>NZ_CM173437.1:0-5505970 GCF_057767225.1 Gordonia sp. 11cp | reverse complement strand
ATCAAGAAATGCCCCGCAACCCCAGGTTGCGGGGCATTTCTCATACCCAGCTCAACTCAGGTGATGCACGTCGGCGAGTCCGTAGACGGGTGTCGGAACGCCCTCGTATCGGGCCTTCAACTGGAGCGCCAGGTAGAGCGAATAGTGCCGTGACTGATGGAGATTTCCACCGTGGAACCACAGGCCCGGCTGCTGGGTGGGCTTCCACATGTTCCGCTGCTCGCCCTCCCAGGGCCCTGGGTCCTTGGTCGTCTCGGATCCGAGCCCCCACACCTTGCCGACGCGGTCGGCGACCTCCTGACCCATCAGATCGGCGGCCCAGCCGTTCATCGATCCGTAGCCGGTCGCGTAGACAACGACGTCGGCCTCGATCTCGGTGCCGTCGGCGAGTACCACGGCGTTGGCGGTGAGGTGGTCGAGCTGACCGTGGACGAGCTTGATCGTCCCGTCGGCGATGAGTTCGCTGGCACCGACGTCGATGTAGTAACCGGACCCGCGGCGTAGGTACTTCATGAAGAGTCCGGAGTCGTCGTCGCCGAAGTCGAGTCGGAAGCCTGCCGCCTCCAGTCGGTCGTAGAAGTCCTTGTCCTGCTCGCGGATCTGGTCGTATACGGGTACTTGGAACTGGTGCATGATCCGGTAGGGCAGTGACGCGAAGGTCAGATCGGCCTTCTTGGTCGTCATCCCGGAAGCAACCGCCTCCTCGCTGTAGAGCGAGCCGAGGGCGATCGACCGCAGCGAGTCGGACTTCACGATGTGGGTCGAGGAGCGCTGCACCATCGTCGCGTCGACGCCGTTGTCCACAAGAGCTTTACAGATGTCGTGTGCGGAGTTGTTCGAGCCGATGACGACGACCTTCTTGCCGACATAACCGTCGGGCCCGGGGTGCGCGCTCGAGTGGTGCTGCTCGCCGGCGAACACATCC
Organism: Gordonia sp. 11cp; assembly: GCF_057767225.1. NCBI lineage: Bacteria > Bacillati > Actinomycetota > Actinomycetes > Mycobacteriales > Gordoniaceae > Gordonia > Gordonia sp. 11cp. The sequence continues at coordinate 5,505,045 of NZ_CM173437.1, read as the reverse complement.
TGCCCGGGGACCGACGGGACCGCGGGCTTGCCGGACATTCCCGTCGCGAGCACCAGTTGCGTCGGATGAAGTGTGAGGCGCTCTCCATCGCGGTCGACCTCGACGGTCCAGCGGGCCTCCGCGTCGTCGTAAGCCGCGGACAGGCATGTGGTCTTGCTCCAGTACGGAACCTCCATGACCCTGGTGTAGAACTCCAGCCAGTCACCGATCTTGTCCTTCGGTGCGAAGACCGGCCAGTTGCTGGGGAACGGCAGGTACGGCAGGTGGTCGTACCAGACCGGGTCGTGCAGGCACAGCGACTTGTACCGTTTGCGCCACTGATCCCCGGGACGTTCGTGCCGGTCGACCACGATCGAGGGCACGCCCAGCTGGCGAAGTCTCGCACCGAGCGCTATGCCGCCCTGCCCGCCGCCGATGACCAGGACGTACGGCTGCGTGGTTCGACCGAGTGCCAGGTCCTCGTCGGCCTTCTTCTCCGCCCAGGAACGGGTGTCGGGGTCGGAACCGTGCACGGCGCCGAGCGGGCGGTTCGGGCCGGCCGGCTCCTCGTGGCCCTTGAGCTCCTGCATAGTCGTCAGCAGCGTCCAGGCCTTGTCCTCCCCGCCGACGTCTTCTCCGCCGACGTCCGGACCGCCGACGCTGCGACGGATGCGCAGGTGTCCTTCACAGCGTCCGACGGCGGTCTCGAACGCGATGAACGCCGAGACCACCCCGTCGCCGTCGTCGGTGGCCGGTTCGGTGGTGGTGAAGTTCGACGGCCGGGTGTCGGCGAGACGAGCGGTCAGCATGTCGGCTATCTGCTCGTGCCCTTCGACTGTCTTGATGTTCCACGTGAACGCCGTGAGGTCACGCCAGTAGCTGTCGGTCAGAAAGGCGTTCGTGGCCCGCGCGATGTCGAGCGCGCCGAGCGCGGACTCGAACTCGCGCAGCCAGGTCTCGATCCGCTGCTGGGGGGTGCGATCGAGCGGGACGACCGGTTCCAGTGTCTGGGTCATGATGCCTCCTCAGGTCTCAGGTGTGTGCCCGCGATCGTGATGTGGAACACAGCGGGTTGTGGACAGCAGACGCCCCGCCGCCGGGTGGCGGCAAGGGTTGCAGGGGGTTGCGAGGGGTGGGCAGCGTTGTCGTTGTGTGTGACGTGACGCACAATCAAGGGGATGAACGCTTACGAGTCGGTCTCCGACCTGGAGCCCGCGATGCACGCCGGTGACGATCCTCGCGAGTTCGCGTCCGTTCTCAGCGCGGTTCACGACGCCGCGATGTCGGGCGGGCGCATGCCGGCGCGTCCGCGCGGCGTCATCGACGACTCGTGGCAGCGGCTCCGTCGTGCCGGCCTGGACCCGGACGTGGCCTGCGTCAGCGAGCGGACCCTGCGGCTCGACGAGCTGGAGGATCGGCGCCGACGCTCCGGCCTCGCCGAAGTCGTCGACGAGCTGGCTCGCGGCCTCGACTCGCTGATCGCCGACGGTGACAACATCCTGGTCGTCTCGGATGCGGACGGGCACGTGCTGTGGCGCAGCGGGTCGTCGAAGGTGCTCACGCGCGCGGACGATCTCGGATTCGTCGAGGGTGCGGACTGGGCCGAGGGTTCGGTGGGGACCAACGCGATCGGTACGGCACTGATGTCCGGTCGTTCGGTTCAGGTGTTCTCGGCCGAGCACTTCGTGCGGAGCCACCATTCGTGGACCTGCACCGGTGCGCCGATCAAGGACCCACGGACCGGCGAGACGTTGGGTGTCGTCGATGTCAGCGGTCCGGCCGCCACCATCCATCCGACCACTCTGGCGCTCGTGCATGCGGTCGCCCGTCTCGCCGAGTCGCAACTCCGCGAGAGCCACCACCGCCGTCTGGACTCGCTGCGGGCGGTTGCCGCGCCGATCCTCGCGCGGATGCCGGGCCCGGCGCTGGCGGTCGACACCGACGGCTGGGTCGCGGCGGTGGACACCGTGTCCCCCCGATCGAGGCTCATCCTGCCACCGCGCCTCGGGCCCGGCCGGATCTTCGTGAACGCGCTCGGCGAGTGCGACGTCGAGGCGCTACCCGGTGGGTGGTTGGTGCGAGTCGCGGAGACGTCGCACCGCGCGACCACCAGGGTGGTCCTGCGGGTGACGGGTGGCGGCAACGTCGAGGTCACCGTCGAAGGCGCCAGTGGTGCGTGGACGCACCGGTGTTCGCCGCGCCACGGTGACATACTCACCTTCCTGGCGCGCCATCCCGAGGGCGTCACCGCGGCCCGGTTGTCGGCTCATCTGTTCGGTGTCGACGACCGCACGGTCACGGTCCGTGCCGAGTTGTCCCGTCTGCGCAAGCACTTCGGCGGTCTGCTCGTCGCGGGACCGTACCGCTTCGTCGACGGGGTCGACGTCGAGGTGCTCGACGCGAACGACTGATCGGCACGGGGTCAGTCGTACTCGGCGACCACCAGACCGCGGTCGAAGGCGTACACGATCGCCGCCGCGCGGTCGCGCAGGTCGAGTTTCGTGAAGATGTGATTGACGTGGCTCTTGACCGTCACCAGCGAGATGCCGAGGGCCGTACCGATTTCCGCATTCGTCCGGCCACGGGCGATCAGTCGCAGCACGTCGGTCTCGCGGTCGGTGAGTCCGGGGGCGGTGGTCACCTGCTCGCGGCCCGATCGTCGAAAACCCTGGAGCACCCGTTCGGTGACCGCGGGGTCGAGGAACGCCCCGTCGCGAACCACGGCGCGGACCGCCCAGATCAGCGCCTCGGCCGGCGAGTCCTTGAGGATGAACCCGGCCGCTCCGGCGCGCAGGGCCCGCGACAGGAGTACGTCGTCGTCGAAGGTGGTCAGGACCAGCACCGGTGGCGGTTCCCGCAGCGTCCGGACCATCTCGGTGGCGGTGATGCCGTCGACATTGCGCATCCGCAGGTCCATCAGGACGATGTCGGGTCGGTGCTCGGCGATCCCGGCGAGGACTTCGGACCCGTCTGCGCACTCACCCACGATGTCGAAGCCGTCGCGGGGACGGAGGATGCGACGCAATCCGGTGCGGATGAGTTCCTGGTCGTCGACGAGCAGGACCCTGATCGGGTCGGCCGGGGCCTCCGCCGGTCCGCTGGTCGTCATACGGGCACCCCGTCGGCGATCGACCGGGCGGGCAACGTCGCACGCACCGACCACGTGCCGGCGCGATGGGAGGTGTCCAGGGTGCCGCCGAGCAGTCTCGCGCGCTGGGTCATCCCCTCGATGCCGGTCCCGTCGCATTGTCGTGGACGGCCCTGGGCCGCGGGGTTCTCGACCGTCAGTGCGACCGCATCGGACACCGACACCGAGACCGACGCGCGTTTGCCCGCCGAGTGTTTGACGACGTTCGCCAACGATTCCTGGGCGATGCGGTACAGCGCCGCGCCGACCGGCCGCGAGAGCTCGGTGACGTCACCGGCGACGGTGAAGTCGATGTCCACTCCGGCCTTGCGGTAGTCCTCGACCAGCCGGACCAGATCGTCGGCACCCGGCGACGGGGCCGTCGTTCCCGCGGGTCCGGCTGTCCCCAGCACATGGACGATGGCGCGGATCTCGGTCATGGCCTGCCGGCCCTGGCGTTCGGCGTCGGAGAGCGCATCCAGGGCCTCCTCGACATCGCGATCCTGTTCGAGGGCGCGCCGGGCGCCGGTGACGTTGAGCATCGTGATCGACAGTGAGTGCGCGATGACGTCGTGGATCTCGCGTGCGATCCGGCGTCGTTCGTCGCCGGCAGCGCGGTCGGCTCGCTCGGCGAGCACGCGAGCCCGGTTGTCGGCCAGTCGTTTCTGGATCAGCACCATGTAGCCGATCAGCCATCCGCAGGCGACGCCGAGCGCGTAGAGCGCCGGTGAGTCGAGGCCGCCGAAGGCGCCGAACCAGACGATGACCGCGATGCACACGACCATCACGGCGATGCCGGTGAACAGGGGATACATCGCGGCCGCGATCGCCGCCATGAGGACGAGTTGCAGTGGTGCGGCGTCGGTCGGCGTCGGGATCATCAGAAAACAGACCGAACTGGCGATGATGCCGAAGCACGCGTACGAGGTCGGCGGCAGCGACAGATCCATCACCAGCGTCACCGCCGCGAGCACCAGGGCCGCGATCACCCACCAGACCTGCTCGAACGGAATGCGTTGGGCTGTGGACACCACGGTGACCACCAGGCTCGACGACAGGATGACGGCGGGATACAGCGGGGGATAGTCGCCGCCGGCCCGTTCGATGCGGCGCTGCAGCCCTGCGCCTGCGTTCGCTGTGAAGCCCGTCACCGTTCCATGATAGTTCCGCGTCACAGCCGAACGTCCGCCCGACGGTGGATTCCGATCTCCACCCTGGGGTGGAGTACGGGTCAACCCGCGGGATGGCGACGCGGATCTGTTGCCTCAATAGCGTTGTGAGCAGCTGATATCGCTGACCCAGGAGGACACGATGATGACGCTGAGGACACCACCCCGGCGATGGGAGACTCTCGAAACCCGGGAATTGGCAACCACTCTCGCCTCGGTAGCTACCTCCAGGGAGATGCGCGACGCCACGGCGAGCAGCCGCGGAGGGCTCGGCCGCCCGGTCGTCGTCGGCGTCGACGGTGGCGACGCCTCGTTGCGGGCGGTGAAGGTCGCGGCTCGCCTGTTGGGCGACTCCGGCGACCTGATCCTGATCTGCGCCACCCGCGGCCGCCGGAAGGAGGCGAGCACCACCCTCCATGACGCCCTCAAGGGCGAGTCCTACCTGCTCTCCGGACAGGCGCGGGTCGACGAGTGCCTGCGGACCGCGGCCGAGCTCGCGAGATGGCACGGTGCGCGGACGGTGTCGACCAGAAGCGAGGTCGGCGACCCGACGGCGGTCCTGCATCGGGCCGCGCAACGCGTCGGGGCAGGGACCGTCGTCCTCGGAAGGGGCGGCGCCCGCCCGGGCTGGACCGCCCGCCGCCTCGCCGGACGACTGGACGACGACCGCACCCTCATCGTCACCGACGGGTCGGTCCATCTCCGCCGGCGGTCCGGAATCACCGAGCACCCGCGCGGCATCGGATGGAATCTCCGCTGGCCGACGCCGGCGCCGGGACCTGCATAGCACCACCCACATGACACGATGTCCGCATGCACATCACCGACGAGGCGAGGCTGCGGGAGATCGTCGGCGAACCGGCTGCCGTGGTTCGCGACAAGGTCAGGCCGACGCTGTCCGACATCGATCGAGCATGGCTTGCCGCCTCACCCGTGGTGTTCCTGGCCACCGCCGACGCCCACGGACGCGTCGATGTCTCGCCCAAGGGCGACCCCGCCGGCAAGGTGGTGCACATCATCGACGACACCCGCATCGCGATTCCGGAACGTCCCGGGAACAGGCGCGTCGACGGTTATCTGAACATCCTGCGCAACCCGCACGCCGGCACCATCTTCGTCGTCCCCGGCCGCAACGACACCCTCCGGGTCAACGGGGCCGCCCGCGTCGTCGACGACGGTGACTACTTCGACGCCCTGGCGGTCAAGGGAAAGCGTCCGATCCTGGCCGTGGAGATCGACGTCGACGAAGTCTTCTACCACTGCTCCAAGGCGTTCCTGCGTGCGGATCTGTGGAAACCGGAGACCTGGACTCCCCGCACGCTGCCCACGGTGGCCGCCATCACCCGGATGGTCATGCCCGAACTCGATGTCCCGCTGGTCGACGACCGCGAGACCGACGAGCAGTACCGCAAGTACCTGTACTGACCGTTCGCCGCGAGCCGACGGCCGGTCGGCGCATGACCGCAGATCACGGTTCGTGGCGGCGATCACACCGATACCCTCGAAGGGCGATGCGGCACCCTGCAGCGGTTTCGGGTGCGGGCCACGACGAGACGGTGAAGGGAAGGCCATGGGCAGCTACAGCGAGGCGTTCACACAGGCGAGCGATGATCGTGAGGCGTTCTGGCTCTCCGCCGCGGAAGCGGTGGACTGGTACACCCCGCCGACCACGGCGCTCGACGATTCCGACGCCCCGTTCTACCGCTGGTTTCCCAGCGCCACGCTGAACACCTGCCACAACGCGCTCGATCGGCACCTCGCTGACGGCAACGACGGGCGGACGGCGCTGATCTGGGACTCGGCCATGACCGGGGAGCGACGGCACTACACCTACGCGGCGCTGCTCGATGTGGTCGCCAGATTCGCCGGAGTGCTGACTGCACAGGGTGTCTCGGCCGGAGACCGCGTGGTGATCTACATGCCGATGATCCCGGAGGCGGCCATCGCGATGCTCGCGTGCGCGCGGATCGGTGCGGTGCATTCGGTGGTGTTCGGTGGGTTCGCCGCCCGGGAACTCGCCACGCGCATCGACGATGCCGAGCCCGTCGCCGTCGTCACGGCGTCGGGAGGCCTCGAACCGGGACGCACGGTCGAGTATCTGCCGATGGTGGCGAAGGCCATCGAGATGTCGGCGACACCGCCTCGCACCGTCATCGTCAAGGATCGTCCGGAGATCACCGGCAGCGCCGCCGATCACGCCGGCTGGCTGGACTGGGATGAGGTCACCGACACCGCCGAACCGGTCGACCCGGTACCGGTCGCCGCGACCGATCCCCTTTACATCCTCTACACCTCGGGAACCACCGGGAAGCCCAAGGGAGTCGTCCGCGACAACGGCGGGCACGCGGTCGCGTTGACCTGGTCGATGACGAACATCTACGACATCGCCGCGGGTGACGTGTGGTGGACGGCGTCGGACGTCGGATGGGTCGTCGGGCACTCCTACATCGTCTACGCGCCGCTCTTCGTGGGGGCGACGACGGTGATGTACGAGGGCAAACCGGTCGGCACCCCCGACGCCGGCGCGTTCTGGCGGGTCATCGCCGATCACGGTGTCAAGGCCCTGTTCACCGCGCCGACGGCGATCCGCGCGATCCGCAAGGCGGACCCAGAAGCCACCGAACTCGCGAAGTACGACACGTCGTCCCTGCAGACCCTGTTCGCAGCCGGCGAGCGCCTCGACCCCGACACGTTCGCCTGGGCGTCCGACGTCCTCGGGGTCCCGGTCGTCGACCATTGGTGGCAGACCGAGACCGGCTGGGCGATCGCGGCGAATCTCCGTGGGCTCGAGCCGATGCCGATCAAGGCGGGTTCGCCGACGGTGCCCGTGCCCGGATATCGGGTGGGCGTCGTCGACGCCGAGGGCAACACGCTCGGAGCGGGGGAGGAGGGCAACATCGTCATCAGCCTGCCGCTGCCGCCCGGGACCCTTGCCGGCTTGTGGCGCGACGAGGAGCGTTACCGCAAGTCGTATCTGTCGGCATTCGACGGCTACTACCTGACCGGCGACTCCGGCTACGTCGACGCGGACGGATACGTGTTCGTCCTGGGTCGTTCAGACGATGTGATCAACGTTGCCGGACACCGGCTCTCGACCGGCAGCATCGAAGCGGTGGTGGCGTCGCACCCGGCCGTCGCCGAGTGTGCGGTCATCGGCATCCGGGACGACCTCAAGGGGCAGCGCCCCAGCGGCTACGTGGTGCTCAAGTCCGGTGTCGACATCGAGTCCGAGACATTGCGAAGCGAACTGGTGTCCCTGGTACGCAACGAGATCGGGGCGGTGGCCACCTTCCGGGACGTCACCGTCGTGCCGGCGCTGCCCAAGACGCGGTCGGGCAAGATCCTACGGAAGACCATGCGGCAGATCGCGGATCATGAAGAGTACACAGTGCCCTCGACCATCGAGGACCCCGACGTGCTGACGGCGCTGGCCGATCAGCTCAAGGGCTGAGCATGCTCGACGCCTTGATACGCAACGCGATCCGGCTCGTACCGTTCGTCGGGATCGTCGGCACGATCATCACCACGCTCATCGACGCGTTCACCCCCGGCGGTGACCTGGGCCGGGATCTGCTCGAGAATTCGGTGCTGTGGATGATCGGTGTCCAGGGATGGATGACCGGGTGCGGCCACATGTTCGTCGGTGAGCCGATCGCGGAGTCCATCGGTTGGCCACCGAAGACCCCGTGGCAGTGGGAGGTCGGGCTCGCCAGCCTCGCGACGGGTGTGTTGGGCGTGATCGCGTCGGGCTTCGGCGACGAATTCACCCTGGCCACCATCATCGCGTTCTCGGTGTTCTACCTGGGTGCCGCGGTGGGTCATGTGCGGGAGATGGTGATCCACCGGAACTTCAAGGCGGGCAACGCCGGCCCCATCTTCTTCTTCGACGTGCTGGTCCCGATCTATCTGATCGTGTTGTATGTGATCGTCGTGTAGCGGAGACTTGGCGCGTGCACCGAGACGAGCACCGCGAACTCCCCGTCGATCCCGACGAACGTCCGCTGCACCTCCGGGTGCATGCGCTCGCCTGGGTCTTCGCCGGGGGACTCGTCGGCACCGGCGTGCGGTACTGGGCCGAGGGAGCGTTTCCCGCCCAGCAGGGACACTGGCCGTGGGCGACGTTCGGGGTCAACATCATCGGCGCGTTCATCCTGGGGACGCTGCTGGAACTGCTTGCGCGGCGCGGCCACGACGAGGGATGGCGCCAGCGGATACGCCTGTTCGGCGGCACCGGCATCTGTGGGGCGCTGACCACTTACAGCACGTTCGCGCTGGAGATCACCGAACTGACACGGGCGTCGGCGGTGGTGACCACGTTGTCCTACGCGGTCGTCAGCGTGGTCCTCGGTCTCGCCGCGGCGGTCTGCGGGATCGCGCTCGCCTCCCGGGTGGCGCGGGCGTGATCGCGCTGGCCGTCATGGTGGCGGGTGCGCTGGGTGCGGTCACCCGGTTCGTCGTCGACGGAGCGGTCAGAAACCGATGGCCGACGACGACGCCCTGGGGCACGTTCGCGATCAACGTCAGCGGCTCCGCGTTGCTGGGGATGCTCGCCGGCCTCGTTGTCTTTCACGGGGCGCCACACGAGTGGCAGGTGATCGCCGGAACCGGGTTCTGCGGTGGCTACACGACTTTCAGCACGGCCGCGTTCGAGACGGTGCGGCTGGCGCAGCGGGAGGAGCGGTGGAGGTCCGGGGCATATGCGGTCGGAACGCTCGTCGCGTCGGTGACCGCGTGCGCGACGGGCATGTGGGTCGTCTGGCTCGCCTGACAGCCGGTTCGCGCCAACGGCTCGGCCCCGCGGCGAGAGTGTCGTCGCGGGGCCGAGAGGCGTTGTGTGTCAGCCGATCACTTGAGTTCGGCGCTGCTCTTGTTCAGCACACGCCGCGCGATGATCAGGTTCTGGATCTGCTGGGTTCCCTCGAAGATGTCGAGGATCTTGGAGTCACGGGCCCACTTCTCCACGAGCAGCCGCTCCGAGTACCCGAGGGTGCCGGTCAGTTCGACGACCTTGTTGGTGACGTCGGTGGCGGTGCGTCCGGCCTTGGCCTTCGACATCGACGCCTCGGTGGAGTTCGGCTGCTTGTTGTCGGCCATCCACGCCGCCCGCATCGTGTGCAGGTACGCGGCCTCGAAATCGGCTTCCATCCGCAGGAATTCGGCCGCGGCGGCATGCTGGTCGGCGGCGGGCCGATCGTAGTCGACCTCGATGCCGGCCTCGTCGAGAATCCGGCGCAGCTCCTCGAGCGCGGCGCGGGTCACACCCACGGCCATGCCGGCCACCAGCGGACGGGTGTTGTCGAAGGTCTGCATGACCCCGCCGAACCCCTTCTTGGTGTCGACCTCGGGTGAGCCGAGCAGGTTCTCCTTCGGGATGCGGCAGTTCTCGAAGCGGATCGCGGCGGTGTCGGAGACCTTGATCCCGAGCTTGTGCTCGAGACGTTCGACGGTGACGCCCGGATGGGTGCGGGGAACCACTAAGCTCTTGATGGCGGCCCGGCCGGCGCTCTTGTCGACCGTCGCCCAGACGACGATGTGGGTCGCGCGCGACCCCGCGGTCACGTAGATCTTCTCGCCGTTGATGACGTACTCGTCGCCGTCGAGCGTGGCCGTGGTGGAGACGGCGGCCGAGTCGGAACCGAAACCGGGCTCGGTGATGGCCATCGCGGCCCACACCTTGCCGAATCGTTCGAGCTGTTCGTCGGTGGCGACCGCGGCGATCGCCGAGTTGCCGAGTCCCTGGTAGGGGATGCTCAGCATGAGACCGACGTCGCCCCACGACGTCTCGATCACGTTGACCACGGACTGCATGTTGCCGCCGTTGACCACCGCGCCGTCGGACTTCGGCTTCTCCTTCTTCTGCTGGCTACGACCGCCGTCGGCGCCGGCACCGGCCTGGCCGGTCTCGGACAGGCCGTCGTACAGGCTTGCCAGGGTGTCGAGCTCGACGGGGTAATCGTGCTCGCGCAGGTCGTACTTGCGGGAGATGGGCCGGAAGATCTCCGCCGCCGCCTGATGGGCCTGGTCGACGGTGACGTTCAGCTTCTTCGGGAGTTCGAGATTGATGCTCATGAGAGATTCTTTCGCTGCATTCCGAACGCGGTCAGAGGACGACGATGCCTTCGCCGATGCCGGCGCCGCGGAGGTCGCGGTACCAGCGTTCGACGGGGTGCTCCTTGGTGAAACCGTGGCCGCCGAGCAGCTGGACGCCGTCGAGACCGATCTGCAGGCCCTTGTCGATCGTCAGCTTGCGGGCGAGTGCGGCCTCGCGGGCGAAGGACAGGCCCTGCTCGGCGCGGGCGGCACCGCGCAGCGTGACGAGGCGGATCGAGTCGACCTCGGTCGCCATCGTGGCGACCATGAAGGCCACCGCCTGACGGTTGGAGATGGGCTCGCCGAACGCTTCACGCTCGTTCACGTAGGGGATGACGTAGTCGAGGACGGCGCGCGCGGTGCCGGCGGCCAGCGCCGACCAGCCCAGGCGGGACAACCGCACGACGTCGCGGTAGGCCGTCGCGGCGGCGTCGGGCTCGCCGCCGATGATCGCGCTTGCCGGGACGGCGACGTCCTGCAGGAGCAGGCGCCCCATCCCCGCGGCACGCACGCCCATGCCCGGATCGGCTTCGACGATCAGGCCCTTGCTGTCGGATTCGACGATGAACAGTGTCGGCTTGCCGTCGAGCTGGGCGCCGACGATGAACAGTTCCGAGGAACCGGCGGCCGGGACGAAAGACTTGACGCCGTTGAGGCGGAAGCCGCTGGGCACGCGGGTCGCCTTGGTGTTCAAGGCGAAGGCGTCGAACAGCGGACGGGGCTCGGCGATGACGACGGCCGCCTGGGGCACGTTCTCACCGGCGAAGTCGGGCAGGTAGGTGCGCTGCTGCTCGTCGGTGCCGAAGTTGGTGAGCGTGGTGGCCACACCGCTCGGCGCGAGCAGCGGAAGCGCGAGTCCCATGTCGCCGTAGGCCATTGCCTCGGCGACGAGCCCATTGGTGACGACACCGCGCTCGGTGGCCGCGCCCTCGAACTCCTCGGGGACGTTGATCATCGTGATGCCGAGTTCAGCCGACCGCTTGACGATGTCCTCGGGTGCGGCGGCCGCCGCGTCGGCGTCGTGGGCGGCGGGGCGCAGGATCTCGGTGGCGAACTCCTTCACCGTCTCCGAGATCATCTGCTGTTCGTCGTCGGGGGTGAGGTTGAAGTAGTCCTTGGGTGCGCTGGTGAGTCGCTTGGCCTGACCCGAGCCGCCGCCCTGTGCTGCCTTGAACGCGCGGTTCGCCGCCCCGAGGGTCTGGAATCCGGTCTTGGTGCCCTGGTAGGCGATGCGGTTGATCGGCTCGCGGATCTTGTACTTCTCGGCGAACTCGGACCCGGTGACCGTGGTCAGGACGCGCATCGCGGTCCCGATGAAGTTGCGCGGATGCGGGTTGCGTCCGACTGCGGAGGTGTCGCGCGGTTCGGTGTGAGTTGTCATGATCACCAGCCGTTTCTTTCCAGTCGCCCCGGTCGGGGTCTCTGCGTGGATCCACATGTGTGGGTGGACAGGGTCGATGCGACCGATCTTACTCGGTAGTAAGTCCCAACCTTACTTCGGAGTAAGAAGTTTGTCACGCACTTGGCCGACCCCGCCCGTCCAGGCACCCGCTACGCTGGCGGCATGACCCTCGATCACCGCCGCGAACAGGGCTTATCGGCCAATCAGGTGGTGGGCGCGACGACCGTCGCCGTGGTCGGTGCCGCCGCACTCGGAGCCGCCTGTGTGTTCACCCCGGGCGGCGTCGACGCCGGACCGCAACTGTGCCCGTTCGCGGTGATGACCGGTCTCCCGTGCCCCGGATGTGGACTCACCCGCAGCTGGGTGGCGCTCATGCACGGCGACGTCGGGTCAGCGTTCACGTTCAACGTGTTCGGACCGGTGTTCCTGGTGCTGACCGCGACCACCGTGGTGGCTGCGACCCTCACCCTGGTGCGCCGTCGCGGGTCGCCGCTGTCGGGGTGGCGCGACCTCGTGCTCGGCCCGGTCGGTGCCGTTCTGCTGGGGGTGTGGCTGGCCTACGGTCTCGCGCGGATTCTCGACGCGGTGGTCGGTTGGGGGTTCTTCCCGGTCGTGGTGTGAGCGTGCCGCTGTGTGAGCGCGCGTGAGCGTGCACAGTGGACATATGCAGATCACCCACTTCGGCCATTCCTGTCTGCTCGTCGAGATCGACGGGACCAAGGTGCTCTTCGATCCGGGGAACTTCTCGCACGGGTTCGACGGCATCAGCGGTCTCGACGCCATCCTGATCACCCATCAGCATCCCGACCACTGCGACGTCGCGAAGCTGCCCGACCTCGTCGCGGCCAACCCCGACGCGATCCTGTACGCCGACCCGCAGACGACGAGTCAGCTCAACGGCGACGCCGTGGCCGGCGAGTGGACGGCCGCCCGCAGCGGCGACCAGATCGAGATCGGCTCGCTCACCGCTCGTTTCACCGGCGGCCGGCATGCGGTGATCCACCCCGAGATCCCGGTCATCGACAACGTCGCCTACGTCCTCGGCACCGCCGAGCAGCCGGGACAGTTCATGCATCCGGGCGATTCGTTCTACATCCCGTTCGAACACGTCGACGTGCTCGCGCTTCCGTCGGCCGCGCCGTGGATGAAACTCAGTGAGTCGGTCGACTATCTGCGCGCGATGGCGCCCCGCGTCGCGGTGCCCATCCATCAGGCGATCCTGTCCGACGCCGGTAGCGGGATCCACTACGGGCGCCTGGCCGACATGAAGGCCGACGCGACCGAGTTCACGGTGCTGGAGAAGGAGCGCGCCACGCAGGTCTGAGTGGGTTCGGGGGCCCTGCTCCCTAATCCGAAAGAACCACAGACCCGCTGGCCCGCCCTGCTCCCTGAGGAGCGCCCGGAGCTTGCGGAGGGCGCGTCACGAAGGGTCTCCGCCTCATCGATCGCCGGCGCCCCCCGGGTGCGCTCGGTGGACGGCGACGAGCTCGTTGAGGTGGGTGGCCACCTGGATCAGCGGGGTGGTGGTCTGTGACGCCTCCGACAGGACCACCGCGCCCTCGATCGCCGCGACGATGGTGGTGGCCAGGGAGGCGGTTGCTTCGGGCGCGATGCCGTCGTCGCGGAGCCGACGCTCGATCAGATCCCGCCACTCGTCGAAGACGTCGGCTGCGGCGGCCGCGGCTTCCGGTGCCGACAGGCGGCCCAGTGCGGCGGCCACCACGGGGCACCCGCCCTCGAAGTCCGTGGTGGACAGCGCTGCCGACCACATGTCGGCGAACGCCATGATCGGGTCGGCCTCGGCGACGATCTCGGTGAGGAGTGCGGTGATCATGCCGCCCGAGCTGCGCGTGGCGGCCGCCATCAGTTCCGACTTGCCGCCCGGGAAGTTGAGATAGATGGATCGGCGGGCGACGCCGCTGTGTTCGAGGATGTCCGAGACGGCGGTGCCCGCGACGCCGTGCCGTCGCATGAGATCCGCGGTCGCCTCGATCAATTGGTCTCGCGCTGCCATCGAATGCCACTCCCTCGTCCGTCACGGGCCCACCGGGCGACCGGCCGCTCCTTGCAGTATACCAATCGGTCTACTAGGGTCCTCGGAAGTAGACCAATCGGTATAGAACCGGGGTTGTCCCCGGGGCGCACGCAATCCAGTCGTAGGAGATGAAGATGACCGACACGGTGACACTGGCAGCACCTCTGACGCTTCCCTCGGGTCAGGTCCTGCCGAACCGGATCATGAAAGCAGCCCTGAGCGAGGGTCTGGGCGATGCGGGTGCCGGCCCGGACGATCGTCTGGAGCGTCTCTACTCGCGCTGGGCGGCGGGCTCCTACGGCCTGGTCGTCACCGGCAATGTGATGGTGGATCGGCGGTATCTCGGGGAGCCCGGGAACGTCGTGGTCGAGGACGACCGGCATCTCGATGCGCTCACGCGTTGGGCGAAGACCACGCAGGACGGTGGATCACCCATCTGGATGCAGATCAATCACCCGGGGCGACAAGCCAATCCGTTGACGACCGAGGGCCGTGTGGTGGCTCCGTCGGCCGTTCGCCTCGCCATCCCGGGGGTGCCGACCCCGCGCGCCCTCGCCGACGCGGAGATCAAAGAGATCATCTCGCGATTCGCGACCACCGCCGCGGTGGCCGAGGCGGCGGGTTTCGACGGGGTGCAGATCCACGGCGCCCACGGATACCTGCTGTCACAGTTCTTGTCGCCGCTGGCGAACCGACGCGAGGACAGGTGGGGCGGCTCCATCGAGAACCGGGCTCGTTTCGCCCTCGAGGTCGTCCGTGCGGTGCGCGCTGCAGTCCGGCCGGGTTTCGGCGTCGGCATCAAGCTGAACTCCGCGGACTTCCAGCGTGGCGGATTCTCCGAAGACGAGTCGCGCACGGTGATCGCGTTGCTCGCGTCCGAGCAGCTCGATCTCATCGAGATCAGCGGCGGCAGCTATGAGTCGCCCGCGATGATGGGGCGGCCCGTCCAGTCGGCGAGCACTCGCGAGAGGGAGGCGTACTTCCTGGAGTACGCCGTCACCGTCCGCGAACTCGCCGCGGGGATCCCGCTCGCCGTCACCGGCGGCTTCCGCACGCAGACAGCCATGGCGGCCGCGATCGCCGACGGCGCCTGCGACCTCGTCGGGATCGGACGACCGACGGTGACCACACCCACCGCAGCGCTCGACGTGATGACCGGCGACCTTGATCGTCTGACCTCGCAGCAGCAGCGGTTGCCGCTTCCGTCCCGACTGTCCGGCACCGCGACCGCCCGGTCTCTGGAAGGGGCACTCGACCTGCAGTGGCACACCGACCAACTGCACCGGATGGCCGGTGGCGAAGACCCGGACCCGGCCCGTCCGCTCTGGCGGACCGCGGTGACGACGGTGCGGCGCAACGGGATCGGCGCGCTGCGAAGCACGCGGAACGTGAAGTCGCGCGATGCCAGGGCGGTCCGGAAGTTCCGGTTCGAGCGCAACGTCGGACGTTACCTCGCCAATCCTGCTGTGGCCGCGCTCAACCGCCTCGGGATCGGCACCCATCTGGCGACGGACCTGGAGACCGTCGGCCGTAAGACGGGTCTGGCCCGCAGGGTTCCGGTGTCTGCCGCCTTCGACTCCGACGGGGCCTGGGTCATCAGTCAGCACGGCACGCGGTCGGGATGGGGGATCAACATCACGGCGAACCCGACGGTGCGCATCCGCCACGGCCGTCAGTGGCGCACGGGGACAGCGCAGTTCGTACCCGACGACGACGTGGTCGCGCGGGCGCGCACCTTCGCCACCAGTCCACTGTTCGCCGGTCTGACGTCGGCCACCATCCGCGCGCTCCAGAGTGACCCGATCTCGGTACGGATCACCTTCACCGACTGAAGTGCCCCCCTCCACGACTTCAGGCGCGCAGCGCCTTCGACACCTCAGGCGCGCAGCGCCTCCACGACCTCGTCGTGCAGCAGTCCGTTGCTGGCCACCGCGCTGCCGCCGGCGGGACCGGGCGTGCCGTCGAGGGCGGTGAACCGTCCGCCCGCCTCACGCACCAGGATGTCGAGGGGGGCCAGGTCCCACAGCGAGACCTCCGGTTCGGCGGTGAAGTCGACCGCTCCTTCGGCGACGAGGCAGTAGTTGAAGAAGTCCCCGTAGCCGCGCACGCGCCACACCCGGTCGGTGAGGTCGATGAATCGGTCCCGGATACCGCGGTCGGCCCAGCCGGACAGGCTCGAGAACGCGAGGCTCGCCGATCCGAGGTCGGCGACCCCGGACACCGACAGGCGTCGCACCTCGTCGTCGCCGAATCGGGCGTGGGCGCCGAGACCCGTTGCCGCCCACCAGCGCCGGTGGAGTGCCGGTGCCGAGACCACGCCCACCGTCGGCACGCCGTCGATGAGGAGCGCGATCAGCGTCGCCCACACCGGGACACCGCGCACGAAGTTCTTGGTGCCGTCGATGGGATCGATGACCCATTGCCGTCCGGACAGCGTGGCGTCGCCGCCGAACTCCTCGCCGAGGACGGTGTCCGCGGGCCGGCGTGCGGCGAGCCGTTCGCGGATCATCGTCTCGCAGGCCAGATCGGCGTCGGACACGGGTGTGAGGTCGGGTTTGTCGTCGACGCGGAGGTCGACGGCCCCGAACCGGTCCATCGTCAGCACGTCGGCGGAGTCGGCGAGTGAGAGTGCGAGTTCGACGTCGTCGCTGAACTTCGTCGGGCCGGGAGGGACGGACATGCCCGGTAGGGTAGCTCTCATGTGGCTGACCGTGACGTTCACCCTGTTGATCGCGGCACTCATCGTGGTGCTGGTGGTGCAGTGGCAGCGCGGGCGCAATCCGCAGCCGATGTCGGCGGCGAAGGCCTCCCAGTTCGTGCAGGGCACGTTCACGATCGTCGGGGTCTCCGACCGCGACGACGATCCGACCACGAGCGCCACCGACAAGAACGGCGACCGGTTCTGCACGATCTCCGGGACGATCGTCGGTCCCGAGACCAATCCCACCGAGGTGTACGGGACTCTCGTCCTCGGTGCGGGTGACCCGTGGCCCCAGATCGGCGACGATCTGCCGGTCCTCTACAAACCGCAGAAGGCCGCGACGTCGTGGCGGTTCGCGGTGATGCCCGAGCAGGGCCCCGGCCCACTCTGATCCTCCCGGGCGCTCGCGCGCCGGACTGTCGGTACTCTGGATAACCGTGCATCCCGACGTGACCGCAGACCTCGAATCCCTCGACGCCACCTTGACCACCGTTGAGAAGGTGCTCGATCTCGAGGAGCTCCGTCGTCGCATCGACGAACTCGAGATGCAGGCCTCTGACCCGGACCTGTGGAACGACCAGGACCATGCCCAGAAGGTGACCAGCGAGCTGTCCCACGCGCAGTCCGAACTCCGGAAGGTCTCCGAGCTGCGCCAGCGACTCGAGGACCTGCCGGTGCTCTACGAGCTGGCCGAGGCCGAAGAAGGTGACGACAGAGTCGCCGCGCTGGCCGACGCCGACTCCGAGCGCGAGAGCCTGCGGACCGACATCCAGGCGATGGAGGTCAAGACGATGCTCGCCGGCGAATACGACTCGCGCGACGCGGTCGTCAACATCCGTTCCGGCGCCGGCGGCGTCGACGCGGCCGACTGGGCGCAGATGCTGATGCGCATGTACATCCGCTGGGCCGAGCAGAAGGGTTACGGCGTCGAGGTCTACGACACGTCCTATGCCGAGGAGGCGGGCCTCAAGAGTGCGACCTTCGCGGTGAAGGCCCCGTACATGTACGGCACGCTCTCGGTCGAACAGGGCACCCATCGACTCGTGCGCATCAGTCCGTTCGACAACCAGAGCCGGCGGCAGACGTCGTTCGCCGAGGTCGAGGTGCTGCCGGTGGTCGAGACCACCGACCACATCGACGTCGACGAGAACGACATCAAGGTCGACGTCTATCGGTCGTCGGGTCCCGGTGGGCAGTCGGTCAACACGACCGACTCGGCGGTCCGCCTGACGCACATCCCGACCGGCATCGTCGTGACGTGTCAGAACGAGAAGAGCCAGCTGCAGAACAAGGCGTCGGCGATGCGCGTCCTGCAAGCCAAGCTCCTCGACCGCAAGCGGCAAGAGGAACGCGCCGAGCTCGATGCGCTGAAGGGTGACGGCGGCTCGAGCTGGGGCAACCAGATGCGTTCCTACGTCCTGCACCCGTACCAGATGGTGAAGGACCTGCGGACCGGCGTCGAGGACAACAATCCGACGTCGGTGCTCGACGGCGAGCTGGACAAGTTCATCGAGGCCGGGATCCGCTGGCGGATGGCGACCGCCGAAGCGTGATCGCCTCACCCGCCGATCTGCTGCTGGCCGCTGAGCCGAGCCCGACCGAACTCCTCCTCGGTCGGGTCTATGTCTGGCTCGTCACCAGCGGCCTGGAAATCGTGATCTGGATCCTGGGCGCGGTCCTGCTGGCCCGCCTGATCCGATGGTTCGCCGACAAATACGCCTCGCGTGTGGATTCGCGGTTCTCGACCAGCGATCTCATCGTGCAGACCGAGGACGCGAAGCATCGTCGGGCGCTGGTCGACGTCGTCGCCTGGACGTTGATCGTGGTGATCGCGATCATCGTGATCATCCACTCGCTGTCGGTGTTCGGTATCCCTCTGACCGGGCTGACCGGGCCCACGGCGGTGATCGGTGCCGCACTCGGCTTCGGTGCACAGCGCATCGTGCAGGACATCTTGGCCGGGTTCTTCGTCGTCGCGGAGAAGCAGTACGGCTACGGCGATGTGGTCGACCTGACCGTGACCGGCAATTCGCCGGCCGAGGGCACCGTGGAGGACGTGACGCTGCGGGTGACCAAGCTGCGCACCGCCGAAGGAGAGGTCATCACCGTTCCCAACGGGCAGATCGTCAAGGCCACCAACCTCTCGAAGGACTGGGCGCGCGCGGTTGTCGACGTCCCGGTTCCGTCCGAAGCCGACATCGGGATGGTCAACGAGACGCTGGATCGGGTCGGCCGCGAGTTCTACGCGTTGCCGCGGTGGCACGACATCCTGCTCGACGCACCGTCGTCGCTCGGCGTCATCAGCCTCGAGCTCGACGCGATCACGGTGCGCATGGTGACGCGCACCCTGCCGGGCAAACAGTTCGAGGTGGGACGTGCGTTGCGTGTCCACATCATCCGCGCGCTGGCACGTGAGGGAATCAACGTGCCCGCTCGCGAGGTACGCGCCGCCGGAGGGCCACCGGCAACGCAGGCCGACCAGGGCAACCGGGACGGGGGAGACTGATGGTGGACTCACCGAACACCCCGGGCCGGCACGGGTCCGGCGAGAACCACCCCGAGCGGCCCATCCCCGGCGCGGACGACCCGACACAGATCATCCCGACGCAGGGCATCCCTCCGCAGGACCCGTCACCACCCGAGTCGCCGGCCGCCCCCGACCGCAGGCGGCGGTTCGACTGGGGTCACATCGCACGGACCCGGGTCCGCACGAGCACCGCGATCCTCGTCGCCGTGTTCCTGGCGTGCTGCGTGCTGTACGGATACACCTCGCAGCGCTACGGCGTCGTGGCCCCGGCTCCCGCCCGACCCGCCCCGACGACCTCGCAGACGGTCGAACCGACCTACGAGCCACCGCCGACCACGTCGTCGACGACCACCACCAGCACCGAACCGTCGACGACCGACACGACAGGCGGCGTGGAGGGCACGGACGGCACCTCGACCGACGGAACGGGGTCGCAGACGCCGAGCACGAGCCGCGAGACCATCCCGGGACTGCCGAACATCCCGTTCCCGAATTTCGGCGGACAAACCCCGACCACGACGGTCCCGACACGCTGACGAGGCCGGAAACGGCTGGTCAAGCGTGCGGCCGCGCCGGTATGTCGCGCCTGAACACGCTCTCAGGAGTCGTCGTTACACTGGCACACCGTGATCAAGCTGGAGAACGTCACGATGCAGTACAAGGCGTCCAGTCGACCCGCTCTGAAGGATCTGAGCCTCGAGGTCGACAAGGGGGAGTTCGCGTTTCTGATCGGTCCGTCGGGATCGGGCAAGTCGACGTTCTTCCGGCTCCTCCTCAAGGAGGACCGTCCGACGAGTGGCGACGTGTATCTCGGCGAGTTCCACGTCAACCGGCTGCGGGCGCGCGCGGTGCCGAAGCTGCGGCAGTCCATCGGGTGCGTGTTCCAGGATTTCCGGCTGCTGCAGAAGAAGACCGTCGCCGAGAATGTCGCGTTCGCGCTCGAGGTGATCGGACAGCCGAAATCGACCATTCAGCGTGTCGTGCCCGAGGTGCTCGAGTACGTGGGTCTGGAGGGCAAGCACGATCGCATGCCCTACGAGCTGTCCGGCGGCGAGATGCAGCGCGTGGCGATCGCGCGCGCCATCGTGAACCGGCCGCTGGTGCTCCTCGCCGACGAGCCGACCGGAAACCTCGACCCGGAGACCAGTGAGGAGATCGTCGACGTCCTCGACCGCGTCAACCGTCGGGGCACCACCGTGGTGATGGCCACCCACGACCGCCACATCGTCGACGCCATGCGCCGGCGGGTCCTCGAGTTCGACAACGGACAGCTCGTGCGCAACGACCCCCAAGGTGTGTACGGGATCGGCTGACCAACCGCGCCCGGCAATCACACACCCACGACCCAAGGACTGTCTGAGCAAGCATGCGAGCGAATTTCATCCTGAGCGAGGTTCTCAACGGACTCCGCCGCAACGCGACCATGACCATCGCGATGATCATCACCACGGCGATCACGTTGGGCATGTTCGGCGGCGGTCTGCTGGTGATCCAGATGGCCGACAAGAGTCAGCAGATCTTCCTCGACCGCGTGGAGATGGAGTTCTACCTCAATCCCGAGGTGACCGAACGGGATCCGCAGTGCGAGTCCGACCCGTGTGCCCAGTTGCGTCGCGGGCTCGAGAACGAGCCGGGCGTGACCTCGGTGACCTACCTGGACAAGGACGAGGCCTTCAAGCGCGCCAAGGAGATCTTCGCGAACAACCCCGACCTCGCCGAGAACATCGTGGAGGGCACGCTGCCCGCCTCCCTGCGTGTGCGGGTGTCCGACCCAGGGCAGTTCGATGCGGTGCTCACCAAATACGCGGACCGGAAAGACCTGGGCGTGGACGCCTTCAAGGACGACCGCAAACTGGTGCAGCGGATCTTCAGCGTGCTCGACGGGGTCCGCAACGCGACGTTCGCCATCGCCTCGGTACTGGCGATCGCGGCGATCCTGTTGATCATCAACACCGTTCAGGTCGCTGCGTTCACCAGACGGACTGAGGTCTCGATCATGCGCCTGGTGGGCGCCACCCGGTGGTACACCCAGCTGCCGTTCCTCCTCGAGGCGGTGGTGTCGGCCTTCGTCGGCTCGGTGCTGGCCATCGGCGGTCTGCTGCTGGCCAAGAAGTTCTTCTTCGACAACGCGTTACGCGAGTTGTACGGGGTCAGTTTCTTCGCCCGGATCGAGTTGACCGACGTGCTGTTCGTCGCACCGTTCCTGGTGCTCGGCGGAATTGTGTTGGCCGGCGCGACCGCGTATGTCACGCTTCGTGTCTATGTCCGGGAATGATCCGTCCGTGCCGACGGTTCGGATTGTCGGCTGTCAGCAACACGTGGGTCGTCCGCAGGTCGGCCGGTATCGAGTCGAGGAGGTGAGTGCATGCCGAAGGAAAAGGGACGCAATGTGATCGCGTCCAACCGGAAGGCCCGGCACAACTACGCCATCCTCGACGTCTACGAGGCCGGGATCGTGCTCGTGGGCACCGAGGTGAAGAGCCTCCGCGCAGGCAAGGCCTCGCTGGTCGACGCGTTCGCGACGATCGACGACGGCGAGGTCTGGCTCCATGCCCTGCACATCGCCGAGTACGGCAATGGCTCGTGGACCAACCACTCTGTGCGGCGCAAACGCAAACTGCTCATGCACCGCCGCGAGATCGACAACCTGGTCGGCAAGATCCGCGACGGCAATCTCACGCTCGTGCCGTTGTCGATGTACTTCAACGACGGCAAGGTGAAGGTCGAGCTCGCACTCGCGCGCGGTAAGCAGGCCCACGACAAGCGCCAGGACATCGCCAAGCGGACCGCCCAGCGCGAGGTCGAGCGTGAGGTCGGTCGTCGCGTGAAGGGGATGGGGTGAGTCAGCCGCTCGTCTCGGGCTGACGTTGCTGCGGTCCACCCATCTGCGGTCCACCTCCCATTCCCGGGCCGTTGTCGCCCTGCTGCCAGACGGCGGCGGGTGTCGGCCGGTCAGACGTTGTATCGCCGGTGATGTAGCCGGCGCCGAACCCCAGTCCGCCCGCGACGATGGCCAGTCCGGCTGCGCCGGCGATCAGGGCCGACCGGGCCGGGGCGGTCTTCGGGGCCACCGGTCGCGGGGCGGGGGAGGCGTGGTCGGGTTCGTGCTCGCCGGGGGTCGGGGAGGTCATCTCGGTCTCGCTCTCGTCGGTCGGCCGAAGTCCGTCCTCGGCTCACGAGGTCTCCACGATCCCGGCGGCGCCTGGGCCGGGCCTGGCGGGCAGCTGTGAATGAGCTGGCAGCTCATCCGACCTCGCCCTTCGCGCGGGTCGTCGGCGTCACGCGGCGCGGTCGGCGCTGATCTGCTCGGTCCGGTGCAGCGTCGAGACGTCGGCACTCGGGCGGTAGGTGCGCTCGTAGCGCTCGATGTCGGCTCGTCGCAGGAGTGGTGTCATCGGGTCGGCGGAGAGGATGTCGCCGCCCGAGAAGCGTGATCGACGGCTGAGCACCGACTGATGCCGGAAGCATGCGACAGATGTCGTCAAGAGGACCGCCATCCCGACGCCGAACGGCCACGCGGGTGCGGCGACGCCATCGGCCAACGCCACCACGAACAACCCGAGAAACAGAAACGCGAGCAGCAGGATCAAGTATCCGGTGAAAGCAAAAGATGTCGATCGAGGTATTGCGCGCACGACGAACTCCTTCCGTTGAGTGGTCCCGACCCGATTCGCTACACCTACTGTAGCGCTACGCTACGTGTAGCGTTTCGACGCGCGGTATCATTCCTGCCAGAGATCGGATCCGGAGTGGCTGGAAGTGCGAGGTGATCACGAGTGGCAGGCGACAGCGGCACGAAAATCGTCCGGTCGACCCTCGAACTGCTCCGCACCCGCGGACCGGCTGGAGTCACGGTCGAGAGCGTCGCCGCTCACTCCGGGGTGGCGCGCACGACGATCTATCGCCGATACCGCAACCGGAACGAGATGCTCAGCGCCGCGTTGCTGGAGGTCGCGGTGGTCGAGCCGCCCGATGCGGACCTGTCCGCCGAGGCCCGGCTCCGCTGGGTGGTGCGCCACGCGGCGTCGATGGTGGTCGACGGCATCGGTTTCGGCGGCATGGCCGCCCTGCTGACCGATTCCGATCCCGAGTTCGGCGTCCTTTTCCGGCAGGTGCTGGCGCGGCATCGCTCCGAACTCCGGGAAGTCCTCGACGCGGGCAAACGGAACGGTCAGTTCGCGTCGTCGATGGAGCCTGAAGTGCTGGTCGACGGCATCGTCGGGGCGCTCGTCGCGGAGCGCGCCCGCACGGGAGGTGTCGCCGACGACTGGGAGGACCGAACGGTCACCGCCTTCGCTCCCATGGCCTTCGCCGCCGACGGTGACCGCCGCGGACGCGCGCCGGGGAAACGGGAATGAACTCTGCGCAACGAGTTGTTAGACTGAAGTGCTCGCTGACTTCCGTCGGCGGGTCCTACTCGGGGCTGATCGGTTTCGACTTCGTGCGTCGAGATAGGGGAAGCGTGTCGGTGCAGGCTGGAGACCACCGTAAGCGTCGCAGCAACCAATTAAGCGCCGATTCCAATCAGCGCGACTACGCCCTCGCTGCCTAAGTAGCGCCGGCTAGTCTGTCGGCCCGGGTTATGCTCCCAGACCCGGATGCCGGCATCATCCATGGGAGCTCACCGTCCTCGCCGGTCGCGGGTGAGGTCGGAACATCAAACAGCGACTGGGATCGTCATCTCGGCTTGTTCGCGTGACCGGGAGATCCAAGTAGAGACATAGCGGACTGCACACGGAGAAGCCCTAACAACACGACGGAGGACCCGGGTTCAATTCCCGGCAGCTCCACGAGAAAGCGCCCCGCCTGTTCAGGTGGGGCGCTTTCGTCGTCTCTACGGGCAGGTCGGCTACCCGGTGCTCAGCGCGTCGAGGGTCGCACTCTCGCGATGCTTGCGTCGCTTCGTCACCACGCCGTGGGTGGGGCTGAACAGGTAGACACCGAAGAACGTGATGCCCTGGACCAGGACGACCATCCCGCCGGGGGAGGTGTCCTGGTAGTAGGAGACGTACAGGCCGATGACACCGCAGATCGCCGAGATGGCGGGCGCGATGATCAGCATCCGGCCGAAGCGATCGGTGAGCAGTCGCGCGGTCGCGCCGGGGATGATGAGCATCGCGACTACCAGCACGATGCCGACGACCTGCAGGGCGGTCACCGCGGTGAGGGCGAGCAGCGCGAGCAGGGCCGCGCCCAGCAGCCGCGGGCTCAGGCCGATCGCGAAGGCGTGCGTGCGGTCGAAGGCGTACAGCGTGAAGTCGCGCCGCTTCAGCAGGAGCAGCGTCGCGACGATCGCGCCCAGGATCGCGATCTGCACCAGGTCCGACGTCGAGACACCCAGCAGGTTGCCGAAGATGATGTGGTTGAGGTCGGTCTGGCTCGGCGTCACCGAGATCAGTACCAGTCCGAAGGCGAAGAGGGTCGTGAAGACGATGCCGATGGCGGCGTCCTCCTTCACCCGGCCGCCATCGCGGACGGCGCCGATGAGTGCCACCGCGAGGAAACCGAAGATCACCGCGCCGATGGCGAACGGGACGCCGACGATGTAGGCGAGCACCACGCCCGGCAGCACCGCGTGCGAGACGGCGTCGCCCATCAGGGACCAGCCGATCAGCACGAGCCAGCACGACAGGAGCGCACACACGACCGAGGAGATCAGCGTCGCCCACAGTGCGCGCGTCATGAACGCGTACGCGAACGGGTCGAGGAGGATGTCGACGATGTTCACGCGACCTCCTCAGGATGCTCGGAGTCATGGGGTGCAGAAGTCGGTCGGGCGAGGGGATCGAGACCGAACGCGCGGACGAGATTCTCCGCGGTGATCACCTCGGTCGGCGCGCCCTGCGCGATCACCCGGCGCATCAGCAGAATCGCCTCGTCGGCCAGCTCCGGCAGGACCTGCAGGTCATGCGTCGAGACCAGGATCGTCGTCCCGGCATCGGCGAGTTCGCGCAGTAGCGCGGTGATGGTGGCCTCGGTGCGTTTGTCGACACCGGCGAACGGCTCGTCGAGCAACAGGATCCCCGCTTCCTGCGCGATGCCGCGGGCGACGAAGGCCCGCTTGCGCTGACCGCCGGACAGCCGGCCGATCTGGCGGTCGGCGAAGTCGGTGAGTTCGACGCGCGCCAGGGCTTCGTCGACGGCGTCGTGGTCGGCCCGCTTCGGTCGGCGCGTGAACCCGAGGTGGCCGTAGCGACCGGTCATCACGACGTCGCGGACCGAGATCGGGAAGCTCCAGTCGATGTCCTCCGACTGCGGTACGTAGCCGAGCGCGCCGGCACGACGCGCTGCGGTGGGGGTCCGGCCGCCGAGCCGGACCGTGCCGGTCGTCGGGGTCACCGAGCCCACGATCGTCTTGAACAGCGTCGACTTGCCCGAACCGTTCATGCCGACGAGGCCACACACCTGGCCGGCCGGCACGCGTACCGACGCGTGGTCGAGGGCGAGGATGTCGCCGTACCGCACGGTCACGTCTGTCACTTCGATAGCGGAACCGCTTGTCGCTGAGGCGTTCACGTGTTGCTCCCGGTCAGGCCCGACACGATGGTCGCGACGTCGTGGCGGATGAGGTCGAGGTAGGTGGGTACGGGGCCGTCGGCTTCGGAGAGCGAATCGACATACAGGGTCCCGCCGAAACGGGCGTCGGTCGCGTTCACGACCTGCTTCATCGGGGCGTCGGAGACCGTGGACTCGCAGAACACGCCGGGGACGCGGTTGGCCCGCACGAAGTCGATCGTCTCGGCGACCTGTTGCGGCGTCGCCTGCTGTTCGGCGTTGACCGGCCAGATGTAGCGCTCGGTGAGTCCGGCGTCGCGGGCGAGGTAGGAAAACGCGCCTTCGCACGTCACAAGTGCCCTTTCGTTGGCGGGTAGCCCGGCCAGGGCGGAGGTCAGGTCGGACTGCACCTCTTGCAGCTGCTTTTTGTATGCGGCCGCGTGGGATTCGAAGGTGGCGGCGCCGTCGGGGTCGAGCTCCGTGAACGCGCGGACCATGTTGTCGACGTAGATCTGGACGTTGACCGGACTCATCCACGCGTGCGGATTGGGTTTGCCCGCGTAGGCATCCGACGCGATGTCGATCGGCTCGACGCCCTCGCTGACGACCACGTGCCGGACGTCGAGTCCGTCGACGAACTGCGCGAACCAGGCTTCGAGGTTGAGCCCGTTGTCGAGGACCAGCGAGGCGGTCGCGGCGCGCCGGATGTCACCGGGGGTGGGCTCGTAGCCGTGGATCTCGGCGCCCGGCTTGGTGATCGACTCCACCTCGAGGCGATCGCCGGCGACCTCGGAGGCGATGTCGGCGAGCACGGTGAACGTGGTGAGTACGACCTTCTCGTCGGGTAGCCGGCTCGACAGCGTGCAACCGGCGAGGATCGTGCAGACGGCGGCGAGGAGTGCCCCTGCGGTGAGGAACCGACGACGCGCGGGCTTGGGCATGCCGACACTATAGTTTCGGTTGACCGAACTTTCTAGTTCGGGGGCTGGACGGCTCAGCCGATCTCGAAGCCGTCGCTCACCGCCGCCGGGCGAGAACGTGGAACTCGGGAAAGCGGTGATCGTCGTCGGCTCGGTGCACCGTTCGCCATTCCTCGTCGTATCCGGCGTCGGCCAGTGCGGCGGACATGCGGTCCGGGTGCCATCGCCACGCGGGTGCCACCCGATGATCGAAGTCGACGATGCCCTCGTCGGCGCTCGCCTGGCCGGCGACCAGGACGATGCTGCCCGCGTCCATCCGTTCCGCCCAGCCTGCCAACACCTCGGCTACGGCGTCGGGTGGCACATGGATCAGACTGAACCGGGCCAGGATTGCCGCGACGGTGACGCCGGCGAGCTCCGGCGCCCCGAGACGGGCGTCGTCGGAGACGAATCCGACTGCGGGGTGCGTCGACCGTGCGATTCGCAGCATCGATGTACTCGGGTCGACCCCGACCACATCGAATCCGCGTGCAGCGAGTTCGGCGGTCAGCAGGCCCGGCCCACACCCGACGTCGACCACTGTTCCGGTGACACCGCTGCCGCGGACGTGTTCGACGAACGCGTCGAAGGCGTGGCGTTGCAGGATGTTCGTGAACGGCGAGGGGAACGTCTCGGCGTACAGATCGGCCAGGGCGTCGTACCCCGGTTGGAACCCGGCGGTTCCGTGGCCGGCGCTCATGCGATCCGGACACCGCGCGGCAGCTTGCCGGCGGGTATCCGCAGACGTCGTGCCGCGACGAGATATCCCAGGCCGCCGAGCATCAGGTAGATCCCCAGTCCGACGTACCACGAGTCCCCCATCTCGGAGGTCTGGTGGGCTGTTTCGCGAGCGATGTGTCCGGTGGGGGCCTGCTGGTCGACGTAACCGAAGGATATGTCGTCACACGTGCGAGGGCCGATGTACGGGCCCGCCCGCACCGCCGACAGCGTCTGCGAGATCTCCTGCGCGATGCTGTCGGAGGCCTTCGTCGGATTCTCGGGTGTCGTGGACACGGCGTCGGCCACGATGAAGAACGGATTCGGGGCGAGGAGCCACCAGATGCGTTCGTGGTGGTGGAACTCTTCCTCGCGGGTGACCTCCTGACACGTCCAGGTGGGCGTCGGGCTCGATGGGTCCGTCACCGTGGTGTCGGTACGGATCACCGAATGCATTTGTGCCGTCGTCGGATACAGGAGACCGAACGCCACCGGCAGGCCGAGGAGGAGGAAGAAGACGGCCGACTGCGTCAGCACCGCGGATCCCGCCGGGCGCGCTGTCACCGCGGAGAATCCGAGTCCGATGCCTGCATACGACGCGAAGACGAGTGCCAGGACGACGATGCCGAGCACGCTGCGCCAGATCGACTGGGGCGCTTCGACCAGGCCCCAGATCAGGTACGGTGCGGCGACGGCGACCAGGGCGATGCCCGCCACCCAGCTCCCGATGAGTTTGCCCAGCGCCAGTTGCCAATTGGTGATCCCGGTGTCCTGGACCACGGCCAGGGTCGCGTCCTTGCGGTCACCGTTGATCGTGGTCGCCGCCAGCGTGGGAGCCACGATGATCCCGAGTAGCAACAGGAATCCGAGCAAGAGCGCGTAGAGATTCGACGCCCACCCGGTGTAGGTGCCGCCGAACACCCCCACGGCCAGGTACATGGACCCGAAGACCGCCAGCGAGGTCACGACGAAGGCCACGATGAGCGAGGCCTTCCATCTCGTCGTCCGCAGCCGCTGACGTAACTCGAGTTCGACGATGACGGCGACCATCCGCCACCACGACGAGAATCCGGTACGTGGCGAGTCGTCCGTCGGGAGCGTGGTCGTGGTCATCGGCGCTCCGGGTCCAGTGCGAGGTAGGCGTCTTCGATGCCGGTGGACACGTGCGCGAATTCGCTGACCGCCGCCCCGGAGGCCACCAGTTGTGCGAGGTGCCGGGCGGCGGCGGTCTCGTCGTCGAAGCGCGTTTCCTGCGCCTGCCCCGGCGGTTGCCCGACGAGCCGGATGCGCCACACCCCACCGGCGGTACTCGGCGCCGTGTGGGTCCGGCCCTCGGTCATCAGGACGACGTCGTCGACCATTTCCTCCAGCTCGGAGAGGATGTGGGAGGACACCAGGATCGAGCACCCGTCGTCGGCGAGCCGGCGGAGCTGGCCGCGCAAGTCCATCCGGGACCGCGGGTCCATTCCGGAGGCCGGCTCGTCGAGCAGCAGAATCCGGGGTCGGTGCACCAGTGCGCGTGCGAAGCCGAGGCGTTGTTTCTGGCCGCGCGACAGCTCGTGCGCCGGCCGCGCCGCGAGATCGGTCAGGTGGACCAGTTCGAGGAGTTCACCGGCGCGCTGACGGGCCCGGGTGGTGGGCATTCCGTACAGCTTGCCGAAGGTCGTCAGGATCTCGTGCGCCGTGAGGCTCTCCCAGGTGCCGAAGATGTCCGGCATCCACCCGGTCAACCGGCGCATGTCCGCGGGGTCCACCGCCGCGTCGTCGACCACGATCGTGCCGCTGTCGGGGGCGAGCAGGCCGGCGAGGAGCAGCAGCAGGGTCGTCTTGCCTGCGCCGTTGGGCCCGACGAGCCCGCTGATCCTGCCGGATCTGAGTTCGAGGCTCGCCTCGGCGACGGCGGTGTGCCGGCCGAAGGTGCGCGAGAGCCCGGTCGCGACCAGTGACATGCCACGACCGTAGCCCAGTCTCAGATGACTCCGGCTGCTCGCAACGCCGTGATCTCCTCGTCCGACAACCCCAGCAACCCGCCGTAGACGTCCTCGTTGTCGCAGCCGGGGGCCGGGGGACCGGCGTTGCGGATACCACCGGGAGTGTCGCTGAACTGCGGCACGACGCCGGGCCCGAGCACGGTGCGCTGCGCGCGTTCGTCGTAGTGTTCGGCGATCATCCCGCGCGCCCGCAGATGCGGGTCGGCGACCACCTCGGCAACCGAGTTCACCGGTCCGACAACCACTCCCGCGGCGCCGAGCACCTCGGTCAGCTTCTCCGGCGTGAACTGCCGCGACCAGTCGCCGATGAGTGCGTCGAGCTCGTCCTGGTTGCGTCCGCGAGCGGCGTGATCGGCGAACCGGTCGTCGGTCGCGAGTTCGGGCTGCCCCATCGCCGCGCAGAGCCGCGCGAAGACCGAGTCCTGATTCGCGGCGATGATGACGTGGGTGCCCTCGCTGGTCGGGTAGAGGTTCGACGGCGCGATGCCGTCGAGCCGGGTACCCGACGGGCCGCGCACGACACCGCCGGCGTCGTAGTCGGCGATGGCCGATTCCTGCACGGCCACACAGGATTCGATGAGTGAGGTGTCGACGACCTGACCCTTGCCGGTCACCGAACGCCGGTACAGTGCGGCGAGTGCGCCCTGCGCGGCGAACATGCCGGCGAGAGTGTCGCCCAGGGACAGGGCCAGCCGCGGCGGGAGCTGTCCCGGATACCCGTTGAGGTACCGAAGCCCGCTGGCGGCCTCGGCGACCGAGGCGTACCCGGCGCGCGTCGAATCCGGTCCGGTCTGGCCATAACCCGAGACACGCACCACGACGATGCCCGGATTGCGCGCGGACAGCACCTCGGGGCCGATATCCAGCCGCTCCAGTGTTCCGGGACGGAAGTTCTCGACGACGACGTCGGCACGCTCGACGAGATCGAGGAACAGGTCTCGACCTCGATCCGACCGCAGGTCGAGGGTGACCGCCTTCTTGTTGCGTCCGTGGACCGTCCAGTAGAACCGATGGCCGTCGACCTCGGCCTGCCCCCAGGTGCGGATCGGGTCGGGCTTGCCCGGCGCCTCGATCTTGATGACCTCGGCGCCCATGTCACCCAGCAACCGTGCGGCGTGGGGGCCTGCGATCAGCGTGCCCAACTCGATGACGGTGACGCCGTCGAGGGGGCCGGCGGGGTGTTCGCTCGTCGGTCGCGGCGAGGTATCGGTCATCAGGACAGTGTGGCCGGTCACCGAGAGCTCGCCAAGCCGCGACGCCGATGGAACGATTTGCTCCCACTGTTTCATTGACGCCGAACTCCGGCTAGGGTGTGTGTCGTCCAACACATCGGGGAGGCTGGAGAAACATGGTTGATCACGCGTCGGGAACGGGACTCCTGCCGGACATCCGGCTGGTCGACATGGTGTCGGGAGTCGCGTCGCTACGCGGTGACGCCGGGACGATCCTGCGGACGCTGCCGGAGATGCTGCCCAAACCGCCGACCACGAAGATGTCCATCGGCAAGCGGTTTCAGCAGAGTGTGCAGAAGTACCCCGATCGGGACTTCCTCCGGTTCGAGGGGTCGTCGATCTCCTACCGCGCGGCGAACGCCCATGCGAACCGGCTCGCGGACTTCCTCGTCCGGGAAGGTGTCGGTCGCGGTGACGTGGTCGCGGTGCTGTCGCGAAACCATCCCGACGTCGTCATCGCGATGCTGGCGATCGTCAAGATCGGGGCGATCTGCGGGATGCTGAACTTCAATCAGCGCGGCGCGGTGCTGGAGCACAGCCTCGGGCTCATCGAGCCGAAAGTGGTGCTCTACCAAGATGATCTGCTGGAAGCGTTGGAGTCGGTGCCGGCCGGGTGCCGCCCGGCGAAGGAGTACACCTTCGCCGAGCTCACGACGCTGACCGCACGGTGTTCGCCGCTCGACCGACCGGTCACCGAATCGATCGAGGTCGGCTCCACTGCGATCTACATCTTCACCTCGGGCACAACGGGTTACCCGAAGGCCAGCAAGATGAGCCACTATCGCTGGCTGGTCGCGATGAACGGCATCGGCGGTCTGGGAATCCGTTTGCGTGGTGACGACGTCATGTACACCGCGCTGCCGTTCTACCACAACAACGCTCTCACGATCTCGGTGTCGTCGGTCCTCGCGTCCGGTGCCTGCCTGGCCATCGGCAGGCAGTTCTCGGCGTCGAAGTTCATCGACGAGATCATCGAGAACGACGCCACCGCGTTCGCCTACATCGGCGAGCTGTGCCGTTATCTGCTTGCGCAACCGCCGAAGCCGACCGATCGCGCGCACCGACTCCGGCTGGCCGTCGGCAACGGTCTGCGCCCCGACATCTGGGACGCGTTCACCGAGCGATTCGGTATCGACCGCATCGTCGAGTTGTACGCGGCGAGTGAGGCGAACATCGGTTTCATCAACGTCTTCGGGTTGTCCAAGACGGCCGGGTTCTCGCCGTTGCCCTACACGATCGTCGAATACGACGAGGAGACCGGGGAGCCGCTGCGCGATCCCGACGGGCGGGTGAAACCGGTCGGCAGGGGTGGAACCGGTTTGCTTCTGGCGCAGATCAACTCGCGTGTGCCGTTCGACGGGTACACCGACCCGGAGGCGACCGAGCGCAAGATCGTCCGCGACGCGAAGCGTAAGGGCGACAAGTGGTTCAACAGCGGTGACGTCGTCCGCGATCAGGGTTTCTCACACATCGGCTTCGTCGACCGCATCGGCGACACCTTCCGCTGGAAGGGCGAGAACGTGGCCACCACCGAGGTCGAGGCGGTGCTCGACGCCCATCCGGCCGTCGAGGAGGCGGTCGTCTTCGGTGTGCCGGTTCCCGGCGTCGACGGGAAGGCGGGAATGGCCGCGATCAGTCTGCGCGAGGGCGAGACGTTCGACGCCGACGGGCTGGCCCGGCATGTGCGCGACGGTCTGCCCGCGTATGCAGTGCCGTTGTTCGTCCGGATCGTCGAAGCGCTGGAGCACACCTCGACGTTCAAGAACATGCGCACCGAACTCCGTAAACAGGCCTACGGCGAGACCGGCGACGACCCGCTGTATGTGCTCGCGGGGGAGAAGTACATCGAGTTCCATCCCGGGTACATCGACGAGTTGGCCGGAGCCCGCCCGAAGCGTTGACCGAACGGCGTCGACCGATCAACCGCGGCGCAGAGCGGAGAGTCGTTCGCCGACGAAGTCGAGCGCGCTGCGCTGCCAGAGCCCGATGTGGTCGAGCATGGCGTGACCGCCGCCGGGCACCGGGATGAACTCGGCGTCGACTCCCAGGGCCGACAGCTCGTCGATCCCTTTGCGGGTCCGCTTCGCCAGCGTGCGGGTGTCGGCGTCTCCGTGCACGGCGACGACCCGGGCACCGGGCTGGATGTGCCGCCAGTCGGCGAACTGCCACCACGGCGCCAGCCCGAGGACGCCGATGACCCGACGGTCGGCGGCGAGGTGCGCGGCCACACGTCCGCCCATCGAATGTCCGATGGCGACGACCGGCACGCCCGGGTGACGCCGGCAGATCTCGTCGAGCGCCGCACGGGCGGGGAGCATGGGCGAGTTCTCGTCGCCGTTCCAGCCGTACACGCGGTAGCCGACCTGACGGACGCGCACCGACCGGCCGAAACGCAGTCGCAGCGACCACGTGAACGGGTACATGCGCAGCGCGGACGGCTGCCAGGGACTGAAGGGTTTGTGACTGCTGTCCGTGCCGCCGGGGAGGACGAGCACGAGCAGGCCGGGGGAACGGCGTTCGGGTGACAACAGCCCCGACAATCCCGAGATCAGCATGTGTGCGGGTTCCTCCGATGCGGCGTCGACGTTCGTCTCACCGTAGCGATTCGGTTCCCGCGGCCGGACGGATCGGTTCGTCAACCGGGCGAACGGCGCGCGGGGTGGCAGAATCGCGGTCATGGCACATCCTCGCGCTGGTACCTTGGCCCTGCCCGAAGACCTCGTCGATGTGGACGCCTTGGTGCGTGCCTATTACGACAACACGCCCGATCCATGGGACCCGTTGCAGCAGGTCGTGTTCGGGACCTCGGGGCACCGTGGATCGAGCTTCGACAACGCGTTCAACGAAGCCCACATCCTCGCGACGACGCAGGCGATCGTCGACTATCGCCGTTCGGCCGGCATCTCCGGACCGCTGTTCATCGGCTTCGACACCCACGCTCTCTCGGTCCCGGCCTGGCGCACCGCACTCGAGGTGCTCGCGGCCAACGAGGTCACCGTCTACACCGCCGAGAGCGACTCGTTCACTCCCACCCCGGCAGTCAGTCGCGCCATCCTCATGTTCAACCGGGACAACCCGGGCGTGCTGTCCGACGGCATCGTCGTGACGCCGTCGCACAATCCGCCCCGCGACGGCGGGTTCAAGTACAACCCGCCCACCGGGGGGCCGGCGGACACGTCGATCACCTCGGTGGTCGCGGCGCGGGCGAACGAGCTTCTCGAGCAGAAACTCGAGGGTGTCGCGCGCATCCCGTTCGACCGTGCCCGCGGCGGCGAGCACGTCCACGACTATTCGTTCCTGCTCAACTACATCGACGGACTCGGCGAAGTGGTGGACATGCAGGCGATCCACGACGCCGGGGTCCGGATCGGTGCCGATCCGCTGGGCGGGGCATCGGTCGGGTACTGGGCCGGCCTCGCGTTCCGGTACAACCTCGACCATCTGACGGTCGTGAACCCGACCGTGGACCCGACGTTCTCGTTCATGACACTCGACACCGACGGCAAGATCCGGATGGATTGCTCGTCGGCCAATGCCATGGCCTCGCTGATCTCGGCCCGCGACTCCTACGACATCGCGACGGGCAACGACGCCGACTCGGACCGCCATGGCATCGTCACGCCCGACGCCGGCCTGATGAACCCGAACCACTATCTGGCGGTCGCGATCGACTACCTGTTCACGCATCGTCCGCAGTGGTCGGAGTCGGCGGCCGTCGGCAAGACGCTCGTCTCGTCGTCGCTGATCGACCGGGTGGTCGCCGGGATCGGGCGCCCGCTGCTCGAGGTCCCCGTCGGTTTCAAGTGGTTTGTCGACGGCCTGCTGAACGGTCGGGTCGCCTTCGGCGGCGAGGAGAGCGCAGGCGCGTCGTTCCTGACGTTCGACGGCAGTCCGTGGTCGACGGACAAGGACGGCATCATCATGGCGCTGCTGGCGTCGGAGATCCTCGCGGTGACGGGCAAGACGCCGTCGCAGCGGTATGCCGAACTCGCCGAGCAGTACGGGACGACGGCCTACGCGCGGATCGACGCGCCGGCCAGTCGGGAGCAGAAGGCGGTGCTGTCGAAGTTGTCGCCGGAGCAGGTGACGGCGACCGAGCTGGCCGGTGAACCCATCTCGGCGATCATGACGTCGGCGCCGGGCAACGGCGCCCCGATCGGTGGCCTCAAGGTGACGACGGAGAACGCCTGGTTCGCGGCACGCCCGTCGGGTACCGAGGACGTCTACAAGATCTACGCCGAATCCTTCAAGGGCACAGACCATCTCGCGCAGGTCCAGCAGGAGGCCCAACAGGTCGTCGACGCGGCGTTGGGGAGCTGATCTGCGGGCCCGCCCCGGCCCCGACGATCCCTCAGACAATTTTCAGCGCGCCGCCGTTATTGTCGGAATGTGAGCAAGAAGCGCAAGCCGGGAGCATCGGTGCCCCGCACGTCCAACTCGAAGTATCAGCCGAGCGCGCCGTCGAACACGATGACGTACGTGCTCGGCGGTGTGGCGATCCTGGTGATCGCCGGGCTCGTCATCGGCGGGATCTGGTGGAGCGGACGTGGCGAGGGTGAGACCGATCAGGCCGCGCTGGCGTCGAGTTCGACGATGATCGTCGGCCCCGAGACCGCCCCGTTGATCGACGTCTTCGAGGACCCCATGTGTCCGGTGTGCAAGGTGTTCGAGCAGCAGTCCGGGCCGGCCATCACCAAGGCCGTCACCGAGGGCAAACTCCGCGTGCGTTACCACACGCTGCACTTCCTGAACTCGCGATCGGCGACCGGTGACTACAGTTCGCGAGCCGCCGGCGCGCTGGCCTGCGTGGCCGACGAACAGAACACCGATCTGTTCCTCCGGTTCCACAGCGCACTGTTCGCCGCGCAGCCGCCCGAGGACCGCACCGGCAACATCACCAGTCCGGAACTCGCGCGGATGGCGACCGAGCAGGGTGCGACGCCGGCGACCGCGACCTGCATCACCGACAACGCGATGGTCGCCCAGGCCGAGGAGAACGCGCAGAAGTCGACCGACGAACTGTCGAAGGCCACCGGCGGCCAGGTCGGCACCCCGACCGTGCTGCACGACGGCAAGCCCGTCGACGGCGTGCTGGAGGGCAATGCCTGGCTCGACAGCATCCTCGGCGGTGGCAACTCCTGAGCTCTGGTCGTCCAGGACTCCGGCCCGGACCTGCCCGGCCGGAGTCCTGGCGATTTGGTTGCCGTCGCCGAGATGGTGTAACTTCGCCAGTGCCCTTGAACAGGGCGGAACAACAAAATACGGGGCTATGGCGCAGCTGGTAGCGCACCACACTGGCAGTGTGGGGGTCAGGGGTTCGAGTCCCCTTAGCTCCACTGAACGAAGCCCGTTCCGACCGATGTCGGGACGGGCTTCGTCGTTGTCCGGGTCCGATCAGTCCCGTCCGATGCCGACGGGCATCGGGAGGATCTCGACGCGCGCGAGGCCCGAGGTGATGGCCGGGTCGGCGGCGCTGATCGCCCGGACCTCGTCCTCGGAGTCCGCGCGGACGATGCCGAGGCCCCAGTTCCCGGCCGGGTCGACGACGGGTCCGAAGACGACCGCGGTGCCGTCGGCGAGCAGCCCCGACCAGTACGCGCCGTGCCGGCCCATGACGGCGGCCTCGTCGTCGGACATGTCGCCGGGCCCGAAGGTCGGCCTGGGCGGGACGAGTTTGTACACGAAGTGCGACATGGGATGGGCTTCCTTTGTTCAGGTGAGTGTGGATTCGATGACGGCGACCGATGCCGCCAGAGCGGCGGCCCAGCCGTTGGAGTACGCGCCGGAGCTGTAACCGCCTGGCGCGGCGCAGTCTTCGCGCAACTGATCCTCGCTGAGGCGCTCCCAGCCGCGGTGTTCCACGGACACTCGCGTCAGGGCCGGGCCGAGGGAGGTGAACGCCAACTCGACTTCGGTCGGCTCCGGGGTGTTCAACCACGACATGACGAAACGGTTCGGGGGCTCCCACACCGCGAGACGGCCCCACTCGGCGGTGGTGCCGTCGTCCCAGGTCTCGAAGACCCGCCCGCCCGTGTACTCGTCGATCGTCACGGTGCGGGCACGATCCCCGCCGATTGACATGGGCTGCAACGGCCACCAGACCCCGATGGTTCGGACGAAGGTGGTGAAGACGTGGTCGAGGTCGCTGCGGACGGTGGTGGACTGGCGTATCGGTGGACGCCGCAGCGGGAGAACGGAACCGCCGCCACCGCCGGGGGATTCGTCGACTCTGCGTTCACCCGGCACGGTTCACCTCGTCGTCGTCGGTCAGTCCGCGTTCGGCCTCGACCAGTTGCCGCGCGACGTCGAGAGATGACGCCCACATGTCGTCGAGCAGGTCGCGCAGTTGATCGATGCCCTCGGGTCGGGCGCGGTAGATGCGCCGGGTTCCCTCGCGCCGCTCGGCGAGCAGCCCGGCGTCCTTCAACACCGTGAGGTGCTGGGAGATCGCGGTACGGCTGACGTCGAACCGTGCGGCGATGTCGCCCGCGGACAGCTCCTCGCCGGAGACGAGTTCCAGAATGGCGCGGCGGCGGGGCTCGGCCATCGCGCGCAGGGCCTCGTCGACGCCCGGCATCTTGTCGGTCACGTCCAGAGCCCGATCGAATTGCCGTCGGGGTCGGCGAACATCGCGAAGCGGCCGTAGCCGTCCGGCAGCTCCGCGGGCGGCACGAGTGCGGTGCCGCCCAGTGTCTCGGCCCGGTCGAGGGATGCCTGCAGATCATCGACGCGCATGTACACACTCACCCCGCCGGTCCCGGCCGGGTCGGACACGGCACCGATTCCGCCGCCGACGGCGCCCTCACCCGCACCGGTGTCGACCAGCGAGTACTCCGGTCCGTGGCTCTCGTCGACGGTCCAATCGAACAGCTCGCGATAGAACGTGATGAGGCGGCTGGGGTCCTTCGAGGTGATCTCGAAAAACGCGACGGGTGCTCCCATGATGACTCCTTGTGTCAGATTCGTCGGCTGTCGCTAACGTTAGTGAATCCTGACAGATACCGCAATGGTTTGACGACATCCACCTCCGAGGTGCCGGCGATCTGTCCGACGTAGGGTGCAGGCAAGTTCTGCGACGTCGGTCGACCCCTCCTCGCGGAACGCACCGCCCATCATCGATGCGCCACAGGAGTGAGTGTGCCGTCTGCGAGTCCGTCGACCTGGCTGCTTCTGCCGGGGACCCCGTTGTCGCCGGCGGTGTGGGACGCGGTGCGCGCCGAGCTGTCCGAGCGCGGACACGTGATCAGTCCGGAGATCACTCCGCCACCCGGTTACGCCGACGCCGACCTGCAGGCTCGATTGGCCGCGGAGGTCGCGGAATCAGCTGAGGTGGAAGGGCCCTGGCATGTGGTGGGGCATTCGTTCGGCGGACAGGTCGCCCTGGAACTCGCGATCACGCGGCCCGATCTCGTGTCGCGCCTCACGCTTCTGTGCACCCGAGACACTCCCTTCCCGGCTTTCGACGCAGTGGCCGCCGCCGTGGAGGCCGGCTCGGTCGATGTCGACGGCGCACTCCGACGTTGGTTCAGCACAGGTGAATTGCAGGCCGACGGCCCGGTCGTCCGGTATGCGCGGGAGGCAGTGGCCACCGCGGACCGGGCATCCTGGGCGTCGGCGTTGCGCGCGATCGCGGGCTTCGACTGTTCGCAGCGCACACCGTCGATCGCGTGTCCGGTGACGGTGGTTGCGGCCGAACACGACACGGTGTCCGACGTCGGTTCGATGGAGGCGATGCATCGTCGTATCCCGGACTCGGAATTCGTCGTTCGTGCCGGCGCCTGGCACATGAGCGTCTTCGACGACCCGGTCGCGCTGGCCCAGGTTCTCAGTGACCCTGCTGCGCCGCCTAAGCGGCGTCCTTGATGACCTGTCGCTGCGCCGCGAACATCTCGGCCAGATTGTTGCTGACCTCGGAATCCATGGCGGGCGGAGTGTCGTCGACGGTGTTGTGCGTGACCGAGAACGAGACGCCTCGTTCCTCGCCGATCACGATGATCCCCGCCAGATTGAGCTCGAACCCACTGACCTCGTACGCGCCGGTCATGCGAACTGCTTTGTAGTCGCCGTCGATGGGCAGCTCCACCTTCTCGAGGGTGAGTGCGACCGGGACGTCGCCGTCGTCGAGAGTCAGCGTGAAAGAGGAGCAGGCGGAGAGGATCTCGTCGAATTCGTCGTAGCTGCTGTCGGCCGGTTTGGTGACGTCGGCGCTGTAGTTGTCGAGGCCGAAGAGGATCTCGCTCGACGACGAGGTCTCGGTGAGCTCGCGTTCGGCGCGTTCTCCGGTGGTCTGCTGGGAGTCGACCAGCGTCTTGCACTTCTCGTTGTCGACGGTGCTGCCATCGTCGTCGTTGGCACCCGTCTCGGTGGTGAAATCACCTGTGATGTCCGGGAACTGGTCCTCGGGAAGGACCAGCTCGAGTGCTGAGGCGTTGGGGACCGACGGCTCGTCGTCGCCACCACTCAGCGTCAGAGCCAGCACCACCGCCACGACGACGATGAGTACGAGGACGAGTCCACCGCCTCCGATGATCCACCACTTCTTGCCACCGCCAGAGGTCGGCGGTGGGGGTTGCTGGCCGAACTGCTGGTTGTACGGCTGGCCGTATGGCTGCTGTCCGAAGGGTTGCTGGCCATATGGCTGCTGACCATACGGTTGCTGACCGTACGGCCCCGAGTGGGGCTGACCCGGAGCCGCCTGCGGCCCACCGGGTTGGTGACCGCCGGCGGGCGGCCATCCGGGTTGCTGCGGCCCCTGCGGACCCATGGCGGTCGGCTGGTTGGGGTCGTAGGGACTGCCCACGGTCGGCTCCTATGCGCTCGGTGACCTCGGGAGATTACCGCGCGCGACGTGCCGGATCGTCGCGTTTCATGCAACCGAATGAGCCACGCTCGACCACCGGTCCCGACGGATCACCGGAGTGCGGGCGCTGGATATTTCGGCTCGTACAGGGTGATCTCGCCGGCGCCGGGAACCTTGAGTCCGACGGTGACGCCCCACCCCTCGTCGGTCGGGGCGCCGGCGAACTCCGCGCCGCGCGCCGAGAGTTCGCGCATCGTGGACTCGAGATCGTCGCACATGAACGACACGTCGAACTTCTGGTCGGTGCGTCCGGCGGTCCCTTCGTGCTCCCACGCATTCGGGTGGGCGCCCATCTCGCTGGGGCCGGTCTTGAAGATCAGCCATCCACCGCCGGTGTCGACGTGCGGAAAGCCGAGCACGTCGCGGAAGAAGGTGCGTGCGGCCTCCGGGTCGTCGCAGTAGATCAATGTGTGCACTGCGGTGATCATGGCGGTCAGAGTAGTCCGCGACGAGACTGTAGCCGGCGGAATGACCGCCTCGGGGTCGGGTGGCCCGGGCCGCTGGGAATGCGCTCCTATAGGTCGTCTCGAGAATTCTCGTCCCCGTGAGCACGGTCGAAGGGCAATGTGCCCTTCGATACCGCTGAGGGGGATGAGAATTCGTCGCCGGTCGCGGCAGGCACCTCCGGGAACGACGATCGCGACAGTTCTGCCAACGAGCCGACGGCGCAAGGGCGCTCACCGACCCGCCTCACCGATGCGCACGACGTGGGCCCAGTCGGGTGGCGCCGACCACCCGCCGGGATGGGCGCCACCGCCCCCGAATCCGGAGACGGGCGAACCGGTGAGCGGGGCATACGCACGGTGGTCGCGCGCGAAGAGGCCGACGATGGTGCGACAGCCGGGCGGGTGACTCGGCCACGGGGTGTGGCCGTCGGTCAGTGCGACGACGACGTCGGGTCGGGTGCGCAGGGCGCTGTCGAACCCGGTGCGCAGGTCGGTTCCACCGCCGCCGTGCAGCGGGATGTGCTCCGCACGGCAGATGGGTTGCGCGACATGCGCTGCGGCGTCGCACGACACCACGGTGAGCCGGTCACGCCGGCCGCTCACGGCGCGCGAGATGGCGGCGACCTCGAGCAGGGCGCTGCCGAGTTCGGCATCACTGACCGACCCCGAGGTGTCGATGACGACACTCACCTTCGGTGGCGTGCGCCGAAGGCTGGGAACGATCACGCCGGGCAGCGCCACCGACCGTCTCGCCGGCCGCCCGAAGGTGTAGTCGTCTCCGACACCGGAGGTCGACACCGCGGCGCGTATCGCGGCACCCAGTAGTGCCTGCCAGGGTTGTGGCGGGTGCACGGCGTCGCGTGCCCAGCGCCGCCAGCCGGCCGGCACGTCGCCTGCGCGGTTTGAGATCGACGTCGCCACCGCGAACCGGACGGCTTCGCGTTCCTGATCGCTCAGACCGTCGGCGCCATCCGGTCCCACTTCCCAGTCCCGATGACGGCCGTCGCTTCCGCTACCGCACTCGAGCCAGGCCATCTCATCGGTTCCCGGGCCCAGGCTGAACCACCGGAGGTAGTCCTCCATCAGCAATCCGGTGTCCAGATCGAGCGCGGACGGGTGGACGGCGTCGTCGGGCGTGATGAGTCCGTCCCCGTATACGTCGTCGTTGACCTCGAAGTCGGCGGCGATGTTCATCCGCAACCGTTCCGACGGACCGTCGGAGCCGTGGTCGTCGGCATACCGGTCGCTTCGGTCGGCGTGATCCCGGAGGAGATGAGAGACCAGGTGTACCAGGCGTGCTGCGATCTCCTCCTCGGGTCGGCTTGCGACGAAGGCGGGCGACAGATAGCAGCGCCAGTGACGGTCGACGCTCATGGTCGGGACGCGCGGCGATTCGACGAGGTGCAGGGCGTACAGCGCGGTTGCCATGTACGGCCGGGCACGGACCGCTTGCAGACGAGCCGCGTAGATCTTGTCCGAGATCGACTCCGATGCCGTCGACGCCGGTGCCTCCCTCAACGTCATCGCATCCGGCCCCGCCCTGGTCGAGCGGCGACCCGCTCGGCGGCGTCGTCGGCTGCGCGAGACACCGACACCACCCCCGCCAGCTGGTCGATCGTGCTGGGGATCTGCCAGTCGTCCCGGCGCAGGCTCGCCAGGGTGGTCGCCGGGACCACCACGAGGTCGGGAGCGCCGGTCTGCACCGCGACGGCCAGCACTTCCCATGCGGCGTCCCACCGGTCGCGGTCGGGTCGGCGCCGAACCGCCGCGACGACGGCATCGAGTGTGGCCTGACGCAGGTCGCCTCGCTCGGGGAGCTTGACCGCGGACGGATCGGCGAGCAGCGTTTCGGGGTCCGGGAGATCCATGCGATCAATACTCGCCAGCAGTTCGAAGCCGGGCCCGTCGCCGACCGTGCCGCGGATCAGCAGCGAGAGCACATCGGGTGACGCGGAGGCGGCTGTGGCGAACGCGATCAGTCGAACCGTCGCGGCCCAGCTTCGCGGCGACGGCCAGGCGCCGCCCCGACGGGTCTGGCTTCCGGGGAGCTTGTGGACCAGCGCGGGCCGCGCTGCCAGGAGTGTGCACACGGCGCGGCGGGCGAAATCAACAGCACTGGGGAACTTCTCCGGGTCCAGGGTCGGCAATGTCGCCGTGGGCCAGGTGCCTCCGAGACCGCGCACGACGACCTCGTGGTCGTGGGTCCAGTGCAGGTGGACGAATCGGTTGGCCAGCGGTGCGCTCAACTCCCAGCCGTCCGCCGCCGACGACGGTGGGTTCGCGGCGGCAACGATCCGGACTTCGGGAGGCAGTTGCAGTGCGCCCACTCGTCTTTCGAGCACGAGTCGCAGGAGCGCCGCCTGCACCGCGGGAGGTGCCGTGGAGAGCTCATCGAGGAAGAGCAGTCCGCGGCCCGCGTCGGCGAGTCGGACGGCCCAGTCGGGCGGCGCCATGGGAACGCCCCGAGTCGCCGGGTCGTCGCCGACGATGGGTAGTCCGGAGAAGTCCGACGGTTCGTGGACGCTCGCGATCACGGTCGTGAGGGGGAGATCCAGGGACGCGGCGAGTTGCGTCAGCGCCGCGGTCTTACCGATCCCCGGCTCACCCCACAGCAGGACCGGGAGGTCGGCGGCCACGGCGAGTGTGAGCGCCTCGAGCTGGTCATGGGAGCGCTGCTCGGTGGTCGTCTCCTCGAGCAGCGCGAGTAATCCGGCGGCCCTGTCGAGTTGAGCACCGCCGGATCGATCGCTGCCGGGCTGAGCGTTGGCGTCGTCTAGTGCGGACTCGGTGGTCCGGGGGAGTGTGGTCGAGGTATGTGCGGGCATGGTTCACCTACGGGTTGTGGAAGGGAAGGGGGGATCGGCGTCAGCGATGAGTCGCATGTCGTGGACGTGCGCGTCTACGTCGGCCGGTGTGGCCGCGGCGGCGGGGTCCACCGGGAATGGGTTGTGGGACAGTATCTATGTCGCCGGCGCGATAGGCGTCGTGGATCTCCACCTGAGCGCGAGCGCGTTCGACGGCGTCGCGTAACGGTCCGTTTCGCAGGATCGCCTCAGGGCCGAGCAGGTGCTCGACGATTGCGAGTGCGCCATCGATGTCGCCGAAGTCGAGTCGTTCCTGTACCCCGGTGAGACAGTCGGGCCGACGATGGGCGCGGTCGATCGCCTCCAGACAGGGTAAGGGCGTGCCGGTGAGGGACGCCAGCATCCCCTCGCGGCGAATCTCGTCGCGGTCGTGATCCAATGCCGACAGGACTCCGTTCGCGACCCCGATGCGATGCAGCTCGCCGCGACATCGAACCTCCTGAAAGGAATTGTCGACAAGCGCTTTTCGACGATGGGGTGACGAAGGGGAGTCGGGCGTCAATGCGGCCGCAACCAGAGGGTGCAACCGATCGGGAGTGATGGCGCCGTGTCGGAGCAACTCGAGGTCCGGGAGCGTTCTGGTCGCGGCGTCGGGCAGAACCGGGAACGTCGTGATCTTCCCTGGCGGCGGGTCGTTCACCCAGTGAGCAGCGGTGGGGTCGTCGATATCATTGTGCAGGAACAGATCTCCATGTGTTCCGAGCCGTATCCGCACGCACCCGGACCGGTGCCCCTCGGTGCGGAGCACCACAGTGGCTTCGGCCGCCCACCGATCGACGGCGCAGCCGTCCGGCAGGTCGGGAGGCGGGGACAGGATCGGCGGCGACGGTGATGAGTCGGCGCCGCAACGGATTCGGAGCTCACTGGTATGCCGGACGTCCCACAGGTGGCGGTGCAGGTCGAGGCGGTATCTGCGATCGGGTCGAGGGTGAGGGTGTGGGTCGGGCGTCGATCCGTCCCACAGGGCCAGCGAAACTCGCTGGCCCGCGTCGGCCCAGCGCGGTGCCGTCCGCGCGACCAGATACGTCGAACCCACTGTGCCGAAACGATTTCCGTGTTCGGGCCCGTAACGTGCCAAGGCGATGGTGAGGCCGGGTCGTAGGTGTCCTGCGGGACCTGTTCGCGGCAGATGCCAGCGCAACAGGTCGGGGGCGAGATGGAGAAGGTCGTCCCGTAGGTGTTCGGCCAGGTCGGGGCCGCACCTTCGACGGATGTCGGCGAGATCGATATCGGGGTCGAAACCCGCTGCGGCGCAAGCGCCGATCCAGTCACCGGCGCGGCGCGCAGCGGTGGCAGCTTCGATGATGGAGGGCGGTACCGCGAACTGACGGGCGCGGAGCCAGAGGGAGAGGCGGGGAGGAATTCCAGTCGTGGGCGGGAGGCGCATCAGCACTCACCGCGCACGACGTGGACCCCCAATCTTTGTTCAGAGGAAGTC
The DNA here is from genome assembly GCF_057767225.1 of Gordonia sp. 11cp. Lineage (NCBI taxonomy): Bacteria > Bacillati > Actinomycetota > Actinomycetes > Mycobacteriales > Gordoniaceae > Gordonia > Gordonia sp. 11cp. Next base: position 5,461,013 of record NZ_CM173437.1, on the reverse strand, counting down.
AACACCCGTTGAAATATACCGTGTCGCAGTCCTCTTGGCCAGGGGTGGGCCCCGATGGCCTGCCCGCGGTCCTCGAACGGTCAGCTCACAGCCTTGGCGACGAGCGTCGTGATCGTCTTCTCGACCCCGGTGTCCACGGTGCTGACAGCGAACGACGTGGGCCAGAAACCGCCGTCGTCGAGGTGTGCGTTCTGGGTGAATCCGAACGTGGAGTAGCGCTCGTTGTCGTCGTGGCCGCTGCGGAAGAAGCACACGACCTTGCCCTTGAGCGCGTACGCGGGCTGCCCGTACCAGAGTTTGGGGGCGAGGTCCGGCGCGGTCGCGGTGACGATCGCATGGATGCGTTCGGCCAGCGCGCGATCGGCCGGGTCCATCTTCTCGAGCTTGGCGAGCAGATCGAGTTCCTCGGCCGCTCTCTTGTTGCCACGCCCGCGGGTCTTCTCCTTCTCGAGTTCCGCGGCGCGCTCCTTCATCGCGGCACGTTCCTGATCGGAGAATCCTCCCGAGTTGCCCATTCGCGTTCCTCTCGTGGTCGTCATGTATCGAGGTGTCACTCACGGTAGCGGGGCATGACCCTGTCGGGCTTCTCGATTCGTGACCGATGAGCCGGCTCGATCAGCGGCGGAGGTGCCGGAAGGCGGACACCGCCAGAGGAAGGAAGATCGCGATGATCGCCACCGGCCACGCGATGGCGAGAAGCGTGGCGTGGTCGGCGAACACACTGTCGCCGCCGCCGATGACAGGGGCGCCCAGGAGCTCGCGCAGCGCGGACGCGGTCGCCGACAGCGGGTTCGCGTCGGCAATCGTCGCGAGCCACCTGGGCATGGTCGACGTGTCGATGAACACTGTGGAGAAGAACAGGATCGGCCACACCAGGATGTTGAACGGAACCAGCGCTTCGGGACTGGTCGCCTTCAGGCCGATGAAGATCCCGGTCCAGAGCATCGCGATCCGGAGCAGGAGTAGCAGGCCGAGCGCGGCACACGCCTCGGGCGCACTGGTGTCGGGACGCCACCCGAAGGCCAACCCGCCGGCGACGACCACGACGAGCGTGATCAGCGAGTCGAGTAGATCGGCAACACACCGGCCACCAACCACGGCGATGCCGCTGATCGGCAGCGAGCGGAATCGGTCGGTGATCCCCCGTAGGGAGTCCTGGCTGACCGCTGCCATCGTGGTCTCGAGGCCGAGAAAGGCTGTCATGGCGAGGACACCGGGCATGACGAAGTCGATGTAACTGCCGCCGACATCGCCTCCGAGTGCACCACCGAGGAGGCCCAGGAACAGAGCCATCAGGACGATCGGCCACAACCAGCCGAAGATTCTGGCTCCGAGAAGGTGACGCCAGTGCTGGATGTCCCGACGGGTGATCGTCCATGTGTCGGCGAACGCGCGTACGACGGGGAGGTCGGTCCGTCGGGCGGGATGCTGGCGGGCGCGGCCTGAGGAGTGTGGGTGGTCGGGATCGTCACTTGTGGGCCTCCGCAATGGTGGGTGGGGTGTGTAGTCGTGTGTCGTCGGGCGCGTCCCCGAAGGGGGTGTGCCCGGTGACCTGGAGGAAGACCTCGTCCAGTGTCGGTGTGCGCACGGCGATGTCGCGGACTTCCAACCCGGCGTCTCGTAGGGCCGCCGACGCCCCGATCACCGATGCGGTGCGATCGGCCAACGGCACGCGGACGCGATTGCCGACGATGGTGATCTCGCCCGCGGACCACTGCGAGAGCATGCCCCGGAGCCGGTCGGCGTCGGCCTCGTGGGCCGTGCTGACCTCCAACCAGTCGTCGCCGGCGCGGGCTTTCAGTTCCGCCGGGCTGCCGTCGGCGACGACTCGACCGCTGCCGAGCATCGAGATGTGGTCGGCGAGCTGGTCGGCTTCCTCCAGGTATTGCGTGGTCAGCAGGACGGTCGTGCCGCCACGTACGAGTTCCCGGATCGCGTTCCACACATCCTGCCGCACACCGGGATCCAATCCGGTGGTCGGCTCGTCGACGAACAGGACCTCGGGAGCGGTGATCAGGCCGGCCGCGAGGTCGACACGACGCCGCATCCCACCCGAATACGTTTTCACCTGGCGATCGGCTGCTTCGTCGAGTCCGAACCTCTCGAGCAACTCCGCCGCGCGCCGAGCCGCGGTTGCCGGTCGATACCGGTTGAGTCGGGCGAACATCACCAGGTTTTGGCGACCCGTCAGGGCTTCGTCGACGGCGGCATGCTGACCGACGAGACCGATCCGCGCTCGCACCCGGCCGGGGTCGCGCACCGCGTCGACGCCGGCGACCCGGACGCGCCCTGCGTCGGGCGCGAGCAGGGTGGTCATGATCCGCACCGCAGTCGTCTTGCCCGCACCGTTCGGGCCGAGCAGGCCGTGCACGCTGCCACGCGTCACGGCGAGGTCGAGTCCATCGAGGACCGCCGCCGCCGATCCACCGCCGTATCGCTTGCGCACGCCTTCGAGCGTGATCGCTGAATCGGTGTCACCCACCGCGAGCCTCCTCGGGGCCATTTATACGACGTTATTTACACCGTACGTTACGAGCGTACGATACGGTGGCGCCGAACGCACGCGTCGGTGGAATCTGGTTGTGCGAGTGACTACGAGGAGGTTCGTGAACACGCCGAAATCCGCACCCGAGGTGGTGCGCAGCCTCTACCTGCTGTGGGGGCATCATCCGCCGGCGGGTCGTTCGGGCATCACAGTCTCGCGGATCGTGCATGCCGGGATCGAACTCGCCGACGCCGACGGGCTCGACGCCACCTCGATGCGCAAGGTCGCCGAGCGGCTGGGCGTCAGCACGATGGCGCTGTACAACCACGTGCCCGGCAAGGACGACCTCACCGCGCTGATGGTCGACGCCGTGTACGGCGGCCTCTACGACAACGCTGACTCGGCGACGGACGCAGGTGATTGGCGGGCTGGCATACAGTATGTCGCGCAACGGAATTGGGAACTGATCCTGCGCCATCCCTGGCTCCTCGACATCCACGACGCCCGCAGTCTGCTCGGGCCGAACGCCGGAGACAAATACGAAGCAGAGTTGCGTGTCCTCGACGGGATAGGTCTGTCGGATCTGCAGATGGAGGCCGGCCTGACGACTCTGTTGACCGTCGTCGAAGGCGCCGCGCGTGCATATCGCAGTGACCACGAAACCCGGCAGGCGTCCGGGATGGCGGACCCGGAGTGGTGGGCCATCGTCGCGCCCGCACTCGGCCATCTCATGAAGGACCAGGACTACCCGGTATCCGGGCGCGTCGGCACGACCGTCGGGGCCACCTTCGACTCGGCGCGCAGCCCGCAGCATGCGCTGGAGACCGGCGTGACGATCGTGATCGCCGGGATCGATGCACTGATCCGTGCCGACGGGGACTGACCCGGGTGTTCCTACCGGGCGCGGTTCACACGCGTCCGCGCAAGATCGCGTTCCAGTAGAGACGGGGCAGCACGTAGCGGTCGAAGGCCCACGCGCTCCGGCGCGGCTTCAGCGGGTCGATGACCGACGGCAGCGACGAGGTGATGGTTCCGTCGCGGTCGAACTCGGCGGCGATCAGATGGTGGGCGTCGGTTGCGATCGGCGCGACGGTGTACCCGTCGTAGGTGGTGAGTTCTTCGCCGGCGCGCGCGGCCGCGAGGTTGTCGACGAGTACCGCGACCTGGCGCCGCAGCCCGCCACCCGACGGGTCGGTGGCGATCGCGGCACCGTCGCCGGCACCCCAGATCGATGCGTGGGTGCGGTGGCGCAGCGTGTGGGGATCGATGTCGACGAGTCCCCGGTCGCGAGTGCCGGCCAGACCCGAGTCGGTCACGAGGTCGGCGCCCCGGAACGGCGGGACGAGATGCAACATGTCGTACTGCACGTCCTGGGTCTCCGAGCCGGTCACCACGGTGACCCGGCGATCGACCGGATGCAACCGGACGGTGCTGTCGAGCAGGACACGCACCCCGAGCTCGTCGAGGCATTCCGACAGGCGGGCGTCGAGGCCGTCGACGCCGAGCAGATGCGGCCGGTCGACGATCAAGGTGATGTCGAGGGACTCGAGGATGCCCGCGCGTCGCCAGTGGGCTGCCGCCAGGAACAGAGGTTTGAGGGTCGTGCCGGTGCAGCTGACGGGTGGGCGCGGGACGGTGAACACCGCGCGGCCACCCCGCGGCATCGAGGTCACGAGGTCCCAGGTCTGTTCGGCGCGGTCGAGGTAGTTGCTGGCGACCGCACGGTCGGCGATCGCGAGATCGACTCCCGGCATCGCGTCGCAATCGGGCACGAGTCCGACGGCCAGGATCAGGTCCCGGTAGCCGATGTCGGCACCCGAGGAGCAGCGGATCGTCCGCTTCCCCGCGTCGACGACCACGGCTGTGTCGCGCACCCAGGTCACCCCGTCCGGCGTCACCGATCGCTGGGTGCGTTCGGCCTCCCGAAGTGTCGCCTGACCTCCGCCGACGTAGGAGAGGAGCGGGCGGTAGGTGTGGACGGCCTGCGGTTCGATCACCGCGACATCGGGAAAGCCCAGACGCAGCAGCCGCGCCGCTGCGCTGAGGCCGGCATTTCCGCCGCCGACGATGACGACGTCGAAGTGTCGGGTCTCGCGAGTTGAGGTCATGCGGGCGGGTACCCGATGGGCAGGTCGGGAAACCGCGGGCCGGTCTGCCGGCTCCGGGCGGTCGACGACGTGGTGCGACCATGGACGGATGACCGCCACGCTCGTTGCCAAGGACGTCGCCGGGGGATATGCCCACCGCGTCCTGTTCGATCACCTCGATCTCACGGTGGCACCCGGGGACGTGGTCGGCGTGGTCGGCGCCAACGGTGCCGGGAAGACCACTCTCCTGCGGGTGCTCGCCGGTGACCTCGCGCCGCTGGAGGGCACGGTGACACGAGCGCCCGCCGATGCCTTCGTCGGATGGTTGCCGCAGGAGCACGAGCGACTTCCCGGCGAGGTCGTGCGCGCATACGTCGCCCGGCGGACCGGCTGTGCGGAGGCCACCGTGGCGATGGACGCTGCGGCCGACGCGTTGGCCGACCCGGACGTGACGGTCTCGGGAGACCCGGCCGAGACGTATGCCGCCGCGCTCGACCACTGGCTGGCCACCGGTGCCGCCGATCTGGACGAGCGGTTGCCCGCGGTCCTCGCCGATCTCGGGCTCGGCGACGGCGTCATCGACCCGGACGCCACCCTGATGACGGATCTGTCCGGCGGTCAGGCCGCGCGGGTTGGGCTGGCCGCGCTGCTGTGCTCGCGGTTCGACATCGTGCTCCTCGACGAACCGACCAACGACCTCGACCTCGACGGTCTCGCGCGACTGGAGGAGGTCGTGGCCGGGATGCGCGGCGGCGTCGTCCTGGTCAGTCACGATCGAGAGTTCCTCGCGCGCAGCGTCACCCGGGTCCTCGAACTCGATCTCGCGCAACACACCAACACCGTCTACGGAGGCGGTTACGAGAGCTACCTCGAGGAGCGGGCCGTCGCCCGGCGTCACCGCCGCGAGGAGTACGAGGAGTTCGCCGCCAAGAAGGCCGATCTCGTCTCCCGGGCGAGGACGCAACGGGAGTGGTCGAGTCAAGGCGTCCGCAATGCCATCCGCAAGGCGCCGGACAACGACAAGATACGACGCCGCGCCGCAACCGAATCGAGTGAGAAGCAGGCGCAGAAGGTCCGGCAGATGGAGAGCCGGATCGCGCGGCTGGACGAGGTCGCCGAACCGCGCAAGGAATGGGTGCTCGAGTTCACCATCGGCTCCGCGCCTCGCTCCAGCTCGGTGGTCGCCACACTCAACGGAGCGGTTGTACGGCAGGGTGATTTCGTACTGGGTCCGGTGTCATTGCAGGTGAACGCCGGCGAGCGCATCGGCATCACCGGCCACAACGGCGCCGGTAAGACGACGCTGCTGCGACTGCTCCTCGGGCGGGTCGAGCCCGACGAGGGGAGTGCCCAGCTCGGCGCCAACGTCGCGATCGGTGAGATCGACCAGGCGCGTGGTCAATTCACCGGTCCCCGGCCGCTCGCCGAACGGTTCGTGGCCCTCGTTCCCGAATTGTCCACCGCGGACGTGCGGACCCTGCTCGCCAAGTTCGGTCTGCGCGCCGACCACGTCGACCGTCCGGTGGGAGACCTGTCGCCCGGCGAGCGCACCCGGGCCGGCCTCGCACTGTTGCAGGCGCGTGGCACCAACGTCCTGGTGCTCGACGAGCCGACCAACCACCTCGACCTGCCCGCGATCGAACAACTCGAGTCCGCCCTCGACTCCTACGACGGCGCAGTGCTTCTCGTGACACACGATCGGCGCATGCTGCAGAACGTGCACGTCGACCGGCACTGGGATGTCGACGGCGGGCGGGTCACCGAGCGCTGAGGTCAGCCCGCCAGTCGGGTGTCGACCCCGCGGATGTCCGCGGGCAGGTCCTCCTCGGCGCTCCCGAGCCCGAGGTGTTCGCGCAGGGTCGCGCCCTCGTACTCGGTGCGGAACAGTCCGCGGCGCTGCAACTCGGGGACCACGTAGTCGACGAAGTCGTTGAAGGTGCCGGGGGTCTGGGCGCTCGAGACGATGAATCCGTCGGCCTCGCCGCCGGTGAAGGACTCCTCGATCTGGTCCGCGACGTCGGCGGCCGTACCGACGAACTGTGGCAGCAGAACTCCCTGCGCATACAGTTTGCCGATGTCTCGGAGGGTGAGACTGTCGCGCTCGGAGAGGCGTCGGGCGACGTCGAACAGCCCCTGGGTGCCGCTCACCTGAACGTCTTCGACGGGGGCGTCGAGATCGTAGGCGGAGAAATCGTGATCGGTGTGGACCGACAGGGTGATCAGGCCCGAGATCGGGTCGGCGAGCTCGTTGTGGAACGCCTGCTTCTCCCGGGCGATCGACTCGGTCTCACCGATGAACGGGATGAAGGACGGGAAGATCTTGACGTGGTCGGGGTTTCGGCCGAAGTTCACGGCCCTCGACTTCACGTCGTCGTAGTAGGCACGGCGACCCTCCGGCGTCGGGTCGATCTCGAAGATCGCCTCGGCCCACCGCGCGGCGAAGTCCTTGCCGGTGTTCGACGATCCCGCCTGGATGAGCACCGGGCGATGCTGCGGTGAGCGGGGCTGGTTGAGCGGCCCCCGCGTCCGGTAGTGCGTGCCCTCGTGGTCGACGGTGTGGATCTTCGACGGATCCGCCCAGACGCCGGACTCCTTGTCCGCGGTCACGGCGTCGGCGTCCCAGCTCGACCACAGTTTGATCGCCGTGCTGACGAACTCCTCGGCGCGCACGTACCGCTCGTCGTGTCCGACGTGGTCGTCGAAGCCGAAGTTCTGGGCCTCGGCCTGCGACAGCGACGTCACGATGTTCCAGGCGATGCGGCCGCGGGTGAGGTGGTCGAGGGAGCCGAAGACGCGCGCGAGCTCGTAGGGGTGGAAGTAGGTGGTGGACTTCGTGACCGCGATGCCGAGTCGGGTGGTGACCGCGGCGATGCTCGCCGCCACCAGGCTCGGGTCGATCGTCGCCGCGGCCTGCGTGCCCCGCCGGAAGGGTTCGGACTGATCGCCGCCGAATCGGACCGGTGCGGCGAGCAGGTCGGCGAAGAAGGCGAAGTCGAACTTGCCGCGTTCGAGGATGCGCCCCACCCGGTGATAGTGGTCGGGCCCGAAGTAGTCCGTCACCGAGCCGGGATGACGCCATGCGGCGTGCGAGTGGGTGACGGGGGAGGCGATCAAGAATCCACCGAGGTGAAGCTGACGGGTCACGAGTGGGTGTCCTTCGTTTCTGGTGTGGCCGTGGCGAACGGGAGTGTCGCCACGGCGTGCGCAGGCTGGCGGGGTCGGGACAAGTCAAGGCCCACCGAACGAGAGTGGCCATGGTTGCGCCCGACGTGATCGCAACAGCCTCTTGACATACAACCGATTGGTTGTATGTTTGAGATGTGGCCGAGAACGCAGGCGAACCGACAGACGAGGACCGGGCCGACGCCCTGTTCCACGCGCTGTCGGACCGCACCCGTCGCGACATCTTGCGACGTGTGCTCGCCGGTGAACACTCGGTCTCGGTACTGGCCGCGAAATACGACATGAGCTTCGCGGCCGTGCAGAAGCATGTCGCCGTCCTGGAGAAGGCCGGCCTGCTCACCAAACGTCGTCACGGGCGGGAGCAGCTGGCCAGTGGCGACGTCGCGGCAGTGCGTTCGGTGGCAGCGATGCTCACCGAGCTCGAACAGGTGTGGCGCGGTCGTATCGCCCGCATCGACGATCTGCTCTCGATCGAATCACCCTCACCCACAACACCATCGGAGGATTGAACAATGCCTGTCATCGACGTGACGCCGGACCTCGACGCCCGCACCATCACCATCAACGCCGAATTCGCGGCGCCGATCGACCGCGTGTGGCAGATCTACGCCGACCCGCGCCAGCTCGAGAAGATCTGGGGTCCGCCGACCTACCCAGCCACCGTCGTCGATCACGACCTGCGTCCGGGTGGCCGGATGACCTACTACATGACCAGCCCGGAGGGCGAGAAGTTCGGCGGTTACTGGAAGGTCGAGTCCGTCGACGAACCCCACGGCTTCACCTTCCTCGACGGCTTCGCCGACGCGGACCTCAACCCGATCACCGACATGCCGGAGTCCCGCAACTCCTACGCCTTCACCGAGAAGAACGGCACCACGGTCGCCACGTTCATAAGCACCTACGATTCGGCCGAGGCCTTGCAGAAGGTGCTCGACATGGGAGTCGTCGAAGGTGCGTCCTCGGCGATCAACCAGATCGACGACTTCCTGGCGGCGGCCTGAGGCTCACAGGTTCGAATCGAGTGTCGGAAACCCCTGGGGCAGTTCGGCGGCCGGTCCACCGGTCCCGGATCCCGGGGGTTCGACCTCGAGCCCGAGCGTGTAGGCGGCCATCGAGATCGACCCGGCGGCATGACCATCCACGAGCAGGTCCAGGGGTGAGTCACCGGCGAGTCCGGCGATGTAGAGCAGCGGAAGATAGTGGTCGGGAGTCGGCACGGATCTGTCGAAGTCGGGATGCCCGTCCAGACTCAGTACATTTGACGGATTGTCCTGCAACACTTCGCGTGTGGCGTCGTCGAAGCGATGGGCCCAGTCGAATCCGCTGTCAGATCTTCCGAAGTCGACCGCCCGCAGATTGTGCACGATGTTGCCGCTGGCGATGATCAGCACGCCCTGCTCCCGGAGCGGGGCGAGTCGGCGACCCAGCTCGTAATGGTGTTCGAGGTCCTTGAAGGCGTTGAGCGACAACTGCAGTACGGGTACCGAGGCATCCGGGAACGTGTGCACGAGAACCGACCAGGTCCCGTGGTCGATGCCCCAGCTGTCGACGTCGTGGCCGCACCACGTGGGTTTGACGACATCGGAGACCATCTCGGCGACCTCGGGGTCTCCCGGAGCGGGGTACTCGACGTCGAAGAGGTCCTGTGGGAATCCGTAGAAGTCATGGATCGTCCGCGGTCGCCGCATCGCGGTGACCGCGGTGGCGTTGGTGTACCAGTGCGCCGAGATCACCAGGATCGCACGAGGTTTCGGCACCGACGCGCCCAGTGCTGTCCAGGCTTCGGTGTACCTGTTGCGCTCCAGGGCGTTCATCGGGTTGCCGTGCCCGATGAACGCGGCCGGCATCGGTCCCGACGCCGGGCCCGTTGCGTGTCCTGCTGTCATCGTCGACCTCCTCCGCCGGTGCCACCGACCAGGACGACGGTACTCCGGAATTGGCGAAGTCACCGACAGGGGTTCGGTGCTCGTGGGACAATCCGGTGATGCAAAAGCGCTGGTCGATGCTGATTGTCGCGGTCCTGGCGATCGCGCTGGCGGCGTGCGGTACCGACAGCGGCTCCGATGGCGCGTCCTCGTCGGCCGCGTCGTCGAACCCACAGCAGGCGGCGGAGATCGAGCGGATCGTCGAAGGGCTGATGGAGTCCAAGCACCTGAAGGCGGCGATCGTGCGCGTCACCGACGACGGCCGGGACGTGATCACCAAGGCGTTCGGCGAATCCCAGACCGGCATCCCGGCCACCCCGGACATGCACTTCCGCAACGGATCCGTCGCCATCGCCTACGTCGCGGCGGTGCTGTTGCAACTCGTCGACGAAGAGGCTGTCGGCCTCGACGACATCATCGCGAAGTGGGTTCCCCAGATCCCCAACAGCGACAAGGTCACTCTCCGGCAATTGGCGACGATGACCTCCGGGTACCAGGACTTCGTGCTCGGGAACGATGCGTTCGAGACCGAGGAACTGACGAACCCGTTCAAGGCGTGGACCACCGAGGAGATGCTGTCCTACGCCGTGAACAAGCCGTTGCTCTACGAGCCGGGAACGAACTGGAACTACGCGCACACCAACTACGTGATCCTCGGGCTGGCCCTGGAGAAGATCACCGGTGAATCGGTCGCCGATCTGCTCCGGCAGCGGATCTCCGAACCGCTCGACCTCGGCAACACCGTCTCGGATCTGACCGCGGTGATCCCCGAACCAGCCCTGCACGCCTACTCCTCAGAACGGCGCGGGATTCTGAACCTCCCGCCGACGACTCCCTTCTACGAGGAGACCACCGGTTGGAACCCGTCGTGGAGCATCACCCACGGCGCCATCCAGACATCGAACATCTACGACGTCGAGGCGACGGCGCGCAAACTCTTCGCGGGCGAGACACTGTCATCGGAGTCCTACGACACGATGGTCTCCACAAGCACGCGTGACGTGGCGCGCCCACTGGCCGGCTGCGCAACGTGCATGCCGATGAGTGACCGATACACCTACGGGATGGGCGTCGTCCTCACCGGTGACTGGATCGTGCAGAACCCCTTGTTCAACGGGTACTCCGCGGTCGCGGGATATCTGCCGGCGGAGAAGATCGCCATCGCGGTGTCGGTGACGTACGAGCCCGAGGCATTCGGACCCGACGGCTCCTACGACAACGGCGGCAACCCGATCTTCTCGCAGATCGGCGCGCTGATGGCACCCGACGCCGCGCCGCCGATCCCGCGGAACTGACCGGGCCGCACCCGTGCCCCGGTGGCCGCGAGGACCACCGCGAAACGGTGCGACACACCGTCGCGAAGCGGTGCAATAAAGTGGCAGGCATGGTCGACCGCCTCCCCGACGACGATCTACGGGTCGGGAACCCGGAACGCGAACGAGCCGTCACCCTGCTCAATGACGCGTTCTCGTCCGGATACCTGGAGATCGCGGAGTTCGAGGAGCGTTCGGGCCTGGTGTACACCGCCAAGACCCGAGCCGATCTGCGGGCCGTCCTGGAGAACCTGCCGAACGCCGGCCGTCTGTTCAACGATCCGACCCACGCCGTGACCACGATGCCGGCCGTCGCCGTGCCGCCGACGTCGCCTCTGCACCTGGAGGCCGAGTGGGACACGGTTCGACGCAAGGGGAGCTGGCATGTCCCGCCGTCGACCCTCGTCACCGGCAGCATGGGCACCGTCGATCTGGACTTCACCCACGCGTCGTTCCCCGGGCCGTCGACGACGCTGCAATTCCAGGTGTCCACCACCACCGTGAAGCTCCGGATCGGTCCCGATCACGAGATCCGATACGGCGACCTGCAACTGTCCGGGTGGTCGAAGGTGAAGGACAAGGCCGGCGCACCGACGCGTCCGGGCGGACCGGTGATCGAGCTGACCGGATCGGCGTCAGGGATGACCGGGATCACGATCAGACGGGGCTGACCACTCGTCGGTACGCGAACAGCGGATCCATGGCCTACTTGTGCTCAGGCTGAACTCAATGGTGTCGCGAGTGTTTCCCGATTCGTAACGTAGCCGCACGTGGCCGACCCAACACTCAGTATCAGCGCGCCCGGCGACCCGCGGGCAGTGGAACCGGGTTCGACCGACGCCTCGTCGGCATCCGCCAAGTCGGGCAGATCGTCGCGGCTGCACACGATCCTGCGTGCGTTGTCGCCCATCGCCGTCCTCGTGCTCTGGCAGGTCGGCAGCGCACTGGGGATCATCCCGCAGGACAAGCTGCCCGCTCCGTCGCTGATCGCCGAGGCCGGATGGGAGGTTCTCGCCAACGGGCAGCTCGTCGATGCCATCGCGGCGTCGGCCCAGCGAGTCGCGATCGGGCTGACCATCGGCGTCGCGGTCGGAATCGGCCTCGGTCTGCTGGTGGGGCTGAGCAGGATCGCCGACTCGGCCATCGATCCGAACATGCAGGCGATCCGCGCACTTCCGCTGTTCGGTCTCATCCCGCTGTTCATCTTGTGGTTCGGCATCGGTGAGACGCCCAAGGTCCTGCTCGTGTCCCTCGGCGCTCTGTTCCCGCTCTACCTGAACACGTCGGCCGCGATTCGCCAGATCGACGGCCGGCTGGTGGAAACCGCTCGCGTGCTGGGCTTCTCACGACTGACCACGATCCGGGATCTCATCATCCCGGGCGCCATGCCGCAGATCCTGGTCGGCCTACGACAGGCCCTGGCCATCGCGTGGCTCAGCCTGATCGTCGCCGAACAGATCGCGGCGACGTCCGGACTGGGATACCTGATCAACAACGCGCGCGACTTCCTGCGCACCGACATCATCTTCTTCGGCCTGATCGTCTATGCCGCACTGGGATTGATCACCGACGCCATCGTGCGTGCGCTCGAGCGCTACACCACGCGATACCAGAATCGGTGACGCTCGCAGCCCGTACACCCCGAGTAGAGGAGGCCCGACCATGACCGCCATCGCCACCCGAGATCTCGAGGTTCCGCTCGCCGAGGAGCGTGCCGGCGCCGTGTCATACGCCGCGGAGGTCGAGCACGCGAGCCTGCGCTACGGGGACAATGTCGTGCTGCGGGACGTCTCGCTGCGAGTGGGCGCCCGCGAGATCGTCGCGCTCATCGGACGCAGCGGCAGTGGCAAGTCGACCCTTCTGCGACTGCTCGCCGGGCTGTCGACCACCGAGTCGGGCAGCGTGCGGACCGCCGGTCACCCGGCGGTGTCCTTCCAGGAACCACGGCTCTTCCCATGGCGCACCGTGCTGCAGAACGTCGCCTTCGGCCTCGTCCGCGAGAAGGTCGGCAAGACCGAGGCCCGGGAACGGGCGCGCCGCACCCTCGACGAGGTCGGCCTCAGCGACAAGACGGGTGCCTGGCCGGCGCAGCTCTCCGGCGGCCAGGCACAACGGGTCTCCCTCGCCCGTGCCCTCGTGGCACGTCCGCAGCTCCTGCTGCTCGACGAGCCGTTCGGCGCGCTCGACGCCCTCACCCGGCGCACGATGCACGAACTGCTCATCAGACTCTGGCGCGACAACGGCTTCGGCGCACTTCTCGTCACCCACGATGTCGACGAGGCACTGCGGCTCGCCGACCGTGTCGTCGTCCTGGCCGGCGGCGAGATCGTCGAAGACCTCGCCGTGCCCCGGCCGCGGCAGACCGGCGACCCCGACGACGCCGACTCCGAGATCCCGCGCCTGCGAGCCCGATTGCTGACCGCCCTCGGCGTCGCCGATCCCGCGCACTGACCCGCTCACCACCCATCCGCTTCAACCGAAGGCACTCCGATGACCGACGCCCATCTCTCCGTGCGCGCCTCCCGGGCCCGGCGCCGTGTGCTCGCCGCCGTCCTGGCCACCGCCGCCCTCACTCTGGGCCTCGCCGGATGCGTGCAGCGCGAGGACACCGCCGAGTCGATCGCAAACGACACGGTCGACGTCGCCTCCCTACAGGACCTCACCCTTCGTGTCGGGGACCAGAAGGGCGGCACGGAAGCCCTGCTGCGTGCCTCGGGCGAACTCGAGAAGCTCCCGTTCACCGTCGAGTTCTCCACCTTCACCTCCGGCCCGCCCCAGATCGAGGCGGCGACCGCCGGCAAGATCGATTTCGCCGTCACCGGGAACACACCGCCCATCTTCGGCGCAGCGGCGAACGCCAAGGTCAAGATCGTCACCGGTTACGCGAACAATGCCAGTGGCGATGCGATCCTGATCCCGGGCAACTCGACACTGGCCTCCGTCGCCGATCTGAAGGGCAAGAAGGTCGCCGTCGCCAAGGGCAGCTCGGCACACGGACACCTGTTGCTCCAGCTGAACAAGGTTAATCTGACCCTGGGGCCCGGCAAGGACGTCGAGCCGGTCTTCCTGCAGCCCGCAGATGCGTTGTCGGCGTTCACATCCGGCAATGTCGACGCATGGGCGATCTGGGACCCGTACACCGCGATCGTCCAGCTCGAGAACAATCCGAAGACGCTCGTCACCGCCGAAGGCGTGTCCAACGGCTTCGGCTTCGGTATCGCCGGCGACGAGGCGCTGGCCGATCCGCGCCGTAACACCGCGGTACGAGAGCTGGCCCTCGGCATCGCGCGTGCCGCCAACTGGGCCAAGGCCAACCCCGACGTGTGGGCCGAGAAGTACTCGGCCGAGGTCGGAATCGACCCGCGGGCAGACAGGATCGCCCAGGGTCGGAGCCTGCGTCCGGCCATCGCACTCGACGACAGCGTCGTGGCGTCCGAGCAGACTCTCGCCGACGCCTTCGCCGACTCCGGGCAGCTGCAGGGGCAGGTCGACGTCGCGAAGTTCGTCGACAACCGCTACGACGCGTCTCTCGCACCGCTGTTCGGCGCGCCTCAGTCCTGAGGGTCGTTCGGAGACCGGACGCCCATCTCCGAGACCACCCCGAACACCGGCCCGTCCACCCGTAGGAAGGGAACACGCCCATGAGTCATTTCCACTGGTTTCTGCCGACCGCCGGTGACAGTCGCGGAATCGTCGGAGCGTCGCACGCGTCGGCGACGAAGCGCCATCCGCCGGGTTATCGGGCGCCGGAACTGCCGTATCTGATCGATGTCGCGCGCACCGCCGATCGGCTCGGCTACGAGAGCGTACTGACCCCGACCGGAACCTGGTGTGAGGATGCGTGGCTCACGACCGCCGCCGCGATCACGCACACCGACCAGCTGAAGTTCCTCGTGGCGTTCCGTCCCGGCCTGATCTCACCGACCCTCGCCGCCCAGCAGACCGCGACGCTACAGCGTTTCTCCGGTGGGCGAATCGCGGTCAACATCGTGACCGGCGGCGACGAGGTCGAACAACGACGCTTCGGTGATTGGGTCGACCACGACCGCCGATATGCACGCACCGACGAGTTCGTGCAGATCGTCGAGAGACTCTGGGCCGGTGAAACCGTCGATTTCGAGGGTGAGTTCTATCAGATCGCCGGGGCATTCCTGCCGGACCCGCCGGCCGTCAAGCCGCAGATATTCTTCGGCGGTTCGTCGGATCCGGCGCTGACGGTGGCCGCTGCGCGGGCCGAGGTCTACCTCACGTGGGGTGAACCGCCCGCGGTGGCGGGGGAGAAGATCGCCGAGGTGGCGCGCCGCGCGGCGACGGTCGGCCGGTCACTGGAATACGGTGTGCGACTCCATGTCATCGCGCGCGAGACCTCGGAGGAGGCGTGGCGGGTCGCCGACACCCTGCTGCAGGGAATCTCCGACGAGGAGATCGCGACGGCCTTCGCCCTGCACTCGGGTTCGGACTCGACCGGTCAGCGCCGGATGGCGCAGCTGCACGGCGGCCGTCGCGACGCACTCGAGATCCATCCCGGCCTGTGGGCGGGTGTCGGCCTCATCCGCGGCGGAGCCGGCACGGCACTCGTCGGCAGCTACGACGAGGTGGCGGGGCTGATCGGCGAATACGAGTCCGAAGGATTCTCACACTTCATCCTGTCGGGATACCCGCACATCGAGGAGGCGCACTGGTTCGCCGAAGGCGTGCTGCCGGTGATCCGGGACCGGGTCGGCGCCCTGAGCTGACGACCGAGCGCGGCGCATTTCCCACCCGATTCTGCCGGCTCAGCGAGAGAGCCACTCCGACAACCGCTCCGACGACCACGTCGTGACGATCCGCTCGGGATCGATCCCGTGCGCCGCGGCCCGCTGGGCGCCGAGGATCTTGAAGTCGAGTTGTCCGGGCGCGTGTGCGTCGGAGTCGATCGCGAACAGACATCCCGCGTCCAGGGCGATCGCGATCAATTCGTCGGGCGGGTCGACCCGCTCTGGCCGGGAATTGATCTCCACGACGGTGTCGTGGGCCGCGCACGCGGCGAAGACGGCCTCGGCATCGAAGGTCGAGGGCGGACGGTGGCCCCTCCCGCTGAGCACCCGACGGCCCGTGCAGTGGCCGAGGACGTGCACCCGGGGGTCGGAGGCCGCGGCGACGAGCCGGGCGGTCATGGCATCGTGTGCCATCCGCAGATTGGAATGCACAGATGCGGTCACGACGTCGAGCCGGGCGATCATCTCGTCGGACTGATCGAGCGCGCCGTCGTCGAGGATGTCGATCTCGATGCCACGAAAGAGACGGAAGTCGCTTGTGTGACCGGCGTTCCAGACATCGATCGCCTCGATCTGAGAGGCGAGCCGCTCCGCGCTGAGCCCGTTCGCGATCGTCAGGCGCGGCGAATGGTCGGTGATCGCGAGCCAGTCGTGACCCGACGCCTCCGCGGCGGCAGCCATCTCGTCGATCGGCGCCCCGCCGTCGCTCCATTCGGTGTGGGCGTGCAGGTCACCGACCACGGCCTCGACGAGGTCCTCCGCCTCGCCCGGGGCGGTGGGCGGATCCTCGCTCTGCAGCCGTGCGAGGTACCCCGGCAGCTCGCCGTCGATGGCCTCGGCGATGACGGCCGCGGTGGTCTTGCCGATGCCCTTGATCGCGGTCAAGGTGCCGGCGACGGCCCGCGCATGGAGTTCGGACGGATCCAGCCCGGCCGCCGCCTGCCCGGCACGGCGGAAGGCCTCGACGCGGTAGGTGCTCTCCCGACGACGCTCGAGCAGCCACGAGATGCGCTCGAGCGCACGAACCGGGTCCACCGGAGCCGACAGCGGGGTGAAGGACCTCACCGTGAACAGCCCTCCCAACGCCTACCGCCCGGCGCGCGAAGTGCGGCCGGGCAGTAGGTCTCGTCGTCGGTGACGGTCAGGTCTGACCGATCAGTGTGCGGCTTCGAACGCCTCGATGATGCTTTGCGGGATACGGCCGCGGTCGCTCAGTTCGTAGCCTTCTTTGATGGCCCATTCCCGAATCGCCTTGGTGGTCTCCTTGTTGCGGCCGCTTCCGGTCGCAGTCGAGGCCGTTGCTGCACGCTTGGTCACGCGGCCGGTCTGACGGGAGATGTCGAGGTACTTCGACAGCGAATCGCGGAATTGCTGCGCATGCTTCGACGATGTGTCGAACTCATAGTTCTTTCCATCGAGCGACCACCGGACGGTTTCGTACTGATCCAGTACCTTGCCGTCGAGATCGTCGATGACCTGAACGATTTCCTTTTTCGCCATGAAATACTTGTCCCCTCGAATTGTGTCATCCGACCAAGACGGACGCGCGAAGGCCCAAAACCTGCGTCCCCCCGTTTTGATCTATTCCAACTGTGCACAGCTTAGACTCAAACCATGAGTACTTGCTGAGAACCCCCGCCTAGACCATAAATCATTAGAAAGCATTAGGGAAGTCGAGACACGACCGATTGTTAACGAGTCGGCTCGGTGCTGGTCCGCGACGTCGGGTTACGGGGAGTGGCGGTCCGGTTCGATGTCGGTGTGGTCTCGTCCGTGGGGTCTGCCCCACCCGTCCGCCGGGACGATTCGTCCGATTCCTCGGGGGACACGCTCACCAACGATTCAGGTGCGCGATCTGCCGCATAGATCGTTTGGTAACCGTTCGGGGTGATTGCGAATCCTGATTTGGATCGCGATTCGAGACAAAACATCCCCACGGTCTCAACGAGACAAGAAAAGCGCGATATGGAAATGGTGCGGCCGAAGTCCACAATCGAACTCCGATAGAGAACCGGATATCGATTGGCGCACGCACCACGCTGCGGCCCGTCCGGTCCCAGGACGGCGAGATTCCGCTCCCAGTCGCAGGCCGCCGGGGCAGACGAGGGAGGTCGAGTCGGGTCGTCGTCCCGCTCGTCGTCGATGCGGCACGCAAGTGCCGACGAACCGTTGGTGCCGGTGGAGCAATTCACCGCCCGGTCCGGTGTGGAGAAATGGAAACCGGATGAGTCCTGCAGTGGTGAATCCTCGGTCACCGAGCCCTGATGGAAACGCGAATTGTCGACGCGCGGGGCCATCGCCACCACCCGTCCGATTGTCCAATCGGGCAGATTCTGTGCCGTGTCCTCTCCGGTTGTCGAAGTCGTCGACGAGGACTCGGTCTCGGTCACCGTCGACAACTCGTCGGTGGGCGGAATGACGATTCGAGAGGGGCCCGACTCGGACGGCAATGAGCAGCCGGCGAGCGCGACCGAAACGATCAGCGTCCCGATTGCCGCGGTAGCGCAGATCACGCGCAGGAATCGGCGGTCGCGGGACCCCGATGTGGATTCGGGGCGGGTTCGCTGATTTACGTACCCTTGCACTGTGCCGACCCCCAAGATCGTTCTCTTCTACGTCTTCGTCCCGCTGCCGGATCCCGAGGCCATCCGGTTGTGGCAGCTGGCGGTGTGCGAGTCGCTCGGGGTCCGGGGCAGGATCATCGTGTCACGCCACGGGATCAACAGCACCGTCGGAGGCGACATCGCCGCGGTCAAACGGTACGTCAGGACGACCCGTGCGTACCCCGGGTTCGCCGGAGCGGACATCAAGTGGTCCGACGGCACCGGCCGTGATTTTCCGCGGCTGAGCGTGCGCGTCCGCCCCGAGATCGTGACCTTCGGGGTTCCCGACGAGATCGAGGTCGACGAGAACGGCGTGGTCGGCACGGGGACGAGGCTGAGCCCGGAGCAGGTGCACGAGCTCGTGGACGCCCGCGGTGACGACGTGGTCTTCTTCGACGGGCGCAACGAGATCGAGGCGCAGGTCGGACGATTCGCCGGCGCGGTCACGACCAAGGCGCGCACGACCCGGGACTTCGTGCCGCTGATCGAGAGCGGCGCCTTCGATCACCTCAAGGACCGGCCGATCGTCACCTACTGCACGGGCGGGGTCCGCTGCGAGGTCCTCAGCACGGTCATGCGCCACCGCGGGTTCTCCGAGGTCTACCAACTCGACGGCGGGATCGTGCGCTATGGCGAGCGCTACGGCGACGACGGGCTGTGGCAGGGATCGCTGTACGTCTTCGACGATCGCATGGGCGTGGAGTTCTCCGACCACGCGGAGGTGCTCGGTCGGTGCGTCGACTGCGGCCGTCCGACGAGCAATGTCGCCAATCACCCCGATCGAGACGGACGCGATCTCGCCGTGATCTGTCCCGACTGCCTGGGATGAGCGCCGCGGGGACACCCGAACGTCGCGGCCCGGTCCCGGTCGTCGTGGTGGCCGGGTACCTGGGCTCGGGAAAGACGACGTTGCTCAACCACCTGCTGAGGTCCGCCGGGATCACCGGCACACGCCTGGGGGTGCTGGTCAACGACTTCGGCAAGGTCAACATCGACGCACTGTTGGTGTCGGCGCAGGCCGACGGCACCGTGAGCCTCGGGAACGGGTGCATGTGCTGCACCGTCGACGCCGACGGCCTCGCCGACGCGCTGGCGTCGCTGGTCCGTCCGAGTGTCGGGCTCGATGCCATCGTCATCGAGGCGAGCGGGATCGCCGAACCCAAGTCGCTCATCCGCATGGTGACGTCGGTGGCCGACGCTCGGCTGCGCTACGGCGGACTGGTGTACGTGGTCGATGCGGCGCATCTCGACGAGGTACGTCGGACGCACCCGGAGCTGGACGGTCACGTCGCGATCGCCGATCTCGTTCTCGTGAACAAGGCCGACCTGATCCCGGAGGAATCCCTGCGTGCTGTCGAAGAGATTGTCGCACAACTCAATACAACCGCTCCGCGGGTGGCCACGCGGAACGCCGCGATCGACCCGGAGCTGCTGTTCGACGTGGCCCGTCGTGAGGTGGAACAGACTCGTCCCGGTCAGCTGACCCTCGACGAGCTGTTGCTGGCGGACGCCGGTCACGATCATCACGAGCATCTGCACGCGGCGTACGAGTCGGTGTCGTTCTCCAGCGACCGGCCGATGGACCCGCGGCGCCTCGCCCGTTTCCTCGAACGGCCGCCGGCCGGCTGTTTCCGGATCAAGGGAGTCGTCCACTTCGATGTGCCACGGCACCGTCAGCGGTTCGTCGTGCACGGTGTGGGCGGTTTCGTGCGCGTGCTGCGCGAGCCGCGGGGAGACCGGCGCCCGACCACCGACCTGGTCGCGATCGGGCGCGGACTCGATGTGGCGACGGTGAATGCCGAACTCGAGGCCGCCGTCGCGCGTCCGGAGGATGCGGCCGACGAGAACGGGATCCTCGGGATCCTTCGCCACCTGGTGGACTGACCCGCGACGCGCCGGGCATGTCACGTACACGCCGATGCGTAAGTCACATCTCCCTAACGAAAACCGGTTGTGCCAGGACGACCATTTCGGATTCCCCGGTTCATTTGTTTCACTGTTAAGTCTGTGACCAGTGTGACCAGTGGTACTCAATGGGAGGGAGTGAGGCAAGTGATCACGCATCTGCGTGCGTCACGGCCTCGACAGAGCATGTTCCGAAAGACGACGACACAACGCCTGACCACCATCGCGTTCGCGGTGGCCGCCGCCACGTCGACGGTGGTCGCCTCGAACCTGGTTGCGCCCGCCGCCGATGCGGCCCCCGCACGCGGGACGGCCCTCGCGGGCAAGACGGTCTTTCTCGACCCGGGCCACCAGGCCTCGGCGGCCGGCCACGACCTGAGGGCGCAGGTGCCCGACGGGCGCGGCGGCAAGAAGGACTGCCAGACCAGCGGTGCCACCGGCGTCAACGGCGCCCGGGAGCACACCGTCAACTGGCAGATCGGGCAGCTCGTCAAAGCAGGTCTCGAGAGTCAGGGGGCCCGGGTGGTCCTGAGTCGCCCGGACGACACCGGGTGGGGCGGGTGTGTGGACGAACGGGCCGCGGCGGCCAGCCGTTCCGGCGCCGCGGTCGCAGTCAGTCTGCACGCCGACTCGACCGCGCGGGGAGCCGACGAGTCCAAGAAGGGCTTCCACATGATCGTGCCGTCGCTCCCGGTGCCGGACCCCACTGTCGATCGCGTGCAGTCCGGCGAGGGACGCAAGGCCTCGACGACGATGCGGGACGCCTTCGTCAAGGCCGGGTTCCCGTCGGCCAACTACGCCGGCGTCCGTGACGGCATCCAGACCCGCTCCGACATCGCGGCGGTGAACCTGACCAAGGTGCCGGCGGTGTTCATCGAGATGGGCAACCTGGCCAACCCGGGGGAGGCCAGGGCACTCGCCGCGCGCGAGGGCCAGGTCAAGTACGCCATGGCCATCACCGACGGAATCCTCAACTACGTCAACGGGAACGCCGCCACCGGAGCCGGCCCGGCGCCGTCGACGCCGACCGACGACGCGAGTGGACTGTCCTCGGTGATCCCGTTCGTCGAGCAGCTTCTCGCCACGGAGGATCCCGAAGCGGTGGCACGGTTGCTGATGACTCAGGGGCAAGACGTGTCCGCGCAGGTGCTCAAGGCGATGCTGACCATCGTCTACGGACTGTTCGACGGAAAGCTGCCGATCGGCTGAGTGTGCGGGGTCGGGTCCCGCGAAGGCGGGCCCGACCTGCCGATCCGCCGATCGGCTGAGGTCCGCCGCGGCGGACGGCTAACCTCGCGTCATGGGTCTCAGAGAGCTGCTGTTCATGGACACCCCGGTGCCGTCGCTGCGCGGCCGCAAGGTCCTCATCACGGGCGCGGCGAGCGGAATAGGCAGGGCGACGGCGCAGGCCGCCGCCGCCCGGGGCGCCGAACTCGTGCTCACCGACCTGCACGCCGACCAGCTCGACGAGGTCGTCGCGTCCATCACCGCGGCCGACGGAACGGTTCTCTATCACGTCGCGGGCGACGTCTCGGATTTCGACTGGGTGGCCGGCTTCGCCCGCCAGGTCGACGCCGAGGTCGGGGTCATGGATGTGGTGATGAACATCGCCGGCATCTCGGCGTGGGGGACGGTGGAGAACCTGGAACACCGCCACTGGCGAAAGCTGGTCGACGTCAACCTGATGGGGCCGATCCACATCATCGAAAGCTTTGTGCCGCAGATGATCCGGCGAGGCCGCGGCGGTCACATCGTCAATGTGTCGTCGGCCGCCGGCCTGCTGGCCCTGCCGTGGCACGCCGCCTACAGCGCCAGCAAGTTCGGTCTGCGCGGCGTGTCCGAGGTGTTGCGATTCGACCTGCGGCGCCACGGGATCGGTGTCTCCCTGGTGTGCCCGGGCGGGGTCGACACACCGCTGGTGGACTCCGTCGAGATCGTCGGCCTCGACCGCGAGAATCCCCGGGTCAAGGCCGCCATCAACGGTTTCCACAAAGTCGCGGTGTCGCCGGACGTCGCGGCGGCGGCGATCCTGAAGGGTGTCCGCAAGAA
Source organism: Gordonia sp. 11cp (assembly GCF_057767225.1). Taxonomy (NCBI): domain Bacteria; kingdom Bacillati; phylum Actinomycetota; class Actinomycetes; order Mycobacteriales; family Gordoniaceae; genus Gordonia; species Gordonia sp. 11cp. The sequence continues at coordinate 5,438,706 of NZ_CM173437.1, read as the reverse complement.
CCGTTTCCTGGTCTACACCTCGTTCGACATCCGCTTCGGATACTGGTGGGCGCGAAAGTTCGCACTGCCCTATGAGATCGCGATGCGGGTGGCCAACGATCGGTTCGACCGGCTCGCCCGGGTGAGCGCCAAGAGCCTCGAGGCGAAGGCGGCCGACGAGCATTCGCCCCGGTGAGCCCGTGACCCCGACCTTCGTCAAGACGCTGCGTGACAGTGGTCCGCCGGGCGGTCATCCGGACTTCTTCGCGGCCGAGGCCGCCGGACTGCGCTGGCTCGCCGAGGCGGGAGCACCTGTCGTACGGGTGATCTCGGCCGGTGAGGACATCATCGAGCTGGAACGCCTCGAACCCGGACGTCCGACGCGCGAGGCCGCGCGGGACTTCGGGGCCGCGCTCGCTCGGATGCACGACGCCGGCGCTCCGCACTTCGGTTCTCCGCCTGCCGATTCGGCGGGAACGCCGTTTCCCGGCCAGCTCTTCATCGGTCGGCGGGCGCTCAGCTCCGTCGAATACGAGTCGTGGGGCGAGTTCTACGCGCGTGAACGGGTGGAACCCTATCTGGTTCCGGCCCGCGAGGCCGGAAACCTGACCGCCGCCGACGAGGACGCGGTCCGCGACGCGTGTGAGCTGATCGCCGGCGGCGTGTTCGACGACGACGAGGGGCCCGCGCGGATCCACGGCGATCTCTGGAACGGCAACGTGATGTGGAGTCCCGATGGTGTCGTGATGATCGATCCGGCCGCGCACGGCGCTCATCGGGAGACCGATCTCGCGATGCTCGCGCTGTTCGGGTGTCCGCACCTCGACGCGATCGTCGACGGGTACCGGGACGCCCACCCGCTCGTGTCCGGCTGGCAGGACCGCGTCGAGGTCCATCAACTGCATCCGCTCGCCGTGCACGCCGCGGGCCACGGTCCCGGATACGGGTCATCGCTGGGCCGGGCGGCGCGGGCATCCTCGGCGCTCGCGCGTGGATGACGCACGCGATAATCGACGGCGTGAGTCGTACCGGTGGTCCCTTGCAGAGTGTCCTCGTCGTCTCGGCGACGCGTGCCGAGGCCAGACATGTGCCACCCGGCACGCGGGTGCTCGTGACCGGCATCGGCAAGGTGCGGGCGACGATGGCTCTGAGCCGGGAGCTGGCCGGCGGCCCACCGGTCACCGAGGTCATCAACATCGGTACGGCCGGTGCCCTGCGCGACGGCGTCACCGGCGACGCCGAGCTGGGCCTCTTCCTGCCGTCGGCAGTGCTCGAGCACGACATCAGCAGCACCGAGCTACGGGCGATGGGTTATGAGATGACCGATCGCTGGGAGCTTCCCGGCGGGGACGGCACCGTGCTGGCCTCCGGTGACACCTTCGTCGCCGATCCGGTTCGTCGACGAGAACTCGCGCGGCACGCACACCTCGTCGACATGGAAGGGTGCGCGGTCGCGCATGTGAGCACCGAGTTCGGCGTGCCCTGCCGACTGGTCAAGGCGGTCACCGACAACGCCGACGAGGGCGCGATGGAGTGGCCCGATCTCGTCGACGCCGCGGCCCGTCGCCTGGGGCGATGGCTGGAACTCAACGTCGAGAGCTGAGATCTCAGGACCGGGTGTCGCCGACCCCGGCCGGGGGCGTGTCGGTGGCCGACTCGTACGTGGGGATGTCCGAGCGGCGCGGTGGGGCGGGCGAGGCGTCCGACGGGGTGAGGTCGGGCGCCGCGAGATCGGCGACCGTCGGTCGCTGTGTGCCCGACGCGGAACGGGAAGCACTCGCCGAGCGAGATGGCGGAGACGGCCGGTCGGGGGCGCCGTTGGTGCGGGGCTTGCGACGGCTGCCCGGAGCGGTCTGCGTCTTCGGGGCTTGCGGTTTCGGCGCGCGGGTGGTCCTCGAGGCGGGCGACTCTGCCGGGGGAGCGGGCGGCGCGCCCTGCTCGGCGGATCGGGTCTTGTCGGCGGGCGACGCCGGCGGGGCATCGGCGGCCGATCCGGCCGATCCGGCCTTGGCACGGCGATGCGATGTCGCGCGTCGGCGTTGACTGTCGGTGCCGCTGTCGGTCGTGGCCTTGGTGGTCGAGGCCTTGGTGGTCGGGTTGCGGCCCGACTTGTCGCGGTTCGGGGTCCTACGGTTCGTGGACTCGGCGGGGTCGCGGGTGAGGAACCACCGGGCCAGCACGAGCGCCAGCGTCACCAGGAACGTCGTCAACATCCACGGGAAGTCTGCGGCGATCGGCAGCAGGACGTTGAAGATCAAGCTCTTCAGACCCGACGACGCCTGCTCGGAGTTGAGGCCGTAGAGGGTGACGATGCTGACGAAGAACGCGATGAGCGGGGGCTGCGCGGCGGCGGTGAACAGCGCCCGGCGGCGGACGGCCAGCGCGGCGATCACACAGCCGACGAGGTAGCAGAACTTGTAGATCGACCCGAGCGAATCGTTGCTGCCGGCGTCGATGGCCGCGCCGAGGCCCGTGATCCCGGTACCCAGGAGAACGGCGCCCCACCACGGCACACCGCGGACCGCGGGCAGTACCGACTGCTGGTCCAGCGGTACCGCGGTTTGGAGACGTTGCGGGGAAGGCACATGGTCACGGTACCGGTTCGTCGACGGAATTCGTTCCACCCCCGGGCCGTGGCGTCGGTGCCGGCTCCGTCGTCGTCCCAGGTGTGACCGCCGCCCCCGCGGCGCGGCAGGTGTCGTGGATCACTGGAGGTCGCGGGGCCTCGGGGACGTCGCCCAGGGCGTCGAGCTCGGCCAGGCGGCGGGCGGTGACGCCCAGCCGGCTGTCGACCGAACCGATCGTCGAGTTGTAGGCGTCGACTGTCCGCTGCAGGGACGTGCCAAGTGAGCCGAGATGACCGAGGACGCCGGCGAGCCGCTGGTGGAGTTGCAGACCGAGGTCGTGGATGACCGCGGCGTCGCGGGCCATCGCGTCGTGACGCCAGCCGAGCGCGACGGTGCGCAGCAGGGCGATGAGGGTGGTCGGGGTGGCGATGACTACGTTGCGGGCGAAGCCGAACTCGAGCAGATCGGGATCAATGCGCGCAGCGGCTTCGAGGACGACGTCGCCGGGCAGGAACAGCACCACCATCTCCGGCGTGTTGTCGAAGGCGGACCAGTAGGACTTGGCGGACAGTCGTGCGATGTGGGCGCGTAATGCGCGGGCATGCTCGCCGATGAGTCTGTCGCGAGTGGAGGAGTCGGTGGCCTCGGCCGAACGCAGGTAGGCGTCGAGGGGCACCTTGGCGTCGACGATGATGTCGCGGCCGCCGGCGAGATGGACGACGAGGTCCGGACGCAGTGTGGTGGAACCCCGGCCGTTTGCCGAACCGTTGGCGCCGGACGTGTCGGTGACCGACACCTGTGTGCTGAAGTCGCAGTGTTTGGTCATACCGGCGAGCTCGACCACACGCTCGAGCTGGACCTCCCCCCACCGGCCGCGTGCGTGGGGACTGTGCAGCGCGTTGGCGAGCTGCCGGGTCTGATCGTTCAGCGCGACCGATGCCGAGTGGATTCCGCGCACCTGCTCGGTCAGGCCCGCGTAGGCGCCGATCCGGTTGTTCTCGACCCTGCGCAGTTCGTCGGCGAGTTGCGCCAGGTTGGCGCGCAACGGCTCGACGATGTGGGCGACCGAACTGCTGATCGCCGACGACTGCCGCCGGGCCGCGTCCTCGGTTGCCCACGACAGCGAGGACGCGACGTCCTCCCGGCCGGCGCGCAGCATCTCCACCTCGGCGCGAGCGGCGGACACGGTGGCGGCGCTGCGGGCGGCGTGCGCCCACCAACCCAGCGCGATGCCCAGGACGAGGCCGACGACGAGGGAGAGCGCAGCAGCAGTCATGTCGTCGATGGTGTCGGACACCCCCGACAAGTTCGGTCAGACCGTCGGGGTCGAGTGCTAGCTAGTGCCCGTCCGAAGCGTCGCTTGCCCCTGCCTCGAAGTCGAGCAGCCACTGCTTCGTGGGCAGGCCGTACCGGAAACCGCCGAAGGTGCCGTCGCTGCGCTTCACCCGGTGGCACGGCACGAAGAGCGCGGCCGCGTTGCGGGCGCAGGCCGCGGCCGCGGCCCGGACCGCCGCCGGCTGCCCGGCCAGTTCGGCGAAGCGCGTGTAGGTCACGGGGTGTCCGGCCTCGACCTTGCGCAGGGCGTCCCAGGCCGGGCCCAGGAACACCCCTCCGGAGCGTTGGACGACGGGAATGCGCGACGGTGCGGCGAGATCGCCCGCGTAGTAGGCCGACACCGCGTCGGTGATCTCGCCCAGCTCGGCCGATGGCTGTAGTGATCCCGGCCGGAGAGCGCGGTGGACGAGTGCCGTCAGGTAGGCGGGGTCGTCGGTCCACCCCGACGCCAGGACGTTGTGGTCGGAGTCGGCGACGACCGTGAACGGACCGTTGGGTGTGGATACGGTGGCATGGATGCCGATTGTCGTTGTGGGACCGTTGGTTTCGTGACCGGCCGGGACGGTGCCAGCGGGTTCGGTGTCGGCTGGTTCGGTGCCGCTCGCTATGGAGCCGGTGGTGTCGGGGGTGGTGGTCGGTGCGGACATGTCACTCCTGAGAGATCGGTACGGCTGGGGATCGGTGAAGCTGTCGGATCGGTGAGGTCGTCATCGGTACGGAGACCGAACCGCGACGCGGTCGTCGGAAGTCTGCTCGTCACACGACCTGTCCGGCGGCGTCGAGTCGGTGTCGCCAGAGGTGCATGGTCGCGTACGAGCGCCACGGTGCCCAGTGCCCGGTGTCCCGCAGATCGATTCCGAGGTCGGCGGCCGCGCGGACCACGACGAGGTCGTTCGTGAGCAGGACGTCGGGATCGCCGGTGACCCGCATCGTGACGATGTCGGCGGTCCAGGGGCCGATCCCGGGCAACTCGAGAAGCTGGGCACGAAGATCAGACGCATCGACCCCCACATGCGGTTCCATCCGACCTTCGGCGAGCGCTTCGGCGACGGCGATCACGGCGTCGACCCGGCGCCTCGGCCCGCGCAGGACCTCGTGTCCGCGGGCGGCGATGACGCTTGGCGTCGGAAAGGACTTCGACGGTGGATCGTCATCTGCCGTCGATGCTTCGGATGCGACGGCGAGCGAGTCGCTGACGGGTTCACCGAGGACGTCGACGAGACGGTCGATCTGGTTGCGGGCGGCGGCGAGGCTGACCTGCTGACCGAGCATGGTCCGGATGATGGTCTCGGCCGGGTCCAGACTGCCGGGCGCCCGGAGCCCGCTCGCCCGGTCGAGAAGTCGTCGCATCGTGTCGTCGGCGGCGAGCGCGTCCTGGACGGCGGTGATGTCGGCGTCGAGGTCGAGCAGACGACGTATCCGATTGACCGCTACACCGAGATCGCGCATGTCGAGTCCGCGGAGCGAGACGACGGCGTGGTCGTCTCGCGGTTCCACCTCCGCCGAGGCCGGGCCGTGCGGTAGTGCGAGGACCCGCCGATAGCGCCAGCCGTGTGGGCTGCCCGGGGCGTCGACGACCGATTCGACGCCCGCGGCGGCGTGTGCGTGCAGGAACCACCGCATCCAGGGCCATCGGTACGGCGCGCGGAACGGCAGGCGCAGGGTGACGCTCCCCGGGGCGGAATCGTTGTCGTCGTTCGGATTTCTCTTCCGGCTGGGAAGTCGACGGAGTTCGGTCGGGGTCAGTCCGAAGACCGCGCGGACGGTGTCGTTGAACTGGCGGACGCTCGCGAACCCGGCGGCGAATGCGATGTCGGTCATCGGCATCGTCGTGCACTGGATGAGCACGCGGGCGTTGGTGGCGCGGTGTGCCCTCGCGAGCGCGAGCGGCCCGGCGCCCAGATGCCGGGTCAGCACTCGGGTGAGATGTCGGGGCGAGTACCGCAGGCGCGTGGCGAGACCCTCGACGCCTTCGCGTTCGACCACACCGTCGGCGATGAGCCGCATCGCGCGAGCCGACATGTCGGCGTTGATGTTCCACAGCGGGGACCCGGGCACGGCATCGGGTGCGCAACGCCGGCAGGCGCGGAACCCCTGCTGCTGGGCGGCCGCGGCGGTGAGAACGAACGCGACGTTGCCCGGCCGGGGCGTCTGGGCCGGGCACGACGGCCGGCAATAGATTCCGGTGGTGCGGACCGTGACGAAGAACTGTCCGTCGAAACGGGCGTCGCGGGCCTGCACGGCGCGGTAGCACCGGTCGAAGTCCGGCGCGCCACCTCCGGTGTCGGGTTCTGCTGCGGTGCCTGTGGTCACCCGTTCACTGTGTCACCCGGCGACGACACGGTCTGGCGGGATTCGGACACGACAGCATCCGTCCCACCGAGCGGGCGAAAACTGTGATCTGGGTAACACCTCTGTGGCACCATGGCGCCATGACGACCCGGTTCGATGGCCGCCGACGAAGCCGGCACGACGACCTCCCGCTCACCGGACTCCCCGCATGGGGGCTGGAGATGATGATGGGCCTCTACGGCCCCGAGACGATCAGGCGTGTGTGCGCCGAGGAGGCCGAACTCGGTGTCGTGCCTCCGCCGGTCGAGCCGTCGCCGCGGTGTGCCGAGCACGCACTCTCGTCGGCTGACGACGACTGCCCACCGCGATCGGGCGGGGAGACCGGCGAGGGCGGGGACTGCCCGGCCGTCTTCAATCACGTCGACGCGGAACTCGAGGCGATCAACTCGCTGGTCCGTTTCCTCGGGCGAAAGCTCCGGCGCCGCTGATCGCGTCGTCGGCCGATCGCATGTTCGGCCGATCGTCGCCGCGTCGATGTCGCTTTGTCACCGTGATGTGTGAGGATCCTCGGGTGACCGACAGCTCGGACGACAAGCGCGCGGACGACACGTCCGCCGACGCGAGACAAGAGACCAGCAAGCTCGGTGCCGATGCCGTCCTCGGCGGCGACGCGGTGCTCGGCGGCGGGGAGAAGTCATACCCGACTCGCGCCCAGGTGATGATGTCGGGCCTGCGCTCGAGCGCGACGGTCGGGCTCCAGATCGTGCTGGTCGCCGCCGCGACCTGGGTGCTCTTCTGGCTGCTGGGCAAGTTCTGGGTGATCCTGCTTCCGATCTTGCTGGCGATCATCGTGTGCACCATCCTGTGGCCGCCCGTCCGGTGGATGCGCAACCACGGGGTCCCGGCCGCGGGGGCGTCGCTGTTGATGATGCTGGTCGGACTCGGGGTCCTCGGCGGGGTGGTCGGGCTGATCGTGCCGTCGGTCGTGGATCAGGCTCCCGAACTGGCAAGTCGTGCCACCGATGGTGTGGAACGTCTGCAGGAATGGGTGCAGGGTCCGCCGCTGAACTTCGACGACAAGCAGCTCGACAACATGGTCGACACCATCACCGGCCGGCTCCAGTCGAGCGCCTCGACGATCGCGGCCGGCGTGTTCAGCGGCGTCGGTACCGCCACCTCGGTTCTCATCACGATGTTCACGGCGCTCGTGCTGGTGTTCTTCTTCCTCAAGGACGGCCCGAAGTTCGTGCCGTGGCTCGACCGCACCGTCGGCAAGCCCTCCGGCAATCACCTCGGCGAGGTGCTGACCCGCATGTGGAACAGCCTCGGGGGCTTCATCCGGACGCAGGCGATCGTCAGCTTCGTCGACGCCGCGCTCATCGGTCTGGGCCTGTTCATCCTGGGTGTCCCGCTCGCCGGTGTGCTGGTGGTCATCACCTTCCTCGGCGGGTTCATCCCCATCGTCGGTGCATTCGTCGCCGGGGCCCTCGCGGTCTTGATCGCCTTGGTGTCCAACGGGCTGACCACCGCGCTCATCGTGCTCGGCATCATCCTCGCGGTGCAGCAGCTCGAGGGCAACGTGCTGCAGCCGTGGCTGCAGTCCAAGTCCATGGATCTGCACGCGGTGATCGTGCTCCTGTCGGTGACGCTCGGCGGCACGCTGTTCGGAATCACGGGCGCGTTCCTCGCGGTGCCTGCGGTGGCTTCCTTGGCCGTCGTCCTGCGCTACCTGAACGAGCAGATCGCCGAGCGGGCCGGCGAATCGTTGCCACCGACGAACACCCCGGTGACGACGCAGGTCGGCGTTCCGGACAAGGACCCGCCCACGGATCCGCCGAACCCGGTGAAGGGGTTGCTCGACCGCGACTGAGGCGCCCGATGCCACGCCCCGGCGGACTCCGCACCGCCTGCCGATAGACTGGGCGCCCGTGAGTCTCACCCTGGGAATCGTCGGTCTGCCCAACGTCGGTAAGTCGACCCTGTTCAACGCCCTGACCCGTAACGACGTGCTTGCGGCGAACTATCCGTTCGCGACCATCGAGCCCAACGTCGGCGTGGTCGAACTGCCGGACCGTCGGCTCGATCGTCTCTCGGAGATCTTCGGCAGCGAGCGGATCCTGCCCGCCACGGTGTCCTTCGTCGACATCGCCGGCATCGTCAAGGGCGCATCGGAGGGCGAGGGCATGGGCAACCAGTTTCTGGCCAACATCCGTGAGGCCGACGCCATCTGCCAGGTGGTCCGGGTCTTCGACGACGGCGACGTCGTCCACGTCGACGGTCGCGTCGACCCCTTCGCCGACATCGAGGTCATCGAGACCGAGCTGATCCTGGCGGACATGCAGACCCTGGAGAAAGCCATCCCGCGCCTGGAGAAGGACGCGCGCAAGAACAAGGATCTGGCCGAGACCCTGGCGGCCGCGAATAAGGCGCAGGAGCTCCTCGACAGTGGAAAGACGCTGTTCTCGCAGAAGGATTCGTTCGACCTGGCGTCGGTGCGCGAGCTGCACCTGATGACCGCGAAGCCGTTCCTCTACGTCTTCAACTCCGACGAGGGCGTGCTGACCGACGACGCCCGCAAGGCAGAACTGCGTGCCGCCGTCGCACCGGCCGATGCGGTGTTCCTCGACGCCAAGGTGGAGAGCGAACTCCTCGAACTCGACGAGGAAGACGCGCAGGAACTGCTGGACTCCATCGGCCAGGACGAGCCGGGCCTGACATCGTTGGCGCGGGCCGGTTTTCACACGCTCGGTCTGCAGACCTATCTCACGGCCGGTCCGAAGGAATCGCGGGCCTGGACCATCCACCAGGGCGACACCGCCCCCAAGGCGGCCGGTGTCATCCACACCGACTTCGAGAAGGGCTTCATCAAGGCCGAGATCGTCTCCTTCGACGACCTCGACGCCGCCGGATCGATGGCCGCTGCCAAGTCCGCCGGCAAGGTCCGTATGGAGGGCAAGGACTACGTCATGAAAGACGGCGACGTCGTCGAGTTCCGGTTCAACGTCTGATCGAACGATGAGTTCCGTCGCGCCGAACGAAGAGCTCTACCTCGCCGGCGGATGCCTCTGGGGCGTGCAGGCGTTCGTTGCGACTTTGCCGGGCGTGACGTTCACCGAGGCCGGCCGGGCCAACGGCACGACCCACACCCTCGACGGTGAGTACGACGGATACGCCGAATGCGTGCGGACCCGATTCGATCCGGCCGTGGTGAGCGTCGAGCAGTTGGTGGCGCACCTCTTCGAGATCATCGATCCGTACAGCGTGAATCGACAGGGTCCCGACGTCGGCGAGAAGTATCGCACCGGCGTGTACTCCGACAGGCCAGAGCACCTCGAACAGGCGCGAGCCTTCATCGGTGCGCGCGACGACGCGGATCGCATCGCCGTCGAAGTGCTCCCGCTGACGAACTATGTCCGTAGCGCTGACGAGCACCAGGACCGGCTCGCGCGGTTCCCGGAGAGCGCGTGCCACCTCCCGCAGGAGCTGCTCACCAAGTACCGCGGCTGAACGTTCAGCAATAGGTATCGCTCAGCGATACCTAATGCTGAATTCACGCGCCATTGGCTCCCCGTCTCACATTCAACTGATGCCCAAAGACCGGACAGGTCGTATTCGTCGGGGGCGCCCACTAGCGTGGCGGTCATGCCCATCAAACTCGAGAACGTCGCCATCGCCGTGCGCGACCTCGACGCCGCGATCGCCTTCTTCACCGACCTGGGTCTCGACGTCATCGGCCGGGACACCGTGAGCGGGGAGTGGACCGACACCGCCGTCGGGCTCGACGGCAACCACGCGAAGATCGCCATGCTGCAGACCCCGGACGGGCACGGGCGCCTAGAACTCTTCGAGTACATCCACCCGGAGGCCGTCGAGACCCGGCCCACCCAGCCCAACGACATCGGGATGCATCGCGTCGCGTTTTCGGTCGACGACATCGACGCAGCCCTCGAAGTGGCGGCGCGGCACGGGTGTCATCCGTTGCGCGGCGTCGCCACCTATGGGGACCTGTACAAACTCACCTACGTGCGCGGCCCCAGCGACATCATCGTCATGCTCGCCCAGCAACTCTCACCGAGCTGACGTCACGGGATCCGGCCGAAGGGGTTGCCGCCGAACGGCAACGGAGAGCCGCCCGATCCGCTTCCGGACTCCGGCACCGTCGTCTCCTGCTTGTCGACGGCACTGCCCAGCTTCACCTCGACCGTGCGGGCATCGGAGCCCGAACCGATGGTCACCGGTACGGTCTCACCGGGCTTGTGGGTGAGGATCTGCGCCATGAGGTCGGCGTAATCGGCGACGGTGGTGTCCCCGATCTTGGTGATGACATCGCCCTGCCGGATTCCCGCAGCCGCGGCGGGGCCGCCCTGCTGCACCGATGACACCGTCGCGCCCTCGGCCTGGTCGCCGGCCGACAGCGAACCCGACACGCCCAGAACCGGTTTGGTCGCCTGGCCGTCCTGCAACAGCTGATTCGCGATGCGCTTGGCGGTGTTGATCGGGATGGCGAAACCCAGCCCGAAGGACTGCGGACCGCCGGACGCGGCCTGGCCGGTGTCCACCGCCGAGTTGACCGCGATCACCTGTCCCTGCAGATTCACCAGTGGCCCACCGGAATTGCCTGGGTTGATCGGAGTGTCGGTCTGCAGGCCGTTGTACACGGTGAGTGACGAACCGCTCTCGTCCCCGGCGGTCACCGTGCGCGACAGCGCGCTGACGATGCCGGAGGTCACCGTGTTGGACAGGCTGTCGGGGCTGCCGACGGCCACCACCTGCTGGCCCACCTTCAGCGCGTCCGAGTCGCCGAGCGCCGCCGGGGTGAGTCCGGATGCTCCCTCGAGCTTGATCACTGCCAGGTCGTACGACGGGGAGGTCCCGGTGACGGTCGCCTTGTGCTGGTGTCCGTCGCCGGTGGTGACGACGATCGTGCTCCCGGAACCGGCGCCTGCGACGACGTGATGATTGGTCAGAACATACCCGTCGGGGGACAGGACGATCCCGCTGCCCACGGAGGTGCCGTTCGCGGTCTGCACCTTGATGTCGGCCGTCGACTTCGACGCCACGCTCGCGGCATAGGTCACCGAACCGGGTTGCGCGTCCGCGACATTGGCCGCCGCGGCCGACTGCGAGCTGAGGACCGGAACCGAGGCGGCGTCGTGCCCGAGCAACGCACTGCCCCCGATGCCGACGGCGCCACCGAGTAGCCCGGCAAGCAACGCGGTCACGATGATCGGCCTTGTCACCCCGGCGCGTGGACGCGACACCGGTGGCATCGCCGACGGCGGCAGGGGCGACGTGGGCGGCGGGGTGATGTGCTGATTCATCAACCAAGGACCCGGCGATTGCGCCGGTCCGCGGGGCGGCACAAAGGGTTCGGTGATCGGATCGTGGTCGGGGGTCTGCGGCATGGGGGTCTGAGGCGTGTTCACGGCACCACGATGCCCGGACCTCATGTGAACAGGGCTACAGAAATCCTGCGGATTTCCTGACAAGCTCGACGCGGACTCTCAGGTGTTTCTGACCTGCGCACAGCGGATTTCCCACGGGGCCGCGAGAAAATTGTTGTCGACCGAATGTGATTCCGCGGTAGTGTGGCCCGCCGACCACCCGACACCCGACGCAACCTTCGAGGGCAGTGACATTTCCATCGACCATGCGATCGTCGCGGATCTCGACGATGCCGCCGGCACTCTCGCCGCCGCTTTCGACGCCTATCCCTGGACCAGATGGTCCATTCCCGAGGACGGTTATCGTGAACGGCTGCAACGACTTCAACGGATGTATCTGGGATATGCCCTCGACCACGGCGTCGTGTTGGTCACCACGGATCGGTGCGGCGTGATCGCTCTGCTGCCCCCGGATGTGCCGGCGCCGGACGAGCAGTTCCAGGCAGAAGTGGCCGACCTGCACGGCGACCGGCTGGCCGCGGTCACCGGGGCTGAGACACCCGCGCCTCCGGCGGGCGCATGGCACCTGGTGACACTCGGTGTCCGACCGGGCAGCCAGGGCAAGGGTCTGGGGAGCTCGCTGGTCCGCGCCGGGCTGGCCGTGCTCGACGACAAGACTCCTCCGGGTGCACTGGTCGCGCTCGAGACCTCCGACGATCGCAATGTGATGATCTACGAACGCGTCGGGTTCGTCGTCACCGCAACGACTCCGGTCGACACGGGCCTCGTCGTACATTCGATGCTCCGCGACCCGGGTGCTGTCGGGTTGTCCACGACCGGGTGCGGACGCTGCTAGCGTTCGGCCGATGGCAGACTTCGAGTTGACCGACGACGACCTGCGCGTCGTCGTGCGTTATGCAACGGAGTGGGCTGCAGAAGTACTGCCGGTCTTCGAGCGAGCGCTGCCCGGTGATGAGCGGCCGCGCGCAGCCATCGAGGCGGCGCGGGAATTCGTCGGCGGTGCACAGAGATCCGCGCTGCAGCGGACTACGGCGTTTGCGGCGCACCGGGCTGCGAAGGATGCGCCGTCGGAAGTCGCGCGACTGGCCGCACAAGCCGCCGGCGACGCCGCGGCGGCCGCCTATCTGCACCCGATTGCGAAAGCGCACCAGGTCGGGCACATCTTGCGGGCGCCGACGAACCGGGCGCTCATCGCCGAACTCGAGAGCGGCAACGACCCCGGTGTAGGCGACGAAGCGATCGAGGCCGTGTGTAGACGGACGCCGCCCGAACTCGTCGACGTGTTGTGCCGATACCCGGAACCGCGCGGTGGGGCGTCGCGATCCACGTGTCTGATGGCCGATCTCGACAGGCGATTGCGGGCGTCGAGACAAACGACTTAGACGCCTGACTGAGACGACCGGCCGTTCGGTATCGCTCAATCACACTGCGCGGGAACGTTTTTGTGGCTCATTTGCCTGACAAACGACACGCGGCCGTGGGAGTGTGTGGTCTGGTCGGTGAGCAGTCCGGTTCACCGGCCGTCGAAGTCGGCTCATGTCGAAAGGTGTTCAGTGTCCTCGTCTGATATCGGTCTCACCGTCCTGTTCGCGTTCATCGGTCCGCTCCTGGCGCTGTACGCCAACGGCAGCTAGAAACGCCGGGGTCTCCCGCGGACTCCGTGATCCTCGTCGGCCGCACGGGTTCGCACTGGTGGTCCGTGCGGCCGATGGCGTCACGGCGGACGCTTATCGACCTTCCGGGCGAAAGTTGCACATCGCGTGCCGATCGTCGTCGATACTGCACCGGTGACTCTTTCCAGACGAACCGTCCTCTCCGCCGTGACCGTGGTGTTGTTGTCGGTGGCCGGACTGCTCGTCCCGACACCGGCGGGCAGCGACGCCGCCCCTTCGGGCTGGCGTTACACGATGGTGGCGTTCAGCAATTCGAGTGCGCGCGACATGGATGTGTACGAGTCCACCGACGGCCTCGAGTACCGCATGGTGCGCAAGTCCGCCTATCGGCCGCCGACGGGGTACGTCCGAGACGCGAGCATCTTCCGGCACACCGACGGCTGGTACTACGTGACGTATACGACCGCCGACGGGGCCAGCATCGGTTTCGCGCGCAGCCGCGACCGCGTGAACTGGAGCTTCCTGTACAACTGGCCGGTGCCGCTGTGCTGCGCGTTCCTTCCGGGCACGGGTGACGGCCGGGGTCTCGGCTCGTCGAGCGGGCCCGGCTCCTCCGGGTCGGCGGGTTCGAGCGACGGTCCCTCGTTGTCGCCCTTCACGACCAAGGCCTGGGCTCCCGAGTGGTTCGTCGAGGGTGGCCGGGTCAGCGTGATCCTGTCGATGTCCACCGGGGGTGGCTTCGTCCCCTATGTGATGACGGCGCTCGATCCCGGGTTGCGTATCTGGAGCCCGCCCGTCCCGTTGTTGAGCATCGGTGCGGATCACATCGACACCACGGTCATCAAGGTCGGCCCGACCTACCACGCGTTCACCAAGAACGAGACGAAGAAGTTCATCCAGCACGGGGTCGCGACGTCGTTGCTGGGGCCCTACCGCTTCGTGCCGCCGGGCAACTGGGGTCTCCTCGTCGAAGGGCCGGCGGTCGTCCAGCTTCCGAACGGTGCCTGGCGCATGTACCTCGACGCCTACCGGAACGGGCGATATCTGTACTCCGACAGCACCGATGGAATGCGCACCTGGACGCCGGTGAAGCAGATCCCCGGGATCTCGGGGACGGTCCGTCACGTCGGGGTGATGCGCGAGCGGGCCTGACCGGGAGTACGTGCTCGCAACCGGGCACACGCTGCCCCGTGCGCGGCGGTCCGTCAACCGTCGTGCTCGGTGAGATTCGGCACCGTGCCGAGGCATCGACGGACACCTAGTCTCGGAGGAGTCGGGGTGTTTTGCCCGTTTCTCGAGAGGTTCAGATGAGTACACCTGCCCTGCCCGCCCTGGTCGATGTCGCCTGGTTGCGGGAACGTCTGGATGACCCCTCGCTGGTCATCGTCGACGCGACCACCCACCTCCCCATTCCGAAGGAGGGACCGTACGTCCCGCAGTCGGGTGTGGAGTCCTATCGCGCGGAACACATCCCGGGCGCGGTGTTCGCCGACCTGCTCACCGACTTCGCCGACGCCGCGAGCGCCGAACCCTGGACGGTCCCGTCGTCGGAACAGTTCGCCTCTGCGGCTTCGGCATTGGGCATCGGCGACGGAGCCACCGTCGTGGTCTACGACCAGCTCGAGGGATTCTGGGCCACGCGTTTCTGGTGGCACCTGCGCCTCGAGGGATTCGACGCCGTGACCGTGCTCGACGGCGGGCTGCAGGCATGGAAGGCCGCCGGTGAGCCGGTGACCGATGCCGAGTCGACCGCCACTCCGCGCAGCTTCAGCGGGACGCGCCGCCCCGAACTCCTGCGGTCGACCGCCGATATCGCTGCGTCGCTGGATGATCCGTCGACTCTGCTGGTCAACGTTCTCGACGAGGCGACCTATCGCGGCGAAACCACCACGTACGCGCGCCAGGGTCACATCCCCGGGTCGGTGAATCTGCCGGTGTTCTCGATCCGCAACGCCGAGACCGGCGATCTTCGACCCCTCGACGAATTGCGCCGGGAATTCGAGGCGGCCGGGTTGCTGGCCGACGACACCAAGGTCGTGACCTACTGCGGCGGCGGGATCGCGGCTACCGGAATCGCCCATGCACTCGCGCTCGTCGGTCGCGACGATGTCGCGGTGTACGACGGATCGATGACCGCCTGGGCCAACGACCCATCGCTCCCGCTGGTCACCGGATCCGAGCCTCGCTGACGACGCCTCTGCTCCCTGGGGTGCCTCAGGGAGCAGAGCGCACGTCTCAGCCGACGGTGATCGCGTCCAGGCGCTGCCTGATGAAGTCCCCCGAGACCACCGGCTCGAGTCCGGCGCGGCGCCCGACAGGCGGGGCGAGGGGAGAGATGAGCGCGTCGTGGTCGAGCTCGTAGAAGAAGATCAGCGAGACGAGGTCCTCGGCCGGTGCGTCGGATTGCGGTGGGAGGACGCGGTGCCGACCCGCGGGCCAGCGTCCGGCCGACCAGTATTCGAGGATGTCGCCGATGTTGACGGTCAGGGCCTCGGGGTTCCACGGCGCGTCGGCCCAGCCGGACTGCTCGCTGTAGACCTGTAACCCACCGGCGCCCGGCTCACGGTCGAGAATGGTGACGGTGCCGAAGTCGGTGTGCGGTCCGATGCGGAACTGGCCGGGTTCAGGATGTCCGACGTCGTGCAGCGGCGGGTAGTGGTTGATGTTGGACGACCACGTCGGGTTCGACGCGAGGTTCCGGAACGGGTTGTCCGGACCGGCGAGGCCGAGCGCGGCGGCCATCAGCCCGAGCAGGTCATCGGACAGTTTCCTCATCTGAGAAGTCCACGCGGTGAACAGTTCCCGGAGTTCGGGTGTCTCGTCCGGCCACACGTCCGGAGCGAACCAGTACTCGTCGATCTCGGATGTGCCCACCGGTGTCTGCGCGCCGGAGGTGAACGATTCCTTGAGATCCGGCGGAGTCTCGGTGCCCTCGGAGAAGCCGTTGGCCTCCTTGCCCGGTCCGATCCAGCCGCGACCGCCGACGCCGACGGAGTACTTGGTCTTCACGTCGGTGGGGAGAGCGAAGAAGCGTCGGGCCGCCGCGCGAAGGGACCGCGGCAACTCGGGATCGAGCCCGTGCCCGGTGACGAGGAGGAACCCGGCGCGCTGCAGTGACTCGTCGACGGCGGCGCACACCCGTTGTGCGGCAGCTCCTCCGGAGTGCCACTCGCTGAGGTCGACGGTGAGGACGGGGCTGTCGGTCATGCCTTCCGCTCCGTCGCATCGGCGGGAGCGATCCCGATGTCCTCGTTCCACACCGCGGGATTCGCCGCGATGTACGACGACATCATCGTCGTGCATCGCTCGTCGTCGAGCACGATGACCTCGGTCCCGTGATCGCGCAGCCAGTCCTCACCGCCGTAGAAGGAGGTGTGCTCGCCGATGACCACCGTGCCGATGCCGAACTGACGGATGAGACCCGAGCAGTACCAGCACGGCGACAGGGTGGTCACCATGATCGTCGAGGCGTAGTCCTGCTGCCGCCCTGCGGCGCGGAACGCATCCGTCTCACCGTGTGCCGACGGGTCGTCGGCCTGCACACGCCGATTGTGGCCCGCGCCGAGCACGGTTCCGTCCGCGGCGAAGAGGGCCGCGCCGATCGGGATGCCGCCCTCGGCGAGGCCCTGACGTGCCTGCTGGTAGGCGACATCGAGCATCTCGGAGAGGTCGAGACCGGCGCGGTCGGGGAGCGAGAGCGTCATGCAGTCGAGAGTGCCGTGCGGCATCGGCAGCCGCAACTGACAGATCGTCGCCCTGCAGAGGACGTGGCCAGTGCATAGTGTCTCGGTTCATGACAACCGGCCGACACCCGACGAACACCGTCACGCCGACGCTGCGAGAGATCCTCGACAACGAGCTGGCCGCGGCCGAGCCACGGATTCTCAGCGGCCACGAGCACCTCGACGCGCCGGTGCGGTGGGTGCACTCGAGCGAGATCTACGAGATCGGACCGCTGCTCACCGGTGGCGAGCTGTTGTTGACGACGGGACTCGGGTTGCGTGGGCTCGACGCGGGAACCCGCAAACACTACGTCCAGGACCTCGCGCAGCGTGGCGTCGCGGCGGTGGCGATCGAGGTGGGCCGCACGTTCGAGAGCGTGCCCGAGGAGATGGTGAGGGCCGGCTCGGTGGCCCGGCTGCCGATCATCGAGTTGCGGGCAGTGGTCCCGTTCATCGATGTGTGCCGCGCGGTCAACACCTCGATCGCCGCGCGTGAGGTCGACGAACTGCGTCTTCGCTCCACGCTCGTCGACGCCCTACACGACGACCTGGCGGCGGGTGCCGGCGTCGCACCCATGCTCGGTCATCTCTCCGAGATCCTCGGTGCCCCGGTCGTTCTGGTGTCCACCTCCGACGCGCTGCTGTCCGCACACGGCGTCGACGACGACTCAGCGGCGTGGCGGATCGTCGACCGGGCCGTGGCCGAGGCCGTGGTCCTCAGCAAGGGGCGTCCGATGGCGCGGCTGGTCGTGGGCGAGCGTGCCGACGCCGGCCCGAATCCGTTCGCCGAGAGCCTGCTGCGCGCGGCTGCCGGTCCCGTGGCGGTCGGCCTGACCCGTACCGGTGTCCGCGGATCGGCCCTGGCCGCGCGGCTCGTCGAAGATCTCGTCGACGGCAGGCCCATGCGGCCCGCGGACCTGCGGACACGTTTGGCCGGCGCGGGGGTGTCCGTGGCGGGACCCACCGTGGTGGTGCCCCTGGCAGCCGAAGCTCCCGACCCGCGGATGGCCGACGCCGCGGTCGCCGGGGCCGCGCTGGATTCGGTGGCGCGCAGCATCGTCGACGCCACGGTGTATGCATTGGTCGCGGTGCCGGCCGGTGGCGGCCAGGGCACCCCCGATCCGGTCGACCGAGTGGTGTCGTCACTGGTACCACGGGGCAACCGGCTGCCAGGCGCCACCGTCGTGGTCGGAACTCCCTGCCGCCTGGACGATCTCGGGCCGGGCACGGATACGGCGGCCGTCCTCTCCGAGTCGCTGCGCCGGTGCGGGCGACAACTCGGTCTCGCGGCGTCGACCGCCGCTCGCCTCGGGACGGATCGCCGGGTGTTCACCTCTCGCGAACTGCTCGCCGACGATGCCGTCCGTATGCTCGACCCCGCGGTCCGCGCAGAGCTCCGGTCACTGGTGGAACCGCTGGTGTCCAACGATGAACGCTCGTCGTCCGACCTCGTCCGGACGCTGGCGGTGCATCTGTCGAACGGGTGCAGCGCGACTCGGTCGGCCGCGGCGCTGCACATCGGCAGGCAGAGTCTCTACCAGCGCATCGAGCGTATCCGCACGGTTCTGGGTTTCGACCCCACCGAACCGGCCGTGTACGCCTCGATGATGCTCGCGCTGCGATCGCTGACGGGTGACATTCACCAGTTGTAGTCGAGGAACTTGCCGTCGAAGGTCACGATCACCCGGTCGCCGTTCGGGTCCGGCCGGCGTTCGAAACCGATCTTGAAGTTGATCGCGCTCATGATGCCGTCACCGAATTCCTCGTGGATGAGTTCTTTGAGCGCGGGCCCGTAGACGGCGATCGCCTCGTGGAAGCGGTAGATGGTGGGATCGCTCGCCACGGCCTCGTCGGCCACACGTGTGGGCTGCTGACGCAGGCTCTCCGCGACGCCTTCGCCGAGACCCAGCAATTCCACGACGGCGGTGGCTTTCGCGGCCGGGACCGGGTGTTTGCCCAACAACGCCGCGACGGTCCAGACCAGGGGGGCGTCGATCTTCTCGGCGATCGTCGCCCAGGTGAGTCCCTGGCGTATCCGTGCGGCGTTGATCAGCTCTGCGGCATCGGCTTTCGGCATGATCGGGGTGGTCATCGTCATCTCCATCGATAGTGTTGGACCACATCCACATTGCCCATCGGCGCGCGCGGTGCCAAGTCGACGCAGCAACATTCGGCAGTGTTCACACGAACGACATGTGGTTCGGCGCCGCCGGCGTCATCTGAATTTCACACCGCGACGTGGTGGGAGTGAGGTCGGTGTAACAGGGCGACTCGTCGATGACACCGGACGGTCATGTGACCTCGGTTCCATGGGGCCCGACAAACTGAGGAATTCGAGGAGAACCACATGTCCTATGTGAAACCGTCCGAATTCGCGGTGAAGATGGTCGACGCCGGCGAGTCGAAGGCGTTCATGTCCACCCGCGACACTCTGATCAGAGCATTCATGGCCGGCGCGATCCTGGCTCTGGCCGCGGCGTTCGCGGTGACGGTCACGGTGCGAACCGGTGAGCCGCTGCTGGGGGCAGTGCTGTTCCCGGTCGGGTTCATCCTGCTCTACCTGATGGGATTCGACCTGCTCACGGGTGTGTTCACGCTGGTGCCGCTGGCATTGCTCGACAAACGTCGAGGTGTGACCGTCCGGTCGATGCTGCGCAACTGGGGCCTGGTGTTCGTCGGGAACTTCCTCGGCGCCATCCTGGTCGCGGTGATGATGGCGGTCATCCTCACCTATGGGTTCAGCGTCGCACCCGACGAAGTGGGGCAGCAGCTCGGCGAGATCGGGCACAGCCGCACCGTCGGGTACGCCGAGCACGGGGCGGCCGGCATGCTGACGCTGTTCATCCGCGGTGTGCTGTGCAACTGGATGGTGTCCACGGGCGTCGTCGCCGCTTTGATGTCGACGTCGCTGCCCGGCAAGGTCATCGGTATGTGGATGCCGATCATGCTGTTCTTCTACATGGGCTTCGAGCACTCGATCGTCAACATGTTCCTCTTCCCGTCGGGTCTGATGATGGGTGGCGACTTCTCCATCGCCGACTATCTCGTGTGGAACGAGATCCCCACGGTGATCGGCAATCTCGTCGGCGGACTCACCTTCGTCGGGCTGACGCTGTACCTGACGCATGTCCGGACCGCCCCGGATCGTCGACCTCCCGCCCACGATGCGACGACCGAGGTCGACGTGGCTGCGCCGGTTCGTACGACCACCTAGTCCTTCATCGCCAGGGTCAGGCGGCTGTCACCGAATCCGGCTCCGAAGGATTCTCCTGCAGGGCGCGTGCGTACCAGGCGCCCAGTCCGAGGAGGATGAGTCCGGTCACGATGAACACGATGACGCGGAAGATGCCGTCGAGGGTCGCCAGGTCGAACAGGAACAGCTTGGCGATCGCCGCGGCGACGAGGACCAGGCCTCCGGTGACCGCGGCGGTGCGAGCCGCGCCGTTGCGATGTCGGGCATATGCGAGCGCCGCGCCGGCGAGCACCATCCAGCAGGTGGTTGCCAGAACATGTCCGGCCAGGAATCCGTCTGGCCCACCGATGAGGACACCTGCGGTCACACTGATCACGGTGAGCGCATAGACGACGACCATCCCGGCGGCGATGTGGGCTGCGCGAGAAAGCGCCTCGTCGGTGAGGCGCACCCACCCCGCAGCCAGGACGAGCGCTCCAGCAGCCGCGAACAGGCTCGCGACAACGATCTCCAGGTTCGCATCGCGTCCGATCAGGTCGGCGTCGGCGAGCACGTACGGAGGCGCCGCGTGGAGCAGGGCCGCGAAACCGATCGCCCAGATGACCGAGCTGCCGGCGAGAAGCACACGCGAGGTCGTCGACCACGTCCGTGCCACGAGACCGGTCACCGTGGCCAATCCCAGCAGTACGGCGACCGCCACCGTGCCGTCGAAGGTCTCGAGGACCGCGACGAACAGCAGGAGAAGTGCGGTGGCGGACCAGATCTGGGCGACGGTGTCGGGCACGAACCGGGCGCGGGTGCCCGAGAGTGCCGAACCGATCAGCACGGTGCCGATGAGCGCGAGGGCGATGGAGGCCTGGAGGATGACCGCGCCCGGCAGATGCATCGCCGAACCGGCGAACAGTGCCGGGATGGTGGTCGCACTCGCCAGGCCCGCCATCGCTTCGGGGAACGCCGTGGTGGGCATGGCCAGCAGGGCGCCGCCGACTGCCAGCACGACGACCACGACGACCGCTGTCGCGAAGACCGGGTCGGAGCCCCCGGGCGCACCCCATCCGACGAGGCCGGAGAGGCCGACCAGGGTGAGCGGGATCGTCGGGGCGGCCAACCGCACCGCGTGCAACCAGATCCAGTCGCGACCGAGCTGGACCCACGCCGACGCGGCGCAGAGCACCACCATGAACGCGATCAGGGTCGTGTCCAGTCCACCGGTGAGGACCGGTGCCAGGACGATGAGTGGCACCACGACCAACAGACCCAGGTGTTCGCTGCGCCACCGGTGGGCCAGCACGAGACCACCCGCCGCGACGAGGCCGGCGACGCCGAGGCCCGGGACGATCGGTAGCCACTCGTAGATCTTCGTCGCGGCGAGGACATCGAGGTAGCCGGTTGCGATTCCCGTGGCGGTCAGGGCAATGGCACCGATCCGACCGTCGGTGCGGCCGTGCAGCCACATTCCGCCGGCGACGAGTGCGGCGGCGAGCACCGCGCCGCCGGCGACGCGAAATTCCGGACGGAGGATTCCGGCCTGCGCGGCCAGGACGAGGAGCAGTGCGACACCGATGAGGGTCACGCCCACGCCGGCGGTGGCGAGGATCTTGCCGATGAGCCCGCGTTCGGCAGCCGCGCCGATACGGTCGGACATCGACGGTGCGGGTGGTCGAGGCGGCGGGGCGGCCGACGGTCCGGGCGGTCGGTACGACGGTATGGTCGTCGGACGAGGCATCTGCGGTGACACCGCGGCGCCCGCCGGATTCGGGGGAGCGGCCGGGGGCCGATGGGGTGGTGAGAACGGTGGCGCCGGCGGGGCCCACGCCGTCACCGTCGGCGGAGTGAAGCCGGGAGGCGGTGTCTGTATCTGCACCGATGGCCGGGGCGCGGGTCGCGGGGCGGTGCCCGTCTCGCGGGCGGGTTCGAGCGGCTCGGCGACGATGCGCCGTAGCTCTGCGAATTCGGCTGACACGGTGGACATCTGGCGCGCGATGGCGTCGAACTCGGTCGAGATCCGCGCGAGCGTGGCAGTACTCGGATCGCCGCCGAACATGCTGCTGGGAGAGGTCATGCTCCGACGATGACCGACCGCGTCCCGGCACGGATGAGTAGTCCTACCCAGACGGCGTGGGGACTTCGTGTGATCAGACGGGTGGGTGCTGTACCCGGGCGTTGTCCGGCTGACGCAGCGGTTCGTGGGCGGCGACCGCGGGCGGTTACTGTTGGGCCATGCCTGCGCAACGGGTGCGAATAGACAAGACCACACCGCAGGTCTATCGAAAGCTGATCGCGGTGTCGGCCGAGGTCGCCGCGGCCGCCGAAGCGATCGGGTTGAGCCGCTCGCTCGTCGAGCTGGTGAACCTGCGGTGCTCCCAACTCAACGGTTGCGCCTACTGCATGGATCTGCATGCGCAACTGGGCCGTTCCGCGGGTCTGTCGACGCAGCAGATCGACGTCATCGCGGGGTGGCGCGACGCGCCGGACCTGTTCGACGACGTCGAACAGGCCGCCCTGGAGATCGCCGAACTGGTCACCGAGCTGCCCGCGCACGACGCCGCCGACCTGGCCTACGACCGGGCCACAGACATCCTCGACACCGACCAGACCTCGGTGCTGATCTGGGCGGCGGTGACCATCAACGCGTTCAACCGCATGTCCATCGTGAGCGGTTATCGGCCCAGACCCGGACGGTCCCCGCGCAAGGCGGCGGCACCGTTCGCGAAAGACGCGAACGGCTAGCCGGCCGCCCGCACACGAACACGTCTGCGCCGACCCGCCGCCGCGTGGGGCATGATGTCACCCATGTCGAGGCCGAGGTCCATGTCGACCCCGCACTCCGGTCGGCTCGCTGTCGGCACCCTCGTGTTGCTCACAGTCCTCTACTTCGCACAGGGTCTGCCCTATGGCTTCTTCAGCCAGGCGATACCCGTCATCCTCCGTGAGGAGGGTTACTCGCTCACCCAGATCAGCGTCTACGGACTGCTGTTCGCGCCCTGGGGCCTGAAGTTCCTGTGGGCGCCCTACGTCGACGCCTACGGAACCCGGCGCAGATGGCTGCTGACCCTGCAGTTGTCGTCGGCAGTGGTCGCGCTCGTGCTGGCGTGCCTCGACCTGTCCGGGACCCTGGTGTGGTTGCTGGTGGGCATCGCGGTCATCAACCTGCTCTCGGCGACGCAGGACATCGCGACCGACGGCCTCGCCGTGTCGATGCTCGAGCCGCGTCAACGTGGTCTGGGCAACGGAATCCAGGTGGGCGCCTACCGGATCGGCATGATCGCCGGGGGCGGCGGCCTGCTCTGGCTGTTCTCACTCGCCGGGTGGCGTGCCCTCTTCGTCGTGATGTCGGTGCTGCTGTTCGCGGTCACCGTCGGGGTGTGGTTTCTCGCCTGTGAACCCGGGCCGCGAGCCGGCGATGGACCGTCGGCGTCACCGACGCCGGTGTCGCCGCGTTTGTTGCTGACGGGGTGGTGGTCGCGGCTCCGACGCCCGGGCGTGATCGGTTTCATCCTCGTCGTCGGCGCGTTCAAATTCGGCAACTCGATGGCGTCGGCGCTGGTCGGGCCGTTCATGTCCGACATCGGACTCACGCTGGGACAGATCGCACTCGTCGAAGGTGCGCTGTCGTCGGCCGGGGCCCTCGGCGGGGCAGCCCTCGGCGGGTGGCTCGCCTACACCTACGGCCGGCGGCACGCGCTGCTCGTCGGCGGTGTCACCCAGACGCTCAGTCTCGGTCTGTATCTGGTGGCGTCGATGGGGGTCGGCGGTTTCTGGCTCGTGGTCACCGCCAGTCTCGCCGAGCACATCCTGGGTGGGGCGGCGACTGTCGCGGTCTTCACACTGATGATGGACGCGTGCCAGAAGGGCTACGAGGGCAGCGACTACACCCTGTTCGCCTGCGCCGTGGTCGGCGTACAAGGCGCTGCCGGGTTCGCCGCGGGGATCATCGGTGACCTGTTCGGGTTCCCGGCGATCTTCGCGAGCGGGCTGGTCCTGTCGGGTCTCGGGTGCCTCATCATGATCCGCGCCCTCGACCGCGGTCTCATGAAACGCCTAGAACCCGCGATTCCGTAGCGCGAGTGCGCTTTTGGCGCGCGTTGTCGCTACGGAATCCGGGTGGGGAGCAGGGTGGCCATCGCCTCGTCGACGACGCGGTCCAGATCGTCGCCCAGGCTGCCCGTCAAGAACTGCTGCACCAGTTCGGCCATCGCGCCGGTGAAGATCGCGGCTCGGACCCGACTGGTGAGCGGGTCGGCGTCCCGGGCGTCGGCCTCGGCGAACGCCATGTCGCGGAGCATCGCCTGGGTGACGGCACGCCGTTGGGCAAGAACAGGATTGGTGACCCCGGCGGTGAACAACACGCGGCCGCGACGCGGATCCGAGGAGGCATGGCCCAGCACCGCACGGATTCCCGCGCGCGTGCGCGACCGGACCGAGGGATCCGCCTCGCCCATCGCCGCGGCGACCACCGTGCCGAGTTCCGCGGCGGTGGCGTCGTACACGGCGCCCAGCAGCTCGTCGGTGCCGGTGAAGCTCTCATAGAAGTACCGGGTGTTGAAGCCGCAGTGGCGACACACCGAGCGGACCGACAGTTCGGACTCGGCGCCGCCGCCCCCGAAGATGTCGAAGGCGGCCGCGATCAGGTCGGACCTACGCTCTGCGCGCCGGTCCGCGAGCGGCACGCCAGCCCAGCGGGTCGGTAGGGACATCGTCTCACCATAGTCGGCGGCGACCCGGCCGGGCCAGATCTGGTCACACCCGTAGCCAAAGAGCTAGTCTGGATACGACCGTCTCCAAAGGTCGCCCCGAGCGGAAGGTCTCCGATGACTGTGTCCATGGCTCCTCTCCGGTTGCCGTCCACCGACTGGGTACCCGTTCCGCTCCCGCACGAGTTCGTCGGTTCCTGGCTCAACGGCAAGTTCGACGCCCACGTGCGTGCGAAGTTCTTTCGCGGGATGGACTTCGAGAATCCCGCGGGGGACCCGGGCTGGTTCGGCCCGGACAGCGCGACCTGGTATGTCCACTCGCACACGCCCGCGCTGATCTTCGGCCTGCAGTGCGCGTCGTACCTCGAGCGCCTGGACCCGAGCATCTTCTGGATGGGCGTCCAGCACTCGCGACTGGTCCGGCGGCGCGAGGACGGTACCCCGACCCTGTCCATCGACCCCGACGGCGCCATGACCAGGCTTGGGCACTCGCTGGCTTTCTTCATGGGGACGGCATACGGCTCGACGGAGTCGGCGGAGCGATTGGCCCGGACGGTGCGCGCGATGCACCACACCATCAAGGGCGTCCGGCCCGACGGTGCGACCTACGACGCCGACGATCCGGCCTGGTTGCGATGGAACTACGCGACGGTGGTCTGGGGTATCGCGACCGCGCACGAGATCTATCACCCGAAGCCGCTGCGTGGCGACCAGCTCGACTGCTATTACCGGGAATTCGTACGGGTCGGTCATGCGCTCGGTGGTACCGACCTGCCAACGACCAAGGCCGACACCCTTGCCTGCCTTGCGGAGTATCTGCCGAAACTCGCACTGACACATGGCAATGCGATGGCGACCGGGTTGAACGTGCGCAACCCCGCCCAGGGTGCCGTGGACTGGGCGATCCGGGACACGATGCCTCGCTGGGCCAGGGAGCTGATCATGTACCGGGCGCCCAATCCGATCGAGCGGCGCGCCCGGCGGAGCGCGGTGTGGAGCATCATCAACTCCGCGCATCTGACGATGGGAGAGGCTCCCGAGTTCGCGGCCGCGTGCCGCCGTGTGGCGCCGGGAACCACCGTCCCGCACACCCTTCCCCGATATGAGCTCGGATCTGACCCCGAGCGTACCCGCGCCGAGATCGAGGCATCCTTCGCCCACTAGCGCCTGCGGGCCGTCGTGTCAAACCGGACCTCTCTGAATCATCAATGAAGGCAACAGAATTCGGCGACGCCCGGCCGCGGTGACGCATCCGGAAGCGGAAACATCGATTTCATCTCACGTCACGTCGGCGTAACAAAGTCAAAATACGTTTACCCCCCATACGCCAGATCGCAAGCTTCTTGCGGCGCGTATCTCATCGGGGGTCATGCGGTGACATGCCGCGTGTTCGTCGTGCCCCCACCTGAGTGGACCTGAGACGTAGTGAGAAAGGCTTCGCCGATGCCGTCTGTTCCGTTGCCGTCCGGCTCTTCGCCGACGGACACCCCGCCGCCCGCCACCACCCGCTCACGCCGGCGGCGGTACGGCATTCTCGTCCCCGCGGCCCTGTCCGCGGTGGCGCTGGTCCTCAGCGCGTGTGGCAGCTCGGCCAGCGATGAATCGGCGTCGAGTGCCGAATCGTGCGTCGACACCTCCGGTAGCACCATCAAGGTGGGGTCGCTGAACTCCTTGTCGGGAACGATGGCGATCTCCGAGGTCACCGTTCGCGACTCGATCAAACTCGCCGTCGACCAGATCAACGACAACGGCGGCGTCCTGGGCAAGCAGCTTCAGCTCATCGGCGAGGACGGCGCGTCCGAGCCGACGATCTTCGCGGAGAAAGCCGAGAAGCTGATCTCCAGTGACTGCGTCGCAGCGGTGTTCGGCGGCTGGACGTCATCGAGCCGCAAGGCGATGCTGCCCGTCTTCGAGGACAACAACTCGCTGCTGTACTACCCGGTGCAGTACGAGGGACTCGAATCGTCTCCGAACATCTTCTACACCGGTGCGACCACGAATCAGCAGATCGTGCCCGCGCTCGAATACCTGAAGGAAAAGGGCGTGAAGTCGCTCTACCTGGTGGGTAGCGACTACGTGTTCCCGCAGACGGCCAACCGGGTCATCAAGGCATACGCAGAGGCCAACGGCATCGAGATCAAGGGTGAGGACTACACCCCGCTCGGCTCGACGGACTTCTCGACCATCGTCAACAAGGTCCGTACCGCCGACGCCGACGCCGTGTTCAACACTCTCAACGGCGATTCCAACGTGGCGTTCTTCCGCGAGTACAAGAACGTTGGACTGACCCCGCAGGCCATGCCCGTCGTCTCGGTCTCCATCGCCGAAGAGGAAGTCGGCGGCATCGGTGTGGACAACATCGAGGGCCAGCTGGTCGCGTGGGACTACTACCAGACCGTCGACAACCCGGCGAACGCATCGTTCGTCCGTGATTACAAGGCCGCCTACGGCGCCAACAAGCCGACCTCCGATCCGATGGAGGCCGCCTACGTCTCGGTGTACCTGTGGAAGAACACCGTCGAGAAGGCCCAGTCCTTCGCGGTCGCGGACGTCCAGAAGGCCGCGGGTGGAGTCACTTTCGACGCCCCGGAGGGACTCGTCACGATCGACGGCGAGAACAACCACATCACCAAGACCGCGCGTATCGGTGAGATCCGCGGCGACGGACTGATCTACAGCGTGTGGGATTCGGGTCAGCCGATCGAGCCGGACCCCTACCTGAAGTCGTACCCGTGGGCCGAGGGCCTGAGCAACTGACACCGTCGACGACCCGTCCCGCGTCTCGCGACGTGGGACGGGTCGCGTACGGCCCCTCCCTGGAGTAAGCGGCGCACGCCGACGACGAACGGAA
This sequence comes from Gordonia sp. 11cp, assembly GCF_057767225.1. Taxonomy (NCBI): domain Bacteria; kingdom Bacillati; phylum Actinomycetota; class Actinomycetes; order Mycobacteriales; family Gordoniaceae; genus Gordonia; species Gordonia sp. 11cp. The sequence continues at coordinate 5,411,055 of NZ_CM173437.1, read as the reverse complement.
AGTCACGTGGAAACCGTTATCGGACAGCTCTTCACCGGGCTCAGTCTCGGTTCGATTCTGCTCCTCGCAGCTCTCGGCCTGTCTCTGACCTTCGGGCAGATGGGCGTGATCAACATGGCCCACGGGTCGTTCATCATGGCCGGGTCGTACACCGCCTACTCGGTGCAGGAGTACCTGATCTCCGATGCCGGGGTGTCCCTACTGGTCTCGCTCGTCATCGGCTTCCTGGTCGGCGGACTGATGGGGGTCCTGCTCGAGGTCACCCTGATCAAGCGCATGTACGACCGCCCCCTGGACACACTCCTCGTCACCTTCGGCGTGGGACTGATCCTCCAGCAACTCGCCCGAGACATCTTCGGCGCACCGGCGGTCGACGTGGTCGCGCCGTCGTGGTTGTCCGGCGGCGTCGACATCCTCGGCGCGGTCGTCCCCAAGACGCGTCTGTTCATCATGCTGCTCGCGATCGTGGCGGTGACCGCCATCGCGGTCACCATGAAGTACACGCCGATGGGCCGTCGTATCCGAGCCGTCGTCCAGCACCGCGATCTGGCCGAGACGAGCGGTATCTCCAGCCGTCGCACCGACATCACGACGTTCTTCATCGGGTCGGGACTGGCCGGCGTCGCGGGCGTGGCGCTGACTCTGATCGGCTCCACCAGTTCGAACACCGGGATGACGTACCTCATCGACGCATTCCTGGTGGTCGTCATCGGCGGTCTGGGCCAGATCAAGGGCGCGGTCATCGCGGCCATCGCCCTCGGTGTCCTGAACTCGTTCATCGAATACAACACGACGGCGTCGGTGGCGAAGGTCGCCGTGTTCGTCATCATCGTGATCTTCCTGCAGATCCGGCCGCAGGGTCTTTTCACGGTCCAGTCGAGGAGTCTTGTGTGAAGGACTATTTCAGCGGTTCCTGGAAGGTCTGGGCGGGGTTCGGGTTCGCCGCGATCCTGCTGTTCGCGGTCGCACCGGCCGTCTTGTCGGACTTCCGGCTCAACCTGCTCGGCAAGTTCCTGTGCTTCGGCATCGTCGCGGTCGGCATCGGCCTGGCGTGGGGACGCGGCGGCATGCTCACCCTGGGCCAGGGCGTGTACTTCGGTCTGGGTGCGTACATCATGGCGATGCACCTGAAGATCTCCGACGCCGAACTCCGCGGCGACGACGTGCCGGACTTCATGCAGATCGCCGGGATCACCGAGCTGCCCGGGTACTGGAAGCCCTTCGCCTCGCCCCTGGTGACGATCCTGGGCATCCTGCTGGTTCCCACGTTCCTGGCGATCCTGCTGGGCCTCGGTGTGTTCAAGCGGAGGGTCAAGGGCGCGTATTTCGCGATCCTGTCCCAGGCGCTGGCCGCGGCCTTCGCGATCCTGCTCATCGGTCAGCAGACCACCGGTGGCAGCAACGGGCTCAACCGCTTTCGCAGTTTCTTCGGTCTCGCGCTCAACGACCCGGTGAATCGGCAGCTGCTGTTCTTCATCACCGCGGCCATCCTGCTCGCCGTCGTCGCCATCACGCGTCAGCTGATGTACAGCCGATACGGCGAACTGCTGGTCGCCGTCCGCGACCAAGAGGAACGGGTCCGGTTCCTCGGCTACGACCCGGCCAACGTCAAGGTCGTCGCCTACGCCATCGCTGCGCTGTTCGCCAGCATCGCGGGCGCCATGTTCGTCCCCATCGTCGGCATCATCTCGCCCGCGGACGTCGGGATCGTGCCGTCGATCGCGTTCCTGATCGGCGTCGCGATCGGCGGGCGCACAACGCTTCTCGGTCCGGTCCTCGGCGCCATCGCGGTGGCCTGGGCGCAGACGAGTCTGTCGGAGAGTTTCCCGTCCGGGTGGACCTACGCCCAGGGCATCCTGTTCATCGTGGTCGTGGGCTTCTTCCCGGCCGGGCTGGCCGGGCTCGGGGCGCTGGTCAAGTGGCGTCGGAGAAGAACGCCGGACCCGACCCCGACCGGTGACATCGATGAGCACAGCGTCAGCAAGGTAGGAGCGTCGTCATGACCGAGACAGAATCGACGGTCGTCGAACACCCGCCGGTCGCCGGCGGCAATGCCGGAATGGACAGCGACTATCTCCAGGTGCGCGGTCTCAGTGTCGAGTTCGACGGCTTCAAGGCGGTCTCCGATGTCGACCTCACCCTGCTGCAGGGTGACCTTCGGTTCCTGATCGGACCGAACGGTGCCGGGAAGACCACGATCATCGACGCGATCACCGGTCTGGTGAAGCCGACCGGGTCGATCCAGAAGTCCGGTGTCGAACTCGTCGGCAAGAAGGTGCACCAGATCGCGCGTCTCGGTGTCGGCCGGACCTTCCAGACCGCCAGCGTCTTCGAGGAACTGAGTGTGCTGCAGAACCTCGACATCGCGGCGGGTGCCGGGCGCTCGGTGTGGACGATGCTGCGGCGTCGGCCGACGCAGATCCCCGACTCGATCGCCGAGGCGCTGGAGACCATCGGTCTGCAGGACCTCGCCGACACCCCGGCAGGCGTGCTCGCGCACGGCCAGAAACAGTGGCTCGAGATCGGGATGTTGCTGGTGCAGAACGCCTCGGTGCTCTTGCTGGACGAGCCGGTCGCCGGCATGAGCCATGAGGAGCGCGAGGAGACCGGGAACCTGTTGCGCCGCATCGGTGGTGAACGCACCGTGGTGGTCGTCGAACACGACATGGATTTCATGCGGTCCTTCGCGACCTCGGTGACGGTGCTCGCCCGCGGCCGGGTGCTCGCCGAGGGCACGGTGGCCGAGGTCCAGGCGAATCCGAAGGTCCAGGAGGTGTACCTCGGAACCGCCGCCGGCGGCGAGGAACTCGAGGAGATCGCCGCCGAGACCGACGCCGACGTGACGGGCACCTCCACGCAATCGACTCAGGACAAGGGCTGAATCATGCTGAAACTCTCCGGAGTCCACGCGGGCTACGGTCGTACCGAGGTGATCCACGGGGTCGACATCGAGGTACCCACCGACGGCGTCGTCGCGGTGATGGGACACAACGGCGCGGGGAAGACGACCCTGCTGCGCGCGGCCGTCGGACTCGTCAAGACGACCAAGGGGTCGATCACCTTCGACGGCGTCGACATCACCCGGGCGCGCCCCAGCGCCCGGGTGGGGCACGGCATCGCCTATGTGCCGCAGGGCCAGCAGAGTTTCGGGCACCTCACCACCGCCGAGAATCTGCAGGTCGTGGCCGACGGCCGCAAGCGCGGCAAGGAACTGGTAGCCGAGATGCTGGACATGTTCCCGGCACTCGAGGAACTGCTGGGACGACGCGCCGGTCTGTTGTCCGGAGGACAGCGTCAGCAGCTGGCGATCGCTCGCGCGCTCATCACCGAGCCGCGCATGCTGATCCTCGACGAGCCGACCGAGGGCATCCAGCCCTCGGTGGTCGCCGAGATCGAGCAGACCATCACCACGCTCACGCAGCGTGGCGGACTGGGAGTGCTCCTCGTCGAACAGCACATCGGTTTCGCACTCGAGGCGGCGCAGCGGTACTACGTGCTGGAGAGCGGACGCGTCACGTCGTCGGGTGACGGCGGCTCGGCTGCCGAAAGTGCTGTGCGCGAGGCGATGACGATCTAGTCGCCGGACGGTCAGTCCAGCCGGACCCCCACCTCCGAGGTGAGTTCGTGGGGCGGATGGAGGGGGAGTTGATCGCCGCTCCAGAATCGCCCGGGGTCGAACCAGTTGGAGTCCTTGGAGGCATCGAGGATGCCCATCTCGCGATAGGTGATCGCGACCACCTCGGCGCAGTAGGCGGCTTCGAGTCCGACGCCGTCGGTTTTCTGGCTGCGGCGCTGCTGCCGTTCGTCGCGTCGTTGACGGACCTTGCGGTCGAGGTAGGGGATGCCCCGGACGAGGTCGGTCGAGTTGGGCACCCGGCCACGAAACCACCGTCCGGCGAGGCGTGCGGTCGTCGGGAACGGGGTCCCGTCGAGTTCGGCGATCACCTTGAGCAGAGCGTTCTCCTGATCCGGGGTGACCTCGGGGGTGAGCTGACGAAACCAGCATGCCTGTTTGTAGCGGATCATCCACTGCTCCACGGCTTCGCGCGCGTCATGTAGCTGAACCCCGCGATGATTCGACCCGGTCCACACGTCGGTCAGCCGATCGCCGAGTTCGGCGTGCCAGAGCAGCGGCGGCAGGTCGTCGATGCACACCGCCATCGCGACATGGTTGACCGGCGCGTTGGTCAGGGTGCGGATGGCCCGATCCGGCCCGGAATGGCCTCGGAAGAGCCAGATGTCGCCGGTGCGGGTGGCGTCGAGCGCGTCGGTCAACGAGATCCCGGAGTCGGCGCGGTCTCGGCCGAAGAGAATTCTGCTGGTGGGCACGAGAGAAGGCTAATGCGTCCGCGTGCCGCGCGACCTATCCTGCCCGCATGAGGAACTTCTGGAAATGGCTGGGACTGGCGGGCGCGGTCGGGGTGGCCACCGGCGGGGCGATGGTCGCGCGGGATCAGCGGCAGCGGAAGTCCTACTCGGCCGACGACGTCCGCGCGCGTCTGCATCAGCGGCTCGACGAGACCGGGACCGAGGATGGCGGACCTGCTGATCGGTGAGGGCCGGGTGGCGGAGCCGCTGATTTCTGAGGACACTGGGCAGTGTTGCCCGACGCTCGTCAGAGTGAACGGAGAAAGGTGGCACCATGCCCGACAACAGCGGTTCCGGCGGATCGTTCAATTTCGGCCCCGAGGACTTCGACCGGTTCGCACGTGAGGCCGGGGAGGGACTGCGTGACGTCTTCGGCAAGCTCTTCGAGGGGCAGGCCGGACCGGCAGCCTTCTCGATGTTCTTCGACGAGGCCTCGCGTGGCCGGACTCGTACCAAGCCGCAGCCGCGCGAAGAGACCACGGGGGAGGCCGGCTCCGGAGTATGGGCGGTCTTCGTTGTCGACGACGACGGCGGTGCCCGGGTCGAGCAGGTCTACGCCACCGAACTCGACGCCTTGCGTGCCAACAAGAGCAACACCGATCCGCGCCGCAACGTGCGGTTCCTGCCGTACGGCATCGCGGTCAGCGCGTTGGACACGACGGTCGGCGACTCCGGCGACGACACCCCGACGGTGACGTAGGAGCCTCAAAGACGCGAGAGGCCGGCGGGTCCCTGGTGGACCCGCCGGCCTTGCTGTCACCGCTGCTGCGACATCACGGGATGTGACGCGCCGGTGCGGTGGTCAGAAGTGCGTGCGTCAGAGGTTGGCGCCGCACGTCGGCCAGGCTCCGGGGCCCTGCGTGGCGAGCACGTTCTCCGCGACGCGGATCTGCTCCTCGCGGGATGCGTCTGCCGGGTTGCCGGTTCCGCCGTTGGCCTGCCAGGTGCTCATCGAGAACTGGAGACCGCCGTAATATCCGTTGCCGGTGTTGGTGGCCCAGTTGCCGCCGCTCTCGCACTGAGCGACCGCGTCCCAGTTGCCTGCCGCGTGCGCAGTGGACGTCAGCATCCCGAAGGGCGCGGCAGTCAGTGCGCCGACGATCGCGGCGCGGGCGACGAGCTTGGTCATGTGGGTCTTGGTCATACGCATGGTCTTCGTTCCTCCTCACCGCCCTGGGGTTGGCAGGGCAGTTGATCTCGGACCGTGGGCGACCATACGGGTTCGGTAACGGCTGGGTCACGTCGAGCCCCTGACCAGCGCTATTCGGATAACGCCTGGATAACGCTGTTAGCTTTGCGGTGAATTCCCAGCGCATACCGCAATTCGGCGGGGGTGTTCGGACATACGTGTTCGGCCGCGTTCGATGACGAAGGTCACAGCAGAAATGTGGGACCCGTCACCGTTAGGGGTGTCTGCGGCCGAGTGGGTCAGCGGGGCAGGACCGCGATCCGACCGCCGCGGGACGGGGCGTAGGCCACCCCGCGCGAGAACCAGCGCTCCGCGCGGGCGGTGGTCGGCAGCAGTGCGAACTGCTCGAGCAACGTCCGCAGGGTGACGTCCATCTCCATGGTCGCGAACGCCGCCCCGATGCACCGTCGGGTCCCGCCGCCGAACGGGAGCCACGCCGACGAGGGCTTGGTGCCCAGAAAGCGGGTCGGGTCGAAGACCTCGGGCCGGGCGAATTCGCTGCTGTCGTCGTGCAGCAGGGCGATGGACACGAGCACGTTGTATCCCTTGGGTATCCGCCAGTCGCCGAGGTCGAGATGGTCGGCGACCACGTGCCGGCCGGCGAAGTCGATGACCGGTCGGCTGCGCTGGACCTCCAGGATCGTCGCGTGGCGGTAGTCGTGTCCGCCGGCGTCCACCTCGGCCACGAGCTCGCGCACCACCTCGGGGTGCCGCCGTAGCCGCTCGAGCGCCCACGCGAGGGTTGTTGCCGTGGTCTCGTGCCCGGCCGCGAGCATGGTGGCCAGTTCCTCCGCGATCTCGCTATCGGTCATCGGACTGCCGTCGTCGTAGGTGCTGCGGAGCATGATGGCCAGGATGTCGGTGCGCTCGTCCAGGTGAGAATCGTTGCGCGCCTTGGTGATCAGTCCGCTGACATAGTCTCGGTATTCGGCATTGCGGCGCGCGTACCGGTGATTGGGATCGATCGGCCGGAGAAGGCGGGGGAGTGGGGGTACCGTAGCGGCGCGCGAACCGACGGTCACCATGGGCGGGATCATGTCGCGGAGCCGGTCGAGCTCGCTGCCCTCGGCGCCGAAGACCGCGCGGAGGATGACGTTCAGGGTGATGCGCATCATCGGTTCGATGCAGGCGAACTCGACCCCGGGGCGCCACGTCGCGGTCTCGGCGCGGACCTCGTCGACGACGATCTGTTCGTACGACCGAATCGGCTTGCCGTGCAACGGCGGGGTGAGCAGCTTGCGTCGCGCGCGGTGCCGGGCGCCCTCCAGCGCGAACATCGATCCGGTGCCGAGGATGCGTCCGAGGTTGGGCTGGACGTTCTCGACCTTGTCGCCCGCGGTGAACAGCTCGCGCGCCATGGCGGCGTCGGAGATGACGACGGACGGACCGAAGACGGGCAGGTTCACGGTGAACGCCGAGCCGTGTCGGTCGTGGAGATGGCGGAAGAAGTGTCGGCGCGACACGACCGCGCCGAGCCCCTGGATGGCGGACGGGATCGACGTGGTGGGCGGGAGAACCGCCTCACCACTTCGGGTCGGTGTGTTCACGAGCGTGGGGTCCTCTCGCCGCGGCGGCTGGTACGTTCACGTACCAGCTGACGGTACGCGTACGTACCGGGTCAGACAAGGGGCCTATGCTCGACGGTGTGAATCCTGGATCGGGCCCGCTCCCGCCGCCCTGGCTGATCTCGTCGGCTGGGGCGTCGACCCGGGATCGGCTGCTCGCGGCGATGCTCGAGTGCATCGTCGAGGCGGGATACCGGGAGACCACCGTCGCCGACATCGTGCGTGTCGCGCGGACCTCGAGGCGGTCGTTCTACCAGGAGTTCGCCGACAAGCAGGCATGCTTTTTCGCGCTGCTGACGGTGACCAACGAGTTCATGATCGCCGAGATCGTGCGTCGCGTCGACTCCGAGGCAACCATCGAAGATCAAGTGCGGCAGGCGGTCTCGTCATACGTCGCAGCGAGTGAACGGTACCCGGGTCTCACGTTGAGCTGGATTCGGGAATTGCCTGCGCTCGGCAGTGCGGCCCAGTCGGTCAAAGACGAAGCGCTGGAAGCGTGGATCGAGCTCTTCGTCGGTCTCACCTCGACCCCGACGATGGCCGCGGCGGGGGTGATCCCGATGGACCGCCAGCGCGCCATCTTCCTGTGGGGTGGTTTCCGCGAACTGACCGCCGGTGCCGTCGAATCCGGTGTTCCGCTGGCGTCGATCATCGAACCGGCGACCGCGGCATCCCTCGCCCTGCTGACGCCGCGGCCGGTGTGACGATCTCAGTGGCTCAGTGCCACGAACCCCGTTGGTACTGAGGGGGATACGGCGCCTGCCGGCGTTCGATGCCCAGCTCGTGCGCGGCGCGAAGCGGCCACGACGGCTCCCGCAGGGCGACGCGACCGAAGAACACGGCGGTGATGTCGTCGTCGCCGGCGATCTTCTCGGCTTGATCGGGCTCGGTGATGAGGCCGACGGCCGCTGTCGGCACGCCGGACTGCCGGTGGATGGATCGGGCGAGGTCGACCTGGTATCCGGGCCCGATCGGGATGTCGGCGAGCACGTTGCCTCCCGAGGAGACGTCGACGAGGTCGACACCGCGGCCGGCGAGGAGTTCGGCGAGGCGCGCGGACTCCTCGACATCCCACCCGCCCTCGGTCCATTCGGTGCCGGACACCCGGATGAACAGCGGCTTCGACGACGGCCACACGGCGCGGACCGCGTCCACGACCTCGAGGGTGAGCCGGATGCGTCCCTCGAAGTCGCCGCCATAGGCGTCGGTGCGCCGGTTCGAGAACGGGGAGAGGAACTGATGGAGCAGGTAGCCGTGCGCCGCGTGGATCTCGACCACGTCGAACCCGGCGTCATCGGCGCGGCGGGCGGCCGCTGCGAACGCGTCCACCACCGCTGCGATCTGCTCGGTCGTCATCGCGACGGGAGAGGGCAGCCCTTCGAAGGCGACGTCGGACGGACCGAACGTGGTCCAGCCGCCGTCATCGAGCGGGATCGACCCGGAGCGGTCGTCGAAGGGCGCGTAGGTGGAGGCCTTGCGGCCGGCGTGGGCGAGCTGGGTGCCGATGACCGAACCCTGCGAGTGCGCGAAGTCGACGATCCGTCGCCACGCCGCGGCCTGGTCGTCGTTCCACAGACCGGCGTCGTGCGCACTGATCCGACCTTCGGGCACCACGGCCGCGGCCTCGGTGAGGATGAGTCCGAAACCACCGGCGGCCCGGGCCCCGAGATGGGTCAGGTGCCAGTCGGTGGGCACCCCGTCGCCGGCGAAGCAGCTGTACTGGCACATCGGAGCGAGCCAGATCCGGTTGGGGATGTCGACGTCGCGGATGGTGAGCGGTTCGAAGAGCGCGGTACTGGTCACGAGGAGACACAACGAACGATCGGGCCTCGTATTCCCTTCTCGCTGCCATATCGTGAAGATCCGCCGCTCTCGCCGCGCTCCCGGCGCGGAATGACCGGCGACGACGAACGGAAGAGAGGCCGCCGGACATGACCGATCAGACCGCGCACGATGCGGTGTCGACGGACGTCGCCGAACCCCTCGGGGTGATCACCCTGGGCGACGCGCGACGTCGTAACCCGTTGTCCACCAGCACGATGCGAGCCATCACCGCTGCGCTACGTGCTTTCGGCGACGACCCGCGCGTGCGTGTGATCGTGATCCGGGCGCTCGGGCCCGCGTTCTCCGCCGGGCACGACCTCGGTGAACTCGTCGACCGAACTCTCGACGACGAGCGGGCGGTGTTCGCGACGTGCACGGAACTGATGCGGACGGTCCACGACGTACGGCAGCCCGTCATCGCCGAAGTCGCGGGCATGGCCTTCGCCGCGGGGTGCCAACTCGTCGCCACCTGTGACCTGGCGGTCGCGGGACGCAGCGCACGGTTCAGCACCCCGGGCGTGCGCATCGGGTTGTTCTGCTCGACTCCGATGGTCGCGCTGTCCCGGGCGATCGGACGCAAGCGCGCCATGCACATGCTGCTCACCGGCGAGGCCGTCGACGCCGAGACCGCCGCGGAGTGGGGACTTCTCAGCGGCGTCGTCGACGATGCCGACCTGGCGGACACAGTGCGCGACCTGGCACTGCACATCGCCGGCTCGAGTGCGCGGACGGTGTCCATCGGCAAGCAGGCGTTCTACCGGCAGATCGAGCTCGACGAGTCCACCGCCTACGACGAGATGGGCGAGACGATGGCGACCAACGCGATGACCTGTGATGCGCAGGAGGGCATGTCGGCATTCCTGCAGAAGCGGAAGCCGGTCTGGACCGACAGCTGAGCCCCTGGGGTCGCCGGCAGTGCCGGTCAGGCGTCGATCTGCGCGCCGGCCCTCGCGAAGCGTGCGAGATGGGCATCGGCGGTGCCGAATTCGTACTCGATCGCGGTCAGACGTTTGAAGTAGTGGCCGATCGCCAGCTCCTCGGTCATGCCCATGCCGCCGTGTAGCTGCACCGCGTTCTGGCCGATGAACCGGGCGGCGCGACTGACCGTCGCCTTGGCGGCCGAGACCGCCGCTGCGCGCTCGGCCGGTGAGCCCTCGAGTGACAGGATCGCGAAGTACTGTGCGGCGACCGACTGTTCGAGCTCCAGGTGCATGTCGACCATGCGGTGCTGCAACACCTGGAAGCTGCCGATCGGGACCCCGAACTGCTCGCGCTGCTTGGAGTATTCGACGGTGTCGGTGAACACCTTGCGCATGAGTCCGACGGCCTCGGAGACGACTGCGGCGGTCGCGGTGTCCCAGGCCTTCTCGAGGATCTCGATCGCGTTGTCGTCGGCGATGAGTGCCTCGGCGGGCAGACGCACGTCGTCGAACGTGATGTCGGCGGCCTGGCGGTCGTCGATGGTGCGCAGGGTGTGCAGTTCGAGACCGTCCGGACCGCCGCCCGCGAGGTCGATCAGGAACAGCGAGACTCCCGCGGGGTCGTGTGGCTCGCCCGCGGTGCGGGCGCTGACGATCAGATAGTCGGCGAGCGGCGCCGTGGTGACGACGGCCTTGGTGCCGTTGAGCACCCACTCGTCACCGTCGCGATCGGCGCTGGTCTCGATGCGGGAGAGGACCCCGCCCGAGCCGTCTTCGAGCGCGGCGAGGGCGCTGAGCGCCTCGCCCTCGGCGATCCGGCCGGCGGCTTCGAGGGCGGCCGGGTTGCCGGTCGCGTGCAGCAGCCCGGCGCCGAGCACCACCGAGTCGACGAACGGCTCGACCACCAGAGCATGGCCGAGCGCCTCGGTGACGACCATCAATTCCTCGGGGCCGCCGCCGAATCCGCCGATGTCCTCGGGCAGGCAGGCGCCGACGACGCCGAGGTCCTCGACGAAGGCCTTCCAGATCTTCGGCTGCCAACCCTCGCCGACCTTCGCCGCGTCGCGACTGACCTGCAGGTCGTATCGTGCGTCGAGGAACTTGTTGAGACCGTCGGACAGCAGCTGCTGTTCGGGTGTGAGTGTGAAGTCCATCAGTTATCTCCTGTGACCCGTCAGAGACCCAGAGCGGCTTTGGCGAGGATGTTTCGTTGAATTTCGTTGCTGCCGGCGTAGATCGAGCCCGCGCGGTCGTTGAAGTAGTGCAGCGGCGCGACGGCCTGCCACGGTTCGCCGCTGACGTAGCCGTCGGTGGGCGGTGTGTACTGGAAGATGGGTCCGCCCGGCTTGGTGGCGTGCGGCTGGAAGACGCGTCCGTGGGGGCCGGCGGCTTCCAGGCTCAGCGTCGTGATCTCCTGGCTCAGCTCGGTCCCGAGGATCTTCAGCATCGACGCGATCGAACCGGGGTCCTTGCCCGAACTCATCGCGGCCAGCGCCCGGTACTCGAGGACCTCCAGGATCTTCGCGCGGACCTGGAGGTCGGTGAGTTTGGCCGCGAACGCCGGATCCTCGGACAGGGGACCGCCGTTCGGGGCCGTCACCGATGCCGCGTCACGACCGAGCTGCTCGGCCATGACCTGTAGTGCCGGAGCCGCCGCGCCGCCCCCGCGCTCGAAGACGAGCAGGTACTTGGCCACGGTCCAGCCGTCGTCGATCTTGCCGAGGACGTTCTTCTTGGGCACGCGCACACCGTCGAAGAAGACCTGCGCCTGCACCTGCTCACCGGACGCGAACACCAGGTTCTGCACCTCGATACCCGGCGAGTTCATGTCGATGAGCACGAAGGTGATGCCCTGCTGCTTGCGTTCCTGGCGCGAGGTACGCACGAGGCAGAAGATCCAGTTCGCCTCCGATGCGTGCGTGGTCCAGATCTTCGAACCGGTGACAACGAGGTCGTCGCCGTCGTCCACCGCGGCCATCGACAGCGACGCGAGGTCCGACCCCGACTCGGGTTCGGAGTAGCCCTGGCAGAAGAACACGCTGCCGTCGAGGATGCCCGGCAGGAAGAAGTTCTTCTGCTCGTCGGTGCCGAACGCCATGATCGCGTGGGACACCATGCGGATGCCCATCGGCGACAGCGAGGGCGCGCCGGCGAGGATCGACTCCCGGCTGAAGATGTAGTGCTGGGACTGCGACCAGTCGCACCCCCCGTACTCCACCGGCCACGCGGGAGCGGCCCAGCCACGCTCGTGCAGGATCGCCTGCCACTCCATCGCGGCCTCGTGGTCGGAGTAGACGCTGGTGCGCAGCGTGCCCGCCGCGCGCAGGTCGGGGGTCAGTTTCTCGTCGAGGAACGCGCGGACCTCGTCGCGAAACGCAGCGTCGTCCGGAGACCAGTTCATGTCCATGAGCGGTGCGCAACCTATCTGTAAACGGTTGTGGTCAGATGGGGGTCGAAAGGGAATCTACCCAATGATCGGCGCGGCGCGTAGCCCGCCTCACCTTTCCGGTTCCAGTGTGACGCCCGCGGCCGGTCAGGGGGTGGGATCCTGCCCCTTCGTGTCCGGAGTCTTCGCGACCCCTACGGGTTCGTCAGCGGGTTCGTCGTCGGGTGTCTCGTCGGGTGTCTCGTCGCCGGGCTTCCCACCCGACGACAGCAGCACGTCCGCCCATCGGGTCGCGGGGTCGATGTCGATGAGCAGGGCCTTGGCGAGCAGCGTGAGCGGTACCGCGAGGATCGCCCCCAACGGTCCGATCGCCCACGCCCAGAAGAGCAGGGACATGAAGGTCAGAGTGGTCGACAGTCCCACGGCGTCGCCGACGAACTTCGGCTGGATCACCGATTGGATCGTGACGTTGATGGCGCTGTAGACGACGATCACGATCAGCATTTTGGTCGGTCCGCCGTCGAGGAGGCCCAGCAATGCGGGCGGGACGAGACCGATGATGAACCCGACGTTCGGGATGTAGTTGGTGATGAACGAGAGCAGTCCCCACAGGATCGGCAGGGGGATGGACAGCAACGCGAGGGCCACGCTGTCGAGTACGGCGACGATCAGGCCGAAGACTGTCGACACCCAGAGGTAGCTGCGCGTCCCCTGCGAGAAGGAGCGGAACGCCGAAGCGATGTCGGGACGCATCCGGTCCAGGATGTTCATCCGGTCGTCGAAGCCGACCGAGTCCGCGGCCATGAACAGCAGCAGCGCGAGAACGAGCACGAGTGTCGACGCGACACTGAACGTGCTGGCCAGCACGTCGGTCACCGCGCTGACGACCTTGCTGGTGTCGACGTGGGAGATCATGTCCTGCACCTTGTCGTGGCTCACGCCGTGACTGGTGAGGAAGTTCTGGAAGCTGGTGACGAGATCATCGAACTTGTCGTCGTACTGCGGGAGGATCGATGCCAGGCGTGCGACGGAGAACACCAGCGCCGCAAAGAGTCCGATCAAGATGCCGTAGACGAGCAGCACGGTCGTCAGGAACGCCGCCCAGCGCGGCAAGCCTTTCGTGCGCAACCAGGTCGGGACCGGCTGGACGGCGACCGTGAGCATCAGTGCGAGGAAGACCGGCGCGGCCAGGGAAGCGACCGACTTGATGCCGGCGACCGCGACGACGAGGCCGGCGATGGTGAGGAGCACGATGGTGCCCCGGGGCAATGTCCAGTCAGGTGGATCCACACGGTACGAGCTTTGTGGCGGAGTGCGTGTGGATGTCGTGGTTCCGCTTGCCCTACTACGACCGGACATGGTGTGCCGCCTTTCTGGACACGACTGATGTGTCGTAACAGCGGCCACCCGGTACGCGGAGCGCGTTCGGAGTGGCCGCCGACCAAGTGTTCAGCATCCGGCGACCATCCGCGCGTTCTCGGCGTGCTTTCGTCCTTGTGTGAGTGGTTCGGACTGAGTCCTCAGTGGCCCTTCCAGTTCGGGGTCCGCTTCATCACGAACGCCATGATCCCCTCGAGGGTGTCGCCGCTGATCACCAGTGAGTCGAGCACCGAGGTGCTGGCGTGGACGGCGTCGACGGTGTCGGTGATGGCGTCGGACTGCTCCATGGTGGCGATCGACGCCCGCACGGATGTCGGTGAGGCGGCGAGGATCTCCTCGGCCACCCCGCGAGCGGTCTCGAGAACTTTTCCGGCGGGGGCGATCCGGCTCACCAGGCCGGCGGCCGCGGCCTCGGCGGCCGAGATCCGGCGGCCGGTCAGGATCATGTCGCGCGCGAGTGCCGGTGGCACCATCCGCGGCAGGCGGACCAGCCCGCCGGCAGCCGCCGCGAGTCCGACCTTCACCTCGGGCAGGCCGAACGAGGCGTCCTCGTCGGCCACCACGATGTGGCAGGCCATCGCGATCTCGCAGCCCCCGCCGAGCGCGAAGCCGTTGACCGCGGCGATCACGGGTTTGGGCAGGCTGCGCCGTGACGTCAGGCCGGCGAACCCGTTCTTGGGCACCGACAGTGCGGCCGGGCCAGCGGTCGCCGCGAGGTCGTTGCCCGCGGAGAAGGCCTTGTCTCCCTTGCCCGTCAGGATGGCCACCCACAGGTCGGGATCGGCGAAATACGCCTCGAAGATCGAGTCGAGTTCGGCGTTGGCCGCGGGATTCAAGGCGTTGCGTGCGTCCGGGCGGTTGATGGTCACCTCGAGCAGCCGGCCGTCCCGACGGATCTCCACGTGCTCGTAGGAATCGCGGAAAGCCGGTGCGACAACCGGATGCCGGGAGTCCATGGCCGAAGCGGTCAGGGCCACCCGATTGCCCTTGTCGAACGACCGCACCACGATCGGCGTGCCGACCGGATCGTCGGAGGTGAGGAGGAGCTCGAAGAACTCGTCGTCGTCGGAATCGAGGTTGGCGACGAACCGCGCGCCGAGTCCCTCCGGGGAGGTCGAGTCGACGAGCCGGCCGATGACCACGCCGGTGCGGCGGCCGCTCTTCTGCGGGATGACCGTGTAGGTCTCGATCACCGCGGGGCCGTCGGCGTCGGCGATGGTGGGAACGGTTGCCACCGCGTCGAGCTCGGCCTGGACCGGGCCGCTGGTGTCCGGACGCCAGGGCGCCGGCGTCGTCGAATACACCCCGGCGGCATGCTTGCTCAGCACCCCGCCGTTGGCGACCACCAGGCCGAATTCGCCCGGTGATCGCCGGACCCGGGTGACGACTTCCGCGATCGCGTGCAGGGAGTAGTCGTTGCCCGGGCCGCCGAAGAACGGCAACCCGCCGGTCACGGTCAGTCCGCGTGGATCGTCGGGCGCCATCCCGATTCCGTCGAGGACGTTGAACACCGCGATCGGGAAGCAGCTGTAGATGTCGACGACGGAGATGTCGTCGAGTTCGAGTCCCGCGACCCGCAGCGCGTGGTGTACCGCCGCGGGAGCCGCGGGGGCGGAGCCGAGTTCGGGACGGGCCAGTACCGGCTGCTCGACGGTTGACGAATGCCCATGCAGGAATACCCATTTCGTGGGATCGATACCGGCGGCCTGCGCTGCCCGCACCGACATCACGACGACCGCCGCGGCCTGGTTCACCTGGTCGCGCGCCACGATGTACCGGGTGAAGGGATCGGACACGACCCGGTTCTCGGGGGTGACGGTGACCAGTTCGGCCGCGGTGCGCGCTGTCGGTGCCGCCGAATGCGGGTTGGCGGCGGCGACCTCGGTGAAGGGTGCGAACAACTCACCCATCGTTGCGATGTAGGCGTCGCGGCCCAGGCCCGAGGCGTGCCGGCGGGCGTTCTCCAGCAAGGCGTACTGCGGCAGCACCGACGCGAGGCCGTGCCGCATCTCGGCGACGGTGATGATGCCCTTCAAGCCGAAACCACGGTCGTCGAGCTGGCCGCCGACCTCCTCGGCGAAGCTCGGACGCTGATCCTCCGGCTGGGACATCAGATGACGGACGGTCGACATCACCTCGGCGCCGAACACGACCGCGCCCTCGGAGTCGCCGGCGGCGATCGTTCCGGCGAGCTCGGTGAGAATCGTCTGCGGGGTCTGACCACCGGTCACCGCCTGCACCGCGCGTCGCGGGTCCACACCGACCCGGTTGCCCACCGCACGCGGCATGTTGTCCGGCCGGCCCAGCGGTGACGACGACAGCGGGCTCGAGATCTCGAACGACCGGATCGCGGCGATCGTGTCGATCGACGCGGCGACATCGCCACCGGAGTCGGCGAATGCGGCGGTCACAGCCCGGGCGGCGAGGTCGGCCTCGCCGAGAGCTTCGTAGCCGGGATCGGTCAGGCGTTCCGATGCCTGTCCCACGCCGACGACGACAGGCGTGTTCGGATCGATATCAACGAGCGTTGTTGGCATACCAAACATTGACACACCACGTGACCGCGGTCTCATCGGAGGTGTCCACGAATGTCCCGCGCCAGTGTGCGGCGGTCCCGCCGGGAACGTCAGTGTTGCGGTCAGCGCGGTTACAACCGTGGTCGGCCGATGCGGTTCGGACCAGACTGTCGCCGACCGGATTGCGATCGAAAGGACCACCGATGACGTCCACTGTGCCCACCACGAGGCCTTCAGGCAGCGCCTCCGACGGAACGAGCGACGAGCGGCTCGACGAGGTGTTCGCGCCGATCTTCGCCCGGATCGCCGAGGGCGCCGTGCAGCGCGAGGACGACCGCAGGCTTGCGCACGATGAGGTCTCGTGGCTCCGGGAGGCGAAGTTCGGTGCGCTGCGCGTGCCGGTGGAACTCGGCGGATACGGCGCGTCGATCCGTCAGCTGTTCCGGTTGCTCATCGACCTGGCCGCCGCGGAGTCCAATCTGCCGCAGGCCCTGCGGGTGCACTGGTCGTTCGTCGAGGACCAGCTCGCCGCCCTGCCGGACGAGGGTGCGCAGCGGTGGTTGCGCAAGGTCGGTGAGGGCACGCTGGTCGGCAACGCGATCACCGAACCCGGCGTCGGTGCCATCGACCGCTATCAGACGCGGCTCACTTCGGACCCCGCGAGCCCGGACGGCAGGTTCCGGCTCGACGGCACCAAGTACTACAGCACCGGCAGCCTGTACTCCGACCACATCCTCGTCGCCGCCGACCAGGACGGCGAGCGGGTCTCGGTGCTCGTCGACGCCGACGCCGACGGCGTCACCCAGCACGACGACTGGGACGGTTTCGGCCAGCGCCTGACCGCCAGCGGTACCACTGAGTTCGCCGGTGTCGAGGTTCCGGCCGAGCGTGTTCTCGGTCCGGGTTACGGCGGGGAAGGGCGCACATACGCGACGTCGTATCTGCAGCTGGTGCAGCTCTCGGTGCTCGCGGGTATCGCGGCGCGTGCGACCGACGACGTCGTGGAGTGGGTGCGCAACCGCACGCGCACCTTCACCCACTCGACGGCCGACCTGCCGCGCCACGATCCGCTCGTGCAGCAGGTGATCGGTCGTCTCTCGGCCGCGGCCTACACCGCGCGCACGCTGGTCCTCGACATCGCCGACGAGCTCGATGAGCTTGCTCTCGCCGGGTGGGAGGACGCCGAACTGCTCGACCGCGTCGAGTTCGACGTCGCCCGGGCTCAGGCCGCGGTCATCCCCACCGTGCTCGATGCGACCACGCAGCTGTTCGAGGTCGGCGGCGCGTCGATCACCTCCGAGCGTCTGCGCCTCGACCGCCACTGGCGCAATGCCCGAGTGATCTCGGTGCACAACCCGCTGATCTTCAAGCTGCAGGCGGTCGGCGACCACGTGCTCAACGGCACCGATCTGCCCTACGCCTGGAGCGCCGGGCAGAAGTAGCGCCGCTACGCTGGCGGTCATGCACAGGATGGCCGCCGCGGACGCGGCGTCGTACTGGATGTCGCGCCGTATCCCGAACGACCAGTTCCTGGTGTATTGCTTTGCCGCACCGAGCAGTTCGGTCGAGGACTGTGCGGCGCGACTCCGGCTCCGCGCCGCGCTCGTCGACGACCTGTGCCTCCGGATCCGCGATGTGCCGGGCACGGTCGACCGCCCGTACTGGGAATCCGTCAGTCCCGCCGACTACCAGGTCCGTGTCGATTCGACGCGCCGGACCTGGTCGTCGTGCCTGGCCGAGATCACCGGGCTCATCGCCCGGCCACTCGACCCCACGCGGGCGGCGTGGCGTGCGCATCTGTTCGGTCCCGTCGTCGACGCACCGGGCGCCGCAGGCGATGTCTACGTCGTCGCCGTGCAGATGTGTCACGCACTGGGCGACGGGCGCCGCGCGTCTCGGATCGTGCGCGAGTGGTTCACGGCGCCCGCCACACCGCGACGGCCAGCGTCCACGCGTTCGTCCGGTCGCGAACTGCTGGTCGACGCGGGGACCTTTCTCGGCGGCGTTCTCCGGTTCCCCGGCGAGTTCGTCACCACGGCTCGGCGAGGGTTCCGCGTGGCGCGCCTGGCCCCGGCGTCTGCGCCTGGACCGTCGGGATACCCGCCGACACGGCTGAATACCCCACCAGGACCGCGACGGACCCTTCGGGTGCTGGTGTTCGACCGCGACCATCTCACCCGCCGTGGGCAACCGGTCACGGTCGCGGTACTCGCCGCGATCTCGGCAGCGCTACCGGAGTACCTGGGCGAGACCGGGCGGCGGTTCGGCGTCGAGCTGACGATCGGGAGAACGGGAGAACCGCAGGACCGCAACCACTTCCGCAATGCTGCGGTCGACCTGCACGTCGACGTCGCCGATCTGGCCGAGCGCGCGCGACTCATCGGCGCCGATGTCGCCGCCGCCCGCGCGGCCGAGGCGGACCCGGTGCGGTTCGCACAGCATCGCGCGTCGGAGTCGACCCCCGCGATCCTGGCCCGATGGGGGATCGGGGCTGTCGACCTCGAGACCGCGCCGGAGACGGTCACCGGCGTCACGGTGGTGTCGTCGGTGGACCGTGGCGCCGCCGACATCGATCTCGACGGCGGCGAGATCCTGTTCACGACCGGATTTCCCGCGCTGTCACCCGCCCAGGGACTGACCCATGGCGTGCACGGCATCGGTGATCGCATCGCCCTCTCGGTGACCACGAGTCCCGAGGTGATGGGCGATGTGGACCGGTATGTGGAGTTGCTGGGCCGAGCGGCAGGTGGTTGAGAAGGGTTGCAATGCTGGTGTGGCCACGGTCGAAGCGAGCGCGTGCCGGGGTCGACACGCCCGGGAGTCGACACGCAAAAGCGATGGCTCAGCTGGAAGGAACGCATGACCAGGCTCTGTATGCAACGAGAGCCGTCAGTCCTGATCGGCGCGCTGTGGTGGGTGACCGTGGCGGTGTGCCTCGGAATCGCAGTCTTCACCGCAGGGGAACCGACCCTCCAATACACGGAGTGCGAGATAAGCGGGCGCAACGAACCGGCTTGTACGAATTCGACACTCGGCGAGCATGGTGTCGGCTACGCCCTCCGTGCAGCTGTCCTCGTGGCTCTCGGCGTGTGTACGGCGCTGGTCCGCAATCTCCTCACCAGTGCCATTTTCGTCGCGGTCTACATCCTCTTGCTATTCAGCGCTCCGTACATGCTCTATTTCCTCCCCTTGGGGTTCTTCGCCGTTGTCGCGCTGGTTGTACAAGTCGCGGTCACAATGGCGCGCAGCGCCGGCGGTTAGGGCATCGACGGCCTGTCGGCTGTGCTCTGATGGTTCGGTGGTGTTGAAGCCGTGCGAGACAACTCGAGCTGCAGCCTGGATCGTTGAGTCCGGCCAGCCCTGGCAGGATCTGGCTGGTTTCGGCCCGTCGGGGTTCGAGTCCTACGCACGATTGCGGTTCATGCCCGATCCCGGCAGTGGATCCGACGTCGCCGACCCCGACGAACCCACAGATCAAGCCAAGGTCGCCCGTCTCTGTGCGCTGCTTCGCAGTGCAACAGCCACTCCCGACGATAGTTACTTCGCGATCTGGGAGGGCTGGCCGAATTCTTCCGCCCTCATGCGTCAGAGCGCTCGGATGCACGTACCGAACCGATCCTACTACCTGCTTCGCGGCAGTCTGTC
Source organism: Gordonia sp. 11cp (assembly GCF_057767225.1). Taxonomy (NCBI): domain Bacteria; kingdom Bacillati; phylum Actinomycetota; class Actinomycetes; order Mycobacteriales; family Gordoniaceae; genus Gordonia; species Gordonia sp. 11cp. The sequence goes on along the minus strand of NZ_CM173437.1, from coordinate 5,391,262 downwards.
CGAATTCGGGCAGTGGGGCGTGCCGGAGACGGGGCACAACCCGGCCGCGTTCGTGTGGCCGGCGGATCATGCGTGGTGCATTGCCTCTGATGTCGACGATCACTGGGCGAGTGTGGGCGCGAGTGCAGCGGTGATCGAGGGGCTTCTGATCAATGGCGGCCTCGACATCGTCACGGCCGATCCCGATCTCGGTGCTGACTCGCAATACTGCCCGCCCGCCGGGTACTTCCGGCGACGCTGACCCGGCCCCACGCAAAGCAAGCGTTGGCAAACACTGTAGTGGGGTCGTTGAGGAGGGCTGTCGACGCGCAATTCTTGTCGGTGGTCGGGTCTATCTTGGTAGGTGAACAGTCGGACCGGCCAACAATGCCGGGCTGCAACGACTTTGGAGTCACCGTGGGGGAATGGGTCGATCTACCGGGCGAGTTCCTCGCCGGGGTCGATGCTGCCTGCCCGTCGGATGCCGACACGGTCTCACACATGCAACGCCTGGGTGCTGTCCGGGCTGGGGAGTCGTATCTGGCGTGGTGCCGCTATCAGACGATCCTGGTGCTGTGTGACCGATTGTTGACCCCGACCGGTTCCAGTTACGTCTCTGATGGATTCGGCGACATCGTCGCCCGGGTGGCCCGCGAAGCGGGCATCACCCGCTACCGTGCGGCGGCGCTGGTCGACGACGCGCTGTGTCTTCGTGATCGGCTACCGCGGGTGTTGGAGACGTTGCGCGACGGGATCATCGCTCCGCACCAGATCCGCGAGATCATCGGTCGCACCCACCTGGTGTCCGACGATCACCATCTCGATCCCGACGACCCCGACAGTCGCCGGATCATCGAGGTGCTCGACGAATCGATCGCCGACTTGCTACGCAGTCGGGCCGGGTCGTGGTCGACGTCGGGTCTGCGCGACATGATCGACCGTCTGGTCTTCGGCCACGATGCCGACGCGGTCCGCGAACGGCGCCGCGAAGCGCTCGACAACCGTGGCGTGTGGACCGAGAACACCGGCGACGGCACCGCCGAGATCACCGCGGTCATGGCCGCCGAGAACGTCCGGGCCTGCCAGGCGTCGGTGCGCGCGCTTGCCGCATCGGTGTGCGAGCGGGATGGGCGCACCCTGGGTCAACGTAAGTCCGATGCCATGTGCGCATTGCTCACCCGAACTGCGTTCGCGTGCGCATGTGGCGAACCCGACTGCACCGCACCACCTCCTGACCCAACCGCCGCGGCGTCGGGCACCGAGATCGTGATCCACGTCGTGACCGACGCCGCCACGCTAGCCGGTGGGCCCGGGCCCGGATGGGTCGACGGACACGGCGTGATCTGCGACGAGCATGTGCGCGACCTCGCCGCCCGGCACGACGCCACCCTGACCCCGGTCACCCCGATACGCACACCACCCGCCCGGGTCGTCGCCGACGACGAGACCACCACGACCGCGCATGCAACCGCACCCCGCAGAGACACGAGCAGCCGGGTCCCGGAGCCGGACCGGGAGTCGGAGTCGGTGTCGTCGGAGCTTGTGGTGGTGTTTCCGGGTGCTCTGCCCGCTGATCCGTATCGGCCGACCAGTGCGTGTGCGCAGTTCGTGCGGGTGCGCGACGGCTACTGCACCGAACCCGGCTGCACGCGGTCGGCGTTCACCGCCGATGTCGATCACGTCGCCGAGTACGACCACGCCCGCCCGGCCCGTGGCGGCGCGACCTCGAGTGAGAACCTCAACGCGAAATGCCGTGCCGGGCACCTCCACAAAACCCACGGCGACTGGACCGACGTGCAGTACCGCGACGAGCATGGCCGGCTGGTCACCGAATTCGTGACGCCGGAAGGTTTCGTGATCCCCGGCGAGGCTGAAACCCTCGAAGACCTCTTCCCCAACCTGCGTCGTATCCGATTCGAGCAAGCCGCGAAAGCCCCACCGAGCCCGCGGGTCATCGTGCCCGACCGGCACGGCCGACCACCGCGCACGATCACCGAACGAACCGCCGCGAAACACGCGAAGCGGCGAGCCGAACGTGCCCGCAACCAGGCACAGCGCGAAGCGAATCGACATGCCCGGACCGCGGCGGCCAACCGTCAGCCGAAGACCGATGACAACCCGCCGCCGTTCTGAGTGGCTGCGCGTGCAGTGTCCGGAGGCTAGGCCCGCGGGTATCCGTTCGGGTCGGCGGGAGCGGCGTCCCCGTTGCCGTTGCCGCCAGAACCCTTGGGGGGACGGGTGAGTCGTTTGGGGAGTCGTTCGGCGAGGCCGCCGAGGGGAGCGACCGTCTGGTTGAGCAGGTCGACGGTCTCGGCCAGCTCGTGCACGGTGTCCTGCATCGCGAGCAGGTTCGGCGCCAGTTGGCCGATGACCTCTGTCAGCTCGGTGATCCGGTCCAGCGGCCCGCCGGGGGCGATGGCCCGTTCGACCGCGCCGTCCTCACCGACGAGTTGATCGAGCAGCCCGCCGTCGGCGGCGAGACGATCGAGGATGCCGCCGGCAGCGGTGACCTTCTCCAGCACACCGTCGGGTGCCGTCAGCTTGTCGACGATCCCGCCCTCGGAGGTCAGGCGTTCGAGGATGCCCTCGTTCTCGGTGAACTGGTCGACGACGCCGCCGGGGCGGGTCAACCGGTCCAGGGGGCCGTCCTTGGCGGTGAGCCGGATCAGGATGCCGCGTTCGTCGGCCATCTGATCGAGGAGCCCGCCCTTGGCGGTGAGCTTCTCGAGCGGGCCGTCGGGCGCGGTCAAACGGTCGATGACGCCGCCCGGGTTCAGCAACCGCTCCAGTGGCCCGCCGTTGGCGAGGATGCGCCCGAACGGCCGGTCGGGTCCGAGGAGTTCGGACAACTGGTTCAGCAGGGCGAGCGGCGTGCGGGCACTGCCCAACTCGTCGGCGTCGACACCGACGGCCAGCGCGAGTTCGTGCTGGACGCTGCTGGCGGTGACCCGGGCGATCGTGACGGCGGACTCGGCGGCGCTCAACACCACGCCGGTCACGGCGAATCCGATTCGGAAGGGCATCTCGACGAGAGCACGGCCGGGATCGAGCGCAGCCTGACGACGCTCGACTTCGCGTCGACCGGGGACGGGACGGTCGGGGAGAGACCGATCCGGAAGGGACTCCATGGTGTTCGACCCTAGGCCAACCGGTGTGCGTTCGGGGTGAGGGTTGCGCGATTCCGGCGGACGGTGCCGCTAGGAGTCGGTGCCCGAGGCCTCCGCGGCCTTGGCAGCCTTTGCCGCCTTCTTGAAGTCGCGGACCTTCTGCAGCGACTCCGGGCCGGTCACGTCGGCGACCGAACGGAACCCCTTCTTGCTGTAATCCCCGGCGACCTTGGTCCAGCCGGACGGTTTGACGTCGAGTTGCTTGGCGACCAGGGCGACGAAGATCTTGGCCTTCTGGTCGCCGAACCCGGGCAGTGCGCGCAGCCGCTTCATCAGGTCCGCACCGTCGGAGGCCTCGGTCCAGATGCGCGCGGCATCCCCGCCGTACTCCTCGGCGACGACCTTCGCGAGTGCCTGGACCCGACCGGCCATCGAGCGTCCGTAGCGGTGGATGGCCGGGGGTGTGGCGCACAGGTCGGCGAACGCCTCGGGGTCGGCGTCGGCGATCTCGACCGGGTCCATCGTGCCGAACCGATCGCGGATCTTGGCCGGCCCGGCGAACGCCCGCTCCATCGGGAACTGCTGGTCGAGCAGCATTCCCGTGAGGAGGGCGAACGAATCGCTGGAGAGGAGTTCGTCGGCCGCGGGTTCCTGGGCGATCTGGATCTTCGGCATGGATCGATTCTGGCAGACGTCACCCGTGCACGGCTCTAGACTGCCTCCATGATCAGCGGGGAGAACACGGTCGGCGTCGGGAACAGCAGGGTCCGGCGCATCGGTTGGGGGACGGTCGCGATGGTGGTCGGAACCGTGATGGGGCTGGCGGTGACGCTGTTCGGCACCGGTGTCGCCGCGGCGGCACCAGCCGACCACGGGGCGAACTACGTCACCACGCTGCGGTGCGACAGCGTCAACCCGTGGCCCGCGGGCACGGTCAAGGTCCGGGTCGACGTGTTCAACCAGATCCAGCACCCGGCGGACGGCCTGCCCGGCCCGGTCATCGCGCTCATCGGCACCGACCGCGCGCAGCGCGTCGCACTCGAATACACCTACGAGGTGTCGGTGTCGTGGCGGAATCTCCGCACCGGACGGACCGGCGTCACGACGGTCCCCGGCCGGGGGTACACGGTCAAGTGGCAGGTCGACATCCACCCGGGAAGCGGCCCCGTGGCCTTCACGATCCGGCAGAAGATCGGCGCGCTCGCGTTCTTCCCGATGACCAACCCGAAGTACTCGACGTGTTCGGGTCGCGCGGTCGCGTGACCTACCGGTCGGCGAGTCCGCCGACCAAGAGGTACTGCGCGGTGAAATAACTCGCGAGCACCCAGGCCTCGCCGGCCACCCTGAGTCGCGGATCGCCGACCAGGTGCCGTCGGTTGATGATCGCGAGATCGGAGAGCAGGAACATCCATCCGCCGGCGCGCATCCGCGGTTGCGGTGCGGATACGTCCGACGCCAGCGCCGACATCGTCGCGAGCGTGTTGCCGTACGTACTCAGCACCGGCAGGAGTGCCGGACGGTGGCGGGCCAGCACCGTCGCCGATTCGGCGAGGATGCTCACCCGCGGTGCGACGGTACGGACCGACGGTCGTGCGCCGGCGCGCCACATCGCGGCCGTGTAGCTCAGTTGCGCACCCGCGAAAGAGGTTGCGCCTCTGCGGAGGTATCGATCCTTCGCCACCGGGTCGTCGTGTTCGAACTCCTCCCGCAGCATCAGTCGGTCGCCGACGGCCGAGAACCCGAGTACGGCCGCCAGTGCGACGGTGTCGGCCACCGGGCGACGTCGAGCACCTGCGGCCACCCGTGCCGCGAGCAGCACGATCGGCAGCGGCTTGGTGATCTCGGCGCGGCGCCGGCCACCGGCGGACCCGGTGATCGTCGCTGCCGCGGCGGCGGCCGCATAGGCGATCCGGAATGCTCGATTCACCGCAGGATTCGGGCGACGAACCCACGGATGTCGGTGTCGGAGAGACGCTTCGAGTGCGCGCCGTCGAGCGTCAGGTACGTGCGTGCCGACACCTTGGTGTCACCGGCCCGGGCGTCGTTGAGGTACTTGAGGGTGAGCGGCACGACGACGGAGGTGTCCTGCAGTGTCTGGGTCATCAGGACGGGACGCTCGAAGTCACGGGTGGGCAATTCGGTCGCCTTGGTGAGCAACGCGGTGAGTTCGGTGTTCCCCGACAGGGGTTTGGTGAACAGCGAGCCGATCGCCAGACCGTCGACCTCGCGGACGAATTCGGTCGCGCACGAGGCGGCGGCCCTGGTCATCCACTTCTTCCCGGCGTCGGTCAGGTAGGCGTCCAGGTCGATGTCGGACTGCGCGTTGCGGATCGCGCTCAGCGTGTACAGCGCGTCGGCGGCCAGCCCGGACGGCATCGCGGCCGACGACGGGCCGAGATTGGCCACCAGCGAACCGAATTGGGCCGGGATCGAACTGGCCGCGGCACCCTTGAAGTCGAGTTTGCCGCCCTGGATCGTCGGGGCCAACCGGGCGAGCGTGATGGCGGCCGCCGCTCCCTGTCCCTCGCCGACGACCGCCCACGAGCGCGACAGGTTGTCGGCGATGTCACGCGAGGCGCGCACGGCGTCGACGATGTTGCGAGCGGTGGCCTCGAGGTCGTAGTACTGCGGGGTGCCGGGCGTTCCGACACCGGCGTAATCGGTACTGACGACGGCATATCCACGTCCGAGCCAGCGCTTGAGCTCCTCGGTGTCCTCGGCGGTGGGCCGTGTCGACGGCGCGCATCTGTCGGCGATGCCGCGCGAACCGTGCGCCCAGGCGACGATCGGCCAGCCGCCGGCCGGGGCGCGCCCGGTGGGCACCATCAGCACGCCGGAGGAGAGATGGGCCTTGCCGTCGGCGCCGGTGCTCCAGTAGGTGAAGTCGTTGCCCGAGGCGGCGCCGCTGACCGTACGGGCCCGGGAGAGTTCACGATTGGCGTAGACCGCGCCCGGGGCCTGTCCCGGACCCCGGGTGTCGACGGTGCCCGCGTTGTCGTCGGCGGGGGCGGCCCCGTCCGCGGTCGACGGTTCCGAGGCCGGGGCGGATGTGCCCGGTGTCGATGAGTCCGGTGTCGATGTCCCCGGGGTCGGTTCGGCGGCGGCGGTCGCCGTCAGGCCGAGCGCGGCCGGGGCCACGACGATCGTCAGGGCCGCAGCGGCCGCGAGGGCACGGGCGAGATGGGCACTCCGGGGTTTCGAAGCGTTGCCGTGGGGGTTCATGTGTCGTCAGTTCGTTCTGTGAGAGGAGGCGAGTACCGAAGGCGTTGCGGCTCAGGCGTTGACGACGCCGACGGCCGGTAGGAACCAGCAGTTCTGGGTGCCGTTGCTCGCGTTGCCGAAGACCGCGGACAGGATGGTGCCGCTGCCGGTCTTCACCGGTGCCAGGCGAACCCCGGACAGCAGGGGCAGTGCGGTCAGCGCGGTCTGATCGGTGATCGGGTCGAGATCGGCGAATCCGCCCTGCAGGGTGCTGGTGTTGAACCAGGCGACCTGCATGGTGCCGCCGCTGCCGGCCGTGGGTGAGGCGGGCACGAACGCGTAGGCGGTCTCTCCCTTGTCGACGAGGTTCAGCTTCTCGGGCAGCTTGACGCCGGGGATCATGTCCAGCAGCGGCTTGAGCTGGGTCAGCGGATCGGTCTTCATCGGCCACGGACCCGCCACGGCTCCCGCGCCGGCGGTGACGAGACCGAGCGGGTTGTCGGCGGTCGGTGCGGTGCAGAACGGCGACACCGACGGGGTGAGTGTCTGGATCCCCAGCGTGCGGAGCAGGGCGATGGGATCGGTCGGCGCGGCGGCGGGAGTGGCGGCCGACGCGGGTGCACCCTCGGCGGCGGCCGGCAGCGGGAGGGCTCCCGCACGACCGGCGATGTCCTCGACCGACAGCTGCCCGGCGCTGCCCATGATCGTCTGCGCGGCCTGAACGGCGATCTGGTCGACGCCTGCAGCCTTCAGCAGACGGATCGCGCCCGCCAGCTCGGCGTCGAACGGGATCGACAGCGCACCCAGCATGTTCGCCGGGATGAGTGGCTCGGCGGCCGCGGGTGCCGACGTGGCGGTGAGTGTGGCCGCCGCCATCGCCACACCCATGAGTCCGGCACCGCAGCGTCGCATTGCGCGGTTGCGGGTGACGCGACGGTCGGCGTCGGTGCGCGTGAACCGAGACGTGAGGGACATGGCTCTCCTTATGGCAACCCCGGTGATGACAACCGAGCACCCGCCACGTGTGGCGGGTGTGACAGATGGGACTCGAGTTACACGAGACCACGCGGGCGGCGGCCGCGGCAAGTCGCGAGTCCGACCTGTGACACGGGCGCGATCAGCGAGAGACCGAACCCGCGGCGACCTGCGTCTTCGCCTGTGGCCGGGCGAGCCGTGTCCTCGGTGTGCCTATCCGCTCGCCGCGCCGATTCCCTTGCCGATCAACACGATTCCGATCACCAGGATCAGCACCGCCATCACGGTCGCATTGTTCGCCTGCAGCCACGACTTCAGGCGGTCGAGGGGGCCGCGCAGGCGTGCCGCCGCGACCTGGAAACCGACGACGGGCACCACGACCGAGGTCGAGGCCAGAAGCGCGAACACCGCGACGGCGACGACGTCGCCGGACGCCGACAGCGCGCCGGAGGCGATCGTGACCCCCGCCGCCGCGCAGAGTACGAGGTTCTTCGGATTGATCGCCGCCAGCGCGAACGCTATTCCCAGCGCGGTCAGCGGCCGCATCTCGTCGATCGCCGACATCCATTTCGGCGTCGCGGACTCCGCGTCTCGCGAACGCCACTGGCGCAGGCCGACGACGAGCAACACACCGCCGAGCGCGATCTTGACCCAGCCGGTGCCCGACGACGAACCGCCGATGTCGACGGCATTGCCGAGCGCCACGAACACGACCACCGCGACGACGATGCCGACGAGCCATCCGACCGCGAACCCGATACTCGTCGTGCGCGCGTGGCGGCCCAGAAGCATGAGGATCGCCGCGATGATCGGGATCGGCGACACCGCGACACCGACCGCAAGGGGTAACAGCTCACCGAGCACGGGTCCCATCGAGAACTCCTCACGACTGGTGGCGACACCTAGTTGTACGCCATGGGGGTGGTGACTGTCCGAACATCGGTGTCACGACGAAGGCACCCCGGCGATGTGCCGGGGTGCCTTCGTCTGTGAGAGGGGGAGAGTCAGATGATCGCGAGTCCGATGACCGGGACGATCGTGCAGGAGACGACCTTGCCCTTCGTCTTGGTGGTCACGTTGCCGTGGATCGCCGAGATGACACGGCCCTTGCCGGTCCGCGAGATACCGGTGAAGGTGCCGGGACCCTCCTGGACGTTGATCTTGGGATTGCGCTTCAGCGTCGTCATGCCCGTGCGGCCGGTGTCGACGTTGAACCAGCTCACCGTGAGGGGTGCGGCCTTGTTGTCGATGGCCGGGCCGGTGCCGAGCGAGGTGTAGACGTAGCCGCTCTCGCCGCGCTTGGGTCCGGGAGCCGGGGCCTCCTGCGGTCCCGCGGTGACCAGGGCGCGCCCGAGCGAACCGCCACCCGGGATGCAGCCGAGGCCGAAGGTCGGGTAGAGGAATTCCTGGATCTTCGGGGCGTTCGGGCCCTGCGGGATCTCCGGGTCGCCGGGCTTGCGCTCGGCGGCGAGTTCACGCGCGGCCTGCTTGCGGCCGGGTTCGCCCAGGAAGTCGGCGATCGAGCGCCAGATCTTGCTGACCTCGCCGGGCATCCCGGGAGTGTCGGCGAACGACTGGGCCTGACGGAGCAGATCGGCCGAGACCTTGCCGTCGGGTCCGGGTGTCGCCACCGAACCGATGATCGCGGGTGCGAACGCGCCGAGCGAGTCCAGAACGCGCTGATCGACCTTCGGGGCGGGTGCGGCCTGTGCGGCAACCGGCAGGGCGAGCGAGGTGGCCGCCGCCAGCGCCGACACGGCGACGAGGAGGCGACGAGTCCGGATTCGATGCGGGGCATTGCCGGGCCGCAACCTCGGTGGCCGGGAGAAACGCACTGGTGTGTCCTAACGGTCGTGGCGCCGGCGGGAGAGCCGTGCTGCGCCTCGTGGTCGTGTCATCCGCCCGGGTGTCGGGTCGCGACAGTCCATCCTCTCACCCGAGTCGTCGCGGGTCATTCTAAGCCCCCTGCGGGTTCCAATGTCCAGGCCGTGACGGCGTTACGGGTGAGGTTTATGTGGTTATTGATGCAATTGTTACTGAAGTGATGTTCAGTCGGTCGAATCGAGCGCCCTGTCGGCAACCTGGTTGGATGAAGAGAATTCGGGGAACACGGACGGGTCGAACAGGAGTCTGATGTGAACGAGCTGCGCACCGACGGCTTGCCGGGTCGTCGACGCGGGAGATCGCGACTGACGCGCGCGGTCGTCGCCGCGGCCGCGATCGCACTGGTGGCGACGACCGCGAGTGCATGCGCCGACGACTCGTCGTCGGGTGCCGAGGTCACGCTGCTCACCCACGACTCCTTCGAGCTTCCCGAGTCGGTGCTCGACGCGTTCCGCCAGGAGACCGGTCTGACCCTGAAGATCGTGAAATCCGGCGATGCGGGGCAATTGGCGTCGACGGTGTCACTGACACCGGGCGCACCCAAAGGGGACGCGGTCTTCGGCATCGACAACACCTTCGCCTCACGGCCGATCGACGCCGGCGCCCTGGAGTCCTACGAGTCGCCCGCCGCGGCCGACGGTGCCGCGGACTATGCGGTGCCCGGCGCGGAGGGGCAGCTGACGGCTGTCGACCGGGGCGACGTGTGCCTCAACGTCGACGACGGGTGGTTCGAATCCAGGTCGCTGACCCCGCCCGCGAGTTTTCGCGACCTGACCCGGCCGGAGTTCGCCGCGCTCACCGTGGTGACCGACCCCGCGACATCGTCACCGGGTACGGCGTTCCTGCTCACCACGGTCGGTGCGCTCGGAAACGGCTGGCAGGACTACTGGAAACAGGTCGTCGGTGGCGGTGCGACCGTCGTCTCGGGGTGGGAGGTCGCCTACAACCAGCTCTTCACCGCCGGCGAGGGCCGCGGCGACAAACCCATCGTGCTGTCCTATGCCTCGTCGCCGGCGGCCACGCCTGGGACGAGCGCGCTGCTGGACAGCTGCTTCCCCCAGGTCGAGTACATCGGCGTCCTGAAGGGCACCCGGAACTCCACCGGCGCACGTAAACTCGTCGACTTCATGCTCAGTCCCACTGTGCAGAAAGAACTTCCGTCGTCGATGTACGTCTACCCGGTGCAGCGCGACACGCCGCTCCCGGAAGGGTGGCCGGCGCGCGCGGAGGTGCCCGCCTGGATGTCGTCGCTGCCGCCCGCCACGATCGCGGAGAACCGCGAGATGTGGCTCGATCAGTGGCGTGCCGCGGTCGGCCGGTGATGCCTCGGTGACCCGAGCCGCGACGGCGGTGACCCGAGTGACCCGGGCTGCCGGACCGGTGGCGCTGTGGGTGATCCCGGCTGTGTTCATCGTGGTGCTGTTCGCGTGGCCGGTCGTCGCGCTCGTCCGGCGGGCCGTGTCGATCGCCCGCGACTCGGGGACCGGCCTGGGCGAACTGCTCGAACGCACCGACGCGCTGGGACTTCTCGGCGTCACCCTGGGGCAGGCGGCGGCCTCGACCGTCCTGGCACTCGCCGCCGCGGCACCCATCGCGTGGTTGTTCGCCCGGGTCCGCGGGACCACCGCGGTCGTCCTCGCCGTCGTGGTCACGGTGCCGTTCGTGCTGCCGACGGTCGTCGTCGGCGTGGCGTTCCGCTCGCTGCTGTCCGGCCCGTTGGCATTCCTGCACATCGAGTCCGGACTGCCGGCGGTGCTCGCGGCGCATGTCTTCATCAACGTCGCCGTCGTCGTGCGCGTCGTCGGTGCAGCCTGGCGCAACCTCGACCCACGGCTGCTGGAGGCGGGACGGTCGCTCGGCGCGAGCCGGATACGCGCGACGCTGACCGTGGTCGTGCCGCGACTCGTGCCCGCGATCGCCTCGGCCGCAGCGCTCATCTTTCTCTTCTGCTCCACCAGTTTCGGTGTCGTGATCATCCTCGGCGCCGGTGAGCTGCGCACCCTGGAGACCGAGATCTACACCCAGGCCATCGGGTACTTCCGGATCCCCGAGGCGGTCGCGCTGTCGATGCTGCAGATCGTCGTGGTCCTCGCCGCGCTGCTGCTGACGCGGGTGTTCGCCGACCCGGCGGGCCGAGGATCGGGTGGCGCCGGGCGACGGACCGAACGCGACCGCAGGGTCGCCGGCGGCCGGTGGACGCGGCCGGCCGTCTGGGCGGTCGGGGTGTGGACGGCGCTGCTCCTCGTCGGGCCCGTCCTGGTGCTGGTGGTGCGGTCGGTCCGGCCGGTCGCGCACGGTGACTGGACGCTCGCCGGTTATCGCGCACTGGCCGAACCGGTCAATGGCGTGACACCGCTGGAGAGTCTGCGCTACTCACTGGTGACCGCAACCGCGGCGACCGCGATCGCGCTGGCGGTCGGGACCCTCGCCGCCGTCGCGTTGCACCGGGCACACGGGGTGGTCGGGGCGATCGGGTCGGCCATCTCGCTCGTACCACTCGGGATCAGTGCTGTCACGCTGGGATTCGGATACCTGATCGTGCTGGCATCGCTACCGTACGAGATCGCCGCGTCACCCGCGGTCATCCCGCTCGTCCAGGCGCTCATCGCCATACCGGTGGTCATCCGCATCATGATGCCCGCCCTCGAATCGGTTCCCGCCCGGCTCCGGAATGCGGCGGCGACGTTGGGGGCCAGACCGATTCGGGTGTTCGCCACGGTCGACCTGCCGATCGTCGGCAGGTCGATCGGAGCAGCCGGCGGTTTCGCCTTCGTCATGGCCCTGGGCGAGTTCGGCGCCACCAGCTTTCTCGCACGCGCCGACACGACCACCCTGCCCGTGCTGATCGGGTCCGCCCTGAACCGGCCGGGCGCCGACAACCTCGCGACCGCCATGGCCGCCTCGGTGGTCCTGGTCGTCGCGACGGTGCTCGCCGTCGTCGTGGTCGAGGCGTTCCGTCCGCGCTCGGAGGTTCCACTGCTGTGACCTCGGGGAACTCATTGGAAGTCAGTGACCTCACCGTCGCCTATGGGGGTGACATCGTCATCGACGGCCTGTCCTGGCGCCTCGGGGGAGAGGGTTCGCTCGTGACCGCGGTCCTCGGCCCGTCGGGGTGCGGAAAGTCCACGCTGATCCGGGCGATCGCCGGGCTCGAGTCCCCGGTCCGGGGAACCGTGCGGTTCGGCGGTGTCGACCTCGCCGGTGTCGAGGTCCATCGCCGGGACTTCGGCGTCGTCTTCCAGGACGGGCAGTTGTTCGGCGGACGCAGCGTCGCGTCGAACATCGGTTACGGACTCCGGATGCGGCGCTGGTCGCGCCGCGCCATCGCCGAACGAGTCGGCGAGATGCTCGACGTCGTCGGCCTCGCCGGCTACGACACACGTCTCGTCGACACCCTGTCGGGCGGTCAGGCGCAGCGGGTCGCACTTGCGCGCGCGCTGGCCCCCCGTCCGCGTCTGCTGTTGCTCGACGAGCCGCTCGCGGCCCTCGATCGTCGTATGAGAGATGAACTGGCCGTGGAGATCTCAGAGATCGTCCGGGCGGCAGGCGTCCCGACGATGGTGGTCACGCACGACCATACCGAAGCCGCGACCATGGCCGACGAGATCGCGGTGATGCGGGACGGGGTGATGATCCAGACCGACGCCCCGGCGGCGCTGTGGCGACGCCCGGTCGACGAGTGGACCGCGCGATTCCTCGGCGCCACCACCGTCATCGACGCCCAGGTCCGGTCGGGCGTGGCCGACACCGTGCTCGGTGGGATGCCGCTGGACCTTCCCGATGGCTCCCGCAGGCTCGGTCTGAGGCCCGAGTCGGTGTCGATCGGCCCGCTGTCGTCCGGAGAGGCCGAGGACGCGGCGGCGACCGTCGTGCTCGTCGCCGAACTCCCGGCCGGTCCGCGGGTGCGCATCGACACCCCGATCGGCGAGATCGACGCCGTGACGAACACTTCGGTGGCCATCGGTGACCGGGTGCGGATGCGTCTGGTCCCCGAGCGGGTCGCGGTGATCGGGCCGTGACGACGCGCGCGGTGGGACGGACGTGGCCGTGCCGGTGACGCGACGCGACCTGCTCGTCCCGCCGGGTCTGATGATCGTCGGTGCGACGTCGATGTACCTCGGGGCGGCTGTCGCCGTGGGCCTGTTCGATGTCATCGCCCCGGCCGCGGTCGCCTGGTTGCGGATCGCCGGGGCGGCCCTGGTGTTGCTGCTGTGGGTGCGGCCGCCCCGGACCGCGTGGCGCTGGGGGCGACTGCGCCTCGCGGCCTGTTTCGGGCTGATCACCGCGGGGATGAACATCGCGTTCTACGAGGCGCTCGCGCATCTGCCGCTGGGAACGACCGTCGCCCTGGAGTTCCTGGGGCCGATCGTGGTGGCCGCGTTGGGCTCGGCGACGCGTCGCGATGTCGCCGCCCTCGTCCTGGCGGCGGTCGGCGTGGTCCTGATCGCCGATGTCCGGTGGTCGGGAACGGCGATCGGCGTCGTCCTGGCGCTCACCGCGGCCGCCTGCTGGGCGGGGTACATCGTCCTGGGCAAGCGCGTGGCGGCGCGAGGCGCCGGCGTCGAGGATCTGGCGACGGGTTTCGCGGTGGCCGCGTTGCTCACCGCGCCGCTCGCGTGGTGGGTGGCCGACGCGGTGCGCGAGGGTGCCGCGCTGCCGGTCGTGCTGGCCCAGGGCCTCCTGCTGGGCATCGCGTCGACCGCGGTGCCGTACGCCCTGGACCAGGTGGTGCTGCGGCGGGTCGGCCAGGCGAGGTTCGCCATTCTGCTCGCGCTGCTACCGGTGACCGCGTCGGTGATCGGCCTGCTCGCGCTGGGACAGGTCCCGCGGCCGCTCGAGGCGGTCGGGATCGCGTTCGTCGCGGTGGCCGTCGCGGTCCGATCGGTCGACGACGACCGGCTCGCCGAACGCGAGGGGGACATCCCGCCGGGGTGAGGTCGGGCTCAGGCCGCGCGCGCCTTCTTCAGCGCCTTGTGGAGTTCTTTTTTCGACATGTCGGAGGTGTCGAGCTTGCGCATCCGGTGGATGACCACCGGACAGCGGACGCAGCGCGTGGAACTCCGGCAGCACTTCTTCTTGGGCTTCAGAGAGCCCACTTTGGTCGGGTCGACCTTGCCCATACGGCGAGGTTAGCAGACCCTAACTAGACCGCTTCCGGGTGCTGTGATCGCGGTCTCACCGTCCGAGCCGATACTCTGTCACATTGAATCCCTAGGTGATCTGCTCCCCGCGCCGGTCAGAGCCGTTCGGATGCGAGCGTCGCCGACGTTCCGCAGTCGAGCCGAGCGCCGGCCGCCGCCGCAGGTCCCCACCCACACGAAAGAGAGCCAGTGAGCGCTGCCCCCACCTTCCGCAACGTCGCGATCGTCGCGCACGTCGACCACGGAAAGACCACACTCGTCGATGCCATGCTGCGCCAGTCCGGCGTCTTCGGCGAGCGCGCCGAGGTCGTCGACCGGGTGATGGACTCCGGTGACCTCGAACGTGAAAAGGGCATCACCATCCTCGCCAAGAACACCGCGGTCCACCGGCGCCAGCCGGACGGCACCGAGGTCGTCATCAACGTCATCGACACCCCCGGCCACGCCGACTTCGGTGGTGAGGTCGAGCGCGGTCTGTCGATGGTCGACGGTGTGGTGCTCCTCGTCGACGCCTCCGAGGGCCCGCTGCCGCAGACGCGCTTCGTGCTCCGCAAGGCGCTGGCCGCCGAGCTGCCGGTGATCGTCGTCGTCAACAAGACCGACCGTCCCGACGCCCGCATCCAGGAGGTCGTCGACGAGACGCAGGACCTGCTGCTCGATCTGGCCTCGGACCTCAGCGACGAGGCCGCCAAGGCCGCCGAGCTGGTCCTCGAACTCCCGGTGCTCTACGCTTCGGGCCGCGCGGGCAAGTGCAGCACCGTCCAGCCCGCCAACGGCGAGGTCCCGTCGGGGGAGAACCTCGACGACTTCTTCAACGTCCTGCTCGAGCACGTCCCGGCGCCCAAGGGTGACCCGGAGGCTCCGCTGCAGGCGCACGTGACCAACCTCGACGCCTCGGCGTTCCTGGGTCGTCTGGCGCTCGTCCGCATCCACAACGGCACCCTGCGCAAGGGTCAGCAGGTGGCCTGGTGCCGCGAGGTCGACGGCGAGGCCGTCGTCGAACGCGCCAAGATCACCGAACTCCTCGCCACCGTCGGCGTCGAGCGGGCACCGGCCGAGTCGGCATCGGCCGGCGACATCGTCGCCGTCGCCGGTATGCCGGAGATCATGATCGGCGACACGCTGGCCGACGTCGACAACCCGCAGCCGCTCCCGCGGATCACCGTGGACGAGCCCGCGATCTCGGTGACGATCGGAACCAACTCGTCGCCGCTGGCCGGCCGCGTCTCGGGTCACAAGCTGACCGCCCGCATGGTCAAGTCGCGCCTGGACGCCGAGCTGGTCGGCAATGTCTCGCTGCGCGTACTCGACATCGGCCGCCCGGACGCCTGGGAGGTGCAGGGACGTGGTGAGCTCGCGCTGGCGATCCTCGTCGAGCAGATGCGCCGCGAGGGTTTCGAGCTGACCGTCGGCAAGCCCCAGGTGGTCACGCGCAAGGTCGACGGCAAGGTTCAGGAGCCCTTCGAACACCTGACCGTCGACGTCCCCGAGGAGTACCTCGGTGCGGTGACCCAGCTGCTGGCCGCCCGCAAGGGCCGCATGGAGCAGATGAACAACCACGGCACCGGGTGGGTCCGGATGGAGTTCATCGTGCCCTCGCGTGGCCTGATCGGTTTCCGCACCGACTTCCTCACCGAGACGCGCGGCACCGGTATCGCCAACGCCGTCTTCGACGGATACGACGCCTGGGCCGGCGAGATCCGCGCCCGCCACACCGGCTCGCTCGTCAGCGACCGCGCCGGCACGGTGACCCCGTTCGCGATGATCCAGCTGGCCGATCGCGGCACGTTCTTCGTCAACCCGGGCGACGACAGCTACGAGGGTCACGTCGTGGGTATCAACCCGCGTCAGGAAGACCTCGACATCAACGTCACCCGCGAGAAGAAGCTGACCAACATGCGGCAGTCCTCGGCCGACGTGATGGAGACCCTCGCCAAGCCGATGCAACTCGACCTCGAGGCGGCGATGGAGTTCTGTGCCGCCGACGAGTGTGTCGAGGTGACCCCGGAGGTCGTGCGGGTGCGTAAGGTGCACCTCGACTCGAACACGCGGGCACGTGAGCGTTCGCGGGCCAAGTCCCGAGACGCCGCCGTCGGATCCTGACCGCGGCCGGCGACCGGGGCGGTGGCCTCGACACGTCTTGACGGACCGAGCAGCTTCTTTGTCATGGGGGTATCCGAGGTGAATCGCGCGAGACCACGTCCTGGCCGCGAGGCCGCGAACCGGGTCCGTGGCCGGATCCTCGGTGTGCTCTCGTGCGGTGTCGCGCTGCTCGTCGTGCTGACGGCGTGTATGTCCGATCCGCCGCCCCCGGTCCGCGACACGGGGCCGCCGCCCACCCCGACCGAGTACCCGGTGGAGAAGACGATCTACATCGCCACCGACTCGGTCGGCTCGGGGTTCAATCCGCACATCGCCGCGGACCAGAACCCGGTGACCACGGCGGTCGCGGCGATGACGCTGCCCAGCGCCTTCGCCCCGGTCCAGACACCGCGCGGGACGGTGTGGGAACTCCAGCGTTCGTTCGTGACCTCCGCGGAGGTGACGTCGCGCGCGCCGTTCACGGTCACCTACCGCATCCACACCGACGCCCAATGGTCCGACGGCCTCCCGGTGACCGGTGACGACTTCAACTTCCTGTGGCAGCAGATGTCCCGGCAACCCAATGTCGTGGCTCCGGCCGGTTACCGACTCATCGATTCGGTGCAGTCCAGCGAGGGAGGCAAGGTCGTCGAGGTGCGGTTCGAGCGGCCGTATCCGGCCTGGCGAGAGCTCTTCACCGGGCTGCTGCCGAGCCACGTGCTGAAGGGTGCGCCCGCGGGTTTCCAGACCGGGATGGACACCGGCAAGCCGGTGTCGGCCGGTCCCTACGCGATCGTGGGCATCGACAAGACCCGGGACGAGGTCCGACTCGCCCGCAACGATCGCTACTGGGTGACACCGCCGCGGCTGGATCAGATCGTGCTGCGTCGCGCGGGCACCGAGGCCCAGATGCTCGACTCCGTGCGCTCCGGCGATTCGGCCGTCGTGGCCCTGGGTGCCTCGCCGGCCACCGACGCAGAACTGACCGCCCTGCCCGGTCTGGAGACCGCGCGCAGCCTGACAGCGCGATCGCTGGGCGTCAGCGTGAACGCCCGGACCGACGCGATGAGCTCGGTCGAGGTCCGGCGCGCGATCCTCGGGCTGATCGACCCGCGGCTGACGACCTTCGCCGGTGCCGGGGACTGGGTCGTCGAGCCGTACGCCAACACGGTCTTCGCGCCGTCGGACCCCGGTTATTCGCCGGTGGACCGACCGCGTGCCGGACCGGCCGAGATCGACGCCCTGCTGGCCGGCGCCGGTTATCGTCGCGCCGCGCCGGAACCGGTCGGTTCCGCGTCCCCGGTGCCCGCGCCCTCGTCCGAGTCGCCGTCGTCCGAGTCGCAGTCCTCGTCCCCCTCCCCGTCCCCGTCCGGTTCATCCGCGGTCCCGGGTTCGGGCGAGGCCCCGATCGAAGGGCTGGCCGAGGTGCCGGAGCTGCCCGAGGGCATCCTGCCGTTCCAGCGAGACGGTCAGGACCTCATCGTGCGTGTCGGCGCGGTCGCCGGCGATCCACGGACCACGTCGGCCGCGTCGAGCATCGTCGACCAGCTCCGCGGCGCGGGGGTGCGCGCGCAGGTCGTCACACTCCCCAACAGTGAGC
Organism: Gordonia sp. 11cp; assembly: GCF_057767225.1. NCBI lineage: Bacteria > Bacillati > Actinomycetota > Actinomycetes > Mycobacteriales > Gordoniaceae > Gordonia > Gordonia sp. 11cp. The sequence continues at coordinate 5,373,293 of NZ_CM173437.1, read as the reverse complement.
TGTACGGTTCGGCCCTCACCAACAAGCGCGTCGACCTGGTGGTCGGGTGGTCGGGGCTCGGCGTGCCGCCGGCGGCATCGCTCGCCTCGCAGGTCGACTGCAACCAGCCCAAACCCGGCACCGAACCGTCGCCCGCGACGCCGCCGACCCCCACCAGCATCGCGCCGAGCGGCGGCGATCCCGGGGACAGCTACGCCAGCAACATCTCCGGACTGTGCGATCCCCGTCTGATCGAGCTCGCACGGACCGCGCTCTCCGAGGACGACCCGGTCCCGACGCTGAACGAGGCCGAACCGCTGCTGGCCGCCCAGGCCGTCTATCTGCCGCTGTACCAGGACTCGATGGTCGTCGGAACCACGTCCGCCGTGCGCGACGTCCCGCTCACCGGACCCATCCAGGTCTCGATCTTCGGGACCGCGGTGGACTGGGAGCTGTCGTGACCGGTACCCCGGACGGTCGCCGATTGCTGCTCGTCCACGCTCATCCCGACGACGAGACGATCATGACCGGCGGCACCATCGCCCGGTATCTCGCGGAGGGCGTCGACGTGCGGGTCCTGACCTTCACGCTGGGCGAGGAGGGCGAGGTCATCGGTGACGAGTGGGCGCAACTGGTCGCCGACGGAGGTGCCGACCAACTCGGTGGTTTCCGGGTCCTCGAACTGACACGGGCCCTGGCCGAGCTCACTCCCGACGGCCGGGCCCCGCTGCGGCCGCGATTCCTCGGCGGCGCCGGACGCTGGCGGGATTCCGGAATGGCCGGCGCGCCGTCCGCGAACCACCCGCGCGCACTCGTGCGGGCACCGTTCGACGAACCGGTCCGCGCGCTGGTCGATGTGCTCACCGAGTTCGCACCCCAAGTGGTCGTCAGCTACGACGCCTCGGGGACGTACGGACATCCCGACCACAAACTCGTGCACGAGGTCACCGCGGCCGCGGTCGCCCGCGCCCGCGAATTGGGCCGGGGCCCCGTGAAGGTCTATGAGTCGGTGACCGAACGCAGCGCCCTCGAGTCCGGTCTGGCCCGGGCCGTCACGGTGCCCGACGACTGGCGGATGCCCCGTGCGGGGGAGTTGCCGAGCTACCCCGATGCCGACATCACCACCGAGATCGACATCAGTGCGTACCTCGACCGCAAGGTTGCCGCCCTGGCCGCCCATGCCACCCAGGTGACCGTCGCCGCGTCGGGTACCGAATACGCGCTGTCGAACAACATCCTGCAGCCGATCGCGAGCGCGGAGCACTACATCCTCACCGAACCGGAACGCCACGAGTCGCTCGGTGCCCCGGACGACCCGGGCGCACGTGAGTCGGACCTGTTCGCCGGGATCGACTGAGACCCGGGATCGATGAAGCCGATGACACGTTCCACTCGCCCCGCGCCGGGGTCCGTCCTCGACCGGGTCCTCCTCGGATTCCTGATCGTCGACGGGTTCGCCATCGGACTGCTCGGCGTCGCGTTCACCTACCAGCGTTTCGGTGGCGTCGCTCTGCCCGTCGCCGCCCTCGTCGCCGGGGTGGTCAACGCGGTCCTGCTCTGGCTCGCGGCCGCCTTCACCGCCACCCCGTGGCGGTACGGCCCCCTCGCCGCGTGGGGACTCGTGGTCGTCATCGCCGGCGGACTCCCCGGTCCGGGCGGTGATGTCGTGCTCTCGATCAGCGGCGGCTACCTGGTGCAGACATTGCTGCTCCTCGTCCTCGGGGTCGGGCCGTGCGCCGCGCTGGCCTGGACCGGTCGGCTGCCCGAGCCCGACTGACCGCACCTGCGCGGGGGCGCTCTGCGCTGCACTGCGGCGGGCGGCGTTAGAGTGAGAGACATGCTTCTGCGCGCGTGGGCCGAAGACATCCTGGCCCCGAACGAGCGCGTCACGGCCGCATTGAGCCGTGTTCGTGACGACCCGACTCTCGGGGCCGACGCCCTCGACGATGACGGCTGGGTCGCGCTGCTCGGCGCTTCCGGCGCGCACCTCGACGAACTGTGCGACCTCGCCGACTCCGTGCGCCGTCGCGTCACCGACCCGGATGCGCTGACCTTCGTGGTCAACCGCAACTTCGACACCGGCGTCGTCAGTCGTCTCGGGCCCGACGACCCGGGGTTGGACGAGCTGGTGGCCGAGGCGGTCGGGCTCGGCGCGACCGAGATCTGCATGCAGGGTCCACTGCCCGCCGAGTTGCCGGCCGATGGGTACGTCCGGCTCGTCGAGGAGATCACCGGTGCCGCCGACGGGTTGCACCTGCACGCCTACCGGGCCCCGGAGATCGTCGACGGCGCCGAGCGTGCCGGGGTGTCCGTCGCCGAACATCTCGAGCGGTTGCGGTCGGCGGGCCTGGGATCGGTGCCGGGGACCGCCGCCCAGATCCTCGACGACACCGTCCGGGCGACGCTGTCACCCTCCGGCTCGGCCCCACCGGTCGGCAGCTGGGTCGACGTCATCGAGACAGCCCATCGCGTGGGCCTCTTCTCCACCGCGACGATGCTCTACGGACACGTGGAGACGCCCGCGCACCAGATCGCACATCTGCGGCTACTTCTCGAGATCCAGCGTCGCACGGGCGGTTTCAGCGAGCTGATCCTGATGCCGCTGCTGCCCGAGAACGTGCCTCCGCACCTCGCCGGGTCCGCCTCGCGGACGGCGTCGGAACGGGAGACCCGCGCGTTGCATGCCGTCGCCCGGCTCATGTCCGCGGGCCTCCTCGACCATCTCCAGGTGGCCTGGACGAAACTCCCGGCCGCCACCGTCGACCTGGTGTTGCGCGGCGGGGCGGACGATCTGGGTGGTCTGCTGCTCGACGGCGCGCTGATGCCGGCCGCCGGCCCGGAAGCGGGTCGCGTGCTCGACGCCGCCGCCGTCGTCGACATCGCGGCGCGCGCCGGACGCACACCGCGTCAGCGCACCACCCGCTACGAGGAGCCCGGATCCGATCGGCAACTCCCGCTACCCCAGGTGTCCGCGTGAGTGGGACACCCTCCGCGGTCGGGTCGTCGACCGCAACGCGGCAGCCCCCGCTGACCATGGACGACGTCGATGTCGTCATCATCGGCGCGGGCTTCGCCGGCCTCGGGATGGCAACGCAACTCGCGCGTCGCGGGCAGGAATCGTTCGTCGTGCTCGAACGGGCCGACGGCGTGGGGGGCACGTGGCGCGACAACACATATCCCGGTATCGCCTGCGACATCCCGGCACATCTCTACTCGTTCTCGTTCCGGCCACCCGCGGACTGGTCGACGCGGTTCCCGCGCGGTGCCGAGATCCGCGGCTACCTCGAGCAGATCGTCGTCGACGAACGGCTGGCCGACCACATCGAACTCAATCGTGAACTGCGCGAAGCGGTCTGGGATGAGCGGGCCGCGCACTGGGTGATCACCGCGGCAGCGCCGGACGGAAGGTCCGCCACGTTCTGTGCCCGCACGCTGGTCCTGGCCGTGGGGCGGCTGTCGGAGGCGCGCATCCCCGACATCGACGGACTCGACACCTTCCCGGGGCAGGTCGTCCACACGGCCGGCTGGCACGACGAGGTCGCCGTGACGGGGAAGCGGGTCGGGGTCGTCGGGACCGGCGCGTCGGCGGTCCAGCTGGTCCCGCACCTCGCCGACGTCGCCGAGGAGCTCGTCGTCTTCTGCCGCACCGCACCATATGTCGTGCCTCGGGCGGATCGGAGCTACACCGACGACGAGCGCGCCGCGATGCTCGATCCCGTCGTCGCCTCCGAAGTGCGCGACCGACTCCTCGCCGAGGCCGACGTGGCATTCCGGCAGCGGCTCGGGCTGCATCCCGACATCGACGAGATCCGGGCGCGGGCCCGTGACCACCTGCACGGGCAGGTGGCCGACGCCGACCTCCGTGAACAGCTGACCCCCGACTACGAGATCGGTTGCAAGCGAATACTTCTCAGCGACGACTTCTACCCGGCGCTGCAGCGGTCCAACGTGGTGTTCGAGCCGAGCGCACTGACGTCGGTCACCGAGTCCAAGGCCACCGCGCACAGCGGTCACACCTACGACCTCGACGTGCTGGTGATGGCAACCGGTTTCGAGTCCGCGCGGCCCCCCGCGGCGTCGCGCATCACGGGACGGGTCGGCCGGCGGTTGTCGGAGCACTGGTCCGCGGGTATGACCTCCTACGCCTCGACCGTCGTCAGCGGATTTCCCAACATGTTCGTCCTCGACGGGCCGAACGCCGCACTCGGACACAACTCGGCGATCTACATGATCGAGACGCAACTCGACTACGTCGTGGGTGCGTTGGAGTACATGGCCGACAACGGGGTCGCGACCCTGGCGGTCTCGCCTGCGGCGGAGGACGCGTACACGCGCGAGATCGACGCGCGCAGCGAGTCGACGGTGTGGCTGACCGGTTGTGACAGTTGGTATGTCGACCCCGACAGTGGTCGCCTGACCCTGCTCTGGCCGGGCACCGCGGCCTCGTTCCGGGAACGCAACGGCACCTTCGACCCCCAGCCGTATGAACCAGGTCCCGGCGACACCCGCACCGGAACACCCGAGGAGGGGGAGGAATGACCGACCAGACCACCATTCGTGCGGCGCTGGCCGCCGCCCGCGACCGGGCGCCGATCGGTCTCGACGAGGCCGAGGCGCTCCTGGCCTGTTCGGGAGACGACCTCGCCGAACTCCAGTCCATCGCCGGGGCGATCCGCGACGAAGGACTCGAGGCGGCCGGCAGGCCGCGTCAGATCACCTACTCCCGCAAGGTGTTCATCCCGCTGACCCGGCTTTGCCGCGACCGCTGCCATTACTGCACCTTCGTGACGGTCCCCGGGAAGCTCGCACGCGCGGGGGAGGGCCTCTACCTGGAACTCGACCAGGTCGTCGACCTTGCGCGACGAGGTGCCGAACTCGGTTGCAAGGAAGCTCTTTTCACCCTCGGTGACCGGCCCGAGGACCGGTGGCCGCAGGCCGGCGAATGGCTGGCCGAACGCGGTTACTCCTCGACGCTGGACTATGTGCGTGCCGCGGCGGTCGCGGTGCTGTCGGAGACGGGACTGCTGCCGCACCTCAATCCCGGGGTGATGAGCCTCGAGGAACTGCTCCGGCTTCGGCCGGTCGCGCCGTCGATGGGCATGATGCTGGAGACGACGTCACGCCGCCTGTTCACCGAGAAAGGCCAGGCGCACTACGGAAGTCCCGACAAGGACCCCCTGGTCCGCATGCAGGTGTTGCGCGACGCGGGCGCCGCACGCGTTCCGTTCACCACCGGCATCCTGGTCGGGATCGGCGAATCCCTCACCGAGCGAGCCGAATCGCTGGTGGCGATCGCCGATGTGCACGCCCGGGGCGGGCACATCCAGGAGGTGATCGTGCAGAACTTCCGCGCGAAGCCGGACACCGCCATGCGCTCGACCCCCGATGCCGAGATGACCGAGTTCCTCGCCGCCGTCGCGGTCGCCCGGATCGTCCTCGGTCCGCACATGCGGGTCCAGGCGCCGCCGAATCTGGTGTCGCCCGCCGAATGCGCGGCACTGATCGCGTCGGGCGTCGACGACTGGGGTGGGGTGTCGCCGTTGACGCCCGATCATGTCAATCCGGAGCGCCCGTGGCCCCACCTCGACGCCCTGGCCGCACGCACCGCGGAGTCCGATTTCGTTCTCACCGAACGCATCACCGCGCAGCCGCCCTATGTCCTGAACGGTGCCGACTGGATCGACCCGGCTCTGACCCATCACGTCGCCGCACTCGCTGACCCGGTGACCGGGCTCGCCGTCGACACCCGACCGGCACCCCGTCCCTGGCCCGCGGTCGCCTAGTGTTGTCCTGCTCCCTGAGGTGCGAGCGAAGCGAGCCTCGAAGGGTCAGTCGAGAACGGGTGCGAGGGCCTCGAACCCGCCGATGACGTCGGTCGCTCGATGGAGCCCGAGATCCTGCAGCGCCGCCGCGGCGAGGCTGGAGGTGTATCCCTGTGAGCAGAGGATGATCCAGCGGACGTCGTGGTCGACGGCTTGGTCGATCCGCGCGTCGCTCTGCGGGTCGCAACGCCATTCGAGGACGTTGCGTTCGATCACTAGAGCCCCCGACGCCTCGCCCTCCTCGGCGCGCTGGGCAGCAGGCCGGATGTCGACGAGGACGGCGCCGGCGGCGAGTTCGGCGGGAACAGCCGCGGCGTCGACGCGGTCCAGACGGGCCCGTGCCTCGGCGAGGACGTCGTCGATGGTCTTGGTCGGCCGCGTCCCGGTCATTCGGGTTCGTCGGTGAGAACGGTCCGGTTGCGGCGCAGGTGTCCGCCCTCGGAGATGTCGTAGTAGGACATCGCGGTCAACGGCGGTGAATACGCGTGCACGCTGAGCGTGGGCGTCACCAGGGCGACGGGCTCCTCGTTCGGCGACGAGTCCGGCGTGGCCGCAACCGGGTTCCGCACGACGTCGTGCACCCACCCGAGGGGGAAGGCGGCCTGGTCGCCGGCGTCGAGGATGCGCACCGCCAGATCGTCCCCCGTCCAGTGGTACTCGCGCAAGCTTCCCGACAGGACGGTCAGCGCGCCGAGCGAGCCGGCGTGGTCGTGGAGTTCGGTGGCCTCACCCGGCGTCCAGCTGATCAGCCACACGTCGACGTCGTCGTCGGCGTGCAGACGTGTCGACCAGCGGTGCCGCTCGTCCCACACCTCCGGAAGGAGTGCGTCGTGCCGGCCGTCGAGAACGTCCGCGACGCCCTGGTCGGTGATGCGAAGGAGGTCGGCGGGCCGAAGCCGCGTCGGCAGGTGGCTGAGGGCGCGCGGGGCAGCGGTCACGGGACGCTCACGGAGCGACGAGGAGTTCCGCGCACGGCGGGCGGGGGAGAGGGACGGCGTCGAGGACGGAGATGCCCATTCGGTGCGGGCGAGTGTGGAGGTCATGGCGAATCCTTGCGAGGGTCGATGGATGTGGTGTGGCCGATCGGTTCAGCAACAGCACATCGACATCGACCGCGCCGTGGGTCGGTGCGGCACCCGAGCGCATGCGCCCACGGGGCGGTGGCCCGTGAGGACGGATTCGTCGACGACGATCATGTGCCCGAGACTGCCCGCCGACCGCCGTGGCGTCGAGGTTTGGCGGCACGCTGAGCGAAACCCGGGACGTCGGTTTACCGCCCGAGTGTGATCCTCGTTACTCGAAGGGCGATCCAGGTGCTTCTCGACGGGGGCCGATTTCGTCGCAGCGTCCACCGGGGCGGATACTGTGGGGTGCGGTTCGACCAGCCCTCGGGCCGCACCGGCGCCGATGCCGGAGTGCTGTTCGACGCCGAACCGCGCTTCTCGTCGCGCCGACCCGGATCTTCCCTAGCGAAGGAGTGAGTGGTGACCTACATCATCGCGGAGCCTTGCGTCGACGTGTTGGACAAGGCTTGCGTGGAGGAATGCCCCGTCGACTGCATCTACGAGGGTGGACGCATGCTCTACATCCAGCCGGATGAGTGCGTCGACTGTGGTGCGTGCGAGCCGGTGTGCCCGGTCGAGGCGATCTTCTACGAGGATGATGTTCCCGACGAGTGGGAGCCCTACGTCAGCGCGAACGCCGACTTCTTCGACGACCTCGGTTCGCCGGGCGGTGCCAGCAAGGTCGGCAAGACCGATGCCGATCCGGCGTTCATCAAGGGCCTCCCGCCGATGAACGAAGAGGACTGACCGGCTCCGCATGAGCAGCTCCGTCTCCCGTGCGGCCGCACCGTTGCGTGTCTCCTCCACTCGTGTGAGCGGACGCCTGCCGGACTTTCCCTGGGACACGATCGCCGGCGCGAAGGCAACAGCCCAGGCTCACGCCGACGGCATCGTCGACCTGTCGGTCGGCACACCCGTCGACCCGGTGCCCGCCCTCATCCGCGACGCACTCGCCGACAGTTCGACGTTCCCCGGATATCCGACGACGACCGGAACGCGCGAGTTACGCGAAGCGGCCGCGGAATCGTTGATCCGACGGCACGGCGTCACGTCGCTCGACGAGACGGGCATCCTCCCGGTGATCGGGACGAAGGAGGCCATCGCCGGGCTCGCATCGACCTTCGGGCTCGGTGCCGGCGACGACGTGGTCATCCCCGAGGTCGCGTATCCGACGTATGAGGTGAGCGCCCTGCTCGCGGGTGCCCGGCCGGTGCGCGCGGATTCGACCGTCGCCCTGGGACCGATGAACCCGGCCCTGATGTTCATCAACTCGCCGTCGAATCCGACCGGCAGGATTCTCGGCCTCGACCATCTCCGCAAGGTCGTGGGGTGGGCACGCGAGCGTGGAACCGTCGTCGTCTCCGACGAGTGCTATCTCGGCTTGAGCTGGGAGGGCGAGCCGCTGTCGATCCTCGACCCCAGGGTCTGCGACGGCGACCACACCGGGCTGCTCGCGGTTCACTCGCTGTCGAAGATCTCGAACCTGGCGTCGTATCGCGCGGGCTTCTTCGCCGGCGACCCCGAGCTCATCGGTGAACTCCTCGCGGTCCGCAAGCATGCCGGACTCATCGTGCCGTTCCCGATCCAGGGGGCGATGACCGCCGCGCTGCGGGACGATGCCCATGTCGACGAGCAGCGCGAACGCTATGCCGCGCGCCGTCGTCTGCTGAAGGGTGCGGTCGAGGCCGCGGGCTTCCGGGTCGACCACTCAGAGGCGGGCCTGTATCTCTGGGCCACCCGGGATGAACCGTGCCGGGAGACCGTCGACTGGCTCGCCGCGCGTGGAATCCTCTGTGCCCCCGGCGATTTCTACGGGCCGGCAGGCGAACGCCATGTGCGCATGGCGCTCACCGCCACCGACGAACGCATCGGTGCGGCGGTCGCCCGTCTGGCCGACTGAGTCCCGGCCTGGTCAGCCGCGCCCGCTCTTCTTCTGCAATCGGTCGATCTCTTCGGAGGCCTCCGCCTTGGTGAGGTCGGCCGAGATCGTCTCACCGGCCTCCCGTGCGAGGGTGTCGAGGTAGCTGCGCTGCGCCCCGGTCATCGGCTCGTCACCGGTCACCCAGTCGTCGGGATCCTTCTCGGTGGAGTTTCCGGCGCCTGCGCCGAGGACCTCGTTCTCGGTGTCGTTCGTCGAACGATTGTTCGATGTGCTCATGAGCCCACCATACGTCGGGATCGCCGATCCGGCCAGTGAGCGGCGATCCCTCCGAGGGACTCAGTCGTTCTTGTGCAGGGCCTCGTTGAGGGCGATGCCGTCGCCCTTCCACGGCACGACCTCGACCGCGCCGGTCAGGCTGTTGCGACGGAACAGCAGGTTGGACTGTCCGGACAGGTCGCGCGCCTTGATCTGGGTGCCGTCGGGCCCGGTGACCTTGGTGCCGGCCGTGACGTAGAGACCGGCCTCGATGACACAGTCGTCACCCAGCGGGATGCCGCAGCCGGAGTTCGCGCCGAGCAGGCACCGCTTGCCCAGCGCGATGATCTCCTTGCCGCCACCCGACAGGGTGCCCATCGTCGATGCGCCGCCGCCGATGTCGGAGCCGTCGCCGACCACGACACCCGCGGAGATGCGACCTTCCACCATCGACGAACCGAGGGTTCCGGCGTTGAAGTTGACGAAGCCCTCGTGCATCACGGTGGTGCCGGCCGCGAGGTGCGCGCCGAGGCGGATACGGTCGGCGTCGCCGATGCGGACGCCCCCGGGCACGACGTAGTCGACCATGCGCGGGAACTTGTCGATCGAGTAGACGGTGACCGGGCCACGCGCGCGGAGCTTCGCCCGCACCGACTCGAAGTTCTCGACCGCACAGGGGCCGTGGTTGGTCCACACCACGTTGGTGAGCATTCCGAAGATGCCCTCGAGGTTGGCGCCGTGCGGGGTGATGAGCCGATGCGACAGCAGGTGCAGTCGCAGGTAGACATCGTAGGCGTCGATGGGTGCGGCGGCGATGTCGGCGATCCCGGTGCGGACCGCGATGGTCTTCACCCCGCGGGCCTCGTCGACTCCCACCAGCTCACGGAGGTGGGCCGGCGTCGACTCCTCGTCGAGGGTCACCGTCTCCGCGGTCTCGACACCGTCGAGTTCGGGCTCGGGGAACCAGACGTCGAGGACGACGCCCGGAGTCGAACCCCCGTCGATCACGGTCGCGATGCCAGTTGCGTGTGCGCCAGTAGAAGTCACGACACGTGAGTCTAGGTGATCGATGCCGGACGTCCACGCCCCGCCACCGACGCCGCGGCGCCGACCCGTCGTCATCCATTCGGCCCAAAGTCCTGGTCACGCGTAGTGCGCCGCTCGTAGGGTCGCCACCATGACCGGTCATCCGCAGCCGCCCGCACCACCACGGCGCCGACGCCGGCGCTGGCCGTGGGTGCTCGGCGGGCTCGGCGTCGTGGTCATTGCGGCGCTGGCCGTCGGAGCCGTCGTCTTCCAGCCGTGGCTGATCTTCGTCGACACCGAGGTCGACGACGCGATCCCCGTGGCGGTCACCCCGACGACGTCGGCGCCGGGGCAAGCGCCTCCCGCCGGACCGGTGGTGGTCTCGCGGGGCGATCTGATCAGCCACGAGCACTCGACCTCCGGGACGGTCTCGATCATCGAGCAACCGGACGGGTCGCGGGTCCTGGCGATCGAGAACCTGGACACCACGACCGGCCCGGACGTCCACGTGTGGCTGTCGCAGGGGGACGTCGTCGAGGGATTCAGTGGCTGGCGCACGGCCGCCGGGGTCCCGCACGTCGACCTCGGCATGATCAAGGGGAACAAGGGCAACCAGGTCTACGAGATCCCCGCCGACGTCGACCTGGGTGACTATCCGTCGGTGTTTCTCTGGTGCGTGAAGTTCAGCGTCTCCTTCGGCGCCGCAGAGATGGGCTCACTACGGTGAAGGGGTGAGCATTCCCGATCTCGACCTGACCGCCGACCCCGTCGACCTGACCGCCGCACTGGTCGACATCGAGAGCGAGTCGCGCAACGAGTCCGCCATCGCCGACGCGGTCGAGGCCGCCCTGCGAACGCAGACAACCGGTTTCGAGATCATCCGGCACGGCAACCGCGTTCTCGCGCGCACCGATCGCGGTCTCGCCCAGCGGGTCATCCTCGCCGGACACCTCGACACCGTGCCGGTCGCGGGCAACCTCCCACACCGTCGTGAGACCCATCCCGAGGAGGGCGACATCCTGCACGGATGCGGGACCGTCGACATGAAGTCCGGTGACGCGGTGTTCCTCCACCTCGCGGCGACGCTGCCCGAGCCCGCCTCGGATCTGACGCTCGTCTTCTATGACTGCGAGGAGATCGCGGCGGAGTTCAACGGCCTGAACGACATCGAGCGCGAGCTCCCCGAGTGGCTGGCCGGCGACGTGGCGATTCTCGGCGAGCCCACCGCGGGGCTCATCGAGGCGGGATGCCAGGGAACGCTGCGGGTTCGTCTGTCGACGACGGGCACCCGTGCGCATTCGGCCCGGTCGTGGATGGGCGACAACGCCATTCACAAACTCGGCGGTGTCCTCACCACGCTGGCGGGTTACCGGGCCCGCCGGGTCGACATCGACGGCTGTGAGTACCGCGAGGGGCTGTCCGCGGTCGCGGTCGGTGGCGGCGTCGCCGGCAACGTGATCCCGGACGCCGCGCACGTCGACGTCAACTTCCGCTTCGCGCCGGACCGCTCGGTGGACCAGGCGCTCGATCACGTGCGCGAGGTGTTCGCCGCCGATCTGGCCGACGGCACCCTCGGGCTGGAGGTCACCGATTCCGCCGCCGGTGCCCTGCCCGGGCTGGCGCATCCGGCGGCCGCGGCGCTCGTCGACGCGGCGGGCGGGCGCTTCCGCGCGAAGTACGGCTGGACCGACGTGTCCAGGTTCTCGGCCCTCGGGATCCCGGCCGTGAACCTGGGCCCCGGCGACCCCAACCTCGCGCACCGCGTCGACGAACGAGTGCCGGTGGAGCAGATCCGCGCGGTGACCGAACTGCTTCGCGCGTACCTGTCCTGACCTGGCGAGACCGTCCGGTCCGGGCGGCGCTGCTAGCGTGACCGCCATGTCGACCACGCCCGATCCCGCCGCAGCCGTCAACGAGGCCGACGAGGCCGGGGACGCCGACACCTGCTACGTCGGACCGATCCGGATCCGTCGAGACCAGCAGGGCAAGACCACCGACCGTCGGCTGCTGGAATGGGTCGACCCGCGCGACGCCGCGCGTCGTTCCGACCGGACCATGCGTGACTCCTGGCGCGTCCTGCGCATCCAGTCCGAGTTCGTCGCCGGGTTCGACGCGATGAGCGAGGTCGCCGAGGCCGTGACGGTCTTCGGCTCGGCGCGACTGCATCCGGATTCGCCGGAGTACGCGCTCGGCGTGCGCGTCGGCCGGGCGCTGGGCGAGGCCGGCTACGCGGTCATCACCGGCGGCGGACCCGGTGCGATGGAGGCTGCGAACCGGGGCGCGCACGAGGCCGGGGCGGAGTCGATCGGACTCAACATCGAGCTGCCCTTCGAACAGGGCCTCAACCCGTGGGTCGATCTCGGCATGAACTTCCGCTACTTCTTCGTGCGCAAGACGATGTTCGTCAAGTACGCGCAGGCGTTCGTCTGCCTTCCCGGCGGGATGGGCACGCTCGACGAGCTCTTCGAGGCGCTGACCCTCGTGCAGACCAAGAAGGTCGTCCGGTTCCCGATCGTGCTGGTGGGCAGTGACTTCTGGGGCGGACTCCTCGCCTGGATGCGTGACGTCCTCGCCGCGCGCGGGATGATCTCGCCGGAGGATCTCGACCTGCTCACCGTGGTCGACGATCCCGATGACGTGGTGGCCGCCATCGAAGCAGCCACGCCCTGAGGGCCGATATGACCTCGCCGGGCCGCGATGGCACGATTGCCCGGTGAGTGCTGTCTGTGTCTATTGCGCGTCCGGTCCCGTCGACCAGCCCTACCTCGATCTCGCCGCCGAGGTGGGCCGGACACTGGCCGAGCAGGGGCACGTGGTCGTCTCCGGTGGCGGGAACATCTCCATGATGGGAGCGCTGGTCAACGCCGCTCGCGAGGCCGGCGGCCACACGGTCGGCATCATCCCGCGCGCGCTGATGAAACACGAGGTCGCCGATCTCGGGTCGGGTGAACTCGTCGTCACGGAGACGATGCGCGAGCGCAAGCGACTCATGGACGAGCGCGCCGACGGGTTCATCACCCTGCCGGGCGGTATCGGGACGCTCGAAGAACTCTTCGAGACCTGGACCGGCGGATACCTCGGAATGCACGACAAGCCGGTCGTCCTGCTCGATCCTTCCGATTTCTACGCGCCGTTGCTCGACTGGCTGCGAGAGTTGTCGACAACCGGGTTCGTCGCCCGTCGATCGCTCGACCGACTGCTCATCACGCGCTCGGTGTCCGACGCGGTGGAGTTGGCAACGGCCCGGTGAGGCCTTGCTACCGGCCGGTAAGGTAGCGCGAGGGTGCGCGGAGCACTCGAAACGCCAGCGGGAGAGCGGAGGGCAGATGTCCCCAGAGGTCGAGCAGCAGGACAGTCGGCAGCAGAGTGTGAAGAAGACGGTCGGTATCCCCGACCTTCTTCGTGGTGTGGTGAAGATGGCGCCACACGCGACCGGGATGATCAAGCACGCACCGGGGCTCATCCGACGCCCACCCGAGGCCAAGCGCACGATCGGTTCGGTCTTCCAGAAGCACGCGGCCGAACACCCCGACCGGCCCTTCGTCCGGTTCGAGGGCCGCACGACGACCTACGGCGAGGCCAACCGCCGAGTGAACCGTTATGCCGCAGCGCTTTCGGCCGACGGGGTCGGCAAGGGTGACGTGGTGGCGCTGCTGTCCAAGAACTGCACCACCGACCTGCTGCTGATGCTCGCCACCGTCAAGCTGGGCGCGATCGCCGGGATGCTGAACTACAACCAGCGCGGTGAGGTGCTCGAGCACAGCGTCGGACTGCTCGAGGCGAAGGTCCTGATCCACGATCCCGACTGCGCGGAGGCCTTCGAGTCGATCCCGGAGTCGGTCCTGCCCCGGCACGTCTACGACTTCGCCGAATTCGACGCCGCCGCCGACGGGCTCTCCGAGGAGAACCCCGAGGTCACCGAGCAGCTGCCCGCGTCGACCAAGGCCTTCTACATCTTCACCTCCGGCACCACGGGGATGCCTAAGGCGAGCGTGATGAGCCACAACCGGTGGCTGGCCAGCCTGTCCGGCATCGGTGGTCTGGCCGTCCGGTTGCGCCACAGCGACACGATGTACGTGCCGCTGCCGCTGTACCACAACAACGCGCTGTCGGTCTCGCTGTCCTCGGTCCTCGCCTCCGGGGCGTGCATCGCCATCGGACGGTCGTTCTCGGCGTCGAAGTTCTGGGACGACGTGATCCTCAATCGCGCGACGGCCTTCTGCTACATCGGCGAGCTGTGCCGCTACCTCCTCGCCCAGCCCGAGAAGCCCACGGACCGCCAGCATTCCGTGCACACGGTGGTCGGCAACGGCATGCGCCCGGACATCTGGGACGAGTTCCGCGAACGCTTCGGCGTCGACCGTGTCGTCGAGTTCTACGGGGCCAGCGAACTCAACCTCGCGTTCGTCAACGCGTTCAGCGTCGACAAGACCGCCGGCTTCTGCCCGCTCCCGTACAAGATCGTGGAGTACGACGAGGAAGGGAACCCGAAGCGCGGCGACGACGGTCGGCTCGTGAAGGTCGGCCGGGGCGGCACCGGTCTGCTGCTCGCCCAGATCAGTGACCGGGTACCCGTCGACGGATACACCGACTCGGAGGAGACCGAGAAGAAGATCATCCGCGACGCCTTCAAGGACGGCGACGCCTACTTCAACTCCGGTGACCTCGTGCGCGATCAGGGCTTCGCGCACATCGCCTTCGTCGACCGGCTCGGCGACACCTTCCGATGGAAGGGGGAGAACGTCGCCACGACCCAGGTCGAAGGTGCGGTGGACTCCTACGAGGCCGTCGCCCAGTCGGTGGCGTACGGCGTCGAGGTCCCGGGAACCGACGGTCGTGCCGGAATGATCGCGATCAAGCTGCGCGAGGGTGCCGAGCTCGATCCGAGCGGCTTCGCCCGGCACCTCTACGACGCGCTGCCGTCCTACGCGGTACCGCTGTTCGTGCGGGTCGTCGACGACTTCGAGCAGACCTCGACCTTCAAGAACCGCAAGGTCGAGCTCCGCAAGGAGGGATACACCGACGTCGAGGCCGAACGGCTCTACGTGCTGCTCGGCAAGGAGAAGGGATACACCGACTACTACGACGGCTACCCCGACGACGTCGCCGCGGCCAAGGTGCCCAAGGGGTGAGTTCGACCCCGGAGGTGCCGGTGTCGCCGACGCTGTGCGGGCGTCGGGTGCCGACCGATCGCGCGCTGGTCATGGCGATCGTCAACCGCACGCCCGACTCGTTCTACGACCGGGGTGCGAGCTTCGACGACACCGCCGCCCAGGCGCACGTCGACCGGGTGGTCGCCGAGGGCGCCGACATCATCGACGTCGGCGGGGTCAAGGCCGGACCCGGTCGAGAAGTCGACGCCGCGACGGAGGCAGCCCGGGTCGTCGGGATGATCTCCTGGATCCGCGACCGCCACCCGGACGTGCTGATCAGCGTCGACACGTGGCGCAGCGAGGTCGCCGATCAGGCCTGCGCCGCCGGGGCCGACCTGATCAACGACACCTGGGCGGGGTTCGATCCCGAGGTGGTCGCCGTCGCCGCCGAACGCGGCGCGGGAATCGTCTGCTCTCACACGGGCGGCGCGGTGGTGCGTACGCGGCCGCACCGCGTCTCCTACGGGGATTCCGTCGACGCCGTGGTGGCCGATGTGCTCCGGGAGGTGACCACGGCAGCCGACCGGGCGCTCGCTGCCGGGGTCCGTCGTGACTCCATCGTTATCGATCCGACGCACGATTTCGGCAAGAACACTCACCACGGGCTGGCTCTGTTACACGGTGTGAAAGATCTTGTTAACACGGGCTGGCCGGTGCTGATGGCACTGAGCAACAAGGATTTCGTAGGGGAGACTCTGGGTACAGACCTAGCGCAACGATTGGAAGGGACTCTGGCCGCGACGAGTCTGGCCGCCGCCCAAGGCGCCCGGATCTTCCGCGTTCACGAGGTCGCAGCCACTCGTCGTGTGGTCGACATGGTCGCTGCCATCGCGGGAACGAGACCACCCGCCCGAACAGTCAGGGGACTCGCATGACCAAGCAGCAGAAGCGACGTAAGCCCAGCACCGTCAGCAGCCGGGACAAGGCCGCGGTGTGGCCGACGGTCGCACAGGCCCCGGGAACCGAGCAGCGTTGGTCGGCAACCCACACCTGGGAACAGCCGGAGTGGACGATCGACGAACTCGTGGAGGAGAAGCGCGGCCGGACGATCTCGGTCGTGCTCCCCGCGCTGAACGAGGAGGAGACCGTCGCCGACGTCATCGCCACGATCATGCCGCTGTACGGAACCCTGGTCGACGAGATCATCGTCTTGGACTCCGGCTCCACCGACGCCACCGCCGAGCGTGCGCTCGCCGCCGGCGCCCAGGTGGTCACCCGCGAGGAGGCGGTGCCCGAGCTGGACCCGGTGAAGGGCAAGGGTGAGGTGCTGTGGCGTTCGATCGCCGTGGCGACCGGCGACATCATCGCCTTCGTCGACTCCGACCTCATCGACCCGGACCCGATGTTCGTGCCCAAGATGCTGGGCCCGCTTCTGGTCAACCCCGAGATCCAGCTCGTGAAGGGCTACTACCGGCGTCCGCTGCGCACCGGAGGTACGCACGACGCCAACGGCGGCGGCCGCGTGACCGAGCTCGTCGCCCGCCCCCTCCTGGCCTCCCAGAAACCCGACCTCACCGCCGTCCTGCAGCCGCTGGGCGGCGAGTACGCCGGCACCCGCGAGTTGCTGTCGTCGGTACCGTTCGCGCCGGGGTACGGGGTCGAGATCGGGCTGCTCATCGACACCTACGACCGCTACGGCCTCGCCGGAATCGGTCAGGTGAACCTCGGTGTCCGGACTCACCGCAACCGCCCGCTGGTGGAACTTGGGGTCATGAGCCGGCAGATCGTCGGAACCCTCATGCGCCGATGCGGTATCGGGGACTCGGGCGTCGGGCTGACCCAGTTCACCGCCGAGCCCGACGGGTCGTTCACGCCGCACACCACCGAGGTCTACCTCGAGGATCGTCCGCCGATGAACACCGTGCGGGTCCTGGACGCGAAGACCGAGGAGATGGCCTCCTAACGCGTCCCAGACGCCGACCCGGCGACGCCGCGCACCTGCACCGAGAGCGAGCCGTCGTCGGGTCTGTGCTGTGCCGGACCCTCGTCCGGCGGCTTCTGTCAGGATGGATCTCATGCAGACGCTGCTGCTGTACCTGCTGATCATGGGGCTCGTCGTCGCGGCCGTGTTCGCCGTTGTCTGGTTCGTGTTCGGACGTGGCGAAGACCTGCCGCCGGTCGAGCCCGAGACGACCCTCACCAGACTGCCGTCGGTGGGGATCACCGGCGACGACGTCCGCGCGTTGCGCTTCGCGCAGACACCGCGCGGCTACAAGCAGGCCGAAGTCGACTGGGCGCTGGCGCGTCTCGCGCATGAGGTCGACGATCTCCGCTCGGTCATCGCGCGCCTGCGCGACCGCGAGCCGGTGCCCGGGACGCATGCGGGGACGCATCCGGACGACCCGGCCGCCGACGGCGCCGAGAACGCCGCGGGAGCCTGGCGGTCGGGCCCGCCGACGGCCCCGGGGTAGTCGCACACCGGTTCTGCGCGGCGCGCGTGTCGCGCACTGGCAATCGTGTGAGACGCGGGCACGTATCATGTTCGGAGCAAGGACCTTGAAGGGAGCTTGAGAATGGCGGCAATGAAGCCACGTACTGGGGACGGCCCCCTCGAAGCGGCCAAAGAAGGGCGTGGAATCGTTGTCCGGATTCCGATCGAGGGTGGAGGTCGACTCGTCGTCGAGCTGACCGCCGACGAAGCAGCCGCGCTGGGCGAGGAACTCCGCGGGGTCACCGGCTGAACATGCCCCACGAGGGCAGTTCCCATGAGGCCCGGGCGGACACACCGACACCGCACCGGGCGCATGGCCTCAACTCGATCGTCGAGATCCTACGATGCCCGGTGTGCGCCGGGCCCCTTTCGGTCGACGCCACCTCGTTGCGTTGTCCCGCCGCTCACTCATTCGACATCGCGCGGCAGGGCTATGTCTCACTGCTCGACGGCCGGTCGGGCGCGTTGCGCGCCGACACCGCGGCCATGGTCGCCGCGCGGGCGCGGGTGCATGACGCCGGTTTCTTCGGCGCCGTGGTGGATTCCGTCGCCCGACGCGCCGCCGAGTTCGCGAGCGGACTCGCCAGGCCCGTGATCCTCGACGCGGGCGCCGGTGGCGGACACTATCTTCGCGCCGCGGTCGACGCGGGCGCAGCGGCGGGCGGTGTCGAACGCTCCTCCGTCGCCGGGATCGGCATCGACCTGTCCAAGTACTGCGCTCGGGCCATCGCCCGCGGCCCGCACTCACTCGCGGCGATCGTCGCCGACGTCTGGCGAGGACTGCCGGTTGTCGATGACGCTGTCTCGGTGGTGCTCTCGGTGTTCGCGCCCCGAAACGCCCCCGAGTTCGCCCGGGTGCTCGCGCCCGATGGCGCACTGATCATCGTGAGTCCGGGACCCGACCACCTCGCCGAGCTCATCGAACCGATGGGGATGCTGCGGGTGGACTCCGCGAAATCCGCACGTCTCCACGCCGCACTCGACGACGGTTTCGAGCTGGTCGACGAATCACCCCTGCGGTACACCGCGAGCGTCGACGCCGCGACCGTCGGCGACCTGGTCGCCATGGGGCCCTCGGCATTTCACTCCGAGGAGGCCGACATCCGCTCGCGGGCAGATGCCTTCGCCGGGACGGGACGCGTGCCGGTGACGGTGTCGGTCGTGGTGACCACCTGCCGGCCGGCCCGCGGGCGACACCCCGGTCAGCGCCGGACGGACTCGTAGATCCCCAAGGTCTGCTCGGCGATCGTCGCCCAGGAGAATTCGGCGCCGGCGCGCTCGCGGCCGGCCGCGCCCATCGCCGCGGCCGCGGCTGCATCGGAACTGACCGCGTTCACCGTCTCGGCGAGATCGTGTTCGAAGGCCGCCGGATCGACGGGGTCGTACCGCACGAGGCGGCCGGTGACGTTGTCGCGCACCACCTCGGGGATGCCGCCGACATCCGACGCCACCACCGCGGTACCGCAGGCCATGGCCTCGAGGTTGACGATGCCCAGCGGTTCGTACACCGACGGGCACACGAAGACCGTTGCCGCTGTCAGGATCTCGCGGATACGCGGGAGCGGCAGCATCTCGCGCACCCAGTGCACGCCGGGGCGTGACGCGGACAGTTCACCGACGGCCCGCTCGATCTCGGCGCCGATCTCCGGGGTGTCCGGCGCGCCCGCGCAGAGGACGAGTTGGATCTCCGGGTCGAAACGGTGGGCGGCGGCGACGAGATGCGCCACGCCCTTCTGCCGGGTGATCCGGCCGACGAACGCGACGATGGGCCGGGTCGGGTCGAGCCCGAGGGCGGTGGGCGTCGAATCGGGCCCGAACGGGTCGTCGACCGGATACCACTGTGAGGTGTCGATCCCGTTGCGCACCACGTGGACACGCTCGGGGTCCAGGCGTGGGTAGGTGTCGCAGATCTCGGTACGCATACCCGAACTGACCGCGATGACGGCGTCGGCGTACTCGACCGCGTTGCGTTCGACCCAGCTCGAGACCCGGTACCCGCCGCCGAGTTGCTCGGCTTTCCACGGACGCGACGGTTCGAGCGAATGCGCGGTGAGCACATGCGGCACGTCGTAGAGCTGGGCGGCCAGGTGCCCGGCGAGACCGGTGTACCAGGTGTGGGAGTGCACGACGTCGGCGTCGGCCGCGCCGACAGTCATCCGCAGGTCGGCCGAGAGCGTGGTGATCGCCGCATTGGCCCCGGCCAGCCCCGGGTCGGGGGTGTACACCGCGGCGGTCTCCCGCTCGGCACCCATGCAGTGCACGTCGACGGTGATGAGATCGCGGAGATGGCGGACCAATTCGGTGACGTGGACACCGGCACCGCCGTAGACCTCAGGTGGATATTCTCGTGTCATCATCGCCACCCGCATGATCTCGACGCTAGTGCCATCGCGCGCAGTTCGCCATCGGTGCCGGTAAACGGTGGCCGCGGCCGGGACACGCCCATTCTTCCCGCCCGGTCATCTGGCCGACGGGTTCGATCGCGGTTAAGTTGGGGGAGTGAGATCTGAGCCGCACGTCCTCGGCATCGTCCTCGCAGGCGGCGAAGGCAAGCGTCTGTACCCGCTGACGATGGACCGCGCCAAACCTGCGGTGCCCTTCGGCGGCGCCTACCGGCTGATCGACTTCGTGTTGTCCAACCTGGTCAATGCCGGTTACGAACGCATTTGCGTGCTGACACAATACAAGTCGCATTCGCTGGACCGGCACATCTCGCAGACCTGGTGGACGTCTGGATTCCACGGCGAGTACATCACGCCGGTCCCGGCCCAGCAGCGACTCGGACCGCGCTGGTACACCGGCAGCGCCGACGCGATCTTCCAGTCGATGAACCTCATCACCGACGAACGTCCCGAGTACATCGTCGTCTTCGGCGCCGATCACGTGTACCGGATGGATCCGTCGCAGATGGTGGCCGCGCACGTCGAATCCGGCGCCGACGTCACGGTGGCCGGGATCCGCGTGCCGCGAGCGGAAGCCACGGCTTTCGGCTGCATCGACTCCGACGAGAGCGGGAAGATCACCCGCTTCCTGGAGAAGCCGACCAACCCGCCGGGCACTCCCGATGATCCCGACTCGACGTTCGCGTCGATGGGCAACTACGTGTTCACCACCGAGGCGCTGGTCGACGCGCTGCGAGCCGACGCCGCCGACTCGGACTCCGATCACGACATGGGCGGCGACATCATCCCGGCCTTCGTCAATCGCGACACCGCATTCGTCTACGACTTCAAGGACAACCAGGTCCCCGGTGCCACCGAGCGCGACACCGGGTACTGGCGTGACGTCGGAACCGTCGATGCGTTCTACGAGGCGCACATGGACCTGGTGTCGGTTCATCCCATCTTCAACCTGTACAACGGCCGCTGGCCCATCCGCGGTGAGACGCACAACCTCCCGCCCGCCAAGTTCGTCCAGGGCGGCGTCGCCGAGGACTCCGTGGTCGGGTCCGGTTGCATCATCTCGGCCGGCACGGTGCGCAATTCGGTGCTCTCGTCGAACGTCATCGTCGAGGACGGGGCGGTGGTCGAGGGCAGCGTGCTGATGCCCGGCGTGCGCGTCGGCAAGGGCGCGGTCGTCCGCAAGGCGATCCTCGACAAGAACGTCGTGGTCGGCGACGGCGAGCAACTCGGTGTCGACGTCAGCGCCGACCGCGAGCGGTTCTCGGTGAGCGCGGGCGGTGTGGTCACGGTGGGGAAGAACCTCCGCGTTTAGCGCGGCCGTCCGTCCCGTAGGGCCGCGCCGATGAGTGTCGCGATGTCGTCTCCGGCGTCGTCCGGCAGGGCGTCGACCGGCCACCAGCGCAGGTCCACCGACTCGTCGCTGCGCACGACGCGTGGGAGTTCGCCGTCGGACGTCGGAGCGGCGACCACGCGATAGCGGACATCGAGGTGGCGGGTGGGGACCCCCAGCGAGCAGGTGATCGGGTGGGTGTGGAGATGCACGATCCCCCCGCCGGGATCCGCGGGGTCTGGCGTGTCGAGCACGAGTTCGGGCATGCCCGACTCCTCCCGCGCCTCACGCAGCGCCGCGTCGGCGATGGAGTCGTCGGTCGGTTCGCAGTGCCCGCCGAGCTGAATCCACTTCCCGACCCGGGGGTGCAGGGTGAGCAGGACGTGGCGGCGCGTGGCGTCGAAGACGATCGCCGAACCCGTCAGATGTCCCGGAGCGCTGGCTCGCAGGCATCCCTCCGGGGACGCCGCGAGGAAGGCGAGGTACGTGTGCCGGAGGGTGTCCTGAGCGGGATCGGGTGTCTCCCACCGGGTGAGGGCCTCGACGGCGGATGCGTGCAGCGACTCGGCGGTCACAGCTCGACGACCCAGTCCGCGGTCGGGGCGGGCTCGCGCAGCCCCGCCGGCTCGAGGGGATGGCCGATGGCGACCGCGCCGAGTGGTTCCCAGCCCGGGTCGAGGTCGAGGACCCGGCGCACCGTCGGCGCGGCGAAGATGGTCGAGCCGATCCAGCAGCTGCCGATGTCGCGGACCGACAGTGCGGTGAGCAGGGTGGCGACCGCCCCGCCCGCTGCCACGGTGAACATCGTGTGCTCGGCCGCGTTGCGTCGTTCGTCGCGGTATTCGTGGACGCCATCGGGAACCAGGAACGGGATCACCAGTTCCGGTGCGTCGTAGAGGATCTGGCCGCGCCGCAGCCGCTTCTCGATGGACTCGGCTGTCTTGGAATCCGATTCGAGATCGGTGCGCCACTCGTGCGCCATCGCGTCGAGCAGCTCGCGGCGCCGCGAATCCGACCGCAGCCAGACGAAGCGAACGGGATGCGTGTGGTGGGGGGCCGGGGCGGTGAGCGCCTCGCCGAGCGCAGCACGCAGCTCTTCGGGGTCGACGGGCCGGTCGGCGAAGGTCCGCACCGACCGCCGGGTGCGGACGGCCTCGCGGCGTCCCTGCGCGATCGCCTCCTCGGTACCGAGACGGAACAGGTCCTCGTCGTGAGGCCGGATCAGGTCGGCGGCGGTGGTCCCGTTCTCGGCCGGTGCGAAACCACGGACGACCGCGACGGGGACGGCCGCGAGTTTGCCCTTCACGAGGTCGGCCGCGGCGGCCAGCTCGTCGGCCACCGCGATCTCGGTGACGATCAACGGGTTTCCGTAATCGTCGACTCCGCCCTCGTACGGATGGGTGACGGCGATACCCGCGGCGCCGATGGCGACGTCGGTCTGCCCGGTCCGCCAGGCCCGGCCCATCGTGTCGGTGATGATCACCGCGACGTCGAGGCCGGTGGCGTCGGCGACGTCTCGCCGGAGCTCAGCGGCGCTGCGGTCGGGGTTCTCCGGGAGCAGAGCGAGCTGGTCGCTGCGCACGTTCGAGCCGTCGATCCCGGCCGCGGCCTGAACCAGGCCCAGGCGGTTCTCGGTGATCAAGGTCCGGTTCTTGCGTGCCAGCACGCGTACCGATTCTTGGTCGACGAGGCGACGGCGCAACGCGTCCCGCGCCTCGGGGTCGCTCGGCGCGTCGACCATCCGGCCCTCGGCCTTGGAGATGATCTTGCTGGTCACGACCAGGACGTCACCGGATTCGAGCCACGGTGCGGCGGTGAGGATCTCGCGGGCGACGTCCGAGCCGGCGGTGAACTCGGGCAGGCCGGTCACCGGACGGATCTCGAGGTGGCCCGGGGCACGATGGTCGGGGCGAGCGGTCACGCGCGGCCCTTGTTCGAATCGGGGAGCGGGACGTCGACGAGTGCGCACGCCGCGCGCACCATCTGGGCGGTGGCCGCGGGATCGGTCATGAGGAGTGGGGCGGCGCCGACGGCGATGCCGTCGACGGAGGCATGGTCGCCCTCGGCGATCAGCCATCCGTCCAGAATCCCGTTGCCGCTGCGGGCGCCGTAATGTCCGGCGATGCCCTCGGCCGAGGACTCGACCTCGATCACCGACAGGCATTCGTCGGCCATGCCGCGCAGCGGGCGGTTGTCGATGACCGGTGAGATGCCGACGACCGGGGCCTTCGTCTGGCGCAGCGCGCTGCGCATCCCGGGAACGCTGACGATCGCGCCGATGCTCACGACCGGGTTCGACGGTGCGAGCAGCACCACGTCGGCGTCGGCGATCGCGTCGAGGACGCCGGGGGCCGGAGTGGTGTCGTCCGAACCGACCTGTGCGAAGCCGAAGGTCGGGATCTGGGCGCGATGGCGCACCCACCACTCCTGGAAGTGGATCGCGACCCGTTCGCCGTCCTCGCCGTCGGGTTTGGCGACGACGACGTGCGTCTCGTGACGGTCATCGGTCACGGGTAGGAGCCGCACGCCGGGGTTCCATCGCCGGGACAGCGCGGCGGTGACATCGGACAGCCGATATCCCGCATCGAGCATCTGGGTGCGGATCAGGTGCGTGGCGAGATCGCGATCGCCGAGGCCGAACCAGTCCGGGTCGGCGCCGTACGCGGCGAGTTCCTCCTTCGCGTGCCAGGATTCGTCGCGCCGGCCCCATCCGCGCTCGGGATCGATCCCGCCGCCGAGGGTGTACATACACGTGTCGAGATCGGGGCAGATGCGGACGCCGTGCATCCACGCGTCGTCGCCGACGTTCACGATCGCGGTGATCTCGTGTTCGCTCGCCTGGGCGCCGGACGCGTCGTCCTGGGGGACGGGGAACGCCGTCGGGCCGAACAATTCGCGCAGACCGAGGAGGAATCGTGCCCCTCCGACGCCCCCGACGAGTACGGTCACCTTCACAGCAGGTACTCCTTCACACCGCCACTGTAGTGCGCGGTGTGAGAGGGCGGTCAGGCGCTGTCGGCGCGGTCGGGATGAGTCCTACCGGTGCCGGGGTCGGTGTGACTTTGACGTCGGGTTGAGGTCAACGTCGTGTCGAGTCACACCGTTGTCGGATCCTGGTGGTAAACAGAGAATCTTTGACTTCAACTTGACCGCGACCGCTCCGGGCGTGTGTAATCACATCAGTGTCATTCCGAGTTTGAGATCGAGAACCTCTGGATCGAAAACCGCTGGACTTCAACGGATTCGATTGTATGTTCGAACTCGGGTGAGGGTCGGTTCCGGCACTTCGCGGGCCGTCGCTCGGGCGCTGTGTGTGTACGTCTGATGTGGGAGTTTCCGCATCCGTAGTACAAGTGGTGTGGCAACAGTGGTGGGTGCGGCACACAGGCCGTGTTCGCAAAGGACGCAGAAACTACCAACATCCCGAGCTAGGAGGCGCCGACGATGGCTTTGGAAAACCCGATCGGCAATCCGCTTGAACCACAGAATCGCCCGCAATTCATCGCCGAATTCAATACCCTTGGCCCCGTTGACGATTCGATGATCGGTGGCACCGCCACCTCGTCGGCCGTCGGTGCCAGGACCGATGTCGGGTCGCCACTCGGGCCCGTCGTCGACGACACGGACCCGGGCCGTCGCCATCTCTCGTTGGTGCCCAACGACTTCGACGATCTCTTCGATGCCGTCGAGGAGCAGTGGCAGGACCGCGCGCTGTGCGCGCAGACCGACCCCGAGGCGTTCTTCCCCGAGAAGGGTGGGTCGACGCGCGAGGCCAAACGGATCTGCCAGGGCTGCGAGGTGAAGTCCGAATGCCTCGAGTACGCGCTGCACAACGACGAGCGCTTCGGAATCTGGGGCGGCCTGTCGGAGCGTGAGCGCCGCCGCCTCAAGCGCGGCATCATCTGAGTCGGGTCCCCGAACGGGGATCGCTCGACATCACCGATCATCTCGCCGCGGTCGGCCGAACGGCCCCCGCGGCACTTCGACCGCGGATCACTCTGGTCCGCGGTCGATCGTGTCCTCGTCGACACCCAGGTGCGTCGCCACCTGTTGGACGAGGACCTCGTGGATCAGGTCCAGCAACTCGGTGCCCTTCTTGGCGCGGGATTCCAGCGGCCGGCGGAACAGGATGATCTGCGCACGCGTCGGCGCACCGTTCACATCCATCCCGGCGGGGATCAGCCGTGCAAGCGGGACTGCGCCGTCCGCGGTCACCTCGTCGGGCCACTCGACGGTCTCCGGGTCACGCGGCAGCAGCCTCGGTATCTCGTCGACGGCGATGTCGAGGCCGGCGATCTGGTCGTGCCATTGCGCGTCGATCTCGGCGAAGGCCTCGAGCGCCACCGCGTCGAATTCGTCGGACCGGCTGTTGTGGGCGGGGACACCCTGCGGGAGCAACGGCGAGCGCAGTCCGCGTCCGCGACGGTCTCGGTGACGGCCCACCCGCCGCCGACCGCGGCGCGCCTCCGGCAGGCCGGAGGAGCCACGTGGAGTCGGCTTCGGGTCGATACGCATGGCGAGAGTGTAGGAGGTCGGGCGAGCCCGTGTCTCCTCTGGCCGCCCGTGTGTTCTCCGGCGGCCCGCGCGGTGAGCGTGTCGTCGACGTGGTTGCGAGCGACGAGGGCTAATCTCGTCACGTGAAGCTTCCCCGACTGTGCTGCCGACCCGGCTGCGCCCGATCCGCGGTGGCTACCCTGACCTTCGTCTATGCCGAGTCGACCGCGGTGATCGGTCCGCTCGCGACGTCGCAGGAGCCGCACTCGTGGGACCTGTGCGACGACCACGCACGACGGATCACCGTCCCGCGTGGCTGGGAGATGCTGCGCAGCGAGCGTGGCTTCTCCGCACCGCCGGCCGAGGATCAGGAGCTGACCGCCCTGGCCGAGGCGGTCCGGGAGGCCGGAGCCGTCGCCGGTGGTGGACGCCCGCGCTATGTCGATCGCGGTCCGATCGACGCACTCGATGCTTTTGAGGACACCCACTTCGCCGACGCTCACCGGGACGCCGTCGAGGACCGTCGTTCGGGGCGCCATCGTGCCGGCCCGGTCGACGCACCGCCGCAGCCCGCCGGGGCGCCGCGGCACCAGACCCGGCCGCGTCCGGGGCGTCGCGGACATCTCCGGGTACTACCGGATCCGGTCGACTGACCGGTCACCACCGCGCGGGGGGCGTGGACCTCATCGACGTCGAGGAGGGACGTCGCCACCGCGACCATGCGCCGTCCCCGTCGACTGGGCGTCGTCTTTCGTCGACTGGGCATCGTTTCTCGTTCACTGTGCGTTGTT
Source organism: Gordonia sp. 11cp (assembly GCF_057767225.1). Classification (NCBI taxonomy): domain Bacteria; kingdom Bacillati; phylum Actinomycetota; class Actinomycetes; order Mycobacteriales; family Gordoniaceae; genus Gordonia; species Gordonia sp. 11cp. The sequence goes on along the minus strand of NZ_CM173437.1, from coordinate 5,346,664 downwards.
CAGTGACGACACAGTCCGGTGTTGCCCGGACTGTGCCGAGTACGTGGGCGCCGACTCCGCGACCTGGCTACCCTGGTGGCATGCGAACCGGTTCCCCCGACCTCGACAACGCCGAGGAGCTGATCTCGGCTGATGTCGACGGTTTGCTGAGATCGGTCGCACTCGCCGGTGCTCAGATACGCGCCGTCGCCGAAGCGGTTCGGGAAGGCGTGCTCGCGCCGCTCGCCGATCTGCGTCCGCGCAGCGTGGTCGTGGTCCACGGGTCCAGCGGGGTGTCCCATCGGGCCACCGACTTCGCGGTGGCCACGCTCGGCGCCCGGGTGGACGTCCCGGTGGTCAGCGGTCCGGTTTTGCCCGGGTGGATCGGGCCGCTGGACGTCGTGATCATCGCCGGCGACGACGCCGGGGACATGGCGCTCGCCGACGCCGCCGCGCGGGCATTGCGCCGGCGCGCAGAGGTCGTGGTGGTCGCGCCCGTGGCCGGACCACTCCAGGATGCGCTGGGCGGCAACGGGATCAACCTCGCGCCCCGCTTCGACATCGAACCCCGCTTCCGGTTCGTCGGCTTCGCCGCGGCGCTGCTCGCGGTGTTCGGGGCGTTGACGCAGGTCCGATTCACCGGAGCCGTGCCCGTGCTCGACGACCTCGCCGACGCGCTCGACGACGAGGCCTCCACCGGACATCCCTCGCGCGATGCCTTCCACAACCGCGCGAAGTCGCTGGCCTTGCGTGTCCAGGGGCGCCCCACCGTCTGGACGGCGGACAGCCCGGCCGGTGCGGCCATCGCCCGTCACGCTGTCGCCGGTCTCGTCGGCGTGTCCGGGATCGTCAGCGCCGCAGCCGAACTCACCGATGTCTCGCGGATGGTTCAGTTGCTCGGGGCGCGCCCGGACAGCGGGCCACCCGCGGACTCCATCTTCTACGATCCCGACTTCGACGGACCTCCGCCGGCTCCCGCCCCGCGAGTCCAGGTCATCTCGACCGGTCGGCGGGAGTGGTTCACGCGTCAGCGTGTCGCCGGCCTGGGCGAGATCGATCTGCTCGTCGGAGCCGATCGTGCACAGCAGACTTCGGCCGCCGGGGGCACGGACGGCCGGGAATGGGACGACCGGCGCCCGGCGCCGGGCGAGGATCCGGTGGCCGACGGCCCGGGGGATGTACTGGACTTCCTGATCGTGGCACTTCGGGTCGAGATGGCGGCGGTGTACCTCCGCCTGGTTGGGAACGCGATGCAATGAGGATTATCGACGGTGTGGTGCGGCCCTACGCGTGGGGTTCGCGGACGGCGATCGCGTCGATGCAGGGCAGGCCCGTGCCGTCGGCGCACCCCGAGGCAGAGCTCTGGTTCGGTTCCCATCCCGCGGGCTCGGCCCGGTGTGTGGACGTTGCCGGTATCCAGCAAGACCTCGTCGACGTGATCGACGCGGATCCGATCGGCACACTCGGCCCGGCGAGCACCGCCGCCTTCGGCGAGCGTCTGCCGTTCCTCCTCAAGGTACTCGCCGCCGAGGAGCCGTTGTCCCTGCAGGCCCACCCGTCCGCCGAGCAGGCGCGCGCGGGGTTCGAACGCGAGAACTCCCGCGGCGTCGCCCTCGAGGCTCGCGACCGCAACTATCGCGATCCGTGGCACAAACCCGAATTGATAGTCGCCACGACCCCGTTCGACGCCCTGGCCGGTTTCCGCCGACCGGAGGACACCATCCGGTTGCTCCGTGCGTTGCAGGTGAGCGAACTCGACCCCTATCTCGGGATGCTGGCCGGTCAACCGGATTCCGAGGGCTTACGGGCGCTCTTCACGACGTGGTTGACCCTGCCCGAGTCCCTGCTCCGCCAACTCGTCCCCGCGGTGCTCGCCGGCGCGGTCGCCGTCCTCAGCGCGGGCGAGACCGAGTTCGTCGCCGAACTGCGGACGGTCTGCGAACTCGGCGAGGCGTACCCGAACGATCCCGGTGTGCTGGCGTCGTTGCTGCTCAACAACATCCATCTCGAACCCGGCCAGGGCCTCTATCTGGCCGCCGGCAACCTCCACGCCTATCTCCGCGGTACGGGTGTGGAGATCATGGCGAACTCCGACAACGTGCTGCGGGGCGGACTGACGCCCAAACACATCGACGTCCCCGAACTGTTGCGCGTCCTCGACTTCACCCCCGTCGACGTCGCCGACCTGACACCTCAGGTCCGGACGATCGGTGCCGAGCGGGTCTACCTCACCCCCGCCCCCGAGTTCCGGCTGTCGCGTGTCGAGCTCGACGGCACCGGACTTCACCACGCGTCGTCGATCTGCTTCGACATGCCGGGTCCGCAGATCCTCGCCGTGCTCAGCGGTGCGGTGGAGGTCCGGCCCATGGGCGGGACCCCGCTGACCGTGACGGCCGGACGGGCGATGTGGATCACCGACGACGACCCGGACGTCATCGTCCGCGCGGCGTCGGCCCGGGCGGTCTTCTACCGCGCGCTGGTGCCGGCTGCGGTCACCGCAGACCCCGGGCTGACCTCGACGGTGGCGACCGCGGCCGAATGAGCCGATCACAGCGCGGGATTCGGCGCTGGGCAGATCAGCCCCGGGCGGGTACCGCCGGCGCGGCGGCCGCGGGTTCGGGGTAGCCGCCGATCAGGGTCCATTCATCGGGGGTCGCGACCATCGTGACCAGGGTCGGCCGGTCTCCGGTGTCCAGTGAGATGTCCTGTGGTGTGCGCGGATTCTGACGCAGCGCGACCGTGGCACCGTCGGCGGGCTCGCCGAGTCCCGGTGCGACGACGATCATCCGGGTGGTGTCGGGCTGGGGCGAGGGGGGACTGACCCCGTCGACGATGATCAGGGCCGGGCCCGGGCGCGCGGGGGTGCGGTCACCAGAGAGTGACAGGGCACTCGGATCGCCCACGGCGGTGACCACCGGGGTCCACCGGTGCGGGCGGTCGGTGTGCACGCGTACCGCGGCGCCGACCGCGACTGCCCGCAGGGCGATCTGGGCGACGACGTGGATGCCCGCGGCGACCGTGACCGTCGGGATTCCGGGCCCGACGAGCCGGGTGGCGACCGCGCGACCGGCGTGATCGGCCCCGATCAGCTGTCCGCAACCACCGGCCGGAAGGCGTGCCGAGGCGAGGAACGCGTCCGCCTCGGCTCCCGCGAGCACCGGGACAGCCCGGTCGAGGCGCGTCGGGGTCGAGATGGGGAGACTGGCTGCGAGAGCGTCGAACTGGCGTCCGTCGAGAGGGATCAGCCCGGCGGGCCACTCGGTCAGTGAGCGCCGTGCGGCAGGGAACTCGTTGAAGCGGACGATCCCGGAGACCTCGACCGTCGTGAGATCACTGCGGCGCCTGCCCTCGGTCGCTCGCGGACGCAACCGGACGGTGACGGTTGTCGAGACCGCGGAGTTGACCCAGATGCCACGTAGTACGTCGGTGAGTGCGGCCGGTTCGATGGCCGCGCTGCGCATCCGCAGTCCGGCCACGCCGACCGAGTCGCGTTCCTCCGCCAGTGAGTCCAGGGTCGCGCCCTCGGTCAGCTGCGTGGCAATGGCGGTGATCTGCGCCGCCGACAGGATCGTCGTCGACAAGCCCTGCCCGGCAAGCCGCTTGGCGACGCGGCGGGTGGTCACGGTCGCGGTGCGCAGTGCACCGGTCGCGCCGCCGCCGCGACGGGCGACCGCGTCGGCGCAGTCGAGCGGGTTGAGGCGCAGGACGACGAGCACCGACCGCTGGGCCGTCGCCGACAGCGGGCCCAGGGTGCGGTCGTAGGTGGCCGGCGCGACGCCCGAACCCCACACGCGCACACCGTGGCTGATGACCTCGATGGAGCTGAGTCGGATGTCGTAGGGGCTGATGCACTCCGCCAGGACCCCGAGGGGGATCACCTGCCCCGCTTCGTCGCCCATCTCGTTGTGCCCGGGGGTCAGGTAGGTCACGGCCGGACCTCCCGGGTCGACCCGGACCACCGTCACCAGGGTGTCGCCGACCCACCGCGCGCCGATCGTCGTCGGAGCCGGTGAACGTCGTGCCGCGGCGTGGGTGCCGGGTGCCGGCAACGGGATGTCGAAGGGCGCCGGGGCCAGATCGGCGTGGTCGCGGCGCATCCGCGACCACGAGAACGAGATGTGCGCGACGATCCGGCCGAACACCGACGCCCGGCCGCCGAGCCGCACCAGACCTGCCGAGACGATCACGGCGACACCGAGCGCGCCTGCGCCCCACACGCTGCCGGACACGGTCCAGATGATGAGCCCGACCGCCAGGATCACCTCGATCACGACGAGTGTGGGCAGTGCCATCCCACGCGTGTTGCGCTCCACGGTTGCGACCCCCTCGATCACCGCTGCCGACTGCCGCGTGCCCCCCCGACTGTGTGCACAAGCGGTGGAGCCCCACACGTCAGGGGCATGTTTGTCGGTTAGGCTACTACCGCGCGGCAGGGGGTATGCCGCAGGAGATCACAACCCGCCCGCCTCCGGACCAGGACCGACGGCGTGGAACGGGTGCGGACAGGGGGAGTCGTGGCACGTCAGCTGACGACCAAAGCCCAGGTCAACGGCTACCGTTTCCTGATCAAGCGGCTCGAGCACGCGCTGGTGCGCCGCGACGTCCGGATGCTGCACGATCCCATGCGTTCCCAGTTGCAGGCCCTCGTGGTCGGCACGGTCCTCGGTCTGCTGGTCCTCGGCGGGTGCGGGATCTGGGGCCTGATCCGACCCCAGGGCTCGGTCGGGGATGCCACGATCATCGTCAGCAAGAACAGCGGCAGCACCTACGTCCTGATCGAGGACACTCTGCATCCCGTGCTGAACCTCGCCTCCGCGCGGCTGGTGACCGGGAGTTCGGAGTCGCCGACATCGGTCGGCGACAACAAGCTCAAGCCCTATCCACGCGGGCCCCTGCTGGGCATCCCCGGTGCGCCGGCCGCCCTGCCTCGGTCGGCCCACCCGGACTCCTCGACCTGGACGGTGTGCGATTCGTCGACGGTCTCGGAGGCGCCGACCGAGGCGATCGAACAGACCGTCATCGCCGAGACCCCGCGCCTGGGCGAGTCGATCGGCGCGGCGCGTCCCGCCGATGCCGTGCTCGTCGACGCCGGTGACGAGACCTTTCTGGTGTATCAGCTGTTCCGGGACGGTGTCTGGAGCCCGGTGCGCGCCTCGGTCGACACCGGGAGCGCGCCGGTCATGCGGGCCCTCGGGCTCGACGGGGTCACGCCGCGACAGATGTCGACCGGCCTTCTGAACACCTTCCCGCTGGTCGATCCGCTTGCGGTGCCGCAGATCCCGGGTGCGGGGCAACCGGGCGCGGTCGACGGGGCGAGCATCGGCAGCGTCGTCAAATCGGTCGGTGTCGACGACACGACCAGCTACCATCTCGTCCTGCGCGACGGGGTCCAGGAGATCAGTGCGCCGACCGCCGAGCTTTTGCGACTGGCCGACTCCGATGCCTCGCCCGTCGCCACCGTTGCCCCCGGACAGCTCGCCGCGCTGAGAACCGTGCGTTCCGAACCCGTCTCGGACTTTCCCGAGGTCGCGCCGGAGCTGCTCGACGTGAGTGGCGATCCGACGCTGTGCCGCACCTGGACGCGGGGCTCCGGGGAACCCCGGGCGCAGACATCGTTGCTCGCGGGTCGCCGACTCCCGCTCGACTCGGACGCGGTACCGGTCCGATTGACGTCGTCCGACGGTGCCGGGCCGAACCTCGACGCGGTCTACCTGCCGCCGGGCTCGGGCGAGTATCTGCAGGTGACCGGCAACGAGGCGGACAGCGCGCGCACCGAATCCCTGTTCTACGTCAACGATTCGGGTGTTCGGTTCGGCATCCCGGACTTCGAGACCGGCGGGATTCTCGGACTGGGGGACTCACCGTCCCGCGCTCCGTGGTCGGTGGTGGCCCTGCTCGCGCCCGGGCCGACCCTGTCTCGCGAGAACGCGCTCGTCGCGCACGACGGCCTGGAGACGGTCGGACTCGAGGCCGGCATGGAGCCCACCGAGGGACCGTCGGCGGGAGGCTGACCGAGGGCAACCTCCCGCTCGGCCCTACGTGAGCGGACCGCCGACGATGTTGCCGACGATGCCGCGGATGACGTTCGTGCCGTCCTCGGATCGAAGTTCCTTGTACCAGGCCGCCGTCGCCTCCGGGTCTTTGCCGTGCGTGACGTCGCACCGCTTGCGCGCGCGCAGCACGAGGTCGGCGGCCCGCTCGGTGCGTGACGCCTCGTAGGCCGCGAGTGCCGCGTCCGGGTCGTCGGCGTGGTCGCGGAAGGCGAACTGCAGCGCGATCGCATCCTCCATCGCCGAGCAACCACCCTGGCCGATGTCCGGGGTGGTGTTGTGGGCGGCGTCGCCGAGCAGCGCGATGCGTCCCTTGACCCAGGTGTGGAACGGATCGATGTCGAGGATCTCCACCCGGTTCGTGGTCGTGGGATCCAGTGTGGCGATCAGCTTCTGGACCCCGGGCGCCCAACCCGCGAACTCCTCGGCGAGCACGTCGCGTGCGGTACCGCGCTCGAACGGGACTCCTTCCGGCATGGTGACGTCGAAGAAGAAGTAGAAACGGTCGCCCGCGACCGGCATCACCGACACCCGGCGCGAATCACCCACGTAGGTGGTCCATTCGGTGGCCGGTCCGATCTCCTCGTCGATCGGCACCAGCCCGTTGAAGTTGACGTATCCCGCGTAGCGGCGTTCGACGGTGTGGCCGAGCACATGGTCGCGGGCAAGCGACTTCGCACCGTCGGCGGCGATGACGACGTCACCTTCGGCGGTGGTGCCGTCGGCGAACTCGACGGTGGCGCGCTCCGGACCGTCGTGGACGGCGACCATCTTCTTGCCGAATCGGATCTCGTCATGACCGAAGGCGTTCATCAGCATGAGCTGTAGTTCGGCGCGGGCGATCGGATACGGTCGCTGGCCGACCTCGTCGATGAGTGGTGCCATGCTGAAGCGGCACATCGTCTCTCCGGTGAACGCGTCGACATAGCTCATCGAATCGACGATGCCGCCGAGTGCGGCCGTCTCCGCCTCCAGGCCCAGGTGGTTCAGGCACTTCACCCCGTTGGACCACACCGAGATCGCCGCGCCCACCGGCCGGTTCTCGGTGACCTGTTCGTACACTTCGACCTCGTGCCCGAGCTGTCGCAACGCGATGGCCGCCGAGGTTCCGCCCATACCGGCGCCGATGATCACTGCTTTCACAGGAACCCAGGCTAGGTGTCCCGGCGTCCCGGCGCGCGACGAGTGTCTCCGACCCCGGCCGCGACGGCCCGTACCGGGCGGATGTCGTGGACAGCGCGCAACCCGCGGGTCAGCCCCGGTGGTGTCCGGTGACGAGCGCGGTGACCATCTCCTGCCACTGGCGGGTGATCGTCTCGAGGTCGAGCCCGACGTCGACGAGCAGGTAGCGCACCGAACTCGCCGACATCGGCGCCTGGACGGTGAGCGCCAGGAAGTCGAGTGAGTCGTCGAAACCCAACTGACGCAACAAGATCTGCACGTGCTGGGTGGACGTCCGGGCCACCGGGTGGCTCATGAAGTCCTCGGCGCCCGCGCCTGCCTCCAGCAGGACGTCCAGGTGGTCGGAGGTCAGCTTGAGGCGCGCGCGGCCGTAGGCGAGCAGGCGATCGAGCGGGGGAGCGCCGGGGCCCAGCGGCTCGGGGCCGGACAGGTAGGCCTGCTGGATCTCGGACTCGCTGTGGTCGAGGAGGGCGAGCATGAGGCCGGTCCGGCTGCCGAAGCGACGGAACACTGTGCCCTTGCCCACACCCGCCTCGCGCGCGACAGCTTCCATCGTCACCGCGGCCGCGCCGTGGTGATCGATCAGGTTCTTCGCGGCGGCCAGCAACAGGCGCCGGTTGCGTGCGGCATCGGCACGTTCGGTCCCCGAGGGGTTGAGCGAGATGTGGAGCGGTGAGTGGTCGGGCCCATTCGGCACGTGATGAGCGTAACTCTTGACCAGATCCGGAATGAATCGGACCCTGGTCCGGTTACTGCAGGTCGTAGAAAGGTCCCGCGGACGCCCGTGGACCCCTGTGCCATCGAGAGGAATCACATGTCTGAACGAGTCGTCGAATTGGTCGCGCTGGTCGGAAGCCTGCGCGCAGCGTCGGTGAACCGCCAGCTCGCCCACGTGGCCGCGGACAACGCGCCCGCCGGAGTCTCCATCACGGTCGTCGACGACCTGGGCTCGCTGCCGTTCTACAGCGAGGACGTCGATATCGAGGATCAGCTCGACGCGGGCGTGGCGAAGCTGCGCCAGGTGGTCGGCTCGGCCGACGGCGTGCTCATCGCCACCCCGGAGTACAACGGCACCATCCCCGCTGCGCTGAAGAACGCCATCGACTGGCTGTCGCGGCCCTACGGCACCGGTGCGCTGACCGGCAAGCCCGTCGCGGTGCTGAGCGCGGCTCTCGGGCAGTACGGCGGCGCGTGGACCCGGGAGGACACCCGTAAGTCGGTCGGCATCGCCGGCGGTCGTGCGATCGAGGAGGCCGACCTGGGCCTGCAGGTCGCCGCTCTTCCCGAGGGGGGCCTGAGCGATCCGGCGGTCGTCGAGAAGATCGTCGCCTCGGTCTCCCGGCTCGTCGACGAGGTCACGGTCAACGCCTGACCCACTCCCGACTCCGACGCCGCGCCCGGCTCTGCCCGGCGCGGCGTCGTCGTGTCCGGGGTGCGACCGGCTCGGGTGTGGATGGTCGGTGGACACGTTGTGGACCGCCTCGGGACAACCTGTGAGCGACACGCCGAACATGCGGTGGACACGCCCGGATTTGTGATCGTGCACCGCTCCGACCTGCAAGTCTTCCATCAATGTTATTCACAACCCCTTGTGGTGACCAGAAATGTCAGCCACTAGGTGTAGTGTTTGCGTTACCAGTCAGGCACAAGACGAGAAGCGGTTCGACTCCTCGACGTAGCTGCCGAGATGGTGATCCAGATCACCATCTTCACGCTGGAAAACCGCACGTCACTGGCGATTCCTACGACCCGAGGAGCACCTCCGAATGTCAATCACCGTCTACACGAAGCCGGCCTGCGTCCAGTGCAATGCCACCTACAAGGCCCTCGACAAGCAGGGTCTGTCCTACGAGATCGTCGACATCAGTGAGGATGCCGAAGCGCGTGACTACGTCATGGCACTCGGTTACCTGCAGGCGCCCGTCGTGGTCGCCGGCGACGCGCACTGGTCGGGCTTCCGCCCCGACCGCATCAAGGCGCTCGCCACTGCCGCTGCCTGATCCGTCGTCACCATGACGGTGACGACGGCCGCCCGACTGGCGGTGCAGAGGCGATCCGACGGGGAAGCCGGATCGCGCCGCATCGAGAAGTCATCGAGGAAATGGTCACGCCGGTCACGGCGTTGATACCGACAGTGCCCGGCCGGAGATGATCTCCGGCGGGCGAGATCCCGAGAACGACCAGGTTGGAGGAGACATGGCGGCAGCGACATCGCCGTTGATCGTGTACTTCTCCTCCGTATCGGAGAACACCCACCGGTTCGTCCAGAAGCTGGACATGCGCGCCGAGCGCATCCCGCTCCTCGATCGGACCGGTGTTTTCCGTGTCGAAGAGCCGTACGTCCTGGTCTGTCCGACCTACGGCGGGGGCAAGGCGACGGGGCAACCCGGCGGCTACGTCCCCAAGCAGGTCATCCGCTTCCTCAACGACGAACACAATCGATCGTCGATCAGGGGGGTGATCGCGGCGGGCAACACGAACTTCGGTGAGGAGTTCTGCTACGCCGGCGACGTCATCGCACGAAAGTGCGGGGTGCCCTACCTGTACCGATTCGAACTGATGGGCACCACCGACGACGTCGACCGCGTTCGCGCGGGGCTCGCCGAGTTCGCCCTGAGTCCGGCGTTCGCGGCCGATGTGTCGCTGAGCGCCTCGCCCGCCTGACCTGGCGCTCCGCGCGTTCCCAGGCCTGTCGTACACCATCGCTACTCTGCCTTCACCGGCCCACTACCCGCAGGAGTCATCTGTCGTGTCGCCCACCGCCGCAGTCTCGGACACCACTTCAGCCAGCAAGTCGGGCGTGCACCCCGGACCTGCGGGGCATGATCCCGGAGAGCTGGACTACCACGCGCTCAACGCGATGCTCAACCTGTACGACGCCGACGGCAAGATCCAGTTCGACAAGGATCGCGAGGCCGCGAACCAGTACTTCCTGCAGCACGTCAACCAGAACACGGTCTTCTTCCACGACCGCGACGAGAAGCTCGACTACCTCATCGAGGAGAACTACTACGAGCCCGAGGTCCTCGCGAAGTACGACCGCGCGTTCGTGAACGAGCTCTTCGACTACGCCTACGGCAAGAAGTTCCGGTTCCCGACCTTCCTCGGCGCGTTCAAGTACTACACGAGCTACACCCTCAAGACCTTCGACGGAAAGCGGTACCTCGAGCGGTTCGAGGATCGTGTGTGCATGGTGGCACTGACCCTGGCCGACGGCGACACGACCCTCGCCCGGAATCTCGTCGACGAGATCATCGAAGGGCGCTTCCAGCCGGCCACGCCGACCTTCCTCAACTCGGGCAAGAAGCAGCGTGGTGAGCCGGTCTCGTGCTTCCTGCTGCGTATCGAGGACAACATGGAGTCGATCGGCCGGTCGATCAACTCCGCGCTGCAGCTGTCCAAGCGGGGCGGCGGAGTTGCGTTGCTGCTCAGCAACATCCGTGAGCACGGTGCGCCGATCAAGAAGATCGAGAACCAGAGTTCGGGTGTCATCCCGATCATGAAGCTGCTCGAGGACTCCTTCTCCTACGCCAACCAGCTCGGCGCCCGGCAGGGTGCGGGCGCGGTGTACCTGCATGCGCACCACCCCGACATCTACCGCTTCCTCGACACCAAGCGTGAGAACGCGGACGAGAAGATCCGCATCAAGACGCTCTCGCTCGGTGTGGTGATCCCGGACATCACGTTCGAGCTGGCCAAGGCCAACGACGACATGTACCTGTTCAGTCCGTACGACGTCGAACGTGTCTACGGCGTTCCTTTCGCCGACATCAACGTGACGGACAAGTACCACGAGATGGTCGAGGATCGCCGCATCCGCAAGACCAAGATCAAGGCCCGCGAGTTCTTCCAGACCCTCGCCGAGCTGCAGTTCGAGTCGGGTTACCCGTACATCATGTTCGAGGACACGGTGAACCGCGCCAACCCGATCGACGGGAAGATCACCCACTCCAATCTGTGCTCGGAGATCCTGCAGGTGTCGACGCCGTCGACCTTCAACGACGACCTGTCGTATGCCGAAGTGGGCAAGGACATCTCGTGCAACCTGGGGTCGCTGAACATCGCCAAGACGATGGATTCGCCCGACATCGGACAGACCATCGAGACCGCGATCCGCGGACTCACCGCGGTCAGCGACCAGACCTCGATCACGTCGGTGCCGTCGATCGAGCACGGCAACAACAATTCGCACGCCATCGGACTCGGACAGATGAACCTGCACGGGTATCTGGCACGTGAGCGCGTCTTCTACGGCAGCGAAGAAGGCATCGACTTCACGAACATCTACTTCTACACGGTGCTGTTCCACGCCCTGCGCGCGTCGAACAGGATCGCCAAGGAGCGCGGGCGGGCTTTCACCGGCTTCGAGAAGTCGAAGTACGCGAGCGGTGAGTTCTTCGACAAGTACCTCGAGAAGGTGTGGGAGCCGCAGACCCAGAAGGTGCGGGATCTGTTCGGCCAGGCCGGAATCCACATTCCCACGCAGGACGACTGGCGTGAGCTGAAGGCCGCCGTCCAGCGCGACGGTATCTACAACCAGAACCTCCAGGCAGTCCCGCCGACCGGCTCGATCAGCTACATCAACCATTCGACCAGCTCGATCCACCCGGTCGCCGCCAAGATCGAGATCCGCAAGGAAGGCAAGATCGGCCGCGTCTACTACCCGGCGCCGTACATGACGAACGACAACCTGGAGTACTACCAGGACGCGTACGAGATCGGGTACGAGAAGATCATCGACACCTACGCCGCGGCCACGCAGCACGTCGACCAGGGTCTCAGCCTGACGCTCTTCTTCAAGGACACCGCCACCACGCGTGACGTCAACAAGGCGCAGATCTACGCATGGCGCAAGGGGATCAAGACGCTCTACTACATCCGCCTGCGTCAGATCGCGCTCGAGGGGACCGAGGTGGAGGGCTGCGTCAGCTGCATGTTGTGACCCGCTGCGAGGCACCATCTTTCAGGACTTCCAGACTTCAATTGACCAGTTAGACGAGGAAGAGTCATGACCTCCACCGAAAGCCACAGCCCCGCCGACGGCGCACCCATCAAGCTGGTCAGCCGGGTCTCGGCGATCAACTGGAACCGCGTCCCCGACGAGAAGGACGCCGAGGTGTGGGATCGCCTCACCGGCAACTTCTGGCTGCCCGAGAAGGTGCCGGTGTCCAACGACATCCCGTCGTGGGGCACGCTCACCGAGTACGAGAAGCAGCTCACCATGCGGGTGTTCACCGGACTCACCCTGCTCGACACCATCCAGGGCACGGTCGGCGCGGTGTCGCTGATCCCGGACGCGACCACTCCGCACGAGGAGGCGGTACTCACCAACATCGCGTTCATGGAGTCGGTGCACGCCAAGAGCTACAGCTCGATCTTCTCCACGCTCTGCTCCACCAAGGAGATCGACGAGGCGTTCCGCTGGTCGGAGGAGAACGAGCAACTCCAGCGCAAGGCCCGGATCGTCATGGACTACTACCGTGGCGACGACCCGCTGAAGCGCAAGGTCGCCTCGACGCTGCTCGAGTCGTTCCTGTTCTACTCCGGCTTCTACCTGCCGATGTACTGGTCGAGCCGCGCGAAGCTCACCAACACCGCCGACCTGATCCGTCTGATCATTCGCGACGAGGCCGTGCACGGGTACTACATCGGTTACAAGTACCAGCGCGGGCTCGAGGTCGAGACCCCGGAGCGTCGTCAGGAGCTCAAGGACTACACCTTCGAGTTGCTGTTCGAGCTGTATGACAACGAGAGCGACTACACCGAGGCGCTCTACGACGAGGTCGGACTCAGCGAGGACGTCAAGAAGTTCCTGCGCTACAACGCGAACAAGGCCCTGATGAACCTGGGCTACGAGGCGATGTTCCCGCGCGACGAGACCGACGTGAACCCGGCGATCCTGTCGGCCCTGTCGCCCAACGCCGACGAGAACCACGACTTCTTCTCCGGGTCGGGCAGCTCATACGTCATCGGCAAGGCCGTCAACACCGAGGACGAGGACTGGGACTTCTAGTCCCCCTGGGGATTTCGTAGCGTCAATGCGCACATGGCGCGCATTGACGCTACGAATCGTCGGCGGTGAGGCGGTCGTAGAGGTCGCCGAGTTCGTCGATCGTCTCGGCGATGTCGGCGGGCGCCACGCCGGTCGCGCGCAACGCGGCGCGCAACTCCCCGCCGTCGAGCGCGGTCAGCGGATTCATCCGCGACGGCGACGGGAGCGCCGGCAGCGTCGACGTGGTGCCGTAGTAGTCGTCGGGTCGCAGGGAGTCCGATGACCCGGCGTCGTCCGACGTCCGTGCTTCCACGGGGCGCGAATCGATCTCGGCCAGCAGTGCCCGCAGGGCGGTGCCCATAACGGTGAGCAGGGTCAGCGGGGTGCGGTCGATCTCGGCGGCGACCTCGTAGCAGGTGACGAGCGCGTGGATGCACCGCGGGGCCTCGTCGGGGCAGGTGCAGTCGGTCTCGACGTCGGCGGACTCGGTGGGCACCAACAGCTCGCCCAGCGTCGGCGGTTGCTCGCCGCGTGTCAGCAACATGAGTTCGTCGACGGCGGCCCGCTCGCGGAGAAGGGTCGCGAGCGTGGTGGTGTCGACGGTGCGGGTGGTCAGGATGACATCGAACGGTTCGAGCTGTGTGCCCTCGACCGAGGCGGTCACCTGTCCGGCGCCGATCCGCAGACCGCGCACATGGCGATCACGGAAATACCTGCGCGCCTTGGTGATGCGGCGGCTGTCGGCGACCGACTCGCCGTCGGCTCCGCGTCCCTCCACGACGTCGACGAAGGCGCGCGACCACGAGGTGAGGCCGTAACCGCGGACCGCGATCGTGCCCCGTTCGCCCCGGCGTTGCGTGCCCTTCTTGCGCACCGTCATTCGCTGACTGCCTCCTCTCGCAGCCGGAACAGCTCGAAGAGTTCGTCGTCGGCGACGTCGGACACCCAGTTCTCGCCGGCCGCGACCGTCAGCCTGGAGAGTTCGCGCTTCTTGGCGATCATGTCGTCGATACGCTCCTCGATGGTGCCGACACAGACGAACCGGTGCACCGACACCTTCTGCTCCTGGCCGATCCGGTAGGCGCGGTCGGTGGCCTGGTCCTCGACGGCCGGGTTCCACCAGCGGTCGACGTGGATGACGTTGTTGGCGGCGGTGAGGTTGAGTCCGGTGCCGCCGGCCTTCAAGGTCGCCAGCAGGACCGGCGGCCCGTCGTCGGACTGGAAGTCGGCGACGAGGCGGTCGCGCTCGGTGCGCCCCAGACCGCCGTGCAGCAGCGGGATCTCGGTACCGAACTCCGAACTCAGCCACGACGAGAGCATGTCGCCGAAGGCGGCGAACTGGGTGAAGACCAGAGCGCGGTCGCCCTCGTCGGCGACCGTGGAAACGATGTCGGCCAGCAGTTCGACCTTGCCGGAACGGTGTTCGCCGTCGCGGACGAGGTCGGTGCCGTCGCCGAGATAATGCGCGGGGTGGTTGCACACCTGCTTGAGGCGGGTCAGTGCGGCCAGCACGTTGCGGCGTCGCAGGGTGCGCTGCTGTTTGTCCCGGAGTGCCGCCATCAGCTCGTCGATCACCGCGCGATAGAGCGCGGCCTGCTCGACGGTGAGGTTGGCGCGGACGGCGAAGTCGGCCTTCGCCGGGAGGTCCGCGGCGATGGCCGGATCGGACTTCTCGCGGCGCAGGATGAAGGGGCGGGTGATCGCGGACAGCCGTCGGAGCGCCGACGGATCGCGGTCCCGTTCGATCGGTTCGGCGTAGCGCGCCCGGAAGACCGATGCCGATCCGAGCAGGCCGGGGTTGACCAGGTCGATGACCGCGCGGAGGTCTTCCAGTCGATTCTCGACCGGGGTGCCGGTGAGGGCGAGTCGATGATCGGCAGGCACCGCCCGAACTGCCTTGGCCGCAATGGTGTTCACGTTCTTGAGGTGCTGGGCCTCGTCGACCACGATCCGATGCCAGGGTCGGGACGACAGCAGCTCGTGGTCGCGTGCCGCGATGGCGAAGGTGGTGACAACGACGTCGACCGAGTCGCGAATCCCGGCGAAGGCGGCCCCGGACTCACGGGAGGGTCCGTGGTGGATCGCCACCCGCAGCGTCGGCGCGAAACGCGCGAACTCCCGCGCCCAGTTGCCGACCAGGGACATCGGGCAGACGACGAGCGTCGGCGTCGTGGGGTCGGCGTCGGACGAGCCGGTCGAACCGCTCCGCTCGTGGCATTCGAGGGCGATGACCTGCAGGGTCTTGCCCAGACCCATGTCGTCGGCGAGTACGCCCCCGACGCCCAGCGCCGACAGATGGGCGAGCCAGTCCAACCCGCGCTGCTGATAGGGGCGCAGGGTGGCGGCCAGATCCGCCGGCGGCGTGATGGATTCGGGACGGAGGGCGCCGCTGTCGGCGATGTCGTCGAGCCACGAGAGGCCCTCCACGCGCGAGACCGGAACGGGCAGCCGATCCGATTCGCCGGTGACGAGGTTGAACAGCTCGCCGAAGTCGCTCGGTGGTTCGGTCGCGGCCAGTGCGCGCTGGGCGGCGACGAACGCGGCAGCCCGGGTGAGCGCGGCACCCTCGGCGCGCATCCACACCCCGCGCACCCGGACCAGGTCGCCCTTCTGCCCGGACAGCTCGTCCAGATCGGCGTCGGTGAGCGTGATCGCGTCGGATGTGTCGCCGAGGGCGAGGCGCCACTCGAACTCCCGGATCTCCCGCAGACCGACCATCGCCGCCGGCGCCCCGCCGCCGGGCGGCGCGAGCGCACGCAGGGTCAGGCTCGGACGGACCTCGGCGATGGTCCGGGGGAGCAGAACCGGGATGCCGACCGCCCCCAGTGCCGCCGCGCCGGTGGCGAAGAGTTCTTCGGCGACCTCGGTCGGCAGCAGGAAGTCGAGCGAGCCGCGGTCGGGATCGGCCCGGCCGAGATCCGGGAACTCACGGACGGCCGTCGCCAGTTCGGTTGTCAGCTCGTCGATTTCGTGGGCGTCGAGCCGGTGCGGTGCGACGGGTTCGACCTGTCCGTCGATGCTCCGACGGCAGACCTGCAGCCGCCACCGCGAGCTCTCGTCGACCTCGGCTCGGCTCGGCTCGGGGACGGAGTCGTCGTCCCACGCGTCGTCCCACTGGTTCTCGGCGAGATCGTCGTACTCCGGCTCGTGCAGACGGAAGATCAGCGACCGGTCGTCTCGTGGGGCGCCGGAGTTCCACCTCGACCAGCCGCCCGCTGCGGCCGCAAGGCGTTCGGGCGAGCTGGGCGGACGGGGGTCCGCGTCGGGGAGAAGGGCCCGCACGATCGGCGACGCGGGTCGGGGTTCGCCGAGACGAAGTGCGGAACGAGCGATGGCAGAACGGCATTCGTGGTCGACGAGTTCGGCGAGGAAGTCGTCGAGGGCCGGTGCGGAACCGTTGTGCAGCAATGCGTCCGGCGCGCTTCCCACGACGACCGCATGCCAGCTGCGCCACGTCGGGGTCGCGATGACGACCCAGCGGACCATCCATTCCCCCGCGACCTGCAGCACCGACGGCACCACCGTGCCGGACCGCACGAACGACCGCACGCCGTCGAGGAGATAGCGGTACCACCGGACGTCGCCGGTCACCGCGGCCGCACGCGACGAGTCGAGCAGCGTGACCGCCGACGTCATGCCCAACGTGGCGGCGGGGACGAACCGCCGGCGACCGTCGGCGTCGACGACGGGGATCTCGCTGCGGAACCGCCGGCCGTCGAGAACGTCGCGCAGCGACGATGGCAGGTCGGACAGATCGCCGTCGATCCACACCGCCATGCCGACGCCCGGCCGCCAGAGGGCGTGGAGGGGCGCGGCGCGATGAGGCTTCGGGGCGGAGTCCGGGGGAGTCCGCCCGCTGGATGGGGAGTCGTATGGCATCGAGGATCGTCGGCCAGTTTAGCCGCGGCCCCCGACACCGGTCGCCGTCGCGGACCGACGGTGTCCGGTCGGACGGTGGTCGGCAGGACAGTGGTCGGCCGGTGGTTTGTCCCCACGACGTCCCGGGTATCGACGATCCTCGCAGCCGATACGCCGGCCGGCACGATCACGGAGGTACCGATGGGACAGTCCGAGAGCAACAAGACTTCCGGGTCAGAGGCTTCTGACAAGGAAGTGGAGAAGGATCCGCCCGGCCCGCGTGACCACGGGCGCGACGGTGGGATGGCCACCCGTGAGAACGCCCCCGAAGCGGTTCAGCGCTCCGAGGGCGGCGACTCGACGGACGACTAGGTACTCGGGTCAGGACACCTCGCGCAGGAGCCCGGTCGCCACGTCGAAGACGAATCCGCGCAGCGACGTGGTCTTGGTGACGAACGGACTGTTCCGGATCCGGGTGAGCGACTGGCGGACGTCCTCGTCGAGGTCGCCGAACGCCTCGGCCGACCAGGCCGGCTTCTGACCGATCTCGTCCTGGATCTGCCGCTTGAAGTCGTCGTCGGTGAAGGTCAGCATGCCGCAGTCGGTGTGGTGGATGAGGATGATCTCGGTGGTGCCGAGGAGTCGCTGACTGATGGCGAGCGACCGGATCTCGTCGTCGGTCACCACGCCTCCCGCGTTGCGGATGACGTGGGCTTCGCCGTCGTTCAGTCCGAGAATTCGGTACACGTCGAGGCGAGCGTCCATACAGGCGACCACCGCCACGTGCTTGGAGGGAGGCAGGGGCAGCGGGCCGGTGAAGGTCTTGGCGTAGTCGGCGTTGTTCGCGAGGTATTCGTCGGTGACACTCATGCGCCGATCCTGATGTGTCTCAGCCGGCCCGGCGAGGGTTTGGACGCCGGTGATCCGAAGTGACCGCGACAACCCCAGCAGATGTAGCGAGTCGTAGCGCGTGCCGCAACGAAATGCGACACCTGAGGACAAACGGGTCAGGAGTTCCCGTCGAGAGATCCCTTGACGTCGTTGAGGACCAGCCACGCCGCGGCAAGTCCCGATGACTCGTACCAGAGGGTGTCGTCGACGGCGAGGACCCGCTTCCACACGGGAGCGCCGAGGCTGAGCCATTCGTCGCTCAGCAGGACGTCCTCGCCATGGGCGAGGCCCTGTTCTCCTTCGAAGCTGACGTAGATGAGGTCGGCGTCGGCGTCACGGAAGTTCTCGTCGGTGACGGGGAAGGAGTCGGGCACGCGTTGCGGGCCGGGGCGCTGGACGCCGATGTCGCCGAGGACCTGCCCGGCGAAGGTGTCCATGCCGGCGATGGTCTCCGTGTCGTCGCCGAACCTCACCAGCGACACCTGCGTGTGCGCGGCATCCATCCGCTTGCCCGTCTTGGTGGCCTCGGTCGTGTACTCGGCGAGCCGGCTGCGACCCGCCTCGCTGCGGTTCACCGCATCGGCGACCGCCTGGAACTTCTCCTGCCACGTGCCGTCGGCCGGGATGGTGACGGCACGGACCCCGGTGAACGCGCGGGCCGAGTCCGCGGTGTCGGCGGTGGTGAGCACGAGGCCGGCATCGGCGTCGCCGACCGCCGCGGCGTCGGGGGCCGACCCGATGGCCGGGACCGAGGTCAGTTGCGGACCGAGATACGCCGGGACGGATCCGGGCTCGGCCGCCACCGCGACGACCTGCGGGCCGAGGCCGAGCGCGCACAGTGCGTCGAGAACGGCCGGGTCGGTGACCATGATGCGTTCGACATCGGGCAGGCCGGGATCCGGCGCGGTGGGTGCGAGGCAGGTCGTCGCGTAGTCGCGGTCGGCCGAGACGATGTTCACCTCGGCCACCCGGGTGGTGACGGTGGAGATGGGGGAGCCGTCCGGGGTGGTCAGCGGTTGTTCGCCCGAACAGGCGGCCAGCGCGACCACCGTCAACCCGATCGTCGTCGCCAGGCCCAGGCGTCGGACGAGGGAGAGGCGGGTGCCGCCGGTGGCGGCGTCGACACTTCTGTCAGCCTCGTTCGCGACCGTGACCCTGCGTTGCACCCGCCCAACCTAGCACCGGCCCCGCGGCCTCCGGCGTAGGCTCGGACGGGCACATCCAGGCACCGGACGAGGGCGCCCGGATGGCAGCTCCGAGAGCCTGGCGCGTCGTCGAAGAAACCGCCGATGAGCACTGCCGATCCGGCGGCTCCGGCATCGAATACGACAGATCGTAGGACCCGTTCGGCTCGGGCACCGGTGAGGGTTTAGGATCAGTAACCAGCGCTCGGTTTGTTCATGTGCCGACCCACGTCCGAAGGGGTTCGGAGTGGGTTTCGGGCAAGAGGAGGATCTGTGACCGCGGTAGACCAACCCACCACGCAAGTGGCTCCAGTGCGTCCGTTCCCGGAGCGCTATCAGCCCAAGGGTTCGTTCATCTACAAGTTGCTGACGACGACCGATCACAAGTTGATCGGCATGATGTACATCACCGCCTGCTTCGCGTTCTTCCTCATCGGCGGCCTCATGGCCCTGCTGATGCGTGGCGAGCTCGCGATGCCGGGCATGCAGTTCCTGTCCACCGAGCAGTTCAACCAGCTCTTCACGATGCACGGCACCGTGATGCTGCTGATGTACGCGACCCCGATCGTGATCGGCTTCGCCAACTTCGTGCTTCCGCTGCAGATCGGCTCGCCCGACGTCGCCTTCCCGCGACTCAACGCACTCGGCTTCTGGCTGTTCGTCTTCGGCTCGACCATCGCGGTCGCCGGCTTCATCACCCCCGGTGGCGCGGCCGACTTCGGGTGGACCGCCTACACGCCGCTCACCGACGCCGTGCACAGCCCCGGCATCGGCGCCGACCTGTGGATCATGGGTCTGGCCGTCTCCGGTCTGGGCACCATCCTCGGTGGCGTCAACATGGTCACCACGGTGATCTGCCTGCGCGCACCCGGTATGACGATGTTCCGCATGCCGATCTTCACCTGGAACATCCTGGTGACCAGCGTCCTGATCCTGCTGATCTTCCCGCTGCTGACCGCGGCGCTGATGGGTCTCGAGGTCGACCGCCAGTTCGGCGCCCACATCTACGACCCGGCCAACGGCGGTGTCATCCTGTGGCAGCACCTCTTCTGGTTCTTCGGACACCCCGAGGTCTACGTCATCGCCCTGCCGTTCTTCGGCATCGTGTCGGAGGTCTTCCCGGTCTTCTCGCGTAAGCCGATCTTCGGCTACTCGGGCCTGATCTACGCCACCCTCGCCATCGCCGCACTCTCGGCGGCGGTGTGGGCGCACCACATGTACGTCACCGGTGCCGTGCTGCTGCCGTTCTTCTCCTTCATGACGTTCCTGATCGCGGTGCCCACCGGCGTGAAGTTCTTCAACTGGATCGGAACGATGTGGCGAGGTCACATGACGTTCGAGACACCGATGCTGTTCTCGGTCGGCTTCATCGTCACGTTCCTCTTCGGTGGTCTGACCGGTGTCCTGCTCGCAAGCCCGCCGCTGGACTTCCACCTGTCCGACAGCTACTTCGTGGTCGCGCACTTCCACTACGTGCTCTTCGGCACGATCGTGTTCGCCACCTACGCCGGCATCTACTTCTGGTTCCCCAAGATGACCGGGCGCATGCTCGACGAACGCCTCGGCAAGATCCACTTCTGGCTGACGTTCATCGGCTTCCACATGACCTTCCTCGTCCAGCACTGGCTGGGCAACGAGGGCATGCCGCGCCGCTACGCCGACTACCTGCCGTCGGACGGGTTCACGACGCTGAACATGATCTCGACCGCAGGCGCCTTCATCCTCGGCCTGTCGACCATGCCGTTCCTGTGGAACGTCTTCCGCAGCTACCGCTACGGCGAGGTCGTCACCGTCGACGACCCGTGGGGCTTCGGCAACTCGCTCGAATGGGCCACCTCCTGCCCGCCGCCGCGCCACAACTTCACCGAGCTGCCCCGCATCCGGTCGGAGCGTCCGGCGTTCGAGCTGCACTACCCGCACATGATCGACCGGATGCGTGCCGAGGCGCACGTGGGTCCGGGACACGAAGCGGGCAAGGATCGTCAGATGGAAGAGGCTCGCCGCGAGCCGTTCACCGTGGGAACGCACGAGGGGTCTCCGGACCCCGACCCGCGCTGACCGGTGAGCAACGACTCAACAGCCAGTTCCGGTACGACCGTCCTGGTCACCGTCACCGGTCCCGACCGGCCAGGTGTCACCTCTGTTCTCATGGGTGCCCTGGCCGGTCAGGCCGTTGCACTGCTCGACGTCGAGCAGGTGGTCATTCGGGGGCAGCTGACACTCGGGGTTCTGGTGTCCTCCGACGGCGACCCCGAGGCGCTGCAGGAAGTCGTCGAACAGGCGATGGCGTCCATCGGGTTCGAGGTCCGGGTGGAGATCGGGGTGGACCCCGGTAGCCGTTCACCGTCATCGCACGCCGTCGTCATCCTCGGCAGCCCCGTGACCGCCGCCGCCTTCAGCGCGGTGGCCGCGAAACTGGCGAGCCAGGGCGGAAACATCGACTCGATCCGCGGGATCGCGGACTATCCGCTCACCGGGCTCGAGCTGATGGTCAGCGTCGCCGGTCGAGGAGGTGTCGCGGCAGACGCGGCCCTCCGCAAGGGCCTCGCCGAGGTGGCCGCGAAGAACGCGGTCGACATCGCGGTGGAGCGTGGCGGGCTCGCCCGGCGTGCCAAGCGGCTCATCGTCTTCGATGTCGACTCGACCCTCATCCAGGGTGAGGTCATCGAGATGCTCGCCGCGCACGCGGGTCGCGAGGCCGAGGTGGCCGCGGTGACCGAGGCGGCCATGCGCGGTGAACTCGACTTCGCGCAGTCCCTCCACGAACGTGTCAAAGCGCTGGCCGGACTCGATGCGAGTGTCCTCGACGATGTCGCCAAGTCGCTCGAGCTGACTCCCGGTGCGCGCACGACGATCCGGACGCTGCACCGGCTCGGATTCCACTGCGGACTCGTGTCGGGCGGCTTCCGCCAGGTCATCGACGGCTTGGCGCACGAACTCGAACTCGACTTCGTGCGGGCCAACACGCTGGAGATCGTCGACGGCAAGCTCACCGGCCGCGTCGTCGGCGAAGTGGTCGACCGGATGGGCAAGGCGAACGCCCTGCGGTCGTTCGCCGACCAGGTCGGGGTGCCGATGGAGCAGACGATCGCCGTGGGTGACGGCGCCAACGACATCGACATGCTCAGCGTCGCCGGGCTCGGTATCGCCTTCAACGCCAAGCCGGCGCTGCGCGAGGTCGCCGACACCACGCTGAATCACCCGTTCCTCGACGGGGTCCTGTTCATCCTGGGTGTGTCCCGCGACGAGATCGAGGCGGCCGACGCTGCCGACGGTGTCTATCGCCGGGTGCCGCTGGGCTGAGTGCGTCCGCTCTCCATGGATGTCGAGGCGATCGCCGCGGATCATCGCCGGCTGGCCGGTTATGTCGGTGGCGGCGATGACCCGTCCGATCCCGCCGACGTCCTGGCGATGGCGATGGTGCTGCGGATCGAGAAGAACGATCCTCCCGACCGCACCGAACTGCTGACCGCTGCGGCGCGAGCCGTCGCGCTGCTGTGCCTCGACGAACGCTGTGCCGGCGAGGGGCCGTGGGCCTCGGCGATGGACGACTGGTGCAATGCGCGCATCCGGAAGATCGCGCGACGCGCGCGTGGAGCGCAATGGGCTGCCGCGCAAGAGGTCTGGGGTGTGACCGCGACCCAGGGCGGCGCATCGGCGCGCGCCTTCGTACCCGGACGCGTGGGCGACCTCGACCGCCGTGTCGCGAAGCTGCAGATCGGCGGGACCGACGTCGAGGGGGCGCTGTCCGGCGAACCTCCCGGGCGCGGCGTCGTGCTGTGGACCAGTCCGGTCCTGGAGATGACCGTCGGCAAACTGGCCGCGCAGGTCGGGCATGCGTCGATGCTCGCCGCGAAGTTGCTGACGAGCGACGAGGCGATTCGATGGCGATCGGATGAGTGCCCGCTCGTGGTTCGCCAGTCCGGTTCCGAGCGATGGCGCGAGCTCCTCGCCGCAGACGCGGACGGGGAGGCGGTGGCCGTGCGCGATGCCGGCTTCACCGAGATCGCGCCCGGATCGGTGACCGTGATCGCCGAAGTCGTGCGACACGATGGGGAGACGGACGGAGAGCACGATGAGCGCGGCTGAACTGCCCGACTGGGTGCGTGAACTAGACCTGCAGCCCCACCCCGAAGGGGGCTGGTACCGGCAGACCTGGCGAAGCGAGGTCGAGATCCCGCGCGACGCGCTGCCGGGGGAGTACTCCGGCGACCGGGCCGCCGGGACCGCGATCTACTTCGTCCTCATGCCGGGCGACGAGTCCGCGTGGCACACGGTCCGCGGCGCCGAGTTGTGGTTGCACCATCGCGGCGCTCCGGTCGAACTGGACCTCGGCGGCGACGCCGACGCCCCCGGCGGCCCGACCACCGTTCTCGTCGGGCCCGACATCGAATCCGGACAGCATCCTCAGGCTCTCGTGCCGCCGGGTGTGTGGCAACGGGCCCGGCCCGCCGGCGACGAACCGTCGCTGGTCAGCTGTATCGTGGTGCCGGGCTTCGACTTCGAGGACTTTCGGCTGGCCTGAGCGACTACCGGGCAGCTGCCAACGGTGTGTTCACCGGGGCCAGATGACCGAACGTCGCCAGCCAGGACTCGCGGTCGGGTGCGAATGACGCGACGATCAGCTCGTCGGCATCGGCATGGCCGGCGAACCAGGTGAGGTACTCGCGAACCTGCTCGGGTGTGCCGACGCCCGTGTAGGTCGACATCTCGTCGATCTGGCGGCCCTGCGGCATCGACAAGATGGCATCTGCCTCGTCGTCGGTGAAGGTGCGACCGCGGCCGAAGAGCAGCGACACTCGTTGGCGTTTCGAGATCTGGAGTAGTTCCTTCGCGCGGTCGCCGTCGTCGTCCGCTATGGCCCCGACACCCGCGATCACGTACGGCTCGGCGAGGACCTCGGAGGGCCGGAATTCGCGGCGGTACAGCGCAACAGCCTCGGTCAGGGCCTGCGGTGCGAAGTGGGACGCAAAGGCATAGGGGAGACCGAGCGCGGCGGCCAGCTGGGCGCCGAACAGCGAGGAGCCCAGGATGTACAGCGGGACGTGCGTTCCGGCGCCGGGGGTGGCGCGGACGCCCTCGACGCGGGACTCGTCGCCGAGGAACGCCTGCAGCTCCAGGACGTCGTGCGGGAAACGCTCGGCGGAGGCGTGAGTCCGTCGGAGGGCGGTGAAGGTCTGCTGATCGCTGCCCGGGGCGCGTCCGAGACCGAGGTCGATACGTCCGGGATGAAGCTCGGCCAGTGTGCCGAACTGTTCGGCGATGGTGAGCGGGGCGTGGTTGGGAAGCATGACCCCACCGGCTCCGAGGCGGATGGTCGAGGTGTGCGCCGCCACGTGAGCGATCAGCACGGCCGGCGCCGACGACGCGATCGTCGGCATGTTGTGGTGCTCGGCGTACCAGATCCGACGGTAGCCCCACTCTTCCGCGCGCTGCGCGAGTTCGACACTGGCGGAAAGGCTTTGCTGAGCCGTCTCGTCGGGACCGATCTGCGCGAGGTCGAGGATCGACAAGGGGAGGTTCGAAGACGTCACGAACGAGGTCAACCGTGAGCACGCCCGTTCCTATTCCCGTGCGGTTGTGGGGTTTCCCGATCACCTCGACGGCGCCGAGAGTCGACACGTCCGGACGCGGGGTCGTGGTGCAGGATGGGGGAGTGACCGATTCCGATCCCGACCTCCTGATCGATTTTCGCGATGTCGCCGTCATCCGTGGCGGCAAGACCCTCGTCGGCCCGCTGTCCTGGCAGGTGGAACTGGACGAACGGTGGGTGATCATCGGACCCAACGGCGCAGGCAAGACGACACTGATCCGGCTGGCCGGTGCGGAGATCCATCCGACCTCGGGAACCGCCTTCGTGCTCAACGAGAAGCTCGGCCGGGTGGAGATCCGCGAACTGTCGACCCGGATCGGTGTCTCCAGCCCGTCGCTGGTCGACCGGGTGCCGCCGGAGGAGATCGTCAGCGACGTCGTGATCTCGGCGGGCTACGCGGTCCTCGGCCGCTGGCGGGAGAGTTATGACGCGATGGACCGCGCGCAGGCCGTCGAGTCGCTGGAATCGATGGGCGCCGAGCACCTCGCCGACCGCCGCTTCGGCACGCTGTCCGAAGGTGAGCGCAAGCGCGTCGTGATCTCGCGCGCGCTGATGACCGATCCCGAACTCCTGCTGCTCGACGAACCCGCCGCGGGCCTCGACCTCGGCGGACGCGAAGAGCTCGTCGACCGTCTTGCGCGTCTGGCCGCCGATCCCGACGCCCCGGCCATCGTGTTGATCACCCACCATGTGGAGGAGATCCCCGAGGGTTTCACCCACGCACTCATCCTGTCCGAGGGTGGCGTCGTGGCACAGGGTCTGCTCGAAGAGGTGCTCACCAGTGAGAATCTCACCGCCGCCTTTCGGCAGCAGATCGTTCTGGACAAGGTCGACGGTCGGTACTTCGCGCGGCGACGGCGCCGCGCGGGCGGCCATCGGCGAGCAGCAGGAGGTAATTGATGACGTCGACGGAACCGGGTCCGGGAGTCGTGTCCGCGCCGTTGCGGGACGCCGCGACGGTCGTGCTCGTCCGCGACGCCGCCGAGGGCATCGAGGTGTTCCTCCAACGCCGCGTCAAGCAGATGGCCTTCGCGGGCGGCATGACGGTGTTCCCGGGCGGCGGGGTGGACCAGCGCGACGCCGACGCCGACCTGGCGTGGACCGGTCCCGACGCGGCCTGGTGGGCCACGCAGTTCGCCAGTGACGCCGAGACCGCGCAGGCGCTGGTGTGCGCCGCGGTCCGCGAGACCTTCGAGGAGTGCGGCGTCCTGCTCGCGACGGACGCCGACGGCGCGTTCGCCGACCCTGCCGGCCTGGCCGACGATCGGCGACGCCTCGTCGAGAAGTCGTTGTCGTTCGCGCAGTTCCTCACCTCGCGCGGGCTCACGCTGCGTGCCGATCTTCTGCGGCCGCTCGCCCACTGGATCACCCCGGTCAACGAGAAGCGACGCTACGACACCCGGTTCTTCCTGGCGGCGATGCCCGACGGGCAGCATGCCGACGCCGAGACCACCGAAGCCGAGGTCGCGAGGTGGGTGAATGCCCGGGTCGCGATCGACTCATGGGCGGCGGGCGCGCATTTCCTCATGCCGCCGACGTGGTCGCAGCTCAACTACGTCTCCGGGTTCTCGAGCATCGACGAACTGCTCGACGCCGAGCGCGTCATCGAACCGGTCCTGCCCGACTTCACGCCCGGCGCGGGACTCGCCGGCCTCG
Organism: Gordonia sp. 11cp; assembly: GCF_057767225.1. Taxonomy (NCBI): domain Bacteria; kingdom Bacillati; phylum Actinomycetota; class Actinomycetes; order Mycobacteriales; family Gordoniaceae; genus Gordonia; species Gordonia sp. 11cp. Next base: position 5,320,279 of record NZ_CM173437.1, on the reverse strand, counting down.
GTTTCCCCAACTCCGACGAGTACTTCCGAACGCTCGGCGATCAGAAGCCGCCGGACATCACGCTCTGACGCAGGCGCTCTCAGGGGGAGGGCGCCAGCACCCCGGCGGCGCTGGACCGCCCGCCGAACAGCATCACGATGTCGCGAATCGGTGCCTCGACGACTTCACCTTCGCCGACCGCGAACCCGCTGTCGGTGGCCACGAACCGTCGTCCGGCGTTGCGTCGCCGCGCATGGAACGGAAACCCGGTCGACCACAGGTAGGCGGCACACGCCGTCGCGGCGTCGGGCGGCATCGTCCGGTCGATGGCGAGGGGCACCGTGATGTCCTGCCCGTGCAGCAGTGAGTCGAGGAGCGGAGCCATCGGGGTCGTCCCGATCGGATGACGGCGGGACCCGACCATGGCGCGCAACGTGGCGGCCGCCTCGTCGGCCGAGGTGTGGTCGCGCAACGCGAGTTCGCGGATCATCGTGTCGAACCGGAACCCGTACCGGCATGCGGCGAGCATCGCGCGTATCGGTGAGGTGTGTGAGTGGGTGAGGTGGACCGCGACGTCGCGCACCGTCCACGCGTCGCAGAGCGACGGGGTGGCGAGTTGTTCGGAAGTGAGGGTCTCGATCAGCGCGGCGAGTTCGAGCCGTTGCTCGTCGATGTGTTGCCAGATGAGGTTGGTGTCCATGATCGCTCCCACCACGGATCGATAGTCAGGTTCCCTGACTGATATTAGTCAGGTCTTCGTACTAACGTCAATGGGGTGTCCGACGACCAGCCGCAGATCGCCGTCCTGATGTTCATCGCCCACCGTGCGACCGAGCGTCGGGTGTTGGCACGGATCGCCGAAGAAGGGGCCGGCGACATCACCCCGGCGCAGTCCCGGGTCCTGCAACGGCTGGCGCCCGAGCCGATGCGGCTGACCGACCTCGCCGAGCAGGCGGGTGTCACCAAACAGACCGCGGGCGGCATCGTCGACCAGCTGGAAGCCGCGGGCTACCTGACCCGGGTGCCCGACCCGACCGACCGTCGCGCGCGGCTGGTGACCCTGAGCGAACGGGGTGTGCGGCTGTGCGAGGTCGCTGCCCGCGAGGTCGAGGTGCAGGAGCAGGAGTGGCGCGAGCATCTCGGTGCCGAACAGTTCGCCGCCCTCGAGGAGGCGATGCGGTCGTTGCGCGAGGTCACCGATCCATATCGATGACCTCGGCGCCCTCGTCGTCACCGATGTCGTCACGGTCGGCCCAGTCGATGAGCGTGTCGAGGCGGTGGGCGACATCGTCGATCTCGCCGTGGAGGTCCCCGAGTTCGGCGAAGCGGGCCGGCACGGTGGCGATCGTGAAGTCGTCGGGTTCGATGTCGTCGATCTCGGCCCAGGTGATCGGTGTCGACACGGTGGCCCGTTCGTTACCGCGCACGGAATAGGCCGAGGCCATCGTGTGGTCGCGGGTGTTCTGGTTGTAGTCGACGAAGACCGCGGCGGGGTCACGGTCCTTGCGCCACCACGTCGTCGTCACGTCGTCGGGCGCCCGGCGCTCGACCTCCCGCGCGAACGCCAGCGCGGCGCGTCGGACCTGGGGGAAGCCCCATTGCGGTGCGATGCGGACATAGATGTGCAGGCCTCGACCACCCGAGGTCTTCGGGAACCCGCGCATGCCCAGCTCGTCGAGCACCTCTTCGACGACGTGCGCCACGCGGCGAACCCGCGGAAACGTGCACTCGGGCATCGGGTCGAGGTCGATTCGCCATTCATCGGGGGTCTCGGGATCGGCGCGACGCGAGTTCCAGGGGTGGAACTCCACGGTCGACATCTGCACCGCCCAGATCACCGACGCCAATTCGGTGACGCACAGTTCGTCGGCGGTGCGGCCGAACCGCGGGAAGTAGATCTCGGTGGTTTCCAGCCAGTCCGGTGCGCCGGCCGGGACGCGTTTCTGGTGCACCTTGTTGCCGCTGACGCCCTTGGGAAACCGGTGCAGCATGCACGGGCGGTCGCGCAGGGCGCGCACGATCCCGTCGCCCACTGACAGGTAGTACTCGGCGAGGTCGCGCTTGGTCTCGCCGCGCTCGGGAAAGTAGACGCGGTCCGGGCTCGACAACCGGACGGTGCGGTCGCCGACCTCGAGTTCGATGGGATCACCTGCGGAAGCCGACGTTTTCGCCATGACCGTCACTGTATGACTCCGGCGTCCGCGGCGGCGGACTCTGCGGGCCGCGTCTCCGGGCTGGGGCATCGACGGGACTTACCAACCGGTAGCCTTCGACCATGCCTGAGTTCGTGACCCTCGAGTGCTCCGACGCTCATCCGGGCGTCGGCACCATCCTGCTGCAGCGGCCACCGATGAACGCGTTGAGCCGGCAGGTGCAGGCCGAACTGGCCGCCGCGGCCGAGGAGGCGTCCGTGCGCACGGACATCAAGGCGGTCGTCGTCTACGGCGGCCCGAAGATTCTCGCGGCCGGCGCCGACGTCACCGAGATGCGAGACATCGGCTACGCCGAGATGAGCCGGGTGGCGGGTCGTCTGCAACGCGATCTCGGCGCGATCGCCGCGATCCCCAAGCCGACCGTCGCCGCCATCACCGGATACGCGCTCGGCGGCGGGCTCGAAGTCGCGCTGGGTGCCGACCGTCGCATCGCCGGCGACAACGCGAAGCTCGGCCTGCCCGAGGTGCTGCTCGGACTGATCCCGGGCGGCGGCGGAACCCAGCGGCTGGCTCGCCTCATCGGCCCGTCGAAGGCCAAGGACCTGATGTTCACCGGGCGATTCGTCGACGCCGAGGAGGCGCTGGCCATCGGACTCGTCGACGAGGTCGTCCCGCCCGACGAGGTCTACAACGCCGCGCTCGCCTGGGCCGGGCAGTTCACCGGCGCCGCCTCGGTGGCGCTCGCGGCGATCAAGAAGGCCGTCGACCAGGGGTTGGACGTCGACCTCGACACCGGACTCAAGATCGAGGAGCAGCTGTTCGCCCCGCTGTTCGCGACCGAGGACCGCGCCATCGGCATGGCGTCGTTCGCCGAGAACGGCCCGGGGAAGGCGGAATTCGTCGGCCGTTGAGCCGGCGGAGTCACCGCGATCCCCGACTTCATCACCGACACCACCACGCAACAGGAAGCGATCATGACCACCGATGCCACTCCGGGCACTGATCCGGCTCCGAACCCGCACGCCACCGAGGAGCAGGTCAAGGCGGCACTGACCGACACGAAGCTCGCCCAGGTGCTCTACCACGACTGGGAGGCCGAGACCTACGACGAGAAGTGGTCGATCAGCTTCGACGAACGGTGCATCGACTACGCGCGTGGCCGTTTCGACGCCGTCGCCACCGACGAGCCCCTCCCGTACGGCCGCGCGATGGAACTCGGTTGCGGCACCGGCTTCTTCCTCCTGAACCTGATGCAGTCGGGGGTCGCGGCCAAGGGGTCGGTGACCGACCTCTCGCCCGGCATGGTCAAGGTCGCGCTGCGCAACGCGGAGAACCTGGGGCTCGACGTCGACGGTCGCGTCGCCGACGCGGAGAAGATCCCCTACGACGACGACACTTTCGATCTCGTCGTCGGACACGCTGTGCTGCACCATATCCCGGACGTCGAGCAGGCACTTCGTGAGGTGTTGCGGGTGCTCAAGCCCGGCGGTCGGTTCATCTTCGCGGGTGAGCCGTCGACGATCGGCGACTTCTATGCACGCTGGATGAGCCGCGCCACCTGGTTCGCCACGACGAAAATCACCAAGCTGGGCCCGCTGCAAGGATGGCGGCGCCCGCAGGAGGAACTCGACGAATCCTCCCGCGCGGCCGCGCTCGAGGCCGTGGTCGACATCCACACCTTCGATCCCGACGAGCTCGCCGGCATCGCCCGCGCCGCCGGTGCGCACAAGGTGGACACCGCCACCGAGGAACTGGCCGCCGCGATGCTCGGCTGGCCGGTGCGCACCTTCGAAGCCGCGGTGCCGCCGGAGAAGCTGGGGTGGGGCTGGGCTCGGTTCGCCTTCGGCGGATGGAAACGCCTCACCTGGCTCGACGAGAACGTGCTGCGCAAGATCGTGCCGCCGAAGTTCTTCTACAACGTCGTAATCAGCGGCTACAAACCCTGAAGGGGCAGGTCAGACCCGGTGGGGTCGGAGAGCGCCCCCGCCGGATTCAGTCTGCATCTCGGTCGACGTCTTGCATGTCATCGAAGTTCGAACTCGTTGAAGGGGTAGGACTGCGTCTCCCTGCAGAATTGCGTCGACTCACAGTCGATACCGAATCGGGTGGAATAAAGGGTCATCCGGATCGCCGCTTGGTCTCCGCCATCGAAGGCGAAGTTCAAGATGGCCTCCGTCCGCACCGGTCCTTCGCAGCGCGCATCGACTTCCGCGGTGAAGGAAACGCGAGATTGATTAACAAGGCGATGAGGTACCTCGAGCCCGGGGGTGGTGATACACGACGAGTCTCTCTCCGGATTCACCCTCGTGATGATGACGGAGCGAGATCCGGACTTGATCTCGACCTGCGCGCTGGGTGCGGTCGTACCCGGTCCCAGAGACCCGAAGTCGAACCCGCGGAGCGTGTCGGTCAAGGGGTCGGCCACCGCGGCGGTCTGAGGTGCGAGTCCGAGCGCCGCGACGGCGATGGTCGCGGCGGCCAGTGCGGTGGCGAGGCGGGTGAGTAGCGTCACGGACGTGCTCCTCAGCGGTGGCTCACGATCCAGAAAGATCGCGATCAAGTCATCAGTGCACCACATAGACAGCTGAAATGTCATACCTCCGACGGCAACCGACCGGCCACCCGACCAACTGGTCCGTTCGGACTACACCCGCGTCCGCCCGAGAAGTGCGGGAATCGGCGCAAGGAGGCCGGCGCCCCAACCAGTAACGGTCGCGTCAGCGGTGACGAGCCTCATGACTTCGACGGGTACCCTGCACTGGTGGCAGTTGCGCAGTGCACCCCGACGTCGTCGACGCCCCGCACCTTCTCGTGAGCTACTCCTTCAGTCTCGACGACGTCGCGTTCCTGCGGTCGCGGCACGGTGAGAAGGCGCTCGAGACGGTGTCCGGACTCGATCTCACCCCGTCGACCATGCTGTCCGACATCACCGAGGTCCGCAGCCGGTACGCGCCGCACGATGCCGCGCTCATCGAGACGGTGCGGTGCCGCCGGCGAGCGCGCTCGAAGCTGCGTGACGCCGATGGCCTCCTGCTCACCGACGACGCCGGGCAGCAGGCGACCGCGTCGGTGGTCGCCGCGCACCGCGCCGCCGAGGTCGCGGGACGATTCCCGGGATCGGTGGTGCACGACCTGACCTGCTCGATCGGCGCGGAACTTCGAGAGCTGGTGCGTGTCAGCGGTATTCGTGGTGTCATCGGCAGCGACATCGATCGGGTCCGGCTCGCGATGGCGCGGGCGAACGTGCCCGACGCCACGTTGCTGATCGCGGATGCACTCACCCCGACATCGACCGCGGACGTGCTCCTCGCGGACCCGGCACGGCGGTCGGACGCGGGCCGGACCTTCCGGCTCGATCAGCTGACGCCACCGCTCTTCGAGCTGCTGACCACCTATCCGGGCCGCCTGATGATCGTGAAATGCGCTCCCGGACTGGATCATCAGATGCTGCGGAACCGCTTCGGCTTCGACGGCGAGGTCCAGGTCACCTCGCTCGACGGCGGCGTGCGGGAGGCGTGCCTGTGGTCGGGACCGGGTGTAAAGCCCGGTCGCCGGGCCACCGTCCTGCGGACCAGGCCTGACGGTACGGTCGCCGAGGTCGAGATCACCGATCGCGAAGACGACGACGTGCCCGCCGGTGAGGTCGGGGAATGGATCGTCGACCCGGACGGGGCGATCGTGCGGGCGGGGCTGGTCAGGCACTACGCCCACCGGTTCGGACTATGGCAGCTCGATCCGCAGATCGCTTACCTGACCGGCACTTCCGTCCCCGAAGGAGCGCGCGGATTCCGGGTGATCGAGCAGACGGGGGTGACCGAGAAGTCGCTCCGCAAGGCGCTCGCCGCGCTGGACTGCGGCCCGCTCGAGATCCTTGTCCGCGGACTCGACGTCGACCCCGATCGGCTGCGAAAGAAGCTCAAGCCCAAGGGCTCCCGCTCGCTGTCGGTGGTGCTGACCCGGATCGGACGCAAGGGCGTCGCGTTCATCTGTGAGCCGGGAGTCCGGTTCTAGACCGCTTTCGCCGGTCTACCGGCGACTATTCGAGGTTGGCCTTGCTGTCGAAGAAGTAGACCTCTCCGAGGTTGGTCGCGGTGGCGATCTGTCCGGAGTAGGACACCGAGACCCCGGTCGCGAAGCCGCGCGATTCAGGCAGCGGGAGAGTGCGCTTCGTCGCGCCGTCGGCGGTGGACACCTCGACCAGGGACAGGGTGTCCTTGCCCGGATCGCGCGCCACCGTCCACGCGGTCTGCTGCTGGGTCAGCGCCGACAGGCTCACCGTCGCCAGATCGGTACGCTGCCAGACCTGTTCGGCTCGGTCGCCCTGGTCGCGCAGCAGGGTCAGCGGGGCGCCCAGTGAGCCGGTGGGGATGATCAGGCCGTCCGGTGAGACGGTCATCGTCGCAAAACCGTGCCCGCCGATGTCGTAGGTCCACCGCGTCGATCCGTCCTCGGCGTTCAGCGCGACGATCTTGCCGTCGCGTGAGAATGCGTAGATGGTCGCGCCGTCGGCTGACAGTGTCGGGGTCCCGACGACGCCGCTCGGGACGTCGGCCTGCCAGGCGGTGCGGACCTCGCGCGCGCCGGCGACCTCGCCGTATTTCATGGCGCGGATCTGTGAGGTCGCGGCGCCTTCGGGAAAGAAGTTGAGGTAGAAACGTTCTCGTTCGGTGTCGACGGCGGCGGGAGCGGGAATCGCGCACTGCGGCCCGTTGCGCACGCAGTCTCCGAAGCCGCGGAGCGGCTGCGCGGGATCGGCGTCATCGCGCAGGTTCACCTCGGGAGCGAGGAGTTCGTTGCGCTGGGTGTCGATCAGCAGGATCTGTCCCTGGGTGGTGACGACCAGCACCGCGCTGGGGGCCGCGAACTTCGCCGAGAGCGGCACGCCGATCACGCCCGCGCGCCAACGGATGGCGCCGCCGGCGTTGAAGGCGAGGAAGGTCGTCTCCTCGCCGAGATAGGGCTGGTCGTACTGGTCGACGAGCATGGCGCTGATCTCGACACCGGCGCGCATGTCCTTGCAGAAGTTCTTCCGTCCCGACCGGCTGTCGAGCACGAGGACGTTGCAACCCTCGGCCGCATTGGACGTCACACCCACGTTGCCCTTGCCCGAGATGGTCACCGGCGCGGTGACCGGACCGCCGGTCGGGCGTGTCCAGCTCAGCGTCAGATCTTCCGGCACATCGGCATACGCGAAGTTGGCGTTCCCCGGGACACCGCCGTAACTGGGCCAGCCGACGCTCGGGACGGACCGGACGTCGATGTGGCCGTCCGAGCAGGCGGCGAGCACCAGCGAGCACACGGCCGTGAGCGCGACGAGCAGGCGGGTCAGCGCAGATCGGCGGCGTCGAGACACCTGCGGTCGTGCGAAAGCCATCCTGCTCCTCGTCGTCGTGTCCGGAGTCGTCGTCGAACCAAGGCACCGGACATGCCATCGAACCGGCACCCGACGTGCCAGCAGTGAGCCTATCGTGCGCGAAAATCGCGTCGATTAGGGTTTCTCGTCATGACCACCATGTGGAATGCCTCGTACCGGTCCCGCCGGCGCGCAGGCCGACGCCGCGACCCCGACCAGGCGCGTTTCCTCACCCTCGATTCGCTGCGCTGGGTGAAACGCAATCGCGCGTACACACCGTGGTACCTCGTGCGCTACTACCGTCTTGCACGGTTCCGCCTGGCCAATCCGCACATCGTGCTGCGGGGCATGGTGTTCCTCGGGCGCAATGTCGAGATCCACGCGACACCGGAACTCGCCCGCATGGAGATCGGGCGCTGGGTACACATCGGCGACGGCAACTCCATCCGCTGTCACGAAGGCAGCCTCCGCATCGGCGACAAGACCGTCTTCGGCTGCAACAACGTGGTCAACTCCTACCTCGACCTCGAGATCGGCGGGTCCACCCTCATCGCCGACTGGTGCTACATCTGCGACTTCGACCACAAGATGGACGACATCACGCTGCCGATCAAAGACCAGGGCATCGTGAAGGGCCCGGTTCGGATCGGCCCGGACACCTGGGTCGCGGCCAAGGTGTCGGTCCTGCGCAACACCATCGTCGGCCGAGGATGCGTGCTCGGCTCGCACGCCGTGGTCAAGGGCGTGATCCCCGACTACGCCATCGCGGTCGGCGCGCCCGCCCGGGTGGTCAAGAACCGGATGGACGACTGGGCGTCGAACGCGGCGGAGCGCGCCGAACTCGAACGCGCTCTCGCCGACATCGAACGAAAGAAGGCCGCGGCCGAACGGGAGTGACCCTTCGTGACGCCCTCCGCAGGCTCCGGGCTCCTCAGGGAGCAGTGGGCTACGCCTGGCCCGGGTCCCGTTCCGGCAGAGGACGTTCGGGAATGTCGGGACGTCCGATCGCATGCCGGACCCGACGCTTCGCCGCGAGGTGCACGCTCGCGGTCCGCTCGGCGACCTCGGCCCAGGAGAACTCCGCGGTGAGCCGCGCCCGGGCCCGGAGTGCCCGTTGCGCCGCCGCGCCCGGATCGGACAGGGTCGCACGGACCGCTGCCGCCAGACCGGCGACGTCGGCAGGCTCGAAGGTGAGTCCGGTGTCGGGCTCGCGGACCGCCTCACCCAGACCGCCCGCGGTCGACACGATCAGCGGCGCGCCGGTCGCCGCCGCCTCCAGCGCCACGATCCCGAACGGCTCGTAACGGCTGGGCAGAACGATGGCGTCGCAGCGGTGCATCAGCGTCACCAGCTCGCCGTGGTCGACCGGACCGACGAAGGTCACCGCCTTGCCGACCCGGTGCCTGCGCGCCTGCTCCATCAGCCAGTCCCGCTGGGTGCCGTCACCGGCGACGGTCAGCGTCGTACCCGGATGGCTGCGCCGGATACGGGGCAGCGCGGCCAGCAGATCCTGCACGCCCTTCTCGTATTCGAGCCGTCCCGCGAACAACAACTCGGCCGGTCCGCCCGTCCGCGGACGCTCGGCGAACGGCCACGTCCGGATGTCGATGCCGTTGTGGATCACCGTGATGTCGGCCGCGTCGTACCCGAACAACCGGTTCACCTCGTCGCGCATCGACGCCGAACACGTGATGAGAGCATCGGACTCCGACACCAGCCACCACTCCACCGAATGCACCTGACGGTTCGTCCGGCCGCTCACCCAGCCGCTGTGCCGCCCCGCCTCGGTCGCGTGGATCGTGGAAACCAAAGGCACATCGAAGAATTCGGCCAGTGCGATGGAGGGATGGGCGACCAGCCAATCATGCGCGTGCACCACGTCGGGCACCCACCGCGATGCCGATCCGCTCCCGGCGCCGTGCAGATTCGGCCCGCTCGCTTCGCTCCCGGCGCCGTGTGGATCCGGCCCGCTCGCTCCACTCCCGGCGCCGTGCAGAATCCGCAGCCCCGCCCGAACGAACGCATGCCCCATCGCGAGCGTCCAGGCCATCATGTCCTGCCCGAACTCGAACTCCGGCGGATCCTCGGCGACCGCCACGACGCGCACACCCTCGACGACGGTGTCCGTCGTGGGATGACTCACCGCATCGGTTCCCGACGGTCGACGGGTCAGGACCACCACGTCGTGACCCGCGGCGGCCATCTCGGTCGCCAGGTGATGCACGTGCCGGCCGAGTCCGCCCACCACGACCGGTGGGTACTCCCACGACACGAACAACACCCTCATCCGATTTCCCCCTCGGTGTCGATCCCCCTTGGGCCGATGTCCGCTGGACGGGCGGTCTCGGCACCGGTTCCGGCATCGCCGGTCTCGGTGCCGATCCCGTCGGCGGTCAGCGTGGTCTGCAGACGGCGCGCATCGAGAGCGGGGAACAGATTGTCGGCGCGCGACCAGTTCGCGGCGAGCAACTCGGCAGCGTCGTCGCGGCCTCGCATCGCCGCGTTGCTGATCTCGCGGGTGGCGTGCGCATGCGTGTGAGCTCGCGACACAGCGTACTGCGCGGCAGTGTCCTTCGACACCATGAACGGCCAGTCCGACGACACGGTCAGCAGCGCCTCCCGCACGATCTGATCGGCCACGCGACTGCGCTCGCCACCCCGGTGCCGCAGCTTGGCGACGGCGTCGAGGGCCGTCTCGGTGACCTCGGCGTTCAGGTCGACCAGGTGTTGTACGGCCGGGCCGTTCCACACCCGCCAGTCCTTGCCCGACCCCCACGACGACCGGGGAAGGTCGAACGGTGCACCGACGAACCCGGCTCGTGTCGCGCCCGCGAGTGTTCCGACGGTGACCCCGACCTCGGGCAGGCGGCGGAGCACGCGTTCGAGCCAGACCGGCCCCTCGTGCCACCAGTGGCCGAACAGCTCGGTGTCGAACGCCGCGACGACCAGCGCCGGGCGGCCGATCCGGTCGGACTCGTCGACGAGGCGGGTGCGCACGTGCGCGACGAAGTCCTCGACGTGCCGGTCGAGAACCGCGTCGACCCGTGCCGGGTCATAGGGCTTCTTGTCCTCGCCCGACACGGTCCGGCCGGTGACGCGGAACCGCTTGAGCCCGGTCTCGTGGTCGTACGTGTGGAAGTCGCGGTAGACGGCGTGGCCCGGATAGCCCGACTTCGGTGACCAGACGCGGTAACTCACCGTCAGGTCACGCCCGTAGGCGATGACGGCGGCATCACCGACGGGGCGCCCGAGCGCGGTGTCGCCCTGCAATGCCGGTCCGTCGACCAGGAAGTGACGCACGCCCGCGCGGTCGTACTCGGTCTCCATCCCCGGCGCGAAAGCGCACTCGGGCGCCCAGATGCCGGACGGGTCGAAACCCCAGCGCGCGTGCGCGTCCGCGAGCCCCTCATCGAGCGAGAAGCGGCGCATTCGCGGATCGAGCAGCGGCGCGAACGGGTGGGCGAGCGGACCGCCCAGGATCTCGGCGACCCCGCTCGAGGCCAGCCCGCGGATCAGTGGCGACGCACCGTGACGCCATCGACTCGCGAAGGTGTCGAGAGCGCGCTGGGCGTCGAGGTACTCGCGGCGTCCGGCCGCCGCACGGTCGGCGTCCCGGGACATCGCGGCCTGGGTGGCCCGCAGTTGCCAGTCCGCGAGCCACTCGTACATCGACGACGCGCAGTGCGGGTCGTCGAGCTGCGCGGCCAGTACCGGCGTGATGCCCAGGGAGAGCTGATCGGTGAAGCCGTCGGCGGCCAGACGCTCGAGCATGTCGACCAACGGCAGATACGACGCCGCCCACGACTGATACAGCCACTCCTCGCCGACCGGCCAGCGGCCGTGATTGGCCAGCCACGGCAGATGCGAATGCAGGACCAGCGTGAACTGGCCGGGAACGGGCGCGGTACCGATGGCCACCCCTCAGCCCCGCAACGCGACCGCGAACAGGTCGAGGGAGGCGTCGATGTCGCACTCGCCCGAGTCGACGACCTCGAAGTCCTCGGCGACCACGCCGGCGACGTCCGCGGTCAGCTCGTCCGGCCACGGCTCGCCGGCGACCGCGCGCTCGATCTGGGCGTCGATGAGTGAACCGCCCCACTTGGTGTCGAGCGCCCGCAGCCGCGGACCGTGCACGACGCCCAGCATCGCGTCGACCACGAAGTCCCCGCCGAGAAGCAGGTCGGTGAGTTCGGCCGCGTCGAGCTCACGGGTGTGGAACGGGTTGAGCGGTGTGTCGCGACCGGGGGAGAAGGTGATGCGGTTGGGCGTCGACATCAGCAACAGCCCGCCGGGGCGCAGCACACGGTGGCACTCGGCGACGAAACGTGGCTGATCCCAGAGGTGCTCGATCACCTGGAAGTTGACCACGACGTCGACCGAGGCGTCGTCGAGCGGGAGGTCGACGAGATTGCCCTGGTGGACGACGAGTTCGGGGTAGCGGCGACGGGTGTGCTCGACCGCGACGGTGTCGTAGTCGACGCAGACCACCGACGACGCCCCGGCGTCGGCGATCATCGCGGCGCCGTAACCCTCGCCGGACCCGGCTTCGAGAACGGCACGGCCCGCGCACCGGTCGGCGATGTGGCGATAGGCGATCTCGTGGCGCCGGAACCAGTAGTTCTCGGCGGGGATCCCCGGGACCGTGCGCTCGCCGGTGAGCGCGAGTTGCTCGTCGGTGTCGAGCGCCTCGAGACCAGTGGTTGCCGTCCCGCGCGACGATCCGAGGTCTGCGTCAGTCATCTGAGAGAGACTAGGGCATGCCCCGCCGGTCACCGGGTCCGTCGTACCGAGCGAGCGAACGGTCGCCGCATTGTGTGAGGTAGTCGATGTTTAGTGAGAGGATAGGAGACGCTAAAGTGGTGAGGACCCATGGCCTTACCCGCCGGTAAGTTGCCGAACCCGATGCAGGAGGTCGACGAAGACCCATGACAAACATTGTCGTACTGATCAAGCAGGTTCCCGACACGTGGTCCGAGCGCAAGTTGTCCGACGACGACTACACCCTGGACCGTGAAGCCGCTGACGCCGTCCTGGACGAGATCAACGAGCGCGCCGTCGAGGAAGCGCTGAAGATCAAGGAGGCAGACGGCGGTGAAGTCACCATCCTGACTGCGGGACCCGAGCGCGCGACCGACGCCATCCGCAAGGCGCTGTCGATGGGTGCGGACAAGGCGATCCACATCAAGGACGACCTCATGCACGGCTCGGACGCGGTCCAGACCGCATACGTGCTCGCGCGGGCACTCGGCACGGTCGAGGGTGTCGAGCTGGTCATCGCCGGCAACGAGGCCACCGACGGTCGCGTCGGCGCCATCCCGGCCATGATCGCCGAGTACCTCGAGCTCCCGCACCTGACGCACCTGCGCAAGCTGACCCTCGAGGGCGAGACCCTCAAGGGCGAGCGCGAGACCGACGACGGCATCTTCCACGTCGAGGCCACCCTGCCGGCCATCGTCAGCGTCAACGAGAAGATCAACGAGCCGCGCTTCCCGTCCTTCAAGGGCATCATGGCTGCCAAGAAGAAGGAAGTCACCGTCCTCACCCTCGCCGAGATCGACGTCGAGGCGAGCGACGTGGGCCTGGAGAACGCCGGCTCGGTCGTGACGGCGAACACCCCGAAGCCGCCGAAGACCGCGGGTGAGCGCGTCACCGACGAAGGCGACGGCGGCACCAAGGTCGCCGAGTACCTGGTCGGCCAGAAGATCATCTGACCTTCTCGACGCAGACCACCGGCGAACCCCCAGACATTCAGGAGAGAACCACCATGTCAGAAGTACTCGTGCTCGTGGAGCAGGACGCCGAAGGCGCCCTGAAGAAGGTCACCAGCGAGCTCATCACCGCCGCCCGCGCTCTCGGCACCCCGTCGGCAGTCGTGGTCGGCAAGCCCGGCTCGGCCGACGGCATCCTCGACGGCCTCAAGGAGGCCGGCGCGGAGAAGGTCTACGTCGCCGAGTCCGACGACGCGGGCAACTACCTCATCACCCCGCAGGTCGACGTGCTGGCCTCGATCGCCGAGTCGGCCTCGCCGGCCGGGATCCTGGTCGCGGCGACCGCCGACGGCAAGGAGATCGCCGGCCGGTTGGCCGTGCGTCTCGGCTCCGGCGTCCTCGCCGACATCGTCGACGTCAAGGAGGGTGGCGTGGGCGTCCACTCCATCTTCGGTGGCGCCTTCACCGTCGACGCGCAGGCCAAGGGAGACGTGCCCGTCTTCTCGATCCGCCCCGGTGGTGTCGAGGCGGCTCCGCAGGCCGGCGCCGGCGAGCGTGTCGACGTCGAGGTCCCCGCTCAGGGCGAGGGTGCGGTCAAGATCACCAAGGTCGAGCCGAACGTCGGCGGCGACCGCCCGGAGCTGACCGAGGCGTCGATCGTCGTCTCGGGTGGCCGCGGTGTCGGCAGCGCCGAGAAGTTCTCCGTCGTCGAGGAACTCGCCGACGTGCTCGGTGCCGCTGTGGGCGCCTCGCGTGCGGCCGTCGACTCCGGCTACTACCCGGGCCAGTTCCAGGTCGGCCAGACCGGCAAGACCGTGTCGCCGCAGCTGTACGTCGCCCTGGGCATCTCGGGCGCCATCCAGCACCGCGCCGGCATGCAGACCTCGAAGACGATCGTGGCCGTCAACAAGGACGAAGAGGCCCCGATCTTCGAGATCGCCGACTACGGCATCGTCGGTGACCTGTTCAACGTCGCGCCGCAGCTGACCGAAGAGGTCAAGAAGCGCAAGTGATCATGCGCTGATCCGCTCAGAAACCCGGTGACCCCCGACCCCGTGTCGGGGGTCACCGTGCGTTCGGGGGTCGTTCACCCGCTCGTGGCCGTCGCGGGTCGTGTTCACCCGGTGGCGGCCCGAGTTCACCGAACCCGCACCGACACGACACACTGCGGTGGTCCCGCCGATGCCCGGTCTGGCTTTCATTCGAGTCATGAACGCCATGCAGTCGCCAGTCCGCACCAGCCACGTCTCGCGCGCACCGTTCACGCGAGCCGAGCCGAGGACCCTGCTCACCGCGGGGCCCATCCGCGTCCTCGTGTCCGACGATTCCGCCGACATCGTCGCCGCACAAGAGTTGCGGTACCGCGTCTTCGCCGACGAACCCGGTTTCTCCGATCGCATCGGTGACTCGGCCACCGGTCGCGACGCCGACCGCTTCGACGCCTTCTGCGAGCACCTCATCGTCCGCCACACCGACGACGGTGTCGTCGGATGCGCGCGAGTCCTCGCCCCGGCCCGGGCGATCGCCGCCGGCGGGTGGTACTCGGCGACCGAGTTCGATCTTCGCGAGATGAACGACATCGTCTCCGCCACAGTCGAATTGGGGCGTGCCTGCGTGCACTCCGGGTACCGCGACGGCTCGGTGACCGCGCTGATGTGGGCGGCGCTCCTCCAGTACATGGACGACGCCGACCTGCGCTACCTGATGGGGTGCGTGTCGGTGCCGCTGCACAGTCCGGGGGAGTGGCTGCCGGGGTCGTCGCTGCGCGCCCTACGGGACCGACTGCGCGACGAGCATCGGGATGCACTGCGTCAGGCCCACCCGCTCGTGCCGGCACGCGTGGGCGGACGCCTGCTCGACGACATCGTGCCCTCGGACACGGTCGCGATGCCGCCGCTGATGCGCGGATACCTGCGCCTCGGTGCCCGGATCTGCGGCGAACCGGCGGTCGACGACGTCTTCGACGTCGCGGACTTCCTCACCCTGCTCGACCGCGAGGGCGCGAACAAGCGCTACCTGGACCGGCTGCGATCGAGTGCCAGACGGCTCGGCTCGCCCCGCATGGATGCCGCGCCGGAGCCCGGGGGCGCGGCACGATGACCGCGCTGCTGGCCGGTCCGGTCTCACCGCGCACGGCTGGTCCGCGACGCGGCCACGCACAGTGCCCGCCGGCCCGCCCGTCCGGCGCGCTCACGCATCCGTGGTTCCCGATCAGCACCTGCGGCGAAGGATGCCTCGGCCCGACGGTGGCGCGGCGCTTCGACGCGATCGCCGACGCGACGATCGTCGGGTGGCGCCTGTGCCGGCTCGCGGCGGTCGCGATGTGGATCGTCTGGGCCGTCCTGACCGCTCGGGCGGTGGCGGGTCTGTGTCGACGACCGCCACGTTCGCTCCGCGCCCCTGCATCGAGTGCACTGCTGGCGGCCCTGGGGATCTCCGTCGACGTCGAGGACCGCCGAGCAGACCCTGCCCGAGCGGGGCTGGTGGTCGCCAATCACATCTCCTTCCTCGACGTGCTCGCACTCGCGCTGATCAGCCCCGCGCACGTGGTGGCCAAATCCGATGTCGTCGGGATGCCGGTGGTGTCCTCCCTCGCGCGCAGGTTCGGCGTCATCGCCGTCGACCGCGGCACACTCCGCGGGTTACCGGAGACGGTCGGCGAGGTCGCCGGACGCCTGCACCGCGACTCGTCGGTGATCGTGTTCCCCGAGGGCACCACCTACTGCGGTCGATCCGGCGGCGCGTTCCGCCCGGCGTTCTTCCAGGCCGCGATCGACGCGGATGTCCCGGTGGTGCCGGTGAAGCTGCGATTCGTCGGCACCGACGGGACCACCGCGACGGCGCCGAGTTTCATCGGCGCCGACACCCCGGCCGACACCCTCCGGCGGGTTCTGCGGGCACGTGGCCTGGCCGTCACGATGGTCATCCACCCACCCGAGGCGCCCGGCCGGGATCGTCGCGAGCTGGCGGGTCGATGCGAGCGCGTCGTGGCGGGCCTTCCCGCCGCCGCGGAAAGTGACATCATTCGTTCTCTCATATAGGTTTCACCGGTAGCCGTCCGCAGGTCTGTGGACGATAACCGCGTACCTCCAGGAGGCGACGATGACGTCCACCCGAACCCGAGAAGCCGCGCGCACCAAGTTCTTCGAACTCCGCGATGTCGACGGCCGGGTCGACGACGCCGATCTCGACACCGTCTGGGCCGGATTGTCGACGCTCCGGCCCGAAGAGATGCTCGGCGCCTGGAAGGGTGGCGAGTTCACCACCGGACACGCCATCAACGGCACGCTCGCCAAGGCCAACTGGTTCGGCAAGACCTTCACCTCGCGCAGCGACGTCCAGCCTCTGGTGTGCCGTGACGACAACGGCAATCTCTTCTCCAACACGAAGCTCGGCAAGGGCGAGGCGAGCCTGTGGGCGATCGAGTTCCGCGGCGAGATCACCGCGTCGATGGTCTACGACGGCCAGCCGGTCATCGACCACTTCAAGCGGGTCGACGACACCACGGTGATGGGGATCATGAACGGTAAGGGCGGCGTCATCGACGGCCGTCACCTGTACTTCTATCTCGAGCGGGTCTGAGCGCGACCGGTCGCCGGAGTGGCCTCACACCTCCCGACGTGCGCGTTCGGCGTCGTGCGACCGCTACCGGGTCGGCAGGCCGGCGATCGGCGGCCCGATCGCGGAATTTGTCGGCGACCTACGCGCGTTTATCCTTGCTAGCGATGCCCGTGCCAAGCCGACCGCCCGTGAAGGCGCCTGTCTACCTCGATCACGCCGCTTCGACGCAGATGCTGCCCGAAGCCGTCGAGGCGATGACGGCCGTCTTCGCCCAACCGGGTAACGCCTCGTCGCTGCACGGATCCGGCCGCACCGCGCGCCGTCGGCTCGAGGAGGCGCGCGAGGCCATCGCCGCGGCTGTCGGCGCCCGGCCGTCCGAGGTCGTGTTCACCGGGGGCGGGACAGAGTCCGACAATCTGGCGGTCAAGGGCATCTACTGGTCCCGGCGGAACGCCGACCCGCGCCGTCGCCGGATCATCACCTCCGCGGTCGAACACCATGCCGTCCTCGACCCCGCTCAGTGGCTCGCCGACGAGGCCGGCGCCGATCTCGTACTGCTACCCGTCGACGCCGACGGTGTGATCTCGCCGGCCGACCTGCGTGCCGAGCTCGAGGCGCACGCGGACGAGACCGCTCTCATCTCGGTCATGTGGGCCAACAACGAGGTCGGCACGATCCAGCCGATCACCGAGATCGCCGCGCTCGGGTCCGAGTTCGGCATCCCCGTGCATTCCGACGCGATCCAGGCCGTCGGCCATCTGCCGGTCGATTTCGCGGCCAGCGGCCTCTCGGCGCTCAGCCTGGCCGCCCACAAGTTCGGCGGGCCGCAGGGTGTCGGCGCCCTGCTGCTCGGTCGGGACGTCGGGTGTGTGCCGCTGCTGCACGGCGGCGGCCACGAACGCGACGTCCGGTCGGGAACGCAGGACGTCGCCGGCGCGGTCGGCATGGCCGCCGCGCTGTCGTGGTGCGTGCAGAACCTGGACACCAACACCGCCCACCTGCGGGCGCTGCAGACCCGGTTGACCGAGGTCCTGCTCGGCGTGGACGGAGCGGTGCGCAACGGGGCCGACGGTGCCGGCCGCCTCCCGGGCAACGTGCACGTGTCGTTCGCCGGATGCGAGGGTGACTCGTTGCTGATGCTCCTCGACGCCAAGGGTGTCGAATGCTCGACCGGATCGGCCTGCACCGCCGGGGTGGCGCAGGCCAGTCATGTGCTCCTCGCGATGGGGCTGGACATGGCCGACGCACGGTCGTCGTTGCGGTTCTCCCTCGGCCACACCACCACCGACGCCGACATCGACGCGGTCGCCGCGGTCATCGACGAGGTCGTCGACCGGGCACGAGCCGCGGGCCTGGTATCGGTCCCCGGCGGAAGGATCTCTTGATGCGAGTACTGGCGGCGATGAGTGGCGGCGTCGACTCGGCGGTCGCCGCGGCGCGAGCGGTCGAGGCCGGTCACGAGGTGGTCGGTGTTCATCTGGCACTGTCCACGGCTCCGGGTGCGCTGCGCACCGGGTCGCGCGGATGCTGTTCACGCGAGGACGCCTCCGACGCCCGCCGGGCGGCCGATGTCCTCGGAATCCCGTTCTACGTCTGGGATTTCGCCGACCGCTTCAAAGATGATGTGATCGACGAGTTCGTCGAGGCCTACGCGGCCGGACGCACACCGAACCCGTGCCTGACGTGCAACGAGAAGATCAAGTTCGCCGCCCTCGCCGACAAGGCGGTCGCCCTCGGTTTCGACGCGCTGGCCACCGGCCACTATGCCCAGCTCGTCGACGGGGAGCTACGGCGTGCGGTCGACGCCGACAAGGACCAGTCGTATGTGCTCGCCGTCCTGACGCGTGATCAGTTGTCGCGGGCGATGTTCCCGATCGGCGACACCCCGAAGACCGAAATCCGAGCCGAGGCGGCCCGCCGCGGGCTGGCCGTCGCGGACAAGCCGGACTCCCACGACATCTGCTTCATCCCGAGTGGCGACACCCGCGCATTCCTCGGTGCTCGCATCGGTGTTCGGCCGGGGGCGATCGTGGACGCGGCGTCGGGTGAGCGTCTCGCCGAGCACGACGGAGTCCACGGTTTCACCATCGGTCAGCGCAAGGGCCTCGGAGTCGAGGCGCCCGCCGCAGACGGCAAGCCGCGCTATGTCACCGAGATCGATCCCTATTCGGGGACGGTCACCGTCGGGACGGCAGCCGACCTGCAGGTCTGGGGGATCACCGCCACCCGCGCGGTCTGGACCTCGGGGGTCACTCCCGGCGAACCTTTCGATGCGATGGTGCAGGTCCGCGCCCACGGCGGACTCGCGCCGGTGCGTGCGACCGCGACCACGATCGACGGGGGACCAGGCATCGACATCGTCCTGCAGGAGCCACTCACCGGCGTCGCCCGCGGTCAGGCCGCGGTGCTGTACCTGCCCGATGCCCGGCGCGGCGACCAGGTCGTCGGGTGCGGGCGGATCGCCACCACCTCGTCGCAGCCGTCTGTCGTGCCGTCTCCGTGACCGGCTCATCGGCTCTGCCCACCGGTGTGGGCACCGGTGTGGGATCGATGCCGGGCACCGACGCGCGTGCCGCGGCCGAGGTGGTGAACGGCGAACTCGACCTCGCACACCTCGTCGAACTCCCCGGCCGTGGTATCGGCTCGGATCTGATCGGCCGGATGGCGGCGATCCTCGTCGATCTGCCGATGGACACCGCGACGTGGGGATACCGTCTCGCGCAACGCCACTCCCGCCTGGCACGGCGGGCGGCAGATCTCCTCGCCGAGGACCTCGACGTCGTCGAGGAGCTCTGGGAGACCGCGGGTTTCGTCGGTACCGGACGGCCGTTCAAGGTGCAGGTCGCCGGCCCGTTCACGACCTCGGCATCCGTCGAGCTGGCAAACGGGCAGCGTGTCCTCAAGGATCACGGCGCGGTCCGCGACATCGTCGAGTCGACGGCCGAGGGCGTGCGCGCGCATGTCGCCGAGGTGCAACGCCGGCTCGGCGCGCGCGTGGTGGTCCAGCTCGACGAGCCGATGATCGGTCAGGTCATCGACGGCACGGTGAAGCCGCTGACGCGCTTCGACCCCATCCAGGCGATACCGGTGGTCGAGGTGGCCCGTGCACTCACCGAACTCATCGACCATGTCGGCGCACCGGTGATCCTGCACGACTGCGGCAGACCGCGATGGGAACTGATCGAACACCTTCCCGGCGTCGGCTATTCGATCGACCTGACCAAGCCCTCCCCGGCCGATCTCGACGGCATCGGCATGCTCGTCGATCGCGGCGGCGTGCTGCTCGCGGGACGCGTGCCGTCGACCGCACCCGATCGCCCGTTGGCCGCCGAACACGTGGCGACCGAACTCGCCGCGCTCACCGATCGCATCGGTCTGAGCCGGAAAGTTCTGTCGGACAACATCATCGTGACCCCGACCTGCGGTCTGGCCGGCGCGTCGACGAGCTGGGCCAAGACGGCGCTTGCGGTCACCGCGAAAGCCGGTCAGCTACTCGGCAGCGATCCGTCGGCACTCTGAAACCCCTGCAGGCCCGACCTCGCAGACCTATCCTCGTCGGTATGCCGCACCCGATCATGTTCGACGACGCGGACCCCTACCTGGTCCGCGTACGGACGATCGCGCTCGCGCTGCCCGACGCGACCGAGGTCGTCGCGCACGGCCGCCCGACCTTCCGCTGCGGCAAGATGTTCGGCAACTACGGCGGCGGGGTCAAGGGCAGCAAGATCCGTCACGACCAGTCGATCCTGGTCCTCGCCGACGATTCCGAACGGCCCGCCCTGCTGGACGATCCGCGATTCTTCCTGCCCGCCTACCTCGGCCCCGCCGGCTGGGTGGGCCTGATCCTCGACGACGACACCGACTGGGACGAGGTCGCCGAACTCCTCGACACGAGCTACCGCCAGATCGCACCGAAGCGGTCGCTGGCCAAGCTGGACCCTTCGTGACGCCCCTCCGCAAGCTCCGGGGCTCCTCAGGGGGCGGGGTGTGACGCCGCTCTGCTCCCCGAGGAGCGAGCGTGCGGGTGTGTCTCCTGCTCCCTGAGGGGCGAGCGTGCGGGTGTGTCTCCTGCTCCCTGAGGAGCGAGCGTGCGGGTGTGTCTCCTGCTCCCTGAGGAGCGAGCGTGCGGGTGTGTCTCCTGCTCCCTGAGGAGCGAGCTTGCGAGCGTCACGAAGGGTCAAGACCTGCAAGACCTGTCCTAACGCTCCGATACCCTCGGAACGTGGCAGATACAACGGAGTCGGGTCAGCCGGTCACCGAGCAGTCGGGGCCCGAGGGCGATCTGCGCGAGGAGTGGACGGCCCTCGCCGAGGAGATCCGGGAGCACCAGTTCCGCTACTACGTCAAGGACGCGCCGGTCATCACCGATGGCGAGTTCGATCTGCTCCTGCGGCGTCTGCAGTCACTCGAGGACGCGCACCCGGAACTCGCGACCGCCGACTCACCCACCAAGCTCGTCGGTGGCGGCTTCTCGACGGCGTTCTCCCCGGTCGACCACCTCGAGCGAATGATGTCGCTGGACAACGTCTTCGACCACGACGAGATGCGCACCTGGGTCGACCGGGTGTTCGCCGACGCCGGGGCCAGGGCGGACTTCCTGTGTGAACTCAAGATCGACGGGGTGGCCCTCGCGCTGGTCTACCGCAACGGAGTCCTCGAGCGGGGTGTCACCCGTGGCGACGGCCGGACCGGCGAGGACGTGTCCCTCAACGCGCGCACCATCGACGACATCCCGATGCGCCTGACCGAGTCCGCGGAGTACCCGATCCCCGACGTCCTCGAGGTGCGTGGCGAGGTCTTCTTCCGCGTGGAGGACTTCGAGGCGCTGAACGCCTCGCTCGTGGCGGAGGGCAAGGCGCCCTTCGCGAATCCGCGCAACTCGGCCGCCGGATCGCTGCGCCAGAAGAACCCGCAGATCACGGCCCGTCGCAGGCTGCGGATGATCTGCCACGGCATCGGGCACACGGAGGGCTGGCGCCCGGCATCCCTGCACGACGCCTACCTGGCGCTCGGCGCCTGGGGTCTGCCGGTGTCGACCCACACCACCAAGGTGTCCGGCGCCGAGGAGATCATCGACAAGATCACCTACTGGGGCGAGCACCGCCACGACGTCGAGCACGAGATCGACGGCATCGTGGTCAAGGTCGACGACTTCGGGGTGCAGCGACGCCTCGGTTCCACCTCGCGGGCGCCGCGGTGGGCGATCGCCTACAAGTACCCGCCCGAGGAAGCCACCACCAAGCTCTCCGATATCCAGGTCAACGTCGGGCGCACCGGCCGCGTCACCCCTTTCGCGGTCCTCGAACCCGTGCTCGTCGCCGGGTCCACGGTCTCGCGTGCGACCCTGCACAACGGTTCGGAGGTCAAGCGCAAGGGCGTGCTGATCGGCGACACCGTCACCATCCGCAAGGCGGGCGACGTGATCCCCGAGGTCCTCGGGCCCGTCGTCGATCTACGCGACGGCACCGAGGTCGAGTTCGAGATGCCGGAGCTGTGTCCGGCATGCCAGACGCCGCTGCGACCGGAGAAGGAGAGCGACGCCGACCTCCGCTGCCCGAACCAGGAGAGCTGCCCGGCTCAGCTGCGCGAGCGGCTCTTCCATCTCGCCGGCCGGGGCTCCTTCGACATCGAGGCGCTCGGTTACGAAGCCGCGTCGGCCCTGCTGTCGGCGGGTGTGCTCACCAACGAGGGTGATCTCTTCTCGCTGACCGCCGACGATCTGGTCCGCACCGACCTGTTCACCACCAAGGCGGGGGCGCTCTCGGCGAATGGCAAGAGGCTGCTGGCGAACCTCGACAAGGCCAAGGACGTGGCGTTGTGGCGCGTGCTGGTCGGGCTGTCGATCCGCCATGTCGGGCCCACCGCGGCCCGGGCCCTGGCCACCGAGTTCGGTTCGCTCGAGGCGATCGAGGCCGCCGACATCGACCAGCTCGCCGGCGTCGAAGGGCTGGGGATGACCCTCGCGCAGTCCATACACGACTGGTTCACCGTCGACTGGCATCGGGACATCGTCGAGAAGTGGCGCGCCGCAGGCGTTTCCATGGAAGACGAGCGGGACGAGTCGATCCCGCGGACCCTCGAGGGCAAGACGATCGTCGTGACCGGATCGCTGGTGGACTTCTCGCGCGACGGCGCCAAGGAGGCCATCCTGCAGCGCGGTGGCAAGGCGTCGGGTTCGGTGTCGAAGAAGACCGACTACGTGGTGGTGGGGGAGTCGCCGGGCACCAAGGCCGACAAGGCCGAACAGCTCGGCGTGCCGGTGCTGGACGAGGACGCGTTCAAGAAATTGCTGGAGACCGGCAGCCCGGAGTGACCGATCAGGCCAGTGCGGCCTCGAACGCGCGGTAGGCGCGCTGGTCGAAGAGGACGAACCGGACCTCCTCGATCGAGGTGTCCGGCACCGCGGCACGCACCGTGTCGACCGCCTTGCGGGCGCCGTCCTCCATCGGCCAGCCGTAGACGCCGGTCGAGATCGCCGGGAAGGCGATCGTGGTGGCCCCGAGTTCGATTGCGACACGGAGTGATTCGCGGTAGCAGGAGACGAGGAGGGCGGAGCGGTCCTCGTCGTAGGAGTGGACCGGTCCGACAGTGTGGATGACCCAGCGCGCGGGCAGGTCTCCCGCGGTGGTGGCCACCGCCTCGCCGACCGGCAGTCCGCGGCGGTAGGAGCCCGCGCGTAGCTCCTTGCACTCCGCGAGGATCGCCGGGCCGCCGCGCCGGTGGATCGCGCCGTCGACCCCGCCGCCACCGAGCAGGGTGGAATTGGCGGCATTGACGATCGCGTCGACGGACTGCGTCGTGATGTCGCCCTGTACCAGCGTGATGGACGTCATATGTCCATGATGCCCGACGACCGTCGGGACTAACTCTCGGCGCGTAGGACGGTGCTGACGATCCCGGCGAGGTAACCGAGCCGGGCGACCTCCGACGGCCGGAAGTCCGGCCCGCCGATGCGTCCGAGCAGGATCGCCTTCGACTCCGAACCCAGCGGCGCCGCGGCAAGGCGGGTGTCCATCTCCTGCCACGCACCCGGAACCCAGTCACCCTCGGCGTCGAGCTCGGTGGCTCTCTCCAGAGGAAGCCAGTCGGCCCTGGTCAACGGGGTCTCCGGGGCTCCAGATGAGCCGAAGAGTTGCAGCACGCCGCCGCTGGCGGGGGTGATCACCATCGCCCACGAGACGCGCAGCACCCGAGGTGCGTTGTCCACCAGGACCTGTAACCGGTCACGACCGGCGGTGGCCACCCGGTCGACCAGCTCGAGTTCGCGGTGGGTGTCCAGGACACCGGAGTAGGGCCGGATCGAGTCGACGCGGACACCGTTGACCTTCTCCGCCGCGGTGATCAGGCTGTCGGGAAGCGAACCGGGCGCCACCTCGACGACGAGATCGTCCACGGCGTAGCCGTTGCCGCGCTCGACGACCTCGAGTGACAGGATGTCTGCACCGACCGAGCCGAGCTGCACGGCGAGCACGCCGAGGCTGCCCGGCCGGTCTTCGAGGTAGACCCGCAACAGGTAGGACACGTGCGACATTCTCGCACCCGCGTGCGTGCCGCGCGCAGCGCCCGCGGCGCAACCGGTGGCTGGGGTGAGTCCCTCTCGTGGGTTCCCATAGTCTGGAGACGTTGTGCGAGCCGTGTCGACGACGCGATGACGCGAGCACAGATGACGACAGACGAACGAACAGTGATGTGAGGAAGGACGCTGCAGTGGCTGGCGAACCGAAGTCCATATCGCGGGATGAGGTCGCGCACCTGGCGCGATTGTCACGACTGGCCCTGAGCGAGGACGAACTCGATGTCTACGCCGAGCAGCTGGACTCGATCCTGACTCACGTCGCGTCGGTGTCGGAGGTGGCAGCCGACGACGTGCCCGGTACCGCTCACCCGGCCGAACTCGCGAATGTGCTGCGTCCGGATGTCGTGGTCCCCGGGCTGACGACCGACGCCGCCCTGTCCGGTGCACCGGCGGTGGAGCAGGACCGTTTCGCCGTCCCGCAGATCCTGGGAGAGGAACAGTGAGTCCCGAGTCCAGTGCCGCAACCCCGCGTCCCGCTGGTGATCTGACCGGGTTGTCCGCCGCCGAACTCGCCACCAAGATCGGCGCGCGCGAGGTCAGCTCGGTGGAGGTCACCCAGGCCCACCTCGACCGCATCGCCGAGATCGACGACCAGCTCGGCGCGTTCCTGCACGTGAGCGGTGCCGAAGCGCTGGTCGCCGCCAAGGCGGCCGACGATGCGATCGCCGCCGGCGAGACCCCATCGGCGCTCGCGGGTGTGCCCATCGCACTCAAGGACGTCTTCACCACCACCGACGCGCCGACGACCTGCGGCTCCAAGATCCTCGAGGGATGGGTTCCGCCCTACGACGCGGCGGTCACCGAACGTCTTCGCGCCGCGGGCATCCCGATCCTGGGCAAGACCAACATGGACGAGTTCGCCATGGGCAGCTCGACCGAGAACTCGGCGTACCAGTTGACCCGGAACCCGTGGGATCTCACCAAGATCCCGGGCGGCTCGGGTGGCGGTAGCGCGGCGGCACTGGCGTCGTACGAGGCCCCGCTGGCGATCGGTACCGACACCGGCGGCTCCATCCGCCAGCCGGCCGCGGTCACCGCGACCGTCGGCGTCAAGCCGACCTACGGCACCGTCTCGCGCTACGGCCTCGTCGCCTGCGCGTCGTCACTCGACCAGGGCGGCCCGTGTGGCCGCACGGTTCTCGACACCGCGATGCTGCACGAGGTCATCGCCGGGCACGACCCGCGCGACTCGACGTCGATCAACGTCCCGGTACCCGACGTCGTCGCGGCCGCCCGCGAGGGCGCCGAGCAGGACCTCAAGGGCGTGAAGATCGGTGTCGTCACCGAACTGCAGGGCGAGGGTTACCAGTCGGGCGTACTCGACTCCTTCCACCAGGCCGTGAAGTTGCTCACCGAGCGTGGCGCCGAGGTCATCGAGGTGAGCTGCCCGCACTTCACCTATGCGCTCGGCGCGTACTACCTGATCCTCCCGTCGGAGGTGTCGTCGAACCTCGCACGGTTCGACGCGATGCGCTACGGGTTGCGTGTCGGCGACGACGGTTCGCATTCCGCCGACGAGGTCATGGCGCTGTCCCGCGAAGCCGGTTTCGGCCCAGAGGTCAAGCGCCGCATCATGATCGGCACCTACGCCTTGTCGTCGGGTTACTACGACGCGTACTACGGTCAGGCGCAGAAGGTCCGCACCCTGATCTCGCGCGACTTCGCCACGGCCTTCGAGAAGGTGGACGTGCTGATCTCGCCGACCACGCCGACCACCGCGTTCCCGATCGGGGAGAAGGTCGACGATCCGCTCGCGATGTACCTGTTCGATCTGTGCACGCTGCCGGTGAACCTCGCCGGCATCGGCTCGATGTCGGTGCCCTCGGGCCTGTCGGTCGACGACGGGATGCCCGTCGGTTTGCAGATCATGGCTCCCGCCCTCGCCGACGACCGCCTGTACCGGGTCGGCGCCTCCTACGAAGCGGCTCGCGGCCCGATCGTCTGACCGGCACTGCACGGCTCATCGGTGTGCCGGCCGGCGGACCGTCAGCCGCGCAACGGATGTGGCGGCCCGGCCTGTTCCGACCCGTATCGGTGGCCGACGCCGGCCGCCCCGTCGAGCGCGCCGAGCAGGTCGATGCTCGTCTGCACGAAGCTGACCACGGGTAGCCACGGTGCGTCGGGCACCCGCGGACCACGGATGTGGGTGTCGCCGGTCGCCCGGTGCGGTCGCCACAGTTCGGCGAACGACCAGCGCACGACCGGATCGCTGGAATTGGCGAGGACCGCTCGCGGGGTACGGGACACCGCGGCGACGGTGCCCGCCGGCGGCGCGACCAGCACGGTCTCGTCGAGCAGCGCGGGATGTTCGTTCTCCAGCCACACCCGTGCGGCGTCGGCACCCACGGCGCCGAGACTCTGCCCGTAGAGAACCACTCGCGGACGTTCGTGCTCGGGCACACGATCGAGGACGGTCGCCAGCGCCGACACCACGGCGATCGCCGATTCCGCGGCCCTGGTCCGGTCGGACAGGAAGGCCTGCCAGGACGGCACCTGGGCGTACGGGAGGGTGAGAACCCGGACATCGCCGGCGAAACGGCTGGCGTAACCGTCGACGGCTGCGGAATCGACCCACCCCGATCCGGTCGGCACCGCGACCACGACCGCGCGCGCCGAAGGTCCGTCCGACACCGCCCACGTCCGCGTCAGTTCCGCTGCGGCATCGTCGAATCGGCCGTCCCTGAGCTCGCCGCGCAGCACGATGCCCGACTCCTGCTGCGCCGACGACGAGACCGGCAACGGCTGCCCGTCGGCCCCGGCGTCGGCGGGCGCCAGCAGTCCGGCCGTGAGTGCGAGGCCACCGGCAGCGGCCATCGCGGTGATCCGCGGGACGGCCACGATCGCCGCCACGATCAGCGCGGACGGCAACGTCGCCGCAGCGCACCACCCGAGACCCGCGGGTGCGGCGTCGACCGCCGACCGGATGAGGTTCTGCCACCAGAGCGCTACGCCCACAGCGCATCCGAGGATCACCACGCACGAGCCGAAGACGACGCGTCGGGCCTGTTCCTCCGGCTGCCGACGGGTACGCCGCGCGAGAATCATGCCGGTGCACGCTCCCAGAGCGCTGAGCACAACGGTCAGGATCGCCGTCGTCGTCGCGTCGCGCGGCAGTGTGCCCGGGTAGAGCGCGACGAGGTGACCGAGCGTGGCGGCGACACTGACGGCCGGGTGCGGCCACGATCGGAAAGTGCTGTCGCGCAACCACCGCGCGTCCCGGTGCGACGTCATCGCCGCACCTCGTACTCGTCGGGGTCGACCAGGGCGCGCTCGACGGTCGTGCCGACCAGCGCGGGCAGCGACTCGCCCCGGGCCGGGGGACCGCCGTACTGACGCCAGGTGTTCCACGCCAGCCCGATGCGGGCCCCGTGCGCGGCGATCGTGCAGGCGGGCGTGCCGCAGGAGGCGTACATCCGGTCGATCAGCATGCGGTCCAGCGCGATCCGGGCCCACGCGCCGAGCGGTGCACCGTCTCGCTCGGCCGCCCGCAGCAGGTCGTAGCCGAGATCATGGGTGCGACACAGGGATGTGAACTGCGCCGGCAGGGGGACCGGTGACGAGCAGTCCCCGTCCGGGTCGACCGGGTATCCGTCGACGATCCGGGGCGAGTATCCCTGCGCCACGACGAAGGTCGGAGGAAGGAGCGTCACCGCGGTGGCCGGGTGCGGTCCCACGAGGGCGACGACCACGGCCGCGTAGGGGTTGTGCGCATCGTCCGATGGCGCCGCCACCGACGTGCTCGTCGCTCCGAGAAGCGGACCCGCCACGGCGTGCGCGGTCGAGACCCACTGCCCGGCGAGGAGCGCGGTGAGGGTGAGCATTGCGGCCCACCAGTGCGAGCGCCGCCGGCGGCCCGGTGCGAAGGAATCGAGGGAACTGTGGAAGCCGTTGTCCGAAGGTGGTTTTCGGAAGTCCTGTGATCCGGTCATGGTCACCGACGCTATGAGGTCGGACCCGACCGGCACATCGCTCCGCGGAGCCGTCCGAGGTCGTCCCCAGGCGGGTCCGCCGGCGCCGGACCCGTACGCCGGTATCGGGTCGTCTCCCTCGAAAGTATGAGGTCTTCGGGTGGTCGACGGGCCTAGGGTGAGTGCATGTTCGGATACCGCAAGAAGCTCCGCGCGGTGGGGGCGTCCTCACTGGAATGGGTGTCGACCGCACCCGTGGCCCAGGACCCCGCGGTGCGGCACTACTTCTCGTCGCGCCTGAACTGGTTCTTCCTGTTCGTGGCGCTCGTCATGTACTCGGTCGCCTGGCCGACACTGCCCATCACCCACTCCATGCCGGTGTTCGTGCTTCCCGTGGTCGCCGCCTTCGCCGCCCTGCCGATCGCCCTCGCGTGGTCGGCCCCGCTGCTGGGATGGGCGATCTCGGTGGTCTCCGCGCAACTGATCGGCATCGTCGTCCCGGTTCGGGGTACGTGGGAGCTGACGATCCAGGTGACCCATCTCATCGAACTGCTGGTCCTCACGTTCATGGCCTTTCTCAAGTGCCCGCTGCGGTGGATTCCGGTGGTCTGGGTCTCGACCTCCATCGTCATCGCGTTCGCCGTGCAGCCGACCGCGCGCGTCGGGTGGGTCTTCGGGATCTCCGTGCTCGCGGTCGTGGTCGCGTTGTTGCGCGGCCTGATGGCCTCCCGCCGGCAGCTGGCGGTTCGCACCGAGCAGACCGAGGCCGCCGAAGCAGAGGCAGCCGTCCTCCAGGAGCGGGCACGCATCGCCCGGGACCTGCACGACGTGGTCGCCCACCGGATGTCGATGGTGGTGGTGATGTCGCAGACCGCGAGATATCGCCTGCCGGATGTGAGTCCCTCGGCCGCAGCGGAATTCGACGCGATCGCCGACGCGGCACGTACGTCCCTCGATGAGGTCCGGCAACTGCTCGGGGTCCTGCGCGTCGAGGGTACGGACGCCTCGCCGGCACCGAATCCGGGCCTGGGCGAACTCGATTCGCTGGTCGCCGAGACACGACGCGCCGGCGCCGAGGTCGCGCTCGTACTCGACGTCGACGGGGACGAGGTCGGTGAATCGGCTGCCCTGGTGATCTATCGAATCGTGCAGGAGTCGCTGGCCAACGCGACCCGACACGCCCCCGGCGGACGCGTGGACGTCGAGGTGTCGCGGACCGACGACGGCCTCGTCGACGTCGCCGTCGTCAACACTGCCGCGACCGCCGAGCCGCTGCAGATCGGTGGGAGTGGTGTGGGTATCCCCGGGATGATCGATCGTGCTCAGGCAGTGGGCGGTTCGCTCGTCGCCTCGCCGACCCCGGCCGGGGGATTCGAGGTACGCGCCCGAATCCCGGCGTCGCCGCGACGTGAGGTCGTCGTTCCCGAGCCGATCGTGACCTCGTCGGGTTCCGGTGAGCCGCGGTCGCGACGACGGTAGCGTAACGGCGTGCCGATCACCGTAGTCATCGCAGATGACCAGGCCATGGTGCGTCAGGGCTTTTCGGCTCTGCTCGCCGCGCAGCCCGATCTCTCGGTCCTCGGCGACGCCGCCGACGGGGTCGAGGCCGTCGAGGTGTGTCGCCGCGTCCGTCCCGACGTCGTCCTGATGGACGTGCGCATGCCGCGCAAGGACGGTTTGTGGGCGGCCGAACAGATCCTCTCGTCGTCGTCGGAACCGCCCACGCGTGTGCTGATGCTCACGACCTTCGACATCGACGACTACGTGTACGAAGCCCTGCGGATCGGTGCCTCGGGCTTCCTGCTCAAGGACGCACCCGCCGACGAGCTGGTGCGGGCGGTGCGGGTGGTGGCCGCGGGCGAGGCGTTGCTGGCGCCGTCGATCACGCGGCGCCTGATCACCGAGGTCACCGCCAACCGTCGTCGACCGTCGCGGGACGACAAGCTCGACACCCTGACCCCGAGGGAACGCGAGGTCCTCGATCTGGTGGCGGACGGCAAGTCCAACGCAGAGATCGGTGCCGACCTGTTCGTCACCGAACAGACGGTCAAGACGCACGTGAGCAGCCTCCTGAACAAACTCCGACTCCGGGACCGAGCCCAGGCGGTCGTGTTCGCCTACGAGAACGGCATCAAGTGATTTCGCGGCCAGCGCCCGGCTCACCGGGGCACTAGATTGGGGATGTTCGTGCCGCGTGCTCGGCACCGGCCGTGTCCCCGGAGATGACGTCAAGGCTCCGGAGATGATGCAGGTTCGACGGATGACGACAGGGAGGGTGGTCTCACCAGATGGCCAAGAGGTTCGGCATTCTGACGTCCGGGGGAGACTGCCCCGGACTGAACGCGGTGATCCGCGGCGCAGTGCTCAAAGGTGAGACCGTGTACGGCCACGAGTTCGTCGGGTTCCGGGACGGCTGGGCCGGACTCGTCTACGGCGACATCGTCGAACTGAACCGGTCGACGGTACGCGGCCTGTCCAATCAGGGCGGCACCATCCTGGGCACGAGCCGGTTCGGTCCCTACTCCGAACCCGACGGCGGACCCGAGAACATCAAGAAGGTTCTGAAGAACCTCGAGATCGACGGCGTGATCGCGATCGGCGGGGAGGGCACCGCGGCGGCGTCGAAGAGACTGTTCGACGACGGCATCAACATCGTCGGGGTTCCCAAGACCATCGACAACGACATCGCCGCGACCGACTACACGTTCGGGTTCAATACGGCCGTGGAGATCGCCACCGAGGCCATCGACCGGCTTCGCACCACCGGCAATTCGCACAAGCGGTGCATGGTGCTCGAGGTGATGGGCCGCCACGCCGGCTGGATCGCCCTGCACTCCGGGATCGCGGGCGGCGCGCACGTGATCCTGATTCCGGAGAATCCGGAGAGCCTCGACCAGATCTGCGCCTGGGTCACCAGCGTCAAGTCGCGCGGCCGTTCACCGATGGTCGTCGTCGCCGAGGGCTTCACCCTCCCGGAGATGAAGGAGGCCCACTCCACCAAGGGCCTCGACGGCTTCAACCGTCCCCGGCTCGGCGGTGTGGCCGAGGTGCTCGCCCCGCTCATCGAGGAGCGGACCGGCATCGAGACCCGCGCCACCGTTCTCGGGCACATCCAGCGCGGCGGGGTGCCGTCGGCCTACGACCGGGTCCTGGCGACACGGATGGGGATGGCGACCGCCGACCTCGTCGCCGAGAAGGGCTGGGGGCAGATGGTCGCCCTGCACGGCACCGAGATCGCGCGGATCACCTTCGACGAGGCGCTCGGCGAACTGAAGACCGTGCCGCTGGATCAGTACAAGGAGATCCGGGTCATCTTCGGTTGAGCTCGGTGGCCGCGTCAGGCGACGGGCGCGGCCGTCGCGGCGGGCTCGCGCGGGATGATGATCCAGAGTGCCAGGTAGAGCAGCACCTGGGGTCCCGGCAGCAGCATCGACAGGATGAACAGGACGCGGACGAGGGTCGGGTCCCAGCCCCAGCGTTCGGCGATGCCGCCGCACACACCGCCCAGCCAGGAATTGGTGCGTGAACGCATCAGGCGTGGGCCGGTGTAGGCGGGTTGTGGGGTGGTCATCTCGTCCTCCTGGGTGGGCGTCCGTTGCGACGTTGTCCGTCGATGTCGTCGACGCTACGAGCGGGCGCACCTTTCCGGCATCGGTGATCACCCTGAACGTGCCCCTGGGATATCGCCGCATAAACTGACTGCCATGACTTCCGCAGCCGTCGACCTGTTGGACTACGACGACGTCCTCGCCGGTTTCGATCCGGTGATGGGCCTCGAGGTGCACGTCGAGCTGGGCACCGCGACCAAGATGTTCTGCGGGTGCCCCACCGAGTTCGGCGCCGACCCCAACACCCAGGTCTGCCCGGTGTGCATCGGCCTCCCCGGCTCGCTCCCGGTCGCCAACGCCAAGGCCATCGAGTCCGCGATCCGCATCGGCCTGGCACTCAACTGCGCCATCCGGCCGTCGAGTGTCTTCGCGCGGAAGAACTACTTCTACCCGGATCAGCCGAAGAACTACCAGATCTCGCAGTACGACGAGCCGATCGCCTACGACGGTTTCCTCGACGTCGTGCTCGGTGACGGCACCACATGGCGGGTGGAGATCGAGCGCGCCCACATGGAGGAGGACACCGGAAAGTCTCTGCACATCGGCGGGTCCACGGGCCGGATCCACGGGGCCAGTCACTCGCTGCTCGACTACAACCGCGCCGGCGTGCCGCTCGTCGAGATCGTCACGCGGCCCATCGAGGGCGCCGGGGAACGTGCGCCGGAGGTCGCCAGGGCGTATGTGTCGGCGCTGCGTGATCTGCTCAAATCGCTGGACGTGTCGGACGTGCGCATGGACCAGGGGTCGATGCGCTGTGACGTCAATCTGTCGCTGAAGAC
The DNA here is from genome assembly GCF_057767225.1 of Gordonia sp. 11cp. NCBI lineage: Bacteria > Bacillati > Actinomycetota > Actinomycetes > Mycobacteriales > Gordoniaceae > Gordonia > Gordonia sp. 11cp. Next base: position 5,287,654 of record NZ_CM173437.1, on the reverse strand, counting down.
GAAGGACGCCACCGAGTTCGGCACCCGCACCGAGACCAAGAACGTCAACTCGCTCAAGAGCGTCGAGGTGGCCGTCCGTTACGAGATGCGCCGCCAGGGCGCCATCCTGCGGGCCGGGGGTGAGATCGTCCAGGAGACGCGGCACTTCCACGAGACCGACGGCACCACCTCGGCCGGCCGTCGCAAGGAGACCGCGGAGGACTACCGCTACTTCCCGGAGCCGGATCTGCCGCCGGTGCAGCCGGACTCGGCGTGGATCGAGGAACTCCGAGCGACCCTGCCGGAACTGCCGTGGCTGCGTCGTGCCCGCATCCAGGAGGAGTGGGGAGTGTCCGACGAGGTGATGCGCGACCTCGTCAACGTCGGCGCGGTCGACCTCATCATCGCCACCGTCGACGCCGGGGCATCACCCGAGGCCGCACGCGGATGGTGGGTGTCCTTCCTTGCGCAGCAAGCGAACTCGCGTGGAGTCGAACTAGCCGACCTGCCCATCACGCCCGGCCAGGTCGCCGAGATCATCGGGATGGTCGACGAGGGCAAGCTCACCACCAAGCTCGCGCAGCAGGTCGCGACCGCCGTCCTCGACGGTGCGGGTGAACCCGCGCAGATCGTCGCCGACCGCGGTCTCGAGGTGGTTCGCGACGACTCCGCTCTCCAGAAGGCCGTCGACGACGCCCTCGCCGCGAACCCCGACATCGCCGAGAAGATCCGCGGCGGAAAAGTCCAGGCCGCCGGCAAGATCGTCGGCGATGTCATGAAAGCGACTCGCGGACAAGCAGACCCGGCTCGCGTCAAAGAACTGGTCATCGCGGCCTGTTCCTGACGGCTGACCGCAGAACTCCCGCTCCCTGAGGAGCGAGCTTGCGAGCGTCACCCCGCTCCCTGATCCGAATGAGCTACAGGTCCTTTGCTCCCTGATTCGAGTGAGCTGCAGGTCCTTTGCTCCCTGATTCGAGTGAGCTGCAGGTCCTTTGCTCCCTGATTCGAGTGAGCTGCAGGTCCTTTGCTCCCTGATTCGAGTGAGCTGCAGGTCCTTTGCTCCCTGAGGTGCGAGGAGCGATAGCGACGAGCCACGAAGGGCCTGGTGACGCAAGTTTCGGAGCCCTTCGTGGCTCGCTTCGCTCGCACCTCAGGGAGCAATGGGGGCGCTTCGCTCGCACCTCAGGGAGCGGTTGGGGCCGCTTCGCTCGCACCTCGGGGAGCGGTTGGGGCCGCTATAGCTTCTCGCACCTCGCACCTCGGGGACAGAGGGTGTGCGGGTCCGCGGTACTGAGAGCCGAGCGTCACGTCCGGTCGTTGCCGCCCCCGGCGGGCAGGAAGCGGAACACGCGGTCGTCGGTGGGCTTCGGTGTCCCCACTTCTTTGTTGACGGTCGCCACCTGCAGCAACCCGTTGGGCAGCGCGGCCATCCGGCCGAGTGCGCCGTACCGGCGTTCGAGCACGACGGCCGGTGCGGTGATCGTCGGCTCCTCACGCGTCGGCTCGTTGATGGCCTCGATGCGCTGGGTGCGCGTCGTCGACACGAAGATGCTGCCGGCGGCGACACCGCACCCGGCGATCTGTGGCCGGTCGGGCCAGGTCCACAGCACCTTGGGTCCACCTTCTTCGAGCACCTGCACGCGATCCTCGGTGGCCGTCTGGTCGGCGACGTAGACGGTCCCGGTGGAAGCGTTGGGGCACAACGACACCGTGGACCCGAACCCGGATGCGAGGATCGCCGGACGGGGACTCGCGCCCGAGGTGAACGAGGTGACCAGCAGCACCTTGCCGGCAAGCGAAGACGGATCGTCGGCGGCCGCGGGATTCCCGGCGTTGCCGGTGGCGACCACGAGTTCGGTCGGCGACCGGAAGTACATCGCGCCCATGTTCCCGGTGGCGCCCTTCGGGATGCCGGTGAGGATCGGCTTGGGCACGTCACCCGGCGCCAGGCGGACGATCCGATTGTCCGACGGGGTCGTGATGTAGGCGTAGATCAACCGGTCCTGGGAGTAGGTGGGGGAGAAGGCGAAATCGATCAGACCGCCGTCACCGGACGCGTCGACCGGCGCCTCGCCCAGGGTCCGGGCGGGACCGTAGCGCTTGGTGGTGAGGATCTTTCCGGTCGTGCGTTCGGCGACGACCGTCACCTCGCCCTGCTCGTCGCCGGGCATCACACCGCCGGTCGACGCGAGGCACGTGGCGATGACTGCGGGGTCGGGGTCGACGCACGGGCCGGTCGGCGGCGGCTGTGTCTCCCGAGGGGTCTCGGGGGGCGGAGTCGGCTCGGGCTGGCCGCTCGGCCGGTTGTTGGGGCTGAACGCGCCGGCCTCGCGCTGGTTGTCCTGCGCGGTGAAATCCGCACAGCCGCCGACCAGGACGACCACCGCGGTCAGCACCGTCAGCAGGGTGCGCCACCGAACCCGTACCCGTCGATCCGCCGAGGCGGGTGAACTCGTCCGGCCGGCATGACCGCGCGTGCCCGTCGGGCGCCCCTTCCACATGGCGTCCACAGTAGTGGTGCCCCGGCTCGTGGTGCCCGAGCGTGGTGCCCCGACTCACCCCGCCGGGGTGCGAGGGCCGCGGTGCGCGAGCCTCTAGAGTCGGGCGTGTGAGCGAACGCGACACGTCGGGCACCAGCGGGCGCGACACACCGGCGACGAGTCCCTACGACGAACCGACCGGACAGATTCCGGTCCCGGGTACCGGGGGTGGAGTGCCCGGCGCGGGCACCGGCCCGGGGGCCGCGCGTCCCGAGGCCGGTCCGCCGACACCACCGGCGGTGACCGACCGCGACGACTTCTACAACCGGCACGCCCGGCGGTCCCCGGCGCCCTATTCACGAGTGGACGACCTCGACGACCTCGATCCCGGCGACGTGGAGACCCGTCCCGCCGCCGCGGGTCCGCCGACGACCTCGAGTCCTGCCGCACCGCCCCCACGCTCCGCCGCACCGGCCACGGGCCCGGCAGCGCCGGCGGACGACGATTTCGAGACCGTCCAGTTCGCGAAGCCTCCCGGGCCCGCGCGCGTGCCGCCCGCGGACGACGCGATCACCACCCCTGAGCCCGCCCTCCCGCCGGCCGGCACCGCGCGCTACGACTTCCTCGATGACGACGACGATGCGTCATCCCGCACCCGTGCCCGCGACGAGTCGGCGGCCACCGAGGTGTTGGACGACGAGCCTCGCGCGCGTCGTCGGTTAGGCCGTCGCCGAACCGACGACGACACCGACGTCCGGCCGGACGCGGCGGCCGACGACGACCTGGAGGAGGCCCTCGCGAAGTCGCGGCGCGGCACGATCGACCTGGGTCTGCTGGTACTGCGCGTCGCGCTCGGCGGTCTGGTCGGAGCCCACGGGCTGCAGAAGCTCTTCGGACTGTGGAACGGCCCGCGACTCAGCGGATTCGAGTCGATGCTCGTCGACGCCGGGTTCACCGCCGACTATGCGCAGATCCTCGCGATCGTCGGCGCCCTGTCGGAGACGATCGGCGGACTCATGGTGATCCTCGGCCTCCTGACGCCGATCGGGGCGTCGGCGATCCTCGGCACGATGCTCGTCGCCGCGGCCTTCAAGATGTCGATGGCGGACGGCTTCTCGTTCTTCGCCGCTGCCGGCGGAGTCGAGTTCGAGCTCTTCCTCGCGGTGGCCGCGGCGGTCGTCATCCTGACCGGACCGGGTCTGTACTCACTCGACTATCCCCGAGGCTGGGCGCGGCGGCCGTTCGTCGGCTCGTTCCTCTGGCTCATCGTCGGCGCGGCCGCGGCCGTCGCGGTCTGGGTGCTCGCGAACGGCAGCAATCCACTGGTGTGACCCGAGCGGACAACGAATGCGGGGTACGTGTCGGATTCCGACACGTACCCCGCATTCTGTGGTGAGGGGTCAGTCGACCTGACGCACCGCGCCGCGGTCGGCCGACGTTGCGAGCTTGGCATAGGCGCGCAGCGCGGTGGTGACCGTGCGCTGGCGGTCCTTCGGCTGCCACGGACGCTCGGAGGCCTCCATCTTGGCGCGGCGCTCAGCGAGCACGTCGTCGTCGACGAGGACCTCGAGACGGCGGGTCTTGACATCGATGAGGATCCGGTCGCCGTCCTCGACGAGCCCGATGGCACCACCCGACGCGGCTTCGGGAGACATGTGGCCGACCGACAGACCCGACGATCCGCCGGAGAACCGGCCGTCGGTGATGAGGGCGCACTTCTTGCCCATCCCGGTGCCCTTCATGAAGGCCGTCGGGTGGAGCATCTCCTGCATTCCGGGGCCGCCCGCGGGACCCTCGTAACGCACCACGAGGACCTCGCCGGCCTGGATGGTCTTGGACAGGATGACCTGGACGGCGTCCTCCTGGCTCTCGACGACGCGGGCCGGGCCCTCGAAGTGCCACAGGTCCTCGTCGATGCCCGCGGTCTTCAGGACCGCCCCGTCGGGCGCGAGGTTGCCGCGGAGCACGCACAACCCGCCCTCGACGGTGTAGGCGTGCTCGAGGTCTCGGATGCATCCGCCCTCGGCGTCGGTGTCGAGCGAACTCCACCGGTTGGCCGTCGAGAACGGGGTGGTGGTGCGGACGCCGCCCGGTGCTGCGTGGAAGAGTTCGACGGCCTCGTCGATCGCCTTGCCGCCGCGGATGTCCCAATCGTCGAGCGCCTGGGCCATCGTCGGGGTGTGGACGGTCGAGGCGGTGTCGTCGAGCAGACCCGCGCGCCGCAATTCGCCGAGGATGGCCGGGATTCCGCCTGCCCGGTGAACGTCCTCCATGTGGTAGTCGGAGTTCGGCGAGACCTTCGAGAGGCACGGGACGTTCCGGCTGATCTCGTCGATGACCGTGAGGTCGAAGTCGGCGACCTCGCCCTCCTGCGCGGCGGCGAGGATGTGCAGAACGGTGTTGGTCGAGCCGCCCATCGCGACGTCGAGTGCCATGGCGTTACGGAAGGCGGTCGGCGTCGCGATGTTCCGCGGGAGCACCGACGCGTCGTCGTCGCGGTACCAGCGCGTCGCGGCGTCGACGACGACGGTGCCGGCGCGGCGGAACAGGGCGCGACGTGCCTCGTGCGTGGCCAGGGTCGAGCCGTTGCCGGGCAGGGCGAGCCCGAGCGCCTCGGTCAGGCAGTTCATCGAGTTGGCGGTGAACATGCCCGAACACGATCCGCAGGTCGGGCATGCCGCCGCCTCGACCTCGCTCAGGCCCGCATCGTCGACGTCGCTGTTGGCCGACGCGGAGATGGTGGTGATCAGATCCGACGACGGGTGCGCGACATCGCCGACGACGACGGCCTTGCCGGCCTCCATCGGTCCGCCCGAGACGAACACGGTCGGGATGTTCAGGCGCATCGCGGCATTGAGCATGCCCGGGGTGATCTTGTCGCAGTTCGAGATACACACGAGCGCGTCCGCGGTGTGGGCGTTGACCATGTATTCGACGGAGTCGGCGATGATCTCGCGACTGGGCAGCGAGTAGAGCATGCCGCCGTGACCCATCGCGATGCCGTCGTCGACGGCGATGGTGTGGAACTCGCGAGGCACGCCACCGGCGGCCCGCACGGCCTCGGCCACGATGTCGCCGACATCCTTCAGATGCACGTGCCCCGGCACGAACTGGGTGTAGGAGTTGGCGATCGCCACGATCGGCTTGCCGAAATCGTCGTCGGTCATCCCGGTGGCGCGCCACAGGGAGCGGGCGCCGGCGGCTTCACGGCCGACGGTGGTGGTGCGTGACCTCAGGGCAGGCATGGCTTCCTCGAATCGATCGTGTGGCTCGGGTGGGCCCGGCGCGATCGGACGTGCGATGACGGACCGGCGCCGGACTCTTCGGCTCAACACCGCGACCCCGGGTGTTGTTTCCCACGGGCTGTGGCCGGGACGAGGCTGTGTTGACGGGCGCCGCCTCGCTGAGGGTGGGCGTGGGGGAGCGCCGAGAAGTCAGGCTACTCCGCCGTGACATGGGGGAACAAAACGATTCGGACGTGCACGGCACGACCTCGCCGGCGCCGCGTCGCGGCGGTGTCAGATCCCCAGCACCGCTTTGGCGATCGAGAAGTAGACGAGGAGCCCGGTGGCGTCGCAGAACGTGGAGATGAACGGGGTGGAGAAGACCGCGGGATCGACGCGGATGGACTTCGCGACCAGCGGCATCACGCCGCCCACGGTCGCGGCCAGCGCGCACACCGACAGGATCGTCAGACCGATGACCACACCGATGTCGAGGCCGTACACGAGTGCGGCGACGGTGAAGCCGGCCAGTCCGAGCAGTGCGCCCATGGTCAGTCCGACGCGGACCTCCTTGGCGGCGACGCGGGCGACGTCGCGTGGGGCGACCTCCTCGGTGGCGAGTGCGCGGGTCACGGTCGTCGCCGCCTGCGAACCGGTGTTGCCGCCGATCCCGGTGAGCAGGGGGATGAACAGGGCCAGCGCGACCCGCTGTTCGAGGGTGCCCTCGAAGATCTCCAGGACGTTGACGGTGAGGATGGCCGACACCGCGAGGACGAACAGCCACACGATCCGGGCTCGGGTGATCGACAGGATGGAGGCGAACAGGTAGGGATCGCGGAGCGGTTCGCGCGCGCCGGCCCGAGCCTCGTCGGTGTCGCGGGCCTGCTCGACGACTTCGACGGCGTCGTCGATGGTCAGGACCCCGACCAGGCGCCGGTCGTTGTCGACGACCGGCATCGCGAGAATTCCGCGGTCCACGCACCGCTGCGCGGTGGCCTCGGCATCGTCGTCGGCATGCGCGAACATCGGTTTGTTCATCAGGTCGCGGACGGAGTCGGCGGGATCGGCCAGGAGGAGATCGCGCAGGCTGACCACACCGCACAGGGAACGGGACCCGTCGAGGACGGGGACGGTGTAGATCGTCTCCGCGGCGTGTCCGCGTTCGCGCACGCGAGCCAGGGCGTCGCCGGCCGATTCGTCCTCGCGTGCGTGGACGAACTCGGGGCTCATCCGGCGCCCCACCGAACCTCTCGGATAGCCGAGGACGACGGCGGTCATGTCGCGTTCGGCGGGGGAGAGTTGCTGGATCAGCGACTTGGCGACTCCCGCGGGCAGCTCGTCCAGCAACTCGGCGCGGTCGTCGGGGTCGAGACGGTCGAAGGCGGCGGCCACCTCGGCGGTTCCGAGATCGTCGATGAGGCGGCGCTGTGAGCCGGCGGACAGGTCGTCGAACACCTCGACCGCGAGTTCCTTGGCCAGCAGGCGGAACGCGACCCCGCGGGATTTGTGGGGGAGCCGGTCGAGCAGGGCGGCGATGTCGCCCGCCGGCAGCGTGGACAGCATCGTCCCGGCGTCTGCGAGGCGTCCTGCCGAGATCAGTTCGTCGAGTTCACCGGCGTCGAGTGTTCGGGCGTGCTCCACGGCCGCACTCTATCGCCGCCACGCCGGGCGACGAGATGAGGTGACGAGATCAGAAGAAGGCGCGGCGGTGCTCTCCGATCGCGCGTGCCGCCGACGACTATTCGGCGGAACGGGCCGCCTCGAAGGGGTCCGGGATTCGACCGCCGCTGACGATCGACAACGCCGGGAGATCGCGGAAACCGATGGCGGGCAGACGGACTCGACTGCCGTCGGTCAGCACCGCCCGCACCGAACTCCATTTCGGGAACTGCAGCCCCGCGACCTCCGGCCAGGCGATCTCGGTCGTGGAGAACATCCGGACGGCGCGCAGGCCGTTCTCGGTGACCACGGTCCGCAGCCGGTGGATCCACAGCCACAGCACCACCGGCACGACCAGGGCGAAGGTGAACCACGGAGAGGCGCCGACCAGCAGCACGACCACCAGGGCGACCATCGGGACCGTGAAGTAGGCGATCCGGTTGATACGGAACGTCACCGGGTAGTCGAACGTGACGTCGTCGTCGGCCGGGGCCGTGCTGGTCTTCGGGTCTGTCGTGGCGGTCTTCGGGTCTGCGGGGTCGGTGGAATCTGTCGGCACTCGTCCATTGTGCCAACCTCGTCGGAGTCTCCCTGTCGACGGGTTCGTCGCGCCGGACCCGATGGGCACTGCGGAAGCGACCGGCACGACCTGTGCGTTCCCACAGTGTGGGACGGCATGGTCCGGAGTTTGACTCAGAACCGAACACAGTCCTACCGTGAACGCGTGATGCAGAACGGGATCCTCGTAGTAATCGGCTGGCGCGTCTTCGCCTGACCGGTCACTCGCAGACCCCCAACCGGCATCGACGCGCCACCCTCGAACAGCGGAAGCTGTCGGGGGTTTTTTCATGCCAGGTACTTCCATCACCGATATCGGATTCCACAACCAAGATGAGGATCGTGCAGTGAGCGCACCAACAGCACGCACCGACGCCGGCCGCACCGAGCCGTCGCGTAACGCAGGACTGCGGCAGCAGTCTCCGGCGGCGGGCAACCTCCGTGCGGTAAACCAGCACACCGTTGCGCCCGAGCGCGTCAGCGGCGCCCAGTCTGTGGTTCGTTCCCTCGAGGAACTCGGTGTCGAGGTCGTCTTCGGCATTCCGGGTGGCGCGGTCCTGCCGGTCTACGACCCGCTCCTGGACTCACAAAAGGTCCGGCACGTCCTCGTCCGTCACGAGCAGGGCGCCGGCCACGCCGCGACCGGGTACGCCCAGGTCGCCGGACGCGCAGGCGTCATGATGGCCACGTCCGGTCCCGGTGCCACCAACCTGGTGACCCCGCTTGCCGACGCCCAGATGGATTCGGTGCCCGTCGTCGCGATCACCGGCCAGGTCGGACGCGCGCTGATCGGCACCGACGCGTTCCAGGAAGCCGACATCTCCGGTATCACCATGCCGGTCACCAAGCACAACTTCCTGGTCAGCCGGGCGATCGACATCCCGAAGACCATCGCGGAGGCGTTCCACATCGCCGAGAGCGGTCGTCCCGGCGCGGTCCTGGTCGACATCCCCAAGGACATCCTGCAGGCGCAGACCACGTTCTCGTGGCCGCCGCAGATCGACCTGCCCGGCTACCGTCCGGTCACCAAGCCGCACGGCAAGCAGGTTCGCGAGGCGGCCCGCCTGATCAACGCCGCGACGTCGCCGGTGCTCTACGTCGGCGGCGGTGTCATCAAGGCGAACGCGTCGGCGGAACTGCTCGAACTGGCCGAGCTCACCGGTATCCCGGTGGTCACGACTCTGATGGCGCGCGGCGCGTTCCCCGACAGTCACCAGCAGCACCTGGGCATGCCGGGCATGCACGGCACGGTGGCGGCGGTCGCGGGTCTGCAGCGCAGCGACCTGCTGATCACCCTGGGAGCGCGCTTCGACGACCGGGTCACCGGCCAGCTGTCGTCGTTCGCGCCGAACGCGAAGGTCATCCACGCCGACATCGACCCTGCGGAGATCGGCAAGAACCGGCCCGTCGACGTGCCGATCGTCGGTGACTGCAAGGCGGTCATCGAGGAGCTCACCGAGGCCCTGCGCGACGAGCGGGCGACCAGCGGCTCGACTCCCGACATCTCGCAGTGGTGGTCCTACCTCGACAACCTGCGGCGGACCTACCCGCTGAGCTACGACCGTCAGACCGACGGTTCGATGTCGCCGGAGTTCGTCATCCAGGCCCTCGGCAAGGCCGCCGGACCGGACGCGGTGTACTGCGCGGGCGTCGGCCAGCACCAGATGTGGGCCGCGCAGTTCATCTCCTACGAGAAGCCGCGCACGTGGCTCAACTCCGGCGGTCTGGGCACGATGGGCTACGCGGTGCCCGCCGCCATGGGCGCCAAGGCCGCCGACCCCGACGCCGAGGTGTGGGCGATCGACGGTGACGGCTGCTTCCAGATGACCAATCAGGAACTCGCGACCTGCGCGATCGAGGGAATCCCGATCAAGGTGGCGCTGATCAACAACGGCAACCTGGGCATGGTTCGTCAGTGGCAGACGCTCTTCTACGAGGAGCGGTACTCGAACACCGATCTGTCGACCCACTCGCGGATGATCCCGGACTTCGTCAAGCTCTCGGAGGCGCTGGGCTGCGTGGCATTCCGCGTCGAACGCGAAGAAGACGTCGACGAGGTGATCGCGAAGGCCCGGGAGATCAACGACCGTCCGGTGGTCATCGACTTCATCGTCGGCAAGGACGCCCAGGTCTGGCCGATGGTCGCCGCCGGCACCGGCAACGACGAGATCATGGCCGCACGCAACATCCGGCCGCTGTTCGACGACGAGGAGTCGGCGTCGGGTCCGGTGGAGATCCACCAGACGATGGACGGCCATCAGACGGTCGAGAACGCACCGGCCGACCGCGCAACCGAGAAGGACGAGCAGTGAGCACCACCCATACCCTCAGCGTCCTGGTCGAAGACCGGCCCGGCGTCCTGGCGCGCATCTCGGCGTTGTTCTCGCGGCGCGGGTTCAACATCGAGTCGCTCGCTGTCGGCCCCACCGAACTCAAGGGCATCTCCCGGATGACGATCATGGTCTCGGTGGAGGACTTCCCGCTCGAGCAGGTCACCAAGCAGCTCAACAAGCTGATCAACGTGATCAAGATCGTCGAGCAGGACCCGGGGAGTTCGGTCTCGCGCGAGCTGATGATGGTCAAGGTGCGCTCGGACTCGACGGTGCGCACCGAGGTCATCGAGGTCGTGAATCTGTTCCGCGCCAAGGTCATCGACGTCTCGCCCGAGTCGCTCACCATCGAGGCCACGGGTACGTCGGAAAAGCTCGAAGCACTTCTGCGGATGCTCGATCCGTATGGAATCCGGGAGATCGCGCAATCGGGTGCGGTGACCCTCGGTCGAGGACCGAAGAGCATGTCGGCCAACCGCTGACAGAGAATCCCGCTGTCGTCGTGTGCATCTGAGCACCGGCGATGAGCGACAAGAGAATTACGTCCCCGGCGGATTCCGAAATCCACCGAGGACACCACATATCGAAGGGAAACATAGTGGCCATCGAACTGTTCTACGACGACGACGCGGATCTGTCGATCATCCAGGGTCGCAAGGTCGCGGTGATCGGCTACGGCAGCCAGGGCCATGCGCATTCGCTGTCGCTGCGCGATTCCGGCGTCGATGTCGTGATCGGCCTGCGCGAGGGCTCCAAGTCCAAGGCCAAGGCCGAGGAGCAGGGCCTCAAGGTGCTCACCGCCTCCGAAGCCGCCGCATGGGCCGACGTGATCATGGTCCTGGCGCCCGACACCTCGCAGGCCTCGATCTTCACCGAGGACATCGAGCCGAACCTGCAGGACGGCAACGCGCTGTTCTTCGGCCACGGCCTCAACATCCACTTCGGCCTCATCAAGGCGCCGGAGAACGTGACCGTCGCGATGGTCGCCCCCAAGGGCCCCGGCCACCTCGTGCGTCGCCAGTTCGTCGACGGCAAGGGCGTTCCCGCGCTCATCGCCGTCCACCAGGATCCCAAGGGCGAGGGTCAGGCACTCGCTTTGAGCTACGCCAGCGCCATCGGCGGTGGTCGTGCCGGAATCATCAAGACCACCTTCAAGGAAGAGACCGAGACCGACCTCTTCGGCGAGCAGGCCGTGCTGTGCGGCGGCACCGAGGAACTGGTCAAGACCGGCTTCGAGGTCATGGTCGAGGCGGGTTACGCCCCGGAGATGGCCTACTTCGAGGTGCTGCACGAGCTCAAGCTCATCGTCGACCTCATGTACGAGGGCGGCATCGCCCGCATGAACTACTCGGTCTCCGACACCGCCGAGTTCGGCGGATACGTGTCGGGCCCGCGGGTCATCGACGCCGACACCAAGGAGCGCATGCGCGGCATCCTCACCGACATCCAGGACGGCACCTTCGTCAAGCGCCTCGTCGCCAACGTCGAGGGCGGCAACAAGGAGCTCGAGGGTCTGCGCAAGGAGAACGCCGAGCACCCGATCGAGGTCACCGGCAAGAAGCTGCGCGACCTGATGAGCTGGGTGGATCGCCCGATCACCGAGACCGCCTGAGTCGCAACGACAAGCGGGCCCGCACCGAAAGGTGCGGGCCCGTTCTGCTGTCGGGGGAGAGTTTTGCCCGGACGACCTTCGCTCACTCGATCCGTTCGCGCTCGGCCGCGGGCCGACCACGGTCCCGTACCGCGGCGATGTCGAGTCCGGAGTGTCTCGACACCGCGGCGACGAGCTCGTCGTAGGTACGGCACACGGTCGCCGACCCCGTGAGGGAGGCGACGACCCATCCCGACGGGATCGGGCGCACCGTGTGCCGGCGCAGCACCTCCGACATCCGGCGCGCCACCTGGGCGCGTCGGCGCGGACCGCTCACGAACTCGGCGGCCCAATCCGGGGGTGCCCCGGCGCAGCCCCCGCACATCAGGGCATCACGTCGCCCGAGTTGGGGCCGAGGACCTGACCGACGAACAGATTGCCGCCCGGATCGGAGGCCAGAAGCACCGCGGCCGGGGCGATCTCCTCCGGTCGCCCGAACCGGCCGAGTGGCAGCTCGGCGCGTTTGCTGTGCTTCCACTCGTCGTCGATGCCCTCCACCATCGGGGTGTCGACCGGACCGGGAGCGATGGCGTTCACCAGCACGCCGCGTCCGGCGGTCTCGAGGGCGATCGACTTCGACATGGCAATGACACCTGCCTTCGCCGCGGCGTAATGCGCCAGTGAGACACCGCCTTTGATGGCGAGCTGCGACGCCACGTTGATGATGCGGCCGGCACCCTGGTCCAGCATCGGTCGCAGCGCCGCCCGATTGCACAGGAAGACGCTGGTGAGATCGATGTCGACGGTCTCGCGCCACAATTCGGTCGGCATGTCCACGGTGGGCGACTGGGTGAGGATGCCGTGCGAGCAGACGAGGATGTCGAGTCCGCCGTCCTCATCGACGACGCGCCCGATCAGGGCGTCGACTTCGGGCTCGGACGTCGCGTCCAGGACGACACCACGCCGGGCCCCGATCTCGTCGGCCACCGCGCTCACCCGGTGGTCGCGATCGGCCAGTGTCACCACGGCGCCCTCGGCGACGTAGGCCGCGGCGATCGCGCGACCGATCCCCGATGCTGCACCGGTCACCAGGGCGCGCCTGCCCGGTAGTACTCCGGTCATGTCGGATCCTCTCTCTCAGATGTTCGTTCAGTCGCGCATCGCAGTGGTCAGCGCGCCGTCCACCACGATCGCCTGGCCGCTGACATAGGACGCCTGCGGACTGGACAGGAAGGCGATGACCTCGGCGACCTCCCGCGGATCACCGACCCGGCCCCACGGGATGTAACCCCCGGCCCGGTCGAGCCCTTCGGGTCCCAGAGAATTGACGGCGTCGCTCGACTGCGGGGTGCGGATGAGCCCGGGGATGATCGCGTTCGCGCGGATGGCCCGGGGTCCGTATTCGACGGCGAGACTGCGCGCGAGGCCGATCACCCCGGCCTTGGCGGTCGCATAGTGCGCGTGATCCTGCCACCCGTAGACACCGCCGGCGATCGACGAGATCACGGTCACCGATCCGCCTGCGGTCATGTGGCGCAATCCGGCGCGTGCGGTCCGCATCACCCCGTGCAGGTCGACGTCCATCATGTCGTGCCACTGGTCGTCGGTGATCGAGTCGAAGGACGCTTCGCGCAGGATTCCCGCGTTGGCGACGGCGATGTCGAGACGCCCCCACGTCGCCACGAGTTCGTCGGCGAAGGCATCCACCGACTCGGTCGACCGGACGTCCACTTCGACGATCCGTCCCTGTCCTCCCGCGTCGCTGACATCCCGCAGGGTCGACTCCGGGTCGTGGGGATCGCCCGGGAACGTCCCGATGCCCACCCGCACACCGCGTTCGGCGAGGCACACCGCGGTGGCGGCACCGATACCGGAGGCCGCACCGGTGATCATCGCGACGGATTGCTCGCTCATGCCTGGGCCCCCGCGGTCGTCGTCGGGCCCGCCGACACACCTGCGGACGGAGGCGCGTCGGCGACCTTGCGCGCGAACAACACCACCACGGCCGAGACGATCGCGCCGAGCGCACCGACCCACAGTGCGGCGGTGGAGTATCCGATGGATGCGGCCGTGAGCCCGGTGAGGATGAAGCCCGAGATGATCGCTCCAGGTTGCGACATCGCGCCGATGAACGCACTTCCGGTTGCGCGGCAATCGGTGTCGAAGCACTCCGCCTGGAAGAACATGATCGCGGCGTAGGGCCCGAGGAGGAAGAACAACCCCATCATGTAGGTCACCAGAACGAAGATCTGGCTCGAGGGTCCCAGCAGCATCGCGCCGAAGAACAGCCCCGACAGCAGCCACCCCACCGCGATGGTGTTGCGGCGACCGAAGCGGTCACCGGCCCACCCGTGGGCGAGGTAGCCGGCGACGGCGACCAGGTTCGAGAGCACGACGAGGATCAGGGTGCTCGAGGCGTCGATACCCTTGCCCTTCTCGAGCACCGTGGTGCCCAGGACCGAGAAGGTCTGGATCGCGAACCAGTTCAGCAGCCAGGCGAGCGAGAGAACGACCGTGTTGCGCAGGTGCTTACCCGTGAAGATCCGCTTGAACGGTGCCGCGGTCTGCTCGACCGTCGCGGTGGCGGCGGCGAGAGCGTCCGCCTCGTCGTGCTTCCCGGCCTTGCGGAGCTGCTTGACGGCGTGTTGGGCCTCGAACTGCGGGCTCTCCTTGAGCTTTCGGCACACCAGCGCGACGATGATGGCCGGAATGGTCGCCAAGAGGAAGGCGATTCGCCACGAGTCGGCACCGAAGATCGCGGTGACCACGGCGACGAATCCGGCGGCGAGAAGTGCACCCGCGGGCCACCCGGTCTGCACCATCGAGTAGACGAATCCTCGTCGCTTCTTGATCTTGTCGTCCTCGGTGAGCTCGTAGAGCTCGTTGAGATAGGTCGCGTTGACCGATTGTTCGGCGAGCCCGAGTCCGCTGATCGCGCGGACGCCGATCAGTGAGGCCGCGCCGAACGTCGCCGCGGTGGCGGCCGATGACGCAGCCGTGCCGCCGACGGAGATGATCATGCCCTTGCGACGGCCGACCTTGTCGACCAGCGGGCCGACGAGGAGGACCACGATGGCCGTGCCGACGCTGACGAGCGTCGAGACCAGCAGCGCGTAACTGGTCGTCCAGCCGAACGATTCCTCGATTCGCGGCAGGAGCGTCCCGAAGAGGATGAAGTCGTAGACCGCGATCGTCCAGGCGAAGAAGGCAATCCCCGAGGCGCGCCGGGTCTCTGTCCCGGTGACGCGCCGGAACCCCGTTGGGGTGGCGGTGTTCTCGTGAGTCATTGTCGTGCTCTCTTGCTCGATGGTGATGTCGATGAGGTGCCGGCGCGTCGTCGGGTCGGCGATGGGTGGGCAACGGGGACGTCGCCCCGGGCAGACGTCAGAGTCGGGGTGACCGCTTCTTGAAGTCCTCGGCGATGGTGTCGAAGTTCGCCCAGCGGACGCCGTCGTGTGAATTGATGTGCTCGATCAATCGCTCGAGCATGAGCAGGACCTGCGGGCGGCCGGAGACATCCGGGTGGATGGTGAAGGTGAAGACCGCATAGTCACTCTCGCGGTAGACCCAGTCGAACTGATCGCGCCACATCTCTTCGATGTGCCGCGGGTTGACGAAGCCGTGGCTGTTCGGGCTGCCCTTGATGAACATCATCGGGGGCAGGTCGTCGAGGTACCAGCTCGCCGGGATCTCGACGAGGTCGGTCTCCTCGCCGCGGACGAGAGGCTTCATCCATTCCGCCGCCGGCTTGTCGTAGTCGATGGGGGTCCACGAGTCACCGACACGGACGTAGTACGGCTCGAAGTCACGGTGCATCAGCGAGTGGTCGTAGGTGATCCCGCGCTCGACGAGCAGCTCGTTGGTGACCTTGCTGAACTCCCACCACGGTGCTACATATCCGGTGGGCCGCTTGCCGGTTCGATTGCTGATCAGATCGATGCAGTGATCGAGGATCTCCGACTCCTGCTCGCGTGTCATCGCGATCGGGTTCTCGTGACTGTAGCCGTGCAGACCGATCTCGTGTCCTGCGGCGACGACCTGATCGAACTGTTCGGGGAATGTCTCGACCGAGTGCCCCGGCCAGAACCAGGTCGCCGGGAGGTCGTATTTCGCGAGCAGGTTGTTGAGGCGGGGGACACCGACCTCGCCCGCGAAGACACCCCGCGAGATGTCCCCGGGCGAGTTCTCGCCCCCGTACGAGCCGAGCCAGCCGCCGACCGCGTCGACGTCGATTCCGAAGGCTACGAAGATTTCCTTGGCCATTGTTCAGTCCTCCTTGGTGGTGTGGCGAGTGGTGGGATGGTGATCGGTGTGGTTGTCGGCCGATGCCAGGTCGGCGTAGGTCGAGATCAGCTCGGTGAGCGACTCCGTACGGGTGAGACCGGTGGACAGCAACAGCGCCAACAGGATTCGTGCCTGGGTCGCGGGTAGGCCGGAGACGGGTGGGACGCCGGCGGCGACCAGGTCGGCGCCGCCGCCGTTGCCGTAGACACCGCGGACGGGGCCGGCCGGTACGCGGGTGGACAGGACGAGAGCGAGGCCGTCTCCGACGAGATCGGCCGCGGCTTCGACGATGTCCGGGTTGCCGTTGCCGATTCCGGTGCCGGCCAGCACGATTCCGGCGGCGCCGCAGTTCGCGGCCGCGCGCAGCAGCGCGTCGTCCGCACCGGGATAGACGTCGACGAGGTCGACGCGCGTGTCGTCGAACGCAGCCCCTGGGCGCGGCAGCGGGTCGGGCCTCGGCGCCGAGTGCCCGAAGCACACCCGGCCGTTCGCCACGGTGCCAGATGGCGGAGAGACGACAGAGCGGAACGCGTCGAGTGCGATCGTGTGGATCTTTCGTGCCCCACGGGCGGGGATGATCTGCCCGGCGAAGACGATCATGACCCCACGGTCGCGGGCGGCCGGCGACGCGGCGACGCGGACTGCGTCGGTGAGATTGCCCGGACCGTCGCCGTCGGCGGTGTCTCCGGCCCGTTGGGCTCCCGTCAGGACGACGGGGCGGGGATCGTCGTGGACGAGGTCGAGAAGGATCGCGGTTTCCTCCATCGTGTCTGTTCCGTGCGTGATCACCACGCCGTCGACCGGTTCCGTGGATCGCGCGAGAAGTGTTGCGACCGCGTCACTGATCTGCCGCAGGTGTCCGAGCGTCAGCCGGTAGGACCCGACCGTCATCAGATCGACGGTCTCGACCTCGACGTCGTCGAGGCCCGCGTGTTCGACCAGCCGCGCGGCGGTCCGGGTGGCCACCACTCCGGCGTCGGTCGCCTCGGACGCGATCGTGCCCCCCGTGGCGATGACTGCGATCCGCGTCATCGGCTACGGCTCGGCGACGGGGTGGGGCTCCCGGCATCGGGGGCGAAGGTGAGGACTGTGACGTGCATGACGTGAAGTGAACCACGAGACAAACGTTTGTCGCAATCGTTTGTGTAACGTCCGCCAAACGTTTGTGTAAATCGCGACGTAACACAACGCGTTGGGTACGCTGTGGGCCACCGACGAGAGAGGGCCGGGTTGAGAAAGCCAGCAGAGGGGCCGGCACAGGGACCGCTGACGCTCCGCATGATCGCGACCGAACTCGGGGTGAGCCCGTCGACCGTGTCCCGTGTGCTCAACACGCCTGGTGACGCCGCGCTCCGTTGGGGTTCGTCCGAGACGGTCGCCCGGATCCGCGCGTTCGCGGCCGAGCACGACTACTCGCCGAACCCGCAGGCGTCGAGTCTCCGCACACGGCGCTCGGGATTGATCGGGGTGCTCGTGCCCCGGCTACAGGACTACGTCCTCGCCACCATCTACGAGGGAATCGAGGAGGCGGCCTACGAGTCTGGTCTGTCTACGTTCGTCACCAACTCGCTGGACAAGCCGGACAACCAGCGGGCGCGTACCCGCATGATGATCGACCGTCGGGTCGATGGCCTGATCTACGGGGACGCCCACCTCGACCATCACTTTCTCGACGAGATCTATTCGCAGGGAATCAAATTCGCACTCGTGTCCCGAACGGCGGGGGACTATCCCTCGGCGACGGTCGACGACGTGAAGGGCGGACGGCTGGTCGGGGGACATCTGCTCGACACGGGACGGCGAGACGTCGCGGTACTCGCCGGCTGGGAGTTCGCCTCCACCGCCCGCGACCGGACCAACGGGATCGTGACCACGTTCGCCGAACACGGCGTCGAGATCCCGGACGACCGAATCGTCTATTCGGGCTTCGACCCGGCCGGCGGTCGTGCCGCCGTCGAACAGCTGCTCGCGACCGGTCCGGTGCCCGATGCCATCTTCGCGACGAACGACTTCGCCGCGATCGGAGCTTTCGGCGCCTTGCGGGATCGCGGGATCCGGGTACCCGACGACGTCGCACTCGTCGGTTACAACGACACGCCCATCGCCGCGGGCGGCGCCGTCCCGCTCACGACGATCCGCTCACCGATGCACGAGATGGGCAGGCGCGCCGTCGGATTGCTGCTCGAGGTCATCGGTGGCCGGACACCCGAGTCGGTCGTGCTCGAGCCCGAACTGATCGTCCGCTCGAGCAGTACCTCCGCGAACGTCCAGACGGGTGGCCAGCCATCTGTCGAGGCCTGACGAGCGAACTCCCCACACTCCGACACCGCACGCGCTGACACCGAACACGATGACGCCCCAGAACACGACGACGCCCCGGAGGAGAATCATCCGGGGCGTCGGTGGGGGTGGGACTCGGAGTCGTCAGGCGACCCGGAAGCCCCGGTAGGCGTCGAGCGAAGCGATCCGCTTGAGGATCGGCTGGATGTTGGTACCGGTCTCGGGGCCGAGGCAGCCGAGGAAGTAGTAGGCGTTGACCATTCCGACGAGGCGATCGCCGACGACGACCGGGCTGCCGGAGTCACCTTCGATCACGCACATCTGGCTGACGTGGACGTCGCCGTCGGAGAACCAGGCGATACCGCAGGTGTTGCCGGTGGTCCGGCCTTCTTTGCAGGCGATCGTCGGGAAGGCGAGGGGCTTCGGGTCGACCGAGCGGATCGTCACGCCGCGCACGGTACGCAGCGGCACGACGCGCGAGGCGTCGAATTCGATGATCGCCATGTCGAGATCGGGAGCGGTGTACGTGATGGTGCCCGCCTGGCCGCGATCCTGGAAGGTCTCGGAGTAGACCTTCTGACCGGGTGTGCCGCAATGTCCCGCGGTGACGCCGATGAGCTTGTTGGTCTTCGAGCGGCCGATGGTGGTCATCGTGCAGGCCGCCGCCGAATTGCCGCCCTTGAGCACCAGGATCCCGGAGCCGCCTCCGAGAAAGATCTTCGCCGGTGCGGCGACCGCGACGCCCCCTCCCCAGCCGGCCAGCACCGTCGCAGCCAAAACCGCCAACAGCACTGTCAGCTTCTTCGTCATCCGCACTCCACTTCTCGGGTCCAACCAGTTCTCGGTCACGGGCATTCGGCCACCCGTCGGGACTTCGAAACTGGCGGCAAGCACACCGTACCGGTCCCCCCGGGCGCTCACGGCTGCGTGGGATCGACCCGCGGTCGGTTTGCAACACTTCCGTGATGCTCCATGCAAGGTAACCGTAATGCGGGTCACACTCTACCGATGCAGGAGGACAGGACTCCGAATTCGGGGTAGGCCACGTGCTCGGCGGCACCTACCACACCTTTAAGCTGTCGTACGGAGTCGTCACCGACACTCCGCATCGCCGATCGTGAAACCGCACTCCCCGAACCTGGAGAAATGACTGTGAGCTCTGCTGGCCGCCCGGTTGTACTCATCGCCGACAAGCTGGCGCCGTCCACCGTGGAAGCACTCGGTGACGGTGTCGAGGTGCGATGGGTCGACGGTCCGGATCGTCCCAAGTTGCTCGAGGCGGTCGTCGACGCCGACGCCATCCTGGTCCGCTCCGCGACGACCGTGGACGCCGAGGTCCTCGACGCGGGCAAGAAGCTGAAGATCATCGCCCGGGCGGGTGTCGGTCTGGACAACGTGGACGTCCCCGCGGCCACCGAGCGCGGCGTCATGGTCGTCAACGCCCCGACCTCGAACATCCACACTGCCGCCGAACACGCCATCGCGCTGCTGATGTCGGCGTCGCGTGAGATCCCCGCTGCTGACGCAACCCTGCGTGAGAAGACCTGGAAGCGTTCGTCGTTCAACGGCGTCGAGATCTTCGACAAGACCGTCGGCGTCGTCGGGCTCGGCCGGATCGGTCAGCTCGTGGCTGCCCGGCTGGCCGCTTTCGAGACCCACATCATCGCCTACGACCCCTATGTGTCGCCCGCCCGCGCGGCCCAGCTGGGCATCGAGCTGGTCAGCCTCGACGAACTGCTCGAGCGCGCCGACTTCATCACCGTGCACCTGCCGAAGACGCCGGAGACCCTGGGTCTCATCGGCGCCGAGCAGCTCGCCCGGACCAAGAAGGGCGTGGTCATCGTCAACGCCGCCCGCGGTGGCCTGATCGACGAACAGGCCCTCGCCGACGCGATCACCTCCGGTCAGGTCCGCGCCGCCGGACTCGACGTCTTCGCCACCGAGCCCTGCACCGACTCGCCGCTGTTCGAGCTCCCGCAGGTCGTCGTGACCCCGCACCTCGGTGCGTCGACCAGCGAGGCGCAGGACCGCGCCGGCACCGACGTCGCCAAGAGCGTGCGGCTCGCGCTGGCCGGACACTTCGTCCCCGACGCGGTGAACATCACCGGCGGCGCCGTCGACGAAGAGGTCGCGCCGTGGCTCGAGGTCGCCCGCAAGGCCGGCGTCCTCGTCGGTGCCATCAGCAAGGAACCGCCGACGTCGCTGGTCGTCGATGTCCGCGGCGAACTGGCCGCGAAGAACGTCGAGGTGCTCGGTCTGTCGGCGCTGCGTGGCCTGTTCTCCGCCGTGCTCGACGAGCCCGTCACGTTCGTCAACGCCCCGGCCGTCGCCGAGAGCCGTGGCGTCACCAGCGAGGTGACCACCGCACCGGACAGCCCCAACCACCGCAGTGTCGTCGACGTGAAGGCCGTCTTTGCCGACGGTTCGGTGCACAACGTGTCGGGCACCCTCACCGAGCCGCGTCTCGTCGAGAAGATCGTCAACATCAACGGCCGCAACTTCGACCTCCGCGCCGAGGGCCACAACCTCATCGTCAGTTACGCCGACCAGCCGGGTTCGCTGGGCAAGATCGGCACGCTGCTCGGCAACGCCGGCGTCGACATCCTCGCCGCCGGCCTGTCGCAGGACGCAGAGGGCGGCGGCGCCACGATGATGCTGCGCGTGAGCAGTGTCGTCGACGACGACGTCGTCGCCGCGATCGGTGACGCCGTCTCGGCAACCCTCATCGAACAGGTCGACCTCGCATGAGACTCGCAGTCATCGCCGGCGACGGCATCGGACCCGAGGTCGTCGGGGAGGCGCTCGGCGTCCTCGAGGCGGTCGTTCCGTCGGTCAGCACCACCGAGTTCGATCTCGGAGCGCGCCGCTACCACCGCAACGGCGAACTGCTGACCGAGGACGACCTCGAGTCCCTCCGCCGTCACGACGCAATCCTGTTGGGCGCCATCGGAGATCCATCGGTGCCGTCGGGTGTGCTGGAGCGCGGGCTGCTCCTCACCATGCGATTCGCCCTCGACCACCACGTCAACCTGCGCCCGTCGCGTCGTTTCCCCGGTGTCTCCTCGCCGCTCGCCGGTGACCCCGACATCGACTTCGTGGTGGTCCGGGAGGGGACCGAGGGTCCCTACACGGGCAATGGCGGTGCCATCCGGGTCGGCACCCCGAACGAGGTCGCCACCGAGGTCAGCGTCAACACCCGCTTCGGCGTCGAGCGTGTGGTGCGCAACGCTTTCCAGCGCGCGCAGCAGCGTCGCAAGAAGCTGACGCTGGTCCACAAGACCAACGTCCTGACCTTCGCCGGGTCGATGTGGAGTCGCGCGGTCGACGAGGTCGGCGCCGAGTTCCCGGACGTGACGACCGACTACTGCCATGTGGACGCGGCGACCATCTATCTGGTCACCGATCCCGGACGCTTCGACGTCATCGTCACCGACAACCTGTTCGGCGACATCATCACCGACATCGCCGCTGCGGTGAGCGGCGGCATCGGACTGGCCGCGTCGGGCAACATCGACGCCACCGGTGCCAACCCGTCGATGTTCGAGCCCGTCCACGGGTCGGCTCCCGACATCGCCGGTCAGGGCAAAGCCGATCCGACCGCCGCGATCCTGTCGGTGTCACTCCTGCTCCAGCATCTCGGCGACCTCGACGCCGCCGCCCGGATCGAGAAGGCCGTCGCCGACGACCTCGCCGACCGCAGCGGCACGTTCGGCACCGCTGAGATCGGGGCACGCATCCGCGAGCGGCTGTAGTTCCGGCCCCGCGCCGACCACTCTCGCGACCGACAGACCTCAACTCGACTGGTGGACTTCGATCGAAGTCCACCAGTCGAGATGAGGTTCATCGGTCGGGTTGGTATTCAGCACAGGACGTTCGCGCATCCTGTTCTGTCAGAACAGCTCTGCATTCACGCGTCCACCAAGTCGTCGGCTCCCGGCGACCGATCGCGGGGGACCAGCGGTGTCGCGACGAGCGGCGCGAGGGCGGTGGCCGCGAACGCGATGGGGAAGCCGACCGCCGCGATCAGTGCCCCCAGTAGGGGTGTGGTGGCCGCGGTGACCAGATACTGCCCGGTGTTCTGGACGGCGAGGCCGCGCCCGCTCCATTCCGGTCCCACGTATTCGGCGATGGCGGTGAACGTCAAGCCGTTGTCGGCGACGGAGATGATGCTCGCCACCGCCATGAGGGCGGGTGCCAGCGGACTGTCGAACCAGTCGGCGATCGCCAGCGCGGACATGGCGGCGACACCGGCGACCGCGATCACCCGTACGGGTCGCATCCGCGACAGCCAGGCATCCGACCATCGTCCGGCGACTATCCGGCCCAGCGCACCGATGACCTGGGTCACCGTGATCAGCGTGCCGGCGCCGGCCGGTGACCATCCGTGCGCGACGATGAGCCAGGTGGGTACGAAGGTCCACAGCATCGACTGCGGGATGACGAGCAGCATGCTGACGATGTGGACACGCGCGAGGAAATAGTTGCCGCGGTAGGGATTCGCACGTGCGGGAGAGTCGTCGACCACCGCGGCGGGTGTTGTGCGGCGCGGTGGGTCGGTGATGCCGACGATCACCGCGACCAGGCCTGCGGCAGTCACGATCGCTGGGATCGCCAGTGCCGCAGCAGGTCCCGAGCCCGCCGCGACAACCGGCATGGTGAGTGCGCAGACGCCGATTCCCAGCGGCTGGGCCATCTGTCGGATGCCCATCGCGGTCCCGCGCTGATGGGCGGGGAACCAGCCGACGACGATGCGGCCGCTGGCCCCGTTGGCAGCTCCCGAACCGAGACCGCCCACGAAGAGTGCGGCGCCCACGACGAGGTACGACGCGTCGGCCGCCGCGGCGACCGCGGCCGCGATCGCGCCGCTGAGGGAGATCGACAGCGACAGCAACAGGATGCGGCGTTCGCCGTAGCGGTCCAACAGGATCCCCCAAGGGATCGTCGCGGCCATCAGGCCGATGGTCGGGATCGCGGCGAGCGTCGACGCCTCGGTCAATGAGAGTCCGGCGTCGGTGTGGAGCGCCGGGATCAGGTAGGCGACACCGCTGACCACGCACGTCGTGGTGAGTGCGGCGAGGAGCGAGCAGCCGAGGATGACCCACCTTCTGGCAGTGGTGATGTCGTCGACATCGGTCATGTTCTGCTCACCTCGCTGTCTGATCAGACGGATGCCCGTGGTGCGGATCTCAATATATGAAACTCGGCGTCCACATTCTAAAACCGGCTCGGAGGTCTGCCAACTCGGCTCCCAACGTGTGGGATCGACGGTGCGATAAGGTCTGGGACATGCGCTTAGGTCGAATTGCGAGTCCTGACGGCGTGGCATTCGTGTCCGTCGAGGGCGATGGTGACGACGCCGTGATGAAGGAGATCGCCGAGCATCCCTTCGGCACGCCGACGTTCACCGGCCGCTCGTGGAAGGCGGCAGATGTGCGGATTCTGGCACCGATCCTGGCCAGCAAGGTGATCTGCATCGGGAAGAACTACGCCGCGCACGCCGCGGAGATGGGTGGCGAGGCGCCCGCCGATCCGGTGATCTTCCTCAAGCCCAACACCTCGATCATCGGGCCCGAGCTGCCCATCGTGCGCCCGCCGTCGTCGGAACGCGTGGACTACGAAGGTGAACTGGCGATCGTCATCGGACGCGCGTGCAAGGATGTGAAGGCCTCGCAGGCCAAGGACGTGATCCTCGGTTACACGGTCGCCAACGACGTGACCGCTCGCGACCACCAGCAGGCCGACGGGCAGTGGACGCGGGGGAAGAGCTACGACTCCTTCTGTCCGCTCGGTCCGTGGATCGACACCGCGTTCGACCCGGCCGATGTCGAACTCGTGACCGAACTCGACGGCGAGGTCAAGCAGCGGACCCGGACGTCGTTGATGCTCCACGACGTCGGTGAGATCGTGGAGTGGATCTCGCGCGTCATGACCCTGCTGCCGGGTGACGTGATCCTCACGGGTACCCCGGAAGGTGTGGGGCCGATGGTCGCCGGCCAGCGTGTCTCGGTGACCGTCGAAGGAATCGGTACGCTCTCCAACCCGGTGGTGGACAAGTGACAGCTCCCAGCACGGCACGAGTCAACGGCATCGACATCTCCTACAGCGTGGCCGGTTCCGGCCCGCTGGTCGTCATGGTGATGGGGACCGGTAGCCCCGGACGCGTGTGGAAGGCCCACCAGGAACCGGCGTTGGTCAAGGCCGGGTTCACCGTGGTGACCTTCGACAACCGCGGTGTCGCCCCGTCATCGGAGTGTGCCGAGGGATTCACCCTCGACGACATGGTCGCCGACACGGCCGCCCTGATCGAGCACCTGGGTCGCGGTCCGGCGATCGTGATCGGCACCTCGCTCGGCGCCCGGATCACCCAGGAGCTGGCGCTGGCGCGGCCGGATATGGTCAAAGCGGCAGTGATGGTCGCGACCTATGGCCGCAACACTCCACTGCAGGAGGCGATCTCGGCCGGGGAGCGGGCGCTCTACGACAACAAGATCAAGCTGCCGCCCGACTACGAGGCCGCGATCACCGCCCATCTGAACCTGTCGCCACACACGCTCGACGACGACCGCACCGCGCGCGACTGGCTCGACATCATCGGGTTCTCCCCGCAGACGATCACCCCGGGTGTGCGTGCGCAGCTCGAACTCCACAACAAGGAGTCCAACCGCCTCGCGGCCTACCGCGGCATCACCCGGCCCGCCCTGGTCGTCGGTTTCGCCGACGATCGGACGCTGCCGGCGAAGCTGGCGCGCGAAGTCGCCGAGGCCATTCCGGGCGCGCAGTACGTCGAGATCGAACGAGCCGGTCATTTCGGGTATCTCGAACAGCCGGCCGAGGTGAATCGGGTCCTCGTCGAGTTCTGCGAGGCGCACCGGGCCTGACGGCGGGCATGTCGGGGGCGTGGCACGGCTTCGATACCCTGAGCCAATGACCAGTACTGAGGGTGTGCGCGTCCGATTCTGTCCGTCTCCGACGGGGACGCCGCACGTGGGGCTCGTGCGGACCGCGCTGTTCAACTTCGCCCAGGCCCGCCACGACGCCGGCACTTTCGTCTTCCGCATCGAGGACACCGATGCCGCGCGCGACAGCGAGGAGTCCTACGCGGCGATCCTCGACGCGCTGCGCTGGCTGGGACTCGACTGGGACGAGGGCCCCGAGGTGGGGGGACCCTACGGGCCCTACCGGCAGTCGGAGCGTCGGGAACTCCATGCCGACGTCGTCGCCCGGTTGCTCGCAGCGGGCGAGGCCTATGAGGCCTTCTCCACACCCGAGGAAGTCGAGGCCCGTCATCGCGCCGCCGGCCGTGACCCGAAACTGGGTTATGACAACTTCGACCGCGACCTGACTCCCGATCAGCGCGCTGCGTACGTGGCCGAGGGACGCAAACCCGTTGTCCGACTGCGCATGCCGGACACCGACATCTCGTGGGACGATCTCGTGCGCGGTACGACGACCATCAAGGCCGGGACCGTGCCGGACTTCGCCCTCACGCGCGCCTCGGGCGATCCGCTCTACACCCTGGTCAATCCGGTCGACGACGCCATGATGAAGATCACGCATGTGCTGCGCGGCGAGGACCTCTTCTCGTCGACCCCGCGCCAGCTCGCACTGTACGACGCGCTGATCCGCATCGGCGTCGCCGATTCGGTTCCGTCCTTCGGCCACCTTCCGTTCGTCATGGGGGAGGGCAACAAGAAGCTCTCCAAGCGCGACCCGCAGTCGAATCTGTTCCACCACCGCGACCGCGGGTTCATCCCCGAAGGCCTGCTCAACTACCTCGCGCTGCTCGGCTGGGGGTACAAGAGTGATGTCGACGTCTTCAGCCTCGACGAGATGATCGCGGCTTTCGATGTGCGGCAGGTCAATTCCAATCCCGCGCGCTTCGACCAGAAGAAGGCCGACGCCATCAACGCCGAGCACATCCGCCGGTTGGACCTCGGCGACTTCACCGCCCGGCTCAAGTCGTATCTCGTCGCGCAGGGCAAGCTCGCCGAGACCGCCGACGACGAGACCTTCGCAGCTCTGGCCGAACTGGTGCAGACGCGCATCCAGGTCCTGGGTGACGCCTGGGATCTCATCCGGTTCGTCTACGTCTCGGACGCCGACTTCACGATCGACGAGAAGGCGGCGAGCAAGAACCTGGGTGCCGACGCCGTGCCGGTTCTGGACGCCACCATCGCCGCGATCGAGTCGCTGGATTCCTTCACCACGACCGCGCTGCAGGACGCGCTGAACGCCGCCCTGGTGGACGATCTGGGACTCAAACCGCGCAAGGCGTACGGTCCGGTGCGCGTGGCCGTGACCGGTTCGCAGATCAGTCCTCCGCTGTTCGAGTCGATGGAGATCCTGGGTCGCGACAAGACGCTCGCGAGGCTGGCCTCGGCCCGGCGGATTGCAGCCGAATAAGGGGTCTGAGCTGCACGTTTGTGGACTTCCGGCAACCCTTTGATACTCTCTTTCTCGGCAGTTTTCCGCAAGGAGAACCACGCCAATGGGGTATGGTGTAATTGGCAACACAGCGGTTTCTGGTACCGCCATTCTAGGTTCGAGTCCTGGTACCCCAGCGGACAGAAAGAGATCGAGACCGTGCTAAGGTCTTGATCGCCGGAAGTTCCCATGGCCCCGTCGTCTAGCGGCCTAGGACGCCGCCCTCTCAAGGCGGTAGCGCGGGTTCGAATCCCGTCGGGGCTACGAGAAACACCCTCCCTCTGCACTGCAGGGGGAGGGTGTTTTGCTATGCGCCACAGGCCATCTCGCCTGAGTCGCGCTGATCACAGCGCGACGCGGACGGAGCTGGGTCGGCGTCTGTCACCGTCGTCGGGTTACAGGAACTCGGCGGTGCTCCCGGAGGCGGGCATCTCGGGGATGCCGAGCTTGCGGTGATCCCAGGAACGAGTGCGAGACGGTCTGATCCGGACGGCCACGCGCTTGTTCATCATCTGCTCCACGAAGGGCCGCGATTCCTCGGTGTAGGGCGCGGTGTAGCGCTCCCAGACGCTGATGCCGACCTTCAGGCACGAGTCGGGGTCGTCGAGGATCTCCGCGTTGCCCTCGAACGCGACGCCCCGGAGGGTGTCGTAGGTGTCGCCGTCTTCGATCATCACCGAGCACCGGCTGTTGCGGCGGATGTTGACGGCCTTCTGCGACTTGGATTTCGTCTCGAACCAGATGTCGCCGTCGACGATCCCGTACCACATCGCCACCAGGTGGATGTTCCCGTCGGGTCCGGTGGTGGCGAGGGTGGCGGTCCGGCTGCGCGCGACGAACTCGGTGATCTCGGCCTCGGACATGACGATCTGACTGCGTTGATTGACTCCCATTCCCCGACGCTAGCCCACCGACGGGTGCATCGGAACGGCACCGGGTGCAACGGCTCTGGGTCAGGGGCGTGCCGCCTGGAGGCGTTTGTGGATGGCGTCCGCGGCGGCGAGCAGATCGGCGGCCCAGCGCGCACCCGGCCGGCGGCCCATGCGGTCGATCGGCCCGGACACCGAGATCGCGGCGACGACGTCACCGTTGCCGTCGCGCACGGGAGCCGACACACTCGCCACTCCGGCGGCGCGTTCGCCTGCGCTCTGCGCCCACCCGCGGCGGCGGATCTCGTGGAGCGCGCGCTCGCTGAAGATGCTGTCCGGCACGAGCGCACGTTGGGTCGCGGGATCGGCCCAGGCGAGCAGGACCTTCGCCGCCGACCCCGCGCTCATCGGGAAGCGGGTGCCCACCGGCACGGTGTCGCGCAGTCCGGTCGGTGGTTCCATCGCGGCGACGCAGACGCGTTCGGCTCCTTCGCGGCGATAGACCTGGACCGATTCGCCGGTGATGTCGCGGAGCCGGGGGAGGACCATCAGGGCCGACTCGGTGATGGGATCGTGTGCCGAGGAGGCGAGTTCGCCGAGGACGGGGCCGGGCTGCCAGCGCCCGGTGACGTCCCTGGTGAGGAAGCGGTGGGTCTCGAGCCCGACCGCGAGCCGGTGCGCCGTCGCCCGCGGCAGGCCGGTTCGTTCGCAGAGCTCCGACAGGTTGCACGGGGCCTCGGCGATCGCGTGCAGCACCGCCACGGACTTGTCGAGCACGCCGATTCCGCTGCTGACCGCAGATGCGGTATCCTTTCCCATAGGACGATACTAGCTGTCCAAATAGTGAGATGCACGTTCGAAAGCCAGCCAGAACGTCGAGACCGCGTGCAGAGTCCGAAGAACCCGAGACAGATAACGAGTGCAGCCATGAGCAACAGCCCAGCCCAGCCGCTAACTCTCGCCGAGAAGGTGTGGCGCGATCACGTCGTGGTCCCCGGTGGCGCCGACGCGTCGGGCACCAACGATCCCGACCTGATCTACATCGACCTCCACCTCGTACACGAGGTCACCAGTCCGCAGGCCTTCGAGGGCCTGCGTCTCGCCGGGCGACCGGTCCGGCGACCGGACCTGACGATCGCGACCGAGGACCACAACGTCCCGACGATGGACATCGACAAGCCCATCGCCGACCCGGTCTCGCGCACTCAGGTCGACACACTTCGCAGCAACTGCGAGGAGTTCGGCATCCGCCTGCATCCGATGGGTGATGCCGAGCAGGGCATCGTCCACGTCGTCGGGCCGCAGCTGGGCCTGACCCAGCCCGGCATGACCGTCGTCTGCGGCGACAGCCACACGTCGACACACGGCGCCTTCGGAGCGATCGCGATGGGAATCGGCACCAGCGAGGTCGAGCACGTGCTCGCGACACAGACCCTGTCGCTGCGGCCGTTCAAGACGATGGCCATCAACGTCGACGGCGAGCTGCCGCCCGGTGTGACGAGCAAGGACCTGATCCTCGCGATCATCGCGAAGATCGGCACCGGCGGCGGACAGGGCTACGTGCTGGAGTACCGCGGCGAGGCCATCCGGAAGCTGTCCATGGAAGCCCGGATGACGGTGTGCAACATGTCGATCGAGGCGGGGGCCCGGGCGGGGATGATCGCGCCCGACGAGACCACCTATGAGTTCCTGAAGGGGCGCCCGCATGCCCCGGCCGGTGCCGATTGGGATGCCGCGGTTGCCTATTGGGACAGCCTGCGCACCGATCCCGACGCCACCTTCGACGCCGAGGTGCACATCGACGCCTCCACGCTGACCCCCTTCGTCACGTGGGGGACCAACCCGGGCCAGGGCGCGCCGCTCGGCGCCGCGGTACCGGACCCGGCCGATTACGGCGACGAGGTCAAGGCAGGCGCCGCGGCGAAGGCGCTGGAGTACATGGGCCTGGAGCCCGGAACGCCGCTGCGCGACATCAAGGTCGACACGGTCTTCGTCGGCTCGTGCACGAACGGCCGGATCGAGGATCTGCGCGAGGTCGCCGACATCCTGAAGGGGCGCAAGGTCGCGGACGGCATGCGGATGCTGATCGTCCCCGGCTCGATGCGCGTACGCGCGCAGGCCGAGGAAGAAGGACTGGGTGAGATCTTCGTCGCCGCCGGCGCCGAGTGGCGGCAGGCCGGGTGCTCGATGTGCCTGGGCATGAACCCGGATCAGCTCGCCCCGGGCGAGCGGTGCGCCTCGACCTCGAACCGCAATTTCGAAGGGCGCCAGGGCAAGGGTGGTCGAACCCACCTCGTGTCACCGGCAGTGGCGGCGGCCACCGCCCTGCGCGGCACCTTGTCCGCGCCCGCCGATCTGGACTCACTGCCGGCGACCGCCGATCTCGGTTGAGTCACGGTCCGAACCACATCCCGGCCACATCATTCGAACAGGGGCATTCTCATGGAACCGTTCACCGAACACACCGGCATCGGCGTCCCGCTGCGCCACAGCAACGTCGACACCGACCAGATCATCCCGGCCGTCTATCTGAAGCGGGTGACGCGCACCGGCTTTGAAGACGGTCTCTTCGCCGGCTGGCGAACCGATCCCGACTTCATCCTCAACAACGAGCCCTGGAGCCGCGGGTCGGTCCTGGTCGCCGGCCCTGACTTCGGCACCGGCTCCTCGCGTGAGCACGCGGTCTGGGCCCTGTCCGATTTCGGCTTCCGCGTGGTGATCTCGTCCCGCTTCGCCGACATCTTCCGCGGCAACTCGGGCAAGGCGGGTCTGGTGGCCGCCCAGGTCGAGCAGTCCGATGTCGAGCTGCTGTGGAAGCGGCTCGAGGAGACTCCGGGCCTCGAACTGACGGTGAGCCTTGTCGATAAGACGGTCACCGCCGGAGACCTCGTGGTGCCGTTGGCAATTGATGACTACACGCGGTGGCGTCTGATGGAGGGTCTCGACGACATCGGCCTCACGTTGCGCCAGGTAGACGCGATTTCCGAGTACGAGTCGACGCGGCCGGGCTTCAAGCCGCGCACCCTGGCGGGCTGATTTCTCGCTGCCGCGGCGGGGCGATCCCGTCGCGGCGGCACCGTCGTGAGCTGCCATGCCATTTCGCAACACGGCATCCTAATTGGCGTGGAAGATGGACGTTTTCACATCCGACGTTTACCGTGTGTTGGTAGCTGGCCGAAACTCGGTCAGATCAGCTTGCGGAGGTACTCATGAACAAGGCGGAGCTCATTGATGAGCTGACCAAGAAGCTCGACGCGGATCGCAAGACTGCGACAGAAGCGGTCGAGCTCGTCGTCGACACGATCGTTCGCGCAGTCAACAAGGGCGAGAGCGTGACGATCACCGGCTTCGGCGTATTCGAAAAGCGGAAGCGCGCACCGCGCGTCGCCCGCAACCCGCGGACCGGCGAGACCGTGAAGGTCCGCGCAACATCTGTTCCGGCGTTCCGTCCGGGAGCTCAGTTCAAAGCCGTTGTGGCCGGCAAGCAGAAGCTGTCCGCCACCGGTCCGGCTGTGAAGCGCGGCAGCGGAACCACCACCACGGCAGCCAAGAAGGCTGCGCCGGCGAAGAAGACGGCCGCCAAGAAGGCGACCACCGCGGCCAAGAAGACCACCGCGGCCAAGAAGGCTCCGGCCAAGACCACGGCGGCCAAGAAGACCACGACGGCCGCGAAGAAGGCTCCGGCCAAGACCACGGCGGCCAAGAAGACCACGACGGCCGCGAAGAAGGCTCCGGCCAAGAAGGCCGCGCCGGCGAAGAAGGCCACGGCCGCGAAGAAGGCTCCGGCCAAGAAGGCTCCTGCAAAGAAGACCGCAGCCAAGAAGACCACCCGTCGCTGACCCGCGGACTACCGCGGTCGACAACCACAGTTCAGCCCCCGGCGTACTTCCCCCGCCGGGGGCTGAGCTGTGTTCGGACGATCACCGGAGGCGGTGTCGTCCGCGTGCTGACTCCGACTCAGGTTGCGGGAAGCGGTCCGGCGATGTGGTCGGCCGCCACCAGGCGGCCGTCGTACAGGGACAGAACCCATACGCTTCCCTTGCGATTGGACGCCTTGGGGAGCGAGATCGAGTCCCGGTCGGCCCACCACTCCATGAGGGGCGGAATCACCTTGCCCTGGCTGCAGACCGCCAGGGTCGACGTCGTGTCGGCCGCGAGTCGAAGGATCCGGTGTTGCGCCGCTGCCGGATTCGTCCGGTACGTCTCCTCCGAAAGGTCCGGCTCGGCATGCAGCTCGACGCCGAGGCGGTCGCGCAACGGTTCCAGGGTCTGCTCGCATCGCACGCGATCAGCCGAGTGGACGCGGCCCGCCCCGAACGCCAGCAGCAACGGGACGAGGGCGGCGGCCTGCGCCCGGCCCAGCTTGTCGAGGGGGCGCAATCGGTCGTCGCCCTTGTATGTCGAGCGCCGGCCGGCCTTGGCGTGCCGGACCAACAAAAACGTGTGCAGGTCCGCGGGTAGTCGCACGAACTCCTCCAGGATCGTGCGGTCGAGCGGGTAGCTCAAGGCCTCCCGGGCCCTGTCGACCGAGAGCCAGTGCAGATCGTCGACCTCGCTGCCGGCGACGAAAGCCCCGTCGATGGCCCGTGCCGACCAGTAGCGCACATGCTTGCGGGTGCCACCGAGGTCGTAGTGGACGTCGTCGAGGTGCCGGCCGAGGACGACGTGTTGTCCGGTCTCCTCGGCGATCTCGCGCACCGCGGTGTCGATGAGCGTCTCGCCCGGCTCGGCCTTTCCCTTGGGTAGCGTCCAGTCGTCGTACTTCGGGCGGTGGACGACCGCGATCTCGACACCGTCGGTCTCGGCGGAACCGGAGACCCCCGGCCGCCAGACCACGCCGCCCGCGGCCCACACCTCATTCGTCTTCTTCGCCATATCGGTGGTGATGGTAGAGGCCGAAGGTTACGCGTCGGTGCCGGTCACGAACTGGTCTCCGGCCGACGACGATTGCGCCGCATCATCTGTCGCTGATGGTCGCGCACCTCCTCGCCCTCGGCGGGTGAGGCGACCCAGCTCCCGTCGGAATGCAGAACCCAGCAGCGGGTTCGGGGGTCGAGCGCGGAGGCGAAGATGTCGCCGAGTTCGCCGGCCAGACGTTCATCACGGACGTTCACCATCACCTCGACGCGCCGATCCAGATTGCGATGCATCATGTCCGCGCTGCCGAACCAGTACTGGTTCTGCGCACCGAAGTACAGGATTCGCGAGTGCTCGAGGAACTGCCCCAGGATCGACCGCACGTGGATGTTGTCGCTGTAACCCTCCACCCCGGGCCGCAGGGCGCTGATGCCCCGGACGACGACATCGACCGGTACCCCGCTCTGGGAGGCCCGGTAGAGCGCATCGATCACCTGCTCGTCGACAAGGGCATTCGCCTTGAGCTGGATCCGCGCTCGAGTGTCCCCCTCGCGGAAGAGCTCGATCTCGCGGTGGATCCGCTTGATGATGCCGGCCCGGATGCCGTGCGGCGCAACGAGGATGTTGCGGTACTCCTGCTTGCGTGAATAACCGGTCAGGGTGTTGAACAGGTCGGTCAGATCGGCGCCGATGTCGGGTGCGGCGGTCAGCAGGCCCACGTCCTCGTAGAGCCGTGCTGTCTTCGGGTTGTAGTTCCCGGTGCCGATGTGGCAGTACCGCTTGATCGTCGAGCCCTCACGACGCACCACAAGGCAGGTCTTGCAGTGGGTCTTGAGTCCCACGAGGCCGTAGACGACGTGGACGCCGGCCTGCTCGAGCTTGCGTGCCCACTTGATGTTCGCCTGCTCGTCGAAGCGTGCCTTGATCTCGACCAGGGCGACGACCTGTTTGCCGGCCTCGGCGGCGTCGATGAGCGCGTTGACGATCGGGGAGTCGCCGGAAGTGCGGTACAGCGTCTGCTTGATGGCGAGTACCTGGGGGTCGGCCGCGGCCTGCTCGATGAACCGCTGGACGCTCGTCGAGAACGAGTCGTACGGATGGTGCACGAGCACGTCGCCGTCGCGCAGTGTCGAGAACACGCTCTTGGGTGTTTCCCGCTCGCCGAACGCCGGATGGGTGGCGGGGACGAACGGGCGGTCCTTCAGGTGCGGGCGGTCGAGCGCGTAGATCTCGAAAAGTGATGACAGATCGAGGAGTCCGGGCACCTGGATGACATCGGCGGGGTCCACCTCGAGCTCGCGCAGCAACAACTCGAGCATGTGCTCGGTCATGTCATCGGCCACCTCGAGCCGCACCGGGGAGCCGAACCGGCGCCGGGCGAGTTCACGCTCCAGGGCCTGGAGCAGATCCTCGTCCCGGTCCTCCTCGACTTCGAAGTCGGCGTTGCGGGTGATCCGGAACACGTGGTGCTCAACGATTTCCATCCCCGGGAACAGATTGCCGAGGTTGGCCGCGATCAGACTCTCCAGCGGCAGATACACCGCGCGTTTGGTCGCCTTGTCGTCGGTGCCCCGATACGGCGACAACCGGTCGACCCGGATGAAGCGGTTCACGTTGTCGGGGACCTTGACCCGCGCGAAATGCTCGCCGCTCTCGTTGACGTCGCGGACCGTCACGGCGAGGTTCAACGACAACCCGCTGATGTACGGGAACGGGTGAGCGGGATCGACGGCCAGCGGCGTCAGGACCGGGAAGACCTCGTCCTGGAAGTAGTCCGTCATCCGCGCCTGCTGCTCGTCCGTGAGCTGTGACCAGGTCACCACGTAGATGTCGTTGTCGGCCAACGCCGGTCGGACCGAGTCGAGGAATACGCGCGCGTGGCGGTCGGCGATGGTCTGGGCACGGCCGGCGATCCGCATGAGTTGCTCTCGAGGCGACAGCCCGTCCGCGGACCGAACCGACAGGCCGGTCTCGTCACGACGTTTCAGCCCGGCCACCCGGACCATGAAGAACTCGTCGAGATTCGAGGCGAAGATCGCGAGGAACTTCGCGCGGTCGAGGAGCGGCAACGAGGTGTCCTCGGCGAGCGCGAGCACGCGGGAGTTGAAGTCCAGCCAGCTCAATTCCCGGTTGAGGTAGCGGTCCTCGGGCAGGTCGGCGGACTCGTCGGGAACCAAGGTGGCGGCCGGCGGTGCGTGGGGTATCGGTGACATGGTGAACGTGGTGGTGGTCTTGGAGGAGTCGTCGTCGGCGGGGCTCACCCCCCAATGATGACCCATCTCGGTCCTCGGCGTACACGCCCGCCGGATAGACCGGGATCGATGCCGTGTGCGGGTCAGAGATGACGCAGCGCAGCGGTGGTGTGTGGTCCGAGACCGAGTTCGCGGGCGACGGCGAGGTCCGTCGCGGTGTCGACGTCGGTGCGCAGGTCGGGCCAGTTCCGGCCCGCGGGATCGAGTTCGATGGCGCCGGCGGATCGGTGTGCGGCCGCGGAACCGGGGCCGAAGCGCGGTGCCGCGTCGTCGGCGACGGTTCCGTGCAACAGGACCGTCCCGGTGCCGTCGCGGTCGGTGAGGAAGCTGGATCGATGGTGCTGTGCCTCACGCAGCACGGCGGTGATCGACGTGCTCGTCGCGGCGGGCAGGTCCGCCTGGACGTACATCATGCCCGTCGACTCGGGCCAGGCCTCGCGTGCCCATCGTGCGCCGTCGACGAATGCGGCATTGAGTCCCGCATCCGCAGGAGCCGCCGACTCCCGTAGGCCGCGCATGCCCGAACGCCGCGCCGCGGCGAGGACCTCGTCGTCGGGGCTGACGACGACGATGCGGGAGATCCCCGCGCCGCGCAGGGCGTCGACGGTGTCGAGGAACATCGCGAGCACCAGCGAGCCGCGGGTGACCGGATCATCGCCTTCGAACGCGGTGGACAGGGTTGCGGCCAATCGCGACTTCGCCCGATGCAGGCTCTTCACCGCCAGCACAGCCGCGACGGTCGGCGCGACGGGCTCGCTGCCCCCGGCGTCGACGATCGTCGGGTCGGCGTCCGCGCCGACAGTGCCGTGTTCCATGCAGACCATCATGATGCACCGGCCGATGGCCGGTGACATTCCGGGTCGGTCACACCGGGGAGGGCACTAGTGTGAGCAGGGTCGCCACGGCCAGGAGGCCGCCGGTGTGGATGTGGAATTGGGCTTGCCCGGTGGGAGGTTGCGGTGCGCGCGGCGGTGATGGGAGCGGGTTCCTGGGGAACCTCGGTGGCGAAGGTGCTCGTGGATGCCGGGACGGACACCGTGATCTGGGCCCGACGCCCCGAGCTCGCCGAGGCCATCAACACCGAGCACGTCAACGCCGACTACCTACCCGGGATCACGCTGCCCGGTGCTCTGACGGCGACGAGTTCGGCGGTCGACGCCCTGATGGGTGCCGACATCGTCGTCTGCGGTGTGCCCTCGCAGTCGTTGCGCCCCAACCTGACGCAGTGGACCCCGTACATCGGTTCGGATGCGTCCCTGGTGTCGCTCGCCAAAGGCATCGAATCGAACACCCTGCTACGGATGAGCGAGGTCATCGCCGAGGTGACCGGCGTCGACGACAACCGGATCGCGGTGCTGACCGGTCCGAACCTGGCCCGTGAGATCGCCGAGGGGCAGCCCGCGGCGACGGTCATCGCCTGCGCCGACGAGGCGCGGGCGGTGACTCTGCAGAGTGCGTTCAGTACGCGGTACTTCCGGCCGTACACGAACACCGACGTCGTCGGATGCGAGATCGGCGGTTCGGCCAAGAACGTCATCGCGCTGGCCTGTGGGATGGCGAGCGGCATCGGGTTCGGTCAGAACACGTTGGCGACGATCATCACGCGCGGGCTCGCCGAGACGATCCGCCTGGGTGTCGCGGTGGGCGCGCAGATCGAGACCTTGGCCGGCCTGGCCGGGATCGGGGACCTCGTTGCGACGTGCTCGTCGCCGTTGTCCCGCAACCGGTCGTTCGGTGCACGGCTGGGGGAGGGCGCCACCATGGCGCAGGCTCAGGAGGCCACGAACGGACAGGTAGCCGAAGGCGTCAAGTCGTGCTCGTCGGTGCGCGCGCTGGCCGAGCGGCATCAGGTGCCGATGCCCCTCACGGACGCGGTCCACCAGGTCTGCCACGAGGGGATGTCGGTGGCCGACGCCGTCGACTCGCTACTCGGCCGCAGTACCAAGCCGGAGATCTACCGGGACTGATCTCCCCGGCTCGGAGGATCAGCCGAAGTCGAGCGGTCCTCGTTCGAGGGTGCGGTCGATCAGGCCCGAGATGTCGGTGATGGGTCCGTTGCCGGCGTTCGCCGGAATCCACATCGCGACATACGGCCGGTGATCGACGCACACGTAGGCCTGGCCCGAGCCGTCGACGGTGTCGGTGATGAACCACTGGACGCCGGCCTGACCGACCGCGTGGATCTCCTGGAGATTGCTCGTGGGAGACAGCTCCGCCGGCCGGGTCACCCCGCACCGCAGTGTCATGTCGTCGCCAGAGCCGGTCGCCGGCCACGTCGCGCTGTCGCCGGACACCTCTTTCGGGCCGAATCCTTCGAAAGTCTCCGGTGCTTCGGCGAGGAGTCGGCTGCACCCCTCGGCGACCGGGCCGGCGGAGTCGTAGGACTCGATCGGGGTCACCGGGTCGGGACGCAGCGCGGCGAACACGATGAACCCGGCGAGCACCATCACCGGGATGGCGACCAGCGTCGCGACGAGTGCCGGGCTGAGCCGCCCGCCGCCGCCGTACCGCGAGGTGTCCTCGGTGGGGTCGTCGGGATCACTGCCGAGGGGGCTCTGCGGAGTGTCATCCGAACCTGCTGACGTCACCCCACAACAGTAGGAGTCCGATTGTCGGACCCGCGCGCGGGGACCCGTCGCCGGGGATGCGCGCGGACGGCCGCCGCCGACGGTCAGCGCGTGGTCGTGACCACCGGGCAGGTGAGGGTACGGGTGATCCCGTCGACCTTCTGGATCTGCGGAACCACGTTCTCGGTCAGATGCGTGACATCGGCCGCATCGACCCGGACGATCACGTCGTACGGCCCACTGACCTCCTCGGACGAGGCGACCCCGGCGATCTCGGCGATGGTCGCCGCCGCGAGTGCGGCCCTGCCGACCTCGGTCTGGATCAGTATGTATGCCTGAACCACGGACATCCTCTCCGTCTGTGTCGTACCCGGGCCACCATCATCTGGGGCACATCGCCGACACGGGCTGTCGATACCGGCGGCTCGGCGCGTGCACGATCGTCGGGCAGTGTACGACGCCGTCGGCCGACCCGGGGTCTGCTCCGAACCGGTCTCGCCCGGCGGCCCATACACTGTGGCACACATTGTCACCGACAACCCCGTGCGCGCGCGACCGGAAGAGGAAAGGCCCGACGAGTGACCTTCGACGAGACCGGTCGGTCCGATCTCCCGATCGACCGGACCGCCACGGTCGGTGCGATCGGTGAGCGTGCCGTGATCGCGGCGCTGACCGCATCCGCGACATCTGGTGAGCCCACGCAGGACATCGTGATCGGATCGGGTGACGACGCAGCCGTTCTCGACATCGGCGGGTCGGCGGTGATCAGCACCGACACCGTCGTCGAGGGTCGCCATTTCCGGTTCGACTGGTCGACGCCACAACAGGTCGGTGCCCGCGCGGTGGTGCAGAGTTCGGCCGATGTCGCCGCGATGGGTGGTCGCACAACGGGTCTCGTCGTATCCATCGCATGTCCGGCGGAAACGCCGGTCGGCGTGGTCCTCGACCTCAACGACGGCGTGGTCCGTGCGGCGCACGACCTGGGCGCGCGGGTACTGGGCGGTGATCTGGTCGCCGCGGGTCAGGTGGTGGTGAGTGTCACCGCGGTCGGTGCCCTGGAGGACCGCCGCCCGGTGTCGCTGGGTGGCGCGCGAACCGGTGACGTCCTTGCCGTGAGCGGTCCGCTCGGAGCCAGTGCGGCGGGGCTCGCGGTGCTGTCCGATCCGCGTGCCGCCGACGAGGATTGGCCGGAACTCGTTGCGCTGCATCGTGTGCCGGCTCCCGACCTCACCCAGGGGCCGGTCGCCGCAGCGGCGGGCGCGCACGCCATGACCGACATCTCCGACGGTCTGGTCGAAGAACTGCTCACGATGTCGAGAGCCGCGGAGCTCACGATGACCGTCGATTCCGATGCCGTGCCGCGACGCCCCGATCTGGCCGAGGCGGCAGACCGGCTCGGGGTGGACATCGCGCGGTGGGTTCTCGCGGGGGGCGAGGACCATCACCTGCTCGCCGCGTTCGAAGCGACGTCGGTGCCCCCGGGCTGGAGTGCGATCGGCTCGGTCGGTGCGAGGTCGTCGTCGGCGCCCGAGGTCTGGATCGACGGCCGGCGCGTCGGCGGGCCCGACGGACCGGACCTGCACGGGTGGCAGTCCTTCGCCGACCCGACCGGTGACTAGCGAGACGCCCCACTAGAGTCGCCGTCATGGCGATCTACGCACTCGACGATCGAGAACCGGTCCTGGGACAGGACACCTACGTGCACCCGGACGCGGTGGTGATCGGCGCGGTCACCCTGGGCGACGGGGTGTCGGTGTGGCCGGGCGCGGTCCTGCGGGGCGACTACGGGACCATCACCGTCGGTGCTCGCACCAACATCCAGGACGGCACCGTCATCCACTGCACGGTGTTCGAACCGACAGTGATCGGCGAGCGGTGCGTCGTCGGCCACAACGCCCACATCGAGGGCGCGACGATCGGTGACGACTGCCTCATCGCATCGGGCTCGGCGGTCTTGAACGGCTCGACGGTCGGCGACGGCGCGATCGTCGGCGCCGGCGCGGTGGTCCCGTTCAAGTTCGACGTCCCGCCGCGACGGATGGCGCTCGGTGTGCCGGCACGGCTGCGCGACGGCTACGAGGTCCCGCAGGGGCACACCGAACTCAACTGTGAGATGTACTTCCAGAACGCACAGCACTACCGCACCGCGCTCAAACGACTGGACTGACGACCACGCACGACGGAGGCAATCGAGTGACCGCACCACCCAAACCCCTCGCCGAACTGATCGACCCGGGTTGGGCGCAGGCGCTGGCCCCGGTCGAGCCGCTCATCACCGAGATGGGCCGGTTCCTGCGCACGGAGATCGCCGAGGGGCGCCGCTATCTGCCTGCGGGACAACATGTCCTGCGGGCATTCACGCGTCCCTTCGAAGACGTGCGCGTCCTGATCGTCGGGCAGGATCCGTACCCCACGCCCGGACACGCAGTCGGACTGAGCTTCTCGGTGGCGCCCGACGTGCGTCCGATCCCTCGCTCACTGACGAACATCTACACCGAGTACTGCGCGGATCTCGGCTACCCGACACCGACCACGGGTGATCTGACGCCCTGGGCGGACAATGGTGTGCTCCTGCTCAACCGTGTGCTCACGGTGGCGCCCGGCGAACCGGCCTCCCATCGTGGCAAGGGCTGGGAAACGGTGACCGAGTGCGCCATCAAGGCGCTCGCGGCTCGCGACGAACCACTCGTCGCGATCCTGTGGGGCCGGGACGCCGCGGGTCTGGAGAAATGGCTTCCCGATGTACCGACCATCGTGTCGGCGCATCCGTCGCCGCTGTCGGCCTCGCGCGGCTTCTTCGGCTCCCGGCCCTTCAGCCGGGCCAACGAGGAACTGCTCGATCTCGGCGCGGAGCCGGTGGACTGGCGCCTGCCCTGACCCTTCGAGGCTCGTCGCTCGCGCTCCTCGCGCCTCAGGGAGCAGGGGGCGGCGCTCGCGTTCCTCGCGCCTCAGGGAGCAGGGGGCGGCGCTCGCGTTCCTCGCGCCTCAGGGAGGGGGCGACGCTCGCGCTCCTCGCACCTCAGGGAACAGGCGGGCCAGCACGTCTGACGGTTCTCTGGGATCAGGGAGCAGTGGCGGCGCGCCCGCGGGTGAAGTCCGGTGCACGCTTGCCGACGAAGGCGTCGACACCCTCGATGCCCTCGGGCAGCCCGGACCGCTCGGAGATCGAGCGGGCCTCGAGAGCGAGGTGCTCGATCAGCGTGGTGTCCGCGGAGACGGCCAGCAGATGCTTCGTGGCGGCGTCGGCGGCGCGGGGGCCCGACGCGATGGTCTCGGCTGCCGTGCGCGCGGCGGATTCGACCTCGTCGTCGGCGACGATCTCCGAGAGCAGCCCCCACTGCTGGGCCTCCTCCGCGTTGATGACGCGGTCGGTCAGGATGATCTGTCGCGCACGGGCGGCGCCGACGGCGCGCGGGAGTGTCCACGTGAGTCCACCGTCGGGGGTCAACCCGATGCCGCGGTAGGCGGGCCGGAGCCTGGTCGACGAACCGCCGATGGCCACGTCGGCGTGCAGAACCAGGGACATGCCGGCGCCGGCGGCCCAGCCCTTGGCCGCGACGACGACGGGTCGGTCGGCCTCGTAGAGGGCGCCGACGAGCCGATGGAAGTTGTCGGCGATCTCGCGGAGGTAGGTCGGACGGTCGTCGGCGCCGGCGAAGGCGCGGACGTTCCCGCCGGCGCAGAAGTTCTTGCCCGGCCCGACCAGCAGGACGGCACCGACGTCGCGCTGACCGCGCGCGACCTCGCGCAGCGCCTGTGTGCCCGCGGCGACCGCCGCGTCGTCGAGCGAGTTGCCCGCGCCCGTGGTCGACACCGCGATGGTGAGTACTCCGTTGTGTTCGG
This sequence comes from Gordonia sp. 11cp, assembly GCF_057767225.1. Taxonomy (NCBI): domain Bacteria; kingdom Bacillati; phylum Actinomycetota; class Actinomycetes; order Mycobacteriales; family Gordoniaceae; genus Gordonia; species Gordonia sp. 11cp. Next base: position 5,246,457 of record NZ_CM173437.1, on the reverse strand, counting down.
TCACCAGGGCGTCGGTGTCCGCCTCGGCAGCGGTTCCGGTGGGGGCGGCGTGGTTCGATGAGGCCATGTGCGAAACCCTATCGCGCACACGACAAAGACCCGACGCCGGGGAGCTTGCGCTCGCGGCACCGGGTCTCGCGTCTCGGCTTCTGCACCCGCGGGGGGTGCGGAAGATCAGACAGCTGCGGTCTTGCCGGCCTTCAGGCAGGAAGTGCAGACGTTCTTGCGCTTGCGGTTGCCGGGGGCGACCTCCACGCGAACGGACTGGATGTTCGGGTTCCAGCGTCGGTTGGTACGGCGGTGCGAGTGAGACACCGACTTGCCGAAGCCCGGGCCCTTGCCGCAAATATCGCAGACGGCAGCCATCGTCGAACTCCCTTGGTAGATGATCATGGTCTGTGGTCAGCCTCTCGGATCGATCGGCACCACCTGGAGGTGTGCACGCCCGAGGCGAAAGGCAACCCTGCAAGGATAACCAGGTCGTGGGGGCGTGACCAAATCCGGGTCGATCCCGGCACGCGGTCCAGCTCGGTCGCGTCGCACGGTCGGACACCCCGAGTAGCCTTGCACACAACCTCACCCGCCGGTCACGTCGCCCGCGAGAGCACTGCCCGTCGCGCGCCGCGTCTGCAAGAAAGAGTCACCGTGTGATCGCCCGCACCGTCAACCCGCAGTTGCTGCGCGACTGGGCCCGTGCCTCGGTCGACCAGCTCGAGTCGCTGCGCGGTGAGATCAACGACCTGAATGTCTTCCCGATCCCGGACTCGGACACCGGCAGCAACATGCTCTTCACGATGCGCGCGGCGGCCGAGGCAGTGGAGAAGACCCCGCCCGACGCATCCCTGCCCGAGGTGGCGCGTGCGATGGCCGACGGTGCGGTGGCGCAGGCGCGCGGCAACTCGGGGATCATCCTCTCCCAGGTCCTCGTCGGCTTCGCCGACGGTGCGGAGATCCTGGGCGACACCGACGCGCTGACCTTCGCCGAACTGTCGACGCTGGGTCTCCGGCTCGGTTCGCTCGCCGCGACCCGCGCCGTGAGCGAGCCGCGTGAGGGCACGGTCCTCACCCTCGTGCGGGTGGCCGCCGAGTCGGCTGCGGCACACGAGAGCGAGTCGCCGGCCGACCAGGTGCGCGCGGTGGCCGACGACTGCGCCGAGGCGCTCGAACGCACTCCGGAACAGCTGTCGGTGCTCGCGAACGCGGGTGTGGTGGATGCGGGCGGGCGCGGATTCCTCGCGATCGTCGACGCCATGGTCAAGGTGATCACCGGGGTCTCCCACCGCCGGCGCCGCTACCGGGGCATCCTCACCGACAGCACCACGCTCGGACACGGGCCGGACGACAGCTGCGTCGACGGCAGTGACCAGGACTTCGAGGTCATGTACCTCCTGGACGGGGCGGCCGGTGAGCAGATCGCCGAACTCCGCGCCCGGCTCGACGACCTCGGTGACGCCGTGGTGATCGTGGGCGACAGTTCCAGCGGTGAGGGCGAACGCTTCTCGGTGCACGTCCACACCTGCGATCCGGGTGCGGCGGTCGAGGCCGGCGCCGGGATCGGCCGGCTCTCGGACGTCCGGATCAGCTGCTTCGCGCTCGACGCCATTCGGGCACAGGCTGATTCGTCGGAGCCCCCGCCTCGGCACAAGCGTGCGGTGGTGGTCGTCGTGTCCGGTGACGGTGCGGCCGAGTTGTTCGGCGAGGCCGGCGCGGTCGTGCTGCGCGCCGACGAGGGTCTGTCCGCCCACGACCTGGGGCGGGCGATCCGCGACACCGACAGTGCGCACGTCGTCGTCATGGCCAACGGGGCGTTGACATCTCAGGATCTCGTCACGGTGGCCACCGAGGTGCGCTCCACCCAGCGTTCGGTACTCATGCTGCCGACGTCCTCGATGACCCAGTGCCTGGCGGCGCTCGCCGTGCACGATCCGAGTGAGGTGCCCGACGTCGACGCCTACGCGATGGCCGAGGCCGCTGCCGGTGCGCGGTGGGGCTCGCTGCAGTCGGCGACCACGAGGATGATGACGCTGGCCGGGATGAGCGACGTCGGCGACGTGTTGGGGTTGATCGGCGACGACGTGCTCGTGGTCGCGCCGGATCAGACGTCGGCGTGCACCGCCCTCGTCGACCTCATGCTCTCCACCGGAGGCGAACTCGTCACGGTGCTCGCCGGCGTCGACGTCGACGAGGCCGCCCTCGAGGCCGTCGCCGAACAGATGAGGCGCAGTTACCCCGGTATCGAGCTGGCGGTGTATCGCACCGGGCAGCGCACCGATCTCGTCCAGGTGGGTGTGGAGTGACGGAGCTGATGCTGTCGGATTCGCTGGCCGACGTGCTGGGGGTCAAGCCCGCCGAACAGCTCGCCACCGTGGGAGTGCACACGGTCGGCGAACTGCTGCGGTACACGCCGCGCCGATACATACGACGCGGCCACGTGGCCGACCACGAACGTCCCGAACCCGGTGAGTGGCTGACGATCGTCGGGCGGATCACCAAGTCCGATCTCATCAAGATGAGGAGCCGCAAGGGATCGTTCCTCAAGGTGAAGATCACCGACGACAACGACGTCTACGAGGCCAGCTTCTTCAACCCGTACCGGATCAAGGGACTGCTGCGTCCCGGTGCGCGGGTGATGATGGCCGGTGCGGTCAAGTACTTCCGCGACCAGATCCAGTTGTCCCATCCGGAGTGGATGATCCTTCCCGACGGCGATCCGGAGATCGAGGACGTCGTCGGTTCCAAGATGCTGACCGAGATGTACGCGATCGAGGAGCAGGTCACCGGAGAGCGCGGTGACCATCCGCTGATCACGATGTTCGACCGGGACATCCTGCCGATGTACCCGGCCAACAAGAACATTCAGACCTGGGACATCCTCGGTGCGGTCCGGCGGGTGCTGAGCGAGAGCGCGCCGATCCCCGATGCGCTCACCGAGTCCGAACGACGGGCGCGGGGACTTGTGAGCACCGACGAGGCGATCCGCAAGATCCACCTGCCCGAGTCCGAGGACGACGTGAAGATCGCGTCCCATCGGCTGAAGTTCGACGAGGCACTGGCCATCCAGACCGTGCTCGCCCAGCGTCGGCTGGCGGGACGGAATGAGTCGGCGCCACCGTGTCCGCGTGTCCCCGGCGGTCTCGAGGACAAGTTGCGTGACCGACTCCCGTTCACGCTGACCGATGGTCAGGTCGAGGTGGGGGAGGAGCTCGCCGAGGATCTCGCCCGCGCACAGCCGATGTCTCGATTGCTGCAGGGTGAGGTCGGCTCCGGCAAGACCCTCGTGTCGTTGCTCGCGATGCTCCGGGTGGTCGACAACGGTTTTCAGTGCGCGATCCTGGCGCCGACGGAAGTTCTTGCCGCTCAGCATCATCGGACGATGAGGACGATGCTGGGCGACCTCGCCGAGGCGGGTGAGCTGACCGCCGCCGAAGGTGCGACGCGAATCGCGCTGCTGACGGGTTCGATGAAGACCAAGGGCCGGCGCGAAACGCTGCTCGACGTGGTCACCGGGCAGGCGGGGATCGTGATCGGGACGCATGCGCTCCTCGAGGACAAGGTGGAGTTCTTCGACCTCGGCCTCGTCGTGATCGACGAACAGCACCGATTCGGTGTGGAGCAGCGAGACGTCCTGCGCGGCAAGGGGCGCAACGGACGCATTCCGCATTTCCTCGTGATGACCGCGACGCCCATCCCGCGAACCGTAGCCATGACCGCCTTCGGCGATCTGGACACCTCGGTACTCCGGGAACTGCCGCGCGGCCGTCAGCCGATCACCACCTCCGTGGTGCCCACGAGCAGAGCCTCGTGGGTCGACCGGGTCTGGTCGCGCGCCAATGAGGAGATCGCGGAGGGTCGCCAGGTCTACGTGGTCTGTTCGCGCATCGGCGACGGCCCCGAACCCGAACCGGACGGGGACGAGGAGAAGGGCCCGAAGACGACGTCGGTGCTCGAGCAGTACGAGGCCCTCGTCTCCGGACCGTTCGCACACCGGCGGGTGGAACTCTTGCACGGCCGGTTGCCCGCCGACGAGAAGAACGCCGTCATGGACGCGTTCGGCCGGGGCGAGATCGACGTCCTGGTGTCGACGACCGTCATCGAAGTGGGTGTCGACGTACCCAATGCGACCACGATGGTCATCGTCGACGCCGATCGCTTCGGCGTGAGCCAGCTGCACCAGTTACGCGGTCGCGTGGGGCGCGGTCGGCATGCCGGACTGTGCCTGCTGATGACGAACGCCCGGGACACGTCTCCGTCGATGGACCGCCTGCGTGCCGTCGCGGGATCGAACGACGGATTCGAACTCGCACGAGTCGATCTCGAACAGCGGCGGGAGGGCGATCTGCTCGGGTCGCTGCAGTCGGGCGTGAACACCTCGTTGCGGTTCCTCTCGCTGCTCGAGGACGTCGAGGTCATCGAAGATGCGCGCGAACTCGCGGAAGACGTTGTGAGCGAGGACATCACGTTGCTCGAGCATCGGCCTCTCGCCGACCTCGTCGACGGCATCCTCGTCCCGCACAAGATCGCGTACCTCGACAAGTCCTGACGGACACGACCGGCGCTCAGTCGTAGTGCGCCGTTGCGCGGGGCGCCACGATCTGCGACACCTGCGCGCGACCGCGTTCCCGACGGAACCGGATGCGCATCGCGTGCGTCTGAGCATGCATGGTGGTGCGCGATCTTCGGCTGCGTTCGCCGGCACTGCGGCGCCTGCGCATGCGGGTGCGATGGATGCTTTCGAATCCGCGGAACGCGCCGTCCTGGCCGACGCGCCGGTGGGCGGCGCTGGTCGCTGTCGTCGTGACAGCGGTGGCGGTCGCTGTCGGCGTCGACGGTTTTCGGGCCGATCCCGACGTCGGTCCGAGGATACGGGCGATGGCGAGTGAGGCGGCAGCGTCCCTGGCCGCGATACCGGTCTCTGCGAGCCGTACCGACCGCGAGGACTACGACCGGTCCGCGTTCGGCAGTGCCTGGTCCGACGCCGCGTCCGTACCCGGGAGTGCCAACGGATGCGACACGCGCAACGACGTCCTGGCGCGAGACCTGCGCGAGGTCGACGCCGGCCCGGTGTCGAGTTGCCCGCGGGCGGTGCTTGCCGGCGAGCTGCGGAGTCCCTACACCGGCGACTTCGTCGTCTTCCGACGAGACCGAGGCGCGTCCGCGGTACAGATCGACCACATCGTCCCGCTGTCCTACGCTTGGGACATGGGTGCGTGGTCGTGGACAGCCGCCAAGAGACTGGACTTCGCGAACGATCCGGCCAATCTCGTTGCTGTCGACGGGCATTCGAATCAGGACAAGAGCGACTCGGAACCGGCGCGCTGGATGCCGCCCGCGACGGGCTTCTGGTGCCAGTACGCGATCCAGTTCGTGATCGTCACCGCCGCCTACGGATTGGCGATCGACGAACCATCACGTCGCGTCTTGTCCGAAGCGTTGCGGTGCGGGGGATAGCGTCAGTGCGCCTCCGCGCCCGCCGTGTTGTGCAGGAGATTCAGTCCGACGACCCCGATCAGGATCAGGAAGATACATCCCAGGCGAGCGAGACCGGCGGGTTCGCGCAGGTACAGGATGCCGTAGATCGCCGTGCCGACCGCGCCGATCCCGACCCAGACCGCATAGGCCGTGCCGAGCGGGATCGAACGGATCGCATAGGCGACACCGGCCATGCTGATGACGACGCCCACGACGAACACGGCCGTCCACAACGGGCGTGTGAAGGTGTTCGACTTCTCCAGGGCTGCCATGTAGATGATCTCGACCAGACCCGCGGTCACCAGGACAAGCCACGCCACTTCGCGATACTCCCGTCGTCGGACATCCGTACCGGCGTCACAGTAGGCGGGTGACGGGCGGGATGCGCGCCGAGACCAGTCCGAGAACGTCGGGGGTTCCTCCCGCAGGCCGCTTCATCGGTCAGAAATCAACTGAGGGGGTGGAGACCGGTACATCTCGTTGGGTACTCCGAACCGCCGGCGCTACTCTTGAGAACGGCACTTTCCGGCGATGCCGCCCGGAACCACCGCGAAGTCGAGGATGTTGATGAGCGCACCCACCGCAGAGCAGTCCGTCGCAGGAGGCGGGCCCGGCTCCGAGAAGTCCGCCGGCGAGAAGTCCGACATCGAGAAGGTCGTTCTCGGACTCGCCCGAGCGGCCCGGTCGGCGTCCCGCTCGCTGAGCGGTCTGACGACAGCCGCCAAGAACGAGGTCCTGCTCGCCGCGGCCGACGCCGTGGAGGCCGCGACGGAGACCATCCTCGCCGCCAACGCCGAGGACATCGCGCGTGCCGAAGAAGCCGGCACCGAGGCGAGCCTGCTCGACCGTCTGCGGCTCGACGAGTCGCGCGTGGCGGGGATCGCCGACGGTCTGCGGCAGGTCGCCGTGCTCCCCGATCCGATCGGCGAGGTGGTCGCGGGAAAGACCCTCCCCAACGGCCTGCAGCTGCGCCAGCTCCGTGTACCCCTCGGCGTCGTGGGCATCGTGTACGAAGCGCGGCCCAACGTCACCGTCGACGCATTCGGGATCTCCTTCAAGTCCGGCAACGCGGTCCTGCTGCGTGGCTCGTCGTCCGCTGCGTCGTCGAACGCCGAGCTCGTCCGCGTGCTGCGGGAGACCCTCTCGTCGAAGGGCGTCAGCGCCGATGCGGTCTCGTTGCTGCCCAGCGACGACCGGTCCAGCGTGACCGCACTCATCCGGGCGCGCGGACTCGTCGACGTGGTCATCCCCCGTGGTGGCGCCGGGCTCATCGAAGCCGTGGTGTCGAATGCGACCGTGCCGACGATCGAGACCGGTGTCGGCAACTGCCACGTCTACGTGCACGCACTCGCCGACCTCGACGTCGCGGCGCGTGTCATCCTCAACTCCAAGACCCGCAGGCCCAGCGTCTGCAACACCGCGGAGACCGTGCTCATCGACAAGGCTGTCGCCGCCGACGCACTGCCGCGGATCACCTCGGTCCTGCAGACACAGGGTGTGGTCATCCACGGCGACGAGCCGGGCATGGAGCCGGCAACCGAGGACGACTGGTCCAAGGAATACCTGTCGATGGACATCGCCATGAAGGTGGTCGACGACCTGGACGCGGCCGTCGCCCACATCGACACCTACGGGACCGGCCACACTGAGGCGATCATCACCACCGACCTGTCGGCCGCCGACGAGTTCACCCGGCGCGTGGACGCCGCGGCGGTGATGGTGAACGCCTCCACGGCTTTCACCGACGGCGAGCAGTTCGGTTTCGGGGCCGAGATCGGCATCTCCACCCAGAAGCTCCACGCCCGCGGCCCGATGGGTCTGCCGGAACTGACCTCGACCAAATGGGTGGTCTGGGGCAACGGCCACGTGCGGCCCGCCTGATGAGCGGCACCACCCCGGGCGAGGGGACTGCTCAGTACACGGGTTCGGGACCGGCCGTCGTGCCCTCGTTCGAGGGTGTCGACGACGTCGTCGGACGTTTGCGGGCGACGGGTTATCTCGCCGACGACGCCACCGCGACGTCGACCTTCCTCGCCGATCGGCTCGGCAAGCCGCTTCTGGTCGAGGGGCCCGCGGGTGTCGGCAAGACCGAACTGGCCCGATCCATCGCGGCGGCCACGGACGCCGAACTCATCCGACTGCAGTGCTACGAGGGCATCGACGAGGCCCGCGCCCTCTACGAGTGGAATCACGCCAAGCAGATCCTGCACATCCAGGCGACGGGGGACCGCGCCTGGGATGAGGCCAAGGCCGACATCTTCTCCGACGAGTTCCTGCTGCCGCGGCCGTTGCTGAAGGCGATCTCGCGCGAGGGTGCCACCGTGCTCCTCATCGACGAGGTCGACAAGGCCGACGTCGACATGGAAGGCCTGTTGCTGGAAGTCCTCAGCGACTTCGCCATCACCATTCCGGAGATGGGAACCGTTGCCGCGCAACGGCGTCCGATTGTGTTGCTCACGTCGAACGCGACCCGCGAACTGTCCGAGGCGCTCAAGCGCCGGTGTCTCTACCTCTACATCGACTTCCCGGACGCCGAGCGCGAGAAGGAGATCCTCGCGTCGCGGGTGCCCAATCTCTCGGACTCGCTCAGCGCCGAACTGGTGCGGATCGTCGGTGTCCTGCGCACCTTGGACATCCGCAAGAAGCCGTCGGTCGCCGAGACCATCGACTGGGCCAACACGCTGCTGGCGCTGGGAGCCGGCGAGAAGGCAACTGCGCGAAGCGGGGGCGGATTCGACGACGGGCTCATCGCCCGCACGCTCGGTGTGGTCCTCAAACACCGACCGGACCTCAAGACGGCCCTCAAAGAACTCAAGCTGGGCTGATGACGGCTCCGCTCGTCGCGCACCTCACCGACTTCGTCGATGAACTACGCCGACGCGGAATCGTGGTCGGGCCGTCGGCGCTGATCGACGCGGCTGGTGCGATGGAGGTTCTCGACCTCCTCGAACGTCCACGGCTGCGGGAGGGCCTGGCGACGACGCTGCTCGTCGATCATGCTCATCGCGGTGTGTTCGACCGTGTCTTCGACCTGTGGTTCCCGGTCGGTGCCGGAATGCGCACCGTCACCGAGGATCTGCCGCGTACGCCCGACGGCCGACTCGACATCGACGCGGTGCGGGACGCGCTCGCGGAGATGCTCGCCGACGACGCGGCAGCCGGCGACGGCCGGCTCGATCAGGCCGTCGCGATGATCGTCGACGAGTTGGGGCGATACGGATCGACGCGCGGCGAGGCGTTCTCGGCCTACCAGGCCATCAACGCGGTGAGCCCGCAGACGCTGATCGCGAAGATCGCGGCGGCCATGGCCGGCGAGTCGGGCGGTGATGACGGCGGACGAGCCGGCACCGAACCGCTGTACCGGCGGGCGGCGCGCCAGAAGGCCGGCGATCTGCGTGCGGCGATCGAGCGAGAGACGCAGCGACGCATGGCCGACCGCAACGGTCGCGAGAAGGTCGGCGCCTACGCGGTGCCGCCCCTGCCGGAGAACGTCAACTTCCTGTCGGCGGGTGCCAAGGAGCAGCTCGAGATCCGCAAGACCATCGAACCGCTGGCCAGATTGCTGGCCGCGAAGCTCGAGACACGTCGGCGCCGAGCTCATCGGGGCGCGGTCGACGTCCGGAAGACGTTGCGCGCGTCGATGTCCACCGGAGGCGTGCCCATCGAACTCAGCCACCGCAAGCCACGGCCGGGGCGTCCGGAACTCGTCATCATCTGCGACGTGTCGGGCTCGGTCGCCGGGTTCAGTCAGTTCACGTTGCGACTGGTGTACGCACTGCGACAGCAGTTCTCGAAAGTGCGGGTGTTCGCGTTCGTCGACACCGTCGACGAGGTGACGGACTACTTCGACCACGGCGAGGAGGACTTCGGCGCGGCGATGCACCACATGATCTCTACCGCGCGGATCTCGACCCGCGACGGTCACTCCGACTACGGCAACATGCTGGCCGGGTTCGTCGCCGACTACGGCGACTCGCTGACCCACCGGGGTGCGTTGCTGATCCTCGGTGACGGCCGGAACAACTACCACGACCCCCACGCAGCCGCCCTGGCGGAACTGGTCGAACGTGCCCGCCACGCCTATTGGCTGAACCCGGAGGCCAAGCAGCACTGGGGCACGGGGGACTCGGTCGCGACCGACTACGCGGATGTGATCGACATGTTCGAATGCCGCAACGCCACGCAACTGGGCACGGTCATCGCCGACCTCCTGCCGATCTGAGCAGCGCCGCCGTTTTCGATCAGCGCCCGACGCGTAGACTGACCGTCCATGTCACCCGACCGCCCACGTGCGCGCCGTATCGGCGTGATGGGCGGCACGTTCGACCCGATCCACAACGGGCACCTCGTCGCGGCCAGTGAGGTCGCCCACCGGTTCTCGCTGGACGAGGTGATCTTCGTCCCGACCGGCCGTCCGTGGCAGAAGATCGGCGAGCAGGAGACCGTGAGTCCGCCGGAGGATCGCTACCTCATGACGGTCATCGCAACCGCGTCGAACCCGCAGTTCAGCGTGAGCCGCGTCGACATCGATCGCGACGGCGACACCTACACCGTGGACACCCTCCGCGATCTTAGGGCGCTGCTCCCGGAGGCCCAGCTCTACTTCATCACCGGTGCCGATGCGCTGGAATCGATCCTGTCGTGGCAGGACTGGGAAGAACTGTTCGGGCTCGCCCGGTTCGTGGGCGTCAGCCGGCCGGGTTACGAACTCGACGCCACACACCTGGCGCACCACCTCGAAGCCATGCCCGAGGACACCCTCCACCTCCTGGAGATCCCGGCTCTGGCGATCTCGTCCACGGAGTGCCGGACGCGCGCGTCGCTCGGACGGCCCGTCTGGTACCTCGTGCCCGACGGCGTCGTCCAGTACATCGCGAAGCGGAAGCTGTATCGTGCGCCTCGGGCGTCGTCACCGGGTGTTTCCGCCCCCGCTCTGCCGGGGGCCAACCGCCCCGAGAAGCTCCCGGCCGAAGAGTTCCGGCCGGGGGAGTCGACGGACGGTACCGATCGATCGGGCCGGGCCGTGGGCGAACAGGCCGTAAGCGAATGAGAGGACAAGTGTGACTGCGTCAGCTGAAGCGCTGGAGATGGCCAAGGTGGCCGCCCTGGCCGCGGCCGAGAAGCTCGCCCACGAGGTGACGGTGATCGACGTGTCGGAGCAGTTGGTGATCACCGACGCCTTCGTCATCGCGTCGGCGGACAACGAGCGCCAGGTGAATTCGATCGTCGACGAGGTCGAGGAGAAGCTGCGGGAGGCCGGTCACAAGCCGCTGCGGCGTGAGGGCACACGCGAGGGTCGCTGGGCGCTCCTCGACTACGCCGACATCGTGGTGCACATCCAGCACACCGACGAGCGGCGCTTCTACGCGCTGGAGAGCCTCTGGAAGGACTGTCCGGTGGTCGAGGTGGAAGGGCTGTCGTGAGTGGCGGTCCGGATTCACATGACACCGCGGTCGAACGTCTCACCCCGGTGGTCCGACGCCTGATCCTGTTGCGGCACGGGCAGACCGAATACAACGCGGCGAGTCGGATGCAAGGCCAGCTCGACACCGATCTGTCCGAACTCGGTGTGAAGCAGGCCAATTCGGCGGCAGTGGAGCTCGCCAAACGGCAGCCGGTGGTGATCTGGTCGTCGGATCTGCGGCGGGCACGTGACACCGCCGAAGCGCTGGCGCAGCGCACCGGGTTGCCGGTGACCACCGATGCCCGCCTGCGCGAGACGCATCTGGGTGAGTGGCAGGGGCTGACCCATCTGGACGTCGATGCCGCGATGCCGGGGGCCCGTGCCATCTGGCGTGACGACGCGACGTGGACGCCGCCGGGCGGGGAGAGTCGCGTCGACGTCGCCCGACGTTCCACCCCGCTGGTCGACGAGTTGATCGAGCAGCTGCCGGAGTGGGGTGTCGGCGACAATCCGGAGGCTCCGGTGGTGCTCGTGGCCCACGGCGGCGTCATCGCCGCGATGACGGCGGCACTCCTCGGACTGCCGGTGGAGAACTGGCCTGCCTTCGGAGGCCTCGCGAACACGAGCTGGGTGCAGCTGTCGGGTCACGGTATGCCGGGCGAACTGCCGCGATGGCGCCTGGACGTGTGGAACGCGTCCGCCGAGGACTCCGACCCGGCGGTGCAGTGAACTCCGGTCCTGCGATGAGCGGGACTGCCGGCGGTACTCGTCGGTCCCCCGACGCGCCGGACCGGTGCGTGCTGGTCCTCTCCGACTCGCTGGCCTACTACGGCCCGCAGGGCGGTCTGCCCGCGGACGACCCCCGTATCTGGCCGACGCTCGTGGGGGCCGCGACCGGTTCGCCGGTGCGGCTGTTCGGCCGGATCGGCTGGACCAGTCGGGACGTCTGGTGGGCGCTCACCCAGGATCCGAACATCTGGGCCACCGTGCCCCGTGCCGATGTCGTGGTGCTCGCGTTCGGCGGGATGGACACCTTGCCGTCACCACTGCCCACGGCGTTCCGGGAACAGATCCGCTATATCCGGCCGAATGGATTGCGGCAGAAGATCCGTGAGGCCTACGCCTGGGTCCAGCCGCGGGGCGCGCGCCTCGGGTGGCCGCTCGCATTGCCGCCGCGCGTCACGATCGAATACCTCGAGAAGATCCGGGCGGCGCTCACCCAGTTGCGACCGGATCTCCCGATCGTCGTGTGCCTGCCGCCCACCCACCGCAGTCCGTACTACGGCAACGTCCACACCGGCCGGATCCCGACGACCGCGGCGATGTCCCGGTGGGCGTCGCGCCATTCGCTGCCGTGCGTCGACTTCTACCCGGTCACCCGGGACTCGTTCGACGACCCGGAGGTCGAGATGAACCCGGACGGGATCCACTGGGGATTCGAGTGTCATCGGGGGATCGCCGAGCTGGTCGCCCCGGTCATCGACGCGGCCCGGGAGAGCAGGGACCGCGACGTCGAGGGGCCGACGGCGACGCCCGTGTGAGCTCGGCGCGTGAACCCGTTAACGTAGACGCGTGCCTGTCGTCGTCGTCACAGACTCCTCGTCCCGACTGCCGCGGTCGGTGACCGAGCATTACGGGATCCGGCAGGTCCCGCTGCACGTCACGGTGGATGACAAGGACTACCGCGAGGGCGTCGACGACATCCCCACCGACATCGTGTCGACGCCGGGCGTGACCACATCCGGGGCGAACCCCAGCGATCTGTCCGAACACTTCGACGCCGCGCTCGAGGCGAGTCAGGGCGACGGGGTGGTCGCCGTCCACATGTCCCGCCGACTGTCGGGAACGTGGAGTTCGGCCCGGATGGCCGCGGAGAAGTTCTCCGGGCAGGTGCGTGTCGTCGACTCCCGATCTGTCGGTCTCGCAGTCGGTTTCACCGCCGTCGCGGCCGCCCAGGCCGCCGCGGGCGGAGCCGACCGCGACCGGGTGTACGAGTCCGCCATCCGGCAGGCCGCGACGGTCGACTCACTGCTGTGCGTGCAGCAACTCGACAATCTGCGCAACAGCGGCCGGATCAGTGCCGCGGGCAAGCTGTTCGGGTCGGCGTTGTCGATCAAACCGATCCTGCACATGGTCGACGGCACCCTGACGCTCAGGGAGCGTCATCGTACGTTCTCCAAGGCGCTGGACAAGATGGTCGACGCCGCCGTCGACTCCGCGGGTGGCCGCGCGGTGACGGTCGGGATCCAGCACTGCCAGAGCCCCGACGTCGCCGAGGAACTGCGAGCCACGGTCCACGCCAAGCTGCGGGTGGTGACCTCCGAACTGATCGTCGACCTCGGACCCATCCTCGGCACCCACGTCGGCCCCGGTGCGGTGGGCGTCGTCATCGCCGCGCACCTCGACCCGATCGAGGGTCTCGAGGAGCACTGAGAACGGGCAGGCCCGCCCGTCCGGCACCATCCACAGGTCTCAGTGACCGTCCACAGATTCCGGTGTTCGCCCGTCCGGACGTGAAGAAGTGGTGGTGACGGGACCTACCGTGTGGCGTCATGAGCGCATCAGGACGGCGGAATCCGCTGGACCGGCTGGCGCCGGTGGCCGAGCTGCCGGGCCGCCGGAACGGCGCGGCAGGGATCGATCCTGATTCCCCGGCACGCGCATCGGAGACCGATGACCCGGCCGGACCGGTCGGGGAGCCCGAGCACCCCGGGTGGGGGATCGGCGGAATGCCGACCTGGCTCGACACCCCGCCGGCGCGATCGCCGCGTCGGCGAACGGACCCTGACGACGTCGACACCGAGGACGATGACGACGCCGACGACGATCCCTTCCCTCGACGGCGCTTCGGGGTCGCACCGCCGGCCGCTCTCGCACTGATCGCGGTCGGTGTCGTCGTCTGTGCGGTGGCGGCGTTCGGGCTCTTCCGTGGTTCGGAGTCGGCGCCCGTGGTGGATTTCGGTGCGGTGGCCGGCACGTCGCAGGTGCCGGATTCGTCGCCGCCTTCGACGCCGGCCGAGCCGACTCCGGCGCAGATGGTCGTCAGTGTCGTCGGGCTGGTCCACAAGCCGGGGCTGGTACGCCTGGCGCCGGGGGCGCGGGTCGCCGAGGCGATCGACCGGGCGGGTGGGGTGCGCAAGAATGCCGACCTGCTGTCCCTGAATCTCGCGCAGGTGCTCCGGGACGGCGATCAGATCCTCGTCGGCTATGCGGGCGGCGAAGGACGGATGTCGTTGCGCAGTGCCGTCGTCGGGGCTGCCGGCGCGCCATCCCCGCCGGCCGGTGAGAACCCGACCGGTGCCGGTGCTCCCGACGGCGGTGCGGGAAGTACGCCGGACACCGGTGGACTCGTGAACCTCAACACCGCCACCGAGGCCGACCTGGATGAGCTGCCCGGAGTCGGACCCGTCACCGCGAAGGCCATCCTGTCGTGGCGGGAACGGAACGGACGCTTCACTTCCGTGGACCAGCTCGCCGAGGTCGAGGGGATCGGTCCGGCACGTCTGGCCAGACTGCGCGACCTCGTGACGGTGTGAGGGGTGGACTACCGCCTGCTGGTGCCGGCGGCGGCGGTGTGGTCGGTGACGGCGCTCGGGCTCGCGGTGCCGACGGCGTACACGCTCGCGCTGGCGATCTGCTCGGGCGCGGTCGCGCTCGCCGGCACGGTGGCCTGCCTCACCGGTCGGATCGGTTGGGACACGGTCGGTCTGGTTGTCGTGGTCGCCGGACTCGCGGCGGTGTGCGCGACCTCGCTGGCCCTTCGGCAGGAGGCCCGCACCGAACATCCGCTGGCGTCGACGACGGGCAAGGCGACGGTCGTGCTGACCGTGCGCGGCGACCCGACGATCGTCGGACAACCGTCCGCAGGGCGGGTGCGCGTCCGGGTGGGGGTGGAACAGATCGGATCGCAACGAGTTCGACCGGCTGCTGCCGATCTGATGGGTGATGTGCAGGAGTGGTCGGGGCTGTTGCCCGGCCAGCGGGTGGTGACGATCGTACGGGTACGACCGCCGCCCGCACACTCACTTCTCGTGGCGACGGTGACGGCACAGCGGCCCCGGCCGGTCGGACCACCGCCCGGCCACCAGGAGGTGGCCGGTGCGGTCCGAGAGCGGCTGCAGACGCTGGCCGCACGAGGACTCGACGCGGATGCGGCCGGACTCCTGCCCGGGCTCGTACTCGGCGACGAGAGCTCCCTCGACGACGGCCTACGCGAGGACTTCCGCGACGCGGGACTCAGTCACCTCACCGCGGTGAGCGGCAGCAACTTCGCGATCGTGTGCGGCGCAGCACTTCTGGTGGTCCGCAGTGTGGGTGTCCCGCCGCGGGCCGCCGCGATCGTCGGCTTGGTCGTGATCCTGGGGTTCGTCGTTCTCGTCCGCCCGTCGCCGAGTGTGCTGCGTGCCGCCCTGATGGGCGCCGTCGGGGTGCTGGCGCTGTTCGCCTCTCGTCGAGCGCAGGCTGTTCCGGCGTTGGGAGCGGCGGTCGTCGGCGGCCTGCTGTGGTGGCCCGAACTGGCGCTGCAGCCGGGCTTCGCGCTGTCGGTCGCCGCGACCGGAGCCATCGTGGTGTGGGCGCCGAGACTCCGGGATCGGCTACGCGAGTGGCGATGTCCGCCCGGCGTGGCCGAGGTGATCGCGATGGCGGTCACCGCCCAGGTGGTGACGGCGCCGATCGTCGTCGTGGTGACCGGAACGTTCTCGGTGGTGGGGATCGTCGCAAACCTCCTCGTCGCGCCGGTCGTCGCCGTGATCAGTGTGGTCGGCACCCTCGCCGCACTCATCGGTGCGATCGGGCCGCCCGACGGGCCCGGGGCGCTCGTGGGCGAATTGCTGGTGCGCGCCCTCGCGCCCGAGCTGTGGTGGATGGTCGCCTGCGCGCGCACCCTCGGCGGGGTGAGCTGGGCGAGTGTGAACTTTCCCCTGCCGTGGACGTGAACGGATGTCAGGGATGCCGCTCGTCGGCTGATTGTGCCGATGAGACCATGCCAGTGCAGACACAACCTCAAACGGCTTTCGCAAAGGCACGGCAAGATCGCCCGGGTGGTGCACGCGCGTTGGACGCGCGCGACGGCAGTCTGCGCATGGAGTTCGGAGATGTCGAAGTGGGGGACTGTGATCGGCGAAGAGAACACAATTGGCAGCAGTCAAGCACTAGACCGGTGGGAAGGCCGTGCGGAGTGGCCGTTGGCCATCGTCGCAGTAATCTTCCTGGTCGGATACTCCGTCCAAGTGCTTGCCGACCCAAACGTTTCCGTACGCGTGGGCTTGGATTGGGTGCTGGCGATCGCGTGGTTCGTCTTTGTAGTCGATTACGTCGCGAGGCTCGCGTTGGCGCCCGACCGCGGGCGGTGGTTCGTCCGGCATATCTTCGATCTCGCCATCGTCGTCCTCCCTGCCCTCCGGCCTTTGCGATTGCTGCGACTACTGGTGGTCGTCTCTGCGCTGCAACGAGCAATCGGGACGGCGATCCGTGGCCGGGTCGCTGTCTACACCGTGTGCAGCGCAATCCTCTTCCTCTACGCGGCCTCTTTGGCGATCTACGAGACAGAACGAGATGTCCCGGGAGCGTCGATCACCTCGTTCGGCGATGCCCTGTGGTGGTCGGTCACGACCGTGACCACAGTCGGCTATGGCGATTACTCCCCGGTGACTGCATCAGGCCGTGTCATCGCTGCATGTCTGATGATCGGTGGAATAAGTCTCATCGGTGTGGTGACTGCGACCATCGCGTCCTGGATCGTCGAGCGGGTGTCGGAGGGCGACGATGCGAACGCGGCCGCGACGCGAGCCCAGATCGAGAACCTCCGGGATGAGGTCCAGAATCTGCAGGCTCTGCTCGCAGCGGCATGGGAGGTCACCGACCCTTCGGCTGCCTCAGATGCACGTCCTCATCGAACTCGGCCGGCGAGTGGCGCTGCAAGTATCGAGGAGACCTCAGGCTGACTCCGCCTGTGCGAATGGTTGCCTGCCCGCACCCTCGGCGGGGTGAGCTGGGCGAGTGTGGACGTGTGGTCGCCGTTCGGGTGAGGGCGTCGGATTCGCCGGCCGACCTCGGCGGTCAGACCTCGCGGTCGGCCAATTCGCCCGCGGTACGGTTCCACACCAGGTAGCCGATGCCGACGGCGGTGAACCAGACCGCCCCGACGACGAGCGCGATCCGGCCGTCACTGTCGAAGAACAGCAGGACGAACACGAGCGCGAGGAAGCCGAGTGCGAGCCACGTGGTGACCGGGGCGCCGGGCACCCGGTAGTCCGAGCGAGGCAGTTCGCCGCGCGCGACCTTGCGGCGGTAGGCCATCTGGCACAGCAGGATCGTCGACCAGATGACGATGATGCCCACCGTCGACACCGCGGTGATGTAGGCGAAGGCGTGCTCGGGGTCGATGACGTTCACCACGACGCCGATCGCCATGACCGCGGCGCTCAGGGTGATGCCCGCGGCCGGGACCTTGCGGCTCGAGAGCCAGGTCAGCTGGCGCGGGGCGTCGCCGGTGTGGGCGAGGGAGCGCAACATGCGACCGGTGGAGTAGATGCCGGAGTTGCACGATGACAGGGCGGCGGTCAGCAGGATGAAGTTGACGATGCCGGCCGCGCCGGGGATGCCGATGTAGGAGAACACCGAGACGAAGGGGCTCTCGCCTTCCTGGAAGTCCTTCCAGCTGCGGACCGAGAGGATCACGATCAGTGAGCCGACGTAGAAGATGCCGATGCGGAACGGCACGGTGTTGATCGCCTTGCGCAGCGTGACGCGCGGGTTCTGCGCTTCGCCCGCGGTCACGCCGACGAGCTCGACACCGACATAGGCGAACATGACGATCTGCAGGCTCAGCAGGGCGTTGCTGAACCCGGTCGCGAAGAATCCGCCGTCGTTCCAGAGGTTCGTCACCGACGGCCCGGTCTCGGGTCCGAGTCCGGCGATCGGGAGCAGCACGCCGATGCCGACGATGATCATGCCGAGGATGGCGGTGACCTTGATGGCGGAGAACCAGAACTCCGCGCGACCGAACACCCCGACCGAGATCAGATTCGCGCCGAACAGCACGATGAGCGCGATGAGGGCGGTGACCCAGACCGGAACCGACGGCCACCAGTAGTTGATGTACTTGCCCGCCACGGTGATCTCGGCCATGCACGTCGTCGTCCACACGGCCCAGTAGGTCCAGCCCTGGCTGAAACCGGCGAAGCGGCCGAGGAACTCGTCGGCGTACTCGCTGATGCCCCCGGAGACGGGCCGGTAGATGAGCAGTTCGCCGAGGGCGCGCATCACGATGAAGATCGCGAGCCCGGCGAGCGCGTACGCCAGGATGAGTGCGGGGCCCGCCTTCTCGATCGCACCACCCGCGCCGTAGAACAGTCCCGTGCCGATCGCGCCGCCGATGGCGATCATCTGCACGGTGCGGGCGGTGAGGCCGCGCTGGTATCCCTCGTCGGTGTCGGCACCTGTGTCGGTGCCGGGATGCTCCACAGTCACGCGGGCGACTCCCTGAAATGTCGGTGGACCTCTGGCAGAAGCTCACCGTAACGAGCCGCGATCACCCCGATTCATTCGGCCACAGGCGTTGTCCACTTTGTCGTATTCGGCCGACCTGGTGGCGGTCCGGCGATCGTGTCGGGTTCGTCTGGCACCATTGTTGCCGTGACCGATCGCCTGCACCTGCTGCTCGGAGACGACGACTTCCTCACCGGCCGGGTGATCTCGGCGGTGGTCGACGCCGCGACGAAGGCTGCGGGAACCCCCGTCCCGGTGACCCGGGTGCGCGCCGGCGATGTGAGCGAACACGAACTCGCCGAACTGCTCAGTCCGTCCTTGTTCGCCGAGGAGCGGATCGTCGTCGTCGAGGCCGCCGCCGAGGCGGGCAAGGAGCCGGCCGGGCTGATCGTCGCGACGGCGTCGTCACTGCCCGAGGGCATCACCCTGATGGTCGTGCACCACGGCGGAGGGCGGGCCAAGTCGATGGTCCCCGCACTCAAGAAGGCCGGTGCCGTCGAACACGAGACCACGGCCCCGAAGTGGCCGTCGGAGCGGATGACATTCGTGCGCAACGAATTCCGGTCACTGGGCGTGAAGGTCGGCGCCGACGTCGTCGAGCAGGTCGTCGAAGGCGTGGGATCAGAACTGCGCGAGCTGGCCGCCGCGTGCGCGCAGCTCGTGGCCGACACGGGTGGCAAGGTCGACCGCGACGCCGTGCGGTTGTACTACCAGGGTCGTCCCGAGGTGACCGGTTTCGAAGTGGCCGACCGTGCGGTGACGGGCGACCGCGCGGGCGCGCTGGAGTCCCTGGCCTGGGCCCTGCACCACGGAGTGCCACGGGTGCTGCTGGCCGACGCCCTCGCCGAGGCCGTGCATGCGATCGCACGCATCCGGCCGATGGGATCGATCAACCACTTCGATGCGGCCCGAGAGCTCGGCATGCCGCCCAACCGGGTCAAGAACGTGCAGGCGAAGGCCAAGGCGTGGGATTCGGAGTCGATCGCGCGCGCGATCGGCGTGGTGGCCGCGCTCAACGCCGATGTGAAGGGGCAGGCCGCCGACCCCGACTACAGCCTCACCCATGCGGTCGCGACGGTCGCCGAGCTCAGGCCCGACGGGCGTCGACGCAGCTGACCCACCTGACAGAACGCCGCTCACCCCGGCAGCTGCGTGGACGCTGCCGGGGTGAGCGGAGATACGAAGGAATGGCGACGGGTCAACCCGCCGGGCCGACCGGGGTCGGTGTCAGATCAGAGCTTGTTGACCGCGAGGGCGATGGCCGACTTCTTGTTGGCGGCCTGGTTGGCGTGGATGACGCCCTTGCTGGCAGCCTTGTCGAGCTTGCGGCTGGCGGTCTGCCCGAGCTCGGCAGCCTTCGCCTTGTCGCCGGAGTCGACAGCCTCACGGAAGCTGCGGATCGCGGTACGAAGGGCCGACTTCACCGACTGGTTGCGCTGGCGGTTCGCTTCGTTGGTGCGATTGCGCTTGATCTGAGACTTGATGTTTGCCACGCGTGTTACCTCTGTCGTTGCTGGTGGATACGTCTGTCTGTTCGGGTCGGGCGGTCGGCCTGGGAGGTCGAACTCGCACCGGGCGGCGTCGGCGCGTGAAGCATCTCCACGGCGTCACCGCAACAGCGCACAACATTACCAGTCGGGATCAGCCCGCCAAAATCCACGCCGCGGACACGCTCCGTGCTCGCGCCGCACGATAAGAATCATCGTGAACGAAAGTCTACGGTGGACTCATCATGTCCGTCGTTTATGTGCACATCGGCCTCCCCAAGACCGGGACCACCCATCTGCAGGATCGCCTCTGGCGAAACCGCGACCTGGCGTTGCAGTCGTCCGGACTGCTGTACCCGGGAAATGTGATCTCCGATCACTTCCACGCCGCGGTGCACCTGCAGCCCGAGCGATACCTCGACTGGGTCGATCCCGCCTTCGCCGGCACCTGGCCGAAGCTGCTCGGTCAGATCCGCGCCTGGCCGCAGATCTCCCTGCTCTCCCATGAGCTGTACAGCACCGCGACGGTCGACCAGATCGAACGGCTGATGACCGATCTGTCCTTCGCCGACGAGGTCCACGTGATCGCGACCGTCCGCGACCTGGGCCGTCAGCTGCCCTCCGTGTGGCAGGAGAATGTCAAGAACCAGCGCCGGGCCTCGTTCGACGAGTTCGTCGATTCGGTGGCGTTCGCGTCCGAGGGGCGCCGCAACGGCGGACCCGTCACGGCGGATGCCTCGGACGAGGAGCCGTTCTGGGAGTTCCAGGACTACATCGGCATCCTCGAGCGCTGGTCTCGATTCGTCGGCCCCGAGCGTGTGCACGTGGTCACCGTGCCGGGGCGTGGGGCCGCGCCGGGTGGCACCTTGTGGGACCGGTTCCTGGGGGTGATGGGCATCGACCCGACGCCGCTGCGCATTCCCGTCCCCAGCCTGAACAGTTCTCTGTCCGCGCCGCAGGCGGAGTTCCTGCGGGGGCTCAACCGCCGGCTGCAGCCCGAGGTCATCGAATGGCGCCGGTACGAGCGGATCATCAAGGGTCAGCTGATCGGCGAGATCCTGTTCGAGGCGCCGTCCGGTCCTCCGCAGGGACTCTCGGACAAGAGTCGGGAATGGGCGGCGGGGGAGTCCCGGCGGATGGTCGCGGCGGTTCGTGAGGCCGGCTACGACGTCGCCGGCGACCTCGCCGACCTGGTGGTGTCGGCAGAACACGACGCCACGGACGTACCGTCGCCGTCGGACGGCGAGGTGCTCGACGTCGCTCTCGACACGATCGCGGCGATGGTGCTCGCGGCGCCACTGCCCAAGGTGGGTCCTCGTGCGCGGACCCGCGCGGCGAACGTACTCAGGAGGGTCAAACGGCGGGTGATCGCCGCGCGCCGATCGTCCTGACCGGCGACCTCCGCGCGACGTTCGGGGCCTCGTCGATGACACGGCCGGGCGACGTCGTGCCGATTTCGGCATTCTGTAGCACCATGGCAGTTTATGACCCCCGCATCGACAAGTGCGCCTACCAAGAAGGCTGCGCGTAAGTCCGCAGCCGCGAAGTCGGCGTCTTCGAACTCATCAGGCCGTGCTGCATCCGGACGTAACGGCGCGGCGAAGGGCGCTGGTTCGGGTGGCAAATCGGCGAAGTCGACGACCGTGGACAATTTCACCGGCAACTTCGGCGGATACGCAAAAGGCCCGTACGGCAAGGCATATGACGAGATGTTCGACGCCGCCGGCGAGGTGCGCACGCCGTACCGCGGCATCTACAAGGCGATGGCCGACGAGGATCAGTCCGACCTGGTCGAGGCCCGTGTGGAAGCCCTCGGACGTGCCTACCTCGACCAGGGCGTGACCTTCTCGCTCTCCGGTAAGGAACGTCCGTTCCCGTTGGACGTTGTGCCACGGGTGATCTCGGCGGCCGAGTGGAACAAGCTCGAGGCCGGCATCACCCAGCGGGTGCAGGCCCTCGAACTGTTCCTCGACGACATCTACGGCGAGCAGGAGATCCTGCGTGACGGGGTGTTGCCCAAGCGACTCGTCCACTCCTGCGAGCACTTCCACCGGCAGGCCGCAAACATCCGGCCGCCCAACGGTGTTCGCATCCACGTCGCGGGTATCGACCTGATCCGCGACGAGAACGGTGACTTCCGCGTCCTCGAGGACAACCTGCGGTCGCCGTCGGGTGTGTCCTACGTGCTCGAGAACCGGCGGGCAATGGCGCGTGTGTTCCCGGACCTGTTCTCCAAACACAAGGTGCGTGCGGTCGCCGACTATCCGAGTCATCTGCTCCGCGCACTGCGCGCGTCGGCGGCGTTCAACGAGGCCGACCCGAACATCGTCGTGCTCACCCCGGGCGTGGCGAACTCCGCCTACTTCGAGCACTCGCTCCTGGCGCGGCTGATGGGCGTCGAACTGGTGGAGGGCCGGGACCTCTTCTGCCGCGACAACGTCGTGTACATGCGCACGACCGAAGGTGAGCAGCGGGTCGACGTCATCTACCGGCGCATCGACGACGACTACCTCGATCCCATGCAGTTCCGTCCGGATTCGATGCTGGGCGTGGCCGGTCTGCTCAACGCGGCCCGCGCGGGCAACGTCGTGATCTCCAGCGCCGTCGGCAACGGCGTCGGCGACGACAAGCTGATCTACACCTATGTCCCCGAGATCATCCAGTACTACCTCGGGGAGAAGCCGAGCCTGCAGAACGTGGACACGCTGCGGTGCTGGCTGCCCGACGAGTGCGAGGAGGTGCTCGACCGCATCGACGAGCTCGTCGTCAAACCCGTTGAGGGATCGGGTGGTTACGGCATCGTCTTCGGGCCCGACGCCAGCGGGGCGGAACTGGATGCGCTGGCACGCAAGGTCCGCAACGATCCGCGCGGATGGATCGCCCAGCCGGTCGTGCAGCTGTCGACGGTGCCGACCAAGATCGGCGACGACATCCGCCCGCGTCACGTCGACCTGCGTCCGTTCGCCGTCAACGACGGTGAGTCCGTGTGGGTCCTGCCCGGGGGGCTCACCCGGGTCGCGCTGCCGGAGGGATCGCTCGTCGTGAACTCGAGTCAGGGTGGCGGTTCCAAGGACACCTGGGTGCTGGCCTCGCGCACCTCTGAGGGAGACCGCGAACTGTCGGGCGCCAAGGTCGTCACGACGAGCGGGGTCGCCGCCGCCCGGCCCGCCGAGAGCGCTCCCGATCCGGTCCACACGCAGACCCAGCAGCAACAGCAGGGCGCCATGACACAGCACATGGGCGGCATGACGCAGCTGACCCCGATGTCCCAGTCTGCCTCGATGTCCCAGTCCGGCTCGATGACCCAGTCCGGCTCGATGACCCAGTCCGGCTCGATGACGCAGCGCGAGGACGGTGATGTCCGATGATGCTGGCGCGGAACGCCGAGTCGCTGTACTGGATCGGCAGATACGTCGAGCGCGCCGACGACATGGCGCGGATTCTCGACGTCGCGATCCATCAGATCCTCGAGGACACCACGGTCGACGTCGACCGGCAGGCGCGGCTGATCATCCAGGTGCTCGGGCTCACCGCGCCGGAGGACGACGAGGAACTCGACGTCTGGTCGCTCACCGAACGCGTCGCCTACGACGCCGACGCGGTGGGATCGATCGTCGACCTGATCCGCGCGGCGCGTGAGAACGCCCGCGGCGCACGCGAAGTCACCTCCAGCGAGTTGTGGGAGTGCTTGAACACCACTTACAACGGGCTCGACGCCGCCGAACGTCGTTCGCGTCGTCTCGGTCCCCACGAGTTCCTGTCGTATGTGAAGAACCGGGCGGCGATGTTCGCCGGGTTGGCCGACGCCACCCTCAGCCATGACGACGGTTACCGGTATCTGTTGCTGGGCCGGTCGGTGGAGCGGGTCGACATGACGATCCGGATGTTGCTGTCGCGCGCCGGGGATCGGACGTCGTCGCCGGCGTGGGTCAACGTGCTCGTGAGTGCGGGCGGGCACGACACGTTCCTACGGACATACCGAGGGGTGCTGGACGCAGAGAACATCGTCGAGTTCATGCTTCTCGACCGGTTGTTCCCGCGGTCGATCTTCCATGCCCTCAGCGTCGCCGAACACAATCTGGGTCAGCTCGAGAAGGGGCCCAGCCGTGTCGGTGCGCAGGCGGAGGCCCAGTTGCTCCTGGGCCGCGCGCGCAGTTCACTGGAGTTCCTCGAGCCCGGCAAGTTGCTCGACGATCTGCAGGACCGGCTCGTCGACCTGCAGGACACCTGCCGCGCGGTCAACGAAGCCGTGACGAAACAGTATTTCCATGTGTCGCCCTATGTCTCGTGGGCGGACGCCCGGGTGAGCGACGGGAATGTCATCGAGGAGAGTGAGCTGTGAGCTGGCGTCTGCGTGTCGTCCATTCCACCGGTTTCGCCTACCACAGTCCTGTCACCTCGTCGTACAACGAAGCCCGGCTCACCCCGCGCAGCGACACCCGGCAGAACGTCATCGTGAACCGGGTCGAGACGGTCCCGGCGACGAGGTCGTACCGCTACACCGATTACTGGGGCACGGCGGTCACCGCATTCGATCTGCATGCGCCGCATGACGAGCTCGAGGTGTCGGGTCTGTCGGTGGTCGAGACCGAACGCGGACATCGTCCGTCCGAGGACGACGAGGCGTCGTGGGATGACATCAACGGCGACGCCGTGAAAGACCGGTACGACGAAATGCTCTCGTACACAGAATTCGTGGCGAGAAACAGGCAGTTGTTGTCGACAGCCAAGAGAGTGACCAAGGGCCTGACGCCGCAGGAGGCGGTCGAAGAGGTGAGCCGGTTCGTCCACACCGAGATGGAGTACGTGCCGGGGACCACCGGGGTGCACACCACGGCCGTCGATGCGTGGACCGATCGTAAGGGCGTGTGTCAGGACTATGCGCACCTGACCCTGCTGATGCTCCGTGGTCTCGGCATCCCTGCTCGGTACGTATCCGGTTATCTCCATCCCGAACCCGACGCCGAGATCGACAAGACGGTGCAGGGGCAGAGCCACGCCTGGATCGAGGCGTGGACGGGTGGCTGGTGGGGTTACGACCCCACCAACGACACGCCGATCACCGAACAGCATGTGTCGGTCGGGGTGGGCCGTGACTACGCCGACGTGTCGCCGCTGAAAGGCATCTACACCGGCGGGGGTGCCACCGACCTCGACGTCATCGTCGAGATCACCAGGCTCGCCTGAGGATTCACGCCGGTCAGCGCCAGCCGTGGTGCTCGCGCAGTTCGCTCGCGACGGCGTCGAACATCGGACGACCGAGGATCGCGCCCTCCCGGCGGATTCCGTCGTCGTCGACGACGAGTACCCGGTCGAGCCGCACGAAGCTCGGCCGGCCCTGAGGATCCCACGCTCCCGATCCGACGGGAAGCCAGTTGCCGTCGGATCGGTGGTCCTTGCTCGACAGCATGAGACCGAGCACGGAGTCGGGTCGCCCGGCCCGGGCGTCGCGGCCGACGACCAGCACCGGCCGGTCCTTCCCCTGGCTCGGGTCGTCTTCGTAGGCGACCCAGGTCCACACGATCTCGCCGGGATCGGCGTCCCCGTCGAGGTCGGGGGAGTAGCTGATGGTGCGGGCGAGATCGGTGGTCGGCCGGAGGTCGGGCCGGGCGTCGCGGATCGTCACTTACGCATCTCCTCGGTCTGACGGGAACAGGGGCATCAGGAAATCCCGGACCGCGTCGGCGGTGAGGGCGGCGGTCGGCTTCTTCTTCGGATTGAGGTCGTGCCCGACCTTCTCCAGTTCGACGATGTGCGTCGGCGCATCGATGAGGCCGACCGCGCGGCTCATCTCGTCGGTGGTGCCGAACGGGTCGGTACTGCCGTGGACCACGAGGGTGGGGACCGTGATCGACGGCAAGTGCTCGGTGCGCAGCCGGTCGGGTTTTCCCGGCGGATGCAGCGGATACGACGTCAGCAGCAGGCCGTCGGCCAGGTCAGCCCCGTCCTCGGCCACGGCCATCGAGGCCTGCCGGCCGCCGTAGGAATGCCCGCCGACGATCAGCGGCCCGTCGGACTCACCGCGGAACATCGCGCACGCAGCGCGGATGCCGTCGCGGTCGCCCGGTGAGGTGGACGGGCTGGGCGGTCCCTTCGGCCGGCGCCGCCGGTACGGCAGGTCGATGCGGGCCACGACGTATCCGCGGTCGCACAGCTCCTCGGCCAGCGCGCGGAGGATCACGGCGTCACGGTTGCCGCCCGCGCCGTGCGCGAGGACGAGCGTGGCCCGGGCCGGGCTGCCCGGACGGTGGACCTCGGCGGCGACGTCGTCGGTCTCGATGGTGGTGACGGTGGACGCGGACACGGCTGCCACCGTAGCGCCTCACCGCGGTTCGCGGACTTCCCCGATCCCTGAGGAGGCCCGGACCTTGCGGAGGGCCGTCTCGAAGGGAAACGTGGCCGGGCGCGGTGCGTCGGCGGGTCATGAGAAACTGGACCACAACCTGTATCCGCGCCCGTTCTCTACCGCAGTTCTCGTTCGAGGAGTAGTTCCCATTCCCAACTTCGCCGACACCACCTTCACCGATCCGGCACGTATCCGGAACTTCTGCATCATCGCCCACATCGACCACGGCAAGTCGACGCTGGCGGACCGGATGCTGCAGCTCACCGGCGTCGTCGAAGAACGGCAGATGCGGGCGCAGTATCTCGACCGGATGGACATCGAGCGCGAGCGCGGCATCACCATCAAGGCGCAGAACGTGCGTCTGCCCTGGACGGTGAAGTCCCCGGCCGGCGACGAGGACTACGTCCTGCACCTCATCGACACCCCCGGGCACGTCGACTTCACCTACGAGGTCTCCCGCGCGCTCGAGGCGTGTGAGGGGGCTGTGCTCCTCGTCGACGCCGCGCAGGGCATCGAGGCGCAGACGCTCGCCAACCTGTATCTGGCGATGGAGAACGACCTCACCATCATCCCGGTGCTCAACAAGATCGACCTGCCCGCGGCCGACCCCGAGCGCTACGCCGCCGAGCTCGCGCACATCGTGGGGTGCGAGCCGGAGGACGTGCTGCGCGTGTCGGGCAAGACCGGTGTCGGCGTGACCGAATTGCTCGACGAGGTCATCCGGACGGTGCCCGCCCCCGTGGGCGACCCCGACGCTCCGGCGCGCGCGATGATCTTCGACTCGGTCTACGACACCTACCGCGGCGTCGTCACCTACGTCCGGGTCGTCGACGGGAAGGTCGTGCCGCGGGAGAAGATC
Source organism: Gordonia sp. 11cp (assembly GCF_057767225.1). NCBI lineage: Bacteria > Bacillati > Actinomycetota > Actinomycetes > Mycobacteriales > Gordoniaceae > Gordonia > Gordonia sp. 11cp. Next base: position 5,219,401 of record NZ_CM173437.1, on the reverse strand, counting down.
CTGATGATGTCGACCGGCACCACGCACGAGCTTCTCGAGGTGGGGATCGTGTCCCCGGAACCGAAACCGACCAAGGGTCTCGGTGTCGGCGAGGTCGGTTACCTGATCACGGGTGTGAAGGACGTGCGGCAGTCGAAGGTCGGTGACACCGTCACCACCGCCCGGCACGGTGCCGAGCAGGCGCTCACGGGGTACCGGGAGCCGCGGCCGATGGTCTACTCGGGTCTGTACCCGCTCGACGGCTCCGACTATCCGGTGTTGCGCGAGGCGCTCGAGAAGCTACAGCTCAACGACGCCGCCCTGACCTTCGAGCCGGAGACCTCGGTCGCACTCGGCTTCGGTTTCCGCTGCGGATTCCTCGGCCTGCTGCACATGGAGATCACTCGCGAGCGACTCGAGCGCGAGTTCAACCTCGATCTGATCTCGACCGCCCCCAACGTGGTCTACCGCGTCGTGATGGAAGACGGTTCCGAGCACGTGGTGACCAACCCGTCGGACTGGCCGGAGGGCAAGACCCGGCACATCTACGAACCCATCGTCAAGACGACCGTCATCGCGCCGAGCGAGTTCATCGGCGCGATCATGGAACTGTGTCAGTCGCGCCGCGGCGAGCTCGGCGGCATGGACTACCTGTCGGAGACGCGTGTGGAGCTGCGGTACACGTTGCCGATGGCCGAGATCATCTTCGACTTCTTCGACGCCCTGAAGTCCCGCACCCGTGGCTACGCCAGCCTCGACTACGAGGAGGCGGGCGAGCAGGAAGCCGACCTGGTCAAGGTCGACATCCTGCTGCAGGGCGAGGCGGTCGACGCCTTCAGCGCGATCGTCCACAAAGACGCCGCCTACGCCTACGGCAACCGGATGGCGATCAAACTCAAAGAGCTCATCCCGCGCCAGCAGTTCGAGGTCCCGGTCCAGGCCGCCGTCGGCTCGAAGATCATCGCGCGCGAGAACATCCGCGCCATCCGCAAGGACGTGCTCGCGAAGTGTTACGGCGGTGACATCAGCCGTAAGCGCAAGCTGCTCGAGAAGCAGAAAGAGGGCAAGAAGCGGATGAAGACCATCGGTCGCGTCGACGTTCCGCAGGAGGCGTTCGTGGCCGCGCTCTCCACCGACGCGGTGGGTGACAAGCCGAAGGGGAAGTGATGGGCGGGCAGACCATGAGTGGGGCGAGACGATGACCGCAGCGCACGACGCGGCGAACGTGAATCCGGTACTGGCACAGAGCGGTCTGCCCTACGATCTCCCCGATTTCGCGTCGATCTCCGACGACGACTTCCTACCGGCGTTCACCGCCGCCATGGCCTCGCACGTGGCCGAGGTCGACGCGATCGCGGCCGACCCCGCGGCGCCCACCTTCGTCAACACGATCGAGGCGCTGGAGCTGTCCGGTCGCGATCTGGCCCGCGCATCGGGGATCTTCTTCAATCTGGTGGGACCCGACACGAACCCGAAGCGCAACGAGATCTCCCAGGAGCTCTCGACGCTCCTCACCGATCACGCGAACACGATCGCGATGAATCCGGTTCTCTTCGAGCGCATCTCCGATCTCCACACCCGCGCCGACGAGCTCGGACTCACCGAGCCGCAGCGTCGCCTCCTCGACAAGAGGTACCGGGAATCGGTCCGCGCCGGTGCCGGACTCGCCGCCGGCGAGCAGCAGGAGATGCGCGAGATCGCCTCTCGGCTGGCCTATCTGACCACCACGTTCTCCCAGAAGATCCTCGACGACACCAACGACTCGGCGGTTCTCGTGGCCGATGCATCCGAACTCGACGGCCTGTCGGCCGGACAGATCGCGGCCGCGCGCCGCGCGGCGGTCGAGGCGGGACACGAGAACGGACACCTCATCACGCTCGAGTTGCCGACGAGCCAGTCGGTGCTGACCGAGCTGACGAACGCCGATGTGCGACAACGGGTTTTCGACGCCTCGGTGAACCGGTGCGCTCGGGGCAACGAGCACGACACCCGTGAACTGGTCCTCGAGATCGTCCGCCTGCGGGCGCGTCGCGCCGAGTTGCTCGGATACCGCGACCACGCCGAGTTCGTGATCGTCGAACAGACCGCGCCCGACCCGGGAGCCGTCGACGACATGCTCCGGGAACTCAACGCGTCGGCCATGCGCGCCGGCGGCCGCGAACTCACCCGCCTCACCGAATTCGCGGGCGACGCGACCATCGGTCCCGCCGATCTCACGTACTGGCTCGACCGTGAGAAGCGGACGCACGCGGCGGTGCCGCTCGACGGGTTCGCCGACTACTGCGAACTCGACACGGTGCTGACCCGCGGCGTGTTCCACGCCGCGAACAAGCTGTACGGGCTGCGCTTCGTCGAGCTCACCGATCTGCCGCTCTATCACCCCGACGTCCGCGCGTGGGAGGTGCGCGACGATGCCGGCGTGGGCATCGGCCTGTTCCTCGGCGACTTCTACGCCCGTCCGTCGAAACGCGGCGGGGCCTGGATGAACAACATCGTCGATCAGTCGTCGGTCCTGCACACCCAGCCGATCATCGTGAACGTGCTGAACCTGACGAAACCCGACGCCGGGCAACCGTGTCTGCTCACGATGGATCAGCTCACGACCCTGTTCCACGAGTTCGGGCATGCACTGCACGGACTGCTGTCGTCGGTCGAGTACCCGTCGCAGTCCGGGACGTCGGTGCCGCGGGACTTCGTGGAGTTCCCGTCGCAGGTGAACGAGATGTGGGCACTGCACCCCGAGGTACTGGGCAACTATGCCCGCCATCACGAGACAGGTGAGCCGATTCCGGCCGAACTGGCCGAGGCGGCAAGGGAATCTGCGGGAACCGAGTCGGCGCACGGCACCATCGAATACCTCGCCGCGTCGTCGCTGGACCTGGCCTGGCATCGGTTGTCGGTGTCGGAGGCCGAGGCGGTCTCCGATGTCGAGGCCTTCGAGTCGCAGGCGCTCACCGCCGCGGGACTCCACACCGACCTGATCCCGCCGCGCTACCGGAGTTCGTACTTCAACCACATCTTCGGCGGGGGCTACTCCGCCGGGTACTACAGCTACATCTGGTCAGAGGTGCTCGACGCCGAGACCGAACAGTGGTTCCTCGCCGAAGGCGGGTTGCAGCGCGAGAACGGCCGGCGGTTCGCCGAGGCCACCCTCTCCCGCGGCGACAGCGTGGATCCGCTTGTCGCGCACGAGGGGCTGATCGGCCGTCGACCGCGGATCGACCCGTTGCTGCGGCGCCGGGGACTCGCGGCCTGACCGGGGTGTGCCCGTGACGACGACGCGCAGCCCCCGCCGCGACCTGTCGGCGTTCGCGGTCCTGAGCATCGTGACCGCGATCGTCGTGATCGGTCTCAAGCTGATCGCGTGGCGGGTCACCGGCTCGGTCGGTCTGCTTTCCGATGCATTGGAGTCCGTGGTCAATCTCGTTGCGGCGGTGGGCGCCTTCGTGGCGCTGCGCGTGGCGGCGAAGCCACCGGACCGGAGCCACAACTTCGGGCACACCAAGGCCGAGTACTTCTCGGCGGTGTTCGAGGGGGTGATGATCGTCGTCGCGGCGGTCGTCATCATCGCGACGGCCGTCGACCGCCTGCTCGATCCTCGGGAGCTCGAGGAGGTCGGCGTCGGACTGGCGATCTCGGTCGCGGCGACCGCGGTCAATGCGGTCGTCGGCTGGGTGCTCATCCGTGCCGGACGCCGTCATCGGTCCATGACCCTCGAAGCCGACGGCAAGCACCTCATGACCGACGTGTGGACGACGGCCGGGGTGGTCGTCGGCGTCTTCCTGGTGGCCGCCACGGGCTGGTTGCCGCTCGACCCGCTGATCGCCATCGCGGTGGCCGTCAACATCCTCGTCGTGGGCGGGCAGCTGGTGTGGCGATCCGGTGCGGGACTGATGGATTCCGCACTGCCCGACGACGAGCGCGCCACCATCGACAGGGTCCTCGCGGCGCACCGCGCCGACCGGATCGACTTCCACGACATTCGCACTCGCGAGGCGGGTCATGAACGTTTCGTGCAGTTGCACATGCTCGTGCCCGGTGACTGGTCGGTGCAGCGCGCGCACGACCTCGCCGAGCAGATCGAGAACGAACTCCGTGCCGCGGTCGAGGATCTCAACGTGACGGTGCACGTCGAACCGATCAACGACCCGCGCGCGTACGAGGACTGGCGGCTGGACTGAGCGGACGACGCTCTCAGCCGGCGGAGGGGCCGTCGCCCTGGTTCGCGTGCTCTTCGCCGTCCTCGGCGAGCACCCGGGACGCGATCCGAAACGCCGTGTTGGCATCGGGCACACCGCAGTAGATGGCGCTCTGCAACAGCACTTCCTTGATTTCGTCGTCGGTGAGCCCGTTGCGTCGAGCGGCGCGCACATGCATCGCCAACTCCTCGTGGTGGCCCCGGGCGATCAACGCGGTCAGGGTGATCATCGACCGTGATCGCCGGTCCAGGCCGGGTCGTGTCCAGATCTCACCCCATGCGTACCTGGTGATGAGGTTCTGGAAGTCGGCCGTGAAATCCGTGGTGGCCGCGAGTGCGCGGTCGACGTGATCGTCGCCGAGCACCTCGCGACGCACGATCATGCCGTCGTCGTCGATGGTCATGGTGTGTCCTTCAGGTAGTCGCGTGCGCGCTGCAGCGCGTTGTCGATGAAGATGTCGGAGGCGCCCAGGTAGTCGGGTGCGGGTTCTCTGCCGGTCAATTCGGCCATCTTGTGCTGTTCGGTGCGAATGCCCTGGGCATCGGCGAGGTTCTCGGCAGCTCGACCGGTGTCGACCTGCAGCCCGGCCAGCAGGTCTGCCGCCTCCGCCGCGGCGACCACGGTGCGACGCGTGAGAGTGGCGAGCGTGGCCCATTCGGCGTGCCATCCGCCGTCGGAGCGTTCGTCGACGCTGGCCGCGGACGCCGCGTGCAGGGTGGCCCCCAGTGGGGGAGCGGTCAGTGCGGCCCGGCGCAGTAGCACGGTGAGTACCGGATTGTTCTTGTGCGGCATGGTCGACGAGCCACCGGCAGATCCCTCGGACAGTTCACCGGCCCGGATTGCGGCGGCGACGTCGTTGCCGAGATGCCCCCAGGCGTCACAGCAGCCGACCAACGCGTCGCCGGCTCGGGTGATGACCGAACGGGTGGTGTGCCAGGGATCGCCCGCCGCCAGTCCGAGACCGTCCGCCCACGATCGGGTCAACGACACCGCGGCCTCCGGAGATCCGGTGAGCTCGGTGGTCGCGGCCAGGGTTCCGGCCGCGCCACCCGCGGCGATGGGCAAGGCGGGCAACGCTTTCAGACCGTCGGCGGCGTCGAGGATCGCGGTCAGCCAGACGGCGAACTTGCGGCCGATGGTGCCGGGCAGAGCGGCTTGGGTCAGGGTCCGGGTCAGCATCGGCCTGCCGCGGTTCGTCTCGGTCAGTTCGATCAGTTCGTGAAGCTGCCGACCGATGTCATCGGTGATGGTCTCCAGGGCGTCACGCAGGCACCACATCAGTGCGGTGTCCAGCACGTCCTGACTGGTCAGGCCCCGGTGTAGCCAGCGGGATGGTTCGCCTTCGACGCGGGACCGCATCAGCGCGACGAGGCTGGTGACCGGGTTGCCGTCACGCTCGGCGGCTCTGGCGATCTGGTCGAGGTCATCGGGCCGGATCAGGTCGGACAGATCGGCGGCGGCGGTGCCGGGCGCGATGCCGGAGTCGACAAGTGTTGCCAACCAGACATTCTCGGCGCCCACCATGGCGTCGAGGAAGGCGGCGGCGCTCATCACGTCTCCGGCCCGGTGATCACCCGGCCAGAACAGGTCACTCACCGGCCGAGAAGCGCAGGAAGACGGTTTCGTTCTCGCCCTGCAGTCGGATGTCGAACCGCAGCCCATGTGCGTCGCGCTCGGCGATCAGGGTCTGCCTGCGATCCTCGGGCAGGCCTGCCAACAGTGGCTCGTCGACAAGGTCGGGGCCGGGCACGTATGCGCGGGTGAACAAGCGGTTGAGCAAGCCGCGACCGAACACGGTGATGGCGATGAACGGTGCACGGCCGGGGTCGGTCGGCCCGGGTTCGACAGTGGTGAAGCTGTAGCGGCCCTCGTCGTCGGTCGAGACCCGGCCCCAACCCGTGAACGTCCACCCGTCGCGGTGCAACGACCCGCTCGATCGGGGGGTCGTCCCGTCACCGTCGGCTTGCCAGATCTCCAGCATCACGTCGGGCACCGGCTCACCCGCACCGTCGGTGACGAGGCCGTGGAATCGGATCGAACCCGGAACACCCGGCGGAACCAGCTCGTTGCCACGCTCGAACGGGAGGGCGTAGCCATAGAAGGGGCCGATGGTCTGGCCCGGCGTCGCGGTCAGCAGTGTGCCCATGTCAGTCCTCCTCGAAAAGCGTGCGGTGCGGGCCGGCCAGGACGATGTCCCAGCGGTATCCGGTGGCCCATTCATGGGTCGTGACGTCGTGATCGTAGGCCGCGACCAACCTGTCGCGGGCTTTCTGGTCGGTGATCGCCTGGTAAATGGGGTCCAGGGCGAAGAGGGGGTCACCCGGGAAGTACATCTGGGTGATCATCCGCTGGGTGAAAGCCTGTCCGAACAACGAGAAGTGAATATGTGCCGGACGCCAGGCATTGCGGTGGTTCTTCCATGGGTAAGGGCCCGGCTTGATCGTGGTGAATCGGTAGGTGCCGTCGTCATCGGTGAGGCACCGCCCGACGCCGGTGAAGTTGGGATCGATCGGCGCCTGGTGCTGGTCACGTTTGTGGATGTAGCGGCCGGCCGAATTGGCCTGCCAGATCTCGACGAGCTGGCGGCGCACCGGTCGCCCTTCGCCGTCGACGACGCGTCCGGTCACCACCATGCGCTCACCGATCGGCTCACCGTCGCACTGGATCGTCAGATCTGCTTCCAGTGGATGGACGTCTCGCGCTCCGAACACCGGCGCCCAGGTTTCGATGGTCTCCGGATCGGCGTGATGGAGGTTCTTGGTGGGGTGGCGTAGCAGGCTACTGCGGTAGGGCGCGTAGTCCAGACGTGGCTGCGTCTCCTCGACACCGGTTTGTAGATAACCGGTTTCGATGGCGGAGATCTCGGCATTGATCTCCGCCTGGCTCGTCGACGCACTGTCGGGATTGGTGTCGATAGGGACTGTCATGACCGTGAGGCTAACTATTCCTGGCTCGCGAACGGAAGGCTATACTTCCGCTCAGTGAAAGGACTGGACAAATGGCCGGAAACACTTCGGTGCCTGGGGCCACGGTGGCGTCGCGAGTGCTCGCGATCATCGGCGCCTTCGACGAAGGACATCGTGCGCTGACACTGACCGAGCTCGCACAGCGGTCGAACCTGGTGCTTCCCACAGCTTCTCGGCTGGCGGGGGAGTTGGTCGCGGGTGGGGCGCTGGACCGTCGTGACGACGGACGCTACGTCATCGGCAGGCTGTTGTGGGAGGCCGGCTTGCAGGCTCCGGTCGAGGGCAGGCTCAAGCAGGTGGCGGAGCCGTTTCTGCACGACGTCTACGCAGCCACGCTGGCGACCGTGCACCTGGCCGTGCTCGATGGCGCCCAGGTGTTGTATCTCGAGCGGATGGCGGGCCGTGCGTCGGTGCCGATTGTCAGTACGGTGGGCAGTCGACTGCCCCTGCACTGCACCGGCGTGGGCAAAGTCTTGCTCGCGCACGCCTCGAAAGATGTGGAGCGGCAGGCCTTGGCGAACCTCACCCGGGTGACGCCGTACACCATCACCGCGCCCAACGTTCTTGTGGCACAGCTGGAAAAGGTGCGGCGCGACGGCGTGGCCACCACCGTCGAGGAGATGTCACTGGGGGCGTGCTCGATGGCGGTACCGGTGATACGGGTCTCCGACGACACCGTGGCGGCCGCGATCGGAGTGGTGGTACCCACTCTCAAACGCGACCGCCAGCGGTTGCTCGGAGCCCTGCAGGTCGCCGCGCGAGGGATCGGGCGCCTACTGTAGCCGGTACTGGAAATCAGTGGTGGACGAGATCTTTGGCAGATTCCGGAACTTTGTGACCCAGCATCGTGGTGGGGACGTCCTTGGTTTCGCGTGCGGTCAGCGCCGCGGCGGCGGAGATGAGACAGACCACCGCGGTGAAGATGCTGATCACCACCCAGCCGCCTTCCCGCACCCCGCCCAGCGCGGTGACGATCGAGGGTGCGAACCCGGCGACGAGAAAGCCCAGTTGAGTGCCGATCGCCATGCCGGAGAAACGAACCCGCGTGGAGAACATCTCGCCGTAGAACGAGGGCCACACCGCGTTGGCGGCGGCGTAACCGCACGAGAACGTGGCCACCGCGAGTGCGAAGGTCAGCAGATTGTTGTCACCGCTCATCGAGAGCATGTAGAACGGCATCAGCACGGCCGAAGAGACTGCGCCGTAGACGAACACCGGCTTGCGTCCGATGCGATCGGCGAGGATTCCGAACATCGGCTGGGTGCCGAGTGCGACGACGTTGGCGACCACGACCAGCCACAACGTGACGTCGGTGTCCAGGCCCACTTCTTTGCCGTAGGCGATCGCGAGGTTGCCGAAGACCGTCGAGACCGCGGCGATGAACGCGCAGAGGATCACGCGCAGTACGTCACGCCAGTGGTCGCGAAGCAGCGGCACCAGCGGCACCCGCGCGATCGTCCCCGCGGCCTTCGCCTCGGCGAACTGAGGTGTCTCGTGCAGCTGGCGGCGAATGAAGTAGGCGACGACGACCACGACAGCGCTCAGCCAGAACGGCACGCGCCAGCCCCAGCTGTACTTGGCTTCGTCGGGCAGGGAAACGAACGGAATCAGCACGAGCGAGGCGAGGATGAGTCCGCCCTGGGTTCCGGTCAGGGTCCAGGAGGTGAAGAACGCGCGCCGGTCATCGGGTGAATGTTCGAGGGTCAGCGAACTGGCCCCGGCCTGCTCTCCCGCGGCCGACAAGCCCTGCATCAACCGACAGATCACCAGCAGGGCCGGGGCGGCCCAGCCGATCGTCTCGAAACTGGGCAGGCAGCCGATCAGGAACGTCGACAGGCCCATCAGCACGAGCGTGAACATCAGCACGCGCTGGCGACCGATCCGGTCACCGAAATGACCGAGGATGAACGCTCCCACGGGCCTCGCCACGTAGGCGAATCCGAACGTCGCGAACGACATCACCAGCGCGGCTTCGTCGTCGGAGGGGAAGAACACGTGCGGAAAAATCAGTGCGGCAGCCGATCCGAACAGGAAGAAGTCGTAGTACTCGACTGCGCTGCCCATGAAGCTGGCCAGCGCGGCGCGTTTCGGTGTTCGTCCGTCTGGCTCGTCTGGCGTCGACGGGGCGTCGTTGGTCATCGGCTGCTCCTTAACGAGATGGTGCTGGATGTGAGGGGTCTAGGTGGCGGTTCGAGCGACGAGGTCGCGAAAGTGGGCCGACATTCTCTCGGCGTCCGGCGTACGTCCGGTGATCAGCGCGAAGGCGTCGACGGCTTGGTACACGGCCATGTGCCCGCCGTCCAGGGTCCGACAACCGGCCGCGCGGGCCGCCTGCAGCAGCGCGGTGTCGATGGGCCGGTAGACGATGTCGGCCACCCACAGGCCGGGGTGCAGCAGGGCGGCATCGAACGGCAGTCCGGGGTGCTCGGCCATGCCGGTCGGCGTCGCGTGGACGACGCCGTCGCTGTCGGGCAGCAGCACCGACAGCTTGTCGAGCGAGGACGCGTCGACGCGGGCCGACGCGTGTCGGTCGGCGAGTTGCCAGGCCAGCGTGGCGGCCCGGTCGACGTCGAGGTCGACGACTGTCAGGTGGGCGACACCCATCCGCAACAGCGCGTCGCCGACAGCCGAGCCGGCGCCGCCGGCGCCGATCAGCACGGCGGCGGCCATCGGCGCCGCGGGCAACCCCTCGGCGAAGCCATGGGCGAATCCGGTGGTGTCGGTGTTGTACCCGACGGTCCGCCCGCCGTCGAAGACCACGGTGTTGACCGCTCCGAGCGTGCGCGCGGTCTCGTCGACGTCGTCGAGATGCTCGATGACGAGCTGCTTGCACGGATGGGTGATGTTCAGTGCGTCGTAGCCGAGGGTCTGCGCCCACGACAGCACGTCGCCGATCCGGTGCGGGGCAACCCCGAATGTGTTGAGGTCGATCGTCCGGTACACGTAGTCCAGGCCCTGCGCACGGCCTTCGGCCATGTGCAGAGCGGGAGTCAGGGAGGGGCCCACACCGGTGCCCACGAGGCCCACCAGGTAGGGCCGTCCCGCGTCCGATTTGGAGGTCATCAAGCGTTTCCTTAATGTACGAACTAGTACGTACGGAAAGTACAGCACTGTGGTGCGGGTCCCGTCAAGACACGAATGTGAGGTGGGACTCGCCGAGGGCGGGATTATGGGCGGCTGGTGAGCCAGCCGACCACCATGTCGCCGAGCATGCGACGCAGGTGGGCGCGCTGCGAGGTCTCGGAGAGGTCGACGTCGAAGAGGTAGCCGAATGTGTAGCGGTTGGCGACCTGGAACACGCAGTACGAGCTGATCACGAGGTGGACGTCGAGGGCGTCGACGTCATCACGGAACGCGCCGGCTTCGCGTCCGGCACGCAGGATCTCGTCGAGCAGCGACGTCGCCGGCCGGGAGAGTTCGGGTAGCTCGCGCAACTGTCGGACGAACTCGCCCCGGTGAATGTTCTCGATGGAGACCAGGCGGATGAACGCGTCGTGGGCGATGTGATGGTCGAACGTCACCTCGGTGAGCCTGCGGATCGCGACCACGGGATCGGAGTGATCAACCCGCAAACGCTGCTCAGCAGTGCGGATGCCGCGATATGCGTTGTCCAGTACGGCGAGATACAGCTGCTGTTTGCCGCCGAAGTAGTAGTAGATCATCCGCTTCGTGGTGCGGGTGCGCTCGGCGATCTCGTCCACTCGCGCCCCGGAATATCCCGACTCGGCGAACACTTCGGTGGCCACCTCCAACAGCTCCGCTCGCGTGCGCTCGGCATCACGCTGCAGCTCGGCTCTCGGTTTGGCGACCATGTCGAGAGAGCTTACTGGGGACCCGGTAGCGGCCTGAGCAACCCTTCCGACTCAATTAACTGTTTGGTACATTGAGGTCGGAAGTGGCACCCATCACAGGAGGAAAGATGAAGACGTCGATCGCCACGGTCTCACTGTCCGGATCGCTCGTCGAGAAGCTGCACGCCTGTGCCGATGCCGGATTCGACGGCGTAGAGATCTTCGAGCCCGACCTGATCGCCAGTGAGCACTCGCCTGAGGAGATCCGACATCTGGCGCGTCGCCTCGGGTTGTCCCTCGACCTCTATCAGCCGCTGCGCGACCTCGAGGGCGTCGACGAGACGACCTTCACCGACAACCTGCGCCGCGCCGGCGCCACGTTCGCCACGGCGCAGCGGCTCGGTATCGACACCGTGCTCGTCTGCAGCAACGTCGCCACCGCCACCATCGACTCCGATGAGGTCTCCGCGGACCAATTGCGCCGCATAGGCGACCTGGCTGCCGGGTACGGCATCCGCATCGCTTTCGAGGCGCTGGCCTGGGGCCGGTTCATCGACGACTATCGCCGGGCCTGGCGGATCGTGCAACTCGCCGACCATCCGGCAGTGGGTATCTGCCTGGACAGCTTCCACGTTCTCTCCCGCGGCCACGATCCGGCGGCGATCGCCGACATCGATGGCCAGAAGATCTTCTACCTGCAGCTCGCGGATGCCCCGGCACTGAAAATGGACGTCTTGTCGTGGAGTCGTCACCACCGGTTGTTCCCCGGCGAAGGTGCCTTCGACCTGGCCGAGTTCGTGCGGTACACCCTTGCCGCCGGTTATACGGGCCCGCTGTCGCTCGAGGTTTTCAACGACACCTTCCGCCAGACCGACCCGGGCCACACCGCGGTGCACGCATTACGGTCGTTGTTGTGGCTACGCGACCAGGTGTCGTCGACCCTCACCGACGCCAAACCGCCAACCGGGTTCGACTTCGTGGAGCTCAAGGCGGAGGACATGACCGAAGTCGAGGTCCTGCTGGGCCAACTCGGATTCACGCCGCGCGGCCGGCATCGCACCAAGCCGGTGTCGCTGTGGTCGGCCGGTGGTGCGCGCGTCGTGCTCAACGAGCAACAGGCACGAGACGAGGTGGCGCATGTCGCGGCCGTCGGGCTCCAGGTGCCGGATGCGGATGCCACCTCTCAACGGGCTGCCGAGCTGATGGCACCGGTCGCCTACCGACGCACATTTGCCGCCGAACAGCCGTTCGGCGGTGCGATCGCGCCGGACGGCACCGGATTCTTCTGGGTGACCGAGCCTGCGGGGGACGGCATTCCGGCGTGGGTCGCGGAGTTCGAACGCGGTCTGCCTGATGCCGATCCGGGCTTCGTCGGCGCGATCGACCATGTGAACCTGACCCATCCGTGGCAGACCGCCGAGGACGGCCGGTTGTTCCTCACGAGTGTGTTCGGCATGACCGCCGATGCCCCCGCCGACGTACCGGGCCCCACGGGCCTGGTCCGCAGCCAGGTGCTGCGCAACGCGGATTCGTCGGTGCGGTTGCCGCTCAACGTCGCTCCCCACATCCTCGACGACGCCGGACTGCCACAGCACGTGGCGTTCGCGTGCTCGGACGTGATCGCCTTGGCTCGGTCGGCCTCGGCCGCCGGACTGGTGTTCCTGACCGTGCCGGACAACTACTACGACTACCTGTCGGGACGGTTCGGCCTGCCCGACGCCACCGTTGCCGAATTGCGTGAACTCAACCTGCTCTACGACCGCAGCCCCGACGGGGGACACTTCATCCACTTCTACACCCGCACGGTCGGCACGGTGTTCTTCGAGTTCGTCCAGCGGTTCGGCGGCTACGACGGCTACGGTACGGACAACGCGCCGGTACGCCTTGCCGCGCAGCGCGGCGTCGGTACCGTGCGCAGATAGCGCTCGTCGGGCGATCTGGTACGGCCGTACTCAGACGGCCGAGGCCTGAAAGTGCTTGAGCAGGTCCGGGTAGCGGACCAGGTGCGCGCCGCCGTTGAGGTCGAGACTCTCTCCGGTGAGCCAGGATGCATGAGTCATGTAGACCGCGGCCTCGGCGATCTCCTCGGGGGTTCCCGATCGCCCGAGCGGGGTGTTGGCCAGGTAGTCGTCCTCGAGGCCCGGCACCGACATCGACGGTGTGGTCAGGGGAGTCATCACGATCCCCGGCGCGATCGCATTGACGCGGATGTTCCGCCCCGCGAGCTCGAGTGCGGCGACCTGGGTCAGCATCGCGAGCCCCGCTTTGGCCGAGCAGTACGCGCTCATGCCGGTTCCCGGCTGCCGAGCGTTCAACGATGACAGCGAGATGATGACCCCGCCGTCGTCCATCGTGCGTGCGGCGTGTTTGATGACCGCGAACGCGCCGGTGAGACAGACGTCGACAACGCGGCGGAACTTGTCGATGGGCAGGTCTGTGACGGCTCCGGCCGCGCTGAGTCCGGCGCTGTTCACGACGATGTCCAGGTGCCCGCGGCGAGACCGTACCGACTCGAACAGATCACGGACCGACTCTTCGTCCACCACGTCGACGGTCGCTGCGTCGTGTGGCGAGCCGAGTTCGGCGGCAAGGGTTCTCGCGAGTCCGATGTTGCGATCGGCGACGGTGACGGCAGCGCCGTCGGCGGCCAGTGCGCGCGCGATGGCGGCTCCGATACCGGAGGCGCCCCCTACGACGACGGCACTACGAGATTCGGGAGAGGACAAGGCAGACATCCCTTCGACATGTGGGGATCACGAGGGTTCGAGACCCTCGGGAACGACCATCGCGTGGGCGAGCGCCGACAGCTGCTCGGCGAGGCCGGGACGGGTCTTGAGTTCCGGGTTCTGGCTGACGTCGGTGATGACCGAGATCGCCGCCTGCGCGAGCGCGCGCGCGTCGTCGACGGTCACCTCGTCGGACATCGCGCAGATCGCCTCTATCCACTCGGCGACGTACTCGCGCTGCGTTTCGCGCAGCCGGAACTGTTCGTCGTCGGAGAGGTAGAGAAGGTCCGCGGCGAGAATGTGCATGATGCGTCCGTGAACGCCGAGTGCCTGGTGAATGTAGGTGTCGACAAGCGATCTGAGGACTTCTTCGGGCGTCGTCGCATGTGCCAGTGCTTCGGCGGTGACGTACAGCAATCCTTCGGCACCGCGCTCCAAGATCGCTTTGAGCACCTGGGTCTTGCCGGTCACGTGCTGATAGAGCGTCGCCACCGACATCTCTGAGGCCTTCGCGATGTCGTCGATGCGCACGTCGTAGAAGCCGCGCTCGTCGAACAGGGCGGTCGACGCCGTGAGAATCCTCTCCCGCCGCCCGGCGGGTTTGCGATGGACCAGCACGGGGGCCGGCACGGAGTCGGCGTCGACAGCCGGCAGTCGGCAACCGATGATCTTGCGAGCGATCGTCTGCTGGACGGCGATCAGGCGCTCGGGCGTCAGATTGCCGCGGATGCTGGGCGTGTTGGAGTACATGGTCAACACGGCGAAACCCAGTAGCTCCCGATCCTGCCTGGCCGTCTCCGGTCGGACCGCGGCGATCTTTGCGGCGATGCGATCCCGGTTCTTCCGGAAGTCCTCCTGGAACTCGGCCCGATCGGCTTCGCGCAGATGTCGTTGTTCCCGACGCCACAGGGTCGCTTCGTCGCCGTTGGCGGTGATGTCGGACAGTCCGTCGAGGAACAGATCCAGACGCTCCTGCGGGGTCGTGCCCTCTCGATCGGCGCGATCGGTGAGCTCCTCGACCAAGGCGACCTGGCTGCGCAACGCCTGCACCAGGATTGCGTACTTTCCCTTGAAGTGCCGATACATGGCCGGTCCCGTGAGACCCACCGCGGAGCCGATCTGGTCGATGCTGACGTTCTGGTACCCCAGATCTTGGAACAGGAGGGTCGCGGCCCGCACGATCTGTCCTGCTCGGTGTTCACCTCGGCTCGAGGAGGGAGGCGCGACGTGGGTGGTGTCGGTCATGGAGTAAGTGTCGCATTCGGGTCCCGGTCGGGACCGGACCAAGCCACGACGGCCGTGCCGGACAGCGTCCGGGTCCCATCCGCCAGCCGGACGTCGAGATCGAGTACGACGCGCTGCTCGTCCGCGACCGCGATCAGCTCCTTGACCGTGGCGGTGAGGACCGGCTCGGCGAGGACCGGGGTGATCGCGGTGAACCGGGTCGACAGCTCCCGGATGCTGCTCTGCGGGAAGTGCGCGGTGAGCAGGCGCCCGAGGTAGGCCATGGACAACATCCCGTGGGCGAAGACGTCGTCCATGCCTGCGGCCCGAGCCGAGTCGATGTCGATGTGGATCGGGTTGTGGTCCCCGGATGCGCCGGCGAACAACGCGAGAGTCGTACGCGTCACCGCGCCGGGTTCGAGTACTCCGACGACGTCGCCGGACATCGGTGTGCTCATCTCGTGCCCTCCGGATTCCTGATCACGCTCACGCTCTCCAATTCGGCGACGACCTCGTCGGAACGCCTCACAGTGGTGCGTCGGACCAAGAAGTCCAGAGCGCCACCGGCTTTCGAGTAGGTGTCGACGTAGCGGGTCTCGAAGCTCACCGTGTCGCCCGCATGCACGTCGGCGAAGTACCTGAAGCGTTGTTCGCCGTGGAGCACAGTCGCCAGATCGACGCCGTGCGCGGCGAGGTCGCCGAACACATCCGAGTTCTCCAACTCGAGACCGAAGAGGAAGGTCGGCGGCGCGAGGACGTCGGGATGGCCGGCGGCGACCGCCGCGTCGCGATCGTGGTGAACCGGATCGTCTTCGCCGATCGCCGTGGCGAACTGGCGGATACGGCCGCGTTCGACGTCGGCGACGACCGTCGGGGACACGACGTCGAGGATCGTCCGGTCGAGCGGCATCAGGACACCTTCTCGTACAGGCTGACGACACACGCACCGCCGAGCCCGAGGTTGTGCTGCAGCGCGATTCGCGCACCCTCGACCTGACGCTCCCCGGCCTGACCTCGCAGCTGCCAGACCAGCTCGGCACACTGGGCCAGTCCGGTGGCGCCCAACGGATGTCCCTTGGACAGCAGACCACCGGACGGGTTGGTCACGACGCGACCGCCGTACGTGTTGTCGCCGTCGAGGATGAACTTCTCGGCCGTGCCCTCGGGAGTGAGGCCGAGCCCCTCGTAGGTGATGACCTCGTTGGTGGAAAAGCAGTCGTGCAGTTCGACGACGGGGATGTCGAGGGGGTCGACGCCGGACTGCTCGTAGACCTCCGCGGCGGCTTTGGCGGTCATGTCATAGCCGGCGACCCGCATCATGTCGGTGGTGTCGAAGGTTCCGGCCACGTCGGTGACGAGCGATTGGGCGCGGAGGCGGACGCTCGAGTCGATACCGCGGGAGCGGGCGAATTCCTCACTGCACACGATGGCCGCTGCCGCGCCGTTGGTCGGCGGGCAACACATCAGCAGGGTGAGGGGTCCCCAGATCTGCTTCGACGACATCACCGTATCGAGGTCGATGGGGTCGCGGAACACGGCCAGCGGATTCCGGCCGGCGTGCGTGCGTGCCTTCACCGAGACACGGCCGAAGACCTCCGACGTCACGCCGTGTCGGTCCATGTATTCGACACCTGCACCGCCGAACATCTTGGCCGCCATCGGCGCATCGGCGTCGCCACCGGGGCGTGACAGCGCGATCTCCTCGCCGCGTGCGGTGGGGCTCGGGCGATCGCCGTAGGCGTTGACCAGCGCGCCGGGCTGCATCTGTTCGAATCCGAGGGCGAGTACGCAATCGGCTGTGCCCGAGGCGACCGCCTGACGCGCCAGCCACAATGCGCTCGAACCCGTGGAGCAGTTGTTGTTGACGTTCACGGCCGGAATGCCGGTCAACCCGATCTCGTAGAGCGCGTTCTGGCCGGAGGTCGAGTCGCCGTACACGTAGCCGACATAGGCCTGTTGTACGTCGGTGTAGTCCAGCCCCGCGTCGGCGAGCGCCGCGCGGGCGGCGGTCGCGCCCATCCGGTCGTAGGTCTCGCTCTTGCCGGGCTTGGTGAACGGCATCATCCCGACACCGCTGATGCAGACGTTGGTCATTGGTCCAGCTTTCGTTTCGTCGAGCAGTCGTGGGGCAAGCTAATCACATAGAGTCGTCACTAACAATATCCACATATCACCAGTAAAAGCGCTATTGACTTGCGTCTACAACTGAAGTTAGCATTCACCACAGTGACTGGGGTCACATACTCCAGAATCGTGGACGAAGCGCAGGGTGCGTCGACCGCGAGAACACCGAAACTCTTTGGGAGGCAGCACGTGAGCGTGCAGAAACTTCAGGACAAAGTCGCACTCGTGTCGGGCTCGGGCCGGGGCATCGGGCGGGCCGTCGCAGTGAAACTCGCTTCCGAGGGCGCACGGGTGGTGGTCAACGACCTCGATCCGGAGCCCGCGAAAGAGGTTGTGGCCGAGATCGAGTCGGCCGGCGGACAGGCTGTCGCCTGCATCGGCAGCGTCACCGACCCCGAGTTCGCCGATCACTTCGTGACAACCGCGGTGGACAACTTCGGCGGAATCGACATCATCGTGAACAACGCCGGATACACCTGGGACAACGTCATCCAGAAGATGACGGACAAGCAGTGGGCGGACATCCTCGATGTCCACCTGACCGCCCCGTTCCGCATCCTCCGCGCCGCCCAGCCGATCATCAGCGCGGCGGTGAAGCGCGAGCGTGAGCAGGGCCCGGTTCCCTGCCGCAAGGTCGTCAACATCTCCTCGACCTCGGGCCTGCTCGGAAACCCCGGCCAGGCGAACTACTCGTCGGCCAAGGCGGGGATGGTCGGTCTCACCAAGACCATCGCCAAGGAGTGGGGTCGCTACAACGTGACCTCCAACGCGGTGGCCTACGGAGTGATCAGCACGCGCCTGACGTCGGTGACCACCGAGGCGAAGACGATCAAGGTCGAGGACCGCGACATCCGGGTCGGAATGGACCCGGCGGTGATGGATGCGGCGACCAAGGGGATCGCCCTCGGACGCGCCGGGACGGTCGAGGAGGCGGCCGGTGCCGTCTACCTGCTGTGTAGTCCGGAGTCGAGCTACATCACCGGACAGGTACTCGTCTGCGGCGGCGGACTGTGACGAATCCGCCTGCGGCACAGCATGCAATGGACAGACGATACGAGGAAGTGGGTTACGAGGTCGCCGACGGCGTGGCCGTGGTGACTCTCGACGCCCCGCACCGCCGCAACGGTATGCGGGTCCAGATGCTCGTCGATGTGCTCCATTCCCTCGATCGTGCCGACCGGGATCCCGAGGTCCGGGCGGTCATCGTCACCGGAGCCGGCGAGTCGTTCTCGGTGGGGGCGGATCTGGACGGGCCCGAGACGCTCTCGCGCGCACTCGTCGAGGACATCGACGGCCACACTCCTACCGGTTATCGCGAGCCGGCCGGCCGGATCAGTGAGCGGTTGTTCGCGATGTGCAAGCCGGTGATCGCAGCCCTCAACGGGCACGCGATCGGCGGCGGGGCGACGATCGCCGCCGCGATGGACATCCGCGTCGCGAGCGAGAACGCCCGATTCGGGTTCGTGTTCACTCAGCGCGGGGTCGTCCCGGAAGGTGCGTCGTCCTGGTTCCTGCCGCGACTCGTCGGACTCGGTCGTGCCACCGACTGGCTGCTGACCGGCCGGGTATTCGATGCGGCGGAGGCGTACGAGGCCGGGTACCTCACGAAGGTGGTGCCCGCCGATCAGGTGATGTCGGCCGCCCGTGAGTACGCGCGGATCTTCGTCGAGGACACGTCGCCGACCTCCGTGGCGTTGTCGCGACGATTGCTCGCCAACGCCTGGCTGCACACGCATCCCGGCCCGGCTGCGGCCGAGGAGTCCCGCACCTACGCCGGACGAGTCGACTCCGACGACGCCCGCGAGGGTGTCATGTCCTTTCTGGAACGCCGACCCGCAGTCTTCCCCCCGCTCGACCCGCCGCCGGCGCAGCGCTTCTGAGCTGATCGTCGAAGACCAAGGAGCACAATGACCAGCCAGCCGTTCACCGTGTGCAAATACGGCGCCGACGCCGAGGGGACACACGACTCCGTCGGAATCCACAACTTCAACGAGAGTGTCTATTTCAACTTCGTCGATCCCGTCTCTCAGCTGGGCGGTCTCGTCCGGATCGGTAATCGTCCCAACCTCGGTTACAGCGAGGCCTCCGTGCAACTGACGCTGCCGGGCGGCGCCATCGCGTTCCGTGCGGGGCGTACGCCGCGCGACACCAACGACAGCTTCGCCGGACAGGGCCTCGAGATCGAGTTCACCGAGCCCACCCGGAAGGCGGAGATCACCTATCGCAACTCGGTGGCCCGCGTCACCCATCCGTCCCTGATGGCGGAGAACGGGCGGATCGCGCTCAAGAACGCGCCCGCCGAGGATTGCGAGATCGAGCTCACCTATGAGGCCTCGAGCCCGATGTTCGTGATCAACAGTGATGGCGACGGCGATTGCACGCCTGGCGATTCGACCTTCGCCAGCGATCACTACGAGCAGTTCGGTCACCTCTCGGGAACCATCCGGGTCGGCACCCGGAAGTGGGTTCTCGACAAGGTCACCTCGTTCCGGGACCATTCCTGGGGTCCTCGCGAATGGGCTTCGTACACCGGGGAGTGGGTGGCCGGTTGGCTGGCCGACGGAACCGCGTTCAGCGCCTATGGCGAATACGAGAAATCCGGGGTCAGGGTGTCGGCGGGAGCCGTTCTGACCACCGACGGTGTCGCCCATCCGATCACCGATTACCGCGTGCTCACCGACTACGCAGGCGAATCCACGTACACGGGCCGGCACGTCGGCGTGATCCAGGCGGAGGGGCTCCCGACGATCGTCGTCGACGGGTCGATCCGCCACTTCGTCCCGGTCACCCAGCGCACCGAAGACCGCGCCGTGCGGATGGGCCAGATGACCGTCGATCTCGCCGACGGCCACGGTGGATGGGCCGTGGCCGAGTTCCTGCGACCGATCCGCCCGTAGAAGGAGTTCCTATGTATCCCGGACGTCATGCCGTCGAACATCCCGACCGCCCGGCCGTGATCATGGCGGGCAGCGACGAGGTCCTCACGTATGGAAACCTCGACTCGCGCGCCAATCGGCTCGCCGCGCTCCTGCGGGCGCACGGATGTGAGCCCGGCGACCACATCGCCCTGTTCATGGAGAATCACGTCGAGATGATCGTGGCGATGTCCGCCGCCGAGCGCAGCGGACTGTTCTACACGCCGGTCAACTCGTTCCTGTCCGCTGCCGAGGCCGCGTACATCATCAACGACTCGCAATCGAAGCTCGTCATCACCACGGCAACGAAATTCGATGTCGCACAGGAGTTGCCGCAACTCTGCCCTGCGGTGGGTCGCTGGCTCCTCGTCGACGCGGATCACGTCGTCCCGGTGCCGCACCCGTTCGAGTCCTTTGCCGAGGCCGTCGCCGGGTTCGACGACGCTCCCGGCGAGAACGAGCGCCTGGGCACCCCGATGTTCTACTCCTCGGGCACCACGGGCCGCCCGAAGGCCATCAAGCGTCGCCTGCCGGACGCACATCCAGGGCAGATCCTCGACATCGAGGACTTCGGCCGAAAGGTCTTCCATCTACGGGAGGGCATGCGTTTCCTGTCGCCCGCGCCGCTCTACCACTCCGGACCACAGTCGTCGGTCGCCATCGGAATCCGTCTCGGCGCCACGGTCGTCGTGATGAAACGGTTCGACGCGCGCGAGTATCTGGACCTGATCGAACAGCATCGGATCACGCACTCCATGGTGGTCCCCACCATGTTCTCGCGCATGCTCAAGCTCCCCGAACAGGAACGGCAACAGGATCTCTCGTCGCTGGAGGTCGTGGTGCACGGGGCCGCACCCTGCCCGGTCGCCGTCAAGCAGGCCATGCTCGACTGGTTCGGTCCGGTCATCTACGAGTACTACGGCGGCACCGAGGCCAACGGCATCTGTGGCTGCACACCCGACGAGTGGCTGGCGCACAAGGGAACCGTGGGACGTCCCTTCATGGGTGAACCGGTCATCCTCGACGACGACGGGAACGAATGCCCGCCGCGAGTACCCGGAACCATCTGGTTCCGCGGCGTCGGCGCGACCTTCGAGTACTTCAACGATCCGGCCAAGACGGCCGAGGCGCGGGACGCCGACGGCACGATGTCGAAGATCGGGGACATCGGATACCTCGACGAGGACGGCTTTCTCTATCTCACCGACCGTCAGGCCTTCGTCATCATCTCCGGCGGGGTGAACATCTATCCGCAAGAAGTGGAGAATCTCCTCGTCACCCACCCCGAAGTGCTCGACGCCGCGGTCTTCGGCGTGCCCGACGAGGATTTCGGCGAGGCCGTCAAAGCGGTGATCCAACCGGTGGATCCGCACGTCGATCAGGGTCAGCTGGCCGTACGTCTGGCGGACTTCTGTCAGGCGGGCCTGGCGAAGTTCAAGTGCCCCAGATCATTCGACTTCATCGCCGAGATGCCCCGCCTGCCAACCGGAAAGCTCTACAAGAAGCCGCTGCGTGACGCGTATTGGCCGGCACGTGCGAGTGCGCACGCGTGAGACAGACCGGGGCCACGATGAACACCAACACGATCGAGTGCTTCCTCGACGATCTCACCGCCGAACTCGATCGCGCGATCGGCGCGGACGGGACGCTGCGTCTCACCGATGTCGACAAGCGCGGGGAGGGCAACTCCTGGGAGACCTACCTCGTCACCGTCACCTGGGATGGCCCGGGGGACCCGCAGGCGGTCACCTATGCCGTCAAGCGGCAACCCGTCAGCGGCATCGTCGGTGACTACGACGTGGCTCGCGAAGTCGCTCTGCTCGATGCCGCCGACGCGATCGGGATGCGCGTCCCGAAAGTGGTCGCGTCCGTCGTGCCCACCGGCGACGCCCGCGGATGGTTCGCGATGGAGAAGGTCCACGGGCAGATCCCGATGCCACCCACGATCTCTCGGATCGTCCCGGACCCGGCGGTGCGGGAGGAACTCGGTCGGGATGTCGCCCGCGAGATGGCGCGTCTGCACGCGGCCGATCCGCAGACCATGGGTCTGACCGTCCTTGGGCCGGTCCCGGCGCCGGGCGACACCGGGAAGACGGAGAACGACAAGTGGTCGCAGGTGTATCAGGAGGTCGTCGACATCCCGATACCGATCCTCGACCTCGCCTTCGCCTGGCTCGATCATCGCCGGGACGCTGTCTCGGGCCGGGTCTCGCTCGTCCACAACGATTTCCGAATCGGCAACCTGGTGATCGCCGACGGCTCCATCACCGGAGTGCTCGATTGGGAGACCGCGCACTTCTCGGATCCGACCGCCGACATCGCGTGGTTCGCGCAGCGGACATCGAGGGGACGTTCGCCCCTGCTGTGCAAGTTGATCGAGCTCGAACCCTTCCTCGACGAGTACGAGGCGGCGGGCGGTTGGCGACCGTCCCCGGAGGCGCTCACCTGGTGGACGGTGCAGTCGTTGACCAAGACGGCCGTCGGGTGCCTGCAGGCGGTCGACATCTACTCGCGCGGGGAGCGCGACGAACTGCGCTACTCGAACATGGCGCACAGCGTCTACTACAGCATTGGATGGCTGTCGAAGATGTTGCGCGACAAGGAATGGGGACACTGACCATGACCGTCTACTCCACCGAACCGAGTCAGGTCTTCGCCACCATCCGCGACACCCTGGCCCATCGCGTCGCCGGGGATCTGACCGACACGACCGCCCGGCTGGAGCTGGCCGCGGTCATCGAGGCCCTCGACAACATCGTCGACCGGATCGACTGGAACGCCGAGAGATTGACGCGGAACATCCACGCGACTGACGTTCTCGCGCGGGATCTGGGTCTCGATCACGACGTCGTCGGGCAAGGCGTCGAGGGCCTACGGCAGGGGCGTCGAGCGATCTCGGCGGCGCTGGCACGGTCATACGTCGATCCGGACACCTCGTCGAAGGCGGTGGACGCCGTCCTTCGCTTCACCGATGACGATGTCCACGAGCAGATCTCGACCGCTTTGCGCAGCGGACTGCCGGGCTGACGCTCCTCGACCGGCTGTAGTCGCATCGCGCTGTATTTCGGCGCATCCCGTGCGGGTGTGGTGCCCGTGCCGCTCAATTTCCGACTGGCGCCGCCGGAGTGGGAGTACATCGTCACCGACGCGGGATGTCGTCTGGCCGTGGTCCACGAAGACCACGCCGCGGCTCTGGGTGCGGTTCTCCCGGCAGATGTGCCGATGTCGGTGCTTCGCGACGATTCGTCCACGGTGCTGCTCGTCTCCGCAGAGATCGCCGAGGCTTCGGCACACCGGGTGCAACGAGACGTATCGCCGGACTCGGTCTATCACCAGATGTACACCACGCTGGATTCGACCTCGTGGTGAATAATCGGGGACTAACTCACTCAATGGTCGGTGGTCTTTTTGTGACGTTGGCTCTTCTGGCGGGCGTGACTGCGTGCGGCGAAGAGCCCACTGCACCACAGCAATCACTTACCAACGGCGGCGCATCGTGGGAGCGCGTAGACGGCCCTCTACCGTCATTCGAGCCTTCGCAGGAAGGCGACTACGTAGGGGAATGGAGAGGCTACCTCCGGTACCTCAATCTGGCTGCCGATGGGACCGGCTCAGTCGAGATACAGAAAGACACCGCCAAGCTTCCCGACGGGCGAGGCGTCGGGGAACGATGGTCGCTGCGTTGGGCTCATAAGGGGCACTCGATCACGATTACTTTCGGACCGCGGACTGCGCTCGACGGCGATGGGTCGAGCGGGATCATTGCAGAGAACGTCCCCTACAGCGCATCTCTGGTCACTGATTCCAGTGGCGCGACGATCATGCTGATGTCTGGGTCGATTCACCCGGCAGTTCGTTTGCCGTGGTGCCGGCCAGCTGCAACTACATCATGTGTCCCGTGAGTCTGGATTGAGAGCGACATGACCGAGCGGATGTGGCTCAAGCCCTGGGGTGAACTGAGGTGAGCGCGGCAGTCGGCGCCTCGGACCGCGGAAGTTCTGCGTCTCCTACGTCCGGGGACGACTCAGCGTCTGGCGATTGCCCTCTCGGGGCGTGTATCTCGTGCACTGTTCCCGTCACCCGAACCTGCTAGCGGGCCGAGAACGGAAGTTGGGTTCATACAATGAGATGCTACGGATGACCCAGTCGAAGGTCTGCGCTACGAAGTCCAGCAGGTGTGGCCTTGGCGTCGCCGCTAGTCCGCCGTCGCCGCCAGCGAGGGTGACCCCGGCCCAGATGGTTTGACATCGATGCGCGAGCACGGCCGTGAACGACACGAACGGTCTCGGTAGGTCTCATGGGTTTTGTCGGGTTTGGAGAGCGCTGACGTAGAGCGTTTGGGGAGCTCGTCCCGGATCCCAAATAACAGTGAGGTCGCTGCGGGAGTCCCATCGGGAGAAACGCATCAGCGTAGGACCAGGAGTCGGCGCGTGATCGCGTTGGGGCTTAAGGCACGGTCGGGGGCGACCTCTGTAGACGGGGCAGTCCCGATCGCTAGAGCATCTGGAGGGATCTATCCACTGACGGAGTCGCGACGAGGTACGCGCCGGAATCCGGAAACGAACTCGTCACCTCGCCGTAAACGACGTTGTCACGTCGCCGGGGGTCAAGCCCATGCTCTCGGCCATGCCGCGCACACCATTGGTCGAGCCATACGGTTGCCGCGGAACAGGGTAGTAGTAATGAACCGACATCTGCTGTCGATGAGTGGGTATGAACTCGCTCCGCGCTCGGCTCACCGCTGTTGCTGCATCTCTATGTGTCGCCGCTATGTCGTGGATGGCAGGCACCGCCCACGCCGACGTTGCACGCATCGACGTCGTACCGCTGGGACCGGGCGCTGGGTACGGCACCGGATGCACCTATGCGCTCGTCGCGGTCACGAAGGACAGCTACAACACACCACGCGATCTGCCGGTCTCGTTCTACGACCTCAGTGGCGGCGCGTACATCTTCCCCCAGGACGACTTCTATGCGCGTAAACAAATCTACGTCTCCCCGGTACTCGCCAACCACGCCTTCGCGCTGTGGACACCCACGCGGCCTGGTAAACACACTTTGACCGCCTATCAGACCTCTGCAGGTGGCCCGACCCGTACGGTCACTGTCCGGCCCGGTACCCCGATCGGGCCGGGATGTGTAATCCGCTGAGCTCGAACAGAACCTCTACTGAGATGTCGGGCCGCTGGACCCTTGGCTGTGACTCCACCTGAACCGGACCGTCGGAAGCCTGGTATCGACAAGCCAGCTGATCGACAATCTCGTCACGGGCAGGCCGCCCGCTGTTTCCGATGGTGGAAAGGCGTGGCCGCAGTACTTCTTGTTGTCGTTGGCGTCGCGGCGGGCCTCGCCGGCCTGAGATGGGCGCTGTTCGAGTGGATCGACCGGGGGATGACCTCGCATACCTACGAGTCAGCCGATGACGCCACGAGTTTGGCCGAGGGAATCGGACTGATACTCGTCGACGGTGACGAAGTCGTCTACGGCGAGGTGTTCAGCGCGTTCCCCGACTCGAGCGCATATCTGGTCATTGTCACACCGTCTGCTGATCGGCTGGTCCAGTTACTCGACCGGTCAGGATTTCCCCCACCCACGCCGATCACTCCGGACCTCTCCGATGTGCGAAGCCAGGACCGTCACGGGCCGGCGCCGAGTTCGACGCTGGTGCGATCCACTCGATGGCAGTCCACTAACTACCTCACTGCCACATGGGATCCAGTACGAGCCCCCCGGACGATCTACCTCAACGCCACCCAAACCTGATCCGCAGCCACCGATGGGGCGTGAAAGTTGAACCAACCTTATGTCACACATGTGGGAAGTGTTCTCCCCCCGGTACATTCTCAAATGCCGACAAGCATCGAATGGCAGGTAAACCCATCAGGAGCAATTCGGCCCGCCGATCAGGAACTGGTGGTTACCTACCTCGACCTCATCCCACGTAGTCATCAAGCGACGTCAGCAACCGAAAGCGACAGCTCTCATTCACCATCCGCACGCACACGCAACTAGGCAGGCCGCGGGGTCGGCGGTGATTGGTGCTGTCGTAGGTCTTGTGGCGGTGTTCGGCTGGCGGTATGCGAGTCCGCGCCGGCTCGTTCTCAGCGATCCTACGGGCGAGTTCGCCGGGCAGGATCGTGGGTTCTTCACCTTCGACTACCTGCTGGCGGTAACAGGTCCGCGCTGGTTTCCCGAACTTCTGCTGTTTCCCGTTGTCGGACTCCTGGTGGGGGCTGTGATCGGCCTGGCTGCGGTGCCGGTCTCGGCTACCGGGCTGGGGTGGCGAAAGACAGCGGTCTCGACGGTGGGCGCGTTTGTAACCGGGGCTGTCATCGGACTGTTCGCTGCCCTCTACGCGCGTCAGGTGTACCCCAGTCAGCTGGTCCAAAAAGTCGATGACCCGTCATTCGTCCTGACCGATGCTTGGATCGAGGCCAATCCCTTTCTGACACGTGGCGGCCCACCGTACTTCGACGTCTCGCCAGAGCTTGTGTATTTCCCGCTGGCAGGGGCACTTTGCGCGCTCCTCGTCGTCCTGATTGTCGAAGCGATCCGCCGCGTGATCTCGCGTGAGAGGCGGGCGCCACGCTCCCCTCACGAGGGACAGTGACCGTCGTCGATTGAGCCAACGGCGCAGATCGGCGCAGAAAGATCCATACCGGCCACGCACACAGACAGTAGGTCCTCGATGTGCTGGTCATGTGGAACTCCGCATAGGTTCGGGCCGTTACATGGTCGATACCGCCAAAATTGGAGGTGGTTCGATTTCCGAACTCGCTCGCCTTCACCCAGTGGTCGGCGAGTGATGGGGGCACGGAGTCGTTCGATCTTGGGGCGCGGGTGTTCAGAGTTGACGGTCACTATCTCCTCCGGAAACGCACGATGGACGGGATCTGCGGCACAGTCGACGGGATTTGACGCACGATCGACGGGATCTGACGCCCAGTCGACGAGATTTGACGCACGGTCGACGAGATTTGACGCACGATCGGCGGCACGGTCGACGAGGACCGGGCGTTCCATGAGACCGGGCGCTCGACGGCGACCATGCCGCCGACGAGACACCAGCAGGCTGAGGTTCAGGGGAGCGGGGTTTTCACGAAGTCGCTCGGCTCCGGGTGGGCCGTTCGGCTCCAGTATTCGCGAACCGGCCACGGCGAATTGGTCACCACCCGGCCGCTGGAGTTGCGGTAATAGCTGTCGACGCCGTCCATGGCATAGACCATGGCGTCGTTCGCGGCGTCGAGCTCCTCGTTGTATCGCTCGTAGGGCTCCGGGCGGCATTCGATCGAGGCCAGATCATCGGTGACCAGTCGAGAGATCGATTCGACGATGTAGCGCACCTGGGCCTCTGCGATGGTGATGTAGCTGCCCCCGGGAGGATTGGTGTTGGGCCCGTACAGGAAGAAGAGATTCGGGAAGCCGGGTGTGGTGATTCCCAGGTAGGCGCGACCGTTGTCGTCAGACCAGCTCTCCCGCAATGACGTTCCTTCTCGGCCGCGGATCTCCATCGGGAACAGGAATCGCTGCTGCTGGAAACCGGTGCACAGGATGAGCACGTCGATCTCGCGTGCCACGCCGTCGGCTGTCACGATTCCTGTCGGCGTGAGTCGCTCGACGCGGTCGGTGAGCAGCTCGACGTTGTTCTTGCGCAGGGTGGCGAACCAGCCGTTGTCGATGAGGAGCCGTTTGCCGAACGGAGGATGGTCAGGGGTCGTTCGGCGGATCAGATCAGCGTCGCCGCCGAGCTGATGTTCGAGATAGGCGGTGAAGTGTGCCCGGAAGGCATCGTTCAGCGAGCTGACCTGTTTCCCCTTCGCGGCGCGGTCCGGATCCACGGGAAGCGCGGCAAAGGTGCGTTCGGTGTAGAGCCAGTAGAGGCGGAAGCGGTACCAGCCGCGATAGAACGGGATGTTGTCGAACAACCAGTGTTTGGCGGTATCCGACGGCGCGAAGTAGTGCTCGTTCGGAGTGATCCACTGGGGTTGGCGCTGCACGATCGTCATCGACTGGACCTGCTCGGAGATGGCGACGACGAGTTGCATCGCGCTCGCTCCGCTTCCGACGACCGCGACGCGTTTGCCGGTGAGGTCCAGGTCGGCGGGCCATTGCGCGGAGTGGACGATCTGTCCGGTGAATTCAGATGTACCCGGGTACGCGGGGATGTTCGGCGTGCTGTGCAGTCCGGCGGCCGTCACCAGCGCGGTCGCGCCGACGTCGTGCTGTCGGCCGTCGGGGCCGGTGACCGACAGCACCCACCGCTGGTCCGCGTCGTCCCACACCGCGGAGTCCACGGTGTGCCGCAGGCGAACCCGCTCGACGATGCCGTGTGCCCGGGCCACGTCCGAGACGTAGTCGAAGATCTCGTCCCGCCTGGCGAAGTACTCCGACCAGTTCTTCGGATGGAAGGAGAACGAATAGAGGTCACTCGGGATGTCCACGCGAGCACCGGGATAGCGGTTGGCCCACCACGTGCCGCCGAGGTGTTCGTCTCGTTCGAAGATCGTGTACGGAATGCCCGCCTTCTCGAGATTGATCGCGCAGACCACACCGGAGATTCCCGCACCGACGATCGCGACATGGAAGTCGTTGCGCGAGCCCTGGATACGGCTTCTGATGTCGACCGGTTGATAGGGGGCGAAGCCGAGTTGCTCCGCCACCATCGGCGAGTACTCCGCACCGATCGACTCACCCATGGCGGTGCTCATCAGGCGGGCGAGCTCCGCGCCGGACGGTGACGGGTAGGCCGGTGGCTTCCCGTTACACCAATCGAGGACCGCGTCGGTCACCGCGTCGTAGATCTCGGCGCGGATCTCGGGCGGTAGACCGCCGTCGTTCAGCTCTTCGAACCCCCTGGGTGACCGTGGGGTGTACGGGGCCGACAACCACTTCTCCTCACCGGTCAGCTGGTAGAGGACCGGCAAGAGGCAGGCGACGTTGCCCGCCGAGACGGCGCCGTGCACGGTCTCGCGGTCGAGTTGCGGATTCGGCGTGATGGTGAGGGTCATGACTCCTGCTTTCCAGGGGGGTCTGTTCGATCGACGAGGTCACGGAGGGACTCGACCGCGGCGAGGCGTTCGGTATGTGTGTCAGCCATCGGGACGACGTTGAGCAATCCGACGCCGAGCTCCTCGAGCATGGCGACGCGGTCGGCGACGTAGGACGCGGGCCCGATCAACGATGTCGCGCGAACCAGTTCGTCGGGCACGGCCGCTGCGGCCTCCTTGTGGCGTCCGGACAGGAACAGGTCCTGGATGGTGCCGGCCTCCGCGTCGAATCCGTACCGTCGCGCCAACGAGTTGTAGAAGTTCTTCTCACGCGATCCCATCCCGCCGATGTAGAGCGCGAGCTGGGGTCGGGCACGATCCAGCCACGCCGAATCGTCGTCGACGATGGCGAACGGTAACCGGACGATGATGTCGAGATCACCCAGAGCGGGATCGCGAGCCGCCTGACCGCGTCGCAGGGCCTCTCCCCAGACCGCCTGCATCTTCTCGGGATAGAAGAAGATCGGTTCCCACCCCTGCGCCAGCTCCGCGGTCAGCGCGACCATGGTCTCGCCCAGCGCGGCAATCGAGATCGGGATGTCCGATCGCACAGGATGATTGATCAACTTGAGGGGCTTTCCCAAGCCGGTTCCGCGCTCGGGCGGAACCGGTATCTGAAATCGGCGGCCATCGTGGCGGAGTGGTTCGCGCCGCCACACCGTGCGGCAGATGTCGATGATCTCGCGAGACTTTCCCACTGCGTGCTCGAATGCGACGCCATGGAATCCCTCCACGACCTGGGGTCCGGAGGCGCCGATCCCGAGGCGAAACCGCCCCTTCGACACGTAGTCGAGTCCGGCGGCGGTCATCGCCAAGGTCGCGGGGGTTCGCGCATCGAGCGCGAGTATGCCCGTGGCGAGCTCGATCGTGGTCGTCCGCGCGGCCAGATATCCGAGCTGAGACACCGCGTCGAAGGTGTAGGCCTCCCCGAGAGTTGCGGAATCGAGTCCGACCGACTCGTAATCAGCTGTCTCGGTGGCGATCTGGTCGAAACTGCGGCCATGGCCGAGAACGGTGCCGATGCGCATGGTGGGAATCCCTGCTTCCTCGATGGTGTCGCCCGATCGCGAATCCGACAGTGGTGTGTGGCTCGGTCTGCTGTTGCTCCGAAGACCTGGTGTTAATGCTTACTATGGCTTGACTCGGCGGTCAATAACCGCTTCACCTGCAAAATTGACGCTTGACATTAGTACTTACTATGTTAGCTTAATCACATCCGGTCGTTCGAGCAGCGAACGTCGAGCACCGAGAGTTCAAGAAACACCGGTCGCGTCCAAGGAAGTCGACGTGGGCACGCCGGATGGACATCCGTACGGAAGGCATGGTCATGACCGAAGTTCTGAGCCCCGACACCACCGCCACGTCCTCGAAAGAGGCCGACTACCTTCAGCGCGCCCGATCGATCACGTCCCTGATCCGTGACGAGGCCGCGGCCATCGAACGGGAACGCACCATCACCAAGCCGGTGGCCGATGCGCTGGTCGAGCTGGGATTGCACGGAATGCTGATCCCCGAGGATCTGGGCGGCGGAGGTCTTCTGCCCAGTGAGGGCATGCGCGTGTTCGAGGAGGTGACCAAGGCCGACGCCTCGGTGGGGTGGGCCTGGATGGCCAGTGAGTGGGGCACCGCGGGCGTCGTGGGATACCTCGCACCGGAGGTCGCCGCGACCGTCTTCGGTGCGGATCGCCCGTTCATCGCCGCCGGTCAGCTCCTTCCCCGTCACATGGGAGTCAAGGTCGACGGCGGCTACATCATCGACGGTGACTATTCGTTCGCGAGCGGTTCGGACCACGCGACCTGGATCGGGGCGGGGTTCGTCGTCGCCGACGAGAACGGCAACCCGATCCTGGGTGAGAACGGGCAACCGCAAGCGCGCATCGCCTTGATGCCCAAGGATCAGGTGGAGTTCTCGACGAACTGGGACGTCTGGGGTCTGGCGGGCACCGGCAGTCACGACTACCGGGTCACCAAGCAGTTCGTCCCGGCCGAGTACACGACGCCGACCTTCGGTGGCACACCGACGCGACCGGAGGTCATGTACCAGCTGACCAACGAACTGGCCGGTGGTCTGCCGCACGCGTCGATCGCACTCGGGATCGCCACCCGCGCACTGGAACTGGTCGCGGATCTGACCACGGGAAAGATGCGCCCCAACTACACGATGCCGGTCGGCGAAGCCGATTTCTTCCGCATCGACTTCGCACGCAAGGAAGCCAACCTGCGCGCTGCCCGGCTCTACGTCTACGACGTCACCCGTGCAGCCGAGGCCACCGTGGCGGCGGGTGACCCGATCACTCCCGAGCACGTTGCGCGAGTCACCCAGATGCTGTCGTGGGTGCACGAAGTCGCGCTGGACGTGGTCGAGTTCGCGCACCGGTGGGGTGGCAGCAAGAGCATCGGCTCGACCAGCACACTCGGCCGTTATGTACGGGACATGCACGTGGCGACGCAGCATCTGCTCGTCGATCCCAAGATGCTCGTCGACTCCGCCGCCGTGCTCCTGCCGATCTATGCACAGGCGAAGGACTGACACAGCAGACAGCCGCCGGCCGCAGGTGATCCGGGCATCGCGGTTGCATGTGCGGTCATGGGATCGGTAAGTGAGGAGGTGATCGACAATGGGGCACTACCGAAGCAATCTGCGCGACATCGAGTTCAATCTCTTCGAGTTGTTCGGTCGCGACGCGGTTTTCGGTGTCGGACCGTTCGGGGATGTCGACGCCGATACGGCCCGCCTGGCGTTGCGGGAGGTGGAGCAGCTCGCGCGAGACCACCTCGCGGAGTCCTTCGAGGAGTCCGACCGCGCGGAGACGACATTCGACCCGGTCACGGGAACCGTCACGGTTCCGGCGTCGTACGCATCCACCTACAAGACGTGGCTCGACTCGGAGTGGTGGCGATTTCGGGTGTTGCCCGAGCTCGGCGGCACCGCCGCGCCGAGCTCGCTCAACTGGGCGCTCGCGGAGTTCGTCCTGGGGGCACATCCGACCCTGTGGACCTACCTCGCGTTTCCGACCGGGAGCCGGGTGGTGTGGCGCCGAGGGACCGACCGGGACAAGCGGATTGCCGAGATGGTCGCATCGAGGCATTGGGGAGTGACGATGATGCTCACCGAACCGGATGCCGGTTCGGACGTCGGCGCCGGAAAGACGACGGCAACCCCCAACGAGGACGGTACGTGGAACCTCGTGGGGGTGAAGCGGTTCATCACCGCCGGCGAGCACGATCTGGCCGACAACATCCTCCACCTCGTGCTCGCCCGGCCCGTCGGAGTCGAGGGTGCGGGTGGACCGGGAACCAAGGGCCTCAGCCTGTTCCTGGTGCCGAAGTACCACTTCGACGTCGCGACCGGTGACCTCACCGGTGAACGCAACGGGGTGTATGCGACCCGGATCGAGAAGAAGATGGGTGTCAAGGTCTCGGCGACGTGCGAGATGACGCTCGGCGCCGACAGGCCGGCTCGCGGGTGGCTCCTCGGTGAGGTCCACGACGGTATCAACCAGATGTTCGACGTACTCGAGGACACCCGGATGATGGTGGGCTGCAAAGCGATCGCCACGCTGTCCACGGGATACCTCAACGCCCTCGAATACGCCAAGGTCCGCGTCCAGGGTGCAGATCTCGCTGCGGGATCGAATCCGAACGCCCCACGCGTTCCCATCACCGCGCATCCTGACGTCCGTCGCTCCCTGCTCACGCAGAAGTCCTATGCCGAGGGTCTGCGGTCTCTGGTCCTGTATGCGGCGTCATGGCAAGACGAGATCGCGATCGGCTCCGCCGAAGGCACGGACACCCGCTTGGCCGAGGCGGTGAACGACCTGCTGCTCCCGATCGTCAAAGGGTATGGGTCCGAGCGGTCGTGGACCGTACTCGGTACCGAATCGCTACAGACCCTGGGCGGTTCGGGCTATCTGCAGGACTACCCGGTCGAGCAGTACGTGCGCGACGCCAAGATCGACACCGTGTACGAGGGCACGACGGCGATGCAGGCGCAGGATCTGTTCTTCCGCAAGATCGCGAGGAACAGGGGAGTCGCGCTCGACCACCTGCTGGAGGAGATCACCGTCTTCGCCACGCGGGAAGGCCGACGCGTGCCGGCCGACGCGAGCGCCTTGCTGGCCGAGGCCACCCAGGCCGTCCGCGACGTCGTGACCGCGATGCTCGCCGACTTGACGGCCTCTGATCCGAGATCCGAAGACGGCCGTGCGAAGGGCATCTACCGCGTCGGATTGAATGCGACGCGACTCATGTTCATGCTCGGTGACCTCGTGGTGGCCTGGTTGCTTCTTCGTGCCGGCGACGTCGCGGAGGAAGCTCTGCAACGGTCGGAGTTCGGCCGCAGCAGTGACCGATCGTTCTACGAGGGCAAGGTGGGCGCGGCAAAGTTCTTCGCCCGCAACGTGCTTCCGGTGGTGATCGCCGATGCCCGGAGCGCCTGCGACGTGGACGATTCGGTCATGGACTTGGCCGTCGATGCGTTGTGACCGCGCGACTTCACAGCGCCGATTCGACATGTAAACGCTCGAACCCAGACAGAAGATCAGTCAGTCGTCGCCACGCGAGCGCGATTCGCGTGGCGACACAGAACCACTCGGAGGAATCATGACCAGGACCCCTGCCCTCGAACGTGTCGAGAAGATGTATCTCGAGGGCTTCCCCGACCCCGCGACAGCGACGGTCGATGACCTACGCGAGGCGTACGACCGCCTGTTCCTGCAGTTCGAACTTCCCGAAGGTGTGCAACCGAGGGAGGACGAGGTCGGTGGCGTTCCCGTGCTGCGGGTTGCGGCCAAGGGTGCAGTCGAGAACAAGGTCCTCGTCTGGTTCCACGGTGGCGGCAACATCATGGGCAGTGCCCGTGGCTTTCAGGAACTCGGACACAACCTGTCGCGGGCTTCGGGCGTCTCGGTCGTGCTCGCCGACTTCCGTCGTGCCCCCGAGCATCCGTTTCCCGCCGCCGCGCATGACGCCGTCGACGTGATCGCCGCGCTGGTCGCGGAGTACGGTGCGTCGAATGTCGCTGCCGGTGGCGACTCCGCAGGAGGCGGGCTGGCCCTCTCGGCGCTGGTCGCCCTGCGCGACAGGGGTGAGAGTCTGCCGGCTGCAGCGGTGTTCATCTCACCGCTGCTCGACCTGACCGCGAGCGGCGACAGCATCGACGAATTCGACGGTAAGGACATCGCCGTCTCCCGTGGGTCGATCGGCAACGTCAGCGAGGCCTACCTCCAGGGTCACGATCCCGCCGACCCGCTGGCCTCCCCGCTGTTCGCCGAACTCAACGACCTCCCCCCGGCCCTGTTCATGGTCGGATCAGGTGAAGTGCTGCGCGATGATTCGCGACGAGCGGCCGCCAAGATCGTCGAGGCGGGTGGCTCGGCCTCGGCATCCCTCTACGACGACATGGTTCATGTCTGGCCGCTGTTCTCGTCGATCCTTCCCGAGGGGATCCAAGCGGCCGACGAAGCCGGCGCCTTCCTCCGTAAGAACCTCTCGGTCTGACGACTGCGACAACGAAAGGACACTCTCATGGCTGCTCAGCAGGACGGTGACCTGATCGCCAGGTTCCGGGACGCCATGGCCACCGTCTGTACGCCGGTGGCGGTGGTGACGGCCATGGACGGGCACCGTCCGCACGGCACGACCGTGAGTGCCTTTGCCTCGCTGTCGATGACACCGCCCTCGCTGCTGGTCTCGCTGGACCGTGGATCCGAGTTGCTGGGTCTGGTGTTGGGCTCAGGATTCTTCGGGATGAACGTCCTGGGGAGTTCGCAGTCGGGACTGGCCGGAAAGTTCGCCCGGAAAGGCGCCGACAAGTTCGACGGGGTGTCGTGGCGCGAGGATGCCGGAGTGCCGCGAATCGCGGGCGTCCAGCATTGGCTGGCGGCAGAGGTGATGCAGACCAGCGAGGTCGCGGATCACATCATCCTGTTCGGCCGTGTTCTCGACGTGGCCAGCGATACGGTCGCGCCCCTGACCTACCACGCGCGCAGTTTCGGTACCCACGCGGCGCTGCCGCCGGTGGATGCGGCTCTCGGTGGCACCCGCTCGTGAGTACGACAGATGCGATCGACAGTGAACGCCGGGAACCGCTCGCGCGGGCCCTCGGCCGCTTCGCCGCGGTGTTCGGCGACGGCAGGCTGGGCGTGGCGGAGTTGCGGCGCAATCTCGACGCCATGATGCTCGAAACCGCACCGGCCGAGGATGTCTCGGTGACCGAGGTCGTTGTCGGTGGGGTGTCGGCGCTTCGTGTCGAGGCGGGTCCGGTGTCCGGCGACGGTGTCCTCGTGTGGTTCCACGGTGGTGGCTACGTGATGGGCAGTCCGCACGGATACCGGTACGCCGCGTCGGAGCTGTCGAGGTCCGCGCGGGTGCCGGTCATCGTGCCGGACTACCGGCTCGCGCCCGAGCATCCGTTTCCGGCCGCGGTCGACGATGCGGCAGCCGTCACCGCCGCGGTGATCACCGAACACGGGGCCCATCGCACGGTCCTGGGCGGAGACTCGGCCGGCGGCGGACTCACCCTCGCCGCGCTGCTTCGTCTGCGGGAGAACGGAGACGGGATGCCGGCCGCGGCGGTGGCCGTGTCTCCGCTGGCGGACTTCACCGCCACGGGTGACAGCGTCGCAGTCAACGGGGAATCCGACCCGGTGATCACGGAGCGCTCGCTGCGCAACCTCGGCGGCGCCTACCTCCGCGGCACCGCCCCGGACCATCCTCTCGCCTCGCCGGTCTTCGCCGACCTCCGGGATCTGCCGCCGATCCTCCTGTTGGCCAGCGATTCCGAGATACTGCTCGACGACGCGGTGCGTCTGAACCGGTCGATCCAGGCGGCCGGCGGGCGGAGTGTGCTCTCGGTGTATCCCGACACCTGCCACGCCTGGACCCTCTTCAGCGACTTCCTTCCGCAGGCCAGGCGCGGCGTCGACGAGATCGGCACGTTCATCGATGCGGCTCTGCGCCCGACGCCGGCGTCCGGCGCGTAGATCGGATTCGCCGGTGCCGCTCAGTGATTCGCCGGCTGGAAGGTGGCCTGGTGGGCTGCCTCTTCGGCGCGGATCACGTGCATCACCGCGTTGATGAGCGCAAGGTGGGTGAACGCCTGCGGGAAGTTGCCGAGGTGCTGTCCGGTCTTGGCGTCGATCTCCTCGGCGTAGAGCTTCAGCGGGCTCGAGTAGGAGAGCAGACGCTCGCAGAGTGTCTTCGCACGATCGAGCTCACCGATCTCGACAAGCGCGGAGACGAGCCAGAACGAACAGATCGTGAAGGTTCCCTCCTCACCGGTGAGGCCGTCGTCGGTCTCCTCGACCCGGTAACGCAGCACCAGTTCGTTCTCGGTGAGTTCGTCGGCGATCGCGAGAACCGTTGCGCGCACCCGACGATCGTCCGGCGGCAGGAATCGCAGCAGCGGGACGAGCAGCAGCGAGGCGTCGAGGGCGTCATCGCCGTAGCGCTGGGTGAACACCCCGCGCTCATTGACGCCGTGCGCGAGGACGTCGGCCTTGATCTCGTCGGCGATCGCCGCCCATTTGGTCGCGTGGGCCTGCTCGCCGTGCATGGTGGCCAGACGCGACCCGCGGTCGAGGGCGACCCAGCACATCACCTTCGACGACGTGAAGTGCTGCGGTTCCCCGCGCACCTCCCAGATCCCGCGGTCGGGGTCCTTCCAGTGGGTGATCGCCTCTTCGACCTGTGCTTTCAGCACCGGCCACAGGGTCTCGGGCACCGCCTCGTGTGACTTGATGTTCAGGTACACCGAGTCGAGCATGGTGCCCCAGATGTCGTGCTGCGCCTGGTTGTACGCGCCGTTGCCGATGCGGACCGGCCTGGCGCCGTCGTAACCGGACAGGTGCGTCAGCTCTTCCTCTTCGAGAGTGCGCTCGCCGCCGACGCCGTACATCACCTGCAGCGGATGGCGTTCACCGTTGGTGATGCCCGAGACATCGGCGATGAAGGAGAAGAAGTCGTCGGCTTCCCGGTCGAGGCCCAGCGTGTACAGACCCCACAGCGCGAACGTCGAGTCACGCACCCACGCATAGCGGTAGTCCCAATTGCGTTCGCCCTGCGGTGTTTCGGGCAGCGAGGTGGTCGCGGCGGCCAGCAGCGCGCCGGTGGGGGAGTAGGTGAGGCCCTTCAGTGTCAGGGCCGAACGCTGCAGATGCGAACGCCACGGGTGGTCAGGGAAGCTGCCGATGTTGATCCACTGACGCCACGACTCGCTCGTCGCCCACATCTTCTGAGCCGCTTCCTCGAAGTTCTGCGGCGCCGGCTGGCGGGACCAGCTGAGTGCGACGAAGCGGTTGTCGCCCTCGACGAGCCGGGTGCGCGCCCGCGCTTCGCGACCCTCCAGCCCGAGGCGGAGATCCGTGGTGAGTTTCAGAGTGGGCGTGTCGGCGTCGGTGTCCTTGGCGTGTGCGATCGCCTCGCCATAGGCCGGCCCGGAGTACTCCCATTTCGTCGTCCCGCGGTGGTAGTCGAAGGCCGGTTCGCAACTCATGTGCAGTTCGACTGTGCCCGACACGCAGCGCACGGTGCGCAGCAGGATGTGCTCGGCGTCCCAGTCGGTGGGGGTCCGCCGGTGCGTCTTCGAACGACGCTCGTTGTCGTGCCACGGACCCATGACCAGTGCGTCGCGGATGATGATCCACCCGGTGTCGGTCTGCCACGTGGTCTCGACCATCAGACTGCCGGGCAGGTAGCGCCGGTCCACCGGGACGTTCACACCGTAGGGCGCGAGCCGGAAATGACCGGCGCTCCGGTCGAGGATGGCGCCGAAGACGCTCGGCGAATCGGGGCGGGGCACACACATCCACTCCACCGATCCGTTGCGCGCGATGAGACAGTTGGTCTCGGTGTCGGAGAGGAACGCGTAGTCGCCGATGGGTGGGAACGCGCTCGTGTGCGACGGCGAAGGCACCGGCGTGACGTCGGCGTCGGCCGCAGTGCCGGACGCCCGCGTCGGCGAGGTCGGCAAGGACGTTACGGTGGAGTCATCTGCGACAGACATGGGTCCTATCATTGCGACGGGCGTTCACCGACGCCACTTGGCTCACGGGAGCCGGGCGGTTGCAGTGATCACGGACCACGAAACCGCAGCCGCGCGAACAGCCTGAACCGCTGTTCACGCGATCGGGTACTCGGATGACGGGGTGATGAGGTGTCGGCGTTCTTCGCCTGGTGGGACAGCGTGGAGGAGTGGCTCACGGGCCTGTCCTTCGTGCCCCAGTTGCTGGTGACGGTTGCCGTCGTCATCCCCGTGGCGATCGCCATCGCCTACGTGCTCAGTCTGCTGGTCGACGCCGCTGCCACGCTGGTCGACCGACGCCGCTTCGCCGACGACGACGGGACCGGATTGTGAAGAAGACACTGCGCTCGCCGGTCACGCTGGCGCTCCTCGCCCTGCTGGTCCTCGTCGTGATCGCGTGGCTGATCACGGGCTGAGTGTCCGAGGTTGATCGTCACGGGTCGGCGTGCTCGGAACCCCTTCGTGACGGCCCTCCGCAGGCTCCGGCCTCCTCAGGGAGCGGGGTGGTTTGCGCCCGTCGTGGACTACGAAAAGAACACTCGTGAGCGTCCGAATCTCGTGCTCCCTGAGGTGCGAGCGAAGCGAGCCACGAAGGGTCTCGCAAGGTATCTCACCAGGCCCTTCGTGGCTCGTCGCTTGCGCTCCTCGCACCTCAGGGACCACTGGGTGTCTGATGCTTTCGGATTAGGGAGCGGGTGGTTCGCGCGTGTTCCTCGGCGAGCGGACGGTTCAGTGTCCGGCGGGCACCGTGGTCCGGGCGGCGGTGAGTCGGTAGAGCGAACAGATCGCGTCCACGACATCCGGGTGCGTGCCGAGCGGCCCGGCCACGAGGGTCTCCTCGACGATGGAATCGAGGGCGCGCTCGACCCGATCGGTGAGCAATCCCGCCGAGAGGAAGTACGGACTCACTGCGATCCGGCGGGCTCCACCGGAGCGCAGGCGGCGCACCGCGGACGCCAGCACACGATCGCCGGTGCCGAGCTTTGTCGCGAAGACGACCTCGACCGGCCGGTGCAGTCGCGTCGACAACTCGAGCGCCCGGAGACGGACGGAACGGTCCGCATCGGGGTCGGACGAACCCACCGCCGACAGGATCACGCCGTCATGTGGTCCCAGACCGGCCTCGACGAGCCGATCGGCCATGGCGCCGGTCAGCGACCGCGTCCCCATGACATCGGTCTGGCGTGCGGACGGGTGAGTCGCGGCGATGATCGAGGGGAGATCGATCTTGTGGTGGAAGCCTGCCGACAGCAGCATCGGCACGACGATCGTGTCGCCATCGCCGCCCGCGGAGGTGCGCAATCCCCGGAGCACGTCACCGACGAGTGGTTCGTCGAGGTCGAGGTAGGACAGGATCACCTCGACGCCTGGCAGCTGCGCCGCCACGGCGTCGCGCACACGGCGCGCGGTCGCGCCGAAGCGCGGATCGCGGCTGCCGTGTGCGACGAGAACGAGAGTCGGTGTCACACCAGCTCTTTGAGATGCAGCGGCGCCAGCGCGTCGCCGACCAGGCCCGCGGCCAGCGTGTTGCCGCCCTGCGGGTCGATGAGCAGGAAGCTGCCCGACTCACGGTTGACCTGGTAGTCGTCGGCGGGGATCGGCTCGGCGGTCTGCACCGAGATGCGCACGATCTGGTTGAGCTCCACCGAGTCCGGGGCGTCGACGAGCGCGAGGTTCTGCTCGTCGAACTGCGCGTCGAGTGCGCTGACGATCGCCTGGGTCGTCTTGGTGCCGTGTTTGAGCAGCAGTCGCGCGCCCGCCCGCAACGGCTTCTCGGCCAGCCAGCACACGGTCGCGGTGAACTGCTGCAACGGCTCCGGAGCGTCGGCGACCGCGGCGATCAGATCGCCGCGCGAGATGTCGACGTCGTCGGCGAGCAGGATGGTGACGCTGCGTCCGGTGTGCGCGGTCGCCAGTTGTCCGTCGGCGGTGTCGATCTGGCTGACGGTGGTCCGTTGCCCCGACGGCAGGACGACGACCTCGTCGCCGACGGAGACTCGGCCGGCGGCGATCTGACCCGCGTAACCGCGGTAGTCGGGGTACTCCGGCGTGCGAGGACGGATGACGTACTGCACGGGGAAGCGCAGACCGACGTCTTTGCGCTCCACCAGATTCGGCACGGTCTCGAGATGCTCGATGAGTGTCGGGCCGTCGTAGAACGCGGTGGTCTCCGAACGGATCGCCACGTTGTCGCCGTGTAATGCCGACACCGGGATGGCGGTGACCTGCTCGTCGGTCCAGCCCAGCGACCGGGTGAGTTCGGCGAACTCGGCGGAGATCTCGGCGAACACCGACGCCTGATCCGAGACGAGGTCGATCTTGTTGACCGCGAGCACCAGCTGCGGGACGCCGAGCAGCGCCATCACCGCGGCGTGGCGGCGGGTCTGGGCGACGACGCCGGTCCGGGCGTCGACCAGCAGGATCACCAGCTGCGCGGTGGACGCGCCGGACACGGTGTTGCGCGTGTACTGCACGTGGCCGGGAGTGTCGGCGAGGACGAATGACCGTGCGGGCGTGGCGAAGTAGCGGTAGGCGACATCGATGGTGATGCCCTGCTCGCGCTCGGCCCGCAACCCGTCGACGAGCAGGGACAGGTCCGGGGTGTCGAGGCCACGGTCCACCGATGCCTTCGTGACCGCATCGATCTGATCGGCCAACACGGATTTGGTGTCGTACAGCAGTCGGCCGACGAGCGTCGACTTACCGTCGTCGACGCTGCCCGCGGTGGCGATGCGGAGGAGATCAGGGGCGTGCTTCATCAGAAATATCCTTCGCGCTTACGGTCTTCCATGGCGGCCTCGGAGACCCGGTCGTCGCCACGGGTCGCGCCTCGTTCGGTGAGCCGCGACGCGGCGACCTCGGCGAGCACGGCTTCGTTGTCGGCGGCGTCGGAGAGCACCGCTCCAGTCGACGAGCCGTCGCCGACGGTGCGGTAGCGAACCGACAGGCGTTGCAGCTCTTCACCTTCGCGCGGCCCACCCCATACCCCTGAGGTCATCCACATGCCGTCACGCTGGAACACCTCGCGCTCATGGGCGTAGTAGATCGAGGGGAGGAGTACCTGTTCCCGGGCGATGTAGCGCCAGATGTCGAGCTCGGTCCAGTTCGACAGCGGGAACACCCGCACGTGCTCACCCGGTGCGTGGCGGCCGTTGTAGAGGTTCCACAGCTCGGGGCGCTGGCGCTTCGGGTCCCACTGGCCGAAGGCGTTGCGCAGCGAGAAGATCCGCTCCTTGGCGCGGGACCGTTCCTCGTCGCGACGACCGCCGCCGAACACCGCGTCGAAACGGTTCTCGGTGATCGCGTCGAGCAGGGGGATCGTCTGCAGCGGGTTGCGCACACCGTCGGGGCGTTCGGTGAGGCGCCCGTCGGCGAGGTAGTCCTCGACCTTGGCGACGTGCAACCGCAGGTTGTGACGTGCCACGACCTGGTCGCGGAACTCGAGGACCTCGGGCAGGTTGTGCCCGGTGTCGACATGCAGCAACGAGAAGGGCAGCGGCGCAGGCCAGAACGCCTTCAGCGCGACGTGCAGGAGCACGGTCGAGTCCTTGCCGCCGGAGAACAGGATCAC
The DNA here is from genome assembly GCF_057767225.1 of Gordonia sp. 11cp. Classification (NCBI taxonomy): domain Bacteria; kingdom Bacillati; phylum Actinomycetota; class Actinomycetes; order Mycobacteriales; family Gordoniaceae; genus Gordonia; species Gordonia sp. 11cp. Next base: position 5,177,837 of record NZ_CM173437.1, on the reverse strand, counting down.
CGGCCGCTCGAACTCGCCCGCGACCTCCCGGAAGATGTGGATGGCCTCGGATTCCAAGGCGTCGAGTGTGGTGAACTCGTCGGCCTCGGCGACGACGCCGGACGCCTGCGGAACGGACGGTGTTTCGGTCACGGTCATGCGTGCAGCCCACATTCTGTCTTGGCGCGACCGGCCCAGCGGCCGCTGCGCGGATCGGATCCGGGTTCGGGTTTGGCGGTGCACGGTGCGCACCCGATGGAGGGATATCCCTCGTCGACAAGCGGATTCACCAGCACTCCGTTGGTGTCGATGTAGTCCTGCATCGTCTCGTCGGACCAGGCCGCGATCGGATTGATCTTCACCAGTCCGAAGCCTTCGTCGAAGGAGATGAGCGGGGCGTTGGCCCGCGTCGGCGCCTCCACGCGACGAATCCCGGTGATCCATGCGTCGTAACCGGCGAGGCCCGCCTTCAGCGGCACGACCTTGCGCAGGCGGCAGCATTCTCCCGGGTCGCGGGCGAAGAGGTTGCGGCCCAAGAGCTCATCCTGCTCGGCGACGCTGTGCTCGGGTGTCAGGTTCACCATCTCGACGCCGTACACCTGCTCGACGGCGTCCCGGGTGCCGATCGTCTCGGCGAAGTGGTAGCCGGTGTCGAGGAAGAGCACCTTGACCGGGTCGCCATCGAGGAGATCGCGGTCGATGTTCTTCACGGCGAGATCGACGAGGGCCGCGTCCTGCATGTTCGACGCGACGACGAAGTTGGTGCCGAAGGTCTGTGCGGTCCAGCGGATCAGTTCCTCGGGGGTCGCGTCGGAACCGAGGTCCGCAGCGCCCTTCTCCGCGATGTCGCGCAGCTGGTCTTCGCTGAAGCGTCGTCCCGGTGCCCTGGTGGTGGTCTCGATGGTCATCGCAGTGCCTCCTCGTCGGCACGAACGGCCCACTGCGCGAACCGCTCGCCCTCTTCGCGCTGGTCGACGAAGTTGCGGACCACGCGCTCGATGTAATCGCCCAATTCGGTGCCCAGCACCTTGTGCTGACGCAGTTTGCGACCGAAACCCGAATCCAGCCCGAGGCTGCCCCCGAGGTGGACCTGGAAGCCGTCGGTCTGGTTGCCGTCCGCGTCCTCGACGAGCTGTCCCTTGAAACCGATGTCGGCGATCTGCGACCGCCCGCAGGAGTTGGGGCAACCGTTGATGTTCACCGTGATCGGCACGTCGAGCTTCGCGTTGATGTCCGCGAGCCGCTCGTCCAGTTCCGGGGCGAGGACCTGCGAACGCTTGCGGGTCTCGGTGAACGAGAGCTTGCAGAACTCGATGCCGCTGCACGCCAGGAGGTTCCGGCGCCACCGCGTCGGCCGGCCGTGCAGGCCGAGCGGCTTGAGCTCGTCGATCAGCCAGTCCACCTTGTCGTCGGGGACGTCGAGGACGATCAGCTTCTGGTACGGGGTGAAGCGAACGCGGTCGGACCCGGCCGCGGCGACGGCTTCCGCGGCCTTGGTCAGGATCGTGCCCGAGACGCGTCCGGCGATGGGGGAGAAGCCGATCGCGTTGAGTCCGTTGCGCAGCTTCTGCACGCCGATGTGGTCGATCGGGCGTTCGGGCTGTTCCGGTGCCGGACCATCGATGAGCTTGCGGCCCAGGTACTCGTCCTCGAGCACCTGGCGGAACTTCTCGATGCCCCAGTCCTTGACGAGGAACTTCAGGCGGGCCTTGGCGCGCAGCCGTCGATACCCGTAGTCGCGGAAGATCGAGACCACGGCCTCCCACACATCGGGCACCTCGTCCAGCGGGACCCAGGCGCCGACGCGCTGGGCGAGCATCGGGTTGGTGGACAGTCCGCCGCCGACCCAGAGATCGAGGCCGGGGCCGTGCTCGGGATGGACCACGCCGACGAAGGCGACGTCGTTGATCTCGTGCACCACGTCCTGCTGGCCCGAGATCGCGGTCTTGAACTTGCGCGGCAGGTTGGAGTACTTCGGATCGCCGATGTAGCGGCGGACGATCTCGTCGATGGCCGGGGTGGGGTCGAGGACCTCGTCGAGGGATTCTCCGGCGAGGGGTGAACCCAGGACGACGCGTGGGCAGTCGCCGCACGCCTCGGTGGTCTTGAGCCCGACACCTTCGAGGCGCTCCCAGATCGTCGGGACGTCCTCGATCCGAATCCAGTGGTACTGGACGTTCTCGCGGTCGGAGAGGTCGGCGGTGTCGCGGGCGAACTCGGTGGAGATCTCACCGAGGGTGCGCAGCTGCTCGACGTTGAGTGCGCCGGCGTCGCAGCGCACCCGCATCATGAAGTGGCTGTCCTCGAGGATGTCGATGTTCTCGTCGCCGGTCCAGGTGCCGTCGTAGCCCTCGGCACGCTGGGTGTACAGGCCCCACCAGCGCATCCGGCCGCGCAGATCCTGTTTGTCGATCGAGTCGAAGCCCTGCTTGGAGTAGATGTTCTCGATGCGCGCGCGCACGTTGAGCGGGTTGTCGTCCTTCTTGACCTGCTCATTCGGGTTCAGCGGCTCGCGGTAACCGAGTTTCCACTGGCCCTCGGCACGGCGCTTGGCCGGACGGGCCTTACGGGCCGGCCGCGCGGGCTTCCCGGCGGCCGGAGCTGCGGAGGCAGCCTCGTTCGGTGCACCCGGGCCGGAAGCGGCCGGGGCGTCGGTGGTGGACGTCATGAACTCTCCTGTGCCGGCGCACAGGGCCGGCGTTCGTTGCACGAGTTACGGGCTGAAACGTGCCGGCATCCCCTGTCTGAACAGGGACGATTCGGGGCCGAGACGTCGCTAGATGCGACAGAAAGCGCTGTTGACGCGCTTGAGATCAATGTGGCGTCGAGCTGCGAGCCACACCCCGGGGAAAATCACGCGGTCCATAGTGCCACGCTCCGCATCGGCTCGTCTACTTGGGGTTATTTTCCATCATCATGAGGGAAACCGGGCGGGACGGTCCCTACCTGAGCGGCACAACGCCGCGGATGGGTGAATCTGTTCCCGGAGGGGCCGGCGATTTCCGGCATGTCGGTGCGATCGGCATGATGGGAAGGATGAACCTCGACCTCGCAGCGCCGGCGGAATCGTTGGTCGCGGCCGCCTGCGCCGAGGTCGACCCGGACGTGCCCCTCGCGCTCTACCTGCACGTCCCGTTCTGTGCGACCCGCTGCGGATACTGCGACTTCAACACCTACACCGCCGGCGAACTCGGTTCCTCGTCCTCGCCCGACTCGTGGCAGGAGGCGGTCGCCCGCGAACTGGAGGCCGCGGCGCGGATGCTGACGCCGAGCCGCCCGGTCTCGACGATCTTCGTCGGCGGCGGGACACCGTCGCTCCTCGGTGGCGCCGGTCTCACGCGGCTCCTCGACGCGGTCCGGGCGAACTTCGACCTGTCCGGCAGCGTCGAGATCACCACCGAGTCGAACCCGGAGTCGACCTCGCCCGAGTTCTTCGACGACCTCCGGTCGGCCGGATTCACCCGGATCTCGCTCGGTATGCAGTCGGCGGCCGAGCACGTGCTGAGACTGCTCGACCGCACGCACACCCCGGGCCGGGCCGTCGCGGCCGCGCGAGAGGCACGGGCGGCCGGATTCGACCACGTGAACCTCGACCTGATCTACGGCACGCCCGGCGAGACCGACGCGGACCTGAATGCCACCGTCGACGCCGTACTGGACGCCGGTGTCGACCACGTGTCCGCCTACGCGCTGATCGTCGAGGACGGCACCGCGCTGGCGCGCCGGATCCGACGTGGGGAGATGCCCGCTCCCGACGACGACGTCCTGGCCGACCGCTACCAGATCCTCGACCGCCGCCTGCGCGCCGACGGCCTCGACTGGTACGAGGTGTCGAACTGGGCACGCGGCGACGACTCGGTGTGCCGCCACAACATCGCCTACTGGCACAGCCATGACTGGTGGGGCATCGGTCCCGGGGCGCATTCCCATGTCGCCGGTGTCCGCTGGCTCAACGCCAAACATCCTGCGCGCTACTCGAAGTCGCTGTCGGAGGGCGTTCTGCCGATCGCGTCGGCAGAACAGTTGACCACCGAGGACCGGCACCTCGAGGCCGTCATGCTGACCACGCGGTGCCGGAGCGGGCTGCCGCGCGATCTCCTCGACGACGCCGAGACCGCGCATGCCGAGCAGCTCTGCGCCGACGGTCTGCTGAGCGCGAGCGCCGATGCCTACGTGCTCACCGACGCGGGCCGGTTGCTCGCCGACGGTGTGATCCGCCGCGTGCTCTGGGGCTGACGCGCGACCAGGCGTACGGCTACCAGCTCTGATCGGGGCGAGGCGGACTCGTCCATCCCGTCGATCGGGCACCACGTCGGTGCGCGCCCGCGCCGTCGGGTGCGGTCGGCGGCCGGCGCGCCGGGATCTCGGCGGTGTCCTCGAGCTGCTGGTCCAGCGGCTTGGCCGTCTCGGTCAGGTCCAGGGCGTCGAGGTCGAGTGTGCGCGCGTGGATGATGTGACGGTTCCGCAGTGCTGACCGGACGGCGCGATGCAAACCGTCCTCGAGGTAGAGCTCGCCCTCCCACCGCACGACGTGGGCGAAGAGGTCGCCGTAGAAGGTGGAGTCCTCGCTGAGGAGTTTGTCCAGGGCGAGGACCTTGGTGATCGGGGTCAGCTGGTCGAGCCGGAGTTGTCGCGGCGGGATCTTGGCCCAGCCCCGCGTCGACAACCCGTGGTCGGGGTAGGGCTTGCCCTCCCGCACCCCCTTGAAGATCATGCGAACTCCTCCGACGCCCGGCTTCGACGAATGCTGCTCTTCGGCGACGCGTCGACGGTCAGTGCGCGACACCACGCCGTGACACGGTGATCGCGATCCCGTTTCGTACTATGGAACGCACCCAACTGTATGACAGGGGTCCGAGTCAGGAGGTGTACCGCGTGTCTACCACCGATGATCGTCGCTTCGAGATCTTGCGTGCGATCGTGACCGACTACGTCGACACGCAGGAGCCGATCGGTTCGAAGGCGCTCGTGGAGCGCCATCAGCTGGGAGTGTCGAGCGCCACCGTCCGCAACGACATGGCGGTGCTGGAGGCGGAGGGGTACATCACCCAGCCGCACACCAGCTCCGGCCGGGTGCCCACCGACAAGGGATACCGGATGTTCGTCGACCGGATCAGCGAGATCAAACCGCTGTCGGCCGCCGAGCGCCGCGCGATCCTCTCGGTGCTCGATTCCGGCGTCGACCTCGACGACGTGCTCCGCCGGTCCGTGCGGCTCCTCGCCCAGCTGACGCGACAGGTCGCGGTCATCCAGTACCCGGTGCTCTCGGCGGCGACCGTGCGTCATCTCGAGGTCGTCACCCTCTCGCCATCGCGTCTGCTGCTGGTCGTCATCGTCGACAACGGCCGGGTCGAACAGCGGATGGTGGCACTGAACGAAGACCACGACGAGGACGAGATCGCCCGGTTGCGCGATCTGTTCTCGGCCGCTCTGCACGGCAAACGACTCGAAGCCGCGTCGGCCGCGGTGGCCGAGCTCGCCAACTCCGCGCCCGAGGATCTGCGCGGTGCGGTCCTCAACATCGCGACCGTGCTGGTCGAGACCCTCGTCGAACGCGGCGACGACCGGCTGGTGCTCGGCGGCACGTCGAATCTCGCCCGCTCGGCAGCCGACTTCACGCCCGTCGTCGGCGGGATGGACACCGTTCTGGAGGCACTCGAGGAGCAGGTGGTGGTGCTCAAGATCCTCGCGACGACGCAGGACATGGGCCAGGTCACGGTGCAGATCGGCGAGGAGACCCGGACCGAGAACCTGCGTGGGACCTCGGTGGTGTCGACAGGGTACGGTGCATCGGGAACCGTGTTCGGCGGCGTCGGTGTGCTCGGCCCCACACGGATGGACTACCCGGGAACGATTGCCTCGGTGGCGGCCGTTGCCAAATACATCGGCGAGGTGCTCGCCGAACGATGACCGCAGATTTCCCATGACCGCCGCTCGGCAGGCCGCTGTTCGGCGGCCCGCTACGTGGACGACGGCGGCCGCGCGCGAAGCAGCGTCGATGATCGGCGGTCGGGACGGCTCCCCGCACGGGTCCCGCGCGATCGTGAGAGCACACGCCGCCAGGCACCAACTGAGACCGAAGGATCACTACAACCGTGGCACGTGACTATTACGCAATCCTGGGTGTGGCGAAGGGCGCCAGTGATCAGGAACTCAAGCGCGCCTACCGCAAGAAGGCGCGTGAGTTGCACCCCGACGTCAATCCGGGCAAGGAAGACGAGTTCAAAGAGGTCAGCACCGCCTACGAGGTGCTGACCGATCCGGAGAAGCGACGCATCGTCGACGCCGGCGGCGACCCGCTGGCCGGCGCCGGTGCGGGCGGTTTTGGCGGTTTCAGTGGCGGCGGCGGGGGATTCGGCGACGTCTTCGAGGCGTTCTTCGGCAACGGCGGCGCCTTCGGCGGTGGCGGCGGGTTCGGTTCCGGTCGCGGGCCCAAGTCACGGGTCCAGCCGGGCGAGCCTGCACTGGTGAACCTGACCCTGGATCTCGCCGAGTGCGCGAAGGGGGTCGCCAAGGAGATCACCGTCGACACCGCGATCCTCTGCGATGTGTGCACCGGCTCGGGAACCAACGGTGACAGCAAGCCGGTGACCTGTGACATCTGCAAGGGCGCCGGAGAGATCCAGTCGGTGCAGCGCTCGTTCCTCGGCCAGGTCATGACCGTGCGCGAGTGCCCGACCTGTCACGGCGTCGGTGAGGTCATCCCCGATCCGTGTCACAAGTGCGGTGGCGACGGACGCTACCGCTCGCGGCGCACGATGACCGTGCGTATCCCCGCCGGGATCGAGAACGGCATGCGCGTGCGTCTCACCGGCCAGGGTGAGGTCGGTCTGGGCGGCGGTCCCGCGGGCGACCTGTACGTCGAGGTCTCCGAGCGTCCGCACGAGGTGTTCCTGCGCGACAAGGACGACCTGCACTGCACCGTCAAGGTGCCGATGGCCGACGCGGCGCTCGGTGCCGAGTTCGAGGTGGAGACCATTCTCGGGGACCCGGTCACCGTGACGGTCGCACCCGGCACCCAGCCGGGGCAGATCGTGAAACTGCGGGGCCAGGGCATGCCGCACGTCAGTTCCGGCGTGCGCGGCACCATGCACGTCCACCTCGACGTCGTCGTACCGACCAGGCTCGATGCGGCACAGACCGAGGCGCTGAAGAAGTACCGCAAGATCGCCGCCGACGAGATCGAGGTGGTCAACACCTCGGCTGCCGCGGCGCCTGGCGGCCTCTTCTCGCGGCTGCGCAACGCGTTCGCCGGGAAGTAGACCCGGCGTGGCGGTGGGGTCCTGGCGCTTGTGCTCGGCCCGGTCGGCGGGTGTGCGGTGAGTCCACCGCTGTTCTGGGCGGATTCCGTGCCCGCGCCCGGGGCGGATCTGACCCTGAGCGGACCCGAGGGCCGTCATGCCGTGACCGTCGCCCGGCTCGGGGTCGGCGAGCGGATCCTCGTCGGCGACGGCGCCGGTTCGGTGGCCGGTTGCGAGATCCGGGAGATCGTCGCCAAGGACACGCTGGTCGCAGCCGTGCACGACCTGTCCTTCGAGGCACGCCCCACCCCGCAGGTGACGCTCGTGCAGGCGCTGCCGAAGTCCGAACGCTCCGAGCTCGCGGTCGACCTGGCCACCGAGGCCGGTGTCGACGTGATCGTGCCCTGGCAGGCGCTGCGGTGCGTGTCGCGATGGACGGGCAAGGCGGACAAGGGCGTCGGCAAATGGCGGGCCGCGGCGTCGGCCGCCGCCAAGCAGAGTCGGCGCCCGTGGATTCCGGAGGTCACCGACCTCGCGACCACCATCGACGTCCGTGCCCGCTGCGCCGACGTCGTGACCAGGGGCGGCGTCGTCGCCGTCCTGCACGAGGAGGCCGCGCAGCCCCTCGCGCGACTACCCCTCGCCGACGCCGCCGAGATCGTGCTCGTGGTCGGGCCCGAAGGCGGTCTCGACGGCGGAGAGATCGCGGATCTGACCGCGCTCGGCGCGCAGTCGGTCGTGCTGGGCCCGGAGGTGCTGCGCACGTCGACGGCAGCCGCGGTGGCGCTCGGCGCGATCGGGGTGCTCACCCGTCGGTGGACGCGATGAGTGTCGTCGGACGCCGCTCCGTGCGTCGAACGAAGATCGACTATGGCCCGGCGCCTTCACAATTCGGCCACCTGTACGTGCCCTCCGACGGTCTCGACGCGGGGTCGCCCGCGCGGCTGGTGGTACTCGTGCACGGCGGCTCCTGGTCCGTCGAATTCGGTTCGACGACGCAGACCGCCATCGCCCGCATGCTCGCCGAGCGTGGGGCGGCGGTGTGGAACATCGAATACCGGCGGGTCGGTGAGGAAGGCGGCGGATGGCCGAACACCGGCCGTGATGTCATCGACGCGCTCGGTGCTCTCGACGGACCCGTCCGTGACCTGCTCCCGGCCGGCGGCGTCGACTTCTCCTCGACGGCGGTCGTCGGGCATTCGGCGGGTGGCCAGCTCGCGGTCTGGGCCGTCGGGCAGCTCGGCGCGCGCACCGCAACGGCCACCATCACCACCGTCGTCGCCCAGGCGGCCGTGCTCGACACCGTCGGTGCGGCCGACCGAGAGTCGGTGCGGGCGTTCATGGGTCGGCCGTTCAGCGAGTCGCCGCGCCGCTACCGCGACGCCTCGCCGCTGCTGGCGCCCGTCGTCGACGCCCACGTCGTGGCGATACACGGCGAGGCCGACGACCTCATCCCCATCGAGTCCAGCAGGCGGTACGTCGACGCCGCGATCGCGCGCGGACAGTCCGCGGAGTTCCTCGCCGTTCCCGGTGAGGGACACGACGCCTTCGTCGACCCACGCAGCGTGTGCACGCGGCAGACGATCCGGGTGCTGGGGATCTGACGGAAATATTGCCTGCTGATCGGCTGTTGCACCGCGATACACTGACCACACCTCTGCGGGCCGCGGTCGCGACGCGCAGGGACATCCAGATCAGAACATCCAGAACAGAACACCAGGAGTGATTTCATACGTGAGTGACGACAACCCCGACCAGAGCGGGCAATCCAGCCGTACGCAGCCGCGCCGGTCTGGGGTCACATCCACTGTCGAAGTCTCTCCCGGAGTCGTGTTCGGGCTGCTCGGCGCCAGTGACGTCAACCTGCGCACCCTCGAGCAGCTCCTGCCCGCCGACATCCATGTCCGTGGCAACCAGGTGACCCTGACCGGTGAACCCGCCGACGTCGCCGGGTCCGAGCGTGTCATCGCCGAACTCGTCGACCTCGTCGGCCGGGGGACCCCGCTGACACCCGATCTCGTCCGGCACAGCGTGTCGATGCTGTCCGACGGCACCGAGGAGTCGCCGGCCGACGTGCTGTCGCTCGACATCCTGTCGCGGCGCGGCAAGACGATCCGACCCAAGACGCTCAACCAGAAGCACTACGTCGACGCCATCGACAAGCACACCATCGTGTTCGGTCTGGGTCCGGCCGGTACCGGCAAGACCTACCTGGCGATGGCCAAGGCGGTCCAGGCGCTGCAGTCGAAATCGGTCAACCGCATCATCCTGACGCGGCCGGCGGTCGAGGCCGGCGAACGCCTCGGCTTCCTGCCGGGCACGCTGAGCGAGAAGATCGACCCCTATCTGCGCCCGCTGTACGACGCGCTGCACGACATGATGGATCCCGAGGCGATCCCGAAGCTGATGGCGGCCGGGGTCATCGAGGTCGCGCCGCTGGCCTACATGCGCGGCCGCACGCTCAACGACGCGTTCATCATCCTCGACGAGGCGCAGAACACGACGAGTGAGCAGATGAAGATGTTCCTGACCCGTCTCGGCTTCGGGTCCAAGGTCGTCGTCACCGGCGACGTCACCCAGGTGGACCTGCCGGGCGGTGCGCGCAGCGGACTCCTCGCCGCCTCGGAGATCCTGGAAGGGATCGACGACATCCACTTCTCCCGGCTCACCAGCCAGGACGTGGTCCGGCACCGGTTGGTCGCCGACATCGTCGACGCCTACGGACGGGCCGAGGAGGCGCAGCGAGGACTGCCCAACACGGCACTCGGCGGCAACCGTGCCGCACGTCGGGCCGCCGCGCAGGGACGTCGTTCATGAGCATCGAACTGGCCAACGAATCCGGGGTCGAGGTTCCGGCCGAGCTGATCATCGACGCCGCACGCTTCGCGGTGAACGCGATGGACGTCAATCCGGCGGCGCTGCTGTCGGTGCTGTGCGTCGACGAGGACACCATGGCGGACATGCACGTGCAGTGGATGGACCTGCCCGGTCCGACCGACGTGATGAGCTTCCCGATGGACGAACTGGTGCCCGGCGGGCGGCCGGACGCGACCGACCCCGGCCCGGCGATCCTCGGTGACATCGTGCTGTGCCCGGATTTCGCCCGGAAACAGGCGCGCGAGGCGAAACGGTCCTTCGAGCACGAGCTGGCGATGCTGACGATCCACGGGGTGCTCCACCTCCTCGGTTACGACCACGCCGAGCCGGAGGAGGAGCGCGAGATGTTCGGGCTGCAGAACCGGATTCTCGACGCGTTCTACGCCGAACGCCACCGACGTGCCCAGGAGCAACGACAGACCGACCGCGATTCGCGGTTGCTGACCAACATCGGCTTCACCGGTCCCGAGGGCGGGTCTCCTGCCCCCGGCGCCCCGACCCGGTCCGAGGAGGACCGAGGGTGACCTCTGACTACTGGTTCATCGTGGCCGCAGTCGTGTTGATCGGGGTCGGCGGGGTGTTCGCGGCGGTCGACACCGCGGTGTCCACGGTGTCGAACGCCCGGGTGGACGACATGGTCCGGGAGGGGCGCGCTGGTGCGCGCCGCCTGGCGGGCATCCTCGGCGCACGCGCGACCTACGTCGGACTCGTGGTGCTTCTCCGCGTGGTGTGCGAGACCGCGGCCGTGGCGCTCGTCGCGGTCGCCGCGACACAGCTGATCGGCGTCGGCGGGGGACTCGCGGTGGCCATCGCCGCCATGGCGGTCGTCTCGTACGTCGCCGTGGGCGTCGGCCCGCGCACCCTGGGCCGGCAGCACGCGTACACGATCGCGCTCGCCTCGTCGTACCCGCTGTTCGCGCTGGGAGTGCTGCTCAAACCGCTGACCCGTCTCCTGATCCTGATCGGAAACGCGCTCACCCCGGGTCGCGGGTTCCGCAACGGCCCGTTCGCCACCGAGATCGAGCTGCGTGAGGTCGTCGACCTCGCGGAGGCCTCCGGTGTCGTCGCGGCCGACGAGCGCCGCATGATCCAGTCGGTGTTCGACCTCGGCGACACGAGCGCCCGCGAGGTGATGGTGCCGCGCCCGGAGATGGTGTGGATCGAGGCCGACAAGACCGCCCTGCAGGCCACGAGCCTCGCGACGCGGTCCGGGCACTCGCGGATCCCGGTGATCGGCGAGAACACCGACGACGTCCTAGGCATCGTGTATCTCAAGGACTTGGTGGCCCGGACGGTCGCCCAGCGCGTCGACCCCACGACCCTGCGCGTGGTCGACGTGATGCGCGACGCCGAGTTCATCCCCGATTCCAAACCACTCGACCGTGTCCTCGCCGACATGCAGCGCGAGCGCAATCACATGGCGATGCTCGTCGACGAGTACGGCGGTATCGCCGGGCTGGTGACCATCGAGGACGTGCTGGAGGAGATCGTCGGCGAGATCACCGACGAGTACGACACCGACGAGCTCGCGCCGGTCGAGGACCTCGGCGACGGGTCCTACCGGGTGTCGGCGCGGCTGCCGGTGGAAGATCTCGGTGAGCTGTTCGACGTCGAGATCGCCGAGGAAGAGGTCGAGACGGTCGGCGGACTCGTCGGCCTCGAGCTGGGCCGCGTGCCGCTGCCGGGCGCCCGGGTGGAGTCGCACGGGCTGCAACTGGTGGCCGAGGGCGGTCCCAATCGCCAAGGGCGCCAACGCATCATCACGGTGCTCGTGACCCGTGTCCCCGGCGCGGAAGAAGATTCGGGAGCCGACGAGCGCCGTGGCAACTCGAACCGATCGCAGGGACGTACCGACCGCGCCGCGGGCCGCGACCACGAGGACGAACGGCGAACCGAGCGTGCGGCGAGAGACAAGGGCGGCGACGACCCGGCTGTGGACGCCGCCGATCGCGACAGGGCAGACGACTCGAGAGCAAGGATGAACCAGTGACCGAGACCCTCACCGACGAGGATCGCAAGCTCGTGGTGCTCGCCCGGGGTGCGCTGGCGCGTGCCGAGTCGGCCTCGGGCGCCGCGGTTCGGGACGGTGACGGCCGCACCTACGCCGGGGCCGACGTGCGGACCCGCACACTGACCCTCACCGGGTTGCAGGTGGCGGTGGCGTCCGCGATCTCGAGCGGCGCCCGCACCTTCGAGGCGGCAGTCGTCGTCAACGGTGCGCCCGACGACCCGGGTCTGGACACCCTGCACGAGCTCAGCCCGGAGGCGTACGCGGTCCTCACCGACACCGCGGGTGCACCGCAACAGCGCATCGGGCGTGCGGATGCCTGAGTTCCGTTCGGGTTTCGTCTGTTTCGTGGGGCGTCCCAACACCGGCAAGTCCACGCTCACCAATGCCCTGGTCGGCGAGAAGATCGCGATCACCTCCAATCGCCCGCAGACCACCCGCCACACCATCCGCGGGATCGTCAACCGGCCCGATGCCCAGCTGATCCTCGTCGACACCCCCGGCCTCCATCGCCCGCGCACCCTGCTGGGTCAGCGCCTGAACGATCTCGTCCGCGACACCTACTCCGAGGTCGACGTGATCGGCGTCTGCATCCCCGCCGACGAGGCCATCGGGCCGGGTGACCGCTGGATCATCTCGCAGGTCCGCGAGATGGCACCCCGCACGACGATCGTCGGTGTGGTCACCAAGATCGACCGCGTCAGTCCGGAGCAGGTCGCCAAACAGCTGCTCGCGCTCTCCGCGGTCCTCGGACCCGACTCGGAGGTCGTCCCGGTGTCGGCGAAGTCGGGCAAGCAGCTCGACGTGCTGTCCGACGTGCTCGTCGGCCTCATGGAAGAGGGGCCGGCCTTCTACCCGGACGGTGAACTCACCGACGAACCCGAGCAGGTGCTGATGGCGGAGTTCATCCGCGAAGCCGCGCTCGAGGGTGTGCACGACGAGTTGCCGCACTCGCTCGCGGTCGTCATCGAGGAGGTCATCGACCGGGAGGACCGGGATCCCGAGCTTCCGCCGATGGTCGACGTCCACGCCGTGCTGTTCGTCGAGCGCGACAGCCAGAAGGGCATCATCATCGGCCGCAAGGGCGCGCGGCTGAAAGAGGTGGGTACAGTTGCCCGCGCACAGATCGAGCGGCTGCTGGGGACCAAGGTGTACCTGGATCTGCATGTGAAGGTCGCCAAGGACTGGCAACGCGACCCCAAACAGCTGCGTCGATTGGGTTTCTAGCAGCGTGTCCTGACGGCCTGGCGCCGACCGGGGCGGCCTGCGGGGAGGTACGCCGATGGGAACGCACGAGTCGCCGGTTCAGCCGGGGGACGCACTCGGTCAGGGAGCGCACGAGGCGCCGGACGCCGACCAGCCGACGGGGCGGACGATCGCGGGGGTGCTGGGGTCACCGCGATTCTGGCTCGCACCACTCGCGCTGGTGGCGGTGATGTTCTCGCTGATGGCCGCGTTGTACATGGCCGCTGTCGTCGACCCGCAGCGCCACCTGCACGACTTTCCGGTCGCGCTCGTCCAGGAGGACGCGGGCGGTGAGGTGCAGAACGCCGAGGGGCAGTCCACGCAGCAGAACTTCGGCGAACAGGTCGCCGAGGGCATCATCTCCTCGGCTGCGGAGAACGGGATCGTCGTCTCCCGGACCGACCGGTCGACCGCCCTCTCCGAACTCAACAGCGGCAAGGTGTACGGCGTCATCGTCGTCGGGTCGAATTTCACGAATCGTGCTGTCGCACTCGGCCGGTCGACGGTTCTCACCGCCGAACCGGCGAAACCGACCATCGACATCTTCATCAACCGTGGCTCGGGTGCGTTCGCGTCATCGATCACCACCACCCTGGCCGACCAGGTCCGTACGCGCGTCAACGAGCAGGTCGGCACACAGCTGACCGAACAGGTCCGCGCACAGCTCGACCGCAACGACATCACCTTCACCGGCGCGGCGCAGCTCGCACTCGCGACCCCGGTGGCCGTCGAGGTCTCCGAGCCGACGCCGCTCCCCGACGGTGCGGGCAACGGTCTGTCGGCGTTCTATCTGACCCTGCTGCTCGTGCTCGCCGGCTTCACCGGGGCGATGATGGTCAGCATCGTCGTCGACGGCATGCTCGGCCAGACGCCCATCGAATACGGGCCGTTCTATCAGCTGCGTGAGCGGCTCGCGATCAGCCGATGGGCGACACTCGCGGCGAAGTGGACGATCATGTTCCTGGTCGCGGTGGTGCTCTCGACCCTGTTCATCGCCGTCGGCGCCATGGTCGGGACATCGATCCCGAACGGATTCGTCCTCTGGATGCTGTCGGTGCTCGGCATCTTCGCCGTCGGGGTGAGTGCCAGCGCGATGATGGCGGTGTTCGGCAACCCCGGGCTGCTGTTCAACCTGATCTTCTTCGTGGTGTTCGGGCTGCCGTCGTCGGGCGGGACCCTTCCGCTCGAGGCGAGTCCGCGCTTCTTCGAGTGGATCGCCGCGATCGAGCCTATGCATGTGATCTACCTGGGTGTGCGTGCGGTCCTGTATTTCGACGCCGACCTCTCGGCGGGCCTGGGCCGGTCCATCATCCAGTGCTTCATCGGTCTGCTCGTCGGGGTGCTCCTCGGTCTGCTCGGCACCAAGTACTACGACCGCAAGGGTTGGCACCGGTATCCGGGCGGCATGACGCTGCCGCCGAAGCTGGACAAGATCGTCAACGCCGGCTGACACCCCGGGCGCCCTCACGCCCCGACCGTTCACCCGGGTCTGACACCGTGGCCGGATGGGTACTCCCGTCGTCATGTCGATCCCCGAACTGTCCACGGCCCTGCACGAGCTGCGCGACGACCTCGACCGCGCCGAGCTGCAGGCCGAATCGCTCATCGCCGCGGTCGCCGACCAGCATCGGCACAGCGCCCGAAACCTCGTGCACTACGTCGCGGTCCGACGCCATGACCTGCGTCCGCTGCAGGAGTCGATGTCCGCACACGGACTGTCGAGTCTCGGCCGGATGGAGTCGATCGTCTACTCGTGGATCGAGACGGTCATCGAGACCGTGGACGCCTTGGCCGAGGGGCGCACCCGGCACCCGATCTGGGGTGATCTCGCCGGCGGCGTGCGAACCCTGACCCGCAATCGCGACCGGCTCCTCGGGCGCGTGCATCCCGGTGGCGGACACGACGCGACCGCCGACGGCCCCGGGGAATCACGCGGCGAGCGGGCCACCCGTGTGATGGTGACGATGCCGACCCCGGCCGCCGACGATCCCGACCTCGTCCGCGCCATGGGTGCCGCCGGGATGGACGTCGCGCGGGTCAACTGCGCGCACGACGGCCCGGCCGAGTGGTCGCGGATGATCGAGTCCGTGCGATCCCTCCCCGGCCGGGTGCGGGTGGCCATGGATCTCGCCGGCCCGAAACTGCGTACGGGGCCGCTCGAACCGGGGCCCGAGGTCATCAAGGTGAAACCGGTCCGCGCGGACGACGGCACGGTGGAACGGCGGTCGCGGGTGCGGTTCGCCACAACACCTTTCGATCCCGGCGCGCGGCTGCCCGACGGGATCGACGCGGTCATCCCGGTGGGCGCACTCGCCGACGTCGGGCAGGGAGACCGGCTGAGGTTGCGTGACGCCCGTGGTCGCCGGCGACGCCTCGAGGTGGTGGCGGTGTCCGAGGCGGGGATCGATGCCGAGAGCGATCGCACCGTCTACTACGAGACCGGCATGCCGATCGAGGTGCCCGGTGCCGACGGCGCGGACACCCGCCGATCCGAGGCCCGCTCGCGGGGCCGTCTCGTCGTCGGCGAACTGCCGGAGAAGCGACAGCATCTGCTGGTGCGCACCGGCGACGAGATCCGGTTGCAGCGCGAGCTCACGCCGACCCCGGCGACGCGGACCGGACCGCATCGGATCGGCTGCGAACTCGGCGAGGCCTTCGACGACGTGACGCCGGGCCACCGAGTGCTGTTCGACGACGGCAAGATCGCGGGGCGAGTCCGGGAGAAGCGCGACGACGAGATCGTGGTCGACGTCGAGCGCGCCGCCCCGGGCGGGACCAAGCTCCGTGCCGAGAAAGGCATCAACCTCCCGGACACGACGTTGCACATCCCGGCTCTCACGGCGTCCGACCGGCAGGACCTCGAGTTCGTCGCCGCGCACGCCGACATGGTGAACTGCTCGTTCGTCCGGTCGCCGGAGGACGTGGCCGACCTGATCGACGAACTGCGCCGTCTCGGTGCACCGGACGTGGGCATCGTGCTGAAGATCGAGACCCGCGCAGCCTTCGAGTCGTTGCCGCAGATGCTGCTCGAGGCGATGCGCTGGGACTCGGTCGGGGTCATGATCGCCCGTGGCGACCTCGCCGTCGAGGTCGGCTTCGGCCGGCTCGCCGAGGTGCAGGAGGAGATCCTGTGGCTCTGCGAGGCCGCGCATGTCCCGGTCATCTGGGCGACCCAGGTGCTCGACGGGCTGGCCAAGAAGGGTGTGCCCTCCCGCGCCGAGGTCACCGATGCCGCGATGAGCCGCCGCGCCGAGGGCGTGATGCTCAACAAGGGGCCCTACATCGTCGAGGCGATCGAGGCGCTGACGTCGATCCTGGACCGGATGGGCGGTCACGTGGAGAAGAAGCGCTCGCTGCTGCGCCCGCTGAACTCCTTCGACATCGATCCGGGGTAGGCCGGCGGGCATGTCGGGACCTGTCGTGTCGGTGCTCGGTGGGAGAATGTCCCGGTGAGGTTCTACCGGGATGAGGCCGTCGTGCTGCGCCAGCACAAGCTGGGCGAAGCCGACCGCATCATCACGCTGCTCACCGCCGAACACGGTCTCGTGCGCGCGGTCGCCAAGGGTGTCCGGCGGACACGGTCGAAGTTCGGCGCCCGGCTCGAACCCTTCGCCCACATCGACGTGCACCTGTACCCCGGTCGCAGCCTCGACGTGGTCACGCAGGTGCACAGCCTGCACGCCTTCGCCGACGCCATCGTCGCCGACTACGGGCGCTACACCACGGCCTGTGCGGTCCTCGAGACCGCGGAACGGCTCGCGGGTGAGGAACGAGCGCCCACCCGCCAGCTGCACCGGCTGACGGTCGGGGCCCTGGAGGCGCTGGCCGACGACCGCCGGCCCCGGGAACTGATCCTCGACGCCTACCTGCTGCGTGCCATGTACAGCGCGGGCTGGATGCCGGCGCTGGAGGAGTGCGCGCGCTGCGCGACGCCCGGCCCCCACCGCGCCTTCCACGTCGCCGCGGGCGGCGCCGTCTGTCTGCCGTGCCGCCCGCCCGGATCGGCGACACCGTCCCCGGGCGTTCTCGACCTCATGGAGGCCCTGTTCCGCGGCCGGTGGGACGACGTGGTCGACGCGACTCCGTCGCTGCGTCGCCAGGCCAGCGGACTCACCGCCGCGCATCTGCAGTGGCATCTGGAACGTCAGCTCCGAACCCTGCCGCTGATCGAACGCACCGCCCCTCATAGGCTGATGGAGACGGGTGTGGACACGGGTGCGAGGAGGGTCGACGATGGCGTTGCGGCCGGGTAGTTCGGGAAAGGCACGCAAGGCCGCGAGTCTCCGCGCCGATGTCCGTCCACCCGACCCGCATCCGAGCGGCGCGCGGCCACCCGCTATTCCCGCCGAGTTCGTACCGAAGCACGTTGCGCTGGTGATGGACGGCAACGGACGCTGGGCCACCGATCGCGGCCTCCCGCGTACCGAGGGGCACAAGCGCGGTGAGGCCGTGCTGATGGACACCGTGTGTGGCTGTATCGAATTGGGGGTCGGCTGGTTGTCGGCCTACGCCTTCTCCACCGAGAACTGGTCCCGCAGTCCCGACGAGGTGCGGTTCCTCATGGGCTTCAACCGCGACGTCATCCGGCGCCGGCGCGACGAGATGCACGAGATGGGGGTCCGCGTGCGCTGGGCCGGACGCCGACCACGCTTGTGGCGCAGCGTGATCCGCGAACTCGAGATCGCCGAGGAGATGACCCGGGACAACACCGTGATGACGCTGACGATGTGCGTCAACTACGGCGGCCGCGCCGAGATCGCCGACGCCGCACGTGAGATCGCGCGACGCGCGGCGCGCGGCGAGATCGATCCCGAGCGGATCTCGGAGTCGACGTTCGCGCGGTACCTCGACGAGCCGGACATGCCCGACGTCGACCTCTTCCTGCGCCCGTCGGGGGAGCAGCGGATCTCGAATTTCCTGCTGTGGCAGTCGGCGTACGCCGAGATGGTCTATCAGGAGAAGCTCTTCCCGGACTTCGATCGTCGCGACCTGTGGGCCGCCTGCCTCGAATACGCCTCGCGCGACCGGCGTTTCGGCGGGGTGAAGCCGTCATGACCGGCGCCGCGGGCCTCCTCGACCGTACGGCGGAGATCGTCGCCGAACTCGGACCCGTCGACCGTCCCGACGCCGATTCGCTCGTGGTGCAGGTCGGTCCGACGCGCGCGTCGATCCGCGTGCTCACGCTGGCCGATGGGCTCGACGTGCTCGCCCTCACGCAGATGGTGGCGATGGACCTGCCCAACACCCCGTCCCTGCGCGACGACGTCGAGGCGTGCGCCGCGCAGCTCAGCTTCGGCAGCCTCCGCCGATCCGATCGTGCCGGGGTCACCACAGATGTGTTGCAGTACTACACGTTTCCGGCCGGGCAGCTCGACGATGTGCCGCTGCTGACGGTGTTGCACATCGTGCTCGCCGCGGGTGTCGACGCCGCCGAACGACTGGTGGGCCCGACCTCTGCTTGAGGCGACCACCCCCCGCCGCTCCCTAATCCGAAAGAACACACACCCACTGGTCCCTAATCCGAAAGAATCACGCACCCACTGGTTCCTGAGGTGCGAGGAGCGATAGCGACGAGCCTCGAAGGGCCTGGTGAGGCACGTTGCGATGCCCTTCGTGGCTCGCTTCGCTCGCACCTCA
Source organism: Gordonia sp. 11cp (assembly GCF_057767225.1). Classification (NCBI taxonomy): domain Bacteria; kingdom Bacillati; phylum Actinomycetota; class Actinomycetes; order Mycobacteriales; family Gordoniaceae; genus Gordonia; species Gordonia sp. 11cp. The sequence goes on along the minus strand of NZ_CM173437.1, from coordinate 5,158,850 downwards.
GGGAGCAAGAAATTCGGACGCTCACGAGTGTTCTTTCGTAGTCCACGACGGCCGCCAGGCCGCAGATACTGAGGAGCGCCCGGTGCGTGCGGCGGACCACCCATTGCTCCCTGAGGAGTGCCCGGAGCTTGCGGAGGGTGCGTCACGAAGGGTTCGGCGACCGAGGTTGCAAGACCCTTCGTGACGCTCGCAAGCTCGCTCCTCAGGGAGCGGGGGGTGACGCTCGCAAGCTCGCTCCTCAGGGAGCAGGGTGGAGTGTCGACAACCGTTCTCGCTCAGTCGTTTCCGGCGGCCCGACAGTCACCGCATCGTCCGAAGACCTCGACGGTGTGATTGATGTCGGTGAAGCCGTGCTGGGCGGCGATCTTCGCGGCCCAGCGCTCGACCGGCTCGGCCTGCACCTCGACGGTGGTTCCGCATTCGCGGCACACGAGGTGGTGGTGGTGTCCCGACGAGCAATGGCGGTACCGGGTCTCGCCGGAGCCGTCCCACAGGACGTCGATCTGCCCGGCCTGACTCAGCGCCTGCAGATTGCGGTAGACCGTCGTCAGGCCGATCGATTCGCCCCGGCCCTTGAGGATCTCGTGGAGTTCCTGGGCGGAACAGAAGTCATCGGTGCCGGCGAGGGCGTCGGCGATCGCGGCCCGCTGGCGGGTCGAGCGGATGCCGGTGACCGGCTGCGGTCCCGAGGCGACCCCGCTCATTCGTTCACCGCTCGGGAGGTCTCGGACGGCACGGCGCGGCCGTCACTGGTCTCGTTCGCGTGGATCAGGGCGTCGCCGACGATGTGCGCGACGTGGTCGTCGAGGAGTTCGTAGGTGATCTCACGACCGTTGCGCTGGCCGCGGACGACGCCGGCGTCCTTCAGGACGCGCAGGTGCTGGCTGACCAGTGGCTGACTCAGGCCCAGGTGCCCGACGAGCTCGTGTACGCACTGCACCCGCTCGCGCAGCGACAGCACGATCGCGACGCGGGTGGGGGAGGCGAGGGCGCGCAGGAGATCGGCCGCGGCTTCCCGCGCCGCGGCGTCGGCCGCCTCGGCCGGGTCGGGCCCGTCCAGTGGTTGGGTCGACATCGCGCTCCTCTCGCCTGGCTCGCGCCTTTGATCCGCCCATTCTAACGGAAATGGTTTTCAATCCATGTTCGGGTGTCGTGGCAGGTCAGCCGCCGTCGGCGCGTCGTCGTTCGGCGACGGGCGGCACCCCGTTCTCTCCCGCGGTCGACAACGCGTAGGTCGCCACCGCGTACGCGACCGCGGACGAGTTGACGGCCAGGAGATCGGTGTTGACGTTGTCGAGGGTGTCGCGCGCGGTGTGATAGGCGGGATCGAAGGCCTCTCCTGCCCGGCCGCCCCACATCTCCGCCTGCGCCTCGCTCTTCTCGCTCTCCGCGCCGGTGAACACACCGCCGGCGGGGATGCCCACCGCGATGAACGGGCCGTAGTCGGAGCGCCCGTCGAAGTCGTCTGGGGCAAGGGGGATCCCGCGATCGGCATAGAACTTCTCGAAGGTCCGCTCGATGCCCCCGGAACCGTCCGGGCCGGCGCCGGCCCCCTCGCGTTCGGAGTCGTCGCCGTCGTGGGTGAAGTAGCCGCCGTTGGGCGAGGCGAGCATGTCGAAGTTCAGGTACAGGGCCACCGCGGCACGGGCGGCGGGGTCGAGCCCCCGGACGTACTCCGCCGAACCCACCAGCCCGTCCTCCTCCGCGCCCCAGAACGCGAACCGCACCCGATGCGGAACGCGGGGGGTCGAACCGAGCCGCAGCGCGGTCTCGAGCACGGCCGCAGTGCCGCTGGCGTTGTCGTTCGCGCCGGGCCCTTCGACGACGCTGTCGAGGTGCGCCCCGGCCATGACGACGTCGTCGGCGGTGCCCGTGCGAGTCTCGGCGATCAGCGAGCGCGTGCTGATCCGGGTGGTCTTCGCCTCGACCTCGAGAGTCACCGATCGCGCCGACCGCACCCGTTCGGCGTCGTCCGCGGAGACCCCGAGGACGGGGATCGACGGGCGGTCGTCCGGCCCGAGCGTGGCACCCGTGAGTGGGCCGGGCTCGTTGTTGACCATGATCGCCGCGACCGCGCCGGCCGACTGCGCGTTGCGCGCCTTGTCGGCGAAGGTGCAGGTTCCACGGACGATGACCGCGACGGCCCCGCGCACCGAGCCCGGGTAGTCGGTGCTCGCGCATCCGAGTCCCGCGACCGCCACGGGCGCGGCGGTGACCGGGGTGTCGCCGGTCCCGGCCGAGTACTCGACGATGCGCGTCGCGACCTTCAGGTCGTCGGCCGTCAGGCTCACCGGCCCGCCGTCGAAGCGCTCGTAGTCGACGGTGGGCGTGGTCACGTCGAAACCGGCCGCACGGAGCAGACCGGCGACGTAGTCCAGTGAGGCGTCGTACCCGGATGTGCCGGCCGCCCGGTTGCCGCCGTTGTTGTCGGCGATCTGCTGGAGGGCGCGAACGTGCGCCATCACGTTCTCGATCCTGACGGCATCGCTCAGCGCGGCCGGGGTGACCTCGTCTATCGGGGGTGCGGGGGCGGGGGTGGAGACCGGTGCCGAGGAAGGCCGATCGACCTCCGCGGTCTGATCGTCTCCGCAGGCCGCGACCAGCGACAGGGTCAGTACCAGGGACGCGGCGAGGGACACCGACCGGCGATACCGGGCCGGAGTGTGGACGCCGACGCGTCGTCGAACTCGAACGATCACAGTGCCACTCTGGCAGTTCCGGTCCGCCGGTGCGTGCCCTACGGTTCGCGACAGGGGGCTCGGTTGCCGGTGCTTTCGGGAAACGGGACACCTGCTCGGTAGTCTGTACGGGTTGCCGCCTGTATCTCGTGGATGCACGCCGAGCACCGAGCGTCAGCACGACCGTCCCAGCCGAACACTCAACCCGTGGAGAGCAGTTAACCGTGGCCGCCCAGTCCAATGTGGAATCCGTCGTCAACCTCGCCAAGCGTCGGGGCCTGGTCTACCAGTGCGGTGAGATCTACGGCGGTACCAAGTCGGCGTGGGATTACGGCCCGCTCGGCGTCGAGCTCAAGGAGAACATCAAGCGCCAGTGGTGGCGCGCGATGGTCATCAGCCGTGAGGACGTCGTCGGACTCGACTCGTCGGTCATCCTGCCGCGCCAGGTCTGGGAGGCCTCCGGCCACGTCGAGGTGTTCACCGACCCACTGGTGGAGTCGCTGCACACCCACAAGCGCTACCGTGCCGACCACCTCATCGAGGCCTACGAGGCCAAGCACGGGCACCCGCCGGCGAACGGTCTGGCCGACATCAACGACCCGGAGACCGGGCAGCCGGGCAACTGGACCGAGCCCAAGGCGTTCAGCGGTCTGATGAAGACGTTCCTCGGCCCCGTCGACGACGAAGAGGGCCTGCACTATCTGCGGCCGGAGACCGCGCAGGGCATCTTCGTGAACTTCAAGAACGTTATGACCACCGCGCGCAAGAAGCCGCCGTTCGGCATCGCGCAGATCGGCAAGAGCTTCCGCAACGAGATCACGCCGGGCAACTTCATCTTCCGCACCCGCGAGTTCGAGCAGATGGAGATGGAGTTCTTCGTCAAGCCGGGCGAGGACGAGGAATGGCACCAGTACTGGATCGACCAGCGCTTCGACTGGTACGTGAACCTGGGCATCGACCCGGAGAACCTGCGGCTCTACGACCATCCGAAGGAAAAGCTGTCGCATTACTCCAAGCGGACCGTGGACGTCGAGTACAAGTTCGGCTTCACCGGTAACCCGTGGGGCGAACTCGAGGGTGTCGCCAACCGCACCGACTATGACCTGTCCACGCACAGCAAGCATTCGGGCGAGGATCTGTCGTTCTTCGATCAGGCGTCGGGCGAGCGCTACACCCCGTACGTGATCGAGCCGGCGGCCGGCCTGACCCGCTCGCTGATGGCGTTCCTGTGCGACGCCTACACCGAGGAGGAAGTGCCGAACGCCAAGGGCGGCACCGATACTCGCACCGTGCTGCGGCTCGACCGGCGTCTGGCGCCGATCAAGGTCGCCGTGCTGCCGCTCTCGCGCAACGAGAAGCTCTCGCCCAAGGCCCGCGACCTCGCCGCCGAACTCCGCAAGCACTGGAATGTGGAGTTCGACGACGCGCAGGGCATCGGCAAGCGTTACCGCCGGCAGGACGAGATCGGCACGCCGTTCTGCGTGACCGTCGACTTCGACACCCTCGACGACCAGGCCGTCACGGTCCGTGAACGGGACACGATGAGCCAGGAGCGGGTCGCGCTCGACAAGGTCGCCGAGTATCTCGGCGGCAAGCTCCTCGGCGCCTGAGCGCTCTCGCGTCGCCACGGGCGTACGCTCTCGATTCCGCCTGACCTGCGGATGTCTGTCACAATTGATGGCGAGTTGTCGCGTGACGTGGGGCATGGGGTCCGGCGTGCATGCGACGAGAGAGTGAGTGGAGTCGTGTCTGTCAGCGGGAAAGTCGTTCATTACGACGCGAATCGGGGCTTCGGATTCTTGGCGCCGGAATCGGGCGGTGCCGATGTGTTCCTCCACATCAACGACATCGACATCGACGAGAACTCGTTGAAGCCCGGCGCGAAGGTGTCCTTCGACGTCGAGGAGACCGACCGCGGTTCGAAGGCGGTCAACGTCGCGGTGACCGAGGCCGCGCCCGCCGACGAAGCGGGCGCCCGGGCGCATCGTCGCGAGGATCACCACGGCCGGGATCGGGGCGAGCGGGGTGATCGCGGCGACCGCGGACGCCACGACGACCGCGGCAGCCGTCGTCCGCGCGCTGGTGGTGGTTCCCTGGACGCCGCCGCGTTCACCGAAGAACTCACCGAGCTCCTGCTCGATGCCGACGGCGCCCTCACCGCGCGGCAGATCGTGGCGATCCGGCAGCGGGTCACCGACTTCGCAGTCGCCCGGGGCTGGGTGCTTGACTAGCACCCGCCATGGGCCCGAGACCGTCGGGCATGTCCTCCCGGCGGTCGCCACCTACGCCGACGAGGCCGTCGAGCGATACGTGCCCGAGGGGGCGAAGGTCGCGAGCCTGCCCGGCACCCGGACCGATCATCGGAGCGACTTCGCCCGGGACCGCGCGCGGGTCCTGCATTCCGCCGCGCTTCGCCGGCTGGCCGACAAGACACAGGTCGTCGGCCCGCGCGAGGGTGACACCCCCCGTACCCGGCTCACGCATTCGCTCGAGGTCGGGCAGATCGGCCGCGGGATCGCGATCGGTCTCGGCGCCGAACCCGACCTCGTCGAACTCGCCGGACTCGCCCACGACATCGGGCATCCGCCGTACGGGCACAACGGCGAACGCGCGCTCGACGAGGTGGCCGCCGACCACGGCGGTTTCGAGGGCAACGCGCAGAATCTCCGGATCCTGACCAGGCTCGAGCCCAAGCTGCTCGACGCCGACGGGCAGAGTGTCGGCCTCAATCTCGCGCGCGCGTCGCTGGACGCGACCCTGAAGTATCCGTGGACCCGGCGCACCCCGGGTGGGAAGTTCGGGGCCTATGACGACGATGCCGGGATGCTCGAGTGGATCCGTCGGGATGCGCCCGGGACCCGGCAGTGCGTCGAGGCCCAGATCATGGACTGGTCCGACGACGTGGCGTACTCCGTGCACGACCTCGAGGACGGCGTGATCGGCGGGCGGATCGACCTGCGAACCCTCGGCGATCCGCAGGATCAGCGCGCGCTGGCCGACATCGGCGCCAAGGAGTTTCCCGGCCTCGACCCCGAGGCACTGGTCGACGCCGCCGGCCGACTGCACCGCATGGACATCGTGCGTTCGGTGGGTGTCTTCGACGGAACGCTCGACTCCTACGTCGCACTCAAGCGACTGACCAGCGAGTTCATCGGCCGATTCGCGTCGGCCGCGATCACCGGTACCCGCGAGGTGGTGGGGGACCGGCCGGTGTCGCGCTACGACGCCGATCTGGAAGTGCCGGAACTCATCGCGGCCGAGGTGTCGATGCTCAAGACCCTGGCCCTGCGGTTCATCTTCTCCAACGAACGCCACAAGGCGACCCAGCGTCGCCAGCGGGAGCGCATCCACCGGGTCGCGAACTGGTTCGCCGAAGCGGCGCCGGGGGGACTGGACCCGGTGTTCGTGCCGTGGTGGAACGCCGCCTCCGACGACGCCGCCCGCATGCGCGTCATAGTCGACCAGATCGCATCCATGACCGAAGGCCGGCTCGAGCGCACCGACAAGCACAACTCGGGGGCCCAGGCGCACCTGGGGTAGGCCGGGGTCCGTCGGTCCGCGCCGAAGGGGTTGTCGTCAGAGTCGGAGCCCACCCCTGGTATCCGCCCGGGACGTCGGCCCCGGTCGGGTGGACGACCGGTGTCGAGTACCAGGTCGGGCCGGCCGCGCGGCGTCACTACACTGGTCGCGTGGCAGGCCGAATTCCCGATCGCGACATCACGGCGATCCGTGAGCAGACGAGGATCGAGGACATCGTCGGCGATTACGTCGCCCTGCGCCGTGCCGGTGCCGACAGCCTCAAGGGCCTGTGTCCGTTTCACGACGAGAAGTCGCCGTCGTTCCACGTCCGGCCCAACCACGGTCACTTCCACTGCTTCGGCTGCGGCGAGGGCGGTGACGTCTACAGCTTTCTGCAGAAGCAGGAGCACGTCAGTTTCGTGGAGGCGGTCGAGCAGCTCGCCGACCGCATCGGTTACCAGATCAACTACGAGGGCGGTGGCACCGCCATCAAGCGCGACCGCGGTACGCGCGCCCGCCTGGTGGCGGCCAACGCGGCCGCCGCGAAGTTCTACGCCGCCGCGCTGCAGTCACCGGAGGCGCAGCCGGCGCGCGATTACCTGAAGGAACGCGACTTCGACGCGGTGGCGGCGGTCCGATTCGGTTGCGGCTACGCGCCCGCCGGCTGGGACACGATGACCAAGGCGCTGCTGTCGCAGGGATTCGAGTTCAGCGAGCTCGAGGCGGCCGGTCTGTCGAAGCAGGGACGCAAGGGCCCGATCGACCGGTTCCACCGCCGTCTGCTGTGGCCGATCCGCAACCTGGCCGGCGACATCATCGGCTTCGGAGCCCGCAAACTGTTCGACGACGACAACCTCGGCAAGTACATGAACACGCCGGAGACCATGCTGTACAAGAAGTCTCAGGTGCTGTTCGGACTCGACCACGCGAAGAAGAGCATCGCCAAGGGACATCAGGTGGTGGTCGTCGAGGGCTACACCGACGTCATGGCGATGCACCTGGCCGGCGTCACCACCGCGGTCGCGTCGTGTGGCACCGCGTTCGGTGAGGACCACCTGGCCCTCATCCGGCGTCTGATGATGGACGACTCGTACTTCCGGGGCGAGGTCATCTACACCTTCGACGGTGACGACGCCGGTAAAGCGGCTGCCCTCAAGGCTTTCGAGGGAGAGCAGTCGATCTCGGGTCAGACGTTCGTGGCGATCGCACCCGATGGGATGGATCCCTGTGAACTGCGTCAGGAGAAGGGCGACGCCGCCGTCCGCGATCTGATCGCGCGGCGGGTGCCGATGTTCGAGTTCGCGATCAAGGCGCTGCTCGCCGGACACGACCTCGACACGGCGGAGGGGCGTGTGCACGCCTTGCGCGACACCGTCCCGGTGGTCGCCCGGATCAAGGACATCGCTCTCCGCGACGAGTACGCGCGGCAGCTCGCCGGCTGGGTCGGGTGGGAAGAGGTCTCCCAGGTTCTCGGGCGAGTGCGCGAGGAGGGTGCCAGAATCCGGAAGGCGCAGGGCGTCAGCACTTCCGGAGGTCGGGGAAACGCGCGCGGCGCCCGTAACCGACCGGAGGCGGAGTCGGCACCGACCTCGGCGCGGCCCCAGCCCAACGATCCGCGCCTGTGGCCGCAACGGGAAGCGCTGAAGGCGGCGCTGCAGTATCCGGCGATCGCCGGCACGGTGTTCGACTCGCTGCCCGTCGAGTGCTTCAACGAACCGGCCTACGCGATCGTCCGCCAGGCGATGACCGGGCTCGGCGGGACGTCGGCCGGCATGGGTGGCGCGGCCTGGGTCGACGCCGTGCGCAATGCCGTCGACGACCCGATCATCGATCCGCTGGTGACCGAACTCGCCGTCGAATCGATGCCGGTCGACGAGGACAACATCGCCCGCTACATCTCGAGCGTGCTGGCCCGGCTGCAAGAGGTGTGGGTCGGCACGCAGATCGCCGACATCAAGTCGCGCCTGCGCCGGATGGCGCCCAGCGACGACCCGGACGGTTACAACGCGGTGTTCGGAGATCTGGTCGCCCTCGAGGCCTATCGTCGCAGCCTGCTGGAACAGGCCGTCGACCCCATCGTCGGCGCGGGCTGACGGGCTCGCCGACGTCGGGAGCTGCGCGATCGATCCGCGCGTGAGCGCGAGACCGATGAGTTCCCGCCTCCGCGGAGGTCTGCACCGTGGACACCTCGACTCGACCGAACGAAGGCAGGAGTTCATGGCGACCACCATCTATTCGGCGACGGCATCTCTCGACGGATTCATCGCCGGGCCCGGCGGTGACATGTCCTGGCTGACGCCGTTCTTCGAGGCCCCGACCGACGAACGGACCGAGGCCGCCGCCGATGCCGCCTCGCGGCTGATGCGGGGGACCGGCGCGCTACTGGTCGGCAACCGGTCGTTCGGCGGCGACGATCCCAACAAGGGCACCGACCGCGAAGGCGCGTTCGGCGGTGAATACGACGGGGACGCAGTCGTTCTCACCCACAACCCGCCTGCGGAGGCCGTCGCCGGCGTCACATTCGTCTCCGACCTCCACGATGCGGTCGAGGCCGCCGCGCAGATCGCGGGCGATGCCTACGTCACCGTCATCGGGGCCGATGTCGCGCGACAGATGATCGATCACGGGCTGCTCGACGAGGTTCTCGTGTTCTTCGTCCCGGTCTTCCTCGGTGCGGGCGTTCGACTGTTCGACCGGCCAGACGGCGGCGAGGTCCGGCTGACGCCGATCCCCGGCGAGACCGAGTACTGGTGTCGCGTCGAGCGATGAGCTCGCGCGGTGTCCGGGAACCGGAATCGAACCGTCGGTGCGGCTGATGAGTGGGGAGTGCGGGGCTCGAACCCGCGACCTACGGATTATGAGTCCGCGGCTCTAACCGACTGAGCTAACTCCCCGCGCAGATGTCGCTGCCTGCGGGAGGACAATACCGCACCTCGGAAGAACGACGACAGACGAGTGCGCGCAAAACGGTCGACTGTCGACGCCGCTACACTGGCCGCAAAATCGGGCACGAGTGTGGCGGGAAGTGGTAGCAGATGACGGTCGCGGACGGGGTCGGTGGTGACCTGCCGGAGAGCCTGGTGGACGTCGCCGCGCGGCGGCTTCGTGACGCGATACTGAGCGGCGCACTCGAACCGGGACAGAAGATCGTCGAAGAGACGCTGTGTGCAGATCTCGGGATCAGCCGGGCTCCCGTTCGCGAGGCGTTGCGCCTGTTGGCGCAGCAGGGGCTCGTCGAACATCAACCGCGGCGCGGGGTCCGGGTGGCCGAGTGGTCGCCGACGGACATCCTGCAGCTGTTCGAGATCCGCCAGGTGCTCGAACGCCATGCCGTGGAAACAGCGCTACCGCTGACCGATCCCGACCGCCAGCTGGAACCCGTGCGCGAGGCGATCGACGCGATGCGTCGCGCGGGTGACGATCTGGAGCGCGACGATGCCCACCGCCGTTTCCACGCCGCGGTGGTCGCGCTGGCCGGGAACCGCCAACTCGACGTCACCCTCGCGCCGATCCTGCTGAAACTGCAACTGCCGATGGCGGTCAATCTGCGTTCCGAGACAGCTGACCATCACGGACCCGCGGACGGGTTCACCCGGCATCAGGCGATTCTCGATGCACTCGAACGCAACGACGCCGAAGCGGTCGTGGCCGCGCTCGGCGACCACGGGCATCTGCACTACCTCGGGTTGGTGTCCGCGAGCGCGGGCGAGTCCCCGGAGCACGTTCACGGGCACGCGCACACGCCCTGACCCGCCCACGGCGATGCCCTAACACGATCGACACACAGCCGTTCCGCAAGCGCCATCATTCTGTCGACAATCGACGTTATGACGAAAGCTGCCGGTCCGACGACGGGACCCACGGTCGCCGAGATACTCGACTCGCACCTCCACGGAAGCGGGTCGCCGACCCGCACCGCGCGAGCCGTCCTCGATGCGATTGAGGCGCGAGGTGACGACGGCACCTGGCTGTCCACGGTTCCTCGGGACCAGCTCATCGCCGCGGCTGCGGCTCTCGAGAACCGTTCCGACGCACGGGACCTGCCGCTGTACGGCGTCCCGTTCGGGGTGAAGGACTCGATCGATGTCGCGGGGGTGCCCACGACGTTGTCGTGTCCCGCGTACGCGTACGTCCCCGAGACCACCGCCCCGGTGGTCCAACGACTCCTCGACGCCGGTGCGCTGTATGTCGGCAAGACCAATCTCGACCAGTTCGCCACCGGACTCAACGGGACGCGTACCCCCTACACCGTGCCGCGCGGGGTCTACGGCAACGAGATGATCTCCGGCGGTTCGAGTTCCGGCTCTGCGCTCGCGGTGGCGCACGGGGACGTCCCGTTCGCCGTCGCCACAGACACCGCGGGATCCGGGCGTGTGCCGGCGGCGCTCAACGGCATCATCGGATACAAGCCGTCCCGCGGACTGATCAGCACGACCGGCCTCGTGCCCGCCTGCAAGTCGCTGGACTGCATCACCGCGATGACCTCGACCATCGCCGACATGGACGTGATCATGAACGTGATGATCGGCCGCGACGACGCGGATGCCTGGTCGCGCGACAGGGGAGCCCGCCACTCCGGCGGCACCCTCACCGTCGGCCTGCCCGCTCCGGACGAACTGGAGTTCTTCGGCGACGATGCCATGCGCGACGCCCACCTGTCGTTCCGGGCGCGGTTGGCGCATCTGGCGGTGCCCGGGGGTCTCGAGATCGTCGATGTCTCGCTGGCCCCGTTCCTCGCCGCGGGGGAACTGTTGTACTCGGGGCCCTGGGTCGCCGAAAGGCTCGTCGAATTCGCCGGCTTCCTGGCCGAACGGCCCGACGACATCCACCCGGTGGTCCGCGAGATACTGCGCGGCGGCGAGAAATACACCGCAGTGGACGCCTTCTCCGCACTGCAGCGGTTGCAGGAACTGCGCGCCGAGGTCGGCCGGGTGTGGCAGGAGATGGACGTCCTGGTGGTCCCCACCATCGGCCGCACCTTTACCGTCGACGAGGTGCTCGCCGAGCCGATCGCGACCAACACGATGCTCGGTCACTACACCCACTTCGGGAACCTGCTGGACCTCACCGGTGTCGCCATCCCGCAGGGTCTCACCTCCGACGGGCGGCCGCACAGCGCGATGCTGCTCGGCGATGCGCTGACCGACGACGCCGTGCTGCATCTGGCGGCCGCACTCCTCGACGAGCCGCGCGCCCGACCGGCGGATGACACGCCGGCACGCGCCCCGATCACCTCCGCCGCTCCGACCCCCTGAAGTCCGACGACACCGTCCCCCGAAGGAACCCCATGTCCGACACCGTCACACTCGACGCGCAGCCCGGCCCCATCGAACTCGACCTCGCGCACACCGCCCTGATCATCATCGACATGCAACGGGACTTCCTGCTGCCCGGTGGTTTCGGCGAGACGCTGGGCAACGACGTCAGTCAGTTGCAGCGTGTCGTCGCTCCGCTGGTAGGTCTGCTCGACGCCGCCCGCGCGGCCGGCATGCTCATCGTCCACACGCGAGAGGGGCACCTGCCCGATCTGTCGGACTGTCCGCCCGCCAAGCTCAACCGCGGGCTCCCGTCCAAGCGGATCGGTGATCCGGGAGCCTTCGGCCGCATCCTCATCCGGGGCGAATACGGCCACGACATCGTGGACGAACTCGCACCGCTCGACACCGAGGTCGTCATCGACAAGCCGGGCAAGGGTGCCTTCTATGCGACGGAGCTGGCGGCGATCCTGGCCGACAACGACATCACCCAGTTGCTCGTCACCGGTGTGACCACGGAGGTCTGCGTACACACGACAACGCGCGAAGCCAACGATCGAGGGTTCGAGTGCGTCGTCGTATCCGATTGTGTCGGTTCGTATTTCCCTGAGTTCCAGCGTGTCGGACTGGAGATGATCGCCGCGCAGGGCGGCATCTTCGGCTGGACCGCACCGAGCGAGGACGTCATCGCCCTGCTGACGTCCGCCACCGCTGAGGACGTCGTCGGTTCGGCGTGAGCCGTCCGGGACCGACGACTCCGATCCCAGACCCCTTCTCGAGACACCGGCGTCTCGTACTCCCAACTCGACCACTCCGGAGGAAGTCATGAGCGCCACCACCGATCCAGCCCCTACGGCCGACCCGCCGTCACCCCCACAGCAGTCCAAGGTCGCCTGGTGGACGCGCGGGGACACCAACGCGTTCTTTGGTCTCGGGTTCAACATCCTGGTCAACGTGCTGACGCTGACCGGACTGATGATCGGGGTGATCGGTCTCAGCGCGGAGAACGTCCTCGGTACCGTGCTGCCCGCCCTGGGGGTGGCTCTGATCCTGGGCAACCTGTACTACACCTTCCTGGCACGACGCCTCGCCGCGCGTGAGGGACGCGACGATGTGACCGCGCTGCCCTACGGTCCGAGCGTGCCGCACATGTTCATCGTGGTGTTCGTCGTGATGCTGCCGGTGTACCTGAACACCAACGACGCGATCCAGGCGTGGCAGGCCGGTCTGGCGTGGGCGTTCATGATCGGCGTCATCGTGATGATCGGCGCCTTCGTGGGTCCCTACGTCCGCAAGCTCACCCCGCGAGCGGCGATGCTGGGAACCCTGGCGGGCATCTCGATCACCTTCATCTCGATGCGGCCGGCCGCGCAGATGTGGGAGGCGGCGTGGATCGGCCTCCCCGTGCTGGCGATCATCCTCATCGGGTTCTTCACCGACGTGAAGCTGCCCGGCAACATCCCGGTCGGCCTGGCGGCGCTGCTCGTCGGCACGGCGATCGGCTGGGCCGGCGGGTACATGTCCGTGCCCGACCTGACCTCGGCGGTGGAGAACGTCGCGATCGGCATCCCGGATCAACGTTTCGATCTGCTGTTCAACGGACTCGGTGATCTCGCACCCCTGCTCGGCACGGCCATACCGCTCGGTGTCTACAACTTCACCGAGGCGATGAGCAACGTGGAGAGCGCCGCGGCGGCGGGAGACAACTACAACCTGCGCAGCGTCCTGCTGGCCGACGGTGCCGGCGCGTGTATCGGTGCGGCTTTCGGGTCTCCGTTCCCGCCCGCGGTCTACATCGGACATCCCGGCTGGAAGGACGCGGGTGGGCGCGCGAGCTACTCCCTCGCGAGCGGTGTGGCCATCGGACTGCTGTGCTTCCTGGGTATGTTCGGAGTGCTCAACGCACTGTTGCCGGTCCCGGCGATCGTCCCGATCCTGCTGTTCATCGGCTTGCTCATCGGCGCTCAGGCCTTCCAGGCGGTGCCGCGCCTGCACGCGGTCGCGGTGGTGGCGGCACTGCTGCCGAACCTCGCCGAATGGGGTCGAGGGCTCATCGACAACGCGCTCGCGGCGGCCGGCACCACCGCCGACGAAGTGGGTATGGAGGCGCTCGGCGGCGCCGGGGTGATCTACGAGGGCCTCAAGACGCTGGGCGAGGGTGCGGTGCTCGTCGGTCTGGTCCTCGGCACCATCGTCACGTTCATCCTCGAGAAGAAATTCCACTACGCCGCGATCGCCGCGTCGGTCGGCGCCGTCCTGTCGTTCATCGGGCTGATCCACGCGCCCGAGGTGTCGTGGGCGGCGGCCCCCGCGGTCGCGCTCGGCTACCTTCTCTTCGCGGCAGTGTGCATCGCGCACTGGTTCCTACCGGGGGCGCGCACGCCCGTGGTGGTCGACGAGTCGGACGTGGTCGCCGGTCACTGACCTCGATGACCAGGCGGTCGGGCCGGTGCGACACACCGGCCCGATCGCACCGATGTCTGCTGACCGCGCGTTTTGTTCTCCGGCGCGACCATGCGCTAGAGTCTGACCTCGGTTCTGGTGAAGCATCTGCGGGTGCCGAACGGAGCCGGAGCAATCCCCCATAGCTCAATTGGCAGAGCATTCGACTGTTAATCGAACGGTTACTGGTTCGAGTCCAGTTGGGGGAGCAGAACAACCCCCGTCACCTGTACCAGCAGGGGGCGGGGGTTTTCTCGACTCACGCCACCCACGGAAGACCCACGGGAAACCCGGTCCCGGTCTCGTCGCGCTGCGGCGAGCCGCTGCTCGGACTCCGCATCGCCCGAAAATTCGGTGAAGTGATGCGTTTGGCGGCGGAAGGGGAGGGTAGGCGACCTCCATGCACCCAGAACCATCGTCACGGTCTGTTCTCGTGATCGCCGATCCCGGTGCGACGGAGTCGATCGGCGAACACTTGTCCGAATCACTGTCAGCGGTCGAAGAGAGTACGGATCGTTGGCAGGTGTCCACCCGAAGTCATGCGTACCCGATCGACGAGCACACCGACTTCGCCGAAGTGGTCGATACTGTCGATCCCGAGTCGGCGACCGAAGACATCGTCATCTACCTCACCGACCTACCCCGTCGGCGGGGGACGGCCCCGATCATCGCCGAGATCGATCTGTCGAAACGCCTCGGAGTGATCTCGATACCCGGTATGGGTGCTGCCTTTGTCGATCGGCGTGCGAGGAACCTGGCTCGGATGATCGTGACCGAGGTGTCCCGCGGACCGGCTGAACCCGGAGCGGAGAACGAGCGCTTTCAGCGGGTGCAAGATCACGACGTCGTCCAGTATGTCTCGCCGTCGAGGCTGTCACGCCTTCGGCTTCTCGCGGGCATGGTCTACGCCAATCGGCCCTGGCGAGTCGTCGCCGGAATGTCGAAGGTGATGATGGCGGCGTTTGCGACCGGAGCGGTGAGTCTGGCGTACGGGACCATGTGGCAGCTGTCGGACATGATGGGCCCGTGGCGGCTGGGGGTGGCCACCATTCTGTCGATAGCTGCGATGATCGCCTGGCTGATCGTCGAGCACGATCTGTGGGAACGGCCGCCCTCGCGGGAGGAACGCGAGCGAGCGGTGCTCTACAACATGTCCACCATTGTCACGCTGACGATCGGGGTGATGGTCTTCTACGTTGTCGTGTTCGCTCTGCTGCTCCTGACAGCATGGTGGACGATACCGCCGGAGATGGTCGCGGACCAGATCGGTCACCCGGTGGGCGCCGCGTCCTTGGTGACGATGGCGTGGTTGGTGGCGTCGGTGGCGACACTGGGTGGCGCCCTGGGGTCGGGTATGGAGGATGACGACGCCGTGAGAGCGGCGACCTACGGAGCTCGACAACGCCAGAGATTCGAGCGCGACGACCGTGGTGGTCGGCGTTCGGGGAAGAGTCAGGGTCGGTGACGACAGCGGAAAGCCCTTCGGCTGCATGAGCAGCTGAAGGGCTTTCCGCATCGACGGCCCTATTCGCGGGGGTAATCCTCGGGGTCGGTCTCGACCTCGGTGGCCTGCTCGGCGGCGTCGGCGTCGTTGGCATCGAACGGCACGGTGGGCTCCGCCGCCTCGGCGGGGTCGGGGTCCGTCGGCTGGGCTTGCTCGATCGCGTCGGCCTCGTTTGCCTCGATCGGCAGGTCGGCTTCCGGTGACGTCATCGGGTTGATCCTCTCGTCGTCGAACTCCTACGTATCCACGTGTACCCGACGAGATGGAATTCAGTCTCCGCCGCTGTGTCGCCCGTCGTACTGCGCCTGCGCGTCCCGGACGACGGGCATGTTGTCCTGCACGAGTTCGATCAGTCCGCTCAACTGGTCGGCGACCTGGCGGCCCAGCGGGGTGAGGTGATACTCGACCTTCGGCGGGATGGCCTCGAGGACGGTGCGCACGATCATGCCGTCGCGCTCGAGGTTCTGCAGGGTCTGCGACAGCATGCGTTCACTCACGCCGTCGACGCGTCGTCGCAAGGCGCTGAACCGATAGTTGCTCTCTCCCAACGCCATCAGCACGAGGCTTCCCCAGCGACCGGTGACGGTCTGCAGCGTCGTCCGAGATGAGCAGTCTCGGGCGAAGACATTCGCTTCGAGGGACTCGTCGCTGGTCTCGGTCACGTCCTCAACGGTAGTCGAAGCGACGAGATCTTGCTAACACATCGTATTGCACTTACTAAAAGTTAGTGCATACTGGCGACCACCACCCAGAAAGAGGACACCATGACCACAGCAGTGACCGGCGCGACAGGACATCTCGGCGGACTCGTGATCGAGGAACTACTCGCTCGTGGCGTCGCGGCCACCGACGTCGTCGCGATCGTCCGGGACGAGTCGAAGGCGTCGAAGCTCGCGTCGCAGGGCGTCTCGGTCCGCGTCGCCGACTACGACGACCCGGAGTCGTTGCGGACCGCACTCGCCGGAGTCGACAAGCTGCTGCTCATCTCGGGCGCCGACATGGGCCGACGTGTCGCCCAGCACACCAACGTGATCGAGTCCGCGGAGGAGAACGGCGTCGCACTCATCGCCTACACCAGCCTGCTTCACGCGGACACGAGTGGCTTGAGCCTGGCCCCCGAGCATGTCGCCACCGAGGCCCGGCTGAGCAAGTCGCCGGTTTCCACCGTGATCCTGCGCAACGGCTGGTACTGGGAGAACTACCTGGCGGCCATCCCGCAGGCGGTGTCGACCGGGACGCTCTTCGGGGCGGCCGGTGAGGGAAGGCTCGCGGCCGCTGCCCGTGCCGACTACGCGGCCGCGGCCGCGGCTGTCCTCACCGCCGATTCCGATCAGGCCGGCAAGGTCTACGAGCTGGGTGGGGACGAACGGCTGACGTACGGAGAGTTCGCCCGCGCGATCGGTGAGGCGGCGGGTTCGACCGTAGAGTACCGCGACCTCTCGGAGTCCGATTACCGGGCGAGTCTGGTCGGCGCGGGCCTGCCCGAGCCGGTCGCCGCGATGCTGGCGAGCTCGGACGCGGGGATCAGTCGCGGCGAACTCGACACCACCTCCGGTGATCTCCGGTCGCTCATCGGCCGGTCGTCGACCCCCGTCGCCGACGTCATCGCCCAGGCGCTCGGCTGACGCTGCTTCGCTGTCGCCGCCTCCGGTCATCCGTATCGGTCACCTCCGTCGTGGGTCCGCAGGCGGCGATCGCGGCGTGGATCATCCGGTCTGCGCCGCGGCGATGAGTTTTCCGGCGCCACCGGGTCTGTCCGCATATATTGCTCGTGCCGACAGACGACGGGAATGCCAAGCCATGCCGCAACTACTCAGAGTCCAGAACTTCTCCATCTCGCAGGACGGGATCGGGGCGGGGGAGAACCAGACGTTCGAGCGTCCCTTCGGTGACCGCGTCGAACCCTGGGAACTGATGTCATGGGCGGGTGCCACCGCCGGCTGGCCCAACCGGACCGACCCGGGTGGCACGCGGGGCCTCGACGACTACTTCACGCGCGACTTCTCCCACAACATCGGCGCGGAGATCATGGGCCGCAACAAGTTCGGCCATCAGCGCGGCCCGTGGACCGACCATGAGTGGCAGGGTTGGTGGGGCGACGAACCGCCCTTCCACACGCCCGTCTTCGTGCTGACGCACCACGTGCGACCGTCGTTCACGCTCGGCGACACCACTTTTCACTTTCTCGACGCGACACCCGCCGAGGCTGCCGAGCAGGCGAAGGCCGCGGCCGACGGCAAGGACGTACGCATCGGCGGCGGCGTGAGCACCGTGCGGGAATTCCTCGACGCCGGCCTCATCGACACCCTGCACATCGCCGTCGCGCCGGTCACGATCGGGGAGGGGCTGAAACTCTGGGAGTCGCCCGAGGAACTCGAGGACCGGTACCACCACGAGTCGGTCCCCAGCTCCAGCGGGGTCACTCATCACCTGTTCTGGCGCGAGTAGGGCCGGCCGGCCGCTACCCGGTTGCGTTTTGTCCCGGCATCCGGGACAAACCACAACCGGATGGCGGCGGCGGTGGAATGCGATCGCCGATCGGCGTAGTTGTAGGGACCATGACGGAACTCTCCAGCAAGGCCACGACTCTGCTCGACCTCCACCAGCCCGGAAATCCGGTCATCCTGCCCACGGTCTGGGATGCGTGGTCGGCGAATCTCGCGATCTCCGCGGGGTTCACCGCGCTCACGGTCGGGAGCCATCCGGTGTCGGACTCCATCGGCAAACCCGACAACGAGGGCATCACATTCGATGAGCTGACCACCCGGATCCGGCAGATCACGGCGGCCGTCGACGTCCCGATCTCCGTCGACATCGAATCCGGCTACGGGGAAGACCCGAAGACACTGATCGACGGGTTGATCGCGGCCGGCGCCGTCGGCCTGAACATCGAGGACACCGTGCACAGCGAGGGCGGTCGTCTCCGCGAGGCTCAGGAGCACGCCGACTTCGTGGGCGCATTGCGGGCCGCGTCCGACGCCACCGACGTCCACGTGGTCATCAACGCGCGTACCGACCTCTTCGTGAAACAGGTCGGGGACGAATCCGATCGCGTCGACCGCGCCATCGAGCGACTGAAGCTGGCCGCCGAAGCCGGTGCGGATGTGTTGTATCCGGTCGGTTTCCACGACGACGCCACGCAGAAGCGGCTCACCGCGGAGCTGCCGTTGCCGGTCAACGCGATCGGGCATCCGACCAAGAACTCGAAGTCGGCCCTGGCCGAACTCGGCGTCGCCCGGGTCAGTTTCGGGCCGATCTTCCAGATGGTGCTCGCCGAGCGCGCCGCCGAGGTACTCGAGCCCTGGAAGTAGCCAGAACATCCCGTCCGGGTCGAAAGAACCCGGACGGGATGTCGGTGGTGCGGTCTACCGTCGGCACATGGCACTCACGAAATCCGAACGAGAAGCGTTCCTGTCCGAACCCCACGTCGCGGCGTTGTCGGTGGAGGCCGAGCCCGGCCGGGCGCCACTGACCGTCCCGGTCTGGTACCAGTACGAGCCGGGTGGACGTCCCTGGCTGCTCACCGGGACCGAGTCGCGCAAACTGCAGCTCATCCGGGCAGCCGGGCGCTTCACGCTGATGGTCGACGAGGTGACGCCGCGGCTGATGTACGTGGCCGTGTCGGGGGATGCGGTCGACATGGTCGCCGGCACTCGCGCCGACCTCCAGGAGATGGCGGCGCGCTACCTCCCGCCCCAGGCGGTGGACCCCTACGTGGAGATGGCCGAGAAGGACCACGGCCCGCAGACGAAACTGTTCCTCGAGCCGAAGCAATGGGTGTCTCTGGACCTCGGCAGCCTCTGATCGTCGGGCACTGATCCGGCAGCGAGACGAACCGGCCGGGAACGTCTCGCTACATTGAACGCATGCCGAAGCCGCGTTCCACGTCCGACCAGCCCGACTCCGGGGGCACCGCACCCGGTGCCGAGTCCGATCTGTCCGTCGACCCCGGCTCGGCACCGGCGAATCCCCCCAGCGACGCCGCGGAGGTGAACCCTCTCCACGGCGCCGAGTTCCTGCAGGCCAACCGCAGCAACCGCGACAAGTACCGCGCCGAGGCCGAGGCCAAAGCGGAGAAGGCGGCTCGCAAGGCCGGTCGCAAGCGTGGCTCGGAGGGTTCCGGTCCCGCAACCCGTTCGGCGGCGACCGATTCCGCAGGCCCGGACCCCGCCGCGCCCACCGACGACCCGCCCACCGACGACCCGAAGTCCACCGACACCGATGCGGACCGCACGCCGCGCAAGATCGACCCCGCGGCGTCCGGTCGTCGTGGCTCTCGGTGGACCGGATGGACCTCGGCGGTCGGCGCCCGGCCCTGGGCCGTGATCGCGCTGGTCGTGGCGGTCATCGCCCTCGCGGCGTCGACCGCGGTACTCGCGGTGGCCTATGTGGACGCCGACGAGCGGGCCGAGACGAGCGCGTCGGCCGGCGCCACGTCGTCGCTGCTCGAGACGGCGCGCCGGTACGCGGCCGAGATCTCCACCTACAACTCCGCCGATTACGCCGACCTCGACCGGCGCATCCGGGAGATCTCGACGCCCGCCTTCACCCAGACCTACATCGAATCCTCGCAGGACGCGAGACGCGGATCGACTGCGGCCGAATCGGTCTCGACCGCGAAGGCCGACAACGCCGGCATCATGTCCGTCGACGACGGCAAGGCCGTCGTGCTGGTGACGCTCGACCAGACGCTGAAATCGCCACAGACCGCCCAGGAGTTTCCCGAGGGATTCCCGTACCAGTCGCGGGTCAAGGTCACTCTCGTCGAACAAGACGGCCGCTGGCTGATGGACGACTTCGCGGTGCTGTAGGGGCGTCAGTCGGCCACGTGTGGGCCGAGCAGTATCCGCATCGCGAGCGCTTCGATCCGCTCGGGCGAGGGCGGCGGGGACTGGCGCGACAGGTCGGTCACCACGTTGAGTGCCGCGTGCACGAGGAACCGGGCCTGTGAGAGCGACAGCTCCTCGCGGTCCCGGGTGAGCCACGTGGCGAATTCGTCGACGGTGATCCGTTGCTGATTGCGCAGTTCGGCGCGAGCCTCTGGGGTGGTGTGCCCGATCTCGGTCTCGTAGATCGAGATCAGATCCGTTGTGCTGGAGCTCAATCGGATGTAGGCGGCGAGTATCGCGACGATCGCCTCCCGGGGCGTCGTCGATGCGGCGAGGGCGTCGGCGATCGCAGACGTGACCCGATCGGTGGCGCGCCAGAACGATGCCTCGAGGATCGCGACCTTGCTCGGGAAGTGGCGGTACACGCCCGACGCGGGCAGGTCGGCCGCGTGTGCGATGTCCTCGATGGTGACGTCCCGGAACCCGCGGGCGGCGAAGAGTCCGATGGCCTCGGTCAGGATGACCTCACGTTTGGCGGCGGGGGCGAGTCCGGTGACTGTCGGTCGTTCGCGAGCGGTGGGGGCGGGTAACCCGACGTCGAGCAGGCCGATCGCGGCGCCGGACATCAGCGCCGTCGCCTCACGGGCGGGCAGCGCGGCGCGGTGGGTCGTGGGACTGGCCGCGACGCTGATCATCGCCGCGGCGACGAGATTGGCGTCGGAGTCGTTCAGCGATGGCCGCAGTCGCCGGGCGGCCGCCCGCACGCGACGGTGCTGGTGCACGACGACGTCGCGGACGATCGCGACGTCGGCGGGCTCGAGGTACCGCGATTCCCAGCGATACAGCCCGCCGCGGCGCCGGTTGTCGAACGAGGTGGCGGTGATCGCCTCGAGGAGCGCGTGCAATTCCTCCGGGGACCCCTCGGGGACGGTGTCGAGTACGTCGCGCAGGCCGGTGGCGAGTTCGGCGGTGGTCTCGGCGAACAGTGCGTACTTGTTCGGGAAGTGCCGGTACAGGGCCGGCGCGGAGATGCCGACGGCCTCGGCGATGTCGTCGAGTCGTACCGCGTGATATCCGCCGTCGCTGAACGCCTTCGCTGCGGCGTCGACGATCATGCGTCGCCGGTCGGCGGGGCGACGACGCCGGACGCCCGGGTCCGGGCGTGACGTCTGCGGGCGGGCGGTCATGACGACACAGCCTAGCCGGAGACCACGTTCTCGTGACAGATTTCCGGGCCAGGCGGTAAAACCGCAGTAGAGGAGCACAAACTGATCTGATAAGTTAACGAGAATTCTCGTGATCTGCGTCGCATTGTGATAGTAGTCTAGGCGATGGCACAGATGCGGGGCACTGTGTCTATCGGAACCGGCATGAATGGGGAGTGGTAGTGAGCGACGAGATCACGCACGACGGAGTGGTGACGTCCGTGGACGATTCCGGGATCGGACGTCTGACGATTTCTCGACCGGAACGGATGAACGCCCTCGACGGCCGGGCCGAAAAGGCGATCGAGGAGACCTTGTCGGAGTGGTCGAAGCGGGATGACGTCCGCGTCGTCGTGATCGACGGCGCCGGTGGCAGTTTCAGTGCCGGTGCCGACGTCCGGGGGTTCGCCGAGCGGTCGACCGAAGGTGGCGCGTCCGGCTTCACCCGGGAACAGGCCCGGGCGATCATCTCCGGCGGCTCCGCCCTCGTACGTGCCGTGCGTTCGGTTCCGGTCCCGGTGATCGCCTCCGTCGACGGCGCGGCCGCCGGGATCGGTGCGTCACTCGCACTCGGCGCCGACCTCATCTACACGACGGCGCGGTCGTACTTCCTGCTCGCATTCGTCAACATCGGTCTGATGCCCGACGGCGCCGCGTCGATGTCGTTCGCCACGGCGGTCGGTCGCGTACGCGCCAACGAGCTGGCACTCCTCGGCGAGAAGCTGCGTGCCGCAGAAGCTCTCGAGGCCGGACTCGTCAACGGGGTCGTCGACGACCGTGCCGCGCTCGACGAGGTGGTCGGCACTGTGGCCCGAAAGCTGGCGGGCAAGAGTGCCGCTGCGCTCCGGCTCACGAAGGCAGCGCTCGACGCGCACACGATGTCCGGTTTCGACGCCGCCATCGAGCGAGAACTCGACGGCCAGACCGAACTGCTCCAGTCCCCGGAGTTCCAGGCGGCGATCAGTGCGTTCGCCGGCGCCTCCCGGTGATTTTCGCGCCACGCCGGAAGAACCACACACCACCCGTCCCGACCCCATCACCACCAGAGAAGACAACGAGGAGACCGATCGTATGACCGCGACCGTCGACACCTTCAGCGACCTGGCCACCGAGCCACTGCGTTCGCGCCGCAACCACTGGAACAACCAGATCCGCCGCCACGCCTTCATGACCCCGGACAAGCCGGCGCTGAAGTTCCTGGGCAACGTCACCACCTGGAAAGAACTCGACGAGCGCAGCCGGGCGTTTGCCGCCGCGCTGAGCCGACGCGGCGTGCAGTTCGGTGACCGGGTCCTGATCGTCCTGCTCAACCGCTCGGAGTACGTCGAAGCGGTTCTGGGCGCCAACCTGATCGGCGCCATCCCCGTGCCGGTGAACATCCGGATGAGCCCGGCCGAGGTCGCCTTCCTCGTCAACGACAGCGGTGCCAAGGTGATCGTCACCGAGACGCTCCTCGCGCCGCTGGCCGACGCCGCGGGCGCCGCCACCGGCGCGATCGAGCACACCATCGTGGTCGGCGGATCGGACAAGGAGAATCACCTCGACTACGAGTCGCTGGTTGCCGAGGATTCGTCGGATCTCGAGGAGATCGACGTTCCCGAGGACACCGTCGCGCTGATCATGTACACCTCGGGCACTACCGGAAAGCCCAAGGGCGCCATGCTCACCCACACGAACATGCAGGCGCAGGCCGTCACCTGTCTGCAGGCTCTGCAGACCCGGTCCGATGACATCGGCTCCTGCGTCGCGCCGATGTTCCACATCGCCGGCCTCGGCGCGATGGCGCCTCTGTTCTACATGGGTGCGCTCTCGGTGATCCATCCGCTCGGTGCGTTCGACCCCGACGACATGCTCGACACGATCGAGAAGGAGGGCACCACCTCGATCTTCCTGGTGCCCGCGCAGTGGCAGGCCGTCTGCGCCGCGCAGCAGGCCAAGCCGCGCGACCTCAAGCTGCGGGTGATCAGCTGGGGCGCCGCCCCGGCGTCGGACACGGTCCTGAAGGCGATGAACGAGACCTTTCCGGAAGCGCTGAACGTCGCTGTCTTCGGGCAGAGCGAGATGTCTCCGATCACCTGTGTGCTCGAGGGCCGGGACGCGCTGCGCAAGATCGGCTCGATCGGCAAGGTCGTCCCCGCGGTCACCGCCCGCATCGTCGACCCCGAGGGGAACGACGTGGCGCAGGGTGAAGTCGGCGAGATCGTCTACCGGGGCCCGAACATGATGAAGGGGTACTGGCAGAACGAGCAGGGCACCGCCGACGCCTTCGCCGGCGGCTGGTTCCACTCCGGCGACCTGGTCCGCGCGGACGAGGAGGGCTTCCTCTACGTCGTCGACCGCGCCAAGGACATGATCATCTCCGGTGGTGAGAACATCTACTGCGCCGAGGTCGAGAACGTGCTCTTCGGTCATCCGAGCATCACCGAGGCGGCGATCATCGGTCGGGCGCACGAGAAGTGGGGCGAGGTGCCGGTGGCCGTGGTGGTGCTGGCCGACGGAGTCGAGGACCTGACCCTCGCCGACCTCGAGCCGTACCTCAACGAGAACCTCGCCCGGTTCAAGCATCCGAAGGACATCGTCATCGTCGACGAACTGCCGCGCAACGCCGGCGGCAAGGTCGTCAAGCCGACGCTGCGTCAGAGCTACGGCAGCAAGGACGCCGGCCTCTCCGACTGACGCCACCCTCCAGACCGACACCCTCCGACCTGGGCGCGAGCACTCGCGCCCAGGTCGTCGTGGTCTCGTCCGTCTCGATCGCACCGGGCGACTGCGCGGCCTGGAAACACGTACTAGAACACGTTCCAATTATGTGGTTGAGTGATGACTGTCACGTCATGGCGGCAACCGTCGGAGTGAGTAGATCCTCCCGGTGTGAGACGTCGCCGGGTTCGAACGGAGGAGTTCAGTGAAGACAAAGGGTGCACTGCTGCGGGAGCACAACAAGCCGTGGGCGATCGAGGACATCGAGATCGGCGATCCCAAGGCCCACGAGATCAAGATCAAGATGGAAGCCGCAGGCATGTGCCATTCCGATCATCATCTGATGACCGGTGGCATCCCGATGGCCGGGTTCCCGATCCTGGGCGGACACGAGGGTGCGGGAGTCGTCGCCGAGATCGGCGAGGGCGTCACCGACTTCGAGGTCGGCGACCACGTCGTGCTGTCGTTCATCCCATCGTGTGGCAAGTGTCCGTCGTGTCAGTCGGGGATGGCCAACCTGTGCGACTTCGGCGCCATGCTGCTGCAGGGTGAAGCCGTGTCGGACAACACCTTCCGCATCCAGACCGCATCCGGCGAGAACGTCTACCCGATGACGCTGCTGGGGACCTTCGCGCCGTACATGGTCGTGCACGAGGCGTCCGCGGTGAAGATCGACAAGGACATCCCGTTCGAGGTCGCCGCGCTGTGCGGTTGCGGCATCCCCACCGGTTACGGCTCCTCGACCCGGAGCGGCGACGTGCGCCCGGGCGAAGACGTCGCCATCGTCGGTGTCGGCGGCGTCGGTACCGCGGCACTGCAGGGCGCGGTGATCTCCGGTGCCCGCAACCTGTTCGCCATCGACCCGGTCGAGTGGAAGCGCGAGCAGGCGCTGAAGTTCGGGGCCACCGCGGCGTTCGCCTCGGTCGAGGAGGCTGCCATGGCGATCGCGGAGACCACGCACGGCGGCATGTGCCAGAAGGTGATCGTCACGGTCGGCGAGGTCCACGGCAAGGACGTCGACCTCTGGATGGGCATCACCGCCAAGGGTGGCACCTGTGTCCTGACCGGTATGGGCAACATGCTCGAGAGCGATGTGAACCTGAACCTCGCCATGCTGACCCTGCTGCAGAAGAACCTGCAGGGCTCCATCTTCGGCGGCGCCAACCCGAAGCTCGACATCCCGCAGCTGCTGTCGATGTACAAGATCGGCAAGCTCAACATCGCCGACATGATCACCCGCCAGTACCGGCTGGACCAGATCAACGAGGGCTATCAGGACATGTTGGACGGCAAGAACATCCGCGGTGTCATCCGCTACACCGAAGAGGACTGGTGAGCATCCGGGTAACGTGACCCGATGTGTCTGTCCTTGAATCTCTGACGGAATGGCCCGTCGACCACGCGTCGGCGGCGATCATCACCCGTGACGGGGTCGCCGACCAGTTCGGCGACCCCGCTCGCGTCTACGAACTCGCCTCGGTCACCAAGCCGCTGGTGGCCTACGCGATTCTCGTGGCGGTCGAGGAAGGTGCCGTCGAACTCGACGACCCGGCGGGGCCGTCGGGATCGACTCTCGCTCACCTCCTCTCGCATGCGTCCGGACTGGCCTATGACACCCGCGAGGTCGAGGCGCCGCCGGGGGAGCAGCGGATCTATTCGAGTTCGGGCTTCGAGGTGGCCGCCGAGGCCGTGGCGGAAGCTACCGGTATCGAGTTCGGCCGGTATCTCTCCGAAGCCGTGTGTATGCCGCTGGGGTTGTCGTCGACGACCCTCTACGGGTCGGCCGGGCATGCGGCGCGCTCGAGTGCGGCGGATCTGGCGGTCTTCGCTCGAGAGCTGTTGAATCCGCGGCTGCTGGCGCCGGAGACGTTCGGAAAGCTGACGTCGGTCCAGTTTCCCGGTCTCGACGGATTCGTTCCGGGTTACGGCAAGCACCGCCCCAACGACTGGGGGATCGGCTTCGAGATCCGCTCGGAGAAGTCGCCGCATTGGACCGGGACACGGAATTCTCCGCGCACGTTCGGGCACTTCGGGCAGGCCGGGACGTTTCTCTGGGTGGACCCGGTTCTCGACGCCGCATGCGTCGTGCTGACCGACCGGCCGTTCGGACCATGGGCGAAGCCGCTGTGGAGCGAGTTCAACGATCGTGTTGTTGATGAACTCTCGTCACAGAACTGAATTTTTCTCGCACCAGAAACTGGCGCAACACGTGCCTCATGAGGCACAATTGATCTCACGAGTGTGATATCCGCTGTCGCGAGGTGTGTTGGGGAAGACGTTCCTCGTCGACAACGGAGGTGAACAAGGTGCGCAATCTGAACCAGTTTGCGGACATGACAACAGGAGTGGTGTACATCCACTCGGCGCCGGTGGCGCTGTGCCCGCATGTGGAGTGGGCTCTGTCGTCGACCCTGAATGCGCGCGCCAACCTGAAATGGTCGGCACAGGATGCCGAGCCGGGCATGCAGCGTGCCACTGTCGACTGGGCAGGGCCGGTCGGCACTGCCGCACGTCTGGTGACGGCTCTCCGTGAGTGGTCGGCGCTTCGCTTCGAGGTGACCGAGAATCCGAGCGAGGGCGTCGACGGCGAGCGGTTCTGCTACGTCCCGGGACTGGGCCTGTGGCGCGGCTCCACGAGCGCCAACGGCGACGTCATCATCGGCGAGAACCAGTTGCGCTCGATGATCGAATCGCAACCCGACAGCGCCGGCCTCGCCGGTGAACTCGAAGGCGCACTCGGTACCGCGTGGGACAACGCCCTCGAGCAGTACCGCATGGGCGGCGCCGGCGCCGAGGTCACCTGGTTGCAGCAGCGGGTGGGCTAGCGCAGACGAGAAGTGCCCCGGTCCTCGAAGGACCGGGGCACTTGTCAGGTGCGACGCGTCAGAGCGGGATGTTCTTGTGGCGTCCGCGGCGTGCGGGTGCTGCCGCAAGCGCTTCGGCGATGATGCTGCGCGTGTGCGCCGGGTCGATGATCTCGTCGACCACCCCGATGGACTGAGCGCGGCCGACACCGCCGGCGATGGCCTCGTGCTCGGCGGCCAGGCGGTCGTGCAGGGCCTCTCGCTCATCGTCGGGTGCGGCGGCGAGGGCCTTCTTGTGGAGGATGCCCACCGCGGCCTTGGCGCCCATCACGGCGACCTCCGAACCCGGCCAGGCGAAGACCGCGGTGGCGCCGAGCGCACGCGAGTTCATCGCGATGTAGGCGCCGCCGTAGATCTTTCGGGTCACCAGCGTGACGCGGGGGACCGAGGCCTCGGCGAACGCATGCAGCAGCTTCGCGCCGCGCCGGACGACGCCGTTCCACTCCTGGCCGACGCCGGGAAGGTACCCCGGTACATCGGTGATGACGATGAGCGGGATTCCGAAGGCGTCACAGAGGCGGACGAAACGCGATGCCTTCTCCGCACTCTCGGAGTTGAGGCAACCGCCCATCCGCAGCGGGTTGTTCGCGATGACACCGACACTGCGTCCGGACAACCGGCCGAAGCCGACGACGATGTTCGGCGCCCACTTCGCCTGCAGCTCTTCGAAACTCGAGATCTCCGTCTCGCCGTCGGCGGCCACACCGGAGTCGAGCAGCTGCTCGACGACGGGGTGGACGTCGTAGGCGCGACGATTCGACTCGGGCAGCAGGGCCTTGAGGTCGGTGTCGCCGGCCCGGGCGTGATCGCGGTCGAAGTGTCCCTGCTGGGTGAACGTCGACACGAGACGCCGCGCCCGCCACAGCGCATCGGGCTCGGAGTCGGCGACGATGTGGCAGACGCCGGACTTCTTGCCGTGTGTGGTCGGGCCGCCCAGCGACTCCATGTCGACTTCTTCGCCGGTGACGCTCTTGACGACATCCGGCCCGGTCACGAAGACCCGGCCGGCCGGCGCCATGATCACGACGTCGGTCAGCGCCGGGCCGTAGGCCGCGCCGCCGGCCGCGAACCCGACGACGACCGAGATCTGCGGGATGTAGCCGGAGGCGCGCACCATCGCCTCGAAGACCTGGCCGACCGCGTGCAACGCCTCGACACCCTCGGCGAGGCGAGCGCCACCCGAGTGCCAGATGCCGATGACCGGCGCCTGCTCGGTGATGGCGGTGTCGATGGCGTTGACGATGTGCGCACACCCCACGACACCCATGGCGCCACCCATGACGGTGCCGTCGGTGCAGTAGGAGACCGTCCGGACCCCGTGGACCAGACCGACGGCGGCCTGGACGCCCGACTTGTCGCGTGGATGGAGCAGCGACATCGTGCCTTCGTCGAAGAAGTTGGTGAGCCGCAACAGGGGGTCGCGGGGATCGGCGGCTTCTTCGCGGCCGGCAACGGGAGCCAAGGTCGTCATCGATGTCTCCTGGGTGTCGGGGGTGTGGCGGGAGTGCTCAGTAGCGACCGAAGGCGAGCGCCACGTTGTGCCCACCGAAACCGAACGAGTTGTTGATCGCGTACTCGATCTGCCCGTAGCGGGGCTCACCGTGCACGACGTCGATGTCGCATTCCGGGTCCAGATTTTCGAGGTTGAGGGTCGGCGGGATGACGCCTTCCTCGACACTCTTGATGGTCAGGACCGACTCGAGCGCCCCGACGGCACCGATGGAGTGTCCGAGCGCGGACTTCGGTGCGTACACCGCCGCGTGCTGGCCGATGGCGGCGAGAATGCCCGCGGCCTCGGCGGTGTCGCCGATGGGGGTCGACGTGGCGTGCGCGTTGATGTGGGTGATGTCAGAGCGCTGCAGACCGGCGGTCTGCAGGGCCCGGGTCATCGCCCGCGCGTTGCCCTGTCCACTGGGGTCGGGGGCGACGAGGTGGAATCCGTCGGAGGTGATGCCGGAGCCGAGGAGGCGGGCGTGGATGTGCGCGCCGCGTGCGCGTGCATGATCCTCACGCTCGAGGATCAGCATCGCCGAGCCCTCGCCGAAGACGAACCCGTCGCGGTCCTTGTCGAACGGCCGCGAGGCGGCCGCGGGATCGTCGTTGCGCGTGCTCATCGCACGCATCATCGAGAAGGCGGCGATCGGCACCGCGTCGATGTGACCCTCGACGCCGCCGGTGACGACCATGTCGGCGTCACCCATGACGATGTGGCGCCAGGCGTGTGCGATGGCCTCGGCGCCCGATGAACAGGCCGAGACCGGGGTGATCACGCCGGCGCGGGCGCCGACGTTGAGTCCCGCGACGGCCGCCGGTCCGTTCGGCATCGCCATCGAGACGGCGAGCGGGGACACCTTGCGGTAGTTCCCGGTGGTCTCCATGGCCTGGACCGCGTCGACCATCGCGTCGGCGCCGCCCTGACCGGTACCGATCACGACGGCAAGGCGGTCCTTGTCGACGTCGGGTTCGCCGGCCTGAGCCCAGAGGCGCTTGCTCATGACGTGCGCGATGCGCTCGACGTAGGCCATCCGCCGGGACTCGACGCGCGTGACCTCCTCGGCGGGATCCTGGAGGAGACGACCACCGATGCGCACCGGGAGGTTGTACTTGGTGATGAAGTCGTCGGTCAGCTCACGGATTCCCGATTCGCCGGCCAGCAGGTTCTTCCAGGTCGAGTCGAGGTCCCCGCCCAGCGAGGTGGTGGCCACCATGGAGGTGACCACCACACTCGGGAAGTTCCCACCCAGCGTGGAGTACTCGCGGAGGGAAGAGGGAGTCATCAGTTCTCGTCTGCCTCGACCTGCGCCTTGATGGCTGCAGCGGCCTCGGGGTTCTCGTTCTCGAGCTTCTGGATGTAGGCGACGGCGTCGCCGACGGTGCGGAGGCCGGCGAGATCCTCGTCCGGGATCTTCACGCCGTACTTGTCCTCGGTCTGGACCGCGATCTCGACCATGGACAGCGAATCGATGTCGAGGTCGTCGACGAACGACTTCTCGAGGGTCACCTCGGACGGCTCGATGCCGGTGACTTCTTCGATGATCTCCGCGATGCCGGCAATGAGTTGTTCCTGGGTGGCAGCCACTGTGGCGTTCCCTTTCCTTAGCTTCGTTGACTTGATGGTTCCGGAGCGCATGACGGACAGGAGAGTCCGCGCGCTTGGACACGCCGGCTCGAACAGCCGACGTTCCGGGGGTCGCGGACTACCCGCGACCGCTATCCAAGTTCGGTGATCTTCGTGATGTCGTCGGGCTCCTTGAGCGCCAGCGCGGGAGTGCCCTTGAGTTCGCGCTTGGCGATACCCACCAGCGTCCCCGCCGGGGGCAGTTCCACCACGGCGTCGGCCGAGTGGTCCCGCAGGTACGCCGAGCAGAGATCCCAGCGGACCGGCCTGGTCACCTGTCCCACCAGTTTTGTCAGTGCGTCGGCGCCGTCCGTTACAGGCTGACCGTCGGAGTTCGACAGCAGCGTGCGGACGGGGTCGGACGGGGTGATCTGTGCCGCGGCAGCGGCGACGGCCTCTTGGGCCGGAGCCATGAAGTGCGTGTGGAACGCGCCGGCGACGGCGAGCTTGCGGATGCGAGCCTTCTCCGGCGGCGACGCGATGAGTTCGTCGATCTGGGCGACCGCGCCGGCGGCGACGATCTGACCCGCCGCGTTGCGGTTGGCGGGGACGAGGTCGAGTTCGTCGAGGCGCGCGAGCACCGCGGCCTCGTCGCCACCGAGAACGGCAGCCATGGTCGTGGGCTCGAGCGCGCAGGCCTTGGCCATCTCGGCACCGCGGATCGCGGCGAGCGTGACCGCTTCGTCGGCGGAGATCACACCGGTGATCGCCGCGGCGGCCAGTTCACCCACCGAGTGTCCGGCCACGACGGCGTCGGCAGGCAGCTCGCCGTGCTTGCGGACCTCGTCGTAGGCCAGCAGCGCCGCGACCACGACGAGCGGTTGGGTCACCGCGGTGTCGGTGATCTCCTCCGCGGTGGCGGTGGTGCCGAGCCCTTCGAGGTCCAGCTGGATGAGCTTGGACCAGGTGGCGAGCTGGTCACGCGCGCCCGGCAGTTCGAGCCAGGGCACGAGCATTCCGGGTGTCTGTGAGCCCTGTCCGGGGGCAAGCATCGAAAGCACGTGACCAGAGAACACCCTTTGCCCGTGGGATGTGGGTGTGGAGAAGCATGAACCTTGTCGCCGCCTTTTGTGGGGTTCCCACAAAGGTGACCTACAGGTCACCTGGTTCGTCACCAGTCCGAGATTTGTTACCGAACCGTGTTCTTAAGGCTTCTATCAGCACAAACGGTGAATCGGACATGAAACCGGTGTGACTCATGTGGCTGATGAATGCGATTTGTGCCGGAAGTGTGTCAGTCGACCCACCGTCGACGCGACCCTCAGAACGTAGGCGTCGCGAGGGTTAGTTGGGTCACGTCCTGTGATTTCTGAAATTTTCTTCAACCGGTAGCGGACCGTATTTGGATGTATGTACAGAATCCGAGCGCACGATTCCACCGAGCCGCCCGAGTCGAGGTAGGCGTCGAGCGTCGTCGTCAACGTCGAGCCGCCCTCGGCCAGCGGTAGGACGAGGGATTCCACCAAAGCGGTCATCGCTGACTCGTCGCCGTTGAGCGCGCGTTCGGGGAGCA
Source organism: Gordonia sp. 11cp (assembly GCF_057767225.1). Lineage (NCBI taxonomy): Bacteria > Bacillati > Actinomycetota > Actinomycetes > Mycobacteriales > Gordoniaceae > Gordonia > Gordonia sp. 11cp. The sequence goes on along the minus strand of NZ_CM173437.1, from coordinate 5,127,223 downwards.
GTTCGAGACTGTGGACCGGGCGCGGGGCGTTCGGCCAGCCCGCCACCGCCTCTATTCCGGCCATCGCCTCGGTCGCACTCGTGTGCGCACTGCCGAGGTTCGGCATCGTCGGTCCGATGACGACCGGGGCATCGGCGAAGTGGGACAGCAGCGCGCCGACGAACTTCTCGGTCGGACGGGCCGGACCGCTCACGATGGCCACCAGTACCGAACCCTGCACCACCGAGAGGGCCGACCGGTCGAAGGACTTGGCCGTGTTGTGGATCGCCAGCGGCACCGAGACGTTCTGTTCCGGCGGCGGGGTCCCGACGATGACGGTGGCGGGTGCATCCGATTCCCAGTTGAGCGCTGCTGCGCGAGACAGCAACTGGGCTCCGGTGTCCCCGCGGACGACCGCGTCGACGACCAGGGCCTCGAGCCGGGAATCCCACGCACCCCGCGACTCCGCGGCCGAAGCGTAGATGGATGCCGCGGCGAAGCCGATCTCCCGTCCGTACCGCAGCACCGACTCGGTGAGCGCGCGGAGCTGGGCATCGTTGCGGGCCAGGAGCGGGAGCCACTTCTCGAAGAACTCCATCGCCACGCGGACCATCTCGACGGTCTGCAGGAGGGTGATCCGGCGGGCGAGATCCTGGGGGACCACCTGGAAGGCCTGGACCGTGAACTTCACGTTGCCCTCGGGGTCCTGGATCCACTCGACGAAATTGACCACCGCGGTCTGCACGACGAGTTGCACACTCGCGCGCTGCGCCGCGTCGAGATCGGAGAAGTACGGCAGCTGGTCCTGCATCGAGTGGACCGCCTCGGTGGCGAGCCGGCCGCTGTACTGCTTGACCCGCCGGAGCAGTGTGTCCGGGAGCGCGTCGTGCACGGTGGCGGGGGCCGGTACATGGGCGCCCCGCTCACCGAACACATCAGCCGGCGGTGGCTTCCTGTTCACGCTGGCATCGGACACGACCTCAATCTAGACCCTCGGCCGGCCTGAGTCGCCGACCGTGGGCGAGACGAGGCCGCGTCCGTCGACGCGACGCTCAGGCGACACCCGGATCGCTGGTCTGCTCGGGCGCGGCCGAGACATCGTCGATCCGGTACTTGTCGGCGGCCTGCTTGGCGACCGACATCTCGATGTTGCCGTCCCGGGCGAGCGCGACGAGCACGGCGACCACGATCGACTCGGCGTCGACGTTGAAGAACCGGCGCGCCGCCGGACGGGTGTCGGAGAACCCGAAGCCGTCCGTGCCGAGCGTGAGGTAGGTGCCCGGGAGGTAGGCCCGGATCTGCTCCTGGACGCCACGCATGTAGTCGCTGACTCCGACGAACGGGCCGGCGGCGTCGGCGAGCAACTCGGTCAGGTAGGCCGGGGCCGGTTCGGCCCCCGGATCGCGCACCGCCTCGCGGTCGGCGCGGATGCCGTCGCGGGCGAGTTCGCTCCACGAGGTGACCGAGTAGACGTCGGCGCCGACGTTCCATTCCTCCGCGAGCATGTCTGCGGCGCGCAGCGCGTCGGGCATGGTCACGCCGGAGACGAGGATGTTGGCCGGATGCTGCTTGCCCTCGGGAGCCTTCTGGAACCGGTACGCGCCCTTGACGATGCCGGCCGGATCGAGCCCCTCGGGCTTGGCCGGCTGACTGATCGGCTCGTTGTAGACGGTCAGGTAGTAGAAGACGTTCTCCGGGTCGTCGCCGTACATGCGCTCGATGCCGCGCTCGACGATGTGGCCGAGCTCGTAGGCGAAGGCCGGGTCGTAGGCGACGACCGCGGGGTTCGTGGCGGCCAGCAACGGGGAGTGCCCGTCGGCGTGCTGGAGCCCCTCACCGGTCAGTGTGGTGCGCCCCGCGGTCGCGCCGATGACGAAGCCCCGCGCCATCTGGTCCGCGGCCGCCCAGAAGCTGTCGCCGGTGCGCTGGAAACCGAACATCGAATAGAAGATGTACAGCGGGATCATCGGCTCGTCGTGGGTCGAGTAGGACGTGCCGACTGCGGCGAAGCTGGCCGCCGACCCGGCCTCGTTGATGCCCTCGTGGAGGATCTGGCCCTCCGAGCTCTCCTTGTAGGCGAGCATCAGTTCGGCGTCGACCGAGGTGTAGAGTTGCCCGTTGCGGTTGTAGATCTTGAGGGTCGGGAACCACGAGTCCATCCCGAACGTGCGCGCCTCGTCGGGGATGATCGGGACGATGCGCTTGCCGATCTCCTTGTCGCGCAACAGATCCTTGAAGACACGTACGAGCGCCATGGTGGTGGCGACCTGCTGCTTGCCCGAGCCCTTCGCGGTGGCCTTCAGCGCCGAACTCATGTCCGCCTTCAGGACTTTGGACTTCGTGCGCCGGCTCGGCAGGAACCCGCCGAGGGTCTTGCGCCGGTCGAGCATGTACTGGAGTTCCGGCGAGTCCTTGCCGGGGTTGTAGTACGGCGGCAGGTACGGGTCCTTCTCGAGCTGCTCGTCGGTGATCGGGATCCGCGTGCTGTCGCGGAAGGCCTTCAGGTCGTCGAGCGTCAGCTTCTTCATCTGGTGCGTCGCGTTGCGACCCTCGAAGTGCTTGCCCAGCGTGTAGCCCTTGATGGTGTGGGCGAGGATGACCGTCGGCTGTCCCTTGTGGGTCATCGCCGAGGCGTAGGCGGCATGGATCTTGCGGTAGTCGTGACCGCCGCGCTTGAGGTTCCAGATGTCGGCGTCCGAGAGATCCTTGACGAGCTCCTTCGTACGCGGGTCGCGGTTGAAGAAGTGTTCGCGGACGAACGCGCCGTCGTTGGCCTTGTAGGTCTGGAAGTCGCCGTCGGGTGTGGTGTTCATCAGATTGACCAGAGCGCCGTCGCGGTCGGCGTGCAGCAGCGAGTCCCACTCACGGCCCCAGATGACCTTGATGACGTTCCATCCGGCGCCGCGGAAGAAGGACTCGAGTTCCTGGATGATCTTGCCGTTGCCGCGCACCGGGCCGTCGAGACGCTGCAAATTGCAGTTGATGACGAAGGTCAGGTTGTCGAGGCCCTCGGTGGCCGCGAAGCTGGCGAAGCCGCGCGACTCGGGCTCGTCCATCTCGCCGTCGCCGAGGAAGGCCCACACATGCTGATCGGAGGTGTCCTTGATCCCGCGGTCGTGCAGGTAGTGGTTGAAGCGCGCCTGGTAGACGGCGTTCATCGGGCCGAGACCCATGGAGACGGTGGGGAATTCCCAGAAATCGGGCATCAGGCGCGGATGCGGATACGACGGCAGGCCGCCGCCCTCGCCGGCGTGGCTGTGCTCCTGGCGGAAGCCGTCCATCCGGGCCTCGTCGATCCGGCCCTCGAGATAGGCGCGGGCGTAGATGCCCGGGGACGCGTGGCCCTGGATGAAGATGTGGTCGCCGCCGCCGGAGTGATCCTTGCCGCGGAAGAAGTGGTTGAAGCCGACCTCGTACAGCGACGCCGACGAGGCATAGGTGGAGATGTGGCCGCCCACACCGACACCCGGCCGCTGGGCGCGATGCACCATGATCGCGGCGTTCCACCGGATCATCTGACGGAAGCGGCGTTCGACGTCCTCGTCGCCGGGGAACCAGGGCTCGGCCTCGGTGGGGATGGTGTTGACGTAGTCGGTGGAGGTGAGTGCGGGGATCGACACGCGCTTCTCGCCGGCCCGCTCGAGAAGTCGCAGCATCAGGTACCGAGCGCGACCGGGTCCCGCGGCATCGAGGAGGGCGTCGAACGAGTCGAGCCATTCGTCGGTCTCGTCTGGGTCGATGTCGGGCAGATAGGACGCGACTCCTTCGCGGATGACCCGGACTCGTTGTCCGGCGGCGCGCCCGTTCGAGCGGGGGCCGGTGTTCCCGGCGGGTTCGCTCGGCGAGACGTCCTGTGTCGCATGGTCCATCTGGTTGGTCACGGTGATGCCTACTCCCTCTGACAGGCCGGACTCGGGGTGGTGGTCCGACTGCATGGCGTCGGGCACCGCGCTCCGATGTTGTGCGGTGCCTCCCCTCATCGTGCCCCATGTGGGGTGGCTTGGCACCGGGTGGATCCGTGTCGGCTGTCGCGATCGCGTCGATGCGGTAGCGTCCAGAAACTATTACTGACCAGTAGGGGGAGTGGATGCCGGAGCGAGGAGCGGGAACGGTGAGGCGCCGCCGGGGCCGCGTCATCCGGTCGGCGACCGCGGCCACGATCGCCCTCGGGGCGGCGCTGTCGGGTGCGTGTGCCTCGACGGTCGGTGGCGCGGGCACCCCGGCGCCGGGCGAGGTCGCGGTCTACCGGTCCGAGCTGTCGGCCTCGGCGGCCGCCGAGGTACGGGCCGAGGGGGTCGAGCTGTGCCGCGAGTCGATGGCGTCGATGGTCGTGATGGTCCGGGGGTTCAACGCTTTCGTCACCCGTCTGAACGTCGCACAGTCGTATCCCGGGGTCGGCGATCTCGACGAGAAGGCACGGGCCAGTCTGATCGCCGGCGCCGATCAGATCCGTCCCAAGATCACCGCAACCGCGCCCGCGGACGTCTCGACGCCGGCGCGGACATTCCTGGAATCGACCGCACGGCTGGAGAACGCGATCCGTCGTGAACTGAGTGCCGGCCTCAACCCGGTGTCGGGTCAGTGGTCCCGCGACAAGCAGCGGCTGCTCGACGTGTGCGGCGGTTACACGCCGCTTCCGGCGGCCTCCTCGGCCACCCCGCGCCCGTCCGTCCCGTCGACGACGTCGGACCGTCCCGGCGGGTAGCGCCGCCGCCCCGCGATGATTGGGATCGCGGCACCCGGGGTACCGGTTGTGCACAGGCTGTCGCGAAACGCCCGAAATCACTGACGGCGTTCGGCTTGCAATGTGAGGCTTTAGGCTGTTGCCTATGCTGACAGGCGAACAGCGTGCGAGAACGTACGCTGATTCGGCACAGACGACGCACACAACGATCCACACATCTTCAGGAGGTCACGCGCGGTGGTAGCCGCCACAGACGGTAGCAACGCCCAGAAACTGGGCTTGACCGCAGGCTTGGTCGTGCAGGAACTCGGCTGGGACGAGGACACCGACGACGAACTGCGCGCTGACATCGAGGACGCGATCGACGCCGAGATGGTCGACGAGGATGCCGATGACGTCATCGACGTCGTGGTCCTCTGGTGGCGCGACGGCGACGGTGACCTCGTCGACGCCCTGATGGACGCGATCGGCCCACTCGCCGAAGACGGCTTCGTGTGGGTGCTCTCGCCGAAGACCGGCAAGTCCGGCTATGTCGACCCGAGTGAGATCGCCGAGGCGGCCCCGACCGCGGGCCTCACCCAGACCTCGGCCATCAGCCTCGGCGACTGGTCGGCGGCCCGACTCGTCCAGCCCAAGGCCCGCGCGGGCAAGAAAGCATGAGCGGTGCGCTGCCTTCTGCGCCCCTGACCGTCGGCGATCGGGCACCGGACTTCGCCCTTCGCGACCAGAACAACCAGCTCGTGTCGCTCTCGACGCTACGAGCCGATCGCAATGTGCTCGTCGTGTTCTTCCCGCTCGCATTCACCGGCACGTGCCAGGGCGAGCTGGGCTACATCCGCGACCAGCAACCGCGCTTCGAGAACGACGACGTGACGACGGTGACCGTGTCGGTCGGTCCCTCGCCCACACACAAGGTATGGTCCGCGGCGCAGGGATTCCTGTTCCCGCTGCTGTCGGACTTCTGGCCGCATGGTGACACCGCGCGCGCCTACGGCGTGTTCAACGAGGACCGTGGTTACGCCAACCGCGGCACCTTCCTCGTCGATCGAGACGGCACGATCGTCTTCGCCGACATGGTCGGCCCGGGTGAGGTACGCGAGAACGCGGTCTGGGACAAGGCTCTCGGCGTCATCGGCTGATCGGGTCCGGCCGTCCTCGGATCAGAGTGCCGAGCGGCATGGCAGGAGAAAACCGTTTGCCGCCCGGAGGATTCGACGGTGTGATGTGAGAGCCCGTCGACCCGGGCGCTCACGAAAGGACGATCCTCCCATGCCGACCAAGTCGTCGCCCAAGGTGCTGAACTACGCATCGCACGTGGACGACAACACTCTGACCCAGGCGGCCGAGACCGCCCGAATGCCGTTCGTGCACCCGCACATCGCCCTCATGCCCGATGCCCACTTCGGGAAGGGCTCTGCGGTGGGCACGGTCATCCCGACGACCGGTGCGGTGATCCCCGCGGCCGTCGGCGTCGACATCGGCTGCGGCATGATCGCGGTGCAGACGCGACTGCGCGCCGCGGACATCGACGGGATGGACCTCGGCCGACTGCGAGGGAAGATCGAGGATGCGATCCCGCTCTCGCCCGGCAACTACAACCGCGGTCTGGACCGGTTCGGTTTCACGCGGGCACGGATCGACTCGCTCGACGAGCAGGCGAACGACGGTGTGGACCTCTCGCATTCGCCGAAGTGGCGGGAACAGCTCGGGTCACTCGGCGGCGGCAACCACTTCATCGAACTGTGCCTCGACGAGCGGGACGTGGTGTGGCTGTTCCTCCATTCGGGTTCGCGCGGCGTCGGCAACAAGATCGCCCAGAAGCACATCAAGATCGCTCAGCGGCTGTGCCGCCAGTGGTGGATCAAGCTGCCCAACGCCGACCTCGCGTACCTGCCGCAGGGAACGCCGGAGCTCACGGCGTACCTGCGGGATCTGTCCTGGGCTCAGCGGTTCGCGTTCGAGAACCGCGCGGAGATGATGGATCGATTCGTCGCGGTGTTCGCCGAGTGGTTCGGCGACAACGTCTCCGGTGTTCGCGATGCCGGGGCGGAGTCGCTGGAAGTGGATCGGATCAACTGCCACCACAACTACACCGTGCGGGAAACGCACGCGGGCAAGGACGTCTGGCTGACCCGGAAGGGAGCGATCGACGCCCATGAGGGCGTCCGGGGTGTCATCCCGGGCTCGATGGGAACGCGGTCGTATGTCGTGCGCGGCAAGGGCAATCCGGCAGGCCTGTGCTCGGCGCCGCACGGTGCCGGTCGGCGGTACTCCCGTAGCGAGGCCCGGAGGCGGTTCACCGCCGCGGATCTCGCGGCCCGCATGACGGGGATCGAGTACCGGCACGGCGACGAGTGGGTCGACGAGATCCCCGACGCCTACAAGGACATCGATCAGGTGATGGCCGACGCCGTGGACCTGGTGGACATCGAGCACACCCTGCGGCAGATCCTCAACGTCAAGGGGACGTGACCGGCCGCGTTCGGCCATGAGAACGAGACGAATCCCGAAGGTGCTGAGCACCTTCGGGATTCGTCTGTCGAGCTGGCGGAGATCTCAGTTGCCGGACAGCTTGTCCTTGATGTTCGACGCGGCGTCCTTCACGCTCTCCACGCCGTCCTTGACGGCCGCGGAGAGCTGATCGCCCTTGCCCTCGCTCTTGAGCTGGTCGTCACCGGTCACATCGCCGGCGGTCTCCTTGGCCTTGCCCGAGAGGTCCTCGGCCTTGTTGCTGACCTTGTCGCTGAATCCCATTTCTCTTCTCCTTCATCTCATGTGTTCATTCATCTGTTCGACGACAACCTCGGGTGAGGTCGTCGGTCGGTGCGGGTGTCTGCCTGTTCACCGATCGAGGTGGACGAAGGCCTGCACGTGTACTCCGGAGTCGCCCAGCGCGGTCCGGATCGCGGTGACGGTGTCGGCGACCGGTGCGGTGACCTCGCCGAAGCTCCGGTTCGGCCTCGCCGACACCTCGAGCCGGATGATGCTGCGCGACCGGTCGTCGATCGCCTTCGCGGTCGCTTTCTGGAACAACGGGTTGCCGGCCAGTTCCGCCGCGGCCGCGTTCGCGATCAGTTTCGGTGCGACGGTGAGCGTTCCGGTCTGATCGGAACCGTCGAGCACGGCGTCGTCGACGGCGCGTGGCCTGATGTTGGTGGCCAGCAACAGCAGACCCCAGCCGACCGCGATCACGGTGAGACCGGCCAGCGCCCAGATCCACCAGGACGCCTGTGCCGCATCGAGAGCGGCGCGCTCGTCGAGACGTTCCACCCATCCGGCCACCGGCTCGATGCCGACCCGCCATGCCATGGCCGCCGCACCGACGACGATGAGAAGCACGGCCACGAGTCCGACCGACAGTCGATGTGCGATGGCGGGAAGACGATTCATCGGACGCTCCTCGTTCCTTGCACGCGCAACCGCACGACGACCTTGGGGGACGACCGCACTTCGGCGGCCGTGTGAGCGACGGTGTCTTCGATCAGCTGGCGGTCGACACCCTGTGGCCGGACCGCCACCGTGCACCGGATCTTTCGCCGGGTCACCACCGTGTCGGCGTCGAGTACGCCGGGTAGGTCGGAGACGGCAGCACTGCACCGCCTCGCGACGTCCCCGGGGCGGGTCCACATCCCGTCGCCGCCGGCGAGGGCGAGATGTGTCCTGCGCCGCGGTTTGACCGCGACCCACAACAGGATCAGACCCAGCACGATGGCTCCTACCGCGGCGGGCCACATCCAGTTCTGCCACTGCAGGTCCGAGATCCATTCGGCGGCGGTGACCGACCACTCGCGTCCGTCGAGCCAGTTCGCGCGGACGGCGATGTCGCGCACGGCCACCGCGCCGAGCGCGATGAACCCGAGCCCGAGTGCGGCGCCGGCGATCGCGGCTCCCGGAAGGGCCGCGGGCGGGAAGACGTGTTCCGAATCGGTGTTCCGCCCGCTGTCCAGACGTTCGGTATCCGGTTCGAGTGCGGTCTGCGTCATCGTCGTACCCCCGGGTCGGTGCTGATGGTCGAGGTGAGCGTCGCGGTGTCGTGCTGCGGGCCCTGCGGGTCCGGCCTGTCCGACGGCACGCGGACCGTGCGCGGGGCCTCGGTGTGGGGGTCGTCGCCGACCGGTGGCAGGTCGACGTAACCCCGTTGGCGTCGCCGGATCGCCTGTCGTGGCTCGAATGTGGACACGGTCACGTCGACGCGTGTCGGTGCGACCCCGGCGAGGCGTTCGACCTCCGCGGCGACGTGATCGCGCGTGCGACGGGACACCTCGGCGACTGCACACGGCCACTCGAGAGCGAGGGACAGCGTGATTCTGGTGCCGCCCGCATGGACGGTCGCGTCGGGTAGGGCGGACCTCTCGCCGATCGCCCCCAGGACCGAGCCGACGCCGCCGCGATGGCGGACGACGCCCGGGATGTCGAGGGCCGCCCGGGCCGCGATCTTCTCGAGGACGCGGTCGGCGACGGTGAGTGTCCCGGGCGGCGAGTCGTCCCCGGAGGGGGCGCCACCCGTCACCGGCCCGCCGGTGTGCTCAGCCACGACCCCGGCTCCGCAGGAGGGCACCCAGGTCGATGGCGCCGTCACGGTTGAGACCCAGGACGAGTCCCGCGGCGCCGAGCACAACGGCCAGCAGGAAGCCCGCCAGTCCACCGGCGACGGCGGCCAGTGCGAGGAGCAGGCCGACGAACAGACCCACCACTGCGTTGTTCATTTCGCTTCTCCTTCATGCGGACTCGGCTTCGAGCTGACGCTGATGTCGGCCACGGTCACCGAGATCGGTCTCGCGGCGAGCGTTTCGGCGATGTCGCGGACCTGTGCGGCGACGCCCTGCAAGTCGTGCGCGGCGTCGACCACGATGTGGACCTCACCGCTGTCGTCGGCGAGGGACACGCCCGAGACCCGATGTCCGGGTAGGTAGGTGGCGATCTCCCCGAACAGACCGCTGTGCAGGTCGTGCACGCCCGGGACGGCGAGCACGGCGGCGGCGAGGCGATCTGCCAGTGAGCCGCCGTCATCCGTCCGCGCCGTCGGGAGGTCCGACGTCATCACTGGACCCGCGGGGTGGTGTTCGATTCCTGCTCGTCGTCGCCGAACGCGATGTCGTGCACGGTGACATTGACCTCGGTGACCTCGAGACCGGTCATCTGCTCGATCGCGGTGATCACGTTGCGTCGGATGGCTGCTGCCAGTTGATGGATCGCGACGCCGTACTCGGCCACGATGGAGACGTCGACGGCGGCCTGGCGTTCGCCGACCTCGACCTCGATGCCCTGGGTGGTACTCACCGTCGTGCCCGGCAGGACGTCGCGAACCCGGCCGACCACCCGTTCGGTGGTCCCGCCCAGATCGTGGACGCCGTCGATCTCCCGCGCGGCGATGCCGGCGACCTTCGCGACGACGATGTCGGCGATGGAGGTGCGTCCCCGATCGCCCGACGAATCACGGCGGGCGAGGGCGCGACCCGCGGCGGCGTCGGTGGCGCCGGTGGTCGACCCGTCGAGGCCGGCCGCGTCGTCCTTCGTGGCGTCCTTGGTCGGGGTGGCGCTTGCGGACATGTCGAACTCCTTCGGTCGTCGTGTCTTCTTCGTTGACGGACCGCCTTCGGATGATGCGCTATCGCAAAGGCTGTTCACGATCCGTCTGTAAGGTCAGTCGGGACGGACGGGGGGAGTTGCACGCATGGGACCCAGTGATTCGGCTCACAGACAGTCGCTCGACCTGTCCGAGCTCGGCGATGACGAACTCGCGGGCGCGGCCGCTGTCGGCGACACCGAGGCATTCGACGTGCTCGTCCGACGCGTGACGCCGGGTCTACTGCGGTACATGCTGCGGATGGTCGACGGTCAGCAGACTGCCGAGGACCTCACCCAGGAGACGTTGCTCGATGCGTGGAAAGGGCTGCCCGACTTCGCATTCCGAAGCAGTTTTCGTACCTGGATGTTCACCATCGCGCACCGGAAGGCGGCCGATCACCACCGGCGCAGGCGCGACGTCCCGTTCGACGACGAGCGGTTCGCCGAACTCGAGGCCGCCGGACCGTTGCCCTCCGACATGGCGGAGCGGAGTCTGCTGATCGACGCCCTGCGCGCCGAATTGGACAATCTGCCCGCGACGTCGCGCGCCGCGTGGTGGCTCAAGGAAGTCGAGGGGCTTACGCTCGAGGAAATCGGACAGGTGCTGCGCATCACAACGGGCTCGGTGCGCGGACACCTCCAACGCAGCCGGAAGTTCCTGTTGACCCGTTTGGCACCGTGGAACCCTGGTAAACCGACAACCACACCGACGGCCACGACGATCGTCGGCAACGCGGAGGGAGGCGAGGCCGGTGCCTGACAAGCACATCCGCGACGCCGAGACCGCCGACATCGCCGACGCCTGGCTGGTCGAGGCCACGCAGCGGCTGGCCGACGAGCCTTCGAGCGACGTCGACCGCCTGATCACCTCCATTTCGGGGAGCCTGCAGCGCATCCGGCGGCCGGCGCGAACCCTGGCCACCGACGGGCTGCGCATCACCACCAGCGACCGCGTCGTCAAACAGCTGATCGCCGTCCGCACCCGACGCGAACTCGGACGACTGACGGTCTTCGTGTCGGTGGACGGAGCCGGCGACACCGTCGACGGCGTGCGCGTCGGCCTCATCGCCCGCTACGCCGACGACCTCCCCGCGCTGTCCGACGACGTGCGCGACATCGTCGACGAGGTTCTGATCGAGACTCTCGGCGCCGAGAGCAGCGCCGCCGCCCGACGCAACATCTCGGTGCGTTGGCAGGACGTGTACACGCGGGAGTGGCTCAGCCGGTAGCTGTTTCACAGCCCGAAGCCGCGCTCGGCGCGGGTTGGGGCTATGGGATCGGGTGGTGCGCGCAAAGGGATTCGAACCCCTGACCGCTGGTGTGTAAGACCAAGTGGAATATTCCTATCATGTCCTCGTGTGGTCGGTCAAGTACTTGAGTACGCCCTGCTCAGTGGTGTTTCGGGACTGACCGCAGGTGCACGGTGGCCTATGAGGGGACACCGAATCGCCGAATCTGTTGTACGTGGTTGCACGAACATGCAACAGGTGTTGCACGCTAGCATCGCTGCATGGGCTACGCACGCAAGCTGCCGTCAGGTCGGTGGCAGGGCGGTTACCGCGACGCAAACGGCAAGCAGCGATCCGCCGGCACGCACGACACAAAGAAGGCAGCGATAGCTGCTGCGGTCCTCGCTGAAGGTGCACCAACGCCGAAGGCCAAAGAAGCGACACCGGTCACGTGGGGTCAGTGGGAGCGTGACGGCTGGACACGACAAGTCGAGGCATCGACGCTCGCCGCCGACGAATCACGGCTAGAAAACCACCTACGTCCTCGCTGGCGGGATACCCCGCTGGCTGAGATGAACCGTGCCGAGATACAAGCTTGGCTTGACGGCCTGTCGTGCGCAGCGACGACGAAGAAGAAGCTCGGCCATCTGCTGTCCGCGTCAATGAAGGCGGCGATGGTTGCCGGACTGTTGGACTCAAACCCGTGTGTGGGACTCAAGTACCCGAAACCTGACCCTTCGCCTCAACGCTGGCTGTCTTCTACCGAAATCGACGCAGTTCGGTCTGCGATGCCCGCCGAGTACATCGAGTTGTTCAACTTCCTCGTTGGTACCGGGGTGCGATGGGCCGAGGCTGTTGGTGCGCACTGGGACCAGATCGACCTAGATCGAGCAGTCTTTACGGTGCGGTGGTCGCTCGACAGAAGCGGCGTGTTTAAGGCTCCGAAGTCGGGGAAGTCGCGGTCGGTGCCGCTGGGGGAGTCTCTAGTGGCCGAGTTGCGGGGCCGGCTTGAACGAAATGGGCTGGGGGAGCCGCCGACTGGTGTCTCGTATACGCGAGGAAACAGGCCGTTGTACGGGTTGGTGTTCACTTCGCCGACGGGTCGTCCGGTCGAGAGTCGACGGTTTGCGTTGGCACTCGCGGCTGCCGGGAAGGCTGCGAAGGTGAACGGCAAGGCGGTTGGGCATATTCGCCCGCACGACTTACGGCATTCGTTCGCGAGCGGTCTTGTACAGAAGGGGATCGGCCTCGACACTGTGCAAGCCTTGTTGGGGCATAGCAGCGTGGTCGTGACTCAAAGGTACGCGGATGCGGCTCAGTCGCAGTGGGATGCGGTGCGTGGCGTGCTTGGCTGATTGCCACTTGTGAGTACTTGGACATCTCGTGTGACCGCGCCCTAGACAAGAACTTCGGTGAGGAACTACGCCGACCCGAAAATCCAGATCGACATCAACTCGAAGCGCGCGAAGTTCGGCGCAATGTTCGGTTGCGCCGTGACCAGCCAGAACTAGGCAGTCCTAAGGAGCTTTTCCGCAGTTCGCAACGCCAGAGTTCTACAGTCCGTAGACTCGCTCCAACCTTCCCGTGCTGGGCAAACCGGGCGAGTAGGAGGGGCTGAGCACCGACATTTCCGGTCTTGCTGCCGGTACCCGCTTGTAGCTTTGTGTTCGTCGGTGGCCGCGTGTGTCCCCTTCCCCAACTCTCGGAGCCTGGACCCGCCACCGCACCCCACAGACTCCCGAGGCGCATTGCCTCTCTTCACGAATGGTGCGACACAGATGGACTGGTTGACGGTGGCAGAAGCAGCACGCGAGGCGAAGGTGAGCGAGAAGACGATCAGGCGCTGGTACCGCTCGGGCAGGCTGCCAATCGACCGGCTGGGACCTCGGTTAGTCCGGGTGCGGCGTGCGGACCTGTTGCAGATGGGTTCGGCGTGAGCTGACCGGGCTCGATCGACAAATCGGGCATCGCGTGCCGATTTGTCGGACCCTAGCCGGTCTATTCGCGGGCCGTTCAAATTTGATCTAATTAGTATCTGGATCATTTACGCCCTTTATTCTATGCCTCTTATTCAAGACTGCGAATATTATGCAAGGCGGTTATCTGTCGTTTCTGCTGGTCGCAGGGTATATATCAATTAATCGCCCTATAGACCGTTTATTGATAATTATTCGCTCTTCTATTGCATAAAAGGTCACTACGCACTCGTTTACTACGATACCCAATATACATAGAACATTCTATCCGAAAAGAAAGACAATGACCTTCATAGACGACTATATCGACATCCCCGAGGTTGCCTTCCGGACGGGATATGCAGAGTGCACCGTTCGAAATAAAATTAGGTCGGGCGCGCTGCCTGCCATTCGGCGAGGGCGAAAGCTTTTCGTCAATGTTGATGATGTGCCGCTGCTTTTCACGCCGGCCAAATAAATCAAGAATTAAGACGACCCGCATCTTGCGGGAGGAGAAATTATGGTCACATTTAACACCGAAACCAACATGTTCGAGGGTGTCACGGACAACGTCACGCTCAAAACCTCTATCCGTGACGCGAGCGTGACAACAAAAACTACCTCTGAACTGCAGGAATACGTGAATGTCACGTTTGGCACGGACGGCACGCACATGGGCGGGTCACGGGTTCTCGATTTAATCGAGGAATGGCTCGACGGTTATCTCAGCCTACCTAGCAAACATGCCCTCACCGCGATCACGCTGTGGAGCGCGCACACCTGGGCCATCAATTCCTTCTATGTCACACCCCGGCTTGTATTGGATTCACCAGAGCCTGGTAGTGGTAAGACTCGTGTTCTTGAACTATTAGCCCTCCTATGCCGGTCGGCGAAACTGACCATCTCATCCACTACGCCCGCGCTATATCGACGGATCGCAGCGGCCGAGGATCAACCGCCCACCATTCTCCAAGATGAGGCAGACGCAATCTGGGGGCGAAACAACCCCGCATCTGAAGACCTCCGCGCACTCTACAACGCAGGCTATAAGCGCGGCGCGACCGTCGACCGTTGTGAAGGTGACTCTAAAAACATGAAGGTTGTGGAGTTCCCTGTGTTCGCTCCGGTAGCTATGGCGGGGTTGTCGGGGAAGATTCCCGCCACCATCACCAGCCGCGCAGTGAATATCCACATGTCTCGTCGTGCGCCTGGTGAACACGTACGTGAATATCGCGAACGTGTCGCTGCCGATGAGGCTGAAGTCCTGCGGGAACAGCTTTCAGGGTGGATGGAATCTAAAGCTGACAATTTGAGGTACGCAACTCCGCTACTTCCTGAGGGAGTACGTGACCGGCCCGCCGAAGTCTGGGAAGCGCTCGTTGCCATCGCGGATGCTGCCGGTGGTGACTGGCCTGATAAAGCGCGTGCCGCTTGTAAGTGGTTCGTGTTGGAGACCGACGCCGACGAACTCTCCCTAGGGGCGAGGCTCCTCCGAGACATCCGAGAGGTCATGGGGGAGCGTGACGTAATCCTCTCCGCCCACCTCATCAATGAACTGATTGAACCGGACGAGTCGGAGTGGGCGGACCTTTGGGGGAGGGCACTTGATCAACGTCGCCTTGCCCGCGAACTCAAGCGTTACAACATCAAGTCGACCACCATCCGCGACGGACTACATCGGGGAAAGGGGTACCGGGTGTCCGGCGAGGATGGGCTAGGTCAGGCGTGGGCACGGTACCTCCCAACTTCTGCACCTATGCGTGATGGCCGTGACAACCGTGACAACGACGAATCTTCCCAGTTGAAAGACGGTTTAGGCTGTCACGCTCGCGTCACGGACGACACGGAACAAGCGTGCCAGGTGTGTGACGCGCTGATGACGTTCACCTCAGACATCGAACAAGGCTTCCACGAGGGGTGCTCACGATGACCCACCCAAGTCGAACGATCTCCGAGGGCCGAGGAACCCCTATCTGGGTGGCCGATCGCCCCGGCGATGGGTTCCTTATCCGGCAGTCCCGCTCCACGATCAGAGTCTCGGATGTCGAGGCACGCGAACTCGCCTCATACCTGTTGACGGTGCTTGGTGATTAGCCCGCGATGCCACTGCGGCGCCGACCACGACAGTCACACATGCGACCTCCTGGGCCAGCTTCGCCCAGCGCCCAATTTTCGGTACTGGGGCGAAGACTGGCCCGGATCGGATGCCGCCCGTAAAGCCTGCAAGGGGCTCGACTACGACGCTCTTCACACCGCTTTCTGTGACGCAAACTCCGGGCGGACCGCCCCATCCTCGGTCTTCGAGAAGGAATTCATTAAAGCTGTGAGCACAATTAAAAGAGGATAAATGGGCGCTGATCCACTAGATGATTTATGCCTGTCCGAACTGTCGAGTCTTCTCCCTGAGATTCTGGCTGTTCTCCGCGCGGAAGTTCACCTGAACCGTCGCAACCCTGATGCTCCGATCGAAGCCGCCGACACGCTATTCTCCCAGGTATGCCGCCTCGCTGAGAATGTTGGTCTGGACCTGGAAGGTATCCCAACTTGGCGCAATGGGTACGGCGAGATAATTGGTATGAGGCCGGCAACGAAGATCATCCACCTGAAATGGATAATTGAAGACGTTATAGCAAAGACTCGATATACGCCGTCTGCACGCCTCGTGGAAAGCACTTTCCGGTATTTGGTCAGAATGTCTTGTCGATCCAGAAACGTCGCTTCCATCCTCACTGACGAACTTGAAAGAAAGGCGATGCGGTCGCTGTCTTCCGAGTTTGCAGAGGTCGCGGCCGGAATGAGGGGTGCAATAAAGTGATGGTTTCCGTTAGAAATGCTGCGAAACTCACCGGTCGAAGTCTGTGGACCATGCGTGACTGGATTGTACGGCAGGAAATAGCTGCTGATCGACCTGGATCATTCCCGGACGGCTGGTTCGTTGACACCGATGACCTGCTCAGGACCGCACAGACGCAGCTCCGCCGCTATCAAGAGCGTCCCATCAGGCCAGGTCCAGGGCGAGGCAAACGAGGGTTCCCCGCAGGGCCGTTACGGCAACGAGGTCGTGATGAGTAGGCGAAGGAAGCTGCTAATTAAACGCGGCGACAACCACCACATCCTGATCAAACGCGGTCATATCTATTTGGCGATCAGCAGTGACGACGAGGCGATTGAACTCGCGGACGCCCTGGTCGACTTTGTTGAGAACAAAGCAGCATTGAGTGTGATGGACCGATAAATCGGGACACCCGGGAATTTACCCGCTAAGGGGAGAAATGAATGAAGTAACGCACCGGCTGAGTCCGGGTCGAGGATTTTTCGAAATTAGCTTCCGTGTTGAGGAGCGTCGCGGTCATCCCGTCGCTGTGATTGCGCAGGGCACCAGTTGGCTCGCGATCCCGCTCGACACCTGGGCTGTGCTCGCAGACTTGATCGACGACGAGATTGACGCAACACCGCAGCTCGGACGCTTGTTCCGCTCAAGCGAAGCAGTCTCGCCCGCAAAGTGGGCCAAGTCGTGAGCCGTAAACTAAGCGACCGTTTCGCGCTGAGACTGACGGGCGATGAGCAGGACGTATATGTGCTTGAGCATGGCCCGGTGTCCTGGATCAACTTTCCTAAATCGCATCTCGGCGCGTTGTACCGGCTGCTAGAGCGGCAGTTCTCCGCAGATTCGGACACCGAGTAGTTGGCCCGCGCACTACTCACCAACATCAGGCTCGGCGCATCAACCAGCCGGCACGGCGGTGTCCTCCTACGTGTCCACTCGCCGACAGGGCTCATGCACGCCGGATTCGATCTGACACCCGACCAGGCAGCACAGATCATTGTCGACCTCGTCGAGTCGCTCGGATGGGTCGATCACGATCGGTCGGTCCGCGCCGTCGATGAGGCGATAAGTGCCCTCCACCAACACAAGCTAGTAGCAGCGAATAATGCTGCCGGACAACAAAAGGCAAAACTATGATCACTATCCGAGCAATCCGACGCCACCTAGATAGCCTTCGCGGCATCCTCAGTGATGACGAGTCCGCCGAACTCGATCGGCTGATGCTGCGGCACGACCGCGCGAACTCGCTGGCCGTCCATTCAGAGAATGCGGTTACCACGGTCGCGCAGACCGTCGCTGACTCGCTGCCTGCCGATGCATCCGATGCAGACCTGATCCACGCGGCGTCTCAGGTACCTGACCCCGTCTCACTCAAACTAGTTGCCGATCGTGTGGCACGAGCCGCCGAACGCGAAGCCCGCCAGCTCGTCACTGACAAGCGCGGCGATCTCGTGGCGACACTGAACAGTGAGTTCGTTGCGATCCGTCAAGAAGCCTCGAAACTGTTGCCGACGGTGTTGCCCCTCGAATCTGCCAGCGACGCTATCCGGTCGGGCAAGGCGAAGGAGTGGGCGCGCGCCGAAGACCTTTACGCAGCGCACCAAAACCTCTGCCGAGAGGCGGACAGTCTCCGTAGCGACAGTCTTCTGCCGACGATCAAACACGGCCACGAGGGTTACGGGCACTGGAGGCACCCCAAGTCTGAGCCGGGTTATCACCAACTGTCGGACTTCCGTAAGTTCGCGGACGACGTTCGCCGCGAGGCATACATAGCCGCCAGCCAGGCTGAGGTCGACCAGGCGCGTGCAGCAGATCGCGAGGCCGCCCATGTGGGGTGACGACATAGAGGCTGCTCTCAGTGCCGCTGAGGAGCGAGAGCAAGGCTGCCCATCCGATCCCCAGTTGGCGGCGATCTGGCGGGATGAACGCGATGGCCGGCACTGGCACCCGGACCCAATCATCCGAGAGGCCTTGAACGCCACATCGCACCTGCCTGAGACCGGACCACCGGAACCCTCGCCGCCTACCCCCGTTGTTCGCCCGGAACCACGGGGCGGAGGCGATCCGTGGGGAGAACACGAACAGATGAAGGCCGACGTACAGGCTGCACACGACGCAGCAATGTGGCGCGCCTACGGATACAAGGGTGAGCACTGGCAGCCGGGAAAGGTGGCCGGCCGATGAAACGTGACCCCGACCGGCTAGCAAGAGCGACAGCGATCAGCCCGGAACCTCCAGTAGACCCAAGGACAGTCATCGCAGTCCACCCGCACACTCCACTCGACTCCGTGACCGTGCTCAATCTGATCGGCATCCGAACGGCAGAAGCGCGAGCCCTCGCCGACTGTCCCGAAGCCGCTGGGTGGTGGTTCGAACCATCCCGGACCCCATCAGATGTCCGTCTGGCGATCTGGAACTCGGTACTTCGCGCGGTGCGAGGCCACGACCCCGCATTCACGCCCGATGAGGTAGCTGCGATCGTCTCGGACCCCAAGCGTCACGGCAGGCGCGTAGGAGACCAAGATGTCTACGGCGAGTGAACGGTCTGGTCGCAGATGGGCCGAATTCACAGCCAGATTCTGGTCGAACTATTCCCAGTTCGATCCGGTGTGCGCCCTATGCGGACATCAAATTAATGTGTCGTTGCGCGGCCAAACTCCGTGGTCCCGATCAGTCGACCACCGAATACCCGTCACCAAAGGCGGTCGCTCTTTCGACCCCAACAATTGTCAACCCGTTCACTGGGCGTGCAATACAGCTCGGCAAACCCGCGATATGTCAGAATTCGCCACAGCAGAACAACGCGCGGCATTCCGCAAAGTCGTCGAGGCACAAGTAGTTGTCCAAGAAGCCAAACGGGCACACCAGGCCACCAACCGCGTCCTGACACAGCCTCTACCAGGACAGAAGCGTCACTTCGTTCCGTGGGGGTGGGGCAACAACGAAGGCGTCACGCCCGCAGGGGAACGATTCTGGACCTGCTGCAACGAGGCCGCGATAAACATCGAATACGTCCACGAATGCCGATCCCTATAGAGCAAAAAACCGCCGTGTGTAAAAGGCGCGGACGAGGGTCGCAGATGTTCTGAGGAGGGATTTCGGGGTACCCGGCAGGGGTGTTGTTAATGGTTGGCCGGCGGTGTATTACTGAATGCATCGCCGGTTTCATTCATTCATTCACTGGGGGTTTCCATGTGGTTGTTGTGGGCTTTGTTTGTTGGTGCGGTGGTGGCGGGTCTTGTTTGGTACGGGGACTACATCCAGAGGCGTGACCGGGACGCTCAGGCCGCAATGGTGGCCGCTGCTGTGAAGTCGTCGCAGCCCTCGTTGGATGAGCTTGTGGCACGTGTTCGTGCCGAGCTTGAGGCTGAGATGGCCAAGCAGATGACGGATGCCATCTCGGATGTCCAGGACAACATTTTGAGCGCGGTGTCGACTGTGCTGGCTGAGGGGCGCGGTCAAGCCGTTGGTGTTCCGGCTACAGGAGACACATCCGAGGCTGTGACAGCTCCGATCCGTAATGGTCGGCCTGCTCACTGCTTGCAGTGGGACGACGTGCGCGGCGTCTGGGTTGACCCGAACACTGAGCGAGTGGTGAGCCGCGCTGCTGCGTGAGCTGCGTTTCATGGCGTGTATCGACGTTCCTTCGACCCCACACGTTGCTTTGCAGCGGGTTGAAGAAGCGATGTTGGTCCACGCGCGGAGCACCATGGGCCTCGTGATCAGCGGAGTGACCTCTTAACTGAACAGCGAGACCCATGGTTGTCAGACCTGTGTGATGTCATCGGGCTTACCGACGCACTAGACGGGAGAACAGGCGATGGGTGCAAGAGTTGTGCAGGTGGCCGGCGTTGACGTGACTGCCGCAGTGAATGGCGACCTGCGTGTGACGTGGTCGCTGGCGAAGCCTTTGCCGCAGGCTGGTGCTGTACTGCTGTCGGTCATGCTCACGTCCGGGTCCGAC
Source organism: Gordonia sp. 11cp (assembly GCF_057767225.1). Classification (NCBI taxonomy): domain Bacteria; kingdom Bacillati; phylum Actinomycetota; class Actinomycetes; order Mycobacteriales; family Gordoniaceae; genus Gordonia; species Gordonia sp. 11cp. The sequence goes on along the minus strand of NZ_CM173437.1, from coordinate 5,107,017 downwards.
TACCTGATTCGTAGGCAGATCGGATACAAGGTGTTGAACGGCCAGCAGGTCGCATGCTTCGTGTTCGACTACGACCGTGGCGTTCAGGACAACCTTATGGGCGCAGCCATGGAGCGTTCCTTCAGCGAGGAGGTGCAGGTGATCGTACCTGCCAGGTCGCTGGCTGGTGTCTCGGAGTGGAGTTGGTGGGCTTCTGTGAACGTGGACGGAGTCGACGTGGAGCGCATCCATCCCCAGAATTGCAGCCAGTAGTCGTCTGCGCTCAGTTCCAGTCGTGCCGTTGTCCCGCAGCCACCGGGTGGATGGTAACGAAAAACATGCAATGTCCTGGGAGGTCCAGATGCATACCGCGTCTACACTGACCAGAACGTCTAGATGAAGAAGGTGACTGACATGACCGCTGTCGCTGAGCCAGACGTCTACGTGGCTGACCGTGATGACCTGCGGCGAGCTGTCGAGAACGCTCTCGAGCGAGCCCACTGCACGTTCGACGAACTCGCGGAGCAGGCACGGCGAGGAGATTTCGACTCCACGCGCGCCAGATTGGCGTGGATGGCTATTGGTGACCTGTACCAAGTGGACCTGTAGCCAGAGCCCGGCCTGGTGAAACTCAACCTCGTCTCAGAGGCAAGCAAACTCGCCCATGCTCTGAGCGACGTTCTAAACGGGTCGGTGACCAGTGGGATCAGAATCACGGCTGCGGTATCGCAGGAGGACCGGGGCGTCCCAACACGAATGAATGTCGGCTACGGGGTTACGAGCCAGAACCAGGACCTGCAGAAGGGCATCCCGCTCTCCTGCACTGCCAAGCAGGCAAGGCTGTATCTGGGCTACTTCATGCACCTCGAAGCCGACGCCGAAAGTCAGTACATGATGACCACAGACTCGATCATCATTCTGTCGCTAGACCAAGAGTTATCTGACGAGTTGTTGCACTACGACTACGAGCGAGACAAACAGGACGGGTATACCGAAGCTCATCTACAAGTGTGCGCCGCATCAGACGCCTGGGACGAAGCCCTAGTGCGCCTAGACGGTAAGCGCCGACCACTGCACAAGCTTCACCTACCAGTCGGCGGGCGACGCTTTCGGCCGTCCCTGGAAGACGTGATCGAGTTCTTAGTTTCGGAGAAGTTGGTTGAGGCGCGCCCCGACTGGAAGGCTGCGCTCGACGACAGTCGGAAGGCGTTTAGAGAGATCCAGCTGCGCGCTGCGGTCAGGCGGAACCCTGGGGTTGCGGCTGATGCGCTACGCCAGCTTGGTTGGACCGTCCAAGAGGGGTAGATAGTGTCTCGCTCACCGTCGTGTCGGTTCTACTTCCAAGACAGCACGGCCGGCACCAGGTCAAGTGTCTGGAAGGTCTGGACCGGTAGCAAAGGTCGGGACGTATACGTGGCCCCTCGTCCTATCGCTGGCGAGTTCAAGCTAAGTATCCATCGCGATGGAATGAATCAGATCGGGTACTACAGCAAACAAGTTAAGGCTCAGATTCGCGCTGCGGACAAGCATTACTTAGATCGCCGTCCCCGAAAGGCGGTGCCGTTCTTACGTGACGGTTGGCTTGCGTTGTGCGCCCTGGTGTTCAACTCGCGAGAGTTCGAGTCGGTGCCGTTTGAAGATGATGGTAAGCCGACCTGCCTAATAAACGCCCCTAGCGAAGACCTGGACGCTTACGTTTTAGTTCTCGAAACTGATGATCGTACCCGCGCGGAGAATCTCGACGGGCTGACGATCATCGAGGAGTTTCCGCGTCCAGACGGCGGTGCCGTTGTAGTCGTCGCGACCGTGGTGCCGCACGACCCTACGGTCGTCGCAGCCGTGGACACAGACCGTAACGGCTTCGGTTGGCAACCGCCCGCGACGAAGGACTCCAATGAACCCTTCGGATTTGTCTACGCCATCGCGGACTTGCCCCGATTTGCTGAGTACTCGACGCACAAGCATGACCCGCCGCCACTTGTTCCTCACCTTCCCGGCCTAGATGGAGTCGCGCACTCCTGGAGCGATGTGCCACCCGAGTTTGCTGGCGGAGAAATATTCTGCGGCGTTGTAGCGTGCTCAGAGGCGGGCGCAAGTCTGTACGTCGATCCTCGCGCGCACTGTTCGCTTGGCCACTTAGTCTCCGACTCGAACGACCTCATAGAGGCATACCGGACCGGGCGAACTGACGATCAATGGCGTCGGCTTAGCGACGGTCGCCTGGCCACGGGCATCACAACAAGAGCCACAGCCGAAGCCGCTGGGATTCGTGACTACCTGCCTAACCCAATGAAGTGACATGGTCCTGCGTGGGTGAGCGCGGTACGGCACCAGAGGCGGTCAGGGTCGTACGGTGCACGCGCGCACTGACTGCTCGGTCCCACGCATCACGTACATAGACGAAGCCCGCCCCAAACGCCTGAATGGCTGTTTGGGGCGGGCTCTCTTTGTGCTTCATTCAGTGGGCTAGCGACGTTGGTCGAGCCAATCAGCGCCCCTGAGGAGTTCAGCTGCAAGCAGGCGCGCGTTGTGGGCGTTGAGGGGTCGGCTGCAGTCTGCTCCTTCAGTTTGTAGAACCAGTTGGCGGGATTCGGTGTTGTCCCACTGGATTCTTGAGGCTGCCAGGGTGTGAGTGGTGTCGCCGCTGGGGGCCTTTAGTTCGATGAGACTGAGCCGTCCCATATGGACAGGAGCGTCCGTGACTGCATGACGGTATTCGCGTGTGGGGATGGTGCTGATCATAATTTGTTCTCCTGAGGTTGGGGGACGGACGGCCTACTTGGCGGCGGCTTTAATGGCGTCGGTGACCTGGAGCAACCGTGTGTGGGCGCGGGTGAACGCTTCGGCGTGGTCGTGTGCCTGCCGCAGGTTGAGGATTTCGCCGTCCACGCGTCCGCTCATCCGTACGACGGACTCGATCCTGCCGCCCGTCAACGGGTAGAACGACTCGACTTCAATTTCGAGATCGTCGCTGACCGCTTCGGATGACCAGGTGGCGTTCACGCTCTCTTCATCGGTGGTTACGAGGGGTGGGTAGCCGAGTGCTTCGGCGGCTCGGGCGAGGAGTGTTGCGTTGCGTTCGTTCCGTTGGGCGACGTGGGTCAGGCTGCTGAGGGTGGTCTCTTGGGCGGGCATTGCCGATCCTCTCGGGGTTGAGGTGTGGACGAGTGTGCGCCGATGCGAGTGGCGGTGTCAACAGGCAAGTTTTGAAATAGGTTGCGGCACAGTGTGTAACACCTGTGACACTCGGATTGTTTGTCTTCGATCGCGGCAATGTGTGTAACACGTGTTACGGCACAGTCGGTTTCGGATTAGTGGCGTCAGTCATTGCCTTACGGAAACCGGCACAGTAACGCGGGTCGTCTGCTGGATCGTCGTTGACGGCCAACAACTTTCGCGCAAAAAATCCAACCAAAGGGCCAGGCAATTCGTTTAGAATCTCGCTGGCTGTGTTGTAGCCGCTGATCCACGGATTGGTAGCGGCGGTCATTGTTTCGGCACCACCAAAATCAAAGCGTCGACCGCGATCCTGTGGGTCGTGGACAAGGCCGCGAGTACGTCGATGGCGGGCCGGTCGTGGGTGAACTGGTGGGTGAGGGTTTGTGGGCTGATGCCGGCCTTGAGGGCGAGCTGGCGGTCGGAACGGATGCCGTGCTTGTCCTTCACCTTCTGGACGTTGATTCTGGTCCACTTGGCGGCGACCTGCATCACAGGCCCAGCCACGCGGCCACCGAGGGCGTCGGCGCAAGAAGTTCGCCAACCTCATCGCCCGACGCGATGGCGAGTGTCTGAACGACCTCACGGCCAAGCTGGGGGAGTTGAGCAGTGCGTCCGAGGTCGGTGGCCTCTTCTAATCGCCAGACAGCGTCACGGAGCATGTCAGCGTTGGGGTCGTTGGGTTCCTGCTCCCACAAGTCCCATGCGTTGCGGATCAGGGTCTCTGCGGGTGAGCAGTCTGTTTTGGTGTGCACGTGTTGCCTTCCGAGGTGTGAGGTACCTGGACGGGACACCAGTGGACACCGAACTGTTGCACGGATTGTTGCAATCAGAGCGTGTGCAACAGTGGCGGAGAGTACAAAACCTGCGTTTACCTGTGATTTACTGGTGCGCGCAGTAGGATTTGAACCTACGACCGCTGGTGTGTAAGACCAGAGCTCTACCGCTGAGCTATACGCGCGTGCCGCGCCGACATTCGTGGCGCTGCGCACACGAATTTAGTCGGTTCGGCGCCGATCGCCCAAACCGGGCTGTGTCCCAGGGGCGGAGGCTCGGGTCGCCGACCCTTCGAGGCTCGTCGCTTGCGCTCCTCGCACCTCAGGGAGCAGGGGGTCGTCGCTTGCGCTCCTCGCACCTCAGGGAGCAGGGGGTCGATGCTTGCGCTCCTCGCACCTCAGGGAGCAGGGGGTCGATGCGCGCGCACGTCAGGGAGCGGCGACCGGCAGACTCCAACTCGACTCCCAGACTTCGATCGAAGTCTGGGAGTCGAGTCGAGGTCTGGCAGTCAGGCGAAGACGGGCGGGAGGGCCAGGACCATGACGGCGCCCCAGATGACGTGAGTGATCGCGGGTGCGAGGATGCCTGCGGTACTGCGTCGGAGGATCGCGCACACGGTGCCGAGCACCGCGCCGGCGAAGCCGAGCATCACATTGCCGCTGGCCATGGTGACCAGCACGTAGATCACCGTCGACACGAGGATCGGGTTGTGCGGGCGTGCCGCCGAATAGACCGAGCCGCGGAAGAACAGTTCCTCGGCCAGGCCATTGATCATCGTGATCGCGGTGACCACCGCGAGGCTGCCGTAGTCGGCGAAGGCGAGTACCTGATTGGCCAGGTCGCTGACGCCGGGGATCATCCTGGCCACGAGACCGCCGACCAGGAACGCCCCGCCCACCGCCACGCCCACGACGACACCCAGCCCGATCGCGCCGATGCGTCCGGGCGGGCGTGAGGGCGTGGGGCTGAAGGCGCCGAGCCGCAGCGGACCGGACAGGAACGCGCCGACGATCCAGACCGCCGCGAGCGCGAGCGTCAAGGGGTAGAACGCCGCGTCGCCCGGTTCGACACGCAGCGACACGCCCAGCACGACGGCGCCGATGACGAGGAAGACGCCGACCAGCCAGCGTCGTCGGACGTAGTGGGCGCCGGGATCGGGGTCTCGGTCCGCGGCGACGGACTCGTACAGGTCGCGCGCCAGTGAGGTCACCAGCACATCACCACCTAGTTCGATCGGTCAGGGAATCGGTCGATCAACGGTTACCGGTCACGACGCTACATCGGGGCGCGGCGGGCGGAGGACCCCGACGACCTTGGCCGCCACTCCGAGGGACGTGCCGATCGTCTCGACGACGCTGCGCTTGACCCGCAGCCAGTCGCCGCCGGCCCAGGCCGGGTCCGTGTCCGCGAGGTGATGCAGGTCGTCGAGGTCGCACACCGATCGCGGATACGGCGACCGTACCGAGGCGTGAATGGCTTCGCGCATCGGCGTCAGACCGCCCGCCGGTGGCGGGACGAGATCGCGGATACGGTGCTCGGACGCCGTCATCGGGTGGTCGAGCGAGGTGACGAGCTCTTCGGTGAGCGACGTGGGGACCGGCACGAGCATGCCACCCACCCGTCCGGCAAGGCGGGTCGAGATCCCGAAGACCGGCAGCCGCAGCCTCGGCATCCGGATCGCCGACACGTACTCGTGCAGGATCGAGATGTAGCGCGCGCTGTCGGGGCCCGAGATGTCGTAGTCCCCGGCGGGCAGAACGGACGAGTCGCACGCCGCGGTCAGGTAATGGACGGCATCGCGGATGGAGATGGGGTCCATCTCGTTGGTGATCCAGCCGGGCTCGGGAATCACCGGCAGCCGGTCGGCCATGTACCGGATGATCTCGAACGACGTCGAGCCGGCGCCGATGATCACGGCGGCACGCAACCACACGAGTTCGGGCCCGCCGTCGACGACGAGCCCCTCGGCGACGTCGGCCCGGCTCTGCAGATGGGTCGACAGCTTGTCGTCCGACGGCACGAAACCACCGAGGTAGATGATGCGGCCGACTCCGGAGTCGCGGGCCGCCTCGGCCACGTTGCGCGCCGCGTCACGGTCGCCGTTGGCGAAATCGCCCTGGCCGATGGCGTGGACGAGGTAGTAGACCGCGTCGATCTGCCCCGCGTCCGACATCGCCTCTCTGACCGAAGCCGGGTCGTCGGCGTCCATGGTCACCATGCTGACCTGGGACGACCAGCCGAACGTGGCGAGCTTGCGGGTGTCCCGCGAGGTGACGACCACGTCGTGTCCCTGTTTGAGCAGTGCGCACACCAAGCGGGAACCGACGTACCCCGTGGCGCCAGTGATGAGAAGTCGCATGACACCGACGGTAGAGACATTCGACGGAATGGGTCGGCCTACGGACTCGCATGTGACAGACACGGTGCCGGTGTCACGGCGAGATCACGAGGTGTGACCGTGGTCACGGCTGCGCGTCGACCGCCCGACGATACCGCTCGGCGACCTGGTCGTGGTACTCCGCAGCCGCCACCAACTCGGCACGGAGCTCGACCGGCTCGATGACGGTGAAGTCCGCCCCGAAGGCGTACATCCAGCGCGCGATCGATGTCAGCGACGTGCTGTAGAGGGTGACCTCGCAGCTGTGTTCGTCGCCGGACTCGAGAGCCCCCCACGACTCGTGGACCATCGCCGAGACCTCGTCGAGCGGGGCGTGGATGCGCACCCGCGCGGTGGCCCGCCGGTACACCGAACCGAGACCGCGGAGCACGAACGCCGCGGCGCCGCCTTCCGGTGGTTCGCGCGGGGTGAAACGCGGTCCGGTCGGGACCTTAGGTTCCATCCGGTCGACGCGGAACGATCGCCACGCCGCGCGCTGGACGTCGAAACCGACCAGATACCAACGATTTCCGTTGCGGACGAGCCGATAGGGTTCGATCTCGCGCCGACTCTCCTCGCCGTCGTTGCGCCGATAGTCGAACCGCAGGCGCTCGTTGCGGTGGCACGCGGTCGCGATCTCGGTGAGGCGGTCGGCGGACACCGCGCTCGCCGGTGCGGTGCGGGGCACGGCCTCGATCCGCAGGGCGTCGAGCCGGTGGCGCAGCCGCGACGGCATGACCTGCCGGAGCTTCGCGAGCGCCCCCGCCGACGCCTCGGCCATGTCGGCCACCGCGCCGGTTGTCACCGCGTCGAGCCCCAGGGCGACCGCGAGGACCTCCTGGTCGTCGAGCAGCAGTGGGGGCATCTCCGCGCCGGCGCCCAGTCGGTAACCGCCGCGCGAGCCGACGTTGGCGTCCACCGGATAACCCAGTTCGCGTAGCTTGTCGACGTCGCGGCGCACGGTGCGGGTGGTGATGTCGAGCCGCTCGGCGAGTTCTCGGCCCGACCACTCCCGTCGTGTCTGCAGCAGTGACAGCAACGCCAGCAACCGCGCGGAGGTTTCCAACATGCATCACATCGTGCCCGATGATGCGGACAGTTTCGGTCCTTGTTCGGCGCGGCGTCACACCGGGCCGGCCGAAGGTCAGCAGGTGATCGGCGATGCCGGGTCGGTGGTGTAGTCGAGCCATTTGCCATACGCGGCGCCGCCGATCCGGTTGCGCAGCGTGCAGATGTCGCCGAGCGTCGGGCCGGCGACGTAGTAGACCGCGTAGATCGGGGTGCCCACGTCGCTCACCTGCTTCAGCGACGGACACGACTGGTCGGTGCGGAGGTAACTCGCTCCCGGGTATCGGTTCAGGTAGGACTGCACCTCGCCGGGGTAGTTCCCGGGTGCGATCGCGTTGGCGACCACGACGATTCCCGTTCCGTCGCACGCCGGCCGGGTCATCGGCACGGTGAGACCGAGATCGCCGGGGCGATCGTGCGCGGGACGCCCGCCGATGGCCCGGGGCCGGGTTGCGACGACGGACCCGGTTCCGATGCCGGTCCGGGGCTCGGGCCGGTTGCAGTCGAGGCCGACGTCGACGGGAGCGTGGCGTCGGCGGTGGTCGACAACGGCGCGGCATCACCGGCGGTGCCGGCCGGCTGGTCCTGTCGGGTCGTGGCGATTGCCCACGCGACGATCCCGGCGCAGATCAGCAGTACGACGACCGTGGCCACGATGATCGGGATCAGAGGTGATCGCCGTCGGGGCGGTGCGGTCCATGCCGCGGCTCTGGTGGCTTCCCACGGCGTGCCCGGACCGGGCGGTCCGCCGGCCGGTCCATGCCGCGGCTCTGGTGGCATCCCATGGCGTCCCCGGGCCGGGCGGTTCACCGGGTGTGGACACGGTCGGAGCGACGGGCACGGCGGGCCGGGGTCCGCCCGGAATGATCGTCGGCGCACCGCCGAGAGGCTCCGAGCGCAGGGCCGCGCCTGCGTCGGCGACCAATTCGGCAGACGAATGCTGCCGTTGCGCGGGATCTTTCGCCATTCCGCGGGCGATGACCTCGTCGACGGCCGCGCCGAGCCGCGGCGGCGGGGCGGTGAGATGAGCGGCGATGAGCCGCTCGATGGTGGTCGCCGAGGCGAACGGGTGTGTGCCGGAGAGGCATTCGAAGAGCACGCACGTCAGCGCGTAGATGTCCGCGGGCGCTCCCACGACGCCGTCGCCGAAGCGTTCCGGCGCCATGTACCCGAACGAACCGACTGCGGTGCCGGTGCTCGTGAACCGGGTATCCGTGTCCGCCTGCGCGAGGCCGAAATCCACGAGGTACGCGAAGTCGCGATCGTCGACGAGGATGTTGTCGGGTTTGACGTCGCGGTGGACCAGCCCGGAACGATGTGCCGCGTCGAGGGCGTCACCGATCTGGCCGACGATCCGAAGCGCGCGTTTGGCCGGGAGGGGACCGTCTTGGAGAAGCAGCGTGCGCAGGTCGCGACCGTCGACCAGGCGCATGTCGATGAACAACCGCCCGTCGATCTCGCCCCAGTCGTGGATCGGGATGACGTGTGGATCGTTGAGGCGGGCTGCGACGCGTGATTCGCGATGGAACCGGTCGCGGAAGGCGGGATCGTCGGCGACCTGGGGGCCGAGCAGCTTCAGGGCGACGACCCGATCCTTGCGGGTGTCGGTGGCGCGGTACACCTCACCCATTCCGCCCCGGCCGATCAAGCCCTCGATGAGGTAGGGACCGAGCCGGTCGCCGGCGCGTAGGGATGCTGACACGCGGACAAGCGTAGGGGGCCGTGGTCGTTCACCGACGCCGACACCGCGCGATGTCGCCCGTTCGGCGGGTTCCGGGATCCGCGGAGCGGTCCCCGATACGGTTGTCCCGAGTGAGCCGTCGGCGACGTTTTCGCCGGCACGGACCCGAGGAGTGACGATGGGGACGACGATCCTTCCGATCGGCGAGGTGACCGGGGCGCTGATCGCCCAGTGGGGTGCGCTCGGTGAGCTCGCCCGCGCGCTCGATGACGACGCGTGGTCGGCGCCGTCGGTCCTGCCCGGTTGGACCAACGCCGACATCGTCGCCCACATCGTCGGCACCGAGAGCATGCTCGAGGATCGTGACGTCGAGGCCACCCGCACGGTCAGCGCCCTCGATCACGTCCGCAATCCGATCGGCGAATTCAACGAGAAGTGGGTCGACCACTACCGTCCGAAGCCGCGTGCCGAGGTGGTCGCCGCCCTCGACGAGATCGTCGGCGTGCGCACCGCGGCGCTGAAATCGATGTCGCAGGCGGACTTCGACGCCGAGGCGATGACGCCCGCGGGACCCGAGACCTACGCTCGCTTCATGCGGATCCGCATCTTCGACTGCTGGGTGCACGAGATCGACCTGCGTGACGGCACCGACCGTTCCGCGGTCGTCGATCCGGTGCCGGCGTCGTTCGCACTGGACGAGCTCGCCGCGTCGCTCCCGTTCGTCGTCGGCAAGCGGGCCGATGCGCCGAAGGGCAGCACCGTGCTCTTCGACATCACCGGGCTGTCCCCGCGAACGGTACGGATCGCCGTCGGGGACCGGGCGGGCATCGTCGACGAGTTCGACGGTGGCGACGACGCGGCCGATGTGCGTATCCGGCTGGACGCGACCAACCTGGCGCGGTTCGCCGGTGGTCGACGCGACGCGGACCCGTCCGCGGTGGAACTGCACGGCGATCAGGCTCTGGGGCAAGCGATCCTGAGTCGGATGAACTACGTGATCTGATCGGCGGTCCGTCGAGATCGTCACGCCGCGGTAACAGCCGGCTGGTCTCGAAGTTCCGGTTGCGCTTTGTCCCGGTATCCGGGACAAACCGCAACCGGAACACGGTGTGCTCGCGCGTTATTCGCTGACGGTGGCCTTCTGGATCAGCAGGTTCTGGTTCGGCGGGCCTGATGCGGCACCGGGGCGGGTCGGGGTGAAGCCGCCCGCCAGGACCTTGTCGAGGACGGCCAGCCCGGACGGGTCGATGCTGCCGGCGATCGAGTAGGTCAGGGGGAGTCGGGTGTCGTCGGCCAGCAGGAAGAACGTGGTCGATCCGGTTGCGCCCTCGTCGTCGGGTAGGTCGAGGATGCCGACGGAGCCGCGCGGATAGGTGACCTGCGGTACCCCGTCGTCGTCGGTGCCGGCCGACGGCAAATTCTCGGGCAGCTCGTCCGGGCTGGTCCAACCCGGATTGGTTCCCTCCCGGCCGCCGGAGGAACCGCAGATGAGGTACTGCCGCGAAGCGCGGTGACATTTGCTGTTGTCGTAGAAGCCGGACTTGATCAACGAGACCACCGCCCCGACGTTGCAGGGCGCCTCCGCGCGGTCGAGCGTCAGATCGATCGTGCCCTGGCCCGCGATGGGGATCTGCGCCTCGACCGTTCCGGTGTTCGGCTGGGTCGCGGCCGGTGCGGGCTCGGTGATTCCGCCCACGGCCGTGCGCTCGGGGTAGTCGCACGTCACGGTGCCCGCCGGCATCGCGCTGGTCGACGTGTCCGGGGTGGCCGTGTCGTCGTCGCCGCCGGAACCGGCCAGGACGACCACGATCCCGGTGACCGCCAGCACGATCACCACCAGCCCGACTCCCACCGCCATGGCGACATTCCGTCCGGTGTTCGACTTGTGCGGCGTGGGTGTCGGCGCACCGCCATAGGGATTCGGGCCCGAGAAGTACGGGCCGGCAGGGGATCGCTGGGGACCGGAGAACTGTTGGGGACCGGAGAACTGTTGGGGACCGGAGAACTGCTGGGGGCCAGGGAACGGCTCGGGGCCCGAGTGTCGTTGTGCAGATGGTCGCGGTGGGTCGGAAGGTCTCTGCGGGCCGGGACCCCCGTGCGGCGAGAGGAAGCCGCGCGCGGCGCCGGCCGGGCCCGGTGGGGGCGTGCCGGGCGAGATGATCGTCCGATCCGAGGGGACCGGACCGCCGGGCGTCGCGGGCGTGCCCGAGCCGGACCCACCCGGTGCGTACGTCGGCGGTGACATCGTTGGTGGGGCCATCGGCGGGGGTGTCACGATGCGGGGTGTCACCGTCGGCGGCGCTGACGGGGCGGGCGGCTCGGTGAGCGCGGTCGACGCGGCCCGGATCAGTTCGCGCGCCGTGGGGTAGCGCTGGGCGGGGTCCTTGGCGAGTCCGCGTGCGATCACCGGGTCGAGCGGACCACCCATCGTCGGCGGTTCCTTGGTGATGTGCGCGGCCATCAGACCCTGGTCGGTCTTCGCCGGGTACGGCGGCTGACCTGTCACACACTCGTAGAGCACGCAGGCGAGTGCGTAGTTGTCCGAGCTCGGCCCGGCGGGATCGTCACCGAAACGCTCCGGCGCCATGTACGCGAGTGTCCCGAGCGCCGTCCCGATCTGTGTGAGCCGGCTGTCGGTGGTTCCCTGCGCGATCCCGAAGTCGACGAGGTAGGCAAAGTCGTCGGAGTCGACGAGGATGTTGTCGGGCTTGATGTCTCGATGGACGAGGCCGCCGCGGTGTGCGGCGTCCAGCGCGGACGCGACCTGACCGAGGATCGAGATCGCGCGGGTCGCGGGCAGTGGACCGGAGGCGAGCAGTGCGCGCAGGTCTTGTCCGTCGACGAGTCGCATGTCGATGAACAGGACGCCGTCCTTCTCGCCCCAGTCGTGGATCGGGATGACGTGCGGGTCGGAGAGTTTTGCCGCGGTCTTCGATTCGCGCTCGAACCGCTCGCGGAAATCCTTGTCGTGCACCAGATGTGGGGGAAGGAGTTTCAATGCGACCCGGCGTTCGCGGACGGTGTCGAAGGCCTCGTACACCTCGCCCATGCCGCCGCGACCCAGGAGTCTGTCGATGCGGTACGGGCCCAGCGTCGTCCCCGCCCGCGACGATGGATCGCTCACGTCATCCTCGGTTCCTCGGCGTCGGGATCGAGTAAACCCTATCCATTCACCGAGGTCGACGTGCAGCGCGCCTCGGCGCTCGGGATCTCCGAGGGACGGCCCGCTCCGGCGGTACCTCACGGCCGCCGAGCGTCACGCCTCGTCGACGAGCGCCTCGCCGCGGGCGAACTCCCGCGCTCGACCTCCGGAGAGGATCTGGGCCGGCAGCGGATCGCTGAGCAGGGTGCGGATCAGCGTTGCCGACGGGTCGAGCGGGGCATCGCTGCCCGCGATCACGATGTTGCCCGTGCGTCGACCCTTGAACATCGCGGCGTCGGCGATGAGCGCGAGATGATCGAACACCGCTCCGACGGTCGCGGCCTCGGCGCGGGCACCGGCGAGGTCCCGGCTGTCGCCGCAGTTGGCGAGGTACAGGCCACTGGGGGTGAGGACGTCGCGGACGTGTTCGGTGAACTCGGTGGTCGTCAGATGTCGCGGGGTGCGATCGCCGGCGAAGGCGTCCCGCACCACGACGTCGCGCGTGCCGGGTTGGAGTGCCTCGACGACCTCGCGCGCGTCGCCGACGCGGATACGCAGCTTCGGCGCCCGGGGTAGGTCGAACCATTCGCGTACGAGGCGTGCGAGTTCGGCGTCGATCTCGACGGCCACCTGGCGGGCGTCGGGATAGCGATTGTCGAGGTGGCGTGCCAGTGCGCACGCCGCACCGCCGAGGTGCAGGACCCGGAGGCGTTCGGTGGCGGGGTGGCGTTCCTCGATGACGGCGGCCATCTGTCGCAGATACTCGAAGTCGAGCGCGGTGGGGTCGTCGGGGTGGATGTGTGAGCTGTGGGCTCCGTTGATCGTCAGCAGCCAGCCGCCCGCGATGGTGTCGGGGCTCAGCTCGGCGACGCCCGTGTCGATGTCGTACCGACCGGGTGTTGGCTGTGCGTGTGTCCGGGCCACGGGGGCCAAGTGTCCCAGCCGGCGCCGGGAGCGGAGCGAGCGGGCCGAATGATGCCGGCGCCGGGAGCGGAGCGAGCGGGCCGAATGATGCCGGCGCCGGGAGCGGAGCGAGCGGGCTGAATGTGCACCGGCCCGGGTCGATACCATCGCGCGGTGCCCAGACCACCGCGTGTTCATCGCCCGCGTCCAGATCGCCGGCGCGGTGCGGTGACCGCGGCGGGGATGCTGGTCGGTTTCGTGCTCGACGGTCTGTTCGGGGATCCGTCCCGTGGACATCCGGTGGCCGGCTTCGGTCGGCTGACCAGCGCGGTCGAGCGTCGCCTCTACCGGGATTCGCGGAGAGCGGGTGCGGGTCTGGTCGGGGTGATGGTGGGGTCGACGGTGGTCCTGGCGGCGGTGCCGGATCGACGCGCGACGGGCGTCGCCGGTGTCGCGGTGACCGCCGCGGCGACGTGGGTTGCCCTGGGTGGCACCTCGCTGTGCCGGGTGGGCGACGCGGTCGCGGAGGCGTTGGAGGCCGGTGACATCGACGCCGCGCGTGCGCTCATCCCGAGCCTGTGCGGCCGGGACCCGGAGTCGCTCGACGAGGCGGGTCTGTGCCGTGCGGCTCTGGAGTCGATCGCGGAGAACACCTCGGACGCGACGGTCGGGCCGCTGGTGTGGGGGGCGCTTGCCGGTGTCCCCGGCGTGCTCGGGTACCGGGCGGTGAACACGCTCGATGCGATGGTCGGCTACCGGAACCGGCGTTATCGGAACTTCGGTTGGGCGGCCGCGCGCCTGGACGACCTCGCTAACCTGCTGCCGGCGCGATTGGCGGGTTCGTTGCTGGTGATTCTCGGCGGTGCTCCGCGCCGGACGATCGCGGCCTGGCGTCGCGACAGCGGTGCCCACCCGAGTCCGAATGCCGGCGTCGTCGAAGCCGGGTTCGCGGGTGCGCTCGGGGTGCAGCTCGGCGGACTGACGGTGTACCCGCACGGCGTCGAGGTGCGTCCGACCCTGGGTTCCGGACCGGCGCCGGGGCCGGCGGATCTCCGCGCCGCGGTCGCCCTGTCGCGACGGGTGCAGCGGGCCACCGTGCTGACCTGTGCGGCCGTCGCCCTGGCGCGACCGGGGGTGACGGCCGCGTTGCGCCGGCTCAGCCGCCGTACCGCCGGGTGAGTTTGTCGCGAACGTCGCGGGACTCGTCGGCGGTCCGCGGCCCGTGGCCGATCTCGCCGACCTGCTGGGTCATCGTGGTTCCGGCGGCTGCCCGGAGCTCGTCGCGACGGTGCTGGCGGCGCTGAGCGCGCGATTCGGCGGCCGGACCGGGAGGTGCCGCCGGGGCGGACGAGGGGTCGGAGTCGGTACCGGGCGCGGTGGCGTCGGCCGTGGTGGCGGACGCCGAGGCCTCGGCGGCAGCACGGCGTCGGGCGCGGATCTCGGAGAACAGGAAGTATCCGACGCCGAGGGGCGCCATCACGCCGAAGGCGAGCCACTGCAGGCCGTAGGACAGGTACGGGCCGGTGTCGAGCTGCGGGAGCGAGATCTCACCGAGTGACCCCGGCTGGTCGGGGGAGAGCTGGAGGTAGAAGTCGTCCATCGGCGTCGAGGTCGCGTCGGCGACCAGGCCCGGGTTGATGGTCGCGACGGTCAGTGCGCCGTTCTCGACGCGGGCGCCGCGATCCGTGCTCACACTCTCGGCTGCGCGGATCCGGCCGTCGACGGTCTGCTCGCCGGCCGGCGGCGCGGGGATGTCGGGGACCGCACCCTCGACGGGTCGGACGTACCCCCGGTTGACGAGGATCACCCGATCGGACCCGCTGACCGCGAACGGGGTGAGTACTTCCACCGCGGGACGCTGGTCGATGTTGCGGAGCCGCACGAGGGCCTGCCGGTCGGTCAGATAACGACCGGTCACCGCGACCGACCGCCACTCGGAGGACGGCACGAAGGCCGACGACGGCGCCACCTCGGCCAGTGGGGCCGTCTCGATCGACGTGGCGGTGCGGATCAGGTCGTTGCGGCGCTCGGTGTCGGAGTTCTTGCCGAGCTGCCAGGGCGCGAGGAGGGTGAAGCAGGCCACCGCGAACGCAGCGACCACGACACCGAGGGCAATCCACCCGGGCCGAAGGATCGTTCGCAGTACGTGCACACCGCCAGGCTACCGAGCGGGGTAGCCTGGTCGAAATGCGAGACTTCCTCTGCTTGAACTGCGGTCAACGTCTCTCCTTCGAGAACAGCCTGTGCCTGAATTGCCGGAGCCCTCTCGGCTTCTGGCTGAAGACCAGGTCGATCCACGTCCTCGACGACAAGGCGCGCGCGGAGGTGGACGGCGTGCTGCTCGAGCGCTGCGCCAACACCAAAGTCGCGCAATGTAACTGGATGGTGAAGTGGACCGGCAAGCCGACCATGTGCGAGTCGTGCCGACTCACCCGCACCCGGCCCGGTGACGACGACACCGAGGCGCTGCCCATCTTCGGCCAGACCGAGACCGCCAAGCGTCGTCTCATCCTGGAGCTCGACGAGTTGGGGCTGCCCATCGAGACGCGGGATGAGAACCCGCAGTCCGGACTGGCTTTCGACCTCCTCTCCAGCGCGCAGCAGTCGGTGATCACCGGCCACGCGAACGGGGTCATCACGCTCGACCTCGCCGAGGGCGACGACGTGCACCGGGAACAGATGCGCGTCGAACTCGCCGAGCCGTATCGCACCGTCCTCGGGCACTTCCGGCATGAGATCGGTCACTATTACCAGTTGGTCCTCATCACCGACGACCGTCGTCCGGGCTTCGAGGAGCTGTTCGGCAACCCCGACGACGACTACCAGGCGGCTCTCGACCGCCACTACAGCGAGGGCGCCCCCGAGGGCTGGCAACAGGACTACGTGTCGTCCTACGCGACGATGCACCCAGCCGAGGACTTCGCCGAGACGTTCGCGCACTACCTGCACATCCGCGACACCCTCGACACCGCGGCGGCGTTCGCGATGGCGCCCGCCGGAGCGACTTTCGAGGGGGTGCCGCCGGGCGACGTCGGCTTCGATCGCCTCCTCGACGAGTGGCTACCGCTGACGTGGGCGCTCAACCAGATCAACCGGTCGATGGGTCACCCGGACCTCTATCCGTTCGTGTTGCCCGAGAAGGTGCTGACGAAGATCCGCTTCGTGCACAACCTGGTGGCCCCGGCGCCCTGAGGCTGTCATCTCGGTCCAAACACCACAACGCCCTGCTCCTCGCACCTCAGCTCAGGGAGCAGGGCGGCTCACCGTTCGCCCGTCAGGCCCAGCGCGTGACTTGCGGATCGAGCTCAGGACACCCCGAGTTCGCCGCGTACCCAGTCGATGAGACCCGGCATCGAACTCTCGATCTGTTCGCGCGTCACCACGAAGTCCTCGGTGGTGCCGTAGTACGGGTCGGCGAGATCGAGGTCGTCGACGGGGGCGGAGGGGTCGAACGAGCGCAGCAGCCGTGTGCGGTCGCCGAGCCGCTTGCGTTCGAGTTCGCGCACGTGGCCCTCGTCCATGGCGAGCAGGAGGTCGGCGTCGAAATGCTCGGGTCCGAGCAGGGCGGCGACATGGGCGTCGGAGTAGCCGTGCGCGACCAGCTCGGTCCGCGCACGGTTGTCGGCCGGTTCGCCGACGTGATAGCTGCTCGTCCCGCCGCTGGACACACGCACCTTGCCGCCGAGCCCAGCGTCGTCGAGTGCGGTCCGGAAGATGTTCTGCGCCATCGGTGACCGGCAGATGTTGCCCGTGCACACGAAGCAGATGTGAAGTTCGTCAGCCACTGCTACCTCACAAGTCGATTCGCCGTCAGCCGGGATTCGGGGTGCGGATCACGCACCCAGGACGTCGCGCAGTTCGGCCACGGACCCGACTGCCCAGGTCGCGCCCTGTTCCTCCCCGCCCAGAGCGTAACCCCAACGCACGAGAATCGCTGGGATGCCGAATGCCGCTGCGCCCAGCACATCATGGCTGCGATCGCCGATCATCACGACCGGACCGGTGACGTGCCCGGACTGTGGGTCGGTGGGTATCCGGAGTTCTTCCAGCGCAGAGGCGATCACGTCCGATTTCTCGCGGCGGGTGCCGTCGTCGCTGGCACCGGCGATGTAGCGGAAGTGGTCGGCGAGACCGAAGTGCTCGAGGATCCGACGCGCGGTGGTCTGGTTCTTCGACGTGGCGATCGCCAGCGTGCGGCCCCCGGCGGCCAGATCGGCGAGCAGGTCGCCCATCCCGTCGAACACCGAGTTCTCCAGCCAGCCGACCTCGGTGTATCTCTCCCGGTACGCGCGCATCGCCTTGTCGGCCACCTCGGACGAGAGCCCCAGCGCATTGAGCGTGTCGATCATCGGCGGGCCGGCGATCCCGGCCACGAGGCGCGGGTCGGGCTCGGGTGCTCCGACCGTGGCGAGCGCGTGCCGAAAGCTGTTCTCGATTCCTGCGAAACTGTCGGTCACCGTGCCGTCGAGGTCGACGAGTAGGACGGTCTCGGGGTGGCGTGGATCCGGCGTCGTCGTCACGTCTCCATCGTGCACGTAAGGTCTGAACACATGACAGCTGGGTACGACGCGCTCGATGTCGAGACCGGGCCCTCGCGTCCGTCCGCGTCCGACGGACGGACACGCGCCGGTCACGCCGGTGCGGGGCCCGCCCAGACGCACCCTCCGCGCGCCGATCTCACTGACCCGGAACGCCACGGTGACCAGGACGCCGCCCCGGGACTCGTCGACTTCGCGGTGAATGTCCGTGGTACGCCGCCCGCATTCGTGCTCGACGCCATCCGGTCGGGACTCGACGACCTCGCGCGGTATCCGACCGGAGCGCAGGAGCGACGTGCCGTCGACGCGATCGCCGCGGCACACGACCGCCGCCCCGAGGAGGTGCTGCTGCTCTCCGGAGCCGCCGACGGATTCGAGATGCTGCCGCGGCTGGGGTCTCGGCATGCGGCGCTGATCCAGCCGTCGTTCACCGAACCGGAGATCGTGCTGCGAGCCGCCGGCATCCCGATCTCGCAGGTGGTGCTGACCGAACCCTGGCACCTGCCCGCACCGGACGGGATCGGGACCGCCGCGACCGTGCCGGACGATGCCGACCTGGTGATCCTGGGC
The DNA here is from genome assembly GCF_057767225.1 of Gordonia sp. 11cp. Taxonomy (NCBI): domain Bacteria; kingdom Bacillati; phylum Actinomycetota; class Actinomycetes; order Mycobacteriales; family Gordoniaceae; genus Gordonia; species Gordonia sp. 11cp. The sequence goes on along the minus strand of NZ_CM173437.1, from coordinate 5,088,766 downwards.
AACCCCACGAATCCGACCTCGGTGCTGCATCCGGTCGAGGCCGTTGCCGCGTTGCGCCGCCCGGGCCGGATCATCGTCGTCGACGAGGCCTTCGCCGACCTCACGCTGAGCGCCGACGCAACGCCCGAACCGCAGTCCCTCGCCTCCGCGGACTGGCCCGATCTGCTCGTGATCCGAAGCGTGACAAAAACATTCGGACTGGCCGGTTTGCGTGCGGGCTACCTGCTCGGACCGGTCGGCCTGCTCGACCGGCTGCGCGCCGGGCGCCGACCGTGGGCGGTGTCGACCCCGGCGCTCGCCGCGCTGACCGCGTGCGTCGAGGAGCAGGGACAGCGATACTGCGCCGAGACCGCGCGGACGGTCGCCGAGGAGCGCGCCGACATGGTGGACGAACTCACGCGCGTCGGGCTCCGCGTGGCGGCCGAGCCCGCGGCGCCGTTCGTCCTGGTCGAGATGCGCGACGCCACCGAGGGGAAACAACGTCTGATCCGCCACGGTTTCGCGGTCCGCAGCTGCGCCAACTTCGTCGGTCTCGGTGATTCGCACCTTCGTCTCGCCGTCCGTCGGCTTCCGCAGGTTCGGGCGCTCACGCGCGCGATCGAGCTGGTACGAGAGGAGATCGACCGTGAAGTCGGAACCCCGCGCTGACGCGTCCGTGACGGTCGGCGACGTCGTCGACGTGGTCGAACGTGCCTATCCATCCGCCCTCGCCGAATCGTGGGACGCGGTCGGTCTGGTGTGCGGCGACCCCGCCGACTCCGCGCGCGGCGTGCTGGTGTGCGTGGACGTGACCGATGCGGTGGTCGACGCCGCGGTCGAGACCGGCGCCGGGATCGTCGTCGCCCACCACCCGCTGCTGCTGCGCGGCGTCACCTCGGTGGCCGCCGACACCCCCAAGGGACGGATCGTTCATCGGCTGATCCGCAACGGGATCGCGCTTCTGTGCGCACACACCAACGCCGACAGTGCGCGGCCCGGCGTCTCCGACGCGCTCGCCGACCGTCTCGGACTGCGCGGCACCGTCCCCATCGAGCCGAAACCGGTTGCGGCGATGGACAAATGGGTCGTCATGGTGCCGGAGGGAAACGTCGAGCAGGTGAGTGAGGCGATGTTCGCCGCGGGCGCGGGGGCGATCGGCGACTACCGGGACTGCTCCTGGACGGTCGTCGGTACCGGACAGTTCGAGGCCGGTGAGGACGCGTCGCCGACCATCGGCGAGATCGGGATGCGCACGCATGTCGACGAGGCGCGGGTCGAGATGGTCGCGGCACGAGGGCTGCGCGCCGGTGTCCTGCGCGCCCTGCGTAACGCGCACCCCTACGAGGAACCGGCCTTCGACGTGTTCGAGCTGGCCGACCTCAGCAGCGACGTCGGGCTGGGGCGGGTCGGGTCGCTCGAGGAACCGATGACCCTGCGCGACTTCGTCGACCGGGCCGCCCGGGTGCTGCGCACTCCGACCGGCGTCCGCGCCGCGGGTGACCCGGATGCGCTGGTGCGGACCGTTGCGGTGTGCGGCGGGGCCGGGGATTCCCTGCTCGGACGTGTCCGCGGTCTCGGCGTCGACGTCTATCTGACCGCCGACCTGCGTCATCATCCGGTCGACGAGAGCCTCCGCGACGGCGGGCCGGCAGTGGTCGACGCCGGGCACTGGGCGACCGAGTTCCCGTGGTGCGCTCAGGTCGGGGCGCTTCTGGAGGCCGAATTGGGCACGCCGGTGAGTGTGTTCGAGGCCCCGACCGATCCGTTCGCGCTGCACAGTGCGGGCTGAGTCACCGACACCGAGCCGCCGCCGACTCTCCCGCACCTCCCGCGTACGGTAGGGGGACTTTCGCCGAAGAGGAGACCGCAATGAAAGTCGACGCCGCCGTGCAGCGACTGCTGCTCGATCTCGCGGACTCCGATGCCGAGATCAACCGTCTCGTCCATCGCCGCAAGACCCTGCCGGAGGACGCCGAGATCGCCGAGCACAATTCCGCGATCGACGCCGCGCGCGACGACCTGGTGCGCGCGGAGATCGCCGCGGAGGACCTTGGCCGCGAGTACCGTCGGATCGACTCCGAGGTGACCGGCATGGCCAACCGCGAAGCCAAGGACTCGGCTCTGTTGACCGGCGGTGGCCTGGCGCCGAAAGCCTTGTCGGAGTTGCAACACGAGCTCGCCGGGCTGGGTCGTCGGCGGGCCGTGCTGGAGGACGAGATGCTGTCGCTGATGGAGCAGCAGGAGGCCGTCGAGTCCGAACGCACCCGCGCGGCGGCGACCATCAGCCACCTTGAGGAGAAGGTCGCCGAGGCGCAGGTCCGGCGAGACCGGTCGCTGGAGTCCATCGACGAGGACCTGTCGCGTGCCCGGGAGCGCCGGGAGTCCCTCGAGGCCGAGATCGATCCGCCGCTGCTCGCGGTGTACGAGAAGCAGCGTGCCGGAGGCCGCATCGGTGCCGGCCTGTTGCGGGCCCGCCGGTGCGGGGCGTGCCGGATGGAACTCGACCGCGGGACCATCGCGGCCATCGGTGCGGCGCAGTCCGACGAGGTCGTCCGATGCGAAGAGTGCGGCGCGATCCTGGTGCGCACTGTCGAGTCCGGAATCTAGATCCATGACGGCAACGGCCGAAGAGTCTGTGCCCGAAGGCGATTCGGCGGCGAAGGCGCCGTCGTGGCAGGGACGGCGCGGGGAGCCGACGCGGTTCATTCTGCTCCGGCACGGACAGACCGCGCTGTCGGTCGGACGACGCTACTCCGGTCGCGGCAATCCCGAACTCACCGACGAGGGCCGACGCCAGGCCCGCGCGGCCGCGGAGCGCGTCGTGCGTGAGGACGGGATCGCCGCGATCGTGACCTCGCCGTTGCGTCGTGCGCGCGCCACCGCCGAGGAGGTCGGCGCGCTGACCGGGATCGAGGTCGTCGAACACGCCGGGCTGATCGAGAACGACTTCGGCGACTGGGAAGGCCTGACGTTCACGGAGGCGTCCGCGCGTGACCCGGAGCTGCACCGCTCCTGGCTGTCCGACGTCACCGTGCCGGCACCGGGTGGGGAGAGCTTCGCCCAGGTCGCCGAGCGCATCGCGCAGACGAAAGCCGAACTGCTGGACTGGTATCCGGGGCAGACGGTGGTCCTGGTCTCGCACGTCACCCCCATCAAGACGATGTTGCAGGATGCGCTCGGCGTCGGACCCGAACTGCTGTTCCGGCTGCACCTCGACCTCGCTTCGGTGTCGATCGCCGAGTACTTCGACGACGGCGGGTCCGTGGTCCGGCTCGTCAACGACGCCGCACACTGGCGCGTCTGACCGTCGCAGTCCGGTGTCAGAACACCGGTGCCGTCGACTCATAGTCCCGGGCGTATCCTGAGTGCGCGAACGAGTCGGCCGGGCGGCCGCGGTGCGCGGAACGGGCGGTTTCCCGCCACGCCGCGCATCGAGGAAAGTCCGGACTCCGCAGAGCAGGGTGGTTGTCAACGGCAACCCGGGGTGACCCGCGGGACAGTGCCACAGAGAACAGACCGCCGGCCGCAAGGCAGGTAAGGGTGAAACGGTGCGGTAAGAGCGCACCAGCGGCACGGGTGACCGTGCCGGCTAGGTAAACCCCACCCGGAGCAAGGCCGAAGCACGCACCTCGCGGTGCGTGTGCGCGGGCGTCACGAGGGCTGCTCGCCCCAGCCCGCGGGTGGGCCGCTCGAGGTACCCGGCGACGGTGTGCCCAGATGGATGGTCGCCACCCGCATCGGTCTCACGACCGTGCGGGTACAGGATCCGGCTTACGTGCCGACTCGTTCGCCTCTCTCGTCCGGTCGATGCCGTGCCCATCGGCGCGCGTCGCGCCCCACCCGGGTCGTCGTGCTCTCTAGGGTTGGGGGAGTGAAGCGCATTCTCTCGGCCCCCGACATCGACTTCGCCGGTATACGCACCGAACTGGGCGTCGACGAGGAGTACGGCGAGGATGCCCTCGCCGAAGCACGGGCCACCGCGGAACTGATCGAATCCGGCGCCGCGGGCGCCGACCGGTACGCCGATGTCCGCGAGGACCACACCGAATTGCCGTTCGTCACGATCGACCCGCCGACCTCGCGAGACCTCGACCAGGCGGTGCACATCACCGCAGACGGGGGCGGGTTCGTCGTCGACTACGCGATCGCCGACGTCGCAGCCCTGATCACTCCGGAGGGCGCCCTCGACCAGGAGAGCCGACGACGCGGCACCACCGTGTACTTTCCGGACGGCTCGGTCCCGCTGCATCCTCGCGAACTGTCCGAGGGCGCGGGTTCTCTTCTGCCCGAACAGGTCAGGCTGTGTGTGCTGTGGACGATCCGGGTGGACGGAGACGGATCGGTGACCGATGTGCGGGTGCGTCGATCCCGAATCCGGTCCGTCGCGCGCCTCGACTACGCCGGCGTCTCGGCCGATGCGACCGCAGGCCGGCTGCATCCGTCGATCGCGGCTCTGCCCGCGTTCGGCGAACTCCGGCACGAGGTCGCGCTGGAGCGGGGCGCGGTCGAACTCGACCTGCCCGATCAGACGGTCACCCGCACCGACGACGGGTGGCGGCTCGATCTCGAGGCGCACACACCCGCCGACATGTGGAACGCGCAGGTGTCGCTGCTGGCCGGGATGTGCGCGGGCACGCTGATGGCCGAGGCCGGTGTGGGGCTGCTGCGCACACTGCCGCCGGCCGAGGACAACGCGGTCGAGGACCTGCGCGCCGCCACCCGGGCGCTCGGCGTGCACTGGCCGGACGGGCTGTCGGTGGGACGGTTCCTGGCGGGTCTGCCGGGTGACGAGCCGAGCACGCTGGCCCTGCAGTCGGCCGCCGGGGGCCTGATGCGGGGCGCCAATTATCTCGCGCTCACCGGGGCCGGTGAAGCCGATCGCGTCGACGACGCACTCATGCGGCATTCGGCCATCGGTGGTCTCTACGCACATGTCACCGCGCCCCTGCGTCGCCTGGGCGACCGGTTCGCCACCGAGGTGTGCCTGGCGGTCACCGCTGGTACGCTGGTACCGGACTGGGTGCAGCGTGCGTTGCCGACACTTCCCAAGATCTTGCGGTCCGCCGACACGCTCGGCGCCACCGCGGACCGGGCGAGCATCGACCTCGCCGAGGCCGTCATCCTCCGGGAACGGGTGGGTGAGCGCTTCGAGGCGGTGGTGATGTCCGGTGCCACCGAGCGACGGCCGGCCCAGATCTTTCTGGCCGATCCACCGGTCGTGGCGCGGTGCGCGGGTGATCTCCGGCCCGGCGACCGCGTCGTCGTGGAACTCGTCACGGCCGACGAGGTCAGCCGGACGGTGGAGTTCCGCCGGGTCTGACCTGTCGTGGCTGCGCCGGCGGGTCAGAGTTCCTTCGCGACCCGACGGTACGCGGCGATCGCACGGTGTCCGTCGGCCTCGAGCCGGGCGTCGATCCGGCCGAGGACGAACATGTCCGGGCCACCGAGGTTTCCGGCCGCCGCGATCTCCGCGAGTCGCGTCCGATTGATCCGGGTGTCGTTGAAATCCCCCAGGGCGGACTGGATCTTCTTGGCAGCCGAGCCGACCTCGCGGTACTTCTTCTTGCCGAGCGGTTCGGTCGCGTCGATGCTGTAGCGCAGCCGCTTCGCCCGCTTGCGGATGGTGTGCAGCTGCTCTTCCCATTCGTCGGAACCCTCGGTGAACCCGGCGAGGCGGGCCTGCGCTCGATGAATGTGCTTGCGGCTGCGGGCGATCGCCTTGTCGACGACCGTGGTCGCCGGTAGGTCGGCGTCGGGACCCGGAGGGGGCGAGGCGATCAGGCCGTCGATGCTGTCGAGCAGGGTGAAGTACCTCTTCGACGACATGGCGGCGTGCGCCGCGCGAAGTGCCCGGTCGTGCGCGGTGACCTCGGTGCCGGCGAGCTCGGCGAGCAGTTCGGGCGAGGCGTTCTCGCCACGCAGCAGCGACTCGCTCAACTCCAGCTGCACCTCCGAATCGCGCGCGTCACCCAGGATCTGGGCGAGCAGCTTCAGTTCGGCGCCGACGTGCGCGGTGCGCTCGGCGTCGAGGACGGTGGGGAAGCCCGACAACACGCTGCGCAGGCGTCGGCAGGCCACGCGCATCTGGTGCACCGCGTCGGGGGCGTCGACGCGCACCAGCGGGTCGTAGGCGACCAGTGAATTGCGGTGGAGCGCGATGTCGGTCACGACGAGTTCGAGTGCGGTGGGCCGCTTGGAGAGTCGCGGCTCGTGCACGGTCGGTGTCGCGCCGATCGCCCGGGCGAGCTTCGACGCGCTCGACGCCTCACGACCGCCACCGGCGCGCAGCGCCTTGTCGGCCGCCTTGAGCAGCTTGGGCGTGCCGCCGGAGAGCAGTTCGAACTCCCACTCCGCCCACTGCTGGCAGTGGCCACCCGGCAGGAGCGACTGCGCGGTCACCAGATCCTCGGCGAGCTCGGCGAGCGGCTCGTCGTCGGCACCCAGCAGCCGGGTCACGGTGCGCGTCGTCGAGATCACCGCGACCGGGATCAGCGTTCGCGCGCGGATGTGGGCCAGGACCGGGCCCGACAGCGCCTCGGGAACCTCGCCGTCCGCGGGCGCCTCGTCGAAACCCACCTGCAATTCGCGCCGTGCCCCGGGAATGTCGGTGGGGCGCTTGAGGTGCCAGCCCTCGTCGGTCCCGCCGGTACGTCGGCGCATGGTGATCTTGTTACCGGCGAGATCGAGATTCTCGGTGTCGAAGTAGGTGGCGTCGAGGGAGAAGGTCTCGGGGGTCGTCGCCGAGACGACGCCCGGCAGCGCCCGCAGGTCGGGGGCCGCGTGGCCGGCGTCCACATCGAACTTGAGCTCCACCTCGACCTGTTCGGATGCGGCCACCTGTTCCTCCTGAAGTCGTCGACGGCTGTCCGTCGAGTCTAGTGACCTCGGCCGACCGTCGGCGTCGGCTACCGCGCGAAGCGGTCGGTCGCCTCGATGAGGTGATGGCGGATACCCGGTTCATAGGACGCGTGTCCGGCGTCGGCGACGATGTGCAGATCGGCGGCCGGCCACGCCCGGTGCAGGTCCCAGGCGCTGCGCGCCGGGCACACCACGTCGTACCGGCCCTGGACGATCACGCCGGGTATGGAGGCGATCCGGTCGATGTCGTCGAGGAGCTGGCCGTCGCGGAGGAATCCGTGGTTGACGAAGTAGTGGTTCTCGATCGACGCGAACGCGAGGTCGAAGCGGCCGGTGTCCTCGGCGTCGTCTCCCGAGGAACCGTCCGAACCCTCGTCGGGGCGGGGGAGGAGGTAGCTCGTCGCCTGCTCCCAGCCCGTCCAAGCGCGGGCCGCGGCGCGGGCGGTCGCGGCATCGCCGGAGGTGAGCAGCCGGTGGTACGCCTCGACCAGGTCGCCGTCGCGCTCGTCGACCGGTATGGGATCGAGGTAGCTCTCCCACAGGTCGGGGTAGATGTGTGCGGCACCGCCGTTGTAGTACCAGTCGATCTCGCTGCGCCGCAGGAGGAAGATGCCGCGCAGCACGAGTTCGGTGACCCGCTCGGGATGTGTCTGCGCGTAGGCCAGTCCGAGCGTCGAGCCCCACGATCCGCCGAAGACCTGCCAGCGCTCGATCCCGAGATGGGCGCGGAGCCGTTCCATGTCGGCGATCAGGTGCGGCGTCGTGTTGACCGTCAGGTCGGCGCCGTCGGCGATGTGGGGCCGCGACTGTCCGCAGCCGCGCTGGTCGAACAGCACGATCCGGTACTTCGCCGGGTCGAAGAACCTGCGTTGCGCGGGGGCGGTTCCGCCACCGGGCCCGCCGTGCACGAAGACGGCGGGTTTCCCGTCCGGGTTGCCCGACGTCTCCCAGTAGATCTGCTGGCCGTCGCCGACGTCGAGGTGACCGGCGGCGTAGGGCTCGATCTCCGGGTAGAAGTTCCGCATGGACGCCAGCGTAGGCGCCCCGATCAGTAGCTGTGCTCGGGACCCGGGAACACCCCGCGGCGTACCTCGTCGGCGTATTGCTCGGCGGCCGAACGCAACTCGCCACCGACGTCGGCGAAGCGCTTGACGAATCGGGCGGTCTTGCCGTGGGTGAGGCCGGCCATGTCCTGCCACACCAGGACCTGGGCGTCGGTCTCGTTGCCCGCGCCGATCCCCACGGTGGGGATGGTGAGCTTGCGGGTGATCTGACCGGCGAGGTCGGCCGGGACCATCTCCATCACCACGGCGAACGCACCCGCCTCCTGGACGGCGATGGCGTCGGCGATGAGCTGATCGGCGCCGTCCCCGCGGCCCTGGACGCGGAATCCGCCGAGCCCGTTGACACTCTGCGGGGTGAAACCGATGTGCGCCATGACCGGGATCCCGGCGGCGGTCAACGCGGCGATCTGGGGTGCCACACGCTCGCCGCCCTCGAGCTTCACCGCGTGTGCGCCGGTCTCCTTGAAGATGCGGAACGCGTTTTCGAGGGCGTGCTGCGGACCCATCTCGTAGCTGCCGAACGGCATGTCGGCGACGACGAGTGCGTGCGGTGCGCCGCGTACGACGCCGCGGATCAGCGGGATCATCTCGTCGACGGTGATCGGGATCGTGGTGTCGTAGCCCAGGACGACGTTGGCCGCGGAGTCGCCGACGAGGAGCACGGGGATCTCGGCGGCATCGAAGATGCGGGCGGAGGAGTAGTCGTACGCGGTGAGCATCGACCACTTCTCGCCTTCGGCCTTCATCTGGGCCAGGTGGTGGATGCGGGTCACGCGACGCTTGGCGGACTGGCCGGAGGCGGGCGCACCATAGACCGAGGAATCGGACATCATTGTCTCTTTTCTGCCTCGAGTCCCGACTGGCCGGAGATCGGCGCGGCGGGTACCCGGGTTGAACACGGACGTAGGCCATTGTTTCACCGGCGCGGCCAGTTGTGACCGGTCGTCTCTATGCGATTGGTCACACGTGCGAGCGTCCCGACTTTCGGCGTATGCGACTCTGGACACCGAGCCGGCGGTACGACTGTGCCGTGCCGGATCCCAGGTGACCGGCCAGCCGTCTCATCATGTGGGATGGCGTCGGCAAAGCCGCTGCACAGCGAGTTGGATTCGCGCGTGTAACACGGATTTAACAGCGTACTTCTAAGGTCGGCGACCATGGATCGCCAAAAGGAATTCGTGCTGCGGACCCTCGAAGAGCGCGACATCCGTTTCGTCCGTCTGTGGTTCACCGACGTCCTCGGTTATCTGAAGTCCGTGGCGATCGCCCCCGCCGAACTCGAAGGCGCGTTCGCCGAGGGGATCGGCTTCGACGGCTCGGCCATCGAGGGCTTCTCCCGGGTCTCGGAGGCCGACACCGTCGCCAAACCCGATCCGTCGACCTTCCAGGTGCTGCCGTGGACCACCTCGGCCGGCCGGCACCACTCGGCACGCATGTTCTGCGACATCGCGATGCCCGACGGCACCCCCAGCTGGGCCGACTCGCGTCACGTCCTGCGCCGGCAGCTGAACAAGGCCGCCGACCTCGGCTTCAGTTGCTACGTCCATCCCGAGATCGAGTTCTTCCTGCTGAAGGAGGCCCCTCTCGACGGGTCGGTGCCGACCCCGGCGGACTCGGGCGGCTACTTCGACCAGGCCGTCCACGACGCCGCGCCGAACTTCCGGCGGCACGCGATCGAGGCGCTCGAGTCGATGGGCATCTCGGTCGAGTTCTCCCACCACGAGGGCGCTCCGGGGCAGCAGGAGATCGACCTGCGCTACGCCGACGCCCTGTCGATGGCCGACAACGTGATGACGTTCCGCTACCTCATCAAGGAGGTCGCGATCAACGAGGGCGTCTGGGCGACCTTCATGCCCAAGCCGTTCAGCGAGCATCCCGGGTCGGCGATGCACACCCACCTGAGCCTCTTCGAGGGCGACATCAACGCCTTCCACAACCCCGACGACCCGATGCAGCTCTCCGTCACCGGCAAGAAGTTCATCGCCGGCATCCTGCACCACGCCTCGGAGATCAGCGCCGTCACCAATCAGTGGGTCAACAGCTACAAGCGGCTCATCCACGGCGGTGAGGCGCCCACCGCGGCGACCTGGGGTGGCGCGAACCGGTCCGCGCTGATCCGTCTCCCGCTCTACACGCCGAACAAGGCGTCCTCGCGGCGCGTCGAGGTCCGCAGCCCCGACTCCGCCTGCAACCCGTATCTGACCTTCGCGGTCCTGCTGGCCGCCGGACTCAAGGGCATCAACGAGGACTACGAGCTGCCCGACGAGGCCGAGGACGACGTCTGGGCCCTCACCTCGGCCGAGCGTCGCGCGATGGGCTACAAGGAACTCCCCGGAAGCCTGGCCGACGCGTTGAAGGAGATGGAGAACTCGGAGCTGGTCGCCGAAGCACTCGGCGAGCACGTCTTCGACTACTTCCTCCGCAACAAGTGGACGGAATGGACCAACTACCGCAGCCTCGTGACACCGTTCGAGCTGAAGAACTACCTGCCGCTGTAGGGGTGCTGCGGCCCGGTCCGGGACCGCGATGTCGTATTCGGCGGACCCGGTCGCTACTTTTGTGATGTGACAACACGATCGGGACCACCCCCGGCACGGTCCGGACTCCCTGGGCGAGCCGGACGCAGCACGGTCCCCAGCGCGGGCCGCCTGGGTCTCCTCGACGACTCCGCACCCCGGAACCTGGCCGATCTCGGCTGGAACACGCCCGAATCGGTCGACGTGTTGTGGGCGCTGTCGCGATCTCCCGACGCCGACCTCGCGCTGCGAACCCTCGTCCGGCTGCGCGGTGCGGTCGGCGACGAGTGGTCCGAGATCGACGCCCTGGTCCGCGCACAACGCTCGTTCCGCGGGCGCCTGTTCGCGGTCATCGGTTCCTCCGACGCACTCGCCGATCACCTCGTCGCCGAACCGTCGAGCTGGCGGCTGCTGGTCCCCGACGAGTTGCCCGACCGCGCCGAGGTCGACCGGCTGATGCTCGCCTCGGTCGATGCGCAGCCCGTGCCGGGTGAGATCGAGAAGGGCAATCGGGTGTACCGGGCCCGGCTCACCGGCCCGAAGGCCGTGGTGGCGCTGCGTCTGGCCTACCGAAACCTGATCCTGCAGCTCGCCGCACACGACGTCGCCTCGACCGTCGAGGACGAGCCGGTGATGTGGCTGCCCGAGGTCGGGGCGTACCTGTCCGACCTGGCCGACGCCGCCCTCACCGCGGCACTGGCCGTCGCCTTCGCGGAGGTGTGCGGGGACAAGCCGATCTCGGTTCGCCTCGCCGTCGTCGCGATGGGCAAATGCGGTGCGCGCGAACTCAACTACGTCAGCGATGTCGACGTCATCTTCGTCAGTGACCCGGCCGACGGCACCGCGGCGCGCATCGCCGGCGAGATGATGCGCATCGGTTCGCTCGCCTTCTTCGAGGTCGACGCCGCGCTGCGGCCCGAGGGGAAGTCCGGCGCGCTGACGCGGACCCTCGAATCGCATGTCGCCTACTACGAGCGCTGGGCGAAGACCTGGGAGTTCCAGGCGCTCCTGAAGGCACGGGCGATGACCGGCGACATGCAACTCGCCGACGACTACATCGCCGCCGTCAAACCGATGGTGTGGAAGGCCGCCGAGCGACCCGACTTCGTCCCCGAGGTCCAGAAGATGCGACGCCGGGTCGAATCGCTGGTGCCCGAGGCCGAGCGGGAACGCAACCTCAAACTGGGACGCGGCAGTCTGCGCGACGTCGAGTTCGCGGTCCAGCTCCTGCAGATGGTGCACGGCCGGGTCGACGAGAACCTGCGAGTGATGCCGACCGTCGACGCACTGGCCGCGCTCACCGCGGGCGGTTATGTCGGACGCGACGACGCCGCGAATCTCAGTGCGTCGTACCAATTCCTGCGTCTGCTGGAGCATCGTCTGCAACTGCAGCGGATGTCCCGGACCCACCTGCTGCCCCAGCCCGACGACCACGAGGCCCTCCGGTGGCTCGCGCGCGCCGCGCACATCCGGCGCGAGGGCGAACTCGACGCGACCGGGGTGCTGCGCGAACAGATCCGCCACCAGAGCCTGCGGGTCCGGCGCCTGCACCAGAAGCTGTTCTACCGGCCGCTGCTCGAAGCGGTCACACGCTTCAAGACCGACGAGCTGACCCTGACCGACACCTCGGCCGAGAGACGGCTGGCCGCACTGGGTTACGCGAAGCCCGAGCGCGCGTTGAGTCACATCCGCGCGCTGTCGAACGCGCCGGGGCGGCGTGGCCAGATCCAGCTCCTCATCCTGCCCCAGCTGCTCGAGCACATCGGGGACACCCCCGATCCCGACGCGGGTCTGCTGAACTATCGCCGGTTGTGCGAGGTCATGGAGGACACCGACTGGTTCCTGCGGCTGTTGCGCGACGACGGCGTCGTCGCGGCGCGGCTGATGAAGGTGCTCGGGACGTCGGAGTACATCGCGAACATGCTGATGCGCTCGCCCGAGGTGATCCACCAGTACTCCGACGGGCCCGACGGGCCCAAGCTCTGCAACGTACGACCCGAGGACGTCGCCAAGGGCCTCATCGCGTCGACCGTCCGCCAGCAGGACATGAAACGTGCGGTGGCCGTGGCCCGGTCGCATCGACGGGCCGAGCTGGTCCGCATCGCTTCGGCCGACGTCCTGGGGCTTCTCGACGTGCCTGCCGTCTGCAACGCGCTGTCGAGTGTCTGGGCGGCGGTGCTCAACGCCGCGCTCACCGTGGCCATCGACATCTCCGAACGCGAGCGGGGGAGCCGGGCGCCGGCCCGCATCGCGGTGATCGGCATGGGCCGGCTCGGCGGCGGTGAGCTCGGCTACGGTTCGGACGCCGACGTGATGTTCGTGTGCCAGCCCGATCGGGACGCCGAGGAGTCCGAGGCGCTCAAGTGGGCGCAGACGATCGCGGAGAACGTGCGGTCGATGCTGGGCAGTCCCAGTGCGGATCCGCCGTTGGAGGTCGACACGGGTCTGCGCCCGGAGGGCCGGAACGGTCCCATCGTGCGGACCCTCGCGTCGTATGCCGCGTACTACGCGCAGTGGGCGCAGCCGTGGGAGGTCCAGGCGCTGCTCCGTGCGCATCAGGTCGCCGGCGACGAGGCGCTCGGCATCGACTTCCTGCACATGATCGATCACGTCCGCTACCCGGCCGGCGGGGTCAGCAACGACGCCGTCAAGGAGATCCGCCGGATCAAGGCCCGGGTGGACGCCGAACGTCTGCCGCGCGGTGCCGATCCGGCCACCCACACCAAACTCGGACGCGGCGGCCTCGCCGACATCGAGTGGACCGTGCAACTGCTCCAGCTCAAGTACGCGCACCGCTACCGCAGCCTGCACAACACGTCGACCCTCGACTCGCTGGACGCCATCGGCGCTGCGGAGCTGTTGTCGGAGAACGACGTCGCGCTGCTCAAGGACGCCTGGACGACCGCGACGAAGGCGCGCAACGCGCTGGTCCTGGTCCGTGGCAAGCCGATCGACCAACTCCCCGGACCGGGTGCACAGCTGCGTCAGATCGCCTTCGCCGCCGGATGGCCGGAAGACCAGGCCAACGAATTCCTGGAGAATTATCTACGGGTCACGCGCCGGGCCAAGGCCGTGGTGCTCAAGGTCTTCGGGGCCTGACGCGCCGACGCGACTGACCAGGCCCGAGAAGGGCTCAGACGAATCCGGCGGGGGACACCGGACCATTTGGGGGAGCGATGACGAGATTTCTGTGGGCGGCCGCGTACGTCCTGGGGTGGGCGATGCTCGCCGGCGTGGTGCTGGGCGTGTTCCTGCACTTCTACCCGTCGCGCGGCGACGTCGCGCTGTACCTCACGAGCGGGGTGCAATTCGCCCTCATCCCCGGGTTGATCGCGATCGTCGTCTTCGGGGTCCTGCGACGCTGGTTCATGCTGGCGCTCGCGGTCGTGGCGGCCGGCGCGCTGGCCTACACCCAGGTGCCCCTCGTCGTCGCCGAGCCCGTGCCGGCCGGCGAGCGGTTCACCGTGGTGTCGTCGAATCTGCTCTTCGGCGGTGGCGACCTCGGTGTGCTCGAGAAGATCGTCGCCGACGCCGATCCTGATCTGTTGTCGCTCCAGGAGGTCACACCGGAGGCGTTGGAGCGCCTGCGGCGCAGCGAGATCGGCCGCGCGCTGCCTCATCAGTTCGCGATCCCGTACACCTACGCGGCCGGCACCGCATTGTTCAGCAAGAAGCCGCTCGACGAGCGGTACAACATCCCGGGTACCGTGCTGCACAATCTGCAGGCCCGTACGGATCTGCCGGGGGCGGCGGGGACCCAGGTGCTGGCGATCCACCCGGCTGCACCGCTGTGGGGCCGGAACTGGGACTGGCTCGCCGACATGGACACCCTCGCCGAGCATTTCGAGCAGCTCCCACCCGGGCGGGTCATCGCGATCGGGGACTACAACTCGACCTGGAATCACGCGAAGTACCGCAACCTGCTGACCAACGGACTCGTCGACGGGACCGACCTCGCGGGCGCCGGCTTCCTGCCGAGCTATCCCACCGACAAGCGGATCGGCAACCGGCCGCTGGTCGCCATCGACCGGGTCATCCTGCGCGGCTTCGTGGCGACCTCGATGGACACCCACTACCTTCCGGGTTCCGATCACCGGACTCTGGTGGTATCACTGGTGGCATCATGACCCCCGATCCCGAGAAGGCCGGACCCCAGACCGCCGACGGCCCGAGTGTTCCCGAGTACCCGAGTATCTCCGCGCGACTCCGATCGGCGACCGCGGTGGCGCACGAACGCGCCGAGCATGCGCCGTTCATCGACGATCTGATGTCGGGCCGGCTGGACACCGGGGAGTATCAGCGTCTCGCGATCCAGCTCTACTTCGTCTACGAGGCACTCGAGCGCGTCGGTGCGGAACTGGCCGGGGACCCGGTCGCCGACGCCGTGCTGGACCCGAAACTGCTACGCCTGCAACGACTCGGTGCCGACCTCGCGTCGTTCGGCATCGACCCGTCGCGTGAGACGCCGTTGCCGGCCGTGCGGCGTTATGTGACAGCGATCGAGTCCACCCGTGCCGATCCGGCGCGCTATGTGGCCCATCACTACACGCGTTACCTCGGCGACCTCAGCGGCGGCCAGGTGGTGGCCCATCGCATGCGGGAGCACTACGGCGTCGACGACGACGCGCTGAGTTTCTACTCGTTCGACGAGATCGACAAGCTCAAGCGCTACAAGGACGCCTACCGGGCGCGGCTCGACGCGCTACCCCTCGACGCGGACGGGATCGATCGTCTCGTCGACGAGGCCGTGGCGGCGTTCGATCACAACCAGGCAGTGTTCGGCGATCTCGACGGTGCCCGGGCAGCCTGACCCATAGGTCCGCCCGAGCGGCCGGGATCTGTCGAGCTCGGCTCAGTTGACCTGCAGCTTGACCGTGCGGTGCAGCACGACCTCGCTCACATCGTCGTGGCCCTTCACGAGCTCGATACGCAGCTGGTTGTCGTCGAGACGACTGGTGGTGCGAACCACGCGAGGGGTGCCTTCGAGGCTGATCCGGTCGCCGGGTACGAGGTCTTCGACATATACATCACGGGTCATCCGTCCAAACTACGGTCGTACCTTGTGAGTCGGCAGAGCAACAAGTCCTAAAAGTGATATGGATCACGTGTGAGGGTCGCCACGCCGGCGACCGATGGTTCGACGATCGCCGTTTCACGGTCTCACCGTGAGACGAATCGTCGGCGCGATCGAGCTTGCTCTACGGGCCGGGCCGGCACACGTCAGGAGTCGGCGAGGAAAGCTGCGACGGCCATGCGCCCGAGGTGCGTGGCGTCGTTACTCTCTCGCCTCGGGGATGGACAGCACGACGGTGGTTCGCTCGTCGGAGTCCAGCGTGTCGTCGTCGGGAGTGTGATCGACCAACGAGAGGTGCGCGACGTTGGCGAGGTTCACGAGGTGAGCCGATCCCTCGAGTTCGAGGGCGATCGGTTCGCGTTGCCGGACCACGTCGCGGACGAACTGCATCACCTCCGGGACCGACTCCGCGAACAGCAGGCGGATCTCGAACTCGTCGGACGTCAGAAGTGTGCCCATGCGGCTCATCGTCGCACGGTGCGCCGGTCGAATTGGGCGCCTCGCGCGGATTGACGTGCCGGTAGATGTGCAACGAAACGGCCCGCTCGGCGATCGGAGTGCGATCGCGGAGCGGGCCGGGTCGATGTGAGCCGAGTGGCTCAGCAGTCGTAGTACAGCGAGAACTCGTACGGGTGCGGACGGATCTGCACCGGCTCGATCTCGTTCTCACGCTTCAGCGCGATCCAGGTCTCGATGAGGTCCTCGGTGAACACGCCACCGGCGGTGAGGTACTCGTGATCCTCTTCGAGGCGGTCGATGACCGCGGCCAGCGAGGTCGGAGCCTGCGGGATGCTCTTCGCCTCCTCCGGCGGGAGCTCGTAGAGGTCCTTGTCGACGGGCTCGTGCGGCTCGATCTTGTTCTTGATGCCGTCCAGGCCGGCCATCATCATCGCGGCGAACGCCAGGTACGGGTTGCCCGAGCTGTCCGGGCAACGGAACTCGAGGCGCTTGGCCTTCGGGTTGTTGCCGGTGATCGGGATACGCACACAGGCCGACCGGTTGCGCTGGCTGTAGACGAGGTTGATGGGGGCCTCGTAGCCCGGCACCAGACGCTTGTAGGAGTTGACCGTCGGGTTGGTGAAGGCCAGCAACGACGGCGCGTGGTGCAGGATGCCGCCGATGTAGTAGCGCGCCAGGTCCGACAGGCCCGCGTAGCCGGCCTCGTCGTGGAACAGCGGCTTGCCGTCCTTCCACAGGGACTGGTGGGCGTGCATGCCCGAGCCGTTGTCACCGAACAGCGGCTTCGGCATGAAGGTGACCGACTTGCCGTTCTGCCACGCGGTGTTCTTGATGATGTACTTGAACAGCTGCACGTCATCGGCTGCGTGGAGCAGCGTGTTGAACTTGTAGTTGATCTCCGCCTGGCCCGCGGTGCCGACCTCGTGGTGGCCGCGCTCGAGCTCGAAGCCCGAGTTCTGCAGGTTGGTCGACATCTCGTCGCGCAGGTCGACGTAGTGGTCGTACGGAGCGACGGGGAAGTAGCCACCCTTCGGGCGGACCTTGTAGCCGAGGTTCGGGCTGCCGTCGGGATCGGTCGGGGACGCTGTGTTCCACCAGCCGGACTCGGACTCGACCTCGTAGAAGGTGCCGTTCATCTCGGAGCCGAAGGACACCGAGTCGAAGATGTAGAACTCGGCCTCGGCGCCGAAGAAGCAGGTGTCCGCCACGCCGGTGGAGGCGAGGTAGTCCTCGGCCTTGCGGGCGACGTTGCGCGGGTCGCGGCTGTAGGCCTCACGGGTGAACGGATCGTGGACGAAGAAGCTGAGGTTCATCGTCTTGGCCTTGCGGAACGGGTCGATCCGCGCGGTGGCCGGGTCGGGCAGCAGCATCATGTCCGACTCGTTGATGGACTGGAAGCCACGCACCGACGAGCCGTCGAATGCCAGACCGTCCTCGAAGACGTCCTCGTCGAAGGCCGACGCGGGGATCGAGAAGTGCTGCATGACACCGGGCAGGTCGCAGAATCGGATGTCGACGTACTCGACACCTTCCTTCTTGATGCCCTCGAGTAGTTCTTCTTTACTGCTGTACACCGTGCGGTGACTCCTTCGTGATCGGTGGTCCGTGTATGGGGACACGCCACATCCGCCACTGAGAAACAGCAGCGGATCTCAGCGGCAACCGTATGGAGGCGAAGTTGCCCATGCGCTAAGTCCGTGTTTCCCCCGTGTTACACGCGAGTGGTATTCGCTACACGGTGTGTCCGGGGCGCGACGCACTCGGCGCACCCCAACCCTAGCGGGAGGCCCGAACGGGCGGGACGGGTCGCCACAACCAGCGACTACGATGGTTCCCAGTGCGGCGACGACGCGGACCGAGGGGGTTGCGCGGTCGCGTGAGAGGAGTCATCACCGATGGGACGAGTCACGGGTTCCTGGCTGTCGGGACCGCAGATCGGTCCCGCGACCGGCGTTGACAACGAGTACCGAGGGCAAGATCTCGGCCTGCCGGAGAGCGGTCCCGGGTCGCTGGCGACCGGCTGGCCGCGGGTTGCGGCTCTGCTCGTCGACTGGCTGATCGCCGGTGGTCTGGCAATGGCGTTCGTCGGGTTTCCCTCTGCCCACCTGGGCACCACCCAACTGGGCATCTGGTTCGTCATGGGCGTCTTCGCGGTGACGCTGTTCGGCTTCACACCCGGCCAGCTCGTCATCGGGATGCGAGTCGCGCGAGTCGACTTCGGCGCTGAACGCAACACCGCGGAGGCGACCGGCGAACAGAGCCCGGCTGCCGTCGGGATCGTTCGGGCCTTCTTCCGTCAGCTGCTGATGGTGTTCCTGGTTCCGGCCCTGATCAACGATTACAACGGACGCGCTCTCCACGACCGCGCGACCGGCACCGCGCTCGTCCGGACCCGCTGACAGGCGCCGAGCCGCCCGCGGACCCACCACTCACCGACAAACCCACCACCGATCGGACTCGGTCCGGATCGGTGGTGGGTTTGGTCGTATGCAGGGCGCACAGTCGATGGGATTCAGCGCACGGTCGACGGGATCGGGCGCCCAGTCGACGGGATCGGGCGCCCAGTCGACGGAATCGGGCGCCCAGTCGACGGGATTTGACGCCCGGTCGACGGGTGTGGCGTCAGCCGCGGCGGCGTGCCGTCCGCTGCATGCTGCGCATCTTGGCGTTCCCGGGCAGGGGCCCCTTCGGCATCCCGGGGCCGGGAGCCTTGCTGCCGAGGGCGGAGAGCCGTCCCTCGAGGGTCTCCATCCGCTTGCGGTCGATGTTGCTGGGCAGCTTGTTGAGGTGCCGCTCGAGCTTCGACAGCGGGACCTGGCCGTCGTCGTTGCCGACCATGATCTCGTAGATCGGGGTGTCGCCGACGACGCGCGCGACCTTCTTCTTCTCCTGGCCGAGCAGGGACTTGATGCGCGTGGGCGAGCCCTCACCCACGAGGATGACGCCCGGCTTGCCGATGACCCGGTGCACGGCGTCGAGCTGGGACGTCCCGGCGACGGCCTGCTTCACCCGCCACTGTCCGCGCATGTTGCCCAGCGCCCAGCCCGCGGCGCCCGGCTGTCCCTCGGCCTTGGTGTACACGTTCTTCTGGACCCGGCGGCCGAACAGGATGAATGCGCCCAGGATGCCCAACACCACGCCGAGGGGGATCAGCAGCCACGGCGAGCCGAGCACGAACCCGAGGACGGTGAAGACGGCGATCGACAGGACGATCACACCCACCATGTAGGGGATGAGCCGTTTGTCTTCCTTGCGCTGCATCTGGAAGGCCTGCCACAGCTGCTGGCGCCGTTCCTTCGATGCCGCCTTACGGGCCTTCTTCTTCTCGGCCTTGACCTCTTTGTTCACCTGCGCCTTTGCCATGACGCCAGTTTACGTCCGCGCGTCCGGCGACCGCCGGAAAGGTCACCGTACGCCGCACGAGGGGTCAGCGGGCGAGGCGTGCCATCAGGCTGGAGGCCTCCTGGCTTGCCGATCCCTCGGCTGCCAGGTGGGCCAGAGCGGGTGAGATGTCGCGGCCGTGGTGGGCCATTGCCTGCGCATAGAGCCGGCCTGCCCGGTACGACGAGCGCACCAACGGACCCGCCATGACACCGGCGAAACCGACCTCGGTGGCGAACTCGGAATGGTCGACGAACTCCTCGGGCTTGACCCAGCGCTCGACCGGATGATGCCGCGGCGACGGGCGCAGGTACTGCGTGATGGTCAGGATGTCGCAGCCCGCCTCGTGCAGATCCACGATCGCCGACTGCACCTCCTGCGGGGTCTCGCCCATCCCCAGGATCAGATTCGACTTCGTCACCAGACCGAAATCGCGTGCGGCGGTGAGGACTTCGAGGGACCGCTCGTAGCGGAACGCCGGGCGGATGCGCTTGAAGATGCGCGGCACGGTCTCGAGGTTGTGTGCGAGCACCTCGGGCCGGGCGTCGAAGACCTCGGCCAGCAGATCGGGCTTGGCATGGAAGTCCGGGATGAGGTTCTCGACACCGGTGCCGGGATTGAGGCGATGGATCGCGCGGACGGTCTCGGCGTAGAGCCAGGCGCCCTCGTCGGGCAGGTCGTCGCGGGCCACGCCGGTGATGGTCGAGTAGCGCAGGCCCATCGCCTGCACGCTCTCGGCGACGCGGCGGGGTTCGTCGCGGTCGAGGGCGGCGGGCTTGCCGGTGTCGATCTGGCAGAAGTCGCAGCGGCGGGTGCACTGTTCGCCGCCGATGAGGAAGGTCGCCTCGCGGTCTTCCCAGCACTCGTAGATGTTGGGGCAGCCGGCTTCTTCGCAGACGGTGTGCAGGCCTTCACGCTTGACCAGGCCCTTGAGTTCGGTGAACTCCGGGCCCATCGTCGCGCGGGTCCGGATCCACTCCGGCTTGCGTTCGATGGGGGTCTGCGCGTTGCGCACCTCGAGGCGGAGCAGTTTGCGGCCTTCGGGGGCGGGGTTTGAGGGTGCCGTTGCCGAGGGTGTGGCTTCGGGGGCACCGGGTCCGGGGGTGAGGGGGGACGCGGTCACTGTATCGATCCTACGCTTGCAGAAGTGGGTGTTCCGGACTGTGTGGCGGCCGGCGCCGGGGTGCCGGTGGTGTCGGAATGGGTGACGTCGAAAGTGGGTGCGTCGAGTGCGGACAGCACCGCGTCGGCGGTGACGTCGAGCACGTCGTGCACCGACAGCGGCCGCGCGAGTTCGCGGGCGAGCGAGGTCACCCCGGCGTCGGCGATCCCGCAGGGGACGATCGCCTCGAAGGCTGCCATGTCGGGGTCGACGTTGAGCGCGAACCCGTGCAACGCGACTCCGCGCGCGACGCGGATACCGATCTGCCCGAGCTTGCGTTCCCCGGCGTCATCGGTGATCCACACTCCCGACCGGCCGTCGACGCGCCCGGTCGTCACGCCGAGTCCGGCGCAGACCGAGATGAGTGCTGCCTCGAGCCGCCGTACGTACTCGACGACGTCCAGCGGCTCGGCGAGCTTGACGATCGGGTAGCCGACGAGCTGCCCGGGGCCGTGCCAGGTGATCCGCCCGCCGCGGTCGACGTCGACCACCGGTGCGCCGTTCGTGGGGCGGTCGGAGTCCTCGGTGCGTTTGCCCGCGGTGTAGACGGAGGGGTGCTCCAGCAGGAGCAGGACGTCGTGGTCGAGGAGGCCGTCCGCGCGTTCGGTGGCCAGACCGTGCTGCATGTCGTAGGCAGCCTGGTAGTCGAGGACGCCGAGCCGACGGATCTCGACCGGTTCGGTACTCGCGCGGATCGGACGATCAGTCATGGCGATTGGTTCCGGTGGCGTAGGCCAGGGCCTCGTCGACACCGGGATGGGTGAAGGTGAATCCGTGATCGGTCAGCACCTCAGGTGCAACGCGTTGACTGAACAAAATCATTTCCTCGGCCATCTCGCCGCCGACCCGGCGCGCCGCGAAGGCCGGAACCTTGAGCACCGTCGGGCGGTGTACGGCGCGGCCCAGCGCCGACGCGAACTCGCCGAACGGCACCGCGCCCGGCGCGCTCAGGTTCACGGGCCCGGACACGTCGGAGTCGAGAAGGAACTCGATGGCACGTACCTCGTCGATGAGGCTGATCCAGGAGAAGTACTGCTTCCCGTCGCCGATGGGTCCGCCGAGCCCCAGCTTGAACAGCGGACGCAGCTTGCCGAGAAGACCGCCCTGCGCACTCAACACCGGTGCGGTCCGCAGGAGGACCAGACGGGTGTCGGTGCCGACGTTGGTACGGGCGGCGGCCTCCCAGTCGACGACCAGGTCCGCGAGGAATCCCTCTCCGGGACCGTCGGTTTCGACGGCGGGACGGCTGCCGGTGTCGCCGTAGAAGCCGGACGCACTGGCGCTCACGAACGTGGGGATGCCGAGATCACGCACGGCCTCGGCGAGGACCTCGGTCGGCGTGACCCGGGAGTTCCGCAGCTCCTGTTTGAAGCGCCCGGTCCACCGGCCGTTTCCGACCCCCACGCCGCCGAGCGACACCACCGCCTCGACGCCCTCGAGACTCTCGGGCGGCACGCCGATGGTCTCGGGATCCCAGCTGAACTCGTCATCGGCGCGTGCCTCGCGGCGGACCAGACGGGTGACCGTGTGGCCCGCCGCGCGCAGCGAGTTGACCAGGGCGTTGCCGATGAGCCCCTGCGAACCTGCGACGGCGATGCGCATCGTGAGTCCTCGGTGTGCCGTAACCGGAGATCCGGGCTAGAGGCCCAGGTCCGCGGCGAAGGCGGCCTCTTCGAGGCGCTTCTTCACCGTGGTGAGGAAGCGGCCCGCGTCGGCGCCGTCGATGAGACGGTGATCGTAGGTCAGCGGCAGGTAGGACATCGACCGCACTGCGATCGACTCCGAGCCGTCCTCGCCGGTGATGACGACCGGACGCTTGACGATCGCTCCGGTACCGAGCATCGCGGCCTGCGGGGGGACCAGGATCGGGGTGTCGAAGAGCGCACCCTGACTGCCGATGTTGGTGATGGTGAAAGTGCCGCCGGCGAGCTCGTCGGGCTTGAGTCCGTTGGAGCGTGCCCGCGCCGCGATGTCGGCGATGGCGCGTGCCAGGCCGGCGATCGACAGGTCATCGGCATTGTGGATCACCGGCGACAGCAGTCCCTGCGGGGTGTCGACGGCGATGCCGAGATGCACCTTGTCGTAGTAGGTGATCTCCTTCTTGTCCTCGTCGATCGAGGCGTTGACGTTGGGATGCGCCTTCAGCGCCTCCACGACGGCCTTCGCGATGAACGGGAGGTACGTCAGGTTGACACCCTCGGACGCCTTGAAGCTCTCCTTGGCCGCCTTGCGGAGTCCGGCGATGCGGGTCATGTCGACCTCGAAGACCTGCGTGAGCTGTGCGCTCTGCTGCAGCGACTCGCGCGTCTTCTTGGCGGTGATCTGACGGATGCGGTTGATCTTCTGCGTGGTCCCGCGCAGCTCGGCCAGCTCGGGGCGGATCTCCGGCGATGCGGACTTCCCGGCCGATGCCGCGGGTGCCGACGGAGCAGCAGCGGCGGGCTTCTGCTCGGGGGCAGGTGCCTTGGCCTCCTCGGCGGCGGCGAGCACGTCCTGCTTGCGGATCCGGCCACCGACACCGGTGCCCTTGATCGCGTTGAGGTCGATGTTGTTCTCCGCGGCCAGCTTGCGCACCAGCGGGGTCACGTACGGAGTCGACTCGACGGTCGGCGGATCGGACTTCTCCGCGGCCTGCGACTTGGGCTCCGAGGTCTTCGGTTCGGCCTTGGGTGCGGGCTTCTGCTCCTCCTCGGGGGCGGGCGCCTGCTCGGGCTCGGGTTCCGGCTCCGACTTCTGCTCGGGCTCGGGCTCGGGTTCCGGCTCCGGTTCGGGTTCCGGCTCGGGCTCCTTCTTCGACGGTGCTGCCGAGGCATCACCGATGACGGCGAGCTTGCCGCCGACCTCGATCACGTCGTCCTCCTGCGCGAGGATCTCGAGCAGGGTGCCGGCGACGGGGGAGGGGATCTCGGTGTCGACCTTGTCGGTGGAGACCTCGAGGAGCGGTTCGTCGGCGGCGACCTCGTCGCCGACGGACTTCAGCCAGTTCGTGACGGTGCCCTCGGTGACCGATTCGCCGAGTTCGGGCATGAGCACGTCGGTGCCCTCTGCGGAGCCGGAACCGGTGTCGGCCGTGGGCTTCTCGGCGGGAGCGTCCTCATCGGTGGAGGGCTCCTCGGCGGCCTGCTCGGGCTCGGGCTCGGGGGCGGCCTCGGTCGGCTCGTCGCCGCCGGCGGAATCCGAGCCGGAATCGTCCGAGCCGGAATCGGCCTCGTCGGCGTCACCGATCAGGGCGAGGTCGCCGCCGACCTCGACGACGTCGTCCTCCTGCGCGATGATCTTGGTCAGCACACCCGAAGTGGGCGCCGGGATCTCGGTGTCGACCTTGTCGGTCGACACCTCCAGCAATGGCTCGTCGGCCTCGACGGTGTCGCCCTCCTCCTTCAGCCACCGGGTGACTGTCCCCTCGGTGACACTTTCACCAAGGGCGGGCATCTGGACGGAGAAGGCCATCGTTGTGAACTCCTGAACTCGACGTGGTGGTCTGTAGGTGATGCCCAATGGTGTGTGCGCCGTGGGCACGGGGTCGGGGGCGGTTCGGAGCCCGCGCAGATGAGTGGCGGATCAGCCGCTCATCCCCGCGGCCAACCCTACCCGTAGGGTGCGTCGCCGACTCGGTTCGGCTCGTACTCGTCGGTAACGATTCTCATCGGGCCGGTGCGCGGGTGCCGGTTGCTGTCGGTCAGCCGTTCGCGGCGATGTCCTCGAGCACCGCGGCGATGGTCCGGACGGGCACGCCCGTACCGCCTTTCGTGGTGTAGCCCCAGGCCCCGCCGGTGTTGAAGGCTGGTCCGGCGATGTCGATGTGGGCCCACTGCACGTCCTCCGGCACGAACTCCTTCAGGAAGATGCCGGCGGCGAGCATCCCGCCCCAGCGGTGCGGGGTCACGTTCGCCAGGTCCGCGACGCGGGACTTCAGGTCGGCGCGGAGTTCCGCGGGCAGCGGCATGGCCCAGGCGTTCTCGCCGACATCGGCCGACCGGGCCGCCACGCGGTCGCGGAACTCGTCGGTGCCCATCACGCCGGGAGTCCGGGTGCCGAGCGCCACCATCTGTGCGCCGGTCAGGGTAGCGGTGTCGATGAGGTAGTCGGGATCGTCCTCGCAGGCCCGCACGATGGCGTCGGCGAGGATGAGACGACCCTCGGCGTCGGTGTTGAGGACCTCGACGGTCCGTCCGCCGTACTGCGTCAGCACATCACCGGGCCGCTGCGCGGTCGACGACGGCATGTTCTCGGCCATCGGCACGGTCGCGGTGACCGTGACGTCGACGTCGAGGCGGGCGGCCAGGATGGTCGCGGCGATGACCGCGGCGGCGCCACCCATGTCGGAGGTCATGGCGTCCATGTTCGCGGCGGGCTTGATCGAGATGCCGCCGGTGTCGAAGGTGATGCCCTTGCCGACCAGCGCGACCTTCTTGGGCGACTTCTTGGCGGTGTGGGTCAGTCGGACCAGGCGCGGCAACCGGGAGGATCCCTTGCCGACGCCGATGATCCCGCCGTAACCCTGGGCCTCGAGCTGTTTGTCGTCGAGGATCTCGACCTTGAGGCCGGCCTTGCTCCCGAGCGTGCGGGCGCGGGCGGCGAACTCCTCGGGATAGAGGTGACTCGGCGGGGTGTTGACGAAGTCGCGGGCGATGGCGACGGAGTCGGCGACCGCGACGGCCCGCTCCAGGCCCGCCCTGGCCTCCTTGGACTTCGATTCGACGAGCAGCGTGATGCGTTGCGGCGGAGTCTTCTTCGGCTTCGACTTCGCCGAGCGGAACTCGTCGAACCGGTAGGCGCCGAGGAACAGGCCCTCGGCCGCGGCGGCCAGGTCGATCGCGGAGAGCGTGGTGGACACCGACTCGTGTCCGTCGAGTTCGCGGGCGACGATGCCCGCTGCCTGCCGGACCTGATCGGCGTCGTCGAGGTTGTCGGCGTCGCCGAGGCCCACGGCGACGACGACATCGACCGGCAACGAATCGGGAGCCGCGGTCCGGGTGACCTCGCCGTGCGAGCCGGTGGCCCCGAGCGCGGTGAGGGCGGCGCTGATGGCGGCCGCCTGGGCGTCGTCGAGGATGCCGTCACCGATGGCCAGGGTCGGTTCGGCGGCGGGGCCGTCGGCGTCGTCGTCGGGGGACGACGTGCTGATCAGGCCGATGACCAGGGCGGAATCGCCCTTGCCGATCGAGGTGGACAGTTCGAGTTCGGGGCCGCGCGTGCGGTCGACGGTGTCGTTCTTGCTCACCCGCTCAACTCTGCCACAGCGCCGACGCGGCGGGGCTGCCACGAACCTCATCGGCCGGGACGCGCCGTCTCGGGGTGCATGCGTGGACAACGGTCGGCCGGTACCACCCGTGGCGTTCTGCGCCGCCGCCGGCGCGGATGGTCCGCGCCCGGCGGCACGGATCGCCCGATAGCGTGGACGCCATGAGTGAACTCCTCGCCGGGCCGATCGCCGACCGTCATGCCGCACTGGGGGCCACCTTCGCCGAGTTCGGTGGCTGGAACATGCCGGTGTCGTACTCGGGCACCGTCGCCGAGCACGCGGCGGTGCGGGAGAGCGTGGGCATCTTCGATGTCAGCCATCTCGGCAAGGCGCTGGTGTCCGGGGCGGGCGCGGCGGCGTTCGTCAACTCGACGCTCACCAACGACCTCGGCAAGATCGTCCCCGGCAAGGCTCAATACACGTTGTGCTGCAACGATTCCGGTGGTGTCGTCGATGACCTGATCGCCTATCTCGTCGGTGACGACGAGGTGTTCCTGGTGCCCAACGCGGCGAACACCGCGGCTGTCGTGGCCCAGCTGCAAGCCGTTGCGCCGGAGGGTATCTCGATCACCGACCGGCACCGCGACCTGGCCGTCCTGGCGGTACAGGGGCCGAGATCGCCCGACATCCTCACCGGGCTCGGGTTGCCGGCCGACATGGAGTACATGGCCTTTGCCGACGCCGATCTGGCGACGGCCGACGGTCCGGCTCGCGTGCGGGTCTGCCGGACCGGATACACCGGTGAGCGGGGGTATGAGATCGTGCCGCGATGGGACGACGCCGGTGCGGTCTTCGACGTCCTGCTGGAGGCGATCACCGAGGCCGGTGGGCTGCCCGCGGGACTGGGCGCCCGGGACACCCTGCGCACCGAGATGGGTTATGCCCTGCACGGACACGAGCTCGGTCCGGACATCTCGCCGGTACAGGCGCGTTCGAGCTGGGCGGTCGGCTGGGACAAGCCGTCGTTCTTCGGCCGCGACGCGCTGCTGGCCGAGAAAGAGGCCGGTCCGTCGCGTCGTCTGTACGGGCTGAGGGCGACCGGGCGCGGGGTGCCGCGGGCCGGGTGCGCGGTTCGTCTCGCGGGCGACACCCAGAGCGGGGGGCAGATAGGGACCTGTACGTCGGGCACCTTCTCGCCCACGCTGAAACAGGGCATCGCGCTCGCGCTGCTGGACACGGCGTCGGGTGTGCGCAAGGGCGACGAGGTCGTGGTCGACGTTCGCGGCCGCGACCTCGCGTGTGAGGTCGTGATCCCGCCGTTCGTGCCGTCGCACGTGTGACCTGCGGCCACCGGTACGAGGCCCCGCCGGGGTCCGGGGGTGACCCACCGGGCACGGAATTGCTTTTGTGGCCGGCGGTACGATGGCGCCATGACCTTGGAGTTCAACCGTACCGAGCACCCGCACCCGGTGTCTGAGGGCCGGCGCGCGGAGATCTTGTCCGCCCCGGGATTCGGGCGCCACTTCACCGACAACATGGTGATGATCGACTACGACGCCGAGGTGGGTTGGCACAGTGCCACGGTGAAGCCGTACGGTCCGATCGCGCTGGACCCCGCCGCCACGGTCCTGCACTACGGCCAAGAGGTGTTCGAGGGGCTCAAGGCCTATCGCCAGCCGGACGGTTCGATCGCCGCGTTCCGGCCGGAGGCCAACGCGGCACGGCTGCAGCGCAGTGCCGAACGACTCGCTATGCCGGCGCTGCCGGTCGAGGATTTCATCGGCTCGCTCAAGGCTCTGCTGGCCGCGGACAACGAGTGGGTGCCCGCCGCCGGCGGCGAGGAGTCGCTGTACCTGCGTCCGTTCATGTTCGCCTCGCAGGCGAGCCTGGGTGTGAACGCCCCGTCGACGAGCTACATCTACTCGGTCATCGCCTCGCCGGCGGGCGCCTACTTCGCCGGCGGCATCAAGCCGGTGAGCGTCTGGCTCTCCACCGAGTACGTCCGCGCGGCGCCGGGCGGCACCGGATTCGCCAAGTGCGGAGGCAACTACGCCGCGGCGTTCCTCGCGCAGCGGCAGGCGACCGAGCAGGGTTGCGACCAGGTCGTGTGGCTCGACGCGATCGAACGCCGCTTCATCGAGGAGATGGGCGGCATGAATCTGTTCTTCGTGTTCGGTTCGGGCGCCGACGCCCGACTGGTGACCCCCGAACTGTCGGGGTCACTGCTGCCGGGGATCACCCGTTCGTCGCTGCTCACCCTGGCCACCGACGCCGGCTTCGAGGTCGAGGAACGCAAGATCACCACCGAGGAGTTGCGCAAGGGCGTGGCGTCGGGCGACATCACCGAGGTGTTCGCCTGTGGCACCGCCGCGGTCATCACCCCGGTCGGTCGGGTCAAGGGTGAGAACGAGGACTACACCATCAACAACGGCGAGACCGGCGAGGTGACGCAGGCATTGCGTGACACCCTGACCGGCATCCAGCGGGGGACGTTCGCCGACACCCACGGCTGGATGACGGAGCTCTACCGCAGCTGAACGTTCGCGTGACGGGTCCCGTGGCGGGTCAGAGCAACAGCCCGACGACGGCGAGTGCGACCCCGACTTCGATGGTCGCGCCCAGTACGTCACCGGTGATCCCGCCCATCCGGCGCGCACAATGTCGGGTGAACCACCAGGCGAACGCGGCGACACCGAGCACGATCGCGTCTCCTCGGACGACGGCGGCCACCTCGAGGTGGCCGCCGTCGAATCCGTTGGCGGACAGTCCGAGTGGGATGGCCGCTACGAGCGCGAGAACCAGCCACACGGCGACGGAGAGATGTTGTGTGCCCGCGACCAGGGCGCCGAAACCGTTGGGGTGGGCCGGTTTCAGCGACCTCCGGGTGCCGATGACGGCGCCGATCCGGCCGAGGCCGATGGCGAAAGCCAGGCCGTACCACTGTGACTCATCGGCGAGTGCGGCGAAGCCGGTCGACTGCACAGCGAGTACCAGGACCAGGGTGGCCACCCCGAAGGGGCCGACGGTGCCGCTGCGCATCACCTCGGTGACCCGATCGGGTGGCCCGTAACACCCCAGTCCGTCAGCGGTGTCGGCGAGCCCGTCGAGGTGCATGCCCCGGGTGGCCGCGGCGAGCAGGACGACGACGAGCACGCCGATCAGCAAGGTCGGGAGTCCGGTGTGGGTGAGCCCGAAGGCCACGGATGCCGACGCGGCACCCAGGAGCGCGCCCACCACCGGGACCGACGCCATCACCGCCGCACCCAGCGACCGATCGGGCGCATCCGACGCGTGTCCGCCGACGGGCACGACCGTCAGCCAGCTGACGGCCGTACGGAGCGCCCGGGTCGGCGGAATCATGGCGGATCCGTTCGGCGTCAGGATGTCTCGGCGTCGTCTGTGGTGTCCCCGGCCGGGGTGCTCTTGTCGGACACGCCGGCTTCGTCGAAGGTGGCCATCGAGACGAGCAGGTCGGCGGCCGACTGCACGATCGGCAACGCCAGAACGGCGCCGCTGCCCTCACCGAGTCGCATCGACAGATCGAGAACCGGCACCAGATCGAGGTGCTCGAGCGCGATCTGATGGGCGGGTTCGACCGACCGGTGCCCGGCGATCCACCAGCGCATCGCCCCCGGCGCGAACTCGTTGGCAACCATGGCCGCGGCCGTGATCACCACGCCGTCGAGGATGACCGGCGTCCGGCGTAGGGCCGCTTGTGCGAGGAATCCGACGGTGGCGGCCAGGTCGGCTCCGCCGACGGCGGCCAGCAAGGCGAGCGGGTCGTGGATCACCTTGCGCGCGCGGCGCATACCGTCACGGATCGCGGCTGTCTTGCGCATCCACCCGGCGTCGTCGACACCGGTTCCCCGACCGACGATCTCGACCGGTTCGCGCCGGGTCAGCGCGCCGATGAGGACCGTCGCCGGGGTGGTGTTGCCGATGCCCATCTCACCGGCGATCAGCAGATCGGTGCCCGAGTCGATCAGGTCGTCGGCGATCGCGCGCCCGGCGGCCAGGGCCTCGCGCGCCTCCGCGAGAGTGATCGCGTCGGTGGTTCGGAGGTCGTCACTGCTGCGACGGACCTTGTACCGCGACAGTTCGGGTGCGGTGTCGGCGTCGACGGACATGTCGACCACCTTGACCGCCGCGCCGACGCGTCCCGCCATGACGTTCACCGCGGCACCGCCCGCTGAGATGTTGGCGACCATCTGCGCGGTCACCTCGGGCGGGAACGCCGACACTCCGCCGCGGGCGACGCCGTGGTCGCCGGCGAAGACGACGACGGTGGGGGAGGTGAGGGGTGCGGGCGGGCACTGGCCCTGGCATGCGGCGATCCAGACGCCGATCTCCTCGACGCGACCCAGTGATCCCGGCGGCTTGGTGAGCGTCGCCTGTCGGTTGCGGGCGTCCTGGGCGACCAGCTCGTCCGGCGGCCTGACGGGCGCGAACACCTCGGCATCGGTGGGGTCCGGCCGGGGACGCTCGGAGAGCCCCACGCCCCCAACGGGTACGGGCGCTTTGGAAACGGTCGCGGCGACCGGGTCCGACGGTGCCGAGGCGGGCTCACCGCGGTCCGGCGTCGTCGCCACCGGCGCCAGGGTGTCTGCGCTGTCGGTCGTGTCCTTCTCGGTGGTGTCCGTCTCGGTGGTGCCCGGGCCCGGCGCCTCGACGCCCGCCGCCGGGCCGTCAGGTGTGCTGGTCGTCGCGGGCTGCGGTTCGGCCGGGAGATGGAGAACCCGGCCGGCGACGACGAGATCGACGCGCTCGCACACCTGCGCCACCCGGACGTTGAGGGTGCCGAGCAGGTCCTGGAAGACCCGTCCGGCGGGGGTGGGGGGAACGAGCGAGAGCCCGGCTTCGGGGCTGATGAGCACCACGTCGGCGGTCATGGCGGCCAGGGCGTCGCAGAGGTCGTCGATCGGACCGTCGAGGTCGATCTCCGAACCCGAGGTCCAGCCGTGCACGGCATCGATCTGCGCGGTGAGCCAGTTGCCCAGATCGTCGACCAGGGCCGGGATGTCGGGCGCGGCGCGCAGAGCGTGTCCGAGGTCGGTCGTCTCGATCGTCGTGTACCGGTCGTCGCGGCGTTCGCGATGTAACCGAACGCGGTCCATCCAGTCCCCGTCGGAGGACGTCAGCGGGCCGGTGGCGAGGTAGCGGATCTGCCGGTGGTCGCCGAGGAGCGACTCGCCGTGCGCGGACTTGCCCGAGCGCACGCCTCCCAGGACGAGGGTGCGCACTGCGCGATCGGTCATCGATCAGACTTCGTCGCCCGGCGAGACCATCGGTTTGGGGGCACGCATCTTGCGCAGCTGCATCGCGCGGGTGAAGGCGTACCAGCCCAGCTTGAAGCCCCCGTCGCTGGACTCGGGGAAACGTTCGGCGACGCGCCGGTTGACCATGCGGCCGAGGATCACACCGTCGATGGCCATCAGCACGACGAAGGCGACCAGGATCAGGTTCGTCAGTGCGGCGGCCTGCGGGACCAGGAACATCAGCACGATCAGCAGGATGGCGAACGGCATGAACAGCCCGGCGAAGTTGCGTCGCGCGTCGACGATGTCGCGGGTGTAGCGCCGCGAGGCGCCCTTGTCGCGCGGCATGAGGTAGGCCTCGTCGCCGGACATCATCCGTTCCCGCTGCTGGAGCCGCTTCTCGCGTCGCTCGGCGGAGAGTGCGCGCTTCTCCTCCTTGGAGAGCGACGACTTGAGTTCCTTCTTACGGGCGCGAGCCTCGGAGCGGTTCGTCGGCGGCGGCGCGACCGGACCGCGACGACGGTTCTCGGCCTGGCGACGAGACGGCGTCGGGCGTCCCTTGCCCGGGGTGTACTTGCTGCCCTTGGCGGACGGCGCGACGTCGGTGCCGGACTCGTCGTCGGCGGTGTAGGTGGAGACCGAGCTGTCGCCGGAATCCGCCTGGGTGTCGTCCTTCTTCCATGGCAGCTTCACGCCTGTAGAGCCTAGGTGATCGGTGTTGCGAGACAAACGCGTGGTCGTCGCTTTTGGGTGGTCGTCTCCCGCAGCCGGGGAGACGGCGGGGCATCCGGGGTCTCGGCGTCGTCCCGTGGGGCCCGCCCGGCTCCGCCGAGCGCTGCCGGGTTCTGTCCGGCTACCTATACTCCGTGCTCATGACCGGGAATGATGCGCCGCGCGGTGCGACGACGACGGAGTCGGCGACGGGATCCCGGTGCGCATCCTGATCGCGCCGGACTCGTTCGGCGACACCATGTCCGCGGTGGTCGCCGCGCGTGCGATCGCCCGGGGGTGGGGTGCCGCACGGCCGGATGACGAACTCGTCGTGGCCCCGCAGTCGGATGGCGGCCCCGGATTCGTCGACGTCCTGGCGTCGCGGTTCGGGACCGTGATCAGCGAATCGGTGACCGGGCCGCTCGGTGCGGGGGTCACCGCCCGGTGGCTTCTCGACGAACCCTCGACCAACCCCGACGAACCCTCGACCGCCTACATCGAGTGCGCGCAGGCCTGCGGTCTGCACCAGCTCGGTGGCACGCCGACGCCGCGAACCGCGGTGGCGGCCGGCACCCACGGTGTCGGTGAGCTCGTCGCGGCGGCGCTGGCTCGTGGGGTGGGCCGGATCGTGATCGGACTCGGTGGCAGTGCCTCCACCGACGGCGGTGTGGGCCTGGTCGAAGCCCTCGGGGGCGGCGATCACGCCCGTGAACGACTCCGTGGGCTGGAGCTGATCGCGGCGTCCGACGTGGAGAACCCACTCCTGGGGCCGCTGGGCGCAGCAGCCGTGTTCGGTCCGCAGAAGGGTGCCGACCCGGACACCGTCGCCCTTCTCGAGAAGCGACTCGACGACTGGTCGCGCACCCTGGGTGCGCTCGCCGGCCGGGACATCGCCGACGAGCCGGGCGCCGGTGCCGCGGGTGGCCTCGGTGCTGCGCTCCTCGCTCTCGGCGCTACTCGCGTGTCCGGTGCCACCGTGGTCGCCGAGGCGACCGGCCTGGCCGCCGAGGTCGCCGCGGCCGACATCGTCGTCACCGGGGAGGGGAAGTTCGACTCGCAGACGCTGCAGGGGAAGGTCGTCTCCGCGCTGCATTCGGCAGCCTCGTCGCTCGGCGCCCGTGGTGCCGGTGCCGCGACGATCGTCCTCGCGGGGCAGGTCGCCCTGGGTGCCGACGAGATCGCCGCGGCCGGTGTCGCGGCCGCGCACGCGATCGTCGACGTCGCGGGTTCGGTCGAGGTCGCGATGGCCGACGCGGAGAACCAGCTCGCCGCACTCGCCGAATCGGTGGCGTCGGACCTCGGGGACGCGCGCGGCTGACCTCGCGCTCGTGCGAGACGAACACACGGCGCGGACCTTGCGGAAACGCCCGTCCGACTGGACGGGAATACCACGGGGAGGAGTACGGTTGTACGCACGGGCACAACCGGTCGACCTCCCGGCGAGCGGGGTGAATCCCGAACGACGTGCGGGGCGCAACCCCACCACGGCATCGGGCCACATTGCACCGGGACCACACCACTTACAGGAGCATCCATGACCGTGCAGAACGAAACGAGCACAGCCACGAGCACCGGCGTCGTCCTCAGCGACGCTGCCGCGTCCAAGGCCAAGGCGCTGCTCGACCAAGAGGGCCGCGACGACCTCGCGCTGCGTATCGCCGTACAGCCGGGTGGTTGCGCGGGGCTGCGCTACCAGCTCTTCTTCGACGACCGCACCCTCGATGGTGACATCACCACCGACTTCGGCGGAGTCACGCTCGCCGTCGACCGGATGAGCGCCCCCTACGTCCAGGGAGCCACCATCGACTTCGTCGACACCATCGAGAAGCAGGGCTTCACGATCGACAACCCGAACGCCACCGGCAGTTGCGCCTGCGGCGACTCGTTCAACTGACGCGACGACTCGCGTCAGAGGCTTTCCGGCACCGGCCGCATCCCATGGGGGTGCGGCCGTTGTCATGTGTCGGGAGGTGAGTAGCGTGGACACCTGTCTGTGTCGTCGTCATCACTGCCTGGGTCACCACCTGCTGGGCACCATCCATCGGGCAACCACATGAAGGGCTGAGATCTCCAGTGGCAATCGTTGTGTGCGGATCCATCGCGACCGATCATCTGATGAAGTTCCCGGGCAAGTTCTCCGAGCAGTTGCTCGGCGATCACCTCGAACACATCTCCCTCAGCTTTCTGGTGGAGGATCTCGTCGTCCGGCGCGGCGGTGTGGGAGCCAACATCAGCTACGCCATGGGTCAGCTCGGAGGCACGCCGGTACTCGTCGGCGCGGTCGGCTCCGATTTCCATGACTACCGTCAGTGGCTCGAATCCAACGGCGTCGACTGTCGTGGCGTCCGGGTGTCGGAGACCCACCACACCGCCCGCTTCATGTGCACCACCGACGAGACGATGGCCCAGCTCGCGACCTTCTACGCCGGCGCGATGAGCGAGAGCAAGGACATCGATCTCTCGTCGGTCTTCGCGGAGGTGGGTTCGCCCGACTTGGTTCTGATCGGTGCGGACGATCCGGCCGGGATGATCCGCCACACCGAGGAATGCCGGACTGCCGGCATCCCCTTCGCCGCCGACCCGTCGCAGCAGCTGGCACGGCTCGACGGCGAGCAGGTGCGCACGTTGATCGACGGCGCCACCTACCTGTTCACCAACGAGTACGAGTGGGGTCTTCTGCGCCAGAAGGCCGGACTGTCCGAAGCGCAGGTCGCCGAGATGGTCGGCGTCCGCGTCACGACGCTCGGCAAGGACGGCGTCGAGATCGTCGACCGCGACGGCACACGGATCCACGTGCCCGTCGTGCCGGAGACGGACAAGGTCGATCCGACCGGCGTCGGCGACGGTTTCCGCGCCGGGTTCCTGTCTGCGCTGTCCAAGGGACTCGGCTTCGAGCGGGCCGCGCAGGTCGGGTCGATGGTCGCGGTGCTGGTGCTCGAAACCGTCTCGACGCAGGACTGGGCCTGGGATTCGAACTCGGCCCTCGCTCGGATCGAAGGCGCATACGGCGCCGAGGCCGCTGCGGAGATCAGCGCGGCGTTCGCCGGCTGAGCCCGGTCCGCCCGGGGGTGGTGACCCGTCTGACGTTGCCACTCCCGGCCCGGCGTGAGACGTTGGAGATGAGCCCCGATCGAGGGCTCCCGGACGAGGGGTGCTGTACCCGGTGCGCGACAAGACGGCCCGGAGGAGGCGTCATGTCGTGGCTGATTCTGGTCGTGTCCGGTGTCCTGGAAGCCGTCTGGGCAACCGCACTGGGCAAGTCGGAGGGTTTCAGCAAGCTGGGTCCGACAGCAGTGTTCGTCTCAGCGCTGGTCGCCAGCATGGCCGGCCTGGCGTACGCGATGCGCGACCTGCCGGTCGGGACCGCCTACGCGGTGTGGGTCGGCATCGGTGCGGTGCTGACCGTCGTCTATGCCATGGCCACCGGTGAGCAGGCCGTGTCGGCGCTCAAGGTGTTCTTCCTGCTGATGATCGTGGGCGGAGTCGTCGGTCTCAAGCTCGCGCACTGAATCCGCTGGAACGACAACCGCCCCAGAAATGCGCCCTCCGTGGGGAAGTCCGCGACATATCGTCGTCGACTCCGCTGTCGCGGGCGGGTTTCGGGGGCGGTTGTCGGGGGCGGTTGTGCTGTTTGAGAAGGAATCCCGGACTAGACGCGGACCGGGTAGGTGTGGTCGATGATCTCCGGAACGATGGTGCCCTCGACGAAGATGCCGTGCCAGACCATGAACATCAGGACAGTCCAGAGACGACGGCTGTTGTCCACCACGCCTTCTCGGTGCTCGTTGAGCATCGCGATCACCGCGTCCTTGGCGAAGATGTGATCGGTCTGCGAGTGCGTGATGGTGTCGTGCGCCCAGTCGAACATCTCCGTCCCGGCCAACCAGTGCCGGATCGGCACCGGGAAGCCGAGCTTCTTGCGGTGGAGGACGTGCGCCGGGACGATCTGCTCCAGCGCCTTGCGCAACGCGTATTTCGTGGTGCCGTGCGAGATCTTCTCGTCGTGGGGGAGACCTTCGGCGATCGCGAAGACCTCCGGATCGAGGAACGGCACGCGCAACTCGAGCGAGTTGGCCATCGTGATCTTGTCCGCCTTGACCAGGATGTCGCCACGCAGCCAGGTGAACAGATCCAGATGCTGCATGCGCGCCACCGGATCCCATCCCTCGCTCATCGCGTAGATCGGGGCGGTGACGTCGGTGTGGGTCCACTCGGGACGGTAATCGCGGAGCACCGCGCGAAGCCGCGCGTCGTCGAAGCTGCGGGCGTTGCCGTAGTACCGCTCCTCGAGCGTGAGTGACCCGCGATGCAGCAGGCTTTTACCGCGGGTTCCCTCGGGGATGCGGTCGGAGATCTTGCCGGCCGCCCGGCGCAGGGGTCGGGGCAACCGGTCGAAGGCCGCGAGCGACAGCGGTTCCTTGTAGATCGTGTACCCGCCGAAGAGTTCGTCGGCGCCCTCACCGGACAGCACGACCTTCACATGCTTGCGTGCCTCGGCCGCCACGAAGTAGAGCGGGACGAGTGCGGGATCGGCGACCGGGTCGTCGAGGTACCAGACGATCGAGGGGATCGCCTCGATGAACTCCGACGGCCCGACGACCTTCACGACATGCCGCGCGCCGATCGCCTCCGCGGACTCGGCCGCGACGTCGACCTCCGAGTAGCCCTCGCGCTCGAAGCCGGTGGTGAAGGTGATGAGGTCCGGGTTGTGCCGGATCGCGAGCGCGGCGATGGCTGTCGAGTCGATGCCACCGGACAGGAACGACCCGACCGTGACGTCGGCCCGCATGTGCTTGGCGACGGAGTCGGCGAGCACGTCGGCGATCTCGTCGTAGCGCTTCTGCCGGGTGGCGTCGGTGACCGGTCGGACACCGAACTGGGGAGTGAAGTACCGCCGGACAGACAGGGGACTGCCCGGCGTCGCGGTGGCGTGACAGCCCGACTCCAGACGCCGGATCGAGGCATGGATGGTCTCGGGCTCCGGGACGTACTGCAGCACCGTGTAGTGCTCGATCGCGCGGGGATCGAGCTCCGACGACAATCCGACGCGCTCGATCAGTTCGAGCAGGCTCTTCTTCTCGCTGCCGAAGACCAGCCCGCCGGGACCGGACGCCACGAAAAGGGGCTTGATGCCGAACGGGTCACGCGCGAGGAACAGCGACCGGTTCTCGGTGTCCCAGATCGCGAACGCGAACATCCCGCGCAGCCGCCGGACCGCGTCGGGTCCCCAGTGATGGAAGGCGGCGACGATCGCCTCGCTGTCTCCCTCGGTGCGGAACAGCGCGCCCTCGTCCCTGGCGAGTTCCGCACGGATCTCGAGGTAGTTGTAGATCTCGCCGTTGAACACGAGCGCGTACCGATCGGGATTCTCGGGCGGACCCCAGCGGAGTGGCTGGTGTGAGTGTTCGATGTCGATGATCGAAAGGCGGTTGAACCCGAACACGATGTCGTCGTCGTGCCAGGTGCCGGGTTCGTCGGGTCCGCGATGCCGCATGCAGTGCGAGGCCACCGCCACCGGTTCGACGACCTCGGCGGCCGTTCCGTCGGATGTCAGCAGGCCGAGCAGACCACACACGTCTCGTTCTCTCCGTTCAGTTACCGGTCCACAGCAGGTTCTCCACCCCGCGCCGGATCGCGTCCGAGTATGCCTGAAGCACACGGTGGAGCGCCGACGTGGCGGGGTGGGGCGAGTGCGCGGCCGGGCCGTCGTTCACGCGTCGACGACACCGGCGCAGGACGGAAAGCGAGAGGACACGACCGGATCGCGCCCCGATTCCGTCAGCGTCCCCGGGTTGGTCTACGCTGCGTAGTACTAGGTGCAAGAATTGCTGTGTGTTGACGGCAAGACCTTGCCCCGTGCAGGTCATGTGGCATGCACTCACCTCGGCGCAAGGGCGCCGGTGAGCGAGCAGGAAGGCGTGAAATTGGCACACGGTGGACGGCCCCGAGCGAGGCGTGTCTCATCAGCGTCGCGGACGATGAAGCGACTGGGATTCGTCGCCACTCTCGGCCTCGGCGCACTGCTGATGTCGGGTTGCGACGCCAGTGAGGCGATGCGTTTCGGTTGGCCCGAGGGCGTCACGCCCGATGGCAAAGAGATGGTCGATCTGTGGACCTGGTCGGTCATCGCGGCTCTGGTCATGGGCATCCTGGTGTGGGCACTGATCTTCTGGACGATCACGTTCCACCGTGCGAACGACGCGAAGAAGGGCGTGTTCCCGCGCCAGACCGCGTACAACGTGCCGCTGGAGCTCACCTACACGGCGATCCCGTTCGTGATCATCGCCGTGCTCTTCTACTTCACGGTCATCGTGCAGAACAACGTCGAGAGCAAGAACGACGACTCGAAGGTCGTCGTCGACGTGACCGCGTTCCAGTGGAACTGGAAGTTCGGTTACAACCAGGTCGAGTTCTCCGATGGCACCACCTACAACGGCTTCGAGCAGAACGGCAACCCGTTCGAGGTCCAGGCCCAGACCGGTAGCGGTGCCGAGACCGAGCACGCCGGCAGCGACGAGGGTGGGGAGCACGGTGAGCTTCCCGGTCCGGCCGGCGGTCGTGACGACGACATCCGCGACTACCTCAAGTTCGACAAGATCGAGACGGTCGGCTCGTCGTCGGAGATCCCCGTGCTGGTGCTCCCGACCGGCAAGCGCATCGAGTTCAACATCGCCTCGGCCGACGTCATCCACTCGTTCTGGGTGCCGGAGTTCCTGTTCAAGCGCGACGTCTTCCCGTTCCCGGAGCAGAACGCGACCGACCCGGTCTTCCAGATCAAGTCGATCGACCGGACCGGAGCCTTCGTCGGCCGCTGTGCGGAGATGTGCGGCACGTACCACTCGATGATGAACTTCGAGGTCCGCGCGGTGTCCCCGGAGGACTTCGACAGCTACATCCGTTTCCGTGAGTCGAACCCCGGTGCCACCAACGCGGAAGCGCTCGCCGCGATCTGCCAGGCGCCCGAAGCGGTGACCACGGTGCCGTTCGACACCCGCCGCGCCACCGACGGCAGCGTCGGCGCGACCGGTGACCGGGACAACCCGACCCTCGCCAACTGCACCAAGAAAGTGAGCTGACGATGAAGATCGAGGCACGCCTCTTCGAGATGCTGACCGCCTTCTTCTTTCTGACGGGCGTCGCGTACACCCTCTTCACCGCTTTCACCAGCAAGGGCATCGAGTGGGTCGGCGTCGTCGGCCTGTTCTTCGCGGCGGGCCTGACGCTCATCGCGGGCACGTTCTTCCGGTTCGTCGCACGGCGCGTCGAGATCCGCCCGGAGGACTACGAAGACGCCGAGATCGAGGACGGCGCAGGCGAGCTGGGCTTCTTCAGCCCGCACTCCTGGTGGCCGATCCTGATCGCGCTCGGCGCCTCGACCTTCGCGGTCGGCTTCGCCACCGGCAACTTCTGGCTGGCGATCTTCGCCGCGGTGGTGATCATGGGTACCGCGGCGGGACTCGTCTTCGAGTACCACGTCGGCCCCGAGAAGCACTGAGCCCACGCGCACCGCGCGCGATCACGAACCGAGACGAAGCGCCCCACCGGTGATCCGGTGGGGCGCTTCGCTGTCCCGCGGTCGGGGCGTGTCGCTCGGGTCAGGACCGCCGGCGGGCGGCGGGCCGGAACACCTTGAGGGCGCGATAGTCCACGCGGAAGTCGGCGTGGGAGTACGAATCCTCGACCTCCCCGTCGTGCGAGACCGCGACCGGACCGTCGACCGCGGTGAACCGGAACTCGGGCACCTGCATCTCGTGGTAGAGACGCGAGCGTTCGAGGCGTCCGGCGGCCAGCGAGCCGAGCAGCCGCAGCGTCGCCCAGCGATGGCTGGTCTCGAGGATGCGCACGTCGAGGAGTCCGTCGTCGAGCCGGACACGGCGGGACGGAAGGAATCCGGTGGGCTGATAGATCGAGTTGCCCACGAGGAAGAGCGACGCATCGAGCACACGGCCTTCCACCTCGATGCGCACATGGGGATCCTTGCGGAGGACGTGCAACACCGCGGCAGCGGTCGCGAGCGGACGGCTGATCCGCCGCTGCAGACGCCGGCGTACCCGGACGAAATCGGGGTGAGCGCCGATGCTCGCGGTGTTGAGGATCAGTCGGGAATCATTGAGCCACATAGCGTCGACCCGGGACGCCGACCCCGCGCGGATGGCCTCGATGGTGGCGTCCACCGTCCCACACCCGATGTCGCGGGCGAAGTGGTTGAAGGTGCCGGCGGGGAAGACCGCGAGGGGAATGTCGGCGGCGAGCGCCGGCCCGGCCGCGCACGCCGCGGTACCGTCGCCACCGGCCACGCCGAGGATCGTCGCGCGGGTCGCGACTTCGGCGAAAACGGCTGCCATGTCGTCGGTCTCGTCGAGCTCGACGATCTCGGCGGCCGGTAGCCGGCCGCGGATCGTCTCGACGACACGTCGCCCGCGGCCATCCGCGGAACCCGGGTTGACGACGACGACCAGACCTGCCCCGTCCGGGTTGCGGTCCACGTCGACGACGGACGGGGCGGCCAGGGACAGCGACGGCTCGGTGATGGGCGGAATGACGCGCGCGCCGATGGTCGCGATCACGGCCCCGATGCCGAGCCCGGCGACCACGTCACCCGGGTAGTGGGCTCCGGTCGCCACGCGGGACAACCCGACGAGCCCCGCCAGGGCGGACAGCAGCAGGCCCGCCGGCGGATTCTCCACGCCCACCCCGACCGCGAACGCCGCAGCGCTGGCCGAGTGACCCGAGGGCAGCGAGTTCGACGTCGGACGCCGACTGCCCTGTCGTGGCACCGGAATGAGGCCGTGGGCGGGGCGTGACCGTCGGCGCACGCGCTTGGCGCCCTGATTGGTCACCAGGCTCGTCACGGCGAGCGAGACCATCCCACGTGCGGCACCGCGCTGCAGCGACGGACGCCCGGACACGGCCAGACCGGCGGCGACGGCCATCCACAGTTTGGAATGGTCGGCGGCACGCGTGAGCGCCGGCATCGTCACGTCGAGCAGGGGGCTCGGGGAGCGGGCGATCGAATCGTAGATCTCGGCGTCGAGAGTGCCCATCCCGCGGGTGATCTGGGACAGACCGGAACTTCGGGGAGGTAGCCGGTGCATGGGGTCCACCGTGCCACATCGACGACCTGTCGCCGACCGTGACGTGGGGGAGGGGAGTGCGACGTCCCGGAAACGCACCGCGGGCCGTCGAGCACTCGATGGTGCTCGACGGCCCGCGGTGGGTCGTGCGTGGAATTTCTCGCGCGTGGCTACTCGCCGAAGGGGTAGCCGCCCTTGGCCTGCAGCTCGCGGAGAGCCTTGCGTTCGCCCGCCTCGATCTCGTGCTCGAGTTCGACGTTGCGCAACTGTTCCTCCGGCGGATCGGCCGTCAGGATCGAACCGGTACCCGGCGCGCCCGCGGAACCCAGCTTGTTCATCCGCTTGGGCAGAGCCGCACCCTCGTAGGGGAGCGGGATCGGGTGACCATGGCTGTCGACCGGGCCGAGGGGCTGGTGGACCTCGATGTACTCACCCTGCGGGAGCCGCTTGATGATGCCGGTCTCGATGCCGTGTGCGAGGACCTCGCGGTCGCTGCGCTGCAACGAGAGTGCCCAGCGGTACGCGATGAAGTACACCAGCGGCGGCAGGACGATCAAGCCGATGCGTCCGATCCAGGTCGTCGCGTTGAGCGAGATGTGGAACTTGAACGCGATGATGTCGTTCATACATGCGATCGTCAGCAGGATGTAGAACGAGACCGCCATGGCACCGATCGCGGTCCGCACCGGTGCATCG
This sequence comes from Gordonia sp. 11cp, assembly GCF_057767225.1. Taxonomy (NCBI): domain Bacteria; kingdom Bacillati; phylum Actinomycetota; class Actinomycetes; order Mycobacteriales; family Gordoniaceae; genus Gordonia; species Gordonia sp. 11cp. The sequence goes on along the minus strand of NZ_CM173437.1, from coordinate 5,047,352 downwards.
CGCGGACGCTGCAGCAGGTTGTGGTGCGCATCGTCGCCGGTGAGCTTCTTCTCGATCCACGGGTAGGCGAACATCAGGCCGAAGATGATCGTCATGATCAGCACGACCCAGTTCGACATCGGCACCGTGTAGTTGCCCAGGTAGAGCTCCCACGCCGGGAACAGACGTATCAGGCCGTCGGTCCACATCATGTAGATGTCGGGCTGGGAGCCCGCGGACACCTGCGCCGGGTTGTACGGACCGATGTTCCAGACCGGGTTGATCTGGAAGATGCCCGACATGACGGCGAGCACGCCGGTGACGAAGGCGAACATCGCGCCGGCCTTGGCGGCGAACACCGGCATGATCCGGACGCCGACCACGTTCTTCTCGGTGCGGCCGGGGCCGGGGAACTGCGTGTGCTTCTGGTACCAGACCAGCGCGAGGTGCGCGCCGATCAGCGCCAGGATGATGCCCGGGAAGAGCAGGATGTGCAGCACGTACAGGCGCGGGATGATGATCACGCCGGGGAAGTCGCCGCCGAACAGCGCCCAGTGGATCCAGGTGCCGACCACCGGGATACCGAGGACGATGCCGCTCATCGCGGCGCGGACGCCGGTACCCGAGAGCAGGTCGTCGGGGAGCGAGTAGCCGAAGAAGCCCTCGAACATCGCCAGGATCAGCAGGAGGCAGCCGATGATCCAGTTGGCCTCACGCGGACGGCGGAACGCACCGGTGAAGAAGATGCGCAGCATGTGGATGATGATCGACGCCGCGAACAGCAGTGCTGCCCAGTGATGGATCTGACGGACGAACAGACCGCCGCGCACCTCGAACGAGATGTTCAGCGTGGTCTCGTACGCCTTGGTCATCATCACGCCGTTGAGCGGCTGGTAGGCGCCGTCGTAGACGACGCGGGTCATCGACGGATCGAAGAACAGCGACAGGTAGACGCCGGAGACCAGCAGGATGATGAAGCTGTACAGCGCGATCTCACCCAGCATGAACGACCAGTGGGTGGGGAACACCTTGTTGATCTGGCGACGCATGCCCGCGGCCAGGTGATACCGCGAGTCGACTTCTTCGGCTTGAGTGCCGAGGCGTTCGGCGATGCTCATGACTTACGCTCCCAGAATGCCGGTCCGACGGGCTCGATGAAGTCGCCTGCAGCAACGAGGTAACCCTCATTGTTCACCGTGATCGGCAGCTGTGCCAGGGCACGGGCGGCCGGTCCGAAGATGGGCTTGGCGTACTCGAGTGCGTCGAACTGCGACTGATGGCAGGGACACAGGATGCGGTTGCTCCGCTGCTCGTAGAGCGATGCGGGGCATCCGAGGTGGCTGCACACCTTGGTGTAGGCGAAGTAGTCACCGTAGTTGAAGCTCTCCTGCCCCTTGCGCTTCACAGCGCGGGCCGCGTCCTCGGGACGCAGACGGATGAGCATGACGGGATTTCGGACCTGGTGCAGGCCCTCCTCCAACAGGTGGCGGGAGTGTTCGGACTCGCCGAACCCGTCCGAACGACGCCACGGGAACACGGTTTCCATGCCACCGGCGTCGAGATCTTCCGGCCGGACCAGTGCGACCTGGAACGGATTGCCGGTGTCGCGCCGCAGGTAGATGGTCTCGTTGGGTGCTTCTGGCGGGTTGTAGATCGGCGACCAGCCCGAGTGCCACAGCGGCGAGTCGGGACCCTCGGCCCACGGGTTCTTGATGAAACCGCCGAGGAAGGCGACGAGTCCGGTGACGGCGAAGGCGCCGAGACCGAAACCGGCCGAGCCGATGATCATCTTGCGACGACCCAGGGTCGAGGTGGTGCCGGTGTCCTGCAGAAGCCCGACGATCGTCTTCTTGTCGACCTCGGTCGATCCACCGTCGTGACGGTCCTGGACCGAGATCTCGGCGGGGATGAACTTCTTGGTGATGAGGATCATCGCGACGCCGATGGCGAACACCGAGAGGCCGAACGTCACGCCGAGGAGCGGCGTGTTGAACGTGTACCACCAGTAGTTCGGATCATCGGGGAGGGCGAACTCCCAGTGGTTGAACAGGAAGATGCCGAGGCAGGCGAGTGCGGAGACGCCTGCGATGGTGAACCAGATGGCCACCTGACGCTCGGCGCGCTTCTCGACCTTGGTCCCGGGCACCGTGTAACGCTCGGACCGGTGGATGATCTCGACGCCGTCGAGATTGGTGCCGAGTTTGACGAGCTCGTCGGTGCTCATCTGGTCGAGTTCGTCCCGCGACGGGACATCCTTGTCGTTCGCGCTCATGCTCGAGATCCCATCCACATGGCGCCTGCGACTATGGCGATGACGCCGACGAACCACATGACCATGCCTTCGCTGGTCGGACCGAAACCGCCCAGGGCGAGGCCGCCGCTCGGCTTGGCCTCGGAGACGTACTTGACGTAGGCGATCACGTCCTTCTTCTCTTCCGGATCAAGCTGGCGGTTCGAGAACTTGGGCATGTTCTGCGGACCGGTCAGCATCGCGGTGTAGATCTGTGCCTCGTTGACGCCGTCGAGGTTCGGTGCGAACTTGCCCGAGGACAGCGCTCCGCCGCGACCGGTGAAGTTGTGGCACGACGCGCAGTTCAACCGGAACAGTTCGCTGCCCCGACCGATGCTCTCGCCGCGCAGGGACTCCTGCGCGACCGTTCCGTCGGCGTTGCGCGGAACCTGCGGTCCGCCGCCCTCGGCCTGGATGTAGGCGCCGAGCTGATCGATCTGCTCGGTCGTGAACTTCGCGGGCTTGCGCTGGGCCTGGGCCTCGCCGCGCGCCGCGGGCATACGGCCGGTCGACACCTGGAAGTAGACGGCGGCGTCACCGACCCCGAGCAGTGCGGGACCGCGGTCGGGCACACCCTGGAGGTTGGCGCCGTGGCAGGTGATGCACGAGGTCTCGTAGAGCTTGCGACCGTCGTCGATCATCGCGGCGTTGCTCTGGTCGGCGACCGCGACCTGGGGGTCGGGGGTCAGGACCGAGGCGAGGACGCCTGCCATGACGAGACCGGCCAGCAACACGATGGTGCCGGTGGCGCGCCGACGGAGCTTGCGTCGTGTCTTGGCGCGGCGGCCGGCGTCGCGTGCAGAGGAGCGTCGGGCCGAGGCATCGGGTCCGACCTCGGTGCCGCTATCCGACGGACGCGGTGGAGATGAACTCATCTGTGACTCTCTACTAAGCGGGACGGGCTGTTCTTCTAATGCGAGGTCGCCGGTGTCATCGGATGAAGTAGATCGTGACGAAGAGTCCGATCCACACGATGTCGACGAAGTGCCAGTAGTAAGAGACAACGATTGCGGCGGTTGCCTGCGCCGGAGTGAACTTCGACAGCTTGGTCCGGATGAGCAGATAGACGAACGCGATCAGACCGCCGATGACGTGGAGGCCGTGGAAGCCGGTCGTCATGTAGAAGACCGAACCGTACGCGTCCGACGACAGGGTCGTGCCGTGCTCGACCAGGTGGTAGTACTCGTACGCCTGGCCGCAGACGAAGAACGTGCCCATCGCCAACGTGATGACGTACCAGCGGCGCAGGCCGAAGACGTCGCCGCGCTCCGCGGCGAAGACGCCCATCTGGCAAGTCACCGAGGAGAGGATCAGCACCGTTGTCACCGGGATGGCGAGGGCGAGATTCAGCTCGGTCGGCGGCGGCGGCCAGCCGACCGCCGAGTTGGCACGGGCGACGAAATACATCGCGAAGAGGCCAGCGAAGAACATGAGCTCACTGGACAGCCACACGATCGTGCCGACGCTGACCATGTTGGGCCGGTTCAGCGAGTGCACGCGCGAGGTGATGGCTGTTCCTGAGGTACCTACAGCGCTTGTCACATGTGAAGTATGACGGTTCGTAGTAAGCGGTGGCCACCCGGGTCGGAAATTGCCCCCGGGTAATTCTCCCGCCGCAGGTCCGAGCCCCTATCGGGCGGCCGTCGGCGTGTCCGATGAGCGCGTACTGCGGGCCCGCCTCGCTACCGTGTGTTCATGTCGAATTCGGTGCCATCCGGCCCCCGTGATCTCAACGGCCGGGTGGTCGAGCAGGGCCGCCTGGCGCGGCTCCGTTCGCGACTGCGTCCGCGGTCCGAGGCGGGGCCGCTGACGCTGGACGAACGGGTGGAGGTGGTCGCCCGGTCCGACGACGACGCGATCGCGAGTTCGGTCGCGCTGGACGCCTCGTCGTGGCGCGCGGCCGAGGAGGTCATCCTCCGTCACCACGTCGAGGTGCCGCCCGCCCGGCGCGCCGACGCGGCGGCGGTGGCCGCGCTCGACGGCTACGAGTCCGTCGACGACGACCGCTGGGGGCCGAGTCCGCCGGCACTCGAGGACGGGTTCGTGGTCCTGGTCCTGGCGCGCGTCCAGTTGCTCGACGCGATGCATCTGTCGCAGGAACGATCCCGCATGGCCAGCCTCGGCTCGCGACACGGCGGATTCGCCCGCGAGTGGGCCGTCCTCCAGCGTCCGCCGGGCTGAACAGCAACCGGTGGTGTGTCTGGAGAATCACGCGACTGGTCTCCGGCGTTCGACACCGGCCACCTGATTCCGAGACACACCACTAGGCTCTGTCCTCGTGAGCACCGCACAGTCCGACTTCAGCTGGCCGCAGATCCTCGGCAAGATCATCGATCGCCTCGACCTCAGCACCGACGAGGCCGCCTGGGCGATGAACGAGATCATGACCGACAGCGCGACCGGAGCTCAGATCGCCGCCTTCGGCGTCGGCGTGAAGATGAAGGGGGCGGCACCGGCCGAACTCCTCGGATTGTCGCGCGCGATGCTCGAGCACGCGACGCTCGTGGACGTCAGCCGTCCGGCGGTCGACGTGGTCGGTACCGGCGGCGACCGGTCGCACACGGTCAACATCTCGACGATGACGGCGATCGTGATCGCGGCCGCGGGTGTCGCGGTGGTGAAGCACGGCAACCGCGCGGCGTCGTCGAAGAGCGGTGGTGCCGATGTGCTCGAGGCGCTGGGCGTGAACATCTCCCTCGACGCAGCGGCGGTGGCGCGGTGCGTCGACGAGCTCGGGATCGGGTTCTGTTTCGCGCCGGTGTTCCATCCCGCGTTCCGGTTCACCGGCCCGCCGCGCAAGGAGATCGGCATCCCGACCGTCTTCAACGTGCTGGGGCCGCTGACCAACCCGGCGACGCCGTCGCGCGGGCTGATCGGTTGCGCGTTCGCCGACCTCGCCCCGGTGCTGGCGCGGGCCTTCGCCGAACGCGGCGGATCCGCTCTCGTGGTCCGCGGCGACGACGGACTCGACGAGCTGACGACCACCACCACGTCGACGGTGTGGCAGGTCGTCGCCGGTCAGGTGAACGAGCTGACCGTCGATCCCACCGATCTGGGGATCGCACGAGTGGAGTTGTCGTCCCTGCAGGGCGGCGATGCCACGGTCAACGCCGTGATCGCCCGCGAACTGCTGGCCGGGACCACGGGACCGGTCCGCGACGCGGTGCTGCTCAACTCGGCCGGCGCCATCGTCGCGTTCGAACAGGAGGCGCCGATGAGTTCGGCGGAACTGACCGACGCGCTCGGGGAGGCACAGGGCCGCGCCGCCGAGGCCATCGACAACGGCTCCGCCGCGGACCTGCTGCGGCGTTGGGCCGAGCTCAGCCGGCAGCTCGCCGCACCCGCCTGAGGGTGCGTCAGCTCTCGCCGATGGAGAATCCGCCCTCGACGTCGGAGCTGGAGTAGCTGCGGAAGGCGATGTGTGTCGCGCTCTTGAGCACGCCCGGTAGGCGGTTGATCTTGCCGGTGACGACCGTCGCGATCTGTTCGTGGTCGCGGACCCGGATCTTCGCGATCAGATCGACGTCGCCCGCGCAGGAGTACACCTCTTCGACCCCGGGGATGTCGGCGACGGCCTGCGCCGTCTCCGGGATGCGGTGGATGTCGGCCTGGATGAGGACGATGGCAGTGATCATGGCGCAAGCCTAGTGGTGCTCCCCAGGACCAGGCGGCCGGTCAGCTCGCCTGTCGCACGCGAGGTTCCGTGGCGGGCCTGGCCATGCGCGCGTCGTGCGCTGATCGCGACCAGTCGAGGCGTCGTTCGGCCGAGTAGGCCGGCAGCGCGACCGGCTCACTGGTCGCTACGATCCGCGCGCCCGGTTCGGTCATCCAGCGGTAGACGAGACCCACCTCCTCGGCGGGGGCGCCGCGCAGCGGACCGTCTCCGGGCACCACGGTCTCGGCCGCGGCGACCAGCGCGTCGACGACGGGCATGGGGGAGACGCCGCGTCGCGCGCGTCCCGCCGCCGCGAGCCGCCCGTGCCGGATCACCGCGAACTGCCATCCCCGTTCGCCATCGGGCCGGGCGACGACGATCTCGGCGATCGCGCACAACGCGGCCAGTCGCTGACAGCGGGCGAGGGTGTCGATCGTGAGCGCGAGCCGGTCCCGATGGCGTGCCGCGGTCTCGAACATGTGGGCCTGCGCGAGGTCGGCGAGGCGTGCGGTGAGCCCGTCGAGGAGTTCGTCGGCCTCACCCCGCATGAGTCGGCGCGCCGCGGTGACCCGCGGGGAGTAGTCGGGGACCGTCTGCGGCTGCGCGGTGGCCGCCCGGCACGACCCGGGGCGTCGTCTCCCGTCGGCATCGGGACACCAGTGGTAACCGTTGGCGCCGAGCCGCTTCGTACACGTGCGGAGACCGGCGGCCGCCGAGATCACATCGGCGACGGTCGCCGCACCGGTGCGATTCCCCACCGGGCCGATCGACTCGTCGGTGGGTGTGCGGCTGACCTTCAGACGAGGGAACCGCTCCTCGGTCAGGGTGACCCACCATCCCTTGTGCGGCTGCGTCGACCGCCGGTTGTACGCCGGCGCGTGTGCGCCGAGCAGCCGCAGTTCGCGTACCGCCGCCTCGAGCGGGTGGGAGCATTCCACGATGTCGACCCGCTGCGCGAGGAGCACCATCTCGGCGATGCGGCGGCGGGGGTCGCCACCGGTGAAATACGACCGGACCCGACGGCGTAGGTCCACCGCGGTACCGACATAGAGGACCTCGTCGGACGGGCCACGGAAGAGATAGACGCCGGGACGCGACGGGATGTGGTCGGCGAGACCGCGTTTGGCCCGGAGTCGCGGGTCGGTCCGCGGCAGATAGGACGTCAGGTCACCGACGGTGGCGATGCCCTGGTTGCCGACGCGCTCGAGGAGCCGGTGGAAGACCTCCACCGTGGCGCGGGCATCATCGAGTGCCCGGTGCGTGGGGCGCACGGAGACGTCGAACAGGTCGGCGAGGGCGCTGAGCTTGACCGTCGGCGCCTCGTCGCGCGTGAGGATGCGCCGGGCCATGGTCACCGTGCACAGACTCAGGCTGAACGTCCACGGGAGCTGGAGCCGGATCGCGTTCTGACGCAGGAAGCCCATGTCGAACCGGGCATTGTGCGCCACCAGGATCGAGCCGCGGGCGAACTCGAAGAACGAGGGCAGCACCGACTCGATACGCGGTGCGTCGGTCAGCATCGCGGTGGTGATTCCGGTGAGGGTGACGATCTGGGGCGGGATGGGTCGACCGGGGTCGACCAGGGTGGCGAACTCGCCGATGATCTCGCCGCCACGGATCTTCACCGCGCCGATCTCCGTGATCCGGTCACGGGCCGGATCGGAGCCGGTGGTCTCGAGGTCGACGACGACGAGGGTCGTGTCGAAGAGCGAGCGGTCGCTGAACTCGTTCGATGACTCGCCGGTGACCCCCTGATCGGCGGCCTCCAGGTCGGCGAAGGTGAGCTGCCCCGCGGAGGAGCCGGCCACGCTGGTCTGCGTCACCCGGCGAACATTAGTTCGATCCACCGACAGCGCGATGACGGCACACCGCGTACTCGGCCTGTGACTGGTGTGACTGCTGGGTCGACGACTGTTCGACGGGATTTGTCGGTGGGTGCTCCTAGTCTCCACCTGGACGTGAGAAATGCGGTGCTCTCACGGTGACCACGACCCCTACGAGGGCCGACACGGCCCCGCCTCACCAGATGAGATGGAGATCACACCATGTACGTCGACTGTGCACGATGCCCCGCCCGTCCCGTCGCTTGCGACGGGTGCATGATGACGGTGCTGTTTGGCGGTCCGAGCTGGGACGATATGCCCGACGAAGGTGGAGTTTCGGTAACGGCGGCGACGGTCGAGGCGGACGCCGAGATCGACCTCGCGATCGACGTTCTGCAGGCTGCTGCAATGGTGACGAGTGGCGCTGCACGATCTGCAAGATCGGCGAAAACCGCAGTTCAGGCACCAGATCGACGCGCCTCTGTGACGGTCCTCAGGGCCGGCTGAAAATCGGCCGAGGTTTGGCTGTCTGTCGCTTAGTGGACAGAGCGCATCCGATTTCGTAACCTTTCTGAGACCTTTGCGGAGCGTCCCGCTTCAACAGAAGTGGTCCGCAGTAGTCACCGCTCAATCGCCCTTGCGGCGAACCGGGGAACCACAACCTTCGGGCGGGCTCGTCGGAGCGCATCACCACGGATGCGTCTCACGCGAATCCGTTCCGAATCGGGGTGAATCGCGTTGCCACGCATGAGTGTCCAGTGGATACCTCATGCGCGAAACACGCGTAGGGCCACTCTTCCGGCCCGAACCCGACAGCTAACTCGGTCGGCGGTAGAGGAAGATCTGAAGGAGAACTCGCTTCGTGGCCAAACATCGTTTGGAACAGCCCAATCGTGGCAGCACGGTCGCCAAGAAGGCGGTGATCGCCGGATCGATCACGCTCGGTTCGCTCGCCGCAGCCGCCGGCCCTGCTCTCGCCGCCCCGGTCCACACCCCGCTGGGGACTTTCGAGATCCCGGCCCTGCCCGGTGCGAAGGCCCCGGACGCCAAGCCCGCACCCCCGGCGACGCCCGTGAAGAAGTCGCCCGCGGCCACGGTCGAGATCCCCAACCTGGGACAGTTCACCGTGCCGGGCATCGCCCCTGACCAGATTCCCCAGCAGTTCCGTCCGCAGGGCGGCGCGCCCCTGGGCCAGCCGCAGCTGACCGCGGGTGAGAAGGCCGTCAAGGCCGCTGAGAGCAAGATCGGCTCGCCGTACTCCTACGGTTCCGCCGGCCCCAACGCATTCGACTGCTCGGGTCTCGTCTACTGGTCCTACAAGCAGGCCGGCAAGAACATTCCGCGCGACAGCTACGGCCAGCTCGGCGGCGGACGTGCGGTGTCCTACTCCGAAGCCAAGCCGGGCGACGTCATGATCTTCAACGGTGGCGGCCACGCCGGCATCTATGTCGGCAACGGCCAGTTCGTCCACTCGTCCAACTACGGCACGCCGGTCAAGCGCGACGCCGTCAAGGAGTGGACCCTGACGGGAATCCGTCGTTACTGACGACAACTGAACACGGACAGACTGAGCACGAGGGTCTCTGGACGGGCGGATCGCGTGGATTGCGATCCGCCCGAACCAGTCCAGGGGGCCTGTCGGCGCCCTAGGGTGGTCGACGGGACGTGGGGCACGGGTGACGGGAGGCCCGGGTTGCTCAGGATCGACGAGCACACACGAGGGAGTGAGTAGGACCGTGCTGAACGGGGAGGGGCGGGCTCGCGTCATGCGGCCACCCATGCGTTCGCGTCCGCTGATGTTCGCGGTCTGCGTCCTGTCGGCGCTCGCCGTGCTCATACCGACGGTCTCCGGTGGTGTCGGGGACGCCAGTGCGGTGCCCGCGCGCTCGGCCGATCAGCTGCTCGACCGCTACAAGCAGCTCGGCATCGACGCGGAGAAGACCACCGAGGCGATGCACAACGCGAAGATCGAGTACGACAAGCAGCGCGGCATCGTGGCCGCGGCCAAGAGGGCGGCGGCCGAGGCACAGCAGACGCTCGACAGGAGCCGCGCCCAGCTGGCGGTGCACCAGAACCGCGTCGACGCCATCGTGCGCGCCAGCTACCAGGGCGCTCGCGTGAGTGGCCTCTACGCGGTGATGATCAGCGACTCGCCCCAGGCACTGCTCGACCAGATGTCGGGCCTGGACATGATCTCGCGTCAGGCGTCGGCGGATCTCACCGCCATCAAGAAGGTTCGCGCACGCACGGAGATCGCGAAGAAAGACGCCGAGCAGACGGCGGTGGCGGCCTCCGAGGCGGTCTCCCGCGCCGAGCGGGTCCGCGGTGATCTGCAGACGAAGCAGGCCGACCTGCAGCTCCAGGCGATCCAGATCCGGGCGATCTACAAGTCCATGACCGGAAAGCAGCTCGCCGCGCTGCGCGGACCGACCTTCGACTTCGATCCGCGTCTGGTGCCCAGGGGTACCGCGGCCGGACTCATCGCGGTGCAGGCCGCGCTGACCCGGATCGGTGATCCGTACGTGTGGGGCGCCACCGGACCGAACTCATTCGACTGTTCCGGCCTGATGGTCTGGGCATTCAAGCAGGCGGGCAAGACCATCCCGCGGTCGAGCGAGGCGCAGATGGGTGGCGGGACCGCCGTCGACCGCAACGATCTGAAGCCCGGCGACCTGATCATCTACTACCCGGACGCGCATCACGTCGGCATGTACGTCGGCGACGGATATGTCATCCATGCCTCGACCTTCGGCGTCCCGGTCAAGGTCGTGCCGATCGACGAGGCAGGCCCGTACAACTCCGCTCGCCGGTTCTAGACCACGGTGATCTCACGGCGTCGGCGTGCCGGCCTGTCGTCGGCGGTCGTCGCGCTGGTCGTCGTCGGCACGTTCACCGGATGCGGCACGGGTGATCCGCTGGGGGGAGCGAGCCCATCGGCAGGAGCGGAGTCGACGCCGAGTTCCGAGGTCAACGTCTATGAGCGTGATCGTGCCGCGGGGGTGACCAGGCTGCTCGACTCGCTCACCGAGAACGTGCGTTCCGGCGACATACGGGCGATCGGGACCCTGTTCGACACCGCCGCCACCCCCGCGTTCAAGAACAGATTCCTCACCGCGACCAGTACGTTCGCGCCCCGCCGGTTCACGCCGCGCAACGATCGTTCCGGCACTCTGCGGTTCGCGAGGTTCCGGTATCAGCTCGCGCCCACCGAGGAGGCGGAGGTCCTCGTCCCCGGCGAGCTCCAAGAACTCCTCGACGCCGGGGGGAGTTCGGACTCGTGGGTGGTACCGGTGGAGCTGCGCTACGCGCTCGGCGGCGAGACCGTTCCGGGCATCGCCGAGGCCGAGGTGGTCGTCGGCACCCAGTTCGTGGTCGCCCGCCACGGCGACGAGTGGCGCCTCGTCGCCGATGCCGAGGCGCTGGGTCGTGACCCGTCGCCCACCCAGATGTGGGAGCTGCCCGGTCTCCAGGTCGCCGACACCGCGACCGCGGGCGGCACGTCGGTGGTCGCGTCGTACCCGCGAACCGGACCGGCGGTGACGACGCTGCGGCGTGAGCTGCCGGCCGCGGTCGATGCCGTCAGTGACTTCTGGGGCGACTCCTGGGATCGCCGCGCCGTCATCGTGGCGACCGCGACCGACGACGAGTTCAGCGCGCTGGTGCCCGACGGTCGCGCGGCCACCGACACGGCGGCGGCCGCGACGGTGTACAGCAGTCTCGACCTGGTGCAGCGCACCGCGACCGGACAGCGGATCATCCTGACCCCGGCGGTCCGGGAGCTCGCGCCCCCGACACTCGCCGTGGTGCTCCGGCACGAGCTGACGCACGTCGCCGCCCGCACCTCCACCGCGCTCGGCGCGCCGCTGTGGATCACCGAGGGGGTGGCCGAGTACGTCGGCCGCAAAGGCACCTACACGCGGTTCGCCGACGCCGCTCCCGATCTGACCGCGACCGTGCGCGCCGGCGCCGTCCCCGCGGGCCCACCCGCCGACGCCGACTTCGCGATGGACGGGCAGACTTCACAGGTGGCTTATCAGAGTGCGTGGTCGTTGGCGGCCTACGTCGCCGATCGGTTCGACGAGGTCCGACTGAAGAAGATGTACGTGGGGGTCGCGGCGTCGGCCGTGCCCACGGCCCAGGACGCGGCGATCGCCTCGAGCCTGGGGCTGACGCGTGCCGAACTGCTCGCCGGGTGGCAGCGCTGGCTGGTACGGCAGGCCGGCTGATGGCCCGGACGTTGCTGCTCACCAACGATTTCCCGCCCCGGCCCGGCGGCATCCAGTCCTACCTCCAGAATCTCGTGGAGCTGCTGCCCCCGGAGGACGTGGTCGTCTACGCGCCTCGGTGGCGGGGCGACTCGCACGAGAAGTTCGACGCGGCGGCGGCATACCGGGTGTACCGGCACCCGACGACCCTCATGCTGCCCACTCCGTTCGTCGCGCGGCGCGCCGCCGAGATCGTGCGCCGAGAACAGATCTCGACGGTGTGGTTCGGGGCGGCCGCACCGCTGGCCGTCCTGGCGCCGGCGATGCGTCGTGCGGGCGCGCAGCGGATCGTCGCGAGCACACACGGTCACGAGGTCGGCTGGTCGATGCTCCCGGGCGCGCGACAGGTGCTGGGTCACATCGGTCGCCACACCGACGTGATCACCTTCGTCAGCCGCTACACCCGCGGCCGTTTCGCATCGGCCTTCGGTGCCCGCGCGGCTCTGGAACATCTGCCCCCAGGCGTCGACACCGAACGTTTCGCCCCGGATCCGGTGCTGCGTCAGCGGTTTCGCGAACGTCTCGACCTGGGGGAGCGGCCGACGATCCTCTGTTTGTCGCGACTGGTGCCGCGCAAGGGTCAGGATGTCCTGATCCGCGCGCTGCCGTTGATCCGGCGCACGATTCCCGACGCCACGCTCGTCATCGTCGGCGGTGGTCCCTATGCGAAGACCCTGCGCGACCTCGCCGCCGACACGGGGGTGGCGGGTGAGGTGATCTTCACCGGTTCGGTGCCCGCCGACGAACTCGCCGCCTACCACAACATCGCGGACGTGTTCGCGATGCCGTCCCGCACGCGGGGTCGTGGTCTGGACGTGGAAGGGCTGGGCATCGTCTACCTGGAGGCATCGGCGTCCGGCGTGCCCGTGGTCGCGGGCCTGTCCGGGGGTGCCCCGGAGACCATCGAGGAAGGGGTCACCGGCACCGCCGTCGACGGCACCGATGTCGACGCCGTCGCCCTGGCGATCCTGTCGATCCTCGGTGATCGCGCCGCAGCCGCCGAGATGGGCCGGGCGGGACGGCGTTACGTCGTCGAGAACTGGCAGTGGAGCCAGATGGCGGCCCGCCTGCGCCAGTTGCTCTGAGGAGCAACCGGCGTAGGCGGCCCACGCCGCCGGCGCCGGGCTCAGCGCTGGTAGATCGCCTCGATGTCGCCGGCGAACTTCTGCACGACGACGTTGCGCTTGACCTTGAGGGTCGGCGTCATCTCGCCGGTCTCCTCGGTGAAATCGGTCGGCAGGATCCGGAACTTCTTGATCGACTCGGCGCTGGACACCGTCTTGTTGGCGAGGTCGACGGCCGACTGGACCTCGGCCCGCAGGTCGGTGTCGTCGGCGAGATCGGCGACCGTCGCGGACGCCGGCTTGCCGGTGCGTTCCTTCCACGCCGGGAACGCCTCGGGATCGATCGTGATGAGTGCGGCCACAAACGGTTTCGCGTCACCGACGACGGTCGCCTGCGAGATCAACGCATTGGCGCGGATGACGTCTTCGAGTCCGGCGGGGGAGACGTTCTTGCCGCCCGCGGTCACGATCAATTCCTTCTTGCGGCCGGTGATGGTGATGAATCCATCGGCATCCACGGTGCCGAGGTCGCCGGTGTGGAACCATCCGTCGACGACCGCCGATGCGGTGGCCTCCGGATTCTGCCAGTACTCGGTGAAGACCACTCCGCCGCGCAGCAGCACCTCGCCGTCGTCCCCGATCCGAACGGCGTTGCCCGACAACGGCTTCCCGACGCTGCCGATCTTCGATGCCGACGGGGTGTTCACGCTGAAGGCCGCGGTGGTCTCGGTCAGCCCGTAACCCTCGAACACGGGCACGCCGACGCCGGAGAAGAAGTGGCCCAGGCGGGCGCCGAGCGGAGCGCCACCGGAGATCGCCATCTGGCACTCGCCGCCGAGGGCGGCGCGGAGCTTCTTGTAGACGAGCGCGTCGAAGACGCCGTGCTTGACCTTCAGCGCGAGGCCGACCTGCCCCTTCTCCTTCGCCTGCGAGTAGGCGATCGCGGTGTCCGACGCGGCGTCGAAGATCTTGCCCTTGCCGCCGTCGTGGGCCTTCTGGCGTGCGGTGTTGTAGACCTTCTCGAAGACGCGCGGCACCGACAGGATGAGCGACGGTTTGAAGACGGCGAATTCGTCCACCAGGTTCGGGATGTCGCTGGTGTGCCCGACCTCCGCGCCGGCTTCGATGGCGACGAGCGTGATGGCCCGGGCGAGCACGTGGGCGAGGGGCAGGAACATCAGCAGGCGCTTGGAGTCGCGGGCGATGACCTTGTCGAGGATGTCGCCGGCCAGAACCGCCCGTACCTCGGACAGCATGTTCGCGTGGGTGAGCTCGCAGCCCTTCGGACGTCCGGTGGTGCCCGAGGTGTAGATCAGGGTCGCCGGGTCGGCGGCCTTGACGGTGGCCCGGCGGGCTGCGACCTCGTCGTCGTGGACGTCGGCGCCCGCCGCGACGAGCTCGTCGACGGCCCCCGGCGCGCCGGTGCGGTCGATCTGGAAGACGGTGACCGGCGCGGTGAGGGAATCGATGGACTCGAACTCGGCGCGATGTCCGTCGTCCTCGAGGACGATCGCCACGGCACCGGAATCCTGCATGATCCACTCGATCTGACCCGCGGAGGAGGAGTCGTAGATCGGAACAGTGATCGCGCCGGCCGACCAGATCGCGAAGTCGAACAGGTTCCACTCGAGGCGGGTGCGCGACAGCAGCGCCACCCGGTCGCCGGGATTGACGCCGGATGCGATCAGTCCCTTGGCGATCGCGGAGATCCGGGAGGCGGCGTCGGCGGCAGTCACCGGTTCCCACCGGTCGCCCTGCTTGTGGCGGAACACGATGTGCTGCGGTGACCGCTCCGCCAGGCCGAAGATGATGTTCGTGCAGTTCTCGTCGTCGGCGATCGAGAACTTCGCGGGCACGCTGTACTCACCCATCGTGGTTACCCTCCAGTAGACATCAGTGACCGAATCGTATCCCCGCTGCTGAACGGGACTGATCGCGACGTCGGTTTCGGGTGCACTACCCTGCGTCGACGCGAGTATGTGAAGCTAGTGGGCGTGACGAGCATCCAGGTGGCCGACGAGGTCTTCGTCGCCGCGGCACCGCCGTCGGCAGCCGCCGTGATCGGCGACCCCGCCAACTGGCGCAAATGGTGGCCGGACCTCCGTCTGGCGGTCACCGAGGACCGGGGCGAGCAGGGCGTGCGCTGGCGGGTCGAGGGTCCGGTGTCAGGGACGATGGAGATCTGGAACGAGGCGGTCCTCGACGGCTTCGTCCTTCATTATTTTCTCCACGCCGAGCCCACCGGCCCGCTGCCCGAGGACGCGCGAGCCCGGGCCGACGTGCTGGCCGAGGTGAACAAGCAGCGTCGGGTGACGGGCAAGGACGTCTCCTTCGAGGTCAAGAGACTGCTGGAGGACGGCCGTGTCATCGGTGGGCCGGCGGCCGGACACGAGGCCGCCGCACCAGGACGAGACGCGTCCGCGGCCGGGACACGGTGATGGCCGACCACACCGAACGCGACATCGTCATCGGCGCCGACGCCGACGCCATCCTCGCCGTCATCGCCGACTTCGAGCACTATCCCGAGTGGGTGACCGCGGCTCGCGAGGTCGAGGTGCTGCGCACCGATGAGTCCGGCCGCGCCACCGAGGTCCGGTTCATGCTCGACGCCGGAGTCCTGCAGGACACGTATGTGCTTGCCTACGAATGGGATCCGAACACCACAGCGGTCTCGTGGCGCCTGGTGTCGAGTGATCTGCAGAAGGATCAGCGCGGGCGTTACGTACTCACCCAACAGGTTCCGGGATCGACGAAGGTGACCTATGAACTCATGGTCGACCTGCAGGTGCCGATGATCGGACAGCTGAAACGGCGCGCCGAGAAGGCCATCACCGATGCTGCGCTGAACGACCTCAAGAAGAGGGTCGAAGGCTGATCGATCTCACACCCATCCACGTGGTGCTCGGTCCGGGGGGCTCTGGTGTCTCCGCGATCGCAGCCGCCGGCGCGACCCAGCGCCCCGTCGCGAACCGGGCGGCGCGACCCTCGCCCCGATCGGGCCTCGCCGCCGCCGAATCCGACACCCTCCTCATCACCGTCGACCGCTGGTCGCCGGTGCACGAGTGGGCACGGGTGTATCGCCGGCCCGGGGAGCCCGTCGTGGTCTCCAAGTACCTCCACCTGCTGAGCCTGGACCGGCTGGACCTCACCGAACGCACGTGGTCGGCTTTCGTCGACGTCCTCGAGCACACGGTGAGCCGCAGCAAGACGATGCTGCCCGGGGTCGGCACGCTGGCCGGGATCGACGCCGCCGAGCTCACCTCGCTGCCGGGGATCGACGACTTCCTCCTGCTGCGGCGTATCCGGGACGAGGCGGTCAGCGGCCGGTGGCAGCGGATCGTCGTCGACTGTTCCGGGTGTGGTGACCCGCTGCAATTCCTGCGTGGCGGAGCAGTTCTCAGCCAAGCGCTGAATCGGTTCTGGCCTCGGCACCGCCGTCTCGCGATGGCCGCCGAACGTCCGGTGGTCGCCCAGCTGACGGCCGCCGTCGACGCCATCGACCGCGATTGCCTCGACATCGCCGAACTGTTCGCCGACCCCCACGCGGTGGCGGTGCACCTCGTGCTCGCCGCCGACGACCGGAGCCGGCGACTGACCGGTCATCACCTCGCCGCCGCCGACCTCATGGGGCTGCCCCTGGCCTCGGTCCAGGTCAACGGTGGCGTCGGCGCCGAGCCCGTGGCCGAGATCGCCGAGATGGTGCAGGCCGAACTCGCGGCAGCCGACGGCTCCCCATCCGTCCGCGTCCAGGTCGTCGAGAAGTCGGCCGACACGATCGATCGCATGGCCCGGCTCCGCAAGCTCGCGGTGTCGCTGCCGGCGCCGCACGGCATGCCGCGGGGGTCGGCCGCGGCCGAGGTCGAGGCGGGGCAGGGACGCGTGGGCGGCGGGCCGGCCGGCCCGGTGTATCGGCTGTCGTGGCCGCAGCGCCTACCCGATCCGGATTCGCTGGCCCTCGGGCGCAGCGGAGACGACCTGCTGGTGACGATCGCGGGTTTCCGCCACCCGGTGCGCCTGCCGTCGGTGCTGCGGCGATGCACGGTGGTCGACGCCGACTGGGACGGAACGAACCTGGGCATCGGGTTCGTCCCCGATCCGTCGGTCTGGCCCCGGCCCCAGAACTGATCCGGTCACTCTCGGCGCGGAACGGCGATGGTGGAATGAATCCGCCCGAGCGGGGTACGTTCGCCAGACCGCACCGAGTGACTCGGCACGGTACGGTGCCGGTGATCCGGACGACCGACATGCGGGTGGGTGTACCCGTGGGGCCAGGAGAAGGGGAGAGTTCGCGATGGGCACGGACGACGAGACGTTCCGCCAGGCCGGTGAGGGGTCTGCGCACGAGCGTCGAGACGAATCCGCCGACCCGGTGCGTGACCTGCTGCTCGGACTGGCCACCCAGATCGACCACCTGGCCGCGCTCTTCGCGCCGGCCCCGCAGACGGCGGCCCCCGGCGGTGGGACTGCGGCCGGGACCCGGCCCGGTTTCGCGGCCTTCGCCGACGGTGGCCCGCTCGGACACGCTCTCGCCGGGGCGTCGGGGGAGATCACCTCGCTGCTCGCGGAGATCGGCGACCTCGTCGCCCGGCTGATAGCGGCGGTCATCGCCGTGCTCGAGGCCGTCGCCGAGGCGCTGCGATCCTCACCCACCGCGTCGGCGGCGCCACGCCAGTACGAGCCGATCGCGGTGCGATTCAACGCCCCGGCAGGTCGCGACGCCGCGGCGCCGCGTCCCGGTGACTCACCACGACGGGCCACGCCGCCCCCCGAACCCGGTCCCGGGCAGGAGAACTGATGGGCGATCTGACGATCGGCATCGACATCGGCGGCACCAGCGTGCGCGCGTCGGTGGTCGACGACCGCGGGACGATGCTCGACACGCTCCGTGCGCAGACCCCGCCCACGGCGGCCGCGCTCGAACACTGCCTGGACCGGCTCGTCGGCGAGCTGACCTCCCGGTGGGATGCGAAGGCCGTCGGGCTCGCGATCGCCGGTTTCCTCACCACCGACCGCCGGATCGTCCGGTTCGCGCCGCACCTGCCCTGGCGTGAGGCGCCGGTGGCCGAGGAGATGACCCGGCGCGTGGGTATCCCGGTCTACGCCGAACACGACGCCAATGCCGCCGCGGTGGCCGAATGGCGATTCGGCGCGGCTGCGCGCGGTCACAACACCGTCGTCCTTGCGATCGGTACCGGAATCGGTGCGGGATTCGTCATCGACGGGGAGATCTACCGCGGAAGTTACGGGGTGGCACCGGAACTCGGACATCTGACGATCGTCCCGGACGGGCGTGCCTGCGCCTGCGGCAAACGCGGCTGCTGGGAGCGGTACTGCAGCGGGACCGCATTGGTGGACACCGTCGTGGAGTTGCTCGCCGACGGCGACTGGGGACGCAGTCAACTCGCGGCGGACGTCGCGGCCGATCCCGGGTCGCTGACCGGCCGGCGGGTCGCCCGGGCCGCCGCCGACGGGGACGCGGTGGCGCTGGCGGCGTTCGGACGGTTCGCGACGTCGCTGGGCCAGGGGCTCGCGATGATCGCCGACATCTTCGACCCCGACCTCATCGTGCTGGCCGGCGGTGTCGGCGCGGCGTCGGGTCTGTTCCTCGACGAGGCCCGGGAACACTACGCCCGGCAGGTCACCGGCGCCGGGCACCGCCAGCTCGCTCGCATCCGCGGTACCCAACTCGGCGAGACGGCCGGCGTCGTCGGCGCGGCAGAGGTTGCGCGCCAGGCGATCCGGGCGACCGCCCGCTCCCTCGCCGAACCCGGCCCCGAGTCGCGTCCGGTCTCCGGGCTCTGAGCTTGCCGGCGAGGCCACGGCCGGTCCCGGCCGGGCGGTAGAGTTCGACGCGGGTAAGGTCTTGGCGTCGGGCCACCCGTCGGTTCCGCGGTCTCCGCGGGTCGATCGGCCGGCGGATGGTCATCGGGTCGGTGTGCGCGGCGAGGAGAATCTCATGTGGTACTGGGCGTTCAAGTACATCTTCATCGGCCCGGTCCTGCGGGTCCTCGGCCGGCCGTCCATCGAAGGGCACGAGAACATCCCGACCGACGGTCCGGCGATCCTGGCCAGCAATCACCTCGCGGTGATGGACAGCTTCTTCCTCCCGCTGATGGTCAACCGACGGATCTACTTCCTCGCGAAGAGCGAGTACTTCACCGGCACCGGACTCAAGGGGAGATTCCAGCGCTGGTTCTTCACCGCCGTCGGACAGATTCCCATCGACCGATCCGGAGCGCAGGCGGCTGAGGGCGCACTCACCGCGGCACGCCGCCAGCTCGACAAGGGCAAGCTGATGGGGATGTATCCCGAGGGCACCCGATCGCCCGACGGTCGCCTCTACAAGGGAAAGACCGGGCTCGCCCGGCTGGCCATGGACACCGGGGTTCCGGTCATTCCCGTCGCGATGATCGACACCCACAAGTTCAACCCGCCCGGCAGTGTCCTCCCGCGACCCACCCGGGTGGCGGTCCGCATCGGCAAGCCCCTGGACTTCTCGAGGTACGAGGGCATGGAGGGCAACCGCTTCATCGAACGAGCGGTCACCGACGAGATCATGTACGAGCTGATGCAGCTGTCGGGTCAGCAGTATGTCGACGTCTACGCCGCGAGCCTCAAGAACCAGGCACCGCCGGTCGATCCGCCGGCGGCCGACGCCGCCGCCTGAGGCGCACCCGACGCCGGGCCGCCGCTGATCAGCCGGTGTCGCCCACGGGGGTGCCGTCGAGGACGGCGCACAGCTCCGGAATCCAGTCGCGATCGGCCGGGACGATCTCGGCGACGTCGAAGAGTCGTAGTTCGTCGGCGGAGAACCACCGCACGTCGAGGTGTTCGAGTGCCGTCGGCGTCCCCGAACGCAGCCGTGCCACATAGGCGTGCAGGGTCAGGTCACCGGGCAGCGCCACCGGGGAGCCCACCCCCTCCGCCGGTTCGACCTCGGCGCCGAGTTCCTCGCGGATCTCCCGGACCAACGCCGCCGCATGCGTTTCCCCCGACTCCACGCGGCCGCCGGGTAGTTCCCAGCGACCGGCGAGTTCGGCCGGGCGCGACCGCTGCGCGAGGAGCAACCGGCCGTCGACGATGATCGCCGCGGCGACCACGTCGAGCGGTCGGGTGCCCGCGGTGTCGTCGCGCGCGGCGCGAGTCGCGATCATCCAGGCGAAGGTGACGAAGGTGGCGACCGGCCACGCGGCCCCGAAGATCGCCTCGAGTGCGGCCGGGGGATGAGGACCGTACTCGATGGTGACGCGCAGCAGCCACGGGATGCCGAGTCCGGCGACCGCCACCCACATCGCGAGCACGACCCGCGCACCCCGACGCCGCGATCCGGCGCCGTGGACGAGCCAGATCGCCAGCGGGATGACCCACACCCAGTGATGCACCCACGAGATCGGCGACATCAGCAGCCCGAAGAACTGCACGACGAGCAGGATGCCCAGCGCGTCGGACACCGACCGCCAGGCGAACACGGCCACCACGAGCGCGATCAGGACGCCGACCATCCAGATCCAGCCCGTCCCCACGTCGAAGCCGACGACGCGGGACAGGGTGCCGCGCAGGCTCTGGTTGATCACCGCCTCGACCGGACCGATGCGCTCGGCGTCGCCGAAGAGGGTTCCGTAATAGGTGCGGGTGATGTCCGGGAAGAGCAGCAGGCACCCGAGGACCGTGAACACGAACGCGCCCGCGGCGGCCACCGCACCCAGGGGCTTGCGGGCGGCCAGATACCAGAGACCGGTGATCGCCGGGGTCAGCTTGATGCCCGCCATCAGACCGATGAGCGCGCCGCCGGCCAGCACCCCGCGATCGCTGCGCGCCCACGACACCGCCAGCAGGGTGCCCAGCATCAGGAAGACGTTGATCTGCCCGTAGTCCAGGGTGACCCGCACCGGCTCGCACCAGATCGCGGGCGCGGTCCACAACGCGGCCATGGCGTAGACGTCGGTGGTCGATCCGCACAGGCGCAACGCGAGCACGATGCAGGCGTACAACGCGCCGAAGGTCGCGAGCTGCCAGCCGATCGCCACCAGGTCCCACGGCACGAGTGACAGCGGGTACAGCACGACGGCCGCGAACGGGGGATAGGTGAAGGGCAGCGCGAAGTCGGTCTCACCGGCGTAGGTGAAGACATAGAGCGACCCGTCGGCGAGACCCGCCGAACCGTCGCGGTAAACGTGCAGGTCCACGAAGTTCCTGCCGTTCACGGTCAGCGTGTCCCAGACGAGCCGCGCGATGATCGACGCCGCCAGGAGAGCGGTCGCCAGCACAGACCTGGAGCGCACGAAATACCAGGGTAGACAGCCAGGGGGCGGTATGGCGAAACGGTGCGCGGTGCGCGGGTCGGCGCGAGGGTGTGTGAATCTTGACCCATGCGCTTCTTCTACGACTCGGAGTTCATCGAGGACGGCACCACCATCGAGCTGGTCTCGATCGGGGTCGTCGGTGAGGACGGTCGCGAGTTCTATGCGGTGTCGACCGAATTCGACCCCGGCCGCGCCGGGGACTGGGTGCGGGCCAACGTGTTGCCGAAGCTGCCGTCGCCGTCGTCGTCCGCGTGGCGGGACCGGCGCCGGATCCGTGAGGATCTGCTCGAGTTCCTCACCGCCGACGGCACCGACATCGAGCTGTGGGCCTGGGTGGGCGCCTACGACCACGTCGTGCTCTGCCAGTTGTGGGGTCCGATGACCGCGCTACCGCGTGAGATCCCGCGGTTCACCCGCGAACTTCGCCAGCACTGGGAGGCAGCGGGCCGGCCGCCGCTTCCGCCCACGCCGTCGGACGCACACGACGCGCTGAGCGACGCCCGGCACAACCTGCGCCGCTGGGAGGCGATCGAGAAAACCCGCGTCTGACCCGCGAACGGGTCGTGCGCCCCGCCTCCATTACCCTGGACGGGTGGTGAACTGGACCGTAGACGTGCCGATCGACGAGCTCCCCGAGCTTCCTCCGCTCCCGGGTGATCTCCAATCGCGTTTCGACGACGCGCTCAGCCGCCCGGCGGTGCAACAGCCGAGCTGGCCGGCCGACGAGGCGCGCAAGATGCGAACCGTGCTCGAGTCGGTTCCGCCGATCTGCATGCCCGCCGAGGTCCAGACACTCGCCGCGCAGCTGGCCGACGTCGCCGAGGGGCGTGCGTTCCTCCTCCAGGGCGGTGACTGCGCGGAGACCTTCGCCGACAACACCGAGCCGCACATCAAGGGCAACATCCGAACGCTGCTCCAGATGGCCGTCGTGCTCACCTACGGCGCCAGCATGCCGGTGGTGAAGGTCGCGCGGATCGCGGGCCAGTACGCCAAGCCGCGATCGTCCGACACCGACGCGCTGGGTCTGCCCTCCTACCGCGGGGACATGGTCAACGGATTCCCGGCCGACGCGGCGGTACGCGCGCACGATCCGTCGCGACTGGTGCGTGCCTATGCGAACGCGGCCGCCGCGATGAACCTGGTCCGCGCCCTGACCCAGGCCGAGGCGGATCTGAGCCGGGTCCACGACTGGAATCGTGAATTCGTCCGCACGTCGCCGGCCGGCGCGCGCTACGAGGCGCTCGCGTCCGAGATCGACCGCGGTCTGCGGTTCATGGACGCGTGCGGCGTCACCGACTCGAACCTGAACTCCGCCTCCATCTTCGCCTCGCACGAGGCACTCGTCCTCGACTACGAGCGCGCCATGCTGCGTCTGGCCGACGACCCCGACGGTCCGGGCAAGGTGCTCTACGATCTGTCGGCCCACTTCCTGTGGATCGGTGAGAGGACCCGTCAGCTCGACGGTGCGCACATCGCGTTCGCCGAGCTCGTCAACAACCCGATCGGGGTGAAGATCGGGCCGACGACGACCCCCGAGCAAGCCGTCGAGTACGTCGAACGTCTCGATCCCCACAACGTGCCGGGTCGACTCACACTCGTCGCGCGGATGGGCAACGGCAAGGTCCGGGACGTGCTGCCGGCGATCGTCGGCGCCGTCGAGGCGACCGGGCACAAGGTCATCTGGCAGTGCGATCCGATGCACGGCAACACGCACGAGGCGTCGACCGGGTTCAAGACCCGGCACTTCGACCGCATCGTCGACGAGGTGCAGGGCTTCTTCGAGGTCCATCGCGCGCTGGGCAGCCATCCCGGCGGCGTCCACGTCGAACTGACCGGCGAGGACGTCACCGAGTGTCTCGGTGGCGCACAGGAGATCTCGGATCTCGACCTCGGCGGCCGCTACGAGACCGCCTGCGATCCCCGGCTGAACACCCAGCAGTCGCTCGAACTGGCCTTCCTCGTCGCGGAGATGCTGCGCGGCTGAACCTCGCTTCGCTCCGGCCCGCGACCGGCGGGTCAGGCGGCGCAGAGCAGCCGGTCAGCCGATGGCCAGGAACGTGCTGCCGACCCAGAATCCGACGGCGCCGAGCCCGGCGGTCAGCAGCAGCACGACGACGATCCACAGCACCGCTCCCAGGCGGCTGCCGCCGACGAGTTCGGGCTCCACGTCCTCGGGCCGGGTGCGGCGACTCACCGGACGAGACGGCGGTGCGAGGTCGTCGCGGTCCGCCGCCGGTTGCTCGACCGGGGTGTCGGCGGTCGCCGGCCGCACCGGCTCGGACGCCGGGGTGTGCGGACCGGGTACCGACTGCACCCGTGTGCCGTGCCCGGCGGGATCGTGGCCTCGGTAGCGGGACATCGTCTGTCGTTCGGCCGACCGGCGCGGGGCCGGCACCGTGAACGGCGGGAGATCGAGTTCGTCGGCGACCGTGAGCAGGGCTCGCTGCATGTCGAAGCCGTCCACGTACCGGTCGGCGGGGTTGCGTTCGGTTGCGCGCAGCACGATCTCGTCGAACTCCTCGGGCACCCCGGCGATCACGTCACCGGGCGCCGGGACGTCGAAACTGAGGCGCTGGTAGGCGAGTGCGAGCGGCGAGTCGCCGGAGAAAGGTGTTCTGCCCGTGAGGAGTTCGAACATCATCACGCCCATGGAGTAGACGTCGCTGCGGGCATCGGCGTGGGTGGACTCGACCTGTTCGGGGGAGAGGTAGGCGGCGGTCCCGAGGATCACGCTCGCCGAGGTGACCCCCGCCTCGGCGACCGCCCGCACCAGTCCGAAGTCGGCGACCTTGACCTCGCCCTCGTCGGAGATGAGCACATTCTCCGGTTTCACGTCGCGATGGACCAGGCCCGCGGCGTGCGCGGTGCCGAGCCCGCCCAGCACCGGCGCGGCCACCGCGACGACGGCATGGGGTGGCATCGGGCCGCGTTCACGCAACAGTTCTCGCAGACTGCCTCCGTCGACCAGTTCCATCACCAGGAACGCGATGCCGTTGTCGATGCCCTGGTCGTACACGGCGACGAGCCCCGGATGCTTCAGACCGGCGACCGCGCGTGCCTCGAACTCGAAGCGGCGCAAGAACTGTGGGTCGCCGGAGTACCGGGAGTCCATCACCTTCACCGCCACGTCGCGTCCCAGCCGCAGGTCGACCGCGAGATAGACCGCCGACATGCCGCCGCGCGCGATGGGCGCGTCGATCCGGTACCGGTCCTCAAGGACCGCCCCCAGCATGGCGTCGACGGGAGAGTTCACGGTGTACGAATCTACCTGCCGCCCGGGACGGTCGGGGGCAGGCAACGCGGTGCACGTCACGCCGCAGGTTTCACCCGACCCCGATGACCCGCTAGGCTTTCGGCGTGGGTTCCCTACCTCTCTCGCCCGACAAGCTGCCCGCCGATCTCGAGGTGCTGTCGGTCGACGACGTCGCCGACCGGCTACACGTGTCGACAAACCGGGTCCGGACACTCATCCGCGATCACCACCTGCTCGCCGTGTCCCGCAACGGTCATCCGGTGATCCCGGCGGTGTTCTTCGACGACGACGGGGTCGTCAAGCACTTCTACGGTCTGGTCGAGGTGCTCCTCGACGGCGGATTCACCCGCGACGAGGCGATGTCGTGGCTGTTCACCGAGCACGACGACCTCGGCCTCCATCCCGCCGCGGCACTGCACACCCACTCCGCGCGTGAGGTCATCCGGAGGGCCCAGGCTCAGGCCTTCTGACCTGTCCCGTCCCGCACCGTGTGCCCGTCCGCGCCCGATGCGTCCGGCGGCCCACCGACCGCCCCGGCCCGTCGCCCGAACCGGCCCAGCCGCAACGGGTCCCGATGGGACAGCGACCAGGCCGCGAGTCCCGCGAGTGCTGCTGCCAGCGCCACCTCGACCGGCTTGTAGAAGACGATCGCGTCGTCGGGCTGGAAGACGATCAGCAGGAACGTCGACGCTCCTACGACCGTCGCCCGCACCCACACGGGCAGGTCGCAGGCCACCACGATCACCAGCACCCACGTGTAATACCAGGGCAGAGTCGACGGTTCGAGCAGCAGTACGGCAAGCATCGCCCAGGCCATTCCGGCCACCGCATCGCGGACGTCGTGCCGGTGCCGCCACCACACCGCGACGAGCGTCACCGCGAGGACGACCGAACCGATCGCCCGCGTGACCTCGAGGACCGGTTGCAGGTTGAGCGCGACGAACGGTGCGGCGACCAGGGTCACGAGATGGGCGGCGAGGGTGGGGATGGTGAACCAGTTGATGATGACGTCGGCCCACCCCAGGCCGGTGAGCCAGCCGAGTCCCAGACCGATCGCCAGGGTCCACACCCCGAACACCGCCACCGCGATCCCGACGATCGACGCGAACACCGTCACGACGTCGCGGGGTGTCACGGGTCGACGAGAGCGAATGTGCGACAGCCAGATCCACAGGACGAACGGCAACGCGATCCCGGCGGTGATCTTGATCGACACGGCGAGCGCCAGGACCGACGTGCCCACCACGTGCCGGCCGTCGACCACCAGGACGATCCCGGTGACGAGGACGCCCATCATCAGCAGCTCGACGTGCGGCCCGGCCACGAGGTGGATCAGCACCATCGGGTTGAACAGCACCAGCCAGAGTCCGGCCTGGGGGGAGGCCCCGAACCGTTCGGCCAGTCGCGGGATCGCCCACAGCGACAAGAAGAGTCCGGGCAGCAGCACGAGCCGGATGGCCAGGACGCCCAGGATCACGTGATCGCCGGTGATCTCGGTGACCACGCGCAGCATCCCCATGAAGAACGGGCCGTACGGGGCGGTCGTCGTGGCCCAGACCTGCGCCATGCTGTCCACGAGTGGACCGGGAACATGAGCGGGACCGTCGGCGTAGGGGTCGAAACCGGCACCGAACACGGCGCCCTGCGCCAGATAGGCGTAGACGTCGCGGGAGTACACCGGCACCGCCACGAGCAGCGGGGCGGCCCACACCAGCACCCACCGGCGCAGCACCCGGGTCGTCGGCACGGCGTCCGGCAGATCGGCGACGGTGTCCGGATCGGCGGCGCGCTTCGCTTCGATGATCCGACGACCCATCCGGACCCAGCCGAACACCATCAGGAACACGCCCAGCCAGAACAGGGTGCCGAAGACGTTCTTCCCGTGTCCGTAGGTGATCCAGCTCAGACCCAGGTCCGAGAGGAGGGCGGAGTTGCGCGGCGGGTCGCCGACGCCGAAGCTGCCGAGACAGACGAGCACAGACCCGATCGCACCGAGGACGAGATCGCCCCGGCCGGCGCCACCGGCGGCGGCGCGCGTCACGGGAGCGTTCACGCCTCGCGGTGCGCGACGCGATGCGCGACCGCGATCAGCTCGGCCCTGATGTCCTCGCCGATGTCGGCGGCGTCGAGGGCGGTCAACGCCGACCGCAACAGCTCGTCGATCGAGTTCTCCACCTCGTCCACCGCGCCGACCTCGACGAAAATGGCTCGCGCGGAGTCCAATTCGTCGGCCTCCAGGGAGCGCCCGAGATAGGAACGCAGGCGGGCGCCGAGGTCGGGGTCGGCCGCATCGGCTCGCTGCAGTGCGGTCGCCAGCAGCGCCGTGCGCTTGCCGGAGACCAGGTCGTCGCCGGACGGTTTCCCGGTCCGATCCGGATCGCCGAAGACGCCGAGCAGATCGTCGCGGAGCTGAAACGCGACCCCGAGATCGTGCCCGATCGAACGCAGGCTCGACACGAGCTGTTCGGACGCACCCGCCATCCGTGCACCCAGTTCGAGTGGTCGCGCGACGGTGTAGGCAGCCGTCTTGAACTCCATCACCCGGTACGCGGCCTCGGTCGAGTCGTCACCGCCGGCCTCGTTCACGATGTCGAGGAACTGGCCGCCGAGCACCTCGGTCCGCATCGCCGCCCACGTCGCGCCCACGTCGACGGGCAACCGACGGTGGCCGCCGGTCTCGGTCGAAACCCCCGGCCGGTGCCCGTGGACCAGGTCGTCCGCCCACGCGAGTGCGAAGTCGCCGGCGAGGATCGCGGCCGCGACCCCGTGCGCACCGGGGTCCCCGGCCCACGCGGCGTCCGCGTGGCGCGACTCGAACTCCCGGTGCAGCGTCGGATGCCCGCGCCGGGTGTCGGACCGGTCGATGATGTCGTCGTGGATGAGCGCGCAGGCCTGCACGAGTTCGAGTGCCGCGCAGACCCGCAGTGCGTCACGCGGGCCGGGTGCGTCGTCCCCGACGGGGCTGCGGTCCGACGACGATGTCCCGCAGCGCCATCCGGCGAAGACGAAGACCGGCCGGATGCGCTTGCCGCCACGCAGGACGAACTCCCGGATCAGTTCGGCGGCCTCGCCGACCACCGGCGCGATCGCGGCGGTGGCGGGGACCGCGTCGGCGAAGAAAGCACGTAATTCGGCCTCGACGGCGCCCGGGACCGCATCGAGCGAGGTGGGCGTGGGGATCGTGGAGGTCACCCTGCCAGGCTATGCGACCAGCTCCGTACACTGTGCGAGTGACCCCAACCGCTCCCGCACCCTCGATCGTCGAACGCCTGTCCGCTCCGCACCGCGGTCCGGTCCCGTTCTCCGTCGAGTTCTTCCCCCCGCGTGACGCAGAGGCCGAGTCCCGGCTCTGGCGCGCGGTGCGCATCTTCGAGCGGTTGTCCCCGGCATTCGTCTCGATGACCTACGGCGCCGGCGGTTCCACCCGAGACCGCACCGTGCGTATCACCGGCGAGCTCGCCGCGCAGACCACGCTGCTGCCGGTGGCCCACCTGACCGCGGTCAACCACAGCGTCGCGGAACTTCGGGCGCTGGTCGGCGCCTACGCCGACCAGGGCATCACCAACATCCTCGCGCTTCGCGGCGACCCGCCCGGTGACCCGCTCGGCGAGTGGGTCGCCCATCCCGACGGCGTCGAGTATGCCGAGCAGCTCGTCCGGCTCATCGACACGCTGGGCGACTTCCACGTGGGAGTGGCGTCGTTCCCGGAGACCCATCACCGGTCGCCCGACATCGATCACGACACCCGCACGCTCGTCGACAAGCTACGAGCCGGAGCCGAGTACTCCATCACCCAGATGTTCTTCGACGTCGAGCACTACCTGCGACTCCGTGACCGCGTCGCGGCCGCCGATCCCGAGCAGGGAAGCAAGCCGATCATCCCCGGCATCATGCCGGTGACCTCGCTGGCCACCGCGCGGCGGATGGTCGAGCTGTCGGGTTCGGTGATCCCGCCCGACGTCGAGGAACGCTTCGCCAAGGCCGCGGGCAACGGCGCCGAAGAGGACCGCGCGTCGGTCCGCGCCGTCGGCATCGACTTCGCCACCG
The DNA here is from genome assembly GCF_057767225.1 of Gordonia sp. 11cp. Taxonomy (NCBI): domain Bacteria; kingdom Bacillati; phylum Actinomycetota; class Actinomycetes; order Mycobacteriales; family Gordoniaceae; genus Gordonia; species Gordonia sp. 11cp. The sequence goes on along the minus strand of NZ_CM173437.1, from coordinate 5,018,673 downwards.
AGATGGCGCAGCGCCTCATCGCCGAAGGTGCGCCCTGCCTGCATTTCTGCAGCCTCAACTTCGCCAAGGCCACGACAGAGGTCCTGGGCCGCCTCGGCGTGGACGTCGACGCCGCGTTGCACGTTTCGGCCTGATCGGGAGGACCCGTCCCGCCGCGCCGGCTTCGACGCGGCCGGCCGGGATCACTTGTCGGCGGGCGGTGCCGTCCGGTCCGGTGCCGACGTTCCCGAGGCCGGACCCGACGCGGGATCGGCGGCAGCGGCGAGTCCCTCGCCCGAGATCGTCGACGGAGCTGTCGTCGTCGGGACCGGACGTCCGGGGCGTGGTCCGCGGTAGCGCTTGGTGTAGGCGATCCGGACGATCACCAGGACGACCACGACGCACAACAGCGCGACGAACCACGACCAACTGCTGACCGCGGCGGTCGCCGGATCCGGATAGGTGGCGTCGGCGCTGAAGTCCGACGGCTCGCCCGGTGCGGGTGTCCAGGTCACGGTCGATTCGCCGACCTGCTCGCCGTTCGTCGCGGTCACCGGCCCGCCGAAGGTGACGGTCAGCTGAACATAGTCGCGGTTCGGCACGAGCTCGGTCAGGTCGGTGTCACCGCGGAAACGCACCACCTCGCCGCTGCGTTTGGCGGTGAGGTCCATCGTCAGCGAGGTGTCGCCGTAGGCATCGGCCACGATGTCGCCGAGCTGGGCGAACTGTCCCGCGGTGAGATCGCTGAACGTTGCCCGCGCGCCCACTCGGGTGGCGGGATCGTCCTCGTCGGGGTTCCCCTCCGCGCCGGCGTCGTCGTTCCCGGCGGTCTCGGAGGAGGAGGGGGATTCCGGTTCGGCCGTGTCCTCGGGTCCGGCGCCGGGGGTCGACGACGGGTCGTCGGGTCGCTCGGGCGCCTGCCGGTAGTCGGTCACCGAGACCTGCCCGACCATCGACTCGGGCAGATCGAACTGCGGTGTCCCGCGTGGATTGTCCGGGGTGGTCGCCACGACCACGCTCCCCGAGTAGCGGTCGCCGACCGTCGTCGACCGCTCGAGACAACCGGCCATCAGGGGGGACAGGGCGACGAGGGCGACGGCCACCGCGGACGGCAGCAGTCGCCGGGCACGGCGGGACCCGGGCGCACCCGGTACGGGATTCGACGAACGCACGGTGCTCATCGTGCCAGACCCCGCCCGGAGCGCGGGTCACCGATCGCGCCGCGCCGCGTCGGGCCTCCGGCCCGGAAACCGCCCCGGCGATACGCCCCGCACAAGCGCAGCGGTGTCATATCGCTGTCGGCGGTCTCGCGTAGGGCGCTTATCCGGGACGCTTTTCGGATTCGATGGTCGGAGACTCAGGACCGACGGCCGAACCCCCGTCGCCGGCGTCGCAGGACCGCGTGGGCGGCGATGTACCCGCTGGCGCCGGTGACACCTCCACCGGGGTGAGTCGACGCACCGGCGAGGAACAGGCCGTCGGCACCGGGGACGCGGTGGCCCGAGAGGTCGGGGGTCGGGCGCCACATGAACATCTGGTCGATGGACATCTCGACGTGCATGATGTTGCCGCCGATCAGACCCAGTTCGTCGGCGAGGTCTCTCGGCGTCTGGATGTACCGGTGCGCGATCGACTCGGCGAAACCGGGTGCGTGGCGGTCGACCTCGTCGCAGACCGCCTTCGCGGCGCGGTCGGCCGCGGCGGGCCAGTCGCCCTCGGCCAGCCGGTACGGATGCCACTGTGCCCAGAGATTGATGACGGAGCGGCCCGGCGGTGCGAGCGTCGGGTCGATCGCCGAATAGCTCATCGCGACCACGGCCGGACGCGGCGGGAGCTCGCCCACCGACGCCGCGGCGTGGGCCCTGGTGAGGTGGGCGCGGTCGGTGACCAGCAGTCCGAGAGCGGAATGGACGCCGTGCTCGGGCAGGTCGCCGGGCAGATCCCGGTAGTCGGGCAGGCTCGTCGTCCCGAGCCGCACGGCCATCCCGATTCCGCTGCCCACGACGATGGAGCGTCGCCACCGATCGATGATGCCGGCGTCGTAACCGCCGGCGGCGAGCAGATCCAGCGTGGTCAGCACGTGGCAGGCGCTGATGACGGTCCCGGTGCAGCGGGATTCGCCGCTGCGGGTGACCACTCGCCAGTGGTCACCGCAACGGGCGACGGAGATCGCGGGGTCGCCGCACGAGACCACGCCGCCGTCCGCGCCGATCCGATGGACGAGCGCATCGGTGAGGGCACCGCTGCCCCCGATCGCGCGACCGGGCGGAATCCGGTGCATGAGTGCGGCGAAGCCGATCATCGGTGCGGTGCCCGGCGCGCTCATGGGCGGACCCGACTGGGCGCCGAACCACGCGAGTCCGGCCTTGAGCTGCTCGGAGTCGAAGTACTCGTCGAGCAGGGAATCGCCCGAGGCCATCAGTTCGGCGGTGAGGTTGAGCACCCGGCCGCCCCGCCGGCCGAAGACCCCGGTGCGCGCCGTGGTGGCGGTGCCGCCGAGGCCGCCGAAGGCGCGGCCGAATCTGCCCAGCGTCGCGGGTTGGTAGAACGCGTCCATGACCGCCCGCGCACGTGGCGTCCACGTCGCGACGAACCTCCGGTAGGCAGCGGCATCGGCTGCGCCACAGGCATTCTCGATCGACGCGCAGGTTGCGTCGAGGTCACTCCGGAAGATGATCGGCGGGGCCGTCTCGGTCGCCGGGACGAATGCCCACGGATCGCAGTCGACGTATCGCAGGCCGTGCGCGGCCAGGTCGAGGTCGTCGAGGACGGGGGAGTGCCGGATCATCAGGTGCGACGACGACCCGCGGTCGACCCGGTGTCCGGGGAACCGTTCGACGGTCGAGACGGCGCCGCCGGGGATCTCGTCCCGCTCGAGGACCTCCACCTCCCGCCCGGCCTGCGCCAGATAGGCCGCGGCGATCAGGCCGTTGTGGCCCCCGCCGATGACGACGGCGTCGCGCCGCGTGCCGTGCATCGCTAGCTCCCGGTTCCGGTGCGTCGGGCCGCGGCCGGCGGTTGCAGCTCCAGCGGGAGCGGGCGTCCGAGGAAGGCGAACGGACGTGGGTCACCGGTGAAGGTGAAGTGACGCAGGACGTCGGTGAATCCCATCCGCCGGTACAGCGACCATGCGCGGTTGTCCTCGGCGGGGATCTCCGGTGTCGAGAGCAGGACGTGGCGCTCGGGGCGGTCGGCGAGGAGCCGGGCGAGCAGCCATTGTCCGATCCCTCGTCCCTGGGCGGTCGGATGCACGTGTAGCTCGGTGAGTTCGAAGTAGTCGCGGGCGATCGCTTCGACCGTCTCGGGCGGCCGGCCCGTCTGGCGGAGGCCGAGCCGCAGCTGCTGATTCCACCACTGGCCCGTCGCGCCGGTGTAGCCGTAGGCGATCCCGACGAGCAGGTCGTCGGGTCCGATGCCGACCGGCGGACCGACCCGACGTCGCGCGGCCGGCATGGTCCGCGCCTCGTACGGGCTCACGGTCTCGACCGCGCCCACCGCACGCCATCCGGGCCGGGCCATGTGCTCGCGCCACAACCCGGCGCGGTGGATCTCGGTTCCGCGCGGATAGTTCATCGCGGTCACGTAGATCTCCAGTGCGGGCTCGAGCCAGGCCCGGGCGTCCTGGCCGGTCAGGCTCACCAGACGGATCGTCAACGGACTCCCGTTCTCTGCGTCGTCATCCTGTGGGGCGTCGTCGACCCGCGTACGCCGGTCGCCGGCGCGGGGGCGGCGGCGCCGTCCTCTCCCGGGCATCGCATGGCGGGCCACTTCCGGGAATTGTCCTATCGATGATGCACACTCGGCAGGAATCGGGTCGCAGGTGGTGGCGTTGTACTTCGCGGCGGCGGTTTCGGGTCACAGATGTCTTGAACACCGACGCCGGGCTAGCTATATTGAACTTGTCGAACGGATGTTCGATGAATGTGCCTCCGCAAGCTGTTCGCGCACATCCACGACACGGTCCGGCGGTGGACGAGGGAAGCGTCTGCCGCCGGACACAAACATCACGCACGAGGAGGAGAACGCCATGGCCAGGCATCGCAGCGCCACAGCTCTCACCCACGCGGTTCCCGTCGATCCGGTGATGGTCGGCCGCGCCCGCGACCTCCTCGAGCGTGCGCACCTGCTCCTCGACAACGCTGACGGCGTCGAAGACGGCGCCGAACGTTTCCGTCAGCTCTATCTGGTGGCCCTCCGCGCATCGGGGGCGGCCCTCGCCGTCCATGAGCCGGTGGGGACCATCCGGCGCAAGACGTCGAACGCCTGGACCCGCATCGGCGTGGTCGCACCAGAGCTGGCGCCGATCGCTGCCCGGTTCGCCTCGCTCTCGCCGGTTCGGATGAAGATCGAGTCCGGGATCATCCGCACGGTCGATCCCGACAGTGTGGCGGGGATGCGACTGCTCGTACTCGATTTCCTCCGACAGGTCGAGACGATGGTCATCGCCTACGAGCAAGGAAAACTCGGTTCCGAGGCCCTTCAGATCGGGGCGACGGCGTGAATCCGGCCACACTTGGTCGTTTATCGCACCGGCCGGTCATCCGCAACGGCGAGTAATGGTGGTCGTGGTCGATTTCACCTCGTATCATGGGACGATATAGGCGCAGACGCCTTTCCGGTCGCGGGTGACCTTCGTCGGCGTCACGGATCAGTAGAAGGAGGGTCGGTGCCACTTTCGGAGCACGAGCAACGCATGCTCGAACAAATCGAGAGCGCGCTGTACGCGGAAGACCCCAAGTTTGCGTCCAGTGTCAAGCGTCGACGTCTGGGGAGGTCGAGCGGTCGTCGTCGCCTGCAGGCGGCAGCGGTCTTCGTCGTCGGCCTGGTGATGCTGGTCGGCGGACTCATCGTCGACATCACCATCGGCGGGTTCCCGATAGTGAGCCTGCTGGGCTTCCTGGTGATGTTCGGGGCCGGCCTCTTCGCTCTGTGGGGGGACAGCGGCACCGCCGAGTCCGGTTCATCGGCGCCCCGGGCCGGGAAGAAGCAACCCGGGTCGTCCGGCGGCGGCAAGCGCAAGCTGTCGGAACGCATGGAAGAGCGATTCAATCGCAGGTTCGAGCAGGAGTGATCCGCTGATCTCGACTCCGCGTTCGTCGATCGGCTGACCGACCCCGGCGACAACCGCGTCGCCACCGCGACAACCGCATACGACAAGAGCCGCGTACCCCACGGGTACGCGGCTCTTTCATGCTTCCGTTCACCGCCTGGGCACCGGACGGACCATGTGGCGCACGGTCGGCGGGATCGGACGCACAGTCGACGGATCCGGACGCACACAGTCGACGGATTCGGACGCACAGTCGACGGATTCGGGCGCACGGTCGACGGTCCCCACGACGCCCCACCGGCGTTCCCCACTTCTCCCCACACGAGCGCCCCACTATGCCCCACCTTCGCATTTGTCCCGGTCATTCTGACCTCTCTGGTATCGCCAGACCCCTCTTGTCACGGGTGCGAGTGCCGAATTCCGTCGGCGACGCGCCGCGACACGTGCTTCACTCGCCGCGTTTCACTGCTCTGAACTGCGAATTTGTTGAGCGTGGGGGAATCGGGGGGTGGCGGGGGTGGAAAGTGGTGGAAAGTGGGGTACTGTGGCATCACTGGGTGAAGCGGTCCACCACAGCGCAGGAAGCGCAGATCCCGGTGGGCAGGAGGTGTCGACGTGTCCGTGCGATTCGTCGGTACCTACACGCCCAAATTGGACGACAAAGGGCGGCTCACGTTGCCCGCCAAGTTCCGCGATGCACTGGCAGGAGGGGTAGTGGTCACCAAAGGCCAAGATCACAGCTTGTCGGTGTACCGGACCGAGGAGTTCGATGCGATAGCGGCACGGATCGTCGAGGCGTCACGAAACGACCCCGATCTGCGTGCGTTTCAGCGAACGTTCTTCGCCGGTTCGGAAGAGCAGCGACCGGACGGTCAGGGCAGGATCAGCCTGTCCGCCGACCATCGCGTGTACGCGGGACTGTCGAAGGAGTGCGTGGTGTTCGGCAGCTTCGATCACCTCGAGATCTGGGATTCGGCCGCGTGGAACGAATATCAGACCCGGCACGAGGAGAACTTCTCGGCCGCAAACTCCGCGGCACTGAACGCGGTGCTGTAGCCGGACACCTGCGCCGGTTACCGACAAGAGACAGACCGAAGAGACACAGACCGAAGAGACAGCAACCGATGGGCGAGTTCGGTGCCCAGAGGCTTCGGGTGGCACGAGGCCCCGGCCCGGTGGCGACCCTGGCGTACTTCCCCAACGCCAGGTGCGTGATCGGGTCGGGACCCCGCTCCATCCGACCGCCTGCTCTCGCCGACCCGAAGCAACCGCCCACCGCCGATACCGCATACATGCCGATGGGGGGTCTTCATCATGGTCGATGCAGGTGACGAACCGCGCCGGTCCGGCGAGTTCGGGCACGTACCGGTGATGGGTGCTCGCATCGTCGAACTGCTTGCCCCGGCCCTGGATTCCGACGATCCGCGGATCTTCCTCGACGCCACCCTCGGCGCCGGCGGACACAGTCAGCTCGTTCTCGAGTCGTTCCCGAACGCCCGGGTGGTCGGCATCGACCGGGACGCCTCGGCGCTCGAGATCGCTCGTGAGCGACTGAGCCCGTACGCCGACCGGATCTCGCTGCACCAGGCGACGTTTCACGAGATCCGCGAAGTGATGGACGCGGCGGGACAATCGGCTCTCGACGCCGCGCTGTTCGATCTCGGCGTGTCCTCGATGCAGCTGGACCAGGCCGGGCGCGGATTCGCCTATGCGGTGGACGCGCCGCTGGACATGCGGATGAACGCCGACGATCCGCTCACCGCCGCCGACGTGCTCAACACGTACTCACACGGCGAATTGGCCCGTGTCCTCTCCGATTACGGGGAGGAGCGCTTCGCCGGGCGGATCGCATCGGCGGTGCTGCGGGAGCGTGACAAGGAGCCGTTCACGACCAGTGCGCGTCTCGTCGAATTGCTCTACGACGCGATCCCAGCCGCCACCAGGCGGACCGGTGGACATCCGGCGAAGCGGACCTTCCAGGCGCTGCGCATCGAGGTCAACCACGAATTGGACGTCCTGCGTGAGGCATTGCCCGCGGCCCTGGACTCGCTCGTGGTCGGCGGTCGGGTCACCGTGATGAGTTATCAGTCGCTGGAGGACCGGATCGTCAAGCGCGAGTTCGCCACGCGCACGTCATCGACGTCGCCTCCCGGGCTGCCGGTCGAATTACCCGGTACCGCACCAGAATTCCGTCTCGTCACCCGCGGCGCCGAACGGCCGGACGAGAACGAACTGGCCACCAACCCGCGCTCGGCGCCGGTTCGTGTCCGCGCGATCGAACGAGTCGAGAAGAAGGGCTGAGCATGACCATCCTGCACGAGGCCCCGTCGCGTGCCGACGACGACCGCGACTCCCGACGGTCACGCCGGACCCGCATCGAGTCCGAGCGGGCGACCCGGTCGCGCGCCGCCCAACGCGCACTCGACCGGCGCCACCGCCGCACCGCGGCAGGTCGTGCCGCACCGTCGCGTCGTACCGGCGGTGGACTGTCGATGACCGGGGTGTCCCTGCGAGAGCGATTGCAGCACACCCCCTTCGTCGTACCGGTCATCGCACTGCTGGTGCTCGGCCTCGGCCTCAGCCTGTGGCTGTCGACCAAGGCGGCCCAGGACTCCTACAAGCTGGGAATCGAGCGCACACAGAATCAGTCCCTCATCGATCAACGCGACGCCCTCAAGCGCACCTATGAATCCGGCAATTCGGCACCCGAATTGTCCGACAAGGCAGCGCGTCTCGGCATGATCCCGGCCGACAACCCCGCCCGCATGATCGTCGACGACCCTCGGCGGCCGCGAGTGGTGGGCAAGCCGGTACCGGCCTCCGGCCGGCCGATGGGGAGTCTGAACCCCGACACCGCACCGGATCCCGCGGACCAGGTCGACCCGAGCCGGGTCGACGACTCGATCGGTCTGGGCGGACGGTCGGGTTCTGACGGGCCCGACGCGGTTCCGACGACCACCCCGCAGCCCACACCATCGCAACCGACCGGTGGACAACCGGCGCCGTCGCAACCGGCGCCGTCGCAAACCGCCCCGCCCGGCGCGAATCCGCTGCCGTCCGGGACCGATTCGGTGCCGTCCGGAACGAGCGTGGTTCCGCCGGCCGCGTCGTCGACGCCGACTCCCGCGCCGAATGTGGTGCCCGCCCCGTGAGTTCATCGGCGGCCCGGCACGCAACGTGCGCCGGGTCTCCGGCGTCATCTCCAACCCGCCGGGGTCAAATCCGGTGTAACCACGTTGAAGCGGTGAACAATTGACGACCATGACACGTGCGACCTTCGAGCGGCTCGGCGCGGGGCCGGCACGACCGGGACGCCGCCCCGGGCGGCGGCCCGCCGCGGGGTCGGGGGGACCGAAGCGTCCGGGGACCGGCGGGCGGAACGGCCGGGGACCGCAGACCTTCGTGTTCCGTGCGCGCGCGGCGGGAGTGCTGGTACTGCTCGTGGTTCTCGCGGTCGCGGTCAAGATGATCGTCGTGCACACCGTGCAGGCCGGGGCGATCTCCGCCGAAGCCGCGCAGCAGCGCGAGTACACCCAGGTGCTCACCGCCAAACGCGGAGCGATCCTCGACCGCAACGGGCGGCCGCTCGCCTACACCGACGAAGCCAGATCGTTGACGTTCCTGCCCAAGGCCGTTCGCAAGACGATCGAGGAAGAGCATCGAAAGAATCCGGCTCTGCCGGACGTCGACACCAGGCTCAAGGAGATCGCGAAGGGGGTGTCGGTGGCCCTGGGCGGGTCGATCAGCGAAGCGGATCTGCTCGAGAAGGTCACCGGCGAAGACACTTTCGTGTACCTGGCCCGCTCGGTGAGCCCCGATGTCGCGTCACGGATCACCGAGGAGTTCCCCGAGGTCGGCGCGGACCCGCAGAGCATCCGTCTCTACCCCGGGGGATCGCTGGCCGCGAACGTGGTCGGTGACGTGAACTACGACGGCAACGGCCTCATCGGGCTCGAGGCGTCGCTGGACTCGATCCTGTCGGGAACCGACGGTTCGCGGACCTACGACCGTGGATCGGACGGCGCGATCATCCCCGGCAGCATGCGCAACGTGCATCCGGCGCTCAACGGTGCGACGGTGCGGCTCACCCTCGACTCCGACATCCAGTGGTTCGTCCAGAGTCAGATCATGAAGGCCAAGCAGGCATCTGGTGCGCAGGGGGCGTCGGCGGTCGTACTGGACGCGAGGACCGGCGAGGTGCTGGCGATGGCGAACGACGGGACCTTCAACGCGTCGATCCCGCTGTCCGAGCAGCCCGATGCCGAGTTGGGCAACCCCGCCGTCACGTCCCCGTTCGAGCCGGGCTCGGTCAACAAGCTGATCGCTGCCGCGGCGGCCGTCGAATACGGGATCACCCGGCCGGAAACGGTTCATCGGGTACCCGGGAGCATCCAGATGGCCGGTGTGACCGTGCGCGATGCGTGGCCGCACGGGGTCGAGCCGTACACCACCACCGGGATCTTCGGTAAGTCGTCGAACGTCGGCACCCTGATGCTCGCGCAGCGGATCGGTGAGGAGCGCTTCGCCGACATGGTCAAGAGGTTCGGTCTCGGACAGCGGACCGGGGTGGGACTGCCGGCGGAGAGCGCGGGGGAGGTCCCGGCCCTGAGTCAGTGGTCGGGCGGTTCGTTCGCCAACCTGCCCATCGGGCAAGGGCTTTCGATGTCGCTGTTGCAGATGACCGCCATGTACCAGGCGATCGCCAACGACGGGCTGCGTATCCCGCCGCGGATTCTGTCCTCCGAACAGCGCGACGGGTCGACACCCGACCAGCGGGCGCGGCCCCAGCCGGTCCGGGTCGTGAGCGAGTCCACCGCGCGCACCGTGCGGGACATGTTCCGGTCGGTGGTGCAGGACGATCCGACGGGTGACCAGCAGGGCACCGGCACCAAGGCGGCCGTCGACGGCTATCAGGTGAGCGGCAAGACCGGCACCGCGCAGCAGGTCGATCCGGCGTGCGGCTGCTACTCGAACTCGCGCTACAACATCACGTTCGCGGGCATCGCCCCGGCCGACAACCCGCGCTACGTCGTCGGCATCATGCTCGACAACCCCCGGCGCAGTTCCGACGGGTCGGGCGGTCAGTCGGCCGCTCCGCTGTTCTCGACCATCACCTCGTGGATGCTCCAGCGCGCCCAGGTGCCGCTGTCGACGCCGACACCGCGACTGACCCTGACCGCGCGGTAGTCCGGCGGCAGCCGCCGCCGACCGGTCGGGCGATCCGGACACGTGTGGCCCCGGGCGCACCGTGTGCCGGGACCGTCCGGGCGGGTCGGTATCGTGAGTGCGATTCCGTGCCCCCGGAGAGGGCCGACGCATCGTGCGGCCCGCCCCATCCGATGTCGCGCCACCGACCCCGGCACCGATCCGTCACGCCCGACCAGCACCGGCCGGCACCAGCGAGCACACCCCGCTCGCGCAGCGCAGAACCGCGAGAGAAGAACCGAGGAGGCGAGGAGCACCGATGGCGTCTCGTCGACGATCACAAGACCCGCGTGGTGGACCCATCCGTCCCAGCGAGGTCACGCCGACACTTGTGTCCGTGCTGTCCACCGCCACCGGGGCCAGGCTCGACCTCGTCGGCGGCGCCGACGCCGAGTCGACCGTGACCGGGGTGACGCTGCGTGCCCAGGAGGTCCGGCCCGGTGATCTGTTCGCCGCGCTGCCCGGGTCGAGCACGCATGGCGCGCGATTCGCCGACCAGGCCGTGGCGGCCGGTGCGTCGGCCATCCTCACCGATCCCGCCGGCCGGGCCGAGCTCGCCCGCGTGCTGCCGCCGGAGACCGCCGTCGCGGTCCTCATCCATCCGGCGCCGCGCACGGTCCTCGGCAACGTCAGTGCGCGCGTCTACGGCAACCCGTCGCAGCGGCTCAAGCTCATCGGTGTCACCGGCACGTCGGGTAAGACCACCACGTCCTACCTCGTCGAGGCCGCCCTGCTGGCCGCCGGCCACTCCGTCGGACTGATCGGCACCGTCGAGACGCGCGTGAACGGCGTCGCCCAGCCGAGTTCGCTGACCACCCCGGAGGCGCCGACCCTGCAGGCCCTGCTCGCGGCGATGCTCGAGGACGGCGTCGACATCGTGGTCATGGAGGTGTCGAGTCACGCGCTGGCGCTCGGCCGCGTCGACGGTGCGCATTTCGCGATCGGCGCGTTCACCAACCTCTCGCAGGACCATCTCGACTTCCACCAGACGATGCGCGCCTACTTCGACGCCAAGGCGCAGCTGTTCGTCCCGTCCGCCCCCACCCATGCCGTCCGGGCGGTCGTCTGCGTCGACGACGAGTGGGGTCGACGGATGGCCGAGCTCGCCCGGCGGCCGGGAGAGTCCGCCCATCTGCAGCCGGTCACGGTGTCCACCGGGCCGACGCCGGCCCACTGGCACGCCGGTGAGTCGTCGCTCGATCCCGACGGTTCGTCACGCACACCGTTCTCCGAGCCGGACGGAACCCACGAGCTCCGCATCCCGCTGCCCGGCCGGTACAACGTAGCCAACGGTCTGCTCGCCGTCGCCGTCGCGCACGCCGCGGGGGTGTCGGTGCCGACCGCGCTCGAGGCGGTGGCGTCGGTGAGCGTGCCGGGACGGTTGCAGCGCATCGACCGCGGACAGCCCTTCCTGGCCCTGGTCGACTACGCGCACAAACCGGGAGCGGTCGACGCGGTGCTGACGACCCTGCGCGGGCAGTCGATCGGACGGGTCGCCATCGTCATCGGTGCCGGCGGCGACCGGGACACCGGGAAACGTCCGCTGATGGGGGAGGCCGCCGCGCGCGGCGCCGAACTCGTCGTCGTCACCGACGACAACCCCCGCACCGAAGATCCGGGCGCGATCCGCGCCGAGGTGCTCGCCGGGGCGCACGCCGTGCCGGTGACCGAGCGACCCCGTGACGCCGAACCCGTCCGGGAGATCGGCGATCGCGCCGCGGCCGTCGAGGCGGCGATCGCGTGGGCGCAGCCCGGTGACATCGTGCTGGTCGCCGGCAAGGGACACGAAGCAGGTCAGGAGATCAACGGCGTGAAGCATCCGTTCGACGACCGTGAGGTCGTCGCCCGTGCGCTGGAGTCCCGCGCGGCGACATCGTGGACGACGGGGACCACCCGCGCCCCCGGGGGCCCCGACGCGGCGGCCGAGGAGCGGTGATGTCGACGCCATCGGTCACGGTCATCCGTGGGAACCCGCCGGTCTCGGTCGACGACGCCCGCCTGCTGCTCCGGCGCCTCGCCGAGTCCGCCGGCGCGGGTCGTACCTGGGCGGTCATCGCCGAACTCGCCTCACCGGCGGGCCTCACCGAGAACCAGCGGGTCGTCGAACACGATCTGCTGGGTCGCCTGGCGGTCCGGCTGGCCGTCGACAAGACTCTCTGCGTGGGTGACTCACGATCGGTTCACGCCCTCCATCAGGGCGCGGTCATGGAGGGTTCCTGGGGTGACGAGGCGCGCATCGTCGCGACCGCCGACGAGGCCGCGGGTCTCGCCGACATCGACCAGGACTGGCGTCCCGCCGCCGGTGACGTGATCCTGCTGGCGACGGCGACCGCCGACCTCGATGCGGTCATCGCCGCGTGGTCGGAGAGCGCGGGATGGCGGGTCGTCGACGCGACGACCGGCGAGGAGGCGGCACCGTGACCGGCGGGGCGGGGACGAGCAGGTCGGCGACACCACACCGGCTCGGGGCACAGGACAGGTTCGGGGAGACGATCGTGGTCGAGGACAGAATTCCGGTCGGGTACGGAGAGGATGCGGGGGCAACGCGGTGACACAGATACTCCTCGCGGGCGCGATCGCGATCGCGGTGTCGATCCTGCTGACGCCGGTCCTCATCAAGGTGTTCTCCCGGCAGGGATTCGGGCAGGAGATCCGGGTCGAGGGTCCGAAGAGTCACCAGACCAAGCGCGGAACCCCGTCGATGGGCGGTGTCGCGATCCTCGCCGCGCTGTGGGCGGGTTACTTCGGTGCCCATCTCGTCGGGGTCTTCACCGACGCCGGGAACGGGCCGACCGCCTCCGGCCTGCTCGTCCTCGGACTGGCGACCGCGTTGGGCGTCGTCGGCTTCCTCGACGACATCATCAAGATCCGCAAGCACCGCAACCTCGGTCTGAACAAGACCGCGAAATCGATCGGTCAGTTCGTCGCGGCCATCCTCTTCGGCATCCTGGTGCTGCAGTTCCGCAACGACTACGGCTACACGCCGGCGAGCACCAACCTGTCCTACGTCCGCGACATCGACGCGATCACGCTCGGCTCGGTGGTCTTCGTGGTGTTCTGCTGGCTCGTGGTGGCGGCGTGGTCGAATGCGGTGAACTTCACCGACGGACTCGACGGCCTGGCCGCCGGGTCGATGGCGATGGTCCTGGGCTCCTATGTCCTGGTCACCTTCTTTCAGTTCGTCAACGCCTGCGCGGGTGGCGCCAAGCCGCCCAGCGAGATCACCACCGGCTGCTATCAGGTGCGCGACCCGCTCGACCTCGCGCTGATCGCGGTGGCCGGCGGCGGGGCGTGCCTCGGCTTCCTCTGGTGGAACGCCGCACCCGCCAAGATCTTCATGGGTGACACCGGCTCGCTCGCCCTCGGCGGGATGCTCGCGGGCCTGTCGATCACCACGCGCACCGAGTTGCTCGCGGTCGTCATCGGCGCGCTGTTCGTCGCCGAGATCATGTCGGTGGTGATCCAGATCGCCTTCTTCCGGACCACCGGGCGACGCGTGTTCCGGATGGCGCCCTTCCACCACCACTTCGAACTCGGTGGCTGGGCCGAGACCACGGTGATCATCAGATTCTGGTTGCTCACCGCCATCGCCTGCGCCCTCGGGCTGTCCCTGTTCTACGGCGAGTTCCTGACCACCAATGCCTGATCGCCCGGTGCCGGATCCGAACCCGCTCGGACCCGACGCACGCGACCTGGCCGGCCGGACCGTTGTGGTCGGCGGTGCCGGGACCGCCGGCTTGTCGGCCACCCGATTCCTGGTGACGCTCGGCGCCGATGTGCTGCTCGCCGACGACCGCTTCGCCGCCCGCGATGCGTCCCCGGCCGATCGGGAGGCGGCGACGGCCGCAGTCGCCGGGGTCGCGGAACTGGTGTCGCGCGGCGTCGAGGCGATCGCCGTGTCGGATCTGCTCGCCGATCCCGCACGGCTCGCGGGCGCCGCGGTGGTCATCGTGTCGCCCGGCTTCGCGCCGACCCACCATCTGGTCCGGGCGGCGGCCGACGACGGCGTCCCGGTCTGGGGCGAGGTCGAACTGGCCTGGCGCGTCGACGCGGCGGGTCTGCTGGGCGAACCACGCACCTGGCTCGTGGTGACCGGGACCAACGGCAAGACGACCACTACCTCGATGCTGGCCGGGATCGTCGAGGCCTCCGGTCGTGCGGGCGCTGCCTGCGGCAACATCGGTCTCCCGGTTCTCGACGCGATGCAGGCCGAGCCGCGGGTGGACGTGCTGTGTGCCGAGTTGTCCTCGTTCCAGCTGCACTGGGCGCCGTCGATCCGTCCGCATGCCGGGGTCGTGCTCAACGTCGCCGAGGACCACCTCGACTGGCACGGCACGTTCGAGGCGTATGCGCTCGCCAAGGCGGGTGCGCTGCGCGGCGCGGTGAGTGTCGTCGGCCTCGACGACCCGGTCGCGTCCGGGCTGCCCGCCGCGGGTCGACGCATCGGTTTCACGCTCGGCGAGCCGCGGCCCGGCCAGCTCGGCGTCGTGGACGGGCAGCTGACCGACCGCGCCTTCGACGCCGGCCACCTGTTCGACGCCGATGCGGTGCGGCCGGCCGGCCCGTCGGGTGTCGCCGACGCGCTGGCCGCGTCGGCGCTGGCGCTCGCGGTCGGCATCGGACCCGACGCGGTGCGGGCCGGCCTGACGGCCTTCCGGCCGGCCGGCCACCGCGGTGAGGTCGTCGCGTCCCGGGACGGTGTCACCTTCGTCGACGACTCGAAGGCCACCAATCCGCACGCCGCACAAGCCGCCGTGGCCGCCTTCGACCGGGTCGTCCTGATCGCGGGCGGCCTGTTGAAGGGTGCGTCGATGGACGAGATGCTCTCGGCGGTCGGTGCTCGGCTGGTCGGCGTGGTCGCCATCGGGCGCGACCGCGACCTTGTGATCGAGGCGATCGCGCGACACGCCCCAGAAGTCCCAACAGTCACAGTATTCACAGGAGACGATGGCACGGTGAACGTGCATCGTCCGGGACAGGCCGGTCCCCACACCTCAGCGGTTGATCTCCCGGGTACGGGCTCCTCGGCATCGGTGGCGGTCATGGACCGGGCCGTCGAGGAGGCCTGGGCGCTCGCCGTCGCGAGCTCACCCGCCCCCGACGCCGTGCTGCTCGCCCCCGCGGCGGCCTCGCTGGACATGTTCGCCGGTTACGGTGCGCGCGGCGACGCCTTCGCCGCCGCCGCGTGCCGGATCGCCGGCTCTTCCACCGCCGGACGGTGAGTCGGATGAGCAGCCGGACCCCGGCCGCGGACAACGACCCCGACGATGCAGACGGCGTCACCGGCGTCGAGGACACCGAGGCCGGCACTGACACTGACACGAAGGCCGAACGGCGGGGAACCGAGCGCGCGGCCGGCACCGCGTCGGCGACCGGTGACGCCTCGAGCCGATCGGCGGGTGCCGCGGGTACTGCGGCCGCCGCGTCGGTCCCGGCGATCGTCGCAGAGGCGATCCGCAATCTGCTGGCCCGACCGCTCGCGTCGTATCAGCTCATCCTCACGATGTCGTTCCTGCTCACCACATTCGGTCTGGTGATGGTGCTCTCGGCGTCGTCGGTCGAGGGCTACTCCAAAGAGGGATCGGCGTACGGTCTGTTCGCCACCCAGGTGATCTTCGCGTTGCTCGGACTCGTGGTGTTCTATCTGATGCTGCGCGTCCCGGTGCGGCTACTCCGGCGGTTCGCCGCCCCCGCCATGTTCGTCGCGGTGGTGTTGCTGGCCCTGGTCCTCATCCCCGGCGTCGGCACGCTCAGTCAGGGCGCGCGCCGCTGGTTTGTCATCTACGGGCTGTCGGTGCAGCCGTCCGAGCTGGTCAAGGTCGCGCTGTGCATCTGGGGTGCGCACCTGCTGGCCTCCCGGCGGCGGGACAACGCCTCGCTGCGTGAGCTGTTGGTCCCGCTCGTTCCGGTGGCCATGCTCGTGTGCCTGCTCATCATCCTCGAACCGAACCTCTCGACGACGATCACCATCGCGATCATCGTCGGCGCGCTGCTGTGGTTCGCGGGTCTGCCGATCAAGGTGTTCGCGTCGTTCGCGGTGTCCGGCATCGTGCTGGCCGTGATCCTCGCCCTCGCCGAGGGCTATCGGTCCCAGCGCGTGATGAGCTTCCTCGGCAACGTCGACGACCCGCAGGGCGCGGGTTATCAGGCGCGTCAGGCGACCTACGCGCTGGCGAACGGCGGGGTCTTCGGCGTGGGACTCGGCCAGTCGAGTGCCAAGTGGAATTATCTGCCGAACGCGCACAACGACTTCATCTTCGCGATCATCGGCGAGGAACTCGGGCTGCTCGGCGGCCTCATGGTGGTGTTCCTCTTCGTCGTCCTCGCCTACATCGGCTTCCGGATCGCGCACCGCTCGACCGATCCGTTCCTGCGCCTGATGTCGGCGACCATCACGGTGCTCATCATCGCGCAGGCCTTCATCAACATCGGGTACGTCATCGGATTGCTTCCGGTGACCGGAATCCAGCTGCCGCTGGTCTCGGCGGGCGGCACGTCGACGCTGACGGTCCTCGCGATGCTCGGGCTGCTCGCCAACGCGGCCAGACACGAACCCGAGGCGGTGGCGACCCTCACCGGCGGATCGCCGAGCCGCGTCGCACGATGGCTGCGTCTCCCGACACCCGTTGCCTACCGGCAGACGCGCGCGGAGTCGCTGCGCGACCGGCTGGACCAGCGACGCACCGGAGGCCCGCGTGCGACCGCCGGCGCCGGTCACAGTGCTCGAGGACCGGTGACGCGTCGCCGGCCACCGAGCGGACGGGCACCATCGGCCGATGCCGGTCGCGGCCGACGACGTTTCCCGCTGCCCTGGAAACGGGCCGCGAAGACGACGCAGTCCCCGCCCGGCGATCGCCGCCACGGCCGGTCGTTCCCGCGCGCAGGCGGCGGCAACACCGGGGGCGCCCGATCGACGGCCACCGGCCGCGGCGGTGGTGCGGGACGTGCCCGACCTGGGCCGTCTCCGCGGGGCGGCGTGGACTACGGTGTCGGGTATCGGGGGAGCGCCCGCGCCGGGAGCGGAGCGAGCGGGCGGAGTGGACACCGCGCCGGGAGCGGAGCGAGCGGGCGGAGTGAGTACCGCGCCGGGAGCGGAGCGAGCGGGCGGGGTGAGTACCGCGCCGGGAGCGGAGCGAGGCGGGGTGACTACCGCGGCGCGAGCGGACGAGGCGCGGGTCGCTGGTGACACGGCGGCGCGGACGTGCGACTGCCGCCGGAGACCCGCCGGACGCGGGTCCCGCGCAGATGTGATCAAAGGCTGAATGGAGTGACGACGCCGGTGAGTTCGGGTGCAGTACACGCTGATACGACAGGGCGGCCGAAAGGCCGTCCGCTGTCGGTGGTCGTCGCCGGCGGCGGTACGGCCGGTCACATCGAACCCGCCCTCGCCGTCGCCGACGCGGTCAGCCGACTCGACCCGACCGCCCGCATCACCGCGCTGGGCACCAGCCGGGGCCTCGAAGTCGATCTCGTTCCGGAACGCGGATACGACCTGAAGCTGATCCCGCCGGTTCCGTTGCCGCGCAAACCCGGCCTCGATCTGGCCCGTACCCCCGGCCGCCTACTCGGTTCGGTGGCCGCCACCCGCAAGGTGCTCGACGAGGTCGACGCCGACGTGGTCATCGGCTTCGGTGGTTACGTGTCCGTGCCCGCATACCTGGCGGCGCAGATGCACCTGCGCC
This sequence comes from Gordonia sp. 11cp, assembly GCF_057767225.1. Taxonomy (NCBI): domain Bacteria; kingdom Bacillati; phylum Actinomycetota; class Actinomycetes; order Mycobacteriales; family Gordoniaceae; genus Gordonia; species Gordonia sp. 11cp. The sequence goes on along the minus strand of NZ_CM173437.1, from coordinate 5,000,757 downwards.
GGCGCAATCGGATCCCGATCGTCATCCACGAGGCCAATGCCTCGGCCGGCATCGCCAACAAGGTCGGTGCCCGGTTCGCCGACCGCGTCCTGGCCGCCGTCGACGGTTCGGGTCTCGACGCGACGGTCGTGGGAATCCCTGTCCGTGGCGTGCTCGCCGAACTCGACCGGCCGGCGCTGCGCGCCAAGGCGCGCCACTACTTCGGACTCGACGACGATGCGCCGACGCTGCTCGTCTTCGGCGGCTCGCAGGGGGCGCAACGACTCAACGACGCGGTGTCCGGCGCTGCGGAGACGCTGGGCAGGTCCGGCATCGGCGTGCTGCACGCCTATGGCCCCAAGAACTCGATCGACCCCGCGGTCGTCGACGACGCGCCGCCCTACCGCGCCGTCGGATATCTCAAGCGCATGGATCTCGCGTACGCCGCCGCCGATCTGGTGATGTGCCGCTCCGGTGCGATGACGGTCGCCGAGGTGTCGGCGACCGGGTTGCCCGCGATCTACGTCCCGCTGCCGCACGGGAACGGTGAACAGCGACTGAACGCACTGCCCGTCGTGGAGGCCGGCGGGGGACTGCTCGTCGACGACTCGACGGTGGATGCCGACTGGGTCGCCCGCGAAGTGCCCGCGCTGCTCAAGGATTCGGCGCGGCTGCAACAGATGTCGGTCGCCGCCGCGGGCACCGGACACCGGGACGCCGCGTCGGCGGTGGCCACCGCCGCGATCGAACTCGCGCAGGATTTCCGTGCCGGTCGGCGTCGGGGCGGGAGGTCGTCCCGTGAGCGATGAGACGACGGACGACCAGACAGCGAACGACGAGACAGCGAGCGTCGAGACGGCGCCGGGGGCGCTGCCGGATCAGCTGAGACGTGTGCACATGGTCGGCATCGGCGGCGCCGGGATGTCGGGACTGGCGCGCATCCTGCTGGCCCGCGGTGGTCAGGTCTCGGGGTCGGACGCCAAGAACAGTCGCGGCATCCTCGAACTCCGCACCCGCGGCGCCCGGGTCCAGGTCGGACACGACCCGTCGGCGCTCGACCAGATCCCCGGTGGCCCGTCGGTCGTGGTGACCACGCACGCCGCGATCCCGAAGACCAATCCCGAACTCGTCGCGGCACGCTCGCGCGGCATCCCGGTGCTCCTGCGTCCGCGCGTGCTGGCCCAGCTGATGGCGGGCTGTCGCAGCCTGCTGATCGCGGGTACCCATGGCAAGACGTCCACGACCTCGATGGCCGTCGTCGCGCTGCAACACGCCGGAACCGACCCGTCGTTCGCGATCGGCGGCGAGTTGAACGAATCGGGGACCAACGCCCATCACGGTGGTGATCCGGTCTTCGTCGCCGAGGCCGACGAGAGCGACGGCTCGCTGCTCGAGTACACGCCCGACGTCGTGGCGGTCACCAACATCGATGCCGACCACCTCGACTTCTTCGGTTCGATCGAGGCCTATGTCGAGGTGTTCGACCGATTCGCCGCGCGGATCACGACAGGCGGTTCGCTCATCGTGTGCCTCGACGACCCGGGGTCGGCGGCCCTGGCCGGCCGCGTCGCCGAGTCGCTCACCGCGCGCGGGGTGGAGGTCCTCGGATACGGACGCGGGACGCATGCCGCGCTGGCGCCGACCGTCCCCAACGTCGCGACCATGCTGGCGTGGGAACCGCGCGGGTCCGGGGGATCGGCAACGGTCCGTTTCACCTCCCCGCTCCGCCCGGGTGTCGAGGACCGCCGGCTGCTCCTTCCGCTTCCCGGAGAGCACATGGCGCTCAACGCGATCGCCGCGGTGATCGGCGCGGCTCGCGTCGGCGCACCGGCCGCCGACGCGGGGTCCGGTGCCCCGGGCCGGTTCGACGGCATCCTCGCCGGGATCGGCTCGTTCGGTGGCGTCCACCGGCGTTTCGAGTTCCGCGGACAGCGCGGCGGTGTCGAGGTCATCGACGACTACGCCCATCATCCAACCGAGGTGCGCGCCGTGCTGTCGGCGGCGCGGGACATGGTCTCCGCGCGCGGCGGGCCGGACGGCTCGCGCGGGCGTGTCATCGCAGTGTTCCAGCCGCACCTCTACTCGCGCACCGTCGAGTTCGCCGACGAGTTCGCCGCGGCCCTCGACCTCGCCGACGCGGTCGTCGTCGCCGACGTCTACGGAGCCCGCGAGGCCCCGATCCCCGGGGTCAGCGGGCGGACGATCTCGGACAAGCTGACGGTGCCGGGCATCTTCGCCCCGGACCTGTCCCGGCTGTCCGCGCAGGTCGCCCGGCTGGCTCGCTCCGGCGACGTCGTCCTGACCCTGGGCGCGGGTGACATCACCATGCAGGGACCGGAGATCCTCGCCGAGCTCGAATCGGCGTCGGCGTCCGACGCCGCCACCGAGACGGATGCGGCCGGATCTGCCGTCGGCGGCCCGGGGGAGTCCGACGACCGGACGGGGCGGGTGTCGTGATCCGGTGGCCGGAGCGCCGCCGGTCCCGCATGGTCCTCGGCACGCTCATGGTCGTCGCGTTAGGGGTCGGGCTGGTCCTGATCGCCTACCTCACTCCGCTGATGTCGGTGCGCGGCACCGACGTCCGCGACAACGGGTCGATCCCCGCGGACGAGATCCTGCGGGTCGCGGCCGTGCCGTCGGGCACCCCGCTGTTGCAGGTCGACACCCGGGCGGTGGCGCAACGCGTCGCCACGATCCCGTCGGTCGAATCGGCGCGGGTGCAGCGGAGTTATCCGTCGTCGCTGACCATCACCGTCGTCGAGCGGGTGCCGGTGGTGATCGTGAACAACGGCGACGACGTCCACGTGCTCGACAGGTCCGGGGTCGCGTTCCTCGACTTCGACCGCACCCAGGGGGTCCCGCCCGAGGTCCTCAAGCTCCCGGTGCTCGACACCCCGAATCCGGGGCCGGCGGACCCGACCACCAAGGAGACCATCGCGGCGGTGGCAGGGCTGCCCGAATCGTTGGCGCGGCAGGTCATCCGGGTCACCGCGACCTCACCGGTCGACATCGAGTTCACCCTGTCGGAGAAGCGGACGGTGGTGTGGGGGGACAGCGACCGCGGTGCCGAGAAGGCCCGCACTCTCACGCATCTGCTCACCCGCAAGGCGACGATGTACAACGTGTCGAGCCCCGAGTTCCCGGCCTATCGCTGATCTCGCGGCGGTCCCGGTCGTCCCGGGTTCGCGTCCGTGGGCGGTGCGGAGCTGCGTCGCGGGAGCCGAATGTTTCCGAATATCGACGAAAAGCCGGGGTTTCCGGCGGAATTCGGGTGCGACTTGCCGACACGCCGAGGGCGGATCTGGATACCTGGGCCCTCGATGCCTAGCGTCATGACCACAACGAGTTACTTGACATAACTCTAAATCTATGGTTCAGGTTTAGGGTTTGTCGCGAGCGGACCGTGGACCAGCAGGTCCACACAGACGAATCACCACGAGATCGACCCACACAAGGAAGGCGAGCGCATGACGCCACCGCACAACTACCTGGCCGTCATCAAGGTCGTCGGCATCGGCGGTGGCGGCGTGAATGCCGTCAACCGGATGATCGAACAGGGACTCAAGGGAGTCGAGTTCATCGCGATCAACACCGACGCGCAGGCGCTACTGATGAGCGATGCCGACGTCAAGCTCGACGTCGGCCGCGACTCGACCCGCGGTCTCGGCGCGGGCGCCGATCCCGAGGTCGGCCGCCGCGCCGCCGAGGATGCACGCGACGAGATCGAAGAACTACTCAAGGGCGCCGACATGGTGTTCGTCACCGCGGGTGAGGGCGGCGGCACCGGTACCGGCGGTGCGCCGGTCGTCGCGCAGATCGCGCGGAAGCTCGGTGCGCTGACCGTCGGCGTGGTCACCCGTCCGTTCTCCTTCGAGGGCAAGCGTCGTGGCGGACAGGCCGAGGCGGGCATCACCGCCCTGCGCGAATCGTGCGACACCCTCATCGTCATCCCGAACGACCGTCTGCTGCAGCTCGGTGACGCGCAGGTCAGCCTGATGGACGCGTTCCGCAGTGCCGACGAGGTGCTCCTCAACGGCGTGCAGGGCATCACCGACCTCATCACCACCCCCGGCCTGATCAACGTCGACTTCGCCGATGTGAAGGGCGTCATGAGTGACGCCGGTAGCGCGCTGATGGGCATCGGTTCGGCCCGCGGTGAGGAGCGTGCGCGCAAGGCCGCGGAGTCCGCGATCAACTCGCCGCTGCTGGAGGCCTCGATGGAGGGCGCCCGGGGCGTGCTGATCTCGATCGCCGGCGGCAGCGACCTCGGCCTGTTCGAGATCCACAACGCCGCGACCCAGGTGCAGGAGGCCGCCCACGAGGACGCCAACATCATCTTCGGCACGGTGATCGACGACAACCTGGGCGACGAGGTGCGGGTCACCGTCATCGCGGCCGGATTCGACGGCGGTACGCCCAAGAAGCGTTCCGATGTGCCGTCGGCCGCGGGACGCACCGCGGTCGGGCAGGGCCAGGCCGGCGCCGTGACGTCGCCGCCGAAGAACGATCCGCTCTTCGGGGACATGCCGAAGGGCGCGGGTGATCCGTTCGAGCAGGAGCCGGAACCGCCCCGCCGCAACACCGTTCGGCTGGACGACGACGACGTCGACGTGCCGTCGTTCATGAAGCGCTGAGTCCGCGGATGCGGGTGCGGCGTGTCATCACCACCCGTGCCGGCGGGGTCTCGGTGTCACCGTACGAGTCGTTCAATCTCGGTGATCACGTCGGAGACGATCCGGAAGCGGTGGCGGCCAACAGGATTCGACTGGCCGAGCAGATCGGGGTGGACAGTGGCTCGGTGGTGTGGATGGAGCAGATCCACAGTCGCAACGTCACCGTGGTCGACGGGCCGGTCGCCGAGCCGGTGCCGGCCACCGATGCACTGGTCACCACCACGCCCGGCCTCGCCCTCGCGGTGTTGTCGGCCGACTGCGTCCCGGTGCTCCTGAGCGACGACGAGGCCGGCGTGATCGCGGGAGTCCACGCGGGACGGGTCGGCGCCCGGATCGGCATCGTGCCCGCCACTCTGCGCGCGATGGTCGAACTCGGCGCCCGCGTCGAGTCCATCGGAGCCTTTCTCGGACCGGCGGCGAGCGGTGACCACTACGAGGTCCCGCCGGCGATGCAGGCCGACGTCGAGAAGCATCTGCCCGGCAGTGCTGTTCGGACGAAGAAGGGCACCACCGGTCTCGACCTCCGCGCCGGTCTGCGACGCCAGCTGCTCGACGCGGGGGTCGGGGGAGTGGCGGTCGATCCGCGCTGCACCATCTCGGACCCGAGTCTCTTCAGCCATCGCCGCGGCGCGCCCACCGGACGCCTCGCGTCGGTCATCTGGATGGACCCGAACCCGGACTCCGACGAGACGAACGACGATCGTCCCGGCGAGCGGGGCCCGCTCGGGGAATGACCCCAGAGGCGAGAAGGATGGGGACATGACCGGGTCATCTGATACGCGCACCGTCGAACTGGGGGACCGGCTGGCGGCCGTACGCCGCCGCCTCGAGGCCGCGGTCGAGGCCGCCCAGCGTCCGGCCGGATCGTGCGAACTCCTCGTGGTGACGAAGTTCTTTCCCGCGGACGACGTCCGCAGGCTGCTCCAGCTCGGGGAACGTGCCTTCGGGGAGTCGCGCGAGCCCGAAGCGGGACGGAAGGTGGCCGACGTGCTCGGCGACTGGGAGTCGCCGGACCCCGGCGACGTCCCCGTCTTCGACATGATCGGCTCGGTGCAGTCCAAGAAGGCACGGTCGGTTGCGCGGTGGGCGCGCACGGTGCACTCGGTCGACCGTCCGAAGGTCGTCGAGGCCCTCGACCGCGCCGCCGCCGCCGCGCTGGACGACGGCGACCGGGCCGACCCGCTGGGCATTTTGCTCCAGGTCAGCCTCGACGGCGATCCGCACCGCGGCGGCGTCGTCGAGGACGACCTGACTCGTCTGGCCGAGCAGGTCGTCGACGCGGAGCCGCTCCGGCTGCGCGGGCTCATGGTCATCGCGCCGCTACACGGCGACCCCGAGCACTGGATGGCCGAGACGGCGCGGATCCACGCGGCGTTCCGGGGTCGGTTCGACGACGCCGCGGAACTGTCCGCGGGCATGTCCGGTGACATGGAAGCGGCGATTGCCGCGGGCTCGACATGCGTGCGTGTCGGAACCGCGATCATGGGCGAGCGGCCGCTAGTCTCTCAGTAATCACATTGGTAACACCAGAACCAAGTGACTCAAGAACCGCAAAGAACTCACTGACCACAGATGCACCACCCGGCACGGCAGAAACCGGCGTCGCACTACCAGAGAGGCCGTCAATGACCACGATGCAGAAGTTCAAGGCTTACTTCGGCATGGTGCCGCCCAGCGAATACGAGGACGACTACCTCGAGGAGTCGGCCCCGCCGCTGCGTGAGCGGTCTCGTGAGCGTGCCTACCGCGACGACTACTACGGGGACTCGTCCTACGATCCCGGCTACGAGCCGTCGTTCCGTGATGCCGGCTACCGCGAGGAGATGGCATACCGCGACGAGCTGGCCGACCGCCACTACGACGCCGGCTTCGACCTCGCCGCGGAGTACGCCTACGCCGCCCCGCGCGCGGCCGGCGACGGCCCGTTGCGGGCGCCCGCTCGTCTCGAACCCCTGCAGCGCTCGTCGAGCGCGTCCCTGCGCGCCGCCACCGCACCGCGTTCGATGGGTGCCGACCCACGCGTCGAGCTCGAGCGCGTCTTCGCCGACAGCCCCCTGCAGAAGATCACGACGCTCCGGCCGTCGGACTACGGCGAGGCGCGGACCATCGGCGAGCGGTTCCGCGACGGCAACCCGGTCATCATGGATCTCGTCGACATGAGCAACGACGACGCCAAGCGCCTCGTCGACTTCGCCGCCGGCCTCGCGTTCGCCCTGCGCGGGTCGTTCGACAAGGTCGCCACGAAGGTCTTCCTGCTGTCGCCCGCCGACGTCGACGTGTCGCCGGAAGACCGCCGCAAGATCGCCGAGACGGGCTTCTACAACCACGCCTGACCGGCGACGGGTACCTCGGTTCGCCGTCGCCCGTCATGTTCAGGCACTCTTGACGCGTGGCTGCGATTCTGTTGAGCGTCTTGTACTACATCCTGCTGATCTTCTGGTTGCTCCTCCTCGGCCGGCTGGTCGTCGAACTGGTCCGCACCTTCGCTCGCGAATGGCGTCCGACCGGCGCGGCGGTCGTCGTCATCGAGATGGTCTTCACCGTGACCGATCCCCCGATCAAGGCCCTGCGTCGCGTCCTCCCGCCGATTCCGCTCGGTCCCATTCGGCTGGACCTGTCCCTGATGATCGTGATGCTCGTCGTGATCATCGGCATGAACATCGTGAACGGTCTGCGCGCCGACGCACTGGCCGATTCGCTGGCGATCGCCGCACATCTCATCCGATCCTGATCTCGTCCCGTCCTATCCACACTGCGACGGTCACCGGGGCTCGTCGCCCGCGAGTGGCGCCCCGGTCCGGCGGCGGGTACCCCGCGTTACCGAGATGGTCTACCGTTGTAAGTCATCTTCGGATGACTGTTTCATTTCAACAGCGCATCGTAGAGATGCAACCAACGGTTCGCGTGTGACAGAATTGGACGCCAGTTACAATTTTTGACTGGTATGAATAGTTAGTGACAACCTGTATTGGTCGAACGACTCACCGTCGCGCGATCCGGGTTGGACGGCCCGCCAACTGAACACAAGTTCACCACCAGACACGAGGGGAACCGACATGCGGCTGACTCCAGCTGATGTGCACAACGTCGCGTTCAGCAAACCGCCCATCGGTAAGCGCGGTTACAACGAGGATGAGGTCGATCAGTTCCTCGACTTCGTCGAAGCCGAGCTCGCCCGGCTGATCGAGGAGAACACCGACCTCAAGCAGCGCGTCGAGGAGCTCGAGGGTGAGCTCGCCGACGCCCGCTCCGGTGCCGGCTCGTCGGCGGACGACCGAACGCAGATCTTCGCCAAGCCCGCGGCGGCACCCGAGCCTCCCGCCCCGGCCCCGACGCCGGCCCCGCAGCCGACCAACGACGATGCGAACGTGCGCGCGGCGCGCGTGCTGGCCCTGGCCCAGGACACCGCGGACCGTCTGACCGGGAGCGCCCGCGCGGACGCCGACGCGATGCTGTCCGATGCTCAGACCCGCGCCGACACGCTGGTCTCCGAGGCGCAGACCAAGTCCGACGCCATGCTCGCCGATGCCCGCCAGCGGTCGGAGGCCATCCTCGCCGACGCGCAGACGCGGTCGGAGGCGCAGCTGCGCCAGGCGCAGGAACGTGCGGACGCGCTGCAGAGCGACGCCGAGCGCAAGCACAGCGAGATCATGGGCACCATCAACCAGCAGCGGGGCGTTCTCGAGGGCCGGATCGAACAGCTCAAGACCTTCGAGCGCGAGTACCGCACGCGTCTGAAGACCTACCTCGAATCGCAGCTCGAAGAACTCCAGCAGCGCGGCAGTGCGGCTCCCGTCGAGGGTGGCCGGCCCGATCAATCGTTCTCCAACGATCCGGGTAATGGTGGATTCAGCAGCTACTCACCCAGCTGACCTGGGCGAACCGGTGCGCACTAGGCTGGTGATGTGCTGACCTTGGCCCTGGCCGCGACCCTTCTGGGGTTCGTGCTGCTCATCCTCGGCCTCATCACCGGGACCGTGTGGCTGGCGGTGGCCTGCATCGTGGTCTGTCTCGTCGGCCTCGGTTTCCTGCTGGTGGACGTGTTCGCCGGTCGTAAGGGCGATGCGGGCCGGTCACTCGAGGACATGGTCCCGGGTGCCGGTCGTGACACGCCCGACGAAGGTTCGGCGAAAGCCGCCTCCCAGGACTCCCCGGTCCGGGCCGAGAACGGGTCGGCCGAGGGCTCTGCCGATGCGCCCACCCGCCGGTACTCCGTGCCCGACCCCGCCGCATCGGACGATTCCGAGACCGTGGCGTACCGGCCCGGCTCGTTCGAGCCGGGGATGGCGGCGCCGGAGGGTTCCGCGCCCCCGAATCGCCCCGCCCCCGAACGTCGCGAGGGCAACCTGGAGGACTATCTGCGCTCGGTCGGCGTCGACGCCCCGAGTGCGGGCGCCCCGACACACAGCGGAGCCCCTGAAGGTGTGGCAGCCCCGGGTGGACGCCCCGATCCGCGGGGCCGGCCCACTCCGCAGCCCTACGGTTCTCCACCACCCGGCGGGGTTCCGCAACGGCAGCATCCCGGAGCCGATCAGCCTTCGTGGACGCAGCAGCGTCGCGCGCCGGGACAGTTCGGGCCGCCGCCCGACCCCCGAGAATCCGGCCAGTCGCAGTCGCCACGTCAGCCCGGGCGACCGGCGGTGTCGGGACAACGCCCGCCGGCCGCGCCGTCACCGGGTCGAGGCCCGTTCGATCCGGCGCAGTCAGGGTGGGTCGGAGAGGACGTGCCCGGCGGTGACGCCGCCGGACCGGACGACTGGGCAACTTCTTCCGAACACCCCGACGATTCCGCGTCGCGCCGTCGGCGAGCGGATTTCGATCCGCTTGATCCGAATTGGCACCCACCGCCCGACTGATCGGTCGGGTGGCGCCTCCCGGTGCTCGGGTAACCCGCTGGCTCCATCGGACGGGTCGTCGCTACACTGGTTGACGCGTTGATCCGGCCATCACCGGGGAGCACCCGGAAGAACAGGCCCTCGGGTCCTCAGTAGAACCGGGCGGGCGCGGCCCGTCACAGCCGCAGGATCGTCCGGTCACCCACCGTGGCGGTTCGTCGAGTGGCGCCGGATCCCCGGCGCAAGCGGGGTGGTACCGCGCAGTCCTCCGGAATGCGTCCCCGTGCCGATGAGACATCACCAGGCACGAGGAGACCAGCGTGAGCGACGCGACTGACCCCACCCAGAACGCACGGGTGTACCCGAAGGTCGACATGACCGGGGGCACCGGGCGCAGCGCCCCCGACTTCCCGTCCGTGGAACAGCGGGTGCTGCAGTACTGGGACTCTGATTCGACCTTCGCCGCGTCGATCGAGAATCGAGCCGACGCCGAGGAATTCGTCTTCTACGACGGCCCGCCGTTCGCGAACGGACTGCCGCACTACGGTCATCTGCTGACCGGGTACGTCAAGGATCTGGTGCCGCGGTACCAGACCATGCGCGGCAAGAAGGTGGACCGTCGATTCGGCTGGGACACACACGGTCTGCCCGCCGAACTGGAGGCCGAACGCCAGCTCGGGATCACCGACAAGTCGGAGATCGAGAAGATGGGCATGGCCAAGTTCAACGAGTACTGCCGTGACTCGGTGCTGCGGTACACCGGGGAGTGGCGTGACTACGTGACCCGGCAGGCCCGCTGGGTCGACTTCGACAACGACTACAAAACCCTCGATCTCGACTTCATGGAGTCGGTGATGTGGGCGTTCAAGGCGCTCTACGACAAGGGGCTCATCTACCAGGGTTATCGGGTGCTGCCGTACAGCTGGTACGAGCAGACGCCGCTGTCGAACCAGGAGTCCAAGCTCGATGACGCCTACCGGATGCGGCAGGACCCGGCGGTCACCGTCACGATGCCGCTCTCGGTGCCCGACGGTCCGCTCTCGACGCTGGACGGTGTCAACGCGCTCATCTGGACGACGACGCCGTGGACCCTGCCGTCCAACCTCGCCATCGCCGTCAACCCCGACGTCACGTACGTGCACGTCAGGGCCGGTGACGGTCAGGAGTATCTCCTCGCTGAGGCGCTGCTCGGGGCGTACGCGAAGGAGATCGCCGACCCGGAGGTGCTCGGCACCCACCGCGGCGTGGAACTGAAGGACCTGTCCTACACACCGCCCTTCGATTTCTTTGCCGGACACCCGAACTCGCACCGGGTGCTGCTGGGCGACTACGTGACCACCGACAGCGGCACCGGAATCGTCCATCTCGCACCGGCTTTCGGTGAGGAGGACATGGACCTCGCGACCGCCAACGGCATCGAGGTGGTGCAGCCGCTCGATCCGGGCGGACGTTTCACCGCGCAGGTCCCGCCCTACGAGGGGTTGATGGTCTTCGACGCCAACCCGGTGATCATCAAGGACCTCAAAGAAACCGGGCGCATCCTCCGCCACGAGACCATCGAGCACTCCTACCCGCACTCGTGGCGGTCGGGCCAGCCGCTCATCTACATGGCGGTGCCGTCCTGGTTCGTCGCGGTGACGCAGTTCCGCGACCGCATGGTCGAGCTGAACAAGCAGATCGTCTGGGTGCCCGAACACATCCGGGACGGACAGTTCGGCAAGTGGCTCGAGGGCGCGCGGGACTGGAACATCAGCCGCAACCGTTACTGGGGTGCCCCCCTTCCGGTGTGGGTCTCGGACGACCCCGAGTTCCCGCGTATCGACGTCTACGGTTCGCTCGACGACCTCGAACGCGACTTCGGGGTACGGCCGGACAATCTGCACCGCCCGTTCATCGACGAGCTCACACGCCCGAATCCCGATGACCCGAGCGGGAAGTCGACGATGCGGCGCGTGCCCGAGGTCCTCGACTGCTGGTTCGAATCGGGCTCGATGCCCTTTGCGCAGGTGCACTATCCCTTCGAGAACCGCGACTGGTTCGACGGGGGAGACTCCGCCCATGCCCCGGCACACAATCCGGGCGACTTCATCGTCGAGTACAACGGCCAGACCCGCGGCTGGTTCTACACGCTCCACGTGCTGGCCACCGCCCTGTTCGACCGCCCGGCGTTCAAGACGGTCGCCGCGCACGGGATCGTGCTCGGTGACGACGGCCAGAAGATGTCCAAGTCGAAGCGCAATTACCCCGACGTGAACGAGGTCTTCGACCGCGACGGTTCGGATGCGATGAGATGGTTCCTCATGGCCTCGCCGATCCTGCGCGGAGGCAACCTCGTCGTCACGGAGCGAGGCATCCGCGAGGGGGTCCGTCAGGCGCTCCTGCCACTGTGGAACGCCTACAGCTTCCTGCAGCTTTATGCCGAGCGGCCGGCGACCTGGCGGACGAACTCGGAGCATGTGCTGGATCGCTACATCCTGGCGAAGCTGGCGACGACCCGCGACTCGATGACCGAGGCCCTCGACATCTACGACATCGCGGGGGCGTGCGACGCCTTCCGCGAGTTCGTCGAGTCGCTCACCAACTGGTACGTGCGACGTTCGCGGGCTCGCTTCTGGGCCGGTCAGGACGAGGACACCGACGCGTTCGACACGCTGTACACCGTGCTCGAGGTGGCCTGCCGGCTCGCCTCGCCGTTGCTCCCGCTGGCGACCGAGGCCATCTGGCGCGGTCTCACCGGCGAGCGCTCGGTTCACCTGACGGACTGGCCGACGAGCGACGAACTCCCGGCCGATGCCGACCTGGTCACCGCGATGGACCAGGTCCAGGCGGTGTGCTCGACGGCGTCGAGTGTCCGCAAGGCCAACCGGCTGCGGGTGCGACTGCCGCTGCCGGGCCTGACGGTCGCCTCGCCCACAGCGGGGTCGCTGGAGCCGTTCGTCGACCTGATCAAGGACGAGATGAACGTCAAGACCGTGACTCTCGCCGCCGACGCCAGTGAGTACGGACGCCACGAGATCGCGGTCAACGCCCGCGCCGCCGGACCGCGCCTCGGCAAGGACGTGCAGCGCGCGATCAAGGCGGTGAAGTCGGGGAACTGGACGGTGAGCGACGGTGCCGACGGGTCCGAGGTGGTGGTCGCCGACGGCATCGAGCTACGCGAAGGCGAGTTCACCCGCCGCCTGGTGGCCGTCGAACCCGATTCCACCGCGGAGCTGCCGGGCGGGAACGGTCTGGTCGTCCTGGACACGACGGTCACGCCCGAACTCGAGGCCGAGGGCTGGGCCAAGGACCGGGTCCGCGAGTTGCAGGACGCCCGCCGCACTCTGGGACTCGACGTCTCCGACCGGATCGCGGTGCGCTTCGTCGTGCCCGCCGAGCGTCTCGAGTGGGCGCGGACGCACGCCGACCTGATCGCCGGCGAGGTGCTCGCGGTGCGATTCGATGTCACCGGCGACGGTGACGCGGGCAGCATCGAGCTCGGTGACGGCGTGACGGCCGACATCACGAAGGCGGGCTGACGGGTCCGCCGCGCCCTGGCCTCGACGATCGCGTGACCGCGCCGGGAACGGGACGAGATCTCGCTTTCGGCCATGCGATGTCGAGATGTCGCTGTACGGTGTGGACCGTTGCCTCGCGGCGCCACCGCGGTCCCCATCGCACTGGCGGCGAACCGATCCGTCGGCGTCGGTCCGGTTGCCGCGGCGCGTTCCCCGGTCATCGATGAGAGGTTCAGCACCACCCATGAGCGGCACCGACGCGGAGCGGCGGGTCGCTCGTCCCGACCCGCTGCGGCCACTGCTGTTCACCGTGGCCTACGAGATCCTGGGGTCGGCCACCACGGCCGATGCCATCGTCGACCGGGATCTCCGGTGCGAGCCGGCGATGTCCACGCCTCGCGATGACCGGCGCTCCCGCATCGGCGCAGTGGCGCGGCAGGCGCTCGACGCCCTGCAGTCGCGCCAGAGTGCGGAGGGGCAGTACGTGGGACCGTGGCTGCCCGAACCGATCCGGCTGGACGGCGACGACCTGACGGGCGACCCGATTCTCGCCGAGTCGATCGCCACGGCCACCCTGGTTCTCCTCGAATCCCTTGCGCCAGTGGACCGTACGGTGCACGTGTTGGGTGATGTGTTCGGCGTCGGCGATGCGGAGATCGGGACGATCCTGTCGCGGCCCGCGGGTGAGATACAGCAGGCCGCGCTTCGCGCCCGATCCCACGTCGAGGCGCACCGTCCCGCGTTCGAGCCGGTGGACAGCGCCCGCACCGTGGCGTTCGTCGACGAGTTCCTGGCCATCGCCGAATCGGGTGACCTCGGCACCCTGATGACTGTGCTCGCGCCGGAGGTGGTGTTCACCGCTGACAGCGACGGCAAGGTGGTCGCGGTCCGCCAACCGGTCCACGGCGCTCGCGATGTGGCACGCGCGATGTCGGGGTTCGCGCGGATCGGTGGGGTCTTCGAGGACTATCGCGCTGAGGCGTCGGTGTTCAACAGTCAGCCGGGGATCGCGGTCTACTACGACGGTCGGTTGCAGACCGTGTTGACGCTGCGCCTGGCCGGGGGTCTCGTCGACCACGTCTACGTGATGCGCAACCCCGACAAGCTCGTCGGGGTGGAGCGTCTCCGGTCCGTGGCCCGGTGAGATCTCAGGCGAAGAGCGCCGACAACGTCAGGTCGATCTGGGAGCGGAAGAGCGCTTCGGGGTGTGCGAAGGTGTCGGTGCCGTACTGGCCGAAGGTCTCCAGGCTGATCGCGCCGACGAGCACCGCCCACAACGTGGTGGCCGCGGCGAGGACCGCGGCCGGCGTGTCGAGGTCGAACTCGTCCCGGATGGCCGCCATGTCCGCGACGACCTCCGCCGTCGGGGCGGGCAGATCGGGACGCAACAGTCCTTCGTGATGGGCGGCGGCGCACTCGCGGAGGAGCCGGACGGGGACACGTGTGCCGGGGCCGATGGTCCTGTCGCCGGGGGCGGAGTAGCCGGGCACCGGACTTCCGTAGATCAGGGCCCATCGGGCGGGGTCGGCCAGCGCCCAGTTCCTCGCCGCCGCGGCCGCGGCGGCCAGCCGGTCGCGCCGGTGGGAGGCATCGACGGCGTCGGCCGCCGCATCGACCGCATCGGCGACGTCGGTGTAGGCCTCGACGAGGAGCATGGTCAGCAATTCGTCGCGGCTCGGGACGTAGCGGTACACCGCCGAGGAGACGACCCCGAGGTCGCGCGCGATCGCGCGCAGTGAAAGCCCGGCCGCCCCGTAGGTGGTCAGGTGTTCTCGTCCCAGCCGACGGATCTCGTCGGTCATCATCGCGCGGTTCTCCGCGCGGTTCCGTCCGGTGGCCATGCCGACGATCCTGCCACAAAACGAGAGCGGTGCTCTTGATTTTGCGCTGCCACTCCCGCATACTTACAACGAGAGCACTGCTCTCGAATGCCAATACCTCGACGAAAGGCCGGCCATGACTGCGACTTCCCACTACAGGGCCCCGAGCGGTTTCGATGCCGCGTTCAACCGCGTGGTCCGCTGGCTCGCCGACCGCGGGGTCAATCTGGCCGGGGCGCAGACGCTCACCGTCGTCGGTCGGCGGACCGGCACCCCACAGCGGGTGCCCGTCAACGTGCTGCGACTCGACGGGGCGGAGTATTTCGTCGCCGTCCGCGGCGAGACGCAGTGGGTGCGGAACGCGCGCGCGGCCGGGACCGTCGAGCTGCGCCGTGGGCGTCGCCGGACCGTCGTCACGCTCACCGAACTCGACCCCGGGTGTCGCCCGCCGGTCATCCGGGACTATCTGCGACGCTGGGGTTGGGAGGTCGCCCGCTTCCTGCCCGCGGGTCTCGAGGTCACCTCGTCGGACGAGGAACTCGCCGCGCACGCCGCCCTGATCCCCGTCTTCACCGTCACCCCAGCTCACTAGACTCGGTGAGGTGTCACGTCTCGAGTCCGATCCGCCGCAGCCGGGCGGTGCGGTGTCGGGACACCCCTTGGCTGCGGTGTCGGGCCAGGGATCGGAGCGGAGTCCGCGCTGGGTGATGCACCTCGACATGGACGCGTTCTTCGCCTCCGTCGAGCAGCTCACCCGGCCGACGCTGCGCGGCCGGCCCGTCCTCGTCGGCGGGTCCGGCGGACGCGGGGTGGTCGCCGGGGCCAGCTACGAGGCCCGCGTGTTCGGAGCCGGCTCGGCGATGCCGATGCACCAGGCGCGCCGGCTCATCGGACCCACCGGGGTGGTGATCCCGCCGCGCGGATCGGTGTACAGCGTGGTCAGCAAACGTGTCTTCGCCATTGTGCGCGACGAGGTTCCGGTCATCGAGACGCTGTCGTTCGACGAGGCGTTCGGCGAACCGGCGGAGCTCGCGGGCGCGACCGTCGACGAGGCCCGCGATTTCGCCGAGAGGCTCCGCTCCCGAATACGCGGGGAGGTCGGACTCGCCGCGTCTGTCGGACTCGGCAGTGGCAAGCAACTGGCGAAGATCGCCTCGGGGATGGCCAAACCCGATGGGGTGATGGTGATCCCGCCGTCCGGTCAGCTGGCCTTCCTGCATTCGCTCCCGGTTCGCAAGTTGTGGGGCATCGGACCGGTGTCGGGCGATCGGCTGGCGCGCCTGGGAATCGCGACCATCGGTGACCTTGCGGCGATGTCGCCGGTCGAGGTGGCCTCCGTGCTCGGCGGCACCGTCGGACCCGCCCTGCATCGTCTCGCCCACGGCATCGACGACCGTCCCGTCGCCGAACGCGCCTCCGCGAAGCAGATCAGCGCCGAGTCGACCTTCGCCGAGGACATCGTCGAACTCGACGCGCTCCGTCCCGCCATCCGCAAAGCCGCGACCGACGCTCACCGCCGGCTGCGGGCAGACGGTCGGGGTGCGCGCACCGTCGTGCTGAAACTGAAGAGATCCGACATGTCGATCCTGACGCGCTCGGCGACGACCGCCGCGGCCACCACCGACTTCGACGACCTCGAGCGGACGGCGCAGCGACTCGCGCTCGATCCGCGGTCGATCGGGGCCATTCGCCTTGTCGGCGTGAGCTTCTCGGGACTGACCGCGGTACAGCAGTATGCCCTGTTCGACGACGTCGGTGGGGAGGATGTGAGCGATGTCCAGACCACCCACCACGACACCGCCGACGGTGTGACGGACACCGGTGACGGGGTCGCGGTGCCGGTGCAGGTGGACGCGGCCGACGCGGCGCCGACCGAGCCGCGAGCCGACGGTGCCGTCGTGCCGCCCGCCGACCAGACGACGGATGCGTCCTCCGCACTCCCGCGGTTCGCGCCGGGTGGCAGTTCGATGCCCGCCGGACGCTTCGGGCCCGGGGCCGATGTGACCCATCCCGACCACGGGCACGGCTGGGTCCAGGGCAGCGGGCACGGCGTCGTCACCGTCCGGTTCGAGACACGGACGAGCGGGCCCGGACGCACGCGTACCTTCGCGGTCGACGACCCCGACCTCCGTCCGGCGGATCCGCTCGACAGCCTCGAATGGGATCTTCCCGACCGCGACTGACCGGCGATCCGCGCGCGACGGGCCCGGCCGTGTTCCTCAGAGGTGTTGTGCGAGAAAGTAATCTGTGATCGCGCCGTGGTCGTGACCGGAGGTCAGCAGGGCGATCAGGGCCATGCGCGCCTGCGGGGCGCGCAACCAGGGGGACACGATCGCCCCGGCCCGACCCAGATCGACGGCGCCGCCGCCTCCGCCGTAGGTCGCCGACACCTCGCCGTACGGGACACGGCTCGTCACGACGACGGTCACCCCGCGCTGCACGGCGAGTGCCACCTCCGCGGTGATGTCGGGGTGCGTGTTCCCGGAACCGGTGGCCGCCAGGACCAGACCCGCGGCGTTCTGGGCGACGGACGCGGCGATGAGGCCCGGCGACACGCCCGGATACAGGGTGAACGCGTCGACCCGCGCCGCCCGCCCCGGCGGCACCGGTCCGGTCAGCACCCGTCGCGGCACCGGCGGGCCGTCCGCGCGATCGACGCCCCACACGGTGTCAAAGGCGGCGAGGTCGGTGGTGGAGACCTTGAACAGGCCGCAGGCAGGGAGAAGTCGGCCGCCCATCGCCACGAGCACCCCACGACCGCGGGCGGCCGGGTCGTCGATCGCGGCCAGCGCGGCGGTGAGATTCGACGGACCGTCGGCCGCCGGGGAGTCCGAGGGCAGCATGGCGCCGGTGAACACGACCGGCCGTTCGTCGGCCGCGTACAGGTCGGCAAGGAAGGCCGTCTCCTCCATCGTGTCGGTCCCGTGAGTGACCACCACGCCGCGGACGGCGGGGTCGGCGAGCGCGTCGGCGATCGCGCGGACCACGGCGAACTGGTCGGCGACGGTCATCGCCGAGCTGTCCACCGACATCAGATCGACGGTACGTAACGCCGGCCCGGTGGCGGGCGTCCCGGTGGAGGTGAGGAGATCGGCGGACCCGAGTGCGGGGACCGCGCCGTCGGCGGTGGTGTGGGCGGCGATGGTGCCTCCGGTGCTGATCAGCACGATGGCGGAGGTGCCGGGGGGAGGGGTGCCTGTCATGGTGCCCAAGGGTCACCGGAACCCGGCCGGGCCGTCAAGCGTTGCCGGCTCGGCGACGCCCCCGCCGGCCGGATCGTCGTCGCGTGTCGACGGCACCGGGGACCCCCGGTCCTCGTTGTTTGGCATAGTGGTGTGGGCCGTCGCCGGGTCGTACCCGGCAGACACGTCCGGCATCGCGGTACGAGAGCGCCCACCGGCGCACCCCATGCCCGAGATCACAGTGAGGGAGATCGTTGAAGTATCGGAAATTTCTTGGCGCGACCATGATCGCGGCAGCGTTGATGACCACCGTCGCGGCCTGCGGGGGCGACGACGCCGACGCGCCGCCCGCACCGACGCTCACCAGCACCGACACCGCCGCTGCCGGCGGGGATGGCTCCGAGATCACCGACGGCAGCAACCCGCCGTCGATCGCAGCCCTCAACGAGCTGGTCGACAAGGCGGTCGACCCGAACATCCCGCGGGCGGAGAAGGTCGAGCTCGTCGAGGGCTCGGAGAAGGACCCGGCGATCTTCGACGAACTGGTCAAGGCGCGTGCCGAGAACTCCGACGTCGACTGGGTCCTGGTCAACCCCGTGATCAGCGCCGGCCCCAACAAGGCGCGCGTCAAGGTCCGGATCGAGACCGCGGGCAACCCGCCGACCAACGCCGAGTCGACCATCGTCTACGACGACGGACGCTGGAAGCTCTCGAACGAGACCGTGTGCAACCTGCTCGGCCTGTATCAGGTCGAGAGCGCCATGTGCGCGCCCGCGAGCTGACCACCATCCGCCTCGCCACCGAGTAGGCGGCGTCGGCGACGGGGCCTTCCGGCCCGTCTCTCGCACAGCAAGATCCGCGGCCCCGGGTCGCCGACCGATGTCGGCGGCCCGGGGCCGTCGGCGTTCAGCGCCAGGCCACCGACAGCCCGGTCTGCTGCAACAGCGGACGGCCCGGGTCCGCTCCGACCAGCTCTCGGGCCCCGCGGTAGGTGGCCTCGCCGGCCACCGGCAGCCCGCGCGTCAGATCGATGGTGACCGTCCCCTCGCCGGAGTAGCTGTAGCGGCTGATGGTGAGACTGTCACCGCCGCCGGGGATCGCGAACACCGAGTTCACCGGGGTCTCCTCGGCTGTGTAGTCGATGGTGAGCCGGTTGCCGTCCCATGCGGTGAGTCGTGCCTCGATCGTCTGGGTGACGGTCGCGGCGGACGCGATGACCCGTTCGCTCCGCCACGTCGCGCCCACCGCGACCGGCTCGGTCGGCAGGACCACCGCAGTGTTGAACGCCGAGACCAGCGCCTGCTCGACCGCAAGACGCGCCTCACCCCCCGCCGACTCCGGCGGTGCGATCCGCAGGGACACCGGCGCGTACCCCGGGCCGAGCGTGAGCCCCGCCTTCGCGCCGGCCACCGCCGCCAACGCATCGTTCAGCGTCGGGTCCGGTGACGTGACGGTGCCGAGTTCGAGTTCGAGGTCGGCGACATTGGTACAGCCGAAGCGCGCCGCGAGGGGCATCTCGACGGTCTGGGCGTCCGCGCTGCCCGGTGATGCGACCTCCGACGTCGTCACCAGCGTCACCGACTGGGCGGCCGTGACGTCCGGTGCGGTCGTGGGCACCCGGCGCTCACCGGCGCCCGCGTCGACGATCGTCACCGTCGCCGGCGCGATCGGGACCGGCGCCGCACCGGCCGCACGGGACGGCGAGTCGGCGCTACAGCCCGCCGGCGTGCTCGACGCCGCGGCCCCGGCGGTCTCGTCGGCGTCCGACGAGCACCCTGCGACCAGTACCGACAACGCGGTGGCCGCCGCGATCGACGAGACGACGGACCGGAGGCGACGGGGATGCGGGGACACGGGTAGCCAGGGTATTCGACGAGTCGTGGACAATGATCCTGTGGATGACCAACCCCTGACGGATCGAGAGCACGTGGACCCGCACGGAAGTGTCGAACCCGGGGCAGACCGCGGACCCGACGACGACACGTCCGTACGCGGGAACGGCCGCCGGCTGCCGACGGTGACGATCGCGGTGCTCGGCGTCGCACTCGTCATCCTGGGCTTGGACCAGCTGACGAAGACGATCGCGGTCGCCACGCTGGATCCGGCGCGCCCGGTGGAGATCATCGGCGACTTCGTGACCCTGCGTCTCATCCGCAACAGCGGGGCGGCCTTCTCGCTCGCGACCGGGTACACCTGGGTGCTCTCGATCATCGCCCTCGTGGTCGTCCTCGTGATCATCCGCTACAGCAGCCGCCTGCGGTCCTGGTGGTGGGTGGCCGGTCTGGCACTCGTGCTCGGCGGCGCCATCGGGAATCTGATGGACCGCATCTTCCGGGCACCGCAACCCTTCCAGGGACACGTGGTCGACTTCGTGTCCGTGGGATGGTGGCCGGTGTTCAACGTCGCCGACTCCGCCGTGGTGTGCGGCGCGATCCTGCTCGTCGTGCTCTCGGCGCTCGGCTTCGACTATGACGGCAGCCGTACCGGGTGGGCCGCACGGCACGACCGGCGCGATCCCGCCGACACCGAGGACGGCGCTCATGCGTGAATCGCGTTTCCTACCGGTGCCCGATGGTCTCGACGGGATGCGCGTGGACGCCGGCGTCTCGCGGATGCTCGGGCTGTCGCGCACCGTCGTCGCCACCCTCGCCGAGGACGGCGACGTGATCGTCGACGGCGTGGCGGTGGGGAAGTCCCACAAGCTCGCCGCGGGCACGATGCTGCACGTGACTTTGCCCGAGCCGGCGGAACCGCTGCGTGTCGAGCCGACGCCGGTGGAGGACCTCGAGGTCATCTACCACGACTCCGACATCGTCGTCGTCGACAAGCCGGTAGGGGTGGCCGCTCATCCGTCCGTCGGCTGGAGCGGGCCGACGGTCATCGGGGCCCTCGCGGCAGCGGGTTTCCGGATCTCGACATCGGGCGCGCACGAACGCCAGGGCATCGTCCACCGTCTGGACGTCGGTACCTCGGGAGTCATGGTCGTCGCGGTGTCCGAGCGGGCGTACACGCTGCTCAAGCGTGCGTTCAAACAGCGGACCGTGGACAAGGGCTACCACGCCCTGGTCCAGGGGCACCTCGACCCGCCGTCGGGGACGATCGACGCCCCGATCGGCCGTCACCGCGGCAACGACTGGAAGTTCGCGGTTACCGCTAACGGCAAACCGAGCGTCACCCACTACGACACCCTGGAGATGTTCGCGTCGGCGTCGCTGCTCGACGTGCACCTCGAAACCGGTCGTACGCACCAGATCCGGGTTCACTTCTCGGCCCTGCATCATCCGTGTTGCGGTGATCCGACGTACGGTGCCGATCCGGTCCTGGCCAAGAAGCTGGGTCTCGAACGTCAGTGGCTGCACGCGCGGTCGCTGGGGTTCGCCCATCCCGCCGACGGCCGGCAGGTGGAGTTCACCTCGTCGTACCCGGAGGACCTGCAGCACGCGCTCGACGTCCTGCGGGCGACCTGATCTGCCACGAGCCGACCAGGCCGTTCGATCGGCTGCTTGTGGGCGACATCCCCGCCGAACTCGCCTAGATTGAGGGGGTGCTCGAGCCGGGAACACTCGTGGCCGGGTACCGCGTCGACCGGGTACTCGGGAGCGGAGGCATGGGCGCTGTCTTCCTCGCCCGGCACCCCGAACTGCCTCGGTACGACGCCCTGAAGGTGCTCAAGGCCTCGGCCGGACTCACCGACAGCAATTTCCGTCGGCGGTTCCTGCGCGAGGCGGAGGTCGCGGCGACGCTCGACCACCCCAACATCGTCACCGTCTTCAACCGCGGACGCGCCAGTGTGCCGATCCCGTCGAGGTCGGACGCCTCGACGTCGTCGGCCTCGAATCCTGCTGCGTCGAATCCCGTTGTGTCGGAACCCGGGGAGGCCGACCTGCTGTGGATCGCCATGCAGTACGTCCCGGGGACCGACTGTGCGCGGGAACTCGCCGGACGCGGTCGGTTCGCCCCGCGGCGCGTGGTGCACATCGTGTCGGAGGTGGCGCGGGGGATCGACCACGCCAATCGGCGCGGACTCCTCCATCGCGATGTGAAGCCCGCCAACATCCTGCTCGCCGAGGTCGACGAGGACTCGTCGTTCGACGAGCAGCGGGTGTTGCTGACGGATTTCGGGGTCGCCAAGCTCTCCGACGAGACCGAGGCGCTCACCTCGGTCGGCACGGTTCTCGCCACGCTGTCCTACGCCTCGCCCGAGCAGCTGACGGGTCGTCGACTCGACGGCCGGACCGATCAGTACTCGCTGGCGGCCACCGCGTTTCACCTGCTGACCGGGCGCGTGCCCTTCGATGATCGCGACAACGGCGCGGTCATCGGGGCTCACCTGAAAGAGCCGGTGCCGCGGGTGTCCGACCTCGTACCCGGGCTCCCGGCCGAGGCCGACTCCGTCATCGCCCGGGCGATGGCGAAGACGCCCGACGACCGCTTCGCCAGCTGCCGGGAGTTCGCCGACGCCCTGGCGAGGAGCCTGCGGAGCGTGCGGCCTAGGTCGGTCGCCGACCTCGATGCGGAGACGATCCGGGGGATTCCCGGTCAGGTGGCCGGCCGTGCCGCTCCCGGCCCGCGGCCCGCGCCGGAGATGCCCGTACGGCCCGGTCGGCCGACCCCGCCGCCCGCCGGGCGTCCCCCGGCCGGCGACCGGGCGCCCACCGAACGTCGCCCGCCCCGGCCCGGTCACCCCGCGAATCCGGACCCGGCACACCAGGCGACGCAGCGAGCGACCCCGGCGCGGGCGACGCCGCCGGGCAGGCCCTCGGATCGGGGTCCGGCCCGTTCGGACCGGGCGGTGCAGCCGGGACCGGGGTCGCGGCCGACGACCGGCGCCGATCCGGCGGTGTGGCAGCATCCGCCGTCGAACCCATTCCGGCAGAGCAACGACCACCTGCGGCCCGACGGCACCCCGCCGGCGCAGCCCGGTGCGCCGCGCGGTCGGGGCCTCGCGGCCCAGCCGGGTGCGCTCGGTGGCCCGGTACCCCGGGGCCCCGCCGGGCCGGTCGGTTCGCCCGGATCGGGACGTCCCGCGGCCAACCGGCTGCCCGTGGCGCTGGCGATCATCGCGGTGGTGTTGCTCATCGCGATCGTCGTCGTGTTCCTGGCGCTGTGAACCGGTGGCCGGCGCCGCCGTGGTACCACAGTTGTCCCATGCGTCACGACCCGGAGTGGCACCCCGGAGGTGTCGGTACACGCGCCTAGAGTGGACCCGGAATCGGACCCGGCACGCCGAGCGTCATCGGAGACCCTCCCGTGCCCCGACGGCCACCGATCGAACCGACATCTGACGACTGAACCGACATCTACAGACTGATCTCGACAGAAGAGGCGCCGTGACGGACTCGTTTGTACACCTGCACAACCACACCGAGTACTCCATGCTCGACGGTGCGGCGAAGGTGTCCCCGTTGTTCGCCGAGGCCAAACGCCTGGGGATGACCGCGATCGGTATGACCGACCACGGGAACATGTTCGGCGCCAGCGAGTTCTACAACACCGCGGTCAAGAACGACATCAAGCCGATCATCGGCATCGAGGCCTACATCGCGCCCGGTTCACGGTTCGACACCAAACGAATCCAATGGGGTACGCGCGAGCAGAAGAGCGACGACGTCTCCGGCTCGGGTGCGTACACGCACATGACCATGGTCGCGGAGAACGCGACCGGCCTGCGCAACCTGTTCAAGCTGTCGTCGCTGGCGTCGATCGAGGGGCAACTCGGCAAGTGGTCGCGGATGGACGTGGACCTGATCGCCGAGCACGCCGAGGGGATCATCGCGACCACGGGGTGCCCATCCGGCGAGGTGCAGACGCGTCTGCGGCTCGGCCACGATCGCGAGGCACTCGAGGCCGCGGCGAAGTGGCAGGAGATCTTCGGCAAGGACAACTTCTACCTCGAGTTGATGGAGCACGGACTCGAGATCGAGCGGCGCGTGCGCGACGGTCTGCTCGAGATCGGCCGCAAGCTGGGCATCAAGCCGATCGTCACCAACGACTGCCACTACGTGACCAAGGAGCACGCCGCCGCGCACGAGGCGCTGCTGTGCGTGCAGACCGGCAAGACCCTCTCCGACCCGACCCGGTTCAAGTTCGACGGCGACGGTTACTACCTGAAGTCCGCGGCCGAGATGCGCGAGCAGTGGGATTCGATCGTGCCGGGGGCATGTGACAACACCCTCGAGATCGGCGAGCGCGTCCAGTCCTACAAAGAGGTCTTCACCCACCGCGACCGGATGCCGGTCTTCCCGGTGCCCGACGGCGAGACCCAGCAGACCTTCCTGCGCAAGGAGGTCGCGAAGGGTCTCGCGGAGCGTCGCTTCGCCGGCACCGAGGTGCCCGAGGAATACCTGCGCCGCGCCAACTACGAGCTCGACGTCATCATCCAGATGGGGTTCCCGGCCTACTTCCTCGTCGTCGGCGACCTCATCCGCCACGCTCTCGAGGTCGGCATCCGGGTGGGGCCGGGCCGTGGCTCGGCGGCCGGCTCCCTCGTGGCCTGGGCGCTGGGCATCACCAACATCGACCCGATCCCGCATGGGCTGCTCTTCGAGCGATTCCTCAACCCCGAGCGCGTGTCGATGCCCGACATCGACATCGACTTCGACGATCGTCGTCGAGGCGAGATGGTGCGGTACGCGACCGACCGGTGGGGCAGCGACAAGGTGGCCCAGGTCATCACCTTCGGAACCATCAAGACGAAGGCCGCGATCAAGGACTCGGCGCGCGTCCAGTTCGGTCAGCCGGGGTTCGCCATCGCCGACCGCATCACCAAGGCTCTCCCGCCGCCCATCATGGCCAAGGACATCCCGGTCTGGGGCATCACCGATCCCGAGCACGAGCGGTTCGGCGAGGCCGCCGAGGTCCGGACGCTGATCGAGACCGACCCGGACGTCAAGAAGATCTACGACACCGCGATCGGGCTCGAGGGACTGATCCGCAACGCGGGCGTGCACGCCTGTGCGGTGATCATGTCGTCAGAACCCCTGACCGACGCGATCCCGGTGTGGAAGCGCGCGCAGGACGGCGCGATCATCACCGGTTGGGACTATCCGTCGTGTGAGGCCATCGGCCTGCTCAAGATGGACTTCCTCGGGCTCCGCAACCTCACCGTCATCGGTGACGCCCTGGAGAACATCAAACTGAACCGGGGCATCGACCTCGACCTCGACGCGCTGCCGCTCGAGGACCCCAAGACCTACGAGTTGCTCGCGCGCGGTGACACCCTGGGCGTGTTCCAGCTCGACGGCGCGGCCATGCGTGACCTGCTGAAGATGATGCAGCCCACCGGGTTCGAGGACATCGTCGCAGTTCTCGCGCTGTACCGTCCGGGTCCGATGGGTGTGAACGCCCACACCGACTACGCCAAGCGCAAGAACGGTCTGCAGGACATCCGGCCGATCCATCCGGAGCTGGAGGAACCGCTCAAGGAGATCCTGTCGGAGACCTACGGCCTGATCGTCTACCAAGAGCAGATCATGCAGATCGCGCAGAAGGTCGCCGGGTACTCGCTCGGACAGGCCGATCTGCTGCGTCGCGCGATGGGCAAGAAGAAGAAGGAGATCCTCGACGAGGCCTACGACGGCTTCGCGGAGGGCATGCGCAACAACGGCTTCTCGCAGGCCGCGATCACCGCGCTGTGGGACACCGTCCTGCCGTTCGCCGGCTACGCGTTCAACAAGTCGCACGCCGCGGGCTACGGACTGGTGTCGTTCTGGACCGCCTACCTCAAGGCGAACTACCCCGCCGAGTACATGGCCGGGCTGCTGACCTCGGTCGGCGACGACAAGGACAAGGCGGCGATCTATCTCGCCGACTGCCGCAAGCTCGGGATCACCGTGCTACCGCCCGATGTCAACGAGTCGCAGCGGAACTTCGCCGCGGTCGGCAAGGACATCCGGTTCGGTCTGGCGGCGATCCGCAACGTCGGGTCCGGGGTCGTCGGGTCGATCATCTCGGCGCGCGAGGAGAAGGGGAAGTTCACCAACTTCTCCGATTATCTCGGCAAGATCGACGTGACAGCCTGCAGCAAGAAGGTGACCGAGTCGCTGATCAAGGCGGGGGCGTTCGACTCCCTCGGACATCCGCGAAAGGGCCTGTTCCTCGTGCACGGCGAGGCCGTCGAATCGGTCATCGGCACCAAGAAGGCCGAGGCGATCGGACAGTTCGACCTCTTCGGCGATGCCGGTGGAGCCGACGACTCGATGGCCGAGGTGTTCGCGGTCAAGGTGCCCGAGGAGGAGTGGGACACCAAGCACAAGCTCGCCATCGAACGAGAGATGTTGGGGCTCTACGTGTCCGGCCACCCGTTGAGCGGCGTCGAACATGCGATCGCCGCGCACACCGACACGTCGATCTCGACCCTGCTCGAGGGGAACGTCGCCGACGGCGCCCAGATCACCATCGGCGGCATCATCTCGTCGGTGACGCGACGGGTGAACAAGAAGGGCGAACCGTGGGCCGCGGTCACCCTCGAGGACATGGTCGGTGGTGTCGAGGTCTACTTCTTCCCGCGCGCCTACACCGCATACGGGATGGACATCGTCGCCGACAACATCGTCCTGATCAAGGCGCGCGTGAACCTGCGTGACGACAGCATGATGATCAGCGCGAACGACCTCGCGGTGCCGGACCTGGAAACCGCCGGGGCGACGAAACCCGTTGCCCTCACCTTGTCGGCCCGGCTGTGCACCCCAGATCGCGTGGCCGCCCTCAAGCAGGTGCTGACCCGGCATCCCGGCATGGCCGACGTGCACGTCACCCTGGTCAGCGACAAGCGGCAGACCCAGCTGAAACTGACCGAATCGCTCCGCGTCGCGCCGAGCTCGGCGCTGATGGGGGACCTCAAGGCACTCCTCGGACCCAGCTGTCTGAGCTGAGATGAGGGCGCCCTGGGTGCGCGACTTCCCGTCGCCGTGACCGAGGATTCGGGTCGCCGAACATTTTCCTTCGTCTTCCGCTACACTCGACGACACGTCCGGTGCATGCGAGTAGTGAGGGAGTGATTCGAGATGGCGACCCTGATCGATGTCGACCCGCGCCACCGCGCGCCGCGGGCATCCCGCACCGTCGATGTCCTCGGCGTGCAGTGGCCCGCACACAAGGTCCACGCACTCGTCGCGGCCGCGGCGGTCGCGCTGGTGAGTGTCCTGCTCATCGGGTCGCTCGAGGTGACCGCGTGGGTGAGCGGGCTGACCCTGCTCGCCGTGTGGTGGGGTGAGCGCTACCTGCCCGGGACGGCAGCCGTCGCTCCGGCGTCGAATCCGCCCGGGATCTCATAGATACGCCCGTCGAATCCGGCGCGGAACAATCGTCCCGCCGAGAATCCGCGGTTCCCCCGTCCGTACGACAGGACACTCGAGGTCGGTAGTCCGGCCGCCAGCACGCAATAGCTGCCCGGCGAGGTGACCCGCACGATCTCGCCCGTCGCGTTGAACGGCACGATCGGACGGTCGCGCGAATCCAGGGTCAGTCCGTCCGGAGTCGACGGCGCGCCCACGGTGAGCAGGTTCTGCACGACCCGCGGGTTCGCGGTGGAGATCCGGCTGACACCCGGGTTCACAAAGGTCCTCGACACGTAGAGCCACCCGTCGCCGCGACCGAGGACCGCCCCGTTGGCGCTCGGCAGTGCTCCCCAGGCCGCCTGCACGGCACCGTTCGGGCTCACCCGCCCGATGAGATTGCCGAAGTCGTTGGTGGCGTACACGTTTCCGCGGGCCGACACATCCATCCCGTTGGCCGCCGAGAGTCCCGACACCCAGGGGCGCAGCGCGCGGGTGTTGATGTCGAGGCGGGCGATGGACGCGTGCCGCAGCGCGTCGCCGACGAAGACCCGCGGGTCCGCGCCGTACCCGACCAGCAGGGTGCCGCCGGGGGTCCATGCCAGCGCACCCGCTCCGCTTCCCCCCAGCACGCGTGCGATCGGAACGGCAGGCGCGCCCGGTCCGGCGAGGCGGTACACGCGACCCGAGATCAGGTCGGTGGTGTAGAGGCGACCGCTCGCGTCGACGGTCAGACCTTCGAGCGCCGCACCGGGGACCGAGCCGACGAGTCGCGCCGGCTGGCCGGCGCCCGCACACACCGGGGCGGCCGCGGCCGGGGCGGGATCCACGGCGGCTCCGAGGCCGACCGCCAATGCGGCGGCCGCACCGAGTGCGGCCAGCCGCGACAGGCGACGCGGGCGAGGTGCGAGAGTTCGACGAGTGATCATGGCTGCTCCCTGGTGGGTGGGACTGGGTCGCCGTCGGTGGTCGCGAATGGGACGGCCGTAGGGGAGATACCCGCCCGGGCCGCGTTCACACGCACGTCCAGTGTTACGCCACCGAGCGGGAGAATGTGCCGCGATCGCGATTCGACCGGGCGTCGCGACGATGTCACCGCAACCCGCGACACCGGGACATGAGCCGACAGTGAGAACATGGCTGTCGTGAGTACGCACCACGTCCCGGTCCATCAGCAGGCATTGTCGGTAGACGCGATCGAAGCCGCGTCGATCCGCATCGCCGACGCGGTGGCGCGTACCCCCCTCGAGATCTGCCCGCGGCTGTCGGCCGACTCCGGTGCCGAGATCTTCCTGAAGCGTGAGGACCTCCAGGCGGTCCGATCCTACAAATTGCGCGGTGCCTACAACGTGATGGCGCAGCTGTCGGCGGAGGAGCTCGCGCGCGGGGTCGTCGCCGCCAGTGCCGGCAACCACGCACAAGGCGTTGCGTTCGCCTGCCGGAGCATGGGGGTACACGGACGCATCTACGTCCCGACCACCACGCCCAAGCAGAAGCGGGACCGAATCCGTTGGCACGGAGGCGACTTCGTCGAACTCCGGGCCGTCGGGGAAACCTACGACGCTGCTGCGGCGGCCGCTCAGGACGACGTGATGCGCACCGGAGCGGTGTGGATCCACGCGTTCGACGACCCGCGGACCGCGGCCGGGCAGGGGACCATCGCGCACGAGATCGTCGAACAGCTCGGTCGCGTCCCCGACGTCGTCGTCGCGCCGGTCGGCGGCGGAGGATGTCTGGCCGGGATGGCGACCTACTTCCGCGGTATCTCCGACGACGTGACGATCGTCGGCGTCGAACCGACCGGTGCGGTGTCGCTGAGCGCCGCACTCGTCACCGGCGGACCGGTCACCCTCGACGAGATCGATCCCTTCGTCGACGGCGCGGCGGTCAAGCGGATCGGGTCCATCGGACACCGGGTGCTGTCGGACCTGGGTGCGACCGTCACCGACCACCCGGTTCTCGCCGACATCGCCCCGACCCCTGCCGTGCGGGTGGTGCCCGACGAGCGGTTCGCGCCTGTCCCGGGATCGGCACACATCACCCACGTCGACGAAGGTGCCATCTGCTCGGCGATGCTCGAGCTGTACCAGAACGAGGGGATCATCGCCGAACCCGCGGGCGCCCTCGCCGTCGCCGTGCTCGACAAGCTGCAGCTGCCCGCGGACGCCACCGTGGTGTGCCTCGTGTCCGGGGGCAACAACGACGTGTCCCGGTACGGCGAGATCATCGAGCGCTCACTGGTCCACCGGGGCCTCAAGCACTACTTCCTCGTCGACTTCCCCCAGGAGCCGGGCGCATTGCGACGTTTCCTCGACGAGGTGCTCGGGCCCGACGACGACATCACGTTGTTCGAGTACGTCAAGCGGAACAACCGGGAGACCGGTGCCGCCCTGGTCGGTGTCGAGTTGGGGCACCGCGACGGACTCGGCGGGCTCATGGACCGGATGGCCCACTCCCGCCTGCACTGTGAGCGGCTCGAACCGGGTTCCCCGGCGTACGCCTACCTCACGTAGAACGTCGAGGGGGGTCTGTTGCCCACGCCGCCCCGCTGAGATGCGCCCGCGGCAGGATCCGCGGCGACGATGAGTTCGCCTTCTCGGTGGCGCTGTGGTGGGTGGTTTCCTGGGGTGCTTCGTGGTGCAGGCGCGTTTGCGGGCGGGGAGCCCGGACGTCGGCCATCCGAACGACTCCCGACCTCCCGGGAACATTCCGGCCCGAGGTCGCCTCCAAGTACATGAACCGCCCAGAAGCACTGCACACCAGCGCTCCACCACTTGGAAGGACACACCCCATGAGCACCGAGATCCCCGCCGACGCCGTTCTCGTCGACACCGACGGCGACGGAGCCGTCGACGCCGCCCTCACCGATGTCGACGGTGACGGCACCACCGACGCCATCCTCGACACCGACGGCGACGGCCAGGCCGACTCCATCGCCTACGACACCAACGCCGACGGCGAGATCGACGTCATCGAGGCCGACACCGACGCCGACGGATACACCGACATCGCCGTCGCCGACACCGACGCCGACGGCACCTTCGACACCGCCGTCGACGACGAAGGCAACGTCGAGGTCGGCGACTTCGGCAGCATCGACGGCGGCGACGCCGTCTGACCCCCGCCCGATTGTCACAGCCCGAAGCCGCGTGTACCGCGGCTTCGGGCTAGGAATCGTTGTGGGCCGGACTCCGGCGTCCGACGATCACGTTGTGGCCCGGCGAGCTGAGCCCGGTGTCGTCGGATCGGACGGGCTCCCAGGCCGACTCGACGTCGAGGGTGACGGGCACGGTCACCGGCTGATCGCCGGGGACGCACACCACCGACCAGTCGCCGCGGTGCATCGCGAACCAGCCCGCCGCCTCGTCGAAGTCGACGGACACCGAACCGAAGGTCGGATCATGCAGTGCTGCTTCGGCTTTCCGCAACGCGATCAGGGTCCGGTAGAAGTCGAGCACACGTGCGTGGTCGGGCCGATCGAGTTCGGTCCAGTCCAGCTTCGACCGCTCGAAGGTCGCCGGGTCCTGCGGATCGGGCACATCGTCGCTGTCCCAGCCGTGCTCGGCGAATTCCGACTTGCGTCCCTCGGCGGTCGCCCGGCCGAGTTCCGGTTCCGGGTGGGAGGTGAAGAACTGGAAGGGCGTCGCCGCGGCCCACTCCTCGCCCATGAACAGCATCGGGGTGAAGGGGGACAGCAGGACCAGTGCCGCCTTGATCGCCAGCTGTCCGCCGTCGAGGTAGGCACTCGGACGGTCGCCGATGGCGCGGTTGCCGATCTGGTCGTGATTGCAGGTGTAGGCGAGCAGGGCCGAGGCGGGCACGGTGCCGGTCGGGATCGGCCGCCCGTGATGGCGTCTGCGGAACGACGAGTAGGTGCCGTCGTGGAAGAAGCCGCCGGTGAGGACTTTCGCGAGGCACTCGTAGCTGCCGAAGTCGGCGTAGTACCCCTGCCGCTCGCCGGACACCAGGGTGTGGATCGCGTGGTGGATGTCGTCGTCCCACTGCGCGGTGAGGCCGAGTCCGTTGACGGTGCGCGGCAGGATCATGCGGGGATCGTTGAGGTCGCTCTCGGCGATCAGCGACAGGGGCCGCCCTAGCTCGGCGGCGAGATCATCGGTCGCGGCGGCGAGCTCCTCCAGGATGTGGACGGCGCGGTGGTCGGCGAGCGCATGAACGGCATCGAGGCGCAGTGCGTCGACGTGGAACTCGGAGAACCACCGCAACGCGGTTCCGATGATGAAGGCGCGCACCTCGTCGGAGTCCGGATCGGACAGGTTGACCGACGACCCCCAGGACGTCGTGCCCTCGCTGAGGTAGGGCCCGAAGTCGGGTAGGTAGTTGCCGGACGGTCCGAGGTGGTTGTACACGACGTCGAGGACGACGCCGAGCCCCTTGGCGTGGCAGGCGTCGACGAACCGGGCCAGCGAGGCGGGACCGCCGTAACTCTCCTGGACCGCGTACCAGCCGACGCCGTCGTAACCCCAGTTGTGGTCGCCGTTGAACGCGTTGACCGGCATCAGTTCGACGAAGTCGACCCCCAGGTCGACGAGATGGTCGAGTCGGTCGATCGCGGAGTCGAGTGTGCCCGCGGGTGTGAACGTACCCAGGTGCAGCTCGTAGACGACCGCGCCCCGGATGTCGCGGCCGGCCCACGCGGCGTCGGTCCAGGTGTCGGCGTCGACGGTGAACAGCGCGGACAGTTCGTGCACCCCGCCCGGCAGGCGCACGGCGCGCGGATCCGGACGCGGCGGCCCACCGTCGACCGAGAAGCCGTAGCGGAGTGCGTCCTCGCCGTCGGCGGCCGGTGCGGCATCGACCTGCCACCACCCACCCCGCGCCGCCGACATCGCGATCCGACTCGGCCCCGACCCCGTCCCCGTCGTGGTCACGAGCTCGACGACCTGCGCCGTCGGCGCCCAGACGCGGATCTCGTCCAGCGACCGCGGTGCTCGGTAGGGACCCTCAATGGAACGAAGTGGTAGGTTTTGTTCCCGTTGGTCGGCCGACCAAGTTATTGTGCTCTGGGCAACAGCGGTATCGGTCGGGGGATTCGTCACATCATGCAAGGTATGTCGGACCTCGGACAGGCGCAGTCGGGCGCTACTGTGAGGCCGGACACATTTCGACCACGAGAATGGGGTATGTTACCCGCGGCGCTCCTGCCCACGGGGGGCACGCGAAGAGGTTCTGCGGAAACGAGGACGCGCGTCGGCGACGACGAGCGCGATCGCGACCTGACGGCCGGTGAACGGGTAAGCCGAGACGCAAGGGTAGGGATTGAGCACTAACGCAGTCACCTCGGACGACGAGGAGGTGGGTCGCAAGAGACCGGGGGCGGTTCGGTCGTGGTACGACGGCCATATCGTCGCCTCGTTCGACACCTTCGGACGCCAGCTCGGCATGTTCGTCGAGGTGTTCCGGACGCTCTTCGTCGATCTCTTCAAGCGACGCTTCCCCTTCGGCGAGTTCGTCCGGCAGTGCGCCTTCATGGCCAGCACCTCGGTCTTCCCGACGCTCCTCGTCGCCATCCCGATCGGCGTCATCGTGTCGATCCAGGTGTCCAACATCGCCGGCCAGGTCGGTGCGACCTCGTTCTCCGGTGCCGCCACGGGTCTGGGCGTGATCCGGCAGGGCGCCCCGCTGGTCACCTCGTTGCTCCTGGCCGGTGCCGTCGGTTCGGCCATCGCCGCCGACCTCGGCTCGCGCACCATCCGCGACGAGATCGACGCGATGCGCGTCATGGGCGTCAACCCGATCGAGCGCCTCATCTCGCCTCGACTGCTCGCCACCATGGTGGTCAGCTTCCTGCTCTGTGGCTTCGTCTGCTTCGTCGGGTTCATCACCGGTTACGTCTTCAACGTCTACTTCCAGGGCGGTACACCGGGCAGTTACACCGGCACCTTCGCGTCCTTCGCGACGACCTCCGACCTGATGTTCGCGTTGGCCAAGGCCGTCATATTCGGCGCGATCGTGGCGATCGTCGCCTGCGATCGCGGCCTCTCGACGAAGGGCGGGCCCGCCGGCGTGGCCAACTCGGTCAACGCCGCCGTCGTCAACTCGGTCCTGCTGCTGTTCACGGTGAACGTGATCCTGACGCAGCTGTTCACGATCCTGTTCCCGGCGAAGGTGGTGTGAGATGACCGCGTCACGGTATGTGCCTCCGGCCCTGCGGCCGCTCGAGGCCGCCAAGTCGGTGTACCGCGGTCCGCGTGATGCGCTCGCCGCGATGGGCCACCTGATCACCTTCCTGGTCCGGTCCATCGTTGCGGTGCCGCTGGCTTTCCGCCACTACAGCAAAGAGGTCTGGCGTCTCCTCGCCGACGTGGCGTGGGGCAACGGTGCCATCGTGGTCGGCGGCGGCACCGTCGGCGTCATGGTGATCCTCGGGATCATGGGTGGCGCGACGGTGGGGATCGAGGGCTACACCGCACTCAACCTGCTCGGCATGTCGCCGGTGACCGGTGGTCTGTCCGCATTCGCGACGACCCGTGAGATCGCGCCGCTGCTCGCCGCCACCGCGTTCACCGCGCAGTCCGGGTGCCGGTTCACCGCACAGTTGGGGTCGATGCGCATCGCGGAGGAGATCGACGCGCTCGAGGCGATCGCGATCCGGCCGCTGCCCTATCTCGTCACCACCCGGATGTGTGCCGCGGTCCTGGCGATCGTGCCGCTCTACTCGGTGTCGCTGGCCGCGAACTACCTCGCCTGCCAGTTCATGTTCATGGTGCAGAGCGGTCAGGGCGGCGGCACCTACCTGTACTACTTCAACCAATTCCTCGTCTCGTGGGACATGTTGTTCTCGTTCATCAAGGTGATCGTCTTCGTCCTGCTCACGACCTTCATCCAGTGCTACTACGGCTACTTCGCCTCAGGGGGCCCCGAAGGTGTGGGAGTTGCTGCCGGACATGCCATCCGCCTCGCGATCATCGTCATCGTGTTCGCGAATCTGGTCATGACACTCGTGTTCTGGGGCACTTCGCCCGGAATCAAGATCTCGGGATGAGGGGGAGACCGTGAACATCGCGACCGACGGACGTAATCCCTCACTGCTGCAGTACGTGCTGCGGGGCGTCGCCTTCCTGCTCGTCCTGCTCGTCATCTTCGTGCTGCTCTTCATGCGTTACCAGGGGACGTTCAGCAAGACGGTGGCCGTGACCGCCGACCTCGTCGATGTCGGCGACGGCCTCTCCAACGGCGCCGACGTCCGGTACAACGGGCTCATCGTCGGGACGGTCAAGTCCATCGCCGTCGACGACGACTCGCAGGCCGACGCCGCCCGGCTGATCAAGAACGTGGGCATCGACATCGAGCCCGCCCAGGCCGAGGGGATCCCCGCGTCGGTGACCGCGCGGACGGTTCCGTCGAACCTGTTCGGCGTCAACTCCGTCGAACTGGTCCCGCCCGCCGAGGTGGGCACCGACCGGTTGTCCGCGGGGGATGTGATCCCGGCCGACAAGTCGCTCGAGACGATCAAACTGCAGGACGCCCAGAACGAGCTGAAGCAGATCCTCGACGCCGTACCGCCGGAAGAACTCGCGCAGGTCCTCGGCACCATCGCCGACGCACTCAAGGGCGGCGGATCGGTGTTCGGGTCGTTCGTCGGTGTGTTGCGGAACTACTTCGACTCCATCAACGCCCAGTTCCCGCCGGGCGCGCCTCCCGGTTTCGACAATTTCGACGCCGCGCTCACCGGACTGTCGCAGTCGGCGCCGCAACTCCTCGACACGTTGGGGCGCAGTGTGATCCCGGCGGTGACGCTCGCGGAGAAGCAGCGTGACCTGACCGCTGTGCTGACGGCGAGCCAGGGACTGATCGATCAGACCCAGTTGCTCTTCGCACGCAACGGCGACGGCGGTCAGCGCATCGTGACCGATCTGAACCGGATGCTGGGTGCGCTTGTGCTGGAACCGAACTCGCTGCCCCAGGGCGTGATCGCACTCAACAATCTGGCCGCCCGGGTGCTGACGGTGTTCACCGGCACCAACGGGCACGTACAGCTCAACATCGGGGTCAGTTTCGGCGCCTTCCAGCGCTACACCCGGCAGAACTGTCCGGTGTACGACGGCGGCCCCTACGGAACCCTGCGCGGTCCGGGGTGCGTCGGGCCGGGAACGGGGACCGGGCCGACGATGTCGGGTCCGTTGTCGATCTATCCCTCCGACGGAATGCGCCGCAACAAGCCGGTCGGCAACGTGACCACCGATGCCGACAACAAGACCCTCGGCACGGTGTTGCGCCGCACCCCGTCGGCAGCCGACACGATCATGCTGGGACCGCTGGTCCAGTCGCTCGACGTGCGGAAGGCCACCGGGCCCGGTGGCGGCGAAGGCCAAGGAGGAGGACGATGAGCGCGGCTTCGGGGTCGATCCGCAAACCGCTGATCGGGTTCACGATCTTCGGCATCACCGCATTGCTGGTCACCTACGTGATCTTCTCGACGCTGGAACGTTCGGTGCCGGGATCGACCAACAGCTACACCACCTACTTCGGTGATGCGTCGGGTCTCGCGACGGGCGATGACGTCCGCATGGCCGGCGTCCGCGTCGGCCGGGTGGACCAGATCGAACTCGCCGACGGCCGGGCCCGGGTCTCCTTCGAGGTGCAGAACAACCAGCAGGTGTTCACCAACACCCGTGCGGCGATCCGCTACCAGAACCTCATCGGCCAGCGGTATCTGAACCTGACACTGGTCCCGGACCGGGAGAGCCGACCGCTCGACCCGGGGTCGACGCTGCAGCTGCCCTCCGAGGATTCCTTCGACGTCACCACCCTGCTGGCCGGATTCCAGCCGGTGTTCGAGACCCTCACCCCGGAGCAGGTCAACGCCCTGTCCGAGGGATTGATCCAAGCGTTCCAAGGCAATTCGGTGTCGCTGAGCTATACGGTCGCCGAGGTCGGACGGCTCGCTGAGGACACCGCCAATCGTGACGTCGTGCTCGGTGCGATCATCAACAACCTGAGTGTGGTGATGCGTGACCTGTCGCGGCAGGGCGGCCAGCTGGGCACCGTGATCGAGTCGATGTCGGCGCTGATCGCCAACCTCAACTCCAACTCGGCGGCCTTCGGTAGCGCGGTGACCGACATCGGCCGGACCGCAAGCGGTTTCGCCGACGTGCTGAGTGAGAGCCGGCAGAGCCTCGCCGACGCCGCGACGGACGGCCGGATCGCCACCAACACGCTGATCAGCAACGGCGCCAAACTCGATCGGATGGCGGTCGACGCCCCGGTCTTCCTCGGTCATTTCCCGCTCGTGCTCGGTGAGGGCGCTTACTTGAACATCTATGCATGTGATCTCGACGTCGCGATCGGTGACGTCCTGCTCCCGCCCGGGATCTTCAACAAGATCGGCGGCACGAGTCACTCGGTGGTGTGCCGATGAGCTGGTTCCGCAGAAGTTTTCGCAACAACCGGCGGGTGTGGTCCGGGGTGATCGGTGCCGTCGTCATCGTCGCCCTGTTGCTGGGCGTGACGGCCCTCGCGAGCGCACATCTGGGCAAGCAGACACTCACCGCCGACTTCGCCCAGGCCGGCGGTATCCGGCCGGGGGACAAGGTCCGCGTCGCCGGCATCGACGTCGGCGAGGTCACCGGCACCGAACTCGCCGGGCAGCACGTGGCCATCACCATGAAGGTCGACAGCGACGTCCGGGTGACGGCCAACGGCTCGGCGGAGATCAAGATGTCCACGCTGCTCGGTCAGCGCTACATCGATGTGTCGCTGGGGGATTCACCCGAGGACGCGCCCGACGGACACATCGGGAAGACCGCCGTGCCCTACGACCTGCAGCGCACCATCGAGGCGGGGGCGCCGATCCTGACCGGCATCGACGACAAGACGCTCTCCGAGAGCATCCGGACCCTCAACCGGCAGCTCGCCGGTGTACCGGCCATCACCGAGCCGACCTTCGAGGCGCTCACCCAGATGTCGAAGGTCATCACCAATCGCAAGGACCAGATCAATCAGTTGATCGCCGACACCAAGACGATCACCAGCATCGTGGACGACAACCAGGCCCAGCTCGCCGTGATCGTCGGGCAGGGACGCGACCTGACCCAGAAGATCGTCGCGCGTGAGGAACTGGTCACCCGGATGCTCGACGGCATCGCCGAACTCACCGAGCAGGCGACCGCGGTGGCCGGCGAGAACGCGAATCAGTTCGCGCCGATCATGGCGAACCTGAACACGATCACCCAGGGGCTGGAGAAGAACCGCAACAATCTCCGCAAGTTGCTGGAGGTCCTGCCGGTGACCGCACGCCTGACCAACAACGTCATCGGTGACGGGCCCTACGCGAACGGCTACCTGCCGTGGGGCATCTTCCCGGACAACTGGCTGTGCCTGGCCCGGGTGGTGGACGGATGCTGAGCGGGGACACGAGGACAGGTACGACGATGCGCGCCAACGGACTTCGCCGCCCGATCCTGCTGGTCGGGGTCGCACTGCTCGGCATCCTCGGGCTCTCGGGTTGCTCGATGATCCCGGGGAGCTGGAAGGCGGCGGTCGGACAGGCGATCGAGGTCACGGCCTACTTCGACAACGTCGCCGGCCTCTACGTGAGCAACGACGTCGCCGTCCTCGGCATGCCGGTCGGCCAGGTCACCGCGGTCGAGCCGCAGGGCGACCGGGTGAAGGTGACCATGACGATCGACAGCGACGTACCGGTCCCGGCCGATGCGACCGCGGCGATCGTCAACACCTCGATCGTCACCACCCGGCACGTCGAACTGTCACCCGCCTACGACGGCGGACCGAAGCTCGAGGACGGATCGGTCCTGAAGGAGACGAAGGCCCCGGTGTCGGTCGGCGAACTGTTCGACGCCATCGACGGTCTGGTCGTCGCCCTCAAGGGCGAAGGCGCCGGACCCGGCCCCCTCGCGGAGATGATCGACATCACCTCCGGCATCGCCACCGGCAACGGCGACGAGATCCGCGCGGCACTGGACGAACTCGGCGGGGCGTCGGATGTGGTGGCGGGCAACAGCGATGCCCTCGTCGACATCCTCGAGACCATCGAGGGGCTGACCACGACTCTCGTGCAGAACTATCCGAAGATGACCGCGTTCTCGAAGTCCGTCAACGAGGTGTCGGAGCTGCTGGGCGACCAGGCGCCGGGTCTGCTCGCGACGTTGGGGAACCTCAACCAGACCCTGCAGAACACGACCGTGTTCCTGCAGAACAACACCAACACCATGTCGGTGTCGTTCGACCGGCTCGCGGCGCTGACCGCGAACCTCAGCGATTATTCGCGGCAGGTCGTGGAGACCATCGACGTCGGGCCGCTGCTCTTCCAGAACCTGAGCAACTCCATCTCGGCCGAACAGGGCGCGTGGCGCGCGCAGGTGCTGCTCGACAAGTCCCTCGTCGACAACGAACTGCTCGCCGAGTTCTGTGAGGCGATCAATCTGCAGAAGGACGGCTGCCGGACGGGCAAGCTCAAGGACTTCGGGCCCGATCTCGGTATCTACTCGGCGATGCTGGAGTTGACGAAATGAGAACGGCGACGATGGACTCGCTGGACCGCGCGGGATCGGCCGGGCGTCCGTCGCCGGCGCCCTCGCGCCGCGGGGTCCGCCGGGGCGGCGTGCTCGCGGTGTTGCTCGCCGCCCTGATGGGACTCACCGGCTGCGGACTGCTCCCGAGTCTCACGGTCGAACAGATCCCACTGCCCGCACCTGGCGGCATCGGGGACTCGATCACGCTGACCGCGAACTTCGACAACGCGCTGAACCTGCCGACGCGAGCGAAGGTGAAGCTCAACGGAAACGACGTCGGGCAGGTCACCGACCTCGTCGCCAAGGACTACACCGCCGTGGTGACGATGGAGGTCAGCAAGAAGACCAACCTCCCGGTGGGCACGGGCGCCGAGCTGCGCCAGGCGACGCCCCTGGGCGACGTGTTCGTGGCGTTGCTGCCGCCGATCGAGGCGAAGGACGGTCTGATGGTCGACGGTGACACCCTCACCGGCCCGACGTCGGCCGCCGCGACGGTCGAGGATCTGCTGATCAGCATGAGCGGGGTCGTGGACAGCGGGTCGCTGAACTCACTGACCATCATCCTCACCGAACTGAGCAGTGCGGTCGCGACGAACCCGTCGGACCTCAACGGCGCGATCCGTGGCATGACGACCGGCATCCGGAAGCTCAACCAGAGTTCGGCCGCGGTCGATCGGTCGCTGGCCACCACGCGTGTGCTCACCGGACAACTCGCCGACGGGCGCGCGCAGATCATGGCGTCGATCAACAAGCTGGGTCCGGCGTTGGAGTCGCTGAACGGGCAGATCGCCACGATCCTGACCACTCTGGACAAGACCCAGCAGGTCACCGCCGCCACCAACGATTTCCTCGACACCGACCAGGACAATCTCGTGGAGATGCTCGGTCATCTGTCGACCGTGCTGGCCGGCCTCCGTCAGGCCGCCGGCCCGCTCGGATCGCTGGCCGACAACCTGCACACGCTCACGCCGAAGTGGGTCAAGTCCACGCCGGGTAGCGCGGCGGCCGTGTCGTCGAAGGTCTATTGGCTCAGCCCGGGCGTCGGATTCGACTCGGCGAGCAGGTTGCCCGAGATCCAGGACGTCGACGAGGGTTCGGCGGCGTTGCAGCAGACACTGACCCGCCTGCTGGCGCGGATCACCGGGACAAGGGGGTGTTGCGGATGAGCGGCGTGTTCGGTGTCCTGCGCAGGAATTCGGTACTCGTCGGCAACATCGCCCTGGTGCTGGTGATGGTCGTCGGACTCGGCTACCTCGCTCTCGGTGTCCTGCGGTGGCAGCCGTTCGCCGACAAGTACTCGCTCACGATCGAGTTCCCCATCTCCGGTGGCCTGCAGGAGACCTCGGGCGTCACGCTGCGCGGTGCGCGCGTCGGTGACGTGGACACCGTTCGAGTGCAACCGGATTCGGTCAAGGTCGTGGTCACGGTCGACGACCGGTACAAGATCAACCGCGACAGCACAGTGGCGGCGCTGGGGCTGTCGGCAGCGGGGGAGCAGTACGTCGACTTCCAGCCGGCCACCTCCGACGGCCCCTACCTGAAGGACGGCGACGTCATCCGGGCCGACCAGACCGAGGTGACCGTGCCGTTCTCGCAGCTGCTCGAATCCTCGCTGGAACTGATCAATCAGATCGATCCCGCGAAACTCCGTTCCGCCGTGGACAATCTGAAGATCGCGCTGTACAACGAGGACGGCACCAACGATCTGTCGGTGATCTTCGACTCGGGTGGCACCATCTTCGCGAAGCTGTACACGGCGCTGCCGGAGACCACCAAGTTCATCCAGAACGCGGGCACCATCTTCAAGACGACCGCGCAGATCCAGCCCGACCTCGGCACGACGGTGGCCGGTCTGAGCACTCTGGTCAACGCGGCAGCCGCGTCCGATCAGGAACTCCGTGAACTCCTCGACCGGGGACCGTCGCAGTTCACGAGCCTGGCCGGGTCCATCAATCAGCTGACCGATCCGATCACCGACGTGACCAAGCAGTTCGTCGACATCGCCGAGCAGGGTGCACTCCGTGCGCCGGCTCTCGCGACGCTGTTCCCCGCCATCCGCGACGCCAGCGTCAAGAGCCTCACCATGTTCCACGACGGTGCATGGTGGGCGTTCGGATCGGTGTACCCGCGCCCGAGCTGCAACTACCCGGTCACACCCCGCCGGCCGACGCAGATCCTCGAGCTGACCATCCCGACCAATCTGTACTGTGTGACCGAGGATCCGCGCCAGCAGATCCGCGGCTCGGCCAACGCGCCGCGGCCGCCCGGTGATGACACCGCGGGACCGCCGCCGGGCTACGACCCGAACGCCCGTACCGTTCCGCTCGACAAGTGATGGGCCGCTCGACGACTGACGGCCACTCGACGACGACAGACAAGTTGCGTGACCTGTAGATGACTGACCGGAATGACCCTGACGTGAACCCGACGACCGAGAGCGAGGCGGACACCGCGTCCCCCGACACCTCCGCCGTCGCATCCGGCCCCACCGACGCGGTGACGGACGACGACACGGCGACGGACGAGACGGACGCGGCGGACGCGAGCAGTACCGGCGCGTCGCCGGCACCGCGTGGGAAGTCCGCCCGCCGGACCGGTTCCTCGACACCCGTCTCGAAGCCCGCCGCGGCCGACGACGCCTCGACCGAGAAGGGCGAGTCTCCGGCCGCGTCCCCGAAAAGTGACGCGGGGCGTCGGGAGATCTCCTTCACGGTCACCGGCCGCGGGATCAAGAAGGTCCTCGCCGCCGTCGTGGCTCTCGCCCTCGTCGCGCTCGTCGCGTTCCTGGGCTGGCGCGCCTACGACCTCCAGCGGGAGGCCGATGCCTTCGCCGATTCGAAGGTGGCCTCGGCCGACTTCGTCACCAAGCTGGTCACCACCCTCAACGCCGACAATGCGGGCAACTCGAAGGAACTGCTGGGGCCGCTGTCGACCGGGGAACTGCGCACCCGCCTCGAGCAGGAGCGTGCCGACACCGAGGCGAACGTCGAATCCCTGAACATCGAGGTGTCCTCGACGATCAGTGTGGTCGCCGTGGAGACCGTCGATGCCGACACCGCCAAGACGGTGGTGATGGCCGAGGTGACGGGCCGCAGCGTCAAGCTGCCGAGCGGCGGCACGAGCCTGATGGTCTTCCGCCTGGACCTCAGCAAGGAAGACGGCAAGTGGCTGGTGTCGAAGGTCGACGGCCCGCCGGGAAGCCCCAGCGGCCAGATCGATCCGTCGCAATCGCTCCCGGGCGCCGGGGGCGCACCGGCACCGCAGCCGTCGCCGGCACCGCAGCCGGCTCCCGCTCCGGCAGGCTGACCCGCGTCAGTCCCGCACGAGGATCGCGACCGGGTGCTCGCCCCGCGCGGCGCCCAGGTCGACCGCCCCTTCGTACACGGCCCCCGATCGTTCGTCACGCCACCGCGATCCCGCGGGCAGCGTGATCGACGTGGCGGTCGCGGCCTCGTCGTCGAGGCTGTGGGTGAACCGCGCGGTGAGTACGACCACCGACGGGCCGTCGTGGGTGCCGCGCGCGAACGCGATGGTGTGGTCGGCGGCGGGTCCGTCGGCGGTCAGTCGCTCATAGGTCCCCGAGACACCGAACGCATCCGGGTGCGCGGCACGGACCCGTAGTGCGGCCCGCACGAGTCTGGTCTTGGGGTGGTCGGTCGACCGTCCGAAGTCGACCGGTCGTCGATTGTCGGGATCGACGAGGGAGTCCTCCCACCATTCGGTGCCCTGATAGATGTCGGGCACCCCGGGGCCGAGAATCGCAATCGCCTTGCGCGCGAGTGCTTCCTGCTCCCATGCGGAGGCAATCCGGTCGACGAGTTCGGAGACCGCGGTCGCGATGTCTCCGGTGGTGACCTGGCCGATCCAGTTCTCGACCGCGGTCTCGAACTCCTCGTCGACCTCGGTCCACGTGGTGCGGAGTCCGGCCTCGCGGGTCGCCTTGCGGGCGTACTCCACCAGTCGTCCGCGCAACTCGTCGGTGACCCGACCGTCGGTCGGCCAGACCCCGACGATGTTCTGCAGCAGGAAATAGCCGGTCAGGTCATCCGGCACGGCGGTGTCGCGCCAGATGGTCTCGACGAGCTGGGACCACCGGTCGGGGACCTGTGCGAGCACCGCGATGCGCGCACGCACGTCCTCACCGCGTTTGGTGTCGTGGGTCGACGTCGCGGTCATGGCCAGCGGCCACTGTGCGGCGCGCTCGGTGTTGTGCCGGTGGAACTCGGTGAGCGACAACACCGGATCGGCCGGGTCGCCGCCGACCTCCTGGGCGGACACCAATCTGGCCGTGCGGTAGAACAGGCTGTCCTCGACACTCTTCGCGGTCACCGCGCCGCAGGTCTGCGCCAACCGCGACGTCGCCTCGCCGGGAACCGCGGTCTCGCGCACGACGAGATCGAGGGCCGCACGCAGGTCGGGCTTCGCGTCGGCGATGCTCGTCGCCACGGCGAGGAAGCGTGGACGCAACGACGGATAGTCCGCCCGGTACACCCCGAGCGCGGCGATGAGTTCGGTACAGGCGGCGGCGATGAGGTCCGGCTCCACGGCCGGCGATCCGCCACCGCCCGCGGTGAGCGCGCGCACGAGGCGGCGGAGCTCTGCCGGGAACGACTCGCGCACCGTGCTGAGCTTGCGTTCGTGCTCGGCGGCCTCCACCCACCGCGCGTCGCCGGACTCGCCGGTGATCCGTTCGTGCAACTCGGTGAGCTGGGCGACCCCGGCCGGCGCCACGAACACGGCGTCGATGACGCGCATGTGGTCGTAGCCGGTGGTGCCCTCGACCGGCAGGGTCGGTTCGAGCGGCTCGTCCGGCGCCAGGATCTTCTCGATGTAGAGGAGGCGGTCGTCGCCGATGTCGGCGCGCAGGCGGCGCAGATAGTCCTGCGGGTCCCACAGGCCGTCCGGATGATCCACGCGCACACCGTCGATGAGGTCGGCGTCGAGCAAGTCGCGCAGCCACTGATGGGTGGCGTCGTAGACCTCCGGGTCCTCCTGGCGGAGTCCGGCGAGCTCGTTGACGGTGAAGAACCGCCGGTATCCGATGAGTCCGCTGTTCCAGGGGACGAGCCGATAGTGCTGGCGGTCGTGGACATCTCGAGGCGTGCCGCCGGGCCGAGTGTCCCGGCCGGCGCCGGGAGCGAAGCGAGCGGGCCGAGTGTCCCGGTCGGTAGCGGGCGCGATCGGGAATGCGTGATCGTAGTACCGCAGGTTCCCGTCCTCGTCGATCTCGAGGGGGCTCAGGTCTCCGTCGGCGGCGAGGACGGGCAGCGCCAGCTTTCCCTCGGCACCGTTGTCGTCGCCGAAGTCGGCGTCGAAGTAGTTCGCGTAGTCCGACCCGGACCCGTGGCGGAGCAGGTCGGCGAACCACGGGTTGGCGAGCGCGTCCGCCACCCCGGTGTGGTTCGGGACGATGTCGATGATCAGACCCATCCCGCGTTCGGCTGCCGCCGAGCGCAATTCGCGCAATCCCTCGACACCGCCGAGCACGGAGGCCACGGCCGGAGGCGGCAACCAGTCGTAGCCGTGCGTCGAACCGGCCGACGCCGTGCCGATCGGGGAGAGGTAGACGTGGCTGATCCCCAACTCGGCCAGATGGTCGAGTATCCCGGCCGCGTCGGCGAACCCGAAGTCGCCGTGGAGTTGGAGCCGGTATGTCGCGTGTGGGGTCGGGCGGTTGCTCATGAACTCACGAGGTCTTCCGCAGGACCAGTACGGACCGCGCGCCGACCGTCACCGACTCACCGGACGCGGCCGTCAGTTCGGTCTCGCCGACGGGGTGGGTGGTGTCGAGTTCACCGACCCATTCGTTGCCGTACCAGTTCGGTGGGAGAGTGAACTCCAGATCCTCGTAGTGGGCGTTGAAACAGATGAAGAAGGAGTCGTCGACGACGAGTTCGCCTCGTTCGTCCTTCTCGCCCAACCCGTTTCCGTTGAGGAACACCGCCAGGCTCTTGCCGAATCCGCTGTCCCAGTCCTCGGCGGTCATCTCTTCGCCGGCAGGGGTGAGCCAGGCGATGTCGAGTGCCTGGTCGCCCCACCGGATCGGTTTCCCGCCGAAGAACTTGCGGCGCCGGAACACCGGATGCCGGGTGCGCAGCGCGATGGCCCTGCGGGTGAACTCCAGCAGGTCGGCGTTCTCCTCGGCGAGTGTCCAATCCATCCAGGACAATTCGGAGTCCTGGCAGTAGACGTTGTTGTTGCCCTGCTGGGTGCGCCCGATCTCGTCACCGTGC
This sequence comes from Gordonia sp. 11cp, assembly GCF_057767225.1. Classification (NCBI taxonomy): domain Bacteria; kingdom Bacillati; phylum Actinomycetota; class Actinomycetes; order Mycobacteriales; family Gordoniaceae; genus Gordonia; species Gordonia sp. 11cp. The sequence continues at coordinate 4,955,771 of NZ_CM173437.1, read as the reverse complement.
GCGAGCATCGGCGTTCCCTGCGACAGGAACAGCGTCGCCAGGATGTTGCGCTGCTGTTGTGCGCGCAGAGCGTTGATCTCGGGATCGTCGGTCGGTCCCTCGACGCCGCAGTTCCACGACCGGTTGTGACTCTCGCCGTCCCGGTTGTCCTCGCCGTTGGCCTCATTGTGCTTGTCGTTGTAGGACACCAGGTCCCGCAGAGTGAAGCCGTCGTGGGCGATGACGAAGTTGATACTCGCGAGCGGACGCCGGCCGGTCGCCTCGTACAGATCCGACGATCCGGTGAGCCGGGAGGCGAACTCGCCCAGGGTGGACGGCTCGCCGCGCCAGTAGTCGCGGACGGTGTCGCGGTACTTGCCGTTCCATTCGGTCCACAGCGGCGGGAAGTTGCCGACCTGGTAGCCGCCCTCGCCGATGTCCCAGGGTTCGGCGATGAGCTTGACCTGGCTGATGACGGGGTCCTGCTGGACCAGATCGAAGAACGCCGACAGCCGGTCGACGTCGTGGAGTTCGCGCGCGAGTGTCGAGGCGAGGTCGAACCGGAACCCGTCGACGTGCATCTCCAGGATCCAGTACCGGAGCGAATCCATGATGAGCTGCAGTGTGTGTGGATGGCGGACGTTGAGGCTGTTGCCGGTACCCGTGTAATCCATGTACATCTCGGGTTCGTCTTCGACGAGCCGGTAGTAGGCCGCGTTGTCGATGCCGCGGAACGACACGGTCGGACCGAGGTGGTTGCCCTCGGCGGTGTGGTTGTAGACCACGTCGAGGATGACCTCGATGCCGGCGTTGTGGAACTCGCGGACCATCGCCTTGAACTCGGTCACCGCGCTGGCCGGCTGGTCTCGGTTGGACGAGTACTCGATGTGCGGCGCCAGGAATCCGAATGTGTTGTAGCCCCAATAGTTTCTGAGACCCTGATCGCGGAGGACGAAGTCCTGCATGAACTGGTGCACGGGCATCAGCTCGATGGCCGTGATGCCCAGTTCCTTGAGGTGGTCGATGATGACCGGATGGCACAACCCGGCATACGTACCGCGTAGGTATTCGGGGACGTCGGGGTGGGTTGCCGTCATGCCCTTGACGTGCGCCTCGTAGATCACCGTCTGGTGATACGGACGATTGGGCGACCGGTCGTTCTGCCAGTCGAAGTAGGGATTGATCACCACCGAGACCATGGTGTGTCCGAGCGAGTCCAGCTGAGGCATCGGATTGACCGGTTCGGGGTCGGCATCCGGGACATTCTCACCTTCCGGCGGCGCGGTGCCGTCGGAGTCCGGCTGTTCTGTTCCGACCGTAGCGGCCTCGTCGGTGTCGGCATCGGACGCCTCGCCGGGATCGGTCGTCTCCGATGTCGTCTCGTCGCCGTCGTCCAGACCGGTGTCGGCGCCCTCCTCGGCCGATGTGTCCTCGCCCGCGGGTTCGCCGCTGTCCTGGGGCGGCGTCGGGAGCGGGTAGGAGAACAGTGATGCGTCACCGTCGAAGTCGCCGTGGAACGCCTTGCCGTACGGGTCGAGCAGGAGCTTGCTCGGGTCGCACCGCAGCCCGCGCGACGGGTCGTACGGGCCGTAGACGCGGAAGCCGTAGAACTGTCCCGGGCCGACGTTGGGCAGATAGCAGTGCCAGCAGTAGCCGTCGACCTCTTCGAGCCGGATGCGGCGTTCGTGGCCCTCGCGGTCGATCAGACACAGCTCGACCGCCTCGGCCACCTCCGAGAACAGCGAGAAGTTCGTTCCCGCACCGTCGTAGGTGGCGCCGAGGGGAAACGGGGTACCCGGCCACACCGGGATCGGGGCCGGCTCCGGTTGGACCAGCGCTTCGGCCTGGATCGGGTCCGACGGCATGGGAACCGGGTCGGACGTGGCACCGCCGCTCGGTGGCGCCGCTGTCGTCGAGGTGGTGTCGAGGTCTGGTACAGCGGGCTTCGGGGTGGAGCCGGGATCGCCCGGCTGTTCACCGGGGGCTGGCGGTTCGGAGTTACCCGCCTTCGGCGACGTCATGGGTCGACCCTAGTCGCGTTGCCGCGGGCGGTCATCTCAGGACGCGGCCGGCCGGCTCGGATGTGGTCTGTCCCACCGGTATGCCTCCGCCGACGGTCGAGCGGTCGCCGATCAGGCCCCGATCGCCGACGTCGTCACGGGACCTCGGGACCGGCCCAGGGCAGCTGCGCCGCCATCTGCCGACCCAGTTCGTCGGTGAGGCTGCGGACGTAGGTCGCACTCAGATGGTGCGGGTCCTTGTAGACGGTGATGTTCCCGACGATGGCCGGGCAGCGATCGGAGGTGCAGATGCCGTCGGACATGTCGAGTGGGTGGAAGTCGGGCCGCGTCGCGGCCAGTGCGGCGCCGGGGTCCTCGGGCGCGAGCACGGCGGCCCGATTCGATCCGCAACTCTCGGCGTCGCCGCCGTCGGCGAGGCAGATCGGCGTGTCGATGGTGCCCTTCGCGTTCTTCGGCCAGGGTGTGTCGCGCATACCGAGCACCGGCACACCCGCCTCGAGGAAGCGATCGAAGATCGGCACGTAGTCCGGCGGCACCCAGTCGCCGGGTTCGTAGTCCCGCGGCCGGGTCGAGTTCGTCAGGACGGCATCCGGTTTGTCCGCGATGACACGGTCGATGACACGCTGTCCCCAGTCGTAGCACTCGGGGTAGGGCACGCCGCGTTGCTTGGGCACGGGGTTCGTCGACAACGGACACCCCATCTTGAGGTAGGTCGTCACCTTGAAGCCGTTGCGCTTGCCGAGGGTGTCGAGCGCCGAGATCCACATCTCGGCGTGTGAGCCGCCGGCGAGGGCGATGGTGCGCGTCGCGGTGGGGTCGCCGTAGACGCCGACGTGGATCTCGTTGTCGGTGAAGTCGCTCATGTACCCGTCGGTGGAGGTCTCGGGGAAGTCCTTGATGACCTCCAGTGCCGACGGCTGCGGGTCGAGGGCGGGTACCGGCCAGCCGTCGAGCAGCGCGCGGGCACCCGGGTACGACCTCGGATCGAGATTCTTCGTGTCGACGACGATGTTGGCGACATGGCGTTCCCACACGGTGATGCCGATGCCGGTGACGAGCGTGCCCACCACGAGGATCGACGTCACGACCGATGTGTAGGACATCCATCGGGAGCGTCCGTTCCGGGTGCCGCGTGTCAGCTCGGATCGGCCGCCCCCGCGCAACGGGTCCTCGATGTAGAGCTTGGTGAGCCATGCGAGTCCGACCGACACCGCGAGGATGACCACGCCCTCGAGGAAGTTCGCATGGTTCTTGTCACGCCAGGTCAGGTAGAAGATCAGCAGCGGCCAGTGCCACAGATACAACGAATAGGCGATGGTCCCGAGCCACACCGGCCACCGGCTCGCCAGCCATCGGTTGGTGACGGGCATCTCGGTGGAGGCGACGGCGTGGGTGCCGTGCGGAGGCTTCTGCAGCGCGGTCGCGCCCGCCCAGATGATCAGCAGCGTGGCACCGACCGGCACGAGCGCCATCGGACCGGGATAGGCGTTCACGCCGTCGATCCAGAACCCGCAGCTGACGATCAGGGCCAGTGCGACGACGGTCGCGATGTTGCGAAGCCAGTTGGGGACACGCAGCGACGGCAACCAGATCGCCAGCAGGCCGCCGGCCAGCGGTTCCCAGAGTCGCGACAGCGTGTCGTAGTAGTTGTACGGCTGATTGATCGCCAGGCCGCGGTGCGCCCAGTAGAAGGAGGCGAGGGCGACGACGAACACCGCCCCGCCGACGAGGAACCTGATGACCCGGGGGTCGGCGAACGGCCGGGCGACCCGGGCGCCGAGTTTGAGCAGCGCCGCGAACGCGAGGGCGACGAGCAGGGTCAGGACGAAGAACTGGCCCTGCACCGACATCGACCAGATGTGCTGCAGCGGACTGTTCGCGGAACTGGCGGCGAGGTAGTCCTGGGAGTTCTGCGCGAGATACCAGTTCTGGTAGTACAGCGCGCTCGCGATGACCTCGCGCCCGACGTTGGCCCAGCGGGTCTGCGGCAGGATCACCAGCGTCAGGACCGTGACCGCGATGAGCACCGTGAACAGTGCCGGCAGCAGCCTCTTCAGCAGCCGCTTGAGGCGCGGCCAGGGATTGAGCGTGTCGCGGAAGGTGACGTGCGGCGCCTGACTGGCGATCGCGTGGCGCAACAGTGAGCCGACGAAGAAATATCCCGAGAGGGTGAGGAAGACGTCGACGCCGCCGGAGACCTTGCCGAACCACACGTGGAAGCAGGCGACGAGGGCGATGGCGATGCCTCGCAGGCCGTCGAGGTCGGTGCGGTATGCGGGCGTCGTCGGCGTCGAGGGGGACGACGTCGGCGCCACTACTCGCGTCGTCGATGCCACAGGGCGTGTTCTTTCCGGTGGGGGACAGATCGGTCTCGAGGGCCGAGCCGTGATGACCGGCTAGCAATGTACTCGCCGAAGCTGTGAAATATCGATTCCGACGACTGTGACACTCGCCTGTACCGGTGATTCGGTGCGACCGGGCGGAATCACCGCGAGCGGCGCGTGCGAGCCCCGTCGAGGATGATGGCCAGCCCGTCACGGAATTCGCCGCCGAAGTCACGACCCGACGGCCCGGTGACGCCGAGGCGCTCCATCTGCGCGCGTGTCTGTTCCTCGATGGTGAGTCCGATGACGAGCTGGCACAGTGCCGTGCTGACCGCCTCGGCGTCGCGCACCGACAGCCCACCGGACGAACCGGCGGCGATGATGTCTGCGGTGATGGCCTTCGACGACAGGCCGCTGGCCCAGCTCGACGAGACGACTTCGGCGCTGTCGGGCACCTCGAGCAGTGCGCTGCGCATCCCCGTGGCGAGCCGATCGAGGCGGTCGTCCCATGCCAGCCCGGTGTCGGGGATCGCGACCGCGGCCAGGATGTCGTCGGCGAGCGCGGCCAGCAGCGTCTGCTTGTTGGGGAAGTGCCAGTACAGCGCGTTGGGGCGGACGCCGAGTTCGGTGGCCAGGCGCCGCATCGACAGGTCGGCCAGGCTGTGCTCGCCCAGGATGTCGCGGGCGGCGCGCAGGACATCGGTCCGACTGTTGCTCACCCGCGTCAGCGTAGTGATCCGCAGATGGGACATGCACCCCACCCCTGTACACCGTCCAGGAGGGCCTGTACGGTGTTCAGGAATCCTGGACGGTGTCCAGGCCCGGACATCGGCATCCAGGAGGTGCAGAAGTGGATCACGAGGACATCGGTCGCGTCGACGCGGACCACATCTGGCATCCGTATGGCGCGCTGCCCGCGACCACCCGGCCGCTGGTCGTGAACTCGGCCGCCGGCGTCCGCCTCGAACTCGCCGATGGACGGTCGGTGGTCGACGGGATGAGTTCCTGGTGGGCCGCGATCCACGGGTACCGCCACCCCCGGCTCGATGCCGCCGCGGCCGCACAGCTCGGCCGGATGTCGCACGTGATGTTCGGCGGCCTCACGCACGAACCCGCCGCCCGCCTGGCGCAGCTCCTCGTCGACATCACTCCGTCGGGCCTGCAGAAGGTGTTCTTCTGCGACTCGGGATCGGTGTCGGTCGAGGTGGCGATCAAGATGGCGCTGCAGTACTGGCGCAGCCGCGGGCAGGCCGGTCGTACGCGCCTGCTCACGTGGCGCGGTGGATACCACGGCGACACCTTCGCCCCGATGAGCGTCTGTGATCCCGACGGCGGCATGCACACGATGTGGTCGGGCGTCCTCGCGAGCCAGATCTTCGTCGACGCGCCGCCGGCCGACTTCCGGGCCGACTACGTCGCCGAACTCGAGCGGACCGTGGCCGCGCACCGCGATGAGCTCGCCGCGGTGATCGTCGAACCCGTTGTCCAGGGTGCGGGTGGGATGCGATTCCACGACGCGGCGTACCTGCGTGCGCTCCGCGAGATCTGCGACCGCCACGACGTCCTGCTCGTGTTCGACGAGATCGCCACCGGATTCGGCCGTACCGGAACGCTGTTCGCGGCCGACGCCGCCCCGGGCGCCGGAGCGGGGGAACCGGGAACGGGCGTCGCACCGGACATCATGTGTGTCGGCAAGGCGCTGACGGGCGGCTACCTGACGCTCGCCGCGACCCTGTGCACCACCGAGATCGCCGACGTGATCAGCGCGGGGGAGGCGGGTGGACTCGCACACGGGCCGACTTTCATGGCCAACCCGCTGGCCTGCGCGGTCGCGGTGGCCGCGGTCGAGCTCCTGCTGGAAGGGCCCTGGGCCGAGCAGGTGTCGGCCATCGAGCGCGGGCTCGCACTGGGGCTCGAACCACTGCGGGATCTCGACGGCGTCGTCGATGTGCGCGTCCTCGGTGCGATCGGCGTCGTCGAACTCGATCGCCCGGTCGACATGGTCGCGGCCACCGATGCGGCCGTCGAGGCGGGGGCCTGGCTGCGGCCGTTCCGCAATCTCGTCTACACGATGCCGCCGTTCATCTGCACGGCCGAGGACATCGAGGTGATCGTGCGCGGGGTGTCCGCGGCGGTGTGCGCGACGGTGGGCGAGCGCGAACTGGCCGGGGTGCGGTCATGACGTCCGTGCAGGCGCAGCAGGACTCGACTGTCGTCACCGGTGGAGAGGTCGGGCTGGCCTGGCTCGTCGAGGCCGCTCATGAGCGGAGCGTGGCCGGGCTGCATCGCAGCCCGCATGTCCGGCGTGCCGGCGCCGGCGAGATCAACCTCGGTTCCAACGACTACCTCGGGTTGTCGACGCATCCCGCGGTCGTCGCCGGCGCGCGAGCGGCCGCGGACCGGTGGGGCGGGGGTGCGACGGCATCGCGCCTCGTCGTGGGCACCACCCAGGCGCACATCGATCTCGAAGACGACCTCGCCGACTTCCTCGGATTCCCTGCCGCACTCACCTTCTCGTCCGGTTACCTGGCCAATGTCGGCGCCGTGACCGCCCTGGCGAAGCGCGGCGACCTGATAGTCAGCGACACCGGCACGCACGCGTCACTGATCGACGGCTGCCGGCTGTCCCGCGCCCGGGTCGTGGTCGTCGACCGCGGCGATCACGAGGCCGTCCGGCGGGCCCTCGCCGAGCGCACCGAGAGCCGGGCGCTGGTCGTCACCGATTCGGTGTACAGCATCGACGGTCAGCCTGCGCCGGTCGCGGATCTGTACGCGGCGGCACGCGCGCACGGCGCCGTCCTGCTCGTCGACGAGGCCCACGCACTCGGTGTTCGCGGTCCGGGTGGGCGGGGACTCGTTGCCGAACAGGGTCTCTCGGGTGCGCCCGACCTCGTCGTCACGACGGTGCTGTCGAAATCACTCGGCGCGCAGGGCGGTGTGGTCCTCGGATCGCAGATGGTGCGGTCGCACCTGATCGACTGCGCGCGCACCTTCATCTTCGACACCGGCCTGAACCCCGCGGCGGTCGGCGCCGCGCACGCGGCCCTGGGCATCCTGCGCGCCGATCCCGGGCTCCCGGATCGGCTGCGCGCCAACGCCCGTCGTCTGGCCTCCGCCTGCGGAGCCGACGAGCCCGCGGCCGCCGTGATCTCCATTGTCGTCGGAGATCCGCAGCGTGCGGTCGCGGCTGCGGCGGCCTGCCGGGACCGTGGGGTCCTCGTCGGCTGCTTCCGTCCGCCCTCGGTCCCGGTCGGGACGTCCAGGCTGCGGATCACGGTGCGCGCCGACCTCGATGCCCGGGCCCTCGACCATGTGGCCGCCGTCGTCGACGCGGCCCTGCGCGAAGTCGGTGCGCGATGACCACCCGGGAGCGCGGCACGGTCCTCGCCGTCACCGGGACCTCGACCGACGTCGGGAAGACCGTCGCGACCGCAGCGCTCGCCGCATCGGTACGGCCGGAGCCGGCCGTATGCAAACCCGTCCAGACCGGAGTCGGTCCCGACGAGCCCGGCGACCTCGCCGAGGTACGCCGCCTCGCAGGCGTGATGACCGCCGTCGAGTCGTTCCGCTACCCGGAGCCCCTCGCGCCCGACACCGCCGCGCGCCGTGCCGGGATGCCTCTGGCCGATCCGGCGGTGATCGTCCGCGCGGTGGACGACCTCGCCGCGACGCACGACCTCGTCCTCGTCGAAGGGGCGGGTGGAGTGATGGTTCGCCTGGGCGAGACCGCCACCATCCTCGACATCGCGTCGGCGAGCCTGCGGCGCGGCACCGCCGACGGTGTCGTCGTGGTGGTGGCACCGGGCCTCGGCGCGCTCAACCACGCCGAACTCACCGTGAACGCGGTGCGGGCACGTGGACTACGCCCGGCCGGGCTCGTGATCGGCTGGTGGCCGGACGATCCCGACCTCGCGATGCGGTGCAACCGCACCGACCTTCCGCGGGTGACCGGGGTGCCGGTCGTCGGCGTCCTACCGGCGGGCGCGGCGGATCTCGAACCAGCCGACTTCCGCCGCCGCGCACCGTCCTGGTTCGACGACGAGTGGCTCTCCGCTCTTTCGCCCACGCGTTCGGAACAGCTCGTCCGGACGCCGTAAACCGTTCCCGCAGAGGAACATCCATCCAAGGAGTATCACCAGTGACCCAGGCAACAGTCGACGCCGCCACCTCCGCCCCGGCGTCGGAGGACATCCTCGCGATCGCCCGCGCCCGGGTGCTCGACCGCGGCGAACCCCTCGATCAGGAGCAGGTCCTGCAGGTCCTGCGGTTGTCCGACGACCGGCTGACCGAGCTGCTCCAGCTGGCACATGACGTGCGGATGCGCTGGTGCGGACCGGAGGTCGAGGTCGAGGGCATCATCTCGCTGAAGACCGGCGGCTGCCCGGAGGACTGCCACTTCTGTTCGCAGTCCGGCCTTTTCGCCTCGCCGGTGCGCAGCGCCTGGATCGACATCCCCTCGCTGGTGGAGGCCGCCAAGCAGACCGCGAAGACCGGCGCGACCGAGTTCTGCATCGTCGCCGCGGTTCGCGGTCCCGACAAGCGACTGCTCAGTCAGGTCGCGGCGGGCATCGAGGCCATCCGCAACGAGGTCGACATCCAGATCGCCTGCAGCCTGGGCATGCTCACCCAGGAGCAGGTCGACCAGCTGCGAGACATGGGCGTGCACCGCTACAACCACAACCTGGAGACCGCGCGCAGCCATTTCCCGAACGTGGTGACGACCCACACCTGGGAGGAGCGCTGGGACACCCTGCGCATGGTCCGCGAGGCGGGCATGGAGGTCTGCTGCGGCGGCATCCTCGGCATGGGCGAGTCCCTGGAGCAGCGCGCGGAGTTCGCCGCCGAGCTGGCCACGCTCGAGCCCGACGAGGTGCCGCTGAACTTCCTGAATCCGCGGCCGGGCACCCCGTTCGGCGACCTCGACGTGCTGCCCGCGTCGGAGGCCCTCAAGTCGGTGGCCGCCTTCCGCCTCGCATTGCCGCGCACCATCCTGCGCTTCGCCGGCGGACGCGAGATCACCCTCGGCGACCTCGGGGCCAAGCAGGGCATCCTCGGTGGCATCAACGCCGTCATCGTCGGCAACTACCTGACGACCCTCGGCCGGCCCGCCGAGGACGACCTCGACCTCCTCAGCGATCTGTCGATGCCGATCAAGTCGCTGAACGACACGATCTGACGGGATCGTCCGCCGCGATGGGTAGCGTGTTCTCATGATCGACACCGTCCCGGGTCCACTCGCCGAGCCGTGCCGGTTCGGTGTCTTCACCGGACTCCAACTGGAACTGCAGGCTCCCGACGCCGTGCCGCAGGCCGCCCGGCTGGGCCTCGAACCACCTCGCTTTTGCGGTCAGTGCGGACGCCGGATGGTGGTCCAGGTGCGGCCCGACGGGTGGGACGCGCGCTGCTCACGGCACGGCACGGTCGACTCGACGGAGCTGGGGCGCCGGTGAACCCGCCGGTGCGCTCGGTCTCCCGGCTGGCGGTCGTCTGCATCGGTGTCGCGCTGCTCGCTGCGGTCGCCGGGGTGATCTGGGCCCTCGTCACCCCGCCGACGACCGGAGTCGTGTTCGAAGGTCTCCGCCGCGACGACATCCCCGCCGACTTCGACGGCGTGGGAGCCTTCGCCATGACGATGTTCGTCTACGGCGCGGTCGCCGCCGTCGCGGTGTGGTTCGCGGCCCGGTCGTGGCGGGGCGTCAGTGGTTTCGTCTGGCCGGCACTCGCGACCACGGTCGGATCGGCGATCGCGGCGTTGGTCGGGATGTGGGTCGCGGGTCTGCGATTCGACGACGATCCGACCGCGCTGCCGGTCGATGCGACGTATCGGATCGCGCCGGAACTCCTGCTCGACGGCGCGACCCGTGCCGGTTCGAGCGAGCCGTGGACGCTGCTCATCTGCGCGCCGTTCGCCTTCGCCCTCGTCTACCTCGTGTGCGTGTTGTCCTCGCGGACAGCCGACCTCGGTGTCGGGGATCTCGACGGCCACGAGCTGTCAGCGGATGCGTTCACATCGGCGGGCGCAGCGTCGCGAACTCATCTGTGACGCGTAACTCCTTCTCGGCGAAGGCATAGAGAGCAGGCGGGCGGCCGCCGCTGCGGCCGGTCTTGCCGACGGTACCGGTGGAGACCACCACGGCGCGCCGGCTCAGGATACGCAGCAGGTTGGTTGTGTCCACGGGATAACCCAGTGCGGCGCAATAGATCTCAGACAGGGCCGACATCGGGAACCGGGCCGGCGCCAAGGCGAACGCGATGTTGGTGTACGAGAGCTTCGCGGCGAGCCGATGCCGCGCCGCATTGACGATCTCGGTGTGATCGAAGGCCAGCGGCGGCAGTTCGTCCACGGCGAACCAGCCCGCGGCGTCGGGCGGCGTCGCGGCGGCGTCAGAGGGCACGAGGCCCATGTAGGTCGAGGCGATGGTGCGGAACACGGGCACCCGATGCGGATCGGAGAAGACCGACAGCTGTTCCAGATGTGCGATGTCCCGGACGTCGAGGGAGTCCGCGACGAGTCGGCGAGCGCTCGCCGACAGGGTCTCCTCGGCGCCGACCCCGCCGCCCGGCAGTGTCCAGAGGCCGTCGACCGACCGCGTCAGCAAGACGCACAGCGAGGGATCATCGGTGTCCGAATCGCATCCGGAGTCGGGCGCGGTGTTCGGCGCAATCCGGATCTGGGGGACCCGGATCTGGAACACGACACTCAGGACTTCCACCCGGAGGGTCGTACCGTCGGCGATGGGTGGCTCGGACCCGGCGGCTGGCATGCGCACGATTGTAGGACGCCCCCTGCTGGTTGAGCCGGCTCCGAGCGCAAGCGAGGCGCCGTGTCGAAGCCACATGGTGACCTCGACTACCCGCCCCCGTTCGTCGTGAGAATCAGCGCCTCGCCGTCGGTGACGGCGATCGTGTGCTCGCTGTGGGCGCCGCGGGAACCGTCGAAGGACCGGATCGTCCACCCATCGGCGTCGAACTTGATGCGCTCGGATCCGAGCGTGAACCACGGTTCGAGTGCGAGGGTGAGGCCCGGGCGGAGTTTCATGCCCCGTCCGGCCCGGCCCGCGTTCGCGACGTGGGGGTCCTCATGCATGGTGCGGCCGAGGCCGTGTCCGCCGAACTCGGTGTTGACCCGGTATCCGTGCGCGGCGGCGACGGCGCCGATCGCCGACGAGATGTCGCCGATCCGCCCGCCCGGACGTGCCGCGTCGATGGCCGCGCTCAGGGCCTCCTCGGTGGCCGCGACGAGTCGCTGGTCGTCGGGTCGCGGGGAGCCGACGATGACGCTGCGTGCGGAGTCGGCCACCCAGCCGTCGATCGCGACGGCGATGTCCATGGACAGCAGGTCTCCGTCGGCGAGGACGTAGTCGTGCGGGAGGCCGTGCAGGACAGCGTCGTTCACCGACAGACAGATCACGTTGCGGAAGGGGCCGCGGCCGAACGACGGCGAGTAGTCCCAGTAGCAGGACTGCGCGCCTCGCTCGGCGATGAGTTCTCGCGCGCGTTCCTCGAGTTCGAGGAGGTTGACGCCGACGTCCGCGCGGCCGGCGAGGTCGTCCAGCAGATCGGCGATGAAGGCGCCCGTCACCCCCATGGCGGCCACCTCGGCGGGTGACTTCAGCTCGACCATTCTCGTCCTCTCGTATCGGTGTGCGGTATAGAAATACCAGCATTGTCGGTATTTGTATACCGGAGCCGCTACCATCGCCACATGGTGCGCAATCCGTTGACCCCGGAACAGATCGCGGCCGGTCGTCGTCTCGGTGCCCGTCTCCGCGAGTTGCGCGACGACCGCCCGCTCGGTGATGTGGCACTCGGCGCGGGCATCTCGCCGGAGACCCTGCGAAAGATCGAGACCGGACGCATGCCGACGCCCGCCTTCGCCACGATCGCGGCTCTCGCCCGCGCGCTCGGCGTCTCGCTCGACGATCTGGCGCTCGTGCTCGACGCCGAGGTGGTGCGGGCCGGGTGACCGTGAACCGGCCGGCGCTCACCTATCCCGAGGTCGGCGCGACAGCGGGCACGCTGCCGCCCGGCTACCACCACCTGCGGCGCTCGCGGGTCGTGGGATCGGGGGCCGCGTGCTTCTCCTCGGCCGGGCAGCGGATTCTCGGGTGGGACATGCATCGCCGTGCCGGTTTCGGGGTCGATGAGTCCACCTCCGCGGCAACGGTCGGCGCCGACGTCGACCTGCGGGTCGGTGTCGGACCACTCGGGATCACCGCGCGGTGCCGGGTCGTCGAGGTGATCGACGCACCGCGTGAGTGCGGCTTCGCCTACGGCACGCTCCCGGGTCATCCCGAGATCGGCGAGGAACGTTTCTGGGTGGAGTGGCTCGACGACGACACCGTGGTCGCGCAGATAGTCGCCTTCTCGCGCCCGGGTCGGTGGTTCACCCGTCTGGGCGGCCCCGTCGGGCGGCTCGCGCAGTCGCGATTCACCGAGCGCTATCTCGACGCACTCATGTGCTCGTGAGGTGCGGACCGGCCGGCCTGGCCTGCCGTTGACCGCCTCCGGTCAGGTCGTGGGAATGTCCTGTGTGTGGCGAATGTTACGATGCATAGCGTTTTCGACCATGAGTCGAAAACCTGCCTCGGACACACGGCCCGTGATCTGGGGAACCAGCGTCCCGGGGACGGAACTCGTCGCCGGGCAGCCAGAGGAGTGGCAATGAGCATCACCAGTGATCGCCCGGCGGCCGTGACAGCAGCGGGACTCGTCGATGCCGAGTGGTACGACGCCCCCGGTGGTTACACCGGCGTGGAGCCGACCCAGGAATGGGCGGACGAGGTGCGGCGCCTGGCCAAGGCGCGCAACGCGACGTTGCTCGCGCACAATTACCAGCTCCCGGCCATCCAGGACGTTGCCGACCACGTGGGCGACTCGCTCGCGTTGTCGCGGATCGCGGCCGAGGTCGACTCGGACGAGATCATCTTCTGCGGCGTGCACTTCATGGCGGAGACCGCCAAGATCCTGAGCCCGGAGAAGCGGGTCCTCATCCCCGACGAGCGCGCCGGATGTTCGCTGGCCGACTCGATCACCGCGGACGAACTGCGGGCGTGGAAAGCCGAATTCCCCGACGCGCTCGTGGTGTCCTACGTCAACACCACCGCCGAGGTGAAGGGTCTCACCGACATCTGCTGCACGTCGTCGAACGCCGTCGACGTGGTCGCCTCGATCGATCCCGATCGCGACGTGCTGTTCCTGCCGGACCAGTTCCTCGGCGCACACGTCAAGCGCGAGACCGGCCGCGACAACATCCACATCTGGGCGGGCGAATGCCACGTGCACGCCGGCATCAACGGTGACGAACTGACCGCGCAGGCGAACGCGCACCCCGACGCCGATCTTTTCATCCACCCCGAATGCGGTTGCGCGACATCGGCGCTGTATCTGGCGGGCGAGGGCTTCGTGCCCGAGGACAAGGTGAAGATCCTCTCCACCGGCGGCATGCTCGACGCGGCCCGCGAGACGGGTGCGAAGCAGGTCCTGGTCGCCACCGAGGTCGGGATGCTGCACCAGTTGCGCAAGGCGGCACCCGGTGTCGACTTCCAGGCCGTCAACGACCGCGCGTCGTGCCCCTACATGAAGATGATCACGCCCGCGGCCATGCTCCGGTGCCTGCGCGAGGGCCGCGACGAGGTCTTCGTCGATGCCGATGTCGCCGAGAAGGCGCGCAAGAGTGTCGAGCGGATGATCGCGATCGGCAACCCCGGATCGGGCGAGTGAGCAACTCGACCCCCTCCGCGAACGCGACGGGCAACGGCTTCGTCGGGCAGGCCGCGGGCGGCGAGCTGGGGGCCGCGGTCACCGACGAGGTCCGCACGCTGATCCGCACCGCCCTCGACGAAGATCTGCGGTACGGGCCCGACATCACGACCTCGTCCACGGTCCCCGCTGACGCGGTCGTCGATGCGGCGATCATCAGCCGCGCGCACGGTGTGATCGCCGGCGTCCCCGTGGTCGAGGCGGTCTTCGACGAGGTGATCGGCGCGGGCGACTACACGATCACGTCCCGGGTCGACGACGGCGCCCGGGTGGAACCGGGTGCGGTGGTGCTCGCCGTCCATGCCCCGACGCGTGCGCTGCTGACCGCGGAACGCACTGCGCTGAACCTGATCTCGCACCTGTCGGGCATCGCCACCACCACCGCGGAATGGGTGGCGGCGGTCGAGGGCACGGGCGCCCGCATCCGCGACTCGCGCAAGACGCTTCCGGGCCTGCGGCATCTGCAGAAATATGCCGTGCGCGCCGGCGGGGGAGTCAACCACCGGATGGGTCTCGGCGACGCCGCCCTCATCAAGGACAACCACGTCGTCGCTGCGGGCTCGGTCGCGGCGGCTCTGCAGGCCGTGCGTTCGGCCGCGCCGGATCTCCCCGTCGAGGTCGAGGTGGACTCGCTGGCCCAGCTCGACGAGGTCCTCGAACTGCGACCCCAGCTGGTGCTGCTCGACAACTTCGAACCGTGGGCGACCCAGATGGCCGTGCAGCGTCGCAACACGCGCTCGCCCGAGACCAAGCTGGAGAGCTCCGGCGGACTGTCCCTCGACGTCGCCGCCGACTACGCCCGTACCGGTGTCGACTACCTGGCCGTCGGCGCGCTGACGCACTCGGTCACCGTGCTGGACCTCGGGCTGGACATCCCGGCGCCTTAGAGGCTGCTGGTGCCGCCGGTTCGGATGTCGACCTCGAACACATCCGTACGGGCGATCGCCCGATCCCGTTCGTCGGCGAGCGCCACGCGGCGCGGATCGGCGAGATAGGCGTCGAGCGCGTCGCGGTCGGCCATGCTCAGGATCTGCACCTCGTGCGGCGTGCCGTCGTGCCCGGCGCCGATCACTCGGCTGACGACCGCACCGCCGTGCTCGGCGAGCAGGTCGAGAACGGTGTCCTCGTATCGGGTCAGCGCGTCGGCTGTGTCGTCGTGCGCCCAGAGCAGGCAGCAGAGGTGTAGCGGCTTCTGTGGTTCCGGCACGCGCCGGACGTTAGCGCGGACGACGTCGTCGTGCGACGGGGTTTCGGAGCACGCACGGTCGGCGGCCGTGTGAGAGGACGGGGCAGATTCGTCCGGATACCGGACCGAACTGCCCCGACGTTCTCGGTGACAACCCGCACCAGAAACCCGCTGGCACCCGACACGTATCCTTGTTGGGTAAATCCGCAGCCACCAGGAGAGATCATGCTCGCCCGAATTGACCTGCGCGGTAGCACGCCGACACTCGCCGAGTTGCGTCGTGCTCTGCCCCGCGGGGGTACCGATGTCAATGCCGTCCTCGACACGGTGACACCGGTCGTGCATGCGGTGGCCGACAACGGCACCAGCTCGGCACTCGACTTCGGCGAGAAGTTCGACGGTGTCCGTCCCGCCTCGGTGCGGGTGCCCGCGCAGGTCATCGCCGACGCCCTTGCCGAGCTCGACCCGCAGGTCGCCGACGCACTGCGCGAGTCGATCACCCGCGCCCGCAAGGTCCACGCCGACCAGCGTCGTGCGACCACGCGCACGCAGGTCGTCGACGGCGGCGTCGTGAGCGAGAAGTGGATACCGGTCCGTCGGGTCGGTCTCTACGTCCCGGGTGGCAACGCGGTGTACCCGTCGTCGGTGATCATGAACGTCGTCCCCGCGCAGGAAGCCGGGGTCGGCTCGCTGGTCGTCGCCTCGCCGCCGCAGAAGGACTTCGGCGGCTGGCCGCACCCGACCATTCTCGCTGCCTGCGCCCTCCTCGGCGTCGATGAGGTGTGGGCCGTCGGCGGTGCGCAGGGCGTGGCGCTGCTGGCCTACGGCGGCACCGACACGGAGCAGGCAGACGAGCCGGGCGCCGTCCTCGACCCGGTCGACCTCATCACCGGTCCCGGCAACATCTACGTCACCGCGGCCAAGCGCCTGTGCCGCAGCGTGGTGGGCATCGACTCCGAGGCCGGGCCCACCGAGATCGCGATCCTCGCCGACGACTCGGCGGATGCCGGCATCCTCGCCTCCGACCTCATCAGCCAGGCCGAACACGACGTCCTCGCCGCCTCGGTGCTCGTCACCGACAGTGCCGAACTCGCCGACGCCGTCGACGCCGCGCTCGACACCCAGGTCGCGGCCACCAAGCACCGCGAGCGAGTCACCACCGCGCTGTCGGGGGAGCAGTCGGGCGTCGTCCTGGTCGACGATCTCGACGCCGGACTGGCCGTCGTCGACGCCTACGCTGCCGAGCACCTCGAGATCCAGACGCGCGACGCCGCCGCGGTCGCCGACCGCGTGCACAACGCGGGCGCGATCTTCGTCGGCCCGTACGCACCGGTCAGTCTCGGTGACTACTGCGCGGGCTCCAATCACGTTCTGCCGACCTCGGGTTCGGCCCGGTTCGCGTCGGGCCTGTCGGTGCAGACCTTCCTCAAGGGCGTCCACGTCATCGACTACGACGAGGCCGCTCTGCGCGAGGTCGCCGACAAGGTGGTGACGCTGGCCGACGCCGAGGACCTGCCCGGTCACGGCGACGCGGTGAAGCAGCGCTTCGTGAAGAGCGCCGCCCGGTGACCGCGTCCGATTCGGTGGTGGGTGCTGTCACGCCGGGTGCCTCGATCACCGTCGACGACCTTCCGCTGCGCGCCAACCTCCGCGGCAAGAGTGCCTATGGCGCACCGCAACTCAAGGTTCCGGTGATCCTCAACACCAACGAGAACCCGCACGCGCCGTCCCAGGCGCTGATCGACGACGTCACCGCGTCGATACGTGAGGCGGCCGCCGAGCTGCACCGCTATCCCGACCGCAACGCCGTCGCCCTGCGCACCGACCTCGCCGCGTACCTGACCCGGGCCACCGGCGTCCGGCTGGGCGTCGAGAACCTCTGGGCGGCAAACGGTTCCAACGAGGTCCTGCAGCAGTTGTTGCAGGCCTTCGGCGGGCCGGGCCGGAGTGCGCTCGGCTTCGTTCCGTCGTACTCGATGCACCCGATCATCTCCGACGGCACCGACACCACCTGGCTGGTCGCGGCGCGCGCGGCCGATTTCTCGCTCGACACCGAGTACGCGGTCGCCGAGGTCGCCAACCGCGAACCCGATGTCGTCTTCGTGACCTCACCGAACAACCCGACCGGCGGATCGATCCCGCTCGCCGATCTCCGCCGGATCGTCGAGGCCGCACCGGGCATCGTGATCGTCGACGAGGCCTACGCCGAGTTCTCCGCGGCGCCGAGCGCCGTCGAGCTCATCGACGAGTTCCCGGCGAAGGTCGTCGTCAGCCGCACGATGAGCAAGGCGTTCGCCTTCGCCGGCGGGCGTCTCGGATACCTGGCCGCGGCTCCCGCCGTCGTCGACGCGATCCAGCTGGTGCGGCTCCCGTACCACTTGTCGGTGCTGACCCAGGCCGCCGCGCGGGCAGCGCTGCGCCACAGCGACGACACCCTCGCCGGGGTGGCCGCGATCATCGCCGAACGCGATCGCGTCGTCGCGGAGCTGACCGGCCTCGGATTCCGCGTCGTGGACTCCGACTCGAACTTCGTGCTGTTCGGCGGCTTCCGGGATGCTGCGGCGTCGTGGCAGCGTTACCTCGACCATGGCGTCCTGATCCGCGACGTGGGCATCGCCGGTCATCTACGGGTGACCATCGGCCTCGCCCCGGAGAACGACGCCTTCCTCGACGTCAGCCGCACGCTCGCCACCACAGATCTGGAGAACACTCAGTGAGCAACAGCCCTGCGAGCACCCCCGCACCAGGGAGCCCGACACCGCGCATCGCGAAGGTCGAACGGACCACCCGGGAGTCCTCGATCTCCGTCGAACTGAACCTCGACGGCACCGGCGTGACGAACATCTCCACCGGCATCGCGTTCTTCGACCACATGCTGACCGCCTTCGGGCAGCACGGCAGCTTCGACCTCACCGTCGAGGCGAAGGGTGACATCGAGGTCGAGGGCCACCACACCATCGAGGACACCGCGATCGTGCTCGGCCAGGCGCTGGGTCAGGCGCTCGGCGACAAGAAGGGCATCCGTCGCTTCGGCGATTCCTGGATCCCGATGGACGAGACCCTCGCCCAGGCCGTCGTCGACGTCTCCGGTCGCCCGTACTGCGTGCACACCGGCGAGCCCGACCACATGCTCACCGCCGTCATCGGCGGCTACCCGGGTGTGCCGTACTCGACCGTCATCAACCGGCACGTGTTCGAGTCGATCGCACTCAACGCCCGCATCGCGCTGCACGTGCGGGTGCTCTACGGCCGCGACCAGCACCACATCACCGAGGCGGAGTTCAAGGCGGTGGCCCGCGCGCTGCGCGCCGCGACCGAATACGACGCACGCGTCTCCGGGGTGCCGTCGACGAAGGGTGCGCTGTGAGCGTCGACGTCACCATCCTCGACTACGGGTCGGGCAACCTGCGGTCGGCGCAGCGCGCGCTGGAACGGACCGGGGCCCAGGTGACGGTCACCTCCGACTTCACCACCGCCCTGGAGGCCACCGGACTCGTCGTGCCCGGCGTCGGCGCGTTCGCCGCCTGCATGGAAGGTCTCCGCGCCGTCAAGGGCGATCGGATCGTCGGTCGGCGACTCGCCGGCGGCCGGCCGGTGCTGGGCATCTGCGTCGGCATGCAGATCCTCTTCGAGCGCGGCGTCGAGTTCGGTGTCGAGGCGGAGGGTTGCGGAGAGTGGCCGGGCAGTGTGACGCAGCTGCCGGCGCCGGTGCTGCCGCACATGGGCTGGAACACGGTCGACGCCCCGGCGGGTTCGGTGCTGTTCGACGGACTCGACGCCGACACCCGCTTCTACTTCGTGCACTCCTACGCCGCGCAGACCTGGGAGATGGACAACGAGGGTTCGCCTCTGGTCGCACCCCGACTGACCTGGGCCGAACACGGCGGCCGGTTCCTCGCCGCGGTCGAGAACGGGCCGTTGTCGGCCACGCAGTTCCACCCGGAGAAGTCCGGTGACGCCGGCGCCCACCTGCTGGAGAACTGGGTTCGGGGACTCTCGTGACCGACGGCACGCCGCGCCCCGGCCACGACGGCGGGTTCGGCGACGGGCATGGCGGGCCGACACCCGAACCCGTGCCGGAGGACTCCGCGTCGGCGTCGCCCGGTTTCTCGATCGCCAAACTCGCCTTCTACGCTCTCGGGGCGGGTGTGCTGGTCCTCGTCGCGTCCGTCCCGATCATCGCGCTGTGCGCGCACTGGTCGCCGATCGCCGGGCTCGTCGCCGCGCTGGTGGCGGTGGCGGCGATGATCGCCGCGATCGGTACCGTTGCCAACCGCATGGTCGACCGTGCGCGGGCGGACCTGATCGCGGCTCGCGACGGTCACGACCCCGCCTGACCACCCGTCCCACAGCCGCTCACGCTCGATCCAGAACAGACAGGACAGATTCACCCATGGGTAGCACCCTCGAACTCCTTCCCGCCGTCGACGTCGCCGACGGGCGGGCGGTCCGCCTGGTCCAGGGCGCGGCCGGCACCGAGACGTCCTACGGCTCGCCGCGCGATGCCGCGCTGGCGTGGCAGCGCGACGGCGCGGAGTGGATTCATCTCGTCGACCTCGACGCCGC
The DNA here is from genome assembly GCF_057767225.1 of Gordonia sp. 11cp. Lineage (NCBI taxonomy): Bacteria > Bacillati > Actinomycetota > Actinomycetes > Mycobacteriales > Gordoniaceae > Gordonia > Gordonia sp. 11cp. The sequence goes on along the minus strand of NZ_CM173437.1, from coordinate 4,935,933 downwards.
CTTCGGCCGTGGCGACAACCGCGACCTGCTGGCCGGCGTGGTCGGCGAACTCGAGGTGAAGGTCGAGTTGTCCGGCGGCATCCGCGACGACGATTCGCTGGCGGCCGCCCTCGCGACCGGGTGCACCCGCGTGAACCTCGGCACCGCTGCCCTGGAGAACCCGGAGTGGTGTGCCCGCGCGATCGCCGAGCACGGCGACCGCATCGCGGTCGGTCTGGACGTCATCCGCGACGGCGGGTCCTACCGCCTGCGCGGACGCGGCTGGGTCACCGACGGAGGCGATCTGTGGGAGGTCCTCGAGCGACTGAACCGCGACGGGTGCGCGCGGTACGTGGTCACCGACGTGTCCAAGGACGGGACGCTGCAGGGTCCGAACCTCGACCTGCTCGCCGAGGTCGCCGCGGCCACCGACGCCCCGATCGTCGCCTCGGGTGGGGTCTCGGCCATCGACGATCTGGTCGCGATCGCCGGCCTCACCGGCAAGGGTGTGGAGGGCGCCATCGTCGGCAAGGCGCTCTACGCCGGGCGCTTCACCTTGCCGGAGGCGCTGGCCGCGGTCGCCGGGGTCTGATGAGCGCGGCGGACACCTCCCTCGACCTGCCCCGGCTGCTCGACATCGCCGGGTCGATCCTCGACGCCTCCGTCGAGCGGTTCGTCGACGGTCAGGGCGCGCCGAGCGCTATCAACAAGGGTGGCACCGACTTCGCCACCCAGATCGATCTGGACCTCGAACGCCACATCGGGGCCGAGCTCGCCGACCGCACCCAGATCCCGGTGCACGGCGAGGAGTTCGGCGGCGCCGATGTCGTGGACGGTCCGGTGTGGGTGCTCGACCCGATCGACGGCACCTTCAACTACTCCGCGGGGATGCCGCTCACCGGCATCCTCCTCGGTCTGGTCGTGGACGGTGAGGCCACCCTCGGAATGACCTGGTTGCCTCTCGTGGGACGTCGCTACGCCGCGCACGTCGACGGTCCGCTTCTGGTCGACGGCGAGCCCGTCCCGCCGGCCCCCGACATGGAGCTCGCCGAGGCCGCCATCGCTTTCGGTCCGTTCGACGCACGCGGCGGCGGCAGGTACCCGGGCACCCGCCGCGCCGACCTGCTTCGCGAACTGAGCACGCGAGCCGCCCGGATCCGGATGACGGGTTCCACGGGTGTCGACATGGCGTTCACCGCGGCCGGCGTGTTCGGCGGGGCGATCGCATTCGGCAGGCACCCCTGGGACAACGCCGCGGGAGCGGCCCTGGTCCGCGCCGCCGGCGGCGTCGCGACCGACATCGCGGGCCGTCCGTGGACCGTGGCGTCGCCGTCGCTCGTCGCGGGTACGCCGACCGTGCATGCCGGGCTGATGCGTGTCATCGGCGACACGGTCCGGGAATGGTCGGCATGACGGCGCCGGGAACCGTCTTGACGACGTCTGTGAGTACCGAAGCCACCACCCCGAAGGAGACCCGACGATGACGCTGGCGACCCGGGTCATCCCATGCCTCGACGTCGATGACGGCCGCGTGGTCAAGGGCGTCAACTTCGCCAACCTGCGCGATGCCGGCGACCCGGTCGAACTGGCCGAACGCTACGACCGCGAAGGCGCGGACGAGTTGACCTTCCTCGACGTCACCGCGTCGAGCTCAGGACGTTCGACGATGATCGACGTCGTCAAGCGCACCGCCGACCAGGTGTTCATCCCGCTGACCGTCGGCGGTGGCATCCGGACCGTCGACGACGTCGACACGATGCTGCGCGCCGGGGCCGACAAGGTCAGCGTCAACACCGCGGCCATCGCCCGCCCGGATGTGCTCGCCGAGATGAGCCGGCGGTTCGGATCGCAGTGCATCGTGCTGTCGGTGGACGCGCGGACCGTGCCGGAGGGGTCGGAGCCCACGCCCTCGGGCTGGGAGGTCACCACGCACGGCGGCCGCAAGGGCACCGGTATCGACGCGGTCGAGTGGGCGGTCCGCGGCCAGGACCTCGGTGTCGGCGAGATCCTCCTCAACTCGATGGACGCCGACGGAACCAAGCAGGGCTTCGATCTGCGCATGCTGACGGCCGTGCGCGCCGCGGTGTCGGTGCCGGTCATCGCCAGTGGCGGCGCCGGACGCATCGACGACTTCGCCCCGGCCGTGCAGGCGGGCGCCGACGCTGTCCTCGCGGCCTCGGTCTTCCACTTCGGCGAACTCACCGTCGCCGAGGTGAAGGCGGCCATGCGCGACGCCGGGATCATCGTCCGATGAGGCGCCGCGCCCGTTCCCGCACCGATCAGGAAGGTCGCTGATGGCACTCGATCCCGATCTCGCCGCACGCCTCAAACGCAACGCCGACGGCCTGTTCACCGCGGTCGCCCAGGAACGCAGCACCGGCACGGTGCTGATGGTGGCCTGGATGGACGACGTCGCTCTCGAGCGCACGCTGTCCACCCGGAAGGGGACCTACTACTCCCGGTCACGCCAGGAGTACTGGGTGAAGGGGGAGACCAGCGGGCACACGCAGTACGTGCACGACGCCCGGCTCGACTGCGACGGGGACACCGTGCTGCTGGTCGTCGACCAGGTCGGCGCGGCCTGCCACACCGGCAATCACAGTTGCTTCGACACCGAGTCGCTGACCTTCGGGATCGACGCGGCGCCGGGTTCCGGGGCCGACGCCGGGCGGGGCTCGCCGGGCACAGCAGAATAGAAGTCCAGACGCGAGTCCCGGGGGAGACCTCCCGGGTGCTCGTCACAGCTCGAGACCTTCGAAAGGCGGTGCGTCCATGCCCCTCATCCAGATCTCGCAGACGCCGGGACTGTCCGATCGCGTGAAACGCGAGACGATTGCCGCGGTCACCGAGGCCTACGCCAAGGCGACCGGCAAGAACCCCGACTCGGTCTGGGTGACGATCACGGAGGTGCCGCGCAATCAGTGGGGCGTCGGCGGCGAGCCGCTCGGATGACCGCCACCACCGGCGGCGCGGCCGCCACCACCACCCTTCCGGAGTTCCTCGATCTCGCGCGTGATCACCGCGTCGTGCCGGTGACGCGCAAGGTCCTGGCGGACTCCGAGACACCGCTGTCGGCCTACCGCAAGCTCGCGGGTGACCGTCCGGGAACCTTCTTGCTGGAGTCCGCCGAGAACGGGCGATCGTGGTCCCGCTGGTCGTTCATCGGCGCCGGCGCGCCGTCGGCCCTGACCGTCGTCGACGGGCAGGCGCACTGGTGGGGTTCGGTGCCCGTCGGCGCTCCCGAGGGCGGCGACGCGCTCGAGGTGCTGGCGGAGTCGCTGCGCCTTCTGCAGACCGACCCGCTGCCCGGGATGCCGCCGCTGACCGGTGGGTTCGTCGGGTTCATGGCCTACGACATGGTCCGGCGGCTGGAACGTCTTCCCGAGACCACGGTCGACGACCTCGGCCTCCCCGACATGATGATGGTGCTGGCCACCGACCTCGCCGCGGTCGATCACCACGAGGGCACGATCACCCTCATCGCGAACGCGGTCAACTGGGACGGCTCCGATGACCGGGTGGAGCACGCCTACGCCGACGCCCTCGCCCGGCTCGATCGGATGACCGAGGCACTCGCCGCACCCGCGCCGTCGACGGTGTCGACCTTCGACCGCCCGCGCCCGGAGTTCTCCGCCCAGCGGTCCCTCGCGGAGTACAGCGAGATCGTCACCGACCTGGTCGGCGAGATCGAGGCCGGTGAGGCCTTCCAGGTCGTGCCGTCGATGCGCTTCGAGATGGACTCCGACGCCGACCCGCTCGACGTCTATCGCGTCCTGCGCGCGTCGAACCCGAGTCCGTACATGTACCTGCTGCGTATGCCCGGCACCGAGGAACACAGCGACACGGGCTCGCCCGATGCCATCGCCCGCAAGCCGTTCACCATCGTCGGCAGCAGCCCCGAGGCACTGGTCACCGTGGCCGACGGGGTTGCGACCACCCACCCGATCGCGGGGACGCGCTGGCGCGGCGCGACCGAGGAGGAAGACCAGCTGCTCGGCAAGGGCCTCATCGAGGACGAGAAGGAGAACGCCGAACACCTGATGCTGGTGGACCTCGGACGCAACGACCTCGGACGCGTCTGCGTGCCCGGCACGGTCAAGGTCAGCGACTACCGGCACATCGAGCGGTACAGCCACGTCATGCACCTCGTCTCGACCGTGTCGGGGACCCTCCGCGACGACAAACACGCCCTCGACGCCGTGACGGCCTGTTTCCCGGCCGGAACCCTCACCGGGGCACCGAAGGTGCGGGCCATGGAACTCATCGACGAACACGAGATGACCCGTCGTGGGCTCTACGGCGGGATCGTCGGCTACATCGACTTCGCCGGCAATGCCGACACCGCCATCGCCATCCGCACGGCACTGCTCGCGCGCGGCAAGGCGTTCGTCCAGGCCGGCGGCGGTGTGGTGGCCGACAGCGAGCCCGAGTACGAATACAACGAGGCGCGCAACAAGGCCACCGCGGTGCTCAACGCGGTCGCCGCCGCCTCGACGATGCGACGGGTGGGTGAGACCTCATGACCTCTGCCGAGCCAGGTGCCGGAGCAGGGCCCGACGCCGAGGCGTTGCGCCGCAAGTCCGTCCGCCGACTGCAGGTCCTCGCGGCCGTGCTGATGGCGGCCGCAGCGGCTGCGTTCTGGGGTGCGAGCCGGTTGACCTGGGCCACCGTCTCCGCCGAGGACGGGTTGTCCCCGCAGCGCGCGTTCGAGGTCAACGGCGGGGACTGGAGTCCGTGGCTCACCCCGCTCGCACTGGTCTATCTGGCGGGCATCGCCGCGGCGCTGTCGGTGCGCGGCTGGGCGCTTCGCGTCGTCGCGATCCTCGTCGCCGTCGGCGGGGTGCTGGCCGCCTTCCCGGCGATCTCGCTGATCACCGGCGGCGCCGACTCGAACTATGCGGCAGATGCCGGCAGCATTCCCGATCGCTATGTCGTGCTCTACGTCGACACCAACCCCCTCGCCGCACTCGTCGTCCTCCTCGGCACCCTGTGCGCGGTGGGCGCGGCGGTCGCGCTGCTGCGCGTCGCGAAGGGGGCGACCAGGTCGTCGAAGTACACGACCCCGGCGGCACGGCGCGAGGAGATCGAGACCCAGATCTTCGCCGACTACGAGCGCCGCAAGGCCGCCCAGACGGAGACCGGAACCCCCGCATCCGAGACGACGACCGGCGGGTCCGGCAAGCCGGGGGCCGCGGACGACACCGACTCGCCGGACCCGACGGCGCCGGGCGCGAACGAGCGCATGATGTGGGACGCGCTCGACACCGGCATCGACCCGACCGACCCCACCGATCCCGACCGACGCTGAGCCACGCGCGGATGCCGGGGTGTGCGAACTCACTGCCCGAGCCGCGACATGGCCGCGCACCCGTCGGCGCGACGAGGTCACAGATCGGCCAACCCGGCCGCAACCGGCCGCAACGGCCCGTCTACCCTGAGAACACACCTCGAGCGGAAGGGAGCAAGTCGCTGTGAGCGTGCCCAACGTTCTCGAATCGATCATCGAGGGAGTGAAAGCCGACGTCGCGGCTCGCGAGGCCGTGGTCGACTTCGCGTCGGTCAAGGCGGCCTCGGCCAAGGCTCCCGCACCCAAGGATGCACTGGCCGCCCTGCGCCAGCCCGGAATCGGCGTCATCGCCGAGGTCAAGCGCGCGAGCCCGTCGAAGGGTGAGCTCGCCAGCATCGGTGATCCCGCCGAACTCGCCCGCGCCTACGAAGAGGGCGGTGCGCGCATCATCAGCGTGCTCACCGAGGAACGACGGTTCCGCGGTTCACTCGCCGACCTCGACGCCGTTCGCGCCGCCGTGAACATCCCGGTGCTGCGCAAGGACTTCATCGTCGGCACCTACCAGATCCACGAGGCCCGCGCCCACGGGGCGGACGTCATCCTGCTGATCGTGGCCGCTCTCGAGCAGAACGTGCTCGCCTCGCTCCTCGACCGCACCGAGAGCCTCGGCATGACCGCGCTCGTCGAGGTGCACACCGAGGAGGAGGCCGACCGTGCCCTCGAGGCCGGCGCCTCGGTCGTCGGCGTCAACGCGCGCAACCTCAAGACCCTCCAGGTCGAGCGCGACACCTTCTCCCGCATCGCACCCGGTCTGCCGACCGAGACCATCCGCATCGCCGAGTCGGGTGTGCGCGGTACCGCCGATCTGCTGGCCTACGCCGGTGCCGGTGCCGATGCCGTACTCGTCGGCGAAGGTCTCGTCACCAGTGGTGACCCGCGTGCCGCGGTCCGTGAGCTCGTCACCGCGGGTACTCACCCGTCGTGCCCGAAACCTGTTCGCTGACAACGCGTCCGGGCCGGTCTCGGTCCGCGTGATCCTGTCGGCCCGATCGTCTGTGAGATGAAGTGACCGCGCATCCTGATTCCGCCCACACCGATGTCACCGGGGCCACCCCGCTGCCCACCGCGAGTGTCGGGCTGACCACACGCACCTCCGTGGAACCCGATGAGCAGGGACATTTCGGCGTCTACGGCGGGCGCCACGTCCCCGAGGCGCTCATGGCCGTCATCGACGAGGTCACCACGACCTTCCAGAAGGTCCGCGCCGACGACGATTTCCTCGCCGAGCTCGACCGTCTGCAGCGCGACTACGCCGGCCGCCCGTCCCCGATGTACGAAGCGAAGCGGTTGTCCGAGTTCGCCGGTGGGGCGCGCATCTTCCTCAAGCGCGAGGACCTCAACCACACGGGCTCCCACAAGATCAACAACGTTCTCGGACAAGCACTCCTGGCCCAGCGGATGGGCAAGCACCGCATCATCGCCGAGACCGGCGCCGGCCAGCACGGGGTCGCCACCGCCACGGCCTGCGCGCTCCTCGGCCTCGAGTGCGTGATCTACATGGGCCGGGTCGACACCGACCGCCAAGCGCTCAACGTCGCCCGCATGCGTCTCCTCGGTGCGGAGGTGATCGCCGTCGACAACGGCTCGGCGACGCTGAAGGACGCGATCAACGAGGCCATGCGTGACTGGGTCACCAATGCGCACAACACGTATTACTGCTTCGGCACCGCCGCCGGACCGCACCCGTTCCCGGTGATGGTCCGCGATCTGCAGCGCATCGTCGGGCTCGAGGCGCGCGTCCAGATCCTGGACAAGGCCGGGCGACTGCCCGACGCGGTGACCGCTTGCGTCGGTGGCGGTTCCAACGCGATCGGCATCTTCCACCCGTTCATCGACGACGAGGGTGTGCGGCTCGTCGGATTCGAGGCCGCCGGCGACGGCGTCGAGACCGGCCGGCACGCCGCGACCTTCACCGGCGGGACGCCCGGCGCGTTCCAGGGCGCGTACTCCTACCTGTTGCAGGACGACGACGGCCAGACCATCGAATCGCATTCGATCTCAGCGGGTCTGGACTATCCGGGCGTCGGGCCGGAGCATGCGTACCTCAAGGACACCGGGCGTGCGGAGTACCGGCCGATCACCGACACCGAGGCGATGGACGCGCTCGCCCTGCTCAGCCGCCGCGAGGGGATCATCCCCGCCGTCGAGTCGGCGCATGCGGTCGCCGGCGCCCTGAAGCTCGGGCAGGAGCTGGGTGAGGGCGCGATCATCGTGGTCAGCCTGTCCGGTCGTGGCGACAAGGACGTCGACACCGCCGCACGCTGGTTCGGATTGTTCGACACCCCGCCCTCGCAGGACGAGGCCACCCTCTCGGCATCGGCCGACGTCCAGAAGCCCGGAGAGCAGGCATGAGCACCCAGTCGATCCCGTCCAAACTCGGCCCCGTGTTCGCCCGCTGCCGGGAGGAGGGCCGCAGTGCGCTGATCGGTTACCTCCCGGTCGGTTTCCCGACCGTCGAGGAGTCGCTCACGTCGTTCCGGACGATGGTCGACGCCGGATGCGACATCATCGAGGTCGGGGTGCCCTACTCGGACCCGGTGATGGACGGCCCGACGATCCAGGATGCCGCCGACCTGGCCCTGACCAACGGTGTCCGCGTCCGTGATGTGTTCACCGCGGTCGAGGCCATCACCTCCGCCGGTGGCAACGCGGTGGTCATGAGCTACTGGAATCCGGTGCTCAAGTACGGGGTCGAGAACTTCGCCCGCGATCTGGCCGCGGCCGGCGGCGCGGGTCTGATCACCCCCAACCTGATCCCCGAAGAAGGGGCGCAGTGGCACGAGGCGGCCGACCGGCACGGTCTCGATCGCATCTATCTGGTCGCGCCGTCGTCGACGACCGAGCGGATCGCCCTCACCGTCGACGCCTCCCGCGGGTTTGTCTACGCGGCGTCCACGATGGGTGTGACCGGTGCGCGAGATGCGGTGTCGGACATGGCCCCCGAGCTGTGCGCACGGGTTCGCGAGTACTCCGACATCCCGATCGGCGTCGGGCTCGGCGTTCGCAACCGTGAGCAGGCTGCGCAGATCGCGTCGTACGCCGACGGAGTCATCGTGGGATCGGCACTGGTGACCGCGGCGAACGCAGGGCAGGATCGGCTGGCCTCGCTGGTCTCCGAACTGGCCGAGGGTGTCCGCTCGCGCCGGGCATCGGTCTGACCCGAGCGCACTGTTCTTATCGTCACGGCGGCTTCCGGTCGAGGCGGGGAGCGCCGCGGCCGGTCGGCTAGGGTGGCAGCGTGATCGCGCCGACCTCGACGATGATGGCCTACCTCCCCAGTCCGCCCCAGGGCGTGTGGGACATCGGACCGTTTCCGCTCCGTGCGTACGCACTGTGCATCATCGTCGGCATCATCGTCGCCGTCTGGTGGGGCAACCGCCGGTGGATGGCGCGTGGTGGACAAGACGGCGAGGTTCTCGACGTCGCGATCTGGGCCGTGCCGTTCGGCCTCATCGGTGGTCGGCTGTATCACGTCATCACCGACTGGAAGACGTACTTCGGTGCCGATGCCCTGAAGGAGCCGATCGAGGCCCTGAAGATCTGGGACGGCGGTCTCGGTATCTGGGGTGCGGTCGCGCTCGGCGCGGTCGGTGCGTGGATCGGCGCTCGTCGCCGCGGTATCCGCCTGCCCGCCTTCGGTGACGCCATCGCGCCGCCGATCTTGTTGGCGCAGGCCATCGGTCGTCTCGGCAACTACTTCAACCAGGAGCTCTACGGCCGCGAGACCACACTCCCCTGGGGCCTGGAGATCTACGAACGCGAGAACGCCGCCGGGTACTCCGATCCCGGGCTGATCGACGGCGTCTCCAACGGCGTCGTGGTCGCGGTGGTCCACCCGACCTTCCTCTACGAGCTGCTGTGGAACGTGCTCATCGTCGTCCTGCTGGTGGTCGTCGACCGGTACTTCCGCATCGGGCACGGCCGACTGTTCGCGCTCTACGTCGCGGGCTACTGCCTGGGCCGGTTCTTCGTGGAGCTGCTCCGCGACGACCGGGCAGCCGTCGCCAATGACATCGCGGGCATCCGGCCGAACCTCTTCACCGCGGCGCTGGTGTTCCTCGCCGCCGTCATCTACTTCGTCCTCGCGCCCAAGGGCCGCGAGCAGGGTCTGGAGATGTACCACGACGACCGTGCCGCCGAGCTCGCGGAACAGGGCGTCGCCGGGTACGTCGACGACTGGTACGACGAGGACCTCGAGCCCGAGACGACGTCGGCGGTCGCCGCCGGCGGGGTGGCGACGGGCGCGACGGCATCGTCCCTGTTCGACGCCGACGACCCCGACCGAACGTCGCCGGATCCCGAGGTCGCCGAGGGCGACGACACCGATGAGAGCGGAGACGCGCCTGTCACCGCGGCGACACCGGGACAGACCGAGGCCGCAGCGCAGACCGAGACCGACGCCGAAGCGGACGCGCCGGTACCGCAGGCTGAGGCCGACGACGACTCCAGTGACGAGGGAGCTCTCACCAGCGGCGTGATCGACCCAGAAGCCGTCGACCCAGAAGCCGACGACCCAGAAGCCGACGACCCAGAAGCCGTCGACCCAGAAGCCGACGACCCAGAAGCCGGCGACGCGGAACCCGACGATCCTGAAGGCGTCGATCCGGGAGCCGACGACGCGGAAGCCGTCGATCCGGGAGCCGACGATCCAGAAACCGTCGATCCAGAAACCGTCGATCCGGGAGCCGTCGACCCAGAACCCGTCGACCCAGAAGCCGACGATCCGGAGGCCATCGATACGGAAGCCAGCGGTCCGGAAGCCGTCGATCCGGAAACCGGCGGTTCAGAAACCACCGAGCCGGACGATCCTGTGGACGTGACACCGACCGAGCAGCTCGCCGCAGAGCCGGAGTCGGAGACATCCGCGGACACCGCGTCCCACCCGACGGATGATTCCGTCGCCGACGAGGCCGCGGAGTCGCCGACTCCCGACACCGACGACCCGTCCGACACCGACGACACGACCGACACCGACGACACGACAGATCCCGACGACACGACAGACCCGGATCCCGATTCCACCGGGGACAAGTCCTGAGCGTCCGGTCGGTGTCACCGGCTGATCAGGGTGCTCGTCGCCGCGGTCACCGGCGTCACAGGTCTCGGCCGACGACGGCCGCCGGGGTGTTCGGATAGGATCGGATCTCACGGTGTGCGATCCCTCCGCCCCGGTACCGACAGTTCCAGAGCCCGTGACCGCTCAACGGTTCTGACTCAGCCCGGTACCGATCTCGGCACGGTCATTCGTACGCCGCGCAATGCTCCACGGGCCAATGCTGTCCCATTGGACACTCAGCAGCGAACCGTTCGCCGGTTCGAGTGGAGGTAGTGATGCTGTTTTCTGCGCTCCCGGCCAAGCAGGGTCTGTACGACCCGGAGGCCGAGGTCGACTCGTGTGGCGTGGCCATGGTCACCGACATCCACGGTCGCCGTTCGCATTCGATCGTCGCCGACGGACTGCTGGCCCTGGAGAACCTCGAGCATCGAGGTGCGGCCGGAGCAGAGACCAACAGCGGCGACGGCGCGGGAATCCTGATCCAGCTCCCCGACGAGTTGCTGCGCGCCACCGTCGACTTCGACCTTCCCGAGCCCGCCGCGGACGGGTCGAACAGCTACGCCGCGGGTACCTGCTTCCTGCCCATGGACCCCGACCTCCGTCGGGCCGCGATGGAGCGGGTCGAGGCGCTCGCCGCCGACGAGGGCATCACCGTCCTCGGCTGGCGCGATCTCCCGGTCGACCACGAACACGCCGACGTCGGCGGGACCGCCGTCGCGTGCATGCCGTACATGATGCAGCTGTTCGTCACCGTCGACCCGGCTCCCGGCGCCGAACGAATCGCCGGGGTGACCCTCGACCGCTACATCTACCCGTTCCGCAAGCAGGCCGAGCGCGTGACGCCGGAGATCGAGGAGGCGGGTACCGGCCTGTACTTCCCGTCGCTGTCGAGCCGCACGATGGTCTACAAGGGCATGCTCACCACGATGCAGCTGCCGCTGTACTACGAGGACCTGCGAGATGACCGCTGCCTCAGCGCGATCGCGATCGTCCACTCGCGTTTCTCCACCAACACCTTCCCGTCGTGGCCGCTCGCGCACCCGTTCCGGTTCGTGGCGCACAACGGCGAGATCAACACCGTGCGGGGCAACCGGAACCGGATGCGCGCCCGCGAGGCGCTCCTCGAGACCGACCTGATCCCGGGAGACCTCAAGCGCGCGTTCCCGATCTGCACCCCGGAGGCCTCCGACTCGGCGTCGCTCGACGAGGTCCTCGAACTCCTGCACCTCGGCGGTCGCGACGTCCACCACGCGGTGATGATGATGGTGCCCGAGGCGTGGGAGAACGTCCCCGACATGGACCCCCGTCGCCGGGCGTTCCTGCAGTTCAACGCCTCGCTGATGGAGGCGTGGGACGGGCCGGCCTGCGTGACGTTCACCGATGGCACGGTCGTCGGCGCGGTCCTCGACCGCAACGGCCTGCGCCCCGGCCGGTGGTGGCAGACGCGCGACGGCCGGGTCATCCTCGCCTCCGAGTCCGGTGTGCTCGACGTCTCGGTGGACGACGTGATCAGCAAGGGTCGCCTGGAACCCGGCCGCATGTTCCTCGTAGACACCGCTCAGGGCCGGATCATCCCGGACGAGGAGCTCAAGGGTGAGCTGATGAACGCCGAGGCGTACGGCGAGTGGCTGCATGCCGGTCTGCTCGACATCGCGACGCTGCCCGACCGGCCCGTCTTCCAGCCCAACCACGACACCGTGGTCCGCCGCCAGATCTCCTTCGGCTACACCGAGGAAGACCTGCGTGTACTCCTGACCCCGATGGCGGCGTCGGGCTACGAACCGCTCGGGTCGATGGGCACCGACACCCCGGTTGCCGTCCTGTCGCAGCGTTCACGTCTGCTCTACGACTACTTCGTCGAACTGTTCGCCCAGGTCACCAACCCGCCGCTGGATGCCATCCGCGAGGAGATCGTCACGTCGATGAGTCGCGTGATGGGCCCGGAGCAGAACCTGCTCCGCCCGACCGCGGCGTCGTGCCGGCAGATCATGGTGCACTGGCCGGTGCTGGACAACGCCGAGCTGGCCAAGCTCGTCCACATCAACGACGACGGCGACAACCCCGGTCTGTCGGCAAAGGTGCTCCGCGCGCTGTACGAGGTGTCCGAGGGCGGTGCGGGTCTCGCTGCGGCACTCGAGGATCTGCGCCTGCGGGCCAGTCAGGCGATCGCCGAGGGACACACCACCCTGGTGATCTCCGATCGGCTGACCGATTCCGATCACGCGCCCATCCCGTCGCTGCTGGCCACCTCGGCCGTGCACCATCACCTGGTCCGCACCAAGGAGCGGACGCGGGTCGCGCTGGTGGTGGAGTCCGGCGACGCCCGCGAGGTCCACCACATCGCCACCCTCATCGGTTTCGGCGCGGCCGCGGTCAATCCGTACCTGGCGCTGGAGACGATCGAGGACCTGATCGCCGAGGGTGAGCTCACCGGTGTCACGCGTGCCAAGGCGATCGGCAACTATCTGGAGGCGCTGGGCAAGGGCGTGCTGAAGGTGATGAGCAAGATGGGGATCTCGACCATCAGCTCCTACACCGCCGCACAGGCTTTCGAGGCCGTGGGGTTGTCCTCGGAGGTGGTGCGCGAGTACTTCACCCGCACGGTGTCGCGCATCGAGGGCGTCGGACTCGACGAACTGGCCGAGGAGGTGCGGATCCGCCACCACCGCGCCTTCCCGGAGAACCCCACCGAGCAGGTCTACCGTCGGCTCGAGGTCGGTGGCGAGTACCAGTACCGCCGGGAGGGTGAGCTGCACCTGTTCTCGCCCGAGACCATCTTCCTGCTGCAGCACGCCACCAAGACCGGCCGGGCCGAGATCTTCCGCAAGTACTCCGACGAGGTCGACCGGCTCTCGCGCGAGGGCGGTACCCTCCGCGGCCTGTTCGACTTCGATCTCGACGCGCGCGAACCGGTCCCGCTCGAGGAGGTGGAGCCGGTCGAGGCGATCATGAAGCGGTTCAACACCGGCGCGATGAGCTATGGGTCGATCTCCGCGGAGGCCCACGAGACCATCGCGATGGCGATGAACAGGATCGGCGGTCGCTCGAACTCGGGGGAGGGCGGCGAGGACGTCGAGCGTCTCTACGATCCCGAGCGCCGCAGCGCGGTGAAGCAGGTCGCGTCCGGGCGGTTCGGCGTCACGAGCGACTATCTGATCAACGCCACCGACATCCAGATCAAGATGGCGCAGGGAGCCAAACCCGGTGAGGGCGGTCAGCTCCCGGCCTACAAGGTGTATCCCTGGATCGCCAAGACCCGGCACTCGACGCCGGGTGTCGCGTTGATCTCACCGCCGCCGCATCACGACATCTACTCGATCGAGGATCTCGCGCAGCTGATCCACGACCTGAAGAACGCGAACTCGCAGGCGCGCATCCACGTGAAGCTCGTCAGCGCGGTCGGCGTGGGCACGGTTGCAACAGGGGTGTCGAAGGCGCACGCCGACGTCGTCCTCATCTCCGGGCACGACGGCGGGACCGGGGCATCGCCCCTGACCTCCCTCAAACACGCCGGCACGCCATGGGAGATCGGCCTCGCCGACGCCCAGCAGACCTTGATGCTGAACGGCCTGCGCGACCGCATCACGGTGCAGTGCGACGGAGCGCTGCGTACCGGACGCGACGTGATCACCGCGGCCCTGCTCGGAGCGGAGGAGTACGGATTCTCCACGGCTCCGCTGATCGTGGCCGGATGCATCATGATGCGCGTCTGTCACCTGGACACGTGCCCCGTCGGCGTCGCGACGCAGAACCCGCAGCTGCGCTCACGCTTCACCGGGCAGGTCGACCACCTGGTCAACTTCTTCCGATTCATCGCCGAAGACGTTCGGGAACATTTGGCGCGGTTGGGTTATCGCACCCTCGACGAGGCCATCGGGCAATCCCAGCGGCTGCACACCGACACCGCGGTCGCGCATTGGAAGTCCAAGGGACTCGACCTCAGTCCGATCTTCCGCAAGGTCGAGGACAAGGGACCGACTCGTCGGGTGCGGGGTCAGGAACACGGCCTCGACCGGGCGCTCGACCAGACCCTGATCCAGCTCGCCGAGGGTGCGCTCGAGGACGCGCACCCGGTGACGCTGGAACTGCCGGTGCGCAACGTGAACCGGACGGTCGGAACCCTCCTGGGTTCCGAGGTGACGCGCCGGTACGGCGCGGACGGACTCGCCGAGGACACGATCACGGTCAAACTCGAGGGTTCGGCCGGGCAGTCGCTCGGTGCGTTCCTCCCGCCCGGCGTGACGATCCGGTTGACCGGTGACACCAACGACTACGTCGGAAAGGGGTTGTGCGGAGGCAAGATCGTCGTCACCCCCGATCCCGACTCGTTGTTCGTCGCCGAGGATCAGGTGATCGCGGGCAACACCATCCTCTACGGGGCCACCTCCGGTGAGGTGTACCTCAGAGGTCGTGTGGGCGAACGTTTCTCGGTGCGAAACTCGGGCGCCACGGCCGTCGTCGAGGGGGTGGGCGACCACGCCTGCGAGTACATGACCGGTGGCCGGGTGGTCGTTCTCGGACCGACCGGGCGCAACCTCGCCGCCGGCATGTCGGGTGGGATCGCGTTCGTCCACGATCTCGATCAGGCGAAGGTGAACATGGCCATGGTCGAACTGCTGCGTCCCGACCCGGAGGACCTCGCCTGGCTCAAGCGCACCATCGTCACACACACGGAACTGACCGGTTCCGCGATCGGCGCGTCGATCCTGGCCGACTGGCCTCGGCGCTGCCTGGCGTTCACCAAGGTGATGCCCACCGATTACAGACGTGTCCTCGACGCGGCCCGGATGGCCGAAGCCGAAGGGCGCGACGTCGATTCAGCGATCATGGAGGCGGCACGTGGCTGACCCGCGCGGATTCCTGGAAGTCCCGAAGAAAGAGGCGAAGTACCGTCCCGTCGCCGAACGCGTCCACGACTGGGACGACGTGTACGAGCACGCCGACAACCCGATCAAGGTCCTCGACGAGGTCAGCGCACAGGCCCGCCGGTGTATGGATTGCGGTATCCCGTTCTGCCACTCCGGAACCGCGGGGTGTCCGCTGGGCAACCTCATCCCCGAGTGGAACGACCTGGTCCGGCGCGGCCGGTGGGATGCGGCGAGCAGCAGGCTCCACGCGACCAACAACTTCCCGGAGTTCACCGGGATGGTTTGCCCGGCGCCGTGCGAGGCCGCCTGCGTGTTGTCGATCTCCGAACAGGCGACCGGCGGCAGTGTGACCATCAAGCGCATCGAGAAGACGATCGCGTACGAATCGTGGGCCGAAGGTGTCATCGGGCCCGAGCCGCCCGAGTCCACGACCGGTAAATCGGTCGGCGTCGTCGGCTCCGGTCCGGCGGGTCTCGCCGTGGCGCAACAACTCACCCGTGCCGGTCACGATGTGACCGTCTACGAGCGCGACGACCGCCTCGGCGGGCTGCTGCGCTACGGCATCCCCGAGTACAAGTTGCAGAAGTCCGACATCGACCGGCGCATCGCCCAGATGCGTGCGGAGGGAACGACGTTCGTGACCAACTGCGACGTGGGGACCGACCTGTCGGTCGAAGATCTGCGTTCGACCCACGACGCGGTGGTCCTGGCCATCGGTGCGATGGAGGCGCGGGACAACCCGGTGCCGGGCCGGGAACTGAACGGCATCCACCTTGCCATGGAGCATCTCGTACCCGCCAACAAGGAGTGCGAGGGGGACGGCCCGTCACCCATCACCGCGGCAGGCAAGCACGTCGTGATCATCGGCGGCGGCGACACGGGAGCCGACTGCCTGGGAACGGCACACCGTCAGGGTGCGGCCTCGGTCGTGCAGCTCGACTACAACCCGGAACTACCCGGCGAACGCGACGACGAACGGTCCCCGTGGCCGACCTGGCCGCTGATCATGCGGACCTCGAGCGCGCACGCCGAGGGCGGCGAACGGCTGCACCAGGTCGCGGTGCAACGATTCGAGGGTGACGACGACGGCAACGTCACGACGATGGTGCTCGCCGAGGTGGAGGTGAGACGGGACGCCCAGGGTCGCCGCGAGATCACGCCGGTCGGTGACGAGTTCGAGATCCCTTGTGAGTTGGCGCTTTTCGCGATCGGTTTTGCCGGTGTGCGCGGCGGCCGGCTGCTGTCCGATCTCGAGATCGAACCCAATCCGCGCGGTGTGATCTCGTGCGGAAGCGACTGGCAGACCGACGCCCCGGGCGTGTTCGTCTGCGGCGACGCCCACCGCGGCGCGTCGCTGGTGGTGTGGGCGATCGCGGAAGGCCGGTCGACCGCGCGTGCGGTGGACGAGTTCCTCGTCGGCGAATCGGATCTTCCCTCGCCGGTCCGTCCCGCGTCCCTGCCGTTGTCCGTGCGATGACAGGGGGCGATCGTCGCCGAACACGCGCGGCCGCAACAAGTTAAGTTAATTTCATACTCGGCGGTAGCGGGCCGCCACCAGCGGTAACAGCCGGTGGCGTCCCGATGACAAGTCGCTGCCGACATAGAGATGCACGGCTGATGAGGACTAAGGTGTTCTTGTGACACGCCGAACCAAGATTGTTTGCACGCTGGGCCCGGCCACCGCGAGTGATGAGCGTTTGAAAGAGCTTGTCGAGAGCGGTATGGACGTGGCTCGGATGAATTTCAGCCACGGTACGCATGAGGATCATGCGGCCGTTTATGCGCGCGTTCGTAAGGCTTCGGACACCACGGAGAAGGCGGTCGGTGTTCTGGCCGATCTGCAGGGTCCGAAGATCCGTCTGGGCCGTTTCGATGGCTGTGATGGGTCGACGGTGTGGGAGACCGGTGAACAGGTACGTATCACCGTCGAGGATGTCGTGGGCGAGCACGACCGGGTCTCCACCACGTACAAGCAACTCGCCGAGGACGCGAGCCCGGGAGATCGTCTGCTGGTCGATGACGGCAAGGTCGGTCTGGCCGTGTCTGCGGTCGAGGGCAACGATGTCGTGTGCACGGTGACCGAGGGCGGGCCGGTCAGCAACAACAAGGGCCTGTCGCTTCCGGGGATGAGCGTGTCGGTGCCGGCGATGTCGGAAAAGGACATCGCTGATCTGGAGTTCGCGTTGGAGCTCGGGGTCGACATGGTGGCGCTGTCGTTCGTGCGTAGTCCCTCGGACATCGAGTTGGTCCATGAGGTGATGGACCGGGTGGGTCGTCGGGTGCCGGTGATCGCGAAGCTGGAGAAGCCGGAGGCGATCGAGAATCTCGAGGCGATCGTTCTGGCGTTCGACGCGATCATGGTGGCTCGTGGTGATCTGGGGGTGGAGTTGCCGCTGGAGCAGGTGCCGTTGGTGCAGAAGCGGGCGATTCAGATGGCTCGGGAGAACGCCAAGCCCGTGATCGTGGCGACGCAGATGCTCGACTCGATGATCGAGAACTCGCGTCCGACGCGGGCGGAGGCCTCCGACGTGGCCAACGCGGTCCTCGACGGTGCGGATGCGGTGATGCTCTCGGGGGAGACCTCGGTGGGTAAGTACCCGTTGGAGACGGTTCGGACGATGGACCGGATCTGCCGCGCGGTCGAGGGCGGTCCTCGTGATGTGCCGCCGTTGTCGCATGTGCCACGCACCAAGCGGGGTGTCATCTCGTATGCGGCGCGTGACATCGGTGAGCGTCTTGAGGTGAAGGCGCTGGTGGCCTTCACCCAGTCCGGCGACACCGTGCGCCGGCTGGCTCGTCTGCACTCGCGGTTGCCGTTGCTGGCCTTCACCCCGACGCAGGCGGTGCGCAGTCAGCTCGCGCTGAGCTGGGGTACCGAGACGTTCATCGTCGACCACGTCGACACGACGGACCACATGATCGACCAGGTCGACCATCAGCTGCTCCGCATCGGGCGGCTCAGCGAGGGTGATGTGGTGGTGATCGTCGCCGGTGCTCCGCCCGGCACGGTGGGTTCGACCAACCTCATCCACGTACACCGGATCGGCGAGCAGGACCACTGACCTCGTCCGCTCGGAGTTCGGGGCGGTGCACGATGCCGCGTCGGTCGGGTTCTAGGGTGTGAGGCATGACCGTGGAACAGGCCGGAGATCTCGGGAAACTGCTCGCGTTGCTCGACGTCGAACGTCAGGGTGACGACCTGTTCATCGGGCACCACCCCGAGCAGGTCACCGCCCGGACGTTCGGCGGTCAGCTGCTCGGACAAGGCGTTGTCGCGGCGGCGCGGAGCCTGACCCGGGGCAATCCGCCCATCCACGCCCTGCATGCACATTTCATCCGTGGCGGGGACGTCACCGCGCCGATGGAGTACCACGTCGATCGCTTCCGCGACGGCAGGTCGTTCGCCAACCGGCAGGTGACCGCCAAGCAGGGCGGCGAAGAGATCTTCACGATGCTGGTCGCGTTCCAGGACAACACCTCCGGGCTCGAACATGCGGTGGAGATCCCGAACGTGCCCTATCCGGAGGAGTTGCCTACTCTCGGAGAGCATTTCAAGGGTTACGAAGACCGCATCGCGACGTTCGTGAATGCGTTGCATCCCATCGACATCCGCTTCGCCAACGACCCGAGCTGGAAGGCCAAGGACGCGGGGGAGAAGCTGACCGACAACCGGGTGTGGATGAAGGCCGACGGCACGATGCCCGACGACCCCGTGATGCACGTCGCGGCAATGTGTTACGCCTCCGACACCACGGTGCTGGATTCGATCATCACCACCCACGGCCTCTCGTGGGGCATGGACCGGCTGTTCGCGGCGACCGTGAATCATTCGATGTGGTTCCACCGCGAGTTCCGGTTCGACGACTGGCTGCTCTACGCGACGCGGTCGCCGGTCGCGACCGGGTCACGCGGAATGGGCTCGGGCCGATTCTGGATGCGCGACGGCACTCTCGCGACATCGGTCGTGCAGGAAGCGCTCATCAAGTACTTCCCGCCCAAGAAATGACCGCGCCGGTCTGCGGGGGAGCTGATGGATCGCGAACGGGGTGAGTCGGTGACACCGGGGTACGGCCCCGCCCACGAGATGTGGCTCGACCCCGGCCCGCCGCTTCCCCGGCGGACGTGGCAGCGGCGCACCAGGGTCCCGGTCATCGTCGCGACCTCGATCGCGATGGTCGGGTTCGCGGTGGTCGTAATCGCCGCCGTCATCGCGGGTCTCCTGACGACGCCGGAGTTCACCGCCAAGGGCGGAGTGGTCGCCGACTGTGCGACAGAGGTCGCAGCGGTGCCGGGTGGGGGCACCCTTGCCCGTGGCGCCCGGGTCGTCATCTACGACGCCGCCGGCGGCGAGGTGGCGACCACCACGCTGTCGAGGTTCCTCCGCGGCGACGATGGTTGCCGGCTCACCTTCGAGGTGAGCGGTGTGGAGTACACCGACGCCGGCTATCTGGTCACCGTCGGCGACCCCGACGGCCGGTTCTCGGAGTCGATCTCGACCGCGGCCCTGCAGCAGGGCGCAGTGCTCCGGCCACTGGGCTGACGCCCGACTCGCCGGCGAAACCCGACAATCCACGCACTCGGCGGAGATGGCCGGTGCAACGTCGCCGTGGTTGCCCGGACACCGGGTGAACGGCGGGTTAAACTGCGCCGGATCATCATCGGAGTCACCGAACCCGTTGCGGCGGCCGGGACCTCGATGACATCGACCGGGGATGTCGACCCGGTCTCCGTCGGGACGTCCGTAGCGAGGAGTGTGCGTGGAGTACAGCATCGACTGGGGCAACGAGGTGTGGGCCAGTCTGAAATGGTTGGCCATCGCGTTCGCCATCTCGGCCGCGGTCATTCTCGTGATCGGCTACCTCCTGGCGAGGTTCAGCCAATGGGGCACCCCGCTGTGGCGGGTGATCGGCGGGTTCTTCACCGACCGGGAGACCAGGGTCAAGGCGTGGGGGTTGGTCGTCGCCCTCACTCTCTTGTCGCTGTTGGGAGTGCGCCTCAGCGTCCTCTTCAGCTATTGGAGCAACGATCTGTACACGTCTCTGCAGACCGCGGCCGAGGGTATCGCCGCGGGTGGGCCGCAGGGGGCAGAGATGCTCCGGATCGGTGAGGACGCATTCTGGCATTCGATGGCGATCTTCGGCATCCTCGCCGTGGTCCACGTCGTCCGTACGATGGTCGAGATCTACGTGGGTGCGGCTTTCGACATCCGCCTGCGCTACTGGCTGACCGAGGGTGCCACCGCAGACTGGATGGCCGGCCGCGCGTTCTACCGAAACCGTTTCGTGGACCTCAGCACAGGACTGTTGCGGCGCAGACGGTTCGGGCGCGGCAAGTCTGAACCCGCGCGGCGGGCCACTGACATCCACCCGGGCGTCGACAACCCCGATCAACGTATCGAAGCCGACATCACCAATCTGGCTTCCGTCGGCTCGTCGCTGTTCTGGGGCGGAGGCGGTGTGTCGACGAACGGGGTGCTACCCGCGTCTGCCTCGATCGTGTCGTTCGCGATCGTGCTGTGGGACCTGTCCGGTCCCGTCACCCTGTTCGGTGTCGAGATCCCGCGAATGATGATGTGGCTGGTGCTGGTCTACGTCCTCGTCGCCAGCGTGGTCGCATTCGCGATCGGACGCCCGCTGATCCGATTGAACTTCTGGCGCGAGCGACTCACCGCGAACTTCCGTTATGCACTCGTCCGTATCCGCGACGGCGCCGAGAACGTCGCGTTCTACAACGGCGAGCGCGTCGAACACACCAACCTCATGACCAGGTTCCGCGCGGTGGTCAAGAACTTCTGGCAGATCATCCACGTCCAGCTGGCGTTCGTCGGCTGGAACTTCAGCGCGTCGCAGCTGGCCGCGGTGTTCCCGTACCTCGTGCAGGCGCCGCGGTTCTTCGATGGTCAGATCAAGCTCGGTGACATGACCCAGACAGCATCCGCATTCGGTGAGATGCACGATGCGCTGTCGTTCTTCCGGAACTCGTACGACGACTTCACGGCCCTGCGCGCGTCGATCATCCGTCTCGACGGTCTGGCCGACGCCGACGCGCGCTCGCGGGTCATGCCGGAGGTGACGACCGTGGATCGTGAACGCGCCGTCGCGCTGTCCGATGTCGACGTCAAGACCCCCAGCGGCGACGACCTGATCACCGCGCTGAACCTGTCCCTCGCGCCCGGCGCGGCGCTCGTCGTCAAGGGACGGTCGGGCTCGGGGAAGACGACGCTGCTCCGCGGGCTCGCCGGGCTGTGGCCGTTCATCGACGGCGAGTTCGCCAGGCCGCCAGGTGAACACACGCTGTTCCTGTCCCAGATGCCCTACATCCCGCTGGGGGACCTGCGGACCGCGGTCGCCTATCCGGCCCTGCCCGACGACGTCGGTGACGAGGCCATCAAGGTCGCGCTCGAGAAGGTGTTCCTCCCGCATCTCGTCGGCCGGCTCCACGACGAGGAGGACTGGGCCAAGGTGCTCTCGCCGGGCGAGCAGCAGCGCGTCGCCTTCGCCAGAATCCTGCTGACACGACCACAGGCGGTGTTCATGGACGAGGCCACCTCGGCGGTCGACGAGGGTCTCGAGTACTCGCTCTACTCGCTGATCCGGTCGGAGTTGCCGGAGACGATCGTGGTATCGGTCAGCCATCGGAGCACCACCGATCAGCATCACACGGACCTGCTCGAACTCACCGGCGGCGGGGCCTGGAATCTCGAGTCGCTGACCAACGGTCCTTCGCTGGACAAACGGTCCTGATCTGGGTTTTTTGCCAAGCGGTTACCAATCGCCGGATCCGTGCATGACCCCTGCCTCCACTCGCTAATGTGACGTGCAACACATCACTTCGGCAAGTCGAGGACTCTCATGACCGCTGCAGAGACCATCACGTTTCCCCATCAGACCGGCGTCGCCGTCGCGACGCTACCCGCCGCGTTCCAGCAGACGGTCACCGTGCGACCGGACGCCGTCGCGCTCCGCACCGTCGGCGGGCTGCAGGAGATCACCTGGGCGGAGTACGCCCGCCGGGTCGAGGCCATCGCCGGTGGACTCGCGGCGTTGGGCGTCACACGCGGCGACACCATCGGGATCATGCTGACGAACCGTCCCGAGTTCCACCTGGTGGACGCCGCCGCACTCCATCTCGGGGCCGTCCCGTTCTCGATCTACAACACGAGTTCGCCCGAACAGGTCGAATACCTCTTCGGAAACGCGGAGAACGCGGTCGTCGTCACCGAGCAGGTGTTCCTGCCGGTGCTCACGGCCGCGGCGACGGCCGTGTCCACCACGGTCGTCGTCGACGGAGTGGCGACGGGCGCGATCTCACTCGCCGACGTCGAACAGACGCCGGCGCCGGAGGGCTTCGACTTCACCGCGTCGTGGCAGGCGGTCAAACCCGACGATCTGGCGACGCTGATCTACACCTCGGGCACCACCGGCCCACCCAAGGGCGTCGAGATCACCCATCGCAACATCGTCGCGGAGATGGCCGCGCTCGCCGAGATCGTCCAGGCGGGGTTCGACGACCGGGCCATCTCATACCTGCCCGCGGCGCACATCGCCGACCGCGTGTCCTCGCATGCGGCGAACATGATGCGCGGCATCCAGATCACGACCGTGCCCGATCCGCGCGAGATCGCCGCAGCGCTTCCCGACGTGCATCCCACCTTCTTCTTCGGGGTGCCGCGGGTGTGGCAGAAGATCCGCGCCGGCATCGAGGCGAAGCTGGCCGAGGAGTCCAGTCCGGTGAAGAAGGCACTCGCGGGCTGGGCGTTCCGCGCCGGGGCGTCGGCAGCCCAGGCCCGGATCGACGGCAAGGGATCGGGTGGCCTCGCCTACGGTCTCGCCGACCGTCTGGTGCTGCACAAGGTCCGTACCGCGTTGGGGCTGGACCAGGTCTCCTTCGCCGGTTCCGGCGCGGCCGCGATCCCGCCCGAGGTCCTGAGATTCTTCCTGGGCCTGGGCATTCCGGTCCTCGAGGTGTGGGGGATGTCGGAGACCACCGGCGTCTCGACGATGACGACCAACGACAATCTGCGGATCGGCACCGTCGGCACCCCGGTGCGTGGCGTGGAGGTGAGGCTCGCCGACGACGGTGAGCTCCTCGTCCGTGGACCGGTGGTGATGCGTGGCTATCGCAAACAACCCGACAAGACCGCCGAGACCATCGATGCCGACGGGTGGTTGTCGACCGGCGACATCGCGACGATCGACGACGACGGAAACGTCACCATCGTCGACCGGAAGAAGGAACTCATGATCAATGAGTCCGGTAAGAACATGTCGCCCACCAATATCGAGAACGCGATGAAGGCGGCCTCGTCGCTGATCGGTCAGGTGGCCGCGATCGGCGACGCCCGGCCCTTCGTGTCGGCGCTCGTGGTGCTCGACCCGGATGCCGCGGACGCGCGCGCCAAGAAACTCGATCTGTCCGGCGGCGACCTGGCCGAATTGTCCAGCCACCCCGACGTGGTCGAGGAGGTGGCGGTGGCAATTCGTGCCGGGAATCGGTCACTGTCCCGCGTGGAACAGGTCAAGCGATTTACCATCGTGCCGACCGCCTGGGATCCCGGCGGCGACGAGCTCACCCCGACGATGAAGTTGCGCCGCAAGCCGATTGCGACAAAGTATGCGAACGAGATCGGTGAGCTGTACGAGGCGCAACCGGGACGGTCGGTGGTGGACCTGCGGTCGTGACCGGGGTCGATCGACGACGGTCTCACCGCCGGAACCAGACAGACGAGGAGAAGGAATGGACGACCAAGCAGGTGTCGACCAGACGGCAGATCGCGAACTCGGACCCATCGACTACATCGTGGTCGAGTGGACGGGCATGCAGCCGACCGGCGAGGCGCTTCCGCATCTGATCGATCTCATCGACCGAGGCGTCGTGCGGCTGATCGACATCGTCTTCATCACCAAGGACGCCGACGGCACCGTCGCCCGGCTCGAGATCAACTCGCTCGGAGCGGAGTTCGCGATCTTCGACGGGGCAGCGACCTCGCTGCTCGACGACTCGGACCTCGCGGAGGCGGCCACCGTCATCGATCCGGGCTCCAGCGCGGCCGTCCTCGTCTGGGAGAACGCGTGGGCCGCTCCGTTCGCCACCGCTGTCCGCAACGGCGGCGGACGACTCGTCGCGTCGGGCCGGATACCGGTGGATGCCCTGCTCGCACAGCTCGATCTGGTCGACGAGGCGACACCGGCCGCACCGACCGCGTAGCTCGCCGTCGACAACCGATCTGACACCTCGAAAGGACAGAACATGCCAGGACTTCTCCGCGGCGTCGCCCGTACCGCCGTCATCTCCGGTACCGCGACGGCGGTGAGCAATCGCGTGTCCCGACGCCAGGCGAGCAAGTGGGCGCAGCAAGGCGCCCAGGACCCTCGGTCACAGCAGCAGTACTCCCAACCGCAGTACTCCCAGCCGCCGCAGCAGCCACCCCAGCAGGCGCCCGCCCCGAGCCCCACGGACACGATCTCGGCGCTGAAGGAACTCGGGGCGCTTTATCAGCAGGGCATTCTCACCGAGGCCGAGTTCGCCGCCCAGAAGGCCAAGATCCTCGGTACCTGAGGCGCGCCCCTGCTCCCTGAGGTGGCGAGGAGCGTTGGCGACGAGCCACGAAGGGTCCTGGTGAGCAGCCGCTCGGGAACCCTTCGTGGCTCGCTTCGCTCGCACCTCATAGCTCCTATGTCAAGCGGCGTCTTGTTGTGGGGTTGTGCGGTTGTAGTGGTCGAGGGTGAGGTTGTTGTAGACGACGCGGGCCAGACGTCGTTTGAGGCAGCGCATGGCTTCGCGTTTGGTTTTGCCTTCGTCGCGTTTGCGTTGGTAGTAGGTGTGGCCGAGGGACTCGGGCATGCGGGCTTGAGTCAAAGCGATGCGGTGCAGGGCGGCGTTGAGCTGTCTGTTCCCTGAGCGGGTCAGGCGGTGGCGGCCGGGGTTGGCTGACCACACCGGCACGGGTGCGACACCGGCGTTCCGGGCGAAATGCGCCTCGGTACCGAAGCGAGTGATGCCGGCGGATTCGCCGAGTAGTTTCGCCGCGGTCAGTTCCGCGCAACCGGGCATCGCCAGCAGCGTCGGCACGGCGTCGCGCGCCAGGGTGGTGATCTCGCGGGTGACCTGTTTGATCTCGGCGGTCAACGCGATGATCGCGGCGACCTCGTTGCGGGCCAGTCGGGCATCGATCCCGGGGCGGTCGACCAGCCACGCCGCAAGGTTGTTCTGGTGTTTGTTCAGCGTCAACCCGCCCCGAGGAATGTGGTATTCGGGGTCGAGTTGATGCACCCGCCACAACACCCGGTTGATCTTCGACGTGCGGTCCCGCACAAGGGTTTCCCGATAGTCCACCAACGCCTTGGCCTCATAGGACACCTCATCGTGGGAGGCCACCGGCAGATCAGGTTCACGGGCGGCGGCCCGCGCCACAGCCAACGCGTCGATGGGATCGGACTTACCGCGTTCACGACCGGTGCGACGGTGTTCGGCCATCAACCGCGGGGTGACCCGCACGACCTTCTGGTGGGCGCCGAGTAGATCGCGTTCGAGGCGTGCGGACATATTGCGGCAGTCCTCGATGGCCCAGAGCAGTTCATGACCGAACCTATCGTGGGCCCAGCGCAGTGCCGTGAGATGACCGGCGGTCGTTGTGGCTACGACCGTGGATCCGAGTTTGCGGCCGACGTCATCGACGGCGACAAAAGTGTGGGAGCGCTTGTGAACATCAGCACCGATGACGATCATGGAGCTTGCCTTCCTGTCACAGGGTGGGCGGACAGTCGGGCCGGTCGGTGGACATACTTCAGTGGAGGGGCGCTGCCACGCTCCTATCAAGTCACGCCGGCCGGTCCGTCACACCAGATGTCGGCACGATGAGGCAACACCAACCCCGCAGGGGTGGCAGGGAGCAAGAGAGCCAAACACCTGGTGGACGAAACCCAATCACCACTCACGTGGCCCCACAACCCTGACACTGAAGGGAGCGAAAGGTGGCTCGCTTCGCTCGCACCTCAGTATCTGCGGCCTGGCGGCCGTCGTGGACCACGAAAGCCCCCCGCTCCCTGAGGAGCGAGCTTGCGAGCGTCACGAAGGGTTTCGCAGCCTCGGTTGCCAGACCCTTCGTGACGCGCCCTCCGCAAGCTCCGGGCGCTCCTCAGGGAGCAGGGCCGGCCATCGGGTCTGTGGTTCTTTCGGATTAGCGAGCAGCTGGTACCGCAGCCACTCTCACGACTCGTGCGGGAGCACTTCTGCGTCGTCGATGGCGTCGGGTGTTCCGTTGTGCGACATGTCCTTCAGAGCGATGCCGGACCGTCCGAGTCGTCGGGCGCCGTCGATGAGTGCGGCGGTCGTGGCCGCGGCGACGTCGTAGTGCAATCCGTCGGGCGGGTGGATGTTGGAGATGCAGTTCCGATCGGAGTCGGCACGTCCCGGTCGGGGCAGGTGCGTGAGGTAGATCCCCAGGCTGTCGGCGACCGAGAGGCCAGGTCGCTCACCGATGATCACGATGAGGGTGGTGACGCCGAGGGCCTCGCCGATGTGGTCGCCGAGTGCGACGCGAGCCTCGGTCGCGATGACCGGCGGGGCGATGGAGTACCGGCCGTCGAGCCGGCGGAGGAGGGCCGCGAGGAGACCGTGGCCGTGATCGGCGAGCGCCCGGGGTGACAGTCCGTCGGCCAGCACGATGCCGATTTCGGCGTCGACCCGTGGGACCTGCGACAGATCCTCGGGCAGCCGACCCAGGTCGGGCCGGCGCAGGTATTCGCTGCGTGTCGCCGCGCGACTGGTGACCGTGACCGGGGGATCGAGGTCGAGTTCGCCGATCGAGCGCGCGAACCCCTCGACGTCGAGCGGCTCGTGTACCGCGTCGCGGGCGGCGGCATGAGCGGCCTGAAATTCGAGGACCCGCCGCGACGGGAGCGAATTGCCGGCACGTCCGAGGCCGATCCGCGCCTGCGTGCTCCGGCGGAGTTCGGTCCAGGGGTCGGGCTGCGGAGCCTGATCGTCCGCGGGTGCGGGCCGGGCCGGCGTCATCGTCCGGCCGTCAGCGGCAGGAGGGGGGACTCGCCCGGATCCACCGGCAGGATGCGTCCGGCGCCGTCGGTCATGCCGAGTCGCGCGAGCCAGGATTCGAACTCGGGGGCCGGCCGCAGTCCGAGTGCGGCACGGACGTAGAGCGCGTCATGGAACGACAGACTCTGATAGCCGAGCATGACGTCGTCTGCTCCGGGAACGGCGATGACGAATGCGGCACCGGCGACGCCGAGCAGCGTGAGCAGGGTGTCCATGTCGTCCTGGTCGGCCTCGGCGTGATTGGTGTAGCAGACGTCGACACCCATCGGCAGCCCGAGTAGCTTGCCGCAGAAGTGATCTTCGAGGCCGGCGCGGATGATCTGCTTGCCGTCGTAGAGGTACTCGGGACCGATGAACCCGACGACGGTGTTGATCAGCAACGGGTTCAGCACTCGTGCCACCGCGTACGCGCGGGTCTCCAGGGTCTGCTGGTCGACCGGTTTGCCACCGGTCCCGAGGTGCGCGCCGGCCGAGAGTGCCGATCCCTGACCGGTTTCCAGATACATCACGTTGTCGCCGACGGTCCCGCGGCGCAGTGACCGTCCCGCCTCGTCGGCGTCGCGCAGGATGTCCAGCGTCACGCCGAATCCCTTGTTGGCACCCTCGGTGCCCGCGATCGACTGGAACACGAGGTCGACGGGCACCCCCTGTTCGATGAGGTCGACGGTGGTCGTGACATGTGACAGAACGCAGGACTGCATCGGGATCTCGAAGCGCTGCCGGATGTCGTCGAGCATGTGCAGGAGTTCGGCCGTCGCGCGCGGTGAGTCCGACGCCGGGTTGATCCCGATGACCGCGTCGCCACACCCCATGAGCAGGCCGTCGAGGGTGGCCGCGGCGATGCCCCGCGGGTCGTCGGTGGGGTGGTTGGGCTGCAGCCGCGTCGCGATCCGGCCGGGCAGGCCGATGGTGGTGCGAAACGCCGAGGTGACCCTCGCCGCCGCGGCGACCAGGATCAGGTCCTGGTTCCGCATGATCTTCGACGCGGCCGCCACCATCTCCGGCGTGAGGCCGGGGCCGACGCGGGCGAGACGTTCACCGGCGTCGGACCGGGTCGCGATCTCCAGCAGCCAGTCCCGGAAACCGCCGACGGTCAGATGGGCGATCTCGGCGAACGCGGTCCGGTCGTGGGTGTCGACGATGAGCCGGGTCACCTCGTCGGATTCGTAGGGCACCAGCGCCTCGTCGAGGAATCTGCTGAGCGGTACGTCGGCGAGTTGCCATGCGGCAGCTGCCCGTTCGGCATCGGAGTCCGCAGCGCAGCCGGCGAGCTCGTCGCCGGACCGGCGTGGGGTCGCCTTGGCCATGAGCTCGACGAGGCCGTCGAACTCATGGGTCGTGCCGGCGATCGTCTGGGTGTATCTCATCGGATGCCCCGGGCGGAAGGGGAGTGGTCGCGCGTCATGGTCCCCCGAAGTCTAGGTTCGGTTCCGCGAAGCCGCATGCCGAATGCGGGACCGTCCCGGGCGTCGCACGGGCCGGATGACGCGGCGGGTCAGGCGGGAGCTCCGCTGTTCTCCGGGTCGGCCGTCAGCGCCCGCGCGTAGCCGCCCATCGCGCGTCCGGCAGCGAGGATCGGAGCCGTCGACCGCTGCGTCCGAGCGAAGATGAAAGCGCCCTCGAGGGAGGCGATGACGGCGAGGATCAGCGTTCGCGCCTCCGGCTCGGGCAACCCGTGTGTTCGGTACAGCGCGGTGCCCTGGTCCACCCAGGCGTCCATCACCTCTGCGGCCACCGCCCGGAGTGCCGGCTCCGTGTCGGCGACCTCACCGGCGACGGTCGCGACGGGACACATGTTGAGCCATCCGCTCTCGGCGATGGTGTCGGCTGCGGCGACGAAGGCCGCCTCGATGCCGTCGGCGATGTCGTCATATGGGGCGAGCAGCATCCCGACGAGCTCGCCATACGCCGCACCGGACTGACGCAGCGCGGCGGCCGCGACGTCCCGCTTGCCGCCTCTGAAGTGGTGATAGATGGACCCGATCGGGGCGCCGGCCGCGTCGACGACCTGTTTGATCCCGGTCGCGGCATAACCCTGCCTGCGGAGTAGCTCGGTCATCGCGACCACGATGCGTTCGTCCGTCTTCACCCTCGCCATTCTAGAGCATCTGTTCTAGAGTGATCGTTCTAGAAGCTCCAGACCACGTGCTCGGGTATCCGATCCAAGGAGATCGACATGGAACACCACGACCAGGCGAGAGTGGATCGGTCGACGACGATGCGGCGGGTCGACACGCCGGCCGGAGTCATCGAGTACGCGGACGACGGCGTCGGCGCGCCGGTCGTGTTGCTCCACGGCCTGTTGATGGACCACGAAGTGTGGGATGCGGTGGTCCCGTTGTTGCCCAGCGGGTTTCGGTACATCCGGCCGGTCCTGCCGCTGGGGTCGCATCGGATTCCCCTCGCCGCCGGTGCCGACCTGACGCTGGACGGCATGGTTCGGCTCGTCGCCGATGTACTCGACGCGCTCGACCTCGACGAGGTGACTCTCGTGCATTCGGACTGGGGTGGCGCACTTTTCCTGACCGCACTCGGCCTCGACCGGCGAATCGGGCGGATGATCGTTCTCCCGTGCGAGGCGTTCGACAACTTCCCACCGGGTCTGCCGGGGAAGATGGCGACGCTCGCGGTGCGCCTGCCCGGCGGGATCACCCTTGCCGCACGCCAGTTGCGCATCGGATGGTTGCGGCGGCTGCCCATGCTCTGGGGCTGGATGGTGAACGGCCCGGTCGACCCGGCCCAGATGCGGCGCTGGACGGATCCGGTGCTCACCGATCCCCGGATACGCCGGGATGTCACGAAGTATGCGACCACGGATTTCGATGCCGCCGAACTCATCCGCCGCACCGAGGCGCTGTCCGGCTTCGAGGGCGAAGCTCTCGTGCTGTGGTCGCCCGACAACCGAGTGATGCCACCCGCCCACGGGCCGCGGCTCGCCGAACTCCTACCGCGCGGGCGTTACGTGCCGATGCCGGGCGCGGCGGTCCTGCCCATGCTCGACGACCCGCAGACCGTCGCCGCCGAGATCGGCGCGTTCCTCGCCGACGCGAGACCCGCGTCGTGAGGAACGCGCCCTGACGATCACGGTGTCGCGTCGCCGGAGCCCTCGATCTTGAAACCGACCTTCAGCGTGACCTGGAAGTGCGCGATCTGACCGTCTTCGATGTGGCCGCGGGTCTCGGTCACCTCGAACCAGTCGAGGTGACTGACCGTCGCAGAGGCACGGGCGATCGCGTTACGGATGGCGTCGTCGGTGCCAGAGGCCGAGGACCCGACCACTTCGATGACTCGATACACGTTGTCCGACAAGGGAGTCGCTCCAATCATGAGAACCTACGGGCAGGGGGCGCGGTGGGTCCGCGGCGCGGACGACCGCTCCTCCTGTCTACCCCTAAGATCGAGAGGTGACCAGCAAACCGGCAAACCGAGACGTCCCCGCGAGGTGCCCGTGTCTGTCCGGTCTCGTGCTCGACGACTGCTGCGGACCCGTTCTCGCCGGTGAGCGTGCCGCACCGACCGCCGAGGCGTTGATGCGCTCGCGTTTCACCGCTTTCGCGCTCGGAGATCGGAATCACCTACTCGCCAGCTGGCACCCCGACACCCGTCCCGCCGCGCTCGACCTGGACGAGTCGATGCACTGGTATCGCCTGGACGTCGAGTCGAGCGTCGGTGGGTCACCGTTCGACACCGAGGGTGAGGTCACGTTCACCGCGTATCACCGACGCGGCGCGGAACGGGGATCCCTGCACGAGCGCAGTCGTTTCACGCGATCGGAGGGCCGCTGGGTCTACGTGGACGGGGTCGTCGGGTGAGTACGACTCAGGAGTCGGCGTAGTCCCAGAACTGCAGCCACGTCACGTTGGCGAACACCGTCAGACACAGCAGATAGATGAGCAGGACCGCTCCCGCCCCCGCGATGTTGCTCCGCCGGTTGTTCCCGTCGACCGGATCGAGCCATCGCCGGAACGGGCGTGACGCCCACGGCATCAGCCACCATTGCATGAGAGAGACGCTGACGACCTGACTCAGCCACAACGCCAGCCACGGCTGGGCGCCGAAGCGGTCCAGGGTGGGGCCGAGAAATCTCGAGAGTGTCATCACCGTGGGGTACAGCACCAACAGCACCATCATCGCCGACTTCCAGTTCGGCGTCTGCAGGATTCGGCCGCGGTCGGTGCGCACGGTGGTGCCGAATGCCGTCGTGCTCGCCATCGTCTCGAAGTCGTGGGTCAGACTCGAACGCAGCCCGGCGAGCGCTTCGCCGCGTCGGCTCGACGACACCCAGGCCGCCAGCTGACGGTCCGTGCGGAACCGCAACACCGACAGCGACGTCTCTCGCTGTTCGTCGATGAACAGCGCCGTGCCCTCGTAGCCGCCGAAGCCGCTTGCCGCGTCGGTCAACACGTGTTGCGCCGCGACGAAGTCGCCGACCGCGCCCGCGACGATGTCATGCCGGAAGGCGCCGACACCCGGCGGCGGCGCCCGGCCGTCGACGAGCTCGAGTACGGGCGTCGCCGGTAACCAGCCGTGCGCGCGTCCGGCGTCCAGCGCCGCGCGGTGGTGCGGACCGTCGAGCCACCGGTCCAGGGCGTCCTCGTCGACGAACGTGGTCGCGACCGCCGGATCGAAGTGCCCGTCGGTCACCGCCGAGATCGCGGTTCCCAGGCAGCCTCCGGAGTCGGTGGCCGAGGCGGCCAGCGTCGCGGCCCACTGTGCGAAGTCATCGGCTGGGCCGGCGTGGAACACCGACACCGCGATGATCGCGGTGCCGGCTGCGTCGCCGGCGGCGTCGTGGTTGGTGACGATCGTCGTGTCCGCCGGTCAGACGGTGACCCGACGCCCCTGGACCCAGACCTCGGCGATGGACGCCTCGCGAAGGCCCATCAGCAGGCCGAACAGGGTCTGGTCGCGGGCGAGATCGGGATCGTCGGAGCGTACGGCGTTGTCCAGTGTGGACTTCAGGGCCTCCACGGGTTCGATGACGAGGAAGTCGGCTTCCTTTCCCTGATCGAAGTTTCCGAAGCGGTTCTCCATGTCGAGGGCGCGGGCCCCGCCGACGGTCCCGATGAACAGCATCTCGGCCGGGTGCATCGAGACCCCCGCATCTCCGGGTTCGGTGATGTGCTGTTTGAAGGCGTCACCGAGGACGCGCGGGATCAGCCATTCATCGCCGCCGCCGAAATCGGTTCCGGCGGAGATGTTCACGCCCGCCGCCACGGTGCGCTTCCACGGCATCGTCCCCGACCCGAGGAACAACTGGGACACCGGACAGTGCGAGATCGAGGTGCCGGTCTCGGCCATCCGCGCCAGTTCCGCATCCTGGCAGTGGACGCAGTGCGCGAGGATGGTGCGCGGACCGAGCAGACTCTTGCCGCCGACCTCGGATCCGGGCAGGAACTTGCCGTCGTAGGTGTCGAGGTAGGAGTCGACCTGGTAGACCTCCTTGGTGGTGTCGACCTCGCCGGTGCCGGGGCGGTTGTTCTCGTTGAGGTGGCTGTGGACGTAGACGCCCTGGTCGCGGTACTCGTCGTACAGATCGCCGAGATTCTTCAGCGTCTCGGTGGTCACCGACAGCGAGAACCGCGGCACGATCGCGACGTGGAGCAGCGCGGTCCGGTAGTCGCCGGTGTCGGCCGCGTGCCACTTGTCGATCTCGGCCCGGGTGAGGCGGATGGCCTCTTCCTCCGAGGTCAACAGCGGCTTGGCGGTGTCACCACCGACGGTCTGGATACCGCGGCCGGCGACGATCCGCAGGCCTGCCTTGCGGGTCTCGGAGAACAGGGAATCCTGGGCGTGGGGGAAGGCGGAACCGAACACCATCATCGCCGTCGTACCCGCGGCGACCCGTCGTCTGGTGAACTCGACCGCCGCGGCCTGGGCGAACTCGGGGTCGGCGAATTTCGATTCGGACGGGAAGATGCAGAGGTTGAGCCACTCGAGCAGCTGTCCGCCGCCATAGGAGTCGCCGGCGTAGGTCTGCGGGAAGTGGATGTGGGTGTCGACGAAACCCGGTATGAGGTATCCGCTCGGATGGTCGTGCGACTCGGCCGACGCGAATTCGTCCGGGAGGTCGGCCTTTTCACCGGCGAACTTGATCGTGCCGTCGTCGCCGACGACCAGCGCTCCGTCGGGTATCGACACCAACGCGTCGACCGCCTCGGTGATGGCGGGACTGCCGGCCAGATGGAAGATGTGTCCGTAGTGGACGATCTCGGTCATCGATGCTCCTCGGTTGGTGTGCGTGCGGTCGGTGCTGTCACGGCGAGACTCACGGCAGTGTCCAGACCTGGACCGTGATCAGGTAGAAGATCGCGACCCAGGCCGCGTTCAGCGCGAGGATGAACAACGCGCCCCGGATGTTCGTCCGAGGTTGGGGCGCTCCCGGTCGTGGATGCAGCCACCACCCCAGCACCCGATTCACGTAGTAGGGCATCGTGAGATAACTCATCGCGAAGCTGGACAACAGGTTTCCGACCAGCATGCCCAGCCAGAGCGGCATCCCCAGCGGTGCGGTCATCAGGGTGAGGAACACCACCGTGGGGTAGAGGCCGACCCAGACCGCCACGGAAGTCTTGACATTCGACGGCGGTGGCGCGTCGTCGTCGCCGTGGGAGAACCAGTTGCCGAAGGAGTGGTCGATCCGGCGCAGCGTGAACTCACCGAAGTCGTCGGCCTCGGCCAGGAGTCGGGCTCGCTCGCCGGACGTCAGCCAGGCGTCGAGGTGCTCGGCGGTGTCGAAGCGGTAGGAGATCGTCCACTCCTCTTGGACGCCGGCGATCGGCCGGAACAGCTCGGTACCGCGGAACCCCGGAAAGCGGTTCTCGGCGGCGTCGACCTGCCGTTGCCATGCCAGGAAGTCGTCGACCTTGGCGTCGGCGACCCGGTGCGAGACCACGACGGTGACCAGGGTCTCCGGCTCTGCGGTACCCGGCGCCAGCACGCGGGCGGTGGCCGGACCGTCGAAGAGGGGTTTGCCCTCGTCGACGAGGTCGAGCCGGACGGCGCTGTTGAGCCAGTCCTGCAGGTGACTGACCGAGTCGAACCCGTAGATGGCCGTCCAGTCCGGGTGGCTGGGATCGGGGGCCCGAAGCTTCGACCCGACGTATCCGGGGAAGCGGGTGGCCGCGGTCTCGATCTTCCCGTACCACTCGCGGTAGCGGCTTTCCATACCAGCGTGGACGCGTTGCCCGATGACGAGGGTTGCGGCACCTTCGGCAGCTCCGGACTTCCGCCCCGTCTCGGGACGGGAGATCTCGTTGGTCATGGGTCCTCCGGTGCGAAGTGTCCCGGATCTGCACCACACGTGGGGGGTTGCGCCGGCAGGCATCGGGAAAGAAGATGCGGGACAGGAACTCTCGACGACCACGCGATCCGGGTGGGTCCGCGTTTCCCGCCGACGCGTCGTCGGGATGCTCGGGTGTGATCTCGGACGCGGTCGGCGCCAGTATCACCCCGCGCCGTCCCTGAGCGCGCGCCGAATCGGAGAACTCGTCGTGAATTGGTCCGGGCGGACCGGTGCGATCTCGGGGGTCAGCTGCCGGTCCGCACCGCGATCCATTCGACCAGGGGCACCGTCGCGCGCCAGTCCCGGCGTATGCGATCGACGAGTGCCGCCGAATGGATGATCTCGTCGAATCCGTAGTCCCGGCCCACCGACAGCGATCGGTGGCGGAGCAGTTCGATGCGCGGGTGGTCGACGTCGTATCCGCGGGGCGCGGTCTTGAGCCGGTCCCCGGCGATCTCCCAGCCGTCGGTGGTGAGCCGCCGCAGGAGGCGTTCGAGCTCGGGCCCGCTCCGGTCGTGGTCGATGGACTTGCGCAACTCGGCGAGCCGGGCCGGAGTGGCCTCGTAGAAGCCGGCGCCCACGCGGACACCCGGCGCTCCGATCTGGACGTAGTAACCGGTGGCCGGAGCCACCGCGACGAACGCGCCCTGATGGGTCTTGTACGGCGCTTTGTCCTTCGAGAATCGGACATCGCGATGTGGCCGGAAGATCTTGGCCGGGCCGAACTCGTCGGCCAGCGCGTCGGTCAGTGCCCTCATGGGCTCGGCGACCGCGGAACGGTAGACGTCCTTGTGGTCTTCCCAGAACACCTTGGAGTTGTCGATCTCCAGATCGTCGTAGAAGTCGAGTGCGGCTTCCGGGAACCCGGTGAAGTCCATCGCCGTCACCCGGGAACACCGCGACCGAATCCGACGACACCGCCGTCGGATCGCCAGTCCAGCGAGTGGATGCGGATGCGGCCCATCTCGTTGCCGCCCACGGTGACGGCGGTCTCACCGTCGACTGCCACGACGATGTTGGTGTGTTGGCCGAAGCCCGACGACCGGTCGTAGAGCACGACATCACCCACCCGGGGGGCGCGGTCGCCGACGGCTTCGAAGCGGCCGGCGGCCTCGTAGTACTCCTGCAGCGTGTACACGCCGGGGATGCGCCAGTGACCCGAGTGTGGGTTGGCCAGCGGACTGCCCGCCGCCCGCATGATCCAGCTCACGAAGTTCGCACACCACGGCTCGTCGGCGCCCTCGGAGAAGAACGTTCCCGGTCGCTGGGCGGCGTGTTCGCGCCGCACCGCTTCGACGATCCGCAGCTGACCCGGTGTGAGTTCCGATGCGTCGACCTGCGGAAATTCGGCGGTGTCCCAGGGCAACCAGCGTTCGGGCACGGCGTGCCACGCGACCAGGCCAGCGCCGGCGACGACGACTGCGACCAGCGCCGCGGCGAT
Organism: Gordonia sp. 11cp; assembly: GCF_057767225.1. Taxonomy (NCBI): domain Bacteria; kingdom Bacillati; phylum Actinomycetota; class Actinomycetes; order Mycobacteriales; family Gordoniaceae; genus Gordonia; species Gordonia sp. 11cp. The sequence goes on along the minus strand of NZ_CM173437.1, from coordinate 4,899,903 downwards.
CGCGGTCCGCCGACCCCGCCGACGTACCGGGCGTGTGCGCGCAGCGGCACCCGCGGGTCGGTCAGCAGTCGGGTCGGCGCTCACCTCGACGAGTGTAGGCATCGTTCGCGCCGCCCGGACCCGACCCGGCCTCGCCCGCAGGGGCCGCACGCGGTCTTGGCACAATGGGACGCCGGTCGGGGGGCGCAAGGCGATCCAAGGAGAGAACGCGGTGGACGAGTCAGCTCACGAGCCGATCCTGCGTGCGGGGGACACGTGCCGGGAGATCGCGACCGCGGATCGCGTCGCGTGCATCGTCGACGCCGCGGACTATTTCCTGCATGCGAAGTCGGCCCTCATGCAGGCGCGGCGGCGCATCGTCCTCATCGGCTGGGACGTGGACACCCGCATCAGGCTCGACCCCCGTACCGCCGACGACGAGGTCCCGGACGTGCTCGGTGACTTCCTGCGGTGGCTCATCGACAACCGCCCGGAACTGGAGATCCATGTCCTGCGCTGGAGTACCGGCGCGTTCACCGGAATCCTGCGCGGAGTCGCGCCGCCCTTCGTCCAGGACCTGCTCACCGGTCGCCGGCTGCACTACCGGATCGACGCCGCGCACCCCGTCTCCGCCGCCCATCACCAGAAGATCGCGGTGATCGACGACCAGTTCGCCTTCTGCGGCGGCATCGACATGACCGTCAACCGCTGGGACACGTCGGAACACCTGTCACACAACGAGTTCCGTCGAGACCCCGACGGCCGACCGCACGGTCCGTGGCACGATGTCACCGTCGCCCTCGACGGTGACGCCGCACGCGTGGTCGCCTCCGTCGCGCTCGACCGCTGGGAAGCCGCCACGGGCGAATGCCTCAAGCCCCTCGTCGACACCGACGGCCCCGACATCTGGCCGACGGATCTCGACGTCACGTTCACCGACTGCGACGTCGCGGTGGCGCGGACGATCCCGCAGTACGACAACCGGCCCCAGGTCGAGGAGATCCGGCTCTTGTACCGCGCTGCTTTCGCCGCGGCACGCCGCACCATCTACATCGAGAGCCAGTACCTGGCGGCCCGGGAGGTCGCGGATGCGCTGGCGGAACGTCTGGCCGAGCCCGAGGGGCCCGAGATCGTCCTGGTGCTGCCCCGGAACGCGGACAGCCCGGTGGAACGACTCGCCATGGACGGCGCGCGGCACAAGCTCCTGCAACTCCTGTGGCGCGCCGACAAATACGACCGGTTCCGCGCGTACTACCCGGTGACCGCCGACGGTGACCCGATCTACGTGCACGCCAAGGTGCTGATCGTCGACGACGTCCTCCTGCGCATCGGATCGTCGAACCTCAACAACCGGTCGCTGGGATTCGACAGTGAGTGCGACGTCGCCATCGAGGCCGATCCGCGTGATCCGGCGGACGGGAACCTGCGGGAGACCATTCTGTCCATGCGTACGCGCTTGTTGTCCGAACATCTGGGCGTCGACGGCCAGGTGTTCGACGATGCTGTGGCACAGGAAGATTCACTCGTGCGCGCAGTCGATCGGCTGACCGGGCCGGGGCGGACACTCGAGGCGTTCGATCGCGAGACGATCGACGGCGAGCAGTCCCTCATCGCGGAGAACGAACTCGTCGACCCCGAGGACGCGAGAGTCGGCACGATCGACCGGCTCTATCGCGCGGTCATCCGGCGCGGCACTCGGAACCTGTTGCGCCGCTGATCGTCACACGCGTGCGCGGGCGACTTCGACGGCCGGGGCGATGATCGCGGCGAGGTCGGACGCCACATCCCGATCGCCTTCGGGAGGCATCGCGATGTAGCTGAGCGCCATCCGGGTGATCGCACGCGAGATCCGCACCACGTCGGAGTCGTGCATCGACAGCCAGGTGGACTCGCGGAAGGCGTCGGCCAACCGGTCGGCCGCCGTGGTGATGATCGGCGCGGCGTCGGTGGTGATCAGCTTCATGAGGTCGGGTTTGGCCTCGCCGGACAGCAGCGAGGCGATCAGCGGATCGGTGGCGACCCCGGCGAAGAACTCACCGAAACCCTTGTGCAGGGCTTCGGTGACGTCGCCGACGGAACCGGCAAGCGAATCCGCCACATGGCCCGCGAATCGGCCTGCCAACCGGACCGCGTAACCCTGCGCGAGTCCGTAGCGGGACCCGAACTCGTTGTAGACGGTCTGGCGGCTGACCCCGGTGGTGGCCGCGACATCGGACATGCGCACCTCCGCCCAGTCCCGTTCCAGCAGCAGGTCGTGCAGTCCATCGAGCAGCGAGTTGCGCAGCAGGGCCTTGCTGTCCTGTGCGTAGTTGCGGGTGGTCATCCGCCGACGCCGGCCGGCTGGAGGGAGGACTCGATCTCGGCGCGCAGGGACCGCCCGGAACCACCCCTTCCGATGCAGACCGCGCCGACGAGTCGACCGGCGGAGAACGAGCGGACGATCGAATTCGAATCGTCGGGCTCGACGTCGACACGATCTCCCGCGTTCGGCCACCCGACGAGCTGGATGTTGGTGGAATACTGCATCGTCCAGGCCAGTGGCACACGCGGCACGGGTGCGGCGGTGTCGGCGTCCAGCCCGAGGTCGGCGGCGATCGTCATGGCGACCAGTCTGCCGTGCTCGGTCGCGGTGAGCCACTGCTCCGCACGCATCGGCGCCCCGGTCAACGGATGCGGACGCGCGGCGACGTCACCCGCGGCATAGACGCCGGGCACACCCGTTCGCAGCGAATCGTCGACGACGATGCCGGCCGGATCGACGGGAAGTCCAGCGCTGCGGGCCAAACCGAGCTCGGGTTCCATCCCGATCGCACTGATCACCGTCCCCGTCAACGTGCGCCCGTCAGACAGCGTCACCGAGTGTGGGCCGGTGGCGACGGGCACCGCGCCGGTGAGAATCCGCACACCACGTTCGCGATGCAGCGTTGCCACCGCCTCGGCCACCGTCGGCGGGACGACACGGGACAGGAGCGATGAACCGCGCTCGACCACGGTGACGCGCGATCCCTCACCGGGTGTCGCGACCGCCGCGGCGATCTCCAGACCGATCAGTCCGCCGCCGATGATGATCACTGATCCGTCCGCGATCGCCTCCCGAAGTCCCTCCGCATCGCGCCGGGTGCGTAACGAGGAGCAAGGCGACGACCGGCCGGGCAACCGCCGGGCCCGTCCGCCGGTGGCCAGGACCAGCGCGTCGTAGGCGACCTCGCTGAAGTCGGCGAGGCGGACCCGCCGCGACGAGGGGTCGATGTCGACGACTCGGGTCGAGGTCACGATGTCGATGCCCCGCTCCGACCAGTACCCGGGCGGACGAAGCGTGATCTTGGTGTCCGACAGGTCACCGGCGACGAGGTTCTTGCTCAGGGCAGTCCGACGGTAGGGGAGGTGTGGCTCCTCTCCGAACACGGTGATCGTCCCGTCGAAACCGTTGGTACGCAGTGTCTCCGCGGCGGTGATGCCGGCGACGCCGGTACCGACGATCACCACCGATTCGCTCCCGGGGCCGCCGGCACGGGCGACGCTCACGGGCGGGCCACCTCGATCATCTCGAAATCGGCCTTTGCCGCACCGCAGTCCGGGCAGCTCCAGTCGTCGGGGATGTCGGCCCACCGTGTGCCCGGCTCGATGCCGTCCTCCGGCCAGCCGAGCTCCTCGTCGTATTCGAAACCGCAGACCTCACAACGGAAGAGCTTGAAGTTCATCGGACTGACACTCCTTCGCCGGATCCATTCGGCCCACTCGCTTCGCCCTCGGCCGCGAGAAAGTCGACCTTCTCTCGCACACCGCAGTCAGGACACGCCCAGTCGTCCGGGACGTCGGACCATGCGGTGCCGGGCGGGAATCCCTCACGGGGTGCGCCTGCGGTCTCGTCGTAGACGTAATCGCACACCGGGCAGCGGAATGTGCTCATCGCGGCGACACCCCGTGCTCGGCGAGGACGCGCTCCCGGCGATGCGGTGCGATGTTGATGCGTTCGACGTCTCCGTCGTAATGGTCGAGCACCCGCTTGTCCATCACCCGCCGCCAGATCGGCGGGAAGTAGGCGAGCGTGATCATGCTCGCGTATCCGCTCGGCAGATTCGGGGAGTCATCGAAGCTGCGGAGGGTCTGGTACCGCCGGGTGGGATTCGCGTGGTGATCGCTGTGCCGCTGGAGGTGGTACAGGAAGATGTTCGTGCAGATGTGGTCGGAGTTCCAGCTGTGCTCGGGTGTGCATCGTTCGTAGCGTCCGGTCGTCGTCTTCCGGCGGAGCAGACCGTAGTGCTCGAGATAGTTGACGGTCTCCAGCAGCGAGAACCCGTAGACGGCCTGGATCACGAGGAACGGCAGGATCTGCCAGCCGAAGGTCGCCATGAGCGCACCCCAGAGCACGATCGACATCGCCCACGCGTTGAGGACGTCGTTGCTCGGGTGCCAGAAGGGCTTGCCCGCACGCTCGAGTCGCTTGCGCTCGAGTCCGACGGAGGACTTCAGGCTTCCCCAGACGCTGCGGGGAAGGAAGCGCCAGAACGATTCTCCGAAACGTGAGCTGGCCGGGTCCTCGGGGGTTGCGACTCGCACGTGGTGCCCGCGGTTGTGTTCGATGAAGAAGTGCCCGTAAAAGGTCTGGGCGAGAGTGATCTTCGACAGGCAGCGTTCGAGGTCGTCCTTCTTGTGACCCAGTTCGTGAGCGGTGTTGATCCCGATCCCGCCCATCGCGCCGACTGACAGGGCCAGCCCGATCTTCGAGGCGAGACCGAGCCCGCCGTCGGTACCGAGCCAGCTGAGGTCGTCGGCCGTCCACAGATAGCAGGCCATCACGAGGCTCGCGATCTGGAACGGGATGTAGACGTAGGTGCAGTAGCGGTAGTACTTGTCGTTCTCCAGCTGCTCCATCAGCTCGTCGGGCGGATTCGATCCGTCGGGCCCGAAGAAGACATCGAGGATGGGCAGCAGGACATAGACCAGCATCGGCCCGATCCACCACCAGACGGGCGAGAGGACCTCGAAGCCGTGGCCGACGGCATTGAAGCCGGCGACGAGCACCATCGCCAGGAAGATCGACGTCGGTGGTATCAGGCCGAGCAGCCACAGATGGCGCTTGCGGTCCTTCCACTCGAGGTGGGAGTCGTCCGCGGTGGATGGGGTCGATGCGGTACTCATGGGCGCTCCTGTAGGGACGGGGCTGTGACGTACAGCACTGGACATTAACCAAGACAATGTCCGTTGTCTAGACATAGTCGGTGATTTGTAAAGCGTGATTGCGAAGGCAGAGTCCGCCGAGGGCCTCGCTCATCCACGGCCGGTCGTTGTACAGGGGGTCGACCTCGCTCGCGATTGTGGGTGTTCGCGCTCGTTCGGTTTGTACTCAGATCCCCGGGACCCTCGTTCCCGCTCAGCGGTGCCGAGCGGGAATGAGGCCCGAGCGCCTCTCACTATGGAGTTGTCAAAGGACGGTCGCGGTCCCGGACGTCAGCCGGGTGCGGAAGGTGCTACGCGAAATTGTCTGCTGGTTGGGTGTGGTCAGGCGGCGTTGTCGAGTCGCATGGTGCGCCGGTTGTAGGCGGGTAGCGGACGTCGTTGTGGGTCAATGTCGGCGGGCGGGATGAGCCAGGGGTGTCGGTCGTAGCCGAGGACGATGTCCCAGCCGTGGTGGTGGACTTGTGTGTGGCAGCGTTGGCAGAGTAGACACCCGTTGTCGAGGTCGGTGGGTCCGCCATCAGCCCAGTGCTCGATGTGGTGGACTTGCGTATGCGATGGCGGTGCACCACATTTGATGCAGCAGCCATCTCTGACGATCACGGCTTTACGTAGGTGCGCCGGGAACAACCGCCGGGCGTGCCCCATCTGCAATGGAACTCCCTCACTGTCGAGAACGATCTCGGTCAACGACCCGTCGCACGACAGTCGTTTCGCGGTGGCCTGGCTGACGGATCCAGTCCACGGCAGGGTTGCCGGGTCGGCGCCGGCGGCGGGGATGGTCACCAACAGCTGCGTGCGGGGACTGCCGATGCTGTCGATGCTCGCACCCAATGCGGCTTGGTCGAGGATCAACTCGAAGGCGTCGGCGCGGCGTTGCTCGGCGGTGCGTCGGTCGTCTGCGCCGTCGGGTTCAGGTCGTGGGCAGGATCGTTCGTCAATCATCGCGAGGAACTTCTCGCCGACCGTCTGGGTCAGGTCGGCGCGGATGTCGATGCGGCCGTCGTCGATGGTGTGGACGTTGACGGTGTTCAACGACGAGTCGTCGGCGGCGGGGATACCGGTGTCGGTGGCGTCGGCAAGGGTGTTGGCGATGGTGCGGGCGTGTTCAACCACTTGTGCCGGCGTCGCGCCCGAGAGTGCTTGACCGATGAGTTCGATCTCGTAGGCACTCTTGTCGTTGTCGGAAAGTCCTTCGGGACAGCGTTTGTCGATGTGCGACATCCCGCGGACGATGGCATCGACGACTTCGGATGACAGGCGTCCGTCGGCGGCGTGACGTGCCAGGGCGGGCAGCGTGGGTAGGCCGTCGACGCTTCGCATGATGCGTGAGGCGATGGCGGGTGCGTGTCCCATCTCGATCAAGAGCTGCCGGGTGGTGCCACCTGCCTTGTGTGCGACTCCGCGTTCGTCGAGTTGTGCTGTGTGGGTAATGATCTGGTGGTCGACGGCGTTGCGGATCAACCGGAGCACGTTCAACGCGTCGAATGTCGCTGTGCCCGTGGGGTCGTCGGTGGGCGGTGCGGTCTCGATGAGTTGATCGAGGAGGGTGGTGAGCTCTGGCATGACTCCAAGGTACAGGAACATTCGTTCGATTTCGAGGAGTTTCCACAAGCTCGGGATCGCGAAATCTTCGACTGTGCAGTCGATTTCGTCGACTGTGCGTAAACCGTTGACAGTGGTGAACTACCGTCACACCCGTCTCGCAAACCGGCCCGAATGGGGGCGCATTTCAGGATGAGTCGGTTCGAGTTGGGGAGTGTGTCCCGCCGGGCCTTCGCGCTCTCGCCTTGGGTTGCAGTCGCACGTCCGTTGCTCCGTTTGAGCTGGCGGCATCGCACATGAAGGACCTGAACGGCAGAGGATACTGCCCGCGCCGCACGGGCGCACGCTCGGCGAGCTCACTGGTTCCACAGCATGCTCGCGGGGAGTGGAGCAGCGGTCGGTGGCTGTAGGACCGGAGGCCGGCGCGTAGAGACGGGCGCTGGTCTCCATTGATTCGCAGCCACATTCACGCGCGTATGTGTTGATCTCGGTCGCCCTGCCGCGTCGCGAGGTAACCCGCTGATCTGCGACGCCCCGGCCGGGTCCGCTGTCCGCGGACGACGTGCAGTGTCGACTTGTGAACGCATGACTCGGCCAGAAGGTGTGGTCAAGTAGTGCGGGCGGGTGGGACGCGTGTCCGCTGTCCAGGGCAGGCGACCGGTGCGCGACCGCCCTCCATCACGACGGAGTCCAGCCACTCGCGGACCGCGCATCGTCGAAAATGAAGAATCCCCAACCCCGCTCAGCGGAGTTGGGGATTCGGTGTCAGGCCGCGGTCCGGTGGGATACTCGGGCAGCGGTGTCTCTGCTCGGTCTCAGGGCGTGTTGATCCAGTCCAGGATCGACTGGCCGGCGCGGAGATCGCCGTTGTTGATGCCGATGACCGCGCCGATGGCAGCGCCGACGCCGGCGCCCCAGACGCAGCCGACGATGATGATGCAGCCGATGACGAGTCCGGCGAGCGCGCCGATCGCGGTCGTGACGTTTCCGCCGCGGTTCCAGCCGTTGGTGATGTGCCAGATCATCTTCTGGTAGGCGCGGTCCTTCTTCGCCGACGCCGGGCGGACGCCGGCCGCGATCGCGGCGCGCGCCTCAGGGGAGAGGATCGGCGTGAACGTCGCCTGGGTGCGATCGGCGGAGACCTGCGCGCGCATCGGAACCGCGGCGCCGTCGAAAGGCAGCACGAGTCCGATCCGTTCGATGGTCCGTCCGCGGGAGTCGACGACCTGGAGCTCCTGCTCGCCCGCGACGAACGTCGCGTTGCGCAGCTGGGAGACGATGGAGGTCCCGTCGGCGGACGCGCTCGAGTGGTGGGACGGCAGCGCGGGCGCGGGTGCGCCGTTGGCGGTGCCGAAGGAGATGGTGAGTGCCGAGATGGCCAGGGCCATGACGGCGATCAGGCGAATGCGCTTCATCGGTTCTGGATTCCGCTTTCGTCGAGTGGATGGTGTGCGCGATCCGACGGACGGCACATCAGGTGTGGCTCGGCGAATGTGCGTTATGTCGGGTTCGGCGCAGTGATTGTCCCATCACAGGTTGTCTTCCGTCCGACCGGAGGCTCGGCGTGGCCCGTCCGGATGACGCATCGGACATCGGTCGGCCGCTCCCAGCGCGAGCGAATCACCTGGAATGATTCATCATCCGCATTGATGGCGTCACTAATTGACTTGGACATGAATGGATGACCGACTCTACGGTCGGGACATGGCCGAACTCGGCGCGAGGCCGTCGCCGACGGCGACCGCCACTCCGGCAGACGCAGACTCACAAGGAATGGGACCACGATGACCATTGCGCACCGACCCGCACCGCTGACGACGCAGGACCTCACCGGCCAGCTGATCATCGCGGGTGAGCGGGTGACCGGCTCCGGGAATGCCGTCCACGGCATCGACCCCACCACCGGTGGGCGACTGCTGCCCGCATACGCACACGGCACCGAGGCCGATGTCGTCCGTGCGACCGCGGCCGCGGCAGACGCCTTCGCGCCCTACCGGGCGACCTCGTCGGAGGACCGGGCGCACTTCCTCTCCACGATCGCCGACAACCTCGACGCCGCGACCGAGGTCCTCGTCGAGCGCGCGGTCGCCGAGACCGGGCTCCCGGCGGCGCGCATCACCGGCGAGGTCGGTCGTACCTCGGGCCAGCTCCGCCTGTTCGCCTCGGTGCTGCGGGAGGGCAGCTGGCACGGCGCCCGGATCGACCCCGCACGCCCGGACCGTACGCCACAGCCGCGCGCCGACATCCGGCAGCGCAAGATCCCGCTCGGGCCCGTGGCCGTCTTCGGCGCCAGCAACTTCCCGCTCGCGTTCTCGGTCGCCGGCGGCGACACCGCATCGGCGCTCGCGGCCGGGTGTCCGGTCGTGGTCAAGGCGCACGACGCCCACCCCGGCACATCGGAACTCGTCGGCCGTCTGATCACCGACGCGGTCGCCGTCACCGGGATGCCTGCGGGTACGTTCTCGCTGCTGTACGGCGCCGGACCCGAGCTCGGCATCGCACTTGTCACCGACCCGCACATCAAGGCGGTGGGATTCACCGGATCACGTTCGGGTGGAACGGCTCTCGTCGCAGCCGCGGCATCTCGGCCCGAACCCATCCCGGTGTATGCGGAGATGAGTTCGATCAACCCCGTCTTCCCGCTCGATGGTGCGTTGCGTGCCGACGCGGCGGGCCTCGGCCGCGCGTTCGTCGGCTCACTGACGATGGGATCGGGACAGTTCTGCACCAATCCCGGCCTCGTCATCGCCGTCGACGGCCCCGACCTCGACACCTTCGTCGCTGCGGCCGCCGAAGCGATCTCCGCGTCCACCCCGACGCCGATGCTGACTCCGGGAATCGCTGCGAGCTACGCGTCGGGTGTGGACGAGTTCGTCTCCGCCGCGGACGTCATCGCTCGGTCGGAGGAGTCGAATGCGCCCAATACGTGTCGGGCCGCGCTCTTCGGCACCGATGCCGAGACCTTCCTCGCGTCGGCGACGTTGCAACAGGAGATCTTCGGGTCGTCGAGCCTCGTGGTGCGATGCCGAGATGCGCAGCAGGTACGAGAGGTGGCCGCAGAGCTCGAAGGTCAGCTCACCGCGACCGTCCATGCCGTGGACTCCGACCGGGACGATGCCCGCATCCTGCTCGAGGCCCTGGAACTCAAGGCCGGCCGAATTCTCTTCAACGGGTGGCCGACCGGTGTCGAGGTCGGACACGCGATGGTCCACGGCGGACCGTATCCGTCCACCTCCGACAGCCGTACCACCAGCGTCGGGTCGCTCGCCATCGAGCGATTCCTGCGACCCGTGGCCTATCAAGACGTTCCGCCGGCACTGCTGCCGCGGCCGATCGCCGACGGCAACCCCGACAACATCTGGCGCCGCGTCGACGGCGAACTCATCCGCGACTGAACCACACCCCATCCAAGGAGTCCCAATGCTCAACGGCGTCTTGTTCTTTCCCGTCACACCCTTCGACAGCAGCGGTGAGGTGGACTACCGGCGCCTCGCCGAACACATCGACCGCGGGGTGGCGGCCGGCCCCGGTGGCGTCTTCGTCGCCTGCGGCACCGGCGAGTTCCACGCGCTCGGACTCGAAGAATTCGGCCGGATCGTCCGGTGCGCGGTCGAGACCGTCGCGGGTCGCGTCCCGGTGTTCGCCGGTGCCGGCGGCTCGATCGTCCAGGCCCGGGAGTTCGCGGTGAGTGCGAAAGCCAATGGCGCCGAGGGTATTCTGCTGCTTCCCCCGTACCTGGTGACGATGCCACCGGCCGGTCTCGCCGAGTACACGCGATCTGTCGCGGCGGCCACCGACCTGCCGCTGATCGTCTACAACCGTGGCAACGCCGTGTTCGACGAGGAGTCGGCGATCGAGGTCGCCCAGCTGCCGACCGTCATCGGTTTCAAGGACGGCACCGGGGACCTCGACAACGTGTCGCGCATCGTGATCGCGGTGAAAGAGGCGCTGGGGGACTCCAAGGAGTTCTTGTTCTTCAACGGCCTGCCCACCGCGGAGATCACGCAACAGGCCTACCGTGCCATCGGGGTGACCCTGTACTCGTCGGCGACCTTCGCCTTCGCCCCGGAACTGGCTCTCGCCTTCTACAACTCGCTGGAGAACGGCGACGTCGAGTTGACCGAGGCGTTGTTGCGAGAGTTCTTCCATCCCTTGGTCCGTCTGCGTAACACCGTGCCGGGGTACGCCGTCGCGCTCGTGAAGCACGGTGTGACGATGGAAGGGATCGAAGCCGGCCCGGTACGCGCGCCGTTGGTTCAGCCGACGCCTGAGCACCAGGCCGAGCTCGAGCGGATCACCGCAGCCGGCCGGGCGGTGCTGGCAACCACTCTCGCCGTCCAGGCCGCGGTCTGAGAAGTCATGTCGACGAACACAATGGACACGGCGCCGGTCGGCTTGTCCGCCATCGAGACTCCACGGGCCGACACCACGATCGCGAAGGTCACCGTCACCCCGGTCGCCTTCGTCGACCCGCCGTTGCTCAACACGGTGGGTGTTCACCAGCCCTACGCACTCCGGGCGATCATCGTGATCGAGACGGCCGATGGTGTGCGCGGACTCGGCGAGACCTATGCCGACACCGCGCATCTCACCCGGATGGAGGCCGCCGCCGAGGCGATCATCGGTCTCGACGCGTTCGCACTCCACCGCCTCCGGGACGCGATCGACGCCCGGATCTCGACGCTGACGGTCACCGGAGGCGACGGGGTCGCCGGGATGATCACCACGGCCAGCACGACCGATCGTGTCTTCTCGCCGTTCGAGGTCGCCTGTCTGGACATCCAGGGCAAGACCCTCGGCCGCCCGGTGAGCGACCTGCTGGGCGGACGTGTGCGGGACCGGGTTCCGTTCAGCGCGTATCTGTTCTACAAATGGGCGGCCCACCCCGGCGCCGCCGGCACCAACGGTCTGCCGGACGAATGGGGTGAGGCGATCGACCCGGTCGGTTTGATCCGACAGGCCCATCGGATGATCGACCGGTACGGGTTCACCGCGATCAAACTCAAGGGCGGGGTGTTCGACCCCGACGAGGAGATCGCCGCGATCAAGGCGCTGCACGCGGAGTTTCCCGGCGTGCCGCTACGTCTCGACCCCAACGCGGCGTGGACCGTGGAGACGTCGCTGCGCGTAGCGGCGGAGCTCGAGGGCATCGTCGAGTACTTGGAGGACCCGACCCCGGGCCTCGACGGGATGGCCCGGGTCGCCGAGCAGGCGAGCATGCCGCTCGCGACCAACATGTGTGTCGTGGCCTTCGACCATCTCGAACCCGCGGTGCGGAAGCGGTCGGTCTCGGTCGTGCTGTCCGACCACCACTATTGGGGCGGACTGCAGCGGTCGCGCCTCCTCGGCGGCATCTGCGACACCTTCGGACTGGGCCTGTCGATGCACTCCAACTCCCACCTGGGTATCAGTCTCGCCGCGATGGTGCATCTGGCGTCCGCGACACCCAATCTCACCTACGCCTGTGACACCCACTGGCCGTGGAAGACAGAGGATGTGGTCAAGCCAGGAGCCCTCCGCATCGTCGACGGTGCGGTACCGGTCCCGACCGGCCCGGGACTGGGTGTCGAACTCGACGAGGAGTCGCTGGAGGCGCTGCACCAGCAGTACCTCGACTGCGGCATCCGCGATCGGGACGACACCGGCTACATGCAGTCCATCGATCCCGGCTTCGTGAACTCCAGCCCGCGGTGGTGACCACCGGACGCGGTCTGGATGAACCCTCGACCGGCACCGGAGACGTCGGCTAGCGTCATCCACACCACCCCGTAGATCACGGGGCCACGATGCCGAAAGTGGATCGATGTTCTCTCTGTCGCGCCTGTCCTGCTTCATCGCGGTCGCCGAGGAGCTGCATTTCGGCCGGGCCGCCGAGCGGCTGCATATGACGCAACCCCCGCTGAGCCGGCAGATCCAGCAGCTGGAGCACGAACTCGGCGTCCAGCTGATCGAACGCAGCAGCCGGGCGGTGTCGCTCACCGCGGCCGGTGCGGCATTCCTTCCCGACGCGCGGCGGATCGTGGCGCTCGCCGAGGGGGCGGCGCTGACCGTCCGCCGCGTGCCGGCCGGCGACCTGGGGACCGTCAACATCGGTTTCACGGGTGCCTCGGCGCGGGCGGTGTTGCCCCGCCTCATGCAGACCGCCCGTGAGAAGCTGCCCGACGTACGGCTCGTGCTGCGGGAGATGGTCACCGTCGCGCAGGTCGAGGCGCTGGTTCGTGGGGATCTCGACCTCGGCATCGTCCGGCCACCGATCTCCCGGCCCGGTGTGAATTCTCGTCCGCTGCACCATGAACGGCTGGTCGCCGCCTTGCCCGCCGATCACGAGTTCGCCGACGTCGAGCACCTGGCGATCGAGGACTTCGACGGTCAGGCGGTCATCATGTACTCGCCCACGGACGCTCGGTACTTCAACGAGCTGCTCATCAGTACGTTCACCGCGGTCGGGGCATCGCCCCGCTACGTCCAGTACGTCACCCAGGTGCACACCATGCTCGTGCTGGTGCATTCCGGGTTGGGGATGGCGCTGGTGCCGGAGTCAGCGATGACCATGCACCCCGACGGCGTGGTCTTCAAGGAGGTGACCGCGATCCGCGATCGCCCCGTACAGATGAACATCGCCTGGCGTGCCGACAACGCCAACCCGGCCCTGGCGCGGCTGATGAGAGACGTTCTGCCTGAACGGGAATGGATCTGACGGCGACCTGGGTGCTCGGAGAACCGATTCCCGTCGACTGTGCGCCAATTCCCGTCGACCATGCGTCGATTCCCGTCGACTGGACCGGCAGAACGCACTTCGTCGACGCGACCTCGATCGAAGTCGCCTCGACGAAAGGAAGTCTGCTGGTCGATCTCCGCCGGAAGGTGGTGATCAGGCTGCTGAGACCGACGCTCCGGAGAGCCGGTCAGACTGCGGCGCGTACCGGAGGCTTGACCGCGACCACCGGACACTGTGCGTCGAGCAGCACGCGCTGGACCACGCTGCCGGTCAGCAGTTTGCCGACCGGTGAACGCCTGCGCTGGCCGATCACCAGGAGCTCGGCCGCGTCGTCGTAGGACGCGTCGATGAGTTGATCGGCGTGCGACAGACCCGGATCGTTCTCGGCGACACGGTAGTCCACCTCGCCGGCCGCCGCGACGTCGCGGGCCTCCTCGAGATCGATCAGGAACTGCGGGGACGCGGCATCGTCACCGTCGGCCACGACCACGACGTCGGTGCCGCGCATCCGGGCCTCGGCGAAGCCGAACGGAAGTGCGCCGCGACCTTCGGGTGTCGGGAGATAGCTGAGGACGACAGACATCAGATGTCCTTTCGCAGCACGGGATTCGGGGCGACGACCGGGGTCGACAGATCGCCTGTCCGGAGGAACGACTCGAGGTTGGCGAGGGTGAGTTCTTCCATGGCGGCACGGGTCTCGACCGTGCCGCTCGCGAGGTGGGGGAGCAGTACGACGTTGTCCATGGACAGCAGCTCCGCGGGTACCTCCGGCTCGTGTGCGAACACGTCCAGGCCGGCGCCGGCCAGTCGTCCGTGCCGAAGCAGGTCGACGAGCGCGTTCTCGTCGACGACGCTGCCGCGGGCCACGTTGATGAGGTAGCCGTCGGGACCCAACGCCTCGAGGACGTCTCGATCGACGAGATGGCGCGTGTTCGCTCCACCGGCGGCCGCGACGATCAGCACGTCTGCCTGCGCGGCGAGCTCGACCGGTGACGCCGCGTAGCGGTACGGGGAGCCGGCCACCGGGCGCCGGTTGTGGTACGAGATCCGGCAGCCGAAGGCCTCGAGACGGTGGGCGATCGCGGACCCGATGCGCCCCAGCCCGAGGATGCCGATGTCGGTACCGGAGACCTTGCGGGTGAGGGGCACGTTGCCCTCCACAGGCCAGCGTCCGGCGCGGACGAACCGATCGGCCGCGGAGAGTCCCCGCATCGTGTCGAGCAGCAGTCCGACGGCGGTGTCGGCGACACAGTCGGTGAGGACGTCCGGGGTGTTGCTGACCCCGATGCCGAGTTCGGTTGCTCGAGCGACGTCGGTGGTGTCGTATCCGACGCCGAAGTGGACGATGGCGCCGAGGTTCGGCAGTGCGGCCATCAGGCCGGCGTCGACCCCGGTCCGGCCGGAGGTCACGACCGCGGTCACCGCCTCTGCATTGCGTGCGAGGAAGGAAGCCCGCGTCTGGTCGTCGTCCGGCAGTCGCTCGGCGCCATAGGTGTCGGCGAGGCGCTCCTCGAGCGAGGGCTTGAGGGGTCCGACTCGCAGAACAGAGCCGTGCTGAAATGAAAAAGACTCTGGTGCAACGGGTTCTGGTGCTGTCGCGGTACCGGTCGAACTGCTCGTCATGATTGACCTCCAGGAGTGCAGGACACAGACCGGTCCTTCGGTGGATGGGTTCCACGCTAGAAGCGGGCACGGATACCTGTCCAACACGCAAATAACATGGATCGATACTCAAACAGTATGGATGCGGCGTCGTCGATTCGGAAGGCGGAACGCCGGAGAGGAAAACTGTCAGGTCAGCGGCGTTTTCGAGCGATCCGGGCGTCGGCCCGGATGCTCTGCGGGAGGGGCCAAAAGCCGCCGAAACGGCCTTCTACTGGGCTTTTGCTCTGTTGACGCCGTCATTCCCCCGCTCATAGCGTGTGTCTACCGTCACAAACGCGGTCGAGCCCACCGCGAGATCACCCCCAGCTTCTCTGTCAACGGAGGTCCCCATGCAGATCGCAGCCCTGCGATCCCGGAAGCGCCCCGCGGCGTGTCTGATGACCCTGTCCGCGGTGGCCGTGCTCGCTGCCAGCGGTTGCAGCGTCGCGAACACGACCGCCGGCGAGAGCGCCTCCCCGGACACCCTGCGCATCGTCCTGCCCCAGGAACCGCCCACCCTGGAACCCTGCGATGCCTCCCTCACCGCGACCGGCGTCGTCGTCCGATCCAACATCACCGAGCCCCTCATCGAACGAAACCCGGACAGCGGCGCCCTGGAGCCGAGTCTCGCGACCGCGTGGAGGCAGGTGGAGCCGAACGTCTGGCGATTCACCACGGCCTCGGGGGTTGAGTTCAGCAACGGGCAGCCGTTCGACGCCGAGGATGCCGCGTTCTCGATCCGCCGCACATTCAACGGCGCTATCGGTTGCGACGTCAACGGCTATGTCTTCGACGACAGCACGCGCGAGGTGAGTGTCGTCGACCCGAACACGATCGAGGTCCGGACGGAAACGCCCGATCCGATCCTCCCGCTGCGCCTGTCCTTCATCGAGATCGTCCCGCGCACCACCGTCGCCGATGACAAAGTGCGCGTCCCGATCGGGACCGGGCCCTACATGGTCGACTTCTGGGATTCCGGCCAGCGGGTCGCGCTCAAGGCGAATCCGAACTATCACGGCGACGCGCCGCAGTTCAGCCGCGCGGTGTACCAGTGGCGCGGCGAGGGCAGCGTGCGCGCCGCGATGGTGACCAACGACGAGGCGGACATCGCCACGTCGCTGGGGCCCGAGGACGGAGCCGGCGATCTCGGCACCGCCTACACCAACAACGAGACGACGGCGCTGCGCATGCAGGCCACCGATGCCCCGCTGAACGATCAACGGGTGCGGGAGGCCATCGATCACGCCATCAATCGCGACGGTATCGTCAGCGCGCTGTTCCAGGGGCTCGGCACCCCCGCGGCCCAGCTGGTCGGCAAGGGCATCGTCGGGTACAACGATCGGCTCGAGCCGACCTCCTACGACCTGGACCGTGCGAAGGAACTGGTCGACGAAGCCCGGGCCGACGGTGTGCCGGTCGACCGCACGATCCGGCTGATCGGGCGTACGGGCCAGTTCCCGAAGATCAACGAGACCATCGAGAACATCCAGTTCACCCTCGATCGGATCGGCCTGGACGTCGACATCGAGATGATGGACACGTCCGGTCAGATGCAGTACCAGACACGGCCGTTCGTTCCCGGATCGGGACCCGTGCTGTTGATGATCATGCACGGCAACCAGGCCGGTGACACCCAGTTCACCCTGGACCAGTACATGCTGTCCGACGGCTACCAGAGCACCTACGGCACCGCGGCGTACGACGAGCAGATCCGCGCCGCCGAGGCGCTGACCGGAGCGGCACGTCAGGATGCACTCGCCGCGGTACTGGCGGCCGAACCCCGCGAGATCCGCCAATATGCCTACATCGCGCACATGCAAGCGGTCCTCGGTAAATCGAGTCGTATTGCCTACCAGCCCAATTCGGCCACCGGCGATGAGATGCGTCTCGCCGAGATGACCCACGCGCCAGCCCAGAACGACTGAAACAGAGGCGATGACCGATGCTCACCTTCCTCCGGCGCCGGATGTTCACCAGCCTGATCCCGCTGATCATCGTCTTGTTCGGCGTGTTCTTCATGGCTCGGCTGACCGGCGACCCCACCAATCTCTACCTACCCGTCTCCGCCACCCCGGACCAGCGTGCCGAGTTCGCCGCGGCCAACGGGCTCGACAAGCCGATCTGGCAGCAGATGACCGACTATCTGACCGGGGTGCTGCACCTCGACTTCGGTGAGTCGCTCAAGACGGGGCAGGAGGCGGCAGGCATGGCGCTCCGCGCCTTCCCGGCCACCCTGCAGCTCGCGTTCGTCACCTTGATCCTGTCGATCCTCGGGTCGATCGTGATCGGCTGCTGGGCGGCCTACCGGCCGAACTCCCTCGCCGACCGCTTCTCGAGCCTGCTGTCGATGACCGCGGCCAGCGTCCCCGACTTCTGGTTCGCGATCACCGGGATCTGGATCTTCGCGGTCGTGTTCGGCTGGTTGCCGACGTCGGGGACCGGCGGGATGCTGGCCTGGGTCCTGCCCATCGCGACCCTGATGATCCGGCCGCTCGGCGTACTCACCCAGGTCGTGCGCGGTGCCATGGTCTCCGCGCTCTCGGCGCCCTACGTGAAGGTGGCACGCAGCAAGGGAGCGGGGGATCTGCGGATCGTCACCCACCACGCCCTGCGCAACGCGGCCGCCCCGGCCCTCACCGTCGCAGGCGATCTCGCGGTCGGCCTGATCAACGGTGCGGTCATCGTCGAGGCCATCTTCGGATGGCCCGGCATCGGCAAGCTGATGATCGATTCGATCCTGCAACGTGACTTCGCGGTCCTGCAGGCAGCGGTGCTCCTCACCGCCATCAGCATCTTCATCCTGAACATCGTCATCGACGCGGGTCTCGCACTTCTGGACCCCCGCGTTCGTGACAAGGCCACGGTCTAGTCGCCGGCGACCATCGAGGAGTTCTGACACCATGTCCATCGTCACCGATCCCGTCGACACGACGAGTCCCGTCGCCTCGACCGACATCACCGGCGACTCCGTCGCCACCAAGAAGGTGCCAGCCGGGCAGCTGCCGTTGTGGCGGTTGTTGTTCCGCGACAAGTTCGCGACGGTCGCGGCGGGCATCCTGACCATCGTCCTGCTCACCGCGATCTTCGGTCCGTGGCTCGTCGGCGACGCCGCCACCGACCAGAACCTCGACGAGTCGAATCTCCCGCCGTTCAACCTGGACACGGGTTGGATGAACGTCCTGGGCACCGACCCGCTCGGACGCAGCATGCTCGCCCGGCTCATCGTCGCGTGTCAGACCACGCTGATGGTCTCCCTGCCCGCGGTGATCATCTCGTGCGTCGTCGGTTCGGCGATCGGCATGTGGGCGGGATACCACCGCGGGTGGCGGGAGACCACGGCGATGCGCATCGCCGACGTCATCATGAGCTTCCCGTCCCTGCTGCTCGCCGTCGTGATCCTGTACGTGTTCTCACCGAGTGCCGCCAACATCATCGCGGTGCTGGCGATCACCCGCATCCCGATCTACCTGCGGACCGCACGAGCCGAATCCGCCGAGCTCCAGAGCCGTGTGTTCGTCGACGCGGCAAGGACATTCGGCGCGAGCAGCGGTGCCATTCTTCGTGGTCACGTGATGCCGATCCTGCTTCCGACGCTGCTCACGGTCGCCACCCTCGACTTCTGTTACGTGATGCTCGCCGAGTCGTCGCTGTCGTTCCTCGGCATCGGAATCCAGCCGCCCGACATCAGCTGGGGACTGATGGTGTCGCAGGGCCGGACCTACCTGCAGACCGCCTGGTGGCTGTCGTTCTTCCCCGGCCTGGCCATCGTCATCACGACCGTGTCGGCCACGATGCTGGCCGCATGGGCGCGGATCGCGACCGATCCCGGCCAGCGGTGGCGACTGACCACCCCGAACGCCCGCAAGCGGTTCTTCTCCTCACGAAAGGCGCTGCGATGAGTGCTCCTGCCCTCGACCGGCCCGATGCCGGCACCGACGACCGCGTCGCGCTCGACGTCGTCGACCTGACCGTCGATCTGCGGACCCCCACCGGGACCGTCCGCGCCGTCGATCATGTCTCCTTCCGTGCCCGGCGCGGCGAAACGCTGGCGCTGCTCGGCGAATCCGGGTGCGGCAAGTCGATGACCGCGCAGGCGCTGGTCGGTCTGCTCGACCCGATCGCCTCGGTCTCCGACGGGTCGATCACGCTCGACTCCGTCGACCTGGTCTCCGCGTCGCCGTCGAAGCGGCGCAACATCGCCGGCACCGAACTCGCGATCGTGTTCCAGGACGCACTGACCGCGCTCAACCCGGTCTACCCGGTCGGCACCCAGCTCGCCGAGCCGTTCCGCATCCATCGCCGGATGTCGAGGAAGAAGGCCCGCCTCGAGGCGATCGAACTGATGCGTCACGTGGGCATCCCGGAACCGGAGTCCCGGGTCGACTCCTATCCCCACCAGTTCTCGGGCGGGATGCGGCAGCGTCTGCTGATCGCGATGGCGGTGGCGCTGAGCCCCAAGGTGCTGCTCGCCGACGAACCCACCACCGCGCTCGACGTCACGGTGCAGGCCCAGATCATGGCCCTGCTGAGCCGCCTCCGCACCGAGCACGACATGGCGGTCGTCCTGATCACCCACGACCTCGCGCTCGTCGCCGAACAGGCCGACCGCGTCGCGATCATGTACGCCGGCAACGTCGTCGAGACCGGACCGGTCGCCGAGGTCTTCGGCAGTCCGAAACACCCGTACACCAAGGGACTTCTCGATTCGGTACCCGTCAGTGCCGAACGGGGCGCCGACCTGAAGTCGATCGGCGGGACCCCGCCCGACCTGCACTCCATCCCGGCGGGCTGCGTGTATCAGGCGCGGTGTCCGCTGGCTCGGGCGCGGTGCGTCCAGCAACGCCCGACCCTCACGGCCACCGGCGCCGACCGCGCCGCCGCCTGCCACTTCTCGGAGGAGATCGACAATGCCTGAGACGACGACGAGGTTCGACAAGGCCCCGGCTCCGGCGGGCGGGGTCACCCCCGACACGAGCCGGGTCCTCGAGGTGCGCGACGTCGGAAAGACGTTCGCGGTGTCCGGCAAGGGCGGACGCAAGCAACTGCGGGCACTCGACGGGATCGACCTCGAGCTCCGCCGGGGCGAGACACTCGGACTCGTGGGCGAATCAGGTTGCGGCAAATCGACTCTCGCACGGACGCTGATGATGCTCGAGCGTCCCGACTCCGGCACCGTCCGTTGGGACGGCACCGATCCCTATCGGCTCAAGGGCAAGGACCTGCTCGCCCTGCGCCGCAAGGTGCAGATGGTGTTCCAGGATCCGTACGCCTCACTGAACAACCGCATGACGGCGGCCGAGATCATCGGCGAGCCGTGGCGCACCCACAAGGATCTGTACCCCCGCAAACGGGACCGGGCAGCTCGGGTACGCGAACTGCTGCACCTCGTCGGGCTGCGTCCGAGCGACGAGCACCGCAGTCCCCAGGAGTTCTCCGGCGGCCAGCGTCAGCGGCTGGGGATCGCTCGCGCGCTGGCGCTCGATCCCGAGGTGATCATCTGCGACGAGCCGGTGTCCGCCCTGGATCTGTCGGTACAGGCACAGGTGCTGAACCTGCTCAACGAACTCCAGCAGGAACTCGACATCTCCTACATCTTCATCTCCCATGACCTGTCCGTGGTCCGGCACGTGGCCGACCGGGTCGCGGTGATGTACCTCGGCAGGATCGTCGAGACGGGCAGCACCGAAGCCGTGTTCGACCATCCCGCGCACCCCTACACCGAGGCGCTGATGTCCGCGGCGCCGACCCTCGACGCCGAGAACCGCCGTGAGCGAATCCTTCTCAGCGGCGAGGTGCCCTCGCCGCTCAACCCGCCGTCGGGATGCCGCTTCCGGACGCGCTGCGCCCATGCCACCGACGTCTGCGCGACCGCCCTCCCGCCGGCCGTTGCCGACGGGCACCAGGCCGGTCACGTCGCCGAGTGCTACCACCCCCGCGGACGGGTCGCGCTGGGCATGCCCGCGCCGGCGGCATGAGTGCGCCCAGCATGAATGCCTCGGCCGCGTGAGCGTCGTCGCATGCGTGGTCATCGCCGTCGCCGTCTTCCTGGCGTCGTGCATGCAGGCCTCGATCGGCTTCGGGATGGGCATGCTCGCGGCACCGGTGGTTGCTCTGGTGGCGCCGACGCTGCTTCCCGGCATGTTGATCGCCTCCGCGACGACCGTGACGTTGCTGGTCGTCATCCGCGAGCGGGGGAGCCTGGACCTGCGCGGTACCGGGTGGGCGCTGATCGGCCGGGTCCCCGGGACCATCGCGGGCGCCCTGTTGCTGGTGTGGTTGCCGACCCGTGGGCTGTCGCTGTTGCTGGCCGCGGTCGTCCTCGGCGGGGTCGCGGTCGCGTCGGTCGGGTGGCGGCCGGCACCTGTGCGCCGCAACCTGGCGACCGCTGGCGCGGCGTCGGGATTGCTCGGCACGGCGACGTCCATCGGTGGACCACCCATGGCACTGGTGTACTCCGGCAAGGAGAACGCACACGTTCGCAGCAACATGAGTGCCTTCTTCCTCGTCGGAAGTCTGATGTCGCTGGGCGCCCTCGCCGCGACCGGGAGCCTCCGAGCGGAGATCCTCTGGGCATTCCTCGCACTGACACCGATCGTCGTCCTGGGCTTCGTCGCCTCCCGCGTCGTCAACCGGGTGCTCGACCGGAACCGGCTGCGCACCGTGTCGATCACGGTGTCGGCCATCGGCGCCGCCCTGCTCATCGGGCAACAGATCTTCTTCTGACACACGTGAAAGGACCAATCATGACGACAGCGACTTCGGCGCCGCGCGCCACGACGACCCCGGTCGTCACCGAGATGCGGGTGATCCCGGTTGCCGGACGGGACAGCATGCTGCTCAACCTCTCCGGTGCGCACGCCCCGTTCTTCACGCGCAACCTCGTGGTCCTCACCGACTCCGAGGGCAACCAGGGGGTCGGCGAGGTCCCCGGCGGTGAACCGATCCGGACCACGCTCGACGATGCGCGTCCGATCGTCGAGGGGCGCGGTATCGGCGAGTACAACGCGGTCCTGCAGGACATCCGGCGGACCTTCGCCGACCGCGACCGGGGTGGGCGCGGAGACCAGACCTTCGACCAGCGCATCACGATCCACGCGGTGACAGCCGTCGAATCGGCGCTGCTGGATCTCGTGGGCCAGCACCTCCGGGTACCGGTGGCCGCTCTGCTGGGAGAGGGACAGCAACGCGACCGGGTCGCCGCGCTGGGCTACCTGTTCTTCGTCGGGGACCGCACCAAGACGAACCTGGACTATGCAGACGGTGCCGGCGAGGCCGACGACTGGTTGCGCCTGCGCCATCAGGAGGCTCTCGACGCGGAGGGTGTCGTCGCGCTCGCCGAGGCGGCCCAGAAGCGCTACGGTTTCGCCGATTTCAAGCTGAAGGGCGGAGTACTGTCGCCCGATGAGGAGGCCGATGTCGTCACCGCGCTCGCCGAGCGCTTTCCGACGGCGCGGGTGACCCTGGACCCCAACGGCGGGTGGTTGCTCGAGGAAGCCATCCGGATCGGTGGACGCCTGCGCGATGTGGTCGCGTACGCCGAGGATCCGGTGGGGCCGGAGGGCAGGTTCTCCGGCCGTGAGGTCATGGCCGAGTTCAAACGCGCGACCGGACTCCCGACCGCGACGAACATGATCGCGACCGACTGGCGCGAGCTGGGACACACGATCCGGACGAACGCCGTCGACATCCCGTTGGCGGATCCGCATTTCTGGACCATGGCCGGCTCCGTGCGCGTCGCGCAACTCTGTGATGCCTGGGGCCTCACCTGGGGCTCGCACTCCAACAACCACTTCGACGTCTCGCTGGCGATGTTCACGCACGTCGCGGCCGCCGCGCCGGGCGAGATCACCGCGATCGACACGCACTGGATCTGGCAGGATGGACAGCGCCTGACCACCGAGCCGTACGAGATCGTCGACGGCCATCTCTCGGTTCCCGACCGGCCAGGACTCGGCGTCGAACTCGACATGGAGCAGGTGGAAGCGGCCCATCAGCTGTACCGCTCCGAAGGGCTCGGAGCGCGGGACGACGCGATCGGAATGCAGTTCCTCATCCCGGACTGGACCTTCGACAGCAAACGTCCCGCACTCGTGCGGAGCTGAGGCGGTGACGGAATCGGGGAGCGACGTCCTGAAAGTCGTGGTGGGCGAACGCAATTTCGCGCCACACCGCGAATTGTTCGAGAGTCTGCTGCCCGCCGGTGTCGACACCTCCTGGCACGCGACCTTCGACGAGGCCGCACTCGTGGCCGATCTGGCCGACGCCGATGTCTATGTCGGCGGCCGGGTGACGCCGGCGATGGCCCGGGCGGGTTCGGGGCTGCGGCTGGTGCTCACCGGCGGTGCCGGGACCGACAAGGTGAGTTTCGATGATCTTCCGGTGCACACCGAGGTGGCCAACACGTTTCACCATGAGGACTCGATCGCCGAGTACATCGCCGCCGCGGTGGTGACGGTGCGCCGCGACCTTCTCGTCCAAGACACGGCCCTCCGGCAGGGGTCGTGGGCGTCGGCGGTCTATCGAGACGGCGTTCCGCAACCACAGACCCTCAGCGGGGCCATGATCGGTTATGTCGGCTTCGGCCACATCGGTCGGCGAACCGCGGATCTGATGGGGGCATTCGGCGCGCGGGCCTGTGCGGTGACGGGTTCCGGCCGGGTCTCCGACGCCTCCGGGCTCGAATGGTACGGCGACACCGCCGATCTCGGTCGTCTTATGACGGAGTCCGACGTCGTGGTCGTCTCCGCGCCGCTGACGTCGAGCACGACAGGGATGATCGACGCCGCGCAGCTGCGACGGCTCGGGGCCTCGGGTGTGCTGGTGAACGTGGGCCGCGGCCCGCTCGTGGTCGAGCGGGATCTGTTCGAGGCGTTGCGGGACGGGGTGATCGGTGGCGCCGCGATCGACGTCTGGTATCGCTATCCGACCGCCGGTGATCAGGCGGATCCGTCGGAACTGCCGTTCGGCGAATTGCCCAATGTTCTGATGACCCCCCACATCTCGGGAGTCACCCGCGACACCTTCATCGGGCGGGTGCACGACATCACCGACAACATCTCCCGGCTTCGTTCGGGGCGGGACATCCTGCGCGTCGTCAGCAGGCCTCAATCGCCCAGCGCAACCATGTGATTGAGCCTGACCCGAGAGAACCGACCCCGCTGCTCCCTGAAAGAAGCGACCACACTGCTCCCTGAGGTGCGAGGAGCGATAGCGACGAGCCTCGAAGGGCCTGGTGACGCAAGTTTCGGAGCCCTTCGTGGCTCGCTTCGCTCGCACCTCAGGGAGCAGTGATCGGACCACATGCTCCGGGGCACCGGACAGAACGATGTCGGACGCGAACATCGATCCGCGCGTGGAACCTCGGAACTGACGTAGCGATCCGTCCCGAGCGGATCCGCTCAGGCGTCGGCTGTCTCGACCCGGTCCGGATCGGCCGCCGAGCGCTTGCCGTTCTGGAACAGCAGGGGGTAGAGGAGGCCGCCGATGAGTCCGCCGATCAGCGGGGCGAGCCAGAAGGCCCACAGCTGACCGGGGGCGCCGTTGCCGTTGAAGAAGGCGACCGCCGTCGACCGTGCCGGGTTGACCGAGGTGTTGCTGATCGGGATCGAGATCAGATGGATCAGGGTGAGGCACAGGCCGATGGCCAGTGGACCGAAGCCGGCGGGAGCGCGACCGTCGGTCGCACCCAGGATCACGATCAGGAAGAAGGCCGTCAACAGGATCTCCGCGATCAGCACTGCGGCCAGAGAGTAGTTGCCGGGGGAGTGTTCGCCGAATCCGTTGGCGGCCATGTTGCCCTCGGCTTCGAAGCCGGGTTGACCCTTCGCGATGAGGAAGAGCATCAGACCGGCGAGCAGACCGCCCACGACCTGCGCGATCCAGTAGGTGGGCAAATCTTTCCAGGACAGGCGACCGCTGACGGCGGCACCGAGCGTGATCGCGGGATTGAAGTGCGCTCCCGACACGTGCCCGACCGCGTAGGCCATGGTGACCACGGTCAGTCCGAATGCCAGTGCGACACCGAGGAATCCGATTCCGACCTGGAAGGTGTCCTGGCCGTCTTCGGATTGGGCGATCTGCTTGGCGGCGTAGATGGCACTACCGCATCCGCCGAACACCAACCAGAAGGTGCCGAAGAACTCAGCCGCAAGTCGTGCTGCGGGCGACGGAGAAGGCATGGACGTCCTTTCGCTCGGTGACCTGACCGTCGAGGCGCGCGAGGTGCCTCACCGTTCGAATGGCTCACACCCTAGCGGTGCTGCCGCAAACAGGCAGCAATATAACAAATCATGTGCAGATCAGTGAACAGGTCGGAGCTGCGGGATGTCCCGGCGACGGTCAGCGGGAAAACGTCGTGTGCATCTCCCAGAACAGGATCTCGGCTTCGGTTGTCGTGGAGACGGTGAGGGCGCCGAGGTCGGTCGTGCGCAGAGCGTCACCCTCGACGAGTCGTGCGCCGTCGTCGAGGTCGACGACGCCCCGGGCCACGTAGAGATGTCCGAACGGTGCCGGGGGCAGGGTGACCGATTGTCCGGGTCCGAGACGCGCGACGTGCAGTGCCGCGTCCGGGTTCTTGAGCGAGATCGCCGTGGTGGTGGCGTGTCCGGCCATTCCGGAAGCAACCGTCACCAGCCCGCCGGTGGCGAGGTCGGCGCTGAAATCGCGCTCGGCGTAACCGGGTTCACCCCCGGCGTGCTCGGGAGCGACCCACATCTGGACGACACGCAGGTCCCGGTCTTCGCTGCGCCGGGAAGCGTTCGCCTCTGTGTGGGTGATACCGCGGCCCGCGCTCATCCGCTGTGCGACGCCGGGGGTGATCACGCCGGCGTTGCCAAACGAATCACGATGAGCCACTGCGCCTTCGAGAACCCACGTGACGATCTCGGCGTCGCGGTGGAAGTGGGCCTCGAAACCTTCGCCGGCGTCGACGCGATCGTCGTTGTGGACGAGCAGGATGCCGTGTGCAATCGCGGTCAGGTCGAAGTTGCCGGTGACCGGGAAGGACTGGCGGGAATCGAGCCACTCGCTCCGGAAGACGTACCGGTCGGCGCCCCGGATGACCTGCCGCGACGTCGTGGTCGTGGCCCGTGTTTCGCTCATCGTCGATTCCGATCTCGTCCGGGGACTACGTCGGCTCAACCGCCACGTCGCCGACGCTATTCCGGTAGCACGGCTAGTCGAGGAGATTGACCGCGTTGGCCACGACCAGGCTGAGGATGACGATCGACAACAGTGACTGCGATGCCATCGCGAGCTTCGAGCGACGCGACAGCGGCATCACGTCGGTGGGACTGAACGCAGTTGCGTTCGTCAGTGCCAGGTAGAGGTAGTCGAAGAAGACGGGCCGCCAGTCCGGTGCTGCCAAGCGGGGCTCGAGTTGCTGGGGAAACGCGAGATCCGGGCGTTCGGCCGGGTGCAGGTGCCGGTTCACCGGACCGCCGCCGTCGAGTTCCCAGTAGAGGAACGCGAACGCGATGACGGTCTGCAGCCAGACGAGTGCTCCGGCGACCAGCAACTCGTTCGCCGCCTCGGTCTGCGGATTGCCGTACAGGAGATCCCACACGAGTCGTCCCGCAGCCCAGGCCGCGCCCGCGGCGATGGCCACGACGAGACCGATCGAGAGTGCTCGGACCCACCGTCCGGGACGGTCGATCCGGCCGGGATCCACCACGATCAGCATCAGCAGCACGGTCCCCTCGATCGCCGGGAGCAGCCAGGAGACGCCGGCGGCGTAGCGCGCGGGGAGCAGGAACGGGATCGCCATCGCGACCAGCACGAACCCCGATGCCGTCCAGCGTTGCTCGGCGCGGGGCAGGTTCTCCCCGGGAACTCGGTCGTCATCGTTCATCCGGAGGCCTTCGGTGTAGGGGCTACGACACGTTCGGCCAAGACCGTTGACTCGACGTGCCCGGCCGGTACTGTGTTGTGCATCACATAGGCAGGAAGGGATGTGCCATGATATCGACCGAGATGAAGGATCTGCATCGCAGTATCGGGGTCTTGCGGCATCACATGACCACGCTGCAGACGCAGTACGGCGATGTCGACGCCGTCCGGCGAATGTCCAACGATCTGGACCGTCTGGAGATCGACCTCCACGATTTCGAACACGCGCCACCGCCGCCGCTGCAGGCGAAGCTCGGGCGGGACCAGGTCATCTATGTTCCCGACAGCAAGTCCGACGAGTCGGCCTGGCTGGGCGCGCAAGACGAAGGGCTGGGCTTTCATTCGCGTGAGCGCACGAAGTGAGCGCCCCCGCGACTGAGCGGGACACAGTCGGGGTCTTCTCTCCGGGTCGCGCGCGGATCCTGGCGCGAACACTTCGCCAGGACAGATGGTGGCTCGCGCCGCTGCTGACTGTCACCGGTCTCGCGGCTTTCGTCATCTACGCCACCGTGCGGTCGTTCGTGCGGAGTGCCTATTACGTAGCGGATTACCACTACCTGTCGCCGTTCTACTCGCCCTGTCTGAGCGAGTCGTGCGTCCCTGGTGCCAGTCATTTCGGCACACCCTTTCCCGAGCTTCCGATGTGGATTCCGCTGGCGTTCTTGTCGCTGCCGTTCCTGCTCGGATTCCGGTTGACCTGTTACTACTATCGCAAGGCCTACTACCGTTCGGTCTGGTTGTCGCCGCCGGCATGCGCGGTCGCCGAACCGCACAGCCGGTACACG
This sequence comes from Gordonia sp. 11cp, assembly GCF_057767225.1. NCBI lineage: Bacteria > Bacillati > Actinomycetota > Actinomycetes > Mycobacteriales > Gordoniaceae > Gordonia > Gordonia sp. 11cp. The sequence continues at coordinate 4,872,168 of NZ_CM173437.1, read as the reverse complement.
GGCGAGACCCGGTTGCCGCTGATCATCCAGAATTCGCATCGCTACTTCTTCTACGTCGCCGTGATCATCTCGGTGATCAACACCTACGACGCCGTCGTCGCGTTCCACGGCGCTGACGGCGGTTTCGGATTCGGGCTGGGCAACGTCATCCTCGTCGTGAACGTGCTGCTGCTGTGGACCTACACGGTGTCGTGCCACTCGTGTCGCCACGTCACCGGCGGCCGGCTCAAGCATTTCTCGAAACATCCGGTGCGGTACCGGATCTGGACCCAGGTATCCAAACTGAACACCCGACACATGCAGTTCGCCTGGATCACACTCGGCACGTTGGTGCTCACCGACCTCTACATCATGCTGGTCGCCAGCAACACCATCTCGGACCTGAGGTTCGTGGGTTGACCTGTTGAGACACAACGCCTGTTGTGCAGCCGTTTTCAACGTTGGGAGTCGCGCCAGATGGCCGAGCCGGAACGCTACGAGTACGACGTCGTTGTCATCGGTGCGGGTGGCGCCGGGCTGCGCGCGGTCATCGAGGCCCGCGAACGGGGTTACTCGGTCGCCGTCGTGTGCAAGTCGCTGTTCGGCAAGGCCCACACCGTCATGGCGGAGGGCGGATGTGCCGCATCGATGGGCAACGCCAACTCGAAGGACAACTGGCAGACCCATTTCCAGGACACGATGCGTGGCGGCAAGTTCCTCAACAACTGGCGCATGGCCGAGCTGCACGCGAAAGAGGCCCCCGACCGGGTCTGGGAACTCGAAACCTACGGCGCGCTGTTCGACCGGACCGCCGACGGACGGATCTCGCAGCGCAACTTCGGCGGTCACACCTATCCGCGACTCGCGCACGTAGGCGATCGCACCGGGCTGGAGCTGATCCGGACGATGCAACAGAAGATCGTCTCGCTCCAGCAGGAGGACTTCGCCGCCACCGGCGACTACGAGTCGCGCATCAAGGTGTTCGCCGAGTGCACGATCACCGACCTGCTCAAGGACGGCGACGCCATCGCCGGAGCATTCGGGTACTGGCGCGAATCGGGCCGCTTCATCCTGTTCGAGGCACCGGCGGTGGTTCTCGCGACCGGGGGTATCGGCAAGTCGTTCAAGGTGACCTCCAATTCGTGGGAGTACACCGGCGACGGCCACGCGCTCGCGCTCCGGGCCGGGGCGAGCCTGATCAACATGGAGTTCATCCAGTTCCACCCGACCGGGATGGTCTGGCCGCCCAGCGTCAAGGGCATCCTGGTGACCGAGGGCGTGCGAGGTGACGGCGGAGTTCTCAAGAACACCGACGGCAAGCGCTTCATGTTCGATTACATCCCACCGGTCTTCAAGGGGCAGTACGCCGAGACCGAGAAAGAGGCCGACGAATGGCTGGCCGACAACGACAGCGCCCGCCGAACCCCGGACCTGTTGCCCCGCGATGAGGTCGCGCGGGCGATCAACGAGGAGGTCAAGGCCGGGCGCGGCACCGAGCACGGCGGCGTGTACCTCGACATCGCGTCCCGGATGCCTGCCGAGGAGATCATGCGCCGGCTGCCGTCGATGCATCACCAGTTCAAAGAACTCGCCGACGTCGACATCACTGCCGAACCGATGGAGGTGGGGCCCACCTGTCACTACGTGATGGGCGGGATCGAGGTCGATCCGGACACGGCCGCCTCGCGGGTGCCGGGACTGTTCGCGGCGGGTGAGTGTTCCGGTGGGATGCACGGCTCGAACCGGTTGGGCGGCAACTCGCTGTCGGACCTGCTGGTCTTCGGCCGGCGGGCCGGACTCGGCGCGGCGGCGTACGTCGAATCGCTGACGACGCGGCCCGCGGTCTCCGCCGGTGACATCGACCGGGCTGCGGCGTCGGCTCTGGCGCCCTTCGATCCGCCGGCAGAGGGCAGACCGGAGAACCCCTACACCCTGCACACCGACCTGCAACAGGCCATGAACGACCTGGTCGGGATCATCCGGAAAGAGGCCGAGATGCAGGAGGCGATCGGTGTCCTCGCCGACCTGCGAACCCGGCTGGGCGGTATGCAGGTCGAAGGGCACCGCCAGTTCAATCCGGGCTGGCATCTCGCGGTCGACCTGCGCAACATGCTGCTGGTCTGCGAGTGCGTCGCGAAAGCCGCGCTCCTGCGTACCGAGAGCCGCGGTGGACACACCCGCGACGATCACCCCGCGATGGACTCGAGCTGGCGCAATGCCTTGCTGGTCTGCACCGCGGATCTCGACGGGGACGGTCCGGTTCCCGAAGTCAGCGTCGTGCGTACGGAACAGACCCCCATGCGGCCGGATCTGATGGAGTTGTTCGAGTTCCAGGAGGTCGAGAAGTACTACACCGCAGACGAGATCGCCGGTCATCCCGGCGCCGGAGGCGAACGAGCCGAGGGACATTCGGAGGACTGACATGGGATACGACGCGAAGTTCCGGATCTGGCGCGGCGACATCGACGCCGGTGGGCTCGAGGACTACACGGTCGCAGTCAACGAGGGCGAGGTGGTGCTCGACATCATCCACCGGCTGCAGGCGACGCAGGCCCCCGATCTGGCAGTGCGATGGAACTGCAAGGCGGGCAAGTGCGGGTCGTGTTCGGCGGAGGTCAACGGCCGCCCGAAGTTGCTGTGCATGACCAGGATGTCCACCTTCACCGAAGACGAGGTCGTCACGGTGACCCCGATGCGGACGTTCCCGGTGATCCGCGACCTGGTCACCGACGTCTCGTTCAACTACGCGAAAGCCCGTGAGATCCAGTCGTTCACGCCGCCCGAGGGTCTTGCGCCGGGCGAATACCGGATGAAGCAGGTCGACGTGCAGCGCTCGCAGGAGTTCCGCAAGTGCATCGAGTGTTTCCTGTGCCAGGACACCTGCCACGTCGTGCGAGATCACGAGGAGAACAAGCAGAACTTCGCCGGGCCGCGCTTCCTCATGCGTGTCGCCGAGCTCGACATGCATCCCCTCGATGTGGCCGAGCGGCGCGACTCGGCCCGCACCGAGCACGGGCTGGGACTGTGCAACATCACCAAGTGCTGCACCGATGTCTGTCCCGAACAGATCAAGATCACCGACAACGCGCTGATCCCGATGAAGGAACGCGTCGCCGACCGGCACTACGACCCGCTCGTGTGGTTGGGCAACAAGCTGTTTCGTCGGTAGAAGAGCCGGCGCGTGCGTGGCCCGGCCGGCGTGACCGCCCCAGGCTGATGTCGCGCAACGTTGCGGCCTGCGCAACGACTCACTACATCCACCGGAGTGCCTCGGACGTGGCACTCCTCGCTGAGACAAAGTGGCTCGGCCATGCCAACGCGACCTTGCCAACAGTCACTGTTACGCTCGCCGTTGACACTGTTATTCGTGGATAGGTAAGCACACCATGGCCGAACGTTCCTCCTGGGAAGACGACGATCTCACCGCATTGCGCGACCTCGCCCGCAGCTTCTGCGAGAAGGAGATCAAGCCGAACGCCGAGAAGTTCATCGAGCAGCACCACGTCGACCGCGACCTGTGGAACAAGGCCGGAGACCTCGGCCTGCTCTGTATGTCGATCCCGGAAGAGTACGGGGGCGGTGGCGGCACCTTCGCTCACGAGGCGGTTCTGATCGAGGAGCAGGCCCGCGTCGCGGACAGTTCGTGGGGCGTCAGCCTGCACAACGGCATCGTTGCGCACTACATCCTGGAGTACGGCTCCGAGGAGCAGAAGAAGACCTGGTTGCCGAAGATGGCGAGCGGCGAGGCGGTCGGTGCCATCGCGATGACCGAACCGGGCACCGGATCAGACCTGCAGAACGTGAAGACGAAGGCGATCAAGCAGGGCGACGAGTACGTCATCGACGGCTCGAAGACCTTCATCACCAACGGCAGCCAGGCCGACCTCATCATCGTCGTCGCCAAGACGGATGTGTCCGAGGGGGCCAAGGGCATCTCCCTGATCCTCGTCGAGGCCGAGCGCGAGGGTTTCCGTCGCGGACGGGTGCTCGACAAGGTCGGCCAGCGCGGTCAGGACACCTCGGAACTGTTCTTCGACGGCGTTCGCGTCCCCGCCTCGAACCTGCTCGGCGCCGAGGAGGGGCAGGGCTTCATCCAGCTGATGCAGCAGCTCCCGCAGGAGCGGCTGATCATCGCGGTCGCGTCGGTGGCAGGCATGGAGAAGGCGGTCTCCGAGACCATCGCCTACACGAAGGACCGCACGGCATTCGGCCGACCGATCTTCAGTTTCCAGAACACCAAGTTCAAACTCGCCGAGGCGGCCACCGAGACGCGGATCGGCCGCGTGTTCGTCGACGACTGCATCAACAAGCACATCAAGGGCGAACTCGACATCCCCACCGTCGCGATGGCCAAGTGGTGGACCAGCGACCGCGCCATGGTGGTGGCCGACGAGTGCCTCCAGCTGTTCGGCGGATACGGCTACATGAACGAGTACCCGATCGCTCGTCTCTGGGCCGACAACCGTGTCCAGAAGATCTACGCCGGGACCAACGAGATCATGAAGGAGATCATCGCGCGGACCCTCTGACGACCGAGCGACTCTCGATGCGGCGGCGGCCCCGGTGATCAGATCACCGGGGCCGTCGCACACCCGTCCGGTTTCCGGGGCGTTCCGAATGTCTGAGGACCGAGAACCGGCCGGCTGTGATCCATTCGATGATTCGTTAGCGGGCGAAACGGATACACCGGGTTGCCGGGGTGCTCAGAAGGGGAGTCAGTACTGACGATGAGAGACGACAACCGCGACGCTCCATGTGCTCCAGAGCTCCTATGAGGTCGAGTGACGACCTTGCGGCAGACGGTCGGACCCGGCACTACGGCGAGTTCTACGGCGTGACCGAGGCCCCGGGAACCGACGATCGGGAGATGCTCGTCGTCTGGGGAAACTGCCAGGCCGAGGCACTGCGGATCGTTCTGTCGAGCTCGCCGGACCTGCCGTTCCGTACTGTGCGCGTCCCGCCGGTCCACGAGCTCGAGTCCTCCGACCTCGCCCGGGTCGAACACCTCGTCCGCCGGGCCGCGGTCATCGTGTCCCAGCCGGTTCGTGCCGGCTACCGAGGTCTGCCGATCGGCGGACCGGACCTGGCCGACATGGCGCCGTCGGCGTCCGTCATCGTGTGGCCGGTCATCCGATACGGCGGTTTGTACCCGTTTCAGGTCATCGCCCGGCATCCCGCGCAACCGTCTGCGGTACCCGCTGCTGTTCCGTACCACGATCTCCGGACGGTGCTCGCGGTGCGGGACGGTCGTGGCCATGACGACGAGTGGGACGTCGACGTCGCGGCCGACCGCATCCGAGAGGCAGCGCAGTGGAGTGTGGAGCAACTCGAGGTACGCGAGCGGCGGCACTGTGACGTCGGGATCTCCGACATCCTGCTCCCTGCCGGGGCCGAGGCCGCCCACACGATCAACCATCCCGGAAACCGGGTGTTGCTGACGCTCGGCGCGCGGATCCTCGACGCACTCGGCGCGTCGGCCCCGGTCCCGCTGTCGCGCGATCTGCTCGGCAACATCCGAGCACCGTTGGAACGACGGGTCATCGATGCGCTCGGTATCGAGGCGTCCCCGCGAGCGTCCTGGGAGGTGGACGGCGCAGTGATGTCCGACGACGGTGTTCGCCGCCGCCAGATGCATTGGTACGCCGAACATCCCGAATTCATCGATGCCGTCCTGAACCGGTACGTCGACCTCATCGGGATCCTGGGACTGTCGTGACGGGGCCGATAGGACATCTCGTCGTCGGACCTCGGTCGCACGGTGTGGTGCGGTATGCGCAATCGGTTTTCGATGCGGTGATCGCCGAGAGTGCCGGTCACCGGCTCGCATACATGCGCACACTCAGAGCGGGTGTTCCCCCGGGACTGGCCGAGTGCGCGCTCGTGCACGTGCACGTCACCGATCGGTTGTTCGGACGGACCCCATCGCGAGCACGTGACAACCTGCTCGCCATGATCGCCGGGCTGCACCGACCGGTCTCGGTGACGCTGCACGATCTGCCCCAGCCCTCGGACGGGGCGGCGATGCAGGCACGCATCGAGTTCTTCCGCTCGGTCGCCCGATCCGCGATGGGGGTGATCGTGTCGAGCCGGCACGAGGCGTCGCTCTTCGCGGAGTACGTCGACGTGTCGATCACGCCGGAGGTGGTTCCGCTGATGTTCGACACCGTCCGTGCCGACAAGCCCTCGGAGACAACCGAATTGACCGTCGGCGTGCTCGGTTACCTGTATCCCGGGAAGGGACACATGGAGACACTCCGGGCGATGTCCGGTCTGGATCCGTCGGTCGGCTTCGTCGCGCTCGGCACCCCGTCACCCGGGCACGAGGACCTGGCCGACGACCTCGCCAAGGTCGCCGCGGACATGGGCAGACGCTGCACCATCACCGGCTATCTGACCGACGACGAACTCCGTCGGGCGTCGGCCGAGGTCACGGTTCCGGTCGCCTACCACCGGCACATGTCGGCGTCCGGTTCGATCAACTCCTGGATTTCCGCCGGTCGCCGGCCGCTGGTCCCTCGTACCACCTATACCGAGGAACTCGATGCTCGTTCACCAGGAGTCGTGACGATGCACGAGAACAACGACCGCGCGCTGAAGTCCGCCATCGAGAGTGCGTTCGTCCATCCGGCGGCCACCTGGATCGACTCGGCAGTGGTGCCGTCGCCCACGGCGGTCGAGGTCGGCCGAACCCACGAGCGATTGTGGCGGCGGTGGAGTGCGTGACGGTCATCGAGCTCGACGACGGTCGGATCATCGTCCCCGACAACCGCTGGGACCTCGTCGGCGACTCCTCGCCGCGGCCGTTGGTGAGTGTCGTGATCCCGTACTACAACCAGCCTCACCAACTCGGGTTGGTCCTCGAGGCACTGACGGCCCAGACCTACCCGGCTGACCGTCTGGAGGTGGTGGTCGCCGACGACGGTTCGACATGCTCGCCCGATGTGAGCGCGTGGACATCCCGGCTGAACCTCACGGTGGTGACACAGGAAGACAAGGGATTTCGGGCGGCGGCCGCCCGCAACCTGGGAGTCGCGGCGTCGAGCGGCTCGGTTCTGTGTTTTCTCGACGCAGACACGGTCCCGACAGCTGACTACGTTCGCCACGCGGTCAGGCTGCCCGCCGCGGTGCCCGACGCACTGGTGGTCGGGCGACGCAAACATGCAGATCTCGGTCAGGTCGTCGCGGACTCGGTGGTCGAATGGCTGCGCGGACGGCGTCATCTCGAGAACTCGCATGACTGCGAACCAGGATGGCTGGTCGACGCATACGACCGCACATCCAGCCTGCTGGCCCCTGGCTGGGACAGCTACAAATACCTGATCAGCGCGGTGATGACCTGCAGCCGTACGTTGTTCGACGACGTGGGTGGATTCGACCCGTCCTTCGTCCGATACGGGGGAGAGGACTGGGAGCTGGCGAACCGGGCCTTCATGATGGGTGCAGTGTTCGCTCACGAGCCCCGCGCGGTGGCGTGGCACGACGGCCCCGACTGGGCCGACCGTTCGGTGCGCGAACGGATCTCGGAGAAGAACTCGGAAGCGCTGGCACTCGCTCCGCTCGTGACCGATCCGGCGGCGCGAACAGCCGGACTGTCATACGCGATCCCGGACATCGTGTTGCTGGTGTCGACGGAGGGCCACACCGCGGCATCGCTGATGCAGACCGTCGGCAGTGCGCTGCGCGGTGTGGACGGCGCGGTCTGGCTCGTCGGCCCGCGCGCCGGCTCACTGTATGACCAGCTCGGGGTGCATGATTCGCGAGTCCGGATCGGCCGCCCGGACGCATCGACGTTGTCGCGGTGCAGGTTCGTCGCCGAGATCGCCGGTCCCGTCGCCTTCTCGGAGAGCTCGCTCGCGCTCCTCACCGCCCACGTTGCGCCGGGGGAGTGCGGCCAGGTGACGGTGGACTTCGACGGGTCGCCGTCGGCGTCGGTCATTGTTGCGGCGTCGCGTGCACGACACCGCGTCCGACGCTGGGCGGCCTACACCGACGTGGACGCCGACGGGCTCCTCCGCGGGCTGTTCGGGGTCCGGACGGTGCACCACAGCGAGGTCGAGATAGACGTCGCGGATGGCGAGCCGTCGTTGTCCTGGTGATGGAATCGGCCTCGTCAGCGTGTCAGGGCAGACCCTGAGGTGCGCTTTGGAAGCGGCGGGCGTAGTCGATGTACCAGTCGAGAGCGTCGACATCGGCCACGGTGGCCTTGTTGATGGCTGTCTCGGGAGGCGTGCCCTGAATGAGCTTCTTCACCGGGATCTCGAGGCGTTTCCCGGTGCGGGTGGCCGGGATGGCGGGTACGTCGAGGATCTCGTCCGGGACGTGGCGGGGTGACACATCGTCGCGGATCGTCGTCCGGATCTTCGCGGTGAGCGCGTCGTCGAGCACCACCCCGGCCGCGAGTACGACGAACAGCGGCATGTGGTAGCCGCCGCCTGGGAGTTCTGCGCCGATGATCAGTGATTCGGTGACTTCGGGCAGCGCCTCGACGGCTTGGTAGACGTCCGCGGAGCCCATGCGCACCCCGCCTCGATTGAGGGTGGAGTCCGAGCGGCCGTGTACCTGGAACGTGCCGCGGCTGGTGCGGGTGATCCAGTCCCCGTGGCGCCACACGCCGGGGTACTCGGCGAAATAGGCGTCCCGGTATCGGGAGTTGTCCGGGTCGTTCCAGAAGTAGATGGGCATGGAGGGCATCGGGGCTGTGACGACGAGCTCGCCGAGCTGGTCGGTGACCGCGTGGCCGGCCTCGTCCCACGCCTGCACCGCCACACCCAGATACGGGCCCTGCAGTTCGCCGGTCACCACCGGCGACAGCGGATTGGCGCCGATGAACGCTGTGGCGACATCGGTGCCACCGCTGTCGGAACCGAGGTGGACATCGGGACTGACGTGACGGTAGATCCACCGCCAGGTGCTGTCGGGCAGGGGCGAACCAGTGCTCATGATCGAGCGCAGGGAGCTGAGATCGAAGTCGCGGCCCGGGCTCGTGTGCTCCTTCTCGCACAGCGTGAGATAGGCGGCGCCGGTACCGAATCGGGTGACCCGCTGTTGCGCGCAGATCTGGAACTGATGGTCTGGCCGCAGGTAGGTGGGGCATCCGTCGTAGGTGACGATGCCGGCTCCGGTTGTCATCGCGTCGATGAGCATGTTCCAGACCACCCAGGCGGTGCTGGCGGCGATGAACACCCGATCATCCGGGCCGAGGTCGTAGTGCAATGCGTTGGCTTTGAGGGACTCGAGCAAGATGCCGCCGTGGGAGTGGACGATTCCCTTCGGCAGTCCCGTGGTGCCCGAGCTGTACAGGATCCACAGGGGATGGTCGAACGGCACCTGCTCGTACACCGACTCCGCGTCACCGGTGACCAGGTCGGCGAAGTCGATCGCTCCGGGAAGGACTTCTGTGGAGTCGTCGAGATTGCGAACCATCACGGTGTGCCGAACAGTCGGAAGCTGGTCGCGGAGTGCGGCGAGGGTTTCCCGCCGATCGATCACCTTGCCGTTGAACCGGTAGCCGTCCACTCCGATGAGCACCGTCGGCTCGATCTGTGCGAACCGGTCGGTGAGCCCTTTGAGTCCGAAGTCCGGTGCGCAGCAGGACCATATGGCCCCGACGCTGGCGGAGGCGAGTACCGCGACCACGGTTGCGGTGATGTTGGGAAGTACTGCTGCCACGCGGTCGCCCGGTGCAACGCCCATCTGTCGGAGAGCGGCGGCGAAGTTGGCGACCTGCTGTTCGAGATCGCGCCACGACGTCGGGACCGCGTCGCCGGTTTCCTTCAGGGCGATGACCGCGGTGGTGTCCGCGTCTGCATGGCGCAGAAGGTTCTCGGCCCAGTTCAACCGGGTGTTCGGGAACCACACGGCACCTGGCATCTCGGCACTCTCGAGTGTGGTGGTGGGCGCGGTGGAGCTGATGACGTCGAAGTACTCCCAGATCGAGGACCAGAACGCCGCCGGGTCGGACACCGACCACTCCCAGAGCTGGTCGAAGCCGTCTGTGCTCACCCCTCGCTGCTCTTGCAGCCAGAGCTGGTAGTGCGCCACACGGGTCTCGGCGATCCGCTCGGGCGAAGGGGTCCAGAGAACGTCGACGTTCTCGTCGGTGGTTGTCATGTAGGCCGGTCCTTGTCGGTGGGGCGCGGTCAGGCTGAGTGGCCCGCGTTCGGGAGCGCGGTGGACGGGTGGGGATGCGCGGAGGAGACGAACCGGTGGCGCATCTCGCCTATCCCTTCGGCGGTGCTCACCAGTTCGTCGTCAGTGGTGATGAGTCGCTTGGGTTCTCGCGTGAATCCCACACCCGACGGTGTCCCGGTGAAGATGAGATCACCCGGCCGCAACTCCAGGAACGACGACAGGTAGGCGACCAGAACGGGTATCGAGAAGATCAGATGGCGGGTGCTCGAGCTCTGCATATCCTCGCCGGACAACGACGATGACACCGCGATGTCGGACGGATCTGCGAACTCGTCGAGCGTGACGACTGCCGGTCCGATCGGCGAGAACCCGGCGAAGGACTTGCTCAGACCGAACTGAGGTGTGGGCCCGCTCATCTGGAGTTCCCGCTCGGAGAGGTCCTGTCCCACTGTCAATCCGGCCACGTACTGCCAGCCGTCGGCCGGCGCCACGTCGCGCGCGCTGGTGCCGATGACGGCAACCAGTTCCACCTCGAAGTCGAGCGACCCGCCGGGATGCTCGATCGTCGCGTAGGGGCCGGCGATCGATGCCGGAAACTTGGTGAAGATCACCGGCGCGTCGGGGTGCGCGATGTCGGCCTCGGCAGCGTGGTCTGCGTAATTCAGTCCGACGGCGAACACCTGCCCGGGGCGGGGCACGGGCGCCCCAAGCTTCGCGTCGACCACTTCCGTCGTCGGAGTCAGTGTGGCCGTGGACGCCCACTCGACGAAGTCGGCCCAGCGTCCGTAGACCGCCTGCGGATCGCTGTGGAATTGCCCGTGGCTCGCCTGCTCGACGTCTACTGCACCCTTGCCGGTGTCGATCATCAGCCGACCGGATTGATTGATGAGCCGCATCGACGTCCTTATCGCTGAGGGATGGATTCGGCGCATTGGCGCCGGTTTGAGGTGAGCTCTGGACACCTTCGAGCCTGGTGACATATGTTATAACAGTAGCGAAGGAGTGGCAACTATCTCAGTGCCACCGCGGTCTGACGCCCCGCCCCTCGGTGGCGCGACCACGCCGTGTGAACGTCGTCGAGTGCGACGCCCGGTCTTCGCCCAGAAGGCGCCGCGATCGACGCGGAACTCCGCCGAACGTGAAGGGATGGCGATGGCAGAATCTGTGATCGACGTCGGTGTGCTCGTGGGTAGCCTGCGTCGTGAATCGGTCAACAGGCAGGTCGCGCAGGCGATAGCCGGCATGGCTCCCGGCCGGTTGTCGTTCCACGAGATTCCGCTCGGCGAGTTGCCGATGTACAACGGCGATCTGGAGGGCAGCAGGCCGGAGGCGGTCACGCGTTTCACCGACGCGGTCCGCCGATGTGACGCGATCTTCGTCGTGATGCCCGAGTACAACCGGTCGCTACCTGCGGTGCTGAAGAACGCAATCGACTGGGGGTCCAAGCCGCTGCCGGAGAACGTGTGGCTGGACAAGCCGATCGGGATGACCGGGATCTCCCCGGGTGTGATCGGAACTGCTGCGGGACAACAGCACTTACGGCAGGTTCTCGGTGTGCTGGGAGCTGCGGTCGTCGGGGGCGAGGCGTACCTGACCAATCGGCCGGGCTTGTTCCTTCCCGACGGCCGACTCGAAGCGTCGACCGAGGACTTCCTGCGCGGGTATGTTCTGCGGTTCGCCGACTTCGCCGAGAAACTGTGTGTCAAGGAGGACCGATGACCGTACAACACACTCGTGCTGGAGCGGAGCCGGAACTCGGTTCCCCGGAAGCGGTGCTGCCGGCGCTGATCGTGTGCGAACAGCTCATCGCCGATTCATTCGCCCGCGCCGACGCCAACCGTCGGGCGACGGTGGCCGATTTGTTCCTCGAGGACGGTTGGCAGCGTCTGGGTCCGGAGTTGATGGAGGGTCGTGAGTCGATCCGGGCGGCGATGGGTGCTCGCGACAGCGCCGATCGTCGCACCATGCACAGCGTGTCGGACCTGCGCGTGACCGCGATGCCGTCCGAGGTCGAACTCCACGTGTCCTACAACCTGACGCTCTATATGCTGACCGGCGCCAATCCCTGTGTCCCGCAGTCGCTGGCCACGGTCGAGGACGTGTTCGTGTCCCGCGAGCGGACTTGGTGGTTGCAGAGCCGTCAGGTGTCGGTACTGGCCACGGCAGACTGACCTCGTGTTCGCCGTGGGGTGCGCACGGTTGCGCATCCCACGGCGAACGGTCGACGATGCGTCGGCGTTGTTCAGTCGGTGGGATCGAACAGGGGACGAACGCCATCAGCGGTCAAGAGCTCGTCGTTGCTGGCGCCCGCGGCGATCATGGGCCACACCAGGGCTTCGTCGGCGACGACGAAGTCGACGACCACCGGCCGATCGGTGATGGACCGGGCTGCTCTGATGGTCTCGTCGAGCTCATCCCGGTCGGTGCATCGGAATGCCGCACATCCGAGAGCTTCCGCGTAACGGACGAAGTCGGGGATGAGGTGGGTCTTGGTCGCGAGATCGACGCTGTGATAGCGACTGTCATAGTGCATCGTCTGTAGTTGGCGGACCATGCCGAGGTTGCCGTTGTTGATGATGGCCACCTTGATGGGGAGGCCCTCCGCGGCCGCGGTGGCGAGTTCGCGTCCGGTCATCTGGAAACAGCCGTCCCCGTCGATGGCCCACACCTCGCGGTCGGGGTGCCCGATCTGGGCTCCGAGGGCTGCTGGCACCGCGAAGCCCATGGTGCCCAATCCCCCGGAGTTCAACCACGTTCGGGGCTCGCTGAAATCGATGAAGTTGGCCGCCCACATCTGGTGTTGTCCGACGCCGGCGCTGAAGATGGTGCCGGCACTGACCGATCGGCCCAGTGTCTGGATGACCCGCTCGGGGGAGAGAGTTCCGTCGACGGGATCGGTGTAGCCGGGTGAGTAGTCCTGTCGCATCTGGTCGAGATAGTCCAGCCACCCCCCGAGATCAGGTAGTCGCCGTTGTGCGACTTCGGGTCGTAAGGCATGTGTGAGGGCTCTGATCGCGGTGCGTGCGTGTCCGACGATCGCGACGTCGACTCGTCGGTTCTTCCCGATCTCGGCGGGGTCGATGTCGATGTGGACAACCCGTGCCCTCGGGGCGAACGAGCGGGCATCGCCGGTCACCCGGTCATCGAAGCGGGCGCCGATCGCGATGATCAAGTCGCTCTTCTGCAATGCGGCGACCGCGGCGACCAGCCCGTGCATCCCGGGCATGCCGTAGTGCTGGGGGTGGTGATCCGGAAGTGCGCCGCGCGCCATCAGAGTGGTGACCACGGGGATCCCGGTGAGTTCGGCCAGCTCTCGAAGGGACTGAGCCGCACCAGCCTTGATGACACCGCCGCCGACGTACAGCACCGGTGCGCGGGCCGACCGGATCTCGGTGACGGCATCGGCGATGTCGTCGTTCGCCACCATCGTGGGGACGCTGTAGCCGCGCAGGTCGAGCTCCGGCGGCCACGTGAACGTCATGCTCGCCGCGGCGACGTCGGCCGGTACGGCCACGACGACCGGGCCCGGGCGTCCTGTCGACGCTATGTGGAACGCCTCTGCGAGGACCCGCGGGATGTCTGCGGGGTCGTTGATCTCGAAGTTGTGCTTGGTGATCGACCGGGTCATGCCGATGATGTCGATCTCGGTGGACGCGTCTGTACCGAGAACGTCTGCTTTCACCTGCCCGACGATGGCCACCATCGGGACGGAGTCCATGTTCGCATCGGCCAGCGCGGTGACCAGATTCGTGGCACCGGCCCCAGGGGCGACGAGGCAGACGCCGGTTCTGCCGGTGGCGAGTGCGTACCCGGCCGCGGCGTGCCCGGCTCCCTGCTCGTGTCGAGCCGGGACGGTTCTGATCGTCGCCGAAGAGGCCAGCGCCGCCCACATCGGGATGACATCAGCCGTCGGCAGCCCGAAGACCGCCTCGACATCGAGGGCCTCGAGACTGCACACCAGCGCCAATGCGCCACTGAGTAGTGTTCCCTCGCTGTCGTCGTGGCAGTTCAGAGTCTCGTCCGGGCTCAACGCGGCACGCGTCCTGGAGCGCCGCCGACGCGAGGGTGTTGTGATGGTGAGTGTCATGAATGATGTTCCTGAAGGCAGAATTCTCGTGAGAAAGACGGTCGGAAGCCGTGCGCGATCATCCGGTCAGCGACGCGATCCGCGACTCCTCTTTCAAACGTGCGATCTTCCTCGTGCAGAAAGTGCGGAGTTCATCGCGTGTGTAGCTGTCGAGAAAGTTGACGCATCCCGCCGCGATCAGCAGAACGATCTTGTGGTAGAAAACCGCCGGCGTGATGCCGAATTCGGGAAAGATGTACTCGTCGCCGCTGCCGAACGGGAGCCACCTGACCGCGTAGAGGATCATGGCGCGGTCGTCGGCGGTGAGTGCCGGCGCAGTGGTGTCAGTGTAAGTCGTTGGCACGGAAGCCTCCTTCGAGTCGTTGCTTCACTGCAGTGAGGAATCGAGCGGCGTCGGCCCCGTCGACAACGCGGTGGTCGTAGGAGATCGACAGGTACGCCATCGAGCGCACTTCGATGTTGAGACTGTCATCGCGGCGGGAGGGAACCACGCGCTCGACGACGGCGCCGATGCCGAGGATGCCGGTCTGCGGTTGGTTGATGATCGGGGTGTCGAACAGCGCCCCTCTGCTGCCGGTGTTGGTCAGAGTGAATGTGCCACCACCCAACTCGCCGGGCGTGATGGTGCCGGCGCGGACGCGATCGGCCTTGTCTGCGATGGCCCGGGCGAGTCCCTCGATGCTCAGGTCCTGGGCATCTCGGATGACCGGAACCATCAGTCCTTTGTCGCTGTCCACCGCGATACCGAGGTGACATGCTCCGTGGTAAGTGATCTCGGTGACGTCGGAATTCACCGACGCGTTGAGCACCCGGTGTTCGGACAGGGCGGCGACCGCGGCTTTGGCGAAGAAGGGGAAGAACGACAGTTTGACCCCGGACCGGGCGAGGAACTCGTCCTTGTGCGCGCGCCGAAGCCGGGCGATCTCGGTGACGTCGACCTCGAGCACCGTGGTGAGCTGGGCAGAGGTCTGCAGCGACTCGACCATGCGTGTCGCGATGGTGCGACGGATGCGTGGCAGTTCTTCGACCACGCCGTCGGTCGCCGGTGAGGCCTCGCGCGGCGCTGCCTTCGGCGACGCAGCGGTGGCCGGATCGGCTTCGGGAGTCGGGGCTACCGGCTGTAGCGTCGGCTGGTCAGGAGCGCGTACGGGTGCTGCCGGTTCAGGTGCAGGCTCCGGCGTCGGGCTCGAGTCCTTCTGTGCGTCAGCAGCTTCGGACCTCGAAGCGGGCTCGGCGGGCGAGTCGTCACCAGCGGCTACGGGTGACGATTCGGACGCGGGTGCGGGTTCGGATGCGTCCCCGGTGTCACCGGCGTCATCGCCGGTCGAGATGGTGGCGAGGTCGGCCCCGACACTGACCACGTCATCCTCGGCGGCGAGGATGTCGACGAGGACGCCGGCGACCGGGGACGGGATCTCGGTGTCGACCTTGTCGGTGGCCACCTCCAGCAGCGGTTCCTCCGCCTCCACCCGGTCACCGGGATCCTTGAGCCACCTGGTGATGGTCCCTTCTTCCACACTCTCGCCGAGTGCGGGCATGCGAATGGTGGTCGTCGACTGGGTGCTTGTCATCGTGTTTCCTTGCGGCAGAGAGCGTCAGATGTCACAGAGCGAGCGTGTGGCGCTGGGTCACGGCAGGACGTCGAGGGCGGCCCGCACGATGCTGTCGGTGTCGATGCCGTGGTGCTTGTACACGTCCTCGAGCGAACCCACCTGGCCGAACTGGCTGACTCCCAACGACACCGACGGCACCCGGTTGACCCCGGCGAGGAACGCCAAGGTGTGCGGGTGGCCGTCGAGCACGGTGACCATCGGTGTCGCCCTTTCGGCGGGCAGTAGCTGATCAAGGATCCATGTCGGCGCCGAGCCCTGGCCTCGACGTGCCTGCAGCGCGTCGAAGAGCAGCCCGGGGCTGGTGACACAGAGAACGTCGGCAACCACGCCGGCCTGCTCCAGGCGTTCAGCGGCGGCGAGAGCCTCGGGCATGAGCGCGCCCATTCCTACGATCGTCAGCGCCGGATTCTCGCGCCGGACGAGCGGATAGCCGCCCGCGACGACCTGTCGGCGGCGGCGCTCACGGGCGGCCGGATCCTCGGGCACATCAGCCATGGACTGATCGACCGGCCGCGTGGACAGCCGGAGATACGCCGACGTGCCGTCCGGCTTTCCGAGCCGCCCGATGCTGGCGAGCAGAGTCCATTCGACATCGATGCCGAACGCCGGCTCGTAGGAGATACAGCCCGGCTGCTCGAGACCGATCGACGGTGTCTTGATCGATTGGTGCGCACCGCCTTCGGCGGCCAGCGTGACACCGGACGGAGTGCCGACCAGGATGGACTGTCCGCCGGCGTAGATCCCATAGGACCAGGGCTCCAGTGCCCGCTCCACGAACGGGTCGTACATGACCCCGATCGGGAACAGCGGTTGCCCCCAGCGGCTCCAGGTGGCTCCGAGTTCCCCCATGAGGCCGACGAGATTCGTCTCGGCGATACCGAGTTCCATATGCTGGCCCGTCGGCTTCTCACGCCAGTGCATGAGGGTTTCGGGGTCGTCGTCAAACCAGTTGCGGCGCTCGGACGACGACCAGACCCCGACCTTGTTCACCCAGCCCGCGAGATTGGTCGTCGAGCTCACGTCCGGACTGACGGTGACCACACGCTTGGCGACCTCGGGTGCGCTTCGGGTGAGATCCAGCAGCACACGGCCCAGGCCGGCCTGAGTGCTCGCGGTGCCCTTGGGGGTACGACCGCTGTCGACCGGCACGGCCGGAACGTCGAGTGCCGGAATGGGTTCCCGACGCAGCCGGGCGGCGGTGGACTCGCACAGCTGCGCAGGCTCGGAGTCGCCGTCGAACCGTCCCCAGGGGGCGTCCGGGTCCTGGCCGAGACGTGCCGCCAGTTGCTGGTACTCCTCGACGCTGAGCAACGACGAGTGGTTCTGCGGGTGTCCCTCGGTGGGCAGCCCGTAACCCTTGATCGTGTAGGCGATGATCACGGTGGGACGGGTGTCGTCGATCTGCCGGTAGGCCTCGACGAGCGCGGCCATGTCGTGCCCGCCGAGGTTGCGGATGGCGGCGAGTAGCGTGTCGTCGTCCAGGTCGGCGAGGAGGGCCATGATGTCGGCACTGCCCGGTCCGTCGCCGGGCAGGCGATCGCGGACCTGATCGGCCGAACAGCGCAGCAGCCGCTGGTATTCGGGGTTGGGCATGTCGAGAATGCGTGCGCGCAGGGCTTCGCCGCCCGGCTTGGCGAACAGCGATTCCAGCAGGGCGCCGAATTTGACGGTCAGGACCTGCCACCCGGCTGCGGCGAACATGTTGGCCAGCCGGCCCGCAGCGATGTTGGGGACCACGCGGTCGAGGGACTGCCGGTTCAGATCGACGATCCACACGACCTCGCCGAGTTCGGCGACCCCGGGATCGAGAATTGCCTCCCACACCGCACCTTCGTCGAGTTCCGCATCGCCGACGAGCGAGTACTGACGGCCGCTACCGGCGGTGCCGGTCGCGGTCTGGACATATCGACGAGCGATGGCGCCCCAGATGGGCGCGGTGGCACCGATGCCGACCGAGCCGGTGGAGTAGTCGACGGTGTCGGGGTCCTTGGACCGGCTCGGATACGACTGCAAGCCCTTGTACTCGCGCAGAGTGGTCAGATATTTCTCGTCGAGCTCGCCCAGAAGGTAGTTCAGGCTGTGCAGCACCGGTGATGCGTGCGGTTTGACCGACACCCGGTCGCCCGGTTGCAGCTGCTCGAACCACAGCGAGGTCATGATCGAGACCATCGACGCGCACGACGCCTGATGTCCACCGACCTTGAGGCCACTCGTGTTGGGCCGCACACGATTCGCATGATGAATGATCGCGGTGGACAGCCATAGGACCCGATCGGCAACCGCGTTGAGCACGGCCGGATCACCGTTGGAGAACAGGTTCGACGGCGCTCGGCGTGTGGCTGGTGTGGGGGTGGACATGAAAGCTCCTCAGGTATTGGGTACGCGAGGGAACCGCCACGTGTCTGGACGACTTCGGATCTCGAATGGCGGACAGTCATCACCGGGTGGGGACGATCTGTCAGCAGCGGACACGAGCGGCGACGCGCGTCGAACGGCTCCGCCGTTGTCGATCGCCTCGCACTGTTATAACAGTGACTTACACAACCGGCATGCGCAAGAGCTGGTCGTGCAGTTGAGCAGATTGCACGTCCAATGGGAGCGTTTCACGAGGAGAATGAGCACGATGACCACCACACACACCACCGACGCCATCGATGCCCGCCTTCTGCTTGCGCTCGGCGCGACGCCGAGGGCGACCGCGCTCGCGCTCGCCGAACGAACGAAGCTGTCGCGCAACACCGTGCAGGCACGATTGGCGAAGCTCGAGAGCTCGGATGCGCTGCATTCTTTCGAGCGGCGGGTGAATCCGGCCGGCCTGGGATATCCGGTCCAGGCGTACATCCTGACCAACGTCAGACAACGCAAACTCGATGCGGTGGGCGAGGCCCTGGCCGAGATCCCCGAGGTGGTAGAGGTGCACGGTCTGAGCGGGGTGGCCGACCTGCTGATCCACGTCGTCGCTCGCAACGTCGAGGACCTGTACCGCATCGCGGGAAACATCCTGGAGATCAAAGGGGTCAAACGCACGACGACCGGTCTGGTGATGCGCGAGTTGGTGGACTACCGGCTGACACCGTTGCTTCAGTCTCTCGCCGAATGACCGCAGTACTCGTCGTCGCCGCACCGCTCGACCGTTATATCGTTGAACGCAGAGTGACCATCGGAGTCAGGAGCATGAATGGCAGCGTCGGACAAATCCGATGGACAGATGCTGGTGCGGTCGCTGACGACCGTCACGATTCCCGAACAGGTCTCCAAGGAGATCCGGCGTGCCATTCTGGCAGGCGATCTCAAGCCTGGCCAGACTTTCTCGTTGCGCAAGGTGTCGGCCCAGCTCGGAGTGAGCTTCATCCCCGTCCGTGAGGCGCTGAGGGAGCTCGAAGCGCAAGGACTGGTGGTCATCAGGCCGGGAAAGTCTGCGATGGTCGCCCCTCTGACCCACGCAGATCTGCACGGCATCTACCGACTACGAAGGCAGATCGAACCCGATATCGCCGGCCGAGCGAGCAAGCTGTTGACCGACCGCGACATCACCCAGATCGAGAAATACCTCGCGATGTTCGCCGACGAATCGCTGGACACCGATGACATCTACGAAGCACATCACGCGTTCCATCACCGGTTGCTCGCCCCGGCGGCGACGGAATGGGACCTGCGCATCCTCGAAGGTCTCTGGCACGCCGCTGAGCGATATGTGCGCCTGGCGTTCGTCGGCCGCGACGCCGATCCGGGGGAACCCCAGCGACGCTGGCGCACCCATCACGAGCTCCTCACCGCGACGCTGACCCGCAATGCCCGGACGGTGGCGGCCGCGACCCGCAAGCATCTCGACGACAACGAGCAGATCGCCTTGCAGGCTCTCGACCCGATCGCGCCGTGAACCGCCCGGAGGCCTTTGGCGTCGACCGGGGGCCACTCCACAATGACAACAGCGGTGCAGTCTGTCGAAGCAGACCGCACCGCTGTTGTCTGTGAGAGGTGGAGACCTCGGAGTCAGTAGACCTCGGGCAGCAGGATGTCCTCTCGCGGGGTCTCCGGACGGTACTTGCCCTCGCGGCATCCGCGATGGATCTCGTCCTTGCCCAGGCCGCCCTCGCGTGCCTCGACGAGCTTGTCCGGGTCGAACCATTCACCGATCGGGTTCTCGGCGAACTCCCGTGACGCCCACATCCATTCCTTCGACTCTCCCCAGCTGTCGAAAGCGTCGACCTGGATCTCGACGCCATTGCCCTCTGGGTCGGCGTAGTACATCGACATCGTCAGACCGTGGTCGAGGCACATGAACGGCTCGATGCCCGCCTCCTTGAGACGGCTGTAGTTGTCGAGCCACTGGTCGAAGGACTCGTACTCGAACGCTGTGTGGTGCAGGCCGGCGCTGGTGGGCTTGTCCACCGGCTTCTTGATCGCCGGGTGCGCGATGAGTGCGATCCGGTGGTTGGCCTCGTCGTTGGTCAGCCACGCGGCGGTCTCCGCGTAGTGGACCGGAGTGAGCCCGCAGACGGTCTCATACCAAGCAACCATCTCGTGGAGTTTCAGGGTCAGGAAGGTGGCGTGGTGAAACCGGGGGGCGATGACCGGGCGCGGCCGGCGGGGGAACTCAGACATGATCACTTTCTCTTCTTGTGGGACGTTGAGTGACGAACAGCGGATGCGACGGCGCTCAGCCGAACAGGGGAGCGGTCAGGGTCAGGCCGAGAGTGTCGCCGGCGGCCACCGTGAATCCGAAGAGGAACAGGGCCGCGCCGACCAGGGAGAGGTCTTTGCTGAACGAGATCTGCTCATTCATACGGGTTTCGATGTCGGTGTGGCGCCAGAACGGATGCATGATCAGCGCGGTGGGGATGAGGAACACCACCAGCATCGCGGCGCCGAGATCGATCCAGGCGCCGAACACGACGAGCAGGATCGCGACCAGCATCCAGATGCCGCTGCCGATGACGAAGAGTCGCCCGGGCCTGAGCCCGTTGCTTTCGGTGTAACCGGCCATGGCCTGGGTGTTGGTGAAGTGGCCGAGCGCGCCGCCGACGAAGATCGCGGCGAAGAGAATCCGGCCGATGAGGATGACGATGTCCATAGGAGTCCTAGCTCGAGACGATCGGTGGGTCAGACTGCGGACAGGGCGGTGGCCGTTTTGCCGCTGATCACGCCGACAAGTCCCTGGATGTCATCGGGTAGCTGGTCGCCCCGCCAGGCCACGTGACCATCGGGTCGCACGAGTACTAGATCGCGCTCGTAGATGGCTCGTACCGCCGGATCTTCTACGTAGAGCACGTCGATCGGCAGGTCGTTGGCCGCCGCCTCGGCCAGCAGCGGCTCCGCGACCTCCTCGCCGACGAAGGTGACCAGTGTGTAGCCCTCGCGGTAGGCCGAGAGGATCGACGTGCCATCGGCGAGTCTGACATGGGGGGCCCGCGCTCCCGGAATGGTGGTGGGTTCGTACACCGCGCCATCGAATTCAGTTGCCCTGCCCGAGCTTTCGGTGGCCACGATCGGAGAATGATCGTAGAGGTAGCCCATTTCCACGCCGTAGCTCTCGTGCTCACCGGTGTGCGCGGCGAAGTATGCCGCGAGCTCCTCGCGGTGCGCGCGACCGTTGTCGTCGTCTGCGTCGATGAGTTCGCGGTTTGCCAATTCCTGCGCCTTGACGTGGACTCCGAGGTGGCGGAATGACCAGTCCCGGGCGGTGACTGCAACGGGACGTCGCTCCGATTCGTAGCTGTCGAGCAGACCTTCGCCGCCGTAGCCGTTGATGACCGCCGCGAGCTTCCAGCCGAGGTTGACGGCGTCGGCGATTCCGGTGTTGAGGCCGTAACCCCCGGTGGGGATGACCTCGTGTGCTGCGTCGCCGGCGACGAACACCCGTCGGTCACGGTAGCGGTCGGCCACCAGTACGTTGGCGTGCCAGACGCTGCTCTGTAGGACCTCGTCGACCTCGAGGTGGCGGCCGCATACCGAGTCGAGGAGTTCCTGCTTGTCGATGTCCTCGGTGCGGACGCCGTCGACGATCGCGCTGGTCTGGAGCGTCCAGGTGTCGCGCTCGTCCTGCGCGATGATCGCGCCGACGCCACCGCCGATGAAGAAGGTGTGCCAGAACTGTCCGTGCGAGTGCAGCGTCGTGAGATCCCGAGACTTGAAGTGGACCTGGCAGAAAGTGATGACGCCGCGTTCGCCCTCCATGGTCAGGTTCATCTCGCGCCGCACCACTGACGCCGCGCCATCGCAGCCGACGAGGTAGTCGGCTTCGAGGCGGCGACTGTCGCTCTCGTCCTCCGATGCGGTGATCTCGACGGTGACGCCGGTGTCGTCCTGATCCACCGCACTGACTCGCCACGGGCGCAACACCTCGACGTTCGCATCTGCCAGACAACGTCGCATCAGCAGTTTCTCGACTTCGATCTGCGTGACTCGCTGCCATGCTTGGGCCGGGGTCGTCCCGTCGTTGCGAGATGCGATCCATGCGGACTGGCCGTCGACGCCCGGATACGACCATCGACCGACCTCCCGGCCGGCCATGGATGTGCAGAACACGACGTCATGCGAGTGCTCGGCGCCGACGCCGGCGGCGCGGATGTCGTCGACGAGCCCCAACCGGTCGAGAAGCTCCATGCTGCGCGAGTTGGTGAGGTCCATCTTCGGGAATTGCGTTGTCGTGGCTGCTCGCTCGATCAAGGTGCTCGGCACGCCGTGAAGGCTCAGCTCCAGGGCGAGGATCATCCCGACCGGCCCGGCGCCGGAGATGATCACCGATCGGCGCGATGCAGTATCGACGGACGCTTCGGCATCGGCCGAAACGGAGACGAATGGCTGACTCATTAAAACCTCTCACAGGATTGGAACACTCAGGCGGTTGAGATCGCTCAACGGCGACGGTGACCCGGTGCAGCGATAGCGCTTGCTGTTGCGACCGTCACAGCGCGTGGTGATATTTGTTATATCAGTCGTGGGTATGACGCACAAGCTGCAGGACCTGACCGGTCATGTCACCTGTCGGGCGAGGAGTCCGGGATCCACTCACGAATCATCAGCGCTACCCGGAGGCGGGTGGTGGGCTCGCCGGCAGGGTGCCCGCACGCGTTCAATGCCTGCTGAACGCGGTAGGTGACCGTGTTGCGCGAGATGTTCTCTTGCGCAGCAACAGCGGAAATGCTGCGATCTGCGTCCAGGTAATGGCTCAACGTTGTCCGCAGCTCGCTCATCCTCGCCTCGTCATCGGCGAGGGGGCCGAGGTGGCGGGCAACAAACCGTTTCGCCGCGGGCGGGTCGGCCAGTACCAACGCGTGGAGGTCGAGATCCGCGTGGGTTGCCGCGTCGGGCGTGCCATCGGGCCGCAATCCGAGCAGAAGTTCAATGCTCCGGGCCTCGCGATGGCTGCGCACGAACCCCTCGGGGCCCGAGTCGAGTTGACCGACAGCCACGTGCAGACCTTCGGGGTGCGGCAGAGGTCGTCGCCGCGCGTGCGGCGTGTTGATCCTTGCCCACGCCCAAACGGTATGGGCGCCGACGGGTATCACGAGCTCATGTGTCGGCGTCCCCCAGCATGCGGCGAGTTCCTCGACCGTCGCGCGGAGATCGCGCTCGGTCAACCCCAGTCGGGGGTCGGTCCACGCGATGAAGGCGAGGTGGTTGCCTGCGAGTGGGTACGCAAGCAACGCCTCGGCCTGCTCCGGCGCGATCGGCTGGCCGTCGAGAATTCGCTGGACCATCTCGAGTCGGGCTGCGGAGACACTTGCCGCCCAGGAGTCCCGCGCTCGAATGAATGATGTTGTTGCCTCGGTGGTGAACTCGTCCATGGCCTCGAACAGGAGGACCGAGACCCTACGAAGCTCCGCACTGGGGTCGGTAGCATGCTCCGCGGCGCCGTCCAGTAGTGCTGCGGCCAGTACGGCGTACCCCACCCGAATGGACCGCAGTAAATCGCTGAGGGCCAATCCCCGACGTGCGAAATCGGCCGAGATCTCCGTTTCCTCGGGGCTGCTCAGCGAACTGCTTGTCGAGAGGCCGGCGACCATCGTCAACGCGCGCAGCGTCGTTGATGTCGTCGCGACGCGCAGCGCATCGAAATGTGGTGTTGTGTCACCGAGTACGGGGATCTCCCTGGTGATCCGGGTGGCGATCCGGGTGCCCACCTGCACCGCCCACCGCGCAACGTCATCCCCGAGTTCGGCCCTCACAACGGCGCCATCGTCACCAAGGTCATCGATGTCGGCGGTGACGTACCCCTCGGGCGACAACTTCCTCGCCCACGGAGCCATGGGAGTCTCCTTCCGTCGCGTTCCGACCGGACCGTCTGGTCTCCAGCCCAGAGCCATTCGAAATGTCTGTGTCCGGGCCAGTGGTAACTGTCGTCACAAAAGTATGTCATATGTGTCAGAAGCCACACGCCATCTGAGTCGGCGTCGGCCAACCATCAGTTGGAGAAAACATGTCTGCCACACCAACATTCGCGCACGTCGTTTTCCAGACGAGCAACCTGCCGCAGATGCGTGACTGGTACTGCACCGTACTCGATGCCCATGTCGTTTTCGAAGGACACGGTCTGTGCTTCCTCACATTCGACGAGGAACACCATCGCATCGCACTGCTGGGCGTCCCCGTCGAACTCACCCGAAAATCGCCGACCGCCGCCGGAATGCACCACAGCGCCTACACTTTTGCCACCTTGGACGATCTGTTGGAGCGGTACGAAGAACTGGAGACTGTCGGCATCGCTCCGTTGGTCCCGATCCAGCACGGAGTCACGACCTCGCTGTACTACCAGGACCCGGACGAAAATCTCGTCGAGTTGCAGATCGACAACTTCGCCACCCCCGAGGACGCCACGGACTACATGCGTGGGGTTGAGTACGCCGAGAACCCGGTCGGCGTCGGCTTCGATCCTCGGCTCATGCGGCAAGCATTGAGGCTGGGGGTTCCGGTCGAGGAGATCATCACGCGTCAGTGGGCGCTCGGATCGTGCCCAGACCAGCCGGACCCGATGGCCGCATTGGCCGGCGCCTGAACTACCAGACCATCTTCCTCACGTTCGCTCGTTGTTCGAACGGGCGCAAGTGAATTCGCGATCAACGGTGTGCGACCGAACGCACACTGACAACTCACGACGATGTAATCGAAAGGCATGACCGATGACCACCATCGAAACCCCTGTCCTCATCATCGGAGGCGGCGGGTGCGGGCTCACCAGTTCGATCTTCCTGTCAAATCTCGGCGTCGACCATGTACTGGTCGAGCGGCATCAGGGTACGTCGATCCTCCCCAAGGCTCACTACCTCAATCAGCGCACGATGGAGGTCTTCCGTCAGCACGGTATCGCCGACGCGGTATACGAGGTCGGAGCGCCTATCGAGAAGTTCGGCCAGATTCGCTGGATGACCTCGCTCGGCGGAGATGGCCCACTGGACCGCAAGGTCATCCACCGGATGGACGCCTTCGGTGGCGGCGAGCTGCGCGAACGGTATGAAGCCGACAGCCCGGTGTTGTCGACAAACTACCCGCAGTTGCGCCTCGAGCCGTTGCTGCGGAAAGAAGCCGAAAAACGAGCGCCCGGACAGATCCGCTACAACCACGAAGTCCTCGGTTGGGAGCAGGCCGCCGACGGCGTCACCGCGCAAGTGGTGAACCGCGACACCGACGAGAAGTTCACCGTCAAGGCGCGCTACGTCATCGCCGCAGACGGTGGCAAGACCGTCGGCCCGCGGGAGAACGTGGCGATGATCGGACCGACCGACATGGTCGACATGGTCAGCACCCACTTCACCGCCGACCTCTCCGAGTACTGGGACGACCAAACGCTGATCACCTGGTTCCTCAACCCTGAAGGGGAGAACTCGTGGGGTGCTGGGGCGATGGTCCAGATGGGTCCGACGTGGGGACGGAACTCCGAAGAATGGGTCGTGCATTTCGCCTTCCGACCGGATGACCCCGAGCGGTTCAACGAGGAAGCGATCGCCCCGCGGCTCCGTGAGCTGCTGCGCCTGCCCGAGGTCGAACTCCAAGTTCACAAGGTCAGCCACTGGATTCTCGATCGGATCGTGGCCGACCGGTGGCGAATCGGCAACATCTTCCTCGCCGGTGATGCCGCGCACCGCCAACCACCGACGACTGGTCTCGGTCTGAACACGGGGATCCAAGACGCTCACAACCTGACCTGGAAGCTCGCTCAGGTTCTGTCCGGCTCGGCCACCGACGCCCTGCTCGACAGCTACGAGTCCGAGCGTATTCCGGTCAGCACCGATGGTGCGGACTGGGCTCTCATGGCGTTCACCAACCACACGGTCATCGATGCCGGCATCGGACTGACGCCCGGCGCCCCCCTCGAGGCGAACATCGCCGCATTCCATGCTCTGTTCTCCGAGGGGCTGATGGGGGAGGCGCTGCGCGCTCGGGCAGCCATCGCCATCGGAACGCAACGCGCTGAGTTTCAAGCCCATGACGTCGAGATCGGATTCCGGTATGAGACCGGCGCAGTTGTTCCGGACGGAACACCGCCTGCGCAGCGGTCGGCCACCGGCACCGTCTACACGCCGACAACCCGTCCCGGCCACCGTCTGCCGCATGCGTGGGTCGACAAGAACGGCGAAAGGGTGTCCACGCACGATCTCACCGGTAATGACGGGTCGTTCGCGCTGATCGCCGGTGCCGAAGGCGAGAGCTGGTCCCAGGCCGCTTCCGTCGCCGCAGAGAAGTTCGGTGTCACGATCACGGTGGCTCGAGTCGGTTCCGACTTCGACGATGTCGACGGTGTCTGGGAGCAGGTCGGTGAAATCGATGCCCACGGTGCAGTGTTGATCCGGCCCGACAACCACGTCGCCTGGCGCGCCCTGAGCGGTGATGACCAGCCGGAGCAGACTCTCACGGCTGCATTGGAGACCATCCTCGGCCGGGCCTGACTGACAGACCTGCGGAGCGGTGCACCAAAGGCCACGGTGCCTTGTGCGCCGCTCCGCAGCACCACCGACAGATCCACGCGTGTCGCCGGTTCCGCAGTAGGGGGTTGAGCGGGACCAGGCGATGGTTCGTCGGCATCGCACTGACCGCCGATCGTCGCCGACAGCTCACGAGGTGACGCGCCTTCGACAGGCAATCCGACCCCGATGACCACGAGAAGAGGAACCCGTGACCACCACTGCCATCACCACCACTCGGCAACTGCTGACTGCCGCCGACACCGACATCGTCGAGTTCTTCAGCTTCTTCACCGATGACTGCGTCTTCCGTCTTGGGAACAACGACCCGGTCACGGGGCGCGATGCGATACAGCAGTGGGTCGGCGAGTACTTGGGCTCGGTATCGGGGATGAAGCACGACATCCTCGAGGAGTGGTCGGAAGGACCCGTCGCGGCGTTGCGTGTCGAGGTCACCTACACCCTCCACAACGGCGACACTTTCACCCTCCCCGCGGTCACCCGCACCACCATTCGCGACTCACGGGTGAGTGAGTACCTCATCTTCATGGACCCCAGCCCGGTGGCGGCGGGCTCCTAGCGCCAAGTAACCGCGGCGCTGCGCCCGCGGTCCGAAGTTCCTGGCTGACCAAGGTGCCACTCCGCCTCGAACTGTCGGCGCGACACGAGCGCGTTCTTCCCACTCCTGCAACTCGAAAGAATTGGTTGATACATCAACCTCAGGGCTCTATGATGGTTGATATGTCAACGTCAGCTGTCGAGACTGGGGAGAACCTGTGACCAACTATGGGCACGCCATCCGGACGGGAGTGGAGATAGTCGGCGCGCCGAACGATCCGGCCACCTCGGCCGAGCTCTCCGCGCTCGCCGAACAGATCGGATACGACGTCGTGGTCCTGCCCGACCAGCAGGAGGGTGGCGGTCACGACGCGGCGACCCTCGCTACGTGGGTCTCTGCGCGCACCAGCACTGTGGGTATTGTTCCGAGGCTTCAGGCGGCGGACCGTCCCGCGTCGATCGTGGCTCGCACCACCAGCAGTTTGCAACTGCTGTCGGGTAACCGAGCGGCGATTGCGATCGAAACCGATTCTGCGACCGGAGATGTGGGATCAGTTGAGGACGCGGTCGCCGTGATCCGTTCTCTTCACGACACGTCCGGCCCCAGTCGGGTCAGTCACCACGGTGCACATCATCGTCTGGCGGGGGCGGAGCCTGGTCCGAGCCTGGAGCGCGGAGTCCCCATATGGCTTGCGGGCTCTGCGGCAGCTACCGCTGCGGTGTCCGGCCGGGTGGCTGACGGCTGGATGGTCGACCTCGGGGAGGTCGGCGTCGACGACATCTCCGAGCTCAATGACGTCCTGGACGCTGAGGCAATAGGTGCCGGTCGAGACCCGCGCGAGGTGCGACGCGCAGTGGTGTCGACCATCGACGCGGCGGTCGACCTCGACGCGCTGGTGTCGCTCGTGGTCGGCAGCGGTGTGAGTCTGTTCGTGCTCCGCGTCGATGCAGCTGCCGGGACCGACGTCGGAGCTGCTTCAATGCGGACGTTCGCCGCCATCACCGCCTCGGTGCGGGCACGCGTCGAGCAGATGCTGCCACAAGATGCTCTGTCCACGCGTCCCGTTCGTCGACAGGACGCACTCGCACGCCGGCGCGCGGCGATAGCCTACGACGAGGTGCCCGAGGACTTGGCCGAGGGTGCGGTCGAGCCCGGCGATCCCGCGTTCGCAAGGCTTCGTTCGACATACCTACGGGGAGGTAGTCCAGGCATCCTGCTGCGGCCGACAACGGTGTCTGAGGTGTCGAGTGCGGTGACCTTCGCCCGCAAGCATCAGCACCTTCCCCTCGGGATCCGTAGTGGCGGTCACGGCATCAGCGGTCGGTCGACCAACGACGGAGGACTCGTCATCGATGTGGGTGGACTCGATGACATCACTGGTCTCGATCCGGCCGAGCGATTGGTGAGGATTGGCCCGGGCGCGCGGTGGCGTGACGTCGCCACCGCATTACAAACGCACGGTTGGGCATTGAGCTCGGGTGACTACGGAGGAGTGGGCGTCGGTGGGCTCGCCACCACCGGCGGTATCGGCTTTCTCAACCGTAAGCACGGCCTGACGATCGACCATCTGCGCGCAGTCGAGATGGTCCTTGCCGACGGCTCTCGAGTCCGGGCCAGCGACACGGAGAACACCGAGTTGTTCTGGGCGGTGCGTGGCGCAGGCGCGAACTTCGGGATCGCGGTCGCCTTCGAGTTCGAGGTCGACGAGGTCGCCGAGATCGGCTGGGCGCAACTGGTATTCGAGGTGCCCGACCCTGCGTCGTTCCTGGAGATGTTCGGTCGAGTGGTGCTGCAGACGCCGCGTGACACGACACCGTTTCTCGTGCTCGGTCAGGGAATGGCGCAGATCATGGCAATGGTCGACTCCTCCGATCCGGCCACCATCGTCGATCAGCTGCAGCCGTTTGCAGACATCGCGCCGCTGGTCGACCAGCAGGTTGCGATCGCGCCGTATGCGTCGGTGATGAACATGTTCCCGGAATCGCCGCACAACGGGCGAGGCGAGCCCGTGTCGCGTTCAGCCTTCACCCGGTACATCACCCCCGAATTTGCCTCTGCCTCGGCTGATCTCATTCGAAGTGGCGCATCCCACTGGTATCAGATCCGCACCGTCGGGGGCGCTGTCTCGGACGTTGCCGCCGCCGACACCGCGTACGCCCACCGCGATGCCAACTTCGCACTCACGGTGATGGGTGCCAATGCCCAGCGGCTCGACCGATGGTTCGACCCCGTACGTCGGGAGTCCGACGGGCTGTACTTGAGCTTCGAAAGCGACCAATCGCCGGAACGGATCGCCGACGCGTTTCCGCCGGCCACTCTGGAGCGGCTACGACGGCTGAAATCTCAGATCGACCCGCACAACTTGTTCCGCGACAACTTCAATATCAGTCCAGACCATCGCAGCATGAGGAGCGCGTAGTGAACACCAGCAACACCGGCGACTATGGCCACGAGTTGCTCTTCGGTACCTTCGTGACACCGGTCAACAATCCGGCCCATCAGGCCGTCGAGCAGGCAGTGGTCGCCGACCGCGCGGACTTGGACCTGGTCACTTTCCAGGACCGTCCCTATGTTCCCTCGTTCCACGACACGTCGACCCTCCTGGCGTATGCGGCCGCGCGGACCGAGCGCATCCACCTGGCCGCCAACGTCACCAACCTTCCTCTACGACCCCCGGCCGTACTCGCTCGTTCCGTCGCCACCCTGGACGTGCTGAGCGGCGGTCGTGTTGAGCTGGGAATCGGTGCCGGAGCCTTCTGGGACGGTGTCGTCGGTATGGGCGGACCACGGCGCAGCCCGGGTGAGTCGATCGTGGCACTTGCGGAAGCGATCGAGATCATCCGGGGGATCTGGGACGCCGGCGACCGGTCGCGCCTGTCGGTGAGTGGGCAACACTACGAGGTGCAGGGTGCCAAACGTGGGCCGGCGCCGGCGCACGACGTCGGCATCTGGATCGGCGCCTACAAACCGCGCATCCTGCGATTGGTCGGTCGCACCGCTGACGGTTGGCTACCGTCCATTCAGTACCTGAAGGATGGCGTGGGGGAGCTGACCGCGATGAACAAACACATCGACGACGCGGCCGAAGAAGCCGGCCGAGACCCCAGACGTATCCGCCGGTTCCTCAACGTCGGCGGCCGATTCTCCCGGCGAAGCACTGGATTCTTGCAGGGTCCCCCCGACCAATGGGTCGAGGAGCTGACCGACGCCGCCCTCACGTATGGAACCAGCGGGTTCATCCTGGCGTCAGACGACACCGCCACGACACAGAAGTATGCAGCCGAGGTGGCACCGGCGGTGCGAGAAGCCGTCGCCGCTGAGCGCGGTCGACGGCCGTCATGACTCAGTGGCTCGACGAAGACGAGCAGCGCACCTGGCGCGCGGTAGTGAAGATGTTCGGTCAGTTGACCGCCGAACTGGCGCAGGCGCTGAACAGGGATTCGGACATGTCGATTTCGGACTACGAGGTACTAGCGATCCTGTCAGAGGCACCTGATGGGGCACTCCAAGCGCGCGCGCTGCGATGCGAACTGCAGTGGGAGAAAAGCCGTTTGGCTCATCAAGTACGCCGAATGGAGCAACGCGGCCTGGTTCGGCGCGAAACGTGCGCCGACGATCGCCGAGCACCCCTGGTGTGCATCACCGAGGCAGGAAACGCGGCTGTCCGCGCCGCGGCCCCGGCTCACGTGGCTCGTGTTCGCGAACTGTTTTTCGACGCGCTCACACCCGCCCAGTCCCACGCCATGCGCGAGGCAGCCGAGGCGATCCTCGAGAACCTCAGCGCATCCGACCCCGGCGCCGAGGTCGACCGCGCATCCAGCTAGTCGGTACCGCAGTCCTGGAGTTCGATGCGCACGAGAGGTCTCGGGCGCAGAACATGCACCTGCCATGCATCGCTGCATGCATGGTCACGCCCGAGAGAAAGAAAACCACCTGCAAGCAGGTGGTCGATGGTGCCCCCGGTCAGACTCGAACTGACACTGGACGGGTTTTGAATCCGTTGCCTCTGCCAATTGGGCTACGGGGGCCAGTGCACGGGGTTGCCCCGCGCCGGGAACCAACTCTAGATGATCGGCCGAGCGGCCTGCCAACCGGTACTCTGCGGGCACACAGACGTGGCGTGAGCGACGTGGAGGAGGGGATGGTGACGGTGACCGACAGTGCGACGACTGCAGCCGGTGAGACCACGACAACCCACCGAGTTCTGGTGGCCGAGGACGATTCGTTGATCCGGATGGATCTGATCGAAATGCTCCGCGAGGAGGGGTACGACGTCGTCGGCGAAGCGCCGAACGGGCAGGTCGCCGTGGAACTGACCGAATCGCTGTCGCCCGACCTCGTGATCATGGACATCAAGATGCCGGTGCGTGACGGTATCGACGCCGCGACCGAGATCGCCGAGAAGCGCCTCGCGCCCGTTGTCATGCTGACGGCGTTCAGCCAGCGGGACTTCATCGACAAGGCGCGCGATGCCGGCGCCATGGCCTACCTGGTCAAACCCTTCACCAAGGCCGATCTGGTTCCGGCCATAGAGGTGGCGGTGAGCCGCTATCAGGAGCTCAAGCAGCTCGAGCGCGAAGTCGCGACCATGAACGAGCGGTTGGAGACCCGCAAACTCGTCGAGCGGGCGAAGGGCCTCCTGATGGAGAAGCAGGCCCTCTCCGAGCCCGAAGCGTTCAAATGGATACAGCGTGCGGCCATGGACCGCAGGACCACCATGAAAGCCGTTGCGCAGGTTGTGGTGGAGACCCTCGGGACCGACTGATCCCGAGCGCCTCCCAGGCGCAATGACCGTGTGCGCAAGTCAGTTTCACTGTCTTTACGCAGCCGCAACAAGATCGCGCTAGCTTTTCTCCAGCGAGGCGCGGTCCGTTGTACTCCGACGTGCCGCCTTCGTGACGAACGCCGAACGCACAGGCCGAACGCCGAACGCGCAGGCCAGACGCAAGGAGAGCATCGATGTCCTTACGCTTTATCAGGAGCGGGGCAGTGGTCATGACCGCCGCGGCAGCACTCGTGGTCGCCGGCTGCAGCAGTTCCGACTCGGGTTCCGAGGGAGGTTCCGAGGCGTCGTCGAGCGCCGCCGTCGAGTCCACCCCGGCCCCTCCGGGCCTCGGCCTCGCCCAGAAACTGGCGTGCAACCCGCCGAAGGCCACCCCCGGCCCGGCCAGTACCGAAGCGCTGAAGATCGGCACCCTGCTCCCGGCGACCGGATCGCTCGCCTTCCTCGGGCCGCCCATGGAGGCGGGTGTGGAGCTCGCAGTGAAGGACATCAACGCAGCGGGCGGTGTGTTGGACAAGCCCGTCGAACTCGTCACCGGTGACTCCGGCGACACCACCACCGACACGGCGAACGCGACCGTCGACCGCGAACTCAGCGCCGGCACACAGGTCATCATCGGTGCGGCCTCGTCGTCGGTGTCGTTGAAGGTCATCGACAAGGTCGCCAACGCGGGCGCGGTCATGTTCTCGCCCGCGAACACCTCCGACGAGTTCACCTGCTACCAGGACAAGGGTCAGTACTTCCGCACCGCGCCGGCGGATGTCCTGCAGGCGCAGGCACTCTCGCAGACGATGGCCGAGGACGGCGTGCAGCGTGTGTCGATCCTCGCCCTCAACGATCCGTACGGAACGGGACTGGCCGACAACACCGTTCGCGATCTCGAGGCGGCGGGCGTCCCGGCGGACCAGATCCAGAAGATCATCTACGATCCGAACGCCCAGTCGTTCAACGCCGAGGTCGACCAGGTGAAGAACTTCAACCCGGACGGCATCGCGATCATCGGTTTCGAGGAGAGCGCCAAGATCATCACGCGTATGCACGAGGTCGGCATCGGTCCCAGCGACGGCAAGCTCGTGTACGGCGTCGACGGCAACATGGGCAACGCGCTCGGCGAGTCGGTCGGCCCGGGTCTCCTCGCCGGCATGAAGGGCACCACGCCGCTCACTCAGACCAGCGGTGACTTCCAGGCGGCTCTGAAGGAGCTCGACAGCGAACTCATCGACTTCAACTACGCCGGTGAGAGCTACGACGCTGCCGTATTGAGCGCACTCGCGGCCACGGCCGCCAAGTCGACCGACGGTCGGACGATCGCGGCCAACATCATCGGCGTGACCAACGGCGATGAGAACTGCGACTCGTACCAGGCCTGCCTGGACCTGCTGAACGGCGGCAAGACGATCGCCTACGTCGGCAAGACCGGCAACCTGGCCTTCAACGCCGCCGGCGAGCCGAGTGTCGGCTCGTACGGTGTGCTCGAGTTCGACGACAAGAACGCACTGCTCACCCCGACGCGCAAGTACGTCTCGGTCGCAGCGCAGTAAACCCACACAGAACGAGACCCCCGGCTCCGGCCGGGGGTCTCGTCATGTGGGTACTCGGGGCGCTCGTGCACGTATTCCGTTGTCGCTCACCGCGTCGCGGGAACGGACGGCTACGGAACGGGTGGTGGGCTCACTTCTTCTCCGAGCTGCCCGCGAGGGTCCCGAGGTAGAGCTCGATGATCTTCGGATCGTTGGCGAGGTTGCGGCCGGTGTCGGTGTAGGCGTTGCGGCCCTGGTCGAGCACGTACCCGCGGTCGCAGATCTGCAGGCACCGGCGGGCGTTCTGCTCGACCATGATGATCGAGACGCCGGTGGCGTTGATCGCCTTGCAGCGGATGAACACCTCGTCCTGGAACATGGGGGACAGGCCCGCGGACGGCTCGTCGAGCAGCAGCACCGCGGGGTCCATCATCAGGGCGCGTCCCATCGCGACCATCTGCCGTTCGCCGCCGGACAGCGCGCCCGCCTTGACCTTCCGGCGTTCGGACAGCAGCGGGAAGAGCTCCGACACGAACTCGAACCTGGTGGCGAAGGTCTTGGGCCGCAGATAGACGCCCATCTCGAGATTCTCTTCGATGGTCAACGCGGGGAAGACGTTCTGCGTCTGCGGAACGTAGCCGACACCCTTGTCGACGAGGACGTGCGCCTTCGCCGAGGTGATGTCGTCGCCGCGGAGTGTGACCGAGCCCTCGCGGACGGGGATCAGCCCGAACAGTGTCTTCAGCAGAGTCGACTTGCCGGCGCCGTTGGGGCCGATGATCCCGACGATCTCGCCGTCCCCGAGATAGAAGTTGCATTCCTCGAGGATGTTGATGCCGGGAAGGTAACCGGCGGTGATGTCGTCGGCGCGCAGCAGTGCGTCGCCGGCGAGTTTGCGGTGTTCCTCGGCGGTGGCCGCGAGTTGCGCCGGCGTCAACTGCCCGGACCCGGGTTCGGTGCTCATCGTCCGTCCTTCTTCGTATCGGGCGCCGACGGTGGCAACTCGGAGACCTCCGAGAGATCCCCGCCTTCTTCGAGTGTGGCCTCGATGGCGGCCTCGACCTTCTCCGCGAGCACCGCGGTCGCACCGACCGGACGCCCCTGATCGTCGAACTCGAGTGCCTGATCGTGGTGGCCGCCGAGGTACGCATCGACGACGGCCTCGTTGTCGCCCAGTCGATCCGGGAGCGACTCGGCGATGACCTGGCCCTGGGCCATCACCACCACCCAGTCGCTGATGTCGCGGATGACGTCCATGTCGTGTTCGACGAAGACGACCGTGACCCCCTCGTCGCGCAGCGATTTGATGTGCTCGAGCAGGCTCTGGGTGAGCGCCGGGTTGACGCCGGCCATCGGCTCGTCGAGCATCACGATCTCGGGGTCGGTCATCAGTGCGCGCGCCATCTCCAGGAGTTTCCGCTGGCCGCCCGACAGTGAACCGGCGAAGTCGTCGGCCTTGGCCTCGAGCTTGAAGCGCCGGAGCAGTTCGTGGGCCCGGTCGGTGACTTCGGCTTCCTGCTTGCGCCAGGCCCAGGGCGCGAGAGCGGCGAGAAAGTGCTCGCCTCGCTGTCCGGTGGCGCCGAGCCGGACGTTGTCGAGGACGGTGAGTTTCGCGAGCGCCTTGGTGAGCTGGAAGGTACGCACCATCCCGCGCCGGGCCACCTGGTGGGGAACCATCCGGCCGAGGGAGTCCCCGTTCAGCGACCATGTGCCCGAGTCGGGCTTGTCGAATCCGGTGATCAGGTTGAAGAAGGTGGTCTTGCCCGCGCCGTTGGGTCCGATGAGGCCGGTGATGGCGCCGCGCTGTACCTCGAGATGATCGACCTGCACCGCCTTGATGCCACCGAAGGTCCGGGAGATGTTGTCCACCACGATGATCGGATCGGGTTTGGACGACCCGGGTTCGGGTGTGACACCGGCGAACAGCCGCGACCGATCCGACGCCGAGAGCGTGGTGAGGTCCCGCCGCGTGGCCCGTACGGATGGGCCCTCGGTCTCGGAGTCGACGGTGACCGCGGTCGACGGTTCGCTGCCGGGGGCGGCATGGCGGCCGGGACGCGGTGTGGTGTCGTCAGGCATCGAGCTGCACCTCCCTCTTGTTCCCGAGCAGTCCCTGTGGTCTGAACACCATCATCAGAATGATCGCCAGACCGAGCAGTACGTAGCGGAATGCACCGACCTGTTGCGCCGACAGATTCAGCAGCGGGTCGTCGCCGGATGTGGCCTGGCGCAGCAGTGCGTCGGGAACGGCGAGCAGGAACCAGAACAGCATGGCGCCGAGCACCGGGCCGAACACCGTCGCCGCTCCGCCGAGGATCAAGGCGCCGTAGGCGAAGAACGTCTGCGCGGTCGAATAGAAGTCGGGGTTGATCGACTGGGTGGCGAAGGCGTTGAAGACACCCGCCAGGCCGCCGATACAACCGCCGAGCACCAGGGCCTGCATCTTGAAGAAGTAGGCGTTCTTACCCAACGATCGTGCGGCGTCCTCGTCTTCGCGGACCGCTTTGAGCACCCGGCCCCACGGACTGCGGACGAGCAGGTACACCATCAGGCACAGCAGGCCGACGACGATCCAGCCGACCACCATCGACCACAGATCGCCGCCGAGGAACTTGACCCCGAAGAACGAATACTGCTTGCCGTTGTCGAACGGGCTGATGGAGAAGAAGCTGCCCGCGTAGGCGTAGATGCCGTTGGTGGAGTGGGTGAAGTCGTCGGTCGAGGTCGACCGGAAGACCAGCCGAAGGATCTCCGACGCCGCGATGGTGACGATCGCCAGATAGTCCGCACGCAGGCGCAGGGTCGGCAGGCCCAGCACGACCGCGAGCATCCCGGCGGCGGCGATGCCGATGATCGCGCCGAGCCACAACGGCTGGTCGTAGTTCACGGCCATGATGCCGACGCCGTATCCGCCGAGCAACGCGAAGGCGATCTGGCCGAAGTTGAGCAGTCCGGCGTAACCGAAGTGCAGGTTCAGGCCGATGGCCAGCAGGGCGTAGAAGATCGCCGACGGGCCGATCAGCTGCGCGATCGCGATCTGGAGCGCTGAGATGATGTCCATGGGTCAGCCGATCCTCGCTCGAGATCCGAGAATGCCCTGGGGCCGGATGGTCAGGATGATGATCAGGATCAGCAGTCCTCCGATGTACTTCAGGTCGGGACTGAGGATGTAGGTCGACAACTGGACCAGCAGGCCGACGATGAGACATCCGAGCAGTGCGCCGTAGGCCGTGCCGAGCCCGCCGAGCGTGATGCCGGCGAACATCAGCAGGAGGAGTTTGAAACCCATCTCCCACTGGACCCGGCCGCCGAGTTCGGAGAGCGCGAACATCACGCCGCCGAGTGTCGCCAGACCCCCGGCCAGTGCCCAGACGAACAGGATGACCCGGTCGACGTCGATTCCCGACGATTCGGCGAGGTCCTTGTTGTCGGCCACCGCGCGCATGGCCTTGCCGATCCTGGTGCGCTGCAACAGCACGGCGACCCCGAGCAGGACCACGATGCTGATGAGGATGCACGCCAGGTTCACCGGTGTGATCGCGAACGGACCGGAGCCGATCTGGGTCTGCGCCTGATAGTCGTTGAACGGTTCGGCCCGATCGGAGAAGAAGATCAGAATCAGGTAGCGCAGTACGAGCGACAGGCCGATCGACACGACGAGCATGGCGATCAGCCCGGTTCGTCGTCTTCGCAGCGGTCTCCACAGGCCGAGTTCGTTGAGGATCCCGATGCCGACGCCGACGATCACCGCCAGGATCGTCGCGGGGATCAGCTGTACACCGAGCTTGACGTTGATGACCCACGCGATCACCGCGCCGAGGGTGACCAGCTCGCCGTGGGCGAAGTTCGTCAGTCCCGTCGTGCCGAAGATGAGGCTGAGTCCCACGCCGGTGATGGCGATGATCAGGCCGAACCGGATCCCGTCGATGGCCAGCCGCGTCAGTTCGGAGATCGCCGACACCTCGGTGCCGGTCCGCACGTCGCCGAAGGAGAAGATGACCGGCCGCGGCGTGCCGCCGCTGACGTCGACGGGTAGCTCCGATTTCTGGACCTCGACGCCGTCGGGGAGTGAGTCGGTGTCGATGACGATCGTGTACTGGCCGGGCGGCACGTTGATCGACCACGCACCGGTGGCCGACGAGGTCGCGGTGCCGACGACGGCCCCCGAGGCGTCCTTGGCCTCGAGGTCGACGCCTTCGACCTTCTCGGTGCCGTTGCGCAGCACACCGAAGACGCGTACCTCGTCGCCGGGGGCGGCCGAGGCGGTGGCCGTACCGAAAAGGCCGCACAGTATCGACGCCGCGACGAGAAGCAGCATGGCGATGGCGGTGAGTCGCCTCGGGGATCGGGGGACAGGCCGTTGGCTCTCGACATCTGAGCGATCATCGAGAGCGCTTCGGGGCGGCGTCTGCGTACAGGTGCCGGCGCGTTGCGATGTCATCCTGCGGGACATTAGCGCCAGCATCGTCACCGCGTGACGACAACGACGTTTCCCGGAGGTAACTTCTGTCGCGGCGGCGGGGCCGTCGCTGGTTCCATCGCAATGCGCTGCCGCAGGCTCGATTCGGACCGTAAGGTGACCGTATGATCCCGGTCACCGTCTCGACCACGACAGACCTCGAACTCGCCAGCAGGTTGCTCGCGCAGGCATTCGCCGACGACCCCGTGACGGTGTGGATGCAACCGGACACGTCGCGGCACCTGGTCATGTTCCGCACGCTGTTGAAGTACAGCCACGGGCCGAACGCGACGCTGGACCTCGCGATGCGCGACGGACAACCGGTCGGTGCCGCCGCGTGGGATCCGCCCGGACACAAGGTGTCGGCGAAGGCGCAGACCCTGTCGATGTGGGGCTTCTTCCGTGCAATGGGTTCCCGGATGAGCCGCGGTGCCAAACTCGAGGCGGAGTTCGGCAAGCGCAGGCCCAAGGAACCCCACTGGTATCTCGGGCAGATCGGCGCCCCGGTCCACGGCGTGGGTGTCGGCACCACCCTCTTGCGCCACCGGCTCGACCAGATCGACGGTCCGTCCTACCTCGAGTGCTCGAACGTCCGCAATGTCCCGCTCTACGAGCGATTCGGCTTCGAGGTGACCGAGGAGTTCGAGTTGCCGATGGACGGTCCGAAGGTGTGGGCGATGTACCGGCCGGTGTGAGCTGTCGGGAGTCATCACTAGACTTTGCGAGGTGAGTCCAGCGCAGAGTTCCCCGGCAACGACCCCCGCCACGGCAACCGGAACGACGGGCAAGGCGGCCGCCGGCGCCAAGGGCAAGACCAGGCAGCCGGTGTTGATGCTGCTCGACGGGCACTCGCTGGCCTATCGGGCGTTCTTCGCGCTGCCGGCGGAGAACTTCAAGACGCATTCCGGCCAGACGACGAACGCCGTCTACGGCTTCACCTCGATGCTGATCAACCTGCTGCGCGACGAGGAGCCGACCCACATCGCCGCCGCCTTCGACGTCTCCCGGAAGACCTTCCGGTCGGAGATGTATCCCGAGTACAAGGCGCAGCGATCCAAGTCGCCCGACGAGTTCAACGGACAGGTGGATCTCACCAAGGAGGTTCTCGATGCGCTGGGGGTCTCGGTGCTGGCCATCGAGGGATACGAGGCCGACGACATCATCGCGACCCTCGCGACCCGGGCTCGTGAGGACGGGTACAAGGTCCTGATCGTCACCGGCGACCGCGACTCGCTGCAACTCGTCGACTCCTCGACCACCGTGCTCTATCCACGCAAGGGAGTCTCCGACCTCACCCGGTTCACGCCCGAGGAGGTCGAGAAGAAATACGGTCTCACCCCCGCCCAGTACCCCGACTACGCCGCGCTGCGCGGCGACCCCAGCGACAACCTGCCGGGCATACCCGGCGTCGGGGAGAAGACCGCCTCCAAGTGGATCCGTGAGTACGGATCGCTCGCCGCGCTCGTCGATCACGTCGACGAGGTGAAGGGCAAGGTGGGCGACGCGTTGCGCGCGCATCTGGCGTCGGTGCAGACCAACCGCCAGCTGACCGAGCTCGTCCGGGACATGCAGCTGCCGGCGTCGCCCGACGACCTGGCCATGGTCGGGTGGGACCGCGATCGCATCCATCAGCTCTTCGACGACCTGGAGTTCCGGGTCTTGCGGGATCGTCTCTTCTCGACGCTGAGTTCCGTTGAGCCCGAAGCCGAAGCAGGGTTCGATCTCGACGGAGCGGTCCTGGGTGCGGGCGAGGTCGCCGGCTGGCTCACCGAGCACGCCCGCACCGGCCGCGTCGGTCTGGCCATCACCGCGCCGCACGTCGTCGTGGGGTCGGACCCGACGGGCGTGGCGATCGCGGCCGCAGACGGGACGTCGGCGTATGTCGACGTGACCGCGCTGAACCCGGAAGACGAGGCGGCACTGGGTGACTGGTTCGCCGACCCGTCCGCGTCGAAGGCGGTCCACGAGGCGAAGTGGGCCGTACATGCGCTCCGCTCGCGCGGCTGGAAGCTCGACGGCGTCACCAGCGACACCTCGCTCGCGGCCTACCTCGTGCGGCCCGGACAGCGAACCTTCAACCTCGACGATCTCGCGCTGCGATACCTGCGTCGTGAACTCCGGGCCGACGGCGGTCCGGGCGACGGCCAGATGTCGCTGCTCGACGACGACTCCGACGGTCGCGTCGCCGAGCAGCACATGCTGGAGGCGCGAGCGGTCCAGGAACTCGCCGACACGCTCGACACCGAACTCGACCGGATCGACTCCAAGCCCCTGCTGACCGAGATGGAATTGCCGCTGTCCTTCGTGCTGGCCGACGCCGAGGCGGCCGGCATCGCGGTCGACGTCGACCACTTCGGTGCTCTCGAGCGGATGTTCGCCGACCGGATCCGCGCCGCGGCCGAGGCGGCGTACGAGGTCATCGGAGAACAGATCAACCTCGGTTCCCCCAAGCAGTTGCAGACCGTCCTCTTCGACAAGCTCGACATGCCGAAGACGAAGAAGACCAAGACCGGTTACACCACCGACGCCGACGCGCTGCAGTCTCTCTACGAGAAGACCGAGCACCCGTTCCTCGCGCACCTTCTGGAGCACCGCGATGCGACGCGGCTGAAGGTCACCGTCGACGGCCTCCTGAAGTCGGTCGCCGACGACGGGCGTATCCACACGACGTTCAACCAGACGATCGCCGCGACCGGACGCCTGTCGTCCACCGAACCGAATCTGCAGAACATCCCGGTGCGCACGGAGGCGGGCCGGGAGATCCGCCGCGGCTTCGTCGTCGGCGCCGACACCGCGACCGGCGTGCCCTACGACTGCCTGATGACCGCCGACTACAGCCAGATCGAGATGCGGATCATGGCGCACCTGTCGGAGGACGCCGGCCTGATCGAGGCGTTCAACACCGGTGAGGACCTCCACAACTTCGTCGGGTCACGCGCCTTCGGTGTGCCGATCGACGAGGTCACCACCGAGATGCGTCACCGAGTGAAGGCCATGTCCTACGGGCTCGCCTACGGCCTCAGCGCCTTCGGGCTCGCCGCCCAGCTCAAGATCAGTCGTGATGAGGCCAAGGAGCAGATGGAGGCGTACTTCGCGCGATTCGGCGGGGTGCGCGACTATCTGCACGACGTGGTCGCCGAGGCCCGCCGCAACGAGTACACCGCGACGCTGTTCGGCAGGCGTCGCTACCTGCCCGACCTGAACAGCGACAACTGGCAGCGTCGGCAGTCCGCGGAGCGAATGGCGCTCAATGCGCCCATCCAGGGCACCGCGGCGGACATCATCAAGGTCGCGATGATCAACGTGCACAAGCGTCTTGCGGCCGAAGGTCTCACGTCGCGGACGCTTCTCCAGGTCCACGACGAACTCGTGATCGAGGTCGCCGCCGGCGAGCGGGAATCCGTCGAAGCGGTGGTGCGCGAGGAGATGGGCAATGCCATCACCCTGTCGGTGCCGCTGGAGGTGTCGGTCGGTTTCGGTCGGTCTTGGGACGACGCAGCGCACTGATGGGCCTGCGCGAGAGGAGGTTCGGCGTCCTCACCGGCGACGGGATCGGACCGGAGATCGTACCCGTGGCAATCGCGATCGCGGATGCTGCCGCCGGACTGGAGTCGATCGAGATCGACTGGCAGGAGCTGCCTTTCGGGTCGTCGGCCATCGCCTCGCACGGCGACCCGGTACCCGCGCAGACTCTGTCGGCCCTCGACGAGCTCGGATTCTGGATCGTGGGACCCCACGATTCGGCCGCGTACCCGCCCGGCCACGGCGATCGGACACCGGGTGCCACGATCCGTACCCGCTACGAGCTGTTCGCGAATCTCCGTCCGGCACGCGGTTTTACGGGCGTACCGGCGCTCCGGCCCGACATCGACGTGCTGATCGTGCGGGAGAACACCGAAGGCTTCTACGCCGATCGCAACATGGCGGCCGGCAGCGGCGAGTTCATGCCGACCCCGGACGTGGCGCTCGCGGTCGGGCTGATCACCCGCGCGGCCTCGGAGAGAATCGCGCGGGTCGCGTGCGCCGCCGCGATCGAGCGCGCTGGTACCGACCGGCAACCGCGGCTGACTATCGTGCACAAGGCCAACGTCCTGCGTATGACCACCGGCCTGTTCCGTGATGCGTGCCGCGACGTCGCCGCCGAGTTCCCCGAGGTGGAGGTGTCCGAGCAACACGTCGACGCGATGGCGGCCCTGCTCGTCCGGCGCCCCGCCGACTTCGACGTCCTCGTCACCGAGAACCTTTTCGGCGACGTCCTGTCCGATCTCGCCGGAGAATTGGCCGGCTCGCTGGGCATCGCGGGTTCGGTCAACAGCTCGGAGTCCCGGGTGATGGCGCAGGCGACACACGGGGCGGCGCCCGACATCGCCGGACGCGGCATCGCGAATCCGGTCGCGATGATCGTCTCGGTGGCAATGGGATTCCGGCGTTACGGCCAGATGACGGACGACGCGGCACTCGTCGCGGCCGGCGCCCGGATCGACGCCGCGGTCGCCGACACACTTGCGCACACCGCAACCCGCGATCTCGGTGGTGGCGCGGGGACTGCGGAGTTCGGGGACGCGGTGGTCCGCCGAATCGCGGAGGCGTGACCCTCTGCTGCGTGAGGTGCGAGCGGAGGCGTGACCCTTTGCTCCCTGAGGTGCGAGCGGAGGCGTGACCCTTTGCTCCCTGAGGTGCGAGCGGAGCCGTGACCCTTTGCTCCCTGAGGTGCGAGCGGAGGCGTGACCCTTTGCTCCCTGAGGAGCGAGGAGCGCAAGCGACGAGCCTCGAAGGGCCGGAACACGCGTGACTCGCGGGTGGCGAGCCGGGGTGCAGGAGGCGAACTACAGTGAGTTGGTGCGCTCGGCCGGATGGAGGGAAGTGGTGTGACGCGGGTTGCTCGCTGGCTCGGCGTCCTGCTCGCCGTCCTGGTCGTCGTGACGGGTTGTGTGGACAACGAAGCCCGTGAACGCGCGAACCAGGTCGCCCCGATCGACGTCGACGTGGCGAAGGTGCCGGCGATCGCCGCCCTCGTCCCACCGGAGATCGCTCGCACCGGACGGCTGATCGTCGGGGTCAACATCCCGTACCAGCCGAACGAGTACAAGGACGCGTCCGGGAAGATCGTGGGCTACGACGTCGACCTGATGAACGCCGTCGGCAAGGTGCTCGGACTCGTACCCGAGTACAAGGAGTCCCAGTTCGACACGATCATCCCGTCGATCCAGGCCGGCACCTACCAGGTCGGCATGTCCTCGTTCACCGACACCCTCGAACGCGAGAAGCAGGTCGACTTCGTGACCTACTACAGCGCCGGCGTGCAGTGGGCGCAGGCGACCGACAACGACGACGTCATCGATCCCGACAACGCGTGCGGTCTCCGGGTGGCGGTCCAGACCACCACCTACGAGGACACCGACGAGATCCCCGCGAAGAGCGAGGCCTGCGTCGCGGCCGGGAAGCCCGCGATCGACAAGGTCAGGTTCGACAGCCAGGACGAGGCGGTCAACGCGCTGATCCTGGGACGCGTGGCCGCGATGTCCGCCGACTCGCCGGTCACCGCCTATGCCATCAAGCGCACGAACGGCCGGCTGAAACCGGCCGGTGGGATCTTC
This sequence comes from Gordonia sp. 11cp, assembly GCF_057767225.1. Classification (NCBI taxonomy): domain Bacteria; kingdom Bacillati; phylum Actinomycetota; class Actinomycetes; order Mycobacteriales; family Gordoniaceae; genus Gordonia; species Gordonia sp. 11cp. Next base: position 4,828,539 of record NZ_CM173437.1, on the reverse strand, counting down.
GATTCCGCCCCATACGGTTGGGCCATACGGAAGGGCTCGCCGCTCGCGGTCGCGATGCAGCGCGCAGTGCAATACCTCATCGACAACGGACAGTACGAACAGATCGCGGCCAATTGGGGTCTCGAGGAGGGGATGATCGATGTCTCCGTCATCAACGGGGCGGTGAGCTGAGGTGACGTCACCACAGGCCGGCCCCACCACATCGGCCGAACCGGAACCGATCAAGGCGGTCCCGCTCCGTCGTCCCGGGCAGTGGATAGCCGCCGTGATCATCATCGTGCTGGCTGCGCTGTTCATCTACGGTGCCGCCACCAACGAGGCCTACAGCTGGGGCACGTACGGCAACTATCTCTTCGACTCGCGCATCTTGTCGGGTGTCGGCTACACCCTGGCCCTGACCCTGCTGTCGATGGCGATCGCCATCGTGCTCGGTGTGCTCCTCGCGATCATGCGGCTGAGCCCGAATCCGGTGCTGCGCGGGACGTCGTGGGTGTACCTGTGGATCTTCCGCGGCACGCCCGTGTACGTGCAGCTCGTGTTCTGGGGCCTGTTCCCGGCGATCTACAAACAGATCGACCTCGGCATCCCGTTCGTGCACCAGTTCGTCTCCTTCGACATCCAGACCCTCAATGCGGCGTTCCTGTTCGCGGTGATCGGTCTGGGCCTCAACGAGGCCGCATACATGGCGGAGATCGTCCGGGCCGGTGTGTCTTCGGTCGGTGAGGGACAGACGGAGGCCTCGGTCGCGCTGGGTATGTCGTGGTCGCAGACGATGCGACGCACGGTCCTGCCGCAAGCCATGCGGGTCATCATCCCGCCCACCGGCAACGAACTGATCAGCATGCTCAAGACCACCAGCCTGGTGGCGGCGGTGCCGCTGACCCTCGACCTCTACGGACGTCAGCGTGACATCTCGGGCGTGATCTTCGAGCCGATCCCGTTGCTGCTCGTCGCCTCGACCTGGTACCTCGTCATCACGAGCGTCCTGATGGTGGGGCAGTACTACGTAGAGCGCTACTACGCCAAGGGAGCGACCCGCGCGCTGACCGCGCGACAACTCAAGACGATGGCCGACGGAGCGGCCACGGCCCCCGGCGGCGCCGCCGGCCCGGCAGGGGGAGAGAAAGCATGACCCAGCCAGAGCACACGGCCGCATCGGCAGCACCCGGTGGCTCGCCGCCGCCGATGGTCGTGGCCGACCGTGTCTGTAAGAGCTTCGGTTCGGTGCAGGTCCTCAAGGGGATCTCGCTGGAGGTCGCACGCGGTGAGGTGTTGTGTCTCATCGGGCCGTCGGGGTCGGGGAAGTCCACGTTCCTGCGCTGTGTGAACCATCTGGAAGTCGTCAACGCGGGCCGGCTCTACGTCGACGGTGATCTCATCGGCTACCGCGAACGCAGCGGCAAACTCTACGAGATGAGCGCCAAGGACGCGGCCACCCAGCGACGCGACATCGGCATGGTGTTCCAGCATTTCAATCTATTTCCGCATCGCACGGTGCTCGAGAACGTGATCGAAGCACCGATGCAGGTGAAGAGACAATCGCGATCGGAAGCGGTCGACAAGGCACGCTATCTGCTGGACCGGGTGGGGCTGTCCACGCGGGCCGATGCCTACCCGGCGCAGTTGTCGGGCGGCCAGCAGCAGCGGGTCGCGATCGCCCGTGCGCTCGCGATGGACCCCAAGCTCATGCTCTTCGACGAACCGACTTCGGCCCTCGATCCCGAACTCGTCGGCGACGTCCTGAAGGTGATGCGCGAACTCGCCGCCTCGGGCATGACCATGATGGTCGTCACGCATGAGATGGGTTTCGCCCGGGAGGTCGCCGATCAGCTGGTCTTCATGGACGGCGGTGTCGTCGTCGAGCGGGGCGATCCCCGCGAAGTCCTCGCCGACCCGAAGGAACAGCGCACGCGGGAGTTCTTGTCGAAGCTCCTGTGAGTGCCGCTAGGCGGTCTTGTGACTGCAGAAGATCGCGGTTCCCGGAAAGTAGCTGCCACGCAACGGACTCCATTGGCCCCATGTTCGGTCGAAACCGTCCGGCCACTCGGGTTCGATGATGTCGTCGAGGACGAAGCCTGCGGCACGGAGTTCACGGACACGGTCACCGATCGTGCGGTGGTGCTCGACATAGGTCAAGGTGCCGTCGGCATCGGTCTCGGTGTAGGGCGTGCGGTTGAAGTAGGGGATCCGCACGGTCAGACCCTCCGGGCCCGGGTCGTCGAGGAACATCCACCGCATCGGGTGGTTGACGGCGAAAACCCAACGCCCGCCCGGCTTCAGGACTCGGGCGACCTCGCTCATCACGCCGGCGGAGTCGGCGACGAACGGCACCGCGCCGAACGCCGAGCAGGCGGCGTCGAACGACTCGGCCGCGAAGGGCAGGGTCTCGGCGGTGGCCTGTACGAGCGGTACCCGCACACCTTCGGCAGCCATCGCGTCGAGCCCGATGCCCAGCATCCGCCGCGAGAGGTCCACTCCCACCGCACGTGCGCCGTGCGCGGCCAGCCACCGGGCACAGGGCGCCGAACCGCAACCGATCTCGAGGATGTCGCGCCCGTCGATGTCGCCCAGCAGCCGGACATCGGATTCGCGGAGGCCTTCCGGGCACCAGACGAAGTCGCCGCCCGCGGCATGCGCGCCGAGAAAATCACCATGCTCGTCGTGGTAGTTCTCGGCGTCGTGATCCCACCACGACCGGCTGGCACGGTCGCTGGTCGCGGAGTCGACGTCGCCGAGAATCCTCGGGGGTCGGCTCGATCCGGGGCCGGTCGACGTCGTTTGTTCGGATTCCGCCTGGTTGGGGGACATCCTGCGATGATAAGGCCATGGTCTGTCTCGCTCTGCTGGGTCCGGTGGACACATCGGACGGCGCGGGCGTGCCTCGACCCCAGTTCGGGACCCCTCGTCTCCGGTGCCTGCTTGCCGCACTGGCGTTGCGTGCCAACGCGGTCGCCGACGTGGACTGGCTGACCGAGATCCTCTGGACGGATGCAGCTCCCGCCACCCCCGAGTCCGCACTGCACAACCTCGTCTTCCGGCTGCGGGCAACCCTGCGACAGCGTCAGGTCGATGACCGGTTGAGGGTCGTCACGACCTCACCCGGCTACACCCTCCAGGTGGATCGGGCCGACGTCGACACCCTGTTGTTCGACGACATCGTGACGCGCGCCTGCGCTGTCGTCGACACCGAGCCCCGACTCGCGATCGATCTGCTCGACAGGGCCGAGACTCTGTGGCATGGAAGGCCTTTCGGGGAGTTCGCCGATACCTCGTGGGCGCGGGCGGAGGTCGGGGCACTGATCGAGCGGCGCGTGCTGGGAGTCGAGACCGCGGCCGACGCCCTGATCGCCCTCGGCCGCCCGGAGGATGCCTATGTGCGGTTGCTGCCGTTCATCGACGAGCACCCCTACCGCGAGGGACTCCACCTGAGAGTCATGGATTCGTTGTGGCGGATGGACCGCGCGGCCGACGCGCTCGACGTGTACCAGCGGCTCCGTCGACGTCTCGCGGAGGACATCGGCACCGATCCGGCCGTGTCGGTCCGCGAGCTGCATGCCCGCATTCTCGACGGGGAGTCGTCATCGTGGACGCGCGGTGTCGCGACGGACCCGGACGCGCCGGACCCGGACAAACCGGCCCACGACCGGACGGTCACCGCCTCGGATGCGCGTGACGGTGCACCGCAGTCCGGATCGGCGTCCCTGATCGGACGCGAGGCACAATTGGCCGACTTGGCGGCAACCATCCGCGCTGGCGGGGTGGTCACTGTGGTCGGACCCGGAGGCGTCGGCAAGACGGCTCTCGTCCGTCGGCACGCACGGTCGGTGAGCGATCGTCCCGTCTGGTTCGCCGAGCTGGCGGCGATCGGGAGTCCCGACGGGGTCGCGCATGTCGTGGCGTCCGCGACGGGGTCGACGATGCGGCGCGACCTCCCGACCCTGGACGCACTCGCCGACGCCCTGAGCGGGCAGCAGGGTCTGCTCGTGCTCGACAATTGTGAGCACGTACTGGACGCCGTGGCCGAAGTCGTTGTCGCGCTGCAGGATCGATGCCCGAACGTCATGGTGATCACGACCTCTCGGGCACCGCTCGGACTCGCGACCGAACAGATCATCGTTCTCGATCCGCTGCCCGTGCCCGACGTGGACGCGACCACCGACGACATCGAGTCATCTGATGCGGTGCGGCTGTTCTGCATGCGCGCCCGTGCCCGGGACCCGCGGTTCGAGTTGAACCCGAACAGCGCGCCGGCGGTCGCCGAGATCTGCCGGCGACTCGACGGGCTGCCGCTCGGTGTCGAGCTCGCAGCGACCAAGGCCCGCGCGATCCCGCCGACCGAATTGGTCGACCGGTTGCACTGGCGTTTTCGAATCCTGCGGGCTCCACACGGAGTCGAGCCTCGGCACCGCAGTCTCCATGCGCTCGTCGACTGGTCCTACACGCTGCTGAGTGAACCGGCACGCGGTCTGTTCGACGTGCTCAGCGTCTTCCCCTCTCGGTTCGGCCTCGACGACGCGGAGTTCCTGGCGGAGGCCATCGGTGTGCTGGCCCGCGACAACGTGGCCGATGCCGTGGCCGAACTGGTCGAGGCGTCCATGGTGTCCACCGACGCGGGTGGCTACCTCATGCTGGAGACGTTGCGCGCGTACGGTACGGAGTCGCTGACCGGCCGCGACGCGCTCGACGCCGCGCGATGTGCGCACACCGCGTGGGTGGCGGACTGGCTCGGGCCGTTGGGATGCGACGTCTACGGACGCGGGCACCTCGAGGCCGCGCGACTGGTGCACGACCGGCTCGACGACGTACGGCAGGCGATCGACCACGCGGGCGTTCATGACCTCGACCTCGCCGACACGATGCTGCAAGGGTTGATTCCCTATCTCGAGCTGACCATGAGCCCGGAAGTCACCGGGTGGGCACGGGTCCTCGTCGACCGTCACGAACCCTCGTTGCTCGGTGCCGGCGTGTGGGCCGTGTCGGCCGGCGGCGCTCGATTCGACGGGGATCTGCCGGCCGCTCGGCATTGCACCAACCAGGGCCTCGCCGCCGACCCCGGCCCGGCCGTCCGCGTCTATCTCCACATGATGTTGGTCGACGTCGGACTCTTCCAGGGGGATCTCGACGCCGCGCTACGAGACGCGCGTACGTTTCGCGAACTCGCGCTGGTGGCCGCCATGCCGGGCGCGGCGCACATGTCCGACATCAGCGCCCTGCTCATCCGCTCCTACCAGGGCGAGGACTCCTACCCCGCGGCCCGTGCCCTCGAGATCGCCTGCTCGACCGCGGGGGAGGACGTGGTCGCCGCATGGTGCCGATACGTCTCGGGCGAGTGCTTGCTCGATACGGATCCCGTCCGGGCACGGCAACTTCTCGACGGCGCCATCGGATCGGCGCGCCGTCACGGCGATCGGTATCTCCTCGGGGTGGCGATGGCGTCTCGGGCGTCGATCGTGGCGCGGTCCGGCGATACCGAGCGCGCCGCTCTGCTCTACGTCGACGTACTCGAGCACTGGCGACAGACCGGGAACTGGACCAATCAGTGGGTGACCCTGCGTTCGGTGGTCGATGTCTTGGTGGAGCTCGGACGGAGTGAACCGGCCGCGCTGCTGCTCGGCGCCATTCGGCGCGCGAGCCGGGTGGCCGGGTCCGATCCGTTCGGGAGTGATGTCGAGCGACTCCGCTCGGCCGAGAACCGCATCCGTGACGCGCTGGGTGACACGACGGCGGACGATCTCGTGGCCACCGGTGCGGCGGTGACACCCTCGGATGCTGTCGACGTAGCCCTGACCGCGTTGGCCACCGGTGCGGCGGTGACACCCTCGGATGCTGTCGACGTGGCCCTGACCGCGTTGGCCACCGGGCGCGCCGACCAGCTCAGGTGGACAGCTCGTAGAAGCGGAAGAAGCTGAAGTCCTCGATGGGGAGGACTTCCACGCCGGCGAACCCCGCATCGTCGGCGTACTGCCGCAGGGTCGACGACCGGAACACGGTGCCGGTGGCTGCCGACGGAGGCGAACTCATCGAATCGGGTAGACAGACGAACAGCGAGAACCCGTACATGATCTTGTCGAGATCGTCTGCGGGACCGGTGAATTCGTCGGACACCGCCTCGTCCATGACGATCAGCGGGGCGCCGGGTGCCAGCGAGCGACGGACCGCGGCGAGCACCTCGACCGGCCGGGGCATGTCGTGTAGGCACTCGAAAGCGAAGGCGGCGTCGAACGGACCGTGTGCCGCCGCCCCGTCACCATCGGCGACAAGGAAGGTCACACGCTCGGAGACCCCCGCGGTTGCGGCGTTGGCACGGGCCATCCGGACCGACGCCTCGTCGACGTCGAGTCCGATGAAGGTCGCCTCCGGGTAGGCCCGGGCGAGTGCGATGGTCGAGTGGCCCGCTCCGAACCCGACGTCGGCGACCCGGGCATCGGGGCGCGACAGCCGCTCGTGGAGGTGTTCGACGCCGGCGAGCGCAGGAGCGAGTCGGGCATCGAACCACGGCCGATTGAGGTCGGCCTGGGACTCGCGCGCGTCGGCGCCCAGGGTCTCCCAGCTGACGCCTCCGCCGTGCCGGTAGGCGTCGAGCAGCTCCGGCAGATGACGTGCCGCCGCCGCGAACATGCGCGGGAGTGCTCCGAGATACGACAGGCTCGAGGTGTCGGTGAGCACCTCCGCGACGCCCGGCGAGATCGCGAAGGTGGGTGGCCGGTTCGTCAGGTCGGCGTCGAGGATGCCGAAGGCGCACTGCATCTCGAGCCACTCGCGGGCGTAGCGCGCGTTGGTCTGGGTGCGTTCGGCGAGCCCGTCGGCGGTGAGGGGGCCGGATTCGGACAGGCATCGGTACCACCCGAGCCGGTCCCCGAGATAGACGCTCAAGGTCTCGGCGGTGGCAAGGGCCGAACCGAAGAGTCGTTCGGCGAACTCGTCGGCGCCCGGTGCTGATGAGTCGGTGGCGGGTGTCGTTGTTTCGGTCATGACCCGATGATGGCGGCAGCACCTCTCACATCGCTCTCACGGCGATCGCGAAACCGCGTCGCCGGTGCTCTCGGAAATCAGCTCCGACCGGGAAACATTCCCTGAAGGTATGGAAGAAATGATTTCGCGGCCATCCATATCGGCGGGCGGAAAGGGGTCGATTCGCGTTGCCTTGGCGGTGACTGGTTCGCACCGCGCATCCAAACGGATTGGTGCGCAACGTTAAACGGTTCCGTGATTTAACTCACTGGGCGGAAATGCGTTGTTCACACTGTCGCGATTGCGCGCTTAGGGGTTCTGTGCCAGATTGGATTCAGCGATGCACGGGGGGAAACCATTCCGGGGGGAAAGGTTCCGGCGTCGCCCAGCCCCGAGTTCGGGGGGCTTCATGCGCAACTCACTGGTCCGACAGGCCGCCGCGGTTGCCGGCATGTCGGACCGACCATGTGTGAGCGCTTCGCTTCTGGTCGACCGGAAAAGGTTTTTGTCATGGGGGAGAATCAATTCGCTCCCGGGGGGAGTTCTGCTGTTCCCGGGATCTGGGACCATCTGGCGCCGGGAACCCCGCGCCCGAAGGTCTCGGTGATAGTGCCTGCGATGAACGAGGCGAGGAACCTGCCGCATGTCGCGGCGCGGATGCCACCGGACGTCGACGAGATCGTCGTCGTCGACGGGCATTCGGTCGACGACACGGTGGCGGTGGGTCGTGCCCTGTGGCCCGACGGCATACACGTCACCCAATCCCGCAAGGGCAAGGGCAATGCGCTGGCCTGCGGTTTCGCCGCCTCGTCCGGCGAGATCATCGTGATGATCGACGCCGACGGAAGTACTGACCCGCAGGAGATCTCGCGGTACGTCTCGACGCTCGTGGACGGTGCGGACTACGCGAAGGGCTCACGGTTCGTGGCCGGCGGCGGCAGCGCGGACATCACCAAGGTTCGCCGCGTGGGGAACTGGGGACTCAATCTGATTGTGAACACCCTCTTTTCGTGTCGGTTCACCGATCTGTGCTACGGCTACAACGCGTTCTGGCGGCAGTGTCTGGGCGTCATGCAACTGCCGTCCACGGCTGAGCCCGATCCGCAGTGGGGCGACGGTTTCGAGATCGAGACACTCATCAACGTCCGTATCGCGGTGAGCGGTCTTCGGGTCGCCGAGGTGCACAGCTTCGAGGCGAACAGGATCCACGGAGAGAGCAACCTCAACGCGGTTCGCGACGGACTCCGCGTGCTGCGGACGATCCGTCAGGAATTCACCCATCAGCGCAGGTCGGCCCGGTCGGTGGGCCCGGTCCGGAACCTGCCGCCGGTGCCAGCCGCGCCGGAGCCGCGCGGCGACTCGGGCTGGGCGAGATCCCGCAATGTCAGCTGACGTCGACGCCGGGCATCCATCGACCTCACGGTACGGCGCTCAACGAGTTCAACGCGAAGCGATTGCGGTCGCCATCGGTTCGGCGATCAATGCTGTTCTCGGGGTTGCCTTCTGGGCGTTCTCGGCGCGGTTCGTGGCACTGGACGAGCTCGGTGTGATGACGGCCGTCCTGTCGGTCATCACTGCGGTCGGATCGGTCATCGCCGCGGGTGTCGGCGACGCCTACACCGCGATCCTGCCCGCCGTCGGTCGCGACCGCCCAGCCGTGTTCCGGCGTGGCCTCCGCCTGACGACTGTGCTGTCGACCGTCGCCGGAATCGTCAGCGGCCTGGTGGTCATCACCTCGCTGTCCGAGGTGCGCGGCGACTACGCGGTTGCCGCCGTCGTCGTCGTCGGGATCATCGCCTGGTCGGCATACGGATTGCAGAGCGCCACGCTGATCGCCATCGGGCGGGCGAACTGGACACCGCCGTCGAACATCGCGCACGGCGTCGCCAAGATCGTGGTGCTGCCGGTGCTCTGTGCGACCATCGCGTGGCAGAGCGTGCCCCTCGCGGTGGTGATCGCCTCTGCGGGAATGGTGGTGGTGCTGCGGCCGTCGATCAGGCGGCTGATCGACACCGGTGACGGGCTACCCACGAGCGGAACCATCTCCGCGGGACAGGCGATGGTCGAGTTCCATCGCGTGGTCAGCCGTACGACCGCGTTGTCCGGGCTCAACCTGGGCGTTCTCGCCCTCACTCCATTTCTCGTGACACTCTTCGCCGGTCCCGAAGACGGTGCGCGATTCGCCCTCGTCTTCGCGATCGTGTCCACCCTCGACTTCATCGGTGCGTCGATGGCGGTGTCGCTGGCGGTTCATGCGTCCGCGGAGCCCGCCTCGGCCGGCGCGATGGCCAAGAGGCTCATGGCCCGTGCGGGTGTCGTGACCGTGCTCGGATCGGTCGGCGCCGCAGCAGTCGTTCCCACCGCGCTTCATGTGCTCAACCCGGCCTACGACAGGGGCACGACACTTGCCGTGGTCGTGGTGCTGTGCGCGGGCTCGATCATCCGGTTGCCCTATCTGATGTGGGCGGCGCTGCGGCAGTCGGAGCGGCGTCTTCGGGCGCCGTTGGTACTCAGCGGCGCCACCGCGATCCTGCTGTTCGCGATGATGCCGGCGTGCTGCGCGGCGTTGGGAGCCGTCGGTGCGGCGTGGGTCGTTCTCGCGCATCAGGCAGTACTCACCGCGGGAGCGGGGATCGTGTTCGGGCGCAGGTACTTCGGTGATAGTGCCCGTGGTCGCGAAGCGTTGTACCGCGGCTCGTCTCGGAAGAAGGAGAAGCGATGAGAGACACCGAGACGTCCACTGGACCGGCGACGCTCACACCGGTCAGACAGATCGTGGGCGCGGGTCCGGTGTGGTCGGGAGCCGTCTGGGTGGGGCAGGTCGAGGACGGGGACATCCCGCCCGGGCGGATCGAGGTCGTCGGCGGCTCCGGCTTCTCCGAAGCACGGTTTCTCGTCAGACGGGACGGTCAACCTCTCGGCTTCGTCCAGGTCCCGATCGTCGACGGTACGGTCGACGGGTCGATTCTGCGCACACGCGCCCGTGAACTGCCCGGTCTCGTGTCGCAACCGCGTCGGGAGACCTCACCCGCGGTGTCGGTGGTGATCTGCACCAGGGACCGCCCGGACCATCTCGCGCGGCTGTTGGCGAGCCTCGTCGAACTCGACTACCCGGAGTTCGAGATCCTGGTGGTCGACAACAACCCGGCGAGCGGTGTCACCCGGCCCGTCGTCGAAGCGGCTTCCGGCCTTCCGGTGCGGGTCGTCGACGCGGTCGGGCAGGGATTGTCGATCGCCCGCAATGTCGGTGTCCGCCATGCTGTCCACGACATCGTCGCCTTCACCGATGACGACGTGGTCATCGACGCGCAGTGGCTCGATCGCCTCGTGATCGGCTTCGAACGGGACTATCGCGTGGCCTGCGTCTGCGGGATGGTGCCGTCGGTGGAAGTGCTGACGCCGACGCAGGCCTGGTTCGACCATCGGGTCGGTTGGGCCCGGCGGTGGGAACCGGCGCTCTACGGGCTCGACGACCACGCGGCGGACGACGACCTGTTCCCGCTTCGCGTGTCGGAGTTCGGGACGGGCGCCAACTTCGCTGTGCGCAAGGCGGCGGTCACTGCACTCGGCGGGTTCGACGAGGCGCTCGGCGCCGGGTCGCCCGCCGGGAGCGGTGAGGACATGGACATCTTCGTGCGGATCCTTCTGTCGGGCCGGCTCCTCGCGAGGGAGCCCGGTGCGATCGTCTGGCACAGCCATCGGGAGAACGTCGCCGAACTCGACAAGCAGATGCACGACTACGGAGTCGGGTTGAGCGCCCTGCTCGTCAAGATGCTGGTGCATCCCCGCACCACGGGCATGGTCGCCAAACGACTCGTCGTCGGTGTGCGCCATCTGGGAGCAGTCACCGACGTCGAGCATTCCGCGGCGCTCGCGGCGGAGCCCGAGCTGGCCACGGTACGCCGGCGGGAGCTGACCGGCGTCGTTCGTGGTCCGTGGAGGTTGCTGCGAGGCAGACTCGCCGGGCGTAGCGGCACTCCGCTGCGCAACCGTGCGCGCGGGGTCGCCGGGCTCTTCGACTTTCGTCGCGAGCAGATGTGGGGGGACCGGGGCAACACGATCCTGGCGGGCCGCCTGGCAGGCACCGCCGTCTGGTGCGGGGCGATCGGCATGCTGGCGGCGGCCGGGGTGCTGCCGGGCGCGCTGCAGGCGCTGGCGGTGGCAGTGTTCGTCCTGGCCGGGCCCGGTTCACTCGCGGTGTCGTTCTCGGCATACCTGCCGGGTTCGGCGCGTTGGGTGCTGGTCCCGACGCTCGGTTCGGCCATCTGCACCTTGTCGGTGACAGGTCTGCTGATGGCCGGGTTCTGGGATCCATCGGCGCTGTTGGCGGGCCTCGGCGCGCTCACGAGCGTGGGAGGACTGCTGCGTGGCAGGTACCTCGCGTCCCGGGCGGTGCGGCGATGACGGCCACCCCGACCATCAAGCCCATCACCACCGCACGCGAATCGGCAGCCACGGGTTCGACAGCGGCGGGGTCGGCGGCACGGGTCCGCCCGCCGTGGCGCCGGGTGGCGACACCCTGGGTCGTGCTGGCGCTCTGCCTGGCGTGTTTCGTCCACGGCGTCCGGACGATCCCGACGTCGGCCTTCAACCAGTTCGGACTGCTCGCCGGGGCGTCGCCGACGTATGCAATCTCGATCGTGCTCGCCGCACTGGGTTTCGGTGTTGCGATACGACAGCGCAATTCGCCCGCGGCGGTGACGGCGATCGTCGCGATGGTCGTGTGTCAGCGGCTTCCGCGGGCGATCTCCACCGAGGAGCCGATGTATGCATGGACCTACAAACACCTGGGTGTTGTCGACCATGTCCAGCAGAGTCATTCGCTCGCGCACGGTATCGACGTCTACAACGGCTGGCCCGGGCTCTTCGCACTGACCGCCTGGCTCAGCGATCTCACCGGCGTCGAGCCGATCGACATCGCGCACGGATTCACCCCGGTGTTCTGTCTCGCATTGGCCGCTCTGGTCTACGCCGCGGCGCGTGCCTGGCGATTGACGCGGGACCAGAGTCTGACGGCGACGTTCCTGGTGGTGTCGTTGAACTGGGTGGAACAGGACTATTTCGCTCCCCAGGCCTTCGCCATCCTCCTCACGGTCGGCATCCTCGTTCTCATCGGGCTGTCCCGGACCCGGCCCGCGGGGACCCTCGCCCTGGTGATCCTCTTCGCTGCTCTCGCCATCTCCCATCAGCTGACCCCGTACTGGGTCCTGGGAGCTGCCTGCCTACTCGTGCTGGGGCGACAACTCAAGCCCTGGTGGGTCGTCCTGCTGATGGCCGCGGCCCTCGCCGCGGTTCTCGCCTACAACTTCGACGTCGTATCGCAGTACACGCTGTTCTCCAGCGATGTCACGGGCAATGCGCGGACGAATGGTGCGGGACTCACCGGAATGGCCGGACAGGTCGTCGCGAGCTGGGTGATGCGACTTCTCACGGTGTCGATGTGGGGCGCCACCGCGACCGTCCTGCTGATCAGATGGCGACGTCGCCAGCCGGTCTGGGCGCTGGGAGTGCTGGCGCTGAGTCCCATCCTGATTCTCGGTGGCCAGAGCTACGGGGGCGAAGCGGTGTTCCGCGTGTTCCTCTACTCGCTGGTCGGTTGCGCATTCGTCCTGGCTCCGGCGCTGGTGGGTGGATTACGTTCTCGGCCGGCCATATCCGTGCCGGCGTTCGCGGTGTTCTTGTTGGTCACCGTGATGGCCGCACAGGCGTCCTCGGCCAACTGGTACACGAATCTGATCGGTGCCCCGCAGGTTGCGGCAAGCGAGGAGCTGCTGGAGGGCAACGTCTTTCCCGCCTACGTCACGCCGCTGGTGCCGACGTGGCCGGAGCGCAGCACCGGCGACTACGTGCGCTTCGCCGAGTTCACCGACACCTACGACCACTCGCTGATGTTCGTACCCGGAATGCGCGGCCGGAGTTTCGCGTCCGACACCGACTACCAGCAGTTCATGTCGGTCGTGACCGGACGGGACCGGCCGACGTATCTCGTGCTGTCCGAACCGATGCGGGCCTACGGCGCCTATTTCGGAATGTTCCCGGCCGACTCGGTCGCGAACCTACGCGCCCACGTGTCCACCGACCCGCGGTGGGAGGTCGTCGACGACCGTCCCGGCGCGTGGGTCTACCTGTACCAGGAGGCTTTGAGATGAGTAGAACCGTGACGAGCGATGCGGTGACGAGTGACACCGGGGCCGGCAGCAGCACCGGTCGGACGGACCCCCTCGCGTTGCAGAGGCGCGACCGGCCATGGGCCGGAACGGTGTTGAGCCTGCTGCTCGGCCCCATCGACCTGCCACCCCTCGAGGGTGTCCGGGCGGCGGTGGCCAGGGTGGCCGAGGAGAATCCCCATGCCCGCATCGGATGGGGACTCGACCGCGACGAGCTGCGCTGGATACCCGGAGCGCCGACCGAGGCCATGGTGACCGAGGGCGCGGCGTGGGACGACACCACGGGTATCGGTGAGGTCGTGGATGCGATGGTCGCGGACGCCGACCCGCACCTGCCGCTCCAGTTCGTCGTGTACCCGGGATATCTCGGGATGGTGGTCTGGCATGCGCTCGGCGACGGGCGGAGCAACGGCGCCCTCATCGAGGCCGTGGCCGGCGCGGCGTCCGGCGGCGAGTACAAGCCGGTGGCCTCGCACCCGTCGGGACGGGCACCGGTTCTCGCCGCCGCCTGGGCGACCTTCGGGCGAGACCCGAAACGGCTGCGCGCGGCCTTCACCGACCGGCCGGATCGTCCGGAGACACCGACGTCCGGTCTGACGGTGCCCTGGCGACCCTCACGGAAGACGTTGTACACCAGTATCGACGGTGCGGTCCGCGACGAAGTGTTGTCCGCCGCGCGGGAGGCGTCGGGCAAGGTCAGCAACTTCGCGGTCATGGCCTTCGCGGTCACCCGGGCGCTGCGTGAGGCCGGCATCGTCATCGCGCCGATCTCGAACGTCGTCGTCGACCTGCGAACCTACCTCGACGGGGACTGGATCAACGGCAACTTCCTCGGCTCGCTGCCGATCCGGATCGACGACCGCACCTCGATCTCGGATGTGTCGCAGTCGATCCGCTCGGGTCTGCGGACGGGCCGGCCCCTGGCCGGGGCGGTCCTGTCCTCCGTGCGTACCGGCGGACGACGGCACCGCACCGCGATCCCCGAGTCTGCCGACCGGGGCATGCCCGCGGTCGTCTCCTTCTCCGATGTCGGAATGCGCACCGACATCCCGTTCGCGCCCGGTGGCCGTCCGGTGTACGCGAGCAGTTCCGAACCCGATGGGCCCCACGGGGTGACGGTTGTCGGCCTGCACACCCGCGAGGCGAGTCTGCTGTCGGTCTCGTTCCACGACAACGTCGTCGACGCCGACCGCGTCGGCGCTGCGCTCGCCGCGCTGACACATGACTTCGGCGCGATCGTCGCGGGAGGGAGGGTGCGGTGATCAGGGTCCTGGCGGTCTCTCCGTCGCCCGACGTGACCGGCGCCGAGCAGAGCCTCCTCAACATCGCGGCGCACTTCGAGCAGTCCGCGATCCACATGACCCTCGCCGCTCCCGCAGGCGGGACTTTCGAGAAGCGCTGGCGCGAGACGGGTCTCGGGTTCCACGCGCTGGATGTTCCCGCCCGGCAGGGATTGCGGTCCGGGGATGGCCGCCGGTGGCATGGTCTGCGTGCGCTGTCGACCAGCGTGTGGCGAACGGTCCGGGCGACCGGCCGGCTGGTTCGCTCGGTCCGGGAGACCGAGGCCGACGTGATCCACTCGAATCTGCTGATGACGCACGTGGATTGCGTGATCGCGGGTTTGCTCACCGGGGCGAGGCCGGTGCTCGAACTCCACGAGATCGTCGCGCCGGGTCTCCCGCGCTGGATTCTGGGCGCGCTGATCCGCATGTCCGGTGCGACCATCGCCATCAGCGCCGCGTCACGGGACCAGGTGCCGACGTGGGCCCGAGCCGGAGTGGTCGTGGTCCCGCAGTGCGTCGACCCCCGCCGGTTCGACACCCGCCGAGAAGGGAACGGCGCGGCCGACACCCCGTGGCGGGCACGGCTCGCGGCACGCCCGGACGAACTGATCGTGGCCGCCGTCGGCCGCGTCGACCCCGAGAAGGGTCTGCACATCCTGGTCAGAGCGGTTGCGCGGTCCCGGGAGAAGGGACACCCGTTGCAGTTGGCCCTGGTGGGTTCGCCGGGGACCGACGATGGACGGTACCT
Source organism: Gordonia sp. 11cp (assembly GCF_057767225.1). Lineage (NCBI taxonomy): Bacteria > Bacillati > Actinomycetota > Actinomycetes > Mycobacteriales > Gordoniaceae > Gordonia > Gordonia sp. 11cp. The sequence continues at coordinate 4,813,390 of NZ_CM173437.1, read as the reverse complement.
GTCGGAGCTGACCGCACTGGGTGCGGAACTGCTCGGTGAGGCGGTGCGGGTCGTCCCGCACACCGACGACATCGCCGGCGTGCTGGGCGCGATCGACGTGCTCGCCTGTCCGTCCTACGCAGAACCGTTCGGCATGATCTTGCTGGAGGCCCAGTTGTGCGAGCTACCGGTGATCGCCTGCCGGTCGGGCGGGCCGGCGGAGTTCATCGAGGACGGGGAGACCGGGTTGCTGGTCGAACCGGGGGACGTCGACGATCTCGCCGCGGCACTCGTCCGGCTCGCCGAGGACGACCTCCTGCGGAAACAGCTGGCGCGTTCCGGTTCCGAGCGTGTGCGCGACGAGTACACCGCTCCGGTGCGTGCGAGTCGGATCGGATCGCTGTACGAGTCAGTGGCGGGTGTGCAGTGATGCGCCGTGTCGGCCTCGTCATGATGCTGGCGGCAGTGCTCGCGTCGACGGGGTGCTCGTCGGTCGACGACGGCGGCCTCACCCGTGACCGCGTGGTCGTGGACGGGGAGAACACTGTGGGCGTCGTCGACGCGGATGTGACCACACGAGGCGTCGTCGTCTACTTCCACGGGCTCGACGAAGACGAGTCGATCCTCGAGAAGGATGACCCGCACCGGTCTCTCGTGCGCGATCTCACGGACGCGGGCTACGCGGTCGTGGCCAGTCGTGCGGGCGGAAATGCATTCGGAAACAATGCGTCCCAGCTGAACTACGCCGAGTTGGCGACCTGGGCGGCCGACCGGTATCGCGTCTCCGACGTGTTCTTCCTCGCGGAGTCGATGGGAGCGATCGCCGCGATGAACCTGCTGGCGAAAGATCCGGACCTGCGGCCCCGAGGGCTCGCCGCGATCGGGCCCGCGCTGAATTTCGACCAGGCGCCTGCCGACTATCGGACGAGTATCGCGGACGCGAACCCCGATCCGGCTGCGGTCGATCCGATGCAACTGCCGGTGGAAGCGTTGAGCGGCAGCAACATCCGCTTCTACGTGAGCCCGTCGGACACCCTGGTCCCGACGTCGGCGAATGCCGATGCGTTCCGCGCGCGGTTCGGTGGCGCGGCGGACATCTCGATCGTCGAATGCACGGGACCGCACCTGGATCCGTCGTGCCTGCAAGGAGAGGACGTGGTGACGTGGTTCAACGGACTCACCCGTTGGTGATCGAGGAGGCGCCCGCACCCTCGGTACCGGACACCGGCATCGAGCGGGTGATGGTCGTGGGCTCCGGGCCGCACTTCGTGAGCGGGATCAGCTACTACACGCACGCTCTCAGCGAAGCGCTCGGTACGCGGTACGACACTTCGGTCGTCCTGATGCGACGCCTGCTGCCGACCCGGATGTACCCGGGCGCGGAACGGGTCGGCGAACCCATCGCCGACCTCGAGTATCCACGGGAGATGCACGTCTACGACGGGGTCGACTGGTTCTGGTTCCCGTCCATGTTCCGGGCCCTCTTGCTGTTGTGGCGGCGTCGCCCGCACGTGGTCACCTTCCAGTGGTGGACCGGGACCGTCGCGCACAGCTATCTGTTGCTCGCCGCGGTGGCACGGTGCCGCGGATCGCGAATCATCATGGAGATGCATGAGATACAGGACACCGGCGAGGCGGACATACCTCTCGTGCGTCGGTACACCCGCATCATGATGACGCTCCTGCTGCGACTCGTCGACGGCTTCGTCATCCACTCCGAGGCGGATCTGGTACCCCTGGCCACGACCTATCCGATCGGCTCGAAACCCGTCGAGGTCGTACGGCACGGGCCCTTCCGGCAGTATTCGTCGAGTTCCCGACCGACGCGGGTGGCGCCGGCGGACTGCACCAACCTGACCTACTTCGGCACCATCCGGCCCTACAAGGGGCTCGAGGATCTCATCTCTGCGTTCGAGACCCTCGAGAACCCGGAACGGTTCTGGCTGACGGTGATCGGGGAGACCTGGGAAGGGTGGGAGCTGCCCGCCCAGCGCATCGGCACGAGTCCGCTCGCCCATCGGATCACCTTCGTCAACCGCTACGTGACCGACGCCGAGGCGGCGAGCTGGCTCGCCGGCGCGGACGCCCTGGTCCTGCCGTACCGGAGATCGTCGGCCAGCGGCCCGTTGCACGTCGGCATGTCCCTCGGCCTGCCCGTGGCGATCACCGCCGTACCGTCCCTGACGGAGGCGGCGCGGGGTTACGACGGCTGCGTGTTCTTCCCGTCGGGGGACATCGGTGCCCTGCGCGATGCCCTCGTCACCGTCGCGACGATGCGCGACACGACCTTCGATGATCCCGCGTCCTGGCAGCATTCGGTGCAGGCGTACGGAGATCTCGTGGGCCGAATCGATGCACGGGCTCGCCGGTGAACCGCCACCGTCAACGGAGTCGCTCCGGAGGGCTGTCCCGTCGATACCTCTGGATCGCGTTGCCGCTCGCGGTCATCGCCGTCCTCGCCCTGGTCGGTGGTCATCAGCTCGGCGTCGGGTCGTCATCGGCGGATCCGGAACGGTGCACCGCCACCGCGGCGCAGCGTGGGGGATGGGGGAGTCCGTCGAAACTGGATTCCTTCGACACCGAGGCCTCGCTGGACAACTGGTGGATCTACGACGGTCCGGGTCACGCCGACAACGGCCGTCGGACGCCCGACGCGGTGGCCGTCTCGGACGGCAACCTGGTCATCACCGCCCGCCCGGACGGCAGCTCGGGCGGGATGGCCGTTCGCGGCGGGGGCAGCAAATTCGGGCGCTGGGAGATCTGCTCGCGGTCCTCGGTGGCCGCGCCGACGTGGCACGCGGTGGCGCTGCTATGGCCCGACACCAACGACTGGCCGGTCGGAGGCGAGATCGATTTCATGGAGATCATCGATCCGCTCCGCCGTTCGGTCGAATACAACCTGCACTACGGAGCGCAGGACGACATCGAACATCACCGGGTGGAGGTCGACGCCACGAGATGGCACGCGTGGGCGGTGGAATGGACCCCGCGCCGCATCGCGGTGTACCTCGACGGAGAGCTGTGGGCGCAGAGCACCGACGTCTCCCGTTTTCCGCCCCGCTCGATGCACCTCTGTCTGCAACTCGACAACTTCGGCGGGCCGACGGTGCCGGGTGGCGAGATGCTCGTCGACTGGGTGACCGAGTATTCCGTGTAGCGACCTGACGTCATAGCCGGTGGATTTCGGTCCCGAGTGGGTAATCTTTGCGCCGTGGGCGACGAGACTTGCCGATGCGGTCACGACCGAGCGGCGCACGAGCACTATCGGGCAGGCACCGAGTGCGCATTGTGCGGCGCCGGCTCCTGTCCGCGATTCCGGCGGAGGTCCCGGCTTCGGCGCCTTCTCGGCGTGTTGCCCGGCGGCGCGGGCTCCGGCCGCGCATCCGCCTGACGCCGTTCGGGTCTCTCGGGCGTGATCGGCGGCGCTGTCGTGGTGTCCGCTCAGCAGGCCCGCCCCGCGAGCACCACGTCGGCTCCCTCGTCGGGGTCCCAGCGGCGGAGCGCGGTGAACTCGCCGACGATCTCGGCGCGCGGGTCGAGGACGGCCAGTGCCCGGACGAGCTGCTCGGCGTCCATCCGTCGTGCGAGGGTGACGTGCGGTGTCCACTGCCCGGGAGCGGTGTGCGCGAACGCGGACCCGCGACTCCCGGGCGTCGCCGAGGCGCCCGCCTGTCCGGACTCGGCGAAGTCGGCGGACAGCCGGCAGACCTGCGCATGGACCGAGAGGAGTTCGCTCGACGGCACCACGAGTCGTGCGAGCGTCGATCGGGTGCCGGCGCCGAAGACGATCGGAGCGCCGAGCCGCATGCCGACCGGCAGGCGCATGGCGACCCCGGCGAGCGCCGCATCGGCCTGGGGATCGATCCGCGACGCGGCCACGAGCGTCACGTGGGGCCGGTTGGTCGCCGAGGCGACGCGCCCCTGATGGGGCAATCCCGCCGTGGCGAGTGCGGCCCATTCGGCACGAACCTGCTGGTCGGACGAGTCGTCGAGGAGGAGTTCGAGCGAGTGGGCCACCAGGCGATCATCTCATCCGCTCGCGGGGCGCTCGTCGGTGCGCACTCATGCGACGAGCCATTTGCCCAGCACATTGCCGCTGGAGTAGGCTTCTACACGCGCGTGTGCGCTATGACGCGCGGTTCGCACCTGACCTGACCGGTGACAGGCTGGTCCAGGTGGTGTCGATCAACAAAGCTTTGACGAAATCGTACCTACTACACACCTGTCCGGAGCAACTCAACATATGTCGTCCCCCACGATCACCTCGCCGCAAGTAGCCGTCAATGACATCGGCACTGCCGAGGACTTTCTCGCCGCCATCGACTCCACGATCAAGTACTTCAACGATGGCGACATCGTGGAAGGCACCATCGTCAAGGTCGACCGGGACGAGGTTCTGCTCGACATCGGTTACAAGACCGAAGGCGTCATCCCTTCTCGCGAACTGTCGATCAAGCACGACGTCGACCCCAATGAGGTCGTCAACGTCGGTGACGAGGTCGAGGCCCTGGTTCTCACCAAAGAGGACAAAGAAGGTCGTCTGATCCTCTCCAAGAAGCGCGCGCAGTATGAGCGTGCGTGGGGCACCATCGAGGAGCTCAAGGAGAAGGACGAGGCCGTCAAGGGCACCGTCATCGAGGTCGTCAAGGGCGGCCTGATCCTGGACATCGGGCTGCGCGGCTTCCTCCCGGCATCGCTGGTGGAGATGCGTCGCGTCCGTGATCTGCAGCCGTACATCGGCAAGGAGATCGAGGCCAAGATCATCGAGCTCGACAAGAACCGCAACAACGTGGTCCTGTCGCGTCGTGCATGGCTCGAGCAGACCCAGTCCGAGGTCCGCAGCGAGTTCCTGCACCAGCTGCAGAAGGGCCAGGTCCGCAAGGGCGTCGTGTCCTCGATCGTCAACTTCGGTGCGTTCGTCGATCTCGGCGGTGTCGACGGTCTGGTTCACGTCTCCGAGCTGTCCTGGAAGCACATCGATCACCCGTCCGAGGTCGTCGCAGTCGGCGACGAGGTCACCGTCGAGGTCCTCGACGTCGATCTGGACCGCGAGCGTGTGTCGCTGTCGCTCAAGGCAACCCAGGAAGATCCGTGGCGTCAGTTCGCCCGCACCCATGCGATCGGTCAGATCGTGCCGGGCAAGGTCACCAAGCTGGTGCCGTTCGGTGCGTTCGTCCGCGTCGACGAGGGCATCGAGGGTCTGGTCCACATCTCCGAGCTGGCCGAGCGCCACGTCGAGGTGCCGGATCAGGTTGTCGCCGTCGGTGACGACGCGATGGTCAAGGTCATCGACATCGACCTGGAGCGTCGCCGGATCTCGCTGAGCCTCAAGCAGGCCAACGAGGACTACACCGAGGAGTTCGACCCCTCGAAGTACGGCATGGCCGACAGCTACGACGAGCAGGGCAACTACATCTTCCCCGAGGGCTTCGACGCCGAGACCAACGAATGGCTCGAAGGCTTCGAGAAGCAGCGTGAGGCATGGGAGGCCCGGTACGCCGAGGCCGAGCGTCGCCACAAGATGCACACGGCCCAGATGGAGAAGTTCGCCGCTGCCGCCGCCGAGGCCGCCAACGCCCCGACCGACTACTCGTCGGCGACGGAGAGCCGTGGAGGCTCCTCGTCGAGCAGCAGCTCGACCGGTGGGTCGTCGGCGGGCGGATCGCTGGCCAGCGACGAGCAGCTCGCCGCGCTCCGCGAGAAGCTGTCGGGCAACGCCTGACACACCCCGCTCACCGAGCAGTAGAGAAGCCCTCCCGGGAAACCGGGAGGGCTTCTCTCGTTCTCACCTCCGGTCAGCGAGGGAGGTCGGCGCGAGGCCCGGACTGCCAGTAGTCCCTGACATCGAAGGCGGTCAGCGCCGACCAGCGCGGGGGTATCCGACTCGATGGTGCGTCGGGATCCGGTGCGGCGTCGACGGACGAGCCGTCGAGCGATCCCTCGAAGTCGCGGAGCCGGAGGGCAAGGGCGGGCTCCCGGTCGACCGCGGCGGCGAGCGCGTACAGCGTCGCGAGGATGTGCAGGCACCGATCGCCGCGCGCGCGACACGAACAGTCGGCGACATCGAGACCGGCGGGCGACCACGCCGCGGCCTCGACCAGCCGGTGGTACATGTCGTCGGTCGGTTCGGTGGACGCGCCGAGCAGCTCGCGCAGGGCTGACGCGGTGGCCGAGGTCATCGGGCCGAATTCGAGATGTGCCATCGACGCCTCGCCACCCCGTTGGACCAGACCGCTGACCGATCGTCCGTCGACCGTCAGCGTGACTCCGCCGTTGCGGGCGACACTGCGGGCGCGTGGCGCGAGCGGGTTGGGAGAGCGCGTCGAGATCGGCTCGGCGAGCCGGACGATCTCGGCACCCCAGCGGCTGAAGCCGAACTCGGCGGGTGGGCCGGCGGTCATCGCACCTCCCGATTGCGGCGCAGGACGTCGATCAGCCGCTCGTCGCTCAGGCCGGTCAGTTCGGCGAGGGCCGAGGAGTCGTCGGCGTGCGCGCTGAGTGCGGACTTGCGGCGGTGCAGGTCGTCGATGTGCTCCTCGAGAGAGGTGGCCGACGTCAGGGTCGTGATCGTGACCGGACGCTGCTGACCGATGCGGTGTACCCGATCGGAGGCCTGGGCCTCGACCGCGGGATTCCACCAGCGATCGAAATGGATGACGTCGCACGCGCGAGTAAGGGTGAGTCCGACGCCGCCGGCCTTGAGACTCATCACCATCACCCCGGGGCCCCGGCCGGCCTGGAAGTCGGCGACGAGTTCATCGCGCCGGCCCGGTGGAAGACCGCCGTGGAAGAACGGGACGTCGACACCGAACTGCTCGGCGAGGTGACGGACCAGGAGTTCGCCCGTGTCGCGGTACTGGGTGAAGACGAGCGTGGGGGAGTCGGTACGCAGGTTGTCGCCGAGAATCTCTGTGCACACATCGAGTTTGCCCGAGCGGCCCATGAGCACTCGGGTGTCGCCGGTGACGAGACCGGGATGGTTGCAGATCTGTTTGAGCCGGGTGAGGGTGGCGAGAATCCTTCCGTGCCTCTCGAATCCATCGCCGAAGCCATCGTCTTCCACGCGTGCGAGATGGGCGTCGTAGAGCTGCGCCTGCTCGTCGGTCAGATCGACGAGAACGGGATTGGAGATCTTCGGTGGCAGTGCCGACGCCACGCGAGATTTGGTGCGCGCCAACACCACCGGCGACACCGCGACCCGGAGTCGGTGCAGTGCTCCGGTGTCGCCGTCGTCCACGGCCCTGGTGAACCGGCGTCGGAACACCGCCCGGTGGGGGAACACTCCGGGCGCGATGACGCGGAGGATCGCCCAGAGGTCGTCGAGACTGTTCTCGACGGGCGTGCCCGTCAACGCGATGCGAGCGCGGGCGTCGATGGAGCGGGCCGCGCGCGAGACCTGGGTCCGCGGGTTCTTCAAGGCCTGCGCCTCGTCGAACACGACTGTCGCCCAGGGATACCGGCGTATCGCCTCGATGCTCAACCGCAGTCTCGCGTAGGAGATCACGGCGACCGAACCGGGCGCCTCCGGGGTGTGATCGAGAGGTCCGGTGTGCATGTCGAGTGTGGGCGCGAAGCGGGTCATCTCATGTGCCCAGTTGGTCACGAGGCTCGTCGGGCAGACGACCAGTTGGGGTCCCTCGTGTGCCCGAAGCGTCAGCAGCCCGATGGCCTGGACGGTCTTGCCGAGTCCCATCTCATCGGCCAGCACGGCGCCACCGGTGACCTCCGCGGTACGGGCGAGCCATGCGACGCCGCGGATCTGATACGGCCGCAGGCTCGCTCGAAGCGAGTCGCGTAGTGCGTCCTCTGCGGCTAGACAGTCGTGCATCGCCGAGCGCGCGAACTCGGCCGTGGTCATCGCGGTGCCGGTGGGGTCGACCTCGGCGTGCGCGGCGAGAGGCAGTGACGTCGCGGAATCACCGGCGAGCGTGCGCTGCCAGGCGTGTACCGACTCGGCGACCGGACCGGACGCGCTGGAATCGCCCGGTTCGCCGGCAGAGAGGAGCGTCGGCACGTCGACGAGTTCGCAACGGACGTCGCGGACGACGAGGCCGCGGCCCTCGGGAACCGCCAGGCGGCACGAGTCCGGACGGTGTGCGGCATCGGGATCGTGTGACGACCACAGGGCGAATTGATGGAGATCCGGCAGATATGTGGCCTGGATTGTCAGCAGGGGCTCCTCTTGGTACGGTGTACGGAGTTTCTACTCGGTACACCGTACGGGAAAGGCTTCGCCGTGTCGACCGCTGATGACGCACGCGTGCTGGTTCGGCTGTTGTGGCGGGCCGAGGCCGGAGTCGAGGGTCCGCGGCGCGGTCCGCGACAGCGGGTCTCGATCGACGACATCGTGACGACGGCGATCCGCCTCGCCGATGCGGGGGGACTCGACGCGGTGTCGATGCGCGCACTGGCCGCCGAGATGGGCGTCGGGCCGATGAGTCTCTACACCTACGTACCGACACGTGACGTCTTGGTGGCGCTGATGGTCGACCAGGTGGCGGCGGACGCGCCGATGCCTCCGAGCTCGCCGACCGTGGTGGAGTCGCTGGCGGGTGTCGCGCGTGCACTGCGCGCCGAGTGTCTCGCTCACCCGTGGCTGCTGGAGGCCACGCCCTGGCGCCAGGTGCTGGGGCCCCACCGGCTTGCCCGCTATGAGCGACAGCTCGAGCTGCTCGAGTCTGCCGACATCTCGGATGTGCAGCGCGACAACATCATCGCACTGATCGGCGCGTTCGTGACCGGCAACGCCCGCGAAGCGGTCGGGGAGCGGTCGGCAGCCGTGGAGACCGGGATGAGCGATGCGCGATGGTGGGAGATCGTCGGCCCCGAACTCGCGGCGGTCGTTCCTGACGGCGCGTTCCCCCTTGCGGACCGGGTCGGGAGTGCGGTCGGTGAACTCCATCAGGCGCCCGGCGCCCCCGACGACGCCTTCGAGTTCGGGCTCATGCACGTACTCGACGGATTGCGACCATTGCTGACCTGACGCCCGGACGCGAGTGCTCGGAAGGGTGGTCGTGGACGCGAGCGACCACCTGCATTCATGCGTTGTTGACAATCATTTTCATGTAGCTGTTCACTGTTCGGGTGTTTGCACAACGGACAAATCTGACCCGATCTCTGGCGATCCTCACCGCCGCATCGTTCGCGCTCGTCGCCTGTGGCAGCGAGGATTCCGGCGACTCGACGCCCGCTGCCCCCAGTTCGGCCAAAGCCGTCGAACAGCAGAGCGCCACACCGCGTCTCGCGCTCAGCTACAACGGCGGCATCCTGGTTCTCGACGCGGAGTCGCTCGAGCAGGTGGCCGACCTTCCGGTCGACGGCTTCATCCGACTCAACAGCGCCGACAACGGCCGGAATGTGTTCGTCTCCGAGTCGGACGGATTCCGGGTTCTCGACATGGGAACCTGGACGCGCCAGCACGGCGACCACGGTCACCACTACACGACCACTCCGGCCCTCACCGACATGACCTTCGGCGGCGAGGAGCCCGGACACGTTGTGCCCCATGACTCCCGGATCACACTCTTCACCGACGGGACCGGCGAGGTCGAGATCGTCGAACCCGCCGAACTCCTCCGTGGCAACCCGGCATCGACCTCGTTCACACTCCCCGAGCCCCACCACGGGGTCGCGGTGTTCCGGGAGGACGGCACCGTCGTCGTCACCGTCGGCAACGAGGACTCGCGCAGCGGGGTCGCGATCCTCGACGGTGAGCGCAAGGAGATCGTGCGCAACGACCAGTGCCCGGGAGTGCACGGTGAGGCCGCCGGCGCCGACGGTGTCCTCGCCTTCGGTTGTGAGGACGGCCTTCTCATCGTGCGAGGGAACGACATCCGTAAGGTGGACAGCCCCGACCCCTACGGCCGGATCGGCAACCAGGCAGGCAGCGACGAGTCCCCGATCATCCTCGGCGATTACAAGTCCGACCCCGACGCCGAACTCGAACGCCCGACGCGCTTTTCGCTCACCGACACCCGCACCGGTCAGCTCCGCCTCGTCGATCTCGGCACCTCGTACAGCTTCCGGTCCATCGAGCGTGGTCCCGGAGGTTCCGCGGTGATCCTGGGAACCGACGGCGCCCTGCACGTCTTCGACGTCAACACGGCCACGAAGACCGCCATCATCCCGGCGATCGGTGCGTGGACCGAACCGGACGAGTGGCAGTCCCCGATGCCGAACGTCGTCGTCCAGGAGGGCATCGCGTACGTCAGCGATCCGGCGGCGAAGAAGATCGTCGCCATCGATCTGAACAAGAACGAGAAGGTCGGTGAGGCGGGACTGCCGCACGAGACCATCGAGCTCGCCGCCGTCACGGGCTGACCGGCAGTCCGCGGAGACCTCGTCCCGCCTGCGTGTTCCCGATCCGGGACCGCGCGGGTGGTACGAGGTCTCTGCCTGTTTCGTAACATCCGTTCCGGTGGTGCGGCCACAACACCGCGCAGTCCTCAGCCGAGGAACAGGGGTCCGGCGTCGTCAGCTCGCGGTACCCGGCCGACGGCCCGGAATAGGGACCAGACCGTCACCTGCGTGGCGGTCAACACCGGAACCCCGGCGGCCTGCACGAGGGCAGAGGTCAAGTGGTCGGTGTGCAGAGCAGTTTCCGGAAGTAGGACGACCCGCGCATCGGGATGAGCGGCCTTATCGACCAGGTCGATGATCCTGGCATAGCCCCACTCCGCCAGGTCACGATCGGTGCGAGCGTTCGCATCGACCCGGTGGATGACCGAAGTGCCGGACTTGGCGATGTGCTCGATGAATCGGTCGGTGAAATGCGGCGGGTACACCGAGGCGACGCTGACGGCAGTCGCCCCGAGATGGGCCAGTGCCTCCTGAAATCCACGCATCGTTGAGGTCGCGGCACACCGGGCTGTCGATTCGATGGTTGTCAGTTGTCGCCGGTGGGCACTCGGGCTGAGCATGAAACTCGCCGAGGTGACCGCCAATGCAACGGCATCGAACCGGTCCGCAGAACCACTCAGCGCATCGGATATCGCGGAAGGATGACCGAGCCGGGCGACAGTGGCCGCCAGATCTCGGTCCGACATGCTGCCCAGTTCGAAATGCGTCTCTGCCGGCCACGGCAGCTCGACCACCTGCAGCGTCGACCGCGGTGAAGTTCGCCCCGCGAGGCTGGCGAAGTCGTGGACATCGGCGTTCGCAGTAGGGAAGAGCAGACCGAAGTCCGGGTCGGCGTTCGACATCTCGTCACCGTCGCACGACGCAGTCGGTTCCGTCGAGCGGGGCGTGGAACCCGTCGGTCCGATTCGGCCTAGGCTGCGCGTATGAAAACGCCGTCGTGGGTGGAGCTCGCCGGTCGCAATGCGGCCGCCGAATCAGTGTATGTGGCCGGTACATTGACGGTCCGCGAGTCGCCGGACGAGGAGATTGCCTTCGACTTTCAGCACGCCCCGGGCGGGAGATGGCGCGTCGAGAGGGCCGGCAGACCGATATACCTCGCGAATGGCCGGTCCTCGGTCGTTCGCGTCGACGATCACATGCAGCAGCTCGACGGCGACATCCGTATGGCACTTCTGGGTGCTCGGTTCAGCCCACTCGATCTGTTGGGCCCGGACTCCTTGTTGCACAAGATGAGTGCCGGGTTGGCGGCCGACGCGACGAGCCCTGAGGACATCGGCGGCCGGCCCGGGTGGTCGGTCCGACTCGTCGGGGCGGGCGCGGGCGCGGTCGTCCTGGTTTTCGACGACTCGACCGGCTTGCTGGTGCGGGTGGCGAACGACCGCGGCGACGTCCTGCTGCAGGTCGACAACCTCGCCGAACCGGAGACGCTGCCCGACGCACTCTTCGTGTGGGACGGGCCGATTCGCCCGGCCCCGTCGCCTCGCGATCGGCGTCGGAACACGGCAGACGACACCGAGCGCCTCGAGTACATGCGGGCCGTCGTCGCCGCGCAGGCAAGACCTCACGAGGTTCTGGCTGCTGTCACCGCTGCCGACGGCGAGGCCTCTGCCCGGGCGGCCGTGATTCGGCTTCTCGGCGTCACCGAGTTCGGCGCCGACGCGATCATGGCGACACCCATCGGTCGGTTCCGGGGTGATCACACCGCCGCCGACCGCCGGACCTTCGAGGTCCTGGAGGAGCGGCGCCGGTACTGATCACTGGTCCGGGCCAGCGTCCCGGCTAGCTCGTGGCCGACGGCCACCGGTGGGCCAATGTCTCGCATATGGTGCGCTGTTCGCCTTCGTCCCGCGTGTGCATCAATAGTCCCTCGACGGTGAACACGGCGATCGTCACCTCGGCGTCGACGGTCTCCGCAGGGACGCCTGCTGTTTCCAGCTCGGCACGGAACAAGGTGGCCGTGAGGAGGTGAAAATTGTTGTGCCACTCCGCTACTGCAGAGGAGTGTGGTACGCGAGAGTGCACTGTGGTCACCAGACCGCTCATCTCGGTCAATCGCCGCACGATCCACAACACCCGAGCGGCGATCGGCTCGTCTGCAATTGCCTGATACTGGGGCCAGACATCGGCCATGACGGCAGACACGACTGCAACGAGCACGTCATCCTTGTCATCGAAATACCAGTAGATGGTGTTGGGCGCCACCCCGGCTTCCTTCGCCAACCTGCTCATCGACGTCGCCTCATATCCGCCTTCGATGAACAGCCTCCGGGCGGCCGCGACGATCTCCTGGCGCTTCTCGTCGGCAGTCTGCGGCCTCTTGTTCCGCGCCACGGACACCACCTCCACACCACTTGGTCTTGAACGGCATTCAAGAAGCTGCTAGCTTGTTGAACGCCATTCAAGATACCTGATGGAGGTCCATCGATGACGCGTCAGTTCACCTACGTTCGATCCGATGTCACGTTCGAGTCCGGCGATGTCCAGTGCGCAGCCTGGCTCTACCGCCCGGATGGGGTCGTGAACCCGCCCATCGTCGTCCTCGCTCACGGTTTCGCCGCATTCCGCGAACTAAGGCTCGACGCCTACGCCGCACGGTTCGCGCAGGCCGGGTATGCCGCGCTCGTCTTCGACTACCGCCATTGGGGTGCCAGTGGCGGGTCGCCGCGTCGCATTCTCGACATCGGAAAACAGCTCAGTGACTGGGATGCCGCAATCGCCTACGTTCGGGGCCTGGAGGGCGTCGACACGCGGCGCGTGGTGGCGTGGGGGTCGTCTTTCGGCGGCGGCCACGTCCTGAAACTGGCTGCCCACGACCACGATGTGGTCGCCGCGATCGTCCAGGTTCCGCACGTGAGCGGCCCCGCGTCAGCGTTCTCCCAGTCTCCAACACTGGTGGCGCGACTGATCATCGCCGGGGCGCGTGATCAATTCCGGGCGTGGACGGGACGGACGCCCTACCGGATGGCCGCGATAGGGCGACCCGGCGACGTCGCGATGATGACCTCGCCAGGCGCTTACGAGCAAGTCGAACGCATGGGGGACATGCGTGAGGAACTGCTCGCCGAAAACGACGTCGCCGCCCGGATCGCACTGCGCGTGCCCTTCTACTCTCCCGGACGTCACGCAGCGGCGATCAACGTCCCAGTGCTGGTCCAATTGGCAGCGAAGGACGACGTCACGCCGATCGACAAAGCCCAGGCTGTAGCGCGCCGCATACCGAAAGGCGAGGTGCACACCTACGATTGTGGCCATTTCGAGCCCTACCTCGACCCGTACTTCGAGACCATCGTCGCCGACCAGGTCGACTTCCTGGACCGCCACGTTGGCGACCCGCGATGACCGCACACCCTCCCCGCCGCACAGCTCTCGTCACGGGAGCCTCCGCCGGAATCGGAACCGCGTTCGCCCGACATCTCGCCGCCGAAGGCCACGACCTGATCCTGGTGGCGCGACGGGCAGGCCGGCTCGACGAGCTCGCAACCGAACTTCGTCAGCAACACGGCGTTCTCGCCGAGGTCATTGCGGCCGACTTGAGTGACCCGGCCGCTCCCGCCGCCGCGATCATCGATCGGGCGGACGAGCTGGGGATGCCGATCGACGTGCTGGTCAACAACGCAGGCCTGTCCTCGAGCACCAAGTTCTCCGAGACCCCATGGGAATCGGTTGCCGCCGAACTCCAGCTCATGGTCACGGCGGTGACCGAGCTGACCCATCGCGTGATACCCGACATGAAAGCACGGCGCTGGGGACGGATCGTGAACCTGTCGTCTCTCGCTGCGGTATCGCCCCCGGGGGAGGGCCTGCTCTACACCGGGATCAAATCGTATGTGCTGAACATGTCCCAATCGCTGGATATGGAGCTCAAACCGCACGGCATTCATGTGACAGCACTGTGCCCGGGCTTCACGCACAGCGAGTTCCACGACGTCATGGGCACCCGCGACGCCGCGGACCGGTTGCCGGGATTCATGTGGCAGGAACCCGAAGATGTCGTCCGCGAAGGTTGGGCCGCGGTCATGGCCGGAAAACCCGTCTGCATCCCCGGCGTCATCAACAAGGTGTCCGCGGCCGCGATGCGCCCCATCCCCGGACGTATCGGCTACCACCTTGGGCGCACACTGAACCCGTTCAAGTAGCAGCAGACGAGTTCGTACGTTCGGTTGGGAGGCCGCTTCGTTGACCGCGGCGGGATGGTGCGCAGGGCGACTGCCCCGGACGTACTCCAACGTGAAGGCGTTTGTCAGACTGGGGTCGTGATCAGGCTTGGACTGACCGGTGGCATCGGCGCCGGCAAATCGACCGTGGCAAAGACGTTCGTCGAGCGGGGCGCGTACATCATCGACGCGGACAAGATCGCCCGGGAGGTGGTCGAGCCGGGGTCGGAGGGTCTGGCGGCGCTGGTCGAGGCGTTCGGGCCGGACATCCTGGCCACCGACGGGCGCCTCGACCGTCCGGCTCTCGCGGCGAAGGCCTTCGTCGACGACGAGTCGCGGCAGATCCTCAACGGCATCACCCACCCGCTCATCGGGGCGCGGACGCAAGCCTTGCTCGACGATGCGCCGGCGGACGCGATTGTGGTGCAGGACATTCCGTTGCTGGTGGAGAATCACACGGCTCCGTTCTTTCATCTGGTCGTCATCGTGTTCGCCGAAGCCGACGTGCGGTTGCACCGGCTGACGACGATGCGCGGTGTCGCCGAGGCCGACGCCCGCGCCCGCATCGCCGCGCAGGCGACCGACGAACAGCGTCGTGCCGTCGCCGACGTGTGGCTGGACAACTCCGGCGCCCCCGAGGATCTGGCGGCATCCGCGGCGCGGGTCTGGGATGAGCGTCTCGTGCCGCTCGAGATGAATGTCCGCCGCCGCCGGGTCGCCGATCCCGTCCCTGAACTCGTCGCGTCCGAACCCGATCCGCACGGTCCGTCCGCGCGTCTGGTCAATCGGCTGTGGGCGGTGGCCGGTGAACTGGCCACCGCCGTCGACGTCACCGACGCGGCAGCGGTCGAGTTGCAGGTGACGGCACGTGATGCCGCTGCCGCCGAAGGCCTGGTCGACCGGTTGGCCGACGGTGGATTCGCGCCGGCCGGGCCGGATCTGTACGGCTCGTGCGACCCCGGCAGACCGGCCACGGTGCGAGTCGTCACCGGGTGAGAGGCACGCGGCACAAAAACTGACTACAAACGTTGCCAAAATGCTTACGCGCGGTGCGGAGCGCTGCTAGCTTGTGAGTCGCACGCCTCCGCGGTGGTGGTGTGCTCGAGGACGAGCCCAGGAGTGGAGCACAGCATGGTCGGTCGGGGACGTAGGGGTCGCGCGCGGATTGTCGGCGGCGCAATAGCTTTCGGTGCGGTGGCGTGCGCCGGTGTCGCACTGGCCGCGCCTGCCGAGGCGGCCCTGCAGGGCATCGCGGTGGACACCCTCCCGGGTTACGGGTCGTCGGCCAACGGCTCGTTCAACTACGGCGTGTACGGCGCGGGGTGTGCCTACGAGCTGTCCGTGCTCGTCGGTGACCCCGGCTCGGCGAAGTCGAATCTGAAGGTGACATCCGTCGGTGCCGGTCGCACGGTGACCATCTACGACCGGAAGCCCACGAGTGTCGAGGTCAGGCCGACGTGGCGCCCGTCGACACCGGGTCGATACGTGCTCAAGGCGACCCTCGACGGGGTGGAGAAGACGCGAGCGGTCACCGTCGGTACCGGCGTCCAGCTCCCGGACTTCATCCGCAACGGAGCCTGTTTCGTCCTTCCCACCTACTGAGACCTCTGAGGTCTGTCGAGATCTACCGGGCGCCGCCGCGGCGATGGTCGTGGTCGCTGAAGGCCACCACGCCGCCCGCCGCGGCGTCCAGCCAGGCCTGGACGTCGTTCCCGTGCTCGGCCGTACCGACGAGCGCGCGCGTGGCGATCTCGACGGCCTCGACGCACTGTGCGGTGTCGAGGAGCCCGTCCCGGTGCGCCTCGAGCAGTTCATCGGTGTCGAGCAGCACCGGCGGGGTGCCGGGTACGTCGACGAGATCGAGATACCAGTCCTCGGCGTACCACCTCCCGGCGTCGTCGGGGCCGGCGAAGCGGCCGACATCCAGATACAGGCGCTGACCCTCCCGGTAGCCGCCCTGATAGTGGAAGATGTTGGCGCGCAGTCCCAATGCGGGCAGGAGCCAGGATTCCAGGTGATCGAATCGCGGATGTCCGGGTGCGTGGCGCGACATGTACAGCCCGTAGTCGGTGACGCGGTATTCCTCGACCGGCCGGACGAACCCCTTGTTGTCCGTGTTCGTCATCCCGGGTACGTCGAAGACCTCCCGCTTGGGCGGGTGCAGCGGGTGTGATGCGGGCACCGGCTCGGCCGCGCGTCCGCGATGGTTGGTCATGCACCGAATCTAGACAGAACGACCGACGATCTCAGGGTGAAAGCCCGAGTTCTCACCGATGTGCGAGGCGGGGCGGTCGGCGCAAGGTCGACAGATGACTTCCGTCGAAGCGACCCGTGGTCCCGCGCGCCGATTCACCGCACCGAAATCGTCCGCCAGGCGCGCGAGGCAGATGCTCCTGTGGATCCATGTGCTGTCCTCGGTCAGCTGGATGAGTCAGGCGCTCGCCCTGCTGGTGCTGATGCTGAATCCCGGGGAAGGCGGCGTCGTCGCGGCGCACGTCCTGGACACGACGGTGCTCGTCGTCTCTGCCAACCTGTCGGCGATGTCCGGGTTCCTCCTGTCGTCGACGACGCCCTGGGGCTTCTTCGTGCACTGGTGGGTACTCGTGAAATTCGTGATCACGGTCGGGCAGCTCGTCGTCGGGATCGCGGTACTCTCGCCCACGCTCGACGAGGCGACGCGATCCGGCGACGACGCAACGCCGGGTCTGCTGGCGGCGACTGTCGTGATGGCGACGCTGATCGGATTCCAGGCCTGGCTGTCGATCGCCAAGCCGTGGCCGCGGGTGCCGCGCCGGACTCAGGGAAAGGCGCCGGTCCCGGGCACTGTCGTCCGGATCGCGGCGCCGGCGGCGCTCCTCGGCGACGTCGTCGTGTTCGTCTCCGTCGGCCAGCCGATCCCGCTCTGCTCGGTGGTCGTTCTCGTCGCCGCACTCATCGGGCGTCGGCGGGCGCATCGAGCGGGAACATCGTTGTCATAGGTCGCGTTTACCCTGGCACTATGGCTTTTGCAGCAGAACGCCCCGTCATCGCGCACTCGGAGTTCCGGCCGGTCGGCGAGATCGAACGGACCGAAGCCCGGCTGGAGGTCGTCAGCGAATACGAACCCGCCGGCGACCAGCCCGCCGCCATCAAAGATCTGACCCGCCGGATCAACGCGGGTGAGAAGGACATCGTGCTCCTCGGTGCCACCGGTACCGGAAAGTCGGCGACCACCGCCTGGCTGATCGAGCAGGTGCAGCGTCCCACCCTGGTCATGGCTCCGAACAAGACGCTCGCGGCGCAGTTGGCGAACGAACTGCGCGAGATGTTGCCCAACAACGCCGTCGAGTACTTCGTGTCGTACTACGACTACTACCAACCCGAGGCCTACATCGCGCAGACCGACACCTATATCGAGAAGGATTCGTCGATCAACGACGACGTCGAGCGTCTGCGTCACTCGGCGACGTCGAGCCTGCTGTCCCGGCGCGACGTCGTGGTGGTCGCCTCGGTGTCCTGTATCTACGGCCTCGGCACACCGCAGTCGTACCTCGACCGATCCGTCGAGGTGGAAGTGGGTCAGGAGATCGATCGCGATGCACTGCTGCGGCTTCTCGTCGACGTCCAGTACACGCGTAACGACATGTCGTTCACCCGCGGGAGTTTCCGTGTCCGTGGCGACACCGTCGAGATCATCCCGTCGTACGAGGAACTCGCGGTCCGCATCGAGTTCTTCGGCGACGAGGTCGAGTCGCTGTACTACCTGCACCCGCTGACCGGAGACGTCGTGCGCCAGGTCGACTCACTGCGCATCTTCCCGGCCACCCACTATGTCGCCGGGCCCGAACGCATGGAGAAGGCCATGGCGAGCATCGAGCGCGAACTCGAGGAACGGCTCGCCGATCTGGAGGGCAAGGGCAAACTGCTCGAAGCCCAGCGTCTACGGATGCGGACCACGTACGACCTCGAGATGATGCGTCAGGTCGGATTCTGCTCGGGCATCGAGAACTACTCGCGGCACATCGACGGACGCGCCGCCGGGAGCGCCCCGGCAACGCTGATCGATTACTTCCCCGACGATTTCCTTCTCGTCATCGACGAGTCGCACGTGACCGTGCCTCAGATCGGCGGCATGTACGAGGGCGACATGTCGCGCAAGCGCAACCTCGTGGAGTACGGATTCCGCCTACCGTCGGCCGTCGACAACCGGCCGCTGACATGGGACGAGTTCGTGGATCGCATCGGACAGACCGTGTACTTGTCCGCCACCCCGGGGCCGTATGAGCTGGGGCAGTCCAACGGCGAGTTCGTCGAGCAGGTGATCCGCCCGACGGGTCTCGTCGATCCCCAGGTCGTTGTCAAACCCACCAAGGGCCAGATCGACGACCTGGTCCACGAGATCCGTGAGCGAACCGACCGTGACGAGCGCGTGCTGGTGACGACCCTGACCAAGAAGATGGCCGAGGACCTCACCGACTACCTGCTCGAACTCGGCATCCGGGTCCGCTATCTCCACTCGGAGGTCGACACCCTGCGCCGCGTCGAACTCCTGCGTCAGCTGCGCTCGGGTGACTACGACGTCCTCGTCGGCATCAACCTGCTGCGCGAGGGCCTCGACCTCCCGGAGGTGTCCCTCGTCGCGATCCTCGACGCCGACAAGGAGGGTTTTCTCCGGAGCACCACCTCGCTCATCCAGACGATCGGTCGTGCGGCCCGCAACGTGTCCGGCGAAGTCCACATGTATGCGGACAAGATCACCGACTCGATGCGCAACGCGATCGACGAGACGGAGCGACGTCGCGAGAAGCAGATCGCGTACAACAAGGCGAACGGGATCGACCCCAAGCCGTTGCGCAAGAAGATCGCCGACATCCTCGACCAGGTCTACCGGGAGGCGGAGGACGAGACCGTTGCGGTCGGCGGTTCCGGACGGAACTCCAGCCGCGGACGCCGCGCCCAGGGCGAGGTCTCGAAGGCCGGCAGCTCGGGGGTCATCGAGAAGCGCGACGTCTCGCTGATGCCCCGGGCCGAACTCGCCGACCTCGTGTCTCAACTCACCGACCAGATGATGAGCGCTGCTCGGGACCTGCAGTTCGAACTCGCCGGGCGACTCCGCGACGAGATCGCCGATCTGAAGAAAGAGATGCGCGGGATGGACGCGGCCGGAATCAAGTGACGCCTCACCGGTTCGCCCGCGCCGTGTGAACGGACAGCTGAGAGTGGTAGTGGCCCGAGGTGAGCGGACCGCCGTGATGCGCAGCTGATGTGCCGATCACCACGAACGGGGGACAGACACGTCCGTGGCAAACTAGTGTCCCGATGCAAGACCCCTGCAATTCGGGGATACGCGGTGACGCCTCGCTGATGGGCAGCGAGGCGATTTCATGTCGGGAGGTTGGGATGAGCTCTTACGAAACCGTCGTCGTCGGTACCGATGGCTCCGAGTCGTCGATGAAGGCTGTGGAACGTGCGGGTGCACTCGCGGGCGACGCTCAGTTGGTGATCGCGTGCGCGTACTTCCCGAACGAGCGCGGTGCCGGGGATGCGGCCGACGTCCTCAAGGACGAGGCATATCAGGTCACCGGGTCGACCCCGACCGAGGAGATCCTGCGGACCGCGAAGGAGCGCGCCGCCAAGGCCGGTGCGACGAACGTGGTGCAGCGCCCGGTCAAGGGCGCTCCGGTCGACGCGCTCCTGCAACTGGTGAGCGACGTCAAGGCCGACCTCCTGGTCGTGGGCAACCGCGGCCTGAACTCGATCGCCGGCCGGCTTCTCGGATCGGTCCCCGCCGATGTCGCTCGCAAGTCGGCGTGCGACGTCCTGATCGTGCACACCACCGGGTAGTCGCCGGGAGTCGCCGCGCGGTCGTGCTGCGGCCCACGGATCTCGAGGGCCGATCGATCTGCGTGGCTCATCGACAGGTGTCCCCGCCTCAGCGGGCGGCCGGAAATTGTCCGGCACGTCCGAGGAGTGCGGGGACATCCTTGTCGAGGGCTGTGCCCAGCCATTGTGCGGCGTCGACCAACTGTCGCATGTCGACGCCGGTGCTGACATCTGATCGATCCAGTGCGTAGACGAGATCCTCGGACGCGATGTTGCCGGTGGCCGCAGGCGCGAACGGGCACCCGCCGAAGCCGCCGATGCTCGCGTCGAGCGCGCGCGCACCCGAATCGAGTGCGGTAAGCGCGTTCGCATAGCCGGTGTTCCGCGTGTTGTGGAAGTGCCAGCGTTGCGGGATGCCGGGAGCTCGTTCGGCGGTCCGTCTGGCGAGGTCGCGAACCTGTGCCGGCACCCCGACGCCGATCGTGTCGGCGAGCGCGATCTCGTCCGGTGTGGCCTGATCGGTCAGCCGGGCCACGATGTCGGAGACCCAGCCCGGACTGACCTCGCCGGTGAACGGGCAGCCGAACGCCACCGCTATGGTCACCGTCGACGCGATCCCGGCCGCGCGCGCGTCCCGGACGACGTCGACGGCTGCCGCGACGGTGTCCTCGACGCTGCAGCCCTGGTTCCGTCGACTGAACTCCTCGGTGGCCACGACCACCGCGTTCACCTCGTCGACCGCGGATGCGAGGGCGCGGTCGAGACCACGACGGTTGAGGACGAGCCCGATATAGGAGACGCCGTCCACGCGGGGCACCCGGTCCATGACCTCCTCGGCACCGGCCATCTGCGGGACCCGCCTGGGGTTGACGAAGCTGACCGCCTCGATGCGGCGCACGCCGGCGTCCACGGCCCGGCTGATGAACTCGACCTTCTGGTCGATCGAGAGCAGCGTCTGTTCGTTCTGCAACCCGTCCCGCGGCCCGACCTCGATCACCTGCACGTCTGACATGAGTTCGATCTTGCCCGTTCCGCCCCCGCGACTCCACGGGGGTCTCGTTCGGCCCGCTCGCTTCGCTCCCGGCGCCGGCGACGCCATGTCCGGTACGTCGTTCCATCCCTCTGTCGGTCGAACGACCGAATCTCGGGGGTCTCGAACCGCCTCAGACGGTACGGGAGTGGCCAGTGTGGCCCTGCTGGACTCGGGTGATCCCATCTGTCACATGTGCTTTCGACTTCTTTGGTTCTCACGAACCACCCGAAGATGCGGGATGTATCACTTTCGGAAGCCGATGCGATGTACCGCGTATGATTCGTTGCTGTTCGACGATCGCTGCGGGGGGACGCGGGGGCGTCTTCGTCGAGCGACCCAATCGCCGAAACCGACGTCGGACGAGGCATGGATGACACTGCGTCCCACCGAGATGGGACTGGGGGGCACAGGCGCCCGGGGACACCCCGAGCGCCTCGAGGGGCGGACCTGCTGGGTCTGACCGCGGCGCAACGTGCGATGTGGTTTGCCGAGAACCTCGTCGACGACCACTCGGTCACGGTCGCGCACTACCTCGACATCGTCGACGACGGGCGCCCGTTCGATCGGGAGTTGTTCCGTCGTGGCGTTCTCGAGGCGGCGCGTGACCTCCAGACGGCGTACACCCGCGTGATCGAGGTCGACGGCACGCCCCAGCAGTACATCGACTTCTCCGTTCCGTTCGACGTCGTCGATGTCGACCTGCGGTCCGATCCGGATCCCGAAGCGGCGGCCGAGGACTGGATGCGCGCTGATCATCAGCGGACTGTGGACCTGCTCGCCGACCCGGTCGCCGTCGCCGCCTTCATCCGAATCGCCGACGATCGCACGTACTGGTACATGCGCGGGCACCACATCGCGTTCGACGGGTACGGCGCGCTGATGTGCCTCCACGAGGCGGTGGCGCGGTACAACCGGCATCGTGAGCCCGGCGGCGTCGATCCGGGCAACGTGGCATCGTCGGGGACCGGCCGCCGTCCGGTGCGGCGTGCCAGCGTCGCCGAGGTCGTCGCCGACGACGCCGCGTACCGCGAGAGCACGAGGTTCGACAAGGACCGCGAGTTCTGGCGCGAACGCGCCGCCGGACTCCCCGAGCGGGTCACCCTGGCGGCCCATCCCGCGACCACGGGCGTCTGCAACGAGACGATCGTCTCCGCGGGAATGCTCGGCCCCGAGCTGGACGAGGCACTGCGTCGGTGTGCCCGGGACCTCGACGCCTCGGTTGCCGCGATCCTCACCGCCGCATTCGCCGCATTCCTCGCCCGTATGTCCGGAAGCGACGACATCGTCCTCAGCCTGCCGGTGACCGCGCGTACGACGGCGCGGATCCGGCACTCGGCCGGGATGGTCTCGAACATGCTGCCCCTGCGGGTGGACGGAATCGCCTCGGCGACGTGTGCCGACGTCGTCTCGGCCGTGACCGCGGAGATCACCGCGGGTCTCCGCCATCAGCGCTACCGGTCCGAGGACATCAGGGCGGCAGCCGGTTTCGGCGACACCCTCGGCACGACATTCGGGCCACTGGTCAACCTGCTGCTGTTCGACAAGCCGATCGTCATCGACGGCGCCCGGGTGCGCTATCACATGTTGTCCGCCGGGATGGTCGAGGACCTCGTGATGAACGTCTTCGCGGCCGGTCCGGACGCGCCGCTGGAAGTGGGCCTGCACGCGAACCCCGCCCTGTACGAGTCGGCCGAACTGAA
Organism: Gordonia sp. 11cp; assembly: GCF_057767225.1. NCBI lineage: Bacteria > Bacillati > Actinomycetota > Actinomycetes > Mycobacteriales > Gordoniaceae > Gordonia > Gordonia sp. 11cp. The sequence continues at coordinate 4,790,363 of NZ_CM173437.1, read as the reverse complement.
CCTGCACCGGGAACGTCTGCTGAACCTGCTCACGCAGTTCGTGGCCGGGCCGAACCGGCCCGTCGCAGACCTCGACCTCCTGATGGTCGGGGAGTCGGCGACGCTGGACGACCTGGGGTCCGGCGGACCGGCCGTCGGCGTGGACGGTGAACACGTTCTGGACGCCTTCGATCGTCAGGTCGCTTCGACGCCGGACGCACCCGCGGTGACCTTCGGCGACACCACCCTCACATATCGCGAGTTCGCGTGGGCCTCCGCGAGATTCGCGGATCGGTTCGCGAGTCTGGGCGTGCGCCGTGGTGATCGGGTCGTCGTGGCGCTGGACCGGTCGATCGAGCAGGTGTGCGCCGTCTACGCCGCGATCGGGCTGGGTGCGGCCTATGTGCCTGTCGATCCCGCCGAACCGGAGGAGCGTCGACGGGCGATCACCGGCGCGGTGGATCCGGGTCTGGTCGTCGACGCGCGGTTCGTCGCCGACCTCCACGCCGACCTCGTCTCACCGGACCCTGTCCCGGCCGCACCGCCGCACCGAGATCGGCAGGCGCCGGCGGGTTTGGCGGCCTATGTCATCTTCACCTCGGGGTCGACCGGGACTCCCAAGGGCGTCGAGGTCGGTCACCGGGCGATAGAGCAGCGCCTCGCGTGGATGCAGCATGATCACCCGATCACCGCCGGGGATGCCGTGCTGTACAAGACACCGGCGACCTTCGATGTGTCGGTCTGGGAGTTGCTGTGGCCGTTGCGCGTCGGGGCGCGGATGGTGATCGCGGCGCCGGGCGGGCACCGCGACCCCGACTATCTCCGCGACCTCATCGAGCGTTCCCGCGTCACCGTCCTGCACTTCGTGCCGTCCATGCTCGACGCATACCTCGACGTGGTGCTCGGACGAGACCCTGCCGGTCCGGAGGCCGACGGGCGCCGGGTGATCGGCGATTCCGGCCCGCGCGACGCAGCGCACGAACGGATCTCGTTGCCCGATCATGTGCGCTGGCTGTTCACCTCCGGGGAGGCGTTGCCTGCCCGGCTCGCCCAGCGCGTGCGGTCGACCAGCCGCGCCGGACTCGTGAATCTGTACGGACCGACCGAGGCCGCGATCGACGTGACCGCCCAGCGGATCACGACCGATGGGGTCGTCGTTCCGATCGGTCGGCCGGTGCCGGGCACGGTGGTGCGGGTCCTCGACGGCCGTCTGCGTCCGGTCCCGGTCGGAGTCGCCGGCGAGTTGCACCTGGTGGGGGATCAACTGGCGAACTGTTATGTCGGCGCACCGGGTCAGACGTCGACCAGGTTCGTGGCCGATCCGCAGGGCCTCGGGGGTGCTCGGATGTACCGCACCGGCGACCTGGTCCGGTGGACCGGCGACGGAGAGCTGGAGTATCTGGGGCGGACCGATCAACAGATCAAGATCCGGGGTCAGCGTGTGGAACCCGGCGAGGTCGAGGCGGTGATCGCCGCGATACCGGGCGTCGACGCGGTGGCGGTGGTCGCGCGCCGTGACCTCGGACCCGCGCCGGTCCTGGTCGCCTATATCCGCGCTCGCGGGGATCAGTTGGCGGGCAACCACTCCCACGCTGCCAACGGCCTCGGGGATATCGGCGGCGTGGTGGATGCCGAGGTCGTGCGCGCACACTGCCGCCGCCGGCTTCCTGGCCACATGGTGCCCCACGGGGTAGTCGTGCTCGATTCGTTTCCCACCACCAGATCGGGAAAACTGGACCAGCGCGCCCTTCCGGTGCCGGAACTCGGTTCCGTCGCAACGAGTTTCCGGCCACCGCACACGCCTGCCGAGCGGGCGATCGTGGCGCTCGTGGAGGAGGGGCTCGAGCGCGACGGCGTCAGTGTCTCGGACAACTTGTTCGCCTTGGGTTCCGACTCGCTGCTCGCCGCCCGGATGGTGTCCCGCGCACGCGTCGATCACGGGCTCGGGATCGCGCTGACCGATGTCTTCGAGGCGGTCGATCTCGCCGATCTCGCCTCGCGGGCGGTGGCGATCCCGGAGTCCGGCCAGGCCACCTCACGCCCGTCACGTTCGCTGCGTCCGGCACGAATTCCGTTGTCGCAGGCGCAGACCCGACTGTGGTTCATCAACCGGATGTCGCCGGCCGACTCGACCTACAACATGTCCGGGGCGCTGCGCCTGACGCATCCGGTCGACGCCGACGTGCTGCATCGGGCCGTCCTGGATGTCGTGAACCGACACGAGATCCTGCGCACGGTGTTCCCCGTCGTGGACGGGGAACCGGAGCAGCTGATCCTGGACCCGCAGGTGGCCGCCGATCTCCTCGGGAGCGGAGCGAGCGGGACGGGTGCCGACGGGAGGGACCTCGTAGCCGCGATCTCCGCGATCACGGACGTGGGATTCGACCTCGCCGAGCAGATCCCGTTCCGCTACCGGTTGGTGACGGGTCATCCCGACGGCGACGTCATCGTGCTGGTCCTGCATCACATCGCGGCCGATGGGCAGTCGCTCCGGCCGCTGCTTCGCGATCTGATGACCGCCTACGACTGGCGGCGCGCGGGCGAGGAGCCGGATTTCCCGCCGTTGCCGATGCAGTACGCGGATGTCGCCGTCGAGCGTGCCGAGACCCTCGGTACACCGGAGTCGCCGTCGCCGTTCCTGGTCGAGGGGCTGGAGTTCTGGCGTGCGGAATTGCGTGGGGCGCCGGATCTGTTGCAGTTGCCCACCGACCGGCCGCGGCCGCGGGTGATGTCGAGTGGTGGGGCCCACGTGGACACCGTGCTCGGCCCCGACCTGACCGCCGGGATCCGGCGGCTTGCGATGTCGTTGTCGGCCACCCCGTTCGCGGTGTTCCAGTCGGCACTGGCGATCACGCTGGGCCGGCTGGCCGCCACCGACGACGTGAGTATCGGCACCGCTGTCGCCGGTCGCGACGACCCGGAGGTCGCCGACCTGGTCGGCATGTTCGTCAACACCGTCGTCCTGCGCACGACGCTGCATCCGGGGGACACCGTCGCCGAGTTCGTCACCGCCGCGCATCGCCGCTGCGCCCGCGCGATGAGTTGTGCCGACGTCCCGTTCGAGCGCGTGGTGGACGCGGTCGCGCCGCATCGGTCTCCGGCGCACTCGCCGCTGTTCCAGGTCGCGCTGACGGTGCAGCCCGACCAGCTGGCCGAGCTCGCGCGCTGGACCGGGTCCGCGGAGGTTCTCGATGCGCGGGTGCCTTCGGCGAAGTATGACGTGACCGTCTCGGTGACCGATCACGCCGACCGCTACGACGTCGAATTCGCCTATGCCACCGATCTCTTCGACGCCACCACGGTGCGGGAGATGGCGGGACGGCTGGAGTTCGTCCTGCAGCAGATGGTGCGCGGATCGTCGCGGACGATCGGTTCGATCGACCTGTTGCGGCCGGACGAGACGCGCCTCCTGGCGTCGCCGGCCCGGGGCGCGCGTGCGGAACAGACACTCGCCGGTCTGCTGGCGCGCGGCCTCGCCCGCGCCGACCCCGGCGCACCGGCCCTCGTCGGCGACAGTGCGTTGCGCTGGTCGGAAGTCGCGACCACCACCCATCAGATCGCCCGCGTCCTGATCGAGCGTGGCATCGGTCCGGGTGACGTCGTCGCCGTGAGCATTCCGCGATCACATCGGTCCGTCCTGGCCGTGCTGGGGGTGGCCGCGAGCGGAGCCGCCTTCGTGATGATCGACCCCCGTCTGCCCGTCGCGCGCCGAGCCGCGATGCTCGCCGACAGCGGGGCGGTGCTGCTGATCACGACGGATTCGGCCGCCACGGATGAGGGCATTACACCCGGTAGCGGGTCATCGGAGACCCGTTCCACGGTCGCACAGCTCGTCCTCGACGACCTCGAGGTCGATCTGGGCATCGCGGGTCGGCCGACGCACCCGGTGGCCGATGTCGAGAGAGTCCGGCCGATCTCGCTCGACGACGTCGCATATCTACAGTTCACCTCTGGTTCCACCGGTCGGCCGAAGGCCGCCACATTGACACACGCCGGGTTCGCCGAGCTGGTCGCCGAACAACAGCACCGGCTGGGTGCGGCCCCGGACTCGCGCATACTGCACGTCGCCGCACCGGGATTCGATGTGGCGGTCTGGGAGATCGTGTTCGCGGTGTGTTCGGGGGCCCAGCTGGTGATCAGCCCACCCGATGTGTTCGCCGGACCCGAACTCGAGAACGTCATCGCCCGGCATCGGGTCACGCACACGATCATGACGCCCACCGCGCTCGCCACCCTCGATCCCGCAGCGGTGCCCGAGCTCTCGGTCGTGATGGTGGCGGGTGAGGCCTGCCCGCCGGAGCTGGTCGCGAAGTGGGACTCGGCGGGTCGCCCGCTGCTGAATCTGTACGGCCCCAGCGAGACCACCATCTGGGCCACCGCCTCCGCGCCCCTGCGGCCGGCGGAGCCGGTCACGATCGGCGGACCGATCTCCGGCGTCGGCGTCAAGATCCTCGACGGAGGTCTGCGCCCGGTTCCGGACGGTGTCCTGGGTGAGCTGTATCTGTCCGGACGGGCGCTCGGGCGCGGCTATCACGGTCGTCCCGGATTGACGGCGGCCCGGTTCGTCGCCGATCCGTTCGACGTCGGGGGCCGGATGTATCGCACCGGCGACCTCGTCACGAGGACGCCGTCCGGTGACATCGTCTATCACGGCCGCAACGACTTCCAGATCAAGATCCGCGGGATGCGAGTCGAACCCGGTGAGGTCGACGGGGTTCTCGCGAGCCATCCCGACGTGGAGAGCGCGGTCACCGTCGGCACATCGACGCCGGCGGGGGAGACGGTCCTGGTGTCGTACGTGACCGCTCCGGCCGATCAAGTGCCGGCACCCGAGCACATCCTCGACCACGCTGCCGCCCGTCTGCCCGCACACCTCGTGCCGCACACCGTGGTGGTGCTCGACGAGCTGCCGATGACCCGCACAGGCAAGGTCGACCGCCGCGCTCTGCCCGCGGTGGAGATCTCGCCCGCACGTGAGTATGTCGCACCCCGCAGCCGGCTCGAAGGCGTCGTGGCCCAGATCTTCGCCGATGTGCTCGGGGTGCGACAGGTCAGCGTTCACGACGGGTTCTTCGAACTCGGCGGCAGCTCGCTGTCGGCGACCAAGGTCGCCTATCGCGTCGAACAGCACATCGGACGCCGCGTACCGATGTCGCTGCTCTTCGAGAATCCCACCGTGGCGGATTTCGTGGCCGCGGTGGCGACGGCCGACCAGGCGGTGGCCGGGCGCATGCTGACACCGCGCGAGCGCACCCACGTCGTCGACCTCACCGGGGTCCAACGCGGGCTGTGGTCCATCAACCAGACCGATCCGACGTCACCCGCGTACAACGTCGGCCTGACCCTGGAACTCGACGGCCGATTGGACGTCCCCGCCCTCACCGGCGCGGTGGGCGATCTCGTCGCCCGCCACGAGTCGCTGCGGACCCGCTATCCGCTGCACGACGGTGCGCCGGTACAACTGATCATCCCCGCCGCGGATGCCGTGCACGCGTTGCGGATTCCGCTGGTCGATCTCGCCGGGGACCGGCTCGAGACCACCTCCGGGGACCGGGTGGCCGCCGAGGTGGCCGGGGTCGTCGACGCCGGTTTCGATCTGACCGGACCGCCGGCCGTCCGTGCGACGATCCTGCGACTGAGCGCCGACCGACACGTGCTGGTGTTCGTCGTGCACCACATCAACGCCGACGGTGGATCGCTCGGCCCGCTCGCTCGGGACCTCGCCGAGTTCTACGCCGCCCGGATCGCGGGCAAGCCAGGACCGCGCAGTGCCGCCGGGCAGCGAGTGCAGTTCGCGGACTACGCGATCTGGCATGCTGAGCGCCTCCAGACCACCCGACCCGACGGAGTCACCGAACGACAGCGTCAACTCGAGTACTGGGGACGGCGTCTCGACCGGGTGGGGGAGCCGGCGACGATCCCGACGGACCGTCCGCGGCCCGTCGAGCCGCGTCACCTCGGTGGCGTCGTCGATCTCCACATCCCGTCGTCGACCGCGACGATGATCCGACAGATGGCGCGGGTGGGTAACACGACCCAGTTCGCCGTCCTGCATGCGGCGCTCGCCGTCCTGATCGGACGACTGGCGGGCAGCGACGACGTCGTCATCGGCACGCCGTTCGCCGGCCGGGACGATCCCGCCCTGACCGACATGGTCGGAATGCTCGCCACCACGGTGCCACTGCGTACGCAGCTGCGCCTCGACGAGCCGTTCGCGGACCTGTTGCGACGCGTACACACCGACGATTTCGCCGACCTGGGGCACACCGACGTGTCCTTCGACGAGATCGTCGATCACCTCGCCCGCGCCGACCGCGGGTCGGTCCGTCGCGGACGCCGCAATCCGCTGTTCTCGGTGATGATCGCCTACCAGAACCTCGAATTCCCGGACGTCGAACTCGACGGCCTGCACGTCCGCCCGCGGCTGCCCTCGTCGTTCCCCGCCAAGGTCGATCTCGAGGTCATGCTCTACCCGGGTGACCCCGACGGCGTCGACCGGAACGGGGCCCTGGGCGGGCAGATCGCCTTCGACACCGATCTGTTCGACCCCGACACCGTGGCCTTGTTCGCCGATCGGTACCGAAACCTGCTGGCCGACATCGTGACACGGCCGGACACCGCGGTCGGGGATCTCGCGCTCTGGGAGGAGGGGACCGCCGCGGACCACCGGGGAACCGAGGACGCGCGGCCGCTGCACGACATCGTGTCGGCGGTCGCGGCGGTCGCGCCCGACACCGTCATCGGCGTCGCGGGGGCGCCGACGGTGACCTTCGCCGACCTCGAGGCGACGGCTGTCGCGATGTCGATCTCGGTTCCCGACGACGATCCGGCGGAGGCGCTGACCATCGCCGTGGCAACTCTTCTCGCCGATGCCGACCGGTCCATCGACGACGTCTTCGAGAGTGTACGAACCGCCGCCGAGGCCGTGTTGCATCTCGACACCGATTCCGGAACGGGTGCGGTCCCGCGAAATCGTGTGGGACCCGCGTGACGTCGGACGCCTCGATTCCCCGCGCCTCGACGGTGCCCGCCCCATCGTCGCCGCACCGCCCCTCGGCGCTACGGTCACTCGCGCTCGCCGCCACCCACGCGGGCGACGACCAGGCCATGACCGGTGCGGCGGGGCCGGTGTCCTTCCGCGCCCTCCATCGACGGGTGTCGGCGTCGGCCATCACCCTGGCCGAGCGCGGCGTCGCGTCCGACGCCGCGCTGCGTGCGACGGTGACGGCGTTGATGCCGCGCGCAGGGCTGAGTGGGTCGCAGCTCGCTGCGGCTGCCACCGAGATCGTCGACGAACTCGATCGGCGCTTCGCCGAGGTCCTCGGCGCCGGCGACCGCGAGTCGCTGCCGGGACTCTTCCGGATCGCCGCACGCCGCCGTGCCGACGCCGTCGCCCTCACCGACCTCGACGGCGCGACGCTCACCTACCGTGACCTCGACGGGCGATCGGAACAGATGGCCCACGCCCTCGTTGCCCGCGGCGCGGGACCGGAGACCCTCGTCGGCGTCGCGCTGCCGCGGTCGGTCGACCTCGTCGTGGTGTTGCTGGCGGTCCTCAAGACCGGCGCCGCCTATCTGCCCCTCGATCGCACCCATCCGGTCGCGCGCCTGACCGGCATCGTCGAGGACGCGTCACCTGTCGTCGTCCTGGCCGAGGCCGAGACCGTCGAGGCCTGGGCCGAGATGGATGTGCCGCTGTGCACTCCGCAGGACTTGACGGCGCAGTACGAGATCGCCGCCGACGGCACGCCGCCCCCGCCGCTGCCGGAACACGTGGGCGCGCATACGAGCGCCTACGTGATGTACACCTCCGGGTCCACCGGGCGACCCAAGGGTGTCGTCGTCACCCACGACAACGTGGTGGCGCTGCTGACGGCACTCGACGCTGTCGTGGAGAGCACGCCCGACGACGTGTGGTCGCTGTTCCACTCCTACGCATTCGACGTGTCGGTGGGTGAGATCTGGGCTGCCCTGCGCGCGGGCGGGCGCCTGCTCGTGCTCGATCACGCGACCACACGCGCCCCCGACGACGTGGTCGAGGCCTTCGACCGGCACGGGGTGACGATCGTCAACTTCACCCCGTCGTCGTTCTACCAGTTCGCCGCGGCCGTCCGGCCGCCCCACGGCCGCCGGTTGCCCGACTCCGTTCGGCGAGTGCATTTCTCGGGAGAGCTGCTCGACTACGAGCAGGTCCGGAAGTGGCAGTCGGACCGGGAGACAGACGGGTCGGCGACCCGTTCGGGCGCCGACGTCGCGGGTCCGCAACTCAACAACATGTACGGTCCGACCGAGACGACCGTCTACATGACCCGCCGCGAACTGACGCGCGCCTTCGTCGACGAGGCGACCGCCTCCGACATCGGAACCCCACTGCTCGGTTCGCGTGTACACGTGCTCGACGGCCGGCTGGCACGCGTGCCCGACGGGGTGCCCGGTGAACTGTACGTCTCGGGTGCGCAGGTCACCCGCGGGTTCCTGAACCGGCACGGTCAGACGTCCACCCGGTACGTGGCCGACCCGTTCGGTCCGCCGGGCAGCCGGATGTATCGCACCGGCGACGTCGGGGTGTCCCGTAACGGGTCCATCGAATTCGTGGGACGACGCGATGGCCAGGTGAAGCTCCGCGGCTTCCGCATCGAGCTCGGCGAGGTGGAGTCGGCGATGTCGGGGCTCGCCGGTGTCGACGCCGCGGGAGCGGACATCCGCACCCTCGGCGACACCGAGCATCTCGTCGGTTACCTCGTCGCCACCGACGGGGTCGGTGATCCGGTTGCCACCGACGGGGTCGGCCTGGCGGCGAACGAGATTCGCGCACTCCTGGCAACCGCGGTGCCCGACTACATGGTGCCGACGCGATACGTCTGGCTCCCGCGGCTTCCGCTCACCGTGAACGGCAAGCTCGATCGCGGCGCCCTGCCCGACCCGGTGGTGTCCGGGAACTCGCCGGCGGTCGCCGAACCGCCCGCCACCGCCACCGAGACGGCGCTGGCCGCGATCGTCGCCGAGATCCTGGGTGTCGGCGACGTCGGGGTCACCACGTCGCTGTTCGATCTCGGCGGCAACTCGCTGACCGTGACGCGGGTGGCTGCCCGGGCAGCCGAGCGATTCGACACCACCGTCTCCGCGCGTGCCGTGTTCGCCGACCCCACCGTTCGAGGTCTGGCATCGATCATCGACGGGCGGGACGGCGGGCACCCTGATCGGACGGGCGTCCCCGCGCGGCATGTGCCCCTGCGCCGGGTCGACCGCGACGGCGTGCTGCCGTTGTCGCCCGCGCAGCGTCGCATCTGGTTCCTGGAGACGCTCGACCCGGGCGGCGCCGGCTATCTGATCCCGGCGGTCCTCCGCCTGAGCGCCGCGCCGACGCCGAGTCGCGACGGCGGTCACCGGGCCCCGGACCCGGCGGTCGTCGCTGCCGCACTCGCGGATCTGCTTGCGCGCCACGAGGTCCTGCGCACGCGATTCGTGTCGGTGGACGGTATTCCCGAACAGGTGATCGCCTCGGCCGGCGACCCCCGGCACGACGTCCGGGTGGCGCCCCCGATCGACATGCGCGGCGCGGACGAGGCCGATGTCTCGGCCACCATCGCCGAGATCACCACTCGTGGTTTCGATCTCGAGGCCGCCGCGCCGGTCCGGGCGCGTCTGCTCCGCGTCGCCGACGACGACGCGATCCTGGTCCTGGTGGTGCACCACATCATCAGCGACGGCGGTTCGGTCGCGCCGATGGTCACCGACTTCATGGCCGCCTACGAAGCGCGTCAGGCCGGCCGGGAACCCGGCTGGGCACCGCTGCCGGTCCACTACGTCGACTACGCGGTGTGGCAGCACGACAAGCTCGGGGACGCCGCCGATCCCACGTCCCTCGCCGCACGCCAGCTCGACTATTGGCGGACCCGCCTCGCGGGTGCACCGGAACTCGTCGAACTCCCGGTGGACCGACCGCGTGCCCCGGTCCGCGACGACACCGGGGCCGAACTGTCCTCGGTGTTCGACGCGGCCACCTGGAACGCGTTGAGAGAGCTAGCCGGACGGCACGGGGCGACGATGTTCATGGTCGTCCACGCACTGCTCGCGGTCACTCTCGTCAGGTCCGGCGCGGACGAGGACGTCGTCATCGGGACTCCGGTGGCCGGGCGAGGCGAGCGCGATCTGGACGCACTGATCGGGATGTTCGTCAACACGCTGGCGTTGCGAAGCCGGGTGCGTCGCGACGCCGCTTTCGCCGATCTCCTGGACGACATCCGCGACATCGACGTGGCCGCACTCGATCACGCCGATCTCCCGTTCGAGACCGTGGTGGACGAGGTCGTCGCAGGACGCAACACCGCACATCCACCCCTTGTCCAGGTTGCCCTCGCGTTCCAGAACGCCTCCCGGCCCGAGGTCGAGTTGCCAGGTCTCGTCGTCGCCGAGATCGAGGCCCCGGTCACCACGGCCAAGGTCGACCTGCAGGTCACCGTCCTCGATGAGCCGGGCCGCCCCGCCGACGCCGACACCCGCGTGATCGTGACCTACGCCACCGCGTTGTTCGACGCCGACACCGTGGACGCGTTCCTTCGTCGGATGGTCGCCATCGCGCGAGCGGTCGCGGTCGACCCACACACGCCGGTCGGCGACCTGCCCACCGGCGACGACGACTCGGGCTCGGTGGTCGCGTCCCCGGGAATCGCGTCGTCGAGGGCGACCTTGGCCGACCTGCTGGACGCGGCGATCTCCGCCAACCCCGACGGCATCGCGGTCACCGAGAACGGGCGGCATCTGACCTACGCCGAGCTCGACGTCCGGACCCGGCGGCTGGCCGGTGTGCTCGGTGCCCGTGGTGCCGGGCCGGGGTCCGTCATCGCCTTGGCCATCCCGAGATCGCTCGAGGGCACGGTGGGGTTCTGGGCCGTCGCACGCACGGGCGCTGCCGTGGCGCCCGTCGACCCCGCCCTGCCGGGCGAGCGTCTGCGACACATGCTGGACACCGTCGACTCACGTCTCGGGGTCGCCTCGGCCGCTGCGGTCGCCGGACTGGAGCCGTCGTCGCCGGCGGTGGAGTGGGTCGTCGCCGACAACCACACTTGTGACGACGTGACCGGGAGCGGCGAGACCGGCGTCGAGACGGCCGCCCGACACCCGCGAACCGATGAGATCGCCTACGTCATCTTCACCTCCGGGTCGACGGGACGGCCGAAAGGGGTCGCGGTCACGCACCGTGGGCTGGCCGACCTGGTCGCCGACGCCCGCGTCAGATTCGACCTCACGCCCGCGGCCCGCGTACTCCGCTTCGCCGCACCGGGTTTCGACGCCGCTGTCTTCGAGACACTGGTCGCGGTGGCAGCCGCGTCGACGATGGTGGTGGTACCGGACGGGGTGACCGGCGGCGTCGAGCTCGCGGCGACCCTGCGCCGGGAACGCGTCACGCACGCGACGATCACCCCGACCGCACTGGCCACCGTGTCCGATGCGCTCTCCGAGCCGGTGTCCGATGGGCTCTCCGAGCCGGGATCCGACGATCCGGGACCGGGCACGCGCGCGGCGGGATTCCCGGATCTCGAGGTCATCTCCGTCGCCGGTGACGTCTGTTCGCCGGAACTGGTCCGGACCTGGTCACCCGGACGCTCGATGCGAAACCTCTATGGCCCCACCGAGGCCACCATCTGGGCCACCTCGTCGGGGCCGATGCGTCCGGATTCGGCGGTCACCATCGGCGGTCCGATCGCCGGGATCACCGCCGCGGTGCTCGACCCGCGACTTCATCCCGTCCCGGCCGGCGTGGCCGGCGAGCTGTATCTGGCCGGTCCCGCGCTCGCGGCCGGCTACGTCGGCCAAGCGGCGCTGACCGCCGAACGGTTCGTCGCCGCCCCGTTCCCGACCACCGCGTCCGGCGCGCCGGGGGAGCGCATGTACCGCACCGGGGACATCGTCCGGTGGCGCCGACGGAACGGTCGGTGGTCACTGGACTTCTTGGGCCGCACCGACTTCCAGGTCAAGATCCGTGGGTTCCGGATCGAGCTCGGCGAGATCGACGCCGTCCTCGGGGAGCATCACGCGGTGGACTTCTCGACGACCGCCGGCATCGAGCACCCGACATCGGGCGAGACGGTCCTGGTGTCCTGGGTGCACGGCGTCGCCGGTGTGGCACCCGACACCGACGACGTGGCCGCCCACGCGGCCCGTCGACTACCCGCCCACATGATGCCCGCCGTCATCGTGCCGATCGGCGAGATCCCGCTGACGGCCACCGGAAAGCTCGACACCGGGGCGCTGCCCACGCCGCGTTTCGGCGGCGACGTCCACGTCCCGCCGGAGACGGAGACCGAGCAGACGGTCGCGGCCGTCTACGCCCAGGTGCTGGGACTCGACCCCGCGGAAGAGGTGTCGGCCGAGGCGTCCTTCTTCGCACTCGGAGGCACGTCGCTGTCGGCGACCCGGGTCGTGGCACGCCTGGGTGTCGCTCTCGGCGTGGAGATCCCGGTGCGCGCGCTGTTCGAGACCCCGACCGTGCGCGCGCTGGCCGCTGCCGTCGACGCCGGCACACACGGCCGCGGCGGCGACCTGCCGGCACTCGAGGCGGTCCGCAGGCCCGACCCGGTGCCCCTGTCGTACGCGCAGCGCCGGATGTGGTTCCTCAACCAGTTCGATCCGGACTCGACCGCCTACGTGATCCCGATCGTGGTCCGCGTGCGCGGCGACCTCGACGTGCCCGCGATGCGCTCGGCGATCATCGACGTCGTCGACCGGCACGAGGTGCTGCGCACGATCTACCCGACGGTGTCATCCGACGATGCGGTCGGCGCCGGAGCCATCTCGGGCGGTCTCGAACCCGTGACGCACGTACCCACCGACTGGGCGGAGCGGATCACGGTCGGCCACACCGAGATCACGCGCCGGGCCGTCGCATCCTCCGACGAGGTCGTCCACCAGGAGATCCACGAACTGGTGGCCGCCACGTTCGATGTGACGACCGACCTGCCGGTGCGCGCTCGCATCGTCTCCGTGTCGGCGACCGAACACGTACTGGTCATCGTGCTGCACCACATCGCCGCCGACGGCGAGTCGGCGCCGGTGCTCGCGACGGAGATCGCCCGGGCCTATCGGTCCCGGCGATCGGGCCGGGCGCCGGACTGGCCCGCCCTGCCGTTCCAGTACGCGGATTACGCCGTGTGGCAACGACGTCGGCTCGGCGACGCCGCGGACCCCGAATCCCTGATGGCACGACAGCTGCGGTTCTGGGGTGAGCGGCTGACCGGCCTACCCGACGTCCTCCCGCTGCCGACCGACCGTCCCCGCCCCGCCGAATCCGACGGACGGGCGGCCACGGTGCGGTGGACGTTGCCGTCGGCGGCCGTCGCGCGACTGCGCCGGCGCGCCGCGGCGCGCCGCGCCACCCTGTTCATGGTCGCGCACACGGCCACCGCCGCAGTGCTCGCGCGTCTGACGTCGACCGCCCGGATCGCGGTGGCCACACCCGTCGCCGGCCGCGGCCGCCAGGAGATCGACCAGCTCATCGGCATGTTCGTCAACACCGTCGTCCTGTCGGTCGACGTCGAGCCGCATCTCACCGTCGGCGCACTGCTCGAGCGTGTCAAGAACGCCGACCTCGCGGCGTTCGACAACGCCGACGTCCCGTTCGAGCGCGTGATCGACGCGGCGAACCCGCGACGCATCGAGAACGTGGAGCCGCTCGCGCAGGTCCTGCTCGTGCACGCCACGACCGGCGAACCGTCGCTCGGCGCACTCGACGGTCTCGACGCCGAATTCGTCGAACTCGAGGACACCGCGGCCAAGTTCGACCTCTCCATCGGCTTCCGCGAGACCGCCGACGGCGGGCTGGCCGGCTCGATCACCTATGCCACCGCGCTGTTCGACCAGGCGACCGCGGAGATGATCTCCTCGGCGTTGTCCTCAGCACTCACCGCACTCGCCGCCGACACCGATCTCCCGGTCGCCGACATCCCGATTCTCACGACGGCCGAAGCGGCTGCCCAACAACAACTCTCGGTCGGCCGAGTGGTGCGGTCGGCAGACCTCACGGTGCCGGGCGCGATCGCGGCCGCCGACCACGTCCGAACTCCGGAGGCGGTCGCGGTGCGCTGTGGAGAGCGCACGCTCACCCACCGCGAGTTCGGCGCGCGGGTGGCCACTCTCGCGCGGGATCTCATCGATCTGGGGATCGGCCCCGAGGACTGCGTCGCGGTGTGCATGCCACGGTCGGTCGAACTGGTCGTCGCGATCCACGCGATCCTCGCCGCCGGCGGACAGTACCTGCCGGTGGCACCCGACGCCCCGACCGACCGCACCCGGTACATGGTCGACACCTCGCACGCGACGATCGCGCTGGTCTGCGACGACCGGGCGCCGGCCGCACACGTGGTCGACCGCACCGTCGTGGTGGACGCCGGAAGCCCCGTCGACCTCGACACGGCCCCGGTCGCCGACGCCGAACGCCGGTCGACGCTACGACCCGAGCACGCGGCCTACACCATCTTCACCTCGGGCTCGACCGGCCGGCCGAAGGGCGTCACGGTGAGCCACCGCGCAGTTGTGAACCGGTTGCGTTGGGGCGTGGACGAATTCGGGATCGGGCCGGACGACTCGATCCTGCTGAAGACACCCGTCACCTTCGACGTGTCGGTTCCCGAACTGCTGACCCCGCAGCTGACCGGCGCCCGACTGGTCGTCGCGCCCGACGACGCACATCTCGATCCGCGCTCGATGGCCCGTCTCATCGACGCCGAGGAGATCACCACGGTCCACTTCGTCCCGTCACTGCTCGCGGTCTTCGTGGATGAGATTCGGGACGCCGCGCACCCACTCCTGCCGACCCTCCGCCACCTCTACTGTTCCGGTGAGGCGTTGCCGCCGGCGACCCTGCGGGCGGCGCGCGCGGTGCTCCCACATGTTCGCGTCACGAACCTGTTCGGTCCCACCGAAGCCGCCGTCGAGGTCACCGCGGCGACCCCGGACGCCGACGCCGACATGGTGCCGATCGGGCGACCGGTGTGGAACACCCAGACGTTCGTCCTCGACCGACGGCTGCGTCCAGTGCCCGCCGGCGTGACCGGCGAGTTGTATCTGGGAGGTGTCCAGCTCGCGCGCGGGTATGCCGACCGCCCCGATCTCACCGCTGAACGCTTCGTCGCCGATCCCGCGGGCGGCGGTGCCCGGTTCTACCGCACCGGCGACCTCGTCCGACGCAACCGCGCCGGAGACCTGGAGTACCTCGGGCGCAGCGACTTCCAGGTCAAACTACGCGGTCAGCGGATCGAGCTCGGCGAGATCGAGGCGGTCCTCGCCGAGGTCGACGGTGTCCGGCAGGCCGTGGTCACCGTCGCGAGCGCCCCGGGTGGGTCGGATCACCTGGTGGGCTACCTCATCGGACCGGACACCAGCGGAACGGGTGGGGCCGACTCCGTCGCGCGCGCACGGGAGGCGGTGACCGCGTCGCTGCCGGCATACATGCGGCCGACTCTGTGGGTCCCGCTGACCGAGGCACCGCTGGGCAGTACCGGCAAGTTGGACCGCAAGGCGCTGCCCGCGCCGCGATTCGACCCGTTGTCGGCAGCCGAGGACTCCGATGCCGTTCCCGTCGGTGAGTCGGAGCAGACGGTTGCCGCGATCGTCGCCTCGGTGCTGGGGCTCGAGGACATACCGATGACCCGTTCGTTCTTCGAACTCGGCGGGGACTCGATCGCATCCATCCGGTTCACGTCGGTACTGCGCGCCGCGGGACTGCACCTCACACCACGCGATGTGTTCGCGGCGTCGACGATCCGAGATCTCGCGCGCGTCGCACGGACGGAGTCGATCGCCGGGCTCGACGAACTGCCCGGCGGTGCAGTCGGTCCGGTCGGAATGACCCCGGGTCTGGGGTGGATGCTCGAACTCGCCGACGAACCGGACGAACTCGCGGACTTCTCGCAGAGCACTGTGCTCACACTCCCCGCCGAGGCCGACGATGCGGCGGTGCGGGCGGTGGTGACCGCCGTCGCCGCGGCGCACCCGATGCTCACCGCGTCGTTGCGGATCGATGCCGGTGGTGCGCCGAGCGTCCTGGCAGGCGACGGAGACCCGAGGGACGTCGCGGTGGAGATCATCGACCGTTCCGACATCCCCGGGACGGCGACCTCGGCACCCGCGGTGGACGACGCCGTCCGGGCGGCCCACGCGCGAGCTCTCGGAACGTTGTCGCCCGCCGACGGGCGCCTGCTCGCCGCAGTCGGTGTCCGCTTCGCCGACGGCACCGGCCGACTGGTCGTCGCGGCCCACCATCTCGGCGTCGACGCCGTGTCGTGGCCGACCATCGTGACGGGTCTGGGCCGCGCGTGGTGGCAGTACCGCAACGGGGAGTCGCCGGCCCTCACCGCATCGGGTACCTCGTTCCGGCGCTGGTCGGGCGTGCTGGCCGAACTCGCCGACCGGACCGCGGAGATCGACTGGTGGTCAGCACAGTTGCCCCTCGCGTCGCATCCGGAGTGGACTGTCGACCGCGTCCGGGACCGCCTGGCCACCACGGTCTCGGTGACCCGTACCGTCGAGCCCGTTCTCGCCGAGCGGGTGCTGGGCACGGTCACCGAGTCGTTCCGCGCGCGCCCGGACACGGTGCTGGCGGCCGCCGTCGCGATCGCGGTCCGGGGTCCGGAGTCGGCGTCGGGTCCGGTGCCGATGATGATCGAGAACCACGGCCGCGAAGAGGGCATCGCACCCGGTGCCGACCTGACGGAGACGGTCGGGTGGTTCACCTCCTTCGTCCCGGTGAGTGTCGATGTCCCGGGGACAGCGTGGACCGGAGGTGTGCCCGGCCCGGTCGGGAACACCGAGGACGTCACTCCGGGGCGCCGTCTGGCAACGATGGTGAAGGCGCTCAAGGACACACAGGCCCGCATGCCGGACAACGGCATCGCGTTCGGACCGCTGCGCTGGTCACGTCCCGACTCGCCGCTTCGGGCGCGGCCCCTCCCACCGATCACGGTGAACTACCTGGGCCTTCTGGGTCATGGCGCCGGGCGCGAAGCGAGCGGGCCGAATAATCGTCCGAACCTCGATGAAACCGAGACGACCGCAACGGAATTCGTTCCGGTCCCCGATGCGCCGTCTCTTCCGCCGTCGGTGCGGGGCGAGATGTCGGCCCTGGCCGCGCTCACCGTGACGGTCGCAGCGGCGGCGACCGCACACGGTCGCGAGTTGCGGGTGGACCTCACCGCGCCCGAAGGTCTGCTCGACGAGTCGGCACTGGCCGGCATCGCGGATCGATGGGCGACGGCCCTGTCGTCGCTCGCGGCGTATGTGGACGCCGTGGGCGATCCGGGGCCCAGTGAGACCGACGTGATCGGCGGACTCGATCAGGCGGAGATCGACCACGTGCTCGCCGCGCGGTCGGCGACACCACGTACGCGCGCCCCGTACGCGATCTGGCCCCCGACCCCGCTGCAGCACGGGCTGTTCTACGAGGCGGAGCGGCTCGTGGGCGCCGACCCCTATGTGACGCAGTCGATCATCGAGTTCGACGGCAATCATCCCGTCGACACGATTCTGCCGGCGATCCGCGAACTGCTGGCCCGGCAACGCGTCCTGCGTTCGGGGTTCACCCGGACGCCGTCCGGCCGGCTGGTGGTGGTCGTGCCGCCGACCGACCATCCCGCGGTCACCGAACCGGACTTCCGCGGCGCCGATCTGACCGATGTGAGCGTGGCCGACGCTGCGGCGCGGATCGCGGAGATCGCCGCCGAGGACCTGCGCCGCCCGTTCGCACTGGACACCCCGCCGCTGCTCCGGTTCTCGGCGGTGTCCCACGACACGGTGACCGGCCCGGCTCTCACGCTGGTGATCACGGCCCACCACATCATCCTGGACGGCTGGTCGGGTCCCATCCTCGTCGCCGACCTGCTCGCGGCACATCTCGGCCGGCCCGCGATCACCCCCGCCCGCGACTTCGAGTCCTACCTCGCATGGCTCGAGAGTCGCGACCGGACGACCGCGCTGGACGCGTGGCGCGAGCATCTCGCCGACGTCGGCCCGACGCTGGTCTGTCCACAGGTGCACCCCCGCGGTGATCGCGAACCCCGCCGCCACGAGGTGACCGTCCGGGTCACGGCGGACCGGCGGACGGCACTGGAACGGACGGTGCGCCGGCTGGGCACGACGACGAGCACGGTGCTGCACGCGGCGTGGTCGATCGTGCTGTCCCGCTTCACCGGCGAGGAGCGAGTCGTCTTCGGTGAGACGGTGTCGGGGCGGCCCGCCGACCTCGACGGTGCCGACAGCATGATCGGCCTGTTCATCAACACGGTGCCGGTGGTCGCCGACGTCGACCCGCGTCAGACGCTGGCCGGGCTCATCGGTGAACTGCACCGCGCCCGGGCGCGGATGCTGGACCACCAGTTCGTCGGGCTCGGGGACATCACCGCGGTCACCGGACACTCGAGGCTCTTCGACACCCTCGTGGTCTTCGAGTCGTATCCCGTGGACGTGGACACGGTGGTGGAGGGGTCGCGGACCTCGGGTCTGGAGATCCGCGACGTGAGCACGACTGATGCCACGCATTATCCGTTGGCACTCATCGCCGCGCCGGAGGGGGACGACCTCTGTCTCACGGTCAAGGCCGATCTGGCCGTCGTCGGTGACGGGATCGCCGAGGTGATCGCGGCCACGCTGACGGATGTCCTGGACGCGGTGACCGATGATCCGGCGCTGCCGACCGCCGCGCTCGATCCGATGCCGGCCGCCATGCGCTCGACGGTCGAGGGTTGGTCGCGTGGTGTTGGGGTGGGGTTGGGGTGGTCGGGTCGTTCGGTGGGGTCGGTGGTTGCTGAGCGGGTGGGGTTGTCGGTGGGTGCGGTGGCGGTGCGGGTGGGTGAGCGGGTGGTGTCGTATGGGGAGTTCGGTGGGTTGGTGGGGGGTGTGGCGCGGGAGTTGTCGGGGTTGGGTGTGGGTGTGGATTCGGCTGTGGGTGTGGTGATGTCGCGGTCGTTGGAGTTGTTGGTGGCGGTGCATGCGGTGGTGGCTGTGGGTGGTCGGTATGTGCCGGTGGAGGTGGATGCGCCTGCGGAGCGGGTGGGGTTCATGTTGTCGACGGCTGGTGTGGGTGTGGTGGTGGTGCGGGCGGGTGATGTGGCGTCTGGTGATGTGGCTTCTGTTGGTGGGGTGTCGGGTGTGCGGCGTGTGGTGGTGGATTGTGGTGAGGGGGTGGGTCTTTCGGTTGATGGTGTGGTGGTTGGTGGTGTGTCGGGTGTGGTGGGGGTTGGGTTGTTGGGTGGGGTGGTGTCGGGTGTGGGGGAGGTGCCTGGTGGTGCGGGTGTGTACACGTTGTTCACGTCTGGGTCGACGGGGCGGCCGAAGGGTGTGACGGTGTCGCAGGCTGCGGTGGTGAATCGGTTGGGGTGGATGCAGTCGTTGTTCGGGTTGGAGCAGCGGGATGTGGTGTTGTGGAAGACGCCGGTGTCGTTTGATGTGTCGGTGTGGGAGTTGTTTTGGCCGTTGATGGTTGGTGCTTCGGTGGTGGTGGCTGAGCCTGGTGGTCATCGGGATCCGTGGTATGTGGCGTCGGTGGTGGAGCGGTGTGGTGTGTCGGTGTGTCATTTTGTGCCGTCGATGTTGTCGGTGTTTGTGGAGGCGCTGGGGGAGTCGGCGCAGCAGCAGGGTTCGGTGGGGCGGGGTTCGGTGGGGTTGGGGTCGTTGCGTCAGGTGTTTTGTTCCGGTGAGGCGTTGGGTGTGGGTGCGGTGGAGGGGTTGCGGGGGTTGGTGCCGTCGGTGCGGGTGGTGAATTTGTATGGGCCGACTGAGGCTGCGGTGGATGTGACGTTGTATGTGGTCTCGGGTGGTGAGGTGGTGGTGCCGATTGGTCGGGCGGTGCCGAATGTGTCGGTGTGGGTGTTGGATTCGCGGTTGCGGCCGGTGCCGGTGGGTGTGGTGGGTGAGTTGTATCTGGGTGGTGTGCAGGTGGCGCGGGGGTATGCGTCGCGGGCGGGGTTGACTGCGGAGCGGTTTGTGGCGGATCCGTTTGGTGGGGTGGGTGTGCGGTTGTATCGGACGGGTGATCGGGTGCGGTGGAGTGGTGTGGGGGAGTTGGAGTATGTGGGTCGTGTTGATTTTCAGGTGAAGTTGCGGGGGCAGCGGATCGAGTTGGGGGAGATCGAAACCGTCCTCGCAGGTGCCGACGACGTCGTCGCCGCGGCGGTGGTGGTGCGCGACGACCGGCTGGTCGCCTACATCGCCGGTCCGGACGAGTCCGCGGTTCCCGGGGTACGCGAGCATGCGGCCCGGCGACTCGCGTCGTACATGGTGCCCGACACCGTCGTCGTGCTGGATGCGTTGCCGTTGAACACCGCGGGCAAGGTCGACCGCAAGGCGCTGCCCGCGCCGGACGTCGTCTCCGACGCGCGGGTCGAACCCGACACCGAGACCGAACTCGCCATCCAGACCATCGTCGCCGAGGTGCTCGGCCGCGATGAGGACGCCGCAGCCGTCTCGGTCACCGACAGTTTCTTCCAGATCGGCGGGCACTCGCTGTCCGCGACTCGCGTCGCCGCGCGCATCACGCACGCTTTCGGTGTCCGCTTCGGCGTGCGCGAACTGTTCGACGCGCCGACGGTGCGGTCGATGGCCGCGTACGTCGATGCGGAACGCCGCCACTCCGGTGTCGACACCTCCGGCGGGACAACGGAACTCGGGTCCATGCCACGTCCCGCGCGTCCTCCGTTGTCGACCGCGCAGCAGCGGATGTGGTTCATCAACCAATTCGACCCGACGTCATCGGCCTACAACATTCCATTCGCGCTGCGCCTGCGTGGCCGTGTCGATGTGGTCGCCCTCCGGACGGCGCTCGCCGATGTCATCGAGCGTCACGAGGTCCTTCGGACGCGGTACCCGCAGAGTGCCGACGGCCGGCCGTGGCAGGACATCACGCCGATGTCGGAGATCACCGTCGATCAGTGGTGGCGCAACGCGGGCGTGGACACCTTGCCCGCGGAACCGTTCGACGTCACCCGTGACCTGCCGATCCGGGCGGGGATCACCGACGTCGACCCAGGCGAGAGTGGTCCCGACGACCAGATGCTGGTCGTCGTCGTACACCACATCGCCGCCGACGGTGAGTCCCTGGTGCCGCTCGTCGACGATTTCCTGCACGCCTATCGATCTCGGGTCGCCGGCGTCGCGCCCGCCCGCCCTCCGCTGCCCGTGCAGTACGCCGATGTCGCGCTGTGGCAGCAGCGGGCCCTGGGCTCGGTCGACGATCCGGACTCCGAACTCGGCAGGCAGGCCCGCTGGTGGCGGGCTCGGCTCGCCGACCTGCCCGAGGTCCTCGAACTGCCGGCCGACCGTCCACGGCCGCCGGTGGCATCCCATCGTGGTGCGACGGTCGCGTTCGACCTACCCGACGACCTGGCGCCGAGGATCGAGGCCTTCGCCCGGAGCCACGGCGTGACCGCCTTCATGGTGTTGCACGCATCGGTCGCCGTCGTGCTCTCCCGGTTGTCGGGAACCTCGGACATCGCGGTGGGTTCGCCGGTCGCCGGACGTGGCCGCGCCGAACTCGACGCCCTGGTCGGGATGTTCGTCAACACCCTGGTGCTGCGCACCTCCGTCGATCCCGCCGCGACCTTCGGTGAGATGGTCCGGCTGGTGCGGGACACCGATCTCGACGCGTTCGCCGCGGCGGACGTGCCCTTCGAGTACCTCGTCGAGGCGCTCGCACCCACTCGCAGCGAGGCGTTCGCGCCGCTGACACAGGTGTTGCTGACCCTCGAACAGACGTCCGTGGGGGAGTTGTCGGCACCGGGTCTGACGATCACGCCCGTCGATGCCGGTCCGCCCGCGGCCCGATTCGACCTGATGATCGGGATGAGTGCCGAGCGAGACTCCGGTGGCGCCCTCGCATCGGTGGCCGGCCGGATCGTCTACGCGACCGATCTGTTCGACGCGCGCACGGCACGACGCGTCGCCGCCAGGATCGTCGACGTTCTCGACGCAGGCCTCGCCGATCCGGACGTGATCGTCGGCGACATCGACCTCGTCGACGCGGACGAGCGCGCCGCCATCGAGGGTTGGTCGCGTGGTGTTGGGGTGGGGTTGGGGTGGTCGGGTCGTTCGGTGGGGTCGGTGGTTGCTGAGCGGGTGGGGTTGTCGGTGGGTGCGGTGGCGGTGCGGGTGGGTGAGCGGGTGGTGTCGTATGGGGAGTTCGGTGGGTTGGTGGGGGGTGTGGCGCGGGAGTTGTCGGGGTTGGGTGTGGGTGTGGATTCGGCTGTGGGTGTGGTGATGTCGCGGTCGTTGGAGTTGTTGGTGGCGGTGCATGCGGTGGTGGCTGTGGGTGGTCGGTATGTGCCGGTGGAGGTGGATGCGCCTGCGGAGCGGGTGGGGTTCATGTTGTCGACGGCTGGTGTGGGTGTGGTGGTGGTGCGGGCGGGTGATGTGGCGTCTGGTGATGTGGCTTCTGTTGGTGGGGTGTCGGGTGTGCGGCGTGTGGTGGTGGATTGTGGTGAGGGGGTGGGTCTTTCGGTTGATGGTGTGGTGGTTGGTGGTGTGTCGGGTGTGGTGGGGGTTGGGTTGTTGGGTGGGGTGGTGTCGGGTGTGGGGGAGGTGCCTGGTGGTGCGGGTGTGTACACGTTGTTCACGTCTGGGTCGACGGGGCGGCCGAAGGGTGTGACGGTGTCGCAGGCTGCGGTGGTGAATCGGTTGGGGTGGATGCAGTCGTTGTTCGGGTTGGAGCAGCGGGATGTGGTGTTGTGGAAGACGCCGGTGTCGTTTGATGTGTCGGTGTGGGAGTTGTTTTGGCCGTTGATGGTTGGTGCTTCGGTGGTGGTGGCTGAGCCTGGTGGTCATCGGGATCCGTGGTATGTGGCGTCGGTGGTGGAGCGGTGTGGTGTGTCGGTGTGTCATTTTGTGCCGTCGATGTTGTCGGTGTTTGTGGAGGCGCTGGGGGAGTCGGCGCAGCAGCAGGGTTCGGTGGGGCGGGGTTCGGTGGGGTTGGGGTCGTTGCGTCAGGTGTTTTGTTCCGGTGAGGCGTTGGGTGTGGGTGCGGTGGAGGGGTTGCGGGGGTTGGTGCCGTCGGTGCGGGTGGTGAATTTGTATGGGCCGACTGAGGCTGCGGTGGATGTGACGTCGTATGTGGTCTCGGGTGGTGAGGTGGTGGTGCCGATTGGTCGGGCGGTGCCGAATGTGTCGGTGTGGGTGTTGGATTCGCGGTTGCGGCCGGTGCCGGTGGGTGTGGTGGGTGAGTTGTATCTGGGTGGTGTGCAGGTGGCGCGGGGGTATGCGTCGCGGGCGGGGTTGACTGCGGAGCGGTTTGTGGCGGATCCGTTTGGTGGGGTGGGTGTGCGGTTGTATCGGACGGGTGATCGGGTGCGGTGGAGTGGTGTGGGGGAGTTGGAGTATGTGGGTCGTGTTGATTTTCAGGTGAAGTTGCGGGGGCAGCGGATCGAGTTGGGGGAGATCGAAACCGTCCTCGCAGGTGCGCCGGGTGTCGCCCAGGTGGTCGTCTCGGTCATGGCGCTCCCCGCGGGAGAGCAACTCGTCGCTCATGTCACCGGAACCAATGTCGATGTCGAGGTGCTGCGTGCGACGGCTGAACGATTGCCTGCGTACATGCGGCCCGCGTCCTGGGTCGTGCTGGACGCGTTGCCGTTGAACACCGCGGGCAAGGTCGACCGCAAGGCGCTGCCCGCGCCGGACGTCGTCTCCGCCGCACGGGTCGAACCCGACACCGACACCGAAGTGGCGATTGCCGGTGTCTTCGCCGACGTGCTCGGACTGTCGGGCTCGGAGTCGATCTCGGTGACCGACACCTTCTTCGACCTCGGCGGCAACTCGCTGGCCGCCACTCGGCTGGCGGCACGCGTCTCCCGGATGCTCGGCGTCACGGTGCGGGTCCGGGACGTCTTCGACGCCCCGACGGTTCGCGACCTCGCGCGCCGAGTCGACGCTCCCGGCTCCGGTACTGCGACACCGGGTCTGGGCCGCCCGTCGGTGTCCCGTCCGTCCGACTCACCGCGTCCGTCCGTGTTGCCGCTGTCGAGTGCGCAACGCCGGATGTGGTTCATCAACCAGTACGAGCCGGAAGTCGCGTCGTACATCATCCCGTTCGCGTTCCGCATTCGCGGCCAGGTCGACGTCGAGCACCTACGTCGTGCACTCGCCGACGTGGTCGCACGCCACGAGATCCTGCGGACCACCTACCCGATCGGCCGCGACGGGCGCCCGGAACAGCTGATCCACGAGGTCGATGCGGGGTCGTCTGCATCAGACTGGGACGGATTCGACTTAGCAACTGTGGATTCTGAATCCGAAGCACTCGCCGTGGCCGCCGAACCGTACGATCTGACGCGCGACCTGCCCGTGCGTGCCCGAGCACATGTCGAGCCCGGAACGGGTGCGCTGCTGGTCATCAGCATCCACCACATCGCGGCCGACGGCGAGTCGGGTCGAGCGCTGTCACGCGACCTGCTCATCGCTTACGAGGCGCGACGCGACGGCCGGACCCCGGACTGGTTGCCGCTGCCGATCCAGTACGCCGATCACGTCGTGCGCACGGCCGGGCGCGTGGACGAGCAGGACGAGCACCGGCAGTGGTGGGTCCGGCAGCTCACCGGTGCGCCGGTTCTTCTCGATGTGCCCACCACATATCCTCGTCCGGCCACGCCGACCATGCGAGGTGCCGCGGTCGAGTTCGTCATCCCGGGACGAGTGGCGCAAGGCGTGGACGCACTCGCACGGCACTGCGACGCGTCCGCATTCATGGTGCTGCACGCGGCACTGGCCGCGGTACTGGGCCGGCTGGCGGGGACCCGGGACGTCGTCATCGGGACCGCCGCGGCGGGCCGGGACGGCGACACCGACGACCTGATCGGCATGTTCGTCAACACCGTTGCGTTGCGGACCCCGATCGTGCCCGCACAGGCATTCGCCGACCTTCTGCGGGTGGTGCGCGAGGTCGATCTCGACGCCCTCGATCATGCCGACGTGCCGTTCGACGACGTCGTCGACGAACTCGGCGTGGTCCGCGCTGCGTCTCACGCACCGCTGGTCCAGGTTCTGCTCACCACCTCCGAACTCGCCGTTCCCGTCACACCCGACGGTCGATTCGCCGGACTCGAGATCGAACCCGTTTCGGTCGAGGACAATTCGGCGAAACTGGACCTCACCCTGGGTGTCCTCACCGACCCGGCGCAGGGGGCTCCCTGGCGCGGTTCACTCACCTACGCGACGGACCTCTACGACGAATCCGACGCCCGCCGGCTCGTCGATCGCTTCGTCGGCGTGCTGGCGGCCGCGGTCGGCGACAGCACGTGCCCGGTCGGTGACCTCGATGTGCTGACCGGGGACGAGGAGATGGTCCCCCTCGTGTCCGGCGTTCCCGATCCCGATCCGACGCTCCTCGCCGACCTGCTCATCGGCGCGACGCGGACTCGTCCGTCGCACCCGGCCGTCGTCGATGGCGAAGAGATCTGGAGCTACGCCGAACTCGACACGGCGAGTTCACAGCTCGCGTATGACCTCGTCGAGCGCGGCATCGGCCCGGAGGACGTGGTGGCGTGCGTGTTCCCGCGGTCGGCGACCGCGCAACTCGCGTTGTGGGCCGTGGCCAAGACCGGTGCGGTGTATTGCCCGATCGATCCCCGGTATCCGGCCGAACGCATCGCTCGCGTCCTCGCAGCCGCGGACGCCGCGCTGATCCTCACCGATGGGACCGTGGACGGACTCGCCACCGACGTGGCCGCGACGTCGTCGGCGCCGTTGCTGCTCACCCCGGACCTCGTCCGCGACCTGCGACGGCGACCGGTCGTCGACCCCCCTCGTCCCCTCCGACCGATGACCGCCGATTCCGGCGCCTACATGATCTTCACCTCCGGGTCGACCGGAACTCCCAAGGGAGTGCTGGTGACGCACCGAGGACTCGCGGGCGTCGCCGCGGTGCTGCGCGACCGGCACCGGTCCGGGCCGCAGGCGCGCTGGCTGGGTATCAGCTCGCCGGCCTTCGATGCCGCCATT
This sequence comes from Gordonia sp. 11cp, assembly GCF_057767225.1. Classification (NCBI taxonomy): domain Bacteria; kingdom Bacillati; phylum Actinomycetota; class Actinomycetes; order Mycobacteriales; family Gordoniaceae; genus Gordonia; species Gordonia sp. 11cp. The sequence continues at coordinate 4,764,413 of NZ_CM173437.1, read as the reverse complement.
CTCGAGGTTCTCGGAACCTATGGCAGTGCCGCAACGCTCGTCGTCGTACCTCCCGACGTCGTCGGCGGTCGTGACCTCGCCGATTTCGTCACGGCGAACAGTGCCACCCATGCCTTCCTGGTGACCTCGGTGGCGGCGTCATTGCCGGACCCCGCCCGTCTGCCCATGACCGACGTACTCGTCGGCGGCGAGGCCGTCCCCGACACCGAGAAGAACCGGTGGGCCCCGCAAGTGGGGTTCCACAACGGCTACGGACCGACCGAGACCACGATCATCAGCGTCACCTCGCCCCCGATCGGGACCGACGAGCCGGTCCGTCTCGGCAGCCCGGTCCCCGGTGCGAGCGCGGTCGTCCTGGACGAGCGGCTGCACCCGGTACCGCCGGAGGTCGTCGGGGAGCTGTACCTCGCCGGACCCGAACTCGCGCGCGGCTATAACGCAAGGCCGGCGATGACGGCCGAGCGCTTCGTCGCCGCGCCGTTCGGTGAGCCGGGGACGCGGATGTACCGGACCGGAGATCTCGTGCGCCGGTCCCGTGACGGCGCACTGACGTACGTCGGCCGGTCCGACTTCCAGGTCAAACTGCGCGGCCAGAGGCTCGAACTCGGTGAGATCGAGTCGGTCCTGAGCGCGCACCCGGAGGTGCGGACGGCCGCGGTCGTCGGCGTCGGGAACCCGGTGGCCTCGCTGGCCGGCTATGTCGAACCGGTCGATCCCGGGGGCGGACCGGACCAGGCGCGACAGATGACCGCCGCGCTCCGGGAGCATCTGGCGGCCCACCTCCCGCCGCACATGATCCCGGCCGCGCTCGCGGTCCTCGACACCATGCCGCGCAGCCCGATCGGGAAGATCGACCGTGCGCGCCTCCCCGCCATCGAGCCGACGAGTGCCGACGCCGAGCGCGTTCCGCCCTCGACCCACACCGAGCGGGTACTCGCCGCCATCGTCGGTGACGTCCTCGGCGTCGACGAGGCGGCGTCGGACGGCTCGTCCGGCACCGGGGTTTCGGTGACCGCGGATTTCTTCGCCATCGGCGGCAACTCGTTGTCGGCCACCCGCGTCAGTGCCCGCGCCGGCGACGCCTTCGGGGTCCGCGTGGGTGTGCGCGACATCTTCGAGGCGCCCACGGTCCGTCGGCTGGCGCGTCGCATCGACGCCGCCTACGACGACGCATCGCGCCCGCCGCCGTTGCGCCGGGCCGATCCGCGGCCGGCGTTCATCCCGTTGTCGTATGCGCAGCAGCGCATCTGGTTCCTCAACCGGCTCGACCCGGGATCGGGTGCCTACACCATCCCGCTGCTCGCCCGTCTTCGCGGCCGACTCAATCGGGACGCCCTGCGCGACGCCGTAATCGACCTGATCGCCCGCCACGAGGTCCTGCGAACGATCTTCCCGGCGCAGGGTGGCGAGCCCCGCCAGCACATCCTGCCGGTCGACGAGGCCCGTGCCCGCCTGCGGTGGGAGACCGTCGAGGTGTCACCGGATCTCGCCGATCCGGATGAGCTCGTCGGGGACGTGACCTTCGACGTCACCACCGAACTGCCGCTGCGGGTCCGACTCGTCGCGGTCGGCCGCGATGGGATGCAACCCGACGAGCACATCCTGGTCGTCGTGCTGCATCACATCGCCGCCGACGGCGAGTCGATGCGCCCGCTCGTCGCCGACCTGTGGAGTGCGTATCTGGCACGTGCCGAAGGACGGGCGCCGGAACCCGGCGCCGGGAGCGGAGCGAGCAGGCCGAATCCCATCGACGGCGCCGGGAGCGGAGCGAGCGGGCCGAATCCAATCAACGGCGCCTGGAGCGGAGCGAGCGGGCCGAACACCATCGCCGCGGCACCACTGATCCAGTTCGCCGATCACGCTCTGTGGCAACGGGACACACTCGGCGACATCGACTCGGCGGAGTCCGTTCTCGGTCGCCAGGTCAGCTACTGGACGAACCGACTCGCCGGAGTTCCCGACCTGCTCCCGCTGCCGACGGACCGGCCGCGACCGCCGGTGGCGTCGCAGCGCGGGGGCCGCGTGACCGCGAACATCCCGGTTGAGCTGACGGGGCGCATCGCGGCCACGGCCCGCGCACACGGCGCCACCGAGTTCATGGTGGTCCATGCGGCACTGTCGATCATGCTGGCGCGGCTGTCGGCGACCCGCGACATCGTGATCAGCACACCGGTCGCCGGTCGCGGGCACGCGCAGCTCGACGACCTCGTCGGCATGTTCGTCAACACCGTGGTCCTGCGTACCGACGTGGACCCGCGGACGCCCATCGGAGAGTTTCTCGAGCGGGTGCGCGTCGACGACGTCAACGCGCTCGCACGTGCCGACGTGCCCTTCGAATACCTGGTGGACCGCCTCTCCCCGGTCCGGTCGGAGGCGTTCGCCCCGATCAGCCAGGTGATGCTGTCGGTCCTGCATGACCGGGAGGATCCTGACCGGGCCGACGCTGACCGGGACGGCACCACCCCGCGGGTGCCGGTCGTCAGATCCGGCGCGGTGGGGTCGGACGTACTCGTCCTCGAACCGATCGAAGCATCCACCGGCACCACCCAACTCGACCTGACAGTGGCGGTGACGATCCGTCCCGGACGCCCGTGGTCGGTGGAGATCGTCTACGCCACCGACTTGTTCGACGAACCGACCGCGCACACCGCGATCATCCGGCTGACCAGGATCCTCGAGGCAATCGTCGGGGAAGGTGACCTGCCCGTCGGCGCGATCGACCTGACCGACGGGGCCGAGCGCGCGCGGATCGCCGGGCTGGTGGCGGGACCGGACCTGCCGGTGCCGTGGTCGACGATCGCCGACGCGATCGAGGCCGCCGCGCGCCGCTCACCGGAGTCGACGGCCCTCGTGGCAGGCGAGCGGACGGTGACCTACCGCGAGTTCCTCGACCGGGTCACCCGGCTCGCCGAGACCCTGACCACCCGCGGGGTGGGGCCGGATGTGGCGGTGGGCGTGTGCATCCCACGCTCGGTCGAACTCGTCCTGGCGATCCATGCCGTCATCATGGCGGGCGGCAGCTACGTCAGCATCGACCCGTCGACACCCACCGACCGGGTCGCGGCCATGGTCGACGCCGCGTCGATCGCGATGATCCTGACGGTCGACGTCCGACCACCCGCGCTCTCCGCCCTGTCCACGCCGACGCTCGTGGTCGACGGAAGCGCGCCGCAGGCGGCGATCCCCGGTCCACGACCGGAACTGCGCCGGCCTCGTCCGAGCAACGCCCTCTACACCTTGTTCACGTCCGGATCGACGGGAACGCCCAAGGGCGTCACCGTCAGTCACGGTGCCGTACTCAACCGGCTGACGTGGATGTCGGTTCGTTCCCCGCTGCGTCCCGACGACGCGGTCATGCTCAAGACACCGGTCACCTTCGACGTGTCCGTCCCCGAGCTGTTCGAGGCGCTGATGGCCGGCGCCCGCCTGGTCATCGTCGAGGACGGTCGGCATGTCGACCCGGCCCACGTCCTCGCCGAGATCGAGCGGCACCGGGTCACGTCCGTCCACTTCGTGCCGTCGATGATGGCGGCGTTCGTCGAGTACATCGGTGACCATCCGCAGCGGCGGGAGGCACTGTCGTCGCTGCGGCGGATCAACGCCTCGGGTGAGGCCCTGCCTGCCGCCGTAGCGGAGGCGATGACCGCACTGGCACCGCAGGCCGACCTCGACAACCTCTACGGTCCGACCGAGGCAGCAGTCGAGGTGACGGCGTATCGCTTCGCTCCCGGTGATGTGCTCGTGCCGATCGGCCGGCCCAACGCGAACACCACGACGTGGGTGCTCGACGACATGCTGCGTCCGGCGCCGGTCGGGGTGGTCGGCGAGCTGTACGTCGGCGGGGACCAGCTGGCGCGCGGGTACGCGGGTCGACCCGATCTCACCGCCGAGCGCTTCGTGGCCGACCCCACCGGGGTGGTGGGAGGGCGGCTCTACCGGACCGGTGACCTGGTGCGCTGGAACGTCTCCGGCGCGCTCGAGTATCTCGGCCGGGCGGACTTCCAGGTGAAGCTGCGCGGGCAGCGAATCGAACTGGGTGAGATCGAGACCGTCCTGGCTCGCGCCGACGGTGTGACGCACGCGGCCGTCACCGTCCGGAGCGGTCCGGCGGGCGATGCGCTGGTCGGATATCTCGCCGGCAGCGTCGACCTCGACGCGATCCGTGAGCACCTCCGACAATCGTTGCCGCAGTACATGCGTCCGACCCAGTGGGTGATCCTCGATTCGGTTCCGCTCACGGCGACCGGCAAACTCGACCGTCGAGCACTGCCCGCACCGGGCGGCGAGCTGACCGGGATGGAGCCGCCTGCCGACGCCGCCGAGCGAGCGGTTGCCCTCGTCTTCGCCGAGGTGCTGGGGCTCGACGAGGTGTCGGCGACGGTGCCGTTCTTCGATCTCGGTGGCAACTCGCTGGCCGCGATGCGGGTCGTGGCCCGGATCGGCGAGCAACTCGGTGTCGACCTCGATGTCCGCGACCTCTTCCGCACCCCGACGGTCCGCGAGCTCGCGCGGATCCTGATGCGACGTCGGGTGGCCGAGCATCCGCTCGTCGCGCGCCCCCGTCCGCCGCGTATCCCGTTGTCGTATGCGCAGCAACGCCTCTGGTTCATCAACCAGTTCGACGTGACCTCCCCGATGTACAACATGCCCGTCGCCTTCGACATCCGCGGGTTCCTCGATGTCGGTGCGCTGCGTGCGGCGGTCGTGGCCGTGATGACCCGACACGAACCACTGCGGACCGTCTACCCGCTGGGCGAGGACGGGGTGCCCACACAGCACATCCTCGATCCGGCGACGGCGGCGGACGCGTTGCGTTTCGATTCGGCCGGCTCGGCCGAGGAGGCGATGACGTTGTGCGCGGAGGGATTCGACGTGTCGACGCAGTTGCCGCTGCGGGTCGCGATCGCCACGTCACCACCGGAGGCGTCGAGCGGTACGCCGCCGACGCATCGGGTGGTGCTGGTCCTCCACCACATCGCCGGCGATGCGGCGTCCCTGGCGATCCTGGCCGGGGAAGTGCTCGGCGGATACCGCCACGACGCGACGATCGACGTGCCGGGGATCGCGTACGCCGATCACGCTCTCTGGCAACGCGACGTGCTCGGGGACATCGACGATCCGACTTCGCCCATGTCCGTGCAGTACTCGTACTGGGCCGAGACGCTCGCCGGCGTCCCGGCCGCGCTGGAGATACCCGGTGACCGTCCGCGTCCGCCGGTCGCCGATCCCACCGGCGGCCGGCTGTCTCTCGAACTCGGCGAGCGACGCAGTGCGGCAGTGGCATCGACTGCACGAGCCCACGGGATGACGCCGTTCATGGTCTGTCACGCCGCGTTCGTCGCCGCACTCGCGCGCGTGGCCGACGTGGACGATGTCAGCGTCGGCGCCGCCGTGTCCGGGCGCGGTCACGCGGCCACGGCAGGGCTCATCGGGATGTTCGTCAACACGGTCGTGCTGCGGACCGACCTGCGGGTCGCGGACACGGTCGGGGACCTTCTCCGTCGGGTACGCGACACCGACCTCGCGGCGTTCGCGCACGCCGACATCCCCTTCGAGACACTGGTCGAGCATCTCGCGCCGGTTCGTTCCACAGCCCACGCGCCGCTGGTCCAGGTCATGCTCAACTACGTCGCCGAGTCGTCGGGGGGACCGGCCGTACCGGGACCCGGTCGTGGCCCGGTGATCGGTGTGGACTCCCACCCGTTGATCGTGGACGGTCTCGAAGTGGTGGCTGTCGAACCGGGGCCGCCGCCGGCGAAGGTCGATCTCACCCTCGGTCTCGCGGAGCGACCCGTCGGCGCCGGTTCCGGTGTCGAGCTGGTCGGCGAAATCGATTATGCCGCGGCGCTGTTCGACGTCGAGACGGTGATGGCAATCCGAGACGTCTTCCTGCACATGCTCGATGCCGTCACCGGTGACGTCGATGCCGTCGTCGACGAGGTCGATGTGTCCGGTGCCGGGGATGGGGTGTCGGCGATCGTCGACTCCGCCGGCCGGGCGGTGCCCCCGCGGGTGCCGGGGGAGTTGTACGAGCGCGCGGAGGACGGTGCGCTGATCCCGACGGGCGTGCGGGCGCGGTGGGTCGACGCACCTGGGTCACGACGCGAGATCGTGGGGCCGATCGCGCGCCATCCCCGGATCGACGGGCGACGAGTGGAGCTGGATGTGGTGGAGGAGGCGTTGGCCGCGGTGACAGGCGTGACCGCGGCGGCCGTTGTCGGTCTGCCGACCGATGACGGCGTCGAGGTGGGCGCCTGCGTCGTACTCGACCGTGACGACCTCGATGTTCCCGGGCTCCGCCGCGAACTGTCGCAGACTCTGGCAGCCCATTGCGTGCCGACGATGATCAGCATCGTCGAGAGCATTCCGCTCGGGACCGACGGCCGGCCCGACCACGGCGAGGTCGCCGCACGGATGACCGCCGACGGTGTCATGCGGAACGGCGCCGAGGACACGGCGCCGTCGGGTCGCTGGGAGGTGACCGTCGCGGAAGCCATGACGGAGATCACCGGACAGGCGGTGACGAGCGCGGGCCAGGGATTCTTCGACGCGGGTGGGACGTCGCTGTCGGCGGTGCGGTTGGTGTCGCTGCTGCGTCGTCGAACCGGAGTGCCCGTCGAAGTCGCCTGGATCTTCGCCGGACCCACGCCACGCGATCTCGGCGCGCGGCTCGCCGCGTACGTCGTGCGGGAGGACCCGGCCGCCACCGACGTCCCGCGGGGCGACGTGGTTGTTCCACTACGTGCGGAGGGCAGCCGCGCACCGGTCTTCTGTGTCCACCCGGCCGACGGGCTGGCGTGGCTCTTCGCCGGCTTGACCCCGTATCTCGACGATCGGCCGGTCTTCGGTCTGCAAGACCCCTTCGTCGTGGCCGGCGACACGGCCGACGCGTCGATCAGTGACCTCGCCGCACGGTATGTGACCGAGATCCGACGGATCGTCCCGCACGGCCCCTACCACCTCGTCGGCTGGTCCATCGGTGGGCTGATCGCCCAGGAGATGGCAGCCGAACTACGTTCGCAGGGTGCCGAAGTCGGTGTCCTCGCCCTCCTCGACAGCTATCCCGCCACCGGTGACGACCTCGAGATCGACGACGAGACGGCGCATTCCGGGGTGTCCACCCAGGACGCGCCGGCCGGCGCCGCGAACGCGAGAACAGCGGACACCCGGACCACGGTCGCGGACCTGCTCGGCGGGTGGCAGGCCGTCATCGACATCGACACGGTCACCGCGGCGGACGATCCGGCCGTGATCGCCGCGGCGATCCGCGAGCGGGTCACCGGACTGGGCCTGCTCGACGGCGCTGCCTTCGATCGCATGCTGCAGCGGATGGCGACGTCGGCCGCGCGCACCGTCGACCACCGGCCGCGTGCCTACGACGGCGACGCGATGCTCGTCATCGCTGCCGCCGGTGAAGCCGACCCGGACATGACGGCTGAGCGCTGGGCACCGTTCCTCCGTGGGCGGGTCACCCGCGTCGATGTCGATGCCGATCACCTCGGGATCGTCGGCAGCGATGCGCTGGGGGAGATCGGACCGCGGATCGACGCGGCGATCGCGGAGGCAGAGGGTACGACTCCTGCGTGAGGAGTTGCACGGTGACCCAGCTGGTGGCCTCGGTCGGGTGCGCACTTCTACCCGCTGACGACCGTCGGTTCCGACCCCGGTGACGAGGTCCGTGCCGATTCAGTCCGTGAGGTCGGTGGTCGTCGATACCGTCGACGCGCGGGACTGCGGAGATCGCTCCTGCCGGTACTGGCCCGGGGTGCAACCGAATTGTGCGCGAAAGGCCTTGGCCATGTGGGCGGAGTCCGCGTACCCCCAGCGTGCCGCGAGCTCGCCGATCGGCCGACGGTGGTCGCCGCTGAGCAGGTCATGGCTGCAGGCGTGGAGACGGCGCTGGCGAACGGCCGCGCCGAAGGTGGTGCCGGATCGTTCGAAGACCTTGTGCAGCGTGCGTACCGAGACGTTGATGGCTCGGGCGGTCCCGGCGGCCGATACCGGCCCGAGCGGCAGATGCGTGTCGATGTAATGGACCGCGGCGGCGTGACGAGCGGCGTTGTCGACGTGACTCGAGTCAGGCGTCGGAGATTGCCGGGCTCCCGCCAGTACGGCGCGGATGACGGCGGTGTGAGCAGCTCCGAGCATCTGACGTTCGGCCGCGTTCTCGACGCTGCCTGCCGACTGCCACGTCGAGGTCATGAGGGTGCGCGCGATGTTCGCGCTACCACGATCGCCGGTGAAAGTCGTTGCGGTGGCTGCTCGAGATGGGTCGGATACGAGGTCGGCGACAGACTCTCGCGGGAGCCGGAACGACAGCACACGCCATAGCTGTGTTGAGTCCTCGGGCTCCACGAATTCGAGGCTGTAGGGGCGTGTGGAGTCCACGATGGCGAACTCGCCGCGTCCCACGACGCAGCGGCGGCCATCCTGCTCGGTCAGGCACTGCCCATCGATCTGCAGGTTCACGAAGATCACGTCGTCCGCGGTTCGGGAAACCTCTCGTTCGCCGTGATCGACCCGCTGAGTGCATGACGCGATCTCGGCGGCATTCGAGGTACCGATGGGCAACGAACGCACCCAACCGGGGAGGCCGGTGCTGACGCGGCTGCGCTCCAGGTGGTCGCGTGAGCGTGACGGCGCCAGTGGCGTGAATGCCTGGCACAGCACGTCGGCCCAATAGCCGACCTGGTCGGCGGCCCCCAACTCTGTGGTCGTCCAAAAGTCTGTCATTGCGCACTCCGCGATCCGCCGCCGCCAGGTCTCGTACGGCCACTGGGTCCACCCAACCGCATCGACGGGCTCCTCGCCTGTCGAACGGAATATCGGTGCAGAAATCTACTGCGAACTGCGCAGACAGATCCAAGACCGGCGACCCGAGGTCGGGCACAGTTCTCGGCATGTGACCCGGCGCACATCGCCTCCCCGGTCACTGTCGAAAGGAAGGAATGCCATGTCGTTGAGTTTCGAGCTCAGCTCTGAACAGATGGCCGTTCGTACTCAGGCACGCCACGTCGCCGACACGGTGCTGTCGCAGGTCGCCGGCGCCATCAGCTCGTTGGACAAGCCTGAGGACCGGTTTTACGCGTTGCTGCCCATCTACAAGCAACTTGTCGGAATGGGCTTCCTGAAAGGGTTGGTGCCCAACGAGTATGGCGGCGCCTACTTCGACAACCTGACGTTCGCACTGGCTGCTGAGGAACTGGCTCGGGTCGACGTGAACGTGCCCTCGGCCCTTCTCGGTACCGGACTGGGGCTCAACCCGATCATCAATTTCGGCACCGAGGAGCAGAAGCAACGGTGGCTGCCCCTGTTCTGCGGCGACGAACCTCGCCTTGCGGCGATCGCCTACACCGAGGTCACCGGGGGAGCGAACTACGATTCACCCGATCCGACCGTCGGCATTCAGACGTTCGCGATTCGTGACGGAGACGAATGGGTCATCAACGGCGCCAAGCACTACACCACCAACGCCTCAGGTTGGGACGGACTCGGCGCAGACCTGATCAGCGTGGTGTGCCGCACCGACCCGGCGTTGCCGCCCGCCGAATCCCTGGCCGTGATCGTCGTCGAACGGGGCACGCCCGGAGTGTCGATCACCGGAATGATCGACACCATGGGCCACCGGGCGACCAACTCTCCGCGTGTCGAATTCTCCGACGTCCGTGTTCCGGTCGGCAACCTCATCGGCCACCCCGGTGATGGGCTCGACATCGTGGCCACCGCCTTCTCGTGGACCTGTTCGTCCATCGGTGCCGCGTGCGTCGGGCGGATGCGCGCAGCCTTCGACTACGCCTATCAGTTCACGACCACCGATCATCGGTCCGGACCCGTCCCGGTCATCGATTACCAGAACGCCGGGTACATGCTCGCCGACATCAAAACCCGGATCGAAGCCGTGCGCTATTTCGCCTGGAAGGCCGCAGACCACTTCGATCGCACCGGCGGCAAGGATCGTGAACTGGCCAACGGCGTCAAGATCTTCGCCTCGGAAACCGCCGTACAGACCGTCTACGACGCCATGCGCCTCGTGGGTGTCGACGCGTACACCAACCTCACCCCGATCGCGTCGATCATGGAAGACGTGCTGTGTTTTCCCGTCTATGACGGCGGCAACATGGGCGTCCGGCGCCGCAACCTGCACAAACTCTTGAAAGACCCCTCGTTCGACCCGCTTGCCGCCGCCGAAAACCGTCTGACGACCGGCCATCACTCGTCGGATCGGTGACTCCGCCCGAACAGGGATCCGCAACTCTCCCCGTCCGGCATTCAGTCCACCTCCACGATCTTTCCTGCATCCGGATTCGGCCGCAGTGCCATCCGATTACCGAAGCGAGACAACCACATGACCCTGATCGAAGCCGAGTCCGTGACACTGCCCGCGAGTGTCACAGACTTTCTCAGTCGCCCGGTCCGCCACTTCATCGACGGAGTCGACGTCGCGTCGCTGTCGAACGATTCGTTCCCCACTGTCAATCCGTCGAATGGTGCCACGCTCGCGAATGTGGCACGTGGTAGCGCTGCCGAGGTCGACCAAGCGGTCTCGGCGGCACGTAAGGCGCTCGATGGCCCGTGGAGCCGCATGAGCGGGTCGCAACGCAGCAAAATCCTCTGGCGTGTAGGAGAACTCATCGCGGACAGGGCTGAAGAGTTCGCCATCCTCGAGGCACTCGACAGTGGAAAACCTGCCGGCTACGCACGCGCCGTCGACATCCCTCTCACCGTCGACTGGTTCCAGTACTTTGCCGGATGGCCCACCAAACTCGAGGGAACCACCATCCCGGTGTCGGCGGTGGCGACCCCCGGGAACTACTTCGCCTACACGGTTCGTGAGCCGATCGGCGTGGTCGCCGCAGTCATCGCCTGGAACTTCCCACTGATGCTCGCCGCATGGAAGCTCGCGCCAGCCTTGGCCGCCGGCAACACGGTCATCCTCAAACCTGCCGAGCAAACACCCCTCACCGCGACGCTTCTCGGCGAACTGATGCGCGAGGCCGGTGTACCCGAAGGGGTGGTCAACATCGTCCACGGCTACGGTCACGAAGTCGGTGCCGCGCTCGCGGCCCATCCCGGCGTGGACAAGATCTCTTTCACCGGCTCCAGCGAAGTGGGCAAGAGCATCATCCAGGCGGCGAGCGGCAACCTGAAGAAGGTGACCCTGGAACTGGGCGGAAAATCGCCCAATGTCATCTTCGCCGACGCCGACCTCGACGCGGCCATCGCCGGTGCCGCGAACGCCATCTTCTTCAACCAGGGCGAAGCCTGTGAGGCCGGATCGCGACTCTTCGTCGAGAAAGCCGTGTACGACCGCGTGGTCGAAGGGGTTTCTGCTGCGGCGGCCCAACTCAACGTCGGAGACAGCCTCGCGCCGACCACACAGATCGGGCCACTGGTGTCCCAACGGCAACTCGAGCGCGTGCTCGGTTACCTCGACACCGGTCGCACCGAGGGGGCGACGACGGTCACCGGAGGCAAGCGCAAGGGGGAAGTCGGTTACTTCGTCGAACCGACGGTCCTGACCGATGTCACACCCACGATGCGGGTCGTCAGCGAAGAGATATTCGGTCCCGTGGTCACGGTCACGGCTTTCGACGACGGCGACGACCTGCTCCGCGCGGCCAACGACACGACTTACGGCCTGGCGGCTGCGGTGTGGACCACCGATCTGGCGAAGGCGCACAACGTGGCCTCGGGATTCAAAGCCGGCACGGTGTGGATCAACAGCTACCACGTACTCGACCCGGCCTTGCCGTTCGGAGGCTACAAACAGTCGGGCTGGGGACGTGAACACGGCGCCGCGGTCTTCGACGCGTACACCGAGACGAAAACGGTCATCCTCAACCGGGGCTGACACGACGATCTGCTCATTCGCGACCGAAGTGCCGAAGTCCCGAGGTCACGCCGAGCGGCGCTGACTTCGGGCGGACGCGGACCCTGGACACCCCGCACGTGAGTTCGCGAGCGGTGCTGGGGTGGCCGCGACGCACGAAAGTACGATATGTTGACTGTCACTGACGTATCTACTTCTTGAGTGGCCGATGACGGCGAGGGTTGTGGCAATGAGCGTGACCGATGATCAGCAGAGTCGTGAGCTGGTGTTCGCCGCGTTGGCGGATCAGGTTCGCCGCCAGATTCTCGACACGCTTGCGTCGCACGGCGAATGCAGTGCTGGTTTCATCAGCGATCAGATCTCATCGGTCGGCCGCACCACGGTGTCGACTCACCTCAAGGCGCTGAAGCTGTCGGGAGTCGTCGTCGAGCGACGCTCGGGACGGCACCGTTACTTCTCCATCGATCCTGCCGGACCGGCGAATGATGCCTTGCAGTTCTTGCAAGGTGTGCTCGAGCGGGCCCTGAGTTTGGATGAGGACGCTCGAACCGGCGATGTGCGCGACGACAGCGGATCACGCGTGCGGCGCCGAGCCTGACCTTCTGTCTGTCGCCGGCTACCCGGGGTGGTGTTCTGTGCCGACTCTTTCTGTGACTGCCCAGATCTCGACTGTCGACCCGCCAGAAGCCGCCTTCCGTCGATTCGCTGACGGCGGACTTCTCGAGCTGGAATGCACCAAGCTCGTAGTCGGTGCGGCGGTATCGGTGTCGTTACCGGTCGGTGGGGGCCCGGGTGTTGCCGGGTCACCCATCACATTGCTGGGTCATGTCGCGGCGGTTCGTTGGGGAACTTCGGTGACGATCGTCCACCATCAGCCCTGGCGCGGTCGCCTGACCATCCGGTTCTTCGCCGACCGCGACGGTTCGCGAGTGGTGGTGGAATCCAGCCTGGACCAGGATGGCGTGACGTGGCTGGCCCACAAGCGCGGTTACGATCCGCCTGAACCATTGCGTCCCGACCGTCACCGGATCGGATTGCTCGTGAGCAAGTCCGGGTCCGCGGCGGTCTTCGCCCAAGCGACAGAATCACTGGCGCAGTTGGCCGTCGAGGAGATCAACGCCGGCGGCGGCATCGGTGGTGTACCGGTCGAACTCCTGATCGGAGACGACGCATCGGACTCCCTCGCGGGAGCCACGGCCGCCACCCGGTTGTTGCGCAGCGGTTGCCGAATCATCTTCGCCTGCGTCACCTCGGCGACTTTCAACGCCGCAGCCTCCGCGCTGCGGGGCACGAACGCGCTGCTCGTGCACACGGTGCTCAACGAGGGCGGCAGACCGAGTCCGACCACAGTGCGGCTGGGTGAACGGCCGTTGGCACAAGCGCGCGCCGCGGTTCCGGTGTTGATGACGGAAACGGGCAGCCGCAGATGGTTTTTCGTGGGCCATCGATACTCCTGGTCCTACGGCGCCCACTGGGCGGTACGGCGGGTGGTGGCCGAGAACAACGGGTCGGTCCTCGGCGACGTCTACGTGCCGTTGGGCACCCAGGACTTCAGCTCCACCGTCGCCGCGATCGAGGAGTCGGGTGCCGAGTTGATCCTCTCGACGCTCGTGGGTCACGACGAAGTCGTCTTCGAGCGGCAATGCGCTCAGCAAGGGCTGCGCAGTACGACCAGAACACTCGCTCTCGTGCTCGACGAGGCCACCCTGCAGCTGATCGGCGACAGCGCTGCGGACGGGGTATGGGCGGCATTTGCGTATTTCCAAGGCGCTCTTGACGGTTACCGGGATCTCGAGCGCCGCTACCGTGACGAACAGCGGGGGCCGGTACCGCCCATGAGTTCACTGTCCGAGACAACGTACGAAGCGATCAAGATCTACGGCCAGCTGATGTCGAGCGAACCAGGACTCGACAGAGAAGAGCTGCGGCACAGGATGATCGCCGGTACAGCAACTTCGAGCAACGAGACTGCCCGACCCATTCTGCTCGCCGAATCGCGTCAGGGCACTCTGCGCCCTCGATAGGCTGACGTCGATATGTCTGTACTCATTGACATATGTGCAATGGGCCACTACCGTGTGCATATGTGAGGGCAGCCACCAGGGTTCTCCGGGTCGTCCAGAGAGGCTCGACAGCCTGATCGGTGCGCGCCGCCAGCCGTTCGATGGTGACCACGCGAGCCAAAACATATGGCAGGCAGTGTAGTTCGCATCTCACCGGTGAGGTGCGGACCCATCCGGCCGGCGAGAAACACAACCTTAACATGTCAATATGTCGGCATATGTTGACGTATTGGAGGTGGTGTTCGTAGCCTCGAGTTGTTCAGACATCGGCGGAGGCGCCGGCGGGCGCCGGTCTCACGCGGTTCACTTCGAGAAGGGGATAGCATGGCGGTTCTTCGTCCTGACGGAAATGACATCAGTGCTGCTGCAGCGCATTTCGGACTGACGCTGACGAGAGCGGACTGCGATGAGTTCGCGGCACTCGTCGACGGCGCCCTGGGGTCCTACGACGTGGTCGACGACCTGTACGAAGCATCGGCGGCACCGGTGGCCCCGGCTCGGACCTACGACGTGGTGCCGCCGGGGGAGTCGAATCCGCTGGGCGCGTGGTACGTGAGAACCGCTCTCACCGAGGACGCACCAGGAGATACCCGACTCGCCGGCCGCCGGGTGGCGATCAAGGACAACGTCGCGGTGGCCGGGGTGCCGATGATGAACGGGTCTCGATCACTCGAGGGTTTCGTTCCGGCCCGGGACGCGACCGTTGTCACGAAGTTGCTCGATGCAGGTGCTGAGATCGCGGGCAAGGCCGTCTGTGAGGACCTGTGCTTCTCCGGTTCGAGTTTCACCCCGGCCTCCGGGCCGGTCCGCAATCCGTGGGATCGCGACCGTGAGGCCGGCGGGTCCTCGGGTGGCAGCGCGGCTTTGGTCGCCAACGGCGACGTGGATCTCGCCATCGGTGGAGACCAGGGCGGGTCGATACGGATTCCGGCATCGTTCTGCGGAATCGTAGGGCACAAGCCGACTTTCGGACTCGTCCCGTATACGGGCGCTTTCCCCATCGAGCGCACCATCGACCATGTGGGCCCGATCACCCGTACGGTCGCAGACGCGGCTCTGGTGCTGTCGGTGATCGCCGGTCGCGACGGGCTCGATCCACGCCAGCCCGACGCGATCACGCCCGCTGATTATCTGTCGGGTATCGCCGATGGTGTGCGCGGATTGCGGATCGGTGTGGTGGCGGAAGGCTTCGGCCACGATGCGTCACAGCTCGAGGTCGACGCCACGGTGCAGGATGCGGCCCTGAGGTTCGCCGATGCCGGAGCGGTTGTCGAGCAGATCAGCATTCCGTGGCATCGGGACGCTTTCCACGTGTGGAATGTGATCGCCACCGACGGCGGCGCTTATCAGATGCTCGATGGGAATGGGTACGGTCTGAACGCCGGCGGTTTGTACGACCCTGAACAGATGGCCTACTTCGCCGGTGGTCGCGTGGAGTTCGCGGACGAACTCTCCGAGACCGTCAAACTCGTTGCACTGTGCGGCCATCACGGCGTCAGCGCCCTGGGTGGGGCGAGCTACGGCAAGGCCCGCAACCTCGTTCCACTGGTTCGAGCAGCCTATGACAATGCCTTGCACGACTACGACGTCTTGGTGATGCCCACGGTTCCCTACGTTGCCACTGAACTCCCCTCGGCCGGGATCGATCGCGCCACGTACCTGACCAAGGCCCTGGGGATGATCGTCAACGCTGCACCCCTCGACGTCACCGGACATCCCGCGTTGTCGGTGCCTGCCGGTCTCGTCGACGGACTGCCCGTCGGAATGATGATCATCGGCAAACACTTCGACGACGCCACTGTCTTGCGCGTCGGGCACGCCTTCGAAGAACTGAGCGGTGGATTCGCCACACCACAACGTGATTCGGTGTCCGCGCGCTGATGAAGGGGACGCGAGGGGTCCGTCTGGTGAGGGAGCTGCCGCCCGACCCCACCGCTGCTCGAACTCTCTGGAGAACAAGAGCGTGAGCAGGATCGCGAATCGGGATTCTCGCGGACCGGGCTCCGCGAGAACGACTGTCAAGCGTCAGACGGTGCGCGACGTGCTCGCCGTTGCACAAGAAAACAAGGAGGCCATCTCATGAACGGTGTTTTTGATCTCGGTGGGACCGACGGTCTCGGTCCGGTCGTCGTCGTCGAGGACGAGCCGGTGTTCCGCGCCGAGTGGGAAAAGCCGATGTTCACCATGTTCCCGGCGTGCTTCCGTGCCGGGTACTTCGGAGTCGATTCGTTTCGGCACGGCATGGAGAAGATGGACCCTGCGGTCTATCTGAAGGCTCCGTACTACGAGCACTGGCTGTACTCGATCGAGAATCACGCCATTGCCGCCGGTGCGATCGATCCGGCCGAACTCGATCGCCGCACCGAGTACTACCTCGCGAACCCGGATGCCCCGTTGCCTGAGCACGAGGAGTCCGAGGAACTCATCGATTTCGTCAACGCTGTCGTCCCGGCCGGCGCGACAGCCATCCGCGAGACCGACAAAGTCGCCAGGTTCAGTCCGGGTGATGCGGTGACGGTGACCGACGTGAGCCCGTTTGGTCACACCCGGCGTGCACGGTACGTCCGGGGCAAGACAGGAACCGTTGTGGCGCATCATGGTTCGTTCATCTACCCGGACACCGCCGGAAACGGACTGGGCGAAGACCCCGAACACGTCTACACGGTGAAGTTCGCCGCCGCGGAACTGTGGGGTACCGGCTACGCCGACCCGAACAGCTCCGTCTACTTCGACGTGTGGGACCCCTACATCGAATTCGCAACAGAAGGAGCAGACAAGTGAGCAACGGAGTACCCAGCCAGGAAGAAATCGCCGCGCGCGTCAAGGCCCTGGAGTCGATGCTCATCGAGAACGGAGTGATGTCCACCTCGATGGTCGACCGCATCGTCGACATCTACGAGAACGAGGTCGGCCCACAGCTCGGCGCCAAGGTCGTCGCCAAGGCCTGGACAGACCCCGACTACCGCGCGCGGCTCCTCGCCGATGCCACCGAGGCCTGCAAGGAATTGGGCATCAGTGGCCTGCAGGGCGAGGACATGCGGGTCCTCGAGGACACCGAGACCGTCCACCACGCGATCGTGTGCACCCTGTGTTCCTGCTACCCGTGGCCGGTGCTCGGGCTGCCGCCGAACTGGTACAAGGAACCTCAGTACCGTGCGCGCATCGTGCGTGAACCACGCAAGGTCCTCGCCGAGGATTTCGGGTACGACATCCCCGAGACCACCGAGATCCGGATCTGGGACTCCAGTTCAGAAATGCGGTATTGGGTCCTGCCCCAGCGACCCGCCGGCACTGACGGCTGGACCGAGGAACAGCTCGCCGACCTGGTGACCCGGGACTCCATGATCGGTGTCGGACCGGTCAAGGAAGCGATGGCGTCATGAGGACCATCGCACCGATCTCGGCCGAGCAGCGTCAGACAGTCGAAGACCTGGTCTGTGATCTGCCCGGTGGTCGACCCGAGGACCTCGCATTCAACAGCCCGTGGGAGATCAGGGCGTTCGCGCTCGCCGTGGCGGCCCACCAGAGCGGCCACTATGAGTGGACACAGTTCCAGGGCGCGCTCATCGCCTCGATCCAGGAGTGGGAGACCTCGGTCGCGGACCTGTCAGACGAATCCTGGTCCTACTACCAGCACTGGGTCACAGCGCTCGAACACGTCCTCTCCGAAGTCGGCGCCGTGCACCCCGGCGATGTCGCCGGCCGCACCGCTCGTGTCCTGGCCGCACCACCGAACCGCAACCACCACAAAGCCGTTCTCGAACCAGTCGCCATCGACCGCGCCACGACGTCCTGAGGCATCAGGGCACCCGCCGGTCATCCCGCCCCAAGGAGGCAACGTCATGTCCAACACCGCAGCCCACACCCGCACCGCCGTCCGCGGCTGGGCGGTACCGCATCTGGAGACCGCGTCCGTCGCACTCACCCTGAGTCTGACGACCGCGCTGGCACTGCTTGCGTACTACTTCATCGGCTACGACCAGGGAGCGGTGTCGATCTTCGGATCCGACACCCACGTGCACGAGTTCGTGCACGATGCCCGCCACTTCCTCGGCTTCCCGTGCCACTGACGCACCGACGGACACCAGACCAATGGAGAAGAAGTTCATCGGCGCGGGTCTCTGCGCCGGCCTGATCTCAGGCATCATCACCTATGTCTTCGCCCGCCTCTTTCTTCAGCCACAGGTGAGCGCGGCGATCACCTATGAGGAGGGTCGCGCAAGCGCACAGGAGGCACTCGACAGCGCCGGTGCACACGCGCACGACCACGGCGAGGTCTTCAGCCGGGCCATGCAGGCGAATCTGGGCGCCGCCGTCGGCAGCATCGCGTTCGCGCTCTGCATGGGCGCCCTGTTCGCCGTCGCATTCACCCTCCTGTGGAGCCACGTCGGCAGTCGCCACCCCGACACCGACCCGCGGTGGGTTGCCGCCGCGCTGGGCGCAGCCGGGTTCATCTCGGTGTTCGCCATCCCGTATCTCGTCTATCCCGCCAACCCGCCCGCGGTCGGCAGCGACGAGACCATCGGAGCACGGACCAGCGCATTCCTCACCATCACACTCGTGTCCGTTCTGGCCGCGGTCGCCTCGACGATGCTGGTGACCGGTTGGCTACGAGCGCGATTCGGAGGGCTCGTCTCAGCACTGGCCGGTGTGGCCGTGTACCTGGCGGCCATCGCGGTCACAGCCACCATCCTGCCGAGCTTCGACGAAGTGCCCGGTCCACTCATGGACGGCACCGCGATCGCCTACCCGGGTTTCCCCGCCGATGTACTCGGCGCCTTCCGGATGTACACCATCGCCGATCATGCCGTTCTGTGGGCCTCACTCACGACGGTGTTCGCCCTGTTCCTCACGGCGCTGCGGCAGACACGACGGCCCGAAGCAGCAACGTTTCAGCCCAAATGATTCATCGACACACCAAGGAGAGAACATGACCGAGCCCGCAAGCCTCTACGACCGGCTGGGTGGACTGGAGACAGTGAAGTTCCTGGCGAAAACACTTGTGGTACGGGCAATGTTGAACCCGACCATCGGGCATATCTGGAACCACAAGACCGAAGCCGAAGTCCAGGAGGAGATCAGCGGATTCGTCGAATTCCTGGGCATGCACTGGGGTGGCCCGCACACCTACCACGGACCCGACATGGCCACGTCCCACAGGGGCATGGGAATCACCGAAGAGTACTGGGACGCACTGTTCGACGACATCGTCACACCGGCGTTCGTGGAGTTCGACATCCCGGCGAGGGAAGCAGAGGACATCGAAGCCTTTCTGAGGTCGTACAAGTCGGTCATCGTGGGCAGCCCGACCTTCAAGGATGTCATCAAGGAACACCCTGACATGGACGTGATGGCAGGGATGAAGAGTGTCGGCGTGACCTGGCCGGCATCAACGGACGCATAGGTGCCCGACTGTCTCTAGGGCCGGTGCCCGAGACTATCTGCGAAGTGACGGAAGGAGTTTCGATGTCCGAACAGCGCTGGCATTCGGAGGTCTCGCGCCACTGCATCGGTGCCGGCCTCTGTGTCTCTGTCGCGCCCGACCACTTCGAGTTCACGGAGGGGCGCGCACAGAGCACAACCGCGGTCATGGAGAGCGCGGACGATGTCGCCAGCGTTCGCCGGGCCGCCGCCATCTGTCCCGCGCAAGCCATCGCAGTGACGACGATCCAGACCGATCCGTCCTGATTCCGCGACGCCGCACCACATTTGCCGCGAGCGCGAGCCCGCCTCCGGTGGCAATCCCGGCCCGTGGCGGCAGACCTCGGCCGGCGACTCAGTACAGAATCTCTGAAAGGAGCAGCCCTCCATGGAATCCGCGATCGACACCCACCTTGCCTGTCCGCGCAGTATCTCCCGCCGGGTGCCAGCCGACTATCAGCCACCGTTCCCCATGTGGGTCGGACGCGCCGACCACCAGATCGAGCAGGTCACCATGGGCTACCTCGGGGTCCAATCCCGCGGTGAAGACCAGCGATCCGCCGCGTTGGGGGCGGTCAGACACCTGGTGGACAGTCTTTCCACCGCCGACGGGACGCAGCACCACGACATCACCCACCATGTCGACAACCAGGGTTACGACAACTACATCGTCGTCGGCTACTGGAATGACCCCGCCACCTTCCGCCGATGGTTGCGTTCACCCGAGGTCGACCAGTGGTGGACATCAGAGGACCGAATCACCGATGGCATCGGCTATTTCCGAGAGATCATCTCCCCGCGAGTCGACCAGTTCGAGACTCTCTACGCATTCCAGGAGCAGCTTCCCGGAGTCGGTGCACTCATGAGCGACATCAGTGGCGAGATCAACGAGCACGGATACTGGGGATCGATGCGCGAACGTGTCCCGCTCTCCCAGACGGACTGGATGCAGCCCGCGGAGACCGACACCCTCCACATCGTTTCCGGCGACCCACGTTCCGGCGGCCGAGTGGTCGTGGCCGGTCACGACAACATCGCGCTGATCAGGTCCGGTCAGGACTGGCGCGAAGCCGGAGTGGAAGAGCGAGCACTCTATCTCGACGAAATACAACCGACACTACAAGCCGGCATGGATTTCCTCCGCGACAACGGCGCCGACGTCGGTTGCTACAGCAACCGGATGGTGCGCAACATCGACGTCGACGGCAATCCTGTCGACGAGTCCTACAACATCGGACACTGGCGATCACTCGAGAGGCTGGAACGCTGGGCAGAATCCCATCCCACCCATCTGCGCATCTTCACCACATTCTTCAAGGTCGCCGGCGATCTCGACAAACTCCGTCTGTATCACGAGGTCTCGGTATCCTCCGGTGCCGATCAGACCTTCGAGTACATCAACTGCCATCCCGCGACCGGAATGATGCGAGATGCCACACCGGGTTCCGTCGCCTGACCTGACACTCGTGCACCGCTGATGTGAGGCGGACGATTCGGACAAGACGGATTCGGACAAGACAAGAGGACGGCGTATGGTGACCCTGGCCGCTCGTGCGGCGCCGATCGGTCGAGAGAATCCGGTGTGAATCCGGAACTGACGCGCAACGGTGAGTGCCCGGCCCCACCTGGGGCCGGATGCGAGTCCGATCGCTCCTCCGATCCGGCACAGGTGAACCGAGGTCCCGCGAACGGACCTACGACCAGAAAGTGTTCCCACTCATGCCCATGTCAGCTCTGCGCTGCGCACTCACCCTGGCTGTGTCGGCCGTGAGCCTCGCCGCGTGCGGCAGTTCGACCACCGGACCTGACGCCTCGGCGGGCGGCAAGGAAACCTCCATCTCACTCGAGAACTGCGGTCGAACGATCCACGTCGAGACTCCGCCACAGCGAGTGGTCTCGCTCAACCAGGCCTCCACGGAGATCCTGCTGTCGTTGGGACTTGCTGACCGCATGGTCGGGACCGCGACGTGGACCGATCCGGTGCGCGCGAACCTTGCCGAAGCCAACGCCTCGGTCCCGAGGCTCGCCGACAACAAACCCACCATGGAGACGGTGCTCGAGGCCAATCCGGATTTCGTGACCGCGTCGTTCGGCTCGTCTGTGGGCGACGGGGGATCGGCGGGCCGGGATCAATACGAGAAACTTGGTGTGCCCACCTACCTTTCGCCGACCGACAACGGTTGCAGCGGTGAGGTGTCGTCGGCATCCAACGCTGACGGTGCGCGCACGACCCCGTACACGATGGACAGCGTCTATCAGGAGATCCGGGATCTCGCAGCGATCTTCGGGGTCGACGAACGTGGCGACGAGTTCATCGGCGAGCTGCAGGACCGCGTGCGTGCGGCATCTCATCCGGCCGACGAGGCAGGCGTATCGCTTGCGTTCTGGTTCGCCGACACCCACACCCCGTACATGGCGGGTTGTTGTGGTTCCTCGGGCGCGATCAGCCGAGCCGTCGGCGCGACGAACGTCTTCGCCGACACCACCGACGAATGGCCGCAGGTGCCATGGGAGACGGTCGCCGATCGCAATCCCACCGCACTGGTACTGGCCGACCTGAGCAGGCGCAGCATCGACGGTGACGCACTCGACAGCAAGATCGCGTTCCTCGAATCCAATCCGGTCACCTCCCAGATGAGGGCCGTGCGTGACAAGCGCTACGTCATCGTCAACGGCGCGGACCTGAACCCGACGATCCGCACCGTCGACGGGATGGAGAAGGTCGCCACTGCCCTCCAGGACTGGAACCTCGTGACTCCTCGGTCATGAGCACCGGTGCAGTCGAATCGGGGGTTCGGGTGTCCGGCGGCCCCGCTGTGCCCGCGCCGCGTCATGAGTCCGCGACCGTTTTCGCGGCGGTTGTCGTCGTCGGCGTCGCGCTACTGGTCGTCTCGGTCGCGGTAACGGTCACGTTCGGGCCGGCGGACCTGTCGGTACGCGACGTGTACGCCGTCATCGGTGAGCACTGGGGCATCGGCTCATCAGATCTGACCGCACTGCAGGACGGCATCGTCTGGCAGCTCCGGCTCCCGCGCACCCTACTCGCCGCGGTGTGCGGTGCGGGTCTCGCATTATGTGGCGCGATCATGCAATCGCTGCTCCGCAACCCGCTGGCCGACCCCTTCGTCCTCGGCATCTCCTCGGGTGCCTCGACCGGCGCAGTCCTGGTGGCGATCCTCGGGATCGGGGGCGGCGCCGTCTCGCTGTCGATGGGCGCATTCGGCGGCGCGGTGCTGGCGTTCGCCACAGTCATCGCCCTCGCCGCCGGCGCGGGAGGAGGAACCGCGCGGGTCATCCTCGCGGGAGTCGCGGGCACGCAACTGTTCTCCGCGGTGACCTCGTTCATCGTCATGTCCTCGGCGAACGCCGAACAGACCCGTGGCGTGCTGTTCTGGCTACTCGGTTCACTCAGTGGCGCCGACTGGACCGACGTCATGGTCTGCGGTGCGATCACGAGCTTCGGAATCATCGTGTGCCTGCTGATGTCCTCGTCGCTCGACGCGTTCACCTTCGGCAACTCCGCCGCGTCGTCGTTGGGCGTGTCCGTCCATCGGGTCCGAATCTTGTTGCTCACGGTGACCGCTCTGATCACGGCGTCACTGGTCAGCGCCGCCGGCGCGATCGGATTCGTCGGCCTGGTCCTGCCACATGCGGCCAGGCTCCTCGTCGGCCCGCGGCATGGGCGGTTACTTCCGGCCACCATCCTCGTCGGTGCGGTGTTCATGGTCTGGGTCGACGCAGTCGCGCGAACTCTCTTCGCGCCGCAGGAGATTCCGGTCGGTGTCGTCACGGCGCTGGTCGGCGTCCCGGCCTTTGCTCTCATCCTGTTCCGGATGCGTGGCAGCCAGTGACCCCACCCACGCGGAGATCGGTGCGCTGATGCCGCTACACGCCAAGCACATCGGATGGAGCCGCGGCGGCCACCTCGTACTCGACGGGGTCACCGTCGAACCCATCCCGGGTGAGACCATCGGACTCCTGGGGCCGAACGGGTCCGGAAAGTCGTCGCTCCTCGGTCTCCTGGCCGGGGTTCACCATCCAGACACCGGGCGAGTTCTGCTCGACGACAACGACATCCGAACGCTGCGCCGGCGTGACGTCGCGCGACGAGTGGCCATCGTCGAGCAACAGGCCGACACAGAAGTCGACATCACGGTCGGCGGCATCGTCCGACTCGGGCGCATCCCACACCGAGGCATGTTCGGAGGTGACGAGGTCGCCGACCGCTCGGCGATCGACGAGGCACTCGCCCACACCGGCATGCTCGGGTATCGGAATCGCCGTTGGCACACGCTTTCCGGCGGCGAGCGCCAACGCGTCCAGATCGCGCGGGCGCTTGCACAGCAACCCGACGAACTGCTTCTCGACGAACCGACGAACCACCTCGACATCTCTCACCAGCTCGACCTCCTGGCCCTGGTCTCCGATCTCCCGATGACCAGTTACATCGCGCTGCACGATCTCAACCTCGCGGCGATGTTCTGCGACCGCGTCGTCGTTCTCGCCCACGGGTCGATCGTCGCACTCGGCACCCCGGCCGAAGTGATCACCGAGCAACTCGTCGAGCACGTGTACTCTGTTCGCGCCCACATCACCGTCGACGATGGAATCCCGCAGGTGACTTGGAGCAGGTACAGACGAGACCGTCTGCTGCACAACGAGTCACCGCACCAGCACGTCGCCGGCACGCGACCCTGACCCGCGCGGCCGATCAGCCGTCCGGGAGGTCGTCGAGTACGTCGGGGAGGTCGTCGCGATGGACGACGACGAGTCGCTGGGTCGCCCGGGTGAGGGCGACGTACAGGTCGCTGAGTCCGCGCGGCGACTGGTCGATGATCGCAGCGGGCTCGACGACGATCGTCGTGTCGAACTCCAGGCCCTTGCAGCTTCGTACCGTGTACACCCGGGGCGGCTCGCGGTCGGTGAGGGCGAAGCCGTCCGGAGACAGCGCCGCATCGATCACGTCGTGCAGGTGATCGGGGACCACGACGGCGGTGAGGCCCTCGGGTTCGGCGAGCGCGACGGCTCGGAGGACGGTGGCGACGATGTCCTGCGGCGACCCACCGTTCGCGCGCAGTGCCACCGGTTCGATCCCGTTGCTGCGCAGAGAGGTCGGCGCCTTCTCGCCGTTGCCGATCTCGTCGAGCACGCGGGCCGCGTACTCCATGATCTCGCTGGGCGTCCGGTAGTTGACCGATAGTTCCTTGAACTGCCAGCGGCTCGCGACGTACGGCTCGAGGACCTCGCCCCACGAGCGGGTGCCCGCCTCGTCGGACGTCTGGGCGGTGTCGCCGATGATCGTCATCCACCGGTTCGGGATGCGCCGCATCACCATGCGCCAGGCCATCGCCGAGAGCTCCTGGGCCTCGTCGACGATGACGTGGCCGAACGTCCAGGTCCGGTCGCCGTAGGCGCGCTCGGCTGTGGTGGCGCGCCGGGTCTCGGTCTGGCGGGAGGCGAGTTGCTCGGCATCGATCAGGTCGTAGGCCATCAGGATCTCGGGGTCGAGTTCGTCCTCGAGGTCCTGAGGCGCCGAGCCGGTCAGGATGTCCAGGGCGTCTTGTGCGTCGGCGAGCTGGCGGCGCCAGCGTGCGCGTTCGGCCCGCTCGGCGTCCTCGGTGCCATAACCGATCAGCTCGGCGAGCTCGTCCAGCAGCGGGACGTCGGCCGGTGAGAAATCCTCGCCCGTCGTCGTGGCCGGCCGCGACGACCGCTGGAGCGCAGCACGATCGGCGTCCGTCCATCCCGGGGTGGCCTTGCGTATCGCGCGCTCGTCGGCGAGGAGGTCGCGCAACAGTGCCTGCGGCGTGAGGGTCGGCCAGTATCGCAACAGCGCGGCACGGATGTCGGGATCGCGGCTCATGTCGTCGCGGATGTCGGCGATGTCGGCGGGACTGAGCAATTGCGAGCCGTCGAGCAGGCTCGATCCGATCGTCGCCGCGTGCCGCGCGGCGAGCTCGGCGAGTCCCGCCTTGAGGAAGGCGTTCTGCGAGAGGTTGTGGGCGCGACGCGTGGCGCGGGCCTTGGCACGCGCTGTCTTGATCAGCTCGGAGTCGATCTCGACCCGGTAGCTGTCGAAATCCACCGCCTCGGGCCGGGACGGCAGCGACTGCTGTGCGCGGACCGCTCGCTTGAGTACGTCGACCATCCGCAGTCCACCTTTGACAGCCGCGGTCGGCCGCGGGTCCTCGGTGCCCGCCCGCACGCCGGGGAACAGATCCCCGATGGTCGACAGGAGTACGCCGGACTCGCCCAGTGAGGGGAGCACCTGGCCGATGTAGTTCAGGAAGTCGTCGTTGGGTCCGATGATGAGAATTCCGCTGCGCGAAAGGTTCTCGCGATGGGTGTAGAGCAGGTAGGCGGCCCGGTGGAGTGCGACCGCGGTCTTGCCGGTGCCGGGGCCGCCCTGGATGACGGTGACTCCCCGGTGGGTTGAGCGGATGATCAGGTCCTGCTCGCGCTGGATGGTCTCGACGATGTCGGTCATCTCACCGGTGCGCGCCGCATTGAGTGCTGCCACCAGTGCCGACTCGTTGACGACGTCGCCGTGCCCGAAGTCGTCGAGTAGGGCATCGCCGGCGGTCAGGGACTCGTCGCTGACGCCGCGGACCTTGCGGCTGCGGGTGCGGATGTGCCGACGGCGCGCGACGTCCTCGGGCGCCGCCGGGGTCGCCAGATAGAACGGACGGGCCAGGGGAGCGCGCCAGTCGAGCAGGAGGGTGGCGTCGGTTGCGGTGGCGTCGAGCTCGCCGTCGTCGGCGAAACCGTCGTCGAGGACACCGATGCGTCCGATGCGCCGGACCTCGCCGTCTTCGAGATCGAGTCGTCCGAAGTACAGATTGTGTTCGGCGGCATCGAATTTGGCGAGATCCTCGTTGTACATCCGCTCGTACGACTCGCGCTCGGACAAGGCCTGCGGGGTGCCGCCTCGCTCGGACAACGTCGACGACAACCGGCGCTGCGTGGTCCGCCGCATCCGGTCGAGGCGGCCGTATACGCGGTCGAGGTGCCGTTGTTCCTCGTCCACCCGGGGATCGGTGTCCGGAGAGAGCGCGGTCATCGGCCGTGTCCGATCGGCAGCGGATCGTGGGACCCGCACGGCCGGGACAATCCGGCGGCCCGGATCCGGGCCGTCGTCGCCTGAGGATCGGCCGCCAGTCGCGTGCACACCTGCGATGCCGGGGCAGCGATGGACACATCGTCGAGCTTTCGGGACAACCATGCGAGAACGTCGGCCTGCGGACCGAAGGGGAGTGGTTCACCGGTCACCGGGTCGGCGAGCACGCCGTGCCGGGACACGTAGAGGTCGAAATCCGTGGGCAGGGGCGGCCGATCGTCCGAGAGGAGAGTGGCGAGCCGGCCATGTGTCAAGGGGTGGTCGCGCGTATTCACTGTCTGTCGATGGTAGTTGGGTTCGGTGGCGTCCAGTGCCGCGACGTGTGCGGGACCGAGCCAGGCCGCGATGGTCCCGATTGTCTGTTGACCTGCGAAGACCGGGGCAGCAGGTAGATAGCCGCGGGCCGCGACATGCGCGGAATGGCCGACTGTGATGTTCGTGACGTGGACTGCCCGCAGGCAGATCGTGTCCGCCGACGGCACGTGCGCCAGCTTGCGGCGCAGGACGTCCGGGGCTGCGTTGGATCCGACTGCGACGACCAGCCGGGCGCCGACGGGCGGAACGGTTCCGAACGCCGGATGGCCGAGCACGTCGTGTAGCACTGCCTCTCTCAGCGCCACGGACGCGGGCACCCAGGGATAATCCTCCGGCGGGTGCACCGCGTCCGTGGTCGTGAGATCGGTTGTGTTCAGGGTCGTGCTCGTATCTTGTGCTCGTGCGCGAAAGGATCCCGAGGGATCAGCGACGTGCTTTGCGCAGACGCTTGCGGCCCTGATCGGCCGAGTCCTCGGCGGCTGCGGCGAGCTGACGCGCGGTCTCGGCGAGCTCGGCCGATCGTGCGCGGGCCACGTCGGCCAGCTCGGCGGAGCGGTCGCGGGCCACGTCGGCGAACTCGGGTGCGCGCTTGCGCGCGGTGTCGGCGAGATCCGACGCGCGGTCGCGGGCGGAATCGGCGATCTTCGGAGCTTTCTTCTTGGCCTGCTTCTGCGCCTTCTTGGCCTGCTTCTGGGCCTTCTCGGCTCGCTTCTGCGCTTCCTTGACGAGCTTCGGGCCTCGCTTGCGGGCGGTCTCGGCGAGATCCGACGAGCGCGCGAGAGCGGTGTCGGCGAGTTCCGACGAACGAACGAGCGCCGCATCGGCCAGAACCGGGGCGCGGTCACGGATGCGGTCGGCGACGTCGGATGCGGTGTCCGCAGCCTTCTCGGCGAACTCGAGCGAACGCTTCTGCGCGGCCTCGGCGATCTCGGGAGCGTGCTCGCGGAACTTCGCCGCGGCGTCGGCAGACCGCTCCGAGACGATCTCGGCGCCGTCGTGCGTGCGTTCGACGAGGTGTTCCCAGGTCGACGACCCGGCGGCGGCACCGATCGGCAGGGCCGCGGCGACGGCGGAAGCCTTCTGACGTCCGCGCCACGCGAGTGAGGGCTTGCCCTCGGTGTCGACGGCAGCAAGGAGAACGCCGCCGAGGAGACCGACGTTCTTGATGAAGGCGTTGCGCTGCGCTTCCTTCCTGACCGGGTCCGCCTCGTTCCAGAAATCGGTGCCGGCCGCGGTGGTCGGGATCAGTGTCCCGGCCAGGACGACCGACGCGACTCGCGGGAACTTACCGGTCGCGAGGAGGATGCCGCCGCCGATCTGGGCGGCCGCGTTGATCTGGACCAGCGTCTCGGTGTTCTCCGGGATCCGGCCGGCCACCTCCGGCGGGAGCGACGACCGGGCCTTGTCCACAACCGGTTCGGCGGATTGCGCGATCGGTTTGGGGCTCCGGATGGCGTCCACGCCGCTGGCGACGAACGCCGAGGCGAGGAGCGGACGGGCTATACGGCGGAGAATCATCGGTCACAACCTTCTTCAGTCGGGTTTGGCTATCGAGATCCGTCGGGTGAAGCACGTTTCTGGCCCGTTCAACGCTACCCTCTCGCGACGAATCTGCAGGTCACTCGGCGTGCCGTGATGAGTTTGCCGCTCGGGGGCCTCCCGGGTCACGTCTCGCCGAACGATCCGATGAACAGGTAACCGTCCACGACGAAGACCAAACACCCGGTGTTCACGAGCGTTGCTCGCGCCACAGTGGTCACCAGCGACGCTGCGCGCCGCAGTGGTCACCAGCGGCGCTCGCGCCACTCCGGCAACGACCCGCGCTCGGCACCCAGAGTCGTGTCCTTGCCATGTCCGGGATAGACCACCGTCGAGTCGTCGAACCGGTCGAACAGCTTCGTCGAGACATCCTCGAGGAGGGTGTCGAAATCCTCCGGCTTCCAGGTCTTCCCGATGCCGCCCGGGAAGAGGCAGTCGCCGGTGAACAGGTGCACGGTTCGCTCGCCGTCGTCACTCACGTCGGTGAGGGCGAGGGCGATCGACCCCGGAGTGTGTCCGACGAGGTGGATGGCCTCGAAGGAGAGGTTGCCGACCTCGATCACGTCACCATCGTCGACGAGGCGGTCGGGTGCGACCGGGAGTTCGCCGGCGTCGAGTCGTCCGGCAGCGGTGGGAACCCCGGTCGACTCGGCCACAGCGGCGAGGGCCTGCCAATGGTCGAAGTGTTGATGGGTCGTGAAGATCAGTTTCGGGGTCCCCTCGACAGCCGAGAGCACCTCGGTGATCGTGTCCGCGTCGTTGGCTGCGTCGATGATCAGCTGATCACCTGTCGCGCGGGAGGTCACCACGTAGACGTTGTTGTCCATCGGACCGACGGACAACTTCACGATCGTGGCCGACGACAGCGTGCGGCGCTGCGGGGTCTTCGACTCGGAGAGATCGCCGGTGTAGGTGTCACTGATCGGTGTCGCGTCGGAGGTCATGCCGACAGGCTATGACAGCGGGCGGCCGGAATGTGACGGTCGTGACCCTGAGGGTTTGCGTGGCGCGCGTATCCTGGACTATCGGTTCGACGATGACACGGGCGGCGAGACCGATCGCCCGGTCGTCGGACTCCGAATCTTTCCCGGGGCGAGCTCGTGATGACGATCCTGTCGGTGGCCGTCGGTACTGTGCCCCTGCGCCGGCCGTGCGCCCTGTGACTCGAGAATGTTAGGACTGCAGTGGTTGATCGTCTGATCGTCCGAGGTGCCCGCGAACACAATCTGCGCGGCATCGATGTCGACCTTCCCCGGGACAGCCTCATCGTCTTCACCGGGCTGTCGGGATCGGGCAAGTCGTCCCTGGCCTTCGACACGATCTTCGCCGAGGGCCAGCGGCGCTACGTCGAGTCGCTGTCCGCCTACGCGAGGCAGTTCCTCGGGCAGATGGACAAGCCGGACGTGGACTTCATCGAGGGGCTCTCGCCCGCGGTGTCCATCGATCAGAAGTCCACCAACCGCAATCCTCGGTCGACCGTCGGCACGATCACCGAGGTCTACGACTACCTGCGTCTGCTCTACGCCCGCGCGGGCAAGGCGCACTGCCCGATCTGCGGCGAGCCCATCGCCAAGCAGACGCCGCAGCAGATCGTCGACCAGGTCCTCGCCATGGACGAGGGCACGCGTTTCCAGGTCCTCGCGCCGGTTGTCCGCACGCGCAAGGGTGAGTTCGTCGACCTGTTCGCCGAACTCCAGACGCAGGGCTTCTCACGTGCGCGCATCGACGGGGTCGTGCACCCGCTGACCGATCCGCCGAAGCTGAAGAAGCAGGAGAAGCACGACATCGAGGTGGTCGTGGACCGCCTGGTGGTCAAGAGCAGTGCCAAACAGCGCCTGACGGATTCGGTCGAGACCGGTCTGCGCCTGGCCGACGGCATCATCGTGCTCGACTTCGTCGACCTCGACGAGGACGACCCGGAGCGCGAGCGGCGCTTCTCGGAGCGGATGGCCTGCCCGAACGCGCATCCGATCGCGATCGACGACCTCGAACCGCGGTCGTTCTCGTTCAACTCGCCCTACGGCGCCTGCCCGGAATGCGACGGGCTCGGCGTCCGCAAGGAGGTCGACGAGGAACTCGTCGTGCCCGACCCGGAGATGTCACTCGCCGAAGGTGCGATCGCGCCGTGGTCGACCGGACACAACGCCGACTATTTCCTCCGGCTGATGTCGGGTCTGGCCGACCAGATGAAGTTCGACATCAACACGCCTTGGAAGAAGCTGCCCATCAAGGCGCGTCGGGCTCTGCTCAACGGCAGCGATCACCAGGTCCACGTCAAGTTCCGCAACCGATACGGCCGGACCCGGTCGTACTACACCGAGTTCGAGGGTGTCCTCTCGTTCCTCGCGCGCCGCATGGACCAGACCGAGTCCGAGCAGATGAAGGAGCGCTACGAGGGCTACATGCGCGACGTGCCGTGCCCCGCATGTCAGGGTGCGCGCCTCCGCCCCGAGATCCTCGCGGTGACGCTCGATCACCCGGAGTACGGGCCGAAGTCGATCGCCGAGGTGTGTGCACTGTCGGTCGCCGACTGTGCCGACTTCCTCGACCAGCTGCAGCTCGACTCGCGGCAGGCAGCCATCGCCGGCCGTGTCCTCAAAGAGGTCCAGGCCCGCATCCGGTTCCTGCTCGACGTCGGGCTCGAGTACCTGTCCCTGGAGCGCGCGGCGGGTTCGCTGTCGGGCGGTGAGGCACAGCGCATCCGACTGGCCACCCAGATCGGATCCGGCCTCGCGGGCGTGCTCTACGTCCTCGACGAGCCGTCGATCGGTCTGCACCAGCGCGACAACCGCCGGCTCATCGACACGCTGACCCGTCTTCGGGATCTCGGCAACACACTCATCGTCGTCGAACACGACGAGGACACCATCCGCGCGGCCGACTGGATCGTCGACATCGGTCCCCGGGCCGGCGAGCACGGCGGCCACGTCGTGCACAGCGGTAGCTACAAGGACCTGCTGAAGAACCGGAAGTCGCTGACCGGTGCGTACCTCGCGGGTCGCGACACGTTGCCGGTGCCGGAGATCCGCCGGCCGATCGACCGCAAGCGGCAGCTGACCGTCGTCGGTGCGCGCGAGCACAACCTGCGTGGCATCGACGTGTCATTCCCGCTCGGCGTGATGACCGCGGTGACCGGTGTTTCGGGGTCGGGCAAGTCGACGCTCGTCAACGACATCCTGGCGACCGTGCTCGCCAACAAACTCAACGGTGCGCGGCAGGTGCCCGGACGTCACACGCGCATCAAGGGTCTGGACAACCTGGACAAGCTCGTCCAGGTCGACCAGTCGCCGATCGGCCGCACCCCGCGGTCCAACCCGGCCACCTACACCGGTGTCTTCGACAAGATCAGGACGCTCTTCGCGGCGACCACCGAGGCCAAGGTGCGCGGCTACCAACCGGGCCGGTTCTCGTTCAACGTCAAGGGCGGCCGCTGCGAGGCGTGCACCGGCGAGGGCACGATCAAGATCGAGATGAACTTCCTGCCGGACGTCTACGTCCCGTGCGAGGTCTGCCACGGTGCGCGCTACAACCGGGAGACCCTCGAAGTGCACTACAAGGGCAAGACCATCTCCGAGGTCCTCGACATGCCGATCGAAGAGGCAGCCGACTTCTTCGAACCCGTCACGTCGATCCACCGCTACCTCAAGACACTCGTCGACGTCGGTCTCGGTTACGTCCGGCTCGGACAGCCGGCACCGACCCTGTCCGGTGGCGAGGCGCAGCGCGTCAAGCTGGCCGCCGAGTTGCAGAAGCGGTCGATGGGCCGGACCGTCTACATCCTCGACGAACCCACCACCGGGCTTCACTTCGAGGACATCAAGAAGCTGCTCGCCGTGATCAACGGCCTGGTCGACAAGGGCAACACGGTCATCGTGATCGAGCACAACCTCGACGTCATCAAGACGGCCGACTGGGTCATCGACATGGGACCCGAGGGCGGCGCAGGCGGCGGGACCGTCGTCGCCGAAGGTGTCCCCGAGGACATCGCGGCGACCCCGGGCAGCCACACCGGCAAGTTCCTGGCCGAGATCGTCGACATCGACCACGCGGTGGCGTCGGTCGGCTGACCCGCCGGACAGAATCGCCACTTCCGTTGCAGCAGCGCTGGTCACAGCCTCCGCGGCTGCGGGGAAGTGGCGATTCCGTGTAAGTGTTGCCGGGCCTACTTGCCCATCGACTTGCGGATCTCCTCGAGACGCTTCTTCGCGGCCTCGTCGCGCTTGCGCATCATCTCGTCGACGCTGTGTCCTTCCGGACTGGCCTCCGCGAGCTCCTGGGAACCGATCGCGGTCGTGATCCGGTTCTCGATCTTGTCGCGGACGAAATCGAAGGTCGGGACGCCGCTGTCGGAGTAGTTCGGATCGGGGAACGCTCCCGGTACCGGGGCGGTCGGCACGATCTCGGCATCGACGATCTCGTCGGATCCCCCGGGCTCATCGGCATTCGTCATGAGTCCAGGGTAGAGGGTTTCGACACGGCTCGTCGCTACGCTCCTCGCCCGCTCAACCAGCAGGAACCGCTACCGCCGAGGCGCGCGAACCGGACCGGTGTACTTCTCGCCCGGGCCCTCGCCGGGTTCGTCCGGGTAGGCACTCGCCTCCCGGAACGCCAGCTGCAGGCTCTTCAGGCCGTCACGGATGGGCGCGGCATGGATGCCGAGATCGGCCTTCGACGCGTCGACGATGCCGGCCAGGGCGGTGATCAGGGTGCGGGCCTCGGGGAGGTCGATGCGGTCGGCGGGGGTGCCCTCGGCCAGTCCGAGCTTCTCGGCCGCCGCACTCATCAGCATGACGATGGACCGGGTGATGACCTCGATGGCCGGAATATCGCCCAGGTCACGGACGTTGTCCGGATCGGTGTGCGCTGCATCTCCCGTGTCGGCGCCGCCACCCGTCGCAACTTCCGGGGGTAACGGTGCAGGTGACGAATAGGAGTTCTCGGCCATGGCTGTTAGACTCCCATAGCACGACCGCCCTGGTATGCGCCGGGGTCGTAAGTGGAGTTCCGCTCCCACCGTTCGACGCGAGGTCACTCGCAGTTGCACGGTCCGGTTCACGCCGATCGTCGCAGATCGCATCTTTCGATGCTGAGCTGTACATCGGCGGCAACGTGTGTCAGTGATGGCATCCGCGTTGCGAACCGGTCGGTATCGGAGCCCCGCGGACAACAGTCCCGGGGCTTTGTTGCTGAGGTGTCCCGCAGGTTCTCTTGCATACGTCCCTCGCCACGACGCGACGGTTACCACTGCAGGATTGAACAAGGAGGCCCCATCAGCACTGAGACCCGCATCAACGAGCGCATCCGCGTCCCTGAGGTCCGACTCGTCGGACCCAACTCGGAGCAGGTGGGCATCGTGCGTGTTGAAGATGCGCTTCGCTTGGCCTACGAGGCCGATCTCGACCTGGTCGAGGTGGCTCCGGACGCCCGTCCGCCGGTCTGCAAGATCATGGACTACGGCAAGTTCAAGTACGAGGCGGCCCAGAAGCAGCGCGAATCGCGTCGCAATCAGCAGATGACCGTCATCAAGGAGCAGAAGCTCCGTCCCAAGATCGACGACCACGATTACGAGACCAAGAAGGGTCACGTCATCCGGTTCCTCGAGGCGGGATCCAAGGTGAAGGTCACCATCATGTTCCGCGGCCGCGAGCAGTCCCGTCCCGAGCTCGGCTACCGACTGTTGCAGCGCCTGGGCAACGACGTCGCCGACTACGGCTTCGTCGAGACGTCGGCCAAGCAGGACGGTCGCAACATGACGATGGTCCTCGCCCCGCACAAGGGTGCGAAGACCCGCCAGAAGGCGCAAGAGAGCCGTGAACGTTCCGGTGGCCCGAAGGCCGCCGCGGACGAGAACTGAGTCGATCGGCCGGACGAGAGTCCGAACCGTTCCGGCCGAGATCACGACACGCGAACCCGGTACACACCGGACCTCGCCAGGTCCGGTGCCCGAGTTCGCCCGAGAGAAGGAAGAACATGCCGAAGAGCAAGACCCACAAGGGCACCGCGAAGCGCTTCAAGGTGACCGGCAGCGGAAAGATCGTCCGCCAGAAGGCCAACCGCCGCCACCTGCTCGAGCACAAGTCGTCCAAGCGCACCCGTCGTCTCGACGGCACCACCGTCGTCAGCGAGAACGACGCCCCGCGCATCAAGCGACTGCTCAACCGCTGACGCCAGCGACCCCAGACATCTGACAAGCAAAAGGATCTAACACATGGCACGCGTGAAAAGGGCCGTCAACGCCCAGAAGAAGCGTCGGTCCACCCTCGAGGCCTCCAAGGGCTACCGCGGACAGCGGTCGCGCCTGTACCGCAAGGCGAAGGAGCAGCAGCTCCACTCGCTGAACTACGCCTACCGCGACCGTCGCGCGCGCAAGGGTGAGTTCCGCAAGCTGTGGATCTCGCGTATCAACGCCGCGGCCCGCGCCAACGACATCACCTACAACCGACTCATCCAGGGCCTCAAGGCCGCTGGTGTCGAGGTCGACCGCAAGGTGCTCGCCGACATCGCCGTGACCGATCCCGA
Source organism: Gordonia sp. 11cp (assembly GCF_057767225.1). Lineage (NCBI taxonomy): Bacteria > Bacillati > Actinomycetota > Actinomycetes > Mycobacteriales > Gordoniaceae > Gordonia > Gordonia sp. 11cp. The sequence continues at coordinate 4,729,609 of NZ_CM173437.1, read as the reverse complement.
GGCCTTCACCGGTCTGGTCGAGGTCGCCCGCAAGGCACTGCCGGCCGACGTCAACGCCCCGGCTGCCTGATTGCGCCCCAGCACCCACGACCCGCGAGTCGCGCGGACGAGCCTCCGATGACGGAGATCCTGTCCGAGCGATCCTCGCGGGTCGTGTCGTATGCGAAGCTGCATCGCGCCGCCGAGCGGCGGGAGCAGGGTCGCTTCCTCGCCGAAGGGGCGAATGCCGTCGCGTCGGCGCTCTCCGTCGGACGGGTCGAGGCGCTCCTGGTCGCCGACGAGGAGCACCACCGCCACCGCGCTCTCGTCGACACCGCCACGTCGGCCGGCATACCGGTGTCGGTGATCACCGACCGTGCCGCGTCCAAACTCGCGGAGACATCCACGCCCGCAGGCATCTTCGCGATCTGTCCGCTTCTCGACGTTCCGCTCGGGTCCGCTCTCGCCGGCGAACCCCGGCTCCTGGCGATCGCCGTCGAGGCCCGTGAGCCCGGCAACGCGGGCACGCTGATCCGGTGCGCCGACGCGATGGGCGCCGACGCCGTCGTCCTGCTGGGCGACGCCGTCGATCCGCACAACGGCAAGTGCGTCCGGGCGAGTGCGGGAAGCGTGTTCACGGTGCCCGTGGTGCGCGACCGGTCCGTCGAGGACGCGCTCGACGCCATTCGCGCGGCCGGTGTCACGCTGCTCGCCACGGCGGCCGACGGCGAGGTCGACCTGGACTCCGCCGGCGACATCCTCGCCGGCCGCGTCGCCTGGCTCTTCGGCAACGAGGCGCACGGGCTGCCGCCGCACACCCAGCGCTCGGCCGACCATCGCGTGTCCATTCCGATCCGCGGTCGCGCGGAGAGCCTGAATGTCGCTGCCGCGGCGGCCATCTGTCTGTACGAGAGCGCTCGCGTCCACCGCGCGGCGGGTCGCGTCTGACCGCTGTCCGAGTCGGCCGGTAGGGTCGGCGATCGTGTCAGAAACTGTGTCACCCGACTCCGCCCCCGAACCCGCGCCCGCGACCCCCGGCTCGCCGGCCGCCGCACCGCAGACGGTGCCCGCGCCCGATCCCGCGGTCGTGAACTCCCGCATCGCCTCGGCGATCGCCACCGAGCTCGGTGTGGGCGTCGGCCAGGTGCGGGCGGCGATCGAACTGCTCGACGGTGGATCGACCGTTCCGTTCGTCGCCCGGTACCGCAAGGAGGCCACCGGTGGTCTCGACGACGCGCAACTCCGCACGCTCGACGAGCGTCTCGGCTACCTGCGCGACCTCGAAGCCCGACGTCAGGCGGTCCGCGAATCGATCGCCGCGCAGGGCAAGCTCGACGCCGCTCTCGACGCGCGCATCCGCGAGGCCGACACCAAGGCGCGCCTCGAGGACATCTACCTTCCCTACAAGCCCAAGCGTCGCACCAAGGCCCAGATCGCGCGCGAGGCCGGCCACGAGCCCGTGGCCGATGCGTTGCTCTCGGACCCGACGACGGACCCGTCGACCTTCGCCGCCGAGCAACTCGACGGTGCTCGCGCGATCGCGGTGGAGCGGTTCGCCGAGGACGCCGACCTGGTCGGTGAACTCCGAGAACTGATGTGGCAGACAGGAGTGCTGCGCACCGCGGTTCGCGAGGGCAAGGAGTCGGCCGGCGCCAAGTTCGCCGACTACTTCGAGTTCTCCGAACCGTTCACCTCGCTGCCGTCGCATCGGGTCCTGGCGGTGCTGCGCGGCGAGCGCGAGGAGATCCTCTCGGTCACTCTCGACGCCGATCCCGAGGCGGCCGACCGGCCCGCCGGCCCCGGGCCGTACGAGCAGCGGATCGCCGCCCGTTTCGGCATCTCCGATCAGGGCCGTCCCGCCGACCGCTGGCTTGTCGACACGGTGCGATGGGCATGGCGCACCAAGCTCTTCGTCGGGTTGTCCCTCGATGTCCGGATGCGGCTGCGTCAGGCCGCGGAAGCGGATGCGGTCGCCGTGTTCGCGACGAACCTCAAAGACCTCCTGCTCGCCGCGCCCGCCGGATCGCGCACGACCATGGGGCTCGATCCGGGTCTGCGGACCGGCGTGAAGGTCGCCGTCGTGAACGCGACCGGCAAGGTCGTGGACACCGCGACGATCTACCCCCACGAGCCCCGGCGTGACAAGTCCGGCTCGCTGGCCGTGCTGGGCGCGCTGGTCGAGAAGCACGGCATCGAACTCATCGCCATCGGCAACGGCACCGCCTCGCGGGAGACCGACGCGCTCGCCGGGGAACTGCTGTCCGCGATCAAGGCGGCCGGCAAGACTCCGCCGACGAGCGTCGTCGTGTCCGAGGCCGGTGCCTCGGTGTACTCCGCGTCGGCCTACGCCTCGAAGGAGCTGCCCGACCTCGACGTCTCCATCCGCGGCGCGGTCTCGATCGCGCGTCGACTCCAGGACCCGCTCGCAGAGCTCGTGAAGATCGACCCGAAGTCCATCGGGGTCGGCCAGTACCAGCACGACATCTCCGAGACCCTGCTCGCGCGCTCGCTCGGCGCGGTCGTCGAAGACGCGGTGAACGCGGTGGGCGTCGACGTGAACACCGCCTCGGTGCCCCTGCTGTCCCGGGTCTCCGGCATCACCGCCGGTCTCGCGGAATCGATTGTCGCGCACCGTGACACCAACGGCGCGTTCCGGAATCGCAAGCAGATCACAGCTGTACCCCGACTCGGACCCAAGGCGTTCGAACAGTGCGCAGGCTTCCTGCGCATCGCCGACGGCGACAATCCGCTCGACGCGTCGAGCGTGCACCCCGAGGCGTATCCGGTCGTCACTCGCATCATCGAGAAGGTGGGCACCGACGTCCGGTCGCTGATCGGTGACACCGCGACCCTCACCACGCTGCGTCCCGAGGAGTTCGTCGACGAGACGTTCGGTCGTCCGACCGTCGTCGACATCATCGCCGAACTGGACAAGCCGGGACGCGACCCGCGTCCCGAGTTCAAGACCGCCACCTTCGCCACCGGTATCGAGAAGGTCTCCGACCTCACCCCGGGCATGGTCCTCGAAGGTCAGGTCACCAACGTGGCCGCCTTCGGTGCGTTCGTCGACGTGGGTGTCCACCAGGACGGACTCGTCCACGTCTCCGCGATGGCGCACCGCTTCGTCTCCGACCCCCACGAGGTCGTCAAGTCCGGTGACATCGTGAAGGTGAAGGTCATGGACGTCGACGTCGAACGCAAGCGCATCGGCTTGTCGCTCCGGCTCGACGACGAGCCGGGGAGCGATGGCAAGCCTGCCCGCGCACCTCGCGGTCAGGCGCGTGAGGACTCTCCGCGCGGCGGCGGGCAGCCGCGTAAGAACGACCAGCGCGGCGGCGGTCGCGGCAACCCGGCCGGGCAGGGTGGCCGGGGAGGTCAGGCCAATCGAGGCGGGAATCGCAACGATCGGCGGCCGGCGCCCAGCGGAGCGATGGCCGACGCGCTCAAGCGAGCCGGCTTCGGCAAGTAGCGTCACAGCCCCGGCGGTCCGGTTTCTCGAACCGGGCCGCCACGGGCACAGGTGGCGTCCAGAGGTTCCGGCCGGCGTCCGGCGACACGGGAATTGCTGACCCCGACCGAGTAGTTCTGCTCAGGTCGTCGCGGCCGCCGCTGCCGAGACTGACGGCATGCTCAGCACCGAATCCGGATGGCCGGCGTCGACCGGTCTGCCGGGTACCCGTGACCTCGACGCTCTCACCGGCAACCGTGATCGCGTCGTCGACCTCCTCCGCATCGTCTCGCTCGTCGTGGTCGTCGCCGGCCACTCGATCATGCTCACCGTCGAGGTCGCCGACGGCTCGATCCATCTGGGCAACACACTCGGCGACGTGCCCGCATTGCAGCCGGCGACCTGGGTGCTGCAGGTGCTGCCGCTGTTCTTCTTCGCCGGGGCCGCCGCGGCGACCCTCGGCTGGACCTCACGCGGCCCTGCCGACATCCCGACGGCGGGGCAGTGGCTGTTCGGGCGGTCGCAGCGCTTGTTGCGCCCGGTCTTCTGGTACCTCGGAACCGTCGGGGCCGTGTACGCCGTCCTGTCCCGCATCGGTGCCTCGGCAGCGGCCGACGTCGTCGCGCGTCTCGGGGTGCAGTTGCTGTGGTTTCTCGGCGCCTACCTGCTCGTGCTGGCCGTCGTCCCGTTCCTGCAACGGCTCTCCTCCGGTGGTGGCGTGGCGCTCGCCCTGGCGTTCTGCTGGGGGAGTACGGCGATCGTCGACGCCGTCCGACTGGCGGACGGTCCCGCCGCACTGGGCTACCTGAACTTCCTCACCGTGTGGACGATCCCCGCTGTCCTCGGAGTCGCCTACGCCAAGAGGATCCTCCGACCCGCCACGGCACTCGCGGTGGCCGTCGGCGCGCTCGTCGCCGACCTCGCCCTCGTCGCGTGGGGGCCGTATGAGGTCTCGCTCGTGACCGTGCCGGGCCAGCAGTTGTCCAACATGAGTCCGCCGAGCCTGCTGCTCGCCGGTCACGCGATCGTGTTGTGCGCGGGCGCGATCGCCGTGCGCCGGTTCCTCGCGGTCGTCGTCGGCCGTCCGCATGTCTGGTGGTGGGTGGTGCTGGGCAACCGGGGTGCGATGACGCTCTATCTCTGGCATCTGCCGGTGCTCGCGGCGATCATCGGGACCGGTGCTGCGCTCGGTGTCGACCGTGCCGATGTCGGGTCGGCATCGTTCGGGGCCGTCGTCGGTGTGCAGACCCTGCTGCTGCTCGCGGCCATGATCCCGGTGGTCGGGGTGCTGTCGCCGCTGGAGAACCGGCCCCTGCCGTGGTGGGACGATCCCGTTGCCCGACGCAGCGCGCCGCTGCGGAATGCGACCCTGCTGATGCTGCTGGCCGGTGTCGGCGTGGCGATCCTGATGGTCGCGCGTGCCGGACTGGCCGGTGGAGGCGTGTGGTGGCTGGTCGTGGGCCTCGTGTGTGCCGTCGCCGCTCGTGGGCTGGCGGTTCCCGCCGGTCGCCGGACCACGGCGGGAGTTGCTTCCCGGAGACGGGGCTCCCGGCAGGTCAGCGCGTCGCGGTAGTCGACTACCCTCGACGGGAGTCATCGTCGGCACCCGAGGTGTGCCGCTGGGTCAGCGTGCGCAGCGGGACGACGGTGGCCCACCATCCACCGATCGACGCATGAGGAGCACGCCCACCGTGGCCACTTCCGCCGACGCAACGGCATTCCCGGGACCCGACGACCTCGAGGCGGCCGCATCCGCGGCGATCGCGGCCTTCGAGGCGGCGGTCGATCTCGATCAGCTCGCCGCGGCCAAGTCGGCGCACCTCGGTGACCGCTCGCCGATCGCTCTCGCCCGCCGCGCGCTGGGTTCGATTCCCAAGGACCAGCGCTCGGAGGCGGGCAAACTGGTCAATCAGGTCCGCGGCCGGGTGTCGGCGGCTCTGGAGGCACGCACCGCAGTCCTCGACGCCGAGCGCGACGCGGCGGTCCTCGTCGCCGAGTCCATCGACGTGACGTTGCCGAGTGGGCGGCGTCCGGTGGGTGCACGTCATCCCATCACCGTCATCGCCGAGCAGGTGGCCGACGTGTTCGTCGGCATGGGCTGGGAGATCGCGGAGGGCCCGGAGGTCGAGACCGAGCACTACAACTTCGACGCGCTCAACTTCCTTCCGGATCATCCCGCCCGGTCCATGCAGGACACCTTCTACATCGCGCCCGAGGGGTCTCGTCAGGTCCTGCGGACGCACACCTCGCCGGTGCAGGTGCGCTCGATGCTGAGCCGCGACCTGCCCATCTACGTCGCCTGTCCCGGCCGTACGTTCCGGACCGACGAACTCGACGCCACCCACACGCCGGTGTTCCATCAGATCGAGGGCCTCGCCGTCGACAAGGGGCTCACGCTCGCCAATCTGCGCGGCACTCTCGAGACCTTCGCCCGAGCGCTCTTCGGACCGGAGACGACGACCCGTATGCGGGCGAGCTACTTCCCGTTCACCGAACCCTCCGCCGAGGTCGACGTGTGGTTCCCCGCCAAGAAGGGCGGGCCGGGCTGGGTCGAGTGGGGCGGTTGCGGCATGGTCAATCCGAATGTGTTGCGCGCCAGCGGTATCGATCCCGACGTGTACTCCGGCTTCGCCTTCGGCATGGGTCTGGAGCGCACCCTGCAGTTCCGCAACGACATCTCCGACATGCGCGACATGGTCGAGGGTGACATCCGTTTCACCCTCCCGTTCGGTCCGGCCGCCTGACACCACGCGGCCGCACCTCCGCCGACTTCTCACGACGCGACGAAAGTAGTTGATACACAGTGCGTGCACCACAGTCCTGGTACACCGAGGTCCTCCGATCCGGCGACCCACAGTGGTCGGCGACCACCGAGGAGATCGACGCGGGATTCGTTCGCGTCGGGTTCGAGATCGAGGACATCGAGGCGTTCCCGGAGATCACCGGTCCGCTCGTGATCGGTCGCGTGGAGACGATCGAGGAACTCACCGAGTTCAAGAAGCCGATCCGGTTCTGCACGGTCGCCGTCGGTGAGGCCGAGCCGCGCGGGATCGTGTGCGGCGCGCGCAACTTCGCCGAAGGTGACCTGATCGTCGCCGCCCTGCCCGGTGTCGTGCTCCCCGGTCCGTTCGAGATCGCCTCACGCAAGACCTACGGCCGGGTCTCCGACGGCATGATCTGCTCGGTCTCCGAGCTGGGGATCGGTACCGATCACAGCGGCATCCTGGTACTCGCGCCCGGCACCGCCGAACCGGGTGCCGACGCCCGTGAGGTCCTCGGACTCGACGATGCCGCGATCGATGTGAACGTCACCCCCGACCGCGGTTACGCGTTCTCGGTGCGCGGTCTGGGCCGCGAACTCGCCGGCAGCTTCGGGGTGCCGTTCGTCGATCCGGGACTGCGATCGGCGGACCTGCCGGACGACGGGTCGGTCCCGGCGTGGCCCGTCGCCATCGACGAGGACTCCGGCGCGACGCGCTACACCGCACGGGTGATCACCGGCGTCGACCCGACGGCCATCTCACCGTGGTGGATGCAGAAGCGGCTCATGGTCGCCGGGATCCGCCCGATCTCGGCCATCGTCGACATCACCAACTACGTGATGATCGAGCTCGGTCAGCCCCTGCACGCCTTCGACGCCGACCGGGTCACGGGCACCGTCACCGTCCGCTCGGCACAACCGGGGGAGAAGCTCACCACCCTCGACGACACCGTGCGCGTCCTCGACCCCGAGGACGTGCTGATCACCGACGAATCCGGGCCGATCGCGCTGGCCGGGGTCATGGGCGGCGCGAGCACCGAGGTGGGGTCCGAGACCACCACCGTGCTGTTGGAGTCGGCGACCTTCGATCCGGTTCGGGTCTTCCGTACCGCGAAGCGCCACAAGCTGACCTCCGAGGCGAGCAAGCGGTTCGAGCGGGTCGTCGATCCCGAGATCACCGCGGTGGCCTCCGATCGCGCGGCGCAGCTGATCGTCGAGATCGCCGGTGGGCGGGTCGCCTCGCCGCTCGCGGAGACACACGTCCAGACCCCGGCCCGGCCGACGATCTCCATCGCGGCCGACGAACCGGACCGCGTCGCGGGGGTCGGCTACCCGCCCGGCACCACCCTGACCCGACTGACCGAGGTCGGCTGTGTGGTGACCGGAACCGACGAGCTCGACGTGTTCCCGCCCTCCTGGCGACCCGACCTCCGTCAGCGCGCCGACCTCGTGGAGGAGGTCCTGCGGCTCGAAGGTCTCGAGGACATCCCCGCCGTGGTTCCCCGGGCACCCGGCGGCACCGGTCTGACACCGGTCCAGCGACGCCGGCGCAGCATCGGGCGCACGCTCGCGCTCGACGGATACGTCGAGGTCCTGCCGTACCCGTTCATGCCGTCGGGTGTGTTCGACGTCTGGGACCTCCCGGCCGACGACGAACGGCGACGCACGGTCAAGGTCCTCAACCCGCTCGAGTCCGACCGTCCCGAGCTGAACACGACGCTGCTGCCGGGCCTCCTCGAGATGGCGGCCCGCAACATCGCCCGGGGACAGCGCGATCTGTCGCTCTTCACCATCGGTCAGGTCGTCGTCGCGGGCGATCACGTGGCCGCGGTGCCGGCGCTCGACGTGACCCGCCGTCCCACCGACGAGGAGATCGCCGCGCTCGACGCCTCCCTCCCGCACCAGCCGCTGCACGTCGGCGTCGTTCTCACCGGACTGCGCGATCCGGCCGGCCCCTGGGGTCCGGGACGCGCCGCCGACCATCTCGACGCCTTCGAGGCGGCACGCACGATCGGCCGGGCGGCCGGTGTCACCGTCGAGCTGACGGCCGACGATCACCGCCCGTGGCACCCCGGCCGCTGCGCGCGGCTCACGGTCGACGGGCGCACGGTCGGATACGCCGGCGAACTCCACCCCGCGATACTCGAGCGAGCCCATCTGCCCAAGCGAACCTGCGCAGTGGAGATCGACGTCGACGCGCTGCCCCTGGGCGAGCGACTTCCGGCGCCGTCGGTGTCGGTGTTCCCCGCGGTGCTGCAGGACGTCAACGTCGTCGTCGGTGGCGATGTCCCGGCCGCGGACGTCGAGAAGGCGCTGCGTGACGGGGCCGGCGACCTGCTCGAGGACATCGCGCTGTTCGACGTCTTCACCGGCGAGCAGGTCGGCGCGGGGAACAAGTCGTTGACGTTCTCCCTGCGGTTCCGCGCACCCGACCGGACACTCACCGAGGAAGAGGCCAACGAGGCCAAGCTGGCCGCCGTCGATGCCGCAGCCGCCCGGGTGGGGGCCCGACTCCGCTGACAGTCCAGATCCACACCCACCCCTGAGTGAATTCATTTGCATCCTGCTGCATAATGATCCCATGGCTTCGACAAGCTCAACCAGCGGCGAACTGCGCTCGACCAGTGGCGAGGGTTCGTCCTCAACCAGCGGCGAGGGTTCGTCCTCGACCGGCAGTGCAGGGACATCCTCGACCGGCAAGGTGAAGGTGGCGGTGGCCGGCGCGAGCGGCTACGCGGGTGGCGAGATCCTCCGGTTGCTGTGCGGGCATCCCCGTCTGCGATCCGGTGAGCTCGAGATCGGGGCGCTCACCGCGGGCGGCAACGCCGGGTCACTCCTGGGCACCCACCACCCTCATCTGCTGCCGCTGGCCGACCGGGTCCTGCAGGACACGACACCGGAGATCCTCGCCGGGCACGACGTCGTCTTCCTTGGCTTGCCGCACGGCGCGTCGGCGGTGATCGCCGATGCGCTGCCGCCGACCACGCTCATCATCGACTGCGGTGCGGACTTCCGGCTCCGCGACGCCGGTGAATGGACGTCGTACTACGGCGGCGACCACGCCGGGACCTGGCCGTATGGTCTGCCGGAGCTGCCCGGCAATCGGGAGGTGCTCAAGGATGCGAGTCGGATCGCGGTGCCGGGCTGCTATCCGACGGTCTCGATCCTGTCGCTGCTCCCGGCGATCGCCGCGGGCATCGCCGACCCGCACGTGACCGTCGTCGCGGTGAGCGGCGCCTCGGGTGCCGGCCGGTCACCCAAGGTCGACCTCCTGGCGTCCGAGGTCATCGGGTCCGCGCGGGCCTACGGGGTGGGCGGGGTCCACCGGCACACACCGGAGATCTCCCAGGCACTGTCGGCCGCCGCGGACCAGCCGGTGACCGTCTCGTTCACGCCCATCCTCGCCCCGATGGCCCGCGGGATCCTCGCCACGTGCACCGCGCGCACTGCAGCGACCGCCGAGGAGGCCCGCGCGGTGTACGAAAAGGCCTATGCCGACGAGGAATTCGTGCACGTCCTGCCGGAAGGGCGGCTACCCGCCACCGGTTCGGTGATCGGCTCCAACGCCGTACAGCTCGGCGTGACCGTCGACGAACGCGCGCAGACCCTGGTGGTCGTCGGAGCGGTCGACAACCTGACCAAGGGCACCGGCGGTGCCGCCGTCCAATCGATGAACCTGGCTCTGGGTTGGACCGAGAACGAGGGACTGAGCACTGTGGGAGTGGCACCGTGACCGGATCGCACGACACCGACAGCACCGACACCGGGCAGGACCGGATCGAGGGCGGCGCACCCGGCGACCATCCCCGCCTCGTGCGGGGGCAGGGCGTCACCGCACCGCTCGGATTCCGGGCCGCCGGCATCGCCGCCGGGATCAAGGCGTCCGGCGCGCTCGACCTCGCGCTCGTCTTCAACGAGGGTCCCGATCACTCCGCCGCAGGCGTTTTCACCCGCAATCAGGTGAAGGCGGCGCCGGTGCTGTGGTCGCAGCAAGTCCTCACCACCGGCCGGTTGCGCACGGTGATCCTCAACTCCGGCGGCGCGAACGCCTGCACCGGACCGGGCGGATTCCAGGACACCCACAAGACCGCGGAGGCCGTGGCCGACGCGCTCAGCAACTGGGGGACCAGCACCGGTGCCGTCGAGGTCGCGGTGTGCTCCACCGGACTGATCGGCGACCGGCTGCCGATGGACAAGGTGCTTGCCGGGGTCACCGAGATCGTCCAGGACATGGGCGGCGGCCTGTCCGGCGGGACGGATGCCGCGCACGCGATCATGACCACCGACACCGTCCCCAAACAGGCCGCGCTGCATCATCCGCAGGGGTGGAACGTGGGCGGCATGGGGAAGGGGGCGGGCATGCTCGCGCCGTCGCTGGCGACCATGCTGGTGGTCCTCACGACCGACGCCGCCGCGACGCCCGAGCAACTCGACACCGCCTTGCGTAGGGCGACGGCACGGACCTTCGACCGGCTCGACATCGACGGCTCGTGTTCGACGAACGACACGGTGCTGCTGCTGAGTTCGGGCGCCAGCCAGATCCCGGTCGAGCAGACCGACCTCGACGACGCGGTGTTCGCGGTCTGCGACGATCTCGCCGCCCAGATGATGGCCGACGCCGAGGGCGTCACCAAACGGGTCGTCATCACGGTGACGGGGGCCGATACCGAGGACGACGCACTGACCGTCGCCCGCGCCGTCGCGCGCGACTCCCTGGTGAAGACCGCCCTGTTCGGGTCGGATCCGAACTGGGGCCGGGTGCTGGCCGCTGTCGGTGCCTCGCCGGTCACGATCGATCCCGACCGGATCGCCGTGTCCTTCAACGGGAGTCCGGTGTGCGAGAACGGTTTCGGCGTCGAGGGAGCCCGCGATGTGGACCTGTCGGGTCCGGACATCACCGTCGTCGTCGACCTGAAGCTGGGGGAGTCCGCGGCGAGTGTCCGGACCACTGATCTCTCCCACGCGTACGTCGAAGAGAATTCGGCGTACTCGTCATGAGTGGGACGACATCGGGGGCCCACCCGATCGACCCGGCCGCCGGCCTCGCGAAGGCGAAGGTCCTCGCCGAAGCCCTTCCCGCGCTGCAGCGACTCGCGGGTGCGACCGTCGTCGTCAAGTACGGCGGCAACGCCATGATCGACGACGCGCTGAAGAAGGCGTTCGCGGCGGACATGGTCTTCCTGCGCGCGTGCGGCATGCATCCCGTGGTGGTTCATGGTGGCGGCCCGCAGATCTCGGCGATGCTGAAACGGCTGGGACTCTCCGGTGAGTTCAAGGGCGGTTTCCGGGTGACGACCCCGGAGGTCATGGACGTGGCCCGGATGGTCCTGTTCGGCCAGGTCGGGCGCGAGCTCGTGGGGCTGATCAACTCGCACGGCCCGTACGCGGTCGGCATCACCGGCGAGGACGCCCACCTGTTCACCGCGACGCGCCGCACGGTGCTCGTCGAGGGCGTGCCCACCGACATCGGTCTCGTCGGCGACATCGCGTCGGTCAACACCTCGGCCGTGCTGGACCTCGTGGCCGCCGGCCGTATCCCGGTCGTCTCGACGATCGCGCCGGACCGCGACGGGGTGGTGCACAACATCAACGCCGACACCGCGGCAGGTGCTCTCGCCGAGGCGCTCGGTGCTGCTCGGCTCGTGATGCTGACCGACGTCGAAGGTCTGTACACGGACTGGCCCGACCGCGGGTCCCTGGTGTCCCAGATCGACACGGACACACTGACCGAGCTGTTGCCGTCGCTCGACTCCGGCATGGTCCCCAAGATGGAGGCGTGCTTGCGCGCGGTCACCGGCGGCGTCGACCGCGCGCACGTGATCGACGGGCGTGTCGCCCATTCGGTACTGGCCGAACTGTTGACCGAGAGCTCGACCGGCACCACCGTCGTGGTTCCCGAGGAGGACGCATGACCGCTCCACTGCAGCAGCGCTGGACACAGTCGCTGATGAACAACTACGGCACCCCCGCCATCGCCCTCGTCGAGGGTTCGGGAGCGTATGTCACCGACGCCGACGGCAAGCGCTATCTCGATCTCCTCGGCGGGATCGCGGTGAACGCCCTCGGTCATGCGCACCCGGCGATCGTCGACGCAGTGACCACTCAGCTCCAGACGCTGGGGCACGTGTCGAACCTGTACATCGCGCCGCCCGTGGTCGAGCTCGCCGAGAAGTTGCTCGACCGGTTCGGCCACCCGGGTCGCGTCTTCTTCTGCAACTCCGGGACCGAGGCGAACGAGGCCGCGTTCAAGCTCGCCCGGCGGACCGGTCGGCCCGAGATCGTCGCCGCCGAGAAGGCCTTTCACGGCCGGACGATGGGTGCGCTCGCGATGACCGGACAACCGGCGAAGCGCACGCCGTTCGAACCGATGCCCGCCGGCGTGCGGTTCGTTCCCTACGGAGACGTCGACGCCCTCGACGCGGCGGTCTCCGACCAGACCGCCGCGGTGATCCTCGAGCCGATCCTCGGGGAGGCCGGCGTCGTGGTGCCCCCGGCCGACTATCTGGCGGCCGCACGCCGGATCACCGAGGAGCGCGGCGCACTGCTGATCCTCGACGAGGTGCAGACCGGCGTCGCCCGGACCGGAACGTTCTTCGCCCATCAGCAGGTGGGCGTGGTGCCCGATGTGATGACGCTCGCCAAGGGGCTCGGCGGTGGCCTCCCGATCGGCGCGTGTATCGCCACCGGCCCCGCTGCCGACCTGTTCGAGCCCGGTCAACACGGCACCACCTTCGGCGGCAATCCCGTCAGTGCGGCCGCCGCGCTGGCCGTACTCCAGGTCATCGAGTCCGACGATCTACTCGATTCTGTTGCAGCGGTGGGGAAGTCGATCGCGACCGGTATCGAGGACCTGCAGCACCCGCTGGTGTCCCACGTGCGGGGGTCGGGGCTGTTGCTCGGAGTGGTGCTGACCCAACCGCTCTCGCAGCGCGTCGAGGCCGCGGCCCGGGACGCCGGATTCCTCATCAATGCGCCCGCGCCCGACGTCCTACGCCTGGCCCCACCGCTGATCCTCACCGAGGAGCAGGGACGGGGTTTCGTGCGCGCACTGCCAGAACTGCTCGACACCGCCGCGGCAGCGGCCCTGTCAGACACCGCTGCGGCCGCACACGCCGCCACATCGAACGAGGGGGACAAGCCATGACCAGACACTTCCTGCGCGACGACGATCTGACCCCGGCCGAGCAGGCCGAGGTGCTCGCACTCGCGGCCGAGGTCAAGGCGAAACCGTTCGACTTCCGGCCATTGGAGGGCCCGCGGGGAGTCGGGGTGATCTTCGACAAGAACTCCACCCGAACCCGGTTCTCGTTCGAGGTCGGCATCGCCCAGCTCGGCGGTCACGCGGTCGTCGTCGACGGCCGGACGACGCAGCTGGGGCGCGAGGAGACGCTGGAGGACACCGGTCTCGTCCTGTCCCGCTTCGTCGACGCGATCGTGTGGCGGACGTTCGGGCAGGACCGCCTGGAAGCGCTCTCGTCGACCGCCACCGTGCCCGTGGTCAACGCCCTCTCCGACGAGTTCCACCCGTGCCAGGTGCTCGCCGACCTGCAGACCATCGCCGAGCACAAGGGTGCGCCTGCGGGGCAGACGATGACGTATCTGGGTGACGGTGCCAACAACATGGCGCACTCGCTGGCCCTCGGCGGCGTCACGGCCGGCATGCACGTGATCATCAGCTCGCCGGACGGTTTCCAGCCCGACCCCGTGGTCATCGCGGCCGCCGAGAAGCGCGCCGCGCAGACCGGCGGCTCGGTGAAGCTGGTGACCGATCCCGTCGCCGCCGCGACCGGTGCCGACGTGCTGGTGACCGACACCTGGGTGTCGATGGGGCAGGAGGCCGACGGCAAGGACCGCACGGCGCCGTTCCGGCCGTATCAGATCAACGACGAACTCCTCGCTCATGCCGCGGACGACGCGATCGTGCTGCATTGTCTGCCTGCGCATCGCGGCGACGAGATCACCGCCTCGGTGATCGACGGTCCCCGCAGCGTGGTGTTCGACGAGGCCGAGAACCGCCTGCACGCGCAGAAGGCCCTGCTGATCTGGCTGCTGGACCACCAGTGATCCGGTACCACGAGTGACCGGGGAACGACAGTGAGCGTCGAACCGACCATGACCAGGAATCCACGATGACCGCCGGAGCCGAGCCCTCGGAGAGCCGACTCGCCGCCACCCGCGCGGGGCGACATGCGCGGATCATCGAGATCCTCTCCACGCATCAGGTCCGCAGCCAGTCCGAACTACAGCGGCTGCTCGCCGAGGAGGGCGTCGACGCCACCCAGGCGACGCTGTCGCGCGATCTCGACGAGCTCGGCGCGGTGAAGCTGCGCGCCGCGGACGGCGGCGCCGGTGTCTACGTGGTGCCCGAAGACGGTTCGCCCGTCCGCGGGGTGTCCGGCGGGACCGACCGGCTCGGCAGGCTCGTCTCGGACCTGTTGGTGTCGACCGACAGCAGCGGCAACCTCGCGGTGCTGCGAACGCCCCCGGGTGCCGCGCACTATCTCGCGGCCGCGCTCGACCGGGCACGCCTGCCCGACGTCGTCGGGACGATCGCCGGGGACGACACGATCTTCGTGGTGGCACGCGAACCGCTCGACGGAGCCGAACTCGCCCGCCGGATCGAGGGCCTCGTGTAGCCGTCCCCTCATCCATGTCCGGTTCCGCCCCCCATGGCGGACAGACCACACCAACCACAACAGACGAGACGCCGCCAACCGAGACCCGGACGGTGGCGTCGGAACACCGGGGCCGATGATGGACTCGGTCAACGCGCAGAACAGGAGCTTCACCTCATGGCAGAACGTGTCGTACTCGCATATTCGGGCGGCCTGGACACCTCGGTCGCGATCAGCTGGATCCAGAAGGAGACCGGCAAGGAGGTCGTCGCCGTGGCGCTCGACCTCGGCCAGGGTGGCGAGGACATGGAGGTCATCCGTCAGCGTGCACTCGACTGCGGCGCGGTCGAGGCCGTCGTGGTCGACGCCCGCGACGAGTTCGCCGACGAGTACTGCCTCGGCGCCATCACCTCGAACGCGCTCTACATGGACCGTTACCCGCTCGTCTCGGCGCTGTCCCGCCCGCTGATCGCCAAGCACCTGGTCACCGCGGCCCGTGATCACGGCGGCACCGTCGTGGCCCACGGATGCACCGGCAAGGGCAATGATCAGGTCCGCTTCGAGGTGGGCTTCGCGACCCTGGCGCCCGATCTGCAGGTCCTCGCGCCGGTCCGCGACTACGCGTGGACCCGCGAGAAGGCCATCGCCTTCGCCGGGGAGAACGACATCCCGATCAACGTGACCAAGAAGTCGCCCTTCTCGATCGACCAGAACGTGTGGGGTCGCGCCGTGGAGACCGGTTTCCTCGAGGACCTGTGGAACGCGCCGACCAAGGATGTCTACGACTACACCGAAGACCCCACGGTCAACTGGAACTCGCCCGACGAGGTCATCATCGGCTTCGACAAGGGCCGCCCGGTCAGCATCGACGGCCGGCCGGTGAGTGTGCTCGAGGCGATCCAGGAACTCAACCGCCGTGCCGGAGCCCAGGGCGTCGGACGCCTCGATGTCGTCGAGGACCGACTGGTGGGCATCAAGAGCCGTGAGGTGTACGAGGCTCCCGGCGCGATGGTCCTCATCCGCGCGCACGAGGAGCTGGAGCACGTCACCGTGGAGCGCGAGCTCGGCCGCTACAAGCGCGGCACCGATCAGAAGTGGGCCGAGCTGGTCTACGACGGTCTGTGGTTCTCGCCGCTGAAGCGGTCGCTGGACGCCTTCGTCGCCTCGACGCAGGAGCACGTCACCGGCGAGATCCGACTGACCCTGCACGGCGGCACGATCGCGGCCACGGGTCGTCGCAGCTCGGAGTCGCTCTACGACTTCAACCTCGCCACCTACGACGAGGGCGATACCTTCGACCAGTCCGCGGCGCGCGGCTTCGTCGAACTGCACGGCCTGTCGTCGAAGATCGCCGCGAAGCGGGACCTGAATCTGTGAGTGCGGGCACCGGCGGCGGTACCGGCCCGGAGACCGGTGGGACGACCAACCAGGGTTCGCTCTGGGGCGGTCGTTTCGCCGGTGGGCCGGCCGAGGCGATGGCCGCGCTGAGCAAGTCGACTCATTTCGATTGGGCCCTGGCCCCTTTCGACATCGAGGCCTCCAAGGCGCATGCCCGGGTGCTGAACAGCGCCGGGTTGCTCACCGATGACGACCTCGTCGGCATGCTCGACGGGCTCGATCGCCTTGCCGCCGATGTCGCCGACGGCAGTTTCGGGCCCGCGGAGTCCGACGAGGACGTCCACGGCGCCCTCGAGCGAGGCCTGATCGAGCGGGTCGGTCCCGAACTCGGCGGCCGGCTGCGGGCGGGGCGGTCCCGCAACGACCAGGTCGCCACCTTGTTCCGGATGTGGCTGCGTGCCGCCATGCGTCGGGTCGCGCTCGGCCTGCTCGATGTCGTCGACGCGCTGACCGCCCAGGCGGCGGCGCATCCCGATGCGATCATGCCGGGCAAGACGCACCTGCAGGCCGCGCAGCCGGTGTTGCTCGGTCACCATCTGCTCGCGCACGCGCAACCCCTGTTGCGCGACATCGACCGGCTCGCCGATGCGGATCGTCGAACCGCGGTGTCGCCGTACGGTTCCGGCGCACTCGCCGGCTCCTCGCTGGGCCTCGACCCGGCGGCGATCGCGGCCGACCTCGGCTTCGACGGGCCTGCCGAGAACTCGATCGACGCCACCTCCGCGCGCGACTTCGCCGCGGAGGCCGCGTTCGTCTTCGCGATGATCGCGGTCGATCTCTCCCGGTTGTCCGAAGAGGTGATCATCTGGAGCACACCGGAATTCGGCTACGTCACGCTGGCCGACGCATGGTCCACCGGCAGCTCGATCATGCCGCAGAAGAAGAACCCGGACGTCGCCGAGCTCATGCGCGGCAAGGCCGGTCGACTCATCGGTGACCTGACCGGACTGCTGGCCACGCTGAAGGCGCAGCCGCTGGCGTACAACCGGGACCTCCAGGAGGACAAGGAACCGGTCTTCGACGCGGTGGCGCAGCTGGAACTGTTGCTGCCGGCGGTGACCGGACTGGTCGCGACACTGGAGTTCCACACCGACCGCATGGCGGAACTCGCCCCCGCGGGCTTCACCCTCGCCACCGACATCGCCGAATGGATGGTCCGAGAGGGCGTGCCGTTCCGCGTGGCCCACGAGGCCGCGGGCGCCTGCGTCCGCGAAGCGGAATCACGCGGTGTCGGCCTGGACGAACTCGACGACGCGACGCTGGCGGGTGTCCATCCGGCGCTGACGCCGGCGGTGCGGGAGGTCCTGACGGTGCGCGGTTCGGTGGAATCGCGCAACGCACACGGCGGTACCGCGCCCGGACAGGTGCGGCGACAGATCGAGGTCGTGACGGCCGCGACCACCGATCTTCGAACACGCTGGACCGCTGGGCCCGGCGGGCGTCGCTGATCCCGCCCGACTGGGTACAGTGACCTGAGTCACCGACTCGTCGGTGAGTCCGGGAACACCGACGACTGGAGGATCGACACGATGGCGGTGTGGGACGGGGGCCCCGATCTCGCGGGGATGGTCGGCAGGGTGCTGGCCACCGCGCAGAACGGTCTGGAGGTGTTGCGCTTCGGCGGGCTGGAGACCGGTACCGAGCCGGCGCCCTTCGCGGTGGTCGAGACGCACAAGATGTTCAAGCTTCGCCGGTACTTCCCGAACGATCCGTCGACCGGCCCGAACATCGTTCTGGTGCCGCCGATGATGGTGTCCGCCAACGTCTATGACGTGACCGAGCACAACGGTGCCGTGTCGATCCTGCACCGCAACGGCATCACGCCGTGGGTCGTCGACTTCGGCTCGCCGGACTCCGAAGAGGGCGGGATGGAGCGCAATCTCGCCGACCACGTGGTCGCCATCAGTCGGGCGATCGACCTGATCGTCGAGGCGACCGGGCGCGACATCCATCTGGCCGGGTACTCCCAGGGCGGGATGTTCGCGTACCAGACCGCGGCGTATCGCAGATCCAAGGGGATCGCGAGCCTGATCACTTTCGGTAGCCCGGTCGACGTGCTCGCCGCACTGCCCCTGGGGCTGCCCGCGGGACTGGTGGCACCGGCCGCCGAATTCCTGGCGGACAAGGCGTTCTCGCGCAATCTCTGGGTGCGGGATTGGATGGCACGCACCGGATTCCAGCTGTTGGACCCGGTGAAGACGGTCCGCAGCCGCATTGATTTCCTGCGTCGCCTGCACGACCGCGAGGCGCTGCTGCCCCGCGAGGACCAGCGCCGGTTCCTCGAAGCCGACGGCTGGGTCGCGTGGTCGGGGCCGGCGATCGCCGAACTGCTGCGGCAGTTCGTCGCGCACAACCGAATGGTGTCCGGGGGCTTCGTGATCAACGGTGATCTGGTCTCTCTCGCCGAGATCACCTGCCCGGTCCTCGCGTTCGTCGGCGACGCCGACGACATCGGGCAGCCCGCGGCGGTGCGGGGCATCGTCCGGGCCGCGCCCGACGCGGAGGTCTACGAATCGACCCTGCCGGTCGGACATTTCGGACTCGTGGTCGGCAGCGCGGCCGGTGAGCACACCTGGCCGACGACCTCGGACTGGGTGAACTGGATCTCCGACAACGGTCCGCGCCCCGAACTCGTCTCCGAGATGTCGCTCGTGGAGCCGGGGCACGGCGGCGGGGTCAGCCTGTCCTCGCGCATCACGCACGGAATGGGCTCGGTGGCCGACGCCGGGACCGCAGCCTCGCGCGAGCTGCTCGGTCTGGCCAACTCCCTGCAACGGACCTCGCGGGCGGTGGCCTCGGAGTCGGTGCGGACCGTGCCCCGGCTGTTCCGACTGGGCCAGATCCAGAGCGGGACGCGCATCTCGCTCTCGAAGCTCATGGCCGAGAACACCAAACGCGGCGGCGACAGCGAGCTGTTCCTGTTCGAGAACCGCGTGCTCACCCACGCACAGGTCAATGCGCGCATCGACAACGTTGTCGCGGGTCTGGTCGACTGCTGCATCCGTCCGGGCCAGCACATCGGCGTCCTGATGGACACCCGGCCCAGCGCGCTGGTCGTGATCGCCGCGTTGTCCCGCCTGGGTGCGGTGGCGGTGCTGCTCGCCGCGGACGCCGACGTCCGCGAGATGATGCGGCTCGCCGACAGTTCGGTGATCGTCACCGATCCCACGAATCTCGACCTCGCGACCGCTGCATCGGATCGGGTTCTGGTGCTCGGCGGTGGAAGTGGCGATTCCCGCGCCATCGAGGGTGCCGATGGGACGTCGATCGTCGACATGGAGCGCATCGACCCCGACGAGGTGGTGATGCCGACCTGGTACCGGCCCGATCCCGGGCTCGCGGGCGATCTCGCATTCATCCTGTTCAGCCGGGCGTACGGCAAACTCGTCCCGTGGCCGGTGACCAACCACCGGTTCGCGATGTCGGCCTTCGGTGCGGCGTCGGCGGCGGCGCTCACCGACCGCGACACCGTGTACTGCCTGCCACCGCTGCACCACGCGTCGGGACTGCTCACCACGCTGGGTGCGACCGTGGTCGGACGGTCGCGGATCGCGCTGTCGAACGGCATCGATCCGGCGAACTTCTCGGTGGAGGTACAGCGCTACGGCATCACGGTCGTGTCGTACACGTGGTCGATGCTCAGCGGCATCGTGCGCGATCCCGATTTCCACATCAACCAGCACAACCCGATCCGGTTGTTCATGGGCTCGGGCATGTCGGCGGGACTGTGGGAGGACGTGTGCTCGAGCTTCCCTCGGGCGCGGATCCTCGAGTTCTTCGCGACCGCCGACGGTTCGGCGATCCTCGCGAACGTGTCCGGGGACAAACTGTCCTCCGTCGGCCGGCCGCTGCCGGAGACCAATCCGGTCGAGGTCGCGGCCTACGACATCGTCGGCGACCGGTTGCTCATCGACGACTCGGGCTTCGTCCGCCGGGCGGAGACGGGGGAGCCGGGTCTGCTCCTGGCCAAGGCGAAGCACAAGTTCGACACCAACGGGACGGTGTTGCGCGACGTCTTCACGACTCGTGACCGGTGGGAGGTCTCGGGACATCTGTTCGTGCGCGACGCCGACGGCGACCTGTACTTCCTCGGTGCGACAGACCGGGTGATCCGGACCGCTGACGGGCCGGTGTTCATCCCCCCGCTCACCCACGCACTGTCGCGGCTCAAGAGTGTCGACCAGGTCGTCGTGTACGGCGTCGGCGAACCCGGACACCAGGTCGTGGTCGCCGCGATGACCCTGCGTCCCGACGCGAAACCGGACTCGCTCACGGTCACGCAGCTGCGGATCGCGCTGGGGGAGTACCGCGCCGACGCCCGGCCGCACCTCATCCACGTCGTCGACGACATCCCGCAGTCGGCCTCCTTCCGTCCGCTGAGCACCGGCCTGGTCGAGGACGGATTGCCGAAACCGGGTGCGCGCGTCTGGTATCGCGACGAGGAGGGGCGTTACCGCAGGTACACCCGCACCGTGGCCGGCAAGCTGGACTGGGCCGGGTCGCCGACGAGCGATGCCCTAGGGTGATCGGGGTGACGACACGCGCTGAGGCCATCGACCCGATCGTGCGCGAACGACTGGCCTGCCCGCAGGACCACGGTCCGCTGATCAATGCCGGCGATGAGCTCTACAACCCGCGGTTGCACGTCGCGTACCGCATCGACTCCGACGGAATCCCGGTGATGCTGATCGACGAGGCGCGCGCGGTCGACGACGCCGAGCACGAACGCATCGTCGCCTCGCAGTAGTCGCCGATCGGGGATCTCTCGTCGGATGACAAGATCGAGGGGTGAGTGCTGACAACGCCGAACCCCCCGAGTCGACTGACGTCCCCGCAACCGTCGACATCCTCGACGAGCTCCGGTGGCGTGGGCTGATCGCTCAGTCCACCGATCTCGGCGCCCTGGGTGATGCGCTGGCGAACGGGCCGGTCACCTTGTACGCGGGGTTCGATCCGACGGCGGCAAGTCTCCACGCCGGTCACCTGGTCCCCCTGCTGACCCTCAAGCGGTTCCAGCTCGCGGGCCATCGGCCGATCGTCCTCGCCGGAGGTGCCACCGGCCTGATCGGTGACCCCCGTGACGTGGGGGAGCGGACCATGAACTCGCCCGACGTCGTCGCCGAGTGGGCCGGACGTATCGATGCCCAGCTCCGACGATTCGTCGACATCGAGGACACGCCCACGGGTGCCGTGGTGGTCAACAACCTGGACTGGACCGGTGAGCTGTCGGCGATCGAGTTCCTGCGCGACCTCGGTAAGCACTTCTCGGTGAACGTGATGCTCGCCCGCGACACGGTCAAGCGACGCCTCGAGGCCGACGGCATGAGCTATGCCGAGTTCAGCTACCTCCTGCTGCAATCGAACGACTTCGTCGAGCTCCACCGCCGGTACGGCTGTGTCCTGCAGATCGGTGGCTCCGACCAGTGGGGGAACATCGTCGGCGGTGTGGACCTGGCCCGACGTCTCGACGGCTCGGCGCTGCACGCCCTGACGGTTCCCCTCGTGACGTCGTCGGACGGGAAGAAGTTCGGCAAATCGACCGGCGGTGGCAGCCTGTGGCTCGACCCCGAGCTGACGAGCCCCTACTCCTGGTACCAGTACTTCGTGAACACCGCCGACGCCGATGTCGTCCGCTACCTGCGGTGGTTCACCTTCCTCGGGCGGGAGGAGATCGACGAACTCGAGCGCGCGACCGTCGAGACCCCGCATCTTCGGTGCGCGCAACGACGACTCGCTGCCGAGATGACGACACTGATCCACGGCAAGGCCAACACGGATGCGGTGGAGCTGGCCAGCCAGGCGCTCTTCGGAAGGGCCGAGCTCGACGAACTCGACGAGGGCACGCTTGCCGCGGCAGTCCGGGAGACCTCGATCGCCGAATACCCCGAGACACGCCCGACCATCATCGAGTTGCTCGTCGACACGAAGCTCTCGGAGAGCAACAAGGCTGCCCGTCGCGCGGTCTCGGAGGGCGGCGCGTACGTGAACAACACCAAGATCACCGACCCGGAGTGGCAGCCGGCGGACGCCGACCTGCTCCACGGACGGTGGTTGGTGGTCCGTCGGGGCAAGAAGAGTTTCGCCGGCGCCAGACTAGGCCGCTGACCAGGCGATTTGACGCGTTGTTCGCGCCTGTGTAACTTAATCGACGCACCGCAGAGAGCAACTCCCCCGGAGCCGCAAGCCCCGGGGAAGCCGAAGTGCCCGAGCCACTCGCTCGGGCCGCCTGTGCGGGGCCACTCCCGAGAACGAGATCGCGAGCGTTCAGCGCGCTCTGGGGAGAGCTCATCGGAGCCGGCTTCATACCGAAGACGTCTGGTGGGTGTGTGTTCTTTGAGAACTCGATAGTGTGTTGGTGGATTGTTTGATGCCATTTATTGTGGCGTCAAATGGTTTACTTAGATGATGTGTCACGCGGCTTCAAGTCGTGTGGCGCTGATGAGTTTATTTTTGATGCCAGTTTTTTTGAGGATTATTTTGGTCAGGTTTTGCTTTCCTGATTTTTGTTGAAACGCTGGCCCTCTTGGGGGGTTGGTTTTGTTTCGCTGTTTTTTCATGGAGAGTTTGATCCTGGCTCAGGACGAACGCTGGCGGCGTGCTTAACACATGCAAGTCGAACGGAAAGGCCCAGCTTGCTGGGTACTCGAGTGGCGAACGGGTGAGTAACACGTGGGTGATCTGCCCTGCACTCTGGGATAAGCCTGGGAAACTGGGTCTAATACCGGATATGACCAACTGTCGCATGGTGGTTGGTGGAAAGCTTTTGCGGTGTGGGATGGGCCCGCGGCCTATCAGCTTGTTGGTGGGGTAATGGCCTACCAAGGCGACGACGGGTAGCCGACCTGAGAGGGTGATCGGCCACACTGGGACTGAGACACGGCCCAGACTCCTACGGGAGGCAGCAGTGGGGAATATTGCACAATGGGCGCAAGCCTGATGCAGCGACGCCGCGTGAGGGATGACGGCCTTCGGGTTGTAAACCTCTTTCACCAGGGACGAAGCGTGAGTGACGGTACCTGGAGAAGAAGCACCGGCCAACTACGTGCCAGCAGCCGCGGTAATACGTAGGGTGCGAGCGTTGTCCGGAATTACTGGGCGTAAAGAGCTCGTAGGCGGTTTGTCGCGTCGTCTGTGAAATTCTGCAACTCAATTGTAGGCGTGCAGGCGATACGGGCAGACTTGAGTACTACAGGGGAGACTGGAATTCCTGGTGTAGCGGTGAAATGCGCAGATATCAGGAGGAACACCGGTGGCGAAGGCGGGTCTCTGGGTAGTAACTGACGCTGAGGAGCGAAAGCGTGGGTAGCGAACAGGATTAGATACCCTGGTAGTCCACGCCGTAAACGGTGGGTACTAGGTGTGGGTTCCTTTTCACGGGATCCGTGCCGTAGCTAACGCATTAAGTACCCCGCCTGGGGAGTACGGCCGCAAGGCTAAAACTCAAAGGAATTGACGGGGGCCCGCACAAGCGGCGGAGCATGTGGATTAATTCGATGCAACGCGAAGAACCTTACCTGGGTTTGACATACACCAGACGCGGCTAGAGATAGTCGTTCCCTTGTGGTTGGTGTACAGGTGGTGCATGGCTGTCGTCAGCTCGTGTCGTGAGATGTTGGGTTAAGTCCCGCAACGAGCGCAACCCTTGTCCTGTATTGCCAGCGGGTTATGCCGGGGACTTGCAGGAGACTGCCGGGGTCAACTCGGAGGAAGGTGGGGATGACGTCAAGTCATCATGCCCCTTATGTCCAGGGCTTCACACATGCTACAATGGCTGGTACAGAGGGCTGCGATACCGTGAGGTGGAGCGAATCCCTTAAAGCCAGTCTCAGTTCGGATTGGGGTCTGCAACTCGACCCCATGAAGTCGGAGTCGCTAGTAATCGCAGATCAGCAACGCTGCGGTGAATACGTTCCCGGGCCTTGTACACACCGCCCGTCACGTCATGAAAGTCGGTAACACCCGAAGCCGGTGGCCTAACCCCTTGTGGGAGGGAGCTGTCGAAGGTGGGATCGGCGATTGGGACGAAGTCGTAACAAGGTAGCCGTACCGGAAGGTGCGGCTGGATCACCTCCTTTCTAAGGAGCACACAACAACACTCATTACGTGGCCGATTGTGTCGCGGTGAGTGTGTGTTCGAGGGTGAAACATCAAACACGCCACGCAACGGTGCCCGCCTTCAATGGGCGGGTGCCAGTGGTGAGCTTGCCGGGTGACCGGTTTGTTGCTACTAACACGCTATCGGGGTTCTGAGAGAACACACGTTTTCTCTGGGCTGATCGTTGAGACGTCGTGCTGAGGCATCCTGTGATGGGGTGTGGAGCGACGGACCGGTGGTCGGTGTGTGTTGTTTGAGAAGTGCATAGTGGATGCGAGCATCTTTATTTCAAACCAACTTTTGTTGGTCTGTGATTTAGCAGAAAATGATTTGTTTGTTGAGGTGATGTCTACATTCGGTCCTCGCGGCGTGACCCTCTTTGTGGGGTTGTGTGGTGGGGGTTGTTTGTAGGTGTTGTTGTAAGTGTGTAAGGGCGTTCGGTGGATGCCTTGGTACCAGGAGCCGATGAAGGACGTGGTAGGCCGCGATAGTCCTCGGGGAGTTGTCAAACGAGCTGTGATCCGAGGGTGTCCGAATGGGGAAACCCAGCACGAGTGATGTCGTGTTACCACCAGCTGAATGTATAGGCTGTGTGGGGGGAACGTGGGGAAGTGAAACATCTCAGTACCCATAGGAAGAGAAAACAATTGTGATTCCGTGAGTAGTGGCGAGCGAAAGCGGATGAGGCTAAACCATGCGCATGTGATACCGGGTAGGGGTTGTGTGTGTGGGGTTGTGGGGTTCGTCTTCTTCCATCTGCCTGTGGAAGCGTGAGTCAGAAAATCGTGTGTTAGGTGAAGTGGCCTGGAATGGTCTGCCGTAGTCGGTGAGAGTCCGGTAGCTGAAAACACATGGTCTTGCGTGACGGTGTCCCCAAGTAGCAGCGGGCTCGTGGAATCTGCTGTGAATCTGCCGGGACCACCCGGTAAGCCTGAATACTTCCTGGTGACCGATAGCGGACTAGTACCGTGAGGGAAAGGTGAAAAGTACCCCGGGAGGGGAGTGAAATAGTACCTGAAACCGGACGCTTACAATCCGTCAAAGCCTGCGCGTAGTTTACTGCGGTGGGTGATGGCGTGCCTTTTGAAGAATGAGCCTGCGAGTTAGTGCTCGGTGGCGAGGTTAACCCGTGTGGGGTAGCCGTAGCGAAAGCGAGTCTGAATAGGGCGTTTGAGTCGCCGGGTCTAGACCCGAAGCGGAGTGATCTACCCATGGCCAGGGTGAAGCGTCGGTAAGACGTCGTGGAGGCCCGAACCCACTTCAGTTGAAAATGGAGGGGATGAGTTGTGGGTAGGGGTGAAAGGCCAATCAAACTCCGTGATAGCTGGTTCTCCCCGAAATGCATTTAGGTGCAGCGTCACATGTTTCTTACTGGAGGTAGAGCTACTGGATGGCCGATGGGCCCCACAGGGTTACTGACGTCAGCCAAACTCCGAATGCCGGTAAGTGAGAGTGTGGCAGTGAGACTGCGGGCGATAAGGTTCGTAGTCGAGAGGGAAACAGCCCAGATCGCCGGCTAAGGCCCCTAAGCGTGTACTAAGTGGAAAAGGATGTGGGGTCGCGAAGACAAC
The DNA here is from genome assembly GCF_057767225.1 of Gordonia sp. 11cp. Classification (NCBI taxonomy): domain Bacteria; kingdom Bacillati; phylum Actinomycetota; class Actinomycetes; order Mycobacteriales; family Gordoniaceae; genus Gordonia; species Gordonia sp. 11cp. The sequence continues at coordinate 4,703,742 of NZ_CM173437.1, read as the reverse complement.
CAGGAGGTTGGCTTAGAAGCAGCCACCCTTGAAAGAGTGCGTAATAGCTCACTGGTCAAGTGATCCTGCGCCGACAATGTAGCGGGGCTCAAGTACACCGCCGAAGCCGCGGCACTCACATTTTGCCCGTCGGAGCCTTACGGGGTTCCGGCCAGGTGTGTGGGTGGGTAGGGGAGCGTCCTGCATCCGTGGAAGCTACAGAGTGATCTAGTGGTGGAGGGTGTGGGAGTGAGAATGCAGGCATGAGTAGCGAAAGCAGAGTGAGAAACTCTGCCGCCGAATGACCAAGGGTTCCTGGGCCAGGCTAATCCGCCCAGGGTGAGTCGGGACCTAAGGCGAGGCCGACAGGCGTAGTCGATGGACAACGGGTTGATATTCCCGTACCCGTGTATCCGCGCCCATGCTGAATCAGTTGTACTAACCATCCTGATCCTCACGAGAGTGCCTTCGGGTGCCGAGTTGGGGTGATGCATGGGACCTTGGCTGGTAGTAGGCAAGCGATGGGGTGACGCAGGAAGGTAGTGGGGCCAGTCAGTGGTTGTACTGGTGTAAGCCTGTAGGGCGAGCGATAGGCAAATCCGTCGTTCATGAAGCCTGAGAGGTGATGCGTAGCCGTTGCGGTGAATTCCATGATCCTATGCTGCCGAGAAAAGCCTCTAGTGAGTTGGTACACGGCCCGTACCCCAAACCAACACAGGTGGTCAGGTAGAGAATACTAAGGCGATCGAGAGAACTGTGGTTAAGGAACTCGGCAAAATGCCCCCGTAACTTCGGGAGAAGGGGGACCCATCCTGGTGACGGTATTTACTGCCTGAGCTGGTGTGGGTCGCAGAGACCAGAGAGAAGCGACTGTTTACTAAAAACACAGGTCCGTGCGAAGTCGTAAGACGATGTATACGGACTGACGCCTGCCCGGTGCTGGAAGGTTAAGAGGACCGGTTAGTCACTTTGGTGGCGAAGCTGAGAATTTAAGCCCCAGTAAACGGCGGTGGTAACTATAACCATCCTAAGGTAGCGAAATTCCTTGTCGGGTAAGTTCCGACCTGCACGAATGGCGTAACGACTTCTCTGCTGTCTCAACCACAGACTCGGCGAAATTGCAGTACGAGTAAAGATGCTCGTTACGCGCGGCAGGACGAAAAGACCCCGGGACCTTCACTATAGCTTGGTATTGGTGTTCGGTTCGGTTTGTGTAGGATAGGTGGGAGACTGTGAAGTGGGCACGCCAGTGTTCATGGAGTCGTTGTTGAAATACCACTCTGATCGTATTGGACTTCTAACCTCGGACCCTGATCGGGTTCAGGGACAGTGCCTGGTGGGTAGTTTAACTGGGGCGGTTGCCTCCTAAAAGGTAACGGAGGCGCCCAAAGGTTCCCTCAGCCTGGTTGGCAATCAGGTGTTGAGTGTAAGTGCACAAGGGAGCTTGACTGTGAGACGTACATGTCGAGCAGGGACGAAAGTCGGGACTAGTGATCCGGCACCGGCAAGTGGAAGCGGTGTCGCTCAACGGATAAAAGGTACCCCGGGGATAACAGGCTGATCTTCCCCAAGAGTCCATATCGACGGGATGGTTTGGCACCTCGATGTCGGCTCGTCGCATCCTGGGGCTGGAGTAGGTCCCAAGGGTTGGGCTGTTCGCCCATTAAAGCGGCACGCGAGCTGGGTTTAGAACGTCGTGAGACAGTTCGGTCTCTATCCGCCGCGCGCGTAAGAAACTTGAGGAAACCTGTCCCTAGTACGAGAGGACCGGGACGGACGAACCTCTGGTGTGCCAGTTGTCCCGCCAGGGGCACTGCTGGTTAGCTACGTTCGGAAGGGATAACCGCTGAAAGCATCTAAGCGGGAAGCCTGTTCCAAGATGAGGTTTCTCACCCCCTTTTGCGGGGTTAAGGCCCCCTACAGACCATGGGGTTGATAGGCCAGAACTGTACGCACAGCAATGTGTTCAGGTGACTGGTACTAATCGGCCGAGGACTTACCAACAACACCCACAACATCACCAGATCATTCATTGGTTTCTGGTTGTGTTCGCATCCACTATGTACTTCTGAAACAACACACGAATAAATAAGCAATCGTGTGTGGTTGTTTCACAAAGTTACGGCGGCTATAGCGGAGGGGAAACGCCCGGCCCCATTCCGAACCCGGAAGCTAAGCCCTCCAGCGCCGATGGTACTGCACCTTAATCAGTGTGGGAGAGTAGGACACCGCCGAACACAACTTCAGAAAGGCCCCGTATTCGATGAATTTCTTTCGTCGGATACGGGGCCTTTCTCATGCGTCCGCCCATGCCGGCGTCGTCGCCGAGTGGCATCCAGCAAGGTTCGAGAGCATAGATTGGCAGCTATGAGTGATCGTGATCGTCCGCGCCGCGAGGGCCGCGGACAGCGGGACACGCGTGGACATCGAGACGGTGGCCGAGGCGGCCGTCCTGATCGTCCGGGGCGTGACCGGGCGTCTGACCGTGGCAGCCGTCAGCCCGGGCCGCCGCTACCCGACGACGTGGCAGCCTCGGATCTCGATCCCGAGGTGCGGCGTGACCTGCTGACACTCGACAAGGCCAACGCCGAGATCGTCGCGCGGCATCTCGTGATGGTGTCGCGGATCCTGCTCGAGGATCCCGCCCAGGCGCTGGAGCACGCACGCGCAGCCCGTGCTCGCGCGTCCCGGGTCGGCGTGGTTCGGGAGACCGTCGGCATCGCCGCCTACAACGCCGGCGAATGGCAGGAAGCCGCGACGGAACTCCGGGCCGCCAAACGCATCACCGGCAATTCCGCCCTGCTGCCGCTCATCGCGGACAGCGAACGTGGGCTCGGGCGCCCCGAACGTGCCGTCGAGATCGCCCGAGGTGACGAGGGTCGGTCACTGACGGGTGAGGACGCCACGGAGATGCGGATCGTCGAAGCGGGCGCCCGGATGGACCTCGGCGAGCCGGAGAAGGCCGTCGTCACCCTGCAGGCGGAGAATCTCAAGCCAGGGCAGCTCGGCACGGGTCCGGCTCGCCTCTTCTACGCGTATGCCTCCGCGCTCGAGTCGGCCGGTCGCCGGGACGATGCGATCACCTGGTTCATGAATGCCGCGGCAGCCGACGTCGACGATGTCACCGACGCCGAGGACCGCCTCACCGAACTGGCCAACGACGATCAGCCTGCACAGAGCGTTTCGGTGAACGGAGCGTCAGCGGGTGGCGACGCACAGGCGGCGCCGGCGCCGGTGCCGGGCGTCGAACACGACGTCGAGCAACAACCGCTGTCGGAGTCGCCGGCACCGGTCGAGGACTCGTCCGGCGACGCTGCCGCGAGCGGTTCGTCCGCCGAGCCGGTTGCACCTGCCGTCGAGATCGAGCATGTCGAGACCCAGAACGACGAGGCCGAGAACATCGAGACCGTTCCGGGTACCGCAGACCTGTCGCAGACCTCGACTCCGGTCGACACAGCCGTGCACGCGGACGAAGCCGGCCCCGCCGTCGAACCGGAAGTGGACCGCGAGACCACCGACGTGGTCGTCTCCGAGTCGACGATCGTCGAAGGCGTGCCGAACCCTCTGACTGCTTTGGAGGACTCGTCGGAGTCGCGGGCTCCGGCCGCGCCCACCGCCGACGGTCCGGCCGATTCCGTTCCCCTCGTCGATCGTCACGACGCACTTCTCCTCGATCTGGACGGCACCGTGTTCGCCGGGCACCACGCGCTGCCCAATGCTCTCGACGCGCTGGCTCGGCTGGCCATACCGCGGTTCTTCGTGACCAACAACGCGAGTCGTCGTCCGTCCGAGGTGGCCGCCCATCTCCGCGAACTCGGATTCGAGGCGACCGACGACCTCGTCGTGACGAGTGCGCAGTCGGGTGCCCGGCTGCTGTCCGAGCATCTGGAGCCGGGTTCGCGTGCCCTGGTGATCGGTACCGACGGGCTCGCGCAAGAGGTGCGCGAGGTCGGCGTCGGGGTGACACGAAGTGCCGATGACCGGCCCGCCGCGGTGATCCAGGGGCACTCACCGGACACCGGGTGGGCGCAGCTGTCCGAGGCCGCGCTCGCGATCCGGGCCGGTGCGCTGTGGATCGCGACGAACGTCGACGCCACCCTGCCCTCCGAGCGGGGACTGCTGGTGGGGAACGGCTCCATGGTCGCCGCGCTGCGTAACGCGACGGGTAAAGAGCCCCTGGTGGCGGGCAAGCCGGCCGCGCCGTTGATGGCCGACGCGATCGCGCGCGCACGTGCGAGTGCACCGCTCGTCGTCGGGGATCGGCTCGACACCGACATCGAGGGCGGACACGCCGTCGGTATCGAGAGTGCTCTGGTGCTGACCGGCGTGAGCACCGTCGACGATCTGCTGGCGGCTCCGCCGGAGCAGCGGCCCACCTACGTTCTGGACGATCTCGCGGGCCTGTTCGTCGACATCGATGCCGTGCGCGTGTCCGACCAACCCGGGTGGGACGTCGAGGTGGACGGTTCGACGGTGCGGGTCGCCGGTTCGGGCGCGGAGGCGGGTCTGGTGCCCGCGCTCGCGGCGGCCGTCTGGGAAGCGGTCGATGCCGGGTCGGCGGATCCGGACGAGTTGCGGGTTGTCGCGGAGGGAACCGCACGGGCCAAGCTCGAATCCCTCGGTGTCACACTCGTCGGCTAGCGTGGTGCACGATGAATCACCCGACCGCCTCCCCGGCTGACCCAGGACCGTCCCGGCCCACGCCGGGTGCGATGCCGCGTCGGCAGTTCGATCCGGTAACCGACGGGTTCGGGGCGGCTGGTGGCGTGGGCGAGCTGCCCGACGTGGAGGCCGAGGTCACCGGGATACTCGCGCAGGTCGACGAGGTTCGAGAATCGGTGGGCGACACGTTCTCCCTTGCGGCACTCGAACGTCAGGCCGGGCTCCTCGAGCAGGCCCACGACTCGCTCACCGCGGCCCTCGACGCCGTCGACCGACGATGACCCCGAGCGGGGCGCAGTCGTCGGTGGAAGAACGGTCCTGAGCATGGCGACCAGAGCACGGCTCGATGCCGAACTCGTCCGTCGCGGTCTCGCGCGCTCACGCGAGCAGGCGCGTGAACTCGTCGATGCCGGTTCGGTCCGGGTGAACGGGACCGTCGCGTCGAAGGCGGCCACCGGCGTCACCCGCGACACTCCGATCGTCGTCGACGAGGGTCCACGAGACGACTGGGCGTCACGGGGTGCGCACAAACTGCTCGGTGCACTCGACGCCTTCGAGCCGCAGGGACTCGTGGTCGAGGGACGTCGATGCCTCGACGCCGGCGCGTCCACCGGGGGATTCACAGATGTACTGCTCCGGCGCGGCGCCCGTGAGGTGGTCGCCGCGGATGTCGGTTACGGACAGCTCATCTGGCGGTTGCAGAACGACGATCGCGTCGTGGTCCACGACCGGACCAACGTCCGACATCTCGAGCCCGAGTCCATCGGAGGTCCGGTCGACGTCGTGGTCGCCGACCTGTCGTTCATCTCGCTCGGGCTGGTGCTCCCTGCGCTGGCCCGGTGTTGCGCGCCGGACGCCGACCTGCTGCCGATGGTCAAACCGCAGTTCGAGGTCGGCAAGGACCGGGTCGGTTCGGGCGGCGTGGTCCGCGACCCGGCGCTGCGCGCCGAAGCGGTACTGGCGGTCGCGACCGAAGCCGCCGCACACGGTCTCCGCACCCGGGGTGTGGTCGCGAGCCCGCTGCCCGGGCCGTCGGGCAACGTCGAGTTCTTCCTCTGGCTGCACAACGAGCACCACCGGACAGGCGGGGAGTCGGGACAGAGCGATAGGGTCGACCGGTCGGACTCGGCCGACGCGGATCGCCTCACCGGATCCCCGGACGAACTCCGAGCCATGATCGAACAAGCGGTCGCCGCGGGTCCGCGCTGATCGCTCGGTTCGGTGACGTGGCCGAACTCCGACACCGCACTTTTCCCAGACCGCACTTCGATGGAGGGAATCACCAGTGACCGACGATTCGGCGCCGGACCACACCGGTGCCCGCGAGTTCTTGGTGGTCGCCCACACCGGACGCGAGAACGTTCTCGACACCATCGAAGCGATCGCGCGACGCTGTGCGGCCGCCGGTGTCGCACTCCGCGTCGTCGACCATGACACTCTCGACCGCGACGCCCCCGATCACGACGTGCTGTATCGCAACAACGAGGGCGGGTCGCCGCGTCCCCCGAACGTCCCCGTCGATCCCGAATACCTGCGGTCCCTCGGAGCTGTCGTCGAGGTGACAACCGCCGAGTCCGCCTCGGCCGAGGGCTGTGAGCTGGTCATCGTGCTGGGCGGCGACGGCACCTTCCTGCGGGCGGCGGAGCTGGCCTACCCCGCGGAGGTCCCCGTCCTCGGTATCAACCTCGGGCACATCGGCTTCCTGGCGGAGGCGGAGGCGCATCGGGTCGACGAGGTCATGAACCAGCTGATCGCCCGGGACTACCGCATCGAACCGCGGATGACCCTCGACATCGCCATCGTCGATCCGGCCGACCCGGATCCGCCGACCGCCTGCAGCTGGGCCCTCAACGAGGTCGCGGTCCTGAACACGAGCAACAACGGTGTGCTCGAACTCGTGACCGAGGTCGACGGCCGGCCGGTCTCGGCCTTCGGCGCCGACGGCGTGCTGGTGTCGACACCGACCGGGTCGACGGCCTATGCCTTCTCGGCGGGTGGCCCGGTGATGTGGCCCGATCTGGAGGCCATCCTGGTGGTCCCCAACAACGCACACGCGCTGTTCGCACGGCCGATGGTCACGAGTCCACGATCGCGGATAGCGGTGGAGGTCGACAAGAACGGACGGTCGGCGGTGGCGCTGTGTGACGGCCGGCGCGCGCTCGACGTCCCCGCCGGTGCGCGGGTCGAGGTCGTGCGCAGTGAGCGGTCGGTGCGATGGATCCGGATCGACTCCGATCCCTTCGCGGACCGACTGGTCACCAAGTTCGCCCTCCCGGTCACGGGTTGGCGGGGGAGGCAGGCGTAGGCGTGCTCGAAGAGATCTCGATCACCGGACTCGGCGTCATCGAGGAGGCGCAGGCGCGCTTCCATCCCGGCTTCACGGTGCTCACCGGCGAGACCGGAGCGGGTAAGACGATGATCGTCACCAGCCTGCACCTGCTGTCGGGCGCACGCGCCGACGCGTCCCGCGTCCGGACCGGTAGTGCCAAGGCGATCGTCGAGGGCCGATTCCGTCTCGCGAACAACGGTGGCGCGCAGCGAGACCCGGTCGTCGCCGAGATCTTGGACTCCACCGGGGCCGAGCTCGACGACGACGACACCGTCATCGCGGTCCGGTCGGTCAGCGCCGACGGGCGGTCCCGTGCCCATCTGGGCGGGCGATCGGTGCCGGTGGGCGTGATGGGTCAACTCACCACCGCGGTCCTGGCCATCCACGGCCAGAACGATCAGTTGCGCCTCCTGCGACCTGAGCACCAGCGTGCCGCGCTCGACACCTTCGCCGGACCGAAGGCCGCCTCGGCACTGGAGTCGTACCGGAAGGCGCGGTCGGCCTGGGTGGAGTTGCTCGACGAGCTCGACACCCGGCGCGCCAACCAGCGGGAGCTCGCGCAGGAGGCCGACCGGCTGCGGTTCGGCATCGACGAGATCGCCGCCGTCGACCCGGCGCCCGGGGAGGACGAGGAGCTGACCGCGACGATCCGTCGGCTCTCCGACCTGGAGTCCATCCGGGGTGCCGCAGATCAGGCCCACCACCTCGTCGCGGGCGAATCGGGGTCGTCGGTCATCGAGGGCCTCGGAACGGTCCGGACGCTCCTCGAGACCGCGGCGGACGACACCTTGCGCGACCTGGTGCCGCGCGTCGCCGAGGCGCTCACCGTCATCACCGACGTCGGTGCCGAACTGACCGCCTTCACGTCGAGCCTGCCCGCCGACGCCGAGGAACTCGACAAACTGCTCGCCCGTCAGGCCGAGCTGAAGACGCTGGTCCGTAAGTACGCACCCGACGTCGACGGCGTGATCGACTGGCGCCGAACCGCAGAGGCCAGACTGGCCGAACTCGAGGACCCGCGTGCCTCGGTCGAGGAGCTCGAGGTCGCCGCGATGTCCGCGCGGGATGCCGTGCAGACCGCGGCGGAGAAGTTGCACACGCTGCGCGCGAAAGCCGCCAAGTCGATGGCGGACAAGGTGTCCCGTGAGCTCAAGGGGCTGGCGATGGGGGACTCGGCGCTGGCCGTCGCGGTCAACCCGGACCCGGCGTCGCCCGACGACCGGCTGGCGGTCACCGTCGCGGGCACCGCTGTGCACGCCGGCGCCGATGGCACCGACAAGGTCGAGTTCGCGCTCGTCGCCCATCCCGGCGCCACCCCGTTGCCCATCGCGAAGTCGGCATCGGGTGGCGAGCTCTCGCGGGTGATGCTCGCGCTCGAAGTCGTCCTCGCCGCACCCACGTCGGGGTCGGTCATGGTCTTCGACGAGGTCGATGCCGGCGTCGGTGGCCGCGCGGCCGTCGAGATCGGGAAGCGCCTGTCGAGGCTCGCCCGGGCGCACCAGGTCATCGTGGTGACCCACCTCCCGCAGGTGGCGGCGTTCGCCGACAATCACCTCGTCATCGGCAAGAGCAAGAAGGGTGCGCTGGTCACCAGCAGCGTGCGCACGCTCGATCGGGACGAGCGTGTTGCCGAGCTGGCCCGCATGCTCGCGGGCCTGGGGGAGTCCGACACCGGACGCGCCCACGCCGAAGAACTGCTGGCGATCGCGGAGACGGAGCGCGCTGCCAACTGACCGGTCACGAACGGTGAAACACATGGTGCGTGTGTGACAAAAGTTGCTCCTGTTACGGCGCGCCTCCACGGCTGAGACCTGCCTTCGGCCGATCATGGCCGTCATGAAGATGCCTGCACTGCTCGCGCGTACCACCGAAGAACTGCCTGGCGTGACCGGTATCGCCAGAATCGACAAGAACACGAAACGGCTGCTCAACCGCGTCGGGCCGGGCGACATCGCCATCCTCGACGAGGTCGACCTCGACCGGGTGACCGCCGATGCCCTCGTCGAGGCCAACGTCGTGGCCGTGGTCAACGCCTCGCGGTCGATCACCGGCCGCTATCCCAACCTCGGGCCCGAGGTCCTGGTGGCATCCGGCATCGTGCTGCTCGACGACGTGGGACCGGACATCTTCAAGCGGGTCAAGGACGGCGCCAAGGTGCGGGTCCACAACGACCGGCTGTTCGTCGGGGAACGACGACTGGCTCTCGGCACCGAACTCGACGAGCGTGAGATCGCCGACATCATGATCGGCGCCAAAGCCGGTCTCGTCGACCATCTCGAGGCGTTCTCGGGCAACACCATCGAGTTCATCCGCAGCGAATCCCCGTTGCTCATCGACGGCGTCGGTGTCCCCGAGATCGACGTCGACGTCGCGGGCCGCCATGTCGTCATCGTCGGAGAAGGCGCCGACCGCGCCGCCGACCTGCGCTCCCTGAAGCCGTTCATCAAGGAGTATCAGCCCGTCATGGTGGGAGTCGGGGCCGGTGCGGACACCCTGATGAAGGCCGGGTACAAGCCCGCGATCGTCGTCGGCGACCCCGACACCATGAAGACTGCGACGCTGAAATCCGGTGCACAGCTGGTGCTTCCGGCTGACACCGACGGCCATGCGACCGGGCTCGAACGCATCCAGGACCTGGGCATCGGTGCCACCACGTTCCCGGCCGCCGGTTCGGCCGGCGACCTGGCGCTGCTGCTCACCGACTACCACGGCGCCGATCTGATCGTCACCGTCGGCTATCCCGGGTCACTCGACGACTTCTTCGACCGCTCGCGCCGGGAGAGCAATCCCTCGATGTTCCTGACGCGGCTGAAGGTCGGTCAGAAGCTGGTCGACGCCAAGGCGGTCGCCACGCTGTACCGCAGCCGGGTGTCGGGAGCGGCCATCGCGTGTGTCGTCCTCGCGGCCCTGGTGGCCGTGATCGCGGCCGTGATGTTGTCGAATGCGGGCACCGACATCACCGACTGGATCGTCCTGCAGTGGAACGCGCTGCTGGACTGGGCACGAGAGGTCTGGAACAGGTAGCCGATGATCTCGCTACGACAGCACGCGATCTCACTGGTCGCGGTCTTTCTCGCGCTCGCCCTGGGACTGTTCCTGGGATCGGGTTTCGTCGGCGACCGTGTCAACTCGATGACCGGCACGAGCCGCGACCGCATCGGCGACCTGGAGAACGAGCGCGACGATCTCAACGCAAAGCTCAATGCCTCCAACAGCTTCGACCTCGCCATCGCGCCGCGGCTGATCGCCGACAAGTTGAAGGGGCAGTCCGTTCTGGTGGTGACCGCACCAAACGCGGCGGAAGCCGACGTCGACGCGGTCAAGGAGTCGATCTCGGGTGCCGGGGCACGCTTCGGCGGACAGCTGGCCCTGACCGACGCACTGCTCACCGACGGCAAGTCCGAGGAGCTGCGGACGATCGTCGACCAGACGATCCCGCCGGGCACGATGCTCCGCGCCGAACTGACCGACTCCGGCGGGCGGGTCGGTGACCTCCTGGGGGCCCTCGTGCTGTCGAACGAGACGGCACGTCCGGCGTCGTCCGGTGATCGTCGGACCGGTCTCGGCACGCTGCGCGACGGTGGATTCATCGACTACGCCGACAACGCCATCACCCCGACCGATCTGGTCGTCGTGGTCACCGGCGACGAGTTCGGACCGGACTCGGGCGCGCAGGGCGCGCTCGTCGGCCGCTTCGCTGCCGCGATGTCGGCACGCGGGGTCGGCGGTGTACTCGTCGGGCGTACCGGGTCGGCCTCGGGTGGGTCGCCGATCGCCATCGTCCGCTCGGATCCGTCGCTGGCCAACGCGGTCTCGACGGTCGACAACATCGATCAGCCGACCGGCCTCATCACGACGATCCTCGCCCTGGCCGCCGAGGTCGACGGTACGACCGGCTCCTACGGCACCGGAGCGGGGGCGACCGCGATCACGGTCGGCGTCGACGGCCGGCCGGCCGCGTGAGAACGGGTTCGCTGCGCTCGCGGACGTGCCGCCACGCCCGCCTGCGGTGTGGCGGTGCGGCGTCGGGCGCCGGTGGTGTTACCCTGGAGTCCCGTAGGTAATCAGGGCATCGGCCCCGATTCGGCCGACGGGAGACACTTCTTTTGCGACCACTTCGCCATGTTCATGACACCAAGCACATCTTTGTGACCGGTGGTGTCGCCTCTTCGCTGGGCAAGGGCCTGACGGCCTCCAGCCTGGGGCAGCTTCTCACCTCGCGGGGCCTCCGGGTCACGATGCAGAAGCTCGACCCCTATCTGAATGTCGATCCCGGCACGATGAACCCCTTCCAGCACGGAGAGGTGTTCGTCACCGAGGACGGCGCCGAGACCGACCTCGACGTCGGGCACTACGAACGCTTCCTGGACCGCAATCTCTCGCAGTCGGCGAATGTGACCACCGGACAGGTCTATTCGACGGTCATCGCCAAGGAACGCCGCGGCGAGTACCTCGGCGAGACCGTTCAGGTCATCCCGCACATCACCGACGAACTCAAGTCGCGGGTGCTGGCGATGGGCGAGCCGGACGCCGACGGCGAGGTGCCCGACGTGGTGATCACCGAGATCGGCGGCACCGTGGGTGACATCGAGTCGCTGCCGTTCATCGAGGCCGCGCGTCAGGTGCGCCACGACGTGGGCCGCGACAACGTCTTCTTCCTGCACGTCTCGCTGGTGCCGTACCTGGCTCCGTCGGGTGAGCTGAAGACCAAACCGACCCAGCACTCGGTCGCCGCGCTGCGCAACGTCGGCATCCAGCCCGATGCGCTCATCCTGCGCTGCGACCGGGACGTGCCCGAGGGGCTCAAGAAGAAGATCGCGCTCATGTGCGACGTCGAACTCGACGGCGTGATCTCCACTCCCGACGCCCCGTCGATCTACGACATCCCGAAGGTGTTGCACAGCGAGCACCTCGACGCCTACGTGGTCCGCAAGCTCGGTCTGCCGTTCCGCGACGTCGACTGGACGGTGTGGGGCGAACTGTTGCGCCGCGTGCACGAGCCGCGGGAGACCGTCCGCGTCGCGCTGGTCGGCAAGTACGTCGACCTGCCCGACGCTTACCTGTCGGTGACCGAGGCCATTCGTGCGGGCGGCTTCGCCTGGAAGGCGCGCACCGAGATCAAGTGGGTGCCCTCGGACGAATGCGCCACCCCGGCAGGTGCGCAGGCCGCGCTCGGCGACGTCGACGCGATCCTGATCCCCGGCGGCTTCGGCATCCGCGGCATCGAGGGCAAGGTCGGTGCCATCTCGTATGCGCGCCGCCGCGGGATCCCGCTGCTGGGTCTGTGTCTCGGCCTGCAGTGTGTCGTCATCGAGGCAGCCCGGTCGGTCGGGCTCGACGAGGCGAGCTCGACCGAGTTCGATCCGGAGACGCCGCACCCGGTGATCTCGACGATGGCCGATCAGGCCGACGCCGTGGCCGGCGATGCCGACCTCGGTGGCACCATGCGGCTCGGCGCCTACGACGCCGTGCTGAAGGCCGGGTCCGTCGTCGCCGAGGCGTACGGGACGCGTGAGGTGTCCGAGCGTCACCGCCACCGCTTCGAGGTCAACAACGCCTACCGCGACAAGATCGCCGACTCCGGACTCGTCTTCTCGGGCACCTCGCCCGACGGGCATCTCGTCGAATTCGTCGAGTACCCCAAGTCCGTTCATCCGTATCTCGTTGCCACCCAGGCGCATCCGGAGCTCAAGAGTCGGCCGACCCGTCCGCATCCGCTGTTCCGGTCGTTCATCGAGGCCGCGTTGAAGTACAAGGCCGCCGAGCGCCTCCCGGTCGACCTCGGTGACGACTACGAGTCGAACGACGCTCCCGCGGACGCGGTCGCCGCGGTCAACGCGGTCACGGTCGAACCGGTGGCCGGGCTCGGCGAGGCAGCGCTCGACGACTCCGTCGGCAGGGGCTGACCCGCCTTGGGCCACGACTTCGAGGTCAAGGACAGCCGCACGGTGTACGACGGCGCGATCATCACCCTGCGGGTCGACGATGTCGAGATGCCGGGCGGACGCGTCGCCGAGCGTGAGGTCGTCGAGCATTTCGGGGCCGTCGCGATCCTGGCACGTGACGACGCCGGTCGCGTGGCGATGGTGCGGCAGTACCGTCATCCGCTCGGACGCCGACTGCTCGAGTTGCCCGCCGGGCTGCTCGACCAGGCCGACGAGGAGCCCTTGGCCGCCGCGCAGCGCGAGTTGGCCGAAGAGGCCGACCTCGCCGCCGACTCGTGGCACGTCCTCGTCGACCTCGCCCTCTCACCCGGGTTCACCGACGAGGCGCTGCGGCTGTATCTCGCCGAGGGGTTGCACCATCTCGACGCGGCCGAACGCGTGGACGAGGAAGCCGACATGTCGGTGGAGTGGGTACTGCTCGACGACGCTGTCGCGCAGGTGTTCGCGGGCGAGATCGTCAACGCGACCAGCGTCGCCGGCATCCTGGCCGCGGCGGCTGCGCGCGAATCGACGACCGGTCTGCGAGGTGTCGGCGCCCCGTGGCCGGACGAACCGACCGCTTTACGCAACCGTCGTGCCGACGATCGGGGCCGCCGGTCGTGACCCTGGCCGCCGACATCTCGCGCTACCTCGATCACCTGACGGTGGAGCGAGGTGCGGCGGCCAACACGGTGTCGTCGTACCGGCGCGACCTCGAGCGATACCGGCGATACCTCGACCGACGAGGGATCTCGGCCCTCGACACGGTGGCCGAGGAGGACATCCGCGAGTTCCTCGTGGAGCTGCGGCGCGGCGACGCCGACGCGGGATTCGCGCCCCTCGCGGACAGTTCGATCGCGCGAACCCTGGTCGCGACCAGGCGGTTTCACAAGTTCGCGGTGGACGAGGGGATCGTGACGACCGACGTCGCGCACGATGTCCGGCCGCCCCGCGCCGCCCGCCGCCTGCCGAAGTCGTTGCCGGTGGACGAGGTGCTCGCGATCCTCGACGCCGCGGGCGCCGACGACCATCCGCGCGGCCTGCGGGACCGTGCCCTGCTGGAGTTCCTCTACAGCTGCGGGGCGCGGATCTCCGAGGCCACCTCGCTGGACATCGACGACCTGGATCTCGACGACATGCGGGCGGTTCGCCTGCGGGGCAAGGGCGGGAAGGAGCGTCTCGTGCCGATCGGCGGACCGGCCGTCGACGCTCTCGAGGCGTATCTCGTCCGCGGACGGCCCGCGCTGGTGTCGCGGGCGACGCCCGCGCTGTTCCTCAACGCTCGCGGTGGCCGGCTGTCGCGGCAGAGCGCCTGGCAGGTGCTCGTCACCGCGGCCGAACGTGCCGGACTGGACAAGGCGGTCTCGCCGCACACCCTGCGGCACAGCTTCGCGACGCATCTCCTCGACGGCGGCGCCGACGTCCGCGTCGTCCAAGAACTCCTGGGCCATGCCTCGGTCACCACCACGCAGGTGTACACACTCGTGACGGTGAACACGATGCGCGAGGTCTATGCCGTCGCCCATCCGCGGGCGCGCTGACCGCTGCGGTCGCGTCGGGCGCGCCGACGCCGGAATGATCGGGCAGATGTCCTAGGCTGATACGAGGCTCGGACGCCGACGGGCGGACCGGCTGCCCGACCGAACAAGCGGCGACAGCGGCACCGACCAGCAGCGTGATCGAACAGCAGCGGCATCGAACAGCGAAGGGAGCGGCGGACACGTGACCACTCCGAGCGCACCGCGGTCTGGCGCCCGTCCGGGAGATCAGTACAGCATCCAGGTGTCGCCCGGCAACGACACCGAAGAAGCAGGACACGACGTCGACGAGATCGGGCCCACCGGGCGGCCGTATCGCGACGTTCCCGAACCGGCATCGCTCGACCGCCACGGACCCGCCACGGTGATCGCGGTCTGTAACCAGAAGGGCGGCGTGGGCAAGACGACGTCGACCATCAATCTCGGTGCGGCGCTTGCCGAATACGGTCGCCGGGTGCTGCTCGTCGACCTCGATCCGCAGGGTGCGCTGTCCGCGGGACTCGGTGTGCCGCACCACGAACTGGATCAGACCGTCTACAACCTGCTCGTGCCGCCGCAGGTGGCGACCGACGAGGTCCTGATGCGGACCCGCGTCGACGGTCTCGACCTGCTGCCCAGCAACATCGACCTCTCCGCCGCGGAGATCCAACTGGTCACCGAGGTCGGTCGCGAGCAATCGCTGGGCCGGGCACTGCATCCCGTGCTCGACCGCTACGACGTCGTCCTCATCGACTGCCAGCCGTCGCTGGGTCTGCTCACCGTCAACGCGCTGGCCTGCGCCGACACCGTGCTCATCCCGATGGAGTGTGAGTACTTCAGCCTCCGCGGACTGGCGCTGCTCACCGACACGATCAACAAGGTGCGTGACCGGCTCAACCCGCGTCTCGATCTCGGCGGCATCCTGGTGACCATGTTCGACGCCCGCACGCTGCACTCGCGCGAGGTGATGGCGCGTGTGGTCGAGGTGTTCGGTGACGCCGTCTACGACACCGTCATCGCCCGTACCGTCCGGTTCCCGGAGACCAGCGTCGCCGGAGAACCGATCACCTCCTGGGCGCCGCGGTCGGCCGGCGCGAAGGCATACCGGGCGCTCGCGCGCGAGGTCATCGCCCGCAACGTCAAAGGCACATGACGCTCGGCACGGACCAGGTGGCGCCCGACGCCGCGGCCTCCGAACCCGCCACAATCGCAGAAGGGGCGGCGCCGGAAGGCGCCCAGGAGTCCGGCTTCCGGGTGAAGCTGCGCAACTTCGAGGGCCCGTTCGACTTGTTGCTGAACCTGATCTCCCAACACCGCCTCGATGTGACCGAGGTGGCGCTGCATGTGGTCACCGACGACTTCATCGCCTACACGCGCGAACTCGGGCCGGAGATGGGCCTCGACGCGACGACCGAGTTCCTCGTAGTCGCCGCGACGCTGCTGGATCTCAAAGCGGCTCGCCTCCTGCCGTCCGGTGAGGTGGACGATCCCGAGGATCTCGCACTACTCGAGGCCCGGGACCTGTTGTTCGCCCGGTTGCTGCAGTACCGCGCGTACAAGCAGGTGGCCGCTCTGTTCGGCGAGCTCGAGGCGGCCGCGCTCCAGCGCTACCCGCGGGCGGTGTCGCTGGAGAAGCGGTTCGAGGATCTGCTGCCGGAGGTGACCCTCGGCGTCGACGCCGACGGCTTCGCCCAGGTCGCCGCGACGGGGCTGACGCCGCGCCCGGTGCCCACCGTCGGCCTCGACCACCTGCACGACGTGCAGAAGGTGTCCGTTCCGGGCCAGGCGCGTCGGATGGCGTCCCTGCTCAGTGCCGCGCCGGGCACATGGTTGAGCTTCCGTGATCTGACCGCGGACTGTGCGAGCGGGCTGGAGATCGTCGGCAGCTTCCTCGGACTGCTCGAGCTGTTCCGGGAGCGGGCCGTCGCCTTCGAACAACCCGTGGCGCTCGAGGACCTGGCGGTGATGTGGACCAGCGAACGCGGCGCCGACGACCTGCGCATCGACAAGGCAGAGGACTACGGATGACAGACCACGTTCCCGACGTCGAGACGTCCGACGCGACCAGTGCGGCCGCGGGGGAGGATCCGGGACCGGCCGAACCCGAGCAGACCGCGCTCCATGGAGACGGGGAGTATCTCGACGACGATCGTCTGCGCTCAGCCCTGGAAGCGGTGCTCCTCGTCGTCGACACCCCGGTGACCACCGACGAACTCGCGAACGCAGTGGACCAGGACCGCACGCGGGTCCGGGAGACGCTCAACGCGATGTCGTCCGAGCTCACCGCGTCGGGCAGCGGCTTCGATCTGCGGTTCGCCGGCGACGGCTGGCGCTACTACACACGAGCGGAATACGCCCCGTACGTCGAGCGGCTGCTGCTCGACGGGGCGCGGTCGAAGCTCACCCGAGCGGCCCTCGAGACACTGGCGGTCATCGCGTACCGGCAGCCGGTCACCCGGGCCCGGGTCAGCGCCATCCGCGGCGTCAACGTCGACGGCGTGATCCGCACGCTCGTCGCACGCGGGCTGATCAACGAGGTCGGCAACGAACCGACCACGAACGCCACGACGTATGCCACCACCGAGCTGTTCCTCGAGCGCCTCGGCCTCGCGTCCCTGTCGGAGCTACCTGATCTGGCGCCGCTCCTACCCGACGTGGACCTGATCGACGACCTCGACGAGGAACTGCTGGCGGATCCCCGATTCGCCAAACTGTCCTCTCAACCGTCAGACTCGAAGGAACTGATCATCGACGGTGGCACCACCACCGACTCACAGGACTGAGAGAACATGGCATCCGCTGGCCGAGATGGCTCACCGGGAAACCGCCGCAAGGGCGCGCCCGCACAACAGCCGCGAACCAAGAAGACCCACCGCAAGGGGTCGTCGAAGCCGAACGCCGAAGTGGGCAAGATCCGGCTGAACAACGCACGCCCGGCGCGCCACCAGACGCCGTCACCCGAACACGGTTCCGGCGACGGCGCCGCCTACGTCGAGGACGGTGTGCGCCTGCAGAAGGTGCTCGCCCAGGCAGGCGTGGCATCGCGTCGCGGAGCCGAGGAGATGATCGCGGCCGGTCGTGTCGAGGTCGACGGTGAGATCGTCACCGAGCAGGGTCTGCGGATCGACCCCGACACCGCCGTCATCCGCGTCGACGGCGCCCGCGTGATCATGGACGAGACCCGTCAGTACCTGGCGTTCAACAAACCCAAGGGCTGGCAGTCGACGATGTCGGACGACCAGGGCCGTCCCTGCGTGGGTGACGTGGTCGCCGAGCGGGTCATGGCGGGCCAGCGACTGTTCCACGTCGGTCGCCTCGACGCCGACACCGAGGGTCTGCTGCTGCTGACCAACGACGGCGAACTCGCGCACCGGTTGATGCACCCGTCTTTCGAGGTGCCCAAGACCTACCTCGCAACACTCAAGGGCGAGGTCCCGCGCGGGATTGCGCGACGCATGCGCGAGGGCGTCGACCTCGACGACGGCCCGGTGACGGTCGACAAGTTCACCGTGATCGAGGTCCACGAGGGGCAGTCGCTGGTGCGGATCACTCTGCACGAGGGCCGCAATCGCGTGGTGCGTCGCATGATGGACGAGGTCGGTTACCCGGTCGTCAAACTGGTTCGCACTCATGTCGGTTCGGTGGCGCTGGGCGAACAGCGTCCGGGCAGCCTGCGCGTCCTGGGCAGCGACGAGGTCGGTGGCCTGTACAAGGCGGTCGGCCTGTGACCGACGGGGTGTCCTCGTCTGCCGGCGGAACCACGCATGTCGTTGCCATCGACGGTCCGGCGGGTACCGGTAAGTCGTCGGTCTCGAAACTGCTCGCGGCCAAGGTCGGGGCCAGCTACCTCGACACCGGTGCGATGTACCGGGCGGTGACTCTCGCTGTTCTCGATGCCGGTGTGGCGCTGGACGATCCAGCCGGGATCGCCCGCGTGGCGGCTGGCGTCGACATCGCGCTGGTGCCGGACGGAGACGGTGCCAAGGTGTTTCTCGACGGTCGCGACGTCTCCGGTCCCATCCGGACCGAGCACGTCACGAGCGCCGTGTCCGCGGTGTCGGCGGTACCCGAGGTGCGCACGAAACTGGTTGCGCTGCAACAGCAGAACGCGCAAGGACGGTTCGTCGTCGTCGAGGGCCGCGACATCGGCACGGTGGTGTTCCCCGAGGCGGACGTCAAGATCTTCCTGACCGCGACGCCCGAGGCGCGCGCCGAGCGGCGGCACAAGCAGAACCTGGCCGGCGGACGCGACAGCGACTACGAGGCGGTGCTGGCGAGTGTCAACCGGCGCGACCATCTCGACTCGACGCGCAAGGTGTCGCCGCTGCGTGCGGCCGACGACGCGACGCTCGTCGACACCAGTGACAAAACCCTCGACGAGGTGCTCGACGAACTGAGCGGCCTCGTGGAGACCCGGATCGGAGCTGTGGAACGGTGAGCGACAACTACTCGGACGATCTCACGGCGCTGCCCGGCGACGGCACGTGGTCGGACGAAACCGACTGGCAGCTGACCGATGTCGGGGGCGCCGACGACGCGTCCGGCGTCGAGCACATGCCGGTGGTGGCGATCGTCGGGCGGCCCAACGTGGGCAAGTCGACGCTCGTCAACCGCATCCTGGGCCGTCGGGAAGCCGTGGTCGAGGACATCCCCGGCGTGACCCGTGACCGCGTGTCGTATGCGGCGTCGTGGTCGGGCCGGCGGTTCACCGTCGTCGACACCGGCGGATGGGAGCCGGACGCCAAGGGCCTGCAACAGGCCGTCGCCGCCCAGGCCGAACTGGCCATGCGCACTGCCGACGCCATCGTCGTCGTGGTCGACGCCACGGTCGGCGCGACCGCGACCGACGAAGCGGTCGCACGGGTGCTGCGGCGCTCGAAGACCCCGGTCATCCTGTGTGCCAACAAGGTCGACAGCGAACGTCTCGAGTCCGACACCGCCTCGCTGTGGTCGTTGGGGCTCGGCGAGCCGTACCCGGTGTCGGCCGCGCACGGCCGCGGCGCCGGCGACCTGCTCGACATCATCCTGGACAAGCTGCCCGAGACCCCCCGGGAGGCACCGACTCTCGGCGGTCCTCGTCGGGTCGCGCTCGTCGGCAAACCGAACGTCGGCAAGAGTTCGCTGCTGAACAAGCTGACCGGTAGCGAGCGTTCGGTGGTCGACAACGTGGCCGGCACGACCGTCGACCCGGTCGACGAACTCGTCGAACTCGGCGGCAAGACCTGGAATTTCGTCGACACCGCCGGTCTGCGACGCAAGGTGCGGACCGCGAGCGGTCACGAGTACTACGCGTCGCTGCGGACGCGGTCGGCGCTCGACGCGGCCGAGGTGGCGGTGCTGCTGATCGATGCGTCGGAACCGATCACCGAACAGGACCTGCGGGTGCTGTCGCTCATCATCGAGAGCGGCCGCGCGCTCGTGATCGCGTTCAACAAGTGGGATCTGGTCGACGAGGATCGTCGGTATCAGCTGGACAAGGAGATCGACCGCGAGCTCGCTCGTGTGCCCTGGGCGCGGCGGGTGAACATCTCGGCGTCGACCGGCCGGGCCGTCCAGAAGCTGGTGCCCGCGCTGGAATCGGCGCTCGAGTCGTGGGACAAGCGCATCTCGACCGGCCCGCTGAACAACTGGCTCAAGGACGTCATCGCCGCCAACCCGCCGCCGCTGCGCGGTGGCCGGCAGCCGCGCGTGATGTTCGCGACCCAGGCCTCGGTCCGGCCGCCGACCTTCGTGCTGTTCACCACCGGCTTCCTCGAGGCGGGTTATCGCCGCTTCCTCGAGCGGCGGCTGCGTGAGGAGTTCAACTTCGACGGCTCACCGGTTCGGATCAACGTCCGCGTCCGCGACAAGCGGGAGCAACGCCGCAAGCGCTGACCCGCGGCGCCGTCAGGTCCACCACGGCTGGCAGTTCCTCCACCGCTCAGGTGGTGGACGTGTCCAGCTCTGGTGGATCTGTGGTGTATGACACGCGTTGTGGGCTAGGGTGTCTCGTGCTCATCTTGGCAATCATCGTTTTCGGCATGGTCATCGGCGCCCTCGCGCAGATCCTCCTCGGCGGCAAGAACCTGCGAACCGTCGACTGGGGTCTCGCCCTGGTGGCCGGACTCGTGGGTTCGTTCCTCGGCGGGCTGCTCATCAGCCTGCTCTCCGGCGACGGACTCGAACTCCGTCCCAGCGGCATCATCGGCTCCCTTGTCGGCGCGGTCCTGGTGACCGCGGGCTGGATCTGGTTCAAGAGGCGTTCGGCGGTCTAGGCCGCAAAGAGATGTCGCGGATCGTTGCGCCGATCGCACCGTTTCGCGACACCTGACGGCAAGCGTCGAATCGGCCCCTGACCAGCCGATTGGTTCGGGACCGTGCTCGTCGGCTAGGCTTTACATCGCTCCGCTTCGGCGGGAGCAACGGGCTGTGGCGCAGTTTGGTAGCGCACTTGACTGGGGGTCAAGTGGTCGCAGGTTCAAATCCTGTCAGCCCGACAGAAAACCCTGATGAGCGTCGCTCATCAGGGTTTTTTCTTTCGCGGCGTCCGACGGTTCTCCCGTTTCCGGGTCGGCGTACGCGCCGGCAGGTCGCACTGTGCGACGCGGTGCGCCGGTGGCGACCCACATACGCTCGTGGTGTGGACGCAGCCGAGTACCGACGCAGCCTTGCACACATCCTTGCGACGCGATCCGTAGATGTCGCAGCAATGTTGGAACGCTTCGGCGCCGCGGCGTCCGACGTCGCCGGCGGCCCGACGGTCGACGGTGTGATGATCGATGTGTTCGTCGACCAGGACGGCGAAGGTCCGTTCGATGTCTGGGCACGATTCGAGGGTGCGGACGCGTTCGAACTGGACCGGCGATTCGACGACGAGCGACGGCTCTTCGGCGTCGAATGGGGGGAACTCGGCTGGGAACCGGCGGTGCCGCCGCGACCGCGGGGATGGTCGCAAGATGACCTAAAGGAAACGATCGTCGATGTCGTCGCGACGTGGCTCGACGCGCTTGTCCCGAGTGGGCCGGTGGACTGGGAGATCGGTTCGGCCGCAGGCACGCTCGACCGACGGCCGCTGGGGCCGAGCGCCGACCGGGACGGAACAGGCCCACGGGGCTGACGCTCGGCGCCCGATCAGCTCAGATGTCGGACGAAGAATCCGGCGGCGGCGTCACCCGCGTACGTCGGGACGCCGGTGTGTCCACCCATGTTCGCGTGGAGGCTTTTCTCCGTCGAACCGAAGGCGTCGAAGAGGTCCAGCGCGGCCTGCCGGTCATTGTGTTCGTCGTCCCATTGCAGCAGCACGTGCAGGGGGATCGTGACGCGTCGGGCCTCGTCGAGAATCGCTCGCGGGATGAAGCTCCCCGCGAACAGCACGGCGGCCGCGATCCGGGGTTCGGTCACGGCGAGCCGGACGCCGACGGAGATGACGCCCCCGGAATAGCCCACCGGCCCATCGATGTCGGGCAGTGCGAGGAGTTGGTCCATCGCCGTCTGCCATTCCGGGACCGACTGCTCGACCAGGGGCAGGACGAGCCGGTCGACGATGTCGGCGCTGACCTCATGGCCGGCCTGCAGCGTGCGACGGAGGTCGGCACGGGCGTGTTCGGCGGCGATCGACGTCGGTCGGTCACCGCCGCCGGGAGTCTCGATCGTCGCCGCGGCGAAGCCGTCGGTCACTGCCCGTCGCGCCCGGGCGACCAGCCGTGGATACATCTGCTGAAGGCCGCCGGGGTGGCCGAGCAGGATCAGCGGAACGGGTGACGAGGTCGTGGCGGGCGACCACAGGATGCCCGGGATGTCGCCGAGGACGAAGTTCCGTTCGACGACGCCGCCGACGAGGTGGGTCTCAGAGGTGAAGTGCATGGTCGTTCCTTTCGGGGAGTGCGCTCATACGGCGCTCCCCGGACGACCTATCGCCCGACCGTGACTCCGCAGGGGAGCGCCCACGTCGAATCGTTCATGGGTATCGCCTCCTCGGTCTGTCGCACGGACGGTGAACACACTAGCAGCGGTCGACCTGCCGCCACGCCGGATTGTCGTCGGCGCTAGACACCCAGCGGCACCGCGACGTCGGCACCGCCCTCTTCGGTGATCCGGGCACCCATCTGGGTGTAGGTGGGGGCGGTGATGAACCCGCCCGCGAAGAGCGCCTCACCCTGGCGGAATCCGGGGGACTCCGCCAGCAGGTGCTCGGGGACGAAGCCGAAGGTGTCGGCGAGTTCGGCGAGATCCCGCGGGGCGTTCATCCGCATCAGGCACAGGTTGTCGCACTGGGACAGGACATTTGGATGGATCTTGGTGGGCCGTTGCGTCGACAGCAGCAGCCAGAGGCCGAATTTTCGTCCCTCGGCGGCGATCTGCACGACGCGATCGATCAGTGCCTGTTCCACCGCGCTCGTGGCCAGCGGCGGACAGATGTTGTGGGCTTCGTCGACCACGATGAGGACGGGCCGTCGTTCGTCGCGGCGTTCCCACAGGTGCTCGAGCACACTGAGAGCGGCCACCTTCGGTTCCGCCGGGTGGGCGAAGCCGCCCAGGTCGAGCACGGTCGCCTGCGGTCGCTCGTCGACGATGTCGGTGGCTGCGACGCCACCCCGCGCCCACAGTGCCCAGTCGAGAACCTGGAGATTCTCGATCCGCTTGGCCAGCCGTTGGTGTCCGGGGTCGTCGGAACGGCGGAGGGCCTCGAGGTAGGTGGTCTGGTCCGACGTCTCGGTGAGCGTGGCGTCGGCGTGTAGCAGGACGTTGTACTCGTCGGCGTCGGCGATCGGATCCAGCTGCAGGACCGCGGCCTTCGCGGCGAGCGGCAGGGCGAGAAAACGTGTCCGCAACTGCGGTCCGTCGCGCCGGGTGGAATGGAGCACCCGGATGTCGGCGGCCGCGATCGCGTCGGCCGTTGCGGGGTCGGTGGTTCCTCGTGTCTCCGGCAACCGCGTGAAATCGGCGTTCGGGTCGAGGATGAGCAAGGGGAGTCGGGTGCGCAGCAACAGCTGCTCGAGCACCACCCCGAGCGCGTAGGTCTTTCCGGATCCGCTCTGGCCGCACCAGAAGGTGTGGCGGTTGAACTTCTCCGCGGCGAGGAGGACGTCGGTCGTCGCGTTGTCGCGATGGCTTCCCACTGTCAGCTGAACCACGCCCGTACCTTACTGGCACGAGCGGCATCTCATCGGACTTACGGGGTGGACAGCTCTTTGCGCAGTACGAAAGCTCGGTCGCCGGTGGCGGGGTCGCGCACAGGGAATCCGTGCCTGGCGTAGAAGCGGTGTGCGTCGACATCGGGTTCGTCGACCTCGATCTCGAACTCACCGGCGCCCCGCCGTGTCGCCTCGGCGACGGCAGCGGTGAGAACGGCACTGCCGAGTCCGCGGCTCCGTTCGGCGGGTGTCGTGTACATCTCGTCGAGCAGCGCGATGCCGCCCTCGACCCAGACGTTGGTGCGGATGGTGACCAGTCCCAGCGACACGATCGGAGCGCCGGCGACGACGGCGAAAGTAGAAGCACCGGAGAGCAACTCGTGTAGACGGCGTGCCAGCGCCACCGGCCCGGGCGACGGCTCGTCGAACTCGCGATTGAACTCATCCAGCAGATCGGCGATCGTCGCTGCGTCTGCCGTCGTCGCCAGTCGGGCGCGGTTGTGGACGTTCACGATCCCACGGTAGCGGTGCGCACTCAGCCGATCCGGCCGAACCGGGCGAGGAGACGGTCGACTGCGCTGCAGTCCTGCAGGACTCGACGGCGATCGGGGTCCTCGGCGACATCGCGGAGAATCGTGTCGCCGTCCGGGATTCGCTCGGCGTCGACGATCGCCGACCACAGGGCCCCATCGGTGGAAGTGAACGCGTCGACACCGTCACGCAGGGCGCGCGCCAGGATGATCCGATCGTCTGGGTCCAGCCGGTCGTGGACCAGACCGATCATCTCACCGGCGACCGAGCCGTGCGCGCGCTCGTCTCGGCGATGCAGGGCGACGGTGGCCTGGTGTACCGGCTGAATGGTCCGGTCGTCGGCGATGAGGGCCAGGTAGTCGCCGATGGAGGTCTCGGCGACCGTCGCGTACGCCAGGGTCGTCAGAGCCGCGGCTCGCGCCGACTCCGCCCGCGCGAGCGCCTCTCGGTGCCGGCGCACCGTCAACGACTCGGGCAGCGCCGCGTCCGGCAGCGCCCAGCCGCGCCGCCGGCGGGTCAGCGCGGACGCGTTCAGGTGCATCAGCGTGTGGTACTCCTCGTCGACCATCGACTGCACCACCGCCGCCCGGCCCGCATCCGAGAACCCCGTGCCGAACGCATCCCGGAACAGCAGTCCGAAACCGGGTGTCACCACGTCTTGCTCGATGTCGACGACGTTCTTGTTGTAGGCGATCCAGGCCCACGCGCGGACCCTGGACCGGATGTCCTCGTCGAGCCGATCCCAGCCCGGATGCCCGTCGAACGGGAGCATGGAATCGGGATAGTCGGAACGGGCGTCGTCGAAGACGTCGTCCATCGTGGGACCGTCGAGTTCGGGTTCGGTGCGCCGTACCGTCGCACGGCGCGGCCAGCTGCGGACCAGCCCGCGGATCACCGCCGTCTCCACCGGATCGGAGGCGTCGTGGTCGGGCAGCCCGCCGGTCACGATGCCAGTCCGTCGAACAGTCGGGCACACATCTCCGCGTATCCGTCCCCGCGGTCGCCCAGCGATGCACCGGCCCGGGCGACCAGCGCCGTGAACTCGGCGCCGGCGGTGTCATCGTCATCGTCGCAGGCGGCCGACACCCGGGACACGGCCCGCGCCAGCGCATCTCGCGCCGCAGGCGCGCACGGGTTCGATTTCTGCACGTCCCGGTACACCTCTGGTGTCCCACCGGTGATCCGAGCCAGCATCGCCGACATCGTCGTGAACGGAGGGGTTGCCAGCGTCGCGGTCTCGTCGGCGTCGACGCCGAGGTCGGCCAGCGCGCACCCGAACGACAGGATGGTCGCGTGGGTGAGGGCCTGCACCGCCGCACACAGGCGGTCGTGCCGGTCCGCGGTGGTGACCTCCCTCCTGGCGCCCCACCGTGCCAGGTCGTCGAGCAGAAGGTCCGCGCCCGGCCCGCCCCGATGGACGACGACCGCGACCGCACGGCTGGGTAGTCCGAGGGACGGCGCGAACATCGGATTCACCCCGACGATCGGCCCGCCCGCGTCGACGTCGACCCCGTCGAGACGCGCGACAGCCGCCGAGAACCGCGACTTCACCGACAGCGTCTCCACCAGCAGCGCCGTCGAACGCAGCAAGGGCCGGACCGTCCCCACCGAGGCCAGCGCCACGTCCTCCGGTACCGCGAGGACCACGACGTCGGCCTCGCGCATCCGCGCCTCCGCCTCCGGGCCGGGAGACCCGATGTCGTCCCCGAACGCGGCGTCCAGGATGTACACGTCGGCGCCGTCCGCGCGCCACCGATCCGCGAACATCGACCCCACCGCTCCCGCACCGCCGGCCACGACCACCGACCGCGACTCGGGGGCGGTCGATCCGGTCATGGCCCGCTTTCGTCGGCAACGGACAGGCAGCGTCGCATGGTGAGCGCCTTGACCATCGTCTCCTCGAACTCCTCGTCCGGATCCGACAGCGCGACGATCGCACCGCCGACCCCGAACGTCACCTCGGAATCGGTGGCGACCATCGTGCGGATCACGATCGACAGATCGGCGGTTCCCGTCAGCGAGAAGTAGCCGATCGCGCCCGAGTACACCCCCCGCGGACCGGCCTCGAGCTTGTCGATGATCTCCATCGTGCGGATCTTCGGCGCCCCGGTCATCGAACCGCCCGGAAACGCCGCCCGCACACAGTCGACCGCCGACAGCCCCTCGCGTAGCGTCCCACGCACCGTCGACACCATCTGATGCACCGGTGCGTAGGTCTCGATGTCGAACAGGGACGGCACGTGCACCGAGCCCGGCTCACAGACGCGCGAGAGGTCGTTGCGGACGAGGTCGACGATCATCAGGTTCTCCGACCGGTCCTTCTCGCTCGCTCGCAGCGCGCATCGGAATTCCTGGTCCTCCAGCGGATTCGCCGACCGAGGCCGGGTGCCCTTGATCGGTTTCGACTCCACCGTGCGGTCCGCGGCGACCTTCAGGAAGCGTTCCGGAGACGCGCTGAGCACCGACAGCCCCGAGAACTGCAGCAACGCACTGTAGGGCATCGGGCTGATCTCGCGGAGGCACGAATACCCGGACACGGGGTCGAGGGTGCGGTGCACGGTGGCCGAGTTCGTCAGGCACACCTCGTAGGACTCCCCGGACCGGATCTCCGCCAGGCAGTCCTCGACGAGCCTCAGGTACGTCTCGTGGTTGTGCCGGAACACGATCGGCACCTCATGTGGAACCGGGACCAGCGGGGGAGTCGTCGATCGGGGGAGTGGGGGCGGCAACTCCCGGATGGTCGACGCCGTCTCGCGCAACCATCGAGTTGTGTCGGGATCCGGTGTGCCGAAATTCTCGACCGGTTCGAGTGCCAGTACGTACACGCACCCGCCCTCGTGGTCGATCACCACCGCCCGGTCCGCGAACACCAGCGCGGCATCGGCCTGCTCGGACGCATGAGCCAACTGTCCACCGGTGTCCGCCTTGAGTTCGTAACCGAGGTAGCCGACATAACCGAGACAGAACCCGGACGGCAGATCCGACCGCGGCGCCACCGAGCGCTCCCGCACCTGCGCGCCGAGATAGTCGAAGAAGGTGCTGCGGACCACCTCGACCGTTCCGTTCGAATGTTGCACTCGCACTGTCATTTCCGGCACACGGTAGGTCACATACTCGGCGTGCGGTCCCGAACAGTCGCCCATGACGGAGAATCTGCCGTCCTCGTCGTCGGCCGCCGATCCGTCGAGCCAGTAGCTGTTGGGTCCGTCGGCGAACAATCGCTCATACAGCGCTTGCGCATCCACGGTCCGGTCGACGCGCACCGATCGCACCCGATAGCGGTGTTCGTGCTTCGTCGACGGCATATGCTCTGCGGGAACAGATCTCGTCGTCGGTGACGTTACCGCCGCCACGCCCGACGCCCGCCGGTTCGTACGCAGCGGTGTCGCTGCGGCAAAGTTCGCCAGCAGTTCTCGGCCGTACTCGCTGCAGATCGACTCCGGATGGAATTGCACCCCCCACATCGGCAGATCCCGGTGGTGCACCGCCATCAGGACGCCGTCGTCCGACCACGCCTGCTCCTCCAACACGTCGGGGACCTCCATCACCGCGAGCGAGTGATATCTCACCGCCCGGAACGGGGACGGCAGCCCCGCGAAGAGGCCCCGGCCGTCGTGGTGCACCGCGCTGACCCGCCCGTGTCGTGGCTCCGGGGCCCGCACCACGGGACTGCCGAACACATGGCACAGGCCCTGGTGTCCCAGGCACACACCGAGTACGGGCAGCCCGCTGTCGGTCAGAGCCGTTGCGCTGATCCCGAAGTCGCGGACGTAGTCCGGTCGACCCGGGCCGGGGGAGACCACCACGTTGTCGACAGCCGTGAGGTCGACCGACGCCCACGGCACGTCGTTGGCGACGACGACCGGCTCCTGGCCGTTGACCTCGGTCAACAGCGCGTACAGGTTGTAGGTGAACGAATCGTAGTTGTCGATCAGCAGTGTGCGCACCGCGGCCACCTCACTCCGCGCTCGAGTCGGCGGACGTGCGCTGGACGGGGGCCCGATCCGGGTTCGCCTGTCGCGCCGAACCGCGGTTCGGCCGTGGTTGCTCGGCCGCCACGATGAGGTCCTCGACGCGGCAGGTCTCCGAGATCATCAGGTCGTAGAGGGCGTGCAGAAAATCCGGGGACAGGTCATGATCGACGGCGAACCGGTGGGCGTGCTCGTGCACAGCTCCGACGCGGTGCGGTTGCATCACGGCAATGGCGTATCGCCGTTTGAGTTGCGCGATGCGGGTACACACCTCGAGCCGGGCGCGCACGTCTTCGAGCAATCGATCGTCGATCCCGTCCAATTCCGTTCGCAGTGCTTCGAGTTCGCGTTCGCTGAGCTCGTTCTCACCCAGCACTCGCCCGTCGATGTTCGTCGATTGGTTCACGGCGCGACCACCTAGAAGTGTCCGAATGTGCGGCCCGCCGGCTTGAACCGCCCCGAAATGCGGCGCCGCCCCGTGGGTACTGCGCCTGGGTTCGCGTCGGCGAACCCCAACCCCGCCTCGGTCCATGGTCGCACCGACCGCGAGATCGCGAAGGCGTTGACGTCACCACCTGATCACGATTCACCAACGACCGATACGTCACCGCGGCGAGATCCGTTGCCGGGCACCGGTTCGATTGCGGCAAGTCCGGCCTTCCGGGCAGTGTGAACCGCCGAATCCTTTGCAGCACTCACTTTCCGGCGTGCCGCAGGTGCCCGTACAGGGCGGCGCGATAGCCGCGGGTGTAGCTCGGCTCCTCGTCATCGGGATGGGGCGGGCAGGCGAGCGTGGACGACGCGAGTTGTCGCGCCCAGGGCGCCGGGAGGGCATCGAGATCGGCAGCGGCATCGAGAAAACCCTGCTGGAACAGGTCCGGGTCGAGGTGCTCGTCGAGTTCGGCGTCGTAGATGGGAAACGATGTGGGCAACCGCGTGACGACGCCGTGTTCGGTCACGATATCGAGCTCGGGCAGGTCGGAGTCAGGATTCTTCAACGGACCGAACGCCTTTCGGCAAGCGTACGATACAGGGTTGCGCGACTGACCCCGAGCTCCTGCGCGATCTTCGGTACGGAGACCCCTCGCGCGCGCATCTGCTCGGCGCGCGCCACCTGGTCGGCGTCGAGCGCTCGCGGACGACCGATGGTCGACGTCGACCCGCGCAGCGTCCTCGGTGTCGAACGGTCCGACCGCGGTCCCGCGTCGTCGAGTTCGGCCAACGACGCCAAGACTGCGACGATCATCGCTCCGGCCGGGTCGGCGGTGTCGATGCCCTCGCGTAACGAGCGCAGTCCGATACGACGCCCGGTCATCTGGTTGGCGATCTCCATGACCTCGTGCACGGTGCGGCCCAGGCGATCGATACCGACCACCACCGTGATGTCTCCGGCACGTGCGTAGTCGAGAAGTGCGGCCATCCCGGGCCGGTGGCCGGAAGGTGCGGATCGGTCGCTCGCGTCGGTGTAGATGCGTGCGGGATCGACGCCGGCGTCGGTGAGTGCATCGATCTGCGGCGCGAGTGGGTGGGCGCCGGTTGTTTCGCGGGCATAGCCGAGGGCCATCCCCGACGGCTCTGTTGCATCTGCTGTCACCGGGGCAGCGTATCTCAAAAGTATCGAAATACTGCGCCACGGCGCGCTGCGTTTTCGAGACTGCATTTGCGGAGCGATTGCACACTCGGTGGTGAACGCCGGCTACGACTCTCAGAAGTCTCATATATGGTCTCGAAATAATCTGAGACTGCCGGCGAGGCGGGTGCAAGGCCGCGGCAGGCGGCGATCGTGCAGATCGCCCTTGCGTTCGGGACGGATGGCATCGTCAGGGACATATGACTAGCGCGCCGACACCATCTGTTCACAGGGGTTTCGTCCGCTTCCGCCGCGAACGGCCCGCACCGGCGCTACCGTCGCACCACCCGACGTCGACGGTGGAGGCAGGTTCATGGGACTCACACACTCCGACGGCCATGCGACCGGATCGCGGCTGATCGAGACGCCGGCCGGTCCGGTCGAGTGCATCGACGTCGGGACGGGACCGCCGCTGGTGTTCCTGCACGGGTCGCCGGGTGGCTGTGACCAGGGTGTTCTGATGACTCGTTTCCTCGCCGGGCCGCACCGTGTCATCGCGATCTCGCGTCCCGGTTACCTGGGCACGCCCCTCGGTCATGACACGCGCGCTCCGGCAGCGCAGGGTGAGCTGGCCGCGGCCACCCTGGATGCACTGGGGGTCGAGCGTTTCGCGCTGATGTGCTGGTCCGGTGGTGGACCCGCCGCGTACTCGCTGGCTGCCGCGGTGCCGGAGCGGGTCGCATCGATGGTCGCCGTCGCCGCGGTCAGCACTCGTTTCGACCCGCGGAGCAGCCTGCGCGGACGACTCGAACTATCCGAGGAGAAGCTCCTCTTCAGCCGTTTCGGTCAGTGGCTGGCGACCACGCTCGTGTCGAAGGCGCCGTCCACGGCCATCTCGACACTCCTGTCCGGTGAGGGTGACCTGTCGCGTGCGCAGATCAGGGCGCTCACCGCGGAGATCATCGCCGATGACGACCAGCGCACGCTGGCGATCGATCTGTTCGACACCGTGTCGGGGTCGCGAAAAGCGGGCTTCGACAACGACTTCGACCAATTCCGTGACCTCGACCTACCGCTCGCGGAGGTGAGCGCACCCGTCCTGGTGATACACGCCCGAACCGACGCCGACGTCCCGTTCGATCAGAGTGTCCACGCCGCGCAGACGCTGCAGGATGCTCGCCTCGAAGCCGTCGACGAAGGAACGCACCTGTCGTTGTGGCTCGGCTCGGACGCTCCAAGGCTGCAGTCGCTGGTCGTCGACCATCTGTCCGGGGTGTCGCGAACGTGACGCTCGACGTCAGAACAGCGTCGGCGGGAGAGCGCCTTCGAACTCGAGCAACCAGCGCTTGGTCGCCAGACCCTGACCGGTCGTGCCTCCCGAGTAGCCGCCGAGACCGTCACCCGCGATCACGCGATGGCAGGGGACGATCAGCGGTACCGGATTGATGCCCATGATGGTCCCGACGCCACGCGCGGAGACCCGTGTGCCGGTCATCGCCGCCAACTCCCCGTAGGTGACGGTGTCGCCGTGGGTCACCTCCCGATGCAGCGTCGTCAGGACTGCACGCGCGGCGTCCGACATCCCGTCGAGGTCGACAGGTAGATCGAAGACGGTGAGTTCGCCGGCGAAGTAGGCCCGGAGTTGTCGGATCGCTTCGGCGAGAACCGCATCGGTGGTGTCGATGTCGGTCGCTCTGTCGGTGTCGACCCGCCAGGCCACGCGCACGATGGCGGAGCCGTTGCTGTCGACGGCCACGGTGCCGACCGGCGTCGGCAGGAGAGCACGGCGTGGTGAGGGCATCGGTGCAGACTCGCGATCAGGGGTCGGGTGTCGCCACACTAGCGGAGGGCAACGACATCGAGCGGTGACGAGTACGTGGGCAGGCGGAATATCCGGGGCGGTCGTGGTGTTCCGCCCACCATGAGTGCTAATGCAGAGTTGAGTCCTGAAGGCTGGGTCCGCGAGCAGACCGAGAAGATCCTCGAGCAGGGCACCACCGACGGTGTGACAGTGATGGACCGCCCGATCGTCCTGTTCACGACCACCGGCGCCAAGTCGGGCAAGAAGCGCTACGTCCCGCTGATGCGCGTCGAAGAGAACGGCAAGTACCTGATGGTCGCCTCGAAGGGCGGCGCTCCCGAGCATCCGGCCTGGTACCACAACGTGAAAGCGAATCCTCAGGTCACCGCTCAGGACGGCACCGAGGTGAAGGAACTGACCGCTCGTGAGCTGAGTGACGGCGAGGAGCGTGACCACTGGTGGGAGCTCGCTGTCGCGGCCTACCCTCCCTACGCGGAGTACCAGACCAAGACCGACCGGCAGATCCCGGTATTCGTCCTCGAGTGAGAATCGCGCTGGACTGAGCGCGCTGAACCGATAGAGCCCCCGACGGTGGTCGGGGGCTCTACTCTGTCTCACGCAGTGTTCGGGAAGGAAGTGCCATGGGCCACGTCGTCGACTTCAAAGATGTCTCCACCGCGGGACTCGAGAGTTCACCCGTGTCGGAGGCGCTGGCCGGTCTGCGGGCCAACGAGGCCCGGTACTACAAGACGAAGTACGGGCACGACTTCACCGTCGTCCCGGCGTCGGATGCGCCCGACATCCTCGATCGGGTGACCACGATCCTGGCGAACGAGCGGGACATCACCATCAGCTCGCCCGCGCTCGAGGTCAGCGACTTCGAGGTGGGCCCGGACGACGCCAGGCTCCGTATGTCGTACGTGTTCTACGAGTCGGGCCTGGCCGTCAACGTCATGTACAGCATCGACCCGGCCGGGAAGCGGGCCGTCGGGTTCAAGCTCTCCGACGGTATGGACGTTCCGGCGGAGCTGGAGTCCAGGTTCAAGTTCGCAAGGCAGAAATCGAAGCTCGCCGGCGTCATCCGTGGGTCGTACTTCGTCGTCAAGAACGAGTACTGACCCTGACGGTCACTTGAAGCGGATGTTCATGGTCGCGAGACCGAAGATCTTGCGACCACCCGACTTCGCCACCACGATGACGACGCCCGTTCGGGTCTCCGGATCGAGCGACTTGATGCGACCGCTGTATTCGATCTCGCCGCCTTCGGCGCCCGAGACGACAGCGGGCTGGGACAGGCGGACCGCGTAGCGGGTGACGGCACCCGGGTCACCAGACCACGAGGACACGAAGGCGGCCCCGAGGCCCATGGTCAGCATGCCGTGCGCGATCACATCGGGCAGGCCCGCCAGCTTCGCGCTCGTCTCGTCCCAGTGGATGGGATTGGCGTCGCCCGCGACACCGCCGTAGTTCACGAGATCGCCGCGGGACAGCCGGATGGTGTGCGCCGGCAGCTCGTCGCCGACGCTCAATTCGTCGAAGTTGCGGGCTCCCGAGGTCCGGCCGGTGTCATCGGCGGCCCGGATGTCGCCGTCGGGACGAACCGTCTTCACGTATCGTTGCGCGGACTCGTCGTGGCTGAAGATGTTGACGTCGTGCATCATCACCTTGCGAACCGCGCTGCTCAACTCCGGGTCGACCTCGTCGGCGGTCACGCCGACGACCGTGGTGTGCATCGTGTGCACTCGCTCGCCCGCGGCGTCGGTCATGGTGTTGGTCACGGTGATCAGGTCTTTACCCGCGATCCGCCGAACACTGGTCAGCTCGACGTCGGTGGTCAGCTCGTCCCCGGCGACAATTGGACGGTGCTGCTCGAAGACCTGCTCGGTCTGCACGTAGGTGTCATATCCGACGATGACCTTCTCGAAGAGCTCCCGGTTCGCCGCCATGGCCGGGATGGAGGTGAAGGTCAACGGTGTGACGAGTCCCGGATAACCCAGTGCCGCAGCGGCTTCGGGCTCCCAATGGGCGCCGTGATAGTCCTGGACCGCGCGTGCGTACTCGCGAACCTTCTCTCGCCCGACCTGGTACGAGCCGTCGAGGACGTAGTAATGACCCACGCGGGATTCGATCCCGGCGGGATCATCGGTCGTGGCGGTGGTCGTCGGAGTGTGCGTCACCCCGAACAGGCTAACGGTGTGTGCATTCGTGTCCAACTCCGGAGTAACTTCGGTGTGCTGTCGTCAGCGCCGGAGTCCTTTCCCGTGCGCGTACTCGGCGGGACGCCCGGAGGTCTGCCAGTCGTGCCAGTTCTCCCGGTGGCGGCACATCCACTTCTCGTGCAGCCGGCGAAATCGGGGTGACAGTCGACGGATTGTCTCGACGACGATCACGGCGGGCAGGCGGAGCACGATGACCAGCACCCCCGGAACCGGACTCGGCATCCGATAACGCAACCGCGTCGTGGGCAGCATGTAGATGCTCGAATAGGCCGCGTACATCGCCGCGTTGTACCGGCCGCGAAGTCGCTCCAGGCCGGTCGCTCCGCTCTTCGCGAACGCCGCGGGGAACGACTCGATGAGCTCGGCGCCGTCGTCCCCGGCGTCGTAGCTGCGGGTCGAGGTGACGAACGCCAGCAATCGCAGTGAGTCGGCGATGGTCTCGGGGTACCACTGGGTGCGTACACCCAGCAGGTGGCCGAGGTAGCGCTGGTAGTGCAGCAGGACCCGGATCTCACGGGGCGTCGTCTGTACTCCGGTCAGCCACAGGGCCATTGCCGGAACCACGCTGCCGCCGAGCAGGGTCAGCAACTGATACGACTGGCTGATCGGGTCGCCCCAGCGATGCCGATCCCATTCCGGGTGGTCGGCGACCGTGCGACGAACCCACACGTGCATGACGCGCACCCGCATGGCCGTCGCGCGACCCTGCGACCCCGGCGTGAGCAACGCCCCGGGTTGCGAGACGTCGATCCAGAAGCGCGAGGTCTCCAGGAACCTGCGCAACGCGTTGTCTCCCGCGTAACCGCCGGCCAGTGAGAGCGGCTTCGCCACAGCGGCTTCGGTGTACATCTCCAAGGTGATCCCGCCGGCGACACTGAACAGGCCGGTACCCCACCGACGCCAGATGGCCTCGCCCTCGGCGATCAGCTCGGGGTCGACCCAGTCGGGCACGGCCTCGAACTCCTCGAACAACTCGACCAGCGCCGGCGGGGGATCGTCGATGCTGTCGAGGCCGTCGGTGAGTGCTTGGTCGAGGAGCGCT
The DNA here is from genome assembly GCF_057767225.1 of Gordonia sp. 11cp. NCBI lineage: Bacteria > Bacillati > Actinomycetota > Actinomycetes > Mycobacteriales > Gordoniaceae > Gordonia > Gordonia sp. 11cp. The sequence goes on along the minus strand of NZ_CM173437.1, from coordinate 4,669,084 downwards.
CGGGCCGCGTCGCCGCCGATCGTGCCGTAGACCTCGTCGACGAACCGTTCGGCGACCGGATCGGTGCGGAACATGTCTGCGGCGAAGGTGCGCAGGTTCTCCTGCTCCGGGAAGAGGTCCTTCCCGGTGGCGCGGCGGACCAGCGCCCGGGCGCGTCGGAGGCGCCGGTTCGCCATCGCGGACTCATAGCCGACCGCGGTGGGAAACGCGGGGCCGTCGGACGACAGCGAAATGGACACGTGAACTCCAAACAGGTGAGACGGATCTTCATATGTGTATCACTCGGTTGCGGCCTCGTGCACAGGCGGTCGTGGACGTTGACTTCAAGCGGACATGAAGTTGCACCGTGGGTGGACATACCGACCGACTCGAGGAGACACCGATGCGCCGCGTTCTCACCGACCTGTGGGAAACCATCAGCGACAGTCCGTTTCCCGGACTGACCACACATGCCTACCTGTGGACGTCGAACCGGAACGTCCTTTTCTACTCGGTTGCCTCCGACGCCGAGTTCGACGACTTCGAGCGGCTCGGAGGAATCGATCACCAATACCTGTCGCATCAGGACGAGGCCGGGCCGCAGCTGGGCGCGATCTCCGAACGCTTCGGGGCGACGCTGCACGCGCCGGCCGCCGAAGCGGACCGGATCGGCGGCCACGCTCGGATCGGGGTTGCCGTCGCGGACCGGCACATCGACGACAACGGGGTCGAGGTGATCCCGACACCCGGCCATTCCCCGGGGAGCACGAGCTACCTCGCGACAGGCGCCGACGGCGACCGGTACCTGTTCACCGGGGACACTCTCTACCGCAACGCCTCGGGGCGATGGACCGCCGGTTACCTACCGGGTATCAGCGACGCGGACCAGCTCGCGGCGAGTCTGGAACTCCTGGGAACGCTCGATCCGGACGTCGTCATCTCCAGTGCCTATGCGGGTGACTCCGCCGTTCACCGGGTCGACGCGTCGACGTGGAGCGCGGATGTCGCGGAGGCCGCCCTCGGTGTGCGGGCGGCCGTCGACCGGCAGGCCTAGTCGAACAGACGTCGGAACAGGTTGGTCTCGGCGAGGTCGACCAGTTCGTCGCCACGTCCCGACAGCACGGTTCGCAGGGCGTACAGCGTGAACCCCTTCGCCTGGGCGGCGGTGATCGCCGGCGGAATGGACAGCTCCTGCCGGGCGGTGACGACGTCGAGCAGGGCCGGACCGTCGTGGGCGAGGAACTCGTCGACCGCGTCGGCGAGATCGTCGGGCTGCTCGACCCGGCGGCCTCGGATGCCGACCGACTCCGCCAGCGCGGCGAAGTCCGGGTTCTCCAGATCGGTTCCGTAATTGACGAATCCGGCGGCCTTCATCTCGACCTCGACGAAGTTCAGGGACGAGTTGTCGAAGACGACGATCTTCACCGGCAGCCGGTTCTGCGTGATGGTGAGCAGCTCGCCGAGCAGCATCGCCAGCCCGCCGTCGCCGGCGAGCGCGATGACCTGGCGGTCGGGAAAGGCGGTCTGCGCACCGATGGCCTGGGACACCGCGTTGGCCATCGAGCCGTGGGTGAACGAACCGATCAGGCGGCGGGCACCGTTCATCGCGAGGTAGCGAGCCGCCCAGACCACCGGTGAACCGACGTCGGGGATGAACACTGCGTCGTCGCCGGCCTTCTCGCTGATCAGGCGGGCCAGGTACTGCGGGTGGATCGGTGCCCGGTTGCGGTCGTTGTCGGCGAGGTCGTCGAGGCGGCGCCGCGCCGTGGCGTAATGGGCCAGCGAGGTCGACAGGTGTTCGGAGTCGCGGCCGGTGGTGATCGACGGCAGAAGCGCTCGGACGGTGTCGCCGACGTCACCGACGAGTGGCAGGTCGACGGGACAGCGTCGGCCGATCTGCTCACCGCGGATGTCGACCTGGATGATCGTCGCCTTGGAGGGATAGAACTGTTCGTACGGGAAGTCGGTGCCGAGCATGAGCAGGGTGTCGCACTTCTCGATCGCGCGATACCCCGACGAGAAGCCCAGCAGCCCGGTCATTCCCACGTCGTAGGGGTTGTCGTACTCGATGAACTCCTTGCCGCGCAGCGCATGCACGATGGGGGCCTGCAGGACCCGCGCCAGCTCGACGACCTCGTCGTGGGAGTCCTTCACCCCGGCGCCGGCGAGAATGGTCACCCGCTCGGCGGCATTGAGAGTGGCAGCGGCACGCGCGATCTCGCCGTCGGTGGGACGTGTGACGCGCGGGATGTGGCGGATGGGGGCGCCTGCTCGACGCTTCGGGCACGGCGCGAGGAAGGTCTCACCCGGGATGACGAGCACCGCGACGTCCTGCTTCTCGACGGCGGTGCGCAGCGCGATGTCGAGCAGGCGTGGCATCTGCTCGGGAGTGCTGACCATCTCGCAGAAGGCACTGCATTCCCGGAACAGCTGCTCGGGGTGCGTTTCCTGGAAGTAGCCGGTGCCGATCTCGGTCGCGGGGATGTGCGCGGCGATCGCGAGGACCGGAACACGACTGCGGTGTGCGTCGAACAGTCCGTTGATCAGATGTAGATTGCCGGGCCCGCAACTTCCCACGCACACCGCGAGTTCACCGGTGAGGGCGGCTTCGGCGGACGCGGCGAAGGCCGCCGACTCCTCGTGCCGACATGCCGCCACGAGATGGTGTCGTTCCTGCGCAGGGCATCGGTGAAACCGTTGAGCGAATCGCCTGGTAGCCCGTGGACGCGCCGCACTCCCGCACGGTCGAGCTCCTCGACGATCCTCTCCGCGACTGTGGTCGACATGGCGATCCGTTCGGTCGGGGTCGGTGTGACCCGACTATAGACGCGAGTCGGGTACCGCCGGCGGCCATGGAGTTCGGCTCACTCTGATCCTCTTGGGCGTCATCCGGCTCGTGGCGGTGTGAGAATCGACGCATGCCTCGACGCGGTGAACCCTCCGTAAGCTCGGATTCCTGACCATCGGACGCTTCGACGGCGACAACCCTCGCCCCGGCCACCTCGAAACGCTGCGGATGATCGAGCTCGCCGAACAACTCGGCTTCGACAGCGTGTGGGTGCGCAACCGCCACTTCCAGTACGGCATCTCCTCACCCGTCGCAGTGCTGGCGGCCGCCGCGGTGCGGACCAGCCGCATCGAGCTGGGCACCGCGGTGATCCCACTCGGTATGGAGAACCCGCTGCGCCTGGCCGAGGATCTGGCGACCGTCGACATCCTCAGCGACGGACGTCTCAATCCAGGTGTGTCCGTGGGCGTCCCGATGCGCTACGACGACTACAAGACTGCGATGTATCCCGAAACCCATGCGCTGGAGAACTTCTCGAAGGACCGGGTGGTGCGGCTGCTGGACGGCCTGCGCGGTGAACCGGTCAGCGACTTCGAGGGGACCGTCGGGATCGAGACCTTCTCGCGGCGAGTGCAACCGCACTCACCCGGCCTGGCCGATCGGGTCTGGTACGGAGGCGGACTCAGCTCGGCGATCTGGGCGGGCCGGCAGGGGATCAACTACCTGACCTCCTCGGTGGTGACCATCGAGGGAACACGGTCGCGAGACTTCGCCACCATTCAGGCCGAACACATCGACGCCTACCGCGCCAATCACATCGATCCCGACCGTGCGCGGGTCTCCCAGGGACTGGTGGTCATCCCCACGGACTCGGCAACCCCGAGCCAGGTCCGGAAATACCGGGCCTATGCCGACAGCCGATACGAGCGCACGCTCACCCCGCAGGGTCCGCGTGGCCTGCTGTTCTCGCCGGACCACGTCGGGCCGTCCGACGAGCTCGCCGAGAAGCTCTATGATCACGCGGGATTCCAACGCGCCACGGAGGTGGCCTTCGCGTTGCCGTTCTCCTTCGATGAACCCGATTACCTGCAGATCGTGGGTGATCTCGCCGGACGGCTCGGGCCGGCACTCGGCTGGGCGCCGGCCGGGGGCGATGTGTAGCGAAAGTGCGTGCTATACACCGTCTTTTGCTACGAAATCCCGGTGGCCGGCGTCGCGGGTGCCACCGGCTGGCGCAACAGCGTCCGGAGTCTGTCCGGCGCGACCCGGCGGAAGTCGCTGAAATAGATCTCGTGGTGATGGCCCCGCATGGTCAAACCGTTGTCGGGTATGAACCGATCGTGCATCTCTGCCAGCACCGGGCCCTCGTCGTCGAACGAACCGTGGTGAAGCGTCTGGACGCACAGTCCCTCGTCCAGGGATGCGATGCGGAGGTCGTCGAGGCGCGGCGGTGGTTTCTTCGAGCCGACCCGCAGGACGGCGGCGTCGAGCAGTCCGTCGTCGATCCAGTCCGGGATCATCAGCATGAGAGTCCAACTCCAGCGGCCCTTGTCGCGAGCACCGGTGAAAGCGCTCATGTCCTCGGCCCACCAGAGACCCTCGAGCGGGGGGACGACGTAGTCGCGGCCCAGCTCGCCTCGGCTCGCGAACTTCAGCGCGTACGCGACCGGGTACAGCGTCTCGATGGTCGCCGCGAACTGCGGCGTGGTGTTCGGGTCTCCCGACCCGTCGATCATGAGGTAGCTCATCACGGGTACCTCGAGAACACGTATCCGGCCCCGGTGGGCCTTGTACGCGTCGAATGTCTTCTTGAAATCGACCTTCTCGGGCACGCCGACGACCCTATCCGGGAATGCGCCGCCGCTCATAGGTTCGGAGGGCGAGGAAGTACGAGGCCCCGCCGATGGCAACACTCCAGGCGAGTGCCGCGATCACGCTCCCGGCAGGGACAGAGGCGTCGGTGAGGGTACCGCGCAGGACCTCGATGACGGGCGTGAAGGGCTGATACTCCGCGAACTGCCTCAGCCCGGCGGGCAGCGACTCGGCCGGGACGAAACCCGTGCTGAGAAAAGGCAGGATCGTGAGGAACATCGGTGTGTTGCTGGCCGTCTCCACGCTTTTCGCCGCCAGTCCGAAATAGACCGACAGCCAGATCAATGCGATCGCGAACACGCTGGTCACTCCGAACGCGCCCAGCCAGTCGAGAGGGCCGGCCGTTGGTCGGAACCCGATCGCGACCGCGACGGCGAGGACGACGACGATGCTGAACAGTGCCTGGAGCAGGCTGGCCACCACGTGACCGGTCAGGACCGCGGAGCGGGCGATGGCCATCGTGCGGAATCGGTTGATGATTCCCGCGGTCATGTCCATCGCCACGACGATGGCGGTGCCCTGCACCGCTGACGCGACGGTGACCAGCACGATCCCGGGCACCACGTAGTCGAGGTAGGCGGCCCGCCCGCTGTCACCGGATTGCGTGGTCATTCCGGCGCCGAGCTGCCCGCCGAACACGAAGACGAAGAGCAGCAGGAAAACGACCGGGATTCCGACCAGCATCACGGTGAGTGCCGGGAACCGGAGGAGCCGACGAACGTTGCGGCGGATCATGACCCGCGAATCCGACACTGTGTGGGCCAGGGCCGTCATGATCCCGCTCCGGACTGATCCGGGTCGGGGACCTCGGGAGCCGGGTTGCCCGTGAGGGCGAAGAACACGTCGTCGAGTGTCGGTGCATGGACGCTCACGTCGGCGACCGGGACCCCTGCGGCCTCGAGCCGGTTCAGAGTGGTCCGGATCGTGGCGACGGTGTCGTCTGTCGCGATGTCGAGGCGCCGTGAGTCGGTGACGCGACGCGCATCCGGGAGGAGCGAGGCCGCCGCGTCGAACGAGTCGCGGTCGGCGAACGTCAGGCGCACCTCGGAGGCGTGAACCCGGCTCTTCAACTCCGCAGCTGTTCCCTCGGCCACGATGTGTCCGTGGTCGAGGACGGCGATGCGGTCGGCGAGGTGGTCGGCCTCCTCGAGGTACTGCGTGGTGAGGAAGATCGTGACGCCGTCGGCGGCGAGCCGGGAGATGGTCTCCCACAGCATCCGACGACTCCTGGGGTCGAGTCCTGTGGTCGGTTCGTCGAGGAAGATGACGCGCGGGATCGCCACGAGCGTCATCGCGAGATCGAGCCGCCGGCGCATTCCGCCGGAGTACGTCGACACCGGGCGGTCGGCGGCCTCCACGAGGTCGAACTGTTCGATCAACTCCTGCGTTCGTGCCCGCCCGCTGCGCCGGCCCAGCCGGCGAAGGTCGGCGATGAGAGCGAGGTTGTCTCGCCCGCTGAACAGATCGTCGACGGCGACCGACTGGCCGGTGACGCCGATGATCGCTCTGACCGACCGGGTCTGCGCGACCGTGTCGTAGCCGCCGATGGTCACCGTTCCCGAGTCGGCGGGGAACAGGGTCGAGGCGATGCCGACGGTCGTCGTCTTCCCGGAACCGTTGGGGCCCAGGAGCGCGGTCACGCCGCCCGCGGGTACGTGCAGATCGATGCCGTCGAGAACACGGTGCTCGCCATAGCTTTTCGTGAGTCCGCTGATCTCGATGTCGGCGGCGGCGGTCAACCGATCGGGTCCGTCGTCGTGCCGCGTGCGTCGATCATCGATCGTCGGCGTCGAGTCGTGCGGCGACGTCGGCGGGGAATCCGCCGGTGGCGACCGGGCCCCAACTCGTCGGCGTGATGCGGATCAGCGACTTGCCCTGGGTCCGCATCGCCGCGCGGTACTCGTCCCAATCCGGATGCTCACCGGAGATGCTGCGGAAGTAGTCGACGAGTGCGTCTTCGGCCTCGGGCATGTCGAGCACCTCGGCGTCGCCGTCGACCTGGACCCAGGCGCCGTTGAAGTCGTCGGAGAGCACCACGACGGTGGCGACAGGAGTGTGCCGGAGGTTCGCGGCCTTGGCCCGACCGGGGTAGGTCGAGATGACGATGCGACCCTGTTCGTCGACCCCGCCGGTGACCGGCGACATCTGCGGACTGCCGCTGGATCGGACGGTGCTGAGGATCATGTGGTGACGCGGCCGGATGAACTCGAGCAGTCCGGCACGGTCGACGACATCGGCTTTCGCGACTGTTCTGGCCATGCCGCCGACTTTACGCGGGGACCGGTGTCGGAGTGGGCCCCGTTCCGATTCGGGTGAGGTGCCGGACTCAGTCGGGTAGTGCGGCGACGAGGCCCGCCTGGACCGCGTAGACCGGGGCCATGGACTTGCCGTCGACGGTGACGGCATCGTCGGTGTTGATCACGATGATGATCGTCGTGTCCGACTCGTAGTCGTGGAACAGCGAGGTGTTGTATCCCGGGAAATCGCCGTCGTGGCCCCACCATCCGTCGCGGTTCCCGATACCGATGCCATATCCGGAGGTGGCGGTGTTGGGCGCCGGCGAGGTGAGAATCGAATCCCGGCGGAGCTGCTGAGTCGCCGGATCCAGGACACCCTGTCCGGTGAACAGCGCTTCGCCCCAGGTCTGCAGGTCGTCGATCGTCGATATCACGGCGCCCGCGGTGGAGGCGAAGGATGGATTCCAGCGAGTGGAATCGACCGTCTTACCGTCGGATTGACCCTGGTCGGTCAGTCCGTTCAGGTGTGGATCGGGGATCTCGACGGACCCGCCGGGCCATGAGGACTCGTCCATTCCGAGCGGCGTGAAGATCCGGTCGGCGAAGATCTCGCCGATGGGTTCGGCGAGCACCTTCTCGATGACCAGACCCAGCAGGACGTAGTTCGTGTTCGAGTACTGCCAGCCCTGCCCCGGCGGGAAGCTCGGTGGCAGCGCCTTCGCGGTGTCCACGAGTTCGGTGGGGCTCCACACGCTTTCGGGATCGGCGAAGAACCTGCGGTCGAAGGCCTCGGAGGCGGTGTACGACGGTATGCCGCTGGTCATGTCGGCGACCTGCCGCAGCGTCGCGGTGCCGTTGGGTGCGTCCGGGACATACTTCTCGATCGGATCGTCGAGGGAGACCCGGCCCTCCTGCACGAGTTGGAGCAGGAGCGTCGCGGTCATCGTCTTGGTGAGTGAACCGATCCGCGTATGGTCCGCGGGTTCGATGGGCTCGTTCCCGCCGGCCGCCCGCACACCCGATGTCCCCGTCCAGGTTCCGGCCGGCGAGATGACCCGGGCGATGACGCCGGGGAGGTCGCCGGCGGCGCGCGTGTCGTCGATCGCCTTCTGGAATGCCGCAGCGGTGTCGGCGGGCACCGAGGTCGTCTGTCCCGAACCGGACGCCGGTGCCGACGATCCCGTACCCGACGCCGTCTCCGAGGGCGAGCACGCGACGAGGCCGAGTGCGGCCACCGCACCGAGCGTCGTCATACGGAGGAGGACGGTGGCGCGCAGAGGCTTTCGGCTCATCCGCTCACTGTAGCGGCAGACCGGCGCGGCGAGGTGGATTGAGACAAAAGCCGCAGAGGTTCCGGCGAGGAGTCACATGCGGTGTGCCAGCACCGGCGGGACGGGGTAGATGTCGATGGCCGTGGCGAGTTTGGCCGCGACCGCCCGCTCCCGCGCGACCGCGTCGAAGCCGTGTCCGTCCGGTCGGTCCGGTACAGACGTACCGGAATCCACGACGGTCCAGTCCGAGCCGGCCTCGATCAGGGACCGGTGTTTGGTGGAGTAGTACCCCGGCATCGCCACGACCGCGACCCCGGGATCGCCCGCGGCCGCGGCCATGAGATGCGGGTGGAACCGGGTACTGATCCACGTGTTTCGATGCCCGGCGGGCAACCCGCCACTCCACACGTCGCGGAAGTTGAGGACGGTGGCGCCGGCCAGGCGCGGACCGAGGAGGTAGGGAACCTCGTTGTCGTGCCCCGGGATTCCTTCGACGACGGTGACCGCCGATCCGGGCACGTCCCAGGCGTCGAGGGTCGCGTGCACGAAATCGGCCAGGGCCTCGACGCCGGTCGCCCGTGGCCCGACGAAACGCTCGGTGAGATCGGATTGGAGGCAGAGCACGACACCCCGTTCGGCCGGCGGGTCGGTGCGGTACAGCGGAGGTCGGGGCCGGTGCAGAGCCAGCCATGCATCGTCACCGGAATGCCGTGCCGCGACGGCGCCGTCGAGTACGTCTACCGACGCGGTGTCGCGCACGTCCACGATGTCGAATGCGGCGAACGCCTCGGTCAGCGCGGCCCGAGCCCGGCCCTGCAGTGCGGGAACGAGTCCCTGACCGGTCGCGGCGAGTCGGGCGCCGGATCGCCGGGCCACTGCGGCGGCGGCGACGAACAACGAAACGTGGTGCGGCCACACGGTGTTGAGGTAACCGCCACCGAGTAGGTGAATGGTGGTCGCCGAGTGCAGGAGGTCGATACCCGCGGTCACGCGCGGCGCGAGACCGGAGTCGAGCGCAGCGGACGACACCCATTCCCAGGGGTCCTGCTGTTCGGCGTCCGCCGCGTAGGTGGTCAACTGCCACAGCGTGTCGACGACGAGCATGTTCGGATGTGCGTCGTGCAGCAGCGTCGTGGCCGTACCGGGGCTGTGGCAGTCCAGCACGACCGTGGCGTTCGGGCGCACCCGAGCCAGATGTCGCAGCCACGTCCGGGCGATGAGTTCGTCGCCGTAGTTCGGATGACCGGCCGGGGCCACCAGATAGATCACCTCGCCGGTGCCCATCGCGCGGCCGAGCCGGGAATCGGCGGTGCGGTGCCGGACCGAGGTGCCGATGCGGTCGGCGAGGATGCCCGCGGTCCGGAACAGCGGACGGTCGGTTGCCGGTCGTCTCGTCACGGTCCCCAACGTTACGGCGTGCCCGGGCATCGGCCGCCGCCGGACGGTGTGCCGGGGGGCCCGCGAGAGCTACCCGAACGTGCCCTCGAGGTAGGCGAGTGCGGCCTTGGTGTCGGCGATGGGGCCGCGGTATCCGATGTGACCGTCGGGCCGGATGACGAACACCGTCGAACCGTCTGGGAGGTAGCCGTCGGCGAACCGGCCGTCGGTGTCGCGGAGCAGCGGTAGATCGGTGCTGCCGACCTGTGCCGTCGCGGCCGCGATCACATGGATGTCGATGTGGCCGTGCGCCTTCGCGGAGATCTCGCCGGCGAGGGATTCGAGAACCGCGACGTCCCCGGTCCCGGCGGTGGCGTCCGCGTACAGGATGAGCGAGTGGTCGACGCCGTCCAGCACGCCGAACAGGCGCACCGGGTGATTGACCGATTCGCGGCTGAGGCCCGTCGCGTCCGGCGCGCGCTCGCCTGCCCGTGGCGCGGCCGGGGCGGTGGGCACCGTCGACCCCGCGACGGCGGGACTGTCGGCGTAGGAGATCAGCAGTTGGGCCTCCCGCCGCATGATGAAGTCCATGTCGGTGGAACCGGCGCCGATGCCCTCGCGAGCGTCTCGGACGGTGCGTCCCACCACCTCCTCGCCGACGGGCCGGCGCTCGAGGTCGTAGCTGTCGAGGAGCGCGTCGGAGGCGACCCCGGTGACGGCGAGCGCGAGTTTCCAGGCGAGGTTGTGCGCATCCTGCACGCCGGTGTTCATGCCCTGCGCACCGGTCGGCGGATGGATGTGGGCGGCGTCGCCCGCGACGAACACACGTCCGCGGCCGTAGGAATCGACGATCCGATGACTGATCCGGAACACCGACGACCATCGCAGGTGGGAGACCGTTGCGGGTTCGGGCGCGAGCCTGTCGACCACGGCCTGGATGTGGGACAACTCCGGCGCGCGGGTGCCCTCGAAGCCGTGGGCCACACCGTCTCCGCCGGTCGTCGGTGCGACCGCCAGCTCGTCGGGGACCAGCATGGACATCCGGTAGCGGCCGCGGCCGGGCAGCGGGATGCACACCAGTTGGTCGTCGGTGGTGCCGTCCGCGGTCTGGTGCATCGACCGGATGGCGTAGCCGCGGGGCATCGACCAGTCCACCACGACGTCGCCGAGCATGTACTGCTCGGTGAAGGCGCCGCCTTCGAAGCTCAGCCCCAGTCCCTTGCGCACGACGCTGTGCGCACCGTCGGCGCCGATGAGATAGCCCGCCCGGACGGTCGTTTCCCCGGCCTGACCCGTGAGGGTGACGGTCACGCCGTCCGCGTCCTGCTCGAATGCCGAGACCGCCGTACCCCGATCGATCTCGGTGCCCAGATCGGAGAGCCGCTCACGCAGGATTCGCTCGGTCGCGTACTGGGGGAGCAGGTGGAAACGGTAGGGAACATCGGGCGGTGTCGTGAGGTCGACCCGTGAGACCTGACTTCCGTTGACGTAGACGAGCTGACCGCGCATCTCCAGGCCGGCGTCGAGCACCGGTCCGACGACGCCCATGCTCTCGAACACCTCGAGCGTCCGGGGCTGGATGCCGACAGCTTTGGCGTACTGCGGAGGTTCGAGGAGCGGATCGACGATGCGGACACGGATTCCGCGCCTGCGTAGTTCGACGGCGGCGGTCAGGCCGATGGGTCCGGCACCGGCGATCAGGACATCTGCTTCGGTCATGGAATCCTCCTGTGGTCGGCCGGTCGCCGATGCTCAGGAGATTATCGGCCGATCGCGCCGACGGGGTGACAAGTCGGAGAAAGCGGACGCCGAACAGTCGTCGCCGAGCGGCCGACTACCGCGGGATGGCGGCGGGACCGATCGCCCGTGCGCCCAATCGCACGACCCTGGCCCGCAGTTCGCGGTCGGCGGTGACCACGATCCGCTCCCGGTGCGGGCTCGAGTCGGCGACGACCTCGACGATCGTGTCGTCGCCCACGGCGGGTGCCTCGACGACCCGGACGTGTTCGCTCGCCTCGACTCCGCGAGCCCGGCCCTCGACGACGAGCACCACCTCGAGCGGTCCCGGCAGTCCCGCGAGGCCACCGACGGCGACGGCCTCGAGTCGCGTCCGCAGTCGTTCGGCGGCACCGCGGCGATCGCGCCACCACCCGTCGGGCACCGAACCGACGACGTTGGCGCCGTCGACGACCAGGAGGGGCCGGGCATCGTCCGCGCTGTGGGACCGGAGTCCGGACGGATCAGTCATGCCGACCATCAGCGCACACAGTGCGCGCCGGGGCAAGTGGGCCGTGATCGCCCGCCCGGGTCGTCCCGTCAGATGTCGCCGTGGCAGAAGCGGTTCGACGGGTCGAGGGCGGCTTTGATCTCGTCAAGACGTCGTCGGTGGTCCGAGCTGTACGCGTCGTCGGCGCGGGCCACCCGTTCGGTACCCGAGGTGAAGTTGAGATAGGCGGCGCCGGTGACGTACGGCGCCAGCTCGGTGCGGGTCACGCGCAGCGTCGACTCGACCGCCAGCGCCACCTGGGGGTCGGGCACCGCCGCGACGAGTTCGAGGAGGAACCGTCCCGTCCGGGCCCGGTCGTTGGGCGCGTGCTCCGCGCCGCGGGCGATCGCTCCGCCGGCGTGGCGGATCTCGCCGATCACGATCAGCGGTGCCGATGCCGGGGCGGGCCGGACCCTCGCGGCGACGATGTCGACGGCGACGTCCGGGAGGTCGTCGAACCATTCGGTGGTGACCATCACCGGCATCGGTTCGGTCGGATCCATGCTGACGGCGTCGATCGCGGCGAACGGCAGCACATCCCACATGTCGACGACGGGCGTGCGCCAGTCGCGCCATTCGTCGACGACCGCGCGTCCGGCGTCGAGATCGCCTGACCAGCATCCGCGCACGACGGCGAAGCTCCGGCCGCGTAGCGGTTCCGGGACGTCGTCGGTGGGCGGGAGGTTGAGGATGGCGACCGCCGAGGTCAGCGCGTCCGACTGCGCGGGTGCCCAGTCCCGGAATCTGCGGATGATCTCCTCGGCGTCGGCGGCAGGGTAGAAGAGGTTGCCCGCGTAGACGGTCGACACCTCGACGAGCGAGATCTCCATCGACGTCACGACGCCGAGGCCGCCCGCGCCGGCGCCCTTCAACGCCCAGAAGATGTGCGGGAAGCTTGTGTCGGTGACTCGGATCGGCGTGCCGTCGGGGGTGACCAGGTCGAACGAGAGCACGTGGTCGGACGCCAGGCCGAAGCGCCGACCGAGCCAGCCGAAGCCGCCGCCCAGGGTGTAGCCGATCGCGCCGACACCACTCGCCGAGCCCATCAGCGGCGCCAGTCCGTATGGCGTGGCGGCGTCGACAACCGTCCGCCAGGTGGCGCCCGCACCCACGCGCGCGGTCCGGGTGACCGGGTCGACGCTGACCGACGCGAGGCGGGAGGTGTTGATCAGCAACCCGCCGTCGGCCGGCCTGCCGGTGCCGTGCCCGGTCGCCTGCACGGCGACGCGCAGGTCCTCCTCGACGGCGAAGCGGACCGCCTCCACGACATCGAAGTGGTTGGCGGGAACGGCGATCACGGCGGGACGATGCACGTCGAGCCGGCTGAAACCCGACCGTGCGTCGACGTAGCCCGCGTCGCCGGGACCGTAGACGTCACCCGCGATCCGGTCGCGGAGTTGCGCGAGCACCGAGGTGCGGGTTCGGACGGTGAGGCGTTCGGTGTTCTCGGGCGGGGAGGAGGCGGGTGTTGCGGTCATCGGCAGGTCCTCGGTTGCGGCCGGAGCGGTCCGGCAGGATTCGTCGGTCTCCGGTCGGCGCCGGATTCCCGACAAGGGTCGCCGAAGGTCCTTGGATGCGACTTGAGACGGACTTGGTGCGCTCAGGCGGGAGAGGTGAGTCCCCAGGTCGTCGCCAGTGCGTCGATCCTCCGGACCAGCCCGTCCGCCTCCTGTGCGAGTGCGGTGTCGCGCGCGGCGGACAGGGTCGCGCCCACCACCGAGGCCGGGCGACCGTTGGCGTATTCGTACCGGGCGCGGACGACCAGACGGTGTGCGTCGGCATAGCGTTCGCCCGTGCGGTCGGCGAAGTCCGCGGCCCGGTCGAGGCGCGTCGCGGCGTCGGTGAGTTTGCCCGCGACCACCAGGACCTCGGCGTGCAGGCCCAGCCAGTAGCCCTCACCCGTGCGCGGGTGGTCCTCCATGCCGATGTCGTCGGCCCCGAGCCGGTCGATGTGCTCGAGTGCTTCGTCGAGGTCGCCGGTCATCGCCCGCGCCCACCAGTACATCCGTTCGCCGCCACGACGGAGGTAGGCGAGCGCGGCGGCGCCGTCGGACATGATGGCCGGACCGGCATCCAGAACCCACTCTGCGTCGCCGAGCATGGACGCCGCGCCGACCGCGAAGATGGCCATGCCGAACTGCGACCGGGGATCGGGATGGGCGTCGGCCATCGTCGCGAACAGCGCCCGGCCGGCATCGGAGCCGAGGTGCACCGTCGCCGCCCAGCCACGGAAACCGCGGGCCATCGCGAGCTGATCGTCGCGCAGGCCTTCGACATCGACGTCGATCGGCGCGTAGGTCTCCAGGATGCGATGCGCCGCACCGAAGTTCCCGCGGTGGAAGTCGTCGATACCGGCGGCGTGCATGCCCAGGTGGGTGACGACCGGGTCGTCGGATCGTTCGGCGCGCCGACGCAGGTCCTGCGCGAGGCGGTGACCGGTCTCGGTGTCCGCGATCTGGATGTGGGCCGCGCAGCGTGCGTAGTCGAGGGTCGCGAGCAGGCGGGTGTCGCCCAGTGTCGATGCCAGCGTCCGGGCGCGCTCCTGCAGGACGGGGTCGGCGGCGAAGTAGCCGTGCGCCGCGACCTCGCCGGCCAGCTGGGTGGTGATCGCGACGAGTTCCGCCTGCTGGTCGCCGGTCGAGCGGGCGAGCGTCGCCGCATCTCCGAGATGTCTGCGTGCGCCGTCGAAGTCGTAGGTGCGCAAGGCGATGTCACCCGCGGTGAGCAGTGCGGTGGTGGTGCGTTCCCGATCGGCCAGCGGTCCGGCGGACCACAGGTGCCGGGCGACTCTCGTCACCGCATGCGGCGAGGAGTTGCCGGCGAGGGCGTCGGCGATCGCGAGGTGCAGCCGTCGCGCGCGCATCGCGGCGATGCCGTCCGCGATCGCCTCCCGGATGATGTCGTGGCTGAACCCGAAACCGAACGGATCATCCGGTCCGAGGTCGATGACCCCCGCACCGCCCGCGGGCTCGAGCAGGTCGAGTGCCTCGTCCACCGGGCGGTTCGCGGCGGTCGCCAGGAGGACGAGGTCCACGCGGGTTCCGATGAGCGACGCCAGCTCGAGGAGTTCGGTCGTCTCCGGCGACAATCCGACCAGTCGCTGGCGGACCACATCGCGGACACCGGACGGGACCGCGGTGCCGGCGATGGACCCGCGATCGGCCAGGATCCGGGCCAGCTCCCTGACGAAGAAGGCGTTGCCGCCGGTTCGTCGCTCGATCGACGACACGGTGGCGACCTCCGGCCACTGCCGGGTCTCGCGCCGGATGAGTTCGGAGATGTCGTCGCCGCTGAGCGGTCCGACGTGCAGGCGCCGGTGTTCCGGGAGACGGGCCAGCGTCGCCAGCGTGGTGGCGACGACGGGTCGTGCCGACGGCGAACGCAGCGAGGCGAAGAACGTCACGCCGGTGGTCCGTCGTGCGGCCATGTGCGCGAACAGTTCCAGCGACGCACCGTCGGCCCACTGGAGGTCGTCGAGCACGATGATCAGCTTCGCCGTCGCGGCCACTCCGTCGAGGAGATCGGCGGCCTGGTCGTAGAACTGGAATCGGGCGGCCGCATCGGGCATCTGCCGGGGCGGCGGGATCACGTTGACGCCCTCTGTCACCATCCGGCCGAGCGAGCTGTCGAGGAGACGTTCCCGATCGGCGGGATCGAGCCGGGGCAGCACCGCACCGAGGATCTGCACCCATGGCCACATCGACGGCGCGGCCGGGTCGTCGACGCAGCGTCCCCACAGGACCAGCAGATCGGCGGCACCCGCGGCTCGGCGGCCGGCTTCGTCGATCAGCGCGGTCTTTCCCGCGCCCGGCTCACCCTCGACCACGACGACGCCCCCGTGCCCCGACATCGAAGCGAGCACTGCGCGATGCAGGGCGGCGAGTTCCTCGGTCCGGCCCACGACCGACGGCGTCTCGTCGGGTTCGAGGGTGTCGACTCCGTGGCCGGGAACGGTGTCCGCCGGGGTCGTCGGGCCGGGGTCGGCGACGGTCGACGCGATGGTCGCGGTGTCCGGGCGGGGCGCCGTCGGCACGTCGAGATGCGGAGCGTGATCGAGGATGTCGCTCTCGAGCGTCCGGAGCCGCGGTCCCGGGTCGACGCCGATCTCGTCGGCCAGGATTCGACGGGCGGTGGCGATCGCACCGAGGGCGTCGGACTGGCGACCGAGACGGTAGAGCGCCGTGGCGAACAGCACCCACAGTCCCTCGTCGAGAGGCGAACGCGCGACCTCGCTCTCCAGTTCGGTGACGAGCAGACGGTGGTCGCCGTCGGCCATCCGGGCCTCGAAGGACATCTCCCGAGCGGCCTGCACCATGCGGTCGAGGTGTCCGGCGGCCTCGTCCCGGAACGCCAGGCCCTCGAACTCCGGCAGCAGGGGGCGATAGTCGTCGAGCACCTGTGCCAGGAGTGGTGCGGCCCCCGCCGCGTCGCCCCGCTGCATCAGGGTGCGTGCGGAGCCGAGCCGCGCGGTCAGCCGACGCGCGTCGACCTGCTCGGCGGTCGTGGGGAGGCTGTATCCGGTTCCGTGGGTGAGCAGGACCGTGGAGGGAGTCCGTGGCTTCCGGTGTGGTTCGAGGGCCTTGCGTAGACCCGAGATGTAGGACTGGAGTGACACTTCCGCCCGCTCGGGGGGTGAATCGCCCCAGATGCCCTCGATCAGACTGTCGGCGCGCACCGGCGCGCCCTCGGCGAGGATCAGCTGGGCGAGCGTCGCCCGCTGCTTGCGCGTGCCGAGTTCGACGGGGTCGGAACCGATCTGAGCCCCGAGGCCGCCCAGGATCGTGTAGGAGAGTTCGGGCATCAGCGTGAGTCTAGGTGGTGACCGCAGCCGTGGGGCGGTAGTGGCGAACGCGCCCGGCGACCCCCAGTGCGACCGAGCCCGGATGTCGGTGACCGGGAGTAGCTTGGCTGCCATGACTCTCGCACTGGGCATGATCACCGTCGACGCGCTCGCGCCGGCACCACTGGCGACGTGGTGGGCCGACCACCTCGGCGGTCGGATCGTCGAGGAGAACGACGGGTACTTCGTCGTCGTCGCAGTCGGGGAGGGCACCCCGCTGTTCGCGTTCCAGCAGGTCGAGGACCCCACACCGGGGAAGAACCGCATCCATCTCGACCTGACGACCGACGATCTCGAGTCGGAGGTCGAGCGACTCGTGGCCGCGGGCGCCACCAAGATCGCCGATCGCGAGATGCCCGGCTTCGCGTGGGTGACCCTGGCCGACCCCGACGGCAATCAGTTCTGTGTGTCGGCCAGGCACGAGGCGGAGGCGACGTCCTGACACGCAGGCATGTCGTCCGGCCGACCGACGGGTGCCCTTGATGGGATTCACTCGTGCCGAACTCCTCGGCTATCAGGACCGCACCGTCGACGATCTGGTCGGCGAAGGGTGCAAGCTGCTGTTCGTCGGGATCAATCCGGGTCTCTGGACGGCGGCCACGGGAGCGCATTTCGCGCGTCCGGGCAATCGGTTCTACCCGGCGCTCGCCAAGGCCGGCATCGTCGACCACGTCATCGACGCCTCACGCGGTATGTCCGACGCCGACCGCGCGCTGCTGCTCGACCGCGGTGTGGGAATCACGAATGTCGTGCCGCGTGCCACCGCGACCGCCGCCGAACTGACCGTCGACGAACTCCGTGAAGGCGGACGCCGGCTGCGCGAGCGGGTTCGGATGATCGGCCCGCGGGTCGTCGCCATCGCCGGTATCACCGCCTACCGCAGCGCGTTCGGGCGCCGCGACGCCGTGCCGGGACGGCAGGACGAGACGTGGGATGTGGGCACAGGGGACGGTGCCGAACTGTGGGTGGTTCCGAACCCCAGCGGGCTGAACGCCCACGAGACCGTGGACTCCCTCGCCGCCGCCTACCGTCGGGCCGCGGTCGCCGCCGGGGTGGTGGAGGACCTCAGAAGTCCTCGGAGCTGACGACGCGGCGCCGCACCGACAACAGCTCGACCTCGGGGTGGCCCGCAGCTGAACGTTCGACGGCGTCGAGCACGTCGACGACGTGCCCGCGATCGGCGGCCACCGCACTGACACCGATGACGGTCCGACGATGCACGTCCAGGTGACCCACCTCGGCCGCCGAGACCGTGTACCGCTTGCGGAGGTCGGCGACGATCGGCCGCACCACCGACCGCTTCTGCTTCAGCGAGTGAACATCACCGAGCAGATAGTCGAACTCGCAGAACCCGATCCACATCAGTGGTCGGTGCGGATCAGCGTCGCCACGTGGTCGGGTACGTACTTGGACAGCGAGCGCGGCGGCCGGTGATAGTTGCCCGACTCGATCGGATGCTTGGGCAGGGACACGCGGGGACGCGGGACCTCTTCATAGTCGATGGTCGACAACAGGTGGGAGATCATGTTGAGCCGCGCGTGCTTCTTCACATCGGACTCGACGACATACCAGGGGCTCAGGGCGGTGTCGGTGTGGACCATCATCTCGTCCTTGGCGCGCGAATAGTCCTCCCACCGATACACCGACTCGAGGTCCATCGGGCTCAGCTTCCACTGCCGGACAGGGTCGTTCATACGTGACCGGAATCGTTTGAGCTGTTCGTCGTCGGACACCGAGAACCAGTACTTGCGCAGCAGGATGCCGTCGTCGATGAGCATCTGCTCGAAGATCGGGGTCTGCCGCAGGAACCGCGAGTGCTCCTCGGGCGTACAGAAACCCATGACCTTCTCGACGCCGGCCCGGTTGTACCAGGACCGGTCGAACAACACGATCTCACCGGGCGCGGGCAGGTGTGCGACGTAGCGCTGGTAATACCACTGGCCGCGTTCACGATCCGTCGGTGCGGGCAACGCGGCGACCCGCGCGATGCGCGGGCTGAGGTACTCGCTGATGCGTTTGATCGTTCCGCCCTTGCCGGCGGCATCGCGTCCCTCGAAGACGACCACCACGCGGGCGCCGGTCTCGCGGACCCACTCCTGGAGTTTGACGAGCTCGGTCTGCAACCGGAACAGTTCCGCCTCGTAGACCTTGTTCGCGATCTTGGCCTGCTTCGGTTTGTCCTTCTTCGACATGAGCAGAAAGACTACGGGGTGCGGACGGCCTCGCGCTCGGATTGCAGTTCGGCGACCGACGCGTCGATGCGCGCCCGGGAGAACTCGTTGATGTCCAGACCCTCCACGATCTGCCACCGCCCGTCGACCGATCGCACCGGGAACGAGCAGACGAGTCCGTCGGGGACGCCGTACACACCCGGCGACGGCAACGCCACCGACGTCCAGTCGTCCGGCCGTGTGCCGAGAACCCAGTCGTGGACGTGGTCGATCGTGGCGTTGGCCGCCGACGCCGCCGACGACGATCCGCGGGCTTCGATGATCGCGGTGCCGCGTCGGGCGACGGTCGGGATGAAGTCGTCGACGAGCCAGTCGCGGTCCGCGGCGATGTCCGCGCCGCTCCGGCGGCCGACCCGCGCATGGAAGATGTCGGGATACTGCGTCGCGGAGTGATTGCCCCACACGGTGACCCGGCTGATCTCGTCGACACTCGCGCCGGTGCGCCGGGCGAGCTGCGCGATCGCGCGATTGTGGTCCAGACGGGTCAGCGCCGTGAACCGTTCGGCCGGCACCTCGGGCGCATGCGCGGCGGCGACCGCGGCGTTCGTGTTGGCGGGGTTGCCGACGACGATCACCCGGATGTCTTCCGCGGCAACGTCGTTGATCACCGAACCCTGTGCCGCGAAGATGTCGGAGTTGGCCGCGAGCAGGTCGGCCCGTTCCATGCCCTTGGTCCGCGGCCGGGCCCCGATGAGCAGACCGAAACTCGCCCCGTCGAACGCCTTGCGCGGATCGTCGAGGACGTCCACCGACGTCAGGAGCGGAAAGGCGCCGTCGTCGAGTTCCATGGCGGTCCCGACCGCGCCGGAGATCGCCTGTGGCAGCTCGAGAAGCCGCAGGGCGACGGGCTGGTCGTGACCGAGCATCGCGCCGGCGGCGATGCGGAACACGCTGGCGTACCCGATGCTGCCCGCCGCTCCGGTCACGGTCACGGTGACGGGCATCCGACGGTTCACGACGCCTTCTCCGTGAGCAGGACCTGAGCCGCCGGTCCGACGAGGACCAGGGCGTGGCCGACGGAATACCAGGTCAGCGGTTCCTTCGTGAACTCGGTGACCCAGGTGTCGGCGCCGGCGCGCGGCCCGGGGCAGGCCATCATCGTCGAGGCGAGGGAGCCCAGGCGCAGCAGTGAGTTGTCGACGCGGAGGTCGCCGATGTGTCGGTTGCATCCGGCCGACAGGGCGATCCGGTTGGCGGCGGGAAAACTGACCTCCAGCGGTCCGCCGCCGGGGATCTGCTCTCCGGTCACCGCAGTCGAGGTGTAGGTCTTGCCGACGAAGCCGGGGGCCGGGGGAGCCGAGGACGCGGAACCGGGTCCGACGATCGTCGTACCGAGCGCTACGATCACCGCGCTGAGCAGCAACGCCATGCGTAAGCTGATGCGGTGTTCGCGGGCTGGGTGACGGTCGTGCGCGGATCGACGTCCCGGTACGGGTTGACGTCTCTGCGCCGGATGACGGCGTTCGCCGGAGCTCACGTGCACAACGGTAGCCGACCGGACAGGGGTATGGATATGACGAATGTGGGCGCTCCATGGTCCCGGTGACGTGTCGGACCGAGTACCTGACCGGTCGCCATCATCGTTCGGCCACAGCCGCCTGGGTCCTCATGGTCGCCGGGATGGTCGCCCTCGTGGCCCTCAACGTCGCCGGGGTCGACGGTCTGGTCACCTCGGCGGTGGTCGGCGCGGCGATCGTGGCCTCCCTGCTCGGGGCGGCATTCGGGCGGCTCGGCGAACGAGGCGCTGTCCTGCTGACCGTCGACGAGGACACGGTCTACTTCGGGAACGAGGACCGCACACTGGTCAGCTATCCGCTCTCCTCACTGGTCACGGTCGCGGTGGGCGGGCCGGCGGACGCCACCTCGGACATGACCGGCGAGCGTGCGCGACATCTCACGGTGATCGGACAGAAGTACCTCAAACTGACCTTCGCGACCCGGGACGGAAAGCCCGTCCCCGCCGACCGGACCCCGCCCGACCGCGACGACGACCCCGACACCGCGCCGGAGACGCACTTCTGGCGGGTCGCCGTCGTGGAAGGGGACCCGGCGGTGGCGGAGGTCCTGGCCCGTCTCCGGCAGCACGCGCCCGAACGCATTGCCACCAGGAAGAAGACCGCGACGTCGGCCGGGCAGCAGCCGCGGGCCGCCGCGGCAAGCGCTCCGCCGGACGAGCCCGTCGATCTGACCCGGCCCCCGACGAGCGGACCGCGGATCGTCGACGCGGGTTCCGACGAAGCGGCGCAACGACTGTGGGAGGAGGCAGCGCGTCGCCACGACGAAGTTCTCGGCGCCTACGGCAGTTACGAACTCGACCCCGCCATGCTGCTCCGGTACCCGGCCGTGACCGACGTGACCGTCGACCAGACGCAGACCTTCCATCTAGCGCTCGACGAGGCGATGGCCCTGCGGACCGACGACTATCCGGGGAACCGCTCGCGCGCCGACGCCTACCAGCAGTCGGTCGCCCGACTGCGGCGGGCCTGGATCGCCTGCGAGAAGAACGGCCGACGGGTGGGGGCGTCCTATCTGGAACAGGGCGATCAGGACGACCTCGACACCGCGCTCAAGCTCTACAACCACGCTGCGGCCAGCACCACGCCCGCCGAGCAGGCCACCTACTACGGCCGGGTCCGCGACATCGTCAGCACCATGACCGACCGCGGTGTGCTCCACCCGCCCGAGGCGGCGGTGGCCGAACTGCAGGCCGTCACCCGGAGAGCGCTCGAGGCGGGTACGCCGAAGGTGTGAGGCGAGGCGGTACAGGCCCCGGTCAGGGGAGCCGTCCGGTTACCGGCCTTCCCTGATGAAACGTCCGTCCAGGGTGTACAAAGCCTCGGCGCCGTCGGTATTGGCGATCTCCATCCGGATCACGAACTCCTGAGTGTCGCTGATGCGGTCGAGCTCGACCTCCACGCCCACTGCGTCACGGTCGTACTCGGGGACCGACGCGCGTCTCATCAGGTCGGCACGCACCCGATCGAAGACCTCCGCGGAGATGCTGTCGAAGCGGAAACCGTCGGCTCGATACCGGCCCGCCGAGATGCTCGATGAAGGGAAATAGCCTGGGGCGACGGCAATCTCGCCGCCACGGTCGGCGATCCGGTAGCGGACCAGAACGCCGCCCGAGTTCTGGATGACGCTCGCCGTCACCGGAGAAACGCCGTCGGCGATGCCCTGGATGATGAACTCCTCGATGACGGGTGCGTTCAGCGGGACGCGTGCCGCGGCCAGTTCACGCCGGGCCAGTTCGAAGGACTTCTGGAAGTCAGCAGGGTCGAAGAACTCGGCGACGGTGCCGTCGGGTGTCGCCTGGACGGAGTAGTCCTCGAAGACGCCCTCGCCGGGTTCGATCGTCCCGGTGATGAGCACCGGCGCGTCCGGTGCGCCGCGCTCGATCGCGATTCGTTCGAGTTCGGGTTCGGTGGAGTACGGACGGACGGCCGCAACCATCGGTTCGGCGACCGAGCCGAGCACGTTCGGGTCGATTGCCGTGGCGTCGAAGGTCTTGTTCGCCCGGTCGGTGTTCGGCACCGCCGAGGAATTCGAGTACCCGTCCCCGACGAGGACGCTCGTCGCGCGTCCGGTTGCCGGGTCGAGGACGATCGCCTGATCCGACGAGGAGTCGATCTGATACCTCAGCGCCAGTACGTTGCGCGTCGCCTCCGGCCCTTCGTATTCGATGATCGCCTCCAGCATCCGACGGTGCCGGTCGGCGAGGCTCGCCGCTTCCTCTTCGGTGGACGAGTCGTCGCCGGAATCGAGGGCGGAGTCGAAACCCGACAGCGAGGGTCCCTCCACGTGCCACCCGCCCGCGACGCCGAACAGCAGTGCGCCGGCCACGAGCAGGGTCACCACCGGGTAGGCGAGAGCCCAGCGCCCGGGCTGGTCGTCGAATTCGGGGGTGTCGGTCTGATCGCGCGGCGGGAGTGAGTCCGGCGGCAGGGTGGTGAACGGGCTTTCGGTCAGGGACTGGAAGTTGCCCTTGGTCATCGAGGTGATCCAGCGGGCACGGTAGGCGGTGTCGTTCGGTGGGTTGATGGTCGCGGTGACCATGGTCGGTTGTAGGTCGTCGGCGGTGAGGCTGCTGCGCGTGAGTGCCTCGACCTCCACCTGCGGCGCGTCGGGCGACGTCGCGCGCCGGAACTCCGGCAGTTCGGACACCCGGGACGCGCGCGGACTGATCGCTATCCCGACGAACACCAGCGGGATCCCGAAGAACAGCGCCACCCACCAGTCGTTGAACGCACCGAGACCCACGCCCACCGCGATCAGCGATCCGGCGATCACCGCCCGCACGAGGCGGAGACGAACCCTGTTCCGGCGAGTCCTGGTCATGGGCCGTCCTTAGTCCTCGAGCCGAATCGGGTGGACTGATCATAATGTCGGCGTCCTCGGTCGACCAGCGGCCGCGTACCGTTGTTGCTGACCTGGCCGCCGGGAGGGGGCGGGTCGCGACGGAAACCGGGAACGATCAGGAGAAATGTTTCGGTGGGAAAGCTGAGCAACAGCATGTGGCGACTTCTGGGCGCCCAATCGACTCGCAACCAGTCGAAGTCGTTGGGAGTGATCAAGGACGCCGAAGCCCACACCGACTGGGCCGCCGAACTCGCCGACGACGCGTTCAGCGCCGAGGCGGAGAAACTCGACATCACGGAGAAGCCCGCCGACCGCGCGAAGTTCCTCGCCCTGGTCCGTGAGGCCGCCGACCGTGCCATCGACCTTCGGCCCTTCGACGTTCAGCTGCAGGGTGCCCTCCGACTCCTGGAGGGCGACATCGTCGAGATGGCCACCGGCGAGGGCAAGACACTCGCCGGGGCGATCGCCGCGATCGGGCATGTGCTGCAAGGGCACCAGGTCCATGTGATCTCGGTCAACGACTACCTGGCGACTCGCGACGCCGAGTGGATGAAACCGCTCTTCGACGTCTTCGGCATCACCGTGCACGCGGTCTCGGAGAACTCCGACCGCGAGGAACGCCGACGCGCATACGCCGCGGACGTCACCTACGGGTCGGTCAACGAGATCGGCTTCGACGTCCTGCGCGACCAGCTCGCGCTGTCCGAATCGGACCTCGTGTCACCCAAACCCGACGTCGCGATCATCGACGAGGCGGACTCGGTTCTCGTCGACGAGGCGCTCGTACCGCTGGTCCTCGCCGGGTCGACCGAGACCGAGGTGCCCGACGCGGCGATCCACGACGTCGTGTCGCGGATGAAGAACAAGCACTACGAGGTCGATGCCGAGGGACGCAACGTCACCCTCACCGACGAGGGTGCGGCGTTCGTGGAGGAAGAGCTCGGCGGGATCAACCTCTACAGCGAGGAACACGTCGGGTCGACCCTCGTGCACGTCAGCATCGCGATGCATGCGCATTATCTCCTGGAACGCGACATCCACTACATCGTGCGCGACGGTGGCGTGCACCTCATCAACGCCTCGCGTGGCCGGGTGGCGCAGCTGCAGCGCTGGCCCGACGGTGTGCAGGCCGCCGTCGAGCTCAAGGAAGGTCTCGCCCAGACCGATTCGGGCGAGGTCATCGACACCATCACCGTGCAGGCGCTTATCGGCCGCTACCCGAAGGTGTGCGGCATGACCGGTACCGCGCTCGCCGCCGGTGAACAGTTCCGCCAGTTCTACGAGCTGCGCGTCTCTCAGATCCCGCCGAACACGCCCAACGTCCGGACCGATCTGCCCGACCGCGTCTACGACACCAAGGCCAACAAGGTCGAGGCGATCGTGGCCTATGTCAAGGAGATCCACGAGACCGGGCAGCCCGTCCTCATCGGCACCCACGACGTCGCCGAGTCCGAGGAGCTCGCGTACTTCCTGGACAAGGCCGGGGTGCCGTCGGTGGTGCTCAACGCGAAGAACGACGCCGAGGAGGCGAAGATCATCGCCGAGGCCGGCGCACGGGGTGCCGTGACCGTGTCGACCCAGATGGCCGGACGGGGCACCGACATCCGCCTCGGCGGTTCCAAGGACGACGCGGACGCCCACGACGAGGTCATCGAACTCGGCGGGCTGTGCGTCGTCGGAACGGGCCGGCACGACACCGAACGTCTCGACAGCCAGCTGCGCGGTCGCGCGGGCCGCCAGGGCGATCCGGGAACGTCGGTGTTCTTCTCGAGTCTCGAGGACCCGGTCGTCACCAAGAACCTCGCGTTCAAACGAGATCCGGTGTCGCCCAATGAGGACGGCTCGATGGGCAGCAAGGGCATCGACCTCATCGAGCAGGCCCAGCGGATTGCCGAGGGCGTGATGCTCGAACTCCACGCGAACACCTGGCGCTACAACAAGCTGGTGAACCAGCAGCGCGACATCATCGTGGAGCGACGGATGCAGATCCTCACCACGGACACCGCGCTCGACGAGCTGGCGGACCTGGAACCGGAACGCTACGCCCAGCTGACCGGCGAGAAGACGCCTGCCGAGTCCGAGACGGACAAGCCAGAGACCGACAAGCCAGAGACCGACAAGCCCGGGACCGACAAGCCCGGGACCGACAAGACCGAGGCGAGTGTGTCGGATGTGGCCGGAACGGACGCGACGGCGACCGATGCCGGCGCCGACGAGGCCCCGGCGGTGTCGCCGGTACCCCGAGAAGTGCTGTCGCAGGCCGCGCGCGAGATCGTGCTGTACCACCTGGACCGCGCGTGGGCCGACCATCTCGCGTTCGTCTCCGACGTGCGCGCGAGCATCCACCTGCGGTCACTGGGCAAGGAGAGTCCGCTCGACGAGTTCCACCGGTTGATCCTCGCCGAGTTCGCCGACCTGCCCGGTACGGCTCTCACAAAGGCGCGTGAGACATTCCGCGAGGCCGACATCACGCCCGAGGGTGTCGACCTGGGATCCGCGGATCTGCACCGCTCGACGACCACGTGGACCTACATGGTCCACGACAATCTGTTCTCCTCAGGCGGGGCGAAAACACTGCAGGGCATCATCGGGATCTTCCGGTGACCGAGCCGGAGGCGGCGACCACGCCGGCTCCGGACCGGATCGTCACGGTCCCGAACGCGCTGAGCGTGCTACGGCTCGCTCTCATCCCGGTGTTCGTGTGGCTGCTCCTCGTCGAGGAGGCGGACGGGTGGGCCTTCGCGGTCCTCATGTTCTCCGGGTTCTCCGACTGGGCCGACGGGAAGATCGCGCGGCTGCTCGATCAGTCGTCGCGGATCGGTGCGCTGCTCGATCCGGCCGCCGACCGGCTCTACATCGTGATCATCCCGATCGCGTTCGGCATCCGGGACTTCTTGCCGTGGTGGCTGATCGGTGTGATCATCGCGCGGGACGTCCTCCTGTTCGCCTCGGCGCCGTTGCTGCGGTCGCGCGGTGTGCTGGCGCTCCCGGTGCTCTACATCGGCAAGGCCGGGACGTTCGCGCTCATGAGTGCTTTCCCGTGGCTCCTTGCCGGACAACTCGATTCGATCGTGGGGACCATCGCATACCCGATCGGTTGGGCCTTCATGATCTGGGGTGTCGGACTGTATGTGTGGTCCTTCGTCCTGTACTGGTATCAGACGATCCTGGTGGTGCGGCACATGCCGCCGCGTCACCGGGCAGGCGCCTCGGCAGACAGTAGGGTCTGACCGAGAACGAAAGGGGTTCGCGTGACCGACAGCAAAGTGCCAGAGACCTTGCGTTACACCGCGGAGCACGAGTGGATCGAGCGACTCGGACCGACCACGGTGCGCGTCGGGATCACCGATTACGCACAGGACGCCCTGGGCGATGTGGTCTTCGTCCAGTTGCCCGAGAGCGGTGCGGAGGTGACGGTCGGGGAGTCGTTCGCCGAGGTGGAGTCGACCAAGAGCGTGTCCGACATCTTCGGTCCGCTCGCGGGGACGGTGTCGGCGGTCAACGACGCCCTCGACGCGTCGCCGGAACTGGTCAACTCCGACCCGTACGGCGAGGGTTGGCTGGTCGAGATCGAAGCGGCCGACGAGGCGATCCTCGACGAGCATCTGGGCGAGATCCTCGACGCCGCGGGCTACCGCGCCGTCATCGAGGGCTGAGTGCCCGGTGGCCGTGAGCGGCCGGTGCCCCGATCGACCCGGCTGATGGCTCCCGGAGCGATATGATCGACGATGCCGGAGTCGACTCGCTCGCCGGTGCGATCGGCATGACCGGTACGGTTACGGCAGTGGGAACGAGGGGCGCGACGTGACACCGATGCTCACGATCTCGCGCCCAGAACTACCCGGCCGCACAAGTCATGTAGATTCGACCGGCCATCGCGGCGAGAGCCGACGGGCATCGTCCCGGACGGTTCCGACTGTTCCGAGGACATGGTTGACGACTATGCGGTTGGCACTGACGATGACGAAGGAGAAGCGGTGAGCGAAAACGACAGGGACTTCGAGGCGCCGGTGGAGACCACATCGGTGTTCCGGGAGGAGTTCATCAACGAACTCGATGCCGGGACCAGCACCTCGAGTGAGCCGGCCGACACGGGGGTCGAGCGACTCGCTCCCGGGACCGCGCTGCTTGTCGTGAAGCGAGGACCCAACGCCGGGTCGCGGTTCCTCCTCGACCAGCCGACGACCTCGGCCGGCCGGCACCCCGACAGCGACATCTTCCTCGACGACGTGACCGTCAGCCGCCGTCACGCCGAGTTCCGCCTCGGCGACAACGAGTTTCAGGTGGTCGATGTGGGCAGCCTGAACGGCACCTACGTTAACCGGGAACCGGTCGACACCGCGTCGCTGAGCAACGGCGACGAGGTCCAGATCGGCAAGTTCCGCCTGGTCTTCCTCAGCGGTCCCCGCGACGAAGCAGACGCCTGACACCCGTGACGGCGTCCACGGCCCCCCGCGGCGAAGGATCGATGTCGATCGGCACGGTCCTCGCCCAATTGCGTGATGACTTTCCCGACATCACGATCTCGAAGATCCGATTCTTGGAGTCGGAGGGTCTGGTGACCCCGGAACGGGCACCGTCGGGATATCGGCGGTTCAGCCAAGCCGACTGCGATCGGCTGCGATTCGTGCTGACCGCCCAGCGGGATCGGTACCTCCCGCTCAAGGTGATCAAAGAGCAGCTGGACGCGATCGACAACGGGAACGGCGGCTTCGGTCCGGGCGGGACGCGGGTGCTGTCCGCGGCCCGCGGGACCGTGGCGCCGGCCACCGACTTCGGTGCCCGGGCCGGGCGCGTCTCCCGTGAGTCGCTGATCGAACGGACCGGAGTCGATTCGGCTTTCGTGACCGAACTCCAGCGCAACGGGCTGCTGATCGCCGGGCCGGCCGGGTTCTTCGACGAGGACGCGGTACGGCTCGTCGAGGCGGCGGCCGCCCTGGCCAGTTACGGCCTGGAAACCCGTCATCTGCGGGCGTTCAAGGTGTCCGCGGACCGCGAGGCGGGCCTGGTCGCCCAGATCGCCAACCCGATCGCCAAGGGCAAGGGCACGGGTGCGCGGGACCGTGCCGAAGAACTCGTGCGTGAGATCGCCGCGTTGTCGGTGACCCTGCACACGCAGTTGGTCAAGGCTGCCGTCAAGAGCGCGCTGGACTGATCTCCGGGCGTGCGCGGGTCGGTGCCCGTCGCGGCCGGCCGCACCGGACTGAACAGCCACGATCGTCCCAAACCGCCGCGAGTCGGCCGCCGCTGTCCACTCAGTCGGTGTAGCGTCGAGATCACTGAAACGAGCGCCGTACAAGGCGTCTGGGAGGTGCGAGATGAGCGAGATGCGTGTGGTGGGCATCAGGGTCGAACCCCCGCAGAGCCAGCCGGTGTTGTTGCTGCGCGAGGTGGAGGGTGAGCGCTATCTGCCGATCTGGATCGGGCAGAGTGAAGCGGCTTCGATCGCCCTGCGGCAGAAGGGGATCGAGCCTCCTCGCCCCTTGACGCATGACTTGATCGTCAATCTGATCAAGGAGTTCGGGCAGACCCTGCTCGAGGTTCGGATCGTCGACATGCAAGAGGGCACCTTCTACGCCGAGATGATCTTCACCGGCGACCTGCGCGTGTCGGCGCGGCCGTCGGATTCGATCGCGGTCGCGATGCGGGCCGAGGTCCCGATCATCGCCGACGAAGAGGTGCTCGCCGAGGCGGGTCTGCTGATCCCGGACGAGGAGTCCGACGAGGCCCCCGAGGCGCAGGCCGACGAGGTCAAAGAGGACGAGGTCGAGAAGTTCAAGGAGTTCCTCGACAACGTGTCCCCGGACGACTTCAAGGCGAGTGGCGCCTGACCGGTCGGCGCATCCCGTGCGACGGACCGCGCTCGTTTCCGACGCCGGGGGCCAGATCACGGAACGGACACCGCCCGGTCACCATTTGTCTCGATCTCAAGTTGAGGTTGAGTGTGCTGGCGAGTCGCGTTGATCCTCCGTCATCCGCCGCATAGCGTCATCAGCGACATCGAGCACCGGACACGGGCCGATGAAGATGAATCGGCCGACCGGAAACAGCCTGGACCGCGTAGTGTGGACGTGGACGTCAGGCACTGTGGTGCGGCGTCCGATCCGAGCTTTGCGAGGGAGTCAGAAGTGGGCGATCGTCCGGTCGACAGCGAAACGACGTCGAGCGACCAGTCACCCGATCGTCCGGTGACCGAGCGTGTCGACGCCGTCCCGACCCAGGGCAGTCTCGGCGACATCGCCCCGGGCCTGTTCCCGGACGACACCGTGCCCGACGAACTCGTCGGCTACCGCGTACCGAGCGCGTGCCAGATCGCCGGTATCACCTATCGCCAGCTCGACTACTGGGCCCGCACCTCGCTGGTCGTCCCGTCGATCCGTGGAGCAGCGGGCTCGGGCAGCCAGCGCCTGTACTCGTTCAAGGACATCCTCGTCCTCAAGATCGTCAAGCGGCTGCTCGACACCGGCATCTCCCTGCAGAACATCCGCGTCGCCGTCGACCACCTGCGCCAGCGCGGTGTCGAGGACCTCGCGAGAATCACACTGTTCTCCGACGGCACGACGGTGTACGAGTGCACGTCGGCCGAAGAGGTCGTCGACCTGCTGCAAGGCGGGCAGGGAGTGTTCGGTATCGCGGTCAGCGGCGCGATGCGTGAGCTGACCGGCACCATCGCCGATTTCCCCGGAGAGCGGGCCGACGGCGGTGTCAGCGAGACCGCGCCCGAGGACGAACTCGCCGCGCGCCGCAAGAACCGCGCCCGTCGCACCGGTTAGTCCGCGTCCCGCGTAGACTGGGCCCGCGTCGCTACGCTGCGGGAGAGCGCCGAAGGCAGAGATGCCGGCGGCCGCCGAAGGAGCAACACCTCCCCGTCAAACTCTCAGGCACCCAGGACCGCGGTGGTGACGACGTCTCTGGAAAGTGACGATCCGTCGTCCGCCCACGGTGAAAGGTCGTCGCGCAACGCTGCGGGGCACCGAATCTCTCAGGCGTCACATCGGCTGCGGCCGACGACATGACAGAGGGGGAGGGTCAGCAAGCCGGTGCGCGCACCGGCGCCTGCGAGAGGTGCCCTCCACCGTGTCCATCACCGATGCGACCCCGTCCGACGCCCCGGACCCCGCCACAGCTGCCGCCGCCCAGGTCTCGGCCGCCTTCGTCGATCGCCATGTCGGTCCGGATGCCGACGAGACCCGGCGCATGCTCGAGGCGATCGGCGCGGCCTCCCTCGACGAGCTGGCCCACCGGGTCATCCCCGCGGTCATCGCCGACGAACTCGACTCCGACGTGCTCGGCGCCTTGCCCGAGCCGCTCAGCGAGAGTGCGGTCCTCGCCCAACTCGGCGACCTCGCCGCACGAAACACCGTTGCCCGCTCGATGATCGGGCTCGGCTACTACGGCACCCACACGCCCGGCGTCATCCTGCGCAACGTGCTGGAGAACCCGGCCTGGTACACCGCGTACACGCCCTACCAGCCGGAGATCAGCCAGGGGCGTCTCGAGGCGCTGCTCAACTTCCAGACCATGGTGGCCGACCTCACCGGGATGGAGGTGGCCAACGCCTCGATGCTCGACGAGGCCACCGCGGCCGCCGAAGCGATGACGCTCATGCGCCGTGCGGGTAAGTCGAAGTCACCGCGCGTGGTCGTCGACACCGACCTGTTCCCGCAGACCCGTGCCGTGATCGACACTCGCGCCGAGCCGCTGGGCATCGAGGTCGTCGAGGCGTCGCTGCATCCCGAGCTGCCCGGGTACGGACTGCCCGACGGGGAGTTCTTCGGGGTGATCCTCCAGGTGCCGGGCGCATCGGGTCGCGTCCTCGACGCCACCGCGATCATCGACGCGGCGCACGACCGCGGAGCGCTCGTCGCCGCCGGTGCCGATCTGCTGGCGATGACCCTCCGCACGCCGCCCGGCGAGCAGGGAGCCGACGTCTGCTTCGGCACGACGCAACGCTTCGGTGTGCCCATGGGCTTCGGTGGGCCGCATGCCGGGTACCTCGCGGTCGGATCGAAGCATGCCCGGCAGCTTCCCGGTCGTCTGGTCGGTATCTCCAAGGACGCCGATGACAATCTGGCCTACCGGCTCGCCTTGCAGACCCGGGAACAGCACATCCGTCGTGAGAAGGCCACGAGCAACATCTGCACCGCGCAGGTGCTCCTGGCCGTGATGGCCGCCATGTACGCCTCCTACCACGGTGCCGACGGCTTGCGCGCCATCGCGCGACGCACCCACGCGACCGCTACCCGGCTCGCCGACTCGGTGGCGGCCGGCGGATTCGCGGTGGCGCACGCGAACTTCTTCGACACCATCGAGGTGCGCGCACCCGGGCAGGCCGATGCCATCGTGGCCCGGGCCCGCCAGGAAGGCATCAACCTGCGCCGGGTCGATTCCGACTCCATCGGCATCGCCTGCGACGAGACGACGACCGACGCAGACGTCGATGCGGTGCTGCGGGCCTTCGAGGTCGCCGGCGTCACGCCGCGGGCGTTCGCGCAGCCGATCGAGAATCGCACCAGCGAGTTCCTCACCCACCCGGCGTTCAACCGGTATCGCACCGAGACCGCGATGCTGCGGTACCTGCGCGCCCTGTCGGACAAGGACATCGCCCTCGACCGCAGCATGATCCCACTCGGGTCCTGCACCATGAAGCTCAATGCCACCACGGAGATGGAACCCATCACCTGGCCCGGCTTCGCACAACTGCACCCGTTCGCGCCGGCCGACGACACCGAGGGAATCCGCGAGCTCATCACGACGCTCGAGGGCTGGCTCGTGGCGGTCACCGGATACGACCGTGTCAGTCTGCAACCCAACGCGGGGTCGCAGGGCGAGTTCGCGGGCCTGCTGGCGATCCGCGGATATCACCTCAGCCGCGGTGACGTCGACCGGGATGTGTGCCTGATCCCGTCGAGCGCCCACGGCACCAATGCCGCGTCGGCGGTCATGGCGGGCATGCGGGTCGTGGTCGTCGGGTGCCGCGACAACGGCGACGTCGACCTCGACGATCTGCGCGCGAAGATCGACGCCAACGACGGTCGGGTCGCGGCGATCATGATCACCTACCCGTCGACGCACGGAGTCTTCGAACACGACGTCCGCGAGGTCTGCGGTGCCGTTCACGACGCGGGCGGACAGGTCTACGTCGACGGCGCCAACCTCAACGCGCTGGTCGGCGTCGCTCGACCGGGCCACTTCGGTGGCGACGTCAGTCACCTGAACCTGCACAAGACCTTCTGCATCCCGCACGGCGGCGGCGGACCGGGCGTCGGGCCGGTCGCGGTCCGGGAGCATCTCGCGCCCTTCCTCCCCGGGCACCCGCTCGCCGACGAATTGCCCGGCTCGGCGACCATCGCCGCCGCCCCGTACGGATCGGCGGCGATCCTGCCGATCACCTACGCCTACATCGCGATGATGGGTGCGGACGGCCTGCGGCGTGCGACGCTGACGGCGATCACCGCCGCCAACTACGTCGCCAAGCGGCTCGGTGAGCACTACCCGGTGCTGTACACCGGCGAGGACGGCTTCGTCGCCCACGAGTGCATCCTCGACCTCCGGGCCATCACGAAGGCCACCGGAGTCACTGTCGACGACGTGGCAAAACGGCTCGCCGACTACGGTTTCCACGCTCCGACCATGAGCTTCCCGGTGGCGGGCACCCTGATGGTCGAGCCCACGGAGAGCGAGAACCTCGACGAGATCGACGCGTTCTGCGACGCGATGATCGCGATCCGGGGCGAGATCGAACTCGTCGGACGAGGGGAGTGGCCCGTCGACGACAACCCGCTCCGCGGCGCGCCGCACACGGCGGAGTCGCTGGTAGGCGAGTGGGATCATCCGTACTCCCGGGAACTCGCCGTCTACCCGCAGGGCCTCCCGTCCGCGGGTGGCCGGGCGAAGGTGTGGCCGGCCGTCCGGCGGATCGACGGGGTCTACGGCGACCGCAACCTGGTGTGCAGCTGCCCGCCCATCGAGGCCTACAGCAACTGACCTGGTCGCTTGCAGCGACGAACGTTCCCTACTGCTCGTTGAGCAGGTGAGGAGCGCAGCGACGAGCCGTGTCGAAGCGACCGGGGCCGGTGCGCTAGCCGCCCGCGGTTCCCGACGGCACCGTCGACGCGGTCGAGCTCGCCGGGACGCTGGCCGGTCCGTAGACCAGCCGGTTGATGGCGACGATTGCGCCGTTCTCGGGCGTGGGCATCGGATCCGGAGTCCGCGGGAACGTCACGGTCGAGGTCGGCGCGGGCATCGGGGCGTCGCCGCGGAAACCGAGCTCGGTGAGCAACCGGAGTTGCTCCGGCTCCGAGGCGAACTCGATGAACTCGGCAACGGCATCGGTCGCCGAGTCGGTCACCGCGGGACCGGACAGCCGGACCACCGGGTAGTCGGCGATCGGCGTCGGACCGGACGGGATCAGTTCCGCCAGCCGCGCGCGGTCGTCGCCGCGGGTCATCTGGAACAGGCGCTGTTCGGTGATGGGAACGACGTGGATGCGGGCCCGCGCCGCGTCCGGCGCGTCGGCGATGACCGTCGCCGCGCCCTGTGGCGTCCCGTCCGGAGAGAGGGGGGCGCCCTCGAGCATGGCGCGCACGCTGGAACTCACCCGCGGCGACTGGGCGTCGGCGGTGGTCAGCGGCCCGGTGGTCCGGGTGACACGCGTCGCGACCGCCTGGGCGGCCAGCGCGCTGGCGTCGGACTGCGCCCCGATCGGCATCGCCATCCGCAGCGACCCCCAGCCCTGGAGGCCGAAGTCGGTGAGCGAGTTGTCCCGCCGCTGCAGGGTGGGGATCTGAGACCAGTCGAGTCGCCCGGCCAGGGCGCCGTTGAGTTCGGGAGACACGGCCAGCACGACCGGTGTCGAGACCAGGGAGCGGGTGTTGCCCTCGATCGCATCCGGCTTCGCCGCCGCCAGATCTGCCGACCACACCGACGACTGCGGCACCCAGGCGGCGGGATAGGCGCCCATCGACTCGGTGTCCCATGACCCCGACAAGCCGTCGAGCGTGATCTTCGCGTCGCCCGGACGGACGTCGACGGTGACGCACTTGTCGCGCACGACCGGATTGGTCTCCCCGAAGTTTTTGGCGACCGCGGCCAGCCCCGGCGCGATGTCGGGATCGGCGATGATCGGGACCGACTCGCGACCCTCGACACATTGGGCGGCGGCTTCGTCGGCCTGCCGATCGATCTGATCGCCGAGGTCCTGCCACGTGACGACGACGGCCGCGACGAGCAGGACCGACAAGAGGGTGGCGACGACACCTCGGCTCACGCCGCGGCTGCGGATGCTCTCCCCGCCGCTACTCCGGTGATGTGCCAACGCCGATGCCCTCCCTGCTCGGTGCGACCCTCGCCCGGTCGGCCGTGGCGACCCGGTGCGCAGTGCAGGGTACGACGATACGCCGTGCCGATCCTCGGTGGATCGGCACGGTCGTATCGCCTATGTCGGAACGCGGTCGCTCAACCCGCCGGGTTGGCCGCCTTGTACTCGCGGCGCCGCCGGTGCAGGATCGGCTCGGTGTAGCCGCTCGGCTGCGTCGTGCCCTCGAGGATCAGTTCCTTGGCCGCCTGGAAGGCGATGTTGGAGTCGAAGTCCGGCGCCAGCGGACGGTAGGTCGGGTCGCCGGCGTTCTGACGGTCGACCACGGGGGCCATCCGCTCGAGCGAGGCCACGATGTCGGACTCGCCGACGATGCCGTGACGCAGCCAGTTCGCCAGCAGCTGGCTCGAGATCCGCAGGGTCGCACGGTCTTCCATGAGCGCGACGTCGTGGATGTCGGGCACCTTGGAACAGCCGACACCCTGGTCGATCCAGCGCACCACGTAGCCGAGGATGGACTGGCAGTTGTTGTCGAGTTCCTGCTGCTTCTCCTCGTCGGACCAGTCGGTCTTCGGCGCGAGCGGGATGGTGAGGACGTCCTCGACCCGGGCGGGATCGCGCTTGGCGATCTCGTCCTGGCGCTCGAAGACGTCGACGAGGTGGTAGTGCAGCGCATGCAGCGTCGCGGCCGTCGGCGACGGCACCCACGCGGTGGTGGCGCCGGCCTTGGGATGCCCGATCTTCTGCTCGAGCATGTCGGCCATCAGGTCGGGCATGGCCCACATGCCCTTGCCGATCTGTGCCTTGTGCTGCAGGCCGGCGTGCAGGCCCGTGTCGACGTTGAAGTTCTCGTACGCACCGATCCAGGTCTGCTGCTTCATCTCGGCCTTGCGGACCATCGGCCCGGCCTCCATGGAGGTGTGGATCTCGTCGCCGGTGCGGTCGAGGAAGCCGGTGTTGATGAACACGACGCGCTCCTGGGCGGCCTTGATGCACGCCTTGAGGTTCACCGTCGTGCGGCGCTCCTCGTCCATGATGCCGACCTTGAGTGTGTTCTCCGGCAGGCCGAGGACCTTCTCCACGCGGCCGAACAGCTCGACGGTGAAGGCGACCTCGTCGGGACCGTGCATCTTCGGCTTCACGATGTAGACCGAGCCGCTCCGCGAGTTCTGCAGTCCCTGGTCGCTCATTCCGTGGATGCCGATCAGCGAGGTGATCAGGCCGTCGAGGATGCCTTCGGGGACCTCGTTGCCGTCGGCGTCGAGGATGGCGTCGTTGGTCATCAGATGTCCGACGTTGCGGACGAAGAGCAGCGACCGACCGTGCAGATCGAACGTGGTGCCGTCCGGGGCGGTGTACTCGCGGTCGCCGTTGAGCACACGGGTGAAGGTCTTGCCGCCCTTGGAGACCTCTTCGGCGAGATCGCCCTTGTTGAGGCCCAGCCAGTTGCGGTAACCGATCACCTTGTCCTCGGCGTCGACCGCGGCGACCGAGTCCTCGAAGTCCATGATCGTGGTGATGGCGGACTCGACGACGACATCCTTGACGCCGGCCGGGTCGGTGGAGCCGATGGGAGAGGACGGATCGATCTCGATGTCGAGGTGTAGTCCGTTGTTGCGCAGCAGGATCGAGGTCGGCGAGTCGGCGTCGCCCCGGTATCCGACGAACGCGGTCGGATCGGCGAGGGTCGAGGTCTTGTCGCCGTCGAGCATCACCTGCAGTGCGCCGTCGACGACCGCGAACGCACGCACGTCGGTGTAGCTGCACTGTTCGAGCGGCACGGCTTTGTCGAGGAAGTCCTTGGCGTAGGCGATGACCTTGTCACCGCGGACCTTGTTGTAGGACGAACCCTTCTCGGCTCCGTCGGACTCGGGGATCGCGTCGGTGCCGTAGAGCGCGTCGTAGAGCGAGCCCCACCGTGCGTTCGAGGCGTTGAGCGCGAAGCGCGCGTTGAGGATCGGGACCACGAGCTGCGGACCTGCGGTGTCGGCGATCTCGCGGTCGACGTTCGACGTGGTGATCTGGAAGTCGGCCGGGACCTCGGCGAGGTAACCGATTTCGGTGAGGTACGAGGTGTACTCGTCGAAGTCGGCGGTGCCGGGGGTGAGATCGGCATCCTTGTGGTCACGGTGCCAGGCGTCGAGCTTGGTCTGCAGTTCGTCGCGGACGGCGAGCAGCTCGCGGTTGCGCGGGGCGAGATCGGCGATCACCGATGCCGCGCCGGCCCAGAAGGCATCCGCATCTACACCGGAACCGGGCAACGCCTCGTTGTTGATGAAGTCGTGCAGGACGGTGGCGACCTGCAACCCGTTGACGGTGATCCGGTCAGACATGGCAGCCTTTCTCGAGCGAATGACGACGCATACATGCTACTCGTCGGTAACGGCGCTCGGCAGGCGCCTCCCGTCACGAGTGGTGTGCGCGCTCCGCGAGCTCCGTACACAGGTCGAACAGCCGGGACCGCAGGGTCGCTCCGCGTTCGGCGATCGCCGATTGCTCGCGGACGTACTCGGCGCGGCCCGCGGGTGTCTCGATTCGGACCGGTGAATACCCGAGATCGCTGAGATCGTAGGGACTCGCGCGCATGTCGAGGTCACGTGCCCTCAGGGCGAGCGCGAAGCAGTCGAGCGTCAGGTCCGACGGCACGAGCGGCGCGAGAGTGAAGCAGTACCGGTAGAGGTCCATGGTCGCGTGCAGGCACCCCGGTTGCTCGTGCTCGATCTGGGACGCCCGGGTCAGCATGGTGTCGTTGTGCGGCCGCGCCGGATCGGTGAAGAACCGGAAGGCGTCGAAATGCGTGCACCGCAACGGCATGGACTCGACGACCGCGTCCGTCCCGGCCGTTCCCAGACGTAACGGCATGTCGTGCCGGGTGTGGTCGGTGCGATAGACCATCGCCCACTCGTGCAGGCCGAAACACCCCAGCCGGGCGGGCCGCCGGGCGGTGGCGCCGAGCATGTCGACGGCCGCTGCGAGTGCGTCGGCCCGGCTCCGGAGGTAGAACTCGCCGACGTGCACGCCGGCCTCGGTCTGCTCGTAACCGCGCAGACCGAGGAATTCCTCACCCTCCTCGAGGGTCACGCCGAAGCCGGGATGCCAGCGCAGTACGTGCGCCGGGCGTGACGAGTAGTAGGTGAAAAGGAAGTCGATCACCGGATGCCGCGCACCGCGCCGCCGAGCGTCGAGGTAGGGGCCGATCAGGTCGTCGACCGCCCGACGATGCGCGTCGCGCCGGGATCGCCAGGCCCCGCCGGTGAGGAGGGTGGCGTCGCGAACCGTGCCCGGGGAGGTCAGTCGCGTGCTCGCCATCGCACTCACACCCGATGGGTCTCGTCGCGGACGTTGCCGACGAATTCCTCCACCAGATCGGCGAGGGGAACGATGCCGATGGTGCGGCCGCTGTCGTCGACCACGGCGCCCAGGTGCGAACTGGAACGACGCAGCACGCCGGTGGCCTCGTCGAGTGGCGTGGTCGAATCGATCACCGGCAGCGGCCGTATCTTGTCGACGCCGATGATGGTGTCCGGTCCGATGTGCTCGTCCAGGATCTCGTCGAGCACGTCCTTGAGGTGCAGGTAACCGGTGAAGGTGCCGTCGGGCCCGCGGACGGGGAACCGGGAGAATCCGGTCTCGGTGACCGCCTTCTCCACGGCGCCCAGCGTGGGCCCGATGCCGCCGGTGCCGGACACCTGCACGCCGACACTGCGCATCTGTTCCAGCGGGATCATCACCTCGGATACCGTGCGGCCGACGGATAGCAGGGCGCGGGTGAGGCGTTCGTGCTCCTCGGCATCGAGGAGGCCCTCCTGCTTGGACTCGCCGACCATCTCGGCCAGCTCGCCCAGCGACACCGTCGACTCCAGTTCGTCCTTCGGCTCCACGCGGAGCAGTCGCAGCGAGATGTTCGCCGTCCAGTTGTAGAAGGCGATCAGCGGCCGGACCAGGCGGATGAACAGCAGGTGCGCCGGTACGAGCAGCATCGCCGACGTCTCCGGACCTGCGAGTGCGATGTTCTTCGGCACCATCTCACCCAGCAGGATGTGCAACACCACGACGAGCGACAGCGCGATGGCGAACGAGATGGGGTGCAGCAGGGCGTCGGGAACGTGCGCGAGATGCAGCGGCGCCTCGATGAGATGCGCGACCGCGGGCTCGCCGACGCGGCCGAGCAGGATGGAGCAGATCGTGATGCCGAGTTGTGCACCCGCCAACATGAGCGACAGCCGCTGGCCGGCGTAGATCACGGTGCGC
The DNA here is from genome assembly GCF_057767225.1 of Gordonia sp. 11cp. Taxonomy (NCBI): domain Bacteria; kingdom Bacillati; phylum Actinomycetota; class Actinomycetes; order Mycobacteriales; family Gordoniaceae; genus Gordonia; species Gordonia sp. 11cp. The sequence goes on along the minus strand of NZ_CM173437.1, from coordinate 4,630,296 downwards.
GCACGGGTCTTACCGCTCTCGGCGAGTGCTTCGAGGCGGTCGCGTCGTGCCGAGATCAGGGAGAACTCGGCACCCACGAAGAACGCGTTGCCGGCGAGGAGGACGACGGTCAGTCCGACCGCCCACAGATCACCCATGTGGGTCCTCCTCCTGAGTTGTCGGCGTGTGGATGTCCTGGCCGGCGGCCCCTTGTACGTCGTCCTGGTCCGCGGGCGCGGGCCGGATGGCGACGACATCGACCCGGCGCCCGTCCATCTGTGTCACGGTCGCACGCCAGGCGACGTCCGGGCCGCGATCAGGCGATTGGCTGCTGTCGTCGTCGGTCTCGCCGCCGGGTGAGCGGCGCGGCAGGTCCACCACGTCGTCGACGGTGGGAATGCGACCCAGGCAGTACATGACGAGCCCGCCCAGCGTGTCGTACGGACCATCGGGTGCGTGGTAGCCGGTGGCGTCGTACAGCTCGTCGATCCGCAACAGCCCGGCGCACAGGAAACCGTTGCCGTCGACGGCCACGTCGGCGCGTTCGTCGTCGTGCTCGTCGGTGACATCGCCGAGGATCTCCTCGATGAGGTCCTCGGTGGTGACGATCCCGGCGGTGCCCCCGTATTCGTCGATCACCACGCACAGTTCCATGCCGTCGGCGCGGATCCGCTCCATCAGCGCGTCGCCGTCCAGGCTGGCCGGCACGCGAGGGACCGGCCGGGCGATCGAGGTGACCGACGTGGTGGCCTGCCGTTCCGGCGGAACGGTGAACGCCTGCTTGATGTGCACGACCCCGACGAGGTCGTCGAGGTCGCCGTCGATCACGACGGGGAAACGCGAGTGACCGGTCCGCGACGATGCCATGACCAGGTCGCGGACGGTGTCGGCGCGGTCGAGACAATCGATCGTGACGCGGGGGGTCATCAGGTCTTCCGCGGTGAGCTCGCCGAAGCGCAGTGACCGGTCGACGAGGGTTGCGGTCTGCTCGTCCAGAGCGCCGCGACGTGCCGAGTTCCGCACGAGCGACACGAGTTCCTGAGGCGACCGCGCCGAGGCCAGCTCGTCGGTCGGTTCGATGCCCAGCCGGCGCACGATCCAGTTCGCCGCGCCGTTGAGTCCGTCGATCGCCCAGCGGAACACCGCGGAGAACACCGTCATCGGGCCCGCGGTGGCTCGTGCCACCGCCAGCGGCTTCGAGATCGCCAGGTTCTTCGGGATCAGCTCGCCGAGCACCATCGACAGTGACGTCGCGATGACCAGCGCGAGGATCAGCGACGTCGCCGAGGCAACCGCCTCGCCGACCCCCAGTGCGTTCAGCGGCGGCCGGAGGATCCGGGCGAGGACCGGTTCGGCGATGTAGCCGGTGATCAGCGTCGTGATGGTGATACCGAGCTGGGCGCCGGAGAGCTGGAACGAGAGGGTGGAGTGCGCGCGCTGCACCATCCGCGCACGCCGGTCCCCGCGATCGGCGACGTCGGCGGTGATGGTCGAACGCTCCAGCGCGGTCAGCGAGAACTCGGCCGCCACGAACAGGGCCGTTCCCAGGGTCAGCGCGATGAACCCGACGAGACTCGCGATCAGGAGCAGGATCTCCACGTCACCACCCGCCCGGCAGGGGCCGTCCTTCGGCGAAACCGGCGGGCGACTGGATCCCCAGCACCACCTTGTCGTGCAGCTCGCGCAGATTTCGGGCGCCCGTGTAGGTCGCCGTGCTGCGGACACCGGCGCAGATGTGATCGATGAGGTCCTCGACGCCGGGACGCTCCGGGTCGAGGCGGATCCGCGAACTCGAGATGCCCTCCTCGAACAGGCTCTTGCGTGCGCGGTCGTAGGTGCTGTCGCCGCTGGACCGCGCGGCGACGGCCCGCTTCGAGGCCATCCCGAAGCTGACCTTGTAGGGGCCCCGCGCGTCCTCGAGAAGGTCGCCCGGCGACTCGTGCGTACCGGCGAACCAGGAGCCGACCATGACGTTCGACGCGCCGGCCGCCAAGGCCAGCGCCACATCGCGCGGGTGTCGAACGCCGCCGTCGGCCCACACGGCCGCACCGTGCCCCGCGGCGACCGAGGCGCATTCGGCGACGGCCGAGAACTGCGGGCGCCCGACGCCGGTCATCATCCGCGTCGTGCACATCGCCCCCGGGCCGACTCCGACCTTGATGATCGATGCCCCCGCGCTGATGAGATCGAGGGTGCCCTCGGCGGACACGACGTTTCCGGCGGCGATCGGGACGCCGAGGTCGGCGTCGGCGACCGCGGAGAGCGCGGTGAGCATCTTCTCCTGGTGACCGTGCGCGGTGTCGATGACCAGCAGGTCGGCACCCGCCGCGACCAGCGCACGAGCCTTGCCCACGACATCGCCGTTGATGCCGACGGCCGCTGCGATGCGCAGCGCGCCGGCGGAGTCGACGTTCGGCGAGTAGATCGCGTGCCGCAGGGCCCCCACGCGGTTGAGGACCCCGGCGAGCCGGCCGTCGGGTTCGACGAGCACGGCCAGGCCGAGGTGCAGATCACCGAGTGCGTCGAAGACCTCGCGGGGCGGGGTGTCGACGGGCAGCGTCACGATGTCGGGGTCGGCGACCTCGCGCACCCGTGCGAACCGGTCGACGTCGCGGCACCGCTTCTCGGTTACGACACCCACCGGTCGGCCGTCCTCGACCACGACGGCCACCCCGTGCGCACGCTTCGGGATCAACGCGACCGCGTCGGTCACCGACGCCCCCGGGTCGAGGATGACCGGGGTGTCGGCGACCAGATGCCGCGACTTCACGTACTGGATGGACGCGGACACCGCCTCGATGGGCAGGTCCTGGGGGAGCACCACGAGCCCACCGCGGCGGGCCACCGTCTCGGCCATCCGCTTGCCCGCGACCGCCGTCATGTTCGCCACGACCAGCGGAATCGTGGTCCCGCTGCCGTCCGAGGTCGACAAGTCGACGTCGAAGCGCGAACTGACGTCCGACCTGCCCGGGACGATGAACAGATCGTCGTACGTCAGATCGTGTGTCGGCCGGTGGCCTTCGATGAATCGCACTGAGTTCGCAGGCTCCTATTCGGTCACTTCCGAGCGGTCCCCGCTCCACAGGGTGTGGAACGTGCCTTCTTTGTCGATGCGCTGGTAGGTGTGCGCGCCGAAGTAGTCGCGCAGGCCCTGGGTCAGTGCGGCGGGCAGGCGTTCGGCGCGCAGACCGTCGTAGTACGACAGCGACGACGCGAAGGCCGGCACCGGGATACCGAGGAGGGTCGCGGTCGAAACCACCCGGCGCCAGCTGTCGATGCCGACCTCGACGGCCTCGCGGAAGTACGGCGCGAGCAGCAGGCTCGGGAGTGCCGGATCGTCGTGGTAGGCCTCGCGGATGCGGTTGAGGAACTGCGCCCGGATGATGCAGCCGCCGCGCCAGATGGTGGCAAGTGCCCCGCGGTCGACGTCCCAGCCGTATTCGGCGCTGCCGGCGGCGATCTGATCGAAGCCCTGGGCGTAGGCGACGACCTTCGAGGCGTACAGGGCGGTCTTGATGTCGTTGACGAAGGTCTCGCGGTCGGTGGGGGCCGAGCCGAGATTCCCCGCCGACAGACCGCGAGCGGCGACGCGCTGGTCGGTGGCGCTCGACAGGGCGCGGGCGAACACGGCTTCGGCGATGCCGGTCGTCGGGATGCCCAGATCGAGCGCGGACTTCACGGTCCAGCGGCCGGTGCCCTTCTGGCCCGCGGCGTCGACGATGACATCCACGAGCGGCTTGCCGGTCTCGTCGTCGACCTGGCTGAGGACCTCCGCGGTGATCTCGATCAGGTAGCTCTCGAGTTCGGTGGTGTTCCAGTCGCGGAAGACGTCGGCGATCTCCGAGACAGGCATGTCCAGGGCTTTGCGCATGAGGTCGTAGGCCTCGCCGATCAGCTGCATGTCGGCGTACTCGATGCCGTTGTGCACCATCTTGACGAAGTGGCCGCTGCCGTCGGGGCCGATGTGGGTACAGCACGGCTCGCCGTCGACCTGGGCGGCGATCGACTCGAGGAGCGGCCCGAGGGACTCGTAGGACTCGACGGGACCGCCCGGCATGATCGACGGGCCGTTGAGCGCACCCTCTTCGCCACCGGAGATCCCGGCGCCGACGAAGTTGAGTCCGCGGGCCGACATCGCGGCCTCGCGCCGGATGGTGTCGGTGTAGAGGGCGTTGCCGCCGTCGATGATGATGTCGCCGGGCTCCATCGCGTCGGCGAGCTCTTCGATCACCGCGTCGGTGGCGTCGCCCGCCTTCACCATGATCAGCACCCGGCGCGGACGCTCGAGGGCGGCCACGAACTCGGCGACTGTCTCGGTGCGGATGAAATCACCGTCACCGCCGTGGTTCTCGAGCAGCGCGTCGGTCTTGGCGATGCTGCGGTTGTGCAGCGCGACGGTGTACCCGTGCCGGGCGAAGTTGCGTGCGATGTTCGAACCCATGACGGCCAGGCCGGTGACACCGATCTGGGCCTTCGCGGAGGGAGACGATGAGTCGACGTTGTTCATGCCGACAGCCTATTGCCTCCGTGTCCGAACCGGCGATCTGCCTCCACGTGTGACCGCGGTCCGATTGCTGTCGGGAGTCGGCTGTCGGGGAGTCGGGTCGTCAGAATGCCGACATGAGGCGGTTGAGCTCGGTCAGCCACGGGATCGCGACCGCAAGGGTCGGGAGGACCAGGATCGCGGCCGCCGCGACATAGGCGCCGGCGGCGAGGGCCCGGGCGGGACGGTCATCGCGGAGACGATGGACACGCGTCAGGGTGGTCGGCCCGCCGACCGCCATCGCACCGCGCGGCGCCACCGCGTCGGCACAGGCGACCAGGGCACGACCGAGCGTGGTCGGGGCGGTCGCCCGGACGGCCTGGTCGTCGGCCAGTGCCTCGACGAGCAACTCGGCCGCGCCGAGCGCGGAACTGCTCCGCACGAATCGGGGGAACGCCTCGTGCAAGGCGATGAAGGCCTCGAGCACGAGGTCGTGCCGAGCGCGCAGGTGGGCGCGCTCGTGGGCGATGACCGCGACCAGTTCGTCACGGGTGAGGCGGTGCACCACGCCCTCGCTGACCACGACGCGCTGTCGGAGTCCGGGCAGGCAGTAGGCGAGTGGTTGCTCGACGTCGATCATCCGGACGTCGCGGGCATAGAGGGGGTCGTCGGCGTCGTCGATCCGGTCGCAGCGGTCGAGGATGTCGATGAGCTGGCGGTGCGCCTTCCGGCGGGCGCGGGTGCGTACACCGACTCGGATCACCGTGTAGAACAGGCGCGCGCCGACGAGGAGGGTCAGGACGAAGACGCCGACGCAGAGGAGCCACAGCGGCAGGCCGAGCCGTTCGATCTCGCGGACCGGGTGAGTGGTCGGGGTGCCATCCGGTCCGATCACGAGGATGTTCGCCGCGATCGCCAGGCCACAGCTGAACGCCGACAGCACGGCGGCGAGGGCAATGGCCTGCCACAGCGTCATCGCCGCGCGTGGGGCTCGGATCGGCCAGCGTGCCCGGGACAGTGCCTCGGGGACGGGTCCGGCGAGCACCAGGCTGACGATGCCGAAGAGCAAGGCGGTCATCTGGTGATTCCTAAATGTGGGCTGCGAGTGGTGGTGCCGCGAATCTAACCGGTGTCGCTTGTTCCTCGTGCGGCTTCGAGCTCATCGAGTGCGGAACGGAGGGCAGCCGCCTCGTCGGCGCCGACGCGTCCGACGAACGACACCAGTGCCGCGTGTCGGGAGCCAGGGGCGTCGGCCTCGCTGAGGGCGTCGACCATGAGGCTGGCGACCAGGTCCTCCCGTGGATGGGTGGGGACGTACTTGTGTGCCCGGTCGTCCCGGATCTGGGTCACCAGATTCTTCTTCGCCAGTCGCTGCAGGACCGTCATGACGGTCGTGTAGGCCAGGGAGCGGTCCCGCGACAGCGCGGCATGAACCTGCCGCACGGTCTGCGGGGTCGAACTCTCCCACAACGTGTCCATCACAGCGCGCTCGAGGTCGCCCAGGCCATTCATCTTTCGCATTTTACTGCTGTGCCTCCGTTTGTGGGTCCGCTGGATACCCAGTTGTTGCGTGCCGGTGTGCCGAGCGGCGCCCTTGCGGAGCGGCACGCCGTTGACGTGGCCTTTTCCCCGGCGCTTGACACGTTGGTAAGGCTAGCCTACATTAAGTGTCACGTCGGACCGCGCGAGAGTCCTGAGGGCTGCAGAGACCCCCGGTCCACGGCACGGAAGGCCCCGCATCTCCCAGAGGTGCGGGGCCTTCCGGTATCTACGGGGACAACGTCGGAGGGTGTGTCCCGTGTTCCCGGCGGCCTCTCCGGGCGCGAGCCGACCGCTGTCGCGACGCACGGAGCCGCATGCGACTGTTGACGGCATGACTGCGAACAGTGCGGACGGTGTTCTCCGGGATTCATTCGGCAAGGGCCTCGACGGCGTCCTGGGCCTCGAAGTCGTCGAGGCGGGTCCTGACCGGATCGTGGCCACGATGGAGATCACCGAGAGTCACCATCAACCGTTCGGGATCGTGCACGGCGGGGTCTACTGCGCGGTCGGCGAGAGCGTCGCGAGCATGAGTGGCTTCCTGTGGCTGCAGGACTCCGGGATCGGTGGGACCGCCGTCGGGGTGAACAACAACACCGACTTCCTCCGGTCCGTCCGCGCGGGCACCGTCACCGCGACGTCGACTCCGATCCACCGGGGCCGACGTCAGCAGTTGTGGGCCGTCGACATGGTCGACCAGGACGGCGCGCTGCTGGCCAAGTCTCAGGTGCGACTGCAGAACATCGAGGTCAAGTAGGCCGCTGAGGCCCGCGTCACCCCCGGGCGGCTCGGCGCGCCGACCCCGCCCCGGCATGGCAGGATGACTCGTACTGCCCGGCCGGACCCATTCGAGACGACCGTCCGGCCGAACACTTTCGAGGAGCGCTCCCGGTGCGATTGTCGCCGCATGAACAAGAACGGCTGTTGATCTCTTACGCGGCCGAACTGGCCCGCCGGCGACAGGCACGGGGTCTGAAGCTCAATCACCCGGAATCGGTGGCTCTGATCACCGACCACGTCCTCGAAGGCGCGCGCGACGGCCGTTCGGTGGCCGAGTTGATGACCTCGGGACGCGAGGTGCTCCGGCGCGACGACGTGATGGACGGTGTGCCGGAGATGCTGCACGACGTCCAGGTGGAGGCGACCTTTCCCGACGGCACCAAGCTGGTGACCGTGCACGACCCGATCGCCTGAGAGTCGTCGATCGAGACCAGTGGCGGGTCGGTCCTTGCCGGACCCCGTCCCGTTCACCGAACCGCAGCATTCCAGAGAGGACCGAGATGCCGGGTACTCATTCCACCGGCCCGCGATCGACGATCGTGCCGGGCGAGGTCATCGCCGTCGAGGGGACCATCGAACTCAACGCGGGTGTCGACGCCGTGGAGCTCCGTGTCGTCAATTCCGGTGACCGCCCCGTGCAGGTCGGCAGTCACGTGCACTTCCCGCAGTCGAACGACGCACTCGTCTTCGACCGTGTCCGCGCACATGGCCGTCGGCTCGACATCCCGGCCGGCACGGCCGTGCGGTTCGAGCCGGGTATCGAGATGACCGTCGGTCTCGTCCCGCTCGGCGGCACCCGGGAGGTGTACGGGATCACCCTCGATCCCCCCGGTGCCTGCGGCCCGGTCGACGCCGTCCGCAGCGACGAGAGTGAGTGACGCATGGCCATCCTGGGACGCGACCGCTACGCGCAACTGTTCGGCCCGACCACGGGCGATCTGATCCGGCTCGCCGACACCGACCTGCTCATCGAGGTCACCGACGACCTCTCGGGTGGGCCCGGGCGCGCCGGGGACGAGGCGGTCTTCGGCGGCGGCAAAGTGATCCGCGAGTCGATGGGACAGAGCCGGGCGACTCGCGCCGACGGTGCCCCCGACACGATCATCACCGGTGTCGTCGTGCTCGACCACTGGGGAATCATCAAGGCCGACCTCGGGATCCGGGACGGCCGCATCGTCGCGATGGGTAAGGCGGGCAACCCCGACACCATGGACGGGGTGCATCCGGACCTGGTCATCGGACCATCGACAGAGATCATCGCCGGCAACGGCAAGATCGTCACCGCCGGCGCCATCGACTGCCACGTGCACTTCATCTGTCCCCAGATCATGGACGAGGCGCTGGGCAACGGGATCACGACCGTGGTCGGTGGCGGGACGGGACCGGCCGAGGGCAGCAAGGCGACCACCGTGACGCCCGGCGCCTGGCACCTGGCATCGATCCTCGCCGCGACCGATCACTGGCCGATGAACATCGCGCTCCTCGGCAAGGGCAACACCGTCAGCGCCGAGTCGATGCACGAGCAGATCCGGGCGGGCGCATCGGGTTTCAAGCTTCACGAGGACTGGGGCAGTACGCCCGCGGCCATCGACGCCTGCTTGCGGGTGGCCGACGAGACCGGCGTCCAGGTCGCGTTGCACTCCGACACCCTGAACGAGGCGGGATTCGTGGAGACCACGCTCGGGGCGATCGCGGGCCGGGGCATCCACGCCTACCACACCGAGGGAGCGGGCGGTGGTCACGCGCCGGACATCATCACGGTCGCGGCCTATCCGAATGTGCTTCCGTCCTCGACGAATCCGACTCGCCCGCACACGGTGAACACGCTCGACGAGCATCTCGACATGCTGATGGTGTGCCATCATCTCAACCCGACCGTGCCGGAAGATCTCGCCTTCGCCGAGAGCCGGATCCGTCCGTCCACGATCGCCGCCGAGGACCTCCTGCACGACCTGGGTGCCATCTCGATGATCGGGTCGGATTCGCAGGCGATGGGCCGCATCGGCGAAGTCGTGCTGCGAACCTGGCAGACCGCGCATGTCATGAAACGCAAACGCGGGTCACTCCCCGGCGACGGGCGGGCCGACAACAATCGTGCACGGCGTTACGTCGCGAAGTACACGATCTGCCCGGCGCGGGCGCACGGCTTCGACGACGAGATCGGTTCGGTCGAGGTCGGCAAGCTCGCCGACCTGGTGCTGTGGGATCCCGCGTTCTTCGGGGTCCGGCCGGATCTGGTCATCAAGGGCGGCGCCATCGCCTGGGCGGCGATGGGCGACGCCAACGCGTCGATCCCCACGCCGCAGCCGGTCTTCCCGCGGCCGATGTTCGGCGCCGCACCGAAACTCGCGGCCGCGACGTCGGTGAGCTTCGTGGCCCCGGGGGCCGACGCAGACCTCGCGGGCCGGATCGGGGTCGACCGCAGGCTGGTCCCGGTCAAGAACACCCGGGGTGTCGGCAAGGCAGACATGATCAACAACGACGCGTGCCCGACGATCGAGGTCGATCCCGACACGTTCACCGTGACGGTCGACGGTGAGGTGTGGGAGTCCGAACCAGTCGCCGAACTCCCCATGGCGCAACGGTATTTCCTGTTCTGATGCGTTCCGACGACACGACCACGGTCACCTCCGCGCCGCTGGCGATGATGCTCGCGCTGGCGGATTCCCGGCTGCCGGTGGGCGGGCACGTGCACTCCGGCGGTGTCGAACAGGCGATCGCCGACGGATTCATCCGCACCGCAAGCGATCTCGCGGCCTTTCTGTACCGCCGGGTGACCACGAGCGGTCTGGTCGCGGCCTCGGTGTCGGCCGCGGTGGCCGACGGCGTACTCGAGGTGCCCCGCGCGCAACGTGAGACCGACGCGCGCACACCGTCATCCGCCGCTCGGAAGGCCTCGCTGGCGCAAGGGCGCGGCATGGTGCGGCTGGCACGCCGGATGTGGCCGGACACCGATTGGTCGGCCCACCGGCCGTCGACGCACCTTCCGGTCATCAGCGGGTCCATCGGCGCGGTGTCCTCCCTGTCGGGATTCCACACCGCGCTGATCCTCGTCTACACCACGATGAGCGGGTCGGCGACCGCCGGTCAGCGGTTGCTCGCACTCGACCCCGCCGACGTGTCGATCATGATCGCCGAGCTCGGCGCCGAATGCGAACGAGTCGCCGCCGAGGCCGCGGTCGGTCTGGCGGACCTGTCCGACCCGGTCCTCGACATATTCGCCGAACGTCATGAGCGGCAACCGATGCCGCTCTTCATGTCCTGATCCCGCGACCTCGCGCAGCCGTACGTCGCGAACCGAGAGGAGTCCTCATGCCCCCGCATCTCATCGACGGGCAGCCGCACACCCACGACCACGACCGGCCGCGCCGCAAGCGCGAACCCGGTGAGGCCCTGCGCATCGGCATCGGCGGCCCGGTCGGGTCCGGCAAGACCGCGCTGGTGGCCGCGTTGTGCCGACAGCTCCGGGACGAGCTGTCGGTGGCCGTGCTGACCAACGACATCTACACGACCGAGGATGCCGACTTCCTGCGCCGCAACGCCGTTCTGCCCGACGAGCGGATCACCGCCGTCCAGACCGGCGGATGCCCCCACACCGCCATCCGTGACGACATCACCGCCAACCTCGACGCCATCGACGATCTCGTCGAGGCCAACCCGCCGCTGGACCTGATCCTCGTGGAGTCCGGCGGCGACAACCTCACCGCCACCTTCTCGACCGGGCTCATCGACGTGCAGATCTTCGTCATCGACGTCGCCGGCGGCGACAAGGTCCCGCGCAAGGGCGGCCCCGGCGTCACGTTCTCGGACCTGTTGGTGATCAACAAGATCGATCTGGCCGAACGCGTCAACGCCGACCTCGAGGTCATGCGCCGCGACGCGGCGAAGGTCCGTGACGGCCGCCAGACCGCGATGATCTCGCTGACCGAGGATCCCGCGGCAACAGATGTGCTGGCGTGGGTCCGGACTCAGCTGGCGGCCCCGGTCGTCGCCGGGTGACCATGCGCACCGAGGTCGACATCGTCGCCACGGTCGACCGCGGCGTGCGTCACCGGGCGGTCGGGGGGCTGGGCGTGCGGGTCACCGCTCCCGGCCACGTGCAGCTCATCGGTACGGCCGCGACGCCGCTGGGCGGCGACGAGATCGTGGTCCGCATCGAGGTCGAACCCGGTGCGCACCTGCGGGTGGGCAGCGTCGCGGCGACCATCGCACTACCGGCCCGCGACCGTGTGGACTCGTCGGCCAGGTGGGAGATCCTGGTCGGCGACGGCGGCCGTCTGCGCGTCGATCCGCAGCCGACCGTGGTCGCCGGCGGCGCGGTCCACCACTCCGACATCGCGGTCGGTCTCGCGTCCGGCGCCACCCTCGATCTGCACGAACACGTGCAGATCGGCCGGGCGGCCACGATGACGGACACGACGCTGGCCGACCGTGATCGGGCGGGCACCTGGACAGGGGGACTGCGCGTGGACACCGACGGCGAGGTGGTGCTGGCGCATCGGCTGCGGCTGGGTCACGGCACACCGGCCGCAGCTGCCGGCCACCGCGCGGCGAGCAGCGTCTTCCGCTACCCGGACAATCGGCCGGGGGTGGTGCACGCGACCGAGTTCGCCGCGCGCCTGCAGCTGGTCGGTGGTGCCAGCCTCACCAGTGCGCTCGGGGCGTCGGTCAGCGCTGCGCGCCGGCTGGCCGACGACCTCGAGCTCGACGCACTGGCCGTGGTGCCGTAGCCCTCCGCGGTCAGCAGGCCGCGGCGGGTCAGCTGGCCTCGGCCTCGGATTCGTTGCCGTCGGCGTCTTTGCCCTCGGTGGGTACCGACCCGGTGGTCCCGGGGCCGGTCGAACCCGAGTCCACGGTCCCGGCGTCGGTCTTCGCGGGTTCTGACTCCGAGGTCGTGCCGGCTTTCTCCAGGGCGGACAGCTGGCCGATCGCGGTTCGCGCATACACCTGCTGCTCGGTCACCGCGAGCTGCGATCGACCGCGCGTGGTGAACGCGAAGAACCAGTTGATCAGCGTGTTCAACCGGTTGCGGAACCCGACCAGATACACGAGGTGCAGCGCGAGCCAGCCGAGCCAGGCGAAGTAGCCCTCGGTCTCGAACGTCTTCTTGATACCCGGGATCGGGACCTGCATCACCGCGGAGTACCGCGAGATGGTCGCCATCGAACCCTTGTCGTAGTAGCTGAACGGCTTGCGCTGGTCCGGGGTCTGGCCCTTCAGCTCGGCCTTGATGGCGTCGGCCGCGTAGCGACCGCCCTGGATCGCGCCCTGCGCGACGCCCGGCACGCCGTCGACCGCCATCATGTCGCCGACCACGAACACCTCGGGATGGCCGGGGATCGTGAGATCCGGCAGGACCTTCACCCGTCCGGCGCGGTCGAGTTCGACGCCGGACTGTTCGGCGAGCTGCTGTCCGAGCGGGCTGGCCTGCACGCCGGCCGACCAGACCTTGCACTGGGATTCGATGCGGCGGGTGGTGCCGTCCTTCTCCTTGACGACCAGACCGTCGTAGTCGACGTCGACGACCATCGCGTTGAGCTGGATCTCGACGCCCATCCGCTCGAGCCGCTCCGCGGCCTTGCCGCCGAGCTTCGGACCGAACGGCGGCAGGACGGCCGGTGCGGCGTCGAGCAGGATCACCCGGGCCTCGGTCGGGTCGATGTTGCGGAACGCGCCCTTGAGCGTCTTGTCGCTCATCTCGGCGATCTGCCCGGCCAGCTCGACCCCGGTGGGGCCGGCGCCGACGACCACGAAGGTCAGCAGCTTGGCGCGCTCGGCGGGGTCGTGGGACAACTCGGCCTGCTCGAAGGCGCCGAGGATGCGGCCGCGCAGCTCGAGGGCGTGGTCGATGGTCTTCATGCCGGGTGCGAACTCGGCGAAGTGGTCGTTGCCGAAGTAGGACTGGTCGGCGCCGGCGGCCACGATCAGGTCGTCGTACGGGGTGACCGTGATCCGTTCGAGCAACCGGGAGGTGACGGTCTTGGCGTCCAGGTCGATGTCGTACACGTCGCCCATGAGCACGGCGGTGTTCTTCTGCTTGCGCAGGACGACGCGGGTGGCCGGCGCGATCTCGCCCTCGGCGACGATGCCGGTCGCCACCTGGTAGAGCATCGGCTGGAACAGGTGATGCGTGGTCTTGGCGATCAGCGTCACGTCGACATCGGCCTTGGCCAGTCGCTGGGCGGCGAACAATCCGCCGAAGCCGGACCCGATGATGACGACTTTCCGGCGGGTCGTGGCTGCTCCAGTGGGGGCCTGGACGGCGGGGCTGCTCATCTCCAGACATCTCCTTCTACGTCGTTGGGCGACGGTCGTGCGGGACTTCGGCGGACCGGGTGGGGGCGCTACCCGAGGTGACGGTGCAGCGCCGGGGCCGGAGTACGACCGTGCATGTTCTCAACGGTAGTCAATGATGATCCGATGGGCGCGGCCAGAGGGGTGTTGTGCTCACGCGGTGAGACCGCCGGCCGACGACCAGCGCTGCGATCGCTGCTGCCAGTCGGCGCGCAGGATCTCGTACTCGACCTCGGAGCGGTCCCGGTCCGGGTGGATGGTCAGCAGGTCGGCCGAGTCGGCGGCATCGTCGCAGAGGTGGATCGCGCAGAGCGTCATGCCCAGTTTCTCCATCACCCGCCGCGACGACGCGTTGCGGGCGACGGTGCTGGCGAAGACCCGTTCGGTCCCGAGGTGGTCGAAGGCGAAGGCGACGAGGGCGAACGCCGCCTCGGTCGCCAGCCCGCGACCCCACACCGTGCGGCGGAGGCGGTAGCTCAGTTCGAGTTCGGCCCGGCAGCTGTGCCGTGGGGTGCGCAGCGAGATCCAGCCGAGGAAAGCGGTCGTGGCGGGGTCGCAGAGAATCCAGGTGCCGGTGCCGTACTTGCGACGCTCGGTCTCGGCACGGGGGAGCATCCAGTCCTCGATCACGGCGCGCGGGGTGGCCGCACCGCCGCTCACATAGCGCATGACCTCGGGATCACTGTCGAGGTGCACGAGCTCGTCGACATCGACGGCGGACACCGGGCGCAGCCGAGCCCGTACCGTGTCGATGTTCACCCGAGCCCCTCACCGCGCGCCGGGGGTGCGCGCACCGATTCGCCTGTGGTTCTGACCCCCGGCGAGTGAGTCTACGGTCTGGCCGTCGGTGACTCCGGCAGTTCGCCGCACGCGTGTCCCGCACTAAGATCTGCGCCGTGGCCCTCGACCCAGACGCCCTCGATCCCGACGCCCTCGATCCCCACGGGCACGCAGCCGGTTCTGCCGGGCCCGACTATCACCTCGACGTCCCGGTTGCGCTGCGGTGGGGTGACATGGACATCAACAACCACATCAACAACGTGCAGATCTCCCGGATCTTCGAGGAGAGCCGCGTGCGTTCGTTCATCGAATGGATGCCCGACCGCCCGCGGCGGTTCTCGTTCCTCGTCGTCCGCCACGACATCGAGTTCTCCGCTCCCGTCCACTACTCGCCCGACCCCGTGCACGTCCGCACGTGCATCGGACGCGTCGGCCGGTCGTCGTTCGTCATGGCCCTGCGCCTGTTCGACCAGTCCGGGACGTTGTGCGCCACCGCCGAGACCACGATGGTCGTCGTCGACCCGGACACCGGCCGACCGACCCCGATTCCCGACGACGCCCGGGGACTTCTGTCGGCACGGCTCGGGGAACCGGTGCGGTTCCACACACCCCGGTCGGACGTCGCGGGTTGACCGGCCCGCGCCCGACGGGCACACCCTTCCGATGCTGATCCTCCACCGCGCCGAACGCACCGACACGCTGGCCGACGCCCTGGCCGACGTCCTGACGCATCCGCTGGACGATCCGATGCGTCCGGAGATCGTGTCGGTCCCCGCCGCCGGGGTCGAGCGGTGGCTCGCCCAGCATCTGGCACGGCGGTTGGGGACCGGTGCCGGCGGCGACGGTATCGCCGCCAACATCGACTTCACCGGGCCGTCCCGTCTGGCGGACGCGATCGGCGCCGCGGTGCTCGGCGGAACCCGTCTGCACACCGCCGCCTCGCTCACGGCGCCGGACGACCCGTGGCGCGCGACCGAGCTGACGTGGCCGGTGCTGCGCGTCCTCGACAACCGGATCGACGATCCCGCTCTGGACGTCATCGCGCGGCACATCGGGGCCGGCGATGCCTCCTCGCCCCGGATCGGACGCCGCTACGCCACCGCGCGGCATCTGGCCGAACTGTTCGACCGGTACGGGCGGTCGCGGCCGTCCCTGATCGCCGACTGGGCCGCCGGTGACGACCTCGACGGCGCCGGTCGACCACTGCGGGATGACCTCGCCTGGCAGCCCGCGTTCTGGCGTGCGGTCCGCGAGGAGATCGGCCGACCGCATCCCGCCGAGGATCTCGCCGCCGTCTGCGATCGCCTCCGCGCCGACCCCGCGGCCGGCGGGTTGCCGGAACGACTGTCGGTGTTCGGGCCGACGCGGATCACCGAGTCGTTCCGTCAGATCGCCGCCGCCGCGGCCGTCCACCATGATGTCCACCTGTTCGTTCCGCATCCGAGTCCGCGCCTGTGGAACGAACTCGGAGCACTCGTCGACCGCGATGCCCACGAGGGGGTTCCGCCGAGGCGCGGGGAACGCGAGCTCCCCGAACTGCGAAACCCGTTGCTGGCCGGCCTCTCCCGGGATCTGCAGGAACTGCAGTTGCGGCTTGCCCCGATCGTGGATCGGGACGTCCACCATCCGCCGCGGCAGCCGGTGGTCGCGGATTCGGCGCTACACGCGGTCCAGTCGGGGATCCGCGATGACCTCGACCCTGCGCCCGACGTCACCGACTCCTCAGGTGATTCCGGCCCCGTCGGCATCGCGCACGGTGGCCTCGCATCGTCGTCGGCAGTCGCGGACCGGTCGGTCGAGGTGCACGCCTGCCACGGACCCGAGCGCCAGATCGAGGTGCTGCGGGATCGGTTGTTGCATCTGTTCGCCGACGATCCCGAGCTGCAGCCGCGCGACGTCCTCATCATGTGTCCCGATGTCGAGACCTACGCGCCCCTGATCCGTGGTGCGTTCGGTCAGGCGGGATTGCCACATCCGGCCTTCGACCTCCGAGTTCGGCTGGCCGACCGCGGAATCCGTCACGTCAACCCGATCCTCGACGTGATCGTCGGGGTCGTCGAGCTGGCCGCGGGACGCGTGACCGCCGGTGATGTCGTCGACCTCCTCGGGGCCCCGCCGGTACGAACACGATTCGCGATGACCGACGACGACCTCGACCTCATCCGGGAATGGTTGGCGCACAGCAATGTCCGCTGGGGTCTGGGCGTCGCCGAACGGGCCCGGTACGGTCTCGAACGCTTCCGGCAGGGCACCTTCGATGCCGGCCTGGATCGCATCTCCCTCGGCGTCGTCGCCGAGGAGTCCGACGATGAATGGCTCGGCACCGCACTCCCGCTGGCCGGCGTCGAGAGCACCGGGATCGACCTCGTCGGCCGGTTCGACGAGTTCCTGTCCCGCCTCGGACGGGTGCTGGCCGAACTGCGGGAAGCCGCGCCCGCGCACCGCTGGGCGGAGACGCTCATCGATGCCGTCTCGTCTCTCACGGCGACCGAGCCCGTCGACGATTGGCAACGCGCGCAGGCCATCCGGATGCTGAGTGAGGCCTTCGGCGACACCCGGCCGGTCGAGCCGGAGGAGGTACTGCGCCTGGCAGACGTGCGGGACCTGTTGGCGGCTCTGGTCGCGGGCCGGCCGACGCGCTCGAACTTCCGCACCGGAGAACTCACCGTCTGCACGATGGTGCCCATGCGCTCGGTGCCGCATCGGGTGATCGTGCTCCTCGGTGTGGACGCGGAGGTCTTCCCGCGTGTGCAGCGCATCGACGGAGACGACGTCCTCGGCGTCGATCCGCTGGTGGGGGAGCGTAACCCGCGGGACGAGGACCGGCAGTGTTTCCTCGACGCGATCTGCGCGGCGCAGGACGCACTCCTGGTTTTCTACAGCGGTGCCGATCCGGTGTCGGGCCGGCGGATCCCGCCCGCCGTGGTCGTCAGCGAACTCACGGACACCCTCACCGGCCTGACCGGCACCAGCGTTCTCCGCCGGCACTCTCTGCACGGGTTCGATGCGCGGAACTTCACTCCCGGTGGGGTGCCGGGCATTCCGGGGCCGTTCAGCCACGATGCGTCGATGCTCGCCGGCGCCGAGGCGTTGCGCGAGCCGTCGCAGCGTCCGGTGGTTGCCGCGCACGAGGTACTGCCCGCGCCGGAACGCACCTTCGACACCGAGGACATCGACCTCGCGACGCTCATCGATTTCCACGTGGATCCGATCGTCGCGTTCGTCCGGCAACGACTCGGTGCCCGCATTCCCGACGATGACCGGCCGCACGACGACCAGATCGACGTCGAACTGGAACCGTTGGACAAGTGGGGAATCGGCGATCGGTTCCTGTCCCGGATGCTGACCGGGGTGTCGATCGCGGACTGCGAAGCGGCCGAACTCCGGCGGGGCACCCTGCCGCCGTTCGCGTTCGGTACCCGCGAGCTCCGCGCGATCTCGCGGGCGGTGACCCGCTTGCACGGCGTCGTCGAGCCGTTGCGGTCGGGGACTCCCAGAACCCTCGACGTCCTGGTCCGCCTGCCCGACGGACGCCGGGTGCATGGCACGGTCGGCGACGTGTTCGGCGACACCGGACCGGCCGCGGTGGTACGGGCGACCTATTCCAAACTCAAGGCCAAACAGCAACTCAGTGGCTGGATCACGCTCCTCGCGGTCGCCGCCGCGGCGACTCAGGGCAACCCCGAAGCCCGACCGGTCGAGTCGGCGGTCCTGGTCGGGCGTGCCGCACGGGGCGGTGGGACCAGCACCGTCAGGCTCCGGCGCCCAGAGGATCCGGTCTCGCTGCTCCACGACCTCGTCCGACTGCGCGACGAGGGTCTGCGTCGCCCGCTGCCGCTGCCGTTGGAGCCGGCGTGCACTTTCGTCGAGAACGACGGTCCCGGCCGGCGGAGCACCTTCTCGCTGGCCAATGCCCGCAGGACCTTCGACGACAAGTTCGGTCCCGCCAACGACCCCTACGTGAAGCTGGCCTTCGGTGGAGACGTACTGGCCGATGTCGAGTTCGACGACCTCCTCGACGACCCGGCAGCCGAGCAACGAACCATCGGCGGTGTCGAGTTGGCCATGACCGAGGGAGAACCGCTGTTCGCCGGACTGGCTCGAACCGTGTGGGTGCCGCTCAATCAGCACCGGGAGGGCACATGAGACGCCCGGCCACCTTCGACATCACCGCCGACCTGCCGGACCACACCACGGTTCTGGAGGCGAGCGCGGGCACCGGGAAGACCTACGCGATCGTCGGTCTCGCTGCCCAGCACATCGCCGAGGGGGTTCCCATCTCGGAGATGCTGCTCGTGACGTTCAGTCGGGCCGCGACCGCCGAACTGCGCGAACGGATGCGAGACCGCGTGCGGGAGTTGCTCGACGGGCTGGACCGGGCCGGTCCGGTGCCCGACGACGACGCGTTGTTGCAGATGCTGGCGCAGGGATCTCCGGCCGAGGTGGCCGCGCGCCGCCACAATCTGGCCCGCGCTCTGAGCGACTTCGACGCGTCGACGATCGCGACCACCCACACGTTCTGCAACCGCATGCTGGAAGCGCTCGGCTTTCTCGGTGAGCGTGAACTGGTCTACTCGATCGTCGAAGAGGTCGACGAGCTCACCGAAGAGGTGGCTCTGGACCTGTATCTGCGAGGATTCTGGGCCAGTGACACACCGGAGTTCGACTTCGCCGAGGCACGCGCCATCGCCCGCGACGCGGTGCGTCAGGCGTCGGTTGCCCTGGCGCCGGACGAGTCCGAGTCGACCGATGGGCCCGGGGGTGACGCCGTCGCCGCCCGCCGGGTGAGTTTCGCGTCCGCGGTCCGCCGCATCGTCGAGACCCGGAAACGCGATGCGCGCGTACGCACCTACGACGACCTGCAGGCCATCCTGCACCGGATCGTGACCGACCCGGTGGTCGGCGAGCGTGCGTGCCGCCGAATCCGCGACACCTTCACCGTCGTCCTGGTCGACGAGTTCCAGGACACCGATCCGCTGCAATGGGAGATCGTGCGCCGCTGTTTCCACGGCCACCGCCGCCTCATCCTCGTCGGCGATCCCAAACAGTCGATCTACGGATTCCGCGGTGCCGAGGTCCTCAGCTACCTCGCCGCGGTGTCCTCCGCCGACACCCTCCAGGCGCTCGACGTGAACCGCCGATCCGACGGGGCCCTGGTCGACGCCCTCGGTCATCTGTATGGCCAAGCCGCGCTGGGACATCCGGGCATCGTCGTGCATCCCGTCTCCGCTGCGCACGCGGGGAGCCGTCTGGACGACCGGCCACCGTTGCGGATACGTGCGTTCCTGCGCAACGACTTCTCCACCCGCAATTCCTACAACCTGCCCTCGGTGAAGGACGTCCGCGCCCGGATCGCGGTCGACGTCGCCGACGACATCGCGCACACCTTGGCCCAGAGGGCTCGGCTCGAGGTCGACGGAGTCTCTCGCCTGGTCGACCCGGGCGACATCGCGATCCTCGTGCGGCTCAACAGCACCATCGAGCCGTTGCAGCGCGAACTGGCCGCGCGCGGCATCAACTCGGTCATCGGCTCGGGGGTCAACGTGTTCTCGACGACCGCGGCCCAGCACTGGTTGTGGGTGATGCGCGCCATCGAACAGCCCTCCCGCGCCGACCGGGTGCGGCTGGCCGCACTCACGACACTCCTCGGTTGGTCGACCGAGCAGGTGGCGACCGCGGGCGAACCCGCGATCGCCGAGCTCGGTGCCGAGATGTCTTCGCTTGCACGAGTGTTCGTCCAAGGCGGGTTTGCCGCGATGGCGCAGCGGCTCCTCGACGCGCATGGGGTCGCGGCTCGGGTGCTGGCCACCGAGAACGGGGAACGCATCCTCACCGATCTCCTGCAGGTGTCCGCGCTGTGCAACAAGCACGTCGTGGAGACCTCGGCGGGACTCAGCGCCCTCGTGGAGTGGCTGGCCGAGCGGATCGCGGACACGTCCGCGCGGCAACGGTACGAGGATCAGAGCCGCCGTCTCGACCGTGACACCCAGGCAGTCCAGATCATGACCGTGCACGCCAGCAAGGGGCTGCAGTTCCCGATCGTCTACGTTCCCTACGGCTGGGACGGGACGTGGATCGGCGACCGCGGCAACATCACCTACCACGACGAATCGGGTACGCGGCGTCTCGATGTCGGCGGTGGGCAGGCCCCCGGACGTGCGGCCCGGCGCAAACGCTATGCGGAAGAGACCGCCGGTGAGGATCTCCGATTGCTCTAC
Source organism: Gordonia sp. 11cp (assembly GCF_057767225.1). NCBI lineage: Bacteria > Bacillati > Actinomycetota > Actinomycetes > Mycobacteriales > Gordoniaceae > Gordonia > Gordonia sp. 11cp. The sequence continues at coordinate 4,610,223 of NZ_CM173437.1, read as the reverse complement.
GTGGCCCTGACGCGGGCGCAGTCGCAGGTCGTCGCGTGGTGGGCGCCGTCGATGAACACCACGAGCGGGCCGCTGCACCGCCTGATCTTCGGCCGCGGCACCGCGACGCGGATCCCCTCCGAGACCGGCGAATCGGTGTGGTCCGTCGCCTCCGATGTGCCCATTCCGGACGACGACCCCACCTGCGTGAGCGAGCTTCGCGCCCTGGCCGAACGCGACGCGGCGATCTCTATCGAGCCCGCCGGCCGGATCGAGGCAGCCGCGGTGGCGGTTCCGCCGCGGTCCGAGGGGGAGGCCGCAACCCTCGGGGTGGCACGGTTTCGGCGTGGCATCGATCAGGAATGGCGTCGGACGTCGTACTCGGCCATCGTCGCCGACGTCGCGCACAGCGCACCCGGTGCGCCCGCCGGCCCGGTCGTCACCACCGGCAGCGAACCGACCGAGGACATCCTGACCGACGAGCCGATCGCCGATCCGACCGAGGTCGACGGGACGAAGCCGGACGCCGACCGGGCCGGAACGCCCTCGCTGATGAACGGGCTGCCCTACGGTGCGGCGTTCGGAACCCTGGTGCACGAGGTCCTCGAGTACGTCGACACCTCGGCGCCCGACATCAACGCCCATGTGCGCGAGCTCTGTTCACGCGCCCTGGGGGTCCTGCCGGCCGACATCGACGCCGATGTGCTGGTCACCGCACTGGTGGGCGTTCTCACCACCCCACTCGGATTCGGCGACCTCTGGGGTGTCGAACCGGGCGATCGGCTCGCCGAGCTCGACTTCGAGCTCCCGCTGGGACCGGCCGACCGCACATCCGGCGGCGGTGGGGCGACCCCCGGGCGGTTCGCCGAGCTCCTGGACCGGTATCTGCCCGGCGGGGACCCGCTGCGGGACTACGCCGACCATCTCCGCGAACTCCCCGCCCGAGAACTCCGCGGGTTCCTGACGGGCAGCATCGACTCGGTGCTGCGCACCCCGGACGGGCGTTACGTCGTCGTCGACTACAAGACCAACCGAATCCGTCCGGGCGACCTCCTCGTCGAGGATTTCGACACCGAGGCGATGGCGGGCGAGATGATCGCGGCCCACTACCCACTGCAGGCGATGCTGTATTCCGTTGCGCTGCACAGATATCTGCGATGGCGCGTACAGGATTACGATCCGGTCCGGCATCTCGGTCCGGTGCAGTACCACTTCGTACGCGGAATGGCCGGTCCGGACACTCCGCCCGGTTGCGGCGTGTTCGAGTGGGACCTGCCCGCAGAGCTGATCATCGCGCTGTCCGACGCGCTGGCGGGAGCATCCTGATGTCCACTTCCGATGTGCAGGTGGCTGAGTGGGCCACCGGTGTGCTCGCCGAGTGGAACGAGGCCGGTGTGCTGGCCGCGGCAGACGTGCACATCACCGATCGGCTCGTGGCGATGTGCGCCGAACCGGTCTCCGAGACCGCGCGCCTCGGCGCCGCGCTCGCGGTACGTGCGGTGCGGCTGGGTTCGACGTGCCTGGCGCTGGACCGGTTGGGTGACCTGGCCGGCGAGACCAGCCCGGATCTCACGGTCCCGTCGTCGGATGCGATGCTCCACGCGTTGCTGGAGAGTCCGCTCGTGGCCGGCAGCGAGGCGGGTCCGTTGCGTCCGTTGGTCGTACGGCGGTCCGTCGACGGGCCGCTGGTCTATCTCCAGAAGTACTTCCGGCAGGAGCAGACGATCCGGGACACGCTGGCCCGCCGCGCACAGACGTCACCGGCCGTCGACGCCGACGCCCTGCGCGCCGCGATCGCCGCCGTGTACACCTCGCCGGAGGACGGCCGGCTGCAGAAGCTCGCCGCCGCGGTCGCCGCGACCCGATGGACGACCGTCCTGGCGGGCGGTCCGGGCACCGGCAAGACCTACACCGTCGCACGCATTCTCGCCGTACTCGACGCGCTGCAGGGCCCCGGCCTCCGGATCGGACTGTGTGCGCCCACCGGCCGGGCGGCCGCCCAGCTGCAGGCCTCGGTGGAGGCGGAGTCGACGGTGCCGGTCACGGCGCACGCCATCACCCTGCACTCGCTGCTCGGCTGGCGCCCGGGAGCCAACCCGAGGTATGGCCGCGGGCGTACATTGCCGCACGATGTGATCGTCGTCGACGAGACATCCATGCTGTCGATGACCGCGATGAGCCGGCTGCTCGACGCGGTCCGGCCCGACGCGCGCGTGATCTTCGTCGGTGACCCGCATCAGCTCGCGTCGGTCGAGGCGGGTGCGGTGCTGGCCGATCTCGTCGAACGGACCGATGTCATCGGGGTGCAGGCGGACTCGGACGCTGCGGTGAGGGCGTCGCAGGCCGCGCTGGAAGCGGTGGGTCCGGCCGGCGAAGACCTGGACCCGGCCGACACGGATCGCCTCGCCGACGGCGTCATCACCCTGCGGCGGCAGTTCCGGTTCGGCGGTGGCATCTCTCGGGTCGCCGCCGCCGTGAATTCCGGCGACGCCGACGAGGTGGTGAGACTCGTGACCGCGGATGACGTTCCGAACGTCGAGCTCGTGTCAGCCGATGACCTCGACGACGTGCGTGCTGATGTCGTCGAGTGGGGTAGGGCCCTTCGAACGGCTGCCCGCGACGCCGATGCCGAAGCCGCCCTCGATGCCCTCGACACCCACCGTGTGTTGTGCGCGCACCGTGAAGGGTCGTCGGGCGTCCGCGGATGGTCGGCCAGGATCACCGAGTGGCTCGGTACCGCAGGCGCGGAGCACACCGGATGGTATCCGGGCCAGCCGATCCTGGTCACCGCCAATGATCGTCAGACGTCGACGTTCAACGGTGACACCGGTGTCGTGATCGCCGACCCCGACGGCCGAATGCAGGGAGCCGACGCCGTCCGGGTCGCCTTCCGGCGGGGCGGATCTGCCCGACTGCTGCACCCGACGCAACTCGCCGACGTGGAGTCGGTCCACGCGATGACGATCCACCGTAGCCAGGGGAGTCAGTTCCGGCAGGTCACGGTGATCCTCCCACCTCCCGGTTCGGAGCTGCTCACCCGGGAGCTGCTCTACACCGCCATCACCCGAGCCCGCGAGCGCGTGCGGATCGTCGGGACGCCAGAGGTCCTCGCCGCGGCGGTCGATCGACGCGTGCAGCGGGCCAGCGGTCTGCGATCAGCGGTGACACCGTTCGGGGATACGGAGTGATTCCGGCAAACCCACCCCTTTTCCGTAAACCCACCCGGTCCGAGCGCGGTGAGAATCTGGAAAAGGGGTGGGTTTGCGGGCGTGGGGTAACTCGTCGACCGTCCTAGATCAGGTCGCACCCACCGGGGACGAGGTCTCGCCGCTGGTAACACTCGACGCCGAGCAGCTTCTCCTGGACGTCGTCGGGCAACGTCATGAAGCCCGAGATGGCCCGGCTGCGAGGGATCTCCGAACGGTGGGCGGTGACCGCGGCCCGCTTCCGGGCCGCGAGATCCGACACGTCGACGACCACGTCGATCTCGGACTCGGGCGTCCCGGGCAACTGAGCCCGCGGGATGTCCGCGAAGAGGCTCTCCGCGAGGATGTCCATCATCCATTCCGGGATCGTGGCGAAGTACAACGAACGGACCCGCCAGGCCGGCCCGGCGCGGTGATAGAGCTTCGTCGACGCCGCGGCATCCGCGGCCGCGCACGCGAGCCGATGGGCATGGACGTGGTCGGGGTGACCGTAGATGCCCAGCGAGTCGTAGGTGATCACGATGTCGGGTTGCAGGGCACGGATGTGGTGGGTCAGTGCGCGGACCTGTTCGTCGAACGACGCGTCGCACAACCGCTCCGCATCGGGGGCCGACTCCGGTCGCCGGTCGTCGGCATAGCCGAGCATGATCGGCGGTCGTGGCATCCCGAGGATGTTCACCGCGTCGGCGAGTTCGCGGTGCCTGATCGTGCCGTCGGTCCAGGTGCACATGACGAGGTCCGCCTCGCCGCCGGCGTCGGTGTGACGCGCGATCAGGCCGCCGGTCCACAGGGATTCGTCATCAGGGTGCGCGTGCACCAACAGCAGTCGCGGTGTGCCCATCCACCTGGCTTCCTGATCGTTCCCGGCCGGCACGGATGCCGCCCGGGGTAGTCGGTCCCCGACCCAGGGTAGCCACACCACCGCTCGGTAAAGTCGGTGTCCGTCCCCACGTGTCGCACCGGTGCGACAGATCCCCGCCGCCCGGTGCACGAGAACAGAACATGGAGGTCTGCGATGAGCGCTCAGCCCGAAGTCCACGAGTTCCAGGCCGAGACCCGGCAGCTGCTGGATCTCATGGTGCACTCGATCTACTCGAACAAGGACAGCTTCCTGCGCGAGTTGATCTCGAATGCGTCCGACGCGCTGGACAAGCTGCGGCTCGAGTCCCTGCTCGACAAGGACCTCGACGTCGACACCTCCGATCTCCACATCACCCTGGACCCGGACGCGGAGGCGCGGACGCTGGTCGTCGCCGACAACGGGATCGGCATGACCCGTGACGAGGTCGTCGGATTGATCGGCACGCTGGCCCGTTCGGGCACGGCCGAGCTACGCCGGTCGCTCGCGGAGGCACGTGCGAACGGGGTGTCCGACGCGGCTGCCGAGGAACTGATCGGCCAGTTCGGTATCGGCTTCTACTCGACGTTCATGGTCGCCGACAAGGTCACCCTGGTGACCCGCAAGGCGGGGGAGACCACCGGTACCCGCTGGGAGTCGACCGGTGACGGCACGTACACGATCGACGATGTCCCCGACGCGCCGCAGGGCACCTCGGTCACGTTGGCGCTCAAGCCCGTCGACACCGAGGACCACCTCTACGACTATTCGGATCAGACCAAGCTCCGTCAGCTCGTGAAGCGGTACTCGGACTTCATCGCGTGGCCGATCCGGATGGACGTCGAGAAGACGGTCCCGGTGGAGACCCCCGACGCCGACAACGAGGACGCGGGCGAGGCGAAGACGCCGGAGACGACGACGATCGTCGAGCCGGAGACGATCAACTCGATGAAGGCGCTCTGGGCCAAGTCGCGCTCGGAAGTGACCGACGAGGAGTACCAGGAGTTCTACCGGCACGTCTCCCATGCCTGGGATTCGCCGCTGGAGACCATCACGCTGCAGGCCGAGGGCACCTTCGAGTACCAGGCCCTGCTGTTCATCCCGACGCAGCCGCCGTTCGACCTGTTCATGCGGGACAGCAAGGTCGGCATCCATCTCTACGTCAAGCGCGTCTTCATCATGGACGACTGCGCCGAACTGATGCCGGAGTATCTGCGCTTCGTGAAGGGTGTCGTCGACGCGGCCGACCTCTCGCTGAACGTGTCCCGGGAGATCCTGCAGCAGGATCGTCAGATCCGTGCCATCCGTCGCCGTCTGACGAAGAAGGTCATCTCGACGGTCACCGAGATGCGCGCCGGTCGTCCCGAGGACTACCGCACCTTCTGGGATGCCTTCGGCCGGGTGTTCAAGGAAGGGCTCGTCAACGACCCGGACAACCGCGATGCGCTCCTGAAGGCGTCGTCGTTCGCCACCACCCACTCCGAGGACGAGCTGACCACACTCGCCGACTACATCGGCCGGATGAAGAGCGGTCAGGACACGATCTACTACATGACGGGCGAATCGCGTCAGCAGATCGTGAACTCGCCGCACATGGAAGCGTTCCGCGCCAAGGGGATCGAGGTCCTCGTCCTGTCCGATCCCGTCGACGAGATGTGGGTTTCGGCGGGCGCGGAGTTCGACGGCAAGACGTTCCAGTCGATCGCCAAGGGTGCTGTCGACCTCGAGGGTGACGACGAGGACACCGACGACTCCGCCAAGGAAGAGCAGAACAAGACCTACGCGGATCTGTTGGAGTGGCTCACGAGCACCCTCTCCGACGATGTCAGCGAGACGCGGCTCTCCTCGCGCCTGACCGAATCGCCGGCATGCCTCGTCGGTGACACGTTCTCGATGTCACCGCAGCTGGAGAAGCTGTACCGGGCGTCGGGGCAGGAGTTCCCCAAGTCCAAGCGGGCCCTCGAACTCAACCCCGATCACCCACTCGTCGCCGCTCTGAACAAGGCCTACGGAGCGGGTGATCACGAGCAGCTCGTGCCCACCGCGAAGCTGCTGTACGGCATGGCCGTCATTGCCGAGGGCGGCGAGCTCGACGACCCGGCCGAGTTCGCGAAGATCCTCGCCGGCCGCCTCACCGAGGCGTTCACCGGGAACGGTGCGGCGGCCGGTTCGGAGTCCTGATCGCTCCAGCCGGACCACGGACAGGCCGCCGGTGAGCCGCCGGAGACGGATCATCGTCTTCGGCGGCGTGGCGGTTGTCCTGACGATGGTGCTGGTAGCCGCGCTCGTCGTCGGTCTGGCCCGCGAAGACGAGCGGGCGGCCACCCCGGCCGACGCCGTCCGCACCTATCTCGATGCACTTGCCGACGCCGACGCCGACGCCGCTCTGGGCGTGATCGACCCGCGTCCCGATGCACGGTTCCTGACCGACAACGTCCTGCGCGCACAACGCGCTGCCGCACCTCTCGGCGACATCGAGGTGCAGCCTGCGGCCGACGGCGAACCGGAGGCAAAGGTCCGGGCGCGGTACCGAATGGGGACGCGGGTGGTCGACACCGAGATCCGGACCACGCGGGTCGCCGACGGGTGGGCGGTCGTCGACGGCGCGGTCGCGGTTCGGATCGTCTCGTTGGCGGTCGTGCAACCGACGCTCTTCGGTGCGGAGGTCGAGGAGGGCGACACGGTCCATCTGTTCCCCGGACCGCAGCGCTGGGGCTCCCGCGACACCGATTTCGTCGCGCGCGCGTCGGATGACGATCACCCGACCACGCCGCGAGCACCCATGACGGTGCGGGTCGTCGGCGAGCTGAGTGCCGCCGGCACCGGGGCCGTCAGCGACGCGGTGTCGGCCCACCTGACCGCGTGTGCGGCGTCGAGCGGCGCCGATGCGGGCCGGCAGGTCGAGGGCTGCACCCAACGGCTCTATCGCTCCGCGGTCGACGGCAGTGTGCGGTGGACCGCGCCGAGGGACTTGTCCGGTCTGCGATATCTGCTCCGCGATCCGGGTTCGGATGTGCCGGGGGACAGGGGCACTCGGAGCGGATCCGGTCTGGGGGTCGTCGATGTGGTCGGACCCGTGCGCTGGCGGGTGTCCTACACCCCCGACTACGACGCCGACGGGCCGCGGGTCGAGACGGTCGACGAGCAGTATCTCGTGGGCCATGTCGATCTCACCGACAGCCGACCGGAGTTCGTCACCGACGGCTGACCGGCATCAGGTCAGTGGCCGCAGCCGGAACACCGGGATACGGCGGTCTGTGCGTTGCTCGTACAGATCGAAGTTGGGCCAGACCGAGCGCAGTGTCTGCCAGGCCGCGTCCCGGTCGGCGTCGAACAGTTCGGTGGGCACGGCTGCGGACACCTCGCCGTGGACGACGATCTCGATCTCGTCGGCAGCTCGGAGATTGAACACCCACGCCGGCATCTTCGGGCCGCCGAAGTACGACCCCGCGATCAGCCAGTCCGACCCGTCCGGGGCGGCGAGGAGCTGCGTCGTCCGGATCGCGCCGCTCTTGCGTCCCGGAACCCGGATCGTGATGTTCGGCAGGTCACCGATGTCGAGCAAGCTGAGCCGGTTGCCCGACACCGATTGGATCACGCTGTCGCACTTGACGATCTGCGGGAGAAACCGAGGCATCCAGGAGATCGAACCGATCTTCACCGCGAGTCCGCGCCGCACACTCATGCGCCCAGTGTGTCATGTGCGTCCCGGCCTCGGCGTCGACTCCCCGCACATCCCGCCGACGCCGTCGAGGTGCTTCCGGCGGTCGACGATGCCGTCGATATGCGCGACGCCCTCGGGGCCGGCGACCACCCGGGTAGCGTGCGATCCATGCCCACCGGTGACAGCGCGACGCGCATCCTGATCGACGGCGGCCAGACCGGTACCCGCGTCCGCATCGAGACGGCCGGCGGTGCCGCCGACCACGAGGCACCGCCGATCCGTACCGACCGGCCGGTCGTGGAGCAGATCGCCACGACGGTGCGGGACATCCTCGACGCGGGGGCCGGCCGGCCGGCGGCCGATGAGTCGGTCGGCCGGTCGGTGATCGCGGCCGGCGTGTCCGGCCTGACCCCCGACGCCTCTCGCCCGGTCGACCTGCTCGAGGCACTTGCCGGCGTCGGCGTCGTTTCCGTTGCGCTCGCCCATGATTCGGTGACCGCCTATCTGGCCGCCAATCGCGACGAGTTCGGTGCGGTCACCGCGGTGGGGACGGGCGTGGTCACACTCGGCGTCGGCCGCGGCGGGGTGTGCCGCGTCGACGGCTGGGGTCACCTGTTCGGTGACGCAGGCAGTGCGTACTGGATCGGGCGCTCGGGGATCGCGGCAGCCCTCCGCGCCTTCGACGGCCGGGGACCCGACACTACGCTGCGCATGGCCGCGGAGGCGGAGTTCGGTCCGCTGCCGGAGTTGTACATGGTGGTGCAGGCCGATCCCGACCGGGTCGCGCGCGTCGCCGGCTTCGCGAGGACGGTCGACGCCGCGTCGGAGGACCGGGATGCGGTGGCACAGCGGATCATCGACGATGCGGCCGACGAACTGGCCACCGCGGCGGTCACCGCCCTGGACCGCAGCGGCCACGGCACCGACGACCCCGCACGCGTGAGTTGGGTGGGAGGCGTGATGTCGGCGAGTGACCGACTCCGAAACCGATTCGTGGACAGCGTGTCTCGCCGAGCCCCAGGCGTGACGGTCGCACCGCCGCACGGCAGGCCGTTCGACGGCGTGCGACTCCTGGCCGATCTCGACAACGCGCACCCGCTGTCCGGGGAGGTGTACCGCGCGTGGTGAACCGCCGGCTCAGCGCCCCTTGAACTCGGGTTTGCGCTTCTCGAAGACGGCGGTGATGGCCTCGGAGAGGTCCTCACTGGGCAGGAATGCCGAGTTCCATGCCGCGACGTAGCGGAGGCTGTCGTGGACGGCGGCGCTGCGCGAATGGTCGAGCACGGACTTGATGCCGTGGACGACCAGCGGCGGGTTGTCCGCGATCTCGCGAGCGGTTGTCCGGGCGAGTTCGAGGACGGCGTCCTGATCGTCGGCGACGTCGTTGACGAGACCGATCTTCTCCGCACGAGCGGCGTCGATGTCCTTGCCGGTCAGCGCCAGCTCGCGCAGGTGGCCGTCGCCGATGATGAACGGCAGCCGTGCGAGCGTGCCCACGTCGGCGACCATGCCGACCTTGACCTCGCGCACACTGAACTTGGCGCCGGTGCTCGCGTAGCGCACGTCTGCTGCGCAGATCAGGTCGACCCCGCCGCCGATGCACCAGCCGGACACTGCCGCGACCACGGGCTTGCGACAGTCGGCGACCGCGGTGATCCCGGCCTGCAGTGTGCGCAGCGAGTCGAGGAACTCGGTCCGTGGCGCCGCCTTGGCGTCCCCGGCGAGAACACCGGACAGTGTCCCGCCCATCGCGACGAGGTCGAGACCGTAGGAGAAGTTCTTCCCCGACCCCGTCAGCACCACCGCGCGCACTGCGGGATCGGTGTCGAGGTGTCCGAACAACTCGGGGAGTTCCCGCCAGAAGTCCGGTCCCATGGCGTTGCCCTTGCCCGGGCCGGTGAGGGTGACCTCGGCGATGTGGTCGGCGACGGTGACGTCGAACGCGGTCCAGGCGCGGTCGTTCCAGGCGTGGTCTGTCATGCGAGGGAGCCTACTCGGCGGTCAGGACTGTCCGAGATCGGATCCGCCGACGATGCGTCGGTTCCGACGGCCGGCCCGGGTTGCGACGACCATCACACATCGAGCCCTGTTAGATGAGTCCATGAGCGGATACATCCAGGAGGACATCGATCCGGAGGAGCTCGCGCACCGGGCCGAACTCGCGTCTGCGATCGCGGGCAGCGTCCGGGACCTGATCGACGCGACCGTACGCACCGAGGTCGGCGATTCCGACATCGAGGAGGCGAGGCGACTCATCGCGGCGGCCGCCGAGATCCTCCGGAAGGATCAGCTGCCGGGTTCGTTCGGCATCCGGTTCAACGCGGATGGCACGAAGCGCTCCTGGGGCAACGCCGTGCTGGGCCGTCGCAACCCGATCGCACCGCCGGTCGAGGTCCGTCACGAAACCGACCACAGCTGGTTCGAGGTCGAACTCGGACCCCAATACGAGGGCCCGGCGGGACTCGTCCACGGCGGCGTGCTCGCGCTCGTCTTCGACCAACTGCTGGGCTCGACCGCAGTGTTCCAGCGTGTGCCCGGTATGACCGGCACCCTCACCGTGCGGTATCGGCGCGGGACGCCGCTCGGACCGATCCGGGGTGAGGCGCGAGTCGATCGGGTGGAGGGGGTGAAGACCTTCGTCACCGGAACGATCTCGGTCGGCGGAGAGGTGACCGCCGAGTCGGAGGGGATCTTCATCCTGCCGCGGTGGGCTCGCGGCGAGGTGCCCGACGTCATGCGGAAGTCGGTCGGCGAGGGCTGAGTTCACGCCCGAGAGTCGGAAACCGGTCAGACCCTGACCGATCAGACCGGGGCAGAGACCGACCGCGGTCCGACGGGCGAGTAGCGCGCGCACAGGAATGCGCCGTTGCGTGCGAAGTCCTGCAGCTCGAAGTCATAGGGGCGAGGGAAGAGTGGACGTCCCGACCCGAGGGTGACCGGCGCGAACGTGACGATGACGTCGTCGAGCATGCCGGCCTCGGCGAACTGCGCAGCCAGGTCTCCGCCGCCCACAATCCAGATGTCCCGCCCGTCGGCTGCCTCGACGAGACGATCGCGAAAGTCTGCGGGGTTCCCGGCCACCACCGTGATGGTGTCCGACACCGGCGTGAGCGCACGGTGGGTGAAGATGAACGTCGGGATCTCGTACGGCCAGGGTTTTCCGTCGGAGACCTCGTGATCGAGAAGCCACTTGTAGGTCGTGGCACCCATGACGGCGCAACCGACCCGGGAGAAGAAGTCGTCGTAGTTCATCGGCCCGCCCTTCTCCAGCGGCTGGCTGAGCAGCCAGTCGAGATTGTCCCGGTCGTCGGCGAGGAAGCCGTCGAGGGTGGTTGCCGTGTAGTAGCGAAAGGTCATCAGAATCCTCCGGAGTGTTTGCGGTGCCACATGATCGGGTCGGGATCGAGTGCGGGGGCCGTCATGTCGATGCCGGCGTCCTGCAACATCCACCGGGCGACGAGTCGACGGTGTGCGGAGAACGTCAGGACGTGCGCGACGATCTGCGAGAGCAGGAACGACTCGGGTGGATCGCACAGTGCATCGATGACGCGGTCCTGCCATGCGCCCCGGCGATCGATGTCGCGGATCAGGGCCAGCCAGCGCGGTGCGATATCGCGGTGGAGCTCGATGAGGTCGGCCGGTTCGGTCGGCGCCGCGGGTGGCAGGTCGGCCCCTTCGATCGTCGCCAGCCAGGGGAGCTTGTCGGCGACCAGATGCGAGAGCACCTGAGCGAGATTCTCCTCCGGCCCGCTCCAGGACAGCGGTTGGTTCCCGGCCAGGCGCGGAGCCGTCCACGACGCGGCGTCGACACCCTTCGCGGCGTCGAGAATCGCCTCGATGTCGTCGAGGTCATGACGGACCATGAGCATCACCACGTTGCCCGCATCCTCGGTGGTGGGTGAACCGCTGTCGATGTAGAGCGCGGTGGGTGAGTGGAAGTGGATGCCGTTCGGCGCGGGCAGCCAGTGGCTGTGCTCGCCCACCGCGCCCATCCGGCCGGGACTGTGCCCGAAGGCCCGGCTGAACGCGCGCGCGAATCCGTCCACCGACGAGTACCCGGACTCGAAGGCCACGTCGGTCACCGACTGGCCTCGCTGCAACAACCACGCCGCACGTTCGAGGAGGACGCGGCGTCGCAGGGCCACCGGTGCCTCGCCGGCACCGCGCCGCACCTGCCGCGTGAAATGGAACGGTGACGCGTAGGCACCCGACGCCATGTCGTCGAGCGACGTGTTGTCCTCGGACAGCACCGCATCGAGCAGTTGCCGAAGGCGGTCGCGGTCGGCCGGTGAAGTGCTCACCCTCTGAGTATGGAACGGCGGGGACCCGGCGCGCCCGACCGAAATTGCTCCGCTCGACCGGCGGGCGATTGTCAGTCCCTGGTCAGCAGCGGGATCAGTCTCTCGGTCTTGGCCTCGGTCCAGCCCGGTGGCTGCAGGATCTTGGCCCAGGCCGCGGGGATCGCGGAGAGGTAGTTGTGTCCGTGGCCGTCGGGCACCCCGACCGAGACCGCCATGTCCGCGCTGACCTGGAGGAATGTCACGAACGGAATCCAGCGCATCGCCGACAGCACATCGCGGCCGGGATCCTCCTGGAGCCAGTCGGGTTCACGCAGGATCAATCGGGGGTTCCACCACGAGATCGGGTCGGAGGCGTGCTGCAGGTACACCGCGCGACCCGACGGAGACACCCACTCGGTGGTCGGCTCGTCGAGGTCCGGAGCGTCGGCGATGAATCGGACCTGCCGACCGTCGTCGAAGGTGGGCAGGACTTCCGGGGTCCCCTCGTCGCGCGACCCGGTCGTGTCCACCCACAGCTTGTTGTTGAAGGTCGGGCCGCTGAACAACGCGCCGTCGGTGCGCGCGCTGAGTGCCGGGATGGTCCCGAACGCCGACTCGGCCGCGAAGGAGCCGAGGCTCTCGCCGAAGACGACGAGTTTCGGGCGCTGGGCCTCGGGAACTTCGCGCACCCGTTCCGAGACCGCTTCGAAGAGTGCCTGCCCCGCCTGACGGGCGCGTTCCTTGTCGACGAGGAACGACAGCCAGCTCGGCAGGTAGGAGTACTGCATGCTGACCGTCGCGGTGTCGCCGTTGTACATGTACTCCAGGGAGTCCACGGTGGCCTGGTTGATCCAGCCGGTTCCGGTGGTGGACGCGACCGCGATGAGCTTGCGCTGCAACCCACCGGCGCGGACGAGCTCCTCGGCGGCCAGTTCGGCATTGGCCCGCAGGTCCTTGCCCGATCCGAGTCCGACGTAGGCGCGGATCGGTTCGATCGCCGGCGCGCCGTTGAACTCGCTCAACTCGGCCACCGTCGGCGACACCGAGACGAAGATGCGGCCTTGGCGCCCAAGCGAATCCCACGTCACCAGCGAGCCCGGACCACCCGAACGCAGCGGCGTCGTCGGCGGATTCGAATCCGCGGTGGTCTCGTCGTTGACCGCGGCGAAGGACGAGTTCAGCGCGGACATCCCGTAGTTCGCGACCACGCCGTTGAGGACCAGCACCGTGACGATGATCGCGATGGTCGCCGCGGCGAAGGCCGAGATGCGGGGAGGCGCAACACGATTGATCTTCCGGACGAGCCAGGCGACACCGTCGCCCCAAGCCTGGCCGATGGTCATCAACAGTGCGAAGACCACGACGGCGATGAGCACGATCTGCGGGTAGGCCGTCCACGACAGCAGATCGACCCCCATCATCGTCCGGATCTGGTCCTGCCATCGCTGGAAGGCGACGAGCATGACCACGGTTCCGGCGATGGCCGCCAGGCCCAGCGCCGCCCAGAGCCGACGCATCGGCGCCGGCCAGGGGGCGTCCCGGGAGATCATGTAGCGGATCAGCCACGAGACACCGACACCGAGGGCGTACCCGACGGCGGCCGAGGCCCCGCTCACGATGCCCTGGAACAGCGGACCGCGGGGTAGGAGCGACGGTGTCACCGACAGCCACAGGAAGACGAGCGCGACCGTCAGCCCTACGCAGGAGTACCGGTGGAGCCGTCGCCGCCACCACGACGGCTTCGGTTCGTCGGCCGGGCCGGATGCCGCCGCGTGCCCCGGGACCGGCGGTTCGTCCGGTTCCGGAGCGGCGGGTGGCTGCGAGGTGGGTGCGGTGGACGACACGTGGGTTCCTCTTTCTCGAGAACCCGGAAACCGTAACACCGATCGTCGGTGTGGGAGCGGCGCTTACGGCGACCGTGACCGTCGTGCCGCCGGGCGGCGTCCGTTACTTCACCTCGGACCTCAGGATTCGCAGGACACCGATGCCGAGGGGTAGTCCGATCCAGATGACGGCCGAGACCAGCATCCGCGCCCATTCGCCTCCGGTTGCCCAGTCGGCCTCCTGGAACGGCACGTTCGTCAGTCCGGTGTCGACCCATTGCCCGAGATTGTCCTTGAACCACGGAACCAGCTGGCTCACCACGGTGAGTGCGTTGGGCAGGGCGAAGTACGCGACGATCGCGCCCGGGGTGTTCAGGATCAGGGCGGCGAACCCGAACCCGAGAAGCAACCCGAAGGTTTGCGACACAAACGAGTTGACGAAGCCTGCGAGGGTGAGATCCCAGGAGCCGGCGGGATCGGCGAACGCCAGACCGGCGATCCCGTTGCCGATGACACCGAGCACGAGCGCGACCGCGACCGCCGCGATGGCGGTGAGCAGCGCCGCGACCAGCTTCGCACCGACGATGCGCTGCCGCCGCGGCTCGAGCGTGAACGTCGTCAGCGCGGTGCGCTGGCTCCACTCGCCGGTCACGAGCAGGATCGCCAGGATCGGCAGGATGATGGCCGTGGGGATGTTCATCATCCCGAAGAACTGTCCGAGGTTCAGGTTCTCGGGGGTGTTGCGGTTGGCGATGAGCATCGCGACGACGACGACAGCCGCGATCACGCCGATCGAGGCGGTCAGCCAGAAGCCGGCGCGGGTGTCGACGAGCTTGCGCAGTTCGACCCGGACGAGTCGGGAGAACGGGATTCCGGGGCGGTCGACGTCGATCACGTCGGCCGGCGGTAGCGGTGTGCCGAAGTCGGCGACGGTCATCGGGCTGCTCCTTCGAGTGTGGTGTGTTCGCGCTGGGTTTCGGCGGTGAGCTGCAGGAACATCGCTTCGAGCTGAGCTCCGTCAGCAGGACGCAGCTCGGTGAGGACGACGCCGACGGCGGTCGCGACGCGGCCGACGTCGACCGGCTCGGCATCGACATCGAGGCCACCGGAAGCGTTGCGCTGCACCGTGATCCCGGAGGCCGTCAGCGCGTCGCCGAGTGTTGCGTCGTCGAGTGACCGGACGCGCGTGCCGGCGCCGGCGAGTAGCTCGTCCTTGGTGCCCTGCGCGACGATCCGGCCGTTGCCGATCACGACGATGTCATCGGCGACGATCTCGATCTCGTGCAGCAGATGCGACGACAGCAGCACCGTCCCGCCGCGATCGGCATATCCGCGCAGCAGGGTTCGCATCCAGTGGATCCCGGCCGGGTCGAGTCCGTTGGCCGGTTCGTCGAGGATGAGGATCTTCGGATCGCCCAGCAGGGCCGCGGCGATGCCGAGCCGTTGGCGCATACCGAGTGAATAGTTGCGGACCCGCCGTCCGGCCTCCTCCGGGGTCAGGCTCACCAGTTCGAGCATCTCGTCGACGCGGTCGCGTCCGATGCCCATGGTCATGGCCGACAGTCGCAGCACCTCCGCGCCGGTTCGGCCGGCATGTTGGGCCGAGGCGTCCAGGAGGATGCCGACCTGTGTCGCCGGATTCGGGATCATCCGGTAGTCGACGCCGTACAGATGTGCCACTCCGGAAGTCGGCGGCGTCAGTCCGGCGATGATCCGCATCGTCGTCGACTTCCCGGCTCCGTTGGGACCGAGGAATCCGGTCACCTGCCCGGGCCGGCAGGTGAAGGACACGTCGTCGACCGCGACGTAGTCGCCGTATCGCTTCGTCAGATTCTTCACAGTGATCATGGCGTCCATCGTGTCCTTCGCAGGTGACGATCACATCGGGCATCCGGACACCGTCGTATCGGCCGAAAGTCGTAGGGGTCGGCACCCATCGGTCGGACGCGATCGACGACGCCGCACGACTACGGTGACGGTGTGCGTCCTGAGCAGTACCAACCCCCGATGACGTGGACCGGCCGACTGTGGCGGCTCGCGGTGATGCTCTGCATCTCGGTCGGCGCCTTCGCCACGCGCGCGTCGTACCTCTGGGACGAGGCCCGGTGGTGGTTCATCACCGACCTCGCGCTCGGGGTGCTCTCCTACATCGTCATCTGGTGGCGCCGAAGCCATCCCGTACCGGTCACGACCTTCACGAACCTCGTGACGATCATGTCGTCGTCGTCGCTCGGACCGGGGATTCTCGCCATGGTGTCCCTGTCCACCCGGCGACGGTGGCGCGAGATCATCCCGCAGGCCGTGTTGTCCGTCGGCGCGGGGATCATCGCCCTCGAGTTCTTCGCCACGCCCACCGAGGCGAGCGATCCGGTCATCGTCCAGTACACGGTCACGGTGGTCGCGACGGCGGCAATGGTTGCGTGGGGTCTCTACATCGGTTCGCGCCGTGAGCTTCTCGCTAGCTGGCGGGCGCGCGCGCTCGCCTCGGAGGCCGAGCAGCAGGCGAAGGTCATGCAGGCACGATCGCTGGAACGGGCACGGATCGCGCGGGAGATGCACGACATCCTCGCTCACCGCATCTCGGCGATGAGTATGTCGGCGGGTGCGCTGGCCTACCGTTCGGACCTGTCCGGCGAGCAGATCCGTGAGACGGCGCAGACCATCCAGGAGACCTCACACCTGGCGCTGACCGAACTGCGGGAGGTGCTCGGGGTTCTGCGCGAAGGCCCCGGTGACGCCACTCCGGAGGAACCGCAAGGTGTTCCGGACCTGTCCGCGCTCATCGAGGAGGCGCGCCGGCTGGGTATGCGGGTGGAGAGCCGCTGCGACATCGACGTGACCTCACTGAGTCCGTCGATCTCGCGGACGTTGTACCGGTGTGTGCAGGAGGCCTTGACCAACGCGCGCCGCCACTCGCCGAGCGCGCCGGTGACCATGCACATCCGCGGCGGTCCGGATCACGGAGTGGATCTGCTCGTCGAGAATCCGCTACCGCTGTCGATGGGTTCGAGTCGTCCCACACCCGGGTTCGGCCTCGTGGGTGTGGCCGAGCGGGTCGAGTTGCACGGCGGCCGACAGTCGGTGACGGTCAGCGAGGACAAGCGCTTCCTGTTGCACGTGTGGCTACCGTGGCAGTCATGACCGCCCGCATCATGATCGTCGACGACGACCCGCTCGTCCGCTCGGGACTCCGGCTTCTCCTCGGCGGCGACTCGGGTCTGGACATCGTCGCCGAGGCGAGCAACGGGCAGGAGGCCCTCGACACCCATGGCGCCGGACCCGTGGACCTCGTCCTGATGGATCTACGGATGCCGATCCTCGACGGGATCGCGGCAACCGGCCGCTTCAAAGCCCTGTCCTCGGCGCCTGCGGTCATCGTCCTCACGACCTTCGACGCCGACGACTACGTGGTCCGCGCACTGGCGATGGGCGCGGACGGGTTCCTTCTGAAGGACACTCCACCCGACGACATCGTCGCCGCCATCCATGACGTGCTCGACGGCCGGCCGGCCCTGAGTCCCTCCGTGACCGCCGCCCTGATCAAGCAGGTCGTGAGCACCGGTGGCCATCGTGCATCTTCTGCGGCGGGGCGCGTCGACCAGCTCACGGCGCGCGAGCGGGACGTGGCCGTCGAACTGGCCCGCGGCGCGTCCAACGCCGAGATCGCCGAACGCCTCTACATGAGTCTCGCCACGGTCAAGGCGCACATCTCGCACATCTTCACCAAGCTCGATGCGAGCAACCGTGTCCAGGTCGCGATCCTCATGCACGACGCCGGGATGGTCTGAGCGCGAAGGCATGCCGAGGTCTCCCCGGCGGTGGAGCGTCAACCTGCCGGTTGACGTCCTACCCGCCGGTTGACCTCTTACCTGCCGGTTGAGCCTGTCGAAACCCCAGGACCCGTCACGAGGGGGAGGTCGAGCGTGGTGCGGAGTCCCGCGGGTCCGTCGACGACCGCCGGGATCGCGTTCACGATCCGGCCTGCGGCGGCGACGATGGCGGCGTGATTGTGGTCGCCCTTGCGGCTCGTCGGACAGATGTCGACGGTGTACGACGGTTCGCCGGTGATCTCGACGCGATAGCACCCGCCCGGCTGGGCGGGTTGGGCCCAGTCCGGCCGGAGGTCGCCCCGAAGCCGCGTCACGTGCTCGATGACGATCACCGGTTCACCGGCCACCTTGCCGATGATCTCGAACCGCACGGCGGCGCGGGTGCCCGCGGCGATGTGCCCGGCCGCGATGTCGAAATCTTCGGGCGCGGGCTCGCTTTCGAAGACCTCGTCGATCTCGTCGACCGTGACGCCGAGACCGGCGGCCAGTTGCCGGATCGTCGTCCCCCACGCCAGACCCAGCACACCCGGGAGGAACAGCATGGGTGTCTGGTCGAGCGGTTTGCCGAAGCCCATGACGTCGAACATCACCGTCGCCCCGTCGTAGGTCGCGTAGTCGGCGATCTCCATGCAGCGCACCTGTTCGATCCGCTGGCAGGTTCCCGCGAACACGAACGGGATGAGGTCGTTGGCGAAGCCGGGATCGACGCCCGTGACGAACAGGCTGGCCCCGCTGCCCGCGGTGGTCTCGTCGATCTTGGCGATGGCCTTCGCGGGCATCACGCCCCACGGGTACTGGAGCGTGTTGGGCGAGGAACCGACGACGTCGATGCCCGCGGCCAGTACGCGCACCACGTCGTCGAACGCTTCGACGGGCCGGGTGTCGCCCATCGCGCAGTACACGACGCAGTCCGGCTCGGTCGCTATCGCCTCGTCGAGGTCGCCCACCGCCAGGACTCCGGTGGGCGCCTCCACTCCGGCCAGCGTCGCGGCGTCGACTCCGACCTTCTCCGGTGTTGACACGGACACCGCCGTGAGTTCGAACCGCGGGTCCTCGATCAGTTGGGTGAGGCACAACCGGCCGACGTTGCCGGTTCCGACGAGAGCTACCCGGATGGACATGACGTGGAACTCCTTGCGCTCGGTAGTCGCCGGTCGGGCGTGGTGTACACCTGTCCGGACGTTTGTCTGTTCAGTAGACCATTTCTCGGTGGAACCTGTTCTATTTTCGATCTCATCGCGGTAGCGTTGCGCCCCATGGGACGCGTAGACGACAAGGTTGCAGTGATCACCGGCGGTTCGCGGGGGATGGGAGCCGAACACGCCCGGGCCCTCGTCGCGGAGGGCGCGAAGGTGGTGATCGGCGACATCCTCGACGACGAGGGCAAGGCGCTGGCCGCCGAACTGGGGGACGCGGCACGCTACGTCCACCTCGACGTCACCTCACCCGAGGACTGGCAGAGCGCCGTGTCGACCGCGGTCGACGAGTTCGGCAAGGTCAACGTCCTGGTGAACAACGCAGGCATCGTGAACGGCTCGACGATCCAGAAGTTCCGGCTCGACAAATGGAAGCAGATCCTGGATGTGAACCTCACGGGCACGTTCCTCGGTATCCAGGCGGTCGCCGATCTGATGATCGATGCGGGCGGCGGGTCGATCATCAACGTCTCGTCGGTGGAGGGTCTGCGTGGCAGTCCCTGGGCGCACGGTTACGTCGCAAGCAAGTGGGGAGTGCGCGGTCTGGCGAAATCGGTTGCGCTCGAACTGGCTCCGCACAACGTGCGGGTGAACTCCATCCACCCGGGTCTCATCCGGACGCCGATGACCGAGGGTATTCCCGACGACATGGTGACCGTGCCGATGGGCCGGGCCGCGGAGTCGCGCGAGGTGTCGACCTTTGTGGTGTTCCTGGCCAGCGACGAGTCGTCGTACGCGACCGGCGCCGAATTCGTGATGGATGGTGGCCTCAGCGCCGACGTGCCACACAAGTGAACGCCCACACGAGAACGACCATCCCGAGCAGTTCGACGAGCGTCTGGGTGATCACCGTCGCGGCGGCCAGTTCCGCTCCGACCGGCAGGGCCAGCGCGAGCGGTAGGACGACGAGCGAGTTGCGGGTGGCACCGGAGAAGACGACCGCGGTCGAGGGTTCCGGGGCGAGCCGGAACGAGCGCGTCACCCCGAACCCGATCGCGACCATGATCACCAGGAACGCGGCGAAGACCGGGATGACGCCGGCGATCTCGGCGAAGCGTGAACCGACAAGGGGCACCTGAGAACTCACCGCGACGAAGAGAACGGCCATCATCAGCGGGACCATGGTGGTGGCGGCTCCGGCCGAGGTTCGGCGGCCCGCTTCGGACCGGTCCGCCCACGCCTGGGTGGCCCACGCCAGCGCGAGCGGGCACACGATGAGGATCAGGAACGCCCAGAGGAAAGGCTCCGGCTCGATCACCGACCGCCCGTCGCGGAGCAGTACCAGCAGGTAGAGCGGTGTCATCAGCATCTGGGCGATGAGCAGCAGTGGCGTGGCCGCGAGCAGTCGACGGGCGTCACCGCCGCCGAGTCCGGCGAACACGACGACGTAGTCGACGCACGGGCACAGCAGCACCAACAGAGCACCGAGCCGTATCGCGTCGTCGGTGGGCAGGGCGAGGGACAGCACCGCGGTCAGCAGCGGGGCGAGGACGAAGTTCAGGAGCAACACCGCCGCCATGAACCGGCGGTCGCGCCACGAAGCCAGCAGGTCCGACAGGCGGATCTGCAAGAAGGTGACGTAGAGCAGCGCTGCGAGCAGTGGCGTGATCGCCGCCTCGAGCAACTCGGCAGGACCGGGAACCATCACACCGGCGACCAGCCCGGTGAGGATCGCGCCGAGATACAGCACCACCTGATGGCGTTCGAGGCGGTCGACGACGGTCGCGGATCCGGGCACCGCATCATTCTGCGACACCGCGGTCTCGTTCACCGGCACCGCAGGGACGCGGTGGGGCAGACTCGACGGGTGATCACCCCCTCCCGGCGCACCGACGTCGCGCTGTTGATCGTGGTGGTCGCGCTTCTCGTCGCGGGGAACGTGGGCGCGCATCTCACCGAAGATGCGGTGTCGGTGGCGATCGTCCCCGTGGCCGCCGTCGTGGCCGTGGTCATCGCTCGTCTCGCCGGCCTCGGCTGGCGGGACCTCGGCCTGAGCCGCGCGGAGCTGCGCGCTGGGATCCCGGTTGCCGTGGCAGCGGTCCTCGTGGTCGCCGCCGTGGTGTCCACGGCGGTCGCGATCCCGGCCACGCGTGAGTTCTTCCTGTCCGACCGGTACGACGACACCTCCGAGGCCCTTCTCGCGGCATTCGTGATCATTCCGCTGCAGACGGTTCTCCCGGAGGAGGTCTTGTTCCGCGGTGTGCTGCAAGGGGTTCTGGGCCGGTTGTTCGCCCCGTTGACGACGCTGGTCGTCGGTGCGATCGCCTTCGGCCTCTGGCACATCCTGTCCTCGACGGGGCTCACCGCGGGCAACGAAGGACTGAGCGGCATCTTGGGCGCCGGGACGGTGGCGCAGATCGTCGGCATCGCCGGAGCCGTGCTCGCGACCGCGGTCGCGGGTTTCGTGCTGGGCTGGCTCCGGCAGCGCACCACGAGCCTGCTCGCGCCCATCGCGCTCCACTGGGCCCTGAACGCGACCGGGGCGATCGGTGCCGCCGTGGCCTGGCAGGTGTCCTAGACGGGCATCACCCGCGGATCGTCGGCCTCACGCGGTCCCGAAGATGCGGTCGCCCGCATCGCCGAGCCCGGGGCGGATGAAGCCGTTGTCGTCGAGTTCCCGATCGACCGCTGCGGTGTAGATCGGCACGTCGGGGTGCGAGCGGTGCAGTACCTCGATGCCCTCCGGGCAGGCGAGCAGGCAGACGAACTTGATGGATTTCGGACCGTACTCCTTGATGCGGTCGATGGCGGCGACGGCCGAATGGCCGGTCGCCAGCAGTGGATCGACGATCACGACGTCACGTTCGGACAGCTCCGACGGCATCTTGAAGTAGTACTCGACGACGACCATGGTCTTCGGGTCACGGTAGAGACCGATGTGGCCGACGCGCGCGCCCGGGACCACCGTCAGCATGCCGTCGGCGATGCCCGCACCGGCACGCAGGACGGCGGCGAACACCAGCTTCTTGCCGTCGATGACTCGCGCGGTGGTGGTCTCGAGCGGCGTGTCGATGGTGATCTCGTGCATCGGGATGTCGCGCAGGACGTCGTACGCCATCAGGATCGAGATCTCGTCGAGGAGGCGGCGGAAGTCGTTGGTCGACGTTTCCTTGCGACGCATCAGCGTCAGCTTGTGTTGCACCAGCGGATGGTCGATGACGGCGACGCTGCCCATGAATACCTCTCGGTCGAGTGTGTGAAGCGATGTGTGGATCGGGTCGTGGTCTGGACGCCGGTGCTCAGAACACGGTGCCGGTGCTGCGTATCGACAAGGGCGGCAGACCATCTCGAATCCGGTTCGCCAGAACACGACCGGCCGCCCATGTCCCGCCCTCGAGCACGCAGGCCAGCGGCATGGTGGTCGTATCCGCGCCGAGCCGCTTGCGCACGAGGTCGGCGATCTCGTCGATCAGGGCGACGGTGAGCGCACGCCATTCGACGACGAGCTCGTCGCCGACCTCCCACTCGCGATCCGCCCAGCCCTCGTCGCGGAGCTCGAGTACCCCGGAGTCGATCAGAAGTCCGCCGTTGCGATACTCGGGGAGACCGGTCAGCTCGTCGAGTCCGGTCACCCGGACACCGGACCACCGGAACGGCTCCAGCAGTGAGTAGGTCAGCCACTGCGACAGTTTGTGGAACGGCACCCAGCCTGCTGTCAGACCCGGACCGACGACGGCGTCGTGATGCCAGCAGTCACCCAGTGGATTGGCGTCGATCGCGTTGTCCGACGGCCAGATCGGGCCCAGGTATTCGAGGATGCCACTCAGGATGTCCACCGCGGACACCTCCGAGCGCCCACCGCGGGTGAGGTGGTCGAACAGGCCGCCGGGCCGCGCGTCCGGACCGAAGATCTCGGGCCGGCGGGACAGGGTCTCACCCAGTCGGCGCAGCAGATCGACTCGTCCGGGGAGGCCGGTGAGCGGATTGTCGGGACCTGTCTGGAAGGCGGCGCCGAGAGTGTCGGCACTGATCCGGCTCAGACCGCCGGCGTCGACCCGCAGGGGATCGGTCGGGTCACTCGAGAACAGCCCGTCACAGAAGGCCACCCAGCTCGCGACGCCGAGTCCCTCCGAACGCGTGAGGACGAGATCGCTCGACTGCTCGCGGTAGGACCAATCGGGCCCGGCCCCGGCGTCGAGCAGGACACTGACGAGCACGACGTCGACGAGGGCGCGGGTCCGCTCGGCCGAACCGGCCGCGGGCAAGGCGGCATCGATCGCGCCGAGGCGGTCGACGCCGCCGGCCTCGAAGTGTCGCCATCGACTGTGAAAAGGTATGTCCCCGTCGGGATATCGTGACAGCGTCGTCTCCGCGACGAGGTCGGCCGCCGCGTCCAGTGCCTCGTCGCGAACCACGAACCACGACGACTCGCCGGACCGCGCTCGTTCCAGGAGCTGCCGCGATCGGCTCCGGATGGTGGCGGTGGACCGAAGCATCCGACCGGCCTGGGAAGCCGACAACTCCACGTCCGGCGCACCGGCCATCAGAGCGCCCGACCCTTGACCTGTCGCAACTGTTCGGCGTCCGGGACAGGTCCGGGGGTGAAGTAGCCGGCAGCCATTTTCGCGTCGATCTCGACCCGGGCGTCGGCGGGGATCAGTTCGTCGGGGATGTTCACGCGTTCGCCGACCTCGATGCCCGAGCCGGTGATGGCGTCGTATTTCATGTTCGACATCGACACCAGGTGGTGGATCCTGGTGATGCCGAACCAGTGCAGGACGTCGGGCATGAGCTCTTGGAACCGCATGTCCTGAACGCCCGCAACGCATTCGGTGCGTGCGAAGTACTGATCGGCGGTGTCGCCGCCGAGCTGACGTTTGCGGGCGTTGTAGACGAGGAACTTGGTGACCTCGCCGAGCGCGCGTCCCTCCTTGCGGGAGTAGGCGACCAGGCCGACGCCGCCGCGCTGGGTCCCGCGGATGCACTCCTCGATCGCGTGCGTCAGATACGGGCGGCACGTGCAGATGTCGGAGCCGAAGACGTCGGAACCGTTGCACTCGTCGTGGACGCGTGCGGTGAGTTCCACCGACGAATCGGCGAGGTCGCGGGGGTCGCCGAAGATGTAGACCGTCTGGCCGCCGATGGGTGGCAGGAACACCTCCAGGTCCGAGCGGGTCACGAGTTCGGGGTACATGCCGCCGGTCTCCTCGAACAACACCCGACGCAGCTCGGCTTCGGAGCATCCGAAGCGATCGGCGACGCCGGGCAGATGCCACACCGGCTCCACGGCCGCCTTCGTGACCAGCGCGGCGCCACTGGGCAGCAGGACCTCGCCGTCGGGGATGAGACGACCTTTCTCGATCGCCTCGGCGATCTCGGGGAGGATGACGTGCGCCTTGGTCACCGCGATGGTGGGCCGGATGTCGTAACCGCGCCCGATCTCGTCGGGGAAACTCTCGGCGACCGTGGCACCCCAGGGATCCATCGAGACGATGGCGCGCGGGTCACCCCACTGCGGGTACGGTCCGATGTGGTCGGTGGGCGAGGTGTTGGTGAGGTCGGCCCGGTGCTCGCGCGCCAGGGCGCCGGCGGCGACGGCCAGGGCGCGGTACACGCTGTAGGACCCGCTGTGGGTGCCGATGACATTGCGATGCCCACGCGTGCCCGTGGTCCCGATGACGGGACCGCGCTCGGCCGCGGTGGCGGCCCCCCAGTGGATGGACGGCGCGTCGATCCCGCCGCTGTGGGAGGTCAGTCGGATGTGGCCCAGGGACCTGTGTTCGCCGGACATCGTCATCGTCCTCACTTCTGTCGAGACGGTCACCCGCCACTTCAGGGAAAGCGCCAGCATAGTTGCGGATGCCCGTGTGTGCCGGGTGATGCCGAACGCCGTGGCGGCGGCACCCGCCGAGGGTGCCGCCGCCACGTTCTGACCGTCGTGGTGACGAGGTGCGCCGCCTCGATCAGAGGTCGAACCGGTCCAGGTTCATCACCTTGTCCCAGGCCGCGACGAAGTCGTTCACGAACTTCTCGGCGGCGTCGTCGGTCGCGTAGACCTCGGCGAGAGCGCGCAGCTGGGAGTTCGACGTAAACGCCAGATCGGCGCGGGTACCGGTCCAGACCTGCGCACCGGTGGAGCGATCCCGACCGATGTAGACGTTCTCCGCATCCGAGGCCGACCAGGCCGTCGACATGTCGAGCAGGTTGACGAAGAAATCGTTCGTGAGGATGCCGGGACGATCGGTCAGAACACCCGCAGATGAGCCGCCGAAGTTGTTGCCCAGCACTCGGAGTCCGCCCACCAGCACCGTCATCTCGGGTGCGCTGAGGGTCAACAGCGCTGCATTGTCGACGAGGGTGAACTCGGCCGGGAGATCACTGCCCTCGGCCATGTAGTTGCGGAACCCGTCGGCTCTGGGCTCGAGGTACGCGAAGGACTCGACGTCGGTCTCCTCCTGGGAGGCGTCGGTGCGGCCCGGGGTGAACGGCACGGTGATGTCCACGCCCGCGTCCCGCGCGGCCTTCTCGACGGCCGCCGCACCGCCGAGCACCACCAGGTCGGCGAAGGAGATCGTCGCTCCGGCCTCACCGGTGAACGAGTCCCGGATGCCTTCGAGGGTGTCGATCACGGCCGCCAGCTCGGTGGGCTCGTTCACCTCCCACTCCGACTGCGGTTGCAACCGGATGCGGCCGCCGTTGGCGCCGCCGCGCTTGTCGCTGCCGCGGAAACTCGACGCCGCCGCCCAGGCGGTCTTGACGAGTTGCGCGACAGTCAATCCCGAGTCGAGCAGCATCCCCTTCAGGATCGCCACGTCGGCTTCGGACACGACCGGTCCCGCATGCGCCGGGACATTGTCCTGCCAGAGGTAGGTCTCGGTCGGGACCAGCGGCCCGCGATAACGGACGGCGGGCCCCATGTCGCGGTGCAGGAGCTTGAACCAGGCCTTGGCGAACTCATCGGCCAGTTCCTCGGGGTGGTCCAGCCAGCGCCGGGTGATCTGCTCGAAACCGGGGTCGTACCGCATCGCGAGGTCCGTGGTCAGCATCGACGGATGAGTCCTGTCGTCGCCGAACGCCTTCGGGACGGTGCCTGCTCCGGCTCCGTCTTTCGGGCGCCACTGGTTGGCCCCGGCCGGACTCTTGTAGAGCTCCCACTCATAGCCGTAGAGCGTCTCGAGAAATGCGTTGTCCCAGGTGGTCGGAGTGGGATTCCAGATCACCTCGAGTCCGCTGGTGATCGCATCCGCACCCTTGCCGGAGCCGTGTGAGCTGACCCAGCCGAGGCCGGCGTCCTCGACGGCGGCGGCCTCCGGTTCGGGACCCACCAGCCCGGCGTCACCGGCACCGTGGGTCTTGCCGAAGGTGTGGCCGCCGACGATCAGTGCGACGGTCTCGACGTCGTTCATCGCCATACGCGCAAACGTCTCGCGGATGTCCACCGCGGATGCGAGGATGTCCGGATTGCCGTTCGGCCCTTCCGGATTCACATAGATCAAGCCCATCTGCACTGCGGCAAGGGGTTTCTCGAGTTCGCGGTTGCCCGAGTACCGGTGATCGGCGAGCCACTCGAGTTCGGGTCCCCAGTACACCTCGTCGGGCTCCCACTCGTCGACGCGACCGAATGCGAAGCCCGTGGTGGCGAATCCCATCGACTCCAGCGCGACGTTTCCGGCGAAGACCAGCAGGTCGGCCCAGGACAGGGCCTTGCCGTACTTCTTCTTGATCGGCCACAGCAGGCGGCGCGCCTTGTCCAGGTTGGCGTTGTCCGGCCAGCTGTTGAGCGGGGCGAATCGTTGCATTCCGGCGCCGGCGCCACCGCGTCCGTCCTCCACGCGGTAGGTGCCCGCGGCGTGCCAGGACATGCGGACGAACAGACCGCCGTAGTGTCCGAAGTCGGCGGGCCACCAGTCCTGGGAAGCGGTCATGAGCGCTGTCAGATCCGCGCGCAGAGCCTCGACGTCGAGGGTCTCGAGGGCCGAGTCGTAGTCGAAGTCGGCGTCCATCGGATTCGCGACATCCGGATTGTGCTGGAGGACTTTCAGATTCAATTGATTCGGCCACCAGTCGCGGTTGCCGCCGCCCTGGGTCGGCGGCTTGAGCCTACCGTGTGCGACCGGGCATCCGCCGGTCGCGGGCTCGGTGTTCGCCTCGGCGATCGGGGGGTGTTCCCGCGCGTCGGAGACGGACGTGGGGTCGTGCTGGGCCATCTGGGGTTTCCTTTCGGGCACGGAGAGAACTGCGATCGCCGGGTCGGCGATCGCAGAGTGGGTGCGATGTCGGTCGTCGGGGTTATCGGTCGGGGATGCAGTCGGGGCAGTAGCCCCAGTAGATGACCTCGGCTTCGTCGATGACGAAACCTCGGTCGTCGGACGGGGTCAGGCACGGGGCTTCGCCGATTGCGCAGTCGACGTCACCGATGGACCCGCATGTACGGCATATCACGTGGTGGTGGTTGTCCCCGACCCGTGACTCATATCGAGACACGTGGCCCGACGGTTGGATACGTCGGATCAGGCCGGCCGAAGTCAACACGCCCAGAACGTCATACACCGTCTGTTGCGAGACCTCGGGCAGCCGTGCGCGAGTCGAACGCAGCACCTCGTCGGTGTCGGCGTGGGGGTGGGCCCGGACGGCCTGCATCACCGCGATGCGCGGGCGAGTGACCCGCAGTCCGGCCGCCCGAAGGTGGCGGGTGCAGTCGTCGTCGGTGAGCATGACGCCCATCGTGCCCGCTTTTCTGGAACCATTCAAGTTTATGTGGGGAAAGTGAGGTACCGATCACCCCCGAAGTCGTAGGATCGGCTCATGCCGACAGCGACGCCGACTCGTTCGCGGGTGAGCTGATGACCCGTTACGACGAGATCGTCGACGAGCTCTACGGTCTCGCGCCCGGCGCGTTCGTGACCCGCCGGAATGAACTGGCTCGTGAGGTGAAGGCGGATGGCGACCGCGAACTCGCCGGTCGGATCGAAAAGCTGCGGCGACCCACGCAATCGGCCTGGGCCATCAACCAGTGGGTGCGCGCGTACCCCGACGACAGTGCGCTCATCGCCGAGTTGGCGTCGGAATTGACTGCGGCGCAGCGCCGATCGGCGGTCGACAAGATGCGTGCGCTGTCCCGGCGCCGCCAGGAACTGATCAGCTCGTCGGTGACCGCGGTCGCGAGGGCAGCGGCTGACCGTCAGGTGAGGCTGGCGGACGGTGCCGTTCGAGAGGTCACGCAGACACTGCGCGCCGCGGTGGCCGACCAGGAGGTACTCGCGCAGGTGTTGCGGGGCAATCTCACCGCGTCTGCCGAGTACAGCGGCTTCGGACCCGCCGGCGTGTTCGTGGTGCCGGAGCCGTCACCGGAACGGGGCGAGGACGAGCCGGAGGTCGACGATGCGGGAGGTACGGCCGACGACCCCGATGAGCCGACCCCGTCGGACGACTCCGACAGCGAACGCGAACGCCGTGAGCTCGAGGCCCGGCTGGCCGACGCGGAGGCGGGGGAGCGGGCTGCGCGATCCGACCTCGACGATGCCTCGAAGACGGTCGACGGTGTGTCGTCGGAAGTGGACGAGATCGTCGGCCGGGCTCAGGAACTGCGGGCTGAGCTGGCGCGCTGCGAGGAGTCGCTGCGTTTTGCGCGCCAACGTCTGTCGACCGCCGAGCACGGCAGGGCCGAGGCCCGGATCGCGCTCCGCGAGGCGGTCGCGGCGACCAACGAGATCCGCGCGGCGCTGGCCGAACTCTGAGGGCACCGCGCGCCACGCGGATGGTCGGCGCCTGAGGGTCAGCGCGTCAAGTGGAAGCGCAGCAACTCGGAGGTGCCGTTGAGCGCACGACCCCAGTAGCCGCCGCGGCCGTCGGCGCGGAGCTCGTCACGCACGAATCCGACGGGGGTTCCCGAGTAGTCCACGACGATGACGGGCGCGCCGTCCTGCACCGAGCGGCCCGGGTACATCGCACCGGGGAACGCCCATCCTATGGCTGTGTCGTTGACGACCCGCGAGCCCGTGAAGTTCTTGCCGAACCACACCGTGTCGGCGATGGGGGCACTGGTGACATCGCCGCGGTAGTACCCGGTCGGCATGGGCGGGGCGGCCAGCGCGGTGCCGGGCGCGACGAGCGTGATCACCCCAGCGATCAGAACCGCGGCGGCCGGCGCGGCACAGTGACGGAGATGGGATGTGAGTGCGGTGTCCATCTGTCGATTGAACGCCCGTGCAATCCCGTTGACCTGGGATCGGCCACGCCGATGCCGAACCGATAGCGAGGGTCAGTGGCCGACGAGGCGCAGTGAGTCGTCGCGCCGGAGCACGAAGAAGTACGGCTTCGGCGAACCCTTGAGATCCATGGCGCCCAGGACGGCGTCGTCGGAGATCCGGCGGAAGACGTCGTTGATCGGCAGCTGGTCGTAGACCATCGTGGCCGTGTCCGTGCCGCGGTACCGGGTGGTGCGCAGACGGGCACGCGCTCGTCGGGTGCCGCTGAGGAGACGGGTCGCCGCGATCGGCGTCGCGAACGACAGCGATCTGACCCCGGGTGCCTTCTCGGCGATCCCGAGTCCGCCGAACGCGATCGCCGGGTTCATCGGCCACAGAGCCGAACCGTCGCGGGTCGGGAAGAGGAGCGGATGCACGGTCTCGGCGTCGACGAACTGTTTGCCCCACCAGCCGCTTGCGGCCAGGAATCCGTCCAGCGGGTGCCCGGTGGGCACTTCGGCGCCACGCCAGGTGCCGATCATGAAATCGGGCTCGACCGCGGCGGAGGAGTCGAACAGATCGAGTGCCTCGGTGGACGTCGTCGGCGTGGTGGTCAGGAGCTCGCGCACATGCATGCCGTCGATCGTACGTGCAAAGACACAGGATCTGAAGAATGTCGCAACAGCGCACCGCCGCGCCCCCCGGAGGTGTTCGGCGTTCCGGAATAGCCGGCACGTTCGCCGGGTTGCCGCAGGCATGACCGACTCTGCGTACGACCCTCGTGACCTTCTCGCCGAAGGCGGGCTCGGTGTCCTGGCCACGATCAAGGCATCGGGACTTCCTCAGCTGTCGCCCGTGACGCCCTTCTACGACCGCGACGCCGAGACCATCTATGTCTCGATGACCGAGGGGCGGGCCAAGACGGCGAACCTCCGGCGCGATCCACGCGCAGCCCTCGAGATCACCGGCCCCGATCGCTACACCTGGGCGACGGCGGAGGGCACCGTGACACTGATAGGTCCGGGTACCGAACCGGACGGGCCCGAGGTCGAGGCCCTCGTGGACTACTACCGCCGAGCTGCCGGCGAGCACCCGGACTGGGATGAGTACCGCAGGGTGATGGTCGCCGACCGTCGTGTCCTGATGGTCATGGCGGTGGACCGGGTGTACGGCGAACGTCTTCGCTGAGATGTCGGGCGCCGCGTTGTCGAATGAGGACGCGCGCTGTCCTCATGGTGGCGCACAGTGGAGGCATGGCAACTGAATTTCAGGTGACGTTCGATTGTGGTGATCCGGCATCGCTGTCGGAGTTCTGGACCGAGGTGCTCGGCTATCGGCTCCAGGACCCACCACCCGGTTTCGACAGCTGGGATGCCGCGCTCGATGCGTTCGGTGTCCCGCCGGAACGCCGGAACGACGCGTCGGGGGTGATCGATCCGGACGGACGCGGGCCCCGGCTGTTCTTCCAGCGCGTCCCCGAGGGCAAGGCGGCCAAGAACCGGGTCCACCTCGACGTCCGTGCCGCACCCGGTCTGCGCGGGGACGAGCGGATGAACGCTCTCGAGGCTGAGGCGGACCGCCTCGTCGGACTCGGCGCGACCCGGGTCGAACGGCACGATCCGGCCCCACCGCTCGGCGAGGGGCACATCGTCCTGCAGGACCCCGAGGGCAACGAGTTCTGCCTGGACTAGGGATTTCGTAGCGACACTGCGCGCTATGTGCGTTCTCTTGCTACGAGATCCGGGGTCAGGGAGATGTTTCCGGCCCTACCCAGCGTCCCGTCGAGGTCGGGTTGCTCGAAGGTGACCTCGGCGGAACGCCCCTCCACCGAGAGCGTCGCGATGGTGTTGCCGAACAGCGGGCCGAGAGAGTTGCGCCAGGCGACCGGCAGATCGGGCGACCCACCGCGACGGGCCCAGCGTCGGACGATCGAGGCGAGCCGATTGGACCATCCCAGCCGGAACACCACCTTGATGTACGGCGGGATCGCGTTGTGCACGGGCGAGCACACCAGCTGGTGGACGTCGGCGGTGGTCGCGTCCGAGAAGGTCGCACGCGCCGCGTAGCTGTGGTGGACGTCGCCGGACAGTACGCTGACCGTCGCCGGCCCCGGATCGCGGGTCGCGACCCGCCGGATCATGTCACTGAGCCGGACGAAGGAGTCGAAGAAGGCAGGCCAGTGCTCGAGGTCCGCGCCCTGCCGGATCTTCTCGGCGAGTTGCCCTCGACGCCCCGACCGCCGGGCGCCGATCTCGTTGAGGGTCTCCGCATCGCCGACGACGGGCGGCAGCAACCACGGCAGCGATGAACCGAGGACGAGGTGGTCGAGCCCCTCCAGATCGTCGTCGACCTGGCTCTCGACCCAATCGAATTCGACGTCGCTCAACATCTTTCGCGTCCCCCCGGAGAGGATGCGGCCGTTGCGGGAGTCGATCATGACGAGCCGCGTGTTGCCCAGGTCCCATCGGAAGCTGAACCGGATGCCCTTGGTCCCGTCGGTTTCGTGGTCGGCGCGATCCGCGACACCGATCAGGTGGGGCCAACAGTCACCGTCGATCTCGCGCACGCGGCGGTAGTCCTCGGACTCGGCCAGTTCGGCGGGGGAGAGGTTGCCGAGGTGCTGATACACCCAGTACGACGCCAGGCCGGCGCGGATACGGTCCTGCCACCACGGCTTCTCCCGCATCTGACGACGCCAGGTGTCGGAGGTGTTCCAGTCATCACGGATGTCGTGATCGTCGAAGATCATGGCCGTGGGCACGGTGGAGAGGATCCATCGGATCTCGGGGTCACCCCAGGTGTGCCGATAGAGACCCTCGTACTCCTCGAAGTCGACGACTTCGTCCGACGGTCCGGCGGTGGACGTCCGATTCGATTCCAGCGACTCCTTCACCTGCGGGGTCAGTTCGTCGGCGTACACCTGGTCACCGAGCAGGATGAGCGTGTCCGGCCACTCGTCGACCGGGAGATGACGCATCCGGATGGCGTAGCAGTCCAACGCGTCGAGTCCGAGTTTCTGGTCGAGCTTCGGGTCCTCGGCACGTGGATACCGGCAGGACCCGAACACGAATCGGTGCCGGTCCGCGGTGTCCGGTCCCCGGGTTCGGATGACGCTGGGCGGGAACTCCATGTCGGGAAGCGGCCACTCGAGGGCGCCGTTGACGCGGACCTGGTACTCGGTGATCGTGTCGGGCACCAGGCCGGTGACCTCGACCAACGCATAGTGATGACCGGACACCTCGAATGTCCGGGTGCCGCAACCGAGCACCTCGACCTCGCCCGGTTCGTCGGTTTGCACCCAGACCAGCGCGGAGGTCTCGTCGACGTGCCGGAGGATCGGACCCAGAACCAAAGCCATTCGATCAGAGTAGGCCGTCGCGCGCGCTCGTGCGCCCGCGTCGATCGGCGCGATGAGTTCGTCCGGGAGAGCCGGTCTGTACTCGTGTTGCCGCTGCACGCGGGGGACACGGTCACGCCGGCAGGACGGCGCACCGAGAATCGACGGAGGAGGAACCCATGGTGATCGTTGCCGGCAGTCTTCGAGTGGACCCGCGCGGGCGGGCCGACTACCTCGCCGGATGCGAGGAGGTCATCGGTGCGGCCCGTCGGGCTCCGGGGTGTCGCGACTTCGCGATCAGCGCCGACACGACGGACCCGGGCCGTGTCAACATCTTCGAGCGATGGGACTCGCAGTCGGCAGTCGACGCCTTCCGGGGTGACGGGGTCGGCGACGAGCAGGCGCAGGCGATCCTCTCGGCGGCAGTCGCCGAATACGATGTCGCCGACATCCGGATCCTCGCCGGCGTTCCGGACTGACGACCGTGCGCCGGTCGTCGTCGTACGCTGTGTGCGCGCCACGCGAGGGGAGAGAGATGACCGGCAGTACCGACGTCCACCAGAGTCTCGCCGAGGTCCTCGATGAGCTACGGACACTCGATGACCCGAAGATCCGGGCGGTGAACGAGCGGCACGGGGACGATCACGGGGTCAATCTCACGAAGCTCAGGGCCCTCGCGAAGCGACTTAAGGTACAGCCCGACCTCTCCGCGGCGCTGTGGGCGACCGAGGACACGGCGGCGCGGTTGCTCGCTTTGCTGATCTGCCGCCCGAAGTCGTTCGACGCGGCAGCGCTCGACACGATGGTCCGCGAGGCCGACCGGCCGAAGGTGCACGATTGGCTCGTCAACTATGTCGTCAAGAAGAATCCGCATGCCGAGGAACTGCGGACGGCGTGGCTGGGCGATGCCGATCCCGTTGTCGCGGCAGCGGGCTGGGCCCTGACCTCCGATCGGGTGGCCAGGCGCCCCGGTGATCTCGACCTCGCGGTCCTGCTCGACGTCATCGAGTCGGAGATGACACAGGCGCCGCCTCGTCTGCAGTGGGCGATGAACACGTGCCTGGCGACCATCGGCATCGAGAATCCCGAGTTCCGTACCCGTGCAATCGACATCGGCGAGCGGTTGAAGGTGCTCGAGGACTATCCGACGTCACCTGGGTGCACGTCGCCGTATGCGCCGGTGTGGATAGCCGAGATGGTCCGACGCCGCGAGGTCTGATCGGAGATCATCCGGCTTCGACCTACTTGAAGGTCAAGTGTCCGTGCATCTCCGGCGTCGCGGCTTCGGGTCAGATGAGACCCAGTGCGAGCATCGCATCGGCGACCTGGGTGAACGCCGCGATGTTGGCGCCGGTCGCGTAGTTGCCGGGCACCCCGTACAAGTCCGCCGTGTGCAGGCAGTGATCGTGGATCGACGTCATGATCTCCGACAGCCGCTCCTCGGTGTGGCTGAACGACCACGAATCCCGGGAAGCGTTCTGCTGCATCTCGAGTGCGCTCGTGGCCACTCCGCCCGCATTCGCGGCCTTGCCCGGCGCGAAGCTGACGCCCGCCTCGGCGAAGATGCGCACCGCCTCGGGCGTGCTGGGCATGTTCGCGCCCTCGGCCACGATGCGGCACCCGTTCTTCGCCAGTTCGGTGGCGTCGACCCCGTTCAGTTCGTTCTGCGTCGCGCAGGGAATGGCGATGTCGGTGGGCACACTCCACAACGAGCCGGAGCCGATGCACCGGGCGGACCCGCGGCGAGCGTCGACATAGTCCGAGATCCGGCCACGCCGAACGCTTTTGATGTCCTTGAGCAGTTCCAGGTCGATACCGGCCTCGTCGACGACATGACCTCCCGAGTCCGAGCAGGCGATCACGCGGCCACCGAGTTGCTGCACCTTCTCGATGGCGTGGATCGCGACATTGCCCGAGCCCGAGACGACCACGGTCTTGCCGGCGAGATCGTCGCCGACGGCGGCGAGCATGTCACGGACGAAGAACACGACGCCGTACCCGGTCGCCTCGGTGCGGACCTGCGAGCCGCCCCACGCGAGTCCTTTGCCGGTGAGGACGCCGGACTCGTAACGGTTGGTGATGCGCTTGTACTGGCCGAAGAGATAACCGATCTCACGACCACCGACGCCCGTGTCGCCGGCGGGCACGTCGGTGTACTCGCCGATGTGGCGGTACAGCTCGGTCATGAACGACTGGCAGAAGCGCATGACCTCCCCGTCGGAGCGCCCCTTGGGATCGAAGTCGGCGCCGCCTTTGCCGCCGCCGATCGGGAGTCCCGTCAGAGCGTTCTTGAAGATCTGCTCGAACCCGAGGAACTTGACGACGCCCAGGTAGACGCTCGGGTGAAAACGCAAGCCCCCCTTGTACGGTCCCAGAGCGGAGTTGAACTCGACACGGAAACCGCGGTTGATCTGCACCTGGCCCTGGTCGTCGACCCACGGCACCCGAAAGATGATCTGGCGCTCGGGCTCGGTCAGCCTCTTGATGATCCCCGCGTCCGCGTAATGAGGGTGCTTCGCCAAGACCGGACCCAGACTGTCGAAGACCTCCCGGACGGCCTGGTGGAACTCGGCTTCCCCGGGATTTCGCGCAACGACCTGCGCGTACAGATCACTGATCTTCTCGTCGAGCACGGCCACGATGGCGACCACTTCCTTATCGATACGTGTGGGACGGCGACGTGGGTGAGCACGTCGCCACCCGCACCCTATCGATCGACAGAAATTCCACCACAGACCGGTCCGTCTGACGAACATCACGGGTGCATCCGCGACGGGGAGATCAGGATGGACTCGCCCTGACGACGAGGGGGATCGCGCTCACCGCGACGCACGTATCACGATGGCGCGAGAACAGGTCGTCGTATCTCGAGCGACGGGTGCCGAGTCGCGATCTCACGCCGGGACGTCGGGTCGGCGCCGGTGGTGAGCGTCAGAATCCAGGGCACCGATTCGGTGTCGTCTGACACCCATGGATCCAACTCGAGGTGGGCCAGGATGTCGCGTGACAGGCTCTCGAGTTTCGCGACGGTCAGGCGACCGGACGAGTCCGCGAATCCGAAGCACACATCTCGACCCTCCGGGACCCCGAACACGTCCACGTCGTTCTCGCGGTGCCACTGCCTGCGCAGCAGCAACGAGTCCGACTCTTCGACGACAACCGAGCATCTGGTGGGGTGAGAAAAAGCGTCCTGGGCGCGTGTCGACGCGCGATCCACGAATTCTCTCACCCGACTCGGAGACCCGCATACGCGTATCCGGCACTCCATCACAACCGCCTTCACGGCCACTCTTCCTTTCACTGCTGCCGGTCATCTCCGACCGGTGCCATGGACTCTAGCCGAGAAAAAAATAAAAGCCAGTTCGACGGTTTCGGTTTGTCTGATAGCGACGAAATCGCCTGTACGCCAGTAGGTGACGGTCACGGCAAAGGTGAACGCGCGGCGAGGCTGGACTTTTGTTTTTTCCGGGCTATGGTCACGGAGGTGGTAGGTCAGAGCCGTCGTGGTCGACAATCGATGGAGGAAAAATGGCAGAAAAGAATTCGAGTTCCAAGAAACGCCGCCAAGAACTCAAGGAGCGCCGTGAGCGGAAACGCGCACTCGAGGACACCTCAATT
The DNA here is from genome assembly GCF_057767225.1 of Gordonia sp. 11cp. Lineage (NCBI taxonomy): Bacteria > Bacillati > Actinomycetota > Actinomycetes > Mycobacteriales > Gordoniaceae > Gordonia > Gordonia sp. 11cp. Next base: position 4,574,325 of record NZ_CM173437.1, on the reverse strand, counting down.
GTTCGGAGGAGGAAAAGTGCCCGCTGACGCGGTTGATCCCTGAGGAGCGAGCAGTTCCTTCGAGGAGCGGTGAACGGCCGATCGCGGCGTCAGCGCGGGCCGTTCAGCGCCCGCGCGATGGTCGGCCAGGCACGATGCAGGTCCTGGTTCCAATAACCCCATGAGTGCAGTCCGGCGCGGAAGTCATACGTTATGTCGACTCCTGCGCGGTCCGCGCGACGTTTGAAGCTCTCGGTGCATCGGGCGACGATGCCCTCGAGGACGCCGCCGACGGGCGACGCGAGACCGGCAATTCCGAGTGCCGGGTCGGGGAGCCCGTTGCCGACCGCCACGTACACGGGCTTGCCGCGCAGCGCGGACACGTGATCGGCAGGATTGTGGGCATCCCAGGTGTCGTGGTCGAGCGGCCCCCACATGTTCTCCGGATTTCCGCCCCTCGTGCTGACCGATGTGGCGGTCGCCTGCCGGAACTCGGGTGATCCCTGATCGAGGCACCCGCTGAACGCGACGGCGCCCCGGTAGAGATCGGGGTTGCGCACCGCGATGGACATCGCGCCCAGCGCTCCCATCGACAGCCCGCCGATCACGTTGCGTCCGTCGCCCCGAAAGCGCCGATCGACCAGTGGCGGGAGTTCGTCGGTGAGAAAGGTCTCCCACATGTTCCGCCCCAGCACCGGGTCGAGCCGGCGCCAGTCGGTGTAGTACGAGCCCGTACCCCCGATCGGCAGAACCACGTTGACCTTCTTGTCGGCGACGAAGCGCGCAATGTCGGTCTGGAACGTCCATCCACTCTGGGTGTAGTTGGTGTAGACCCCACCGTCGATTCCGTCGAGTAGATACAGCGTCGGGCGCGGTCCGGTCCGGTCGCGGGGAACAAGCACACTCACTCGGACCGGCCGCTTCATCGCTGCCGAGTACACGGTCATAGTCGTGCGTGTCGCAGTCTCCGGGGAGACCGCGAGGATGCGAGCCGAATCGCCGAGCTTCGGTGGAGTCGCCGCGGCCGGCTGCCCTGTCGAGAGGCTCGCGACGATCGCGATGAGGAAAGCACAACCGAGCCCCGCGGCTCGCCGCCAGTGTGACACTCTTCGATCCCCCTCGGACGCTTCCCGATCACGAGTCGCGACCCACCCCCAGGTCGACGTCCGGCATCCGCCGCGTGTCGGTCGATCACGGGTCCGAACTCGGACCGCCGCCATAGTAGAACAGGTTGGTGACCGTCGTGGGAGCAGAGCGCGCCGACGGTCGGGGTTTTGGGCCGTGGGACGCGGGTACCCGACTGGTCCCGGGCTGTGGACAGTCGGGATGCAACGACAGAGGAAGGTAGGTGCTCCGTGAGCACATATGTCACCGCGAATCCGACCACGGGTGTGACCGACCGGGAATTCCCCGGACTGAAGGACGACGAGGTGGCCGGCGTTGCCGAACGGTCGCTGGCTGCCTACCAGGACTGGCGTTCGACCGAGGCGTCCGAGCGTGCCGCGATACTGTCGCGAACCGCGGATCTGTACGAGAAGCGAGCCGATGAACTCGCGGCCGTCATCACGACCGAGATGGGCAAACCGGCCAAGGAAGCTGCCGGTGAGGTTCAGCTGGCCGCCGACATCTATCGCTGGTACGCCGAGCACGGACCCGATCTTCTGGAGACCGAAGCCCTCGATCCACAGGGAGCGGACGCGTCGATCGTGCAGGTGACGCCGATCGGGCCGCTCGTCGGCGTCATGCCATGGAACTATCCGTACTATCAGGTCGCTCGATTCGTCGCGCCGAACCTGTTGGCGGGCAACACCGTCATCCTCAAGCACGCATCGATCTGCGCCGCGTCGTCGGCTCTGATGGCGGAGATCCTGCACGACGCGGGTGTGCCCGCCGACGCGTACATCAACGTGTACGCGAGCAGTGATCAAATCGCAGAATTGCTGGCCCACAACGCGATACGCGGTGTGTCTCTCACCGGAAGCGAAAAGGCCGGCGCCGCCGTGGCGAAGGTGGCGGCGGAGAACCTGAAGAAGTCCGTGCTCGAGCTCGGGGGGTCGGACCCGTACATCCTCCTCGATTCCGCCGATATGGAACGCACGACGAAGATCGCGGCTCGGGCACGATTGTCGAATGCCGGTCAGGCGTGCAATTCACCGAAGCGCTTCATCGTGCTCGAGGAGTTGTACGACGATTTCGTCGACGGGGTGGTGAAGCAGTTCGAGTCGACCGCGGTCGGTGATCCGGCGGACGAATCCACCCAGATGGGGCCGTTGTCATCTCTCTCGGCGCGCGACACCGTGGCCGAGCAGGTCGAGACCGCGGTGAAACAAGGTGCCACGCTGCGCACGGGTGGGAAGCCCTTGCAGCGGGACGGCGCCTTCTTCGAGCCCACCGTCCTGACCGACATCACCCCGGACATGGATGCGTACTCCGAGGAGATCTTCGGTCCGGTCGCCATGATCTACAAGGTCGCCTCCGCCGAGGACGCCGTGGCGCTCGCCAACGATGTCGAGTTCGGCCTGAGCGGTTCGGTGTGGAGCGGCGACATCGGCAAGGCCGAACAGGTGGCCGACCGGCTCGAGGTCGGGATGGCCTATGTCAACGAGCACGGCACCACCTTGCCCGGGCTCCCGTTCGGCGGGGTCAAGCGTTCGGGTTACGGCCGCGAACTCGGACGCTGGGGCATGGGCGAATTCGTCAACACGAAGCTCCGTCGGACAGCCTCCGCATAGATCGGATCACCCGACGACGAGCGGGTCTCCACGACGTGGAGGGCGGGCCGACGTGAGAAGCGTCGGCCCGCCCTGCTGTCTTCGGCTGGGTCAGCCGCTGGTCTCACGCGCGCGGGCGACGGCGACGGCCACCCCGTGGTGCCACGGGACGCCATGGCCGGGCAGGAGCGATTTCGCCTCTGTTGCCGCCAGCGCGTCGAGCGATGTGCGATTGCGATCGAGGTCGGCGGTTGCAGACCCGGCGATCATGCGCGGGCCGGTCGCTGCGGTGTACGGATCGAGCGTCACCAGGGCGTCGCCGGCGATGACCGCGTCGCGGGACGGAAAGTGGAGTGACACATGGCCGTAGGTGTGCCCTGGGGTGGGGACCACCTGCGCGCCGCCGGGGAGCACCGCGTCGTCGCCGAAGGTCGTCACGTCCATGTGGTCGACGCCGCGCACGGTGAGCGCGCCCGCCGCTGCCATGCGCCCGAGCAGCGGGAGGGCACGCGGATGACGAAGGGGCACCCCGAATCTGGTGGCGTTCTGATGTGCGTAGCGGTAGGGATGCGATGCCAGCCACGCGTCGTCACGATGGACGTGGACAGGGATCCGCCACTCACGCGCCAGGCGTCGCGCGGTGCCGACATGGTCGAAATGGCCATGGGTGATGATCAGATCGGAGACCGCGTCGGTGTCCCGGCCGAGTTCGCGGACGGCTTTGCGGAGCGGCTCGTACGACCGGGGGAGTCCGCAGTCGACGAGCACCAGCCGGTCACCGTCCTCGACCAGATACTGATTCGTGTGCGCGTGTTCGAGCCAATGGATGCCGGGGACGACGTCGCGATGCAAGGTCATGCTCGGGCGCATACCCGGCGGGGGCAGCGGCAAACCGTGGTACGACCTCGGAAGTTTGGACAAGACCGGGGGTTTTCTGTAATCACCCCGGCCTCTGGCTCGACATGCGGGTTACAGCACCGCGCGAGCGTGAGTCCGACACTATCAGGCCTACCGCGGCGGAAGCCAATCGTGGACCGCGGTGCCGGAATCAGCCGTCGGAGAACACCGACCAGCACAGGTCATTTCGTGCGCGCTGGTCGGCGAGCACCAGGTCGCGCAGTTGGTCCGGGAGTTGTGCACGCTGCCAGGCGCATTCGCGCCTGCCGGCGTCATCGCTGCCGTGTTCGGCGCGTACCGCCTTGATCGCATACGCCGCAGCGCCCAGATCATGCGAGGCAACGTGTGCGGTCACCGCTGCCTGTCCGGCGGCGTATGCGGCGAATCGTGGAGCGCCACGGAGGTCACGAGCGGCACCCATGGCGTGTCCGCCCGCGGCTCGCGACTCCATCATCGCCAGCTCACCCCTGGTCCACGCGCGGACCGCGGCGATGGCGTCGCGGGGTCGCGTGTCCTCGGGTCGCGCCGACTCGAACAGGGGGAGGACGTGCTCGGCGCACGCCGCGGCCCAGAGTGCCAGCAAGTGATGGTCGGCGTCGGTGAGTGTCCCGCCACGGCGGATGGTGACCAAGCGGGGATCGAACACCTTGGGGAGAATCATCCCGACCGTTCCTGTCGCGCGAGTCAGCGCCGGCGCCGGGCGACGCGCAGCTCGACATCCTCGGGTGCGAGCACCGCGGTGGGCTCGGCGACGACCCCGACACGCACGGGGACATGCTCCTTGTCGGTCACGGTGAGCGGCGCGCCGTCGGGCTGCAGATGGTCGTTGCCCCATTGCATCAACGACATCACCACGGGAAACAGGTCGCGGCCCTTGTCGGTGAGTTGATACTCGAACCGTTCACGCTGCCCGGCTTCGCGGTAGGGCACCTTGGTGAAGATCCCCGCCTCGGTGAGTTCTCTCAGGCGGGCCGACGCGACCGCATCGGTGATCCCGACCCGGCGACTGAACTGATCGAACCTGGTGGCGCCGTAGAAGGCCTCCCTCAGGATGAGGATCGCCGACCGGGTCCCCACCAGGTCGATCGCCTTCGCGATCGAGCAACCGGTGGCCTCCCAGCTGTCGCGCTCGGCCAGCGGTCCCTTCAGGTGCATCATGGCTCCACCCTACCCTGACTTGACAGAACCATAGCCAGGGCGTAGATCTGACTATGGCAGACAAAAGTCAGCCGGATATCCGGGTCGGCTGGAGTTTCCGACCCGCGAACTGATGGAGGATCAGTCATGAGATCTGCGGTCATCGTCGACGCTGTTCGCACGCCCATCGGCAAGGGCAAGCCCACCGGCGCCCTCCATGACGTCCATCCCGTCGACCTGCTGGCGCACAGCCTGCGCGCGGTCGTGGATCGCTCGGGCGTCGACCCCGAACTCGTCGACGACGTTATCACCGGAGTGGTCAGCCAGGTGGGCGAGCAGAGTTTCAACCTCGCGCGCCGCGCCCTCCTGGCCGCGGGCTATCCCGAGTCGGTGCCGGGCGTGTCCGTCGATCGCCAATGCGGCAGCGGCCAGCAGGCCATCGCATTCGCTGCACAGGGCATCATCGCGGGTACCTACGACGTCGCGGTCGCCGCGGGAGTCGAGTCGATGTCCCGGGTTCCGATGGGTTCGGCCGCGGCCGGTACCGGCGATCTGAACGGGCGGGCTTTCGACGAGCGATACCCGGAGGGGCTCGTGGGTCAGGGGATCTCGGCCGAACTGATCGCCGCCCGCTGGGACATCTCGCGGCGCGAGATCGACGAATTCTCCCTGCGGTCCCATGATCTGGCCGCCACGGCCACCAAGAACGGACTCTTCGACAACGAACTCGCGGCCCTCGCCGGACTGACGTCGGACGAGGGGATCCGCCTCGGGGGCAGTCTCGACGATCTGGCGCGACTGCGGCCCGCCTATTACGACGAGGCGATCGCACGCCGATTCCCGGAGATCGACTGGAAGATCACCGCGGCGAGCGCGAGTCAGATCAGCGACGGGTCGTCCGCGGTACTACTCATGAGCGAGGAGAAGGCCGCCGAGCTCGGCGTGCGTGCCCGAGCCCGGGTACACACCATCGCGGTCGCGGGTGACGATCCGCTGCTGATGTTGACCGGCATCATCCCGGCAACCCGAAAGGCATTGTCGCGCAGCGGGCTGCGCATCGAGGACATCGACCTGTTCGAGGTCAACGAGGCGTTCGCGCCGGTGGTGCTGGCATGGTCGAGGGAGTTCGGCGTGGACTTGGACAAGGTCAATGTCAACGGCGGCGCGATCGCGGTCGGTCATCCGCTGGGCGCCAGTGGCGCGCGCCTCGCGACCACCGGGCTCAATGCCCTCGAGCAGCGTGGAGGTCGCTACCTCCTCCAGACGATGTGTGAGGCGGGCGGACTGGCGAACGCCACGATCTACGAACGACTCGCCTCCTAGGTCGCGATGTCCGGACCCCACCGGGGCTGGGGCGGCCACTGTTCGAGGTTGCCCCTGTCGTTTGGGTGTCGCGACGGTGGGGTACCGGAGTGCACCGACGAGGCGTCGCTCGAATGCGTCGACGCCCGTAGGGCAGGACGGGTAGCGGACGAGCCCGCCAGGCCGAGGATGGGACGCCGATGATGGGTGAGAGTACGCAGTCGCCGCCGGACGGTGCGCACGACGACGCTGCCGGCGTCGACGACGTGACTGATGTACGGGACCGCGAGGACAGCAGCGGTGCGGGCCAGCGGGCCCCGCTCGTCGAACCCCCACGGTTGCGCGTGGAGGAGGACCGGGCGGCCACCAGGCTCGAGTTGTTCTTCGATCTCGCCTATGTCCTCGTCATCCACCAGTTGGCGATCTCGCTCACCGACAGCATGGGCTGGCGGGGCGTGGGTGTGTTCGCCGGGTTGTTCGTGGTCACGTGGTGGTCGTGGGTGACCACGACGCTGTACGCCAACCGCTTCGACACCAACGATGTGTTCTACCGGGTCCTGAAACTGGCCGCGACATTCGCGGTCGCGGTGATGGCCGCGGGTGCCGCGACCGCGGTCGGCGGCGACGGTACCGTGGCGTTCGGGGTGGGTTACATCACGACCCGGGTCATCCTGGCAGCGTTGTATTTCCGGGCTTGGCGACACATCATCGAGGTGCGCGTCACGGTCGACATCTATCTCGCGGCCACCATCGTGAGTGGGCTGATCTGGACGGTCTCGCTGTTCATGCCGTCACCGGTCACCTACATCCTGTGGGCGGTGGGCATTCTCGTAGAGGCGGTGGCGCCCTTCGCCGCGACGCGCTGGGGCCCGGACGTACCGCTACACCTCGAACACCTTCCGGAACGCTTCGGGCTGTTCGTCATCCTCGTTCTCGGCGAGTCGATCTCGGCCATCGTGCTCGGCATGAAGGACAGCCACTGGGCATGGTCGTCGACCGCCGTGGCAGCCCTGGGGTTCACGATCGCCGCCTCCGTCTGGTGGATGTACTTCGACATCGGCGGGGCCGAGGCCAAGGTCGAGATCCAAGACGACGACAGTGCGGTGGGCAGCGGACGGGCCGACGGGTACATCTACGGTCATCTGCCGCTCACCCTGGGTGCCGCTCTCGTGGGGGTGGGTATCGAACAGTATGTGCTCCACCCGATCGGTGAGTTGGAGTCTGCCGGGCGATGGATCCTGTGCGGCGGTATCGCTCTTTTCACTGTGGGGGTCTGCTCGATCCTCGGGTGGAGCTCGGGCAACTGGAAGACCGTGGTCCCCTGGCCCGCGTTGGTCATCCCGGTGGTGCTCGTCGTGGGCGCCGTCGACAACGCTCTTCCGTATGCGTCGGCGGTTGTCCTCGCCGTCGGTGCCGTCATCACCGTGGCGACCGGGGTCGTCCGGCGGCGGCGGAGCCCCGTCGAGACGACCGAGACCTGACCCCCGGCCGACCTCGGGACGGCGCCCGGGTCCCCGGGTCGGCCGGACTCGACATCAGTGACGCGCTGCCGCGTCGAAGTGGTCTGTATCGGGGCGCCGGTGATCGTCTGTGGTGGAGTCGCTGTCGGCGCGAAGGACCTCGACGATGCCGAGGTCGGCGAGCCGGGCGTGCTCCTCGACCGACAGCGTCTGAATGCTACCGATGCGGCGCGCCACATCGGGGCGTGCGCGGCGCAGGTACAGGTACCAGCCGACCGCGACGGCCAGGATGGCCGCATACACCAGCGGCAGGACATTGAACGGCCACTCGGGCTGCGGGTAGACGTTGTTGAGGATGACGTAGCCGAGACCGAGCGCGGCGAGACCGGAGACGATGGCACGCACCGGTGTGAGGGCCTTGATCCGATACAGCCAGATCGGCGTCGCGATGACCACGAGAAGGTAGCTGATCAGAAAGCCCCAGTTGGCCACGTAGGCGCCGTAGACATCGAAGACCAGCCGCCCGGCCGAGCTGAACGTCGCGACGACGGCGAACACCAGCGCCACCGCGCCGACGAGGAGAATGCCGACCCACGGCGTGCGATAGCGCGGGTGCGCCTGCGCGAGCACCTTCGGGAGGGCTCCCTCGTGGGCGAGGGTGAACAGTGACCGGGCGGCCGAGGTGGTGACAGCCGTGACGAAGACGATGAACGCGATGGCCACCGCCGCACTCACGACCGGGTTGATCCACGCCACCCCGGTGTCGTCGGCGAGCTGGGGCAGGACGGCCTTGTCCCCGTCGAAACCGTCGAAGTGCAGCACCTGGGGGTAGGTGGCCAGCAGGTAGAGCACCCCGATGATGAGCACGACGCGCAACAGTGCCCGGGCGATCGTGCGGTGCGCATCGCGTGCCTCGGCGCCGAGCGATGCCACGCTCTCGAATCCCGCATAGGCACCCACGGCGGTTACTGCCGCGACGAATGTCGAACTGTCACCCAGATTGGAGAGGCTCAATTGCTCGGCGTCGAACCGGAACCCGTAGGCGACATACGACGCGATGATGATGACGGCGATGGACACCAGTGCCAGCACCTCGAATGCGAGTTCGTACCTCGCCGCGAGGGTCGCTCCGCGAAGTGGCAGGTAGATGCCGACTCCGACGACGATGACGACGAGAAGCAGCTTGAACCACGTTGCCTCGCTGCCCAATCCGATCTCGAACAGGAACGCGTCGACGTACAGGACGCCGCCGAGGGTGCCGGTGGTGGCGAAACCGATGTACCCCAGCAGCAGGCTGGTGCCCGCGACGAACGCGAATCCCGGGCCGAGACCGTTACCGGTGTAGGTGCCCAGGGAACCGCTCGACACCGTGCGGCGGGCCTGGAAACCGATCGTGCCGGCGATCAGCAGAGCGATCACCAGCCCGACGATCGCCGCCCAGGCCGCCCCTTTACCGGCCGCCGTGTACAACGCGAACGGTACGACGGCAATCGCGACGCTCGGTGCCGCCGCGGCGAGACCCTGGGCGAACACGCCCCAGGTGCCCAGCGCGTCCTTCTCCAGTCCTGTGGTTTCCGCGGACGTCAGGTTGCGTCCACCGAGGGACAGCGTCGTCGGCGATGGTGCCGGCGAATCCGGGCCCGTCGGAGAAGGCCGGGACGTGCCGGCATCGGTGGTCGGTGGGGTCTCCGCGGATGCGGTCATGACTCCCTGCTTTCTCGAATCGCGATCCCGTCGGAAAACGCTGGCGCGCAGCTGTTTCGATGATTGTCGCGAGGTGATAACGGTCGGGACCGAGTATGCGCGGATTCGGTCGCCGAGAAACTCGTTGCGCTCGCTGCGGTTCTTTCTCCTCGGGTTCGGCGAGAAGTCAGAGCGCCCAGACAGGAGTCGGTGACGCCGCCCGCAGATGCTCACGCAGGGTGTGGGTCTCGTACTCGTGCCGGAACAATCCGCGGCGGCGCAGAATCGGCACGAGCTCGTCCACGATCACGTCCAGGCCGTCGACGAGGACATCCGGCTGCAGATTGAAGCCGTCGATCGCGCCGGAATGGAACCAGTCCTCGATGTGATCGGCCAGCTGGTCCGGCGTCCCGACGAAACCGGCATGTCCGGAACCGGTGTAGCGCGTCTGTGTGAGATATTCCCGCACCGTCGGGTTCGTCCGCCTGATCTGGGCCACGATCGATTCCCGGAAACCCACACTGCCGGTGAAGGTCTGGAGGTCCACCGGGGCGGCCAGCACGTCTTCGGGGAACGGTTCGTCGAGTTCGAGCTTGGCGGCGTCATAGCCGATGGCCTGCGACAGCCATCCGAGCGAGTACGACGCGGGGCCGCGGTCGTGCAGCTCGTCGCTTCGCCGACGAGCCTCCTCTTCCGTGCTCCCCAGGGACAGCAGCAATCCCGGGAGGATCTTGACGTCGTCGGGGGAGCGACCCGCGGCACGGGCCAGCCCCTTGACCAGCCGGTAGTGTTCGATTGCCTTGTCCCGTGTCAGTTCGGCGGCGAACACTCCTTCGGCCACCCGTCCCGCCAGTGCGCGGCCCTTGGCCGAGCCGCCGGCCTGGAAGAGTACCGGATGGCCCTGCCGGGAGGGCGGCACGCGAAGCTGCGCATCCACCGAGAAGAAGTCGCCCCGATGGTGCACCTCCTGTCCGGTCACAGCCGAATCCCACAGCGCGCGAACGACGTCGACGAACTCGGCGGCACGTTCGTACCGGTCGTCGCGGAGCGGGACGTCGGGCAGGCCGAAGTTGCGGGCCGGCGCCGTGCCACGGCTGGTGACGATGTTCCATGCGGCGCGGCCACCCGACGCGTGGTCGAGGGACAACAGCCGTTCGGCGAGTTCGACGGGGTCGTTGAACGTCGTCGAGGCCGTCGACACCAGTCCCACGTTCTCGGTGACCCCGGCGACATAACCCCAGTTCACCGTCGGCTCGAGGTGCGCGGGGTTGGCGTCGTGGGCGGGATCGCCGAGGGCCGGGACGTCGGCCAGGAACAAGGCGTCGAGGGTGCCGCGCTCGGCGGCCGCCCCGATCCGCCGCCAGTACGCGGGGTCGACGAAGGACAAGGCGTCGAGTTCCGGCGACTGCCACGCGGCGGGTAGGTAGCCGAGGACCAGCACGTTGATCCCGAGGATGACGTGTCCGTCGCGGCGCTCGGTCATGGGTACTCCTGAGGATTGTGTCGGGGTGCCGGCGTCGGACCGGGCTCGTCGGTGGCGACTACAGCCACGGATGGGGCTGGGGTACAGCGAAAGCCGGCCGACCGCGGTCGCGCGGGGGTGCCGGCAGGGAGAGGGCCGCGCGCAGGGGCTGCGACCGTTCGGTGGCACGAGCACCGTCGGCCAACCACCGGCGCGCGGTGGACAGCAACTCGGCGAGGTCTGTGTCGGCGCGGGACGCGAGGACGACGCCCGTCGCGTCGCCGGGGAGTGGCTCACCTGGTTCCACGACGCGGACCGGGCCGTTTCCGCCGATCACGAGGTCGACCGCGTCGTCCGCCTCGGGGTCGTCGTGCTCTCCGGCGGCGTACCACCCGATGACGGACGGGCCGTGCGGCGGCTCCGGGACCGTCAGTGGGCCGGCGATCCGGAAGACGCCCTCGACGTCGACGTGTTCGATCTCGTCCGAGCGTACGAAGATCCCCGACTCGCGGTCGCCCACCACCGAGTCCAGTGGCCAGCTACGTTCCAAGGCCCGCACCGCTCGGGCCGCGGCGACCGCGCGACCCGCCGGGGACGTGTCTGCGGCTACCCCGCCGGTGGACACCGACCACGGGTCCCCGGACGCGCCCGCGTGATCTTCGGGTCCGAAGACCACCCCGCTCCGTCCGGTCGACAGGTGACCGAGGGATGCAACGCGACGGGCGAGGTTGTACGGGTGATCACGACGAGGCGGTGCGGGAACGAGGACTCGCGCAGCCACGGTGCGCGCCAGAAGGACTGCCGCGGCAGCACTCCCGTCGACGATGACCTCAGTGGGACCGGAACGGCCGTCGAGCCGGTCGATCCCGAGGATGGAGAACGCCAGCGGAAGGTCGTCCCACTCGGCCCTCAGCTGCGGATCGTCGAGCAGCCGCAGAACCGCCGTGCCGGTCAGCCCGAGTGCGAGGTAGGGCTCGGCCATCGTCAGTTGCCCTGTCCACCGCGACCGGCGGCGAAGAGGTCGGGCACCGGATCGGCGCCGTTCACCACCCAGTCCCCGAGGATGCGTGCCTTGTATACACGCGGATTGTGCGATGCGAGGGTCCGCGCATTGCGCCAATGTCGGTCGAGCAACGTGGTGGTCGAGACGCCGGATGCCCCGAGTGCGTCGAACACGGTGGTCGTGGCGTCCAGCGCGGCGTCGATGATCACCAGCTGAGCCTGGTCGGTGGCCACCTGGGAAGTCCGGACTCGCAGTGCGCGCTCGTCGGCGTCGCCGGCAGCGTGAGCGATGGCGAGGCGATCCAACTCGCGTGCGGTCTGCCGCAGAGCCGCCTCCGCGGCGAATGCATGCGCCGACACGCTGCCGATGACCTGCAGCAGCTGGGGATCCGAGGCAGGCACCGGGTCGAGACCATGGGGGTAGTTGCGCCCGCGCGAGCGCAGGGCGATCACGCCGTCGCGCAAGGCCGCACGGATGATCCCGGTCAGGACCGCGAGTATCGCGACCTGGTAGAAGTGCCCCTGGTACACGAACCGCTCGGCGACCGGGAAGACGTTCCCGTCCTCGGCCGGCACGTCGATGTAGTTCGCGCTGCCGCTCGCGGTGGTCTGTTGCCCGAAACCGGTCCAGTCGTCGACGAGTTCGACGCCGGGGTGGTCGCGGCGGACGAGGGCGGTGAGCAGTGCTCCGTCGTCGGTCCGGCCGATGACGTCGAGCCAGTCGGCGAACAGGCTGCCGGTCGCGTAGAACTTCGCCCCGGTCACGCGGTACTGATCGCCGTCGGGCCGGATGGTCGTGGCCATCGCGGCGAGGGTGCCGTTGTTGGCCTCCGTCCAACCGCCGCCCACGAACTCGCCGGCCAGGAATCTGTCGATCCACCGGTCGTTGGCGGCCGATTGCGGTGCGTTGAGCCGGTCCTCGACGAACGCGAGGTGGTTGCGCCAGACGTGGGCCACGTTGGCGTCGGCCTCGGCCAGTGAGGCGAGGAGCGCGAAGGTCTGCTCGAGCGATGCGCCCAGTCCGCCCTGCTCGACGGGGATACGGATCCGGCCCAGGCCCGCGGCCTTGAGCCACGACACCTGGTCGTGGGCGAATTCGCGGTGGCGCTCGCGGTCGATGTTGCCCGCGGCGATGCGTTCGAAGATCGGGGTGAAGCGTTCGTCCAGTTCGGTGTCGGTTGCCGTTGCGGGCTGCAGGTACACCGGCGCGGTCGGCGCCACGGTGTCGGTCATGTGCTCACTGCTTTCTTGTCGGGAGTCTGTCGGGGAACGGGTTCCGGTATCGGCATCGGCCTCAGAACGAGGTTCCGGAGAAGGGCAGCCGGTCGGTGCCGAACAGCACGTCGAGACGACGGATCGCGTCGTCTCGGTGCACGGTGACCCGGCCGACCGCGGCGAGTTGACGCCAGCGGGTGCCGCCGAGGTAGGTGGCGCCGAGCGCGGACACGTCGACCGTGACATCCGGCCGGGCGTCGGTGCGCCGCACAGATTTCGAGCCGATCTCGTAGATGCCGGAGTTGGACGGCAGTTGCGGATCGACGACAGCGACGCACACCGGGTCCTCCTCGGCGTATGCCCGTGCACCGAGCGCCGCCTCGACGTCGATGAGTCGGAGCCAGGTCTCGTCGCGTTCCGGCCCGAGCGTCAGGGACCGGCGGTCGTCGACCGCGACCACGATCGGATCGTCAAGTGGGACAGCCGCGATGTCGATGACGTCCACGAGGTCGAGCGAGAGCAGGTGCCGCCACAGGCCGGCCCGTGCCGAGTCGTTCGCGGCGACGAAGTCGGTGACCGTGATCGTCCGTTCGCTGCTCTCGAACCAGTGGTCGGAGCCCTCGGGGCGGTAGATGACGAAGCCGTCGTCCAGGTCTCCGGTGCGGTGCACCGCTACGTGGACGGAGGCCGGATCACCCGCACGACGCAGACGCTGGAGTTCCCACCACGGCTCGGGGAGACCGATCGAGCCCGGCGACTCGACGAGCCCGGCGATATCTCGCAGCCGGCTGGTGGTCACCGCGTCGTCGACGAGGACGATCCGGCCTCCCTCCGGATGTGTGGGTCGGAGACGGGCACGCCGGGCATCCACCCGCACCGAGCGGGCGCTGCTCGCCACTCCGTAGCCGAAGCGCTCGTAGATGACCGCCTCCGACGCGCGCAGCGTCGCGACGATCTCTCCACGGCGTGCGAGGTCGTCGAACTGCGCTGCGAGCAGCCGTCTGAGCACGCCGCGGCGCCGGTGCGTCGGCAGCACGCCGACGTGCGTCACGGCGGCGTGGGGTACCCGGGTGCCGCCGGGGACCACGAGATACCCGCTGTAGGAGTCGGTTCCGCCGATCACCCGGCCCTCGTCGAGCGCGCCGATGTACCGCCCGGGGTCGGTGATCGTGGCGGCGTCGAGAGTCAACGGCGGTAGTCCCACCATGGAGCGGAAGAAGGCGCCGAGCGCCGACCGCACTTCCTCTGGCGTCGACAGGTTCCGGATCTCGAGGGTCACTCGCCCGAGTATCGGCGTGCGGGCGATGGAAATCGACTGTTTCGCGCGCCGAGATTCGATTGTCCAGATTGGGAATCATAGTGTGTGGCAACCGAATATGAGACGCCAACCAGGCTCATATTCCTTCTGCCCGACATCGGATCGCGTTGAATCGAAGACATGCCGAAGAACGCGCCCGCCCCGTAGCGTCGTCCCCCGACGTGCGCTGGCGATCGCGGCGCACCCCTTCGAGGAACGGCCACAGCACCATGCTCATCGAACGGATCCGTCGTCGCGGCGTCATCGTCGCCGCCCTGACACTGTCGGTCGCCGTCATCGCGACCGCCTGCGGAGGAGGAGGTGATTCGATCTCCTCGAAAAACCCCACCGACACCTTGGTGGTCGGTCTCTACACGGAACCGACGGCGATCGACCCGCAGCGCGAGTACTTCTGGGAGACCTTCCGCGCGTCACGGAACATCTACGAGCCGCTGGTGCAGGAGGTGCTGTCGAGCGACCAGGGCGTCACGGAGTTGGCACCGGGGCTCGCGACCGCGTGGCGACACACTCCCGACGCCACCACCTGGACATTCGACCTCCGACGCGGAGTGAAGTTCCACGACGGAACGGACTTCGACGCTGCCGCACTCGACTTCAACGTCAAGCGGTTCACCGACCCCGGCTTCGAGTTCTACGACGAGAAGAGTGCCGCGATGCTCAAGGCGCGCTTCAACGACCTCGAGAGCACCCGCATCGTCGACGATCACACCTACGAGTTCACGTTCAACCGCCCGTACCTGGGCTTTCCCCGTCTGCTCGCCCAGTCCATCGGTTCGCCGCTGATCTTCAGTCCCGCGGCCCTGAGGCAGTACGGCAACGACGGCCTGTCCGAGCATCCGACCGGCACGGGGCCGTATCGATTCGTCGAGCGCAAGATCAACGACCACATCACTCTCGATCGCTTCGACGGCTACTGGGGTGAGTCTCCCGCGCTCAAGCGCCTGGTGTTCCGCACCATCCCCAACAACCAGAGCAGGCTCGCCGCGTTCCAGAGTGGCGAGATCGACATCCTCACCCGAGTGCAGCCGACCGATGTCGAGTTGCTCGAACGGCAGGGCGCGGTGGTGCCGAAGGGGACCGGGGCGCAACTGGACTACGTGTCGTTCCTGTTCGGCAACAAGTGGGCGCAGAATCCCTCGGTGCGCGAGGCGGTCTCGCTCGCCATCGACCGGCAGGGTCTCGCCGACAACATCTACTCCGGTCACGCCCAGCCGTTGTGGTCGTTCCTCAATCCCGGCAACGAGGCATACGACGCGAACCTCCGGAACTACTCCTACGATCCCGAGCGTGCGCGAGCGGTGCTCACCGAGGCCGGCGTCGGGAACGGTCAGGTGTCGTTCAACATCATCGCCGACCTCGCGGGTCAGCCCGAGGCAGAGGCCATCTCGGCGAACTTGAAGGCCGTCGGGATCAACGCGCCGGTAGTCGCGCTCGAGCGCGGCAACTACTCGTCGCGCATCTCCAACCCGCAGCCCGACGACGGCTTCCATCTCGGCGAGTACGGCGGCACCTACCCGGAGTGGGCCCTCGAGGGATTCAACTCGACCGTTGTCGCCAATGGCGGTGAGCGCTACGTCGACTACCCGGCGATCACCCGTGCTCTCGGCGCCGCGCGGTACACAGCCGATCCTGCTGTCCGGATCGCGAACTGGCAGAACGCCGACAAGGTCATCGCCGCCGATCACGCGGTGATCCCCACGGTGAACTTCACCCGCTACTACGCGATCTCGCCGCAGGTCCGCGGATTCGTCTGGCCGAACACGAACTGGTACGACCTCGGTCCGGTGTCGAAGGAGGGCTGATGTCGACGACCCTGTTCACGAACGAGACCGTCGCCCGGCCCGGACCGCCTCCGCCGCAGCCCGGAGAGCCGGTGGAGGAGCGGCCGGTCCGGTTGGCCACGATCCGTCGCGCGGCCCGAAGACACCGTCTCGCGCTCCGGATCTCGGGCCGCGTCCTCCTCCTCGTGCCGGTGCTGTTCGTCATCTCGATCCTGGTCTTCGTCCTCGGGAAGGCCAGTCCGGGTGATCCCGTCAAAGCGAGCCTGCACGGCGTGCTCTCGCCCGACGCGGTGGCCGACCTCCAGAAGGCCTTCGGACTGAACGACCCCGTGGTGGTCCAGTACCTCACGTGGCTGTCGAGTCTGTTCACCGACGGCGGTGGACGCTCGATCATCAACGGCTCGACAGTGTTCGACACCTTGGGTACGGCGTTCGGCAACACCCTCGTCCTCACCGCGGCCGCGGCGCTCGTGTTCGTGGTCTTCGGCGTGTTCATCGGGACGGTGGCTGCACTCAACCACAACCGGTTCGTCGACCGGGCGATCATGCTGCTCGTGCAGGTCGGCTCCAACCTGTCGGTGTACTGGTTCGGGCTGCTGCTGATCTGGCTGTTCGCCCTGGAGTGGAAGGTGCTGCCCGCCACCGGCATGCGTGACGCCTCGGGCGACGGGGGAGCCGGCGACCTGTTCCATCACCTCATCCTCCCGGCGTTCTCCGCCGCGCTCATCTCCATGCTGATCCTGGCGCGCTTCGCCCGTGCCGGGGTCATCGAGAGCATGGAGTCGGACTACATCCGGACACTGCGCAGCCAGGGCATGCCGCGACGGCGGATCCTCGTCAAGCACGTGGGGCGCAATGTCGCGCCGATCATCGTCACCACCACCGGTCTCGAGGTCGGGACACTCCTCAGCGGTGCGGTGTTCGTCGAGTTCGTCTTCAGCTGGCCCGGTGTCGGCACCGACCTGATGAACGCCATCAGTGCGCACGACTATCCCGTCATCCAGGGCGGCGTCATGTTGGTCACCGTGGTGTTCGTCCTCGTCAACCTCGTCACCGATGTCGTCGGCGACCTACTCGATCCGCGCCTGAGGAGCTGACGTGACCCTGTCCGAGGAATCAGTCGACCGCACGGTCGACGCCGGCGTCCCGGTCCCTCGACGTCGGCCGCGGCGCCCGGCGTGGACCCATCACCGGCAACTCGTCGTCGCGGTGTCGGTGCTGGCGGCGGTCATCGTCGTATCGGTGCTGGCGCCGTGGATCGGGCCCCACGACCCCACCGTCGGCGATCCGGCGTCGCGGTACCTGACACCGGGCACCGAGGGTCATCTGTTCGGTACCGACGAGCAGGGTCGCGACATCTTGAGCCGCCTCATCTGGGGTGGTCGGGCGACGATCGGGCCGACCGCGATCGCCACCTCGGTCGCGGTCCTGATCGGGTCGGTGATCGGCCTGCTCACCGGATGGTCGCGATCGTGGCTGTCCTCGGCGGTCATGCGCATCACCGACATCCTGTTCGCCTTCCCCGTCGTCATCGTCGCGTTCGCACTGGCCGAGGTGATCGGGATGGGGGTCTGGGTGGTGGCCTCGGCGGTCGTCTTCGCAGCCGTCCCGTACGTCACGCGTATCGTGCACGCCGAGACGCGTCGGCAGCGTGAACTCGAATACGTCGACGCCGCAGTCGGTCTGGGAGCGTCGTCGTGGACGGTCCTGCGGTCGGAGATCCTGCCGAACGTCGGCGCGACCATCATCGTCTACTGGACCAGTCTGATCGGGATCCTGATCGTGTTGGCTTCGAGTCTCAGTGCACTCGGCATCGGCGTGCAGCCGCCGACCCCGGACTGGGGCCGGATGGTGGCCGAAGGCGCCAAGGTCCTGATCTCGGGAAGCCCGTTCGTGGCGATCGTCCCGGGTATCGCGATCCTCGTCGTCGGTCTGGCGTTCAACTGGCTCGGCGACGGATTACGTGACGTACTCGACCCGCGATGGAGTCCTCGACCATGACCGCCACCCACCACGATGTCGCCGCCCGCGCCACGGAGCCCGGTGCTTCGCTACTGCGCATCGATCACCTGTCAGTTCGCTTTCCCCACCGCGACGGCGGTGTGGACGCGGTCACCGACCTGAGTCTCGACTTGCCCGCCGACCATGTCCTGGCCCTCGTCGGGGAGTCGGGTTCGGGTAAGAGCGTCACCGCGTCCGCGATAGCCGGTCTGCTGCCGGCGAGTGCTCGGCCCGAGGTGACCGGATCGATCTCACTGGACGGGCGGCAGATCGTCGGTGCGCCGGAACGTGAACTGAACACACTGCGAGGCAAGAGAATCGGGACGATCTTCCAGAATCCGGCGACCTCGTTCGACCCGTCGTTCCCGATCGGCAACCAGCTGATCGAGTTGATCAGACTGCACCGTCGGTCGAGTAGGGCGGACGCCCGCGAGCTGGCCGCGGAGTGGCTGGCGCGCGTGGGTATCCACGACGCAGCACGTGTCCTGGGCAGTTATCCGCACCAGCTCAGCGGTGGGATGCGGCAGCGGGTCATGATCGCCGCAGCCTGCCTGCCCGAGCCCGATCTGCTGATCGCCGATGAGCCGACGACCGCACTCGACCCGACCCTGTCGGTCCACATCCTGGACCTCATCGACGGCCTGCGCCGGGAGCTCGGCATGGCGGTACTGCTGGTGACCCACGACTTCGGCGTCGTCGCACGCCTGAGTGACTCGGTCGCGGTTCTCCGGCACGGCCGTCTCGTGGAGTACGGCGCCACGGCCGAGTTGCTCACAGATCCGCGACACCAGTACACGCGGCGGCTCATCTCGGCGGTTCCCGAACTCTCCGCCGACGCGCACCTCGGCGAGCGTGAGACATCCAGGCCCGCCACCGCCCCGGCCGCGGTGATCTCCGGGGTGTCGAAGGTGTTCCCCGCGACCGGCGGGCGAAGCGAGGATTTCGCGGCGCTGGACGACGTGACGATTCGGGTGGACCGCGGACGCACACTCGGGCTGATCGGCGAATCCGGGTCCGGGAAGTCCACGCTCGCCCGCATTCTCGCCGGGATCGAACCGGCCTCCCGGGGATCGGCGACCATCCACCGCGACGGAGTCGAGATCGAGATCTCGCGACTGCGGGATGCCGAACGCGCACGGCACGTGCAACTGGTGTTCCAGGATCACGGGAGTGCGCTGAATCCGCGGATCCGGGTGAGCGGACAGATCTCGCGGCCCATCAGCCGGCTCGGGGTGGCTTCTGGTCCGGCAGCGCGTCGGCGTGCCGACGAACTCCTCGATCTCGTCGGACTCGATCCCTCGGTCATCGGCGACCGATACCCGCACCAGCTGTCCGGCGGGCAACGCCAGCGGGTCGGCATCGCCCGGGCGCTCGGGGTCGAGCCGGCCCTGGTGATCCTGGACGAACCGACGTCGGCTCTGGACGTCACGACTCAGGACGAGATCCTCGAACTCCTCGCGGACCTGCGGTCGACGACATCGGTCGACTACGTGCTCATCGCTCACGACCTCGCCGTCGTACAGGCATTTGCCGACGATGTCGTGGTTCTGGACGGGGGACGGGTTGTCGACCGGTTCGAGGCGCGTGACTTCCGTGCTCCGGACCGCGATCCCGTCACACGACGTCTCGTCGACGCGGTGCTGTCGCCGAGACCGCGGTCGCCGCGGCCGGCTGTTCGTGTGGACAAGGTGCTGCCGGTCCGCTGATCGCTGGACCGGCAGCACCGACCGCCGACGGGAACTCGCCCCGCTGTCGGGGTGCCCTACGGGCCCACCAGCTCCTTGTCTTCCGGCACGTCCTCTTTCTTGGCCAGCGCACTCGGCCACCACACCGGTCGGCCGATGTCGTAGACGAGCGCGGGGACCAGGAGCGTCCGCACGATCAGTGCGTCGAGGAGAACGCCGAAGGCGACGATGAACGCGATCTGCGCCAGGAAGATCAGCGGAATGACTGCCAGCGCCGAGAACGTCGCGGCCAGGACCACACCTGCGGAGGTGATGACTCCGCCGGTCACGGTGAGTCCACGGAGAACACCTCGGCGCGTGCCGATCTGGAGTGCCTCCTCACGGACGCGGGTCATCAGGAAGATGTTGTAGTCGATGCCCAGCGCCACCAGGAACACGAACGCGAACAGCGGTACGACCGGATCTGCGCCGGGGAACCCGAGGATGTGGTTGAACACGATCGACGAGATTCCCAACGTCGCGGCGAAGCTCAGGATCACGGTGGCCATCAGGAGGATCGGGGCCACGATCGCGCGGAGGAGCGCACACAGGATGAGCAGCACCACGATGCTGACGATCGGGATGATCAGATTCCGGTCGTGGATGGCCGTCGTCTTGGTGTCGAGGTCGACCGCTGTGGGGCCACCGACGAGCGCGTCGGCGCCGTTCACGTTCCCGACCGCGTCGCGAAGTTGCTCGATGGTCTCCTCGGCGGCCAGTGAATCCGCCGGGTCGGTCAAGGTCGCCTGAAGTGCGACCCGTCCGTCGACGGTCTTGGGCGCGCCCCCCGGGTCGGTGACCGGAACGACCTCGGCGACGCCCTCGACGTTCGCTGCGGCGGACTGAACCTGTTGCCACGAGGCGCCGTCGGCGATGATGACCGCGGGCGAACCGTCCCCGGCGTCGAAGTGGGCGGTGAGTACCTCTTGGCCCTCTTGTGACTCCACCGGCACGAGGAAGGTGTCGGACTGCGCGACGCCGTCGGCCTTGAACTGGGGGAGGAACAGCGCGAAGAGGACCAGAAGCAGCGTGGTGGCCACCCAGAAGCGGCGGGGGTGTCGCCCGATCCGGTTCGCCAGGGCGCCCCAGAAACGATGGTTGCTGCTGTCGTCTCGCTGCGCCGAGTCGGGATCGAGGACCGGACGCTTCGGCCAGAATGCGGTGCGTCCCAGCAGGGTCAGAGCCGCGGGAAGGAATGTCATCGAGGCCAGGAAGGATGCCGCGATACCGATGGCCGCTACCGGGCCGAGTCCGCGGTTGGAATTCAGGTCCGACAGCAGCAGGCACAGGACGCCGGCGATGACCGTGCCCGCGGAGGCCGCGACCGGCTCGAGAGTGGCGCGCCACGCGGCCTTCATCGCGTCGTACTTGTCGTCGGTCACGCGTAGTTCTTCTCGATAGCGGGACACCAGTAGCAGGGCGTAGTCCGTCGCCGCACCGAACACCAGGATGAAGAGGATGCCCTGGCTCTGACCGTTGAGGGTCAGCACGTCGTTCGAGGCGAGCACGTAGACCAGCAGGCTCGCCAGTCCGAGCGCGAACACGGCGGACACGATGACGACGAACGGCAGAATGGGACTGCGGTACACCACGATCAGGATCAGGATCACGACCGCAACGGCTACCAGGAGCAGCAGCCCGTCGATTCCGCCGAATGCGATGGTGAGATCGCCGGCGGTGCCCGCGGGCCCGGTCACGTACACCGACAGCCCCTCGGGCGGGCCGTTCGCGAGTTCCGCACGCAGCGCCTCGATGCTCTCCGATACCTCGCCCGAGGAGTCCACGGGCACGATCATCTGGATGGCCTGACCGTCCTGCGAGCGGATCGGCGGCGACGTTCGTTCAGAGATCCCGTCGGTGCCGGCCACCGTGGCCACGGCGTCGGACACGAACGCGAGGTCGGCGTCGGTGATGCCGCTTGTACGTTCGGCGACGACCACCGCCGGGATCTCAGAGGAGTCGACGAAGTCGGCTTCGAGTCGGGAGACCTCGGTGGCCTCGGCGGATGCGGGTAGGAACGAGGTGTTGTCGTTGGCCTGCACGTCGCCGAGTTTCCCGGCGAACGGCCCGCCGACGGAGCCCAGGGCCAGCCATCCGATGACCAACAGGGCTGGCAGAATCCATCGCAGGCGACTGACTCGCCGAGAAGGGGTGGGTGGGTTCACGGGGCTTCCGTTCGTTGGTTGCGGCGGGCCGGGGACAGCACCATGATGTTCAGCAGGCTGAACAATTGCAAGTCTGTGCGGTGTGACAACGAGAATCGGCAGGACACGATGGACGACGGGATGGACGGGTGGCCGACCGGCCGGCTGCTGTCGGCGGCGGCGAGACTTGTCGAGCATGCCTGGGAGGCCGTGCTGCGGGAGTATCACATCTCCAGCGCCGGACTCGTCGTACTGCACGTGGTGAGCACCGGGCCGGCCACCCAGCGCGAGATCGCCAAGAAGGCGAGGGTGACCGACCAGACGGCGAGCCGCACCATCGAACGACTGGAACGCATGGGTTATGTGCAACGCCAGATCGACCCCGACGACGAGCGCCGCAAGCACGTGAGCTCGACGCCGGCCGGGACCGAGGTCTATCACGCTCTGCTCGAGCGCGAGCGAACCGATCCGGCACTGATCGCGTCCATCGGTGAATCCGAACCGGAGCTCCGCCGGTTGCTACTCGAATTGATTCGCGTGCAACAGGATCGGGGCGCGGGTTCACCATGACGCGGGGCTGGGCTCAGCCGGCGTCGCGGGCGGCTTCGAGTCCGGCGACGAGCGCGTCGACCTTGGCGCGGTTGTCGGCAGACGTCATCAGGCCGACGAACGGCGGACGCGAGAAGGTGAGAGTGACCTGGAGGAGTTGTTCGCGTTCGCCGCCGAACAGCTTCTTCCGCCGGTCGATCTCCGTGATCTCCGCGGAGACGAACGTGGCCGCCGGCAACCGGGTCTTCGATGTGCCACCCCGGAGTTTTTCGAACCAGTCCCCGTCGAGCACGACCGTTTCATTCGACAGACCATGGATCTCGAGCACCTGTTACCCCTCGTCCCTGCGGATGTGTCGTCATCACGATATCCGGCGCGACCGTCGACGCCGAGGTTTGCGGGAGATCGTATTACGTTGTCCTGCGACGGCGGTGCCCGCTACAGTGCCGACCGTGCTTCATCGACCTCTTCGGCGCCCCTTGGCTCACCGGCAGAAACGCGTTCGGGGACATCGTGGCTGAGGTGAGACTACGACCGTGCGAGCCGGCCGACACCGACCGTCTCGTGGCCGTGTGGCGTTCGGCGGTCGAAGCGACGCATCATTTTCTGACTCCCGCGGACATCGACGGCTTTGCGGATCGACTCGCGCGGGACTTCTTCCCGGCGGTGGAGCTGGTCGTCGCGGAGGTCGACGGGGTCGTCGTGGGCTTCAGTGGAACCGCCGACAACCGGCTCGAGATGTTGTTTGTCGACTCGGCCGCCCACGGGCGGGGCGTCGGCACGGCGCTGCTCGATCATGCGGTCGAACATGCGGGCATCGACGAGCTCGACGTCAACGAACAGAATCCGGGTGCGGTGGAGTTCTATCGCCGCAGAGGATTCGAACAGGTGGGACGCTCGCCTCTCGATTCCGACGGCCGGCCGTTCCCGCTGCTGCACCTTCGTCGCCCCGGGATTTCGTAGCAATAGTCGGCGCCATATCCCCACTGTCACTACAAGATCGGGCGGCTCACCATCGGATACGGTCAAGGCCCGCCGGCGTCAGGAGTCGTGACGCCGGTCCTTCTTGGTCTGACGGCGCGCACCGGCCGCGATGGTCGACGCCTCGTACTTCTTCCGGCCCGGCGAATCGCGCGTGTCGTCCGTACGGATTCGTCCCGACGAGTTCACCTTGCCCTTACCGTCGCTCGCGTTCTTGCGCGGTTTGCCGCCCTTGCCCGACACTGGTTCATCGTTACGCGCGCGTGCCAGTCTTTCGGCCTTCAACTCGAGCGAGGCGTCGCGGGAGACCCGAGCCAGTCGCCGACTCACTCGACTCAGCGCGTCCTCGAACACCTCGGCTTTCGCGGCGTTCCGGACATTCGCCGCCTTGGCGCTGCCACGGCCGCCCTTGGCCTTGACCTTCTCCGCTCCCGCTCGGCGATACAAGGTGACGTGTTTGTTGCGTGCGCGGCGGACGCGGGAATGGAGGTCGATCAGCCCGTCCTCGTCGAGCCCGGCCATCTGGGACTTCTTGGTCTCACGGACGAGAAGATAGTCGCTCTCGGACAGAGAATTCAGAGTCTTCTTCATGCCGGTCCTCGCTCACCACATCGTCCGATTGTGCACTGATGATAGATCTCGGCGTCTGTTTCGACGTCGGTTTCCACCTGATCCACGCGAGATGGTTGCCGGGGTCAGGTGCCCGAGGGTGCTGGTGGAGCCCCCATCGGCCGGTCGTAGGCCTTCTCGACCTCTGGGCGAAGTCGGGCGTCCTCGACCGCCTTTCGGGCGGCGGTTGTCCACATCTGCGTGACCATCGGCAGGTAGTAGGTGGCCGGCGACCCGAGGATGTAGGTGACGTTGCCTTCGACGAAGGTCTTGTTGGCCGGATCGTCGAGCCCGATCATGCTGTAGTCGTTGTGGACGGGTCGGCCTTCGCCCTGTCCGCCAACAGAGTTCGACGCGCTGTGGTTGCGACGAGCAGCGTCGGTCATCAGATCACGATTGGGTGCGTCGGCCCAGTAGTCGTACTGTCTCGCAACGACCTTGACGGTGTACCGGGTGTCATCGGGGAAGTTGTTCCCGCCATAGTCGGCCCGGCATCCGCCTTGATTGGCGCAGCCGTTGTACTTCGATTCGAGATCACCGGTCAGCACGAACATCACTGTGGCGGGGTCGATGTCGCTGGTCGGTCCGTATGTGCGTAGCCAGTCGTCTTGAACTTGCGCACCCTGACTGTGGCCCACCACGATCTTCCGCCCTGGGATCTCGTGCAGCATCTCGTTGAGCTTGTCTCGTCCGCGGTGGGTGTTCGTCGCGCCCGGGAAGTTGTTGTACGGCACGTTCACAACGTGATTCGGTGCTGCGAACAGCTCCCCGCGGAGCCAGTTCATCGGTAGCGACCGAAACGCCGGGTCCAGTGTCAGGACCGTGGCACCTCCAGGGCCCGGTGCCGCGCCGGCGACGACCGGCGACCATTGTCCGATCCCAATTGCCAGTATCAGGACCAGAATTACCCGCATATGTCGTTTCATCGTCTATTCGCCGCCTTGAGGTCTCACCACTGTCTATCACACCGAGAATTGACACCGGAACAAATGAAAATAGGGACGGCGGTCCGTATGAGCGCAATTCGCTGTCGTCGTGATTCCAATAGGCCTGATCGGTCCACGATGACTCTTCCGGCTTCATGCCGGGCAGCAGCTTGGCTGCCGCAGAAGCGGATGAGAGGCTGTCCGCAGCTGGTCAGGTGATCGATGCGATCGCCTTGTCGGCGGCCCTCGGTGCGAAGTAGTCGATGACCGGCAGCAGTGTACGTACGGCAGCCGGGGCCACGGAGGTCGGACGGTGGGTGATCGCGCGGACGATCCACCGGCCGGCCTCGTCAACGCTGAGCGCCGGAATGTTGTCGTATTCCGCTGTGGGCGAGATCATCTCGGTTCGTACTAGTGGAAAGTAGACGTTCGTCGCCCGAACGTGTGGGTGAGGGTTCTCCGCGTTGAGGCTCCGGCCGAAGATGGCCAGTGCGCTCTTCGACGCAGCGTAGGCCGAGAACCTGGGAAAGGTGTTGGCCATGATTCCCCACGTGCACACGTTGACGATGTGTCCTGACCGACGGTCGATCATGTCCGGCAGCAGGCCGAGAGACAGTTGGACGGGGGCGAGGTAGTTGAGACGGATGGTGCGCTGGTAGTCGTGCAACCGGTCGGTGGAGTCGAGGATGGTTCGTCGGATCGAATGGCCCGCGTTGTTGACCAGTACGTCGACCGGTTCCTGTCGGAGTTCGTCGATCAATTCAGCGGTCGAGGCCTCGTCGGAAAGGTCGCAGAGTCTGTAGTCGCAGCCGGTCTCGTCGGACAGCTCGCTCAGTTCTTGCCGACGTCGTGCCACGGCCACCACATGCGCGCCGCGTGCGGCGAGCTGTCGTACGGATTCCCGTCCGATCCCCGCCGAGGCGCCGGTCACGACGACGGTGAGTCCACGGACACTGCGTCCTTCGCCGGCGATGGCCTCGGAGACTGCCCGAGGTAGCAGCGTGCGGCGCTGCAGTGCCATACCGACGGTCCTGCCGAGAACTGCCGTCAGATCAGTTCTGATCCTGCTCACCGGGTCTCCTCTTCTGATCACGTCAATGCCGCCCACCGGGGGATCGTGTCGACGACCTGACAGCGGCCCCGACCGGTCGCCGAGCCGCCTCTGGCCGCTCAGTCTCCTCCGCCACCCGAGCTTCCGCCGGAGGAATCAGAACCGCCGTCGCCCGACCATCCGCCATCGAATCCGAACCAACCCGAGGACGAATCCGAGCTCTGGGCATGTCGACGCCGCTGCGTCGGCGTCGGACGCGGACCCTCCGGATTCCCGAGCCCCGACCGGTCGACCGACGTCGGTTGATCCCGTCCGAACTCGCGGATCGCCGTAGGCAGCACGAGAGCAAAGACAAACAGCACGGTGAGTACGACGATGATCAACCAGTCCGGTGCCCCGAGCAGTGCGGCAGCCATGGTGCTCCCGATCGCGACGAAGACCAGAATCGCTCCCAACGTGATACGCGGCAATGTGCCCTCCTCGGTGATGGCGCACACGTAGCGTGGCGCCTCTGATCCCGCCAGGTTAAGCGGTCCTTCGACCCTCCTGTTGCCGAACTCCACAGGTGGCAGGCGCCGCCGTGTAGCCATCACCGAGCCCCGACCTCGTGGGCATTCTGGGGCGCGCTCGTCGAGTTGACGCGTCCGGGATCATGGGGGCATGGAGACGCAATACGAGGCATGGCCCGCGCTACCGGTGGATTCGTGGATCGGTACTAGGGACACAGTGCAGTTGTGGACCCAGATCGTCGGCAAGACGCGCCTGGCTCTCGGTCCGGAGGTCAATCACTGGTGGGGAGTGCCGTTGTATGTCGACGCGCGAGGACTCACCACATCGCTGATGGCCGTCGGAGGCCGCGGTCTCGAGATCCGCTTCGACCTCCTGGACCACGAATTGCTCCTCTTGGTGACCGACGGAACCACTCGTCGAATGAAGCTCGAACCTCGGACGGTGGCCGACTTCTACACCGAGTACACGTCCCACCTCACCGATCTGGGTTTCGACATCGACATCGTCGCGACCCCCGTCGAATTGCCCGAGGCGACCCCGTTCGCCGAGGACACCGCCCACTCGTCGTACGACGCAGAGGCCGTGTCGAGGTTCTGGCGGTCGCTCGTCAGTGCTCATCGTGTGTTGTCGACGTTCCGCGGCGAGTTCCGGGGAAAGTCGTCACCAGTGCACTTCTTTTGGGGCGCTTTCGATCTGGCTGTCACGCGTTTCTCGGGACGCAGTGCGCCGCAACACCCCGGTGGGGTGCCGAATTGTCCCGACTGGGTGATGCACGAGGCTTACAGCGACGAGGTGTCGAGCGCGGGATATTGGCCAGGGGGCGCCGAGGAGGGCGCCTTCTACGCATACGCGTACCCGCATCCCGAGGGCTACGACACCCACCCTGCGGTCGAGGCCCCGGCCCGCTGGGATGCCGCGCTGGGGGAATACTTGCTGCCGTATCACCTCGTGCGCCAAGCCGAGGATCCGGACGCCATGGTTCTGAACTTCCTTCGGCAAACCCATCAGGCGGCGGCGGAGACCGCGGGCTGGGAGTAGGCGCGGGTTCGGGCAAGGAGGGTCGGGACCGGACACCCGGACTTCGTTTCGTCGACGCGACTTCGGTCGGGGTCGCGTCGACGAAACGAAGTCTGCCAGTCCGATGCCCGCAGCCCGCAGCCTCGGGTCAGGATCGAGACACCGGCGGGTCGGTCAGTCGGCCAGTAGCGAGTCCAGCGTCTCGAACGCCGCGCGCCAGCCGGCGGCGGCGTAGTCGTACTGCTCGTCCGTGAGGTTCCCGCCGGTCTGGCTGAACCGGAGTTCGGTACCGGCATCGACGGCGATGAAGTCCGCGGTGAGAAGTTCGCGCTCGTCACCGGGCTCGTCCGTCATCGTCAGCACGAGCTTGTTCGGTCGAGCAACCTCCACGTACTCACCACGCCAGTGGAATTCGGGCATTTCTTCCGCGACGATCATCGTTGCGGCCCAAGTGCCGCCGGATCGGGCGTCGAGCGCGACCGACTCGACGGGCACCTCGTTTGTGCTGCCGCCGAACCAGGTCGCGAAGAGCGCCGGTGTCGTCCACGCGTCGAACACCGCGTCAGGGGAAGCGCTGAAGATATAGGTGAGGGTCGCCCCGGTCGCGTCGGTCATCGTGAGCCTGCCTTCTGGTCGTCGATGTCTGTGGACATCGGTCTGCCTCGGTGCGGACGACGTTGTCCACACCGAGACAGACCCTCGCGACTGTCAGAATTCATCGGCGCGCGCGGTTGTAAGGCCGAGTGGAGGGCTTTGGTCGGGATCTATTGTCCTGCCGGTGTCCTACTATCGGACCATCGACGTTTCGGGTGGCTCCGAGATCGACTCTGTGTCTGTCTGATTCGCGGGGGTCGCGTTGCCGCGTAGACGATCGAGAACGGACTGCGCGGTCAGCTTGCCCGGGCCGATGACGACCAGGATCAGAAGCGCCCAGCAGAAGAGCGCCGAGGACTCACCGTCGTTCTGAATCGGCAGCAGCCCGTCGCCCTGGTGCTTCCAGAAGTAGGCCACCGCCATGCTTCCCGCACTGACGAACGCCGCAACCCGGGTTCCGACGCCGGTCATGATGAGCAGTCCGCCGACCACCTGGATCGCGGCGGCCCACCACGACGGCCACGCGCCGAACTCTGCTGTCGAGCCACCGTACGGTTCGATCGGCCACGCGAACAGCGTCGTCGTCCCGTGACAGAAGAAGAGGAAACCGACGACGATGCGGTAGACGCCGATCAGCCACGGACGAGCACTCTCAGTTAAGGCAAGCATTGCCTAACTATTGCACGGTCGTCTCGTTTCACGACTGCTTTAGCGACCCACATCACATGCGCTCGAACCATCAAGTTTAGCTGCGTGTGGTGAGGGGGCTGGGTTCTCTGCCGAAGGTCTTCGTTTCCCCGGTCGTCCTCGTTGCCGGACTTATGCTCGAAGCCGGTTCGGGCCGGTCGGTCGTCGCGCGGGGCTGAGGTCGAGTCCGCTCGCCGTCGGGCGGTGTCCCCGCATCGCTACTCCCGGAGATAGCCGGTCAGCGGGTCGATGTCGGAGAGGAACTCAGTGATCGACTCGCGATGTTCGGCAATGGTCGGAAGGGGGAGTGGAAGCGGCGCGGGCGGGAGCCCGTCCCCACTGTTCCATGCGACGCACGGAGCGCTGGAGTCGAAGCCGTACCCGGGATTCGGACCTGACACCCACCTGCTCGAATACCCTCCGTCAGCCCGGATACTCACCTGGAACAGCTCGCCGTTGACGACGAGATCGACCGGGCCGTCGGCTTGCGCCGGACGCCAGTCATCGGGATAGGTGTCGGCTTGCATCGGACGAGTCTCCTCTCAGTGGTCGGTCTCACCGTGTAGGCCGGAGGTCGGGGTTGTCTTTCGGTTGCAGGCGTGCGAGATCGCCGACTGACGCGACGACGTTGCTCGAGCGGCTGCGGGTCCACACTGCGTGACCCTCCACGGTGCGTACATCCATCGGCGGCCCGTCTCGAAACGCCGGCCACAGAACCCACAAGTCAGAAATCAGCTCGTCTTGCACGCGTCCCGCCGTCCAGCTGATCGCTTCCGCCTCAGCACAATCTGCGGGGGTCGGTTCGGGCGTCCACACCCAGATTCTTCCGTCGAGGTCGCGGATGTCGAATATGAGTGTGCCGTTGCCGTCGAGGTAAACGTTCCACAGGGCTGACTCGCAATCCCATGTGTAGGACTTCGTACCGGTCTGCATGTGCAGCATGTCGCGCCGCACTGTATCGATGGCGAGCCGCCATTGGGGTGGCAGCACCCCGGGCCCTCCGGTCACCGCGCCATCGAGCCATCGAGTCCAGCGCGCGACTGGCTCAAACCAGTCCTCGAACCACTCGTTCCCGTGCTCGTTCATCACTCGAACGCTAGAGACTCGATGTGCTCAACGCATCGCAATACTTCGCAGCAGGCGTCCGGGCGTAGGCGGCGTCAAGAGTGCTGGGCCGGCCCGTGCAATCGGCCCACCCGCAGACGACGGGATGGCGCTGTCGGTGATCCGTGGCGGGGCAGGTGACTCTGATCGATGGTCATTCGCGGCCAGGGCGGTTGCCGGAGGACTGCAGCCGATCCCAGTGTGGCCGCGACGAGGCCGGTGATCACTCCGATGAGTGCCACTCGACCGCTGTCGACGGCCGGGGTCCAGGTCGTGACGCCGCCGGTCACCGTATAGGCGCCGACGGCGACCGGCCGGCCGCGGAACCCGCGGCGCGACACCGGGATCATCGTGGTCTGCTCATCGATCGTGATCGGGTCGTCGAAATACGTGCCGCGACCGGCGGCGGGCTCGCTGACCGACATCAGGTCTCCTCGAGTTCGGTGCGGGGGATCGGGTGCCACCAGTATCGGATGCCGAGACCTCGTACGGGCGGGAATGCCATCCCCGGCGGGGGAGCGCACCACCTGCGTGGTGCGAGGCACCGGGGAGTCCGAGAAGCCAGCGCACGGTACAGCTCGCTCTGCGACGATGGTCTGGTGCTGCATCACATCCTCGGCGAGGTGGACCCCTCATGAACCACCTTGCCTCACCCACGTGGCTGAAGTCGGCTCTGCGCGTTCGCAGTACATGGCGTCGCGGGATGCCGACGGCCGAACTTCGGATGAACCTGGCCCCAGAGGCGGTGTGGGCGACGCTCGTCGATGTGCAGGACTGGCCGCGATGGGGTCCCACCGTCTCGGGTGCGCAGGCGGAAGGTGCCGGCGGGTTGACGCTTGGGACCACAGGGACCGTCACGACCATTGCCGGAGTTCCACTGCCGTTCGAGATCACCGAGTTCGTGGAACATCGATCCTGGGCGTGGAAGGTGGCAGGAGTGAACGCGACCCGTCACGAGGTGATCGCGGTGCCGGGTGGCTGCGTCCTCAGTTTCGGTGCGCCGGTGTGGGCGATCGGGTATTTGCCGGTGCTGGCTGTTGCCTTGCCACGCATCGAACGGATCGCCTCTGAAAAACTGAACAAACCGTGACATGAATCGACACGGGCACGAGTGATGGTTCGCGTCAGAATCCGCCCAGCGAAATCGCTCGATTCATCATCGTTCGCGAGATACTGGTCAGCGAGTTGCCGCGACATGACGGTGCATAGGTGCGTCGTTGGGCCGTTCCGATGACGAGAACCTCTCTTACTCAGCATGATCACCGATACACTCACGTCCAGCCGGCGCCTGCTCATGGCCGCCGAACGGTGGTGACGACGGAGGCCGGTGTATGGCGCAGAGCGGTAGACGACCGGGTTGGGTCAAGGGTCTGGCGATTGTCGTCGGAGTAGTGATTCTGTATGTCGCGGTGCTGGTGGCGTACGCCGCAGGCGGTGTCGGTGGCGACCCGGATACGAACGAACCCGCTGCCAACGAGGTCCTGGTCTATCTGGACATCGACTCGGTCGATGGTGCGGCGTTCGAGGTCGGGGGCAACGTCTCGGTCTATGCCGGCAGCGATCTGCTCGACGAGCGCGGAGAGCTCAGGGAAGATCTGACCATCGATGTCTCACCGAGAGTCTCGGCCGCTGAATTGCAGTTCCCCGCTGGTACACGCCCGGGCGCCCTGCCGGTGACCTTGTACAGCAACGGCGACATCCGACACTGGCCGTTCGACAGCTATGTGTCCGACTCCGTGACGGTTCAGGCCTTCGGGCCGAACGACGTGGAGTTGCCGACGGACGTCGTGCTCACCGATTCGCTCATCGGCTGGAACATCGAAGCCGGAGACACGCCCTCCTCCGGCGGAAAGGCCTTCACGATCTCCTCGTCGAGAACGGCCGGATCGTTGACCTTCGATCTCGCGTTGTGCGTGATGCTGGTTGTCCTGCCGATCTGCACGCTGTTCGTCTCGATCCAAACGGTACGCCGTCGCAAGGCATTTCAGCCCCCGATGGTCACCTGGTTCGCGGTGATGCTGTTCGCTGTGCTGCCGTTGCGCAACATCTTTCCCGGTACGCCCCCATTCGGGTCGTGGGTCGATTACTCCGTGGTGCTGTGGGTCCTCGGCGGTCTCGTCGCATCGCTGGCGCTGTACGTGATCGCCTGGTGGAAGCAGGCTCCCTGATCGGACCCGGCGGCCGGACCGCGAGTTGTGGGACCGCGGGTCCTGCTGCTGTCAGTCGGGCGGTGGAGTGGTGCTGAAGATCGGCCAGTAGATCTCGGTCGTGGTGATCGATGTCGGGTTTGACGGCGTACCGCCGACGTAATGTTCGCGGATCGGCCCTGGGCCGCTGATCAGATGCTCGTTCACGTAGACCCCCAGGGCCCCGTAGCTGCGGTCGATGCCCTCATGGCCACCGGAGTGGGTGAGCACTGCGAATTCGGCGCGGGGCAAGACCTCGGCACGGATGCCCTCTGGGGGAGTCGCGGACTCCGGTGCGGGTACGAAGAGGGTTGCCTCACCTCGTGATTCGACGAACAGCGCTCGATCGTAGAGGCCGCCCGGCACGATTGCGGACGTGGCGCCTCCCACCGTGGCGACGGCGTTCCGCAGCGACCTCAGCGTCGCCGCGAACCACCCGTCGAGTTCGGAGACCTCGAGGGTGGCACCAATGGACCATACGGCGAGGGCGGGTTCATGCCGGACCGCCACCACGGTGGGGGTGTGCACGGGAGAAAGTAGTTCGCGCAGTGCGCCGACGGTGTCACGAGTCTGCTGCAGCTGGACCTCCATCTGCTCGAGATGAGTTGCGATGATCTCGGTGCGGGCCGCTGCGTCGTCGGTGCTCAGTAGCGCCTTGATGTCGGGTATGGACATTCCGAGAGATCGGAACCGGCGGATGATATGCGCATGATCGACCTGGCTGGTGTCGTAGAACCGGTAGCCCGTGCGGGAATCGATGTGGGTCGGTTGGAGAATGCCGATGTCGTGGTAATGCCTCAGGGCCTTCCGGCTCAGGCTCGTCATCACTGCGAAGTCGCCGATCGAAACCCGTGCGCCCATCGCGTCCTCCTGTGATCCGTCGCGCGTCTTACGGTCGAGGGACATCCTGCAGTCTCCCCCGGGGGGAAGGTCAACATGTCGGTGCAGTCCGACGAACTGCGCCGCCGACAGTTGACTTTCCCGTAGGGGGAAACTCCATCGTTGGGTCATGACCACAGAATGGGATGCTCTCCCGGACACCATAAAGACGTTCATGACCGCGCTCGACGCCCGAGAGGACGACCGTGCGTCCGCCACGTTCGCCGCCGATGCCGTCGTGACCGACGACGGCCGCGACTACCGGGGCCGGGATGAGATCGAAGCATGGCTGGCCGCCTCGCTCAGCGAGTACACCTATACGTCCGAGTTCACCGGCGCAACCACGACCGCTGAGATCGTCGACGTCGGGCAGCACCTGCAGGGGGACTTCCCGGGCGGCGTCGTCGACCTGCACTACCGCTTCACGTTGCGCGGCGCGCTGATCAGCCGGTTGGTGATCGAGCCATGACGCGGCATTGGTTCATCACCGGGGGCACACCCGGTGGGTTCGGGGTTGCGTTCGCCGAAGCGGCACTCGAGGCGGGGGGCCGCGTTGTGCTCACGTCCCGGCGTCCGCACGAGTTGGTGACGTGGGCCGAGCAGTTCGGAGACCGCGTGCTCGTCGTGCCGCTCGATGTCACCGATCCCGAGCAGGTGAAGCGAGCGGTGGGTGCGGCCGAGGAGCACTTCGGCGGTATCGACGTGCTGATCAACAGCGCCGGCCGCGGCTGGTTCGGATCGATCGAGGGTATGGACGAATCGTCGGTGCGGGCGATGTTCGAGCTGAACCTCTTCGCAGTGCTCTCCGTGACGCGCGCCGTACTGCTGGGCATGCGTGCCCGCGGCGACGGATGGATCGTCAACGTGAGCTCGGTGGCGGGGCTTGTCGCGGCGACCGGCTTCGGCTACTACAGCGCGACGAAGTTCGCCATCGAAGCCGTCACCGAGGCGCTGCGCGAGGAGGTCATGGCGCAGGGGATCTCGGTGCTGGCAGTCGAACCAGGAGCATTCCGCTCGAACGCCTACGCCGGCTTCGCCGACGAGCCGGTGTCGGAGCCGATTCCGAAGTACCACGAGATGCTCGAGCAGATCCGCGCAGCGTTCGTGGACATGGACGGTAGACAACCCGGCGACCCGCGACGCGGCGCCCGTGCGGTGATCGCTGCCATCGACCAGGACCAGCCTCCCCGTCGGCTGATCCTGGGCAGTGACGGTTTTGATGCCGTGACCGACACGCTGGAAGCGGCGTTGACGGACATCCGAGCCAACGAGGACCTCTCCAGGGACGCGGACTTCCCCGAAGATGTGTAACCCGTCAGTGCGTGGACGCCGCGCGTCCGACTCAGTGCGGTCCGCGATGTCGCGTAGCTGTCACATTCGCGACACCGTCGGTGTCTCGAGGATGACCACCTCGAACACCCGACGGAAGGCAGGACCATGAACACCACCGACATCATCGGATTCGACGACACGAACGCCAACGGGCATCGGACGCACGTTGTCGTCCTCGGCGCGGGCTACGCCGGCGCGATGGCGGCCAACCGGCTCCGGCGGAATCCCGCTGTCGACGTCACGGTCGTGAATCCGCAGCCGTTCTTCGTGCAGCGCATACGGTTACATCAGTTCGTATCGGGTACCGGTGATCCGCAGGTCGGTTTCGACGACGTGCTGGCCGACGACGTGCGCGTCCTCGTCGACACCGCCGTGCGCATCGACGCGCGCGGGCGCCGGGTGCAGCTCGCCTCGGGGGCTTGTCTCGAGTACGACTACCTGATCTATGCGATCGGGACCCGCCGTCGCACTCCGGAGATCCCCGGCGCGGCGGACCACGCCCTGTCCATCGCCGATTGGGCGGGCGCACAACGGATACGCGAACGCGTCCAGGGCCTCGCGGCGAATGACATGATCACGGTCGTCGGCGGGGGACTCACCGGAGTCGAGTTAGCTGCCGAACTCGCCGAGACCGGACACGACGTCCGGCTGGTCGGCGGCGGGGGGATCGCGACCTCGGTGAGCGCCCGGGCCCGGCGCGCCACGCGGACGCAACTGAACCGACTGGGTGTCGACGTCGTGGACCGGGGACGCGCCGTCGAGGTGGGGGAGCGGACCGTCAGCGTCGAGATCGACGGCCAACGGATGGTCTTGTCGAGCGCGGCAACGATTCTCGCCACGGGTTTCGAGGCTCCCGAGTTGGCCGCCGACAGCGGTCTGGTCGTCGACGAGATCGGCCGGTTGCGCACCGATGCGACCCTGGTTGCCGTCGGTGACGACCGGATCGTCGGCGCCGGGGATGCGGTTGCGGTCGAGGGCATGAGTTTGCGGATGAGTTGCCAGGCCGCCGAGCCGCTCGGTGCTCAGGCCGCTGATGCCGTCCTCGCGAAGATCGGCGGTGAGCAGCCGAACGCTGTCGACCAGGGTTTTGTCGCGCAGTGCGCCAGCGTCGGTCGCCACGCCGCCACCCTGCAGTTCACGCACCGCGACGATTCGCCTGCGCGAGCGGTCGTGACCGGTCGCGTTGCGGCCTGGGCGAAGGAGCTGGCGTGTCGCGGAACGGTGGAGAACATCCGGCGTGAGGCCGCTCGGCCCGGTAGGTTCAGCTGGTTCGGTGGGGCGAAGGCGACGACAACCGAACGCGAACCGGTCGGGCGCTGACCGGCAGGACGATGAGGAGCGGAGTGAACATGCCCGTCAGCGAGTCCGACCGTCGTGCAGTGTGTTTTGCCGAGCTTCGGCCGCTGCTGTTCACCGTCGCCTACGAGATCGTCGGGTCCGCGGCCGACGCGGACGACGTCCTGCAGGAGAGCTACCTGAGGTGGGCCCGGGTCGACGACGATGTCGTCGACCCGAAGGCCTACCTCGCCAAGATCGTCACCCGCCAGGCGCTCAACACCCTGAGGTCCCGGTCGCGGCGGCGGGAGGAGTATGTCGGACCGTGGCTCCCGGAGCCGATCCTGCTCGATGACCGCGATCTGGCCGACGACGTCGTACTCGCCGAGTCGGTGTCCACGGCGATGCTGGTGGTGCTCGAATCCCTGAACCCCGACGAGCGTGCGGTATTCGTCCTGCGTGAGGTCTTCGGCTTCTCCCACAACGAGATCGGGACGATGGTCTCGAAGTCCGCTGCCGCAGTTCGCCAGATCGCGCACCGCGCACGGGCGCATGTCGAGTCGCGCCGGCCGCGTTTCGAACAGGTCGATGCGCAGCGCGTCGGCGCGGTCGTGGCGGAGTTCCTGGCCGCCGCCCAGTCTGGGGAGATCGAGCCTCTCATGGCGATGCTCGCCCCCGATGTGGTGTTCACCGCCGACAGCGACGGCAAGGCCACCGCGGTCAAACGACCCGTTCAAGGCGCGCTGCCGGTGGCGCGCCTGCTCGCCGGGTTCGCGCGGCTCGGGACCACTGTCGACGATTACCGGGTAGAGGCGGCCGTGTTCAACCACGAGCCGGGAATGCTCGTGTACTTCGAAGGAAAACTCCAGGGTGCGTTCACATTCCACATCGTCGACGGCGTGATCGAACACGTCTACGCGATGCGCAATCCCGACAAGCTCGGCGGGGTCGAGCAGCCGCGGACACTTGCACGGTGACACGGTGGACCCGGTGGCGGCCGAGAGTCATGGCAGTGCGTGGCAGGGTCAGCACAGTGGGTGCCGATGTCAGAGGAGTGCAGCCACCTTCTCTGCGGTTTCCTTGGCCGAACCTGGATTCTGGCCGGTGACGAGGGTGCCGTCGACGACGGCGTAGGAGACGAACGGGAGCTTGGCCTTCTCGTAGAGAGCACCACGCTCCTTGGCGGCCTCTTCGGCGTTGTACGGGACAAGCTTGTCGACCCGCGCCAGTTTCTCTTCCTGCCAGGCGAATCCGGTCATCTTCTTGCCGGCGATCAGGTACGAGCCGTCGGAGAGTCGAGTGTTGAGCAGGCCGCAGTAACCGTGGCAGACCGAGGAGACGATGCCGCCGCGCTCGTAGATCTCACGGGTGATGCGTTGCAGGCCAGGGTTGTCGGGGAAGTCGTACATGACCGCGTGGCCACCGGTGAAGAAGATTGCATCGTAATCGGCGGAGTTGATGTCGTCAGGGTGGTTGGTGTTCTCCAGAAGCGCCATCTTGGCTGGGTTGGCGCGCCAGGCCTTACGGTCGGCATCGCCGCGGGCGACGCTTCCTTTAATGCCATTTGCCGGACATGAGTGCGTTGACGCCGAGCCCGTAGCTGTATGTACTCGGGTCAGCTCGAAGGAACTGCGCACTGAGGGTCGAACGTACCCCGCGAACACCCTTCGCTGGAGTCAGCTCTGAGCGAAGACCGTTGCGATTACCGCGTAAGCGAGTAATCATGTAATCACCAATCAGAGGAGTGATCATGATCAAGCAACAGGGTCGTGGCGGAGGACGTCGCGGCGGGTGGCAGCAGGCCGAACTCCCCGACGCGAGCGGCGCCCAGGCGTGGTTCGTCGGTCGCCTGCCCGACGACTGGTTCGACGGCGCCCCCGAGGTCGTCGTCGATCGCGACGAGATCACCGTGGTTGGAACGCTGGCCGCCCCCGATGCCGACGGTGACGGCACAGCGGCCGCCCAGGGCCGAGCGTCGCGGTTCCGTGAGGACACGCGCACGCAGCGAATGGCCATCGCCGACGAGGCCCAGGCACGCTACGGGCGCACAGTGTCGTGGGGTGTACGGATAGGTGACCAACGAATCATGTTCACGCACTTGGCTGTTCCGGTGATGACGCGTCTTCGACAGTCCGAGCGGCAGGTCCTCGACACACTCGTGGACGCGGGCGTCGCGCGTTCGCGCGCCGACGCGGTGGCGTGGTCGGTCAAGCTGGTCGGTGAACACACCGAGGCCTGGCTCGCCGAACTGCGGCAGGCGATGGACTCCGTGGACACCCTGCGAGCCCAGGGGCCGCAGATCTGAGTCACTGACGGCCCCTTGGGCCACGCAGCGCAGGGCCATAGAGCGCCAGCGGCACACCGCCAGCAGCTGCGCTGGTAGCGGATCAGTGATGTCGGGGGAGGCGCAGCACGTGGCGCCTCATCGGCACGCCGATGAGGGCCGAGGCGATCACGTCTGCGGTGCCGTCGGTGACGGCGCATTCGGCCGCCAGGCGTACCGGTCTGGTATCCCTGCATATTCCATCACTGCATAATGCGGTTGCAGCGCCGTGCGATTCGTTGCGAGTCTTGTC
Source organism: Gordonia sp. 11cp (assembly GCF_057767225.1). Taxonomy (NCBI): domain Bacteria; kingdom Bacillati; phylum Actinomycetota; class Actinomycetes; order Mycobacteriales; family Gordoniaceae; genus Gordonia; species Gordonia sp. 11cp. The sequence continues at coordinate 4,536,233 of NZ_CM173437.1, read as the reverse complement.
GTGTGGAAGTTATTGCTTCGAAGGAGAAGAACCAGCCGGCACCGCCGCATGTGGTCTTCGATGACCTCGTCAGCCCGAACAGGCAGCCGTCACGCCCATGGCTGCATCTGTACGACGACGAGGTTGCGCCGACGGTCCTCGAAGCGGCGCGACCCAGGCGGGTGGTGTGGTCGTCGTTGTGGACGAAGCGACCGGATGCTCGAGTGGTCTTCGATCTGAGCGGCGGGCGTAGTGGTACCAATCTCCGGTGGACGCTGCTCACCGAGCAGCCTGCACCGGATGATCGCCAACTGCGTCACCTATGCCAACGCATCGGCAACCTGATCAACGCCAACCTGCGCTACACGTACGGCCAGTAGCGTCAGCCACGCGGGTCAGTCGTAGAACGACTGGCTCTACCGTATCGGTCGGCGGGGTAAGGGCAGCGTGGACAGGTGAGTGCATCGGATAACTAGCAGTTACTTGACATAATGTATCTTATCGGCGATCCATGGGTGCCGCGTCGCAGCGCAGACGAGTCGGCTAGATCCCGTGGGTCCTGAGTGGCGGATCTTCCTTGGATGTTCTGGTGACTGTGCAGGTCCGCGCGGATGTCGGTTGTCGTCGCCGAGGTTTCGTAACTTTCGTGGAAGCTGGCTGCGGTGGCCGTGTGCGTGTCTGTAGACGCCGTGCCTGCGAGCGACGCCAACCCATAGGCTCCGGCCGCGTGGACAGTTCGCCGGCCGCATGGATGGTTCGCCCGGTCTCGCCCGCTGCGTCGTAGTCCGATCTCAAAACGTCACATGTGACGAAAGTCGAGGGACAACCAGAGGCTCCGGTAGGCGCCAATTACGGAGATCAAGGCCGTCCGTCGTCGCGGTTGGACAAACGCTCTGGTTGTGGGTGCAGGAATGTGTTCTGTGCGTGCACTTCACCCCACGTTTTTCGGCCGAATCGGTAATCTGCGCATACGTCCATTCAGCTGGGTTCATGGCCGAACACATGGAGGGATGCTGCTTGACCGTTCTATTCCGCGCTGCGGACATACCCATGTCGGAACGCCACGAGGCCACGCTGGAGGCGATCTCCGGCGCTGCCTGGCCCACCACGGTCACACTTGATGACGGAACCTCGCCGCATGGCGAGGTGTCGGTGACCTCCTTCGGGCGCGCGTCGATTCTGCGACTCGAGATGGCCGGGATGCACGCAACCCGCAGCGCCACGCAGATCCGAACCGGCCGCTCCGACCACGTATCGATCGCAGTTCAAGAAAAGGGTCACCACGCCCACGAGCAACACGGCCACCAAGTCGTGGTAGGGCCAGGTCAGTTGTCGCTCAATGATCTCGATTCGCCCTTCACGATGGGCTGGTCGGGTCGGGCAGCCAACCAAGCCCTGTGGATGCCCGTCGATGACCTCGGACTACCCCACCACGTCGTTCTGCAAGGCGGCATGCGCCTGGCGTCAAGTCCCATCCATGACCTGGTCAGCGCGCAGATACTCAACCTGACGGCCGCCGGCGATTCTCTCGCCGAAAGCGCCCACGCCGAACAGATCGGTGAGACGACAATCGACCTCATTCGGGCACTGCTGGCCTCGGCCTACGACGGTGACTACGCTCGGGGTCCCATGGCTGAGGTATTGCTGCCACGGATCCGTGGATACATCGATCAGCATCTCAGCGACCCGTCGCTCTCACCGAACTCCATCGCTCACGCGCACGGAATCTCTGTACGAAAGCTGTTCTCGCTCTACAGCGCAGCTGACATCAGCCTCGAACAATCGATCATCACACGCAGGCTCAGAGGCGCCCATGCCGACCTCGCCCGACCCGAAACTCGAAGGCAGTCAATCGCTTCCATCGCCCAACAGTGGGGCTTCAGCAATCCCTCCCACTTCAGTCGCCGGTTTCGTGAAATGTATGGGATGACCCCGATCGCCTGGCGAAACACGGCCGCTCATCAGCGCAAGCCCGTCGATGTCTGAGCGGGCCACCCCGCCCGGCATCGCCGACCGCTTCACGCTGACCGGTACGCACCGCGACCGTCCCGACCTTTCGGTCGAACACTGGGCGTTGGGATTCGACACGTACCTGACGCTTCTGAGTTACGACGGCATCGCCGTCGCATCGCTTCCTCATCGCGAGCGAGCAGCGCAGGGTCACCTGCGGCAGGTGTCGGTGGCGGTTCTCGCCGCGGGTGATTGGTGGCTGAGAATCGACGGCCGTTCGCAACTCATCGGGTCGGACAGTCCGACGTTGGTGGTCGTCAACCACCAACGGCCGCTAGATTTCCGCAACAACCGGCGCGGATCCATCGTGGCGTTGCACACCCTGTCAGCAAGGCTGATGCTCAGCGAGAACACCATTGACCGCGCGATCACTCACCTCGGTCCTTCAGTTGCGCTGTACCCGTTGGCTGTCACGCAGATCCAACATCTGGGAATGCTGGCTCGCACGGCACCGGCACTACTGCCCGAACTCAATGTGCCCACGGTGGCCCTGATCCGCTCGCTGCTTCTGAATGCAGCCGCGACGGGAGGTTCCCCCTCAGAGAGCAATCTCGTGGCTGTGATCGAGAAGTACATCGATGACAACATCCGCGACTCGTCCATGTCCCCGGCCACGATCGCAGCGGCGCACCACATCTCGGTGCGGCAGTTGTACAAGATCTGGCCCGCCGACAACACGACGGTCTCGTCCTACATCACCCGTCGGCGTGTTGAGTCTGCCTGCGCCGCTTTGGTGTCCGAGCCGCATCTCTCGATAGCCGCTCTCGCTCACCGGCACGGCTTCGTCGACCCCACCCACTTCGCACGCCGGTTCCGCGAGGCGTACGGCACGACACCCAGTCGCTTCCGCGCAGGCGACCGCCGGACCCAGCTCCCCCGCTAGCGGAGCGGTTGTCGAGCTCTTCCCCGGGGCACTCAGCTCGCTGCGGCCGATCGGGTCGCGGGTGATCGACGCCCCGCCGCCCGAACCTCTCGGTGCTCCGGTCGCCGACAGCCCTTAGATGGCCTAACATTCCTACGACTCGAGGGTACATAGCGCACGCCTGCATCATTGCGGGTGACGCCCCTCACATGACAATGCCGTTGGGACAAGGGGATCGAACTGATGCAGGATTTGACGAGGCGAGGGTTCCTCGGATTTGCCGGCGCTTCCGTGGCGGGAGCAGTGGGTCTCGTGACGGCCCAGACCGGCTCTGCGTCACCGCTTCCGGGAACCCGCTCGCCCCGCGTCGACCCGACCGTGTGGCGTGAATACGGCGAACCATTGGTACGCCCGAGCGGCGTCGGGATCCTGCAGGGCAAGTCCGTTGCGGTGAAGGATCTCTACACGATCAAGGGACACCGGGTCGGCGCGGGCAACGAGCAATGGTTGCGAGAATCACAGCCCTCGAGGACGACGGCGCGCTCGGTGGCAGCGCTACTGGCGGCGGGTGCGTCTGTCGCAGGCATCAGTCGCACAGACGAGTTCGCATACAGTTTGGCCGGTACCAACGGCCACTACGGAACTCCGCCCAATCCGAAAGCGTCGAACCGCATTCCGGGCGGCTCCTCGTCGGGTTCGGCGAGTGCGGTCGGGCTCGGCCAGGCGACCATCGGGTTGGGCACCGACACCGGCGGATCGATCCGAATCCCGTCGTCGTACCAGGGTCTGTATGGAATCCGCACGACCCACGGTGCGGTGTCCCGTGACGGTCTCCTGCCCCTCGCGCCATCGTTCGACACCGTGGGGTGGATGACCCGTTCGCGGGCCGACCTGGTCGCGACCACGAGCGTGCTCATGCCCGGACTCCCCTCGCGCGTCGACTTCCCGATCACCTACTCCGACGACATCATCGACCTCGCGAGTCCCGACGTGGCCGCCGCCGTGCGAGCCGGGATCAAGCGGCTGGGCAGCCAGATGCCGCTGCGCTCGATCCGATTCGATACGGCCGTACTGCCTGTGTGGGTCAAGGCATTTCAGACCCGGCAAGGGTGGGAGGCATGGCGGGCTCACGGTGAATGGGTGTCGCGGCACTGGGATTCGCTCAACCCCGACGTCCGATCGAGGTTCGAGACTGCCTCGAAGGTCACCGCAGCCGACCTGGCCGCAGCCGACCGGACACTTGCCACAGCGCGCAACCGGATCAACAGCGCGCTCGGTGAGACGATCCTGCTGCTGCCGTCTGCGTCGTCGACCGCTCCCACCCGCGCGAGTGCGGCCCTTGGCGGCTCGGTCATCGAGGACACTCGAGCACGCACGTTCCAGCTGACATGTCTTGCCGGAATCACCGGTCGTCCCGCGGTGAGCAATCCACTCCCTGTTGGTGGACCACCGGTGGGTCTCTGCGCGGTCGGACCCCGTGGCTCCGACCTCGCCTTGGCGACACTTCCGGTCGTCTGAGAACGGGCGGCGCGATCCGACGCCGCCCCGGGGCAGCATGAATGATGTTCATCAGAACGTCCGGGTAGATGTCGGTGGCGAATTCGCCATCCTCTACCCCGGCCGACAGGATGACGAGCGGATCGAGGAGGGCGAATTCTGTAGGTGGTCCGATGAGGCCACACTATGTTCGCGTCATCGAATTGTGTAGACCAGTCCCAGACCGTCGTCAGCGAGGGCGACCATGAAGTCTTGTGCCCGGCGGAGAAAGGCATTGGCATAGTCGGCGCTCGAGTACGGCACTGCCTCGATGATGTCGGTCTCCAGGATCGGATCGACCATGACAATGTCTTTCGCAACCTCGTCGACCACGTCGGGAGGTAACACGTGAACGAATCCGACGTGAGCACCGTACTGCCCCACCGGGGTCACGTTTCCTTTGACGAGCTCCAAGGAGATGCGCGGCTGTAGCCGCCCGTCAGTCACAGCGAAAATGTGTTGGAGCTCTCGCCACGCCTTGTCGAGATACAGCATCCGGGGGCGGTCTTCCTCAGTTCCCCATGCATCCATGAGCGGGTCAGCCGAGAGGAACGGATACGGATTCCGTCGGGCCGCGTCCACATCACTCGGCTGCAAAGGGTAGGCGTAGTAGCGAATTCCCATGTGCGGAATACTGACAGGGGAACCGGCTCGTGAACGGAGTTCGAACCCCGGTGTGGAGAACTCCAAGTGTGGCCGACGCCTTGTGGAGTGCCACCTGGGTTGATCGTCGGCGTGGATTTCTGGGTTGGTGGCTGCCGGACACATGAGGGAGAGTGGTTTCTATGTCTCACAACGAGTCACGCTTCGACCGGTCGTCGATAGCAGACATGGTCGCGCAGACCACCGGCCAGGCGATCCGTGCTGCACGCGCCTACGACTCCGAGGCGTTCGATGCCACCGCCGACCTGCTTGCGTTGCACCCCGAGTCGCGTGAGGTGCATGCGCTCATGCTGCGGGAACTACTCGAGACCGCCTTCCCAGATGGGCTCACCGGCGATGATGTGTCCGAGGTGATGACGACCACGAGCCGGGCTGTCGCCTCATGGAATCCTGCCATCAGTCCCGCATCTCTGGCGCTGGTGCTGACCGGCGCGTTGGGAGTGGGCGACACCGCTGACTCCCATGCGCTGTCGTCCGCCGGCCCGTTGGACACCGAGACCACCCCCGCTGCACTGGTGGTCATCGCCGACCTCGCCGCGCGTGCTGAGGTCGACCCGGCAGCGTACTTGACCCGGGCTGTGGAGGAGATCCGTCGCGCCCAGACGATGGAGATGCCTTGATCGGTGGTGACCCGCAGTTGTCAACCGGGTTGGCCCACCAGCCTGACTAGAGCACCCGCGCTGTCATTCGCCGGCAACGCGGACCACGATCTTGCCCCGCACATGACCGGACTGGCTGCTCTCGTGGGCACCGGCGGCATCGGCCAGGTCGAACACCTCGGCGATCTCCGGCTTGAGGTTGCCGGCCTCGCCGAGACGGGCCAGCTCCGCGAGGTCCGCGGAGTCGGGCCGTACCCACACGTAGTGACCGCCGAAGTCGTCCCGCGCGCGTGCGTCGGTGATCGAGGCGACCGTCCCGCCGTCCCGCAGCACCTCTGGCACCGAGTCGAGTGCGTCGCCACCGACGTAGTCGAGCACGACGTCGACGCCGTCGGGTGCGAGTGCGCGTACCCGGTCGGCCAGACCCTCCCCGTATGTGGTGGGCTCGGCCCCGAGGGTCCGGAGATAGTCGTGATTGGATTCTGAGGCGGTCCCGATCACTCGTGCGCCGAGAGAGCGAGCGACCTGGACCGCGAAGGATCCGACGCCGCCCGCGGCAGCATGGACCAACACCGTGTGGCCTGCCTGGACTCCTGCCCGGCGAATGGTCTGAAACGCCGTGAGACCGGCGAGGGGAACAGCGGCAGCCTCCTCGAACGACCAGCTCGACGGTTTGTGGGCGAGAGTGCGCACCGGTGCGGCGACCAGCTCGGCGAAGGTTCCGCCCGCCACTTCCCCTCCGACGACGTCTTTGCGGACGTAACCGAACACCTCGTCGCCGACCTTGAACTCGGGTGTGTCCAGGCCGACCTGTTCGACCACGCCCGCGACGTCCCAGCCCGGGACCACCGGGAAAACGGTGTCCATGATCTCGGCGAGGTAGCCCTCGCGGACCTTCCAGTCCACCGGATTGACACTCGAGGCCCGGACGCGCACCAGCACGGAGTCGGGGCCGACCTTGGGCGTGGGGAGGTCGGTCAGTTGCAGGACATCGGGACCGCCGAAGCGGTCGTAGGTGATAGCTCGCATGGTGGCACCAACGGGTGTCTCGACGGAATGATTCCACCAGCACTGCGATATGTGCCGGCGTCACATCGTGACGGATCGTGATGCGCGCGCCATCCGGCGGGAGTAGGAAGTGGTCCAACGTAGGAACGACCAGTGCAAGTCCCGGCGCGAGCCGCGGGACGGAGCCCGGTCGCAGCATGAAAGACATTGTCCCGTAGTGTATTCACCCGTGAATCTCGCTGCTACCGATGCCATCGTGACCGACTCCACTGCCCGCGCCTGCGTGTGGTGCTCATCCAGCGACGACATCGCAGAACTCCGCGGCGAACCGCGGTGCGGGCGCTGCCGAGGCGCAGAACAGATCATCGCGGCGGCCCGTGAGTTCGTCGGCTTCTATGGTCTACGACCATTGGGCGCGTCATTGACGTCCGATGACGACGAAGAACGTGAACACCGGGAGGCGGCTCGTGAAGCCTGGGCAGTGCTGAACCGGACCCGCACACAGCCCCCGCTGCGCGCCCGGTCCGGGCAGCGCGGCATCGCACGATCCGCATCCACCACCACAAGGACAGGCGGACACACGACAGCCCCCAAAGCCAAGAACGCCGTGTCCGGAAACGCCCGGCGGGCGGATGTCTCCCGGCCCGACCGCGAGGAGCTCATGAGCCGCGCCCAAGCGTTGCTGGGGCAGCTGACCGAGATCGAGGAACGGCTGGCCGTCGCGCAGGCTGACCCCGGCCTGAGCGGCAAGGCGAAGGTGTCCGACTTGACCGCCAAGCGCGATTCGGTGCTGCGTACGCTGGCCGCATTGGAAAAGGCCAAGCGGGCCCTGGAGCCGGCCTGACATTTCACGTGCCAGGACCGTTGATTCTCACGGCCACTGCGACACGATCAGCACGAGAATGAGCAGCTTCATGGCCCAGTCCCCCAGGTGTACTGCCGCCGCGGACATCGCGGTTCCTTCGTGGAACACCGCGCCGGCGAGCAGCACGAGCGGAATGAGGAACAGCCCCGCGGCGAGCAACAGTGCGCCGGTGAAATCCGGATCGAGCTGTGCGACCAGGCCGGTGACGAGCACCACGAGCACAGCTTTTCGGGCCAGTTCGACGACCGGCGTCGCCCAGGTCGGCCGGTGAACCTCTGCCGCAGCCGGTGCGCCCAGAACGCTGTAGTACAGGGCGCTCGCCACGAATGCGGCGACTACCGCGACTACGCACGCCCACACATTGACGTTGCTCATGCCTCCTCCGATCGTGTGTGTGAAGTCTGACCGCACCACCTGACGAAACTCATCGCCGGCCCACTGGCGGCGGCGCCGCCGCGAACAGCCGGTGGGCCCCGACCAACCATCTCGTCTCCAGGTCGACGGCGGTGGCTCCCTCCCTCTGCGCCCGGCGATGTCGCCGAGGGCCTGTGTCAATCTAGAACTCGTATGTACCACTCCGGAGGGCTTGTCCGATGACGACTTCGATATCCACTGCCAATCCCGGGCAGACCCCGGACATGCCGATGCGCGCCAAACTGGCGATCCTCTGGTCGTACATGCGCCCGAACCGCGGGCTCCTCGCGCTGGGTGTCTTCCTCGGATTGCTTGCTACCGCAGCCGAACTCGCAACCCCTCTGGTCACCAAGTGGGTACTCGACGGGCTGGCGATCTCGGAATCGCTGGCGGCGCCGATCACCGTCCTGGCCGTTCTGCTCGTCGCCGGATCCGTGATCAGTCTGATCCAGACGATCATGCTGGGCACACTGGCCGAACGCATCATCCTGGCCACCCGGACCGGCCTGATCGGTCACCTCCTTCGTGTCGAGATCCCCGAACTCGGCCGGAGACCGAGCGGCGAGATGGTAGCGCGCGTCACCTCCGACACCCTGCTGATCCGTGAAGCGACGACATCGAGCATCGTCAACGGTGTCAACGGCTCGGTCGGGATGGTCGGGGCGCTCGTTCTCATGGCGGTTCTGGACCTGCCGCTGTTCGCGACCACGATGGCCGTCGTCATCATGGTCGGTGCCGCCGCAGCAGTGCTGATGCCCGGACTGGCCAAGGCTCAGCAAGACGCGCAAGCCGAGATCGGTTTCCTCGGTGGCCGATTGGAGGGCGTCCTCCGCTCGATCCGCACGGTCAAGGCAAGTCGCGCCGAGGCGCGAGAATCCGCCAGGATCGGCGAATTCGCGCACAGCTCGGCGAGCAAGGGTATCCGGGCCGTCCGCATCGAGGCCTGGGCGTGGACGATCACCGGCGGCGGAATCAATCTGGCGGTGATGATCGTCCTGGCGTTCGGCGCCTGGCGTGTCGCGGACGGTTTGATGAGCGTCAGCACCCTGATCGCTTTCCTGCTCTATGCATTTCAGCTGATGATGCCGGTCTCGCTGCTGACCATGAGTGTCACTGCGCTGCAGTCGGGGCTGGCCGCCGCCGCGCGAATCTCCGAGATCTCCGACCTACGAACGGAATCTGACGATGCGGTGATCGGATCCTCACCGGCGCACGTCGACCGGACCGCCGCCGCGCTCGAACTCCACGACGTGGTGTACCGCTACGCGCCCGACGCCCCAGCCGCGCTCAACGGCATCGATTTGGTGATTCCGCGCCGCGGGCACACCGCCATCGTCGGACCGTCGGGCGCCGGGAAGACGACCATCTTCTCCCTCTTCCTGAAGTTCCTACGGCCCGATCGGGGAGAGATCCTGCTCGACGGCCGGCCGCTGGACCAGTGGACACTCAACGACTTGCGCGCCCGTATCGCCTACGTCGAACAGGACACCCCGCTCGTTCCAGGGACGGTGCGCGACAACCTGGTCTACGCGGCACCCGAGGCCTCTGACGACGACGTGTGGCGTGCCCTGGCGGCCGTGCGGATGGATGACCGGGTCCGCTCCATGCCCGATGGTCTCCTGACCGATGTCACCGCATCCACGCTGTCCGGCGGGGAACGGCAACGAATCGCACTCGCCCGAGCACTGGTCGTCGACCCCGAACTCCTCCTTCTCGACGAGGTGACCGCCCAACTCGACGGGCTCACCGAGGCGTCGGTGACCGACGGCATCCGACGACAAGCGGCCCGCGGAGCAGTCGTCACCATCGCCCATCGGCTCTCCACCATCATGGACGCCGACCAGATCGTGGTCCTCGAAGCCGGACGGGTGCGTGCGGTCGGCAACCATCGAAGCCTGCTCGCCACCGACGAGCTCTATCGGGAACTGGTGGCCGCCATGCGTATCGACACCGAGGTCGACCCCGCCGAAGCGGGTTGAATCGACACTCGCCCACCCGGATGTGCCCGGGTGGGCGAGGTCGGCTCAGAACCTGCCGACCACCACGTTGGTGGTCTGGACTCGCGCGCGGCAGTCGCCGTCGGTGAACCGGACCCGGACGAACACCTCGTCGGCGCCGTCCCGGTCCTCGTCGAGAACCGAACTGGGAACCACGAACTGGCGGAGGTATTCGAGTCCACGGTCGGACGCCCGCAAGAATCCGTCGGTACCCACTGATGTGCCCGGGAAGTTGCGATCGTAGAGGTACTGCTCCTTCCCGTCGTCTCCCAGCACGATGTAGTGCATGCCACCGCAGCCCCGATCGTTGATGTGCGTGACGAATCCGACTGCGTCCGCCCGGGTCATCGGGTACAGACCCTGGATGATGATGCGGTTCTTGCCGGCGCCGGTGATGTTCTGATCGACGATCGTCAGCGTCGCGCCCGGGGTGCGGGCGGGTGCTGCCGATGCAGTCGTCACGAGAGGTGCCGCCACACCGACGGCTGCGGCGATCGCTGTCACCGCACCGAGGCGCGTGGTGACCGTGCTGCGTCTGCGAGAAGCGTTCACGACCGCACCGCCTCGACCACCCGGTACTGCCAGTCGATCGAGATCCCGCCGGACACGGACTGCTGGTGGGATTCGGCGAGCGCGATCAGGTCGGCTCGCAGTGCCTGCCTGCCGTCCTCGTCGAGTTTCGACGCGGCGGCGAACGTCGGGCCGTAGTAGCCCAGGAACATGCTGCGGTTCCTGTGCCGTCGTATCGAGTCGATGCCCTTGGTCCTGCTCCTGACACATCGAGACCTCGAACCGCAGGCATCGGCGCGTGCGCTCCTCGCCGAGGACGTGTGCCGCATCGAGTTGCCGCCGCTCAGCGTCGCGGCGATCGCTGAGTTGGTCGAGGGTACGGGTCTCGATCCCACGCTGGTGCACGCCGCGACCGGCGGCAATCCGTACTTCGCGACCGAGGTCTCCCGCGAACCGGACCTGCCGATCCCCTCGTCGGTGCGTGACGCCGTGCTGGCGCGGACGACGAAGGTCAGCGCGACAGACTTCGAAGCACTCCAGCTGATAGCGGCGTCCCCGGAACGCGTCGCCGACACCGCGTTGCCCGTCCTGGGGATCGACTACCCCACGCTCCAGCGTCTCGCCGACACCGGACTCCTGGAGTGGCGATCCGATGGCATCGTCTTTCGACATGAGTTGGCGCGCCGGGCAATCGAATCCACCATCCCACCGGGTGGGGTCGCGCACCTGCATGCACAGCTGCTGGAGGCGCTCGAGCAGTTGGGCACCGTGCACCCGTCCGTGTTGACCCATCACGCGGTTGCCGCCCGAGACTCGGGCCGCGCCATCCGATATGCCGTCGCGGCGGCCGAGGACGCCATCCGCGGCGGTGCGCACACGGAAGCCGTTGCGTACTACGAGATCGCGAAGCGGCACCAGCGCAACGCTTCGGCGCGTGAGCGTGCGGAGTTGCTGCTGGCGCTGGCCAACGAGCAGTACATGGTCAGCCACCTCCGCGATGCGATAGCCACTGTCAACGAGACGTTCCCGCTGTGGACGGAACTGGGCGACGACACCGGTGTGGCGACAGCTCATGTCGCCGTCGGTGTCTACGAGTACTACAGTGCGCACCGGCAACGCGCCGAGTCACATCTGACCCGTGCGGCAGAGATCGCGTACGGCACCGGGGCGACCACGGTGTACAGCCAGGCCCAGATCCAGCGCGCCTTTCTGGCGTTCATGCGGGGCGACGTGTCGGGGACCGCGACCCTGTTGGCCGACACCACCTCCGCAACCGACGACGAACTGCGCCTGTGGAATCAGGTCGTCTCGGATTCGGCCGCCCTGTCCAGAGGCGAAGAACATTCGCGGACCAGGCTTCTCGCGCACATGGAAGCCGCTCGCACACTCGGTTTCGACGAACTCGCCTCGACCGTCTATTCACAGGTGGCCAGCCTCGACGTCGAACAGGGCAGGTACCGTGCGGCCGACCGGATCCTCGACGCCGGTCTCCCGTTCACGGTCGAGCGCGACATCCAGATCTGTCGGCACTGGCAGACCGCGGTGCGCAGCCGACTGCAGCTGACGCGTGGCCACTGGAACGGTGCCCTCGAGGACGCCGGAGCTGTCATCGAAGCCGACGGGATGCCGATCGCCACGTTGTGGCCGCGCCTGGTCACGGCGCTGGTGCCGCTCCGGTGTGGCGCTCCGTTCGATGTCCACGAGATCGAGAAAGCGTGGACCCTGGCCGGTCAGATCGACGAACCTCTCCGGCGACTCGCGGTCCTGGCCGCTCTCGCGGAGATCAGCTGGATGACCGGTGCCGAGGATGCGCGGGTCGTCGCGGCGGACACTCTCGACGACGACGGAACCGAGTGGGCATCGGGAAGCGTCGCCGTCTGGCGGTCCCGACTGGGCATGTCGACCCAGACCGGTCCGATCGCGGAGCCGTATCAGTTGTCCATCGACGGCCGGCACGCCGACGCCGCCCGGTGGTGGACGGACGCCGGCGACCCGTTCTCGGCGGCGTTGTGCTGGATCGACTCCGACGATCCCGGACGCGGTGTGACGATGCTCGACGGTCTCGGCGCGGTGGGTACCGCAGATCGCGCGCGAGCGATGTTGCGCGAACGCGGCTGCGACACAGTCCCCCAGCGCCCCCGTTCGACAACCCGCGTGAACCCCGGTGGCCTGACGAACCGGCAACTGGAGGTCGCGCGTCTGGTGGCAGAGGGGTTGTCGAACACGGAGATCGCCCGGCGGTTGTACATCTCGTCGAAGACCGCGGACCATCATGTGTCGGCGGTGCTGTCCAAGCTGGGCATGACCTCGCGTCGCGAAATCCTCGCTCGGGGTGTGGAGTTGGGGCTGCGATAGTTCGAAGGCCCCGGTTGTTGCGAGAACTTGTATGACGTCGAACCCGGAATCCGGGCTCATCGTCATACGGATCGAGAAAAACAGTGGCGGCCCTTGTCGGACGGTGCTAGCGTCAGCCGCGCTGTCCGACAATGGACAGCTCGAGACCTGGAGGTGTGTCGATGGTCGCCGTCGAGATCGCTGTCGTCGACAGCAGCATCCGAGCCATCCCCAATTCTCCAGCCCGTCTCCGACCCTCGTAATCTGTTCCCTCACAGGCGACTCTGTCGCAGCACTGGGGAACTTCCGGGGTCGCGGGCTCATCCCGAAGGTCTCCACAGTGAATTCTCCAGATCATTCGTCCTCCCCTATCGAGCTCACCAGCATCGGCTGGGACGAGCATTTCTCGACTCTGTTCGCCGATCACGCTGCCGACGATGATGTGCCTGCTCGCGTCGTGCGAGTGGATCGCGGCGGGTGCGACACCCTGACAGCAGCGGGTCCGGTCCGGGCCGTCCGCAGCTCCCACCACATCGGCGACCGCGAACTGGCCGTGTGCACCGGTGATTGGGTCGTGCTGCGCCGTGACGATGAGCGGGCCCAGGTCGTGGGCGTCCTGCCGCGGCGGACGGCGATCGCGCGCGCGAGCTCGGACCGGACTTCGGAACGGCAGGTGCTCGCGGCCAACGTCGACACGGTGATCATCGCGGTGTCGGTGGCGCACCGGGTGAACGTCGGCCGGATCGAGCGCCTGCTGACGCTGGCCTACGACGCCGGCACTCGACCGGTCATCGCGCTGACCAAGTCCGACCTGGTCGACGACACCCTCGCCGGCGAAGCCGCGGTCACCGCGGTCGCCCCGGGCGCCGAGATCGTGACGACGAGCACGGTCAGCGGCGTCGGTATCAATCTGCTCGCCTCGGCCATCACCGGTACCGCCGTTCTCCTGGGTTCTTCCGGTGCCGGCAAGTCGAGCCTGGCCAACGCGCTACTTGGACGAGAGCACATGGCGGCCAGGCAGATTCGCTCGGTCGACGGCAAGGGCAGGCACACCACGGCGCACCGTGAGCTGCTGCCTCTCCCGGGGAGCAAGGTGCTCATCGACACCCCCGGTCTGCGCGGGATCGGGGTGCAGGATGTTGCGGACGCGGCCGGCCGGACCTTCGCCGAGATCGAAGAGTTGTCCCGCGACTGCGGATTCCGCGACTGCGAGCACCGCAGCGAGCCCAGATGCGCGGTGCAGGAGGCAATCCGAGAAGGCCGGCTCGATGCCGGTCGATTGGAGCGCTACCGCAAACTGCTACGCGAAAGCGAGTGGTCGGCGGCTCGGGGCGATGCCCGTCGGTCGAGTAAGCGAAACAAGAGGGACAAGGCCATCACGCGAGACATCCGCGCGATGTACCGGTTTCGGGACCGGCAGGGCTGAGGCGACCCAGCCGGCCAGTCGTCAGTCGTCGTCGCCGGGACCGTCCAGGTGTGCGAGGGCGGCCCGCGCGGCTTCGAGTTCCTGACTGAGCTCCTCGATGCGACGCTGGGCGGCGGATCGTGCGGACTCGATCACGGCGTCGACTGCCGCGATCGCGGTCTCGTCGTCCAGCTCTCGCATCGCTCGTGCCACCCGATCCGCCGTGACCTCGGCAGGTTTCCCCTGCTTTCGGGTCCCGTGCGCAACTGACACCGTCCAGGTGCTCTCCCCCGACGCGGTGATCGTGACGGTCGTCGGCGCGGTCGACGCCTTCGACTTTCGCGGCGGTTTGCTCGTCGCGGGTGGGGGCGTCGGCTCCACCGCTTTCGGTTGTGTGTCCGACGCGGGCCGTGACTTCTTGGGTGCGTCAGCGGGAACTGTCGGGGTCACAGCAGGTTTGGCGACCGGGCCGGGATCGTCCTGGGCGGGTGCCCGCTTCGGTGTGCGCCCGCGAGCGGCCGTCGTCGTGCCCGGCGCCGGCCGGTTCCGCCGCAACTCGTCGGCCTCGAACGGTAACTGGTCGTCGATGCCTCTCGGGCTCACCGTCACTGTCGAACCGTCGATCGACACGACCCGCGCCGAGGCGCCGGCCTCCAGATTCAACGACGGCATCGCGTCGCGCAGATACACCGTGGCCCGTTTGCCGGAGGCGAGTGCGGCGGACAGCGACTCCAGATCTCCGGGCGTCAGTCCGGCTCTTGTCTGAGAACTCACCGAGACATTGTCGCACATGCGTGCGAACGGCTGCCGCGGGATCGGGGCGTTCAGACTGCGATCTCCGCAGCCTGAGTGGATTTCAAACCTACGGAGAGATGACCGTTACGAATTCGTTATCTTGTGCATCGGTGCGGCGTCGACCGGCGGCACCAGGGGAATCCCGAACGTTCGCGGCCCTAATGTTCTCAGGGACGGTATCGGGTCATCGGAGGGAAATCTTGTGACGAAGGCGAGTACCACAGCAGATGTCTCGACAGGCGCGCGCGAAGTCCCGATAGCCGATCATGCTCGTGCCGGCGTGACGATCGCCGCGCTGCTGTGTGTCACCTCGGCGGCGACCTTTCTCACCCTCTTCCCCTGACTCGTTCGTCCCCAAGACTCCGAGTGGAAAGCACCACAAGTGCTCCTTGCCGGTGTGTCACCTGCGTCGACTGCGGTCCGCAGGTGGCACACACCACTTAGCCAATCGAGAGTCATCGCGAGGTCTGATCGTCAGCTCGCCCTCACGCGGGTCAATTGTTCAGAGACCTCCCACAGCCGTGTCGCCGCCCCGTGATCACGGAACGGCCCCCAGAGTGGATGCGCGCCGGGTGGACCGCCCGCGTTCCCCGGCCACTGGGGTCCGTAGAACGCACCGTCGGGCACCTCGGGCGTTGTGGCGGCCATCAGCGCTGGGAGAGAAGCGGTTTCGACCGTTCCGACCCCCAGGCCATGTCGCGACAACCACTCGATGATCCGCCGGCCGCCGGTTGACGCCGTCCTGCCGACCTCCGGCCTGGCCGCGAGAAGACTGGTCGGAGCGACCCCGGGATGCGAGATCGTGCTCGTCACATCCCAACCCGCGGCGTGGCTGCGGCGTCCGAGTTCGAGGCCGAACAGCGCACACGCGATCTTGGACTGGCGGTATGCGCTCATCCCGTCGTAGTCGTGCTCCCAATTCAGGTCGTCCCACTGTATCGAGCCCCGCTTCGCGGCGATGCTCGTCTGCGAAGTAACCCGCGCCTTTCCGGCACGGAGTACCGGCAGCAGCGCGACGGTGAGCGCGAAATGCCCGAGGTGATTGGTGCCGAACTGGACTTCGAACCCATCGGACGTGGTCATCCGTTCCGGCGGAGTCATCACACCGGCGTTGTTGACCAGGATGTTGATCGGTGTGCCGTCGGCGCGGAGCCGTGCGGCGAGCGACTCGACGGAGGCCAGCTCGGACAGGTCGACGTGCTCGAGGGTGAGGGTGGCCGCGGGGTGTCGGTCGCGAATGCGTGTGGCGGCCGCCGCACCCTTGCTCGGATTGCGTACCGGCATGACCACTTCCGCGCCGGCTCCGGCGAGGGCCGCCGCGATCTCCCAGCCGATCCCGTCGCTGGCGCCGGTCACCACCGCTCGTCGACCGGTGAGATCCGGAATGGTCAGGGTGTATCTGCTGCCTGGTGACATCTGAGCTCCTCGTCGGGCCGGGTTCGTTCTCACGTCTCCGAGTGTCGCGGCCTACCGCACCGTTAACCACGGCCTGTCGATCCGTGGCTGAGCGGTACCCGTGCACGGAACAATGGCCACATGATCGATCGACCGGGCCTCGCAGACTTTCTCCGGGTGAGGCGCGCCGCGCTGCAACCCGAAGACGTGGGACTGCCGCGTGGACAACGGCGTCGCACAGGTGGCCTCCGTCGCGAGGAGGTCGCGGCGTTGAGTCACATGTCCACCGACTACTACTCGCGGCTCGAACGAGAGCGCGGCCCGCAGCCGTCGCCGCAGATGATCGCCGCCATCGCCCAGGGTTTGCACCTCTCGCGCGCGGAGCGAGACCATCTGTTCCTCCTCGCCGGCCACCAGCCGCCGATTGCGGGCTCCGACCGCGAGCACGTCGCCCCGGGCATGATGCGCATTTTCGACCGACTCGACGACACTCCGGCCGAGATCGTCACCGAACTCGGTGAAACGTTGCGCCAGAACCGTCTCGGGGTCGCCCTCGTCGGCGACCTCACGCGGTTCGACGGTCCCGCGCGAAGCATCGGCTATCGGTGGTTCACCGACGCCGGTTCTCGCCGGTTGCACCCTGCCGAGGACCATCAGTTCTACTCGCGGATGTACGTGTCGGGGCTCCGCGGAGTCATGGCGCTCCGTGGCCCTGATTCCTACGCGGCGTCACTGGCGGAACGACTCCGCGCCGAGAGCGAGGAGTTCCGCGACATCTGGGCACGGCACGAAGTGGGCATCGCACCTCGGGAGCTCAAGCGGTACGAGCACCCCGAGGTCGGGTTCCTGGAGCTGAGTTGCCAGATCCTCGTCGACCCGCGGTGTTCGCACTCACTCCTCGTCTACACCGCGACACCGGGTAGCGCGAGCGCGGAGAAGCTCCGGCTGCTCTCCGTCGTCGCCGCACCGACAGCGACCTGAGCGGTCCTCAGGGTAGCCGGGAGACCCCAGGGAGAGCGCTCAGAAGTCGAATCCACCGCCGAAGTCGCCGCCGCCGAAATCGCTTCCTCCACTGCCGAAGTCGCCGGAATCACCGCCTCCGGAATCGCCACCGCCGAAGTCGCCGGAGTCGCCGCCGCCCTCGAGTGCACCCGCTTCGGAACCGTCGCCTGCGCCGCTCTCGAATCCCTGCGCGTCGTAGGGCACGCCCGCCATTCCGGAGAACATCGCCGAGAACAAGAACATCGACCCGAGTCCCCAGGCGCCGGCCACCAGAGCCGGTTTCCACCACGGCTCCGAGTACCAACCGGCGGGCACCGGGCGACCCGCGACACGACCGCCGGGGTAGTAATTCGGTGTCTGCTCCGACGGATTCGGCGATGCCGCGACCGTTCGTCCCTCGAACTCCACGGTGCGATCCTCGGTGACCGCACCCGCACTCTTCTGACCGTCGAGTTCGGGGATGGCCGGTCCGGGGTCGAGATTCATCGCCGCGCGGGCCGCCCGGATGTAGTAGAGACCCTCGATCGCGGTCTGCTTGGCCAGCCGGGCCTGCGTCGGCGAGTTGGCCTGCTCGATCTGGGACCCCGCCGCGGTGTAGCGCTCTCCCGCGTCGGCGAGCGCTTGCTTCGACGCCGGGCCGTCGCCGACCAGCATGAACACCTGTCCCCCGAGTCGTTCGATGACTTGCCGCGCGTCGGCCTTCGCGTCGTCCAGTGTGCGGGCCGCGTTGGCGCCGGAACGCTGCTGTGCGACGACCACCACCCCGACGACGATCACGACGATGACGGCAATCAGTATCAGTGCTTCCATGATTCCCTCCGGTTTGCGTGTCCGCGGCCCGCCGTTGTCGTCATCAGACCGACAATTCGGTCACCATCGAGCCTACCGATTTCCGGCATCGCGACGGCCGCGTCGCCGAGTGGTCGACGCTACCTCCGACGGTGTCCATTCTCGTCGCGGAACCCGATCGACGCCGCGCCTTCACCGGAGTGAAACGCGCGTGGCCGGGCGAGAACGTGGCGTCGTCGTACGGCGGACGCGGAACATCGGTCACCCTTGGGGGGTGACCGATCGGGACGGAGTGGGAATACACCGCTGTCGAAGCGCGGAACAAGTGGCCGAACTTCGGTGGGAGTGGGCGCGCGAGACCGATGCCACAGTCGGACCATGGCAGGGCGACGTGGACTTCGTCGCCGCGGTCGCGACCTGGCTCGGCGACGACCGGCGAACGGTCTGGACCGCCGGCACACATGAACTCGCAATCGGAATGGTGTGCTTGACCGAGCACATCCGGATGCCCAGTCCGCGCCGGGCCGCCGGCGGCCGATGGGGCTACCTCGGCCACCTGTATGTCCGGCCGACGTTCCGCGGGTCCGGGATCGGAGAAGAACTGGTGCTGCGCACACGTCCAGTCGCCGCCGGGATCTCTACCATGGCGGTGTGTTCTTCTTGTTCGGATATGGCCGTAGGCAAAAGCATCTCGGCGCGGGCCAGACCCGTGCGTGTCCCCGCTGCCACAACACCACCCAGTGGGCGAGGATGCGTGAGTACTCACAGTTCAGTGTCTTCTTCATTCCGATCGCCCGGTGGAATCGACGCAACTTCGAGGCGTGCGGCATCTGTGGCGCGGCACTGGCTGTCTGACGGCCGTCCGAGGCCGACGAACCGGACGGTTCCGACCGCGCACCCGGTTTGCCGATGGCGAAACTGGTTACCCTCGGTAGGGTGTCCGCCTCTCCTGATTCCCCCGCACGCACGAGTGCCGCGATCGCCGGCTTCGAGCGCACTTTCGTCGATGCGCTGACGCCACTCACCGTGCCGTGGCAGGGCGCCGATGCACCCGCACCGCGCCTGCTGGTCGTCAACGAGGCACTCGCTGCCGACCTCGAGCTCGACACCGACGCCCTCCGAACCGACGACGGCATCGCGCTCCTGGCGGGTGCGGCCGCCCCTGTCGACGCCGTCCCCGTCGCGACGGCTTACTCCGGGCACCAGTTCGGCGGTTACACCCCACTTCTCGGCGACGGTCGGGCCTTGCTGTTGGGAGAGCTCGTCGATCGCCACGGTCGACGAGTGGACCTGCAGCTCAAGGGTTCTGGGCGCACTCCGTTCTCTCGAGGCGGCGACGGGTTCGCCGTGGTGGGGCCGATGCTGCGCGAGTACCTCGTCAGTGAGGCGATGCATGCGCTGGGCATCCCGACGACGCGCTCGCTGTCGGTCGTGGCCACCGGGCGCGACATCCAGCGCACCGGTGCCGAACCCGGCGCGGTGCTGGCCCGGATCGCCGCCAGCCATCTCCGCGTGGGAACCTTCGAATACGCCGCGCGTAACACCGACCTGACGCAGCAACTGGCCGATTACGCGATCGACCGTCACTATCCGGAACTCGCCGCGGCGTCGGAACCCGGCGACCACAGCCGCTACGTCGCGTTCTTCGAAGCCGTTCTCGAACGTCAGGCGGCCCTGGTGGCCCAGTGGATGCTCGTCGGCTTCGTCCACGGGGTGATGAACACCGACAACACCACGATCTCCGGAGAGACCATCGACTATGGCCCCTGCGCCTTCCTCGATGCGTTCGATCCGTCAGCGGTGTTCAGCTCGATCGACCATGCCGGTCGATACGCATACGGGAATCAGCCCGCCGTCCTGAAATGGAACCTGGCCCGGTTCGCCGAAACCCTGCTCAGGTTCATGGCGCCGACGCCCGACGACGCGATCACTGCGGCGACCGAGGTGCTGACCACCTACGAGGCGCGCTACGAACGACATTTCATCACCGGCATGGCGTCGAAGATCGGACTGGACGATGTGTCTGCCGAACCCGACCTGATCGCCGACCTTCTGACCCTGATGCGCGACCAGCGCGCCGACTGGACGGGCACCTTCCGGGCGCTGGCCGACGAGCTCCGCGGCGACCAGGTCCCGATCACCAGCCTCATTCCCCGCGAGCACATCGGTCCATGGCTCGAACGGTGGCGACGTGCACTGGCCGGTGCCGGTCGCGAGCCCGAGGCGGTCGCCGCGGCGATGGACCGTGTCAACCCGGTCTACATCCCACGGAATCACCAGGTCGATGCTGCCCTGCGTGCCGCGACCGAGGGGGATCTGGAACCGTTCGGCCGGTTGCTGACCGCGGTCACGCATCCGTTCGAACGTCGCATGGACTGGGCTCACTACGCGGCACCGGCCCCGCAGGCGTTCAGCGACACCTTCCAGACCTTCTGCGGTACCTGAGCGAGACGCCGTCGGATGGGCGCACTGTGAACCCGAGTGAGGACGTCGACTCCCGCGATGCACTGGTCGCCGAGAGGGAACGTACCGCCGCACTGATCGAGTCGTTGTCGACCCGCCTTGCTGCCGTCCTCGAGGCGACGAGCGACGCGGCAGCCGACGACGAGCACGATCCGGAGGGTTCGACGCTGGCGGTCGAACGCGGACACCTGGTTGCCCAGTTGGAACGATCGCGGGTTCGGCTCGACGAGATCGGTGCCGCGCTGGATCGTGTCGGCTCCGGTGCGTACGGGCATTGCGAGACATGCGGCGCACCGATCGGTGCGGAGCGCCTGGAGGTGCTGCCGGCCGCCCGGCAGTGCGTACGCTGTGCGGCTCGGAGCCCCTCGCGGCGATGGTGAGGTCCGACCAGGAATTCATGTCCGGTTCGCCGTAGACCTATGCGCGTATGGCCATACGCGGGTAGACCGGAGGGCGGGAGAGCACGCGAACGACTCGAACCGAAGGGTGTCCGGCATGAAAGCCATCCAGATCATCAAGCCAGGAAGTCCGCCAGAGCTCCGTGAGGTCGACAAGCCGACACCCGGTCCCGGACAGGTGCTCCTGAAGGTGACCGCTGCGGGTGCGTGCCACTCCGACGATTTCGTGCTCAACATGCCCGCAGAGGGTTTCCCTTATCCGTTGCCGATGACGCTCGGGCATGAGGGCGCAGGCGTGGTCGCCGAAATCGGTAGTGGCGTCACGTCACTCAGCGAGGGGACGGCGGTCGCGGTCTACGGCCCGTGGGGTTGCGGTGTCTGCCATTTCTGTTCGCGTGGGCTCGAGAACTACTGCACTCGCGCCGCCGAACTCGGCATCGCTCCACCCGGACTCGGCAACGAGGGCGCGATGGCGGAGTACATGATCGTCGACGACGCTCGTCATCTCGTCCCGCTCGGTGATCTCGACCCGATCGCGGCGGTCCCGCTCACGGATGCCGGGCTCACCCCCTACCACGCGATCAAACCATCGCTGCCGAAGCTCGTCGGCGGCACAACGGCGGTCGTGATCGGTGCCGGCGGTCTGGGACACATCGGGATTCAGCTGCTGAGGCACCTGACCCCGGCGCGGATCATCGCCCTCGACGTCAGCGAGGACAAGCTCGCGTTCGCGCGCGAAGTGGGCGCCCATGAGACAGTCCTCAGCGATGCCGACGCCGTGGCGAATGTCCGGTCGATCACCGGAAACGACGGGGCCACAGCCGTATTCGACTTCGTCGGACTCCAACCGACGCTCGACACCGCGATGGGGGTCGTCGGCACGATGGGTGACGTCGTGATCGTAGGCATCGGTGACGGCGTCGCCGCTGCCAACGTGGGATTCTTCTCGCAGCCGTACGAGGTGTCGGTGCGCGCCCCCTACTGGGGCGCTCGGGATGAGCTGATCGAGGTCCTCGACCTCGCTCGCGACGGAGTGCTGGAGGTCGCCGTCGAGAAGTTCTCCCTCGACGACGGGCTCGAGGCGTACCGACGACTCGCCGCGAATGAGTTGCGCGGACGGGCGGTCGTCGTCCCGGACTGACCAGAACCGCATCGCGCCGTCACAACCTACGGTACCGTAACTTAGGTGAGAGTCGAGCTGTCCGAGTCGCAGGCTGTGTACGAGCACTACCTCGTCCATCAGCAGGACCGAGCCCGGGCGCGGATGATGTACGGCGTGCTCGCCGCCCGGATTCGGCCGGTCGTTCGCTTTCGCTCGCGGGACCGGCTCAACCGCACCGTTCGCACCGGGGTGCCGATGCTCATCGCGGCAAATCACGTCTCCGAGCGGGACCCGTTGGTCCTCGCCGCAGCCGGGTTCCGCTCACCGTTGCGACGGCGGATCGGCAGTCTGCGGGTCCTCGCGAAGGACGAATTGTTCGAGGATCCGGAGCAGCGTAGGAAGATCGACACCCTGGGCGGGATCCCGGTCTTCCGCAGCAAGGACCACGGGGTGCGGGCGGCCGCGGATGCGGGGCGTCGGATGATCGGCGTCTGCGTCGAACGGATGGCCCGCGGTGACAGCATCGCGGTGTTCCCGGAGGGAACCTGCAACGAGGGTGACCCCACCCAGGTTCAGCGACTCGGTACCGGGATCGGGCACATCGCCCATCGCGCCCTGCGGAACGACGTCGAGGTGTGGATGGTGTCCGCGGGTATAGCCTATCCGAGCGGAGGCGGACGCCCCGTCGTCGCGTTGGGCGATCCGGTGGACCTCCGCGCTCGACGCGACGAGACGCCGGCTGCGGTGACGCGGTGGATCCAGCGTGATCTGCAAAGTGCGGTCGATGACGCGTGCGCCCTCGCGCGCTGACCCCGAACGCCCGGTGGGGGTTGACGACGTCGATCGGGTTTGGCTTGCGTGCCCGAGGGATATGCGCAGGAGATGCAACGAGATGACGCCGCCGACCCAGCTGAGCGAGATCCGGTCGCGGGCGACCGGGACGTTCGCGACGACCCCGATTCGGCCGATCCCGACGACCCGCGTAAGCCGGACTCGCCGACCGACCTGACCAAGCCGTCGATGCTCTTCGTACTGAAGAAGACCGCTCGCGAGTTCTCTCGCGACCAGTGCACCGACCTCGCCGCGGCGTTGACGTACTACTCGGTGCTGTCGCTGTTCCCGGCGCTGCTCGCGCTGGTCTCGCTGCTCGGCGTGTTCGGCCAGGGCGAGAAGACGACCGACGCAGTCCTGCAGATGGTCGACGACATCGGCCCGTCGTCGGCGGTGGACACGTTGCGAGGGCCCGTCGAACAACTCGTGGCCGCGCCCAGCGCCGGTTTCGCACTCGTGCTCGGTCTGCTCGGCGCGCTGTGGTCCGCATCGGGATACGTGGGAGCCTTCGGCCGCGCCATGAACCGCATGTACGAGATCGACGAGGGCCGCCCCATCTGGAAGTTGCGTCCCATCATGCTGCTGGTGACACTCGTGGCGCTTGTTCTCGCGGCCGCGGTGGCACTGATGCTCGCGATCAGCGGGCCGATCGCGAAGTCGATCGGTGACGCCGTCGGGCTCGGCGACACCGCGCTCACTGTGTGGAACATCGTTCGGTGGCCCATCCTGCTGCTGTTCGTCATCCTGATCGTCGCGATCCTGTACTGGGCGACGCCGAACGTGCAGCAGCCGAAGTTCCGTTGGATCAGTGCCGGTGCGGTGCTCGCCATCGTCACGTGGATCGTCGCGTCGGCCGCGTTTGCGCTGTATGTGTCGAACTTCGGCAGTTACAACAAGACCTACGGGGCACTCGCCGGGGTCATCGTGTTCCTGCTGTGGTTGTGGCTGACGAACCTCGCCCTGCTGTTCGGCGCCGAGTTCGACTCGGAACTCGAGCGCGGCCGGCAGCTCCAGGCGGGTATGCCCGCCGAGGAGCATTTGCAACTGCCGCCGCGGGACACCACGGCCTCGGACAAGAACGATGAGAAGGATCAGAAGTTCATCGAACAGGCGCGGGCGCTTCGCAACTCGCAGGGGAACTGAGCCGTCGGGTGGCACCCCGTAACGTCAATGGGACCGGCCGGGCACGAGCTCGGTCGATCGGCGGAAGGGACGTGGCACGATGAGCCGCAATCAAGTGACCGGCGCGGTGGACCGCGCCACCGACAGCCCGTGGTTCGAGCGCCTCGCCCGCGCCGGGCACGCAGTCAGCGGGCTGCTCCATCTGCTGATCGCCTACATCGTCCTTCGCCTCGCCTTCGGCGGGGGTGGAAACGCCGACCAGTCAGGGGCCCTGGGCATCTTCGCCGACTCGTCGGGTGGGCGAATCGTGCTGTGGGTCGCCGCGGTCGCGTTCGCCGCCCTCGCCCTGTGGCGACTCGCCGAGGCCATTGTGGGGCCACACGCGACCGAACCGGGTGAGGACAGTGACGGCGCCGAGCAGTGGTTCGACCGCGGAAAGGCGCTGTCGTTGGCCGTCGTCTACGTCGGTTTCGCTTGGTCGGCAATCCGTTTCGCGACAGGTCAGGGGAAGTCGAGCGGTCAGGAGAACGCCGGTCTGACAGCTCGGCTCCTGCAGTCGGGCGGAGGCAAGTTCGTTCTCGTCGCAGCCGGCCTGATCATCATCGGGGTCGGGATCTACCACGTGTACAAGGGAGCCAGCCGATCGTTCCTCGACGATCTCACCATCTCCGGCGACAAGGCTGCGACGGTTGCCGGCGTGGTCGGCTACTGCGGCAAAGGTGTCGTCCTCGCCGGTACCGGCATCCTGGTAATCGTCGCGGTCGCGACCGCCGATCCGTCGAAGGCCACGGGGATCGACGGTGCGGTCAAATCTCTCGCGGGCCTGCCGGCGGGCCAGGTCTTGATGGTGTTGGCAGCGGTGGGTATCGCCGCGTACGGCGTGTACTGCTACTGGCTGGCGCGGTACGCACGGATGTGACCCACACGGATGTGTTCCGCATGAACCGCGAGGAGGGGTCAGGCATCGAAGACGTTCTGCCCTTCCAGCGCCGACGCGACGAGGTTGTCCTTCTCGAGTGCGGTGCCGGCCGTGACGGCCTCGAGCCAAGCGTCGGTCGTGGCGACGGCGGCGAAGTTGGAGTTGAGCACCGTCATGAGCGTGTTGTGGACCTGCTCGGCCGACGCCTTTCCGGCCGCATTGGCGATGTGGATCGCACCCGTGGCGTCGGAGATGATCTCCGCGGTGAACCCGAGTTCCTCGGCGCCCGCCGCCGACGCGAGGTCGCAATTGTTGGTCATGTAGCCGACGAGGGTGATCGTGTCCACGCCCTCGGCCCGCAGCCACTCGGCGAGGTCGGTGCCGCCGAACACGCTTCCGACGTTCTTGTGCACCGACTTCCAACTCGGATCGACCCGTCGGGCGACCTCGGGATGCAACTGCCAGGCATCGCTGCCCTCGGCGAACACCGGAGCCTCTGACGGCAGCGTGTGGCGGACGACGACGACCGGGACGGCGTTCGCGACCGCATGGTCGATGATCCGCGCGATGTTGCGCACGCTCGTCTCGCGCGGCGGGTACTGGATGGTGAGCGGGCCGTCGAAGTACTGATTCTGGACGTCGACGAGGACGAGTGCCCGACGAGATGCTGTCACGATGTGCTCCTTGTGTCGTCGGCGTTCGCCGGTGCGCCCGCCGATGTGTCGACTCGATTCTCCGAGACCACCGGGTACGGTCGGAAGTGGCGCAACTGCCCCCTACCGATGGGATCGAGCCAGTATGCACATCGCCATCTACGCCTTCGACGGCGTATCGAGCTTCCATCTGGCCGCACCCCAGCTGGTGTTCGGCGAAGTGCGCCGGGTGTCACCACGTACGCCGTGGACGACCACGCTGTGGAGTTTCACCGAGAATGCGGTCACCCTCGCCGAGGGCTACCGCCTGAGTGGACTGTCCGGTCCCGACGCCGCCGCCACGGCGGACATCGTCGTGGTGCCGTCCTGGCCGGAGGATCTGCCGGAGCTCGACGCCCGTCTCGACGAACTGCTGACCGCGGCGCACGCCCGCGGCGCCACCATCGTGGGCTTGTGCCTCGGGGCCGTGGCCGTTGCGGACTCGGGTCTCCTGGCCGGCCGGACCGCGGTGACCCACTGGGCTGCGATGGAGGCGCTCAAGTCCCGGCACTCCGACATCGACCTCGACTCGTTGGTCCTGTACGTCGATCACGGCGACGTGATGACTTCTGCGGGAACGGTTTCCGCCGTGGACGCATGCCTGCACCTGGTGCGGGAGCGGCTCGGCGCCGACGTCGCCAACGACGTGGCGCGCAGTCTTGTGGTGGCCCCACATCGTGACGGTGGGCAGGCCCAGTACACCCGGCGTCCCGTGCCCACGACCGCCGCGGACAACCCGATCGGTGATGTGATCGCCTGGGCGCTGGGGCATCTCGACGAATCGCTGACCGTCGAGCGATTGGCCGCACACGCATGCATGAGTACGCGGAGCTTCGTTCGCAACTTCAAGATCGCGACCGGCGCCACCCCCGCACAGTGGGTCCTCACCCAGCGACTCGACGCGGCGCGCGCGCTGCTGGAGACCACGGACCTGGCCGTCGACACCATCGCCCGTCGCTGCGGATTCGGGAGCAGCGTCACGATGCGGCAGAACTTCGCGAGCGCGTTCGCGACGTCACCAGCGAGGTACCGGCAACAGTTCCGACGGACATAGCCGTCGGAGGT
Organism: Gordonia sp. 11cp; assembly: GCF_057767225.1. NCBI lineage: Bacteria > Bacillati > Actinomycetota > Actinomycetes > Mycobacteriales > Gordoniaceae > Gordonia > Gordonia sp. 11cp. The sequence continues at coordinate 4,509,478 of NZ_CM173437.1, read as the reverse complement.
GGCCGTCAGCCCGATGTCCGCCGCGCGTCGGCCGCGGAGTTCTCACGCGCGGCCGCGGAAGCCGCGGAATCGCGAGCGACCGCCTGGCCCAGCAGTTGTCCGCCGCTGGTGAGGAGCGCTCGGCGCCACGGAAGTACCCCTTCGATCTCGATCTGGATGGACATCGACAGCACGGTCCGGATCACGACGATGATCCCCAGGATCAGCGCGTCCTCGATGGAGGGTTTGGAGGTGATGGTGCGGATGAGGTCGGCGGCGACCAATACCTCGAGTCCGAGCAGGATGGCTGCGCCCAGGGTGTTGCGGAGTACGGAGAACGCCACCCCTCCCCCTTCGTGACGGACCAGGGATCGTGCTCCCAGGACGATCGCGACGACGAACCCGATGATCATCGCGAGCGCACCGACCGCCTCGAACGCCACGGCCACCACGGTGAAGGTCTCCTCGAACTCCATGCGGTCAGCGTACGGTCCCGAACTCGCCGGCACCGTTCTTCCGACACGGGGTCAGGACGACGGCGCAGCCGTGGTCGCCGAAACGGTTCGCTCCCCCGCCACGGCGAATCGCAGATTGTCGTCGGCCACGTGGCCGCGGAGCAGGCGACGGTCGGTGTAGTAGCTCATGGACATGACCCACGGCGCTTCCGGACCCTGCTTGGGCAGGGTGTCGAGCGCTCGTTGCACGTAGCCCGCGCCGAAGTCGAGGAGTGGACGGGTCGGCATGTCCGGGTCGGCCACCGCCCAGACCGTGTCGTACCCCGCGGCGTCCATGTGCGCGAGGAGTTTGCAGAAGTACTCGCAGATGAGGCCGATCTTGAGCGTCCACGACGAGTTCGTGTACCCGATGGCGAGTGCGAAGTTGGGCACCCCGGACAGCATCATTCCCCGATAGACGACGGTGTCGGGCAGTGACACCCGCTCGCCGTCGACGCTGAGGTCGATTCCGCCGATGATCTTGATGTTGAGACCGGTTGCGGTGACGACGATGTCGGCGGCGAGCTCCTCGCCGCTCTCGAGCCTGATCCCGGTCTCGGTGAACGTTTCGACGCGGTCGGTGACGATGGAGGCCTTGCCCGACCGGATCGTCCGGAACAGGTCGGCATCGGGGACGACGCACAGTCGCTGATCCCAGGGGTTGTACGGCGGGTTGAAATGGGTGTCCACCGGATAGTCGTCCGGTAGCTGGGATTGATTGATCTTCCGGATGATCCGGCGGGCGGTTTTCGGGAACCGTTGGCACAGTTCGAACAGCACCCGCTGCTGGGCGACGTTCTTCTGCCGCGTCAACGCGTAACCGCGTTCGTTGCCCAACACCTTCTTCAGGGTGTTCGCGATCGCGTCCTCGCGTGGCAACGGGATGATGTAGGTGGGTGTCCGTTGCAGCATCGTCACGTGCGCGGCACGCTCAGCCATCGCCGGCAGCAGTGTCACAGCAGTGGCACCGCTGCCGATCACCACGACCCGCTTGTCCGTGTAGTCGAGGTCCTCCGGCCAGTGCTGAGGATGCACGATCTGTCCCTGGAACCGCTCGCGCGCGGTGAAGTCCGGGCTGAACCCTTCGTCGTAGTCGTAATAACCGGACCCGCAGAAGATCCACTGCGCACTGATCTGGATGTGGTCACCGGTGTCGGTGCGCTCGACGGTGACCGACCAGCGTGCGTCGGCGGACGACCACGACGCCGCGATCACCCGATGGCCGTAGCGGATGTGCGGCGCGAGGTCGTTCTCCTCGATCGTCTCGTGCAGGTAGTCGAGTATCCGGGGTGCGTCGGCGATTGCCTGCTTGTCGGTCCACGGCTTGAACGCGTAGCCGAAGGTGTGGAGGTCGGAGTCCGACCGTATTCCCGGGTACCGGAACAGATCCCACGTGCCGCCCGCCGACTCTCGGGCCTCGACGATGGCGATCGTCCTGCCCGGGTGCTCGGTTCGCAGGTACCGGGCGGCCCCGATGCCCGATATGCCTGCGCCGATGATGAGGACATCGACATTCTCCGGCGTCGTCGTCACCCGGTACTCCTCTGGTCGACTACGGTGTGCAGTCTCCAGGATGCACCACGGACGTCAGGCCGAGGTCTCGACCTCACGTCCGGCCTGTTGACCAGGACTCACGTGGCGGTGTCGACCAGGCTCATGCCTTGTCCGCGACGCCGCCGAGTCTGTCCTCGGGCGCAAACCCGGACGGAACACGCCCTGCGACAACGGCCTCGGCGAGCGCTTCACCGATCACGGGCGCGTGTTTGAACATGTTGTGGCCCGCCACCGCGACGACAGGCCCGGTACGCCAGAGCGCGACACCGTCGTCACCCCACGGGAGAGTAGTCACCCAGCAGTGCACGATGTCGCGAGGTGTGGGATCGAGGCCCGGCAGTGCAGTCGCCACATAGCGGCCGGCTGCTTCCGCGAGCTCACCCAACCGAGTCGCGTCGTCGAGGGTTCCGTCGTCGTGTGCGTCGAGGTCGTCGGCGATGCCCAGCCCATACGCCGACCGGTCCGGATACCCCGCGGCGTAGACGGCGTCCGCGCCGAAGTGTCCACTGCCGTCCTGAAGCGTCGGAAGCCGAAGGTTGCTGTCCCGCACCGCGAACGAGACCCGAACGTGCGCGCCCAATCGGACCGGGATCGCCACACCGAGGCCCCGGGCCAGCGGTGCGGTTCCGCGTCCCGCGCACACCACCGCCGCACCATGCTCCCCCACCGTCGTCGGTGTCCTGATGGTGACGGTGTCACCGTCGGAATGCGACGCGAGAACCTCCTCGTGGACGAAGGTCCCGGACAACCGGCCGCTCAGTCCCGCGATCGCGGAGCGCGTGTCGATGGAACCCCCGTCGACATCGAGCATCGCCTCGCCCTGATAGTCCGCCAGCACGGGCATCACCTCCCGAAGCCCTTGGGCGTCGAGCGGAACGACCGTCACTCCGGCCCGTTCGAGCAGACCGCGACGGCGAGGGACCGCATCGCCGAGCATCACGGCTCCGTCGGGCGAGATCAGCGGGATCCCGAACTCATCGGACCAGACGTCCCAGTGGTGCCGGGCCCGGACGGCCAGATCGACCAGGCGCCGGTCGTCGTGCGCGTGCCGGAAGATCCGCGACTGCCCCGCCGACTGGCCGTGACCCGGCCGGCCCACGTCGTACACGGTGACCGAAAGACCCTGCCGAACAAGGCGATAAGCGGCCGACAGGCCGATGATCCCGGCACCGACGACTGCGACGTCGGAGACCCTGGGCACTACTTCCCTCCGTGCCAGACCGCGTCGAAGGGGGCCTGCGAGGCCAGACGGCCGACGATGCCGTCGTGCGTGAACTGCTTGGCGGTCCGGATCGCTTCCAGTACGTCGACCCCCTTGGTGAGCTCGGCGGTCGTAGCCGCGGCGAACACACACCCGGCCCCGGAGACACGCTCGTCACCGACCTTCGGGGCGCGCAACACGGTGACGTCCGCACCGTCGAAGACGACATCGATCGCCTCGTCGCCGGGGAGTCCGACCCCACCCTTCACGACGACGACCTTCGGCCCCAGGTCGTGGATGCGGCGAGCCGCCTCGCCGAGATCGTCGATCGACGTCAGCTCGTCCATGCCGGCCAGAGTCGCGGCCTCGAACAGATTCGGGGTCACCACGGTGGCCAGCGGCAGGATCTCCGAACGCAGAGCGTTGTCGGTGTCGAGCGCGGCCCCCGGCTCCTGACCTTTACAGATGAGCACAGGGTCGACGACGACCTCGCGCCACGGTCGCGAGGCCAGTGCCGCCGCGACGGTGGAGATCGTGGCCGGGGTGCCCAGCATTCCGATCTTCACGACATCGGGCTCGTGCGCAGCGGTTGCCACCTCGATCTGATCGGCGATCACCGCGGACTCGACGGGTACGAAGCGATGCGCCCAGTCGTTGTTCGGGTCGAAGGACACGATGCAGGTGATGGTCCCCACCCCGTAGGTACCGAGCTGCGCGAAAGTGCGCAGGTCGGCCTGGATGCCCGCTCCCCCGCTGGCCTCCGATCCGGCGATCACATATGACACCACTGACATCGACATCTCCTCCTGCAGCCTGTCCTGGGCTCGGGTTCCTTTTGTACACCCCTGCCCGTGACACCGGTCTTCTCGCGCAGTGTCTCCAGCGCGATTAGTCCCGCGGACGCCGGGGTACCCGGCAGCGCATGAGCCCAGACACAATGCGAGCGATGGTCTACCGCGGGCCCTACAAGGTCCGCGTCGAGGAGAAGCCTGTACCGCAGATCGAACATCCCAACGACGCCATCGTCCGGGTGACCCATGCCGCGATCTGCGGCTCGGACCTGCACCTGTATCACGGGATGATGCCCGACACCCGCCCGGGGATGACCTTCGGACACGAGTTCGTCGGGGTCGTCGAGGCGGTCGGCGGCTCGGTCCAGAACGTGGGTGTCGGCGACCGGGTCATGGTCCCCTTCAACATCTACTGCGGAACGTGCTACTTCTGCGCGCGGGGCCTGTACTCCAACTGCCACAACGTGAATCCGAACGCCACGGCCGTGGGTGGGATCTACGGCTATTCACACACCTGCGGCGGATACGACGGCGGACAGGCCGAGTTCGTGCGTGTTCCGTTCGCCGATGTCGGACCCAGCGTCATACCGGACTGGATGGACCCGGAGGATGCGCTCATGCTGACCGACGCCCTCCCCACCGGGTACTTCGGAGCCCAGCTCGCCGACATCCGGCAGGGCGAGACCGTCATCGTGTTCGGCGCCGGACCGGTCGGACTGTACGCCGCGCGGTCGGCCTGGTTCATGGGCGCGGGACGGGTCATCGTCATCGATCACCTGCAGTATCGCCTGGACCAGGCCGCGCAGTTCGCCCACGCCGAGACTTACAACTTCGCCGAGTACGACGACATCATCGTCCACCTCAAGGAGATCACCGACAACATCGGCGCGGACCGCGTCATCGACGCCGTCGGCGCCGAGGCCGACGGCAATTTCCTCCAGCACGTGACAGCGGCCAAATTCAAACTCCAGGGCGGATCCCCGATAGCCCTCAACTGGGCCATCGACTCGGTCCGCAAAGGCGGGACCGTCTCGGTCATGGGCGCCTACGGCCCGATGTTCAGTGCGGTGAAGTTCGGCGACGCCATGAACAAAGGACTCACTCTCAACATGAACCAATGTCCGGTGAAACGTCAGTGGCCCAGATTGTTCGACCACATACGCAACGGCTACTTCAAGCCGAACGACATTGTCACCCATCGCATACCACTCGAGCACATCGCAGAGGGTTATCACATCTTCTCGGCGAAGCTCGATGACTGCATCAAGCCCATCATCGTCGCCGACGCCGGCTGAGGAGGAACCGTGCCCGCATATCCCGCAGACCGCCCCAACGATCCCGACACCTCCGCCCTCGTCGACCGGATCCCGGGCTGGGGCGTCGATCTGGACACCGCGAACCGTCCCGCGGTTCCCCGCGAACTGCCCGTCGAACCGGCGCCCGGCGTCCACTGGACCGTCCCGGACGACCAGCCCGAGCGTCGACCTCGCGAACGGTCCAACGAACACGCCTTCCTCACACCGGTTTTCGGTACATCGACGCCGCCGCGCGGGCTGTCCGGCGCGATCCGGCGATCTGCCTACCGCTACAGCGAAGGTCGCGCGGCGCACTGGCTGATCCTCCTCGGCGCCGACCGTGTGGCGTCGATCGAAGCGCACCTCGCGTCCCTGGCGAGCGCCCGACCGGACAACCCACTGACCGAGACCGGCATCGCGTCCGAGTTCACCCACCACGGCTGGTCATCGCGCCATGGCCGCACCCGCGTCGACGGCAGTCATGCCTGGATCGATCCGCTGCTCGTGGGCGGGCCGTGGGTGGTCACCGGCGCGGTCGCCGGTGTCGCGGTTCGCCGACTGGTCCGCTCTGCTCGACGGTCTCGTCGATGATCACGGTTGGCAGGCATCGTGAATCCCGGAGCAAAGACGACGCATGTCGGCGCGGCTGAGTTCGTCCCCGACTCGCACGACCTCGACGACCTCGCATCGGCGGCGCGCGCCTGTCGTGGGTGCGACCTCTACCGCGACGCCGACCAGACCGTGTTCGGCGCGGGCGATCCCGGATCGACGATCATGTTCGTCGGCGAGCAGCCCGGTGACCAGGAGGATCGTGCCGGTGAACCGTTCGTCGGTCCGGCCGGCCGCGTGTTCGACCGCGCACTCGAGGCCGCCGGCATCGACCGCGAGATCACCTATGTCACGAACGCGGTGAAACACTTCAAGTTCACCCGGGCAGCGGGTCAGAAGCGACGAATTCACGAGAAGCCGAACCGCGGTGAGGTCGTCGCGTGCCGGCCCTGGCTGTTGGCCGAACTCGACGCGGTCTCGCCCCGCATCGTCGTGTGTCTGGGCGCTACGGCCGCACAGGCGTTGCTGGGCACCGGTTTTCGACTCACTAAGCACCGTGGCGAACGCTTCGAGCTCGGAGCCGACGGAGATGTCGGTCCCGACCATTCCGAGTCCGTGGTGGCGACCGTTCATCCCTCGTCGATTCTCCGGGGACCCGTCGAACAGCGCGATCAGGCGTTCGACGCCTTCGTCGCCGATCTCTGCGTCGTCCGGGATCTCGCGAGCACCAGCTGACCGATCACGCAGCACAGCGGAAATCGCTGACAGGCGTCTGGACTGGTGTCTATAGTCGTCGACGAGGAAGCCGGCGACCGCGGGTCACCTCGGCACAGCGGAGATCGACCGACTGGAGAACGATGGATCTGCAAGAGATCAGCGACCGGTTCGGCATCGCGGACACGCTGTACAGGTACTCACGCGCCGTCGACACCAGGGACTGGGAACTTTGGCGTTCGGTGTTCACCCCGGAAGCGGTGGTCGACTACTCGTCGACGCCATTCGGTCAGGCGGGCACCCGGGACGAGATCGCGGCGTGGCTCGAGGAGAGTTTCGCGTTCGTGTCGGTGAGTCAGCACTTCATCACCAACATCGAGTACACCTTCGCCCACCCCGGCGAGGGTGATCGTGCCGACGTGCGTGCGATGTTCTACAACCCGATGCGTTTCGTCGGGATGCCCGAACTGAGCACGTGCGGCGGGAACTATCACCATTCGATGGTCCGGACCGCCGACGGATGGAAGAGCGCCGGGCTCGTGGAAGAGTGCCTGTGGTTCGAGAACTCGCCGGCGGGAGCGGAGGACGGCTCACCGGCCGACGGCTGATTCGGGTTGGTCACGTGCCCTGTGCATCGCGTCGTTACCGAACCGTGGCCGCAGAGAACGATCCGGCACCGACCCCGCCGATAGGGCGGCACGACGCGAACACTCTCCCTAGCCTGGGAAGCACATCCCAGAGCAGAGGAGTCAGGTGGACGAGTCGCGAACCTGTCTGGTCACCGGAGCAACCGGCTATGTCGGCGGCCGGTTGGCACCGCGGTTGCTGGCGCGCGGGCACAGCGTGCGCGCCCTGGCGCGGACGCCGGACAAGCTGTCCGGCGCACCGTGGTTGTCCGAACCGGGAGCCGAGGTGGTCGAAGGCGATCTCTCCGATCGCGATTCGCTGGTGAAGGCTTTCGCGGGCGTCGACGTCGTCTACCACCTGGTGCATTCGATGAGCACCGACGCCGACTTCGCCGCCGAGGAACGACGTGCCGCGGAGAACGTCGTCGCCGCGGCACAGCAGAACGGGGTCTCCCGGATCGTCTATCTGGGCGGCCTGCACCCGTCCGGCACCGAGCTCTCCGAACACCTCGCGTCCCGTGCTGAGGTCGGAGACATCCTGATCGACTCGCCGATCGAAACCGTCGCGTTGCAGGCAGGCACCTTGATCGGATCGGGGTCGGCCTCGTTCGAACTGATCCGGCACCTCACCGAGCGTCTACCGGCGATGACCACACCTCGTTGGGTGCACAACAAGATCCAGCCGATCGCCGTCGACGATGCGCTGCATTATCTCGTCGAGGCGGCCACCGCGACCGTCCCATCGTCCAGAACCTGGGACATCGGCGGACCCGACGTCCTGGAATACGGCGACATGATGCAGGTGTATGCGGAGGTCGCGGGCCTGCGTCCGCGGATCATGGTGGTCCTGCCGTACCTCACCCCGGCCCTGGCCAGCCGGTGGGTCCGGTTCGTCACGCCGATTCGTGGCAAGATCGCACGACCGCTGATCGAATCGCTCGAATGCGACGCGGTGTGCCGCGACCGAGCGGTCGACGCGATCATCGATCGTCCGGACGGCGGGCTGACCCCCTACTCGCGGGCGGTGGCACTCACCCTCGAACGGTCCGCGCGCGGCGACGGGCCGGCCTCCTGGGCCAACGCCTCCGCCGATGTGTCCCCCGCCGAGCCCCTGCCCACCGACCCGGAGTGGGCCGGTGAGGAGATGTTCGAAACCGTCACCCGCAGCAGCGAGCAGGCGAGCCGCACGACGGTCTGGGACCGGCTCGAGCGGGACGCACGGCACCGCGGCGAGATCGCACATGCGCGACGGCCGGACTTCCTCCGAGTACGCCTGCGCGACAACAGATTCGGTAGGGCTTATCGCGAACAGCAGATCCGGGACGTCGACGGTTCGCGCGGGGTCGTGGAGACCACGACCACGGAACGCTTCTTCCCACGTGGTCTGGCCGGTCTCGCCTATTGGCGTCTAGGGCTCCCGTTCCGGGCACTCGGCATTCCCGGCGCTGATCCATTTCGGTGAATCGCCGATCCGATGGCGTGTCGGACAATCAGGCCGCGTGCGGGTTACAGTCGGCACCACCGTGGTAACTCCCGGTGAATGACTCGTTCGACTGAGCGAGAAGCGCGGACGATCCGTCGAGGAGGAATGAACGGGTGTCGTTGACCGAGCGGGTCGACCGGTTCCAGCGGGACCATCCGGCGACGGGTTTCCCACTCGCCGTCATCTACAAGTTCGTCGACGATCAGGGCGCGTACCTGGCGGCACTGTGCGCCTACTACGCCTTCATCTCGCTGTTCCCGCTGTTGCTGCTCTTCGCGACCGTGCTGGGGATCGTCCTGGCCGACAATCCCGACCTCCAGGAACGGATTCTGGACTCGGCGATGAGCCAGATCCCGGTCATCGGCGGACAACTCGAGGAGCCCGAGAAACTCAGTGGCGGTGTCACTGCGATCATCATCGGGGTCGTGGTCTCCCTATACGGCGGCCTCGGAGTGGCCGTCGCCGCCCAGAACGCGATGAACACGATCTGGGCGGTCCCGCGCAACGAGCGCCCGGATCCGATCGTCGCCCGCCTACGTGGACTGTTGTTGCTGTCGACGATCGGCGTCGCGGTGATCGGCCTGACCGTCGTCAACGGCGTCTCGGCCGCCTTCGAGCTCGGGATCGTCGGGCGGTGGCTCGCGATCCTCGGGTCGGTGGCGCTGAGCACGCTGGTGTTCACGGTCGCGTTCCGGATCGGCACCGCCCGGGATGTGTCGGTGCGGGACGTGCTGCCAGGTGCTTTCGCAGCAGCGGTCGGCTGGCAGATCATCCAGACCTTCGGCGCGGTCTACGTGCAGCACGTCATCGGGAACGCGAGTTCCACCAACGGCGTCTTCGCGATCGTGCTGGGCCTGCTGGCGTTCCTGTACGTGGCGTCGATCGTGATCGTGTTGTGCCTGGAGACCAATTCGGTGCGGGTCGATCACCTCTACCCACGGTCGCTGTTGACGCCGTTCACCGACAACGTCAGCCTGACGAAGGGCGATGAGGCGGCGTACTCGGCGCAGGTTCTCGCGCAGCGCAACAAGGGTTTCCAGGAGATCGACGTCTCATTCGACAATCCACGCGACGTCGAGTCCGACGTCGAGATGGACGTGCGCTCTCCCGATTCCGAACGCGGCTGACCGTCGGGGCCCCAGCGGGGCAATTCTCCGAGCCGGAGGTCAGTGCAGCGCACCCAGCTCGACGAGGAGCACTCCGACGATGATGACGCCGATACCGGCGACCATTCGACGGGTGAGCCGCTCGCGGAACAGGAAGTGTGCCGCGACAGCCGTTGCCGCGACGCCGGCGGCGGCCCAGATGCCGTAGGCGACACCGAGCGGCACACCGTCCCTCAGCCCGAATGTCAACGCGACGAACGCCGTCAGATATCCGGCCACCACGACTGCGTAGAAACGCCGACGGCCGGTGGCGGCGGCGCGCAATGCGAGGGTGCCGGTGACCTCGGCGACGATCGCCGCGACGATGAACAGATATCCCACAGTCAGGCCTCCGTGGTGCCGGCGTCGACGGGTGGCCGGTGACCGGTCTCGACCAGGACCACCCCGATCACGATGCACACGATGCCCATCCCCATCGCGATCCCGAAGGGTTCGTCGAAGATCCAGGTCGCCAGAACCGCGGTGAGGGCCACACCCGACGCCGACCAGATCCCGTAGGCCACCCCGATCCCCATGCCGCGCTTGAGGACTCCGGCGAGGAGTGCGAACGCGAGCATGTACCCGACGGCGACCACGACGTACAGCGCCGGTTCTGTTTGTGCACCCTTGAGCGACAACGTCGCCGCCACCTCGGAGGCGATCGCCGCGATCAGCATCAGCCAGGTCATGTCTCTCATTCCGCTCGGCACCCTGACGGGGACTGTATGTCAACGACGCAGCGCCCCGGCCGAACGGGGCCGGGGCGCTGCGTCGTCAGCGGAGCGAGCGGGCCGTCAGCGCGTGGATCCCGCGAGTTCGCGCGACCGGGAGTCGTCGGCGGCCAGCCAGCTGACCTTCGAGCCCAGTGCGGCGTCGACGCTGAAACGCCCGGCGCCGATGACTGCCAGGATCAGTGCGCCGGCCCCGAGGGCGAGGACCAACTCGTAGCCGCCGTCGGAGACCCAGATGCCGTTGTCCACGTGTGCGATGAACAGTGCGCCGATCATGTTCAGGGTCAGCAGCGCGGCGATGATCGGGGTCAGCAGTCCGATGATCAGCGCGATGCCACCGAGGATCTCGAGCCAGGTGACGACGAACGCCGAGAACGATGCGGCCGGGACGCCCATCATGTCGAATCCCGTCTGCGGTCCCGTCCAGCCGTTCTGCTGGAACTTCTGCAGGCCGTGGGCCAGGAAGATGACGCCGAGAGCGACGCGTCCGAGGAGGATGCCCGCGCTGCGGACGATGGGGTTGGTCATGACTGAGCCGCCTCACTGAGAGTGTGTTCTGACTTGATGAATCAAGTGAAGGCTAGGCTATGACACTTGACGCGTCAACCTGATCACGGATGTGTTCACTTCATATACACTGCGCAGATGTCGACTGCCCCCGAGCCGAATTGGCTCGACGACGAGGAAATGGACGCCTGGATCCAGGTGGCAACCGCGCTGGCCCACCTCCCCCACGCGCTCGACGCCCAGCTCCTCCGCGACGCCCAGATCACACACTTCGAGTACGAGGTGATGGCTGCTCTGTCCGAGGCGCCGGACCACACCTTGCGGATGAGCCAGCTCGCCGAACTGTCCTACGGTTCGCTGTCGCGGCTGTCGCATGTGGTCTCCAGACTCGAGAAGCGTGGGTGGGTTGTGCGCCACCCCTGCCCGGAGAACGGGCGGTTCACCAATGCCGTTCTCACCGAGTCGGGTTGGGAGAAGGTGGTCGGCACCGCGCCCGGGTATGTGGCCAATGTGCGCGAACTCGTCATCGATCGGCTGACGCGTGCGCAGCTTCGGCAGGTGTCCGCGATCGGCCGGCGGATCAACACGCGTCCGACCGGTTCGCCGTAGTCCCACCGCGATGTGCGCTGTCGCAGCGGCCGTCGGCGCGCGTCACGGGCCGGACCGTCAGCGCGGGTCGAGCCGGAGTTGCTGAGTGCCGAGAACGTTGAGCAACTCGATCTTTCCGGCCGCGTCGGTCCTCGGTGCCGCCGTCAGCACGAGCAGGACCTGGGTCTCGTCCTCGGTGAACAACGCCTGGCAATCCACCTCGATCACGCCGACCTCGGGATGGAGCAGGATCTTGTGGTCCTCGAAGCGTCGACTCACCATGTGGGTGTCCCAGAGTGCGGTGAACTCGCTGCTGCGGCGCCGGAGCTCTGCCACCATCGCTCCGGCTCGCGAATCCGCACCCATCACACCGTAGGCAGCCCGCAGTGAGGCGACCTGTGCCCGGCTCTGCCGTTCGTGGTCGTCGGCCGGATAGCGGGCGCGCTCGTCGTCGGGGTGCACGAACCACCGGTAGATGGCGCTGCGTTCCATTCCGGTGAGGTGGTCGGTGTCGCCGAACAACGCTCTCGCGCAATCGTTCTGGATCAACGTCTCCCCCAGCGCCGAGAGGATGAGGGCGGGCGTGCCGGTCAGTCGGTCCAGGACGCGCAGAAGTCCGGGTGCGATGTGGTCCGACGCAGCCACCCGGTCCGGTGCGCTGTGCCCGGCGACCCGGAACAGGTAGTCCCGCTCATCGGCGGTGAGGCGTAGGGCGCGAGCGAGCGCCGACAGCATCTGCGTGCTCGGTTGTGGGCCGCGGCGCTGCTCGAGTCGGGTGTAGTAGTCGGTGGACATGGTCGCCAGCTGTGCGACCTCCTCACGACGCAGACCCGTCGTGCGTCGCCGGGCGCCAGCCGGGATACCCACATCCGACGGTTGCAGACTGTTGCGTCGGCTCACGAGGAACCCGGCCAGCGCATCGCGATCCATCTCGTCAGTATCACGGCGCCGGTACCACGTTGCCAGGGATCGGCGATCCCCCGATGAGCGAGCTCTGGATCGTGTCCCTGCCGGATCGGAGACTCGAGGGCATGAACCTCACCGGAAACACCATTTTCATCCCCGGCGCGACCAGCGGAATCGGTCTGGCCCTTGCCACCCGGCTGCACGACGAGGGCAACACCGTCATCGTCGGTGGGCGGCGCACCGAACTCCTGGACCGAATCCGTGCCGAGCACCCCGGGCTGCACACGATGGAGATCGACATCGCCGACCCGGACAGTGTCGATGTGGCCGCACGACAGGTCATCGCCGAGCACCCTGATCTCGACGTGCTCGTCGCGATGGCCGGGATCATGCGCATCGAGGACTGGTCGTCGCCGGCGGGCTTCCTCGACACCGCCGAAGCGACCGTCACCACCAACCTGCTGGGCCCGATCCGTCTGATCGCCGCGTTCATCGAACACCTGCAGGCGCGGCCGGCCGCCACGATCATGACCGTGTCCTCCGGCCTGGCGTTCGCCCCGCTTCGGGTGACACCGACCTACAACGCCACCAAGGCCGCCATCCACATGCTGAGCGAGTCGTTGCGCCTCCAATTCGCCGGCACATCGGTGGACGTCGTCGAACTCGTACCGCCGGCGGTACGCACCGATCTGTTGCCCGGGCAGCGTGACAGCGACATCGCCATGCCGCTCGACGAATTCGTCGACGAGGTGGTCGACCTCATCGGCTCACAGCCCACCGCCACCGAACTGCTCGTCGAGCGGGTGAAGTTCCTGCGGTGGGGCGAAGCGCGCGGCGACTATGCCGAGGTCGTCGCGACGCTGAACGAGCGCGACCCGCACGGTTCCTGAACTCGTTCGGAGCGTGATCAGCCGAGCCGGGTGATCGTATCGACGGCCGACTCCTCGACGGCGTCGCGGAACCCGCTCCCGGCCCAGAGGTTGATGCCGTCGGGATCGTTGGCGGCGGCGCGCCGGATGCCGCCGGTCAACGTGTTGACGGCCGGGTATTCGGCCACCGCGACGTCGGAGAATCTGTCGGTGAACAGGTTTCGTAGTGCGCGGGCAGGTCGGCCGCTGAACGCCCACGTGACCACGGACTCGGTTCGTTCCGGGTCGGCGAGTGCGGCCGCATGGGCGGGCTTGGTACCGGCCTCGCTGGTTCTCAGCAGAACGGTACCGACCTGTACCGCAACGGGTCCCAGGGATCGGATCTCGTCGGCCCGGGCCGCCGTCGAGATCCCGCCCGCGGCGACGATCGGCAGTTTCACCCGATCGGCCACCTCGCCGATCAAGTCAGGCAGAGGCAGTGTGGGAGGGCTGGTCCGACGGTCGAAGACCGATCGATGACCGCCGGCGTCCGGACCCTGCACAATGAGCCAGTCGGCCCCGGCCTGCCCGGCGATCTCGGCATCCGCGGCCGTGGTCACCGTGACCCCGACGTTGCACCCATGCCGGTGTAGCTCGGCGAAGACCTCAGGCCGGGGACACCCGAAAGCGAAGGAGACAAGCGAGATCCGCTCGTCGCACATCAGCCGGATCTTGGCGTCGAAATGGTCGTCGTCGCCCAGGTCGTCGACGTCGGGAAGGGTCACACCCAGACTTCGCGCATACGGCACCAGTTCGGCACGGTAGCGGGCGAGGGCGTCGGGGTCCACCGGCTCCGATTCCGGAACGAAGATGTTGACGCCGAAGACCTCGGTGCCCGCCGCCCGCACGGCCGTGATGTCGGCGCGCACCCTGTCGGGGCTCAGGTAGCCGGCGGCGAGCTGGCCGACACCGCCGGCCGACGCCGCCGCCACCACCAGCTCCGGGGTGGTCGGACCACCGGCCATGGGGGCGGCGACAACGCGGCGCGAGAGTTCGCGGAGATCGAACATTCAGCCCTTGTCCTTCGCCGCGCGGACCGCGGTGAACTGTGAGAGTCGCGCGTCTGCGACCGAATCCATCTGCTCGAGCTCCATACCCTTGGTCTCCTCGACCTTCCGGAAGACGTAGAAGAACGATGCCGCGGCGCAGAAGGCGAAGAACCCGTAGATGATCCCCAAGCCCACTGCTTCGGTCATCGGCGGGAACAGCATCGAGATGGTGAAGTTCGCGACCCAGTTGACCGCCGTGCAGACGCCCAGGGCGACGCCGCGGATCCGGTTCGGGAACATCTCCCCCAGCATCACCCACATCACCGGGCCCCAGGTCGCCGCGAAGGCGACCACGAAGAGGTTGGCGCCGATCAGTGCGACCACACCCCAGGGGTCGGGCAGCGTGATGTTCTCGCCCTCACCGATCTGCTGGGTGAACGCGATACACGCCATGAGCAGACCGATGAACATGCCCACCGACCCGCCGAGCAGGAGCCTGCGGCGTCCGAGGCGGTCGACGAACAAGATCGCCACGAAGGTCATCACGACGTTGATGACGGCGGTGATGACCGACGTCTTGAACGAGTCGGCCTCGGAGAAGCCGACGGACTGCCACAGGGTGGTCGAGTAGTAGAAGATCGCGTTGATACCGACGAACTGCTGGAAGATCGCCAGCCAGATGCCCACCCAGACGAGCGGGTGAAGTCCGAACGACGGCCCCGTGATGTCCTTGATCGACGACTTCGCCTCACGCTTGACCGTCAGCTTGATCTCTCTGACCCGCTCGAGCGGATTCTCCTCGCCGGTCACCTCCTGCAGGATCCGTGCCGCCTCGGCATCGCGGTTGCGGCCCACCAGGTATCGCGGCGACTCCGGGATCAGGAGCGCCAGCACACCGTAGACGACCGCAGGCACGACGCCGACGAGGAACATCCACCGCCACGCCTCCAGACCCCACCAGAAGTCGCTCGACGCGCTCCCGGCACTGTCTGCTAGCAGCGCGTCGGAGAGCAACGCCGCGAAGATTCCCAGTGTGATCGCCAACTGCTGCATGGAGGCGAGGGCCCCGCGATATCGGGCCGGTGCGATCTCGGAGATGTAGGCCGGCGCGATGACCGAAGCGATACCGATGCCGATGCCGCCGAGGACACGCCACAGCAGCAGGTCGGGAATCGTCTGGGTGAAACCGGTCCCGATCGCCGAGATGATGAAAAGTGCGGAGCCGAGCAGCATCACGCGCTTGCGACCCCAGACGTCGGCCAACCGGCCGGCGAACCAGGCGCCGAGCGCGCAACCGAGCAGTGCGATCGCGACGGTGAAGCCGGTCATCAGCTTGCCCAGTCCGAAATCCGCTTCGATCGAGTCGACCGCGCCGTTGACGACCGAACTGTCGAAACCGAACAGGAATCCGCCGACCGCGGCGGCGACCGTGACGCCGATGACCTTGGCAGTGTGTTGTTCGGCGACTTCGCGCTGCTGGTCGGTCATGGCGTCGTCCTGACCGTCGGAGAAGCCCACCGCAGAATGTGTGTCATGTCCGTGACCTCGCTGTCCGGTTGCATGGACGCCGGGTAATCGACGTTGGCGCTCAATCTACTCGCGTGAGTCGCCACGACTGACGCTATCGGACAACGACGAGCTCGGATCGCAGGCGCGCGCCGGTGGTCTCGTGTCGGAGCGTGGGGGCGGTCGACACACGCGCCGGGAAGGTCAGGCGTTCTCCCAGACACCGGGATTCGGACGGATCCGGAGTCCGGACGCGATGACCTCCGCCAGCGGAGCCGGGCGGCCGAAATGGTATCCCTGGGCCAGGTCGCACCCGACCTCGGCGACGATCGCGGCCTGCGACTCCGTTTCCACTCCCTCGGCGACGACCCGCATCCCGGCGGCGTGCGCCATCGTCACGATGCCGGCGAGGATCGACTTCGCGCTCGGATGTTCCTCGAGGGCGTCGACGAAGGACTTCGCGGTTTTCAGCACGCTGACCGGTAGGCGGTAGAACTCGCTCAGCGACGACGCACCGGTGCCGAAATCGTCGAGCGACACCTGTGTTCCGAGCTCGCGTACGTCCCGCAAGAGAGTGAGCAGGTCCCCGTCGAGCGGGTCGAGTGCACTCTCGGTGATCTCCAGACAGAACGCGGCGGGGTCCAGGCCGGACCGGGTGATCGTGTCCCGGAGCCGGTCCGGGAACTGCCCGTTGGTGAGTTCGCGCCGGGAGACGTTGATGCACAACATCACCCGGCGCAGTTCGGGGACGGCCGCCACCTCGGCGGCCGCGGTCTCCAAGACGTAGTTCCCCACCCGGTCGATGAGGTTGGATCCTTCTGCGAGCGGGATGAACTCGGTCGGTGAGATGGAGCCCAGCTCCGGGTGGTGCCAGCGCAGAAGACCTTCGAGTCCGACGAGGGCGCCGTCACCGGTCGACACGATCGGCTGATAGTGGACCTCGAGCTGGTCGGTGTCGGCGTCGAGAACGCGTCGCAGTTCCTCTTCGATACGCTGCTGGCGCTGCAGTTCTTCCCGGTGCTGGGTCTGGAACCGGACGTAGCTGGCTCGCGAAGCCTTGCGCGCCCGGTGCAGCGCGATGTCGGCGTCGCGCAGGAGGTCGGCGGCGGTGAACTCGTCCCCGGCGTTGACGGTCGCAACGCCGATACTCGCCCGGACAGTGAGCGGTTCGGACCGGGAAGTCACCGTGACGGGTTCGTCCACCGTTCCGCGGATCTTGTCGATCTGCGCCTCGATCTCGTCGGCGGAGCACGCTGTTCCGAGGGTGGATACGAGCACGAACTCGTCGCCACCCAGACGTCCTACCGCCGCGCAGTCGGGTGTGATCAGCGCCAGCCGCTGCGCGACGGTGTGCAACACCTCGTCGCCCACGGCATGGCCGAGTGAGTCGTTGACCAGTTTGAAGTTGTCGAGATCGATGTAGAAAATCGCGACACAGCACGAGTCGTCCTCGTCTTCCGCTTCGAGTCCGGCCATGTGCGATTCGAGCTCACGGATGATCCCGGAGCGGTTGTACAAGCCCGTCAACGGGTCGCGGACAGGGCCCCACGCGAGGTCGGTTCGTTCCCGGAAGTCGTCGGTGACATCGACGAACGACACGAGGACGACCACGTCGGTGCCGTCGTCGGGGATCGGTCGGCAGCTGCACGACAACCAGCGTGCCCCGACGGATGTCGTGACCTTCGCGGTCGTGTTGGTGACCGGCTCGCGGGTGCGCAGACACTGCGTGATCGGGGACTCGCCCTCGGCGAACTCCAGTTTCAGCTCGTCTATCCCCGATCCCGGGACCGCCTCCTGGCCCAGCAGCGTCGCCGCGGCCGGGTTCGCGAGTTCGATGTCGCCGTCCTCGCGCACGACGATCACCGCCTGATGGAGTGCATCGAGAACGACGCCGAGACGCTCGACGAAAGAACGGTGCGTCGGTTCGACGACGACGAGAAAGCCGTCGTCCATGGTCGTCACCGACGTCCGGGTCGGAAACGATCGTCCGTTGTCGTGACGGCGGTGGTGCTGATCCACCGCTCTGCCGAGCGAGACCGCCGTCTGCAGATCGACGTGGACGCCGACCACGTCGTCGAGATTCCGTCCGATCGCCTCGGAGGCGCGGCGGCCGTACATCCGCTCTGCGGCAGGGTTCCACGACAGGACGGTCAACTGGTCGTCGACGGCAACCACCGCGTTGCTGACATGCTCGAGGAGTATCGCGTGCCGGCGGAGAGCCGACTCGACCGCCTTGTGCGCGGAGACGTCGCGCAGGATGACCTGGTAGGCCGGGGAGTCGTGCCATACGGTGCGAACCGAGATGACCTCCATCGGTCGCGAGACACCGTGGGCGTCCACCATCACGACTTCTTCGGGTTTCGTCGCGGCACCTGGCGCATCGCTCATGGCCGCGATCCGCTCGACCATCCGGGGCAACTCTTCTGGATGGACGAACTCGGCGATCGGACGGCCGAGCATCGCCTCGCGGTTGTCGACGTGCGAGAAAGCGAGTGCAGCAGAGTTGACATAGACGATCAAGCCGTCCTGGTGCACGACGATGGCGTCGGGGCTCAGTTCGAGTAGGAGGCGATGACGTTCGGCAACGGCGGCGTCGCCGGGTGTTTCCCCAGCGCCGGGAACGACTCCGGCGGGCATCCCCGCGGACCCGTGGTCGTCACCTGCGGATCGTGCCATCGAGTCACCCCTCCCGCCTCCGGGATCATCCTCCCCCACACCACCACGGAATTTATGCGCTGCGCGGTGAAAGAACGTGTCCATCGGGGAATTTGCCCCGGTCGCCGCCTGAATTACCCGAATCGCGGAGTTCTCGTTTACCGCCCGCCATGTCGATGACGTTGAGACGGGTGGCCGTCGTCGGGGACGCCATGAGTGCGGATGTCCGGGCGGGACCTGCGGGCCCGGCCCCACACAAATGTGAGGCGGATTGCCGTAGTGCGCTGCGGATTGCCTCGTCGCGCCTCACAATTCAGCAATGAGCGATGATCCGACTCCGCCGGTGGCCGACTCGACGCGGACCGATCCACCGCCGACGTCGGGCGCCCGGCACGCATTGACGCTGTTCCTCAACTCGCCGTTCGCGGGTATGTCCCCGTGGATCCTCATGGCGCTGCTCGCGGGGCCCGGCCGGTTCGAGGAGGCCGCGGCGTCGGCGTTCGCGCTGTCGCTCCTGCTGGTGATCGGCGGTCACAAGCGTGGCACGAGTGTGAAGCTCCTCGAAGTCTTCGACGTCACCTACTTCGGCACGATGGCGATCATCGCGTTGTTCGCCTCCGACGGCGTCATCGACTGGCTGGAGCGCTGGGGCGGGGAGATGACCAACATCGCTCTGGTCTCGTTCGCGCTCGGGTCGATCCTCGTGCGTCAGCCGTTCACCCTCCAGTACGCGCGGGAGACCACCGAGAAGGAATTCTGGGACAGCCCGCTGTTCATCCACATCAACTACGTCATCACCTGGGCATGGGTGGCCGGGTTCGGTGTCGCCGCGATCTCGGGCGCGTTCGGCGATCTGGTGCTCGACGACCCGAACAACTTCTGGACCGGGTGGATCATCCAGATCGGTGGCACGATCTTCGCGATCGCGTTCACCGAGTTCTATCCCGACTACGCGACCTACCGTGCTGCGATTCGGGAGGGATGGGCCACCGACGAGAAGCCGGAGAGCATCCTGCATTTGTTCGGCTGGGTGCCGATCTACGTTCTCGCGATCGGCATCTCCGGGTTGGTCACCGACTCACTCGGCACCGTCGCGGGAGTCGTCCTCATCGTCGCGGGGGTCGTCGCGATCAACCTGTTCAAGCGGATGACCGCCGCGATGGACGCGCGGCTGGAGGCGGCGGCGGGTCGACCGGCGAACAGCTGAGCCGGATTCGACCGTCGCCACAACCCGATCACTCGATCGGTAGTGTCGAGGGCATGAAATTCGACGGCGTAGGAATCTGGAGTTCACCGCTACGGTACGGAGACACCGGGGAGGCCGCCGAAGCCGCGGCCGAGCTCGACGAATTGGGTTACACAGCCCTGTGGATCCCCGACGTGGGCGGTCCGGTCCTCGATGCGGTCGAGAACCTGCTCGGTGCGACCCGCAACACCGTGATCGCCACCGGAATCCTCAACATGTGGATGCATGAGCCGCATGACGTCGCGGCGGCCCACGCGCGCCTCAGCGAGCAGTTCGGCCCGCGGTTCCTTCTCGGCCTCGGCATCAGCCACGCACCGCTGATCGACGCGCAGGAAGCCGGACGCTACAAGAAGCCGCTCGCGACCACCAAGGCGTTCCTCGACGGCCTGGACGACGCGCCGCAGCCGGTGCCGGCCGATGCCCGGGTGCTGGCCGCGCTCGGACCGAAGATGCTCCAGCTCTCGGCCGACCGGACTGCCGGAGCCCACCCCTACCTGGTGACCCCGGACCACACCTCGATCGCCCGCGACACTCTCGGCGACAGGCCGCTGCTCGCCCCGGAGCAGACGGCGATCTTCGCCGCCGACCGCGACGAGGCACGCGCGATCGGCACGAAGTGGCTCAAGGGCTACCTCGCGATGCCGAACTACGCCAACAATCTTCGGCGTCTCGGGTTCTCCGAGGAGGACCTGACCTCGGCGAGCGACCGACTCTTCGACGCTCTGATCGTCTGGGGCGACGAGGCCGCGATCCGCAAGCGGATCGACGAGCACCGTGCGGCCGGCGCGGACCATGTGTGCGTGCAGGTTCTGCAGGCCGACCACCGAGGCTTCCCGCGCGAGCAGTGGCGCCGCCTCGCGGCAGCCCTGGGCTGATTTCCTGCTCCCTGAGGTGCGGACACCCGCCTGCTCCCTGAGGTGTGGACACTCTCCTGCTCCTGAGGTGTGGACACTCTCCTGCTCCTGAGGTGTGGACATCCTTCTGCTCCCTGAGGTGTGAGGAGCGAAAGCGACGAGCCACGAAGGGGCTGGCGAGACACGTTGCGAGGCCCTTCGTGGCTCGCTTCGCTCGCACCTCAGGGATCATTGGTTGGGTTCGCTCCGCAGGGATCATTGGTTGGGTTCGCTCCGCAGGGATCATTGGTTGGGTTCGCTCCGCAGGGATCAGTAGTCGGGCTCGCACTTCAGGGATCAGAAGTAGGGCTCGCACCTCAGGGGTCAGTGGTTGGGCTCGCACCCCAGGGTGCGTCTATGGCACGTCCCGCCGCCGGAACCCGGCGAACCCGAGTACGACCAGCAACACCACGACCACTCCCACCCCACACAGCCCCCACCAGTCGGGTTGCGCGGCAGAGACATCCGGCACGTGGTGGAACGGACTGACTCCCAGCGCCCACTCCGGGAGCTTGAAGCTCGGGCCCAGGATCGTCAGCACGAACGACACCAGGACGCCCAGCCAGATCGCGGGCCGCATGTGTGGTCGGGCGCCGATGACGGCGACCGCGATGCCGACGACGGCCCAGACGGCCGGGATCGTGGCAATCGACTGGACGAAGACGTCGCCGAAACCGATGTCGAGATCCGTTGTCGAGGCGAAGATCCCGATGACCGAGCCGGCGACGGTGACGAGAACGGCGGGGACGACGAGTGCGACCCCGGTGGTGGCGCCGAAGTAGCTCGACCGGCTGACGGAGGTGGCGAGTACCGCCTCCGCGCGGTCGTCGAGCTCCTCGGTACGGATTCGGTTGACGATCTGTACGCCGGCGACGGACGCGATGATCCCCACCAGACCGAGAATCGTCGTGACGAATGCCGACACCAGGTCCGCGGGCGACGCGGCGCCGGAAGCGAAGATCTGGGCCATCGCCGGATTAGCGGTCAGGAGACCGCGAACCGACCTGGTGAAGTAGCCGAAGACGACGCCGAGTCCGACGAAGGCGAGTGCCCACGACACGATCGGCGCGCGGTTGAGGCGGAACGCAAGAGACAGTGGCGAGCCGACGCGGCCCCGTGACGGACCAGGTCGCGCCGGAACGAGTCCCTGACCGAAGTCCCGCGCGCTCTGCAACACGAAAGCCGCCGCTCCCACGACGACCACGAAGATCACCCCGAGCAGCAGAGGCCACCAGTGATCTCCGGTTGCCGGTCGGGTCTCCTGAACCCATCCCAGCGGATTGATCCACGTGGTCCACGCCGGTGCGTTCACCGAGAAGAGGAAGCCCCTCAGCACGAACAGCACGCCGAGAAGCGACACCGCGATCGTGGTGGCGGCCCGCGCGTCCGAGCCCACCTGGGCACTCACCGCCGCGACGGCGCCGAACATCCAGCCGGTGACCGTGAAACCGAATCCCAGCAGAAACGACGATTCCCAGTCCCCGCCGCACAGCGACGTCGCGAGACCCGCGACGACTCCGATGGCGATGGAGCACAAGCCGGCCATGATCAGCGCGGTCGACAGCCGCGCGGCGCGCCCGAGCACACCTGCGGCGAGGAGTTCCGCCTGGCCGGAGTCCTCCTGTACGCGCGCGGCTTTGACCACGATGAAGATCGCTGCGAGGGCCGCGACGAATCCGCCGAGCGCAAGGCTGCGCCACGCGACGAAACCGTCGACGGTGGACAGGTCGTAGGCGGGCCCGAAGATGAGGCCCAGCGCGGGATTCGAGCCGATGGTCGCGGCGAACGCGGAGCGTTCCGCGGCGTCGGGAAACAACAACGGATACGCGATGACCGAGGACACGGCGAGAGCGGTCGGCAGCACGATCCACGGCAGGAAGCTGCGACCCTCGTGGTGCAGGGAGGCCCGCAACAGCGGGGCGGTGCCGATCGTCGACGCCGTCATCGCCTCACCGTTCGCCTCGGGGAAGATCGCCCGGCTCGTACAGCGACAGGAACAGACTCTCCAGCGACGGTGGTTCGACCGTCAGGGCACGCAGGCCGCAGGATGGCAGCACCGCCATGACCGATCCGATCCGATCCGAGTCCACGGTCGCGCTCAGGCGATACCCTCCGGAACCGGTGTCGCGCACGTCGACGTCGTGCAGCTGCGCCAGGAGATTCGGATCCGGAAGCGAATCCAGTTCCGCACGAACCGAAGTGCGGGTGTGTCCGCGAAGCTCGGCCAGCGTGCCGGTCGCCACGACGGCCCCGTCGCGGATGATGGAGAGCCGGTCGGCGAGGGTTTCGGCCTCGGCAAGGATGTGACTCGACAACAGCACGGTGGTACCCCGGTCGGTGGCCTCGCGCACGACTTCCTGGAATACGTTCTCCATCAACGGGTCCAGCCCGGACGTCGGCTCGTCGAGGATGAGCAACTCGACATCGGACGCCAACGCGGCCACGATCGCGACCTTCTGCCTGTTGCCCTTGGAGTACTGCCGCCCGCGCTTGGTCGTGTCGAGTTCGAACCTCGCCACGAGATCGGCACGACGCTGCTCGTCGAGACCGCCTCGCATCGAGCCGAGCAGATCGATCATCTCGCCGCCGGTCATCGTCGGCCACAGCGCGACGTCGCCGGGTACGTATGCCAGTCGCCGATGTAGCTCCACGACATCACGCCAGGGGTCGCCGTCCAGCAGTCGGACCTCTCCCCCGTCCGCTCGCAACAAACCCAGCAGGATGCGGATCGTCGTCGACTTGCCTGCGCCGTTGGGACCGAGGAAACCGTGGACCTCGCCGCGGGCGACTTGGAGGTCGAGCCCCCGTAGCGCCTCGAACTTGCCGAAGTTCTTGCGCAGCCCCCGGACATCGATAACCGGATCGGTTCCCTGATGGTTCTCGGGACGTTCCACGCCCATGCGTACCTCCGGCTCGTCACGACCTGATGATCGTTCCACAGCAAGCGATCCGACAGGTGCCGTTCGCGCCGGTCGCCCAGCCCGGTCGAGCGGGCGGCGGAGGTTTGACCGTCGTCGCCGGCGGGGCACTCTGTCGCCATGGCGATCAAGAAGAACGACACCGTGCGCTGGAACACGTCTCAGGGCGAGACCGAGGGCACGGCCGAGGAGAAGCGGACCAAAGAGTTCACCTTCGAGGGCCAGAAGTTCAAGGCCAGCGAGGACGAGCCGTACTGGATCGTGAAGTCGTCGAAGACGGGTTCGAAGGCGGCGCACAAGGAGTCGTCGCTGTCCAAGAAATAGCTGTCGCAGAGATACCCGGAAGGCCTCGATCGAGTCGGCCTCATACCTAGAGCTGCTATGCTCCTTGTAGTTCTAGGTATAGGGGTTCTATGTATATCGAGAAAGACCTGGTGGCCGCATCCGCGACGCCGCTGGTGCTCGGCATTCTCGCCGAGGGTGAGTCCTACGGGTACGCGATCCTGAAGCGCGTCCGGGAGATGTCCGGTGGCCGGATGGAATGGACCGACGGCATGCTCTACCCGTTGCTCCACCGGCTCGAGCGTGCCGGCCATGTCGAGGCGACCTGGGGCAAGGCCGACACCGGCAGACGGCGTAAGCACTACACGATCACGCCGTCGGGGCTGGCCGCCCTCGCCGAGCGCAGGTCCCAATGGGAAGTCGTGGCCGACGCGCTCGATCAGGTGTGGCGGACGGTCGCCCTGCCGCCCACCGCGGAGGGCCTGGCGTGAGCGCGGACACCGAACTCGAGAGCCAGATCGACCGGTGGCGCGGATATGTCCTGCGCCATCAGGCCATTGCCACCACCGATGCCGATGAGATGGAAGACCACCTGCGCGGTCAGATCGCCGACCTCGCCGCCGGCGGTCTCGACGACGACGAAGCGTTCCTGGTCGCCGTCAAGCGAATGGGACGAGTCGATGCGCTCTCGCGCGAGTTCGCCCGCGAGCATTCCGACAGGTTGTGGAAACAGCTGGTCCTGACCGCGGAACCGGCCGGGGACCTGGGCCGAAGACGTCACGAGCTCGGCGTCGTGATCGGTCTCGTCGTCGCGGCGGCCGCCACGGTCCGCATCGCGCTCGAGGTGATGCCCGAATGGGTTCTCGTCCGCAATGCGACTCTGCTCGTGTTGCCGTTCCTGGCAGTGTATTTCGGCTGGAAACGCCGGGTCTCGACACGAACCGCGCTCGCGGTGGCCGCCGCATTCGTCGTGACCGGCGTGGCCGTCAACATCTATCCCTTCGTCGACGAGGGGCCGACGCAGGTCATCGTCGCGATCCACGCGCCGATCGTCCTGTGGTTCCTGGTGGGCGTGACGTACGTCGGCGGCCGATGGAGATCGGGTCCCCGGCGCATGGACTTCATCCGCTTCACCGGCGAATGGGTGGTGTATGCAACGCTTCTCGGCCTGGGCGCGGCTGTGCTCACGGGACTGACCGCCGGCGCCTTCGGTGCCCTCGACATCGACGTCGACGCCGTGATCTCCCAGTGGCTGGCGCCGATCGCCGCGACCGGGATCGTGCTGCTCGCCGCCTGGCTGGTCGAAGCGAAGCAGAGCGTGGTCGAGAACATCGCACCGGTGTTGACCAAGGTGTTCACGCCGATCACCGCGGTCATGCTCGTCGTGTTGCTGGTCGCGATGGTGACCAGCGGCGACGTCGTGGACGTCGACCGCGAGTTGCTGATCCTCGTCGACCTGATCCTCGTCCTCGTTCTCGGCCTGCTGCTGTACGCGATCTCGGCGCGCGATCCGCATCTGCGCCCGGAGCTCTTCGACCGTCTGCAGCTGGTACTGGTGGTGACCGCGCTCGCGGTCGACGCGGTCATGCTGACGATCATGGCCTCGCGTATCGCGGAGTTCGGGTTCACCGCCAACAAGACCGTGGCCCTGGGCCTCAACCTCGTTCTGCTGGTGAACCTGTCGTGGGCTGCGTATCTGCTCTTCGGTTTCGTGCGTCGCCGCCACGGGTTCGACGCCACGGAGCGGTGGCAGACGGACTACCTGCCGGTGTTCGGGCTCTGGGCGGCCGCGGTGGTCGTCGCGGTGCCGCCGCTGTTCGACTTCTCCTGACGGCGCCGGGAGCGAAGCGAGCGGGCCGAAGGGGCGACGGCGCCGGGAGCGAAGCGAGCGGGCCGAATCGATGGCCGGCGCCGGGAGCGAAGCGAGCGGGCCGAATGGAATGCAGCCGCGTAGACTGCGCGACCATGGCCATCGTCAACCGAGGGTTCGTGGGACGCCGCGACCGCGATGCGCGGCGTCTCCCACCAGGGCAGTACACGACACTCGATTTCCCGGTCCTGTCCTCCGAGCCGACACCCTCCGTCGCCCCGGAGGGTTGGATGCTGGCCGTGCAGTCGGCAGACCATCGGGCGGCAACATTCACGTGGGAGCAGTTCCAAGATCTGCAGCACGACGACATCACCACCGATATCCATTGCGTCACAAGGTGGTCGAAGTTCGACACGCGGTGGCGCGGGGTCTCGTTCGACACGCTGCTGCAGGCGCTGCCGTGGGAGCCGGCACCGTATGTGATGGCGCACTGCCACGGCGGTTACACCGCCAATGTGCCGCTTGCCGATCTCGTGGGCGGGCGCGGCTGGATCGCCGACACCTACGACGGTGAACCGCTCGCTGCCGAGCACGGCGGTCCGGCACGACTCCTGGTACCGCACCTGTACTTCTGGAAAAGTGCCAAATGGGTTCGGCGGCTTCGGTTCATGGCCGAGGACGCACCCGGTTTCTGGGAGGAGCGCGGGTACCACATGTACGGCGACCCCTGGCGCGAGCAGCGCTACTCGTGACGACCTGGCATCTCACGACGGTCACCTCGGTTGTCGACATCACCCCGACCGCGCGGACGCTGCGCCTCGCCCTTCCGGAGGCCATCCATGCGCTGCCCGGCCAACACGTCGACATCCGCCTGACCGCCGAAGACGGCTACTCCACCGCGCGGGCCTACTCGCTGTCCGACGTCCGCGAGACCCGCTCGGTCGAGGTCACCGTCGAACGACTCCATGACGGCGAGGTGTCGCCGTACCTGGTCGACGTCGTCGAGCCCGGTGACCCGCTGGAGATCAGCGATCCGCACGGATTCTGGTTCACGTGGCCGTCCGGCGACGACCGCCCCGTCCAGCTGATCGGCGGTGGCTCCGGGATCGCGCCGCTCATGTCGATGATCCGCAGTCGCGAGGTCGAGGCGCCGCAGACGCCGTTCTCACTCGTCTACTCGGTCCGCAGTCCCGACCGCGTCTACTACCGGGACGAGTTCCGGCAGCTGATCGACCACCGGCGCATGGACGTTCACCTCATCCACACCCGCGTCGGGCCCGAGGACGCGACGCGACCCCCGGGGCGCCTCACCGCGGACGAACTGGCCGGACTCACGCTCGATCCCGCGACGTCGCCGACGGTGTTCATCTGCGGGCCGAACCGCTTCGTCGAGAACTGCGCCCGGTGGATGGTCGACGCCGGCCACGACCGGACCCGCATCCGGACGGAACGTTTCGGGGAGTGACCCGAAGTCCTTGGACGGTTCTCCCGAGCAAGTGCTTGATCGGCACGTAGCGTAGTGTCATGACCTCTGCGTACGACTTCACCGCCACCGGTATCGACGGCAACCCCGTCGAACTCTCGGAATTCCAGGGCAGTCCCCTGCTCATCGTGAACACCGCCTCGCAGTGCGGATTCACCCCGCAGTACCGCGGCCTGGAGGCCTTGCACCGCGACTACGCCGACAAGGGGCTGCGCGTCCTCGGCTTTCCCTGCGATCAGTTCGGGCACCAGGAGCCCGGTGATGAGGACGAGATCAAGAACTTCTGCTCGCTGACCTACGACGTGACGTTCCCGATGTTCGCGAAGGTCGACGTGAACGGTCCCGACGCCCACCCGCTGTTCGCATGGCTGCGGGACCAGAAGTCCGGCGTCCTCGGCGGGCGCATCAAATGGAACTTCACCAAGTTCCTGATCGGCCGGGACGGGTTGGTCGTCGCGCGGTATGCCCCGACCACCAAGCCGGAGAAACTCGCCGGGTCCATCGAAGAACAGCTGTGACCGAGTGGACACGCCCGTGAGCACCGACACCGCCGTCAGCCGCACCGGTTCGTTCGTCCGCGTCACCGTCGCCTACGTGATCGCCTTCGCGGTCGCCGCGGCCTGGCTGATGTGGGGTCCCGCCACCGGCCACCTGTGGCTCGACACGTTGATCGCCGATCTGCTGGCCACGCTGGTGATCTTCGCGTTCAGCAGGTACTACGGCAATTCCAGCTTCTACGACGCCTATTGGAGTGTGGTGCCGCCCGCGCTCCTCATCTACTGGTGGGCGGCAGGCGACCTCGGGATCGACGCGGTGCACTGTTGGGTCATCGCCGTCGTCGTCGGTGCCTGGGCGATTCGTCTCACCGCCAACTGGGCGATCGGCTGGCCGGGTCTGCAGCACGAGGACTGGCGCTATCCGATGCTCAAATCCGGGGCCGGACGCGCGGAGTTGCCCGTCGACCTGATGGCGATCCACGTCTTCCCCACCGTCCAGGTGTTCCTCGGCATGATCCCGGTCTACGTGGCGGTCACCCACACCGGCGGCGTCGTGGCATGGCTGACCGCCGTGGCGGCCGTCGTCGGACTCGCCGCCACGCTGCTCGAGTACGTCGCCGACGGGCAACTGCGTCGTTTCGCCGCTCACCGGACGCCGGGCGCCGTCCTGGACACGGGCGTATGGGCGTGGTCGCGCCACCCGAACTACTTCGGGGAGGTCATGTTCTGGGTGTCGATGGCCCTGTTCGGGCTCGCCGCCTCACCCGGTGACTGGTGGTGGCTGTTCGTGGGAGCGGTGCTGGTGCTGGCGATGTTCCTCCGTGCGAGCATCCCGATGATGGAGAAGCGGAGTCTCGAGCGACGCCCCAGCTATCAGGACGTCATCGACCGGGTACCGCGCTTCGTCCCACGCCCGCCGCGCTCTGCCGCGCACCCGCCGGATCAGGTCTCTGCGTGAGCCGACCGCGCGTCGTCGTCGCCGGTCTCGGTGACTCCGGATTGCTGACCGCGATCCACCTCGCCTCGCACGTCGATGTCGTGGGGATCTCGTCGAAGCCGGGACTCGTCAGCGGGCAGGAACTCGGTCTGCGGATCAGCCGGCCCGACGCCTGGGCACGTGATTACCGAATCCCGTTCGGACGCTTCCGCAAACTCGACGGTATCCGGACCGTCCACGGCACGCTGACGGCCGCCGATCTCGACAACCGCACCGTCACCGTCGTCGATGCCGCCGGCTCCGAGAGCGTCGAGGGTTTCGATGCGTTGGTCATCTCCACCGGGGTCCGCAACGGCTTCTGGCGACAACCGGACCTGCAGTCCGCCGCGGACGTCGACGCCGACCTAAGGTCGTCGCACGAGCGGTTCGCCGAGGCCGCCTCCATCGCCGTCATCGGTGGCGGGGCGGCTGCGGTGAGTGCCGCCGCCAACCTGGCGCGGACCTGGCCGGACAAGCGCATCGATCTCTATCACCCGGGCGAACGCGCCCTCCCACACCATCATCCGCGGACCTGGGCCACGGTCCTCGCGCGGCTGCGCCGGCTGGGTGTCGGCGTGCACGGCGGCCACCGCGCGGCCGTGCCCGACGGATTCGGCTGCGACGAGATCACGCCGGGGCCGGTGAGCTTCTCGACCGGACAGCCGGCGGTCGAGGCCGACGCCGTGCTGTGGGCCATCGGCCGGGTCACGCCGAACACGGAATGGCTGCTGCCGGATGTCCTCGACGCGTCGGGCTTCGTCCGTGTGACGGCCGAACTACGGGTCCCCGGTGTCGAGTTCGTGTACGCGATCGGCGACGTCGCGGCGACCGACGACCTCCGCAGCTCCGCCCGCAACCGGGCCGATCGCCTGCTCGCGCACAACATCCGCGCCGACCTCGCCGGACGGCCCGACCGGGTGCGGAGCTACGTTCCGCCGCGGCGAAGGTGGGGTTCTGTGCTCGGGGTACAGGCCGATGGTCTGCAGGTGTTCGCGCCCAACGGCCGCCCGTTCCGCTTCCCCGCCTGGTCGGTCGACACGATCCTGCAGCCATGGATCGTCCGTCGCGGCATCTACGGCGGCATCCGTGAGCCGGAGTGACCGTGCCGCTCTTCTCGGCGGTCAGCTCGCCACCCGCGCATAGACTCGGCCCATGAGCAACGAACCGTTCTCGGCGAATCCATCCGGACATCCCCCGACGCCGGGTGGACCGGGACAGCCGTCGTCAGGTGCGTACCCGCCGGGAGCGGTGCCGCCCGCCGGGTCGCCACCGGGAACCACTCCTTCGTCCGCCTCGTATCCCGTCGGGAGCGAGCCCGGTACGGCGCCGGCGACCGACCCGACGACAGACGCGACGCCGGTCAAGCCGACCGCGGGCGAACGCGCGAACGCCGTCGTCAAGAAGGTGGTGATCGGACTCGTCATCGCTGCGCTGCTCGTGGTCACCTATTTCATCCTCGAGGCATTCCTGCCCCGCTGGTGGGCCGGCCAGATCGGACAGCGTGTCGAGGGTTCGTTCAGCCGCGGCATCGGCACCGGACTGGTCCTCGGGATCGTCTGCACCTTCGTGCCCGTGCTGTTCTTCACGCTGTCCTTCGTCTACCGCGGTCGGATGAAGAACGTCCCGACGATCATGTTCGCTGTTCTCGGCGTGATCGTCGCGGTCCCCAATCTGCTCACCCTCACCGTGGTCGCCGGTGGCGGGAACGGCGCCCATGCCGGTGAGCGCATCTTCGACGTCGAGGCGCCCGGTTTCCGTGCCGCCACCGCGTGGGGCGTGATCATCGGCGCGGTTCTCGCGGTCGGCGTCGGCTACTTCATCTGGCGCTACCGGCGCCGTGGCCGCCAGCTCCGAGAGATCAAGCACCCCACCACAGATCGGACGTAGACAGATGACCGAACAGCGGATCGTCGTGGACATCGACGACGCGGGGGTCGCCACCGCGGCCCTCAACCGAGCCGACAAGCACAACGCTCTCGACCCGGCGATGTTCGACGCCCTCATCGAGGTGACCGGCACCCTGGCCGAGGACAAGCGCGTCCGCGCCGTCGTGGTGCACGGTTCGGGCAAGAGCTTCTGCTCCGGACTGGACGTGTCGAGTCTGGGTCAGGGCGGCGGCGTGAACTCGCTCCTGGAACGCGAGCCGGGCGTGCTCGGCAACCACGCGCAGCGAGTGTCGCTGGACTGGGGCCGGATCCCGGCGCCGGTGATCGCCGCCATCACCGGCAACTGCTTCGGCGGTGGCCTGCAGATCGCGCTGGGCGCCGACATCCGGTACTCGACCCCCGACGCGCGGCTGTCCATCATGGAGGTCAAGTGGGGTCTGGTGCCCGACATGGGCATCACCCAGACGTTGCCGCGACTCGTGTCCGCGGATGTGGCAAAGGAACTCACGTTCACCGGCCGGATCATCGACGGCACCGAGGCCCATCGACTCGGCCTGGTCACTCGCGTCGTCGACGATCCGCTCACCGCTGCACTCGACCTCGCGCACGAGATCGCGTCGAAGTCGCCGCACGCTGTCCGCGCCGCCAAGCGGCTCTACGACGAGTCGTGGGCGGGCACGGACCCGGCGGGAGCGCTGATGCTGGAGAGCCGACTCCAGGTCGGCCTGATGGGGTCACCCAATCAGATGGAAGCGGTACACGCCGGGATGTCGCGACGCGAGGCGCGCTTCGCCGACCCCGAGTGACTCGCTCCCGGGCCCAGTCTGTTCACCGGGTCCGGGTCGGTGACGGCTCCCGGGAGGAAACCATTCAGTCGGCCAGGCCGGCGTCCTTGCTGCCGTAGGCCTCCCGCAGTCGTGGTTTGACGACCTTGCCACCGGCGTTGCGCGGAAGTTCGTCGATGATCACCAGATCCTTCGGATGCTTGAACCGGGCGAGGTTCTCGTTCAGATGCGGTTCGAGCTCGGCCAGGGTGAGATCCTCGACGCCCTCGGCCAGCACCACCACTGCTACCGGCACCTCGCCCCACTTCTCGTCTGCCCGGCCGATGATCGCGGCCTCGCTGACACTGGGGTGTCCGTAGAGGACGTTTTCGACCTCGGCGCAGTAGATGTTCTCACCACCGGAGATGATCATGTCCTTCGCGCGGTCGACGACATAGAGGAAGCCCTCCTCGTCCTGGCGCACCAGGTCGCCCGAGTGGAACCAGCCGCCGCGGAAGGCTTCTGCGGTCGCTTCGGGCTTGTTCCAGTAGCCGATCATCATGTTGGGCCCGCGGTAGACGATCTCCCCCACTTCGCCGGGTTTGACGTCGTTCATCAGTGGATCGACGATGCGCGCGGTGACGGCCGGGACGACCTTGCCGATGGAACCCAGCTTGCGCAGCGCATCCTTGCCCTCGAGGATCGTGGTCACCGGCGACATCTCGGTCTGTCCGAACGCGGTCATGTTCGCGGCATCGGGGAAGGACTCGTTCATCGCGTTGAGGATGGTGTCCGACGCCGGTGCCGCGCCCCAGCTCATGGTGCGCAGCTTGAGGTTGCGCGGCCGCGCCTTCTGCGCGGCGCACACCGCCTGCCACTGGGCCGGCACCATGAAGATCGACGTGACCCCTTCGCGTTCGAGTGTGTCGAGCATGGTGTCGGGATCGAACGCGCCGAGTGGATGCAGGACCGCGCGCACCCCGCGGTAGAAGATCGGCGCGAACCCGCCGATCCCGGCGATGTGGAAGAGCGGCGGCACGATCGAGGCGACATCGTCGGATTGGCCGTTGGTGGTGGCGATCGTCGTCACCGCCTGCGCCTGGATGTTCTGATGGGTGAGCATGGCGCCCTTGGGTTTTCCCGTGGTTCCCGAGGTGTACATGATGACCGCCACGGTGTCCTCCGGTACGTCGACCTCCGGCAGGTCAGAAGCGTCCTCGGCGAGAAGGGTCTCGAAGTCGAGATGGGCGTCGTTGTCGCTGCCGCCGACGACGATGATGGTGTCGATCTGCCCGGTCGACCCGGCGACCGCGTCGGCGACCGGCGCGAGCAGGGTCTCGGTGACGACGACTTTGGCTCCGCTGTCGGTGACCAGGTAGGCGACCTCGGCCGGACTCATCCGGATGTTCACCGGTACCGGGATCGCACCGATCAGCGTGGCCCCGAGAATCGCCTCGATGTACTCGGTGCGATTGAGCAGGGCCATCAGGACACGATCACCGAACCGGACACCCCGCCGATGGAGTGCCGCACCGAAGGCGCGTGACCGGTCGTCGAGCTCTTTCCAGGTCGTGTTGGTGTCGAGGTAGGTGATCGCAGTGTTGTCCGGGGTCATCATCGCGTGCCGGCGAACCTGGTTGTTCCAGTGATTGCGTCGCGAGCGATACGGCTCGGTGGTCAGGTTGCTGGCGACCTCGGCACTTGCAGTCATGACTGCCTCCCATTCGTCGAGCGGACTCGACCCGTAGTGAACGCCCTCGGCGAGGGTCCGGCACTGTTGTGTCCCGTGTCACACATTAGGTCGTCGGCGTTGCCAGATTCAGGCATTCCCGCGGTTCGGGTGGTGGACGCATCCGTTGACTGTGCGTGAAATTGCGTTGACTGTGCGTTTGTCCATGGCCGTGGTGAACTCCAGTCACATCCATTTCGCGTTTTGCTTGGACGCAACCCAGTGCCTGGGCGCAATTGCTGCGACGCGACGGTCTCGTGCGGATCCGGTGGCGGCCGGGCCCCGTCGGATGTGCACAGTCGATGCAGGTCGACGCCCAGTGGACGTGAAGGCCTACCCAGTCGACGGAAGAGCCTGCCCAGTCGACGGAAATGCCTACCCAGTCAACGAAGTTCGTGACTCACGGCAAGCGCGCGTCACGTGCACGTCGTCGAAGATATTCACGCGCGCGTTTGTCGCGAGTAAGCGCTGCCGCCTGCTCATAGTGCTTTCGCGCCGCATCGTACGAACCGGCCCGAACGAGCAGATCGGCTTGCGCGGCATGGAACGGTCCGAAGTCGGCGACTCCCGGCTCGCCGTCCAGACGCTCGAGGAGTGCGAGTCCGTCCTGCGGCGAACTCGCCCGTCCGACGATCGCTGCGTGAGCGGTGCGCGCACCGAGAGTCGGCGCAATCGCGACGAGTGCCGCCGACAACGACTCCAGCGAAGCCCAGTCGACCGCACCGGTGCGAGCGCGGTCGGCGTGCACGGACTGCATCGCCGCCTCGAGTTGGAACCGACCGTGCGGGCGGCCGAACGACGACGCCCGTCGGAGCATCGCTTCGCCGTCACGGATGAGTGCCGCGTCCCAGGTCGCGGGGTCTTGCTGTTCGAGCGGGACGAACGGACCGGTTCGCGCCGGGGCACGTGACAGCGACAGCGCGATCAGCGCGGCGAGACCCCAGGCCTCCGGCTCGTCGAGCAGCGAGGCGAGCGTGACGGCCAGGTAGAGCGACTCCCCCGCCATCGATTCGACGGTGTCGGGATCGGCGCCGTCCGCATCGTTCCACGCGATTGCGAAACACCCGTAGACGGCTTCGAGAACGGCGGGCAGCCGTTCCGGCATGGCCTCCCGATCGGGAACGACGAACGGGATCCGCGCGTCGCGGATCCGGCGTTTGGCGCGCACGAGACGCTGCGACATCGTCGCCGGTGCGACCGCGAAGGCGTCCGCGATGTCGGCGGCCTCGAAGTTGAGGACCGACTGCAGCATCAGCGGGGTGCGGGCGGCAGCGTCGATGGCCGGATGAGCACAGGTGAACAGCAACTCGAGCCGCTTGTCGGGGATGGCGTCGGGGTCCACGTCGTCGAACGGGGTCACGGCGGTCGCTCCATGAGAGATGGTGTCGTCGAGGACCGTCGACGTGCGGTGCGCTGGCGACTTCCAGGCGTCGCGCTGCTGATTGCGCGCGACGGTGAGCAGCCAGCCCTCCGGATTTGTCGGCACCCCGTCCGACGGCCAGGTGACGAGTGCCCGTTCGAAGGCGGCGCCCAGTGCGTCCTCCGCGAGAGCGAGGTCACCGGAGGATGCGGCGAGAAGCGCCACCAGTCGCGAATACGATTCGCGGGCAGCGTGTTCGGCAGCGGTGTGCGCTTCTCGTCCGGTCACGTGTTGGGGGTCCACGATCCTTCGACGGTGTAGGTCGCGCCCGGCCTGATCTCGACGACTCCCCATTCGATCGGCGGTGCCTGACCTGCCCACTCGATGGCGGCGTCGAGGTCGGCGACGTCGATGACGACGGTTCCGCCGAGCTGCTCCTTGGTGTCGGCGAACGGACCGTCCTGTACGACGAGCCGGCCGTCGACCTTGCGCAACGTCGTGGTGACCTCCGAGGGCTGCAGGACTTCGGCGCTCACGAGCACGCCGGCGTCCTGGAGGGCGCGGGTGTAGGCGGAGAAGGCCGCCTGGCCTTGGGCGAGGGCCTCCTCACCGAGGGTTGCGGCGTCCATCTCCGGGTAGTGCAACAGAAGCGAGTAGTGCATGATCTGACCTCTCGTCCAGCGGGCCGCTCATCGGTCCGTGTGCAGTGATGACGACCGTGCCGTGCGCCATTCGACATCTCCCCCGAAGTTCTCTGCGTCGCTACCCCTCCCCGCTCACGGAGGGCCGTGTGCCCAGCTCCCTGAAGCGGCCTGGAGCTTGCGGACGGCCGTGCTCCCCGCTCCTTGAAGAGGCCCGGAGCTTGCGGACAGCCGTACTCCCAGCTCCCTGAGGAGGCCCGGAACTTGCGGAGGGCCGTACTCCCCGTCCCCTGAGGAGGCCCGGAGCTTGCGGAGGGCCGTCACGAAGGGTCACCCCAACCGATCGGCACGGGCCGCCGCGTCGGGCCACATCGCGGGACACGGCAGGCCGGGGACGGTGGCGATTTCGAAGTGCCACCACTCGTTGGCGAAGGTTCGACACAGGCCCCAGCGGTGACCGGTGCGTTCGAGCCAGGCGGCGCCTTCTCGTGGGCCGACGTCGATGGCCTTGCCGCGCACGTGTGGCGATTGCTCGGGCGGCAGAACCCAGCGTCGTGCCGCTTCCGGGCTGCCGTAGGTCGCGATCGCGTCCCGCCACATCTGGCGCTGCTCGGCGTGTGTCCTCTTCCCGGAAGTGATCCACAGCGGAACCCCCTGCGCGCGAGCAGAGTTCGACGCTTGCTGGTAGGCCGTCGCCAGAACTGGATCGAGGCCGGCTGTCGGCGGTGCGGCCGTCGCCGGGCCGGGACCGAGTCCTGCGATCAGCAGGGCACCGAACACGGTGGCACAGATCATCGCCAATCGGCGGGTGGTGACGTCCATCAACCTCATGACCGCAGTAAACCGTACGACCGACACTCATCGCATCAGGCCGTGAAAAGGGGTTACCGTGTGACCCGGGTGGGCCGCGCGCGAGCCTGTGGAGGGTCGGAAAAATGAAAAAGCGTCTGGTGGTCTGTTGTGACGGCACGTGGAAGTCGTCGAAAGACCCGAGAATTTCGAATGTCGAGAAGATCGCCCGAGCCGTCAAAACCGATGCCGACGACGGCGCGGTGCAGTTGGTCCACTACGTCAACGGCGTCGGTACCGGGTCGAGTTGGTCCGACCGTGTCATCGGCGGAGCTTTCGGTCGGGGTCTCGATGCCAACCTGATCGATGCCTACCGCTTTCTCGCTCTCAACTACGAGCCCGACGATGACATCTTTGTCTTCGGCTTCAGCCGCGGCGCATACACCGCCCGGAGTCTCGCCGGGATGATCTGGCACGTCGGCCTGGTCACGCCGCGCGAACTCGCCGAGAACCCGACGGAGAATCTGTTCGAAACGGTCCTGCGGTACTACCGGATGAAGCCAGAGAACCGACCGGCATCCACCCCGGGTACCCATGTGCCGGTCAAGTTCATCGGCGTCTTCGACACCGTCGGTGCGCTCGGCGTTCCCGGTATCACTCGGGTGAAGCACAAGTTCCATGATGTGAACCTGGGCAGGAACGTCGAAGTGGCCCGGCAGGCACTCGCCATCGACGAACGCCGGCTGACGTTCGACCCCTGCGTCTGGGAGGTCAAGGACGAGGATCAGGGCGAGATCGATGTCAAGCAGGTGTGGTTCGAAGGCGTCCACTCAGACATCGGCGGGGGCTTGGCGATCACCGAGCCGTCGGAGCTGAGTCTGTCCTGGATGGTGCGTGAGGCGACGCTCGCCGGTTTGCAGTTCTCGTACGACCGGTTCACCCCGATCCGATACCCCATCGACCCCGCGGATCGGAGATACACCACGAACAAGTCGATGAACGCCATGTACGGCATCGTCAACGTGTTCAAGATCGCGTTCGGGCCGCTCCGCATGCGCGGGGCGACCATTCGGCATAAAGGTCAGTCGCGATTGCTCGAGGTCGAGAACGACCACGCGACACCGCTGTTCATCGCCGCGCCGGCACTGGCCCGGTGGACCGACGACGTCGGATCCCGCAAGAAGAAGGCAAAGAACATCGGCGCATGGGAAGCGCTGCTCGAGGACCTGTCTGGCCGCGCGGTCGAGATACCTCCGCTGGCCGCACCGGTCACCGCGCCCGAACCGTTGGTCGACCAGCGGTAGTCACTGCGGGGCAGTGTCTTTCACCGCAGCGATCTGGATCAGGTTGCCGCACGTGTCGTCGAAGACTGCGACGATCGCGGGGCCGATGTCGGTGGGTTCTTGGGTGAACTCGACGCCGAGGGCGCGCAACCGTTCGTATTCGGCCGCAACGTCGTCGACGGTGAACTGGGCCAGTGGGATTCCATCTTCGATGAGCGCGTCTCGATAGGGCTTCACTGCTGGATGGCCGGACGGTTCGAGAAGGAGCTCCATGCCCTCCGGATCTTGGGGCGAGACGACCGTCAGCCACCACGTGTTCTCCCCCATCGGGATGTCGTGTCGCGTAGTGAATCCCAGGATCTGGGTGTAGAACTCGTGCGCCTTGCGCTGGTCGTCGACGAAGATGGACATCAGTGTGAGCCTCATGGGAGGTCCTTTCGAGGAGTGGGCCATCGGTCGGTGATCTCGCCGAGCGGTGCAGGGTCGAAGTAGTGAAATTTGGAGCGTCCACGTTTCTCGGTGTGAACGAGTCCGGCGGACTCCAAGACGCCCAGATGCTGCGAGATCGCCTGCCGGCTCAGGTTCAGCCCACGCCGCGATGTGAGACGACCGCAGATCTCGAACAGCGTCTGGCCGTCACGCTCGACCAGCTCGTCGAGGATTGCCCGCCTCGTCGAGTCATCGAGTGCATGGAACACATCGGCCACACCCGACAATAGGCAAGTAGTCACTTGCATGTCAATTGTGGCCGTCACGCTCGCCCTAGTGCCCTGAGGTGCCCACCCATTGCTCCCTGAGGTGCCGACCCATTGCTTCCTGAGGTGCGAGGAGCGCAAGCCGCCGGGCCGAGCAAGCGACGAAGGAGCGCGTCGAGGTCGACGAGCCACGAAGGGTTTGGCTGGCATCTCGCCAGGACCCTTCGTGACGGCCTCTGCAGGCTCCGGCCTCCTCAGGGAGCAGGGGACGGCAACTCCCTGGCGCTAGTGAGCAGCACTCCCGAGATACGCCTCCTCGATCCGGCCGATGTCACCCGCGAGGGACGCCGCGGTATCGGTGAGCGCGATGTCGCCATGGACGAGAACGACCGCCCAGTCGGCCATACCCAGTGCCAGCCGGACGTGCTGCTCGACGAGAACCACCGCCGTGCCGTCGGTGTCGGCGACATCCCGCAGGACGGGCAGGATCGACTCGACCACGATGGGGGCCAGCCCCATGCTCAGTTCGTCGACCAGCAGGACCTTCGGTCGCTGGAGTAGTGCCCGCCCGATCGCGAGCATCTGCTGTTCTCCCCCGGACAATTCGCCCGCGGCGACCTTGAGCCGGCCACGTAGCGCCGGGAAATGGTCCAGTACTTTGTCGACGGCTTCTGTTCGCGCCGACCCGCGTCGACGAACAGCGAGTTGGAGGTTCTGACGCGTCGTCAGTTGCTTGAACAGCGACCGGTCATCGGGCACCAGGACCAGTCCGGCGCGCACCGCAGCGCGGGCGTCTCCGGCGCGCACCGAATGGCCGTCGACCAGGGTCTCACCGTTCAGTCGAGGTAGCAGACCGGCGAGCGTGGTGAGCAGTG
This sequence comes from Gordonia sp. 11cp, assembly GCF_057767225.1. Classification (NCBI taxonomy): domain Bacteria; kingdom Bacillati; phylum Actinomycetota; class Actinomycetes; order Mycobacteriales; family Gordoniaceae; genus Gordonia; species Gordonia sp. 11cp. Next base: position 4,470,730 of record NZ_CM173437.1, on the reverse strand, counting down.
TCGTCTTCCCCGCGCCGTTCGGCCCGAGCAGGGCGACGATCTCCCCTGCCTCGACGGACAGGTCGAGGTCGTGGACGCAGGGCTTTCCGCGCGCGTATCCGGCATCCAGGCCCCGGCATTCGAGGACCGTCACGATGTCATCTCCTTCGTCGGTGAATGAGTCTCGGAGACAGTCGTGTTCGAAGCCGACGGATCGGCCGTGTCGGTGGTCCCCGCAACAGCTGACGACGGCGTACCGAGGTAGGCGCCGACAACCGCCGGCGATCGTCGGATCTCGTCCGGGGTGCCCTCTGCGATGACCGCACCGAGGTCCAGGACGATGACCCGATCGCAGAGACCGAGGACGAGGTCCATGTCGTGATCGACGAGGACCATCGCGAGGCCGTGGGCTCGGGCGGCACGTAACCTGTCCCCCAGCCACCGACTCTCGGTGGTGTCGAGCCCGGCGGCCGGCTCGTCGAGCAGTGCCACCTCCGGTTGCGCGGCGAGTACGCGGGCGACCGCGACGAGTTGACGCTGCCCCTGTGAAAGATCGGCGGCGACAACCTCGCTCAGATGGCTGATCTCGAGCATCCGCAGGACGTCGCGGACATTGTCGGCCGTGTCGCCTGGTGCACGACGCGCCGCGATCGCCAGATTCTCCGCGACCGACAGCTCGCCGTAGAGCTCGATGTCCTGGAAGGTGCGACCGAGTCCTGCGCGGCTGCGGCGGTGCGGCGCGAGACCGTCGATGGTTGTGCCGTCGAGGGTCACCGTTCCGTCGGCGGTGGCGAAACCACTGATGGCATCGATCAGGGTCGTCTTCCCGGCGCCGTTGGGCCCGATGAGGCCGACGATCTCACCAGAGCGCAGGTCGAAGCCGACGGAGTCGACAGCGGTCACCGCCCCGTACCGAACAGTGACGTCCCGTACCGAGAGAACCACTCGATCGCCGCGATCGGGAGACCTCGGCGGGATCGGTGCAGCGTCATCGGCGACGTGAGGCTGCCCCGGTGCACGACGACGTCCCGGCAGCGGGATGTTGTGCAGGTAGCCGATCACGCCGTCGGGACTGGTGACGACGGTGAGCACGAGAAGGATTCCGCTGATCAGCATGTAGTAGTCGCCGAAGGATCCGTACTTGTCGGCGACGAAGTACATCACCCCGCCCGGGGCGATGATTCCGGCGAGGACAGCTCCCGATATCGAGGTCACCCCCGCGATGTAGAAGACCGCGAAGAGTCCGATGCCGGCGAAAACGGCGTAGCTACCCGCGGTGGCCAGCGTCTGCTGGTACGCCAGAAGCGTGCCGCCGAGGCCGGCAAGGAACGAGGCGATCGCGAAGGCGATGAGTTTGGTTGCGCCGACATTGATCCCGGCGGCGGCCGCGGACCTTTCGTTGGCGCGCACGGCCAGCATCGACGCGCCGAGTCCGCTACGGCGGAGAACGGCCACCCCGAACGCCACCGCGGTCAACACCACGAGGCACATGATCCCGAACGCGATGCGCGGATACCCCTCGCCTGCTCCGATTCCCAGATCGACGCCGAACAGCGACGGGGAATCGACAGGCGCACCCTGCAACCCGCCGTTGAGCGACGGGTTGCGGAACCAGAACGCCTCGCAGAACACGGCGAGCGCGAGCGTCGCAACCATGAGTGGCAGCCCGCGGACCCGAAGTGCGGGAAGACCGACGATCACGCCGATGACCGCCGCCGCACAAGCGGCGAGCAGAGGCGCGATCGGGAACGGCAGGTTGAGGTCGTCGGTGAGTCTGCTCAGCGCGTAGGCGCCGACGCCGGCGAGGGTCAGCTGTGCGAGTGAGACCTGGCCCGCATAACCGGTGACGACGACCTGGGACAGCGCGATGATCGCGTAGATCATCGTGGCGATCACGGCCAGGCGGAGACTGCCGGAGGTGGTGACGAGGAGGAGGACGGCGACGAGGATCCCGAGGATCCCGGGAATCATCAGATGGTTCGGTCGTGGTGACCGTCCGAGATCGTTGCGGGTGACCGCGCCACGACCAGGGAGTGGTCGGCCGCGGATGAGCAGGAATCCGATGATGAGGATCAGCGGGACCGCTTCGGCGACACCGGCGTCGGGCATCCAGTCCCAGGTGGTCTGCAGTTTTGTGGCCTCGGACTGCAGCATGCCGATGGCGAGTCCGGCACCGACCGTTATGGAGATCGCGCTGAAGTTGCCGACGAGCGCCGCCGCGAGCGCCGGCACGATGAACATCGTGTAGGCGACGGGGTTCAGTGGCACGATCGGGGCGATGAGCACGCCACCGAGCCCGGCCGTGGCTGACGACAACGCCCAGTTGGCGACGGCGATCCGGTCTGGGGAGAGGCCGGTGACCAGTGCGCCCTTCTCCGATTCGGCGGCGGCCTCGGTCGCCACCCCGAATCGGGTGTAACGCAGCACGAGTCCCGCGCAGACGGCCAGTCCGAGGATGACCGCGGCGAGCAGCAGGCGGTCCGTCGGGACCGCGCTGGATCCGATCGTGAACGTGTCGACCTTGAAAATCGGGCCGACGCTGGGTGCGTTCTCGCCGACCCGCAGAGCGATCAGCGCCTGGATGACGAGCATCAGGCCGATTGCGGCGACCGCTTTGGCGAGGGCGGGGGCGGCGCGCATCGGACGGAAGACGATCAAGTAGAGGATGACTCCGAGGATCGCGGCGACGATGACGGAGATGATGAGCGCCGCAACCACTCCCAATTCGGACCCGAGCGAGATCGTGGCCGGGAAACCGGGGATCGGATTGAGGAGTTCTCCCTGGCGCAGAAAGGCGTACGTGTAGGCGGCGTACAGCGCCACCGCACCGGTGGCGAAGTTGACGACCCCGGAACTCTTGAACGTCATCACCAGTGCGAGTCCGAGCGCGGCGAAGACGGCGCCGTTGCCGAGACCGAGGATCAGGAACGCGAGATGGTCTGTCAATGGAACTCTCACTCGTGGAAGTGCGGGGATCGGGGGCCGCGCGGGAGGCGGCCCCCGATCTGTGACCGAAACTAGTTGTTGGTGACGACGGTGTTCTCCAGCTTGGCGTCGGAGGTCACGTCACTGACCAGGATCGCCTTGCTGCACAGCGACGTCAGCGGTGGGAACACCTTGCCGTCGCAAGTGAAGGTGATGCCAGGTGCGGCCGGCAGCGGGACGTCCTTCGCCTGCGACAGCGCGGTGGTGAAGGTCTGGGCGTCGACGGTGCCCTCTAGGCCGTTCAACTCCCCCAGTGCGGTCATGACCTGGTAGCCGATGTAGGCGAGACCGGCCGGATCGGTGCCGGGTGCGTATTGCGCCATGACACTGCGGTATTGGGTGACGCTCGGGTCGTCGGAGCTGAGGTTGACCGTGGTGAACGCCTTGGCGCCGGATACTGCTTCGTTGCCGACGGCGTCGAGGACAGGCTTGTCTAGGCAGCTCGCGATCAGGTACTTCGAGGCGTCGGGCGCGACAGTCTGCAAGGTCTTGAGGACCGAGATGCACTGACGGGTGTCGCCGAGGATGCTGACCGCGTCCGGGTTGTCGGCGAGTCCGGCGGTGATCTGCGGTGTCAGGTCCGCGGCGCCGACCGGGACGGTGACGACGTTGAGAGCGACGCCGGCACGCTGGAACATCGGGTCGCCCAGTGCTTTCACCGAGGCGGCCGCGTCACCGGAGTCGCCGATGATCAGGGTGACCTTCTTGAGTCCGTCCTTGGCCGCGGTCGCGGCCTGTCCCGCGAGAACTGCGACGATTCCGCCGGACAGCATGAATGAACCGGGGGTGGCCATCTCGGCCTGGGACACCGGAGCCTGTGCGACGAACGGGATCTTGGCGCCGGCGATGATCGGCAACATGACGGCACCCTGTGCGCCGAGGGGCGAAACGACGACCGAAACCTGCTGCTCCACCATCTGATTCGCGCACTTGGTGGCCGAAGCCGGCTCCTCCTGCTGCTTGCACACCACCAGCTCGATCTGGTGACCGCCGATGCCGCCGCCGTTGTTGTTGAGGTATTCGACGGCGGCTTCGCTGCCCTCGCGCACCATCGGAGTGGTCACCGCACCACCCTCGGGCACGATCAGTCCGACCTTCACCGGGTCACCGGTGGCCGGGTTGCTGGGGAGCTGGCTGGTCTCGCCTGCGGTGGACGTCTCCGAACTGTCGTCGGCGCAGGCGGTCAGCGCTCCGAGTGCGAGAACCCCCGAACAGCCGATCACCGTCGCGGTCCGAAGCACACGCCTGAGTGCACTTGGTGATTTCATGCGATCCCCTTTGATCGTGATTCCGACACGTCGCCGCCTCCGGGTGGGCAGAGCGAGCGGAATGTCGGAGTTGATGACTCGGTGGCGACTGTAACCGGCAGGCCGTCGCCACAGGATGGATTCGAAATATTCTGTCCTCCAATGAGTCTCGGCACAGATCGCGATTAGTGCGTATGGCAGCACGAACCGTCGGTCCGGCCGGAAGACCCCCGGCGGTCGACTCGTGTGATCGCGTCGGCGTACTGCCGACGAGCGCACACTGGACTCAGAGGCAAAAGTTAGACGACAATCCAACTTTTGGTGTCGGAATGCAAGAATTGGTCATTCGGGGTCGTCCCGCAAGCACGGAAGGCACCACATTGACCGAAGCTCCGGCCGTCGGCCGCCGAGAACGCAACAAGCAGCAGACGCGCGAACGCTTGCTCATCGCAGCGCGCGAGTTGCTCGCCTCCGACGGGAGTGCGGCGACGGTGGAGTCGATCGCCGAACGTGCCGAGGTGTCGCGGGCGACGTTCTTCAACTATTTTCCGAGCAAGGACGATCTGCTCACCGATCTGTACGGCCAGCTGATGGGGACCTTCTCGCACGTCGTCGACGCGATGCTCGACAAGCCGTGGAGTACATATGACCGCGTGGTGGGTGTGTTCGTCGATTTCGCGCGGTCCTCGGTCGCCGACCCGGATTACATGCGGACGGTGACGAGCGAGATCGAACGGATCTCGTCGATGTCCGGGACACTCGGCGAACGCAGCCACATGTTCACCTCGGAGGTGCTAAGGCTCATCGAGCGCGGCGTCGAGCAACGGGATGTGCGGACCGATCACCCGCCCGCGTTCCTCGCCCAGATGGTTGCGGCGATCTACGTCTCGAGCATGAGGTACTGGCAGATCGATCCCGGCTTCGAGGTGAGCGAGAGCTTCGAGCGTGCCGGCCGCTATGCCGCGGAGTCGCTCTTACCACGGTAGGACTCAGTTCTCGGGTCGCGCGACGTAGGCCTCCCACCTCTGCCGGCGCTCCTCCTCGGTCTGCTCCCACCATGGGGTCCCGCGCTCCCCGAGTGCGACCTTCGCGGCCTGGACGCCTTGGCGTGACTCGGGTGCGCCCTTCGTCCGTTTCACGTCCCGACGCCACGCCATGAGGATCGACTGGAGTTCGGCTCGGCGCTCGTGCGGGATCAACGGATCCGTCGCCCGCCACTTCCGGCCGTTGACGATGACGTGGTGGCCGTCGGGGGTGTGTTCGGGATCGGGCATGGTTCCACGGTGCCATGGCGACGATTAGCGGGTGTGACCCAGATCTCCCTGGGTGTGTGAACTGCGATTCTGTCGACTTTGAGCGAACACTCTCAGGGTCTGCTTATGTCCGCGTGGGTAACCTCGCCGTGTCCTTGCCGATACCGAACCGTTACCCAACCTGAGATGGACAACGCTGTGCCTCAACACCGCCTGAATGCCCAGACCACGACGCGCCCCGCCACCCGCGCCCTGCTCGACTCGACGCCGCGCGCGTCGGGGCCCGGGCGTCACCGCGCCGCCTCGCGCTCGACCACCCGCACGGCTGTGCGGACCGGCGCCTTCGCCGCGTTCGTCGGTGCTGTCAGCCTGACGGCCGGTACCGCAGCGCAGGCGTCGGCCCAGCCCGCTCCCCCGCCTGCGCCGAAGATCGCGTTGCCCGACAACGTGAAGCTCCCGGCCGGTCTGGTCCTGCCGCCCGAGATCGACGACTTGGCTCGCGACGTCCTGCCGCCGTCGGTGTTCACCCCCGGTAACCCCGGCATCCCTGGCATCAAGAAGGCTGTGAAGCCCGTCAGCGGCACCGTGACCTCCGGCTACGGCCCGCGATGGGGAACCCACCACAACGGAGTCGACATCGCCAACAAGGTCGGAACCCCCATCTACGCCGTGACCGATGGTGTCGTCCTCGAGTCCGGCCCCGCCTCCGGCTTCGGCCAGTGGGTCCGGGTGAAGCAGGACGACGGCACCGTCGGCGTTTTCGGGCACGTCGATCAGAGCTTCGTGCACCCGGGCCAGAAGGTCCGCGCCGGTGAAAGAATCGCGACCGTCGGCAACCGCGGCCAGTCCACCGGACCCCACCTCCATTACGAGGTCTGGGCCGCCAACGGCACCAAGATCGATCCTCAGGCGTGGCTCAACAAGCGTGGGGTTCACCCGTGATTGACGCCTGACCCTGCTGCACAGACGATCCCGCCGACATGTCGGTGGGATCGTTTGTGTTGTATCACCTGTCGGCGTTCCGATCGGACGTGATTCGACGGTCCGAACAATCCGCTCGGCATCGTCGCTCCCGCTGGTTCTCCGAGCCACCCGCTACCCCGGTGTCGTGCTGGGTTCAACATCGGCACGTTCGCCGCGGGCGGGACCGCACCGTGCGTGGCGGCCCAACTTGTCGGATCGACCGGGAACCTCGCCGGTTAGTGTGTGGTCAGTCGGGACCAGATCTGAGAGGACGTCCCGCGGTCGAGTCGTCATCGGCCATCGATCTCCGCATGGTGCTGCACCGGTCAAAGTCCTCAACAATGGTGCCGATGCAGGCCGCACTGCCAGGGAACGCCCTCGTAGAGTCGGTACTGCGACGCCTAGTTCGGTGATAAGGGCTTGCCCCAGGCTCCGCTCGGGCTGCCGTCGAAAGAGTAGCGCTCGGCGGTTTCCCGGTCGCGGATCACGACGAAGGAATCCGGAATCATCTCGATGTCGCCGTTACGATTGGTCTCGCCAAGAGCAACGCCGAGAGGCTCCGAGTGGTCGAACACGAACATTGCCGCCCACGGTGTCTCCTTCACCTCGAGGAGGGAGACTCGCCCGGTGGCAACTCGGACAGTCGCGACCTTGCCTGACACTTGAATGGACGGCGGAAATGGCTCGTCGACGGACTCGACTGTCAGCCGGACTGTGGCTGAGACCTCGCTGTAGATGCGCAAGCAAGTTTCGTCGTCGAAATGAACAAGTACGGGCCAGAATGTCTCGAACAGCACCGGATTTCTAACTGAGAACTGCGCAGGAGCGCCGCTTCCCCATTCATAACAACTGAATCCGCGTACCGTCCTCCCAACGGAACGGCACAAAAGATCAATGGACTCCGAATCAAAGCCTGTCATCGTGGTGACTACTCCATACCGTCACTTCGACACCGTAAGTGTTTTCCTCAGAGCGTGACTCGATTCGTAGTTCGGGGAACTGGGAACAGGCTTGCCGACTCCATCCCACGGCTATCCATTGTCCAACAAACTCTGCAGCGGGTCCGTCCACGTCCAGGATGTCCCAGACATGGAGGTGATTGACGACCTTTTCGACACTCTCGAGGTCGCCCAGCGTCCTGATCCAGCTATCGATACCGTCGTTGTCCGCATCCGATCGGACCAGACAATCGCGGTAGATTCGAAACTGACGCGCATGAATCATTGCAATCGCGATCGCAGTCGGCGGTTTGCCGAGGTTGTACAGGTACGACTCGGGATCGAGGCCACCGGTCGCCTCGACCTCCGGCAAGGACTGCCATATCTCTTCTTCCGTCATCCCTGCCCAGCACCCTCCTCCGGCCGTGCCTTGCGCACAGTGTTCAGTTTCGTAGGGAGAGTCGTCCCGTCACGGGCAGTGTGACGCAGGGAACTCGGCAACACGTGGGGTTGGACTTGCACCGTGTGCCCGGCCGATGACTGCCGGTGTCACTGCTCTCCTCCAACGATCTTGGACTTCGACAGTGTGTCGCTGATAGCCGAAACAGCTTCGCGCCGTCCGAGGAACTGGAATCCGTGCTCGACATCGTCGAATGCGCCAAAGGTTCCCACGACGAGCTCGTCCAGCCCAGTGGTCTGTAGCGATGACATCAGCAGGCTTTGCAGCTCGACCGGTTGACGGCCAAAAGCGGCACGAGCGAAATCTGGAACTCCCCGTGGCCTGACCGTCCCTATGGCCTGAGATCCTCGAAGCGCCGCAAAGTACGCTGCTGAGCCAGGCATGTCGGCGAAGCCCAGAGCTTGCACGGTTCCGTCGTCGTATTCGCGGACCCAGGTCGTTCTCTGGCCTCCGGTGTTGTCCAGCCCGGGGAACATCGACCAGGGTCCGTCTTTGTGTAGTCGGAGGGTCGCGAGACGGTTTGGTGGCTTCGCCGCACCGGTGAAGACGCGGAGCTGCCACGTCCATGCTGCATTCGTCCCCAGGCCTGCGGTGAGGTGATCGACGATCAGGTCGACACCTGTGGGTTCGGACGGCGCTGACCTCCGATGGAGAACCTCGAGTGCAAATAGATCAGGCAGCCCGAGTTCAGCGAAGCCCGGCCATCGGCTTGCGTCAGTGGTCTCGAACTCGATGGTCATAGAGCTCCTTGTCACGGGGCGCTGAGTGGATGTCCCGGTTCTGGGCGGAAGCAAGAGAAAGCAGTGTGCGGACGACGTCACAGACGCGGAAAGAGGCCTTCGACGAATGTTTCCGTGTCAGTGGGCGCATCCACGCGTGCGCTGATCTCTGCCAGAACCATCGTCTGTTCGTCGGAGAAAATCCAGAAGGCCTTACTGGACGACTCATTCAACTGGTCCAGCGCCCAGCTCGAGAGTTCCGTCCATCCGTAGTACCCGCCCTCGAACCTGGCCAGTCTGAGAACGATTGCATCGCGTGCAGACTCGGTTCGGACGGCGAACCTTACCGACGCGACCAAGTCCGGATCCCCGACGATGAAACCGTCGTCGAGTCGGTCCATGAGCGGCAAGAGCGATCGATGCGCGATGCTGACCCGCCACCAGTCATTCGCGAAGTGCTCTGCGGAAGGACGAATGACTTCGATGGTGTCGAAGTATCGCCCATCGATCCATCCGATCACGCCGTGGTCATCGACTGTGAGGAATCGCGACGACTCGTTGACCACAGCGTGGGCGACACAGGTATAACGGTGTCCTTCGGTCAGCGCGAATCCGGCAGTGCCGCTGAGGGCGTCAGGACGGTAGAGGTCGTTACAGACGAGAATCATCGAGCACCGCCTCGAAATCTGAGAAGAGCGATCCGATCAGTTGCTGATTCGGATCTCGATTCCTATGTAGACACACCGCGTTCTCGATTCCGATCTCCGCCCAGATCTCCCAGAGGTCGTAGTACCGCGGCCAGCCGGCGTCGCCGAGGGCATTGACGGCCGATTCCAGTCGCCAGGCGAGGCGGTCAAGAGGCAGACTGCCCGCTGTGTACGCCGCGATCAGCGAACGGTCCTCGTCGATCAGGATCGGCACTACTTCCGCTGTCGAATCAGGCACCGGCGGCTCCGTCAATGGCTTGGTGGGCAGCTCAAGGCTCGAGTGGACAGCCCACGATGGAGACGCCTGCTGCGCGATTGCTGATGAACCATGGGGCTCGTCCGGCATCCGACGTCGCAATGACGTGATGCGCGTCGCCGAACTCCAAGACGCACTGGCGAGCTGAGTACCGGACGCGTTCTAGCTGCATGCCGACAGTCGCCGGTACCGGGCCGGCTAGATGGCGGGCATACCCCACCGGTGGATCGACCTGCCAGGGGCACGCAACCAGAACGGTCCACTGGTCGGTTGACACCGACCATCCCGGTGGGAAGCTCCGCACGGTACGCACTTCGCCGAGGCCATCGAGCTCTCCGGGTTCGACCACCCGCGTTGTGGTGCGGACATGCTCGATCTCGGACGGTGAACTTCCGACCAGGAGGATGTCCGGCACCCCCATCGTCCAGGGTTCGCACGGATCGTTCGGATCTGCTGTGAGCGAGATCCGGATGCCATCGTCCAGCGAGAACGTGGGATTGTCCATGTCGTTGTTCGATTCGACGGCCGTCAGCGTCGCGCCGATCAACCGACGGGACAGTTCGTCGAGTTCGCTCAGTGCGGAGTCGTCGCTGAACTTCCCGTCAGCTGTGGCGATCGAATATGGACACGTGGCGTTCAGATGCCACTCTGAACCCCCGATGTGCAGGCTGTAGTCGATCAACTCGCATCGCGTTATGCGCAGCGGCAGTGCGTGTCGGACGATCTCGAGGGTCGTCACGGGGCGCCACACGCGCTGAGGGACGTATGCCGGATTACGGTGGCGATGGATCGGTGCACCTGCGGAACCGTCCTCCTGGTATCGGGGATGAAGTAGCGAACTATGGTGCGTCAGATGTGGCGTCGAGTCCATCGAATAGAACCGCGATGGTGCTCGTGCCCGATCGTGTGAAGCGCACACGGAGTAACCATCTCTCCTGCTCGCGGTCGATCAACGGCACGTGCAGCGGTGAACCGCTGTCAATGGACCGGAGTGCCTCGGCTACCAGCACGCGGACGTCCGTCACAGGTTCGACCGGCGTCGACGGGCGCTGAATCATGCCGACGATGTCTTCGCCCGACATGTCAGTGGATGCGCGAATCATGAACAAGGCGTTCGCATCGCCGTCCGAGATGGCCTCGACGACATCGGTCACCCGCTTAACGAGCTGCCCTTGGACGTCCGGTTCTCGCCACCGTAACCACTCGGACATTTCGTCGATCGTTGCCGAAACAATCAGTGACTCGTCCGCGTCGAGGCCCGACATGCTCCGTTGAAGACATCTTGCGAGAAGCTCTACGCGGTCGGGGGTCCATCGCGGTGAGAAATGCTTACGAGGGTCGATGGTGTCGAGCTCCTCGGCTGACGCCGCGTGCGTCTGAATGTGGTCTTCTGCCTCGATTGGGTTGCTAGTAGTCAATCCCGGAACGACCATCGACCACCAGTGGGTGGCTACCGGGTCTCTTGAGGAGTTGTCGCGCCACTCCGCGATGCTTGCCAGGTCGACAGCCCATCGTCCGGACTCGTCACGCAGATCCGCAATCGCTAAGAGAAGGAGCCCGTTCCGTTCGACGGCACCACATGCAGTCGAACGTGCTGCGAGCAATTCTCGGGCCGCTAGCGCTGCACGCTTTCGATCAGTTTCTTCGGACAGCAACCGACCGGCTAGGTCGATGACGATCCGCAAGCCGTCGGAGGGTCTGTCGTCAAAGACTTCAATCATGCGGGTCCGACTTCGGCCAACCAACCGTCGATCCTTGCCACAAGCTGGGTGATTTCTCGGTACTCGGTTTCGGACACACGATGGGTCGCCAACGCGAGATGAATCGCGCTCGACAGTTGCCGGAAGCTGTCACGGTCTCCGTACAGGTGAGGTTTGTCCGAGAGAACGATCTCCGCGTGGGGAGCTACCTCCTCGACCACGGAAATCCATCGCCTGATCTCCTGTGCGGGCGCGCTCTGAACTACTACACGCCAATCGCGATCGAGAGAGTCAGCGCCGTCTCGATTGGTGAACTGAGTCGTCGAGACGTCGCGCCCGAGTGTCGCCACGTGCGCAAGCGCGTAGCTGTTCAGACTCTGCTGGAGGCGCACCGAGTCCGTGGCGTCACGGTCAACGGCGGCAGTAATCGCTGCGATCGACGTCGCTGCTGACCAGCGGCCGTCTCGTAGACCTCGAGTGATTGAGTTCATCGGTACGGCCTCATCATTCGCAGCGTCAGACATCAGAGCCGCCCAACGAGGTCAATATCCAGTCCAGCAATCCTTCGATCTCGGCTTCGCCGATCGCGTCCCTAACCCCCTCCGAGCGGAACAACCCGGCGAGGTCGCCGAGTGTTTGCGCATCCAGATCGCCGATCAGAAGCCTGTCACGAGGATTGTCGATCAACTCCCAGAACCGGGGCGGATGTCCCCCGTCTGAGCGAGACACAATCGAGACGGCTTGAGCCTCTGTCAGACCTGCAAATGCGAACACGCGTGTGTTCAGCTCCTCCATGTCAGTCGCCCACCCTCTCGGTCAGATCGAAGTTGAAGGTGCCTTCTCTATTGCCATTCCGGAAGGCTCGCTCGTTCTTGAACACCTTCCAGACACCGCCGTTGTGGCTGTCACGGTCGTAAGAAACCACGCGCTTTCTGTCCCTGAAGACAGGTTGCCCGTGACTGGACAGCGACGGATCGGGCGACATGCCGTTCCACCTTGCCAGATCTCGTTGCTGGGGACTCGTGAGAGGCACCTGACTACCGCCGCGGTTTCGCGCACCCTGGTTCTCGCATCCTTCGGTTGGTGCCAGTCCCAGTGGGTCCGCCCTCACCGCCGGATTGTCTGGATAGGAATGCGGGTTCGGCGCGGGCCCCAGTCCCAGCGGGTCTGGACTCAGATACCTTCCGGTCCCTGGTTGGTAGTACCGGTAACGGTTGTAGTGGAGACCGCTCTCGGAGTCCACGTACTGACCCGGTAACGCCCATGGCGTCGAGAATCCAACCCACGTGCTCTCCCCGTACAGTGTTCTCGCTGAGTGCCCGGCGACGTCTCCTGTGAGGGGGTCTACGAGCGCTGTCGGTGTCGCAATCTGATCAGTGACGATCGCGAAGAACTCTCGATCGATATCGGTTTGGGTCCACTCGACCGGCCGGGACGGCGCGAACGTAGGTGCGCTGAGGTTGAGGCTCACGTCCGCGTCGGGTGCGCTGTTCCCTGAGTCAGCATCGTCCATCGCCGTGATCGATTCTGTACTGCGCGTCTGAGCGAGGGGCGTGTACTCATAAGGTGCGAACGTCCAGGTAGTCGCCTCGAAGCCAGAGTCCGACTCGGCGTCGGCCGCATCGGTCGTTGACTCCGTTTGCTCGACCATCTGCTCGCCGTGCCAGTGGAACCGAGTGATTGCCCCGGTTGCCGTGTTGGTCTTGCTGAGTCGACGTCCCAAGTGGTCGTACGTGTACGTCCACGTCGTACCGTCGGGAGTATTCACGCGGCGCAGCCGATCGTGAGCGTCCCAGACGTAGAGCCACACATCGGGTTTCCGCGACAGTCTTCGACGACTCATCGAGGTGAGGCGACCAGCGGGGTCGTAGCGGTACGACGTACGTCCGTCGTCTACGAGCAGGGTGCCGGAGTATCGCCAGCGGGGACCCTTCGAGGCTCGGCTAGCGCCTCGCACCTCAGGGAACGGAGACCGGCCGGTGTCTTGCGCATCCGGAGGCGCGGTCCCCGAGATCCCGTAATTGGTGATATTGCCGGTCGCGTCATAGGTCAGCTTCTCCGAGGTGGAGACACCGACCGCAGCGATGATCCGCCCGAGAACGTCGACCTGGTAGTCGGTCCGGCCGCGACCGGCAAGCGTCGTCGTCGAAGCTGTCAGGATCCCGTCAGCGCGGTACGTGTACTCGGCTCGTGCGACGGTGCGTTCCGGTCCCCCACCGCCTGGACCGCTCGGACCAAGGTTCAGCGTCGCCGGATTCGCAGAGACTGTCGCAACCGACCGTCCCACCAGCCGTCCGACTGGGTCCCATGACGAGTCGATCGCTGTACCTTCGAACCGTCGACGCTGCTCGCGGCCAGTGCCTGAGGTGGTGATGTCGCAGGTACGACCCGCCGACGAGATGAAGTCGAGCACTCCGCGCGGGTCGTAGCCGTAGCGGGTGTGCACCGCCGTCGGCGTCGTTACCGACGCCAGGCGGCCCGCGCCGGTCCACCCCGATGCGATCATCCAATCGGTCGATCCGTCGTTCACACCGGTCAGCTGCGGCATTCCCGCTGCCGTGTAGGTTGAGTGCCACCGCCCGAACACCCCAACGACGCTCTCGGGCCGTCCTGCGGAGTCGTAGCTGTACCCGGTGACCTCGCCATCGAACTCAGGGTTGAGCAGGTCGGCGCACCGTTCAGCGACTACACGGCCCGCCGCGTCGTACTCGAACGCCACTGTCTGCCCGGCAGCGTTCGTCCGCGTGGCGAGTCGTCCGGCTGCGTCGTAGGCGTACGTGGTTGTCGCGCCGTTGAAGTCGGTCTCGGACTGCAACGAGCCGTCCGCGCTGTAGGAATAGCTCCACACGAGACCGTCAGGGTTGGTCACCGCGACGAGCCTGCGTGCGGTGTCGTAGGTGAACGTGGTTCGCGATCCGTCGGCGTCGATCCGGGCGATCGGTAGGTCGTAGTGGCCATACTCCCAACGAGTAATCGCGCCAACCGGATCGACGTAAGCGACGCAGTTGCCTTCGCCGTCGTATTTCCAACGCGACTGTCCACCATCGGGAGCGACGAGACTGGTCCGATTCCCCATCGCGTCGTACCCGACGACCGTGATGGCGCCCTCAGCATCGACGACCTCAACCGGCCGCCCGAACGCGTCGTACGCGATCCTCGTCGTGTTGCCGAGCATGTCGGTGATCTCAGTCGGCAATCCGGCCGCGTTGTTGCGGTACCGAACCATCACGCCGTCGGGATCCGTGTGCGATGTCAGCGCACCATGTTCGTCGTAGGTGTATGACGTGACCGCGCCGGCATTGTCGGTCAGTGTCAGCGGACTTCCGTTGTCGGTGTACGTGATCTGCGTAGTGATCGGGCCAGGTTCGACGACACTGTCCGGGCGCCCCGGACCTGCGTAACTCACCTCAGTCACAGCACCGTCGGGGCCGACGATCCGCTCGACATCGCCAAACGCGTTGTAATGCAGTCGCGTCGGAAGCCCATCCGGACCCGTGAGCACCATCGGCTGCCGACTGTCGTTGTAGTCGGTCCGGGTGATCCGGCCCAGCGGATCGATCTCCTGCCGCACCCGATTGTCTGTGTCGATGCCGTACAAGGTCGTCGCGCCGATGGCATCGGTGTAGGTCGTCATCGACCCGGGACCTGCCGTTCGGAGCTGGTAGTCGAACCGCCCCGACCACACTCCGTTCATGCCGGACTGGATGGTCACCCGGCCGAGGTCGTCGTACCGGTTCCAGTACTCCATCCCGATCGAGTCGCGCCACCAGGTCATTCGGCCGGCGTCGTCGTAGCCGAAACGTGTTGTCGCACCCACGGCGTTGGTCGACGCTGCGAGATGGCCGCGATGGTAGGCGAAGGTGCACAGCTGCTGGTCGACGGGGACGCCGCCCACCCCGGCGACCAGGCGGTACCCGAGGATCCGTGCGCCGTCGCACTGCACGTCGATGCGATACCCGGCAGAATGTTCGACGGCCGAGGGTCTTCCGTGCTCGTCGAAGACGAAGCGGATCTGGTTGCGATGCCGGTCGGTCAGGGCCGAGACCGCGATGCTCCCCGCCCGCACATCAACGCCGTCGAGTTCCGGTATCGGAATGAAGAACCAGCTCACGAGCGTCCGGATGTGGGTCAGTTGATACCCGTCCGTGGCCGTCGGACGCAGCTCCCAGTCGGTGTCGTTGACACTTCGTGAAGCCGAGTCGGCCTGTGGCTTGGGGAAATTCGTCATGGTGCCGTCGGCGTCGACGATGGTCACCAGATCGTCGGTGACGATGGCACGGGCGTCGAAGGTGGACGGCGTCGTCGGTCCGAGCCAGCGTCCCCACCGGTACCGCGAGCGATGACGGTGGGTGAGCCGCAGTGGCAGGACCCCGGGCAGGTCGACGTCGGTCAACGGAAGGAAGTACTCGCCGGTTGCGACGTTGACCGGCTCACCGTTGCTGCGACACTGCTCGGGAGTTTCGTTGCCTTCGCTGGTGTCGGCGCGCTCGGTCGAGCCCGAGTCGGTGCGGTCTGGGTGCCCGGCGTCGTGTGGTTGGCCGGTGTCGTTGTCGGGGGTGGAGTTGGTGCCGTCGGGGTTGTCGCCGTCGGGTCGGTTCGACGGTTCGGGGTCGCGCGGGGACGACGGCGCGTCCGGGCCCGCTGGCCGTGGGTTGGCCGCAGCGGGGCGTTCCGGTGTGAACGGGCGGTCCGGAATCACGGCCGGCGGGATCGGCCGATCGTCGGGGCCGCTGCGGGGCGAGGGAGTGGTTTCCGGCGCGTTCCGGACGGTTGGTTCGGGCACATGATGGGTGTTCGACGGGACCGGACGTCCACGGTCGACGTCGCGCGGTGTGGTGGATTCTGGCGTGGTGCGCGCAGGAGGTGTGCGGTCCGGGGTGTGGTCGGGAGTGCGCGGAGAGGCCGCTGGAGCATCTGCCCGGCTCGGAGCGCCGGGACTGGTCGGCGTCGCGCCTGGCTTCGGTTGCGCAGCATCCGGTGTGGCATGCGGCGTCGACACTGGATGATGGGCGCCGACCGGCGCGATGGGCCCGGTTGCGGGTGTGTCTGCCTGGTCAGGCGTACGCGTTGGGGCGTCGACGGTGTCGGGTCGAGTTGTCGGCGCATCCGGGTGCGTCGACGTCGGTGACGGACGTGGACCAGGCGCGTCTGTTTCTGGTCGCGCATGAGGTGTCGCCGGCGTGGCTTCGTCGGCTTTTGCCGGGTGGCCGCCGGCCGGCTCGTCATGCCGTATCGGGGTCCGGCCGACGACGGGCTCGTCGGGTTTGGCCGGCGACGGTTCGTGGTGCGTCGGGCTCGGTGCGGCGTCGCGGTCGACCGTGTTGGTGCCGGGAGTGGATTGGCCGGGTGAATGGTCGCCACCGGGCGCGGCCGCGGGCGTGGTGGTGTCGCCGCGGTTGGGTCCGGGCGGGTCGTCGTCGCCCAGGATTCTTGGTCCGGATGGATTGTCCGCGGGTCCCGGCGTCTGCGATCCCGGCCCGTCCGAAACAGGCGACGGCGCAGGCTCGGGTTTCGGCGCAGGTGCCGGAGTGTCGGGACTGGGTGCGTGTGGGCCAGGGCCGTCGACAGGTCCGCCGGCAACGGGTTGGTCCGGGGACGCAGCGTCAGGGCGTGGTGCAGGCGATTCAGGTGATCCCCCGCTGGGCGGAGTGTCGACGGCGCCCGGCGATGGTGTGCCCGAGTCGGGGGTGGGGGCCGGATTCGGTGGGCCGGCGGGCGCAGGTGATTCGGGTGCCGGAGCGTCCGGCGCGGGACCGTCAGCTCTGGGGACCGGAGGCGCGTTGTGGTCGACAGCGAGGTCGGGACCTTGTCGTCCGGGCAGGTCGGCACTGGGACTGGCACCAGGCGTGTTCGGCGACGATCCGTGCGGGGCGGGCGTCGGGTGCGGTGACGCTGGCGGGGCGTCTGGGCGATGTGCCGTCGGGCTGATATGTGGAGTCGGCGGCGTCGTCGGGAGGTTGCGGCCTGACTTTGCGAGCCCGGTTATCAGGCTGCCGCCCTTGGGTCCCGGCGCGATCATCATGACCGTATTGCCGATGACGTTGCCCAGCGCCTGGGACGGATCCGTCGACCATCCGGACCCGGCGAAGTTTCGAACGAACTCGTCGGGATGGGCGACCTGGTGCACGATCCCGGTGACCATGGTCGCCGAGTTGCGCATGTACTGGTGGGGGTTCGCGATGTTGTACGGGTTCTGCGGGAGCATCATGTTCAGCCCCTTCACAACCTCGGTGACCGACCCGATGAGACCAGCTTCGAAGTGGTTGAAGCCGGTGAGCCCGGCAGTCCCGACGTCGCTGGCAGTCATGCGTGCCTGCTCGAACGCAGACGGCATGGGTGGTGCCATGTTCGCGGCGCCGCTGAGTTCGGCCTTGACCCCCGGGGCTGACGAGTTGCGATGATCGCGTCCGACTTTCAGGATTCGCTCCGCCTCGACTTTGTATCCGGGCCACGGGTCGGGCCCCGGATGTGTCGGCGGGGTGTCGCGACGATCGTTCTTGTAGTCGTCGAGCTCGTCGTTGTAGACATTGGCCTTGGCGACCCACTCGTCCCGTTTGCGCTCGCCCTCTTCCCAGATGCGGACGGCCTCGGCGGCCTTCTGCTGCGCGAAGGTGACGACGCCGGCCCAACCAGAGAGCGCTGCAGCCGCTTTGGAGGCGGCGTCGCCGGCTGCGAACCACTGCGGGACCTGGCGTCCAGTGGCATCGCGGAACTCGACTGCGCCGGTGCCGGACCAGTCACCGACCGAGATCCCACGTAAACCTTCACCCGCCGCGACGAAGTTGCCGGCGAAGCCCGTGAACTTCTCGGCGAGAGCGGTGATGCCGGGAGGATCGCCGAGGATCAGTTCCTTGGGGTCTTTGGTCTGGTCGAGGTTCTTCTCGTCGGGCATGGCGCCCAGCGAGTTCGCGACATTGTCGCCGAAGTCCTCGACGCCGGTGGCGATGCTGTCGAGGCCGACAGCGCGCAAACCGCCGCCGAGTATCTCGGTAGCACCGTCGACCAGACCTCCGAGCACTTCCTTGCCGCCCTCGAGGGCGTCGAAGAGGCCCACTAATCGGCCTTAGGCCGGGCAACCGGCCCGGTCTGGAGCCCGGTGTCCGGCGAGTCCGCGGTGAATCCGTCACGCTCGAAGCCGTCGATCGTGTCGGTGACAAGTGTCGACGGGTCGACCTGGTGGCGGGCGATGGTCTCGAGGTCCTCGATCAGTGTTCCTCTGAGTTCCTGGCCCAACTGCCGATGCGCGGCCATCT
The DNA here is from genome assembly GCF_057767225.1 of Gordonia sp. 11cp. Classification (NCBI taxonomy): domain Bacteria; kingdom Bacillati; phylum Actinomycetota; class Actinomycetes; order Mycobacteriales; family Gordoniaceae; genus Gordonia; species Gordonia sp. 11cp. The sequence goes on along the minus strand of NZ_CM173437.1, from coordinate 4,452,270 downwards.
CCTCGGGCGTCAGGGCCCACTTCGGGTCGGTGATGGCGTTTTTGTTGTGCTCCCACAGCTCGCCCCACGACTTGTCTTTGACGTCCTCCGGGGTGAGGCTCGGGTCACCGATCAGGTCCATCGTGAAGTTCTTCAGCTGGTCGCCCGCCCATTCCTCTTCACGCTCGTAGTGGCTGGCTCCGAGTCCGAGGCCTTTCGAGATCTCGGCCGCGCCGGTGACGAGCGCTCGAACGCCCCATTCCCAGCGGTCGCAGTACTCCTCGAGTCCGCTCTTGGGGTCGGCGTGTCCGATGGTGCGGCCGTCGAGGTCGAGGTCGCCATATCCGCGACCGAGCGCAGCGCTGTAGTCCGACCCGACGCCGGTGTCGGCGAGCCCGTCGATCACGCCGTTGATGCCGGCGCTGGCCTTGGTGAGGTCGGCGGGGTCGACTTTCAGGTTGTCGGTCATCGGACTACCTCGCCCTCGTCGTCGTAGTAGCAGTGCGGCGTCAGCTCGCGGCTCGGCGGGAACGTCATCGTCGACGGTGTCGCGGGGTCGACGACGAGGCCGGTGGGTTCGGGTGCCTGGTCGAGGACGCGGTCGATGAGCGCGTGACCGGGAACATTCAGGTAGCGGACCTCGTCTACGTCGCGGTCGGTGAGGTCGGCGAACTCGCGCAGACGCTCAGGCGTCGTGAATGCCATCATCCAGGGGATACCGGCTTCGACCAGCGTGAACAGGCGTCCGTTGAGATCGAGAGGAACGGCGAGCGTGGCATCGCGGAGGGCATTGTAGAGCCGAGGTGGATCACCGAAACCGGACAAATACGCCCGCACCTCATCGACATATGTCGTCATCACCGGACTCCCCCGCAGTCATCACCGTGCCGGTTGATGCTAGATCATGGAACCGAGATTCTCGCGGTGGTGTCCACAGGTCGGTTGACGCCGACTATGTGTGGCACGAGACCGAGCACCGTCTGACTATCGTCGGCGAGAACTTTCGAATCTCGGTTCTTCTGGAGGGCCTTCCGAGGCGGTGTTCTCGGGACCTGCCACGACCCCCAAGCCGCCAGTCCCTCCACATCTCAACAGGCCCCATCACTGTGAGCGCGCGTCGTACTAGTCTATTCGACGGGTCGGCCCAGTAAGGGTCGACACCGGGAGGGGGACCCATGACCACGCCATTCGCTGACGATTCGTTGCTTCCCGAGGCTGCCCCAGTAATGCCGGTCAGCCCGCACGGACGAGCAACGGTATTCCGATCAGAGCGTGTTGACTGGGAGCGACGGGCCGCTGCGGCAAATTCAGCGGCAACGCAGTTGGCGGAGGCAGCGAGATCCTTGGATCGTGCCGCTCGTGCAAACTGGTTTGGCGACTGCGTCGAGGGTCGTGCTTTTCACAAAGCCCTAAGAGGGTCACTCGAGCGCCTATCAGAAACTCTCACTGATCAAGTGAACCGAACAATCAGCCTCCGTGAGCAGTGTCAACTGGCCGCCGACAGGATCGAGGGTGCTGACAACGAGGGCGCGGCAGGTTTTGGTGCGTGACTTCGCGAGGGCTGTAGGTCGTTACTCAATTTGTCTCGTTGCAGCCGCCCTGGCCAGTGGATGCTCTACCAAAGGCGATCCGGCAGCCGTCACATCGTTACCTAGCTCTTCAATATCGATACAGACCATGCGCCAGACGGACGATGCAGGACTTAGGCTTCCTTTCGATACCGAGTTCCCGAATCGGTGGAGTATCAACAACGATGGAAGTCCATACGAGCCATGTACTCAAGTACCGACGGAAGTGCTTCGCAACTTTGGCCTGAACCCCTCATCGGTCAGTGACGCCGCAGCTTCTGACTTTCAGACAGCTCGCGGTTGTGAATGGACTTTTCTCGACGACAACCTGTCAGCTATCTCGCAGATCGTCGGCGACATTGTGCACCCACAGGACGGGTTATCTGGGCACAAAGCCCTGAACAGCTCCGGAACGGACTGGTTTCCAGATCTGGTCGTGCAGGACCGTAGAGTGCTTGTTGGTTCGATAACACCGTCCGACTGCGCAGTTTATGTGCGTTCCGGAGATGCAGTCGTAGTCACATCGGTCATCAAGTTTGGCGACGACGTCCCCTCAACGGCTGAGATTTGCCAAATGGCTGAAGACTTCTTGGAGAGTACGATCAGCCGGATCCCGAAGTAGATTCTTATCCTGACTCATGGGCGGTTGATCAAAGACGTCTGTGTAGTCAGACCTGACGTGCAAGGTCCCTGTGTAACAAAATCCGTCGATGCTGTCGCGCCGCCCTATCGTCACCTCATGACTACCGACACGAGCGACAGAGAACGTATGTCGAGAACACGCAGGGCCTCGATACCGCACACGTTGTGGCTGGCCGTCGGATTCATGTGTACCGGTGCGAGTCTCCAGCTGATCGGCATGTTCTACGCCCTGTCACTGGTCGAGTCCATCAACGAAGAAGTTCGTGCGCGGCAGTACGTCAGGCTCGGCCCTCGACCCGCTCAGTCGAATCTCGACGCAATCGACGACGCCGTCGAGACGGGGACCACCATCGGGGTCGGTTTGATCGTGTCCTTTTGCCTCGCCTCCGCGGGACTCTGGTTGTTCTTGGCATACGCCAACGCGCGAGGTTTCGGGTGGGCACGCGTCATGGCGACAATCAACGGTGTTGTCGGACTGGTCTTCGGGTTGATGTCACTGACGGCCGACGACCGTCCGGTGGCCGAGGTGCTGAACGCTCTACTGGTCGCGGTCGAACTCGCTGTACTGCTACTCCTCTGGCTTCCAGGATCGAACGGCTACTACCGACATGTGTCGGCAACGAAGCGACGGCGCGGCCGACGGGTTGCCAGCCGCCCTTAGTTGCACAGGGGACGCGGCGCTGCATTTGGCACAATGCGGGCATGGTCGAACAGAGCATCTGGATGCAGAAGGTCGCCGAGGATCCCAACCACTCGAGCTGGTACGTCGAACGTTTTCGTGACCTCGCTCGGGAGGGCAACGACCTGGTCGGCGAGGCGCGACTCATTGACGCGATGGCCGCGCGCGGATCCCGCATCCTCGATGCCGGATGCGGCCCGGGCCGCGTAGGTGCCTACCTCGCCGAGGTCGGACACGACGTCGTTGGCGTCGACGTCGACCCGGTCCTCATCCAGGCCGCCGAAGAGGACCACCCGGGCCCGCGCTGGTTGGTGAACGACCTCGCCGAACTCGACCTCCCAGCCCGCGGCATCGATGAACCGTTCGACTTGATCGTCTCGGCCGGCAACGTTATGGCGTTCCTCGCACCGAGCACGCGCGTCACAGTGCTCGAGCGACTGCGCGCACACCTCCGCGACGACGGTCGCGCCGTCATCGGATTCGGCGCCGGCCGTGACTATGCGTTCGAAGAGTTCCTCGAGAACGCCGCCACCGCCCGCTTAGCTCAGGACCTGCTGTTGGAGTCCTGGGACGTCCGGCCGTTCACCGAGAAATCAGAGTTTCTCGTGGCTGTGTTGCGGCCGGCGTAGCCGAGTCCGTCTGGACGGCTGGCGGCCGGGCCAACTCGATTCTCGCGATCCGCGGCAAACGTCCCCTCGGTGATCTCGACCTCCGGCGCAAGCGGCTGCCGCATCCGCCAGCGTTCGGTCATCTTCGACGCGGCGATCTGCCACTCACCGTCCTCGACGACGTACTCATCGTCGTACTCCCCCGCCATGACCGTTTCGGTGCGGTCGAGCAGGTTCACCTGACGGAAGCGCAACGACCAGCATCCCACCGCGGTCGTCTCACTGGTGAGGGTGATGTCGGGATACATACCGTGGTGCATTTCGAGGATGGCGAATCGGCCGTCCTTCTTGTGCAGTTACCGCGGACTCGTGGACTACGTGGCGCATCAGGGTGAGCGGCAGATCGCGATCACGTGGCATCTGCGGCGGGCAATGCCGGTGGATGTGTTCGAGAGCGGGTCGGTCGTGGCGTGCTGACTAGGTCGCCAGCTTCCTCGCCGCACGACGACCATTGATCATCGCGGCTTCGATCCCTGGGACGGTTGTCCGCTCGCCGCTCTTGGGAAAGAGCCGCGCGGCGATGGCCCCCTGAGACGGCAGATCGTTTGCAGGATATTGCTCGGACGGCACTCGGCTGATTTCACCGATAGTCAAAGCCTCGCCAGCTTCGACACCGATAAATGCGTTGACGATGTGCTGACCGATATCACGGCGACCCGCTCCGGTACGGCGCGGTCGCCGAATCTTAATAGCGCCCCCGGTGGGCGCGCGGTCCCTATCGGGACGCAGTTCACGCTCGCTGTCGTCGATGACGTCATGCACTGGCGCGTCGTCCGGTCGCGACCAGATCGCTGCAGCAAGCTGCGCCAAAGACCTCGAACGCGCCTCGATTTGCGCGGTCGTCCATTCCGCCGGCAGTTCACGGTTAAGCGTCAGCGCCGAATTACGCAAGATCTCATCACGCTTCAGCGACCAAGCGCCATTCGAGACGCTCGAGTTTAGCGATCCGGTGATTAGGGTGAGATTTCCGAGCGTGTGCACAAGCGCATCGCGACGCTCTTCCTCATCCGCGACGTCCGCGGATGTACCGACCGGCCAATGCTCCTGCCATGTTTGCGGCATTAGGTGCTCGACGGAGAGATTCCTGCTAATCGGCACCGGCTCGGTGCGGTTGGTGGTCAGCTCGTTCTCGAACGCCAATAGAAGCCTCTGCAAACGATCACGCTTGAGAAGGCGGTAAAGAGGCAGACGAAGCAAAGAATCCGTCAGCTGGGCATCTGTTGGCCACACGCCCGACTCCGAGCGCTGGCCGACGAGAAATTGCTCAACAATGAGATTCGCGGGATCTGGTCCGGACTCCAACCGGCGCAGCAGCTCCAGGAAAAGTCTGTTGTAGTTCTTCGGAGTCAGCCGGCAGACCGCGCGGCGGATGAGGTACGCCTCCATTAGTTCGAGAGCGCGAAATCGTTCACCGCCGTCAGCGTTCGCAAACAGCCACAAGAGGGTCGGCGTGATCGTCTGTGTGTCGACGATTTCGAGACGATCCAGGATGGTTCTCTCGGCGTCGGACGCAATAGTCCGGTTATCGAGACCATCGTAGATCTCGGCATACCGCGCCAGCTCGGCAAGGAAGTCTCCGGCTCGCTCGGCGTCGCCGTCAAAATATCGTCGGGCCGAGGGAAATAGTTGGTGAGTCAATACTTCACGCTGGAGCAACACCGTAAGGAAGTAGCCGACGAAGACGTCGAGACGGGGACGATTGAGTCGACCGACCCGCACTTCCTCCTGCCAATGCTCGCTCTCCAGAGGCTCCCAGTATTCCAGGTATAATCGTTCTACGTCTTTGGCGCTGTCCTGGAGTGTGCGGAACAGTGCGTTCTTGATGAGATCCGACGCCCTCAGTGCCGTTCCCCGTGCGTTGAGTGTCTCGAAGATGACCTGTGCGTTGTCCTCGCCGTCCAGGTCGATCACCACGACTTCTAGGTGCTCGAGCATGACTTCAGCAAGGCCGTCAAGGACTTCCGCTGCCTCTTCGCTCGATGAGCACGACGCAACGAATGCTTCGAGACGGCTACGAAAGAACAGGTATGCGAGAGCAATTCGTGGGAGGGCCGGGTCTGGAGTACTTTCGCGGTATTGTCCACCCATCACGTCCGCGTAGGGCCGACGATCCCGATTGGTTGGATATAGCTTGAACTCTTCTCCAGGTTGGTCGACATAATCGGCGTCGTTCTCGAGCGTCTTCCGCAACCTGTTAAACAGTCGAGTGGTCACGCCTTCGGCTATATAAGTGTCGCGCAGCGCGGCGATGATGAGTTGCAGCGTAGTCAATCGTTGCTGCCCATCGATGACTTCACGGACCTCGAGACTGCCCAGCGACCCCCGCTTCTGCTCGAGTACGACGGCCCCGAGAAAGTGTGGCGCAGTGTCGGTATCCGTCCGACGGTCGAACGCAGCAACGATGTCGTCCCACAACGGTTCCCACTGCTCCTCTTCATCCCAGACGTATGGACGTTGGAACAGTGGCACTACTAATCTCACGTCGGTGCGAAACACCGTCTTCAGCCTGCGCGGATGCGCTTCCACTCGAGACCCTCTTTCTTCAACCCGTTTCGTCTCATCTCTATCAGAGTGAGGTCCCCGTGTCCGCGCCTCCATCGGCTGTCTTGACATCGACGGCTCCCCACCAGCGTGTCAGCATCTGCTTGATCACTTAGAGGCGCGCTCCGAGCAGCGGCTGAGGAACGCAGCGATTACAGCCGCACCCTCATGACCGTGCCAAGCCACTCGGGTGGCGTGACGAACCCAATTGGCAGGTAGGTAACGTGCGAACTGATCGTGCGGCACTACCCCCTGAAGCCGAATATATTCGCATGGAACCTTCTCAACAGGGCTAAACCGGTAGAGTCCCGAGAGGCCGGTACACGATCGGTCGATGAATCGTAGGGGTAGCAGTGACGGAGCCGTGGCTGTCCGCCGAGCACATCGCCGTCCATCTCGGCGTCACCAAGGACACCGTGTACAGCTGGATTGCAGAGAAGGGCATGCCCGCTCACAAGATAGGCCGGTTGTGGAAGTTCCAGACCAGCGAGGTCGACTCTTGGGTGCGAGGCGGCGGAGCCGCCAATAGCCCCGACACGATGGAGGGCTGACGTGCGGATCATCGACAACGTCAACGACCTGCTTGGGAACGATCTCAAGGCAGAGATCATGCCAGGCTCGAAGATACGCATCGCGGCGTCGACCTTTTCGATCTTCGCGTTTGAGGCGCTTCGCAAGGAGTTGGAGCAGGTCTCCGAGCTGGAGTTCGTCTTCACATCACCCTCCTTCATGACGGAGAAGGTGACTGACAAACTCCGCAAGGAACGCCGTGAGTTCTTCATCCCAGGCGGGCACGCCGAGTCGAGCTTGTACGGCTCTGAGTTCGAGATCCGGTTGCGGAACAAGCTCACCCAACGTGCGATTGCCAAGGAATGCGCTGACTGGGTGCGATCGAAGGTGACGTTCCGGTCGAACGCAACCAGCAGCCCGATGCAACCGCTCGCCGCTGTGGACGATGCTGCTGTCTACTTCCCGATCCAGGGCTTTACCACCAGTGACCTCGGTTACGAACATGGGCCAGCGGTGTCGAACATGGTCACCAAGTTCGAGGGCGCACCCGAGACGGAGCAGTTCCTCAGCATCTTCGACCAGATCTGGAACAACCCGAGCCAGCTCGACGATGTCACCCAAGCGGTGCATGATCACATCGTCAGCGTTTACGCCGAGAACTCTCCCGCCCGTATCTATTTCCTGATCCTCTACAACCTGTTCGCCGAGTTTCTCGACGACATCAGCGAGGACGTTCTGCCGAACGACCGCACTGGATACCAGGACACCCAGGTCTGGCAGAGCCTGTACAACTTCCAGCGTGACGCCGCGACCGGGATCATCAACAAACTCGAGACCTACAACGGCTGCATCCTTGCCGACAGCGTCGGTCTCGGTAAGACATTCACCGCGCTGGCGGTGGTCAAATACTACGAGCTGCGCAACAAGTCGGTGCTCGTGCTGTGCCCGAAGAAGCTCGCCGAAAACTGGACGAATTACAACGCGAACCTGACCACCAACATCTTTGCCGGCGACCGCTTCAACTACGACGTACTCGCCCACACCGACCTGTCCCGAACCCGCGGAGAGTCGATGGGCCTTCGTCTCGATCGGATCAACTGGGGCAACTACGACCTGGTCGTGATCGACGAGTCCCACAACTTCCGCAACGCCGACTACGCGCAGGAGAAGGAGTCACGCTACCAGCGCCTGATGCGCAAGGTCGTCCGTGAGGGTGTGAAGACCAAGGTGCTGATGCTCTCGGCCACCCCGGTCAACAATCGTTTCTACGACCTTAAGAACCAGCTCCAACTCGCGTACGAGGGCGAGTCGGAGAATCTGTCCCGCCACCTCAACATCTCGACCACGGTCGAAAAGATCTTCAAGGATGCGCAGACCGTCTTCAACGAGTGGTCGAAGTTCGATACCGAGGACCGCACGAGCGATCGCATCCTCCAGATGCTCGACTTCGACTTCTTCGAGCTTCTCGATGCCGTCACGATCGCACGGTCACGCAAGCACATTCAGGCGTTCTACGACACCACGGAGATCGGCGCCTTCCCGGATCGCCTTCCGCCGAGATCGATCCGCGAACCGCTCGCCGACCTTCCCGACGTGCCTGGATTCAACGACATTTTCGAGCAGCTCCAGGCACTGACGCTTGCCGTCTACACACCGCTGGCTTATGTCTTTCCGAGTCGAATCAGCAAGTACGAGGACCTCTACAACGTCACCGCCGGAAATGCGCGATCTAACCTCGGTCAGAGTGGGCGCGAGCAGGGCCTAAAGAAGCTTATGACCGTCAACCTCCTCAAGCGGCTGGAAAGCTCGGTCGATGCCTTCCGTCTGACCCTGAGCAAGATCGAAAACACCGTTGACCGGACGCTGAGCCTCCTAGACACCCACAGCAGTTCCACCACCGATCTCGGTGCTGATCTGTCGGGCCTCGACCTCGATGTGGACGACGTTGACGACATCAACCTCGAGGCACTGTCTTTCGGAGAGAGGATCAAGATCGACCTCGACGATATCGACATCGAGTCTTGGCGTCGGGACCTACGGAACGACCGCGCGACCCTCCGCGGACTCGTTGACGAGATGCGCAAGGTCACCCCGGATCGTGACCTCAAGCTTCAAGCGCTCAAGCAACTCGTCGAGGGCAAGGCCGCTCATCCGATCAACCCGGGTAATCGCAAGGTCCTGGTGTTCTCCGCGTTCGCCGACACTGCGAACTACCTCTACCGCGAGCTCGCGCCCATACTGTCCGGGGCGGGGCTGGAGACGGCCCTGATCACCGGTGGCGGCCACAAGGCGAAGACGACACTCGGTACCGGGTTCGACTTCCAGCAGGTCATGGCGATGTTCTCGCCCCGCTCGAAGCAGCGCCACCTGACCATGCCGAAGGAAGCACGCGAGGTCGACGTGCTCATCGGCACCGACGTCATCAGCGAGGGCCAGAACCTCCAGGACTGCGATTACCTGATCAATTACGACATCCACTGGAACCCCGTCCGGATAGTCCAGCGGTTTGGCCGAATCGACCGCATCGGCTCGACCAACACGCGGATCCAGCTGGTGAACTTCTGGCCCGACATCTCCCTTGATGAGTACATCAACCTCAAGGAGCGCGTCGAGAACCGGATGGTCATCGCCGATCTTGCCGGCACCGCCGACGACAACGTCCTCACCCTCGAGGACGGTGACGCGGCGTTCCGCAAGGAACAACTCCGCAAGCTGCAAGACGAGGTCATCGAACTCGAAGACGTCCGCACCGGCGTCTCCATCACCGACCTCGGCCTAAACGACTTCCGGATGGACCTACTGGGCTACCTGAAGGAGTACGGCGACCTGTCCACCACACCGAAGGGCCTGCACGCAGTTGTGCCGGCGGACCCCACCAAGGGATTGAGGCCCGGCGTGATCTTCGCGCTGCGGAACGTGAGCGCCGACCGAAACAGCAACCGAGGCAACCGACTTCATCCCCACTACCTCGCGTACCTAGACGGTGACGGCAATGTCATAGCTGATCACACTGAGGCCAAACACCTGCTCGACCTCATTCGCGCGGGATGCCGGCCCTACGACGAGCCCATAGCCGACGCAGTCCGCGCCTTCAATGAGGCAACTGGGGAGGGTGCAGACATGGTCAGGTACTCCGAGCTGCTCACCGATGCGATTCATTCGATGATCGACGTCACCGAGGAGCGCGACATCGACAGCCTTTTCACCGGCGGTCACACCACCGCGCTTACCCAGACCATTGCCGGCCTCGACGACTTCGAACTCATCGCGTTCATCGCTGTCGTCGATCCAGACGGCGGGGAAACCGTCGATGGGTGACGGCGGAATGAACCTGCTCTACCGCTGGCCCGACGCGGCGAAGTTCGGCAGCCGTGTCCCAAAGGAGAAGTTCTACTCCCATGGCACCGTTTCCACTGAGGTGCGCGAGAAGTTCGTTGTCGACGTGCAGCGCATTACCTGGGCGTACAAGCTTGCCGAGAGCACGATCAATCTGGCCGGCAGCACCGCCGTGCCGGAGATTCAGGTATTCGAGATTGACGCCAAGGGCAATGATGTCTCTGAACCGGTGTTGACCGCGATCGACAAGGCTATCCCGTTTCCCATCGTCTTCGAGATCAACCGCGACGACGGCGAGATCAGGACCACCCGGATGGTAGCCGCGCACAAACAACTAGGCTATGGTGCACCGAAGATCGGCGCCTACTACAACACAGACTGGCAGTCGGTTCGGACCGCACGGCAAGCCCTTCCGACCTCGATCACTCTGCCTGCCCTCTACACCGCACTACTCGATCCGCTGACACCGGTGGCTGCGCGACCCGGTGAAGACGTGGCAGGGGTCGCGGCCAGACTGGCGACGGTGCGCAAGCTCGAACGTGAGATCGCCGCGCTGGAACGCAAACTCCGCACCGAAGCCCAATTTAACCGCAAGGTCGAATTGCGGCGCGCATTGAAGACGAAGCAAGCAGAACTGACCGTGTTGGTCGAAACGTAGGCAGAGGAAACCCGTGGAGAAACTGCGCATGACATCGCCCGACCTGACCGACACCAATATCGACAAAATCGCCGAATTGTTCCCCAGCGTAGTGACCGAAATCATCGACGCCGACGGCAACTCGAAGAGGGCCATCGACTTCGACGTCCTCCGCCAGGAACTGTCCGACCACGTAGTGGAGGGACCGCAGGAGCGCTATCAGCTCGACTGGCCGGGCAAGCGTGCCGCCGCATTCGCTGCCAACGCCCCCATTGCGAAAACCCTCCGGCCAGTACGCGAGGAATCCGTCGACTTCGACACCACCAAGAACCTGTTCATCGAAGGTGACAACCTCGACGCGCTCAAGCTCCTCCAGGAGTCGTACCTCGGCAAGGTAAAGTTGATCTACATCGACCCGCCGTACAACACCGGGCGGGACTTTATTTACGACGATGACTTTGCAGAGTCGGCGGCCGACTATCTAGTTCGTTCCGGGCAAGTCACCGACGAAGGAAATCGACTTGTCGCAAATACCGAAGCCAATGGGCGTTTTCACTCAGATTGGCTAAGCATGATGTACCCGCGCTTAAAACTCGCCCGCAATCTGCTCGCGGACGATGGGGTTATTTTCATATCGATCGACGATAACGAGGTAGACAACCTTCGAGAAATCGCATCGGAGGTCTTCGGTGACCGAAATTTTGTCGCCCAAATTATTTGGCAAAAGGTATTTTCTCCCAAGAATTCTGCCAATTGGTTCTCGGAAGACCACGACTACCTTATCGTGTTCGCCCGGAACAAGGAGTCCTGGTTTCCGAATTCGCTGCCGCGAACAGCGGAAATGGATGCGCGATACACTAACGCTGACAACGACCCGCGAGGCCCTTGGACGTCGTCTGACCTAGCCGCACGGAACGCGTACGCCGCCGGGGTCTATCCAGTGACAACGCCTACCGGCCGAGTCATACCCGGTCCACCCAAAGGGCGATACTGGGGAATTTCGGAAGGTAAGTTCAAAGAACTGAATGCCGACGGACGCATATGGTGGGGGGACGGCAGAGATAATATGCCGCGATTGAAGCGCTTCCTATCCGAGATGACCGGGGGCCGTACGCCCCAAACGCTCTGGTCTTACAAAGAGGTCGGGCACACACAAGACGCGAAGAAGACGCTGCTAAAGTACGTTCCGTTCGAACACACCGAGAATGTGCTGAATTCCGTGAAACCGGTCGAGCTAATCCAACGCATCCTGCAGCTTGCGACGTCGCCTGACTCTGAGGACATCGTCCTGGACTTTTTTGGCGGTAGTGGTACCACACCGCACGCCGTGCTCACGCAGAACGCCGCAGATGGCGGAAACCGGCGGTTCATCGCCGTGCAGATACACGAGCCGCTTTCCAAGCCGGAGGCCACTTTCGATTCCATCCTCGGTATGAGCCTCGAACGACTCCGGAACGTAGCGAGAGAACTCGCCGGACGCACCGAAGTCCCGGACGTCGGCTACCGGCTCGTCCGCATCGACACCACCAACATGACCGACGTACTGCGTTCGCCAGATGAAACGGATCAGCTGTCGCTGTCGGAATTAGAGGGCAGTGTGAAGCAGGGACGATCTGGCGAGGACCTGCTGTTCCAAGTGATGCTCGACTGGGGCCTCGAACTCACCATGGAAATCAGTATCGAGCAGATCGACGGGCACGAGGTCCTCGTGGTCGAGGACGGCGCCCTGATCGCGTGCTTCGACTTGAAGGTTGGGTCCGCGTTAGTGCGCACCATCGCTGAGCGCGAACCCTTGCGCGCAGTGTTCCGCGATTCGGCCTTCGATACGGATGATGCCCGCATCAACGCAGAGCAGATTTTCCGCGAGGTCTCGCCGGCCACCGATGTAAAGGCGATCTGACCACGATGAAGCTTCAGTTCAAGGTTCAGCAGTATCAAACCGATGCAGTCGAAGCAGTGGTTGAGGTATTCGCCGGTCAGCCCAAGCACGATGGCATCTCGTACCGAATCGACCCCGGCAATCGAAAGCCAGTCGTTAGCCCAGGACTGTTCGAGACAAAGGAGACGCCGGACTCCGGCTTGCGGAATGCGGAGATCGCACTCGCCGGTGCGCAACTGCTTGAGAACACCCACAGGGTGCAGCGGTCCCGAAACCTGCCGCTGTCGACGAAGTTGGTGGACAGCAAGGCAGCACCGGGGGCACCGAATCTCGATGTTGAGATGGAAACTGGTACCGGCAAGACCTACGTCTATATCAAGACGATCATGGAGCTGCACAAGCGGTACGGCTGGTCGAAGTTCATCATCGTCGTACCGTCGGTCGCGATCCGCGAGGGCGTGCAGAAATCGTTCGATGTCACCGCCGAGCACTTTCAGCAGCTCTATGGAACGAAACCGCGGTCGTTCATTTACAACTCCTCGCAGCTGCACGAGCTTGAGAGGTTCAGCTCCGACGCCGGGGTGCAGGTGATGATCATTAATATTCAGGCGTTCAACTCGTCCGGCAAGGACAACCGTCGCATCTACGATGTGCTCGACGACTTTCAGTCGCGCCGGCCGATCGACGTCATCAAGGCCAACCGGCCGGTCGTGATTATCGACGAGCCCCAAAAGATCGGCGCGGATAAGTCTCTAGCGTCCCTGGCCGAGTTTAACGCGCTGATGGTGCTGCGCTACTCGGCCACCCACAAAGTAGAGCACACCAAAGTGCATCGCCTCGACGCTCTAGATGCCTACAACCAGAGGCTAGTCAAGAAGATCGCTGTCCGCGGTATCACCGTCAAGGGGCTCTCCGGCTCGACCGCCTACCTGTATCTGGATGCCATTGAGATCGCCAGGGGCGCCACACCCCGTGCCCGGGTCGAGATCGAAGTACAGACCAAGAGTGGTCCAATTACACGCCAGATCAAGCGGGTGGAAAAGGGGGCGAATCTGCACGTCCTCTCGAACGGTCTCGAAGCTTACAGACCGAATGGCCGAGCGCTCGTCGTCACCGATATAGACGCCAACCGTGACGTGCTCGAACTGAGCAACGGTGACGTGGTCATGGCCGGGCAACTTGCGGACCGCGATGTGACCGAGGAAACCAAGCGACGCATCCAGATCCGGGAAGTCATCCGCGCCCACCTCGACAAGGAACGCGAACTGTTCAGCCGAGGCATCAAGGTGCTCTCACTGTTCTTCATCGACGAGGTAGCCAAATACCGCGACTACGACCGCGACGACACGCGCGGCGACTACGCACGCGTCTTTGAGGAAGAGTACGAGACGATCCGCGACGACTTGCTCGGTGAACTCGCCCTTGACGATTCGACCACTGCGCACCAGGAGTACCTGCTCCGCGACGAGATCGGGAAGGTCCATGAGGGGTACTTCTCCATTGATAAGAAGACTAAGCGTCAGGTTGACGGCAAGGTCAGTGGACGGGGCGACGACAAGGGCCAGTCCACCGACTCGGACGCCTACGATCTGATCCTCAAGAACAAGGAACGACTGCTGTCGTTCGAGGAACCGGTGCGGTTCATCTTCTCGCACTCCGCTCTGCGTGAGGGATGGGACAACCCCAATGTGTTCGTGATGGGGATGCTCAAAAAGAGCGACAACACGGTCTCGCGCCGGCAGGAGATCGGGCGCGGTCTGCGATTGGCGGTCGACCAACACGGCGAGCGCATGGATAACCCGGTCTTCGTGCACGACATCAACGAACTGACGGTCGTCACCGACGAGTCCTACACCGATTTCGTGACTGGACTCCAGAAGGAGATCGCCGACTCGTTGGCGGCGCGGCCACGCAAGGCGAGCGTGAAGTTCTTCACGGGCAAGACCATTCAGACTCCAGGCGGTGAGTCTGTAGTGGAGGAAGCGCTCGCGCTCGCGCTGTACAAGTACCTCATCAAGAACGACTACCTCAACGACGACGACACGGTCTCTGAGGTGTACAAGGAGGCGAAGGAAGCGGGCACCCTCGTCGAGCCCACCTCGGAGGTTCTGCGGCCGGTCATCGATTCCGTGTGGCCGCTCGTGGATGCGCTGTATCTCGATGTGAAGGTAATTGGCGAGGACGGTCGCAAGCCGAAGAAGATCCCGCTCAACGAGGCCAACTTCGCGAAGAAGGAATTTCAGGCGCTCTGGCGCCGGATCAACCACAAGGCGGTCTACCAGGTTGAGTTCGACTCGGACGAGTTGATCCGCAAGTGCATTCAGGCGCTCGACAGCCATCTCAACGTCGCTGCGATGCAGTATGTCCTCGTCGAGGGACAGCAGAAGGACGCCCTTGACGCCGAGGATCTCACCAATACGGCCGGATTCGGCCAAACGCGGACACGGATACACACTGAGTCGGTCACCGCCGGCTCACAGGTGAAGTACGACCTACTCGGCGAGATCACCGAGAAGACGCAGCTCACCCGACGTACTGTCGCCGCCATCTTGGGTAGGGTCGCACCGGCGACATTCGCGAAGTTCCGGCTCAACCCGGAACAGTTCATCTCTGAGACGGCCAGGCTCGTCAACGAGCAGAAGGCCACCGTGATTGTTGAGCACCTGACCTACGACACATTGGAAGGCCGGTTCGGCTCGGCGATTTTCACCGAGAATCAAACGAAGCAGGACTTCACGCAGGCCGGCGACAAGCTGCGCAAGCATATCTACGACTACGTCGTCACCGACTCCAAAGTCGAACGCGACTTCGTCAACGAGATCGATACCAGCAACGAGGTCGCTGTCTACGCGAAACTCCCGCGGGGCTTCTTCATCCCGACCCCGGTCGGTGACTACAATCCCGACTGGGCGATCGCGTTCACCGAGGGCAGCGTCAAGCACGTGTACTTCGTCGCCGAGACGAAAGGCTCACTGTCGAGCCTGCAACTCAAAGGCGTCGAAAACGCCAAGATCGAATGCGCGCGGAAGTTCTTCGATTCGCTCAACAAGAAGAACGGGCAGGACGTCAAATACGACGTCGTCACGGACTACACGGAGTTGATTCAGCTCGTGACCACGTAGCCGAGATGAGCGGCCCTTCTTCTTTCCTCAAAGTGAGAAGGCCCCAGGTAACCTAACCAATGCCTGGGTGTAGACATACGACGCTGAAGCAGCTCTACCAGGATTCGGATTGCCGGACACATTCCGCGAGCCCATGACTTCCTCGACGCCATCGTCGCTCGTGGATTCGGTGCGAAGACCACCTGCATAAGTGCAGGCGAACGAAATCGGGTCGTTTCCACCGCGTACGTCGACTGAGCTCCCTCGGACATGTGCCGGTCGGGGCAGAAAGGATGAGCCTGGCGCTGAATGAGCTGGCGGCGAAGGCCTTTGTGAATGGCTAGGTCACAGCGAGGGCTGACCTGCGGGATCTGAGGGGTGCGTTCGCTGAAATCCGGCGCCCTGGATGCACAGCCCAGCTCCGGATTCGGCGCGAGCGTTCGATTCTATCACCAGCAGTGCGGCCAGATATTCCCCTGAACGACCAGTCCGCCACACGGGCTTCTGGGCGATCCAGGCATAGTTTTGGGCGGTCCGTGGTGCTTTGAGGAGCCTGGACTGTGGGCGATCAGCTGTTGGCGTCAGAAGGTGTGCTCGGTCGTTTTGGTAGTCATCAGGCACCGCTCAAGCCTAGATGTAGGAGCGTGAGCGCTGAGGTCGACTACCTAAAGCTGCGCGTCACCGGAGGTTGGCTGTCGCGACTTAAATTGTTCGCGTCGAGCTTTCCCACCGCCACGTGATGAGGGTCAGTGGTTACACCGCCCGGTCCCAGTATGGCTGGTGCTCGGGCGCCTCCGCTCACTACACCTGACAAGCCACTACCAGACCCCCGCCGAGTACGCTGCCCGAAGCACCAGCACCACCCCGTGGGCTGCGAGATCGACTGACCGAACAGCTAGAAGGAACTGGCTCTAGAACTGCCTGGACCGGTTATCGGGGACCTGCCACACCGGGCAACAAACGGTCCAGGCCAGCGGTCACGGCGATCATTCGTCCGACCACCTCTGAACTGACTGAGTGGACGATCCGGCGATCGCGACGTGGTAGTCCCGACCCAGCCGGGTGGTGACCGATGCTCCGATACCGAAATATAGTGGCAGGGGCGCCATCGACCGGCCGTCAACGACCAACTCCTCGGCAGGCTTCTTTCGGGTGGTGCGGTCAACTGTGAGGTTCACGTGAAGAAGTGGACACGGTTGGGTCGACCGGACGGTAGGTGTAGCGCAACCAGCTTCGTATTGCTTGTAGTCTTGAATTTCCCGCGCCCGGCTCGACGAATCATCCTATGTTAAATACTCTGCTCGTCATTCACGGCAGGGCGCGGCCAGCACGGCCTAATTTTCTCCGCGATTCGTTCTGTTTCAGCAATCGACAGCTCGTCGACTTGGCCCCACTCTGTACCACCTGAATCTAGAGTGCCCGCAACGTGGAAGTGAACGTGCCGGATGGACTGACTGGCTGACTCACCGTTGTTCTGCCACACAGAGATGCCCGGCCGCTTGTAAGCTACATCGATCGCTCGCGCGGTGTCCCGCACGTCGGCCATCAATGCAGAGCATTCGTCATCCGTCAAATCGAGAATGGTTTCGCGGTGGGCAATTGGGACGACCAAAAGGTGGGGTACTCCCCGCTGCTCCTGGGTAACCATGACCGCAGTCGTGCCACTCTTTCTCACAAAGGAGAAGGGCCTGCTCTCATTCAGGTATGCGCAGAATGCGCACGGCTGCGCGTCCGGAAGCCTAATTCCCGTTTGAGTCATGACGGCCTAAGTGAAGAGAGGAAGGCTTGAAGTTCGAGTCGGTCAAGCCGATCGAAGTCAGGCGGGTGCACAACTATTCGCAATTCGTCGCAGATCTTCTGAGTGCGCGACGCGAACATGAACGACATCACGATGAATCGGATCGAGTCTTGCGCTGGCATAACATGCGACAGGCGAGACTGGCCCCCACCAATAACAGGAATTGCAACTGGCGTACCATTTGCCGTCCTGGAGACTTCATCCCATAGCGAAGCGAGGCTCCGCCAAATAGCGTCCGGAGTGCTCTGCGCCTCATTATTGGCGTTCATCTCGCTGTAGGCCAGAAAGTAGAGGCGACGAGCTCCATGACGAAGCGTAGCGACGGCACCCACTCCATATTTGTCCGTCTTTCCTGGTTTCTGGATCGAACCCCCAACCGCTCTTCCCTGTAGCGCGGAAGCCAGTTCGCTATCTAATCTCTGCAAATCGCCGCCGTAGAGACGTTCAAGTGCCTGTCCTTGGATGCTACTTTTTGCAATAATATTGGGCACCGTCGTGTCAAATGTATCGCACGTGCCGACCACGATGTTGCAATCCTGGACGAACAAGTCGTCCTTCACAATGTCGATTCTCGTGTTCGGAGAATTGTACTGCTGGCTGATCGGGCGCGGCCATGCCCGTGCTAGCCCATATACGACCGAGATAGCAGCGATCAAGATGACAAGCGGCCATCCTCTGATAGGCAAGCGCCCAACTATGAAGTTGATCAATTCAAGGATGACTGTCAGAACGCCGACCGCTGAAAACGCTAAGACAAGGAACCAGCGCCAGAATCGGAGGGTCCGCAAATCATTCAGCAGGTCATGCATTTACAGTCCAAGGTTCGCATAGGTCTCGGGCTTGTAGTAATGGGGACCCACTTTGCCACTCGCCGAATACTGTGGAGCGTAGTTGTCGAGAGCATATGTGATGATTCTTGGCTGAAAAGAGACAGACAACGTGTAGTAACTAGCATCCAACAACGGCGCGGGTATAAAGTTCTTGTCGATGTTGCGGTCACCGTCGAGATTGGCAATGACGACCGGGAGATCTAGTTCGATCATGACTTTCACTTCATGGGCAAGGAATGAAATCCCGTCGCCTCCCTTCTTCTTACTATGGCTACTACCCAGAAGCACTACCTGCTTGACGTTCTTCATCCGTTCCCGAAGATTCCGCTTGATCGTCTCGGGCTTGCTGGTATCCAGTGAGATGAACAGGTCGTGTGCATCGTAGAAGGTAAAGTCGATATTATCGTTGTCGCGCCATGCCTCCATCAATCGGTACTTTCCGATGTCTTCGCTGGCGAAGGCCACATACGTCTTATTTCGGTAGCTCATCTACAGCATCCGCTCCGGTAGTCCAGTTAATGTGTACACGCTTGAGCCTATCTTCCAGGTCTGACATCGCTAGCAACGTGAGGCCCGATGCTCGTTAGCTTCTCAGACACGCTTTGGGTTAACCATGGGACACGACCGGTTGGCGCGGAGTTGGTTTGATCGAACGACAAGGGTGTCGTCATCGGACCGAACTGTCGTAAGCGCCAATGCCGCTGGTTGGTAGTTGCGCCGCCTTCCCGGCCCAATCTGTCGACAAACGGAAGCGCCACACTGAAGTCTCGAGTCCAGGCAGCGTACCCATTCGACAGTCAAACGGGCAACTGACTCCCAGACCGTCGTAACTCCGAGAACGCCTTGATTCCCGTCGACGTGGCTGTAGCGACAGGCCGCAAGTCAGGCCCAACCTCGGTCTTCGACACCATCACGACGTTGTCGACGTACGGCTGGATCGTGCTGGTGTTTTGGACCGTGGCCACGATGATCAGCTGGAAACCGAACTTCCGAAACGCGCTTAGCGCCTGCTGAGCGAACTGCGGGTCGGACTTGGAGAACGCCTCGTCGAGCATCAGCTGGGCGAAGATCGGTCGGTTGTCGTTTCCGTGGGGGCTGGCCAGGTTGAAGCTCAGCGCGCCAGCGAGACAGAAGGCCATCAGCTTCTCCTGCTCGCCGCCGGAGTTGTCGCCGGCGTTGGAGTAGGTGCGGATGGTCTCCCCCGACTCGGCGTCGTGCTCCTCGCAGTAGAAGTCGAAGCGGTTGCGCACGTCGAGGGCATCGCGCGTCCACTGGCGGTCCTCCGGGGTGTTGCCGGCGAGGCGTTCGCGCAGCAGCAGGATGTCGGAATACTGCTCAAGGATCGCCTGCTCGTCGCCAAAGCTGACCGCTGTCGCACGGTTGGAGATCTGACGGGCCTTCTCGGTCAGCTCCTCGACTGCGGCGAGCTTCTTCCGACCGGGACGCAGGCGCAGGCGGGTGCCGCGGTTGAAAGCCACCGCCCCGAGGCCCGTGTTGACGCGCTCGATCTGCTCGACGATGCGTCGTTCCTCGGCGTCGGCCGCCATGTGCAGGCCCAGGATCGCGCCGGGCGCCTGCTCGGTGATCAGTCGACGCATCCGCTCGTAGGCGGCGGGCAACTCGCGCTCGTCAATACGCCGGCAGACGGCGACATAGTCGTGCAGACGTTCGTCGAAGTCGTCGCTGTCGTTCGGGATGGCGTCCGGGAACTCCTCGTCGTAGGTGTCGAGGATGCGGGCCAGCTCATCGCGGGAACGTCGAGCATCGGACCGCATCCGGTCGCGCTCGCGGCTTGCCGCCTTGACGATCTCTTGTCGGTACGGCTCCGGGTTGAGCACATCGAGCGTCGCCGAGAGGTCCTCGCGGAAACCGTCGAGTGTCTTCTCCGCCTGCGCGGGAACATCTTCGGGCTTAAGCCGGTCGATGAGGTCGAGGAGCTGCGTACGGCGGGAGTCCTGACGGGCGATCTTGTCTTTGACCAGCGCGGCCTGCGAAATCGCGTTTCGCACCTGCTCCCAGAGGTCTTCGGCCTTGCGCTGCAACGCCTCGACGTCGGGGTTCTCTTCGATCAGGAGGTCGTACTGGTCGGTGAGCTGGTCGACGCGATCATCGACGGAATCGACGTCGATCTCGTTCCACTGCGTGAACTGCTCGCACACGCGGCGATACGCGTCGCGGCGCTTTTCCTTGGCGCTGCGCTCACGGTCGAGCTCGGCGCAGTCCTGGCGCGCATCCTCGAACGCCCGCTCCTCGTAGTCGAGTTCGTCGCGCAGCGCGGCGATCTTCGACGCGACGTCACCGACGAAGATGTACTGCGACCGACGCAACTGCTGGCGGTCGTCCTTCACCGCGAGCTTCGCCGAGTCCTTACGCAGACCCTGGTCCGTGACGGCCTTCGCGTACTGGGAGAACTCGCCGGGACTGTCGACGCACATGTGGTTGCCCAGCTTCGACAGGACGGTCATCGCCTCGGCCGCGCACGGGTGCTGCGCATCGACGGGGCGGAGCTTCGAGGCCAGGGTGCCGGGCTCCAGAACGGGCATCGGGCGAGAGTCGGCCTGGTGTAGCTGGATGCGGCCGCGCATGTCGTGCGAGTTCACGAACCGCAGGGCGGCGCGGAAGTGCTTGTCCGGCACCAGCAGACGCAGGCCGACGTTGCGCAGGACCTTCTCGACGGCCAGACGCCAGCGTTCTTCGTCGGGGTCGAGTTCGACGAGTTCGGCAACGTACTTCAGTTCGGACTCGTCGATCTGGAGTCCGTGGGCGATGGCGCGGCGCATCTCGTGTTCGGTGCGGGGCAGTGCGGAGCCGGCGTTCTCGACGCGGCCGAGTTCCTCCATCGCGGCGTCGCGGCGGGTCCGCGCTGCGACCTCGCTGGCCAGCGCCTCGGCGTAGTGGGCGCGACCGGCGTCGAGCTGGCCGTCGATCTTGGCGGCTTCCTCGGTGAGTTCCTCGCGCAGCAGCCAGAATCCCTCGGCCCGGGTGGGCGGGGTGAAGCCGAGCGCGGAGACCTTGTCCTCGTACGCGTTGCGTCGGGCGGTGACCTCGGTGCTGAGCTTCTGTGCGCCGCCGAGCTGTTCGCGCAGCGGGGCGAGATCGCCGGTGGAGGTGGCGATTCGGGACAGCAAGAGGCTGTGGTCCTGGCGGAGCTGGTCGTGCTGGGTGGTCAGCGCGGCGAGATCACCGTCGAGGCGGGTGATCTGGTCGTCGAGGTCGGCAACCTCGGGCTGCGCGTTGCGGATCCGCAGGTTGTTGACGTAACTGCGGATGGTGGTGTTGTCGATGGTGTCGAGGACGGAGAAGGTGGCCGCCTCCCCCGCGTACCGCTCGTGCACCTCCTCGATGTTGCCGAGAATGGTGCGCTTGCGGCGCGCGACGTCGAGCAGTTCGCGCGCCTCGACGAGCGGGTCGATCTGGTCGAGGGCGTCGGCGATGCCGACGATGCTGGTCGGGGCGTCGAGCATGAACTCCCGCACGAACTGCGCGAGTCCGCCGACGCTCTTGAGCGACTTGGCCTTTCCGAGCAGCTGCTGCGCGGCGTCGGAGCCGCGGATGCCGATGAGCGAGTACAGCGTCGAGAGGTACTTGCCCTCGCCGGGTCCGCCGCGCCAGCCGCGGTCGCGGAACTTGGCCGAGTTGTAGTTGTTGGCGGCCCACTCGTTGCAGGCCTCGACGATGTCGGCGTCGCCGTCGTAGATGAAGTACGAGCTGTGCGCGTCGGTCATCTTGCCCGCGGCAAGCCATTTCAGCACCAGTCCGGTGATGGCCTCACCCGAACTGGAGGTGTACGTGACCGAGATGGCGGCCCATGCCGGGCCGGTGCCGCGCAGGTACATGATCTCGCGATGAGCGTTGGTGCCGTCGCGCCGCTCACCCCAGGCGCCACGCACGTACTTGCCCACAGTGCGCTTGCCGCTCGACGATCCGGCCGCCGTCGCATCACCGGAGGCGTTGAAGTTACGCCGGTGGTCGGGCAGGAACGCCAGCGAGATGGCGTCGAGCAACGACGACTTGCCGCTACCCGACGAGCCGGTGATCAGAGAACCGTTGGGACTGAACGGGATCGAGTGATACCCGTCGAACACGCCCCAGTTGATCAGCTGCAACCGGGACAGGTGGTACTGGTCGACCTGCCCGCTCACCAGTCGTCTCCTTCGTCGTTCTCGCCGTACGCGTTGTCGCCGTCGAGGTCGGCTGCGTCGTCGTCTCGCTCCGCAGGCTCGTCGGCGAGGTCTTCCGGCGGCACTTCGCCGGTGTCACCGGATCCGATGAACTGCTCGAATTGCCTTTGTAGGTCGGTGATCACCGACGCCGTCATCACCGCGGAGATCACCGGGCTGACGATGAAGGTGTCGGCGTCGTCGCGCTGTTTGCGCAGGAACTCGAGCTCCTCCATCTTGTCGAGAGCGCGTTCGATGCGCTTGTCGAAGAGCGCGAGGTCGCGGTCGATGGTGTTGGTGACGCCGGCGAAGAGCTCGTGGATCTCCTCGCGGGTGATGAGGACCGGCTCGTCACGGGCGGCGCGCACGTACTTGGCCAGGTGCAGCGCCAGGATGGCGTCGTAGGTGTGAATCGTCTCGCGCTTGAGGATCTTTCGGCCCCAGCGGGAGTCGTAGCCGGCCTGTTCGACGAAGGCGACCTGCAGCTCGTCGACGATCCGCAGCCGGAGGTCGAGTTCGGAGAGGCGCCCGCGCAGCACGTCCTGGTACTCGGCCACCCACGACCACAACTGCGGCTGCCGGTCACCGCTGATGTAGCGGCGGGTCAACAGGTTCTGCAGCGCCCAGCACGCGCGGTCGGGCAGCTCGCTGACGTCGCCGTCGAAGCGGGGTGCGTCCGGCGTGTGGGTAGCCGCGCGGTTCGCGACGGTGGGCAGGTCGTCGAAGCCGACGAATTCGTCGGGGGTTGGGGCGCCCTTCGTGGCTCGCTGCGCTCGCACCTCAGGGGGCAGAGAATCGGCGTCGCTCGCAGGGGGCAGGTCGCCCTTCGTGGCTCGCTTCGCTCGCACCTCAGGGAGCAGAGGGTCATCCCCTCGCACCTCAGGGAGCGAAGAATCGGCGTCCACCTCAGGGGGCAAAGATGTCATTCGGCGTCGACCTCCGCAGTCGGAATCGGTTCGGTGAAGGTCAGGTCGGGCACTTCGATGGCGTGGTCGTCTCCGATGAGGGACCGGAATCGCACGGTGGTCATCGGCACCTTCTCCCCCGCCGCTTGCTGTTTGGACGCCCACGACCACAGCACGATGACGTGCGCGAGGTACGGCTCCTCGAGTCCTTCGATGACGTCGGCCAGGGCGACCGGCCCGGCGGCGACCGCGGCGTTCACGGTGTCGGTGAGTTCGGTGGTGTCGACCTGGCCGGACAGTGACGCGAACGACGTGAGATCGGCGTCGACGGCAGCCGGGAGCGCAGGTGCGGGCGGTACGTGTTCGCGGATCTCGAAGGCGAGCCGGCCGATGGAGTTCACCGTCGGCGTGGCGAGAGGAAGCTCGTACCCGATGCGACGGTCGGCCAGGGAGGTCTTCAGCAGTTCGTTGGCGGTGGCCAGCGCGTCGTTGAGCTGACGGGCCAGGCCGCGGCTCTGCTCGAGCGTGCCGGACGCGACGAAGCGTCGAATACGGCGTGCGCAGCGTTGCCTGGTCCGCCCGACCTCGGCCATCTGCTGGGTGACGAGGCCGAAGAAGTTGTCCATCACCGACCGCAGGCCCGCGTCCATGGCCGGGAAATTGTCGACGATCGTCTCGATGTCGTGCTTGAGGCGGGCCCGACGCTCCGGGTCCTGGATCATCTGCGAAAACGCCTGGTACGACGCGGACTGCGGCGAGTCGAGAAGCGCCTCGTAGTCGTCGAACAACTGGCGCTGACGGTCGCGGTAGGCGAGGTCGGAGTCGCCCGGGTCGTCGAGCAGGGCGGTGGTGATGCGGTCGAGCATCGTGCCGTACTGGCCGATGTCGGAGATGATCTGCTCCATCTGGTAGCCGATGGTGCGCGCGGCGTCCTCGGCGACGCGTAGGTCGACTGGCGGGCGTCGGCCGGCGTCGAGGTCGGCGAGCTCGGCGTCGAGGTCGGACATCTGCGCCTCGATCTCGGAGCGGATCTGGTCGGGATCGTTGCTGACCTGGCCGGCGACGCGTCGGAGCTCGGCGGCGATTCCGGTGATGGAGCCGCCGGTGGCAATCGAATCCTCACGACGCTGCCGGCGCATGAAGTCCAGGACCGACCGCGCCTCGCTGGTCAGATGGCACAGGTTGGGGGCGTTCGGGTCGGTGGTGTCGGTGACGCGGTGCAGCCAGCCCTGCCGGGCCCAGAGTTTGACCAGCTCGAGCCCGGTGGCCTGATCGGTGAGGTCGAGGTCGGTGAGATCGCGGTCGAGGCGCACCGACAGCTCGGTCTCCGACAGTTTGGTGCCGTAGTCGAGATGGCGTTCCATCAAGGTGACGTAGAGGGCCGAGTTGGTGGCCGCGAACAGCCGACCCACCGCCGACTTCTGGATCGAGCGGTTCGATTCCCACGCGTCGGCCAGTGTGAGCTGCACGGACTCGGGGCCGCTCGACGCGCCGGGGGCCTCGACCGGAGCCGGGAAGGCTGAGAACTCCATCGCCGCCTCACGGGGATCTCGGGGACTAGAGGACCCGGGTAGTCTGCCACGCCTGGCGGCCGCGGCCCCACCCGGTGGGTCGCGTGTCCAGCCGCGGGAGACGCGCGTCGCTACCCTGAGGCGCATGGTGATGGCTGATCGTCCGGAGGTCCAGACCGCGTCGGCGCCGGTGACCGCGCTGACGGTCGTCGGCCTCGCGCAGAGCATGATCAACGGCCTCGCGCGGGTGCCGTTCCGGAAGCCCTGGTCGGGTCCGTCCGGGTTGCTCGACAACCTCGGCCAGTCCGTCACCCGGCAGACCATCCGCGCTTTCATGGGCTACTCGATGGGACTGCCGATCGAGGAGTTCCGGTCGATGGAGAAGATCCTCGACGACCTGTGCCGCATCGTGATGCCGCCCTTCGTCGAGCTGACCGACGGCGTCGAACTCACCGACGACATCGTCGGCGGGGTTCCCGGGCTGTGGTGTCGCGCCAAGGCCAGCTCCGACGCCTACGTCGACGACGAGAAGGACAAGGAAGAGATCGGCGCGACGATCCTCTACCTGCACGGCGGCGGATACATCGGCACCTCGCCGATGATGTACTCCGCATTCGCGTCGTCGCTGGTGCGCATCGCCGGACACGAGGTGTTCATCGCCGACTACCGGATGGCCCCCGAATTCCCTTTTCCCGCAGGTGTTCACGACGCCGCCGACGTGTACCGGGGGTTGCTGGGTCGCGGCGTCGACCCGGATCACATCATCGTCGCCGGTGACTCCGGCGGAGGTGGGCTCGCGGCGTCGCTGGTCGCCTACCTTCACGACCACGACCTGCCTCGCCCAGGCGCACTCGCATTGTTCTCCCCCGAGATCGATTTGGACCTCGACCATCCGTCGATCACCGAGAACGCCCAATACGACATCCTGCCCTGGAGCATCCCGGTCACTCCCTACCTGCACGGTGTCCAGCCGAACGACGCGCGGGTCTCGCCCGTCAACGCCGAACCCGACCCGTCGTGGTTCCCGCCCACCTTCGTCTGCTGGGGCGGCAGCGAGATGTTCCGCGACGGCATACGCGACTTCGCTGCACGGCTCGAGGCATCGGAGGTGCCGACGCACGCCATCGAAGAACCCGGCATGTTCCACGTCTTCCCCATCCTCATGCCGTGGGCCGAGGCGTCGAAGCGCGTCTTCAGGGCGTTGTCGGAACTGGCAGACGGGCACGTTGAAGGTGATCCGGACGCTTCGCAGACGCACTGAGTTCGCCGCGCGGATCGTCGAGGCGTCGTCGTCGCCGGGTGTCGTGGGGAGCGAACGTAGCCAGGCCGAGATCCCTGGTCCCCGCCTCCCGGGCGGGCGGATCGTGACAGCGGTTTATGTTGGACGAACCAAGAGCCTCAACGGACCTCCGCTGTGGATACGGCCGATGTGGTGACCGACGCTCAGAAGAGGGGACAGACATGCCGTATCTCGGGCTGATCTACTTGGTGATCCTGGTGGTCGCGCTGATCGACATCATCAAGACCGACGACGCCGCCGTGCGCGGGCTGCCCAAGTTCGCCTGGGTGGTGCTGGTGGTGATGATCCCACTGGCCGGCGCGCTCGTATGGCTGGCGGTCGGACGCCCCACCGCCGATGAACGACCGCGCCGGCAGCACTCGGGCGCGACCAGTGAGTTCCCGGAATACGACCACCCCGGCCGCTACATTCCGCGGGACCCTGAGGCAGACCGGGAGTTCCTCCGGCAGGTGCGAGAACGCGCCGAACAACAACGTCGGACCGCGCGCGAGCAGCAACGAGCCTCCGACAGGACCGATGACGAAGGTCAGCCACCGGCCACTACGTAGAGCGCAGAAGACGGCGGCCGGATCGAGGTACGGCCGTTAGGTTGTCGGTATGACATCGTGGCCAGAGATCCGGGGTTTGTCGTACAGCACGATGGGTCGAACGGCCCGTGGCACCGTGTATTCCAGCGACGGGACAGCCAGCTTCGTGTGGTTCGCTCCGCCCACGTCATGGCGCATCGAGAACCCGGACGGTTCACCTGCATATATCGAGAATGAAACCGACGAGTACCGATTCGGTGAGGACGGCGTCGCTGTCCACACCGCGAAACACCCGCACCGACTTGTCGCGGTGGTCGGCGCGTCTCCGACGGAGTTGTTCACGGCGTACCGCACGTGGACCCCAGCGGAGCTGACGGGGCGACCGCCGCGGTTCGGTGAACCGAAACACATGACCGAGAATGAGGTTCGGGGCCGACGGGGTTGGCAGGTGGAATTCGATGATTCCTATGGCGGTCCGACGATCAATTTGGTGATCGACGCCGAGTTGGGGATCGCGCTGTCATGGAGTCAAGGTTCACAGTGGGTGCAGCTGGAATCACCGGTGTTGGATGAGGACTTCGACCCGGCACTGTTCTCATGGGAAGGCGCGACCATCGAGTCCGAGGAGCACCTCGGGTCTCGCGAACAGCTCGAGCATGATCGGAAGATGCGTGCACTGGCCGACATGCCGCCGACCCGGATCGGTTGGTTGCCCGTAGATATCAGCGTGTCGCCTGACGAGGGCGACCCGCTATCGGGCGCCCTCGATGTGACGGTGTCCGCGACGTCGACCCAGTTCGGTATTCGCCGTTGGCTGACCGAGCTGGGAGAGCCCGAGGTGGGGTTCTCGATGGAGCTCTACTCACCCCGGGCACGCACCACGATCGGGCCGTGGACTGTCGAATTGCGTTCCTACAACGAGATTTCCGCCGACGACGCCGACCGTGTTCTCGCCGAGCTGGGGTTGCCAGACCCGCCCGGCGCCGTCGGTGACATTCGGGACGCAACCACGGCCCGTCAGGAAGCTTCTGAGCAGGCTGAGATCGTCTCAGCGTTGGGTATCGGTCGTGACCTCGATGACTACTTGCACGACTCGTACGGAGTGTCGCTACTGGTGCGCACCGACTTCAGCGACGACAGACGTTGGCGCGAGATCGCTCTGGCCGCGATGGCGCCCGTGGACAGCGGCATGGACGACGAGTCCACCTTCGAGGCGGGGCTGACGTGTATCGACCACCGAGACAACGACGGTCTGACAGTCGAGGCCCTTGTCGAGCGGATCGGTGACGACCCGCCCTACTATGCGTTCGTTGCTGATTCGGTCACGATGTTCCATCCCGAGAGGGCGATCCTGGTCGTCGATTGCGGCCGAACCGACTTCGGTCACGAACCCGGCCGGACTTTCCGCGTCATACCTGAACAGATGCAGTCGGTCGAGAACAACCTCTCGATCTCGAATATGGACTTTCGTGACTTCGCCGACTCCGTCGATGACGACGGGGTTTTCCGTGGCTTCGCGCCGTCGCCGCCGCATGTGGCGATTCTGCAGCGCGACGATCTCCTCGCTCTCAGTGCCACCAACCGGTCGACCCCGGCACTGGCCCGCTTCGCCGAGGAGCTGCCTCAGGTGGACCACCCGTCCATGGTCGTCTACGAGACCACCCGAACGAAGGTCCACGACTCAGTGGCTGCGCTCGACGACCCTCCCGCCAACGAGATCCGCGTCGGAGTCGAGGACTACTTGGCAGCAACCGCCCGGGAAGGCATGTGCCGGCACGGATTCGTCCAGATCCGGGGCGGACATTGGAGTCTGGTGATCGATCCCGACACCGGCACGCTCGAAGCCGCGATGCTCCGTCAATACCAACCCTCCACGCCGTCGTGAGGCATGTACGGATGTATTGCAACACCTGCGTTTCGAAGACTTGATGGCGTATCCCCTCACTGCACCCAGCCGCACCGTTCTCCGCGCTGTTGGTTCAGGCGTGGCTCCAGCCATAAACGAGGTCATCTCCACCCAGAGGGTCACCGGAGATGACTGCCTGATCTTCGACATCCACTGCGTCGACGCAGCTCGCCTGGAGACTGTCGTCGACTACTGGCTCGATACGGCCCCGTCACGACCTCGCTGGTGCTGCACGACTAAACGAACAAGCCCCTCATGCCGCAGCCGTCGGCAAGCTCATGACCTGAACGAGCCGGCTGGCTCGGGCGGTGCCGGCGCTTGTTGCTGCGGCGCGACGACCCGCGCCCCGTGCATCACGGTCCGCCTGAGGGAGCGGTGGGAGCGGTGGGAGCGGTCACCCGAGCACGAAGGCCAGCAGGAAGCCACCAGCGGTCGCCAGTCCGACCCACCATCCGCCCTCGCGGTAGGCCTCCGGCATCAGCGAGTTGGCCAGCACTCCAAGCGTCGCGCCGCCGGCGAACGCCTGCACCACGCTGATCGCGGTCGGTGAGATGGCGTCGGCCACCGCGTACCCGCCCACCGTGACTGCCACCAGGACGACGGCGGTGAACAACCACATCGCCAGCGCCGAGCGGATCGAGGCGTCGTGCTCGCGACGCATCAACGACGCCCCACTCACCGCTTCGGGGACGTTGCCGACCGCGATCGCCACTACCAGCACGAGCGAACCGCCCGCGGTGAGCGAGACACCGAGCGCGGTGTTCTCCGGAACGCCGTCGAGGAATACGCCGATCATCAGGGCCGGTCCGATGGCCGACGACCCGAGCTTGGTTTCGACGAGTCGGTCAGCGACGACGTAGACCGCGGTGCCGGAGAACAGCGCCATCGCCGCGACCCCGGTGCCGGCCTGGGTGAAAGCCGGTTCGAACAGTTCGGTCGAGACCGCCGCGATCATCGTCCCGGCGCCGAACGCCATCAGGGTCGCGAGGATCGGGTTCGGCAGATTCCAGCGCAGCCCGATTGCAGCGCCGACTGCGATGGGAACGGCGGTCGCGAGACCGTACAGAACCGCGGTGAGCATGAGGACAAGGTTGCCTCGTGCGTCGGTCGATGGCGAGTGGGGTGAGGAGGTTCCGACGCGGCTTGCGTGGACCCTTCGTGGCTCGTCGCTTGCGCTCCTCGCACCTCATAGCTCCTATGTCAAGCGGCGTCTTGTTGTGGGGTTGCGCGGTTGTGGTGGTCGAGGGTGAGGTTGTTGTAGACGACGCGGGCCAGGCGTCGTTTGAGGCAGCGCATGGCTTCGCGTTTGGTTTTGCCTTCGTCGCGTTTGCGTTGGTAGTAGGTGTGGCCGAGGGACTCGGGCATGCGGGCTTGGGTCAAAGCGATGCGGTGCAGGGCGGCGTTGAGTTGTCTGTTCCCTGAGCGGGTGAGGCGGTGGCGGCCGGGGTTGGCTGACCACACCGGCACGGGTGCGACACCGGCGTTCCGGGCGAATTGTGCCTCGGTGCCGAAGCGGGTGATGCCGGCGGATTCGCCGAGTAGTTTCGCCGCGGTCAGTTCCGCGCAACCGGGCATCGCCAGCAGCGTCGGCACGGCGTCGCGCGCCAGGGTGGTGATCTCGCGGGTGACCTGTTTGATCTCGGCGGTCAATGCGATGATCGCGGCGACCTCGTGGCGGGCCAGTCGGGCATCGATCCCGGGGCGGTCGATCAGCCACGCCGCGAGGTTGTTCTGGTGTTTGTTCAGCGTCAACCCGCCGCGAGGCATGTGGTATTCGGGGTCGAGTTGATGCACCCGCCACAACACCCGGTTGATCTTCGATGTGCGGTCCCGCACAAGGGTTTCCCGATAGTCCACCAGCGCTTTGGCCTCATACGACACGTCATCGTGGGAGGCCACCGGCAGATCAGGTTCACGGGCGGCGGCCCGCGCCACGGCCAACGCGTCGATGGGATCGGACTTACCGCGTTCACGACCGGTGCGGCGGTGTTCGGCCATCAACCGCGGGGTGACCCGCACGACTTTCTGCTTTGCGCCGAGTAGGTCGCGTTCGAGGCGTGCGGACATGTTGCGGCAGTCTTCGATGGCCCAGAGCAGTTCGTGACCGAACTTATCGTGGGCCCAGCGCAGTGCTGTGTGATGACCGGTGGTCGTCGTGGCTACGACCGTGGATCCGAGTTTGCGGCCGACGTCATCGACGGCGACAAAGGTGTGGGAGCGCTTGTGAACATCAGCACCGATGACGATCATGGAGCTTGCCTTCCTGTCACAGGGTGGGCGGACAGTCGGGCCGGTCGGTGGACATACTTCAGTGGAGGGGCGCTGCCACGCTCCTATCAAGTCACGCCGGCCGGTCCGTCACACCAGATGTCGGCACGATGAGGCATCACCAACCCCGCAGGGGTGGCAGGGAGCAAGAGAGCCAAACACCTGGTGGACGAAACCCAATCACCACTCACGTGGCTCCACAACCCTGACACTGAAGGGAGCAATGGGGGGTCGCTTCTTTTGGATTGGCGAGTGGGGCACGCGGGGTGGTGACCGTTGGTTGCGGCGCCCTTCGTGGCTCGTCGCTTGCGCTCCTCGCACCTCAGGGAGCAATGGGGGGTCGCTTCTTTTCGATTGGAGAGCGCGGGTGGTCGCTTCTTTTGGATTGGCGAGCTGCGGGGGGTCGCTTCGCTCCCCCGACATCAGCGAGCAAGAGGCGATGAAGGATCTGCAATCCAACAGGTCACAGAATTGCGGATACCTCGATGGACCGTGCTGGGGCGCGAGGGATACACTGTGTATGTCCGACGAACCGGTCAGACCCCCGACCCGACCGGTTCGTCGGACATTTTTGTCTGCTCAGCCGGGCATGTGTGTCGGTCGACCGACCAGGGTCGTGTTACACGATTCGGCGGTTTCTTTATTCCGCCGGAAACCATTCGGTAATCGGTGGCGAGTGAACTGAGTGTCGTAGCAAGCAATCGCTACTCGATCAGACCGGATCTCCGGTCGAACCACTCCCGGGCAATGATGCCCGATCCCACCTTCGCACGTCGAGCCGCCATGCGGCCGAACACTTGCAGACACCGTCTCGCCATCCCAGGAGTTCTTGTGCCCTCTTTCGACGAAACCATCACCGAGAACATTGCCGCGTCGCTGGCGGAGATCCCGCACCCCTCACTTCCCAAGGGCTCGAGCATCTATGGCGGTACCAAGATCTTCCCGGACTACCAGGCCGAGAACGGTGAGTCCTACTTCACCCTCGTGCACGGCATCGCACACGAGTCGTCGGTGTCCTTCGTCGCAGTCCTGCAGGCCACACGCGCACTTCGCAAGGGCTTCGAGTCGGCCATGTACTTCTACGGTCCGGGTGCGATCAATTGCCTTGCCACACGCGGATTCCCGACGACCGGCGACTCGGGGTTCCCCGGCGAGCAGAACATCAACAACTCGCTGGAGACCTTCATCTCCGAGGGCGGCACCGTGTTCTGCTGTCGCTTCGGCCTCGCACTGCACGGCGGACGCGAGGAGGACCTGATCGAAGGTGTCATCCCGGCACACCCGCTCGACGTGCAGGACGCGCTCATCCACTACGCCCGCAAGGGCGCAATCATCAACTCCACCTACATGGTCTGAGGATCCGGAACACATGACCACCATCGGAACCGTCGCGGCGAACTTCACCCGCGACCTCGAGCAGAACTACGCGACGATCGAACAGTACGTCGGCGAAGCACGAACGCGGGGAGTCGACTTCCTGGTGTTCCCGGAAGCGGCGATCGGCGGATACCTGTCGTCGTTGGGCAACCACGGCGACACCCGGAAGAACAGCGCCCGGTCGTTGCCGCCGGCGATCTCCCTCGACGGACCCGAGATCGCTCGAGTGCAGTCCATCGTCGGCGATCTGGTGGTGGCGATCGGATTCTGCGAACTCGGCGAGGACGGCGAGACCCGCTACAACGCGGCCGCCGTCCTCGACGGGAACCGCATCTACGGCAGCTACCGAAAGGTGCACCAGCCGCTCGGCGAGAACATGTCGTACTCGGCGGGCGACGAATACGGCGTCTTCGACACCCCGGTCGGACGTATCGGTCTCCAAATCTGTTACGACAAGGCCTTTCCCGAGGCTGCCCGGATCATGGCACTCAAGGGTGCCGAGATCATCGCCAGCCTGTCCGCATGGCCGGCCGCGCGCACCGCGACCGCCGAGAACCTCCAAGACGATCGGTGGACCTACCGGTTCAACCTCTTCGACACCGCGCGGGCCCTGGAGAACCAGGTGTTCTGGGTGGCTTCTAATCAAAGCGGGACGTTCGGGTCGCTGCGCTACGTCGGCAACGCCAAGATCGTCGACCCGGGCGGCAACATCCTCGACACCACGCTTCTCGGGAGCGGACTGGCCGTCGCCGAGGTGGACATCCCGGAGAGCTTCACCGCCATGCGTGCCGGGATGTTCCACCTGCGGGACCGTCGGCCCGAGGTGTACGGCATGCTCGTCGAAGCCGACAGCGATTCCGACGCCGGTGCCGATTTCGCCTGGCGGGACCTCGCTCATGCCTGAGATGACCGTCCAGGTGCGCTGGCCCGACGGACTGTTCCGCCAGTACTACTCCCCCAGCCTCGTGCTGCACGACCATCTCACGCCAGGTACCTACCGCGTCGACGACTTCCGGTCGCGTGCCACCACCGCACTCGACGAGGCCAGCGCACGGGTCCGCGCCAAGTACGGCTTCGCCTGCACGTCCGCGGCGGCGTCGGCCGAGGAGATCGCCGTCGACGCCGCTCGGCACTCCGATTCCGCAGAGGTCGAGGTGGTCTCGATGTACCCGCCGTTGCCGGGTGCGGAGGTGGCTTCGACTCGGGGCGTCGCTTCGCTCCGGCCCGGCTCAACCAGCGGAGGGGACGCGGGCGTCGCTTCGCTCCGGCCCGGCTCAACCAGCGGAGGGGACGCGGGCGTCGCTTCGCTCCGGCCCGGCTCAACCAGCGGAGGGGACGCGGGCGTCGCTTCGCTCCGGCCCGGCTCAACCAGCGGGATACCCGGCCCAGCCAACACTGAGGAGCTGTCATGAACGCACACGTGTCGGTCGTGGTCATCGGCGGCGGACAGGCCGGGCTCTCGGTCAGCTGGTACCTCGGACAGGCCGGCGTCGAGCACCTGGTCGTCGAAGCCGATACCGCAGTACATGCGTGGGCCGACAAGCGCTGGGACAACTTCACCCTCGTGACCCCGAACTGGCATTGCAAACTCCCCGGTTACACCTACGAGGGTCCGGATCCCGACGGGTTCATGACCCGCGACGAGGTCGTGGAGTGGCTGCGCGGGTGGTTGCAGACGTTCGAACCACCGCTCGTCGAGCACACGAAAGTCACTCGGCTGCAGCGGTTGTCCGGTGATCGGTTCGAGCTGACACTCGACGGCCCCGACGGGATCCGTTCGATCACCTGCGACCAGGCCGTGATCGCGACGGGTGGATACCCGCTGCCGGTGGTGCCACCGTTCGCGCCGTCGCTGGATCCGGCAGTGCACCAGGTGCACTCCGAGGAGTACTTCAATCCCGAGCAACTCCCCGACGGTGCTGTGCTGGTTGTCGGGTCGGGACAGTCGGGCACGCAGATCGCCGAGGACCTGCACCTCGCCGGCCGGCAGGTACACCTCGCGATCGGGAATGCGCCGCGGGTCGCGCGCTTCTACCGCGGCCGCGACTGCATGACATGGCTGTCGGACATGGGCCTCTACGACACCCCGACCCAAGAGTACCCGGGCGGACGTGCCGCACAGGAGAAGACCAACCACTACGTCACCGGACGGGACGGTGGCCGCGACATCGACCTACGACGGTTCGCCGTCGAGGGCATGAAGCTCTACGGCGTCCTCACCGACGGCAAGGACTCGATGCTGCGGTTCGCGCCGACGCTGACCGCTGCGCTCGACCGCGCCGACGCGGTGTACAACTCGATCTGCGGCGACATCGACCGTCACATCGACAAACACGGCATCGACGCGCCCGAGAGTTCTCGGTACGAACCGGTGTGGGTTCCGGACGTGGATCCGGTCGAGCTCGACCTCGCCGCCGAGGGCGTCACGTCCATCATCTGGGCGATCGGCTACCGGCCGGACTACCGGTGGATCGAGGCCAGCGCCTTCGACGGCGGCGGTCGGCCCATGCAGACCCGCGGGATCACGGAGGTTCCCGGACTCAGCTTCGTCGGGTTGCCGTGGATGCACACCTGGGGGTCCGGACGGTTCCTCGGTATCGATCGCGACGCGCGGTATGTGGCGGAGCACGTTGTCGAGGCGGTACGGAGTGGGCAGCCGTATCTGGCTGCTGCGCAGTGATTTTGGTTCAGATTGTCGCGGGGGGTCGCCGGACCCTTCGAGGCTCGTCGCTAGCGCTCCTCGCACCTCAGGGAGCGGTGGGGGCGTCGCTAGCGCTCCTCGCACCTCAGGGAGCGGTGGGGGCGTAGCTTGCGCTCCTCACACCTCAGGGAGCGGTGGGTCGAGTCGCGAGGTAGCTCACCAGACCCTTCGTGGCTCGTCGCTTGCGCTCCTCGCACCTCAGGGAGCAGAACGGTCGTCGCTAGCGCTCCTCGCACCTCAGGGAGCAGAGAAAGAGAGTACCCATGACGGTATCCACACGAGTCGACCTGGCGTTGCTCGGTATTCGCGGTGACCCGCCGTTGCAGCGCAGTGGCGGTGCAGGGCCCAGCGACGACGGTCACCTGATGGTCGACGGGTTGCACGCCGCGATTCCGCGGAACCCGCAGAGTCCGTTCGTCTTCGACGGTGACCGAGTGTTGTACGACGGGGTCGACGTCGGTGTCGAGGTCAGCGCCATCGGACGTCCGCGGTTCTACGACCTGCAGACCGCCGAGGGCGTCAGCTACGAGAAGATCGCCCGCCTGCACGGCCGCAACGTGCTGGCCACGACTGTTCTGCAGACCTGCATCCGCTACGCCGAAGATCAGCGCTGCCGGTTCTGCTCGATCGAGGAGTCGCTGAAGTCGGGCTCGACGATCGCGGTGAAGAAACCCGAGCAGCTCGCCGAAGTCGCCCGTGCGGCGGTCGATCTCGACGGCATTACCCAGATGGTCATGACCACCGGCACCAGCGGCGGGCGCGATCGCGGAGCCCGTCACCTCGCCCGGTGCGTCCGAGCCATCAAGGCGGCGGTGCCGGAACTGCCGATCCAGGTCCAGTGCGAGCCGCCTGCGGACCTCGCCGTCCTGACCGAACTCCGCGAGGCCGGCGCCGACGCCGTCGGGATTCACGTCGAATCGCTTGACGACGACGTGCGGCGCCGCTGGATGCCAGGCAAGTCGACGGTACCGATGGCGGAGTACCGCGCGGCCTGGGCCGAGGCGGTGCGGGTGTTCGGCCGCAACCAGGTGTCGACCTACCTGCTGGTCGGTCTCGGCGAGGACACCGACGAGATGATCGCCGGCGCCAAGGAACTGGCCGATATGGGGGTGTACCCGTTCATCGTGCCGTTCCGGCGTCACGCGGGGACCCTGGCCGTCGACGTCGACGATGCTCCCGCACCCGATCCCGCGATCGTCGAGAAGATCAGCCGTGAGGTCGCCGGCCATCTGAGCTTCATCGGCATGTCCGGGTCGGAGCAGCGGGCGGGTTGCGCGGCGTGTGGTGCGTGCAGCGTGCTGCCGACGGTCGGAGGCTGAGATGCTGTCCATCCCCCGCGGTTCGTCCGCGACTCCGCTGCCGGGCGAACTGTCGATCCTGTCCGGGCTGCCGCGAACGACTCCCCGGTCCGAGTTCCTCATCACCGTTGCGGACAGCCCCCGGGAGCTGGCGGCGTATCGGGCGCTGCGACACCGCGAATTCGTCGAGCGCCAGGCACTTTTCGAGCACACCGATCTCGACGACACCGACGAGGACCCACGGACCGCCGTCCTCGTCGCGACCCTGCCCGACGGGACGATCGCGGGCGGGGTGCGGGTTGCCCCCACACCGTGGGCGGGCTCGGCACACGCCGACATCGGCTGGTGGTTCGGGAGTCGTCTCGTCGTCGCCGAGGCGGGGCACACCGCCGGACTGGGCGCAGCACTCGTCCGGGCGGCGTGCGCGCACGTTGAGCAGCTCGGTGCACTGCGGTTCGACGCCACCGTCCAGGATCGGTACGCACCGATGTTCGTCCGCCTCGGCTGGCGGGATCACGGTCCCGGGCCGCAGATCGAGGGTCGGTCACATCGGGAGATGCGCTACCCGGTCGACCGAATTCAACGCACGGTCGACGGGACGAAAGCGGTTCTCGCCGAGGCGCTCGCGCCGTTCGCGGAGATGCCCGGCGGACTGGGGTCCGCCGGATTCCGCGGGGACGACGGCGTTCCGCTGCCCGGCACCGATGTGATCGCCGCCTGCGACGCCATCGTCCCGTCGATGATCGAACGCGATCCCGAATGGGCCGGCTGGTGTTCGGTGCTCGTGAACATCAACGACCTCAGCGCCATGGGTGCTCGACCACTCGGTCTGCTCGACGCCGTCGGGGCGCCCACGACGTCACACCTGACCCGCATCATCCGGGGCATCAGCTCGGCCGCGGCGGCATGGCGAACACCCGTTCTCGGCGGACACACCCAGGTCGGCGTGCCGTCGGCGCTGTCGGTGACCGCATTGGGCACGACGGATCGTCCGCTGCGAGCCGGAGGCGGCGCCGTCGGCGATACCGTGACCCTCCATGCCGACCTCGGCGGCTCCTGGCGACCGGGTTATCACGACCGCCAGTGGGACTCGACGAGCTCCCGCAGCAGCGACGAACTGTGCGCCATGGCGTCGCACCTCGCGAACGTCCGACCCGCGTCGGCCAAGGACGTCAGCATGGCCGGCATCGTCGGCACACTGGGCATGCTCGCCGAAGCGTCGGGAACAGGCGCCGAACTGGATGTGACGGCGGTGCCGCGACCCGACGATGCCTCGATGGGCGGGTGGCTCACCTGCTTCCCCGGTTACGCCATGCTCAGCACCGACCGTGCCGGCGCCCGATCCGCGGTCCCCGCGCCTGACCCGGTGACGACTGCCGACTGCGGCCGGCTGACCTCCGAACCCGGCGTGCGGCTGCGGTGGCCCGACGGTGAGACGACCGTCGCCGTCGCGTCGACCGTCACCGGGCTGGGCAGCGCATGAGTCCACACCCGGTATCGGACCCTAGCGGTACAGTTCGCCCATGAGGACGGTCACCCTCGGCGCCCTCGCCGCGCACTTCGGACGCGACGTGGAACGCGGTGTCGCCAAAGCGGTCGGCATCATCGAATCCGCCGCACGCGACGGCGTCGACCTCCTCGTCTTCCCCGACGCCTCGCTCGGCGGTTACCTCGGCGACCTGCGCCACCCCGACCCGGCCGAACTGCCGCCCCCTCTCCACCCCGACGCTCCCGAACTCGCCGCGATCGCCGCCGCCGCCGGCGACATGACGGTGTGTATCGGTTACACCGAAGCCGTCGACGACCAGCGGTTCAACACCGCCGTCTGCGTCAACGGAGACGGAATTCTCGGTACGCACCGCAAAGTCCATCAGCCCGCGGGCGAGGCACTCGCATACGCGGCCGGCGACCGGTTCGGCGCCTTCGACACCCCGGTCGGCCGCCTCGGCATGCTGATCGACTACGACAAGACGTTTCCGGAGTCGGCGCGCACGCTGGCCCTCGACGGGGCCCGGATCATCGCGGCGCTGTCCGCATGGCCCGCCAGCGTCACGGACCGTGCCGCTCGCCTGCCCGCCGACCGGCAGTCACGCCTGTTCGACCTCTACGACTGCGCCCGAGCTGCGGAGAACCAGGTCTTCGTCGTGTCGTCGAACCAGACGGGCGTGATGGGTTCGCTGCGCTTCCTCGGACAGGCGAAGGTCGTCGGACCAGGCGGCGACGTCTTGGCCACCACCCGATCGAAGGGTGGATTGGCCACGGCAACAGTCGATGTCGATGCCGAGGTCGACCGCGCCCGGCGGGTCCTGAGTCATCTCGGCGAACTCCGGCCGGACACCTACCGGTCGACGACGTCGGCGGACCAGCGATGACCGGGGCGTCGAATCCGTCACTGCGCGTCGCACTGCTCACTTACTCGACGAAACCCCGTGGCGGCGTGGTCCACACGCTGAACCTGGCCGAGGCGATGGCCCGGCTCGGCGTCGATGTCACGGTGTGGTCATTGGCCCGCGGCGGCGACGAGGGCTTCTTTCGTGCCGTCGATCCGGCTGTCCGGGTGCGGCTCGTCACCTTCCCCGATCGCGAGAACGAGACGATCACCGAACGCATCGTCCGGTCCATCGACACCCTGCGGGCTGCGTTCGATCCCGGCGCCTACGACATCGTGCACGCGCAGGACTGCATCAGCGCCAACGCCGTCGGGACGTGTATCCGTACCATCCATCATCTCGACCAGTTCACGACGCCCATCCTCGTCGACTGCCACGAGAAGGCCGTGGTCAATCCGTATGCGCGGATCTGTGTGTCGCGCGCGGTCGCCGACGAGGTCGAATCGGGCTGGGGCCTCACCCCGAATGTGATCCCGAACGGCGTTGCGTATGAACGCTTCGCCGACGCGGCGTCGGATGATGCCGTCGCCTCCGAAGCGCGCCGACGCTGGTCGGATCGGCTCGGCGACTACGTGCTGGCCGTGGGCGGGATCGAACCGCGCAAGGGCAGCATCGACCTGCTCGGCGCGTATGCCATTCTGCGCACAGCACATCCGGAACTGACGCTCGTCTTCGCCGGTGGCGAGACCCTGTTCGACTACCGGGACTACCGTGCCGACTTCGATCGTCGGCGCGCGGAACTCGACGTCGAACCGCTCGTGCTCGGCAACGTGCCCGACGACGACCTCCCGTCGCTCGTCGCCGCCTGCCGAGTGTTCGCGTTCCCGTCGGTCAAAGAAGGTTTCGGCTTGGCCGCGATGGAGGCGCTCGCCGCGGGACGGCCCGTCGTCGCGCGAGATCTCCCCATCCTGCGCGAGGTGTTCGGCGCGACCGTC
The DNA here is from genome assembly GCF_057767225.1 of Gordonia sp. 11cp. Taxonomy (NCBI): domain Bacteria; kingdom Bacillati; phylum Actinomycetota; class Actinomycetes; order Mycobacteriales; family Gordoniaceae; genus Gordonia; species Gordonia sp. 11cp. The sequence goes on along the minus strand of NZ_CM173437.1, from coordinate 4,412,824 downwards.
GCCTATGCCTCGACCGTCGGAGAGCTGGCGTCCGCCCTTGAGGAGTCACTCACGCCCGACCCCGACCGCGCGGTGTCGGGACGTGCCCTGGCTGCCTCGCTGACGTGGGACGACGCGGCGCGCCGGCACCTCGAGTTCTACGCGCGGCACCCGCATCCGGCGGGGCGGATCGACACGCGGGAATGAGCGACTCGCGCAGGAACGAACGCGCCGGGATGCTGGCGGTGGCGCTCACGGCCATCCTGTGGGGTACGTCGGGTACCGCGGCGGCGATGGCCCCCGCGCTGAGTGCCGTCACCATCGGTGCCGTGGCCATGTGCGGTGGCGGCCTGTTGCAGGCGTCTGTCAACGCGCGGGCCATTCGACGCTCATGGTCACAGGTGACCGCGCAGTGGCGGGTCGCGCTCCTCGGCGGGATCTGCGTGATGATCTACCCGCTGTGCTTTTTCGGATCCATGCGCGTCGGCGGCGTCGCGCTCGGCACCGTCGTGTCCCTGGCGTCGGCACCACTCGTGTCGGCGGTCATCGAACGTGTCGCCGAGGGTCGGAAGCTGACCCCGCGGTGGACGGTCGCCTGCCTGCTCGGCATCGTCGGCAGCGCGGCGCTGGCGTTGTCGCGGAGCGAGTCGTCACACGGGGACGCGCTGTCGGGCAATCAGTCGGCCGCGCTGGGCGTCGGGCTCGGGTTGCTCGCCGGGATCACGTATGCCGGGTTGTCGTGGTCGATGCGTCGACTGATGAACAGCTCCGTGCCGCGCGGCGCCGCGGCCGGGACCGTCATGGGTCTGGGCGGGATCTTCCTGTTGCCGATCGTCGCGCTCGGCGTACCGGCCGTGGTCGCGCACCCCGAGACGCTCGGTGTCCTCGCCTACCTCGTCCTTGTCCCGCAGTTCCTCGGGTACGTGTTGTTCAGCCGCGGGCTCGGCCGGATCGACAGCTCGACCGCCACCACCATCACCCTGATCGAGCCCGCCGTGGCGACCGTGCTGGCCGTCGTGGTGCTCTCCGAACCGATCACCGCGGTCGGATGGGTGGGCATCGCACTGCTCGCGGCGGCCCTGCTCGTACTCCTGGCTCCTCGCCTTCCTACATCGACCGGCCCGGCATCCATTAGCGTCGACTCAGAATCATCGACAGGGAGGTCGACGTATGAAGCAGTTCCGAGAGGCCGTCGAGGCACGTGACGAGCAGGCGATGAGTGCGCTGCTCGCCGACGACGTGGTCTTCACCAGTCCCGTCGCGTTCAAGCCGTACCCGGGCAAGGCCATCACGTCGGCCATCCTCCGTGGCGTGCTGCGGGTCTTCGAGGACTTCCGCTACATCCGCGAGATCAACGACGCCGGCGGACACGACTCGGCACTCGTCTTCGAGGCCGTGGTGGGTGGCAAGAAGATCACCGGGTGCGACTTCATCCACGTCGACGACGACGGCAAGATCGACGACCTCATGGTCATGGTCCGCCCGCTGTCGGGTGCGCAGGCCGTCGCCGCCGCGATGGGCGCGCAGTTCGATCAGATCGCCGCCGAAGCCGCTGCCGACTCCGAAGGGGCTGTCCAGTGAAACTCGGTCTGCAACTGGGCTACTGGGGCGCGCAACCGCCGACCCATCACGCCGAGATCGTCGCCGCGGCCGAGGCGTCCGGCTTCGACAGCATCTTCACCGCCGAGGCCTGGGGATCCGACGCCTACACCCCACTGGCGTGGCTAGGGTCGTCGACCGAACGTGTCCGGCTCGGGACGTCGGTGCTGCAGTTGTCGGCCCGTACCCCGACCGCCTGCGCGATGGCCGCGCTGACCCTCGACCACCTGTCCGGCGGGCGGCACATCGTCGGACTCGGGGTGTCGGGGCCGCAGGTCGTCGAAGGCTGGTATGGGCAGAAATTCGCCAAGCCCCTCGCCCGGACCCGCGAATACATCGACATCATGCGCCAGGTGTGGGCCCGCGAAGCCCCCGTCAGCAGCGCCGGACCCCACTACCCGCTGCCGTACAACGGTGAAGGCGCATCGGGACTGGGCAAGACGCTGAAGCCGATCACCCATCCCCTGCGCAGCGACATCCCGGTGATGCTCGGTGCCGAGGGGCCGAAGAACGTAGCGCTCGCGGCCGAGATCGCCGACGGCTGGCTGCCGCTGTTCTACACGCCACGGATGGCCGACACCTACAACGAGTGGCTCGACGAGGGCTTCGCGCGCCCCGGAGCACGACGCAGCCGCGAGGACTTCGAGGTGTGCGCCACCGCCCAGATCGTCGTCACCGACGACCGTGCGGGCACCTATGCCGCGATCAAGCCGTTCCTGGCGTTGTACATGGGCGGGATGGGCAGCGAGGACACCAACTTCCACGCCGAGGTCTACCGCCGCATGGGGTACTCCGACGTCGTCGACGAGGTGACCGCACTGTTCCGGAACAACCGCAAAGACGAAGCAGCACAGATCATCCCCGACGCGGTCGTGGACGACTCGGCGATCGTCGGCGACCTCGACCACGTGCGCGAACAGATCAAGGTCTGGGAAGCGTGTGGGGTGACGATGATGCTCGTGTCGCCGGGAAGCGTCGCCGAGGTCGAACAGCTCGCCGACCTCACCCGGTGATGCTCTCCCCCGCCCGTGTCACCGTCATCGATGCGGTGGTCTCATTCGACGCGCCGCTCGACGTCACTTTCGACTACCTCGCGGACCCGGCGAATCGTCCGGAGTGGCAATCGAGTCTGCGGCGCGTCGACGACCTGCGGCCGATCGGTGACCGGGCGGGTGACGCCGGGACGAGCTGGACCGACGTCACCGTCGTACCCGGGGTGTCACCGCTGATGGAAGTGACTGTGTGCCAGGCGCATCGCGTGTGGCAGGAGATCGGGCGGTGGCGGTCGGTCGACGCGGTCCTGACGTTGACCTTCGCCGAGCGTGACGGTGGGAGCCGAGACGGGGGCACCGATGTCCATGCCGAGGCGGTGTTGACGGTGCCGGCGGTCGGCGGGTTGGTGCTGACCGCGGCGCGGTGGCCCGTCGCACGAGCGGTGCGGGCCGATCTCGAGCGAGCCGCACGTGTTCTCGCCGGTCGTGGCTCTCGGTGAGTGGTCGCGGCTCGGGTAGCGTTCCCAGAGTGAACATCAAGAACGCGACACTCGTCCTCGGCACCGCCCTCGTCCTGGCCGTCGCCGGTTGCAGCTCCGACTCCGACTCCGGTTCGGGCACAACGGAACCCACCGCGACCGCGGCGACCGGCGGTGCTGAGACACCGGCAGGATCGGAGAGCTGCCCGACCGAACCCGCGAACGCCGACGCCACACCGCAGTGGACCGAGCAGGGCACCACCGGCAGCCTGCAGATGGTCGCGTCCACAGCGACCCAGGCCCCGGACATCACCGTCGAGAACCCGTTCAGCGTCGATGCCACCCAGGTCAAGGTGCTCGTAGAAGGTGACGGCGCCGTCGTGCCAGAGACCGCTTCGGTGTCGGTCTGCTATGTCGGTGTGAACGGCCGCACCGGCGAGACCTTCGACAGCGCCTACGCAAACGGCTCCCCCGCCACCTTCCCGCTCGACGGCGTGATCCCGGGCTTCAGCAAGGCCATCGCCGGGCAGAAGGTCGGGTCCAAGGTGGGCGTCGCCATGACGTCGGCCGACGGCTACGCCTCCGGAAACCCCCAGGCGGGCATCGAGGTCGGCGACACGCTCGTCTTCGAGATCAGCATCCTCTCGGCGTCGTAAGGCGGTAGTTCCCGCAGCCTGCGAGGCAGCCTTCCCCTGCTCCCTGAGGTGCGAGCGCAGCCCCCCCTGCTCCCTGAGGTGCGAGCGCAGCGAGCCACGAAGGGCCCGAACCGATTTCGCGGTGCGGGCCCTTCGTGGCTCGTCGCTTTCGCTCCTCGCACCTCAGGGAGCAGAGACAGGGGCGTCGCTTGCGCTCCTCGGGGGCCGTCAGATCTTGCGGTGCCGCAGGTTGATCGGCAGACCGTCGGCGGGGGTCGGTCCGGTGCCGTAGGTCAGCTCCGGGCGGTAGTCGGCCGGGACGTCCCACTCGAAGCGCAGCAGCATCTGGTGCAGGATCGACTTCACTTCCATGCCACCGAAATACAGGCCGATGCACTTGTGTGCGCCGCCGCCGAAAGGCGCCCACGCGAACCGGTGGACCTTGTCCTCGCGACGTTCGGCCGAGAACCGTTCGGGGTCGAAGTGGGTGGGGTTGGGCCACCACTCCTTGCGCAGCATCGTCGCCCACGGGTGGATGGCGAGCAGGGTGCCCTTCGGGATGTAGTGACCGCAGATCTCGGTGTCCTCGATCGCCATGCGGAAGAGCATGCCGACGGGGGCGTTGAGGCGCAGGGTCTCCTTGAACGCCAGCTCCATGCTGGGCAGCTTGTCGACGTCGTCGTAGTCGATCGTCGGCTTGTCGAGGGCGAGGGATTCTTGGCGCAGACGCTCCTGCCACTCAGGATGGCGGCCGAGGAAGTAGGTCAGCATCGACAGCGCGATGGTGCTGGTGTCGTGCGCCGCCATCATCACGAAGATCATGTGGTTGACGATGTCCTCGTCGGAGAACGTCTCACCCTCGTCGCTCTCGGCGTTGCAGAGGACGCTGAACAGGTCGTCGGCATCGTTGCCGCGACGCAGCGGGATCTCCGAGCGGAAGTACTCCTGCAGCGCCTCGCGGCCCCGGAGTCCCTGCGCCCAGGTCCAGTTGCCGACGTCCTTGCGGACCATCGCCTGGCCGCCGCGGACCGCAGCCTCGAAGGCATGCTCCAGGCGGTGGGCCTCGGACTCGCTGACGTGCGCACCCATGAACACCTCGGTCGCCAGCGACAGGGTGAGATCCTTGGTGCGCGAGTACATCCTGAACCCGTTGCCGACCTCCCAGTTGGCGAGGGTCTTCTCGATGTGCGGCGTCATGATGTCCAGGTAGCCGTTGAGCCGGGGCCGGCTGAACGCCTGCTGCATGATGCGCCGGTGCTGCATGTGCTCGTCGAAATCCATCAGCATGACGCCCCGGCGGAAGAACGGCCCGATCATCGGTTCCCAGCCGAGTTCGCTGGAGAAGGCCTTCTTGCGGTTCATCCAGACCGCTTCGATCGCTTCCGGGCCGACCAGGGTGACCATGTTCATGCCCAGCGCACCCGACCACGACACCTGGCCGTACTTCTCGAACCGGTCCATCGCCGACTTCAGCGGGTCGACCAGCGCTTCGAGGGTGTTCCCGAGCCACGGAATCCCCGGGTCGCCCATGACCGGCTTCAGGTCGGAACCGGCGGGCGGCTCGGCCAGCGGGCGTTCCGAGCTCGGATACATGCTGCTCGCCTTCGCCAGCACGCCTTGGATCTGCTTCTTCCGACTCGTCATGTACCTGCCACTCCCCATTGTTCCGTTGTGCGTTACATCACTATGCACCATTGGAACGGATTTTAGCGGTTGTTTCAAGGGGATCGCGCGGACGGGGTGTTCAGGCAGGTTGTGCGAGCGTGTCGGCGCCTCTCCGGGCGGCGAGTACGCGGGGCGCAGAGGCACCGAGTGCGATGAGGACCAGCAGGCCCCAGAGCAGGTACGACGACCCGATGACGTGCTGCCACCAGGACCAGGACAACTCGGCGTCGTACCGCTGCGGGATGCGCTGATGCGGCGCGACGGCGAAGATGACCAGTCCGGTGCCGAACAGCCACCACCAGATCGTCGTCGCCGCGGGGCGGGTCGCGAGGTAGGTGAGCAGGATCAGCAGCGGGACCACCCACACCCAGCTGTGGTCCCAGGCGACCGGCGAGCAGAACAGCGCGGCGAAAGCGACCGCGATCAGGGCCGCCACGTCGTGCGGTGTCGTCGTTCGAGGGCCTGCCGGTGCCGCGGACACCAGACGCCACGCCACCCACGCGATGAGCAATCCGACGACCAGCGAGACGAGGAACCATGCGAGGTCGGATTCCGCACCCAGGCGTCCGAGTTCACCCTTGATCGACTGGTTGTTCGCGAAGTGTGGGCTCCCGATCCGGTCGGTGTCGAAGAGGGTCGACGTCCAGTAGGTCGTCGAGTCGTCCGGTGTCAGCAGATGGCCCAGTGCGGCGTAGCCGACCGCAGAGAGCGCAGCCACTCCCAGTGCACGCCAGTCCCGCCGGACGAAGAAGTGCAGCAGGAAGACCGCGGGAGTCAGCTTGATCGAGATGGCGAGACCGACGAGGAGTCCGTTCCACCACCTGCCCCGGCCCAACAGGGCGTCGACGACGACGAGCGTCATCAGCACGATGTTGATCTGTCCGAAGTTGAGGGTGTCGCGGACCGGCTCGAGCCAGAGACCGACCGTCGCGGCCGCCGTTGCGAGCCACCACAGGTCGGAGGCCGATCGGTCGAGGAGGCGCGACAGCACGATTCGGCACACCACGAGCAGACAGCCGATGGACATCGCCGTGAACAGGGCCTGCCCGACTGCCAGCGGGACGAGGGTGAACGTCGAGAACAGCGCGGCGGCCAGCGGCGGATAGGTGAAGGGCAGACTCGCACCCTCGGCCAGCGGTGGCAGGACGCCGTACAGCTCGCCGCCGTCGAGCAGGACCTGACCACCCATGCGGTAGACGTCGAAGTCGATGCGGTACGGGGCGGGCGGCTGATTCGGCAGGACGACGATCGCGACCACCGAACTGATGAGGAAGGCGGCGAGAGTCGCCCATCGTGCCCAGGGCGTCTCCAGGTAGCGATCCAGCGAACTCCGGGTGGTTCCAGCAGTAGTCACGAGCCCTCACTTCCGAGCGGGATCGTATCGCGGGGCGCGCCCTGCGCATCGGAGCGGAGTCCGGGACCGGCCGTCGTTCGGTAGGTGTCAGGCCGCGCCAGCGCTGCGTCGAGGAGCGCGTGCCGGAGTCCGGGACTCTGCCGGGTAACCGTCGAGCATGATGGTCGCGACCGCGCCGAGCGCACGGTCCCATGCCAGCGTCATGGCCGGAGTCCACGAGTCGCCGGCGATTTCGCTCATGGCGGCGATCATGCATTCCGCGACTGCCGTGTACATCGGCCGCGTGACGCCGAACCCGGCGTGCCGACGCCCCAGCGCGTGCAGCGTCGTCGTCAGCCACTCGGCGTCGTCGACATGCTTCACCACCGACACGACCACGTTCCGCAACATCTCGGCCTGGGCGCGACTGTCTCGGCCGAACATCGCACGGACCGTGGGATAGCGGTCGAACAGGATCTCGTAGAAGCGAACGGTGAGTCCCGAGTCGGGCAGGTCGACGAGGGCCAGGCTCTCTTCGAGCAGTTGCTTGTCCATGTGCGGACTTTGCTGCCCGGGCATTGCGGCTGGACTCGCGACGCGGAAGGCAGAGGTAACAGTGGTCTCACACCGAAGCGCGCCCAGTGTGAGGTTCGGGATGCTTCGGTGCCGATGGTTCTCAGGTGTCCCAGTCGATCGAGCCGGCAATGTCCAGAAGCCGGCGTCGGCGCGCCTCCCCCGTTGCGCCCACCCAGGCGATGAGTCCGTAGACGTGTGCACGAAAGTCCGGGTGGTCATCATGATTCTGCGACGACGCCCCGTGGCGGCGCGCGTTGTGAAGCAGGGCCCTCAGATTGTCGTAGTCGGATCTCGCGACCTGGGGTCGGTCGTTGACGACCAGGCCGGCAAGGCGTTGGCGCTGATGGCTGTACATGATCCGGACCTTGCCCGGGTGGACGGTGAAACGCTCGTCCTCGACGATCCGGAGCATCGTCCAGAGCGCACGGTCGGCGTTTATCGCGTCGCCGGAGATCGCGAGGTCGTCGCCGTACCGGGTGTACCGGAGACCGTTGCGGCGGGCATAGCCGTCCAGGCGCTGGTCGAGTGGTCGCATCACGAGGTTGGCCAGATGCGGCGAGGTCGGCGCACCCTGAGGCAGGTGCCGGTCCCGTAGTAGCACCGCATGTTCGCGATCGAGTCCGCGAAGTTCGTCCACGGGCGTTGCCGTGGTGCACAATTCGGCGAGCAGGCGCGCGATGTGTGGCTGATAGCCGGCGTCCCGGAACACCGCACGGACACGCTGGACGGTGATGGTCTCGAAGCAGTGCCGTAGGTCGACGCGCACGACCGCGGGCCGGTCCGTGTGCGGCCAGGCGAAAGCAGCGGGCGATGACCCGGGCACGAAACCGCGGGCCGCCGGATGCGCCGGGATGCGTTCGACCAGCCGTCTGAGCAGACGCCGCTGCGTTTCTCGCATCCGCGGCTTCGGAGCTTCGATGACGCGAACACCGTCGCGTTTCTCACGGCGCCAGATGCGATAGTGCCGCAGCGGCGGACGCGCGGTTCGCAACCACTGGCCCCGGTCGGCGAACCACTCGAGCTCCGGGACGGTGAAGTCGAGCCAGTGCGCGAACTGCTCCACGTCGTAGAGATCGGGCAGATCGTCGAGCACTGCTCCCGTCGACGCCGGCTCGTGGAGCAGGATGGGCTGACCGACCGCGGGGGCCTGATGTGTCCATGGCAGCAAGGCCTCGATCATCACGGTCGCGGGATGGCGCGGTTCGTGTGGTGAGAGGTCGAAGATGCGTGCGGCCACGTCCGTGGTCACGTCAGCGGGCAGAACCGCCCGCAACGCGGTGAGCACCTCCGGCCACGTCCAGGCGGAATACGTCCGCGAAAACGCCGCAGCGACTTCGGCCGCCTCGTTCGCGTCCAGAAAAGGCTCGGTCACGGCGTCGTCGTGCGTCGGCGTGAGGGGTGTCGGTGATGAACGACGGGTGTGGTGACCAGAACTGTGGTGCAGCGGCGCCGCGTGGCACGTGGAGCGTGCGGGCCGGCGTCGGACGCAGGAACCAGCTGTGAATTGCACCCAGGGGTTACCCCTGAGACGGATCGCGACGATCCACTCTCACCTCGCCCGTCGTTCATCAAGCGACATGCTGCCACGGCGGTGGGACAACTCGGTGGAACGACGGGACGTGCGCGGGTCACCTGCGGCGGCTGCCGCTGGTGCAGTTGGCGAGAGTGCTTCGTGGGCGGCCGTTCTGCGGCTCGTCAGTGGCCGCACTGCATCTGAGGAACCCCTGGGTTGGCGGATCTCGTGGATGCATTGGTGCTCGCGTCGCTCCTGCATCGACTGAACCGTGGTCGCTGAATGTCGTTCCCCGTCATCACGGCCACGGCGTGGCCCTTGAATTGATGACCTCGGTGCTCGGCGGTACCGGCGTCCCGGCCTACCTGTGGGTTGTACGCGACAACGCACGGGCCGTGGCGTTCTACCGCAAACACGGCTTCGAACTCGACGGTGGCACACGCTACGACCCCGACTGGGACCGCCACGAAGTACGCATGACCACCACATAGGGATAAGGGACGAGAAACAACTCACATCGAAAAGGTGCAAGAACGACGCCGAGCCACTCCTACGGCGTTCGCCGGGCGTGCTCCACATCCGCGGACGCAGAAGCGCAAGTTGCCGACTGAAAGCCGACTTGCGGCCCGAATCGCGATACGGCTGTGACGGGAGTTCACCACTGTCAACGATTTACGCACAGTCGACGAAATCGACTGCACAGTCGAATATTTCGCGATCCCGGGCTTGTGGAAACTCCTCGAAATCGAACGCATGTTCCTGTACCTTGGAGTCATGCCAGAGCTCACCACCCTCCTCGATCAGCTCATCGAGACCGCACCGCCCGCCGACGACCCCACGGGCACAGCAACATTCGACGCGTTGAACGTGCTCCGGTTGATCCGCAACGCCGTCGATCACCAGATCACTACCCACACAGCACAACTCGACGAACGCGGAGTCGCACACAAGGCAGGTGGCACCACCCGGCAGCTCTTGATCGAGATGGGACATGCACCCGCCATCGCCTCACGCATCATGCGAAGCGTCGACGGCCTACCCACGCTGCCCGACCTGGCTCGTCACGCCGCCGACGGACGCCTGTCATCCGAAGTCGTCGATGCCATCGTCCGCGGGATGTCGCACATCGACAAACGCTGTCCCGAAGGACTTTCCGACAACGACAAGAGTTCGTACGAGGTCGAACTCCTCGGTCAAGCACTCTCGGGCGCGACGCCAGCACAAGTGGTTGAACACGCCCGCACCATCGCCAACACCCTTGCCGACGCCACCGTCACCGGTATCCCCGCCGCCGACGACTCGTCGTTGAACACCGTCAACGTCCACACCATCGACGACGGCCGCATCGACATCCGCGCCGACCTGACCCAGACGGTCGGCGAGAAGTTCCTCGCGATGATTGACGAACGATCCTGCCCACGACCTGAACCCGACGGCGCAGACGACCGACGCACCGCCGAGCAACGCCGCGCCGACGCCTTCGAGTTGATCCTCGACCAGGCCGCGTTGGGTGCGAGCATCGACAGTGCCGGCTCCCCGCGTACCCAATTGATGCTCACCATCCCCGCCACCGGCACAAACCCGGCAACCCTGCCGTGGACTGGATCCGTCAGCCAGGCCACCGCGAAACGACTGTCGTGCGACGGGTCGTTGACCAAGATCGTCCTCGACAGTGAGGGAGTTCCATTGCAGATGGGGCACGCCCGGCGGTTGTTCCCGGCGCACCTACGTAAAGCCGTGATCGTCAGAGACGGCTGCTGCATCAAATGTGGTGCGCCGCCGTCGCATACGCAAGTCCATCACATCGAGCACTGGGCCGACGGTGGTCCCACCGATCTCGACAACGGATGCCTGCTCTGCCAACGCTGCCACACCCAGGTCCACCACCACGGCTGGGACATCGTCCTAGGTTACGACCGACATCCCTGGCTGGTCCCGCCGGTGTCGATCGATCCGCAACGCCGGCCCCTGCCCGCCTACAACCGACGCACCATGCGACTCGACAACGCCGCCTGACACCCGCCGATCACACTTCGCGTAGCACCTTCCGCACCCGGCCGGCCCGGGACCGCGAGTCCCTTGACAACTCCATAGTGGGATAGTGAACGCCGAGAGTTAGAAGCTCGGCTCACTGGGTGCGAACGTGCAAGCGTCGCCCTGCTCGCTGAAGAGCGAGCTTGCGAGCGTTACGAAAGTTTCGCAGTCTCGGTCGCCGGAACCTTCGTGGCTCGTCGCTTACGCTCCTCGCACCTCAGGGGAGCGGAGGGGCGGACGCTGTGCACCCCAGGGGGCAAGGGCATCGCCATGGCTCCTCGCACGTCAGGGTGCATCGCCATCGTTCGTCGCACCTCAGTGTCTGCGGACTGGCGGCCGTCGTGGTCTCGGAGAGACCTGTCCCGAGGTTGCGGGCTGCAGGTCCGCGCTACTTCGACCCAATGTGCGCTAGTTGTATCAGGCGCAGATCCAGGTAGGTAGCGACCTGTTGGGCCGTCTCACCGCCGGCCGCAGAACTCTACCCGCACGGGCGCACCGTCCTCAGCCAACGCGGTCGCCTGGCGCGCGCCTACCACTCTCGTGACCGACAGACCTCAACTCGACTGGTGGACCTCGATCGAAGTCCACCAGTCGAGTTGAGGTTCATCGGTCGAATTGGTCACCGGCGCAGCGAGGTGAGTCACGTCGACTCCTCACCTCGCGGGGGGAGTTCTGCGGTTCCTCGGATCTGTGAGCGACGGCACCGCTATAGCTCCACCCGTGGGCGCCCGCTTCTGTGCGTCTGCAGGTCAGGGACTTGCGCGTTCCTCAGTCTCAGGCCCCGACGTAGTCGGCGAGGTGCTCGCCGGTGAGCGTGGACCGGTCGGCGACGATGTCGGCCGGCGTGCCCTCGAAGACGATCCGGCCCCCGTCGTGACCGGCGCCGGGGCCGAGGTCGATGATCCAGTCGGCGTGTGCCATGACGGCCTGGTGATGTTCGATGACGATCACCGACTTCCCGGAGTCGACGAGACGGTCGAGGAGTCCGAGGAGCTGTTCGACGTCGGCGAGGTGGAGGCCGGTCGTCGGCTCGTCGAGGATGTAGACGTCACCCTTCTCCCCCATGTGGCTGGCCAGCTTCAGTCGCTGACGTTCGCCACCCGACAGGGTCGTCAGCGGCTGGCCGACCTTGATGTAGCCGAGCCCGACGTCGACCATCCGATGCAGGATCTTGTGCGCTGCCGGGAGTTTGGCGTCCCCGTCGGCAAAGAAGGCCTCCGCCTGGGCGACCGACATCTCGAGCACCTCACTGATGTTGCGGCCGCCGAAGGTGTACTCGAGCACCTCGGCCTGGAATCGCTTGCCCTCGCACACCTCGCAGGGCGCGGCGACGCCGGCCATCATCGCGAGGTCGGAGTAGACGACGCCCGCGCCGTTGCAGTTGGGGCAAGCGCCCTCGGAGTTGGCGCTGAACAGTGCCGGCTTCACGCCGTTGGCCTTGGCGAAGGCCTTGCGGATCGGTTCGAGCAGACCGGTGTAGGTCGCCGGATTGGAACGCCTCGACCCCTTGATGGCGCTCTGGTCGATGGAGACGACCCCGTCTTCCTTGGCCACCGTCGAGTTGATCAGGGAACTCTTTCCGGAGCCGGCGACGCCGGTGAGCACGACGAGCACGCCGAGAGGGATGTCGACGTCGACATCGCGCAGGTTGTTCGCGTCGGCTCCGCGGACCTCGAGATGTCCACTCGGCGTACGGACCTCGTCCTTGACGGCGGCGCGGTCCTCCAGGTGGCGCCCGGTGAGCGTGTCCGCGGCCCGCAGTTCCTCGACGGTGCCCTCGAAGACGATCTCGCCGCCGTCGGTGCCGGCGCCCGGACCGATGTCGACGACGCGGTCGGCGATAGCGATCACCTCGGGCTTGTGCTCGACCACGAGGACCGTGTTGCCCTTGTCGCGCAACGCCCGCAGCAGGTCGTTCATCCGGGTGATGTCGTGCGGGTGGAGGCCGATCGACGGCTCGTCGAAGACGTAGGTCACGTCGGTCAACGACGAACCCAGGTGACGGATCAGCTTGGTGCGCTGGGCCTCCCCACCGGACAGGGTGCCGGCCGGGCGTTCCAGCGACAGGTAGCCGAGACCGATGTCGACGAACGCGTCGAGATGATCGCGCAGCGCGGCGATCAGCGGCGCCACCGACGGGTCGTCGAGGTCGGCAACCCATTGGGCGAGATCGCTGATCTGCATCGCACACGCATCGGCGATGCTGATGCCCTTGATCTTCGACGACCGCGTTTCCGCCGTGAGGCGGGTGCCCTCACAGTCCGGGCACTTCGCGAAGGTGATCGCGCGGTCGACGAAGGCACGGATGTGCGGCTGCATCGCCTCACGGTCCTTGCTCAGCATCGACTTCTGGATCTTCGGGATCAGACCCTCGAAGGTGATGTTGATGCCCTCGACCTTGATCTTCGTGGGCTCTTTGTACAGCAGGTCGTTGAGTTGCTTCTTGGTGTACTTCGCGATCGGCTTGTCGGGGTCGAAGAAGCCGCAGCCCCGATAGATCCGGCCGTACCAGCCGTCCATCGAGTAGCCGGGAATGGTCAGCGCGCCCTCGTTGAGGGATTTCGACGAGTCGTAGAGCGCGGTGAGGTCGAAGTCGGAGACGTCTCCACGACCCTCGCATCGCGGGCACATGCCGCCGGTGATGGAGAAGCTCCGGCGTTCCTTGACCTGCTGGCCGCCCTTCTCGATCGTCACCGCACCCGCCCCGCTGATCGAGGCGACGTTGAACGAGAACGCCTGCGGTGAGCCGATGTGCGGAGTTCCCAAGCGGCTGAACAGGATACGCAGCATCGCGTTGGCATCGGTGGCCGTACCCACGGTCGACCGGACGTTGGCACCCATGCGTTCCTGGTCGACGATGATCGCGGTCGTCAGACCTTCGAGGATGTCGACGTCCGGGCGAGCCATCGAGGGCATGAAGCCCTGGACGAACGCGCTGTACGTCTCGTTGATGAGGCGCTGGGATTCCGCGGCGATCGTGCTGAAGACCAGGGAGCTCTTCCCGGAACCGGACACACCGGTGAACACCGTCAGCCGCCGTTTGGGCAGATCGACGCTGACGTCCTTGAGGTTGTTCTCGCGTGCCCCGTGGACGCGGATGAGGTCGTGCGTGTCGGCGGGGTGGACATCGGCACTCGGTGCGGCGCCGTCCTGCTCGGCGGACCGTGATGCGGATCGGGCAGGCCGGGCGGTGCGCGTTGCTGGGCTCATCGTCTCTCCATCAGGGCAACGACCACCGGTCGACGGTCGTCATGGTTCGGGGCGCTCGTGTCGTTCCGGGGGTTCGGTTGCGCGGGGGGTGTGCGCGGACTCCCGGTCGATCTAACCAGGGTGGAGGGCACGGCCGCGGAGAGTTGTCCATCGACGGTGGCGACGAGTGCGTCCGAAGGCGGGAATCGACCGGGTCCGCACATCTCTCAGCCGGCCTGGTCGATACGGATGAGGTTGCCCGCCGGGTCACGGACGGCGGCGTCTCGCACGCCGTACGGCTGATCCATGGGTTCCTGCACGATGTCGACGCCGCTGCCCTGCAGCTTCTCGAACAGGCCGTCGAGGTCGTCGGTCGCCAGCGTCAGGGCACCATAGCTTCCCTTGGCGATCAGTTCGAGGATCGTCTGACGCTCGTCGTCGGTGATGCCGGGGTCGGCGGCCGGTGGATGCAGGACGATCGACGTACCGGGCTGTCCGGGCGGGCCGACGGTCAGCCACCGCATGCCGTCGTATCCGACGTCCTTGCGGAGTTCGAAGCCGAGGAGGTCGCGGTAGAAGGCGAGGGCCGCTTCGCCGTCGGTGTGTGGGAGGAAGGTGTACTGGATCGTGATGTTCATGGGATCAGGCTAGGCAGTCTCATCCACGCTGTGCTTCTCGATTCCTGATCGGTCTGGTGATGTTCTTCGCCAGGCACGCCGGTATCCCGTCCGTCGCGTCGGCCGACTGTTCGCGGTACACCGTCGGCGGTACTCCGACGAGTTCGGTGAACCGGGTGCTGAAGGTGCCCAGCGAGGAACAGCCGACCTCGAAACAGACCTCGGTGACGCTCAGGTCCCCGCGCCGGAGCAGGGTCATGGCGCGTTCGATACGACGAGTCATCAAGTACGAGTACGGGGATTCACCGTAGGTCTGACGGAACTTCCGACTCAGGTGACCCGCCGACATGTTCGCCCCGCGTGCGAGCGCCTCGACGTCGAGCGGTTGCGCGTACTCGCGATCGATGCGGTCGCGGACCTGACGCAGCAGGGTCAGATCGCGCAGGCGCTGATCGGAATCGGTTCGCGGCACGAGTCGATCGTAGTGCGCTGACGATCTGCTGCGCAGAGGGTTCAGACCTCGAGTACTGCGGCGATGTCGGCGCCGAGTGCGTCGAGACGATGCGAAGCCTCCGCACGGGGTACGAGGCCGTCCGGGCAGTTGAGCACGACCTCCAGGTAGCACTTCAGCTTGGGTTCGGTGCCCGAGGGACGGACGACGACGCGGTCGTCGGCTGCGGTCCGCAGCAAGATGCCGTCAGTCGGCGGCAGGTCGGCCGATCCGTGTGCGAGGTCCAGTTTCTCCACCACCGGCGACCCGGCGAGGTGATCGATGGACGTGGACCGAAGGCGCCCCATCATCTTGCCGATGAGGGCGGTGTCCTGGACGCGGATCGTCATGGGTGCGGTGGCGTGCAGGCCGTGGCGGCGGGCCAGCCGGTCGAGTTCGTCGGTGAGCGTGCGGCCATCGCGGGCCAGTTCCTCGACCAGCGAGATCACCCGGACCATCGCACCGATGCCGTCCTTGTCGCGGACCGTGTCGGGGTCGGTGCAGTACCCGATCGCCTCCTCGTAGCCGAAGCGCAGGCCGGGCGTGCGGGCGATCCATTTGAACCCGGTGAGCGTCGCCGCGAACCGCAGTCCGTGATCCGCGGCGATACGGCCCAGCATCCGGCTCGACACGATCGAACTCGCCAGGGTGTCGCCGGGCCGGGTCGAGTCACGCGCCGCCTGCTCCCCCAGCAACCCGCCGATCTCGTCACCCGTCAGCTGCCGCCAGTGCCCGTCGGGGCCGGGTGTGGCGACCGAGCATCGGTCGGCGTCGGGGTCCAAGGCGATCACGACGTCGGCGTCGACGTCGCGGGCGAGAGCCAGCGCGAGATCGAGTGCGCCGGGTTCCTCCGGGTTGGGGAACGGCACCGTCGGGAAGTCCGGGTCGGGATCCGACTGCGCCGACACGACATGCACGTCGCCGATTCCCGCGGCCCGCAACACATCTCGGGCAACCGAGCCGCCGACTCCGTGCAGCGGGGTCAAGACGACGCGCACCGGTGACGGACCGGGGTCGGTCCGTAACCCTGCGGTGCGCTCGATGTAGGTGCGGACGACCTCGTCGTCGAGGTGGATCACCGCCGCGGGGTCACGCGGCACCTCGTCGGCGGGCGGCGCCTGCGCGATCCGGTCCGCGATGTCGGCGTCGGCGGGCGAGATGATCTGGACTCCCCGGCCCGCATCGTCGGTGGCGCGGCCACCGAGGTAGACCTTGTAGCCGTTGTCGGCCGGCGGGTTGTGCGAGGCGGTGATCATCACCCCGGCGTCGCAGCGCAGCGATCGCGTCGCGTGGGCGGTCACCGGGGTCGGCAGTCGGGGCGGCAGCGCGAAGACGGTGAGCCCCTGCGCGGCAAGCACATCGGTCGCCGCGTCGAAGAACTCGGCGGATCCGTGCCGGGCGTCGCACCCGACCACGACGCGCGCGTCGGGACCGACCGTGTCGAGCAGATACCGGGCGAGCCCGGCGGTCGCCCGGGTGACGACGGCGACGTTCATCCGCGACTCGCCCGCCCCGACCTCACCGCGCAGGCCCGCGGTCCCGAAGGTCAGCGGCCCGCCGAAGCGTGACGCGAGTTCCTCGGCGGCAGCGTCGTCGCCGGCCTCGGCTGCGTCGATCAGTTCGGTGAGCGTGGCTCGGGTCGACGGATCGGGATCGTGGTCTCGCCAGTGTCGTGCGGTCTCGATCGTCGTCACCGGATGCGGCGGCCGGGCTCGACGCGGTCGCCCAACGCGACGCGGGCGCCACGCAGGATCTGGGTGTCCATTCCGACGAGTGTGATCTTGTCCGTGGGTACCGGGCGCGTCCGGGGGTGCCCGCCGATCACCGCATTCGGGCCGACGCGAACCCGTTCGTCGAGCACCGACCATGCGACCGAGGCGCCCGCGCCGATGACGGCGTCGGCGAAGACCACGGAATCGGCCACCACCGCGCCCTTCTCCACGACCACCCCCGGTCCGAGGACGCTACGCCGGACGGTTCCGAGAACGTGCGCGCCGCCGCTGACCAGACTGTCCTCGACGACCGCCCCGGCCTCGATACGCGCGGCCGGCCGTTGCGGTTGATTGGTGAGGACCGGCCGGTCGCTGCGGAAGACGTCGATCGACCCCGAGATGAGGTCGCGATGTGCCTGGAGGTAGGTCTCCGGACGACCGGCATCGATCCAGTAGCCCGGCATTGCATGGGCGACAGTCTTGCCGCGGTCGACGAACCAGGGCAACAGATGCTCGCCGAAGTCGCCCAGGCCGGTGTCGTCCTTCGGCGAACCCTCCGTCGTCCGCCTCTCGAGATACTCCAGGCCTTCGATGAGGGCGGCCGGGTCGTAGACGAAGATCTCGGTCGCGATCGTGCGGGTGGTGGCGCGCTCGGGCTTGTAGCGGAACTCGCGGACCGTCCCGTCGCGGCGGGTCTTGACGGTGGCGTGCTGGGCGGCCTCGTCGAGCGGGCAGGTGGTGGTGACGACGGTGCACTCGGCCCCGTGCCGGCGATGGGTCTCGATGGCATCGCGGAAGTCGAAGTCGTAGACGTGGTCGGCGCTCATGACGATGACCTCGGCCGGAGCGTGGGCGGCGATGCGACCGCGGATGCGGTACAGCAGGTCGGCGTTACCGGTGGCGAATCCGTCTTCGGTCTCCGCGGCGTCGGTCTGTTCCGGTGTCACGACGCGTAGCCCGCCGCTCGTGCGGTCCAGGTCCCAGGGACGTCCGCCCGCCACGATCTGCGTGATGGTCTCGGCCTCGTACTGCACGCACAGCCACACATCGTCGATGTGACTGTGATGCAGATTGGACAGCGGAAAGTCGATCAGCTGATAGTTGCCCGCGAACGGCAACGCGGGTTTCGCGCGCCGGTCGGTCAGCACCTCCATCCGCGAACCACGTCCACCGGCCTGCACGATCGCGAGAACCTCCGAATAACGCATCACCCCAGTCTGCCGCACGCCGCCGGGTTTGCCGGGATAGCGCGCCCGTGGAGCTGTCGGTGGCATGCTCGATCACGAGGCCCGCGGGCCGGTCTGATGAGGGAGGTACGCCGTGACCCGCATTCGCCGGGCCGAGCACGCGACGAAGGAGCGTGTCGAGGTCGACTGTCTCGTCGTCGGCGGTGGGATCGTCGGTCTGGCCGTGGCACGATCGTTCGCCCTGCAAGGGCGCGAGGTCGTCGTCCTGGAGGCTGGGGATTCCGTTGGCGCCCAAACGACGTCGCGGAGCTCGGAGGTCATCCACGCCGGCATCTACTATCCCGAGGGCAGCCTGAAGGCGAGGTTGTGCGTCGAGGGCCGGGAACGGTTGACGCGCTTCTGCAATGAGCACGACGTGTCGTGGGCGCGGCCGGGCAAGCTGATTGTCGCCACCGACGACACCCAGCGCGATCGACTGGACGGGATACTCCGGCGCGGACTGGCCAACGGCGTCGCCGACCTCCGGCGGGTCGGCGTCGACGAACTGCGCGACCGCGAACCAGAGGTCCACGGCGCGGCGGCACTGTTCTCTCCGTCGACCGGGATCGTCGACGTCGACGGTGTGGTCCGTGCGCTCCGGCAGGACCTCGAGGCACTCGGCGGAGCGATCGCGTTGCGCAGCACGGTGATCGGCGGTCGGGTCGATCCGGGCGGTGTCACCGTGCAGACGCGCGACGGCGAGGTGGCCGCGGCCCGGACACTGGTCAACTGCGCCGGCATCGGTGCATGGCAGGTGGCTCGGAGCCTGATGGGGTTCGACGGCCCGATCCCGCCGCGATTTCTCGCCAAGGGCAACTACTTCGGACTGTCCGGCGTACGAGCGCCGTTCCGGCACCTCGTGTATCCGGTACCCGCCGACGGCGGGTTGGGCGTGCACTTCACGATGGACCTCGCCGGCGCCACGCGATTCGGCCCCGACGTCGAATGGTTGACCGTGCCCGCCGAACGGGCGGTTGCCGAGGCCGAACTCGACTACGCGGTCGACGAAACACGCGCCGACGCGTTCGAACGCGCCATCCGCAGCTATTGGCCGGGATTACCCACGGGCGCACTGGTTCCTGCCTATGCGGGGATCCGGCCGAAGGTCGCGGGACCCGGCACCGCCCCCGGCGACTTCGAGATCCACGGCCCTGAAACACACGGGATCCCCGGGCTGGTCAACCTGTTCGGTATCGAGTCACCGGGCATCACGTCGTCACTGGCGATCGCCGACCACGTGGTCGGTCTGGTCACGCCCCCGACGACGTGACCAGACCGACCGGCCGACCTCAGCCCTGCTGTGCCCCGGCCCCTTTCGGATGGTGCTGGTAGGCGGCGCTCGCCTTCTCGCGGACCTTCATGGCCTGGATCGCGTCGTGGTGGCGTCGTGCGTGGTACGCCAGCGGAAAGTAGGTCAGGCGTTCGGGAAGTGTGCGGTAGGCGAACCGGAGATTGCGATGGATTCGCTCGAGGTGTCGCTGCTCGGCATCGGTCCAGGTGAGCCCGAGGATCTCGCGCACGCGCGGATCCATGACGCCGACGGTGGTCAGGTAGTTGAAGTTCTGGAACGGCACCGATGCGGTGGCGGCCGCCTTCTTGGCAGCGGGACGCAACGGCCTGGGCACCGACTTCGGGATGACCGGCGCCGCACGCATCTGACCGATCAGTTCCAGCGCGACCGGGTGCCGGACCAGCTTGTTCTCGATGAAGTCGTCGAAGTACTCGTCGAACTCTTCCAGGGTCTCGGGGTAGTCCTTCATCGGCACCTGGACGATCTTCGCGATCCGCCGGTTGTCGCGCAGGAGTTCCTTGCGCTCGTCGAGGGTGAAGTGACGGCCCAGCACCAGCGGCGCGGCGGTCTTGATGGTCGGCAGCGCGGTGGCGATCACCCAGGCATAGGCCTCCGGGTTGAGCGCACTGATGTGCTTGCCCTCGGAATTGCGCATCTGCAGCGGTTGGTGCAACTTCCGGAGTCGCTTGCCCTCCTCCAGCGCTTCCTGCCCGCCGTAGGTCCAGCGCAGCACCGAATCGGCGGACCGGATCGCACGGCCGACGGGGTCGGTGCGGAAGACCGAGTACTTGTCGACGACGTCGCCGATGACCGGGTGCATCACCTGCATCACGAACGCCGCCCCGTTGATCGGGAGGAACGTGTACATACCCGTGAGCTTGGCGGTCAGCGAGTCCGGCGGGATCAGCTCGATCTCGTCGTCGCGATGGTTGAGCAGAGGCTCACCCGTCACGACGTCACTGGTTACGGGTTCGGTCACTGTCCGTTCTTCGTGTACCGCGGTCATGGTGGCCCCCAACATCGGCTCGGAAACAAAGCTAATTCGACAACATTCGTAGTCAGATTAGCGCAGGCGTTCTCGAAAACCCACCGTTTGCCGGATTTCGGGCGCTTCGACGCCGAAGGCCGCTGTCAGGAGTCGGGACCGATGACCACGGTTCGCGAGGCGAGTTCGCGGTGGCGGACCGTGAAGATCCGCGTGCCCTTCTTACGTCCGACCCGGATCTCGCTGAGGTCGAGGCCGGCCGCCGTCAGGCGCGCGTGGGTGGCGTCGACGTCGACCGACCGCCATGCGACGCCCCAGAGTGAGACCGGCGACGAGGGCACCGGGTCAGCCGCCGGGCGAGGCGCCGCCACGACCTCGACGATCAGGTCGCCCCGCCGGAAGAACAACTGGCGGGCGTCCTGCCCGATCGGCTGGTCGAGCCGGAAATCGAGATCGAAGGTGCCGGCGAACAGGGCGACGGCGACATCCCGGTTGTCGCAGGTGAAGACCAGGTGGTCGAGACCGGTGAGGTCGCCGCCGGGGTCGGCCCCGAGGTCGGGACGCTCGGCTATCCCGACCGCGGAGGTGTCACCGAGTGCGCCGAGGGCCGAGTCGGCGAGCGGATGACCGCGTCGGCCGAGCAGCCGCCGGGTCGCCGGGACGTCGTCGACGGTGAAGTAGACGTCGTGGGTGTCGGATCCGCCGGCGCGTGGCCGCAGCGAGAGCACGACGTTGCCGACGCCCACGGCTCGACGGCCGTCGGCGCCGGCACCGACCTCGCGTCCGAGCAGCCGCTCATAGGTCTCGGCGGCCGACGGCAGATCGTCGCTTGCGAGGTCGACGAGGGCGTGCGGGCCGGCGGGGAGGTTCGTCACCGCTTCTTCTTACCCTTTCGACGCGCCGCGGGCGGCGGGACCCGTCGATGGATCAATTGCGCGGAGCTCGTGATATGCCATGCGCCGCACGAACACTCGTAGTACCGAAGTTCTGACGCGGTACCGACCAGGTGCCGACGCAGCCGATCGATGCCCTCACGCGCGTCGGCGGGCGAGGCGAACGGCAACTTGTCGGGCGTCGGGCACGCGGGGTAGTCGACACCGGAGCGGCGCGGGCGGCGCGGCTGATCACGAAACGCGGTGCGTGCCTCGATCTCGCGATAGAACGCTTCGAGATCGTCGTCGGAGAAGGGCACCCGTCGATTATCCCCCTGTGGCGCGGGTCCATCGCGCCGGGCGGCCCGGGTCGCGCGCGGTCTCTCGGGTCAGCGGGCCATCCACAGCCGCCGGCGGATGACCTCACGCATACGACGCAGCTCCGAGTCCGTCAACGCCGACGGCGGGTCGGTGTCGACCAGGCGGTCGACCTCCGAGAAGAAGTCCCGATCGGTGAGACCGAACTCCTCGCCGATCTGTCGGGAGGAGCCCCCACCCAAGGAGTACCAATTCGTCTCGAACTGGATCATCTGCTGCTGCTTGCTGTCCATGAAAGCCACCGAATCTGCGTTTTCGACCGAGAACCTGAACGTTCGCCGCGGAGCCATCCGGCTTCGGCCTCCGCGTGACGCACGTCACCGACGTCGTCATTTCTACACCTGTCGACCGACAGATGACAGCGGGTGGCCCAGGCTGATTCCAAAGGTGTCTCAAACGTTCATCGCGCGTTCGAGAAGACCCCGAGACGAACCTCAGACGGCGACACGATCGGGGCTCGCCGCCCGCGCCTCGCGCCTGTTCGCGCGGATGCTGCTCGCGAGGGAGGCGCCGATGAACGCCACGCCGACGAGCCCGGTGATCACCTCGTTGATCTCGACCTCGATGCTGATCAGCAAGATCGCGGCCAGCGCGCCGATGGCCCAGTGCGCGCCGTGCTCGAGGTAGCGGTACTCCCCCAGCGTGCCCTTGCGCACGAGGTAGATCGTGATGGACCGGACAAACATCGCGCCGATGAAACCGAGCCCTAGCGCGATGATGATCGGGTCCGAGGTGATGGCGAACGCGCCGATCACCCCGTCGAAGGAGAACGAGGCGTCCAGCAGCTCCAGGTAGAGGAAGAGGAAGAACCCGGCCTTGCCGGTGGCGACGGTGACCGGGTGCGGACCGTCCCGTCCCGTATCGGGCTCCATGAACAGCGAACTCAATCCGTCGACGGTGATGTAGGTGACCATGCCGAGAAGGCCGGCGATCAGGACCGTCGCGCGGCTCTCGTCGGGCGCCAGGAACTCGGCGGTGACCACCAGTGCCAGTGCGGCGAGCACGACGGCGAGTTGGTCCAGCTTGCCGAGGGTGGCCAGTGGCCGCTCGAGCCACGTGAGCCACGTCAGCGACCGCTCGGTCAGTACGAAGTTGAGGAACAGCAGAAGGAGGAACATCCCGCCGAACGCCGCGATCTGCGGGTGCGCCTCGGTGAGGATGGTCTCGTAACTGGGCTGTCCGTCGGCGAAGTGGGTCTGGCCCTCGGGCGGCGGGTTCATGGCCAGCTCGAGCGCCTCGACGGGATTGAGGTTCCCGGTGATCCAGACGATCACGAGCGGGAACAGCAGGCGCATCCCGAAGACCGCGATGAGGACGCCGACGGTGAGGAACATGCGCTGCCAGAACGCGCTCATCCGCTCCAGGATGGTCGCGTTGATGACCGCGTTGTCGAACGACAGCGACACCTCGAGGACACCGAGGATGGCGCAGAGCGCGAGTCCGGTCCAGCCGAGGTAGAGGTAGGCGACGACCAGCGCCACCAGGGTGACGACCAGGGACGGTGCGAAGATGCGCGCGATCATCGCAACTTCTCGGCTTCCCGGGCGAGATCCAGCAGGGTGTCGGTGAGGCCGGCGAGCACGTCGTAGTCGGCGCGTTCGGCCACGGCCGTGCCGAGGTCCTCGGCGGCACACCGGAGGGCGAACATCCGGTCGCCGAAGTCGGCGGCCTCGGCCGCGGAGAGGATGACCGCGTCGTCGGGAATGGATGTGCCCTCGAGCAGCGTTCTCTGCTCGTAGGCCCGCTGCCTGCACGAACGCTTGCAGTATTTCCGACGGCGCCCCAGCTCGGAGTCGACCATCGCGCGACCGCACCACGCGCAGGCATACGGCCGACGGCGTCGCGAAACGCCGGGTCCGACACCCGGCGATGCGCCGTTCTCCACCCGGTGCGAAGTGCCTGGTTCCACACCGAGACCGTACCGCTTACGGTCCCGCTGACGGCGCTGGGCAACACGGGTCGTCGCCGGTGACGAACCTGCGCGGGAAAGCGCGTAGAATATTCCTGTTGACGACCCGAAAGTCGTGCGCAGCGTTGCGCGCGAACCAGGAATGCAACAGAGATCTCCCGGCAGACCGGGAGATCCGACGAAGTTGAGAGGAACCCTTCATGGCAGATCGAGTACTTCGGGGTAGCCGCCTCGGCGCGGTGAGCTACGAGACCGATCGAGACCACGACCTCGCGCCACGACGCATCGTCCAGTACCGCACCGACAACGGCGAGATCTTCGACGTGCCGTTCGCCGACGACGCGGAGGTCCCGTCGAAGTGGCCGTGCAAGAACGGCATGGAAGGCACCATCCTCGAAGGCGCCGAGCCCGAGGAGAAGAAGGGCAAGCCGCCGCGCACCCACTGGGACATGCTCCTCGAACGTCGCAGTGAGGAAGAGCTCGAAGTGCTGCTCAACGAGCGCCTCGACCTCCTCAAGCAGCGACGCAAGGGCATCACCAACTGACATACGCGAGCGCCTGACGCCCCGATACGAACAGACCCGGCAGGATCACCTGCCGGGTCTGTTCGTCTGCACACAAGGGTCAGCGCGTCCGGAGGAGCCCCCAGCGCTCGAGCCGGCTCTGGACTCCCCAGCGGGCGACCATCGTGAACGCCTCGGACATGACCCCGCCGCTCATCTTCGAGACGCCGATCTCGCGTTCGGTGAACGTGATCGGCACCTCCCGGACGTCGAATCCGGCACGCACGGTTCGCCAGGCGAGATCGATCTGGAAGCAGTATCCGGCGGACTCGACGGTGTCGAGCTGGATCTTCTCCAGAACGATGCGGCGGTAGGCGCGGAAACCGGCGGTGATGTCGTGCACCCCCGCCCCGAGGGCGAGTCGTGCGTACGTGTTGGCCCCACGGGAGAGGAACTCTCGGCGCTTGGGCCAGTTCACGAGTCTGCCGCCGGGGACGTACCGGGATCCGATCACCAGATCCGCGCCGTCGTTGATGGCGTCGAAGAGTCGATGCAGCTGTTCGGGTGCGTGGCTGCCGTCGGCGTCCATCTCGACGATGACGGCGTAGTCGCGGTCGAGTCCCCACGCGAAGCCGGCGAGATAGGCCTTGCCCAGGCCGTCCTTGTCGACGCGGTGCATCACGTGCACGCGCGTGGTCTCGTCGGCGCGGGCGAGTTCGTCGGCGACGTCGCCCGTACCGTCCGGGCTCGAGTCGTCGACGACGAGAACGTGCGCCCCCGGCAGCACGTCCTGCAGACGTCCGATGATCAGCGGCAGGTTGTCGCGTTCGTTGAACGTCGGCACGACGACCAGTGCGCCCGTGCCGTCGGCGCCGACCACGCGTTGCGGCGCGTCGTCGGGCCGCCGCTGCCCTGCCGTGGCGTCAATCCCCGATGCCATCGAGCTCCTTCGTGTCACCGGTCGCCCGTGCGGCGACCCTGCGTGGCCTGAGTGAGAACCTAGTACGCGAGCGCAGCGCAAACAAAAGTCCGGCCACCGCCGCGATGATCGCCAGCACCTCCGGCCACGGGCCCAGGCGGGTCGCGAGGGTCATGTCGTCGTGCAGCGGAAGACGTCCGGTCAGGACGTCGGAGGTGAACACGCCGGACTGTCGGCTGATGGATCCGTCGGGCTCGATGACGGCGCTCACCCCGCTGGTGGCCGCGACGACGACGGCACGTCCGTGTTCGACGGCGCGGACCTGTGACATGGCCAACTGCTGGTAGGTCATCTCGGTCCGGCCGAAGGTCGCGTTGTTGGTGGGCACGAAGAGCATCTCGGCGCCCTCGCGCACGGACTGTCGCGCGGCCCGATCGAAGGCGACCTCCCAGCAGGTCGCGACCCCGACGGTCACCGTCCCGGAGCGACCGGGCACGTCGACCACGGTGGGTCCGGTGCCGGGGCGGAAATCCCCGGCCATGTCGGCATAAGACGAGAACAGACGGAAGAACGGCCGCCACGGGAGGTACTCACCGAACGGCTGGACGATGTGCTTGTCGTAGCGGGCGACCGGACCCCGCGCGCCGTCCCAGACGAGCACCGAGTTGGTGGGCCGCCCGTCGGGGTTGCGGATGAGGGTTCCCACCAGGATGGGTGCGTCGACGGCCTCGGAGGCGGCGGTGATCTCGGCCGCGGCGTCCGCGTTGTCCAGAGGTGAGATGTCCGAGGCGTTCTCCGGCCAGAGGACGAAGTCGGGTTGCTCGGTCTGTCCGGAGTCGATCGCCCCGCCGTAGGCCATCGTGGTGCGTACGTGATTGTCGAGGACGGCGCGGCGCTGGGCGTTGAAGTCCAGGCCGAGGCGCGGGACATTCCCCTGGACGGCGCCGATGCGCGCCGAGGTGGTGGCGATGTTCCGGTCGAGGCTGGCGGGGGTCGCCGCGATCGCCGCGATCGGGGCGAGCAACGCGATGGCGACCGCGGTGGTGGCGATGCGCACCACGCCCGAGGAACGTTCGGGGAGAACCGGGCCGTCGGAATCCGGGATCGGGGTCCAGGTCGTGCCGGTGCTGGTGCGCCGGTAGGCGCGGACGAGGACCACGAGCAGCCAGGCGACCGAGGAGCCGAACAGCGCGACGCCTGCCGACAGTCCCGGCGCGCCGAGCACCGAGGCCAGCGGCAGCAGCGGACCGTCGACCTGACTGAAAGCTGTTCGTCCCCAGGGGAAACCGCCGAACGGAAAGGCAGAGCGCAGTGCCTCCACGAGCACCCAGGACACCGTGAACCACACCGGCGGCACGGGCAACCGCATCGTGACGGTGGCGATCGCGCCGAACAGCGCCAGGTAGCCGGCGAGTATCGCGGCCAGCGCCAGCCACGGGAGCGGTCCGACGTAGACGCCGATCCACGGGAGCAACGGCACGAAGAACGCCAGGCCGAAGACGAAACCGACCCAGGCGCCCGTGCGCGCGCGGGGTGCCCCGACAAAGAGTGCGGCGAACAGGAGGCCGAGTCCCAGGACCGCGAGGAACCACCAGTTGCGCGGCGGGAAGGCCGCCCACATCGCGATCCCCGCGGCCGCGGCGGTCGCGGTGCGTGCGAGCCAGGACCGCGAGACCCGCGGCGGGCTCACCCGGCGTCCCGGTCGTACAGGGTCCGGCCCCGGTGCACGGTGCGCACACACCGCGGGAGCACGGCCCCCGGCGAGACGTCCGGCAGCGCCGGGACCCGGGAGCGCGGGTCGGTCGACCACCGCTGGACCTTCTCGTGGGATCCGGCGACGACGAGTTCGTCGACCTCCCAGACGGCGTAGCTCGCCGGAGCGCCGGGCGTGAGGGTCCCGGTGACGCCGTCGTTGACTCCCCCGGCACGCCAGCCGCCCCGGGTCGTCGCGGCGAACGCACCGCGCGCCGAGATCGCGTTGGTCGGCTGATGATGGTGCACGGCGGCCCGGATCGTCGACCACGGGTCGATGGCCGTGACCGGCGCATCCGACGAGAACGAGAGGGCCACACCGGTTTTGGCCAGCATCGCGAAGTCGTTGAGCGTAGCCGCGCGACTCGACCCGAGACGCGCGTCGTACAGATCACCCGGCCCGCCCCATTCGGCGTCGAACAGCGGTTGCATGCTGGCGATGACGCCGCAGCGAGCGAGGACCTCGGCGTCGGCGGCCGTGACCATCTCGGCGTGTTCGAGCCGGTGGGCGCAACGCGCGAGCGCGGGAGTGCCGAGTTCGTCGGCGAGTTCGGCGAGTGCTCCGACGACCGCATTGGTCGCGGCGTCGCCGATGACATGGAAGCCCGCCTGGATTCCCGCGATCGTGCAGGCGCGCAGATGGTCGCGGATCTGCTCGGCAGAGAGGTAGCTGATCCCGCGGGTGTGCGGGTCGTCGGTGTAGGGCTCGGAGAGCCACGCGGTGTGGGAGCCGATGGCACCGTCGATGAACAGGTCGCCGCCGAGCGCGTCGGCCCGGGTGATCGACATCAGTTCGCGGGCGTGATCGGCGTCGGTGACCGCCTGTCCCCAGTAGCGCCGGATCTCGACGGGATGGTCGAGCTCGGCGAGGGCCAGGAAATCGTCCATACCGCTGATGTCGGGTCCGCCGTTCTCGTGGACCGCGACCACACCGTGAGCGGCGGCCACGTCCAGCGCGCGACGCTGGGCCCGTTCGCGGTGTGCGGCGGTCACCAGGAGCCGCGCCGCTCCCCGGACGAGGTGGTGGGCTTCGGCGACCAGCGGCTCCTCCGGGTGGTAGCCGACGGCGTCGGCCAGATCCGGGATCAGGCGTCGCAGCGCGGTGGACGCCACGGCCGAGTGCTCGTCGATCCGGGCGAGGTAGACCGGCCTCGTCCCGACCACGGCGTCGAGCTCGCTGGTCGTCGGAAAGCGGCCGTCGTCGGGTTCGGCCCCCGCCCAGGTCGAGTCGTCCCAGCCGAGACCCCAGATGAGGTCGCCGGCGTCGTGGGCGGACTCGGCGGCCACGGCCTCCTGCACCAGCCGCAGACAATGCGTGCGGCTCGACGCCTCGTTCAGGGTCAGACCGTCGAGGCCGAGTCCGGTGGAGGTCAGATGCACGTGGGAGTCGACGAAGCCGGGACTGACGAAGAGCCCGCCGAGATCGATCACCTCGGCGTCGGGATGAAGCGCGCGGCCGACGTCATCGGTTCCGACCCACACGACGATTCCGTCGGTGACGGCCATCGCGGTTGCGTCGGGGGCTGTCGGTGAGTACACGGCGCCGCCGAGGAGCAGTTGGGTTGCCACGATCGTTCAGTCTGCCTTGCCGTCGGTGGAGGGTGGCGAGGGGTCCGGGTGCGCGTGTGTCGGCACCGCGGGCGGTGCCGACACGTTCCAAGCGCAGATCAGGACGGGTCAGTGACCCTGCGGCAGGCCTCGGGTCCCGAACGGTGTCGAGGTGGACCCCGGCTCGGGGGTGTCGGATTCCACGACGGAACCCTCGACGACGGTTGCGCCACGTCCCGGGCCGTAGACACCGGTGGCATACACCCCGGCCCGGTCCATGGCGGTCGCGACCCGACGCGCGCCGACCGCGACGACGACCGGTCGCATCACACGGCGCATCGGCGGGAACAGCAGCAGGGTCCCGGCCACGGTGGACACGACACCCGGGATGACCAGCAGAAGAGTCGACACGGCGACGAGCGCGGTGTCGGCGAGCGGGGCGCGGGCGTCCACCTCGTTCCGGGACGCGCGGCGCAACTCCCCGAAGACCTTGCGGCCCTGCCAGCGCAGGACCACGACTCCGAGGACGACGGCGGCGAGACTGATGAGCACCGCCCAGCCGAATCCGAGGGTCATGACCATCGCGACGAATGCGGCGATCTCCAGAACGGCGTAGGCCGCGAACCAGCGGAGTGCCATGGTGCTTCACCTGTCCTTCGGTGCCGTCCGGCACCCGTTGACGTCAGGGTCTGCACCGGTAACGAACGACGAGGCGATTTTTCTCCCGAGGGGTGGTTTCGACAAGCTCAACCAGCGGAAGGCGGCTCAACCAGCGGAAGGGGGCTCAGCCGGCACAGGGAACGAACTCAGCCGGCAGAGACGTTCTCGCCGCGGCCCTCGATGTCGCCCTCGGTCTGCAGGTAGACGTTGCGCAGGGCGTCGAGCAGCTCGGCCGGGGGTTCGCGCCACATGTCTCGCTCGACGGCCTCGAGCAGCCGTTCGGCGATACCGTGCAGCGCCCAGGGGTTGGACTGCTGCATGAACTGCTGGTTGGTCTCGTCCAGGACATAGGACTCGGTGAGCTTCTCGTACATCCAGTCGGCGACGACGTCGGTGGTCGCGTCGTAACCGAAGAGGTAGTCGACCGTCGCCGCCATCTCGAAGGCGCCCTTGTACCCGTGCCGCTGCATCGCCGAGATCCAACGCGGGTTGACGACGCGGGCGCGGAACACACGGCTGGTCTCCTCCGACAGCGTCCGGGTGCGGACGGAGTCGGGCCGGGTGCTGTCACCGATGTACGCCTCGGGCGACTTGCCGGTGAGTGCGCGCACCGTGGCCACCATTCCGCCGTGGTACTGGAAGTAGTCATCGGAGTCGGCGATGTCGTGCTCGCGGGTGTCGGTGTTCTTCGCCGCCACGGCGATCCGCTTGTAGGCGGCGCGCATGTCGTCGACCGCGGGCACACCGTCGAGGTCACGTCCGTAGGCGTAACCGCCCCACTCGGTGTAGACCCGTGCCAGGTCCTCGTCGCTGCGCCAGTCCCGGGAGTCGATGAGCTGCAGGATCCCGGCGCCGTAGGTGCCGGGCTTGGATCCGAACACGCGCGTCACGGCGCGTCGCCGGTCGCCGTGGTCGGACATCGAGGCGCGCACATGGGCGGCGACGAAGTTCTGCTCGTCGGACTCGTCCTCGGCCGCCGCGGCGAGCGCGACCGCGTCGTCGAGCATGGTGACGACGTGCGGGAAGGCGTCCCGGAAGAAGCCGGAGATGCGGACTGTCACATCGATGCGGGGGCGGCCCAGTTCCTCGAGGCCGATCAGCTCCAGCGAGGAGACACGCCGGGACATCTCGTCCCACACGGGCATGACCCCGAGCAGCGCGAGCACCTCGGCGACGTCGTCACCGGACGTGCGCATCGCGCTGGTGCCCCACACCGAGAGGCCCACCGATGCGGGGTACTCACCGTGATCGGTGAGGTAGCGCTCGAGCAGCGAGTCGGCCATCGCCCGGCCGGTCTCCCACGCCAGCCGCGAGGGCACCGCCTTCGGGTCGACGGAGTAGAAGTTGCGTCCGGTGGGCAGCACGTTGATCAGGCCGCGCAGCGGGGAGCCGCTCGGTCCGGCCGGGATGAACCCACCGTCCAGGGCGTGCAGCACGCGCGGGACCTCGCCGGTCGTCTGACGCAGGCGCGGCACGACCTCGGTGGCCGCGAACGTGAGCACGTCCCCAACCGCCGCGGGCAGTCCCGCAGTGGCCGCGGCGACGGATGCCGCCGACCAGTCGTCCTTGGCGCACGCGGCGACGAGTTCGCGGGCCTGGGCCTCCACGGCGTCGACGGAACTCCGCTCGGCCGAGCCGTCCTCGACGAGGCCGAGTGCCTCGCGCAGGCCGGGCAGGGCCGACGTGCCGCCCCAGAGCTGGCGCGCGCGCAGCATCGCCAGGACCAGGTCGACCTCGGCGTCGTCGCGCGGGGGCTCGCCGAGTACGTGCAGTCCGTCGCGGATCTGCACGTCCTTGATCTCGCACAGCCAGCCGTCGACGTGCAGCAGCATGTCGTCGAAGACCTCTTCGTCTGGCCGTTCGGTGAGACCGAGGTCGGAATCCATCTTCGCCGCGGTCAGGAGCGTCCAGATCTGCTGGCGGATCGCCGGTAGCTTCGCCGGGTCGAGAGCGGAGATGTTGGCGTGTTCGTCGAGCAGCTGTTCCAGGCGGGCGATGTCGCCGTAGGATTCGGCGCGCGCCATCGGCGGGATCAGGTGGTCGACGAGAACTGCGTGTGCACGTCGTTTGGCCTGCGTCCCCTCCCCCGGGTCGTTCACCAGGAACGGGTAGACGAGCGGGAGGTCGCCGAGAGCGGCGTCGGTGCCGCAGTCCGCCGACATGCCGAGGTTCTTGCCGGGCAACCACTCCAGGTTGCCGTGTTTGCCGACGTGCACGATCGCATCGGCGCCGAAGCCGGTGTCGTGGGCGGCGAGCCACCGGTACGAGGCCAGATAGTGATGCGACGGCGGCAGATCGGGGTCGTGATAGATCGCCACCGGGTTCTCGCCGAATCCGCGCGGCGGCTGCACCATGATCGCGATGTTGCCGAAGGTCAGTGCCGCGATCACGATGTCGCCGTCGGGATTGTGGGTGCGGTCGACGAACAGCTCACCGGGTGCGGGTCCCCAGTGCTCGGTGACCGCCGTGCGCAGCCCCTCGGGCAGGGTGTCGAACCACGCCCGATAATCCCGCGCCGACAGACGGATCGGGTTGGCCGCGAGGGTCTCCTCGGTGAGCCAGTCCGCATCCTGGCCGCCCGTGGCGATGATCTGATGGATCAGCGCATCCGAATCATCCTCTGCGAGACCGGGAATCGCTTCCGGTCCGGACTCGGGCCCGATGTCGTATCCGGCCTCGCGCATCGCGGCGAGCAGGCGCAGCAGGCTGCGCGGGGTGTCGAGGCCGACGGCGTTGCCGATCCGGGCATGCTTGGTCGGGTAGGCCGACAGCATGACCGCGATGCGCTTGTCCGCGGCCGGTGTCCGCCGCAACCGGGCGTGCGCGGTCGCGATACCCGCCACCCGCGCGCAGCGCTCGAGATCCGGCTGGTACCAGGGCAGTCCGTCGTCGTCGAACTCCTTGAAGGAGAACGGCACGGTGATGATGCGGCCGTCGAACTCGGGCACCGCCACCTGGGTCGCGACGTCGAGTGGCGACAGGCCGTCGTCGCTGTCCTCCCAGTCCGCGCGGGACCCGGTGAGGCAGAGACCCTGCAGGATGGGGACGTCGAGGGCGGCCAGTCGTTCGATGTTCCACGCCTCGTCGTCGCCGCCGGCCGATGCCGTGGCCGGGGTGGCGCCACCGGCGGCCAGCACGGTGACCACGAGCGCGTCGGCGGTGCCGAGCAGCTCGAGGAGGTCGTCGGGCGCGGTCCGCAGCGACGCGCAGAAGATCGGCAGCGCACGGGCACCCTTCGCCTCGATGGCGTCACACAGGGCGGCGATGTAGCGCGTGTTCCCCGCGAGGTGCTGGGCGCGGTAGTAGAGGACCGCGATGGTGGGGGCATCGGCGGGCACCTCAGGGAGCGGGGAAGGCGTCCGTTCCAGCACGCCCCAGGCGGGGGTCTGTTGCGGGAGTTCAAAGCCGTTGCCGGTGAGCAGGACGGTGTCGGACAGGAAGTGGTGCAGGTTCACCATGTTGGCGACGCCGCCGGCGGCGAGGTAGTCGTGTGCTTGCGCGGCGACGCCGGAGGGCACGGTGGAGTGCGCCATGAGATCGGGGTCGGGCTGCTGCTCACCGGAACACACGACGAGCGGCTTGCCGGTCGCCTCGACCGCGGCGAGCCCGTCCTCCCAGGCGCGGACGCCGCCCAGGATGCGCACGACGATGAGGTCGGCGTCGGCGGCGAGTCGCGGGATGTCCTCGATCAGGATTCGCGACGGGTTGGCCCCGCGGTACGCGACCGGGGCGAGTGCTGAACCGGGTTCCGGATCGTGGGCGGCCGAGGCCGTGAGCAGATCGGTGTCCGAGGTCGAGAGCAGCAGGATCATCGTGTCTCCTCGCCGGGTTGTCGCGCCCGGTGCGTGTCGGTGCCGTGTACGGCGGGTGCAGTGCGAGGGACTGGTCTGACTCCCGGATGGCCGGTCGATCCCGGCCCCCGATCACAGTGGCGCGACCGCGCCGGAATCGCACCGGCTTCAGCCCGCTCGCGGTGCGTTCAGCCTACGGCCACCGCACGAGCCGGTCGTAGGCTGGTGGGATGAACCAGCCAGCCCGGCCCGCCGCCGACCGTTGCCCGGGGGTCTTCGACACGCATCCGGCGGCCGACGGCGCGCTGGCCCGGGTCCGGCTGCCGGGCGGTCGAATCCGTCCGGACCAGCTGGAGCTGCTCGCCCGGGCGGCGGCCGAACATGCCGACGGACACCTCGAGCTGACGGTGCGCGGCAATCTCCAGTTGCGCGGGATCACCGACGTCGAGGCCGTCGCCGAGGCGGTCGTCGCCGCCGGACTCGCGCCGAGCAGCACCCACGACAAGGTGCGCAACATCGAGCTCAGCCCGCTCACGGGCCGTATCGGCGGGATCGCCGACGCACGGCCCCTCGCCGCGGCACTTGACGACGCCTTGCGTGCCGATCCGGCCGCGGCGTCCCTGTCGGGCCGGTTCCTGTTCGGCATCGACGACGGCCGCGGGGACATCGCCGCCCGGCGGCCGGATGCCTGCGCGGTGATCCGGGCCGGCAGCTCTGTCGTGGCCGACACTCCCCTCGCGGCCGACATCGTCATCGGCGGGGTCCCGGTCGGCTCGGCCACCGGTTCGGAAGCGATCGTGCGTGCTCTGATCGCGGTGGCCGCCGGTCTGGGCGACGTCGCGCCCGGCGCGTGGCGGGTGCGCGACCTCGACGCCGACTCCCGGCGCCGGCTCGCCGATCTCGCCACGTCGTCACTCGACCCCGTGATCGGCGACGACCCCGACGCCGCGCCGGTCGTGACCCGAGAACCGATCGTCGGCTGGTTCGACCAGGACGACGGAGCGGTACTGCTCGGCGCGGTCGTCGAACTGGGACGGCTGCCGGCCCGGCTGGCCGAGTTCATCGCGGCTGTACAGGCGCCGGTCGTCTTCACACCCGACCGCGAGATCCTGCTGTGCGACCTCGACGAGGGCGTGGCCGAGACGGTCGTCCGCGTGCTGGCCCCGATGGGCCTGATCTTCGACGCCGCCTCGCCCTGGGCATCCGTCAGCTGCTGCGTCGGGGCCCCGGGATGCTCGTCCGCGCACGCCCCGGTCCGGGACGACCTGATGGCCCGGGTGCGGGACGGCGACCCTGTCGACGAACGCGAACACTGGGTGGGTTGTGCCCGGGGTTGCGGATCGCCGGCCGAATCACACGTCTCGGTGCAGGCCACGCCCGACGGCGGATACGAACGGCGGCGCCGTTAGGCTCGTCAACACCATGACCGAGTACCTGCGTGACGGCGCCGCGATCTACCGCCAGTCCTTCGCCACGATCCGCGCCGAGTCCGACCTCTCCGCCTTCGCGCCCGACGTGGCGACCGTGGTCGTCCGAATGATCCACGCGTGTGGCCAGACCGACCTGACGCGTGACGTCGTCGCGACGCCCGGTGTCGTGGCCGCTGCGCGCGGTGCGCTCGCGGCCGGCGCCCCGATCCTCTGCGACGCCAACATGGTGGCCTCCGGGATCACGCGCAAGCGTCTGCCCGCGGACAACGAGGTGCTCTGCCACCTGTCCGAACCCACCCTCCCGTCGCTCGCCGAGCAGATGGAAACCACGAGAACCGCTGCCGCACTGCAGTTCTGGCTCCCACGCCTGGAAGGCGCGGTGGTCGCGATCGGCAACGCGCCGACCGCACTGTTCGCGCTCCTGGACATGATCGACGACGGTGCACCGCGGCCCGCCGCCATCGTCGGGGCACCCGTCGGTTTCGTCGGCGCAGTCGAGTCCTGCGCTGCACTCGCCGAGCGCGACGACCTCGAATTCATCACGGTCACGGGCCGGCGCGGTGGCTCGGCGATCACCGCGGCCGCGGTCAACGCGCTCGCGACCCCGCAGGAATGATGGTGGCTCCCATGAATTCTCACAGCACCTCGACGAACCCGGACGGCACCTCGACGGCCGGGAACGCGTCTCGCCAGGGCACGCTCTACGGCATCGGCCTGGGCCCGGGCGACAGCGAACTGATGACCGTGAAGGCCGCCCGCCTCATCAGCACCGCGGACGTGATCGCGTATCACTCTGCGCGCCATGGCAACAGCATCGCGAGGTCGGTCGCCGAACCGTACCTGCGCGACGGCCAGACCGAGGAACGTCTGATGTACCCGGTCACCACCGAGACCACCGACCATCCGGGCGGCTACCAGGGCGCGCTCGACGACTTCTACGCCCAGAGCGCCGAACGCCTCGCGGTGCACCTGCGTGCCGGCCGCGACGTCGTCCTCCTCGCCGAGGGTGACCCGCTCTTCTACAGCTCCTACATGCACATGCACAAGCGCCTGTCGCCGCACTTCGACGCCGAGATCGTGCCCGGTGTCACCTCGGTCAGCGCGGCGTCGGCGGCGACCGGGGTCCCGCTCGTCGAAGGCGAGGAGACCCTGACGGTCGTTCCGGGTACGGCGTCGACCTCGGAACTGCTCTTCCGGTTCCGTTCCGCGGACGCGATCGTGGTGATGAAGCTCGGTCGCACGTTCGAGCGGGTGCGCGATGCACTCCGCGAGGCCGGGCGTCTCGACGAGGCGTTCTATGTCGAACGCGCCTCCACGACGGTCGAACGGGTGCTGCCGGCGGCCGACGTGGATCCCGCGGAGGTGCCGTACTTCTCCATCCTCGTCGTCCCCGGACGCCGCAACAATCCGATGTTCGAGCCGAAGCCGGTCCCCGGTGAGCTCGTCGTCGTCGGACTCGGACCGGGTCACGACAGCTGGACCACCCCCGAGGTGCGCGCCGAGCTCGCCACGGCCACCGACCTCGTCGGGTACACCACCTACCTCAAGCGCGTCACCCCGCGCCCGGGTCAGCGAGTGCACGCGAGCGACAACCGGGTCGAGGCCGAGCGCGCCGAGTTCGCACTGGATCTCGCCCGCCGCGGCGCTCGCGTCGCCGTCGTCTCGTCCGGCGATCCCGGCGTGTTCGCGATGGCCGCCGCGGTCGCCGAGGTCGCCGCGCAACCGCGGTGGCACGAGGTGCCGGTACGCGTGGTGCCCGGCGTCACCGCAGCCACCGCCGTCGCCGCGGCGGTCGGAGCGCCGCTCGGGCACGATTTCGCGATCATCTCGCTCTCCGACCGGCTCAAGCCGTGGTCGGTCATCGAACGGCGCATCCGCGCCGCCCTCGGTGCCGACCTGGTGATCGCCATCTACAACCCGGGGTCGGCGAGCCGCACCTGGCAGGTCGGCGCCCTCCAGCACACCCTCGCCCAGACGGTGTCGCCCGATCGCGTCGTCGTGCTCGGTCGGGATGTCGGCGGTCCGGAAGAGCAGCTCACCATCACCACGGTCGCGGATTTCGATCCCGCCGTCGTGGACATGCGGACCATGATCATCATCGGGTCGTCGGCGACGAGGGTGGTCCCGCGCGCGGCGGGTGCGCTGGTGTTCACGCCACGCAGTCACCGCCCGGTGGACAGCGCCGATGAGACTGCCGATCAGTCAGTCGAGCAGCGCCTCGAGCCAGTGCCGGGCGGCACCGACATCTGAGACGACCGGCGAGTCGGGTTCGGCGGGCCGGTCGACCATGATGACCTCGATCCCCAGTTCGGCCGCGGCCACCAGCTTCGCCGAGGTCAGTGATCCGCCGCTGTTCTTGGTGACCAGTAGGTCGATGTCGTTGTCGCGCAACAGCCTCGACTCCGAGGCATGGTCGTAGGGACCGCGCGAACGCAACACCTCGTGGCGGGGCGGAAGCGCTCCGGTCGGGGCGTCGACGACCCGGATCAGAAACCACGCCGAACGGATCCCCGCGAAGACGCCGACATCCTGGCGACCGGTGGTCAGGAAGACACGTCCGCCACGGGCGTCCACCTCCCGCGCGGCCGAGGGGAGGTCGGGTACGCGGGTCCACGTGTCGGTGTCCCCGGGCACCCACGGGTCCCGGCGCAACCGCAGCAGCGGGACACCCGCATCGGCGGCGGCCCGAGCAGCGTTGCGGGTGATGGTCGCGGCGAACGGGTGGGTGGCGTCGACCACCGCACGAATCCGATTGCTCCGCAGCCAGTCCCGGAGCCCTTCGGTTCCGCCGAACCCGCCGATTCGCACGGGACCGACCGGCAGGCGAGGGTCGTTGACCCGACCCGCGAGTGAGCTGATGAACTCGATGCCGGACTCGGCCAGACTCGAGGCCAGCGCACGCGCCTCCCCCGTTCCGCCGAGGATGAGCACATGCTCGGTGGGATCCGGGGCGGAACCGTTCACCGCGACGAGTCGCGGTCGGCGCGGAGTTTGGTCATCCGCGCATGCGAGTACAGGTAGCTGTCGGTGGCGTCCGATGTCGACGGATCCAGCACACGCCCGACGAAGATGACCGCGGTCTTGCGGATGTCGGCGGCGTCCAGGGTCTCGGGCAACCGGGACAACGGGCAGCGCACGATCTGCTCGTTCTCGCGACTGGCGAAAGCAACTGTCGCGGTGGGGCAGTCGCTGCCGTAGTGCGGGGTGAGCGCCTCCACGATCTGTTCCGCGCGATGTGCCGCGAGATGCAGTGCGAGTGTCACTCCGGTCATGGCGAGGCTCGCGAGGTCCTCCCCCGGCGGCATGTCCGTCGACAGTGTCGACACGCGCGTGATCAACAGGCTCTGGCCGACGCCCGGCACGGTGAGTTCGGTGTCGAGTGCGGCCGCGGCGGCCGCGAACGCCGGCACACCGGGCACGATCTGATGAGGGATACCGCGTGCGGTCAGTTCACGCTGTTGCTCGGACATCGCCGAGTAGACGGCGAGATCACCCGAGTGCAGGCGGGCCACGTCATGCCCCCGTGCGTCGGCGGCCGCGATGACATCGATGATGTCCGACAACGGCATCCGGGCGGTGTCGACGAGTTCGGCACCCTCGGGACACAGTGCGAGAAGCTCGGCGGGCACCAACGATCCGGCGTAGACACAGGTCTCGCACTCCCCGAGCACCCGTGCTCCCCGCAGCGTGATCAGGTCGGGCGCCCCCGGCCCGGCGCCGATGAAGTACACGGTCATCGGACAGCCTCCGCGAGACCGGCATCCGGAAGCCCCGTCGTCGGTTTGTCGACAGACCACTGCACGATCGGGAGGGCCGGACGCCAGGTGGTCATCGTGCCGAGGGGCGCGACGGTCTCCACCGACAGGCGCCGCAGGGTACCGCCCTGGTCGGCGTGCCGTTGTGTCACGAGGGCCTGGTTCTCGACGGTCACCGCGTTCACCACGAGCCGGCCCGAATCCGCCAGCGCATCCCAGGCGAGCGCGAGGATCTCCTCGTCCAGTCCGCCGCCGATGAAGACCGCATCGGGTTCCGGCGCGTCGGCCAGCTCGTCGGGAGCCGGTCCTCGCACCGAGAGCCGGTGCGCCACGCCGTGACGAGCGGCATTGCGTCGCAACCGATCGGCGCGCTCGGGGTCGCGCTCGAAGGCGACCGCGAGTCCGCGGTCGTCGGCGCGTAACCATTCGATCGCGACGCTGCCCGACCCGGCCCCGATGTCCCAGAGGATCTGCGCCCCGGCCGGCGCGAGCGCGCAGACGGTGAGGGCGCGGATCGTCGACTTGGTGATCTGGCCGTCATGCTCGTAGGCCTCGTCCGCCCGACCGGGAAGCCGGGTCCGGTGTGGTCCGACGCAGTCGACGGCGACGATGTTCAGCGAATCGCCGGCCCTGCGGTGCCAGCCCTCCGCGGTGTCGGTGGCGATCTGTTCGGCGGGGCCACCGAGCTGCTCGAGGACGGTCATCGCCGACGCACCGAAACCGGCATCTGTGAGGAGTTCGGCGACGGCGGCGGGAGTGGTCTCGTCGCGGCTCAGGACCAGCACGCGAGCACCGTCGGTGACCTCGCCGAGCACGACGCCCGGCTCGGTGCGAACCGCGCTGACGATCCGGGTCGTCGCAAGGTCCCAGCCGAGGCGCGCGCAGGCCAGACTCGCACTCGACACGGCCGGATATACCCGCACCCGGTCGGCACCCACGCGGGCGACGATGCTCGCGCCGACCCCGTGGAACATCGGGTCGCCGCTGGCGAGGATGTGCACGGTGTCCGGGTGGGCGTCGTCGACGCCCCCCGTCTCGACGAGCTCGGCCAGGTGCTCCGACATCGGTGAGCGCCACGGCCGCAGTTGTGCACCGAGTCGGGGCGCAGCACCGTCGAGAAGCGCCAATTGCCGTGCAGCGCCGTAGATCACCCGTGCACGGCGTAACTCGTCGCGTGCCGGCTCACCGAGGCCGGGCCAGCCGTCGGCACCGATGCCGACCACCACGAACTCGGATGTGGGGACCGTCGACGTGACGGCTGCCCCCGGTGACCTCATCGGGGAAGCCTCCGCCACACCGCGCGTGGCAGCAGCCGCATACCGAAGAACACGGGACGTAGCACCCCCGGGATCCAGACCTCGCCGCGTCCCTTGCGGTACGCGTGCGCCACGGCGTCGGCAACCTGCTCGGGATTGCGGGACAACGGAGCCGGTTTCACGCCGGAGTCCATCAGGTCGCGGGTCATCGCGCCGACCACGAAGCCGGGGCGCGCCAGCAGCAGACGAGCACCGCTGCCGTGCAACGCATCTGCGAGACCGCTGGCGAACCCGTCGAGTCCGGCCTTGGTCGAGCCGTAGACGTAGTTGGCCCGGCGCACCCGGATGCCGGCCACCGAGGAGAAGACGATGATCGTCCCGGAGGCCTGAGCGCGCAGCACCGATGCGAGCGGTGTCAGCACGCTGACGTGCGCGTAGTAATCGGTGTGCGCGATCTGAAGTGCGTGTGCCACATCGGTTTCGGCCCGGGCCTGGTCACCGAGGATGCCGAACGCGACGATCGCGATCCCGATCGGACCGAACCGTTCGGACAGCGATTCGACGAGCGCGGGATGGGTGTCGGTGTCGTTCGCGTCGAAAGCCACGGTGTGTACCGCGACCGCCCCGGCCTCGAGCAGTCGTGCCGACTCGTCGCCCAGGTCGTCGGGACGGCGGGCCGCCAGGACGACCGTCCGCCCGGACGCGAGACGCGCGGCGGTGGCCACGCCGATCTCACTGCGGCCGCCGAACAGGACGAGGGCACCGACCGGGTCGGAATCCGGACCCGCTGATGCCCCTTTGCTGCGTGACGCCATGGCTAGCAGTATCGCATCGGCCCCGAGACCGGTCGTGCGCGCCGTCGCCACTACCGTGGGGCCATGCCCCGCACCGCCGCCGACCTCGGATCCGATGCCCTCGCGTTCCTCACCGAACGCCACCTCGGCACCCTCACCACCCTGCGCGCCGACGGCACCCCGCATGCCGTCGCGGTCGGATTCACCTGGGATCCCGACGCCGGCCTCGCCCGGGTCATCACCTCCGACGGCAATCAGAAGGTCCGCAACACCGAGCGCGGCGGATATGCGGCAGTCACCAACGTCGACGGCCCGCGCTGGCTGACCCTCGAGGGACCCGCGACCGTCCGCCGCGAACCCGACCAGGTCCGTGAGGCCGAGCAGCGCTACGCGCAGCGATACCGGGAACCCCGGCCGAATCCCCGCCGCGTGGTGATCGAGATCAGGGTGAGCCGCGTACTGGGTTCGGCGTCGCTGTTCAGCGAGTCGCGGCCGGCCTGACCCCTAGGAGTTCGATCCGTCCAGCCGGACCAGTTCATGCGGGCGGTTGTTGACGGACTCGCAGCCGTCGTCGGTGACGATCACGATGTCCTCGATCCGGGCTCCCCAATGCCCGGACACGTACACCCCCGGCTCCACGCTGAACGCCATTCCGGCCCGCAGCGGGATGTCGTTGCCGCCGACGATGTAGGGCTCCTCGTGCACCGACAGCCCGATCCCGTGCCCGGTGCGGTGGATGAACCGCTCGGCCAGGCCGCGTGCGGCGAGGAGATCGCGAGCCGCGGCATCGATCGACGACGCGCTCACCCCGGGCCGGACGGCGGCCACGGCCGCACGCTGCGCCTCGAGCAGCCCGGCGTATGCATCGGCGATGTCGGCGGGCGGGTCGTCGAAGCAGTAGGTGCGCGTGGAGTCGGAGTTGTAGCCCGGCTCTACCGGACCGCCGATGTCGACGACGACGATGTCGGACCGCTCGATGACCCGGTCGGAGAACTCGTGGTGGGGATCGGCGCCGTTGGGACCGGACCCGACGATGATGAACGCCGCCTCGGTGTGCCCCTCCTCGAGGATCGCGGCGGCGATGTCGGCGGCGACCTCGCGTTCGGTGCGGCCGGGGATCAACCAGTCGCCCATCCGCGCGTGCACCCGGTCGATCGCGGCACCCGCACGGCGGAGTGCGTCGATTTCCGCGGCATCCTTGATCATTCGGAGCTCGCGCAGTACGTCGGTCGCCAATTGCGGTGTGGCGCCGGTGTGCCGGGCGAGCGGGATCACGTGCAGGGCGGGCATGGAGTCGGAGACGGCGATGCGCGGCTGCGAGGGCAACCCGGCCAGTGCCAGCGCATGGGCGTCGTCGCCGTCGACCCAGTCGGCCACCTCGATGTCGAGATCGCCGACCGCCGAGGAGGACAGCGACGGGACCTCGAGGCGCGCGATCACGAGCCGTGGGTCGCCGGTCGCGGGGATCACGAGCGCGGTGAGCCGTTCGAAGGTCTCCGCCCGTGACCCGACCAGGTAGCGCAGGTCCGGTCCGGGAGCGACGACGAGCGCGTCCAGATCCGCGGCGCGGGTGAGTTCGGCGGCACGGCGAACCCGGTCGCGGTACACCTCTGCGCCGAAGAGCGGCGCGGCCCCCGCCCCTGCCTCCGACGTCGCCACCCGTGCTGTTCCGGTCCCAGATGCCATGCGACGAAGACTACCGCCGACTCATGACAGAGTGTGGGGGTGACGGATTCGTTGATGCTGCTCGACGGCGCGAGCCTGTGGTTCCGATCGTTCTTCGCCCTGCCGGAGAAGATGACCAGCCCGGACGGACGCCCGGTCAACGCGGTGCGGGGCTTCCTCGACACGATCGCCAATCTCGTGGTGCGCGAACGACCCACGCGACTGGTGGTGTGCCTGGACCTGGACTGGCGCCCGGAGTTCCGCACCGACCTGATCCCCACCTACAAGGCCCACCGGGTGGCGGTTCCCGACGGCGGTACCGACGTCGAGGGCAGGGACATCGACGTCGAAGAGGTGCCCGACACGCTCACCCCGCAGGTCGACATGATCATGGCCGTCCTGGCGGCTTCGGGTATCGCGACCTCGGGCGCCGTCGGTTGTGAGGCCGACGACGTGATCGGCACGCTCGCCTATGACGAGGCGGAGGATCCGGTCATCGTGGTCAGCGGTGATCGGGACCTGCTGCAGGTGGTCGCCGATGATCCGGTCCCGGTGCGCGTCCTGTACGTCGGCCGCGGCCTGGCCAAGGCCGAGATGATGGGGCCGGTGGAGGTCGCCGAGAAGTACGGCGTGCCGGTCGATCGCGCCGGGATCGGCTACGCGGAGATGTCGATGTTGCGCGGGGATCCCTCGGACGGGCTGCCGGGCGTGGCCGGCATCGGTGAGAAGACCGCGGCGAAGCTGATCAGCGAGTACGGCAGCCTTGATGCACTCGAGGCAGCTGCCGCCGACCCGTCGTCGGGGGTGCCGACCCGGAGCCGGAAATCGCTGCTCGCGTCGGTCGACTACCTGCAGGCGGCGCGAATCGTCGTCTCGGTGCGCACCGACGCCGAGACGATCGACAGCGGCCCGGATGTACTCCCGGACGAGCCCGCCGACCCCGCGGCCCTCGCCGAACTCGTCGAGGAACTGGGAATCGGGGCGTCGGTGGGGCGGCTGGCCAAGGCCCTCGACTGGCCCCAGGCCGGTTGAGGCCCCTAATCCGAGAGAACCGCATAACCCCTGGTCCCTGAGGTGCGAGGAGCGATAGCGACGAGCCTCGAAGGGCCTGGTGAGGCACGTTGCGATGCCCTTCGTGGCTCGCTTCGCTCGCACCTCAGGGAGCAGAGAATTCGGACGCTCACTAAGGTTCTTTCGTAGTCCACGACGGCCGCCAGGCCGCAGATACTTAGGTGACAGCCGGCTGAGGCTCCTTGCCGGTCAGCTCGGGCGTGAGACCTCGTAGCGGCCGTCGTCGTCGATGAACGTGACGGTGACCTGCTGCTGCTGACCGCCGACGGTGACCGAGCAGGTGAACGACGCACCGGTCTCGACCCGCTGACCCGACGGGCACTGCACATCGGAGACGTCGCTGGCCTGATAATCCTCGGTGAGGATCTGCTGCACACCGTCCTGCGCAGCCTGCTGGTCGAGGTTCTTCGGTGCCCACCCGGGAAAGAGGAACGCGGTGATCAGCACGATCGCGGCGATGAGGATCAGCGCGCCGCCGCCGACGAACATCAGTGTCCGGGCGGTCTTGTTCGACTTCCCGGCCGCCATCCCGCTGAACTGATCGCCGCCACCGTACGGATTCTGACCGTACTGGTTCTGACCGTAGGGCTGTTGACCGTAGGGGTTCTGCGCATTCGGTCCCGTGGCGCCCTGCGGGTTCTGGCCGTAGGGCTGCTGGCCGTACTGCCCCTGTCCGGGCGCCCCGTATTGGCCGGACCCGTATTGACCTGGGGCCCCGTACTGCCCCGGTGCACCGTACTGCTCGGCGCCGTACTGGGCACCCGGCTGGCCATACTGTTGACCACCGGGCTGACCGTACTGTCCGGGGTTGCCGACCTGCGTCGGCTGGGACTGGGCCGGACCGGAATGGGGAGGCTGGCCCGCAGGTCCAGCTGGTTGCTGATACGGGTTCTGCTGATACGGATCCTGTTGCGGCTGGCCGTAACCCGGGGTCTGCGCGGCCGGGTTCGGCGCCATGGTGGTCGGGTCGGCCGGTGGTGCGCCGGCCTGGCCGGCGCCGGGGAGGTTCACGATCTCGGTCTTGCCGTCCGGACCCGACTGGTCACCGGACGCTCGCGGGCCGGCCTGCGGATCGGGGCCGGAAGAATGTGGGCCGGGGGGATTCGGTTGGGACGGGTTGGGGTTGTACGGGTCGGTCATGAATCCCTCCCACTCGGCCGTTCACCCGGCGACGGGTGTCGGCGAACTGTGACGTCGCGGCGGTATCGAGGCGGGCACGCCGACACCGGATGCGGGATGAACGTTACCTCAGCTGCCTGGGACTATCAGCAAACATCGCACGCGCCCCGCGGGCGCGTCGTCCGGTGAACCGACACCCACCGACCGACCGATGCATGCACCCGAGCTCGGCCGAAACGATCAGCCGAGTTCGGCTGAAACGATCAGCCGAGTTCGGCGGCGACCACCCCGCGACGGATCGCCTTGACCGCTGCCC
This sequence comes from Gordonia sp. 11cp, assembly GCF_057767225.1. Classification (NCBI taxonomy): domain Bacteria; kingdom Bacillati; phylum Actinomycetota; class Actinomycetes; order Mycobacteriales; family Gordoniaceae; genus Gordonia; species Gordonia sp. 11cp. The sequence continues at coordinate 4,368,771 of NZ_CM173437.1, read as the reverse complement.
GGGCCGTCCCACCGAGACGGGTGTCGGACCCCACGCCGAGCCGGATCTGTTCGAGAAGATCCACGACCTGCCGGTTCCACCGCACGAAGTCCCCCGGCGAGAGCAGTTGTCCGCGTTCGCCTGCCAGGAGCAGGGCCTCGCCGAGCGAACGGCCCGATGCCCACGTCGCCACGGCGACAGAGAATCCGGTGTCTGGTTCGCGTGTCGGGCTCACCCGATGCCGCTGCTCCACCGCGGTGACCCGCGACCAGATCCCGACCGTCGCCGCCATTGCGGCGCGCATCGAGCTGCTGCCCGGAAGAGCATCGACTCCGCTGTAACTGTCGCGCCGGCTCTCGTAGACCAGTGCGGCGACCACCGCGGCGAGATCGGGCGCGGAGAGATCGTCCCAGACGCCGGCCCGGATGCACTCGGTCACCACCAGGTCGCTCTCGCTGTAGATGCGGCCGAGCAGCTTGCCCGAGTCGGTCACCAGCATCGTGTGGCCGGTGGACTCGGTCGATTCGGCGACGCGCTCGAGATAGCCCAACTCGCTGAGGACACCGACGATGTGATCGAACGTGACGCCGAGGGTCGACGTCCGGTCCCCGATACTGCGCTCGGCGTTGACGATGTCGCGCAGCAACCGGTTGCGGCGTTCGGCGAGCCGGAACAACTCGTCACCGTTCGGCAACTGATGCGCCGGATGCGCACGCAGGGTGCGTCGAAGGCGCGCGAGCTCGGTGTCGTCGGCGGCGTCGGCGCGCTTCTTCTGCCGTCCGCGCGGCATCTCGATGCCGGTCGATCGCAACGCCGACGCCAGATCGCGTCGGCCGCGACCGGTGCGACGGTCGGCGTTCTTCGGCAGTCGCATGTTGCCCAGCACCTCGGGCGGATTGACGAAGTCGCGGGTACCGACGCGACCGCACCAGGCGTCCTCGGTCAGTACGAGCGGCTTGGGATCCTGCGCCTGCGTAGCCGGTTCGATGATGACCGCCAGACCGCGGTGCCGTCCGACGGGTACGCCGATGACATGCCCGCGTTTGAGCGCGGCCAGGTCCGCGGTGATGGCGTCGTGCGTGTCGGTGCGCCTGCGGAACTTGAGATCGCGTTCGCGGCTGCGGATGTCCTCGCGCAGCGTGACGTAACCGAGAAAGCCGGCATAGGGCTCTTCTTCCGAATCAGCTTCGGCCTCAGCAGGTTCCAGCCCCCGCGCCTGCGCCGTGCGCGCCAGCTCGCCGTCGAGTTTGCGCAGCGCCCGCTGGGCCTCGTCCAGTTTGCGCGCCTGCCCGACGACCGACCGGTCGGCCTGGAACTGCGCGAACGACCGATGCAGCAGCTCGCGGGCGCCGTCGAGGCCCAGCCGTCCGAGGAGGTTGACCGCCATGTTGTACTCCGGCGAGAACGAGCTGCGCAGCGGGAAGGTACGCGCGCCGGCGAGGCCGGCCACCTCCTCCGGGACAACCTCGGGTGTCCACACGACGACCGCGTGGCCCTCGACGTCGATCCCGCGGCGACCCGCCCGCCCGGTCAGCTGCGTGAACTCGCCGGGGGTCAGATCGACATGGGCTTCACCGTTGTACTTGACGAGACGTTCGAGGACCACCGAGCGCGCGGGCATGTTGATGCCGAGCGCGAGCGTCTCGGTGGCGAACACCATCCGCACCAGGCCCCGCACGAACAGCTCTTCGACGGTGTGCCGGAACGTCGGGAGCATGCCCGCGTGGTGCGAGGCCAGCCCCCGGCGCAACCCCTCTCGCCATTCGTGCACACCCAGCACATCGAGGTCGGTCGGCGACAGTTCGGTGAGATGGCGGTCGACGATCGCGTCGACCTCGCCGATCTCGACGGGGGTGAGGAGCGAGATACCCGACCGCAGACACTGCGCCAGGGCGGCGTCGCATCCGACGCGCGAGAAGATGAAGCCGATGGCCGGGAGCAGGCCCTCCCGGTCGAGACGCGTGACGAGGTTCGGCCGCGACAGCGCCGGTCCCCGTCCGTCACGCCGGGGGCCGCTGCCGCGACCGCGTCCACGGCCGCGCGACGACTCCCGCTCGTCGTCGGCCATCAGGATCCGGTGCCGGATCTGGCGTTTCAGCTCCGGATTGACCCGGGGCCGGGTACCGGCCTTGCGTGCCGGACCGGTGTCGGCGGGGTCGAACAGGTCGAACAACCGTTGCCCGACGAGCATGTGCTGGGACAGCGGCACCGGCCGGTGCTCGTCCACGATCACCGAGGTGTCGCCGCGAACCGTCTGAATCCAGTCGCCGAACTCCTCGGCGTTGCTCACCGTCGCCGACAGGCTCACCACCCGAACCGATGGTTCGAGGTGCAGGATGACTTCTTCCCACACCGCCCCGCGGAACCGGTCGGCCAGGAAGTGGACCTCGTCCATGACGACGTGCGACAACCCGTCCAGAGCTCGTGACTCGGCGTAGATCATGTTGCGCACGACCTCGGTCGTCATCACGACGACCGGCGCATCGGGGTTGATCGAGCTGTCGCCGGTCAGCAACCCGACCGACTCGGTCCCGTGGACCGCCACCAGGTCGTTGTACTTCTGATTGCTGAGCGCCTTGATCGGCGTGGTGTAGAAGCACTTCGTGCCCCCGGCCAGCGCCAGATGCACGGCGAACTCACCCACGATGGTCTTGCCCGCGCCGGTCGGCGCGCACACCAGCACACCGTGCCCACCTTCGAGCGCCTCGCACGCGCGGAGCTGGAAGTCGTCGAGCCGGAAAGCGAGTCTCGACGTGAACGAGTCGAGTTGTGTCACAGGACGTCGTCGAAGGTCGCGCGCGCCCGCGTCGACGTGCGGGTGGCGCCGGCGCCGACATGGTTCGCCGGCGCCGGGATCGGCGACGCCGGAGCGATCGGCTCCGTCGGCGGCAGCGGGCTGGCCTCGTCGTCGGAAAGGTTCGCCCAGGCCGACGCCTTCTTCGCCTTGCGCTTGTCGAAGATGCGCGCGAACTGGATCGCGAACTCGAGCAGGACGGTGAGCGCGAGCGCCAGGGCCAGCATCGTGAACGGGTCCTGGCCCGGCGTGACGATGGCCGCGAAGACGAAGACCGTGAAGATGAGGCCGCGCCGCCAGCTCTTCAACCGGGCGTAGGTCAGCACTCCCACCACGTTGAGCGCGATGATGAGGAGCGGGAGTTCGAAACTCACGCCGAAGATCACGAGCACGTTGAGCATGAATCCGAAGTACTGGTCACCGGCCAGGGCCGTGACCTGGACCTCGTTGCCGACGGTCAACAGGAAGTCGAAGGCCTTGGCGACCACCAGGTAGGCCAGCACCGCGCCGCTGACGAACAGGGTCGTCGCCATCGCCACGAACAGGATGCCGTATCGGCGTTCGTGGTCGTGGAGACCGGGGGTGATGAACTGCCAGATCTGGTAGATCCACACCGGGCAGGCCATGACGACACCGGCGGTGAGCGCCACCTTGAGGCGAAGCATGAACTGGTCGAACGGGCCGGTCGCCAGAAGACGACAGGAGTCGTCGGCGGTCAGCGAGGCACGCGACGATGGCGGCAGATCACAGTACGGACCGCGCAGCATGTCGCCGAGCGAGGAGATGCCGAGGAAGCCGTGGCTGTACCAGAGGAACCCGAGGATCGTCGTGGCGATGATGGCCAGCATCGAGATGACCATACGAGTGCGCAACTCGTACAGGTGCTCGACCAACGACATGGTGCCGTCGGGGTTGAGCTTTCGTTTGCGCTGCCGGGGGTCGAGACGTCGGGGAATCGGAAGAGTGCGCACTGGCGATGCTCCGACGCGCCCCTATGCCGATTTCTTGACGTCGGCGTCGCGCTGCGTGGCGGGCTGGGTGGAGTCACCCGCGGGCAGCTCACGGCGCGACGGGTCGGCCGGCGTCGCGTCGGCGGTGGCCTGCGAGTCCTTGTCGTCGTCCTTCTGCATCTCCTTGACCTCGCTCTTGAAGATGCGCAGCGACTGTCCCAGACCTCGGGCGGCGTCCGGCAACTTCTTCGAGCCGAACAGGATCAGCAGCACAATGGCAACGATCGCCCAGTGCCACCATGACGTGAAGCCCATGAGATCACCCTTCAGTTCGGATCAGACAGTGTCCAATGCTACCTGAGACGCGCCCGGCGGGGAGCGGGCCCGACCGGATGATCCGCCCGGCCCCGCGGTGGGCGGTCCTCAGCGATATCGCCTGCGTGCCGCGGTCGCGGTGTCGGCGACCGCTGCGGCGACGGCCGGCGCGTCGACGACCCGGACGGCTCCCCCGAATCCGAGCAGGAACCGGGTGAGCCACTCCGGCGAGCCGTAGACGAGCCGGGCGCGGACCGGCAGGTCGGCGTCGGGCCGGTCCTCGACCTTCTCGACGGGTTCGAGCGGGTAGTAGTCGAGGATCCACAGATGGTCGGCGTCGATCTCGATCTCGACAGCCGGGAGATCGGGGTTCTGGGCCACCAGCACCGACTGATTCGACGACGCGGCCTCGGCCGGCGGACGGCTCGGTTCGTCCAGTTCGGACGCGGTGTCGACGCGGTCGAAGCGGAACAACCGCACGCCCTCGGCCATCCGGCACCACGCCTCGAGATAGGTGTGTTGATCCATGACCTGCAGACGGATCGGGTCGACCACCCGGTCGGTGACGCTGTCGCGGCCGGCCGAGTAGTAGCGCAGGCGCAGCGCACGAGCGTGCTTGGTGGCCTCGCGGATCGTCATGTAGGTGGGGTTCTCCCCCGACGGATCGGGAGCCGAGTCGGACGCACCGGCGACCCCGGGCACCGTCGCACCCACCGCTTGCTCGATCTTCGCGATCGCCCGACGAGCCGCCGCCACATCGACGACGCCCGGCGTCTCGACGAGCGCTCGCAGTGCGACGAGGAGCGTGCTGGCCTCCACGGTGGTCAGCCGCAGGGGCCGGTCCATGCCCGCGGTGAACCCGACCGTCACGTAACCCTCACTGAACTCGAGTTCGATGAGGTCATCGGGGTAGTACCCGGGGAGTCCGCAGACGAAGAGGAGTTCGAGATCCTTCGTGAGCTGCGCCTGGGTCACACCGAGTTCGGCGGCGGCCTGGACGATCGAGATGCCGCGGCGGGCCTGGAAGTACGGGACCATCGCCAGCAGGCGGTTGAGGCGGGACGGTGCTGCGGCGGCCATCAGACCGTCACCCCGCTGAGGCGGTCGAGGCTCGCGATGACGAGGTCGCGCAGCTCCGGCGGGTCCAGGACGACCGCGTCGCGGCCCACACCCAGGACCATGCGTGCGACCGTGGTCAGCGAGTGGATCTCCAGGGTCACGATGTCGCCGGGATCGCCGTCGAGGTCGGCGGGCTCGGTCGCCGTCGCGGCCCGGCGGAGGCCGAACGCCCGGTCGGCCGCGACCCAGATCCGCGCGGTGCGGCCGTCGGAACCAGAAGCGGAATCGACAGCCGCCGAGACGATCTGCTGGAGATCGGTGCCCGCCGGCACCACGACGGCGTCGGCGGCACCGACCGCGGAGACGGCCGTGATCCGCGACAGCCGGAACGTCCGGGTGGCGTCGCGATCGCGGTCGTGACCGACGACGTACCAGCGGCCCCGGTGCGACACGACTCCCCACGGTTCGACGCGCCGGGTGGTCGGTGCGGCGGCCGCCGACGACCGGTGCCGGAACTCGACCGCACGTCTGTCCTGGACCGCGGCGAGAAGGCCCGCGATGACCTCTTCGGAGCCGAGTGATCTCGACGACCCGCCCGTGGTGATCCCCAGATCGTCCTCGGAACGGACGTCGAGCCCGGCTGCCCGCAGCTTGAGGATCGCCGTCTGCGACAGCGTCGAGACCTCCGGCGTGTCCCACAGCGCGGCGGCCATGGCGATCGCCGCCGCCTCGTCGGATTCCAGGGAGATCTCCGGCAATTCGTAGGAGTCGCGGTCGATGCGGTATCCCTCGCCACCGGCCGCCATCGGCGACCGGCCGGTGACGAGCGGGATCCCGAGATCCCGCAGTTCGTTCTTGTCCCGTTCGAACATCCGGTTGAACGCCTCGTCGGACTGTCCGTCATCGGAGTAGCCGGCAACGTTGCGGCGGATGTACTCCGCGGTGACGTACTGCCGCGTCCACAGCAGGCAGATCACGAGGTTGAGCAGACGCTCGACTTTGGGGGTTGCCACCGAGTCAGGTTAGAACGTGGCCGCTCACCGCGTGCGGAGGCACGCTGCGTTCGCGGGTAACCCGGGCACTCACATCGACGCGATGAGGCGATCGACGCGCTCGTCGACACTGCGGAACGGGTCTTTGCACAACACGGTCCGCTGAGCCTGGTCATTGAGTTTGAGGTGCACCCAGTCGACGGTGAAGTCGCGGCCCGCCTTCTGCGCGGCCGAGATGAAGTCGCCACGAAGTTTTGCGCGGGTGGTCTGCGGCGGCTCGTTGACCGCCGTCTTGATCGCCTCGTCGGTGGTCGCGCGGGCGACCAGTCCCTTGCGCATCAACACGTCGAAGACGCCGCGGCCGCGTTTGATGTCGTGGAAGGCCAGGTCGAGTTGCGCGATCTTCGGATCCGACAGTTCCATCGAGTACCGGTTCTGGTAGCGCTCGAAGAGCTTGCGCTTGATGACCCAGTCGATCTCGGTGTCGACCTTGGCGAAATCGTTGCTCTCCACCGCGTCGAGCATGCGGCCCCAGAGGTCGACGACCATGTCCATCTCCGGGTCCGGTCGGCGGTTGGTGAGGTGCTCGACGGCGCGGGCGTGGTACTCGCGCTGGATGTCTAGGGCGCTGGCCTGCCGACCGCCGGCGAGTCGTACCGGCCGGCGCCCCGTCGGGTCGTGGCTGACCTCACGGATCGCGCGGATCGGGTTGTCGAGCGCGAAGTCACGGAACGCGACGCCGGCCTCGATCATCTCCAGCACGAGCGCCGCGGAACCCACCTTGAGGAGGGTCGTCATCTCGGACATGTTCGAGTCGCCGACGATGACGTGCAGCCTGCGGTACTTCTCGGCGTCGGCATGCGGCTCGTCGCGCGTGTTGATGATCGGACGCGACCGGGTGGTCGCCGAGGAGACGCCCTCCCAGATGTGCTCGGCGCGCTGCGACAGGCAGAACGTCGCCGCCTTGGGGGTCTGCAGCACCTTGCCGGCGCCACAGATCAGCTGGCGGGTCACGAGGAACGGCAGCAGGACGTCGGAGATGCGGGAGAACTCCCCCGCCCGCACGACCAGATAGTTCTCATGGCATCCATACGAGTTGCCGGCCGAGTCGGTGTTGTTCTTGAACAGGTAGATGTCGCCGCCGATGCCTTCGTCGGCGAGACGCTGTTCGGCGTCGACGAGCAGGTCCTCGAGCACGAGCTCGCCCGCCCGGTCGTGGTTGATCAGCTGGATGAGGCTGTCGCACTCCGCGGTCGCGTACTCCGGGTGCGAACCCACGTCGAGATAGAGGCGGGCGCCGTTCTGCAGGAAGACGTTCGACGACCGGCCCCACGACACGACCCGCCGGAAGAGATAACGGGCGACCTCGTCCGGACTCAGGCGGCGGTGGCCGTGGAAGGTGCACGTGACACCGAACTCGGTCTCGATGCCCATGATTCGTCGCTGCACTTGACCAACCCTACTCGCGCGGGCCGCGGCGGACCGGTCGACACGCACCGGCCGCCGCGAGCCGCAGCGTTCTCATCACTGTTCGGTGGACGGCGTCTCACCAGGGGATTCGCCGGAATCGGCGGTCGCGGTCGCGGCCGCCGGGAGCAGACCTTCGACCGTGGACGTCGTGAGGCGCCGGAATGCGCGCCGCGGACGGTTGTGGTCGAGGACCGCGACTTCGAGGTCACCCGCGGCCAACGCCCGACGTTCGGTCGGGGTCCCGCCGCCGTTGTCGGCCGGAGCCGTCAGCGCGTCGACCGCGACACCGATGGCCCGTCCGAGTTCCATGTCCGGCTCGTAGCTCTCCTTGAGCGCGGCCGCGATCGGCTCGGTCGCCCCGCCCATCACGAGGAAGCGTGTCTCGTCGGTGATCGACCCGTCGTAGGAGATCCGGTAGAGCTGCGAACGCTTCGGTTTACCCGGTCGGGCGACCTCGGCGACGCAGAGTTCCACCTCGAACGGCTTGGCCTGCTCGGTGAAGACACTGCCGAGTGCGTTCGCGTAGGTGTTGGCCAGGGACAGCCCGGACACGTCGGCACGGTCGTAGCTGTAGCCGCGCATGTCCGCGATCTGGATCCCGGCCTTGCGCAGGCTCTCGAACTCGTTGTACTTGCCCACGGCCGCGAATCCGATCCGGTCGTAGATCTCGCTGGTCTTGCGCAGCGTGTTCGACGGGTTCTCCGCGACGAACAGCACGCCGTCGGCGAAGGTGAGGATCACGACGCTGCGACCCCGGGCGATGCCCTTGCGGGCGAGCTCGGAGCGATCGCGCATGATCTGCTCGGCGCTGGCGTAATACGGGAAGGTCATCGTGCACCCCCCTGGTGTTCGGCACTCCGGCGTTCGATGACGGCGCGCGCCGCCGCCTCGATGTCGGTCGCGTCCACCTCCCGCGCCCCGTCGGCCCCGACGATCGCGGCCATCGGGAAGATCTTGCGGACCAGATCGGGCCCGCCGGTCGCCGAATCGTCGTCGGCCGCGTCGTACAGCGACTCGACGGCGATCGCGAGTGCCTCGTCGGCGGTCAGGTCGGGGCGGTACAGCTTTTTCAGCGACGACTTGGCGAACACCGACCCCGAGCCGATGGCGGTGTACCCACCGAACTCTTCGTGGCGGTCACCGGCGACGTCGAAGCTGAAGATCCGTCCGCGTTCGCTCGGGTCGTCGTGATCGATGTCGTAACCGACGAGCAGGGGGATGGCGGCCAGGCCCTGCAGGGCGGCGCCGAGGTTGCCGCGCACCATCGACGCCAGCCGGCTGACCTTGCCGTCGAGGGTCAGCGGGACGCCCTCGATCTTCTCGTAGTGCTCGAGTTCGACGGTGAACAACCGCACCATCTCGATCGCGATACCGGCGGTGCCGGCGATCCCGGCGGCCGAGTACTCGTCGGTGATGTAGACCTTCTTGACATCGCGGGTGGCGATGAGATTGCCCATCGTGGCCCGGCGGTCTCCGGCCAGGACGACCCCGCCCGGGTACGACACCGCGACGATCGTCGTGCCGTGCGGGATGTCACCGGCGCCGTCGGTGCCGCCCGCGAACGACCCCACGCGGTCGATCTGCGCCTGCGGGAGCTGTTCGGGCGCATGCGTCCGGAGGAAGTCGGTGAACGACGAGATGTCGGCACCGAAAGCGGAACGGGACTGGGACAGCGGGGGCAGTGAACCGAACCTGTCGCTCACTGGCCGCCCTTCTGGACGTAGGCGCGCACGAAGTCCTCGGCGTTCTCCTCCAGCACGTCGTCGATCTCGTCGAGCAGGTCGTCGGTGTCCTCGGCCAGCTTCTCGCGACGTTCTTGTCCGGCGCCGGAATCGGGGCCCACGCCCTCGTCGTCGCCGCCGCCACCACGCTTGGTCTGTTCCTGCGCCATCTGCTGCCTCCTTGAAACCGATCGCCCCTTGGCGGGCTACCGCGGTCGAGGGAGAGTCGGGATCGGGTGTCGCTGTCGCGGCGGTGATCCCTGGTGTCTCGACCCTGCGGAATCGTGTGCTCCCACACTACCTGTGGGGACGACAAGTGTGGCGGAACGAGGCACAAGCCCCGCGTCACGTCAGGTGGTGAGCTGATCCACCAGTTCGGCGGCCGAGTTCACCGAGTCGAGGAGCTTGCCGACGTGCGCCGCGGTACCGCGCAGCGGTTCCAGTGTGGGGATGCGGACCAGCGAGTCCCCGCCCAGGTCGAAGATGACCGAGTCCCAGCTCGCCGCGGCGACGTCGGCACCGAATCGGCGCAGGCACTCACCGCGGAAGTAGGCCCGCGTGTCGCGCGGCGGCTCGCTGATCGCGGCGAGCACGTCGTTCTCGTCGACCAACCGCTTCATCGATCCGCGCGCGACGAGCCGGTTGTACAGCCCCTTGTCGAGCCGGACGTCGGAATACTGCAGGTCGATGAGCTGCAGGCGCGGCGCCGACCATGACAGGTTCTCGCGCTGGCGGAAGCCCTCGAGGATGCGCAGCTTCGCCGGCCAGTCCAGGATGTCGGCGCACTCCATCGGATCGCGCTCGAGGCGGTCGAGCACGTCGGCCCACGTCTGCAGGACGTGGGCGGCGCGCTCGTCGTCGGAGTGTTCCTGCTCGTGGAATTTCTGGCAGCGTTCCAGATACTCCCGCTGCAGGGCCAGCCCGGTGAGTTCGCGGCCGTTGGTCAGGGCGACGGTCGCCGTGAGCGTCGGGTCGTGGCTGATGGTGTGCACGGCCTGCACCGGTCGCGCGAGTTCGATGTCGGAGAAGTCGACGCCGGCCTCGATGAGATCGAGGACGAGCGCCGTGGTCCCGACCTTGAGGTAGGTGGAGGTCTCGGCGAGGTTGGCGTCGCCGATGATGACGTGCAGGCGCCGGTACCGCTCGGGATCGGCATGCGGTTCGTCGCGGGTGTTGATGATGCCGCGCTTGAGGGTGGTCTCGAGCCCGACCTCGACCTCGATGTAGTCCGACCGCTGTGACAGCTGGTAACCGGCCTCATCGCCGGACTGTCCGATGCCCACCCGTCCCGAACCGGTGATCACCTGGCGCGAGGCGAAGAAGGTCGTCAGCCCGGCGATGATCGCGGTGAACGGCGTGTCCCGCGCCATGAGGTAGTTCTCATGGGTGCCGTACGACGCGCCCTTGCCGTCGATGTTGTTCTTGTAGAGCTGGAGTTTCGGGGCGCCCGGGACGCTGGCCACGTGGCGGGCCGCGGCCTCCATCACGCGCTCGCCCGCCTTGTCCCAGATGACCGCGTCCATGGGGTCGGTGACCTCGGGGGCGGAGTACTCGGGGTGGGCGTGGTCGACGTAGAGCCGGGCGCCGTTGGTGAGGATCATGTTGGCTGCACCGATCTCGTCGGCGTCGATGATCGGAGCCGGCCCGGACCCGCGGCCGAGGTCGAAACCACGGGCGTCGCGCAGAGGCGACTCCACCTCGTAGTCCCAGCGTGTCCGCTTCGCGCGCGGTACTCCCGCGGCCGCGGCGTAGGCGAGAACGGCCTGCGTGGACGTCATGATCGGGTTCGCGGTCGGGTCGCCGGGCGCGGAGATTCCGTACTCGACCTCGGTCCCGATGATTCGCTGCATCCTTCGAGGGTAGAGGTTCATTCGCCGCCGGTCGCAACCACCGCATGTGCGCAGTACGGTCGACGCCGTGAAAGCATTCCGCCGGTTCACCGTTCGAGTCCCGCTGCCCGACCGCATCGCGGACCTCGCGCCGTTGTCGCACAACCTGCGCTGGGCCTGGCACCTCCCCACCCAGGAACTGTTCGCCACGATCGATCCGCACCTGTGGTCGACGACCGGCGATCCGCTCCGGGTCCTCGCCGAGGCCGACCCGCGACGACTGGCCGAACTGGCGGCCGACGAGGACTTCGTGGCGCGGGTGACCGACGCATACGCCGACCTCCGGGAGTATCTCGACGCACCGCAGTGGTTCCAGAGGTACGCAGCGGGATCATCGGGCGAGGACCGTGCCGGGCAGGACCGGGTGGTGCCGCGGGGAATCGCCTACTTCTCCATGGAGTTCGGCGTCTCGGAGGTCCTCCCGATCTACTCCGGCGGCCTCGGCATCCTCGCCGGTGACCACCTGAAGGCGGCCTCCGACCTCGGCCTGCCGCTGATCGGCGTCGGATTGCTGTACCGGTCCGGCTACTTCCGCCAGGGCCTCGACCACGACGGATGGCAGATCGAGCGGTATCCCGTGAACGACCCCGCCGAACTCCCCCTGACCCTTCTGCGCCGCGGGGAACACGACGGAACCGGCGGCGGCGTCAGCCGCGTCGACGACGCGGACCCGGTCATCATCGAGGTCGCGATGCCCGATGGCGCGACCCTGTCGGCTCAGGTGTGGGTGGCGACCGTGGGGCGAATCCCGTTGCTGCTCCTCGACTCCGACATCGCCCACAACGACGATCAGCCCGACGGGGCCGCCCTGCGCGCCGTGACCGACCGGCTGTACGGCGGCGACCAGGAGCACCGGATCGCGCAGGAGATCCTGCTGGGCATCGGTGGCGTGCGCGCCCTGCGCGAGTACGTGCGCATCGCCGGCCGGGACGAGCCGACGGTGTTCCACATGAACGAAGGACACGCAGGCTTTCTCGGCGTGGAACGCATCCGGGAGCTCGTGGCCGGCGGTCTCGACTTCGACACCGCGGAGGCGGTGGTCCGCGCGTCGAACGTCTTCACGACCCACACCCCCGTGCCGGCCGGTATCGACCGGTTCCCCGCCGACCTCGTGGCCCGGTATCTCGACGCCGACGACGGTGGCGGGTCCCGCCTGCTCCCGGGGCTGGCCGCGGCGACGGTCGTCGAACTCGGCGACGAGGCCGACCCGGGTGTGTTCAACATGGCACACATGGGATTTCGGCTCGGACAACGCAGCAACGTGGTCTCCCGACTGCACGGCGCGGTGAGTCGCGAGATGTTCGCCGACCTCTGGCCGGGTTTCGACGCCGCCGACGTCCCCATCGGAGCGGTCACCAACGGTGTGCACGGTCCGACCTGGGTGGCCCCTCAGTGGCGCGACTTCGCCGGCGGAGACGAGGATTCCGCGGCCGAGGTGTATGCGGGCCTGTCCGACGAGACCATCTGGCAGACGCATGAGGAGTTACGCGCGGGACTCGTCGGTGAAGTGCGCCGCCGTGCTCGCGCCAGCGGCCTCGAGCGGGGCTTCACCGATGCCGAACTGGGTTGGACCGCCGACCTGTTCGACCCGCACGTGCTGACGATCGGGTTCGCCCGGCGGGCGGCCACGTACAAACGCCTCACCCTGATGCTCCGCGATCCCGATCGCATGCGCGCCATCCTCACCGACCCCGATCGGCCGGTGCAGCTCGTCATCGCGGGCAAGGCGCATCCCGCCGACGACGGGGGCAAATCACTGATCCAGCAGGTCGTGCGGTTCACCGAGGATCCGGAACTGCGCGGCCGAATCGTGTTCCTCCCCGACTACGACATCTCCATGGCTCGCGCCATCTACGCGGGTTGCGATGTGTGGCTGAACAACCCGGTGCGGCCGATGGAGGCCTGCGGGACGTCGGGGATGAAGTCGGCGCTGAACGGAGGGCTCAATCTGTCGATTCTCGACGGCTGGTGGGACGAGATGGCCGACGGCGAGAACGGCTGGGCCATCCCCTCGGCGGAGGGCATCGCCGACGAGCACCGTCGCGACGACCTCGAGGCGCAGGCGCTGTACTCGCTCCTGGAGGAAACGGTGATCCCGCTGTTCTACCGCCGCGACGAGAACGGGGTGCCCCGCCGGTGGGTGGAGATGATGCGTCACACGCTCACCCGATTGGGGCCGCGAGTGCTGGCGTCGCGCATGGTCCGCGACTACACCACCGACCTCTACTGCCCGGCGGCGAAGGCCTACGAATCGGCGTGCGCCGACTCGTATGCGGGTGCACGCGACCTCGCGGCCTTCCGCCGGACGCTGGAGACCGGATGGTCGTCGGTACTGGTGGCCGGGGTCGAGGACGAGACGCGCGCGGACGGCCTCCACGTCACGGCGCACGTCGCACTCGGAGACCTGGCACCGGAGTCGGTGGCGGTCCAGGTCGTGCTCGGCCGGGTCGGCGACGACGATGACATCCTCGATCCGACGTTCACCGACATGACGCCCGAACCCGACCGCGATGCATCGGACCGGGTGGTGTTCTCCGCACTCGTGCCGCCGTCGGCGTCGGGCCGACTCGGCTACACCGTCCGGGTGCTGCCGAGTCATCCGCAGCTGTCCGCCGAATCCGAACTCGGCCTGGTGCGCTTCCCGACGACGACCGGTGGGAGTCCACACCTGGCCTGACCGGCGGCCGTGGGACAGATCCGCCGGACACCGGAGGAGAATTCAGGGTTGTCCCGGATGTCGCCACCCGCGTCGTGCCGCGACACTGATCGGACGGTGCGGTGACGGGAGAAGCGAATGGCCTTGTCGTCAGCGGTCGCTCGGACGGCCTCGCGGATCGCCTCGCTGCTGGGTCAGCGCCGGATGCGCCTGGTCGCCGTGCTGAACAAGTACGTGACCAATCCGGTCGTGCGGCTCTGGGCCGGACGGGTGCCCGGCATGGCGGTGATCGAGCACGTGGGCCGCCGTAGTGGGCGTCGCTACCGCACGCCGGTCATGGCCGTCGTATCGGATCACCGATTCTGGGTCGTCCTGAACTACGGCGCCGGATCGGACTGGGTGGCCAATGTGATCGCCGCGCAGGGAGCCACGGTGCGGCACCGCGGCCGGCGGCACCGGATCGAGAACGTGCGCGTCGAACCGGCGTCAATCAGTGCGATACCACTCCCCGATCGTCTCGACGCCGACCGGAAGGTGCTGTGCGCCACGATGCGGGACGCCTGAGGAACCCGCACGTCAGCGTTTCGTGAGACCGAGCGTCAGCGCTTCTTCAGACGCAGACGCGAGTAGGTGAACGCGAGCAGCAGCGCGCTGATCACCGCGAGCACCCCGTACGCCAGCGCGGTGTGGGCGATCGACGTCTCCCACAGCGTGATCCGCTGCGGGGCGGCGACATTGATGCTGTAGAGGTCGACACTGCCGGCCGCGGCCACGTAGCCCCAGAAGGACGGGAAGATCCACGACAACTGCTCCAGCCCGACGCCGTCGAGCTTGAAGAGCCCGCCGCAGAACACCAACTGGACCATCACGACGATGACCAGCGGCGGCATGACCTGCTCGTTGGACTTCACCGCCGACGAGATGGCCAGTCCGACCAGCGTGCTCACACAGGCCAGGACAGCCACCGCGACCAGCAACGCGAGCGGCGGCGGCAGGATCGGTCCGCCGAAGTCGGGCAGCCCGCGACCGGCGAAGGTGATGCCGACCATGATGATCGTCTGCAGGACCGCGGCGATGAAGAACACGACGATCTTCGCGAAAAGGTATGCGCCGGGCCGCAATCCGACCGCACGCTCGCGCTCGAAGATGTCGCGCTCACCGACCAGATCGCGCACGGTCAGTGCCGCACCCATGAACGCCGCGCCGACGACGAGCACGACCAGGATCTGGATCGCCTCCGCGCCGTCCTTGGGTGGAGGCGCGTTGGGGATCACCTCGAGACGCGCGAATCCGCTCGAACCCGGGATCACCAGCGTGAGCAACCCCAACACGACCGGCAGCAACACGAGGAACACCAGGTAGCCGACGTCGGCGAAGATCAGCCGTACCTGACGTCGGGCGATGGTCGACGACTGGCGGGGGAAGCTCGTGTGCGGCACCGGTATCGGTGGGCCGGGAGGACGCTGGGGCGGCGGTGGAGCGGGTGCGCGGCGGTGCCGGTCCAGGTACCGCATGTGCGCGGTGTCCGGCTGGTCGGCGACGTAGGCGAAGATCTCGGCCCAGTCGGAGGTGCCCATCTCGCCCTCGACCTGTCCGGGCGGGCCGCAGAAGGATGTCTTGCCGCCGGGGGCGAGCAGCAGCACCTGGTCGCACATGGACAGGTAGGTCAGTGAGTGCGTGACCACGAGAACCACACGTCCGGCGTCGGCGAGCCGGCGGAGCGTGGCCATCACCTGGCGGTCGAGAGCGGGATCGAGACCGGAGGTCGGCTCGTCGAGGATCAGCAGCGACGGGCCCGTCAGCAGCTCCATGGCCACCGACGCACGCTTCTGCTGGCCGCCGGACAGCTTCTCCACCCTGGTGTCGACGTGCTCGGTCAGCTGCAGCTCACTGAGCACCCCGTCGATCACCCGGTCCCGGTCGGCCTTCGAGAGGTCGGGTGGCAGGCGCAGTTCCGCGGCATAACGCAACGCCTGTCGTAGCGTCAGCTTGTGGTGCAGCACGTCTTTCTGCGGCACCATGCCGATGCGGGTGCGCAGCGCGTCGTACTCGGCGTGGACGTTGCGGCTCTCGAAGGTGACCAGGCCGCTCGTCGGCGAGTTGAGTCCGGCCGCGATCCTCGACACCGTCGACTTACCCGCGCCCGACGGGCCGATCACGGCGGTCAACGTGCCGGGACTGGCACTGAACTCGACGTCGGCCAGCAATCGCTTCCCGCCGTCGACGACGAGGCTGACCCCGTGGACATGGAGCCCGTCGGCGACCGCGGCACTCTCCTGGCCGCGCATCAGGGTGCCGCCGGACACCACGAAGTCGCTGTTGCCGATCGTGACGACGTCACCGTCGGTCAGCGGGGCGCTCGACACCCGCCGGCCGTTGACGAAGGTCCCGTTGACGCTGCCGAGATCCTCGATGACGAGGGCGGCCCCGCGGCTGGACACCTGCGCGTGATGCCGCGACGCCAGCACATCGCTGACCACGATGTCGTTGTCGGGCGTGCGACCGATCCGCTGGACCCCGCGCAGTGAGATCGACTCGCGCTCCGGCGGAGTCGGCGCGCCGGGCAGCCGGTAGACCGCGGACACGTTCTGCTGCAGCGCTTGCAGATGCGGCGCGTTCAACACTTCCTGCGGCATCGGATCCGTGCCGCCGAATACCCGCCCGCCCGCTCCGCTTCCGGCGCGGTCGCCGGGACGGCCGTATCCGCCGGGTGCGCGCGCGGGCATCTGCCCGGAGGCCGGGACTCCGGCGGGCGGGAAACCCGCCGAGCGGGGACCCGACGCGGGATGGCCCGACTGCATCGGGCGCGAGACCGGCGGAACCGGCCGGGGCGGCATACCGCGACCGGGAGCCGGCGAGTCGACCACGAGATCGACGACCGGACCGGTCGTCACGTCGCCGAGGCGCACCTGCATCGAGCCCGGCACCATGAACTCGGCCATCCGCTGACCGTTGACGAAAAAGCCGTTCGTGCTCCCGATGTCGACCAGACACCAGGCCGCCCCGCGCCACTCGATGGCCAGATGCCGGCGCGACACCATCGGGTGGTTGATCACGATGTCGTTGTCGGGCTCACGCCCGAGGGTGACGCGCGGGGACCCGCCCAGTGGATGCGGTGCCCCACCGTCGACGATCACTCGTCCACGCGCCATCGATGTGTTGTTCATCGCCGACAACTCTAGTGCCTGAACGCGCTGTTCACGCGGTTCTGTCGAGCAGACAGCCGACCCCGTGGGAGTCGGCTGTCTGCTCGGCGGATGTGTCGGTCGTTACAGGTACTGGCCCGTGTTCGTCTCGGTGTCGATGGCGCGGCTCGCGCCGGCGCTCTTGCCCGTGACCAGGGTGCGGATGTAGACGATCCGCTCGCCCTTCTTGCCCGAGATCCGGGCCCAGTCGTCGGGGTTGGTCGTGTTGGGCAGGTCCTCGTTCTCCGCGAACTCGTCGAGGATGGAATCGAAGAGATGCTGCACACGCAGACCCGGCGCACCTGTGTCGAGTTGCGACTTGATCGCGTACTTCTTGGCGCGGTCGACGACGTTCTGGATCATCGCGCCGGAGTTGAAGTCCTTGAAGTACATGATCTCTTTGTCGCCGTTGGCATAGGTGACCTCGAGGAATCGGTTGTCCTCGCTCTCGGCGTACATCCGCTCGACGACCTTCTCGATCATCGCGTTGACGCAGGCCGTGCGGTCACCGCCGAACTCGCCGATGTCGTCGGCGTGGATCGGCAGCTCCTCGGTCAGGTACTTCGAGAAGATGTCGATCGCCGACTCGGCGTCGGGACGTTCGATCTTGATCTTCACGTCGAGACGTCCCGGACGCAGGATCGCGGGATCGATCATGTCCTCGCGGTTCGACGCACCGATCACGATGACGTTCTCGAGGCCCTCGACACCATCGATCTCGCTGAGCAGCTGCGGGACCACGGTGGTCTCCACGTCCGAGGAGACACCCGAGCCACGTGTGCGGAAGATCGAGTCCATCTCGTCGAAGAACACGATGACCGGTGTGCCCTCCGAGGCCTTCTCCCGCGCGCGCTGGAAGATCAGCCGGATGTGCCGCTCGGTCTCACCGACGAACTTGTTCAGCAGTTCGGGGCCCTTGATGTTGAGGAAGTACGACTTCGCCTCCTTGGCGTCGTCGCCGCGCACCTGCGCGATCTTCTTCGCCAGGGAGTTGGCCACCGCCTTGGCGATGAGCGTCTTTCCACACCCGGGCGGACCGTAGAGCAGCACGCCCTTCGGCGGACGCAGCTGGTAGTCGCGGAACAGGTCTTTGTGCAGGAACGGGAGTTCGACGGCATCGCGGATCTGCTCGATCTGACGACCGAGGCCGCCGATGTCCTCGTATCCGACGTCCGGAACCTCCTCGAGGACGAGATCCTCCACCTCGGCCTTGGGCACCCGCTCGAAGGCGAAGCCGGCCTTGGTGTCGATGAGCAACGAGTCACCGGGGCGCAGCTTGCGGCGCAGACCGTCCTCACCGTCGACCTCGCCGAGGAGCGGTTCGGCCAGCCAGACCACCCGCTCTTCGTCGGCATGGCCGACGACCAGGGCGCGCTTGCCGTCGCCGAGCACCTCACGCAGCGTGCTGATCTCGCCGACGGTGTCGAACTCACAGGCCTCGACGATGGTCAGCGCCTCGTTCAGGCGCAGGGTCTGGCCCTTGGTCAGCGTCTCGGTGTCGATGTTGGGTGAACACGTCAGCCGCATCTTGCGGCCGGAGGTGAACACGTCGACGGTGGCGTCGGGATGCACGTCCAGCAGTACGCCGTACCCGCTCGGCGGCTGACCGAGACGGTCGACCTCCTCGCGGAGTGCGATGAGTTGCTGGCGGGCTTCCTTGAGAGTGTCGAGCAGCTTCGCGTTGCGTGCGGTGAGGCTGTCCACACGCTCCTGGAGATCCCCGGCCGGCCGGCCGGCTGCGCCTCGCGCAGACGGGTCCGAGCCGCTCCGCGACAGTGGCGGAGTGTAGGCGGGGACGAAGCCCTCGTCGGATGCACTGGCGCTCTCGGGAACCGCGCGGTCCCCCAGTGCGTCGTGGCGGTCAGATTCGGTCATTGCTGACTCCTCTCGCCGGCAATCACCCGATCCCTCGATCGGAATGCTCGCGCCGTATCCCTACGCTACCGGCCGCGACGCGGAATCGCCGTCTGCCGCGCAATCGCCGGTGTTGACGGTGTGTTAAATGTGCGTCTTCGCAACGTATTCGCGATGTTTCACCGCGACCGCGGGCGGGATCAGCCCTTGCTGGGGCGGCGCTGCGGACGCAGCGTGGTGGTTCCGTCGGCCAGGCGCCGAGCGGTGATCAGAAAGGCCGTGTGGCCTTGCATTTTGTGCTCGGGCCGCACCGCGAGTCCCACCGCACTCCACTCACGCAGGAGCGTCTCCCACGCCCGGGGCTCGGTCCAGCACTCCTGCTCGCGCAGGGCTTCCATCACCCGGGACAGCTGGGTGACGGTCGCCACGTACACCGTCAAGACCCCGCCTGGTTTCAACACCGTGCGGACGACGTCGAGGGGTTCCCAGGGCGCGAGCATGTCCAGGATGACCCGGTCGAAGCGTTCGTCCTGGTCCACGTTCGCCAGGTCGTCGACGGTCAGGTGCCAGTTGGCGGGGCGGCCGCCGAAGAAGGTCTCGACGTTGCGGATCGCGTGCTCGGCGTGGTCGTCCCGGATCTCGTAGGAGACGACTTCGCCCTCGGCGCCGACCGCCCGCAGCAACGAACACGTCAGCGCACCCGAACCGGCACCGGCCTCGAGAACACGAGCACCCGGGAAGATGTCGCCCTCGAGCACGATCTGCGCCGCGTCCTTGGGGTAGATGACCTGGGCTCCGCGCGGCATCGACAGCACGTAGTCGACCAGCAGCGGCCGCAACGCGAGATACTGGGTCCCGCTCGTCGCGGAGACGATGCTGCCCTCGGGCGAGCCGATCAGATCGTCGTGCGAGATGGCACCCCGATGGGTGTGGAACTGCTTCCCCTCGTCGAGCAGCACCGTGAACTTGCGCCCCTTCGCATCGGTCAGCTGAACCCGGTCGCCGACGACGAACGGTCCGGTGGTGGGCACTGGTGCTTCCTCTCGTGAACGATCCGAACCCGCGCGACTCGGCGCCGGTTCGTGGGCCGTGTGGACGTTACCCGACGACGTGGGACGAACCCGCCTCGTGTCGCCCCGCCCGACCGGCGAGCGACTTTCCGGTGTGGCGACTGCGAGTGTCGGGACGCCGGCCTGTCGGGACCGGCGCCTACCCTGCGAAGGGTGAGCACGATGACCGGAGTCGGGGACACCTCCACCAGCACGACGCGGGCAACGGCACCGGACACCCCCGGGTCGGACGGCCGGGGCATCGTCGGGCGGCCGCTGGCCCTGTCCCCGTCCCGGGCCGCCGACTTCAAGCAGTGCCCCCTCCTCTATCGCTACCGCGCGATCGACCGCTTCCCGGAAACACCCACGACCGCCCAGACCCGGGGCACCGTCGTGCACGCTGCCTTGGAGAACCTGTTCGACCTCCCGGCCGAACTCCGCACCCAGGATTCGGCCGAGCTGCTGGTCGAGGGCGCCTGGGCGGCGCTGTGCGAGGGCGACCCGGAACTGGCGAAGGTCGTCGGAGTAGACGGGCAGGAGGCGTTCCTCGCGGATGCGCAGAAGCTCATCGCCACCTACTACACGATGGAGAACCCCACCGCCTTCGACGCCGACGCGGTGGAGGAACACGTCGAGATCGACGCCGACGACATGCTGATGCGCGGCTTCATCGACCGCATCGACGTCGCGCCGACCGGTGAGATCCGCGTCGTCGACTACAAGACCGGGCGATCCCCGGGCCAGGCCTACGAGGCGAAGGCGCTGTTCCAGATGAAGTTCTATGCGCTCGCGATCCTGCGCACCCGCGGGGTGGTTCCGGCCCGGTTGCAACTGATGTACCTCTCCGACGGGCAGCAGTTGATCTATCGCCCGGACCACGACGAACTGCTCCGTTTCGAGCGCACCCTGCGTGCGATATGGCAAGCGATCCGCGCAGCCGTGGTCTCGGGTGATTTCCGGCCGAAGAAGTCGTGGCTGTGCAAGTTCTGCGAGCACCACGCCCGCTGTCCCGAGTTCGGGGGCGAGGTCCCGCCGTACCCCGGTCCACCGGCGGGTTTCGCGGCCTGACCGACACCGGAACCGGGGTGCGGGTGCCCCCGTACCGGGTGACTATGCCGACAGTCATAAGGTGACCGCGTGGAGAACTCGTACTACGAACCCGTCGACGCCCCGTCGGACTCTGCCCACACTGATTCCGAAGGCGACTTCGAGTACTTCCGTCCGACCGACGCCACGCTGAGCGTGTGGTCGCCGACCATGCAGCACGGCGGTCCCCCGTCGGCCCTCCTGATGCGTTCGCTGCTGCGATGCGAGCCCGATCCGGCCCAGCACTTCACGCGGGTGACCACCGAGATCCTCGGGCCGGTCGGGTTGGGCATCAACCGGGTCGCCGCCCGGGTCATCCGGCCCGGCCGCCAGATCAGCCTCGTCGAGACCGAACTGCAGGTGCAGCAGGCCGACGGGTCGTTCCGCGCCGCGGCACGATCGGTGGGCTGGCGACTGCGCGTCGCCGACACCGCCGAGATCGCCAACGGTCCCGCTCCCCTGGCTCCCGGTCCCGACGAGTCGGCAGCGGTGATCGGCTTCTCCGACGACAGCGGCGAGGCCGTCGACTGGGGCACCCTGGGTTTCATCGGCACCATCGAGTCGATCCGGGCCGAGGGACGCAACGGCTCGACTCCCGCGGTGTGGCTGCGCCCTGCGATCCCGCTCGTCGCCGGCGAGAAGACGGAGGACCTGGAGTCGGTGTTCACCGTCATCGACGTCGCCAACGGGCTGGGTACCCGACTGCGCCCGGACCAGTGGACCTGGATGAACACCGACACGACCGTGCACCTGACGCGCGTCCCGAGCGGACCGTGGGTCGGGATCGACGCCCACATGATCGCCGGCCCGGACGGGTTCGGCAGCACTTTCGCCGACCTTTACGACGCCTCCGGTCACATCGGGCGGTCGGCCCAGACGGTGATGCTCAGCGCGGTGCGGTAGCCACGCCTTCTGCTTTCTGAGGTGCGAGCAGTGCCAGCCACCCACTGCCCCTCAGTTGCGGGCACAGCCAGCCACCCACTGCCCCCTCAGTTGCGGGCACAGCCAGCCACCCCTACCCCCTCAGGTGCGGGCGAAGCCAGCCACCCGCTGCCCCCTCAGGTGCGAGCGAGCGCGTCACCCACTGCTCCCTGAGGAGGCCGGAGCCTGCGGAGGCCGTCTCGAAGGGTCCTGGTGAGATGCGTCGCCACGCCCTTCGTGGCTCGTCGCTTGCGCTCCTCGCACCTCAGGGAGCGGGGAGTTCGTCGCTTGCGCTCCTCGCACCTCAGGGAGCGGGGAGTTCGTCGCCTGCGCTCCTCGCACCTCAGTATCTGCGGCCTGGCGGCCGGCCGGCGTGGACTACGCAAGCCCCCCGCTCCCTGAGGAGCGAGCTTGCGAGCGTCACGAAGGGTTTCGCAGCCTCGGTCGCCAGACCCTTCGTGACGCGCCCTCCGCAAGCTCCGGGCGCTCCTCAGGGAGCAGGGCGGGCCAGCGGGTCTGTGGTTCTTTCGGATTAGGGAGCAGGGGCTGGTGGATCTACCGAAACGGCTAGAACCGGCAGGAGCGGATGTCGGTGGCGAGGATCGCCTTCGCGCCCAGCTCGGACAGCTCGTCCATGAGGTTCTGGTGATCCTTGCGGGGCACCATCGCACGGACGGCGACCCAGTCCGGGTCGGCCATGGGTGCCACGGTCGGTGACTCCAGGCCCGGGGTGAGCACCGATGCCCGGTCGAGAAGTGAACGGGGGCAGTCGTAGTCGATCATCACGTACTGCTGTCCGAACACCACACCCTGGACCCGGGCGACGAATTGCCGTTCGGCCTTGGTGAGTTCGGCGTCGCGCCGGGAGATGAGGACGGCCTCGGAATCGCACAGCGACTCCCCGAAGGCCACCAGGCCGTGCTGGCGCAGCGTGCGACCGGAACCGACGACGTCGGCGATCGCGTCGGCGACGCCGAGCTGGATCGAGATCTCGACCGCACCGTCGAGCCGGATGATGTCGGCGGTGATGCCGTGACCGGCCAGGTCCTCACGCACGAGGTTCGGGTACGACGTGGCGATCCGTTTGCCGGCGAGATCGGCCACGCTCCACTGCTGGTCGGCCGGCGCGGCATAGCGGAAGCTCGACGAGCCGAAACCCATCGCCAGCTGCTCGCCGACCTCGGCGCCGGAGTCCCGGGCGAGGTCGCGCCCGGTGATGCCCAGGTCCAGGCGGCCGGACGCCACGTAGATCGCGATGTCCTTGGGGCGGAGGAAGAAGAACTCGACGTCGTTGTTGTTGTCGAGGACCGTGAGGTCCTTGGCGTCGGTCCGGCGTCGGTAGCCGGCCTCGGAGAGGATGGCCGACGCGGATTCGGAGAGCGCACCCTTGTTGGGTACGGCCACTCGCAGCATCTCGATGTCCTTTTCGTGGGGTGCGCCCGCGGGCGCGGTGATGGAGCGGAACTGTGTCGTGCGGGAGGCGTGTCCGGACCGGGTCGCCCCGGTCACAGATGTCGGTACACGTCCTGCAGAGTCAGCCCCCGCTTGATCATCATCACCTGCAGCCAGTAGACGAGCTGGGAGATCTCCTCGCCGAGCGACTCGTCGGACTCGTGTTCGGCCGCGAGCCAGACCTCACCCGCCTCTTCGATGATCTTCTTGCCCAGGGTGTGCACACCGGAGTCGAGGGCGGCGACGGTACCCGAACCCTCGGGACGGCTCTGCGCCTTGTCGCTGAGTTCGGCGAACAGCTCCTCGAAAGTCTTCACGATTCCTCATTTTTGCATGTCGTCATGCGCGCGAGACCGCCGGTCCATGCGTCGGCCACATCGTCGAGGTCCAGCCCGACGAGGGATGTCCGGAAGACCCGCAGCCGACCCGGTTCGACCGGTGCCGCCGACTCGACGACGAGCGTCGGGCATCCGGCGGCCGACGCCGCCTGAGCACCGGTCGGCGAATCCTCCACGGCCAGGCAGTCGGCCGTCGGGACGCCGAGGAGTTCCGCGGCGCGCAGGTAGGGATCGGGCGCGGGTTTGCCCACGGCGACCTCGTCACCGCAGACCGTGGTGGCGAAGCGTCCTCGCCCGATGGTCTCCAGGGCCACCTCGGTGAGCTCCCGCACCGTGTTGGTCACCAGGACCATCGGGATCCCCGCCCCGGCCACCAGGTCCAGCGCTTCGGGGGCGCCGGGACGCCACGGAAGTGCCTGTGCGAATAATTCGGCGACCCGGTCGAGGGTCCACCGCCCGTCGGCATCCGGATCCCGTTCCGCGGCGGACAGACCGGCCGCGTCGTGCACCTTGGCAAGCGCGTCGGGCAGCGAGTTCCCGAGGGTGGATTCGCGGAGTCGGGGCGACATGACGATGCCGTGCCGCGCGGCCAGCTCGGCCATCGCGACGTCCCAGATCGGTTCGGAGTCGAGCAGGGTCCCATCCATGTCCCACAGCACGGCGGCGGGCAGGCGCGCGCCCGAGGGCGAGGTCGCGGGGACGGACGTACCGACGGGGGCGGGCCGGCTCGGTCGGGCGGTGTCTGTCACCCCTGCATCATCGCAACCCACCGTTCGGTGGGCTCGTCGGCGGGGTAGAACAGCTCGATGGTCAGCTCGTCGAGCGTCACATCTCGCGGTGACCCGAACGTGGTGAGCGTGCTGAAGAACGACAACACCTGGTCGCCGAGTGCGAGCCGGAACGGCACCAGCAGTTCCGCCCGGTCCCGGGGTTCGGCACGCTCGCGCGCGGGGCGACCGTCGAGTGCCGCGACGGACGGGTACGCCGACACCTCGCGTTCCAGGTCGGCCAGGCGCTGGTCCCCGGTGATCCGGGCCATCCGCCGAAGCAGGTCGAGCAGGTAGGTCGCCCATTCGTCGAAGTTGTGCGTCCGCTGCGCGAACCCGTCCGGATGGAGAGAGACCCGGAACAGATTGACCGGACCCGATCGCAGGTCACGCGGGAGCATGTCGAGAAGTGTGAGGGCGGTGTCGTTGGCCAGGACGACGTTCCAGGTCCGGTCGAGCGCCATGCCCATGTTCGGGTTGTGGGCGTCGAGCAATCTCTGCACCGACGAGCGCACGCGCGCCATGGCATCCGCGTCCAGCGGTTCCTCGCTGTAGCGGGGTGCGTGACCCGCGGCGAGAAGAAGCGAATTGCGTTCTCGCAAAAGGGACATCGAGACGTTCGGCGAGCGCCTCGAGCAGCGCCGGGCTGGGCCGTGACCTGCCGGTCTCCACGAAGCTGAGATGGCGGGGTGAGACGCCGACCTCGTAGGCGAGATCCAGCTGACTCAGCGAGCGACGAGAGCGCCACTGCCGCAGCATGCTTCCCACCTCGACGGCCATGTGCGTCATGGTAGGTCCCGGGTGGGACCGTGACGACTACCTCACGGGTAGCGGTCGTGATCCGGCAGTCAGGACCGCAGACAGGACTCGATCAATGCCAGCGAGTGTCCGATGGTCTTGGCCAGGACTTCCTCGGGTTCGCCGTCGAACACCTCACGCGACGCACTGACCCTGCCGCGGTGGTCCAGACCGAACCACACCGTGCCCGGCGCAGCCTCGTCCGGTTCGGGTCCGGCTTCGCCGGTCACCGCGACGACGAGATCGGCGTCGAAGAGGCGGGCGGTCGTCGCCACCATCGCGCGCGCCGCCGTCTCGCTCACCACCGGCCCCTCGGGCACGTCGAGCAGGCTGTACTTGACGTCCTTGTGATAGGCGACGACGCCACCGCGGAACCACGTACCCGCATTCGGCGCCTTGCTCAGCTCCGTCGCCAGATTGCCACCGGTCAGCGATTCTGCGACCGCGATCCGCACACCGGCCTCCATCGCGGCGTCGGCCACGCGCCGGCAGGTCTCCGAGAAATCACTCACATCGGACATGTGTCGCTCCCTTCGCGTCGGCGTCGATCACCGATGGTTCGTATCCATTCGACGGCGGCCTGAAACGACTACCTGGTAGGTGGTGGTGCCGACGGCGTCGGGCTGCGATCTCGAGGACAGGACCCGCCCCCACAACGACCCTGAGTCCGCGCGTCATATCTCACGCCGTCCAGATGCCCGACGTGGACTCGAACCGGTCGCGGGTACGTACCGCTGTCCGGGCCGCCCAGGCGCCGGTGGCGAGGTAGGCCAGCGCCGTGACGGCCACGCCGCACAGGGTCACCACCACCCAGAAGGGACGCGCGTTCGACGCCAGGTCGTCGGCCACCGCTCCCGCCGTTCCCGAGAACGCGATGGCCCCCGAGACCGCCACGCCCAGCGCGGTACCCACCTGGCGACCGGTGGACGCCATCGCGGAGGCGAGACCGGCCTGGGTCTGCGGCATTCCCGAGACCGCGGCGTTCGTGATGGGCGCGTTGACCAGTCCGAACCCGATGCCGAACACGAGGTAGGCCGCGCCGAGGTGGCTGAACGCGGTGTCGGGGCCGACGCCGAGGAGCAGCAGCCCGCCCGCCGCCATCCCGACTCCACCCGCGGACAGCGGCGTCCTCGCGCCCCGGGCGGCCACGAGACGCCCGGAGACGGGTGCACAGCACGCGGAGGCGACCGCCATCGGCAGCAGCATCAGACCTGCCCCGAGCGGGGTGAGCCCCCGGACTTCCTGCAGGTAGAGGGTGTTGAGGAAGAGAAACCCCCCCGGTGGCCGCGAACGCGATCACCGCGCAGACGACCGCGATGCCGAACGGCGCACTGCCGAAGAACCGGGGGTCCAGGAGAGGTTCGTCGCGTCGGGACTCGTACCAGACGACGATCACCGACGAGCATGCGGCGACCACGAAACAACCGACGATGGCGCCGGACGTCCAGCCCAGGACATGGCCCTCGATGATCCCGAAGGTCAGGGTCGACAGCAGGACGAAGATCAGCAGCTGACCCACCACGTCGGTCCGCCGACCGCGCGGCGCCCTCGACTCCGGGATGTACCGCCTGCTCAGGACGACGGCGAGAACGCACACCGGAACGTTGAGCACGAAGATCGCCTGCCAGCCCAGACCGGACACCAGTGCCCCGCCGACGACCGGGCCGAAGGCCAGACTCGCCCCGAATGCGCCTCCCCACAGCCCTATTGCGCGAGCGCGCGCTCGCGGCTCGGTGAACACGGCGGTGACGATCGACAGCGCCACCGGATTCAGCATCGATCCCCCGACCGCCTGTACCGCGCGGGCGGCGATGAGGACCTCCGGTGTCGGCGACACCGCGCAGAACACGGAGCCGGTCCCGAAGATCACCAGGCCGACCCCGAAGATGCGCCTGCGTCCGAGCCGGTCTCCGGTGGTGCCGCCGAGGATGAGCAGGCTCGCGACCACCAGCGTGTAGGAGTCGACCACCCATTGCAGCTGCGACGGCGTGGCGTCGAGATCGGCACGGATCGACGGAAGTGCCACGTTGACCGCGGAGATGTCGAGTCCGACGAGGAACATGCTCAGACAGCAGACGACCAGGATCACGCGTGGACGTCCGGTCGTGGACATGGGGCCAATCTAGAACGATCCCCGCGGTGCGGGCGTCAGCTCGACGAGGATCCACGCTCGCGGAACGACACCCACGATCTGCCGGGATCGTCGTAGTCTGGGCCCACGCGTCGTCGCCCAGGGAGAAAGCCGAGGTCCCATGTCGAAGATCCTGGTGTTCGGACACCGCAACCCCGACACCGATGCCATCGGGGCCGCGATCGGCCTCGCCGGCCTCGAAGCCGCGCTGGGCAGTGACGTCGAAGCCGTGGCCCTGGGCCATCCGAGCCTCGAAACCGCCTTCGCGCTGGAGCATTTCGGCCTCGACGCACCGCGTGTGATCGAGACCGCCGCGCCGTCGGACGTCATGCTCGTCGATCACAACGAACGACAGCAGAGTGTCGCCGACATCGCCGACGTCACCGTGCTGAAGGTCATCGACCACCATCGGATCGCCAACTTCGAGACGGCGGCGCCGCTGTACGTCCGCGTCGAGCCCGTCGGGTGCACCTGCACGATCCTCACCCGGATGTATGCGGAGAACGGCGTCGAGATCCCCCGCCCGGAGGCGGGCATCATGCTCTCGGCCATCATCTCCGACACCCTGCTGTTCAACTCGCCCACGTGCACCGACGCTGATCGTGCGGCTGCGGCGGAGCTCGCCGCGATCGCCGGTGTCGACGTCGATGAGTACGGCGACGCACTGCTCCGCGCGGGCACCGCACTCGGTGACGAGCCGGCGTCGGCGATCATCGGCCGGGACTCCAAGAGCTTCGCGATGGGACCGAAGACGGTGCGGGTCTCGCAGCTCACCACCGTCGACTCCGCCGAGGTCCTCGACCGGCGCGACGAGTTCTTCGCCGCGATGACCGCCGAGAAGGACGCCGCGGGGTACGACCTGTATCTGCTGCTCATCACCGACGTGATCGCCTGCGACTCCGACCTCCTCGTGGTCGGCGAGCCGGCCGCGGCCGTCGAGCAGGCTCTGGGGGTCTCCGTCATCGACGGTCATGCCTTCGGCAAGGGCATCGTGTCGCGCAAGAAGCAGATCGTGCCGCAGTTGACGGAGGCGCTGGCCGGTTAGGCGCCAGACCGGCGCCTATCCGACGCCCTCGCCGTGCCGGCCCGCCCCACCGGCGAATCTGGTTGCGCCCGCGAGTGTGTCGGCCGCCAGCGAGGCCATGCCGTGGCGCAGTTCATTGGCGATCGCCGCATCGGTGTCCAGGCCGTCCTGTTCGAGAACCGACAGCCGGTCCTCACGCATGCACGTCTGCGGAAACGCCGCGATCTCGGTGGCCAGGGCGATCGCGGCCGTCAGCGCCGTCCCGGACGGTACGACGCGGTTGGCGAGCCCGATCGACAGCGCCTCCTGCGCCGGTACCGCCCGGCCGGTCAGCACGAGGTCCATCGCCCGGCTCTCCCCGATCAGGCGCGGCAGACGGACCGTACCGCCGTCGATCAGCGGAACGCCCCAGCGACGGCAGAACACCCCGAAGACGGCGTCGTCGTCGGCCACGCGCAGGTCTGCCCACAACGCGAGCTCGAGCCCGCCCGCCACGGCGTGCCCGGAGACCGCCGCGATCACCGGCTTGGACAACCGCATCCGCGTCGGACCCATCGGACCGTCGCCGTCGGGTGCCACCCGGTTCGGCTCGCCCGCCGAGATCGCCTTGAGATCGGCACCGGCACAGAATGTCCCGCCCTCGCCGTAGAGCACCGCGACGGACACCGAGTCGTCGGCGTCGAACCGGTGGAACGCATCCGCCAGCGCGTCGGCAGTCGCCCGGTCGACCGCGTTGCGCCGATCGGGCCGGTCGATCCCGATGATCCGCACCGGCCCCTCGGTCCGCTCCCGAACCGTCATCTCGTGTCCCCGATCAGGTGTTGAAGTACTTGGCCTCCGGATGGTGCAGCACGAACGCGTCGGTCGACTGCTCGGGATGCAACTGCAACTCCTCGGACAGTTCGACGCCGATCCGGCCGGGCTCGAGCAGCTCGATCATCTTGGCCCGGTCCTCGAGGTCGGGGCAGGCACCGTAGCCGAACGAGAAACGCGCACCGCGGTATTCGAGGTCGAAGAAGCCCTGCGCGTTCTCCGGGTCCTCGCTGTCCATCGTGCGGTTGCCGAACGTCAGCTCGCTGCGCACGCGCTGATGCCAGTACTCGGCGAGCGCCTCGGTGAGCTGGACGCCGATGCCGTGCACCTCGAGGTAGTCGCGGTAGGCGTCCTCGGCGAACAGCTTGTTGGCGAAGTCGGCGATCGGCTGTCCCATGGTGACGAGCTGGAACGGCAGCACGTCGACCTTGCCCGCCGCTTTCGCGTCGTCGCGCGACCGGATGAAGTCCGCGATGCACAGGAACCTCGACCGCTGCTGGCGCGGGAACGTGAAGCTGAACCGTACCGGCGCATCCGGTTCCGGCTCGGTGAGCACGTGGACCGTGTCCCCCTCGCTCACCGCCGGGTAGTAGCCGTAGACCACCGCGGCGTGCTGCAGGATGTTCTCGGTCGACAGGCGATCGATCCAGTAGCGCAGGCGCGGACGGCCCTCGGTCTCCACCAGCTCCTCGTACGACGGTCCGTCACCGCCGCGCGCACCGCGGAGACCCCACTGGCCCAGGAACAGGGCGCGCTCGTCGAGGAGCTGCATGTAGTCCGCGATCGGGACGCCCTTGACGATCCGCGACCCCCAGAACGGCGGCGTCGGGATCTCGTTGTCGGCGGCCACATCCGAGCGGGCCGGCACCTCGACGGGCGTCTCGGCGGCCTTGCGCTTCGCGGCGATGCGCTTGGACCGGTCGTGCCGGGCCTTGCGTTCGGCGGCCTTCTCCGCCGCCGCCTTCGCCTCGGCGCTGTCCGGGTCGGGTCCCCCGCCGCGCTTGGCCGCCATGATGTCGTCCATCAGGCGCAGACCCTCGAAAGCGTCGCGCGCATAGTGCACGTCGCCCTCGTAGGTCTCGGAGAGATCGTTCTCGACGTACGAGCGGGTGAGCGCCGCGCCGCCCAGGAGGACCGGGTACTCGTCGGCGAGACCCCGGGAGTTGATCTCCTGGAGGTTCTCCTTCATCACCACGGTCGACTTCACCAGCAATCCGGACATGCCGATGACGTCGGCCCGCTTGTCCGCGGCGACGTCGAGGATGGTCGCGATCGGCTGCTTGATGCCGATGTTGACGACCTCGTAGCCGTTGTTGGACAGGATGATGTCGACGAGGTTCTTGCCGATGTCGTGCACGTCGCCCTTGACCGTCGCCAGGACGATGCGGCCCTTGCCGTCCTCCCCGGTGGCTTCCATGTGCGGTTCGAGGTGTGCCACCGCGGTTTTCATGACCTCGGCGGACTGCAGCACGAACGGCAGCTGCATCTGACCCGATCCGAAGAGCTCGCCGACGGTCTTCATCCCAGACAGCAGTGTGTCGTTGATGATCGACAGCGGCGGCACCTGCGTCATCGCCTCGTCGAGATCGTCGGTGAGCCCGTTGCGCTCGCCGTCGACGATCCGGCGCTCCAGCCGCTCGAACAGCGGCAGCTTGGCGAGTTCCTGGGCCCGCGACTCGCGCGCCGAGGCGGCGGAGACACCCTCGAAGAGCTGCATGAGCTTCTGCAGCGGGTCGTAACCCTCGCGCCGGCGGTCGTAGACGAGATCGAGCGCGACCTCGCGGTGCTCCTCGGGGATCCGGGCCATCGGCAGGATCTTCGACGCGTGCACGATCGCGGTGTCGAGGCCGGCCTGCACGCACTCGTGCAGGAACACCGAGTTGAGCACCTGTCGCGCAGCGGGATTGAGTCCGAACGAGATGTTCGAGATGCCCAGCGTGAAGTGCACGTCGGGGTGCGCTTCATGCAGCCGGCGGATGGCCTCGATGGTCTCGATGCCGTCGCGCCGGACCTCCTCCTGACCCGTCGAGATCGGAAAGGTCAGGGTGTCGAGGATGATGTCCTCCTCGGCCAGGCCCCAGTTGCCGGTGATGTCGGCGATGAGCCGCTCGGCCACCCGGACCTTCCAATCGGCGGTGCGCGCCTGTCCCTCTTCGTCGATGGTGAGCGCAACGACCGCCGCGCCGTGTTCGACGACCAGTTGCATGATCTTGGTGAACCGGGAGTCCGGTCCGTCGCCGTCCTCGTAGTTCACCGAGTTCACCGCGCAGCGCCCGCCCAGCGACTCCAGACCGGCCCGGATGACCTCCGGCTCGGTGGAGTCGAGCATGATCGGCAGCGTCGACGACGTCGCGAATCGACTCGCGAGGGCGGTCATGTCGGCGGCACCGTCGCGGCCGACGTAGTCGACGTTGAGGTCGAGCATGTGGGCGCCGTCGCGGGTTTGGTCCTTCGCGATGTCGAGGCACTTCTGGTAGTCCTCGGCGATCATCGCCTCGCGGAAGGCCTTGGAACCGTTGGTGTTCGTGCGCTCACCGATGACCAAGAAGCTCGCGTCCTGGTCGAAGGGCACCGCGGAGTAGAGCGACGACGTCTCCGACTCGTGCTCCGGGGTACGGGTCGCCGGGGTCACCTCGGCGACCGCCGCCGCGACCTGCCGGATGTGTTCGGGCGTCGTCCCGCAGCAGCCGCCGACGAACTCCAGTCCGAATTCCCCGACGAACTGCGCCATGGCCTGCGCGAGTTCCTCGGGTGTCAGCGGGTACTCGGCACCATTGGGGCCCAGGACCGGCAGACCGGCGTTCGGCATCACCGACACCGGGATGCGGGCGTGCTTGGACAGGTACCGCAGGTGCTCGCTCATCTCCGCCGGTCCGGTGGCGCAGTTCAGGCCGATGAGGTCGATCCCGAGGGGCTCCAGCGCGGTCAGCGCGGCGCCGATCTCCGATCCGAGGAGCATCGTGCCGGTCGTCTCGACCGTGACGTGGGTGATGATCGGGATCCGGCGACCCACCCGCTCCATCGCGCGACGGGCGGCCACCACCGCCGACTTGACCTGCAGCAGATCCTGGGAGGTCTCGATCAGGACCGCGTCGGCCCCGCCTTCGAGCATGCCGATGACGCATTCGAGGTAGGCGTCGCGGATGGCCGCGTACGTGGTGTGGCCGAGGCTGGGCAGCTTGGTGCCCGGCCCGATCGATCCGAGTACGAACCGGTCGATGCCGTCGGCCGAAGGACCCATCTCGTCGGCGACGCCGCGCGCGATCGCCGTGCCCTTGTACGACAGTTCACGGATGCGGTCCGCGATATCGTAATCGCCCAGATTCGACAGGTTGCAGCCGAAGGTGTTGGTCTCCACGGCGTCGGCGCCGGCCTCGAAGTAGGCGCGATGGATGCTCTCGAGGACGTCGGGACGGGTGTCGTTGAGGATCTCGTTGCAACCCTCGAGGCCGCGGAAGTCGTCGAGAGTCAGATCGGCGGCCTGCAGCATGGTGCCCATCGCCCCGTCGCCGATCAGCACCCGGCGCGACATCGACGACAAGAATGTCGTGTCGAAATCGCGAGGATCGGTTCCGGAGTATTCAGGGGACATGGTTGACAGCGTAGTTCGCCCTCTCTGCGTGTTCGGTCGTAGGCTGGATCGGTGAACGCTGAGCAGACGTCGAACCTTCCCCAGCTGCGCAGACCCATTCTGCTCGCGGCCTTCGAGGGATGGAACGACGCCGGGGACGCCGCCAGCAGCGCCGTCGAGCACCTGGCACTCGAATGGGACGCCCGACCCCTCGCCGACATCGACTCCGATGAATACTACGACTTCCAGGTCAATCGCCCCACCGTGAATCAGATCGACGGTGTCACGCGCCGGATCGACTGGCCGACGACGTCGATCTCGTACTGCAGTCCGCGCGGCGCCGACCGCGACATCGTGCTGGTCCGCGGGATCGAACCCAACATGCGGTGGCGGGCGTTCTGCGCGGAGATCGTCGACCTCGCGCAGGAGCTCGGGGTCGAGACGACGGTGATGCTGGGCGCCCTGCTCGCCGACACCCCGCACACCCGCCCGGTGCCGGTGACCGGCGCCGCCTACAGCAGCGAGTCCGCGGCCCGCTACAACCTCGCCGAGAGCCGCTACGAGGGGCCCACCGGCATCACCGGGGTCCTCCAGGACCTCTTCGTCCAGGCGGGCCTGCCGGCCGTGTCGTTCTGGGCGGCGGTCCCCCACTACGTGTCGACGCCGCCGAACCCGAAGGCGACGGTGGCGCTGCTGACCCGGGTCGAGGAGGTCCTCGACATCGAGGTGCCGCTGGGCACGCTCCCCGAACAGGCGGAGGAATGGGAACGCGCGGTCACCGAGATGACCGAGGACGACGAGGAGATCGCCGACTACGTGCGCGGGCTCGAGGAGCGCGGCGACGCCGAGGTCGATCCGGACGAGGTGATGGCGAAGATCGACGGGGACGCCCTGGCCGCCGAGTTCGAGCGCTATCTCAAGCGCCGCGGTCAGGGTCCGTTCGGGTCCTGAGTCCGGGTGCCGGGCGTCAGCCGATCTTCTCGATCGACACCACGGGCGTGGTGATCCGCCAGGTGCGGACGTCGGGATCGTCGGCGGCGCGCACCCAGAACTGCGCGGATTCCCCCAGGCGACAGGACTTCACGCCGAGCAGCGGGATGTCCTCGGAATCACGCCGGAGCCGGCTGACCGTCCAGTCCTCGTTGTCGGTGCCACCGACCCCGGGGGCTCGCAGGAGCGTCATCTCGCTGAAATCCAGCAGATAGGTCGACGTCCGGGTGACGACGGTGTACACCCCGGCGTCGGTCTCTGGTCGGATCTCTTGCACGCGCGTCACGCCAGCACTCTACCCAGACGCCGCCGAGCAGACATCTCGGTGCGCAGGACAGCGCTCCTCAGACGCCGGCCGCCGGTGGGATCCCGAGCAGTGCGTCGACCGCGGCCGCGAGTTCGGCGGGCGCCGTCGTCGACGAACCGATGCCGTTGCGCACGTCCGCGCACCAACCGTCGACTGCGGCAAGCGCTTTGGGGGTGTCGAGGTCGTCGGCGAGGTGCTGGCGGAGGCGCGCGATGACCGGCCCGGCGTCGGGTCCGGTGCTCGCGCCGAGCGCCGCACGCCACCGGGCGAGTCGTTGCACGGCGGTGTCGAGGACCTCGGCGGTCCACATCCGATCACCGCGGTAGTGGTCGGCGAGCAGTGCGAGGCGGATGGCCGCCGGGTCCACCCCGTCGCCGCGCAGCACCGAGACGAACACGAGGTTGCCGCGGCTCTTGGACATCTTCTCGCCGTCGAGGCCGACCATTCCGGTGTGCACGTAGTGACGGGCGAACCGTCGCGAACCGGTGAGGGCCTCGCCGTGCGCGGCGGAGTACTCGTGGTGCGGGTAGATGAGATCGTTGCCGCCGCCCTGGATGTCGAACTCGATCCCGAGCCGGTTCAGCGCGATCGCCGAACACTCGATGTGCCAGCCCGGGCGGCCGGGTCCGAACGGCGACTCCCACGACGGCTCGCCGGGACGTTCGGCGCGCCACAGGAGCGCGTCGAGCGGATCGCGCTTGCCGGGACGATCGGGGTCGCCGCCGCGCTCGGCGAAGAATCGCGCCATCGTCTCGCGGTCGTAGCCCGACTCGTACCCGAACTGTTCGGTGGCGTCGGTGCGGAAGTAGACGTCCGGGAACTCGGCGTCGTCCACGGTGTAGGCGGCACCGGAGGCCAACAGCTTGTCGACGACCTCGACGACCTCGTTGACCGACTCGACCGCGCCGATGTAGTCGCGCGGCGGCAGTACACGCAGGGCGGTCATGTCGTCGCGGAACAGCTGCGTCTCCCGAGCACCGAGGTCGCGCCAGTCGATGCCGTCGCGGTCGGCCCGCTCGAACAACGGGTCGTCGACGTCGGTCACGTTCTGGACGTAGTGGACCTCGTGACCCTGATCGCGCAGCACCCGATTGACCTGATCGAAGGTCACGTAGGTGGCGGCGTGCCCCAGGTGGGTGGCGTCGTAGGGGGTGATGCCGCAGACGTACATGGTCGCCGTCGCCCCGGGCGAGACGGGACGGACCGCACGGTCGGCGGTGTCGTAGAGACGGAGGGCGGGTCCACTGCCCGGAACGGCGGGGAGTTCGAGATCGGGCCACGACTGCATGCGTCCACTGTATTGCCCACGGCGCGCGAGCTGTTCACTCCCCTCGCGCCCGACTGACCGTACCGCCTTCGGATGTCTCAGGACACCTCAGAACGGCGGCCACGGAATCGGCCGATGGCCGGGCGGATGCGGCATGGTCGCGCTCTCGGCGACCACGATGGCCCGGATCGCCAGCGACTCGACCTCGTCGGGGGTGATGTGTTCGACGAGCTGCGTGCGCAGCGCCGATCCGTCGGTCTCCAGACTCTCGGCGAGCTCGGCGATGTCGGCCACGAGGTGCCCGGGGACCGGCTCCCCCGCCCAGCCCCACAGCACCGTCCGCAGCTTGTCCTCGCTGTGCAGGCAGATCCCGTGATCGATGCCGTAGACGCCGCCGTCGAGCCCCTCCAGCACATGCCCGCCCTTGCGGTCGGCGTTGTTGAGGATCACGTCGAGCACCGACATCCGCTGAAGTCGCGGGTCGTCGGCGTGCACCAGCACGACGGGGTCGCCGTACGGGTCGTAGGCCTGGAGCACGGCGAGGTATCCGGCGGGTACGGCACCCACCGGGCACAGGTCGACGAGGTCGACCCGCGGTTCGGTCTCCGGGATCGGGTGATCGGTGTTGTCGGGTGTCTCGACCCAGCGCTGCACCATCCCGGGCCCGAGCGGGCCGTCGCGGTGCACGGTGGTCGGGATGGTGTCCCAGCCGAGCGCTTCGGAGATCAGGTACGACGCGACCTCCCGTCCGGCGAGGGTGCCGTCGGGGAAGTCCCACAGCGGGACCTCCCCGCGCACCGGCTTGTAGACACAGCGCACGGAGGTCTGCGTGTCGAGCACCGCGTCGCACACGAGCGTCGCGTTGCTGGCCGACGGGATCCGGCCGAGGATCGTGAGTTCGCCTTCGCGGAGGACGTGGTCGGCCGCGGGCTCGTCAGTCACGCGCGGAGGGGTCGGCGTCACCGGGCTCGTCGGGGTCGTCGGACTCCCCGGGCGGCGGTGCGCCCCCCTCTTGGCCCAAGGGGTCCTCGTCGACCGCCAGGCCCGGATCGCCCTGTGCAGCAAGGCTGTTGAAGACATCGGGGTCGATGAAGTCGAGGGACTTGCTCAACTCCGCATCCCGCTTGTAGCCGTTGGTCCGGATGCACAGGTGGCCCTCGGGGTCGAGCGGTTCGCTGCACAGCGGGCACGGCTGCCGACCCGCCGAGATCACCTTCGACGACCGCGCGGCGAACTCACGGGCGGCCGCGGTGGTCAGGAAGACCCGCACCGCGTCCGGACCCTCGTCGGTGTCGTCGAGCACGACGCTCTCGTCGAACTCCCCCTCGGTGACGGCGAGCAGCTCGACCACCACGGCCTCGGACTCCGCGTCCCATCCCAGACCCATCGTGCCGACCCGGAATTCGGCATCGACCGGCATCACCAGCGGACTCAGGTCGCCGACCCGGTCGGTCTCCGGCGGGATCGGGGTGCCGAATCGGCGGTGGATCTCGTCGAGCAGTGCGCCGATCCGGTCCGCCAGGATCTGGACCTGCTGCTTCTCCAGCATCACGCTGATGATGCGAGCCTCGTGGACCGCCTGGAGGTAGAACGTACGGTCACCGGGTTGCCCGATCGTGCCCGCCACGAAGCGGTCCGGGCTCCGGAACACATGGATGGCTCGAGACATCACACCTCCTTCGTCGTCTGGTTCATTATCCCGATGTCGCCGGGATCGTCGCGGTCCCGTTCGGCGACGGCGCGACATCGGCCCCGGTGTCGCCGCCCACGACCGCGTCGTCGGCGGGCCGCTGCCCGTCCTCGGCCGGCGGCGGGGGCTTCGGTATGGACAGGTTCTCGGTGGTGTTCACCGTGTGCACGTACGGGCGCGACGACGCGTACCGGATCACGCTGATCGACGCCGGCTCGACGACGATGCGCTGGAAGGCGTCGAGATGAGTGCCCATGGCGTCGGCGATGATCGACTTGATGACGTCGCCGTGCGAGCAGGCGATCCACACCCCGGAGCCGTCGGGTCCACCATGGATCCGGTCCAGTTCACGGATCGCACGCACGGCCCGGGCCTGGACGTCGGCCAGACCCTCTCCGTCGGGGAACACCGCGGCCGAGGGCTGCTGCTGCACGACCTTCCACAGCGGTTCCTTCAGGAGTTCCGAGATCGACCGACCGGTCCATCCGCCGTAGTCGACCTCCGCGAGATCGTCGACGACGATCTCGGGCGGGGCCTGCCCGTCGGTGCCCAGCGCGGCCAGCAGTGGCGCGACCGTCTCGGCGCACCGGTCGAGCGGCGACCGCGCCACCGCCCGGATGGAGCCGAGATGGTCGCCGAGGCGTCGAACCAGATCGTCGGCCTGGGCGCGCCCGCGGTCGTCGAGATGGACGCCGGCGCTGCGACCGGCGAGCACCCCCGAGGTGTTCGCCGTCGAACGGCCGTGCCGGAGAAGGATCACGGTCATCCCACAACCATAGGCACCGGCCGCGCGGGCCCGCACGGCGCGCGGAGTCCGGCGCGGCGGGCGCGGCGTCATGTCGCCGAGATCACGCCCGTCGACAGCAACACGATCAGCGTCACGCCGAGCACGATGCGGTAGGCGCCGAACCAGTTCATCGAATGCGCGCTGACGAATTTCAGCAGCCAGGCGATCGCGGCGTAGCCGACGACGAAGGCGATCAGCGTCGCGACGAGCAGCTGCGCCCCGCTGGCCTGCATGCCCTCTCCGCTGGGGTCGAAGGCGTCGGGGAGGCTGAACAGGCCCGACGCGGTGACCGCGGGGATGGCCAGCAGGAACGAGAAGCGGAACGCGGCTTCACGTTCGAGCCCGAGGAACAGACCCGCACTCGCGGTGGCGCCGGAGCGCGACACCCCCGGGATCAGCGCGAGGCACTGCGCGCCGCCCATCACGAGGCCGTCGCGCAGGGTCAGCTGCTCGAGGTTCCGTTGCTTCTGCCCGTACCGTTCGGCCAGCCAGAACACCCCGGCGAACAGGATGAGCATGATCGCGACGAGCCACAGGTTGCGACCGGTGGTGCGGATCTCGTCTTTGAACAGATAGCCGATCAGTCCGATCGGGATGGTCGCGAAGATCACATACCAGCCGATCCGATAGTCGACGTTCCGCTCGTCGGCGTGGCGCAGACCCCGGAACCAGGCGGTGACGATGCGGATGATGTCGCGGCCGAAGAACACGAGGACCGCGGCCTCGGTCCCGAGTTGGGTGACCGCGGTGAAGGAGGCGCCGGCGTCCTCGCCGAACATCAGCTCGGAGGCGATCCGGAGATGTCCGGAGGACGAGATCGGCAAGAACTCGGTGAGGCCCTGCAACGCCCCGAGGACGATCGACTGGGTCCACGTCATGGTGTCGGTCACGGCGCCCGATGCTACTTGGGACCGCCCCGGTCGACCCGACTGGCGACACGGCCTCGACCCTCCCGACCGGCGTTCGGATGCGGTCACGCAAGATGGGGACATGTCCTCGCCGCGACCATCCCAGCCCCCTCACCAGTTCCGCACGGGCGTCTCGCGATTGCGCGGTCCGGTCGCCGCGGCGGCGGCACTGGTGATCGGTGTGGGCATGATCACCGCGTGCGGATCCGACGACGGCACGCCGGACGTACCGACCGTGACGCCGGCGACCGCACCCGAGGCGCCGGCGAGTTCGACGTCGGCGCCCGCCGGCACCGTCGTCCCCGCGCCCGCGGGGGCGCGCGCGCTCGCGACGTCGGGCGGGACCGTCGCCGTCCTCTCGGCCGACGGGAACCAGATCCTCCGCTACGACGCGGGAAACGTGACCGCGCCTCCGCAGACCATCGCCGTCCCGGGCCTCGTCGCCCTGGCGGCGGGTGACGACGGCGGGTATGTCGGCGCCGGCCCGGGTGTGCTCGTCGTCGTCGACGCCGAGGGCCGGGTCCAGACCGGCGATCTCGAGTCCGACCAGCCGACCGCGGTGACGCGCACCCCGACCGGCTTCCTCGTCGTCGGCACGGCGGACGGACGGGTTCTCGTGTACGACGCCGACTTCGCGAAGAAGCACGATGTCGATCGGTTCGTCCGGGTGGACTCGTTGACGGCCGCGCCGGAATCGGCCGGGGAGCTCGGCGGGCAGGTCGTCGTGCTGGATCGCGCACAGTCGTCGGTGACCCCCGTCGACCCCGGGTCCGGCGAACTCGGGCCGGCTCTTCGTGCGGGCAACGGGGCGACCAACTCCACCGTGGACGAGTTCGGACGGGTGCTGGTGGCCAACACCCGCGACGGCGAGATCCTCGGCTTCTTCGGATCCCCTCTGGTGATGCGCTTTCGCTACCCGGTGGCGGACGGACCGTACGCCGTAGACTACGACGACACCCGGGACCGGCTCTGGGTGTCGACGACCGGCAACAACGAGGTGGTGGCCTATGACCTGGCGGACGGCGAACCCACCGAGGTCCAGCGGTTCGCCTCGGTCGTGCAGCCCGACCGGATCGCGGTCGACGAGTCGGGCACCGTCTACGTGCTCTCCGCGCGCGACGGCGGCCTCCAGGTGGTCACCGATGAGCGGGCCGAATGAGTCCTGATAGGTCGGGCACGCGACCCGCACGCACCTCGGCTCGGCACGGCTCTCGCTATCCGGACGGCTGGGAGGTCACCACGGAGGACGTCGAGTGCGTCCTGTTGCGTCTGCCACCCGATGTGACCCGAGTGACCGCCTCGATGCGCCTTGCCCTCGAAGCCGAGTTCGGCGGCTGGGAACTGTCGCGGGTGCGGCTCTACTCCGACGGCACCCGGAAAGTGCTGCTGAAGCGGCGCCGCCCGCCGCGTGGTTCACGCGGCTCCCACAGCGACGACTCGGCCGACGATCGGTCCCCCGACCAGAACGGCCACGACCCCCGGAGCGCACGCGCATGCTGACGTCCCGCAATGCCACCGGAGTACTTCCCGTCCTCAACCGGTGGTGCTATCCCCTCCTGCGCTCGATCATGTTCCGCGTCGATCCGGAGCGGATCCACCACATCGTCTTCGCGGTCCTGCGCGTCGTCGGACGGTTTCCGCCGCTGGCGTTCCTGACCGCCAAGCTGCTGGCCCAGCACGACCCGGTCCTGCGCACACGGGTCTTCGGTGTCGACTTCCCCGCCCCGATCGGTCTGGCGGCCGGGTTCGACAAGACGGCCGGTGCGGTGAACACCTGGGGCCAGATCGGGTTCGGCTTCGCCGAGATCGGCACGATCACCGGTCAGGGGCAGCCCGGCAATCCGACGCCGCGCCTGTTCCGTCTTCCCGCCGACCGTGCGCTGATCAACCGGATGGGCTTCAACAATCCGGGTGCCGAGGTGGCCGCGCAGCACCTGATGGATGTCCGACGGGGGCCGGTCTCGGTGCCCATCGGCGCCAACATCGGCAAGACCAAGGTCGTCCCGGTCGACGACGCGATCGACGACTACCGGCGCTCGGCCGAATTGCTGGGACCCCTGTCGGATTTCGTCGTCGTCAACGTGAGTTCGCCCAACACCCCGGGGCTGCGGGATCTGCAGGCCGTGGACTCGCTGCGGCCCATCTTGACCGCGGTACTCGGTGTGGTTCACGTCCCGGTGCTGCTCAAGATCGCGCCCGATCTCGTCGACGACGACGTCGACGCCGTGGCGGATCTGGCGGTCGAACTCGGCCTGGCCGGAATCGTCGCCACCAACACCACGATCGGTCGTGAGGGTCTGCGCAGTTCGTCGGACGAGGTCCGGGAGATCGGTGCGGGTGGCCTGTCCGGGCCGCCGGTCGCCGCGCGCTCGCTGACCGTCCTGCGCCGGCTCTACAACCGGGTGGGCGGCCGGATCGCACTCGTCAGTGTCGGCGGCATCGAGACGGTCGACCAGGCCTGGGAACGGATCTGCGCCGGCGCAGACCTCCTGCAGGTCTACACCGGCTTCATCTACGGAGGCCCGGTGTGGTTGACGGAGCTCCACGCCGGCCTCGCACAGCGGGCGCGGGCGGGTGGCTTCGCCTCGATCTCCGACGCGGTCGGTTGCGCGGCTCGCAACCAGCCGTGACGGTCACCGTAGGCCCGGCGGTCTCGCACCACCGGGCCATCGATGGCCGGAGTCAGACGTTCTCGCCGGGTTGTTCGTAGGTGCCGACGAGGGTTGCGCGCGCGATCGCGTGGGAGAACAGGTTGAATCCCAGGTACGCGGGCGTCGCGTTCTCCGGCAGACCGAGGGACTCGGTGTCGACGGCGTGCACGACGACGAAGTACCGGTGCGGACCGTGTCCGGGCGGCGGCGCCGCACCGATGTAGCGGCGCAGCGAGGCGTCGTTGCTGAGGGTGACCGCGCCCTCGGGCAACCCGGAACCCTCCTCGTCGCCTGCGCCCTCGGGGAGGCTCGTGACCGAGGCGGGGATGTCGGCGACAGCCCAGTGCCAGAACCCGGCGGCGGTGGGGGCGTCGGGGTCGTACACGGTGACGGCGAAACTCTTGGTCTCGGCGGGGAACCCGGACCAGCTCAGCTGCGGCGAGAGGTCCTCGCCACCCGCGCCCATGATCCCGCTCACCTGTCCGTTGGCCAGCGCGGCCCCGTCGGTGAGGCTCTCCGAGGTCAGGGTGAAGCCGGGGAGGCTCGGTAGCGGGGAGTACGGGTCGAATGACGACATGTGTTCACCTTTCTCACGTTTCGCGCGTCGGAAGAGTGCGGGGCATTCTCCGACCGATAGGTCAGGGTCGCCGAAGAAGCCGTGCTGCTCACTCTAGGTGAGGGTTCAGCTGTGCCGCAGAAAGTGCTCGAAGACCTTGGTGCCGAACAGAACCGAGTCGACGGGCACGCGTTCGTCGACGCCGTGGAACAGCGCCGCGAAATCGAGTTCGGGCGGTAGTCGCAACGGCGCGAAGCCGAAGCACCGGATGCCCAGCTTCGCGAACGCCTTGGCGTCGGTGCCGCCGGAGAGCATGTACGGCACCGTCTTTCCCTGCGGGTCGTGTTCGAGGACGGCGGCGTTCATCGCCTCGACCAGATCGCCGTCGAAGGTGGTCTCGTAGGAATCGAGATGGGTGATCCACTCGCGCCGCACGTTGGGACCGATGAGTTCGTCGATCTCCTTCTCGAAGGCGGCCTGGCGTCCGGGGAGCACGCGGCAGTCGATGACCGCCTCCGCCTTCTGCGGGATGACATTGGCCTTGTAGCCGGCCTTGAGCATGGTGGGATTGGCGGTGTCGCGGAGCGTCGCGCCGATGATCCGCGCGAGATTGCCGAGTTTGAACAGCGACGTCTCCAGGTCGGGCGCCTCGGGACTCAGGTCCAGGCCCGTTTCCGCGCTGACCTCGGCCAGGAACTGGCTCACCGACTCGGTCATCACCAGAGGGAACCGGTGCCGTCCGATCCGGGCGACCGCCTCGGCGACCTCGGTCACGGCGTTCTCCTCGTGCAGGAACGATCCGTGTCCCGCGCGGGCCTCGGCGGTGAGTCGCATCCACGCGAGGCCCTTCTCGGCCGTCTCGACCAGATAGAGCCGCCGCTGCGTGCCGTCGGGCCGGTCGACGGTGAGTGAGAAGCCGCCGACCTCGCCGACCGCCTCGGTGATGCCCTCGAACAGGTCGGGCCGGTTCTCGACGAGCCAGTGCGAACCCCACGACCCGCCGGCCTCCTCGTCGGCGAGGAAGGCGAACACGAGCTCGCGGGGCGGGACGGTGCCGTCCCGTTTGAACTGTCGCGCGAGCGCCAGGGCCATGCCGGCCATGTCCTTCATGTCGACCGCGCCCCGACCCCAGATGTAACCGTCCTTGATGGCCCCGGAGAACGGATGCACACTCCAGTCGGCCGGCTCGGCGGGCACGACGTCGAGGTGGGCGTGGATGAGCAGTGCGCCACGGTCGGAATCCGGAGGTCCGGCGAGCCGCGCGAACACGTTGCCCCGGCCCGGCCGCCCGGATTCGACGTACTGGGTCGTGTAGCCCACCTCCTCGAGCTGCTCGGCCACCCAGCGGGCGCACTCCTCCTCGCCCTTGGTGGTCTCGGGCTCGCCCGTGTTGGAGGTGTCGAAACGGATCAATCGACTGACCAGATCGACCACTTCGTCGGTCGCAGACTGTGTAGACACCCCTCACTCCTACGGGATTTGGGATACACGGGCAACCTCGGTTAGGGTTATCCCGCTGCAGCGAGACGGGTCGAAAGATCACCGGCGAGAGATCGCCGGAACACTCACCGCGGCACGCAGGTCCGAGTGGCGGAATGGCAGACGCGCTAGCTTGAGGTGCTAGTGTCCTATTAACGGACGTGGGGGTTCAAGTCCCCCCTCGGACACCACGAGAACAACGAGAAGAACCCCGGCTCACCGCCGGGGTTCTTCTCGTTGTGGGTTGATCGTCTTGTGGGTTGATCGTCCCGCCGCAGCCCTCAGGGCGCGACGGAATCCGCCAGCGCCCCCCAGGCCCGCGAGTACGGCAGGTCGATCGAGTTCTCCACGAACGACCGCAGGATCGCCCGGCGTAGTCGTCGCTGCACCGCCCACTGGCCGTTCGGCTTGGTCTTCACCGTCAATCGCAAGACGACCTGATCCGACGACACCTCCTGGACGCCGAGCATCTCGATCTGTCCGAGGATGTCCGTCGAGTCCTCCTCGATCGCGGTGCGGGCCGCGTCATCGGCCACCTGCTGCGCCTTGTCGATGTCGGCGCCGGGTGCCACCGGGACGTCGACGCGCGCGACCGCGAACTCCTGGCTCATGTTGCCCACGCGGGCGATCTCACCGTTGCGGACGTACCAGAGGGTGCCGTCGATGTCGCGCAGGGTGGTCACACGCAGTCCCACCGACT
This sequence comes from Gordonia sp. 11cp, assembly GCF_057767225.1. Taxonomy (NCBI): domain Bacteria; kingdom Bacillati; phylum Actinomycetota; class Actinomycetes; order Mycobacteriales; family Gordoniaceae; genus Gordonia; species Gordonia sp. 11cp. The sequence goes on along the minus strand of NZ_CM173437.1, from coordinate 4,324,622 downwards.
CCACCTCGCCGACCGCCTCGCCGAGGTCGACGATGTCACCCACGCCGTACTGGTCCTCGAGCAGCATGAACACACCGGTCACGAAGTCGCGCACCAGATTCTGCGCACCGAAACCGATTGCGAGGCCGACGATCCCGGCCGAGGCGATGAACGGTGCGATGTTGACGCCCAGCACGCTGAGCACCGACAGCACGACCCAGACGAGCAAGACGATCGAGACCGTCGATTTCAGTACCGAGCCGATCGTCGCGGCCCGCTGGGCCCGCCGCGCGGCGATCTGCGCGTTGCGTTCGGTGGATGCCGACTTGGAGCGCAGGCCGCGCATGAGGGCCGCACCCCGGCCCGGCTCCCCGCCGGCGGCCCGTGGCCGGGTGGCGCGGTCGATGGAGCGGTGGATGACGAACCGGACGATCAACGCGACGATCACGTAAGCGACGATGCGAGCGGGATTCTCGATCAGCCATTCGCGATTCGTTTCCGTCCATTCGAAGGCAGAGTCCTGAATCGACATGGGTCCGACCGTACGGACGATGACATCGTTGTCCAGTCACCACAGCACCCCGCCGGCGCGGCAGGGCGGATGTGCGGGATCGGAAACCGTTGTCAGCCTGCGGTGAACGTGACGATGTTCTGATCGAGGATCATCTGATCCTCATGTGTGCTCTCCGTCACGCCGGGTAGGAGCCGCAGCGGCACCCCGGTTCCCTCGGAGACGTCGAAGGCCGCGGTGTCGGCCACCCGCCCGGTGATGGTGAACTCCTCGGTCACACTCGGGACGCCCTGGGACCCGAGGAACTCCGGTCCGTTCATGACATGCACATGCAGGTGTGGTGCCACCGAGTTCCCGCTGTTGCCTACCTTGCCGATGACGTCGCCGCGCCGTACGCGATCGCCCGGCGCGAAACGCACCGAACCGGGTTGCATGTGCGCATAGTTCACATAGAAGCCGTCGCCGATGTCGAGAACGAGGTTGTTGCCGTCGGCGTCTGCGATCGCCAGATCCGCGGGAAACGACCCCGGCGTCTGCTCCGGCAGATCGTTGCGACTGGCGACGACCGTGCCGTCGGCCACGGCGAGCACGTCGTCGCCGAAGATCCGATAGCTCGCGGGGTCTTTCGCGTCACCGACGAAGATCCGTCCGTCCGCGTCGGCCTGCTCCCAATCCACCGCGTAGCGCTGGGCGAGGACGGGAGACCCGTTCAGCGGGAGGATCGCGCGGGTGTGCCGGACCGCGTCGCAGCACGCGTCGGCGGCGATGTAGCGTTCGCCGACGAGCGGGGGTCCCAGGACCGGGACGGTCGAGTCGCTCACCGTGACGGGCGCGATGCGTTCGTCGACCTCCCGCATACCCGGCGGTGCCGCGTCGGCGCGCACCGAGACCTCGTGGACGAGTTGCTTCGGCGCTTCCGACGAGAAGACCACATGGAGGAAGAGGACTCCGTTCTGTCCCGGCGCCAGCACCTGCGAGTACTCCTCCGGTGCTCCCGGGGCCGGCGGCACCGACGGTGCGCCGGTGGGCTTGAGCCGACTGCGGACCCCGTTCTCGTCGAGGGCGAGGAGCGGTTCGTCGTCGGCGGTCGCGTCGAGCACCTCCACCCCGACGATCGTCACCGGTGTGCGCATGTAGTTGGTCAGCGAGACCTCGTAGACGAGGTGGTTGTTCCCGTCGGAACCGGCGAACGGCGTCGGGGCGAACATCACCGAGCCGACCACCGGTGTGACGACGGGCTCCGATGGTGCGCCGCTCGACGAGGCCGCGGCACTGCCCGAGGAGGCGTCCGGATCCGACGAATCCGTGCCGCACGCGCTCACCAGGAGTATCGCGCCGGCGCCGAGGGCGGCCAGCGCGAGTCGTGTCGAGGCCATCGGCTCCTCCGGGACTCATCAGGCCGACGACCGTTCGTCCCGGCTGCGGTGAGCGTAGGGGCCCGGCGGGGTGGGGCGCCGACCTTCGGGCCGCACCCGGCACAATTGTGTGGTGACCCAGCGCCTATTCTTCGACTGCGACACCGGAATCGACGACTCGCTCGCGCTGATCTACCTGCTCGCTCGCGCCGATGTCGACCTCGTCGGCGTGGCGTCGACCGCAGGCAACGTGCCCGTCGACGTCGTCACGGCCAACAATCTCTCGTGGCTGGAACTGTGCGGTCGCACTGAGGTACCGGTCCACACCGGTTCGGCCACTCCCCTGGTCGCCGCCCTGATGACCACCGAGGACACGCACGGACCGCTGGGCGTCGGACACGCCGAGCTGCCGGCTCCGACGACGACACCGAGCCATCTCGACGCCGCCGACGCCTGGATCGAGGCCTCGCAGGCACACGACGGCGAACTCGTCGGCCTGGTGACCGGACCGCTCACGTCTCTGGCGACCGCGATCCGACGGGATCCGGGCCTACCGGCTCGTCTGCGGCGTCTGGTCATCATGGGCGGCGCCTTCCACACGCACGGCAACACGACGCCCACCTCGGAGTGGAACGTCGCCGTCGATCCGGAGGCGGCCGCCGAGGTGTTCGCCGCGTTCGGCACCGCGGGCGCCACCGAGCCCATCGTCTGCGCACTCGATATCACCGAGTCGGTCATCCTGACCCCCGACCACGTGGTCCGGCTCGCGGCCGCCGCCGGCAGCACACCCGTCGAGTGCCCGGACCCGACCGACGACCGCGGACTCCGATCGGTCGCCGACAACGAGCTGATCCGGCACCTGGTCGACGCCCTGCGGTTCTACTTCGAATTCCACGACGACCACGACGAGGGCTACATCGCCCACCTCCACGACCCGTTCGCCGCGCTGGTCGCGCTGGCCCCCGACACGGTGCAGACGCGCGCCGCGCGCGTCGACGTCGAACTCGCAGGCACCCTGACCCGGGGCATGACCGTTGCCGACGAACGGTGGATGACCTCGCCGGGACCCAACGCCCGTATCGCGACCTCCGTCGACGTGGACGCCGTGTTCGACGAACTCATCGAGACGATCGGCGCGTTCGCCCGCAGCCGTGCTCCCGAGGTCGTCGGCGCCGCCCCGGAGAAGTCCACGGACTAGTCTGGACGGGTGACTCGACTCGGTTACCAGATCCCGAACTTCACCTACCCCGGAGTCCCCGCCGACCGGTTGTTCCCCACCGTGGTCGCGCAGGCACGCGAAGCCGAGGACTCCGGCTTCGACACCGTGTTCGTGATGGACCACTTCTATCAGCTGCCGATGCTGGGCGAGCCCGACGATCCGATGATCGAGTGCTACACCCTTCTCGCGGCTCTTGCCCAGCACACCTCGACGGTGCGCCTGTCGTCGCTGGTCACCGGAAACACCTACCGCAACCCGACCCTGCTCGCGAAGACGATCACGGCACTCGACGTCGTGTCCGGCGGTCGGGCCCAGCTCGGCATCGGCGCGGGATGGTATGAGCTGGAACATGATTCCCTCGGCTACGAGTTCGGGACGTTCACCGACCGGTTCGAGCGTCTCGAGGAGGCGCTGCAGATCATCCTCGGCATGCTCGCCGGGGAGGCACCGAGCCTCGACGGCAAGCGCTACCGGGTCGCGAAAGCCCTCAATGTGCCGGCGCCGCTGTCGAAGATCCCGGTGATGATCGGTGGCGGGGGCGAACGCAAGACGTTGCGGATGGTCGCGCAGTACGCCGACGAATCGAACCTGCTGTGCTTGCCCGCCGACATCCCGCGCAAGCTCGACGCCCTCGCCGAACACTGCGAACGGCTCGGCCGGGACCGCTCGGAGATCACCGTGACCGTACAGACGTCGGCGTGCGTGGCTCCCACCCACGACGAGGCGAGTGCCGAGCTGGAGGCCTACCTACAGCGCACACCGGCGGCCGAGGTGCGCCGCGGGTCGACGATCGTCGGCGACCCCGACGAGGTCGCCGCCCGCTACGCCGACATCCTGGCCACCGGGGTCGACGGCGTCACGGTGAACGCACCCGCCAACGGCCATGTGCCGGGGCGGGTCTCGCTGCTCGGCGAGACGCTCGCGCCGCTGCTTGCCTGACCGCGGCCACCACTGCTCCCTGAGATGTGTTGAGCGAAACCACCACTGCTCCCTGAGGTGCGTTGAGCGAAACCACCACTGCTCCCTGAGGTGCGAGCGAAACCACCACTGCTCCCTGAGGTGCGAGCGAAACCACCACTGCTCCCTGAGGTGCGAGCGAAGCGAGCCACGAAGGGTCGTAGTGAGACGAGTCGCCGGACCCTTCGTGGCTCGTCGCTAGCGCTCCTCACACCTCAGGGAGCAGATGAAACCGGCTGCCGCTCAACGCACGTCGGGGGCGAGCACCGTAACGGCCACTCAGCGCTCGTCGAACGCGTCCACGATCCGCTGGGCGGCGAGCGCCGGGGTCAGCGACCCGTCGCGCAACTGCTGCTCGACCTCGCCGCGGATGCCTCGGACGGCGGGCGAGTCACCGAGCCGGGACAGCACGATGTCGTTGACCATCGCCCACGTCCAGTCGATCTGCTGCTGATTGCGTCGTGCGGTGAACTCCCCTGCCTCGGTGAGTGTCTCGTTGTGACGCACGACGGTCTTCCAGAACTCGTCCACCCCGGAGTTCTCGATCGCGCTCATGGTGAGCACCGGTGGCATCCACAGCGCATCGTGCGGGTAGATGAGCTTCAGCGCGTTCTTGAGCTCGCGAGCCGCGCCCTTCGCCTCGTTGAGGTGTTTGCCGTCGGCCTTGTTCACGACGACCACGTCGGCGAGTTCGAGCACACCCTTCTTGATGCCCTGCAACGAGTCTCCGGTCCGGGCGAGGGTGAGGAACGTGAACGTGTCGACCATGTTGGCGACCGTCACCTCGGACTGGCCCACGCCCACGGTCTCCACCAGCACCACGTCGAACCCCGCGGCCTCGACCAGCACGATGCTCTCCCGGGTGGCCTTGGCCACGCCGCCGAGTGTGCCCGACGTCGGCGACGGCCGGATGTAGGCGTTCTCCGCCGTCGACAACCGGCCCATCCGGGTCTTGTCGCCGAGGATCGAGCCCCGCGTGCGCGTCGAACTCGGGTCGACGGCGAGCACCGCCACCTTGTGACCGAGCTCCAGCAGATGCATGCCGAGCGCCTCGATCGTCGTCGACTTGCCCACGCCGGGGACACCGGTGATGCCGACGCGGAACGACTTTCCCGCGTGCGGCGTCAGCTTGAGCAACAGCTCTTGGGCGGCCGCCCGATGGTCGGCGCGCTTGGACTCCACGAGCGTGATCGCGCGCGCCAGATCGGCGCGGCGATCGGCCAGTACGGCATCGGCCAGCGCGTCGACGTCGATCTGACGTCGAGGTTGGACCGCCATCAGTTCGCGGTCGCCCCGGGCAGCTCCAGGCCGAGGGTGTCGGCGAGCTTGCCGATGAGTTCCACGGCCGAGTCGGCGATGACGGATCCGGGCGGGAAGATCGCGGCGGCGCCGGCCTCGTACAGTTCGGCGAAGTCACCGGGCGGGATCACGCCGCCGACGACCACCATGATGTCCTCGCGGCCGACCTCCTTCAGCGCCTCCCGCAGGGCGGGAACCAGCGTCAGGTGTCCGGCGGCCAGCGACGACACACCCACCACGTGCACGTCGTTGTCGGCGGCCTGTGCGGCCACCTCCTCGGGCGTGGCGAACAGCGGGCCCACGTCGACGTCGAAGCCGAGGTCGGCGAACGCGGTCGCGATCACCTTCTGGCCGCGGTCGTGCCCGTCCTGACCCATCTTCGCGACCAGGACACGCGGCTGACGGCCCTCTGCCTCGGCGAACTGGCGCACGGCCTCGATCGCCGCGTCGATGTTGCTCACCTCGCCCGCCTCATGTCGATACACACCACTGATCGTCTTGATCTCCGCCTGATGCCGACCGTAGACCTTCTCGAGCGCCTCGGAGATCTCGCCGACCGTCGCCTGATGGCGCGCGGCCTCGATGGCCAATGCCATCAGGTTGTTCTCCAGGCCGCCTTCCGACGACGCGGCGGCGCGCGTGAGATCGGCCAGGGCCGCCTCGACCGCCGCCGAATCGCGCACCGCGCGCAGTCGGTCCAGCTTCTCGAGCTGCTCGGCGCGCACCTTGGAGTTCTCGACCTTGAGGACCTCGATCTCCTCGTCGTCGGCGACCTGGTATTTGTTCACGCCGACCAGCGGCTGCTGGCCCGAGTCGATACGTGCCTGGGTGCGTGCCGCGGCTTCTTCGATTCGCAGCTTCGGCAGGCCCTCGTTGATCGCCTGCGTCATGCCGCCGGCCTCTTCGACCTCGCGGATGTGCTTGCGCGCCTTCTGCGCGAGCTGATGGGTCAGCCACTCGACGTAGTTCGAACCGGCCCACGGATCGATCGGCCGCGTGGTGCCCGACTCCTGCTGCAGGAGCAGCTGGGTGTTGCGCGCGATGCGCGCGGAGAAGTCCGTCGGCAGCGCGATCGCCTCGTCGAGGGCGTTGGTGTGCAGCGACTGGGTGTGCCCCTGGGTCGCTGCCATCGCCTCCACGCACGTGCGGGCCACGTTGTTGAACACGTCCTGGGCGGTCAGCGACCATCCCGAGGTCTGCGAATGTGTCCGCAGCGAGAGCGATTTCGCGTTCTTCGGCTCGAAGTCGGCGACCAGCTCACTCCACAGGAGGCGTGCCGCCCGCAGCTTGGCGACCTCCATGAAGAAGTTCATGCCGATGCCCCAGAAGAACGACAGTCGCGGGGCGAACTTGTCGATGTCCAGACCGGCCTCGAGCCCGGCCCGGATGTACTCGACGCCGTCGGCGAGGGTGTAGGCGAGTTCCAGATCGGCCGTCGCCCCGGCCTCCTGGATGTGGTAGCCCGAGATCGAGATCGAGTTGAACTTCGGCATCTTCTGGCTGGTGTACTCGAAGATGTTCGAGATGATCCGCATCGACGGCTTCGGCGGATAGATGTAGGTGTTGCGGACCATGAACTCTTTGAGGATGTCGTTCTGGATGGTCCCGGCCAGCTTCTCGGGCGGCACACCCTGTTCCTCGGCGGCCACGACGTAGAGCGCGAGGATCGGCAGCACGGCGCCGTTCATCGTCATCGACACCGACACGCTGCCGAGGTCGATGCCGTCGAAGAGCTGGCGCATGTCGAGGATCGAGTCGATGGCCACACCGGCCATGCCGACGTCACCGGCGACGCGCGGGTGATCGGAGTCGTAGCCGCGATGCGTGGCGAGGTCGAACGCGACCGACAGCCCCTTCTGCCCGGCCGCGAGGTTGCGTCGGTAGAAGGCGTTGGATTCGGCGGCGGTCGAGAAGCCGGCGTACTGGCGGATGGTCCACGGCTGATTGACGTACATCGTCGGGTACGGGCCCCGGATGAACGGCGCGGCACCGGGAACCGAGTCGAGCGGGTACGGATGCTCGGCGTCGTCGAGGACGGCGTCGCGTTCGGCGCGCGTGTACACCGGCGTGACGTCGATCTGCTCGGGGGTGTTCCAGGTGACCTGGTCCACCGAGTAGCCGTGTGCGGAGGCCAGTTCCTCGGTGACGGCGGCCGCGGACCCGGAAGGTCCTCCGGCAGCGGCCGGGGCGGCGGGCTGCTCCGATGACAGCCCGATTCCGGCGAAACTCGGGATCGACTGTGTCAGATCGGGTTCGGTCTGGGTCATGCCGTTGCTCCCGCCGTCTTCAGGGATGTCGAGACCAGCTCGTCGAGGAGGTCGCCGAGGGTGCTCACCGCGTCGATGCCCACCCTCAGTGAACCGTCGGGACGATCGTCGCCCTCGGGCCACTCCCGGTCCGGTCCGGCGAGCAGGACCTTCGACAGCCCGGCCGCCCGAGCGGCCGCGAGTGCCGCGGGCCCCTCCTCGGCGTACCGCGCCTTGGTGCCGCAGAGCACCGCGATCGGGGTGTTCGCCCCGGCCACCGTGTCGCCGACCTTGTCCGCGGTCAGCGGGCCCGGGTTGACGACGGTGATCCCGCCGGCCCCCAGGAAGTTCGCGACGAAGGTGGTGCGCCCGTTGTGTTCGGCGACGCTGCCCAGCGGGATCAGCAGGATCGACGGCCGCGCGCCGTGCTCGGCGAGCACGACGTCGGAACGATCGCGCAGCGCCTCGAAGGCGCGTCCGATCCGCGCGAGGCGTGGCGTCCCGGTGACGACGTCGGTGACCGCCGAGGCCGGCGCCCCGGTCGTCTCCGACAGTGCGCGTTCGTCGATGTTGGGGAATTCGTTGACGCCGGTGACCGAGATCCGACGGTGCGCGACCTCGGTGTCGCGGCGTGCCAGTGAGGCGTCGACCTTCTCGGCGATCCAGCCGGTGTCGAGCGCGGCGCGGTATCCGCCGGCGGCCTCGACCTCGGTGAACGCCTCCCAGGCGTTGGTCGCGAGGTCGTCGGTGAGGGACTCGACGAACCACGAACCGCCGGCCGGATCGAGGACGCGTCCGATGTTGGACTCCTCGAGCAGCAAAAGCTGGGTGTTGCGGGCGATACGACGTGAGAACGACGCACTCGAGGTGCGCTTGTCCGCCGGGATGGTCGCGTCGTAACCCAGGACGGTGAGCTGGTCGGCACCGCCGACACCGGCTCCGAACGCCGCGATGGTGCTGCGGAGCATGTTCACCCACGGGTCGCGCTGGGAGTACATCGACAGGTCGGTCACTCCGTGGGTCAGCGCGCCGCCGGCCTCGGGTGCACCGAGCACCTCGGCCACCCGGGCCCAGATCTTGCGCAGCGCACGGAATTTCGCGATCGTGGCGAACTGGTCGTCGTCGGCCGAGACGCCGAAGGTGATCTGACCCAGCGCCGCCTCTGCCGACAGGCCGGACGCGGTGAGGTCACGGAGATGGGCGACCGCAGCCGCCACCGTGAGGGCCAGTTCGAGGCCGTTGTCGGCACCCGCGGTGGCGAAGTCGCTTCCGTCGACGCGGAACGTGCGCACGCCGACGGGCAACCCGGAGGCCGCGAGCCCGGTCGCCTCGTCCGGATCGACGGTGGGTCGGCCGGAGAAGGCGGCCGTCAGCGGCGACAGCCCGAAGGAATGGACGGTGGCCGCGGTCGGAGCGGCGGCCACCGGGGCGGCCTGCGCATGCTCCTTGAGGGACAGCAGCTCGCGGGCCGCCGCGATCCCCTCGGTGCCCGCGTCGAGGGTCACCGGCACCAGATCGAGGTAGACGCCGCGCAGCGCGGTCGCGAGGTCGGCGACCCCGAGCCCGTCACCGGGCCTGCTCACCGAGAGCCAGAGGCCGCTCGTCCCGTTGGACATCGCCTCGAGGATGAGCTCGTTGAGATCCTCCGCAGCGGTCGCGTCGTCGCCGAACCTCTCGGTGACGCGCCAGCCGGTGGTGACGTCACGAGCGGGGTCGGCGCCGCGGACGAACGGGAAGCGGCCGGGCACACCGGGTTCGGCGAGCTCGTCGCGACGCGTGTACAGCGGCCGGATGGTCAACCCGTCGGCGGTGTCGGTCGAGAGCAGCGCCTCGGGCGTGTCGGGCAGCTCGTCGACGTCGACACGTCGCGACTTCGCCAGAACGGCCGCCGCGGCCGTGGACCAGGTCTGGTAGGCCTGATCGAGTTCTGGGTCCGTTGTGGGCTGGTCAGTTTGCTGTGGCATGTGGGGAAGCACACCTCCGTGAATGCACTGTGATGAGCGCGTAGACGACACTAGCCGATCGCTCGCTCGGCTCGGCGTCGAGGTCGGCGTGACATGGCGCACTCGCCGGAACCGGTCCACCGCTGTTGTCCAGAGTAGAGTGTCCGGGTGCCCGATCCCTCCACTGTCAGCGAAGACATCGCCGACGCGACCGGGGACGACGCCGGCGGTGTCGCGGACGCCCGGACGACCGGTGACGGCCGGGCCCAGTCGGCGGATCGCCGGGGATTCGATCGTCGGGTCATCCGCCGGGCACTGGTTGTCGCAGCGCTTCTCGCGGCCGTCCTGGCCGGGTCCTACTTCGTCCCGCTGCCCTCGGTCGCGAGCGTGCGCGACTGGGGCGCCGACCTGGGACCGGCCTTCGTGTGGTTGTTCTTCCTCGCCTATGCGGTTATCACCATCGCCCCGATCCCGCGTTCGACGTTCACCGTCATGTCCGGGATCTTCTTCGGGCCGCTCGTCGGGTTCGCGGGTGCGATGATCGCCTCCTCGATCGCGGCGGTGGCCGCCTTCGCCCTGGTCCGCAGCGTCGGGCGTGATCGCGTGCAGCCGTACCTGAAGAGCCCGGTGGTCCGCGCGGTCGAGTACCGGCTGGAGCGTCGCGGATGGTTGGCAGTCGGTTCGCTGCGGTTCATCGCGGTCTGCCCGTTCTCGGTGGCGAACTACTGTTCGGCACTGTCGTCGGTGCGCCCGGTGCCGTACACGGTGGCCAGCATCCTCGGCATGGCGCCGGGCACCGCCGCCGTGGTGATGCTGGGCGATTCGCTGACCGGCGACACGCATCCGCTTCAACTGGCGGTGACCGGAGGTCTCTTCGCGATCGGCATCGCGGGCCTGGTCCTGGACTCCCGCTTGCCCGTGGCGAACGCGACAGCAACAACCCCTCGGACTTGATCGTCGTCGATCAAGTCACCGGCATTGATCAATCCAGTCATAGGACTTGATTCTTGTAGATCAAGTACATAGCCTTGAACGATGTTCGTTCTCACCGTCGACCAGCGCGGAAGCCGCCGCGACATCGACCGAGTCGACACCGTCCTCGCCGCACTCGACGCAGTCGACACGGTGCGGGCCTTCGAACGCACCGCGGGAGATGAGATCCAGGGCATCCTCGCCGACCCGGTGGCCACCGCCCGACTGGCCGTCGAACTCACCGCCGACGGGCACTGGAGCGTCGGCATCGGCGCCGGGGCGGTCGACGAGCCGCTCCCCCCGTCCACCCGTGCCGGGCGCGGGCCCGCCTTCGTCCATGCCCGCGACGCTGTCGAGGCCGCCAAGCGGCAGCGGGTCCCGCTCTGCGTCCGCGGCACCGACACCCGCTGGTGCCGTCATGCCCAGACCGCCGGGCGACTCATCGCCGACGTCATCACCGCTCGCAGTTCCGCCGGCCGCGAGGCGGTCGAACTGATGCGCCGCGGGCTCACCCAGGTCGAGGCCGCCGCCGAGCTCGACATCACCCCGCAGGCGATGAGCCAACGCCTACGCGCCGCGGGATGGGACCTCGAGTCCGATTCCCTCGATCTCGTCGCCGACGCGCTCGCCGAAGCGGACCGACACACCCCGACCGGAGGATCGGAATGACCATCGCCGCGGTCGTCCTCCTCCTCGTGACCGCCCTGACGACGCCGATCTGGTCTCTCGCGACGCGGAAGCGACGCCGCGACGCGCCGGAGGCCGTCGTGCGCAGGCTCGACGTGATCGGGGCCGTCGTCCTCCTGGTGCCGGCCGCGGTCGCCGCTGCCCTCGCCGCCGCGGCCGGGCCGGCCACCGGCTTCCTCGCATCGGCGGTCCCGGTCGTCGCCGCCCTCGCCGCGGTCACCGGCGGTGGACCCGTGGTCCGCACGGTTCTCGTCGCCGGTGGCGTCGGCGTGCGCCCGGACACCGGATCCGACGCTCCGGGGGCGCCGGACCACGAGCCCGGGAACGACGCCGACACGCCCGATTCGACGGAGAACCCTGGTCCCGGGCCGGCCGGGACCGGCGAAGCCGGACCGCTCCGCGGCGGCCGGGTCATCGGATATCTCGAACGTCTCGCGGTCGTCACCACACTCATGGCCGGGTGGCCCGAGGGCCTCGCGATCATCCTCGCCGTGAAGAGCCTCGCCCGCTATCCCGAACTCCGTGCGCCGCACGCCGCCGAGCAGTTCATCATGGGCACCTTCGCCTCGGTGATGTGGGCGGTCGGGATGGCGGGCATCGAACATCTCCTCACCCACTGACCTGGCACGACCACCTCAGCATCTGCGGCCCGACGGCCGTCGCGGACAACCAGAGCGTGCGTTGGTCACAGCCAGCGCTGACAGACAGACTTCACCTCGACAGCCAGACTTCGATCGAAGTCCATCGGTCGAGTTGAGGTCTGGCGGTCGCGGCGCGACCACCGGCGCCGGCCATCTGCTGCGACTCCGGCCGCCTCCGAGGATCACGATCCACTGACTCCGGACCCACCGGTCGGCCGGTTCCTTCGGATCAGGAGGGTTCGGTCGGTGCGGTGTCCGGCTGCTCGGGCGGGGCCCAGCCGGCGTCGGCGAGTTCGGCCGGCTCGGACCCCACCGGCGGCACATGGCGGGAGGCCCGCGCCGCGCGAGCGGTGATCTCGGGGGCCACCGGGGTCCGGGCCACGGCCTCGGCCTCGGCGACGGCCTGGGCGACCTTCGGATCGGACGCGAGGGAGAACCAGTCCTCGGTCTCCGACTCGTCGACCTCGGAGGGCGGTGAGTCCGCCGGTTCGTACCGGAACACGCCGTCGTCGCCCTGCACACCGAAGGACTTGGCGAAACCCTGCAGGGCCGAACCGAAGTCGGAGGGCACCACCCACACCTTGCTGCCCTCGCCCTTCGCCATCTCGGGCAACTGCTGCAGGTACTGGTAGGCCAGCAGCTCCGGGGTCGGCTTGGCGGCCTTGATCGCGGCGAAGGTCTTCTCGATCGCCTTCGCCTCACCCTGCGCGTTGAGGTACGACGCCGCGCGCTCACCCTGCGCGCGCAGGATGCGCGACTGCCGTTCGGCCTCGGCGGCCAGGATCGCGGCCTGCTTGGCACCCTCGGCGGCGAGGATCTGCGACTGCTTGTTTCCCTCGGCGGTCTTGATCGCCGACTCGCGCTGGCCTTCGGCCGAGAGGATCGTCGCCCGCTTCTCGCGGTCGGCCTTCATCTGCTTCTCCATCGACTCCTGGATCGACGGCGGCGGCATGATCGATTTCAGCTCGACGCGTGCGACGCGGAGTCCCCAGCGGCCGGTCGCCTCGTCGAGCACGCCGCGCAGCTGACCGTTGATGGAATCGCGGGACGTCAAGGTCTCCTCGAGCGTCATCCCGCCGACCACGTTGCGCAGTGTCGTGATGGTCAGCTGCTCGACGCCCGCGATGTAGTCGTCGATCTCGTACACGGCGGCCCGCGGGTTGGTGACCTGGAAGTAGACGACGGTGTCGATGGACAGGGTCAGGTTGTCCTCGGTGATGACCGGCTGCGGCGGGAACGACACCACCCGTTCACGGACGTCGACGCGGGCACGGATGCGGTCGATGAACGGCAACAGCAACGTGAGCTGTCCGGACACGGTTCGTGTGTAGCGGCCCAGCCGCTCGATGACCGCTGCCTCCGCCTGCGGGATGAGCGCCACCGACTTGACCAGGATCACCACCACGAGCAACACGAGCAAGACGAGGACGGTCAGGCCGAAGATCTCGTACTCCATGGTCACCTTCCTGCGTTGTCGTTCTCGGCGGTCCGCGCTGCTGGTGCCGCAGCGCTGCACGTCTCAGGCGCGAAACACCACCGCGGTCGCGCCGTCGATCTGCACGACGGTCACGTGGGTTCCGGGTTCGAGCACCTGGGACGGGTCCATCGCGCGGGCCGACCACACGTCGCCGTCGATCTTGACGCGTCCGTCGGTGGCGTCGACCTGTTCGGTCACGACCGCCGGTCGTCCCTCGAGTGCCTCGGTGTTCATCAGCACCGCGGGTCGGTTGAGCATGTGGCGGCGGGCCACCGGACGGATCGCGACCAGCAGCAGCACCGAGACGAGCGCGAAGACGAGACCGTCCACCCAGAGCGGTGGCTCGAAGACGAAATCGACGCCTGCGGCGGCGAGTGCACCGCCGGCCAGCATGAGCAGGACGAGTTCGCCCCCGAACATCTCCGCGACCGTCAGGACGATCGCGGCCGCCAACCACAGCAGGGCGCTCACGCGTCCAGTCTGCCAGAAATGCCCGGACCGGCCTCGCCGCTCGGGACCCGGATGGGCCGCCGGCGGCGTCCGGCCGACGGCGTCAGCTGGGTTCTTCGGCCGCGGTCACGAAGTCGATGAGTTCCTCGACCGAGCGCAGGAGATCGACCTCGAGGTCGCGGAAACTGCTCACGCCGTTCAGCACTCGGCGCCAGCCGGCGCGGGGATCGCCCCAGCCGAGCTCGGTGCACACCCCCGTCTTCCAATCCGTGCCCCGCGGGATCCGCGGCCACGCCCGGATGTCGACGGAGGCAGGCTTCACGGCCTCCCAGACGTCGATGTAGGGATGCCCGCACACGAGGACGTGCTCACCCACCTCGGCGGTGAGGTGTGCCTCCTTGGAGCCGGCGACCAGATGGTCGACGAGTACCCCCGCCCGACGGTGGGGCGCCGGCTGGAATTCGTCGAGCGCCGCGTCGAGGTTGTCGAGGCCGTCGAGACTGACCACGACCACGCCCTCGGCGCGGAGATCGTCGCCCCACACGCGTTCGAGAAGCGTGGCGTCGTGCACCCCCTCGACGAAGATCCGGCTCGCGCGGGCCGTACGCGCGCGGGCACGGGGGGCGGCGCGCGAACCCGACGCCGTCGTGGCCGGCTTCTGCGGGCCCCTGCTGCGCGGCCGCACGAGCGTCACGGGCCGCCCGTCGATCAGGAACGCGCCCGGGTGCATCAGGAACACCCGCGTCTGACCCCGGCGATCCTCCAGACGTACGAGGTCGCCGGCGTAACTCTTCTCGAGTCCGACGACCGCACCGCAGAATCCGGTGGCGGCGTCCTCGACGACCAGGTCTCGCTCCGCCGCGACCTCCGCAGGACGCGGCTTCGCCCGGCGGGGCTGAGAGAGCACGTCGCGACCGTATCGGTCATCCATCGCACACCACCTTCTCGATCCGTCTTCTCGCCGCCGTGGTGGAACCCGTTTCGGTGGCGCACACACCCTAAGCCCCGGCGACTTCGACCACCGGGTTGCCACGCCCGGCCCGGCCGTCGGCCCCGGCGGTATCCTGGCATCTTGATGAATCGCAGCCTCTTCTCCTCGACCGTCGCGTGGCCGACGTGCGCACTCGGCGCATGGTCGGCCGCCTGGCTCACCGGTCGTTGCTCCCCCGACGACGTGATCGAGGCACTCGCGGAATCCGCCGACCGGCACGCGGTGCGGTGGCCGGACGGGCCCGGAACACCGGACGAACAGGTGTCGCCCGCAACGGGTTCGGCGAACGGCGTGCTCGATCTCCTCGCGCTTCTCCGACCGGCGCGGCGCCTCGTGGTCCGCCTGCCGTCCACGGGCGACCCGCAGGGTCTGCCGCCTCATCCCGCGACGTCGGCCGCCCTCGGCGCGGGCGAGGTGCTGCTCGTCGACGACGCGTCGAGCACCGGCACCCTCGCACTCGTGCCCGCATTCACCGCGCGGGCGTCCGCCGCGGAGGCCACCGACCCGCCGTTCGTCTCGTGCACATGGTCGGCCTACCGCTACGACGCCGCACTCGACCTCGGGCACCTCGTGTCCGCCGGACCCAGCGCCGGTGACCTGGAATACGAACTGCGCCAAGCTGTTCGGGATGCGACCTCGATCATCGGCGGGCTCGGCGGACGCCGGACGGCCGACGCGACCGATCTCCGGACTCAACTCGCCGCGCTCACCTCACGGCACCGGGTCGCCCTGCCCCCGCACATCCTCGACGCGCGGTCGACCCGTCTGATCGACACGGCCGCGCAGGTGGAGGCCATCGTCGACCTCGCGGGCGCACGCAGTGTCGAGATCGGCGACACTGCCGGACAATGGGATTCCGGCGACGCGACCCTTCGTGGACTGCAGGTGCTGACCCGGACGGCGCGTGCGGCCGCGGTCAACCAGACGATCCTCGAACTGCTGCGCCGCTGAGTCCCCGACCTGTCGCACCCGTGGCCGCGGCGGGCGTTCGGAGACGACGCTGCACGGGTTGCCTGCGTCTCTACCGACCGCGGCCGGCAGGACTCGCCGACGACCTCGGACGAGCCGCGGGCACACAACAGTTCTCCCGGCACGTGCGGCCGTTGTCGGCGCACCCCATCGCGGAGAGATCACCGAGCCCCCCGGCGTAGGCCTCCACGAACTCGCCGATCATCGAGATGAAACGCGGGTCGGCACCCACGGTGTCGGCGCGCGCATAGTCCATGCCCAGGCGTTCGGCGACCTCGGCGGCCTCGTTGTCGAGGTCCCAGATCACCTCGAGATGATCGGAGATGAACCCGACCGGGTACACCACCACTCGCCGGACTCCCTCGGCGGCAAGGTTCTCCAGATGATCGCAGATGTCCGGCTCCAGCCACGGGATCTGCGGTGGACCCGACCGCGACTGCCAGACCTGGTCGAAGTCGGTGACGCCGAGCTCGTCGGCGACCGCCTGCGACGCGGCCATCACCTGACGCGAGTACAAGCGCCCACCGTCCGCTGCCGGACCCGACGCGGCGTCGGCCGAGGTCGGTACCGAGTGGGCGGTGAACACCAACCGCGGCGTCTCGTCACCGGGCCCCAGGGTGTCCAGCGCGCGGCGCACCGCATCCGCCCCCGCCGCGACGAACGCGGGGTGCGACCAGTACTGGGGAAGCTTGCGCAGCACCACCGTGGCGTCGGGTCCGGCGCTCGCCGGCACACGTTCGGCCAGGGCCTTGCGCGCGCGGTCGATGTCCTCGTGGTACTGCCGGCATCCCGAGTAGCCACCCCACGCCGACGTCGGGAACACGAGGATCCGGCGGTGTCCGGCCCGGTACATCTCTTCCAGCGTGTCCTCGACCATCGGGTGCCAGTTGCGATTTCCGAAATACACCGGGAGGTCCACACCGCGTCGGCCGAGCTCACGCCGAAGCGCGTCGATCATCTCCAGGTTCAGGCGGTTGATCGGCGAGACACCCCCGAAGTGGAGGTAGTGCTCGGCCACCGACTCGAGCCGCTCGCGCGGGATTCCCCGACCGCGGGTGACGTTCTCCAGGAACGGCATCACGTCCTCGGGTCCGTCCGGCCCGCCGAACGACAGGAACAGGACGGCGTCGAAAGGAGCCGAATCGGTCGGAGTGGGGTCGACGGGTGCCGCATTCCCCGGTGCTGACGAGCTCATGAGCCGGTGGTCATGCCCTCCGGGAACCAGGTGTTGTGGCTGGCCCCGCCGTCGACGTAGACGATGGAACCGGTGGTCGCCGGCAGCCAGTCGCTCAGCAGCGCACAGACCGACTTGGCGACGACGGTCGGGTCGTCGACATCCCAGCCGATCGGCGACGCGCCGTCCCAGTACTCGTTGAGCATGTTGAGCTGCTTGGCGTCGTCGGTGGCGGTGCCGGCGATGGCCTTCGCGGCCAGGGTCTTGATCGGTCCGGCGGCCACGAGGTTCGACCGGACGTTCTTGGCGTTGCCCACTTCCCGCGCCACGTACCGGTTCACCGACTCCAGGGCCGCCTTCGCCACGCCCATCCAGTTGTAGTACGGCATCGCGGTGCGGGGATCGAAGTCCATGCCGACGATCGAGCCCCCCTCGTTCATGGCGGGGAGCACGGCGCGCGCGAGCGAGGCGTAGCTCCACGCCGAGATCTCGAAGGCCTTCGCGGCGTCGGGGCCGGGCCCCTCCAGGAACGGCTTGGCCTCGGGACCCATCAGCGTCCGGGGCGCGAAGGCGATCGAATGCATGACGCCGTCGATGCCCTGCGGCGCCAGCTCGGTGATCTTCCCGGCGAGCGCGTCGAGGTCGTCCTCGTTGGTGACGTCGAGCCCGATCGCGGGCGGCACCTCCTTCGGCAACCGCTTGGCGATCCGGTCGATCAGCCGCAGCCGCTCGGGGATGCCGGTGATGATGACGGTCGCGCCCTGCTCCTGCGCCATGGCGGCGGCGTGGAAGGCGATCGACGCATCGGTGATGATGCCCGTGATGAGGACGGTCTTCCCGTCCAGGATTCCGCTCACGTAGATGTGCTCCTGAGATCGACGTTGATTGACGTGTCGTGCAGCCGCGCGGTGCGGGTCGGTCAGTGCCCCATGCCCATGCCGCCGTCGACGGGCAGGACCGCACCCGATATGTAACCGCCCTCGTCCGAGGCGAGGAAGCTGATGGCGGCGGCGACGTCTTCGGGCTTGCCGGTACGGCCGAGCGGGATCGCCTGCTTGGCCATCTCGATGTAGCGGTCCTCCATCGACGCGGTCATGTCCGTCTCGATGAACCCGGGCGCGACGACGTTGGCGGTGATGTTGCGCGAGCCGATCTCCCGCGCGATGGAACGCGCCATACCGATCAGGCCCGCCTTCGAGGCCGCGTAGTTCACCTGGCCGGGGATACCGGACATCGCGACCACCGAGCCGAGGAAGATCATCCGCCCCCACTTTGCGCGCTGCATCCCCTTGGTGGCGCGCTTGGCGCAGCGGAATGCCCCGGTGAGGTTCGCGTCGAGAACCTTCTCGAAGGATTCCTCGGACAGTCGCATGAGGAGCATGTTCTCGGTGATTCCCGCGTTGGCCACGAGGATCTCGACGGGTCCCTGGTGCTCCTCGACCTCGGCGAAGGCGCGGTCGACCGACTCCGAGTCGGTCACATCGCACTTGACGCCGAACAGGCCGTCCGGGGCTCCGGAACCGCGATGGGTCACCGCGACCCGGTGGCCGTCCGCGGCCAGGCGCTGTGCCACGGCCAGGCCGATTCCGCGGTTGCCGCCGGTGACCAAGACCGAGCGGGAGGGATTCTGCGCTTCGTTGCTAGCTGCCGTCATGGGTGTTCAACCTATCCGTTCTCGTTGCGGGGGTGGCATCGCGGTGGCCCGCTCGGGCCGGGACGACCCCGGCGCCGTGTCAGTGTGGGCCGCTCGCTTCCATCCCGGCGCCGGCAACCCGACTCAGGGCAGCCGGCGGTTGATGGCCAGCGCTGCGAACGCCGACACCAGCGCGAACAACGTACCCGCGATCAGCCACGGCTTCGAATTGTCCCCTCGACGGGTCTCGTAACCGATCTCGTCCTGGAGCTGCTCGTAGACCTTGTTCAGTTCGTCGAGGCTGGCCGCGGTGAAGAAGTCGCCACCGGACAGGTTGGCGATCTTGCGCAGCGAGTCGTCGTCGACGGGGACCGGCACCCGGTCACCCTCGAGTTCGACGGTGCCCGTCCGGGTGCCGAAGGAGATGGTGGAGACCGGGATCTTCTCTTCCTTGGCCTTGCGGGCCGCGGTGAAGCCACCGCGCGGGTCGTCGGGATCGTCCGGGACGGTCTCCTTGCCGTCGGACAGCAACACGACGCGGGCGGGCGGCGCCCCTTCGGTGCCGCCGAGGACCGCGTTCAGCGTGCTGATCTGCTGGAGCGCGGCGAAGATGCCCTCACCGGTCGCCGTCTTGTCGTCGAGCCGCAGCTTGTCCACGGCGACCTTGGTCGCGTTGTGGTCCGGTGTCGGCGACACCAGGCTCGCCGCGGTCCCGGCGAACGAGATCAGTCCGAGGTTGATCCCCTCGGTCAGCTCGTCGGCGAACTTCTTGGCCGCCTCCTGTGCCGCGTGGATCCGCGAGGGCGACACGTCCGTGGCATTCATCGACCGCGACACGTCCATGACCAGGACCACGGTCGCCTTGTTGCGCGGTACCTTCCGGTCCGCCTGTGGGCCGGAGAGCGCAACCGTCAGCAGGATCAGCGCGATGATCAGCAGCGCGATCGGCACGTGCCGCAGCCGGCCGCGGTCGGCCGGCGCGACCGACTTCAGCAGGTCGAGGTTGGCGAAGGTCAACGCGCGTTGGCGGCGGCGGCGCAACATGTACACGTAGGCGACGCCGAGCAGCACGACGACCAGGAGCAGCAGCAACCACCAGGGACTGGACAACATCGGCCTACCCCACCCCCGCCGCCAGCCCGCGGCGGCGTCGTGCGACGAACTTGACGGTGTCGGCGATCCATTCCCGGTCGGTGCGCAGCGTGAGGACCGAGCCGCCACAGCTCCGCAACGTGCGGTGTACCCGTTGCTGGTGAGCCGCGGCCGCGGCCGCGAAGTCGCGCCGGAGGTCCTCGGTGATCGTCACGTCGTGGATCTCGCCGGACTCGGCATCCGCCAGGGTGACCTCCCCGATCGCCGGGAGGTCGAGGTCACGGGGGTCGAGGACCTCGACCGCCAGCAGTTCGTGATGGGCGCCGATGGCGCGTAGCGACCGTTCCCAGTCGATGGGTCCGAGGAAGTCGCTGATGACGACCGCGAGGCCGCGCCTGCGCTGAGGCCGGCGGAGCGCCTCGATACCCGCCTTGAGATCACCGCGCACGCCGGGTGAACTGCGCCGGGTGGTGGCGATGGCCTTCAGCAGGTTCTGGGCGTGCGCGCGTCCGGCCCGGGCCGGCACCCGCACGATGTTGTCGCCGGTCACCACCAGCGCACCGTGCCGGTTGCCGCCGCCGGTCGTGAGGTGGACCAGAGCCGCGGCCGCGGCCACCGCGAGGTCGCGTTTGGTGCAGTCGACGGTGCCGAAGTCGAGACTGGCCGAGGCGTCGACCACCAGCCACGTCTCGAGTTCCCGGTCGGCGATCATCTGTCGGACATGGGGCTGGGTGGTGCGGGCGGTGACCGACCACTCCATGCGCCGGACGTCATCGCCCGGCTGGTAGGCCCGTGCCTCCCCCGGTTCCGAACCCGGTCCGGGGATCAGCCCGAGGTGCTCGCCCTGCAGCACGCCGTCGAGCTTGCGTCGCACGGTGAGCTCGAGCATCTTCAGTGCCGCCGTCAGTTGCGGCTCGTCGAGCAGACCGGCGCCGAGGCGCGGAAGGTCCCGGTTAGCCGCCATACTGAGGCGAATTCCGGTTCGCCGGGGCCGAATTCGGGTCCAGCGGGCCGGCGGACTGCGAGACCTGTTGTCCTGCATAACCGTTCGGCCCGTGCCCGGCGTTGGGCGCCTGTGCCTGCCCGGCGGGGTACTGCCCCTGCGGCACGGGCTGCGCGCCGACCTGCGGCAGTCCGACGGTCTGCAGGACCCGGGCGATGACCTGATCGGCATCGATCTCGTCGGCCAGTGCGTCGTACGACAGCACCAGACGGTGCCGGAGCACGTCGGGCATGATCTCGACGACGTCCTGCGGGATCACGTAATCGCGCCCGCGGACCAGCGCCAGCGCCCGGGCGGCGGCCACGATGCCCAGCGTCGCGCGCGGGGACGCGCCGTAGGACAACCAGGACGCGACGTCGTTGAGGCCGAGCTCGGCCGGGCGGCGGGTGGCGTTGATGACTCGGACGACGTAGTCGACGAGGGCGTGGTGGACGAAGACGTTCGCCGCGGTCCGCTGCAGACGGAGCATCGCCTCGGGGTCCAGGACCTGGGACGCGGTCGGCGGGACGTTGCCCATCCGGTAGACGATCTCGCGCTCCTCCTCCACCGACGGATAGTCGACGAGGACCTTGAACAGGAAACGGTCCCGCTGCGCCTCGGGCAGCGGGTAGACGCCCTCGTTCTCGATCGGGTTCTGCGTCGCCATCACCAGGAACGGATCCGGCATCGCATACGTCTTGCCGCCGATCGACACATGACGCTCGGCCATCACCTCGAGCAGGGCGGACTGCACCTTCGCGGGTGCGCGGTTGATCTCGTCGGCGAGCAGGAAGTTCGCGACGACCGGGCCGAGTTCGGTGTCGAACTCCTCACGGCCCTGCCGGTAGATACGCGTACCGATCAGGTCGGTCGGCACCAGGTCGGGGGTGAACTGCACACGGGAGAACGATCCGCCGACGACGCGGGCGAACGTCTCGACCGCGAGTGTCTTGGCGACGCCGGGCACACCCTCGAGCAAAATGTGGCCGCGCGCGAGGAGTCCGACGAGTATGCGCTCGACGAGCTGATCCTGGCCGACGATGACGCGCTTGACCTCGTAGATGGCCCGCTCGAGCAGGGCGACGTCGGCGTCGCTCAGCACCGAGTCCGCTCCTGCCGCCGCGGGATCCCCCGTGGCCGCCTTGCCGAGGGAGTGCGATTCGGTCAACCCGTGCTCCTGTTCCTCTGGACTGCTGTTCCGTCGAACCACGATGCGTCGGCCCGTGGGCGCGGCCGCGATCGCGCAGCGCGCAGGCGTCGACCCCGCGTGTCTGTGCCAGCCTAGCCGTGTGAACTGAAAAGGTGCCAAGAAGACTCGGCGGGTGTCGGTCGTTCACGAGCCCCGCCCGAATCGTCGGCTGTCAGAGCAGACGCACCACGTTCGGCATCGCGCCGTCGGTGCGCAACGGCGACACCTTCACGACGTCACCCGACTGCGGTGCCTCGACCATCTTGTTGTCACCGAGGTACAGCGCGACGTGTGCGCTCGCGTTCGGGCCGTAGAAGATCATGTCGCCACGACGCATCTGTGACAGCGGGAACTGCGGACCCGAGGTGTACTGGTAGCCCGTGTAATGCGGCAACTCGATGCCCACGCCGGCGAACGCGTAGATCATCAGGCCCGAGCAGTCGAAACCGATCTTGTTGTAGTCGCCGTAGCTGTCGGCGACGCCGCCGTCGCGGATGCCCTGTGTCGGCCCGTTGGCGTCACCGCCCCCCCAGGCGTAGGGCACGTTGAGCTGCGAGAGCGCGCGGTTGACGGCGATCTCCACGGCCTGCGGGCCGCGCAGTCCGGGACGGACCATGCCGCCTCCGCCGCCACCCCCGGAGGAACTGCCGAACAGGGTGCCGAGGCTCCCGGAACCGAGTCGCGCACTGAGGGTGTCGCCCCCGCTGCTGCCGGTGAGGTCCGCACCCCCGATGCCTAGTTCGTTCAGCAACTCCGACTGGGGCAACTGTTGCTGACCGACGAGCCCCGCGAGGATCGACTGACCGACGTCGAGGGCCAGGCGTGCGGCGGCCTCGGCCGCGACGGCGAGTGCCTGGTTGTCGGTGGCGGGGGTGGCCGGCAGCGCCTTCAGGGCTCCCTCGGCCGACGGACCCGTCGGGAACAGGTTGGTGAGCAGATCACTCGCCGACGGCCCCTCGACCGTCTTCTTCGGGACGTATCCGCGAATGGTGTTGAGGCGCTTCTGCACCCGGTCGCGTTCACCGATCAGCGTGGCCTTGCGCTTCTGCTGGGTCGCGATGGCCGTCTTCGCCTCGGTGACCGCCGCCATCGCATCGATCTTGCGCTGCTCGGCGCTCTTGGCCGCAAACGACGCCTGGCGGCGGGTGGCCTCCACGGCGGCGAGGCGGTTGGCCTTCTGATTGCGTGCGACCTGCAGGCGCCGGATCATCTCCTGCTGCTTCTTGCCGACCTGGTCGATCAGCTTCATCCGGTCCAGCACGGCCTGCGGGTCTTCCGAGGACACGTAGTTCGACATCGAGCCCTGCTCGGGACCCTGCTGATAGGCCAGACGCGCGAAGCGGTCGAACTCCTTCTGCGCGTCGACGACGGCCTTGCTCGAGCGGTCGAGTTCGGTCCGGGCTCCGCGCGCAGCGACCGTGGCCAGGCGCCGCTGCGCGAGTGAGTTCTGGAAATCGGCGATCGACCGGTTCACGTTCTCCTGACGGGCCGCGAGCGCCTGGTCGAGGTCGGCGATGTCCTGGTTGACCGTCGCGATGCGGTTGATCAACCCGGAGATGGGCGACTCGGGCGTCTTCTTCGGTGCCGCGTCGGCATGACCCGCGCCGACCGCGCAGATGAGTACGACAGCCAGGGCCGCCGAGACGCGCGCCGGCCACGACGCACCAGTTCTTCCTCGCCTCACCTGGAACTCCTCGCGGTATGTGCGGGGATCTCGCGATCCCCGGCCCGGCGATCGTCCGGGTTGTCGAGAACCGCGGCGATCACGCACTGCACTTACGTCACAAGGGACCCTGCAGGGGACACAGGCATCACACGTGACATCAGAACCGTACGTCACATCAACCACACGCGAAAACCGCGTTCGCGAATTACAAACGCGTGATTACCTGCGAAAATGCCGTGAACTGGCGAAAGATCGGACCGTCGTCAAGGTCTCGAATTGGCAACAGACCGCCCGACACGCCGGACAGCGTCCGCGCGCGACCGGATGCAGATGGCATGGGCTCGGATCGTGCGCCGCGCAGCTGCGGTTCGGAGCAGGGCGCGAGGGGCCGGACTACTGACTGGAGGAGGGGGGTTCGCGATCTCGCGACGACGGTTCGTCCGAGGCGTCGACCGTCGCCTGCACGGGCCCCAGCGGGCCGGCGGCCTCGGCCTTGCGGGCGCGGACCCGGCGCACCCTGGCCAGCACGGCACCGGCCGCGACGACGAGGACCAGCAGGATGCCGACGATCGTCCAGTCCACGTTGGGACCGGTCATCGTGTCGATCATCTGGCGGGCCGCACCCGCCGGGTCGGTGAGGGTCAGTCCGTCGGTGGCCTGCTCCTGCACCACGCGGCTGAAGTCAGGCGACGAGCTGCCGACCGAGTTCGGACCCAGCACGATGACGGTGCCACCGACCTGATCCTGCAACTGGTTGGCGATGTCCCGGTAGAGGGTGAACCGCGGCTGCACCTGATCGACGACCACGAAGCTCACGTCGTGACCCTTGGACCCGGCGTACTCGACGACCTCGAGCATCCGGGGCAGTTGCTCGGGGGTCGCGCCGGCGACACCGTCGTCGGCGATGTCCCGGGACAGTTCGCCCATGTCGACTCCGACGAGTCCGGTGAGTTCGTTGTTCTCCGTGGGAGCTGCCAGCACCAGCGTCGTCGCCTGCGGACCCATCCGCCACCCCTGCCTCTCGAGATCACCGGGGTTGCGCGGACGTTGACAGCCGGTTTCGCGTCGGCGTCGAGTGCCCACTCGCCGAACCCCGCCCTGCACCGTACGACACAATGGAGTCGTCTGGGTATTCCGGTGTCGGCACGTCCGCCCGGCGCGTCCCGGGCCCGAGCTTGGTAACAGTACGCTCGTACTGTTAGACTGGACGATGTTGTCGCGGGTGGCCCTCGCGGACATCCGATGGCGCCGGTGCAGCCCGCCGGTGCAGAACGTCAGACCGCGCGGACACCGACGGAACGGGAGTGACGCCCGCCCGGCCGGAACCGCCCGACCGCAAGTGGATCATCGAGTAATCGCCGGCGCAGCCCGTCGGCACATGAGGAGAGTGGATTTAGACGTGAGTATCAATTCCTTCGGCGCCCGCGGCACGCTGGACGTCGGTGACAACAGCTACGAGATCTACCGTCTGAACGCCGTCGAGGGCACCGGCAAGCTCCCCTACGCGCTCAAGGTCCTGGCCGAGAACCTGCTCCGCACCGAAGACGGTGCCAACATCACCAAGGAGCACATCGAGGCCATCGCGAACTGGGATCCGAACGCCGAGCCGAGCATCGAGATCCAGTTCACCCCGGCCCGCGTGATCATGCAGGACTTCACCGGTGTGCCCTGCATCGTCGACCTCACGACGATGCGCGATGCGGTGAAGGAACTCGGCGGCGATCCCGACAAGGTCAATCCCCTCGCACCCGCCGAGATGGTCATCGACCACTCCGTCATCATCGAGGCCTTCGGCAACGCCCAGGCGTTCGAGCGCAACGTCGAGATCGAGTACCAGCGCAACGAGGAGCGCTACAAGTTCCTCCGCTGGGGCCAGGGTGCCTTCGACGACTTCCGCGTCGTGCCGCCGGGCACCGGCATCGTCCACCAGGTCAACATCGAGCACCTCGCCCGCTCGGTCATGGTCCGTGACGGCGTCGCCTACCCCGACACCTGCATCGGCACCGACTCGCACACCACGATGGAGAACGGCCTCGGCGTCCTGGGCTGGGGCGTCGGCGGCATCGAGGCCGAGGCCGCGATGCTCGGCCAGCCGGTCTCGATGCTCATCCCGCGCGTCGTCGGCTTCAAGCTCACCGGCTCGGCGAAGCCCGGCGTGACCGCCACCGACGTGGTCCTCACCATCACCGAGATGCTGCGCAAGCACGGTGTGGTCGGCAAGTTCGTCGAGTTCTACGGCAACGGCGTCGGCGAGGTCCCGCTCGCCAACCGCGCCACCATCGGCAACATGAGCCCCGAGTTCGGTTCCACCTGTGCGATGTTCCCCATCGACGAGGAGACCGTGAAGTACCTGCGGCTCACCGGCCGCAGCGAGGAGACGCTCGCGCTCGTCGAGGCCTACGCCAAGGAACAGGGCATGTGGCTGGAGAAGGACGCCGAAGAGGCGGTCTACTCCGAGTACCTCGAACTCGACCTCGCCGACGTCGTGCCCTCGATCGCCGGACCGAAGCGCCCCCAGGACCGCATCGAGCTGTGGGACGCCAAGAACGCATTCCGCAAGGACATCCACAACTACGTGGAGAACGGCAACTCGGCCCCGCAGACCAAGCTCGACGAGGCCGTCGAAGAGACCTTCCCGGCTTCGGATCCCGCGACGCTGTCCTTCGCCGACGACGGCGCCGAGCCGCTGCATTCGGCGGCGAACAACGCCGAGGGCCGCCCGACCAAGCCGGTCCGGGTCGATTCCGAGGAACGCGGCTCGATGATCCTCGACCACGGGATCGTGACCATCGCGTCGATCACCAGCTGCACCAACACGTCCAACCCGTCGGTCATGCTCGGCGCGGCACTTCTCGCCAAGAAGGCCGTCGAGAAGGGCCTGACCTCCAAGCCGTGGGTCAAGACGTCGATGGCCCCCGGTTCGCAGGTCGTCACGGGTTACTACGACAAGTCCGGCCTGTGGCCGTACCTGGAGAAGCTCGGTTTCTACCTCGTCGGTTACGGCTGCACCACCTGCATCGGCAACTCGGGTCCGCTGCCGGAGGAGATTTCCAAGGCCATCAACGAGCACGATCTGACGGCCACCGCCGTGCTGTCGGGCAACCGGAACTTCGAGGGTCGCATCAACCCCGACGTGAAGATGAACTACCTCGCGTCGCCGCCGCTGGTCATCGCCTACGCGCTGGCCGGCACGATGGACTTCGACTTCGAGTCCGACGCCCTGGGTCAGGACAACGACGGCAACGACGTCTTCCTCAAGGACATCTGGCCCACGAACGAGGAGATCGAGGCGACCATCGCGTCGTCGATCTCGCCGGAGCAGTACGCCTCGGACTACGCCGACGTCTTCAAGGGTGACGAGCGCTGGCAGAACCTGCCGACGCCGTCGGGCAAGACCTTCGAGTGGGATGAGAAGTCCACCTACGTCCGCAAGCCTCCGTACTTCGAGGGCATGCAGCGTGAGCCGGCACCGGTCACCGACATCAAGGGCGCTCGCGTCCTGGCCAAGCTGGGCGACTCGGTGACCACCGACCACATCTCCCCCGCCTCGACGATCAAGCCCGGCACCCCCGCCGCGCAGTACCTCGACGCCAACGGTGTGGCACGCAAGGACTACAACTCGCTCGGTGCCCGCCGCGGCAACCACGAGGTGATGATCCGCTCGACCTTCGGCAACATCCGCCTGCAGAACCAGCTGCTCGACGGTGTGACCGGCGGTTACACCCGCGACTTCACCCAGGAGGGTGCACCGCAGTCGTTCATCTACGACGCCGCGCAGAACTACGCCGAGCAGAACATCCCGCTCGTCGTGCTGGGCGGCAAGGAGTACGGCACCGGGTCGTCGCGCGACTGGGCCGCCAAGGGCACCAGCCTGCTCGGCGTCAAGGCCGTCATCACCGAGAGCTTCGAGCGCATCCACCGCTCGAACCTCATCGGCATGGGCGTGATCCCGCTGCAGTTCCCGGAGGGCGAGTCGCACAAGTCGCTGGGCCTCGACGGCACCGAGACCTTCGACATCGCCGGCATCGAGGAGCTGAACAACGGCACCACGCCGTCGACCGTGCACGTCACCGCCACCAAGGAGGACGGCTCGACGGTGGAGTTCGATGCGAAGGTGCGCATCGACACCCCCGGTGAGGCCGACTACTACCGCAACGGAGGCATCCTGCAGTACGTGCTGCGCAACATGATCAAGAGCTGACAGGAGGCACGCGACGTGCCCAAGGTCAGCGATGACCGGCTTGCCGCGCGTCGTCGGGAGATTCTCGACGGCGCGCGGCATTGCTTCGCGGAGTACGGATACGACGGCGCGACCGTCAAACGGATCGAAGAGTCCACCGGCTTGTCCCGGGGTGCGATCTTCCATCACTACCGGGACAAGGAAGCGCTGTTCCTCGCTCTCGCGCGTGAGGACGCCGAACGGATGGCCGATGTGGCGGCCGAGCAGGGTCTGGTGCAGGTCATGCGCGACATGCTCACCCGGCCGCAGGATTTCGACTGGCTCGGGACGCGCTTGGAGATCGCACGAAAACTGCGGACGGACAACAGCTTCCGGGCGGAGTGGGTGTCCTATTCGGCCGAGGTCGAGCAGGCGACACTCAGCCGGCTGGAACGCGGCCGCCAGGCGGGGCGCCTGCGCGACGACGTGCCGACGGACGTCCTGTTGAACTATCTCGACCTGGTGCTCGACGGCCTGATCACCCGGCTGGCGACCGGGCAGCCCACCGACGACCTACACGCCGTGCTCGACCTCGTCGAAGAGTCCGTGCGCGCGTCCGACTGAGCGCCTCATCCCGCCGTTCCGAGCCGAAGGTCATGGTCATCGTGCCGGCGGGTGTGTATCCCGCCCCGGTGACGGACGAGCCGAGTGGTGATCCATCCCACAGGAAGCGCAAAGGGTTAAGGAGTTCCTAACCTTACTTAGCTCACGCTAAGGTTCCGTGGTGAACTACGACAATTCCGGTCCGGCAGTCTCTCGCCGGACCCTCATGCGCTCCGCGGCCGGCGTCGGGGCCCTCGCCGCGTTCGGCGCGACCGCGACTCCGGCGCAGGCGGCGCCGGGGCAGACCGCGATCGTCATCGGCACCGGCTTCGGCGGCGCGGTGGCGGCCCGACGCCTCGGCGCGGCCGGGTTCAAGACAACGGTTTTCGAGCGCGGTCGCCGCTGGCCGATCCGCCCGGACGGCAACACCTTCGCCACGACGACCAATCCGGACAAACGCGCGGCGTGGTTCGGCAGCCCGGCCGGCGCAAGTGCGGCGAGCGGCATCCCGGTCGAACCGTACCCCGGCGTTCTCGATCACGTGATGGGCAACGGCGTCGAGGCCGTGTACGGCGCCGGCGTGGGCGGCGGGTCACTCGTCTTCGGCTCGTTCACGCCCGTCCCCCGCCGCCAGGACTTCGACCACATCTTCCCGGCGGCCGCGAACTACGCGCAGCTCTCCCAGACCTACTTCCCGCGCGCCAAGGCGGGGCTCGGCGTCTCGCCGCTGCCCGCGGACATCCTCGCCCATCCCAAGTACGTCGGCGCCCGCTCGTGGCTCAAGGTCATCGAGCGTTACGGCGCGTCACCGCACTTCTTCGACTTCGCCATCGACTGGGACATCGTCCGCGACGAACTCGCCGGCCGGGCCACCCCGTCGGTCTCCGCCGGCGAACTCAGCTACGGAGTCAACAGCGGCGCCAAGAAGTCACTCGACCGCAGCTACCTCCTCGCCGCCGAACGGACCGGCAACGTCTCCGTCAAGGCGATGCACGAGGTCTTCGACATCCGGCCCCGGTCGCGGCGCGCCGGATTCGTCGTCACCGCAAGGGTTCTCGACGAACAGGGGCGCACGGTACGCACCGTGACCAGCGAGGCCGATCATCTCTTCATGGCCGCGGGCTCCTTCCACACCACCAGGCTGCTGGTCGAGGCCCGCGCCCAGGGGCGCCTGCCACGGCTGTCGTCGCGCATCGGTGACGGCTTCGGCGTGAACGGCGACTTCCTCACCATCCGGGCGAACCCGCGCGAGGACTTCGGTGCCGTCCAGGGCGGACCGGGCTACGCCCGGATCTACGAGGACGACCTGCCCGGCGGGCCGGTCTCGATGGTCTATCAGGCCACCCCGCTGCCCGCCCCGCTCGGCAAGGCCGCGACCACCCACCTGGTGCAGGCGCACACCGACGAGCGCGGCACGATCGACTACGACCACCGCACGCGGCGCGCACAGCTGAACTACCCCCACCCGGCCGACCGCAATGATCTCGACCGCCGCAGCAATGCGTTCATCGCACGGTTCCACGAACGCACCGAGGGCCGCTTCGGCTTCCGCGCGAACGGCACTCACATATCATCGCGAGCGCTCGGATTCGGTTCCGCGAGCACGTATCACGGACTCGGCGGCGTGGTGATGGGCGCGGCGGCCGACATGGACGGCGGCGTACGCGGGTACGACAACCTGTGGGTCGTCGACGGCTCGTTCGTCCCGGGCGCCGTGGGTCTGGTGAATCCCGCGCTGACGATCACCGCCCTCGCGGAACGCACCATGGACAGGTTTCTCGCGACGCACTGAGGATCTGCGAAATCGGACACGGCGCTAGGGTAATGTGACTCGCACCACCCCGAACGATCGTTAGATACGGTCGTTCGGGGTGACCATCCCTTCGTCACGAGGAGCGCCACCCTTGTTCCCTGGAGTCTTCGCGAAATCCACTCCCGACAAGCCGGCCGTCATCCGTGCCGCGACCGGTGAGGAACTGACCTACCGCCAGCTGGACGAGAACTCAACCCGGCTCGCCAACTACCTCGAGTCACTGGGCCTCCGGCGCGGTGACAACATCGCCGTGGTCTCGGCCAACGACTTCCACGTCTTCGAGGTGTACTGGGCGGCACTGCGCAGCGGCCTGTACGTGACCGCCGTCAATCACCATCTCACCGCAGCCGAGACCAACTACATCCTCTCCGACTGCAACGCGCAGGTCCTGTTCGCCGGCGCATCCGTCGTCGACGCCGTGGCGACGTCCGGGGAGATCGAGGCACTGACGGGTCCGGGGCGACGCGTCGTCTGGGGTGGGGATCTCGACGGCTTCGAGAGTTATGACAAGGTCCTGGCGAATGCGTCGGCCGAGCCGCGCACCGATCAGCCGCGCGGTACCGACATGCTCTACTCCTCCGGGACCACCGGACGCCCCAAGGGCATCAAGACACCGATGCCGGAGGGACAGGTCGACCAGGTGCCCGACGCCTACACCGCGATCTTCGCGCCGATGTACGGCTACGACGACACCGCCGTCTACCTCTCCCCCGCGCCGCTGTATCACGCTGCGCCACTGCGCTATTGCGGGATGACGAACTCGGTGGGCGGCACCGTCGTCATGATGGACCGGTTCGATCCCGAGGCGGCCCTCGCCGCCATCGAGAAGTACCGCGTGACCCACAGCCAGTGGGTTCCCACCATGTTCATCCGGATGCTCAAGCTCCCCGCCGACGTCCGCACGAAGTACGACGTCAGCAGCCTCAAGGTGGCGGTGCACGCCGCCGCACCGTGCCCCGTCGAGGTCAAGCGCGCGATGATCGAGTGGTGGGGACCGGTCATCCACGAGTACTACGCGTCGACCGAGGCCGCCGGTGCAACCTTCATCGGTCCGCAGGAGGCGCTGGATCATCCGGGTTCGGTGGGCAAACCGCTACTCGGCGTGGTCCACATCTGCGACGAGGACGGCAGGGAACTGCCGACCGGTGAGGTCGGCCAGGTGTACTTCGAACGCGAGGAGGTGGCCTTCCAGTACCACAACGACCCGGACAAGACCCGCAAGGCCCAGCACCCCGAGCACGAGAACTGGTCCACCACGGGCGATGTCGGGTATGTCGACGACGAAGGCTATCTGTACCTGACCGACCGCAAGGCGTTCATGATCATCTCCGGCGGCGTCAACATCTATCCGCAGGAGGCCGAGAACGTCCTCATCAACCACCCCGCGGTGTTCGATGTCGCGGTGATCGGCGTTCCCGACGCCGACCTCGGCGAGGTCGCGAAGGCGTGCGTCCAGCTCGCCGACGGCATCGAGCCCACCGATCGGCTCGCCGAGGAACTGATCGCGTTCACCAGCGACAACATCGCGGCGTACAAGGCGCCTCGATCGGTCGACTTCGTCGACGACCTACCTCGTACGCCCACCGGAAAGCTCGTGAAAGGCGATCTGCGCAAGCGGTATTGGCCGGAGACGCCGGTCGGCTGAGGCGCCGGGCACTCGCCGAGTCACTCCCCCTGCCGCCGGACATTAGCTTACGCTAAGCTAATTAGCACTGAGTGTGTCCGATGTTCGGACACCGACGAATCGACCGGTGCCGCACCACGGTTCGGGGCTGGGAGTACAGGGTTTGAACGCGCGAGACGGGCACACGGCTCCTACGGTGGCCGACCGGGTCGTCGCACGACTGGTCGACGCCGGTGTGCGTACCGCCTTCGGCGTCCACGGCGCCAACATCGAAGACGTCTTCGACGCGGCTGTGCGGCACCCGCGACTCGCCCCGGTCGTCGCCAAGCACGAGTTCGGCGCCGGCGCGATGGCCGACGGGCACACGCGGCTCACCGGTGAGCCGACCGCGGTCCTGACGACGTCGGGCGGCGGGGCACTCAATGTCGTACCGGCACTGGGCGAGGCCTACGACAGCCGCGTTCCGGTGATCGCCCTGATCGGTTCGGCACCGACACCCGCGGTGGGACGCGGCGGGTTCCAGGACATGCTCGACCCGCCCGACACCGTCGACCTGCGTGCCGTGTTGTCCGGCGTGGTCGGCTTCTGCGGGCTGGTCGACGAGCCCTCCCGTCTCGACGGGGTTCTCGACGAGGCATTCGCCACCACGGCGCGGGGGCTACCGGCCGCGGTGATCCTGCCGAAAGACGTCCAGACGTCGCCCTGGACCGAAGCACATTCGCCACCGGCGAGGCCGGCAGACCTCGCATCGGTACCGGCCGCAACGGTCGACGATCTCGCCGACCGCCTCGCGGAGGTGTCGCGAGCCGGCGGGACCGTGTGCATCTGGGCCGGCGAGGAAGCATCCCGGCTCGGGCTGGCGGATGCCGTCGACGATCTCGCGGGCCTCCTCGGCGCCGCTGTCGTGGTCTCCCCGGGCGGCCGCGACATCGGCCGTACGTCGTGTTCCGGGGTCACCGGCGTGATGGGACATCCGTCGGCACACCGGGCCGTGCGCGATGCGCAGTTGATCCTGGCGATCGGCTGCCGAATGTCGATGACGGACCGCGCGGGCCTCGACGACGCCTTGGCGACGATCCCGGTCGTCCATCTCGGCGGCGCGCCGCCGCGCACCGCGGCCGCCGTCGAGCACATCGCCACGCAACGTCTCACCGACACCGTCGGCGCGCTCCACCGGTCGCTCGCCGACCGGGTTCCCGGACCTCGCCCACCCCGGGTCCATCCGATCGAGCATCTGGAGGTCGTCCCGTCGGCGACGGCTGTCGGTATGCGCGACGCGCTCGTCACCATCGGCGACGCGCTCCCCACGGGCTGCGCGGTGTTCGCCGACGCCGGGAACACCGGTGCCGCGGCGATCCACCACCTCCCGTTCGGCGTCGGCCGGTTCGTCGTCGCATTGGGTATGGGCGGGATGGGGTGGGCGATCGCCGCGGGAATCGGGTCCGCGATCGCCGCGCGCCGTCCCATCCCGGGCGGCCGGATCGTCGTCATCGCCGGTGACGGCTCGTTCCTCATGCACGGCATGGAGATCCACACCGCGATCGAACACGACGCGCCGATCACCCTGATCGTCCTCAACAACGACGCGCACGGCATGTGCGTCACCCGCGAGGCCCGCTTCTTCCCCGGGGCGCCGAGCGTCAACAGGTTCCGTCACACCGACGTCGCGGGCGGGCTCGACGCGATGTTCGCCGGCCTGGCGGTCCGCTCCGCCCCGGACCTGGAGACCCTGCGTGCGGCGTGCGACGAGCTGCTGTCGCGTCCCGGACCGAATTGCATCGTCGTGGATGTCGATCCCGACGAAGCACCCCCGTTCGCCCCACTGATCGCGAGAGGCACTCCATGACCACGCACTCCTCGGCCCTGTCCGACCTCGGGGACACCGCGGCCACGCTCGACGGCGTGGTCCGGGTGGAGACCCACCCCCGCTCCGCCAACACCGCACTCGTCGTCGACAAGGTCCGCTCGGTGTATCCCCATCACCAGGTGTTCGGCGACTACTGCCCTGTCCAGGGATACGTCGACGCACCTCCCCGCGAACTGTTCGAGTGGCTCGCCGACACGCGTTCACTCGAGGAATGGACCTACAGCACACGGGATTTCACGGAAACCGAGGAACCGGGCCTGTGGGTCGGCCACGATCGCCTGAACGAGGACACGAAGATCTACGTCCGCACGGTGGCCAACGCCGACGCCATGACCGTCGACTATCACTGCGCGTGGGATCAGGGAAAGCATCTGTGGATGATCTACCTGATGCGCGTGGTCGACGCACAGCTCGTTCTCGACCGCCCCGGTTCGGTGGTCCTGTGGAACAACTGCCACCACCCGTTCTACGACGAGAACCCGTACCCCGACACCGCGCCTGCCGGTCGTGAGGAGTGGGTCGGCGACCTGTGGGACATGTTCGGCGCCGGACACCAGATCGAACTCGACAATCTCACGGCCATCGCCGAACACCGCCACCGCAACGGACTTCCGCTGACCCCCGAATGGATGCGCTCATGACCGCGATCGCCCCGGCCGTCGCCCTCGCCGATCTCGCCACCTACCGGCCCGCCGCACGGGTGCCCGCGGAGTTCTTCGCGCAGTTCGCCGAGGACGACGAACTCGCCGACAACGTCATGTTCCGGGCACCGGCCTTCCGCCACCATGCGGCCGACGGCGAGACCTCCGCGGACATGATCGTCGCGGCTGCGCGCCGGCTCCGGGACCGGCACGGCGACGGTTACCTCGATGACGTGGACGTCGTGCTCACCCACAGTCAGCTGCCGGAGGTCCCGGTCCGCGGGTGCGTGGGCGAGGTCGCCCACCGCCTCGGACTCGCTCCGCGGACCGTGCTCGATGTGCACAACGGCGGCTGTGCCGCGTTCGTCCATCTGATCGAGATCGCCGGCGCGCTCCTCCGCGCCGGCGGCGGTCGAAAAGCCCTGATCGGGTTGGCGCAGAACAGCGCCGGTCAGATCTTCACCCAGGAGCAGGTGCGCGTGAAGGCGCAGGCCGCGATTCCCGGAGACGGGGCGGCGGTCGCCACCCTGACGCTCGGGGATGCGGGGAACCCGGTGCTGGGCACCGAATCCCGGTCCTTCGGCCAGTTCTCGGCGGACATGACCGCCGTCGCCCAGCCGGAGCGCAAGTACTGGGAGGCGGGTCCGGGCCAGATCCACGTCGGTTTCACCGAGGCGAAGATCGCGAAGGTCCTGGCCCGCGGAAACCGGATGGTTCCGGAAGTGGCTGTTGCGCTGGCCGATCGGATCGGCATTCGACCCGCCGACCTGGACGTCCTCGTCACCAATCAGCCGAACCGGATCTTCCTGCGCAACTGGCGCGAGGCCCTCGAGTTGCCCGAGTCGCGACATCCGGACACCTTCGACGAGTGCGGCAACCTGTTCGCGGTCGGGATACCGATGACACTCGACGCGGCGATCGACGACGGACGTGTCCGCCCCGGAGACGTCGTGATGATGTCGGCGTTCGCCCATGCGGGCGACTTCGCCGCCGCCGGCGCGATCCGGTGGAGCGGGCGTTCGTGACCGTCGTCCTCCCCGAACCGTCGGGTGCACGCCTCGAACAGGCGCCCACGCGGTCGACGGACATCGTGCGATGCGACCGGAACGAGTCCGCGTACCCACCTCTTCCCGCCGTCGTCTCCGCGCTGCGTCGCCACTCGGGCGACGCGCACCACTATCCGTCCTTCCGTCCCGAGCACCTGCGGACGACGATCGCCGAGCACATCGGATCGGAGGCCGACAACATCACCATCGGCGCGGGTGCGACCGCGGTTCTGTCGGCGATGTTGCAGGACTCAGCGGCGCGGTTCCGGACCGCCGGCTGTCGGACACCTCGAATCGCCACCCCGGCACCGACCTTCGAAGGCTTCGCACTGCTCGCCGGCATGATCGGGATGATGCTCGACACGACCCCGCTGCTCGACGACGGGCGCCCCGACATGACCGCGCTCGCCGCGGCGGCCGGCCCTGACACAGCGGCCGTCATCGTCTGCAGCCCCCACAACCCGACCGGATCGGTGGTCACCGACGACGAGATCCGGGGATTGCTGGCGACCGTCGACGCGTCCACTCCGGTGATCCTCGATCAGGCCTACGTCGAGTACAGCTCGACTGCGCCCGACATCGGGACGCTGCTGGCCGAGCATCCCAATCTGATCGTGGTGCGGACCTTCTCCAAGGCCCACGGCCTCGCGGGCCTGCGTGTCGGATACGCGATCGGATCGGCGACTTCGATCCGCGGCGCGCGGCGCCACGAAGTCCCCTTCTCGATCACCGCGGCCGCCGAGCAGGCGGCGTCGCTCGCGCTCGCGGCCTCCGACGAACTGGCCGGCCGGGTGACGGCGATGCGCCGCGAACGCGACCGTCTCGCCGCCGCCCTGGACGACGCGGGCCATCCGGCGCTGCCGAGCGAGGCCAACTTCCTGTACGTCCCGGGGGCCGGCGGCCTCGAGTTCGGTCGACGGTTGCGGTCCGCCGGAGTCGTCGGCCGGGAGTTCGACGGTCACGGACACCGGCTGACGGTGCCTGACCGGGCCGGTACCGACCTGGTGATCGCCGCGATCAGGCGAGCTCGATGAGCTCCTGGTACTCGTCGCTCCAGTGGTCCTCGGTGCCGTCCGGCAACAGGATGACGCGCTGCGGGTCGAGAGCGGCAGCCGCCCCGGGGTCGTGCGTGACGAGTACGACAGCGCCGGTGTAGCTCCGGAGGGCGTCGAGGACCTGTTCGCGCGAGATCGGGTCGAGGTTGTTCGTCGGCTCGTCGAGGAGCAGCACGTTCGCCGCCGACGACACGAGACCGGCCAGCGTGAGACGGGTCTTCTCGCCGCCCGACAGGGTGCCCGCCGGCTGGTCGAGCTGCGGACCGGTGAACATGAACGCGCCCAACAGGCTTCGGAGATCCTGCTCGCCCGCGTCGGGTGCGGCGTGCCGGATGTTCTCCCACACGGTCGCCTGGTCGTCGAGGGTGTCGTGTTCCTGGGCGAAGTAGCCGATCTTCAGCCCGTAACCGGGCTCGAGGCGACCGGTGTCCGGCTTCTCCACCCCGGCAAGCATTTTCAGCAGCGTCGTCTTGCCCGCGCCGTTGAGACCCAGGACGACGACTCGACTGCCCTTGTCGATCGCCAGATCGACGCCGGTGAAGATCTCCAGCGAGCCATAGCTTTTCGAGAGACCAGACGTCATCAGCGGGGTCTTGCCGCAGGCGGCGGGTTCGGGGAAGCGGATCCGCGCCGTACGGTCGGCCACCCGCTCGTCGTCGAGCGCGTCGATCATCCGCTCGGCCCGCTTCAGCATGTTCTGGGCGGCCGTGGCCTTGGTCGCCTTGGCACCCAGCTTCGCGGCCTGCGTGCGCAGTGCGGACGCCTTCTTCTCCGCGTTGGCCCGTTCGCGACGACGACGCTGCTCGTCGGTTGCACGCGCGTCCAGGTACCGCTTCCAGGTCATGTTGTAGATGTCGGCCTCACCGCGCACCGCGTCGAGGAACCAGACCCGGTTCACCACATCGGCGAGCAGGTCGACATCGTGACTGATCACGACGAGCCCGCCCTCATGGTTCTGCAAGAAGCCGCGCAGCCAGGCGATGGAGTCGGCGTCGAGGTGGTTGGTCGGCTCGTCGAGCAGCAGGGTGGTGTCGGATTTACCGGAGCCGTCGGACGCCGCGAACAGGATGCGGGCCAGTTCGATGCGTCGACGCTGACCACCGGAGAGCGTGCGCAGCGGCTGGTTGAGGACGCGGTCCGGCAGACCCAGGCTGTTGCAGATGCGGGCGGCCTCGGACTCGGCGACGTACCCGCCGAGGGACGAGAAGCGCTCTTCGAGGCGTCCGTAGCGGGCGACCGCCTTGTCGCGGAGTTTGTCGTCGGCGGCCTCGGCCATCGCCGCCTGCTGCTTCTCCATGTCGCGCAGGATCTCGTCGAGCCCACGCGCGGAGAGCACCCGATCCTTGGCGAGGACGTCCAGATCACCCTCTTTGGGATCCTGCGGGAGGTAGCCGAGTTCACCGGAGCGGCGGATCGAACCCGCGTAGGGTTCGGTCTCCCCCGCAAGTATGCGCAATGTGGTGGTCTTCCCCGCACCGTTGCGGCCCACGAGGCCGATGCGGTCGCCGGGCTGGATGCGCAGCGCATCGCCGGGCGCCGACAGCAGGGTCCGAGCGCCCGCTCGTACCTCAAGGTCGGTCGCGGTGATCACGACGTTCCATTCTACCGGTGCCGCGCCACTGGTTTGACCACGCGCTCATCGCCGGCGACGCCACCGACTCCGCCCGCGGCGACACGGTGGACCGATACGGTGTGGAGCGTGACGCACTCCACAACGATTCCGCAGAACTTTCCCCAATCCTCCGACCTCACGGGACGCTCGGCACTGGTCACCGGCGCCAGTCGCGGCATCGGAGAGGCGATCGCGACCGAACTCGCCCGGCGCGGCGCCTCGGTCGTCATCACCAGCCGCAAGGCCGAGCCCCTCGAGGAGGCGGCCGGCCGGATTCGTGAGTCGGTGCCCGGCGCGACCGTCTCGGTGTGCGCGGCCAACACCGGTGACGCCGACGACCGGTCGGCTGCGGTGGCCGCGGCCGTCGCCCAGGGCGGTATCCACATCCTCGTCAACAACACCGGCATCGCGCCGCTGGCCGGCCCGCTGATGGGCGCCGATCTCTCCGCGTACCGCAAGACCTTCGACACCAACGTGGTCGCCGCGCTGGGGTTCGTCCAGGAGGCCTACCGGGCGGGGATGAAGGAGACCGGCGGTTCGATCGTCAACATCGCGTCCGTGGCGGGCCTGCGGTCGACGGGGGTGATCGCGGCCTACGGCACGTCGAAGGCGGCGCTGATCCGCCTCACCGCCGAACTCGCCTGGGAACTGGGGCCGAACATCCGGGTCAATGCGATCGCCCCGTCGGTCGTGCGGACGAAGTTCGCCTCGGTGTTCACCGAGGGCGACAACGAGGCACGCGTCGCGAGTTCGTATCCGCTGAAGCGCATCGGCGAGCCGGAGGACGTCGCCCGCGCCGTCGCGTTCCTCGCGAGCGACGAGTCGGCGTGGATCACCGGCGAAACCCTCACCGTCGACGGTGGCATGCTGGCCACCGGCGGTTCGTGAGCCTCCTGCCCGACGGCGCGTGCCCGTCCGGATCGCCGCCCGCGACGAAGGACGGGATGTGAGTTCTGGAGTCATCGTCGCGGGGGCCGGGCCGGCCGGGCGGGCCCTCGTGCACCGACTGGCACGCGCGGGTGTGTCCGTGACCCTCGTCGACCCGTCTCCCGAGCGGATCTGGCGGTCCACGTTCGCCTGCTGGTCCGACGAGCTGCCCGACTGGATCGATCCGGCCGCGATCGCCGCCAGCACCGCGCGCATCGGCGTCGCGGGTCGCGACCTCGAGGAGATCGCCCGCGGCTACACCGTCTTCGACACCCCCGGGCTGCAACGGTCGCTGACCCTCGACGGGGTTCCGGCCGTGGCCGCACGCGTGGTCGAGATCGACGGTGCGCGTGTGCATCTCGACGACGGAAAGGTCCTGACCGGCGAGGCGGTGGTCGACTGTCGTGGTGCGCTCCCCCACGACGCACCCCGGCAGACCGCGTACGGGATCGTCGTCGGCGTCCGGACCGCCGAGCCGATCCTGGCCGGACACGAAGCGCTGCTGATGGATTGGCGGGGCGGCGCGAAGCATCATCGGGCGCTGCCGTCCTTCCTGTACGTCGTACCCCTCGGCGGGGGCGAGTATCTCCTCGAGGAGACCTGTCTCGCCGGATACCCCGCGCTGGGCCTCGACGAACTCCAGCGGCGGCTCGCCGACCGCCTGGGCGGAATGCCGTCGGAGATCCTGCGGGTCGAGCACGTCGACTTCCCGCTGACCGGCTCGTCGCCACAACCGTGGCGCGATCCCACTTTCCGGTTCGGCGCCGCGGGTGGTTTCAAGAACCCGACGACCGGCTACAGCGTCGCGACATCCCTGATGTGCACGGACGCGGTGGTCTCCGCTCTTGCCTCGGGTCGCGACCCTGCCACCGAGCTGTGGCCGTCGTCCGCCCGCGCGGTACACAACCTCCGTCTGCGCGGGCTCAGCGCGCTATTGCGGCTGAGTCCTTCGCAGACCATCGCCTTCTTCGAGGCGTTCTTCGCCATGCCCATCGCCGCCCAGCGCAGCTATCTCAGCGGACGCGACGATCTCACCGGCACGATGGGCGCGATGACGCGTGTCATCAAGGCCGTCGACATGCGCACCCGCGCCGTGGTGGCGCGGGGTGCGATGTCGACGCCGGCATGGGCCGGCGACACCGACTGACCGCTCGCGCAGGTGTCAGGGTTGCGCGCGCAGCGCGGGCGCCATGATGTCCTCGAGCGGACCCGACAGGTGGCGGGCGTACTGGCCCGTCACGTGGAACTTGCCGGAGTACACCAGCCGGTCGGCGATCACCGCGGGGCACGTCTGAGCGCAGAACCAGGGGTCGACGTCGATGAAAGTCTGTCCGGTGAGCTCCGCGGCAGCCGACCACCCCGCCTGGACCGGGAGGGCGTCGGCGGCCGGTTCCGCGCACCGGGTGAGGTCGGCGGGGTTGGCCGCCACGCACTCCGACGGACTCTGTGACGGACGCGGGACACCGCCGAGCAGAAATACCTTCGTGCCCGCCGGCAGGTCGTTGATCGTGGAGACCAGGCCGTCGCGCCACACCTCCGGCGTCGTGTCCCGTCCGGGTCCCTGGTTGCCGCCGTCGTGCCAGCCGGCCATCACGACGATCTCGGCGTTCTCGCGGGCGATGGTCTCCATCCGCCAGTCCTGCCAGTCGTCACATTCGGTGTAGGCCCGCTTGAGCTGCCACTGGTAGTACGTCAGCGCGGCCGGTCCGCAGTTGCTCTTGGTCAGCGCGAGTACTCGCCAGCCGTGGCGTTTGCCGACGAGATCGAGCGCCGAATGCCACATCGATGCCGCCGAGTCGCCGATCAGCGCCACGGTCCGGTCGCTGGTCGTGTCACCGAGGATGCACGGTCCGATGTCGTCGAGACGGCTGACCTCCAGGGGTGGTTCGCACCCCTCGATCGACCATTGATCGGAGTAGTCACCGCTGGCGGCGAGCAACTCGTCGGTGGTGATCGTCGGCGGGAGGTCTCGCACCGCGGTCGCGGCCCGGACCGCTGCGAGAACATCGGCGGTGGACACCGCCGCCGGGACCGCCTCGGACTCCGACGTCGCGGCGGCGGGCCGTTCAGGCACCGCCTGGCAACCGGCCACCATCACGGCCACACACAACGACACGACCGCCACGACCGTGGCGGTGACTCTCCTGGTCATCTGCTGACCCTTTCGTGAAACTCTCAGAACAGTTGTTGGAAAAGGGGAACGGGGAGCGCCCATCGATAGCGCTCGAATGCTGCGACCGCGAACACGACCGCGATGCTCACCGGGATGACGGCCAGGCTCCACCACGGCCGGCCGGCGAGTCCGCGCGACCGGCGGATCGGGTTCTCGAACGCGTGGTACATGACCGCCGCACACACGACGGTCACACCGACGAGGAGCAGCTGCATCGGCAACGTGAAGTCGGCGCCGATGCGGGCGGCGGTGAGGGTGAACAGCGGCCAGTGCACGAGGTAGAGCGAGTACGAGATGTTCCCGAGGTAGACCAGCACGCGGTTGCCCAGCACCGACACGGGAACCGTGCCGCGACTGCGCATTCCGGCGATCAGCAACGCGGCGGTGCCGAACACCGGGACGACGGCGACCCACCCCGGGAAACCGTCGGTGCCGTCCAGGGCCACGACCGACCACGCGATGGCCGCGAACCCGGCCCAGCCGAGCCCGGCGGCCACGACCGGCCGATCCGCGACAGCGTTCATCAACCACGGGCCCGCGACGGCGAGCAGACAGCCGACTGCGAGCTCCCAGGCACGGGTGAACGGCGAGAAGAAGGCCTCGGTCCCGTTGACCGGCGTCAGCACGATCGAGTAGAGGTAGGCGGCCACCCCCAGCACGATCAGAAGAGCGAACAGCAACTGTCGCAACGTCACCCGGCTCGTCCGGGCGGCGATGCCGATCGCCACGATCATCAGCGCCGGCCAGACCAGATAGAACTGCTCTTCGACGGCCAGCGACCAATAGTGCTGCAGCGGTGACGGATCGGCGCCGAGCCGGGCATAGTCGGACCCGGTCTCGATGAAGTGGAAGTTCGCGAGGAACAGCGACGCGGCCGTCGCGTCCGGCAACACCCGAGCCCCCCGGACGAAGTTCGTGAACTCGAATGTCGCGATGACGGTGAGAACGATCACCAGGGTCGCCGCGGGCACGATACGTCGCGCACGTGCGGCGTAGAAACCGAGGAACCAGGCGCCGCGCGATTCGGTGGACCGCCGCAGGAGCATCTGGGTGATGACATACCCGGAGATCACGAAGAAGACGTCGACGCCGATGAAACCGCCTGGGAAACCGGGCATTCCGACATGGTCGAGGATCACCACCAGAACCGCGACCGCGCGCAGGCCCTGCACGACGGGACTGCGAAGGTGTCCGGAAACGGCGGGCTGATCATCGCGCGCGGCACCGACTGCGACTGCCACCGGCCCCTGCCTTCGCTCCCCTGTGAGCTACCCGCGCAGCTCCTGAGGCGAAGCTAGCATGCAGGTTAGGCTAACCTCAAATCCTGGCATCCCGGGCACTACCGATCAGCGCCGCAGTGCCCGCCAGCGCCTGATCATGTCGTCGACGTCGACGGTGTGCGCGACGACACTGTGCGGCAGCGCGATCTGGCGCGACGCGAGATGTGCTTCGCGCACAC
The DNA here is from genome assembly GCF_057767225.1 of Gordonia sp. 11cp. Taxonomy (NCBI): domain Bacteria; kingdom Bacillati; phylum Actinomycetota; class Actinomycetes; order Mycobacteriales; family Gordoniaceae; genus Gordonia; species Gordonia sp. 11cp. The sequence continues at coordinate 4,282,211 of NZ_CM173437.1, read as the reverse complement.
GGCGATTGAAGTCGACGAGGATGTCACGGACCGCCGCCTCGTCGGCGATGTCGCGCAACGACTCCGGGAAGTCCTGCGCCTCCCGGCGCAATTGCAGCGGCGCGGGAAGCAGCGCCGACGAGTCCAGGTTCTCGTCGCGGATCTTGCGTTTGACCCACCAGTCGGGGTCGTCGCTGTCGGTGAGATCGAGCGGCTTGCCCGCGCCCGGCAGATTGTCGAACTCGCCGCGTTCGGTTGCCTCGCGGATCATCCGCTCGACTCGCGGCTCGAAACGTCTCATGCGATCAACTCCTCGCACGCCCAGCACCATGATCGGAAAAACGCCGGCACCCGGTCACCGATGGTGACCCGAGTGCCGGCGCGTGGGAGTTCCCGGCCGTCGGCTAGACGGTGAAGCCCAGGGCGCGCAGTTGCTCGCGACCGTCGTCGGTGATCTTGTCGGGGCCCCACGGCGGCAGCCAGACCCAGTTGATCTCCAACTCGGTGCACAGACCACTGCTGACCAGTGCCCCGCGGGACTGGTCCTCGATCACGTCGGTCAGCGGGCAGGCCGCCGAGGTGAGGGTCATGTCGATCTTCGCGACCGCGTCGTCGGTCACCTCGATGCCGTAGACCAGCCCGAGGTCGACGACGTTGATGCCCAGCTCGGGATCCACCACGTCGCGCATGGCCTCCTCGACGTCCTCGATGGCCGGCAGCGAGGTCGCCGGTGCCGGGGGTGTGCCCGTCACGCCGGTGTCGGTGGTCGCTGTCTCGGTGGTCGCTGTATCGGTGGTGACCGTATCGGTGGTCACTGTGTCGTCAGTCATGCTGTCTCCGCTCGTGTCTCGTGGCTGTCCATCGTCTGCGCGAGTGCGTCCTTGAAGGCCATCCAGCCCAGGAGTGCGCACTTGACGCGCGCCGGGTACTTGCTCACTCCGGCGAAGGCGATCCCGTCGCCGATGACGTCCTCGTCCCCGGCATCCTTACCGCGTGAGGTCATCATCGAGCTGAACGACTCGACGGTGGCCAGGGCTTCCCCGACCGGGCGGCCGACGATCAGATCGTGCAGCACCGACGTCGACGCCTGCGAGATCGAACACCCCTGTCCGTCATAGGACACGTCGTCGATCCGGGAGCCGTCGTCGGACACCGCGACGCGTAGGGTCACCTCGTCACCGCAGGTCGGGTTGACGTGATGGACCTCGGTGCCGAACGGCTCACGGAGTCCGCGGCCGTGCGGATGTTTGTAGTGATCGAGGATCACTTCCTGGTACATCTGTTCCATCCGCATGGCTCAGACCGTCCCGAAGAACTTCTGCGCCTTCACGATCGCGGCGGCGAGTGCATCGACCTCGTCGAACGTGTTGTAGGCGGCGAACGATGCGCGTGCGGTCGCTGCGACACCGAAGCGACGATGCAGCGGCCACGTGCAGTGGTGACCGACCCGGATGGCCACGCCCTCGTCGTCGAGGATCTGACCGAGGTCGTGGGCGTGGATGCCGTCGACCAGGAAGGCCACGGCCCCGCCGCGATTCTCCGCGGTCTGCGGTCCGATGATCCGTACGCCGTCGATGCCGGCGAGCTGCTCGAGCGCCCGCGCCGTCAGCGCGTGCTCGTGCGCGGCAACGGTTTCCATGCCGAGATCGGTGAGGTACCGCACCGCAGCACCGAGTCCGACGACCTGCGAGGTCATCGGCACGCCGGCCTCGAACCGCTGGGGCGGCGGAGCGTAGGTCGACGCCTCCATCGTCACGGTCTCGATCATCGACCCGCCGGTGATGAACGGCGGCAACGCGTTCAACAGGTCCGACCTGCCGTACAGCGCGCCGACGCCACTGGGACCGAACATCTTGTGACCCGAGAAGGCAGCGAAATCGACGCCGAGGGCGCGGAAGTCGACCGCCATGTGCGGCACCGACTGGCACGCGTCGAGCACGACGAGCGCGCCCACCGTACGAGCGCGTGAGACGAGCTCGGCCACATCGGCGACCGCGCCGGTCACATTGGACTGGTGTGTGAAGGCGACGACCTTCACCGACTCGTCGAGGGTCAGCGAATCCAGGTCGATGCGGCCGTCATCGGTCACCCCGAACCACCGCAGGGTCGCACCCGTGCGTCGGCACAGCTCCTGCCAGGGAACGAGGTTCGCGTGGTGTTCGAGCTCGGTGATGACGACGGTGTCGCCGGGTCCGAGTGCTGAACCGCCGAGAACATCGGCGGCCCGCGGGTCGCCGAGGGTGTAGGTCACGAGGTTGAGCGCCTCGGTCGCGTTCTTGGTGAACACGAGTTCGTCGGCGGATGCCCCCACGAAACCCGCGATGACCTCGCGGGCGTCCTCGTAGGCGTCGGTCGCCTCCTCGGCGAGCTGGTGCGCACCGCGATGCACGGCGGCGTTGTGATGCGTGAGGAAGAACCGCTCGGCATCCAGCACCTGGACCGGACGCTGCGAGGTCGCGCCGGAATCCAGATACACCAACGGCTTCCCGTCGCGCACCGTGCGGGACAGGATCGGGAAATCAGCCCGCAACGCGTCGACGTCCAGTGCCGCGGGAGCCTGTGTCGTTGCCTCTGTCGAGAGTGTCACCTGGTACACCTCCTGTACTGAGGGACTCGGACCGGTCGGGTGACTCAGACGGCCTTGGCCGCCGAGGTGAACCGCTCGTACCCGTTCTCCTCGAGTACGTCGGCGAGCTCGGATCCACCCGACTCGACGACGCGCCCGTTGACGAACACGTGCACGAAGTCCGGCTTGATGTATCGCAGGATGCGCGTGTAGTGGGTGATCAGCAGCACGCCGCCGTTGTCGCGCTCCTTGTAGCGGTTCACGCCCTCGCTGACGACGCGCAGGGCATCCACATCCAGGCCCGAGTCGGTCTCGTCGAGGATGGCGATCTTCGGCTTCAGCAGATCCAGCTGCAGGATCTCGTGGCGCTTCTTCTCGCCACCGGAGAAGCCCTCGTTGACGCTGCGCTCGGAGAACGACGGATCGATCTCCAGGGCGGTCATCGCCTCCTTGGTCTCCTTGACCCAGTGGCGGAGCTTGGGCGCCTCACCGCGGACGGCAGTGGCGGCGGTGCGCAGGAAGTTCGACATCGAGACACCGGGCACCTCGACCGGGTACTGCATGGCGAGGAACAGGCCGGCGCGTGCGCGCTCGTCGACGCTCATCTCGAGGACGTCTTCGCCGTCGAGCGTGATCGACCCGGAGGTCACCTGGTACTTGGGGTGTCCGGCGATGGCATAGGACAGCGTGGACTTGCCCGAGCCGTTCGGGCCCATGATCGCGTGCGTCTCACCGGACTTCACGGTGAGGTCGACACCCTTGAGAATGTGGATGGGCTCGGCGTCGGTGTCGGTCTGGACGACGTCGACGTGCAGGTCACGGATTTCGAGTGTGGTCATGTGTGTTCTTTCTCAGGCTGTGGAATGTTCGTGGTCCGGCGCGCTGTGCGGTCAGGCGTCCGCGAGCTCGAGCTCTCGCTCGACAGCTGCGGACAGGCGTTCGCGGAGCTCCGGCACGCCGATCTTGGCGATCACCTCGCCGAAGAAGCCGCGGATCACCAGTCGACGCGCCTGATCCTCGGGGATGCCGCGCGCCTGCAGGTAGAACAGCTGCTCGTCGTCGAATCGTCCGGTGGCACTGGCGTGTCCGGCGCCGACGATCTCGCCGGTCTCGATCTCGAGGTTGGGCACCGAGTCGGCGCGCGCATTGTCGGTGAGCACCAGGTTGCGGTTGAGTTCGAAGGTGTCGGTGCCCTCGGCCTCCGCGCGGATCAGCACATCGCCCACCCAGACGGTGTGGGCCTCGCGGGTCCGATCACCGGAGGTGTCGCCCTGCAGCGCACCCTTGTAGACCACGTTCGAGCGGCAGTGCGGCTGACTGTGGTCGACGAGGAGACGCTGCTCGAGGTGCTGGCCGGCGTCGGCGAAGTACAGACCCCACAACTCGACGTCACCACCCGGTGCGTCGTAGTGGACGATCGGCGACAGGCGAACCAGGTTGCCACCGAAGCTGATCGCGAAGTGCCGCACCACGGAATCGCGACCCGCGCGCACGTGGTGTGTCGCGACATGAACGGCGTCGTCTGCCCAGTCGTGGATGTTCACGACGGTCAGGGCCGCGCTGTCGCCGACGACGAACTCAACGTTCTCCGCGTACGTTCCGCTGCCCCTCTGGTCGAGGACGACGACTGCGCGGGCGAACGCCTCCAGACGGACCTGGGTGTGGCCGAAGCCGGTTTCGCCCTCACCGGGGCCGGTGACCGTGACGGTGACCGGCTCGGCGAGTTCGACCTCGCGACCGACGGTCACCACGGTCGCCTGCGTGAACGACGAATAAGCCTGCGCGGCAACACGATCGAACGGCACACCGCCATCGCCGAGTCGCTTGTCGTCGCGACCGACGGTCTCGACGGTCACACCGTCGGCAAGCCCGGTCACCTCCACGTTCGCCTCCGCGGTGCGTACCGCGGAACCGTCGTGCAGACCACGGAGACGACGGAACGGGGTGAACCGCCAGGCCTCCTCCCGGGGACTCGGCACCTCGAAGGCATTCACGTCGAACGAGGTGAACAGCTCACCCTTGTTGACGACGGGCGCCTGGGAGCCGGGGGTGGACACGGGGAGTGTGGGATCGGCCATCAGCCGACAGCTCCTTCCATCTGGAGCTCGATCAGGCGGTTGAGCTCGAGCGCGTATTCCATCGGGAGTTCCTTGGCGATCGGCTCGACGAAGCCGCGAACGACCATGGCCATCGCCTCGTCCTCGGTCAGGCCACGACTCATCAGATAGAAGAGCTGGTCGTCGCTGACCTTCGAGACGGTCGCCTCGTGGCCCATCGTCACGTCGTCCTCGCGGATGTCGACGTAGGGGTAGGTGTCACTGCGGGAGATCGTGTCCACCAGCAGCGCATCACATTTCACCGTCGACCGGCTGCCGTGAGCACCGTTGTTGATCTTGATCAGGCCGCGGTAGGACGCGCGGCCACCGCCCCGCGCCACCGACTTGGAGACGATGTTGCTCGAGGTGTTCGGCGCCAGGTGGACCATCTTCGATCCGGTGTCCTGGTGCTGGCCGGGACCTGCGAACGCGACCGAGAGGACCTCGCCCTTGGCGTGCTCACCGGTCAGCCAGACCGCCGGGTACTTCATGGTGACCTTGGAGCCGATGTTGCCGTCGACCCACTCCATCGTGGCGCCGGCCTCGGCCTTGGCGCGCTTGGTCACCAGGTTGTAGACGTTGTTCGACCAGTTCTGGATGGTCGTGTACCGGCAGCGGCCGCCCTTCTTCACGATGATCTCGACGACCGCCGAGTGCAGCGAGTCGGTCTTGTAGATCGGCGCGGTACAACCCTCGACGTAGTGCACATAGGCACCCTCGTCGACGATGATCAGCGTGCGCTCGAACTGGCCCATGTTCTCGGTGTTGATCCGGAAGTAGGCCTGCAGCGGGATGTCGACGTGGACACCCGGCGGCACGTAGATGAACGAGCCGCCCGACCACACCGCGGTGTTGAGTGCGGAGAACTTGTTGTCACCGGCCGGGATGACGGTTCCGAAGTACTGCTGGAAGATCTCCGGGTGCTCCTTGAGCGCGGTGTCGGTGTCGAGGAAGATGACACCCTGCTTCTCGAGGTCCTCGCGGATCGAGTGGTACACGACCTCGGACTCGTACTGCGCCGCGACGCCGGAGACCAGACGCTGCTTCTCCGCCTCGGGGATGCCGAGCTTGTCGTAGGTGTTCTTGATGTCCTCGGGCAGGTCGTCCCACGTGGCGGCCTGCTTCTCGCTGGACCGCACGAAGTACTTGATGTTGTCGAAGTCGATGCCCTCGAGCCCCGCGCCCCAGCCCGGCATCGGCTTCTTGTCGAAGATCTTGAGTGCCTTGAGGCGCTGCTCGAGCATCCACTCGGGCTCGCTCTTCTTCGCCGAGATGTCGGCGACGACCGCCGGGGACAGCCCGCGCTTGGCGCTCGCGCCCGCGACGTCGGAGTCGGCCCAGCCGTAGCCGTACTTGCCGAGGGCGGCGATCGTCTCCTCTTGCGTGAGGGGCGCCGCTGGGGTCGGGGTGGCGGCCGGATCGGTGACAGTCATCGCGTGGCCTTTCGGGTTGTCGTGGCGGTCGGGGTGGGAATCGGGGTGGCGCGGCGCGATACGGGCTGCGTATCGGACACCGCGACGGCCCCGGATCGATCAGGTCTCTCGTCGGTGGTCCCGCCCGGCGGCGGGTGGATCGGCACGTGGGTCGTGCAGGCGCAGTCACCGTTGGCGATGGTCGCCAGGCGCTGCACATGCGTGCCGAGGAGTTCGGTGAAGACCGCGGTCTCCGCCTCACACAGCTCCGGGAACTCGGTGGCGACGTGCGCCACCGGGCAGTGGTGCTGACAGATCTGCAGGCCGGTGCCCACCTGCCGGGTGTTGGTGGAGTATCCGGCGCTGGTGAGCGCGTCGGCGATCTCCTCGACCGTGTCGGCCACCGTCACCGGGTCGGTGTTGGGACGGACGCCGGCCACGATGCGTTCGACTCGCTCGCGGGCGAACTCGGTGACCGCGTCGGATCCGCCGAGGTCGCGGAGCTTGCGCATCGCCGCGCCGGCCAGATCGTCGTAGGCGTGGCGCATCTTGCCGCGTCCGGAAGCGGTGAGCTGAAAGTATTTCGCCGGCCGGCCGCGACCGCGCTGGCCGAATCCCGGAGAGGCGACCTCGATGTCCCCCGCGCCTTCGAGGGCGTCGAGGTGACGTCGGACACCCGCCGCGGAGATCCCGAGGCGCTCGCCGATCTCGCCCGCGGTGAGCGGGCCGTCCTCGACGAGCAAGGTGACCACGGCCTCACGGGTCTGACCGTCGTGGTGCGGGTCGGCACCACCGGTCGTCGTGGCACCGGTACCAGCGGATGGCACGGCGCCGGAGCTGTCTGAAGACAGCACAACATCGTTCCGCATGGTTTTCACAACACGAGTGTGACGTAATTGCTTCCCAGCTGCCAGCAAGGGTGCCCTAATCGCAGGGGGTCGTGAGGCCCCCACGTCCGCCGATTACAGTCGTCGTGTGCCCGAAACCACAGCTCCGCGCCGCGTGCCGGACTACTTCGGACTCGTGTGGACGCGATTGCTGGCGGTGCTGAACTATCTCGGACTGCGCAAACAGCGCCCTGCCGACGCCGCGTCCGCCGACACCGCCCGCGGCGACTACGGCAAGACCGTCGCCCGCCTGCACGACGACGAGCGCGAGGTCGGGCCGCTCAACGCCGAGGAGAACCGCAGGCTCCGCCGCATCAAGCTGTTCGGTGCCACCGGGTCGGTCCTCATCCTCATCGGCGCCCTCGGGACCGGCGCAGTACCCGTGCTGCAGAATCCGGTGGCCGGGATGCGGGTCCTGTCGTTGCCGTCACGGATGTTCGGCACCGCGCTCGCCCTGTCCATCGGCGGCGCGATCACCCTGGTCGTCGCATGGCTGCTGCTAGGGCGGTTCGCGGTCGGCCGGTTCAGCGTCGAGGTGCGCCACGGGCGAAGCCCAGAGCGCCGTATGAGCCGCCGCCAGGCCGACCGGACCCTGATGCTCTGGATCGCCCCGATCATCGTCGCGCCCCCGCTCCTCAGCAAGGACATCTACTCCTATCTCGCCCAGAGCGCGATCGCGTTCCGCGGCATGGATCCGTACTCGGTCAGCCCGGTCCGGGGACTCGGGGTCGACCACATCCTGACCCGGTCGGTGCCCAACCTGTGGCGTGACACCCCGGCGCCCTACGGTCCCTTCTTCCTGTGGATCGGCGAGGGCATCACCAAGGTCACCGGCGACAACATCACCGCCGCGATCTTCCTGCACCGCATCGTCGCGCTGATCGGAGTGGCACTCATCGTGTGGGCACTCCCCCGGCTCGCACGGCGATGCGGGGTGTCGTCGGTGGCCGCACTGTGGCTCGGCGCGATGAACCCGCTGGTCATCCTGCATCTCGTCGGCGGCATCCACAACGAGGCCTTGATGCTCGGGCTGATGCTCGTCGGTCTCGAGTTGAGCTTCCGCGCGATCTACGGCGCCGAACGCCTCCGCAGACCCGGCACCCTCGTCCCCACCCGCGCGGGCTGGTTGCTCATCGCCGGGGGCGCGGTCCTCGCGGCGTCGGCGATGATCAAGGTCACGTCGATGCTCGCGCTGGGCTTCGTCGGCATCGCCCTCGCCATGCGGTGGGGCGCGACCCTGCCCGCGCTCCGGCACGCGCCGGTCCGCGAATGGTGGGGCCGGTCGCGGTGGTCGGTGTTCATGCTGAGTGCGTCCGCGGCCTTCTACGTGGTGGTCCTCGGCGTCGTGATGATGGCCATCTCCCTCGGCACCGGGCTCGGCTTCGGCTGGACCGGCACGCTGTCGACGGGTGAGATCGTCCGCTCCTGGATGTCGATGCCGACGCTGCTGTCGGTGACCACCGGGCGGATCGGGGTGACCCTGGGCCTCGGTGAGCACACGCAGGCGATCCTCGAGGTCGCCCGGCCGATCGCGCAGCTCGTCGCCGCGCTCTTCATCGTCCGGTGGATGCTCGCCACGCTCGGCGGCCGCCTCCATCCGCTCGGCGCGCTCGGTGTGTCGATGGCCACAGTGGTGTTGTTCTTCCCGTTCGTCCAGGCCTGGTACCTCCTGTGGGCCGTGATCCCGCTGGCCGCGTGGGCGACCGGCGCCTGGTTCCGGATCTCGACGATCGCTGCGTCGGCGATCATCGCCATCGTGGTGATGCCCACGAGTTCGAACACCAGCGGAGTGGTGCTGGCACAAGGACTTCTGGCCGGCGTGATCATGGTCGCGGTCCTCACCGCGCTGTTCTTCGAGGACCGCGCGCCGCGACGCCGACGTCGGCGTGCATCCGCTCCGGATGACGACGAGACCCCGGCCGCGTCGGCCTCGACGCGCCGATGACGACGTGCGTGGTGGGCCGGGTCACCGTTTTTCGTCCCTGGGCTCCGAGCGCCTAGTCTGACCTGTGTGCGAAGCACGACCTCTCGGCAGATCAACGACGACGATCGGGTGAACGATCGTCGGCTCCGCGATCCCGGGTCCGGTTCCGGAGAGGTGACCGCGGACCGGTCGGACTCCGCCGGTCCCGCGGTCGAGATCAGCGGCCTGGTCAAACGTTTCGGCGACCGTGCGGCCGTCGACCGGCTCGACCTCACGCTCCGACGCGGCGAGATCCTGGCTCTCCTGGGGCCCAACGGGGCGGGCAAGACGACCACCGTCGAGATCTGCGAGGGATTCACCGAGCCCGACGCCGGTACCGTCCGCGTCCTGGGACTCGACCCCATCGCCGACAACGATGCACTCCGGCGCCGCATCGGCGTCATGCTCCAGGGCGGCGGCGCCTATCCGGGAGCGCGTGCCGAGGAGATGTTGCGCCTCGTCGCGGCGTACGCGGCAGATCCCATCGACCCCGAGTTCCTTCTGGACGCACTCGGCCTGACCGAGGTGCGGCGTACGTCCTACCGGCGACTGTCCGGCGGGCAGCAACAGCGCCTGGCGCTGGCGTGCGCCGTCGTCAACCGGCCAGAGCTGGTCTTCCTCGACGAGCCGACCGCCGGGCTCGACGCCCACGCCCGGCTCGTCGTGTGGGAACTCATCGACCGGCTGCGGGCCGACGGCGCATCGGTGCTCCTGACCACGCATCTGATGGACGAGGCCGAGGAACTCGCCGACCACGTGACGATCATCGATCACGGCCGGGTCGTCGCCGACGGGACACCCGCCGACCTCACCAGCACCGGCGCGGAGAACGAACTGCGTTTCACCGCTCCCCGCGGACTGGATCTGTCGATGCTGGTGCTGGCCCTGCCGGAGGGATATCACTGCACCGAGGCCACCCCCGGTTCGTACCTCGTGATCGGTCCGATGACGCCGCAGGTGCTGGCGACCGTGACGGCGTGGTGCGCCAAGATCAACGTCCTGGCCACCGACCTCCGGGTCGAGACCCGCAGCCTCGAAGACGTCTTCCTCGACCTGACCGGACGGGCCCTACGACCGTGACCTCACCTGTTCCCACCGACGCGCAGCGGTCCGGCACGTTCCCCGACGGCCTGTTCCGTCCGGCTCCTCGTCCGGCGTCGCTGCCGGCCATGATCGCCGCGCAGTCCGGACTCGAACTCAAGCTCCTGCTCCGCAACGGCGAACAGCTTCTGCTCACCATGTTCATCCCCATCACGCTGCTCGTCGGCCTGTGCCTGCTGCCGATCGACACCGGTTTCGGCGCGGGCCCGGCGGAGCGCGCGGCACTGTTCGTCCCGGCGATCCTGACCGTGGCGGTGATGTCGACGGCGTTCACCGGGCAGGCGATCGCGGTGGGCTTCGACCGCCGCTACGGAGCCCTCAAACGGCTCGGCGCCACCCCGATCCCGCGTTGGGGGATCATCGTCGGCAAATCGATCGCGGTGCTCGTGGTGGTCGCGTCGCAGTCGGTGATCCTGGGTGCGATCGGTGCGACCTTCGGCTGGCGACCGAGTCCCGTCGGCCTGCTCATCGGCGCGGTGGTCCTGGTGGTCGGCACCGCGTGTTTCGCGGCTCTCGGTCTGCTCCTGGGCGGCACGCTCAAGGCGGAGGTCGTCCTGGCCCTGGCGAATCTGCTGTGGTTCGCGTTGATCGGCCTCGGCAGTCTCGTCGTCGTCGATTCCAATGTCCCCGACGCCGTGTACTGGATCGCGCGGTGCCTCCCGTCGGGGGCCCTGAGCGAGGCGCTCGAGATGGCTTCGGAAGGTTCGTTCGACGCCTTCGGGGTGGGTGTCTTGCTGGTGTGGGCCGCGGTGGCCGGCACCTTGGCGGTGAGGTGGTTCCGATTCCGATGACATCCGATACTTCGAACGCGCCGGCGGCATCCCGGTCCGGCGAGCGACCGGCGCCGACCGACGCACCGCGCCCGCTGACCGGTCCGTGGCGGTTCATCCCCGGCTTCGGCCGGCCGACCGCGCGATTCGTGCACCGCTGGGCGATCGCCCTGCTCATCTCGAACGTGGGCATCGTCGCCACCGGCGGCGCCGTCCGCGTCACCGGCTCGGGACTCGGTTGCCCGACCTGGCCGCGATGCACCGACGAGTCCTTCGTGCCGCACGGCGAGCTGGGCGTGCACGGCGCGATCGAGTTCGGCAACCGCATGCTCACCTGGGTGCTGATCGTCATCGCCATCGCGACCTGGGTGGCCGTCCTCCGGTTCGCCGGGTCGGCGCGACGGGACAAGTGGCTGGTCACCCTCATCGCCCTGGGCATCCCTTTCCAAGGGGTCATCGGCGGCATCACGGTGCTGACGCAGCTCAACCCGTGGGTCGTCGCACTGCACTTCCTTCTCTCCATGGCCTTGGTGTCCGCGGCCACGGTGCTGGTCTACCGGATGCGGCCGTATCCGACGCCCGTCGCGCCCGAGTCGTCCGACTCCGACGCTCCGCCCACCGCAACCCGCCGACTCGGTATCTACCTCGCCTGGCTCGTCTACCTCGTCACCTGGGGAACGATCTACCTCGGCACGGTGGTGACCGGCTCCGGGCCGCATGCCGGCGACGCGGACGCGCCACGCAACGGCCTCGACCCCGACAACGCGACCCAGCTGCACGCCGACGCCGTCTTCGCCCTCGTCGGACTCGCGATCGCAGCTCTCGTCTACGCCCGCGTCTTCGCTCGCCCGCAGCAGCGATCGGCAGTGGTGTTCATGCTGCTCCTGCTGCTCCAGGGCCTGATCGGGTTCGTCCAGTTCGCCACCGATCTGCCCGTCGCTCTCGTCATCGCGCACATGTTCGGCAGCGCTCTGCTGCTCATCGGCGCCACCTGGCAGCTCGTGGTCGCGAAGAACACAGACGTGAGTAACTCAGGCACGAAAAAGGCAGACCCGCTGCGCGAGTCTGCCTGATCGACGCCCGGCCTCAGAGGATGGCGCGGTTACGCGCTCGGGGGAAGCGCTTCTGCCGAGCGACCCAGCCCGCCATCTTGCGGTAGTGAGAGGTCGACACCGTCGTCTCCGAGGTGAGGTCGCGGTCCCACTCGGCGATCTCGAGACCGTCGACCGCATCGACCACGGCCTGTGCGGTCGCCAGGTCCGGCACCACCCGGTCACCGAGGATGCCGTTCGCGTCGCCCACCATGGTGATCCGTACCCCGGCGTCCCCGATCGCCTGGAGAACCACCTTCGCGCTGCCACCTTCGCGCTCGACGAACTTGCGTACCGAGGCGACGACCTCGGTGGGTGCCTCGACCTTCTTCTGCTGGCTCGAGTTCTCGTCGGCGGTGGTGTTCGTCATGGGGGTCAGCATACCGGGGCGGTTTCGGCGTGTAGAACGGTGTCGTGCGAGCGATTCAGGTGACCCGCCACGGCGGACCCGACGTCCTGACCTTCGGCAGCGTCGACGACCCCATACCCGCGCCCGACGAGGTGATCGTCCGGACGTCTGCGGTGGGCGTCAACTTCATCGACACCTATCTGCGACGCGGCCTCTATCCCTCGACCCCGCCCTACATCCCCGGCAGCGAGGGCGCCGGCGTCGTCGTCGCGACCGGCTCGGACGTGACGTCGCTGCGGGAGGGTCAGCGTGTGGCGTGGTGTGCGGCGCCCGGTTCCTACGCCGAGTTCGTCGCGGTCCCGGCGTCGAAAGCCGTTCCGGTGCCCGACGCGGTCGACGATGCGGTCGCCGGTTCGTCGCTGCTCCGCGGCCTGACCGCGCACTACCTCCTCGACGGAAGCGCTCATCCCCGGTCCGGCGAATCGATTCTCGTGCACGCCGGTGGCGGCGGTGTCGGGCTGATCCTGACCCAGCTCGCCAAGCGCCGCGGACTGAGGGTCATCACGACGGTGTCGTCCGACGAGAAGGAAGAACTCTCCCGGGCGGCTGGCGCCGACCACGTACTCCGCTACGGCGAGGACCTGAGCTCGCGGGTCCGTGAACTCACGGACGGGCGCGGCGTGCCCGTGGTGTACGACGGCGTCGGCGCCGACACCTTCGAGCAGTCACTGGCGTCGACCGCGATACGTGGGATCGTCGTGCTCTTCGGAGCGGCGAGCGGACCGGTTCCGCCGTTCGATCTGCAGCGTCTCAACCCGGCGGGATCGCTGTCGGTGACCCGCCCGACACTGGGCCATTTCACCGACACGGCCGAGGAACTCCACTGGCGAGCGGGCGAGTACTTCGAGGCGATCGTCGACGGCAGCGTCGAGGTGCGCGTCGGGCAGCGGTACCGACTCGCCGACGCCGCGGCGGCGCACACCGATCTGGAGGCACGCGTCACGACGGGCACCACGGTGCTGTTGCCCGCCGGGATCTGAGCGGGGCTCAGAAGTAGGACGAGATGGTCTGCAGTCCGACGACCGCGTCGATCGCGAGTCCGCAGAACACGATGGCGAGGTACTCGTTGGACTGCAGGAAGACCTTCAGCGGAGCGACTTCGGCGCCACGCTTGGTATCGCGGTACAACTTGTGCACGCGCTCGAGGAACCAGCCCCCGGCTGCCAGCGCGATCACGGTGTAGATCCAGCTCGTCGCCGGGATGAGCAGGAGCGAACTCACCACGGTGAGCCACGTGTAGATGAGCATCTGCCGGGTGACGCGTTCCTCGGTCGCGATGACCGGGAGCATCGGCACGCCTGCCGCCTTGTAGTCCTCCTTGTAGCGCATCGCGAGCGCCCAGGTGTGCGGCGGCGTCCAGAAGAAGATGACGGCGAAGAGAACGATCGGCTGCCAACTCAGCGAGCCGGTGACCGCAGCCCACCCCACCAGGGTCGGCATGCAGCCCGCAGCACCACCCCAGACCACGTTCTGCCAGGTCCGACGCTTGAGGATGAGCGTGTAGACACCGACGTAGAAGAGGATGGTCGCCGAGACGAGCAGGGCGGACAGCAGATTGGCGGCGAAGTACAGGACCGCGAAGGACGCCGCCCAGAGGACGAGACCGAAGATGAGGGCACTGCGGGTCGCGACGGCGCGGCGGGCCAGCGGACGCCGGGCGGTGCGCTTCATCTTCTTGTCGATGTCGGCGTCGGCCACCATGTTGAGAGTGTTCGCACTCCCGGCTCCGAGCCAGCCGCCGATCAGGGTGAAGGCGATGACCGCGATGTCGACGTGGCCGCGGTCGGCTTGCAGCATGACCGGGATCGTCGCGACGAGAAGCAACTCGATGACGCGCGGTTTGGTCAACGCGATGTAGGCGAGCACCGTCGCACGCACGCGCCCGGCCCACGACTGATCGGCCGGTGCGACCGGATCGGTCGATACCTGCGGATTCGATGCGGTGTCGGTCGAGTGAGATGCGGCGGAACTGTCCCCGCTCACACGCTCCCCTATCCTCACGAACACTCCTCGTCCGCCCGCACAGACGCCCGCGGGCTACTACACAGCATGGTAGACGTTTGCCTTTGCGAACCGTGAATCGAGGCACGGCGACGACGCGGGCGGGCCCACGACCGGCGCGGACGCCTGAACTCGCCGGTAACCATCGGTCGGCGCGCAGTGCGAGCCCGGCGCCGATTACTCTGGACCCGTACGCGCCGACGGGCGTCGGTCGCCCGAGCGCCGACAGCCCCAGTACCGATCGCCACTTGTACGAATCGCACCGAGCAGGCACAGGAGACAATCAGCATCGTGGCCGACACAGACGAGATCCGCGCATTGACCACCCCCCGTCACCCGGACGACTGGACCGACCTCGACACCCGCGCCGTCGACACGGCCCGGCTCCTGGCGGCCGACGCAGTGCAGAAATGCGGAAGCGGACACCCCGGCACCGCGATGAGCCTCGCGCCGCTCGCCTACACCTTGTTCCAGCGGGTGATGCGCCACGACCCGACCGACACCGACTGGGCCGGCCGCGACCGTTTCGTCCTCTCGTGCGGGCATTCGAGCCTGACGCTCTACATCCAGCTCTACCTCGGCGGATTCGGCCTCGAGCTCTCCGACATCGAGGCGCTGCGGACCTGGGACTCCCTCACCCCGGGCCACCCCGAGTTCCGTCACACGCGCGGCGTGGAGATCACCACCGGCCCGCTCGGTCAGGGTCTGGCGTCGTCGGTGGGCATGGCTATGGCCGCCCGTCGCGAACGCGGCCTGTTCGACCCGGATGCGGCCCCAGGGCAGAGCCCGTTCGACCACTACATCTATGTCGTCGCCTCCGACGGCGACATCGAAGAGGGCGTGACCTCGGAGGCCAGCTCGCTGGCCGGTACCCAGCAGCTCGGCAACCTGATCGTGTTCTACGACCAGAATCAGATCTCGATCGAGGACGACACCGACATCGCGCTGTCGGAGAACGTCGCCAAGCGGTACGAGGCCTATGGCTGGCACGTCCAGACGGTCGAGGGCGGCGAGGACATCGTCGCCATCGAGGCCGCGGTCGAAGCCGCCCGCCAGGTCATCGACAAGCCGTCGATCATCTGCCTGCGGACGATCATCGGCTACCCGGCGCCCAACATGATGAACACCGGCATGGCCCACGGTGCGGCGCTCGGCGAAGACGAGGTCGCGGCGACGAAGAAGGTCCTCGGCTTCGACCCCGCCAAGAACTTCGAGGTGAGCGACGAGGTCATCGGGCACACCCGCAAGCTCATCGACCGCGGCGCCGAGCAGCGCAAGGCGTGGACGTCGTCGTTCGACGCCTGGGCGGAGAAGAACCCCGACGCCAAGAAGCTGTTCGACCGGCTGACCGCCCAGGAGCTCCCGGAGGGCTGGACCGACGCCCTCCCGAGCTGGAACGTGGGCGACAAGGACGTCGCGACCCGAAGCGCGTCGGGCAAGGTGCTCGGCGCCCTCGCGCCCGTGCTGCCCGAGCTGTGGGGCGGTTCGGCCGACCTCGCCGGCTCCAACAACACGACGATGGACGGCGAACCGTCGTTCGGACCGACCTCGATCAGCACCAAGAAGTGGTCGGCGAACCCGTACGGCCGCACCCTGCACTTCGGTGTGCGCGAGCACGCGATGGGCTCGATCCTGTCGGGCATCGTCCTGCACGGTCCCACCCGCGCCTACGGCGGCACGTTCCTGCAGTTCGCCGATTACATGCGTCCCGCGGTCCGGCTCGCCGCCCTGATGGAGATCGACCCGATCTACGTCTGGACCCACGACTCGATCGGTCTCGGCGAGGACGGCCCGACCCACCAGCCGATCGAACACCTCGCCGCGCTGCGTGCGATCCCGAATCTCGATGTGGTGCGCCCCGGCGACGCCAACGAGACGGCGTTCGCATGGCAGCACCTGCTGACGCGACGCAACCATCCGGTCGGCCTGGCACTCACCCGGCAGAACATCCCGATCCTCGAGGGCACCTCGGCGCAGGGCGTCGCCAACGGCGGGTATGTCCTGAGCGACTCCGAGGGTGACCCGCAGGTCGTGCTCATCGGCACCGGTTCCGAGGTCCACCTGGCCGTCGACGCGCAGAAGGCGTTGGCGGAGAAGGGAATCAAGGCGCGTGTCGTCTCGATGCCCTGCGTCGAGTGGTTCGACGAACAGCCGCAGGGCTACCGGGACGACGTGCTGCCGCCGTCGGTCCCGCGCGTCGCCGTCGAAGCCGGTATCGCGATGCCGTGGTACCGCATCGTCGGCGCCGGTGGCGAGATCGTCTCGATCGAGCACTTCGGTGCCTCCGCCGACTACAAGGTGCTGTTCACCAAGTTCGGTATCACCGCCGAGGCCGTGACCGCGGCCGCCGAGCGCGTCGTCGCCGGCTGACAAAGCCGTAGACAACACCGGCTGACAAGCCAACCCCATGAGGAGAGAATCGTGACCCAGAACGAGAAGCTCGCCGAACTGTCCGCCGCCGGAGTCTCGGTGTGGCTGGACGACCTGTCCCGGGACCTGATCAGCTCCGGCGACCTCGCAGACCTGATCGCGACCAAGTCGGTCGTCGGGGTGACCACCAACCCGTCGATCTTCCAGGCCGCGCTGTCCAAGGGCAACGCCTACGACGATCAGGTCAACGAGCTGGCCGCACGGGGCGCCGATGTCGACGCCACCATCCGGACGGTCACCACCGACGACGTCCGCAACGCCTGTGACGTCCTCGCCCCGACCTTCGAGGCGACCGACGGCGTCGACGGCCGGGTCTCGATCGAGGTCGACCCGCGCCTGGCCCACGACACCGACGCCACGGTGGCCCAGGCCGTCGAACTGTGGAAGATCGTCGACCGGCCGAACCTGCTCATCAAGATCCCGGCCACCGAGGCGGGCCTGCCGGCCATCGCCAAGGTGATCGCCGAGGGCATCAGCGTGAACGTCACGCTGATCTTCTCGGTCGAGCGCTACGAGAAGGTCATCGACGCCTACCTCGACGGCCTCGACGCCGCCGCCCAGGCAGGCCATGACCTGTCGCGCATCCACTCCGTCGCGTCGTTCTTCGTGTCGCGCGTGGACACCGAGATCGACAAGCGGCTCGACGCCATCGGAACCCCGGAGGCCGTGGAACTGAAGGGCAAGGCCGCACTGGCCAACGCCCGCCTCGCCTACTCGGCCTACCAGCAGGTCTTCGAGGTCGAGTCCCGCTTCCCCGACCTGCTCGCCAAGGGCGCGCGGCCGCAGCGCGCACTGTGGGCGTCGACGGGTGTGAAGAACCCGGACTACCCGGACACGCTGTACGTGAGCGAGCTCGTCGCGCCGAACACGGTCAACACGATGCCCGGCAAGACGATGGACGCCTTCGCCGACCACGGCTGGGTCAACACCGGGTCCATCATCGGTCTCGCCGCCGAGTCGCAGGAGATCTTCGACAAGATCTCGGCGGTGGGCGTCGACGTCGCCGACGTCTTCAAAGTTCTCGAGGACGAGGGAGTCAGCAAGTTCGAGGACGCGTGGAACGATCTGCTCAGCGCGACCGCCGAGCAACTGTCCGCAGCGAACGAGGGCTGAGCGCAGGTGGCCGGAGGCGAGCAGTCGGTCGGGTCCGGTTCGTGGACCAATCCGCTCCGTGACCCACAGGACAAACGGCTGCCACGCATCGCGGGACCATGCAGCCTGGTCATCTTCGGGGTGACCGGTGACCTGGCACGCAAGAAATTGATGCCGGCGGTCTACGACCTGGCCAACCGCGGCCTCCTGCCACCCTCGTTCGCTCTCGTCGGGTTCGCCCGTCGCGACTGGACCGACGAGGACTTCGGCGCCATCGTCCACGACGCCGTCCGCGAGCACGCACGGACCGGATTCCGCGAAGAGGTGTGGGAACGCCTCGCCGAGGGATTCCGCTTCGTGCAGGGCGCCTTCGACGACGACGCCGCCTTCGACCGGCTGCGCGACACCCTCAAATCACTCGACGTCGAACGCGGGACCGACGGCAATCACGCCTTCTACCTGTCGATCCCACCGAAGGCGTTCCCCACGGTCTGCGAGCAGCTCGAACGCAGCGGACTCGCCGCCCCGACGGGCGACAGCTGGCGCCGGGTGGTGATCGAGAAGCCGTTCGGTCACGACCTCGAGTCCGCCCGCGAGCTGAACGCGATCGTCAACAACGTCTTCCCGGAGTCGTCGGTGTTCCGCATCGATCACTACCTCGGCAAGGAGACCGTCCAGAACATCCTGGCCCTGCGGTTCGCCAATCAGCTCTTCGACCCGCTCTGGAGTTCGCATTACGTCGACCACGTCCAGATCACCATGGCCGAGGACATCGGTCTCGGCGGTCGGGCGGGTTACTACGACGGCATCGGCGCGGCGCGCGACGTCATCCAGAACCACCTCATGCAGCTCATGGCCCTGGTCGCGATGGAGGAGCCGATCTCCTTCGAGCCCAAGCAATTACAGGCCGAGAAGATCAAGGTCCTGGCCGCGACCCGCAACGTCCTGCCGATCGACGAGAACACCGCCCGCGGTCAGTACGGACCCGGTTGGCAGGGCAGCGAGAAGGTCCCGGGCCTCAAAGAGGAAGACGGCTTCGCGAAGGACTCGACGACGGAGACCTTCGCCGCGATCGCACTCGAGGTCGACTCCCGACGCTGGGCCGGTGTGCCGTTCTACCTCCGTACCGGTAAGCGTCTGGGCCGACGGGTCACCGAGATCGCGCTCGTGTTCAAACGCGCACCACACCTGCCCTTCGATCAGACGATGACCGAGGAGCTCAGCCAGAACGCGCTCGTCATCCGGGTCCAGCCGGACGAGGGCATCACCCTGCGCTTCGGCTCGAAGGTCCCCGGGTCGAGCATGGAGGTCCGGGACGTCAACATGGACTTCAGCTACGGCACCGCCTTCACCGAGGCCTCGCCGGAGGCCTACGAGCGGTTGATCCTCGACGTCCTGCTGGGTGAACCCTCGCTGTTCCCCGTCAACGAGGAAGTCGAGTTGTCGTGGCGCATCCTCGATCCGGTGCTCGAACACTGGGCCGCGTCGGGGTCCCCCGACACCTACGAGTCCGGCACGTGGGGTCCGCCGTCGGCCGAGGAGATGATGGCCCGCACCGGTCGCGCGTGGCGCCGGCCGTGACGAGAAGCCCGCACGTCCTCACCGACCGTTCCGTTCAGGAGGCCACCCGATGATCGTCGAACTGCCCGACACGTCGACCGGAAAGGTCGCGAAGAAGATCATCGAGGTGCGTGCCGCGGGTGGTGCGCTCAGTCTCGGACGCGTCCTCACGCTCGTCGTGTGCGTCGAACTGGGCGAACCGATGGAAGGCGCCATCGAGGCGGCGGTCGGCGCCAGTCGCGAGCATCCCAGCCGCGTCATCGTCGTGTATCGGGGTGTGCGCGAGGGTGACTCACGGCTCGACGCGCAGATCCGCGTGGGCGGCGACGCCGGCGCCTCGGAGGTGGTGGTGCTGTCGCTGCAGGGCGAACTGGCCGACCATCCCCACAGTGTCGTGACTCCGTTCCTCCTGCCCGACACCCCGGTCGTCACCTGGTGGCCGGGCAAGGGCCCGGTGCGTCCCGCCGACGATCCACTCGGCAGGCTCGGACATCGGCGCATCGTCGACGCGAGCAAGGCCGACGACTCGCTCGCCGTGCTCGCGCAGCGCCTCGAGACCTACTCCCCCGGCGACACCGACCTCGCCTGGACCCACGTCACGCACTGGCGCGCGATCCTCGCCTCCGCATTCGATCGTCCGCCGCACACCCCGGTCACCGAGGTCCAGGTGACGGGAGCGCAGAACTCGCCATCGGTCGATCTGCTCGCCGGGTGGCTACGATCCACCCTGCGCGTGCCGACCCGGCGGCGGCGTGGGAGTTTCGAGATCCGCCTGTTCCGCGACGACGGCCCGACCATCCTCGCCGTGGACGAAGAGAACAACGCGGTGCTCTCGATGCCGGGTAAACCCGACGGGCGCGTCGCGATGGGCCGGCGCGAACTGCCCGCCTGTATCGCCGAGGAGTTACGACGACTCGACACCGACGAGGTGTACGTCGAAGCACTCAAGGGAGTGCCCGAGGTCGAGTTCGCAGACGACGCCGAAGGAGTTGCCGCCCGATGACCACCGAGACCCTTGTCTTCGACTCCAAGCAGGAACTGGTCGAGACCGCAGCCACCCGTTTCGTGGACCTCGTCACCCGCGCCCAGGCCGAACGCGGTGTCGCCAGCGTGGTGCTGACGGGCGGCAGCAACGGGATCGGACTCCTCTCGGCGCTCGCGGCGGACAGTGGCACCATCGACTGGTCGAAGGTCGACATCTACTGGGGCGACGACCGATTCGTCCCCGCCGACGACCCGGAGCGCAACTCCGGTCAGGCACGTGAGGCGCTGCTCGACAAGGTTCCCGTCGACCCGTCGCGGGTGTTCCCGATGGCGCCGTCGGACGGTCCGCTCGGTGACGACATCGAGGCGGCGGCAGCCGATTATGCCGCGATCCTCGCCGGCCGGTCGAGTGACGGTGTGGCCCCGGACTTCGATCTCCACCTGCTCGGCATGGGTGGTGAGGGGCACGTCAATTCCCTGTTCCCGCACACCGCGGCAACTGCGGAGACCACCAAGTCGGTTGTCGCCGTCGAGGATTCGCCGAAACCACCACCGCGCCGGATCACGCTGACCCTGCCCGTGGTGAACCGCTCGCGACAGGTGTGGTTCCTGGTCGCCGGGGCCGACAAGTCCGAGGCGGTCGGTGCCGCCCACCGCGGCGCGGATCCGGCCGACTGGCCCGCCGCCGGCGCCCGCGGCACCGAGGAGACGATCTGGTTCCTCGATGACGCGGCCGCCGCCGACCTCAAGTGATCGGCCGACTGGCCCCATCTGCCTTGTGATCAGCCCGAATTGCGCAGCGCGGTAGCGAGACCGTTCATGGTGAGCTGGATCCCGCGTCGCACGATGGGGGTGTCCTCCCCGGCCCGGAAACGGCGGAGAAGCTCGACCTGTAGCAGGTTCAGCGGTTCGAGGTACGGGAACCGGTTGTAGACCGACCGCTTGAGTGCGGCGTTGTCGTGGAGCAGGTCGTCGGTGCCGGTGATCTTCGCGCACATCGCGATGGTCCGTTCGTGTTCGTCGACGATCATGCCGAACACCCTGTCGCGCAACTCCTCGTCGGGAACGAGCTGCGCGTACCGGTGAGCCAGCCCCATGTCGGATTTCGCCAGCACCTGGGCCATGTTCGACATGACGGTGCGGAAGAACGGCCACTTCGCGTAGTACCGGCGCAGTGTCTCGAGGCGGTCCGGGTCGTCACCGACCCACTCCTCGAACGCCGACCCCGTGCCGTACCAGCCGGGCAGCATCACCCGTGACTGGGTCCACGAGAGCACCCATGGGATCGCACGGAGGTCGGAGATCTTCTCGGTCTGCTTGCGCGACGCGGGGCGGCTGCCGATGTTGAGGGCCCCGATCTCCGACAGCGGTGTCGAGGTGGTGAAGTACTCGACGAACCCCGGTGTCTCGTGGACCAGGCGGCTGTAGGCGGCTCTGGCCTTTGCTGCGATGTCGTCCATGATCTCGTAGGCGGAATCGGATTCGTCACCGAGACCCTCCACGTCCAGGAGTGAGGACTCGATGGTCGCGGCGAGCAGCGTCTCGAGATTGCGACGAGCCGTGACCGGTTCGGCGTACTTCGCGGCGATGATCTCGCCCTGCTCGGTGATGCGCAGCGAACCCTGGACCGCGCCCGGAGGCTGGGCCAGGATGGCGTCGTAGCTGGGACCGCCGCCACGTCCGACGGTGCCGCCGCGTCCGTGGAACAGGCGCAGCCGGATCCCCGACCGCGCCGCCGCGTCGACCAGGTCGAGCTCGGCTCGATAGAGTGCCCAGTTCGCGGCCATGTAGCCGCCGTCCTTGTTGGAATCGGAGTAGCCGAGCATGATCTCCTGAATCCCGTTCTGGGACTGGACCATCGCGCGGTAGAACGGGACGTCGAGGACTGCGAGCAGCGTTTGTGCACCCTGCTGGAGATCCTCGATGGTCTCGAACAGCGGAACCACCCGGACCGTACAGCGAGGCGTACCGCCATCCGGGTCGTAGAGTCCGGCCTCTTTGAGCAGGATCAGTGCCTCGAGCATGTCACTCACCGAGGTGCACATGCTGATGATGTAGTTCGGTACGGCTGCCGGTCCGAAGGTGGCCACAGCCCTGGCGGCTGCCCGGACGATCCCGAGTTCCTTGGTCGCGAGTTCGCTGAGTTCGGCGTCGGGGCTGGTCAGCGGACGACGCGCACTCAGCTCGGCCGACAGGATCCTCACCCGCTCGGACTCCTCGAGCGACGCGTAATCCGGATGCACCCCCGCCCACGCCAGGAGTTCGGCGACAACTTCCTCATGCATGTCGGAGTTCTGCCGCATGTCCAGTCCGGACAGGTGGAAACCGAACGTGCGCACCGCTTCCCGCAAGGCGAGCAGCCGATCGTCGGCGATCGAGTCGTCGTTGTTGGCGCGGAGCGCACCGTCGATCACGTCGAGATCGGCGAGAAGCTCGGCCGCATGGCCGTACGGTTGCCTGCCGTCGATCAGGGACTCCTCGCTCGAGGTGAGGAAGTCGTCGTCGAACATGTCCCGAGCGGTCGCCAGCAGACGGGAGCGGATGGCGCGCAGGGCGAGCCGGAAGGGTTCGTCGGCGCCCGGATCATCGGCCGACGCGCCGGCGAGGTCGAACAGGGTGTCGCTGGCATCGATCAGTCGCGCCGACATGCTCAGTTCCTGAGCCAGGCTCTCGAGCTCGGACAGATGATGTCCGACGGCGGTCTGCGCGGCGAGGGTCGTGGCCAGGGTCACGACCTCGGAATTCACGAACGGGTTGCCGTCGCGGTCGCCGCCGATCCACGACCCCATCTGGATCATCGGCTCGTCGGCGAGTCCCGCATCGGGGTACGTCGCGCGCAGCGCGGCACGCACCGCGGTGTTGATGGCCGGCACGACCTCGAAGAACGACGCATCGTAATACCGCAGCCCGGAACGGATCTCGTCCTGGATGGTGAGGCGTTCGAGTCGGATGAGAGCGGTCTGCCACAGCGTCAGGATCTGACGTCGGATGGCCTCGGTGACCTCTGCGTCCTCGTCCGGTGTCAGCTCGGTGCGGCCGCGGAACCGCATGAGCTCGGTGATGCGGTTCTGGGCCTCGAAGACGGTGCGGCGGCGGGTCTCGGTGGGGTGCGCGGTGATGACCGGGACCACCGCGGCGTCGGCGAGGGTCCGGCCGACCTCCTCGTCGCCCAGGCCCGCGGCGGCGAGTTTGCGGTAGGTGGCGGCGAGACTGCTGTCCTGCGGCGGGTCTCCGGCCCGGACGTGGATGGCCCGACGCCGCTCGCGGTGGATGTCCTCGGCCAGATTGGCCATCAGGGCGAAATGGCTGAAGGCCCGAATGACCGGGACGGCGGTGGAGATGTCCAGATCGACGAACATGTCCGCGAGTTCGTTCCGGTCGATCTCGTTGCGGCGCACGCGGAACGCGGCAACGCGGGCGGCTTCGACGAGATCGAACACGTCGGCGCCGGAGTGCTCTCGGACGACGTCACCGAGGATTCCGCCGAGCAGGCGGATGTCCTCGCGCAAAGGTTCGGTGAGCGCACGGCCCTCGTCGTCGACGACGATGTGGTCGACGATCGAGATGGACGGGCGCCAGTCCGGGACTCCCCGTGTGGGGACGGTTTCACTCATGCCGACAAGTATCCCGGCATCACCCGGGAGCGGCATCCCGAGATGCTATCCGGACAGTTTGATGTCGACGCCGACGCCGACGATGAAGATCACCCAGATCAGGCCGACGAAGATGGTCAGCCGGTCGAGGTTGCGTTCGACGACGCTCGAGCCCGACAGGCTGGACTGGACACCGCCGCCGAACAGCGACGACAGACCGCCACCCTTGCCGCGGTGCAGCAGGATGAGCACGATCAGCAACACGCTGGTCACGATCAATCCGATGTCGAGTGCACCTTGCACAGTCACGAGTCGAAACGCCCTTCCGTAAAGCCTTTACATACAGCTGTGGCAGGCCGGCCCCCGATCGAGACGACGTGAATCGCATCGACTCGAGGCCAACCTGCCACAGTGTACGCGTGGGTATGACCCGTCAGGGCAAGGGGCCACCCGCGGCGATCGCCGACAGCGTCGCGAACTCGTCGGACTTCAGCGAGGCCCCGCCCACCAGCGCGCCGTCGACGTCCGGTCGTCCGACCAGGTCGCCGACATTCTTGGCGTTGACCGATCCGCCGTAGAGGATCCGCACCGATGCCGCGGTGTCGGCGTCGGCGATGTCCACCAGGGCATCGCGGATGGCCTTGCACACCTCTTGGGCGTCGTCCGCGCCGGCCACCCGGCCGGTGCCGATCGCCCAGACCGGCTCGTAGGCGATGACGGTCTTGGCGATCTCGGCGGCGGACAGACCGGCGAGCGAGCCCTTGAGCTGCGCGACGTTGTACGCCACGTGCTCGCCGGCCTCGCGGACGTCGAGACCCTCGCCGATGCACACGATCGGCGTGAGCTCGTGCTTGAGGGCGGCCTTGGTCTTCGCGAGCACGACCTCGTCGGTCTCACCGTGCAGCGTGCGCCGCTCGGAGTGCCCGACGACCACGAACGTGCAGCCGAGCTTCGCGAGGAACGCGCCGCTGATCTCGCCCGTATAGGCACCCGAGTCGTGTGCGGACAGATCCTGCGCACCGTAGGTGAGCAGCAGCTTGTCCCCGTCGACGACGGTCTGCACGCTGCGGATGTCGGTGAACGGCGGGATCACCGTGACGTCGACCTTGTCGAAGTACTTCGCCGGCAGCGCGAACGCGATCTTCTGCACCAGCGCGATCGCCTCGAGATGGTTCAGGTTCATCTTCCAGTTGCCCGCGATGAGCGGCTTACGCTGTGCCATGGTTCAGCTCTCCAGGACCTTGAGACCGGGCAGTTCCTTGCCCTCGAGGTACTCCAGCGACGCGCCACCTCCGGTGGAGATGTGCGAGAAGTCGGAGTCGGGCAGGCCGAGCGTGCGCACCGCGGCGGCCGAGTCGCCGCCACCGACCACGGTGAACGCGCCGTTCCCGGTCGCGCCGGCGATGGCCTCGGCGACACCGCGGGTGCCCGACGAGAACTTCTCGAACTCGAACACCCCCGACGGACCGTTCCAGAAGATGGTCTTGGCGCCGGACAGCACCGCGGCGAACCGCTTCACCGACTCCGGCCCGATGTCGAGTCCCATCCAGCCGTCCGGAATCGCGTCGGAGGCCACCGTGTCCGACTCGGCGTCGGCGGCGAACTTGTCGGCCACCACGACGTCGACGGGCAGGTGGATGACGTCGCCGAACCGCTCGAGCAGGCTCTTGCAGACATCGATCTGGTCTTCCTGCAGGAGCGAGGTGCCGACCGAATACCCCTGCGCGGCAAGGAACGTGAACGCCATCCCGCCGCCGATGACCAGGGTGTCGACCTTGGGTGCCAAGGCCTCGATGACGCCGAGCTTGTCCGAGACCTTCGAGCCGCCGAGGACGACGGCGTAGGGACGCGTGACCTCGTCGGTGAGCTTCGACAGCACCTCGACCTCGGCGGCGACGAGCTCACCCGCGTAGTGCGGGAGCAGCTTGGCGACGTCGTAGACCGAGGCCTGCTTGCGGTGCACCACTCCGAAACCGTCGGAGACGAACGCGCCGTCGTCGCCGACGAGCTCGACGAGCGCCTTGGCGAGCGCCTCGCGTTCGGCTTCGTCCTTGGAGGTCTCCCGCGGATCGAAGCGGATGTTCTCCAGCAGCAGGACGTCGCCGTCGGTGAGCCCTTCCGCGCGTGCCAGCGCGTCGGTTCCGACGACGTCACCGGCGAGCTGCACGTTGCGGCCGAGTTCCTCGCCGAGCCGGGCGGCGACCGGGGCCAGCGAGAACTCCGGGTCCGGCTCGCCCTTCGGACGACCCAGGTGCGCGGTGATGATCACCTTCGCACCGGCGTCGATGAGCGCGTTGAGCGTCGGCAGGGACGCGAGGATGCGACCCGGATCGGTGATCGTCGACCCGTCGAGCGGGACGTTGAAATCCGACCGGACCAGCACACCCCTGCCCGAAACACCTTCCTCCAGAAGGTCTTTCAGAGTGGGAACACCCATGAGGCGTTGACTCCTAAAGTCGTTGGGGGTGGATCAGAGCGACTTGCCGACGAGACCGATGAGGTCGACGAGTCGGTTGGAGTAGCCCCACTCGTTGTCGTACCAGGAAACGACCTTGGCCTGGTCGTCGATCACCTTGGTCAGGCCGGCGTCGAACAGCGAGCTGTGCGGGTCGGTGACGATGTCGGACGAGACGATCGGCGCGTCGTAGTACTTGAGGATGCCCTTGAGCGGACCGTCGGCAGCTGCCTTGAGCGCCGCGTTGATCTCGTCGGCGGTGGCGGTCTTCGACAGCTGTGCGGTGAGGTCGGTGACCGAACCGGTGGGGATCGGGACACGCAGCGCGTAGCCGTCGAGCTTGCCCTTCAGTTCCGGGAGGACCAGGCCGATGGCCTTGGCGGCACCGGTCGAGGTCGGCACGATGTTGATGGCCGCGGCGCGCGCGCGACGCAGGTCCTTGTGCGGGCCGTCCTGCAGGTTCTGGTCCTGGGTGTAGGCGTGGATCGTAGTCATGAGGCCCTTGACGATGCCGAACTCGTCGTTGAGGACCTTCGCCAGCGGGCCGAGGCAGTTGGTGGTGCACGAGGCGTTGGAGATGATGTTCTGGCTGCCGTCGTACTTGTCGTCGTTGACGCCCATCACGATCGTGATGTCCTCATCCGACGCCGGGGCGGAGATGATGACCTTCTTGGCGCCGGCATCGAGGTGTCCCTGCGCCTTGGCGCGCGCGGTGAAGATACCGGTCGACTCGACGACAACGTCGACGCCCAGGTCGCCCCACGGGATCGCGGCCGGGCCTTCCTTGACCTCGAGGGCCTTGATCTTCTGCTCGCCGACGACGATGGTGTCGTCGCCCTCGAGGGAGACGTCGTCGGAGAGGCGACCGAGGATGGAGTCGAACTTCAGCAGGTGCGCGAGGGTCGCGTTGTCGGTCAGGTCGTTGACCGCGACGATCTCGATGTCGGTGGTGCCCAAAGCTTTTTGCGCTTCGACGGCGCGGAAGAAGTTGCGGCCGATCCGGCCGAATCCGTTGACGCCTACCCGAACAGTCACAGTTGTGCTCCTTAGCGGTATTCATGGTCGGGCCTGGTGGTCAAGCCCTGTCTGGCCGCGCGTGCGCGGTCAGCGAGAGCACACCTGAGTGGTCACGCCTCCGCGCACGTCGCCACCAGCCTAGTAGGCGACCCTGCGCTCGGCACACCGCAGGTCCGGGTCACGCACGCCGGTGGTGCTCCGGCGCGGGTCTCAGGCCTCGTCGAGCAGCTCGGAGGTGACCGCGGACTCGGTGTCGGGGATCCCGTCCTGGCGGGCCTTCTTGTCGGCCATCGACAGCAGCCGGCGGATTCGTCCGGCGACGGCGTCCTTGGTCATCGGCGGGTCGGCGAGCTGACCGAGCTCCTCGAGAGACGCCTGCCGGTGCGTGATGCGAAGCTGCCCAGCCGCGATGAGATGGTCGGGCACCTCGTCGCCGAGGATGTCCAGCGCGCGTTCCACCCGGGCCGCGGCCGCGACGGCCGCGCGCGCCGATCGACGCAGGTTCGCGTCGTCGAAGTTGGCGAGGCGGTTCGCGGTGGCGCGGACCTCCCGCCGCATACGGCGTTCTTCCCAGACGAGCCTCGTGTCGTGGGCACCCATGCGGGTCAGCAACGCGCCGATGGCCTCGCCGTCGCGGATGACGACCCGGTCGGCGCCGCGGACCTCGCGCGCCTTGGCCGTGACACCGAGCCTCCGTGCCGCGCCGACCAGGGCGAGTGCCGCCTCCGGTCCGGGGCAGCTGACCTCCAGAGCCGACGACCGACCGGGTTCGGTGAGCGAGCCGTGCGCGAGAAACGCTCCGCGCCAGGCGGCCTCGGCGTCGGCGACGCTGCCGCCGACGACCTGTGCGGGCAGTCCGCGCACCGGCCGGCCGCGCAGGTCGAGCAATCCGGTCTGCCGTGCCAGGCCTTCGCCGTCCTTGGTGATCCGCACGATGTAGCGCGCCGATTTCCGCAGTCCGCCGCCGCGCAGGACGTGGACATCCGAGGCATAGCCGTAGAGGTCGTGGATCTCGCGGCGCAAGCGACGCGCCACGTTGCCCATGTCGACCTCGGCCTCGACCACCACGCGACCCGCGACGATGTGCAGGCCGCCGGCGAAACGCAGCAACGCCGACACCTCGGCTCTCCGACAACTCACCTGAGTCACCGACAGGCGACTGAGTTCGTCCTTCACCGCCGCCGTCATCGCCACCGGTACCTGTCCTCCTGTCAACAGACCACACGTCCCTCGAGAAAGTCGCGGAACATCGCCCGGGTCAGGCGTCCGCTCGGCCAGAGTAACGGGTCAATTCACCTTCGCACAGTTCGTTCACCACGGCGGCGACTTTCGCCGGGTCATGGACCTGACGGCCGGGCACCGCGACGTCCCCGACATTCAGCTCCGCACCGAACAATCCGGCCGCACGCTCGAGGTGATCACGTTCACGCCCGGCCGGGACCGACGACGCATCCACGAGGACGTGGTCGACGCGGAACGTGTTCGCGTGGGCGTGCAGCACGTGGAGGTGTCGCTCGACCGAGAACCCCGGGGTCTCCCCCGGCTCGGGAGCCAGGTTGACCACCAGCACCTTGCGAGCACGGCTGCGCTGCAAGGCCTTCAGCTGCTCGGGCACCAGGACGTGCGGGATCACGCTCGAGAACCACGAGCCCGGCCCCAACATCACCAGATCGGCCGATTCGATTGCCGCGAGGGCCGATTCGCAGGCCGGCGGATCGTCCGGCAGCAGCCGTACACGACGCACCTTGCCGGGGGTGGTGGCGACCGCGACCTGCCCGCGGATCTCACGGCTGATGCGCGGATCGGCCTCGAGTCCCGAGACGTCGGCCTCGATGTCGAGCGGCACGGTCGACATGGGCAGCACGTGTCCCGTGATGCCGAAGATCGCCCGCAACTCCGCGAGCGCCCCGACCGTGTCGCCGAGCACCTCGGTGAGTCCGGCGAGGAGCAGGTTGCCGATGGGATGTCCGGCCAGGGCCCCGCGGCCGCCGAATCGGTGCTGGAGGACCTCGGCCCACAGTTCGTGGCGGCGGCGGACGACCGGATCGGCGGGCTGTCCATCCTCGAGCCCCTCGGGGGTACTCATCAACGCGGCGAGCGCCATTCGCAGGTCACCGGGTGGGATGAGTCCGAGTTCGGCACGCAGTCGCCCCGACGATCCCCCGTCGTCGGCGACGGTGACCACCGCGGTGATGTCGGCACTGAGGTAGCGCATCGCGGTCAGCGTCGCGTAGAGGCCGTGTCCGCCGCCGAGGGCGACGATCCGCGGCTCGGCGGAACTCATTCGCGCCCCAGGTCGCGGTGCATGACCCGTACGTCGTAGGACGCGAGCCCGGCGTCGTCGACGGCGCGGCGCAGACGAGCCGACAACTCCTCGGCGATGGCCACACTGCGGTGCTTGCCACCGGTGCATCCGACGCTGATCGTCATGTAGCGCTTGCCTTCTCGCAGATATCCGCGACCGACGATCGAGACCAGTCCGGTGTAGAGGTCGAGGAACCCGTTGGCGTCCGGCTGACCGAGCACGTAGTCGCGAACCGGCGCCTCCCGGCCGTTGTGGTCGCGCAGCTCGTCGATCCAGTGCGGGTTGGGCAGGAACCGGACATCGGCGACGAGATCGGAGTCGATGGGCAGCCCGTATTTGAAGCCGAACGACTGCACCACGATCGACAGGCGGGGCTCGGTGTCGCCGGGCGCGACGCCTTCGACGATCGCGCGCAGCTTCGCCGCGGTCAGCGCCGAGGTCTCCACCACCAGGTCGGCGACGTTCTTGATCGGGGCCAGGATCGCGCGCTCGCGGGCGATCCCCTCGACGAGGGTCTCCTTGCCCTGCAACGGGTGACGGCGGCGAACCTGTTCGAACCGGCGCACCAGCACCTGATCGCTGGCATCGAGATACAGCAGTCGGGTGCGGATCCCGGACTGTTCGAGACGGTCCCGCAGTTGCTCGAGTTGGTGGGCGAGGTTGTCGTCGGAGGCGCGCAGCACCATGGCGAGCCGCGTGATCGAGGGATCGTCCTCCCGCACCATCCCGACCATCGTCGAGATCAGTGAGGGCGGCACGTTGTCGGCGACGTACCAGCCGTCGTCCTCGAGCACGTTCGCCGCGGTGGATCGTCCCGCGCCGGACATCCCCGTCACGAACAGCACGGTGAAGTCGGTCCCGGTCTGCTCCGCGGTCACCGTGCTCTCCGCTTCGGTGTGGTCACTCATCGACACCTCGTCCCGCGTCACCGGTTGCCACCGTCATCTCCTTCTCGGCCTCCGCCGGGGCCGGGGTCGGGGTCTGCTCCGGCACCGGCGCCTCGTCGGAGAGCGCGGACTTGACCGCGCGCGCCGTGGTGAGGCCGATTCCGTGTACCTGGGATATCTCGTCCAAGGATGCCTCACGCAGGCGTGCGACCGAGCCGAAGTGGGTCACCAGCGCGGTGCGGCGGGTTCGGCCCAGACCGGGAACGCCGTCGAGCACCGACTCGGTCATGCGCTTGCTGCGCTTGCTGCGGTGGAACGTGATGGCGAAGCGATGGGCTTCGTCACGCACTCGCTGCAGCAGGAACAGGGCCTGGCTGTTGCGCGGCAGGATCATCGGGTCGTCGTCGCCGGGGACCCACACCTCCTCGAGGCGTTTGGCCAGCCCGATCACCGAGACGTCGGTGATGCCGAGCTCGTCGAGTACCGCGGCCGCGGCGTGGACCTGCGGCGCACCACCGTCGACGACGAACAGGTTCGGCGGGTAGGCGAACTTCCGCGGCTGTGCCGGCGTGTCGGCGGCGGCGCTGATCTCCCCGGACACCGGTGGCGGTGCGTCACGGTCGGTACGGTGCCGCAGGAACCGCCGTCGCGTGACCTCGGCGATGGACGCGACGTCATCGGAGTGACCCTCGCCGGCGGCATGGCGGATCGAGTAGTGCCGGTAGTCGGACTTGCGCGGCAGGCCGTCTTCGAAGACGACGAGCGAGGCGACCACGTCGGTGCCCTGGACATGCGAGATGTCCACGCATTCGATGCGCAGCGGTGCCTGATCGAGCAGCAGCGACTCCTGCAGCTCGGTGAGGGCCGCCGAACGGGTCGTGAGGTCGCCGGCGCGCCGGAGCTTGTGCTGCGCAAGGGCTTCGGACGCGTTACGGGCGACGGTCTCGAACAACGCCTTCTTGTCGCCGCGCTGGGGAACCCGCAGCCGCACGCGGCTTCCCCGGAGACCGGACAGCCACTCCTCGAGTTCCTCGGCGTCGGAGGGCAACTCCGGGACCAGCACCTCGCGCGGTATGGACTCCCCGTGTGCCCGGTCGGTCCCGACGTCGACCGTGGCGTCGAAATCGACCTGGGCGCCGTAGAACTGGGTGACGAACTCCCCCACCACATCGCCGTCGGTTCCGTTGTCGCTGCGCTCGACGACCCATCCGCGCTGACCGCGTACCCGCCCGTCGCGGACGTGGAAGACCTGGACCGACACCTCGAGCTGGTCGCCGGCGAGGGCGATCACGTCGGCGGTGGTGCCGTCGCCGAGCACGACCGCCTGCTTCTCCATCGCGCGTCGCATCGCGCCGATGTCATCGCGCAGCCGTGCGGCGCGCTCGAAATCGAGTTCCTCGGCGGCGACGGTCATGTCCCGTTCCATCCTGCGGATCATCAGGTCGGTGCGGCCGGCGAGGAAGTCGCAGAAGTCCTCGACGATCTCCCGGTGCTCCTCGGCGTCCACCCGCCCCACACAGGGGGCCGAACACTTGTCGATGTAACCGAGCAGGCACGGCCGGTCGATCTGGCGATGCCGTTTGAACACACCGGCCGAGCAGGTCCGGGCCGGGAAGACCCGGGTGAGCAGGTCGACCGTCTCGCGGATCGCCCAGGCGTGCGCGTACGGGCCGAAGTAGCGCACGCCGCGCCGGCGCGGGCCCCGGTAGACGAACAGCCGGGGATACTCCTCGTTGAGCGTGACCGCGAGCATCGGGTAGCTCTTGTCGTCGCGATAGCGGACGTTGAAGCGCGGGTCGAACTCCTTGATCCAGTTGTATTCGAGCTGCAGCGCCTCCACCTCGGTGCCGACGACGGTCCATTCGACCGACGCGGCGGTGGTCACCATCTGGCGGGTGCGCGGATGCAGGGAGGTGATGTCGGCGAAGTACGACGTCAGCCTCGACCGGAGATTCTTGGCCTTGCCCACGTAGATGACGCGACGATGCTCGTCGCGGAATTTGTACACCCCGGGATCGGTCGGGATGGACCCCGGCGCGGGGCGGTAGGTAGTCGGGTCGGCCACGTGTTCCAGGCTAGTGGCCGGGCCGGACAGTCCCGCGGTAGCGCTCCTCCAGCTCGCGGAACCGGCCCATCGCGTCGATGGCGCGCTGGCCGTCGCCGGCCTGAACAGCCAGGACGGTGATGTGTTCGTCGGCCGGGAACAACAGCCACGCCCCGAAACCCTTCTCCGGGTAGGTGAGACCGAGAACACGGTCCCACTCGAAGAGTCGCACCGAGACCAGGTTGCGGACCTCGACCCCGGCGGCGCCGACACGCAGGCGCGGGCGGGTGAACAGCAGGATGGCCGCCGAGATCAGGACGCCGATGAGGATGATCGCGACCTGGTCGGAGCCGCCCAGATTGCGGACGCCGACGTCGTCGATGGTCAACAGCAGGCCGAACGTGATGTGGATCGCGAGCACCACCGCGGCTGTCACGATCGCCCATCGCGGCAGGTTGCGGGGCCGGTACACCAGGTCCCACCCGGCCGCGTCGGTGCCGGCCGGGTGGGAGTCCGCAGAACTCACGCCGACGCTCCTCCGACCGCCACCGGGAGGGTCTCGCCGCGCTGCAGCGCGCGCAGGGTCAGCGCCGACGCCAGCGCGGCGACGGTGGCCTGTGCGCCCTTGTCCTCCGTCGAACCCGGGAGCCCGGCACGGGCGATCGCCTGGTCCTCGGTGAGCACGGTGAGCACCCCGTTGCCCACCGGTGTCGACTCGTCGAGGGACACCCGCGTGAGTCCGGCGGTCACCGCGTCGCACACGTACTCGAAATGCGGTGTCTCACCCTTGATCACGACGCCAAGCGCCACCACCGCGTCGTGGGTGCGGGCCAGCGCCTGCACGATGACGGGCAGCTCGATCGCGCCGGCGACCTGCACGATCGTCGGTTCGGTCACGCCGTTGTCGCGTGCGGCCCGGATGGCACCGTCGAGGAGTGCACCGCAGACGGTCTCATGCCATTGCGACGACACGATGGCCAGACGCAGCGTGCCGGCATCGGCGAGTTCGAGGGTCGGCTCTCCGTGGCCGCTCATGCGGGTGCTCCTTCGGACGCGCCGTCGGTGGGCTGGGCGTGATCGTCGAGCCCGACGAGGTCGTGGCCCATCCGATCGCGCTTGGTACGCAGGTAGCGCAGGTTCTCGGCGTTGGCGCGCACCGGCATCGGGACCCGGTCGACGATGTGCAGACCGTACCCGTCGAGGCCGACGCGCTTCGCCGGATTGTTGGTCAGCAGGCGCATGGACCGCACCCCGAGGTCGACCAGGATCTGTGCGCCGAGTCCGTAGTCCCGCGAGTCGGCGGGCAGGCCGAGCTCGAGGTTGGCGTCGACGGTGTCGGACCCCGCATCCTGCAGCTGATAGGCCTGCAGCTTGTGCAACAACCCGATGCCACGGCCCTCGTGACCGCGCATGTACAGGATGATGCCCCGGCCCTCGTCGGCCACCATCTCCATCGCCGCGTCGAGCTGGGGCCCGCAATCGCAGCGGAGTGAACCGAACACGTCGCCGGTCAAGCACTCCGAATGCACGCGCACGAGAACATCGTGACCGTCGGCTTCGCCGGTGATGTCACCCTTGACGAGCGCGACATGCTCGACGTCGTCGTAGACGCTGGAGTACCCGACAGCGCGGAAATCGCCGTGGCGGGTGGGGATCCGGGCGTCGGCGACGCGGACCACGTGCTTCTCGTGGCGGCGGCGCCAGGCGATCAGGTCGGCGATCGAGATCAGGGCGAGGTCGTGTTCGTCGGCGAACACCCGCAGTTCGTCGGTCTGCGCCATCGAGCCGACGTCCTTCTGGCTCACGATCTCGCAGATCACCCCGGCCGGCGAGAGGTCGGCCAGGCGGGCGAGGTCGACCGCGGCTTCGGTGTGACCCGGGCGGCGAAGTACGCCGCCTTCCTTCGCACGCAGCGGAACCACGTGGCCGGGTCGGGTGAAGTCGGCCGCCGCGGCGTCGGGATCGGCCAGCAGGCGCATCGTCGTCGCACGGTCGGCGGCACTGATACCGGTGCCGATGCCTTCGCGGGCGTCGACGGTCACGGTGTAGGCCGTGCCGTGTTTGTCCTGGTTCATCGAGTACATCGGGGGCAGACCGAGCCGGTCGCACGCGTCGCCGTCGAGCGGGACACACAGGTATCCGGAGGTGTAGCGCACCATGAACGCCACCAGTTCGGGGGTCGCCTTCTCCGCCGCGAAGATCAGGTCGCCCTCGTTCTCGCGGTCCTCGTCGTCGACCACGACGACGGCCTTGCCCGCCGCGATGTCGGCGATGGCGCGTTCGATCGTGTCGAACGCGACTCCGGTGCCCTCGGCTGCGGTCACGTCTTCACCGTCTCGCGACGACTCGCTCATCAGAACCTCACTCGTTGTGCTCATTTCGCCCCCGCAACATCAGGAGTACCAGTCGTGTCCGAACCCAGGTGGAGGCGCTCGACGTACTTGGCGATGACATCGACCTCGAGGTTGACCACGGTGCCGGGTCGGGCGGCGCCGAGGTTGGTCTCGTTGAGTGTCGTCGGGATCAGGGAGATCTCGAACCAGGAGTCGTCGCCGGCCCCGCCGACGGCCGACACGGTGAGCGACACCCCGTCGACGGTGATCGATCCCTTCTCGACGAGGTAGCGCGTGAGCTTCGCGGGAACCGCGATCCGTACGACCGTCCAGTTCTCCGACGGGTTGACCGCGGCGATCGTCCCGGTGCCGTCGACGTGTCCCTGCACGATGTGGCCGCCGAAACGACCACTCGCGGGCATGGCGCGCTCGAGATTGACGGTGCTCCCGGCACCCAGGTCGGACAGCGAACTCCGGCGCAGCGTCTCGCCCATCACATCGACGGTGAACTCACCTGGGCGGAGGTCGACGACGGTCAGACACACGCCGTTGACGGCGATCGAGTCGCCGTGACCGGCGTCGGCGGTGACCACGGGCCCGCGAACGGTGAACCGGGCGGCGTCGGAGAGATCCTCGCGGTCGGCGATGACGCCGAGTTCTTCCACGATTCCGGTGAACACGCACTCCTCCTGCTCGCTCGGAGCAGACAGGGCGGCCTCGTGTCGCCTGTTCTCTCGCATCCGGACTGTGACCGTCGGCTTCGGATTCGCACCGAATCTGCTGTCCCTACCTGGTGGCAGGCGCTCGCGGGCTGGACGATGCGGATCCACCGCACCCTCATCACCGCCGGTGGGGAGTTTCACCCCGCCCCGAGAACTGGTGACATCGACGCTAGCACGGTCCGAGATGTCAGTCGCATTGCGATTCCGGTGAGCGAAAGGCGCCGCGGGCATGTCGTGCCGCTCACCGTTCACGCGAGGTGGTCGAGGGTCGCGACAGAGTCAGGAGGACGTCGTCCCCGAGCCGCGTCACCGACGTCGTGCGGAACCGCAGGCCGTCGGTGAGGGTGGTCACGCCCGGGATCTCCACCGAGCCGCGTCCGGCGCCCAGCACCAGCGGGGCGACGTAGGCGTGCACCTCGTCGACGAGTCCGGCCCCGAAGAAGGCCCCCAGGATGTGCGGTCCGCCCTCGACCAGCACCCACAATGCGTCCGGCAGTGCGGCGAGCACGTCGGCGGGGTCGTGGGATTCGACCCGGATCAGCGGGCCGCCCGCCGGATCCCGGAGACGGGCGTCGGCCGGAAGGTCGCGGTGACCGAGGACGACGCGGGCGGGCTGGTGCGTGCGCAACGTGCCGTCGGCCGTGCGCGCGGTGAGAGTGGGATTGTCGGCCAGCGCGGTACCGGTGCCGACGACGATGGCGTCGATGCGAGCGCGCTGCGAGTGCGCGTGGTCGCGGGCCTGCGGGCCGGTGATCCACTGGCTGGTGCCGTCGGGCGCGGCGATCCGGCCGTCGACTCCGGCGGCGATCTTCGCGGTGACGTGCGGCCGCCCGAGACGCTGCCGGGTGAGCCACGGGCGGAGCGGGCCGTTCTCGACGTCGTCGGCCGCGACTCCCCCGGTGACGCGCACCCCGGCGGCCCGAAGCGTGTCGGCGCCGCCGGCGGCGACCGGGTTCGGGTCACTCACCGCGTAGTGGACTTCGGCGACACCCGCCTCGACGAGTGCCTGCGCGCACGGGCCGGTCCGGCCGGTGTGGTTGCACGGTTCGAGGGTGACGACCGCGGTGCCGCCGCGCGCGGCGTCGCCCGCGGCTCGCAGGGCCATGATCTCCGCGTGCGGTCCGCCGGGCGGTTGGGTCGCGCCGATGCCGGCTAGGGTGCCGTCGGCGGCGAGGATGACAGCGCCGACCGGCGGATTCGGTGAGCTGACCCCCATCGCCTCCCGGGACGCGCTGATCGCGCGTTCCATGGCACCGGCGATGTCCATCGGGTCAGGCCTGGCTCTGCGCCCGTGCGGTGGCGGCCGACTCACGGAGTGCGGCGACGGCCTGTCCGGGATCGTCGGCGCCGTAGACGGCCGAACCGGCGACGAAGCAGTCGATCCCGGCCTCCGCGGCCTCCTCGATCGTGTCGGCGTTGATGCCGCCGTCGATCTCGACGAGAAGCCTCAGCTCCTCGGAATCGATGAACTTCCGGATGGCGCGGGCCTTTTCGAGAACCTCCGGGATGAACTTCTGACCTCCGAAGCCCGGCTCGACGCTCATGATCAGCAGGGTGTCGAAGTCGCGCAGGATCTCCAGATACGGCTCGAGCGCGGTACCCGGCTTGATCGACAGCCCCGCCTTGGCCCCGGCGGCGCGGATGTCACGGGCGACGCCGACCGGGTTCTCGGTGGCCTCGGCGTGGAACGTGACATTGTGTGCCCCCGCCTCGGCGTACGGCGGCGCCCACCGCTCCGGGTTCTCGATCATCAGGTGGCAGTCGAGCGGGATGTCGGTGGCCTTCAGCAGGCTCTCGACGATCGGTAGTCCCAGGGTCAGGTTCGGCACGAAGTGTGCGTCCATGACGTCGACGTGCAACCAGTCGGCCCGGGTCTCGCCCGGCCGCGCCACGGCAGCGGCCTCGGCCGCGAGATTCGCGAAGTCCGCGGACAGGATGGACGGGGCGATCATGGGCGCGGAACCGGCGGTGCACATGGTCGACAAGTGTAGGACGCGGGTTCCGGTACGGACGAAAGCGCTCCGGAGTCTCAGAGACCGTTGGCCGGCCAGCCGGGAGTGGGTGGCTCAGGGGGGCGAGGGGTGGGGCCGGTCCCGCGAAGCTCTTCTTCGGGTGGGACGCCTGCGGGTCGGGGTTTTGCGTCACACCCCTCCATCTCGGGGTAGTACTCCTTTCCCACCGCGAGATACTCGAAGTCCGTGACTTTCCAGTCCCCGAAGACATTGTCCGACGGCCGACGAGCGTCACCGCGTTGCCTGGCGGGCGGCTCCTTGCCCGATCGGGTGAACTCGATGACCGTGGCCCAGCTGTATCTCGGATATGTACGCCAGAAGCTTCCATGGCTTGTGTAGTCGAGACTCGATTTAAAACCGAATTCGCACAGCACCACTCGGGTGAGCTGACCGCGATTTTTACGACTAAGCGCACTGAATACAGACGTACCTATCAATTGGTTGGTCGCGACCTCACTGGACACTTCCAGGACTTCCTTCTCGATGCCTTGCGGGGAGGCTTCAAGGAACCCGGGAAAGGCCCATGACATCGACTGACCACTGTTCGCAATCACGAACGACTCCACATACGCTCGGACGAATGTCCCTTCCGCACTTAACGGGTCGAACTGGTCGTCGGCCGTCCATCGGAAGGTGACATCGAACCCGGGAGGCAGGTCGCGACCACGATCAGCGCCAGACGTCGCGGATGTCGTGTCGCCATTACCCGGGCCACCACAATTCGCACATACCAGCGCGACAAGCAACAACGACATTCCTCGGAGAACCCGGTAAATTGGATTCACCACTTTGCACCATCAGGGAAATTCGGATCTTTCAAGCGGTTCAACTGGTTCTCGTAGCCGTCCAGGAAATCATTATCCTGGCTTCCCAGAGTTCGAGCCACAACCTTCTCCACGAGGTCGTAATCAGTGTCACCAGGCAATCCATCACGGAGGACCTTAGAGACGAACTCGGGGTTATCGACCTGGTCTCCGTAGATCGCTCTCATCTCCGCGCCTGTAAAGAAATCCGGGTCCTTCTTGAGGATTCCCTCCAGCATTTCCCCGTAGACCGAACCCAGTGAAGTACCGTCGTAGAGGGCGGCCCGAAGACTGTCGAACTTCGTCGCAGCCGACACCTCGGCTGGATCAGGCGGCATGCCGACTTCGCCGAGCTTCAGCGACGGGGCCGAGATGTCAATGATCGATTTGAGTACTGGACTGAGCCCAGGAACTGCGGAACCCAGCGCTTTAACCGTGTCGAATGTCGCCCCTCGGAGGGTATAGTCACGCGCCGCATCAAAACGCCTGTCTGCGATGTCTTCATCTAGCATCGAGTTCATTCCAGCAGTCATACCTCCGTGCAATCTTCCTACGATCTCACCGAGATCTGTTCGAGTTGGATCGGCGCCGAAGACCTGCTCTAAGACAGTCGCTTGCAACAGTGCGTTCGTGTTCATCACACGTCCCGCGTCAGGGTCCGAGTCGAGGATCTGGAACAACGACTTGAACTGATTCGCTTCCTCCAGCGCGGTGACACCGCGGGTATCGAACAGCATCGGATCTACCGCGGCGAGTTCGGCTAGGTAAGGTGCGATCGTTCGCGCCAGAGTCCTTGTCAATTCAGGATTGACCTCGCCAAGCGAGGCGGACCCGCCGTTCATGTCTTCGAAGTCACTCTTGTTCTCGGCGATGATCCGAGCCAACTCGCTCGCGATCTGACCGGATCTGACCCCGTCGGCCATGCGCTCCCCTGACACCCCGTCCGGGGTACTGGCAACCTCTGGCATCCAATTGAACAAGCGGTTGATCCCATCGTTCTCGTGTCCCGCCTTGTCGGTCCAGTCGAACTGGAAGAGGTCCTTCATCGCCACCGATGCGTCGTAAGGCTTTTCGTCGCCGCCCAGGCCGTGAACGACGGGCATCGGCGACTGCGGAGCAACCCCCGTGTCTCCGCCAGTCACCACCGCATCGTGCACAGCTATGTGGTCGGACCCGGCGACTCCCAGCATTCTGTCCAGCAGTGACTCGACAGAGGAGTGCGGGATGGTGCTGTTGTGCTTTGTGACATACCGCTCGGCGTCGTCACCGGCGGCAATCTCGCTCGCACGAGCAATGAGAGCCCGGTCGACGTCACTCCCCAGTTGGACAGACTGAGAACCGTACGAGGCAAGGCCCGAATCCTCCGATCGATGCTCCAAGACGCTCATGAGACTGTTGAAGTCCTCGAAGGAGTCGAGCCGGGTGACGTCGATCATCCGGCTGCCGTCTTGACCATACGGATCGTTCGAGATGCTCGCCTTTGATGCTGCCGGGCTGCCGAGAAGGTCACGGATCGGCGCCGGGAGTTGACTCATCCCACCGCTTACGAACGGGGTGCTGGTCCCCCAGATCTCGGCGAACGGATTCGAGTCGGTCTGCTCGGTCCCTAGATGAGTATTCCCGAGCATGAACACACCGTCAGCGAGACTCTGTTTCAAAGTCTCTCGCTCTGCGCCGGTGTACTTGTCGCCGAACGACTCCAGGGCGCCGAGGGACAGCGGCTGCCCTTGAGGTCCGCCACCCCAACTCGGTGTGTAGATCGCCTTCAGGTAGTCGAACTGCTCCTTCGGGATGACTGCGAAGTCACCGCGGGCGAGTGCTGCTCGCTGCTCTGGGGTCAGACTGGTGGCGTGGGAGAAACGGTCCTTCTGCTCGGTGGTGGCCGTGCCGCTCATGATGGCCTGGACGTCGAGGCTCGCCTGGCCCGGTGAGTAGCCGGACGCCAGTGGCGCGTTGCCCTCTGCATCACCGAAGGCCGTGGCGAGAACGCGCGCCCCGTTACGATCGTCCTCGCCCATCTGGTCGGCCAGGGACTGGAGCGAGACGGTCGCCGTCTGGGCCTCCTCGGAGCGTGCCGCCTGGGCATCGAGTATGGAACGCTCCGTTGCGCTGCCCGCCTCCACGCCCTTGAGCTCGGCCGCATAGTCACGGGTGTCGCGCACCGTCCAGTCGTCGGCAACGCTGAACTTGTCACGTTCCAGGGCGAGCGCGCGGACAAGCGCCGTGGTGCGATTCGGACTGATCGCGGCCGACGTGTTTCGCAAGACGTTGGCGGCGTGCGTGAGGTCGGCCCCCAGTTTGTTGATCTCGGCTCGATCCGAGTCGGTGCGGCTCTCACACCCGAGTTGGGAGGCCCCCACCCATCCTCTGGAATCGCCGGCTCTCATCGGCGCTTCGGCCATCCGTTGGGTCAGACCGCTGAGGTCATCCACCGCCGTGTCGAGCGCACTGGCCGCAGCATCGAGAGACATCAGGTCCCAGCCGTTGACGATGGAGCGCGATGGACGCGACATCAGAATTCGCTGATCGCGCGGAAACCGCTGGCGAGCGACTCCTCCGTGTCGGCGACTTCGCCGGCTGCCTGGTAGCAGGTCTGCGACACCTGGTCCATCCTCGCGGCCGCCCGGCCGAGCAGCGACCGGACGGTCTCGTCCTTGCCGGCGCACGCAGCCCCGATGGCCGAGGCCGGCATCGCGTTCGAGGCGTCGCCGAAAGCGGACTTCCCGGTCCACAGGGCGCGGGTCTCCGAGGAACACCGAGCCAGCGCATCTCCGACGCCGGTGATGGCACCCAGTTCCTCGACACCAAAGCGCTCAGCCATACAAACCCCCCGAGTTTGCAGCAATCCTCGACGTGGCACACCGCCACGACGAACAACTTAGTACGACTCGACCCCACCGTGCGTCGGTCATCCACACTCAGGAGGCGGCGAGTATCTGGATCAGCCGCGTCTCGACACCACTCCGTGCAGCTGGCTTGTGTCCGATCGCAGGCGGAGGCACGCTCCGATGTCGGGCCGCGGTCGGGGTGATCACGTCGATCACGCGCACCCCGTCTACGACTCTGACGTCGTAGAACCACCCGGGAGCCTCCTTGGCGCGGTTGTGGATCACGCACGTTCCGTCGGCGTTGACCGCGCTGGTCGGGCCGTTGCGACGATGCGGTCTGGCGTGGTCGATCTCGGCGATCGGCGCACCGCAGTACGGAGTTCGGCACCGTTGATCACGCATCCGGATGTACTGGGCCAGCGCGGGCGGGAAACCTCGCGCGCGTGACTCCATCGCCACCAGCGCGCCATCGGAGGGTCTTGCGTACAACTTCCGCAGCGTCGATGCGGTCTCCCCCGCAGCGGTCACCGAATCGGCGACCAGAAGCCGCGCAACGGTCGCCGGGATCGGTCCGTACCCTTGGAGCTCGGCGGCGGCGTCGTCCAGGCCGAGCAGAGACCGTTCGGACAGAACGAGATTCACCGCGATCGGCGTCGGTTCCGCAACGGAACGACCGGTGACACGTTCGACCAAGGTGTCAGCCATGACCTGTGTGTGATTTCGGCTGTCTGTCCCGACCACCGAGTCGGCGTGCTTCTTCAGCGCGGCGTACACCGCGATCCCCTCGGTCATCGGCAGCAGCGCCGACAGTTGCGTTATCAGATCTGGAGCGGGCCGGATGGTGACGTGACGATCCTTCTCGGCCTTCGACTTACGTGCCGCCACCGCTTCGGGTTCCAGCTCGTAGGCGTGGCGTTTGGCCAGGGCCTCGATCTCGCGATCGGAAACGCCTGTCAATGCCGTTGTATCACCACACATCCGGCGGTCGATCTCTTCGCGCGATTCACGGATCAGGTAGGCGGTTTCGCGTACCAGGATCATCGCCCGCCACTCGGTGAGGACTCCGTCGGCGAGTGCCGCCAGAGTGTGCGGCATCTCGTACGCCAGGGCGCGGGCGAACCCGAGGCACTGACTCCCCTTGCGAGGAGACACCTTCCGGGCCAGGCCGACCTCGGCGGCCAGGCCGCGACCGCGCCGCTGGTGCGGGACGTTCCGCGCGGCTTCATCCGCCGCGCGCAGGTCATCGAGATTCGCGGTCTCCCGCACCTGAGCCGCGGTGCACGCCGCCTTGATCTCTTCGAGAAGGGTGAGCCGACACACCGACTCGGCCTCGTCCGCGCCGGTGAGCATCCCGCCGAGCCCCCTCACGATGGACCGCAGATGATCCGTGTCCAGCCGAACTGTTGTGTTCGAAGTCTCCTCGTGCATACGTTCGATACTACCGAAGTTCGGCCACATCAGCGGGCGCTTTCCACAGGGTCGGGACCGTCTGAATGCTTAGCCATTGAGATCAGTGATGGAATCTGCAACACTTAGCCATATGGCACATAGTACGGTCCCTTTGGACGACATCTTCGGCGCGCTCTCCGACCCGACGCGCCGCGCCGTCGTCGAGCGGCTGGGGCGCGGACCGGCGAGCGTCGGCGAACTCGCCCACCCCTTCCCCATCACTCTGCCGTCCTTCATGAAACACCTACGCGTACTGGAGGACAGCGGGCTGGTTCTGACCAAGAAGGTGGGCCGCACGCGTATGTGCACGCTCGACCGACGTCGTCTACGACGGTTGTCCACCTGGCTGGACCATCAGCGGACCGTCTGGACCGAACGCACCGACCGACTCGAACACTTCGTCACCGACACCGACACCGACACCGAGGAGACATGATGATCGACCCCGAACTGGACCTCACCCTGCAGCGGGTGATCCGCGCTCCGCGACAACGTATCTGGGACGCGTGGACTCAACCCGATCAGTTTGCCAAGTGGTGGACTCCGGCCCCCACGGTCACCCGTGTCGACCGCCTCGAGCCCGCGCCCGGCGGTGCGCTCGTGACCCGGATGAGCGAGGACGGAACCACTTTCGTCCCGCACATGGATGCCGTCTTCCTCGTTGCGGACGTATGCGAGCGTCTGGTGTTCACCAATGCCGTCGACAGTTCGTGGCGTCCCGCCGAACCAGCACCCGTCGCCATGACCGCAGAGATCACGTTAGCCGAGCATGCGGACGGAACCGAGTACAACGTCGTGGTGCGCCATCGCAGTCCGTCTGACCGTGACCGCCACGACGAACTCGGCTTCTACGACGGCTGGGGTTCGGTCACCGCCGCACTTGCCGCGCTCGTGGAACGCGAAGTCTCACAATGAAGATCACCATCACGCAGTTCATCACACTCGACGGGGTCACCCAGGGTCCCGGTGCCGCCGACGAGGACACCTCGAACGGATTCCTCGCGGGCGGTTGGCTGGTGCCTCACATGGACGAGCAGTTCATCCGCCAGGCGTCGCGGTGGCTCGATCTCGCCGACGGGCTACTTCTCGGACGGCGCACCTATGAGGCGTTCGCCCGCGACTGGCCCGCGATCACCGATCCCGACGACCCGTTCACGGTGCGGATGAATGGACTGCCGAAGTATGTGGTGAGCAGCTCACTCACCGAGACTGATCTGGCATGGCAGCCGGCGACACTGCTGGTCGACGACCCGATCGGCGCGATAAGGGACCTGCGCACAGACTCCGACCGTGAGCTGCAGGTCCACGGAAGCGCGACGCTGGCGTCGTCGCTTCTCGAGGCGGGTGTCGTGGACACCCTGCGCCTCGTGGTTGCGCCCACCCTGTTGGGCTCCGGGCGAACGCTGTTCGGCCGCAACAGGGTCGGGACCGGATTCCGACTGGCCGAACACCACGCCACGACCGGAGGTCTGATGATTCTCGAGTACGAGGCGGTGGGACCGCCGGCGGTCGCGGACTACGCAGGA
This sequence comes from Gordonia sp. 11cp, assembly GCF_057767225.1. NCBI lineage: Bacteria > Bacillati > Actinomycetota > Actinomycetes > Mycobacteriales > Gordoniaceae > Gordonia > Gordonia sp. 11cp. The sequence goes on along the minus strand of NZ_CM173437.1, from coordinate 4,237,896 downwards.
GCGAGCGCCGTGACCCGATAGACCGCGAGCTGGGGGCTAGTCACGCGTCAACGCCGCCAGGAACATGGCGTCGGTGCCGTGGACATGCGGCCAGAGCTGCACGTGGGGGCCGTCGCCCAACAGATCCGGGCCCAGCTTGCCGACCGTCACGAGCGGGCGGGCATCGAGCTGGCGTACGCCGTCGACCGACGCCACCACGTCGGCCACCACCGCGGTCGTCTCGGCCGGGTGCGGCGAACAGGTCGAATACACCACGACGCCACCGGGTTTCACCAACCGTAGGGCCTCGGTCAGCAACTGCTTCTGCAGAACGACGAGTTCGTCGACATCGGAAGCGGTCCGGCGCCAGCGGGATTCGGGTCGTCGGCGCAGCGAGCCAAGCCCCGAACACGGGGCGTCGAGCAGAATCCGGTCGTAACCGGTGTCGAGTCCGCTCGACCGCGCGTCGGCGACATGGATGGTCACGGGCAGATCGGACACGACCTTGCGGATCAGCCCGGCTCGATGCTCGGACACCTCGACCGCGTCGAGCCGGGCACCGTCGATCTCGGCGAGCGAACCGATGAGTGCGGCCTTCCCGCCGGGGCCGGCGCACATGTCGAGCCATCGCCCGCCGTCATCGACAACCTCGGCCACGGTCACCGCACGTGCGACGAGCTGACTGCCTTCGTCCTGCACGCCCGCGTACCCCTCGCGGATCGCCGCGACGTCACCGGGATCACCACCCGGGAGATACACGCAGTACGGGGAGAAGTCGCCGACCTCACCGTCGCTCGTGAGGGCGAGTTCTTCGGCGGTGATGAATCCGGGGCGGGCCACCAGATGCACCGGCGGTCGCTCGTCATCGGCGGCCAGCGCCGCCTGCAGTTGTCCCGCCGAGCCCCCGAGTGCATCGCGGAACACCTCCGCGATCCATCTCGGATGCGCGTACTGGAAGGCGAGGTAACCGACGAGATCGTCCGCGGGTGACGGGGCGAGCTCGTCCACCCACAGGTCCTCGTCCTTCTGCGACACCTTGCGCAGCACCGCATTCACGAAGCCCGACGGCCCCATCCCGTTTTCCGCGCGCACCAGATCCACCGACGTCGACACCGCCGCGTGCGCGCCGACCCTCGTCCGCAACAACTGATAGGTGCCGAGGCGCAGGACGTCGAGGACAGTGCCGTCGATGTCGGCGACGGGCCGTTGGGCCGCGGCGGAGATCACTGCGTCCAGCAACCCCTGCGCCCGCGCGGCGCCGTAGGCCAGTTCGGTGGCGAAGGCGGCGTCGCGGCCTTCGATTCTCCTGTCCCGCAGCATCTTCGGGAGGACGAGATTGGCGTAGGCATCACGTTCACGCACCGCGCGCAGGGTGTCGCGGGCAGCCACACGCGCGGGATCGAGATCCTTCTGCCGGAACTTGCCGCTCATCGCAGGACCGTCCCGTCGGTCAGCCGTGCACCGCGCGCCCAGTCGGCGGCGGGCATGGGTTTCTTACCCGGCGGCTGCACGGTGCCGAGAGTGACCGGCTGCGAACCGGTTCCGACGAAGACCGCCTTCTTGGTGACCGCGAGCACACCGGGCGCGAGCGCACCGTCCCGCACCGCATCGGGCAGACCGGGATCGTCGGTCGACGCGACGACCGACACCGGCCCGACCTTGATCCGAGCCTCGTCGAGACTCGTCCACGGCCCGGGCGCGGGGGTGTACGCGCGGATCAGGCGATCGATGATGTGCGCCGGCAGATCCCACCGGACCCGCGCGTCGTCGACCTCGACCTTCGGCGCATGGCTCACCCCGGTCGTCGGCTGCGGTTCAGGGGCGAGTTCGCCGGCCTCCAGGCCGTCGAGGGTGGACAGCAACAGTCCCGAACCGGCATCGGCCAGGCGTGCCAGGAGGTCACCGCTGGTGTCGGTGGGTCGGATGGTCTCGGTCAGCACGCCGAAGACCGGGCCGGTGTCGAGGCCTTTCTCGAGCCGGAACGTGCTGGCTCCCGTCACCTCGTCGCCGGCCGCGATCGCGGCCTGAACCGGGGCCGCACCGCGCCAGGCGGGCAGCACCGAGAAATGCAGATTGATCCAGCCGTGCTGCGGGAGGTCGAGCAGCCCGGGTGGCACGAGCCCGCCGTAGGCCACGACGGCCCCGCAGTCGGGCGCCCAGCGCCGGAGAACATCATCGACCTCCGGTTCCGACAACCGTCGCGGGGTGATCACCTCGAGCGAATGCTCGTCGGCGAGCCGGCCGACGGGAGACCGCATCACCTTGCGACCGCGGCCGGACACGGCGTCGGGGCGGGTGATGACCCCGGCCACCTCATGCGACGAGTCGATGAGGGCCTGCAACGACGGCACGGCGACCTCGGGGGTCCCGGCGAAAACGATGCGCATTCATCCGATCGTAGGCGGGTCGATCTGCACCCGGATCGGCCCGGTCTGCCGATGCGTGTTGCGCCGGACCTGACCCGCGACGAGCGCCTCGGCCAGCAGGCGTCCGTGCTTGCGCGGCAACCGCACCAGGATGCGATCCATCTCGTCGTCCGGAGCGGCCTCCCACTCGGCGCTGCCGGCCGGCGGGCGCACCCCCGGCGGCAACGGCACGGGCCCGAGGACGTCGGCGTCGGTCGGCAACTCCAGGTGCTCGACGAAGTCGGTGATCACCCCGGTCGGTCCGTCGACCGATGCCATCGTCACGGCGGGCGGGAACCCGAGCTCCACTCGTTGCCGAAGCTGGATGGAGGCGAAACCCACCGGGTCCCAACGGATCAGCGCCTGCACGGGTGCGAGTGAGGAATCGGCGACGATCACCACGCGACCGCCGTCACCGTGCGGCGTGACCATGGCGGCCAACGCCATCCAGCGGCGGACCGCATGCTCCTCGGCACGCAGATCGGCACGGTCGAGTTGCGCCCACGTGTCGACGACGATCGCCGCGCCGTACCCGCCCGGCGCGACCGGCTCGGCGCCCGGTGTCGCGACCACGAGCCGTGCACCGGGTTCGATCTCGTCGAGGATGGTGTCGCCTCCGCTGGTCAGCACCGGCACACCGGCGAAAGCGCGCCCCAGCTCCTCGGCGGTCCGGCGCGCACCGGTGACCGTCGCGCGCACCGAGGTGTTGCCGCACTCCGGACAGCGGAAGGAGCGCTCGGGGCGTCCGCACCATCGACAGCTCAGCCGTTGGTCGGAGTCGAGCTGCAATGGACCGTGACAGGCGCGACAGCGCGCGTGTTCGCGGCAGCGCGTGCACGCCAGCGACGGCACATAGCCGCGCCGCGGCACGCTGAACACCACCGGACGATCGGCCGCGAACGCCGACCGCGCCGCGTCGAACGCGACTTCGGGGATGCGTGCGGACCTCGCCATGGGGTCGCGGGCGATCTGACGGTCGTCGTCGGAGATGGCCTGGACCCGTGGACTGCGGGTGCGGACGGTCGCGCGGTCGGCGACGAGATCGTGTGCCCAGCCCGACGCCACCAGCGCCTGTGCCTCGGCGGTCCGGGCGAAACCGCCGAGCAGGAGACCACACCGTTCGTGATGGGAACGCAGCACCGCCACCTCGCGGGGATGCGGATAAGGCGCCCGCGGGTCCGACATGCTGTCGTCACCGTCATCCCAGACGACGACGAGCCCGAGATCGGCGACCGGCGCGAACACCGCGCTGCGCGTACCGATCACCAGTTGCGCCGCGCCACGACGCACGGCCAGCCACCGCCGGTAGCGAGCGGTGGGTCCGAGTCCGGCGGACAGCGCGACACCGCGGTCGCCGATCAACGGCTCGACCTCGGCCCACACGCGGTCGAGATCTCGCTGATCGGGGACGGTGAGGATGCACCCCCGTCCGGCGGCGAGGGTTGCTGCGGCGAGTTCGGCGAGACGCCGTGGCCAGTCCTCCCCCGGCAGGGCCTGCCAGACGGCACGAGGATGACCGTCGACGAGGTTCTCGACGTAGGAATCGGCAAGCGGGTACCGGTGCCAGTCGGTGAGTTCGGGGGTCTCGACGACGGCGGTCGGTTCCGGTGTCGTCTCCTTCTCGGTGCGCGCGTGCCGCGGCGGTATCGCCAGGCGCACGACATCGCCCATGGTGCCCGCGTACCGGTCGGCCACCGCGCGACACAGCGTGGCCAGCTGCGGGGTCAGGACCGGTTCGGCGGACACGACACGGTCGAGCCAGCCCAGCTTGCCGGGATGATCGCTCTTGTCGATCCGCTCGAGGAGGTATCCGTCGACGAGCCGGCCGGAGAATCGCACGCGGACGCGCACGCCGGGCTGCGCGGCCTCGTCCTGGTCGACGTCGATGAGATAGTCGAAGGGCCGATCGAGGTGCGCGAGTCCCAGAACAGGCAGAACACGGGCCACCGGCAGCTCAGCCGCCGGGACCCGCGCTCCTGTGGGTGTCAGTGAGAGTACTTCCGCAGAGGGTCTACAGACCCGCGGCGGCCCGCAGCTTCTCCGCGCGGTCGGTCCGCTCCCACGGCAGGTCGACGTCGGTGCGGCCGAAGTGGCCGTACGCGGCGGTGGGTGCGTAGATCGGGCGCAGCAGGTCCAGGTCACGGATGATCGCGAGCGGACGCAGGTCGAAATTCTCCGCGATGACGCGCTCGATGACCGCGGTGTCGACCTTCTCCGTGCCGAAGGTCTCGACGAACAGGCCGACCGGGGCGGCCTTGCCGATCGCGTAGGCGACCTGCACCTCGATGCGGCTGGCCAGGCCTGCGGCCACTGCGTTCTTGGCGACCCAGCGCATCGCATAGGCCGCGCTGCGGTCGACCTTCGACGGATCCTTGCCGGAGAACGCGCCGCCGCCGTGACGGGCCATGCCACCGTAGGTGTCGACGATGATCTTGCGGCCGGTCAGACCCGCGTCGCCCATCGGGCCGCCGAGGACGAACTTGCCCGTCGGGTTGACCAGCAGGCGGTAGTCGGTGGTGTCGAGGCTGGGCAGGTCGATCTCGGCGAGCACCGCGTCGACGACGTGCTTCTTGATGTCCGGGGCCAGGAGGTTGTCGAGGTCGATGTCGGCGGCGTGCTGGGTGGAGAGCACGACGGTGTCGAGGCGGACCGGGGTGTCACCGTCGTATTCGATGGTGACCTGGGTCTTGCCGTCGGGGCGCAGGTACGGCAGGGTGCCGTTCTTGCGGACCTCGGTCAGGCGTCGCGACAGGCGATGCGCCAGGGCGATCGGCACCGGCATGAGTTCGGGGGTCTCGTCGGTGGCGTAGCCGAACATGAGGCCCTGGTCACCGGCACCCTGGCTGTCGATCTCGTCCTCGGAGATGCCGCTGCGGCTCTCGTGCGAGTTGAAGACGCCGCCCGCGATGTCCGGGGACTGCGCGCCGATGGCGACGTTCACACCGCACGACGCGCCGTCGAAGCCCTTGGTCGACGAGTCGTAACCGATCTCCAGGACCTTGTCGCGCACGATCTTCGGGATGTCGGCGTAGGCGGTGGTGGTGACTTCGCCGGCGACGTGCACCTGTCCGGTGGTCACGAGGGTCTCGACCGCGACACGCGCCTTCGGATCGTCGGTGAGGATGGCGTCGAGAATCGAGTCGCTGATCGCGTCACAGATCTTGTCGGGGTGTCCCTCGGTAACGGATTCGCTCGTGAACAGGCGTGACGAGGTGGTCATCAGATCCTCTCGAGATCTACGCGCGTCGATGGTCGCCGCGCCGCTGGCAGTGTCGGCCAGGTGCGACTGGCCGGGGAATACATCCAACCTAATCGGTCGGTCGAGCTCCTCGACCATCAGGCACCAGTTGGCGCACTTCGTCAAGTATCCGACTCGACATGAGTGTTTTCGACCCGAAGGGCAGTGCGGTCTCGTCGCCGTTGGCGGCGAGCAACCAGCCGGTGTTGTCCTCGGTTCCGAAGGCCTTGCCATCGCCGACGGCGTTGACGACGAGCAGGTCACAGCCCTTGCGGGCGAGCTTCGCGCGACCGTGGTCGAGGACGCCGCCGGACTCGTCGCCGGTCTCGGCGGCGAAGCCGACGATCACGGTGTCGCGCGGGATCCGGCCATTGTCGCGGGCGGTGACGAGGCCGCGCAGGATGTCGGGGTTGGTCGTCAGCCGGATCGGCGCGGGGCCCTCGTCGCCCTTCTTGATCTTGGACTCGGCGACGGCGACCGGGCGGAAGTCCGCGACCGCGGCAGCCATGATCACGACGTCGGCGTCGGCCGCGCGCTTGGTCATCTCGTCGGCGAGTTGTTCGGCGGTCGAGATCCGCACGATGGAGACACCGGCCGGGTCACCCGCGCCGGACGTCGATCCCGCGACCACGGTGACGCTCGCCCCGCGCTGTGCCGCGGCCCGGGCCAGCGCGAAACCCTGCTTGCCCGAACTGTGATTGCCGAGATAGCGGACCGGGTCGAGCGGCTCCCGGGTACCGCCGGCACTGATGAGCACGCGGACTCCGTGCAGGTCGTACGGCAGGGCGTCGGCGCGGTCGAGGAGCAGCTCACCCAGAAGAGCGATCTCCTGCGGGTCGGGAAGACGGCCGCGACCGGAATCGGTACCTGTGAGGCGTCCCGACGCGGGGGTCATCACCACCGAGCCGTGGGCCCGGAGCGTCGCCACATTGGCCTGCGTCGCTGGGTGCTCCCACATCTCCGTGTGCATCGCCGGGACGAACAGCACCGGACATCGCACGGTCAGCAGCGATGCGGTCAGCAGATCGTCGGCGCGACCCTGGGCGGCGCGGGCCATGAGGTCGGCGGTGGCGGGGGCGATGACCACGAGGTCGGCGCCCTGCCCGAGACGGACGTGGGCGACCTCGTCGACATCGTCGAACACGGTCGTGGAGACGGGGTTGCCGCTCAGCGCCTCGAAGGTCGCCTTACCGACGAACTCCAGCGCGGCCGGGGTGGGCACGACGCGGACGTCGTGGCCGGCCTCGGTGAAGTGCCGGATCACCGAACAGACCTTGTAGGCCGCGATCCCGCCGCCGACGCCGATCAGGACGCGGCGTCGGGTTCCGATCGCAGTGCTCATCAACGGCGCCGGAGACTATTCGCCCTCGGTGTGCTCGAGAAGGTCGGAGTGGATCTCGCGCATCGCGATCGACAGCGGCTTCTCCTGGAGGCCGGGCTCGACCAGCGGGCCGACGTACTCGAGGATCCCGTCGCCGAGCTGGTTGTAGTAGTCGTTGATCTGGCGCGCGCGCTTGGCCGCGTAGATGACGAGCGCGTACTTCGACGACGCGCGGTCGAGCAGATCGTCGATCGGCGGATTCGTGATGCCCAGCGGCGTGTCGTACGCCGGTGCGTCGCTGATCTCGGAGATGTCGAAATTGGTCGGGGTGCTCACACGAACTCCTGCGTCGAGGTCTGGGTGTCGGAAAGGGCCGGTCAGGTCGCGGATGCGGCCGGCTGTTCGGGTCCGACCAGCAAGGATACCAACTGATCGGCGGCCCGGTCGACTTCGCTGTTCACGATGACGTGATCGAACTCGTCCTGGGCGGCCATCTCGGTCCGAGCGGTGGCGAGTCGGCGCTCGATCGCCTCGGGCGTCTCGGTGGCCCGGCCGGTCAGGCGGGACACGAGTTCGTCCCAGCTCGGTGGTGCGAGGAAGACGGTGACCGCCTCGGGGAGTCGGGCCACCACATTGCGTGCGCCGACCAGGTCGACCTCGACCAGAACCGGCTTACCGGCTTCCAGTGCGGCCAGGACCGGCGCGATCGGGGTGCCCGAGCGCTGCAGCCCGCCGTGGATCTCGGCCCACTCCAGGAGCTCGTCGGCGGCGATCATCCGGTCGAACTCGCCGGCCGAGACGAAGTGGTAGTCGCGGCCGTCGACTTCGCCGGGCCGCGGGTCGCGCGTCGTCGCCGACACGCTGAAGTAGACGTCGGGCACCGCGGCGCACACCTTCGCGACCACGGTGGACTTGCCGACGGCCGAGGGGCCGACCAAAACGATCAGTCGACCCCTCGTGCGTCCGGTTCCCTCGTGGTTCGGGCGGTTGTTCACCGTCCGGTCCACGGGTTCGTCTCGCTGCCGTATTCGGTTCGGTTGCTCACGCTCAGGAGCTGAACTTCTCGAGCAGAGCCTTGCGCTGACGGTCGCCGAGACCGCGCAGGCGGCGGGTCGGGGCGATCTCGAGCTCGGTCATGATCTCCTGTGCCTTGACCTTGCCGACCTTGGGCAGGGCCTCGAGCAGGGCCGAGACCTTCATCTTGCCCAGGATCTCGTCGTTCTCGGCATCTTTGAGCACCTGCTGGAGATCGGTGCCACCGCGCTTGAGGCGCTCCTTGAGCTCCGCGCGGACACGACGAGCGGCAGCTGCCTTCTCCAACGCAGCGGCGCGCTGCTCATCGGTCAACTGGGGAAGGGCCACGGGGTTCCTCCGTCTTTCGTTCTCGAGTGGGACTGCATCGTTCGCCCTGGGGCGTCCGAGGCGCTGTTGCCGTGCGACCGCGGCTGGATCGCCATCGCCGGCCTGTCAGCCGGGTCTGCACCCGGCCGACGCCATCAAATGTTGGCGGCGAATGCGACCGTACCGACGTGAGCAGGCATTTGCGAGTGCGACCCCCCGTTTTCGCGGCGTTTTCTCATGTTGTAGGGCAGTCGGTGCGTTCACGGGAGCACAGCACCGATTCACCGTTCCCGTCGTCGTCCTGACTACGCGTTTTCCGGTGTTCTAGCAGGTCAGCAGGTCGGCTGGAGAGGGCCGGGTCGATAGCACGACGAAAGACCTGCATTGTGACCATGCACCAGGTGATACGCGTGTGACGCCAGAGGTGTGACGGAATCCGTGCGAAATCGGCGACGCTCCGCGCGTGTCGCAGGACGATCGATCCTCGACCGGACCGTCAGCCCAGTGTGGCCTCGACCTCGTCGCGGGTGCGGACGAACGCGTCCCGCAGCGCGGTCGCGTCCGGCCCGGCGCGGAGCACACCGCGGGAGCTGGCGGGCAGCAGCCATGCGGGGTCGGCCCCGTCGAACACGATCGGCAGGTCCGCGGGAGTGGCCCCCTGGGCGCCCAGGCCGGGGGCCAGGATCGGGCCGCGGAGGTCCGCGAGATCCAGACCGTGCTCACGCGTGGCCCCGACGACCAGACCGACCGTGGCCGTGCCGTCGGCGTTCTCGGCCGCGGCGGCGTCGACGATCGACTGCGCGACCGTCCGTTCGCCCGCCCGGGCCCGCTGGATGTCGGCGCCCTCGGGATTCGACGTCCGCGCCAGCACGAAGACCCCCCGCTCCCCCTGGCGTGCGAGATCGAGGGCCGGGCGCAGGGCTTCGTACCCCAGATAGGGAGAGGCGGTCACCGAGTCGGCACACAGCGGCGACGACTCGGACAGCCAGGCCTGCGCGTACGCGGCCATCGTCGATCCGATGTCCCCGCGTTTGGCGTCGGCGATGACGAGCGCCCCGGCCTCTCGGCAGGCGGCGACGACGCGTTCGAGGACGGCGAAACCAGCCGCCCCGAACGGCTCGAAGAACGCCACCTGGGGCTTGACGACGGCCGCCACCGGGGCCAGCGCCTCGACGCAGAGATCGGCGAACGCCGACAGCCCGTCGACGTCCACCGACAGACCCCACTCGTCGAGCAGCGCCGCGTGTGGATCGATCCCCGCGCACAGACGCCCGCGTTCGGCGACCGCACGGGCGTAACGGCCCCCGAAACCGGGGCCGCCCGAACCGAAGTCGCCGATACCGGACGTGTCCGTCACGACCGCCCGGCCAGGTCGGCGTGGCGATTCTGCAGCGAACGCACGCCGATGTCACCGGTCATCGCGGCCTCGATGCCCTGCACGGCGGCCGAGGCACCCTGCACCGTGGTGATACACGGGATGTTCACCGACACCGCGGCGCTGCGGATCTCGTAGCCGTCGACGCGCGGGCCCGAGTTTCCGTACGGGGTGTTGATGACCATGGTCACCTCGCCGGCGCGGATGATGTCGACGATGGTGCGCTGCCCCTCGGCGGCCTCGAAGTGCTTGCGCACCGTCTCGCATTTGATCCCGTTGCGGCGCAGCACGTCCGCGGTGCCCTCGGTGGCCAGGATCTCGAATCCCAGGTCGGCGAGGTGTTTGACCGGGAAGATCAGCGCCCGCTTGTCCTTGTTGGCCACCGACACGAAGATCTTGCCGCTGGTGGGCAGCGATCCGTAGGCGGCGGTCTGCGACTTGGCGAACGCGCGCCCGAAGTCCGCGTCGATGCCCATGACCTCACCGGTCGACTTCATCTCCGGGCTCAGCAGGTTGTCGACCCCGCTGCCGTCGTGACGCCGGAACCGGTTGAACGGGAGGACCGCCTCCTTCACCGAGATCGGGGCCGTCGCCGGGGCCTCTCCGCCGTCGCCGGTGGCGGGCAGGATGCCCTGCTCCCGCAGGTCGGCGATGGACGCACCGAGCATGACGCGCGCGCACGCCTTGGCCAGCGGCACGGCGGTCGCCTTGGAGACGAACGGGACCGTCCGGCTCGCGCGGGGGTTGGCCTCGAGCACGTACAGGACGTCGTCCTTGAGCGCGTACTGGACGTTCAGCAGCCCCTTCACGCCGATCCCCTTGGCCAGGGCCTCGGTCGAGGTCCGCACCATCTCGAGGTCCGCGCGTCCGAGGGTCACCGGCGGCAGCGCACACGCCGAGTCACCGGAGTGGATACCGGCCTCCTCGATGTGCTCCATCACGCCGCCGATGTAGACCTCGTCACCGTCGCACAGGGCGTCGACGTCGATCTCGATCGCGTCCTCCAGGAACCGGTCGACCAGCACCGGGTGGTCCGGGGTCAGCTCGGTCGCGCGAGAGATGTAGTCCTCCAGCGACTTCTCGTCGTAGACGATCTCCATGCCGCGACCACCGAGGACATACGACGGCCGGACGAGCACCGGGTAGCCGATCCGGGCGGCGGTATCCCGGGCCTCGTCGAAGCTCGTCGCGGTGCCGAACGCCGGAGCCGGCAGACCGGCCGCGGTCAGCACCCTGCCGAACTCACCACGGTCCTCGGCGAGGTCGATGGCGGCCGGGCTGGTGCCGACGATCGGCACGCCGGCCTCCTCGAGACGGTGCGCGAGGCCGAGGGGGGTCTGGCCGCCGAGCTGCACGATCACACCTTCGACGGTGCCCGACTGCGATTCGGCGTGGTAGACCTCGAGCACGTCCTCGAAGGTCAGCGGCTCGAAGTAGAGGCGATCGGCGGTGTCGTAGTCCGTGGACACCGTTTCCGGGTTGCAGTTGACCATGACGGTCTCGTACCCGGCGTCCGACAGCGTGAGCGCGGCGTGCACACAGGAGTAGTCGAACTCGATGCCCTGCCCGATGCGGTTGGGGCCCGACCCGAGGATCAGCACCTTGGGCCGGTCGGTCTGCGGGGCGATCTCGCTGGTCGCCCCGGGATCGAGCTCGTAGCTCGAGTAGTGATAGGGCGTCTTCGCCTCGAACTCGGCGGCGCAGGTGTCCACGGTCTTGTAGACGGGACGCACGCCCAGCTCGATCCGCCGTGCGCGAACGGCCGCCTCGTCGGCGAAATCCGTTCGCAGAGCGGCGATCTGACGGTCGGAGAAGCCGGTGGACTTGGCTTCGCGCAGCAATGCCTCGTCCAGCGAGTCGGCGTCGCGGATCTCCGCACCGAGCGCGGCGATCCCACCGATCTCGGCGAGGAACCACGGATCGATCGCGGTGGCCTCGTAGAGGTCCTCGATCGTCGCGCCGGCCTCGAAGGCGAGCATCAGCTTGTACAACCGGCCGTCCCGGGGCGTCTTGACGTCCTCGAGCAGCGCGGGCAGGTCGACGGTCGCCGGGTCCGGCCGATTGGGCTCGGCCCAGAAACCGCCGGCCTTGGTCTCCAGCGACCGCATGACCTTGCCCAGGGCCTCGGCGAAGCTCCGGCCGAGGCTCATCGCCTCGCCGACCGACTTCATCGTCGTGGTGAGGGTGTCGTCGGCGCCCGGGAACTTCTCGAACGCGAACCGGGGCGCCTTGACCACGACGTAGTCGAGGGTGGGCTCGAAGCAGGCCGGGGTCTCCTTGGTGATGTCGTTGACGATCTCGTCGAGGCTGTAGCCGATCGCGAGTTTCGCGGCGATCTTGGCGATCGGGAAGCCGGTGGCCTTCGACGCCAGTGCCGACGACCGCGACACCCGCGGGTTCATCTCGATGACGACGAGGCGACCGTCGCGCGGGTCCTGCGCGAACTGGATGTTGCAGCCGCCGGTGTCGACGCCGACCTCGCGGAGGATGTCGATCGAGAGGTCCCGCATGATCTGATACTCGCGGTCGGTGAGCGTCATCGCCGGGGCGACCGTCACCGAGTCGCCGGTGTGGACGCCGACCGGGTCCAGGTTCTCGATCGAGCAGACGACGACCACGTTGTCGCGGTTGTCGCGCATGAGCTCGAGTTCGTATTCCTTCCACCCGAGGATCGATTCCTCGATGAGGACGTTCGCGGTGGGCGAGGCGGCGAGGCCACCACCGGCGATCCGGTCGAGGTCCTTGTCGTCGTAGGCCATACCCGAGCCGAGGCCGCCCATGGTGAACGACGGGCGCACGACGACCGGGAAACCGAGTTCGGCGACGGTGTCGCGGACCTCGTCCATCGTGTGGCACACGCGCGACCGCGCGCTCTCGCCGCCGACCTTCTCGACGATGTCTTTGAACATCTGCCGGTCCTCGCCGCGCTGGATGGCGTCGAAGTCGGCACCGATCAGCTCGATGCCGTACTTCTCCAGCGAGCCGCGATCATGCAGGGCGACCGCGGTGTTCAGCGCCGTCTGACCGCCGAGGGTCGCGAGGACGGCGTCGATGGGATGTCCCGCGTCGCGCTCGGCCTCGATCACCTTCTCCACGTACTCGGCCGTGATCGGCTCGATGTAGGTGGCGTCGGCGAACTCCGGATCGGTCATGATCGTGGCCGGGTTGGAGTTCACCAGGCTGACCCGCAGGCCCTCGGCCTTGAGCACCCGACACGCCTGGGTGCCGGAGTAGTCGAATTCGCAGGCCTGGCCGATGACGATCGGTCCGGAGCCGATGACCAGGACGTGGTTGATGTCTACGCGGCGCGGCATCAGGCACTCGCTCCTTGCTCACGGTCGCCCTCGAGCAGGGTGACGAACTTGTCGAACAGATACGCGGCGTCGTGGGGTCCGGCGGCCGCCTCCGGGTGGTACTGCACGGAGTAGGCGCGGCCGGAGAGCAACTCGACGCCCTCCACCGTGCCGTCGTTGGCGCAGACGTGGCTGACGCGCGCGCGGCCGAAGTCGGAGTCGAACTCCTCCCCCGCCTCGCCCTCGAGCGCGAAGCCGTGGTTCTGCGAGGTGATCGACACCTTGCCGGTGGCGTGGTCGACGACCGGGATGTTGATGCCCCGGTGCCCGAACTTCATCTTGTACGTCGAGCGGCCGAGTGCGCGGCCCAGGATCTGGTTGCCGAAGCAGATGCCGAACAGCGGGATGTCCCGGCCGAGAACCCCGCGGGTGAGTTCGACGATGTCGTCGGCTGTGGCCGGGTCGCCGGGACCGTTGGAGAGGAACACCCCGTCCGGCTTGAGGTCGGCAATGGCGTCGAGCGCGACGGTCGCCGGCAGCACGTGGGTGCGGACGCCGCGTTCGGCGAACATCCGCGGTGTGTTGGTCTTGATCCCCAGATCGATCGCGGCCACCGTGAAACGGTGCTGGTCGAGGGGTTCGACGACGTAACCGCTCTCGGTGGTCACCTCGTCGGCCAGCCGGGCGCCCTTCATGTCCGGCTGGTTGCGCACGCGGGAGACGAGTTCGTCGGTGTCGGCGAGCGCCGGGCCGGAGAAGATCCCGGCCTTCATCGACCCGTGGTCGCGGAGGATGCGCACCACGGTGCGGGTGTCGATGCCGCCGATCCCGACGATGCCCTGGCGGTCCAGTTCCTCCTCGAGGGAGGTCGTCGCGCGCCAGTTGGAGACGCGTCGGGTGGGGTTGCGCACGGCGTATCCCGCCACCCAGATCTTGCCCGAGTCACCGTCGACGCCGGTGCTCCCGGCGCTGCCCGTGCTCTCGCCGTCCTCGGTGTTCCACCCGGTGTTGCCGATCTGCGGCGCGGTGGCCACCACGATCTGCCGGTGGTAGCTCGGATCGGTCAGGGTTTCCTGATAGCCGGTCATCGCGGTGCAGAACACCGCCTCGCCAAGGGTCTCGCCGACTGCGCCGTAGCTCCGGCCGGTGAACACCTGGCCGTTCTCCAGCACCAAGACCGCTGTGTTCATTCCTGTGCCCCTTGTCCACTGTCATGCGTCCCGGCGAAGGCGTTCACCCAGCCGGGGTAGATCGTTTTGTCGTCGGCGCGCAGCCCGGAGTCGATCTCGGTGCCGCTGGGCAGGACCCAGCGGATGGCGAGGACCCCGTCGGCGGTCATCACCTTGCCGGCGATACCGCGCTCCGTCCGGACCGCGGTGATCGACTCGCGCGGGATCCAGATGTCGCTCGCGCCCTGACGTGCGATGAGAATGCCCGTCTCGAATTCGGTCAGCACCGACGACGCGCGGTCACCGATGTCACCGACGGTCACCCGGTTCTGCCAGCTCGGCGCGATGGTGCTGCCGAGGTAGAGGCCGGTGTCTGGACCTCTGAGCACCGCACCCGGGTCAGCGGGGATCGGCGGGAGTGCCCCGATCGCGTCCGCCTGAGCCGCGGTCTTCTTCTGATTCCCGGTGGCCAGCAGGTAGAACACCGAGACCACGCCGATGGCGACCAAGGCGACGACGCCGATGAACCACGCGTTGAAGACGATTTTGCCGTATCCGAGCACCGAGGCGATCACCGAGGCGATCACCAGCACCGCGAGGATCGCCGGCACCACGCCACGCCTGGAGATCGCGGTCATCGGGTCACCTCACCGTCGCGGGCGGTCACCACACCGCGCAGCACGGTCGCGGTGATCGTGGCGGGCATGGTCATGGCCTCGAACGGGGTGTTGGCCGACAGGCTCGCCAGGTCGGGACCGTGCACCACCCAGGACGTCTCGGGATCGACGACGGTCAGGTTCGCCGGCTCGCCAACCTCGATCGGACGACCCTGATCGGTGAGTTCGACGATCTGCGCGGGCCGCTCGCTCATGACGCGCGCGACGCCGCGCCAGTCGAGGAGGCCGGGTTTCACGAGGGTCTCGACGATGATGGGCAGCGCGGTCTGCAGGCCGAGCATCCCGGGCTTGGCCTGGGCGAACTCGCAGCACTTCTCCTGCGCGGCATGCGGGGCGTGGTCGGTGGCCACACAGTCGACGATCCCCTCGGCCAGCGCCTGCCGCAACGCCGTCTTGTCGCGGACCTCGCGCAGCGGCGGATTGACTTTGTTCACCGGGTCGTAGGTGTGGAGAACCGAGTCGTCGAGCAGCAGGTGGTGTGGCGTCACCTCGGCGGTGATCGCGATCCCCTGGTCCTTGGCCCAGCGCAGCAGTTCGACGGTGCCCTCGGTGGAGGCGTGGCAGATGTGGATCCGGGCGCCGGCGTCGCGCGCGAGGAGGGCGTCGCGGATGACGATGGACTCCTCGGCGGCGCGGGGCCAGCCCGCCAGGCCCAGGCGTGAGGCCGTCGGCCCCTCGTTGGCGACGGCACCGACGGTCAGCCGCGGCTCCTCGGCGTGCTGGGCGATGAGGACGCCGAGACCGGTCGCGTACTCCAGCGCGCGACGCATCAGGAGCGGGTCGTCGACGCACTTGCCGTCGTCGCTGAACATCCGGACGCCGGCGGCACCGGCGGCCATCATGCCCATCTCGGCGAGTTGCTTGCCGGCGAGACCGACGGTGACCGCGCCGACCGGGTACACGTCGACGAGTCCGACCTCGCGCCCGGACCGCCACACGTTGTCGGTGACGGTCGAGTTGTCGGCAACCGGACTGGTGTTGGCCATCGCGAAGACCGCGGTGTAACCGCCCAGCGCCGCGGCCGCCGAGCCCGAGCGGATCGTCTCGGTGTCCTCACGACCCGGTTCACGCAGGTGGGTGTGGAGGTCGACGAAACCGGGCAGCAGCACGCCACCCCTGCCGTCGATCGTCTCGGTGCCCTCGGGAGCGGTGACCGCCGAGCCCATCTCGCTGATGACGCCGTCGACGACGAGGACATCGATCGGGTCTCCCTCGCCATACGGGCGGACGGCACTGATGACGACGGACCCGGTCTGCGGTACGGATCCGGTGGAGGCGCTCACTGTCCAACTCCTGCAATGGTGTCGAGGGGGGTCATAGGTGGGCTCCCGCGGAATCCGAACCGACGAGCAGGCGGAAGAGAACCGCCATCCGCACGTGCACACCGTTGCGGACCTGTTCGAGAACGGTGGCCTTGGGCGAATCGGCCACCGAGTAGCCGATCTCCATGCCGCGCAGCATCGGCCCGGGATGCAGGACCACCGCGTCGTCGTGCAGCAGTCCCAGGCGGCGGTCGTTCAGCCCGAATCGGACCGAGTACTCGCGGGCACTCGGGAAGAACCCGCCGTTCATGCGTTCGGCCTGGACCCGGAGCATCATCACCGCGTCGACGGCGGGGAGTTCGGCGTCGAGGCTTCCCGAGACGCTCACCGGCCACTCGTCGACGCCGACCGGCAACAGCGTCGGGGGCGCCACCAGGACGACCTCGGCGCCGAGCGTCGACAGCAGATGGGCGTTCGACCGCGCGACACGGGAATGGATGATGTCGCCCACGATCGCGATGCGTCTGCCCTCGAGCGACCCGAGGCGCTGGCGGAGCGTCAGCGCGTCGAGCAGCGCCTGGGTGGGATGCTCGTGTGTCCCGTCACCGGCGTTGATCACCGCGGGGCCGTCGCCGTCCGGCGTCGTCGTCCAGTCGGCGATCTGGGCCGGCGCACCCGAGGCCGGGTGGCGGACGATCAGCGCGTCGGCGCCGGCCGCGTGCAGGGTCTTGGCCGTGTCGCGCAGCGACTCCCCTTTGCCCGCAGAGGAACTCGAGGCACTGACGTTGATGACGTCGGCGCTCATCCACTTGCCCGCGACCTCGAAGGAGACCCTGGTGCGGGTGGAGTTCTCGTAGAACACGGTCATCACCGTGCGCCCGCGCAGCGTCGGCAGCTTACGAACCTCGCGCCCGGTGAGGGCCTGTTCGAAACGTTCGGCGTCGTCGAGGAGGGCGGTGGCGTCGTCGCGGCTGAGGCCTTGGGTCGACAGCAGGTGCCGCATCACGAATCACTTTCTGCTGCAGCCGAACTCGACGCCGACCCGAGGACGACCTCGTCGATGCCGTCGTGCTCGACGAGGTGCACCGAGACCTGCTCGTCGCGGGCGGTCGGGATGTTCTTGCCGACATAGTCTGCGCGCAACGGGAGTTCGCGATGGCCGCGGTCGACGAGGACCGCGAGTTGAACGGCCGCGGGACGACCGAGATCACGCAGCGCGTCGAGCGCCGCGCGCACCGTCCGCCCGGAGTAGAGGACGTCGTCGACGAGGATCACGATCGCGTTGTCGACGCCGCCGGCCGGCACCATCGTCCGCTCGAGCGGACGGTGCGGCTTACCGCGCAGATCGTCGCGGTACAGCGTGATGTCGAGGTAACCCACTGGTACGTCGACGCCCGCGAACTCACCGATCTTGCCACCCAGCCGGGTGGCGAGAGATGTTCCGCGAGTGGGGATTCCGATGAGAACGACGCGGGGTGCGTCGGGCGAGTCCAGAGCAGTCTTCTCGATGACCTGGTGTGCGACACGGGCAATCGTGCGCGACACGTCAGCGGCATCGAGCAGCACCCTGGGAGCGGGGCTGGCCACAGCCGACCTCCTTCTCCGCCTCTCGGGACGGATCGTTAAAGGATGTCTGTCTCGCGACACTCTACACCGGGCGGCGACGCGGACGAATTCCCGCGACCTACGCCACACCCGGTGCGGATCAGTTCGGCTCCGGCCGTCCGGGTGCGGCACCACCGGGCTCGGCGGACGCGGCCGCGCGGACCTGCGGAGCGAGTTCGGCGATCTTTGCCAGCACCCCGTTGACGAAGGCCGGCGAGTCGTCGGTGGACAGTTCCTTGGCGAGCTCCACCGCCTCGTCGACGACCACGATCGTGTCGACGTCGAGAGAGTTGAACAGCTCCCAGGTCGCCAGGCGCATGATCGCGCGGTCGACCGCCGGGAGTCGTTCGAGGGTCCAGTCCCGCAGGTACGAGGAGATGACCGCGTCGACCTGCGCCTGATCGTCGGCGAGGCCTTGGATCACGGTCGCGGTGTAGTCGTGGATCGAGCCGACGCTCTCGTCGGATCGGACGTACTCGCGGCGTTCGGCGACGAGCTGCGCGGGACTGACTCCCTTGGCCTCCGCTTCGAAGAGCAGGTCCACCGCGCGGCGCCGCGCCTTGTGTCGGGTTCCGGGTTGTTTCACAGGTCAGGAGTTGACGCGGCCGAGATAGCTGCCGTCGCGCGAGTCGACCTTGAGCTTGTCACCGGTGTTGATGAACAGCGGCACCTGGATCTCGGCGCCGGTCTCGAGGGTGGCCGGCTTGGTGCCGCCGGTCGAGCGGTCGCCCTGGAGTCCGGGATCGGTCTGGGCGACGATCAGCTCGACGGTGACCGGGAGCTCGACGAACAGCGGGTTGCCCTCGTTCAGCGACACCTGCACGGTCATGTTCTCCAGCAGGAAGCGCGCACCGTCGCCGACGGTGGCCGGCGGCAGTGAGAACTGCTCGTAGTCCTGCGAGTCCATGAACACGTAGTCGGTGCCGTCGTTGTAGAGGAAGGTCATGTCACGACGGTCGACGGTGGCGGTCTCGACCTTGACGCCGGCGTTGAAGGTCTTGTCGACGGTCTTGCCGCTCAGCACGTTCTTGATCTTGGTACGCACGAACGCAGGCCCCTTGCCCGGCTTGACGTGCTGGAACTCCATGATCTGCCAGAGCTGGTCGTCCATGCGCAGCACGAGGCCGTTCTTGAAGTCGGCGGTGGATGCCATGTGGTATTCGTTCCCTTGCAGTCAGATGACGGTGAATGTCTTGTCGGTGGCGGTCAGCAGGTCGGGGTCGCCGTCGGTGACCACCAGAGTGTCCTCGATCCGGACCCCGCCCCATCCGGGCAGGTAGACACCGGGCTCCACGGTGACCGCAGCACCGCATGGCAGTGTACCCGCCGCGAGTTTGCCGATTCCCGGCGCTTCGTGGATCTGCAACCCCACCCCGTGGCCGAGACCGTGCACGTAGTGCTCGCCGTGTCCGGCGTCGTCGATCACGTCCCGGGCCGCCGCGTCGACCGCCCGGAGGTCGGCGCCGGGCGTCAGCGCCGCCCGGCCCGCGGTCTGCGCGGTCGCGACGAGCTCGTAGAGGTCTCGCTGCCACGACGCCGCGCGCCTCAGGACGAAGGTCCGCGTCATGTCCGAGTGATACCCGCCGACGACCGACCCGAAGTCGATCTTGACGAGATCGCCGTCGGCGAGGGCGGTGTGCGTGGGCCGGTGGTGAGGGATCGCCGAGTGCGCGCCGGCCGCCACGATCGTCTCGAAGGCGATGCCGTCGGCCCCGAGCCGATACATCTCCCACTCGAGGGCACGTGCGACCTGACGTTCGGTCGTCCCGGACCGCAGCACGCCGTCGGCGACGATCTGCGCCAGGGCGGCGTCGCCGATCGCGCACGCCGCCCGCAGCAGTTCGATCTCCCCCGCGTCCTTGACCGCGCGGAGGTTCTGCACGATCCCGGACATGCCGACCAGCTCGACCCCGGAGTCCCCGACGGCCGTGGACAGCGCCCGATGCCCGGCCACCGTCTCGGTGTCGGACTCGAAGCCGACGCGACCTGCCCCGGCGGTCCGTGCGTGGTCGACGAGCGCACCGACCACCGCGCGTTCGATGATCGGTTCGATGTCGGGCACCTGTTCGGCGACCTGGGTGAGGTAGCGGCCGTCGGTGGCGATCCGATCGCCCGCGGGATCGTTGACGTCGATCAGCACAGCGGCATTCGAGCCGGTGAAACCGGTCAGATAGCGGACGTTGACGAGGTCGGAGACGACGAGGAACGAGACCGGGTCGGCTGCGGATCGCAGCTCGGTACGCAACCGGTCGCGGCGGCCACCGGTGTCATGGATGATCGGCACCCCCGCCACGCTACGGCGGGCGTCCGAACCGCGCGAACCCGACCACTTCGACCAGGTGTGTCCGCTGTCACGCGACCCGTGCGTAAGATGACGCGCATGTCTTCGTGGTTGGTGCGCGGTCTGACGATGACCGCAGTTCACGTCCTCGCCCGCGTGTTGCTCGGGTTCGCAGTGGTCCAGGCGCCGCTGAACTCGACCGTCTGGCGCACCATCGCGATCGCCGCCGTCGTCCTCATCGCCCTGGTGTGGGGTGGCTATGACGGGATCCGCGACGCCCGCGCGAACCCGGATCCCGACGACTACGAGGACCTCACCGTGCGCTGGCTGCAGGCCGGCGTCCTGGCGGGTGTCCTCGCCGGGCTGATCTCCTGGATCCTCGGCACGGTCGTCCTCGCCGGCATCGGGCAGGCCAGCCTGTTCGTCGAACTCATCGCCGGTGCGTCGTTCACCGCACTGCTCGTCTTCGTCCCGGCCTTCGTCGGCGCGGCGATCGGCCGGTTCCTCGTCCGGCGCGACCAGAACAAGAACGCCGCCGACGACGACTGGTCGGTCCACGAGGACGATTCACCCCGCCACGAGGACGGCACCCCCACCGACGCGGACGCGCCGACCCAGCGCATCCGCTGAGGCGGCACCGGTCGTGACCGCCGGCTGACGGCACCGGGTCCTAGAGCAGTACCGAGGTGCTCTTCGACGCCGGTCCGCCGGCCACCGCGGAGTAGGCGGCCGCGATCAGCCCGGGGTCCGGCCCTTCGAGTCGGCCGGGCTTGGCCAGCCCGTCCAGGACCACGAAGCGCAACACACCCGAGCGGTTCTTCTTGTCCCCCGCCATGCCCTGCAGGAGATCGGCGAACGCATCCGGGTCATAGGTCGTGGGGAGCCCCACGAGATCAAGGATCGCCTTGTGCCGATCCGCCGTGGCGTCGTCGAGGCGCCCCGCCAGGCGGGAGAGCTCGGCGGCGAACACGAGCCCCACCGACACCGCCGCGCCATGACGCCAGCGGTAGCGCTCACGGCGCTCGATCGCATGTCCCAGGGTGTGGCCGTAGTTGAGGATCTCGCGCAGCGACGACTCCTTGAGGTCGGCCGAGACCACGTCCGCCTTGACCTGGACCGAGCGGCGGATGAGCTCTGGGAGCACCCCCGACGTCGGGTCGAGGGCGGCCTCGGGATCGGCCTCGATGATGTCGAGGATCGTGGGATCGGCGATGAAGCCGGTCTTGATGACCTCCGCGAGCCCGGCGACGATCTCGTTGCGCGGGACGGTCTCCAGGGTGCCGATGTCGATCAGCACGGCGTCGGGCTCGTGGAACGACCCGACGAGGTTCTTGCCCGCCTCGGTGTTGATGCCGGTCTTGCCGCCGACGGCGGCGTCGACCATCGCCAGCAGCGTGGTCGGGATGTGGATGACCCCGATGCCACGCATCCAGGTGGCCGCGACGAACCCGGCGAGATCGGTGGCTGCTCCGCCGCCGAGGCTGATCACCTTGTCGTTGCGCTTGAGGCCGATCCGGCCGAACACCTCCCAGCAGAAGGACGCGACCGAGAGGTCCTTGCCGTCCTCGGCGTCCGGGATCTCGATCCGATGGGCGTCGAACCCCTTCTCCGCCAGGAACTCTCGAACCTGCTCGGCTGTCTTGGCCAGCGGCGGCTGGTACAGGATCGCGATGCGGTCGGCACCCTGTGCAGCTGCGGCCACCTCGCCGAGGAGTCCCCGGCCGATGATCACGTCGTAGGGCGCTCCGGCGTTGACCCGGATGGCCACCGGTTCGGTCCCTGCGGCGTCGGTCCCTGCGGGTTCGTTCCCGGGCTGTTCGTTCACTGACATTCTCGGCTTCCTCACATCAGTTCGCGGGCGAGTCGGACGACGACGGCATCGGCCACGGTGTCGGGGTCTGCGTCGGCATCGACGTCGAAGGTGCACATCGCCTCGTAGGTGGCCGTCCGTTCGGCGAGCAGTTCGGCGTATCTGGCGGCAGGGTCCGCCGACGCCAGGAGCGGGCGATCAGTCCCGGAGACGCGTTCGTATCCGCGCTCGGGCGAGACCCGAAGGTATACGACGCGATGATCGGTCAGGGCCTCCCGGACGCCGGCGGTGGTGACCGCTCCGCCACCGAGCGACACCACGCCACCATGGTTGTCCAGGACGTCGGTGACGACATTCTCCTCGATCGTCCGGAACGCCTCGACGCCATCGGACACGAAGATCTCCGGGATGCTGCGCCCGGTCCGTCGGACGAGCTCGACATCGGTGTCGATGAAGTCGACGCCGAGCCGATCGGCGAGCACGCGCCCGACCGTGGACTTCCCGGCCCCCATGAAGCCGATCAGCACGGCCGCCGGACGACGACCCGTCGTCGTACGCGTCGGGGTCGGGGGCGGGGTCGGCGGTACCGGGGGCTGGGTCATGCCCGGGGCGGGCGCGCGTCGACGGCAGCCCGGTAGGCGGCGAGATTCGCGGCGGTCTCGGTGACCGAGTCCCCGCCGAACTTCTCCAGCGCGGCCTGGGCCACGACGAGTGCGACCATCGCCTCGGCGACCACACCCGCCGCGGGCACGGCGCAGACGTCGGAACGCTGGTGGATCGCGCTGGCCGTCTCCCCCGTCGACATGTCGATCGTCGACAGTGCGCGCGGCACCGTCGAGATCGGCTTCATGGCTATGCGTACGCGGAGGTCCTCGCCGTTGGTCATGCCGCCCTCGAGCCCGCCGGCACGGTTGGTCGAGCGCAGCACACCGTCGGCGCCGGGCACCATCTCGTCATGGGCCTCGCTGCCACGGCGGCGGGCGGTGGTGAAGCCGTCGCCGACCTCGACGCCCTTGATGGCCTGGATGCCCATCAGCGCGGCCGCCAGTCTGGCGTCCAGTCGGGTCTCACCGCTCACGTGCGAACCGAGGCCGACCGGTACTCCGGTCGCGACGATCTCGACCACGCCGCCGAGGGTGTCGCCGTCCTTCTTCGCCGCCTCGATCTCCGCGATCATCGACTTCTCGGCGTCGGAGTCGAAGGCGCGGACCGGACTGGCGTCGATGGCCTCGAGGTCGGAGATGCGCGGTGGCGGACCGACATACGGATCGCTCGCGCCGATCGAGATGACGTGGGAGACGATGTCGATGCCGAGCACCTGACGGAGGAAGTTACGGGCGACGGTGCCGGCCGCGACGCGTGCCGCGGTCTCCCGAGCGCTGGCGCGTTCGAGCACCGGGCGGGCGTCGTCGAAGCCGTACTTGAGCATGCCCGAGTAGTCGGCGTGGCCGGGCCGGGGACGGGTCAGCGGTGCGTTGCGGGCGCTGCCCTCGAGTTCGGCGGCGTCCACGGGGTCGGCTGCCATCACCGTCTCCCACTTTGGCCACTCGGTGTTGCCGATCTCGATGGCGACCGGGCCGCCCATGGTCTGGCCGTGGCGGACCCCGCCGAGCACGGTCACCTTGTCGGCCTCGAACTTCATCCGAGCACCGCGGCCGTAGCCGAGTCGGCGGCGAGCCAGTTGCTCGCCGATGTCGGACGAGGTGACCTCGACACCGGCCACCATGCCCTCGACGATGGCGACCAGGGCGGGACCGTGGGATTCTCCGGCAGTTATCCAGCGCAACACAGTGGACGATTGTTCCATGCTCCCGCGCCCCGTCCGACGGCGGCGCCGCCGAACCACGGGTAGCTCCTGTCACAGCAGACCGGCGACGACGATCGTCGCGGCGACGAGCGCCGGTCCGTGCGGATGCGCACCCGTACCGGCGGGGTCCCGCCGACCCATCCGGTCGGTGACCACCGTGCCCGCCGCGACGAGCGAGGCGAGCGCCGCCACGAGAAGCGCGGCATCCCAGCGCAGGGCGAGCGCGCCGCAGGCCGCGGCGAGCTTGACGTCTCCGCCGCCGCACCATCGCATGCCGAACGCGAACGCGTACGGGGTCGCCGCCGTCAGTGCGGCCACCGCCGCCCCCGGATGAACCAGGCACGCGCCCATCGCACCGCAGATGCCCGGCCAGACGAGCACGTTCGGGATCCGGTGGGTGTCGGCATCGGTCACGGCGATGACCGACAGCCACAGCAGGATCGCGCACTCGCCCATGGGCCGAGCATGGCGCGACATCGGCACCTCGCCGCCGGTCCGTTCACAAGCCCCATGTCCTGTGGACGGTCTCGGAACGACCAGGCGTCAGTCTGCGCTCAGGGCCTCGATCATCGCGTCGCGGGGCGCGGGGAGCCCGGTGAACAGCTCGACCTGCCGGAAGGCCTGGTTGACCAGCATGACCAGACCGCCGACGACGGTTCCGCCGGCCGCGTCGACCGCGGTCGCGAGAGGCGTCGGCCAGGGGTCGTAGATCACGTCCACGACCTTGCGCGCCCGCGCCACCGCCGATGTCAGGCAGGCGGCCGCCTGGGCGGGCACGGTCGACACGACGACCGCGGAGTCGCGGCACCGGCGGTCGAGGGCCTCGCCGGGTTCGAAGGGCAGGATGTCGCCGCTCATGCCCAACCGTTCACAGAGGTTGAGGACGGGTGCGGCGCGCCCGGCGTCTCGGGCGACGACCACGACGTCGGTGACGCCGGCGTCGTCGAGCGCCATGATCGTCGGCAGGGCGGTTCCGCCCGCCCCGACGACCACGGCGAGAGGTGTTGTCCCGGAAGCGATGTCGGCACCGATCGCGAGATCGCCGAGGGCACCCGACATGCCGTCGATGTCGGTGCAGTCGGCGCGCCATCCGGACGGCACCCGGACGAGGGTGTTGGCCGACCCGACCAACTCCGCGCGCTCGGTGCGTTCGGTCGCGAAGTCGAGGGCCGCGCGTTTGTTCGGCATGGTGACCGAGAACCCGATGAAGTCGGCGTCGGCGCGGGAGACGATCTCCGGCAGGCGCTCGGCGGTGCACTCGATCCGGTCGTACCGCCAATCGGCGAGCCCCAGCGCCCGATAGGCGGCGAGATGGACGCGCGGTGACCGCGAATGGGTGATCGGCGAACCCAGGACCGCGGCCCGACGGTGGTCGCCGTGCGGGGAACGGACGTCGGCGGGCACGGTGTTCACGGCGGGTCCGCTGGTCACTGACTACATCCCGTGGCCACCAGCTTGTTGCGGCAGGCGACCTCGCGATTGCGCTTGTGGTCCTCGAAGGTGTTGGCGAACAACGTGGTCCCGGCGGTGTCGACGGTGACGAAGTACAGCCAGCCGCCCGGGGCGGGGTCGAGCATCGCCTCGAGAGCCGGTACGCCCACCGCCGCGATCGGTGTGGGCGGCAACCCCTTGTAGCGGTATGTGTTCCATTCGTTGTCGTTCTTGTACGCCTCGCCGTGCACATCGATGTTCGTGATGTCGGCGGTGTAGTTCTGCGTCGAGTCCATCTGCAGCAGCTGGTCGCGGTCGAGGCGGTTGCGGATGACCCGCGCTACCTTCGGCGCGTCCTCGACGTGGCGGACCTCACGCTCCACGATCGACGCCGCGATCAGCGTCTCGTACGGCTCGAGCCCGGAGTTGTTGCGGTCCAGCAGTCCCCACTGCTCGAACATCGACCCGCTCTGGGAGATCATCTCCTGCAGGATCTGCGTGGCGGTGTGATCGGGTTCCACGCGCTCCCAGGTGGTCGGTGCGATCAGCCCCTCGATCCGACGGTGATCGCCTGTCATCCCGGCGACGTTCTGGCGGGCCCATTCGGGTACGCCGAGTTCCTCCGGCGTGGCCTCGGCCGCGGCCTTCTCGAGGTCGGCGACGGTCACACCCTCCTGCTGACCGTTGACCGAGAACGACGTGGCGTTTTCGATCAGCTGGAAGATCCCCGGGGTGACCTTGCCGTCGATACCGGTCTTCGAATCGAGTTGCAGCCCCGGCGGGATCACCACTCGCCCGACACGGTGCTCGGCTCCGTCGTCGGTGAGCATCTCCACGGCGGTGGTCGCCGGGATCTGGGTGCGCATCTTGTACAGCCCGCCGGAGATCGGCTGTCCGCCGGCGGCATCGACGAACGCCCGCACGCTGCCGACCACGTCGGCGTCGACGAGGATGCGGCCGAAGTCGGCGAGTGTGGAGTTGTCCGGGATGTCGACGACGACGTCGCCCGCACCGGCGGCGTTGGTGTAGTCCTTGCGCGACTCGAGCAGGCCGGTCGCGCGCACACCGTAGTAGCCGACGCCGGTGATCAGCGCAAGCATGAAGACGATCGCGATCGCCAGCACCGCACGACGCTTCCCCCGGCTGCGCTTGCGGCGCGGAGCCCGGCGCGTCTGCTGCGCTGCCTCGGCGTCGTCGACCCCGGCCCACCAGTCGTCGTGCTCGTCGGCCTCCCGGACGGGTGCAGGGGTGACCGGGCCCGGGTCGCGCACCGGACGCGCGGTGTCGGCAGGCCGGTCCTGGCGCGGGTCGCCGTAGCTCTCCTCGGCGTACCTCTCTTCGGGGTAGTGCTCGTCGCCGTGGTGTTCGTCGCGGTAGTTCTCGTTGCCGTAGCCAGGGTCGGCGTAGTCGTCATGCCCTTTCCCCGCGGATTCGTATCCGGCGGGGGCAGAACGGAATCCCTCGTTGCGGGCGCCACGGACGGGCGGTTCGGGAGTGGCCGGGCGAGCCATCGTGAAGTCGGTGTCGACGTCGTCCTCGACCCGCGGCCGCTGAGGCGGGGCCGGTCGAGGCGGGGCGGGGGGCGGCGTGGGTGCCTGTCCCGGCGGGATGCGGACCGGTGTCGCGCGCGGTCCGGGCGTCCCGGTGACCGGTCGCGCCTGTTCGGCCGGCGGGACGGGCGGCGGGGCCGGTCGACGACCGGCGGAGTCCCCGGATTCCGGGCCGGTCCTACGCCGACGGTGCCGCGTGTGCGGGGACCCGGCGGCCGGCTGGGTGAAGTACCGCAGACGCTCGGGGTCCATGCCCTCGGTGCGGCGGCCCTGGCCGTCGCGGTGGCGTGTGCGACGCCGATCGTCGGTCACCGGAGGCTCCCCTGACTCACCGTCGTGCATCCAACCACCCCTGAAGAATAGCGACCGCCGCGGCCTGGTCGATCACCGCGCGTGAGGACTTCACCGTCCGGCCGCTCGCGTGCAGTGCCTGCTGTGCGGTCACCGTCGTGAAACGTTCGTCGTGCCAGTGCACCGCCACCGGGTCGATCCGGGTCGCGAGACGGTCCCCGAAGGCACGCGCGGTCTCCGCCGCCGCGCCCGCGGTGTTCTTGAGGGTCTTCGGCAGCCCCACGACCACGCCGACGGCCTCGTACTCGGCGACCAGGGCGGCGATCCGGTCGAGATCGTCTGCGCCCGTGGGAGTCCGACGCACGGTCTCGACCGGCGTGGCGAGGATGCCGTCGGGGTCACACACGGCGACGCCGATCCGCACGCTCCCGACGTCGATCCCGAGGAGTCGTCCTCGGGTCCGCGGCGCAGCGTCGGGCCGGGCTTGCGGGTCGGGCATCAGGCGACGAACTCACGGATGCGGATCAGCGCGGCGTCGATCCCGGACGGATCGGTGCCAGCGCCCTGGGCCAGGTCCGGCTTGCCACCGCCACGGCCGCCGAGTAGCGGCGCGACCTCCTTGACGAGGTCGCCGGCCTTGATCCCGGCATCACGGGCGGCCGCGGTGGTGGCGATCACGAAGGGCACCTCGGCCTCCTGCCCGTCACCGCTCGGCGAGAAGAGCGCTATCACCGCCTGTCGGTCGGCGACCCGGCCACGAAGGTCGGTCACCACCGAACGCAGCCCGTTGGCGTCCAGGCCCGGCACCCGGCCCTCGACCACGAGGGTGGCCCCGACGGTCGTCGCGGTGTCGAGGAGACCGGACACCGCGGCCCGCGCGGCTTCGGCACGCACCCGCTCGAGTTCCTTCTCGGCGTCGCGCAGTTTGGTGACGAGCTGCTCGACGCGCCCGGGCACCTCCTCCGACGGCACCTTCAGCGACGAGGCCAGACCGGCGAGCAGCGCCCGCTCCTTCGACAGGAATCGGAACGAGTCCATGCCGACATACGCCTCGACGCGCCGGACCCCGGAACCGACCGAAGACTCCCCGATCAGTGTGATCGGGCCGATCTGCGACGACGACGCGACGTGCGTGCCGCCGCACAGCTCCATCGAGAAGGGCCCGCCGATCTCGACGACGCGGACGACGTCACCGTAGTTCTCGCCGAACAGCGCCATCGCGCCCATCGCCTTGGCCTCGGACAGCCCGGTCTCGAATGTGTTGACCTGGAAGTTCGCCTCGACCGCGGCGTTGCTGATCTCCTCGATCTCGCGGCGCTGGGCCTCGGTCACCGGACCGGTGGCATTGAAGTCGAAACGCAGGTAGCCGGGACGGTTCAGCGAACCGGCCTGTGTCGCACCGGGGCCGAGGACCTCGCGGAGCGCGGCGTGGACCATGTGGGTCCCCGAGTGCCCCTGGGTGGCACCGTGCCGCCACGCCGTGTCGACCGCAGCCAGGACCTCGTCGCCCTCCTCGATCTCGCCCTCGTCGATGCGCACCTTGTGCAGCCACACCGATTTGCCGACCTTCTGCACGTCGGTGACCGACATGCGCACACCCGAGCCGGTGGTGATGGTGCCGACGTCGGCCATCTGACCGCCGGATTCGGCGTAGAGCGGCGTCCGGTCGAGGACGACCGTCAGTTCCTGTCCGGCGGACGCGGCGGGCAGCCGGGCACCGTCGGCGACGAGGCCGAGCACCCGCGCCTCCGACACGAGCTCGTCGAAACCGGTGAACTCGGTGGGCCCGCGGTCGAGGAAGTCGCGGTACACACTGAGGTCCGCGTGTCCGGTCTTGCGGGCGGTGGCGTCGGCCTTGGCGCGCTGCTTCTGCTCGGCCATGAGGGAGGTGAAGCCCTCCTGGTCGACCGCGAGACCGGCCTCGGCCGCCATCTCCAGGGTCAGGTCGATCGGGAAGCCGTAGGTGTCGTGCAGCGTGAAGGCGTCGGAGCCACTGATGGTCGTGCGCGACGCGCTCTTGGTGGCGGTCGCCGCGTCGGCGAACAGCTTCGAACCCGCGGCGAGGGTCTTGGAGAACGAGGTCTCCTCGCCCACCGCCACGTCGACGATGTGCCGGCGCTGCGTCTCCAGCTCGGGGTACGACGGCGACATCAGGTCGATGACCTTGCCGATGATCGCGCCCATGGTGGGCTCACTGTCCCCGGTACCGAGCTGACCCGGCCCGCTCGCTCCGCTCCCGGCGCCGAGTAGCCGCATGGACCGGACGACCCGGCGCAGCAGACGACGCAGGACGTACCCGCGGCCGTCGTTTCCGGGCAGCACACCGTCGCCGATCAGCATGGCCGAGGTCCGCGCGTGGTCGGCGACCACGCGGAACCGGACGTCGTCGGCGTGCGAACCGGCACCGTATGCGCGCCCGGACAGCTGCGCGGCGAGGTCGATGATCGGCTTGCACAGGTCGGTCTCGTAGACGTTGTCCACGCCCTGCAGCAGACACGCCACGCGCTCGACGCCCATGCCGGTGTCGATGTTCTGCTTGGGCAGCGGTCCCAGGATCTCGTAGTTGTCCTTGCCGCCGCCGGGACCGCGGACGTTCTGCATGAAGACGAGATTCCAGATCTCGATGTAGCGGTCCTCGTCGGCCTCCGGGCCGCCCTCGACGCCGTAGTCGGGTCCGCGGTCGTAGAAGATCTCCGAGCACGGCCCGCAGGGGCCGGGAACGCCCATCGACCAGTAGTTGTCCTTCATCCCGCGCCGCTGGATGCGCTCGGCCGGCACACCGATCTCGTCGCGCCAGATTGCCTCGGCCTCGTCGTCGTCGAGGTAGACCGTCGGCCACAGCTTCTGCGGGTCGATCCCGTAGCCGCCGTCCTCGACGCTGTTGGTCAGCAGCGTCCAGGCGAACGTGATGGCCTCGCGCTTGAAGTAGTCGCCGAACGAGAAATTGCCCGCCATCTGGAAGAAGGTGTTGTGGCGGGTGGTGATGCCGACCTCGTCGATGTCGAGAGTCCGGACGCATTTCTGCACGCTGGTCGCCCGCGAGTAGGGCGGGGTCTGCTCACCCAGGAAGAACGGCTTGAACGGGACCATGCCGGCGTTGACGAACAGGAGGTTGGGATCGTCGAGCAGCAACGAAGCGCTCGGCACCTCGGTGTGCCCGGCCTTGATGAAGTGGTCCAGAAAGCGCTTCCGGATGTCATGCGTCTGCACTGTGGGTCTCGTCCTCGCCGTTGGTGGTAGCGGCCGTTGATGTCGCGACATCCCAGACTACCGTCGGCGGGTCGCCGCAGAGCGGAGGGACTCTCGACCGCGACGACGTTGTCGCGGACCGTCAGCGGGACCGGCGCCGTGAGACCGCGCCGCGCACGATCGACCGCAACTTCGCGACCCGCGGCCCGATCTCGCGCTCCAGACCGTGGTCGGTGGGCACGTAATAGTCCCTGCCGACGAGTTCGTCGGGCGGATACTGTTGCGGTACAACACCATCGGGGTCGTCGTGCGGGTATCGGTAGGCGACGCCGTTGCCGAGCTTCTTGGCTCCCGGATAGTGACTGTCGCGCAGGTGGGCCGGAACCGCGCCGGCCTTGCCCGACTCGACATCGGCGAGGGCGGCGCCGATGGCCGAGACCACACCGGCCGACTTCGGCGCCGTCGCGAGATGGATGGTCGCCTGGGTGAGCGCCAGTTTGGCCTCCGGCATCCCGACGAGGTTCACGACCTGGGCGGCCGCGACCGCGGACTGCAGGGCCGTCGGGTCGGCCATCCCGATGTCCTCGCTGGCGTGGATCATCAGGCGCCGTGCGATGAAGCGCGGGTCCTCCCCCGCCGCGATCATCCGCGCGAGATAGTGCACGGCAGCGTCGACGTCGGAACCACGGATGGACTTGATGAACGCGCTCGTCACGTCGTAGTGCTGATCGCCGTCCCGGTCGTAGCGCACCGCGGCGCGGTCGATGGCGGTCTCCACGTCGGCGAGGTCGATGCGGTCGGTCGAGTCGGCACTGGCCTCTAGGGCGGTCAGCGCCCGGCGCGCGTCCCCGCCCGACACCGCGACGAGGTGGTCATAGGCGGCGTCGGTGACCTCGACCTTGCCGTCCAGCCCGCGCGGGTCGGCGACCGCCCGGGTGAGCACCTCCCGGATGTCGGAATCGGTCAGTGACCGCAGCTGCAGCACCAGGGATCGGGACAACAGCGGTGCGACCACAGAGAACGACGGATTCTCGGTCGTGGCGGCGACGAGCAGGACGATGCGGTTCTCCACTGCGTCGAGCAACGCGTCCTGCTGCGTCTTGGAGAACCGATGCACCTCGTCGATGAACAGGACCGTCTGTTGACCGCCGGACCTGGCGTCACCGATGAGGCGGCGCCGGGCCACGTCGATGACCGCACGTACCTCTTTGACCCCGGCCGTCAGCGCGGACAGGGCCTCGAAACGGCCGCCGGTGGCTCGCGCGATGAGCGAGGCCATGGTGGTCTTGCCGGTCCCGGGCGGCCCGTAGAGCAGCACCGACGCCGCGCCCGAACCGCTGATCAGCTTCCGCAGCGGCGAGCCGGTTCCGAGAAGGTGTTGCTGCCCGACGATCTCGTCGAGGGTCTGTGGCCGCATCCGGACCGCCAGGGGTGCCGACGGAGACGGCGGGGCGGTGAGGCCCCCGGCGGCACCACGCCCACCGGAGCCGGCCCGAGGGTCGTCGGGTGGGTCGAACAGTCCGTCCACGAGCGGGTCAGGCCAGCCAGATGCGCTGTAGCGCGACGCCCATCGCGGTCGCGAACACGGCGATCTCGTCGTCACCCGCACGTCCCGCCGCGGCGGCGAGATCGGTCCAGCGGCTGACGATCACGCGCGGGTCGTTCGTGTGCAGGGCCCAGTCGTGGGTGAAACCGGACGCGCCGAAGTCGGCCACGTCGAAGTCGGCGTCGGCGTGATCGGCCTCCGGATCGCCCGGCAGCATCCACACCGTCGACAGCCACACCCAGAGCTGACGGGCGAGCAGCACCTTGCGCTGCATCTCCCGCTCGTGGGCGAGTGCCGGCCAGATCGAATGCACCTCCGAGCGCCACGCGTCGACCATCGACACCTCGAGGTCGGTGGCACGAGCGGAGGCACGGGGCGGCAGCTGCGCGGTGATGGTGACGACCGCATAGGCGATGTCGAGGGTCGCGTCGCGGAATCCGCCCCACTCGTAGTCCATGAACTGCACGCCGTCGTCGTTCAGCAGGATGTTCTCCGGACCGACGTCGGAGGGACTGAACGCACGGTGGTCGCCCTCGTCGAACAGCGTGGCCGCGGTACGCAGAGATTCCACCACCCGGTCCGGGACCACGACGTCGAGGGCCGCGGCGTGCCCTACCACGGAGTCGATCGACCGCAGTGCCTCGTCGCGCAGGATGTCGCGTCCGTGCATGCCCGACGGTCCGCGGCGCAGCAGCGCGAGGAAGTCCCCTTCGCCGCCGACCGTCGCCGCGTGCATCCGGCCGAGGGCCTGACCCCAGGCGCTGACCGCGCGGGAGGTCTCGACCGGGTCGACGCCGGCGAGATACTCGAGCATCGAACGACCGTGGCCGAGGTCGGAGAGGACCATGATGCGCAGGTCCGGATCCGACGCGATGAGCTGCGGACCCGGGCGTGACTCGTTCGGCAGCGCCGTCGCGTACTTGTAGGACGCGATCTCCCGATGGAAGGCCTGCGGGTCCTCGTGTTCGGGAAGAGCCTTGATCACGAGTGATCGGTCCAGGCTCAGAGGATTCTGGGCGACCCGGACCCGCACCACCGTCGTGCGTCCGCTGCCACCGAGGTCCTCGGGATCGTCGAGGACCACTGCTGATCCGGCGCGGTGTGACAGCAGCGCCTCTGCCGCCCGCACCACGCTGGTGATGCGGCTTTCCGTAATGACCGTCATGTCGCCCACCAACCTACCCGTTGCAACGATGTCGCAACAGCAATATTCGTTCATCTGTATCACGTCGCAGCTGACAAATCGCCGAACCGGTTGCCGAATACACTGCGGCAGAAAGGATCACCAGGTGGGTCATCAGACCGTGCCCCGTTCAGCCCGGCGTGAGGCCATCCGTCGGGCTGACGTCCACCGAGACGTCGATGCGGCTCTTCGTGGAGTCGGTGTAGATGACCCCGCGAAGCGGCGGCACGTCGTCGTAATCACGTCCCCACGCCAGCGTGACGTGGCGTTCGTCGACCAGCTTGTCGTTGGTCGGGTCGAAGGGCAGCCACCGGCCGTCGGGCATCCAGACCGCCGCCCACGCGTGGCTGGCATCGGCGCCGTAGACCTTTTCTCTGCCGGGAGGCGGTTCGGTCGCGAGGTAGCCCGACTCGTACCTGGCGGCCAGGCCCTGCGACCGCAGGCAGGCGATCGCGACCCGCGCGAAGTCCTGGCAGACGCCCTCGCGCCGCTGCAGGACGGTGTCGACCCGGGTGGTGATGGCCGTCGACCCCGACCGGTAGGTGAAGTCGGCGAAGATCCGTGAGGTGAGGTCGGTGACGGCCTCGACGAGCGGACGGCCCGGGGTGAAGACCCCGGCGGCGTACTCGCGGACCGCGTCGGTGATCTCGGGCGGATCGAGATCGAGGACGAATTCGGCAGCCAGGGCGCTCTCCCGGCCGTCGACGACGCAGGGTCGTGCCAGTTCCCAGGGCGTCCGGGCCGCCGGGCTCAGGAGCACGCCCGGGTCCACGGGATCCACCTCGACGACCGACCGCGCGGTGACGGTGAGCTCGCGATGCGAGGTCCGGACGTGGAAGTAGCTGTCGTGGTTGCCGTACACGTCGAGCCCGGTCGACCGGTCGTCGGGTTCGGGCTCGATCTCCAGCGATGTCGAGTGCACGCGCTGGCCCGGCAGGTCGCGCGGGGTCAGGTGACAACGCCCGTACGACGACGACACGTCGTCGTCGTAGGTGTAGCTCGTCCGGTGCATCACGCGGTAGACGCGCGAACTCACGACTGCCCACCTGCCCAGATCGGTCGCGCCTGGCGCGGGGTGGCGAATCGGGTCCGGGTCAGCAGGTCGGAGAGCTCGGTCGCACCGGTGCGCAGCGTCGTCATCAGTTCGACCAGTTCAGGGCGCCTGCGGTCGGTGTCGACGCGCACCAGGTCGGCGGGATCACCGCGACGCAACTCGGCGATCATGTCCTGGACGGCTCGTTCGGCACCGGCCGACCGAAGGGTCTCCGGTACCGAGGACAGGTCGGCGTTCATCCGCTCCAGGCAGAAGATCATCGATCTCGGATTGGTCGGGTCGAAGAGCAACAGCTCGGCGACACTGGCCGGTTGGTACAGACCGCGATTGCGGCGGCGATAGATGACCGACGACTCATTGGCCACCAGGTACGACTCCAGCAGCGTCTGCTCGACGTCGGTGTCCTGCGCCTCGGCGAACATCGCGCGCGTGAGGTCGGCGAGGGTGACCGCGCGTTCGATGCGTCGGCCGACGTCCATGAACATCCACCCCGGGTCGTGCACCATCGACTCGGCCTGCAGTCCGGTGAGGGCCAGCACACCGTGCAGGATCTCGTCGTGTGCGCGGGCCAGGTCGGGTCCGAGATCGAGTGCGGCGTCGCCGACACCGGCGTCGGCGTCGGTGCGCGACCGGGCGACCAGCCGGGTCGTGCTCGCCATGATCCGTTCGACGGGCGCGAGCACCATCCAGGTGCTGGTCGACATCTGATCCCGGACCGCCCGGGCCGTACTCAGAAGCCGGTCGACCGAATACGCGATGGTCCCGGGCACCGACCGCGACACGGTGAGGTCGGCGATCTTCTCGATCGCCTCGTTCACCTGGTCGGGCGACGGCGGCCGGTCCGAACCCGACATCAGGAGATCGGCGGTGTCGAGGTAGCGCGCGGTGCCCGTCACCGTGGCGACGGCGTGCAGCAGCAGCGGCACCGCCGGTGTTCCCGACATCCACGGGCGGTACTGGAAGTCCTGATACCGCTCGCGGGACACCTTGGCCAGGCGCGTCACCAGCTCGGTCCGTTCGCCGTAGCGGCCCAGCCAGAACAGGTCCGCCAGCACACGAGGGCTGGCCGCGGCCGCGACGTAGGAGTATTCACGGGTCACCGGACGCCCCGCCGCGCCCGCGGCCACCTCGGCGGCCGGCTCGCCGCGCGTCTCCGAACGGCGCGATATGTGCCCGCCCACCTCGGTGCTGGTGACCCAGACGTCCTTGGCGGCCACGACATGGTGAGCGGCACCCTCGACCCCGTCGGCGAGGACCGCGCCCAACCCGCCCGGCATCACCGCGTAGCCGGGACCCTGTGCGACGCTGAAGGCGCGGACCGACACCGGTGCCGCGCGCAGCGTCGCCGGTGGACCGCCGGAACCACTGCCGGGGGTGA
Source organism: Gordonia sp. 11cp (assembly GCF_057767225.1). Classification (NCBI taxonomy): domain Bacteria; kingdom Bacillati; phylum Actinomycetota; class Actinomycetes; order Mycobacteriales; family Gordoniaceae; genus Gordonia; species Gordonia sp. 11cp. The sequence continues at coordinate 4,202,711 of NZ_CM173437.1, read as the reverse complement.
CCGTGGGGGCCACCGAGAACGCTTCGAGGTCGCGCGCCACCCACTGCCACGTCTGCGCCTCGACCCGGGCGTCGAGCTCGGCGCGATCGGCAGCGGCGAGCAGCGGACCGATGAACTCCTCCCCCGTGCATGTGTTGGTCAGCACCAGGGAGGCCAGCCGGTCACGGATCAGACCGCGCTGCAGCCGATCTCCCGCCCAGTGGGTGGTGACCGACCTCAACCGCAGATCCTCGTCGAGCAGGACCGGCGCCAGACGCTCCAGCACGGTGTGCAGCGCCGGGTTCTCCAGGACGCCCGAGCCGAGGGTGTTGAGGACCGTCACGGTGCCGCGCGAGATCGCCTCGACCAGGCCCGCGACGCCGAGCTGGGAGTCCGTCCGCAGGTCGAGCGGATCCGCGTAGGCGGCGTCGACGCGCCGCAACAACACGTCCACGCGCTTGTACCGGCCCAGCGATCGCATGTAGACCGCACCGTCGCGGACGGTGAGATCGGCACCTTCGACGAGCGGGAAGCCGAGCACCGAGGCGAGATAGGCCTGGTCGAACGCGGTCTCGGACATGCTGCCCGGACTGAGGACCGCCACCGTCGGGTCGTCGACCCCCGGCGGCGCGTACTCGGTGAGCGCCAGCCGCATCGTGGCGGCGAAGTTGGCCATCGGCCGTGGCGCGCACGCCTGGAACAGCTGCGGGAAGGTCTTCGACATCAGCCGGCGACCGACGATCGCGTACCCGACGCCCGACGGCGCCTGGGTGCGATCGCGGTAGGCGACGAATTCGCCGTCGGGGGTTCGCGAGATGTCGACCGCGTGCAGGAACAAGGCATGCGGGCCGGCGACCTCCAGGCGCGCGGCCTTGCGGATGTACCCCGGATGCCCGAAGACCATCTCGGGCGCGACGAGTCCGGCGGCGATCGTCTTCTGATCGCGATAGAGGTCACGCAGCAGCAGGTCCAGCAGCATAGAACGCTGCGTGATGGCCTTCTCGAGTTCGGCCCACTCGACGCCGTCGACGACCAGCGGCACCGCGTCGACCTCCCAGTCGCGGGTCACGGTGTCGCGGCCGTCGAACTCGTTGTAGACCACGCCGTCGTCGCTCACCGCGGCGGCCAGCCGGGCGGCGGAATCCCGGAGGCGGTCGGGTCCGCGCAGCTGGTAGATGCGGGCCAGGTCCGCCCATGCCGGGCGGATTTCCCCACCGGGTTCCAGGAGTTCGTCGTAGGAGTCGAGCGGCCGGCCCGGATCGAAGAGCGTGTGGCCCTCGGCGCGGTAGCGGTCGAACACCGCGGAAGCGTTGCCCGGCGAAGAGGTCACCGAAGAACTGTACGTGCCCGCCGCAGGTCGAGGATTCCGGGCACCCCGAAGTCGATGGCCTGCCGGGACTGCCGCTCGCGCAACAGTCCGACGTCGACGGTGCCCGTGGTGTGTCCGGCGGCCTCGAACCGCCCGTTGCGTCGCGATTCGGCCTCGACGGCGTTGACCGGCGGACGATCGTAGGCGCGTCCGCCGGGGTGCACGACGTGATAGGTCGCGCCGCCCACCGACCGGCCATTGACCGTGTCGATCAGGTCGAAGGTCAGCGGGGTGTCGATGGTGATTGTCGGGTGTAGCGAGCTCGGCGGCTGCCAGGCCCGGAAGCGGATGCCGGCCACGCGTTCGCCGGTACGTCCCGTGGCACGCAGCGGGATCGGGAACCCGTTGCAGGTCAGCAGATATCGATCGTCCTCGCCGCCCAGGACCCGCACCTGTACGCGTTCGACGGAGGAGTCCACGTACCGGGCGGTGCCGGTTCCGGTCGACTCCTCCCCCAGCGTGTTCCACGGTTCGATGGCACTGCGCAGCTCGATCTCCTGGTCGCGGATCTGCACGGTCCCCAGACGCGGGAAGCGGAATTCGGTGAACGGATCCAGCCACGCGGTCTCGAACGGGTAGCCGGCCTCGCGCAGTTCCTCGGCGACCAGCGCGATGTCGGCGATGACGTAGTGCGGCAACAGGTGTTTGCCGTGCAGGTCACCGCCGTGGCGGATCAGCCGGGCACGGTAGGGCTTCTCCCAGAACCACGACACCAGGCTGCGCACGAGCAGCGACTGCACCATCGCCATCCGGTGGTGCGGCGGCATCTCGAAGGCCCGCAGTTCCAGCAGGCCCAGCCGGCCGCGCACCGAGTCCGGACTGTAGAGCTTGTCGATGCAGAACTCGGCCCGGTGGGTGTTCCCGGTGATGTCGGTCAGCAGGTGTCGCAGCGCCCGGTCGGTGACCCAGGGATTGGGCGGCGCGCCGTCGAATCGCCCGCCGGTGGCGTTCTTGACCGCGAGCCGGTCGATCTCGGCGAAGGCGATCTCCAGTTCGTACAGCGCCGACTCGCGTCCCTCGTCGACGCGCGGTGCCTGCGACGTGGTGCCGATGAACCGGCCGGAGAACAGGTACGACAGCGCGGGATGACGCTGCCAGTAGGTCAGCATCGACACCAGCAGGTCGGGGCGGCGCAGCATCGGCGAATCCGCGGGCGTGACGCCGCCGAGGGTGATGTGGTTGCCGCCGCCCGTGCCGCCGTGGCTGCCGTCGAGATCGAAACTCTCCGTGCCCAGGCGCACCTGTCTCGCGTGCTCGTACAGCGATTCGAGCAGTTCGGACTGCTCGGCGAAACCATGGGTCGGCTGGATGTTGACCTCGACGACGCCCGGGTCCGGGGTCACCGACAACGAGACGAGGCGCGGATCGGCGGGCGGTCCGTATCCCTCGACGACGACCGGCGTCGATGTCGCGGCCGCCGCGTCCTCGACGAGTTCGACGATCGCGAGGTACTCCTCGAGCGTCGAGGTCGGTGGCATGAACACGTGGACCACACCGCCGCGGACCTCGGCGACGAGGGCCGTACGCGGGAGGAACTGCGCGGGGTCCACCGCGCGCACGGTGTGGCCCAGGGCTTCCGACGGGTCGGCCGGGAGGTCCTCGTGGCGTGCGGACGGGTCGGCCTCGAACAGTGTCGGCGCCGGACCCCACGACAATGAGTTGAGCGGCAGGCGCAACCCGGCCGGCGAGGTGCCGGGGGTCAGCACGATCCGTCCTCGCCGGGTCGTCCACACCGCGCTCTGCCACGCGGTCCGGTCCTCCGACCGGCTCAACGGCAACAGGTGGGCGCTCGGCTCGGTGACGGCGGCGTCGAGCCGGGCGATCAGCGCTCGCCTGCGGTTGACGGAATCCACTGCCGGCGAGAGGCTCTCGTCGTCGTCGCCCTCCGTCGAGTCGGCGTCGACGGCGATCTCGGCCTGCGCGAACGACCGCGCGGCGGGCAGGGTCGGGTCGGTCCCGGGATCACCGGGTGGCATCGCGGCGAGCTCGCGCATGCGCACCAGCGGGTCCTCGTAGGCGGGCACGACCTGGCCGGCCGGGAGCCCGAGCGCCTCGGCGAACGCGGTGAGCAGTTCCCGCGCGGGGCCGGCATCGCCGATGTTCTCCGGATCCGGGCCGTGGGTCTCGGTCTCGATCGCGGCCGCGCACTGTACCGGCGTCGCCCACGGATCGGCGAGCAATTGCGGGTCCCGCCAGATCGGCAGACCGTCGGCGCGCCACATCAGTTCGAGCTGCCAGCGCGGGAGCGGTTCGCCGGGATACCACTTGCCCTGGCTGCGCCGGATCAGCCCACCTTGTGCATACGCCTGGTGCAGACGGCCGGCCAGCCGTCCGGCCAGCAACCGTTTGTGCGGGCCGTCCGCGGCGGTCCGCCATTCCGGATCCGTCTGATTGTCGATGGACACGAACGTCGGCTCGCCACCCATCGTCAGGCGCACGTCGTTGCGTTCCATCCGCTCGTCGACCAGGGCGCCGAGGTCGGTCACCCGGTTCCACTGTTCGGCGGTGTAGGGCAGGGTGACGCGCGGGTCCTCGTGGAACCGCGTGACCGTGTTGGTGAAATCGAGTGTCGCGTGGCACGGACCGGTCGATCCGGTGATCGGGGCGGCGCCGACGGGGTGCGGGGTGGCGGCCAAGGGAATGTGCCCTTCGCCGGCGAACAACCCGGACGTCGGGTCCAGACCCACCCATCCGGCACCGGGGAGGTACACCTCGGTCCACGCGTGCAGATCGGTGAAGTCGGCGTCGGGACCCGACGGGCCGTCGAGCGACTTCACATCCGAGGTCAGCTGGACGAGATAGCCGGAGACGAAACGCGCCGCGAACCCGAGTTCGCGCAGGAGTGCGACCAGCAACCAGGCCGAGTCCCGGCACGACCCGATGGCGCTGGACAGGGTGTACTCCGGTGATTGAACGCCGGCCTCGAGACGAACCGTGTAGCCGACGGCGTCTCGGACCGCCGCGTTGAGGCGCACGAGGAAGTCGATGACCCGCGTACGACCGGCCGGACGGTGCTTGGCCGCGAACTTCGCAATCTCCGGATGTACTGGTGCACCGGCGAATTCACCTTCGGTGACACCGGCCGGGCGAAGGAAGATCTCCAGGTCGCGCCGTAGTTCCGCGGGATACTCGAACCCGAAGAACTCGGCCCAGTCCTCGATGAAGAAGTCGAACGGGTTGATCGCGGTGAGGTCCGCGACCAGGCTCACGGTGATCCCGAGGGAGTTCGACGGCTCCGGGAACACCAGGCGCGCGAGGTAATTGCTGAACGCGTCCTGCTGCCAGTTCAGGAAATGCGCACCGGGCTCGACGGTGAGCGAGTAGGCCTCGATGGGAGTGCGTGAGTGCGGCGCCGGACGCAGGCGGACGACGTGCGGGTAGATCCTGGTCGGCCGGTCGAAGGAGTACACCGTCCGGTGTTCGAGGGCGACCTTGATCGTCACCGACTGACCTCCCCGCCGGTGCGTGTCACCACGGTCCCGGCAGCCGACTCGGTCCCACCGCTGTGCGCCATGGAGGAGATCTCATCACAGATGACCGGAAGGCGCCGGGTGGCGAGCACCGCGGAAGGACCCGCGGTGGCCGAACTCACGTCCGGCCACCGCATTTCGGCTCAGGCCGAGGTACCTTCGGCGCCCGTCTCGGCACCCTTCTGCTCGCTGTCCGGCCGGCCGGCGCCGCCCCGCGGCGCGGGCTTGGCGTCGATCCCCGATTCCTTGCGCTGCTGCGCGGTGATCGCGGCCGGGGCATCGGTCAGCGGGTCGACGCCACCACCCGACTTCGGGAAGGCGATCACCTCGCGGATGGACGACTCACCGGCGAGCAGCGCGGTGATGCGGTCCCAGCCGAAGGCGATGCCGCCGTGCGGCGGTGCGCCGTAGGCAAAGGCGTCGAGCAGGAAGCCGAACTTCTCCTGCGCCTCGTCGTGGCCGATGCCCATGATCTCGAAGACCCGCTCCTGCACGTCACGGCGATGGATACGGATCGATCCGCCGCCGATCTCGTTGCCGTTGCACACGATGTCGTAGGCGTAGGCCAGGGCCGCGCCGGGATCGGACTCGAGGGCGTCGATCGACTCCGGCTTGGGCGAGGTGAACGCGTGATGCACCGCGGTCCAGGCCGAATGCCCGAGTGCCACATCGCCGGAAGCGGTCGCGTCGGCGGCCGGTTCGAACATCGGCGCGTCGACCACCCAGGTGAACGCCCAGTCGCCGTCCTTGATCAGACCCAGCTTCGAGGCGATCTCGCCGCGGGCGGCGCCTAGCAGCGCGCGCGTCGACTTCACCTCTCCCGCACCGAAGAAGACACAGTCGCCGGGCTTCGCGCCGACGTGAGCGGCCAGACCGGAGCGCTCCTCCTCGGACAGGTTCTTGGCGACCGGCCCGCTGAGCGTGCCGTCCTCACCGACGAGCACATACGCCAGACCGCGCGCACCGCGCTGCTTGGCCCACTCCTGCCACGCGTCGAGCTGGCGACGCGGCTGCGACGCCCCGCCCGACATGACCACGGCACCGACGTACGGGGCCTGGAACACCCGGAACGGGGTGTCCTTGAAGTACTCGGCGCATTCCACGAGTTCGATCCCGAAGCGCAGATCCGGCTTGTCCGAACCGAAGCGGCGCATCGCGTCGGCGTAGGTCATACGCGGGATCGGGGTCGAGATGTCGACCCCGATGAGCTTCCACAGCGCGACCAGGATCTCCTCGGCGACCGCGATGACGTCGTCCTGGTCGACGAAGCTCATCTCGATGTCGAGCTGGGTGAACTCGGGCTGCCGGTCGGCCCGGAAGTCCTCGTCGCGGTAACAACGCGCGATCTGGTAGTAGCGCTCCATGCCGGCGACCATCAGCAGCTGCTTGAACAGCTGCGGGCTCTGCGGTAGCGCGTAGAACGTGCCCGGCTGCAGGCGCGCCGGGACCAGGAAGTCCCGGGCCCCTTCCGGCGTGGACCGGGTCAGCGTGGGCGTCTCGATCTCGGTGAAGTCGTGCGCAGCGAGCACGCCACGCGCGGCCGCGTTGGCCCGCGAGCGCAGACGCAGGGCCGCACTCGGCCCCTCGCGCCGGAGGTCGAGGTAGCGGTGGCGCAGCCGCGCCTCCTCGCCCGGCGTCTCGTCGAGCTGGAACGGCAGGGGCGCCGACTCGTTGAGGACCTCGAGCTCGGCGGCGTTGATCTCGATCTCGCCGGAGCTCAGGTTGGGGTTCTCGCTGCCCTCGGGGCGCACCTCGACGACGCCGGTCACCGCCACGCAGTACTCGGCGCGCAGCCGGTGGGCGGCCGGTGCGACCGACTCGTCCCGGAAGACCACCTGGACCAGCCCGGTGGCGTCGCGCAGGTCGATGAAGACCACGCCACCGTGGTCGCGACGGCGTGCGACCCACCCGGCGACGGTGACGGTCTGCGACGCGTCGGCGCGGCGCAGCGAACCTGCGGAATGCGTGCGGAGCACTGAGAATCCTTCCCGGAGTCGAAATCGGCCGGCGGAAACGCAGACCAGGTGTCCATGGTGCCGTATCCGTGCCCCGAGGCGTCAATCGCATACCGGCGCTGCCTCACCGAGGGCAGGTTTCGCCACGGCTCGTCGCTTTCGCTCCTCAGCTGCTCAACCAACGAGGGGCGGGTGCCGATCGTGCCAGAATGGCCGCGTGACCTTCCAAGGCAGCGGATCGATCGACACCGGCAACGTCTCCGGCGGCGGGGGCGGCGGGGGCCGGATCGCGCTGGGCGGTGGCGCGGGGCTCCTCATCACGATCGTCGCGCTGTTCTTCGGCGTGAATCCCGGCGACCTGCTCGGCGGCGGTGGTCCGGCGCCCGGGACGTCGTCCGACGCGGCACAGATCCAGCAGCAGCTGGACTCGTGCACCTACGAGATGGCCAACGAGAACACGATCTGCCGGATCAAGGCGACCACCGTGAGCGTCGACACGGTGTGGTCGGACCTGTGGCCCGAGTACCAGGCGCCGCAGACGGTCATCTTCGCCGATGCGGTGAACACCGGTTGCGGTTCGGCGAGTTCGGCGACCGGCCCGTTCTATTGCCCCGCCGATTCGACGGCGTACTTCGACCCCACGTTCTTCGCCCAGCTCCGCCGCATGGGCGGCAGCGACGGACCCCTCGCGCAGGAGTACGTCGTGGCCCACGAGTACGGGCACCACGTGCAGAACCTCACCGGCGCGCTCGCGAAGGGACAGCGGATGGGTTCGCAGGGACCGCGATCGGGTTCGGTCCGGGTCGAATTGCAGGCAGACTGCCTCGCGGGGGTGTGGGCCCACCACGCCGACGACGGTCCCGACGCGCTGCTGGCGCCCATCACCGAGGAACAGATCGCGACCGTGATCCAGACCGCGAAGGCCATCGGCGACGACACCATCCAGGGTCCGGGTTCCAATCCCGAGGGTTGGACCCACGGTTCGGCCGCGCAGCGCACGCGCTGGTTCACCATCGGCTATCAGGCGGGCGACCCGGATCGCTGCGACACGTTCGCCACCGACGCCCTGTGAACGCCACCGAATCCGCGGGCGCGCGCGAGCCCACCGCCGTCGACGCGATCGCCGAGGCGCATCTGGACCGGCTGTGCACGCTCGATCCGCTGTTCGCCACCGAGATCGGCCATGGCGAGCACGACGACCGGATGACCGATTTCTCGGCGCAGGGGTGCGCCGAACGCGCCGAGGTCGCCGCCGGCACCCTGTCCGCCCTGGCGCGCGCCGACGTCGCCGATGCCATCGACCGCGTCACCGTCGCCACCATGAGCGCCTCGCTGCGTCGTGAACTCGCGCTCGCCGAGGCCGGCGAGCACATCGGCGAATGCAACGTCATCGCGTCGCCGCTGCAGGCACTGCGCGACGTCTTCGACCTCATGCCGACCGACACCCGCGAACAACGTGAGGTCTTCCTGTCCCGGCTCACCGCGATCCCGGCCTCGCTCACCGGCGTCGTCGACGGTCTGGCCCACCGGCTCCGGCACGGTCCGCGGCCGGCACGCCGGCAGGTGGAGGCCGTCGCCCGGCAAGCGGATTCGGCGGCCGACGGCATCGGCGGCAACACCGCGCCGATTGCGGCCGACCCGGCGCTGGCGGGCACGCTCGCCACCGCGCTCGACGCCGCCCGCACCTCGTTCGGGACGTTCGCCCACTACCTGCGCACCGAAGTTCTCGATAATGCCGTCGACGACGACGCCGTCGGCCGCGACCGGTACCTGCTGCACCTGCCGGCGTATCTGGGCGCCGACGCCGACCCCGACGACGCCTATGCCTGGGCGATGACCCGGCTGCAGCAGATCGTCGCCGAACAGCAGGAGATCGCCGAGGGGCTGCTCCCGGGACAGGGCGTGCCGGCGACGCTCGCCTGGCTGGATCGCCAGCCGCAGTACCAGATCCACGATCGCGGCGAGTTCGTCGACTGGATGCAGGCGACCTCCGACGCGGCGGTCGCCGGCCTCGCGGGCACCCACTTCGACCTCCCGGCTCGGCTGTCCCGGCTCGAATGCCGGCTCGCCCCGTCGTCGACCGGCATCATCTACTACACCCAGCCCAGTGAGGATCTGGCCCGGCCGGGCCGGATGTGGTGGGCGGTACCCGACGATCAGACCGTCTTCCACACCTGGCAGGAGAAGACGACCGTCTACCACGAGGGCGTCCCCGGACATCACCTGCAGCTCGGCTCGGCGATCGTCGACCCGGACCTCAATTCCTGGCGCAAGCTCGCCTCCTTCACCTCCGGACACGGCGAGGGCTGGGCCCTGTACGCCGAGCGGCTGATGGACGAGCTCGGCTGGCTCGAGGACCCGGGCGACCGCATGGGCATGCTCGACTCCCAGCGGCTGCGGGCCGCGCGTGTCGTGGTCGACATCGGCGTGCACTGCCGGCTGCCCGCGCCCGAGTCCCTCGGCGGCGGGATCTGGGACGCCGACAAGGCCTGGACGTTCCTGACCTCGTCGGTGGCGATGGACCACTCGGTGCTGCGCTTCGAGCTCGACCGCTATCTGGGCTGGCCCGGCCAGGCCCCCTCCTACGCGCTCGGCCAGCGCGTCTGGGAACAGACGCGTGCCGCCGCACTGCGCCGCCACCCGGACTGGACCCTCAAGGACTTCCATTCGCGCGCACTGGCTCTCGGCGGTGTGTCCCTGGACGTACTCGCGGCCGAGGTCGTCGGCCGTCCCGACGACTGACGTTCTCAGCCCAGGAGGCGACGGACCTCGGCGGGCCGTCCCGACAACTGACGTTCTCAGCCCAGGAGGCGACGGACCTCGGCGACCGCATCGTCGAGGGCCACCCGGTGCTGTTCGCCGTTGCCCAGGTCCTTGATCTCCAGCCGGCGCTCGGCCAGTTCGTTCTCCCCGAGCACCAGGGCCAGCCGCGCACCCGAGCGGTCGGCGGCCTTCATCGCGCCCTTGAGGCCGCGATCGCCGTAGGCGAGGTCGACACTGATCCCGGCGGCGCGCAGAGTGCCTGCGACACCGACGAGTTCGGCCTTTGCCGCCGAGCCCAGCGGTACCCCGAAGACCTGGCAGCGCGCCGCCTCGGTACCCGCGACGCCCTCGGCCTCCAGCGCGAGCATGGTCCGGTCGACGCCGATCCCGAAGCCGATACCGGAGAGGTCCTGCTTGGCGCCGAGCTGTCGCATGAGACCGTCGTAGCGCCCGCCACCGCCGATACCCGACTGCGCACCGAGGCCGTCGTGGACGAATTCGAAGGTGGTCTTCGTGTAGTAGTCCAGGCCGCGGACGAGGCGCGGATTGATCTCGTAGACGACGCCGAGCCGGTCGAGGTGGGCGAGGACGAGATCGAAGTGCGACTTCGCGTCGTCGGACAGGTAGTCGATGAGCAGCGGCGCACCCGCGGTGGCCGCCTTGATCTCCGGGCGCTTGTCGTCGAGGACCCGCAGCGGGTTGATCTCGGCGCGCGCCCGGGTCGCCTCGTCGAGGTCGAGTCCGAACAGGAACTCCTGCAACGCCTCTCGATATCGCGGACGGCTCTCGTCGTCACCCAGCGAGGTGATCTCGAGCCGGAATCCCGTCAGACCGAGGCGCCGGTACCCCTCGTCGGCGATCGCGATGACCTCGGCGTCGAGCGCCGGGTCGTCGACGCCGATCGCCTCGACGCCCACCTGCTGAAGCTGACGGTAGCGACCGGTCTGCGGCTTCTCGTAGCGGAAGAACGGCCCGGCATAACAGACCTTCACCGGGAGCTGACCGCGGTCGAGGCCGTGCTGGATCACTGCCCGCACCACCCCCGCGGTGCCCTCCGGACGCAACGTCACCGACCGGTCGCCGCGGTCGGCGAAGGTGTACATCTCCTTGCTGACCACGTCGGTCGATTCGCCGACCCCACGCGCGAACAGCGCGGTGTCCTCGAACACCGGGAGTTCGATGTGCCCGTAGCCGGCGCGACGCGCCGCGTCGGTGAGCGTGTCCCGGACCCTCCGGAAGTCCGCCGAGTTCGGCGGGAAGTAGTCCGGGATGCCCCGGGGGGCCTGAAATGCTCCGCTCACAGTCCGTGTCGTCCCTTCGGTCGTGCGCTCTGGCTGTCGAGTCCGGCCAGGAAGGGATTGCTCGCGCTCTCCTGGCCGATCGTGGTCTGGGGTCCGTGCCCGGGCAGCACCAGTGTCTCAGCGGGCAGCGGCAACAGCTTCGCCGCTATCGAGTCGAGCAACTGCTGGTGGTTGCCACCGGGCAGGTCGGTCCGACCGATCGACCCGGCAAAGAGTACGTCACCGGAGAAGCACACCGGGACCACCGCGGGCGTGTCGGGTCCGGCCTGGTCGCGGGCCTCGCCCGGCACGTCGACCTCGACACCGAGCAGCACCGAGCCCTGCGTGTGTCCGGGCGCGAGGTCGACCGAGAACGAGATCCCGGCGAGCTCCACCGGTTCACCGTCGGAGAATTCGATGACCTTCTCCGGCTCGGTGAACACCTCGTCCCCGATCATCGCGCCCAGCGCGCGTCCGATGCCCAGGCCGGGATCGGCGAGCATGGGCCGGTCCGCTGCGTGGATGTAGGCCGGGATGGAGTACTCGTCGCACAGCTGCGTGGCGTTCCAGGTGTGGTCGAGGTGACCGTGCGTGAGGAGGACGGCCACCGGGGTGAGGTCGTGTTCGGCCAGCAGCTCCCGGACCCGGGGAGCCGCGTCCTGGCCCGGATCGATGACCACCGCGTCCGATCCCGCCTCGGCGGCGACGATGTAGCAGTTCGTCTGGAACATCCCGGCGGGAAATCCGGTGATGAGCATGATGCTCCTCGGGTCGGCGCGGACAGGACGACGCACACACGTCGAGAGTCCATTGTTGCGTAGGCGGCATGGCTCGCCACCCGCCGCACCCTGTTCTCAGGTACAACTGGCACACTTGCCCCCGAGTAAGTGACATCCACGACGATGTCGGCACTGCCATGCCGACAGACCGTCGGCACTCCGTGCGGTGCAGCAGATCGGCACTCCGTGCGGGCAGCAGATCGGCACCTCGTGCCGGGATTCAGGAGGATTCACCCGCGTGTCCAGCAATGAGGAGCGCCGTGAGGCGGCGAAGCGGAAGCTCGAAGAACGCCTCGAGACCGAGCGCCTCGCCCGGCGCAAGCGGAAGATCGTGATCGCCTCGGTGTCGACCGCCGTCGTGGTGGCCGTGGTCGCGGGCGTGACGGCCGTCGTGGTGAAGAAGATCATGGACGACCGTGAGGCCGCACGCTGGACGACCTGCGCCTACGAGGACTCCCCGAGCCGCTTCGACCAGCTGCCCGATCAGGTGCCCGACACCGTCCCGGCTGATCAGCGCCCGCAGTATCAGGCCGAACTCGACGAGCTGAAAGCGGCCGCGAAGAACGAGCGGACCTCCCCCAAGCCCGACGAGCGGGTCCTCAAGTCGGGCACCGAGCAGGCCCTCTTCACCACCACCCAGGGCAACCTGCCGATCACACTCGAGCGCGACGGCGCGCCGTGCAACACCGCGGCGGTCATCTCGCTGATCGAGAACAAGTTCTACGACGACTCGACGTGCCACCGTATGACGACCAGCGACAAGCTGAAGATCCTGCAGTGCGGCGACCCCACCGGCACCGGCATGAGCGGGCCCGGCTGGACCAGTCCCGACGAGCCGCCGACCGACCTGCAGAAGGTCGGCCAGCCGGATCCGATGACCGGCTCGCAGCCCGTCATCTATCCCCGCGGGACGATCGCGATCGCCAACAGCAGCCAGGGCGGACAGAACCCGAACACCGGGTCGAGCCAGCTCTTCATCGTCATCAACGACAGCGAGCTCGGTCCCGACTACTCGATCGTCGGCAAGGTCGACGAGCCCGGACTCGCGGTGCTCGACAAGGTCTACGCCGGTGGCATCAACCCCGGCCCGGTCGGCAGTCAGCCCGGCGACGGCGAGCCCAAACTCCCCGTGACCATCGAGACCGCCACCATCGAGTAGTCGCCGAGCCTCTGCTCCTGAGAGTTGCCGGTGGCAAACCCCTCTGCTCCCTGAGAGTTGCCGCTGGCAAACCCCTCTGCTCCCTGAGGTGCGAGCGAAGCGAGCCACGAAGGGCGTCGCAACGTGCCTCACCAGGCCCTTCGAGGCTCGTCGCTATCGCTCCTCGCACCTCAGGGACCAGGGGTTATGCGGTTCTTTCGGATTGGGGAGCGGGGGTTTTGTTCTCCCGGTGCGGCCCGGTCCGCGCTGAGATCAGGCGGCCGAGGTGACCCGGTAGACGTCGTACACGCCTTCGACGTTGCGTACGACGTTGAGGACGTGGCCGAGGTGTTTGGGGTCGCCCATCTCGAAGGTGAACTTGCTGATGGCCACCCGGTCGCGGCTCGTCGTCACCGATGCGGACAGGATGTTGACGCGTTCGTCGGCGAGCACCTTGGTGACGTCCGACAGCAGGCGGTGACGGTCGAGGGCCTCCACCTGGATGGCCACCAGGAACACCGATTCCGGCGACGGGGCCCACGACACGTCGAGGATTCGTTCCTCTTGCTGCCGCAGCGATTCGGCGTTGGTGCAGTCGGTACGGTGCACGCTGATGCCGCCGCCGCGGGTCACGAACCCCAGGATGTCGTCGCCGGGCACCGGGGTGCAGCACTTGGCGAGCTTGATCACCACGTTGTCGATGCCGTCGACCATCACGCCCGCGTCGCCGCCCTGCCGCGACCGCGTCGGCATCGTCGACGGCGTCGACCGCTCGGCGATCGCCTCCTCGGCGTCCTCGATGCCGCCCAGTGAGGCGACCAGCCGGTTGACGACGTGGCGTGCGGAGACGTGGTTCTCGCCGACCGCGGTGTACAGGGCGGTCACGTCGGTGTAGCGCAGTTCGCGCGCGATCGCCGACATCGATTCCGCACTGAGGAGCCGCTGGAGCGGGAGTCCACCGCGGCGGACCTCCTTGGCGATCGCGTCCTTGCCGGCCTCGAGCGCTTCCTCACGGCGTTCCTTGGCGAACCACTGCCGGATCTTCGCCTTGGCGCGGGGCGAGACCACGAAGGTCTGCCAGTCCTTCGACGGGCCGGCGGTGGGCGCCTTGGAGGTGAACACCTCCACCACCTCGCCGTTCTCGAGCGTGCGTTCCAGCGCGACCAGTCGGCCGTTGACGCGCGCCCCGATACATCGATGCCCGACCTCGGTGTGGACCGCGTAGGCGAAGTCCACCGGCGTCGACCCGGCGGGCAACGTGATGACGTCGCCCTTCGGGGTGAACACGAAGATCTCGCGCACCGCGAGGTCGTAGCGCAGGGACTCGAGGAACTCACCCGGATCGGCGGCCTCCCGCTGCCAGTCGAGCAGCTGACGCATCCACGCCATGTCGTCGATCTCGGCGGTGTCGGACTTCTTGCCCGACTTGCGGTAGCCGTTCTCCTTGTAACGCCAGTGCGCGGCGATCCCGAACTCGGCCGTCCGGTGCATCTCGTGCGTGCGGATCTGCACCTCGAGGGGCTTGCCCTCGGGTCCGATCACGGTGGTGTGCAACGACATGTAGACACCGAAGCGCGGCTGGGCGATGTAGTCCTTGAAGCGGCCCGCCATCGGCTGCCACAGGGAGTGCACGACGCCGACGGCGGCGTAGCAGTCGCGGTCCTCCTCGCAGAGGATGCGCATCCCGACCAGGTCATGGATGTCGTCGAAGTCGCGGCCCTTGACGATCATCTTCTGATAGATCGACCAGTAGTGCTTGGGACGTCCTTCGACGGTCGCGTTGATGCGCGCGCCGGACAGCGCGTTGTTGATGTCGGCACGCACCCGGGCGAGGTAGGTGTCGCGGGACGGCGCGCGATCGGCGACGAGCCGGACGATCTCCTCGTAACGCTTGGGGTGCAGGATCGCGAACGACAGATCCTCGAGCTCCCATTTGACCGTCGCCATACCGAGCCGATGCGCAAGCGGCGCAATGACTTCGAGGGTCTCGCGCGCCTTGCGGGCCTGCTTCTCCGGCGGCAGGAAGCGCATCGTGCGCATGTTGTGCAGGCGGTCGGCGACCTTGATGACCAGAACACGCGGATCGCGCGCCATCGCGATGATCATCTTGCGGATGGTCTCGGCCTCCGCGGCGCTTCCGAGCGCGACCTTGTCGAGCTTGGTCACGCCGTCGACGAGATGGGCGACCTCCGGCCCGAAGTCCGCCTCCAGTGCCGGCAGGGAGTAGCCGGTGTCCTCGACCGTGTCGTGCAGCAGCGCCGCGATGAGGGTCGTGGTGTCCATACCCAGATCGGCGAGGATCGTGGCGACCGCCAGCGGATGGGTGATGTAGGGGTCGCCGGACTTGCGCGTCTGGCCGCTGTGCCGTTCGTCGGCGACGTCGTAGGCGCGCTGCAGCAGCGCGACGTCGGCCTTCGGGTAGATCTCGCGGTGCAGGGTGACCAGGGGTTCGAGCACGGGGCGGACCTGGCTGCGGGTGGCGGTCATGCGGCGGGCGAGTCGTGCGCGCACCCGGCGCGAGGCCGACGAGGACGCACCGGGCTGGATGGAGCCCACCGCGCCCGATCCGCTCGCCCGGTCGGCACTCTCGGTCGTCGTCCCGGCGGTCTCCGCGGGGGTCACGCCGCGCTGCGCCGTGTCGGATTCATCGGGCATCAACGGTCCTCCTCACGGTTGTCTGCCGCCACACGGCGAGCCGTCCGGCCTGCCCGGGCGCGCTCAGTCGATTCTAGTCGCGCGCCGGCCGGCATCGTGTCGACGCCGTCAGTCCAGCGCGACCGCGTGGACGGGCACGTCCGGTCCGAGCCCGCGTGCGATCGTGTCCCGACCGCCGAGACCGGCGAGTTCCATGATCACCGCGACCCCGACGACGTGTGCGCCCGCACGGTGCAGCAGTTCGGCCGCGGCGACGGCCGTTCCGCCGGTCGCGAGCACGTCGTCGACGAGCAGCACGCGGCGGCCGGACAGGTTCAGACCGTTCGCCGGGATCTCGAGCGTGGCCTGTCCGTACTCGAGGCTGTAGTCGATCGCGATGACCGGCGGCGGCAGTTTGCCTCCCTTGCGCACCGCGAGCACCCCGACCTCGAGTTCACGCGCCACCGCACCGCCCAGCAGGAACCCGCGCGCGTCGATACCGGCCACGAGATCGATCGACGTGCAGCCGTGGGTGAGCGCGGTGACGATCGTCGACAACCCTTCCGGGTCGGCGAGTACCGGCGTCAGATCCTTGAAAGCGATTCCGGGAGCAGGGAAGTCGTCGACGAGGCGGGCATGTTCGGCGATGGCCGCCCGTGCTCGCGAGACCGCTTCCGCCGTACGTTCGGGCACGACACCACCCATCGGTTCACTCCCCTGCTCAGCCACGGATCGTCCACCGATCCATGTTCCATCCGGTGCCGTCGCGGCCCATGCCGGCCACCACGTTGCCCACCCGATCCTTCCATTGCCGTACCCGCGGTGCCGCGAACAGGGGCACCGACGGCATCGTCGACCAGGTCGCGTTCTCGATGGACCGGGCCAGACGCAGACGATCGGGCGCCGCCACGGTCGTTGCTAGCTGGTCGACTCCCCGGCTCACCATCGGCTCCCGGATGCCGGACAGATTGAGCGGGTCGCCCCCGCGCAGGGCGTAGGCGTCGCGGCTCGGGTCGGCGGCCCCGGCCGCGGCGAACGACGCGCCACCGGCGACGATCAGGACGTCGGCGTCGCGCCCGAGCGCGTCGGGACCGAGCTCCGGGGAGGAGACGTCGTCGACGACGAGGCCGGCGGCGCGGCAGGACGCCGCGATCGCGGCGGTCATCTGCTGCCATCGCGGGGTCGGTGCGACGTAGCCGATGCGCACCGTCCGCGGCGCGACTCCGGACGCGGTCGTCTCACCGGTGGCCGGATCCACACCCGCGCCCTGACCGGTCGCCGACCGCACGAGTCCCCGCGCCCGTTCGATGTCGGGCCGCTGGTAGGCCTGACCGAATTCCGTGTTCATCTGTCCGGCGAGATTGTCGGCGGGTGAGAGCACACGGAGATTCCAGACTTGCGCACCCGCCCCGAAGTCGCGCGCGAGGTCGGCACGCGGCACACACGACGCGAACGCACGGCGCATCCGCACATCACCGAAGACGCCGCGACCGGCCAGGACGAGCTCCTCCACTCCGAGTGCCCGTGCGGGCGACGCCGGGCCGGCCGCACCCGCCGAGCCGGCCACATCGCCGTCGACGAGGCCCGCCGTCACGTCGACGACGTCGAACCGGCCCTCGGGGAGCCGGCGGGTCGCGTCGGTGCCGCGACCCCAGACGACGATGCGCGAGGTCTCGGGCTTGTCTCCCCACCAGGTCTCGTTGGGCACCAGGACCAGACCGCCCGATCGCGAGTACCGGTCGATGCGATAGGGCCCGGACGCCGGGTAGTGCGCGTGGTCGACCCGGCCGAATGTCAGATCGAAGCCGGTGTTCCACGCGTCTGCGATACGCCCGATGGCGGCCCGGTCCATGGCGCGGATCGGGTCGATGACGTCGGTGAGTCCCGCCACCCGGGCCACGACGTGTGCCGGCACCATCGCGCCGGCGCCGAAGAGCGAGAGCCAGTTGCGGTACTCACGTCCGGGTGCGAAGGTCACGGTCGCGCTCTTGTCGCCGGCCGCGCAGTCCACCGAGTCGATGTCCCGGTAGCCCGCGGTGGTCGCCGGGGTGAACCCGGGGAGGCGTCCGCTCATCGCCGCCCAGGCCAGGAGGAGGTCGTCGCAGTCGAGGGCCACTCCGTCGGAGAAGGTCGCCTCGGGGTGGAACTCGTACCGCAGGGTCGGGACCCGGCCGGGCACCTGGGTGACCGTGCCGACGTCACGATCCGGGATGACCTGACCGGCCGGGCCCAGGAGACTGAAACCCGGCAGCAACCGGGTGGTCGCCATGAGCACGCCATCGGCGTTGCCGCCCACCGTGTTCGCGTTGTAGGTCGAGATCCGGGCGTCGACGACGTAGTCGATGGTCGGGGGTCCGTCGTCGCCGCACGCCGTCAGCAACCCGGCGACAGTGACGAGCCCGACGACGAGGCTCAGGATCCTGACGAACTCCCGGCTCCGACTGGTCACGTCGGTGAGACTAGCGGTTGCGGCGGCGTTTGCCGGTCGGGACCGCCCGGTCCGCGTCGTCGGTGTCGACGGTCTCGCCTCGACGGTGGGTCCGCACCGGTCGCGCGTCGCCGACCGGCACGCCGGCCTCGACCGCGGCGCGACGCCGAAGGACCTTCTCGGTGTGCCGGGCGACGTCGGGTCGACGTTCCTTCAGCGTCGCCAGTAGCGGCGCGGCGAGGAAGATCGACGAGTACGCGCCGACGATCACGCCGACCAGCTGGATGAGGCCGAGGTCCTTGAGCGTGCCCACCCCGAGCAGCCAGACCGCGATGATCATCAGCGCGATGATCGGCAACACCGAGATGACCGTGGTGTTGATCGACCGCATCAGGGTCTGGTTGACGCCGAGATTGGCTTGTTCGGCGTAGGTGCGCCGGGTGGTCTGCAGGACCGAGCGGGTGTTCTCGGAGATCTTGTCGAACACCACCACGGTGTCGTAGATCGAGAAGCCGAGGATCGTGAGCAGACCGATGACGGTCGCCGGCGTGACCTCCCAGCCGACCAGCGAGTAGATCCCGGCGGTCACGACCAGGTCGAAGAACAACGACCCCATCGCCGCGACGGACATCTCCCGGTCGAATCGCACCGCGATGTAGACGAAGACGATGACCAGGAACACGGCAAGCGCGATCAGCATCCGCTCGGTGATCTCATTGCCCCAGGTCGAGCTCACATCCGAGATGCTCACCTCGGCGGGTGCGAGCTCCGGCCCGAACTCGTCGGCGAGCGCGCGGGTCACCGACTCCGCCTCGGCGAGGTCGAGTGTCTCGGTGCGCACCTGGATCGTCTGGCTGCCACCGGCGCCCGCGGTCTGCACCGACTCGGGCGCCTCACCGAGGGCTGCGGTGACGACTTCCTCCACGGATTCGGCGGTGATCTCCGAGGAGACGACCGGCACCGACATCTGGGTACCGCCCTCGAAGTCGATGCCGAGGGTGAACCCGCGGATACCGATCGAGGCCAGGCAGATCAACAGGATCGCCGCGGTCACGCCGTACCACATCCGGCGGCGTCCGACGATCTCGAAAGCACCCGTACCGGTGTAGAGCCGGGACAGGAACGACCGGTCGCGGTCGGCGACGAAGTCGGCGTCCGCGCCGGCCTGCGCCTTGTCGGCGTCGAGGACGGCCGAGTCGCCGGCTGCCTTGTTGTCCGGCCCGGTCATCGCACCGTCCCCTTCTCCCGAGTGGCGTCCGTGGTGTCATCGGCGTCGGCCGTCGCGGCGGCGGACCCGGCGGCGGGACTCGCACCCGATTGCCGGTGCGCGGCCACGCGACGCTGGCGGGCGACCTCGCTGATCGCCCCGAGTCCGTTGACGCTCGGCTTCGACAGGAACGTCGAACGGCTCGCGTAGACGACCAGCGGATGGGTGACCAGGAACACGACCATGACGTCGAGGATCGTGGTCAGACCCAGGGTGAACGCGAATCCGCGGACCTCGCCGATCGCCAGGATGTAGATGACGGCGGCGGCGATGAAGCTCACCGCGTTACCGGACCAGATGGTGCGGCGCGCGCTCGCCCAGCCGCGGGGCACCGCGGACCGGAAGCTGCGACCCTCGCGCATCTCGTCCTTTATTCGTTCGAAGTAGACGACGAACGAGTCGGCGGTCATACCGATACCGATGATCAGACCCGCGATACCGGCCAGGTCGAGCGTGAACCCGATCCAGCGGCCGAGCAGGACGATGATGCCGTAGACCATCGCTCCCGCGAGGACCAGTGACAGCACTGTCAGGATGCCGAGCATGCGGTAGTAGGCCAGCGCGTAGATGAACACCGCGATCAGGCCGACCAGTCCGGCGATCAGACCGGCCTGCAGCGAGGCGAGACCCAGGGTCGCCGAGATCGTCTCGGCATCGGAGGCGGTGAACGACAGCGGCAGCGAACCGTACTTCAGCACGTTCGCGAGCTCGTTCGACGACGACTCGGTGAACGGGCTGGCGCTGCCGCCGCTGATCCGGGTCTGACCGCCCGGGATCGGCTCGTTGATCGCCGGCGCCGACACGACGCGCGAGTCGAGGGCGAACGCGGTCTGGGTCCGGTTGGGTGCCTGCTCGGCGGTGTACCGGGGCCAGAAGCTCGCGGCCTCGCCCTCGAACTCCAGGGTCACCACCCATTCGCCGGTCTGCGGGTCGGTTCCGGCGTTCGCGTTCTTGATGTCGCGACCGTCGATGATCTCCGGGCCGAGAAGGTAGACCTCCGAGCCGTCGGTCGAGCAGGCCACCAGGTACTGGTCGGGGCGGTCGTTGCCCAGCAGCGGATCGTTGGCCGTCGGCGAACAGTCCATCTTCGCCATCTGCTGCTGAAGCGCCTCGAGCTGCTGCGGGCTCGCGTTCGCGGGGGCCTGACGCAGTTTGCGCTGCTCGTCGATCGCGGCTGCCGCGGCCTCGGTCGGCAGGGCGTCCGCTTGATCGTCGGCGCCTTCGGGCTTCGGCGGTTGCGGGGTCGCCATGACGGGCTGCCCGACCACCGGCCGGACATACAGGCGCGCCGTCTGGCCCAGAGAGCGGGCTTGGGCGCCGTCCTGGCCCGGGACCGTGATGATCAGGTTGTCACCGCTGACGACGACCTCGGAACCGGAGACACCGAGTCCGTTCACACGCTGTTCGATGATCTGCTTGGCCTGGTCGAGCTGCTCTCGGGTCGGAGCCTTACCGTCTTCGGTCCGCGCGGTCAGGGTGACGCGCGTACCGCCCTGGAGGTCGATACCGAGCTTCGGTTCGATGGTCTGTGGGCCGGTGAAGAAGATCAGTCCGTAGACGACCGCGAGCAGGCCGATGAAGGCCACGAGCGGGCGCCACGGCGGGATCTCTCGAGCCGGTCGCGACCGCTTCCCTGCAGTCCGGCCCTTCCCCGAAGTCCGAGAGGGAGTTGTCACAGCTGTTCAGGTCTCCTTGAGAGCGTCAACCGGCCGACAGGCATCTCGACCGGCACGGCCACCATCGGCCCGGTGTCCGGGACACACCAGAGGAGGTCCAGGGCGGCCGCGCGGGCAGGTGGGCGCGCCGCGTCGTGAACCGACGCGGCGCGGATTCGGCTTACTTGTCGGTGTCGCGTGCGTCGTCGGTGGCAGGCTTGTCCAGGCTGACCGAGTCGACGTCGTAGTCGTCGGAGTCGATCTCCGGGGCGACATGGCCCGCATAGGTGGCGGCGGCTTCGTCGGTGGGGACGACACGCATGACGGCCAGCCGGTTCCAGCGGGTGACCACACCGGTCGCGATCTCGACGTCGACGACGTCGGGCGAGCTCGCGTCGATCACGGTGCCGAAGAGCCCGGAGGTCAGCTGGACGCGGGTGCCCGTGGACACCGAGTTCTGCATCTCCTGCATCTCGGCCACACGCTTCTTCTGCTTCCGCATCGACAGGAACATGAAGCCGGCGAGCAGGGCGAGCAGGAGCGGGAAGAGCAGAGCGTCCATGAGTGCGAGTCAATCCTTCGGGTATCGGGATGTACGGCGTGAGCGAGCGGCCTGTCCGGACGGATCCGGGCAGCATCAGCTCAGCTGTGCTCCACACAGTGTGCCACGTCTTGCGGGGAGGTCATCCCCGCAGGTGGTGCCGGTGGGGTCAGAGGTCGTCGAACAACGTCTCCGCGGCGACGTCGCGCGGACGCACCCCGAAGGTGGCGTTCATCGCACCTGCCGGCGGGGTGAGACCGAGGTGATGCCAGGCGGCTGCCGTGGCCACCCGCCCGCGTGGCGTCCGGGCGATCATGCCCGCACGCACCAGGAACGGCTCGCAGACCTCCTCGACGGTCGCCGGCTCCTCGCCGACCGCCACGGCCAGCGTCGACACACCGACCGGACCGCCGCCGAAGGCGCGGATCAGGGCGTCCAGCACGGCCCGGTCGAGTCGGTCGAACCCCAGCTCGTCGACGTCGTAGACCGCGAGGGCCGCGCGGGCGACCTCCACGGTGATCGAACCGTCGCCGCGCACCTCGGCGTAGTCCCGAACCCGACGCAGCAGCCGGTTCGCGATGCGGGGGGTGCCGCGTGAGCGGCGGGCGATCTCGCCGGAGGCGTCGTCGCGCAGTTCGATGCCGAGGATCGCCGCCGCCCGGCGCAACACCCGGACCAGTTCCTCCGGCTCGTAGAACTCCATGTGCGCGGTGAAACCGAAGCGGTCGCGCAGCGGACCGGTCAGCGACCCCGACCGCGTCGTCGCACCGACCAGGGTGAACGGCGCGACATCCAGCGGGATCGAGGTGGCACCCGGGCCCTTGCCGACCACGACGTCGACCCGGAAATCCTCCATCGCCAGGTAGAGCATCTCCTCGGCCGGCCGCGCGATGCGGTGGATCTCGTCGATGAACAGCACATCGCCCTCGACGAGATTGGAGAGCATGGCCGCGAGATCGCCGGCCCGCTCGAGTGCCGGGCCCGAGGTCACGCGGATCGCGGCGCCCATCTCCGAGGCGATGATCATGGCCAGCGACGTCTTGCCGAGCCCGGGCGGACCCGACAGCAGGATGTGATCGGGGGTCCCGCCGCGACCCTTGGCTCCCTGGAGCACGAGTTCGAGTTGCTCGCAGACGCGCGGCTGGCCGACGAATTCGGCGAGCGATCGGGGCCGCAGTCCGGCGTCGAGGTCACCGTCGGACCGCACCGGCATCGCGCTCACGTCGCGATCGTCGACGTAGTCCGGGTCCTCGGTCATCTAGGACGCCTTTCCCAGCAGCGACAACGAGTGCCGGAGCGCCGTCGACGCGTCGGCATCGGGATGTTCGGCGAGTACCGCGGTGACCGCCTTCTCGGCGGGGCCGGGCGTGAACCCGAGGCCGACGAGGGCCTCGGCCACCTGATCGCGGATGCCGCCGACGACCGTGACACCGCCCGACGGCTCGCCGGTGGGCCGGTCGACCTTGTCCCGCAGTTCGACGCAGAGCCGTTCGGCCACCCGCTTGCCGATACCCGGAACCGAGGTGAGGGCCTTGGTGTCGGACTCGGCGAGCGCGCGGCGCAGCGCATCGGGCTCGAGGACCGCGAGGGTGGCCATCGCCAGTCGCGGACCGACGCCGGTCACCGTCTGCAGGAGCGCAAAGAGGGAACGGGCGTCGGGTTCGGTGAAGCCGTAGAGCGTCATCGAGTCCTCGCGGACGATCATCGAGGTCAGCAGCGTCGCCTCGTCGCCCCGGTGGAGCCGGGACAGTGTCGCGGGTGTGGCCAGCACGCGATAACCCACTCCTCCGCAGTCGATCACGGCGTGGTCGAGGGCGATCTCGAGCACCGGTCCGCGGACTGACGCGATCATGCGCGACTCCCCTCTCGTGCTTGGGCCACCCGCGCGCGGTGACGGGCCGCGGCCGCGTCGGCCTGCTTCTGCGCGGCGGCCATCCGTTCCATCATCGGTCCGCGCCAGCAGTGACAGATCGCGAGCGCCAGCGCGTCCGCGGCGTCGGCAGGACGCGGTTTGGTCTGCATGCCGAGAATCCGGGTGACCATCGCGGTGACCTGCGCCTTGTCGGCGCGCCCGCTGCCGGTCACCGCCGCCTTCACCTCCGACGGGGTGTGGAATCGGACCGGGACATCACGTTGCGACGCCGCGAGCGCGATGACGCCGCCGGCCTGCGCGGTCCCCATCGCGGTGGACACCTGGTTCTGCGCGAAGACCCGTTCGATGGCCACCACATCCGGCTGGTGGACGTCGAGCCAGTGACACGCGGAGGTGTAGATCGCGAGCAGCCGCTCGGCGAGTTCCATGTCGCTCGGGGTTCGCACCACGTCGACGTCGAGGGCGGTCACCGTTCGGCCCCGACCCGACTCGACCAGCGCGATACCGCACCGGGTCAGACCCGGATCGACGCCCATGACGCGCACTCGTACCCTCCCAGGCATCGTGTTCTGCGAACAGTTGTTCGAGATCTTATCGGGGAGGACGGACAAGTCCGGTGATCAACACACCGCGCGGGGTCTCGGCGTCAGTCGTTCTCGAGTTCGGCGAGGACCTCGTCGCTGATGTCGACGTTGCTGTAGACGTTCTGGACGTCGTCGGAGTCCTCGAGCGCGTCGATCAGCTTGAACACCTTGCGGGCACCGTCGGCGTCCACCGCCACCTCGACCGACGCACGGAAGCTCGCCTCGGCGGAGTCGTAGTCGATCCCGGCCTCTTGGAGGGCGCTGCGGACGGCGATGAGATCGCTTGGCTCACTGACGATCTCGAAGGAATCACCGAGATCGGTGACCTCTTCGGCGCCCGCGTCGAGCACCGCCATCAGCACGTCGTCCTCGCTCTGCCCGTTCTTCTCCAGCGTCACCACTCCCTTGCGGGTGAACAGGTAGGACACCGAGCCGGGATCGGCCATGTTGCCGCCGTTGCGCGTCATCGCAGTCCGGACCTCGCCCGCCGCGCGGTTGCGGTTGTCGGTGAGGCACTCGATGAGGACGGCCACCCCGTTGGGGCCATAGCCCTCGTACATGATGGTCTGCCAGTCCGCGCCGCCGGCCTCTTCACCGCCGCCGCGCTTGCGCGCGCGCTCGATGTTGTCGTTGGGGACCGACGACTTCTTCGCCTTCTGGATGGCGTCGAACAGCGTGGGGTTGCCCGCCGGGTCGCCGCCGCCGGTCCGTGCCGCCACCTCGATGTTCTTGATGAGCTTGGCGAACATCTTGCCGCGCTTGGCGTCGATGGCCGCCTTCTTGTGCTTGGTGGTGGCCCATTTGGAGTGGCCGCTCATGTCCGTCGATTCCTTTCCCGGCGCCGGCACGTGCGGCGGGCCGCGGCCCGCATCCGGCGCATTCCTGGCTCTACTCGGTCGCCCTGTCGGTTGGGCGCCCTGGTGGATTGTTCCCGGCGTGCCGGGCTCGTGGTCTACCGCTGGTTCGGCACGATCTTACCGACGCACCATCTCCACGAAGTATTCATGTACGCGCCGGTCGCCGGTCACCTCTGGGTGAAACGACGTCGCGAGCACGTTCCCCTGGCGGACCGCGACGATGCGTCCGGCCGCCGGGCCGTCGGGAACGCGCGCCAGCACCTCGACCTCGGGGGCGATCGTCTCGACCCAGGGCGCACGGATGAACACCGCGCGCATGGGCGCGGCGCCGTCGGTGTCGGTGATGCCGGTGAACTCGAGGTCGGTCTCGAAGCTCTCCACCTGGCGGCCGAATGCGTTGCGCCGCACGGTCACATCGAGGGCATCGAGATGTCGTGCGTCGGGCCGCGTGTCGAGGATCGTGGACGCGAGCATGATCATGCCGGCGCACGACCCGTAGGCCGGCAGTCCGTCGGACAGCTTTTCCGCCAGCGGGTCGAACAGATCGAAGATGCCGAGCAGCTTGCTCATCGTCGTCGACTCACCGCCGGGGATGATGATCCCGTCGATCTCGTCGAGTTCGGCCGGGCGTCGGACGGCCACGGCGTCGGCGCCGGCCGCCTCGAGCGCGAAGACGTGTTCGCGCACGTCGCCCTGCAGGGCAAGGACCCCGATACGCGGTCGGCTCGGCCCGCTCACCGATCAGTCCGCGCGTGCTGGTCGGCAGGGATCGCGCGGCCGGTGCGGGCCAGCCCCTCCTGGGTGACCGCGGCGACGAGTCTGCCCCGGATGTCGAAGATCCGTCCCTGGGTCAGCGCTCGGCCCGACCCCGCCGACGGCGACGTCTGGTCGTAGAGCAGCCAGTCGTCGGCGCGGAACGGCCGCATGAACCACATCGCGTGATCGAGCGAGGCGACCTGCGGGTTGGACTCCGGGTGCGGCACCCGCGAAGACCCGAGGAGGGTCATGTCACTCATGTAGGCGAGGGTGCCGACGTGGAAGACGGTGTCGTCGGGCAGCCGGTGGCGGTAGCGGAACCACACCCGTTGCTGCGCAGCGAAATACGATGACGTGACCATCTTCTCCCGCGGCACGATGCGCAGGTCGAAGTTGGCCCACTCCTTGAACACCGCGCGTTCCTCCGCGCCCAGTTCGTCCAGGCGGTCGGTCAATTCGTCCGGTTGCGGCGCGGGAGGCATGCGGTCCTGATGCTCGTAACCCTCGTCGGTGCGGACGTGGAACGACGCGGACATGGTGAAGATCGCCTCACCGTTCTGGACGCCGGTCACCCGCCGGGTGACGAACGAGCGCCCGTCCCGGATCCGGTCGACGAGGAACACCGCCGGGCGGTCCGGGTCACCGGGACGCAGAAAGTAGCCGTGCAGGGAATGGACGTCGAACTCCTCGGACACCGTTCGGGTCGCCGACATCAGCGACTGTCCGGCGACCTGTCCGCCGAAGGTCCGCCGGAGATGGCTCGGGAACGCACCGCCGCGGTAGATGTCGGTCTCGATCTGCTCGACCTGGAGTATGTCCTCGATGGCTGCCACGCAGACCAGTATCGCGCACGACCCCGGTGGGGACTCCCCTGCCCACCGAAGCGCCGGCGACGATCAGAGCTCGTCGAGCGTCATGATCCCGTCCTGGATGGCCCGGGCCACCAGCGACGCCTTCGTCGGGGCCGGACGGCCGATCTCGGCGTACTTCGCACGGATGCGGGTGAGGTGGGTGTTGACCGTGCCGAGGGAGATGTAGAGCTCCTGTGCCACAGCGGGTTTGGAATCGACCAGCATCCAGGTGCGCAGAACCTCGACCTCGCGCGAGGTGAGATTGGGCTTGGCCCGATCGACCGATGACGCTACCGCCTCGGGGATCTCGGCGGCGGGCACGGTGACCGCCCGGTGCAGGTGGGGATGTCCCGGACGATGTCCGAGTGCCAGCGGCTGACCAGCGCGCGACGGCTGGATCTGGTGGCCGGGCAACGGCATCCGGCGGGCTGCGAGACGCGCCAGTGCTTCCTTCCGGCGCGCGATGGCCTCCGCATCGCGACGAGCGCTGACCGAGCGCAGGTGCTGGGGGGCCTGGTGGGCGATCGCAGTCATGTGTGCTTCCTCTTCACTCATTGTCTTCCGGTGGTCACCCGGGTTGTCCCGGCGATGAGATGAAGATTATGAGCTTTCGCCCGGGTGGTCGATGGGGAGAACTCCCCTACCCGTGGGGAGAACTACCCACCACGAAACCGCAGGTCAGACGGGCAGTGATGAGACACCGGACTCAGCCGGCGGCGTTGCGTGCCGCCTCGGCGTCGATGAGAGGGAGATCCTCACGGGTGACGATGCGCGACGACACCGCGTACTCCACGAGTTTGGTCCGGCGGTTGCTGGCGAGTTTGCCACCCCCGCCGCGCATTCCGCTCACCCCGAGTTGATCGAGTTTGTCGCAGACGTTGTCGAGCTTGCGATTGAACTTGGTGAGCGGCCACCCCAGCCGGCGGGCCGCCTGCGCCGACGACGGGATGGCACTCGCGCCGGTCCCCTCGCGTCGCAGGATCTCCTCGGCCAGCACGATGATCAGCAGCTTCTGACTCTCGGTGAGGGTCGGCACCCCCTGCGTGGTGTGTCCCCCGCTGTATTCCGGGCGCGTCACCGACTTCACCTGGGGGGCGCGGGCGAACAGGCTCAGCTCGTAGGTGGTGGGGCCGGCGGTGAAGACGATGGTCGTCTCACCGAAGACCAGCGGCATCCGCGCACCGGGGCCCAGCGTCGCCGAGAACCCGACGTCGCCCGCCGACACGCTCGCCGACAGATGCGTACCCAGGTTGGTGAGCCACCACAGCCCGTTCTCGTTGTGGATCACCAGGAATCGCCGATGCAGGTAGGGATTGTCGTCGATCGACAGATCTGCCTCACGCCCGATGAAGAACCGGCGGTCGGCGTCGAGGGCGATGCGCTCGCCGCAGTACTCGACGTAGGTCGCCCCGGCATCGAGCGCGGCGTCGCCCGGTTCTGCGGGGGTCGCGGCTCGGTCCTGCCCCGTGGTCATCAGCTCTCCGATCAGCTCGGGTCGGGGGCCGGTGCCTGTCCGGCGGCCTCTCCCGGCGCCGAATCGTCGAGCGCGGGCATCGTCAGGGTCGGTACCGACTCGTGGACGGTCACGACGATCACGGTGACGTTGTCGTGTGCACCGAGTGCCAGCGCGGCGTCGACGAGTCGCTCGGCCGCCTGCTGGGAGTCGGCCGCGTTGCGCAGGATGTCGCCGATCTCCTCGTCGGGCAGCTCTCCGGTCAGGCCGTCGGTGCACAGCAGCAGCACGTCGCCGGGGAAGGCCGGCGTGCTCGAGTAGTCGGCCACCGGGTCGACCATGCCCGCCCCCAGCGCACGGGTGATCACGTTGCGGCGCGGGTCGGTTCGGGCCTGCTCGGGAGTGAGGAAGCCGGCGTCGATGAATTCCTGAACCTGAGAGTGGTCGGTGGTGAGCTGGTTGAGCGACCCGTTCTGGAAGCGGTAGGTCCGCGAGTCGCCGATGTTGAGCACCAGCCAGTGGGGGCTCTGCTCGTGGGTGACGAGCACGATGCCGGTCGCGGTGGTGCCGGCGCGGCGCTCGGTCTCGGTGTCGATCTCCCCGATGCGGCGCTGGGCGGCGAGCAGCAGGTCGTCGAGTTGCAGCTGGGTTGCCTTGAGGTCACCGGCGCTGGTGGCCTCCGACAGCGTGAGCAGTGCCGCCTCGCTGGCCAGTTCACCGCTGTCGTGTCCACCCATGCCGTCGGCGAGCAGGTACATCCCCGGCAGCGCGAGAGCCGCGTCCTCGTTGGTCTCCCGGACTCGCCCCACGTTGCACGCGGCCGACCACTCGAGCCGCAATTCACCCACGATGTGTGTGCCCGAGACCGAGGCGTCTCGAACGATGGTCGCCGCATCCATGATCAGCAGATACTACCGCCGCGGAGCCCCTGACCCGCTACGCATGTCGACTGTTCGGTCTCGGCGTGTTGGGCGGGGCGCCGCGGCGGACGGCGGTCCGTCTGACCACCTACGATCGGGTCGCGATCCTCACCAGCCGCGCTCGGCGAGGCGGTGCGGCTGCGGGATGTCGTCGACGTTGATGCCGACCATCGCCTCGCCCAGACCGCGCGAGACCTTCGCGAGCACGTCGGGGTCGTCGTGGAAGGTGGTGGCCTGCACGATCGCCGCGGCGCGCTGTGCGGGGTTGCCCGACTTGAAGATCCCCGATCCCACGAACACGCCCTCGGCGCCCAGCTGCATCATCATCGCGGCGTCGGCCGGGGTGGCGATCCCGCCTGCGGTGAACAGCGTGACCGGCAGCTTGCCGGCCTCGGCCACCTCGACGACGAGGTCGTAGGGCGCCTGCAACTCCTTTGCCGCGACGTACAACTCGTCTTTCGGCAAAGACGTCAGCCGGCGGATCTCGTCGCGGATCTTACGCATGTGCGTGGTCGCGTTGGACACGTCGCCGGTGCCGGCCTCACCCTTCGAGCGGATCATCGCCGCACCCTCGGTGATCCGGCGCAGGGCCTCACCGAGATTGGTCGCACCGCACACGAACGGCACGGTGAAGGCCCACTTGTCGATGTGGTTGCTGTAGTCGGCCGGGGTCAGGACCTCGGACTCGTCGACGTAGTCGACACCCAGGCTCTGCAGGATCTGCGCCTCGACGAAGTGACCGATGCGGGCCTTGGCCATCACCGGGATCGACACCGCGGCGATGATGCCGTCGATCATGTCCGGATCGCTCATCCTGGACACGCCGCCCTGTGCGCGGATGTCGGCGGGCACCCGCTCGAGCGCCATGACCGCGACCGCACCGGCGTCTTCGGCGATCTTCGCCTGCTCGGGGGTCACGACGTCCATGATCACGCCGCCCTTGAGCATCTCTGCCATGCCGCGCTTGACCCGGGCCGTGCCCTGGCCGACCTCGGGGACGGTCGCGCCGTTGTGACTCACTGAAGATCTCCTCGTGTCGCAGTCTCGACCTGCCGCGATCGCAGCGGCGGTACCCCACCAGTCTAGGTGAGGGGCCGATCGCCCCTGACGAGGGTCAGTCCGCCTGGCCTGGGGTGACGCGCTCGATGATCTCGAAGTACTCCGGGGGCGTCGCGTGTCCGCCGAGCCGCAACCACCGGACGGGCCGGCGTTGCGCGAGAGCCCGGGTGTCGCGCACGGCGTCGTTGTAGAAACGACGCGCCATCATCACCCGTGTCTCGGCGTCGGCGAGTTCGACGACGAGCGCTGCGGACCGGCGATTCGGGTCGGTCCGCGCCAGTGCGGCCGACACGGTGTTCTCGGCGTGCTCACGCTCCGACGGTGCCGCACGCTCGGCCAGGTCGGCCAGGAGCGCCAGTTCCCGCGCCTGCGCGGCGACGTCGTCGCCCGCGGACCTGCGGTATCCGGCGGTCCCCTCGCCCGCGATCATCTCGGCGGACACCGCACGCACGACCACCGCGCGCCGGTCGAGGCTCGACTCGAGCGCCTGGCGGGCGAGGTCGACCCGCACGTTGAGGCGGTCGAGTCGATTCGCCGTGTGGTAGGCCCAGCCGATCACGAGCAGCACGGCCACCACGCCGAGAACGATCCAGGTGGCCATCAGTCCGACACCACGACGGGACCGGCGCCCACGGTGACGGTGTCGTAGACCCGGAGGATCTGATCGGCCACCCGCGACCAGTCATACCTGTCGGCGCGCACCCGCCCGGCGGCGACGAGATCCTCACGTGCCTCCGGATCGGCGAGGAGCTCGACCAGACCGGCGGCGAGCTGGTCCGGAGAGCCCGTCTCGACCAGCCGACCCGCCCGGCCGTCGTCGAGAACCCGGCGGAAGGCGTTCAGTGAGCTGGCGATCACCGCCGCCCCGGCTGCCATCGCCTCGACCAGGACGATGCCGAAGCTCTCGCCGCCCAGATTGGGGGCGCAGTACACGTCGGCGGAGGCCAGCGCCCGCGCCTTGGTCGCGTCGTCGACCTGTCCGAGGAACACGAGGTGCTCGGCGAGCGCCCCCGCCCGTCGGCGCAACGCTGCCTGATTGCCGCCGCCGACGACGAGGACTCGCACGTAGGGGAATTTCTCCACGACCGAGGGCAGCGCGCGCATCAGCACGTCGATGCCCTTGCGTGGTTCGTCGAAGCGACCGAGGAACAGGATCGTCCCTCCGGGGTGCGGATAACCGTCGAGGGGCTCCGCGTCGGCGAAGGACGAGACGTTGATGCCGTTCGGGATCTCGACGGCATCCGAGCCCAGCGACTCCATCTGCCACCGGCGCGCGAGCTCGGACACGGCGATCTTGCCCGCGATCCGCTCGTGGTAGGGCCGCAGGATCCCCTGGAAAGCGCTCAGCCACAACGACTTCGAGGTGGCTGTGTGGAACGTGGTGACAATGGGTCCCGACGCCACCATCAGCGACAGCATCGAGATGCTCGGCGAGTTCGGTTCGTGGACGTGCAGGACGTCGAAGCCGTTCTCGGCGATCCAGCGGCGCATTCGCAGGTAGCCCTTCGGGCTGAAGTTCACCCGGGAGACCGACCCGTTGTACGGGAGCGCCAGCGCCGGCCCGGCCCGGACGACGTACTCCGGGAGTTCGGTGTCGCGGGCGGCCGGGGCGAGCACACTCACCTCGTGACCACGGTCGAGGAAGACGTCGGCGAGTTCGGTGACATGGGCCTGGACCCCGCCGGGCACATCGAAGGAGTAGGGGCAGATCATCCCGATTCGCATGGCACTCCCCTGGTCGTCGTTCCCCAATCCCGATCGTCCCCGCCGGTCACGGTGGCGGTCCGTCCTGCTCCACACGACCACGCTGCCGGTCGGTCCAGTCCGCTTCCCAGAGCGGCTGCAGCATGTGCCAGTCCGCGGGGTGTGCGGCGATGTTGACCGCGAACGCGTCGGCGAGCGCCTGCGTGGCGGACTCGATGCCGCCGGAGGTGTCGATCGGCTCGCCGCAGCTCATCCGGGAGTAGGGCGCCTCCTCGAACCAGTGATGGGCCGGCAGCAGCGCTGCGCCGGTCTCGATCGCCAGCCGCGCCGACCCGGCAGGCATCCTGGTTCGCCCGCCGAAGAAGGTGACCGGCACCCCGTGCCGGGCGATGTCACGCTCGCCGAGCAGGCACACGATGCCGCCGGCGCGCAGCCGA
Organism: Gordonia sp. 11cp; assembly: GCF_057767225.1. Taxonomy (NCBI): domain Bacteria; kingdom Bacillati; phylum Actinomycetota; class Actinomycetes; order Mycobacteriales; family Gordoniaceae; genus Gordonia; species Gordonia sp. 11cp. The sequence goes on along the minus strand of NZ_CM173437.1, from coordinate 4,170,959 downwards.
TCGGCCAGGCGTCCGAAGGGAGGCTGCTCGCCACCGCTCAACGGGAAGATCTCAAAACCGAGCGACTCCCGGTAGGCGACGAACTGGTCGAACAGCGACTCCGGCTTGAGTCGTTCGGCGACGGTCGCGAACCTGCCGTAGTGATGGACCAGCCACACACCGGCCATGTCCCAGTTGCCCGTGTGCGGCAGGGCCAGGACCACACCCTTGCCGCGGGCCACGGCAGCATCGAGCCGAGCCCGGTCCGGCGCCGGGAGCGTGACGGTCGACGTGACGGTCGCGCGATCCTGTGCCGGCAGCCGGAAAGCCTCGCACCAGTAGCGCGCGTACGAGCGCATCGCGTCGGCGACGAGGTCGTCGGGAACCTGCGCGGGTTCGACGCCGAGGACACGGGCGAGATTGCGCCGCAACTGATCCGGACCGCCGCGACGGCGTCCCGCATAGGCTCCGGCACGGTCGAAGACAGCCCTCGCCGCCCGCTCTGGTGCCCATCGGACCGCGGCCCAGCCCGCCCGGTACCCGAGGTCGGCCGCCAGCGCGCCGAAATCGGTCATCGTTGTCCCGCAGGTGGGTTCTGTCCGCCCGAGCCGGCCGGCGGGTCGGAGTCCCCGAGGTCGGTACCGGTCTCGGCGGTGTCCCCGGGTTTCGGGGTGATCGGGATGAGGTCGCGCGCACCCGGCGACTGGGCGATCGACCACATGCGCTGGCCGACGGTGATCACGCTGGCGATCGCGAGAAACCACATCGCGACATGTACGGCCCACCACAACCCGAGACCGGTGAGCCCGGTGCCGACGAGCACGATGATCAGCCGGTCGGGCCGTTCGATGAGACCGCCGTCGCCGTAGAGGCCACTGGCCTCCGCGCGGGCCTTGGCGTAGGAGATGACCTGCGAGGTCACCAGACAGATCAGGGTCGCGACGAGCAGCAGGTGATGGGGTTCGGTGACCGCGCACCACCACGCCAGCCCCGCGAAGATGGCACCGTCGGCGACGCGGTCACAGGTCGCGTCCAGCACCGCGCCGAATCGCGTACCGCCACCCCGGGCACGCGCCATCGCCCCGTCGAGCATGTCGAACATCACGAACAGCCAGATGACCAGCGTGCCCACGAACAGATGGCCCATCGGGAACAGCGTGAGCGCGGCCGCGACGCCGGCGAGCGTGCCGATCACCGTCACCGAGTCCGGCGTGAGTCCGGTCCGCAGGAGCGCCCGACCCATCGGGAGGGTCACCTTCGAGACCGACGCCCGACCCAGAATGCTCAGCATCGCGGAGTTCCTCCCCCATCTCGCCGTGCGCCGCACCCCGACGCTTCCCGGTCATCCATCGTCTGACATCGCCTCACCTGATCACGCCGCGTACGTCAGTCACCCAGACGTTGCCACGCGTCGGCCAGCAGTCCGCGGGTGTCCCGAAGCAACTGCGGCATGACCTTCGTCTCGCCCACGATCGTGATGAAGTTCGCGTCACCCATCCACCGCGGCACGATGTGCTGGTGGAGGTGCTCGGACAGCGAGCCACCCGCCGCGTAGCCGAGGTTCAGACCGACGTTGAAGGCGTTCGGGTTCGACACCGACTTGATGGTCCGGATCATCCGCTGGGTGAACGACATCAGCTCGGCCGATTCGGTGGCGGTCAGGTCCTCGAGGTCGGCGACCTGCCGGTACGGCACCACCATGGTGTGCCCCGGGTTGTACGGGTACAGGTTCAGCACCGCGTAGACGGCCTCGCCGCGCGCCACGATGAGGCCGTCCTCGTCCGACATGGTCGGGATGTCGAGGAACGGGTGCCCGGTCTTCTCCGCCGGCTGCGGGTCGGCGATGTAGGTCATCCGGTGCGGACTCCACAACCGCTGCAGGCGATCGCCGACGCCGACACCCTCGTCCCGGATCTCGCCGGGCGCGTCCCCGAACGCGGCGTCACTCATCGAGTGCCCCCGCCACCACGACCGTCTCCACGTCGCCCAGGGCGGTCTCGATCAGCTCCTTGGTGGGCGACTCGTTGCGCCTGCTCCGAACCCACTCGACGAGCACGGACACCGCGTCGGCGACCGGGACGCCGTTGACCTGGGTGCCGTCGCGGAAGCGGAAGCTCACCGCGCCGGCCTCGACGTCGCGTTCGCCGGCCAGCAGCATGAACGGCACCTTGCCGGTGGTGTGGTTGCGGATCTTCTTCTGCATCCGGTCGTCGGAGTTGTCGACCTCGGCACGGATTCCGGCGGACGCCAGCGAATCGACGACCCCCTGCAGGTGCCCGGCGAACGTCTCGGCGACCGGGATGCCCACGACCTGGACCGGCGACAACCAGGCCGGGAACGCACCCGCGTAGTGCTCGGTCAGCACACCGAAGAACCGCTCGATCGAACCGAACAACGCGCGGTGGATCATCACCGGGCGGTGCTTGGCTCCGTCGGACGCGGTGTACTCGAGTTCGAAGCGCTCGGGCAGGTTGAAGTCGAGCTGGATGGTCGACATCTGCCAGGTACGGCCGAGTGCGTCGCGCGCCTGCACCGAGATCTTCGGGCCGTAGAAGGCCGCGCCGCCGGGGTCGGGGACGAGATCGAGCCCGGACGCCTGCGCGACTTCGGCGAGGGTGGCCGTCGCCTCCTCCCACGCCTCGTCGGACCCGACGAACTTCTTCGGGTCCTTGGTGGAGAGCTCGAGATAGAAGTCGTCGAGGCCGTAGTCCTTGAGCAGGTCGAGAACGAACTGCAGCGTCGAGGTCAGCTCGTCGCGCATCTGCTCGCGCGTGCAGTAGATGTGCGCGTCGTCCTGGGTCATGCCGCGCACGCGCGTCAGACCGTGGATGACACCGGACTTCTCGTACCGGTACACCGCGCCGAACTCGAACATCCGCAGCGGCAGTTCGCGATATGAACGGCCCCGGCCACGGAAGATCAGGTTGTGCATCGGGCAGTTCATCGGCTTGAGGTAATAGTCCTGCCCGGGTTTGCGAACCGCCCCGTCCTCGTCGTACTCGGCGTCGACGTGCATGGGCGGGAACATGCCGTCGCGGTACCAGTCGAGGTGTCCGGACACCTCGTAGAGGTGCGACTTGGTGATGTGCGGCGTGTTGACGAAGTCGTATCCGGCCGCGACATGGCGGGCACGCGAATAGTCCTCGAGCTCCTTGCGGATGATGCCGCCCTTGGGGTGGAACACCGGCAGGCCGGACCCGAGTTCGTCGGGGAAGCTGAACAGGTCGAGTTCGGCGCCCAACTTGCGGTGGTCGCGCTTCTCCGCCTCGGCGAGCAGTTCCAGATAGGCGTCCTGGGCTTCGACGGACTCCCACGCGGTGCCGTAGATGCGCTGGAGGTCGGCGTTGTCCTGGTCACCGCGCCAGTAGGCCGCCGAGCTGCGGGTCAGCTTGAAGGCCGCGATGTACTTGGTGGTCGGGACGTGCGGCCCGCGGCACAGATCGCACCAGATGCGTTCGCCGGTACGAGGATTGAGGTTGTCGTAGACCGACAGTTCGCCACCGCCGACCTCCATGACCTCGGCGTCGTCGGCGGCGCCCTTGTCGTCGATGAGCTCGAGCTTGAACGGCTCACCGGCCAGCTCGGCACGGGCCTCGTCCTTCGACGCGTACACCCGCCGCGAGAATCGCTGACCCGACTTGATGATCTGCTTCATCTTCTTCTCGAGGGCGGCGATGTCCTCGGGTGTGAAGGGCTCGGCGACGTCGAAGTCGTAGTAGAAGCCGTCCTTGATCGGCGGACCGATGCCGAGCTTGGCCTCCGGGAAGAGCTCCTGGACCGCCTGTGCGAGAACGTGTGCGGACGAATGCCGGATCACGCTGCGGCCGGCCTCGGTGTTCGCGGCAACCGGTTCGACGTCGGTGTCGGCGTCGGGCGCCCACGACAGGTCGCGCAGATCGCCGTCCGCGTCACGGACGACGACGATGGCCTCCGGCCCCTTGTTGGGGAACTCGGCCTCGCGCAGTGCGGTGCCCGCGGTCGTCCCAGCCGGCACACGGATCGTGGCGGGGCTGGTCACCTGGACGTCGTCGGGCACGGGGGCGCTCCTAGGGTCGGGGCGGACACGCGAAGACGCGTCCGGGTCGGGACGTTTGCGACTCTGATGGTATCCGCGCCGCGTCGTCGTGGAGTGCACCCCTACCTTGTGGCCCTCGCGATCAGCCGAAGACGGGACTCGCCAGCCAGCTGTAGTCCAGGCCCACCCAGCCGGCGACGGTGTGCAGGGCTCCGAGCAACCACAGGGTCGCGATCACGATCGCGCAGGTGCCGAGCCAGAAGATGGCCTGCACCGACCAGTGCTGGCGGCCGATCCATTCCATCCAGGCGTCGTACTTGGCCCGCGCGAACTTCAGCAGCCGGTGCGCCCACTCGAACTCGGACGACAGGATTCCCAGCCCGAGGAACACGATGAGCCATCCGGGGCCCGGGTACGGGATCGCGAGGATGCCGCAGAGCAGGACGATCGTGCCGATGGTCCCGACCGCGATGCGGTAGATGCCGTGCCAGCGAGGGTTGCTGCGCACCACGAACCGACGGTGGCGGGCGAGGATTCGCAGGCGGTGCCGGCGGGATCCGCGGTCGACGTCGGCGCGCCCGGCAGCAGGATTCGACGAAACGCTCCGCGCCGGGTCCGGTGTGGAGGTCTCGTTCACTCCGGACTCGCTCGCCCCCGGTGTCGGCATCGTCTCCCACCCTGTTCGTTCGGCCCGGAAAGTGACGTCCAGGCTACGCGATCACAGCGGCGTCCTCCGGCGCCGGCAGGCTCGGCGTTCGACGGCGACGCCACATGAGCGCGGCGTCGATCAGCGTCGCGGACACCGTGACCGCGAGCAGAAGCGGATAGCACCCGGAGTACAGCACGACGAGCACGTCGTCGACGATGGAGCCGTTCGGGTCGCGCGGCATCATGAACAGCCCCAGGGCGATCGCGTGATCCGACGTCAGGTAGGGCCCGCTGTCCCACCAGTGCCGCCACCAGGTGAACGTCAGGGCGACCACGCCCATCGGAGCGAGCCAGTACCACCACGCACCCGCCGTCCTCCCCCGCCGAATGGCCAGGTCGAGCGCGACGATGAACAGGGGTACGCACCAGACCCAGTGGTGCCCCCACGCGAAAGGCGAGACCGCACACATCGTCATCCCGACGATCGTCGCGGCGAGAAGGTCGCGCGACTCGCGATGAGCGAGGACCGCGGCGAGCAACCCCAGACCGGCGACGATCAGCGCGAGCGGCAGCCACAGCCACGTCGGCGCCACGAAGACGGGCCCGCCGGGCGCGCGCTCGGCAAACCGTCCGATGTCGCAGTGGGCCAGCAACTGGGACACGAATCCGCGCACCGACTGGTTGGCGGGTGAATCCGCCCGGCCGATGCGGTCCGTGTCGGCGAGGTGACGGGTCCAGTAGGCCCACGAGTCGGCCGGAACGATCAGGAATCCGATCGCCACGGTCGCCGCGAAGGTCGCCACCGCGGTGCCGGCCGCACGCCATTGCCGGGTCACCAGCAGGTAGACGACGGCGAACAGCGGCGTCAGTTTGAGTCCGGCGGCGACTCCGATGGCCACCCCGCGCCACCGTGAGCACCTCCCGAGAAACACCAGGTCGATCAGGATCAACGCCATCACCAGAAGGTTGACCTGGCCGAGCCAGATGGTGGTGCGGATCGGCTCGAGGGCGGTCGACCCGATCGCGATCAGCGCGGCGAACACGCCGAGACGCGCATCGAGTCGGTAGTTCAGGCTCCGGAGACTCATCGCGACGACGCCCGCGAGCGCGGCGAAACCGATTGCCCACCAGACTATTCCGGCCATGCTCTCGGTGAGCAGAGCCAGCGGGACGAAGACCAGCCCGGCGAACGGCGGGTAGGTGAAGTGCAGACGCCACAGGACAGGGGCGTCGTACAGCGGTGCGGCGTCGAGCACGGTGGCGGCGCCCGCCCGGTAGACGCGGAGGTCGGTGGCGTTCTCGAACAGTCCGTAGAACGGGTTGGTGATGGGGAATGCCGCGATGTGCCAGGCGATCACCGTGATCGCGATGACTGCCGCGACGACGATCGCTGCCGTCGACACCGATGCGGGCGCAGGGCGTGACGACTCCGGCAGTTCCTCGGCAGTCCTCGCGGCCACGCGGCGAGAGTACGCCCGAATTGTGACATGGCTCACGCGAAACGCCGCGGGAAGCGGTCGGTTGTTCGGCAGACAGTCGGGTTCCGACGGTTCGGGGCGGGCTACCGTTGATCCCGGTGGGTGACGAGATCACCTTGGGGACGACACCATGCCACCGAAAGCGCCCTGGACACTCGGGCCGGCACTCGCTGCGGCGACTCTGACACTGGCCGTGGCCTGCACAGAGAACGGCATCGAGCGGGCCGCGATGACGCGCGCCACCTCGTCGAGCCCAGTCGACGGTCCGGCTCCACCGATTCGCATCGCGGTCGAGACCCCGTCCGACGTCGTGCGCCCGCGGATCGACTTCTGGCCGCTCCCCGACGACGCCGCCCTCAGGCCCGAGCAGCGCCGCGCCGCCGAGGCACTCGTCCGTCTGTCGTCAGGGAGCGACGGCGAGAAGCTCGCGCAGCGGTCCGCATGCCGTGTACTGAGCGACATCCAGTCACCGCCCCTCGACGCCCCGGGGTGGCGGGTACGGATCGTCGCCACGGACACGATGCAGTATGGCCACGCACTCCTCGCCGCACCGCAGCAACAGGCCGCGGACGATGCGGTCGTCGTGTTGGCACGGCTTCTTCACGACATCGACGCGGTGGCAGGGCAGCCTTACCGGCCCGTGTTCGTCCAGGGGTGCAGTCCTTACTGAGCTCGACCGATCGCCGCGCCGCACCCACGGAACGCCGGTGCGGCAACTACCACTGCCACCGCAAACCGGCGCTGTTCGACTGCCGGCACGTGGCGGTGCCGTCGGTTTGATACACCATCGCGCGAGCACCGAGTTTCGGGCAGGGGGTGCCGATACGGACCTTGGGCGCACGGGACACGGCATGACTGCGCCAGAACCCATCGCCCTCCGGCGAGCAGTACAGCGTGCCGTCGGCGGAGTCCATGCCGTACTCGTGCTGATAGCAGGGTCCGCCTTCGCGTTGAACCGAAGACGGCGTCGCTGACGCCCCGCCGACGCCGGCCACAGCGCCGATGACCGCTGCTGCCATGACTATTCCGGCGACGGACTTTCTGGCCATCAGTGATCTCCTCAGAAGTTCTCGTAGCGATATGCGTGGCGAGGGCAGAGGTCCTGGGTCGCGTAGAGCAAGAACAGTCGCTGTTGGTAAGCGGGCTGGTAGCTGCCGTCAGGGTTGTAGAAGACCCGCTCGGCAATCTGAGTGTCCGCATGTCGGTCCATGACGCCACAGGCCCGGTAGCCGCCTGCAACCATTTCCGCGTCAGTGGTGTAGCGACTGTTCGGCCAGGCTGCAGTGGGTAGGGTTCGCGCCTTGTTGACGAAAGCCTGCTCGGCGACAGTGATGGCGGACGATTGCCCGGTGCCGACGAGCAGCCCCGCACCCAGTGCCATCGTGGCCAGCATGCCGGTGATGAGTCGTTTCATCGGCAGAGTTCTGTCTGCGCGGCGGTGACGACCATGGCGGAGTTCTCCTTGCTGAGAAACAGTCCATCCGCCGCGTACAGCGCGTGGGCGATGGACGATGACGAACGGCCGGTGTCCAACTGACTACACACCCAGTAGCCGGTGTGAAGCGCGTCGTCAGCCGTGGTGAAACGTCGGCTACAACCGCTGGCGCCGTCGCCGGGATAGTCGAAGCACGACGCCGCTCCGGGGGTTGTTGTGTAGATCCCCTGCGACTGCAGAATGGCGAGATAGTCGCCGCGCGCTGCCGAGGCATCACCGGCACCGAACGCGACAACGACAGCCGATGTGAGCGCGGCGACTCCAGCAAGCCAGCCACAGCGTGTGGTCATGTCTGTCTCCAAGCGTCCGCCTGCAGCCGTGAGCCACCGATCGCTACAACTGCCGCCGCATCGTATCCATCCGCGGTGCCGAAACTTGAGGTCAATGGCTTTGTTCATCCGATCAATCGAACGCCGCACTGCAGCGTGGATGCCGTCCGCCATTGCGCTCGACCGGTCGCGGCGCCCATGGAACGGTCCGGGCTTCTATGGTCGGTGGTCGGTGGTCGATTGTGTGTCCACCGGTTCGTGTACCCGCGGAGGAGCGATGACAGTATCCAGCGACAGTCCGATCGACCGGGAGATCCTCGACCATCTGGCCCACATGCGGGACGACCTGACCCGGTTTCAGATGGAGTACCAGTTCGCGGTCGACGAGATCCTGACCAAGGTGACCATCCTGCGTACAGAGTTTCTCCACCTGCACCACTACAACCCCATCGAGCATGTGACCTCGCGGGTCAAGACACCCGAGAGCATCCTCCGCAAGGCGATGCGCAAGGGCATCTCTCCTGACCTGCCGTCGATCCGCGCACAACTGACCGACATCGCCGGCATCCGCGTCACGTGCAGCTTCATCGCGGACACCTACCGAATCCTGGAGACCCTGACCTCACACGACGACATCCGGGTCATCGAGATCAAGGACTACATCGCGGCGCCCAAACCCAACGGCTACAAGAGTTTGCACGCGATCGTCGCGATCCCGGTGTTCCTGTCCACGGGTCCCGTCGAGGTCGTGGTCGAACTCCAGGTCCGGACCGTGGCGATGGACTTCTGGGCCACGCTGGAGCACAAGATCTTCTACAAGTACGACGGCCGCGTCCCGGACCACCTGTCGGCAGAGCTCGCTTCGGCGGCCCGCACAGCGAACGAACTGGATCAGCGGATGGAGCGGCTGCACGCCGAGGTTCACGGCGACACGACCAGTTCGGCGCGGGGCCCCATCGACGACGACGTGATCCGGTATCTCCGGCAGCACTCGTCCACGCCGGAGGTCGAGGGAAGCGGGCCCTAAACGCCGGTGACCTGATGTTTAGCCGCCTTGGACGCGACAAGGTTTGCGTCGTTGCATCACAACAGCCTCGCCCAAGCGTCGGCGACGCTCTTGTGTGAAACGTGTCGCGGAACCGAACCAAGACCGACACCGCCAACGCGGCATCGCCGCCTTCGGCCGTGACGCCGAGGGGACGGCCCGGCATCTAGCCCCCCTGGCCCCGGCATTCTGCCGTGGACCGACCAGAACGGCAACTACGCCTCGCAGTCATCGGTCACCAACTGGTGGTGGAAGGCCCGGGCGATCGCAGGATGCCGGATCTCACCTTCAACAACCTGCGCCACTACGCGGTACTAGAGATGCGCAGACGGGTGCAACTCTCGCCGAAAATCATGAGCAGGCTCGGTCATCCAGCGTACGAGCTGCGACGCAGTTCCAGCACGCGGGGACCCGCGACGACGACCTCGCTCGTCGGACTGCTCGGTGACGCGCCAGCGCGGTCGGGTCACTCGTTTGTCGCGGTGCCCATCCACTCGTCAAGAACCTTCTGGACTGCGGCCGCACGCTTCTTCTTCGCAGGCTCGACAGCCGTCACGTGCGCGTTGAACTGTGCGAGCCACTCGTTGTCGAACTGGTACGGGAGCTGTGCGGTCGTCCGCTCCGCCCGCTGCGGGGCCCGCCTCAGCTCCTCGGCCGGGAACAGGTCGAGCATGCCAAGCATGTCACGTGGTGTCGGGGAGATCGCCTCGCCGCGGCGAACCCAAGTGATCACGTCGTTGCCGGCGCTATCAATGCAGATCCCGTTCTTGTGCGATATATCGTTGCGGATCAGCCGGACCTCGTTGAAGAAGGCGGACCGGACGTCGTTCTTGCCCCAGGGCTTCCCATCGTCGTCAAGGCCGTGCGCCGCCGCCAGTCGCGCCCTGTAGGTGTCCTCCCACGCGGCGTGGACCGTCGTGAACCATTGGGTGTACGCCATCCGGTAGATCGGCGGCGGCGTCCCGCCGGTCATCATCTCCCGCATCGCAGCGCCGATGTTGGCTGGCGTGATCACCGTCGGCGTCGCCGTGCTCGCCGACGTGAGGCTGCTCATGGGGATCGTGTAATTACTTGTGCTGCCGACGAACTTCATCGTGGTGAGGTCCAGGTTGTCCCCCACCGCCGGGTCTTTGTCCTTTGCCTCCTGCCACGCGATGACCTTCTGGGACAGCGCGTAGTTGGCGGTCAGCGCGAGGATCAGGCTCATCCGGTACTCCTCAGCGAAGTCCGCGATGATCTCTTCAACCGTCTGCACCCGCAACTCCTCCTCCGTACTCAGGGCCAGCGAGGCCGCGCGCGCCGTATCCCTGAGCGCCGTGATCCGTTCCAGAAACTCGCGCCCGCCCGCCAGTGACTTGAGCGCGCAGAACCCCCGTAACTCCGACACAGCCGGGGCTACGATGGCGCCGACTTCACCTTCAGTAGACTCCGCGAGAGCCGCGGCCAGGTACCCGTTAAGCGCATGCTGCATCCCGGACAGCATGGAACGCACCGCGACTCGGTCATCACCGGGCCACTGGGCAATCAGAGGGTCCAGGATCGAGTCAATGTGCGAGAGTCGTTCGGTCCACCGACCGACGAGATCGTCAAGAGGCATGCGGGACACGGTATTCGCGATCAGCCGCGATCAACGCAGGACCAAGGAAATTTAAGCCGATCGGACTTGCGCCGCGTGGCAACCGATCCAGCGGCGCAGCCACCGGCTGAGCCTCCTCGATGCCCACCTCGAGGAGGATTCGGATGACCGCCCAGGACTGCCCACCAGCCTTTGGAATGGATCGGTTCATTCGTCGCACTCAGCGCGGGGGCCACCTCAGCGGTGACTGGTACCCCGCCACTAAGGCTAGGGACATCACCGTGGCCGTTCTGCACAAACGCTCCACCGTGCCCTACATCGATGACGACGAACTATGCGTGTTCAATTCTGCAGGGACGCGAACCGTCACCGGTCACGCCGCGCTGACCGCGAGCTGTCCTCCGTTGCCGAACACCGCCGCGCTCTACTCGAACGGTGCTGGCCCGCCGTTCTTAGCGTGGCGCGTCAGTTGTAACTCAACCGGGAGGTCGGGCCAGGCGACGTACTGCGCGCCTCGGCGTTCCCAGCGGCCCCGGCGGCGACATCTACATCGCGGGTTTACGGTCCGGCCTGCGGGTCGCTGTCCTAACGACTCAAACGCGAACCACCCGTTGGGATAACCTCGACGGGGTCAGTTCACTGTCCGCTCCGCTAGGCGGGCGGATCGGTCCATTTGTCGTTCATCCACCACAATTCGGGCCGACGACCACGATTCACGAGGACAAACGGCTTTCCATCGTTGTCGATGCGAACTTCGCGGTGCTTGCCGCCGACAACGAGGTCTAGCCTCGCAGTCCATTCGTAGGCCACGACATCGCTCTCGTCACCGTTCGCCTCCACGATGAGGTGAAACTGTGCCGACTGAGCTCGATCGAGCTGGAACGCGAACGGCTGGACGACCTCGCCACCGGGGACTTTCGAGAGAACGTTGGTCGCCCATGTCGACAGAGTCACTTCCATCCGCTTGAACTCCAGCGATGCCCCGCCGACGGGGCGGACGAGCACGAAGCCGTCAGGCAAACTACGAGCGTTGGTGTCGACCCGAAGTGCGCTGACCACGACGTCGCGGTCCTCCCATGCGGTGATCGTGACGAGTAGATCCATGTTATGTGCGGCATACCCGTCGAGTCGCCGGGCCCACTCGGGCATCTCCGTAGCTTTGCCCGGCGGTGCAGGTGGAAGGGCGTCGCGACCCCGCGCGACGAATTGAGGAAATGTCACCCAGTCGGCCGTGTTCGCGTGAATGATCTGCGGGTCTCGCTCGACATGGATTTGGACGTCGGATTTGCCCCGCAGCTGCCGCCAGAATCGAGGCCACCGTAGCCCACCGACCGCACCTAAAACGAACGCAACGACAGGCGGCCATGCCTTCGTTAGAAGGTCGAGAATTGTTTCCATCAGTCCTCGACACTCGGCTGGGTGAACGGGCTATCGACACCGTCGCGCGACACTTCGATGATCCTCAGTAGCTTAAAGCTTCGGCCCGTACAACGTCACCCGAGCGGGACGGCCTTCGGGTGGTTGATCATCGCTCTGCCGCCGGATGCGTTCTTTACTACACGCGATCGCGGCCTTGTCCGCGGCCTCAAGGAGGTCGTACAGGGCGCCGGACGCGATACTCGTCCCCGTAAACATCGCGATTGTTTCCAGGGGCGGTACCCCCATGCCACCCGGTTCGCGGTAGTAGACATCAGCGTTTACAGTTTCCGCGAGCAGGTAGTTAGGTAACTCCTCGAGCGTTGAAAGCTGCTCCGGCCCCACTTAGTCGGCGCGCCCAAACACCTCGACTCGCACCATCCCGAGGCTCGGCTGTTCGTCAGATGTCAACTCACCCCGCTGGGCAGATACGACGCCGAGCGACGCGGGAGACACCCGACGACATCCGTACTTACTGGGGCAGTGTGGGGGTCAGGGGTTCGAGTCCCCTTAGCTCGCGGTCGGTTCAACTACCAAACGTCAGGGTGCTCGATCACTGTAGTGCGAGCACGATCTCCAGTGTCTCCTAGTCCGAGTGAACGTTCAGGTGTTTGGACTACCCCACTGCGGGTTTCGACAGGCGGCACCAAGAGTACGGACCAAACTCACCACTTGGTTGAGCGTGTTGATCGCTTGGTGAATGTCGGTCGTCGTCACACCAGGATCGGTGCCCTGGGGCACCCGATCGACGGTCTTGATTGGCATAGCCGTCGCCTCCACGGGCTCACCCGTGTCGTGGCCGACCCAACCCACCAACGATTCAGCGTGAATGAGATTGTTCCGGAAACCGATGTGATCACTGACGTCTCTACGACCGTTAATATCCGACCCTTATGCGTATCGAGGTCGCCCACGTGCACCGTGAGACCGAAGAACGCGTCCGACAGCGGCATCGCCGTCGTGGTCGAGAGGAGCACGTCCAGGCGGTCGCATCTACGACGAACGAATCTTCAACTGGAGCGAGGTAGACATGAAATCTGCCGCCTCATCGTTGAACTTAACTCAGGGACAACCGTGACGTATCCGCCGATCGCTCGGTAGAGCTGCACCACATCGCGCCGCTCTTGGTATCCGATCTCGACGCTAGCGTGAGTCTCAGCGTAGTCGTCATCCGGCGTGGTCACTCGTGCCGAACCGGAATCGATGCTGAACGCGAGAGGGCAACAACCCTCTGACCTTGTGGTCCCGGCTGGGATCGAACCAGCGACCTTCCCGGTGTGAACGGGACGCTCTTCCACTGAGCCACGGGACCGTGTCGGGCGCCTCTTGTCAGTGACAGGGGCGCCTGTGCACGAGCCAGAAGATTACACGGGTTGCGCAGAAGTCCCAAATTCCGGCGGTGGGCCATGTCACTGCATGGCGATCTGCACCTGCGGATGAATCACACGCTGCGGATTCACTCTCGCCCGCGCCTCTGACCAGGCGATTTGGATAGTTCGGAAACCATCGCGTAAGTTTCTCTTCGCACCGCGAGCAGCAAGATCCACAAGATCGCTCGTGGGCATGCGGATGTAGCGCAGCTGGTAGCGCATCACCTTGCCAAGGTGAGGGTCGCGGGTTCGAATCCCGTCATCCGCTCGGCGCGAGTCGACTCGCATCTGGTGGTGTGGCCGAGTGGTGAGGCAACGGCCTGCAAAGCCGTGTACACGGGTTCGATTCCCGTCGCCACCTCCAACGCTGCACAATTCCATACCCGCGCGATTAGCTCAGTGGGAGAGCGCTTCCCTGACACGGAAGAGGTCACAAGTTCAATCCTTGTATCGCGCACCACGACAAAACCCCCGGTCTGACCGGGGGTTTTTCGTTTGCGATCAGCGTGCCGTCACGGTCGCCACCGACCATTCGTCGACGATCTCCCCCAGCCCGACCGCCGACGGCGAGGAGGGGGCGGGCAGCACGGTCCGCGAGAAGCGCGGCGCGGGCGCCGGCGTGATCGCGTCGTCCAGGCGGACGAACGAGCCCCGCTGCACCGCGACCGGGTCAGAGGCGGCCTCGTCGAAGTCGAGAACCGGTGTCACACAGGCGTCGACGTCGGCGAACACACTCCCCCAGTCGTCGCGCGTGCGCGTTCCGAATCGGGCTTGCAGTGCGGCGCCGATCACCGGCCACGAGGCGCGGTCCCACCGGTCGGGCAGATCACCCACCCCGAGGGTGTCGACCAGATTCCGCCAGAACTTCACCTCGAGCGCGCCGACGGCGACGAATCTGCCGTCGGCGCACCGATACGTGGTGTAGAACGGCGCCGACCCGTCGAGCAGATTGCCCTGGTCCCGAGGACCCCAGCGTCCGGCCGCCTTCCATGACCACTGCAGCGCGGCGAGCAGGCCGGCGCCGTCGACCATCGCGGCGTCGATCACCTGACCGCGACCGGTACGCGTGCGGTCGTGCAGGGCGGCCAGCACCCCGACGACGAGCAGCATCGAGCCACCGCCGAAGTCGCCGACGAGCGAGAGCGGCGGCACCGGCGGCGCTCCGGCCGGACCCATCGCCTCGAGTACACCGGTGACCGCCAGATAGTTGATGTCATGTCCCGCGCTCGGGGCGCGGTCGCCGTCCTGCCCCCATCCGGTCATCCGTGCATAGATGAGTCGCGGTGCGTCGGAGCAGATCTCGGGACCGAGTCCGAGACGTTCCATCACGCCCGGCCGAAAACCCTCCACGACGATGTCGGCGCGCATGATCAGCTCGCGGATGCGGGCCAGGTCGGCGGGGTCCCTGACGTCGGCGTCGACACTGCGTCGTGACCGGTACAGACCGGCGTCGGCAGCCGGAATGCCGTCGGGCCCGGGCAGATCGGGGCCGGGGCGCCGGATCCGGAGGACGTCGGCGCCGAGATCGGCGAGCAGCATGCACGCGTGCGGCGTCGGCCCGAGACCGGGCATCTCCACCACCCGCACCCCGGCGAGCGGGCCGCTCACGACGTCGGACGGTGGTGGAGAACGCCACCGATCGTGAAGTCGACGTAGTCGCGCGCCAGCTGGTCGACATCGTGGGAGTCGTTGAGCCACCAGCTGATCCCGTTCATCAGGTCCAGCACCGCGACCGCGGATCGGTGCGGGTCGCGAACCTCGAACAGCCCTATCCGTGCGCCGGCGTCGATGACATCGCGGATACGACGCTGGTAGTACTTGCGGTAGTCGGTGACCACGCGTCGGTGCTCGGGCGTCAGCGCCGACAGCTCCCGGAGGGCGACAAGGTGTTCCACCCGGTGTCGCGCCAGTCGCCGGACGTGCGCCTCGATGAGGTTCGTCAGCCGTTCGACGGGACCGCCCTCGGCATCGAGCAGCAGCAGGTCCTCCTGCGGGTCCTCGGTCATGCGCAGTGCGATCGCGTAGAGGATCTCCTCCTTCGACTGGAAGTGGTTGTAGAGACTCGCCCCTCGCATACCGACGGCCTGGGCGATGTCGCGCATCCCGGCGTTGGAATATCCGTGTTCGGCGAAGTAACCGGCGGCGGCCTCGACGATCTCGTCGCGGCGCCGGCGTGGCCGTCGATCCGTCCGCTGCCGGTGATCGTCGGCTGCCTCGATGACGTCGTCCTCAGCCCTGACCGGTTCCATAGGCCTTCCTCAACTCGCGTTTGAGCAGTTTGCCCTGAGCATCGGTCGGCAGTGCATCGACGACGTAGACCTCCTTGGGCACCTTGTACGATGCCAGGTCGGTCCGGCAGTACTCGCGGATGTCGGCACCGGTGTGTTCCGCGCCGGGGCGGAGCACCACGAAACCGGTGACGGCCTCCGACCAGTACGGGTCGGGCAACCCCACGACGGCGGCGCGCTCGACGTCGGGATGCGCCTGCAGCACTCGCTCGACCTCTTGCGAGGCGACGTTGAAACCGCCGGTCTTGATCATGTCCTTGCGCCGGTCGCGGAAGAACAGGTTGCCCTCCGCGTCGATACGGACGATGTCACCGGTGTGCACCCAACCACCCTCGAAGACCTGCGCGGTGCGCTCGGGGTCCTTGAAGTAGCCCAGCATGACCGACGGTGTGCGACAAAGCAGCTCGCCCTCCTCGGCGTCGTTGCCGTCGGCGTCGACGACCCGGACCTCCAGGTGCCCGACCGGCTTGCCGATCCAGGTCGGGTCCTGATCCGGCACGTCCTCGAGCCGCCGGAACCAGCCGACGGAGCCGAGCTGGGTGAGTTCGGACTGCCCCCAGTAGGTGCCCCACACCGATTCCGGAGTGGCCGCGGCCCACGCGTCGACCGCATGCGGCGACACCTGACCGCCGTAGGTGAGGCACCGACGTACCGAACCCACTGTGGCGGGGCCGAATTCGGGGTGGTTGGCCAGCGCGATGAAGAACGTCGGCGTCTGCGCCAGCACCGAGATCTTCTCGTCCCGGATCATCCGCAACGCCGTCGCCGGGTCGACCGCGGCCGGCAGCACCAGGGTCGCGCCCAGCAGCGTCAGCGACGTCAGCGAACCGATTCCGGCGATGGTGTGGAACGGCATGACGTAGAGCCACACGTCGTCGTTGCGGCAGCGCAGCCCCCACGTGTATGCGGGCGAGGTGGAGATGAGGTAGTTGCGGTGGGCGATCTCGACGCCCTTGGGCGTCGACTCGGTCCCGCTGGTGTAGACGATCATCGCGAGATCGTGTTCGTCGACGTCGCAGTCGGGTTCGGAATCGTCTGCCGCGGCGACCGACTCGTCGAAGGAGTTCCACGAGTTCGCGTCGTCGTCACCGACGACGAGCACCGAGATACCGAGACCGTCGGCGATGGGACCGGCCAGCGCGGACAGGGGTTCTTCGACGACGAGCACCGTCGGCTCCAGGTGACGGAGCTGCTGTGCGACTTCGCCTTCCCGGAACATCGGGCTCACGCCGGAGTACGCGGCACCGACCTTCAGCGCGCCGTAGTATGTGGCGACCGTCTCGACCCGGTTGCGGCTCATCACCGCCACCCGGTCCCCTCGTCCGACGCCGAGGTCGAGCAGCACATGCGCGACCCGATTGGCCATCGCGTCGAGTTCCGCGTACGACGTCGACGTCCGTCCGCCCTGCGCGTCGTAGGCCACGATCGCCGGTGTCGAACCCTGGGACCGGGCCAGGCGTCGTAGTTGGTCACCGATGGTGGCCCGGCCGAGCTTCGAGGTCTGTGCCGATGTGAGTGCGCGGGTGCTGGAGTCCACGGCGGGGGCGCTCACGCGAACATCCGGTTGTCGAACCGGTCGAGGAAGGTGATCTCCTCGACCGGGGTCCGGGTCAGCTTGCGGGGGAAGTCGTCACGCGGGTAGCCGACGGCGATGTGCGCGGCGGTCAGGTATCCCTCGGGAATGCCGAGGAGGTCCTTCACCTCGTTCTCGGCGGCGCACAGCAGGGTTGTCAGCGCGGTCGCCACGCCCTGTTGCCGGAGCGCGAGGGTGAGGTTCTGCACGCTCGGGTAGATCGACGCCCCGCCGACGACGCTGAGCCTGCCGAGCTCGTGGTCGGTGGGGTGCAGTCCTTCCATCTCGGCGCAGACCACGATGAGGGCGGGCACCTCGGCGAGATGATGAGCGAAGTAGTTCGCACTCTCCACGGTCTTGGGTACCGCACCGACCTTCTTCGAACCCTCGACGACCGCCGCGTAGTAGCCCTCCCAGAACGGCAGGTAGAGGTCGGCGAGCGCCTTCTTCGTGACCTCGTCGCGGACGACCACCCAGCGAACGGGCTGCCGGTTGCCGCCCTGCGGGCCGAACCGCGCGTCGTCGAACGCCCGGTACAGCACGTCGTCCTCGACAGGCCGCTCGCTGAAGTAGCGGCAGGTGCCCGTCGTGCGCATTGCTTCGCTGAGATCCATGTCCATCCTCCGTGATCACTAACCATCGTTAGTATGACTGAGCCCACACTTACACACGCCGATCGCGGCGTCAATAGTCGATATCGGTGTCTGAGGTTGGTGTTGACGAGGCACTACTAACAGTGGTTAGTTTCAGTCATGACATCCGTTTCCCTACGGTCGACCCGGCCGCACACCGCGGAGATCCGCGCGGCGGTCGCCGACGGCAACATCCCGACCCTGCTCGCCGTTCTCGTGGAGATGACCGGCGACCGGCGGTGGATGGCGGACCGGTACCGCCCGACGCGTAGCCGCGGCATGGACGACAACTCCTCGGGCGGTCTCGCCGAGGACATCCAGCAGGAGATCCGCGAGGCGGTCGTCGACGCCCTCGACGACTGGTATGACCGCGGTCGTCCCGAGCGGAAGCCGGCCGACGAGACCCTCGTCGCCGCACTGATGTCGTTCACCGCGGGCGAGCAGGTGGCTCCGGAATTCGCGCCGATGATGACCGAGATCGTCCGCGGAGACCTGCGGGGTAGGCATCTCCCGACCCTGCCGGCCGATCTCGCGACGTCGATCGACGCGCTGGTGATCGGCGCCGGAGTGGCCGGCATGCTGATCTCCACGCAGCTCGCCGCGGCCGGCGTCGAGCACACCGTGCTGGAGAAGAACGACGAGGTCGGCGGCTCGTGGTACGAGAACCACTACCCCGGCGCCGGGGTCGACACACCGAGCTACCTGTACTCGATCTCGTCCTTCGACCACCCCTGGTCGACACACTTCGGGAAACGCGACGAGGTGCAGGGCTATCTGCAGGCCTTCGCCGACCGGCACGCGGTGCGTGACCGGGTCCGATTCGGCACCGAGGTCCTCTCGGCCGCCTACGACACCGACACCCAGCGCTGGACGGTCCACGTCCGTGACCGCGACGGCCATCAGGACACCCTCACCGCCCGGATACTGATCAGCGCGGTCGGAATCCTCAACCGTCCCAAGCTTCCCGAGCTCCCGGGCATGGCCGGCTTCACCGGCCCGATCTTCCATTCGGCGCAGTGGCCCGACGAACTGGACGAGCCCGGCGCCCTCACGGGCAAGCGGGTCGCCATCGTCGGGTCCGGTGCCAGTGCGATGCAGATCGGGCCGGCGATCGCCGATCGGGTCGGGTCCCTGACGATCTTCCAGCGCTCACCGCAGTGGATCGCGCCGAACGACGACTACTTCGCACCGGTCGGCGACAACGTGCACTGGCTGATGGACAACCTCCCCGGGTATCGCGAGTGGTATCGCGCACGGCTGTCGTGGATCTTCAACGACAAGGTCCACTCCACCCTGCACGTCGACCCGGACTGGCCGGAACAGACCGCGTCGATCAACGCGGTCAATCACGGTCACCGCGAGTTCTATCTCCGCTACCTGCGCTCCGAGCTCGGCGACCGCGACGACCTCGTCGACCTGTCGACCCCCGACTACCCGCCCTTCGGGAAGCGGATGCTGTTGGACAACGGCTGGTTTCGCATGTTGCGCCGGTCGAATGTCGAACTGGTCCCGCACGGTGTCGAGCGCGTCACACCCGGCGGGCTCGTCGACGGCACCGGCACCGCACACGACTTCGACATCATCGTCTTCGCGACCGGATTCCACAGCGACCGCTACCTGTACCCCATGGACATCGTGGGACGCAGCGGGCAGAACACGGTCGAGGCGTGGGGTGACCACGACGCCTACGCCTATCTCGGCATCACCGCCCCCGATTTCCCCAACCTGTTCATCCTCACCGGACCGAACACCGCCCTGGGACACGGCGGCAGCTTCATCAGCATCCTGGAATACCAGGTGCGCTACGTCTGTGATGCCATTCGCACGATGATCGAGAACCGTTTGGGCGCACTGGAAGTACGGCGGGATGTCACCGACGAATACAACGATGCCGTCGACCGCGCCCACGCGACGATGGTGTGGACGCACCCGGCGATGACCAACTGGTACCGCAACCCCGACGGCCGCGTCGTCGCCGTCCTGCCGTGGCGGATCGTCGACTACTGGGCGCGCACGCGCACCGTCGACCTCGCGGACTTCCTCGCCGAACCTCTCCGGTGAACGACGGGACTACGGTGTCTGTCATGACCTCGCTCATCTCCGCCCCCGACCTCGCCGCCCGTCTCGGCGAGGAGAACCTGCGCATCGTCGACGCGACCGTTCACCTGACCTTCGACGCCGACGGCGCACATGTCGCCTCCGGCCGCGACACCTATGTGGCCGGGCACCTGCCGGGCGCGGTGTTCGCCGACCAGATCGCCGACCTCAGCGATCCCGACGGTGAAGCGCCCTTCGCGGCAGCCGACTCGGCCCGATTCGCCGCGGCGATCGGCGGCCTGGGGATCGGCGACGACTCGACCGTCGTCGTCTACGACACCGTCAACGGCATCTGGGCCACCCGCCTGTGGTGGCAGTTCGGACTCGAGGGCTTCGACGACGTGCTCGTCCTCGACGGCGGGTACTCCGCCTGGACCGCGGCCGGTCTGCCGGTCGAGACCGGCGACGTCACCCATCCGGCAGCATCATTCACCCCGCATCGCCGACCCGAGCGCGTCGTGTCCACCGCCGAGGTCGCCGACGCCACCGCCGATTCTTCTGTCCTGCTGGTCAACGCGCTCGACCGCGAATCGTTCGCGAACGGCCACATCCCGTCCAGTGTCAACGCCCCGTTCGGTGACCTCTTCGACGACTCCGGCCGACTCCGGCCACTCGAGGAGTTGCGCGAGCTGTTCGGCAACGCGGGCGCCCTCGACCCGTCGGTGCGGCCGGTCACCTACTGCGGCGGCGGGATCGCGGCCACCGCCGCCGCTTTCGCGCTGCGCACCCTCGGCCGGGAGGACGTCGCCGTCTACGACGGGTCGATGAACGCCTGGACCGCCGACCCCGCCCGTCCGCTGTCGTGACAGACGTGGACGACATCGCCTTCACCGTCGAACTCGTGACCGATCCCGCCGCCGCAGCCTCGGTCGCGGATGTTGCCGCACGCACGTTCCCGCTCGCGTGCCCACCGCACGCGACCCCCGACGACATCTCCGGCTTCATCGAGAACAATCTGCGCGAGAACAACTTTCGCGAACACATCGCCGAGCCACTGACCGACGTCCTGGTGGCACGCGACGGCGCCGGCGGTCCGATCGTGGGTTACGCGCTGGTCTTCCACCGAGAACCGACCGACCCCGACGTGTGTGCCGTCGTCACCGGACGTCCGGTCACCGAGGTGTCGAAGCTGTACGTACTCCCCGACCATCACTCCCGCCAGGGCGCCAGCCCGTCCCGTCTGCTGATGACCGCGGCGCTCGAGCGTGCCCGATCACACGGCAGCAGCGTCGTGTGGCTCGGTGTCAATCAGCAGAACGTCCGCGCCCAGCGGTTCTACGCGAAGATGGACTTCACGCGTGTCGGGGAGAAGACCTTCACCCTCGGGGACAGCGTCGAGCACGATTACGTGTTCACACTGCGGCTGTGAGCCGGCGGATGTCCGCGTCCCCCAGTTCGATGCGGGACGCGGCCACGTTCGCGCGCAGGTGGCTGACGCTGCTCGTTCCGGGAAGAGGTATCACGGTCCCCTGGGTCTGACGCGCGCGTTGGTGGACCCACGCGAGCGCGACCTGTCCGGCCCCGACCCCGAGCTCCGAAGCGATACGAGAGAGCTCGTGTGCGAGCTTCCCGTCGGCGTTCTGGTTCAGGGCCCCGTGCCCCATCGGCGAGTGCGCGACCAACGCGATTCCCAGCTCCGCGAGTGTCGGCAGGTAGTCCTCGACATCGCGCTGAGTCAGTGACCACTGTTCCTGCACTGCCGCAACCGGATGCACGGCGTGTGCACGGCGGATGTCCTCGAGCGTGACATTCGACAGTCCCAGAGCGCGGATCTTGCCGGCCTGCTTCAACTCGGCCATCGCCTCGACGGTCTCCTCGATCGGCGTCTCCTCGCTGCGGTGGTGCAGATAGTAGAGGTCGAGGTGATCGACACCGAGCCGACCAAGCGAACCGTCGACGGCTGTGCGCACGGTCGCGGGATCGGCGCGCACGTACCAGTCGTCGTGGCGACCTGAGTCACCCCGGTACACGCCGAACTTGCTACAGAGGGTGATCTGATCGCGATGGGAACCCAGTGCCCGTCCGACTATGTCCTCGTTGCCGTACATCTCGGCGGTGTCGAGAAGTGTGACTCCTTCGTCGAGCGCCACCTGCACGAGCGTGGCCGGGTCACGGTCGCTGTCGCCCCATCCGTCGTCGGTCAGTCGCATCAGCCCGAGCCCTTGGACGGGCACCCGGTCGGTCCAGATCGCAGCGGTCATGGAGAGCACGCTACGACCTCGAGCGTGCGGGCCGACCATGGTGTCGGCCCGGAGTTCAGGCCGCCGACTCCGCGAACCGCGACAGGGCGAGCAGACGCGACGTCGCGCGCAGGTACTTCTTGCGATAGCCACCGGCGAGCATCTCGTCGGTGAAGATCTCGTCGAGCTTCGCTCCCGCGACGGTGACCGGGATGTGGGCGTCGTAGAGGCGGTCGGCGAGCACGACCAGGCGCAGCGCCACCGACTGGTCTTCTGCCGGATGCACTCCCGAGATGCAGACCAGGGAGACGCCGTCGACGAGGTCCTTGTACTTCGACGGGTGCAGCGTGCTGAGGTGGTCGCACAGAGCGTCGAAGTCGTCGAGGGTCGCACCCTCGGTGGATTCGGCGATCGCGGTCAGCTCCGACTCACTGCGCGGCTCCGGTGCCGGCGGCAGATCACGATGACGGTAGTCGGGACCGTCGACGCGAATCGTCTCGAACACGGCCGAGAGTTTGCGGATCTCGCGGAGGAAGTCCTGGGCGGCGAACCGGCCTTCGCCGAGCTGTCCGGGAAGCGTGTTGGAGGTGGCCACGATCGAGACGCCCTTGGCGGTGAGTTCGGTGAGCAGCCGCGAGACGAGCATCGTGTCGCCCGGGTCATCGAGCTCGAACTCGTCGATACACAGCACGGTGTGCTGCGAGAGTCGTTCGACCGCGTTCACGAAGCCGAGCGCGCCGACCACGTGGGTCACCTCCACGAACGTCGCGAACGACTTCGGCGCGGGCATCGAGTGATAGATGGACGCCAGGAGGTGGGTCTTGCCGACGCCGAAACCGCCGTCGAGGTAGAGGCCGACGCCCTGGGACGGTGACTTGCGCGAGAACAGGCCCTTCTTCCCGGAGCGCGCCTTCGACGCTCGCACCACGAAGTCGCGCGCCTTGGCCACCGCTTCGGCCTGCGACGGCTCGTTCGGGTCGGGGATGTAGGAGTCGAAGCTCACGTCGTCGAAGGTCGACGGGGGCACCATCTCGTCGATGAGTGCGTCGGGCGAGGTCGCAGGGTTGCGATCGCAGAGTCGGGCCACCATGTGTGGAGAGTAGCCATCCGCGGAATGATGGACACATGTTCCACCTGCAGAAAGCGACCCAGGTCACACCCGACGACGAACTGGACCGGTTGGCCGAGCTCTACCTCTACCCACCTCGTCCGTCGTCGGGTCCCGGCGCAGCCGCGCCGTTCGTACGCGCCAACATGGTGTCGTCGATCGACGGGGCCGTCACCTACGACGGCAAATCGGGCGGACTCGGTGGACCCGGTGACAAGGCCGTCTTCCGCGTGCTGCGCGGACTCGCCGACGTCATCCTGGTGGGCGCGGGCACCGCGACGACCGAGGGTTACGGCCAGCCCCAGCCGGACGAGGCTCTCGCCGCGCATCGCGAATCGCTGGGGCAGGCCCCTGCGCCGGCACTCGCGCTGGTGTCCCGATCGCTGTCGATACCACCCGACTTCGAGCCCGTGTCCGACCCGAACACGGTCATCCTCACGTGCACCAGCGCACCCGCTGATCGTCGGCGAGCGCTGCTCGACGCAGGCGCGACACTGCTCGACTGCGGCGACGACACCGTGTCGACACCGGCGATCCTGGAGCGGTGCGCCGATCGCGGATGGTCACGTGTGCTCTGCGAAGGCGGCCCCAGCCTGCTGGGTTCACTCGTGGCGGCCGACGCCCTCGACGAACTCTGCCTGACCACGAGCCCGCACCTGGTCGGGGGTAACGCCGGGCGCATCGTGGCCGCCGGGGGCTCGGGGTCCGCCGACGGGTCAGCGGTGCTACGCGCCCTGCGTCCGGCGACGATCATCACCGACGACGACGGCTTCGTGTTCACCCGCTGGCTCCGTCACGGCCGCTCCTCGACGCAGTGAGCCGTCGGTTCCACGCCTGACGCGCCGACACCCGGCCCGGGGTCTTCTCGGTCGACGTTGACTACTCTCGCGGACATGCCAAGAGCGCACACCCCGGCCGTCGGCGTAGGACCGAGCACCCGCCCGAGGGCTCTCGCGGGTGTCGTCGTCGGCGCGATCGCGGCGATCGTCCTCTCCTCCTGCGCGGTCGGCCCCGATCGGGGCCCGGACCTGATCCCGGGGGGCGGCGGTCAGCAGGGGCCGGCCCCGTCCTCGTCTACCGCTCCACCGGTACCGGCGCTCGCAGCGCCCAAGACCGATCTCGAGTGGAGCGAGTGCGCGGCGGAGACCAGCGAACGGTACGGGGTCGCACGTCCGGAGGGCGTGACCGTCGAATGCGCCGAATACGACTCGCCCATCGACCGTGACAAACCCGACGGCGAGGCCATCTCGGTGGCGGTGACCCGAGCCCGTACGGCCGACACCCCACCCGATGCCGCACCGCTCGTCCTCACCTCCGGCTCCGACCTGCCGTCGTCCCGAACCCTGATGGTGATGACGGCCGGGCCGGGCCGGGCACTGCTCGCGTCGCACCCCGTCGTCGCGGTCGACCATCGCGGAATCCCGCTCAGCAGTGACATCGACTGCATGACCCGACTGGAACGCGAGACGATCGCGAACAACGGCCTCACCGAACGCGGGACGACCACCGACGCACGGATCTCCCGGCTGGCGGCCGCCGGGTCGTCGTCCTCCGACGGTTGCACGGAGACGCTCACCCCCTACCAGCTGAGCTTCGGGGCGGCGAACGCAGCCGCGGACCTCGAGTCGCTCCGTCAGCGCTGGGGCGTCGAACACCTCGGGCTCATCGGGACCGGCGAGGGTTCCGACGTCGTGCTTAGCTACGCGTCGCTGTACGGCGGACGTGCCGGGCGGATCATCCTGGACACCCCGACGCCGTTCGGCGCGAACGCGCGCGACCGCGCGCAGTCGCAGGCACAGGGCGTTCAGTTCGCCCTGCAAGGCTTCGCACAGCGCTGTTCGGCGCTGACCGGCTGTGCGCTCGGCTCCAACGGAGTCGCGACGATGACCCGCCTGCTGACCAAGGCACGCGCGGGCGACCTCCCGTCGCTGTCGGACACCACCGCCCTCAGCGCGATCACGACGACACTGGCACTCGCCGCGGACCGGCCGCAGTCGCTCCTCGACCTCGCCGACGCGATCGCGGCCGCCGACCGCGGGGAGACCGCGGCGCTCGTCCGCCTCGCCGAACGCGCCGCGACCCTCCGGCTCCCCGACGGCGCCCAGGTCTCCCGCTGCAACGACGTCTCCGGACCGGTCGGCCAGAACGAAGTGCCGGGCCTCGTGGACGCGTGGTCGAAGCAGAATCCCCTCACCGGCGCCGACAGCGCGCTCTCGCTCGTCCGATGCAACGGCTGGGCGTCGGGCGATCCGGTCCGGCCACCCACGTCGCTGCCGGCCGACCCGCTGATCCTCAACGGGACGCGCGACTCCATCAACGGCGGTGAGGGAGCCGCCGCCCTGGTCCCGCTGTTCATGAACGCCGGAGCCGAACCGGTGACGGTCACCTGGGATGGTCTGGGCTTCTCGGTCCTGGGACGGAGCGCCTGCGCCGCCGGCGTCGTCGTCGAATATGTCGACCGCGCCCCTCTGCAGGGCCCGACCCAGCGCGGTTGCCCGACGTGAGGACGGTCGGACCACGCGCAGGGTTCTGAGCTCGACGGCGCGCGTAGTACGGTTCGCGGGTGGCCAATCTCGACAGGTATCTCTACCCCCCGATGAGTGCTCAACGGATCATCCCGATGGTCCTGTGGCCGATCAGCCTGCTCATGGTCGTGCACCGCTCGGTGTTCCTGGGGGTCAACGGCGACCGCACCGATGACTTCAAGCCCGTGTACAACGCGGCCTTCAACTTCCTCAACGGTCTGCCTGTCTACGGCGAGAACTACGCCACCGTGGACCCGCACTACCTCTATCCACCATCGGGAACCCTCCTGATGGCACCGGTCGCGGTCATCGACTACGAGCGCGCGCGCTGGGCCTTCATCGCCGTCAGCGTGATCGCCCTGCTCGTCTCCGCCTACCTGCTCACCCGCATGTTCGGCTACGCGATCAACTCGTGGGTCCTGCCGACGGTCCTGTTCTTCTTCTTCAGCACCGAGACCGTCTCGCACACACTGATCTTCACGAACTTCAACTCCTTCGTGCTGCTGGGGCTGATCGCATTTCTCATGCTGATGCTGACCCGGCACGACTGGTGGGCCGGCGTACCGATGGGGTTGACCCTG
This sequence comes from Gordonia sp. 11cp, assembly GCF_057767225.1. NCBI lineage: Bacteria > Bacillati > Actinomycetota > Actinomycetes > Mycobacteriales > Gordoniaceae > Gordonia > Gordonia sp. 11cp. Next base: position 4,144,684 of record NZ_CM173437.1, on the reverse strand, counting down.
GCCGTCAAACCGGTGCTGGCACCGCTCATGCTGCTGCCGCTGCTCAGTCGTCAGTGGCGGGTGTTCGCCCTCACCATCGCGATCCCCGTCGTCCTGACGGTCGTCGCCTGGCCGCTCTCGGTCGACGCGAACGACTTCCTCAGCCGAACGGTCCCGTATCTCGGTGAGGCGCGCGACTACTACAACAGCTCCATCGCCGGCAACGGCGCGTACTTCGGTGTCGCCCCGTGGTTGATCCTGCTGCTGCGCGTGGCGTTCGTGGTGATGGCCGCGTTCTCGCTGTGGTTCCTGTACCGCTACTACCGCAAGACCAACGAACTGCTGTGGCTCACGGCGTCATCGGGAGTGCTCCTGTGCACCACGTTCCTGGTTGGCTCGCTCGGCCAGGGCTACTACTCGATGCTCTTGTTCCCGCTGCTCATGACGGTCCTGCTCCCCGGGTCACCGATGCGCAACTGGCCGGCGTGGCTGGGCGTCTACGGGTGTATGACGTTCGACGGCTTCTACTCCGACCGCTGGACCGCGTTCGGTTGGATGGTCGAGTACAACAAGGTCACGTGGGGCTGGTCGCTGCTGATGATCGCGGTGTTCTGCTCGCTGCTGTTCCGCTGGCTCGACATGCGGTCCGACGGGGTGACCGGCATGGTGACGCCGGTCCGGTCGGAGTCCGATGCGCCGCGCTTCCCGGCCGGTGGAGCCGACGCCTTCGACAGCACGGCGGAGCCCGGCGACAAGGACTCGATCAGCCTGTCGAAACAGCGCTGACACAGTCGGTCCGGACGCGCGCGCTACCGTGGAAGGCATGACCGACAGCACCCCGCGGACCGACGCCGAGAATCTCGCCGACCTCACCGACGAGCAGTGGAAGCAGCGCCTGACTCCCGCCGAATACCGGGTCCTACGCCAGGCGGGTACCGAGGCCCCCTTCACCGGCGAGTACACCGACACCAAGACGGTCGGGGTCTATCGGTGCCGCGCCTGCGACACCGAGCTGTTCCGCAGCGAGCAGAAGTTCGAATCACATTGCGGCTGGCCGTCGTTCTTCTCTCCGCTGGCCGGCGACAAGATCATCGAGGTCGAGGACACCTCGCTCGGTATGCGGCGCGTCGAGGTGCTCTGCGCGAACTGCAAGAGCCACCTCGGTCACGTCTTCGCCGGTGAGGGCTACGACACCCCCACCGACCTCCGCTACTGCATCAATAGCATCAGCCTGAAGCTGGAACCCGCCGAGTAGCGACGGTCCCCCGGATCAGGGCAGCGCGTCGATGAGCGCGGGCACCTCTACCCGGGGACCGGTGAAGAACGGCGTCTCCTCGCGTACGTGCATCCGGGCCTCGGTGGCACGCAGGTCACGCATGAGGTCGACGATGCGATGCAGCTCGGGGGCCTCGAAGGCCAGCAGCCACTCGTAGTCGCCGAGCGCGAACGACGACACCGTGTTGGCTCGGACGTCCTTGTACGCGCGGGCCGCCTTGCCGTGGTCGGCGAGCATCTTGCGGCGCGCCTCGTCGGGCAGCAGGTACCACTCGTAGGACCGCACGAACGGGTAGACGCAGATGTAGTTGCCGGGGTCCTCGCCCGCGAGGAACGCCGGGATGTGGCTCTTGTTGAACTCGGCGGGGCGGTGCAGGGCGACATTGCTCCACACGGGGTTGCACGCGCGTCCCAGAACGGTCTCGCGGCGGAACTTCGCATAGGCGGCCTGGATCGGCTCGACGTCGGCGGCGTGCCACCAGATCATGAAATCGGCGTCGGCGCGCAGCCCCGACACGTCGTACACCCCGCGCACCACGACGCCGCTGTCCTCGAGTGACTTGAAGAAGTCCGTGGCGTCGGATTTGGCCTGATCGCGGTCGGTACCCAGTTCACCGGGGCGGACCGCGAACACCGAGAACATCAGGTAGCGGATCGTCGAGTTGAGTTCTGCGTAGTCCAAGCGGCTCATGGATGCCATCGTGCCACCGCCGCCCGCACAACTACCAGGCAGGTCAGCGGTGGCAGGTCAGGTCAGATCGTCGAGCAGCTCGGCCGCCGCGCGGCCGGCCCGGCCGATACACGCCGGTACCCCGACCCCTGCGTACGACGACCCGGCCAGTGCGAGGCGCGGTGGGCGCGCGGCCAGCACCCGCGCCATCGCCGCGAGGTGGCCCGGCGCATAGACCGGCAGTCCGTCGTCCCAGCGCTGCACGTACACGTCGACGACCCGCGACGAGACCGGTGCGACACCGGCGGCACGGCACACCTCGTCGAGATCCTCCAGCGCCGTGCGCCGCAACCGGTCGTCGACCCCGGGTTCGGTGGCCTCATCCGGTACCGGCGCACCGAACCGCCCGAACGACGCCCGGACCGACACCGGCCGGTCCGCGCCAGAGGTGTCCGGCCCCGACAGGTGAGCCCACTTCTGTGAGCTGAACGTGAACGCCTTGGCGCGCAACCCTTCTCCGGTGCCCACCAGCACACCCGAGTGCTCGGGCAGCGCTGTTCCCGGCGCGAACGCGATCGACACCACGACCGACGAGGCGCGTCGGACGGTCCGCAACGGAACGGACAGGTCCGGCACGGATCGGTGCAGGAGGTCGCCGGCCCGCCAGGCCGGCACCGCCAGGATCACGCCGTCGTACGGTCGCCGGTCTGCGGCCCCGTCCACGTCGAGCTCCCAGCCATCCCCCGACGGAACGAGTTCGGTGACCGGACTGCTGGTGTCGGGGTCGACCCCGGCCGCGGTCCGCAGGGCGTCGAGGAGGATCGCGTAGCCGCCCACGAGTGCACCGAAGACGGGTCCCGACGCGCCCGCGCCGGCGGCGATGAGGGCCCCGACGGCCGCCGTGAGCGACGGCGCGCCCGCGTCCAGACGTGCGGCGAGTGCCGGGAGCGCCTCACGGACCCCGATGTCGCCGGCGAGGCTGGAGTACACACCGCCGAGCATCGGGTCGACGCTGCGGGCGACCACGGAGGGTCCGAACCGTTCGGCGACGAGTTGCCCGACGGACGCGTCGGCGCCGGTCTCCCAGCTCATCGGGCGTTCGGGTTCGCCGGTCATACGCTCGATGTCGGCGGGCTCGGCGAGACCGTCGACCACCGCCGGCCCGGCCGGGATGCCCATCAGCGCCGGACTGGGCAGCGGGTGCAACCGCTCCCCCGACCACACCGCGGGACGCCGCGGGGTCGGTGAGACGACCCGGTCGGCCAGTCCGAGTTCGGTGACGAGTTCGAGCGCCTCGGGGCGCCGGACGATGAACGCCTCGGCGCCGACGTCGACGGGCCGGTCGCCGACGGTCGCCGTGTGCAGCACACCACCGAGCCGTGCGGTGGCCTCGAAGAGATCGATGTGCGCGTCCGACCCGAGGGCACGACGGAGGCGGTAGGCGGCGGTCAGGCCGGAGATCCCGCCGCCGACGATCGCGATCCGGACCCGCGGGGACATCAGAGGCTGTGGATCACTTCGACGACCCGCGTCAGCACATCCGGGTCGGTGCCGGGAAGCACGCCATGGCCGAGGTTGAAGATGTGCCCGACCGCCCCGGCCGCGATGGCCCGGTCGCCGTCGGCGACGACCCGCCGCACCTCGGCGTCGACGACATCGGTGCCGGCGAACAGCAGGGTCGGGTCGAGGTTGCCCTGCATGGCCTTGCCCGGACCGACCCGGCGCACGGCCTCCTCGAGCGGCACCCGCCAGTCGACGCCGATGACGTCGGCGCCGACATGGGCCATCGGGGCGAGGAGTTCACCGGTGCCCACCCCGAAGTGGATGCGCGGCACGCCGTATTCGGCGACCTCGGCCAGCACGCGGGCGCTGTGTGGCGCGACGAAACGCTGGTAGTCGGCGGCCGACAGCATGCCCGCCCACGAATCGAACAGCTGGACGGCGTCGACGCCGGCGTCGAGCTGCACGCGCAGGAACGCGATGGTGATGTCGGCGAGACGGGCCATCAGCTCGGCCCACGTCTCCGGATCGCCGTGCATCATCGCCTTGGTTCGTTCGTAGTTGCGGCTCGGCCCGCCCTCGATGAGGTAGGAGGCGAGGGTGAACGGCGCACCCGCGAAGCCGATCAGCGCCGTGGTGTCTCCCAGTTCGCCCAGCAGGAGTTCGATCGCACGGGCGATCGAACCGACCGCAGCGGGCTCCAGGCGCGGGATGCGCGACACCGCGTCGGGCGAGCGCACCGGCTCGGCGATCACCGGGCCGGTCCCGGCGACGATGTCGAGGTCGATGCCGGCGGCCTTGAGCGGCACCACGATGTCGGAGAAGAGGATCGCCGCGTCGACGTCGTGTCTGCGGACCGGCTGCATGGTGATCTCGCAGACCAGTTCCGCGTCGAAGCAGGACTCCAGCATGCCGTGATCGGCGCGGATGGCCCGGTATTCGGGCAGCGAACGACCCGCTTGCCGCATGAACCACACCGGACGGCGTGAGGGGGTCGCGCCGGTGGCCGCGGCGACGAGCGGCAGGTGCGACCTATGGACCCGGGTACCAGTTGCGTTCGACATCACCGCTTACTCTGCCATGCCCCCCGATCCCGCACGTGTGGTGTCGGCGCGCCTCCGCCGCGCCCGGCCACCCCCGCCCTACGGTCGAACGGTGACCTCTTCGGGAGCTCCGGACGAGCCTGCTGATTTCCGCGCGGCGGTGGAGTCGCTGCATGCTGCCCGGGTCCGCCGCGAGATCGAGGTCGGACCCATCCGCCCGCCGCAGCGCCTGGCGCCCTACAGCTACGCCGTCGGCGCCGAGGTGCGCCCGCCCGAGGACCTCGACGTCGTGCCGACGGATTCACAGGGCAGCGCGTTCGGGCGGCTCATCCTGCTCTTCGATCCCGCCGGCCAGGACGCCTGGAACGGCACCATGCGTCTCGTCGCGTTCCTGCAGGCCGAGGTCGAGGCCGCGCTGGCCATGGACCCCTTGCTGCCCGAGGTGGCGTGGAGCTGGATCAGCGATGCGCTCGGTGTGCCGGTGGGCGCCACCGCCACCCCCGAGGGTTCCGCCCATCGCGTCGATGTGACCGCACTCGGCGGCACCGTCACCTCAACCACGTCGGTCCGCTACGGCGACATCGCCGGACCTCCGCGCGCGCATCAACTGGAGGTGCGGGCCTCCTGGACCGCGCTGACCGCGGACGGACTCGGCAGCCATCTCGAGGCGTTCTGCGATGTCCTCGCCTCCGCCGCCGGTCTCCCACCGGTCGGGGTGACCGAACTCGGCGCGACGTGAACGATCCCGCCCCCGACGAACCGGCCACCGACGAACCGGCTCCGGAGATCACCCCGCTGCTCCGGCCGGCCGGCGGTGTGCCACCGGTGCTGGCGACCGCCACCGAATTCGCCGACGCGGCAGCGGCTCTCGCGGCGGGTAGCGGCCCGATCGCCGTCGACACCGAGCGCGCGTCGGGGTACCGCTACTCCCAACGGGCCTACCTGATCCAGATCAAGCGACGCGGGTCGGGCAGCTTCCTGCTGGACCCGATCGGCGATCCCGCTGCCCTTGCACCGGTGATCGACGCGTTGCGGGGCCCGGAATGGGTGCTGCACGCCGCCGATCAGGACCTCCCCTGCCTCCGCGAACTCGGCTTCGAGTGCGTCGAGCTGTACGACACCGAGCTGGCCGGACGTCTCCTGGGCCTGGCGAAGGTCAATCTGGCGGCGATGGTGGCCGAATTCCTCGGGCTGGGCCTCCTCAAGGGTCATGGTGCCGCCGACTGGTCGCGTCGTCCCCTGCCCGACGAGTGGCTGAACTACGCCGCACTCGACGTCGAGGTCCTCGTCGAACTGCGGGACGCGATGGACGCCGCACTCGCCGCCGAGGGCAAAGACGGATGGGCGCGCGAGGAATTCGCGTACATCCTGTCCCGCCCGCCGGCACCGCCGCGTACCGACCGGTGGCGCAAGACCTCGAACATCCACACCGTCAAGTCCACGCGGGCGCTGGCAGCGGTCCGCGAACTGTGGACCGCGCGCGAGGAACTGGCGCAGCGCCGGGATGTGGCGCCCGGACGCGTCCTGCCCGACACCGCCATCGTCAACGCGGCGACCGTCAACCCCGAGTCCATCGCCGACCTCACGAAGCTGCCGGTCTTCGGCGGCCCGCGCCAGCGGCGCCAGGCCGGCATCTGGCTGTCGGCATTGCAACGGGCCCGCGAGATCCCCGACAGCAAGCTCCCGTCGCGCAAGACGACCGGACCGGGCCTGCCTCCGGTCAGCCGCTGGGATCAGCGGAATCCGGAGGCCGCGGCACGACTGCAGGCGGTCCGGCCGGCGCTGAAGGAGATCGCCGACGCCCACACCCTGCCGGTGGAGAACCTGCTCGCACCCGATGTGGTCCGGCAACTGTGCTGGGACGGCCTGCCCGAGCCGATCACGACCGAGGCGCTCGACGCGCACCTGGCCGCGGCGGGCGCCCGCGCGTGGCAGCGAACCCTCTGTGCCGAGGCGTTGACCCAGGCCCTCCTCGAGGCGGCCCGACCAGGGACGACCGCGGCCGGCGAATAGCCGCACCCCACCGACGCGGATCGCTGCGCCCAGCCCGCAGCGCCGTCGTCGCGTACATTCGATCCCGACCCGAATGCCATCACCCGAGTATCCGAACCGCCCGGGGGAAGTCATCTTCCCGAGCGGACCACCTTCTCCGGATGGGAGCAGCTCTGTGGCCACAGTCTCCGTCGGCATCGACTCCGACCTCGACCCGAGCGCGGCATGGGCGCTCGCGAGCAACCTCTCGCGCTTCGACGAATGGATGACGATCTTCGGCGGCTGGCGGTCGCCGGTTCCCGAGACGATCGCCGAGGGAACCACGATCTCGTCGCTCATCAAGGTCAAGGGTTTCCGCAACGTCATCCACTGGACCGTCACCGACTACGACGAGCCACGGCTCATCGCGCTGTCGGGCACCGGCCGCGGCGGGGTGAACATCGATCTGGCGATGAAGGTCGACGAGATCGTCGACGGCTCCCACTTCGACCTGTCCGCCGAGCTGTCCGGCGGGCTGCTCAACGGAGCGGTCGGACGGCTCGTCGCCAAGGTCCTGGAATCCGATGTGCACAAGTCGATTTCGAACCTGGCGACGCTGCGCTGAACCCACCGTCAATCGGGTCGGCGCAACGTGGCCGCCCGAACGACGGCCAGCGCAGACCCCGACTCCTCGAAGATGCGCCGCTGTCGAGTGGCCCCGTTGCCGTCCCGCCGCACCCGCCCCAGGGCCTGCTCGACGCGCTCTCGGTCACCGAGCCGGTCCAGCGCCGGCGCGACAGTCGTGAGCAACTGGTCGACGCGGGTCCACACGGATGCCAGAGCCCCCGTCGCCGGGTCCAGCGCGTTTCCGTCGACGCCGTCGTGGGCGGCGATCCAGTAGGCAGCCGACAGCAGTGCCGGATCGAGGACGGCGCCGGCCCGTGACCGCCGTCCCCCCTGCCGGAGGTCGTCAAGGGCAGTCATCACCGCGGCTCGGACGAGGGTGGCGAAGACCTGGGTCTCCTCGACCCGCATCTGCACATCGCCGACCCGCACCTCGACGGTCGGCAGATGATCCGACGGCCGGGCGTCCCAGTACAGCATGTGCGGGTCCAGGATCGCGCCGGTCGCGACGAGCAGTTCGACGGTCTCGGCGAAGTGCTCGGCCGACCGCAGGTGTGGTGGCGGTCCCGCCGCCGGCCACCGCGACCACAGCACCGACCGCCAGCTCGCGTGTCCGGAATCTGCGTCTCGATAGACCGCCGAATTGGCCGCCAGGGCCAGCAACACCGGCAACCACGGCCGCAGCCAGTTGCACACCCCGACGGCGGTGTCGGTGTCGGGAACCTCGACGTGGACGTGGCAACCGCTGATGCCCTGCTCGTGGGCGAGCATGCCGTAGCGTTCGGCGATCGCGCGGTAGCGGCCGGTGTCGGTCACCGGAAACGAGTCGGGCACTCGTGGCGGCACCCCGCAGGCCACGACGTCGACGCCCACATCGTCGGCGGCCGCCGTCAGGATGCCGCGTAGCCGGTGGAGATGATCGCCGATCTCCTGGCTCGATGCCGCCGCGGGCGTGGCGATCTCCACCTGGGAGGAGGTGAGTTCCAGCTCGAGGTCGAGGCCGCGCGCCGACGCCGCCGCAGCCACCTCGCGGTTACGTCCGACCGGCCGTCCGGTCTCGCGGTCGACCAGGACGAACTCCTCCTCGACCCCGAGGGTCGGCACCGGCGGGTCGGTGCGATGCATCCCCGCGGAACCGGATTCGTCGCTCACGGAAAGAAAATGCCCAGCTTCGGCACCGGCCAAACCGGACCTCTCCGGCATTCGACCGCTGGGAGCTCAGTCCTCGGCGCGGCTCTCCGCCGGGTCGGGCGTGTTCTCGATCGCGCGGTCCAGGCCAGGGCCGGCCTGCATGCCCGAGACGGTCGCGGTGATCGACCGGGCGAGGTCCTGAGCGGTCAACCCGAGATCGGCGAGGATCTCGCCGCGGGAGGCGTGCGGGACGAACTCCTGCGGGATGCCCTTGATCTGCACGGGTACCAGCACCTCGGCCGCCGACAGGGCTGTCGCGACCGCGGAGCCGACCCCGCCGCTGGTGCACCCGTCCTCGAGTGTGACGACCATCCGATGACGGCGCGCGACCTCGACCACGGACGTCGGGACAGGCAGGACCCAGCGTGGGTCGATGACCGTGGCGTCGATGCCCTGCCTCGCGAGGCGTTCGGCGGTGTCCACGGCCAGTCCGCAGAAGGCGCCGATCGCGACGATCAGCACATCGCCGTCCGCCGGACCGAGGTCACGGTCGGTCCGGTGCAGCACGTCGACGCCGTCGTCGAGCCGTTCGACGGCCCGGATGTCTTCGGGGACCGCACCTTTGGAGAACCGCAGCGCCGTCGGACCGTCCGCGACGCCGAGTGCCTCGTCGAACTCCTCGCGGAGCCGGACCGCGTCCCGCGGAGCCGCCACACGGAGACCGGGGACCATCGCCATGAGCGACAGATCCCACATGCCGTGGTGGCTGGGGCCGTCGGGGCCGGTGATGCCCGATCGGTCGAGGACGAGCGTCACCGGCTGCTTCAGCAGCGAGACGTCCATCAGCAGCTGGTCGAACGCACGGTTGAGGAACGTCGAGTAGATCGCGACGACCGGATGCAGGCCGCCGAGGGCGAGACCCGCCGCCGAGGTCATCGCATGCTGTTCGGCGATGCCGACGTCGAACATGCGATCCGGGTAGCGCTCACCGAACGGGGTGAGTCCCGTCGGGCCGGGCATGGCCGCGGTGATCGCGACGACGTCGGGACGGTTGGCTCCGGCGTCGAGCAGGGCGGCGGAGAACACCGCGGTCCAGTCCGGGGGTGACACGCTCGTGGGTCGGCCGGTGACCGGGTCGATGATGCCGGTGGCGTGCATCTGGTCGGCGACGTGGTTCTCGGCGTGCGCGTAGCCCATGCCCTTGCGGGTCACGGTGTGCACGATGACCGGTCCGCCGAAGTCCCGTGCCTGACGCAGGGCCGACTCGACGGCGTCGATGTCGTGGCCGTCGACGGGTCCGACGTACTTCAGTCCGAGATCGGTGAACATCGCCTGGGGGGCTAGCAGATCCTTGAGTCCGCTCTTCATCCCGTGCAGGACCGCGTAGGCGGGTTCGCCGACGACGGGTACCTGCTTGACGACGCGGCGGCCCTCGTCGAGGAACTTCTCGTACCCGGGCTGCAGCCGAAGTCCCGACAGGTGGCTGGCGAGACCGCCGATCGTCGGTGCGTACGAGCGGCCGTTGTCGTTCACGACGATGACCACCGGGCGGTTGCAGGCGGCGATGTTGTTGATCGCCTCCCAGCACATCCCGCCCGTCAGGGCCCCGTCGCCGACGACCGCGACCACCGCGCGATGCGGCTGACCGGTCAGCTCGAACGACTTCGCCAGCCCGTCCGCGTACGACAGTGCCGCCGAGGCGTGCGACGACTCCACCCAGTCGTGTTCGGACTCCGCGCGCTCCTGGTAACCGGTGAGCCCACCGCGCTGACGCAGCTGATCGAAGCCGTCCTTGCGTCCGGTGACGATCTTGTGGACGTAGCACTGGTGGCCGGTGTCGAACAGGATCGCGTCCGACGGCGAGTCGAAGACGCGGTGGATGCCGAGCGTCAGCTCGACGACGCCGAGATTGGGACCGAGGTGTCCGCCGGTGGCCGCGACCTTCTCGATCAGGAACGTCCGGATCTCCGACGCGAGGGTCTCCATCTCCTCGTCCGACAGCGGCCGAAGATCGGCCGGCGAGCTGATCCGGTCGAGCACACCCATCGTTTCCTCCATAACCCCGTGACGCCAGGTCGGCTGTCGCGCCGAGAACGTCCGGCACATGTCAGGTCAGTCTACGGAAGCATTCGTCGCGAACCGGATCGGCGGATGGCCGCGGCGCGGGTGTCCCGCTACCCCCCCGCCCTGCGTTCTCTCACCCGTGAGCGGGCGGGAGCAGGCAGGCCACCGCCTCCACGTGGTGTGTCAGCGGGAACGCGTCGAAACCGCGGATCTCCGTGACGCGGAATCCGCGCTCGGCGAAGAGTCCGAGATCACGTGCGAACCGCGCGGCGTCGCAGCCCACGTGGATCACGATGCCCGGCCGTGCGTCGGCGACCGCGGCGATCACCCGCTCGCCCGCCCCCGTCCGTGGCGGGTCGAGCACGACCACGTCCGGCCGGTCGTCCAGGTCCGCGATCCGGGCCGCGACCTCCCCACGGTGGGTGCGCACGCGGTCGCCGTCGTCGGCGAAGGCGCGGTCGGCGGCGTCGAGGGCGGCCGGATCGGAGTCGACGATGTGGACGGCCTCCAGACCACCCGCGGTGCTGTCGAGCAGCGCGGCCGCGAACACCCCGGCGCCGCCGTAGAGATCCCACGCCACCCGCGGCCGCGCCCCGAGGTGCGCGTCGACGAGGTCGACGACGGTCTCGGCGTAGGCCCGCGGTGCGTCGCGGTGCGCCTGCCAGAATCCCGCGACCGGGATGGCCCACGACCTCCCGCCGACGCGTTGGACCGCGCTCGCGCCACCCTCGACGATCACCTGGGCCCGGGTCCGCGACCGTCGGACGCGGTTCTGTTGAGCCCGACGCCGGCTGTCGGCGCGGCCCCGACGCGGCTTCTCGACCGGTGCGAGCTCGGTGACGTGCCGCGCACCGTCGGCGTCGAGCACCACGGCGAGTTCGGCGTGCGGGGTGAAGCGGCTCTCGGCCAGACCGTCGAGCATCCCGGGCGCGGGTTGCACGCAGACCTCGGTCACGACCTGCCGCCCGCGGAACGCCGACTGCCCCGGCCTCCCCTGGGCGTCCACGGCCAGGCGGGTACGGATTCGCCAGCCGGTGTCGGCGCCCCCGAGACGCCGCACCCCGGTGCTCGCCAGCTCGGTGCCGGCGACGACCTCTCGCGGCAGATGCCCCACCCGATCCAGGACATCGAGCAGCACAGCCTGTTTCAGGTCCCGGGCATGATCGGGTGCCACGTGGCCGAGATCACAGCAGCCGGCTCCGGCCGCCGCCGCCGGACACGGCGACGGCACGCGGTGCGGCGAGGCGTCGAGCACCTCCACCGCGTCGGCGCGCCAATACGAGTCGTGCCGGTCGTCGGTGATCTCGGCGACCACCCGTTCGCCCGGGATCGCCCCGCGGACGAACACGACCCGACCGTCGGCGCGCCCCACCGCCTCACCACCGTTGGCGGGGCGGTCGACGGTGACCTCGACACGACGGGCCGGTCCCGACCCCGTCACGGTCGCCGCTCGGGTTCGCCCAGCGCCCTACGGGTCTCGCCCGGCGCCCAGTACGCGCGGTCCTCCTTGCGCCGGTCCGACGAGGTGAGCTGCCACGGCACCGAGGTCACCATCACGCCGGGCTCGAACAGCAGACGCCCCTTGAGGCGCAACGCCGACTGATTGTGGAGGATCTGTTCCCACCAGTGCCCGACGACGTACTCCGGGATGAACACGGTGACCACGTCGCGCGGCGATTCGCGGCGCACCCGGCGCACGTATTCGATGACCGGCCGGGTGATCTCGCGGTACGGCGACGCGATGACCTTGAGCGGCACCGTGATGTCGCTGGCCTCCCATTCGGAGACGAGTTTGCGGGTGTCGCGGTCGTCGACGTTGACCGTGATCGCCTCGAGGACGTCCGGCCGCGTCGCCCGGGCATAGCGCAGTGCGCGTTTGGAGGCCATGTGCAGGCTGGACACGAGCACGATCGAATGCGTGCGGCTCGGCAGGACCGCTTCGTCGTCCTCCTCGGCGCGGTCGAGTTCTCGCTGCACCGATGCGTAGTGGTGATGGATGAGTTTCATCATCACGAACAGGGAGACCATCGCGATCACCGCGATGTAGGCCCCTTCGGTGAACTTGGTCAACAGCACCACGACGAGGACGGTGGCGGTCATCACCAGGCCGACGGAGTTGACCACCCGGGACTGCATCATCCGACGACGCGCGTTCGGATCGGTCTCGGTGCGCAACAAGCGGGTCCAATGCCGCACCATGCCGGTCTGGCTCAACGTGAACGAGACGAACACACCCACGATGTAGAGCTGGATCAGCGCCGTCACCTGGGCGCCGAAGGCGACCACGAAGATGATCGCGGCGATCGCGAGGAACAGGATGCCGTTGCTGAAGGCGAGGCGGTCGCCGCGGGTGTGCAGCTGACGCGGCAGGTAACGGTCCTGCGCGAGTACCGAACCCAGCACCGGGAACCCGTTGAAGGCGGTGTTCGCGGCCAGCAGCAGGATCAGTGCGGTGACCGTGGCGACGAAGAAGAAGGCGGGTGGGAACGAGTCGAACACGGCATGGGCGAGCTGGGCGATCATCGCCTTCTGCTGGTAGCCGTCAGGGGCCCCGATCAGGTCCTGTTCGGGGTTCATGACGTACTTCGCACCGATCTTGCCCGCGAGCAGCACGATGCCCAGCAGCAGCGTGATGGAGAAGGCGCCGAGCAGCAGCAGCGTCGTCGCGGCGTTGCGCGACTTCGGTTTCCGGAACGCCGGCACCCCGTTGCTGATGGCCTCGACCCCGGTGAGCGCCGCACAACCGGAGGAGAACGACCGGGCGACGAGGAAGATCAGCGCCAGCCCGGTGAGGTTGTCCTGCTCGGGAACGATGCCGAAGTCGGCGGTCTCGGACTGGATGTCCTGCCCCAGCACGTAGATCTCGGTGAAGCCCCAGACGAGCATGCCCAGCACGCCGATGATGAACCCGTAGGTCGGGATGGCCAGAACGGCGCCGGACTCCTTGATGCCGCGCAGGTTGACCGCGGCGAGAAGCATGATCGCGCCGACGCAGAACCACACCTTGTGCTCGCCGACGAACGGGATCGCCGAGCCGATGTTCTCCGCGGCGGACGTGACCGACACCGCCACGGTGAGCACGTAGTCCACGAGGAGGGCGCTGCCGACGGTGAGACCCGCGTTGGGGCCGAGGTTGACGGTCGCAACCTCGTAGTCGCCACCTCCCGAGGGATAGGCGTGCACGTTCTGCCGATAGCTGGCCACGACCACGGTCATGACGACCGCGACCGCGATCGCCACCCACGGGGTGAACGCGAGCGCGCTGATGCCGGCCACGGAGAGGACCAGGAAGATCTCCTGCGGCGCGTACGCCACCGAGCTCATCGCGTCGGAGGCGAACACCGGCAGGGCTATCCGCTTGGGCAGCAGCGTGTGACCTAGTGTGTCGCTGCGGAACGGCCTGCCGAGCAGGAGGCGTTTGGTCGCGACGGACACCTTGGAGACGGTGGACACCAGGCAACCCTAGAGCGTTGGCGCCGGGCCGGGTAGGTTCGACTCGCGGCAGACGAGCCGCATGTGGAGAGGAATGCCGTGCAGGTGGTCATCATGGGTTGCGGGCGGGTCGGATCCTCGCTCGCGATGGCGATGCAGAAGCGCGGACACGACGTCGCGATCATCGACCGCGATCCGAGCGCGTTCGTGCGGTTGAGTCCCGATTTCGCGGGCCGCACGATCACCGGGGTCGGGTTCGACCGGGAGATCCTCGTCAAGGCGGGCATCGAGCACGCCGACGCGTTCGCCGCGGTGTCCTCGGGGGACAACTCGAACATCATCTCGGCGCGGGTGGCGCGCGAGACATTCGATGTCGAGCGCGTCGTCGCCCGGATCTACGACGCCAAGCGCGCCGAGGTGTACGAGCGTCTCGGGATCCCGACGGTCGCCACCGTGCCGTGGACGACCGAACGGTTCGTCTCGGCGCTCGGTGAGACGACGACGATGGCGTGGCGCGACCCGTCCGGTTCACTGGCCATCGCCCAGATCGACGTCGACGAGTCCTGGATCGGGATCTCGGTGGCCAAGTTCCAGGAACTGACCGGGGCTCGGGTGGTGTTTCTCAGCCGCGTCGGACGCGCGGTCCTGCCCGATGCCAAAACCGTTGTCCAACAAGACGATGTGATCTACGGAGCGGTCATGCTCGACAATCTCAAGAACGCCCGCGGCCTCGCTGCCGAGCCGTTCATCCAGAACGAGTCCGGATGACCCGGGCCGAAGGAGTCCCGAAGTGAAGGTCGCCATCGCCGGAGCCGGCGCGGTCGGGCGGTCCATCGCCCGCGAACTGCTGGTGAATGCCCACGAGGTCACGCTCTTCGAGCGCAACGCCGGCCACATCGACACCGACGCCGTCACCGGCGCCAACTGGGTGCTCGCCGACGCGTGCGAGCTCGCGAATCTCGAAGACGCGCAGTTGCAGACCTATGACGTGATGATCGCCGCGACCGGCGACGACAAGGCGAACCTGGTCGTCAGCCTCCTCGCGAAGACCGAGTTCGCGGTCAACCGGGTGGTCGCTCGGGTCAACGATCCCCGCAACGAATGGCTCTTCGGCGAGGACTGGGGCGTCGACGTCGCCGTCTCGACCCCTCGGCTACTCGCCTCCCTCGTCGAGGAAGCGGTGTCCGTCGGCGATCTGGTCCGGCTGATGACGTTCCGGCAGGGACAGGCCAACCTCGTCGAACTGACCCTGCCGTCGAACACACCGCTCGCGGGCAAGCCCGTGCGCAAGCTGGAGCTCCCCCGGGACGCGGCACTGGTCGCGATCCTGCGTGGCGGCCGGGTCATCGTCCCCCAGCGCGACGACCCGATCGAGGGCGGCGACGAACTGATCTTCATCGCCCCGGTCGAGGCCGAACCCGCCCTCTACGAGGCTATGCAGATCGTGCGGTGATCCCGGCGTCGGCCGAGGCTTCGGCGCGTGCCGCCTCGGCGCGCTGGGCACGGCGCACCAGGAGGATCGTCGCGAGCACCACGAGAGCTGTCAGCGGCCATCCCATCGCGATGCGTGTGAACGCCAGCCACCCGGTCGCGCCGTCGTCGTACAGCTCCGACTGGGTGAGGTAGCGCGCCGCGAAGAGCAGGGCCCACAGCGCGGTGGCGATGTCGTAGGCACGCAGGATGGACCGCTGTTTGCGCCAGCTCGATCCCTCGCCGTTGACCAGGTGCCACGCCACGCCGATGAGCGGCCATCGCACCAGGATGGAGACGGCGAACACGATCGCGTAGACCAGGGTGCTCCAGATCCCGAAGAGGAAGTAGCCCTTGGCGTCTCCGACCCGGTCGGCGATGAAGACGCAGATCGCGACGCCGAGCAGCCCCGAGATCGCGGGCGTCAGTGGTTCGCGGCGCACCAGGCGCACGACGAACAGCAGTGCCGCCACACCGAGGGCGGCATAGATGGCGGTGCGCAGATCGGCGAAGGAGTTGACGGGGACGAACACCACCACGGGCACCGTCGAGTAGACGAGACCCGAGACGCCGCCGATCTGTTCGAGAACCGTGGGCGTCGTCCGCTCCGAGGCCGGCTGGTCGGGATCGGAGTCCGTCGAGGCGGTCGAGTCGGAGTCGGTCACTCGTCGACGCCGTGCAGTTCGTAGTAGGGGTTGTAGATCACCTTGTGCCCGTCCTGCTCGGCGAGCCGTCCGCGGACGGTGACCTTGCGGCCGGGTTCGATTCCGGTGATGCGGTTGCGGCCGAGCCACTTGAGTATCACGACGTCGGAGCCGTCGAAGAACTCGGCCTTCACACCCGCCTTGGCCGAGCGCGAACACGTCTCGACGGCACGGAGCTCGCCGTGCATGGTGACCTCGTCACCTCGGCAGCACTCGGATGCGCGCTGCGCACCCGTCGCCTTGGATTCCTCGGCGATCTTCTCTGCGTCGGCGTCACCGAGATCCTCGGTCAGCCGACGGGTAAGTCGTTTGAGATAGCCGGCAGTGGGCATCTCGACCCTCCCAATGGATTTCGGCCGGCACCGCGGGCTGTGCAGAGCGGTGACCGTGGGTCGCCGAACGAGTGATCGGTGACCTGTCCGCCAGCGTAGACCCCGGCCTCGGCCAGTGACAACGTAGACGACCGCGGGGGCATTCCGCGGTGCCGGGCCGCCGCGGTCTCGGGTCTGCGCGGGGCCCCGGGACACACTAGGGGATGATGCTCTGATGCCCGGCACCGACGGTCTGCTCCGCCCGCCTCCGACCGCTCTGGTCGTCATCCCCGGGACGGGTTCGGACGCCGACCACGTCACCCGCGCCTTCGGCGGAACCGCCGCTGACCTGGGCATCGAGCTCATCGCCCTGGAGCCGACGACGTCGCTGATCGAGGGTCACCTCCGCGGGCTGGATCGTGCCGCGCGATCGCATCGTTCGATCGTGGTGGGCGGCGTCTCGATCGGGGCCGCGATCGCGCTCGACTGGGCCCTGCGTGACGGCGGGCGACGATGCGCCGGGGTGCTCGCCGCGCTGCCCGCCTGGAGCGGCGACGCCCGCACCGCCCCCGCCGCCGCCAGTGCGGTCGCCACCGCCGAGTCGCTCGAGCGCGACGGACTCGAGGCGACGATCGCCGCGATGGCCGGCAGCAGCCCGGATTGGCTCGCGACGGAACTGTCCCGGTCGTGGCGGCGCCTGCATCCGGGCCTCGCCGCCATGTTGCGCGAGGCGGCCGGCTACCGCGCCCCCGTCGGCACCGAGATCGCCGGACTCGCGGCGCCGCTCGCGATCGTCGCGGCTCCCGACGACCCGGTCCACCCGATCGCCGTCGCCCGTGAATGGCACGCGGCTGCACCGCGATCGGCCCTCGTGGAGGTGAGCCTCGACGACTGGGGCCGCGACCCGGGTCTGCTCGGGGCCGGCGCGCGGGACGGGCTCATCCGTGTGACCGACCCGGAGCGGTGACCGCGGGTCAGCGACGGCGGAGGAAACGCTGCATCGCCGAGCCCGACGACGGCGGCGGCGGATCGTCGTCATCCGCGGTGTCGGCCGCCGGATCGGAGGCGGGCGGCGCGTCCGCGACGTCGGCCACTGCTGTGTCGGCGTCGTCGCGGTAGGTGTTGTCGCCGTACACGGTGGCGTGCGCGACCTGGTCAAGCGCGCCACCGGCGACCGGCCCCGGCTCCTCGGTCGAGTCCGCGTCGTTCCCGGCGGCAGGCGCCTGGTCCGCGGGGGCGGCCTGGGGATCCTGTCCGGCGGCGGGATCGGCGAACATCTGCTGCTGGGCGGCCGCGACCTGCTCGGCGAGCACTGGGGGCAACACGATCGGCAGTGGGTCACGCGGGGGGAAGGGTTCGGAACCGCGTCGGACGACGGTCTCGGCGAGCACCGCGCGGCTGAGCCGGGCGAGATCGTCGGCGTTGGCGGTGGGCCCGCTGCCGACGCACCGGACGAGCCAGCGCGGCCCGTCGACCCCGATGAAACGGTGGGTGACGCCATCCTTCTCGGCGACCACCTCGCGTCCCCAGTGCCCGTCCTCGACGCTCGTGGCGGCACCGTCGTCGCGCAGCGAGCCGGCCAGTTCCCGCACCACCTCGCGCCACATCCCGGGAGACTTGGGTGCGGCGAACGCACTCACCGAGATCCGGCCGATGGGGGTCACCAGGTACACGTTCTGCGGCTGGTGGGCCTCGGACATCTCGACGGTGACCTGGCCGCCCTCGACCACCGGCACCAGCACCGAACCGAGGTCGAGATGGGAGTTCTCGAGTTCCTGCGGCCGGGTGGCCAGCGCGTCGATGTCGTAGGGACCGCGCGCCTGACCGACCCGCAACTCCCCTGATCCGTCCTGTGCCATCGCGTCACTCCTCGTTCGTCACCGCCGGCGACAACGATCCGCCGGACACACGGAAAACAGTAATCGACTCCCGACGGGCGGAGGTCAGGCGAGAATCGCCGAACCGCCACTCGATCCGTAACCGCCGTCGCCCCGGGCGGTGTCGTCGAGCTCGTCGACCTCGACGAAGTCGGGCAACTCCACACGCTGCACGATCAGCTGGGCGATGCGGTCGCCGCGCGCGATCGAGATCGTCTGCTCCGGGTCGTGGTTGATCAGGCAGACCTTGATCTCCCCGCGATAGCCGGCGTCGATGGTCCCGGGGGTGTTCACGACCGACAGGCCGGCCCGCGCGGCGAGGCCCGACCTCGGGTGGATCAGCCCGACGGTGCCGAACGGCAACGCCACCGCGATCCCGGTTCCGACGAGCTGACGGCGTCCGGCCGGCAGTTCGAGATCGATCGTCGAATAGAGGTCGACCCCCGCATCACCCGGGTGCGCCCTGGTCGGCAGGGGCAGATCGGGGTCGAGGCGACGGACCGCGATCGGCGCCGCGGCGGAGGGCTGCACAGGGGGGAGATCTGGGGTCACGGACGCAGACTACGCTGGTCACGTGACCGCAGATCATTCGCCCGAGCACCCCGGGGGCACGTCGGACGCCTCCCCCGCACCCACCGGGCGCAACGCCGATGTCACCGACTCGACCGCCGATCGGTTCGACGAGCGTCTGTACGTGCCCTGGTGGTGGTGGCTCGCAGCCGTGGTCCTCACCGGCGTGGTGGGCTACGAGATCCAGCTGTCGGCACGCGGGAGCGCCTGGAGCATCATCGGGTACGTCGCCACCGGCGTCCTGTGCGCGGTGATGCTGTGGACGATGAGCCGTACCCGTATCCGGGTGACCCCGGGTGGGGAACTGCACGCCCACCGCGCCGTTCTGCCACGTTCCGTCGTGGCCCGCGGGGCGACGGTCCCGGCGTCGGCCAAGAGCGCGGCGCTCGGCCGCCAGCTCGACCCCGCCGCCTATCTCGTCCACCGGTCCTGGGTGAAGACGATGGTGCTCCTCGTCCTCGACGACCCCGACGACCCGACTCCCTACTGGCTCGTCTCCACCCGCCGCCCGGCCGAACTCCTCGCGGCGCTGGGCATCGACGACGCCGCGGCCGACCGCCCGGAACCCACCGCCTGAACCCAGGACACGACGAAGGGGCCGCGCCGTGTTCGGCGTCGGCCCCTTTCATCAGCGGTCATCCGCTGGCTGCGAACCTGCTCAGGCGCAGTCGACGCAGATGAGCGAGCTTCCGTTCTCTTCGGCCAGCCGACTGCGGTGATAGACGAGAAAGCAGCTGGTGCAGGTGAACTCGTCGGCCTGCTTCGGGATGACTCGCACCGACAGCTCTTCACCGGAGAGATCTGCTCCGGGGAGTTCGAAGGACTCCGCGGTGTCACTCTCGTCGACATCCACCGCCGAGGACTGAGCCTCGCTGCGTCGCGCCTTCAGCTCTTCGAGCGAGTCCTCGTTGAGGTCCTCGGTCTCCGTCCGCCGTGGCGCGTCGTAATCTGTAGCCATTCTGTGCCTAACTTGTCGAGAGTGTGAGGGGCGCTCACGGTGACGGCGCTGGCGTCGTCACCCGGGTGTTCTTGCGCACGACACCACCGGGATTGTCTTACCGATGGGGTCAGTGCAACGTCGTCTCGGGCGAGATTCGTACCAGAGGAACAGACGTATTGCGTGATTTCGATCACGGTTCGATATCGGGCGCATCCCGGGTCTGGAAGCGCGGGCGCCCGTAGCATAGTGGACACCTCGTGCATGGTCAATACGCTGGACCCAACTCGTCGGTAAGTTTCGCTCCGGCGCCGACAGACACCCCGGAGCGCTCCGGTGACCTCGCTCCCGGCGAGGCATGCGGTCCACCGCGAGGCCACCCTCTACAGTGATCCGAGATCACGCAACGCCCAGTGAGGAGCCAGTCCACGGTGGTGTCGAAGATTACGTCCGGCTATCCGACAGACGAGCAGGGCCGACCCTACCGTCGGCGCCGCTATGCACCGGCGATCATCACGGTCGTCGTCCTGATGGTCGTCGGAGTGGTGGTGTGGGCGGTCGCGCTGGGCGGCGGCGACACCGAATCCGTACCGACAGCGTGCAATCAGCCGACTCCGCCGACGTCGGTGGAGGCCGGTGCACCCGCGCCTCCCGCACCGCCGGCACTCACGGTCGTCGGTCGCGACGAGATGCTGGGGGTCGCGCCGGCACCGCTGTCGACCTTCGGGGTGCGGGTCCTCAACGCCTCCGACGAACGCGGCGCGGCCCGCACGGTGTCCGACGACCTCACCGCGCAGGGGTTCACCCCGGTGCCGGACACCCCCTATGCCGATGACCCCGTGTACCCCAACCGGGACCTGAACTGCGTCGCGCAGATCCGTTTCGGGCCCGCGGGACGCGCCGCGGCCGCGGCCACGTGGCTCGCGTTCCCGTGCGCACAGCTGGTCGATGACGGCCGCCGCGGGACAGCCGTCGACGTCGCACTCGGTACCCACCATTCGGGTGACGAGATGTCCCAGGACGCACAGGCCGCGCTGGAGGCGCTCCGGTCGGCGGATCCGAAGAACCCGGCGAGCGGTGTCGACCCGGTGCTCGTCGAGGCCGTGCATTCCGCTCCCTGCTGAGGTTCGCCGAGAGGTTCCCCGCCGCCGGGTGTGCGCCGGGGAGCCGTCAGGCGAGCGGGCGGCGGGCGTCGAGTTCGTCCAGCAGCGCGAGGAATTCGTCGGCCACGCCGGGCGCGACGGCGACGGTGATGTGCCCCTCGTCGGCCCGCGAGTCCGGCGGCGGCATCTGGACGACCGCACCGGCCTCGGCGGCGATCAGTCCTCCGGCCGCCCAGTCCCACGGGCTCAGACCGTGTTCGTAATGGGCGTCGACGGCGCCGGCGGCGACCATGCACAGGTCGAGGGCCGCGGCACCGATGCGACGGACGTCCCGGACGCGGGGCAGCAGTTCGGCGACGATGCGGCCCTGCTGCCGGCGCCGTGCCGCGTCATATCCGAAACCCGTTGCCACCAGTGCCAGTTCGGCTCGATCGACCGACGTGCAGCGCAGCGTCCGGCGGACTCCGGTCGCGTCTGCCGCCCAGGCTCCCCCGCCGAGGGTCGCGCCGTAGGTCACGTCGCGGGCGACGTCGACGACGACCCCGGCAACCGACCGCCCGTCGACCTGCGCCGCCACCGAGACGGCATAGGCCGGGACGCCGTACATGAAGTTGACGGTGCCGTCGATCGGGTCGACGACCCATCGGACGCCGGAGGGCACCGCGCGGCTGCCGCCGTCCTCCTCCCCCAGCACCTCGTCGTCGGGACGCGCGCGGCGGAGCAGCGAACGGATCAGGCGTTCGGTCTCGGTGTCGGCGAGGGTCACCGGATCGGTTTCCGTCGACTTGGTCGACACCGGTTGCACCGTCGACGTGGTCGACACCGGTTGCACCGTCGACGATCGCGTGTCCGGGGTCCCGGATGCCGGCGGTTCGCCGTGTCCCGGTGTCGCGCCGAACAATTCGGGGCGGCGGCGACGCACGTGCGCGGCGGCCTCCTGAGCCACGGCATGGGCGACCGTGGCGAGCTCGTCCACCGGAATTGTCTGATCCACGCCTTCCATGTGAGCACATCGCCCGACCGCACCGCCGATCGCGGTGGCCGATCTCTCGCCTCGCCCGGGCCGATCGTGTCGACATGCGTTGCGATGTCGCACGTTCGGCGGGTCACGTGGATAGCCTGGACCACGATTGCCGCCGACCCCGACAGGGAGCCCCGCCATGACCGATACGTCCGTCCCCGGATCGTCCGACCCCGACGATCCGACACCTCCGACCAACCTCGGTTTCGGGGTCGACGTCGGCGGTTCCGGGATCAAGGGCGGGATCGTCGATCTCGATTCCGGTGAACTCGTCGGCGAGCGGTTCAAGGTGCTGACCCCGCAGCCGGCGACACCCGACGCAGTCGCCGACAAGGTGGCCGAGGTCGTGGCACATTTCGACTGGACCGGACCGGTGGGCATCACCCTGCCCGGCGTCGTCACCGACGGGATCATGCGCACGGCCGCCAACATCGACAAGGCCTGGATCGGTACGGACGTCTACGACCTCTTCAGCAAGCACCTCGACGGCAGGCAGGTGTCGGTGCTCAACGACGCCGACGCCGCGGGGATGGCCGAGGACGCGTACGGCGCGGGCAAGGACGTCGCGGGGGTCGTGATGCTGCTGACGTTCGGAACCGGCATCGGGTCGGCGATCCTGATCGACGGAACCCTCGTGCCGAACACCGAGCTCGGTCATCTGCAGGTCGGCAAGAAGGAAGCCGAGCACCAGGCGTCCTCTCGCGTCCGGGACGAGAAGGGTTGGTCATACGAGAAGTGGACCGAGAAGGTCTCCGAGGTCCTGAAGACCTATGAGGCCCTCTTCTGGCCGAAGCTGTTCATCGCGGGCGGCGGCATCAGCCGCAAGTCCGACAAGTGGATTCCGCTGTTGACCAATGACACGCCCGTGGTCCCCGCGGTGCTGCTGAACACCGCCGGCATCGTGGGTGCCGCCATGGCGGTCTCGCGGGGGCTCAAAACCTAGCGCCACGCGTGCATTGACCAGGTCTTTGACACACCGGACACGGCGATGTCGTTACAATGGTCGTCACCGGTCATTCCAACCGAGAAACCAAGACCTCGTCCACGGCGGCTCGTGCTGCCGTGTCACGTCTGGTGACAGACGACGGACGACACCATAGAAGACAGTTCGAAAGGTTGTACGTGGCAGCCATCACGACCCACCAGGGTGATGTAGAGGCCGAGGAGTCGACCGAGTCGACCCCCGCCGCGACCGACGCCCCGGCCAAGCGGACCGCCAAGAAGGCTGCGAAGAAGACCGCCGCCCGCAAGGCGCCCGCCAAAAAGGCAGCAGCGAAGAAGGCGACCAAGAAGGCAGCGCCGAAGAAGGCCGCCAAGAAGGGCGCCTCCGCTGAGGGGTCCGGCGACGATCCGAGCGCCGAGCCCGACGACCCGGACTCGATCGACGATATCGACGGCCCCGACGCGGAGCTCGAAGACGTCGAAATCGAAGACCTGGAGGTCGACGACGACGAGTCGGACGACGAGGAGTCCGCGAAGACCCCGGCCGCCGGCGCGGGTCCCGCCACCGCCGCGGCCGCCTCCAAGGACGAGGCAGCCGCCGCCAAATCCGGCGACTTCGTGTGGGACGAGGAGGAGTCGGAGGCTCTGCGCCAGGCGCGCAAGGACGCCGAACTCACCGCCTCCGCCGACAGCGTCCGCGCGTATCTGAAGCAGATCGGCAAGGTCGCCCTCCTCAATGCCGAGGAAGAGGTCGAGCTCGCCAAGCGGATCGAGGCGGGGCTGTTCGCCACCGAACGTCTCCGACGCATCATGGACGCCGGCGAGAAGCTGAGCACCGCCCAGAAGCGTGACCTCAACTGGATCTCGCGCGACGGCAACCGCGCCAAGAACCACCTGCTCGAGGCGAACCTCCGACTCGTCGTCTCGCTGGCCAAGCGGTACACCGGCCGCGGCATGGCGTTCCTGGATCTGATCCAGGAGGGCAACCTCGGTCTGATCCGCGCGGTCGAGAAGTTCGACTACACCAAGGGTTACAAGTTCTCGACGTACGCCACCTGGTGGATCCGTCAGGCGATCACCCGGGCCATGGCCGACCAGGCCCGCACGATCCGTATCCCGGTGCACATGGTCGAGGTCATCAACAAGCTCGGTCGCATCCAGCGCGAACTCCTCCAGGACCTCGGCCGCGAGCCGACTCCCGAGGAGCTCGCCAAGGAAATGGACATCACTCCGGAGAAGGTGCTGGAGATCCAGCAGTACGCCCGGGAACCCATTTCGCTGGACCAGACCATCGGCGACGAGGGCGACAGCCAGCTCGGTGACTTCATCGAGGACTCCGAAGCCGTGGTCGCGGTCGACGCGGTCAGCTTCACGTTGCTGCAGGACCAGCTGCAGTCGGTCCTGGAAACGCTGTCCGAGCGTGAGGCGGGTGTCGTCCGCCTGCGCTTCGGTCTCACCGACGGGCAGCCCCGCACCCTCGACGAGATCGGGCAGGTGTACGGGGTGACCCGGGAGCGCATCCGCCAGATCGAGTCCAAGACCATGTCGAAACTGCGCCACCCGTCGCGTTCGCAGGTCCTGCGCGACTACCTGGACTAGCACTCCGCAACCAGCAGACACACGCCCCCGGCGCCTCCCAGGCGCCGGGGGCGTCTGCTTCTGCGGTTAGCCGCACACCCGACATCTGTCAAGGTTTCTGCGCGCGACGATTTCGACACGGCCGGGAAGTCGGATTTCGAACTGGCTCTACATAAGATGACGCGGTGACTTACGCAGTGACCGGGAACAGACGTGGCGCCATGCTGGTGCGCCGCGCCGCCGTTGACCTGCTGCGTACGGCCTCGATGCTGTGTCGGTGACGCGACCCACCCCGTCCTGGGACCGACACCGCGTCCCCACCCTGCGCTTCATCTCTCGCGGCCGCATCGTGTCCGCCCAGCCTCTCCACGCCCCTGACGGCGTGACTTCCCGGAAAGATCTCCTATGAGAACGATTGTCCTGATCGGCCTCGTCGGCTTTGCTGCTCAGCTCGTCGACGGCAGTCTCGGCATGGCTTACGGCGTCACCACCACGACCCTCCTACTCGCCATCGGCACCAACCCGGCTGCCGCATCGGCCACGGTGCACCTGGCCGAGATCGGCACCACGCTGGTGTCCGGTGTCTCGCACTGGAAGTTCGGCAACGTCGACTGGCGGGTCGTGCGCCGGATCGCAATCCCGGGCGCCATCGGCGCATTCCTCGGCGCGACGATCCTGTCGAGTCTCTCCACCGAGACCGCAGCGCCGGTCATGGCCGTGATCCTGTTGCTGCTCGGCCTCTACATCCTGGTGCGGTTCACCTTCCAGGGCATTCCCCGCCACAATCTCGGCAAGCCGCTGCGCAAGCGGTTCCTGAGCCCCCTCGGGTTCGTCGCCGGTTTCGTCGACGCCACCGGTGGCGGCGGCTGGGGACCTGTCGGCACCCCGGCCATCCTGGCCAGCGGCCGCCTCGAACCCCGCAAGGTGATCGGTTCGATCGACACGAGCGAGTTCATCATCGCCGTCGCCGCGAGCCTCGGCTTCCTGTTCAGCCTCGGTTCGCAGGGCATCAACTTCGCGTGGGTCGGCGCCATCCTCGTCGGCGGCGTGATCGCCGCGCCGATCGCGGCATGGCTCGTGCGCCACATCCCGCCGCGTCTGCTCGGCGCCTCGGTCGGCGGCCTGATCGTGCTCACCAACACGCGCAGCCTGTTGAAGAGCGACTTCATCGATGCCCCGGCCTCGGTGCGCAACGTCTTCTACATCGTGATCGCCATCGCCTGGGCCGCGGCCTTCGCCTACTCGCTCCGCGAGTACCTGCGCGACCGGGAGAACGAGTCCTCGGACGCGGTCACCCACTTCCGCGAGGAGCAGGAAGAGGCACTTGTGGGTGCCGAGGGCGCGGACCGGTCCGGCACCGGGACAGCGTCTACGTCCGACATCCCGGCCACCGAGTCCGCAGCCGAACCCGATGGGGGCGCAAGCGGAACGCACTCCCCCACCCGGACGAGCTGACCGGCCCGACCCGACCCGCGAAGAACACGTAGAGTGGTGCGACCCGGCCCCCATGGCCGGGTCGCATTGCGTTCAGGCATTCGTTGTTCAGTTGTTGCGCGATGTAAACGGTGAGTGACGACACACCGAGCGCACCCCCGGAACAATACGAACGCCTCGAGCGTCTGACAGAGTGAGGTTGACGCATCGCCCGGATGTGTCGGCTCGAAGGGAAGGCGACCGGACACCGGCGCCGGACCGGGACGGAGGAACGACAACCATGACTGACATCGCCACCACAGCCCCGATCTACCTGCCGCTCACAGCCGCCGATCGCTGCGATCGCTGCGGCGCTGCAGCCAAGGTACGGGCCGTCCTGCCCAAGGGCGGCGAACTTCTCTTCTGCCGCCACCACTTCAATGAGCACGAAGCCCGTCTCGTCGAGCTGAGCGCCACCGTCGTCGAGTCCGCCGGCGAGTTGGTCTGACACCTCCGACGATCTGACACGGGCGTTCCAACGCACAGAGCCCGGCCGGAATCATCCGGCCGGGCTCTGTCGTGTCAGCGCCACTCGCGCAGTGCGGCGATCCGTTCCTTGAGCTGCTCGGCGCTCGCCATCGCGGTCGGCGGTCCGCCCAGCCGGGTCCGTAGCTCGTTGTGCACCATGCCGTGCGGCTTGCCCGTGCGATGGTGATGCATCGCGACGAGGGTGTTCAGTTCCTTGCGCAGGGCATGCAGGTTCTCGCCGGTCGTCCCCGGGGGCCGGCCCGGGGTCGGCTGGGCTGAGCTCGCCGACGAGTCCGAAGTCGACGCGGCGGCCGTCCGCGCCGTGACCTGATCCTCCTGCCGTTTACGCAGGAGCGCGCGCACCTGATCGGCGTCGAGCAGTCCGGGCAGACCCAGATAGTCCGATTCCTCATCGCTGCCCGCGAACGTCGCCGTGCCGAACGACGTGCCGTCGAAGATCACCTGATCGAGTTCGGCGTCGGCATGGAGCGACTGGAACTTCGGCTCGTCCTCCCCCGGCTCGTCCTCCTGCTTGTTGGCATCGATCAGCAACTGGTCGTCGAGGCCGTCGCTCTCGCGGTGCGGCTTGCCGAGCACGTGGTCGCGCTCGACCTCCATCTGGCTGGCCAGGTCGAGCAGCACCGGTACCGACGGCAAGAAGACGCTCGCGGTCTCACCCGGACGACGCGACCGCACGAAGCGGCCGATGGCCTGCGCGAAGAACAGCGGCGTCGACGAGCTCGTGGCGTACACGCCCACGGCCAGGCGCGGCACGTCGACACCTTCGGACACCATGCGGACCGCGACCATCCACTCGTCGGTGGACGCGGCGAACTGGCCGATCCGCGACGACGACTTCGGGTCGTCGGAGAGCACCAGCGTGGGTTCTTTGCCGGTGATGGCGGTGAGGAGTTCGGCGTAGTCGCGGGCCGCGGTCTGATCGGTGGCGATGACCAGGCCGCCCGCGTCCGGCGTGCCGGTCGCGCGCAACTGGCCGAGGCGGGTGTGCGCGGCCGTGAGCACCGCCGGAATCCAATCGCCGTGCGCATCGAGGGCGGTGCGCCAGGCGCGGGTGGTGTGCTCGGCCGAGAGAGGTTCGCCCAGACGCGCGGTGTACTCCTCGCCCGCGCTGTCCCGCCAGCTGGCCTCGCCGGAGTAGGCGAGGAACACCACCGGGCGGACGACGCCGTCCTTCAGGGCGTCGGCGTAGCCGTAGGTGTGGTCGGCCTTGGACCGCTGGTGCCCACCGGCCTCCGGTTCGTAGGTGACGAACGGGATCGGCGAGTCGTCGGAGCGGAACGGCGTACCCGTCAGCAGCAACCGGCGCTCCGCGTCGTCGAAGGCCTCGCGGATCGCCTCACCCCAGGACTTGGCGTCGCCGCCGTGGTGGATCTCGTCGAGGATGACCAGGGTGCGGTAGTTCTCGGTGCGCACCCGATGCCGAGCCGGATGGGCGGCCACCTGTGCGTAGGTGACCACGACGCCATGGAAGTCCGTGCTGGTCTGTCCGGCGGCGTTGGTGAAACGGGAATCGAGTGCGATCCCGACCCGCGCCGCGGCCTCGGCCCACTGGTGCTTCAGATGCTCGGTCGGCGCCACGACGGTGATCTTGTCGACGGTGCGGTCGTCGAGGAGTTCGCGGGCGATGCGCAGACCGAACGTCGTCTTTCCCGCGCCGGGGGTCGCCACGGCGAGGAAGTCCTTCGGCTTCTGCGTCAGATACTTGGTCAGCGCACGACGCTGCCAGGCGCGGAGCTGGAATGTGGGTCCGGCACTCGCGGACCCGGACGGGCTGCTGGCGGAGGGTTCGGCTGACGTCACCTTCTGTGCTGCTCCTCCACGGGTGCGGGTACTGCCGGACATGAAATGACCCCTCGCGTGCGGGACCCGCGCCCAAGGGGACCCGCCAATGGTACCGCCGAAGGGCGACAGCTCCCGCATCCCGACATCGGGCCGAGATGGTCCCGGAAGCCGCCCCTCGTGGGCGATCCGAACGACTCGCCTGGTGACCCGAGTACCCAACTGCCCCTCCGATCAGGGATATTGAACTCATCACAACGCGCAAGAGGAATCCGGTCCCGCTGGCCGACGACACGTCGTCGGTGGCTGCGCCGAGCCTGCGCCCGGTGCCGCCGCCCGCGCCCATGTCCGCGGCGATCACCGCCCCGCTCGACGACACCGCGACCGAACCCCTGCGCGCTGCGCCACGACCCGCCCCGGCATCCGGCGACGTCGAGGTGGTCCACGATGCGGATCATCCGCAGAAGCCGGGAAACGACGACCCGGTACGGGCCGAGGCCTCGACCGGGCCCGGACTGCCGGTACTTCCGAACATCCATCGGGTGATCTGGCGCACCATCGTCAAGTCATGGGACGACGGGATCATCGGCTGGGCCGCCCAGGCCGCGTTCTGGCAGGCGCTGTCGCTGCCACCGCTGCTGCTCGGGCTGCTCGGTTCGGTCGGATACGTGGCCGGTTGGTTCGGCCCCGACACCGTCGACGTCGTCTACGCCCGCATCGTCGACTTCGCCGACCGGACCTTCACCCCTACCGTCGTCGACGATCTGATCACCCCCACGGTCGACAGCGTGCTCGGACGCGGCCGGATCGGACTGATGTCGGTCGGTTTCGTCCTGTCGCTGTGGGCGGGATCGTCGGCCGTCTCGTGCTTCATCGCCTCGATCGCCCACGCCCACGACCAGCACGAGGTCCGGAATCCGGTGTGGCAGCGGTTCTTCGCACTGTTCCTCTACGTCGGATTCCTGAGCGTGGCGGTGTTCCTGCTCCCCCTCGTCGCGCTCGGACCGAACTACCTCCGGGCGATCGTGCCGGAGTCGTGGGGTTCCTTCGTCACCACCCTCATCGACTACGGCTACTTCCCGTTCGTCGCCGTGCTGCTGCTGTTCGTCCTGACGACGCTCTACCACCTCGCGCTGCCCAATCCCCTGCCGTGGCACCGGCTGATCGGCGGCGCCGTCGTGGCGGGCGTGTTCTTCTGGCTCGCGAGTTACCTGCTGCGTATCTACCTGACCAAGATCACCGAGGCCGGGGTGTCCTACGGAGCGCTGGCCACCCCGATCGCCTTCCTGCTCTTCACGTTCTCGCTGGGATTCGGCATCGTGATCGGCGCCGAGTTCAACGCCGCCGTGCAACAGTTCTGGCCGGCGAAGGCGTCGACCACCACCCAGGTGCGGCACTGGGTGAACTCGCAGACCTCGGACTTCACCGGACAGCTCCGGACTCTGCCCGACCGGCTGTCCTCCGGTCCGATCCGCAGACACCCCCGGGAACGCGAACGCGGCTGACCGGTACCGGGACCGGCCAACCGCGTCGGCACATGAGGGCAGCCGCTACTTACGCATCTTGCTGTAGATCTTCTTGCACTTCGGGCACACCGGAGACCCGGGCTTGGCCGACCGCGTCACCGGGAAGGTCTCGCCGCACAGGGCGACGACGTGGTTTCCCATGACCGCACTCTCGGCGATCTTGTTCTTCTTCACGTAGTGGAAGAACTTGGGGCGGTCGTCGTCATCCCGATCGGTCGCGTCGGCATCGGGACGCTCGTCGGTCTTGGTGTCGGACCATTCGTCGAGGTCCGGGCGTTCGATGGTTTCGGTTCCCATACCTACATTGTGCGTCAACGGCCGCGCGACGGAACACCGGAGTCGAGAATCGCGGCGGGCAACAATCTGCCCCGCTCGCTCCGCTCCCGGCGGCGGGCAACAATCTGCCCCGCTCGCTCCGCTCCCGGCGGCGGGTCCAATCTGCCCCGCTCGCTCCGCTCCCGGCGGCGGGTGCAATCCCACATCGAAAGTGGGACAGTGGAGAGAGTGTTCGAACAAAGGGAATCCATGGGTGAGACCGGTCGCGGTCAGTACGGCCACAGCAGCACGTCACCGCACGGCGACGAGCACGGCCACCCCGTGTCGAAACGCTCCGGCGCGGAGACCTACCTGATCACCGACGCATCGGACTCGCTGGAGGCCCAGCACCGGGCGCGCGTGCGGAAGTACCTGTTCCTCATGGCTTTCCGTGTCCCGGCACTCCTGATCGCCGGGGTCGCCTACGGGATCACCGGGTCCGGACTCCTGGCGCTGGCGATCGTCGCGATCTCCATCCCGCTGCCGTGGGCCGCGGTCCTGATCGCCAACGACCGTCCGCCGCGTAAACGCGGCGAGGTCCCACAGTACAAGTACGGCGCCGACCACCACGTCGTGGGCCCACCGGCCCTCACCGACACCGATCAGCAGCTGTCCCGCACCGTCGATGGACAGGTCGTCGACCCCGACGATCCCCGCGCCTGACACGACGCCGCCTCCACGCGTTCGCGACCGACAGGTCCGTCACCGCCACCCCGGCCATCTCGCGCCGGTTCCTTCGCGCGCGACATCTCAGCAACTTCTCAGCCGGTTGTCGAGCCGCCAAAAAGAATGCGCAGGTCACCAAGCCTCATCGAGGTTTGCTCCGAAGCACTCTCGGGAACTATCGGCCGCACATGGACGTTGGACCCAGTGAACGCACTCAAGTCAGGAGGCCGCATGTCACGCTCGACAGTTGCACGTTCGACCCCGACCAAAGGTTTCGCCGAAGTCACCCCTCCGGGTACTCGGCCGGCGATGACCGAACAAGATCTCGACGCCCAGTCTCCAGCGGCGGATCTGGTCCGTGTCTATCTGAACGGAATTGGTCGTACCGCTCTCCTCAACGCGGAGCAGGAGGTCGAACTCGCCAAGCAGATCGAGGCCGGCCTCTACGCCAAACACGTTCTGGCGACCAAGAAGCGGCTCTCCGCCGCCAAGAAGCGCGATCTGGCGGTCGTCGTCCGCGAAGGTGAGGCCGCCCGTGCCCACCTGCTCGAGGCGAACCTCCGCCTGGTCGTGTCGCTGGCCAAGCGGTACACGGGTCGCGGCATGCCGCTCCTCGACTTGATCCAGGAGGGCAACCTGGGTCTGATCCGTGCGATGGAGAAGTTCGACTACGCCAAGGGCTTCAAGTTCTCGACCTACGCGACGTGGTGGATCCGTCAGGCGATCACTCGCGGGATGGCGGATCAGAGCCGCACGATCCGGCTCCCCGTCCACCTGGTGGAGCAGGTCAACAAGTTGGCGCGCATCAAGCGCGAGCTGCACCAGCAGCTCGGTCGCGAGGCGACCGACGACGAACTGGCCAACGAATCGGGCATCCCCGCCGAGAAGATCGCGGACCTGCTGGACCACAGCCGCGATCCGGTGAGCCTGGACATGCCGGTGGGCAGCGACGAAGAGGCACCCCTCGGTGACTTCATCGAGGACGCCGAGGCCACGTCGGCCGAGAACGCCGTGATCGCCGGACTCCTGCACTCCGACATCCGCGCCGTCCTCGCGACGCTGGACGAGCGAGAGCAGCAGGTCATCCGGATGCGCTACGGCCTCGACGACGGCCAGCCGCGCACCCTGGACCAGATCGGCCGCATGTTCGGGCTGTCGCGCGAACGCGTGCGACAGATCGAGCGGGAGGTCATGGGCAAGCTCCGCCACGGTGACCGTGCCGAGCGCCTGCGCGCCTACGCGAGCTGAGCGTCCCCGCACGCCCAGCTCGTCGCCTCACTGAGTCCCTCGGTCAACCGAGTCGTCTGGGTCCGGTGTCCCGCCTGTCGGGCACCGGACCCACTCGTATCCGGGCATTGAGGACGGCCGCACCGTCGACCGAGGCGAGGATCGGGTCGCAGACCACCTCGCGGACCTCCGGGATGTCGTCGAC
Source organism: Gordonia sp. 11cp (assembly GCF_057767225.1). NCBI lineage: Bacteria > Bacillati > Actinomycetota > Actinomycetes > Mycobacteriales > Gordoniaceae > Gordonia > Gordonia sp. 11cp. The sequence goes on along the minus strand of NZ_CM173437.1, from coordinate 4,112,802 downwards.
CAGCGTCGAGATGCGCAGCAACAGGTCGGCGAGCGCCTCCTTGTCCGCCGGCTCCTCCCCCCGGTAGCCCGACAACAGGGGCGCCGAACGCGGCTCCTCGATCAGTTCACGCGCATCGAGATCGGACAACGGGACGGCGCGGTACCCGTGATCGCCCAGTAGGTCGAAGGTGCGCCCGGACAGACCGAACGACATCACCGAGCCGAATGACGGATCGTCGCGTACCCGGATGACGGTGCCGACGCCCTTCGGCGCCATCTTCTGTACGTGCAGCACGCGATCACCGGTGAGCTCGGTGAGTTCGGCGAACGCGGTCACCACGGACGTCGCGTCCGGTAGGTCGAGACGCGCACCCTCGCGGTCGAGACGGCCGCGCCACTTGTCCGATGTCGCCTTCACGGCCACCGGGAGCCCCAGCTCACGCGCCGCGGCCGACGCCTCGTGCATCGTGGTGACCTCGCGGAACGGGACCACGTCGATGCCGTACCAGCGCAACAGCTTCGCCGACTCCACATGTCCGAGCAACCGCTCGACCGGTCGATCGACGGCACCCTCACCCGCCATGGCCTCACGGACGAACGTCCGCGCCGCCTCGGGATCGGTGCCCTCGGGGCGGTGGACGACGGACTCCGGCCGCAGCCGCCACCGGGCGTACTGCCAGGCACGGGCCAGCGAGGCCGCGGCGCGCTCGGGCGAGCCGTACGACGGGATCGAGCCCTTCGTCGGCATGCCGCCCGGCCCCGGCCTGGTCAGGCCCGGCGGAATGCCGTCGACCGCGAGGAAGGTCGTGACGATCGGCTTGTCGGCATCGGCGTCGGGCGTGTTCGCCGCCGCCATGAGTGCCCGCGCGTGCCAGTCGGCGCCGACCGCGACCGGCGGTACGAAGACGACGATGATCGCGTCGACACCCGGATCGGCCATCGCCGCCGAGACCGTCGACTCGAACTCCTCCTCGGAGGCACCGGCGCCGAGATCGACGGTGTCGACGACTTCGAGGCCTCCGTTGCGCGCGGTGTCCGCGGCCAGGCTGCCGAGCACCGAGGAGTTGCCGATGATGCGGACGCGCGGCCCGCGCGGAAGCGGCTGATAGGCGAACACGGCCGCGCAGTCGAACAGCTCGGGGATCGTGTCGACCTGGATCACGCCGGCCTGTTCGAGCATCATCCGGGCGATCTGATCGTCGAGGGTGGCCGCCGAACGCGCCGCGCGGACCGGTGTCATCGCACCACGGCCGGACTTGACGGCGATGATCGGCTTCGAGCGCGAGACCCGCCGCGAGATCCGGGAGAACTTGCGCGGATTACCGAAGCTCTCGAGGTAGAGCAGGATGACGTCGGTGGTGGCGTCGGTGTCCCAGTACTGCAACAGGTCGTTGCCGGAGACGTCCGCGCGGTTGCCGGCCGAGGCGAACGTCGACAGTCCGATCTGGCGCCGGGCCGCGGTGTCGAGGATCGCGATCCCGAGCGCGCCGGACTGGCAGAAGAATCCGACCCGCCCGGCACCCGGGATTCGTGGGGCCAGGGTCGCGTTGAGTGCGACCGTCGGGTCGTTGTTCGCCACTCCCAGCGCATTCGGCCCGACCAGACGCATTCCGTGTTCGCGGACCTGGGCGACGAGCCGGCGCTCGTTCTCGAGCCCCTCCTCCTCGCCGGACTCACCGAAACCCGACGACACCACGACGAGCGTGCGCACGCCCTTGACCAGACAGTCGTCGAGCACGTCGTCGACGCGGGCGGCGGGCACCGCGACCACCGCGAGGTCGACGGGGTCGGGGATGTCGCGCACGGTCTCGTACGCCCGGATGCCGCGCACAGACGGCGGTCGTTCCCGGGTGCGGCGACGCGCCGGCAGCGGTTCACGACCGGGCCCGCGCCTCCCCCGCTCGGGCTCGTCCTCCGCAACCCGGGCGGGACCGTTGACCGGGAACACCGGTCCGGTGAAACCTCCGGCGATGATGTTCGCCAGCAGCGCATTGCCGACCTTGTTCGGGTCCGTCGAGGCGCCGATGACCGCGACCGAGGTCGGACGCAGCAGGTTCGCGACGCTGCGGGCCTCCGAGGCGCGTTCCCGGGCGTTGCGCACCGACAGCAGCGCCTCGGTCGGGTCGATGAGGAACTCGACGTGCACGGTCGAGCCGTCGAAGCTGCGCGCGAGCTGATACCCGGCGTCGCGGAAGACGGCGACCATGTTCGGGTTCTCGCTGAGGACCTCGGCCTCGAAGCGGGCGAAGCCGTTCTCCGCCGCCGCCCCGGCGAGATGTTCGAGCAGGATCGGTCCGAGGCCGCGGCCCTGGTGTTCGTCGGCGACGACGAACGCCACCTCGGCCGATTCGGGTTTCCCGTCGAAGCCGAGTCCTTCGTAGATGCCGACCGCGATGATCTCGCCGCCGAGTTCGGCGACGATGGCGACCCGCTGCTGGTGGTCGACGGTCGTCATCCGCGCCACCTCGCGCGGCGGCAGTGTGGGTGTCGGACCGAAATAGCGCATGTAGCGCGTTCGCTCCGAGAGCTTGGAGTGGAACGCCACGATGCGGTCGGCGTCGTCGGGCACGATCGGCCGCAGGTGCACCACGCCGCCGTCGGAGGCCAGCACGTCGGCGATCCAGTGCCGCGGGTAGTCCCAGGGGCTGCGCGGCTCGGGTTGGTCGGCCACCGCGCCGGTGGTGTCCGATGCTGCGGTGGTGGCGTCGTCAGTCACGAGGATCCTCCGGGTCGAGACCATGGAGCGGGTACACCGCGCGCCGGGTGGCGAGGATCGCGCGGTCGGTCTGGCGTTGGGCGTTGGGCGCGACGCCCTCTGGTGGCTCCTGGCCGGCGTCGCCCGCCCACGGCTGGTAGTCGACGATGCCCCCGTCACCCATGACCCGAACGGGCGGGGCGGCATAGTCGGAGTGAACCTGCTCGGAGATCTGTTCGGCCGTGGCACACCAGGATTCGTCGATGACCGCCGATACGTCGACCTCGCGGTCGAGGGCGACCCCCAGCAGGTGCGTCCAGCTGCGCGGCACCACGTTCACCACGCCGTAGCCACCGCCGCCGACCGCGATCCAGCGACCCTCACAGTATTTGTCGGCGAGGTTGCGCATGGCGATCATCGCCGCGCGCTGGCCGTCGACGGTGAGCGACAGGTCGGTCAGCGGGTCGGCCCGGTGGCTGTCGGCGCCGCACTGGCTGACGATGATCTGCGGCCGGAACTCGGCGACGAGCGACGGCACCACGGCGTGGAAGGCGCGCAGCCACAGCCGGTCCTCGGTGTTGGGCATGAGGGCCAGGTTGACCGCGCTGCCCGCCGCGTCGCCGTCACCCACCTCCGTCGGCCATCCGGTGCCCGGCCACAGGGTGGCCGGGTGCTGGTGCAGCGACACCGTCATCACGCGCGGGTCGGCCGCGAACTCGACCTGGACGCCGTCGCCGTGGTGGGCGTCGACGTCGATGTAGGCGATGCGGTCGTATCCGTGGTCGAGCAGATACCTGATCGCGATGGCGCAGTCGTTGTAGATGCAGAATCCGGCGGCGCGCGAGCGCATCGCGTGATGCATGCCGCCACCGATGTTGACCGCGCGCGTCGCAGCACCCGAGACCACCGTCTGCGCCGCGGCGAGCGTGCCACCGACGAGCAGCCGCGCGGCCTCGTGCATGCCGTCGAAGACCGGGTTGTCGGCATCGCCGAGCCCGAACAGGCGCTCGAGCAGCGGACCCGACAGCGACGCCGTCCCGGACCCGACAGCGCGCACCGCGTCGATGTAGTCGCGGCTGTGCACGACGGTCAGCGCGTCGTCGTCGATGACCTGCGGCGGGACCGTCTCGACGCCGTCGAGGACACCGAGACTCTGCGCGAGGGTCATCGTGAGGGCGAGTCGGACCGGGTTCATCGGGTGCGTGTGGGCCCAGCGATAGGACAGGAAGTCCTCGCTCCAGATGACAGCTGTCGTCATCGGGCACTCGTAGTGTTGATCACGACCTCAGGCTAGTGGTACACCTCGCGCAGCGGCCACGGATGTCGCGTCGGACACGAGCGGGCCCGCGCCACATCGCACCTGCGGGCCCACGGCCGCGGTGAGATCGCGGTCACCGCCCGCAAACAGGGTAATCTTGGCGGGGACGAAAGGGATTGCGCATAGTGAACGACCTGGTTGACACCACCGAGATGTACTTGCGAACGATCTACGATCTCGAAGAAGAAGGCATCGTGCCGCTGCGGGCGCGCATCGCCGAACGGCTGGACCAGTCCGGTCCCACCGTCTCGCAGACCGTTGCCCGGATGGAACGCGACGGGCTTCTGCGCGTCGCCGGAGACCGGCACCTCGAACTGACCGATCGCGGCCGCTCGCTCGCGGTCGCGGTGATGCGCAAGCATCGCCTGGCCGAGCGCCTCCTGGTCGACGTGATCGGGATGCCCTGGGACCAGGTCCACGAGGAGGCGTGCCGCTGGGAGCACGTGATGAGCGAGAACGTCGAACGTCGACTGCTCGCCGTGCTGGAATACCCGACGACGTCGCCCTACGGCAACCCGATCCCGGGCCTGGAACTTCTGGGAGTGGAGGCGTCGAGTTCCGACGACGGCGCCACCCGCCTCGCCGACCTCCCGCCGGGTGAGACGGTGCCGGTGATCGTGCGCCGGCTGTCGGAGCACGCGCAGTCCGACACCGAACTCATCGCTGCGCTTCGTGAGGCGGGCGTGGTTCCCAACGCCCGCGTGACGGTGTCGAACACGGCCGGCACGATCACCATCGACACACCCGGTCACGACGGCCTCGAGCTCTCACCCGAGATGGCGCACTCGTTGTTCGTCGAGCGGGTGGTCGAGAAGGTCTGACACAGCAGAGGTCTGACACAGCAGAGGTCTGACACAGCAGAGGTCTGACACGGCGAAGGTCTGACCGTCACCCGGCGGTGCGCAGCGTCACCGCCGGGATGACGACACCGAGTCGCTTCGCTGCGTCATACGACTTGTCGATCGTGCCCCACAGCCTGGCCGGGCGTACGCCTGCTCGGAGGGCGGTGTCCAGCAGCCTGGCCAGCGTTCCGGGTTCCGCGCACCCGAGCGCGACGTCGAGTGCGACACCGGCGTAGGCGCCGTCCCCGCCGATGTAGTGCAGATGCGCGAGAAGTGTTGCGGCAGCTGCCCTTCCGCGCCCACTCAAGCGCCGGGTCAGTTCTCGCCACAGGCGTTCGGCCGCGCCCCGGAGTTCGGTGACGGACAGGGCGAGTGCGGCGTCGCGCACGTCGGGGCGGAGGATGGCCCGCTCCAGCCGGTCCAGTTCTGCGCAGTCCAGCGGCCGGTCCGCGCCGAGCACCGCGCCGATCACCAGATCCAGCGCCCGTGCGGACTCCTCGATGTCCTCGGGACCGGGGTCGGGCCGGCCGCGATCGGTCTCATCGAGATCGTGGCCGCGGCAGTGATGACAGTCCGGCCGCGGACGCGATGGGCCGCACTCGGAGTCCAGCGGTTCGAGCATGGACCGCATCTCCGAGCGCCGGGTGAGGATTCGTCGGCCCGAGCGCACGGCTTCCGCGATCGCCGTCGGGGATGTGTGCGGGTCGGCGAGACATCCGGCCGCTTCCGAGGACACGACGACGGACCAGGCCCGATCCTCCGGGCACCAGATGGTCGTCCACCGGGCACCGGCGTCGAACGCCGCCAGTCCGAATCCGGCCGCGACCCCGCCGACCTCGCCGAAGTACCGGTCGCTCATCGCCAGGATTCGGCGATAGCGGTGATCGTCGACGGGGTACCGGTCATCGGCGATCACGACCACGATCTCCTCGACGCCGTAGGTGGACGTGATCTCGCCCAGTCCGGCGAGGACGGCGACGAGTTCCCGGGTCGGGCTGCCGTCGGCCTCGAGCACGAGGTCGTGTCGCATGGTCGCGTTCACGGTGCGATCGGCGGCGAACGCGATCACGATGATCGACCGCTCCGGGAGGAAGCCGAGACGCGCGGGGATGGAGGTGAGCAGCGTCGACGGGTCGTGGGGGCCCTGTGGACCCGAATCCAGGATCTGCATGGACGCCAGCTTCACCCGGCGCCGGACGCCGCAACCGCGGCGATCGCAGGCTGTGGACAACCCGGGCCGGGTCATGCACAGGCGGAGTACGGATCAGCCGAACGCGGCGGCGTTCGCCTCGACGAAGAGCGCATCGAGTGCGGCGGCCGCGTCCGCCGGCACCGGGCCCGCTGTGGGCCACCGGTATTCGGCGTAGACGCGGACGCCGTCACGCTCGCCGAGCAGGGTGAGGGCACTCGTCGTCGTGGGGGCGCCGCCGCCGGTCACGATGATGCGACGGATGGCGGCGGTCTCGACCCCGTCCATGCCCGGCGGAGGAGGAAGGACCTCGGTGGTGATCGTCGACGACGCCCCGAATGTCGTCGTCGTGGTCTGCGGGCACCGCTCGGCCAGGTCGACCACGTCCTCGAGCGGCGAGTCGACACCGGCGACGACCGTGGTCAGCGTGGACCGCTCCCCCGGACCGGGCCCCAGGAACGCGACCGCGCCGTCGGCGGAGACGGGAGCCGGTGCACAGTCCGGCGGCGACACCCGGGTGCCCGTCTGTCCGGGCATCGGTGCGCCGGTGACGTCGGCCAGAGCGTTCGCGACCGCCGACGACGGAATCCTGCTCGCGGCCCCGTCGGGGAAGTCCTCGGCCGTCACCGATCGGGCGGAGAGGTCCGGACTGGACGCCGCGGGTTCCCCGGCGACCGAGCATGCGGAGAGCAGGACCGCGGCGGCCACCAGGCAGGCGGCCGCCGTCAGAGGGGACAAGCGCAGAGGGGACAAGCACAGTCGGGGCGCACGCGGCTCGGTCACAACGGTCTACTGTGCCATCGGTTCCGACCCTGCAGGCCCTCCGACACACCGCCCCGGATCAGCGCGGGAATCACCGGCGTGTCGAGGTGGTTGCACCCAGATGACGCTCGGCACCCGGGTGCGAGACAATGGACGTTCAGCTGTCTCTTCAGACAGCTGCCAGCAGAAGGAGGGACGACGTGGACGAGCAGCCTGCGCGCGACGACGCGCTGTATGAACTCGCCTTTCCCGCTCCGCAGGTGAGCCGGACCGACGGCACGGGACCGGTACTGATCCACGCGCTGGAGGGGTTCGCCGACGCCGGACACGCGGTCGCTCTGGCCGCCGCGCACCTGCGTGACAGCCTCGAGTCCGAGTTGGTCGCCACCTTCTCCTCCGACGAGCTGATGGACTACCGCTCGCGCCGGCCGACCATCTCGTTCAGCGGTGAGACCTTCACGGACGTGGAGATGCCGTCGCTGGCCCTGCACGCGATCCGCGACAACTCCGGCAAGGGCTTCCTGCTCCTCGCCGGTTCCGAACCCGACCTGCGGTGGGAACAGTTCGTCGATGCGGTCCGTCGCCTCAGCGACGGTCTCGGTGTCACCGACGTCATCGGTCTCAACGCGATCCCGATGGCCGTGCCGCACACCCGCCCGCCGTCGATCACGGCACACGGCAGCGATCCCGACGCCCTGGGCGACCTGCCCCGCTGGGGATCGGCGATGAAACTGCCGGCCAGTGCGTCGATGCTGCTCGAGCTGCGGATGGGCGAGCACGACTATCGTGCCTCGGGTCTGTCCGTGCACGTCCCGCATTACCTCGCCCAGACCAACTATCCGGCGGCGTCGGCACGGCTGCTGGCGGCGGTCGCCGAACTCGCCGGCCTCGACCTCCCGCTCGCCGCTCTCGACAGCGCCGCGGAAAAGGTGCGCGCACAGGTCGACACCGAGGTCGAGGGAAACACCGAGATCGAGTCGGTGGTGGCCGCGCTGGAGACCCAGTACGACACGTTCACCCAGGCCGCACAGGAACGGGCATCGCTGCTCGCCGCCGAGGAATCGCTGCCCAGCGGCGACGAACTCGGAGCCGAACTCGAGCGGTTCCTGGCCGAGCACACCGGTGACGGCGAGGCGGGCCCCGGGGACGAGGGTCCACGATCACAGATCTGATCTCGGACACCGCCCCGATTCCTGCCCCCCACGTCCTGGTCCCCACCGACGACGAGGACGCCGCCCTGGAGCGGTACACCGACTGGTGGACGGGGCACGGACTCGACCTCTACGCCCATCAGGAGGAGTCGCTCCTCGAACTCCTCGCCGGCAGCCACGTGATCCTGGCGACGCCGACGGGCTCGGGCAAATCACTCGTCGCGGCGGGTGCGCTGTACTTCGCGCGCTGCCGCGGCGAGCGCGCGTTCTACACCGCCCCGATCAAGGCGCTCGTCAGCGAGAAGTTCTTCGAGCTGTGCGCGATGTTCGGCGCCGACCAGGTCGGTCTGCTGACCGGCGACGCCGCGGTCAACGCGGACGCGCCCATCGTGTGCGCAACCGCCGAGATCGTCGCCAACCTCGCGCTCGCCGCGGGCGGGGAGAGCGACATCGGCACCCTCGTCGCCGACGAGTTCCACTACTACGGCGAACCGGACCGCGGCTGGGCGTGGCAGGTCCCCCTCATCGAACTGCCGTCGACGCAGTTCCTGCTGATGTCGGCGACGCTGGGCGACGTGTCGTTCTTCGTCGACGATCTGACCCGCCGCACCGGCCGCGAGACCGTCGAGGTCACCGGCGCGCAGCGACCGGTCCCCCTCGAGCACTCCTACGCGATGACCCCGATCCACGAGACGATCGAGGAACTGGTCGATCGGGGCCGGGCGCCGGTCTATGTGGTGCACTTCACCCAGGCCGCCGCCGTCGAGCGCGCGCAGGCCCTGCTCAGCGTCCGCATCTGCGACAAGACCGAGAAGGCGGCGATCGCGGAGGCCATCGGCGACTTCCGGTTCTCCACCGGTTTCGGCAACACCCTGTCCAAACTGCTGCGCGCCGGTATCGGCGTGCATCACGCGGGCATGCTCCCGCGGTACCGCCGCCTGGTGGAACGTCTGGCCCAGCAGGGTCTGCTGAAGGTCATCGCCGGCACCGACACGCTCGGCGTCGGGATCAACGTGCCGATACGCACGGTGCTGTTCGCGGCCCTGAGCAAGTACGACGGACGCCGGGTCCGTCGTCTGCGGGCCCGCGAGTTCCACCAGATCGCCGGTCGCGCCGGGCGTGCCGGGTTCGACACGATCGGATACGTCGTCGCCCAGGCCCCCGATCACGACGTGGAGAACGCCCGGGCGGTGGCCAAGGCCGGCGACGATCCGAAGAAGCTGCGAAAGCTGGTGCGCAAGAAGCCCCCCGAGGGTTTCGTGTCGTGGGGCGAGAAGACGTTCACCCAGCTCATGGACGCTCCCGACGAGCCGCTGCGCAGCCACTTCCAGATGACGACGGCCATGCTGCTCGAGGTGCTCGGGCGGCCGGGTGACTGCTTCGCCGCGGTACGCCACCTCCTCGAGGACAACCACGAGCCGCGCGATCGGCAGCTGCGCACCATCAAGCACACGATCGAGCTCTATCGCGGGCTGCGGGACGCGGGCATCGTCGTGCAACTCGACGAACCCGACGACACCGGCCGGCACATCGCCCTGAGCGTCGACATGCCCGAGAACTTCGCGTTGACCAACCCGCTGTCCGCCTTCGCGCTGGCGACCTTCGAGATCCTCGACCCGGAGTCGTCGACCTACGCGCTCGATGTGGTCTCCGTCCTCGAATCGACGCTGGAGAACCCGCGGCCTCTGTTGCTCGCGCAGCGCAAGGTCGCGCGCGACGCCGCGATCGCCGAGATGAAGGCCGACGGGATCGAGTACGAGGAACGGATGTCGCGACTCGAGGAGATCACCTGGCCGCAGCCGCTGGCCGAGGAGATCTTCGCCGCCTTCGACATCTATCGTCGCGGCCATCCATGGGTGTCGTCGTTCCCGCCTGCGCCGAAATCCGTTCTCCGCGAGATGCTGGAGAAGGCCATGACGTTCACGGAGCTGATCTCCGCGTACGGGCTCGCCCGCAGCGAGGGCGTGCTGCTGCGCTACCTGTCGGACTGTTATCGCGTCCTGCGCCAGGGTGTTCCGACGAGCGTGGTGACGCCCGAGATCGAGCGGATCGTCGAAGATCTGGGCACCATGGTCCGCGATGTCGACTCGAGCCTCGTCGACGAATGGGAGGCCCTCGCCGCGCAGGCAGCCGCCGCCGCGTCGATCGAGCCGGCCGGCGACCCGGTCTAGAGCGGGGTCACGGCGCCAGTTGCACCGACGAGATCGCCGATGACAGAGGCGAGTTCGTGGTAAGCCTCGTCGTGGCGGGCCGAGGCCCGGAAGACCAGGCCGATCAGTCGACCCGGACGGGGGGCCGCGAACGTCGCGGTGGCCAGATCGCCCGACGCCGTCTCCGACGCGACCGCCGTCTGCGGGATGAGGGTCACGCCGAGACCACCGACGACGCAGTGCACCGCCGTGGTCAGCGACGCTGCCCGGGTCTGTCCGAGATCGGGCCGCACGCCCGCGAGCCGGCACACCTCCAGGGCCTGGTCACGCAGGCAGTGCCCCTCGTCGAGGAGGAGCAGGGGCAGTTCCGCGAGTGCGGTGGGGTCGACGCGGCGGCGTCCGGCGAGCGCATGCCCGGACGGGAGCGCGAGAACGAAATCCTCGCGATAGATCGGGACTTCGACGATGCCGGGCATGTCGACGGGGAGGGCGAGCAGTGCCACGTCGAGGACGCCGGTACGCAGCTGTTCGACCAGCCGCGCGGTCTGTTCCTCCACGACGCGGGGCACGAGGTCGGGGAACCGCCTGGAGAGCCCGCGCAGCAGTGTCGGCAGAACATACGGCGCCACCGTCGGGATGACACCCAGCCGCAGCGCCCCGTGCAGCGGCTGTCCGGCGCCCGCGGCCGCCGAGGTGAACTCGTCGACGGCCTCGGTCACCGCGATCGCCCGCGGCAGGAGCTCGACACCGTCGGCGGTCAACTGGACACGCCGTGTGGTGCGTTCGACGAGGGTCACTCCGAGACCGGCCTCCAGCGCGGACAGCGCCTGCGACAGCGAGGGCTGACTGACACCGAGATCTGTTGCGGCAGTTCCGAAGTGGCGACGGTGAGCCAGGGCGACGAAGGCACGCAGACCCGCGACGGTCGGCTGATAAGTTCTATCGGGCATGCCTATCAGTGTAGTGCTAATCATCACGTTTCGCTTTTGGCCGAAATCCGGCACGATGGTACTCGTACCTCGCGAAACTCGTTCGCGCGCAATTTCACTACATTCACCAGCTGAAGGAGCGAAACATGCCCCTGCTCACCATCGGTGACCAGTTCCCCGCCTACAACCTCACCGCCGTCATCGGTGGCGACCTCAGCAAGGTCAATGCCCAGCAGCCCGACGACTACTTCACGACCGTCTCGTCCGACGACCACCCCGGCCAGTGGCGCGTCGTGTTCTTCTGGCCGAAGGACTTCACCTTCGTGTGCCCGACCGAGATCGCCGCTTTCGGCAAGCTGAACGACGAGTTCGCCGACCGCGACACCCAGGTGCTCGGCGCCTCGGTGGACAACGAGTTCGTCCACTTCCAGTGGCGCGCACAGCACGAGGACCTCAAGACCCTCCCGTTCCCGATGCTGAGCGACCTCAAGCGTGAACTGGCCACCGCGGCAGGCGTTCTCAACGCCGACGGGGTCGCCGATCGCGCCACCTTCATCGTCGATCCGAACAACGAGATCCAGTTCGTGTCGGTCACCGCGGGTTCGGTGGGCCGCAACGTCGACGAGGTCCTGCGTGTCCTCGACGCGCTGCAGTCCGACGAACTGTGCGCCTGCAACTGGAAGAAGGGCGACCCGACGATCGACGCCGGCGAGCTCATGACGGCCGGCGTCTGAGAGGAGACCAGATGAGCATCGACAATCTCAAGGAAGCACTCCCCGAGTACGCCAAGGATCTCAAGCTCAACCTCGGTTCGATCAGCCGCACCACCGCGCTGACCGAGGAACAGCTGTGGGGAACCCTGCTGTCGACCGCTGCCGCCACGCGAAATGCGAAGGTGCTCAGCGAGATCGCCGACGAGGCCGCTGACACGCTCTCCGCGGAGGCCTACAACGCGGCGCTCGGCGCCGCCTCGATCATGGGTATGAACAACGTGTTCTACCGGGGTCGCGGCTTCCTCGACGGCAAGTACGACGACCTGCGGCCCGGCCTGCGGATGAACATCATCGGCAACCCCGGCGTCGACAAGGCCGCCTTCGAGCTGTGGTCGTTCGCGGTGTCCTCGATCAACGGCTGCGGCCACTGCGTCGCCGCACACGAGAACACCCTGCGCGAGGCCGGCGTCGACCGTGAGGCGATCTTCGAGGCGCTCAAAGTCGCGTCGATCGTCACCGGCGTCGCCCAGGCGATCGCGACCACCGAGGTGCTCGCCAACGCCTGATCCACCACACGTACGACGACAGGGCCCGGCTGCGTTCAGCAGCCGGGCCCTGTCGTATGTCGTGGCCTGGAGCGTCAGCTCAGCGCCGCGCGCATCCGGTCGGCGAGTTCGCCGACCTCGGCGGTCGTCATCACGAAGGCGGGCGAGACCTGCAGCGCACCTTGCCCGGCGGCGCGCGTGCTCACCCCGTGTTCGCGCAGCTTCAGCACCGCCGCCGGGGCCGTCGCGGGGTCGGCCAGCTGGACCGCGGTGACCGCGCCCAGTCCGGTCCGGACCTCGGCGACCGAGTCGAGGTCGGCGAGTGGTGACAAGGCCGCGGCGAGATCGCCTTCCAGACGCGTCGCCTCGGCCAGGAGGTTCTCCCGCCGGATGATCTCGAGGTTGGCCAGGGCGGCCGCCGCCGCGCCGGCGTGCCCGCCATAGGTGTAGCCGTGCCGCCACCACACGCCGCCGGCGAAGAACGGTTCGGCGATCCAGGGGGCGATGAACACCGCACCCATCGGGACATACCCGGACGTGAGCCCCTTGGCGGTGGTGATCATGTCCGGTTCGAGTCCGAATCGCGCTGAGGCGAACCAGGATTCGCCGCCGATACGGCCGAATCCGGTGACGACCTCGTCGACGACGAAGAGGATGTCGTGGTCCCGGCAGATGGCGCGCACCTCGGCGAGGTACCCCTCCGGCGGCAGGTAGATGCCCCCGGCGCCGATGATCGGTTCGCAGAAGAATGCGGCGATGTTGTCGGCGCCCACGCGTTCGACGAGTCCGAGCAGGCTCTTGGCGTCGTCCCAGTCGACGTTCTGGACGTCGTGCATGAGCTCGCCGTACCCGTCGTGGTTCAGCGGGATGCCGGCCAGCGAGGTGCCCGCGGCGTGCATCCCGTGGTAGGCCTTGGTGCGGCTGACGACGACCCGCTTGGACTCGCGTCCCTGCTCCACCCAGTAGCGGCGGGCGAGCTTGACCGCGGTGTCGATCGAGTCGCTGCCGCCGGAGGTGAAGAAGATCTTCGACCCGGGCACGGGTGCGATCCCGCCGAGTTCCTCGGCGAGGCGGAGCGTCGGGTCGCTCGCGATGTCACCGAAGTTCGAGTAGTGCGCGATGGTGCCGAGCTGTCGTGCGACGGCGTCGGCGATCTCGGTACGTCCGTGGCCCACGTTGGTGAACCAGAGCCCGGCCGTCGCATCGAGGTAGGAGTTGCCGGCGCGGTCGAAGATCCGTGCGCCCTCGCCCCTGGTGACGACGAACGGTCCACTCGCGGTCACCGCCCCCATGTCGGCGAAACCGTGCCACAGCGATCCGGGAGTTCCCGTGCTCGAACCATCAGCCATGGCCCCAATGATGCCGGTCTGCGCGCCGTGCGCGGCCACTGGGGTGAACTCCGGTCCGCACCGACCCATATCCTGGAGAGATCATGTCGGCCCCGTCTTCCTCCCCCTCCCCGTCCTCGGGAAGTGCCTCGTCCACAGATGCATCGAGCGTCTCGCGCGCGGACCTCCTCGGCGCACTCGACGACGTGGGCCTCGTCGACGCCGACCGGCTGCGGCGTCGCATCGACCGGCTCTCGGCGCGTCCCGATGCCGCGAAGTGGCAGCAGCTCGTCACCGACGTCGACAAGGCACGTGCCCGTCTCGACCGGCGGCGGGCGAGCGTGCCGGTCCTGCGATTCCCCGACGAGCTCCCCGTCTCGGCGGCCCGGGACGAGATCGCCGCGGCGATCCGTGACCACCAGGTCGTGGTCGTCGCGGGCGAGACCGGCTCGGGCAAGACCACCCAGCTGCCGAAGATCTGCCTCGAACTCGGCCGCGGCATCCGTGGGTCGATCGGCCACACCCAGCCCCGCCGGATCGCGGCGAGCTCGGTCGCCAGACGCATCGCCGACGAGACCGAAACCGAACTCGGCGACGCGGTCGGCTACTCCGTACGGTTCACCGACCGGTCCGGTGCCGACACCCTCGTCCGGGTCATGACCGACGGCATCCTGCTGCGCGAGATCGCCACGGACCCGATGCTGCGCCGCTACGACACCCTCATCATCGACGAGGCGCACGAGCGCAGCCTCAACATCGACTTCATCCTCGGATACCTGCGCCGGCTGCTGCCCCGGCGGCCGGATCTCAAGGTGATCATCACCTCGGCGACGATCGAACCGGCCCGGTTCGCGCGGCATTTCAGCACCCCCTCGGCGTCGGTCCCCGTCATCGAGGTGTCGGGCCGTACCTATCCGGTCGAGATCCGCTACCGTCCGCTGAGCCTGCAGGAGCGGCCCGACGACGGTGACGACGCCGGCGGTGGCGAACACGCCGACCTCGACCAGATCCAGGGCATCGACGCCGCCGTCGACGAACTGTGGGCGGGTGGCCGCGGCGACATCCTCGTGTTCCTGCCCACCGAACGGGACATCCGGGAGACCGCGGACGCGCTGCGTCGCCGCACCGTCGGCGGCAAGGGGCCGGCTGCCGAGATCGTGCCGCTGTACGCGCGGTTGTCGATCGCCGAGCAGCAGAAGGTGTTCGCCCCCTCCGACGGGCGCCGGATCGTGCTGGCGACCAATGTGGCCGAGACCTCGGTCACCGTGCCCGGCATCCGGTATGTCATCGACACCGGCACCGCCCGGATCAGTCGATACTCGACCCGGACGAAGGTCAATCGCCTTCCCATCGAACCGGTGTCGCAGGCCAGCGCCCGGCAGCGCGCCGGTCGTTGCGGTCGCGTCGCGCCGGGTGTCTGTATCCGTCTCTACAGCGAGAACGACTTCGAGTCCCGGCCTGCGTTCACCGACCCGGAGATCCTGCGCACCAATCTCGCCGCCGTCATCCTGCAGATGACCTCCCTCAAGCTCGGTGAGATCGCCGAGTTCCCGTTCGTCCAACCGCCCGACGACCGGGCGATCCGCGACGGGATGGGTGTTCTCACCGAACTCGGCGCCATCACCGTCCCGAGTGAGGGCGGCCCCCCGCGACTGACCCCGATCGGCCGGTCGATGTCGCGGATTCCGGTCGATCCCCGGGTCGCCCGGATGCTCATCGCCGGGCACGAGCTCGGCTGCCTCGATCACCTTCTCGTCATCGCCGCCGCGATGTCCCTCCCCGACCCCCGGGAACGGCCTGCCGAACACCGCGAGGCCGCCGACGCCCAGCACCGGCGCTTCGTCGTGCCCCAGTCGGACTTCCTGTCGTACGTGGAGCTGTGGCGATACCTCGGCGAACAGCGTAAAGCGATGTCCAGCAGCGGTTTCCGTCGGATGTGCGAGCGTGAGTACCTGCACTTCCTGCGCATCCGGGAATGGCAGGACCTCCATCGACAGCTGACCGAGATCGTCAAGGACCTCGACTGGTCGGTCGCGGCGACCGAGCTCGACGCCGACGCCGTCCACCGGGCCATCCTGTCCGGGTTGTTGAGCAACATCGCCGCCCGCAACACCGAGGGCCGCGAGTTCACCGGCGCGCGCAACACGACACTGCTCATCTTCCCCGCCTCGTCCCTCGCGAAGAAGCCGCCGGCCTTCATCATGGCCGCCGAGGTCCTGGAGACGTCGCGGCTCTTCGCGCACACCGTCGCCGGGATCGACCCCCTGTGGGCCGAGCGCCTCGCCGGCGACCTGGTCAAACGCACCCACAGCGAGCCGCACTGGTCCGCCCGACGCGGCGCGGCCATGGCCTACGAGCGCGTCACCCTCTACGGGGTCCCCCTCGTCGCCCGTCGGCGCGTCGACTACGGCCCCATCGACCCGGAGGTCTCGCGCGAGTTGTTCATCCGGCACGCCCTGGTCGAGGGTGACTGGCGGACGCAACACGGGTTCTTCGAGCGCAACCGCAATCTCCTCGACGCCGCCACCGATGTCGAGAACCGCACGCGCACCCGCGGTCTCGTGATCACCGAGGATCAGCTCTTCGAGTTCTACGACCAGCGCCTACCGCCCGACATCACCTCCGCACGTCACTTCGACACCTGGTGGAAGAAGGCCCGGCGGGCCGAGCCCGATCTGCTCGACCTGCGTCCCGAAGACGTCACGGGTGGCACCGAGGTGGCTCCGACGGACTACCCCGGCGCATGGCAGCAGGGCGACACACGACTCGAACTGCGGTACCGGTTCGAGCCCGGCGCACCCGACGACGGGGTCACGGTCGTCATCCCACAGGCACTGCTCCCCCACATCCGCCCGGTCGGCTTCGACTGGTCGGTCCCCGGGATGCGTACCGAACTGGCCACCGCGCTGGTCAAGACCCTGCCGAAACAGCTGCGCAAGAGCATGTCCCCCGCCCAACGGTTCGCCGAGGCGGCCCTCGGCCGGCTCACCCCGCGCAAGGAACCGCTGACCGCGGGGCTCGCTCGCGAACTCTCCGCGATCACCGGGATGACGGTCACCGCAGCCGATTTCGACACCGACCGGGTACCGGCACACCTTCGGATGCATTTCGCGGTCGCCGACGGATCCGGACAGATCATCGCCCGGGCCGACTCGTTGTCCGAGCTCCAGCAGACCCGGACGCCGGCGGCACCGAGAACGGTGTCACGCACGCTGTACCGGAACTGGACCGCCGACGGGATCGGCACGCTCGCCGACCAGAAGACGGTCGACGTCGCCGGACAACGGCTGACCAGGTACCCGACGATCGACGCGGTGTCCGACGAGAAGGGACGCACGCGAGGC
Source organism: Gordonia sp. 11cp (assembly GCF_057767225.1). NCBI lineage: Bacteria > Bacillati > Actinomycetota > Actinomycetes > Mycobacteriales > Gordoniaceae > Gordonia > Gordonia sp. 11cp. The sequence continues at coordinate 4,095,855 of NZ_CM173437.1, read as the reverse complement.
GTCATCGCCGTCGACGCTGCGACTCCCGAGACCCGCGACCGGCTGCTGCGTCGCGGCATCGTCGCCCTCCTCGATCTGGCGATACCACCGCTGCACAAGCGAATCGCGGGATCCCTGGGCCCGGCGGCCCGACTCGCCCTGAGCCAGAGCCCGTATGCGGACACCGAGGCGCTGCTCGCCGACTGCACACGACGGGCCATCCGGGACACCGTCGCCGGCGTCGACGACGCCGAGCTGACGGCTCTTCGCTCACCACAGGCATTTTCGGACTTCCTGGAGCGTATCCGGCCACGGATCACCGAGGCCGCACCGGACTACTTCTCGCTCGCCGTCGCGGCGCTCGAACGAATGGCGCCGGTCCGGGCGGCGATCGACCGGCACGCCGGTTCGCTGGCCGCCGACGACGTCGCCGAGCAGATCGACCACCTCGTGTTCGACGGATTCGTCGCAGCCACCGCCCGACGGCACCTGGAGAACCTGCCGCGCTACCTCGAAGGTGCGCAGGCACGTCTGGAGGCGCTGCCCGGGTCGGCATCGCGCGACCAGGCCGGTGTGGCGGTCATCGATCGAGTCGTCGAACGGTGGGCCCAACGACTCGAACAGGTGCCGGAACACCGACGGGCGATCGTCGACGACGAAGCGCAGTGGCTTGTCGAGGAACTACGCGTGGGATTGTTCGCCCAGCGTCTCGGTACCGCGTTTCCCGTCTCGGAGAAACGGGTCCTACGAGCTCTGGACCGGCTCGGCTGAGACGGTGTCGGCCCGCCCGCCGGACGCCGACTTCAGGTCGTCGATCTCGCGCTGGAAATCCTCCACCGAGTCGAACGACCGGTACACCGAGGCGAACCGCAGGTACGCCACTTCGTCGAGATCGCGGAGCGGACCCAGGATCGCCAGACCGACCTCGTTGCTGGGGATCTCGGCCGATCCGCTGGCGCGCACGGTGTCCTCCACCTGCTGGGCGAGCTGGGCGAGTGCGTCCTCGGCGACGTGTCGGCCCTGACAGGCGCGTCGGACACCGCGCATCACCTTCTCGCGACTGAACGGCTCGGTCACACCGTTGCGTTTGACCACGGCGAGCACGGCGCTCTCCACGGTCGAGAAACGGCGGCCGCACTCCACGCACGAGCGGCGGCGTCGGATGGCCTGCCCTTCGTCTGCGACACGCGAGTCGATGACCTTGGTGTCGTCGTTCTTGCAGAAGGGGCAGCGCATCGTGTCCTCACGCAGGTCGCGGGACGCTGGAACGCACCGAATCCGTGCGCCCCGCCGCTTCTCGGCCGGCCCCTGTGACATCGAGGATACCGCCCGGCCTCAGCGGTACCGGGGGGTGAGCAGGGGCTGGCCCACCTGCAGCGCACTCGTGGGCAGATCGTTCATCGCGACGATCTCGTCGATCACGATCTCGCGCGGCATCTCCGGCGCCACCCGGCCGGCGATCGTGCTCAGGGAGTCCCCCGCGCGCACGTGGACGACCTCCGCACTCACGGCGGCAGGGGTCATCGAGTCCGAGTAGTTCTGGCCGACGACGCCGAACACCCACACGACGAACGCCAGCCCGACGCCGGCGAGGACCGCCACCGCGGTGCGGCGACGGCGACGGAACACCGCGGCATCCGGCGCGAGAGGGCCCCGGCCCCTGGACCCCACCGCCGAGCCGCAGCTCGTGGCGCCGACACGCGGGGTCAGCGGTGACCCGCCCGCCGGACGGTTGCCTGCCGGCCGGTTGTCGACCGGGCGGCGACCGTCGGACAGCGGGGCACGGGTCCGGACGCGATCGGCGCGATCGGTACGCGCCCGAACGGTGTCGGGACGGTCGGTACGGACGGGAGCGACGAGAGTGTCGGTGCGCATGGTGCCCTCCGAGTGTTCGGTGCGAGATCCTCTGGGTGAGATCTTCTGGTGTGGTGTGTGGTGCTGTCGGTGTTCGAACTTCGATCAGGTGTTCGATGCACTGATGTTCGAATTTGTAGCACGGCGCACCGACAAAGTCTCGCGACACATCGAACAAATGTTTGAGGTGAGGGTCGCACTCCGCTAGGCTCGGACCCGGCTGAACATCCCCACCGGACATCCCACGGGCCATCTACCTGCACGTTCCGAAGACGAGAGGAACCGAACATGAGTGACACCGGCGACAGGCGCGGCCGAGCGCGGGGAGTCGACGACGAGGCCCCGATCGACGTCGCCGCCGCCGAGGCCTCACTCACCCCGCGACAGCTCGGGGTCCTGGAGGTGATCCGCCGCTCGGTTCGCGAGCGCGGTTATCCGCCCAGCATCCGCGAGATCGGCGACGAGGTCGGGCTCGCCTCGACATCGTCGGTTGCCCACCAGCTGCGAACGTTGGAACGCAAGGGCCTGCTCAAGCGAGATGCGAACCGACCCCGCGCGGTCAACATCGCCCCGAGCGAGCCGCCGTCGCCGGAGACCCCCTCGACCGGCCAGCTACCGGAGCCGACCTTCGTGCCGGTCCTCGGTCGTATCGCGGCCGGTGGTCCGATCCTGGCCGAGGAGGCGGTCGAGGACGTGTTCCCGCTTCCTCGCGAGCTGGTCGGCGAAGGCTCGCTGTTCCTGCTGCGCGTCGTGGGCGAATCGATGATCGACGCGGCCATCTGTGACGGCGACTGGGTGGTGGTCCGGCAGCAGAACGTCGCCGACAACGGCGACATCGTCGCGGCGATGATCGACGGCGAGGCCACGGTGAAGACCTTCAAGCGTCAGGGCGCCAACGTGTGGCTGATGCCGCACAACGAACTGTTCGATCCCATCCCGGGCAACGACGCCGTGATCCTCGGCAAGGTCGTCACCGTGATGCGGCGAATCTGACCTCTCCGCCGACCGAACGGTCGAGCACTGCCGCGGCCGCTTCGCGCGCCGCGGCAGGATCGGATGTGGCCAGCGCGGCGTCGGCGGCAGCGCGGCAGTCCTGTGTGGTCACCGCACCGAGCCTGGCCCCCACCGCCGCGGCCGCGGCGGGCGCACTGGACAGCGAGGTCACCCCGAGACCCACGAGGACGCAGGCGAGATTCGGATCGGCGGCCGCCTCACCGCAGACCCCGACCGGCTTTCCCTGTCGGACACCCGCGGCGGCAACACCCGCGATCAGGCTGAGCACGGCGGGTTGCCACGGGTCGGTCAGCCCGGCGAGATCGGCCGACATCCGATCGGCCGCCATCGTGTACTGCGTCAGATCGTTGGTACCGATGGACACGAAGTCCACCTCCGCGAGCACGGCCTCGGCGAGGATCGCCGCCGCGGGCACCTCGATCATGACCCCCGCGACCAGACCCCGACCCCGGACCTCCGCGGCGAACACCCGCGCCTCCGCCGGCGAGGCGATCATCGGCGCCATGACCCACGGCGCGACCTTCGAGCCGACGGCGGCCAGCGCGATCGCGTCGAGCTGATGTGCGCGGATCTCGGGATGCGCCAGGGCGATTCGATCCCCACGGACCCCCAGCGCCGGATTGGACTCGTCGGGATGCGTCACGAAGCGGAGCGGTTTGTCCGAGCCGGCGTCGAGGGTGCGGATCACCACCTTCCGCCCGTCGAAAGCACCGAGGACCTCACGGTAGATCCCGGCCTGCTCGTCCACCGACGGTTCGTCCGCGCGTTCGAGGAAGGCGAGTTCGGTGCGGAAGAGTCCGACACCCTCGACGGGGTGTCCGGCCGCGGCCCGTGCCGACGATCCGTCGGCGACATTGGCGAGCACTGACACACCCACGCCGTCGGCGGTGCGCCCCGGACCCGTCCAGCCGGCGACGACCTCGGCGCGTCGCCGGTCCTCCTCGACGCGTGCCCGGGCCGTGTCCGCGTCGGGCTCGACCTCGATACGGCCGGTCGTTCCGTCGACGAGAACGGTTGTGCCGGAATCGATCTCGGCCAGATCAGTGACCGCGACGACGCACGGGATGCCCAGCTGCCGCGCGATGATCGCGGTGTGACTGGTGGGGCCGCCCAATCGGGTGACGAGGGCGATCGTGCTCGCGGGGTCGAGGCCGGCGGTGTCGGCGGGCGCAAGATCGTCGGCGAGCAGCACCGACGGCACCTGCGGTGTCGGCACACCCGGCTCGGGCAGGCCGAGCAGTTCGGCGAGCACGCGGTCGCGGACGTCGTTGAGATCGGTGACCCGCTCGGCCATCAGCCCGCCGAGTTTGGTGAACACCGCCGCGAACTGCTCGGTGGCCGCGACGGCCGCGGCTTCGGCGGAGGCGCCCTTGGTGATGAGCGCCGTGGCGGAACCGATCCATCCCCGGTCCTCGGCCAGCCCCGCGGTCGCCGCGAGCACCTCGGCGGCCACCCCGGTGTTCTGGGAGGCGCGCGTGCGCAGTCGCGCGGCGACGGCCCCGGCAGCCGAGGCGAAGCGCGTCACCTCGTCGGCGCGCCGCTCCTCGGGGATCTCCACGCCGACGCCGAGCGTCTCCGGCGAGTGATCGGGCCGCTCGCCCGGCCACAGCGCCGGACCGTGCGCCAGTCCGCCAACCACCGGGGTCCCTGTCAGGATCTGCGCCATCGTCTTGCCTCTCACTCGACTATCGATGTGACCACCGTTACAAAAAGTGCTTGACTTGTCAACACAAACAGGCGTAAACACAATTACTACAACATCCAATCCAACACGCCTCAACAAGCGGGGTGGCTGGAACCTTCAGATCGGAGCGATGTGTACGCCGAGGAGAGACAACAGGCGATCGTCGACGAGGTGCGCGTCGCGGGGCGGGCATCCGTGGCCGCGCTCGCCGAGAAATTCGACGTCACCAGCGAGACCGTCCGTCGAGACCTCGCCGTTCTGGAGCGTGCCGGGCATCTGCAGCGTGTCCACGGAGGTGCCGTCCGCGCCGAGGTCATGCGGGCTCTGGGCGAACTCGGGATCGACGAGCGCGAGTCGAGCCAGATCGAACAGAAGACCGCGATCGGCCGCGCGGCGATCCGCTTCCTGCCGCCGGACGGCGGTTCCGTGCTCTTCGATGCCGGCACCACGACCTACCGCGCCGCCGAGGCCACCGCGCCGGATCGGAGACTCACCCTGTTCACCAACAGCCTGCCCATCGCCGGTCTGCTGGCCGGCACCCATCCCGACGGCCTCCATGCTCTCGGCGGACGCGTCCGCGGTCTCACCCAGGCCACCGTGGGCGTCGAGACGGTGGACGCACTCCGCCGGCTGCGCGTCACCACCGCGTTCCTCGGCACCAACGGTCTGAGCGAGTCCCACGGGTTGTCGACCCCCGACCCCGACGAGGCGGCGGTGAAGGCGGCGATGGTGGCGGCCGCGCAACGCGTCGTGGTGCTCGCCGACAGCTCGAAGATGGACCGCGAAGACCTGTCCTCGTTCGCCGGGATCGACGACGTCGACGTCCTCATCACCGACTCCGGGATCGACCCGGCCTTCTCGGCGGCCCTGTCCGCGCGCGGCGTCGAGGTGGTGATCGCATGATCGTGACGGTCACCGCGAACCCGAGCCTCGACCGCACCCTCGAACTCGGCGCACCGCTCGCCCGCGGCGAGGTGCAGCGTGCCGGCGTGGTCCGCACCGAACCCGGCGGCAAAGGTGTCAACGTGTCCCGCGTCGTCGCGGCCGCCGGTCTGTCCACCCGTGCCCTGCTCCCCGCCCGGTCGGGCGATCCGCTGCGCACCGCACTCGACGACCTCGGACTCCCCTACGACGCGGTGCCAGTCGACGGCGAGGTCCGCTCCAACATCACCATCGCCGAGTCGGACGGGACGACCACCAAGATCAACGCGCCGGGCGTCGCCCTGACGACGCAGGATCGCGAAGCACTCGTCGGACTCGTCCGCGCTCACGCCGACTCCGCGCACTGGGTCACCCTCTGCGGCTCGCTGCCGCCCGGCGTTCCCGATGACTGGTACCGCTCGATCGCCGACGACCTCGTCCTCGCCGGATGCCGGGTGGCGGTGGACACCTCCGGCGCTCCGCTCCGTGCCGTCGTCGCCGGTCGCGTCGACCTGATCAAACCCAACGAGGACGAGCTCGCCGAGCTGACCGGCGCCGACCCGGCGATACTCCGAGACGCTCTCTCCCGCAACGATCTCGGCCCCGTGGTGGAGGCCGCGACCACGATCGCGGAGCAGATCGGCGGCAACGTCCTGGCAACGCTCGGGTCCGCCGGCGCCGTCCTGGTCACCGCGTCAGGCGTCTGGTCGGCGACGCCTCCACCGATCGTCCCGCGCAGCACCGTCGGCGCGGGCGACTCCTCGCTCGCCGGTTTCCTCATCGCACAGAGCACCGGGGCCTCGCCCGCCGAGTCCCTCCGGTCGGCGGTGGCGTATGGCGCCGCGGCTGCCTCACTGGCGGGAACACAGGCTCCGACTCCCGACCACCTCGACCTCCCTGGCGTCCGGGTGACCGAACTGTCGGGAGCCGCCCGCATGACCTGACGCCACATCCCGTAACCCGGACCGCCCGCCCGATACCCCCGCCCTGTTCCACCCCGTTCACCGAAGGACATCCCATGACCGAGCAGATCATCACCGCACAGACGGTGAGTCTCGACGTCGACGCCGGCGGCGATCCCGCCGCCGTCATCACGACCCTGGCCGATGCGCTCGCCGCGGCCGGCCGGACCACCGATCCCGCCGATCTCGCGCGGGCCGCTCTCGACCGGGAGGCCAAGTCCGCGACCGGACTTCCCGGCGGCATCGCCATCCCGCACGCCCGCACCGCGTCGGTGACCGCGGCCAGTCTCGCCATGGCGCGACTGTCCCGCAAGGTCGACTTCGGCGCACCGGACGGGCCGGCCGACCTGGTCTTCCTCATCGCCGCCCCCGAAGGTGGTGCCAGCGCGCACATGAAACTCCTCAGCTCGCTGGCCCGCTCGCTCGTCCGGCCCGACTTCGTGGCCTCGCTGCGCGCGGCGGAGAACGAGGAGCGCGTGATCGAGTTGGTCAACGAAGCCGTCGATCCCGCGCCCCCGGCTCCGGCTGCCCCGGCAACCGCTTCCCCGGCGACCGCGGACACGGCGGTGTCGACCGCGAAGTCCGAGAGCTCGCCGGTACGTAGCGATTCGGACCAGGCACCGGCGAAGCCGCGGATCGTCGCGATCACCGCGTGTCCGACCGGGATCGCCCACACCTACATGGCCGCCGATGCACTGAAGTACGCCGCCGAACGGGCCGGTGTCGAGTTCGCGGTGGAGACCCAGGGGTCCTCGGCCACGACCGCTTTCGATCCGGACGTGATCGCCTCGGCCGACGCGGTCATCTTCGCCACCGACGTCGGGGTCAAGGGCCGCAACCGGTTCAGCGGCAAACCCGTCATCGCGTCAGGGGTGAAACGCGCGATCAACGAGCCCGACGCGATGATCGCCGAGGCGGTCGCGGCGGGACGCAACCCGAACGCGACACGGGTCACCGCCGACGGCGCGGACGCCGGCGGGGACGAGTCGTCGGGATCAGGTGTCGGCCTCGCCGGCCGCACGCGCCAAGCGCTGATGACCGGTGTGAGCTACATGATCCCGTTCGTCGCCGCCGGCGGCCTGCTCATCGCACTCGGATTCCTCCTCGCCGGTTACGAGGTCGCCAACACGACCCTCGACGACGGCGGCACCCTCAGCGACGGTGCCTTCATCGCGCTGAACAACAGCCTCTGGGACCTGCCGTCGGGCGGACTCCTGCAGTATCTGGGCGCGGTGAGCTTCGCGATCGGCTCGGGGATCATGGGGCTGGCGGTCCCGGTGCTCGCGGGCTACATCTCCTTCGCGATCGCCGACCGCCCGGGCATCGCACCCGGTTTCGTGGCCGGCATCGTCTCGCTCGCGGTCGGCGCCAGCTTCATCGGCGCACTGATCGGCGGTCTCATCGCCGGCGTGGTGTGCTTGTGGATCGCTCGAACCCCGGTGCCCCAGTGGGCGCGTGGCCTGATGCCGGTCGTGGTCATCCCGCTGTTCGGCAGCATGATCGTCGGCGGACTGCTCTACATGGTCTTGGGCAAACCTCTCGCGTGGCTGACCGAGCAGATGAACAGCGGTCTGGAGAGCATGTCCGGCGGATCGGCCATCGCCCTCGGCGTCGTGCTCGGCCTGATGATGTGCTTCGACCTCGGCGGACCGGTCAACAAGACCGCGTATCTGTTCGCCACCGCGGGCATCGCCGACGCGGCGACCGCAGGCACCGCGCAGTACCAGATCATGGCCGCCGTCATGTGCGCCGGCATGGTCCCCCCGTTGGCGCTCGCCCTCGCCACGGTGTTGCGTCCCGGCCTGTTCACCGAACCGGAGCGCGAGAACGGCAAGGCCGCATGGCTTCTCGGCGCGTCCTTCATCTCCGAGGGCGCCATCCCGTTCGCGGCGGTCGATCCCTTCCGCGTCATCCCGTCGATGATGGCCGGCGGCGCACTCAGCGGCGCACTGATCATGGCGTTCGGCGTCGAACTCCGCGCCCCGCACGGCGGCATCTTCGTCTTCTTCGCGATGAACAACTGGGTGTTGTTCCTCGTCGCGCTCGTCGCCGGTACCGTCCTGTCCGCCGTCTTGGTGATCGCGGCCAAGCAGGTCCACCGCAGTCGCGACGCCGTCGCCTTCGACGAACTCGAGGCGGTCGCCGCCTGACGCCACGACGACACGTTCACACGACCCCGCGACATCCGGGTCGGACCCCGGCACCGGATCGCACCACAACCCACCGCACGCGACACCCCAACCCACCCGAAGGAGTTCCCATGCCCAGCACCACCGCCACCGTCGGCTCCGCCGTCGGCCTCCACGCCCGCCCCGCCACGATCATCGCCGAGGCGGTCGCCGAAGCCGGGAACCCGGTGACGCTGGGCCTCGAGGGCGGCGACCCGGTCGACGCGGGGTCGGCGCTGATGATCATGACGCTGGGAGCCGAGAAGGGCACCCGGGTCGTCGTGACGGCCGACGATCAGGCCACGCTCGACGCCATCGTCACCCTCGTCGAGAAGGACCTCGACGCGGACTAGACCCGGACGGCGGGGCCCTCAGACCCGGAGGTCCGCGATCTCGCCCGCGAATGCGGCCGGGACGCGGACCTTCATCGTCGTGCCGGCCTCGGTGTGCTCGGAGGAGATGACCTCGCCCTCGCTGTGGACGCGAGAGACGACGTCGCCGCGGTCGAACGGCACCTCGATGGTCATCTCCACGTCCTCGCGCCCGACGAATTCGCGTACCCGCCCGAAGAGTTCGGGCAGTCCCTCACCGGTGCGGGCCGAGATGAACACCGCATCCGAGCCGAGCGCCCCGCGCAACTCGGTGAGGCGGTTGCCGTCGATGGCGTCGATCTTGTTGATGACGAGCAACTCCGGCGGCGCGGTGACGCCCTCCTCGGCGACGATGTCGTTGATGACCTGACGGACGGCCGAGATCTGTGCCATCGGGAAGGCATCTGCGCCGTCGACGACATGGAGCAGCAGGTCGGCGTCGACGACCTCCTCGAGGGTCGAACGGAAGGCCTCGACGAGCTGCGTGGGCAGATGTCGGACGAACCCGACGGTGTCGGTGAAGACGACGGCGCGGCCGTCGTCGAGGGTGGCGCGCCTCGTGGTGGGATCCAGGGTCGCGAACAACGCGTCCTGCACGAGGACCCCGGCACCGGTCATCGCGTTGACCAGACTGGACTTGCCGGCGTTGGTGTACCCGGCGACGGTGATCGTCGGGATCGAACCACTCTTGCGCGCAGCACGTTTCGTCGTCCGGGCCTTCTTCATGCCGCGGATCTCGCGGCGCAGTTTGGCCATCCGCTCCCGGATCCGGCGACGATCGGTCTCGATCTTGGTCTCACCGGGACCGCGAAGGCCCACACCGCCGTTGCTTCCCGCTCGGCCACCGGCCTGCCGGGACATCGATTCACCCCAGCCGCGCAGCCGCGGGAGCATGTACTCCATCTGGGCGAGAGAGACCTGCGCCTTGCCCTCCCGCGAGGTCGCGTGCTGGGCGAAGATGTCGAGGATCAGTGCGGTGCGGTCGATGACCTTCACCTTCACCACCTTCTCCAGCGCGTTCAGCTGGGCGGGGGTGAGTTCACCGTCGCAGACGACGGTGTCGGCACCGGTCGCGAGGACGATCTCGCGGAGTTCCTCGGCCTTGCCACTGCCGATGTAGGTGGCGGGATCGGGTTTGGACCGACGCTGGATCACCGCGTCGAGGATCTGCGAGCCGGCTGTTTCGGCGAGCGCGGCCAGCTCGGCCATGTTGGCCTTCGCCGCAGCCGCGCTGCCCTCGGTCCACACGCCGACCAGGACCACCCGCTCCAGCCGGAGCTGCCGGTACTCGACCTCGGTGACGTCGGTGAGTTCGGTGGAGAGTCCCGCGACGCGTTGCAGAGACGCGCGCTCGGACAGTTGGAGTTCACCGGTGGTCGGGTCCGCACCGGTCGGACCCGCACCGGTCGGATCCGCGGTGTCCCGGACACCGAGATCGGCTGCGGTCATGATGTCTTCTCGTGATTCGGTCATACGCGGTCCATGGTCTCATGTCCGCCCGGATACGAGCACGCGAATATCGTGCTCAGCGCGCCCAGCCGGGCCGCAGCACCCCGTCGGCGACGAGCATCGACGGTCCGCGCAGGGTCGATCCGTCGGGACGGATCGTCACGGTGACCTCACCGCCGGGGATGCCGATGCGCAGTTCCCCCGCATCGGCGCCACGGGCGTCGAGCGCCGCCCGCGCCGCCGCGACCAGCCCGGTCCCACAGCTGCGCGTCTCGCCGACGCCCCGCTCGAAGACCCGCATCCGCGCGCTCAGACCCCCATCGGGGCCCTCGACGGGCGGGGTCAGCAATTCGACGTTCGCGCCGTGGGGGAAGTCGTCGGCCTCGATGGTGACGCCGGCGCCGAAGTCGACCGCCTCGAGGTCGGCCGGGGTCATGTCCGCGACGACACATGCCAGGTGGGGGTTGCCCACGTCGACCATCGCGCCGGGATAGATGTCGTCGCCGATGCGGACCACCGACGATCCGTCCAGGCGTGCCACGCCCATCTCGACCGTGACCTCGGCGTGCACCGCGTCGAACGAATGGATGGTGACTCCCCGGGCGCCCGCGCGGGAACCGACGGGGAACGTGTCGGTGTCGACGAGTCCCGATGCTCGCAGGAAGTGCGCGAACACGCGTACCCCGTTGCCGCACATCTCGGCCACCGAGCCGTCGCCGTTGCGGTAGTCCATGAACCAGTCGTCGGCCGACACCCCGTCGGGCAGGGCGTCGAGGACGCCGGCGGCGAGCAGGGCATCCGAGCGTGCGACGCGCAGCAATCCGTCGGCCCCGATCCCTCGTTGCCGGTCACACAGCGCGGCCACCATCTCGGCGTCGAGCGCGAGAGCGGCGTCGGGGTCGGCGAGGATCACGAAATCGTTCTGGGTGCCATGGCCCTTGACGAAAGGCAGGCCGTCGCGCGCACTGCTCTGCGGGGCGGAAGTCACGCTGAACAGCCTACGGGGCATCGGGGTCGACGACACGCAGCGCTCGGTCGAGGAGGTCGGGTGCGGCGGCGTCGAGCCACACGGCCCGATGATCGCGCCGGAACCACGACCTCTGCCGACGGACATACCGCCGGGTGCCGATGAACGTCAGTTCCTCGGCCTGCGCGAGGTCGTACTCGCCGTCGAGGGCCGCGAGCACCTGCTTGTAGCCGATGGCCTGGGACGCGGTGCGTCCCTGCCGCAGACCGCGGGAACAGAGCTCCTCCACCTCGTCGACGAGGCCCTGCTCGAACATCGCCCGAGTGCGCCGCCGGATCCGGTCGTCGAGTTCCTCGGTGTCCCGGTCGAGGGCGAGGATGATCGTGCCCCAGCGCGGCTCGCCGATCACGGGCTGTGACGCGGCGAAGGGCGCACCGGTCAACTCGACCACCTCGAGCGCCCGCACGATACGGCGAGCGTCGGTGTCGAGGATGGTCGCCGCAGCGGCCGGGTCGACCGAGGCGAGCAACCGGTGCATCGCGCCCACTCCCCGCTCGTCGAGCATGTCCTCGTAGCGTCGGCGGACCTCGGGGTCGGTCGCCGGGAACTGCCAGTCGTCGAGGAGTCCCTGGACGTACATCATCGATCCGCCGACGATCACCGGAACCCGCCCCGCGGCGCGCAACCGGTCGACGTCGGCGCGTGCGGCCTCCTGATAGCGCGCGACGGTCGCCACCTCGGTCACGTCGAGCACATCGAGCTGATGGTGCGGGATGCCGCGGCGCTCACCGGGCGGGAGCTTGGCGGTCCCGACGTCCATACCGCGGTACTGCTGCATGGCGTCGATGTTGACGATCTCCCCGCCGAGCCGTTCGGCCAGGTCGAGGGCCAGGTCGGACTTGCCACCGGCCGTGGGGCCGACGACCGCGATGGGCACGGGCGGCGTACTCACCGGCGCTTGCCGTTCTCGACGGTCCACCTCGCGACCACGTACCCGACCCCGAAGGGCGCGTCGGCGAAGTCGAGTTCCGCCCGGACCGGCCGGTCACCGACGAGCCCGGCCGCCACCTGCCACGCGACCCGGCCACCGACGCCCTCGGCATCGCACTCCTGCGGATCGAGCGCCGCCAGCGCAGTCGTGTCCGCCGAAGCGAGCGCGACGACGACCGCGTCGTTCAGCTCCACGGCGGATTCCCGACGACCCCCGCCGGGGGCCTTGTCCGTCAGCGCGGTCGATCCGTCACCCACCACGAGGACCCCGACCCGCTCGGTGTCGTCGTCGAGGCGCGCGGACAGTTCCGTACCCAGCGCCACGCAGTCCGCGGGTGGCGTCGTCGACCCGACGCTGCACACGCGCAGCGGGCCGAGTGACATCCGCTGGGCGACCCAGCCGGCGATGAGGACCGACAGGCTCATCCGGCGCGTCGCGCCGTCGACCGCCGTTTCCGTTGTGGCCGCAGTATCCGTCGGGGCTTCGGTGTCCGTGATGACGGGGACGTCGACACCGAAACGCGCAAAGGTCCCCCGCACCGGCTCGCCGACGCTGCCGGGGGTCGCCTCGTCGGCGGTCCCCAGAGCCACCCATCGGTCGACACCGAGCTCGCCCACGCCTGCGACCGCGTCGAGCACGGCCCGACGCACCGGTTCGGTGTCGGACGCGGCCGGACCGGCCAATTCGGGAACGAGCAGCGGAGCACTCGGAACGAAGACGACGGCCACAAGCACACCACGACGCTAGTCGAGAACACTCGGCCCGCTCGCTCCGCTCCCGGCGCCGTGACATTCGGCCCGCTCGCTCCGCTCCCGGCGCCGTGACATTCGGCCCGCTCGCTCCGCTCCCGGCGCCGGAACTTTCGGCCCGCTCGCTCCGCGACCCACAAACTCGGCACGGACGCCACATCGACGGGCCTGAACTGCTTGAATGGAACGGTACTCGTCGGCGATCGCGGGGCATCGGATGCCCAGCGAGGATCGACTCCAGCGACCGGCAGCCGTGACGCGCGGCACCACAGAGCGGCAGGACACGTGCAGATGACCAACCCGACCGAATCGGCACCCGCGACCGAATCGTCAGCCCCGACCGGAACGTCACCCGATACGGAGGCAACGTCGGCAAGCCAGCCGACAAGCCAGAGCGCACCGCCGCCCTCACCGAAACCCGGTCCGCGCCCCAAACCCGGTCCGCGACCGGGCGTCGCGTCGGAGCCGGTCGTCACGCACCTCGTCACCGCCGATCCGCACCGCTTCGGCCGGATCGACGAATCGGGTGTCGTGTGGCTGAAGACCGACGACGGGGAACGTGAGATCGGTTCGTGGCAGGCCGGCACGGTCGAAGAGGGACTCGCGCACTTCGGACGCCGGTTCGACGATCTCGCCACCGAGGTCGAAATCCTCGAGGAACGGCTCACCGCACGGTCGGGCGACCCGCGCAAGGCGCAGGGCGCCGCCAAGCACCTGCTCGACGAGCTGCCCAATGCGCACGTCATCGGTGACGTCGCCGCGCTGCAGCGCCGGCTCGAGGCCATCGTCGGCAGCGCCGATGAGGTGGCCGAGACGATCCGCGCCGAACGCGAGAAGACCCGGGCCGATGCCGTCGCCCGCAAGGAAGTCCTCGCCACCGAGGCCGAACAGATCGGCGCCGACGCGACCAACTGGAAGAGTGCCGGCGACCGACTGCGCGAGATCCTCGACGAGTGGAAGTCGATCAAGGGCGTCGACCGCAAGACCGACGACGCGCTGTGGAAGCGCTATGCGAAGGCGCGCGACGCCTTCAACCGCCGGCGCGGTGCGCATTTCGCCGAACTCGATCGGGAGCGCGCCGGTGCGAAGGAACGCAAGGAGGCGCTGATCGCGCGAGCCGAGGAGCTGTCCGGCTCGACCGACTGGGGTCCGACCTCGGCGAAGTTCCGGGAACTGCTCGCCGAGTGGAAGGCCTCCGGCCGCGCACCGCGCGACACCGACGAGGCACTGTGGCAGCGGTTCAAGGCCGCCCAGGACGTGTTCTTCGGAGCTCGCAACGCGGCGTCGTCGGAACGCGACGCGGAGTTCAGCGCGAATGCGACCGCCAAGATCGCGCTGCTCGACGCCGCCGAGAAGGCGATCGACCCGGCTGCCGACCTCGACGCCGCCCGGCGCGAGTTCCGGTCGTTCCGCGACCAGTGGGACGAACTCGGCAAGGTCCCGCGTGACCAGATGCACAGCCTCGAGGCCCGTGCGCGGGCGCTGGAGAAGCGCATCCGCGACGCCGAGGACGCGCAGTGGCAGCGCACCGATCCCGAGGCGCTGGCGCGTGCGGCGCAGTTCGCCGACCGCGCCGCTCAGCTCGAGGACCAGGCACGCAAGGCCGCCGAACGCGGCAAGGACCGCGACGCCGCGAAGCTACGCGACCAGGCGGCGCAGTGGCGCGAGTGGGCCGACGCCGCGGAGAACGCCGTCACCGACCGCTGAGCCGGACCGGCGTTCGCCGGGTCAGGGCTGGTGTGGCTTCTTGTGGTAGAGCGCCGCGGCGTAGGCCTCCTGCTCGGCGGCCTGGCGACGCCGTTCGTCCTCGAGCGCGAGCTGGTAGGAGCTCCGGGCCCACACCACGCGCGACCAATGGAACGTGAGCACGAAGACCGCGATCCAGCCCAGCACGAGGCCGATGCCGACGCCCGACGGCGGCTCGATGCCGCCGACGCCCGGGGTGTTGCGCGACCACCACGCCAGCATCCCGGCGACGCACGCGATGGCGCACCCGCACAGGGCGATCCAGGCCAGGAACCAGCGCCGGGTCAGCAGCGCGAGCATCGAGACGACGATTCCGAAGATCGTCACCAGGTAGACGAAGATCCTCGACACGATCGTGACGCGCTCGGCGGCCGCCTCGGGCGTGAAGGTGAGGACGTCGAGGCCGGTGACCGATCCGGTGTGCGGCAACACCATCGACACCATGGCGAGGACGACGGCCACGGCGACGACGACCGCCCGTGCTCCCGGATCGATCTCGCCGGCCACCCGGCGTTCGGCCTTGCGCAGGTCGCTCTCGTACTCCGCGAACGTCGACTTCTCGGTGTCGGCCTTGTTCTCGGGGCCGGAGATGTTCTCGGGCTCGGGCTTCTTCTCGGGGTCGGACATGGTCATCGCCTCACTTCGAAATGATGGTCAGCTGCCACAGGCACTGCCGCAACCGGCGTCGGCCGGCACCGGAGCGGGGGCACCGACCCCCGGCAGTCCGAGCCCGACGCCGACGGGCGCGGTGGTGGGGGTGCGGCTCTGTTCGTGCGCGTCGCCGGCGCGGGTCCGGCGATGCGCGAGGACGCCTGAATCGGCGATCAGATGGTGCGGCGCGGCCGCGGTGAGTTGCGTGTGCACGATGTCGCCGGGGCGGATGCCCGACGCCGTGCCGGGTGCGAAGTGCACCAGCCGGCCGTCGCGGGCCCTGCCGGTCATGCGTTGTGTCTTCGCCGACTTGCGCCCCTCGTCGGCGACGACGAGCAACTCCACCTCGGTCCCGACCAGTGCCTCGTTCTCCGCCAGGCAGATCCGCTCCTGCAACGCGATGAGTCTGCGGTAGCGGTCGGCGACCACGTCGGGCGGCACCTGGTCGGCCATCGTCGCGGCGGGGGTGCCGGGGCGGGGCGAGTACTGGAAGGTGAACGCACTCGAGAAGCGGGCCCGCTCGACGACGTCGAGGGTGGCCTGGAAGTCCTCCTCGGTCTCGCCGGGGAATCCGACGATGATGTCGGTCGTGATCGCCGCATGCGGCATGGCCTCGCGGACCTTGTCGAGGATGCCCAGGAACTTGGACTGCCGATAGCTGCGGCGCATGGCGCGCAGGATCCGATCCGACCCGGACTGCAGCGGCATGTGCAGTTGCGGACACACGTTCGGCGTCTGCGCCATCGCCTCGATCACATCGTCGGTGAACTCGGCGGGATGTGGGGAGGTGAACCGGACGCGTTCGAGCCCCTCGATGTCACCGCAGGCGCGCAGCAGCTCGGCGAAGGCACCGCGATTGCGGGGCTGGTCGGGGTCGGCGAAGGACATGCCGTAGGCGTTCACGTTCTGGCCGAGCAGGGTCACCTCGACGACGCCCTGGTCGACGAGGGCCTGTACCTCGGCGAGCACCTCACCCGGCCGGCGGTCGACCTCCTTGCCACGCAGCGACGGCACGATGCAGAACGTGCAGGTGTTGTTGCACCCGACCGACACCGACACCCAGCCCGAGTAGGCGGAGTCCCGCTTGGCCGGAAGGGTCGACGGGAACCGCTCGAGCGCATCGAGGATCTCGACCTGGGCGGCGTCGTTGTGGCGGGCACGATCGAGCAGCGCGGGCAGCGATCCGATGTTGTACGTGCCGAACACGACGTCGACCCACGGCGCCCGCGACAGCACGGTGTCCTTGTCCTTCTGGGCGAGGCATCCACCGACGGCGATCTGCATGCCTGGCCGGTCCGACTTGACCGGCGCGAGATGAGACAGGTTGCCGTACAGCTTGTTGTCGGCGTTCTCGCGGATCGCGCAGGTGTTGAAGACGACGAGATCGGCGGCGTCGTCCTCGGCGGCGCGCACATACCCCGCGTCCTCGAGGAGACCGGCGATCCGCTCGGAATCGTGGACGTTCATCTGGCAGCCGTAGGTGCGAACCTGATAGCTACGCGCGGCGGGTGCTGCCTGCTCAGGCCGATCCGACAACTCGATACTCACCCTTACGAGGGTACGGGGCGCAGGCAAATCGACTCCCACAGGACACCCGTACGCAGGTCGGCGGATAGGGTTCGGCAATGACCATTTCGCCGAGGAAGTCCGCGGACCCTGGGTCCGAGCCGATGATCGCGATGCGCGGGGTGCAGAAGCACTTCGGGTCGTTGCACGTCCTCAAGGACATCGATCTCGAGGTCCCCGCCGGTCAGGTCGTGGTGGTCCTCGGACCCTCCGGGTCGGGCAAGTCCACCCTCTGCCGCACGATCAACCGCCTCGAGCCGATCGACGGCGGTGAGATCCTCGTCGAGGGTCAGGTCCTACCCGCCGAGGGCAAGGATCTCGCCCGGCTCCGTGCCGATGTCGGCATGGTCTTCCAGTCCTTCAATCTCTTCTCGCACAAGACGATTCTCGACAACGTCACCCTCGCACCGATCAAGGTGCGCAAGAAGAGCAAGGACGAGGCCGGCAAGCGCGCGCTCGAACTGCTCGAGCGGGTCGGCATCGCCAGTCAGAAGGACAAGTACCCCGCCCAGCTCTCCGGCGGCCAGCAGCAGCGGGTGGCGATCGCCCGCTCGCTGGCGATGGACCCCAAGATCATGCTGTTCGACGAGCCGACCTCCGCGCTCGACCCGGAGATGGTCAACGAGGTGCTCGACGTGATGGTGTCCCTCGCGAAAGAGGGCATGACGATGGTGGTGGTGACCCACGAGATGGGCTTCGCGCGCAAGGCCGCCGACCGCATCATCTTCATGGCCGACGGGGCGATCATCGAGGACTCCGACCCGGAGACCTTCTTCAGCAATCCCTCGACCGATCGCGCCCGGGACTTCCTCGGCAAGATCCTGGGGCACTGACATGAGACAGGTACGCACGGCCGGGTTGATCCTGGCAGTCGGCGCGCTGCTCGCCACCGTGCTGTCGGCGTGTGGCAGCACCGAACCCCGCAACCTGCTCGACTCCATCCGCGAGGGCTCGGTCGTGCTGGGCGTGAAGTTCGATCAGCCGGGTCTCGGTCTGTACGAACCGGACGGCAACGTCGAGGGATTCGACGCCTCGGTGTCGCGGTATGTCGTCAACCACATCGCCGACGACCTCGGTGTCCCCCATCCGGAGGTCACCTGGCGCGAGACGCCGTCGGCACGACGCGAGGCGATGATCGACAACGGCGAGGTCGACCTGATCGCGGCGACGTACTCGATCAACGCCGCCCGCTCGAAGAAGGTGTCCTTCGGCGGCCCGTATCTCGTCACCTACCAGGGTCTGATGGTGCGCGCCGACGACACCTCGATCGACCAGCTCGCCGACCTCGACAAGGGCAAGAAGCTCTGTTCGGTGACCGGCTCGACGCCGGCGCAGAACGTGAAGGCACAGCTGCCCGCGGTCCAGTTGCAGGAGTACGACTCCTATTCGGCGTGCGTCGAGGCGCTGCGCCGCGACAAGGTCGACGCGGTGACCACCGATGAGGCGATCCTGGCCGGTTACTCCAACTTCTGGGAGGGCGAGTTCAAGCTCGTCGAGATGACCTACCTCAAGGACGCCTGCGTCAAGGATGCCCTGAAGACCGCGGGCAGCCCGTTCTCGACCGAGCGCTACGGCGTGGGGCTCGCCCTGGACGACACCGCGTCCCAGGAGGCCGTGAACAAGGCGCTCGACGCCATGCTCGCGCCTGCGGTCGACGGCGAGTCCGCGTGGAACGCCGCGCTGCGCAAGGCACTCGGCAACCCGTACGTGGACGAGATCATCGCCCGCGCGGACCGACCGGACTCGAAGTTCCCGTACCTGCCCGACCCCGGCGACCTCGACTTCCTCGACTCGCCCTCCACACCGTGCCCGCCCGGGCTCCAGTGAACGACGGAGCAACCGATGAATGACGTCTCTCTGTGGGAGAGCATGGGTCCAGAGCTGTGGCCCGCCTTCTGGGTGACCATCCAGCTGACCTTCTACTCGGCGATCGGCTCGCTGGTGTGGGGCACGATCCTCGCGGCCATGCGGGTCTCCCCCGTGCCGGTGATGCGCGGGTTCGCCGAGGTCTATGTGAACATCGTCCGCAACACACCGCTGACACTGGTGGTGTTGTTCTGTGCGATCGGCCTGTACCAGAACCTGGGACTCACGTTCGCGCCGACGATCGAGTCGAACAACTTCTGGCTCGCCGTGTTGGCGTTCGTCCTGTACACGTCGACGTTCGTCTGTGAGACATTGCGGTCGGGCTTCAACACGGTCCCGCTCGGCCAGGCCGAAGCCGCTCGGTCTCTGGGTCTTTCATTCACCCAGGTCTTCGGGATCATCGTGCTGCCGCAGGCAATCCGGTCGGTGATCGGCCCGCTGGGCAGCGTCCTGATCGCGCTCACCAAGAACACCACGGTCGCGTCGGTGATCGGCGTCGCCGAGGCGGCGGCGCTGATGAAGACCGAGATCGAGACCTACTCCGATCAGCTGTTCGTCATCTTCGGCGTCATCGCGGTCGGATTCATGATCATCACACTCAGCGAGGGTGCCGTCTTCGGCTACCTCGCCAAGCGACTGGCGGTGAAACGATGAGCGCCGACTCGAGCGTCCTCTACGACGTCCCGGGGCCACGCGCCCGGGCTCGGAATCGCCTGCTGGCCATCGGCTTTCTCGCGATCCTGGCCGCGATCGCGATCTATGTGATCGCCGTCCTCGCCGCCAACGAACAGTTCACCGCGGAGAAGTGGTCGCCGTTCGTCACATGGAGCACCTGGACCGGTTACATCCTGCCGGGACTGTGGCGAACCCTCGCGGCCGCAGCGGTGTCCATCGTGCTGTCGCTGCTGCTCGGTGCCGTCCTCGGCATCGGCCGGCTCTCCGACCATCTGTGGGTGCGGACCCTCGCGGGGTTGTTCGTCGAGGTCTTCCGCGCCATCCCGGTGCTGATCCTGATGGTGTTCACCTGGTTCCTGTTCGCCATCTACGGCATCTTCCCGTCGTCGGCACTGGCGTTCGCGGCCGTGGTCACCGGCCTCACCCTGTACAACGGGTCGGTCATGGCCGAGATCCTGCGGTCGGGTATCAACTCGCTGCCCAAGGGACAGACCGAGGCGTCGATGGCGCTGGGTCTGCGCAAGAGCCAGATGATGCGTATCGTCCTTCTGCCGCAGGCGATCACCGCGATGATGCCCGCCCTGATCTCGCAGATGGTCGTGGCGTTGAAGGACAGCGCACTGGGCTACATCATCGGGTACTCCGAGGTGGTGCGCAGCGGCCTGCTCTCGGCTTCGCGCTACGGCAACTACATCCCCGCGCTGATCGTCGTCGCCATCATCATGATCCTGATCAACTTCGGGCTCTCGACCTTCGCCACCGCTCTCGAACGGCGGCTTCGGCAGGGGCGCCGATCGTCCGGACCGACCGCGGACCCGGAGGCGACGGAACTCGCCGCGTCGGAGAACCTGCCGACCGGTAGGTGACCCGAGGCGCTCAGCCGCTGCGTAGCGCGCTGAGCGCCTCCCCGACGACCTCGAAGGCGAGGGACTGGGAGTAGCCGCGCCGCACCAGCATCCCGACGAGCCGGCGCATGGCCTTGTCGCGTTCGGCGCGATCATCACCGATGCGGTCGACGACCGAGGGCGTGAGTTTGCGGGCCACCAGCCCGGACGCGATGGTCCGTTCATCGTCGGGGTCGATGTCGGCGAGCGCCTCGGAGATGATCGATTCGTCGACGCCCTTGGTGCGCAGCTCGTGCCGTAACGCCAGACGTCCCTTGCCGGAGTTGAGGTGACGGGACCGCACCCACTCGGAGGCGAACTCCTCGTCGTCGAGCAGGTTGTGCCGCTCGAGGCGGGCCATCACCTCATCGACGACATCGGCCTCGAAACCCTTGCGCATCAACCGTTCCCGCATCTCTGTGCGTGAACGCGCACGGACCCCGAGCAGCCGCAGTGCCGAGTCCCATGCGCTGGGGCCCTTGCGGTCGGGATCGCTGTCCCGACGCCTGCGCGTCTGCTCGGGGTCCGATGCCTCGCTCAAGACCTGCCTCAGAACTCCACCGGGGCCGGGGCGATGTCATCGGCGTCGACTGTGGCACCGATGCCCAGCTTCTCTTTGATCTTCTTCTCGATCTCGTCGCGGATGTCGATGTTCTCGAGCAGGAACTTACGGGCGTTCTCCTTGCCCTGGCCGAGCTGATCGCCCTCGTAGGTGAACCACGAGCCGGACTTGCGGATGAAGCCCTCCGCGACGCCCATGTCGATCAGCGAACCCTCCTTGCTGATGCCCTGGCCGTAGAGGATGTCGAACTCGGCCTGCTTGAACGGCGGCGCGACCTTGTTCTTGACGACCTTGACGCGCGTGCGGTTTCCGACCGCCTCGGTTCCGTCCTTCAGGGTCTCGATCCGACGGACATCGAGGCGCACCGAGGAGTAGAACTTCAATGCCTTACCGCCCGTGGTGGTCTCGGGCGAACCGAACATGACGCCGATCTTCTCGCGCAGCTGGTTGATGAAGATCGCGGTGGTCTTCGACTGGCTCAGCGCGGAGGTCATCTTGCGCAGCGCCTGGCTCATCAGACGGGCCTGCAGACCGACGTGGCTGTCGCCCATCTCGCCCTCGATCTCGGCCTTCGGGACCAGCGCGGCCACCGAGTCGATGACCAGGATGTCGAGCGCGCCGGACCGGATCAGCATGTCCGCGATCTCGAGCGCCTGCTCACCGGTGTCGGGCTGGGACACCAGGAGCGCGTCGGTGTCGACGCCGAGCTTGGCGGCGTAGTCGGGATCGAGTGCGTGCTCGGCGTCGATGAACGCGGCGATGCCGCCCTGCGCCTGAGCATTGGCCACCGCGTGCAGGGCGACGGTCGTCTTACCCGAGGACTCCGGACCGTAGATCTCCACGACGCGGCCGCGGGGCAGCCCGCCGATACCGAGGGCGACGTCGAGGGCGATCGATCCGGTGGGGATGATCTCGATCGGCTGACGGGTCTCCTCGCCGAGCCGCATCACCGAGCCCTTGCCGAAATTCTTGTCGATCTGCGCGAGGGCGAGGTCGAGAGCCTTCTCGCGGTCTTGGGGCGCAGGTGCCATGGGAGTTCTCCTCGGTTGTGAGCCGGATTTCCGGCGGGCGGTCTGTGCGGTCCGGGCGTTCATGGGATGAAGGTAGCCGGTGGGTCCGACAACTCTTCAGACGCAGACGCGGCCCGTGCGGTTCCGTCTGATGTTCACCTCTGGCCACCAGAATGGACGAACACCTGTTCGATGGCAAGTGTGACACGCGGGGCGTGTCACCAGCGATGGCGCGGCACGTCGAAGTCGCGGCAGATCGCGATCCAGACGTCGCGCGGGTCGACCCCGTCGTCGATCGCCTGGGCGCCGGTGCGTCCGCCGACATCGATCAGGATGTGATCGGACAGGATCGAATCCGCTGAGGGCACACCGAATTCGGCGGTCATCAGCTCGGTGAACTCGGTCAGACGCACGGGTCCAGCCTAGGTGACGACCCCACGACGCGGCGCGCGACCGCCACCGGGTCGACGACGTCGGTCACCGACTCCCCGATCACACCCGCCGCACGTGCATGCGCCGGATCGTCGAGCACAGCGCGCACGGCCTCGGCGACGGCGGCCGTGGTGACCGGGCGCACCACCCGGCCCGCGCCGGCACGTCGGATGCGAGTGGCGAGCTCCCACTGATCTCCCCCGCCGGGCACTGCCACGACCGGCACCGAGGCCAGCATCGCCTTGGCGAGGATCCCGTGCCCGGAGCCGCAGATCAGCACATCCGCGTGCGTGAGCACCTCGTCCTGCCTGCCCGGCCCGGCGGTGATCAGCTCACCGTCGAACCGCGCGAGATCGGCGTCGGCCGGGCTCCGCAGCCCGGAGACCACCACCCGAACCGTCCGGCCCAGCGACCCCGGCGACAGCGCGTCGAGCGCCACGCCGAGCATGTCGGCGGCACCGGTGTGCGCGGTCGACGGTGCGACGACGACGAGACGGCTGTCGCCGGGTGGTACGGAGAAGAGCTCGTCGGTCGGCTCCCACACCAGCGGGCCGATGAGATGGGCGTCCGCCGGCCAATCCGGACGCGACACCTCGAGCCCGGGCAGGGTGGCGATCAGACGCGCCGACGGTTCCGCGTCGAGGTCGCCCAGTCCGATGGAACGCCGGGCGATCCGGCGCTGCCGTTCGCCCTGCCGGATCGAGGATGCGGTGGCGGCCCGCATCAGCGTGTCCCGCAGCCGACCGCCGACGCCGCGGCCCGGTTCGAGTCCGGAACCGATCGGCGGGAGCCCCCGGGACGGTCGGTACAGCGGGTGCGGCGACAGCTCGATCCACGGCAGGCCACACAGCTGGGCCGCCCAGCCGCCGCCGACCGTGATGACGTCGGAGATGACGACCTCGGTTCCTGTCGCACGCAGTGGCTCGACCAGTTGCCGGGCCATGCGCGCGGCGCGGACGCTCAGCTTGGCGCCCGCGTCGGTGTCGTCGTCGGAGTCCTCCGCACGTAATCCGGGGAGATCGGCGATGTCGATGCCCCGGCGTCGCGCGGCATCCGCCCATCCGAGGGAGGTGAACACGGTCGGCGCATCGCCGGCCGCGCGGAACCGTTCGGCCAGTGCGAAGGCCGGGAATGCGTGCCCGGCATCGGAACCGGCGACTATCGCGACGCGCACGGGTTCACCGTGCGCGCGTCCGGGATGCGTCAGTTCTGCTGGGGAGGTTCGGTGGTCGGCGGCGCGGCCTGGGTCGCGGGCTTCTGCAGGCCGGGTGCGGTGGCACCGGCGGAGGGCAGCGCGTCACCGCGCATGCTGGCGCGGATCTGTTCGAGGCGGGAGTGCCCGGCCATCTGGACGCCGGCCTGCTCGACCTCCTGCATGCGGCCCTGAACGGAGTTCTTGGCGAGTTCGGCCGAGCCGAGCGCGTTCGCGTAACGCCGCTCGATCTTGTCGCGAACCTGATCGAGGCTCGGCGTGTTGCCGGGCACCGACAGTTCGCTCATCTGGTTGAGCGAGGCCGAGACCTGCTCCTGCATCTTCGCCTGCTCGAGCTGGCTGAGCAGCTTCGAACGCTCGGAAAGCTTCTGCTGCAGGATCATCGCGTTGCGCTCGACGGCCTTCTTGGCCTGATCCGCGGCCTGCAGCGACTGATCGTGCAGCGACTTGAGGTCTTCCACGCTCTGCTCGGCGGTCACCAGCTGGGCCGCGAACGCCTCGGCGGCGTTGGTGTACTCGGTCGCCTTCTGGGTGTCGCCCGCGGCGGCGGCCTGGTCGGCAAGGGTCAGTGCCTGCCGCGTGTTGGCCTGCAACCGTTCGATGTCCTCGAGCTGCCGGTTCAGCTTCATCTCGAGCTGGCGCTGGTTGCCGATCACCGATGCCGCCTGCTGCGACAACGCCTGATGCTGACGCTGGGCGTCCTCGATCGCCTGCTGGATCTGCACCTTCGGGTCAGCGTGCTCGTCGATCTTCGCGTTGCCGAGTGCTGAGAGGTAGCGCCACAACTTCACGAACGGGTTCGCCATGCTCGTCGTACTCCATTCCGGGGTCTGAGAACTCTGGTGACCAATCTAGCGTCTGTGAGTCCCCGTTGAATCGGTGTCGTCGTTCGGATGGTGCAACCGGCGTCCTTCGGACGGGTCGGGGGTCAGGCAGCAGCGAGAGCCGTGGCGTCGCGCCTGCCGGCCGGAGCGGGGATGACGACCTTCGTGGCGGTGAGTCCGGCCTCGACCGCGTCGACCCCGGTGGCCTCGCCCATCGGCTCGGCACCGACCACGACCGGTTCGGCACCCGCCGGACGCATCGCACTGCCGACGTCGAGGAGCAGGTCGGCGATCTCCACGTCGAGAGCGTCGCAGATCGCGGCGAGCAGTTCGCTCGACGCCTCCTTCTGGCCGCGCTCGACTTCCGAGAGGTACCCCAGGCTCACTCGCGCTCCGGTGGACACCTCGCGCAAGGTTCGGCCCTGCTGCGTGCGGACCCGACGCAGGCTGTCGCCGAGCGCCTCGCGTAAGAGCTTCGCCATCGAGTCTCCTCCCTACTGACCATCTCGCCGCGCCCACCTCACGGCGGCGCGTCTGCTTCCCTACCCAACGCTCCGCGGCGTCGACGAGTTCCCGCGACACCGCTGGGCCTTCGCAGTACCGTCTGGTCGACGATAGTCGAACTCAGCGACCGCCGCCGGTTCCTCCCACAGGACGTCGAGGCGGCTCAGACGGTCGGGGTCGCCGATCAGCGCTGTCGGACCGGACCTTGATCGCCTGCCAGGTGTAGTCGAGCCCGGTGTAGATGGTCACCACGACCGCGAGTCCCATGAGGATGTCGGCGGCGAGTTGCCACGGGCCGCCCAGCGGGAGCAGATAGAGGCCGATGGCCAGCGCCTGCAGCAGGGTCTTCAGTTTGCCGCCCCGGCTGGCCGGGATCACCTTGTGCCGCAACACCCAGAAGCGCAGCGCGGTCACCCACAACTCGCGCGCCACGATCACCACGGTCACCCACCACGGCAGGATGCCGAGCATCGACAGTCCGACGAGCGCGCCGCCGATGAGTGCCTTGTCCGCGATCGGGTCGGCCAGCTTCCCGAAGTCGGTGATCAGGCCACGCTGTCGGGCGATCATCCCGTCGTAGCGGTCGGTCAGCGCGGCGACGCCGAAGACGATCGTCGCGACCGCGCGCCACAGCGTCGACTCGCCGGAATCCATGAACAGCGCCACGAGGAACACCGGGACCAGGATGATCCGGAACACCGTGAGCGCGTTGGCGATGTTGACCACCGGAACCGGGTCGACCGGATCGGTGATGTGATCGGGCCCGCGGCCGACATTGGCGATGCCCTTCTCGTCGACGGCCCGCCTGATCCGGTCGGTCATGAACCCGCCCCCGATCGCGGCGTCGTGCCGCAGTTCAGGGCGGTTCTCATATACACGCCCATCAGGGTATCGGCAGGCCCCGGGGACGCGGTGCACAGGTCGGCCCAGCGCGGACGCGTCGGTGCCGACGGCGCGGTCCGCGTCGCGCCGACGAGCGCCCGCGGCGGACAGGACTAAGGTGATTTCCCATGTCCCCCGCCGAACACGTCGTCATCCGTCGTGCGCGCACCTCCGACGTCCCGCGGATCAAGGAACTGATCGATCAGTACGCCGGCAAGATCCTCCTGGAGAAGAATCTCGTCACGCTCTATGAGTCCGTCCAGGAGTTCTGGGTCGCCGACGTCGACGGGGTGGTCGTCGGTTGTGGTGCGCTGCACGTGCTCTGGGCCGATCTCGGCGAGGTCCGCACCGTCGCCGTCGACAGCGCGCACGCCGGGCGGGGCATCGGGCACCTCCTCGTCGACCGCCTCATGGCGGTCGCGCGCGAGCTCCAGCTCTCCCGTGTCTTCGTGCTGACCTTCGAGACGGCCTTCTTCGGGCGGCACGGCTTCGTCGAGATCCAGGGCACTCCCGTCACGCGGGAGGTCTTCGAGGAGATGTGCCGGTCCTACGACACCGGCGTCGCGGAGTTCCTCGACCTCAGCTATGTCAAACCCAACACCCTGGGCAACACCAGGATGCTGGCAACCATCGAGCAGGAGTGACAATGCCGTTCTTCGCCGTGCAGTACACCTACCGCCCCGCCAAGGCCGCGCTGCGCGATCAGCACCGGCCACTGCACCGCGAGTGGCTCGCCGAGGAGCACTCGGCCGGCAACGTGCTGATCGCCGGCCCCTACCCCGACGGCTCGGGCGCACTCATCGTCATCCGGGCAGCCGACCTCGAGGCGGCCGAGGCGTTCCTCGCGAACGACCCGTTCCAGGCGCATCAGGCCGTCGATGCCATCCGCATCGACGAGTGGACGCAGGTGTTCGGGCCGTTCCCGGCCTGATCCCACGTCCACCCGCCGGGGTCAGAGCGGTCAGACGTCCTTCGACTTCGGCGCCCGGGCATCGGTCGAGTCATCGGCGGAGTCGACCTGCGGCGTCTTGGCCGCCCCGCGGCTCTTGATGAGGCTCGCCACCGTCGTGATCACCAGGACGCCGAGGATCACCGACAACGACAACCCGGTCGAGATCTCGGGGACGGCCACATGCTCGCCGCCGTTGATGAACGACAGGGTGTTCTCGTGCAGGGCGTGCAGCACCAGCTTGACGCCGATGAACGCGAGGATGATCGACAGGCCGATGGACAGGTACACCAGACGATCGAGCAGCCCACCGATGAGGAAGAACAGCTGACGCAGACCCATCAGGGCAAAGGCGTTGGCGGTGAAGACCAGGTAGGGCTCGGAGGTGAGGCCGTAGATCGCCGGGATCGAGTCGAGCGCGAACAGGATGTCCGTGAAGCCGATGACGATCAAGACCATGAGCATCGGGGTGGCGAGGCGCTTGCCGTTCACGCGGGTGAACAGCTTGTCGCCGTCGTAGCTGTCGTGCGTACGCAGGTAGCGCTTGACGAAGCGCTCCAGGCGGGTTTCGCGGTCTTCCTCGTGCTCGACCGGGTCGTCGCTCTCGCGGAGCAGCTTGACGGCGGTGAAGATCAGGAACGCGCCGAACAGGTAGAACACCCAGCTGTAGGCATTGATCGCGGCCGCGCCGACGGCGATGAAGATACCGCGCATGACCAGGGCCATCAGGATGCCGAGCAGCAGGACCTTCTGCTGGTACTCCTTGGGCACCGCGAACTTCGCCATGATGATGACGAAGACGAACAGGTTGTCCACCGAGAGCGCCTTCTCGGTGACGTAGCCGGCGAAGTACTCACCGCCGTACGTGGATCCCCACTGCCACCAGACGAACAGACCGAACAGGATGGCGATGGAGATGTACACCGCCGACCAGATGCCCGATTCTTTGAGCGAGGGGGCGTGCGGCACACGCACGTGGGTGAAGAAGTCGAACACGAACAGTCCGACGATCACCGCACAGGTGATCAGCCAGACGGACAGCGACACATCCATTACAAGAACCTCCAGCAGGCAGCATGAGCTGACGAGCCAGAGGTCTCTCCCACCGAACGGGGGCCGACGCTCCGGGCCCCGGCCGCGACGATGATCGGCATCGTCGCTGACCGTGACCGTATTGACGGAAACGCCGCTTTGGGGATACTCCCCTCATGGATCTCTGGTCACCTTATACAAACTCCCGGTGACGCGCAGAAACCCCTGGTCAGACGCCCGCCTCAGGTGTCGGAAGTGTCCGTTTCGTCGCCTCCGCCGGTGATCGAGGCGATCACACCCGCGAGATCGTCGGGCTTGACGAGCACCTCCCGCGCCTTTGACCCCTCGCTCGGACCGACCACTCCCCGGGTCTCCATCAGGTCCATCAACCGGCCTGCTTTGGCGAAGCCGACACGCAGCTTGCGCTGCAGCATCGACGTCGACCCGAACTGGCTCGACACGACCAGTTCGATCGCCTGCAGGAGATCGTCGAGGTCGTTGCCGATGTCGCTGTCGATGTCCTTCTTGTCGCCCGCCTTCGCCGCGGTGACACCCTCGGTGTACTCCGGCTCGGCCTGCTCCTTGGAGAAGTCGACGACCGCCGCGATCTCCTCGTCGGTGATGTAGGCACCCTGCATGCGAATCGGCTTGTTGGCACCCATCGGCAGGAAGAGGCCGTCGCCCATGCCGATCAGCTTCTCGGCGCCCGGCTGGTCCAGGATGACGCGTGAGTCGGTCAACGACGACGTCGCGAACGCCAGCCGCGACGGCACGTTGGTCTTGATCAGACCGGTGACGACGTCGACCGACGGCCGCTGCGTCGCGAGCACCAGATGGATGCCGGCGGCGCGGGCCTTCTGCGTGATGCGCACGATCGCGTCCTCGACGTCCCGGGGTGCGGTCATCATCAGGTCGGCGAGCTCGTCGACGATCGCGAGGATGTACGGATACGGCTTGTAGACGCGTTCGCTGCCCAGCGGTGTGGTGATGTCACCGGACCGGACCTTCGAGTTGAAGTCGTCGATGTGTCGCACCCGCGACGCCTTCATGTCCTGGTACCGCTGCTCCATCTCCTCGACGAGCCATGCGAGGGCCGCGGCCGCCTTCTTGGGTTGCGTGATGATCGGTGTGATGAGGTGCGGGATGCCCTCGTACGGGGTGAGTTCGACCATCTTCGGGTCGATGAGGATCATCCGCACCTGCTCGGGGGTCGCGCGGCTGAGGAGCGACACGAGCATCGAGTTGACGAAGCTCGACTTGCCCGAGCCGGTCGAACCGGCGACGAGAAGATGCGGCATCTTCGCCAGGTTCGCGCTGACGAAATCGCCCTCGATGTCCTTGCCGAGCCCGATCACCAACGGGTGCTTGTCTTTCCGCGTCGACGGCGAGTTCAGGACGTCGGCCAGCCGGACCATCTCCCGGTCGGAGTTGGGGACCTCGATACCGACCGCGGACTTGCCGGGGATCGGTGCGAGCAGGCGGACGTTGTCGGTCGCGGCGGCATAGGCGATGTTGCGCTGCAGGGCGGTGATCTTCTCGACCTTGACGCCGGGACCGAGCTCGATCTCGTACCGCGTGACGGTCGGTCCGCGGGTGTATCCGGTGACCGCGGCGTCGATCTTGAACTGCTCGAGCACGCCGGTCATCCGGTCGATCATGTCGTCGTTGGCGCTGCTGCCCATCTTGGGCGGATCGCCCTCGAGGAGCAGATCGGGCGGCGGCAGCCGGTAGTCTCCGTCCGCCGTCGGGTCGGACGGGACGAATGCCTCGTCGTCGGCGATCGCGTCGTCGGGCTCGGGTTCGCGCTGGGGCTCCGGTTCGGGCGCGGGACGCGGCGCGGGCCGCGCGGCCGCCCGTCGGGCGGGGGTGGCACGCGAGCGGGGGCTCGGCGCGATCACCTCGGTGACCTGCTCGGCGACACTCTCGGCGGGGTCCGCGAGATTTTCGGTCACGGCCTCCTCGAGCGGGGTGACGTCGGCGACCTCGGCGGGCTTGCGCCGGGAGGTCCGTCCCGCGGTCCGCGCGGGTGCCGAATCCGGCGGGTAGTTGTCGTACGGGTTCGACGAATACGGGCGGCGCCGGGACCGCGAATCGAGCGCTCCGGAATCCCACGGGTCGGCGTCGACGTCGGCGTCGGCGTCGGTCGGATCGCCGAAGTCGGGATTGTCGTAGTTCTCCGCGTCGGCATCCCATTCGTCGTCGTCCCAGGGCGCGTCGTCGTGCCCTATACCGAGGCCGAGGTAGCCGGCGGCCGCGTCGACGACCTCGCGGACGGTCCGCCCGCTGAGGATGAGGACACCGAAAGCCATGCACAGCAACAGGATCGGTACGGAGACCCAGGCGGTGACACCCGCCGTCAACGGCGTGCCGACCGCGAAGCCGACGAACCCGGCCGCCTCGGAACGGCCCGGGAGATCCACCGGTGCCCCGGCGATGAGGTGCATCAGACCGAGCAGCGGCAGAGCGACCAGGAACCCGCCGGCCAGGTAGCGTCCACGACGCTCCGGGGCGGCCGGGCGGCGCATCAAGATGATCGCGAGCGCGAGGAGACCGATCGGGACAAGCACGGCCGCGGCGCCGATGACCGCGCGGATGAGGGCCTCGATGAACGCACCCACCGGACCGGCCGCGCCGAACCAGACGCTGGCGCCGACGAGCAGTCCGAAGGCGAGCAGACCGAGCGCAATGCCGTCCCGCCGATGGCTGTGACCACCGGCCCCGGGACGGCCACGCCCGTCCGGCCCGGAGTCGTCGTCGAACAGGTCCTGATCCAGGTCGGCATCGTCCATGTCGTCGAACTCCCCGACGACTTCGGTACGCGGTCCGCGTCCGACGCCCGACCCCGCCCGGGCGGCACTGCCGACTCCACGCGCGAACAGCGACCATCCGGCGCCGATGCCCTTGCCGACCGCGGACGCCCCGGCCGCGGCGACGGAACGACGATGAAGATCCACCGACTCCGAACGTGGGTCGGACCGCGAGCTGCCGCGCGACGCACCGGCCCTCGACCTCGTCGAGGCCCCGCTCTTCGATCGGCCCGTCGAACCGCTGCTCTTCGAACCGTTGCTCTTCGAACCCCCGCCCTTCGCCCCACCGCTCGTCGAGCGCCGGCTCGCTGTCGAACTCCCGCGCGTCGAACCACCACGCGCCGATCCGGCACGCGTCGAACTCCCGCGTGGAGAACCGGCGGCGCCGCGCGAAGAGGACGCGCGCGTACCCGTGCTTGCCTTCGAAGCCATACCGACAGACTAGTGGGCAGCGATCACATCAGTCACACGGGCAACACGGACAACGGGGTACGTGTCGAAGTTGTGACCGCCCTACAGGCCCCGCGAGCTCTCCCGGACGCCCTTGATCGCCGACTCGGCGCCGTCGAACGTGACGTCGACGGGTGAGCGACCGAACGCGAACAGGACCAGCTCACCGACACGACCGGTGACGACGACCTCGTCGCCCGATCCCGCGGTGACCAGATCCTCGCCGTCGGGGGTACGCAGCGTCACACGTCCCGGGACCTTCTTGAGCGTCATCCTGCCCATGGTCTTCGCCGGGGTCCGGAGCTCGGCCTCGAGTTCGGGAGCGAGGACTCGCGGGGTCCAGGGTCCGTCGGCATCGGTGCCGCCGCGCAGCACGTCTTCGTGGTGGACGAACATCTCGGCCAGGTTGGCGAATCGATCGACCAGCTTGAGCGGTGAGAAGATCGGCGGACCCGACGCCAGCAGGGCGAGTTGGGCATCCCAGTCCTTCGACGCCGCCTGTGCCCGAACCTTCTCGGTGTGGCCGGCGAAGGCGGGGATGAGAATGCCCGGGCCGGTGTCCGGCCGCCGCTCGCGGACGACGAGGTGGGCCAGGAGATCGCGGGTTGTCCAGCCCTCACACAAGGTGGGCGCGTCGGGGCCCACCTTCTTCAAGGTCTCGACGAGGGCTGCTCTTTCGTTCTGCGCACCGGTCACACGACCACGGTAGCGACATCGCCGGCAATCCGTTCCTTGACGCCGGTTCAGTCCCCCACGGCCATCACGGTGGGCACGATCATCGGACGACGGCGGTAGGCGGTCGACACCCAGCGTCCGACAGCCCGGCGGATCCCCTGGGCGATCCGGTGCGTGTCGGTGACGCCCTCGGCCGCCAGCGAATCGAGCGTCTGGTTGACGATGTTCGCCGCCTCCTTGAGCGCGTCGGGATCGTCGGAGAACCCGCGACCGGAGACCTCGGGGGTGCTCACCGCACGGCCGGTCGCCACGTCCACGGCAACCGTGATGGCGATGAAACCGCCCTCCCCCAGCACGAGACGTTCGGACAGCGTCGACTCCCCCACGTCACCGACCGAGAGGCCGTCGACGTAGACGTGGCCGACCGGAACCCGCCCGACGATGTCGGCGCGGCCGTCGACGAGGTCGACGACGACGCCGTCCTCGGCGAGGACCACCCGGTCTTCGGGTACCCCGGTCGCGACGGCCAGTGCGGCGTTGGCGCGCAGGTGCCGCCACTCGCCGTGCACCGGCATCGCATTCGAGGGCCGCACCGCGTTGTAGAGGTAGAGCAGCTCGCCTGCCGAGGCGTGGCCCGAGACGTGGACCTTCGCGCTCTGCTGGGTGATGACGGTCGCGCCGCGTTTGGCCAGGCCGTTCACGACGGCGAAGACCGAGTTCTCGTTGCCGGGGATCAGCGAGGACGCCAGCACGACGAGGTCGTCGGCCCGGATGTTGATCTGCCGGTGCTCTCCGCGCGCCATCCGCGACAGCGCCGACAGCGGCTCGCCCTGTGAGCCGGTCGAGATCAGCACGACGCGATGGTCCGGCAGGCTCGCCGCGGTGTCGAGATCGACGACGACGCCGTCGGGCACCGACAGGTAGCCGAGATCCTGCGCGATCTGCATGTTGCGCACCATCGAACGGCCGACGAAGGTGACCCGGCGGTTGTGGGTGTGCGCCACGTCGATGATCTGCTGGATGCGATGGACGTGGCTGGCGAACGAGGCCACGATGACACGCTGCTTGGCCTTGCCGATGACCTGGTCGAGGACCCCGCCGATCTGGCGTTCGGGGGTCACGAAGCCCGGCACCTCGGCGTTGGTCGAGTCGACGAGGAACAGGTCGACACCCTCGTCACCGAGGCGGCTGAATCCGGCGAGGTCGGTGAGTCGGCCGTCGAGCGGGAGCTGATCGAGCTTGATGTCGCCGGTGTGCAGCACGACCCCGGCGGGGGTGCGGATCGCGACCGCGAGTGCGTCCGGGATCGAGTGGTTGACCGCGAAGTACTCGCATTCGAACGGGCCGTGGGAGGTCGTCTGCCCCTCGATCACCTCGACGAGCTTCGGCCGCAGCCGGTGCTCACGGCATTTCGCGTCGACGAGCGCGAGCGTGAACTTCGCCCCGATCACCGGGATGTCGCTGCGCAGCCGTAGGAGGAACGGGATGGCGCCGATGTGATCCTCGTGACCGTGCGTCAGGATCACCGCGTCGACGTCGTCCATGCGGTCTTCGATGTACCTGAAGTCCGGCAGGATCAGGTCGACGCCGGGCTGCTGGTCCTCCGGGAACAGCACGCCGCAGTCGACGATCAGCAGCCGGCCGTTGTACTCGAAGACGGTCATGTTGCGGCCGATCTCGCCGATGCCGCCGAGCGCCACCACACGCAGACCGCCCTTGGGCAGTCGCCGCGGCGTGCCAAGCCGGTCCACGGGCGCGGGGGTCGCCGGTTCGGGTCGGCGGCCGCCACGCGCGTCGCCACGTTCGTGGCGGGGGCGGCGCGCATTCGACCCGGGGTTCGCCGGACGCTTGGCCGCGTGCTTCGGCGCGTTGGCGTCGGACTTCTGCTTCGAGGCACCGGCGGGCGGGGTGGTCACAGCCGGCGGCGGCGGGGTCACAGCCGGCGGCGTGGTCACAGCCGGCGGCGGACTGGGCGGGCCGGCCTTGCGGGCGGCCGCCCGGCGTCGGGTCCGGGGGCGGTCGGTACCGGCGTCGGGGCCGGTGTTGTCGTTGTCCGTCATCAGACCAGCACACCTGCCGCTCGGAGATCGACGATCAGTTCCTCGATCTGCGCCGCGTTCGCGGGCACCTGCGGCAGGCGCGGGTCGCCGACCTCCAGCCCGAGGATGCGCAGTGCCGCCTTCACCATCGTGACCCCGCCGAGCCGGCCCATGGCGTTGACGAGCGGGAGCATGGAGGTGTTGATCGCGCGGGCCGCGTGCAGATCACCCTTCTCGACGGCGATCTGCATGTCCCGCAACCGATCCGGGACGAGGTGCCCGATGACGCTGACGTATCCGGTTGCACCGATCGACAGCCATGGCAGGTTGAGCGCATCCTCGCCCGAGAGGTACTCGAGACCGGTGCTCGCGATGAGGCCCGCGGCCGAATGCAGGTCGCCCTTGGCGTCTTTGACGCCCCGGATGTTCGGGTGCTCGGCGAGGGCGAGCATCGTCTCGTTCATGATGGGGACGACCGAGCGGGGCGGGATGTCGTAGAGCAGGACCGGCAGCGCGGTGGCGTCGGCGACCGTGCGGAAGTGCGCGAGGATGCCCGCCTGCGGCGGCTTCGAGTAGTACGGGGTCACGACGAGGAGCGCGTGTGCGCCGATCTTCTCGGACTCGATCGCGAACCGGACGCTCTCGGCGGTGTCGTAACTGCCTGCGCCCTGGGTGATTCGAGCCCGGTCGCCCACCGCGTCGAGGACGACGCGCAGCAGCTCGAGCTTCTCCGGCACGGTGGTGGTCGGCGACTCACCGGTCGTGCCGGACACCACCAGACCGTCGCAGCCCTTCGAGACCAGGTGGTCGGCGAGGACCGCGGCCTTGTCCAGATCGAGGCTTCCATCGGAGTGGAAGGGGGTGACCATCGCAACCACGTTCGTCCCGAAGGGATGCTCGTGAAGCGGTTCCTGGACTGCGTTCATGGTGCTCAAGGCTACCGCCTCCCTGTCCGTGACGATCCTCACCCTTCCAGCACGAATGGTGAGGTCGCGACCTCGGTCCCGTCGGCCAGCGTGCCGATCTCGAAATCGCCGAATACGGTGGGCGCCACGCGCATCAGCTGGCGTAGACATTCCACCGCCAGCTGGCGGATCTCGACGTCGGCGTGCTCGGTGGCCCGCATGCCGACGAAGTGCCGCCAGGCCCGGTGGTTGCCGGTGACGACGATCTTGGTCTCGGTGGCGTTCGGCAGCACGGAACGAGCGGCCTGACGTGCCTGTTTCCGCCGCAAGATGGCGTTGGGGACGTCGGCGAACTTCGCCTCGAGGGCCGCGAGCAGCTCGGTGTAGGCCGCCCGGCTCGCGTCGGTCGCCGCGGTGAACAACTCCTCGAGCTCGGGGTCACCCACGATCGCCGGCGGGGCCACGACGTTGGAGTCGTGCTCGGGCACGAACCGCTGGGACAGTTGCGAGTACGAGAAGTGCCGGTGGCGGATCAGCTCGTGGGTGCACGAACGCGAGATGCCACTGATGTAGAAGGTCACCGACGCGTGCTCCAGCAGCGACAGGTGACCGACCTCGAGGATGTGCCGCAGATACCCGGCATTGGTCGCGGTACGGGGGTTGGGCTTGTCCCAGCTCTGATAGCACGCCCGGCCGGCGAACTCGACCAGTGCCTCACCGCCCTCGGCGTCGGTGCTCCACGGCACGTCCTCCGGAGGGGTGAACTGGGTCATCGCCACCATCTGCACCTTCAGCGGCACCAATTCGGACACGCATGTCTCCTGTCATCCCTCACGTCCGGCCACACCTGCGCGTGCCCTGCGGTACCCGATTCTCCCCCACCGCCTCCGTACCGCACTTTCGGGCTCCGTCCAGCTCTGTCCGCGGGTAGAGTCCCTGCAGGCGTGCGTGATGACCGGGGGTGGGATGCGATGACGACACGACGCGATTTTCTGCGCACCGGTGCGGTGGTGACCGGCACCGCGCTCGCCTCACCCGCGGTGGCCGCACAGGCCGCGCCGGGGACGCCCCGGTCGGGGTCTCCACAACCCGGGTCCGCGGAGGTCTTCCGCCACGGCATCGCGTCGGGCGACCCGCTTCCGAACGGCGTCATCCTCTGGACACGACTCACGCCGACCCCGGCGTCGGCGCCCGGTTCCGGGATCGGGCCGGCGAGTCTGGTCCGCTGGGAGGTCGCCCGTGATCCCGGCTTCGGCACCGTCGTGGCGTCGGGCGAGACCCGCACCTCGGCGGACGCCGACCACACGGTGAAGGTCGATGTCGCCGGTCTGAGCCCGCGGACCCGGTACCACTACCGCTTCACCGTGGTGTCCGGTCCGGCCGCCGGTGCGGTGTCGCCGGTCGGACGCACATCCACCGCGCCCGCGACCGGCGCCGACGTCGCGAAGATCCGGTTCGGCGTCGTCTCGTGCGCGAACTGGGAGGCCGGGTACTTCGCCGCCTATCGTCATCTGGCCGCGCAGCCCGGGCTCGACGCGGTGGTCCATCTCGGCGACTACTTCTACGAATACGAGACCGGCCGCTACACCGGCAAGACCGGAACGGTCCGGCCGCACGACCCCCGGCACGAGATCACCACGCTGCGCGACTACCGAACGCGTCACGCGCAGTACAAGACCGACCCCGATCTGGCCGGGTTGCACCGGGAGGTGCCGTTCATCTGCATCTGGGACGACCACGAGTCGTCGAACGACACGTGGCAGGGCGGTGCGGAGAACCATCAGCCGGGCGAGGGCTCCTGGACCGCGCGCCGCGCCGCGGCGCTGCGCGCGTACGCCGAGTGGATGCCGATCCGCCCCGCCGTCGACGCCGCCGGCCGGCACCTGTTCCGCAGGCTCCGCTTCGGCCGTCTCCTCGAGTTGTCCATGCTCGATCTGCGTTCCTACCGCGACCTCCAGGTCAGCTCCCGATCGGCGGCGATCGACGATCCCTCCCGGTCGATCCTCGGCCGCGCCCAGATGTCCTGGCTGACCAACGGACTCACGTCGTCGGAGACCCGCTGGAAGATCGTCGGCAACCCGGTGATGATCGCCCCGGTGCTGATCCCGCCGCTGGACCCGCAGACGACCGGCGCGGTCACCGCGCTGCTGGGCGTCCCGCGCGAGGGAATCCCCTACAACGCCGATCAGTGGGACGGTTACGCGGCCGATCGCCGACGGCTGCTGGAATCGCTCCGGCGCGACCGTGTCGACAACGTCGTGTTCATCACCGGTGACATCCACTCGTCGTGGGCCTGCGACATCCCGGCCGACCCGGCGAACTATCCCGGCGGCGGGAGCGTCGCGACGGAACTGGTCGGCACGTCGATCACGTCGACCAACATCGACGACATGCTGAACGTGCCCGCCAACACCGCGGGGGTCGCCGTGTCCTCGGCCTTCGGCGCCACCAACCACCACGTGCGTTGGAGCGAGTTCGACGCGCACGGCTACTCGGTCCTGACCGTGACCCCGGCGGCCACGCAGATGGACTGGTATTTCGTGCACGACAAGACGAACCCACGGTCCGGCCAGTACTACGCGAAGTCCTACCGGGTCGCCAACGGCACCCAGCGGGTCGTTCCGGCGGGCGGGCCGGTCGACTAGCCGGCCGGCCTGTCAGCCGACGGGGTCGACCTGGTCCAGCAGCGCCGACAACTTGGCGTGGGTGTCGGGCCAGCCGTGGACCGCGATCGAGGTGATCCCCAGGGCCTTGACCGGGTAGTCGTTGCCGCCTTCGTCGAGCCGGTCGCCGAAGAACAGGATGTCGGCGGTACTGAGTCCGAGGATGTCCATCAGCTTCAGTGCGCCGTACGCCTTGTCGATGCCCTTCTTGGTGACGTCCACCGAAGTCGAGCCGCCACTGCGGACTTCGAGGTCCGGAAGCCGCTCCGCGGCGTAGGCACGCAACGACTCCTTCTTCGCTCCGTCGGGGTCCCAGGCGGCCTTCGCCTCGACGGGAGCCTTCTGCCCCAGCGCGCTGAAGGTGATCTGGCTGCCGCGGTCCTCGAGGATGTCACCCCACGTCTCGCTCGCCCACAGTCCGAGTTCTCTCGCGCCGGTCTCCAGCACGTCGAGCGTGCGTTGTTTCTCGTCGTCGGTGAGGTATTCGGCGTAGACCGTCTCCCACTCGGCGCCGGACCACCGCACGTACTGGGTTCCGCAGGTCGGCATGAGATGGAGGTTGCCGACGCTGTCGAAATTGCCGAGCCGCGCGAGAACCTGCTTCTCGAACTGGGTGAAGTTGCCGCCCGAGATGATGCAGCCCAGACTCACGTCGAGCATGCGACGCAGGAGCTCGACCATCTTGTCGTCGAGCGGGCTCTTCGACGGCGCCAGCGTGTCGTCGAGATCGAACATCACCAGTCGGTAGTCGTTGCCCTCATACGACACGGTCATCGCTTCGTCTCCCATCGCGGTCGTGAATTCTCGGTCATCAGCATTGCATCACCCGGCCTGCCTCACCCGGCGTGCACCATCCGTTGCAGGTCGGGCGCGAGGTCACCACGCCCGGCGACCACGACGTCGTCGAGGTCGAGCCAGCCGGCGAACGTCCGCAGATCGGCGGACAGCCGTTCGGCGACGAGGTCGCACGACTGCCCCGGCTCGCAGTACGCCCCGAGGACCAGCAGGGTGCGATTCCTGCGGTCGGCCTTCAGGTCCACGCGCGCGGCGATGTCGGTGCCCAGCAGATAGGGCAGCACGTAATAGCCGTGTACCCGTTTGTGTTCGGGCACATAGATCTCGATGCGGTAGTGGAAGTCGAAGAGACGCTCGGCCCGCGGACGGAAGAAGACCAGCGGGTCGAAGGGCGACAGGATGGCCGAGGTGTCGATGCGCCGGGGCATCGGCGCACCCGCGGCCAGATAGGCCGGGTCCCGCCAGCCGTCCACGGAGACCTCGTGCAACGCACCGGCTTCGACGAGTTCGGCGACCGCCGGTCGCGCATCGGCCGGACGAATCCGGTAGTAGTCGGCGAGATCGGCGACGGTGGCGACACCGAGGGACTGCGCGGCCCGGCCGACGAGCTCTCGGTGGGCGTCGGCACGGCTGGGTCGCTGCGCGACGATGTCGGCGCCGACGATCCGTTCGGTGAGGTCGTAGTGGCGCACGAAGTTCCCGTTGCGCACCGCCGACAGGTCACCGGCGGCGAACATGGCCTCGCACAGGTGCTTGACCTCCCCGCGCTGCCACCAGCTGCCCGCGGCGCCGGGTTCGCGTTCGATGCCCAGTTCCGCTTCGATGGCACGGGGCGTGGTCGCGCCGAGGGCCTCGATCACCGCTCGGACGTCAGCGACCAGGGATCGATTGCGACGCATCACGTCTCGTGTGTGCCGGTACCGGCCGTCGGCGAAGTCGTCCATCCGCCAGCGGAACAGCGGCCAGTCGGTCACCGGGATCAGCGCGGCTTCGTGAGCCCAGTACTCGACGAGCAGCCGTCGACCGCGCCCGGGCTGCCAGGCGGCGCGATGCAGTAGGTCCGGGCCGTATGGACCGAGTCGTGAGTACAGCGGCATGAAGTGGGCGCGCGCGGCGATGTTGACCGAGTCCATCTGCAACAGGCGCGTCCGGCCGACGACCCGCTTCAGGTGCGTCATGGTGGGCGCTCCGGCGGGCCTACGGTCGGCGAAACCCTGTGCGGCCAGGGCGGTTCGACGTGCCTGCGCGAGCGAGAGACGATCCGGCGGCATCAGGCCTGCCGGGCGCGCCGGTAGTCGACGAACCGGTAGTCGATCCCGCTCGTCGAGGTCTGCCACTCGCCGTGTTCGGCCACCGCCCAGTCGTCGGTGATGGGCGGCGCGAACGCGTCGGCGCCGTCGACCTCGACGTCGATCTCTGTGACGCAGAGCTCGGTGGCGAACTCCATTGCCAACCGGTAGATCTCGCCGCCGCCGATGACTCCGATCCGGTCATCGCCGGCCAGGTCGAGCGCCTCGGCGACCGATCCCGCGACGGCCGCACCGTCGGCGGACCAACCCGCATTGCGGGTCACGACGACATTGGTTCGACCGGGCAGCGGCCGAAAGCGCGGCGGCAGCGAATCCCATGTCCGGCGGCCCATGACGACGGGATGTCCGACGGTCAGTTCCTTGAACCGCGCCATGTCCTCGGGGACACGCCATGGGATCGTGTTGTCCCGGCCGATCGCCCCGCCTCGTCCCTGCGCCCAGACCAGTCGCACCGAGCGCGACCCCTCCCCCGTGAGGTCCGACGTCACACCGCCACCGGCGCTTTGATCCCGGGATGGGACTCGTAGTCGACGATGGTGATGTCGTCGTACTCGTAGTCGAAGATCGAATCCCGCTTGCGCAGTTCCAGTTTCGGGTACGGGTACGGCTCGCGCGACAATTGCAGCGTCACCTGGTCGACGTGGTTGTCGTAGATGTGGCAGTCGCCGCCGGTCCAGACGAACTCGCCGACCTCGAGACCCGCCTGCTGGGCCATCATGTGCGTCAGCAGTGCGTACGACGCGATGTTGAACGGCACACCGAGGAAGAGGTCGGCGCTGCGCTGGTACAGCTGGCACGACAGCTTGCCGTCGGCGACGTAGAACTGGAAGAACGCGTGGCAGGGCGGCAATGCCATCTGCGGGATCTCCCCCACGTTCCACGCGGACACGATGTTCCGGCGCGAATCGGGATTGGTCTTGAGCAGCTCGAGGGCGGCCGCGATCTGATCGATGTGTTCGCCCGACGGGGTCGGCCAGCTCCGCCACTGCACGCCGTAGACAGGACCGAGTTCACCGTTCTCGTCGGCCCACTCGTCCCAGATCGTCACACCGCGGTCCTGCAGCCATCGCACGTTGGAGTCACCGCGCAGGAACCACAACAACTCGTAGACGATCGACTTGAGGTGCACCTTCTTGGTGGTGATCAGCGGGAAACCCTCGGCGAGGTCGTAACGCAGTTGTCGGCCGAAGAGGCTGCGCGTCCCGGTACCGGTGCGGTCGGCCTTCGGTGTCCCGGTGTCCATCACGAGGCTCAACAGGTCCTCGTACGGAGTCGGAATGGTCCCGGTCGATGACATGTCGCGGATCGCCGTGCTCACGGGGGACAGTCTACGGCCCGACCCGCGCCACAGCTCGGAGGCCGCACCCCCACCCGACCCGCGGGTCTACGACGGGCGCTGGGCCGTCCCGTCGCCGAACCGCACCTCGAGGACAGTGGCCGGCGTGCGCGGCGGTTCGCCGGGCGGATGGATGCCCCGAGCCTCGAGAACCGGGTGCACCGCGGGGTGGACCACCTTTTCGAGCGACGCGAAGCAGCTCTCCTCGGACTCCCACACGTCGAGGTAGCTCACACTCTTGTCCGCATTCTCGAGCGCCAGGTGGACGAGCAGCCCCGGCATCGGGGTGTCCCCGATGCGGTCGGCGATCTCCCCGTACATCTCGGCGTCGATCGGGACGTCCTGGGTCCATGCGAAGAATGCCATCGTGCGCCCCTTAATTCATCCGAGCCTATATCGGATTAATTTGTGTGCCCCTAGACTAGGTCCGATGCCCGACGCAGTCAATGGCCGGTCCGACGGGGCGGCCACATCCCGATCCCCAGGTCAGCAGACCCGCCAGTACGACACCAGCCGTCGCCGCGCGGCGGCCGCGCAGACCCGTTCGCGCATCCTCGACACGGCTCGTCGACTGTTCCTGTCCCAGGGCTACGCGGCGACGACCGTCGCCGCGATAGCGCGCGGTGCCGCAGTCTCGCCCGACACGGTCTACACAGTCGTCGGCCGGAAACCGGCGATGTTCCGGGAACTGATCGAACTCGCGCTGTCCGGTACCGACCAACCCGTTCCCGGCGCGCAGCGCGACTATGTCGCACGCATGCTCGCCGAGGACGACGCGCGCCGGAAACTGGCGATCTACGCGCATGCTGTCACCGCGATCCAAGGACGGCTCGCACCGTTGTTCCTCGTCCTGCGGGACGCCGCGGCCCTCGACACCGACCTGCGGGATCTGTGGGAGGAGATCACCGAGCGGCGCGCGGAGAACATGCGTCGGCTCGCGGCAGACCTCGCCTCGACCGGCGCCACGCGTACGGATCTGACCGTCGAGGAGATCGCCGACATCGTCTGGACGATGAACTCCTCCGAGTACTACTCGATGCTCGTGACGGACCGCGGCTGGACACCGGACCGTTTCTCGAACTGGCTGCACGACGCGTGGTGCCGACTACTTCTCGACGATCCCACCCGTCCCGTGTGACTGCTGTGACTCCTGTGGCCCTCGCGGTAGTCTGCTCCCGTGGCCACCCGCAGCACGACCCGCGCCAACCGCTACGCGAAGCGACGTCGCAAGCGGGTCGCGTCCCGTGACAACGACCTCACCGACACCCAGTGGCTCGCTCTGCAGCAGGCCTGGGGTGGGTGCGCGTACTGCGGCGCCGTCGGAGTCGCCCTGCAGCGCGACTGCATGCTGGCCATCTCCCGGGGCGGCCGGTACACCGTCGCCAACGTCGTGCCCTGCTGCGGTCCGTGCAATGCCAGCAAGTGCAATTCCGAGGTCACGACGTGGATGCGGCGCAAGAAGCTCGACGAGAAGGCGTTCCTGGTCCGGCAATTCGAGGTGAGCAGGGAACTCGCCGGCTCCGTGGATCCGGTCGACTGATCAGCCGGCTCGCGCCTGCCGGCGAACCCTGCCGGGCGACCATCGCCGACTACGCCGCTGACCTTTCGATGTCGGCACCAGAAGAACTGCGTTCCTTCCATTCCCACACGGCGTAGAGCACCTCGGTGGTGTACCCCAGATCCATCCGACCCCCACCGACCGGGACCGTCGCCTCCACACCCACCCGCGGATCAGGCCGCCACCCAGCAGGTCTTACCGTCGGCGGAGCAATTGCGATCTCGACCCCGCCGGGGCCGTGAAACGTAAACCGTTGCTGACCGTGCGCGGTGATCGAGAACTCACCTCGATGCAACGACCGATGACATGACCCGCACAACAAGATCAGATTGTCCGGATCCGTCCGCCCACCCACCGACCACCACTGCACATGATGAGCGTGCAGATGACGCGTCCGACCACACCCCGGCATCTGACAACACCGATCCCGCACAAACAACGCCCGCACCAACGCCTTGTTCGGCGTCCGCTTCCTACGCCCCACACCCAACAACGCAAGCTTCCCCGGCTGCCCGGGAACCCTGCGACTCACCACATCTCGAGTCGACGCACCGCACCGAGCCTCGGCCACCTCGACCTCAGACAACGCCGGACCGTCATCGAGATGAGCCTGCTCCACCCCCTCACCGGCATGAATGAGGATCTCCGCACCCGGCGCAACATCAGGCATCGCGATCCCGTCATGCACCATGCCGGCCATCACCACCACCGCCGGCGCCACATCCGACGGCACCTGCCGCCACAGATCCCGACGCCGCGACGCAACCACCTCCAATTCGCCGTCACCCGACTCCGGTTCAGTGTTCCGCGGAACACTCGCAGCGGCAGGCAGATCCGCATCCTCGCAGGTCCGGGTGCGTTCATACTCCGCGCGCACCGCACCGGCCAGGAACCGCGCCCCATCCAACGGACTCAACCTCAACGACACCGACAACGACCCGTCAGCATTCCATTTCCACCGTCCCGTCGACTCCTTCGGCGGCCGGTTGTCCTCCTCGACGCCACGATCACGATCGATCTGGCCCATCGCCCGCACCGCCCGATCCAACTGACTCGCCGTGCACGACAGCGCCACATTCACCAACTCCTGCTCACGCTCCGGCGTGGCCACCCGCGACAACGCCCGCACCTTCGAATACGTCAGTCGGCCTTCATGAAAAGCCTTGCGAATCATGGGTAATTCTCGTATCGCTTTTGCGATTCGCACATGCTCATGCGCCGTTCGCGGTGCAATACCGGCCTTCCACGACAACCAGTGCGCGAGTGAATGAATCC
This sequence comes from Gordonia sp. 11cp, assembly GCF_057767225.1. Lineage (NCBI taxonomy): Bacteria > Bacillati > Actinomycetota > Actinomycetes > Mycobacteriales > Gordoniaceae > Gordonia > Gordonia sp. 11cp. Next base: position 4,052,137 of record NZ_CM173437.1, on the reverse strand, counting down.
TCGGCCCCCGCCACGACTCCCGCTCGTCCAATTCCCCCACCAGATCGAGGAAACCCGCTGTCAGCGCCGTGATCTGCGCGGCATACCCCAACACCCTCGCCTCGAGAACCCCATCAGACAACGACCCGGGATCCGCACCGTCGAACATCGACGCAACGTCCCCGACCGAACGAAAAGCACTGACCCCCACCGCAACCCCCTGAACCGAACGAAAGGTACGAGAACAAGATATCGGGCGGCACCGACAATTCTCCGGGCCTCAAACCCGAGGTCACGAGTGTTCCGCGGAACACTTGTGCCTACTCAAGACCGCCGGGTCTGTGACAGACACGCCGAACCACCCGACGCACACACCGGGATCGTGGGCCTGGCCGCGGAGTGATTCGCCGGTGCTCGCCGCGCCAGCATCGTCTTCGCTGGTCCGTATACGTCACGGCGGCGCCGCCCTAAGCCTTGCCGCAGTACGTGCTAGCGTCCGGGGGCCACCCGCAGCCGCGCGCCCGAGAGGCGGTGCGGGGTGAACCGCCAGATCAGGCCACCGACGGTGATGCAGGTGCTCGGGATCGAAACGATGAGCGCGGCGATGGCCGCTACCTGCACGTCACACCTCCATCAACCCCGCCGCGACCGTTGCGCCCAGCTCCCAACACGCTTCTCGGGCTTCCTTGTCCGGGGCGCCGGAGACGATGACGTGTTCGGCGGCCTTGGTCCAGCCGAGACCGGCGGTGATCGAATCGACCGCTCGCACAGCCCCTTCGGTGCCCTGGTTGCCGTGGAGGAACAGCCCGAACGGTCGTCCCTGCGTCGAGTCGAGGATCTGGTAGTAGCTGACATCGAAGGCGTGTTTCAGCGCGCCACTGATGTATCCGAGGTTCGCGGGGGTGCCGAGGATGTACCCGTCGGCGTCGAGGAAGTCGGTGGCGGTGACGGCGAGCGCGGCACGGCGGACCACCTCGACGCCCTCGATCTCCGGGTCGGTCGCACCGGATACGACGGCCTCGAACATCTCCTGGCACGCCGGTGACGGCGTGTGGTGGACGATGAGCAGCCGGCTCATGTGGCTACTGCTCTCGGCCGTGGTACTGGGCGACGGCCCGTTTCATCATCGACCGGGCGCGGGTGCGGTCGCCGGCGTAGTCGTAGGCACGGGCGATGCGGTAGGTGTTGTGCCAGTCGTGCGGGTCGGCCTCCCACTCGGCCTTCACCTGTGCGAAGAGCTCGTCTGCCGCATCGCGTTCCATCCGTCCGGAGGCACGGTGCGGCAGGTGGGAGATGTCGAGTTCTCGGCCCTCGTCGGCCATCACGGCGGCGAGCTTCTGGTGCTCGAGCCCCGCCCGCAGCGTCGCGTAGACCAGCCACGCCCCGATCAGCGGTAGCGCGATGACGCCGACTCCCAGACCGACGCCCGCGACGGTGCCGGAGGCGATCAGCTGGACGCCGCGCCAGCCGAGCAGCGCGAAGTACACGATGAGCGCCACGACGAGGAACGCGATCATCCAGACGATCGGGCGGGAGTCCTTCGCACGGGGACCCAGGCGCGGTGCGCCGCCTTCGGTGTCGTCGTCGTGGGCCGGCTCGTCCGGTGGGCCTGCGGGGGTCATCGGTCAGAGATCCATCAGTTCTTCGAGTCCGATCGTGAGCCCCGGCCGGCCGGCGATGCTGCGCACGCCGAGGAGCACGCCGGGGGCGAACGACGCGCGATCGAGGGAGTCGTGCCGGATGGTGAGCGTCTCACCGGCGGTGCCGAGCAGCACCTCCTGATGGGCGACGAGTCCCGCGAGCCGCACCGAGTGGACGCGCACGTCGTCGACGACCGCGCCACGGGCGCCGTCGAGTTCCTCCGTCGTGGCATCGGGGCTCCGCCCGACACCCGCCTCGGCCCGCGCACGCCCGATCAGCTCCGCCGTGCGATAGGCGGTGCCCGACGGGGCGTCGGCCTTGTGCGGGTGGTGCAGCTCGATCACCTCGACCGACTCGTAGTACTTGGCGGCCTGCGCGGCGAAACGCATGGACAGGACGGCGCCGATCGCGAAGTTCGGTGCGATGAGAACACCCACGCCGGGGTTGTCGGACAGCCAGCCGCGGACGGTGTCGAGACGTTCCTCGGTGAATCCGGTGGTGCCGACAACGGCGTGAATCCCGTTGGCGATGAGGAACTTCAGGTTGTCCATCACCACATCGGGATGGGTGAAGTCGACGACGACCTGAGTCTCGGTGTCGGTGAAGCACTCCGGTGAGTCCCCCTTGTCGACACCGACGGTGTAGGTGAGGTCGTCGGCATTCTCGACCGCGGCGACGATCGCCTGCCCGACCTTGCCCTGGCTGCCCAGGACGCCCACCTTGATACCGCTCATGTCCACCTCTTCTTGTCGACGCCGCCTCGTCCCAACCGTTGCCGGGCCAGTCTAGTGGCGTCCCGGTTCAGAAGATCGGGGCACCGCCGCGGCGGTGCTCGAACACCAGCGACGTGGTGGTTCCGGCGACCTCCGGCCGGCCGTTGAGCCGTTCGACGAACTGTCGCAACGCCTCCGTGTCGGCGGCGGCGACGTGCAGCAGGTAGTCGTCGGTGCCGGCGAGGAAGAAGACGTCGATCACCTCGTCGTGGGTGGCGATCTCGCCGACGAACCGCCGGATCTGACCGCGCGCGTCGGACTGCAGGCTGACGGCGACCATGGCTCGGAGCGGACGCCCCAGCGCAGCCGGGTCGACGTCGGCGAAGAAGCCACGGATGATGCCGAGTTCGACGAGCCTGCGCAAGCGGCCGTGGCACGTCGACGCGGCGATGCCGACGCGCTGCGCCAGTTCGCTGTTCGCCATCCGCGCGTCCGACTGGAGCAGGCGCAGCAGCTCTCGGTCCGTCGCGTCCAGCTCACCGGCCCGAACATCCTTCGGAGTCGCGGCCATCGAATCTCCCTCGTTTCACACGATCGTCGCCAGACCGCAGCTGGCGAGAATATTCTTCAGTCACATTGTGGCATGGTCGACTTTACTTCACTCTTAAAATCAGTTCACCGAGGAACATTCAGGAGACCACGAACCCATACGGAGTCACCATGCGCATCGGCATCCCCACCGAGATCAAGAACCACGAGTACCGGGTGGCCATCACCCCGGCCGGTGTCACCGAACTCCACCATCGAGGTCATGACGTCGTGATCCAGGCCGGCGCCGGCGAGGGCTCGGCGATCTCCGACAACGACTTCAAGGCGGCCGGTGCACAGATCCTGGGAACCGCCGCCGAGGTGTGGGACCAGGCCGAACTGGTCCTGAAGGTGAAGGAACCGATCGCCGCGGAGTTCGCGCTGATGCGCCGCGAGCACACGCTCTTCACGTACCTGCACCTCGCGGCGGGACGGGCCTGCACGGAGGCGCTGCTCGATTCGGGCGTCACCTCCATCGCCTACGAGATGGTCCGGACCGCCGGCGGCGCCCTTCCGCTCCTGGCGCCGATGAGCGAAGTCGCCGGGCGCCTCGCACCGCAGGTGGGCGCCTATCACCTGATGCGTTCGGCGGGCGGACGGGGCGTGCTCATGGGCGGTGTCCCCGGGACCGAACCCGCCGACGTCGTCGTCCTCGGCGGTGGCGTCAGCGGCGTCAACGCAGCGCAGATCGCGCTCGGCATGGGCGCCCAGGTCACCGTCTTCGACATCGACATCGCCAAACTGCGCGCCATCGACGCCCGCTTCGGCGGCCGGGTCCACACCCGGTACAGCACGGGGCTCGCGATCGACGAAGCCGTCGTGCACGCCGACCTGGTGATCGGAGCCGTTCTCGTCCCCGGCGCCAAGGCACCGGTCCTCGTCTCGAACGGCACTGTCGCCCGGATGAAGCCGGGCGCGGTGCTCGTCGACGTCGCGATCGACCAGGGCGGCTGCTTCGAGGATTCCCGACCCACCACCCACGCCGACCCGACCTTCGCTGTCCACGACACGGTGTTCTACTGCGTCGCGAACATGCCCGGCAACGTCGCGCGCACGTCGACGCAGGCGCTCACCGGAGCGACGCTCCCCTACGTGCTCCGACTGGCCGATTCGGGACCGGAGCAGGCATGCGCGACCGACCCGGCACTCGCCTCGGGCCTGAGCACGCGGCACGGGGAACTGTTCACCGCCGAAGTCGGCGCCGCGCTCGACCTGCCCGTGTCACCGAACCCCTTCGTGCACAACTGATCAGAAGGTCAGCGTCGTGGTGCCTCGGCGTCGCCCACGCCAGCCGTAGCGGCGTTCGGTCATCGACCCGTGCCCGTCGTATCCCACGCGGAGCAGGGTCGACGCCCGGGTGCCGTAGCCGGGGATGTTGATGAACAACGACGACAGCGCCGCTTCGGCCTGCGGGCCGACGCCGGTGTCGGGCAGGCGCGACGGGTCCGGCCGATCCTGGTCGGCCAGCAGGGCGAGATACTGCTCGTCCGGCCCGTCGGAGGCGACGAGGTCCGTCATCGCCGTCGCCCCGTCGACGACCTTCGGCCAGTCGTTGTCCAGGGCACCGTTGGAGAGTCCGTGCACGCCGTCGGCGACCCGCTCCGCGCGCGGCTCCGGCCAGTTGGTCATCCACCACAGTTCGTCCCGGTCGGCGACGAGCAGATTGACCGGGTCGTACGCGGCGGCGTCGTCCAGGACGCGGTGGGCGTACACCTTCGGGTCGTCGTCGCCGAGCAGGTAGTCCACGGGAAGCTGCCCGCGCGAACGGATGCCGGTCCGCCTGGCCGGCCCGACGCGGACGTTCGTCACCATCGCCACCCGGTCGGGAGCCTCGGCGGAGACGGCCATCCACGTGCCGCCGGCCACCGCGTCGCGACCACCGATGATCGGCAGATCGTCCCAGTGCGACATCGCGAACGTGCGGCGGCGGTGCTGCTCGTCCCGGTTGGCGGCCACGATCAGACGCTGGGTGGGGTGGGTGTTCCACGCGAAGAGGATCAGGCACATCGGGTTTCAGGTCACCTTCTCGGATCCGGGAAGTAGGCGGCTCATGTTCGCCATCCGACGCTGCACACCGGCGATCTCCCGGACGGCCTGCCCGAGGAGGCTGCGGTCGAGCGGGGACAACTGTCGGACATCGAACCGGTCCCCCGGCGGGTCACCGTTGTCGAACTGAGCGACCTGGTATCTCAGCCGGACGCGCTGCAGCACATCGAAGACCTCGATGAGCGTCGACGCCTGCTCGTCGGGCAGCAACTCACTGCCGGCGGCCGCCCGCAGGCGGCCACGGGTGCCGACATCGGTCGAGCCGACACTGGCCGCGGCCCACCGGGCGATGTTGACCAACGGTGTCACCGCGTGCTGCTTGACGTCGACGATGTTGCCGCGCCCGGTCAGCACATCCCGCCGCGAGCGCAGCCGGGCGCGCGTCGACAAGGTCTCGGCCAGTAGCAGATTCATCGTCCGCGGGTCGCGTCGTAGACCGGCGATCATCGCCACCGCCGGCGTGGCCGACACCGCGCCGCGCCCGCTGATCGGCCGGCCGTCGAGCATCAGTGACGTGAAGATCATGCCCTTGCCGGCGAGCGGGTCGTCGATCCAGGCCCGCGCGGCCGCCTGCCACTGTGAGTGTGTCCGCGCGAACAGCGGCTTCGACGCGACGGCACCGTTGGCGTCGACCCGCAGTCCCGCGTTCCGCACGACTTCGTCGACCTCGCCGAAGGCCGTTCGGTAGCGCTCGATCTCGCCTGCGGCCGAATCGTCGAAGGACACAGCCGAATCCACGTCGGAGCTCAGCACCGGTTCCCGGCGGGCATTGCTGCCCAGCGACAACCAGGTGAAGGCCGATGGATCGAGCTCGGGATGGGCGGCCAGGACGAGATCGAGTGCGCGGCTCACGACCGCGTCGACGATCAGGGAAGCCGCACGCGTGATCTCGTACGGCGGCCGGTCGCGGCGCACGAGATCGGCGACGAACTGCGGCAGCCGCCGCGCATGTCCCTGCAGCTCCTCGACGTCGATCGAGCGGCGGATCTGTTCGCGCAGTGGGATACCGGCACCCGCCGGGTCCGCGACGAAGTCCCCCGGCCCGACGACACCCACCACGTCGCCGGCGGCGTCGCAGACCGGGACGATCGAGAGGTCACGATCGACGAGTTCGGTCAGGACGTCCATCGATGCCGCCCCGGCGTCGACGACGAACGCCGGTTCCGTCACGATCTCCCCCACCGGGGTGTCCACACCACGCCCGGCCGCGACCACCTCGGCCCGGATGACGCCGTCGGTGAGCACGCCGTGGCGTCGGCCCGGCAGCGGGATCACCACATAGTCCTGTCCGCGTTCGGTCATCAGCGCGGCCGCCTGACGGACGGTCATGTCGGCCCGACCGATCACCGGTGCGGTGCGCAGGAGTTCGGCGACGGCGCGCGTGGCGGAGACGTCGCCGGCGTCCCGACGGCGCGCGACCGTCAGCTGCAGCTTCTCCTCACCGGGCATCTCTGCAGAGTCTAGGCGCGCCACGCGATCACGAGGCCCGTCGGCCGGTCGAATGATTCCGGGTCCCGCAGGCACACCGCACGACCCGGGCGTCCCTCCAAGGAGCAGACACACTTCCGGAGCAAAGGACACCCGATGATCAAGCCTCACGTGGCCGCCGCGACCGCCCTGCTGGCCCTGGCCGCGGCGCTGGGCACCGCCACCCCCGCAGCCGCGGTCACCCCGCAATACGCCGACACGCTCACCGCCGGTCAGGGCATCCTGATCGGTGACGGCCTGTGCTCCATCGGATTCTTCGGAACCAACGCCGACGGCGACCGTCTCGCCGTCACGGCCGGGCACTGCGCGGAGGGGATCGGCGACGAGGTCACCACGACCACCGGCGAGCACATCGGCGAAGTCGTGGAGTGGAAGGACGACGGCGGCACCCCGGACGGGTCGATCACGCTCGCCGATCCCCGCGGGTACACCGTCATCGCGATCGAGGACGACTGGGAGGTCGACCCGGTGTTCGCCACCGCCGCCGACCCCGAGGTCGGCGAACCGGTGGCCAAGACCGGTGAGCGCACCGGCACCACCGTGGGCACCGTGACCGCACTGCTGCATCAGGAGGCGGCGCCCGAACACCGCCTCGTCAACGCCGAACTGGTGGTACTGGGCGGAGATTCCGGCTCGCCCTGGTACCAGGAGACCCGTGCCGGGCGATATGTCCTCGTAGGAATCTCCTCGAGCGGCAACTTCGGCACCCAGAACCCCGACCAGGCGATCTCGACGGCCCAGACCATCGAAGGGCTGTACGCGCAGATCGCCGGCTCCGGGTCGGCCTGGACCGACGGGTTCGAGATCTGGTTCGACGAACCCGATCGTCGGTAGAGCCACGACACGGCGAAGGGGCCCGCCGTCCGCGTGGACGACGGGCCCCTTCAGGACCTACTCGGTGTCAGATCAGGCGTCTGCGGTGGCTGCCTCGGCAGCCGGTGCCTCCGCCTTGTCGGCGGCGTCGTCGACCGGGACGAGGCTGATCTTGCCGCGCTCGTCGATGTCGGCGATCTCGACGCGGAGCTTGGAGCCCACGTTGACCACGTCCTCGACCTTGTTGATGCGCTTGCCCTTGCCGAGCTTCGAGATGTGCACCAGGCCGTCGCGGCCCGGCAGCAGCGACACGAACGCACCGAACGCGGTGGTCTTGACGACGGTGCCGAGGAAACGCTCCCCGACCTTCGGCAGCTGCGGGTTGGCGATCGCGTTGATGCGGTCGATCGCAGCCTGTGCAGACAGACCGTCGGCGGCGCCGACGAACACGGTGCCGTCGTCCTCGATGGAGACGTTGGCGCCGGTCTCCTCGGTGATGCCGTTGATCGTCTTGCCCTTGGGGCCGATCAGCTCACCGATCTTGTCCATCGGGATCTTGATGGTGGTGATCCGCGGCGCGAACTGGCTCATCTCGTCCGGCTCGTCGATGGCCTCGGCCATGACGTCGAGGATGGTCAGCCGGGCGTCCTTGGCCTGGCTGAGCGCACCCGCGAGCACCTGCGAGGGGATGCCGTCGAGCTTGGTGTCGAGCTGCAGCGCGGTCACGAAGTCCTTGGTGCCCGCGACCTTGAAGTCCATGTCGCCGAAGGCATCCTCGGCTCCGAGGATGTCGGTCAGTGCGACATAACGGGTTTCACCGTCGACGGTGTCGGACACGAGGCCCATCGCGATGCCGGCGACCGGAGCACGCAGCGGCACACCGGCATTCAGCAGCGACATGGTCGACGCGCACACCGAACCCATCGAGGTCGAGCCGTTGGAGCTCAGCGCCTCGGAGACCTGACGGATCGCGTACGGGAAGTCCTCGACGCTCGGCAGCACCGGCACCAGCGCACGCTCGGCGAGCGCGCCGTGGCCGATCTCGCGACGCTTGGGCGAGCCGACGCGACCGGTCTCACCGGTCGAGTACGGCGGGAAGTTGTAGTGGTGCATGTACCGCTTGGACTTCTCGGGTCCGAGCGAGTCGATCTGCTGCGCCATCTTGACCATGTCGAGGGTGGTGACACCCATGATCTGGGTCTCGCCGCGCTCGAACAGCGCACTGCCGTGCGCGCGCGGGATGACCGCGACCTCGGCCGACAGCGCACGGATGTCGGTGATGCCGCGACCGTCGATGCGGAAGTGGTCGGTCAGGATGCGCTGGCGGACGAGCTTCTTGGTCAGCGACCGGTAGGCCCCGCCGATCTCCTTCTCACGACCCTCGAACTGATCGCCGAGCTGGCCGAGGATGTCGGCCTTGAGCTCGTCGGTCTTGTCGTCGCGCTCCTGCTTGCCTGCGATGGTCAGGATCTCCGACAGGCGATCGGTGGCAGCGGCGGCCACGGCGTCGTAGACATCCGACTGGTACGGCGGGTACAGCGGGAACTCGGCGGTCTCCTTGGCCGCGGCGGCGGCCAGGGACTTCTGCGCCTCGCACAGGCGGGCGATGAACGGCTTCGCGGCCTCGAGGCCCTCGGCCACGATCGCCTCGGTCGGCGCCTGGGCGCCACCGGCGACGAGGTCGATGACGTTGTCGGTGGCTTCGGCCTCGACCATCATGATCGCGACGTCGGCCGAATCACCCGAACCGGAGACGATGCGGCCGGCGACGACCATGTCGAACACGGCGCCCTCGAGCTGCTCGACGGTCGGGAACGCGACCCACTGGCCGGCCTTGTTCTCCTCGGTCGGGATGAGCGCGACACGCACGCCACCGACGGGGCCGGAGAACGGGAGGCCCGCGAGCTGCGTCGAGGCCGACGCGGCGTTGATCGCGACGACGTCGTAGAGGTCGTTCGGGTTGAGCGAGAGGACGGTCACGACGACCTGGATCTCGTTGCGGAGGCCGTCGACGAACGACGGGCGCAGCGGACGGTCGATGAGACGACAGGTCAGGATCGCGTCGGTCGACGGACGTCCCTCGCGACGGAAGAACGATCCGGGGATGCGTCCGGCGGCGTACATCCGCTCCTCGACGTCCACGGTGAGCGGGAAGAAGTCGAAGTGCTCCTTCGGGTGCTTCGACGCCGCGGTGGTCGAGAGCAGCATGTTCTCGTCGTCGAGGTAGGCGGTGACCGAACCCGCGGCCTGCAGCGCGAGACGTCCGGTCTCGAACCGGATCGTGCGGGTGCCGAAGCTGCCGTTGTCGATGACGGCGGTCGCCTCGGTGATGGCGTCGTCGTAGTCGTCGGCGAAGTCTTCGGTGGTGTTCACATCTGTCATGTGGGGTGGAATCCCTTCGTTGCGGCTGCCGGTGGCGGCCGTCTGACGCGGCACGAAATCGGCCGCTTGTGCGGTTGGGGGTGGTCATCGCGGAGGTGCGCAGCACCTACTGACATGCCGCATCGAGCGGACACGTCCGTGAGAGCGCACGCGCGGATCGGACCGACCCAGAACGCACCGAGAATGTGCGGCAGCACGGTGAATGGCGCAGCGTGTCTGCGCCGGATGAATGCTCAGACGGCCTTCGATCGAAGCGGCCGGAATCCTGCACGCCCGGGGGTTGCCCGGGCAGGGGTTCCGGCGGCCACTACCGAGGACCGATCTGGCTGGTCGTTCCGCACTGCCTCGAGTTTCGGCACGATCCGTCTGTCAGCCTATCACCGCCGACTGTGGATACCTCAATACGACAAACCGGCCGGCCCCCGCGTTCGGGGGCCGGCCGGTGGAAGTCGTGGAATCAGCGACGCAGGCCGAGACGCTCGATGAGCGAACGGTAGCGGTTGATGTCGACCTTGGCGACGTACTTGAGCAGACGACGACGACGGCCGACCAGCAGCAGCAGGCCGCGACGGCTGTGGTGATCGTGCTTGTGCTGCTTCAGGTGCTCGGTGAGGTCGGTGATGCGCTTGGTCAGCATCGCGACCTGTGCCTCGGGCGACCCGGTGTCGGTCTCGTGCAGACCGTACTCGGCGAGGATTTCCTTCTTCTGCTCGACAGTCAAAGCCATGGAGATACTCCTGTTTCTCAGTACCGCGTCCGAAACAACCACGGTGCGCCACCGCGGACTGCAGCAACACCGACTGGCCAGGCTACCCGGCGTGACGGGCCGGACCCAAATCGGCGCCGGGAACGCAGCGATCGGGCCGCGTACCCTCAGCTCTCCGCCGCGGCCAGGATCTCCCTGGTCTTGACGACGTCGTCCCCCATCGCGGTGATCAGGTCGTCCACCCCGTCGAACTGTTCCATCCCGCGGATGCGGTGGACGAAGTCGACGGCGACGTGCTGACCGTAGAGGTCGGCGCTCTTGTCCAGCACGAACGCCTCGACGGTGCGGGTACGGCCCGAGAAGGTGGGGTTGGTACCGACCGACACCGCGGCCTGATAACGCTCCCCCGGCTCGACCTCGCCGACCACCGGGCCTGCGCCGAGGATCGTGAACCAGGCGGCGTAGACCCCGTCGGCGGGGATCGCGGCGTACATCGGCGGCGCCACGTTGGCCGTCGGGTATCCCAGGTCGCGGCCGCGGCCGTCGCCGCGCACCACCACTCCCTCGACACGATGCGGGCGTCCGAGCGCCTCGGTCGCGCGGTCGACGTCACCGGCCGCGACACAGGAACGGATGTAGGTCGAGGAGAAGGTCACCGCATGTTCACCGAACAGCGACACCGATTCCACCGAGAAGCCGAATTTCCCACCGAGTTCGGCGAGCTTGGCCACGTCGCCGGCCGCCTTGCGACCGAACGTGAAGTTGTCACCGACCACCACGACGGCGGCGTGCAGCGTCTCCACGAGGATGTCGTGGGCGAAGTCCTTGGGCGACCGGGCGGCGAGTTCAGGCGTGAACGGCATGACGCAGAAGACGTCGATGCCGAGCTCTTCGGCCAGCTCCGCCCGTCGCGTCAGCGTCGTCAGTTGCGGCGGATGGGATCCCGGGCGGACCACCTCGGACGGATGCGGGTCGAACGTCATCAGCACCGACGGCACCCCGTGCTCCTTCGCCGCCGTCGTGGCGGCGTTGATGAGCTCGGCGTGTCCCCGGTGGACACCGTCGAAGACACCGATGGTGACCACGCACCGTCCCCAGTCCGCGGGGATGTCATCCAGACCTCGCCATCGCAACACGCGACCAGAGTACGGGCACCCGGTGTTCCAAACCACCACCGCCACTCGCGTTTGCGGTGGGGTTAAGCTCTTGGTCATGCCTCGGGGATCGGATCGTCCGGTGACAGAACTGTCACAGGTGACCCAGGACTATCTGAAAGTGATCTGGACCAGCCAGGAGTGGGAAGACGTCAAGGTCACCACCAAGCTGCTGGCCCAGTCGCTCGGCGTGTCCGCATCCACCGCCTCGGAGGCGATCCGCAAACTCGCCGACCAGGGCTTCGTCTCGCACGAACCGTACGGCGCGGTCACACTCACCGACGAGGGCCGGTCCGCGGCCATCCTGATGGTGCGTCGTCATCGTCTGCTCGAGACCTTTCTCGTCCGCGAACTCGGATACCGGTGGGACGAGGTGCACGACGAGGCGGAGATCCTCGAGCACGCGGTGTCCGACCGCCTCATGGCTCGGCTCGACGCGAAACTCGGCTTCCCCGACCGGGATCCGCACGGCGACCCCATCCCCGCACTGGACGGCTCGATCCCCGCGCCGGATGCGGCGCTGCTCGCCGACCTGGAGGTCGGGGCGTCCGGCGCCATCGCCCGGATCTCCGACACCGATCCCGAGATGCTGCGCTACTTCGACCAGGTGGGCGTCGCGCTCGACTGCGTGGTGACCGTCGCCGAGAAACGTCCCTTCGCGGGGACGATCTCGGTGTCGCTCGACGACGCCGATCCGATCGATCTCGGCGACATCGCCGCGCGGGCCATCTTCGTCGTCCCGCGGTCCTGACCGTCCGACCGACGACCGGGCGTCAGCGCAGGGTCGCCGGCCGGACCACCATGACCGAGCTCGCGCGGCGACCCTTCTCCTGGATCAGCGCGATCGCCTGTTCCCGCGGGTCGACGACCACATAGATCTCTTTCCGGCCGATCGGCTCCAGCCATCGTCCCTGGCTGATCGACTCGGCTTCGTCGTCGTCGATGTCCCGGCGCGGGAACGAGATCTTGACCGCCTCGTCGATGTCGAGGCTGACATGCGGCTCGTCGCGCACGTCGTCGAGCGTGCGTGCGTGGTCGAGCGTGAACGGGCCGACGGCGGTCCGCCGGAGTTCGGTCAGATGCCCGCCGATGCCGAGTGCGGCACCCAGATCGCGTGCCAGTGACCGGATGTAGGTGCCCGACGAACAGTCCACCACCACAGCGAGATCGACGAAGGTCCCGTCGCGCCGGGTGTCGAGCACCTCGAAGCGGGACACGGTGACCGGACGCGCCGCGAGGTCGAAGTCGGTGCCCGTGCGCACCAGCGCGTGCGCGCGACGGCCGTCGACCTTGATCGCGCTGACCTTCGCCGGGACCTGCTCGATGTCGCCGGTGAGATCGGCCACCCCCTTGGCGATCTCGGCGTCGGAGAGTCCGGACGCGTCGGCGGTGGAGATGACCTCGCCCTCGCGGTCGTCGGTCGTCGTGGACGCACCGAGCCGGATCGTCGCGGTGTAGGACTTCGTCGTCAGCGACAACAGGCCGAGAAGCTTTGTCGCCCTCTCGATCCCGACGACCAATACGCCGGTCGCCATCGGGTCCAGCGTGCCCGCGTGCCCGACGCGGCGGGTGTTGAAGATCTTCCGGCAGCGCGAGACGACGTCGTGACTGGTCATCCCGGCGGGCTTGTCGACGACGAGCAGGCCGGCGTTCTCGATGGTTGCGTCGGCCACGTCAGGTCAGCGCGATCGTGGTGGTGATGATGCCGCGATCGACCAGCCAGCGCCCGGAGAATTCGAGCAGCGGCGGCCCGCCGTCCGCAGCGGCCGGATCGATGAGGATCCGCGAGGTGAACGTGCCCGACGTCGGGGTGGACTGCTCGAAGGTGATGTGGGCGTCCTCGAAACCCAGCCAGCGCTTGGCGACCGGGAACCATGCCTTGTAGGTGGCCTCCTTGGCACAGAACAGCAACCGGTCCCAGTGCAGGTCGCCCGACCGCGTCGCGAGGACCTCCCGCTCGGCCGGCAGGCTGGTGTGCTCGAGCACGCCGTCGGGGAGGCTGTCGTGGGGCTCGGCGTCGATACCGAGAGAACGCACCGACAGCGCGTACGCCACGGTCGCGGCACGATAGCCGTCGCAGTGGGTGAGGCTCCCCACGATCCCGGCCGGCCAGACGGGTGCCCCCTTGTCGCCCTTGAGGATCGGGACCGGCTCGTGGCCGAGCTCGCCCAGCGCCTGCCGGGCGCAGTGCCGGACGGTGGTGAACTCGCGGCGACGTTTCTCCACCGCTCGGGAGATCAGGCTCTGTTCGGCGGGCAGCAGGACCAGACCCGGCGGGTCGGCGAACGCCTCCGCCGAGGCGACGCCCGCCGGCAGGAGTTGCTCGATCATCGGTTGTCCTCTCGTGCTTGCCGTTGCGCCTCTCGATCGGCCTGTCGCGATCGGCGCTCCGCCTGCCGCTGCTCGACGCGCTGCCGGAACTCGGCGGCCCGTTCGGCATAGTCCGGCGGCAGATCGAACCGGACCCCGTGCTCGGGCAGATCCGCCGCACCGAGTCCGTCCCCCGGGACGATGTTGCGCATCAGCGGGTTCGGGAGTCCGCGACGCTTCCATTCACGCGGGTAGCCGACCGACACCTCCTCGAACCGGATGCCGTCGTACCAGGTGGTCCTCGGGATGTGCAGGTGCCCGTACACGCAGCAGGCCGCGTTGAACTCGGTGTGCCAGTCGGCCGTGAGTTCGCTGCCGCACCACAGCGCGAACTCCGGGTAGAACAGCGCGTCGCACGGCTCACGACGCAGCGGCCAGTGGTTGACGAGGATGGTCTTCTCGGCCGGATCGATGGCCTGCAGCCGGCGCCGGGTGATCTCGATCCTCGCCCGTCCCCAGGCGTCGCGGGTGGGGAACGGCTCCGGCGACAGCAGGAACTCGTCGGTCGCCACCACATTGCGTTCCCGGGCGAGCGCGAGCGCGGTCAGTTTGTTGGCCGTGCCCTCCGGGCGAAAGGTGTAGTCGTAGAGCAGGAACATCGGGACGACGCGGACCGGATCGGAGCCGTCGCCCGGATCGAACAGCGGATAGATGTCCTCCGGGGTGACGACACCGACGTCGCGGCAGGCCTGCACGAGGTAGTCGTACCGCGCGACCCCGAACACCTGCAGCGGGTCCTTGGCCGTCGTGTACAGCTCGTGATTGCCCGGCACCCACACCACGGTGGCGAACCGCGCCCGCAGACGACGCAGGGTGTCGACGATGTCGTCGGTGCGTTCGGCGACATCACCGGCGACGATGAGCCAGTCGTCCGGCGAGGTCGGCCGGATGCTGTCGATGATGTGCTCGTTGCCCCGATGTGCGATGTGCAGATCGCTGATCGCCCACAGAGTAGCCACGAGGATCCATCGTGCCAGAGGGCCGCGGTCAGGCGCGGACCGCACCTGCCCGACGCCACCGGCCGGAGCGGATCCGCCACACCACGGTCGCCAGCCGGACCAGCATGAACACCACCAGACCCGACCAGATCCCCGCCAGACCCCAGTCGAACACCAGCGACAGCCAGATCAACGGCAGGAAGCCGACCAGGGCGCCGGTGAGTGTCGCCGTGCGCAGGAAGGCGGCGTCGCCACTGCCGAGGAGTACGCCGTCGAGAGCGAAGACCACCCCGGCGATCGGCAGCATGCCGACGAAGAACCACCACGGCACGCCGACGGCGTCGAGGACAGCGGCGTCGGATGTGAAGATGCGCGGAATCAGCGTCGCGCCGGCCGCGAAGACGGCACCCATCGCGGTGGCGGCGACCACCGAGACCGCGGTGACACGCCGGGCGACGGAGTCGGCGGCGCCGAGCCGGCCCGCACCGAGCGCGGCCCCCACCAGCGCCTGGGCGGCGATGGCCAGCGAGTCGAGGAACAACGCCATGAACTCCCACAGCTGCAGCACCAGCTGATGAGCGGCCACCTGGGCGACCCCGAAGCGCGCGGCGACCGCGGCCGCCGAGACGAAACAGACCTGGAACGACAGACTGCGCACCACCAGATCGCGCGCCATGACCAGCTGGGCGCGGATGATCGACCAGTCCGGCGCAAAGGCGCGTTTATGCGCCTCGCGGACCACCCGCACGGCGAACAACACCCCGGTCACGCCCTGTCCGATCACATTGGCCACCGCGCTGCCGTCCAGTCCCAGTCGCGGGAACGGGCCGATGCCGTGGACCAGTCCGACGACGAGCACCGCGGCCAGCGACAGGCCGACCACCACGTAGACGACCGGGCGGCGGGTGTCCTGCACTCCCCGCATCCACCCGTTGCCCGCCATCGACAGCAGGATCAGCGGGACACCGAACATCGCGATCCGCAGCCAGCCGGCCGCGTCCTCGGCGACCGCGGCCGATTCCGGTGACGACGTCCCGACGAGCAGGCGCATCACCACCGGTGCGCACGGATACGCCACGGCGACGATCAGGACGCCGACCGCGACCGCGATCCAGCTCGCCTGCACGCCTTCGACGACCGCACCGGACCGATCACCGGAACCGAATCGTCGCGCGGAGCGGGCGGTGGTGCCGTAGGACAGGAAGGTCAGCTGGGTACTGACGATCGAGAGCACCAGGGTGCCCACACCGAGAGCAGCCAGCTGTTCGCCGCCCAGGCGTCCCACGACGGCCAGGTCGAGCAGAAGGTACAGCGGAGGTGCGATGAGGACCGCGAGCGCCGAGACGGTGAGGGTGGCGATACGCGCGACCCCGGGAGCGTCCGCGGAATCGGAATCTCCGCTGTCGGGCTGCCGAGCGAGGTTCAGAGCGACTCCAGCAACCTGGCGACCACTTCGTCGGCGGTACCGGTGTCGCTGTAGCCCGAGGCCTGACGATGCCCACCACCACCGTGCGCCCGCGCGATCGGGACGAGGTCGACGCTGTCCTTGGATCGCAGCGAGACCGTCCAGACGCCCGGCTCGCCTTCCTTGAACACCGCGGCCACCTCGGCCTCGCGCGCGGTCCGGATCGTGTCCACAACGCTCTCGGACTCCTCCCAGCTCATCCCGGCCAGCGCCTGCTGGTCGACGACGGCGTAGACGAGCCCCTCGCCGTTGCACGCGGCCGGCACGAGCTGTGCGGACGCCAGGACGCCCGACATCATCGAGAACCACGCGAACGGATGCGAATCGAAGAGGATGCGGCTCCACCGGCGCGCGTCGACACCGGTCTCCAACAACCGGGCCGCGACGCGGAACGACGCCGGTCGGGCCCACCGGAACGAGCCGGTGTCGGTGCTGAGTCCGGCGTAGATGCAGGTGGCGATGTCGGCGTCGAGCTCGACGCCCATGTCGTCGAGGACATCGAGCACCAGTACGGCGGTACAGTCGGCGGCCGGATCGACCAGGTCGAGGTCCCCGAAACCGGGATTCGACGCATGGTGGTCGATCACGATCGAGGTCTGCGCCGCGGTGAACGTCGCACCGAGGGAGTCGAGCCGCTCGAGATTGGCGGCATCGACCGCCACCACCAGCGGGTGCCCGACGACCTGCGCGGGCGAGCACAACAGCTTGCCGCCCGGTAGTCCGGCGAGCGAGGCCGGGAGCTGCTCGGCCCCCGGATAGGAGACCTCGACGTCGACACCCCGGCGGTCGAGTGCCAGCGCCAGCGCCAGACCGCTGCCGATCGTGTCCGCATCGGGGCGGACGTGACAGCAGATGGTCACCGCGGTCGCGGAGGCCAGCGTCGCGGCGATCGCCGCGCTCGACGAACCGCTCACTCTTCGATACCGGTGGCGTCGTCGTCGGCCGAGCGGTACGGGTCCGAGTCCCCCGCCGGCTTCGCCTCGGCGGCACGCCGGGCGACGAGTTCGTCGTTCGCGCGGGCTCGGGCGACGAGCTCCTCCATCTGACGCGCGGCATCCGGCACCGTGTCGAGGACGAAACGCAGGGTCGGCGTGAAACGCACCCCGGTGCCCGCGCCCACCTTCGACCGCAGCACACCGGTCGCCTTCGCCAGACCGGCGGCCGCAGCCTCGTAATCCGGTTCGGCGTCGATGGATTCACCCATGACGGTGTAGTAGATCGTCGCGTCGTGGAGATCGTTGGTCACCCGGGCGTCGGTGACCGTCACATGTGTCAGGCGCGGATCCTTGATCTCGTGCGCGATCGCCGACGCGACGATCGTCGAGATCCGCTTCGCCATGCGCTGCGCCCGTGCTGGATCAGCCATTCCAGGACTCCTTCCATAGCGCTGCGTGCGCGCCGACCGGAATCCGGTCGGCGCGCACCACAGCTGTCGAGATGTCGTACGAGTTCGGTCGCTGCCGCGATCAGTCGCGCGGCTTCTCCCGCAGCTCGTAGGTCTCGATCACGTCGTCCACCTTGATGTCCGAGTAGGTCAGCGTGAGACCACATTCGTAGCCTTCGCGAACCTCGGTGGCATCGTCCTTCTCGCGTTTGAGCGAGGACACGGTGAGATTCTCGGCGACCACGACGTTGTCGCGCAGCAGGCGGGCCTTGGCGTTACGCCGCATGACGCCCGACTGCACGAGACAACCGGCGATGTTGCCGACCTTCGACGACTTGAAGATCGCGCGGATCTCGGCGCGGCCGAGCTCCACCTCTTCGTAGATCGGCTTGAGCATGCCCTTGAGCGCGCTCTCGATCTCGTCGATGGCCTGGTAGATCACCGAGTAGTACCGGATGTCGACGCCCTCGCGGTTGGCCAGCTCGGTGGCCTTTCCCTCCGCACGGACGTTGAAGCCGATGATGATCGCATCCGAGGCCGCCGCCAGGTTGACGTTGGTCTCGGTGACGCCACCGACACCGCGGTCGATGATGCGCAGCGAGACCTCGTCGCCCATCTCGATGTTCAGCAAGGCCTCTTCGAGGGCCTCGACCGTACCCGAGTTGTCACCCTTGAGGATGAGGTTGAGCTGGCTCGTCTCCTTGAGCGCCGAATCCAGGTCTTCCAGGCTGATCCGCTTGCGGCTGCGTGCGG
Source organism: Gordonia sp. 11cp (assembly GCF_057767225.1). NCBI lineage: Bacteria > Bacillati > Actinomycetota > Actinomycetes > Mycobacteriales > Gordoniaceae > Gordonia > Gordonia sp. 11cp. Next base: position 4,033,717 of record NZ_CM173437.1, on the reverse strand, counting down.
CCAGCGCGTTGCGCTTGCGCGCGTTGCGCCGGTCGGCGATCTGCCGGGCGATCCGGTCCTCCTCGACCACGAGCAGGTTGTCGCCTGCGCCGGGGACCGAGGTGAAACCGATGACCTGGACCGGACGCGACGGCAGCGCCTCGGGGACGTCCTCGCCGTGTTCGTCGACCATGCGGCGAACACGTCCGTAGGCGTCACCGGCGACGATCGAGTCGCCGACCTTCAGCGTGCCGCGCTGGACCAGCACGGTCGCCACCGGGCCACGGCCGCGGTCGAGATGCGCCTCGATGGCGACACCCTGGGCGTCCATGTCCGGGTTGGCACGCAGATCGAGTGACGCGTCCGCGGTGAGCAGGACGGCCTCGAGCAGCGCGTCGATGTTCTCGCCCTGCTTGGCCGAGATGTCGACGAACATGGCGTCGCCGCCGTACTCCTCGGGGATCAGACCGTATTCGGTCAGCTGCCCGCGGATCTTCTGCGGATCGGCGCCTTCCTTGTCGATCTTGTTCACCGCGACCACGATCGGCACGTCGGCCGCCTGGGCGTGGTTGACCGCCTCCACCGTCTGCGGCATGACGCCGTCGTCGGCGGCGACCACGAGGATCGCGATGTCGGTCGCCTTGGCACCGCGGGCACGCATGGCGGTGAACGCCTCGTGACCCGGGGTGTCGATGAAGGTGATCAGGCGATCCTCACCGTTGAGGTGGGTGTTCACCTGGTAGGCACCGATGTGCTGAGTGATGCCGCCGGCCTCGCCCTCACGGACGTTGGCCTTACGGATCGTGTCGAGCAGTCGGGTCTTACCGTGATCGACGTGGCCCATGACGGTGACCACCGGGGGACGCTGTTCGAGGTCTTCCTCGCCGCCCTCGTCCTCGCCGTAGGTGAGGTCGAAGCTGTCGAGGAGCTCACGGTCCTCGTCCTCGGGGCTGACCACCTGGACGCGGTAGTTCATCTCCGAGCCGAGCAGCTCCAGCGTCTCGTCGTTGACCGACTCGGTCGCCGTGACCATCTCACCGAGGTTGAACAGCGCCTGGACCAGCGATGCCGGGTTGGCGTCGATCTTGTCGGCGAAGTCCGAGAGCGACGCGCCGCGGGCGAGGCGGATGACCTCACCGTTGCCGCGCGGCAGCCGGACGCCACCGACGGCCGGCGCCTGCATGTTCTCGTACTCGGCGCGTTTCGCCCGCTTCGACTTGCGACCGCGACGAGGTGCGCCACCGGGACGACCGAAGGCGCCTGCTGCGCCGCCGCGTCCACGGCCGCCACCGCCACCGCCGCCGGGACGACCGCGGAAGCCGCCACCGGGAGGACCTCCCGGTGCGCCGGTTCCGCCGCCGCCACCGCGGTAGCCGCCACCGCCGCCGCCGGGGCCACCACGGCCTCCGCCGGCACCGCCACGACCACCCGGGCGGGCGTCAGGACGGGCCGCGCGAGACGGCATGGCGCCGGGACTCGGACGCGGGGGCATGTTGCCGGGATTGGGACGGGGACCGCCCTGGCCGGGAGCGGGACGACCGCCACCGGGACGGGGACCACCCTGACCGGACGGGCCGGGACGACCACCACCGGGACGCGGACCACCCTGTCCCGGACCGGGACGGGCAGCCGGACGCGGCGCGGGAGCCGGTGCCGACGAATACGGGTTGTTGCCCACCCGCGGCGTGCGCGGACCCGGCTTCGGGCCGGGACGCGGACCCGGGGTCGACGCCGGGGCAGACGGTGCTGCCGACGCGGCCGGGGCCTGCGGGGCGGGTGCCGCCGGGGCGGGCTTCGGGCTGGGACGTTCCGCCGCGGGGGCGGCGGGTGCCGGTGCCGGGGTCTCCACCGGTGCGGGAGCCGGCTTGGGGGCGCCCGGCTTCGGGCCGCTGGTACGGGGACCGGGGCTCGGGCGATCGGCGGCTGGCGCCGCCGGGGTTGCGGATGCACCGGGCTTCGGTGCGTTGGTGCCGCCGGACGGCTTGGGTCCGGGCTTGGCACCCTGGCGCGGGCCGGGCGCCGCGGACTTGGAGTCCTTGGCCGCCCCGTCCTTGCCGGGGAACGATTCACGCAGTCGACGGGCCACGGGGGCCTCTACCGTCGACGACGCCGATTTGACGAACTCGCCTTGCTCCTTCAGACGCTCGAGCACCTGCTTGCTCGTGACGCCGAGCTCTTTGGCCAGTTCGTGCACGCGGGCTTTGCCTGCCACTGCTCTCCTCACTTGGAGGCCAAGCGGCTCACCCGCTACGGCCTCGATTTATGTCCGGTACATGCTCATCGTGACTTCACGGTGTGCTCATGTCTTCTGCTACCTGTTCCGGCTCCGGGGAGCCTTCCTCTGGTGGGTGATCGCGCCGAGCTGTTCGGTGAGATCGTCCGGGTCCACGGTCAGACCGGGGGTCCGGAGTGCCGTGGCGAAGGCCCGGCGTCGCGTCGCGGTGGAGATGCACTCCGCCCGCACGTGCAGCCACGCGCCTCGCCCCGGCATGGTCTTCGCGGGATCGACCACGACTGTCGGGGTGTCACCGCGCAACTGCGCGACCACACGGACCAACTCGTCGGCCTCTGCCCGCTGCCGACAACCGATGCACATCCGGACGGGTGTGCCACCGGTCGGCGACCTGGGGGCGGATCGCTGAACCATCGATCAGTCTAGCGCGAGCGGGCGGGCCGAGGACAATCGGCCGCTGCGCGCGTCATTCCGACCCGGCCTCGGGGGCCGGCGCGGCGTCGGACCGGATGTCGATCCGCCACCCGGTCAGCCGGGCGGCGAGCCGGGCGTTCTGGCCCTCCTTGCCGATCGCCAGCGAGAGCTGGTAATCCGGCACGACGACCCGTGCGGCCTTGAGCTCGGCGTCGACGACCGTCACCGACACAACCTTCGCGGGCGACAGCGCATTCCCGACGAAGGCCGCCGGATCGGAGTCGAAGTCGATGATGTCGATCTTCTCGCCGGCGAGCTCGCTCATCACGTTGCGCACGCGCTGGCCCATCGGCCCAATGCAGGCGCCCTTGGCGTTGAGACCGGAGACCCCGGTGTGCACGGCGATCTTCGACCGGTGGCCTGCCTCGCGCGCCACGGCGACGATCTCGACACTCCCGTCCTCGATCTCGGGCACCTCGAGCGAGAACAGCTTGCGCACCAGGTTCGGGTGGGTCCGCGACAGGGTGATCTGCGGCCCGCGTGCTCCACGGCTGACACCGACGACGTAGCACTTGATCCGGTCGCCATGGGTGTAGACCTCGCCGGGCACCTGTTCGGCGGGCGGGATGATCCCCTCGGTGGAGTTGGCGTCGCTGCCGATCTGGACGACGACCATCCCGCGGGCGTTGGCACGCGAGTCCTGCTGCACGACGCCGCCGACGATCTCACCCTCGTGGGCGACGAGGTCGCCGAAGTTCTTCTCGTTCTCCGCGTCGCGCAGACGCTGGAGGATGACCTGCCGCGCGGTGGTCGCCGCGATGCGGCCGAACCCCTCGGGTGTGTCGTCCCACTCGTGGACGACGTTCCCGTCCTGATCGACCTCCTGCGCCATCACACGCACGGCACCGGTCTTGCGGTTGACGTCGACGCGGGCGTGCGGGGCGAATCCGTCGGTGTGCCGGTAGGCGGTCAGCAACGCGGTCTCGATGGCGGTGATGACGGTCTCGATCGAGATGCCCTTGTCGGCTTCGATCATGCGCAGGGCGGCGATGTCGATGTTCATGTCGTCGGTCTCCTATTCACTTGTCGTGTTCATTTGTCGTGTTCATTTGTGGTCTTCAGCGGCCGCGCCGCGGCGGGCGCGCGGCGGAGCTCGATCTCGTCCGGTTCCAGTCCGCACAGTTCCAGTTCGCGGACGCTCGGCTGGGAGAAGTCCACCTGCACCACGGCCCTGGTCACGGACTCGAGGTCGACGGACTCGACCGCGATCCGCCCCTTGTGGTTCACCACCACCTCGACCGCCGGCGCCAGATCGGCGCGCAGCCTGCCGATTCGGCCGGTGACGGTGCGCGCCTCCGATGACGGGTCCCCGTCGATCTCGATGACCACCCGGCGACCGGTGTTGCGGCGCCAGTGCCGGGGCAGGGTCAGCGGGCTCTCGACGCCGCGCGAGGTCACCTCGAGCACGTACGCGAGATCGGCGAATGCGGGAGTGGCGTCGAGGAGGTCGGAGATCTCGGCGCTGAGCCCGGCGAGGACGTCGAGGTCGCCACCGCCGTCGCGGTCGACCACGATCGACAGTTCCTCCTGGCCGTCGCGAGTGCGCACCGTGACGTCCTCGAGGTCGAATCCCCGTTCGGCGACAAGCTTTTGGACGAGTTCGCTCACGTGCGTCGGGCTGATCGGCATGCCACTCCCCTCGTCTTCAGTTGTCGGGCCGTGCCGGGTGTCGCACGACGTTGCTCCGAACATCGTAGTGGATCGATCGGACGGAGAACTGCTGGCATGATGTCCCGGGTGAGCATGCCCCCGATCGAGCGACGGACCGTGCGGCACCCGATCGACAGGCGCACCGCGTTGCGGGGCGGACTCCTTGCGGGCGCCGCCGTCGTCGGTGCCGGAGCGGCCGGCGTCGGACTGACCGGTTGCGAGTCGTCACCCTCCGCGGAGACACTCCTCGCCGAAACCCTCGTGCCCCTGGTGCGGTCGGCGAACGCCGACGAGAGCACCGCGCGCACCCTGGTCGCCGTCGAGCCCACCTACGCGACCGCTCTCTCGGTCGTGGCCGACCAACGCGCACAGCACGCACGCGCACTCCGCGAGGAGATCATCCGGCTCGACCAGGACGTCGCCGCGACCCTCGATCGTCCGGTCACCTCGGCCACCGCCTCGACCTCGGCGGCGGGCGCCCCGTCGGCCCCGCCGTCACTGGCGCGATTACGCGCCGATCTCGACGCCGCGGCCGGGCAGGCCCGCGCGGTCGCGCTCTCCGCCGGCGGGTACGCCTCCGGGCTGACGGGTTCCGTCGCCGCCGCGGTCACATCGATGCGACAGGTGCAACTGGCATGACCTCACCACTGAACACACCGGCGCCGAACTCCGCGGTGCAGCAAGCGGATCCCGACGATCCGCTCGCCGTCGCCGCCGAGGCGGAGAACGCCGCCGTCTTCACCTACGGCGTCATCACCGCCTTCGTCGCCGCATCGCGCCGACGCACCGTCGCCGACTACGCGGACGCGCACCGGGCCCGCCGCGACGAGATCGAGCGGGCGATCGAGGCGGCGGGGAACACGCCACCGCTGGCCGCCGCCGGCTACACACTCGGCGTCGAGGTCACCGACCCGACCACCGCGGCCCGCGCGGCACTCGGCGCCGAGATCGACTGCACGGTGGCCTATCGCGCCCTGCTCGAGCAGGCCGACGACGAGACCGGACGCCGGATCGGCGTCGACGGGCTCTCGGAGAGCGCCGTGCGCGCCGCCCGGTGGCGGGTGGTCCTCCAGGAGAGCCCGGTCACGGTGGCGTTCCCGGGGTCTCCCGCGAACGGGTAGCCGGGCAGACCCGAACGAACGGGTGCGCCTGATCGATCAGGCGCGGGCGGCCCCCACCACCGCGTCGACCGCGGCGTCGACGGCGACCTCGGTGGCCTCACCGGTGAACCGGTCCCGGATCTCGATGGTGCCGTTGGCATATCCGCGGCCGACGACCACGACGGTCGGCATGCCGAGGAGTTCGGCGTCCTTGAACTTCACCCCGGGCGACGCCTTCCGGTCGTCGAGGAGTACTTCGAGACCGGCCGCGTCGAGGTCGGCGGCGAGCTGCTCGGCACCCGCGACGGCGGCGGCGTCCTTGTTGGCGATGACGAGGTGAACGGCGAACGGCGCCACCGACTTCGGCCAGCGCAGCCCTTTGTCGTCGTGGGACTGCTCGGCGATGACCGCGACCAGGCGCGACACCCCGACACCGTAGGAACCCTGCGTGAGGCGCACCGGCTTGCCGCTCTCGCCGAGGACGTCCACCTCGAAGGCGTCGGTGTACTTCCGGCCGAGCTGGAAGATGTGCCCGATCTCGATGCCCTTGGCGCTCACCAGCGGTCCGGCCCCGTCCGGCGACGGATCGCCGTCCCGGACCTCGGCCGCCTCGACCGTTCCGTCAGGGGTGAAGTCGCGCCCCGCGACGAGCCCGACATAGTGCCGGCCCGGCTGATCCGCGCCGGTGATCCAGGAGGTCCCGTCGACCACGCGCGGATCCACGAGGTATCGGATTCCGTTCTCGGCCAGCGCCTTCGGACCGATATACCCCTTGACCAGGAACGGGTTCGCGGCGAAGTCGGCGTCGGTGAGCAACTCGACCTCGGCGGGCTCGACGGAGGCCTCGAGTCGCTTGAAGTCGACTTCGCGGTCGCCCGGGACGCCGATGCCGGTGACCTCCCACTCCCCGCCCGGTGCACGGAGTTTGACCAGGACGTTCTTGAGTGTGTCGGCTCCGCTGTACTGGCCGTCGAGCGTCGCGTTCGCCCACTCGACCAGGGTGTCGATCGTCGGGGTGCCGGGCGTGTCGTGGACGACCGCCTCGGGCAGGTCGTCGAAGGGCAGCGGATCGGGGGCACGGGTCACGACCGCCTCGACGTTGGCGGCGTATCCCGACTCCACGCAGCGCACGAACGTGTCCTCGCCGACCGCGGATTCGGCCAGGAACTCCTCGGAGGCACTGCCGCCCATGGCGCCGGACGTGGCGGCGACGATCACGTACTCGATCCGCAACCGCTCGAAGATCTTCTGATACGCCTCGCGGTGCGCGTTGTAGGCGGTCTTGAGCCCGTCGTCGTCGAGGTCGAAGGAGTAGGCGTCCTTCATCACGAACTCGCGGCCACGGAGGATGCCCGCGCGGGGGCGCTCCTCGTCGCGGTACTTGGTCTGGATCTGGTACAGGATGACCGGCATGTCCTTGTAGGACGAGTACTCCCCCTTGACCAGGGTCGCGAACAGCTCCTCGTGGGTCGGTCCGAGGAGCATGTCGGCGCCCTTGCGGTCCTTGAGGCGGAAGAGCGCGTCCCCGTACTCGGTCCAGCGGTTGGTGGTGTCGTAGGGCTCCCGCGGCAGCAGGGCCGGCAAGAGGATCTCCTGACCGCCGATGGCGTTCATCTCTTCGCGGACGACGTTCTCGATCGCCTTGAGCACCCGCAGACCCAGTGGCAGCCACGAGTACACACCGGGCGCGACCCGGCGGATGTAGCCGGCTCTGACCAGGAGCTTGTGGCTGGGGACCTCGGCGTCGGCGGGGTCGTCGCGCAGGGTCCGCAGGAACAGGGTCGACATGCGTGTGATCACGACCAACCAGCTTAGTTATGGTGTTGCGGTGCTCGTCATCCTGCCTCCCTCAGAGACGAAATCCGACGGCGGCCGCGGGGCTCCCCTGGATCTCGACACGCTGTCCTTCCCGGAGCTGAACCCGATCCGCAAACAGCTCGCCGAGGCCCTCGTCGCACTGGCCGCCGATCTCGACGCCAGTCGTACCGCCCTCGGGCTCGGCGCGACCCAGCTCGACGAGGTCGACCGCAACGCCGAACTCTGGCTGTCCCCGACCCGGCCGGCGCTCGAGCGCTACACCGGCGTCCTCTACGACGCCCTCGACCATCGGTCGCTCACCCGGGCGGGCAAGACGAAGGCGGCCGACCGGCTGGCGATCGGTTCGGCGCTGTTCGGCGTGGTACGAGCACCCGATCCGATCCCCGCTTACCGGCTCTCCGGCGGCTCCAAGCTGCCCGGCCTGCCGACCCTGGCGTCGCTGTGGAAGCCGGATCTGTCCCCCGCACTCGACGCCGTCGACGACTTCGTCGTGGATCTGCGGTCGGGTGTCTACCACCAGCTCGGGCCGGTACGGGGTGCGGTGACGGCGACCGTCATGACCGAACAACCGGACGGTTCGCGCAAGGTGGTGAGCCACTTCAACAAGCACTACAAGGGCTTGATGGCTCGTGAACTGGTCCGTACGCGACGCACCGTGCGCGACATCGACGGTGTGGCCGCGGTTCTCGCCGATGCCGGGCAGCGGGTCGAGATCGAGGCGCCCGACCGGATCGTCGTGCTGACCGACTGACCCGGCCCCCGGACGTGCGTCTCTACTGGGGGTCGAACTCGAACAGGGTCGCGCCACCGGGCTCCACGGTCTGCAGGACGGTCGCCCGACGCGGCGTCACACGGTAGACCCACCACGGCGGCGGGCCGGCCGACGGCGCGCTGAAGTCCGCGGTCAGTGCGATACCGGACTCGTCGACGCGGCACGGCCACCCGTCGTTCGCCCACAGCTCGGCGAGTTCTGCGACGACGCCGGGCTCGGTGACCCGTCGCGCATCACCCTCGACGACGAGATCGGCCACGTCGAGGGCCACCGACAGGGTGCAGCGCGGGTCGCGGGCGAGGTTGTTCGCCTTCCGGGTCGTCGGACCGGTCTGGAGCCAGAGCGCCCCCTGATGCCACAGCGCCCCGATGCCGGTGACGTGCGGGCTGCCGTCGGAGTTGATCGTGGCGATCCACCACGTGTGCCGGTCGGGGCCGCCGGTGCCGGGTGCCTGGGACACCCCGGCCGCCAGGCGCGCCGCGACGGGCTGCCAGTCGAGGGTGCCGATGTCGTAGAGCTCAGCGAGATTCTTGGCGTCCATGAAGGGACCGACCGTGCTCCCGCCGACAACTCATCGCTGGGTGTCGGGCCCCGGGGTGCTCGTCTCGGCGTCGACCCCTGCGTCGGCGGCTTCCTGCGCGGCCTGCCCCTCGGCGACCTGCTCGGGCGTGAACCGCATGAACAGCACGACGATCGCGGCGAGGACGGCGATCCCGGCGCAGGCGGCGAAGGCCAGACCGTAGCCCTCGGCCTGCGCCGCGAGCTGCGTGGGATTCATCGTCTCCACCGGCGCGGTCGTGCCACCCTTCGACAGCGCGCGGGAGGTGACCATCGCGCCGACGACGACCAGGCCGACGGCGCCGCCGAGGTTCTGCGCGACCTGTGCCAGTGCCGTCAGCGGGCCGATCTCGGTGGTGCCCACGCCGGCCACCACGGACAGGGTCAGCGGGATGACCGCCAGACCCACACCGAAGCCGATGACGACGACCGGGATGAAGATGCTCGGGAAATAGTCCGGCGAGTCGGTCGCGATCGACGATGCGTACAGACAGCCGACGAGGATCACCGCGCCGCCGACCAGGACGAGCCATCGCGGCTGGATCATCAGCGCCAGCTTCGACGCGATCGCCGCGGCGATGCCCAGTCCGAACGCGAAGGGCACGACCGCGAGCCCGCTCTGGATCGGCGAATACTGCAGGATGCCCTGCAGATACAGCGAGATGAAGACCGCCATGCACATCATGATCATGCTGGCCAGCAGGATCGCGAGCAGCGCCGCGACGCGGGAGCTGTTGTCGAAGAGCGAGAACGGCAGCAACGGGTTCCGGGCGCGGCGTTCGACCACGATGAACGCCGCCAGCGCGAGGCCGCCGAGGATGAACGAGCCGACCACGACCGGCGCCGTCCAGCCGTTGGGCCCCTCGTTCACCGCGAGCACGAGCAGGGTGCAGCCGAGCGTGCCGAGGACCGCGCCGGGCACGTCGAGGGGCAGTCGTTCACCCTGGGATTCCCGCAGCGCGACAAACGCTCCGACGACGACGATCAACCCGATCGGCACGTTGATCAGGAAGACCAGTCGCCACGACAGCTCAGTCAGCACACCGCCGAGGATCAGCCCCGCCACCGACCCCACCCCGGTCATGGCCGCGTAGACGGCGAAGGCCTGGCTGCGCGGTTTGCCGGGTGCGAAGGTGGTCGCGACCAGGGCCATCGCGGTCGGCGCCGCGATGGCCGCCGACGCACCCTGGAGGGCTCGCCCGGCGAGCAGGCTGGCCTCGTTCCAGGCCAGGCCACAGAGCAGCGACGTGAGCGTGAAGGCGACGACACCGACGATGAACATCCGCTTGCGGCCGAAGGTGTCGCCGAGCCGGCCGCCGAGGAGCATGAGCCCGCCGAACGCCAGCACGTAGCTGCTGATCACCCAGTTGGCACTCGACTCCGACAGCGAGAGGGCGTCGCGGATGCTCGGCAGCGCGAGCGCGGCGACGGTGCCGTCGAGCACGACGAGCAGCTGCATCCCGGACAGCACCAAGATCGGCAAACCGAAGACCGGACGGAACTGCGCGGTATCCACCGTTCCAGTGTTCACGGTTCCGGTGTGCGCAGATCCGGGAGTCGACATAGAGAACGACCGTACCGGCCGATGGCAGGCACATGCCAATCCCCATTGATCCGGTCGGGCCCGGATCCGGTCAGGCCCGGATTCCGTCAGGCTCTCCCTCGGTGAACGCGGCCACGTCACCGATGACCACGATCGCGGGCGGCCGCAGTCCCTCGGCGTCGGCGACCTCGCCGGCGTGGGCGAGGTCGGTGCGCAGCAGCCGCTGCGTCGGCAGCGATCCGTTCTCGATCATCGCGACCGGGGTGTCGGGTCGCCGGCCGCCGTCGAGCAGCGCCCGGGCGAAGACCTCGACGCGTTCGACGGCCATCATCAGGACGAGGGTGCCCCGCAGCTTGCCCATCGCCGACCAGTCGATCAGCGAGTCCGGGTGGCCGGGTGGCACGTGACCCGAGGCGATGACGATCTCGTGCGTGACCCCGCGGTGTGTGACCGGGATCCCCGCGGATGCCGGCGCGGCGATCGAGCTGCTGATCCCCGGGACGACCGTCACCGGGACACCGGCGGCCACGCAGGCCTGGAGTTCTTCGAAGCCCCGCCCGTAGACATAGGGGTCTCCCCCCTTGAGACGGACGACGAACTTGCCCGCCTTCGCCTTCTCGACCAGGACGTCGTTGATGGCCTCCTGCTTCATCGCACGGCCGTACGGCACCTTGGCGGCGTCGATGATCTCGACCTGCGGGCCGAGCTCGGCGAGCAGCTCGGGGGGCGCGAGCCGGTCGGCGACCACCACATCGGCCTCGGCGAGGAGCCGCTGACCACGGACGGTGATGAGGTCGGGATCACCCGGTCCGCCACCGACGAGGGCCACGCCCGCGGCATGCGGGGCGGCGTCGTCGACGCTCAGTGAACCGTCGGCCAGCGCGCGGCTGATCGCGGCGCGCAACGCTGCCGACAGCTTGTGGTCGCCACCGGCGAGGACCCCGAACTGCACGTCGCGGTGGCGGCCGGACGCCGGCGTGACCGCGGTGCCGTGTCGGGCGTCGTCGGCGCGCACGCAGAACGTGTGCCTGCGCTCGGCCTCGGCGACCACCGCCTCGTTGACGGCGGGGTCGTCGGTGCAGGCCATCGCGTACCAGGCGCCCTCCAGATCCCCGTCGACGTAGCGACGCTGGGTGACGGTGATACCGGGGTAGGACTCGACGGCGGGCGTCGGGTCGAGTGCGACGACGTGGACATCGGCTCCCGCCGCCACGAGGTTGGGCAGACGTCGCTGGGCGACGGACCCACCACCCACCACGACGACCCTGCGTCCGCGGAGGTCGAGGCCGACCAGGTAGTGCCCCTCTCCGGAGGGGAAGGCGTCGGGCCCGGGAACGTGCGGGGGCCCCGGGACATTCGACGAGGCGGAGTCAGGCTCGGACATGGGAGCTGACACTACCGGGACCGCTGATCCACAGCGGCGTCGGTTGATCTGCAGCGGCGTCGGTCACCGTCTCCGCTGCTCGCGTGCGCGCTGCCGTTCCAGGGCGCGTTCGCGCGACTCCTCGAACTTGCGCACCTTGACATCCATCTGCTCCAGGAACTCCGCGAGGAGTTCGCGGTAGTACTCACCGATGGGCCCGAAGTCGTCGCGTTCGAAGATGCGCCACTTCCGCAGGACCGGCATGACGACATCCGACATGTGTTGCGGCAGATCGTAGATACCGCCCTTGGCGATCAGCACGGCATTGCGCCGGAAGTTCGGCATCGTCGCGCCGGGCATCTGGAAGTTGGTCACGATCGCGTGGATGGCGGCCATGGTCTGGTCGGGGACGAGGTCGAGCGCGCCGGCGACGATGTTGCGGTAGAAGAGCATGTGCAGGTTCTCGTCGGCCGCGACACGTTGCAGCATCCGGTCGGCGATCGGGTCGCCGCACGCCTTTCCGGTGTTGCGGTGCGACACCCGGGTGGCGAGCTCCTGGAAACTCACGTAGGCGACCGCGAACAGCATGTCGAAGCTGTGGTCGCGCTGGCCGTCGTCGTCGGGCAACGGGTTGAATCCGGACGTCATGTGCGCCATGCGGATCTCTTCGAGCTCGACCGGGTCGACGCCACGGGTCACCACCAGATAGTCCCGCATGACGATCGAGTGGCGGTTCTCCTCGGCGGTCCAGCGGCCCACCCACCAGCCCCAGGCGTCGTCGAGGGTGAAGTTGTCGGCGATCACCCGGTGGTAGGACGGCAGGTTGTCCTCGGTGAGCAGGTTGGTGATCATCGCGGCCTTGGCGACCTCGGAGAGCCGGGATTGCGAGGGGTCCCAGTCGTGTCCGCCCAGTGCCGCGAAGTTGCGGCCGTCGTCCCAGGGCACGTAGTCGTGGGGGTGCCAGTCCCGGGTCATCTTCATGTGGCGCTCGACCTCGGTCTCGCACACCGGCAGCAGTTCGCGCAGCAGGTCCGAGCCGGTCATGCCGGGGTTGCCGAGGTCGGCGTCGGGGGGTCCGATGAGGGTTGTCACGTGCTCTCCTGGTCGGGGCTGGGGTCGTACGGTTTCACTCTGCGCGACGGGGCGGGTGGTGCTCGTGAGGCAAAAGTCCCGCCTGCATGGGGTCCGACGTCGCGAGTTGGCGACCCGTCGGATCCGGTACTTTCAGACCCATGGCCCCTGTCACGACGGATTCGCCCACCACCGGTCCGACCCCGTCCCCGGTTCGTGCCTACCTCGTCGACGACCACGAACTCGTCCGGCGTGGCCTGCGCGACCTACTCGGGACCGCGGACGACATCGAGGTGGTGGGCGAGGCCGCGTCGGTCGGCGAGGCCCTCGTCGGCATCCTGGCGACCAAACCCGACGTCGCCGTCCTCGACGTCCGGCTGCCCGACGGCAACGGCGTCGAACTGTGCCGGGACGTGCGCGCCGCCGAACCCGGGATCAAGTGCCTGATGCTGACGAGCTACGCCGACGACGATGCGCTGCTCGCCGCGGTCCTCGCCGGCGCCTCGGGATTCGTCCTCAAGCAGATCCTGGGCCACAACCTGGTCGCCGCGGTCCGGACCGTCGGACGGGGTGGGTCACTGCTCGACGACCGGTCCACGGCCGCACTGCTGGCCAAGCTGCGCGACGGCAAGCAGACCGAGAAGGACCCGCTCGCCGAGCTGACCCATCAGGAGCGCGAGGTGTTCGCCCTCATCGGCGAGGGTCTGACCAATCGGCAGATCGCCGAGCGGATGTTCTTGGCGGAGAAGACGATCAAGAACTACGTGTCCCGCATCCTGGGCAAGCTGGACATGCAGCGACGCACCCAGGTCGCGGTGATGGCGACCAGACTCCGCGACGGCAGGGCCTGAGCTATCCGAGGAGGGGCACCGACCAGGTGAGCGTCGTCCCGCCCCTGCGCGTGAGGACGCTGAACGTCCCGTCGCAGTCCTCGGCCCGCCGGGTCAGGTTCTCCAGTCCGCGGTAGGTGACGTCGGCACCGATGCCGATGCCGTCGTCGCTGATCTCGACGGTCAGCACGTCGTCGGCGGTCACCGAGACGGCGATGTGCTCGGCCCGCGCGTGCCGGAGGGCGTTGCTCAATCCCTCCCGCAGGACCGCGTCGATATGCGGTCCGAGCGCGTCCGGCACCACTGTGTCGACCGGGCCGTCGAACTCCACGCTCGGCGAGATCGACGCGTGCCCGGACAGTTCGGAGACGATGTCGATCACCCGCCGTCGCAGCGTCGGGTCGGCATCGGGTCCATAGGCCGTCTGCAGATCGAAGATCGAGGTGCGGATCTGCGCGATCGTGCGGTCCAGGTCGGTCATGATCTGCTCGAGGCGCGCTGTGGCGGCGGCGGGATCGGTGGTCCCGGCGAGCAGCGTCTGCACGGACATGCCGACCGCGAAGAGTCGTTGTATCACGTGATCGTGCAGGTCTCGGGCGATCCGGTGCCGGTCCTCGAGCACCTCGAGATCGCGGGCGATCTGCTGCTGTTCGGCGTAGACCACCGCCAGCGAGGCGACCTCGGCCACACCGGCGAGACCGGCGATCTCCTCGTCGTCCCAGTACGGGCGATTGCGGTGCGTGATCAGCATCCAGCCGAACGCGCCCGACGCGCGTTGCAGTGGCTGCACCGAGGTCCAGCGGGCGCCACGCCGGATGAGCGACTCCGCGATCTGCCCGGAGCGCTGCACCCGTAGAGACGTGGCATCCGGCGCGATGAAGGTGTCGACCTCCACCGGCTCCCCGGTGTGACCGCGCAGTTCCACCTCCCCGGCCAGCTCGGTGAACAGGTAGACATCGACGGCGCCGACCAGGTCGGCGACATCCGCGCACATGCGGGACATGGTGTCCGACAGTGCGATTCCGGCCAGCGGCTCCGACCCACGCCGGGCGAGGACCTGCATCCAGCGATGCCGCGTGCGGGCCCGCTCGAAGAGGCCCGCGTTGTCGACGGCGATACCGGCGGCGACCGCGAGTACCGCGACAACGGTCTCGTCGACCTCGGAGAAGTCCTCCGCGGACCGCTTCTCGGTCAGGTAGAGACTGCCGAAGACCTCCCCGCGCACCATGATCGGTGCGCCGAGGAACGTGTGCATGGGCGGGTGGTTGGCCGGGAAGCCGACCGAGGTCGGGTGCGCGCCGAGGTCGTGGATGCGGTGCAGGCGGGGGTCGTCGATGAGCAGCCCCAGTACCCCGCGACCGACCGGCAGATGTCCCATGGTCGCCCGCTGGGCGTCGGTGATCCCGATGTGCACGAACTCACTCAATCCGCCATCGGGGCCGCGCACTCCGAGGGCGCCGTACTGGGCGTCCACCAGACCGGCCGCGACCTCGACGATGCGCTGCAGCGCCCGGTCGAGCTCGACACCCTGACCGACGACGAGGACCGCCTCCAGCAGTTCCCGCAGCAACGCCGGGTCGTCGGCACCGTGGTCGGCGAGCGCGTCGAGGGTCTCGCGGAGCCGGTGGTCGAGCATCACGACGCCCCGGCGGTGTCACCGGCCCGGTCGGAGGACAGTGCCGGAGCCACCTCGGCGGCCCGGGACACGAAGCGGCACAGCGCCTCCGGGATCGAGGCCGGATGCAGATGCAGATACGAGGCGTGCACCGACGCCGTCGTGACCCCGTGCCTCGATGCCCGGCCCGAGGCATCCCGCCACGCCCAGGCGGGTGCGTGCGCGCCGTCGCCCACCCCGCTGCGGTGGAACTCGTGGCCCGTCACGCGTTCGCCGGTCCGGAAGAGGACCGAGTCGCTCACGGCGACGGCGTCGCGATAGCCGAGGGTCAGGGTGGGGCCGAAGTGGCCGGGGATGTCGAGGACGCCGCTCATCGGGTGCCCGTCCAGCTGGGCGCACAGGTACAGCAGCCCCGCGCATTCGGCGTGGATCGGACGACCCGCCGCGGCATGCGCACGGAGGTCGGCGCGCAGGAGTTCGTTGGCGGCCAGCGCCTCGGCGTGTTCCTCCGGGAAGCCGCCGCCGATCACGACGCCGCCCGCATCCGCGGGCAGCCGGTCGACGAGCGGGTCGAACACGACGACGCGCGCTCCGGCGGCGGTCAGCATCTCGGCGTGCTCGGCGTAGCCGAAGGTGAACGCCGCGCCCCCGGCGACGGCGATGACCGGCGACTCGGTCGTCGCGGTACGGCGATGGGGCGCAACGGCTTCCGACGCCGACCACGCCGTCGCATCGGGCACCGATCGTGCGCGGGCGGCGGCCACGATGGCCGGCAGGTCGAGGGCGCCGCGCAGGTGTGCGGTCATCGCGTCCACCGCCGCGACCGCGTCGGCATTGCGTTCGGCAGCCGGGATCAGGCCCAGGTGGCGGGAGGGCACCGTCAGCGACGGGTGACGACGCAGCACGCCGAGAACCGGCAGTCCGACCCGGGCGGCGGCCTGTCTCAGCACCATCTCGTGACGGGGCGAACCGACCCGGTTGAGGATGACGCCCGCGATCGACACCGAGGGGTCATAGGACAGGAATCCGTGCAGCACCGCGGCCAGTGACTGGCTGTGCCCGGCGGCGTCGACGACGAGGATCACCGGCGCGCCGATGATCGACGCGACGTGCGCGGTGGAGCCCACGCCGAGGGACCCGGCCCCGATGCCGCCGTCGTCGGAGCTGCCGTTGTCGTGGTTGACGATGCGACCGTCGAACAGGCCCATCACGCCCTCGACGACCGCGATGTCCGCACCCGCCGCGCCGTGGGCGAACAGCGGCGCGATGCGTTCGGCGCCCACCAGATTCGGGTCGAGGTTGCGCCCGGGGCGTCCCGCGGCCACCGCGTGGTAGCCGGGATCGATGTAGTCGGGACCGACCTTGAACGGCGCCACCCGGTGCCCGGCTGCCCGCAGGGCACCGATGAGTCCGGTGGTCACGGTCGTCTTGCCGCTACCGGACGACGGTGCGGCGATCACGACGGCCGGCGTCGAACCGCCGGCGGAGTTCACCATTCGATCCCCTTCTGCCCCTTGCGGCCCGCGTCCATCGGGTGGGCGATCTTGCGCATCTCGGTGACGAGATCGGCGGCGTCGACGAGTTCGGCCGGCGCACGCCGGCCGGTGATCACCACGTGCTGGCGTCCGGGGCGCCGGGCGAGGGTCTCGACGACCTCGGCGGTGTCGACCCATCCCCAGTGCAGCGGGTAGGTGAACTCGTCGAGGACGTAGAAGTCGTGTTCGCCGGCATCGAGGCGGCGGGCGATCTCGGCCCACCCGGCCTGTGCGGCGGCGGCGTGGTCGTCGTCGTGGTCGGAGTTGGCGCGCAGCCACGACCAGCCCTGGCCCATCTTGTGCCATTCCACCGGTCCACCGGCGCCGGTCTCGGCGTGGACCCGGTCGAGGGCGAGCATCGTCGACTCCTCCCCGACCTTCCATTTCGCGCTCTTGACGAATTGGAACACCGCGACCCGCATGCCCGCGTTCCACGCGCGCATCGCCATGCCGAACGCAGCGGTCGACTTGCCCTTGCCGTCGCCGGTGTGCACCGCCAGGACGGGCTGGTTGCGGCGCTGTCGCGTCGTCAGCCCGTCGTCGGGGATGCTGACCGGAACTCCCTGGGGCACTCGACTTCTCCTTGCCGGTTGCGGGTGGTGGGCGGTGACGGGTGGGCGGGTCGGTGCCGGACGGAGGGCTCAGGCCGCCCCGCGTGCGGGTGCCGGTCCGGTGAGGGCGGTGGCCGACAGCTCGTCCATGGGGATCAGGTCGGCACCGAGGTGAGCCGCGAGATCGCCGGCGAGTCCGAGCCGGACCATGCCCTGCTCGCAGTCGACGACCACGGACCCGATCCCGCGGCGGCGGATGCCGTCCGCGGCCTGCCGGGCGCGTGCCATCGCGCTGCGACCCGAGGCGTCGCGCCCGGAGGTGGCCCGTCCGTCGGTGAGGACCACCAGCAACGGCCGGCGGTCGGGCTCCGCGCGTCGACACCGCTCCACCACGTCGGCGGCCAGTTGCAGGCCCTCGCCGAGCGGCGTGCGGCCACCGGTACGGATCTCTTCGAGGCGACGCACCGCGATCTCGACGGATTTGGTGGGCGGCACCGCCAGCGTCGCGGCGGAACCCCGCGCGACGACCACGGCGACGCGGTCGCGGCGGGTGTAGGAGTCACGCAGCATCTCCACGCACAGCTCGGACACCGCGGCCAGACGACGCCGTGCGGTCATCGAACCGCTGAGGTCGACGACGAAGACGACCAGGTTCGACTCCTGGCCGATCCGTTGCGCCGATCGCAGATCCGGCGCCGCGATACGCAGGCCGCCCGGCCGGAGCCCGTCGTCGCCCCGTGTCGCCCGGCCGGCAGCGGCGAGCACGGTGCCGAACAGATGGACCGGTCGTTCGGCGTCGAAGTCGACGGCATGGGTGGTGTGCCCGCGACGGCTGCGCGCCTTCGAGCGACGGCCCGGATCCCCGTCGCCGAGTCCGTCGACCCGCAGGGTCGGCATCCGACGACCGGTCGGAACAGGCGCGGAGCCGAACGCGGGGCCGGGGGCGGTCTGCGGGACCTCGCCGTCGCCGGTCTCGGGCGCGGTGCCGGGATCCTCGGCGGTGTCGGTGTCGTGGGCTGCGCCGGGAGCCGTGGCGGTGTCGTTCGGCTCGGACGCCGGCGGCTCGCCGCCGCCACCGGGCGGTGGCGTCTCCGGCGGTCCCGGGTCGTCGTCGGGTGAGTCGGGCCCGGCCGCGTCCTCACCCGCCGACATCGCCTCGTCGAGCTGGTCGGAGCTGAGTCCCGACTCGTCGAACGGGTTGCGGCGGCGGCGGTGTGGCAGTGCCAGCTCCACCGCCGCCCGGACGTCGACGTCTTCGACGACAACGGCTCCGCGCCAGGCGGCGTGGGCGAGCGCGGTCCGCGCCACGACGATGTCGCCGCGGAGTCCGTCGACGTCGAGGTGGGCGCAGATGCCGGCGATCCGGCGCAGTTCCCGGTCCGGGAGCTCGACGGTGCCCACGGCGGCCCGCGCCGTCGCGATGCGTTGCGTCAGTTCGTGTTCGGCGGCGGCGTGGGCGGCGACGAACGACTCCGGATCGGCGTCGTAGGCCATCCGCCGGCGCACCACCTCGACGCGTTCGTCGACCTCGCGACCAGCTGCCACGTCGACGGCGAGCCCGAACCGGTCGAGCAGCTGCGGGCGGAGCTCGCCCTCTTCGGGGTTCATGGTCCCGACGAGCACGAAATCGGCCGCCTGGGTGTGCGACACACCGTCGCGTTCGATGGTGACCCGCCCGCTCGCCGCGGCATCCAGCAGGACGTCCACGAGGTGGTCGGCGAGCAGGTTGACCTCGTCGATGTAGAGGACCCCGCGGTGCGCCCGGGCGAGCAGGCCGGGGGTGAACTCCGCGCGGCCGTCCCGAAGGACCGAGGTGAGGTCCAGCGAGCCGATCACACGGTCCTCGGTCGCCCCGATCGGCAGTTCCACGACGCGGCCTGCCGTGTCGTCCACCGACCCGGGCACGCTGAGCAACGGACCCAGTCCGCGCACGATCGTCGACTTCGCGGTGCCCTTCTCGCCGCGGATCAGGACTCCGCCGATACCCGGCGAGATGGCCGAGAGGATGAGCGCGAGCTTGAGCTGCTCCTGGCCGACGACCGCACTGAACGGGTAGCGCACGTCGGCAGCCAGATCGGCGGGGGCCGGGAGTTCACCGAGGGTGGTCATCGCGACCCGGCGCGGAGCATCGACACGTGGGGAATCCCGTCCTCGAGGTAGTCGTCGCCGTCGCGGGCGAAGCCGAACTTGCCGTACATCTCGGTGAGGTAGGTCTGGGCCTCGATCCGGCACGGGCGGTCCCCGACCTCGTCGAGCGCAGCGGTCATGAGGGTCGCCACGAGACCGCGGCCCCGATGGTTCCGCTCGGTGCAGACCCGCCCGATCCGGAAGACCTGCCCGCCGTCGGTCTGGGGTTCCTCGAGCAGTCGCAGCGTGGCCAGGACCGTACCCGCCCCGTCGGTCGCGTCCTCTCCGGCACCCTCGGGCGGGTCTGCACCGTCGGTGATCCAGAACTGTCTCGTGGTCGGCTCGAGGTCGCGTCCGTCGAGCTCGGGGTACGGACACGCCTGCTCGACGACGAAGACCTCGACCCGGAGCCGCAGGATCCGATACAGCGTGGCTGCATCGATGTCATCGGCCTGGGCGCGATGCACCCGCGGTACGGAGATCATGTGTCGTGGTTAGCACACAACGCGGCCGGACTTCATCTCCCGAGAGATCAGCCGGCGGTGGCGGGCGCGAGCCGGCCGGTCTCGGCGGGGGTCTCGTTGCGCTCGGTCAGCTGCAGCGACTTGTTCGTCCAGTCCCAGACCTGGCGGTACAGGTCCCGGTTGCCGTTCAATTTCTGGCCGAAGGACGGGATGATCCCGGACAGCTTCGACGTCCAGCCCGCGTACTCCTCGGGGAAGCACTGCTCGAGCACGGAGAGCATCGCCGGGACGGCGGTCGAGGCGCCGGGCGACGCCCCCAGGAGGCCGGCGATCGTGCCGTCACCGGCCGCCACGACCGCGGTGCCGAACTCGAGCTGCCCACCGACGCCGGTCTTGCGGATGACCTGTACGCGCTGTCCGGCGGTGATGAGCTCCCAGTCGGCGCCGAGCGCGCGGGGGACGAATTCCGACAGCGTCTTGACCCGGTCGGCGGGGCCGGCGGCGAGCTCGCTGATGAGGTACTTGAGCAGGCCGAACTCCTTCGGCGCGATCGACATCATCGGGAGCAGGTTGCCCGGCTTGATCGACGCGGGCAGATCGGTGATCTTGCCGCTCTTGAGGAATTTGGGCGACCAGCCGGCGTACGGACCGAACAGCAGGCCGGGCTTGTGGTTGATGACGCGGGTGTCGAGGTGGGGCACCGACATAGGCGGCGCACCGACGGCGGCCTGACCGTAGACCTTCGCGTGGTGCTCGGCGACGAGATCGGGATTCGTGCAGCGGAAGAACTCACCGGAGACCGGGAATCCGCCGAACCCCTTGGCTTCTTTGATCCCCGACTTCTGCAGCAGGTGCAGTGCACCACCGCCGGCGCCGACGAACACGAACTTCGCGTGCACGGACAGCTTCTGGCCGGTCCGCCCGTTGCGGACCTTCACGATCCAGCTGCCGTCGGACTGCTTGGACAGGTTGGTGACCGAGTGGCCGAAGTAGATGTCGGCGCCCTGCGCGACGTAGTTGAGGAGCTGCTGGGTCAGTGCGCCGAAGTCGACGTCGGTGCCCTGGTCGAACCAGTTCAGCGCGACCGGGTCGGCGAAGTCGCGTCCGTGGGACATCAGCGGCAGCCGCTCGCTGAACTCGGCCGGGTCGTCGATGAACTCCATGCCCTCGAACAGGGTCTGCGAGGCGAGGTTGTCGTAGCGCTTGCGGAGGTACTTCTGCCCCTCCGCGCCGTGGGTGAACGCGACGTGCGGGATCGGGTTGATGAACTCCGACGGGTCACCGAGGATGCCGCTGTCGACCGCGTGGGCCCAGAACTGGCGGGACACCTGGAACTGCTCGTTGATGGTGAGCGCCTTGTCGATGTTGACGTCACCGTCGGCCGTCTTCGGCGTGTAGTTGAGCTCGCACAGCGCCGAATGGCCGGTGCCGGCGTTGTTCCACGGGTCGCTGCTCTCCGCGGCGGCCGCGTCGAGCTGCTCGAACAGGCTGATCGACCAGTCGGGCTGGAGCTGCCGGAGCAGCGCTCCCAGCGTGGCACTCATGATTCCCGCACCCACCAACGCGACGTCGGTCGTGATCTCCGTTTTCGACACCTGGACTCCACTTCACCTGGTGGGACACTGTGACCTGAGTTCGTCGCGGCACGTCGTCCCGGATGGCACCTTCTCGACCGGGCACTTCTCACCCGATCCTTCTCAACCGCCATTGTCCAGCATGGCACGTCCCCCGACAGAATCGACCTGCGCAACTGTGTGCTGCACGACACCTGGGCAGTCGGTGACCTGTCACTATGCTGGCTGGCGTGAGCGTATCCGCCGCCGCCGACTGGCGGCCCGACCGATTCCTCGACGCCTACCGGCAACGCGTGCTCCCGCTGGGACCCGACCCCGACGGCGAGTCGCCGGTCACCGCGACCCTGGTGCGCCGCGCCGAGACGTCACCCGCACGCGGCGCGGTGCTCTACGTCCACGGCTTCACCGATTACTTCTTCCACGAGCCGCTCGCCGATTTCTTCGTCGACCGCGGTTACGCGTTCTATGCCGTCGATCTCCGGAAATGCGGACGTTCGCGGCAGTCGCACCACACGCCGCACTTCACCACCGACCTCGCGATGTACGACGAGGAGCTCAACGCCTCACTGCGGATCATCCTCGACGAGGTGGGCCCCGAGTGCCGGGTCGTGGTGGCCGGCCACTCGACCGGCGGCCTCGTCACCGCGCTCTGGCTCGACCGGTTGCGGCAGCGCGAGCCGGCCCTGCACGCCGCGGTCGACGGACTCCTGCTCAACTCGCCGTGGTTCGACCTGCAGGGCGACGCGGTCCTGCGCACGCTGCCGGTCACACTGCTGATCAAGGCGGTCGCCGCCGTCGCGCCGACAAGGGTGATCCCGAAAGAACTCTCGCAGGCCTACGGCGAGAGCCTGCACGACAGCGCCCACGGCGAGTGGAACTATGACCTGTCGGCGAAACCGCTCGGCGGATTCCCGGTCACCTTCGGTTTCCTCGACGCGGTGCGCAGCGGCCAGCGCCGCCTGCACCACGGTATCGACGTCGGCGTCCCCGCCCTTGTATTACGTTCGGACAAAACGCATTTCGCCAAGACCTACTCCCCGTCCACCGATCATGCCGATGCCGTCCTCGACGTCACCCACATCGCGCGCTGGAGCGGTTGTCTCGGCGGCCGGGTGACCGCGGTGCCGATCCCCGACGCCCGGCATGACGTATTCCTCTCCGTCGCGCATGCTCGTGAGCACGCCTACCGCGAGGTCGACCACTGGCTGTCCGCCGTCCTCTCAACCGAAAGCGAGAATCCCCTATGACCGCCACACAGGTCGTCGACCTGGCCATCATCGGCTCCGGGAGCGGCAACGCCATCCCCGACGACCGGTTCGCGGACAAGACCCTCGCGATCTTCGAGGAGGGCGTCTACGGCGGCACCTGCCTCAACGTGGGCTGCATCCCGACCAAGATGTTCGTCTACGCGTCCGAGGTGGCCGAGATCGCCACTCACGGCGCGCGCCTGGGCGTGCACGCCAAGGTCGACTCGGTCGACTGGCCGGGCATCGTCGACCGCGTGTTCGGCCGCATCGACCCGTTGTCGCAGGGCGGCAAGGAGTACCGGGTCGACCGCTGCGACAACATCACCGTCTACGACTCCCATGTGGAGTTCGACGGGCGGGACGACGACGGCCGGTACCGGCTGGTCACGAGGGACGGCGACACGGTCCTCGCCGCCGAAGTGGTGCTGGCGGCCGGCTCGCGCGCGGTCATCCCCCAGGTCATCGCCGACTCGGGCGTCACCTACTACACCAACAACGACGTGATGCGTCTCGCCGAGCTGCCCGAACGCCTGATCATCGCTGGAAGCGGTTACATCGCCGCGGAATTCGCGCATGTCTTCGGCGCGCTGGGTTCCCGCGTGACGGTCATCGCGCGTGGACCGGCATTGCTGCGCAAGCAGGACGCCGACATCTCCAACCGCTTCACCCAGGTGGCCGGGGAGAAGTGGGACGTGCGCCTGGAGACCACGATCACCGACGCCGAGGACCTGCCCGACGGCGGTGTCCGCGTGGGGCTTTCCGACGGCACCTCACTCGAGGCCGACGTGCTCCTGGTCGCGACGGGCCGCCGGCCCAACGGCGACCGGCTCAACCTCGGTTCCGTCGGCATCGAACTCGACGAGGAGGGCCGCGTGCGCTGCGATGCACACGGCCGCACCGCCGCCCGCGGCGTGTGGACCCTCGGCGACGTCAGCTCGCCCTACCAGCTCAAGCACGTCGCCAACCACGAGCAGCGGGTCGTCCAGGCCAACCTCCTGAAGGGTTGGGACGCAACCGATCTCGACTCCTTCGACCATCGGTTCGTACCGGCCGCGGTGTTCACCCACCCGCAGATCGCGTCGGTGGGGCTGACCGAGGCCCAGGCGCTCGACGCCGGCCTCGACATCGCCGTCAAGGTCCAGGCCTACGGCGACGTGGCCTACGGCTGGGCCATGGAGGACACCACCGGATTCTGCAAGCTGATCGCCGAGCGCGGCACCGGCCGGCTGCTGGGCGCACACCTCATCGGTCCGCAGGCACCCACCGTCATCCAGCCGGTCATCCAGGCGATGCACTTCGGACAGACCGCACACGAGCTGGCCCGCGGGCAGTACTGGATCCACCCGGCGATGCCCGAGGTCCTCGAGAACGCGCTGCTCGGCCTGGAGATCTGACGGCGTCGGCGAGACCCTCAGAAAATGGTTGAGCGCAGGGCGATCTCGCTGGCGAGGGCCGGAGCGGCGTGCTGCGGAATCCAGTGGTCCACGCCGGCGAGTTCGCAGAAGCGGAAGTCGCCGTAGACGTACCGGCCGCTCCCCTGTGCCTGTTCGCGACCCAGCGCGGTGTCGGCGTCGCTCCACAACAGCGTCGTCGGGATCTCCACCGGCGGGCACGCCATCGTCGCCTTGATGTCGCCGGTGAAGTTCGCGCGGTACCAGTTCAGCGCCGCGGTCAGGGCGCCGGGCTCCCGCAACGGGGCGAGCTCGTACTCGGTGATCCCCACGGCCCGCAGCTGCGCACCGTCGTCGGCGAGGAGCTTCTCCTCTGCCCCGTCGGCGACGAAATCGAGGATGTACGAGGAGCGTTCGCGCTGATCGCTGCCGGCGAGCGCGTCGCGCATCGCCGACGGATGCCCGGTGCTCCCGACGACGAGTCCGGTGAACCGGTCGGGGTACTTCCCGGCGAGATGCCACGCGAGGATGCCGCCCCAGTCGTGTCCGACCAGGATCGCGTAGCCGATGCCGAGCGCGTCGAGCACGCCGATCGCATCGGAGACGAGGTGGGTGAGGTGGTAGTCGTCCACCTGGGACGGCCGCGCGCCCGGGCTGTACCCGCGCTGGTCGATCACGAGGGTGCGCAGGCCCGACTCGTGCAGGCGCGGCAGAACCTGGTCATAGCAGCTTCCGTTCACCGGGAAGCCGTGCAGCAACAGAACCCACGGGCCGGCCTCCGGCCCCCCGATCCGGACGTCGAAGGTGAGGCCGTTCACGGTCACCTGACGGTGTTCTTCAGTCATTGGGCAACGATAACCCGTTCGCAGGATCGCAGCGCCTACAGAGCATCGAGGTGGTGCCGGATGATCGGCGGATTGCGCGGCGGCCCTTGTTCGATGAGACGCGTCACGGCGTCGAGGTCGAGATGTTCGGTGACGAGGTCGGCCATCTGGTCGACCTGCCGGCGACGTTCGGCGTCGACATCGGTGTCCGGTGCCACGCGGAACCCGCGCACCCCGGCCTCGGTCGCCACGTCGGTGAGGAGACGGCGACGGAAGTCGTTGCACGCCAGCAATCCGTGCCAGTGCGTACCCCGTAGGGCCCCCCGGATCGCGCCCTCCGGTCCGTGCCGGTCGTCGACGATCCACGTGTCCTCCGCCGAGCGGGTCACCCGTCCGTGATGGATCTCGTAGCCGCTGATCGCGACCGCGGACGCCGGGTCACCGGCCGAGCCGCCGGCGCCGGTGACCTGCCGCACGGTCTTGTCGGCGTCGAACTCGATGTCGAGGTCGAACAACCCCAGCCCGGGCACACGCCCGCGACCGGATTCGACCCGGTCGTCGAGTGTTCGGCCGAGCATCTGGAATCCGCCGCAGACGGCGACGATCGGACGTCCGCGGGCGGCGCGTTCGGTCAGCGCCTCCCCGATGCCGCGCGCCCGGACCCAGTCGAGGTCGGCGACGGTGGCCCGGGTACCGGGCACGACGACGAGGTCGGCGGCCGCCACCCCGGCCGGGTCGTCGACCCAGGTGACGTCGACACCGGGTTCGCAGGCCAGCGCCTCGACGTCGGTCGAGTTCGATATCCGCGGCAGCCGGATGGCCGCGACACGCAACCGGGCGCCCACCGTCGGGCCGGACTCGGTGAACGAGCGCGGTGGCCCGACGCGTCGCCCGACGGGTGCGGCGAGGGAGTCCTCGGCGTCGAGCCACAGGTCGTCGGCGAACGGCACGACACCGAGCGTCGGCCGCCCCGTGATCGCCTCCACCTGGCGGAGCCCCGGTTCGAGGATCGAGGGGTCGCCGCGGAACTTGTTGATCACGTACCCGGCGATCAGGCGCTGATCGGCGTCGTCGAGAACCGCGGTGGTCCCGAACAGGTGTGCCAGCGAGCCACCCCGGTCGATGTCGGTCACCAGCAACACCGGAAGCCGAGCCGCCTGTGCGAGACCGAGATTGGCGATGTCGTTGGCGCGCAAGTTGATCTCCGCGACCGAACCCGCACCCTCACAGATGACCACGTCGAAATCGCGTCGCAGACCGGCCAGTTCGTCGGCGACGACGGCACGCAGTCGCGCCCGCCACTGAAGATAGTCGGCGGCCCCGACGTCGCCGGCCGGGCGGCCGCGGAGGATGACGTGCGAGCGGCGGTCGCTGCCCGGTTTCAGCAGCACCGGGTTGAACCGGGTGGACGGCGCGAGTCCGCACGCGAAGGCCTGCAACGCCTGCGCGCGACCGATCTCGCCGCCGTCGAGGGTGACCACCGAGTTGTTCGACATGTTCTGCGCCTTGAACGGTGCGACGCGCACACCGGCTCGGTGCAGCGCCCGGCACAGCCCGGCGACGATCAGGCTCTTCCCGGCATCGCTGCTCGTACCGCCCACGAGCACTGCGCCACCGACTGCGTCCACCCGGACAGCCTAGTGGTGGCGTCGTTCACACGGCGCACCGTTCGCCTCGCGGCGCGGTGGCGCTGGATACAGTGGCCCATCGAAGGGGTCAGCAGTCGTGCACAGCAATGGGGGGTCGTCGGACGTGGAGGTCGTGAAGCCCGGATCCGTGTTCGCCGGGTATCGCGTTCTCTCGCTGCTCGGGCACGGCGGCATGGGACAGGTCTGGCTCGTCGAACATCCGACCCTGGGCCGGCGCGAGGCACTCAAGATCATCTCGCCCAATCCCGCCGACCCCAGCTTCGCCGAGCGGTTCCGCAACGAGGCCCGCACCGCGGCGGCACTCGATCATCCCGGCATCGTGACGGTCTACACGCACGGCGTGGAGAACGGCAGTCCGTGGTTCTCGATGACCTACCTCGACGGCGACGACCTCACCGCCGTACCGAGCCTGCCGGTCGCGGATGTGGTGACCATCGTCGGCAAGGTCGCCGATGCCCTCGACTACGCGCACACACAGCGCGTCATCCACCGCGACATCAAACCCGCGAACATCGTGATCGCGCGGGGATCCGACGGCCGGATCACGCGGGTCACCGTGCTCGACTTCGGCATCGCCCGCCTGATGGACGGCGCCAAGATGACCGCCACCAATCTGTTCGTCGGCACCCTCGCCTATGCCGCACCCGAGATCCTCACCGGCGAGGCGGCCATACCGGCGTCGGATCAGTACGCGCTCGCGTGCACCACCTTCCAGCTGCTCACCGGATCACAACCCTTCCCCGGCCAGACCCCGATGGCGTTGATCGCCGGCCACGTCAACACACCCCCACCGCGGATCTCCGGGCGTAGACCCGATCTCGGATATCTGGATCCGGTGTTCGCGCGCGCCCTCGCCAAGAACCCCGCCGACCGGTTCTCGTCCTGTTCCGAGTTCGCCGCTGCCCTCGCCCGGGCCGTCGAGACCGCACCGACGGCGTCCACGCCGCCGTTCGGGCAGCACCAGCCCCCGGGTCGCCCCCAGCAGCTTCCCCCCACCCAGCATCCGCCCACCCAGCACGCGCAGGTACACCCCGCCGCTGCCCACCGGGTCCCGCCGCCCGGCGGTGGTCAGTACGCACCGTTCCCCGCCTACGGTCCCGGCGGCCCGCGTCTCGACCATCCGACCGGACCGCATGGGCCCGGCCCCGGGCAACGGGGATCCGGCTCGCGGACCGCATGGATCATCGCCGCGGTCCTCGGTGTCATCGTCCTCGTCGTCGGGGTCGTCGGAGCCGCCGTCGCTCTCGGCGGATCGGAGTCGGATTCCCCGACGACGGTCGCCGGGTCGTCGACGTCGGGGCCCAGCACGTCCGGTTCCCCGGCCGGCAGCGGCACCTTCGATTCCATCGCGTCCAGCGGGGACAGCACGTGCGCGGTACGCGACGGCCGGCTGTACTGCTGGGGCGGCAACGAGCGGGGCACGCTGGGCGACGGCACGACCACCGACCGCCCGCGGCCCGTCGCGATCACCGGCATCTCCGATGTGTCCGCGGTCAGCATGGGCGGTCTCGGAACCACCTGCGCGATCAGTTCCGGCGACCTGTACTGCTGGGGCTACGGCGTCGGACAGCCGGGCCAGAACGTGCCGCTCCCGACGAAGGTGACCGGCCTGTCACGGGTGTCGGCGGTGTCGGTCGGGTTGACGATCTGCGCGATCAGCGACGGCGACGCCTACTGCTGGCGCAACAACGCCAGCGGACAGGTGGGTAACGGCAGCACCGGCTCGGTGGACGTGCCGACCCGCGTCGCCGGGTTGACGGACGTGACCGCCGTCTCCACCTCGCACACCACCAGCTGCGCGATCGCCGGCGGCTCCGCGTACTGCTGGGGCAACAACCGGGAAGGCCAGATCGGTGACGGCACCACGATCGACCGCCTGACCCCGACGCGGGTTCTCGGTCTCGATTCGCCGACGTCGATCAGCGCGAGCCTCTACTCGACATGTGCGGTGGCCGGCTCCGGCGGCGTGTTCTGCTGGGGCCAGAACACCAGCGGCCAGCTCGGCGACGGCACCGAGCAGAACCGGCGGACCCCGACCCGGATCGACGTCCGCGGGGCCACCGAGGTGTCGACCGCGGCGTACGGCGGATGCGCAGCCGCCGGCAGTTCCGCCTATTGCTGGGGGTCGCGCAGCGATCAGCCCGACAAGAGCCCGGACCGCGTCAACGGCCTGTCCGGGGTCACCGAGGTCACCACCGGGTCGGCGAACGTGTGCGCCGTCGCCGACGACGAGATGTACTGCTGGGGCCTCAACGGGAAGGGCCAGCTCGGCAACGGGACGACCACGACGAGCAGCGAACCGCAGCCCGTCCGGTTCCCCGCCTGACGCCTGAGTGGTCGGCCTGACCTCTCAGTTGTCGGGAAGGGTGAGGACCTCGGCTCCGTCGTCGGTGACGACGAGGGTGTGCTCGAACTGCGCGGTCCACCGGCGGTCGGCGGTCACGACGGTCCAGCCGTCGTCCCACATCTCCCATGGCAGCGCGCCGAGGTTGATCATCGGCTCGATGGTGAACACCATCCCCGGTTCGAGGACCGTGTCGACGTTCGGCTCGTCGTAGTGCAGCACGATCAGCCCGTTGTGAAAAGTCTCACCGATGCCGTGGCCGGTGAAGTCGCGCACGACCGTGTAGCCGAAACGATTTGCGTAGGACTCGATGACCCGTCCGACGACATTCAGCTCGCGGCCCGGCTTCACGGCCTTGATGGCCCGTTCGGTCGCGATCCGGGTCCGTTCGACGAGATCGACGGCCTCTTGATCGACGTCGCCGGCGAGGAAGGTCGCGTTGGTGTCACCGTGCACACCGTGGATGTAGGCGGTGACGTCGATGTTGACGATGTCCCCGTCCTCGATCACGGTCGAGTCCGGGATGCCGTGACAGATGACCTCGTTGAGCGACGTGCAGCACGACTTCGGGAAGTCCTTGTAGCCCAAGGTCGACGGGTACGCGCCGTGATCGATCATGTACTCGTGCGCGATCGCGTCGAGCTCATCGGTGGTCACGCCCGGGGCGACGGCCTTGCCCGCCTCGGCGAGAGCGTTGGCCGCGATCTTGCTCGCTATGCGCATCTTCTCGATGGTCTCGGCCGTCTGCACCCAGGGCTCGTGCCCTTCGTCGACCGTCGGCTTCCACACGTACTCGGGACGCTCGATGGAGTCGGGCACGGACCGGATAGGCGAGACGATCCCCGGCGTGAGGGCACTACGAACTGGCATGCGTCCAGACTATCGCTGCCCGTCGCGCCGAGGCCCGTGGGCGGACCACGGACCGATCGCCATTAAGCTCGCCGGGAGGAGCCGACGGCGGCGTCGGGCCGACGATGGAGGTGGTGACGCGGTGCGGACCAGGGGGTTGCGGGCGGCGCTCGTGATGGTGCTGACCGTCCTGAGCCTGTCGGCATGCTTCGTCACCCCGATCGAGCAGGACCGGCACTCGCCGGGTGCGTCGCTGCGCTCCGGTCCGCAGACCGCCACACTCGCGGAGTCCGACGTCACCCCCGTCGTCGAGAATCCCGCCCCTCGGCTGCCCGCCACCGTCGACTCACTCCGGTACGGCGACGTGACCGTCGGCGACGCCGACCGGATCATCGCCGTCGACATCAACGGGACCCTCGGCAACATCGTGTACGCCCTCGGACTCGGGTCCCGCGTGGTGGGGCGCGACACATCCACCGCCTTTCCCTCGGCGAGGTCGCTGCCGGTGGTGACCAACCGCGGACACAGCCTCAACGCGGAATCCGTTCTCGCACTCGACCCGAGCGTGCTGCTCGTCAGCGAGTCGACCGTGCCGACCACCGCGGTCGACCAGATCCGCGACTCCGGGGTCGCCGTTGTGGTCTTCCCGGCAGCCCGCGATCTCGAGTCGAACGACACCCTGATGCGCTCGGTCGCCGCCGCGCTCGGTGTCCCCGACGCGGGCGAGAAGCTCGTCGCCCGGACCGACGCCCAGATCGAGGAGGCGCGCGAACTGGTGCCGGACCCGTCCGGAGATCCCACGATGGCGTTCCTCTACATCCGTGGACGCAACCTGCTGCTGCTGGCCGGGCCCGGATCGGGCGCCGACGACCTGATCGAGGCGCTCGGCGGCCGGGATGCCGGTGCGGCGGCCGATCTCACCGGCGCGTTCACCGCGATCAGCGCCGAGGCCATGATCACCGCCGACCCGGACGTCATCCTCGTGATGACCCAGGGCGCGGCGACGGTCGGCGGACCCGCGGGGGTCCTGACGTTGCCGGGTGTGGCCGACACCGAAGCCGGCCGAAATTCACGGGTCGTCCAGATGGACGAGACCCAGATCCTGGCGTTCGGACCCGAGGTCGGACTCGTGCTCGGCGCCCTCGCGAGGTCGATCTACGCATGACCGACCCGGCACCCACCCGGACGACGACAGCGCCGGCGACCGAACCGACCACCGCGTCGACGGCCTTCCCCTCCCCCGGCGACACACCGCATCGGGTCCGCGACCTCACCGTGGTCGCCGTGATGCTGGTCGCCACCGTCGTACTCGTCATCGTGTCGGCCGGCACCGGCAAGGTGTCGGTACCGCCGCTCGAGGTACTCGGCAGCATCGCCCACCACTTCCACCTCGACCTGGGACCGCTTCCGTCACACCCGAACGGCGAAGGCGCGCTGTGGAATGTGCGATTCCCCCGCATCGTGCTCGGACTGTTCGTCGGCGCCGCACTCGGTGCCGCGGGCTGCCTTCTCCAGGGTGTGCTCGCGAATCCGTTGGCCGAGCCGGGCATCATCGGCGTCTCCTCGGGCGCCGCGGTCGGCGCCTGCCTGATGATCGTGCTGGCCGGTGGGACCGCCGGAGTCGGTGGCGCCGCGGGCAATTGGGCTCTCGCCGGTGCCGCGTTCGTGTTCGGTCTGATCACGGCGGCGGCGGTGTACCTGTTGTCCCTCCGGGACGGCTCGTCGTCGGCGATCATGCTCGTGCTCACCGGCATCGCCGTCAACGCGTTCGCCGCCGGGATCATCGCGTTCCTGACCTTCGTCGCGACCACCGCCGCCCGCGAGCAGATCATCTTCTGGCAGCTCGGCTCGCTCGCCGGACGCACCTGGAGCGAGATCTGGGTCGTGGCACCACTCGTCGTCGCGGGTGTCGCCGCCTGCATGTTCCTCGTCCACAAGCTCGACCTGCTGGCCCTCGGCGACATCCAGGCCGCCTCCCTCGGCGTGAACGTCGAAGCCGTCCGTCGCCAGGCGATCGTCCTGACCGCGGTGTTGACCGCCGCCGCGGTCGCCTTCGCGGGGATCATCGCCTTCGTCGGCCTCGTGGTACCCCACGTGATGCGCCTCATCGTCGGACCGCGCCACGCGATCCTGCTGCCCACCAGCGTCATCGGCGGGGCCCTGGTCATCACCGCCGCCGACCTCGCCGCCCGGACGATGCTCGGTGACGCCGACCTCCCGCTCGGCATGTTCACGTCGCTGATCGGCGGTCCGGTGTTCTTCATCCTGCTGCGTCGCAGCCGTCATGCGGGTGCCGGATGGTGACCGCCGAGACCCCGGCCACGACGGTCCTGGGCATCCGCGCAGAGGATGTCTCGGTCGTCCTCGGCGGGCGCGAGGTGGTCCGCGGGGTGTCCCTCGACGTCGGGCCGGGTGAACTCGTCGCCCTGGTCGGACCCAACGGATGTGGCAAGTCGACGCTGCTGTCGGCGCTGTCGGGCACCCGCACGCCACAGCGGGGACACATCGAGGTCGACGGGCGCGACGTCACGTCGACCTCGATGCGCGAACTCGCGCGCCACCGCTCGCTGGTGACGCAGCAGAACCGGGTCGACACGCCCTTCACCGTGGCCCAGGTCGTCGCGATGGGCCGGTACCCGTGGCTGCGGACACCGCGCGCCGCCGACTCCCCCGCCGTGATCGCCGACGCGATGGCGCTGTGCGAACTCGGCGACATCGCCGACCGCCCGTTCGGACAGCTCTCCGGCGGCCAGCAGGCACGCGTCTCCCTGGCTCGTGCACTCGCCCAGGACACTCCCGTGATGATGCTCGACGAGCCGACCGCGGCCCTCGACATCCACCACCAGGAGCAGGTGCTCGACATCCTGCGCATCCATCGCGACGCGGGCAACGCGGTGCTGCTGGTGGTGCACGACCTGACTCTCGCGGCGGCCTACGCCGACCGGGTGGCCGTGATGAAGGACGGCCGGTTGCTGGCGAGCGGACCGACGTCCGAGGTGATGACCGTCGACCTGCTCAGCCGCACCTACGATCACCCCGTCGAGGTCATCGAGCACGCCGGTCGACGGGTGGTCCTGCCCGTCAGGGCAGAGGGCGCACCGCGTACCCCGGTCCGAGACCACCGAAGAAGTCGCGGGTGACGGCCACCGCGTTGTTCGAGTCCCCGCCACCCACGACGAGGGTCGCGAAGGCGATGTCGCCGCGGTAGCCGGCGAACCAGGCGTGTGACCCGCCGGCGAACTCAGCCTCACCTGTTTTGCCGAACACCGCTCCCTGCCCGTCGATCACCGATGCCGTACCGCTCGTGATCACGGCCCGCATCATCGGGCGGAGCTGGTCGTAGACCTCGGGCGCCATGGTCGGCGTCGGCCCCTCGACCTTCGTGGGCTTGTCCAGGATGAGTTGCGGCACCGGCGCCTTGGTGCCGTTCGCGACGGTCGCGGCGACGAGCGCGAGGCCCAGCGGCGAGACGAGCACCTTGCCCTGTCCGAAGCCGTCCTCACTGCGGGCGACGAGTTCGTTCTCGATCGGCACCGACCCGGACACGGCGTCGAGGCCGGCGATCTCGTACTGCTGTCCGATGCCCATCGCAGCCGCGGCGTGCGCGAGGTCCGACGGACCCATCTGGCTGGCGAGCTTGGCGAACGTGGTGTTGCACGACTGCGCGAACGCTCGCAGCATCGACACGGTGCCGAGCGAGAAACCGTCGTAGTTCGGGATCAGGCGCGGCCCGATCTGGATTGCACCGGGACATCCGACGGGGGTGTCGGGGGTGGCCATGCGTCGGCTGATCGCGGCCGCGGCGGTCACCATCTTGAACGTCGAGCCGGGCGGGTACAGACCGGTCGTCGCGATGGGACCCTGCCGGTCGGCGGCGGGATTCTGCGCAACCGCGAGGATCCGTCCGGTGGACGGTTGCACGGCCACGAGCGCGATCTGAAAACGGTTGGTGGCATTGACCGCTCGCTGGGCCGCGTTCTGCACCGTCCGGGACAGGCTCAGCGAGACCGCCGGCGCGGGGTCGGGGTCGTGATCGGCGAGCACGTCGGCGTCGAGGCCGTTGGGATTGACCGTGACCACGCGCCAGCCCGCGCGTCCCGACACCTCGGAGTCGACGACCTTCTTGACCTCGGTCAGCAGTGCGGGCGCGAATCTCGGGTCCTCGGGGACCAGTTCCGCCTGTTCATTGGTCACCACGCCGGGGATCGCCAGCTGGTCGCGCAGTCGGTCGAACTGCTCGTGCGAGAGCCGGGCGAGCGGGTACTGCTGCCGGTTGGCGGTGACCTGTTCGGTGATCGTCTGCTCGTCGAGCGACGGGCTGAACCGGCGCAGCACCGCCACCGCGGCGGTCACCGACTCGGCGATCGACGCTCCTTGTTCGGCGGCGGCGGCCGGGTCGAAGTTGACGCCGACGACGCTGCCGTTGACCATCACCTCCGAGCCGTCGGCCTCGTTGACCGTGGCGCGCGGCGCCTCGACGATCTGAAGCGAGAGCCGTTGGTCCGCACCGAGTTTCGGATGGATGTTCGTCGACGCCCAGCGCACCGCCCAGCCGTCGTCGGAGCGGCCCATCCGCAGGGTGGCGTCATAGGTCCAGTCGCGACCCCGCGGCAGCGCCCACTGGTAGTCGACGTCCACCTCGGCGGTGTCACCGGTGACGCGAACCCGGCCGGCCTGCGACTCGAGCGCCTCGGCACCCAGACCGGCCCAGGCCGACTCCATCGCGGACTCCGCAACGCCGGGTGCGTCGGTCAGTGCGGCCGCGGAGGCGACCTCACGGTCGGCATAGGCCTGGAGGAAGCGTTCGGCGGCGCGGCGGGGACCGTCGTCCTCGGAGGCCGAACAGCCGACCGTGGCCACCGTCACGGCAGCACACAGCGCGACGATCACCGCCGGGGTCCATCGAGTTCGCATGCGCCACATCGAGGTCGAGTCTAGGGTGGCGCGGTCGGATTCCCGCGACGCCACGCGGCAGGGCGGTCAGTCGACGAGGACGGTCGCGAAGGTGCCGACCTCGGTGAATCCGATGCGCTCGTACACCGCCCGCGCGGTGACGTTGAAGCCGTTCACGTAGAGACTGGGGATACGCCCGTGCGCGGCGACGGCCTCCGCGACGGCGGCGGTGCCGCCCAGCCCGAGCCCCTCGCCACGACGGTCGGGAGCGACCCAGACACCCTGGATCTGGCCGACCCGGCGGGACAGCGAGCCGATCTCGGCCTTGAACACCACGTCGGGGCCGTCGAACCGCGCGAACACCCGCTGCGCGGTGATGAGCGAGGCGAGGCGACGCCGGTAGGACCGGCCGCCGTCGCCGGCCGTCGGATCGACACCGACCTCGCCGATGAACATGTCGATGGCCGCGGGCATGTACGCGTCCAGGTCGTCGAGGGTCACCAGCCGCACCAGGGGGTCGGC
The DNA here is from genome assembly GCF_057767225.1 of Gordonia sp. 11cp. Lineage (NCBI taxonomy): Bacteria > Bacillati > Actinomycetota > Actinomycetes > Mycobacteriales > Gordoniaceae > Gordonia > Gordonia sp. 11cp. Next base: position 3,998,741 of record NZ_CM173437.1, on the reverse strand, counting down.
GGGTACCGCCGAGCAGGTGGTGAGGGCGAGCAGCGGCTGCACCGGTCTGACCTCTCGCGCCGGACCCCACACCGGCTCGATCTGGTCCCACATCTGCAACACGAGTTCGGCGCGGCCGACGATCGACGAACACGCCCGCGGGGCGGCGACGGCGCGGTCGGAGAAGTAGTCGAGATCGCCCGGCGACCCGACGAGCGGGATCAGATTCGCGCCGGAGAAACAGAGCGACGACGCCGGATTGTGCGCCGTCCACAGCTCACCGCCGAGGAGGCGGGGGTTGATCCCGTGCGTCTCGAATCGGGCCGCCACCATGCACATCGCCACCGGGTCGGAGGTGAGGACACGTTCGACGGCAGCCGCATCACGAGCGCCGAGCGGCTTGTCGCCCAGTAGCTTCAGCAACGCCGCTCCTCCTCTCCGGGCTTCCGCCGACCTACGAAACGGTCACCACGGGCGCGCCCACAGTTGTACCGTCTCCAGTTTCTCCTGATTCCTCGGCGATCCGCAGCGCTTCTTCGATCAAGGTCTCCACGATCTGCGCCTCGGGGACGGTCTTGATGACCTCACCCTTGACGAAGATCTGACCCTTGCCGTTGCCGGATGCGACGCCGAGGTCGGCTTCCCGGGCTTCGCCGGGACCGTTGACGACGCACCCCATCACGGCGACGCGCAGCGGTACCTCCATGCCCTCGAGTCCCGCGGTGACCTCGTCGGCGAGTTTGTACACGTCGACCTGGGCGCGTCCGCACGACGGGCAGGAGACGATTTCGAGTTTGCGGGGGCGGAGATTCAGCGACTGCAGGATCTGATCGCCGACCTTGATCTCCTCGGCCGGCGGTGCCGACAGCGACACTCGGATGGTGTCGCCGATGCCCTCGCTGAGGAGCGCACCGAACGCCACCGCGGACTTGATCGTGCCCTGGAACGACGGCCCGGCCTCGGTGACGCCGAGGTGCAGCGGGTAGTCACAGGCGGCGGCGAGCTGGCGGTAGGCCTCCACCATGATCACCGGGTCGTTGTGCTTCACCGAGATCTTGATGTCGCCGAAGCCGTGCTCCTCGAACAGCCCGGCCTCCCAGAGCGCCGACTCGACGAGGGCCTCGGGGGTCGCCTTGCCGTACTTCTGCAGGATGCGCTTGTCGAGCGAGCCGGCGTTGACGCCGATCCGGATCGGGATGCCGGCATCACCGGCCGCCTTGGCGACCTCCTTCACCCGACCGTCGAACTCCTTGATGTTGCCCGGGTTGACACGCACCGCGGCACACCCGGCGTCGATCGCGGCGAAGATGTACTTCGGCTGGAAGTGGATGTCGGCGATCACCGGGATCTTGGACTTCTTGGCGATGATCGGCAGCGCTTCGGCGTCCTCGGGACGGGGGCACGCGACGCGCACGATGTCGCATCCCGAGGCGGTCAGCTCGGCGATCTGCTGGAGCGTGGCGTTGATGTCGTGGGTCTTGGTCGTCGTCATCGACTGCACCGAGATCGGGTGGTCGCTGCCGACGCCGACCGAGCCGACGAAGAACTGCCGGGTCTTTCGCCGCGGGGCGAGCACCGGGGGTGGCCCGGCGGGCATGCCGAGTCCGATCGGCACGGCGTTCGCGGGAGTCGGGGCGTTCATCTCGTTCACCTCTGGGGAATCGGAGTGTCGGTGTGGTCGGGCGGGGTCACAGGGTGTTCGTCGTGCGGGCTCACGCCGGATGTGTTCACCAGGGATTGATCGGGTTGACGATGTCGGCGGTGAGCGTGAGCACCATGAAGCCGGCCATCACCACCACCGCCGCGTAGGTGATCGGGAGCAGCTTGTAGTAGTCGACGGCACCACCGGGGGCGCGGCCGAACCAGCGCCGCACGGTGTCGCGCCCCTTCTCGTAGCCGACGATCGCCATGTGCCCGCCGTCGAGCGGGAGCAACGGCACCAGGTTGAACAGCCCCAGGAAGAAGTTGATGCTGATCAGGAGCATCCAGAACATGTCCCACAGACCGCGCTCGACGGCCTGGCCGCCGAGCACCGACGCGCCGTAGACGCTGACCGGGGTGTCGAGTGCGCGTTCCCCGCCGGTGACCGCCGTCCACAGGTCACCGATCTTCGACGGCAGCGACAGCAGTGCGTTCCAGGTCTCGACGATGAGGTCACCGGTGAACGCGAACGCGCCGGGCACGATGTCGATCACGCCGTACTGGATCATCCCCGGCGGGACGTCGTAGGCGATGCCGACCATGTTGTAGGTCTGGGTCTCCGTCGTGCCGTCCGACTTCGTCGCGGTGACCGTGACGGGTTCCGGGGTCATCGTCAGGTCGAGTCGGCGGCCGTCACGGTCGACGGTCAGCGCGACCGGTCCGGTCGACTCGCGGATCACCGGGGTCAGGTCCGACGCCTGGCCGACCGGCTGACCGTTGATGGCGACGATGTCGTCGCCCGGGAGCAGTCCGGCGGCACCCGCGGGACCGGAACCGGTGCACGGGGAGTTCGTCTGGTCATTGCCGGCGATGGTGATGGTCGACGACACGCACTGGGTCTCGGCGACCCGCGCGGGCACCGGCGGCGGACTGAGGTCGGGCAACCCGAAACTCAATCCGACGATGATGATCAGCACGAAACCGAGGATGAAGTTCTGGGCCGGTCCGGCGAACAGCACGACGAGGCGCTTCCACGCCTTCTGCTTGTACATCGCCCGGTCTTTCTCGTCCCAGGCGAGTTCCTCGTGCGGGGTCATCCCCGCGATGTCGCAGAAGCCGCCCAGCGGCAGCGCCTTGATCCCGTACTCGGTCTCGCCTCGACGGGTGGACCAGATCGTGGGACCGAAGCCGACGAAGTACCGTCGGACCTTCATGCCCGTCGCCTGCGCGGCCCACATGTGACCACACTCATGCCAGGCGACCGACAGCAACAGCGCCACGGCAAACAGCGTCACGCCGATCGCGAAACTCACGTACCTACTCCATCCGGATCACGGGGCGTACCCGCTCACGAGGGCCGCCGATCAGAAGGATGCGGCCGCGACCAGCTGCGCAGCGCTATCCCGGGCCCACCGATCGGCGGCGAAGACCTCTTCCACAGTACCTGGCGTCCGGGCCCACTGATCGGCCTCGCCGAGCACCTCCTCGATGACCTCGACGATGCGCGGGAAGCGGATCGCGCCCGCGAAGAACCCGGCCGCGGCGGCCTCGTTCGCCGCGTTGTAGACGGCCGTCAGGCTGCCCCCCGCGCTTCCCGCGCGCCGCGCCAGCTCGATCGCCGGGAACACCGTGTCGTCGACGGGCTCGAACGTCCACGACGACGCGGTCGAGAAGTCGCACGCGGCCGACGAACCAGGCACCCGGTCCGGCCATCCCAGGGCCAGCGCGATGGGCAGTTTCATCGACGGCGGTGAGGCCTTGGCCACGGTTGCGCCGTCGACGAAGGTCACCATCGAGTGCACGATCGACTGCGGGTGGACGGTGACGTCGATGTGGTCGTAGTCGACGCCGAACAGCAGATGCGCCTCGATGACCTCGAGCGCCTTGTTGACCAGGGTCGCCGAGTTGAGCGTGATCATCGGACCCATCGACCACGTGGGATGGTGGCCGGCCTGCTCGGGGGTGACGTCCTCGAGCTGCGCGCGGGTCCACCCCCGGAACGGGCCACCCGAGGCGGTGAGGACCAGCCGGTCGACCTCGGCTGCCGTCCCGGCGCGCAGGCACTGCGCGATGGCGGAGTGCTCGGAGTCGACCGGCACGATCTGCCCGGGCGCGGCCGCGTCGAGGACGAGTGCGCCACCGGCGACGAGCGACTCCTTGTTGGCCAGCGCGAGCCGGGCACCCGATCGGAGTGCGGTGAGACTGGGCGCGAGTCCGATCGACCCGACGACCGCGTTGAGGATCACATCCACCCCGGTGTCCGCGACGACCGCGTCGATCAGGTCGCACATGGCGTCGGGCCCGCCGAGCACCCGGCCGCCGAGCCGTTCGGAGAGTTCCGGTGCCCGCGCGGCATCCGCGACGGCGATCCGCGCGGCCGGGACGCCGAACGCGGCGGCCTGTTCGGCGAGGAGACCGGGGTGCGATCCGCCGGCGCCGAGACCGACGACCTCGAAGAGGTCCGGGTGCTCGGCGACCACCTCGAGCGCCTGGACGCCGATGGAACCGGTGGAACCGAGGATCAGCACACGTGTGGGCACGCACCCATTCTGGACCATCCCGATTCGGCGGACGCCGTCGCCGGTGGCACCGGACAGACCCGCGGGCGCGGTGTGCCGCTATGCTGCTCGGAGAACTACTACCGATCGTCAGACATCTGACGTCCGCGCTGTGAGGAGTGGCTGTGGCAAGCACCGATGTGGAGCACACTGTGGGGCATGGCGAAGGAGGCCACGTCGAGGTCATCGACACCGGCTGGCGCCGCGAGCCCGCCGATGCCCCGTCCGCCCGGTTCGGCTGGCACGGTGCGGCGACCAAGACCTTCTACGGTGCGGCCATCTTCTTCGCGCTGTTCCTGCTCGCGATGATCATCGGCAACCACACCGGCCACATCGAGGACCTGTACCTCATCGCCTTCGCCGTGGGGACGCTGTTCTTCGCGGTCCGCGGCTGGTGGATGAACCGCGGAAAGTGGTCCTGACCGCCACGACACCAGATCCATGAGAGACGCCGAGCGGTGATCCGCTCGGCGTTTTCTCGTTCTGCCTCGTCGTGCCTCAGCGCTCCTCGGCGGCCAGCTGTCCGCAGGCGGCGGCGATCTCCTGACCGCGCGTGTCGCGGACGGTGCACGAGACTCCCTGTTCGCGGACACGCCGGACGAACTCGCGTTCGACCGGTTTGGGACTGGCGTCCCATTCCGAGCCCGGCGTCGGATTCAGCGGGATGAGGTTCACGTGCACGAGTGACCCGAGGGCGCGGTGCAGTTTCTGCCCCAGCAGGTCGGCTCGCCAGGGCTGGTCGTTGACGTCCCGGATGAGGGCGTACTCGATCGAGACGCGTCGTCCGGTGGTGTCGGCGTAGTAGCGGGCCGCCTCGAGGACCTCGTCGACCGACCATCGGTTGTTCACCGGGACGAGGGTGTCGCGCAGCTCGTCGTCGGGCGTGTGGAGCGAGACGGCGAGGGTGACCGCGAGGCCCTCGTCGGCGAGACGACGGATCGACGGCGCGAGGCCGACGGTCGACACGGTCACCGAGCGTGCCGAGATCCCGAGACCGTCCGGCGCCGGCGAGGTGATCTGCCGGACTGCGTTCACCACGCGCTTGTAGTTGGCCAGCGGCTCGCCCATGCCCATGAACACGACGTTCGACAGGCGCCCGGGCTCGCCGAGCTCGCCGTCACGCAGCGCACGAGCCGCGGCACGGACCTGGTCGACGATCTCGGCTGTCGACAGGTTGCGATCGAGCCCGCCCTGTCCGGTCGCGCAGAACGGGCAGGCCATGCCGCATCCGGCCTGGCTCGAGATACACAGGGTGTTCCGCTCGGTGTAGCGCATGAGAACGCTCTCGAGGAGGGTGCCGTCGTGCAGACGCCACAGCGTCTTGCGGGTGGAGTCGTCGTCGCAGGAGATGTGCCGGACCGGGGTCAACAGCTGCGGGAAGAGCTTGTCCCGCACCCCTTCGCGGGAGCCTGCGGGCAGGTCGGTCATCTCGTCGACGTTGCCGTTGAGACGCGCGTAGTACTGACGGGCCAGCTGATCGGCCCGGAACTTCGGCAGCCCCAGCTCGGCCAGCGCCGCGACGCGACCGGCGGCGTCGAGGTCGGCGAAGTGTGTCGGCGGACGCCCGCGTCGGGGCGCGTCGAACACAAGTGGCAATGAGGTCATTTCGCCATTGTCGCATGTCATGATGAAGCGATGACGACACCCGAGGACCGACGGCACACGGGTTCGGTACCTGCGTGGGGCGAACAGCCCGCCGGGGCACCGGTACCGGCGACCGGCCACCCGCACACACCTGATCAGCACTCCCCCGACCCCGACCACCGCGATCGCCTCCGACGCACGGTCGCCGATGTGGAGCACACGCGGACCCGGGCGACCTGGTTCGGCGTGGTGATCGGTGCGATCATCCTCGTCCTGCTCCTGGTCTTCATCGTGCAGAACCTCGACTCGCAGGAGATCGAGCTGCTGTTCTGGGAAGTGAATCTGCCGCTCGGGGTGAGCCTGCTCATCGCGGCCATCGCCGGCGCGCTGATCGTGGCGCTCGTGGGCGGTCTGCGGATGCTACAGCTGCGGCGTGCGCTGAAGAAGGCCGCGAAGTAGCACGGACGCCGGGGCCCTTGCCCGGGGTCAGAGCAGTGCGGTCAGCACGACCCACACCACGAACGCCGACGGCAGCAGGCTGTCGAGGCGGTCCATGATGCCGCCGTGCCCGGGCAGCAGTGTGCCCATGTCCTTGATGCCGAGATCGCGCTTCACCTGCGATTCGACGAGATCACCGAGGGTCGCGCAGACCACCAGGACCGGTCCCAGGATGATGCCGATCCACCAGTGGCTCTCCAGCAGATACACCACGCATCCGACGGCGCCGACGGTGCCGACGACGAGGGAGCCCACCATGCCTTCCCAGGACTTCTTCGGGCTGATCGCCGGTGCCATCGGGTGCTTGCCGAACATCACGCCCGCGGCATAGCCGCCGACGTCGGAGCACACCACTACGACCATCAGCGTGGCCACCCGCGCGGCGCCGTCGTCCTGCACCACGAGGTGCGCGCCGAACGAGGCGAGCAGCGGCAGCCACGCCAGGACGAACACGGTGACCGCGAGGTCGCGCAGGTAGTCGACCGGCGCATTGTTGATGCCTTGCCCGAGGAGCTTCCACACCATGGACACCAGGACCGTCGCCACGAAGGCGACGAGCGCGCCGGTCGGGCCCCAGGGCCAGCTCGCCCAGATTATGGCCTGCCCGCCGATGAGAAGCGGCCAGAGCGCCACCGCGTATCCACCGGTCCGGAGGCGTTTGACGACCTCCCAGGTGGCGATCGCGAAGGCGACCGCCACGAGGCCGTACCAGACCTTCGGTACGAAGATCAGGATCGCGATGATGCTGATGCCGAGCGTGCCGCCGACCGCGATGGCGGCCGGCAGATCGCGCCCCGCGCGCGACTTCTTCTCACCGCCTCGTTGCGGAACCTCGTTCACACCTCGAGCAATTCGTCTTCTTTGTGCTTCACCAGCTCGTCGATCTGATGCACATAGGTCGCCGTGGTCTTGTCCAGTTCCTTCTCGGCGCGGGTGACCTCGTCTTCGCCGGCCTCGCCGTCCTTCTGGATGCGCTTGAGCTCGTCGGCCGCCTTGCGACGCACGTTGCGGATCGCGACCTTCGCGTCCTCACCCTTGCCCTTGGCCTGCTTGACGAGCTCGCGGCGCCGCTCCTCGGTGAGCTGTGGGACGGCGACCCGGATGATCGTGCCGTCGTTGGTCGGATTGACCCCGAGGTCGGAGTTGCGGATCGCGGTCTCGATGTCACGCAGCGTCGACGCCTCGTACGGCTTGATCACGACGAGGCGCGGTTCGGGCGTGTTGATGCTCGCAACCTGCGTCACGGGGGTGATCGAGCCGTAGTACTCGATGTTGATCTTGTTGAACATGGACGGGTTGGCGCGCCCGGTCCGGATCGAACCCATGTCCTCCTTGGCGACGTTGACCGCCTTCTCCATCTTCTCCTCGGCGTCGAGCAACGCGTCGTCGATCATGTTCGTCCTTGTTCCGTTCAGTCGGTGTTCTCGTCGATCTCAGGGTCAGGCGTCGGGTTCAGGTGCTGACCAGGGTGCCGATGCGGTCGCCTGCGACTGCACGGGCGATATTGCCCTGTTGGAGCAAATTGAACACCAAGATCGGCATCTTGTTGTCCATACACAGGCTGAAGGCCGTCGCGTCGGCGACCTTGAGCTCCTTGTCGAGCACCTCGCGGTGGGTGATCTCGGTGAACATCGTGGCGTCGGGGTTGGTGCGCGGGTCGGCGTCGTACACACCGTCGACCGCCTTGGCCATCAGGACCACCTCGGCCTTGATCTCCAGCGCACGCTGGGCGGCGGTGGTGTCGGTGGAGAAGTACGGCATCCCCATGCCCGCGCCGAAGATCACCACGCGCCCCTTCTCCAGGTGCCGCTGTGCACGCAGCGGCAGGTACGGCTCGGCCACCTGTCCCATCGTGATGGCGGTCTGCACCCGGGTCGAGATCCCGCGCTTCTCCAGGAAGTCCTGCAGCGCAAGGCAGTTCATGACCGTGCCGAGCATGCCCATGTAGTCCGAGCGGCTTCGGTCGAGGCCTCGTTGCTGCAGTTCGGCGCCGCGGAAGAAGTTCCCGCCGCCGATCACGACGGCGACCTGGACACCGGAATTGACGACGTCGGCGATCTGGTCGGCGACGGTGCCCACCACGTCGGGATCGAGCCCGACCTCTCCTCCACCGAACATCTCGCCGCCCAACTTCAGCAAGACCCTACGGAATCCATCCCGCCGGATGGGGTCGGACGCTTCACTCATCGGCTTCCTCACTCGTCGGTTCGGTGAACTATCGTACGTCTTCACCGGAATCGACCCGCGACACGCGTCGTGCGCGCCGCGGGAGAGTTCACCCGCGCAGGGCCGCCTCGAACTGCGGCCAGGCACGATGCAGTTCGTCCTGCCAGTACGGCCACGCGTGGGTGCCGCCTTCATAGAGGTGGAACGTCGCCGGGACACCGATGTCGCGCATCCGGCGCCGGAGGTTGCGCGTGCACTGCGCCGTGGCCGTCTCGATCACCGCCCCGACCGCGATCTGGTCGAACAGCTTGGAGCCGTTGCCGTCGATACCGGGACCGTCCAGGGTGTCGTATCGGCCCGGCATCCCGGACCCGTTCGACACGTAGATCGACGTCCCCCGGAACTCCTCGGCATGCAGGTACGGGTCGTTGGCACGCCAGGCCGGATCGTCGGGCGGTCCCCACATGTTCAGGGTGTTCCCACCGCCGCGACCCTCGACGACCATCCGGACGACGGCCTGACCGAGCGGATCGCTGGTCTGGGCACAGCCGCTGAACGAACCGAGTGCCTGATACACGGACGGTGCGTGAAGGGCCAACTGGAACACCGACGTGCCCGCCATCGAGATCCCGGCGATCGCGTTGCGTCCGGTGCCGTCGAAGCGCTCGTCGATCGTTGCGGGCAGCTCCTCGGTGAGGAAGGTCGCCCATTTCTGCCTCCCCAACACGGGGTCGGGTCGCTGCCAGTCGGTGAAGTAACTCGCCGCGCCGCCCATCGGGACGACGATGTTGACGTTCTCGTCGGCGAAGAACGTCCGGATGTCGGTCCGGTCGAACCAGCTGCTCCCGCCGTCGCCGCCCGCCGCTCCGTTGAGGAGGTAGAGCGTCGGCGCGGGCCCGGTTCCGCGGGCGGGCCACACCTTGACCGGAACCACCCGGCGCATCGCGGCGGACCGGACGCCGACCTCGATCTCGCCTCCGCGCTGAACCGTCTCGGCGACGATGCGAGCGGGCGCGGGTGACGCGGCGGCGGGCACCACCATTCCGAGAGTCGAGACGACCAGCGCGGTCACGAGTACGGCCACCCGCATCGGCGAGTGCCTGCGCCACGCCCGATCCACGTCGGCAGACCCGTCGTCCATACCCCTCGCCTTCATTCGGGTGCGACCGGCGTCACACGCAACCACGGCAGTGTGCCCGACGCACCGCCGGATGTCCACATGGGTCAATCGTCCGGCACCACAACGGCATTCGATGACACAGAGAGACGAGGACTGTTACAGCGTCTCATCACACCGTGGTTGTCCCTGTTTCGGCGACCACCGAGGTTACCGTGCGGTAGGGTCCGTCCCGGTCGGCCGCTCCACCGTCCGGGGAACCTCGGGCACCTGTCGTGCATCGGTCGCCGAATCCACTTTCCCGCAGGCGAATCGAGGTACACACATGATGAAGTTCGGCCTCATCGAGGAATGGGAGCCCCGCGCCGGTCACCTGACCAGCTGGGTGGCCTCCCTCGCTTCGGTGACGAATGCCGATCGGGCTCCTGTGCATCCCTCCCCGCCGTCCCACCAGCAGGAGGAGTACCTGCGGGTTGCCTGGCGCAACGAGTCCGCGGGGTTCCGCTTCGCCCGGCTCTGTCTCATGGCCTTCGACGTCTCGGCGCCCCTGGACGTCTCCGCGATGACGATCGCGGTCAACGAGTTCGTGCGGCGCCACGACAGCTTCCGGTCCTGGTTCTCGATGGAGGACGACGGTTCGGTCCTCCGCCATCTCGTGCCCCCGGAGGTCGTCGAAATGGTTCCGGTCGCATACGGCCACCGCGACGCCCCGCAGCTGCGGACGCATGTGCAGGACGAGACCTCGGGGCCGTTCAACTGGGACTGTTTCACCTTCGGGGCCATCGAGTGGGAGGGCGGGTTCACGCTCTACGCCGCGGCCGATCACCTCAACACCGACGGGATCTCACAGGCGATCACCTGCGTGGACCTGTTGTCGCTCTACATGAACGAGGCCTTCGGTGGCGACGTCGAGCTGCCCCCGGTCGGCAGCTACCTCGACTACTGCGCGCGCGAGCGCGACGTGTCGCGCCGGCTGACCCGTCGATCGCCGCACGTCCAGCGCTGGATCGATCTGGTGCAGGCGAACGGTGGGCGCCTGCCGAGTTTCCCGTTGCCGCTCGGCACCGGCGGACAGACGTATACGCGCAGCGCAATCGTGAACTCGACCCTGTTCGACGAGCCCACGGCCGCGCGTTTCGAACAGATCTGTCGCGAGCTGGGAGCCAACATGATCGCCGGGATCATGACGGCAGCCGCCCTCGTCTATGCCGAGTTCACCGGCCGGAGTGAGTATTTCGGGATGACGCCGAAGAGCACGAGGTCGGGCGCCGCGGAGCTGAAGTCGGTGGGCTGGTTCACGAGTCTGATCCCGGTTCCGCTCACCGTCGACGACGACGCGACGTTCCGCTCGCTGGCACCGGAGGCCGCGCGCAGCTACGAGTCCGGAAAAGAGTTGACCGACATATCGTTCCACCGGGTCCTCGAACTCGTGGAACCCGGCGACGGCATCGCGGTCCGGTCCGGCTGGGCGGTGCCGATGGTGTCCTACATCGACGTCCGCAAGCTCCCGGGCGTCGAGATCTTCGAAGCCGGGAACGGGTGCCTCTTCGGTAATCGCGGCAGCAGCGAGGAGGTGTACATGTGGGTCAATCGGTTCTCCGGCGAGACCTCGATCACGTTGCTGTACCCCGACACCGAGATCGCTCATGAGTCCGTGACGCAGTACGTCGAACGATTCGTCGCGGTGATGTCGGCGGTCGCCGACCTGGGCGACTACCGACCCTCGCTGCCGGCTCTCGCACCGTGACCGCCGGCCCCGCGGCGGGACGGCGGCCGACCGGCGCGATCGGCGATCGCCCGGGAGCCTGGGCTGCTCTCGCGGGATGCCTGCTCGGGGTGTTCATGCAGATGCTGGACACCACCATCGTCAACATCGCGCTGCCCGATCTCGCCCGGGACCTCGGCGCGTCGACGTCGCAGCAACTCCTGGTGCTGACGGTGTACACGCTGTCGTTCGCCTGCACCCTGCTGACCGCGGCGACACTGGGGGCCCGAGTCGGACGCCGCCGGATGTTCGTGATCGGCATGGTGGCCTTCACCGTCACATCGGTGCTGTGCGGTGTGTCGACCGGGCCGGGTGAACTCATCGCGTTTCGCGGGTTACAGGGTGTCAGTGCGGCGCTCATGTCTGCGCAGACCCTGGCGCTCATCGCGGCCCTCTTCGACAAGAGACGCCACGGACTGGTCTTCGGCGTCTACGGGGCCGTGGCCGGTCTCGCCGCCATCCTCGGCCCGGTGGTCGGCGGATTCCTCGTCGACGCCGACGTTCTCGGATGGGGCTGGCGCGCGATCTTCTTCGTCAACGTCCCACTGGGCGTGCTCTCCTGCCTGCTCGCCCACCGCCGCCTGCCCGACGCCCGTGAGCCGGCGCCGGGACGGGTTGACGTCCCGGGTGTGGTCATGTCGGCGACGGCGCTGTTCCTGCTGCTGTACCCGCTGGCCCTCGGACGCGAGATGGGGTGGCCCCCGATCCTGTGGGTGATGATCGGGACGGCCGGAATCCTGTTGGCGCTGTTCGCCCTCCACGAGTTGCGCGTCGACGCCCGCGGTGGCACTCCCCTGCTGCGACCACGACTGTTCGCCTCCCGCCGGTTCACGGTCGGGCTTCTCCTGTCGCTCCTGTTCTTCAGCGTGTTCGCCGGGTTCTTCTTCACCGTGTCGATCTCGGCCCAGGTCGGACTCGGCTTCTCGGCGTTCCGGACCGGGATGCTGGCACTGCCCTTCGCGATCGGTGCTGCCGTCGGCTCGCTCTGTTCGCCACGGGCGGTCGTCCGGCTCACGGCCCCGCACACCTTGACGGCCGGATCCCTCGCCGTCGGAGCCGGATTCGTCTGGCTCGCGATCATCATCGAACCGGCGGCGGAGACCTTGCCGTGGCCCGGCGTCCTGGGTCCCCTCGTACTCGGCGGTCTGGGGACCGGCCTGTTCATCGCACCGTTGCAGGCCGTGATCCTGTCCGACACGACCGAGTCCACGGTGGGCACGGCAACCGGGACGATCCCCACGGTTCAGCAGATCGGCGCCTCGATCGGGCTGGCGGTCGTCACCCTGTTCTTCTTCGGACAGGTGGCCGGCCAGACCGCCGAGACGGTTCCGGCTGTGCGAGCCGAACTCGTTGCGGCGTTGCCGGACTCACCGGTCCGCCCGGTGCTGCACGAGGCGGTCGCCGATCGTTTCGCATCCTGCGCGGGCGAGCAGCTGAGGTCCGCTCATCCGGAGCGACCGGCGCCGGCCTGCGCGGGCGGCCCGACGTCGCCGGCGATCGCGGCGGTCGCGGCGCAGGCGCGGCCGTGGACCCAGGACGCGGCGCGGTCGGTGACGGCCCGGACTTTCCTGGCCGCCCTGCGGACGACCCTCGTGACGTTGGGTCTCGTCGCCGTCGCGATCGCGGTACTCACGACGTCGCTACGGACGCGACAGTCCCCGTGAACGCACATCGCCCCGTCTCCTCGGCGGAGACGGGGCGATGTGTGGCGAGTTCGATCAGGCCTGGCCGACCTCGAACCGGGTGAAGCCCTTGATGGTCACACCGGCATCGTCGAGCAGTGCCTTCACGGTCTTCTTCGAGTCCTGGACCGACGACTGGTCGAGCAGCACGACGTCCTTGTAGAAGCCGTTGACGCGACCCTCCACGATCTTGGGCAGAGCCTGCTCGGGCTTGCCCTCCTCCTTGGCGGTCTGCTCGGCGATACGACGCTCGTTCTCGACGACGTCCGCGGGGACCTCGTCGCGAGTGGCATAGCGCGCCTTGAGAGCAGCGACCTGCATGGCGGCGCCGCGGGCGGCCTCTTCGGCACCCGCACCCTCGCCGGTGTAGGACACGAGCACGCCGACGGCCGGGGGCAGATCGGATGCACGCTTGTGCAGGTACACGGCCACCGGACCGTCGTAGTAGGCCACGCGACGCAGCTCGAGCTTCTCGCCGATCTTGGCCGAGAGTGCCGCCACGGCCTCATCGACGGTGCCGTCGCCGAGCGGAGCCTTCTTCAGCTCGTCGAGATCGTTCGTCTTCGCCGCGGCCGCCGCGTTCACGATGTCGTCGGCGAGCTGCTGGAACTCACCGTTCTTCGCGACGAAGTCGGTCTCGGAGTTGATCTCGATGAGCGCGCCGTCCTTGGCCGCGACCAGGCCCTCGGCAGTGGAGCGCTCGGCGCGCTTGCCCACGTCCTTGGCGCCCTTGATGCGCAGTTCTTCGACGGCCTTGTCGAAATCGCCGTCGTTGTTGGCCAGCGCGTTCTTGCAGTCGAGCATTCCAGAGCCGGTGAGCTCACGGAGACGCTTCACATCAGCTGCGGTGTAGTTCGCCATCGTTGGCGAGCCTCCTTCGGGAAGTGTGTTGGGACCGGACTGCAGAGCAGTGGGGACTACTGAGCAGCCGGTGCGTCGGCCGCGGCGTCGCCGCCGGCCGGTGCTGCGGCCTGGGTCAGCAGTTCCTGCTCCCACTCTGCCAGCGGTTCGCCGCTGCCGGCCTCGGGCTTGGCGTCGCCGCTGGCGGCACCGGCACGGGCCTGGACACCCTCGGCCACGGCCGAGGCCACGACGCGGGTGAGCAGCGCTGCGCTGCGGATGGCGTCGTCGTTGCCCGGGATCGGGTAGTCGACGAGGTCGGGATCGCAGTTGGTGTCCAGGATCGCGATGACCGGGATGTTCAGCTTGCGTGCCTCACCGACGGCGATGTGCTCTTTGTTGGTGTCGACGACCCACACGGCCGAGGGGACCTTGGCCATGTCGCGGATACCGCCGAGCGTGCGCTCGAGCTTGTTCTTCTCGCGGGTCAGCATCAAGATCTCTTTCTTGGTGCGGCCCTCGAAGCCACCGGTCTGCTCCATGGTCTCGAGCTCCTTCAGGCGCTGCAGGCGCTTGTGGACGGTCGAGAAGTTGGTGAGCATGCCACCGAGCCAGCGCTGGTTGACGTACGGCATGCCGACACGGGTCGCCTCTGCGGCGATCGATTCCTGGGCCTGCTTCTTGGTGCCGACGAAGAGGATGGTGCCGCCGTGGGCGACGGTCTCCTTGACGAACTCGTACGCCTTGTCGATGTAGGTCAGCGTCTGCTGCAAATCGATGATGTAGATGCCGTTGCGGTCGGTGAAGATGAATCGCTTCATCTTCGGGTTCCAACGGCGGGTCTGGTGCCCGAAGTGTGCGCCGCTGTCCAGCAGCTGCTTCATGGTCACGACAGCCATGATCGTCCTTTTCTCGCAGTTGTCGTCGGCACCGTCGGTACCGACCCTGGCGCCTGCGGCCGAGTGCCACCCGATACGGCATGGGCCGTCCGGGACTGCTCACTTAGCGTGTGTCCGTCGACTGTGCTGGTCAGGGCGTCGAAGCCCCGAGCGGCACAGAACTGAATGCAGGCGCGCGAAGTCACCTCATCAACGCGCGATGAGGTGCGGTCAGAAGTTTACGCCGCCACGGAACGAACACCAAAACACCTTCGCCCACGTCGGGGGGCGGATCCGGCATCGAGAGGCCGATCCGGCGGATCCCACTCGGCCTCCGGTGCGTCCAACCACCGTGCGAACTCCATCGCCACGCATCGTGGCCGCCATCCTGCTCGCCGCCCTCTGGTTCGCCGCTCCGGTCGCCACGGCCGCCTCCGGCGAGGCCTACACGGTACCGCTGGCGCCCCGGCCGACCGTCGTGACGGCCTACGACGAACCCGAGAAGCGGTGGCAGCCGGGACATCGGGGCGTCGACCTCGCCGCCGGGCCCGGCCAGGCCGTCCGCGCGGCAGGCGCGGGCCGGGTGCGGTTCGCGGGAACCGTCGCCGGACGGCCGCTGGTCTCGGTGTCGCATCCCGACGGCGTGATCACCACATATGAGCCGGTCGAGGCCGGCGTCGACGCGGGCGACCACGTGTCGCGCGGCGAGATCATCGGAACGGTGATCGGCGGGCATCCGGGATGCCCGGTGCTCGTCTGCCTGCACTGGGGCGCGCGGCGCGGCAGCGGGCGCGGAGCGGACTACCTGGACCCCCTGGGTCTGCTCGGCGCGGTGCGAGTCCGGCTCAAACCGGTCGGATGACCGCCGGACGGGCCGAACGGATGCGCCTCAGGCGCGGGGGTGCGCCTGACGGTGGACGGCGCGTAGGCGTTCGACGCTCACGTGGGTGTAGATCTGCGTCGTCGCGAGCGACGAGTGACCGAGTAGTTCCTGGACGACGCGCAGGTCGGCGCCGCCCTCCAGCAGGTGCGTGGCAGCGCTGTGCCGGAGTCCGTGCGGGCCGGTCGCCGCCCCGCCGCTCGCGGCGACCGCGCGTGCCACGACCGAGCGCGCCATCCGCTGGTCGAGCCGACCACCGCGGGCGCCGAGGAGCAGCGCCGCCCCCGAGGCGTCGGTGACCAGCGCCGGGCGCCCGGCGCGGAGCCAGTCGTCGACCGCGCGCGCGGCCGGCTCGCCGTACGGGACCGAACGTTCCTTGTCCCCCTTGCCGATCACCCGCATCACCCGCCGGTCGGCGTCGACGTCGCCCACATCCAGCCCGCACAACTCCCCCACGCGAATCCCGCTGGCGTACAGCAATTCCACGATGGCCCGGTCGCGCAGGGCGAGCGGGTCGTCGGGCGCGCGATCCGCGCTGGTGGCCGCGATCGCGGCCTCGGCCTGGGCGGGAGCCAGTACCGCGGGCAGCGTCCGGTGGGCCTTGGGCGCCTTCAGTCGCTGCGACGGGTCGGTGGCCAGATACCCCTCCCGGACCGCCCACGCGCAGAAGGTCTTCGCCGCCGAGACCTGCCGGGCCACCGTCGTGCGCGCCGCCCCGCGCCGGGTCAGTTCGGCGAGCCAGGCCCGCAGTAGGGCGAGATCGATGTCGCCGACCGCGACACCCCGGGCACCGGCGAACGAGACCAGTGCGCGCGCGCCACCGACGTAGGCACGGATCGTGTGCTCACTGCGCCCTTTCTCCAGGCGCAGGTGGTCGGCGAAGTCGTCGAGCATGGTCACGACCTCATCGTGTCGGGCATCCGGGTGCAACCGCACACGCGGCGTCGTGGCCGAATCGATGCCCGATCCCCAGACGTCGTCAGCCCTGGGCGCCGACCCCTTCCTCCTCGGCCCGCAGGTCGGCCTTCCACTGGCGGAAGCCTTCCTCGGTCCGTCCGCGCCGCCAATATCCGGAGATGGAGGCGTTCGCCGCCCCCACTCCGCGCTCCTTGCGGACGTAGGCCCGCAGATTGTGCATGACCGCCTGCGCCTCACCGTGGATGAACACGTGGGGCTCGCCGTCGAGCCACTCCGTGGCGCGGACCGCTTCGATCAGCGGCGCGTTGTCGCCGGCGAGTGAGTCGTCGACCTCGCCCGCGGGCCCGCCGCGATGCACCCACGTGATCTCCGCCCCGGCGGGCGCGTCGAGATCGAGTTCGTCCTCGGGTCCGGCGACCTCGATGAACACCTTGGCGACGGCGTCGGCGGGAAGCGCTTCGAGGGCAGCGGCGACCGCGGGGAGGCCGGCCTCGTCGCAGGCCAGCAGGTGCCAGGGGGCGTCCGCACGCGGGCGATAACCGCTGCCCGGTCCGATGAAGCGGATCGTCTCGCCCGAGCCGACCGTGGCCGCCCAGGGACCGGCGATGCCCTCGCTCCCGTGGACGACGAAGTCGACGACGAGCTCACGAGCGGCCGCATCGACGCGGCGAACGGTGTAGGTCCGCAGCACCGGCTGACGCTCCGGGGGCTCGTTGGCACGGACCTCCTGCAGATCGAACGGCTCCGGGTAGGTGACACCCGGCGGTGCGAAGATGAACTTCACATACATGTCGGTGTCGGGTTCCCCGGACTTGCCGACTGCCGGCTGGAAGTCCTCGAACCCTTCACCGCCCAGGTACAGGCGCACGAAGTGCGGACTGATCCGCTCGCTCCGGAGCACCGTCATCGTGTTCACGCGTTTCGCCATCGAACCTCCCTTTTCAGAGGTCACCTTACGCCCCTCCGTTTAGGGGACCCTTAGCTTTAGCCGAGCGAACCACCCATCCGCAGTTGTAAGGTTTTCTACTGATCAAGCGATGTGCATCTGAGACTTTGCCATTACTAAAATCAGACGTCGTGAGACCCGACCAGAGGTGACTCCATGCCGGATCAGCCCGTGGATCAATCCACCCCGCGCCGCGGTTCACGGCTCAGCGTCGACGACTGGCTGGAGGCGGCGACGCAGATCCTGGTCGACGACGGCATCGACGCCCTCAAGATCTCACGCCTGAGCGCCCGACTCGGCGTGACGAAGGGCAGCTTCTACTGGCACTTCACCGACATCGGTGCGCTGAAGACCGCGCTCGCCGAGCACTGTCGGCAAGCCCAGTCGTCCGCGGCCGCCCGGATCGAGTCACTCGAGTCCCTGCCTCCGCTCGAACGAGTCGACGCGATGGCGCGACTCCTGTCCGACCCGCGTCGCTGGGCGATGGAGTCGGCACTGCGGCGGTGGGCCGAGACCGACCCCATGATCGCGGATTCGGTCGACCAGCTCGACTGCCGGATCTTTGCGATCGCGATCTCCGCGATGCGTGAACTCGGGTTCTCCGAGGCCGAGGCACACGCTCGCGCCACGACACTGCTGTATGCGGGGATCGGCTATGTCCATGCGCACGGCCGTCTCAACGAGGCGACGGTCGAAGATCTGCATGTCATCATCGACATCCTCACCCGCCGCTGAGGTCACGCCAGCCGCCACCGTCCGTCGACGTTCTGCACGTGTCCCGTGACGTCGAGGTGCGCGAGCGCCGACCGCACCACCCCGATGTCGAGGCCCGCGGCGAACGCGATCTCGTCGATCCCCACGCCGCCGCGGCCGGGAATGGCGTCGTGGACCCGCAGCTGCTCGGCGTCGAGCCCGTCGGTCGGCTTCGCGCGGCCGCGGCCGATGTCACCGCCACCGTCGGGGCGCACCAGGTTGACGACCGACGCGACGTCGGAGACCAGCACCGCGAGTTCGTCGGCGATCATCCGATGGCAGCCGACCGAGGTCGCCGATGTGACCGGGCCGGGCACCGCCCCAAGCGGCCGGCCGAGCTTGCGCGCCCACGCGGCGGTGTTCGCCGCGCCGGACCGTCGCCCCGCCTCGACCACCACGGTCGCACCGCTCATCGCCGCGACCAGGCGGTTCCGGGTGAGGAACCGGTGTTTGGCGGCCGTCGTCCCCGGTGGGTACTCACTGATCACCGCGCCCGTGCGCGCGATCGCGGCCAACAGAGCCGAGTGCGACGCCGGATAGTCCCGGTCGATCCCACAGGCCATCACCGCCGCGGTCACCCCGCCCGCTGCGACGACCGCGCGGTGGGCAGCACCGTCGATGCCGAACGCTCCGCCGGACAGCACCGCGAAACCCTGGGCCGACACTCCCGACGCGAGCGTCTGCGTGACGTGTTCGCCGTAGGACGACGCGGCGCGCGACCCGATCAACGCGACCGACGCCGCGGCCAGGTCGTCGAGCCGGGCGGGGCCGCGTACCCACAGCGCGAGCGGTTCACCGCCGCGCGCCGCGGTGTCGGCCTGCCCCAGCGCCAGCAGCGACCAGGCCGGCCATTCCGGGTCGGCTCGGGTCACCAGGCGCGCACCGATCCGCTCGGCGGCGTCGAGATCATCTGGTGCACAGTCGGAATCGCATCGGGCCGCGGTCGCGGCGAGCACCGCGTCGTGACCGGCGGGCACGGTGCGCCGGCGGATCGCCGACGCGGCCTCGACGGGGCCGATGTCGTCGACGAGCGCGATGACCGCGGCACAGGGCGGTTCGGCGACCCGCGCCAGGTAAGCCCAGGCGATGGACTCGGGAGGATGGACGGTCACCAGGTCGCTCCTCGGTCTCGATACAGAAGTGCTTGCGCGACATCGTCTTCGACGGGACGCTCGGATCCGCGTAGATCGCTGAGGGTCCAGGCCAGCCGCAGTGCCCGATCGGCGCCGCGCGCCGTCACGCGGCCGTCGCGGAGGAACAGTTCGATGGGCCGCAGTACGTCCGGTGGCAGCCGGAACCGCTGGCGCAACGCGGACCCGGGGACCTCGGCGTTGGTACGCCACCCGAACTCCGACCACCGCTCGATCGCGGTGGCCCGCGCCGCGGTGACCCGGGCGCGGACGTCGGCACTCGACTCCCCGGCACCGCTCATCAGCGCGGTGTTCCCCGGCGGATCCATACGCACCCGGATGTCCACGCGGTCGAGCAGCGGCCCCGACAGCTTGCCGAGGTAGCGCCGCCTGACGACGGCCGTGCACACGCAGTCCACATCGTGGGCGGGCGCGCACGGGCACGGGTTCGCCGCGAGGATGAGCTGAAAGCGTGCGGGATACGACGCGACGCCGTCGCGACGCGGGACCCGCACCTCGCCGTCTTCCAATGGCTCGCGCAGGGATTCCAGGGCTTTGACACTCATCTCGGCGCATTCGTCGAGGAACAGCACTCCCCGATGTGCTTTGGACACCGCACCCGGACGCGCGAAACCGGTGCCACCTCCCAGGAGTGCCGTGGTCGTCGAACTGTGGTGCGGGGCCACGAACGGCGGATCGGTGATCAGTGGACGTCCGGGCGACAACTCCCCCACCAGGGAGTGGATGGCCGTCACCTCCAGCGAGTCCTCGAGACCCAGCGGCGGCAGGATGCCCGGCAACCGCCGCGCCAGCATCGTCTTGCCGATTCCAGGCGATCCCGTCATCAACACGTGATGTGCTCCGGCCGCGGCGATCTCGAGCGCATGCCGGGCCTCCTGCTGCCCCACCACGTCGGCCATGTCCGGAATCGGTGGCGCCTGCGAGACCGTCGCGTCGTGCACCGTGTCGAGCACATGGTCTCCGGCCAGCCACTGGGTCACCTCTTTGAGACTCGTCGCGCCGCCGACGTCCATCCCCTCGACGAGCGCCGCCTCGGCGACGGTCTCGATCGGCACGACCGCCCGCCGGTATCCCTCCTGCCGTGCGGCGATCACCGCCGGCAACACCCCGCGGATCGGCCGTACGGTGCCGTCCAGACCGAGCTCGCCCAGGAAGACCGTCGACGACAACTTCTCCGCCGACACCTGTTGGGTGGCAGCCAGAATCGCGACGGCCATCGACAGATCGAACCCCGGGCCGATCTTCGGCATGTCGGCCGGCGACAACGCCACCGTCACCTTCAGCTCGGGAAAACTGAACCCGGAATTCTTGATTGCAGCCCGCACCCGGTCCCGCGCCTCCCGAACCGACGGGTCCGGATTGCCCGTCACCGCGAATCCCGGCAGACCCGAACTCACACTCGCCTGCACATCGACCACCCGCGCGGCAAAGGCATTGAGCCCCACCGCCTGTGTTTGCCCCAACATGGGCACAGTGTCGCCGGTGCCATGCGTCGCGGACGGTCCCGAACCACCCGGACAGCCGATCTGTGGATGAGGCCGTGGTTGTCCACCATGGTCACGCCTCGAGGTTCGCCTCGGTGCGAACGCGATTGTCGGGAGCGCACGCGAGGGAGCCGCGCTACCTGCCGAGGCGCTTGACTAGGCTCGACAACCGATGAACCACGGAACTTTCGACGATGCGTTCGTCGGTGATCTCGACCGGCTGCTGCGATGGCGACGCGACGTCCGTCGCTTCAGCCGCGAGCCACTGGAACCACATCTGCTGCCCCAGATCCTCGACGCGGCCGAACTCGCGCCGTCGGTGGGCAACAGCCAGCCGTGGCGCTGGGTCGAAGTGCGGTCCACCACGGCCCGAAAGGCGGTGCGCGACAGCTTCACCCGCTGCAATGCCGATGCGCTCGACGGCTACACGGGCGAACGCGCACAGCTGTATTCGTCACTCAAGCTCGCCGGTCTCGACGACGCTCCCGTCCACCTCGCCGTGTTCTGCGAACCCGCTGTCGCCCAGGGCCAGGGACTCGGCCGACAAACAGTGCCCGAGACGTTGGAGTATTCGGTCGTCACCGCGATCTCCACACTCTGGCTGGCGGCGCGGGCCCGGGGCGTCGGGGTGGGTTGGGTGTCGATCATCGAACCCGACCGGGTGACCGCGGCTCTCGCGGTCCCGTCCGCGTGGAAGCTGGTCGCCTACCTGTGTATCGGCTACCCGGCCCATGATTCGGAGACGCCCGAACTCGAACGTGTCGGCTGGCAGGCTCGGACTGCGTCTGAGGAGCGCCACTTCGTGCGCTGACACCAGATCGTGACCCGCTCGACCACACGTTTGTGCACAACACCAGTAACAATAGTCACGTCAATCACTTCTGTCACAAGAGTAACTGGAGGGCGTGCGTGTCGAGCCGTCTCACCACGAGTGTCCGGCTGGCACTCGCCGGGGTCATCGCGTTCAGCGGTACCGCGATCGCCCTGACGACCGGCGCCGGCGTCGCCCACGCCGCACCCTGCGGCAACGCGAGCACCGGATCGAGTGTCCTCGGCTTCGGCTCCAGCGGATCGAGTGGTTCGAGTGGTTCGGAGGGGTCCTCCGGCGGCTCGAGCATCCCGAACCCGGGTCCCCAGGCGCCGCTGGTCCCCTATGTCGGGTCCAAGTCCCGCACCGTCGGCTGGGTGACGGGGCCGCTCAGCGCCAACCGGACGTACAGCCGGTTCGGGATCGGCGGCACCGATCTCGGCGTCGCCTGGGACAACGGCCGCGGACAGACCCTGATGGCCTTCGGGGACACCTTCGGCAACTGCAACGCACCGGGGCAGCAGTGGCGACACAACGTGCTCCTCCGCACCGACGACGACAACCTCGCCAACGGGCTGTCCGTGCCCGACGGTCGTGCGGGCGACGTGACCTCGGGTTCGGTGATCGCGCCGGGTCAACCCAACTACGCGCAGGAGCTCATCCCGTCGGTCGGCATCTCCAACGTCGAGGTCACGACCATCCCCACCGCGGCCATCTCCCTCCCGCACGGCGACGGCTTCCGCCAGTACGTCAACTACATGTCGGTGCGATCGTGGGGTTCGCCGGGCAACTGGGTCACCAACTTCTCGGCCATCGCCCATTCCGACGACAACGGCCAGACCTGGGTCACCGACCAGGACACCATCCTCATCAATGCGCCGGTGTCACTCCGACTTCCCGGCGAGTTCCGCCCGATCGAGTTCAACAACGGCAAGTTCCAGCAGAACGCCTACGTCCGCGGCCGGGCCGGGACGCCCGACGCGGAGTACGTCTACCAGTACGGCACGCCGAACGGGCGATTCGGCGCCGCGTTCCTCGCCCGCTTCCGGTCGGCGGACATCCTGTCACTGGACGCGTACGAATACTGGGCGGGGAAGAGCCGCGGCTGGGTGGACGACATCGCCGCGATCCCCGACGACGGCTCCGCGATCGTCGTCGGTCAACCGGTCACCGAACTCTCGGTCGCCTGGAGTCCCTATCTCGAGAAATACATCATGCTCGACGGCGACAACGACATCACGCTGCGCACCGCGGACCGTCCCGAAGGCCCGTGGAGCGCACCGAAGACCATCGTGCCCCGCGGCGCGCTCGTCGTCTACGGACCGATGATGCTCCCGGGTTCCCCCGCGCTGCAGGGTGATTCGAAGGACCTGTACTTCAACGCATCGCGTTGGAGCGACTACAACGTGATGCTGATCCGCACCGACCTGAGCAAGCTCTGACGCGTTCAGCTCACACGTAGACGCCGCGGTGATGCCGAACGCGCGCACGGGCCAGGTCGTCGGGTGCGGCCTGGTCGAGCCGCACACTGACCACGTCGAACCGGATCTGCGACCACCGGCGGTCCTGCGCGGCGAGCCACAACCGGGCGAGCCGACGCATCCGCGCGAGCTTCGTCGGCGTGACCGCCATGACCGGATCGTCGTAGGTGCGGCTCGCGCGGGTCTTGACCTCGACGATCACCAGGATCGACCCGTCGGCCGCGACGAGATCGAGTTCGCCATATCGGGTACGCCAATTGCGTTCCAGGACAGTCCAACCCAGCGATGTCGCATAGTCTGCGGCCACATCCTCACCGAGCCGGCCGATGTGTCCGCGTCGATCGGGGCGGGGATGTCCGCGCGGTTCAGCACTCATGCCGATCAGCGTCGCGCAGAACCGCTTTCGATCACCGCTCGAATACGAGCAAAGCCCTGATCTGTGGACGATCAGGGCTCTGTCAACAGCTGCGCTTCCACCAAGCGCGGGCGCGGGATCAGGGTTCGTCGGGCAGTCGGAGTTCCGGCTTCTCGAGCTCTTCGATGTTGACGTCCTTGAACGTGATCACGCGAACCTGCTTGACGAAGCGCGCCGGACGGTACATGTCCCACACCCACGCATCGCTCATCCGGAGTTCGAAGTACACCTCGCCGTCGGTGTTGCGCGGGATCATCTCGACGGCGTTGGCGAGGTAGAAGCGCCGCTCCGTCTCCACCACATAGGTGAACTGCCCGACGATGTCCTTGTACTCGCGGTACAGAGAGAGTTCCATCTCGGTTTCGTACTTCTCGAGATCCTCAGCACTCATCCTGTCAGCCTATCCCTGTTGTCGTTTGCGCTGGTGACCACACGTGCCGCGACATTACGGTACGACATGCGGTGTTGTGACGACGGGCCTGCCGCGTCGATGCGCGACATGTGCAACGCCGTGCTGTAGCCCTTGTGGATGGCGAAGTCGTACCCGGGCAGGTCGTCGTCCATGGCGATCATGATGCGGTCTCTGGTGACCTTCGCGATGATGCTGGCGGCGGCTATGCACGCGGCGGCCCCGTCTCCCCCGATCACCGGCAGCGACGGCGCGGTCAGCCCCGGCACCGCGAAACCGTCGGACAACACGTAACCGGGCTTCACGTCGAGTGCCGCCACCGCGCGCCGCATGCCTTCGATGTTGGCGACGTGGATGCCGATGCGATCGATCTCCGCGGCCTCGATGATCACCGCGCTCCAGCTCTGCGCGTAGCGCGTCACCGATCGGTACAGCCCCTCACGTGTCCGCTCGGTCAGCTTCTTGGAGTCGTCGAGATCGGCGAGGGATGCGAGCTGGGTCGGCTTGAGCACGCACGCCGCGACCACGAGGGGCCCGGCACACGCACCGCGACCGGCTTCGTCGACACCGGCCACCGGCCCGAGACCCTGGCGGTGCAGTGCGAACTCGAACGTCCGCAGGCCCGCAGCGCGACGGACGGGCGAACGCGGAGGCCATCGAGTCGTCACGGCTCACCCATCACTGCTGCGGATTGAACGAACCGACACCACCGATCCGCGAGAAGGGATAGATGATGAAACGGACCTTGCCGCGGATGTCGCTCACCGGGACCGTGCCCTGGAACCGGTCCTCGACGTGGTAGCGCGAGTCCTGCGAGTTCAGGCGGTTGTCACCCATCACCCACACATTGCCCTCGGGAACCTTGATCGGACCGAAGTCGGGGCCGAGACACGGGGGCACCTGATCGCCCGGACCGGCCACGCCGGGCCCGAACGAGGCGACCGTCTCCTCCTGGAGCTTCATGTCGATGTAGGGCTCACGCAGCGGGCGACCGTCGACCTTGACGCCGACGCCCTCGTCGTTGCGGCATTCGACGGTCTGACCGCCGGTGGCGATGACCCTCTTGACGAGATTGTTCTCGTCGGGCGGCGCGAAACCGAACCACGAGAGGGCGTCCTGCGCCTTGTGCATCACCGGATTCGTCGACCGGGGTGACACCCAGGCGCCGTTCCACGACTCCGACGGCCCCTTGAATACGACGACGTCGCCGGGCTGCGGATCACCGAACCGGTAGGTGAGCTTGTCGATCACGATGCGGTCGTTCGTGCAGCCGTCGCAGCCGATGAGGGTCGACTCCATCGACTCCGACGGGATCACGTACTGCCGACCGATGAAGGTCTGCAGAACCCAGGTGAGGAGCAGGACGCACCCCACGATGATCACGACTTCGCGCAGGAGCGAACCCGATCCGGATGTACGCTTGCCGCGCTCGTCGGCTGGGTCGTCCCGGTCGGTCTTCAACCGCCATGGACGCTTGGCGTCCTCGTCGCGGTCGCCGCCGGGGGCGTCGTGGGGTCGCTGTGTGTCGGCCACCTCGTCAGGTTAGACGCGTCAGCGCTTTTCCTTGATCTTGGCTGCCTTGCCGCGCAGGTCACGCAGGTAGTAGAGCTTGGCGCGACGGACGTCACCGCGGGTGAGGACGTCGATCTTGGCGATGTTCGGGCTGTGCACGGGGAAGGTGCGCTCGACGCCGACGCCGAAGGACACCTTGCGGACGGTGAACGTCTCGCGCACGCCGCCACCCTGACGACGGATGACGACGCCCTTGAACACCTGGACGCGCTCCTTGCTGCCCTCGATGACCTTGACGTGGACGTCGAGGGTGTCGCCGGGGCCGAAGTCCGGCACGTCGTCGCGGAGGGACTGCTTGTCGAGGAAATCGAGCGTGTTCATGTGGCGTGGTCCTTGTCTGGCGGAAAACGTTGAGCAGAGGAACCTGGCGGCCCGTGGGCTCGACCGGTTCGTGCTCCGAGTCGTTGGCGTCGCTGCCGACGGTGTCACTGACGTCGAGGTCACGGACGGCCCCGGAGACGGGGCATCGTCGGCAGGCAACCCGACTATTGTGCCAGAGACACCCCGGGCCGACGAAATCGCGGTGCGGCACTACACGCGCGGGCCGACGACCACCACATTGTCGGCCTGCAAGGCGGAGACGGTGGCCGGGTCCATCGGGGTCGCCGCGGCGATCGCGGTGGGCGTGACTCCGGCATGCACCATGTGGTCGAGAATCGCGAGTTCCGGCGCCCGCCCGTCGGCGGTGAGCGCCTCGTCGTCGGCGAGTTCCACCCCGGCCCGTTGATATGGCTGCGGGTCGTTGGTCCCCACGACGACCACCCGCGTTCCTCGTGCACCGGTCCCCACCCCCACCGCCGTCCGGAACCAGCCGGCGATCGACGACGGAACCGTCGTCTGCAGTCGCTCGGCTCTCGCCCGCAGCCAGGCCAGGTCGGCGGCGCCGACCCCATCGCGGCCGGTGCGCGCGGCGGCGCCGGCCAGACCGCCGACACCGGCGGCCACCGCTCCCGCCGCGCCCATCGCCCCGAGCGGCATCATCGGCATCATGCCGCTCGTAGCCGCGGGCGCACCCGCGCTCTGCCCCGCCTCGCCCGACCGTTCGGTGTGGTCGTCGCCGGCGGCGGTGAGTGCCATCCGGCCCGTGCTCGCGGCTTCGACGCGCCACGTGTCGTCACCGATCGCGGAATTCACCTCCGCGCGCCGCACGTCGCGGTCGGCGATCAGCGCGATCACCGACATCTGCTGCCGGGTCTCGGTCACCGTCCGGGCATAGGCGTCCAGCGACGTCCCCAGTGCGCGAAGCCGGTCCGCCGCCCCGGGCAGATCGGCCGCGGCGCTCCGTCCGAGGCCGTCCACGACGGCCTGGTGAAACCGGCCGGCCGCACCCTCATCCCCCGTGTACGAGTCGGTCGCCGACGCCACCGCTCCGGCGAGGCCGTCCAGTGCATCCGCCAGTTCGCGGGCGCGCTGCGCCGAGTCGCGCAGGGCGGCGGTGTCGGCAGTCGGCCACGTCCCGGGTGCCAGCCTCTCGGCGATCCGCTCGGCCTCGTCCGGCATCATCGGACGTCCCCCCGACCGATACGCGTGGACGCTTCGGCGTCGGTCGCGAGGAGCGCATCCACGCCGGACACCAGGGCCTGCCGGTGCGCATCGAGCCGGTTCTCCGCGTCGTACAGGGACTCGGCGGCCGCCGCGACCGCCGGCGAGAAACCCTGCCGGAATGCTCGAGCCGGGTCACCGACGCCCACCGCCGCGTCGACGTCGCGGAGCAGCGCGGAGAGTTGGGCTCGCACGTCCGCGAGTCCCACCGTCGCCTCCGCGACACGCAGCGCCAGTGCGGCGGCCGCGCCGGTGTCCGCCGCGACCCGGTGGTGATCGGCGTCCGCGACCGGGACCGGATCAGGAGTCGCCATCGGTCACCACGCGCTCGAGACGGGCGTCGACGTAATCGATCGGCAGGTCTGATGCGGCGGAGAGCACCTCGGCGGATCGGGTGCGTAGGGCGGTGTCCGCTTCGGCGATCAGCGTGGTGAGCAGGGTCGACAGCTGATCCGCGCGGTAGCGTCGAAGTGCGGCGGGTTCGATCGCGATGTCCAGCGCGAGTCCACGGGCGTCGACCGTCACCGCGACGAGCCGGTCGTGACTGGTGGCCCGAGAGGTCAGCTGAGACAACGCTTTCCGAATACGGTCGAGTTCGCTGCGCTGCCGGTCGAGTTCGTCGACCATGGCCGAATACCCCTGCATCCCCGAACCCCCTGCGAGTCGAATCCCTCGCGAATCCTAGCCCGGATCGCGCGGATGGTCCGTGGCGGAGTCCACAGCGTCCGTGAGAAGGTCGGGTCGTCGCGCGCGCGTGCGTTCGAGGGCCTGTTCCGCACGCCACCGGGCCACCTTCGCGTGGTCGCCACTGAGAAGCACCGACGGGACGTCGAGACCACGCCAGGTCACCGGCCGTGTGTAGCTCGGACCTTCGAGCAGGCCGTCGGAGAACGAATCCTCCTGATGCGACCGAGGATTGCCGAGCACACCGTCGAGGAGACGCACGGTCGCCTCGATCATGGCCATGACCGCGACCTCTCCCCCGATGAGGACGAAATCGCCGAGGGACACCTCTTCGACGCGCACCCGCCGGGCGGCGTCGTCGAAGACGCGCTGGTCGATGCCCTCATATCGGCCGCAGGCGAACACCAGGTGCTTCTCCGCGCTCCAGCGACGGGCCGTCTCCTGGGTGAACGGCACGCCGGCGGGGGTCGGCACGATCAGCAACGCGTCGTCGGGGCACACCTCGTCGAGGCACGGACCCCAGACGTCGGGCTTCATGACCATCCCGGGTCCGCCTCCGTAGGGCGAGTCGTCCACGCTGCGGTGGACGTCGTGCGTCCAGTTCCGCAGGTCGTGCACCGTGACGCTGATTCGTCCGGCATCGATCGCCTTGCCCAGCAGGGCAACTCGGAGCGGATCGAGATATTCGGGAAAGATCGACACGACGTCGAGGCGCATCACGGCGCCTCGTCGATCGAATCCGGATCCAGCAATCCCTCGGGTGGGTCGATCACGATCAGTTCGCGACTGACGCTCGGCACGATCTCCCGCACGAACGGGACGAGCACCTCGCGGCCGTCGGTCGTCCGCACCGACAGCAACTCGCCGCCGGGCAGGTGCAGGACCGATTCGACGACGCCGACCGCGGCGCCGTCGACCAGTTGCACGGGCACGCCTTCGAGTTCGTGATCGTAGAACTCGTCCGGGTCGTCGGAGGGCTCCACCTGCGAGGAGTCGATGAGGAACAGCGTGCCGCGCAGGGCGTCGGCCGAATTCCGGTCCGCGACGCCGGCCAGGGACACCAACAGCCGCCCGGAATGCTCCCGGGCGGCTGTGATGGTGAAGTCCCGTTCCCCGGCACCGCGCGGCAGACGGCCGCGCAGCACCGCGTTCGGGGCGAAACGCACCTCGGGCTCGTCCGTGCGGACGTCCACGACGATCTCCCCACGGATTCCATGTGACTTGACCACACGGCCGACGACGAGATCCACGATGCGTTCGGTGTTCGGGTTCTCGGTCAGCGGTCGGTGTCGACGATGTCGACGCGCATCCCGCGTCCGCCGATTCCGGAGACCAGGGTGCGCAGCGCGGTCGCGGTACGACCATTGCGCCCGATCACCTTGCCGAGATCGTCGGGGTTCACGTGCACCTCGACGAGCCGCCCACGGCGGCCGGTGACGAGGTCGACCCGGACGTCATCGGGGTTGGAGACGATTCCGCGGACCAGGTGCTCGACCGCGTCGGCGACGACTGCGCTCACGCGTCACCCTCGGCGGCGGGCGCCTCGGCAGCCTCGTCGTCCTTCTTGGCGGCCTTCTTCTTCGGGGTGGTCGCGGCGGCGACGGGCTCGTTGTCGGCGGCGGCGAGCGCGGCGTTGAACAGGTCGAGCTTCGACGGCTTGGCCTCGGCGGTCTTCAGGGTGCCCTCGGCACCCGGCAGGCCCTTGTACTTCTGCCAGTCACCGGTCACCTTGAGGATGGCGGCCACGGGCTCGGTCGGCTGCGCGCCGACTCCCAGCCAGTACTGGGCACGCTCGGAGTCGACCTCGATCAGCGAGGGCTCTTCCTTGGGGTGGTACTTGCCGATGGTCTCGATGACCCGGCCGTTGCGGCGGGTGCGGGCGTCGGCGACGACGATGCGGTACTGCGGGTTGCGGATCTTGCCGAGCCGCGTGAGCTTGATCTTGACAGCCATGTCTACTTCTCTTTCGTGTGGTCACTGCGCAATTCAGCAGTCCGCCCGGAATGGCGGACCCGGTTTTGCGTCTGTATCGGTGTGACCGTCGGGCGGCCGTAACCGGATCCGACGAACCAGCGAGCCATTGTGCCAGACCGGACCGCGGACACCGAATCCGACGACCGGGCGGTGAGCGATGCCGGAGTCGGAGGCGCCGATGTACCGGCATGTGGTCACCCACCCCGCGAGGACGACCACATGCCGTACGTCGCTCTTCCGTCACTCATCGGTGTCGGCTCATCGGTGTCCGGGCTCGCGACACCGCCGGAGCCTCCCTCGACCCCTGGCTCCGACGGTTCCGCGTCGCCGAACCCAGGCTGAGAGGATCCGGCGTGGACTGATCCGGTTCGCAAATAGGAGAACCGTTGCAACGCCGTTGCTACGTTACGTGGCGGTAAGAACGCCAACCAGAGGCCGTCGTGTGTCGTTGCTCACACGATGTGGCGCCCCGACGACACCACTGCTAGCGGATGCCGCAGGACGCCCAGATCGTCGCAGGGGTCGGCCGCATAGACCACGAAGTCGGCGCGACGCCCGTCCTCCAGGACGTCGGCGCCGAGCCAGCGCCGGGCGTTCGTCGAGGCGGCCGCGATCGCGGCCGCGGGACCCAGGCCGATGCCGGACAACGCCTCGATCTCGTCGACGATACGACCGTGCTCGACGAATCCGCCCGCATCGGTTCCGGCGAAGATCTGCACTCCGGCCTCGCGCGCGGCGTCGAACACCTTCGGCGCACCGGCGTGCAGAGCGCGCATGTGCGCGGCATAGGTCGGGAAGCGCTCGGCGCCGTCGGCGATCCCGGGAAAGTTCTCGACCTGGATCATGGTGGGCACGAGGGCAATCGAGCGGTCGACGAGCTGATCGATCAGATCGTCGGTCAACCCGGTGCCGTGCTCGATGCAGTCCACGCCGGCGCCGATCAGGTCGACCAGGGCGTCGGTTCCGAAGACGTGGGCGGTGATCCGCGCGCCGTGCTCGTGCGCCACGGCGACCGCCGACTCGATCTGCGCACGCGTCCACAGCGGGGCCAGGTCGCCGACCTCGCGATCGATCCAGTCCCCGACGATCTTGACCCAGCCGTCGCCGGCCTGCGCCTGCCGGGCCACCTCGGCCGCCAGTTCGTCCGGATCGTCGAGGTCGACGCCGTAGTCGCGCAGGTACCGCTTGGGCCGTGCGATGTGCTTGCCCGAGCGTATGAAGCGAGGGCACGCGGGATCGTCGTCGAGCGGGTGGGTGTCCAGCGGCGACCCGACCTCGCGGATCAACAGGGTGCCCGCCCGGGCATCGGCATAGGCGAACCCGCGGGCCTGCTCGATGTCGACACCGAGGCCGGGTGCGATGCCCACATGATTGTGGGCATCGACGAGGCCCGGCAGGATCCAGCCGCCGTCGACCGCCGTCTCGGCGTCGGGAACCGGTGTGGCACTGATGGTGTCACCGTCGACCCAGAACTCGATGGGCTCGGCGGTCAGCGGGTCGGTGCCGCGATAGTGCCGGGTCACTTCTTCTTTTTGGGCTGCTGGAACTGCGACACGTCGAGACCCTCGAGCCCCGGCGGCAGCTGATCGAGGCCGGCCGGCATGTTCGACAGGTCCGGGAACCCGGCCGGCATACCCCCGGGCATGCCCGGGAAGCCGCCGCGCACCTTCGGCGGCGTGGGGCCGCGGCCCTTACCCTTTTTTCCCTTGCCCTTCTTGCGGTTGGACTTGCGGTTCATCCCGCCCATGCCCATCCGACCCGACATCTGCGCCATCATCTTCCGGGCCTCGAAGAACCGGTCGACGAGCTGGTTGACCTCGCTCACCGTCACACCCGACCCGTTGGCGATACGGATGCGGCGCGAGGCATTGATGATCTTCGGGTTGTCGCGTTCGGCGGGAGTCATGCCGCGGATGATCGCCTGGACCCGGTCGAGTTGTTTGTCGTCGACCTGCGACAGCACGTCCTTCATCTGGCCGGCGCCGGGCAACATGCCCAGGATGTTGCCGATCGGGCCCATCTTGCGGATCATCAGCATCTGCTCGAGGAAGTCCTCGAGGGTCAGCTCGCCCTGCGTGATCTTGGCGGCCGCCGCCTCGGCCTGCTGCGCATCCCAGTGCTGTTCGGCCTGCTCGATGAGCGACAGCACGTCGCCCATCCCGAGGATGCGGCTGGCCATGCGGTCGGGATGGAAGACGTCGAAGTCCTCGAGCTTCTCGCCCGATGACGCGAACATGATCGGCTGGCCGGTCACCTCGCGCACCGACAGCGCCGCACCACCGCGCGCATCACCGTCGAGCTTGGTCAGCACGACGCCGGTGAAACCCACGCCGTCGGCGAAGGCCTCGGCGGTGGTCACCGCGTCCTGGCCGATCATCGCGTCGACGACGAACAGCACCTCGTCGGGCGAGGTCGCGTCGCGAATGTCGGACGCCTGCTTCATCAGCTCGGCGTCGATGCCCAGACGGCCGGCGGTGTCGATGACCACGACGTCGTAGTGCTTGCTGCGTGCCTCGTCCACACCGGCCTGCGCGACCGAGACCGGATCGCCCGCGGTCACGCCGAGCGTGCCCTCACCGCCCACGCTCGTGCCCGGATGCGGCGCGAACACCGGCACACCGGCGCGTTCACCGACGATCTGCAGCTGCGAGACCGCGCCCGGCCGCTGCAGGTCACAGGCGACGAGCAGCGGCGTGTGCCCCTGCTGCTTGAGCCAGTTGCCCAGCTTTCCGGCGAGCGTCGTCTTACCGGCGCCCTGGAGGCCGGCCAGCATGATGACGGTCGGCGGGTTCTTGGCGAACCGCACTCGCCGGGTCTCGCCGCCGAGAATGCCGACGAGTTCCTCGTTGACGATCTTGACGACCGTCTGCGCCGGATTCAGCGCCCCGGAGACCTCCGCACCCTTGGCGCGCTCCTTGATCCGGGCGATGAAGGACCGGACCACCGCGAGCGAGACGTCCGCCTCGAGCAGCGCGAGCCGGATCTCGCGGCAGGTGCGGTCGATGTCCGCGTCGGACAGCCGCCCCTTGCCACGCAGATCCTTCAGGGCACCGGTCAACCGGTCGGAGAGGGAATCGAACATGGTCCCATCCTTCCATGTGGGTCCCGGGACCGAACATCTAGGAGATGGGCACTCCGGACCGGCCGGTCCCGCCGTAGGACTGGGGCCCGTCGCCGTCTTCCTCGCGCACCGGCCGCGGAGGCGGACAGACCGCGACGACGGCCTCGGCCAGTTCGGCCCGCGCGTCCTCGGTGTCGGTCGCCAGCCGGAGGCCGAAGATGTCCACGCCGGTGGTGCCCAGAGTCGACACCTTGGCCCATCGGATGTCGGCGCCCCGCTGCTCCAGGACCGCGCTGACCCGGCTGAGCAGGCCGATGCGGTCATCCGAGCGGACTTCCAGCACCGCCTCCCCCGCGGGTGCGTCGAGCCACGTCACCCGTGGCGGTGCGACGGCGAACAGCGCGGGCACCGCGTTCTTCGGATGCCCGGCCCCGTCCACCTCGGGATCGGTGCTGCCCGCGCTCGCGCCGATCGTCACGACGGTGCCGGGAATCGTGCTGACCGTCCCGATCGTCGGGATCGGCGAGTCCCGTTCGCGTGCGTCGAGCCGCGCGAGGACGTCGATCTTGCCGTCGACGGCAGCGATGAGCTGCTGACGCAACAGACCGGCATCGGGCGGACTCCCGAACATCGGGACCACCTGGAAGGAGTTGATCGCCTTGCCGTCGGCACTCTGCGCGGAGGCCGAATGGGATCGCAACCCACCGAGGGCCAGCACCCCGGCCATCTTCGACAGCAGGCCGGGCTGGTCCGGCGCGACCATCGTGACGCGGTAGGTGTGCTGGCCGTCCGCCCGGACGAGCCGCACCGCGAAGTCCCCCTCGGCCGCCGTCGCGAGCTGTTCGGCGGTCAGCGGTTCCGGCGCGCTGGGCTCCTCCCCGTCGATGAGTCGCATCGACCGGCGGACGAGGTCGAGGATGAGCGAGGCCTTCCACTCCCCCCACACCCCCGGACCGGTGGCCAGGGAGTCCGCCTCGGCAAGTGCGGCGAGGAGTTCCAGGAGCACCCGATTGTGTCCGAGGGTCTCGACGACGGATTCGGCGGTGGCCGGGTCGTCGAGGTCGCGACGGGTGGCGACCTGCGGGAGCAACAGGTGGTGGCGCACCATGTCGGAGAGGATCGCCACATCCTGCGGCCAGAGTCCGAACCGGTTGCCGACCTGGACCGCCAGATCTGCGCCGACGATGCTGTGATCGGCACCCCGGCCCTTGCCCAGGTCGTGGATGAGCGCACCGAGCACGAGGAGGTCGGGCCGGGACACCCGCGTGGTCATCGCGCTCGCATAAGCGGCCGTCTCCACGAGGTGCCGGTCGACGGTCCAGGTGTGGATGGCGTCGCGGGGCGGGAGGTCGCGGACCGCACCCCATTCCGGCAGCAGCCGTCCCCACAGTCCCGTGCGGTCGAGCGCCTCGATCGGGTCGACCATGTGGTGTCCCGAACTCAACAGGACGAGCAGGTCGCTGCGCGCCTCGGCCGGCCACGGCTCGCGGAGTTCCGGCGCGTAGTCGGCCAGTCGGCTCAGTGTCGAAGCGCTGATGGGCAGGCCGGTGCGTGCCGACGCCGCCGCCACGCGCAGGATGAGGCCCGGGTCCTTGCTCGGGATCGCGTTGCGCGCCAAGACGATTTCGCCACTGTGCTCGACGACGCCCTCGTCGAGCGGACGGCGCAGGGGCGAGCGCCGAAGCTTCGCCAGTCCGCGGCGCGGCAGGGCGTTGCCGGCGGTCCGCAGGCCGACGTCGATGGAGTAGCTGACGGTGCGGGCCGAGTCGCTGATGACCCGGGCGAGATCGAACCGGTCCCCGATCCGGAGCGCAGCCCCGATCTCGTCGGCGTCCTGCGCCTGCACGTGCTCGCGGGGACGC
This sequence comes from Gordonia sp. 11cp, assembly GCF_057767225.1. Lineage (NCBI taxonomy): Bacteria > Bacillati > Actinomycetota > Actinomycetes > Mycobacteriales > Gordoniaceae > Gordonia > Gordonia sp. 11cp. The sequence continues at coordinate 3,964,093 of NZ_CM173437.1, read as the reverse complement.
CCGGCGATGCGGTGCAGTTCGGTGCGGATGTCGAGGAGCCGCGTGTAGGCGACCTGCGGTCCGGCGCCGGGCGAGTCGGGCCGCAGGCTCGCCATCCCGTGGGTGAGCTGAGCGATCGCCAGTGCTCCCAGGAGCTGCACGTCGCGCAGTCCGCCCCGGCCGTTCTTGAGGTCCGGTTCGGCACGGTGCGCGATGTCGCCCGCCCGCCGCCAGCGGTCCTGGGCGTGGGAGACGACCTCGGGGAACCGATTGCGGATGTCGTTGCGCCACTGCTGGCGGACGCCGCTGATCAGCAGGGTGGACAGGTCCTCGTCGCCGGCGATGTGGCGGGCTTCGAGCAAGCCGAGCGCCGCGGTGACGTCGTCGCCCGCGACCTGCATCGCCTGCGGCACCGTCCGGACGCTGTGGTCGAGCGGGATGTTGGCGTCCCACAACGGGTACCAGAGACCGTCGGCCACCTCGGACACCCGTTCGGCGGGCATGTCGTCGTGCAGCAGGATCAGATCGAGGTCGGAGTACGGGAGCATCTCGCCGCGCCCGAGTCCGCCGACGGCGACGATCGCGAAGCCACTGTGCGGCTTGATGCCGAGTTCGGCGCCCTTGCTGGTCAGCCAGAACTCGTGCAGGTCGACGAGCACCTGGCGCAATGCCGGTGCGTCGAGTTTTCCCGAACGGCCGGATTCGGTGAGTTGCCGTCGGGTCTTGGCCAGGTCTGCGGCGCTTACGACTGCCTCCAAAGTGTGAGGGAGAGAGGATGATTCGCGCTGCCGAATGGTACGGCCCCGCGCCCGACTGGTCGTCGGGCACGGGGCCGTTCACCGGAGTTCGTCAACGCAGCACGGGCTCGCTACAGAGCGTCGCCGCCACGCTCGCCGGTGCGGACGCGGACGACGGACTCGACGGGCGACACCCACACCTTGCCGTCACCGATCTTGCCGGTCCGAGCGGCCTCGACGATCACGTCGACCACCTTGTCCACGGCCGCGTCGTCCACGACGACCTCGACACGGACCTTCGGTACGAAATCGACCGAGTACTCCGCGCCGCGGTAGACCTCGGTGTGGCCCTTCTGGCGTCCGTAGCCCTGGACCTCACTGACGGTCATGCCGAGGATTCCGGCCTGCTCCAGTCCGGCCTTGACATCCTCGAGCGTGAACGGCTTGACAATTGCAGTGATCAGCTTCATTAGTTATCCCTCTCCACAGGAATCAGCGTAGTAGCGATTTGGCTCGAGCGTCATGCCAGCTCATAGGCCGTCTCGGCGTGTTCTGCCTCGTCGATGCCGGTCTTCTCGTCCTCATCGCTGACCCGCCAACCCAGAGGCTTGAGGACGAAGGCGATGATCGCGGTGAGCACACCGGTGAACACGAGGGCGAAGAGGGCGATGACGACCTGGACCACGAGCTGCTTGTAATCGCCGCCCCAGAACAGACCCACGTCCTTGCCGATGAGACCGATCGCGACGGTGCCCCACAGGCCGGCGACGAGGTGGACCCCCACGACGTCGAGCGAGTCGTCGTAACCGAACTTGTTCTTCAGCCCGATGGCCGTCGCGGCGAGGGCACCGGCGATGAGGCCCAGGATCAGCGAGCCGACCGGCGTCAGCGAACCACAGGCCGGGGTGATGGCGACCAGACCGGCGACGATGCCCGATGCGGCACCGACGCTCGTCGCGTGCTTGTCGCGGATGACCTCCACGACGAGCCAGCCGATGATCGCAGCGGCCGTTGCCGCCGTGGTGTTGACCCACACCTGTCCGGCGAGGAGGTCGGCGCCCAGCTCGGAGCCGACGTTGAACCCGAACCATCCGAACCAGAGGAGTGCGGCACCCAGCATGACGAACGGGATGTTGTGCGGACGGTACGCGGTACGGCCGAACCCGACACGCTTGCCGATGATGAGCACGAGCACCAGTGCAGCGATACCGGCGTTGATGTGGACCACGGTGCCGCCGGCGAAGTCGATGGGTGCGACATTGGCCGATCCCTCCTCGTCGACGCCGAACATCTTGGCGGCCAGACCGTCCTCACCGGCGCCGAGCAGGCCGCCGCCGCCGACGAGTCCACCCCACACCATGTGCGACAGCGGGAAGTACACGATCGTCGACCACAGCACGGTGAAGACGAGCCAGGTCGAGAACTTCACCCGCTCGGCGAGCGCACCGCTGATCAGCGCGACGGTGATGACCGCGAAGGTCAGCTGGAATCCCATGAAGACGATGGCGGGGATGCTGAGTCCGCCGGTGACGTACTGCTCGGTGTCACCCTCCCCGATGGTGTTCATGAGCTGATCCGACCCGAACAGCGCGAACGGGTTCGCGAAGATGCCGCCGATGTCGCTGTTGCCGGTGAAACCATCGCTGAACGACATCGAGAAGCCCCAGAGCACGTACACGACGCTCACCGTCGCCAGTGCTCCGAAGGACATCATCATCATGTTCAGGACAGACTTGCCTCGCGCCAACCCCCCGTAGAAGAAGGCGAGACCTGGGGTCATCAGCAACACCATGGCGGCCGACACGAGCATGAATGCCGTGTTGCCCGTGTCTATCGGGCCAAACGATTCGTTTGGCAACTGAGCCAAATCCACTACGAAACCTCCTCAGGATGCGCCGACGGCTCGGCGCCTCCAAAGAGATTGTCCGCAGTCGGTTTCAGCCGTGGTGCCCCGACGTTTCAGGCGCGTAACCCCCTGGCCGGTTTATATTTCGCCCATGTAACGCCCCAGTTCGGCTCTGAGCCGTCTCTCAGGTTCGGCGGGCGACCGCTAACACCAGGTTTCCGATCACAGATCCCGAATTCACAGCAGCACCCGGGAAATTCACAGGAGGGCGTCGACGAACGCCTCCGGCTCGAAGGGTGCGAGGTCGTCCGCGCCCTCGCCGAGCCCGACGAGCTTGACCGGCACCCCGAGCTCCTTCTGCACGTGGAACACGATGCCGCCCTTGGCGGTGCCGTCGAGTTTGGTGAGCACGACGCCGGTGATGTTGACGACCTCGGCGAAGACGCGGGCCTGCATCAGGCCGTTCTGTCCGACGGTCGCGTCGAGCACGAGCAGCACCTCGTCGACAGGCGCCTTCTTCTCGACGACGCGCTTGACCTTGCCCAGCTCGTCCATCAGTCCGGTCTTGGTGTGCAGGCGTCCGGCGGTGTCGATCATGACGACGTCGACGCCGGTCTCGATACCGCGGTCGACCGCGTCGAACGCCACCGCGGCCGGATCGGACTGCTCCTTGCCGCGCACGATCTCGGCACCGACCCGCTCGCCCCAGGTCTGCAGCTGGTCGGCGGCGGCGGCGCGGAAGGTGTCGGCGGCACCGAGCAGGACGCGGCGTCCGTCGGCGACGAGCACCCGCGCCAGTTTGCCGGTCGTGGTGGTCTTGCCGGTTCCGTTGACCCCCACGACGAGCACGACCGCGGGACGGCCGGCGTGCGGGAGCGCCCGGATGGACCGGTCGAGCGTGGGGTCGAGCTGGTCGACCAGGACCCGCTTGAGCAACGCGCGGGCCTCGCCCGCGGTCCGGACCGGATTGGCCGCGAGTTCGGTACGCAGCGTCTCGACGACGACGGCCGTGGTCGAGGCGCCGAGGTCGGCCATCACGAGCGTGTCCTCGATCTCCTCCCAGCTGTCCTCGTCGAGGTCGCCGGCACCGAGGAGTCCGAGTACTCCCTTGCCGATCGCGCCCTGCGACCGGGACAGACGGCCACGCAGGCGACCGATCCGGCCGGCCGTCGGCGCGATGTCGTCCAGCGGTGGCGCCGTGGTCGCCTGCGCGACATCGTCGGGCACCCGCGTCTCGGGTTCGACGGTCTCCGGTTCCGGCTCGGCCGTGACCGGCTCGGGTTCGATGACCCCGGGTTCGGTGACCTCGGGTTCGACGACCTCGGGTTCGACGACCGCGGGATCGGCCGTCTCCGGCAGTGTGCTCTCGGGCGCCGCCGCCTCGGACTCCCGTGTCCCGGGCGCTGGTGTCTCGGGTTCGGCGATCTCCGGCTCTGCTGTGTCCGGCTCGGGAAGCGACACCTCGGTGACGCCGCGTCGGATCGAGTCGCGCGGGACCGCGGCGTCGTCGCCGACACCCGGCTGGCCGTCCACGTCCGTGCGGTCCCCCGCGGGCCGCACTACCTCGGGCGCGGGCGCCGGGGGTTCCGGTGTCCGGGGTTGCGGCTCGCGTCGGGGCGGTTCGGCGAGCGCGGTCTCCCCGCGGCTGAAGCTGAAGCCCGATCCGGCCTGGTATCCCCCGGACCGGTCGACCTGACGGGTCGTGCCGTCGACGACCTCCGGCTGCCGTTCGTCGGTGAGCGAGATGCGCCGGCGGCGCGACAGCACCAGACCGAGCACGATCAACGCGATCACGACGAGTACCGCGACGACGATGCCGATGATGATTCCGGTGTTCACTGGCTGGTGTCCTCCTGTTGACCGACGGGCATGTTCACTCCGCGCATGCGTTGCGAGATGACCGTCGTGATGCCGTCGCCGCGCATGCTGACGCCGTAGAGCGCGTCCGCGACCTCCATCGTGGGCTTCTGGTGGGTGATGACGATGAGCTGGGACTTCTCTCGCAGTTGCTCGAACAAAGTGATGAGTCGCCGCAGGTTGGTGTCGTCGAGTGCGGCCTCGACCTCGTCCATGACGTAGAACGGGGACGGACGCGCGCGGAAGATCGCCACCAGCATCGCGACCGCGGTCAGCGACTTCTCCCCACCCGACAGCAGCGAGAGCCGCTTGACCTTCTTGCCGGGCGGGCGCGCCTCGACCTCGATGCCCGTCGTCAGCATGTCGCCGGGTTCGGTGAGGACGAGTCGGCCCTCGCCACCCGGGAACAGTGTCTGGAAGACCTGGGCGAATTCGCGTTCCACGTCGGCATAGGCCTCGGTGAACACCTGCAGGATGCGGGCGTCGACGTCTTCGACGACGTCGAGCAGGTCTTTGCGCGCCGCCTTGACGTCTTCGAGCTGCGACGACAGGAAGTTGTACCGCTCCTCGAGCGCGGCGAACTCCTCGAGTGCGAGCGGGTTGACCTTGCCGAGCGTGTTGAGGTCCTTCTGCGCCTTCTTCGCACGGGCTTCCTGGGTCGCCCGGTTGTATGGCATCGGGGCCGGGGCGACGACCTGCTCGCCGCGCTCCCTGGCCTGCTCGTACTCGGCCATCTCCAGTGCCGACGGGGGCATCGGCACGTCGGGACCGTACTCGGCGATCAGATCGTCGGGGGCGATCGCGAAGGTCTCGAGGACCTGCTCTTCGAGCTGCTCGATCCGCAACGCGACCTGGGCCCGCGCCACCTCGTCGCGGTGGACGGTGTCGCGCAGCGAGTTCAGGGTGGTGGTCAGTTCGCCTGCCCGCACCCGCAGCTGGTCCAGGGTCGCGGTGCGCGCGGTGCGGATCTCCTCGAGTTCGTCGCGTCCGGCCTGGGCCGACGCCACCGCGGCGGCGAGGCGTTCACTCACCTGGGCGCCGGCGCGTTCGACGGCCGCCGCGACCCCGGCGGCCTGTCGCCGGATCTCGTCCTGGCGGCGGGCCCGCTCGCGCGCCTCTCGCTCGCGCTGTGCGGCGCGGCGCAGCGAGTCCGCCTTGCCCCGGACCGAGGCCAGGCGTTCTTCGGCGGTCCGCAGCGTCAGACGGGCCTCCATCTCCGCGCTGCGCGCCACCCCGACGGCCGCCGACGCGGTGGCGCGCTCGGAGTAGTCGGTCGACATCTCGGTCCCCGCGTCGGACTCGTCCCGGGCCAGCCGGAGTCGCTCGGTGAGTTCCTGCAGGGACTGCAGGGTTTCCGCGCGGCCTTTCTCGAGCAGGTTCCGCTGTCGTGTCAGTTTGTCGGCCTCGGCGCGAGCCGCCCGGATCTCCTGGCCGAGCCGGGCCATCTGTTCGTATGCCGCTCCGACGCCGGCGTCGGACTCGTGGAGGGCGGCGAGCGCCTCCTCGGCCGCCTCCCGGCGCTCGTGCTGTTCGGTCAGCGCACCGTCGAGCGCCGCCTCCAGTTCTTCGACGCGTCGGCGCGTCGCGGTGAGTTCGGCGGTCGCCGCGTCGATGGCCGACTGGACCTCCAGCGTGGAGGGCCGGCGCGAGGAGCCACCTTCGACCGACGCCGCCGAGATGCGGTCTCCGGCGGGGGTCACCGCGCGTACACCGAGACGGCGGGCGAGCTCGAGCCCTTGCGCGGGATCGTCGACGATCACGGTGTCGGCCAGGACGGTGTCGATGGCGCCGCGGATCTCCGGCCGGGTGTCGACCACCGAGGCGGCCCACCTCGCCCCGTCCGGCAACGCGATCTCGCCCCGCCGATCCGGACCGGTGAGTCCGCCACAGATCAGCGCGGCCCGTCCCCCGTCGCCCGACTTGAGTGCCTCCAACGCCCGCACCGCGGCGACCCCGTCCACGGTGACGATGCCGTCGACCGCAGGTCCGAGCGCCCCGGCGATGGCGGTCTCGTAACCCGGCTCGACGGTGACCAGCTCCGACATCGGACCGAGGAGACCGTCGGGCGCGTTCTCCAGCAACCACGCGCCACCGTCGCCTCGTTCGAGTCCCATGGCGAGCGCGTCGACTCGCGCCGACAACGAGGCGATGGCGTGCTCGGCCTCGCGGTGTGCGGCCTGCAAGGTGGCCACGCGCTCGTTGGACAGGTTCAGCGCGGCGACGCAGCGTTCGTGGTGTTCGTCGAGCGCACGTTCGGCGGCCTCCAGTTGCGCCAGCTCACCCGCAGCCGAATCCTGTTGCGTCACAGCAGCTTCGGCACGTTCGACGGCGGTCGAGATCGCGTCGGTGAGGCGCTGGGCATCGGCGTCGGCCGACTCCGAGCGGGTCCGCAGGTTGTCCACCTGGCCCTCCAGCCGCGCGAGCCCCTCACGCCGGTCGGCGATGGCCCGGACCGCGGCGAGATGTGCGGCCTCGGCCGCTTCCGCGATCGATTCGCGCTCACCGAGCACTTCTCTGGCGGTTTCGAGCTGCTCGGCGGCGATCTCGACGCCCTCGGTCAGTTCGGCTTCGAGTTCGGCGGCCTCGAGGGCTTGCTCGTCGAGCTCGTCGGGGTCGGGCCCAGACGTCTCACCCACCGGCTCACTGAGGTATCGGCTGCGTTCGGCGGCCACCCGGCGGGTCGCGTCGACGCGCTCGGCGAGTGCCGACAACCGGAACCACGCACGGTTCGCCGCGGCCGCGGCGGGTGTGATCTCGGCGAGATGCTGTTCGTGTTCGGCCACTTCCGCGTTCGCGCGGTCCAGCTCGGCGGCCACCTCGTCCTGCCTGCGGCGGACCTCGTCCTCGACGGCGGCGTGTTCGGCCATCTCCGTCCGGCGGGTGACGAGGTCGTCGGCGGCCAGACGCAACCGGGCGTCGCGGAGGTCGGCCTGCACGGTCTGCGCACGGCGTGCCACCTCGGCCTGACGACCCAGCGGCTTGAGCTGACGGCGGAGTTCGGCGGTCAGGTCGGTCAGGCGCGCCAGATTGGCCTGCATCGCGTCGAGCTTGCGGACTGCCTTTTCCTTGCGCTTGCGATGTTTGAGGACACCGGCCGCCTCTTCGATGAACGCGCGTCGGTCCTCGGGCCGGGACTCGAGGATCGCCGACAGCCGACCCTGCCCGACGATCACGTGCATCTCGCGGCCGATGCCCGAATCCGACAGCAGTTCCTGCACGTCCATCAGCCGGCACGAACTGCCGTTGATCTCGTATTCGCCGGCACCGTCGCGGAACATCCGGCGGGTGATCGACACCTCGGAGTACTCGATGGGCAGCGCCCCGTCGGCGTTGTCGATGGTCAGCGTCACCTCGGCGCGGCCCAGTGGCGGGCGGCCGGACGTGCCGGCGAAGATGACGTCCTGCATCTTCCCGCCGCGCAGCGCTTTGGCCCCCTGCTCGCCCATCACCCAGGTCAGGGCGTCGACGACGTTCGACTTACCGGAGCCGTTGGGCCCGACGACGCACGTGATACCCGGCTCGAAGCGCAGGGTCGTCGCCGAGGCGAACGACTTGAAGCCCTTCAGGGTCAGGCTTTTGAGGTGCACGACGGTACAGACTACTCACCATCGCGATGTGTTTCGGGCTCCGCTCACCGTTCGACGAAGCCGTCGAGCTCCCCGCGCGGTTCATCCACACGCTCGACCACCAGGTCCACCTGTCCCGGGGTGGTGCCGGACCGCAGTGCGTCGAGCAGGGCGAGCGCCTTGTCTCGTGGCCCCTCGGCCACGACCAGCACCCGACCGTCGGCCTGGTTCGAGGCATGGCCCACCAGACCGAGTTCGAGGGCCCGGGACCGCGTCCACCACCGGAAGCCCACGCCCTGTACGTGTCCGTGGACATGCGCGGTCAGCCGGATGCGGTCGGTGCCGTCGTCGGTCCGGGTCTGGTCTGGCACCGTGTCAGTCCGTCTCGATCCGCAGATCCACCTCGGCACCGGCCTTGACGGTACGTCCGACGGTGCACACCGCGTCGATGGCGCGTTCGACGACGACGAGCAGGCGCGCCGCGGCCTCGGGTTCGAGTTCGGACAGGTCGATCTCGAGGATCTCCTCGATGCGCGGGTAGACCTCGTTCTCGCGGTCCGCGTCGCCACTCACCCGGATCGTCGCGTCGTAGTCGTCACCGAGGCGACGGGCCAGCGGCCGGTCCGACGACATCCCCGTACATGCGGCCAGTGCGATCTTGAGCAGTTCGCCCGGGGTGAAGACACCGTCGACGTCCTGTGAGCCGATCAGCACCTCGGCGCCGCGAGAGCTTCGTCCGGTGTAACGGCGGGTGCCCGTGCGCTCGACCCAGAGGTCGGTGTGGACCTGGTCGGCAGGGACCCCGGACGTGGGGGCAGTGGCTTCGGTGGTCATCGAAGGCGGGTCCTCTCAGAGTCTCCGGCGGGCGCCGCCGGCATCGCGAACAATAGTAAGAGCTCCGGATCGGGAATTGTTCCCGGCGCCGCAGCACGACCCGGCTGGGTCAGCGTCCACTCGGTGGTCGCTGGCAGCGCGGACAGAAGAACGAGCTGCGGTTCATGAACTGCTCCCGCCGCATGATCGCCCCGCACCGGCGGCACGGCTCCCCCGCCCGCCCGTAGGCGTTGAGAGACCGCTCGAAGTACCCGGACTGTCCGTTGACGTTCACGTACAGGGCGTCGAACGACGTGCCGCCGACCTTCAGGGCCGACGCCATCACCTCGGTGACGGCGTCGATCAGCTCCCGCAGCTTCTTGCGACTGATCGTCTCGGCGATCCGCGCGCCGTGTAGTCGCGCGCGCCAGAGCGCCTCGTCGGCGTAGATGTTGCCGACCCCGGAGATCACGGTCTGATCCAGGAGGACCCGTTTGATCTCGGAGTGCTTGGCGCGCATGCGATCCACGACGCGGCCGGCATCGAAGGCCGGGTCGAAGGGATCGGTGGCGATGTGCGCCACCGACATCGGGATGTCGGCGGGCGGTGCTCCGTTCTCGAGCGCATACACATCCGGGGTGTAGTCGTCGAGATGCCAACCGCCGAAGGTCCGTTGGTCGACGAAGCGGAGTTCGTTCTCGTCGTCGAGGACGGCACGGACCCGCAGATGCGTGTGGTCGGGGGTCCCGGTCCGTGCGATCAGCATCTGTCCGCTCATCCCGAGGTGGACCACCAGCGCCGCCCGGTCGGCGGAGTCGGCGAGATCGATCCACAGGTACTTGCCGCGCCGGCGCACCCCGGTCACCTGTTTGCCGGCGAGCCGCCCGATCAGATCCGGTTCCCCGCCGAGGTGACGACGGATCGCACGCGGATGAAGGACCTCGGTCGACGCCACCACCCGACCGACGAGATGGGTCTCGAGACCGATGCGGACGGTCTCGACCTCGGGTAGTTCAGGCATGCATCGCCACGTGCGAGTCGTTCACGGGGTGGAGGTTCACGAGGCGGAGGCGCGCTCGGTGAGCACTTTCCAGGCGTGCGCCGCGGCCTGCTGCTCCGCTTCCTTCTTGGTCCGGCCGACGCCCTCGCCGAGGCTCTCGCCGGCGACCAGCGCGGTGGCGGTGAACTCTTTGTTGTGGTCAGGACCGGTCGCACTGATCTGGTACTGCGGCGGGCCGAACCCGCGTTCGGAACTCAACTCCTGGAGCGAGGTCTTCCAGTCGAGTCCGGCGCCGAGACGACCGGCACGATCGATGCGTTCGTCGAAGAGCCGGAGGATGACCCGCTGTGACGTCTCGAGTCCATGGCTGAGGAAGACCGCACCGAACAGCGATTCCAGACCGTCGGCCAGGATCGAGTCCTTGTCACGACCGCCCGTCATCTCCTCGCCGCGTCCGAGGAACAGGTACTTGCCCAGTCCGCCCTCGTCGCCGAGCCCGCGCGCGACGTCGGCGAGCGCGTGCATGTTGACGACGCTCGCCCGGATCTTGGCCAGCTCGCCCTCGGGCCGATCGGGATATCGCAGATAGAGACGTTCGGTGATGACGACGCCGAGCACCGAGTCGCCGAGGAATTCCAGCCGCTCGTTGGTGGGCAGACCACCGTGCTCGTAGGCATAGGACCGGTGGGTCAGCGCCAGGGTGAGGAGGTCGTCGCGAATCTCGGTGTCCAGGGCGTCGAGCAGCGCGGCTCGCGGTCCGCCCTCGCGCACGACCTCAGTCACGATGTCGTTCCCGGTCGGAATCCGCGGTCTCGGCGGTGTCGCCGTCCGATGCCGACACCGAGTCGCCCTCGGCGAGGTCGGCGAACTTGTTCGCGAGGCCCGCCCAGCGGGGGTCGATGACCTCGTGCGAGTGCCCCGGCTCGGCGATGGCGAGCCGGACTCCGCAGACCTGGCACAGACCCTCACAGTCCTCGGAACACAGCGGCGACATCGGCAGTTCGAGTGCGACCGCGTCGATGATCGACTGTTCGAGGTCGATCCGGTCGTCGGCGATGCGATGGACGTCGTCGGCGTCGGTCGTCTGCTCGGTGGCGCTGTCCGGATAGGCGAACAGCTCGGTGAGGAAGACCGTCACGGTCCCGTCGACCGGCTCGAGGCAGCGCGAGCACTGACCGACCGTCTCACCACACACCGTTCCGGTGACGAGGATTCCCTCGGAGACCGCCTCCAGGCGGAGGTCGAGGTCGACGTCGGAATCCGCCGGGATTCCGACCATCTCGACGCCGAGCCGCTCAGGTGTCCGCACGGTGCGATGCACCTCGGACATGGTTCCCGGGCGACGTCCCAGCGAACGCACATCCAGCACGAACGGCTCGCGCTTCGGAGTCGAACCGGGACCGCGCGACGGCTCTGAAGTCACAGCATGATCAGCCACAGACGCCTACCATACGCTCGCCTCCGGGAATGATCGACCGACGCCGGCGGCGCGTGAGAGCCCGGTCGACAGCCGTGTCACACCGCGAGCGGCGAACCGTGGTCGCGGTCGTAGGTGTGGCGGGCCGATGCCTCGCGCGAGCGCGATCCGTCACCACGACCCTCCGGCCGTGAGGACTCGTCGACGCCCCGGGGGTACTCGACGTAGTCGTGCATTCCGGCACCGGTGCGCAGCTGATGCCGCCCACGGTTCACCGACCGCAGCGTGCCGGTCAGGACCTCTTCGAACTGGGCGAGCTTCTCGTCGACGTAGACGTCGCAGTCACCGCGCAGGCGATCTGCCTCGGCGTGCGCGGCGTCGATGATCCGCTCCGCCTCGGACTTCGCCGCACCGACCACCTCGGTCTCGGAGACGAGTCGCTGCTGCTCGGCGATGCCGTCGGCCACCGACTTGTCGTAGGAGTTGTTGGCCGCGTCGATGGTGCGCTGGGCTTCGGCCCGCGCCCGGCCGGTGACGGCCTCGAATTCCCGCGCCGCGCTCGTCTGCAGGCGATGGGCCTCCTCGGAGGCGTCCTCGACGAGCGAGCTCGAGTGCGCGCTGGCCTCGTCGACCATGCGGTCGGCCTGCGCCTTCGCCTCGGAGAGGATGCGGTCCGCCTCGGCGCGCGCGTGGGCGAGGACGGCCTCGGACTCCGAATCCGCCTTTGCCACCGTCGTCTCGGCGTGCTCGCGGGCGTCGCCGATGAGCGTGTCGCGCTGGTCGAGCACGTCCTGCGCGTCGTCGAGCTCGCCGGGGATGGAGTCCTTGATGTCGTCGAGCAGTTCCAGCACGTCGCCGCGCGGGACGACACAGCCTGCGGTCATCGGCACACTCCGTGCCTCTTCGACGATCGCGACCAGCTCGTCGAGAGCCTCAAATACCCGGTACACAGCCACCCCAATCCGGCGCTTGCCTGGTTGCAACAGTTGGTGAATCTGTGACTATTGTGCCGAATGGTGCGCTTGTGACTCGTGAAGCGCGTGGGGTGTGTCGCGATATGTCCCGGATCAGGCCGACAATTCGCCTGACAGCCGGCTCATCAGGCGGTCGTGAACATGTCCCGACAGGAATGGCGAGACGTCACCGCCCAACTTCGCCACTTCCTTCACCAACGAGCTCGAGACGTGAGCGAAACGCGGGTCGGTGAGCAGGAAGATCGTCTCCACGTCGGCGAGCTCGCGGTTCATCTGCGCCATCGGCACCTCGTAGTCGAAGTCGACCGCGGAGCGCAGCCCCTTCACGATCGTGTGGATGGACTCCTGCCGCAGATAGTCGACGAGCAGACCCTCCCACCGATCGACCCGCACGTTCGCCAGGTCCGCGCAGTCCTCTTCGATGAGTCCGATGCGCTCGTCGACGCCGAACATGCCGCGCTTGTTGGGGTTGACCACCACGGTGATCACGACCTCGTCGAAACACGCCGCGGCGCGTTCCACCACGTAACGGTGACCAAGGGTGAAGGGATCGAAGGAACCGGGACACACAGCCGTCGTCATGGTCTGAACCTACCGGTCAGACCAGGCGGCCGATCTCCACCCGGGTGTCGCCGTAGGACTTGTCGACCATCACGTCGTACGACGCCGGCCACACCTCTCCGCGGGAACGGGCCGCCCGTTCGACGACGACCAGCGCGTCGTCGTCCAGGCGTGTGGTCAGGAGAGTGAGGTCTTCGGCTATCCGGTCGGCGGCGACGTCGTAGGGCGGGTCGGAAAACACCAGACCGAAGCGCCGTTCCGGCTCGCCCGCGAGGTAGGCGGACACCGCGCGCGTATGTACGGTGGCGTTCGAGGCCACCCCGCACGCCTTCACGTTCGCGGCGATCGTGACGGCAGCCCGGCGCCCCGAGTCGACGAACGTCGCGCCCGCGGCTCCCCGCGAGATCGCCTCGAGACCCAACGCGCCCGATCCCGCATAGAGATCGAGAACCCAGAGCCCGTCCAGATCGGATCGGGCGGCCAGCATGTTGAACACCGACTCACGAACACGGTCGGACGTGGGTCGGGTGCCTTCGCCCGGAACGCGCAGCCTGCGCCCACCCAGCCGGCCGGCGATGATCCTCGTCATGAGGCCATTCTGCAACCCGTGCAGCCACGCAAACCAATCCTGAATCCCGTCTTTGTGAGCCACTTCACATTGCATGCCTGAACAGGGACAAGGTAGTGGTTCTGCAAGCCAATTTCCGCAGGTACATGACTTCCCCGACACGCGTTGTTAACGTCGAATGCGTTATGAGCCCTTCCCAAACAAGAACGGCCCCAACAACCACTCTTGCCGTCGACTACCGGACACCCACGGTCGACGACGGCACCCGACTCTGGGAAATCGCCTCGGACTCAAAGGTTCTCGACGTCAACTCGAGCTACTCCTACGTCCTGTGGTGCCACGATTTCGCCGCCACGTCCATCGTGGCCGAGGTCGACGGCCGCGCAGTCGGTTTCGTCACCGGCTACCGTCGGCAGAGCGACCCCTCCACCCTGATGGTCTGGCAGGTCGCCGTCGACGACGAGGTCCGTGGACACGGCATCGCCGCGACGATGCTCCATGAGCTGTTCGACCGCGCCAACCGCCAGGGCATGGTGGCCATGCACACGACGATCAGCCCGGACAACATTCCGTCGCAGCGCCTGTTCGGATCGGTCGCCAAGGCCCGTGGACTCCGATTCGAGCGCCGAGACCTGTTCCCCGCCAACGCGTTTCCCGACTCCCACGAGCCGGAGGACCTCTACATGCTCGAGCCGGAGATCCCCGAGCCCTGAGGCGAACGCCCCGAGCGCGCTTGCGCCGAACGCAGATCGGCGCCTGACGACCGGGTGCACCAGTGCAGATCGAACCGTCTGCCGACTCCGTGATCGGTTGTCCCGCCGGACTTCTCGAACACAAGCCGACCCCGCCCGTGGGACATATTCCACCTCGGCCATCGCAACGAAGCGCCTCCGAGCCGAGCACATCTGAGAACCCCACGCTGTCACACCAGAAGGAAGCAAAGAAATGCAACTTCTCGACACCCACATGGACGATTCCGTCTTCACCACCCACGAGTCGGAGGTGCGCAGCTACTGCCGTAACTGGCCTGCTGTGTTCACCACCGCGAAGGGTTCCTACATCACCGACCAGGACGGTCGTGAATACCTCGACTTCTTCGCCGGCGCCGGTTCGCTGAACTACGGCCACAACAACCCGATCCTCAAGAAGGCCCTCCTCGAGTACATCGAGGCCGACGGGATCACCCACGGTCTCGACATGGCAACCGTCGCCAAGGGGAACTTCATCCAGAAGTTCACCGATCACATCCTCGAACCGCGTGGACTGGACTACAAGATCCAGTTCCCCGGACCGACGGGTACCAACGCGGTCGAATCGGCACTGAAGCTCGCCCGCAAGGTGACCGGTCGCGAGTCGATCATCAGCTTCACCAACGCTTTTCACGGTATGACCCTCGGATCGCTGTCGGTGACCGGCAACTCGATGAAGCGCGCCGGCGCGGGCATCCCGCTCGTCCACGCGACCCCGATGCCGTTCGACAACTACTTCGGCGGGGTCATGGAGGACTTCCACTGGTTCGAGCGAGTGCTCGACGACTCCGGCAGCGGCCTGAACCGGCCGGCCGCGGTCATCGTGGAGACGGTCCAGGGCGAGGGTGGCGTGAACGTCGCCCGCGCCGAGTGGCTGCGTGCGCTGTCGGACCTCTGCGAACGGCGCGACATCCTGCTGATCGTCGACGACGTCCAGATGGGTTGCGGACGCACCGGTGAGTTCTTCTCCTTCGAGGAAGCCGGCATCAAGCCCGATATCGTCACCCTGTCGAAGTCGATCAGCGGTTACGGACTGCCGTTCGCGCTGACCCTGTTCAAGCCGGAGCTCGACGTGTGGACCCCCGGCGAGCACAACGGCACCTTCCGCGGCAACAACCCGGCCTTCGTCACCGCTGCCAAGACCATCGAGACCTACTGGACCGACGACGCGCTGACGCGCGACGTCCACGCCAAGGGTGAGCGAATCCACGAGGTCTTCACCGACCTGTGCAGCCGCTACGACGGCATCTCCACCCGCGGACGCGGCATGGTCCGCGGACTCGCCTTCGACGACCACACCGCGGCGGGCAAGGTCTGCGCCCAGGCCTTCGGCGCGGGACTCCTGGCCGAGACGTCGGGTCCGTCCGACGAGGTCGTGAAGCTGCTTCCGCCGCTGACCATTTCGCGCGAGGACCTCGACCGCGGCCTGTCCATCCTGTCCGATGCAGTCAAGGAGGTGATCGGATGATCGTCCGAACCACAGCCGAGATCACCGGTACCGACCGTGATGTCGCCGACCCCAAGGGCAATTGGGTCTCCAAGCGCATCGTCCTGGGCGGCGACCGGGTGGGCTTCTCGTTCCACGAGACCACCATCAAGGCCGGCTCGGTCAACGAGTTCCACTACGCCAACCATGTCGAGGCCGTCTGGCTCGTCGAGGGGACGGGAACGCTGCTCGACCGTGAGACCGGCGAGACCTATCCCCTCGCGCCGGGCACCATGTATCTGCTGAACGGACATGAGCGCCACACCGTGACCGCCGACACGCAGATGCGCATGCTGTGCGTGTTCAATCCCCCGGTCGTCGGCACCGAGGTGCACGACGAGAACGGCGTCTATCCGCTGGTGACGGTGCCCGCACCAACCGGCAAGCACGCCGAGGAAGCCGTTTCCTGACGGCCTGACCCTTCCGAACGATCGCCACTTCCGGTGTGGATCACCTCTCGCCCCCAGCGCGGGTCAGGTGATCGGCACCGGAAGTGGCGTTTGTCGTGCGTTCGACTCCCACAAGGCCAGAACCGCACCGGCGGTCCGAGCGGGCTGCTCGAGCGCCGGGATCACCCGGGCCTCGTGGACAGTGACCTCATGCGCATCGTGCATGGTGCGCGCCACCTCCCGCGCCTCCTCGGGCGTCCATTCGCCACGGTCATCGGTCGTCACGAACAGCACCGGACACGAGATCTTCTCGGCCGCCCACGCCAGATCCGTGCGGTGGAGAATCGCGGTCTCGATGGCCGGGATCATCGACCTGCCCGAGACGTGGACCGCCTCTCGCACGAGATCGACCGCCTCGGGATCCTCGCGGCGGGTGCGCTCGGTGAACAGCGTGGACACGATGGTCGACCACACCGGGCCGCGGGCTCCGATCATCCGGTACAACGGCAGCAACAGCTTGACCCGGCGCCGCAGAGCGGGCTCGATCGGACCGGTCGGTGCGCTCACCGCGACCAGGGTGTTCACCAGCGCCGGTTCGACGGCGGCCACATGCATACCCACGTGACCTCCCCACGCGTTCCCGACCCAGTCCACCGCAGCGGCACCCGTCAGTTCGCGAACTCTTGCGATCACGTCGAGTGCGGCATCGGCGCACGCCGCGATGTCGGCGGGCTGGGCGGTCTTCTCGCTTTGCCCGCACCATGGCGCGTCGACCAGGAACAGACGCCGCCTCTCCGCCAGTGCGGGTACCACCCGGTCCCAGCTCCGCGAATCGACGAACATGCTGTGCCACAACACAGCCGGCGGGCCGTTGCCCACATCGCGAACACGGAGTCGCCCCAGTCGCGTCGGGACATCGAATTCTTTGATCACTGCTCCCACCGGTGATAGGTGATGCCCGAGCGGCTCACCGAATATTGACATTACACTGTGTATTTCCAATTCTGTCTAGACTCATCGGCGTGGTCAGGCCCTATTCATCCGAACTGCGGACAGAGCGAGCCCGCGAGAACCGTGCCCTGGTCCTCGCCACCGCCACCGCCATGTTCTGCGAAGACGGGTGGGTGGCGACGACGATGTCCGGGGTGGCGACCCGTGCGGGACTCACCCGTCCCACGGTCTACCGGCAGTTCGACAACAAACTCGACCTGCTCGACGCCTGCATCGTCGCCGCCCTGCGGCATGACGAGGGCGTCCCGGTCCGCGACGGTGCCGACTACCAGACGATGGGTGAGGGCAGCAGACCTCGACGCATCCGCGCCGCGGCATCGTGGTTGCGCGATGCGCACCTTCGCTCGGCGGCCATCCAGCACGTACTCGACGAGGCCGCCGTCACCGACGACGACGCGGCGACGCTCCGGGATGAACGGGAGCAGACCCGCTGGGACGAGGTCCGGTTCGCACTCTCGCTGATCCTCGGCCGGCCGGCCGACGACGAGACCGTGGACTCGATGTGGATGCTCTCGTCGCGAACACTCTGGCTGCGTCTCGTCCGCGAACGCGGGTGGAGTCCGGACCGGTGGGAGGAGTGGTTCGTCGTACACACCACCGCCACTCTGGACCGGCTCGACGGAGCCTGAGTCGCGCTTATCCTGGGCAGGGTGCGTACTCGTCTCCAGCTCGGCACCACCCCCGCCGAACACACACCGCTCGACGACGACGTCGAGGATCGGATCGCGCTGGCCGCCGACATCCTCGCCGGTCGCCGTGTCGCGGTTCTGACCGGGGCCGGCATCTCCACCGACTCCGGCATCCCCGACTACCGCAGCCCCGGTTCGCCGCCGCGGACACCGATGACCCTCGAGATGTTCCTGTCGTCAGCCGACTTCCGCCGCCACTACTGGGCCCGCAACCACCTCGGCTGGCGGCACATGGACGCCGCGGTCCCCAACCGCGCGCACCTCGCCCTGACCGAGCTGCAGCAGCGCGGGTGGATCTCGCGGGTCCTCACGCAGAACGTCGACATGCTGCACACCAAGGCAGGGACGCGCGGAGTCATCGAGCTCCACGGGTGTTACGGCCGGGTCCGTTGCCTGAACTGCGACTGGCGGATCTCGCGGCATCGGCTCGCCGAGCTTCTCGAAGGTCTCAACACCGAGTTCGCGCGCCGCGTCCGCGGGCACGGCGCCATCGAAGTCGCCCCCGACGCCGACGCCACCCTCTCCGACACCTCCGACTTCGTGATGATCGACTGCCCGAACTGCGGCGGGATCCTGAAGCCCGACATCGTCTACTTCGGCGAGACAGTGGCCAGAGACGTTGTGGACGAGGCATTTTCGGCGGTCGACGCCGCCGACGCGCTGGTGGTCGTCGGGTCATCACTCACCGTCATGTCCGGTCTGCGATTCGCCCGGCGCGCACACCGGGCGGGCAAGCCGCTGATCATCGTCAACCGCGGAGTCACGCGCGCCGACGACATCGCCACACTGAAGATCGACCACGAGGCGGGGTTCGTACTCCCGGCGCTGGCAACCTTCTGATCACGCGGTCCGCGCCTCAGCGCGAGACGACCACCAGATCGTCGGCGTGGACCACCGGGCGCTGCAGCTCAGGGGGAAGGTCGACGGTGGAGCGGCCGACCATCGAGGTCACGTCGTCGATCCCGTAGGCCGCGACTCCCCGGGCCCGCACCGTGTCGTACTGGTCGACGAGTTCGACGACGTCCCCTTCGAAGAACCTGCCGGTCGCCCCGACGATCCCCGCGGCGAGAAGCGAACGCCGCCTGCGCGACACCGCGTCGACCGCTCCGTCGTCGAGCACGATCCGACCGCGTGCGTCGGCGGCATGACGCACCCAGAAGCGTCGGGCGGACAGCCGCTCGGGCCGGGCGGCGAACACCGTCCCCACCGAGGCGTCGGCCAAGGCCTGCGCCGCCGACGAGGCAGCCGCCAGCAGCACGGGCACGCCGGCGTCGGCCGACAACCGGGCGGCGGCCAGCTTGGACGCCATGCCGCCCGTACCCAACGCGCCGCCGGATCCGGCGATCACCCCGTCGAGGTCCTCGGGTCCATGGACCTCCGGGATCAGCCGGGCACGACGACCGTCGATCCCGACCTTGCGCGGATCACCGTCGTAGAGGCCGTCGACATCGGAGAGCAGGATGAGCGCGTCGGCTCCCGACAGGTGCGCGACGAGCGCGGCGAGCCGGTCGTTGTCGCCGAAGCGGATCTCGTTGGTGGCCACGGTGTCGTTCTCGTTCACCACCGCGACGGCACCCAGTGAACGCAGACGGTCAAGTGTCCGTTGGGCGTTCGCGTGATGACTGCGATTGGAGATGTCGTCGGCGGTGAGCAGGACCTGACCCACCGTGCGGCCGTACCGCGCGAAGGACGTACCCCACGCGTGCGCGAGAGCCAACTGCCCGACGCTGGCCGCCGCCTGCTTGGTGGCCAGATCGGTGGGGCGTCGTTTGAGCCCGAGCGGCGCGATACCGGCGCCGATGGCACCGGAGGACACGACGATCACATCCGACCCGGCCCTCATCCGTGCTTCGAGGGCGTCGGCCAGGCCGTCGAGCCGGTCGCGGTCGAGCCCCTCGGTGAGGTCGGTCAGCGCCGACGAGCCGATCTTCACGACCACGCTGCGTGCGTGCGCGATCCGGTCGCGCACCGACCCGTCGCGGACGCGATCGACGGACCCCGCGGTCACGGGAGGTCCCGCTCCCCGCCGTCCTCGTCCGGGAGACCGCGACGCAGGCGTCGTGCCTGCTTGCGTTCGGCGGCGCCCACGCGATCGGAGCGGTCGAGTCGGATGTCGGTGCCGCGACCGGTGACCGGGACGTCGTCGCCCATCGGCGTCGACGGTTCCCAGTCGAAGGTGACGGGCCCGATCGTGACGGGTGCACCCGGCTCGGCACCGCGACGCACCAGTTCGTCCTCGACGCCGAGACGGTTGAGCCGGTCGGCCAGGTAGCCCACGGCCTCGTCGTTGTCGAACTGGGTCTGCGCGATCCAGCGCTCGGGGCGGGTACCGCGGACGATGAAACCGCCCTCGTTGTCCGGATCGGTCTCGATCGTGAAGCCCGTGTCGTCGACGGCCTTGGGCCGGATGATCGCGCGCCGGGCGACCTTGGGGGGCTGGGCCGCCCGGTACTCCCGCACCATCCGCGCCAGCGCGAAGGTGAGCTCACGCAGACCTTCGTGGGCGACCGCCGAGATCCGGAACACCGGCCAACCGCGTTCGGCGAGTTCGGGTTCGATGAGATCGGCGAGCTCGGCGGCATCGGGAACGTCCAGCTTGTTGAGGATCACCACGCGGGGACGGGACGCGAGGTCGCCGAGTCCGTGGTCGTCGTCGAGTGCCGGGACGTAGGCGGCCAGCTCGGCTTCGAGCGCGTCGATGTCGGAGATCGGGTCGCGGCCGGGTTCCAGTGTGGCGCAGTCGACGACGTGTGCGAGCACCGCGCAGCGCTCGAGGTGACGGAGGAACTCGAGGCCGAGACCGCGGCCGGTCGAGGCGCCCGGGATCAGACCGGGGACGTCGGCGATGGTGAACACGTCTCCCGCGGTCTGCACGACTCCGAGGTTCGGGACGAGCGTCGTGAAGGGGTAGTCCGCGATCTTCGGCTTGGCGGCCGAGAGCACCGACACCAGCGAGGACTTGCCGGCCGACGGGAATCCGACGAGGCCGACGTCGGCGACGGACTTGAGTTCGAGGACGAGCGAACGCTGTTGCCCCTCCTCCCCCAGCAGCGCGAAGCCGGGGGCCTTGCGAGCCTTCGACGCGAGGGCCGCGTTCCCCAGACCGCCACGACCACCCTGCGCGGCTTCGAAGACCGTGCCCTCGCCCACCAGGTCGGCGAGGATGGTCCCGCGATCGTCCAGGACGACCGTGCCGTCGGGCACCTTGAGGACGAGATCCTCACCGTTCGCGCCGTCGCGGTTGTCGCCCCCTCCGGGCCTGCCGTTGGAGGCCTTGGCATGCGGATGGAAATGGAAGTCGAGGAGGGTGTGCACTTGGGGGTCGACGACGAGTCGCACTGACCCGCCGTTGCCGCCGTTGCCGCCGTCCGGCCCGCCGAGAGGTTTGAACTTCTCCCGATGGACCGACGCGACGCCGTGGCCGCCGTTCCCCGCGGCGACATGGATGGTCACGCGGTCGACGAACCGAGACATCGAGATTCCTTACTTCAGTCAAAAAAGAACAGGGCGGGCGGGGTACGCGATGACCCTGCCCGCCCTGTGTAAAGGCTGTGTCGTGCCGGTTGCTCGGGTCAGACCGAAGCGGTTTCCGGGACGATGTTGACCGTCTTGCGGCCACGCTTGGAGCCGAACTCCACCGCGCCCGCGGCCAGCGCGAACAGGGTGTCGTCGCCACCGCGACCGACGTTGACGCCGGGGTGGAACTTGGTGCCGCGCTGGCGGACCAGGATCTCGCCTGCGCTCACCTGCTGGCCGCCGAAGCGCTTCACACCGAGTCGCTGGGCGTTGGAATCGCGACCGTTGCGCGAGCTGGACGCGCCCTTCTTGTGTGCCATGTGTCAGTCCTCCTGAGGTCTTCTCGAACTGGTCGAACTACTTGATGCCGGTGACCTTGAGGACCGTCAGCTTCTGACGGTGACCCTGGCGCTTGTGGTAGCCGGTCTTGTTCTTGAACTTGTGGATGCGGATCTTGGGACCCTTGACGTGGTCGACGACCTCGCCGGTGACCGAGATCTTGGCCAGCTTGTCGGCATCGGTGGTCAGGTTCGACCCGTCGACGACCAACGCGACCGGCAGACTCACCGTGCTGCCGATCTCTCCGTCGATCTTCTCGACCTTCACAGTGTCGCCCTCAGCGACCTTGTACTGCTTTCCGCCGGTCTTGACGATCGCGTACGTTGCCATCGAAGTTTTCCTCTTACTCGTCTACTCGGACCCTCGGGGCGCTGACGCTCCTGGGGCGTTTGTGTTGTGCGTGCCGGGGCGGGCCGCAGGGTAGCCCGTCACGTGGCCGGGGAAGCTGCGGTTCGCACCAGAGGGCCTCCGACGGGATTCGCACCGTTGCTGTGCCGAAGCGGGCAGAACAGCGCAGACCCTCCGCAGGAGGCGACTTTCCAAGATTACGGGAACGTCGGTGGTCGGGTCAAACTCGCCCACCGCCGGCCCGTGACCAGTTGCCCCACTCCGGTCAGTCCTCGGCCGGCGGCGGTCCCGCCGGACGGCCGGCGCTGCGCTTGCGCGGCCGGCGCCGGACCGCGACGGCCGCCTCACCGGTGCCGGACGACACCGGGCCGAAAGTCGTGGTGGGGGTGTCCGGGACCACGTCGACCGCGGTCATCACCACGTTCTCGGGTGCCGTGGTCGTCTGCGCGGGACGCCGGACGACCCGGCGCCGACGCCGTGCGGCCGCCGGAGCCTGACCGTCGGACGACGTACCGGCGGACTCGGCGTCCGCCGATTCCGTCGCCGCCGGCTCCGTGACGGCAGCCTCTGTCGCGGCGGGCTCCGAAGCGACGGGCTCCGAAGCGACGGGCTCTGGGACGTCCGGCGCGGCGGCGGTGCGGTCCCCGGACGTGTCTGTCCCGGCCCCCGCGGCCGATTGCTCGGACGCCGCGACCGTCGGTGCCGTGTCACCGTCGGAACTTCGCGCAGCGTCGCCGTCGGGGTGTGGTCCGCCGTGTCCATCGTGGTCGTCGTCGTGGGAGTGCGCTGCCATCGCCCGGAACATCGGATGTTCGGCGGGCTTGTGGGCGGGCGCGACGGCCGGTGCGGCCTCCGGCTGTGCGTCGGCCTTCTTCTTGCCCCGACGCGACCGCTTCGAGCCCGAACCCTCCGCGCGTGCGGAGTCGTCGGACTTCACCTCGACGGGATTCGAGTGCACGATGATGCCCCGGCCGCTGCACGCGGTGCAGGTGGTCGAGAACGCTTCGAGCAGACCGGTTCCCAGACGCTTCCGGGTCATCTGGACGAGGCCGAGCGAGGTCACCTCGGACACCTGATGGCGCGTGCGGTCACGGGCGAGGGCCTCGGTCAGCCTGCGCAGCACCAGGTCCCGGTTGGACTCGAGGACCATGTCGATGAAGTCGACGATGATCATGCCGCCGATGTCGCGCAACCGCATCTGCCGCACGATCTCCTCGGCGGCCTCGAGGTTGTTGCGCGTCACGGTCTCCTCGAGGTTGCCGCCCGAGCCGGTGAACTTGCCGGTGTTGACGTCGACGACGGTCATCGCCTCGGTGTGCTCGATGATCAGCGTGCCGCCGGAGGGCAGCCACACCTTCCGGTCGAGGGCCTTCGCGAGTTGCTCGTCGATGCGGTGCACCACGAACGAATCCGGCGCGTCGGCATGCGGCTTCTCGAACTTCTCGACGCGCTCCATCAGATCCGAGGCCACCGAGCCGACGTAACCCTCGACCAGGTTCCAGGCCTTGTCGCCCTCGACGACGAGCTTCTTGAAGTCCTCGTTGAACAGGTCTCGGACCACGCGCACCAGGAGGTCGGGCTCCTCGTACAGCGGCTTCGGGTTCGACGACCCGCCCTTCTTGGCCTGTGTGACGGCCTCGTCGATGGTCTTCCACTGCGACTCGAGACGAGCGATGTCGGCACCGAGTTCCTCGGCGCTGACTCCCTCCGAGGCGGTGCGGATGATGACCCCGGCCTCGTCGGGGACGAGCTTCGCCAGGATCTGCTTGAGGCGTTTGCGCTCGACGTCGGGCAGCTTGCGGCTGATCCCCGTCGACGAACCACCCGGCACGTACACCAGGTAGCGGCCGGCCAGCGAGATCTGTGTGGTCAGTCGGGCGCCCTTGTGCCCCACCGGGTCCTTGCTGACCTGCACGAGAACGTTGTCGCCCGGCTTGAGCGCCTGCTCGATCTTGCGCGAACCGCCGTCGAGTCCGGCGGCGTCCCAGTTGACCTCACCCGCGTACAGGACACCGTTGCGTCCGCGGCCGATGTCGACGAATGCGGCCTCCATGCCCGGCAGTACGTTCTGGACCCGACCGAGATAGATGTTGCCGACCATCGACGACGACGTCGCGGTGGTCACGAAGTGTTCGACGAGGACGCCGTCTTCGAGGACCGCGACCTGGGTGTAGTCCTCGACCGCGGCGTGTTCGTGCCCGTCGTTTCCGGAGATGCGGCTGTTGGCGCTGCGTTCGCGGACGACCATGACCCGGTCGACCGCCTCGCGCCGCGCCAGGAACTCCGACTCGGTCAGGATCGGTGGCCGACGCCGGCCGGCATCGCGCCCGTCGCGGCGACGCTGGCGCTTGGCCTCGAGCCGCGTCGATCCCGAGATCCCCTGGACCTCGTCACGGGCGCGCTTGCTGCGCGGCTCGCGCTCGTGGACGACGGTGTTCGGCGGATCGTCGGGAGACACCTCTTCCGATTCGCCGCCACCCTTGCGACGGCGACGGCGGCGACGGCGACGAGTCGACGACGAATCGCCGGAGTCATCGTCACCGGAGGCGTCGTCGTCCGACTCGTCAGTGGTGTCGGAGTCGTCGGTGGCCTCGTCGGCACGGTCGCCCGACGAGCTCGAGGACTCGGCGTCACCCGACTTGTCCGAACCCGACCGGCGGCTGCGGCGCCGTGTGCGCTTGCCCGACGGGCGGCCTTCCTCCGAGCGCGACTCGTCGGACGACTCGTCGTCGGCGGAGGTGTCGTCGGCGGAGGTGTCGTCGGAATCGGTCTCGCCGGCGGTGCTGTCGGACTCGCGGGTCGCCTCGGCGCCCCGCCCGTCGGTGACGGCGGAGTCGTCTGCGTCGTCCGTGTCCGACTCGTCGGCGTCCGAGTCGTCCGTGTCGGACTCGCCGTCCGCGCCCTGGTCTCCCCGACCTCGCCCGCGCCCGCGCCGACCGCGCCGGCGCCGGCGACTCCGACCCGAACCCGAGTCGTCGCCGTTCGAGTCGTCGGTGTTCGAATCGTCGGCAGAGTCGTCGCCGTTCGAATCGTCGGTGCCATCGGGGGTCGAGCTGCCGGCGTTCGATTCGTCGGTCGTCGCCTCGTCCGCCTTCGCCACATCGGACGCCGACGCCTCGCGACCCCGCGCGCCGGCGGGTTCATCCCCGGATTCCGGGGTCGCGGCGGCCTCAGGGGCGGCAGTGCCGGCCGATTCGTCCTCGGCGTTCGCGTCGCCGCTGGCGCTCGTTTCGACCTTGGGCTTGGCGCGCCCCGAGCGGGCGGTGCGGGGCTTCTCGGCCGGTGCCTGCGGCTGCAGGAACAGCGGCTGCACGCCGGCAGACGTGTCGGCCTCGCCGGCAGACGATGCCACGGGCGCGTCGTACTGCGCCGACGCCGCCGAGAACAGTGTCGGGGCCTCGGCGGCCGGCGGTGTCGATGAGGCGTCGTCCGCGGGGGTCGGTGTCGGCTCGTCCGCGGTCGGCTCCGGATCGGCCGACGTGATCTCGGCTGATCCGGTCTCGGCCGGTGCGGGCTCCGCCGACGGCGCCTCGGTCGGGGTGTCGGCCGGCACTGTCTGCGCAGGCGTCTCGGCGTTCTCGTCGACGCCGGCCCGAACTCGTTCCGCCACGGCTTTCGCCAGGTCGCGGTCGACGCTGGATTGTGGGCTGCGGGTCTGCACGCCGAGGTTCGCCAGGTGAGCCAGTACCTGTCGACTCGTCAGGCCCAAGAAACGCGCCAGGGCGTGCACACGAAGTTTGCTGGGAAATTCCTCCGCCGATTCCGACGCTGCGTTCGCGTCAGCCGGCGACCCGTTGTCGGTCACTCAGTCTCCTCGAACCCCCGGGCGCGTCGGGCTGACGCGGCCACGCGAGGGTCTGCTCTGTGTCCCGGTCCGTGTCGGACCGGTGTTGTGTGGTCTGCGCGTCGTCACGACGACCCGACCTGCGGATCACCCGACGACGCTCTTGCTGTGTCGATGACCGCGTCCCCGGACGCCTTCCACGCCACCGGGCACAGGCAGAACCTGAGTGTTCGGCTGCTGGCAGCAGTGCGAACTCGGTGGGGTCAGCTGCGGTTCCGTGGCGTCGCGGTGCGTCAGTGCCGCACCGCGACGCGCCGGAACCAGGGCGCGTCATCCGGTTGTCGTCGACAAAGTGTGTCGGCGATAACTGCACAAGTATCCCACACCGCGGTCGGATGACCGCAAAGGATGAGCGTTTGACCGCGCGCGTCGAGCTGGAGACCCCGTTTCAGCCCTCGAGTCCGGGAAACCAGAGGGCGATCTCACGCTGCGCCGATTCGGGCGAATCAGACCCGTGGACCAGGTTGTATTGCGTGTCGAGCGCGAAGTCGGCGCGGATGGTTCCGGGCACGGCCTTCTCCACCGGATCGGTGCCGCCGGCGATCTGCCGGAACGCGGCCACCGCGCGGGGTCCTTCGAGGACTGCCGCAACCAGCGGGCCCGAGGTGATGAACTCGAGCAGCGAGGGATGGAACGGCTTGCCCTCGTGCTCGGCATAGTGTCCGCGGGCGACCTCGTCGCCGGCGGTCTTGAGCTCGAGAGCCACCAGGGTCAAGCCCTTGCGCTCGATGCGGCTGATGATGTCGCCGACGAGGCCGCGTTCGACGCCGTCCGGCTTGATGAGTACGAGAGTGCGTTCAGTCACGCTGACACCCTATCGACCGGCTGTGATTCCGCACCGGTCAGGAGCAGTACTCACCCGCAACCGGGAAGAAACCGTAATTGAAGAGACTCCCGGTGCGGGAGCGCGGATCGACGATCACCTGAACGCATCCGCCCGGTGAGGCGAGTGCGCCGGCCAGCGCGAGGTCGAACTGTTGCGCCAGACCGAGATTCGCGGGCCGGTATTGAGCCGGCACAGGAAGACTGGCGATCGCCTCGGGCGCCTTCATCGAGGCGGCGCGCTCGGTGATCGCGTGTGTGGCGACATAGCTGTACTCCCCCGGCCCGACGGGAACCGGCGCATCGGCGACGGGCGCTCCCGTGAAGTTCGCGATCGCGACCGGGGGCTGCTCGTCCTCCGGAGCCGCGGCGGCCGATGCCGGGACGGCCAGCGCGAGTGCCGCGCCGGCCAGGACAGCCGCGGGGAGCAGAGTGCGGCGGGTGCGGTCGAAGATGGCGGTCCGGGAGAGCTGCAACTGCACGTATGTCCTCACATCGGGTGTATCGGAATGGGGTTCGACAAGCTGCGAGGAACGACCTGTCGCCCCCGCGGCTTGGGCCATTGTTGCAGCAAGCTCCCCACACCGGCCCGGTTCGGCGATAACGGTCCGGCCACAGGTCTTGCGGCCACCAAACCCCGGCCTGATCAACGCGAACACGGCTGGTCACATGTCCGGGGCCGGCGGCACCGCCCGATTTCCCGGTTACTCGATCGGCTCCTGGCCGGGCAGCATCCCGCGCTCGACACGCTTCTCGACGTCGGCCTTGATGTAGCGGATGTAGAGCCAGACCGACCCGAAGATGATCCCCACCACCGCGATCGACCAGTGGAAGATCCCGCCGACGATCAGGACCACCTGCAGGATGAGATCGAGGGTGATCGCGTACGGCCGTCCCTGGACCCCGGCGGCGAGGATCATCGCGATGACGACCAGCGTGAGGTACCCGCCCGACAACCAGGTCAGACCGTCGCCGAGGCGCCACACGATCGGGAATGCCAGGATCACGACGATGACCTCGAGGATCATCGTGCCGGCCATCAC
This sequence comes from Gordonia sp. 11cp, assembly GCF_057767225.1. Taxonomy (NCBI): domain Bacteria; kingdom Bacillati; phylum Actinomycetota; class Actinomycetes; order Mycobacteriales; family Gordoniaceae; genus Gordonia; species Gordonia sp. 11cp. The sequence continues at coordinate 3,936,539 of NZ_CM173437.1, read as the reverse complement.
GCCGCGCAACCCCTTCCACGGATCGTTCGTGGGTGGGGTGTACCGGGTCATGAGGGTTCCTTACCGAAAAGAGTTCGCGCGGCACCGGCGGTCACGACGGACCCGGTGATGACCACGCCGGCTCCCGACACGCGCTCCCCGTCGGCCTCCTCGGCCAAGGCGATGGCCTCTTCGACCGCATCGGGCAGGAAGGGTTTGACGACCACGCGGTCCTCGCCGAACACCTCGCGCGCGTATTCCGCGAGCGATTCGGGATCGAGGGCACGGGGAGATCCGTTGTCGGTGACGACGACGGCGTCGAGCACCGGTTCCAGGGCCTCGAGGACCCCACGGGCGTCCTTGTCGCCGAGCACGCCGACCACGCCGACGAGACGACGGAAGTCGAATTCCTCGGCCAGGGCCTGCGCGAGCGCGGCCGCGCCGTGCGGATTGTGCGCCGCGTCGGCGAACACCGTCGGCGCGCTGCGCAGCCGTTCGAGCCGCCCCGGGTTCTCGACTGTCGCGAAACCCGCACGGACGGCATCGATGTCGAGTTGCCGGTCGGCACCCGCACCGAAGAACGCCTCCACCGCAGCGAGGGCCAGCGCGGCATTCGCCGCCTGATGCGCGCCGTGCAACGGCACGAATATCTCGTCGTAGACACCGCCGAGACCCTGGATGGTGAGCATCTGCCCGCCGACGGCGATGACCGAATCGAGGACCGCGAACTCCGAACCCTGGCGGGCGACGATGGTGCCCGCGTCCACGGCCGCGCGCAGCAGGACGTCCATGACCTCGGGGCTCTGCTCGGCGATGACCGTGACGGGGTCGACGGTCCCGGCGGCATCGGGTTCGGCGGCCTTGATGATTCCGGCCTTCTCCCCCGCGATCGCGGTCAGCGTGTCGCCGAGATAGTCCGCGTGGTCCATCGCGATCGGCGTGATGACCGAGACCGTGCCGTCGATGACGTTGGTCGCGTCCCAGCGCCCACCCATGCCGGTCTCCACGACCGCCACGTCGACGGGCGCCTCGGCGAACACCGCGTACGCCATCGCGGTCAACACCTCGAACTTGCTCATCCGCGGTCCACCCGCCGTCGTCGACGAATCGTCGACCATGGTGATGTACGGCTCGAGTTCCCGGTAGGTGTCGATGTAGGTGCGAGCGGGGATCGGCCTGCCGTCCACCGAGATCCGCTCGGTGACCCGCTGCAGGTGCGGACTCGTGATCCGGCCGGTGCGCCGGTGCAGCGCGGACAGCAGGGCATCGACCATCCGGGTGACCGACGTCTTGCCGTTGGTTCCGGCGATGTGGATGGCCGGGTAACCCTGCTGCGGAGACCCGAGCAGGTCCATGAGCGTCGCGATCCGGGTCAGCGACGGCTCGATCTTCGTCTCGGGCCACCGGGTGTCGAGCTCTGCCTCGACGTCGGCGAGTTCGGCGAGCTCGTCGGCGCTGTCGGTGACGCGCAACGGCGCCGGCTCGGCATCCCGATCGGGTTCGTCCTCGTCCATGATCGCCGAGAGACCCAGGGGGTCACCCGCCGCATCCATTCCCAGGACGGCGGGGTCCTCTTCGGGGAAACCGTTGTCGTCACTCACGCGCCGGCCAGACTCGCCAGCTTCGCGTTCAGCCGCTCGACCTCTTCGGTCGCGATCCGCTGTCGGTCCCGGATCTTGGCGACCACGTGGTCCGGCGCCTTGGAGAGGAACTGCTCGTTGCCCAGTTTCGCCGACGTCGTCGACAGTTCCTTCTCGGCGACCGCCAGGTCCTTCGTGAGTCTCTTGCGCTCGGCCTCGACGTCGACGGTGCCCGAGGTGTCGATCGCGACGACCACCGTGGCCACACTCAGTCGGACCTCGATGGTCGCGGTCGCACCGAAGTCCGGTCCGGCCGGATCGAGGCGCGCCAGGGAGGTCACGTACGGCAGCAGCGGTTCGAGCCCGGCTTCGCCGAGTCCGTCGAACTGGACGGAGACGCGCTGACCCGGACGCAGGCCCTGATCGCTGCGGAAACGGCGGACCTCGGTGATCAGTCGTTGCAGATCGTCCACGCGGGCCGCCGAATCCGACGACCATTCGCGTCCCGACGTGGTCGGCCACGGTGCGACCACGAGAGATTCGCCCCCGGTGAGGGTCTTCCAGAGCACCTCGGTGACGAACGGCATCACCGGCGACAGCGCCCTCAGCAACGGTTCCAGGACCGCGCCGAGCACGAGCGCGGTTGATTCCGAACGGTTCTCGTCGTTCTGGGCGATCTGCACCTTCGCCAGCTCGAGGTACCAGTCGCACACCTCGTCCCAGGCGAAGTGGTAGAGCGCCTCGCAGGCCTTGGAGAACTCGTAGGACTCGAATCCGGCGTCGACCTCGGCGAGCACCTCATCGAGGCGGCCGAGGATCCACCGGTCGGCGTCGGTCAGCGTCTCCGCGTCGGGCAGCTCACCGACCTTCGCACCGTTCATCAGTGCGAACTTGGTGGCGTTGTAGAGCTTGGTCGCGAAGTTGCGCGACGACTGGGCGTGGTCCTCACCGACCGAGATGTCCGAACCGGGATTGGCGCCGCGGGCAAGCGTGAAACGCAGGGCGTCGGCGCCGAAGCGCTCCACCCAGTCCAGCGGGTCGATGCCGTTGCCCTTCGACTTCGACATCTTGCGACCGTGCTCGTCGCGCACCAGCCCGTGCAGGAACAGGTTGTGGAACGGGATCTCGTTGCCCGGCCCCAGATCCTTGCCGACGTAGGTGCCGAACATCATCATCCGGGCCACCCAGAAGAACAAGATGTCGTATCCGGTGACGAGAACCGAAGTGGGATAGAACTTCTCGAGATCCGCGGTCTGGTCGGGCCAGCCCATCGTGGAGAACGGCCACAGCCCGGAGGAGAACCACGTGTCGAGGACGTCGGTCTCCTGGACGTAACCCTCGGGGGCCTGCTCGTCGGGTCCGACGCAGACCACGTCACCATCGGGTCCGTACCAGATCGGGATGCGGTGACCCCACCACAGCTGACGCGAGATACACCAGTCGTGCATGTCGTCGACCCAGGCGAACCAGCGCGGTTCCATCGACTTCGGATGGATCACCGTCGACCCGTCGCGCACCGCGTCGCCGGCCGCCGCGGCCAGCCTGTCCACCGCCACCCACCACTGCATCGACAGTCGGGGTTCGATCGGTTCGCCGGTCCGCTCCGAGTGACCGACGCTGTGCAGGTACGGACGCACTTCTTTGACGATCCGGCCCTGTTCGGCCAGCGCCTCGCGCACCTTGACGCGCGCCTCGAACCGATCCATGCCGTCGAATTCGGTTCCGGTGTCGGCGATCCGGGCCGAGGAGTCCATGATCGTCGGCATCGGCAGATCGTGTCGCTGCCCGAGCGCGAAGTCGTTGGGATCGTGCGCCGGGGTGATCTTCACTGCGCCACTGCCGAATTCCGGGTCGACATAGTCGTCGGCGACGACCGGGATCATCCGGTCGACGAACGGGTGCGGCAGTTCGGTGCCGACCAGGTGCGCATAACGGTCATCGTCGGGATGCACCGCGATCGCGGTGTCGCCGAGCATCGTCTCCAGCCGGGTCGTCGCGACGACGATGTGGGGTTCGGCGTCGTCGAGCGATCCGTAGCGGAAGCTGACGAGCTCGCCCTCCACGTCCGCGTAGCTCACCTCGATGTCGCTGACGGCCGTCTTGAGGACCGGCGACCAGTTGACCAGTCGCTCCGCCTGGTAGATCAACCCATCGTCGAACATCTTCTTGAACACCGTGTGCACCGCGCGCGACAGACCCTCGTCCATCGTGAATCGCTCGCGTGACCAGTCGACGCTGTCGCCGAGGCGACGCATCTGCTCACCGATGTTGCCGCCGATCTCGGCCTTCTCGGCCCACACGCGGTCGATGAACGCCTCCCGGCCGAGGTCGTCGCGCGTCTTGCCCTCGGCGGCGAGCTTGCGCTCGACCATCGTCTGCATCGCGATCGCCGCGTGGTCCATGCCGGGCAGCCACAGCACCTCGTAGCCCTGCATGCGACGACGACGCGAGAGCGCGTCCATCAGGACGTGCTCATAGGCATGACCCATGTGCAGGGAGCCGTTGACATTCGGCGGCGGGATCACGATGGAGAACGGCGGTTTGTCGCTCGCCGCGTCCGCGGTGAAGTACCCGGCGTCCACCCAGCCCTGGTAGAGCGACGCCTCGTGCTCAGCGGGGTCCCAGGACTTGGGCAACCCGGTCTCGGGTACGGCAGTCCGGGACGACGCTGTGTCGGGCAACGCGGATGTCTGGTCGGGTGATGTCACGGGCGCTATTCTATGTTTCCGCCGGGCCGGACCTCGCCCGGGACCCGTCGGTGCACCCGCGCTCCCGCTAACCCGGCGACACGCGCAACCGGTGCAGGTCCTCGGGGGCGTTGACGTTGACGAGCCAGTCCGGTTCGGACACTCCGACGCGATGGGTGTTGAGCGCCTCGATCGCGCCGAGCATGCGTCGTTCGCCGCTCGCGACGAGATCGGCGATCTGTGCGGCCGCGTCCGTGCGGTAGATCCCCGCCATCGGATGATCCCGCTGCGCGTCGCGCGCGATGACCGCCTGGGTGGAGCCCGTCATCCCCAGCCGCAGCTCGTCGATCAGCTCCGGGGCGATGAGCGGCATGTCCGTGGCACAGACGAACGCGTACTCGGCGCCCGCCGCGGCAGCCGCGGACAGACCCGCGACGAGACCGCCCAGCGGACCCGTCCCCTCCTGCTCGTCGGTCACCCAGTGCACCTTCGACGAATCGATACCCGGCGCCGCACGGTCGCGGATGTCGTCGACACCGCGGAACGCGGCGGACGTCTCGCCCGCCACGACCAGCACCGGATCGCATCGCTGCGACACCACGCGCACCACCCGGGCGAGCATGGGTTCGCCCTCCCAGTCCAGCGCGGCCTTGTCGCTGCCCATCCGCCGCGAGCGTCCGCCTGCCAGTACCAGAGCGGCGATCACCGATGTGTCCGATCCCGTGTGTTGAGTCACAGTGACCAGTGTGCGCGATGCGGCACACGATGGGGGCAAGATGGACATCATGAGCAACACGCACGACCGGAACTCCTCGACCCACGACGTCGATGACCCGCGCGAGGTCCGGCGCAAGCATCGGAAGTCCTACGCCGCCGGGGTCCCGGCCGTCGCGGTCGCTCTCAAGCGCGGGGTCGAGCAGATGGGCGCGCTCCGGACGGCGCAGACCCTGATCAAGCTCAACCAGCGCGACGGATTCGACTGCCCGGGTTGCGCCTGGCCGGAGACGCCGGGACACCGCAAGCACGCCGAGTTCTGCGAGAACGGCGCCAAGGCGGTCGCCGAGGAGGCCACGCGTCGCGCCGTCACCCCCGACTTCTTCGCCGCCCACAGCCTCGACGACCTGCGCACGCGCAGCGGCTACTGGCTCTCGCAGCAGGGTCGTCTGGCCCACCCGATGTTCCTCGGTCCGGGTGACACCCACTACCGCCCGATCAGCTGGGACCAGGCCAACGCGGTCATCGCCGACGAACTCGCCGCGATGGACTCGCCCCACGAGGCGGTGTTCTACACCTCGGGGCGCACCAGCAACGAGGCCGCCTTCCTGTATCAGCTCTTCGCCCGGAGCCTGGGTACCAACAACCTGCCCGACTGTTCGAACATGTGCCACGAGTCGTCCGGCGCCGCACTCGGCGCGTCGATCGGCATCGGCAAGGGTTCGGTGACCGTCCCCGATCTCGAGGCCGCCGACCTGATCCTCATCGCCGGCCAGAATCCCGGCACCAACCACCCGAGAATGCTCGCCACGCTGGAGAAGGCGAAGCACAACGGCGCCCGGATCGTCGCGATCAACCCGCTCCCCGAGGCCGGCCTGATGCGCTTCAAGGACCCGCAGAAGGTCGGTGGACTCGTCGGCGCGGGTACCAAACTCGCCGACGACTTCCTGCAGGTCCGGCTCGGCTCCGACATGGCACTGTTCCGCGGCGTCGCACGTCTGCTCCGCGATGCCGAACGAGCCGCGCCCGGAACAGTTTTCGACCACGAATTCCTCGACGAGTCGTGTGCCGGGGTCGAGGAGTACCTCGCCCTGCTCGACGACGTCGACCTCGACGAGATCGCCGACGTCACCGGCGTGACTCGCGCGCAGATCGAGGAGCTCGCGCGAACGGTCGCCACCTCGCGCCGCATCGTCCTGTGCTGGGCGATGGGCCTCACCCAGCATCGGCACGGCGTGGCGACGATCGCCGAGGGCACCAACGTGTTGCTCCTGCGCGGCATGATCGGCCGTGTCGGCGCCGGACTGTGCCCGGTTCGCGGGCATTCCAACGTCCAGGGCGACCGCACGATGGGCATCTTCGAGAAGATGCCAGAGTCCTTCCTCGCCGCCCAGGACGCCGAGTTCGGCATCACTTCCCCACGCGAGCACGGGTACGACACCGTCGCCGCCATCACCGCGATGGCCGCCGGGAAGGTCCGCGTCTTCGTCGGGATGGGCGGTAACTTCGTGTCGGCCTCACCCGACACCGAGGCGACCGCCGAGGCTCTCCGGCGCTGCGCACTCACCGTGCACGTGTCCACCAAACTCAACGAGTCCCATCTGGTCACCGGCCGCAGCGCACTCATCCTGCCGACGCTCGGCCGCACCGACCGGGACGTCATAGACGGTGTGGCGCAACGTGTCTCGGTGGAGGACTCGATGTCGGCGGTGCACCTCTCACGCGGGTCGCTGCCGCCGGTGTCCGAGCATCTGCGCAGCGAGGTCGCCATCATCTGCGATCTGGCAACCCGAGTCTTCGGCACCGGCCATCCGGTTCCGTGGCAGGAGCTCAAACGCGACTACGACCGCATCCGCGACCGGATCGAGCGGGTCGTCCCCGGCTTCGACGACTTCAACATCCGCGTCCGACGCAGTGACGGCTTCGTACTGCCGCACCCGCCCCGCGACACCCGGTCGTTCGACACCCCCAACGGCAAGGCCAACTTCGCGCTTCATCCGCTCGAATGGGTGGACATCCCGGCCGACCGCCTGATCCTGCAGACGCTCCGCAGCCACGACCAGTACAACACCACCGTCTACGGCCACGACGACCGTTACCGCGGCATCTCCGGCAACCGCCACATCGTGATGGTCAACCCCGACGACGTCACGACGCTCGGTCTGCGCGCCGGACAGCTCGTCGACATCGTCTCCGAGTTCGACGGCGAGGGCGGGGTCGAGGAGCGACGGGTCCGCGGCTTCGAGGTCGTCCCCTACGACACGCCGCGCGGGAACGCCGCCGCATACTATCCGGAGACCAATCCGCTGGTTCCGCTCGGATCGGTGGCCAAGGAGTCGAACACGCCGGTGTCCAAGGCCGTGGTCGTCCGGTTGGAACCGGCCGAACCCGCCTAGCCGTCGAGGACGAACAAGAGAGCCCCGCCCGGATTCGGGCGGGGCTCTCTTGTGTCTGCGAAAGGTGTTGTGCGTCAGGCGGTCTTGTCGCGGCGTTCGTCGCTGGAGGCCTTGCGGGGCACGATCGTCGGCAGGACGTTGTCCCGGACGGTCTCGCCCGTCACGACGACCTTCTCGACGTCGTCCCGGCTCGGGATGTCGTACATCACCGGTAGCAGGACCTCTTCCATGATGGCCCGCAGGCCACGGGCACCGGTGCCGCGGTGGATCGCCTGGTCGGCGATCGCCTCGAGCGCATCCTTGGTGAACTCGAGTTCCACGTTGTCCATGTCGAACAGGCGCGTGTACTGCTTCACCAATGCGTTCTTCGGCTCCGACAGGATGCTGACCAGCGAATCCTTGTCCAGGTTGGTCACCGAGGCCACGACCGGGAGCCGGCCGATGAACTCGGGGATCAGGCCGAACTTGATCAGGTCCTCCGGCATCACGTCGGCGAACTGATCCGACGTGTCGACCTCGTCCTTGCTCGCCACCTCGTTACCGAAACCGAGGCCGCGCTTGCCGATCCGCTCGGACACGATCTTCTCGAGTCCCGCGAACGCACCGGCGACGATGAAGAGCACATTCGTGGTGTCGATCTGGATGAACTCCTGGTGCGGGTGCTTGCGTCCGCCCTGCGGCGGCACCGACGCCTGAGTGCCCTCGAGGATCTTCAGAAGCGCCTGCTGGACGCCCTCGCCCGACACATCGCGTGTGATCGACGGATTCTCGCTCTTGCGTGCGATCTTGTCGACCTCGTCGATGTAGATGATGCCGGTCTCGGCCCGCTTCACGTCGTAGTCGGCGGCCTGGATCAGCTTCAGCAGGATGTTCTCGACGTCCTCACCGACATAGCCCGCCTCGGTGAGCGCGGTCGCATCGGCGATCGCGAACGGCACGTTGAGCATCTTCGCCAGCGTCTGCGCCAGGTACGTCTTGCCGCATCCGGTGGGGCCGAGCATGAGGATGTTCGACTTCATCAGCTCGACGGTCTCACCCGTGCGGGAGTCCTTCTTCTCCCCCGCCTGGATGCGCTTGTAGTGGTTGTACACCGCCACCGCGAGCGTTCGCTTCGCGGTGTCCTGGCCGATCACGTACTTCTCGAGGAAGTCGCGGATCTCGGTCGGCTTGGGCAGCTCGTCGAGCTTGACGTCGCCGTTCTCCGCCAGTTCCTCTTCGATGATCTCGTTGCACAGGTCGATGCACTCATCGCAGATGTACACGCCGGGGCCGGCGATGAGCTTCTTCACCTGCTTCTGGCTCTTGCCGCAAAAAGAGCACTTGAGCAGGTCGCCACCGTCTCCGATTCGTGCCATCTCGCGCTGTACCTACTTCCTCGTTGCCGGACTGTCGTGTCTGGTCCGTCGCGTCGCACGCAGCCGGGCATGGGTCATTTGATCGACACTCGAATGCCCAGTAACCCGACGGTACCCGCGTGCCGCCCGAACTTCGACCGATAAGGCCAAATGTCGCGGCAGAAAATCACCGGGACTTCTGTACTGCCACAACTACTTCTTCATGGACTTCTTGCGATATTCGAAGACCTCGTCGATGATGCCGTACTCCTTGGCCGCCGCAGCGGTCAGGATGTTGTCGCGGTCGGTGTCCTTGCGGATCTTCTCCTTGTCCTGGCCGGTGTGGCCGGACAGGATCTCGTCGAGGCGATCGCGGATGCGCTCGATCTCGGCGGCCTGGATCTCGAGGTCGGACACCTGACCCTGGTATGCACCACCGGTGCGCGGCTGGTGGATCAGGACCGTGGCGTTCGGCAGCGCCGCACGCTTGCCGGGTGTTCCGCCGGCGAGGAGGATTGCCGCGGCCGAGGCCGCCTCACCGAGGCAGACGGTGACGATGTCGCAGTGCACGTACTGCATCGTGTCGTAGATCGCGAGCATGTCCGGCACGCTGCCGCCCGGCGAGTTGATGTACATGGTGATGTCACGATCGGGGTCCTGCGACTCGAGCACCAGCAGCTGTGCCATGACGTCGTTGGACACGACCTGGTCGATCGGGGTCCCGACGAACACGATCCGCTCTTCGAAGAGCTTCGCGTACGGGTCGTACTGACGCTGGCCGTTCGGCGTGTGCTCGATGAACTGCGGCAGGATGTACCGCGCCTCGATGTTCTTCAGCGCCAGGGCCGACGCAGGGATTCCGGCGGCGACCTCGGCGGGCAGGCCGTCGAAGGAAAGGGAATTGGTCATGTGATGCTCCAGTGAGTAGAGGTGGCTCGGAGATGGTCGGATCACGCGATCACGGAGTGGATCCCTGGCCCGGTCGCGAGATCACCTTGTCGACGAAGCCGTACTCCCGGGCCTCTTCGGCGGTGAACCACTTGTCGCGGTCGGCGTCGGCCTCGATCTTCTCGAGCGGCTGACCGCTGAACTCGGCGTTGAGCTTGTTCATTTCCTTCTTGGTCAGCGCGAACTGCTCGGCCTGGATCGCGATGTCGGCGGCGGTACCGCCGATGCCTGCGGACGGCTGATGCATCATGATGCGCGCGTGCGGCAGCGCGTGCCGCTTGCCCTTGGTGCCGGCGGCGAGCAGGAACTGCCCCATCGACGCGGCCATGCCCATCGCGTAGGTCGCGACGTCGCACTCGGCGAGCTGCATGGTGTCGAAGATCGCCATGCCCGCGGTGACCGAGCCACCGGGCGAGTTGATGTAGAGGTGGATGTCCTTCTGCGGGTCCTCGGCGGCGAGCAGCAGGATCTGCGCGCACAGCCGGTTGGCGATCTCGTCGTCCACCTGGGTGCCCAGGAAGATGATGCGCTCGCGCAGCAGACGCTCGAACACCGAATCGGTCAGGTTCAACCCAGCCATACCCGAACTCATCGAGGGTGTGTGGATGGTCGGCTCACTCACAGGTTCCTACCTTTGCCTTGTTGTCATGACCTGTGCGTCATCTCGGATGACGCACACGCTCATCGAATACTTCTCTGATGACGTCCTCACCGACACTAACCAATCGAGACCCCCGGGCACTCCCGAGGACACGCCACTTCGCTGAGAGCAGAACCACTTCGGCACCGTGAACGGCCCGTGCGCGATGGTGGACCGACGGCAATCGCCGGCCCTCGTGGACGAGGACCGGCGATGTGCGTGATCACAATGCGGCACGCATGGCCGCGGTGGAGCCGATCAGTTGTCGGCGTCGGACTCCTCGGTTGCGGATTCCTCGGCGTCGTCCTTGCCACCGAAGTACTCGGCGGTGTCGACGGTGGTGCCGTTGGTGTCGGTGACGGTCACATCGCCGACGATGGCGGCCAGCGACTTGCCGCGACGGACGTCGGCGTAGACGGCCCCGACCTGGTTGGCCTGAGTCAGCTGCTGGATGAACTCCTGCGGCTGCATGCCGTACCGCTGGGCGGTGAAGATGATCTGCTGGGTCAGCTCGTCCTGGCTGACCTCGGTGTCCTGCTGATCGGCGATGGCGTCGAGCAGCAGCTGCTGCTTGACCGACTTCTCGGCCTCCTCGCGGGATTCGGCATCCCACTCCTCGCGGGTCTTGCCCTGCGCCTCGAGGAACTTGGCGACCTGCTCATCGTCGTGCCCGAGGGCGTGGATGACCTGGTGCTGCTGGCCTTCGACCTCTTCGTCGACGACCTTCTCGGGCAGCGGGATCTCGACGGTCTCGAGCAGCTTCTCGAGCACGGCGTCGCGGATCTTGTTGGCCTGCTCCAGCTTCGCGGACTGCTCGACGCGCTCGGCGAGGCTGGCACGCAGTTCCTCGACGGTGTCGAACTCGCTGGCCATCTGGGCGAACTCGTCGTCGACCTCGGGCAGCTCGCGCTCCTTGACCGACTGCACGGTCACCTTCACGAGCGCTTCCTCTCCGGCGTGATCGCCGGCGACGAGCTTGGTCGTGAACTCCTTGTCCTCGCCGGCCTTCAGACCGATGAGCGCCTCGTCGAGTCCGTCGATGAGCTGACCGGAGCCGACCTCGTGCGACAGGCCCTCGGTGGTGGCCTCCTCGACGGGCTCGCCGTCGACGGTCGCCGCCAGGTCGATCGAGACGAAGTCGCCGTTCTCGATGCCGCGCTCGACACCCTTGAGGGTGCCGAAGCGGGCGCGCAGCCCTTCGAGCTGCTCGTCGACCGCGGCCTCGTCGACCTCGATCGCGTCGACCTCGACCGACAGGGTCGAGTAGTCGGGCAGGGTGATCTCGGGACGGACGTCGACCTCGGCGGTGAAGGACACCGACTCGCCGTACTTCAGCTCGGAGAGGTCGATCTCGGGCTGGCCGATGGCCTTGGTCTCGGTCTCGGCGACGGCCTCGGAGTACTTGGCCGGGATGGCGTCGTTGACGACCTGGGCGAGGATCGAATCGCGACCGACGCGGGCTTCGATCAGCTTGGCGGGCGCCTTGCCCGGACGGAATCCGGGGATCCGGATCTGCTGGGCCAACGACCGGTAGGCCCGGTCGAAGTCTGCCGACAGCTCCTCGAACGGGACCTCGACGTTGAGCTTGACCCGGGTCGGGGTGAGTTGCTCGACAGTGCTCTTCACGCCTGAATACTCCTTATATCTGCGGTGGTGGAAGTTCGGTCGTTCGCGGGCCGTGCACCGGGTGACCGGTCGGGCCACATCGATCAAGTCGGGATGACAGGATTTGAACCTGCGACCCTCCGCTCCCAAAGCGGATGCGCTACCAAGCTGCGCCACATCCCGGGGTCCGAACACGCGACGAGCACCCCGGAGGGCGACCGCGCATCAGGGCCAACAAGAGATAGTACGTGCCGCCGCTGCCGACCCCGCGCACGGGTGTCCGAAGCGTCACGGAACCGGGGACGCCCGACGCGTGCCGCAGCCGTAACACCGACCCCGATTTTCGGTTCCCGCCCCACTGCCGGTACAGTCACTGATCGCACGCGCCACCGTGTTTTCGACGGCCATCGCGAGCAACGCGGGTGTAGCTCAATGGTAGAGCCCTAGTCTTCCAAACTAGCTACGCGGGTTCGATTCCCGTCACCCGCTCCATTGGGTCCGGAGGCATCACGCCTCCGGACCTTCTGCATTTCAGGGCGCCGTTTCAGGGCGCCGGGGGCGCGTTCCACGGCAGCGGCAGCGGCACGTACTCGTACTCGATCTCGGGGGCCGGCTCCTCTTCGGGATGTCCGGGCGACGTCGGATCACCGGGGCCGGTCGAGACGATCGGCGGCGGGCAGGGCGCGAACTGGCCGTTGCCGATGGCCATCTTGCAGGGCTCGGCGTTCGCGAGTCCCGCGCTTCCGATGAATGCCGCTGCGGCGAATGTCAGTGTTGCAATGAGTCTGGTCATCGACTTTCCTAACGGTGTCTCACCTCTCGTGCCGGAGAGGTTGCGAGATGTAGAAGCGCACTCCTTCCCGGGGCACCGCGTACCGCCCCCGCCATCGACGCTCCTCTGTCGTGCGCGCGTCACACCCGGTTCCGCTCCGGATGTCTCAGATCGCAGCCCGAGTCACCCGACCGGACCACACCCACGCGCACGATCACCGCAACCCGACCGCGCTGTGATCCTCGCCACACCAGGCGTACCGTTGACCCATGTCCTCCAGCCACACGAAAACCCAGCGCCGGTGCGGCTCCTGCGGCGCCCCCCTGTACGTACGCCGAGACGTCACCGAGTCCGAGGCCGGCATCGGCCGCGTCGACGTGATGCTCGTCTGCCGGGACGAAGCATGCTCGCAACCAGCGCGGCACCTCCGGACCGAGCACCCACAACCCGCCTGACCGAAAACCCAACGAACTCCAAAGCCCAAGTAACACTGGGACAAACGATCCTGTTGACATCGGCGGGACGTCGACGAAGATGAGTCCCGTTCGTCGACGTCGGGACATGCGACACCCCGAATGTGATGACCGTCACATGTAGTGCCCGCAGCTACGCTCACCTTGGGTTTTGCGACGTCGTACTCCCCGTTCGCGATCGCGGGGTCATTCAGCGTGCGCGACTCCTTGGACCCAAGACAACGGTTGTGTAACGATGGTGCAGCGCTCAGGCCGATGCGCGGACAGACCCATCGAACCGAAGGTACGACCTGTGTTGAACTCCCCAACGCCGACCTCGCGCGCCTCGCGCCGCCGCTCGGCTCGACGCCTCACGGCTGTCGTCTTCGGCGTCCTGGCGATGGCCCTCGCCCTTCCCGGTGTCGCGAACGCCGTCCCGGTGACCGTGATCCCCGGCCTGCCGCCGGTCGAGATCCCCGCCGTCCCGGGCCTGCCGACCCCGCCGGCGCCGAGCACTCCCGAGGCTCCGCAGCCGCCGTCGTCGACGACGACCGAGGAGAAGCCCGCCGACCCGGCCATCCCGAACGTGAAGACCGAGACCGGCTACATCGCGCTGGCCGACGACAACACCCACACCATCACCTGGTGGCACAACGGTGAGGTCGTGAAGAAGATGCCGATCTCGATGGGGTCCGACAAGAACCCGACCCCCCACGGCGTCTACTACACCAAGGAGAAGTACCGCGACATGTACATGGATTCGTCCACGTACGGCGTCCCGGTGGACTCCGCCGAGGGCTACCGGACCTACGTCGAGTACGCCACGCGCATGTCGTGGGACGGAATCTTCATCCACGCGGCGCCCTGGTCGGTCAACCAGCAGGGTCGCAGCAACGTCAGCCATGGCTGCATCAACGTGACCACCGAGTACGGCAAGTGGGTGTACGACAACGTCCCCCGCAACACCCCGATCGTGGTCCGCAACACCATCGGACCGAAGTACCAGAACACCTAGGTCAGCAACAGACAGCACAGGGGCCGGTCACCAGTGGTGACCGGCCCCTGTCGCGCGCTACGCGGCGGTGCGGGCGGCGAACGTCGCCTGCACCTGTAGCCATCGCGCGATCACCTGACAGCCGGTGGAGGCGGGATCGGTGACCGAGGCCCGCCGGTAGGGTTCGCTCCCGTAGGACGTGTGCCGACCGCCCGCGGCATTCGACACCCACAGACCGCTGATGCGCATCCGCGCCGGCAGGTAGCACCGGACCTCACGCCACGCAGCCGTGAGACGTCCCAGGTCGCGACGCCACTGCGCCGGCCGGACGGAGGTGCGTCGCGCGTTCTGCAAGTCATTGGCGCGCAGCACATCCCACGCACTCCTGCCCCATCGGCCGAGTCCGGCGAAGGTCATCGACCCGGTGAGGTCGGCGACGTCACGCACGAGTGAGTCCGCACCCGCGTTGCAGATCATGTCCTCGGCCGCGCCCACCCAGTGCACCGGGACCCCTGCGGGCAGGTCGACTCCGGGGCCGGCGACGCCCCATCCGCGACAGCCGGGCACCACACCGGGTGGCTGGTGCGGATCGGCGACCAGACCCACGCCGATCACCCGGTCCAGGGCGGGCGGCGTGTCGGTCGCGCTGCCGGCGGCCAGGTCGGCGAGGGCGGCGCGAATGACCACGGCTCCCTGCGAGTAACCCACCAGGGCAATCGGACCTGTCGAGGCACGGATGGCCGCGCGCAGACTGGATGCGCCGAGGGCAACGCTCTCGACGAAACTCATCCCACCCGGTGCCGGGGCAGGCCCGTAGCTCGCCGGGTATCCGATCCAGCGACAGACGAAGCGGTCGTCGAGTTCGTCCGCCACGCCTGCCAGAAGGCCCGACACGTCGGTCCGGGTGTCGCCCGCGAAGGACTCCCCCGTCCCACCGACCACGAAGACGGTGACCGCCGACGACGCGTCGCCCGGTCGTCCGGGACCGACTCCTTGACTCTGCTGCACCCACCCATCGTGGCGCCGGCATGTGTGAACCGGCCGCAGGGTCGCTGAGGGCTCGCTGAGAGTCCCTCCGCGGGTATGGCGACGCGGGTCAGGACGCCTGGGCAGGCGGCGGTTTCGCGACGTAGTCGGCGGTCTCGATGATCGCGACGAAGAATCCGCTTCCCTCGATCACGTTGGCGCTGTGCACCAGTCCGGCCGGGATGTAGATACTCGCCGGCGCCTCGACCTCGTAGACCTCGTCGCCGAGGGTGATCTCGTAGACGAGGCGGTCGAGCGACAACAGGATGTTGATCTCCGGGCAGTCGTGCACATGCGGCTCGCAGTAGTCACGGGCGGCAGCCGACACGGCGCGCATCTCGTGCGCCACGACACGCTTCTCCGCTTCCGGGAACAGATCGCCGCCGGCCAGTACACGGCGGGTGATCGGCGCATCGGCGGCCCCGTGGAAAGGTACGTCTTTCAGTGGGGACACCTCGCCCCGCGAGATCAATCCGGCATGAGACCGGATGCTTTCGCTGATTGTCACACTGCCCCCTCTGTCATCCCCGACCCTTCGCATGAGTAAGGAACTCATGGTCTTGCACGATGCTACTAAGGTTCGGCTACCCACACCGACCGGGCAGTAACGTGTCAGGTCTGACAGACGGGGCACCAATACAGTTTTCGCGCTTCGAGGTCGGCGACGAGGACGGGGGTTCGGCAGATCCGGCACGGCTCCCCGGCCCGCCGGTACACGTAGGTTCGCGGCCGGTTCGGCGCGTACGCCGGCGCGCCGGAATCATCCTCGGGACGTATCACGTGGATGCGTCCACGACGTACACCGATCTTCATGAGGTCCACCAGATCGGCCCACAGCGCGTCGAATTCCTCACGGAGAACACGCTTTCCGGGACGCATCGGGTCGATGCCCGCACGGAAGAGGATCTCGGCGCGATACACGTTGCCGATCCCCGCGATGACTTTCTGGTCCATCAGCAGGGCGCCGATGGGGCGCGCGGACCGCGAGATCGCAGCCCATGCCCGCCCGGGGTCGGCGTCGCGTCGGAGTGGATCCGGACCGAGGCGGGCTATCAACGTCTCGAGGTCGGCGGGGTGGTAGATCTCACAGGCCGTCGGTCCGCGAAGGTCCGTGGCGGCGGTCTCACTCTCGATTCGGAGTCGAACCTGCCCCACCGGTTCGGGCACGGGCACCGGGAGTTCGGTGAAGGCGCCGTAGAGGCCGAGATGGATGTGCACCAGACGCTCGGTGCGATCATCTCGGTATCGATGCACGACGTGTTTGCCCCAGGCCTCGGCGGCGTGGAAGGTCAGTCCGTCCACCGCCGCCGCACCGTCGGCGAACCGCCCCTGCGGGCTGCTGACGCGGACCTGCGTGCCGCCGAACAGACGCTGCTGGCGACGCGCGAGTCGATGAAGAGTGTGGCCCTCGGGCACGGGCTGCGCCGGTGGCCTACTGGGCCGGGGCCGCCGGCACCTCGGGAGCCTCACCGGTGCGCTCGTACTCGGCGAGGATGTCGATGCGACGCTGGTGCCGCGCCTCCTCCGACCACGGGGTGGCGAGGAAGGCGTCGACGATGGCGAGCGCCTCGTCGGTGCTGTGCATCCGGCCACCGATTCCGATGAGTTGCGCGTTGTTGTGCTGCCGGGCCAGCTGTGCGGTCTCGACGCTCCAGGCGAGTGCGCAGCGGGCACCGGGGACCTTGTTGGCAGCGATCTGTTCGCCGTTGCCACTGCCGCCCAGCACGATTCCCAGGCTGCCGGGGTCGGCGACGGTCCGGGACGCGGCGGCGATGCAGAACGCCGGGTAGTCGTCGGCGGGATCCATCACATGGGCTCCGCAGTCCACGACCTCGTGGCCGGCCGTCGCGAGATGATCGGCGATCTGGTTCTTGAGTTCGAATCCGGCATGGTCGGCACCGAGATAGACACGCATGGCGCCACTATAGATTGAGGGCGTGGACACGCCCCTGCCCATCCCCCGCGAGCCGAACGGCGGCGCACCCGCCTCCGGGGTGCCGATCCCGAACGTGCCCGGTGTCGCCGACCCGCCGCCACCTGCTCCCGCCGACCCCGCCCGTCGGTGGCTGCGTCCGGCCCACTACGCGGCGAGGCCTCGGCTCCATCCCTGGGAGATCCCCGCACTCGTGGTGGTCATCCTCGCGACGGTGCTGGGATACGCGGCGATCATCGTGCTCGTGGCGCTCGGCATGCTCGACCAGCTGTTGCTGGGTGCGCTGCTGTTTCCGCTCCTGCTCTTCGTGATCCGCGGTCTGACCTACGCGTCTCCGCGGGTGAACGGTGTGCAGATGACGCCGACCCAGTTCCCGGACGGGCATCGGATGGTCGTCGAGGCCGCGGCGCGCTTCGGCCTCGAATACGTGCCCGACGCCTACGTCGTCCTCGGCAACGGCGCGATCAACGCGTTCGCCTCCGGGCACGGGTTCCGACGCTTCGTCGTCGTGTATTCCGACCTGTTCGAGGTGGGTGGCGCGGCCCGGGACCCCCAGGCACTCGAGTTCATCATCGGCCACGAGGTCGGCCACATCGCCGCCGGGCACACCTCGTACTGGCGACAGCTCTCGACGATCGTCGGCATGAACATCCCGGTCCTCGGGGCCGCGCTGTCCCGCGCGCAGGAGTACAGCGCCGACAACTATGGGTATTACGCCAGACCCGGTGGCGCACCCGGTGCCATCGGAGTCCTGGCCGCGGGCAAATACATGCTCTCGGCGGTGGACTTCGACCAGTTCGCCGACCGGGCGACCCACGAGCGCGGCTTCTTCACCTTCTTGACCAATGCGATGTCCTCGCATCCGGTGCTGACCTGGCGCGCGGCCGCTCTCCGCGACCGGACCCGTGCGGGCGCGATGCTGTTGCGTCCGCGCCGGATCGTCCGCGGTGTCGGCAGCGGGAACGTGGTGGCGGTGCCACCGCCACCACATCCCGCCGCCCTCGCGCCCGGCGGACTACCCAACGGCATGGAACCCCCGCCACGTTTCTGACGCGGAAGTCCGTTGCGGCACAACCGAACCGGTCAGTCGAACTGCGGGTCCTCGTTCCGTGTGCGCTTGAGCTCGAAGAAGTGGGGGTACGACGCCAGCGCGCGCGCACCGTCCCAGACCGTCCCGGCGTCCTCACCGCGCGGGATGCGGGACAACACCGGGCCGAAGAACGCGACGTCGTTGACGTGGATGGTCGGCGTGCCGACATCGTCGCCCACCTTGTCCATGCCCGCGTGATGACTCGCGCGGATGGTGTCGTCGAACTCGGTGCCGTCGGCGGCCTCCGCGAGCGAGGCGTCGAGACCGAGTTCGTCGAGCGCACCGGCGATGACCTCGTCGAGGTCTTTGATGCCCTGGTTGTGGATGCGGGTGCCCATCGCCGTGTACAAGGGCGCGAGGATCTCGTCCCCCTTCTGCGCGGCGGCGGCCGCCACGACGCGGACGGGACGCCAGGCGTGCTTGAGTCCCTCGCGGTACTCCTCGGGAATGTCCTTCCCCTCGTTGAGTACGGCGAGGCTCATGATGTGGAAGTTCACCTCGATCGGCCGGACCTGCTCGGCTTCGAGAATCCAGCGCGAGGTGATCCAGCACCAGGGACACAGCGGGTCGAACCAGAAATCGACGCGGTCGGTGGTCTGGGCCTGCACTGACATTGGAACGTCCTCTCGAGAGTCGGCTGTCTGTCGGGCGCCGGCCGTCCGGCCGGTTCCGCCGTCGGACGCCTCAACATCGCGGTGCGCCGAACTGTTCCCGGGTGCGTCGGACAGCCGGCCGCGGGGCTGGGGATACGCACCGCCCGGGCCGGGCGTGATGTGAGATGGTGCATGGACCGCCGAGGAACAGGACCCGGGATGTCGCTGCCACCACCGTCTGATCCGGATCAGCCGATCCGGGCAGATCGGCGCGGCCACCCGGTCGTACCCAGATCCGTCGGGCAGAGATCGGCGCAGATCGTCCGGGCCGCCACAAAGCTCTTCCAGGAGGCCGGGTTCCGGAACGTCAGCATCGAGCAGATCGGCGCCGCCGTCGGTCTCACCGGTCCGGCAGTCTATCGGCATTTTCCCGGCAAACACGACATTCTCTCGCAGGCCCTGACCACCCAGGTGGAGCTCGTCGCGCAACTGATGGCCGACGCGAAGAGCCGCGGCCGTTCGCCGGGCGACCAGCTCTCCCTTCTCCTCGACGGGCTCGGCGACCTCACCGCGCATCGAGACGTCTCGACGTTGTGGCGCCGCGAACAACGGCATCTGCAGCACGCCGAACTCGACGTGATGAAAGAGTATTTCGATGAGCTGACCGAGCATGTCGCCTCGCTCATCGTCGCCACGCGGCCCGACCTCTCGCCGGCGGCCGCGGAAGTGCTGAGTGCGGCACTGCTCAGCGTGTTCTCCAACACCTCCGGCATGCGCGGCTCACTTCCGCCGGCCCGCCTCAAGCAGGTACAGCGAGCGGTGGCGGACTCGCTCATCACCTGCGAGCTGCCAAGGGCGCGCGGTCCGGACACCGGTGACCAGACCCCACCCGCGCGCCGGCGCCCCGCCGCCCGCCGCGAGCGGATACTCGACGCCGCCACCCGACTGTTCTCCGAGCGTGGATTCCCCGACGTGCGTATCGACGAGATCGCGCGGACCGCGGACGTCTCCATCGCGACCCTGTACCAAGAGGTCTCCGGCAAATCCGATTTGCTCCTGGCGGTCCTGTGGCGCGGCGTCCAGGGAATTCTCTATGTCTCCGGCCACGCTCTGGACCGTGTCGTCGCCGGCGATGCACTCGACGCGCTGATCCGGGTGTTCGTCGAGTATTCGCTGGGCGAACACGGTCGCATCATGCCGGTCTTCACCCGCGACCTGATGTACCTTCCCGACGCCGAGCAGACGCGACTGCTGAACGCGCAGGCGGACTATCGGGCCGAATGGATCGACGCGATCCGATCCCGCAACGGACTGCTGACGGCGGCTGATGCGAATGCGCTCGTGCAGGCGCTCTTCGGCTTCACCTGTGAGGTCATCGAGTCGCCACGGTTGCGGTCCAGGCCCGGGGTCGCGGAGGACCTCGAGGCGATCGCCCGGGCGATCCTGAACCCGGCCGGGTTGCGTTGAGCGCCGCCCGCGTCCGCACCTGGATAAGCTGGCCTGCGTGACTGCTCCGAACCTCACCAGAGACCAGGCCCGCGACCGCGCAGCGATTCTCGACGTGTCGAATTACCAGATCGAGCTCGACCTCACCGACGGTTCCGGCGCTCCCGGGACCGAGACGTTCCGATCCACGACGACGGTGCGGTTCACGGCGTCGGAAGGCAGTGAGACGTTCGTCGATCTCGTCGCCCCCACCCTGATCTCGGCCACCCTCAACGGCACCGACCTCGACGTGTCCGGCTTCGACGAGTCGATCGGCATCCCGTTGTCCGGCCTCGCCGCCGACAACACGCTCACCGTGGTCGCCGACTGCGCCTACTCCAACACCGGCGAGGGGCTGCACCGATTCGTCGACCAGTCCGACGACTCGGTCTACCTGTATTCCCAGTTCGAGACCGCCGACGCCAAGCGGATGTTCGCGTGCTTCGATCAGCCCGACCTCAAAGCGACCTACACCGTGACCGTCACCGCTCCCGCGGACTGGAAGGTCATCTCCAACGCGGCGCACGCGGAAGCTCCCGGTGACCCGGATGCCGCCACATCCGCTGTGGTGCATCGCTTTCAGGAGACCGTCCCGATGAGCACCTACCTCGTAGCGCTCATCGCGGGGCCCTACGCGGAGTGGACCGACGTCTATTCCGACGAGCACGGCGACATCCCACTGGGCATCTACTGCCGCGCATCGCTGGCCGAGTTCATGGATTCGGAGCGACTGTTCACCGAGACCAAACAGGGATTCGGCTTCTACCACAAGAACTTCGGTATCCCCTACCCCTTCGGCAAGTACGACCAGCTGTTCGTCCCCGAGTTCAACGCCGGTGCGATGGAGAACGCGGGCGCCGTCACCTTCCTCGAGGACTACGTCTTCCGGTCCCGCGTGACCAAATACCTCTACGAGCGTCGCGCCGAGACGGTCCTGCACGAGATGGCGCACATGTGGTTCGGCGACCTGGTCACCATGCAGTGGTGGGATGACCTGTGGCTCAACGAGTCCTTCGCGACCTTCGCATCGGTGCTGTGCCAGTCCGAGGCGACCGAGTACACCAGCGCCTGGACGACGTTCGCCAACGTCGAGAAGTCCTGGGCCTACCGCCAGGACCAGCTGCCCTCGACCCACCCGGTCGCCGCGGACATCCCCGACATCGCCGCCGTCGAGGTCAACTTCGACGGCATCACCTACGCGAAGGGCGCATCGGTCCTCAAGCAGCTGGTCGCCTATGTGGGTCTCGAGGACTTCCTCGCCGGGTTGCGCAGCTACTTCGCCGCACACGAGTTCGGCAACGCCACGTTCGCCGATCTCCTGGGCGCACTGGAGAAGTCGTCGGGCCGCGACCTGTCGGACTGGGGCGCCCAATGGCTGCGCACCACCGGCATCAACGTCATCCGACCCGACTTCGAGGTCGACGACTCGGGCGCCTTCACCCGGTTCACCGTCGTCCAGGACGGTGCCGCCCCCGGCGCCGGTGAGACCAGGGTCCACCGTCTGCGTGTGGGCGTCTACGCCGACAACGGATCCGGCGCCATCGAGCAGACCCGCAGCGTCGAACTCGACATCGAGGGTGAGCGCACCGATGTCGCCGATCTCGTCGGCGTGCACCGCGGAGATCTGGTGCTGCTCAACGACGGCGACCTGACCTACGCCTCGGTCCGACTCGACCCGGAGTCGCTGGCGACCGCGACCGCACGGATCGGCGACATCAGCGATCCGATGCCGCGCACCCTGGTCTGGTCGGCGGCGTGGGAGATGACCCGGCAGGCCGAGATGCGGGCCCGCGATTTCGTCGAACTCGTTCGCCGGGGAATCGCCGCCGAGTCGGAAATCGGTGTCGTGCAACGCGTCCTGCTGCAGGCGACGACAGCCATCGAGTCCTACGCCGATCCCGAGTGGGCGGCGACGACGGGCCGCCCGGGGTTCAGCGCTCGCATGCTCGAGCTCGCCCGCGCCGCCGATGCCGGCTCCGACCATCAGCTCGCGTTCGTCAACACGTGGCTGGCCGGCCGGATCAACGACGACGAGACCGAGGTGGCCCGCGCACTGCTCGACGGTGCGGACCCCGCCGAGCACGGCCTCGACGGTCTCGCCGTGGACACCGATCTGCGGTGGAAGCTGGTGACCGCGCTGGCGACCGCTGGGGCCATCGACACCGATCCGGCGTCGACCCCGGTCATCGACGCCGAGGCCGAGCGTGACAACACCGCGACCGGTACGCGGTCGGCGGCACTGGCGCGGGCGGCCCGTCCGCTCGCGGAAGCCAAGGCGGACACCTGGACTCGCGCCGTCGAGGACGACACGCTCTCGAACGTGTACACCCGCACCATGATCGGCGGGTTCGCCCGCCCCGGGCAGGGCGAACTCCTCGAGCCCTATGTCGAGAATTACTTCGCCGCCGTACCGGAGGTCTGGGCACGCCGGTCCAGCGAGGTCGCACAGACCGTCGTCGTCGGCCTGTACCCGAGTTGGGCGATGTCGCAGCAGGCCCTCGACCTCGCCGAGGAGTTCTTGTCCGGGGACCATCCGTCCGCGCTCAAGCGACTGATCTCCGAGGGTCGTGACGGCGTGGCACGCTCGCTTCGAGCACGCGCCTTCGACGCACAGGAGGGCTGAGCCGGCAGACCTGCGGTCAGCGTCGTCGCCACCGGTATCGCACCTGCGGGCGGCCCGCCGAGCCGTATTCGGTGTCGCGGTCGAGGACGTGGTCGTCGGCGAGCCGCTCCAGGTAGCGCCATGCGGTGACCCGCGACGATCCGAGGGCGCGGGCGACCTCGGAGGCGGTGAGTCCGTCGGGGCTGTCGCGGACCGCCCGGCTCACCGCGTCCTCGGTCTGCGGCGCGGCACCCTTCTTCGCCGACCGGCGGGTGTCGCTCGTGCGCAATTCGGCGAGCGCACGGTCGACGTCGCGCTGGCTGACCGCGTCGGCGTCACCGGTGAGCGCCTCGCGGTATCGCAGGTACTGCTCGATCTTCTCTCGGAACGCCGCGAAGGTGAACGGTTTCAGCAGGTAGAGCAGCACTCCGCGCGACATGGCGCTCCGGACGGTCGCGAGGTCGCGCTGTGCGGTGATCGCGATGACGTCGGGCGCCGGGCGTACACCCGACAGCGCGGAGGCGAGGTCCACCCCGCGGGCGTCCGGCAGGCCCAGGTCGAGCAGGACCAGGTCGACGGGCCCGGCGCCGGCCATCCGCAGCGCCTCCTGCGCCGTGGACACGGCGCCCACGACCTCGAATCCCCCCAGACGGGCGAGGTAGTCCCGGTGCGCCTCGGCGATCACCGGTTCGTCCTCGACGATCAGGACGCGGATCACGGTGTGCCCGCCCGCTCGTCGGCTCGCACGCGCACCGAGATGACCGAGCCGTAGGTGTTCTCGGCGGTCATCGTGCCGTGTCGACGGGCGACGACCTGGGCGACGAGGGCGAGCCCCAGCCCGCGGCCGGCGGCGTCGCCACCCGACTTCGTCGAGTAGCCCCGGGCGGTCGCCCGGGCGAACAGTTCGGTATCCATGCCGGTTCCGCTGTCGGCGACGATGATGTCGAGCACGCGGTCGTCCCCGACGACGGTCACCTCGACCCATGGGTCGGCCGGGTCGCAGGCGTCCAGTGCGTTGTCGATCAGGTTGCCCACCACCGTGATCATCTCGCCGGGAGTGAGGATGCCGGTGCCGGCGTCGCTGACCTGTGACTCCTCGGTCAACGACAGCGGAATGCCGCGTTCGGCCGCCTGCGCCGTCTTGCCGAGCAGCAGGGCGACCAGCGCGGGCTCGGCCACCGCCTGGGTCATCCGGTCGATGAGCTGTTGGGACAACTCGAACTCGGTGGTCGCCAGGCGGACCGCCTCGTCGGGCCGTCCCATCTCGACGAGCGCGACGATCGTGTGCAATCGGTTGGCGGCCTCGTGCGCCTGGGACCGAAGTGCCTCGGCGAACCGCGTCATCGAGTCGAGTTCACCCATCGCCTCCGCGAGCTCGGTGCGGTCCCGGATGGTCACCACCGACGACCGCCGTCGGCCGGACACCGGGGAACGGCTCACGAGCAGTACCCGGCCGCGGTCGGCATACGTCACGTCTGTCTCCTCGTCGCCGTCGGTGAGGAAGGCCGGCAGCTCGTCGGGCGACGCGTCGGCTTCGATGCCGAGCAGGCGTTGCGCTTCGGAGTTGACGAGGGCGGGTCGCCCGTCCTCCACCACCACCAGCCCCTCCCGCACGGACCGCAGCACGGCGTCGTGATGGTCGTACATCAGCCTCAGCTCCTCGGGCGCGAGGCCACCGGTCTGCCGTAGCAACCGTCGCCGAATCCACCACACGCCGCCGACCGCCGTGAGCAGGGCCGCGAACGCCGCGAGGGCGATCAGTGGCAGCTGGCCACGCCACGCCGATGTCAGCGTGCGTTGCGTGATCCCCGCCGCGACCATCCCCACGACGCGTCCGTCCGGCGTGCGGACGGGGACGATCGTGCGGATGGACGGTCCGAGGGTGCCGGTGTAGTTCTCGGTGATCGTCTGCCCTCGCAGCGCCGCGTCGATGCTCCCCAGATACGGTTCGCCGATCCGCGTGGGGTCGGTGTGGGTGAAGCGGGTCCGGTCCGGCGCGAGCACGGTGATGAAGGCGATCCCGGTCGCCGCGCGGACGCGTTCGGTCACCGGCTGGAGCACCGCACTCGGGTCCGGGGACGTCAGTGCCGCGACGGTCGACGGTGACTCCGCGAGGCTGACCGCCACGGCGGTCACCTCGGCCCGCGCCGCTCGGTCTGCGTCGATGCGGGCATCGACGGCCGCCAGAACGCTCTCGGCGACGACCACCACCGCGAAGACCGACAGCGCGAGGGCCGCGACCTGTCCGGCGAGCGTTCGCGGGTACCACCGCATCCCTGCCGACCTCGTTCCCTGTCTGAACGTAATGAACACAATCGTGACCCGCGTCACCCCGTCGGGCCACAATCCTAATCACTGTTGTCCGAGGTGTATGAGGAGAGAATCACCGATGAACATTCGAGGCAGGTCCGGCGGCTCACCGGCCGGAGAAGGTTCCGATCCGATCGCGACCACGCCTGACGATACGGCCGGCGCGCCCCCACGCGGTAAACGGGACCGTACCCACTGGCTCTACATCGGCGTCATCATCGCGGTGGTCGCGGGTGTGGTGGTCGGTCTCGTCGCGCCCGGCGTCGGCAAGGACCTCGGCGTGCTCGGCACCATGTTCGTCAGCCTCATCAAGATGATGATCGCGCCGGTCATCTTCTGCACGATCGTCCTGGGCATCGGATCGGTCCGCAAGGCGGCGACGGTCGGCAAGGTCGGCGGCCTCGCCTTCGTCTACTTCCTGGCGATGTCGACGGTCGCACTGGCCATCGGCCTGGTCGTCGGCAACATCATCCAGCCGGGCGACGGCCTGAACATCGATTCGGTGTCGGGCAAGGGGCAGGAGCTGGCCGACGAGTCACACGAGTCCGGCGGAACGCTCGACTTCATCCAGGGCATCATCCCGGACTCGATGCTGTCCGCGCTGACCGAGGGCAGCGTGCTGCAGGCCCTCTTCGTCGCACTGCTCGTCGGGTTCGCCATCCAGAGCATGGGCCGGACCGGCGAACCGATCCTGACCGCGGTCTCCTACTTCCAGAAGCTCGTCTTCAAGGTGCTGACGATGGTGCTCTGGGTGGCCCCGATCGGTGCGTTCGGCGCCATCGCCAGCGTCGTGGGCCAGACCGGCTGGGCGGCGGTCCAGCAGCTGCTGACGTTGATGCTCGCCTTCTACCTCACCTGCCTGGTGTTCGTGTTCGGCGTGCTCGGCGTGCTGCTGCGGACGGTGTCGGGTGTCTCGATCTTCAAGCTCGTCCGGTACCTCGCCCGCGAGTACCTGCTCATCTTCGCGACCTCGTCGTCGGAGTCCGCGCTGCCCCGCCTCATCGCGAAGATGGAACACCTCGGCGTGGAGAAGACCACGGTCGGCGTCGTGGTGCCGACCGGGTACTCCTTCAACCTCGACGGCACCGCCATCTACCTCACCATGGCGTCGATCTTCATCGCCGATGCGATGGGCGACCCGCTGTCGATCGGTGAGCAGATCGGCCTGCTCGTCTTCATGATCATCGCGTCCAAGGGTGCCGCCGGCGTCAGCGGTGCGGGACTGGCCACCCTCGCCGGTGGACTGCAGGCCCACCGCCCCGAGATGCTCGACGGCGTCGGCCTCATCGTCGGTATCGACCGGTTCATGTCGGAGGCCCGTGCGGTCACCAACTTCTCCGGAAACGCGGTCGCGACCCTGCTCGTCGGTTCGTGGACCAGCACCGTCGACAAGGAGCGCGTCGACGATGTGCTGTCGGGCCGGGACCCGTTCGACGAGACCAACATGGTCGACGACGAACTCGAGTCGGACGCCACCGCCGCGCGCGGTGCACACGAGAAGGTCCTCACCCACTGACGCGGACACCGCGGCAACGACGAGGCCGCCCCACCGGAAGGTGGGGCGGCCTCGTCGTCTGTGCAGAAGGGCGGGTCAGCCGGCGGCGGCCGCGGTGGCCATCACCCGCAGCGAGGCGATCAGCCCGTCGATCAGGTTGCCCTGACGAAAACCGGTGACCGCGGCGGTGACGCCGAGCGCCGCCACACGATCGTTCACGCGGGTGGAGACCGAACTGCCGGAGACGATGACCACGTCGCGCGAGTTCGGCGACACGGCGATCAGCGTGCCGTACGCGGGCTCGGGCGACTTCGCGAGGATCTCGCGGGCACTGGCCTCCACGTCGCCGTCGAGGTCACCGATGTACACCGAGAAACGGACGAGGGCCTTCTCGCTGGCGGCCTTGAGCGTGTCGTCGAGCGCGATCAGGTCCCGCTTGCTGAAGGGCGGCGTCGTCGGCGAGTCACCGGGGTAGCGAGCCGCGGAGATGCGGCCGCTGTTGGTGAACACCGCGCCCACCGGCAGCTCGGCGGCTGAACGGGCCGCCACCTCGGCGCTCACATTCGCGTGCGTAACCTCACCACTTGCCACTGGCCGAACTCCCGTCAACGTCGCTTGGTTCCGCGTGCCGCGGAAGTGCCATCGGTTCGATGTCGGTGGCACTGAAGAGAAGCGGTGCATGCTCCCACTGCTGGTCGAGGGTGTACTCCTTGACCTTCGGGTACTTGACCCCGGAGGAGAACACCATCGCGACAACACAGAGCAGCACGAAGAGCACCGTCACGATCGTGACTGGCACTCCGATGGGGACGATCAGGCTGTCGACGTCCATGTCACCCTTTCGATGGTCGCGCCGGACCCGCCCGGTTGTCGGCGCAGGTCATCGTTGATCAATCTAACCCACCGAACACCGCCCGGCGCACCGGGGCCTACAGCGCGTCGTAGACGCGCGGGGCGCCCCTGCAAGGCCTCCACGACGCCTCACGCAGCGCCGGAGTCGATGTACTGGAGCCAGGCCGGATCGATGTCCTTGATCGTCGCGAGCAACCGCCAGTGCCTGCCCTTCGGCGCGACCGGAACCGTACGCAGCGCCCACCCGAGCTCCCCGAGGAGGCGGTCCGCCTTGCGGTGATTGCACGACGCACAGCACGCGACGCAGTTCTCCCATGTATGCGTTCCGCCCCGGCTCCGCGGGACCACGTGGTCGATCGTCGTCGCCCGTGCACCGCAGTAGCCGCACCGCGCCCGGTCCCGACGCATCAGTGCGTCCCGGGTCAGCGGGACCGTCGCCCGGTAGGGCACGTGGACGTATTTCCGGAGCCGGACCACGGTCGGGATCGGGACCGCGGTACCCACCGAGTGCATCGCACCGCCGTGTTCGTCGGCGTGCACGAGGTCCGCGCGACCGCGCAGCACGAGAACGACGGCACGCCGGACCGTGACGGCCGTCAGCGGTTCGTAGGTGGCATTGAGGAGCAGCACCCGACGACGTGTGTAGGTGCGGGTGCCGGTCGCGTTCTCCTCGGCGTCGACGTCCCGCATCGGTGTCGCACCGCCCGTTGCCCGCGACCTCGCCCTGCCGTGTGTCGCCCTCGCGTGTGATCTGTGCGTCATTTTCGCCTCCCACCACTCCGACGAGCACAAGTCCATCACGGCGGCGGTCTCCGTGGGAACCGTTTCGCGGTGTCGGGCCAGCTCAGAGCCCTGGAACCGGCGCGACGTTGAGAGGTGCGGCCGGGGTGAGGACAATGGCGTAGGTGACTGGCGAACCCAACACATCCCCTCCGACCCCACCGGCGCCGGAAACCCCCGCGCGGACCTTCTACGACGAGGTCGGCGGCGCCGAGACGTTCCGGCGCCTCACCGCTGTGTTCTACACCGAGGTGGCGCGCGACGAGGTGTTGCGCCCGCTGTATCCCGAGGAAGACCTCGCCCCCGCCGAACGCCGGATGCGGATGTTCCTCGAGCAGTACTGGGGCGGTCCGCGGACCTACTCCGACGAGCGGGGCCACCCCCGGCTCCGCATGCGCCACAATCCGTTCCGCGTCGGGCCGATCGAACGGGACGCGTGGCTGCGCTGCATGCACACCGCGATCGCCTCCATCGACGAGGAGACCCTCGACGCCCCGCACCGCCGAGCGTTGATCGACTACATGGAGATGGCGGCGCAATCGATGATGAATTCGCCCATCTGAGAGCGGTTTCCCTCCCGACACGCCGCCCGACTCGCCGACTGACCTGGATTTCTCCGAGAAAACTCAGGTAGGGCACAATGACCACGGTGAGCGACGAGACACCAGATGTTGTCCCCGCCGAGTCATCTGACGTGGGCCAGCCCGAGGACGCGCCGTACGACGACGGCGCGATCGAGTCCGATGTCGATGCGCTCGACGAGCCGACCCCGGATGAGTCGGTCACCGAGGCGGCTGTCGTGGCCGCTGACACACCGGTCACACCGCCCGTTGTCCCGCAGCTGGATCCGTCCGACACCTCGTGGTGGAAGTCCGCGGTGTTCTACCAGATCTACCCGCGCTCCTTCTCCGATCTCGACGGCGACGGGATCGGCGACCTCGCCGGGGTCATCGACAAACTCGGTTACCTCGAACTCCTCGGAATCGATGCCATCTGGCTGAGTCCGATCATGGCCTCCCCCATGGCCGATCACGGTTACGACGTCGCCGACCCCCGCGACATCGATCCCCTCTTCGGCGATCTCGATGTGTTCGACGACCTCATCGCCGAGGCCCACGAGCGCGACATCCGCGTCACGATGGACCTCGTCCCCAACCACACGAGCGACCAGCACGAGTGGTTCCGAGCTGCACTCGAGGCGGCCCCCGGCAGCCCCGAACGGGAGCGGTACATCTTCCGGGACGGCCGCGGCGACAACGGCGACGAGCCGCCGAACAACTGGCACAGCATCTTCGGCGGACCCGCCTGGACACGCGTGACCGAGGCCGACGGCTCGCCCGGCCAGTGGTACCTCCATATCTTCGCGAAGGAACAGCCGGATCTGAACTGGGAGAACCCCGACGTCTTCGCCGATCTGGAGAAGACACTGCGCTTCTGGCTCGATCGGGGTGTCGACGGTTTCCGCATCGACGTCGCGCACGGGATGGCCAAACCCGCCGACCTGCCCGACATGGACCTGTCGGCGACCAAACTCCTGCAGAACTCCGACGACGATCCGCGTTTCAACAACTATGCGGTGCACGAGATCCACCGCAAGATCCGCAAGGTCCTCGACGAGTACCCCGGTGCGGCCAACGTCGGTGAGATCTGGGTCAGCGACAACGAGCGTTTCGCCGAGTACCTGCGGCCCGACGAACTGCACCTCGGTTTCAACTTCCGGCTCGCCAAGGCGCCGTTCGAATCCGGCGCGATCCGCGAGGCGATCGAGAACTCGATCGACGCGGTGCTGTCGGTGTCGGGCACACCCACGTGGACGCTCTCCAACCACGACGTCGCCCGCGAGGTCACCCGCTACGCGGTGGTCGATCCGGATACCGGCGCACTCGACCTCGAGCGCGGCACACGGCGCGCACGCGCGATGCTCGTCGTCGAAATGGCTTTGCCCGGAACCATATTCCTCTACAACGGGTCCGAACTGGGACTGCCCAACGTCGACGACCTGCCGGACGACGCGCTGCAGGACCCGGTGTGGGAGCGTTCCGGGCACACCGAACGCGGCCGGGACGGGTGCCGCGTGCCGATCCCCTGGGAGGGAACCGAGCCACCGTTCGGATTCAGCGCGTCGAACGAGACCTGGTTGCCGATCCCGACCTCGTGGCAGGCGCTCACCGTCGAAGCCCAGCTCGAGGACGTGGGATCGATGCTGTCGCTCTACCGTGCCGCCATCGACCTGCGTGTGTCCCGTCCGGAGTTCGCCGGCGAGCACATCGAGTGGTACGGCGCTCCCGAAGGATGCCTGGCGTTCCGTCGTTCCGAGGGGCAGCTGATCTGCGCACTGAACGCCGGCGAGGTACCGGTACCCCTCCCGCCCGGCGAATTGCTGCTCGTCAGTTCGCCTCTCGTCGACGGCCTGCTCGCGCCGGACGCGGCGGCCTGGCTGGTGTGACCGCCCACCTGCCGGGCTAGTTCAGGACCGTCACCGCGAGATCGCGGTGGCGACGCTGGTACACCGACCCGAAGCGGGCGTCGATCCGAATCCACGCCGCGGACATCCGGATTCGAACCGGCTCGTCGGCGGCGATCGCTCCGGTGTCAGAGGTCTCGGTGACCGCCCGTCCGGCCGCGTCGCGGATGAACCCCATACCGGTGAGGGCGAAGACCGACCTCATGCTCACCGCCGCCCGCAGGGCACCTTCCTCGGATGTCACCTCCAGGACGTCCTGATCGAGCAGACCCGTTGCGGGACCGTGCCCACTGCCCTCCTCACGGGCGACCCGTGCGCCCTCGCGGGACAGTTCGACGACGCTGCGCGCGGGGACGTCGTCGATGTGCCGGAAACCGACGGCGGCGGGTAGCGCACCGCGCCAGGCACTGTCGAGCGAGAAGCCGGGATCGACGGCGCCCCCGGGGACGGCGGCCTCGACGGCCGATCGCAACGTCGAGGCGTCACACACGATGTCGACCGGCGCGACCCGGCCGGTCACCGAACGCGTGGCCAGCACGTCGAATCCGGTGTGCGCCCACAATGCGACCAGACCATCCGAACGCGCGACCACCCGCACGACCGCGGTCTCGTCGAGTCGCACCGCATGCGCGAGAAACGCGAGAGCGTTGGATCGGTCGGACGAGGCGATCTCGATGAACCGCTCCATCAGCTGGGTCGGTCGGCTCGCGTGGCGGGTTCCCCTGTCACACGGCGGAATCCGGCGAGGTACTCCTTCTGTTCCGGCGTGAGCCGGGCGATACGCTGCGCGGCGACGTCGAACGCGACGAGCTGGGTGCTGGCGACGACGGCCGGCTTCGACGCCGGGTCGGCGCCCGCGGCCCGGACCTCGTAGCCGACGGTGAAATCGACGGCACGCAACCGCTCCACATACATGGTGACCTCGATCGGCCCCTCGGAATGACGCAGTTGCGCTTGATATCTCACATGCAGGTCGGCGACGAGACAGCCGTCGCGCAGGGGTGCGGTGGGCCGGCCGTCGTAGAACAGCCATGGGATGCGCGCCTCTTCGAGTAGCGTCACCATCCGGGCATGGTTGATGTGCGCATAGACATCCATGTCCGACCACCGCACCGGCACCCTGACCAGGTACCCATCGGCGGTCGTGGTCCCGGCGTCCTCGTTGAGCACGTGCGTCATCCCCTGTCAGGTCGGTGTCGTCGAAGCCGGCCCTCGCGGCGGCCTCGGTCCAACCCTACGCACCCCTCGGCCAGGTCAGGCAGGCGCGATCTCCACCGGAAGACCGTTGAGGACGACGGTTCCCGACAGCGGATCCAGCAACGCGCCGTCGTTCAGCTCGTTCACGTTCACCCCCGGCTCGGTGGCGGCGACGCCCAGCCGGGTGCCCTCGACATCGTGGCCCCAGCCGTGCGGCAGGGAGGCGACGCCCGGCCGGATGTCGGTGGTGATCTCGACGGGAACGGTCAGCGACCCGCCCGCGCCGCGGATCTTGGCGGTGTCGGAGATCCCGAGCCGGTCGGCGTCGTCGGGGTGCATCAGGAGTGTGCAGCGATTGGTGCCGCCGGTGAGCGCAGGCAGATTGTGCATCCAGCTGTTGTTGGACCGCAGATGACGGCGGCCGACCAGCAGCAGGTTGCCGTCACCGACGGGAGCCGGGTCGTCGGCGACCACGGCGGCCCACAGACGCGCGAGGTCGCCGATGAGCGGATCGGGAACGAGTTCGACCTTGCCCGACGCCGTGCGGAGCACCCCGGGCAGCCGCGGTCGCATCGGCCCCAGGTCGATTCCGTGAGGCGCGGCGAGCACATCCGCGAACGTCAGTCCGTCCCGCTCGCCGAAGGCGTCGCCGTACGCGCCGACCCGCAGCAGCATGTCCAGACGGCGCTGGTGTCCCGGTGCGTCGGGCAGCATCGCGACGAGTGAGTCGACCTCGCGACCCGCGACCGGCGAATGCGGGTCGGTGACCTCCTTGGCCAGAGTCGCCGCGATGACCTGTTCGTCGACGAGCCCGGGGTCGGCGTCGACCCCGGCGCCGGACAGTCCCAGGATCAGCCGGGAGACGATCTCGATCTCGTCGGGACGGCCCGGTGGTAGTGGCAGTACCGGCGGTGAATAGCGAGCGGTGGCCCGGACCGCCAGGTTGTTCAGGATGGCGTCGAAGTGCGGACTCTGCGACGGACGCGGGGGCGGCAGCAGCACGTGCGCGTGCCGTGTCGTCTCGTTCAGGTACGGGTCGACGCAGACCACGAATTGCGCGTCGTCGAGTGCGCGCCCCAGTCGTCCGCCGTTGGGTGCCGACAGCACCGGGTTCCCCGACACCGTGACCAGGGCGCGCAGCTGTCCGTCGCCGGGTGTCTCGAATTCCTCGGCCATCGCGACGGCCGGCAGCTCGCCGCCGACCTCGGCGTGGCCGGACACCCGGCTGCGCCAGCGCCCGGTGCGGAATCCGCGTCCGGCGCGGGCCGGGCGCGGCGACGGCGCCGTCGGAGCGAGCGGGAACATCACTCCCCCGGGCCGGTCGAAGTTGCCGGTGAGGATGTTGACCACATCGATCAACCAGCTGCCCAGTGTGCCGAATTGTACTGTCGTGGTGCCCATTCGGCCGTAGACGGCCGCCGAGGGGGATGCGGCGATCGATCGCGCGAGCGCCCGGATGTCGGCTGCCGCGACACCACAGAACGGCGCGACGCGTTCGGGCGTGAACGGGTCCAGCTCTCGGCGTAGCGCGTCGACCCCGGTGACATGTGCGGCTATCCCACCGAGATCGTCGGCGACGAGTTCCTCGTCGAACAGGCACTGCACGACCGCGGCCAGCAGGGCCGCGTCGGTACCGGGCCGCGGCGCGAGGTGGGTGTCGGCGAGCTTGGCCGTCCGGGTGCGTGCCGGGTCGATGACGGTGAGGCGCCCGCCTCGCCGACGCAGTGCGGTGAGTTTCCCGGGGAAGTCCGCGGCCGTGGTGACGCTGCCGTTGGAGACCACCGGATTGGCTCCGATGATCACGAGGTGGTCCGTGCGATCGAGATCCGGGACGGCGAAGGTCCCCGCATGTCCGACCAGATAACCGGTGGCCGCCTGCTTCGGCATCTGGTCGAGCGTGCTGGCGCTGAACACGTTGCGGGTGCCGAGGGCCCGGATGAGCAACGGCGCGTACATCGTGCCGGCGACGGTGTGCGCCGACGGATTGCCCAGGTAGAAGCCGATGGACTCGCCGCCGGAGGTCGAGATCACCTCGGCGAGCCCCTCGACGGCGGCCGCGAGCGCTGTGTCCCAATCGGTTTCGACGAGCCGGCCGTCACGCCGGACGAGCGGCCGGTCGAGGCGATCGGGATCGTTGTCGAGCTGCGCGAAACTCGCGCCCTTCGGACAGAGGTAGCCGGCGCTGAACACGTCCTCGGCGTCACCGCGTGCCGCGACGACGATCTCGCGGCCGGTCGTGCGGTCCCGGTCGATGCTGAGTGTCAACCCGCAGGTGGCCTCGCAGAGCGGGCAGATGCGCGGTGCGGTTCGGGTCATGGGCCCAGGCTATGCCGACACGACACCCGACGACCGGAAAACGGGCAGGGGCGGATCGGACGGGTGGAGTCGACGACGGCACCGCCGTCAGCGGATCACGCTGCGCAGCTGCCTCGCCGCCACCGACAGGGTGGCCAGGCTCGTCGTCCCGGTCTCCTCGATCTCACGGAGCACGCTGCGCACCCGGCTCAGCCGGTTGGAGTGCGAGGACTCCCACTCGGCGATCTTCTCGGCCGTGCTCTCCTCGGGTTCGCTGACCTCGAGGATCTTCAGGGTCAGCGCCCGCAGCGCACCGTGCATGTCGTCGCGCACGGCCAGTCGCGCCAGCGCGTGCCACCGGTCGCCGTAGTCGAGTCCCGACACGGCCGTCAGCAGCTGTTCGAGCCCGAAGTGTTCCATCACCGCGAAGTACAGCTCGCCGACCTCGTTGTCGTCGCGGTCGGCGATCTCGGCGGCATCGATGATGTCGAGCAGGCAGAACCGGTGCAGGCTCGCCGCGACGGTGTGCGCGAGATCGTCGGGCACACCGTGATCGACGTAGGTCTGGGCGCGCTCGGCGACGTCGCGTCGCGAACTCGGTCCGTACCAGTCGCCGGCGACCGCCGACAACGCCGCCACCCGTTCGCCGTACCGGGTGATCTCGGCGGCCATCGCCAGGGGCTGCGGCCGGAAGGCGAGCAACCACCGCGAGGCCCGGAACAGCAGTCGGCGCGCGTAGAGCATCATCTCGTCGACGGCCTCGACCGGCGCGGGCGCGTGCCGGATGCCCTCGAAGACCTCGTTCATGCCGAAGACCTTGTTGGACACCACGTACGCGCGCACCCCCTCTTCGGTGGTGCAGCTGCTCCCCTCGCTCAACCGGAACAGATGGGTCATGCCCGCGTGGTCGATCACGTCGTTGACCAGCGTCGTCGCCACGATCTGGCGGCGGAGCCGATGCCCGCTGATCGCGTCGGGGTATCTCGCACGCACCGCGTCCGGGAAGTAGCGCGCGATGCGGGGCGCGAACACGTCGTTGTCGGGCAGGTCGGTGGCCAGCAGGTCGGATTTGGACTCGAGCTTGACGTGCGCCATCAACGTGGCGAACTCGGGCGAGGTGAGACCACGGTGCAGCTCGCCGTCGACTCGCCTGCGCAGCTCGCGCGGTTCGGGCAGTGCTTCCAGCCGGAGGTCGACGCCCCGCTTGGCCGCGAGGTGTTCGAGCATCCGGGCGTGGACCTCCACGCGTGTCAGCTCGAAGGACCGGCAGAACCCGAGTTCGGAGTTCTGCGAGATGTTGTCGGCGAGAACGAGTTCGGCGACCTCGTCGGTCATCGACTCCAGCAGCGGATCCCGATCGTCGGGGTCGAGCTCGCCCGCGGAGACCGCCGAGTCGAGCAGGATCTTGATGTTGACCTCGTGGTCGGAACAGTCGACACCGGCCGAGTTGTCCAGGGCGTCGGTGTTGATCCGACCTCCGGCGAGGTCGAACTCGATCCGTCCCCGCTCGGTGACCCCGAGATTGCCGCCTTCGCCGATCACCTTGGCCCGCACCTCGTTTCCGTCGACGCGAATCGGGTCGTTGGACTTGTCGCCGACGCTCCCGTGCGACTCGGTCGAGGCCTTGACATAGGTGCCGATCCCGCCGTTCCACAACAGGTCCACCGGGGCGAGAAGGATCGCGCGGATCAACTCGGGAGGCGAGAGTTCGTCGACGCCGTCGTCGATGCCCAGCGTCTCGGCCATCTGCGCGCTGATCGGGATCGACTTCCGGTCACGCTCCCACACCCCGCCTCCGTCGCTGATCAGCTCCGGGTCGTAGTCGGCCCACGAGGAGCGCGCCAGTCCGAACAGTCGTGAGCGTTCCGCGAACGACGTCGCCGCCTGCGGATCAGGGTCGACGAAGATGTGCCGGTGGTCGAAGGCGGCGACGAGCCGGATGTGCTCGCTCAGCAACATGCCGTTCCCGAACACGTCGCCGCTCATGTCGCCGATCCCGACGACGGTGAAGTCCTCCGACTGGGTGTCGGTGCCCATTTCGCGGAAGTGACGCTTGACCGACTCCCAGGCCCCGCGGGCGGTGATGCCCATGGCCTTGTGGTCGTAGCCGGCCGATCCACCGGAGGCGAAGGCGTCGCCGAGCCAGAACCCGTACGACTTCGACACCTCGTTGGCGATGTCGGAGAACGAGGCGGTCCCCTTGTCGGCCGCGACCACCAGGTAGGTGTCGTCGGAATCGAGGCGGACGACACCGCGGGCGGGGATCACCTCTCCGGTCGTGAGGTCGATGTTGTCGGTGACGTCGAGCAGGCCGGCGATGAACTGCCGGTAGCACGCGATCCCCTCGTCCCGCTGCGCCTCCCGGTCCTTCGCGGCGTCACCGGAGGGCGGCGGCGGTCGCTTGACGACGAAACCGCCCTTGGCGCCCAGCGGCACGATCACCGCGTTCTTCACCGCCTGCGCCTTCGCCAGTCCGAGGATCTCGGTTCGGAAGTCCTCCCGCCGGTCGGACCAGCGCAGACCACCACGAGCGACCGAGCCGAATCGGAGGTGCACCCCCTCCACGCGAGGTGAGTACACGAAGATCTCATGCAGCGGACGGGGTTTCGGGGTCTGCGGGATGTCGCGCGGGCGGAGCTTGAACGAGATGACCGGACTGTGGTCGGTGCCCGCGGACCGGCCGCCGACGAAGTAGTTCGTGCGGTCGGTCGCGGTGAGGACTGCGGCGAACGCGGAGACGATGCGGTCGGCGTCGAGATTCAGCACGAGTCCGATCTCCTCGTCGAGCTTGTCTCGCACCTGCTCCCGACGTTCCTCGTCGGCGGTGTCGGGGTCGAATGACGCCACGAACAGGTCGACGAGTCCGCGGGTGATGGCGAGATGCCGACCGAGGACACTGGCGACGTGAGCCGGGCTGTAGGAGAACCCGCACTGGCGCAGGTACTGCCCGTAGGCCCGCAGCATCGCCGCCGACCGCCAGTCCAGGCCTGCCCGGATGACGAGTTCGTTGTAGGCGTCGACGTCCGCGCCGGCGAGCCAGATGCGCCGGAACGCCTCGGTGAACCGTTGCGCGAGATCGTCCGAATGGTCGAGGTCCACGGTCATCCCGGCGGCGAGTTGCACGCTGAATTCGTATGCCCAGCACACCGTTTCATCGAGACGGTGGATCTCGTAGGGATGCTCCTCCAGTACGTCGAGCCCGAGGCTGTGCAGCACCGGGAGGACGTCGGTGAGTGTTGCCGACGCTCCGCAGAGGTAGAGCGTGAAGGTCCACCGGTCCTGCTGTCCGTCACCCTCGGCCGCGTCGAGGGTGACGTCGATCTCGCCCGGTTGCAGGCCCACGACGCGGATGAGGTCGGCGAGCGCGGCTCGCGGTTCGCGGAGTTCCTTGTAGTCCTCCGACAACGAGGACAGGTGGCGCAGCAGCACATCCGGGCCGCCGTCGAGTCCCGGGATCTCGTCGGCGACGGCCAGTTCACGGACCCGTTCGTCCCAGCCGCGGATCGCGGCGACCAGCGCGGCCTGCATCCGTGCGTGCGTCGGCGATCCGGTGTCCAGGGAACCGAGTTCGGCCGCGGTCGCCGGGTCGATGCAGACAAGCACCTGCAGCAACGCCAACGGCATCTCGCTGACCCGCGCCGTGTATTCCAGTGCGGTCCCGCCCACTTCGGCGACCAGCGCGCGTTCGAGGGCCAACCGGCTGTGGGTGTTGTAGCGGTCACGGGGCAGATAGATGAGCGCGACCGCGGTGCGTCCGTCGAAGTTGGTGCGCACGAACAGCCGCAGGGACCGGGTCGCCACCGCGTCGAGCATCTCGGTGACGCGGCGCTCGAGTTCGTCCTCGGTGGACGAGAACATCTCCACCAGCGGATAGTTCTGCAACAGCTCGATCATCGACTGCCCGGCGTAGGAGTCCTCCTCGACGCCCGCCTGCGCGAGGACGGCGTGCACCTTGCCCCGCAGCACCGGGACGTCGAGGACCGCCTGATGGTTGCCCGCCGAGGTGAGCGTGCCCAGGAACCGCTGCTCACCGATGTGTTCGCCGCTCGAGTCGAACGTCGGAACCTGGAGGAGCACAGGGAAATTCGTACGCTGGATGCCGGTCGCAACGAACACCCGGCTGACCCTGGGTACCAGCGGCTGGTCGGTCACCGGCGGGAAGTCACGGTCGATGGAGTCGGTTCGCCACACGCCGAGACGTTCGGTGTCGTCGGCGGACCCGTCCACCCCCACCCGCGAATAGCCCAGCGGATGGAAGTGGTTGCCCGCGAACCATTCGAGAAGCGCGGCGTACTCACCGCGATCCGCGTCGGCGGCCCCGGTCCGGCGCAGCGACGCATCGGCCAACCCGGCGGCACACTCGATCATGCGGGAGCGCATCTCCGACGCATCGGCATCGACGTCGATGACCCGCGAGACGACCTCTCGCAGGTCGTCTCGCAGCGGTTCCGGGTCGATTCCGGGGTGTCGTGCGAGACCGTTGACGACGATCCACGACTCGAACGTCGTCTCGCCGGTGTCCACGGCGACGAGCGTGCCGTCGGGATCGCGTCGTACCGGCATCACGGGATGATCCATGTGGTCGACGGTGAGATCGTGTGCCTCGACGGTGGCGAGAACGGCCTCGACGAGCATCGGCATGTCGTCGTTGACGACGAGGATCTCGACCGTCCCGCCCTCACCCGCGGTCACCTCGACGAGCGCCTGCCCCCGGCGACGGACCCGCGCGGCGTCGAGGTGTCTGACCACCTGGTCCGCAGCCGCCCCGCCGGCCGACCCGTCGGTCCGCGACCTGAAGTAGTGGTTCACCGCGTCCGGCACGAGTGAGGTCACATCTGCCGATGCTAGTCACCCGTGCCGGACGGGGCCGGGATTAATCGCGAGTCAGTTTGCGGTGGGTGACCCGATGGGGGCGGGCGGCATCGGCGCCGAGGCGATCGACCTTGTTCGCTTCATAGGCCTCGAAGTTGCCCTCGAACCAGAACCACTTGCCTTCTTCGACGTTGCCCTCCCACGCCAGGATGTGGGTACAGGTCCGGTCGAGGAACCAGCGGTCGTGGCTGATGACCACGGCGCAGCCGGGGAAGTTCTCGAGCGCGTTCTCCAGGGAACCGAGGGTCTCGACGTCCAGGTCGTTGGTCGGCTCGTCGAGCAGGATCAGGTTGCCGCCCTCTTTCAGGGTGAGCGCGAGATTCAGGCGGTTGCGCTCACCGCCGGAGAGGACCTCGGCCTTCTTCTGCTGGTCCGGCCCCTTGAAACCGAAGGCACTGACGTAGGCCCGCGAGGGCATCTCGTTCTGGCCGACCTCGATGTAGTCGAGTCCGTCCGAGACGACCTCCCAGACGTTCTTCTTCGGGTCGATGTTGGCGCGACTCTGGTCGACGTAACTCAGCTTGACCGTCTCGCCGACCTTCACGGTGCCCGAATCGGGCTGCTCGAGCCCGACGATGGTCTTGAACAGCGTCGTCTTGCCGACGCCGTTGGGTCCGATCACACCGACGATGCCATTGCGCGG
Source organism: Gordonia sp. 11cp (assembly GCF_057767225.1). NCBI lineage: Bacteria > Bacillati > Actinomycetota > Actinomycetes > Mycobacteriales > Gordoniaceae > Gordonia > Gordonia sp. 11cp. The sequence goes on along the minus strand of NZ_CM173437.1, from coordinate 3,896,801 downwards.
CAGGGTGAAGGACAGATCCTTGATGAGAACCCGGCCTTCGAAGCCCTTGTCCAGGTGGGAGACCTCGACGACGACGTCGCCCAGACGCGGCGGCGTCGGGATCTGGATCTCCTCGAAGTCGAGCTTCCGCGTCTTCTCGGCCTCGGCGGCCATCTCCTCGTAGCGGGAGAGTCGCGCCTTGTTCTTGGTCTGTCGGGCCTTGGAGCCCGAACGAACCCACGCGAGCTCCTCCTTCAGGCGCCGCTGCAGCTTCTGGTCCTTCTTGCCCTGGACCTCGAGACGCTCGGCCTTCTTCTCCAGGTAGGTCGAGTAGTTGCCCTCGTACGGGTGCAGCTTGCCGCGGTCGACCTCACAGATCCACTGGGCGACGTGGTCGAGGAAGTACCGGTCGTGGGTCACGGCCAGCACGGCGCCCGGGTAGCTCGCGAGGAACTGCTCCAGCCACAGCACCGACTCGGCGTCGAGGTGGTTGGTCGGTTCGTCGAGCAGCAGGAGGTCGGGCTTCTGCAGCAGCAGCTTGCACAGCGCGACGCGGCGCCGCTCACCACCGGAGAGGTGGGTGACCGGGGAGTCGGCCGGCGGGCAGCGCAGGGCATCCATGGCCTGCTCGAGCTGCGAGTCGAGGTCCCAGGCGTCGTTGTTGTCCAGGTCTTCCTGGAGTTTGCCCATCTCCTCCATCAGCTCGTCGGAGTAGTCGGTGGCGAGCAGCTCGGCGATCTCGTTGAAGCGGTCGAGCTTGACCTTGATCTCACCCATCCCCTCTTCGACGTTCTCCTTGACCGTCTTCTCCTCGTTGAGGGGCGGCTCCTGGAGCAGGATGCCGACGGTGGCGTCGGGGTCGAGGAAGGCCTCACCGTTCGACGGCTGGTCGAGACCCGCCATGATCTTCAGGATCGACGACTTTCCGGCGCCGTTGGGTCCCACGACGCCGATCTTGGCGCCCGGGTAGAAGGACATGGTGACGTCGTCGAGGATGACCTTGTCGCCGTGTGCCTTGCGAACCTTCTTCATCGTGTAGATGAACTCAGCCACGTGAAAACTCCTTAGGACCTGTTCGATGCCGTGTGATTGTCAGCCGCGGAGGCGGGGGGTGGGCGCTGAGAGCGCACACACAATGAATCCAGCCTAGTCGCCGCCGGTTGCCGGGCGGCGGCCCGGTGGGCTGCGACCGGTTCGCTGTGCGCCGACTTTCGCGGGTCGGCGCGCAAGTGAGACGGTTTGCCGGGACAATGTCGTGGGGAAAGAGGGAGGGGCTGGGGTGAGGACGCCGTGCCGGTGCACGGCGTCGAGGAGATGGGAGCGGTCGATGGGTGGGGTACCCAGGTGGACGATCGTGTCCGTGGTTGTGGGCGTGATGGTCGGCTCCATGGGTGTCATCGCCTGCGGCCCGCCGCCACGAGAGTGTCCGACGACGATCTCACCCCTGTCCGGCCCGGCCGGGGACTGCCTGCGGTTCGGAGTCAGCACCCCGAGCGGCCCGCTCCGGCCGGCCGAGGTCGCCGCGGTCACGGAGCTGGTCGGGGTACGGCCGACCGTCAATCTCTTCTTCGAGGACTTCACCGCCATCCCCCCGATCGCCGCCCTCGACGCGGTGGTCGCGGCGGGCGCCGAGCCGGTGGTCACCTGGGAGCCGTGGCGCCATCTCGGTGGCGACGACTACGACCGGGGCGCGTTCTCGATGTCCTCCATCGTCGCCGGGACCCACGACGACTACCTGTACCGCTGGGCCGACGAACTCCGCGCCTGGGGCCAGGTCGTCTACCTGCGGTTCGCGCATGAACCGAACGGCGACTGGTACCCGTGGAGTCCCGCGGGCGGGACTCCCCCCGAGCTCTACATCGCCGCGTGGCGGCATGTGCACGACCTCTTCGCCTCCAAGAACGCGAGCAATGTGAAGTGGGTATGGGCTCCGAACGTCCCCCTCGCCGACGACGCTCCCCTGTCCCGCTGGTATCCGGGAGACGGGTACGTCGACGTCCTGGGGATAGACGGTTACAACTGGGGAGCGGTGCCCGGCCATCGATGGACTCCGCCGGAGGAGCTGTTCTCCGGTTCGCTGGACCAGCTTCGTAACTTGTCGCCGGAGAAACCGATACTCGTCACAGAGGTCGGATCGGCGGAAGCCGGTGGTTCCAAGGCCGAATGGATCGCGGACCTGGTGACCTACCTCGACGAGGCCGACGACGTCACCGGCTTCGTCTGGTTCGACCACGACAAGGAAGCGGACTGGAACTTGGGCAGCACGGCAGCAGCGGGCGCGGCGATGGCGCGCGCACTCGAGGAAGCAGGACTCAGGTGACTGTGATGGACGCACACATCGACGCCGACCTCGAAGAGGCACGCCTGCACTCGATGCAGCAGCTGAACGTTCTCGACTCGCCGCCGGAGGACCGGTTCGCGCAGATCACCCGCATGGCGAAAGCCGTGTTCGGCGTACCGATGTCGACGGTGTCACTGCTCGACCGCGATCGACAGTGGTTCAAGGCGTCCGACGGCATCGACCTGCAGGACCTGCCGCGCGAGCAGACGGTCTGCCAGGTGACCGTGGCCCGCGCCTACGAGCACCCCGAGGACCCGGCCCTCATCATCCCCGACCTCTCGAAGGTCCCGACCTTCGCCGCAATCCCCCAGATCGCCGCCGAGGACGGCATCCGCTTCTACGCGGGGTATCCGCTGTACGGCCCCGGCGGGCACCCCGTCGGGACGTTCTGCCTCTACGACACCCGACCGCGCGAGCTGACCGCCGACCAGCACGCGGCCTTCCGCGAGATGGCCGCGTGGGCACAACGGGAGATCACCAACACCGACGACCTGGAACGCGCCGCGCTCGTGCAGCGCCAGTTGTTGCCGCCGCCCCTCGACGTCGTCCCGGGCTGGTCGATCGCGGCGATGTGCCTGCCCGCCTTCGCCGTCGGCGGAGACTTCTACGACCACTACCCGTGGAGCGGCGGCCTGGTGTTCACCGTCGCCGACGTGATGGGCAAGGGCCTCGGCGCGGCGATTCTCACGGCGACGGTCCGGTCGGCGATCCGCGCGGCATCCCGTGCCCTCGGTGCCGCCGCGCGGGACGCGACCGACACCGACCTCGCACAGGTGGTGGGCACGGTCGCCGACCAGCTCGCCGACGACTTCGCCGGCACCGAGACGTTCGCGACCGCGTTCCACGCGCGGCTGAGCACCGACGACGGCCGGCTCGAATACGTGGACGCCGGACACGGCCTGTCGGTCGTCCGCCGGGTCGGCGGTCAGGTGGAGTCATTGAACGGCGGCGGATTGCCGATCGGCATCCTGCGCGACGAGACCTGGGACACCGCGCGGGTCGACCTGGGCCCGGGCGACATGCTGATCATCACCTCCGACGGTCTGCTGGACCTGCTGCCGTCCGGCGACGAGGCGGCGCTGCGCGCGCTCTTCGACGACACCGCCACACCTACGGAGGTGTGCTCGATGGTGAGCGAGCTCGTGGCCTCGCGATCGCCGATCGACGACGTGACCGTCGTGGCCATCCGGCGTGACGAGACCGGATGAGCGAGAGCGTGGAGGAGGCCACCCTCGCACGGACGGCGCCGTCGCCATGGTTGCGCCTGCTGATCGTCGCCGCCGCGATCCTCGGACTCAACTACATCGTGTGGCGCTGGCTGGCCTCGGTGAACTGGGACGCGTGGTGGATCGCGGTGCCGCTCGTCGTCGCCGAGACGTACAGCCTGATCGACTCGTTGCTGTTCGGTCTGACGATGTGGCGGCTGCAGCACCGCCCCGAACCACCTCCCCCACCCGAGGGCGCCACGGTGGACGTCTTCATCACCACCTACAACGAGCCGCTGGATCTCGTGATGAAGACCGCTGTCGCGGCGAAGGCGATCACGTATCCGCACACGACATGGATCCTCGACGACGGTGACAGGGCCGAGATCGCCGACGCGGCGGAGCGGGCGGGCATCGGGTACATCACCCGGTCGTCGAACTGGTTGGACAAGCCGCGCCATGCCAAGGCCGGCAACCTCAACAACGCGCTGATGCAGACCGACGGTGAGTTCCTGCTCATCCTCGATGCCGACCAGATCCCCGAACCCCAGATCCTGGATCGGACGCTCGGTTACTTCCACGACGAGAAGATGGCCCTCGTCCAGACGCCGCAGTACTTCGTCAACGTCCCGCCCTCGGACCCGCTCGGCAGTCAGGCGCCGCTGTTCTACGGGCCGATCCAGCAGGGCAAGGACGGTTGGAACGCCGCGTTCTTCTGCGGGTCCAACGCGGTGCTGCGCCGGGAGGCGTTGATGCAGCTGGGCATCACCCAGTACGTCTCCGCCGTCGCCGACGGCATCGATCGAGCCCTGCGCACCGCGCGGTCGGTGCTCAAGTCGACGCGCAAACAGGTGGGGCGCGACAACCCCACCGTCACGGCCGCCCTCGATGCCGTCGACGCGGCGGTCAAAGACGCACGCGCACAGCTGAAGAAGAAGGAGCCGCTGGCCGACATCACCTACCGGTTCCAGGCCCGCGTCGACGAGGCGGCGCGCGGCCTCGCCGACGCCGATGTCGAGGCGATGCGTGCCGATCTGGAGGCGATCGAGGCGCTCACCGAGCTGAGCGAACAGGAACCGGGCGCCGGCGCCGTCGACTACGACGCGCTCGCGGTCCTCGCCGAGCGCGAGTGGTCTCCGCTGGGTGCCATCGAATCGATCCGCGCCATGGTCGAGGCCGTCGACGTCGGGAGATCCGACGAGGCCCAGCCAATGCTGCCCCTCGCCACCATCTCGGTGACCGAGGACATGGCGACCTGCATGCGTCTGCACGCCCTCGGCTGGAACTCCGCATACCATCACGAGAACCTCGCCTTCGGCCTGGCGCCCGAGGACCTGAAAACGATGGTGACACAGCGGCTCCGGTGGGCACAGGGCACGATCCAGGTGATGTTGCGGGAGAACCCGCTGGTCCAGAAGGGCCTCACCATCACCCAGCGGCTCATGTACTGGGCGACCATGTGGAGTTATCTCGCCGGGTTCGCGGCCATCGCCTACATCGCGGCACCGGTGGTCTACCTGGTGCTGGGCATCCTGCCCGTGCAGGCCTACAGCTGGGACTTCTTCCTGCGGCTCATCCCGTTCCTGGTGGTCAATCAACTGCTGTTCCTGGTGGTCGCCCGGGGCACGCCGACGTGGCGCGGTCAGCAGTACAGCCTCGCGCTGTTCCCGGTGTGGATCAAGGCCTGTACCACGGCATTCCGCAACGTCTACATGAACCGTCCACTCGGATTCGCGGTGACCCCGAAGACCAAACAGTCGCAGGATGCGCTGCCGTGGCACATCGTTCGGCCACAGCTGATCGCGATGGCGGTACTCGTGGTGGCGTCGGTGATCGGCATCGTGCAGCTGTACCGGGGCGCCATCTCCGTTCTCGGTGTGGGTGTGAACCTGTTCTGGGTACTGTTCGACCTGGTGATCCTGAGCGTTGTCATCATCGCGGTGCGTTACCGCGGTCCCGATGAGGAAAGGCAGTGATGGCGAATTTCGCAACCCGCAGCGTCGACGGGGGTGCCGTGGTGATCCGACCCGAGGGCCGGCTCAACATGGTTGCCGCCCCACGACTGCGAGACCAGTTGCACGAGTTGGTCGGGTCGGGATCGTCGAGGATCGTCGTCGACCTGTCCGGCACCGACTTCATCGATTCGTCGGGACTGGGCGCGCTCGTCTCCGGTCTCAAGGTGGCGCGCCAGGCCGGCGGCGACCTGCGGATCGCCGCCCCCACACCGCAGGTGGTCACCGTGCTCGAGTTGACCAATCTCAATCGCGTTCTCCGCGTGCACCCGTCCGCCGATTCCGCATTCGACGGGGCCTGACGGGTATCGACCCGCTCACCCAGAGATCGAGGACCCCGCGATGACCGAGAACACCGCGACCCGCACCCTCGAGGAGATCACCTCCCTCGAGACGATGGACCACATCCACGCACTGCTCGCCGACCTCCTCGCCGAGTGCCCCATCGACGACATGGACGCCATGCAGTTCGAACTCGCGGTCGCCGAGATCGGCGCGAACATCGTCGAACACGCCCGTGAGGGCTCCACCGTCACGTTGCGTCTCGAACTCGAGGTCACAGCTGATCGGATCGAGGCCCGATACTCCGACGACGGGAACCCCGCGCGCGTCGATCTCGACGCGGTCAGCCTGCCCGACGACTTCGCCGAACGCGGTCGAGGACTGGCCATCGCGATCAACGTCCTCGACGAACTCGCCTACCGCCGCGCCGACGGCAAGAACCACTGGCGACTGGTCCGGAACCGTTCGGCCTGAACCATTTTCGCGTCACCACCCGGTGCCCTCGGGTCACGCTGCCGACTCCTGGGTTGCTTGGGCGGTCGCCGGGACAGGTGCATCGGCTCCGCGCCCCTGGGCGGGTGTGCCCCGATAGGTGACGACACAGCGACTCAGGTCGAGTCCGACGGCCACCGCGGTCATCTCGAGGTCGGAGCGCCGTGACCCGTCCGCCGACGGGTACTCGTTGGTCTTGATCTGACCGTGCGCCATCACCGGCCGCCCCTTGGCGATCGCCAGGCCGACACCGGTGAGCAGGCGTCGCCAGCAGCTGATCGTGAGATACAGCGTCGGCCCGTCGCTCCACTCGCCGGTGCTCTTGTCGATGCGGCGCGAGGTGCACGCCACGCGGAAGGAGATCACATCCTCGCCGGTGGTCGTCTGCCGCCGGCGGGGATCGGACACTACGGTTCCGATGACGGTCGTGTACGTCTCAAACATGGTCGTCTCCTACGGGTGTCGGCCACGGGAAGGTGTGGCCGCATCAGCATCACACCCGACGACCCCGTCAGACGTCGAGCTTGCGCGGCTGTGGAGAACTCGGCGGGTTACCCACAGATCTCGGTGCACCCGGCGCTCGGCGCCCTAGACTCGCGGAATGCGGATGCGAGTGTTCCTGGTCGGTCTGATCGCGGCGACCATCATGCTGGTTGCGCCGCCCCTCTCGGGCGCGGCCCCGAGTACACAGACTGCGTTGACGGGTCTGACCGAGGCGATCGCCGGCCGACTCGCACTCGCCGACACCGTCGCCGCGACGAAGTGGGCATCCGGCGCGGCGATCGACGACCCGGCACGCGAACAGGTGGTCCTCGACACGGTGTCGCAGTTGGCGCTCGATCGCGACCTCGACCCCGCCTACGTCCGCAGCGTGTTCCGCGACCAGATCGAGGCGAGCAAGACCGTACAGCGCGGGCTGTTCGCCCGGTGGCAGCTACCCGGTCAGACGGCGCCGCCCGCGACACCGGATCTCGACCCGGTCCGGACGGCGATCAACAAGTTCAACGTCGCCATCGTCGACGAACTGGCGGCCGCGGGCGAACTCGTGACGAGTCTTCGGTGCCCACCGGCGCTGATCGCCGCATCCGCTGCGGCCGCAGACGGTTTCAACTTCGATGCGCTGCACATCAGTGCCCTGATCCAAGCCGGGTCGTCGGTCTGCGCGGTGCCGACCGGGTCCGGCTGAGCCTGTCGGCGCTCAACCGCGCTTGTTGAGTTCCTTGAGCATCTCGTTGTAGCTACCGAGGTCGGCGTCGTGGTCGCGTTCCGCGTTGCGGTCGTAGCGTCGCGCCTGCCGGGTGTCGCTGCGCTGCCACTGCACGAAGAGCGCGAGCAGGACCACCACCAGCGGGATCTCCCCTGCGGCCCAGGCGATTCCGCCACCGACGCGCTGGTCGTCGAACAGGTCGTAGTTCCACGGGAGATTCAGTCCACGGTAGTAGGCCTCGGCGATGACCGCGGTCGTCATCATGAGCGCGATGCCGAAGAACGCGTGGAACGGTATCGAGGCCATCACGATGCCGAGCTTCGCCACCGGTGACACCTGACGCGGCGCCGGGTCGATGCCGATGACCAGCCAGTAGAACAGGTAGCCGCTGAGCAGGAAGTGGAGGTTCATCAGCAGGTGCGCCGCGTGATACTGGACCACGGCCTCGTACAGACCGCCCAGATAAAGGACGTAGAAGCTGCCGACGAACATGATCGCGGCGATCAGCGGGTGGGTCAGGATCCGGGACGGCGCCGAGTGCACACCCAGCTGGATCCATTCGCGCGGGCCCGGCGGATTGCCCCGGCCGGCCGGCGGCAGTGCCCGCAGCGCGAGCGTCACCGGGCCGCCGAGCACCAGCAGTACCGGCACCATCATCGACATCAGCATGTGCGCGATCATGTGGATGCTGAACATCGCCGGGGCGTAGCGGCCGAAGCCCGACGACGTCGCCAGCAACAGCAGCAGACACCCGAGGACCCACGCCACGGTACGTCCGACCGGCCAGGCGTCGCCGCGTCGCCTCAGGCGGATCACACCGCGCAGATACACGACGGCGAGCACGATGGCCGCGAGCCCGAAGATCAGGTCGAAGCGCCACTCGGTGAGGAGGCGGACGAACGTCGGCGCACCGTCGAGGTCGTACCCGATGGCGTTCTCGGTCGCGGAGATCTGCGCGGTGTCGACGACGGGCGGCGGCGTCCGGCCCAGACCCACGGCGAGACCGAAGGTCGCGGCGAACACCGCGAGTTCGACGAGCCCGAAGCGGACGAACAGCGAGGGCCGTTCGTCGGAGTCCAGCTGCGCGATGGTCACCCGGCGATGCCAGGCACCGAGCCCGCCGAGCACGACGAGGGCCACCACCTTGGCCACGACGAGACGGCCGTAGGTGTCGGTGAACAGGTCACCCAGCGGTACCCGGACCAGGGCGTTGACGACACCGCTGGCGCCGACGACGAGGATGCACCAGAACGCGACGCGCGAGAAGCGTCGGACCGCCAGGGCACGCCAGTGTCCATCGGCGAGGGCGTACACGACGACCGCCGCGAGGCCGCCGAGCCACAGCGTCGCGCCGATGATGTGCAGGATCAGGCTGTTGGTGGCGACGTCGTGGTTGCCACCCGACGAGGAGTGGCCTGCCAGGGCCGACGGCATCAGGCTGAAGACGGAGAACGCGATCACCGCGATCGTCGGACCCCAGTGCAGCGTCATCCGCGCGATGATGGCCGCGACCAGCGCGAACAGCGCAGTCCAGAACCACGTGCGCACCTCGGCGACCTGGCTGTAGGCGGTGAGCAGGTTGGCGGGTCGGATCGTCTCCGACAGGGGCGCCCCACTGACCTCCGAGGCCGACAGCGGCATGAGCAGGAGGGCACACACCGACCACGTCAGCGCGCTGGCCGCACCGATCCGGATCGCGCGGTATCCCCCGACGTCGAGGACTCCGCTCGCCTGGGGCGGCACGAAGAACGCGGCGAACACGGCCGAGCCGAGTGCGATCGCCGCGGCGAACTCGCCGACCGCAGTGAGCGCCGGCGCCCCGTACGTGGTCAGCGGACCGGGATCGGGCACGCCGGTCAGCCGGAGGGCCGACGCCGCGGAGATCGCGGTGACGGCGACAGCGACGATCGCGGCGAGCCAACCCGATGCCCACAGGATCGCGGTGACGACGCCGCGCGGTTCGTTCATCGCGTCGCGATGCTGCTCCGCGGAGGCGGGCGTCGACGTGCGGGTCATCCCTCAACTGTAGGACCGGCAACTGACGCGATCCCAATTCGACCTGGCCCGCGGTGGCGCACGGCATACCCGCGGCCGTGTCGTAGACTCTCTCTGCCCGACGCCTCGTGTCGCTCGTCACGCGCGCGCCGGTCAGCCTCCGTAGCTCAGGTGGATAGAGCAAGGGCCTTCTAATCCCTAGGTCGCAGGTTCGAGTCCTGCCGGGGGCACCAGGGTGAATTGAGCACAGCGGTCTACGCCCTTGGCTCGGCCGGGACGTCTGGTCGTGCGTCCTTGAATCGCCGGTCGGTTCTGTCGCTTGACAAATGCCGACCTCAAACCGGTGCTGCACGTGGCCGGGCACCGCAGGAAGCGGTGAACGTCGCTTGTCTGCATCCTCTACCGGCCGTTGTCGGCGGGACCTGCCACGCTGGCACGCATGGTAGGGCAACGCCAAACACTCTTCGATGACATAGAACGAACCGACGCCACGCCGGCGACCCATCAAGAGTCGGACTTCGAGTTCCTCAACCGCGTCGCGGGTGTCTATTGGGAGCACCCTCGTGCGCTTATGCAGGAATGGCTTGATCGAATTCCCGGCGAGCAGGAGTATAACGACTTGCTGCAGCGCTTCCGGTCGCGCGATAACGAGCAATTCCGCAGCGCATTCCTTGAACTCTATTTGCACGAAATTCTTGTTAGGTCTGGATACACAGTCGAGATCCATCCCGAGGTACCGGGTAGCAATCGCCGACCGGACTTCCTGGCTGCGCGCGACGATCTCCGGTTTTTCGTCGAGGCCATCGCGCCGGGTTCGGCCCCTGCCGACAAGGCGGCAGCGCAACGGCGAGCTGTACTGTTTGACACGGTGAATCGGTTGAACGATCCCAACTTTCTGCTGTGGCTTGTCGAGCTCGACGAGGGGAAGTCGCCGCCCGCCTCGGCACGCCTTCGTAAGGACCTTCGGCGCTGGCTAGGAGAGCTCGACCCTGACGCCCCGTGGGTGGGAAAGGAAGCCCCCACGCGCCGCTGGAAACACGACGGCTGGGCGGTTACGTTCCGGGCAATCCCGAAGAAGCCCGAAGCCAGAGGGACGAAACTGAACGACCGGGCGATTGGTGTCTACGGGCACACCGGTGTCGACTTCATCAATGACGCACCGGCAATCAAAAAGGCACTCATGGCCAAGCACCGAGAATACGGAGACCTAGGGGCGCCCTTCATCGTCGCGGTCGGCACTTACAGCCACGACACGGACCGTTGGCATAGCAGCAACGCTTTATACGGACACATTGCCGTCCAGATCGGTGAGGCGCCTGACGGTTCGACGGTGACCGAGGAAGTCAGGCAGCCTGATGGCTTCTTCGGCACACCACCCGAGTGGACCAATCGAAACGTCTCCGGCGTTCTCCTGGTTAACCAGCTCATGCCTTACCACGTTCAGCGAGCGGAGACGACCCTCTGGCGGCATCCGAATCCAGACCACGAGCTTCCCGAGGCGATTGGGCTGCCGGGAGACACGGTAACCCTCGCCGAAAGCACTTTGAATGTGGACTCAGCACTGATGAGGGCCGACGACTTCTTCGGACTCCCGGACCCTTGGCCACCTGGCGACGCGTGGCCCGAGACCATGTAGGCGAGCACCTTCCGTTACGAACCAGCCCCCCCAGAACGGGAACCGTTCAGGGCACTCCGTGCGTCATAGTCCTGCCCCACAGATCGGTGGGTCGCGACCCCTGGAGGATCATGACGCTCCCCGGCCCACTCTCCGGTTTTCCGCCCCTGCCATCCGGTCCGCTGTCAGCGGGCCGACGTGACCAAACCGACTCGGCGACTTCGCTGTTCGGTGTCGATCCCGCCGAGGTCCAGGAGATCGCCCGCGTCTGGCAGTCTGCCGGGATCGCCATCCACGCCGCTGATGTCGAGGCCATCGGCGCGGTCATCGGCCCGTCGAGCCGGGTCGCTCGGGCACTGTCCGCGACCGCCCACCCCGCGCGCTCGGCGGTCGACTCGGTCGGCGAGCGCCTGACCGTGATGGGCAGAATGCTGCGGATGTTCGACGCGTCGACGAGTGCCGCCGACGTCCGCTCGGGCGCGCGGTTCCGCGACCTCGAGGACCGCTGATGCGGCCCACCGTCTCGCAGTTGCGCGCGTGGAGTCCGCAGTCGTTCGCCGACGCCGGTTCTGCGGCGTCCGGTGTCGCGGAGTCCCTCGACGCCGGCATCGGTACCGCGGTCCGAGCCTTCGACTCGGCGTCGTCGTGGTCGGGTGACACGCATGATGCGGCGCATCAGGTCCTCTGGGCGGAACACGATCATGCCGGCGAGATACGCAACGTGCTGCACATGGTCGCCGACGAGGCGACCGACGCCGGCGCCGACCTCGACCACGCGCGCGACTTCGCGCTGGGCGTCGTCCGAGGGGCAGAAAATCTGGGCTTCACCGTCTTCGACGACGGCACCGTCACCCACCCCGACGCCGGTCTCGCCGGACAGGCCACCCTTCTCGCGGGTTCCGTCTCCGACGCCCTCGACACCGTGGACATCCTCGACGAACGCTATGGCGAACGACTCGAGGGTTTCGCCGCCGATCTCGCGTCGATGAGCACCGGTCAGCCCGATGTCCGGCTGCCGGGCGGTACGGCATCCGATGCCGACGCGGCGGTCCGATTGTTGGAGACGCTGACGCCGACCCGGGTCCGGGACGTCGTGGAACAGATGAGCCCAGCCGATGTGCGCCGCCTGATGCAGGCGAACCCGCATGTCATCGGGAACCTGCCAGGTGTCCCGTTCGCGATCCGTGCCCAGGCCAACGAGATCAACATCCGCAACGCGCTCGCCGACGAGGTCGAGGCCGGCCGCGGACAGGGACTCCGAGCTCGGACTCTGCGGGGGCTGCTCGACCCCCTGCCCGAACCGAGCGCTGAAGCATCCCGCCGCGGCGACGACGGACTCGTCGAGCGGACCTTCATCACCTTCGTCAACACACCTCGGGGCCGCATGGTCGAGATGATCGGATCGCTGCGGTCCGACACCACCAACACCGCGACCTATGTCCCCGGTACCGGCACCACTCTCGACACCGTGGTCGGTCGCAACCGCACAGCTGCAACCGAACTCGCGGCGCGTACGGGCGGCCCGGTGTTCCTCTACCTCGACGGTGACCTGCCGCCGGACCTGCGCGCGGCGGCGCGCACGAGCTTCGCCGCCGCGATGGCGCACCGTCTGGAGTTGTTCGGTTCCGAACTCGACGCCGAGATCGCTCGTCACGCGCCCGCGGCGACCACCACCTACATCGGCCACAGCTACGGCGGATCGGTCGTGGGCTCGGCCGAACAACTCGGCCTGTCCGTCGACCGGGTCGTCTACGCCTCATCGGCGGGCACCGGCATCTACGCCACCCCGCACCCCGCGGGCGTCGAGCGGTACTCGCTCACCTTTCCCGGCGACCCGATCCACTACGTGCAGTCTTTCCCCGGGAACCCCCACGGCCACGACCCCGACACCGCGCCCGGCGTGATCAGGCTCGACACCGGCACAGTCGACGTAACCGGCCGCCCAGTCGACGAAAACGGGCGCACAGTCGACGGAAACGGGCGCACGGTCGACGGGGGTCTCGTCACGCACGGCGCCTACTGGAACGACCCGGAATCAACGGCCTTCCAGAACATGGTGAAGGTCATCACCGGCGCAGACCCCGACCTCTACGTGCCGCGCCGGCCCGACGTCCCCGAACTCCCGCCGCCTCTCGGTGCGCCCGCTCCGCTGTGGTGGCTGTACCTCTTCAGCGATCGCGCCGACGGCGACATCGATCTGCCGGGCCCGGTCCCCGACATTCCGTTACGTCTCCCGTGGTGACTGCCCGTTTCTGCCGACGTCGACCGTCCCCCGCCATCGACCGATGAGTCGCATGGAGTGATAGATGACCAGCGCCGCGACCGACCCCAGGGAGATTCCGGCGAAGACGAGGTCGCCGACCTGCCAGGTGTAGTCGGCGATGCCGATGATCAGCGGGATCGCGGCGGTGAACTGGTTGATCGGCTTGGAGAAGTCGACCTTGTTGCTCACCCAGATCTGCACGCCGATCACGCCGACCAGACCGTAGAGCGCGGTCGTGACACCGCCGAGCACGCCGGGCGGAATCGCGGCGATCACGGCGCCGACCTTGGGCGACAGCCCCAGCAGGATCGCGGCGCCGCCGGCCACCCAGTAGGCCGCGGTCGAGTACACCTTGGTCGCCGACATCACGCCGATGTTCTCGGCATACGTCGTCGTGGCCGAACCGCCGCCACTGCCGGCCAGCATCGTGGCCAGTCCGTCCGCAGCCAAGGCGCGCCCCATGGTGGCGTCGTAGTCTTTGCCGGTCATCATCGCCACCGACTTGACGTGGCCGATGTTCTCCACGACGAGGACCAGCACCACGGGGAGGAAGAGAGGCAGGACACCCAGATCGAAGGTGGGTGTCTGGAAGTCGGGCAGACCGATCCACGCCGCATCGCCGATACCGGAGGTGTCGATGAAGTCGTTGTCGCTGTCGATCCGGTCGAGGACCAGCGCGAGGACATATCCCACCACGACGCTCAGGAAGATCGCGAGCCGTCCGAGCAAGCCCCGGAACAGGACCGCGGAGGCGACCAGCAACACCAGCACGATGGTTGCGAGAACGGGGTCCTCGACGAAGTTGTTCTTGGCCGCCGGAGCGAGGTTCAGACCGATCAGAGCGACGATCGCGCCGGTCACCACCGGCGGCATCAGGGTCTCGATCCATCGGACGCCGGCGAAATGGCTGATGAGTCCGATGACCACGAGCATCGCGCCGACCGCCACCAGCCCGCCCAGCGCCGACGACGCACCGTCGGACGCGACGGCGGCCGTCACCGGCGCGATGATGGCGAAGCTCGAACCCAGGTAGCTGGGCAGACGGTTGCGGGTGATCAGCAGGAACAGGATCGTGCCGACGCCGGAGAAGAACAGGGTCGTCGACGGCGGGAATCCGGTCAGCACTGGTACCAGGAAGGTCGCGCCGAACATGGCGACCACGTGCTGCAGACCGATGCTGACCGTGCGCGGCCAGGTCAGCCGTTCCTCCGGTGCCACCACCACGTTGTCGGTCAGCTTCCACGACAGCAGATTCCGAGACCTCGTCTCCGGTTCGTCCATGCCGAACAGTCTGCGGCACGGAGGTCATCGTCGCCTCACTTCGGGGTCGGGCCTCCCCCGCGGCCCAGACGGCGTGCATATGCAACTCGACTCATATACACCTCGTTGCATAGTGCGTTGTTGCACGGTATTTTGCTCTCATGGCGCTCGAACACGCGATTCTGGTGTCGCTGGCCGAGCGACCAGGAACGGGCTATGAGATCGGTCAGCAGTTCGATCGCAGCATCGGCTACTTCTGGTCGGCCACTCACCAGCAGATCTACCGGACGCTCAAGAAGCTCCTGGACGACGACCTGGTCAGCGTCGAATCGGTCAGCCAGGACGGCCGCCCGGACAAGAAGGTCTACACGATCTCCGACGCCGGCCGTGACGCTCTCGCCGACTGGGCGATGAGTCCGACACCGCTGCAACCGCTTCGCAGCGACATCGGGGTGAAGCTACGGGCCGCGGAATTCGGTGACCTCGCCGCGATCATCGGTGAGCTGAAGGCGCACCGCGATGAACATCTCGCACAGCTCAAGCTCTACACCGGTTTCCAGGACGACTACTACCCCGATCCCGACGCGCTCACCGGTCGCAAGCTGCACCAGTACCTCGTTCTCCGTGGCGGTATCCGGCAGGAGCAGGGATACATCGAATGGTGCGACGAGGTCATCCACGGACTCGAACGCGAACTGTCCCAGAGCTGAGTTCGCAACGCCCGCAGCCCAACTACACAGCCCACCAAGGTTCACCGAGATGAAAGGTCGCGCCATGTCAGCCCCGACGGCACAACCGAACCAGCACTATCCGCACCTGTTCACGCCGTTGCAGATCGGCGGCATGACCATCGAGAACCGATTGGTCATGGGGTCGATGCACACCGGCCTCGAAGACCGGTTCTGGGACACCGACAAACTGGCCGCCTACTTCGCGGAGCGGGCCAAAGGTGGTGCGGGACTGATCATCACCGGCGGTTTCGGCACGAGCCGGACCGGCCTGCTCGCGTTCGCCGGCGGCAAGATGACCAACGTCGTCGACATGACCCGCCACAAGCGCGTGACCAAAGCCGTGCACGACGAGGGCGGCAAGATCGCCATGCAGCTGATCCACGCCGGGCGTTACGGCTATACCCCGTTCAAGGTCGCGCCCGGCACCGATCCGTCGCCGATCCACCCGTTCAAGCACCTTCGAATGACCGAGCCGATCATCCGCCACGTCATCAAGTCGTTCGGCCAGTCCGCCAAGCTCGCCCGCAGAGCCGGCTACGACGCCATCGAGATCATGGGCGGCGAGGGCTACCTCATCAACCAGTTCCTCTGCCCGCACACCAACGATCGCACCGACAAATGGGGCGGCAACACCGAGAACCGCCAGCGTTTCCTGGTCGAGGTGATCAAGGAGATCCGCCGACAGGTGCCCCGCGACTACCCCGTGATCCTGCGCCAGTCGATCGCCGACCTCATCCGCAAGGGACAGACCTGGGACGAGGTCGCGCTGATGGCGCGCAAGGCCGAGCAGTACGGCGTCGACGCGATCAACACCGACATCGGTTGGCACGAGGCCCAGGTCCCCACGATCGTGACCTCGGTGCCCCGCGGCGCATTCGTGAAGTTCACCGAACGTCTCCGCGACGAGGTGTCGATCCCGCTGATCGCGGCCAACCGCATCAACACCCCCGAACTCGGCGAGGAGATCCTCACGAACGGACGCGTCGACGCCATCCAGATGGCCCGCCCGTTCCTCGCCGATCCCCACCTGGCGAACAAGGCCCGCGAGGGTCGGTCCGACGAGATCAACACCTGCATCGGCTGCAATCAGGCCTGCCTCGACCATGCCTTCGTCGGCAAACACGTGTCGTGCCTGGTGAACCCGATCGCGGGTCGCGAGACCACGCTCATCCTGGGTCCGACGCGAAAGGCCAAGCGCGTGGCAGTGATCGGCGCGGGCCCGGCCGGCCTGTCGGCCGCCGTCGCCGGCGCACAACGCGGTCACAAGGTCACCCTGTTCGAGGGCGGTGACGCGATCGGCGGCCAATTCTCCATCGCCTCAAAGATTCCCGGCAAGGAGGAGTTCAAGGAGACGATCCGCTATTTCACCCGCCAGATCGAGGTGCTCGGCATCGAGGTCCGGCTGAACACCCGCGCCGACGCCGACTCCATCATCGCCGAGAAGTTCGACGACGTGATCGTCGCGACCGGCGTCGTGCCGCGCATACCGAGCTTCCCCGGCGTCGACCACCCGATGGCGATGTCCTACGCCGACGCGGTGCTCGGGCATCGGGAGATCGGCAAACGTGTGGCCGTGATCGGTGCCGGCGGAATCGGTTTCGACGTGAGTGAGTTCCTCACGACCGACGAGTCGCCGACCTTGAACCTCAAGGAATGGGAACAGGAATGGGGCGTCACCGAGGACCCGGAGAAGCCCGGCTTCGTCACCAAGCCACGGCCGCTCCCCCCGGTGCGCCAGGTCTACCTGGTCCAGCGCAAGGCCGGTAAGCAGGGCAAGTCGCTCGGCAAGACCACCGGCTGGGTGCATCGCGCGACGATGAAGATGAAGGGTGTCGAGCAGATCAGCGGCGCCACATACGACAAGATCGACGACCAGGGACTGCATCTGAGCTTCCGCGACGACGAGGGCAACGTCACCGACACCCGCGTCCTCGAGGTCGACAACGTGGTGATCTGTGCGGGCCAGGAATCGGTACGCGATCTCATCGACCCGTTGACGTTGGCCGGTGTCACCACGCACGTCATCGGCGGCGCCGACTACGCGGGCGAGCTCGACGCCAAGCGTGCGATCCGCCAGGGCACCGAGGTCGCCGCGGGTATCGACTGACGGTCGGCCTCGGCGTGAGAGGCGGCGGCTACCATTGCGACATGCCGGTACCGCCGCCCTCCGCCACCGCCCGCGCCGTCGTCACCGGGGCCTCGTCCGGGATCGGACGGGAACTCGCACGCGCGTTGGCCGCTCGTGGCCACTCGGTGGTCCTCGTCGCCCGCCGCGGTGAGCTTCTCGAAGAGCTCGCCGGCGAACTGCGCACGGCACATGAGGTCTCGGTCGAGGTCCGTGCCGTCGATCTGTCCGACCCGACGAAGGTAGAGGTGCTGGCCGCCGAGTTCGCTGGTCGCGACATCTCGATTCTCTGCAACAACGCGGGCATCGCGACGTTCGGTCCGGTCACCGACCTCGACGCCGACTACGAACGCGCGCAGGTCCGGTTGAACGTCAACGCCGTCCACGACCTCACCCTGGCAGTGCTGCCGCAGATGGTGAAACGCGGCTCGGGCGGCATCCTGATGGTCGGCTCGGCGGCCGGGAACATGCCGATCCCCAACAATGCGACGTACGCGGCGTCGAAGGCTTTTGTGAACAGCTTCAGCGAGTCGCTGCGCGGTGAGGTGTCCGGGCAGGGCGTCCACGTCACCCTCCTCGCACCCGGACCGGTACGTACCCACACCCCCACCCCCGACGAGGCGTCGATCGTCGACAAGGTCGTGCCGGACTTTCTGTGGCACTCGTCGGCCAAGGTCGCCGAGATGAGTCTGGATGCATTGGCGCACAACAAGATGCGCGTAGTACCCGGCAGCCTGTCGAAGGCGATGTCGGTCGCCGGTGGATACACACCACGCGCAGTGGTGGCGCCGATCGTCGGCGGGTTCTACCGCAAGTTCAGCGCCGAATAACGGCGGTCAGTGCCGCCGGCGACGCCCCGTGCCGAAGATCGCGCGGCTGAACTCACGCCCGGCCGCGCTCGCCGCCGATCGCAGGAAACTCTGCATCGGCTTGCTCGTGAGCACCTCGGTCAGCAGCCCTGGTTCCTCCGGCGCGGGACCCGGTGCGGGTGTCGGGGCGGGCGCAGGCGGTGGTGCCGGAACCGGTGCCGGCGCGTCGGCGGACTCACCAGGTCCGAGGGTGTTCGCCGCGAGCATCTCGTAGGCGGACTCCCGATCGACCGGCGTGCCGTACTTCGCATACAGCGGCCCGGATTTCGCGGCCCCCGTGATCGCGTCGGCGCCGATCGCCTCCATTGCCGACCGTGGCGCTCGGATCACCGTCCAGGCGACCGGTGTCGGCGCGCCGCGCTCGGACAGCACCGTCACGATCGCCTCGCCCGTGCCGAGGGACGTCAGCGCCTGCTCGAGGTCGTAGATCTCCGACACCGGATAAGTCTTGACCGTCGTGCGCAGCGCCTTCTGGTCGTCGGGGGTGAAGGCGCGCAACGCGTGCTGGACTCGTGCACCGAGCTGCGAGAGCACCTCGTTGGGGATGTCGGTCGGCAGCTGAGAGCAGAAGAACACGCCGACGCCCTTCGACCTGATCAGTTTGACCGTCTGGACGACCTGGTCCACAAACGCTTTCGACGCGTCGTCGAAAAGCAGATGCGACTCGTCGAAGATGAAGACGAGCTTGGGTTTGTCGAGGTCGCCGACCTCGGGCAGGAACTCGAAGAGGTCGGCCAGGATCCACATGAGAAAGGTGGAGAACAGGGCGGGTCGGGCCGCCTGCGTGCCGAGCTCGAACAGCGTGATGATTCCGCGCCCATCGGCCGCCGTCCGGATGAGGTCGGCGGGATCGACTTCGGGTTCGCCGAAGAACGTGTCACCGCCGTCGGCCTCGAGATTCGTCAGCGCGCGCAGGATCACGCCCGCGGTCTGTCGCGACACCCCGCCGATCCCTTTCAGTTCGGCC
The DNA here is from genome assembly GCF_057767225.1 of Gordonia sp. 11cp. Lineage (NCBI taxonomy): Bacteria > Bacillati > Actinomycetota > Actinomycetes > Mycobacteriales > Gordoniaceae > Gordonia > Gordonia sp. 11cp. The sequence continues at coordinate 3,877,458 of NZ_CM173437.1, read as the reverse complement.
TTACCCTCGTCGCCGGTGAGGAATGCGATGACCGACCGCAGGTCCTTGAGATCGAGAAGCGGTAGGCCCTTCTTGGCCGCCCAGTGGAAGATCAGGCCCAGCGTCGATTCCTGAGTCGCGTTGAGCCCCAACACCTTGCTGAGCAGAATGGGCCCGAACGAGGTGATGGTCGCGCGGATCGGCACCCCGATCCCCTCCGAACCCAGCGAGACGAACTCGACCGGGTGTGCCGCGGGCTGCCAGTCGTCGCCGGTCTGCTGGGCTCGGTCGACGATCTTGTCGTTGCTCGCACCAGCCCGGCTGAGCCCGGACAGGTCGCCTTTGATGTCGGCCATGACGACCGGCACGCCGTTGCTCGACAATTGCTCGGCGATCAGCTGCAACGTCTTGGTCTTCCCGGTCCCGGTCGCTCCGGCGACGAGTCCGTGCCGGTTCATCATCGACAACGGGATACGCACCTTGGCCTCGGGATCGACCTGCCCCGAGACCGAGACCGCCCCCAGTTCGAGTGTGGGTGTGGTGAACGCGTATCCGGCGGCGACACTCTGTGCTGGACTGCCCTGTGCTGGACTACCCTCGGCGGGACTGGAGGCTTCGGTCACGAGCACACGATAGCCCGCGGGCGCCGATCTCCCGCGGATCTGCGGATGAGGTTGGCTAAGGTTGTCGGGTGCAGGACAAACTGGTGTGGATCGACTGCGAGATGACCGGACTCCGACTCGAGTCGGACAAACTCATCGAGATCGCGGCCCTCGTGACCGACAGCGACCTCAACATCCTCGGCGACGGTGTGGACGTCGTGATCCACGCCGACGATGCCGCCCTGGCCTCGATGCCGGACGTCGTGACCAAGATGCACGCGGCGTCGGGTCTCACCGAGGAGGTGCGGGCGTCCACGGTCACCCTCGCCGAGGCCGAGAAGCTGGTCCTGGACTACATCCGCGAGCACGTGACCACCGCCGGAGCGGTGCCGCTTGCCGGCAACTCGATCGCCACCGACCGCGGTTTCATCACCCGGGACATGCCCGAACTCGACGCCTACCTGCACTACCGCATGGTCGACGTCAGCTCGATCAAGGAGCTGTGTCGACGCTGGTATCCGAAGGTCTACTTCGGTCAGCCGGAGAAGGGCCTCGCGCACCGGGCGCTCGCCGACATCCGCGAGTCGATCCGCGAGCTGCGCTACTACCGCGCGGCGGCGTTCGTACCCGCTCCCGGCCCGGACACCGATGCCCTCGCCGAGATCGTCAAGGACCTCGGCCCCGCGTGAACACGCTGGTCCGGTAACCGATTGGAGTTCTACGGCACCGACCCGCTAGAGTATTGATGGCTCTGAGGCCCGGCGCGTATGCCCAGGTTTCCGACGCCGATGGTGGATGTAGTTCAGTTGGTAGAGCACCAGGTTGTGATCCTGGCTGTCGCGGGTTCGAGTCCCGTCATCCACCCCGACGAAACCCCGCCTGCGAGCCGCAGGCGGGGTTTTTCGCGTCTCGGAACTTCTTTCGTCCTGCTGTCGATACCCGTGCTCGCCGTACGTCACCATGGTGTCGGACCGATCCGGTTCGGCACCGAAGCCACATCGGCGGAGAAGTGCGGCCGAGAACTGGAGGAACGATGAAGTACGCATTGCTGCTCATGGGACACGTCAACGATCCGGCGTGTGGTGAGGACGGGGGCGCGAGCCCCGAGGAGTTCTTCGCCTTCGACGAGGAGATCACCAAGGCCGGCGTCGTGGTCAATTCGTTCGCTCTGGAGGACGAGCGCGCGGTCGTGCACACCGACGACAGCGGCGAGCGGGTGGTGGCGTCGTCCGGGCCGTTCGCGGAAGTGCGGGAGTTCGTCGGCGGGGTCTATGTCATCGGCGTCGCGAACGTCGACGAGGCGATCGAGTGGGCCCGACGCAGCCCCGGCTCGGCGCCCGGCGGTCACGTCGAGATCCGGCCGCTCGCACCGTACTGATCGATGCCGAGTCCTCCCCACCGCCCGGCAACCACGGAGTCCGCGGAATCCGTGGCCCGCCGGGCGGTGTCCGCCGTCGACCGAGACGTCCGCGCGCGTGTACTCGCCACTCTCACCAGGAGATTCGGCGACCTCGACCTCGCGGAGGACGCCGTGCAGGATGCGATCGCGCAGGCGCTGACCACCTGGTCCCGAACCGGGGTACCGGACTCACCCGAGGCGTGGCTGACGACGACGGCCAAACGCAAGGCACTCGACGCGATACGCCGCGAATCCGTCCTCGCCGGGAAGCTCGCCCGGCTGCACGCCGACACCGAACGCGTACCGGTGCATCCGGATTTCGCGGACCCTGCAGATGCGCCGCCACCGGAACTGCCCGACGAACGACTCGGGATGTTCTTCGCGTGCACCACCCCGTGCTGCGCGCCGAGGACCGGATCGCACTCACCCTGCGTTTCGTCGCCGGGCTGACCACCGCCGAGGTCGCGCACGCCCTGCTGATTCCGGTCCCGACGGCCCAACAGCGAATCGTGCGCGCCAAGAAGCGGATCGGCGCGCTGGGTGTTCCGTTCACCCCACCGCACGAGGACGATCTCCCCGCCCGGCTCGGCGGGGTCCTGCGGGTGGTCTATCTGATGTTCTCCGAGGGTTACGCCCGCTCGGCCGGCGACTCGCACGTACGCGACGACCTCACCGACGAAGCGATCTCTCTCGCACGAACCCTGCGCTCGCTGCTCCCCCGCGCCGAGACGACCGGGCTGCTGTCGTTGTTGCTGCTCACCCAGTCCCGTCGTCCGGCGCGACTCGACACCGACGGGCGTCCCGTTCCGCTGGGCGACCAGGATCGCGAGCTGTGGGACCGGGACCTCGCCGTGGAGGGCATCACACTCGCCGAAAGCGCTGCGGCACAGACCGATGCCGGGCCCTACACGATCCAGGCCGCGATCGCCGCGGTGCACGCCGAAGCGCCCACGGCCCCCGAGACCGACTGGACACAGATCGCGGTCCTGTACCGGCTTCTGGAAGCACACGATCCCGGGCCCGTGGTGCGCGTCGGTCGCGCCGTCGCCGTCGGGCGCGCCTACGGTATGGCTCGTGGCATCGAGATGCTCGATCGGTTGCGGTCGGACAAGCAGCTCGACCGCTTCCGGCCCTTCCACATCGCCCGGGCACTCACGCTCTCCGAACTGGGCGACGACCGTGGCGCGGCCGACGCGTACCGTCGGGCGCTCGAGCTGCCCGGGAATGTCGCCGAGGACGACTATCTCGCCGACGCACTGTCCGGCCTCGTGAACGAGACGCCGTCCGATCGGTGAACTCCCATCAGGAGCCGCATTCTTCCGCCCGCCGACGTGCGACGAAACCCTGCCGTAAAACCGATGACACACCGTCGAAGCGACGTCGCACTAGCGTCTCGCCCACATTCGGCGAGAGGCCGTGACACGCGGCTGTCGGCCGCACCCTGCGTCCGAGGAGAGTCCGTGAAGGCGTTGAAGCATCCCGCGTTGCAGATCGGGTTCGGTGCGATCGCCGGCTTGATCTTCGGGTTGGTCGTCGGTGAGTGGGCCGCCAACCTGAAGTTCATCGGCGACATGTTCATCCGCCTGATCCAGATGTCCATCGTGCCGCTCGTTCTCGCGTCGGTGATCGTGGCAACAGCGTCGATGTCGGGCGCGGGCACGGGCCGCATCGCCTTTCGGACCGTCAAGTGGATGCTCGGATTCTCGGTCGTGGCGGCGGTACTGGCATGGGGACTGAGTGTGCTGATCAGACCCGGCGCCGGGATGGTATTCGACGGCGAGCTCGACCCGACACTCGAAGACGAGGCCGGTCAGACAACAGGATGGCAGGACACGCTCCTCAATTTCGTGTCCAAGAACGTGTTCGAGGCGATGTCCACGGCCACGATGGTGCCGATCATCATCTTCGCGTTGCTGTTCGGCGTCGCGCTGCGCATGCAGATCACCAAGTCCGGCGACGACCGCGTCCTGACGTTCATCGACCAGATCCAGCAGATCATCCTGACGATGATCCGGCTGGTCATGTACATCGCACCCATCGGTGTGTTCTGCCTTCTCGCCTCACTCGCCGGCGACGTCGGGCTCTCGGTGGTGACCACCGCCGTCAAGTACCTGGGCACCACGGCGCTCGGCGTGGCGATCCTGTTCGTGCTGTTCGTCGTGGTCGTCACCGCCCGGACCCGCCTCAACCCGGCACGGCTGCCGGGAAAACTCGCGGAACAGACCACCATCGCGATCACCACGACGAGCTCGGCCGTCACCTTCCCCACCGTCCTCAAGAACACTGTCGAGAAGATCGGCGTGAGTCAGAAGATCGCCAACTTCACGCTCTCGATCGGCCTCACCATGGGTTCCTACGGCGCGGTTCTCAACTACATGATCGTCGTCATGTTCCTGGCCCAGGCAGGCAACGTCGAGCTCTCCGTCGGCGACATCGCGCTCGGAATGGGCCTCGCGATCCTGCTCAACATGGGCACGATCACGGTCCCCGGCGGATTCCCGGTCATCGCAACATTTCTCGCGACCTCACTCGACCTCCCGCTCGAAGCCGTGGGCATTCTCATCGCCGTGGATTGGTTCGCGGGCATCTTCCGGACATTCCTCAACGTCAACGGGGACACCTTCGTCGCCATGCTCGTGGCCAACGCCGACGACGAGATCGACCGCGACGTCTACAACGACAAGAAGACCGTGGTGTCCGAGGAGATCGATGTCAGCGAGTACTCCGGCGCGTTCGCTCGCGCGGACGACGCCGACTGACGGGGTTCCCGGCGGGACGGCGATTCACGGACAGTCGACGACCCTCCGGGACCTTCGACCTCAAAAGTCTCCGAAGCCCGGCACATCGGGGTGGTGCGCAGTAACGTCCACTCCATGCCTTCCTACTGGGTCATGCCTGCCGTCGCGCTGATCTCGTGCATCATCATCGGGATCGGGTTCATCGTCGGAATCCCTGGCGGCGGCGACAAGGACTGAGGTCGGACGCTCCGCCGACCTGACCTGATCGGAGCCCACGCGGTCGCACCGTCGGGGTGCTGCCGCGATGACACCGCACGTCTGCCGGTGTCGTCCGACGCCCGGAAGGACGCCTCGTGGAACTCACACGCAGACAGGTGATGGCCGGTGCCGCGGCGACCGCCACCGCCGCGGGCCTCGGAACCGCCCTCACCTCCGGGCGCGGCGGCGCTTCGCCGCCGGGCTCGACGAACTACCTCGTCGGCTGCGGCATCGCCGACGTCACCGGCTCGGTCGCCGGCCAGGGCATGATGGGCTACTCCAATCCCGAGCAGGTCGCGGCCGGGCTCCTGCAGCGCTGCTGGGCGCGGGCCTACATCATCGTCGACCGCGCCACCGGTGAACGCGTCGTCTTCCTCACCGCCGACCTCGCCTGTCTGTTCCAATCGCATCACATGGGCCTGATGGCCAAGCTGCGCACCAGGTTCGGGTCTCTCTACTCCGAATCGAACGTGAACCTGAACGCGCAGCACACCCACGCCTCGTGCGGCGGCACGTCGTGGGACTACGCGTACTCCCTCGCCGCATTCGGGTTCAAGAAGAACTCCTACGACGCCGAGGTCGACGGCATGTTCGCCGCGATCGTGCGCGCGCACGACGACCTCGCGCCCGGCAGCCTCACCCTCGGCCGGGAGGAACTGCACGACGCCAGCCGCAACAGGTCCCGGGTGGCCTTCGACGCGAATCCGTCGTCGGACACCCGTCATTTCCCGAACGCGATCGACCCCCGGGTCACGGTGCTGCGACTACGGCAGCACGACGGTTCCGGCGGCCGGGATGTCGGCGCCATCACCTGGTTCCCGACCCACGGCACATCCCTCACCGACCGCAACGTCCTCATCGCCGGCGACAACAAGGGTTATGCGAGCCACCTGTGGGAACGTGCACAACCAGGATTCGTCGCCGCGTTCCCCCAGACCAACTCCGGTGACATGACGCCGAATCTCGCCTTGGCACAGTTTCATCCGAACGGACCGACCTCGAACAACCGACGCAACTGCGAACTCATCGGTGAGCGTCAGTACGTCGCGGGACGGCGGGCCTTCGACAGCGCTCGCCCGATGACGCGCGGCGGCGTCGACTCGATCGTGCGGTACGTCGACATGTCATCGGTCACGATCTCGGGCACCTACACCCCCGACGGCCGGCCGGCTTCCACGACTCCGGCGATGATGGGTGCCGGTGCGGTGGCGACGAGCAGCGAGGACAACTACGAGCAACCGCTCCCCTTCCTCGTCGAGGGCATGACCAACCCTCTCGTCACCGCCCTCGGCGGCGATCGCGTCCCGCCGATCGCGCCGTGGATGCGAGACATGCAGGCGCCCAAGCTGATCGCGTTCCCGCTCGGTCTGCTGCCGCCCTCCGGCTGGATCCCGTCGGTGGTACCGCTGCAGCTCATGCGTATCGGCGAGATCGTGCTCGTCGGCGTGCCCGCCGAGGTCACCGTCGTCGCAGGCCTGCGACTTCGACAGGTGGTCGCCGACGAACTGCGGATCGATCTCGACAACGTTCTCGTGCAGGGATTCTCCAACGCCTACACCCAATACGTGACCACGCCCGAGGAATACGACCTGCAGCACTACGAGGGCGGGGAGACCCAGTACGGCCGATACACGCTGTCCGCTTATCTCCAGGAGTTCGCCGCGCTCGCGGCGGCGATGGCATCCGGACGCGGGATCGGCCGGGGTCCCGCGCCGGTCGACAAGTCGGGCCTGCAACCCGATCTGGTGCCACCGGTCCCCGCGGACCGTCCGATTCCGGGCCACCGCTACGGCGACGTCCTGCGCCAGCCCGAGGCCAGGTACCGCCCCGGCTCGACGGTGACCGTGCAGTTCGTCGGCGCCCACCCCAACAACGACTTCCGGCACGGGCGGACCTACCTGGAGGTGCAACGGCGCACCGGGTACGGGTGGACGACGGTCGCCGACGACAACGACTGGTCCACGGAGTTCCGGTGGGCGCGACCGGCCGGCAGCCCGGACACGTCGCGGATCACCATCACCTGGCGTCCGCCGGCGGATGCGTCGGGTGAATACCGCATCCGCTACTTCGGGGACCGACGCGATGCGAGCGGGACGACGAGACCCGTCACCGGCACGAGCCGTACGTTCCTCGTCGCGTTGCGCTGATCCTCCGCCCGACGCACGGACGCCACCGACCGCGATGCGGGTTCGGTGGCGTCCGGGAACTGTCTGGCGTCAGGCGTTGTCGGCGTTGCCCTTGCGCCACACCGACCACGGGATGTTCCAGTCACCGAGTCCGTCGGTGCCCGACAGGGTTCCGCCGGTCGTGTTCTTCACGACCACCGGGTCGCCGCGCAGGGTGTTCTCCATGACCCACAGCGCGTTCTCCGGGCTCAGGTTCAGGCAGCCGTGGCTCGTGTTGGTGTTGCCCTGCGCCCACACCGACCACGGTGCGGAGTGGAAGAAGATGCCGCTGTAGGACATCCGGGTCGCGTAGTCGACCGGGGTGCGGTAGCCGTTCGACGAGTTGACGGGCACACCGTAGGTCGAAGAGTCCATGATGATGTGGTCGTGCTTGTCCGCGATCAGGTAGACGCCGTTGTCGGTCTCGTCGCCTGCCTTGCCCATCGACGTCGGCATGCTCCGGATGACCTTGCCGTCACGCTCGAAGACGACCTGCTTGGTGTTGTCATCGGCGGTGATGACCATCGAGCGTCCCACCGTGAAGTTGGTACGCACGTTCTCCTGGCCGAACAGTCCGTCACCGAGGTCGATGCCATAGGTGTTGACCGCGACCCGCACCTTGGTGCCCGGCTTCCAGTACTCCGCCGGCCGCCACCTGACCTCGCTGGGACTGATCCAGTAGAAGGCGCCCTCCACCGGAGGATCGGTGGTGATCCGGATGGCGCGCTGCGCCGCACGGCGATCCGCGATCGGCTCGTCGAACTTGACCGCGACCGGCTGCCCGATGCCGACGGTCTCGCCGGGGCTCGGGGTCAGGTACGCCTGCGTCAGGTTGTTGGGGCTGCTGGTCGTGAACGTGACCTTCTTGGTGACCGCTCCGCCGATGCCGACCGCGTCGGTCTCCAGCGTGTAGGTGCGGTTGTAGCCGAGGGCCTCGTCGCTGACCCACACCGTGTCGTTGTCCGCGAGGGTGCCCTTGACGGGAGTGCCGTCGGACTTCTTGATCAGCACCCGGCTGATGGTGCCCTCACTGGTCTTCACCTTGATGGGCGCGCCGGGCTGCACGCCGACGGCGTTGTCGTTCAGGGGACGTTCGGCCCACTCGGTGATCTCGAGACCCGGCTTGAGCAGGTCGTCGAAAAGACTGGAACTGCTGACGTTGTCGGAGTACGACGCTTCCTGCGTGCACGACGTCACCAGCGCGACGATCGCCAACATCACCCCGCTGATGATCAGCGGCATCCGCCGAGTACGGCCCATCCCCATCTCACTCCCGCCTGTCGGCGTCCCGACCCCGAACCGGCCGGTCACGCTGCCCCGCAACCTGTGAAACCTGACATCTGAACCCCGAACCGCCGAACCGGACATTCCGAACCCGATGTCGCCGACCAGTGTACGAGAAATCGGACCGAACGCTTCGCCGGTCATCCGTTCGAGTGGCGTGTTGCGCACGCGAAACGCCGGACGTTCACCTGCTGTTCATCAAGCACCCGCGCGCGACCGAAAACCTTCTGAGATGACACAAGACGCCCCGCTGAATGCGAGGCGTCTTGAAACTCTGTGCGCCATCAGGGACTCGAACCCCGAACCCGCTGATTAAGAGTCAGCTGCTCTGCCAATTGAGCTAATGGCGCTTGCCGGTGCGAGATGGAACCTTACAGGACCCGCGCGGCAGAAGTGAAATCGCCTGGTCGGCGCGGTTTCTGCCGCCCGACGGGCCTGCGCGGACGAGTCCCTGTCCCCACCGGCGGGATCACCGGATCACCTGGCGGCGACCTTACGGACGACGATGAGCACCACCAGCGCACCCAATCCGGCGATCGCGTACTTCACCGCGGGCGTCTGCAGCGTGGCGAGGGCCTTGGACTTGGCGTCGTCGGCGAGCCGCTGCGGGCTGGTGCGTTCGGCCAGCGCGTCGAGCGTGCTGGCGAGGTCCTCACGGGCCTTGGCGATGTCCTGCTCGATACGTTCGGTATCTCCGGCCACGTTGCATCCTTCCGGCGCTTCTCGTTTGTCTTTCCGCTTCCCCGACCGGCCGATCGACCTTTCTCGGGGCCGGGGACGAACCGCCAGATGGCAGCGTCTCGATGCTACGACATCCCGGCATCCGGGCATGTGGCCATGCACTAGCCTGGCTCTCATGGCAGAGACCACCACCCGACTGTCCGTGGGCGACAAGGCCCCGCCGTTCACGCTGCCCGACGCGAACGGCGACCCGGTCTCGCTCTCGGACTACGCCGGACGCAAAGTCGTCGTGTACTTCTATCCCGCGGCTTCCACGCCGGGTTGCACCAAACAGGCCTGCGACTTCCGCGACAACCTGGGCGAGCTGAACGAGGCCGGAATCGCCGTGCTCGGCATCTCCCCCGACAAGCCGGCGAAGCTCGCGAAGTTCGTCGAGGCCGAGGGCCTCACGTTTCCCTTGCTCAGCGACCCGGAGAAGAAGGTGCTCACCGAGTGGGGCGCGTTCGGGGAGAAGAAGATGTACGGCAAGACCGTCACCGGCGTGATCCGGTCGACGTTCCTGGTCGATGCCGAGGGCACGATCGAACTGGCGCAGTACAACGTCCGCGCCACCGGACACGTCGCCAAACTGCGCCGCGACCTGTCCGTCTGAGCCGGCCCCGATGCCCGAGTCCGCCGAACCGCTGGTGCCGCGCAAGCGGCCCACCCAGGAGCGCAGCAAACGCAAGTTCCAGGCGATGCTCGAGGCGGCCCGGGAGCTGTTGATCGACGTCGGTTTCGAGTCGCTGACGTGCGAGGAGATAGCGACGCGGGCCGAGGTCCCCATCGGGACCCTCTACCAGTACTTCGCGAACAAGTACGTCATCGTCTGCGAGCTGGACCGCCAGGACACCGTCGACGTGCGCGAGGAACTCACGGCGTTCTCCTCCGAGGTGCCGTCCCTGGAATGGCCGAGCCTGCTGGAGAAGTTCCTCGACCACCTCGCGGCATTGTGGCGTACCGATCCCTCGCGACGCGCGGTGTGGCTGGCCGTCCAGTCGACCCCGGCGACCCGCGCCACCGCGTCGCTGAACGAACGGGTGCTCGCCGAACAGGTCGCACGGATCATCGCGCCGCTCACGCCGTCACAGCGTGAGCGACGCGAGATGATGTCGCAGGTGCTCGTCCACACGGCCTACTCGCTGCTGAGCTTCTCGGTGCAGGACGGCCATGACCACGACGAGACCGTCGCCGAACTCAAGCGGATGCTCGCGGGCTATCTGCTCCTGGAGGAGTCCACGGCGGTCTGAGGCGCCGCCGGTGGGGCTACCTGCCCTCGAGGATGGCCACCGCCGCGGCGGTGTCGCCGTCGTGGGTCAACGACACGTGCACGTTCGTGTCGCGCAGGTGTTCACCGATCTCTCCGGACAGCCTGATCGCCGGCCGTCCCCAGGTGTCGGTCACGACCTCGATGTCGCTGTGCCGGATCAGCGGCAGCAGCGGCGAACGCGAGAAGCGACTCACCGACCAGGCCTTCACGACGGCCTCCTTGGCCGCCCAGCGCGCGGCCAGATGCCGGGCGTCGTCGCCGGTCCCGGCCGCCGAGTCCCGACGCTCGCCGACCGTGAACCGGTCGGCGAACGTCGTACCCGGCTGCCGGAGTTGCTCGCCGAACTCCGGGATCGACACGATGTCGATCCCCACACCGAGGACACTCATCCCGCCGGAGTCGCCCGCACCGTTCGACACACCATGCGTCACCGGCTTCCCGCCGCCGTGACGCCGGCGCCGGAGACGTCGGCCCCGTACACGTCGTCACCGTCGAGCCGCGTCTCCGGATCGAGGAGCATGCCGGCCTCGGCGTCGTGCTCGTCGACCGACTCGTCGAAGCGGCGGTTCGGCGGGCGCTGGTAGGCCGGCTCGCCACCGCAGATCGACTGCAGGAACCGCTGGCTGCCCAGGCGTGTGCGCTCGTCGGCGCGCTGCCGATATGCGTCGCGCTCCTCCGGGTTCAGCGAGGCGATGAAGGCCTCCGGGTGCACCACCGCGATGAGTCCGGACACGTGACCGAAGCCCAGGCTGGTCAGCAGGCCGGCCTTGAGCGGGAATCGCTCGCCGAGCTGCAACGTCTCGCGCGGCCACACCAGGTGCGGGTACTCCGCCATCTTGTCGTCGACGCAGTCGAGGCTGCGGTTCGGCGGGATGACGCCGTCACGCAGGATCTGGCACAGGCCGATCAGCTGGAAGGCGGCCGCGCCGCCCTTGGCGTGACCGGTCAGCGACTTCTGCGACACCACGAACAGCGGTGCGCCCTTGCCGCGGCCGATCGCCGTCGCGAGCCGCTCGTGCAGCTCCGACTCGTTGGGATCGTTGGCCTTGGTGGAGGTGTCGTGCTTCGACACGACCGCCACGTCGTCCGCACTGACGCCGAGCGAACCCAGCGCACGGGCCAGCGGCGAGGACAGCGACCCGCGAGCCGCACCCAGGGCACCGAGACCCGGAGCCGGGATCGAGGTGTGCACGCCGTCGCCGAAGCTCTGCGCCCACGCGACCACACCCAGCACCGGCAGACCCATCTCGGCCGCGACGTCGCCGCGGGCGAGCAGGATCGTGCCGCCGCCGGCCGACTCGACGAACCCGCCGCGTCGACGGTCGTTGGCCCGCGAGAAGCGACGGTCGTCGATGCCGCGCGCGGTCATCTTCGCCGAGTCGGCGGTCGCCGACATCGCGCCGAAGCCCACGATGCCCTCGATGCCGAGGTCGTCGAAGCCGCCGGCCACCGCGAACAGCGCCTTGCCGAGGCGGATCTTGTCGACGCCCTCCTCGACCGACACCGCTGCGGTCGCGCACGCCGCCACCGGATGGATCATCGCGCCGTAGCTGCCCACGTACGACTGGACCACGTGTGCCGCAACGATGTTCGGCAGCGCCTCCTGCAGGATGTCGTTGGCGTTGGCCTCCCCGAGCAGGGTGTTGACGTACAGATCGCGCATGGAGGTCATGCCGCCCATACCGGTGCCCTGCGTGTTCGCCACCAGACCCGGGTGCACCCAGCGCATCAGTTCGCTCGGGGTGAAGCCCGACGACAGGAAGGCGTCGACGGTGGCCACCAGGTTCCACAGCGCGACCCGGTCGATCGACTCGACCATGTCGGGGCTGACGCCCCAGCGGGTCGGATCGAATCCGGTCGGGATCTGGCCGCCGACGGTCCGGGTCAGTGCGAACTGACGCGGGACGCGGATCTCGGTGCCCGCCAGACGCGTGACCTGCCAGTCGCCGTCCGCGTTCTGCGCGACCCTGGTCTTCTCCGGGTTGGCACTGGCGAATGCCCGCGCCTCGGCCTCGGAGTTGACCGTGAAGGTCAGATCCTCGTCGACGAAGACCGAGGTCAGCAGCGGCGAGGTGTTGTCGACCATCGCCCCGTCGTCGGCGTAGCGGCGGATACCGCAGCGCGAGACGACCTCGTCGTGGTAGCGCTCGGCGATCTCGCTCTCCGGCACCGGGTCTCCCGACGCGGTGTCGTACCAGCCCGGCTTCGGCGCCGAATCCCAGTGCACCAGTCCGGTGTTCCAGGCTAGCTCGAGAACACCTGCCGCCGAGAGCTTCTCGTCGACCTCCATCTCGAAACGGGTACGGGCCGAACCGAACGGGCCGAGCTCGCCGGCACCGACGATGACCACGAGGTCCTCGGGCCGGGCGTCGATCGCAGGCCACTCGGGACGCATCGCCTTCGGGGCGCGCGCCGGAGCCGGCAACGCCGCGACGGTCGTCGCCGGCTCGTCCTCGGTGTCCGCGGACTCCTCGGCGGCCGCCGCCGCGGTGGCGGCGAGGGCCTTGAGATCGGTCGAGCTGTCCAGCCCGCCGGTGAAGTCGGCCAGGACCGGCGCGCTCACCGCGCTCGAACGCTGCTCCGGCGTGCACAGGGTCAGCAGGTTCGCCGCCATCTCCTCGGTGCTCCAGGTGCGCACACCCGCAGCCTCGACCGCGTCGACCATCCCGTCGTTGTGACCCATCAGCCCGGTGCCGCGCACCCAGCCGATCAGCGCATGGGCGAGCGTCGTCTTGGAACCCCAGGACTCCTCCGCCGACCAGCGCTGCACGAGTGCGTCGAGCGAGGCCTTGCTCTCGCCGTAGGCGCCGTCGCCGCCGAACATGCCGCGGTTCGGCGAACCGGGGAGCACGACGTGCACCCGGGCCGCGATGTCGTGATCGGAATGGACGTCGGCGAGACCGCCGATGAGGCGCTCGACCGACCAGAGGAGCACCTTCATCTCCAGCTCGGCGCGACCACCGGCGTCGGTGAGGTCACCGGCGACCCGCGGTGCGGCGAAGGGGAACAGCAGAGTCGGCTTCATCGCCGGCTTCACCACCGCGGTCGTGCCGCCGAGGTTCTCGGTCTGCTCGGCCGCGATCCACCCGACGAGATCGTCGACGTCGGAGTAGGAGGCCATGTTCGCCGGGGCGATCCACAGTGCGGCACCGGCCCGGGCGTTCTCGCGGTACAGCTTCTTATAGAACGCGAGACGGTCGGAGTTCAGACGCGACGTCGTCGCGATCACGGTCGCACCACCGGCGAGCAGGCCGGCGACCACGCCTGCGGCGATCGAGCCCTTGCTCGCACCGGTGACGACGGCGATCTCGCGGCTGTAGTCACCCTTCTCCGGGTTCTCCGCAGCGTGCGCGATCGCGCCGAAGACGCGGCCGTGCACCGCATTTCCGGCGGCCAGTGCCTTGCCCTGCCACCAGGTGGCGTGGTCGGCGACGGTGTCACCGGCTCCGGCGAACCCGCCGACGATCTTGTCGAAGTCGGCGTCGAGATCGTGCTCGTCGGTCAGCCAGAGGCGGACGAGGTCCTCGCGGGCCGTCGCCCACCGGTCGTCGATGAGGACGACCTTGGCGGCGTCGAAGGCGGGAGCAACGGTACGGGCCCAGTCCGAACCGAGTTCGGCACTGACGAGCTCGGCGAGCTCGGCGTTCGGGTCCGCGGCGGTCTCGGCGAGGTCGGCGACCTCGGCGAGTCCGAGCTTGTCCAGCAGGGTGTACGCGGCCGAGGCCAGCGCACCGGAGCGACCGGTGATCTGTTCGGTGAACTCACCGAGCGCCGCGGCGTCGACCGTTGCGCCACCACCGGATTCGGCGGCGGGCTTGCCGACCGGGATGCCCTTGACCGCACCCACCGCGGCGACGGCCTTGTCGATGAGGGCATCGAGGGAGTCGGTGTTCGTCAGCGGACCGTCGAGCAGATTGCCCAGGGCCTCACCGCGGACGGACGCGCCGTCACGGGTGCCCAGCGCCAGCGCCACGGTGGTGTGCAGACCCCAGCCCGGGCCCAGCTGCCAGACGCCAGCGACCCGGTCGGTGATGTAGTTCTGGCGCTTGCCCAGCGGACCGAGCACCTTGCGGACCTGGTCGCTGACCGCGTCGGTCAGCACCGCACCCAGGGGACGATATCCCCGGGCGAGGGTCTCCACCGTCGACGACAGCGCGGTCATGTCGGCTTCGGCGGCACCGTCGATGGCACCGAGTCCGAGCTCACCGCCGATGTCGAGCAGCAGCTGATTACGACGCGAGGACACGCCGTCGCACAGCGCCTCGATCGTGTCCGCGGAACCGATCTGGTCGACGCGCATCTTGGTCCAGAGCGCGATGACGGACTTCACCGCATCCGAGGGGGTGAACGCGATGTCGTCGGGGCGCGGACCGCCCGCGGGAGCCGCGGGAGCGGCCGGGGCAGGCGCGGCCGCGGGTGCCGGGGCGGCATCCGCTGCCGAGGGCGCGGACTCCGCGGGAGCGTCGATCTCGTCCTCGTCGGGCTCGTGACCGGCGTCCTTGGCCAGGATCGTGTCGGAGTCCCGCTCGACGTTGAGGACCTCGGTGGTGGCCGAGGCGTAGTCGTCGAGCTTGAGGGTGTTGGTGGCCAGACCCGTCAGCGTCGGCGCGCCCTTCAGACCGATCTCGACGAAACGCTGGACCGCCAGCCCGTTCCGCTCGGGACCGCTGAACAGCAGTTCCTGGGTCTCGATCCACCGCACCGGGCTCGCGAACTGCCAGGCGAGCAGCTCGATCAGGATCACGCGGGCGAGCTCGCTCGGAGTCGCCTCCCAGGCATCCCAGTCGGCGAGGACCTCGTTCAGCGGATCCGACGGCACGAGTGCCGCGATCTCCTCGACGAAGTCGCGCCCGAGGTTGAACAGGCGCGGCACCAGGTTCGGGATGTAGCGGCCGACCAGGATGTCGATGTCGATGTCGGCCGGGAGCAGCTCGGCGAGCTTGCCGCGGAACTCCGGCACGCCGGCGCGCAGCACGCTGGAGTGGAACGGGACGTCGATACCGGGGATCAGGATGAAGGCGCGCTTGCCACCGAACTCCGCGCGGCGGCGGTCGATCTCGGCTTCGAGGAGTTCGAGGCCACGAACCGTGCCGGCGATCGCGTACTGCGAGCCGAGCAGGTTGAGGTTGACGACCTCGAGGAACTCCCCGGCCTGCTCGCCCACGCCGGACACGAAACCGGTGACCTCGGCGTCGGCCAGACCGAACTGGCTCGGCCGGATGGCCGCCATCCGGTAGTCGCTGCGCCCCTTCTCATCTCGCGGGACGAGGTGGTGCATGGCCTCGCCGCGCTGGAACACGACTTCGAGGACGGCCTCGAGCGGGAGGACGCCGGCACACGCGGCGAGCGCGTTGTACTCACCGACCGAGTGACCACAGGTGATGGCGCCCTCGACGAAGCCGCCGGACTCCTTGAGTTCGGCGATCTGCGCGACGCCGAGCGTGGCCATCGCCACCTGGGTGAACTGCGTCAGGTAGAGCACGCCGTCCGGGTGGTTGTAGGTGGTCCCGTTGGCGACGAGGGTGGTCGGGTTGTCGCGGACGACGGCCAGGATCGAGAAGCCCAGTGCCGCACGGGTGTGCTTGTCGGCGCGGTCCCAGATCTTGCGCGCGGCCTTCGACCGCGAACGTGCGTCGAGTCCCATGCCCTTGCTCTGGATGCCCTGGCCGGGGAAGGCGTAGACGGTCCGCGGCGCGGCGAGGAGGCCGGTCGCGCTCATGACCAGGTTGTCGCCGACCTTGGCGCTCACCTCGACCACCTCGCGGCCGTTGTCGAGGCCCACGCGGTCGACGCGCACGGTGATGCGATCCCCGAGCCGGACCATGCCGAGATAGCGGGCGGTCCAGCCGATCAGCGGACGAGGCGACGGCGTCGGGTTCTTGGCGTCGGTCGCGGTCACGACCTGCTGGGCGGCCGCGGACAGCCACATCCCGTGCACGATCGGGTCACCGAGCCCGGCGAGCTTCGCCGCGGCCGCATCGGTGTGGATGGGGTTGCGGTCACCGGACACGACGGCGAAGCCGTTCATCCGGTTCGGCGCGGTGATGGTGGCGGTCCGGATCAGCTTGCGGGTGGCCGACTGCTCGGCGACGGGCGCACCGCCGGCCCGGGCCGGGTCGGTGAGCTCGGCCGCGCCCAGGCGTCCACGGATCGCGAAGCGTTCGTCGAGCGTCGCGATCGGGCCGGACGGCCCGGCGATCTCCACCGAGACCTCCACGACCCGACCCACCTCGGCGTCACGGACTGCGCCGGCGCGCGCGGTGACGGTGAGTTCGGCTGCGGTGGAAGGGATCGCACCGGTCAGTGCGATCGCGTGGTCGAGGTGGACCAGGTCGAGCAGACCCTCGACGACCGGGTCACCGGCATCGGTCCGCGCGGCGCCGATGACGCTGAACACGCTCGGCCAGCAGGCGCCGACGAGCGTGTCGGGCACCGCGAAACCGAACGGGGCGGTCGGGGTCGTCGGACGCAGGTGCGGCGGCAGCGAGAAACCGGTCACCGCGGCGTGGTCGGCGACCGAATCGGGCTGCCAGGAGACAGTCGTGACCGACACGCCGTCGTTCACCTCGGCCAGGCTTCCGCCCGCGGCCACGGTGAGGATCTCGCGCATCGCGTCCGAGGCGTCGGCGAGGCCGACCAGCGGCGAACCACCGTCGCGCAGGCTCTCACCGGCCAGCAGCGGGATGCGTACGGAGGCGCCGGAGATGGGGACGACGAGGTCGAAACGGGCGGCGTCGGAATCGGCATCGGCGGCGACCTGCTCGAGGAACGCTCCGCTGACGGCGTGCTCGGCCCGCTCGGGTCCGACCACGGTCCAGGCGTCGCGATCGCCGAGCAGCGCGATCGGGCTCGCCACGATCCGGCCCGCCCAGCTCACGTCGTCGGACTCCAGCACCGCGGTCAGCACACCGGCTTCCTCGGCCAATCCGGCGCGGTGCCGGGAGGCGACGGCAGACGGGCGCTCCCCCGCGGCCTGCAGGTCGGCCGCGACCTGCGCCTCGAAGCGGTCGAGCAGCTCGCCCACGCGCTCGTCGACACGGGTGATGCCCGCGACGGCGACCGGCCCGGGGATGACGCACACGGCGTCGGCGCCGTAGCGCGGGTCGTGCGCCTGCCACAGGGAGTCACTGCGCCACCAGCGGCGCACGTCCTTGTCGATGACCGGCACGAAGTTGACGGGCTTGCCGGGGGTACGGCAGAGCTCGAGGAAGAACGCGACGTCGGCGGGATGCAGGACGTCGGTGTCGATCTCGGGGTACACGCTGCCGAGCGCGTCGATCGCGGCGTGCGGATCGGCGGCAGCGGCGACCTCGGCGAACATCGTCGGGATGGGCCCGGAGTCCTGGGGATGCATGCGCGCCTCGGTGCGCTGCAGCATCTCCACGAAGCGTTGCTGCCAGGTGATGTCGGCCCACGGGACCTGCTCACCGCGGGCGTCGCCGACGGCCAGTGCCGCGTACCGGTCGAGCCACTCGCGGTAGGTCATGGCCGCGACGTCGCCGAAGTACGGCTTCGCGGTGTCGGCCATCGCGGCGATGATCTCGTCGCGGCGGGCCGACACGGCTTCGGCGTCACCGGCGACCTCGTCCAGCAGCCGGCCGCAGCGCGACGCGGTGTTGTCGACCTCGTGGATGTCGGCGCCGAGCTGGGAACGGCCCGAGGCCATTCCGGCGGTGGCGTGACCGGCACCGATCCACTCGTCGATACCGACGGTGTCGACGAGGAGTTGCTTGACCTCGGGGGTGGTCGTCGCTTCCTTTGCCGCCATCGCCGCGGTGCCGATGAGGATGCCGTCCAGCGGCATGGCCGGGTAGCCGTGGGCGGCCGCCCAGGTGCCGGTGAGGTATTCGCTGGCGCGTTCGGGTGTCCCGATGCCGCCGCCGACGCAGATCACGACGTTGGGGCGGGCGCGGAGCTCACCGTAGGTCGCGATCAGCAGGTCGTCGAGGTCCTCCCACGAGTGGTGGCCACCGGCGCGGCCGCCCTCGATCTGGACGATGATCGGGTGGTGCGGCACTTCGGCCGCGATGCGCACCACGGACCGGATCTGCTCGACGGTGCCGGGCTTGAAGGCGACGAAACGCAGTCCGGCCTCGACGAACTCGTCGACGAGCGCGACGGCGTCCTCGAGCTCGGGGATACCGGCGGAGACGATCACGCCGTCGAGCGGGGCGCCCTGCGCACGCGCCTTCTGCACGATGCGCTTGCCGCCGAGCTGCAGCTTCCACAGATACGGGTCGAGGAACAGCGCGTTGAACTGCGCCTCGCGGCCCGGCTCGAGCAGGTCGGTGAGGGTGGCGATGTTGCGCGCGAAGATCTCCTCGGTGACCTGACCACCGCCGGCCAGCTCCGCCCAGTGCCCGGCGTTGGCCGCGGCGGCGACGATGGCCGGGTCGACTGTCGTCGGCGTCATGCCGGCGAGCAGCATCGGCGAACGACCCGTGAGGCGGGTGAAGGAGGTCTCGACGACGGTGCGGCCGTCGGGCAGCTCGACGAGGGTCGGTGCGAACTGCGACCACGGGGTGGCGACCTCGGGGACGCCGCCCGGGCTGAAGAGGTTGCGCTGTCCGACGCGCAGGGCCGCCGGAACCAGTCCGACGCCCTGTCCGCGGACGAGCGATGCGGTCAGACGGGTGGCGATGTCCCCGGGACCGAAGTCCAGGACCCACTTGGCGCCGCCGGCGACGATCTCGTCGACCGACGCGACCCAGTCGACGTGGCCGACGAGGATGTCATGGGCGTGACGGGTGGCGAGGTCCCGGTCGATGCCGCAGCGATCGGCCCACTGGCCGACCAGCTCGACGGCCTCGGCCATCGCGGGGTGGTGGAACGCGACCGACACCTGCAGCTGGTCGAACTTCGGCGCGAACGGTGCCCCGCCGGTGACCTTGCGCTTGCGCTCGTCGGCCTCGGTCGCGGCGATCCGCTCGCAGAGGGCGGCGAACGCGGCGAGGTGCCGCGGCGCGCCGGACAGCACGACCGCGGTGCGGCTGTTCTTGATGGCGACGACCGGCGCGGTCGCCAGATCGTCTTCGTGCAGACCGTCCCGGTACCGGGCCAGGATCTCGTCGACGCGAGCCGGGCTGATGTTGGTCAGGGCGAGCATCGGGGTGCCGTCGGTGGTCACGCCCAGACCGCGGCGACGCGCGATCAGCGAGCCGGCGGCACCGATGAGGTGCGCCACGGCCAGCAGCAGACCCTGACCGGACTCGGCGATCCGGCCCTCGGCGCCGACCGCGTCGGTGGCCAGCGACCCCTGGGAATGCCCGACCACGGCATTCGGCGGGAGCACGGCGGTGTCCAGACCCTGCTTGCGGAGCGCCTCCACGGCGGCGAGCTGGGTGAGCAGCACACCCGGGCCGGAGAGGGTGAAGTCGGCGAGAGCGGCCTCGGCGGGGACGTCGTCTCCCGCGTCGTGCGCGTGGACCCAGGTGAGCGGGTGGAAGCCGGACACGCGTGCCACGACGAGCTCGTCGGCGACCGGCTCGACCAGACGCTCGGCGGCGTCGACGATCGTGGCGACACGGTGCTCGAGGTCGGCGTCGACGACCAGCTCGGTCAGCGTGGGCAGCCATGCGCCGCCCTGCCCGCCGAAGCTGATCGCATAGGGCTCGCCCTGCGTGAGCCGCTCGATGAGCGTGGTGGTGGGGCGTTCTGCGTTGGCGGCGCCCTGCGAGCCGGAGCGGAACTGGTCGACTGTCACGGATACTCCTCTGTGGTGGTCGGTCTCAGAGTGTGGATTTGCGGAGTGTGTAGGTGCGGTAGATGTCGGGGGTGTTGTGCAGTTGGTGTGGATCTCGCGTCGGTCACGAGAACGCTGTCAGCACCCGGGTTTCGTGCGCTGCAGTGAAAGGACTCGTCGACGGCGCGCGCACGACCGGCCGCCATGGCGACACTGCCGGGCCGAGCTAGCTGGTACAACAAATGAACACGCCTGCTGCACAACAGCATTGACGACAACCGACTCGTCGGGAGCCGGCGTCGGCGTGAACGTGACTCCTATGATGACACACGAAAGTGAGGGAACCCTCATGTTTGGCGGTGACCTGTCGGTATACCGGCCAGTAACCGCGCCGGTAACTTAGGGGACCATGTCAACCGGCATGGGAAGGGTCCGAAAAGCGCCAGGCCAGGCAACATACCCGGCGGTATGCCGATGGCCGAGTCTTCGCTCGGTCAACCGTTATGGAAACGTTATGTGATGTGAAACACCCGCCGCGCGTCGTGACCCGACGTGATCGGACAGCGAGTGACCTAGAGTCGGCCGCATGAGCAGTTGCATCTTCTGCGCCATCGTCGCGGGCACATCCCCGGGGCGCATTGTCTACTCCGACGACGACGTGGTCGGCTTTCTCGACATCCGGCCGATCACCCGCGGACACACCCTTCTCGTACCCCGCGTCCACTCCGCCGGCCTCGACGACCTGGACCCGACGATCGGTGCCGCGCTCTTCCGCGCCGGCCAGCGACTGGCGACCGCGATGAAGACCGGGCCGATGTCGGCCGACGGTGTGAACCTGGCGGTGAACGACGGCCGAGCAGCCTTCCAGACCGTATTCCACACCCATCTGCACGTCGTGCCCCGGCACGACGGCGACAAGCTCAGCTTCGCCAAGGGCTTCCTCGTCCGCCGCGACTCCGACACCGACGAGACCGCCGCCCTGGTCCGCGCCTGCATCGAGTCCGCCGGATGACCTTCGCCGGGCCGCCCGGCGCGGACTCCGGTACACCGATCCCGGCCGCGGTCACCGACCTCGTGCGCCGCGCGGAGTGGATCACGGTGTTCAGCGGCGCGGGCATGTCGGCCGAGAGCGGTATCGCGACCTTCCGGGACGTCCAGACCGGGTTGTGGGAGAAGTTCGACCCGGCCGAACTCGCCACCCCCGAGGCGTGGGCACGTGACCCGGCACTGGTCTGGGGATGGTACCGCTGGCGCGCCCGCGAAGTGCTTGCCGCGCAACCCAATGCCGGCCACCTCGCACTCGCCGAACTCGCCGCCTCACGCACCGTCATGGTCGTGACGCAGAATGTCGACGACCTCCACGAACGGGCCGGTAGCGACGTCGTCAGCCATCTGCACGGCAGTTTGTTCGCCCCCAGGTGTTCGGTCTGCGGGACCCCTTACGACGGACCCGGTGCGCGCCCCGATCCTGCCGACGACCAGCCCGGCGCGGCGTCGGACGACCCCCGTGTGGTCCCGCCCACCTGCCCGCGCTGCGGTGGGGCCGTGCGGCCCGGCATCGTCTGGTTCGGCGAAGCACTGCCCGAATCGGACTGGCAGCGTGCGGATCAGGCGTTTCGCGCGTCGGAGGTGGTGCTCGTGGTGGGTACCAGCGGGATCGTCTACCCAGCGGCCGCATTGCCCGAACGAGCGGTTCGCGCGGGCATCCCGGTCATCGAGTTCAACCCCGCGCCGTCCGCTCTCTCCGACGTCGTGACCCACAGCCTGCGGATGCCGGCCGCGGTCGGCCTGCCCGCGCTGCTCAGATCACTCGGCTGACCGACGGCGTCGGCGGGCCCGGCGGCAGAGGTGCGTCACTCCCCCGCGGTGAGGTCGATCGGTTGCCACCTGACGGCGTCCCGCACCGCGCTGTCCTGATTCTGCACCGCCACGAGCGAACCCGGCTTGCATCCGCGCTCGTCGAGTACGGTCGCGACGTGATCCAGGACGCGATCGGGATCGAGTTCGAACTCCGACTCCCGCACCCGCACGAATTGCCAACCGCAGCGGCGCAATTCACGCTCACGTTCCAGATCCGACCGTGCCTGCTGCCCGGTCCCGGCGAACTCGTCGGCATCGCATTCGACGGCCATGCGCGCGTCGGCCCCCAACACGACCAAGTCGACGACCCGGTTGTTGACCGTGACCTTCGGGCTCACGTGATAGCCGAGTGCCGTCAGACGGTTGAACACCCGCTGCTCGAGGAGGTTGTCGAACGGGGGCACGCGGCGATCGTCGGGGACGTCACTGGGCATCGCCCCGATCGAGGGTCCCTCGTTGGCCGTGACATAGGACAGCAACGAGTAACGAAGATCGTTGTGCCGCAAATCGTCGAGACCGATCGAGTGGAACAGCCACAACTGGTCCATGGCACGGGTCGCCGCGACGTTGACTCGGCGTTGGGACTCCGCCCGGCTCAGCGCCGAGATCGCGCCGGCGTCCGAGACGACCATCGACAGGAAGACCACGCGTCGCTCGTCGCCCTGGAAGTCCGGCGGGGACCCGACCCGGATACGCCGCGAACGCCAGGTGTCGGAGTCGATCTCGGCGCGTAGCGCCTTCTCGATCGCCTCGACCTGCTTGACGCCCTGCAACGCGATCACGCCGAAGTCCAGTCCGTCGTAGGCCGGATCGGCCAGACAACCTCGTAAGGCCTCGACGATCGCGGCCACCTCGGCGTCGTTGGTGACACCGTTGCCGGTTCCCGTCGCGGTCCCTTCGACCGCGACCACCCGTAGCGGTTCGAGCCGGTCGGAACCGTACTGGCGCACCGGGATCAGCGGCGCGGAGCCGTAGAACTGGCGCGACGAGAACTCGATGATCTCCGGCATGGACCGGAAATGCTCGCGCAGACCGACGACGTTGCCGAACCGGCTGCGCAGCAACGAGAACAGACTCGACCGGGGCGTCAGCCCGTCGCGGAGGTAGGTCGGCAGATCGGGCAGCGCAGCATCGAGCTCGGCGAACGCCGAATCGAGTGTGGTGCCGCCCAGACCGGCGGGCGCGCACTGCTTGTCGTCGCCGACCACGATCACCCGCGGCGCCAGCCAGAGGAGGAAGGCACTCGTGATGTCGGCCTGCGACGCCTCGTCGACGATGACCACATCGAAGGAGTTGCGGCGCGGCGGCAGCGTCTCGGCCACCTGACTGATCGACATGATCCAGGCGGGGACGGCGTTCTGCGCCTCCACCATGGCCTCGCGCGCCGCGCGCCGGAAGCGATTGGCGTGCTTGCCCGATCCCTTGCCCAGGTTGATCATGTGGTCGCGATAGGACTGAACGGCCTGCAGCTCGCCGGCGGTGGTGCGCGCCAGCAGCTCTCGGATGGCACGCGCGGACGCGAGACGGGTGGTCAGGGCCGCGATGTCGACCTCGATCGCGTCAAGCGAGGACTGCAACCGGTCCTCGGCGAACGGATCACTACGGTCCTGTGCCCACGTGTGGGCGAACCGCCATGCCCACGCCGCACCCATGTCCCGAGCGCGCTCGATCCAGATCGGATCCCGCGCGCTCGCCCACATGGTCTTCGCGAGTTCGGGTGCGCGGCTGCGCAGTCGGAGTCCGAGCAACTCGAGGGCGTTCTGCTGCTCGGCCTCGGCCGCGGCGGCCGCGAACGCGCGGCGCGCGTCCCGGATCGCGGACGGGTCGGCCGTGCCGAGTGCCGAGACCAGCGCGTCCCCCTCCGGAGACGGCCCCTTCTCGAGTTCGGTCGTCAGTCCGTACACATGGTCGGCGAGCTCCTGCTCGGCGAGGACCGCGTCGTTGGCAGCGGCGACCGATCGCGCCTGATGAGCGACCTCGGCCACCTCGGCGACGGTGCGCGGCCTCGGCCCGCCAGGACTGACCGCCTCGAGTTCCCGCACCAGGTGTTCGCGCCCGGTGAGCAGCCGCGAGATCCATGTCAGCTGGGTGTCGAGGCGGACGAGGTGGTCGAGCTGTGCCGACCGCGAGCCCGAGGCGTCGACCGGGACGTGCAGATCCGCGAGGATGCGATGCACCTGGTGGGTCGCGTCGACGACGGTGAGGTGATCGGCGACCCGGCGGAGCGTCGCCTCGTCCCGGGGCGGGCGACCGTCCACCGTGGCCCGCACCGGCGCGTCTTCCAGTGCGCGCTGCTGGGGTGAACGACGCAACCGTCCCCGCCACTGTCCGCCGTCGCGCAGGTAGTCGGCAGCGGCGTCGAACAGTGCGGCGTCCCCGGGCCGGTTCCCGTCGACGACGACGGTGTGCGCACCCAGGTCGCGATCCCGGCGAGCCGCCTCGGCGATGACCGGGGACAACGTCGTCACACGCGACCACAGATGTGCGGCTCGCCCGGCCAGCAGCCGGTCAGCCATGTCGATGATCGGATCCGGGTACGAGGCCACCTCGCCGGAGGCCACCGCCAGGTCATCGCAGATGTCCTTGATCCGGACCAGCCGGGCGCTGTCGACCCCGTCGAGCACGGACATCAGGGTCCCGGCACCGGCCATCGGCTCGCGGGGCCGGGCGGCGATCCGATCGCAGATCGCGTCCATCTCCCCCGGCTCGGGCAGGTGGTCGTCCAGGTCGACGAAGCGCTGCGTGAGACGTGAATCGGAGCCCCCGGTGCTCGCGAGCAACTCCGCCAGCCGGACGAACTCGGCCGAGTCCAGCGGCGGAACGGCGCCGTGGACCGGACCCGGCAGCCAGTCGAACGCGGCGGCGTCGGCCCGCACCCGTCGGACGATCTGCGCCGGAGAGCCGCGGTAGTCCCCCGCGACCCATTCGTGGATCTCGGTCTCGTCCGCACGCAGGTCCCACAGTTCGCGCAGCGTCTGATCTCGTTGCCGCAGAGCGTGATCCCGGCGTGCAGCCAGATCCGCTATCTCGGCGTCCGCGACGCCCGGGGTGAACGACGCCTTGCGTTCGGCGAGCTCGGTCACCGCGTCGACAATGCCCTCGGAACTGTCCTGGGAGACATCGGCGATCGACACCGTGAGTGCCCGCAGCGCGGGCGGCAGCATGTCCCGGAGCACGTGGAGCGCGTGAGCCTTCTCGCTCACCACCAGGACGCGCTGACCTTTCGCCAGCAGCGCCGACATCACGTTGGCGATGGTGTGTGTCTTACCGGTGCCGGGCGGACCCTCGACCACCACGCCGCTGTCCGCGCCGAGCCGGGCGAGCACGTCACGCTGTTCGACGTTGGACGGCAGCGGGAACAGCGCATCGGCGACCAGCTCCGCGGGCTCGAGAACGCCGGGCGCCCGAAGTGCGGCGAGTCGGTCGGCGGCCTCGATCGGCCGGACGAGCTGCGCCAGTCCGACCGGCACCTCCGAGCTCTCGTCCCGTAGGTCGGCGATGATGGCGTCGTAGAAGGCGAGCGAGCTCTCCACCCCTCGGCGGCGCAGGACAACAGCCGGCCGGGCCTCGACCTCGAGGCTCACCCGTGCCGTGTCGACATCGATCGCCTCGCGCCACTCGGCCACCAGCTCGGTGGTCTTCGGAGACAGCACAGAGGACTGCGCGGACAACTTGCCGCGGATCTTGACCGCTCCCGCGAGATCGAGTCCGTCCACCGCGGCCAGGAGATGCGTGTCGTGCACGGCCGGCGACGAACCCGCGCCGAGGGACAGCCGGATCGTGTCGTCCTCGTCGCGATCGACGACGAGCGCCTGGGTGAGAAGGTGCTCCCGGACGATCGGCGCGGCGTCGTCGTCGTCGGCATCTCGTACCGTGACCAGCGCTGAGGCGACGACGAGCTCGAGCTCCTCGGGATTGTCGACAAGCGCGTCGACGAGGTCGCCGAGCCGGGAAGACGCAGAATCCGGTGACCCGGCGTCGGCCGCCTCGCGCTGGAGCTCCACCACCACCTGGCCTGGAAGGGCATTCGAGCGCACGGGCACCGATGTGGACGGACCGACCCAGACGTGACCGGGATGGTCGGTGATGTCGTGGACGTCACCGGAGCGGGACCGGACGAGATCGGCCAGAAACGTCATCAGCCGGGTGACCTGATCGCGCAGCATCTCGCGAGCGTCATCCTGCATACCGATGTGTTCCTCTCGTGGCCGGCGACTCCTACGCTACAAGACGCTGGTCAGAGGAACCCGCGCAGTCGCGCGGGACGGCGTCGGATCACCAACCGGCGTCTCAACCGTTGGTGCGGGAACGCAGCGCGCGGTAGCCGCCGTCGACGTAGCGCACGTTGGTGTAGCCGCACTCGGCGATCTGCTCGGCGATCCGCGGGGCCTCCGACCGGACCGACACCACGGCGATCTCGGTGTCGCGGTCACGGATGACCGGGAAGGTGCCCGAGGGTGTGGGGGCGAACCGCGTCGGCACCTCGGTGGGATCGACCACGAGGGCACCCGGCAGGCTGCCCTGATGCCGCATCACCTGCGGACGTGCATCCACGACGACCGCGTTCCCCTCGCGGCTGTGACTCATTGCCTCTGCTGCTGAAATCGCATTCACCACTGACACCGGTGACTCACCAATCCTGTTGCTAGAAATATCCGTGTCTCATCATGCTCGCGTCGACCACCGCGTGATGATCCGCGCTTGGATGACCCCCGCTGACCAGGTTACGGAACGATCTCGGATTGACAAGTTTTCTCACACAGCTCTCAGAACTGCACAATTGTGCGCAACTTCTGGTAGGCGGGCGCCGACGGGTCAGGAATGACGACCGCGGCCGGCCACGCGCGGCGACGGACGCTTGCCCCAGCTGTCACCGCGACGACCGTCTCGTCCGCCTCCGTGACCCCCGGCGCCGCGCTTCGCACCACCACGTGTGCGCGGCGACCCCATGTCCTTGCGGATGTCGATCGGATTCTTGCCGATCTTCGTGTGCCGCAGATTGGACAGGGTCTCGTTGTCGAGGTCGTCGGGAAGTTCCACGAGGCTGAAGTCGTCGCGGATGCTGATGTTGCCGAAGTCGGCGCGGGTCAGGCCGCCCTCGTTGGCGATGGCACCGACGATCGCGCCGGGCGAGACCTTGTGTTTGCGGCCGACGGCGATCCGGTACGTCGCGAAGCTCGCGCCGGGGCGCCGCGGAGCACGCTCACGCTCCGGGCGCTTCTCGGACTGCGGCGGGTCCGGGGTCATCAGGAACCCGCCGTCCCGCGTCTCGAGTGCCAGCGCTGCGGCGATGTCGGCCATCGTGACATCGTTGTCCCGCGCGTAGTTCTCGATCAGCCCGCGGAACAGGTCGAGGTTCTCCGACGACAGGTTCTGCGTGATGGAGTCGGCGAACTTCGCCACCCGCTGGGCGTTGACGTCGTCGACACTGGGCAGGCCGATCTCGGTGAGCGTCTGCCGGGTGGCGCGTTCGATCGCGCGGAGCAGGTGACGTTCGCGCGGCGAGACGAACAGCAGCGCATTGCCCGACCGGCCGGCACGCCCGGTGCGGCCGATGCGGTGCACATACGACTCGGTGTCATGCGGGATGTCGTAGTTGACGACGTGCGAGATGCGGTCCACGTCGAGTCCGCGCGCGGCGACGTCGGTCGCGACGAGGATGTCGATCGAACCGTTCTTGAGCTGGTTGATCGTTCGCTCGCGCTGAGCCTGGGCGAGATCGCCGTTGATGGCGACCGCGGAGAATCCGCGGGAACGCAGCTTCTCGGCCAGCTCCTCGGTCGCCTGCTTGGTGCGGACGAACACGATCATGGCGTCGAAGGTCTCGACTTCGAGGAACCGCGTCAGTGCGTCCAGCTTGCGCTGGTGGGAGACCTGCAGATAGCGCTGGGTGATGTTCTGCGCGGTCGCGGTCTTCGACTTGACCGTGATCTCCTGCGGAGAGTTCAGGTACTTCTGCGCGAGACGGCGGATGGCACTGGGCATGGTCGCCGAGAACAGCGCGACCTGCTTGGTGTCCGGGGTCTCGGCCAGGATGCGCTCGACGTCCTCGGCGAAGCCCATCGTCAGCATCTCGTCGGCCTCGTCGAGGACGAGGAACTCGAGTCCCGAGATGTCGAGGGTCTTGCGGTCGAGGTGATCGATGACGCGCCCGGGGGTGCCGACGATGACCTGCGCGCCACGACGCAGACCGGCGAGCTGGACGCCGTAGGACTGCCCGCCGTAGATCGGCAGGACCTTCACCTCGGGCATGTGCGCCGAGTAGCGGCCGAAGGCCTCGGAGACCTGCAGGGCCAGTTCTCGGGTCGGCGCCAGGATCAGGGCCTGCGGCGTCCGCGCCGAGGTGTCCAGCCGGGACAGGATGGGGATGGCGAAGGCCGCGGTCTTACCGGTGCCGGTCTGCGCCAGGCCCACCACGTCGCGCCCCGACAGGAGGGTCGGGATGGTGGCCGCCTGGATCGGCGACGGCGTCTCGTAGCCGACATCGGTGACGGCGGCGCGGACCCGCGGATCGATTTCGAGGTCGTCGAACGAGCCGACAGAAGGGTCGGCCGGGGCGTCGTGCTCGCCGTGATCGGAAGTACTCATGCGGCGGAAGTCTCATTCATCGCCCTCAACTGTAGTGGCCCTCCACCAGAAAGTCGGCATCGTGCCCGTGCGAGGTCGCATCGGCCCCGTGAGCAGGGCATGAACCACGCTTGTCGACCGGTGTGATGCATCCCACGAATACTGGTACTGTCAGTGCCACTCATCCGGCCATCGGCCCCGGTCACACGCATACCGATGTCCGGAATGTCCATTTGTTCTCCCGTCTCAGGAGTGCCATGCAGCAGCAGTACGCCACCCCGTCCGATCTCACGATCGACGACAAGGCGACGACCGTCGACACGATCCTGCGCTACCGCGCGGAGCGCCCAACGATGCCGCTCTTCCGCAAGCGCTCGCACAACCAATGGGTCAACGTCACCGCCAAGCACTTCACCGACGAGGTGGACGCGGTCGCCAAGGGTCTCATCGCCTCGGGCGTGCAGCCCGGGGACCGCGTCGCGATCCTCTGCTCCACCCGCTACGAATGGACCGTCCTGGACTACGCGATCTGGCGCGCCGGAGCGTGCACCGTCGCGATCTACGAGACCTCCGCGCCCGACCAGGTCCAGTGGATCCTCGAGGACTCCGGCGCCACGTTGCTGTTCGTCGAGAACCACGAGCACTACACCCGCCACCTCCGGGTCATCGACGAGACGGCGACCCTCAAGGAAACCCTGGTCATCGACGAGCATGCGCTCCCCACGGTCACCAAGCGCGGCGCGAAGATCGCCGATGCCGACCTCGACCAGCGTCATGCGAACGCGTTGTCGTCCGATGCCGCCACGCTGATCTACACCTCGGGCACCACCGGACGTCCGAAAGGTGTGCTCCTGACCCACGCGAACTTCCTGGCCGAGACCGCCGCGACCCGCGACGCGGTCGGCGCCGGCATGCGCGAGGGCAAGTCGACGCTGCTCTTCCTGCCGCTGGCACACGTCTTCGCCCGCGTCGTCGCGGTCGGTTGTGTGGAGAACGGCGTGGTCCTCGGACACACCAATGATCTGACGAACCTCGTGGCCGACCTCGGCGTGTTCAAGCCGAACTACGTGCTGTCGGTGCCCCGCGTGTTCGAGAAGGTGTACAACTCCGCCAAGCAGAAGGCCTACGACGGCGGCAAGGGGTCGATCTTCGACAAGGCCACCGACACGGCGATCGAGTACAGCAAGGCGATCGAGGCCGGCAAGGTCGGACTCGGCCTGAAGCTCCGCCACGCAGTCTTCGACAAGCTCGTCTACGGCAAGCTGCGCGACGCCCTGGGTGGCCAGTGCGAGGGTGCGATCTCCGGTGGCGCCCCGCTCGGTGCGCGCCTCGGTCACTTCTTCCGCGGCGTGGGCATCCCGGTGTACGAGGGCTACGGACTGTCGGAGACCACGGCTGCGGTGACCGCCAACAACGAGGACAATCAGAAGGTCGGCTCGGTCGGCCGTCCGATCCCGGGCGTCACCGTCGCCATCGCCGAGGACGGCGAGGTCCTACTCAAGGGACCGGTCGTGTTCGGCGGGTACTGGAAGAATCAGGCCGCCACCGACGACGCCATCCGCGACGGCTGGTTCCACACCGGAGACATCGGCACGCTCGACGACGGATACCTGTTCATCACCGGCCGCAAGAAGGAACTCATCGTCACCGCCGGCGGCAAGAACGTCTCCCCGGCCCAGCTCGAGGACACCATCCGGGCGCATCCGCTGGTGAGCCAGTGCCTCGTCGTCGGCGACAACAAGCCGTTCATCGCGGCGCTCATCACCATCGATGCCGAGGCCGTGCCCGGTTGGCTGGACCGTCACGGGCTGCCCGCCGACACACCGATCTCGGACCTGGTCGAGAACGCCGACCTCAAGGCGGAGATCGACGCCGCGGTGAAGGAGGCGAACACCAAGGTCTCCAACGCCGAGGCGATCAAGAAGTTCTCCATCCTCGACACCGACTTCACCATCGACACCGGTGAGCTCACCCCGACGATGAAGCTCAAGCGCAACGTGATCCACGACGCGCACAAGGAAGCGATCGCCGACCTCTACACCTGAGCAGAACTCATCACGACTCGCCGCGGCCCGGGATGCCCCCGGGCCGCGGTGCTGTCTATCGTGCAAGTCAATGAAACGAGACCTGGCCATCGACGCCACCCGTGGGGTGGCGATCTGGAGCATGATCACTGCGCATTTCGCGCATGAATCGACGCTGGCCACTCCGACTCACGCCTATCCCTACGTCGACGGTATGTCCGCGTTCGTGATGCTGTCGGGAATCGTCCTCGGCCTCGTCTACCAACGGTGGGTCACGCGTCACGGCCTCGCCTTCGCCTACAAGCGACTGGCCAAGCGGATCATCGTGCTCTATGTGTGCCAGCTGGCCATCGCGCTCGTCGCGGTCGCAGCCGCCCTGGCCGGCCACCGCTGGCTGACGCTCCTGCTGCCGGTCGACGGCTGGGGCGACGGCATCTGGCTCGCGCTGACGATGCAGTACCTGCCGAGCGGCGGCAACATCCTGCTGCTCTACATGGTTCTGCTGATCTCCGCGTTCGGACTCTTTCCGCTGTTGCGCCGGGGCTGGTGGGTCTGGGTTCTCGGCGCCTCTCTGGGTCTCTACGTGTTCTCGCTGATCTACTCCCCCGGGTGGTTCTACCTGAGCGCCTATCAGGCCGCCCCGCACATCCAGAACGTCGCCGGCTGGCAGATCATGTTCGTCCCCGCCCTGGTCATCGGCTGGAACTGGTCGCGCTGGCGAGTGCCGGAGTTCGTCGACCGGTGGCTCGTCGCGATCGTCGCCGTCGCCCTCGCGGTGGCGTTGTTCTTCCACTTCGGCATCGACTACGGCCCCTGGGCGCACCTCGAGCCGTACGTCGCCGACAAACTCGACTTCCGTCCGGCGCGGGCGATCGGCGCGTATCTCGCGATCCCGGCCGTCTACGGGCTCTTACGGCTACTACTCAAGTGGTGGCATCACGACTGGCTGCGTCCACTCGTCATGACCGGGACCCGCAGCCTCGACTCCTATGTCATCCAGGCGATCGCTCTCGTCGTGGTCCCCATCCACATCGCGCACCGCCCGTGGGACACGGTCACGATGGACGCCGTCGCTCTGCTGGTGTTCGCCACCTGCTGGGGCTGGGCCGAGTTCCGCTACTTCGCCCACGTCGACAAACTGCACAAGCTCCCGGTACGGGCGGTTCGCCTCATGCGTCCGCACCGACCCGAGATCACCCCGGGACCCGGGCCCGGCGTACCCACCCCGGAGACGTCGGACGCCGGCCGGGGAGCCGGACCGCTCGTCGACGACCAATCGGAGGCGGACCGGACCGGACCGAGTCGAACCGGGGCACGTACCGAGGAACCGATGGGAGTTCATCCGTGACGGGTGAGATGACACGCAGTGTGCATGCCGGGAACGACTCGTCGGGCCCATCGGTGCGGACTCCCATCACGATGGCGAACTCGTATCACCTGCCGCCCGAACCCGAGACGATGAGCTGGTCGGGCACCGAGCAGCTGTTCTACACGCGCAACACCGGCGCCAACCAGGTTGCGTTGCAGGACAAGCTGGCCGCACTCGAAGAAGCCGACGACGCCGTCGTCCTCGCCTCGGGGGTGGCCGCCCTCCACGCCGTGTTCTTCACCTTCCTGTCCGCGGGTGACCACGTCGTCGTATCCGACACGACGTACGAGGCCACCTGGAAACTGTGGTCGGATCTGCTGCCGCGGAAGTACGGGATCGAGGCCACCTTCGTCGATGTCGGGGATCTCGACGCGACCCGCGCCGCCCTGCGCCCCGGAACCCGCATGCTGATCGCCGAGACGATCGCCAACCCGACGACCAAGGTCGCCGACATCGGCGCTCTCGCGCAGATCGCCTCCGACGCCGGCGCGCTGCTGCTCGTCGATTCGACCTTCACCCCACCCGTGCTGTACCGCCCGCTCACCGACGGCGCCGACCTGGTCGTGCACTCGCTGACCAAGTACATCAACGGCCACGGCGACGCGATGGGTGGTGCCGTGCTCGGCCGGCCGGAACTGATCTCACAGATCCGGGAGCAGGCGATGGTCGACGTCGGCGGCGTGATCTCGCCCTTCAATGCGTGGTTGATCGCCCGCGGCGCGATCACCCTGCCGCTGCGGTTCGCTCAGCACCAACGCAACGCCGAGCGGGTCGCCGCCTTCCTCGACGAGGACCCGCGTGTCGCCTATGTGCGCTACCCGGGACTGGCGTCGCACCCCGAACACGACCTCGCGGCACGACAATTCGGCGGTCGCGGCTTCGGGGGCATGATGGCGTTCGCGGTCCGCGGCGATCCGGCCACCCAGAACCGCTTCGTCTCGGCGCTGACGACGATCACCTCGGCGGTGTCACTGGGTCACGACGAGTCGCTCATCGTGCATGTCGGTGCCGACGGGCCGCGGGTCGCCGCCTACCCCCAACCGTTCCGCGAGTGGGGACACTTGCGGTTCTCGGTGGGACTCGAGGATGCCGACGATCTCGTCGCCGACCTCGCCGCGGCACTGGACGCGACCTTCCCGGTTCGTTGAGCCTCCGCCGCAACCACTCTCAGGTCGCCTCGTAGAGAATCCCCCGGCCGATCGCTTCGCGGACCACGGGCAGCGCGGCCTCGGCGAGAGCATCGGCGTCGACGCCGTGGAAGTCGGCGAGGAGTTCGAGCAGGACGCCCAGCGGAACCTGTCCCCGACAGCCGGCGAGCAGCGCGCGCGAGATCTCGTCGACGCCCATCACGGCGCCGGGCCCGCCGGGCCGACGGACAGCCGCCGATACCTGTTGCCAGCCCTCGTCACCCGGCAGCGAGTGTTCCTCGAGCATGACCGGCGCCACCGACAGACGCCGCGCGAGCAGTTGGTCGTCGGAGGTCTCACGCAGGTAGCGACGTCGCGCCAGGAACGCCTGCGCCTCGTATCCGGTCAGCTCTTCGCCTGCGCCGGTGATCTCCTCGATCACGACGTCGGGGTCGCGGTCTTCTCCCTCCAGCGGGGCCCGGGCGGTGATCGACCCCATCCCGATGGCGACGATGCCGTGGGCGTCGAACCACTCGAGCCACTCCGATCCTCGTCGCGCGGCGGTCGATTCGTCCTCACCGGCATCGGACAGCCACAGGGAGACGTAGCTGATCGGGTCGGCGACCTCCCGCTGCACGACCCACGCATCGAGTCCGGTGCCGGCGAGCCACGAACCGACCCTCTCCTGCCACGGTTCGCCGTCGCGGATCACCCAGTTGGCAAGGATCTGGGCGGTACCACCGGGATTCAGATGCGCGGGCAGGTCGCGGACGAGTTGCTCGCACAGTCCGTCCCCGACGACGCCGGAGTCGCGGTAGATGTAGTCCTGTCCACCCGCGCCGACGACGAACGGCGGATTGGACACGATGAGGTCGAATCGTTCCCCGGCGACGGGTTCGAACATGCTCCCCGCGCGCAGATCCCACGACATCCCGTTGAGGCGGGCGGTCGCGGCGGCCAGCGCCAGCGCCCGCTCGTTGGTGTCGGTGGCCACGATCTGCTCACAGTGGGCGTCGAGATGCAGTGCCTGGATGCCGCATCCGGTACCGATGTCGAGCGCGCGGCGGACGGGTTCGCGGATGACGGCGCGGGCCAGCGAGATCGACGCGCCGCCGATGCCCAGGACATGGTCGCGAGCAACGGGTCCGGGCCTCATCGCGGCGTCCTGATCGGCGACGACGAGGTAGTCGCGGGTGTCGTCGGCGTGCGGGCGGATGTCCAGGCGGGCGCGGAGCCGCGAACCGTCGACCCGTGCCAGCACGCCCTGGGCGACCAGCACGTCCGTCCCGGACGTCGGAAAAGCTGCGGCGACCGCGTCGTCGGGTTCGTCCGAACCCAGCAGGAACAGACGGATGAGAGTGGCGAGCCGAGCGTGCTCGCCGGTGACCTCGCGCGTGGCGGCGAGGGCCGGCCACCAGACGCCCCGGACGAGTGCCTCGTGGGCGTCGGTGCCGAGCAGGTCGGTGACGCCGTCGTTCGTGTATCCCGCCGACCGCAGGTCGGCACCGAGCGCCGCGACCACGGTGTCGACGGTCAGCGGATGACCGGTCGCGTCGTCGGCGAGTGGCTGGGGTCGTCCCTGATCCGCGGTCACGGTCGCCAAGGCTACCGACGAGGCGGCCGCCCGTGGCCGGACGGGTTCAGCACGAGGCGAGGACCCGTCGCATGGCGTCGCGTTCGGCTGGGGTCACCCACAGTCCGTAGGACTTCTTGACCTCGATCTGCCGGCCGACGTAGGTACATCGGTACGCCTTGTTCGGCGGGAGCCAGGTGGCGGCGTCGCCGTCGCTCTTCTGCTGGTTCACAGTCCCGGAGACGGCCTGCAGATTTCTCGGATCGTTCGCGAACGCGATGCGCTTGCCCGCAGCCCATGAGGCAGCACCTTTCTGCCAGGCGTCCGACAGTGCGACGACGTGGTCGACCTGCACGAGCGCCGACGTCTCCTGTCCCCGCGTGAACGGGATCGTCGTACCGGTGTACGGGTCGGCCAGCGTGCCGGCGAGGACTCGACAACCGTCGGCGTGGAACGTGATCCCGGTGAGGTCTCGCCGCAGGATGTCCTCCCGGGTCCGGCAGCCGTTGCGGCCGAATTGCACGTCGACCGCGTCGTCCCAGGCCCTGCCGAACCGAGTCCGCGCATAACCGGTCTTGGGCGCGCGACCCTTCACGTCAAGCGAGGCGAGGTCGGTCAGCGCACGATCGGCGGCGGGAGCCGAGGTCTGGGGTTGCGGTGACGGTGACGCAGACGAACCAATGGCGGGAGAAGTCGGTGTGGGTGGTCCCGATCCGGGCGCGGTGTCGATACCCGTCCCGGTCACGAACAGAGCGCTCGCCCCCACGGCGACCGACACTGCGGCGATCACCACCGACAACCATGCCGCTCGACGTCTCACCTCGGAATCGTTGCACGACGCACCGACAGTGCCGCCGGTCACCCGGTGCGCGGACATCCGCCGCGCACCTTAAGATTCGTTCGACTAACTTCCCCTTCGCGGACTGCACTGGTCGCGCACGACGCCGCGGTGGCGCACGGGCGTCGCTGTCGCCGGGGTACCAGACGACTATTCGGGTAGTGGGTGCATGAGTTCAGGTCGGGGCAATGCAGCACGGCGGGTACAGCCATGGGTTCTGCGGATCGTTGCCGTGTTCACATTGACGATGTCGTTGCCCACCCTCGCCGGCGGGACGAGCACGGCCGCGATCCTCGGCAGCACGGCACCGTTCTCCGTGTCGCCGTTGCGCGCGACGCCGGTCCACGAGCTGACTCCGACGGTCGACCCGGAAACCGAGACCTACCCGGAACGGCTCGAGCGCATCGACAGCCTGACCCGCCCGCTGCTGCCGACGCCGAAGTCGCTCGACGGCGCCGAAACACGCTGCGCAAGCGGTGATTTCACAACCCTGTCCGTGGTGTACGACTCGATCTTCGAGTCGGTCTACGACGTCTTGCCGCCCTCCTTGCGGGCGTCGGCGCGCGCCAGCCGCATTGCGGCACACCGTGACATGAGCCGGTTGCACATCTCGACCCTCGCCGTGACCGAGCATCCGCTGACCCTCGGCGCCGACGACGACGATCCCGCACTCGACTACCGCGACCCCATCTCGCAGCTTCTCGTCTCTAACCTCCTCAAGATCCGCGACGGCAGACACGCCGAGGCGATCCCGCTCGGGAACATCACCGTCATCCAGGCCGTGGAAACGGTGTGGCTGTACATGTTCACCACCGTCCTGATCCCCGCACGGCTCCTCGTCGGGTCGGCACCCGACCTCGGCAGCCCGTTCGCCGGCACCGACGCCGACGGCCTGGCACAGTTCGTCACCTACAACTGGCTGATCTCCGCCTTCGTCTTCTCGGCCGAATTCGCCGTGAAGGCCCTCCTGCGCGCCACCGCGAAGACCGTTCTCGACCAGTGCGTCGCACGTGTGACCGAGGAGCAGCGCGCCCAGGCCGGGCGTCCGAGTGACACCGTCCGCTTCGACATCCCGATTCCGCCGATGGTGGCCGAGATCGCCGACCACCTAGCGCTGGCCGATGTCGAGACCTGCACGCCGATCGGCTCACTCACGCTCGGTCGGCTGGTGCGGTACGTGTCCGAGCAGGCAGAGGAGAACAACCCCGCCGATGCGCCGCGGATCCGCGCCGAGACCACCCGGATCCTCGGCGTCATGCGCGGAATCCGCATCCACCACAACCTGATCCCGCTCGACCCGGCAGAAGAACGATCGGTCGGCGAACTGGGCGCGTCATTGTTCGGCTCGCTGATTCCGGTCTTCGGCGGCGCCCCGCTCGACATACTTCTGGGCATCGGACACAACCTCGGCCATGGGGCGGACCCCTGGGAAACCGTCTCCCTCGACGAGCTCACGGTCAGCAAGCCGATCACCGCGGCGCATTACGCCTACAAGCTCGCGCTGCACCTGATCCGCGAGGTCGGCAACGTCATCGAGCCGTCGATCCTCGGTGACAGCCCGCTGCGTCCGACCCGACTGCTCGTGACCGTCCTGGGGCTGCCGATGACCTACGGGCTGGTGACCGCGCATCACGTGATCCGGTCGATGTGTCTGCGTGCCGACGACACCTCCGGGAGCGGCTTGGGCGCCGAGGCGAATCGGCGGATGGCGACCGACTCCACCCCGCGTCCCGGTACAACTCGCAATCGCGAATCCCCCCGACCGTCGGCGTCGAGAAGATCAGAACGGCCGCGCGCGACAAGCTCTATTCCGCACCCCGAGCCGCCCCGATTCGGCATTCCCGGCCTGAATTGACGCATTCGATCCGCATTCGGCGGACTCATCTCGCAGCTATTCGACGTGAGTCCCGACACCAGGAATGCAGACGTCCATGATTCCGGCGAGTTGATCGACTACCGTGAACACCGTGTCGAAAATTCAGACGGTGACCTTTGTCGACGACCTTGACGGTCGCGAGCTCGATCCCCAAGACGCGCAAACGGTTTCGTGGTCATGGCTCGGAGTCGACTACGAACTCGACGTGTCCTCGGCCAATCTCGACAAGATCGAACAGGGAAAGGTGACCGTCGCGAAATTACTCAAGGCCTCGACTCGGGTCGGCGGCCGACGGCGGTCGCCATCAGCTCGGACGAAGACGAATTCCGGCGGCAGTGGCCCGTCGGTGAATGCCTCCATTCGCGAATGGGCAGCCGAGAACGGTTACGAGGTGTCGGCCCGCGGCCGCATTCCGAACGACGTCGTCGAGGCATACAACGCCGCGCACTGATCCAGCCAACGGCGTTATCAGATTCATCGCCAGAGTCCGATTTCCGGACTCTGGCGATTAGTCATTCACCACGGCCAGTCGTCACTGATATCCGATCGTGCTGTTTCGTAAAAGATTCGGTATCCCGCGACCGAGAACGCCTGCCGGGGCGGCGAATCGAGATGTCGTCCATGTTCCAGCATCCGGTCCGCCCCCCAAATCCACGCTGTCAATGCTTTGCTTTGGTAAGATGATGCCCACGAACGGTGGGCCACCGGCGTGTGGAGCAGTTCATCGCCGGAGGCCACCCCGAGGGGGACAGGAAAATCGGATGAGTACAGCGGAGAACGAGCCGGTCAACGACGACAGCGCTCGCGCCGAGGCCCCTGACGAGGTCGCAGTGACGGCACGAGTCAGGGTCACACTCGACGACGGTTCGACGAGGGAGGGCGAGGTCGTCGACGACTTCAAGGACCTGGCCGGCGACACCACCGTCGAAACCCGAATCGACGACGAGCACACCGCAAGACTGCGCCGCTGGGCCATCTCGACCGACGACCACGACATCGTCTTCGCCGATGACGACGCCGTCGAGATCATCGCTCCCTGACACACACACGGACCGCCGTGTCGAAGGCGCCAATATGCGCCGCTGACAGCGCTTTTCGAGAGGGAATGCTAATGGCTGTCTTCCTGCCATCCACGGACGAGGCAATCCTCGTCCGGACTGACTTCTCCTCCGACGACAAGTGGAATGAGCTCATCTTTCACGCAAGTGCGCCGGTGGATCATCCCCATCCGGAAGGACAGTTTCAAGCATCAATTCGACATGTGACCGAGCCCAGCAATGACGGCGCCTCTGTAGAGGACTTCGTCAACGCCACCGTCGGAGGAGAACCACCGTTCTTCCTGTTCGTCGCAGACACGGAGGCTATCCGAGGCCGCGAACACCTGCTGCTGGTCGTCGACCTACTCGAGAATCGAGGCGCAACGCTGCGAGTAGCGCCGAATCAGCTGTGGTCAGTCGAGAACAACCTGTCGCTGGGCAACATGTCCTTCAGCGAGTTCGTGCGGGCCGCACGAGACGGCGTCTACCGCGGTTTTCCCGATCTCGAGGAATGAACATCTACCGACCCGTGTGACCGTGCGCACGTCGGCAACACGGGAGCGCTATCTGATGTCGATATGCGCTAGTTGCAAATAGCGCAAAGACACCGAGATGGCGCTTATCTGCGCCCGCAGGGCCGCCGATGCCGTTCAATGGTGCGGATCCTGCACTCATACTTGAATCACGTTTCCGCAGCTCAGCGCCTAGAACGACTTCTAGACGATGCCTCTCGAGGTGATCGGGCGCCTCGCTCACGGCCTTTACCGGTACCAGCTACGCAGAAGACGGCGGCACAGGTCGAGGAGATGGTCGGGCTCTGGTACCAATGCCGCAACGTCGAACAGGTCGCCCGTCTGGTCGGCGCGGACCAGACGACGGTACGGCGAAACCTGCGCAAAGTCGGTATCGACACCTCGCAACGGCGAATGACCGACGCCGACGTTCAGGAGATTGGGCGGCTGGCTGCCGAGGGGCTGTCATGCCGGCAGATCGGGGCGCGGGTGGGCTGGACGCATGGGTCGGTGGCCAGCGCGATCAGGCGATACCGCAGTTCAGTGCAGGTTCAGGCCGAGGGCTCACAGTAGGACGTTGAACCCAATTCGAAAGGAGGTTCCCCATAACAACCAGCTCAACCGCACTCACATACCTGCGCGTCAGCACCACCCGACAACTACGCACAGACCTCGGCCCTGAAGGGCTATCCATCCCCACCCAGCGAGACGCCTGTCAGCGAACCGCCGAACAGCATGGGCTCCGCATCGCCGACGAATACGTCGAGCCGGGTCGCTCCGGCACCAGCATCTCAGCCCGACCAAAGACCAAACGGCTTTAGCAGCGAATCGACACTCACGATCGCACGTGCACCAGACTCTTTCATTAGTGGCGGTTCCGCGCGAAGACCCCTCGACACTCACCTTGTGGGAGGGTCGAGGGCGCGTCAGCGCAAGACCTCGAACGAGACCCCGTGTTCCGTCGCACCGGATTCTGATCATTTCGCCACCTGTCTGCTCCGCAGTCACCGCCACCTCTTGCGAGTGACTTACTTCAGCCAGCAACATGAAATGCGGCAAAAGGATCGCGATTACTCGCTCCTAAGCTCGTACGGAACACCATCGCGATGGAGTACTGCCTCGAGATCATCTATTCTCGTCCGCGCCACCGATAACGCCAACAACCTCTGCGCCCGACTAGCGCCGACGTAGAGAACGCGTCGTGGCTCAGAGTCCACCCCCTCTAACCAAGAAGTAAGGCCACTGTCCACCCCATTCCGTTTGGCATGAGGAACTTCAAGAAGCACTCCAGGAAACTCTTTGCCCTTCACTTCATGAATATGTCGGTGAGCAATTTCCGCCGGGGCGGACAATCCAACAGCAATCCAACTCTTCCAGTCGGCCTCGCGTGGCTTCTGAAACTTCATCGTTACGGATGAAGGTTCAAGGCTGAGGTTCGCCGTTAAGCGGCCAATCGCCAATTGAATCGCCTGCTTCGCGTCGTCTCTCGAAGTCCACTCTGCCGAACCCCGAACCAAACTCGACAGAGAGAGCCTCAATGCAGCCTGCTGTAAACCAAGATGTTCAGTCTTCTCTTCCACAGTTCCCATTTCGAGCCCGACTTGCGTCCAATCGAACAAGCTGAGCACTAGATTCGTGAACTCAATCGGAGCTCTCGACCGATCACGTGGCGACA
This sequence comes from Gordonia sp. 11cp, assembly GCF_057767225.1. NCBI lineage: Bacteria > Bacillati > Actinomycetota > Actinomycetes > Mycobacteriales > Gordoniaceae > Gordonia > Gordonia sp. 11cp. Next base: position 3,836,903 of record NZ_CM173437.1, on the reverse strand, counting down.
CACCGTGCCGCAAGTGCGCAAGAATTCTTAGCAGCTTCCCGGTACTTCCATTACATTTCTCGAATTTCGCGGCCGTATGCCCAGCTAGTTGAGCAGCCTGCTTCCGAGTTGGCGCTAGTACGGTTGCATTGCCGGAGGGGAGCCCATACTCCTCAAGGATTGTCTTGAACTGACTTACCTTGTACGAATTCGATCCGACAAGAACGAAAATCTTAGACGGCGTAGATCCCGGATCGGGAGTACGGGCAGCCACAACTGCCTCCGACGATAAGGATCGCAGGCTCGTAACAAGGGCACAGATGGCTTTGGACGAGCGGTAGTTGTCATTCAACTCAAGAACCGCTTCGCGCGGCGAATTTGCAACTAAGGCCGAGAACATCTGAGGCTTCGCATTACGGAACTCATAGATACCTTGGTCTGCATCCGCTACAACAACAACCTTCACCCCAAGCACCTTCAGCTGCTCGCGAATTCGATACTCGATGTCGGAGCAGTCCTGAAACTCATCAACAATAATCTCCGAAAACCGGAGAGATATTCTTTGAGGAGCCACGTCAGGTACGGTTCCCTCCAGGATCTGCAGACCGAGTATGCGCGCATGATCGCAATCATAGATATGCTTTGCGAGCAGTTCCTCGATTCGGTCGTTTGCCCTTGCCATGATCCCATCCAGCGATATACCCGCCGCATCGAGCTGCCGAGCATATATGCGTCCGTCCTCACTAGGTGATGCACTAAATGAAAGAACCCCATCAGCATCCGGTATAAAGTCAGTCAGTGGAATCCCTTTGCCGGGTACGCCGCGATCACGCAAATACAGCCAATCCGAACCTGCCAGCTCCATCCAGCTGTCTACGTATCGTGGTTTGATGTGTGCTGTTCGCAATACAAAGGGAGTCACGATGAACTGGTGCACAAATCGGTCAAAAGTACCGACGAAGTGCGGAGGATTGAACTTACCAATAGAGCCAATACGAGTTACGATTTCATCAACTGCCGCATTTGTAAAAGATAGCAGCGCCACGCCCTTATTCGCGGCATCTGCCGTCTGCGAGAATCGAGCGACTATTGCTCGTGTTTTACCGGCACCGGGACAAGCCGAGACAATTTCGACGTCATATTTGAGTGTACAAATCTGCTCATCACTCAGCTTCATCAGTCAAGTCATCTTCCTGCTCTTCTGGCTTTTCCTTTTCCTGATCATCAGGAATGACGTCTGCACATATCCATGTGATCGCTTCTTCAATATAACCCGGCACGACGAACGATGTCGTGTCCACATCGTCATCCTCAACAGCTTCGGCTATCAGCTGCGAGAAGTCTCCTTTACCTATATCTAGACCGCCAGTTTTGGCTTTTAATGCGTCGCTAAATTTCTTTGCACGGTCCTCCGGGCCGCATCCGACACTATCTATAAAGTCATCCCATTTCTTGTCGGATTTCGGGTGCATGACGTGGTGAGCATCTTTCAAAATTGACTCGTTGCTCACTTCACCAAAGATGTCTGCTTCGAAGGTTTGCTTGCCTACATAGACCGCCAGCGTCCGGTTATCCACCGCAGTCTTGAAAGTATTTTCGTATGCTACTTTTCTAGCCTCACCAACTTCTTTCCCGTTTTTGTCGACATCGCGATCGGTAATGACAACGACTTTTTCGACGCGAGGATGCTTACCCTCTAAAAGGAGGGACAAATATGGTTCGAAGTCGACCCCATCGATGGCAACAAAAGAGCAGCTCGCCAGATGTCGATTAACGATCTCGTTGTCCTTATAGATAAAGTTCTTAGCCAGGATTGGTATGAGCAACGCCTCGGCCATACCCTCGATCAGAATGACGTGACGAGCAAAAAGCAGTGATGATCGCGTCACGGTCAAGTAGCGATCGATCTTCCTGACCGACCGATCCGAGAGTCCGAGCGATTTCAGTGCTGTCGCCTTCGTCTCCCAGGCATCCGCCACTTCGTCATCAGACAATTCAACATCCTGCTCCTGATTAACGACAACCTCCTCGGCCGCCATCTCTTCACCAGTCGACGTCGTCAATGTCCGCGCAACAACCACGACCTCTTTTATTGACACCGAACTTGCAAGATTGGGTGAGTGCGTCGTGACCAGTATCTGGACTTGCCCTGCAGGTTCCAGCGAACCCTGCGCCTCAACAGCGGCACGGCTATGCTGCGCTTGTTTCCGAAGGTAGTCGAGTAGAACTGCCTGTAACTGGGGATGCAAATGGGCCTCTGGCTCCTCAACAAGTAATAAGGTCAGGTCGTAATCTTTCGCGTTCGCTAATTGCACGACAATCGTTGCTATGTACAACAGGCTTGCGTAACCTAATCCCGACGCTGCAATCCGCATTGGATCGACATTTGCATCGGCAAGCTGCATCCTCATTAGACCTGCGAGACGTCTCAACTCCTGCTCACGACCACCAAGTCTTAAGCTGTGCTTTCGTGTCGGCGGTGTCATGCCGGTAAGATGCTTCTGGATCTCATCACGTGCCCTGCCCGGCAGGTCAAGTGTGGAAATCTCAGATAATTTACTATTCGCATCGGCAAGAAAATCTATGCGTTCCGGGTCATCCTTCGAAGTTGTCAGGACTTTAAGGACTTCTGCTAACCGCTCGCCGCCGCCCGAATCAAGTTCCCGAACTGCATCCCTTAAGGGAGGTAAGTATACGTGTGCAATTCGTCGACGATTAATCGGTTCGGGGTCTTCGATACCCTGTTCACCCACGGTAAAGTGGCTTATGTTCCAGTAGGGCGTATCTGGATCGCGACTCAACGAATTTTTGTAGATTAGATCTTCGTGTTCGTCGACCAGCTCAGTCATGAACACTGCTTTTTGCGCATCCGAGAGATCCGTGTAGCGTGCTGTCACCTCAACTGTGGAGTCAGCACCAGTCCCTCGCGTTGCGTCGGTGTCGGCAGAATAGGATAACCCACCACGCTCCAGAGCTGAAGTCGTTACTGCCCGGATGCCATCAATAATGGCACTCTTTCCAGATGCATTTTCGCCAACAAGGACGGTGATGTCCTTTGATAGCTCGACGACTACATCCTCGCACGATCTGAAATTTTTAAGTGACAAAGTCGTTAACCACATAGCGCTTTCTCCGCAATTCAATTTATCTATTTATTCAAACACGCCCATTGCCGTATTGGCAATGAGATGCACAATATCCATCACTCCAAGATTCCCGTCGTTACGACGTGTCCGCTAGTTTCCACACAGACTACTCCTGCCGAATGGTGCGAACCTAGTGGATTCTCTCGGTTCTCTGATGTCGTTCCGTCTAACGTGGCACGCCCCGAGAGTGTTGCGTGAAAGGGGTTCTCATCATCCACGAATGTATGGCGCCTTCACAATGGTTCCATCGGATCTGGCACCTTGCAGATTCCCATTCCCAACGGACCGCAAGACGTCTGCGATAAGCAGTCGGTCATAGTCGTCGGCAGCCTGCTCCGTCAGGCTTAAACGCTGAGTTTCATCTTCGAATTTTCGGCGCCCTGCCCTCAGCGGCGCTCTTAGATCAAATGCGCGCTCACTCACTTGCGACAAAACTGACGACAACTCGGCAGTAATACCGATCTCGATGCTCGTTCCGGGTAGAGCGTAAAATTGAGTGCCGCTATCATCCTGGCCGGTTGAAGGTGCGGCCGAAAGTTGAAGTAAGGGTGCGTAGTACTCCGCTATCCACATAACCGGATCGATTTGCAGTCTTTCTGCGTCTAAACGTGGCTCGGGATCCACAACGCGGAGTTCAATGGCGGTCGACGCCCTGCGAGTCGCAGTCCCGACCCGGAAAGAAGGATTTATTCCATTGATTGTTGCAACCATCGACTTCTGGTCGCGCATCTTATCCAACAGCCGCTTCGTGACTCGTGATCGCCCCTTGGCTTCAACTACCGACCAGTTCCCAGCCAGATCCGAACCGTACAAATCGGGCCGACCGGACCCCAGATACTTAATAGAATCCTTCGCGTGGTAGCGGCTAATGTGCATGAGCCAGGGCACACTAAGAACTCGGTCAGCATAGATTTTGGACATGGCCATGCCAAGGTAGTACGAGACTATCGCCTTCTCAGATGGGTCGATTGTGGCGAACAAAGGCGTCATCACTAACCGTCGCATCGGATTGATCTCGCAGTATGCATAGATACACGCGGCGCGGTGGATCGCCTCGGCGGCTGAATACTGACCGTGAGAAAAGACGTCTGTTTTCCACTTCCCAACGGTGATTACAGCCCAAATAAGTTCGTTCCACGTAACAGTCAGATCGAGTTCATCGTTGTACTTCGCATCTGGAAATCCGGTAGGCTCAATTCGGACCTTGAACTCGGACGTCATAATACCTCCACTCACTCTTGCGACACGATCGTCCTCGCGGCTAGTCCTCGTAGATCTTGGGCGCCGGCACGAGGGGCGGTTCGCCTTGCCGCGCGCGCCTCCATAGGCGACCACGCAGCAGAATACCTTCGTCATCATCCGATCCAGCTGGCACGACTCGGACCGACACGTATTCGTCAGACCTTGGAATCGCGACTCCGAATCTGCTCGCCAGATCACGATGGTAGGCGCCGCTGAGAATTAGATATCCTTCTGGCGCGAGCGCGGATCGGGCGCCACCGTTGTACCGAACCCTTTTCTGCGCACCGAGCTGGCGGCTAACCGTCGCTACCGCGTTGCGATGCACGATCATGCCTTCGGCAGCGCGGAATAGCCTGTTAGTCCGCTGGGTACCATACCGTCGATCAAAAATGTGGTCGACAACGTCGCGAGGCAACTGTAAAAGGACGTTTGGTCGAAGCTCCGCGTCCCTCCAGAGCCAGGTAATGCGCCTTCTGCCAACCTCGTTCAGCTGGCTCTTCTTGTCCCGGTTGTAGCCCACGCGGCGGGCGTCCGAGCGACGCCGAATCCGCCCGCGGCGAGCGATCCCCCGCCCAGGGCGGCCAGCCCGGGCCGAGGTGGCGGCAGCGCCCGTCAGACCCATGGTGCCTCCAATGACGCCGCCGATCGCCGGCGCCGCCCATCCCGCGGTGAGCACACCGATACCGGCACCGACGGCGGTCGCCGCAGCAACACGACCCCATTTGATCGACTTCCGGCGGAGCGCTTTCATTATGCGCTCGAACTCGTCAATGGCCGTCTGCAAGTCGCCGTCACGCAGCCCGCCTAGCTCAGCGGCCGCAAGCTCAAGACTGGCTTGGCGCGCCTTCTTGTCCCACCGGGTCCCGTCGTCCCACGGACTGAAGGTCAGGAGCTCGACGACAATGACCAACGATGCCGAGCGCTCGATCACCCGACCTGCAAGCGTCGACGCCGAGTTCGTGAAGGTCTCGACCTTCTCTTCGATGAAGCGGTCCTGGAACCCGTCGGACTCCCACGGCCCCCAATTGGGCTCTGGGTCGGTCGGCAGCGCTTCCACGAGGACGTCTTGCACGAAGCGACGTAACGTCGCCTCCCTGCGAAGCTTTTTGTCACGGTTGCTCTCCGCGTTCGAGTCGGACAGCAACATTCGTGCCTGCAGCGCTCGTAGGGCGAGAACCTGACCCGGCGTCAACCGGAGTTCCTCGACCACCCTGCCTGCGGTCACCTCGGTCATTAACATCCCCCGTTTGCCATCTGTCAGTAGCGCGAACTGTACCGACCGGCACCGCCACGCGGAGCGGTAAGGAGAACACACCCAGGCCCCAAACCGCGCAGATGACCTGTCAGGGCACCCGGTATCGCGAAAAGTGCTGTACACCCCCTTAGTCATTCATCACCCAAAGCGTGTCTGCCCGACGCGCTAGTTCAACGCCAATGCAGCAGGAAAGGGTGGCGCGGAATGCACGGCACCACCAGACGAACAGAGCCTGTCAACCGACGGCGCAGCAAAGCGAACTAGCGTTGCCGCCGGACACCGATAATAGCGGCGATCGCAAGAGCGGCGAACAGCGTTATCGAAAGTGCTATGTGGTCCGAAGGTAGCCAGATCGGAGTCTGTCCTGGCGAGTAGCCGGGATTCCCTTCCGGATTATCCAACCGTGACAGAAGCCATCTTGCGCTCCCCCGCCCTCCGATGAACTGATACCAGAGAGATCCCAAGAGAACCACAAACGACACAACTGAGATCGTCAAACCAATCAATCGATTGAATGTTGCGCCGATTATAAGTCCGAGCCAGATCGAAAGTAGTGGCACCACGAGATTGAGGCATATGAGGAGGAGTTCCTCAACTCTGTACGACAATTACCCAGCCCTTTCTCATCGAACAGTTCTCGATTTACGAATTATCAAGCACGGACAGTTCACTACGACAGATAGCGCACGTCTATCATCTTGCAATAAAAGACAATTAGAGTTAACGTTAAGAAATAGATATTTTAAGCAGGAACACAATGCATGTCGGAACACCTATCATCAGCAACATACACTAACTCCAATTTTGAAGAAGACCGCAACCGTCTTTTAAGTGAATACGAACGGGCATCCCAAGACATCATCGACAGAGGCATCAATGAGCCGCGCTCAGATAGTAGACCCCAGTTCGGGCGCGAGCCTAAGCCAGCCGATTCGCAGAAAACCAAAGAGCCGCTGACCGCGATGGAGTGGTCGCAGGACGACGTCTTCCATCCAGACTCGGCCGCGAAATCTTCAGATATTTTTCTACGCAACAACAACGCTTCAGGAAACGGGTTTCACAAGTAGTCGGCCGCCTCGGACGCGATCGACACTTTAGAACTACGAATAAGTCCCAATCATTGGTCACGAATTTTGCGGGTTGCTTCACGCCGCAGATTCTCATTTTCGGACAACCGAGCCTGGTGGTCCGCGCGGTCAGTCCTGATCCGAGTTGCGGCGCTCGATCGGCTAGTTCGTACCGACTTCTGCAGACGCTGTCTGTCAGCGTGCGTCAGATTCATCCCAACAAAAAGAGAATAGGTAAACGACAGAATTTTGAACATCGCTAGTGCCCCACCTGCGATCAAGAAGCCAAGAACGGCCCCGATTATCGCACAGACAAATGCGGGCTGCCATAGATCGTCGTCCTGCGCGCCGGTTGCTTCTTGCGCGAAGAAGATGCCCCAGATAAACGATATGGGTATTCCGACGATAAACCCGACTATCAACCCACAGAAGGCTCCGACAGCGGACAACATGAGCGCGCCGATCGTTACCGACGTCTCCTTGGTGACTTTCCCTACAATAGGGTGAAGTGGACTCATTATTCAGTAGCCGTTTCTGTGAGTCGGAAGATGGCAGTTGCCCTAACGACCGATGCCGCGTCGATAGCTGTCGGTCAAGGCCGAAACTATCCCGCCAATCAATTCCGCCTTAAATGGGTCATCTCCCGCCGTTCGCCGCGCTTCGTCGACCACATCGGAGATATGGCGCATTACTTCTTCAGCCTCCTGTTTGCGATTTTGATAGCGCAATCTATGCACGAGCGAAGTAAGCGACTCGCGGTAAGCCTTGATCGCCATGGTGTTCTCAAGCTCGCGGACGCGCCTATCCTCCGCCGACTCCCACAGCGGACGAGGGCGGAGCTGCGGCTCGGAGGGGAAAACTAGCGGGTCCGATTCGGGCCAGCTTTCTGGAAGATTGCTCAATTTTAGTGCACTCCTATCAGCACCAGCAGAACGCAAGAGAAGCGCGTCCGTTCAGTTGCGGAACTTGCATCGCGGACAGATCACCGTGACCCTGTTCCATGAACTTTTTGCCCAGAAAGTTCGGCCACACCCGCCGCACTTATGCGCTTCAGTATAAGAACCCGTACGTGACGAAGATGCCGTTTCTGCCATGAATTCCCCCATGCGGACGGTCCAGCGTTGACCCTAAACCTGTCCAACTATAGTCGGTTTGGATGTCACGCGCAGGTCGAAATTGTTTAGTTAGTTTCGCTAAACTTCCAAAGAACCGTCAAGACTCAGGTTGCCACGGCACACAGTCGCCGGTCGGCCTTAAGCTTCTTGTCTGGCCGGCCGGGCGCTCGCCGGTCCGGCATCCGATACGTCGCTCGGGCACACAAACGATTGTCAGGCACAGATCACGACGAGCGACTTCCGGTGGCGAAGCGCAGACTAGTCGGAGGCCACTAGTCTCCCACGGCGCCGAAGTCATAGTTGTGGGCTACCCACGCCCTCAGCTCCGAAAACCCCACCCGGATAAGATAAACCAACAGCGTCGGCGTCTCCAAAGACAGCCGATGGTTCATCCGCGCCCCCGCGGTTGCGAGAATCGATGCGATCGCTACCTGCATTGGCAACGGTGCGAATATGATGAGATACATCGGTGTGTAGCCCGAGGAACTGGGCACATTTGGGTTCGCCTCGCACGCGAGCAGAAGTTCAACGACCTCCGAGAAGCCCTCCCGCACAGCAAGGTGCAACGCAGTCAGACCGTCTTCATCCCGGTCATCGATACCGTGACGCTGGAGGCTGAGGGTCTGTCGTACCGCGTTGGTGTCGCCAGACTCCGCAGCCCGGTGAAGCGGCCACCGTTCCTCCATCTTCAGTGCCTTGCGAACAGCTCTTTGTAGTGCAGATTCACCATGAGGTCCGAAAGGTACCGGGGCGACTTGCCGGCGTTGTTCTTGGAATCGGGGTCCGCACCCCGCTCTAGCAGGAGGGCTACCGTCGCCACAGCATCGCCCGTCGTGGCGAACATGGCCATGCCAAGCGGCGTATTACCGTGCGAGTCACGAATGTCGAGTTCGGCACCGGCGTCAAGGAGCGCCGCCACAGACCTAGAACGTCCCCCTCGCGCGGCCAGTTGGAGGGCGGTGTACCCGGTCTCATCCTTCCGGTTGGGATCAGCGCCCTGTTCCAGGAGCTGCCGAACCCGTTCGGCGTCACCCTCAAGTGCGGCTTCATGAAGGTCTCCGGCTCCGGAGCTGGTGGTCATGGGATCACTCCTCGTGGGGTTGCTCAAAGCGACGACTGCGATTGGATGCTGGAGTTTCAATTTGGTAGTGGTCGGGGTTGTTCTCGTACTCGATGAGTTGCTCTCGGGTCCAACCCTCTTCTCGCGCCCGACGCTGCGTCACCCACCATTCGTACCCAGGCCGGTGGCCGTAGTCGAACGGACCCCTTTCGGGATGACCTCAAAGGTGTTTGGGTCGATGAAGTTGCCGTCGGCGGTGACCAGTCCCTGGCTCCGCATGCGTTCTCTGATCGCCTCTTTCGTGGACTCGCGCAGTGTCACTCTCCGCTTCGCGGGATCGTGCTCGTCGATCGGATAGTCCGACATGTCGCGGCGCGCCGGGACGAGCGAGGCACCGAGAAGACCTTCGATGCCTTTTGCACTGTCGAAGATGTCGTCAGCATCCCCGACAGCAATATCTGCTGCGCGTCCCTCGAGTCGCGTCAAGATTTGACTGGCTCGGGCGGCCGCAATCCGAAGTGCCATCCGTCCACCGAGACCAAACCCCGACAAGGCCGGGAAATCGTCGAGAGCGTCAGCAGCCTCCACAACTGGCTTCACCGAAAGGTCGAGCTCCATCTTGGCCGTCTTGACCGCTGTCCCGAAGAAGCCAAGGGCGGCCGAGAGCCGTAACGTCTCAGACGCGAGGTTCTCGGCAACGTCTGCCAGTAGATCGCCCTGCGCTCGAATTGACCCTTGTTCGGGAATGTTCGTCGACGTCGCGAGCTCAAGTCCTCGGGCGAACGAGCAACCGTTGTTCATGATCGCGCCCGACCCGTTCAGCCATGCCTGGCGAAGCTCGCCGAGAAGTTCCTCGTTCGCCTGCGGATAGAGCTTTCCGCCGATAAGCCCTTGAATTTTCGACCACCAACCGGGGTTCGAGACCGCTCCGCCCTCGATCGATGGCACCCGCGAAACGAAGTAGATCGGCGCCGACCAGCTAGGGACGGCCCGATCATCCTGGACCTCAGCACGGTCGTAGGCGTCATTCGCAGCCGCGTAGTTGAACGCCGTCTGCATCAGTAGGTCGTGCATGGTGCCGCTCGCGTTCACAACGCCACAGGTAACCTCTAGACACGTCTGGGCAGCAGGGTCGTACCGAAAACTGAACACCATTCCGGGGGTGTCAGATCCCGCAGCATTGATCCCGAATACAAGATTGCTCTTGAGTGCGTCGACGCCGCCGATCAGATCTTCTTGTCCGTAGCCGTAGAACGCCACCGCTTCTTGCAACGCCTCGAATCGGAACTCAATCGGCACCGCGGACCGCGGCGTCACAGGTTCCACATCCGAGCATTGGCGTCGACCGCGGACGCATAGTTGTCGTGCGCACGCCGGCACGAAACCGACAAGGTTTGAAGCCCGTCTCGCAGGCTCTCAACCTGACTCACAAAGGCCAAACGAAAGACGCCGTCATTTCTGACGGCGCCAAACTACTGATTGACGACCTCCTACTGGCTGTCAACGCACGCGCTGATTGCAGTAAGGGATCTATGGTGCGCGAGGGGGGACTTGAACCCCCACGTCCTTAGACACTGGAACCTAAATCCAGCGCGTCTGCCAATTCCGCCACTCGCGCGTGGGCGTGACGCCGGCCGAGGCGGCGAGTCACGCAGTGTAACGGCGACCACCCTACCGGCCGCGTTCTGATCACCGCAGGCCAGGTACCGTCGTAGGCATGTCCCCCACCCGTCGCCGCACCCACCGGCCCGCGCTCACGGTCCTGGCCGTCTCGGCCGCCGTGGTGTGTCTGGCGCTCGCGTGGTGGCAATGGTCACGGTACGAGTCCGCCTCCGGTTCCGGTCTCAATCTCGGCTATGCCCTTCAGTGGCCGGCGTTCGCGGCAGCCGTGATCTACGCCTACCGACGTTTTGTCATCCTGGAAAGCGATCCCGACGAAGCTCGCAAGGTCGGTTCCGGTGATTCGATCGCAGAGATTCCCGAGGGGATTCTCCCCGAGCGCCCGACGACGCCCAGCGCGTCCTCGCTAACGTCGTCGGACCCCGCGAACGACACTGCTCTCGTCGAGTACAACCGCTATCTGGCCGAACTCCGCGCCGCCGACGAACACTCGGCGGACGCCCGACCCGCTCCCTCATCGAAAGGCCCGCTGTGACCGAGACCGAATCCACCACCCCCGCCCTCGCCGCCCCGGTGGAGAAGGTCCGCGGTGCGTTGTTGCGGTATCGCGTCCTGGCCTGGATCACCGGCGTGTGGCTGTTGCTGCTCGTCGTCGAACTCGTCCTGACGTACGGCTTCGACAACCACGCACTGGACTTCGTGCCGTTCGTGCACGGCTGGGTGTATTTCGTCTACCTCATCATGGCGATCGACCTGGCGATCAAGGTCCGCTGGAGTGCGGGCAAGACCATCATCACGGCGATCGCCGGCACGATTCCCTTCTTGTCGTTCTGGTTCGAGCACAAGCGCACCCAGGAAGTGAAGGCGCAGTTCAACCTCTGATCTCCTCGTGCTGGACGTCCGTTCACCCGGGTCCGGCTGACTGGACCCCGTGCGGATCGTCCAGCTCGCGAACTTCTACGGCGGACGCTCCGGCGGCCTGCGCACCGCGGTGGACCGCTGGGGTGCCGGCTACGTCGAAGCAGGTCACGACGTCGTCCTGATCGTTCCGGGGGCCGACTCCGGCGAAGAGGTACTGGCCTCGGGCGTCACCCGGATCACCGTTGCCGCACCACGCATCCCGGCGTCGGGCGGTTACCGCCTGGCCTCGGCCCGACGCGTCGCCGACGTACTCCGCCATCTTCGTCCCGACGCCCTCGAAGTGTCCGACCGCCTGACGCTCCGCGGCTTCGGCCGATGGGCGCGCACTCGGGACGTCCATTCGACGATGGTCTCCCACGAGCGTCTCGACCGGCTGCTCGGCCAGATCATGCCCGGCCCGACGGCACGCGCGCTCGCCGACCGCGCCAACGCGGCCACCGCCCGGGACTACGACACCGTCGTCTGCACCACCGACTTCGCCGCCGCCGAGTTCGATCGCGTCGCGGCGACCAACGTCGTACGCGCCCCACTGGGTGTCGACCTCGACATCTTCGACCCGCGACACCTCGACCCGGATCTGGGCGCGCGGTGGTCCGACGGCACCCGAGCTCTCATCGCCCACTGTGGACGCCTGTCGGTGGAGAAACGTGCCGACCGCAGCATCGCCGCGCTGAACAGACTCCACCGGTCAGGGACGCCCGCACACCTGGTGATCGCGGGCGACGGGCCGATGCGAGCGCCGCTGCAGCATCTGGCGCGTGGACTCCCGGTGACATTTCTGGGTCACCTCTCGGACCGGAAGCAGGTCGCCGCACTCCTTGCCAGTGCCGACCTCTCCCTCTCCCCCGGACCGCACGAGACGTTCTGCCTGTCCGCACTGGAGTCGCTGGCCGCCGGTACACCGGTCATCGGTTCGCGATCGTCGGCCGTCGCGAGCCTCGTCGACGACACGTGCGGGGCGGCTGCCGAGGACTCCGGGTCGGGCTTCGCGAGTGCGATCCGACAGGTGCTCAGTCTGCCTCGCGTCGATCGCGAACGCGCGGCCCGGCACCGGGCCACCCAGTACCGCTGGCCCGACTCGGTCGCGCGGATGCTGGGTGTGCACGCGGGGAGCTGAACGCCCTCTGCCGCAACCGTGCACAGCGGATGAAATTCGACGCACGGTCGACGAATTACGACGCACAGTCGACGGAGCGGGTGCGTCCACCATCTCCTCCGCGTCAAACCCGCTCTTGAAACTATACCGTCTGGACGGTATAGTAAAGACGAGGTCAGACGAGACCCCACCAGAAGGAGGCCGAGATGGCACGCACGTCCGGGCGCACCGCCGCCGAAACGCGACGGCTGATCCTCGACGCCGCCGCTCGTCTCATCGCGCGGCACGGTACCGCCGTGTCCGTCTCCGAGATCGCCGCCGCGGCGGGGGTGTCCAAAGGTGGACTGCTGTATCACTTCCCCGCCAAGGAGGGCCTTCTCGAAGAACTCGCGGCCGACCTGATGGCTCAGTTCAGGTCCGACGTCGACCGGGTCGCCGGCCAGGAGGACGACGCACCGGGACGGCTCACCAGGGCCTACATCCGGGTGAGCTTCGCCGACGCCAGGGACTCGGCCGGACTTCGTGATCAGATCGCCCTGGCGGCGAGCCTGATGTACGAACCAGGTCCCGCCGAGCTCGCTCAGCGAGACGCCGACCACTGGCGGGCCGCCTTGTCCGACGACGGCCTCGACCCCGCCATCACGAGACTGATCATCGCGGCCGCCGACGGATCGAACACCGCCCCTCTCTGGGGCGCGGTCCTCGACGACACCGACCGCGCCGCGCTCGAAGCAGACCTCCTCGCCCTCACCTACGGCGCGGGGACGTTGTCACCCAACTCATCAGCCACACTCCACGACACACCCGCAAAGAAGGGATCATGACCGACATCACCTATCGCCCATACCGTTCCACCGACGCCGACGACGTCAAGAAGATCATCGACGAGGCGTTCTACATCCACCGCTACGTCCACGGTCGGCGCGTTCTCGACAGCGCGCTCGAGGTCTATCTCCGCGAGCAGTTGGTGGCGAGCACCTGGAGTCGCGTCGCGGAGAAGGACGGCCACGTGGTCGGGATCATTCTCGGGCGAGTCGACGGCGAGCCGCACCTCGGCGAGCGGACGAAGAACCGCGCGCTTCTCTGGGCGCACACCGCGCGAGCCGCGTTACTCGGTCTGCCCCAACGGAAGGCCCTACGCGCCCTCTTCGCCTTCGAAGCCGTGGCGCACCGGCTGGGTACGCAGACCGGCGAGTCGCTCGACGACGAACTGACCCTGTTCGCCGTCGCCTCCTCGACGCGCGGGCACGGCGTCGGAGCGACGCTCTACCGTGCGTTCCTGGACCATCTGCGAGACCGCGGTCGGTCGGACTTCCACCTGTACACCGACTCGCTGTGCACGTTCGGATTCTATGAGCGGCAGGGGATGTCGCGGGCCGCAGCCGACGACATGGACATCCTGCTCGACGGCGAGCCACACACCTTGGGGGTCTACCTCTACACGGGCACCGCGAGCTGACCGCGGACCGGGGCCGACCCGAACGGAGTCACCCCGCGAGTGCTCGCAGCGCGGGCACCAACTGCGCCAGCGCTTTTCCGCGGTGACTGAGACCGTCCTTCTCCCCCGGCGACAACTCCGCCGCCGACCGGCCGTCGGCGATCTCGTCGTCGGGGGCGAACAGCGGGTCGTACCCGAAGCCGTGCGGCCCGCGTTCCTCCCGCAGGACTCGACCGCGCCACTCGCCGCGCACCACCGTCTCGGTCCCGTCGGGCAACACCAGTGCGCAGGCCGACACGAACGCCGCGCCACGGCGTTCGTCCGGGGTGTCCGACAATTGGGCGAGCAGGAGCGCGTTGTTCGCGGCGTCATCGCCGTGCCGGCCGGACCAGCGCGCCGACAGCACCCCGGGCATGCCGTTCAGGGCATCGACCGCGATGCCGGAATCGTCAGCGAGACAAGGAATTCCGATGGCCTTCGCGCCGGCGCGGGCCTTGATCAGCGCATTGTCCTCGAAGGTGGCGCCCGTTTCGGGTACCTCCGGGTAGTCGGGTACGGCGTCGAGACCGACGACCTCGACTCCCGTGATGCCCGCGGCATCGACGACGCGCTGGAGTTCGGCGAGCTTCTTGGCGTTGCGGCTCGCGAGCAGGACCGAGGACATCACGCCCGCCCGGGGAGCTCGCCCGGGTACGGTTCGGCCAGTACCGCGCGCTGCGCCTCGAACAACTTCTCGGTGCCGATGGCGGCCACGTCGAGCAGCGCGTCGAGCGTCGAGCGCGGGAACGTCGCCCCCTCGCCGGTGCCCTGCACCTCGACGAGGGTGCCGGCGTCGGTGGCCACGACGTTCATGTCGACCTCGGCCCGCGAGTCCTCTTCGTAGGGAAGGTCGAGCCGGACGCGGCCGTCGACGACACCGACGCTCACCGCGGCGATCGCGCACGAAAGAGGTTGCGGATCAGACAGTTTGCCCGCCGCACGAAGATAGGTGACCGCATCTGCCAGCGCGACGTAGGCGCCGGTGATGGCCGCGGTTCGGGTACCGCCGTCGGCCTGCAGGACATCGCAGTCGACGGCGATGGTGTTCTCGCCCAACGAGCCGAGGTCGATACACGCGCGCAGCGATCGACCGACCAGTCGGCTGATCTCGTGCGTACGCCCGCCGACCCGACCCTTGACCGACTCACGCGACGACCGGTCGTGCGTGGCGGCGGGGAGCATCGCGTACTCCGCGGTCAGCCACCCGAGCCCGGAACCACGACGCCACGGCGGCACCCCGTCGGTGACGCTCGCGGTGCACATCACGCGGGTCTTGCCGAACTCCACCAGGACCGAACCCGCCGGGTGGCTGGTGAAACCGCGGGTGAACGTGATGGGACGGAGTTCGTCGTCGGCTCTGCCGTCAGCTCGTGTGGTCACGGGTCTCACTGTAACGACCGAGGCGAACCCGTCTCCTAGGTGAGGTCGAAGACCTGTCCCTGGCTGACGAGCTCGGTCGGTCCGGAGAACGTACTGCGGGCCTCGGCGAGGATCTCCGCCGAATCCGACCACGGCGCCACGTGTGTGAGCGCGAGCGCACGGACGTTGGCCTTGGTCGCGGCCTCCCCCGCCTCGATCCCCGACATGTGCAGGTCCGGCGGGCGTTCGGAGGGTGCGTGCGTCCAGGACGCCTCGCACAGGAACAGGTCCGCGTCGGCCGCGAGATCGATCAGTTCGTCACACGGTGCGGTGTCCCCGCTGTAGGCGACGACCTGCCCCTCGGGACCGGTGATCCGCAATCCAAAGGTGTCGGGCGGGTGGTTGACGTTCATCGCCCGGATCCGCATCCCGCCCAGCGTGACCTCCTGGTCGTCGCTCCACTCGTGGACGTCGAAGGTGTCGGTGATGTCGTCGAGCTGTCCGGGGAACTCCGACGACCCGTAGCCGATCCGCATGGCGGTGCCGTGCGGGCCGTACAGCGGTGCGCGCTGCCTGGCCGGCTCCGGGGCGTATCGGCGCCAGACGAGCATCGCGGGCAGGTCGAGACAGTGATCGGCGTGGAGGTGACTGAGGACGACGGCGACGTCGTTGGGATCGGTGACCCGCTGCAGTTCGCCGAACACACCCGGGCCGCAGTCCACCAGGACCGGTTGTTCACCGGGGACGGAGAGCAGATAGCCCGAGCACGCTGCTCCCGGCCCGCCCACACTGCCCGAACACCCGAGGACCGTGAGACGCATAGGCCCCACTGTGCCACGATTTCGCACCCGGGCGTCGGCATACGGGTCACAAGTGCGCGGCGAAGCGCCGGCGTCTCCTCACACGTGCTGCACGGCTCCGATGACCGGACCGAGGAATCGGTTCGAGAGCTTCGCGAAGAGGTCCGGATCCCCTGTCGCCTGGAAGACGCGGGTGGCGTCGCGGCCTGTGTGCGGATGCAGCAGGTCGGCCTCGGTGAGGACCCGGAAGAGGTCCTTCGCGGTTTCCTCGGCGCTCGACACCAAGGTCACCTCGTCGCCCATCGCGAGCTGGATCACCCCCGACAGCAACGGGTAATGCGTGCAGCCGAGGACCACGGTGTCCACCCCGGCCTGCTGCAGCGGCTCGAGGTAGCCCTGCGCGAGCCCGAGGATCTGCCGGCCGCTGGTGATCCCGCGTTCGACGAAGTCGACGAATCGTGGACACGGCACCGCGGTGATCACCGCGTCACGTGCCGCGGCGAACGAATCCTGGTACGCCCGTGAGGAGATCGTGGCCTCCGTGCCGAGCACGCCGATCCGGCCCGTCTTCGTGGCGACCACCGCGCGGCGGACCGCGGGCAGCACGACCTCGATGACCGGGATGGGCGCGTAACGCTCGCGGGCATCGCGCAGGCAGGCCGCTGACGCGGTGTTGCAGGCGATGACGATGGCCTTCACGCCGCGTTCGGCGAGATCGTCGCCGATCGCGAGGGCGTGCCGGCGGATCTCCGGGATGGTCAGCGGTCCGTACGGCCCGTTGGCCGTGTCGCCGATGTAGACGATGTCCTCGTCCGGCAGTTGATCGATGATGGCGCGCGCCACCGTCAGTCCCCCGACGCCCGAATCGAAGATCCCGATGGGTGCGTCCTGGCCGCCCGCCGCGATTATGGCGCCACCCCCGGTGTGCCGGCCGCCGGTCTACGGCGGTCCCGCGCAGCCAGCGCCCACGCGGCGAACACACCGGCGATCGCACCGAACAGGTGTGCCTGCCAGGAGATCAGCGGATCCGACGGCAAGACCCCCCAGAGGATCGACCCGTACACCAGGAACAGGACGAGCCCGCCGAGGATCTGCCACAGATCGCGGTTGAACAGCCCCCGGACGATGAGGAAGGTGAGCCAGCCGAACACGATGCCCGACGCCCCGACAGTCACCGAGTACGGCGCCGCGAACAGCCAGACCCCGACTCCCGACACCGCCCAGATGATGCCGGTGACGATGAGGAATCGCCGCGTCATGAGCACGAGGAAACACAGCACCGCGCCGGGCATCAGGTTGGCGAAGAGGTGCTGCCAGTCGCCGTGCAGCATCGGCGCCCACAGGATGCCGTCCAGTCCGTCGACCTGCCGTGGCTGGATGCCGTTCTGGTCGAGGTCGTAGCGCGTCGCCGCGTCGATCGCCTCGATGACGAACAGCACCGCGACGATGCACACCGTGATGATCGCCGAACGCAACCACAGGGGGCGCGCTCGCCGCGTGGGCTGCTGCCCGACCGGCGGGGTGTACGAGCTCATGGCCTAGGAGTTCCTCGGTAGCGGGGTCATGCCCAGAGCTGACCTTCGAGAGCCTGCTCCGCGTCGTCGAGACTACCTTCGTAGGCCCCGGTCGACAGATACTTCCATCCGGCGTCGGGGACGACGAACCCGATGTCGGCGCGGGTACCGGCCTTCAGCGCCCGCCTGCCGATGCCGCGGGCCGCCTGCAGGATCGCGCCGGTGGAGATCCCCGCGAAGATGCCCTCGAGTTCGATCAGTTCCCGGACCCGTGCGACCGCGTCGACGCCCGTCACCGAGAAGCGCCGGGTCAGCACCGAGTCGTCGTAGAGCTCGGGGATGAATCCCTCGTCGATGTTGCGCAGGCCGTAGACCTCGTCGCCGTACCGGGGTTCGGCGGCGACGATCTCGACGTCGGGGTTGCGTTCGCGCAGGAACCGTCCGACGCCCATCAGGGTCCCGGTCGTCCCGAGGCCGGCGACGAAGTGGGTGATCTCGGGCAGGTCCTCGTACAACTCCGGTCCGGTGCCCTCGTAGTGCGCCGCGACGTTGGCCGCATTGCCGTACTGATAGAGCATCACCCAGTCGGGGTTCTGCGCGGCGAGTTCCTTGGCCACCGCGACCGCGGTGTTCGAACCGCCCGCGGCGGGCGAGGAGATGACCTGAGCGCCGAACATGCGCAACAGCGAACGGCGTTCCTCCGAGGTGTTCTCGGGCATCACGCAGATCAGTTCGTAGCCCTTGAGTTTCGCCGCCATCGCGAGCGAGATGCCGGTGTTGCCGCTCGTCGGTTCCAGGATGGTCGAGCCCGCCCGCAGCAGGCCGTCGCGTTCGGCTTGCTCGATCATGCGCAGCGCGGGCCGGTCCTTGATGGACCCGGTGGGATTGCGGTCCTCGAGCTTGGCCCACAGCCGGACGTGTGGACCCTCGTCGGAGTCGTCCCAGCGCGGTGAGAGCCGCTGCAGACCGATGAGCGGTGTGTTGCCGACCGAGTCGATCAGGGAGTCGTAGCGTGCCACGCTCAGCCGCCGGCGACCGCGGGCAGGATGGTCACCTCGTCACCGTCGTCGATCGGGGTGTCGAGGCCGCCGGAGAAGCGCACGTCCTCGTCGTTGACGTAGATGTTGACGAAGCGGTGCAGTTTCGCGGTGCCGTTCTCGTCGGGCGCGACGAGACGTTCCTTCAGGCCGGCGTTGCCCGATTCGAGGTCGTCGATCAGCGCGGCCAGCGTCGAACCCGACCCCTCGACACGCTTCTCCCCGCCGGTGTGGGTACGCAGGATCGTCGGGATGGATACGGTGACAGACATTCTCAGCTCCTGATCTCGATCTCTTCTTCGGTGACCGCACCGTCGACGATGCGATAGCTACGGATCTCGGTGGCCTCCGGGTCGCGGGTGGACACCAGCACGTAGTGGGCGCCGGGCTCACCCGCATAGGAGATGTCGGTGCGGCTCGGATACGCCTCGGTGGCGGTGTGCGAGTGGTAGATGACCACGGGCTCCTCGTCGCGACGGTCCATCTCCCGCCAGACCGCGAGCTGTTCGGCCGAGTCGAAGCGGTAGAACGTGGGCGACCGCTCGGCGTTGACCATCGCGATGAAGCGCTGCGGATCGTCGGAACCCTCGGGGCCGGCGATCACCCCACAGGCTTCGTCGGGATGATCGGCGCGCGCATGCGCGACCATCGCGTCGACCAGCTTCTGCTCGATCTTGAGCATCGGTGTCCCGTTCTCCTGTTCAGCGATGTCCGCAAGGTCTCTCGCGGTTGTCCCCATTGTGGCCGATCTCCGGAACGCAACATCGGCGCCGCGACACCTATTCCGCCCCGCCTGGTCCGCCCCGACTGTTCTGCCCGACGCGAACGCGGTCAGCGGAACGCCGACGGCGCCGCCTGCGCGTAGGTGGGGATCGATGCGATCGAGTCCGCCGCGAGGACCGCGTCGACGATCGCCCGTTGGACGACGTCGGCCGCGACCCGGCACACCTCGGCGACGACCGCGACATCGGCGTGCATGCCCGCCGGCGCCGGAACAGGCGACGACGACCGGACAGCGCCGGTCGCGATGCCGAAGACGGTGTCGCCGTCCAGCGGCGAGTGCGCCGGCCGGATCGCCCGCCCGAGTCCGTCGTGTCCGGACATCGCCAGTCGCTTGGTCATCGGGGCGTCGAGGACGGCATCGGTCGCCACGACACCGATGGTCGTGTTGAGAACCGTGTGTTTCGCGGCGAGATCGGCGAGGCGGTCGAGGTCGGCGCCAGACGGCCTCTGCAACCCGAGTTCGGCGAGTGCGGCCTCGCCCAGGTCCCACGGCAGCCCGGTCTGCGGGTCGATGACCGCACCGACCGGGTTCGCGACCATCAGTGCGCCGACGGTGATCCCGGCCGCTGGCCCGCTGTCGATCGTCACCGACGCCGTCCCGACCCCGCCCTTGAGTGCGCCCGCCCGGGCGCCGACACCCGCGCCCACGCATCCGACGGCGAACTCGGTGTCCGCCGCCCAGACCGCCTCCGCCCCGAAGTCCGCGTCGGGCCTGCGATCCCACGCGCCGACCGGCAGGTCGAAGATCACCGCGGCGGGCACGATCGGCACCACGTGGCCCCGATCGTCGAGTGGTAGGCCGACCCCCTCGGCTTCGAGCGCCCGCATGACCCCGTCGGCGGCGGCCAGACCGTAGGCACTGCCTCCGCTCAGCACGATGGCGTGTGCGGTCTGCACGGTGTTCGACGGGTCGAGCAGGTCGGTCTCGCGCGTACCCGGACCGCCGCCGCGGACGTCCACCGCGGCGATCGCGCCGGGCGCCGACACCCGCACGACCGTGGTTCCGGTGGCCCAGCCGTGACCGTCGGGAGCCTCGGCCGAGCCGGCCACGCGCGCGTCGGCGTCGACACGATGCGCATGCCCCACCGAGATGCCGGCGATGTCGGTGATGCGGTTGCCGGCGCGGGCCGGTCGTCCGGATGTGCTCACATCAGCGCTTCCACGAGAAGGTCCTGCATCACCGTGAGCCAGTGGTAGACGTCGAGATGAGCTGCGTGCGGGTGATCCGGCGGCAGCTGGTCGGGGGTGTCCTCGGAGATCCCGAGCATCGCGCCGAGGGCCAGCCGCACGTCGTTGAGCGCGGTGAGCCAGGCCGAGGCCTGCTCCGGGGTGAGGACGAGGTCCCCGCCACCCGCCGGGAGGGTGTCGAGCAGGATCCGGGCCGCGCCGAGCTTGGCGTCGATGATCTGCGGCTCGTGCACGCTGCGCAGCGCCGAGTTCAGCTTTCCGTTGACGACCTCGGCGGAGAGCTGGTCGTCCTGGTCGGGGCGATGGAAATCCGGGAGAAGACGTCCCAGCGTGACGTCGTCGGGGGCCTCGTGGTGACCGACACGGATGCCGGTGAGCGTCGCGAGATCGTCGCGGGGTGCGGAATCGGCCCGTTCGGTCAGCAGTTCACACATCGAGGTGACCATCGATGCGAGCAGTTCTGCCTCGTGCGCGTCGAGCTGCGATGCGATCCGCAACGTCTCGCCGCGCCCCTTGCGTTTCCAGGTGCGCACGCGTTCAGTGTGCCCGGGTCGTGCGGGAGGCGGACCGGCCGGTCACGAATCCCGCTGCATCGTGGCCCACAGACCGGCGGCGTGCAGCTTCGCGACGTCGGCCTCGACCTTCTCACGGTCGCCGGAGGACACCACGGCCCTGCCCTCGGTGTGGACCTGCATCATCAGTTCATTGGCCCGGGACTCGGAGTAGCCGAAGATCTTCTGGAAGACGAAGGTGACGTACCTCATCAGATTGACCGGGTCGTCCCACACGATCGTCATCCACGGCTTGTCGAGTCCCGGCGCGCCGTCGGCGACCTCGGGTTCGGCAACCGCCGTACCGCCGGGGGTAGCCTCGTGCGCACGAGTTTCGTCAGGCGCCATAGGGACAGGGTAAGCGATTGTGAGCATCGACAACACCGCGCTGCTGACCGATCAGTACGAACTGACGATGGTCGCGGCAGCGCTTCGCCACCCGGTTGCGCACCGCCAGTGCGCATTCGAGGTCTTCGCTCGCCGACTCCCCGACGGCCGTCGCTACGGCGTCGTTGCCGGGACCGGCCGCGTGCTCGACGAACTCGCGGCCTTCCGATTCGGCGACGAGGAGATCGCCGTCGTCGAACGATTCCTCGATTCCGACACGGTGGCCTGGCTGCGGGACTACCGCTTCTCCGGCGACATCGACGGCTATCGGGAGGGTGAACTCTACTTCCCCGGGTCGCCGATCCTCACCGTCCGCGCGACGTTCGCCGAGGCCGTCCTGCTCGAGACCCTCATCCTGTCGATCCTCAACCACGACAGTGCGATCGCCTCGGCCGCGGCTCGCATGGTCAGCGCCGCCGGGTCGCGGCCGATCATCGAGATGGGGTCACGGCGCACCCACGAGCGCGCGGCCGTCGCGAGTGCGCGCGCCGCCTACATCGCGGGCGTCGCGGCCACCTCGAACCTGGAGGCGGCGAGGCGCTTCGGCGTGCCCAGCGCCGGTACCGCCGCCCACGCGTTCACCCTCGGCTTCACCGGACCCGACGGGCCCGACGAGAAGGCCGCGTTCGCCGCGCAGATCGAAGCCCTCGGCGTCGGGACGACGCTCCTTGTCGACACCTACGACATCACCCAGGGCGTGCGCAATGCCATCGAGGTGGCCGGACCCGCCCTCGGTGCCGTGCGGATCGACTCCGGAGACCTCGGCGTGCTGGCCCGCCAGGTACGCGCACAACTCGACGACCTCGGGGCGACGGAGACGAAGATCGTGGTCTCCGGCGATCTCGACGAGTACGCGATCGCCTCGCTGCGCGCCGAGCCGGTCGACACCTACGGCGTCGGGACGTCGCTCGTCACCGGTAGCGGAGCACCGACCGCGGGGATGGTCTACAAGCTCGTCGAGGTGGACGGCCTGCCGGTGGCCAAACGGGCGAGCCACAAGGAGTCGCGCGGCGGCGCCAAATCGGCCGTACGCGCCGCCCGGTCCAGCGGCACGATCGTCGAGGAGATCGTCTATCGCGCCGGTGGTACCCGCCCCGCACCGGAGAAACACCACGTGCGGGACCTGCAGATCCCCCTCGTCCGCGGCGGCACGCCCGTCGAGTCGCTGCCGTCGCTCGCCGATGCGCGCGCACATCTCGCGGCCGGGCTGGTCAGTTTGCCGTGGGAGGGTCTCGGCCTGTCCCATGGAGATCCCGCGGTCCCGACCCGCTACGAACTCGGCTGAACCGAACCGCACAGTCCCAACCCATCGACGCCGGCGATCGGCGATGGGCCCCGACGCCAGGAGGAACCGATGCACCTCGACGACAGGAGAAATGGATGAGCGCCGAACGCAGCGACGGCACCCGGCCCGCCGACGCGCTGATCGTCGTCGACGTGCAGAACGACTTCTGCGAGGGTGGCGCCCTCGGGGTGAACGGCGGCGCCGCGGTCGCGCGGGCGGTCACGTCGATCCTCGACGAGTACCGGACCGTCGTCGCGACCCGCGATTACCACATCGACCCCGGTGACCACTTCTCCGACGACCCCGACTACGTCGACACCTGGCCGCCCCATTGCCGCGTCGGCACCGACGGTGTGGCGTTCCATCGCGAGTTCGACGCCGGCGCGGCGCACGAGATCTTCTCCAAGGGCGAATACAGCGCCGCGTACTCCGGTTTCGAGGGAGCGGCCGACGACGGGTCGACCCTCGCCGTCTGGCTGCGCGAGCGGAAGGTCAAGACGGTAGACATCGTCGGCATCGCCACCGACCACTGCGTGCGGGCGACCGCGCTCGACGCGGTGGCAGCCGGATTCACCACGCGGGTCCTTCTCAACTTCACGGCCGGCGTCGCGCCGGAGACCACCTCGAAGGCGCTGTCGGCGCTGCGGGAGGCAGGTGTCGAACTCGTGGGCGACCTGCTCTACGACGGGTCGAGCCACACCGGGTAGCCCGCCGCGATCTCGACATCGAGGGAACCGACCGGGACCGCGATACGTCTGAACACAACACCCCGTACCCGGCCGCGTCTCCACCGCGACCACAGCAAGGACAACCGGAACCCACCTCATGCCCAACACACCCCCGGTGACCGACCTGCTCGACGCGGCGGTCACCGCACTCGGCGGTCGTCGCCGCGACGGCCAGGTCGCGATGGCCTCCGCGGTCGCGCACGCCATCGACACCGGTGAGCATCTCGCCGTCCAGGCAGGCACCGGCACCGGTAAATCGCTGGCCTACCTCGTGCCGGCCATCCGGCACGCGGTCGAGAGCGGCCGGACCGTCGTGGTGTCCACGGCGACGATCGCCCTGCAGCGCCAGCTCATCGAACGCGATCTCCCCCGCCTGGCCAAGGCGCTGAAGAAGCCGATCGGCCGCGAGCCCACCTTCGCGATCCTGAAGGGCCGCGGAAACTACTTGTGCCTGAACAAGATCCACTCCGGCACCGCCGATGAGCCGGACACCGAGCTGTTCGACCCGTTCGAGTTGTCGCGCACCGGCCGCGAGGTGACGCGCCTTCGGGAGTGGAGCAGCGACACCGAGACCGGCGACCGGGACGACCTGGTCCCGGGTGTGTCCGACCGGTCGTGGCGACAGGTCAGCGTCACCGCCCGCGAGTGCCTGGGCGCGGCCAACTGCTCCTACGGCGAGGACTGCTTCGCCGAGCAGTCGCGCCGGCGGTCCGGGAAGGTCGACGTCGTGGTCACCAACCACGCGCTGCTGGCCATCAACGCCACCAGCCCGGCGAACGTCCTGCCCGAACACGACGTCGTCATCATCGACGAGGCCCACGAGCTCGTCGACCGGATGACCTCGGTCGCCACCGACGAGTTGTCGGCTGTCTCGGTGGCGCTCGTCGCGCGCCGGTGCGGGAAGCTCGTCGACGAGGAGACCGCCGATGCCCTCCTGGGCGCGGGTGAACAACTGGGCGACCTGCTCGACGCGGCCCCGATGCGCCAGTGGACCGGTCTGCCGGCCGACGCGACCGCGGTGCTGGTGATGCTCCGGGATCGACTGTGGCAGGCACGCACCGCCATCGGACCCGTGCGGATGGCCGGCGCCGACGACGGCGCGGCCGCCGCCCGATCCGCCGCGCTCACCTCGCTCGAGGACATGCACGACACCGTCGTCCGGGTTCTCGGTGCGTTCGACGAACCCGACGAGGCCAAACGACGCGACGTCGTGTGGGCGTCGCTGGACACCTCGCGCCGCGGGACCGAACCCCGGCCGGTTCTGCACATCGCGCCGCTGTCGGTCGGCGGCCTGCTGCGCGCCTCGCTGTTCGCCGACGCCACCGTCGTCCTCACCTCGGCGACGCTCACGATCGGCGGGTCCTTCGACGCCCTCGCCGCCACCTGGGGACTGCCCGCGTCGGGGCGCGGAACCGACCGTCCGGTGACGGACGAGGCGAACGTCTCCGATGTCACCGCGAGCGGCAAGGCGGTTCCGTCCGATTCGGGATCGGCCCGCTGGACCGGCCTCGACGCCGGTTCGCCGTTCGACTACCCGCGGTCGGCGATCCTCTACGTCGCGCGCCACCTCCCGCGGCCCGACCGCTCGGGTATCTCGACTCGCGCGATGGACGAGATCGCCGAGCTCGTGAATGCCGCCGGCGGTCGCACCCTCGGCCTGTTCTCCTCGATGCGGGCGGCCCGCGAAGCGGCCGACGCGATCCGCGACCGCACCGACCACCCGGTGCTGTGCCAGGGCGACGACACCACCTCCACCCTCGTCCGGCGGTTCGCCGACGACCCCGCGACCTGCCTGTTCGGCACGCTGTCCCTCTGGCAGGGGGTGGACGTCCCCGGACCGTCACTGAGCCTGGTCCTCATCGACCGCATCCCTTTCCCTCGTCCCGACGACCCGTTGCTGACAGCTCGGCAGCGGGCGGTCGACGCGCGCGGCGGCAACGGATTCCTCTCCGTCGCGGCCAACCACGCCGCCCTGCTCCTCGCCCAGGGGGCCGGACGGTTGCTGCGCTCGGTCGACGACCGCGGTGTCGTCGCGGTCCTCGACTCCCGGTTGGCGACGGCCGGTTACGGCGGCTATCTGCTCGCGTCGTTGCCCCCGATGTGGCGGACCACCGACCCCGCGGTGGTCCGCTCGGCTCTCGCCCGGCTCACCGATCCCGCGCGCTCGGTGGGCTGACCTCGACCGACCCCGGCAGTCCCCGTCCGGCCGACACGGCGCGCGGACCATGACAAGACAATCCCGTCCGCGGGGCACTAGGTTGGGAACCGGTGATACCAACGAAGGCGAGACCGACAGCGCACCCCGGCCAGTCACGGGAGCTGACGACAGGAGGCTCCACGTGATCGGGCGCATGGGTATCGACGACATCGCACCCCTTGTGTCAGCAGGCCAGCAGCCGGCGAAAGCTGTTGTGGGAGAATACTTCCCGGTCAGCACCACAGCCTGGCGTGAAGGACACGACGCCATCGGTGTCACGCTGCACGTCGAGACTCCCCGACGCGAGTCCTTCGACGTCCGGATGGTTCCGGCTCCTGAGCCGGACACCTTCAACGCGGCCTTCGTGCCCGACGCCGTCGGATTCTGGACCTACCGCATCGAGGCCTGGAGCGACCCGTACGCCACATGGCGCTCGGCCGTCATCAAGAAGCTCGATGCCGGGCAGGGCGCCGCCGACCTCGCCAACGACATCGAGACCGGGGCGCAGGTACTCGACACCGCCGCCGGACTCGTCGCGGGCGAGGACCGAGAGCTCCTGCTCGACGCCGCCCGCCAGCTGCGGGCGCGCCGACGCCGCGTCGAGAACCGGGTGGGCCTGGCGATCTCCGACGAGGTGGTCGAGCTGCTCACCGCGCACCCCGTCCGCGAACTCGTCACCAAGAGCCGTACCCACCGGGTGTGGGTCGACCGCACCCGGGCACTGTTCGGCTCGTGGTACGAGCTGTTCCCGCGTTCCACCGGCGGCTGGGACGGGGAGGGCAACCCCGTCCACGGCACGTTCCTCACCGCCGCCCAGGACCTGCCCCGCGTCGCCGACATGGGCTTCGACGTCGTCTACCTCCCGCCGATCCACCCGATCGGCGAGGTCAACCGCAAGGGTCCCGACAACACTCTCGTCGCGGGTCCCGACGACGTCGGCTCGCCGTGGGCCATCGGGTCCGCGGACGGCGGTCACGATGCGATCCATCCCCTGCTCGGTAGCGAAGAAGACTTCGAGTACTTCGTCGGCCGGGCTCGTGAACTCGGCCTCGAGGTCGCCCTGGATCTTGCGTTGCAGTGCGCCCCGGATCATCCGTGGGCGACCGAACACCCCGAGTGGTTCACCACCCAGCCCGACGGCACCATCGCGTTCGCGGAGAACCCGCCGAAGAAATACCAGGACATCTACCCGCTGAACTTCGACAACGACCGCAACGGCATCTACCGCGCGGTGCTGAAGGTCGTCCTGCACTGGGTCGGGCTCGGCGTCGACATCTTCCGTGTCGACAATCCACACACCAAACCGCCGAACTTCTGGGAGTGGCTGATCAGCGAGGTCAAGAAGCGGCACCCCGACGTGCTGTTCCTGTCCGAGTCCTTCACCCGCCCGGCGCGCCTCTACGGCCTCGCACGGCTCGGCTTCAGCCAGAGCTACACCTACTTCACCTGGAAGACGCTGAAGTGGGAGCTCGAGCAATTCGGCCGGGAGATCGCCGACCACGCCGACGAGGCCCGTCCGAATCTGTTCGTCAACACCCCCGACATCCTGCACGCGAGTCTTCAGCACGGCGGACCGGGCATGTTCGCCCTGCGAGCCGCTCTCGCAGCCACCCTCGCCCCGACGTGGGGCGTCTACAGCGGCTACGAACTGTACGAGCACGTCGCCGTCACCGAGGGCAGCGAGGAGTACCTGAACTCGGAGAAGTACGAGTTGCGGCCCCGTGACTACAAGGCGGCCGCGAGCCGTGGCGAGTCTCTCGAGCCGTGGATCACCTCGCTCAACGAGATCCGCCGGCGCCACCCGGCGCTGCAGCAACTGCGCAACATCCACTTCCACCACGTCGACAATCCGGCGCTCATCGCCTACTCGAAGATCGACCCGGTGTCGGGCGACCGCGTCGTCGTCGTGATCAACCTGAACCCGTTCGGCGCCGAGGACTCCACGGTCTGGCTCGACCTGCCGAAGCTCGGCTTCGAGTGGTACGACCACTTCTCCGTCCGCGACGAGGTCACCGGCGAGGAGTACTGGTGGGGCCAGGACAACTACGTCCGCCTCGAGCCCTGGCGCGCGGTGGCGCACATTCTCGCCCTGCCGCCCCTCGACCCTGCCGCCGCACAGCAACTCGCCCTTCGGATCCAGTGAGGTATTCGTGACCGATCGCCCCGATCCGCCGGACCTGCCGGACCCGAGCGCCACCGACCACGACCTCCGTCGCCTGGCCGCGCAGACACATCCCGACCCCCACGCCTTCCTCGGTGCTCACGATGCGCCCGGCGGCACCACCATCCTGCGCACGTTGCGCCCGGACGCGACGTCGGTGTCCGCGGTCATCGGCGGGGTCGATCATCCGATGACCCGCCAGACCGACGACCTGTGGGTGGTCACCGTTGCGATGGCCGACCTCATGGACTACCGGTACCGCGTCGTCTATCCCGACCCCGCGGGCGGCACGTCGGAGTTCGTCGTCGCCGACGGTTATCGGTTCCTGCCGAGCCTGGGCGAGGTCGACATCCACCTGTTCAGCGAGGGCCGCCACGAAGCGCTGTGGAACGTCCTGGGCGCGCGCGTGACGTCGTACACCACGACCGACGGCGACGTGCACGGCACCGCCTTCTCCGTGTGGGCACCGAATGCCCACGGCGTCACCGTGATCGGCGACTTCGACAACTGGACCGGACGGGTTGCGCCGATGCGCAAGGTCGGGGTCAGCGGCGTGTGGGAGGTCTTCATCCCCGACGTCGGCGACGGCACCCACTACAAATTCCGCGTCCACGGCGCCGACGGCGTCATCCGCGACAAGGCCGACCCGATGGCCTTCCGCACCAGCACCCCGCCGGCAACCGCCTCGCGGGTCACCGTCTCCGAGCACGTGTGGTCCGACGACGCCTGGATCGCGCGCCGGGAACGGTCCGCTCCCGAGCGCGAGCCGATGAGCGTCTACGAGGTCCACCTTGCATCCTGGCGGCAGGGCCTCGGCTACCGCGAACTCGCGCACGAGCTGGCCGATTACGCCGTCGAGAAGGGCTTCACCCACGTCGAGTTCCTCCCCGTCGCCGAGCATCCGTTCGGCGGCTCGTGGGGCTACCAGGTCACGTCCTACTACGCACCGACGGCCCGCTTCGGGACCCCCGACGACTTCCGCTACCTCGTCGACCATCTCCACTCGCGGGACATCGCCGTGATCGTCGACTGGGTCCCGGCCCACTTCCCCAAGGACGATTGGGCGCTGGCCCGTTTCGACGGCACCCCGCTGTACGAGCACGCCGACCCGATGCGCGGCGAGCAACTCGACTGGGGCACCTACGTCTTCGACTTCGGCAGGCACGAGGTCCGCAACTTCCTGGTCGCGAACGCCCTGTTCTGGTTCGGCGAGTTCCACATCGACGGCCTCCGCGTCGACGCGGTGGCCTCGATGCTCTACCTGGACTACTCGCGGCCGGCCGGGCAATGGCGTCCCAACGTTCACGGGGGCCGGGAGAACCTGGAGGCGGTGCAGTTCCTCCAGGAGACGAATGCGACCGTCCACAAACACTTTCCGGGCGTGATCACGGTCGCCGAGGAGTCGACCGCGTGGCCGGGTGTGACCCGCATGACCGATCTCGGCGGACTGGGCTTCAGCTTCAAATGGAACATGGGCTGGATGCACGACACCCTCGACTACCTGTCACGCGACCAGGTGCACCGCAGCTTCCACCACCACGAGATCACCTTCTCGCTGGTGTACGCGTGGAGCGAGAACTTCGTGCTGCCCCTGTCCCACGACGAGGTCGTGCACGGCAAGGGCACCCTGTGGACGCGGATGCCGGGCGATTCGTTCGCCAAGGCCGCGGGCGTGCGCGTCTACCTCGCCTACATGTGGTCCCACCCCGGCAAGCAGCTGCTGTTCATGGGGCAGGAGTTCGGGCAGACCGGCGAATGGGCCGACAACCGGAGTCTGGACTGGCACCAACTGGAGGGCTGGGAAGGCGAACTGCATTCCGGCATCTCGGCTCTCGTCACCGACCTGAACCGGATCTACCGCTCGCGACCCGCGCTGTACACCCAGGACATCGACCCGCTCGGATACGAGTGGATCGACGCCAACGACACCGCCAACAACGTGATCAGCTTCCTGCGGTACGGCACCGACGGCTCGGTCGTCGCATGCCTGTTCAACCTCAGCGGCTCCGATCGCGCCGATTATCAGATCGGGCTCCCGTCAGCGGGCGTCTGGGACGAGATCCTCAACACCGACGCCGCCGCCTACAGCGGCGCCGCACGGGGCAACATGGGGTCGGTGTCCGCGGACGGGCCGTCGTATCACGGCCGTCCCGTCTCCGCGCGGGTCATGCTCCCCGCCAACTCGGCGATCTGGCTCGTGCCGCGGGACTAGCCCCCGCGGCGCGCGCCTCACCCCGTCAGAACAGCGCGCTGGCGAGCTTGCGCCGTGCGCTCACGACGAACTGCTCGGCGGGATCGAAGAGTTCGAACAGCTCGAGCAACCGGGTGCGCGCACGGGTGCGTTCCTCGCCCGCGGTCACCCGGACGACGTCGATGATGCGGTCGAACGCGGCCTCGGGCTGTTGCGAGAGCAGCAGGACATCCGCGGCCGCCAGCTGCGCGTCGACATCACGCGGCGACGCCGTCTCCACGATCGCGGGGTCGTGCGCCTGTGCGCGCAGGATGAACTCGAGATTCCGCGCCGCGGACGCGGCTTCGAGATTCTCCGGCTCGGCGTCGGCGATGGCCCGATAGTCCGCGAGGGCGCCGTCGAAGTCGCCGTCGTTCAACTTCGCCTCGGCAGCGAGCAGCCTCGGGTCCTCGGGTTCCGGTTCGGGGGCCGGCCCGCCGGGGACGCCCGGCAGCACGTCGCCGACCTGGGCGAAGATGTCGTCGATCCACTGGGTGATCTCGGCTTCGGAGCGCACACCGTTGAACGCGGTCACCGGCTGACCCTGCACGATCGCGACGACCATGGGGATCGACTGGACCCGGAAGGCCTGTGCGATACGCGGATTCGCATCGACGTCGACCTTCGCCAGCATCCAGCGTCCGCCGGATTCGGCGGCGAGACGCTCCAGGACCGGCGACAGCTGCTTACACGGACCGCACCATTCCGCCCACAGGTCGATGACCACGAGTTGCTGCATCGACCGGTTGAGCACCTCGGCCTCGAACGTCTCCTCGGTGACATCGAGAACCGCTGCCGGCGCGGGACCCGAACCGGCGGCGGGCGGTTGCCCGCCCGGGACGGGTGCCTGACCGGCGTGGGCAGCCTGCGACTGTGCCCGTTGCGCCTGCGCGCGTTCGGCTTCGGCTCTCTCCTTGAGTCCGCCGAGATCCACTGCGCCGGACATGGCCATGGCTGCTGCCGCTTGCTGTCGGGCCGCGGCTGCGGCCTGCTGACGATTGGTTGGTCGCGTCACCCTTCCAGTGTGTCACGACCCGCGACACGGAATCAGGTGGCGTCGGGCGAACGGGCGCCGTCCCCTACGGCGGTCGCGCGGGCCCCGTCGGGGCGGACGACCGGTGCGAGTGCGACGGCCAGGACAAGGGCCGCCACCGCGGCGAGCAACCCGGTGTTCAACGAGGTCCGGCTGCTGATGAAGCCGACGACCGCGGGGCCGGCGAGCATGCCGAGGTAGCCGCATCCGACGACCGCGGAGATGGTCCGGCCACTCGACTCACTCGACAGATTGCCCGCCGCGGTGAAGATCTGCGGGATCAATCCCGCCAGGCCCAGTCCAAAGACGCCCCATCCCACGATCGCGAGCGCGGGTACGGGCGAGAGCACCGCGATCAGGATGCCGGCGGTGCCGAGCAGACCGCCGTAGCGGACGACGGCGACCGGACCCACCGACCCGACCACCGGGTCGATCACGAACCGTGCCACGGTCATCGTCGCACTGAAGGCGCCGAAGGCGATGGCGCCGACGGCTTCGGCGGAACCGAAGGTCTCGACCACGTGGAGGGCACTCCAGTCGTAGGCGGTGCCCTCGGCCAGCATCAGTGCGAAGGCGACCAGCGCCAGGAGCACGAGGCGGCGCCGATCCACCGTGTGCCACCACTTCGTGGGCGCGGCCCCCGCGGTGGACTCTGCGCGCGGGTTCGCATCGTCGGAGCCGACCTCGCGGTCGGCGAGCCCTCGCGCGTTCCACGCGACGACACCCACACCGCCCACCGCAGCGCAGGCCACCGTGGGGATGACACCGACATCGGCCCACAGGGTCGCGGCCACCACCCCGGATCCCACCAGGCTGCCCGCCGAGAAGAAGCCGTGGAACGACGACATGATCGGTCGGCGGTGGGTCCGTTCGACCACGACCGCCTGCGCGTTCATCGACACGTCCAGGCAACCGTTGGCGAAGCCGAAGGCGACGAGCGCGACCGCGAGGGTGAGCGCGTCGACGGCGAGCACCGGCGCGATGATCACCGCCGACAGCAGCAGCGCGGCCCCGATGGTCACCGGTCGAGAACCCCGGCGGTCGATCAGACGTCCGCAGACCTGCATCCCGACGAATGCCGAGGCGCCGAGCAGGAGGAGCAGGCCGCCGAGCTGATCATGATCGACTCCGGTGCGCGCGCTGATGACCGGGATGTGCGCCACCCACATCGCCGCGAGAAACCCGTTGAGCGCAAAGATCGCCCCGACGCTGCGGCGTGACCGGCGTAGCGTCGGGGCGATCGGAGGCGAGGTCGGGACGGTCAGGCCGTGGCCTGTCTGGGTGCGCGGTCGGTGGACAGCTCGGCGAGATGACCGTTGCGTCGCGCCCACCACTCGAACACGATCGTGCCGAACGGCGGAATGCTCGACGCCAGAGCGAGCAGGGTGACGATCGGGATCCCGATCCGGCGCGAACCCACCGGCAGCTCCCACTTCACGGAGTTCCACTTGAGCTGCACGGCCGTGAGGAGAGCGACGACAACGAAGAGCACGAAGACGATTCCGTGGATCATTCCCGGCTTGGCGATCGCCTCGTCGTCGTTGTTGACCCGCTTGACGACCATCGCGACCAGCAGGACAGCCCAGGTGATCGCCTCGGCGACGGCGACGAACCGAAAGCGCTTGGCGGGTGTGGTCAGGTCGAAGAAAGACAGCATGGCCCTCATTGTGCCGAATCGGACAGTAAACTACTACAAGATGTCGTAGACATCTCGTTCGTCATGCCTTGGGAACCCGGACGATCAGGGCGTCACCCTGGCCGCCGGCACCGCAGAGCGCGGCCGCACCGACGCCGCCGCCGCGTCGCTTCAGCTCGAGCGCGAGGTGCAGCGCGAGACGGGCACCGGAGGTACCGATGGGGTGGCCGACCGCGATGGCGCCGCCGTTGACGTTGACGATCTCCGGGTCGATCCCCAGCTGCTGGGTCGAGGCCAGACCCACGGCGGCGAAGGCCTCGTTGATCTCGATGAGGTCGAGATCCGCGGGCGCGATGCCCTCGCGGTCGCATGCCTTGACGATCGCGTTGGCCGGCTGCGCCTGCAGGCTGGAATCGGGACCGGCCACGACGCCGTGGGCGCCGATCTCCGCCAGCCAGGTCACTCCGAGTTCCTCGGCCTTGGCCTTGCTCATGACCACGACGGCCGCCGCGCCGTCGGAGATCTGCGACGAGTTGCCCGCGGTGATCGTGCCGTCCTTGCGGAAGGCCGGCCGAAGGCCGGACAGCGACTCGGTTGTCGTGTTGGCCCGGATGCCCTCGTCCTCGGCGAACTCGATCGGGTCGCCCTTGCGCTGCGGGATGGACACCGGGACGACCTCGTCGTCGAAGACGCCGTTCTTCCACGCGGCGGCGGCGAGCCGATGGCTGCGCGCTGCGAACTCGTCCTGCTGCTCACGGGTGAATCCGTCGGCGTCGTTGCCCTGCTCGGTCAGCGCCCCCATCGGCTGATCGGTGAAGGCGTCGAACAGTCCGTCGAAGGCCATGTGGTCGACGAGCTCGGTGTTGCCGTATTTGAAACCGCCGCGGCTGCCCGGCAGGAGGTGCGGCGCCTGGGTCATCGACTCCTGGCCGCCGGCGACGACGACATCGAACTCGCCGGCCCGGATGAGCTGGTCGGCCAGCGCGATCGCGTCGATGCCCGACAGGCACATCTTGTTGATGGTCAGGGTCGGGACGTCCCAGCCGATACCGGCCTTGATCGCGGCCTGTCGAGCAGGCATCTGTCCGGCCCCCGCAGTCAGCACCTGGCCCATGATCACGTACTGGACCTCGGACGCGGGAACGCCCGACCGCTCCAGCGCGCCCTTGATCGCGACCGCACCGAGGTCCACTCCGCTGAAGTCCTTCAGCGAGCCCAGCAGGCGGCCGAAGGGTGTGCGTGCACCGGCGACGATGACCGTTGTCGTGTCGGCAGTCGAAGTCATGAAGAGAACCTCCGGGGTGTGAAAAACGGGGGCCAACCGAGCGCCCGCTCTGTGCGCTCAACACCTCAACGCTACCGTTGTCCCATGTCTTCCTCTGCAACGGACCCCAGCACCACCGCACTCATCTCCGACCTGATCGTCGCCATCGATCACGTGGGCATCGCCGTCCCCGATCTCGACGCCGCCAAAGAGTGGTATGCGACCCATCTCGGGTTCGAGACACTGCACCAGGAGACGAACGCCGAGCAGGGTGTCGAAGAGGCCATGGTCGGACCGGCCGGTGGCACCGGCGCGGTGATCCAGTTGCTCGCACCGCTCGACGAGTCGTCCACCATCGCCAAGTTCATCGACCGCAGCGGCCCCGGGCTCCAGCAGCTCGCCGTGCGGGTGACCGATGTCGACGCGGTCACCGCACGACTCACCGAAGCCGGCGTCCGCGTCCTTTACCCCGCCGCCAAGCGAGGCACCGCGGACTCGCGGATCAACTTCGTGCACCCCAAGGACGCCGGCGGTGTCCTGCTCGAACTCGTGGAGCCCGCCGCGACCGCGCACTGACCGGTCGCGACTGCCGAAAGTCGCTGCCCCGCTGACCAACTCAGCACGACCGGCCGGACGGACCCAACGACGGTCCGACCGGCCGGCGCGTCCACGCGGTCGTCCTCGCGACGACCGCGTGGACTGCGAAGATCGGTCGCGCGCGTCGTCGCCGACGCCGAGGAGATCGCGCGCGCTCTCCGATACACTGGCCGCCATGCCAGGTCCCGCACGGCAATTGCCCTTCGCGATAGTGATGCGCGGTTATGACCGTGAGCAGGTCGCCGACCACCTCCAGCGGCTCGACGCCGATCTGCGCGTCCTCGCCGCCGATCGCGACGCCGCCACCGCCAATGCGCACGAACTCGCCGCGCATCTCGAGGACGCCCGCGAGGAGATCGCCGAACTCCGCCGCGAGATCGACAAGCTCTCGGTCCCGCCGACCACCGCACAGGGCATGAGCGAGCGACTGTCCCGCATGCTACAACTGGCGTCCGACGAGGCGTCGGAGATGCGCGCCGAGGCCTCGGCCGAGGCTGCCGAGACACTGTCCATCGCCCGCCAGGAGGCCGCCGACATGCGGTCCTCCGCCGCGACCGACGCCGAGCGTGTCCGCGGCGAGGCACGCTCCGCCGCGAAGAAACTCGTCGACGAGGCCGCTGCCAGGGCGCGGCAGGTCAAGGAGACCGCGGCCGCCAACGAGTCGGAATCCGCCCGCCTCATCGCCGAGCGCACCGCCGCGATGGAGGCCGAACACACCAAGACGATGCAGGCCGCGAAGGACGAAGCCCGTCGTCTCGTGGAGAAGGCCAAGGCCGAGGTCGCCGAGCTGGAGGCCGTGAGCGCCGCCGAGCGCCGCGCCGAGCGCGAACGCCACGACGCCGAGCTGGCCGACCAGCGCGAACGCGCCCTGGACGAAGCCGCACACATCCGGCAGACCGCGCTCGACATCGCCACCGAGCGGCTCGACAGGTCTCGCGAACTCGCGCGGGCGGCCGATCAGACGCGTCAGGACATCGCCGCAAATCTCGGTCGGCTCCGCGAGAAGCTCGCCGAGCTACCGGAGCTGCTCGCCCAGCCCGACGACTCCGAGTACGCCGTCCTGTCCGACGCCGACGACCTCGAGCTCCTCGACCGCAAGCTGTCTCCGGAGGCGCGGTCGTCGGAGGTACGCTCCAACGCCTGACCGGCTCGGCGTGCTCTAGAAGAGCCGGAACTCCGTGCTTTCCGCTCCCCGCAGTTCGTCGTAATCCAGCACCACACAACGGATTCCGCGATCCTCGGCGAGAGTCCGAGCCTGCGGCTTGATCTGCTGGGCGGCGAAGACCCCGGCAACCGGGGCGAGCGTGGTGTCGCGGTTGAGCAGTTCGAGATATCGGGTGAGCTGCTCGACGCCGTCGATCTCACCGCGCCGTTTGATCTCGACGGCCACGGTGGCACCCGACGCGTCTCGACACAGCAGGTCGACCGGCCCGATCGCGGTCATGTACTCGCGACGGATGAGGGTGTGGCCCGGCCCCAGCGTCTCGACGTGCTCGGCGAGCAGTTCCTGCAGGTGCGCCTCGACGCCGTCCTTCACGAGCCCGGGGTCGACACCGAGCTCGTGCTGGGAGTCGTGTTCGATCGACGCGATGGTGATGCGGAGTTCTTCACCGGCCTTGTTGGTGACGACCCAGTACGCCTGCGCCTGCGTTCCGTCGGGAACCTGCGCCTCGGTGAGCCAGCACGGCGGGCTCATCCAGTTCAATGGCTTGTAGGCACGGTCGTCGGCGTGCACGCTCACCGATCCGTCGGACTTGATCAGCAGCAACCGCCGAGCCATCGGCAGATGAGCGGTCAACCGCCCCACGTAATCGACCTGACACTCCGCGATGACGAGACGCACGTGCCCACCCTAGGGCATCGGAATCGACTTCCCCTCGACCCCCGGCGGTCGCGTCGCCCATGCCGCGGTCACTGGTCGTAATAGTGCTTCAGCAGAAACGTCTCGGCGTCGATGACCGCGTCGTCCATCGTCGAATGCACATGTGGAAGCGCAGGATCGAAGCCCTGGAGTTCCGGCGGCGCATCGAGATCGGGCACCGCCGCATCGTTGCGGTGCCGGTCGACACTGGAACGGACGACGCCGTCGGGGTCGACGAGAGCCGCACGCCGCCCGCTGTCGTCCAGCAGTCGTTTGATGCTCAGCACCATGGTGCGTGCGACGGCGTCGATCACCCCGATCCGCGAGATCTCGACGATGACCACGGTGTAGTCGTCGAGGTCGGCTTCGAGGCGTCGCTGCACGCTCTCGGCGCCCGCGAAGGTCAGGTCACCCTGCAGTTCGTAGACGCGGATCCGGTCGCGACACGTCCGGAGGTAGCTGCGCTCCTGTTCGCCCCACTCGGCGCTGACGGGGGTGTCGGCGAGGTCGTACACCGAGCGGATGGTCACGCGGCTCTCTCGTGTCACGTTGAACATGTGCAGCCCGAGGTCTGTCGACAGATGGCGGCAGACCTCCACTCCGCGGACGCTGTTGCCGTGGGCGTCGAGCCGTGGCGAGTACACGCCGATGCCGAGCTGGCCCGGGAGCACCGCGAGGATGCCGCCCCCGACGCCGCTCTTGGCCGGCAGTCCGACGGAGGTGACCCAGTCACCCGCGCCGTCGTACATGCCGCACGTCGTCATCACGCTCAGCAACCGCTGCGCAGTTTCATTGGAGAAGACCGTCCGGCCCGTACGGGGATTCATCCCGCCGTTCGCGATGGTGGCGCCGATCCCGGCGAGGTCGTCGGTCGTCACCCGGATCGAGCACTGCCGGTAGTAGAGATCGAGCGCCGCGTCCGGACTGGTCTCGAGGGCGCCGAAACTGTCGAGCATGTACGCGATGGCTCGATTGCGCGAACCCGTCGCGGCCTCTGAGGCGTAGACCTCCTCGTCCATGACCAGATGCCGGCCGGCACAGCCCGAGTAGAACTCGAGCACCTCTCGGAACGCGGCGTCCACCGCGGCGTCGTCGACGTCCCGCGTCGGCGGGAGGAGCATCGACGCGGCGAAGATGGCCCCGGCGTTGATCATCGGGTTCTTGGGGCGGCGACGGTCGTCGACGCTGATCTCGTTGAACGCCTCCCCCGACGGCTCCACGCCGATCTTCGCGTCGACCGCCGCGGTGCCGTGCTTCTTCAGGATCATCGCGTAGGTGAGGGGTTTGGAGACCGACTGGATCGTGAACGACGTCGCGGAATCGCCCTGCGAGTAGGTGTGCCCGTCGTGCACGCACAGCGACAGTCCGTAGCCCTCGGGGTCGACCGCGGCGAGTTCGGGGATGTAGTCGGCGACGTGCCCGGACCGATCCGAGTGGCATTCGTCCATGATGTGGCTGAGGTATCCGTCGACGAGGGATCGCATGCCCCCATCTAAGCGTGTTCCCCGACGTTCCGTCCCGATGACTAGGCTGGCGACGAACGGGGACCGGGATAGAGACGTTTGGGAGTACGGATGAAGCTGCTCGTCGCCTACATCGCCACCTCGGGGGGCGAGGACGCGGTCGCACTCGGTGCCTGTCTCGCGCGCACCTTCGACGCCGAACTCGAGCTCTGCATCGTCATCCCTCCCGAGCCCGAGAGTGCCGACCCGTCCGAACAGGTGTCGGTGGAACGGCTCTCCGACGCCCTGGACAGCGCCGCCAGACGTTGGCTCGACGCGGCCGCGGAGAAACTGCCCGACGACATCGAACTCACCACGACCATCGCCGAACACCCCAATCCGGGTGAGGGACTCATCGTCCAGGCCCAGCGGACCTCGGCGGACATGTTGGTGATCGGCGGCGCCGGCGGCGGCATCCGCGGGCGGCACACGCTCGGGACCGTCGTCAACGACATCCTTCACTCGGCACCGGTGCCGGTCGCGGTGGCCCCACCGGGGTTCGCGCATCTCGGTGCCGACGAGGTTCGGGAGATCTCGGTCGCCATCGGCGATCGACCCGGGACTCCACTGCTGTTCGAGACGGCGCTTCGGAGCGGTGTTCGTGCCCACCGACCGATCCGCTTGATCTCGCTGGTGGCCGTCGACGACGTGCAACCATGGCGCACCGAACCGGAGGAGCGGGCACTCGATCATGCTCGCGAGCATGCGCGTCGCAGCCTGGAAGCAGCCAGAGAGCAGCTGCCACAGGACTTCCCAGTGAGCTCAGTGGTTGCCCAGGGATCCACGGTCGAGGAGGCGGTCGGTTCGCTGGACTGGCAGGACGGCGACATCGTCATGGTCGGATCCAGCCGGCTCGCGGCGCCCAACACCCTGTTCCTCGGCACGACCGCGGCGAAGATCCTCCGCGCTGTGTCCGTTCCGATGATCGTCGTCCCCAAGGGCACCGACTGAGTCTGGCGCACAGACCAAAATGATGTGGATATGAGAAATGCCCCGCAACCAGGCGGTTGCGGGGCATTTCTGGATGTTGTGTTCGGCGGTGTCCTACTCTCCCACACTGATTAAGGTGCAGTACCATCGGCGCTGGAGGGCTTAGCTTCCGGGTTCGGAATGGGGCCGGGCGTTTCCCCTCCGCTATAGCCGCCGTAACTTTGTGAAACAACCACACACGATTGCTTATTTATAGCCTTCGTGTGTTGTTTCAGAAGTACATAGTGGATGCGAACACAACCAGAAACCAATGAATGATCTGGTGATGTTGTGGGTGTTGTTGGTAAGTCCTCGGCCGATTAGTACCAGTCACCTGAACACATTGCTGTGCGTACAGTTCTGGCCTATCAACCCCATGGTCTGTAGGGGGCCTTAACCCCGCAAAAGGGGGTGAGAAACCTCATCTTGGAACAGGCTTCCCGCTTAGATGCTTTCAGCGGTTATCCCTTCCGAACGTAGCTAACCAGCAGTGCCCCTGGCGGGACAACTGGCACACCAGAGGTTCGTCCGTCCCGGTCCTCTCGTACTAGGGACAGGTTTCCTCAAGTTTCTTACGCGCGCGGCGGATAGAGACCGAACTGTCTCACGACGTTCTAAACCCAGCTCGCGTGCCGCTTTAATGGGCGAACAGCCCAACCCTTGGGACCTACTCCAGCCCCAGGATGCGACGAGCCGACATCGAGGTGCCAAACCATCCCGTCGATATGGACTCT
The DNA here is from genome assembly GCF_057767225.1 of Gordonia sp. 11cp. Taxonomy (NCBI): domain Bacteria; kingdom Bacillati; phylum Actinomycetota; class Actinomycetes; order Mycobacteriales; family Gordoniaceae; genus Gordonia; species Gordonia sp. 11cp. Next base: position 3,797,109 of record NZ_CM173437.1, on the reverse strand, counting down.
TGGGGAAGATCAGCCTGTTATCCCCGGGGTACCTTTTATCCGTTGAGCGACACCGCTTCCACTTGCCGGTGCCGGATCACTAGTCCCGACTTTCGTCCCTGCTCGACATGTACGTCTCACAGTCAAGCTCCCTTGTGCACTTACACTCAACACCTGATTGCCAACCAGGCTGAGGGAACCTTTGGGCGCCTCCGTTACCTTTTAGGAGGCAACCGCCCCAGTTAAACTACCCACCAGGCACTGTCCCTGAACCCGATCAGGGTCCGAGGTTAGAAGTCCAATACGATCAGAGTGGTATTTCAACAACGACTCCATGAACACTGGCGTGCCCACTTCACAGTCTCCCACCTATCCTACACAAACCGAACCGAACACCAATACCAAGCTATAGTGAAGGTCCCGGGGTCTTTTCGTCCTGCCGCGCGTAACGAGCATCTTTACTCGTACTGCAATTTCGCCGAGTCTGTGGTTGAGACAGCAGAGAAGTCGTTACGCCATTCGTGCAGGTCGGAACTTACCCGACAAGGAATTTCGCTACCTTAGGATGGTTATAGTTACCACCGCCGTTTACTGGGGCTTAAATTCTCAGCTTCGCCACCAAAGTGACTAACCGGTCCTCTTAACCTTCCAGCACCGGGCAGGCGTCAGTCCGTATACATCGTCTTACGACTTCGCACGGACCTGTGTTTTTAGTAAACAGTCGCTTCTCTCTGGTCTCTGCGACCCACACCAGCTCAGGCAGTACATGCCGTCACCAGGATGGGTCCCCCTTCTCCCGAAGTTACGGGGGCATTTTGCCGAGTTCCTTAACCACAGTTCTCTCGATCGCCTTAGTATTCTCTACCTGACCACCTGTGTTGGTTTGGGGTACGGGCCGTGTACCAACTCACTAGAGGCTTTTCTCGGCAGCATAGGATCATGGAATTCACCGCAACGGCTACGCATCACCTCTCAGGCTTCATGAACGACGGATTTGCCTATCGCTCGCCCTACAGGCTTACACCAGTACAACCACTGACTGGCCCCACTACCTTCCTGCGTCACCCCATCGCTTGCCTACTACCAGCCAAGGTCCCATGCATCACCCCAACTCGGCACCCGAAGGCACTCTCGTGAGGATCAGGATGGTTAGTACAACTGATTCAGCATGGGCGCGGATACACGGGTACGGGAATATCAACCCGTTGTCCATCGACTACGCCTGTCGGCCTCGCCTTAGGTCCCGACTCACCCTGGGCGGATTAGCCTGGCCCAGGAACCCTTGGTCATTCGGCGGCAGAGTTTCTCACTCTGCTTTCGCTACTCATGCCTGCATTCTCACTCCCACACCCTCCACCACTAGATCACTCTGTAGCTTCCACGGATGCAGGACGCTCCCCTACCCACCCACACACCTGGCCGGAACCCCGTAAGGCTCCGACGGGCAATATGTGAGTGCCGCGGCTTCGGCGGTGTACTTGAGCCCCGCTACATTGTCGGCGCAGGATCACTTGACCAGTGAGCTATTACGCACTCTTTCAAGGGTGGCTGCTTCTAAGCCAACCTCCTGGTTGTCTTCGCGACCCCACATCCTTTTCCACTTAGTACACGCTTAGGGGCCTTAGCCGGCGATCTGGGCTGTTTCCCTCTCGACTACGAACCTTATCGCCCGCAGTCTCACTGCCACACTCTCACTTACCGGCATTCGGAGTTTGGCTGACGTCAGTAACCCTGTGGGGCCCATCGGCCATCCAGTAGCTCTACCTCCAGTAAGAAACATGTGACGCTGCACCTAAATGCATTTCGGGGAGAACCAGCTATCACGGAGTTTGATTGGCCTTTCACCCCTACCCACAACTCATCCCCTCCATTTTCAACTGAAGTGGGTTCGGGCCTCCACAACGTCTTACCGACGCTTCACCCTGGCCATGGGTAGATCACTCCGCTTCGGGTCTAGACCCGGCGACTCAAACGCCCTATTCAGACTCGCTTTCGCTACGGCTACCCCACACGGGTTAACCTCGCCACCGAGCACTAACTCGCAGGCTCATTCTTCAAAAGGCACGCCATCACCCACCGCAGTAAACTACGCGCAGGCTTTGACGGATTGTAAGCGTCCGGTTTCAGGTACTATTTCACTCCCCTCCCGGGGTACTTTTCACCTTTCCCTCACGGTACTAGTCCGCTATCGGTCACCAGGAAGTATTCAGGCTTACCGGGTGGTCCCGGCAGATTCACAGCAGATTCCACGAGCCCGCTGCTACTTGGGGACACCGTCACGCAAGACCATGTGTTTTCAGCTACCGGACTCTCACCGACTACGGCAGACCATTCCAGGCCACTTCACCTAACACACGATTTTCTGACTCACGCTTCCACAGGCAGATGGAAGAAGACGAACCCCACAACCCCACACACACAACCCCTACCCGGTATCACATGCGCATGGTTTAGCCTCATCCGCTTTCGCTCGCCACTACTCACGGAATCACAATTGTTTTCTCTTCCTATGGGTACTGAGATGTTTCACTTCCCCACGTTCCCCCCACACAGCCTATACATTCAGCTGGTGGTAACACGACATCACTCGTGCTGGGTTTCCCCATTCGGACACCCTCGGATCACAGCTCGTTTGACAACTCCCCGAGGACTATCGCGGCCTACCACGTCCTTCATCGGCTCCTGGTACCAAGGCATCCACCGAACGCCCTTACACACTTACAACAACACCTACAAACAACCCCCACCACACAACCCCAAAGAGTCACGCCGCGAGGACCGAATGTAGACATCAACTAAACAAACAAATCATTTTCTGCTAAATCACAGACCAACAAAAGTTGGTTTGAAATAAAGATGCTCGCATCCACTATGCACTTCTCAAACAACACACACCCACCCACGAATCCGTGCTCCCGCAACCATCACAGTCACGATCACCACCCGAACCCGCATCATGAGCTAGGTCAGAGACAACACTGGTGTGTTCCCTCAGAACCCCGATAGCGTGACGATGAACCCGCCGGCCCTCACGAGCACTGCAGTCACCCCGCACCGACACCAGAAAGCGCCGAGCATGGATGTGTCTGATGTTTCACCCTTGAACACACACACGCCGCAGAACAAACGCCTGCTGAAACATGTGTTGTTGTGTGCTCCTTAGAAAGGAGGTGATCCAGCCGCACCTTCCGGTACGGCTACCTTGTTACGACTTCGTCCCAATCGCCGATCCCACCTTCGACAGCTCCCTCCCACAAGGGGTTAGGCCACCGGCTTCGGGTGTTACCGACTTTCATGACGTGACGGGCGGTGTGTACAAGGCCCGGGAACGTATTCACCGCAGCGTTGCTGATCTGCGATTACTAGCGACTCCGACTTCATGGGGTCGAGTTGCAGACCCCAATCCGAACTGAGACTGGCTTTAAGGGATTCGCTCCACCTCACGGTATCGCAGCCCTCTGTACCAGCCATTGTAGCATGTGTGAAGCCCTGGACATAAGGGGCATGATGACTTGACGTCATCCCCACCTTCCTCCGAGTTGACCCCGGCAGTCTCCTGCAAGTCCCCGGCATAACCCGCTGGCAATACAGGACAAGGGTTGCGCTCGTTGCGGGACTTAACCCAACATCTCACGACACGAGCTGACGACAGCCATGCACCACCTGTACACCAACCACAAGGGAACGACTATCTCTAGCCGCGTCTGGTGTATGTCAAACCCAGGTAAGGTTCTTCGCGTTGCATCGAATTAATCCACATGCTCCGCCGCTTGTGCGGGCCCCCGTCAATTCCTTTGAGTTTTAGCCTTGCGGCCGTACTCCCCAGGCGGGGTACTTAATGCGTTAGCTACGGCACGGATCCCGTGAAAAGGAACCCACACCTAGTACCCACCGTTTACGGCGTGGACTACCAGGGTATCTAATCCTGTTCGCTACCCACGCTTTCGCTCCTCAGCGTCAGTTACTACCCAGAGACCCGCCTTCGCCACCGGTGTTCCTCCTGATATCTGCGCATTTCACCGCTACACCAGGAATTCCAGTCTCCCCTGTAGTACTCAAGTCTGCCCGTATCGCCTGCACGCCTACAATTGAGTTGCAGAATTTCACAGACGACGCGACAAACCGCCTACGAGCTCTTTACGCCCAGTAATTCCGGACAACGCTCGCACCCTACGTATTACCGCGGCTGCTGGCACGTAGTTGGCCGGTGCTTCTTCTCCAGGTACCGTCACTCACGCTTCGTCCCTGGTGAAAGAGGTTTACAACCCGAAGGCCGTCATCCCTCACGCGGCGTCGCTGCATCAGGCTTGCGCCCATTGTGCAATATTCCCCACTGCTGCCTCCCGTAGGAGTCTGGGCCGTGTCTCAGTCCCAGTGTGGCCGATCACCCTCTCAGGTCGGCTACCCGTCGTCGCCTTGGTAGGCCATTACCCCACCAACAAGCTGATAGGCCGCGGGCCCATCCCACACCGCAAAAGCTTTCCACCAACCACCATGCGACAGTTGGTCATATCCGGTATTAGACCCAGTTTCCCAGGCTTATCCCAGAGTGCAGGGCAGATCACCCACGTGTTACTCACCCGTTCGCCACTCGAGTACCCAGCAAGCTGGGCCTTTCCGTTCGACTTGCATGTGTTAAGCACGCCGCCAGCGTTCGTCCTGAGCCAGGATCAAACTCTCCATGAAAAAACAGCGAAACAAAACCAACCCCACAAAAGGGCCAGCGTTTCAACAAAAATCAGGAAAGCACAACCTGACCAAAATAAACCTAGCAAAAATGTGACACCCAGACGGGGCCGAGCGCCACACAAAACAAACATCTACATCCACAAAAGATGCACGATGCCAAAAAATGGCATCAGACAATTCATCATCACACTATCGAGTTCTCAAAGAACACACACCCACCAGCTACCCACCCCAACCAGGGCTCTCACCAGCAGACTTGCATGTCAACCTACCAAGCCACCCCGTCTCCGAGGCAACTCTTCCAACCTACCAGACACCAACCCCAGCCCGCAACCCAGTAACAGTTCCGAACCTCAGGGACCTGGCAACCCCAATCACCTGGCAAGACACAAAGCCTCAACCAAAACAATCAGGGGCGGTCAGTCACAAACCCGGTCTCCACTCCCCGAACCAGACCCTTCCAGGCCCTCCGGGGCGGCGCCGTGGCGCGCTGACTCGAAGAAAGTTACGCAACGGGACCGCCAGGGTCAAATCCCCTGTTCGACGCGCCACGGTTGTGCCATATCTGCAGGTCACCGCTCACCCGACGGTACCGAAAAGCTCTGAAGCGCGCAGATTTCCGCGAATCACACCGATGTGACGTGCGTCGCAAACCACCCTTTCGGACAGGTCACCATCCCCAGTCGGCCAGTTATGCGCAGGTCACGGCGCTCCTACGGTCGATTCATGACCGCGACCGATCTGGCAACGACCTCGACGAGTGCGCCTGTCGAACCATCGCCGGCACTCCCGTTCGCGCCGCGGGCGCTCCGATCCCCGCTTGTTCCATCGGGTTTCACACGTTGTGGGCTCCTCTCCTGGCGTCGACAGTCAGGCGCCCTGCTCATCGCGCATCCCTTCGACGAACGGAGCATCTCCGACGCGGTCGTCGTCGACGGTCTCGTCGCGCTCGTCGAGGCCGGGGTGTTGGCCGGCCAGGCGCAGTTCGAGTCCGCGGCGACGGGCATCATCCGCACCGCGGCGGGCACGCCCGCGGATGCCTGGTCGGCCTTCTATGACAATTCTCTTCGCGAACTGCGCACGGGCGCTTGCGCATTCGCGCCGGTCCACCAGCGGGCACGCAGTCTGATCGCGGGCCGGAGTGTGCTGGAGGTGGGGTCCTGCTTCGGATTCTTCGCCCTCGCCTGCGCGCTGGACGGCCTCGAGGTCTCGGCCTGCGACATCTCGCCGGGTGCGGTGTCGTTGCTCTCCCGGGCCGCACGCCGAGTCGGACTCCCCGTCGTCGCAACTGTCGGGAACGCGACCGCACTCCCCTACGCCGACGACTCGGCGGACACCGTCACCCTCATCCATCTCCTCGAGCACCTCGACCCTGCCGGCGCACGCACCGCGCTCGGCGAGGCGCTCCGGGTCGCGCGAAAGCGCGTGGTCGTCGGGGTGCCGTTCGAGGACAAACCGAGCCCGCACTTCGGCCACCTCGTGCGGCTCACCGAAGACGACCTGTACGACTGGGCACGATCGGTGCCACACGCCGGTGCCGAGATCCTCGTCGACCACGGCGGCTGGCTGATTCTCACCCCCGGACCCTGAGCCCCCGAATGCTGAGCCCAGGAATGCCGAGCCGAGGTCTCAGATGAGCCCGCGCTTGCTGGCGATGTAGACCGCGTCGGTCCGCTTCGACACCCCGAGTTTGCGAATGATGTTGCGAATGTGGAACTTCACGGTTGATTCCGAGATGTAGAGCGTCTCGCCGATACGCTTGTTGGACAGTCCGTCCGCGAGGAGTCGCAACACCTCGCGTTCCCGATCACTGAGTGCCTCGGACGTCTCGTTCTCACCTGACACCGCACGCAACACCACGGCCGCACTGCGCGGGTCGAACGCGCTCCCGCCACCCGACACCGCCTGGATCGCGCGCACGAGTTCGGTCGTGTCGACGTCCTTGACCACGTATCCCCGGGCACCCGCCCGAACGGCGCGCACCACGAGGTCGTCGTCGAGAAACGTGGTGAGCACCAGCGCCGCGACCTCCGGGTGGCGCTGCGCGATCTCCTTGATGACACGTAATCCCTCGTACTCGGTGCCGGCGGACAGCTTGAGGTCGACCACCACCACGTCGGGACGTCGCGCGTTCACCTCGGCGAGCGCGGCGTCGGCCGTCCCCGCCTCGCCGACCACCTCGACGACGTCCTCGCGTTCCAGCAGCGACCGCATGCCCTGCCGCAGCAGAGCGTGGTCGTCGACCAGAAGCGTCCGGATGGGACGTCTGATGTCGTTGTCACTCAATCGAACTCCTTGATTCCGAGCGGATCGTCGGCGATGGCGGTGTTCGTCGAGCCGACCGGCAGCGCCACCGCGACCCGGATGCCGCCGATCCGCGACCGTCGGATCCGCAGTTCACCCCCCAGCTCGGCGGCGCGATACGACATGTTCGCCAGGCCGCGGTGCCGTCCGGCGGTGAGATCGCCGAGCGAGGCGGTGCGCATCACCCGGCGCAGATGCTCGGGATCGCCCACACCGTCGTCGTCGACCGACAGTGCGACCGTGTCCGCGGAGTAGGTGAGAGTCACCGTGACCTGGTCGGCGCGGGCGTGCACAGCGGCGTTGAACAGGGCCTCGCCGGCGATCCGCAGCAGGGCGTGCTGGACTTCGTCGGTCAGATCCCGCGCCCGGCCCCGCACATGGACAGCCGTCGTCAGGTCCGGTGGCATGTGCAGCGAGCACAGTTCGGTCAGGACGTCGCGCACGCTCGGCGACGGTGCGTTCGTCGCGTTGTTGAGCGCGTAGATGAACGACCGCAGCTGTTCGACGGCTTCCTTGGTCAGCCGGCCGGCCATCTCCAGGCGGTCGAGTGCGGGGCCCTCGACGAGGTCGCGGCACAGTTCGATCTGCACGCCCGCCGACAGCACCGACTGGGTGACCGAGTCGTGGAGTTCCCGGGCGATCCGTGCGCGCTCCTCGTTGAGCACGGTCGCACGCATCGCGGCCGACAGCTCCCGCTGGGTTCGTTCGAGCTCGGTGTTGCGCTTCGCCAGTTCGATTGCGTGCCTGTCTGTCTCGGAGAACAACTCCGCGTTGAGCAGCGCGACGATCGCCTGACTGGCCAGGATACGCAGGACGACGAGGTCGGTCGGGTCGACCATACGGCCGACCGGTGTCCAGGCCGAGAGCCCCCCGACGACGTTGCCGTCGAGTTCGACCGGGACATGGACGTGGTCCTCCTGCAGGATCGCGCCGTGCAGGACGGTCTCGTGTCCGCGCAGGATGTCGTTGAGCCGATTGAGGACTTCGTCGGGCAGGTCGTCGGGCGCGTCGGCCCGCTCGGAGCCCTCGAAGGCGTACAGCCGGCCACTTCCCGCGCTGATCAGGTGACGCGGGGCCGATTGCTCCAGCCGCCCATCTGCCAGCGCGAAGACGACCCAGTCCGCGCCCAGATGGTCCCGCGCAGCCTCGACAACCGCGATGACGAGCGCCTCGGGCCCCTCGGCGGTACGGACGAGAGCGCGTGAGATCCGCTCGAGTGCCCCGACCACGCGACTCAACCGCGCCTCGACCCCGCGCAGCGCCGCATAGTGACTGCCCTTGACACTGCGGAGGCCGACCAGGCTGTCGAGGTCGGCCTGTTCGGGGAGCGCGCTTCGCTCGGGCGACGGACCGGTCATCAGAGTGCTTCGGCGTAGAGATCTCGGATGCCCGCGGCCTGCGGTCGCCGCGGGTTGGTGGTCATGCACGAGTCCGCCAGCGCGTGGGTGGTGAGGCGGTCGAGGTCGGCGGTGCGGACGCCCAGCGGTTCGAGCGACGCGGGCATCCCCACCCGGGCACCGAGGGCGGCGATGGCATCGGCGAGCCGGTCCGCGACGGTCCGGGCGTCGCCGGAGGTCTCGACCCCGATGGCTCCGGCCAGGTCGACGAAACCGTCGGCACACACGTGGGCGTTGTAGCGGATCACATGCGGCAGCAGGACCGCGTTGATCGCACCGTGGGGTGCGTCGCAGTGTCCGCCGACCGGGTGACTCATCGCGTGGGTCGCGCCGAGGATCGCATTGGTGAACGCCATCCCGGCGCGCAGCGCGGCCAGTGACATCTCCTCGGCCGCCACCCGGTCCCGCGGATCGTCGACGAGACGCTCGAGATGCGTCCACACCCCGCGGATGGATTCCAGCGCAAGCGAATCCGTGAGCCGCCCGTGCGCGAGCGAGACGTAGGCCTCGACGCAGTGGGTCAGCACATCCATGCCCACCTGCGCGGTGACCTCGGCGGGCGCGGTCATCAGCAGGGTCGGGTCGCTCACGGTCACGTCCGGCACGAGTGATCGCCCGATGATGGTCACCTTCGTACGGCGCTCGGCGTCGTTGATGATGCAGAACTGGGAGACGTCCGCGCCGCTGCCGGCCGTCGTCGGCACCGCGATGAGCGGCGGAAGCGGCCGCCGGGCGCGGTCGATCCCCTCGTATTCGAGGATGTGACCGCCGTTGGCGGCCAGTACGGCAACCCCTTTGGCCGCGTCGATCACCGAGCCGCCGCCCAGGGCGACGAGGCCGTCGGCGTCGTGCGCCTTGTAGGCGAGGAACGCGGCCGCGACCTCGCCGGACCGTGGGTTGGGCGACACATCCAGGTACGACGCCGCGTCGAGGCCGCCGGCCCGCAGCCCGGCGATGAGCTGTGCGTACCACGGCGTGCGTTCCAGACACCGGTCGCTGACCACGAACGGCCGGCGCATCCCGAGTCCCGCCGTCGCCACCGGCACCTCACCGAAGGCCCCCGGTCCGAGAACGATCTCCGGCGTGTGGAACTTGGCGACCTGGCCCGATGTCCGCCGGCGCGCGTCACCCAGCATCCGACCTGCCTCCCATCCGTCCGCCCCGACCGCCCGGCTCACCGGTACCCCGACGCTACCCACGTCATCTGAGCGCCGCACCCAACTCGTCGCAGCGCGCGAGCATCTCGGCGCCGTCACGCACACTGACGACGCCGCTGCAATGGTCGGCGTAGTCGGCCATCGCACATCCGGACTGCGCCCAGTAGCGTTCGGGTTCCGGTGTGATCCAGGCGATCCGGTGAGATCGGCGACCCACCTCGGCGACCAGGTCGACACGCGGGTCGAGTCCGTTGCTGCGCGCGTCCCCGACGACGAGCACCGATGTCCGCCTGCCGATGAGGTCGCCGAACTCGCCCAGCAACTCGCCGAACATGCGCCCGTAGTCGCTGGTCGCGGCGAGGTCGAGGCCGTCTGCGGCGAGCACCGCCGCGAGTGCCGAGCCGGCCGCCGCGGTCCGCAGGGCGGTCGTGACACGCACCGGCCGATCGACGAATGCGATGACCTCACAACGGTCGCCGAAGCGGTGCAATGTCTGTGCGAGACGCAGGATGAACCCGGTGACCGGACGGACCGAGAGCGAGACGTCGACGAGGACCAGCATCCGGACCGGACCGGGCCGCCTGCGACGACGCCACAGTTCGGCGGGCACGCCGTCGGTCGCGACCGCCGCGCGCATCGTCGCCCGGATGTCGAGGGCCCCGCGGTCGACCGGGCGGACAACGCGCCGCGGCGCGCCCCGCATGCGCTGGATCAGCCGGTGACATGCACGGTCGATCTCGGCCTGGTCGACGTAGGCCTCGGCCGGACGGTCGACGCCTGACACCGCCTCGACGGCGCCGGCGTCCAGCCGCGCGACCAGCGCGTCCACGAAGGCACCGAGTGCACGTTCCAGTTCGGCCCTCCGGACGTCGCCGAGATCGTCGGTGCCGTCGACACCGTAGGCCTTGCGCGGATCGTAGGCGTCGAGAGCGGCCAGGATGGCCGAGGCACCGGCCAGCCCGAGTGGCCGGCTCGAGACCCGGGCCGCAGGTCCGGTCAGTTCGCCGACCGTCGACGAGTCGGCGGTGTCGACCTCGACGGTGTACGTCACTCCCCCGCCGGTCGTTCCGCCATCCGGGTCGACACCGAGCTGCTCGGCTCCGGCCGAGACGCTGAAGTCGTTCTCCTCACGGTGAGCGCTCTCGGCGTCGCGGTGCCCGGCATCGGGATCGTCCGCCATCAGGTGGCCGATCTCGTCGGTGTGCTCGTCGGCACCGATCTGCCGGGCAGCACCCTCGAACTCCTCGTCCCAGACGACGTCATCGGGCAGATCCGCCGCGACCCCGCGCGCCCGGGGAAGGTCGTCCCCGTCCGCCGGATCGGGTTCGGCGCCGAGGAAGAACAGCTCGAACGCCCGCGCAAAACCCGCTGTCTCATGACCGTATTTGACGCAGACACTCTGCAGTGCCGCGCGCAGGACAGCCGGTTCGGCGGCCCCGACCATCGCCAGGGTGCGGCGGATCTCGATCACCTCGGCCGGCGAGGCCGCGACGCCGGAGCTCCGCAGGACCCGCCCGAACGCGACGGCGAGCAGATCGAGCGGGTCCGCCGGCCTCGACGTGGCAACCGGCATGGAGGTCACCGGCCCGGTCGGGCATCCGCGCTGCGGGCCCGTCCGGCACCGAACGCGCGCGCGGTCACCGACCCGCCGGGCGTCGTCCCGTCGACCCCGATCGGCGATCCGGTCGCCCGCGAGCCCCCGGCGTCGGACTCGGCGGACAGTGCGCGCCGGGCGATCTCGCCGTCGGATCCGAATTTCACGAGCAGTGCCAGCAGCGCACCGTGATGGTGCGCGTCGATCGGCGTGCCCGGCTGCCCGTCCCGGCTTCGGAGATAGGAGGCGGCCCGTGCGGCGTCGATCACCTCGGCGATGGACGGGCTCTTGCGCAATGGGAGGTCCCGGAGGCGACGCGCGAGGTCGACCACCTCACCGATGACCGTCTCCTCGACGTCGGGTGCGCGGACCGCGACGATGTCGCGTTCGGTCTGCGGATCCGGATAGTCGACCTGGAAGTGCAGGCAACGACGCTTGAGGGCCGGCGAGAGTTCACGGGTGTCGTTGGAGGTCAGGATGACCCACGGCGACGATCGAGCCGCGAACGTCCCCAGTTCGGGGACCGTCACCTGGCGCTCGGCGAGGACCTCGAGCATGACCGCCTCCATCGCCTCGTCGGTGCGGTCGATCTCGTCGACGAGGAGGACCGTCGGCGACGACGACGTGATGGCCGCCAGGAGTGGTCGCGCGACCAGGAAGTCCTCGGTGTAGACGCCGACCTCGGCGCGCGCCAGTGCCGAACTCGCGGCCGAGAGGGTCGTCTCGGCGGCGAGCTCGGCACTGATCCGGTCCCGCAGCATCTGCACGTGGAGAAGCTGCCGCGCGTAGTCCCATTCGTAGAGGGCGCGCGACTCGTCGAGACCCTCGTAGCACTGCAGCCGGACGAGCTCGCGACCCGACGCCGCCGCCAGCGCTTTCGCCAGCTCCGTCTTGCCGACCCCGGCCGGCCCCTCCAGCAGGAGGGGCCGGTCGAGGAGCGTCGCGAGATGGACGACGACCGCCAGTTCCGGACCGATCAGGTACCCCTGCCCGCCCAGGGCATCGGTCAGCTCCTCCACCGAAGGGAAGGAACGGCTGTCCGGGGTGATGTCCTCGGTTGCTGCCCTGGGTGCGCACACGTGCGTCATCGGATGTCGGACTCCTTGTCGGCCTACGGTTCTCGGTACAGGTGGGGATCTCGGATCAGGGGTGCAGGCGGGCGCGCGTCAGTAGCTGCCGGTGAAGGCGTGAGCCACCATCGGGATCAGCGATTCGACGGTGCTCTCCCGCGGGTTGCCCGGCGTGCACCAGTCGTCCATCATGTGCTCGGCGATCGCGCGGATCTGCTTGTCGGAGGTGTCCATGGTCTCGCCACGACCCTCGTACTTGCCGGTGTTCATCCGGTTCTTGTCGTAGCTGCTCGTCGACAACTGACCGAAGTTGTCCGGGATGCCGAGGTCCTTGGACAGCCGGATGGCCTCCTCGACGGCGGCGTCGGCGGCCTGGACCGTGGTCATCTTCGACGTGTCGACACCGAGCAGGGCCGCGATCTCGGCGTAGCGCTCGAAACGGGCCGGGAGGTTGTACTCCCACACGCGGGGCAGGGCGATCGCGTTGTTCAGGCCGTGATGGCTGTCGTAGAACGCGCTCACCGCGTGCGACAGCGAGTGCACGAGTCCGAGACCACCGGAGTTGAAGGCCTGTGCGGCGATGTACTGGGCATGCATCATGCCGGTTCGGGCTTCGAGATTGCGCGGGTCGTACACCGCGGTACGCAGATGGTCGCGGATCAGCTCGATCGAGTACTTGGCATTGCCCAGCGAGGGCGCGAAGTCCAGACGCGACACGTAGGGCTCGCTGGCGTGGGCGAGCACGTCGAAGCCGCAGAACGCGGTGAAATGCTCGGGGCACGTGTAGTACAGCAGCGGGTCGTCCATGGCGAGATCGACGAGACAGGTGTCGTCGAAGGCCACCCACTTGTGCGGCTTGTTCATGTCCGACGTGTCGGTGATGACGTAGGCCCAGGAGGTCTCCGACCCCGTGCCGGCCGTCGTCGAGACCGCGATGTGCTTCGGGTTCTCCTTGTTGGTCGCCTTGGAGAACCCTTCGAACTCGTTGATGTTGCGGCCGTCGTGGGCGATGACCATCCGCGCGCCCTTCGCGGCGTCATGACTGGAGCCGCCGCCCACCGAGATAATGCCGTCGCACTTCTCCGACTGGTAGAGAGCTGCGGCATCCATGCAGTTGTAGTCCTTGGGGTTGGACTCCACCTGGTCGTAGAGCACCACGTCGACGCCCTGGTACTCGATCTTGCCGATGAGCTCCTCGATGATGCCGGAGCCGCGCAGTCCCGTGGTCATCAGCAGCGCGCGGGTCATGCCCAGGTCCTTGGCCTCCACACCGAGCATGTCGTGTGCGCCGACACCCAGTTTCGCCTTCGGGAACGGGTGGAACTCCTTGATCGGGAAGTCCCAGATCTGGTTCAGCTCAATGGCCATGGTGGTGAACTCCTTGTGACGGTTGGGTCTGTCACAACGAGAATGTCGCCCAGATCACAACCGGGACAAGGGGTCCTGCCCGTACTCGACCACAGTGCACCCGCAGGGACGGGTCGGTACCTGCCCGATCGGACAGGTTCAGTCGCGCACGCGCTCGATCTCGCCCCCGAGACTGCGCAGGATCTCCACGAAATGCGGATAGCCCCGGTCGATGTGCTCGACGTCGTGCACCTCGGTCACGCCGTCGGCGACGAGTCCGGCCAGTACGAGGCCGGCTCCCGCGCGGATGTCCGAGCACCAGACCGGCGCACTCGAGAGGCGGTCGATCCCGCGGATGACCGCGTGGTGACCGTCGGTCCGCGCGTCGGCACCCAGACGGATCATCTCCTCGACGAACCGGAACCGGGCCTCGAAGACGTTCTCGGTGATGACCGACATGCCGTCGGAGATGGACGCGAGACCGATGGCCATCGGCTGCAGATCGGTGGGAAAGCCGGGGAACGGCAGCGTGGAGACGTTGACGGCGGTCGGACGACGGTCGTGCCGGACCCGGAAGCCGTCGTCGAAGGTGTCGACCACGGCTCCGGTGTCCACCAGTTTGTTCAGGACCAGTTGCAGGTGTTGGGGTTTCACGCCCCGGACGGTCACGTCACCGCGGGTCATCGCGGCCGCGATCCCCCAGGTGGCCCCGACGATGCGGTCCCCGACGACCCGATGGGTGGTCGGCTGCAGCCGGTCGACGCCGACCACGGTCAGCGTCGACGTTCCGGCTCCGTCGATCCGTGCGCCCATCTGCTGCAGCATCACGCAGAGGTCGACGATCTCCGGCTCGCGCGCGGCGTTGTCGATGGTGGTCTGCCCCTCGGCCAGCACGGCCGCCATCAGGATGTTCTCGGTCGCCCCCACCGAGGGGAACTCCAACGCGATCGGTGCGCCGATCAGCCTGTCGGCTTCGGCGACCACACAACCGTGTTCGATGGAGCTGGTGGCGCCCAGCGCGCGCAGACCCGCCTGGTGCATGTCGAGTGGCCGCGACCCGATCGCGTCGCCGCCGGGCAGCGCGACGACGGCTCGATGGCAGCGCGCCATCAGCGGACCGAGAACGCAGACCGAGGCGCGGAACTGCCGGACGGCCGCGAAGTCGGCGTGGAACTTCGGCTCCGCGGGGGCGGTGATCGACACCGTCTCGCCGTCCATGTCGACGACCGCACCCAGACCGCGGAGTACGTCGGCCATCAACGGGACGTCGGCGATCTCGGGTGCGTTGGTCAGCACGGTCGTCCCCTCGGCGAGGAGTGCGGCGGCCATCAGTTTCAGGACGCTGTTCTTCGCGCCGCCCACTGCCACCTCGCCGGACAGACGCGCTCCCCCGGACACCAGAAACCGATCACTCACGCCTGCCACCTTAACCGCCCGGGTTCACCGGCCCCCGGCCCGTACGTCCGACCCCGTGCGTCCGGCCGCGCGGGTCCCGCGCAGTACATTCGACGCATGGCGGTACACCTGACGAGGATCTACACCCGGACCGGTGACGACGGTTCCACCGGACTGAGCGACTTCTCGAGGGTCCCCAAGACCGACCCGCGCGTGGTGGCCTACGCCGATTGTGACGAGGCGAACGCCACCATCGGTCTCGCCCTCGCGCTCGGCGGCGACGTACCCGGCGACATCCGGGAAGTCCTCACCACGATCCAGAACGACCTCTTCGACGCCGGCGCAGATCTGTCCACGCCCGTGGTCGACGATCCCGAGTACCCGCCGTTGCGCATCGCCCAGGACTACATCGACGCCCTGGAACGCTGGTGCGACTCCTTCGGCGCCGATCTCCCTGCGCTCGACTCGTTCATCCTGCCGGGCGGGACACCCCTCGCCGCACTGCTGCACCAGGCACGCACGGTCACCAGGCGGGCGGAGCGGTCGGCCTGGGCCGCGGTCGCCGCCCATCCGGATGACACCAGCGTGCTGCCGGCGAAGTACCTCAACCGGCTGTCGGATCTGTTGTTCATCCTGTCGCGGGTCGCCAACCGTACGACCGCGGACTCACCCGGCGACGTCAAATGGGTGCCTGGCGGTAGCCGGCAACGGCCCCCGGCGAAGCCGGAGTCCTGACACACAGGCGAAGCCGGGATTCTGACACACAGGCGAAGAAGCGATCCTAGGCGCTCTTGCGCCGCTGCGATCTCGCGGACTGACGGGATTCCAGCCAGGACTGGAACGCGGTCACCGCGCCCGGCCCCATGGCCAGTTCGTAGTCGTCATCGGCCTGGCCTGCGGTCTGGACCTGCAGGATGAGCATGCCGTCCAGGATCTCGGTCTCGGTTCCTTCGGGCGCGCGACGACCGGAGATCTCCATCCCCTGTCGTGCGAAGGTCACGTTCGGTCCGGGCTTGAGGGACGTGAGGCGGTAGTACCGCAGCGAGTTGTCGCTGTAGTGCACCGTGCCGTGCCGCCACCCCTCGTCGACCGCCGCGGGCACGGTGCGCAGCAGGACCGGCGTGCCGGCACGCCGAAGCTGGGCGAGGCGGATGATCAGAAGCGCACACACCAGGACCGCCACCGCCAGCAGCACACTGAGCAACACGACCGCCAGCGACATCACCTACTCCTTCGTCCGGTCACCGCGTGCGAACGAAGCGTCGAACCCGGTAGGGCTCAAGACGGCTTGGGCTGCGCGCACGCGGGACAGGGGGCTGTGATCACAAGCATGCCAGAACCTGCACATGAGACGCCAAACGGCCTCGGCCGGCCACCGGGGTGATCCCGGTGGCCGGCCGAGGCCGGTCGTTGACCCGAACCGCTCTCGCGGTCCGTTCTAGCGTGAAAGGTGTTGCGCCGCAGTCAAACGCGCGTGAGCACGGTGGTACTCCGGCGAATCCGGCTCCGCTTCGTCGAGCGCGGTCTTCTCCGCGTTGACGTCGACGTCGTCAGCCCAGTCGGCGGACTCCGCCAGCACCGTGACGGCTTCGCCGGTGACGGAGAGGAATCCGCCCTCGACCGCTGCCGCGCGACGGTTGCCGTTCTCCTCGACGATCACCACGAAGCCACCCGGGACCAGCTGGCCCAGGAGCGGCTCGTGGTTGGCCAGGACACCCAGCTCACCGACGGTGGTCTGCGCGATCACGAACGTGGCCTCTCCCGAGTACAGGCTCTGATCCGCGGAGACAACCTCCACGTGGAAGGACTTCTCAGCCATGGCGAATCGCTACTTTCCGCTGATCTTGGCGGCGGCGGCCTCCACGTCGTCGAGTCCACCGCAGCTGTTGAACGCCTGCTCGGGCAGGTGGTCGAACTCGCCCTTGGCGACACGGTCGAAGGCCTCGATGGTGTCGGCGAGCGGAACGACCGAGCCCTTCTGGCCGGTGAACTTCTCGGCGACGAGGAAGTTCTGGCCGAGGAACTTCTGGATACGGCGAGCGCGCTGCACCGTGACCTTGTCCTCTTCGGAGAGCTCGTCCATACCGAGGATGGCGATGATGTCCTGCAGTTCCTTGTACTTCTGCAGGATGCGCTTGACCTCGTTGGCGACGCGGAAGTGCTCGTCGCCCACGATCGACGCCTCGAGGATGCGCGAGGTCGAGGTCAGCGGGTCCACGGCGGGGTAGATACCCAGCTGAGAGATCGGACGCGAGAGCTCGGTGGTGGCATCGAGGTGGGCGAACGTGGTGGCCGGCGCCGGGTCGGTGTAGTCGTCGGCGGGGACGTAGATCGCCTGCAGCGAGGTGATCGAGCGGCCCTTGGTCGACGTGATGCGCTCCTGGAGCTCACCCATCTCGTCGGCCAGCGTCGGCTGGTAGCCGACCGCGGACGGCATACGACCGAGGAGGGTCGAGACCTCCGAGCCGGCCTGCGTGAAGCGGAAGATGTTGTCGATGAAGAGCAGCACGTCCTGGTGCTTCACATCGCGGAAGTACTCCGCCATGGTCAGCGCCGACAGAGCCACGCGCATACGCGTGCCCGGCGGCTCGTCCATCTGACCGAACACCAACGCGGTGTCCTGGAGAACGCCCATCTCCTCCATCTCGAGGTGGAGGTCGGTGCCCTCACGGGTGCGCTCGCCGACGCCGGCGAACACCGAGGTACCGGAGAACTCACGCGCGATACGCGTGATCATCTCCTGGATGAGCACGGTCTTGCCGACACCGGCACCACCGAACAGACCGATCTTGCCGCCCTTGACGTACGGGGTCAGCAGGTCGATGACCTTGATACCGGTCTCGAGGATCTCGGTCTTGCCCTCGAGCTCGTCGAAGGCCGGCGGCTTGCGGTGGATGCTCCACTGCTCGCCGTCGCGGCCGAGGCCCGGGCTGTCGAGGCAGTCGCCGAGGGCGTTGAAGACGTGACCCTTCACGACGTCACCGACCGGCACGACGATCGACTTGCCGGTGTCGGACACCGCCGCGCCGCGGACCAGGCCGTCGGTCGGCTGCATCGAGATGGTGCGCACCAGGTTGTCGCCGAGGTGCTGGGCGACCTCGAGGGTCAGCGTCTTGGCGACCGAGGAGAGGGCGACCTCGGCGTGCAGGGCGTTGAACAGTTCAGGAATCGAGCCCCGCGGGAACTCGACGTCGACCACGGGGCCGATGATGCGGACGACCCGCCCGTCGGCGGAACCCGCCGACTGCGCGGAGGGGGTTTCTACTGCTGCGGTCATGGTGCTTGGGTCACTTCCTCTTTATCGAAGTATGGGTTCTCGTCGGTCCGGACTCGACTGGCGCAGACGGCTAGTTCGCCAGTGCGCTCGAGCCGCCGACGATCTCGCTGATTTCCTGGGTGATCTGGGCCTGGCGGAGCTGGTTGGCCTCGCGCGACAACGACTTGGACAGGTCCTCGGCGTTGTCGGTCGCGGCCTTCATCGCGGTACGGCGCGCGGCCGACTCCGATGCCGACGAATCCAGCAGTGCCGCGTAGACCCGCGTCGCCACGTACTTCGGCAGCAGCGCGTCGAGCAGCGTCTCGGCCCCGGGTTCGAAGGTGTAGTTGCGCGACGGCGTGTCGTCGGACGAATCGTCGTCGGTCGACACGACCAGCGGCGCGACCCGCCGGACCTCGGGCACCTGCGCCAGCATCGACTGGAAGCGCGTGTACACGAGGTGCAGCTCGTCGACGCCCTCGAGGCTGCCGTCGCCGCCCGGGCGCTCGACCTCGGTGCCCGACCCGGCCACGAAGAGATCCACGAGGAAGCTCGTCGCGGTCGCGGCGTCCGAGTACTGCGGGGACTCCGAGAAGCCCGTCCAGGAATCGGCGACCTCCAGACCCCGGAAGCCGAAGAACCCCACTCCCTTGCGTCCCATGACGAACAGGACGGCTTCCTTGCCCTCCTCGCGCAGGAGCGCGATGAGTTCGCGGGTCGCCTTCAGCACATTGGCGTTGTAGCCGCCGCACATACCTCGATCGCTGGTGACGACCAGGATCGCGGCACGCTTCGGGTTCTCCCGCTCGTTGAGCAGCGGGTTGTCCAGCGAACCCGAGTTGCTCGCCAGCTCGGAGAGCACGGCGGTCATCTCCTGCGAGTACGGCTTGGCCGCGGCCACCCGTCCCTGGGCCTTGGTGATGCGCGAAGTCGCGATCAGTTCCTGCGCCTTGGTGATCTTCTTGGTCGACTGGACCGACCGGATGCGTGAGCGCAGCTCACGAATGCTGGCCATGAGCCCTCACCCCTTCCTTATCGCAATGTCCGTTGACGTCTGAGATCACTTGCGGATCTTGATCTCTTCGTTCTCGACGTTGTCGGCATCCATCGCCTCGGCCTCGGCCTCGTTGACGACACGACGGCCGTCGTGGGTGAGGTAGCCGTTCTTGAACTTGTTGGTCTCGGCGATCAGGGCCTCGGCCTGGTCGTCGGTGAGGACCTTGCCGCCGGCGATCGAGTCGTAGACACCGGTCGCGTTGTGGTGCAGGTGGCTCAGCAGCTGGGTCTCGAAGTTGCGCACGTCGTCGACCGGGACCGAGTCGTAGTGGCCTTCACCGCAGAGGTAGATCGAGACGATCTGGTCCTCGACCGAGAAGGGGGTGTACTGGTCCTGCTTGAGCATCTCGACCCAGCGGGCACCGCGCTCGAGCTGCGCCTTGGACGCGTCGTCGAGGTCGGAGGCGAAGGCCGAGAAGGCCTCCAGCTCGCGGAACTGGGCCAGCTCCAGACGCAGCGAGCCCGACACCTTCTTGAGGCCCTTGGTCTGTGCAGCACCACCGACGCGCGACACCGAGGTACCGACGTTGATGGCGGGACGGACACCCTTGTTGAAGAGGTCCGACTCCAGGAAGACCTGACCGTCGGTGATCGAGATGACGTTGGTCGGGATGAACGCCGAGACGTCGTTGGCCTTGGTCTCGATGATCGGCAGACCGGTCATCGAGCCACCGCCGAGCTCGTCGGACAGCTTCGCGCAACGCTCCAGCAGACGGGAGTGCAAGTAGAAGACGTCACCCGGGTATGCCTCGCGGCCCGGCGGGCGACGCAGCAGCAGCGAGATCGCGCGGTAGGCCTCGGCCTGCTTGGTCAGGTCGTCGAACACGATGAGGACGTGCTTGCCCTGGTACATCCAGTGCTGGCCGATGGCCGAGCCGGTGTAGGGCGCCAGCCACTTGAAGCCGGCCGAGTCCGAGGCAGGAGCCGCGACGATGGTGGTGTACTCCATCGCGCCGGCCTCTTCGAGCGCCGACTTGACGCCCGCGATGGTCGAGCCCTTCTGACCGATCGCGACGTAGATGCAGCGAACCTGCTTGGCGGGGTCGCCGGTCTCCCAGTTGGCCTTCTGGTTCAGGATGGCGTCGATGCAGACCGCGGTCTTACCGGTCTTGCGGTCGCCGATGACGAGCTGACGCTGTCCGCGGCCGATGGCGGTCATCGCGTCGATGGCCTTGATGCCGGTGGCGAGGGACTCCTCGACCGGCTGGCGCTCGAGCACCGATGCGGCCTGCAGCTCGAGGACGCGCTGCTCGTCGGCCTCGATGTCGCCCTGGCCGTCGATCGGGGCGCCCAGCGGGTTGACGACGCGTCCGAGGAACGCATCGCCGACGGGGACGGAGAGCACGTCGCCGGTACGGCTGACCTGCTGGCCTTCTTCCAGGGACTCGTAGTCACCCAGGATGACGGCGCCGATCTCGTCCTCGTCGAGGTTCAGCGCGACGCCGAGGACGCCGCCCGGGAACTCGAGGAGCTCGTTGGCCATTGCGCTCGGAAGGCCGCTGACGTGAGCGATGCCGTCCGACGTATCGGTGATGATGCCGACCTCGTCACGCGACGCTTCGGCTTCGAACGACGAGACGTACTGCTCGATCGCTCCCTTGATCTCGTCTGGTGAGATCGTCAACTCCGCCATGGGTTCTCGTCTTTCCTTTGATGTGGCTCTGAGACTCAAAGGCTCTGAGCTCTGGGGCTTCGTGGGTTCGGGTGGTCGGGTGAGGAGCTCGTCAGCGCGGCAGTGTTTCCGCGGCCTTGGCCAGTCGCGTCGCGACATCGGCGTCGATGACCTCGTCGCCGACACTGATCCGGAGACCGCCGAGCAGCTCCGGCGCGACCTCGGTCTGCACCGAGATGGTCCGACCGTAGATTCCGCCGAGCACGCTCGACAGTCGATCGATCTGGGCGTCCGACAGCGGTGAGGCGGACACCACGTGGGCGACCGACTCGCCGCGACGGGCGGCGGCCAGCTCGGCGAGCTGATCGACCGCGACGTCCGCGGCCTGGCCGTGCAGCAGGCGCACGGTCGAGGACAGCAGCGTCCAGGTATGGGTGCCGACCTTGTCGCCGACCAGCTTCTGGAGCAGATCGACGCGCTTGTCGGCGTCCTTGCCGTGGTCCGACAGCAGCGAGGAGAGCTGCGGGTTGGCCTCGAGGACTCGGCTCACACGGAAGAGCTCGTCCTCGACCTGCTCGATGACCCCGTCGCGTTCGGCGGCGGTGAGCACGATCAGGGAGTTCTGGCGGCGCAGGCCGACGACGAAATCGCTCGACGACGACCACCGCTGGCTCGACGCGGTCGCTAGGACCTCGACGACGACCGGGGCGACCTTGCCGTCGAACAGCCGGTGCACCATGGCCTTCTTGCCCTCGGGGTTCTCGTCGTCCTCGACCAGGCGCTTGCGCAGCACCGGGTTCTCGCCGAGGAAGTTGATCGCCGCGGTGAGGTCACCCGATGCGGCGGCCAGTGCCGAACCGTCGAGATCGAGTGCCGCCGAATCGAACTGCTCCGACACGGCCAGTGCGGCATCGCGACTGGCGGCACGCATCGCGTGCAGCCCGACGAGCGAGGCGCTGGAGGCGACGGAGTTCGACGTACCCGCCGACATCTCCTCCAGTTCGTCGATGACCCGGTCGACGCTCGCCGCCTGGGCGGAGTCGTCGGCCAGGTGGTTGCGCACCAGTTCCCCGGCCTTGTCGACGGCGGTGAGTCCGAGATCGGTACGCAACTGGCGGACCAGGTTGGCGCGCACCAGGGCGACCTGGTTGCGGCCGTGCTCGGAGATGCGCTTGACCTCGTGATCGGCCTGGGCGCGGATGTCGGAGGTGATCGCCTCGGCGTCGGCCTCGGCGTCCTTCTTCAGCTGCTCGGCCTCGGCCTTGGCCTCGGCGACGGCCTTCTCACGCGCCTGCTTGCCGTCGGCGACGCGCTTGGCAGCGGCCTCGCTCTCGGCGAGCTGCTGGCGCACCGTCTCCTGTCGATCTGTCATCATCTTCTGCACCGGCGGGCGGACGTACTTCCACAGCAGGAAGATGATGACCGCGAAGCCGAAGAGCTGAGCGATGAAGATCGCGGGGTCGAACGCAGCACCGATGTCGTGGAGCCAGGTGCCGATGGGCCCCTGGTCGGATTCGGTCTCAGTGTTGGCAGCCATGATCAGTTCACCGCTCCGCTCGTCGATCGGGTATCGGAAAGAGTGGCCGAGTCGACACCGAGCACACGCGCCGCAAGCGTCTTGGCGAGTGCGTCCACATCAGCTGCAGCCGTCGAGGCGGCCTGCTCACCCTGCGTCGCCAGCTCGGAGCTGGTCGACTGCAGAGCGGCGTCGGCCTCGGCGGTCGCTGCATGCTTCATCTCGTTCAGCTGTTCACGACCCTGGGCGCGAGCGTCGTCGCGCTTGGCGGTGGCCTCACCGCGCGCTTCCTTCAGGAGCGAACGGAACTGCACGTCCGCATCCTCGAATTCGGCGGCGGCGGTGCGATTGTCCTCCACGGTGCGGTGGATCATCGCGTCCCGCTCCTCGAGGACCTGCTGGATCGGCGGAACCACGAACTTGCGGATGACCAGCAGCAAAATCACGAAGATGAGCAGGACAACGAAGAACGTTCCATTCGGGAGCAGGAAGTTCTCTGCAGCAAGCGTCATTGTGGTGAGGTGTCGTTTCTACTCGGCGACAAAAGGGAGAGCGACGATCAGCCGGCGCTGATCGGGGTGGCGAACACGAAGAGCGCCATGAAGGCCAGGTTGATGAAGTAGGCCGCCTCGACCAGACCGACGGTGATGAAGAACGGGGTGAACAGGCGACCCTGTGCCTCGGGCTGACGGGCGATACCGGCGATCAGCTGGCTACCGGCCAGACCGTTACCGATACCGGCACCGACGGCGCCACCGGCCATGATCAGGCCGCCACCGATGAGTGCGCCGAGGCCAATCATTGGATCCATTGTGATATTTCCCTTTCGTTGCTGACATCTGGTGTGTCAGGTCTGGAGGTTGCGCCGACAGGTGCCGGAGCAGGTCGTCGTGTTCGGTTGTGGGCGCGGTCGTCAGGTGCCCCGCGCGGGTGCCCGGTGTGGGCGGTCAGTGATCCTCGGTCTCCATCGACTGCGAGAAGTAGAGAATCGTCAGCAGGGCGAAGATGAACGCCTGGATCAGACCGACGAAGAGCTCGAAGGACTTCCAGATCGCGTTGGGCGCCCACATGATGTACGGCGGGAACAGCGCGATGAGGGCGACCATCATGCTGCCGGCGAAGACGTTGCCGAAGAGTCGCAAGGACAGCGAGATCGGCTTGGTGAACTCCTCGATCACGTTGATCGGCGCGAGGAATGCGACGTGTCCCTTGATGATTCGCTTGGGGTGACCCAGCAGGCCGCGAGCCCGGAAGCCGGCGATCTGGTACCAGACGAAGACGAAGAGCGCGAGGGCGTAGGCGAAGTTCACGTCCGCGGCCGGCGGCTTGAGGATCTCGTGGTGGCCGACCTGCAGGGGCAGGATCGACAGCCAGTTGGAGATCAGGATGAAGGTGAACAGCGAGACCGCGAGCGGCAGCACGTACGGCGCGATCTTCATGCCGATGGCGCTCTCGACCTGACCGCGCATCTGGATGGTGATGGCCTCCCAGAAGAGCTGCACGCCGGACGGCACGCCCGTGGAGGTGACCTTCGACTTCAGGTAGAAGGCCAGCGCGAGCAGGATCACCGCCGCGAGAGCGGTCGCGATGATGGTCTCCAGGTTGAAGGTCAGTCCGAACAACTCGAACTTGGTGTAGTGACCCACCTGGATGGCCGGTTCGCCATCCTCTGCGGCAAGGTTGAAGGCGGTCGTCATGGTTGGCTACGAAGTCCTTTCATCACCGGAATGACCGTGTTCAGCACCAAGACCACTTGGCCGATGGCGAGTCCGAACATCGCGCCCAACCCGTCGGGTTGGACCAGGAAAGCCGCCAGCAGCGCGAGTGCCGTGATGGCACCGAGTCGCATGGCGGAGTTGAGAGCAAGTGCGGTTTTGCGCGGGTTGTCGTCGGCGACGACAACGTCGACGGCACGTCGGACGAGGATCGCGTTGACGAAGATCCCGGCGACACCGAAAAGGAAGAACACCGCGAAGAGCGGATGCCCGACGGCGAGCGAGACGGCGGCGACCACCACGACGAACCCGCCCGCGATGAGCGCGGGGCGGCGGAGTCCGGTCGGCGCCTGAGGATAAACGGGGGCCGATTCAGGGGCAGATGCGGTCATGTCCCTCTCCTCAGCTCTCCTACTCCATACCGATGGCACGGGGTACCCGCGTGCGTGCAGCAACACATGGCCGCTGGGCGTCAGCTCGCGTTTGGTGTGACCCTACCAACACCATTCCTGGCGTCTCACCGGGGGTCATACGTGGCAAGAGATGAATCCGGGGCTTTGTGTCCGGATCTGAGCTCTCACCGACTACTACAGGCGATAGTACACCAGTGTTTACGGTTTCCTTACCTTAGGCCCAGTGGCGGCATTCCCGAAAACCCCAGGACCCCGTCTCACCGGTCAGTGATAGGCCTTGGTCGCCGTCCGCAGTTCGGCGAAGCGTCGATGCAGGCGCGGCGCCATCGTGACCAGCATCGCGACGACGAGTCCCGCACCGAATGCCGGGGCGACCACCGACAGCGGGAACAGCGTGCTCGCCGCCGCCGAGAACGCCAGGACCCCGACCCACAGGTAGATGATCAGGGCGACCCGGCGCTGCGAGTGCCCGAGCTCGAGCAGTCGATGATGCAGGTGCATCTTGTCCGGGGTGTAGAAGCCGACTCCCGCCCGAGTCCGCCTGATCACCGCGAGCAACATGTCGAGCATCGGGATGAAAACGACGGCGGCCACGAGGATCAGCGGGGACAGCAGCGTGAAGATGTCGGCCGGGCCGTAGGCGTTGACGGCAATGCGGCCGGACGCGCTGGTGGAGGCCGCGGCGAGCAACAGTCCGATGAGCATCGCCCCGGAGTCGCCCATGAAAATCCTTGCGGGAGAGAAGTTGTGCGGTAGGAACCCGAGGCACGCACCGGCCAGCGCCACCGAGATGAGGGCCGGCGGGTAGTAGCTGACATCGCCGCCCTGGTCGCGCAACAGCCCCAGCGAGAACATGCAGATCGCGGCCGCGGCGATGAGTCCCAGCCCGGCGGCCAGACCGTCGAGGCCGTCGACGAAGTTGATCGCGTTGATCGTCGCGACCGTGATCGCGACCGTGAGCAGGCCGGCCTGCAACGGGTCGAGCACGAGCGTCCCGATGTTGGCGAACGGGATGTAGAGCTGCAGCCAGCTGATGCCGAGCAGCACCAGCACCCCGGCCGCGGTGAGCTGTCCGACGAACTTGGTCAGCGCGTCCAGCCCCCACCTGTCGTCGACGACGCCGACGAGGACGATGACCGTGCCGGCGGCGATCACCGCCGTCATGTCGGTGGTGTAGGCGAACCCCCGATTGAGTGCGGGGAGGTTGGCGGCCAGTGCGATACCCGCGACCACACCCCCGAACATCCCGAGACCGCCGAGGCGGGGGGTGGGAATCACGTGCACGTCGCGGACCCGGGGCACGGCGACCGCGCCGGCGCGGATGGCGAAGACGCGTACCGCGGAGGTCAGCAGATAGGTCATGGCGGCGGCGGTCAGACCCACGAGCAGCAGCTCACGCAGGGGCACGCCCGTCCCTCCCCCATCCGCGGCGGCGAGCAACGCCGGTGCAGCACCGGTCATCGCGTCACCACCGGCGTCCGACGGGGCAGGGTCTCGAACATTGCGACCACGCTACCCGTAGGCCAGTTCGGCGATCTCGCGACGGATCCGCCGGTGCGTCTCACGATCGTCGGTCGACATCGCGTCGACCATCGCGTCGACGACCACCGGGTGCATGGCGGAGGTCATGCCCCGCTCGGTGACGACCGGAGTGCCGATCCGGATCGCGGACCCCTCGGAGACCGGCCGGTCCTCGAACGGAAGGACTGCCTTGTCGACGACGATCCCGGCCGCGCCGAGCCGGTGCTGCGCCTCCATCCCGGAGATCCCGAAGCCGCTCACGTCGATGACCGCGAGGTGGATGTCGGTACCGCCGGACACCACCCGGGCACCACGAGCAGAGAGCTCCGCGGCGATCGCGCGGGCATTGTCCACCGCGCATCGCGCGTAGTCGGCGAACTCGTCGGTCCCCGACTCCGCGAAGGCCACCGCCTTCGCGGCGACGGAGTGCATCGCGGGACCGCCCTGCACGAACGGGAAGACGGCCTTGCGCAGCGCCTCGCCGTGTTCGGCGCGAGCGAGGATGACGCCTCCGCGCGGACCGCGGATCACCTTGTTGGTCGAGAAGGTGACGATGTCGGCGTGCGGCACGGGAGAAGGCAGCACGCCGGCAGCGACGTGTCCGGCGAGGTGCGCGGCGTCGACCCACAGGATGCATTCGGCCTCATCGGCGATCTGGCGCAGAACCGCGAAGTCGAACGTCCGCGAGTACGACGCGGCGCCGGCGACGAGAATCCGGGGCCGATGCACCAGCGCGAGATCACGGACCTGGTCGTAATCGACGAGTTCGTCGTCCGGGCGCACTTCGTAGTGCAACGGCGAGAACCACCGGCCGGAGAAGTTCGCCCGCGAACCATGCGTCTGGTGACCCCCGTGTTCGAGGCGCAATGCCAGCACCGGGTCGCCGGGCTGGGCGAAGCCGGCATAGACGGCGAGATTCGCCGCGCTCCCCGACAGCGGCTGGACGTTGACGTACTCGGCGCCGAACAGCGCGCGGGCGCGATCGACGGCGAGCTCCTCGAGTTCGTCGGCCAAGTCGCATCCGCCGTGGTAGCGCGCCCCGGGATATCCCTCCGCGTATTTCGCGTCGAAGACCGACGCCATCGCGGCGCGCACCCCCGGCGTCGGCTCGGTCTCACTGGCGAGCAGCTGCAGCGTGTCGCGACGCCGACCGGCCTCGCGCCCCAGCAACGTGTCGACCGTGGCGTCACCGGTCAGGGCGCCGCCGGGACCGAACCCGTGCGCGTCCGGGCTCATGACTCCGAGAGCAGAGTGGCCGGGTCCGTGTCGAGCACCTCGGCGACCGCATCCGTCGAGACGGCGCCCTCACGCAGGATGCGCGGACTCGGACCGGAGACGTCGACGATCGTCGACGCCTGCGCGGCCGGCGCGGGGCCGCCGTCGAGATACACCGCGACCTCGTCCCCGAGTTGTTCGCGCGCCTCGTCGGCGGTCGTCGCCGGCGGACGCCCCGAGACGTTGGCGCTCGAGACGGCCATCGGACCCACCTCTCGCAGCACGTCGATCGCCACCGGGTGCAACGGCATCCGGAGCATGACCGTGCCGTCGGTGTCCCCGAGATCCCACGCCAGCGAGGGCGCCTGTCGGACAACCAGACTCAGGCCACCGGGCCAGAACGCCTCGATCAGGTCGCGCGCGGGCTGGGGAACGGAGAGGACCAGGCCGTCGATCGCATGCCAGGAACCCACCAGGACCGGGACCGGCATGTCGCGCCCACGGTGCTTGGCAGCCAAGAGCGCGCCGACGGCGTCGGAATCGAAGGCGTCGCAACCGACTCCGTAGAGCGTGTCGGTGGGCATCACGACCAGCCGTCCGGCCTTCGCCGCCCCGACCGCCGCCCGAATCCCCGAGGAGCGGTTCTGTGGATCGTTGCAGTCGAAAACAGTGCTCACCCGATCATCCTGCCATGCCGTGCCCGACGGACCCGGCCTACCGTCGGCGTGCCGTCACGAACCTCGGCCGACCCGTCAGATCCGCGTGCCGGGTCACTTCGTCGAAGTCGCCGTGCGCGCGCAGGCACGCCACCACCGAGTCCGCGGTCGTGTCGTCGTGCTCGATCCCGACGACGCCGCCGGGGGCCAGCGTGCGGGCGATGACCGGCACCATCGGCACGATGACCGACATCCCGTCGGCGCCGCCGAAGACGGCGCGGGGCGGGTCGTGGGCGACCTCGGGTCCGACCGCGGCATCGAGTGGGACATAGGGCGGGTTCGTGACGAGGACCGACACGGTGCCAGCCGGGATGGACTCCGCGACCTGTTCGGGATCGGTGACGTCGGCGGCGACCACGTCGACCCGCGACCCGATCGTCTGCGCAGTGTCGGCGACGTTGCGGCGCAACCACACCAGGGCGTCCTCGTCGGCCTCGACCGCAACGACCCGCGTCGCGGGACTCATCGCCGCGATACCGATGGCCAGTGCACCACTGCCGCTGCAGAAGTCGGCAGCGGTACCCGGCGTCACGCGGAGGTGGCCGACCGCCCATTCGAGGAGATACTCGGTCTCCGGTCGCGGGACGAACACGCCCGGCCCGACGGCGAGTTCGACCGGGCCGAATGCGGCGGTTCCGATGATGTGCTGCAACGGAATCCGCTGTGCTCGCTGCTCGACCGCCGACCGGAACGCGCGCGCCGGAGCGTCATCGATCGTGTCCACCAGGACCAGCCGGCCCGTGTCGATCCCGAGCACGTGCGCCATCAGCCATTCGGCATCGCGGCGCGCGGAGTCGATCCCGGCGTCGGCGAGACGGGCGGTCGCCGCCCGCAGTTCGTCCGACATCGGGGTCGGCGTG
The DNA here is from genome assembly GCF_057767225.1 of Gordonia sp. 11cp. NCBI lineage: Bacteria > Bacillati > Actinomycetota > Actinomycetes > Mycobacteriales > Gordoniaceae > Gordonia > Gordonia sp. 11cp. The sequence goes on along the minus strand of NZ_CM173437.1, from coordinate 3,768,297 downwards.
CCGGTCACGGCGTCTGTTCGGCTTCCATGCGGGCCTGGCGGTCCGCGGCGACGAGCGCGTCGAGGAGGTTGTCCATGTCACCGGCGAGCACCGCGTCGAGATTGTTCGCCTTGTATCCGATGCGGTGGTCGGTGATGCGGTTCTCGGGGAAGTTGTAGGTGCGGATCCGTTCGGACCGGTCCACGGTGCGGATCTGCGCGGCGCGTCCCTGCGCTGCCGCGGCCTCGGCTTCCTCCTCGGCCGCGGACTGGAGACGGGCGGCGAGGACCTGCATCGCCCGGGCCTTGTTCTGCAGCTGGGAGCGCTCGTTCTGGCAGGTGACGACGATCCCGGTGGGCAGGTGGGTGATCCGCACCGCCGAGTCGGTGGTGTTCACGCCCTGACCGCCCTTGCCGGACGAGCGGTAGACGTCGATGCGCAGTTCGGATTCGTCGATCGTCACCTCGGCGACCTCTTCGGGCTCCGGGTAGATCAGCACCCCGGCCGCCGACGTGTGGATCCGCCCCTGCGACTCGGTGACCGGTACGCGCTGGACGCGGTGCACGCCGCCCTCGAACTTCAGCCGCGACCACACCCCGTCGCGGACGGCCTCCTTGGACTTGATCGAGAAGGTGGCCTCTTTGTACCCGCCGAGATCGGACTCGGTGACGCCGAGGACCTGCGCTTTCCACCCGTGTCGCTCACAGTATTTGAGGTACATGCGGGCCAGGTCCGACGCGAACAGCGCCGACTCTTCGCCGCCGGCACCGGATTTGATCTCCAGGACCACGTCGTCGGCGTCGTGGGGGTCGCGCGGGGCCAGCAGGTCGGTCAGGGTGGCGTCGAGCTCGTCGACGGTCTTCTCCAGCGCGGGGATCTCGGCGGCGAACGATGCGTCGTCGGCGGCCAGTTCGCGCGCGGCCTCGAGATCCTCGCGCGCCGCCTTCAGCCGGGTGTAGGTCGCCATGACCGGCGCGAGTTCGGCGAATCGCTTGCCCACGCGACGAGCCGCAGTCGGATCGTCGTGCAGGGCCGGGTCGGCCAGCTGACGTTCGAGGCCCGAGTGCTCGGCGAGGATGTCGTCGATGGCCGAGGGACTCTGGGTACTCATGAAGGCGACCTCACTTGTCGTCCGATGCCGTGCCGGCAGGCAGCGACACCGGGAAGAACACTGACCGGAAACACAGCGACGCCCGTCCCGACAATCGTCGGGCGGGCGTCGCAGCGTGGTCTACTTGGCGCGCTTGCCGTAGCGCTTCTCGAACCGGGCAACGCGGCCGCCGGTGTCGAGGATCTTCTGCTTGCCCGTGTAGAACGGGTGGCACTGCGAGCAGACCTCGACGTTGATCCGACCGTTGGCAGCGGTGCTGCGGGTCTCGAAGGTGTTGCCGCAGCCGCAGACGACGGTGGTCGTCGCGTACTCGGGGTGGATTCCCTGCTTCATGTCTGGCTGTCCCTTTCTGTGGTCGCCGGGTCACCGTCGCCTCTCGACGGTGTGAACCGGAACCGGACTCGACCGATCAGTATGCCACGTAGGGCATCACCGGGAAAAATCCCGGTCACCGCGGTCGCAGGTGCCTCAACGGCGAGCCGATCGGATCCATTCCCGGCAGGTCGGGGTACGGCCCGGCCGCACGCCGGACACGTGACACAGGTCGCGAACCTGGTAAGGGTTGCCTAAGTGTAGTACCGTGGCCTCGCCCGCGGGTTCGGTCCGCGGCGCACGCTCCCGAGTACACCGTCTCCGAAGGAACCATCGATGTACGACGCCGCCCCCACCGGCAGCAGCCTCGCAGTCGACACCGCACCGGCCTCCCCTGCTCGCCGCACCGGCAAGACGCTGCGCTCGCCATGGAACCGGCGCAATCCCTACCCGGCGACGGTCGTGACGAACGAGGTGCTCTCCGGCCCCGGATCGGCCAAGGAGGTCCGGCATCTCGAACTCGACCTCGGCGACAGCGGCATCAGCTACGAGCCCGGCGACGGAATCGGCATCGCTCCCGCGAACGATCCGGCGCTCGTCGACCTGCTCCTCAACCGGCTCGGCGCTGCCGGCGACGAGATCATCGCCGACCGAAAGGCCACCTACACGCTGCGCGAGGCGCTGACCAGCAGGTACGAGATCTGCGCACCGTCGAAGTATCTGGTCCGGGTGGTCGCCGACCGCACCGGGCACCCCGAACTGTGCCGACTGCTCGACGCCGGCGACGCACAGGCACTCGACGCCTGGCTCCACGGGCTCGACGTCCTCGATCTCCTGGATCTCGACCCGACGTTCACCCCGACCCCCGAGGAACTGCTCGAGGAACTGAGTCCGCTGGCCCATCGGGAGTACTCGATCTCCTCGAGCCCCCGGGTCCACGGCGATACCGTGCACATCACGATGGCCACGGTGCGTTACACCGTCGCCGACCGGGATCGCGGAGGTGTCTGCTCGACGCACCTCGCCGACCGGTGCGCTCCCGGTGACACCGTGCCCGTCTTCATCTCCCCCAACAAGAAGTTCCGCCTGCCCGCGGAGGATGTGTCCGCCATCATGATCGGCCCGGGCACCGGCATCGCCCCCTTCCGGGCCTTCCTGCATGAGCGGGCCGCAACCGGTGCCACCGGCAGCAACTGGCTGTTCTTCGGTGACCAGCACCGTGCGCACGACCACCTGTACGCCGAGGAACTCGATCGCCTCGTCGCCGGCGGCGTGCTGGATCGGCTCGACCTCGCCTTCTCCCGCGACCAGGAACACAAGGTCTACGTCCAGGACCGGATGCGCGAGCACGGATCCGAGCTGTTCGCCTGGCTTGAGTCCGGCGCGCACCTGTACGTCTGCGGCGATGCCGCGACGATGGCCGACGACGTGGATGCGGCACTGCACGAGATCGTCGCCGAACACGGCGGTCTCGACGCCGAGGCGGCCGCGGCGTATGTCGGGCACCTGCGCTCGGATAATCGCTACCTCCGCGACGTCTACTGAGATGACCGACTCCACCGGGGACGATCCGCCCGCCCGCAGCGATCTCGAGATCCTGCTGCGGACAGCCGGATTCGGAGACTCCTCGGTGAACCACGATGTCCCCGCGGTCGCTGCCCGACTACCGGGACTCGCCCAGGTCGTCGGTGTCACGGTCGCCGGTCCGGTGATCATGAACGCGGTCGGGGTCCACGACGACCCGGTCTCGGTCGGCGGTCCGATTCGGGTTGACCCACACCGAATAGCTCTGCGGCTCAATCCCTCTCGCTTGTCGTCGACGTTGCTCAGCGATCCCGCCGCCCACGTTCCGCCGACCCTGCGGTTGTTCGACCATCGCGGCAACACCGCTCACGCCACCTACCTGACCGAGAACTCCGATCGCCTGGCGTTCGAGGCCATGGCGCTCGCCGGCGGAGCCCCGGGCCTGGACGGGCCACTCTCGGATTCGCCTGCGCCACAACGTACGACTCCGACGGCATCGACCGGCGACGACCAGCTCGCACAGCTCGACGCGATACTCACCGACGGTGGCGCCGCCCGCCTGCGGAGCCTCCCCCGCCTCGACTGTCCGCGCACCGCACGCGTCGACAACCGCGCGGTGATCGCCGCGCTCGAGCACGCGTCACGGCTCGGGATGACGGTGACGTTCGCGACGGCGGCGCCGGGATGCATGCAGATGCGTCAGGACCGCCTCGACGGCGCCCGCGAGCATCGGGGCCAGATGGTGCTGGCGTCGGGCGCCACCCGGGTGATGATCAATTTCGATCTGGTCGGCGAATGCTGGGTCACGTGGCCCCACGGGGTGTCGGGCCGTACCGGGTCACTGGAGATCTACACCCGGCGGGGTGAGTGCGCGCTGGTCGTGACCCAGACCGGAGCGCTTGCCCCGGCACTCGGCCAGGCCTGGGAGCACCTGACCGCCGATCTCGCCGGCTGACCCTTCGTGACGCCCCTCCGGCAAGCTCCGGGGCTCCTCAGGGAGCAACGGCTGACGACTCCCAAGCTCCGGGGCTCCTCAGGGAGCAACGGCTGACGCGACTCCGCAGGCTCCGGGGCTCCTCAGGGAGCAACGGCTGACGCGACTCCGCAAGCTCCTCAGGGACCTGTTACGAGACACGGCCCCGATCCGCGGTGAGCGCGGGTCGGGGCCGTGTCGCGAGAGTGCCGGACGAACTCAGTCGTTGCCCGCACCCGGTGCAGTCTTCTGCACCGACATCAGGAACTCCATGTTCGTCTTGGTCTTCTTCAGCTGGCTGAGGAGCAGATCGATGGCCTGCTGGGAATCGAGACCCGAGAGCACACGACGCAGCTTGTGCACGATGGAGAACTCCTCGGGCGACAGCAGCAACTCGTCCTTACGGGTACTCGACAGGTTCACGTCCACGGCCGGGAACACCCGACGCTCTGAGATCTTGCGGTCGAGCTTCAGCTCGGCATTGCCCGTGCCCTTGAACTCCTCGAAGATCACGGTGTCGCCGGTCGAGCCGGTCTCGACGAGCGCAGACGCGATGATCGTGAGCGATCCGCCGTTCTCGATGTTGCGCGCCGCGCCGAGGAACCGCTTCGGCGGGTACAGCGCGGTCGAATCGACACCACCCGACAGGATTCGGCCCGACGCGGGCGATGCGTTGTTGTACGCACGACCCAGTCGCGTGATCGAGTCCAGCAGCACCACAACGTCTTTGCCGCTCTCGACCAGTCGCTTGGCGCGCTCGATCGCGAGCTCGGACACCGAGGTGTGATCTGACGGCGGCCGATCGAACGTCGACGCGATGACCTCGCCCTTGACCGAACGCTGCATGTCGGTGACCTCCTCGGGACGCTCGTCGACGAGGACGACCATGAGGTGGCATTCGGGGTTGTTGGTGGCGATCGCGTTGGCGATGTCCTGCAGGATCGTCGTCTTACCGGCCTTGGGGGGCGACACGATCAGGGCGCGCTGCCCCTTGCCGATCGGCATGATCAGGTCGATCACGCGGGTGTCGAGCCGCTCGGGAGTGGTCTCCAGCCGCAGGCGCTGGTTCGGGTACAGCGGCGTGAGCTTGTTGAACTCGGGGCGGCGCTTGGCGGTCTCGACGTCGCCGCCGTTGATGGTGTCCAGCCGCACCAGCGGATTGAACTTCTGGCGCTGGTTCTGCTGGTCGCCCTCGCGCGGCACCTTCACCGCGCCGGTGATCGCGTCGCCGCGTCGAAGTCCGTTCTTGCGAACGAGGTTCATCGACACATAGACGTCGTTCGGCCCCGCGAGATAACCCGACGTGCGAACGAAGGCGTAGTTGTCGAGCACGTCGAGGATGCCGGCGACGGGCTGCAACACGTCGTCGTCGGAGACCTGCGGCTCGTTCGGGGTGTCGCGGTTCTGGCCACGGCGACGCTCACGGAACCGGCGACCACGCCGGCGACCGCCGCCCTCCCCGTCGTCATCGCGGTCCTGGCCCCCGTCGCGATTCTGACCGCCATCGCGATTCTGGTTGTCGCGATTCTGGTTGTCGCGGTTCTGACCGCCCCCGTCGCGATTCTGCTTGTCGCGGTTCTGGCCGCCCCCGTCGCGATTCTGGTTGTCGCGATTCTGGTTGTCGCGATTCTGGTTGTCGCGATTCTGACCGCCATCGCGGTTCTGGTTGTCGCGGTTCTGGTTGCGGTTGCGACGAGTGCGCTGCTCACCACCGTCGGAGTCGGCTGCGGCGTCGCCCGCGCCGTCGCGCCCGCGACGCCGGTCACGACCCGCGCCGGCCTCCGTCGAGTCGGCCTCGGGGGCACTGCCGCCCTTGGCGGCATCTGCGGCCGGGGCGTCGGATGTCGTCGCGTTCTTGGCGACGCCATCGGTGCTGGGGCTGTCGGTCTTGTTGTCGGCAGGCGTGCTGTCGCCGGCCGGCGCCTCGGCGGTGATCGGAGCATCGGCAGCCTTCCGGCCGGCACCGCGCTGAGTGCGCGTCCCGCGGGGAGCGTCGGCCTTCTCGGCCGTCTCGCCACCGGCGGGAGCCGGGGAGTCGCCGCCGATGGTCAGCTGCTCGTCGGCCGCAGCAGGCTTCGACGAGCCCGCCTTCGACCGCGTCGGGCCGCTCTTCGCGGCCGGGGCGTCGCCGCCGGCCTGGCGCTCCTTGATGGCGGCGATCAGATCGCCCTTGCGCATCCCGGATGTGCCCTTGATGCCGAGTTCACCGGCGACGGTCCGCAGTTCGCTGAGCACCATGCCGGACAGGCCGGTGCGTGCACGTGTCTTGGTCGCCGGTCGTCCCGAGTCGGGGCCGGCCGAACCCGCGGATTCCTGCTCGGCAGGTGCGGTGATCAGGTCCGTATCGGTCACGGAAGTCCTTTCGTTCCTCCCGCAGACGAGAACTGCGTGAGGTCTACGTTTCCCTGCGTCTGTGCGTCAGGGAGTCCGTCCGCGGTGGACGGTGAGAATGTGCGGTCCGCTGCGAGCGAGCTCGGAAACACCTGCGCTTCGGCACCGTCGACAGAGATCCATGACCCCGGCCCGGATACACAGCCGGTCATCTCCGATCGGTGAAGGATGAGAAGCGGCAGGACAAGCCTGCGCGGCTAGACCAGAATATGGTAACCCCGTTCGCATGATAGGGGCAACACGCCGGTAGCGCCAAACGAACGTGCGACGGCCGGCGAATCCACCGGCGTACGACACCGGTCAGCCGACGGAGATCTCGACTCCGCCGGCGACGGCCACCGAACGGGCCTCGAATCCGAGGCCCTGCGCCAGCTGGCGGATGTCCGACGGTACCGGCGCGGTACCGAGCACGAGGACGGTCGGCCCGGCTCCGGACACCGTCGCGGCGTGTCCGCGGGCTCGCAGGGCGGTGACGAGGTCGCTCGTCGGCGCCATCGCCGAAGCACGGTACGGCTGGTGCAGGCGGTCCTGGGACGCGGCCATGAGGTTGCGTGGGTCAGCCGTCAGCGCCACCACCGCGAGCGCCGAACGGCTCAGGTTGAACACGGCGTCGGCACGCGGGACCGCATCCGGCAGCAGTCCGCGGGTGAAGGACGTCGACGATTCGGTGTCGGGGACGAAGACGGTCGCACAGATGTCGGGATGCACGGTGAGCCGGTGTGCGTGATACGACGCGACCCCGTCGGCGGATTCGGTCCACGTGAGGACCGCCGAGCCGAGCACACTCGCGGCGGCGTTGTCGGGATGGCCCTCGAATTCGCTGGACAGCTGTACCAGTTCGTCGAGCGACAGTCCGGGTCCGAGACCGGCGGCGGTGATCAGTCCCGACGCGGCGGCCAGACCCGAGACCGCGGCGGCGGCGGACGACCCCAGACCCCGGGAGTGCGGGATCTGGTTGATGCAGCGCAACTTCAGCCCGGGTGCGCGGAGACCGGCGTGTGCCAGTCCACGGTTGAGCGCGCGCACGACGAGGTGCGATGCGTCGCGGGGCACGTCACCGGCACCCTCCCCCTCGACCTCGAGGGCGACACCCTCTTCTACGGTCTCGACGACCACCTCGTCGTAGATCCCCAGAGCCATTCCCAGACAGTCGAATCCGGGCCCGAGGTTGGCACTCGACGCCGGCACCCGGACCCTCGTCGACAACCCGACCGGCACCGTACCCGCCGCGGATGCGGAACCGGTCACGTCGCCGTCGGCGTCCGATCCGACGACCGGACGGCCGGGCCCGTCAGCCGACACCGAGAGCATTCGCGACCGCCACCGGGTCCACCGGAATGGCCTCGACCTCCGGGATGCCCGCCAGGGCGGTGTCGGGGTCCTTCAGGCCGTTGCCGGTCACCGTGCACACCACGGTCGATCCAGGCTCGATCCAGCCATCGGCGCTGGCGGCGAGCAGACCCGCGACGCTGGCAGCCGAGGCCGGCTCGACGAACACGCCCTCCTTGCCTGCGACCAGGCGGTAGGCCTCGAGCAGCTTCTCGTCGGTGGCCGCGCGGAACTGGCCGTGCGACTCCTCTTTCGCCGCGACGGCCTGGTTCCAGCTGGCCGGGGACCCGATGCGGATGGCGGTGGCGATGGTCTCCGGGTCCTTCACCGGCGCACCGTTCACCAGCGGCGCGGCGCCCGCGGCCTGCACCCCGAGCATGCGCGGCACCGACGACGAGACGCCGTCCGCGTGGTATTCGGTGTAACCCTTCCAGTACGCGGTGATGTTGCCCGCGTTCCCGACCGGCAGCGCGTGGACGTCGGGGGCGCGGCCCAGGACGTCGACGATCTCGAACGCGGCGGTCTTCTGGCCCTCGATCCGCGCCGGATTCACCGAATTGACGAGCTCGATCTCGGTGAACTCGGAGGTGGCCTTGCGCGCGAGCTCGAGGCAGTCGTCGAAGTTGCCCTCGACCTGGATGATCTTGGCGCCGTGCATGACCGCCTGCGCGAGCTTGCCCATCGCGATCTTGCCCTGCGGGATCAGCACCGCGCAGGTGATGCCGGCCCGGGTGGCGTAGGCGGCGGCCGACGCCGAGGTGTTGCCGGTCGAGGCGCACAGGACCGCGGTCTTGCCATTGTTGACCGCATTGCTGACGGCCATCGTCATCCCGCGGTCCTTGAACGAACCGGTCGGGTTGAGGCCCTCGACCTTCAGGTACACCTCGCACCCGGTCAGCGACGACAGGTGCGGCGCGCTGATCAGCGGGGTGCCGCCCTCGAGCAGCGTGACGACCTTCCAGTCGTCGCCGACAGGCAGCCGCGACCGGTATGCCTCGATCAGGCCGGGCCACGCGCGGTGGACGGGCGTAGAAGTCGCTTCAGTCATCGGTACCTTCCAATCGCAACACACTCGACACCTTGATGACGGCGTCCATGTCTTCAAGCGCCGCAACACAATCCGATTGCGCACGGTCGGGCGCGCGGTGGGTCACCACGATCAGCCGGGCGTCGTCGCCCGCGCCCTCCTGGCGCACCGCGGCGATGCTCACCGACCGCTTGGTGAACTCGCCGGCCACCTGTGCGAGCACACCCGGCCGGTCCTCCACCCGCATGGAGATGTAGTAGCGGGTGAGAACGTCGTCGATCGGGGCGACGGGCAGCGAGGCGTAGGTCGACTCGAGGGGTCCCCGGCCACCGTGCACGCGGTTGCGAGCGGCCATGACCATGTCGCCGAGAACGGCCGACGCCGTCGGCGCACCTCCCGCGCCCTGGCCGTAGAACATCAGCCGCCCGGCGTTCTCCGCCTCCACGACGACGGCGTTGAACGCGCCGTTCACCGTCGCCAGCGGATGGGTCAGCGGAATGAGCGCGGGGTACACGCGCGCGGAGATGCGCTGCGAGCCATTGGCATCGCGGACCCGCTCGCAGATCGAGAGCAGCTTGATCGTGCAGTCGAACTTCTTGGCCGCGACCAGGTCGGCGGCGGTGACCGACGAGATCCCCTCGCGGTGGACGTCGGCTGCCGTCACCCGGGTGTGGAAGGCGATCGAGGCGAGGATGGCCGCCTTGGCCGCGGCGTCGTAGCCCTCGACATCGGCTGTCGGGTCGGCTTCGGCGTATCCGAGCCGCCCGGCCTCGGCGAGGGTGTCGGCGTAGTCGGCGCCCGTCTCGTCCATCGCGGAGAGGATGAAGTTGGTGGTGCCGTTGACGATTCCGTTGACCTGCTCCACGGTGTCGCCCGCGAGCGACTGCATCAGCGGCCGGATGACCGGGATGGCACCGGCGACCGCGGCCTCGAAGTAGAGGTCCACCTTGGCCTCGGCCGCGGCGGTCGCGAGTTCGCCGGTGTACTCCGAGAGCAGTGCCTTGTTGGCGGTGACCACCGATTTCCCGCTCTCGAGCGCGGAGCGGATCAGACCGCGGGCCGGGTCGATGCCACCCATCAGCTCGACGACGATGTCGACGTCGTCGCGGGCGACGAGGGATGCGGGGTCGTCGGTCAGCAACTCCTGCGCGATCTTGCGCGGGCGCCCCAGATCGCGCACCGCGACCCCGCGGATCTCCACCGGCGCCCCGACGCGCGCACGGAGATCATCGGCGTTGTCGGTGATGATGCGCACCACCTCGGCGCCCACGTTGCCCATTCCGAGCACCGCTACACCGATGGTGCGTGTGTCCACCTCGGTTGCGCCGCTGGTGTTCTCCACTGATCCGGTCACTGGTCCACCTCCAGGCTGAGGAAGTCTTCGATGGTCTCCCGGCGGAGCAGCAGCCGAGCGTTTCCGTCGGCCACCGCCACCACGGGCGGTCTCATGGTCATGTTGTAGCGGCTCGACATCGAGTAGCAGTAGGCGCCGGTGGCCGCGACCGCGATCAGGTCCCCGGGCCCGAGATCCTCTGGTAGCCAGCAGTCCTTGATGACGATGTCGCCGCTCTCGCAGTGCTTTCCGACGACGCGACAGACCACAGCGCGCGCCTGCGACACCCGCGACACGAGCCGTACGTCGTATTCGGCGTCGTAGAGGACGGTGCGGATGTTGTCGCTCATGCCGCCGTCGACCGAGACATAGCGTCGTACGGCCCCACCGCCGAGTCCCACGTCCTTCACGGTGCCGACGCGATAGAGGGTGACCGTACCCGGACCGGCGATGGCGCGGCCGGGTTCGACCGCGATGATCGGCATCGGCAGACCGACGGCCGCCGACTCCCGTTCGACGATCGCGGCCAGGGTCTCCGCCACCTTCGCAACCGGCAGCGGTCGCTCCTCGGGAAGATACGAGATCCCCAGTCCCCCACCGAGATCGACGATCGACATCTGCGAGGTCTTCTCGACGCCGAACTCGCCCACCACATCGCGGAGCAGTCCGAGCACACGATGGGCGGCCAGTTCGAAGCCGTCCATGTCGAAGATCTGCGAACCGATGTGGCTGTGCAGACCCACGAGCCTCAGGTTGTCGGTGGCGAACACGCGTCGGATGGCCTCCATCGCGACTCCGCCGGCGAGTGAGAACCCGAACTTCTGGTCTTCGTGTGCGGTCGAGATGAACTCGTGGGTGTGCGCCTCGACACCGACGGTCACGCGGACCAGCACGTCGGCGACGACACCGCGCTCGCGGGCCACGGCGTCGAGCCGCTCGATCTCGATCATCGAGTCGAGGACGACGTGCCCGATCCCGGCGTCGACCGCGGCGCGCAGTTCTTCGACGCTCTTGTTGTTGCCGTGCAACGCGATCCGCTCCGGCGGGAAACCGGCGCGCAGCGCGATGGCGAGTTCGCCGCCGCTGCAGACGTCGAGCGACAACCCTTCGTCGTCCACCCAGCGGGCGATCTCGGTGCACAGGAACGCTTTTGACGCGTAGTGCACTCGTCCATACGGACCGAACGCGGCCATCATGTCCCGGCAGCGCGACCGGAAGTCGGCCTCGTCGACGAAGAATGCGGGTGTCCCGAACTCCTCGGCGAGCTCACTCACCGGCACACCGGCGAGCCGCAGTTCACCCGAGTCGTCGCGAGATGCGTTGCGCGGCCACACCTGCGCGGGGATCGCCGCGAGCACGGCCGGGTCGTTCGGGCGCTCGGCGAGGTGTGGCGCGGCCAGCAGTTCGGCGTGCCGGGGACCGGCCGGGTGCGCGTTCACATCTGCTCCGGTGCGGTGACGCCGACCAGGCCGAGGCCGTTGGCGAGGACCTGACGGGTGGCCTCGCACAGGGCGAGTCGGGCACGGTGGATGTCCGCGGGCTTCTCGTCGCCCTGCGGCAAGACGCGGCACTTGGCGTAGAAGCGGTGGTAGGTGCCGGCGAGGACCTCGAGATAGCGGCACACCCGGTGCGGTTCCCGCAGGGTGGCCGCCGTTGCGACGACATCGTCGAAATCGCCGATGGTGCGGATCAGTTCGCCCTCGGCGGGATCGTCGAGCAGGTCGAGATGGTCCAGCGACGACACGACGCCCAGATCGGCGGCGTTGCGGGCCAGCGCCGACATCCGCGCGTGGGCGTACTGCACGTAGTACACCGGATTGTCGTTGGACTGCTTGGTCAGCAGATCCAGGTCGATGTCGATGTTGACGTCGACGGAGGAACGGATGAGGGAGTAGCGGGCGCCGTCGACACCCACCGCGTCGACGAGGTCGTCGAGGGTGATCACCGTGCCCGCACGCTTGCTCATGCGCACCGGCTTGCCGTCGCGGACGAGGTTGACCATCTGACCGATCAGCACCTCGACGGTGGCCGGGTCGTCGCCGAGCGCCGCGGCGGCCGCCTTGAGACGGCTGATGTAGCCGTGATGGTCCGCACCGAGCATGTAGATGCAGAGGTTGAACCCGCGGTTGCGCTTGTCCCGGTAGTAGGCGATGTCGCCCGCGATGTAGGCCGCGTTGCCATCGCTCTTGAGGACGACCCGGTCCTTGTCGTCACCGAACTCGGTGGACCGCAGCCACCACGCGCCGTCCTTCTCGTAGAGGTTTCCGTTGGCCTTGAGCTCGTCGATGCACTCGTCGACCAGTCCGGTGGCGAACATCTTGTCCTCGTGGGTGAAGACGTCGAAGTCGGTGCCGAAGTCGTGCAGGCTCTGCTTGATGTGGGTGAACATCAGGTCCACCCCGACCGAGCGGAACGTCTCGAGCCGATCGGCCTCGGGCAGCGACAGGACGTCGGGGGCCGCCTCGACGACCTTGGCGGCGATGTCGGCGATGTAATCGCCCGCGTACCCGTCCTCCGGGGTCTCCTCACCCAGTGCGGCCGCCTCCAGCGACCGGGCGAACCGGTCGATCTGGGCGCCGTGGTCGTTGAAGTAGTACTCCCGCGTGACCGCTCCGCCACGGGCGGCGAGAACACGTCCGAGTGCGTCACCGACGGCGGCCCAGCGTGTACCGCCGAGATGGATGGGTCCGGTCGGGTTGGCCGAGACGAATTCGAGGTTGATGACCGACCCGGCGAACTCGTTCCCACGGCCGTAGTCCGCACCGCGCGCGAGCACGGCTGCGACGACGGTGTTCTGCGCGGCGGCACCGAGCCAGACGTTGACGAATCCCGGACCGGCGACCTCGGTCTTGGAGATGCCCTCGGCAGCCGCGAAGGCCTCCGCGAGCCAGCCCGCGAGTTCGCGCGGGTTCACGCCGAGTCGCTTGCCCATCTGCAGGGCGACGTTGGTGGAGTAGTCGCCGTGGTCAGCGTGACGGGGGCGCTCGACGACGATGGAGTCGGGCACCAGGTTCTCGTCCAGTCCGCGGTCACGGACCACGGTCAGGGTCACGGCGCGCAGCAGCGCGGCCAGGTCGGCGGGAGTCACAGGACATCATCCTATTGGCCGTTGCCTGATCACCGACAATCGCACCCCGCTCGACCCACGGGGCCCACCAGTACACTCGTGGGCGCCGAGCGCGTGCCGGGGCATTCCGCCCGCCCGCCCGGCGCCCGCAGTCGGATGAGGAAAGAAGTCAATGGCGCGCAAACCAGGGGCGAACGTCCCCAAGTCCCGCAAACGAGCAGGCTCGGTTCCCTCGGCGACGGGACGGCAGATCGACTGGATGCTGATCGGTGCCGTCGTGGTGGTCATCGGTCTCATCGCGGGTCTCGCGATCTACCTCGTCCCCAAGTTCAACGAGCAGCGCGCCGAACAGAAGGACGACGTCGCCGTCGAGTCGGTGTCGGAGTTCGTGCCCACCCCGCAGAAGCCGGACCCGGCGTCCGACATCCCCGGTGTGACGAAGCGGTACTACGAGGCCGCCCGCCACGTCACGGCCGACCAGCGCGTCGCCTATGACCAGTCGCCGCCGTTCGGTGGTCCCCATGACGAGATCTGGGCGACCTGCACCGGCGTCGTCTACCCGAATCCGCTGCGCTCGGAGAACGCCGTTCACGCGCTCGAACACGGCGCGGTGTGGATCACCTACAACCCGGACACGATCTCCCCGGAGGACCTCGACTACCTCAAGCAGCTCGTCCGCGGTGAGCAGTACCTGTTCCTGTCGCCCTACCCCGGACTCGACAAGCCGCTGTCCCTGCAGAGCTGGGGCCACCAGCTCAAGCTGGACTCCGCCGGCGACCCGCGGGTCAACCAGTTCATCACCGCGTTGCGCCGCAACATGATGCCCGGTGTCTACCCGGAGAATCCGCAGACCGCCGCCTACCCGGAGACCCAGGCCACCTGTACCGCCATCCCCGGGTTCGATCCGTCGAATCCTCCGCCGGCCGACCAGGGCGAGCCCGGCCCCGATGCGGTCCCGATGGACGGCGGCAGCGGCGCCCCGACGCCCGCGGGCTGACGCGGTTCACACCCGAACATCAGTCCGGCCACCGGCCCGGCCCGACGAGACGACCCCGGCCTGACGAACGACGAGGACCCAGCGATGACCGACAGCAGCGAGCGTCCCGAAAACCCGGACGACACAACGACTCCCGTGGCAACTGACGACGCTGTCGAGACGTCGTCGCGTCCCCGGATCCTGCTCGCGCTGGGCGGGGCGGCGCTGCTTCTCTTCGGTGTCGGCCTCGGCCTGCTCATCCAGGCGAGCCTCGCTGAGGACCCCACCGGCGAGGACTCGCCCGCCGTGAATTCCGCGGCTGTCGGATTCGCCCAGGACATGACCCGCCACCACGAGCAGGGGGTGGAACTGGCGGCCATCGAACTCGAACACGGCACCGACCCCGAGGTGCGGAGCATGGCGTTCGACATCCTCACCGCCCAGAGCAACGAGATCGGCCAGATGCAGTCCTGGCTGTCGCGATGGGGTAGGCCGGTCACCAATCCCGGGGCGACCATGGCCTGGATGGGCCACGGAGGGTCGGACACCGAGGGACACGACCATTCCGATCCCGCCGATCACACCGAGGGCGGTCATGATCACGGCAGCATGGACCACGGAGACGGCGGCCACGGGAACATGGACCACGGGGACATGCCGATGCCGACGTCCGGCGCGCCCGCCTCGGGAGCGCCCGAGTCCGACGCCGAACAACCGGCGATGCCGGGGATGGCGACGTCGACGGAGATGGAGCAGTTCCGCGCGATGCGGGGTCCCGAGGTGGACATCCGGTTCCTGCAGTTGATGCTGCGCCACCACGAGGGCGGTCTGCACATGATGGAGTACGCCGCGGACCCGGCGAACGTCGAGCAGGCCTACGTCCGCGACCTGGCGTCGAGCATGAAGCGAACCCAGGACAAGGAGATCGCCATCATCACTCAGATGTTGGCACTGCGTGGTGCACAACCGCTTCCGATGAACTGAGCAGCGCCGCGACGTGCTCTCACCACGACTCGCCGCCGCGGTCGACGCACTGCCCCTGACCCCCGGTCTGCGAGTCCTCGAGATCGGCTGCGGGCCCGGGGCAGCGGCACGCGAGGTGGCGCGGCGCGTGGGCCCCGACGGATTCGTGCTGGGCATCGACCGGTCGTCGCGGGCCGTGAGCGCCGCGCGTCGTACCGCGCTCGCCGACGGGCTGCGCCCGGACCGGCTCGACTTCGAATGCGGCGCGATCGAGGACTTCGTACTGGGCGACCGCATCCCGTTCGACGTGGCCTTCGCGCTGCGGGTCGGCGCTCTCGACGGTCGACACCCCGAGCTCTACGACGCGGCCGTGCAGGCCGTGGCCCGTGCGCTGCGCCCCGGCGGCGAGCTGTTCGTGGACGGCGGTGACCCGTTGCGGCGTATCGGGTTACCGACGGATCATTGATATCGCGTTCGGTCAGTCATGCGCGAGCGCACGTCGGACGGCGTCGCATTGCCTGGCGAAAAAGTCCTGTGCGATCGATGTTCGGGGCGCGACGATGTCGAATCCGTGAAATGCGCCGCACACCTCGTCGACCTGGCACTCGACCCCCGCCGTGCGAAGGCGGTCGGCGTAGCCACGGTCCTCGGTGGCGAACAGGTCGAGGGTGCCGACCCCGATCCACGCGGGCGGCAACCCCGCGAGGTCGGTACGTCGCGCCGGGACCGCCTCCCCGGTGTCGGCGCCACCCAGATAGCTCGACCACCCGAAGACGTTGGCCGAGGCGTTCCAGAGTCGGTGCCGCGGATCGGGTTTGCGGGTTCGGTCGTCGAGCATCGGGTAGGTCAAGAGCTGCAACCGCAGCTCCACCCCTTCATCGCGTGCGCGAAAGGCCAGTGCCGCTGCCAGTCCCCCGCCGGCGCTGTTGCCGCCGATCGCGATCCGGGTCGCGTCGATGTCTGGCTGGTCGATCATCCACCGCAGGGCGTCCAGACAGTCCTCGATCGCCGCCGGATACGGATGCTCCGGCGCGAGGCGGTAGTCGACGGACACCACCTCGATTCCGACACGTTCGGACATCGCTCGCGCCCAGCGATCGTCCTGGGCGGCACTGCCCATGACATAGCCGCCGCCATGAATCCACAGAAGTCCGGGCAGACGTCCCGACGAGTGTGCCGGACGAAAGACCCGCACCTCGACGCCGCTCGGCGTGGTCGCGGTGGTGACGGGCGTCCGGCCGTTGCGCACTCGGGAAAGCCGTCGGACAACGGGGAGCGTGCGTCGCGACACGATCTGTGCGGGCGCGATCAGCGCCAGCCTGCGCAGGTCCGGCGCGAAGTCGTTGCGCATTCTCCAGCGGTTCAGCACAACGTGGAGACTATTCGCCCACGGTGGCCTGTGCGCGGAGATCGTCGCGATTCGTCTGGACACCGTGTCATCTCTGAGCGGCGTCGCGTGCCGGTGGATGGAGGCGCCAGGACGAATGTTTCGTCATGTCAGTAGGTTTCAATCACATCATCATCGGCGCACACGATCCTCAATGATCCGCCGACCTCTACCTCGACGTACTCGGTGCTCGACCGGCTCCCCGCTGGGGCCGTTCGTCAACATTCTCGTCGAGGACGACACGCTGTTGCAGTTCGCACCGGCACCGGTCGCGGAGCCAATACACATGGCCTTTCTCATGGACGACGCCGACTTCGATCGCGGGTCCGACGCCTGGTGTCGTCGAGGCATCGAACACCTGGGCCGATCCGCAGGCGCCGCTCTGGCGAACCTCGACCGGCGACGGCCGGCGCCTGTACTTCGAGGACCTGTCGGGCCAGTTACTGGGAACCTCACCAAAACGTACGTGTGACGGCCCGGCGTCCACAGCCGATCCGTTCAGCATTAGGTATCGGTATTCGATACCTAATTCTGAACACTCGTCTTGCGTGCGCCTCCGCTGACCCTTACAAAGCGTGCAGACGAGTTAGCAGGCTTCACGCTGCACACGGCACCAACGTGCGGCCGCAGGTGCCTCTGTGCTGACGACCTGGCTTCAACCGGCAGCATTGATGCCAAGGGTGTACGCCGCTGTCAGACCTCCCCGATACCGTCCAACGCATGGAATCGGTATCGAAGTTGCTCGGCTACATCCCGCTAAAGGTCGGCGTCAACGGCGCCGCCGCCGTCGTAGTCGTGCTGATGTTCATAAGCATCGACCGCGGTATGTCTTCGTCGGTATTGCAAACAATCGGGGCCGGAGTCAGCCACATTGGCGTTTCTGAGAGCTGGACGTCCACTGCTCACGCGGAACTCACCGGGGACGCGTGGGGCTGGTACTTATTCGGCCTTTCGCTAGCAGTATTGGTGGGCACGGTATTCGGAGTTGCTACCGCAGTTCACTGGCAGGACGGGGTCCGAGCTCCCTCATTGAGCTGGGGAACATACATCGCGATAGTTGCAGCTGGAGGGGTAACTGAGATTCTGGGGCCTTGGGGGTTCGTTGCATCAGCTGGCCTCATGGGCGCCGTCGGACTCCTCGCTGCTCGGGCTCAAAGCGACCGCGAGTTGATTGCGGTCGGATTCTGTCCGCTCTACGTCCCGTTCTGCGTGCTGTTTCAACTTGCACGCCCACGATTTCACCCGCGAGTGGACGACTATCTCTAGCTCAGAACAGTTCATGCGCCGATGGTGACAAGGCCGGTAACCCTCGCCGGTTCCAGCTCCGCTGCGCCAGTGGATCGAACCAACCCAGCAGATCTTGCCGACTGCTCGACCCGTCCGATCACCTCGGCTAGCAACAGGAAGCGCCACTTGAGATCATGTGCGCCGGTTGTAACCGGCGCTTCTGATCCCAAGTGGCGCTTCTGCTGCAATGGTGCCCCCGGCAGGATTCGAACCTGCGGCCTTCTGCTCCGGAGGCAGACGCTCTATCCCCTGAGCTACGGGGGCTCATCGGGCGGGACTCAGCCTAGCGCACGGTCCGGCCGGCAGCCCAATCGGGCAGCTCACGACACGCCGAGGGGGCTCTGCACGCGCACCGACGACCCGTGCTCGCCGCGCAAGACGTGCAGCTGGGCCGGGATTCGCGCCCGGAGTTCGTCGACGTGGCTCACGACGCCGACGACGCGCCCACCGGTCCGCAGATCGTCGAGGACGCCCATCACGAGGTCGAGCGCCTCGGGATCGAGGGTGCCGAATCCCTCGTCGATGAAGATGGTGTCGAGCACCCGTCCGCCCGACTCCGCGGAGACGACGTCGGCGAGTCCGAGCGCGAGAGCCAGCGACGCGAAGAACGTCTCCCCGCCCGACAACGTCGTCGTCGCGCGGAGCGCGCCGGTGTACTCGTCGCGCACCTCGATGCCCAGGCCACCGCGCCGGCCCCGGACACCAGCCGCGTCGGTGTGGACGAACTCGTAACGACCCGAGGACATCTCACGGAGCCGGCCGGACGCGGCGACTAGGACCTCGTCGAGGCGTGCGGCCAGCACATACGACCGCAGCGACATCCGCCGAGAATTCTGTCCGCGTCCGCTGACCAGTTCGGCCAGTCCCTGGAGTTCGGCGTGGCGTTCCTGCATCGGCGCCAGCGCGTCGAGAGCCGCCCAGAACTGGGTGACGTACTCCTCCAGACCGGTGGCCTGTCGAGCGGTGACGGCGTGTTCCTTCGCCGCGGTCTCGAGGCGCCGGCGAGCGGCCTCACGCTCCACCGTCAGCCGTTCGAGATCCGGCTCGGGGGCCGACATCGCGGCCCGCACGTCGTCGTCGGCGAGGGTCTCCTCCGCCGCGGCGCGCAGACTCGCCGCCTCCTGCAACATCGTGTCCCACGCCGCGATCTGGGTGTCCGGGGCGAACGCCGCGCGAACCGCGGCGAGATCGTCGAAACCGGCATCGAGGCAGGCCGCGGACAGCCGGGCCGTTGCTCCGGCGACCCGGTCCCGCGCACGCGCGGCCTCCTGCCGGGCGTCGCGGAGACGACGTGTACGGCGAACCAGTTCGGCGAGTTCGCGGCGGCGCTCGGCGACGCCTCCGCGCCCGCCGGTCGCTTCGCGAACCGCGGAATCGAGCTCGGTGAGGTTCTGCCGCAACGAGTTCAGGCGCTCGCGCCGGGCGGACTGGGCCGACTCGGTGTCGGCGATGGTGGTGCGCCACGCGTCGATCTCGGCGTCGACCCGATCGACGGCCTTCTGCAGTGCAGGCACTCGTGACGCGGCACGCTCGGCGGCCGCGAGATCGGCGCTCACCCGGGCCAGGTCGGCGTCGACGGCCTCGGGGTCGGCGCCGCCGATGACGGCGTCGAGATGCACGCGACGCTCGCCGAGTGCGGCTACCGCGGACTGGGCGATGGCCTTGATCGCACTCGCACGCTCTTCGGCTTCGGCCGCCTCTTCTTCATCGGCGACCGTCTCGACGGGGCCCGCGGCGGTGGCGGGCCGCGGGTGTGCGACCGAACCGCACACGACGCACTCCTCCCCGTCGACGAGCTCGCCGGCCAGCTCCACCGCCATCCCGGCGAGGCGACGCTCCCGCGCGTCGAGCACCCGCTCACGGGCGGCGGCATGAGCATCGCGGGCGTCGAGCAGCTCCTTCTCGGCGGCGACGAGCCGGACCAGCACCTCGTCCCGGTCGGTCATGGCGTCGCGGACACGGCGGAGTCCGTCACGCTCGGCCCGCAGCTTCGGGGCCTGCAGGCGAAGGTCCTCGGCCGCCCGCAGCGCGCCGGCGGCCTCGGCACGCCGACCCGGCGCGGCCTCGAGCGACTCCCGTGTCCGCGCGACCCGGCGTTCGGCGTCGGAGATGGTGGCATCGAGTGCATCGATCTCGGTGACCAGCGCAGGCCGCTGTGCGATCCGCTCGGCAAGCGGTTCCCAGCGCCCCGATTCCTCGGTCCAGCGGTCGATCGCCGCATCCAGGAGCGCGTCGAGGTCCTCGTCCGTGTCGACGGCACACAGGATCTCGCCCTCCGGCAACCGGCCCAGTTCGGCGCGGGCACCCGCAACGGCCTGCTCTGCGACCGTCAGATCGCGCACCGCACGATCGGAGTCGTCGGCGAGCGGAATGATCGGTGCGGCCCGCAGAGCGAGGCGGCGTGCCCGGCCCGCGGCCGCAAGCGCCTGCTCACCCTCGGCAAGCCGGGCGAGGCGCTCGGTGGCCGCGCGGCCCCGGCGACGCAGCTCGGCGAGCCGGCTCCCGCTCTCGTACGCGGCCTGGGCCTGGTCTGCCGCGGCCTGCGCCGCACTCGATTCGACGAGGGTGCGTTCCGCGGCCACCCGCGCACGCTCGAGACATTCCTGCGCCCAGTCGAAGTCGGGCTCGGCGATCGGCTCGGCACCGCCGACCGCAACGATCTGGCCGGCGATCCGGTCGAGCACCGCGGTCTGATCGGTCAGCGTGGCCGCGCTCTCCCGAGACCTGTCGCGCAGCCACTCCTCGAGGTCACCGAATCGTTCGGTGTCGAACAGCCTCTCCAGCAACGCTTCCCGCTCGTCGGAGTGCGCCCGCAGAAACCGCGCGAAGTCGCCCTGGGGCAGCAGCACGACCTGGAAGAACTGGTCGGCGCTCATGCCCAGCAGCCGTACCACCGCGTCACCGATCTCGGGGATACGGGTCAGGTCGGGCCCCGACCCGTCGACCCACGTCAGCGTCGCTCGAGCGTTCACCCTGCGGGTGCCGTCCCCGCGCTTCTTGGGTCGCTCGTGCTCGGGCGAGCGCGTGATCCGGAGCCGCCGGGACGCGATCGTCGCCTCCAGCTCGACCTCCGGGACCTCGTCGGCCGCTGCGTGATCCGAATGCAGTCGCCGGTTGACGTCGCGCACGCCCGGGACCCTCCCGAACAGCGCGAAGGCGACGGCATCGAGGACCGTGGTCTTACCCGCGCCGGTCTGTCCGTGCAACAGGAACAGTCCGTCACCGCCGAGGTCGTCGAAGTCGACGGTGATCTCCTCGGCGAACGGACCGAACGCACGGACGCGCAAGCGGTGCAGCCTCATGCGGACTCCGCGATGATCGCCTCGATGTCGAAGAGGGTCAGTTCGGCGGCGTCGGACTCGGGTTCGCCGACGACGGCGCGGAGTGCGCGCTCGAGGAGAACCCGCTCCCCCTTCGTCGGTTCGTCGCGCACGTCGGAGATGAACGAGGCGACGATCTCGGCGTCGGTGCGCCCACGCACACGGGACCGGTAGTCGACGCCGATGCCGGAGTGCGGACGCTCCCACTGCACATGGACCGCGAAGGGGAAACGCTCGCGTAGGCGTCGCATCGCGTCGGTGGGGCGGACCGGGTCGGTCAGCGTCACCTCGACATAGTGGTCCTGCGCCTCACCGAACCGGTCGTCGGTCAGCAGATCGGCGAGAACGCCGGTGAGAGAACTGAGTTCGCGGACGACGGGCAGCTCGTGGGCCCGGACCTCGGCGACACCGCCGGCGTCGAGATCGACCACCAGCGCCGCCTTGCGATGGGTTCGTTCGCCGAAGGAGTACGGCAGCAGCGAACCGCTGTAGCGGACGGTGTCGGTGACGCGCTGCGGTGAGTGCAGATGCCCGAGCGCGACGTAGTCGGCACCCGAGAACGTCTCGGCGGGAACGGTTTCGACACCGCCCACACTGATCGAACGCTCCGATCCGGAGGCCGCGGCCCCGCTGACGAAGGCGTGCGCCACCACCACGGACCGCACCCGGCGGGCGGCTAGGTCGGCACGGACCCTCGCCATCGCGGCGTCGAGCACGGCGGTGTGGCCGCCGACCGACTCGACGCCGAGGTGGCGGCGGGCGGTGTCGGGTTCGAGATACGGGATGCCGTAGATCGCGACGTCTCCGTGGGTGTCCGCGAGCACGACCGGCCGGTCGATGTCGGCGATCGAGGTCCGAAGGTGCAGTCCGCCGGCGGCCGCGAACCCGGAGCCGGCACCGAGGCGGGTGGGCGAATCGTGATTGCCCGACGTGACGACGATCTGCGCTCCCGCAGCGGCGATCTCGGCCAGCCCCTCGTCGTAGACCCGGACCGCGTCCGCGGACGGGACCGACCGGTCGTAGACGTCCCCGGCGACGATCACGACGTCCGCGGACTCCGCGGCGACGAGCTCGGCCAGGTGGGACAGCGCGCGGCGCTGGTCGGCGAGCAGCTCGACCCCGTGGAACGTCCGGCCCAGGTGCCAGTCGGAGGTGTGCACGATGCGCATGGGCGCAACCTTACGGTCGGGTCCCGACAGATCGTGGGACGCGCGCTCTCGACGACCCGGACCCCGGGACGCGGGTCACCGCCGCCCGGCGTCGGTGGCCACGGCCTGCGGGTCGACGACCTGCGGTGGGACGTTCTGGTGCGCGGGACGGACGAAGAAGAACGTCGCGACGACACCGATCAGCAGCGCGGCTGCCGGTAGGTACAGCGACTGGCCCATCGCGGTGGCGAAGCCCTCGCGGAGGAACTCCGGCAGCTGGCCCGTCCCGCCGTCCTGCGCGTTCTCGGCGTCGACCCCGGGCAGCTCGGCCGCGAGCCGGGTCTGCAGGAGCGCCCCGATCATGGCCGACCCCAACACCGAGCCGATGACCCGCAGCGTGTTGTACACACCGGCACCGGCGCCGGCCTGGTGCCACGGCAGGTTGCGCGTGGCCGTCGCCGCCAGCGGCGCCCAGATGCCGGCCGAGGCGACACCCATCAGGCACAGCGGGACGACGATCAGCCAGACCGGGGTCTCCGGACGCGCTACGAAGCCCAGCCACGCGATGGCGATCGCATTCAGCAACAACGCCGAGGAGACGATCGTGCGTGGATGGACGCGGTCGACCATCCGACCCACGAACGGGGCCAGGACGCCGGTCAGCACGGCCATGGGTACCAGGACGACCGCCGACTCGGTCGGCGACATCCCGCCGACGAGCTGGAGGAAGAAGGTCAGCGGGATCATCAACCCCGACACCGCGAAACCCATCGAGGCGATGCCGATCGTCGACAGCGAGAAGTTGCGGTCGCGGAACAGTGACAACGGGAGCAGCGGCTCCGTGCGAATCCGGGACTGCCAGTAGACGAAGACCCCGAGGATCACCAGACCACCGACGATGAGGAGCCAGATCCAGGCGTCCCAATCGAAGGTCTCGCCTTCCTGGATGCCGAACACCAGCGCGGACAGACCGACGGCGGACAGCGCGACGCCGATCCAGTCGAACTGGTGGTCGTTGGTCTCGACCCGGGGGACGAGAACGGCGGCGAGGACGAGGCCGACGACGCCGACCGGCAGGTTGATGAAGAAGATCCACTCCCAGCCGAACGCGTCGGTCAGGACACCGCCGAGCAGCGGTCCGACGAGTGTCGCGACACCGGCGACGGTGCCCCACACACCCATTGCCGCTCCGCGCTTCTCGGCCGGGAAGATGCGCGTGATGAGCGCCATCGTCTGCGGGGTGATGAGGGCTGCGCCGACACCCTGCAGGGCGCGCGCCCCGATCAACTCACCGATCGACGACGACAGTCCGCACCAGAGACTGGCGACGGTGAACACCGCGAGACCGATCTGATACATCGTCTTGGGACCGAACTTGTCGCCCAGGCGGCCGGTGATCAGCAGTGGCACCGCGTAGGTGAGCAGGTACGCGCTGGTGACCCAGACGACGCCGTTGACGTTCGTGTCGAGATCGGCCTGGATGCGCGGCTGCGCGACCGCCACGATCGTCATGTCGACGAGGATCATGAAGAAGCCCACGCAGAGCGCCAGCATCGCGGCCCACGGTCGGGTCGTGACCATCTCGTCGGTACCCGCGTTCTCGCCGCGGGTGGCGTCGCTCGATCGCATTTCCCCGATGCTAGACCTGTCCGTTTCAGCCACGACCCGCACGACGGGGGGGTCCGGCGCCGCAGCTCGCCGTGTATGTCACGGCGGATCATTACTGTGGAACCCATGAGCACCGAGACCGATCACAGCACCGGGTCCGCGTCCGACCCGAGCGCGGCATCGACGAGCGAACAGGGTTCGTACGTGATGACCGGCGAGGAGTTCGTCCGGGACACGAAGTACATCGAGACCCGCATCACCGCCGACGGCCGGGACGGCTATCCGGTGGAGGCCGGCCGGTACCGGCTCGTCGCCGCCCGGGCGTGCCCGTGGGCCAACCGGACACTCATCGTCCGGCGGCTCCTCGGACTCGAGGACGCCATCTCACTCGGTCTCTGCGGTCCCACCCACGACAAGGACTCGTGGACCTTCGATCTCGACCCCGGCGGCGTGGACCCGGTGCTGCAGATCCCCCGGCTCAAGGACGCCTACGAGAAGCGGATCCCCGGCTATCCCAAGGGGATCACCGTGCCCGCGATCGTCGACGTGCCGACCGGGGCGGTCGTCACCAACGACTTCCCGCAGATCACCATCGACTTCTCCCTGGAATGGACCGCCTTCCACCGCGACGGCGCGCCGGAGCTCTACCCCGAGCGTCTGCGCGACGAGATCGACGAGGTGAGCCACGGTGTCTACACCGAGGTCAACAACGGCGTGTACCGGTGTGGATTCGCCGGCAGCCAGGAGGCCTACGACGCGGCCTACGACCGGTTGTTCACCAAACTCGACGAGCTGTCGGACCGATTGTCGACGCAGCGCTACCTCGTCGGCGACACCATCACCGAGGCGGACGTGCGCCTGTTCACCACGCTGGCGCGGTTCGACGCGGTCTACCACGGCCACTTCAAATGCAACCGCAGCAAGTTGAGCGAGATGCCGGTCCTGTGGGCCTACGCCCGGGATCTGTTCCAGACACCCGGCTTCGGCGACACCACCGACTTCACGCAGATCAAGCAGCACTACTACATCGTCCACACCGATGTGAACCCCACGCAGATCGTGCCCAAGGGCCCGGACCTGCGCGGCTGGCTCACCGCGCATCATCGCGAAGACCTCGGTGGACGCCCGTTCGGCGACGGCACACCCCCTGGCCCCCCACGACCCGCCGAGGTCGTGCCCGAAGAGGATTGGGTACCCCAGAGCATGAGAGACCGGACATGAAAGACAAGTCGACACAAGGGGTCTCGACGAACAAGGGCCGCACGCCACCCGGCAAGGCGGTCGAGGTGACCGGCGGACTCCTGGACCGTGCGCAGCGACTGCAGGCGCCTGCGGTGAAGAAGTACGTGGACTCGCTGCGACGGAAATACCCCGACGACTCACCCGCGCAGATCGTCGAGCGGCTCGAGAAGCGCTATCTGAACGCGGTCACCGGGTCCGGCAGCGCGGTCGGCGCGGCCGCCGCAGTGCCCGGGGTCGGCACGATGACCGCGTTCGGAGCGATGACCGGCGACACGGCGTTCTTCCTCGAGGCGTCGGCCCTGCTGGCGCTGTCGATCGCCGAGGTGCACGGCATCCCGGTGCACGAGTCCGACCGCCGCAAGGCACTCGTCATGACCGTCGCGCTCGGCGAAGAGGGCGTGCTGGCACTCGGCCGGGTGGTCGGCACCGGCGGCGGCGCGCTGCGCAGGCTCGGCGGCGCGGCTCTGCCGTCCGGAGCGATCACCAAACTGAACAAGACCCTGGTGAACAAGCTCGTACGGAAGTACGCGATCCGGCGGGCGCCGCTGATCTTCGGCAAGCTGATGCCCGCGGGCATCGGTGCGGTCATCGGCGGCGCGGGCAGTCGCGCCCTGGGCCGCAAGGTGGTGCACAACGCTCGCGAGGCCTTCGGACCTGCTCCCCGTGCATGGGTCATCGACGTCGACTTCACCGAGACCCCGACCCCGGATCCGCTCCCGCCCGGTTCGTGGTGATCGCGGCGTCCCCACCGCCCACTCCGTCCGCGGCGGCGCCCGGCTGGATTCGACGGCTCGTCGGCGAATCGTGGCGATACCGGCGCGTCGTCGTCATCACGATGACCGTGACCCTGATCGCGGTCGGGGTCGACGTGCTCATGCCGCTCCTCACGAAGGCCGCGATCGACCATGCCACCGGCGTCGTCGACGACGGTCTGTCACTGCGGACGATCATCGTCGCGTTGGTCGTTTTCGCGACCGTTCGCTACGCCTGCCATGTCGGCCGGCGGGTGTTCGCCGGACGACTGGCCGTGAGCGTCCAGAACTCGCTGCGACTCCGGCTGCTCGACACCCTGCTGCACCTCGACGGGCGCAGCCAGCACCAGATCCGCACCGGTCAGATCGTGTCCCGGTCCATCACCGACATCCAGGTCGTGCAGAGCCTGCTCGCCATGGCGCCGCTGTCGCTTGGCGCCGCGGTGCAGATGGTCGTGGCGCTGGCGATCATGGCCTATCTGTCGCCGCTGCTGACCGGGGTGGCACTGCTGATCGTCCCGCTGATCGCCGTCGAGGTGTGGCGGACACGGCGTCGCCTGTTCGCCGCGACCTGGTCGGCCCAGCAGTCCGCGGCCGATGTGGCCCAGCACGTCGAGGAGACCGTCACCGGCGTCCGGGTCGTGAAGGGCTTCGGACAGGAAGAGCGCGCCGTCGACGACCTCGTCACCCGGTGCCGGACGGTGTTCGCGCGCCGACTACGGGCCGCGCGGATCAACTCGCGGTTCGCCCCGACGCTGGCCGCCATCCCGCAACTGGGCACGGTCGGGGTGATCGTGGCGGGTGGGTACCTCACGATGACCGGCGCGATCACCGCCGGCACCTTCCTCGCGTTCAGCACCTACGTCGCCACCATGACGGGCATCGCACGCCTCCTGACGAACCTCGTCGTCAACGCGCAACTGGCTCGCGCGGCGGTCGAACGCGTCTA
The DNA here is from genome assembly GCF_057767225.1 of Gordonia sp. 11cp. Lineage (NCBI taxonomy): Bacteria > Bacillati > Actinomycetota > Actinomycetes > Mycobacteriales > Gordoniaceae > Gordonia > Gordonia sp. 11cp. The sequence continues at coordinate 3,741,619 of NZ_CM173437.1, read as the reverse complement.
CGACGTCATCGACCACCCCCACGATCCGGGCGACACGGCCACCGGCTCACTGCCCGACGGGCCCCTGGGCGTCGAACTGGCCGGCGTGGCGTTCGCCCACCACACACACGACGCCGACGACCCGCCCGCTGTCCTGTCCGGGATCGACCTCCGGATAGAACCGGGCGAGTGTGTGGCGATCGTGGGTCCCCCCGGTTCCGGCAAATCGACCATCGCCGACCTGGTCAGCCGGTTCGAACGCCCCGACACCGGGACGATCTCCCTGCTCGGTGCGAGCACCGGAGACGACGCGGTCCGGACCCGGCACCCCATCGACGAACTGGCACCCGACGCCCTCCATCGGGCCGTCGCCGTGGTCTTCGACGAGCCGTTCCTGTTCTCGGACACCATCACCGCCAACATCGCCATGGGCCCGGGCGCGGCGGACCCCGATGCCGCCGACCGGGTGCGGGCGGCGGCCACCGCCGCCGACGCCGCAGAATTCATCGACGCGCTCCCCGACGGGTACGACACCGTCATCGGCGAGCGCGGACTCACCCTGTCGGGCGGCCAGCGCCAGCGCATCGCCCTGGCGCGGGCGCTCTTCGCCGATCCCCGCGTTCTCGTGCTCGACGATGCGACGTCCGCGGTGGACGCGACCACCGAGTCCCGCATCCTGGGCGAATTGCGCAACCGGCAGGCCACGATGCTCGTCCTCGCTCATCGCCGGTCCACGCTCGTTCTCGCCGATCGCGTCGCCGTGCTCGACGACGGCCGGATCACCGCGCTGGGGACGCTCGCCGAGCTCGAGGCGACCTCACCGCGATTCCGCGAGCTGATGTCGAGCCCCGCGCACACGGCCCCCGACGGCCACACGGGACCAACCGCGGTCGCCGACACCGCGCCACCGTTGCGCGGGCCGACCGCGGCCGACCTCGAAAACCTCTGGCCGAGTGTCGAATCCGATTCCGCCGAGGTCACGGCCCGGACGTCGGTCCCGGCCGGGGCGGGCTCGCGGACCGGTCGCGGCGGCGGCGTCGCCAGCGCCCTCGGTTCGATGCCGGCCACACCCGAACTCCAGGCGTCGGTGGATGCCCTCCCGCCCGCGGTGGAGCGACCCGAGGTCGACGTCGACGCCGCTCGGCGCGAGAACCCGGTGTTCACCCTGCGCGGACTCCTCGCGCCGGTCCGGTGGCTGCTCGCCGCCGCGTTGCTGGCCATCGCCGTCGACACCCTCGTCGGTCTGGCCTTCCCGAGCATCGCGCGGGCGGTCATCGACGCGACGGGCCACGCCGAACGGTCGACGCTGGTGTGGGCCGCGCTCGGCGGGGTCGGGCTCGTGGGCGTCGGCTGGGTCGCCGCGAAGTCGATGACCATCACCTCGACCACGGCGGGCGAGCGCGTGCTGTTCGGACTGCGGATCCGCAGCTACGCCCACATCCAGCGGCTGGGACTCGACTACTACGAGCGGGAGCTGTCGGGTCGGATCATGACGCGCATGACGACCGACATCGACGCCTTGTCGACGTTCCTGCAGACGGGGCTCACCTCGGCGATCGTGGCGGTGCTGACCCTCGTCGGCGTCGGGGTCGCACTCCTGGTGACCGGTCCCCTGCTCGGATTGCTGGTGCTACCCGTCTTCCCGCTACTGATCGCCGCGACGATCGTCTTCCGCCGCGTCGCGAGTCGGGCGTACACGCGCTCACGCGAACTGATCAGTGTCGTCAACGCCGACTTCCAGGAGAACATCGCCGGCATCAAGACCACCCAGACCTACCTGCGCACCGACAGCGCCCAGACGCGGTTCGCCCGGCGCTCGGCGGAATGGGTCGAGGCCCGGATGGTGTCGCAGCGGGCGATCGCGACCTACTTTCCGCTGATCCAGCTCATGTCCGACATCGCCACCGCGATCGCGCTCGGCGTCGGCGCCGGTCAGGTGGCGTCGGGCTCGCTCTCGGCGGGCACGCTCGTGGCCTTCGTCCTCTATCTGACGATGCTCTTCGGCCCGGTGCAGCAGCTGTCGCAGGTCTTCGACGGCTACCAGCAGGCGGCGGTGGGTCTCCGGCGCATCGGCGACCTCCTGCGCACGCCGAGCTCGTTGCGCACCTCGGCGCGGGCCGAGTCCCCACCGGACACCGGGTTCGACGGCGTCGTCGACTTCGACCGGGTCGGATTCCGCTACGAGGGCTCCTCGACGGACGCGCTGTCCGGCGTCGACCTGCACATCCCGGCCGGGTCGTCCCTGGCTCTGGTCGGCCGGACCGGTGCCGGGAAGTCGACGATCGTCAAACTCCTGGCCCGCTTCTACGATCCGACCTCCGGGAGCGTCGTCGTCGACGGCACCGACATCGGCGACTACGACCTCGCGGGCTACCGCCGCCGTCTCGGTCTCGTCCCGCAGGAGCCGCACCTGTTCACCGGCACGGTCGCCGAGAACATCGCCTACGGCCGGCCCGGTGCCGATCGGGTCGCCATCGTCGACGCCGCGGCCGCGGTCGGCGCGCTGCGCATGATCGCCGCCCTCCCCGGTCGGATGAACCACCCGATCGGCGAACGCGGCCAGGGGCTGAGTTCAGGGCAGCGCCAGCTCATCGCGCTCGCGCGAGCCGAACTCGTCGAACCCGACCTGCTGCTGCTCGACGAGGCGACCGCGACCCTCGACCAGGCGACCGAGGCCCAGGTGCTCGCCGCCGGGCGCGCGGTGACGCGGCACCGCACCTCCGTGATCGTCGCGCACCGGCTGGCGACCGCCGCCCGCGCCGATGCCATCGCGGTGGTCGACGGTGGGCGGATCGTCGAGCTCGGAACACACGAGGAGTTGCTGGCGTTGGGAAAGAGGTACCGCGGCTTCTGGGATGCCGGTGTCGATCCCGACGAGCCGGCGGTGCCCGACACCGATGCACCGGCTCCGACCAGCGCACGGACCGCCGCTGTGACGGTCACGCGGGCCACCTCGGAACTGACTCCGTAGTAACAGGTCGGTCAGCGCGAGCGAGTCGGCGACGCGTAGCATCGTCAGGTGGTTCACCGATAGTCTCCACAAGAGACGACGCGTGGCAGAGAACCCGGCACCTTCAGGGAATTGAGGCGAGATACCGCTGTGAGCAGCAGTTCGATTTCAGACTTCGGACAGAACACGTGGCTGGTCGAGGAAATGTACCAGCAGTACAAAGAAGACCCGAACTCGGTCGATCCGAGTTGGCACGAACTACTGAAGAATTACGAGCCCGGCGACAACGGTAGCCCCGCCGCGTCCGCCTCTCCGCCCTCGAAGTCCGTAAAGCCCTCCGCCACAACGTCTTCCGCCACAACGGCGTCGACTTCCGCCTCGTCTTCGACAACGGGTTCGTCGACCAACGGGTCCGCCCGCAGCAACTCCGCACCTGCCGCCGAAGCCGCGCCGCGCAAACAGGTCACCCTGGATCAGACCCCCGCCCGCACCGCGCCGCGCAAGCCTGCCCCCGCCAAGGAGTCGACCGCGACGAAGGCCGCATCCGGCCACAGCGTCGCCAGCCGCGACGGTTCGGCGCGTTCGCAGCCCAAGCAGACCAAGCCGGAGGCGGGCAAGGCGTCCGCCGCGCAGAAGTCCGAGAGCACCGACAGCACCAAGGTGTTGCGCGGTCCCGCCGCGGCCATCGCGAAGAACATGGCGTTGTCGCTGGAGATCCCGACGGCCACCAGCGTCCGGGCCGTGCCGGCCAAGGCGATGATCGACAACCGCATCGTCGTCAACAACCACCTCGCGCGCACCCGTGGCGGCAAGATCAGCTTCACCCACATCCTGGGCTACGCGATCGTGCAGGCCATCAAGGCGTTCCCGAACATGAACCGGCACTACGCCGAGATCGACGGCAAGCCGAACGTCGTCACGCCCGCGCACACCAACCTGGGCCTGGCGATCGACCTGGTCGGCAAGGACGGCAACCGGACGCTCGTCGTCGCCGCGATCAAACAGTGCGAGACCATGGGTTTCGCCGAGTTCTACACCGCATACCAGGACATCGTCCGCCGCGCGCGTGACGGCAAGCTCGGCGCCGACGACTTCTCCGGGGTCACCATCTCGCTGACCAACCCGGGCACCATCGGCACCGTGCACTCGGTGCCGCGCCTGATGAAGGGTCAGGGCGCGATCATCGGCGCCGGCGCGATGGAGTACCCGGCCGAGTTCCAGGGTGCGAGCGAGGAGCAGATCGCCGAGCTCGGCGTCGGCAAGCTCATGACGCTGACGTCGACCTACGATCACCGGATCATCCAGGGCGCGGAGTCGGGCGACTTCCTGCGCACGATCCACGAGCTGCTGATCGACGACGCGTTCTACGACGAGATCTTCACCGCGTTCCACGTCCCCTACGAGCCGGTCCGCTGGCGTCGCGACCTGCCCGCCGGTCTGGTCGACAAGAGCACCCGTGTGCTCGAGCTGATCGCCGCCTATCGCAGCCGCGGGCACCTGATGGCCGACATCGATCCGCTCATGATGGACAGCGATGCGCGCAGCAGCCATCCGGATCTGGACATCCAGAACTACGGCCTGACCCTGTGGGACCTCGATCGCAGCTTCAAAGTCGGCGGATTCCACGGCCAGGAGAAGATGAAGCTGCGGGACGTGTTGTCGATCCTGCGGGACGCGTACTGCCGGCACGTCGGTGTCGAGTACACCCACATCCTCGAACCCGAGCAGCAGAAGTGGCTGCAGGAACGGGTCGAGATCAAGCACGTCAAGCCGCCGGTCGGCGAGCAGAAGTACATCCTGAGCAAGCTCAACGCCGCCGAGGCGTTCGAGACCTTCCTGCAGACCAAGTACGTCGGGCAGAAGCGCTTCTCGCTCGAAGGCGCCGAGTCGGTCATCCCGATGATGGACGCGGTGATCGACCAGAGCGCCGAGCACAGTCTCTCCGAGGTCGTCATCGGCATGCCGCACCGCGGCCGCCTGAACGTGCTCGCCAACATCGTCGGCAAGCCGTACTCGAAGATCTTCAGCGAGTTCGAGGGCAACCTGAACCCGTCGCAGGCGCACGGTTCCGGTGACGTGAAGTACCACCTCGGCGCCGAGGGCAAGTACTACCAGATGTTCGGCGACAACGAGATCAACGTCTCGCTGACCGCCAACCCCAGCCACCTGGAGGCCGTCGACCCGGTCCTCGAAGGTCTGGTCCGCGCCAAGCAGGACCTCATGGACGAGGACGATCGCTTCCCGATCCTTCCGCTCATGCTGCACGGTGATGCCGCGTTCGCCGGTCAGGGCGTGGTCGCCGAGACCCTGAACATGGCGATGTTGCCCGGTTACCGCACCGGCGGCACCGTGCACATCGTGGTCAACAACCAGGTCGGGTTCACCACCGCGCCCGAGCACTCGCGCTCCACCGAGTACTGCACCGACGTCGCGAAGATGATCGGTGCGCCGATCTTCCACGTGAACGGCGACGACCCCGAGGCCTGCGTCTGGGCCGCCAAGCTCGCCGTCGACTATCGCCAGGCGTACCACAAGGACGTCGTCATCGACCTCGTCTGCTTCCGTCGCCGCGGGCACAACGAGGGCGACGACCCGTCGATGACTCAGCCGGCGATGTACGAGGTCATCGACACCAAGCGCGGCGTCCGCAAGAGCTACACCGAAGCCCTGATCGGTCGCGGTGACATCTCGACGAAGGAGGCCGAGGACGCCCTGCGCGACTACCAGGGTCAGCTCGAGCGGGTCTTCAACGAGGTCAAGGAACTCGAGAAGTTCAGCGTCGAGCCGTCTCCGTCGATCCAGGCCGATCAGACCCTGCCGACCAAGCTGGTGACCGCCGTCGACAACAAGACGCTGGAGCTCATCGGCGACGCCTTCGTCAACGTCCCCGACGGCTTCACCCCGCATCCGCGCGTCAAGCCGGTGCTGGAGCGGCGTGCCGAGGCCGCCCGCAAGGGCAACATCGACTGGGCCTTCGCCGAGTTGCTGGCGTTCGGCTCGCTGGTCATGGAGGGACGCACCGTCCGGCTGTCCGGCCAGGACTCGCGTCGCGGCACGTTCACGCAGCGTCACTCGGTACTCATCGACCGTTCGACCGGTAAGGAGTACACGCCGCTCAACCATCTGCAGCCCGCCGGTGAGGAGAACGACGCCGAGAGCAACGGCGGCCGGTTCATGGTCTACGACTCGCCGCTCTCCGAGTTCGCGATCGTCGGCTTCGAGTACGGCTACTCGGTCGGCAACCCCGATGCACTCGTGGTGTGGGAGGGTCAGTTCGGCGACTTCGTCAACGGCGCGCAGTCCATCATCGACGAGTTCATCTCGTCGGGTGAGGCCAAGTGGGGCCAGCTCTCCGACGTCGTGCTGCTGCTGCCGCACGGCCACGAGGGACAGGGACCCGACCACACCTCGGGACGCATCGAGCGGTTCCTACAGCTCTGTGCTGAGGGTTCGATGACGGTCGCACTGCCGTCGACGCCGGCGAGCTACTTCCACCTGCTGCGCCGCCACGTGCTCGACGGCATCAGCCGCCCGCTCATCGTCTTCACCCCGAAGTCGATGCTGCGCAACAAGGCCGCCGTCAGTCCGGTGGAGGACTTCACCGAGGACAAGTTCCGGTCGGTCATCGACGACCCGCGCTTCGAGAAAGACGGCGCCGATCGCAGCAAGGTGAAGCGGGTGCTGCTGGTGAGCGGCAAGCTCTACTACGAGCTCGCCGCCCGCCGCGACAAGGAGAAGCGCGAGGACATCGCCGTCGTACGCATCGAGCAGCTCTACCCGGTGCCGCACCGCCGGCTCCGCAAGACGCTCGAGCAGTACGGCAACGCGACCGAGTTCCGGTGGGTTCAGGAAGAGCCCGCCAACCAGGGCCCGTGGCCGTTCCTCGGTCTCTGGCTGCCCGAGGTGCTGCCGGACCTGCTCGGCGGTCTGCGCCGGGTGTCGCGCCGCGCGATGTCGGCACCGTCGTCGGGTTCGAGCAAGGTCCACGCGGTCGAGCAGCAGGAGATCCTCGACGAGGCCTTCGGCGAGTAGCCAGTACGACTGTCGTCACCGCGGCCACCGACCCAGAGGGTCGGTGGCCGCGGCCGTTGTGGCCCCGATCGTCTCGACGCCTATCGCAACCGGGACTCACAGATGTCGGCAGCGGCGGCGACGGCCTTGTCGGGGGATGTCATCCGCCGTGCGAAAGCGGCAGCCGCCGAACGGGTCTCGGCGGCGAGCACCGTGGCCAGACCCGCGTGCGCGTCGTCGTCGGTGAAGGTGGACAGCCGCACGGCCGCACCCACCCGCAGGGCCCGGACCCGTTCGCCCCAGAACGGTTGATCGGCGGTGACCGCACAGACGAGGGTCGGAAGTCCGGCTCGCAGGCTCGCCGCGGTGGTCCCGGCGCCGCCGTGATGGACCGCCGCGACGCAGCGAGGCAGGACCGACGCGTGGTCGACGCCCGCGGTGTGGAAGACATCGGGGTCGTCGGGATCGATCCCGGTCGCGTCTCCCATCGCGATCAGGCAGCGCACCCCGTGGGCGCGCGCGGCGGCGCGCCAGCGTGCGATCACCGTCTTCGGCTCGAGGATCGGCATACTGCCGAAGGTGAGGAACACCGGCGGTTCGCCCGCATCCAGCCAGCGGGCGAGTCCGGTGGCATCGGCTCCGATCTCCCCGATCCCCGCCCGGCTCGCCGCCGGCAGGTCGAAGAACCCGACGAGGGGTTTGCGATCATCCCACTCCGCCGCCAGGCCCGGGACCATCTCCGGGTCGTAGGCCTGGATCTGCGGGATCCGGTCGGCACCCAGTCGCCGCGGCAGCGGGCGGCGGCTCGGGGGAAGCCCGATCCGGCGCCGGAAGCGATTCTCGTTCCATCCGGTCGCGATCCAGGTCAGGCGATCGGCGATACGCCAGGATCGGCGCTTCCACGCCGGCGACCACCGCTCGGTGAGACCGGGCACGGCGCCGATGAGTCCGTTCTCCGACATCGGGCCGAATCTCAGCACGGCCAGTGGGATGTCGAGACGTTCGGCCACCGCCACCACGCGGTCCTGGCAGAGCGGCGCGGCGACGAGGAGATCGGCGTCGTGCAGCGGCGCGGTCTCCGGCACGAACAGCCGCTCGAGGTCGGTGTCGAGGGCGTCGAATCCGCCACGGACGGTCCGCAGCGCGAACGCCGCGCGCGCCACCGGGTTACGGTTGCCGCGCGCCGACCGCGCATCGTCCGACGACCACGCAGCGTCGGAGTCGAGACCGATCTCGTGGACGTCGCCCACACCGGTGGCCCGTGCGAGGCCGGCCAGGTTCGGCGGGACGAGGACGCTCACGCGATGCCCGCGCATCAGGAGTTCGAGGGCCAGGCAGATACCCGGCTGGATGTCGCCGCGGCTGCCGTACAGGACGATCGAGACGTGGTGCGCCGTCACCAGAATCGGTGTCCGATCCGCCAGGCGGTCAGCTCGTCGGCGATGAGGGTGCGCAACCGCCCGGGGTCGCCGAAGTCGTCGGGGTCGATACCGAAGAACGTGAGCGTGACCGTGTCGCCGTAGGTGACCGCCCATGCGGCGATCGCCGGACCCCGCACCCGCCGTTCCTGCGCGGGCATGCCCTGCATCACCGCGCGGATGGCGAACCGGGACGCCGTGCGGTCGCCGATGCGCAACGCCGAGTCCGGCGTCGTCCCCAGATTGGACACGGTCGTGTCGGGTCCGGGGATGGCACGCATCATCCGGCCGATGAGTCGCTTCGGAAGCATCCGGACGATCGGCTGCAGATTGTCGGCGGCCTGATCGGCCCCGGACTCGGCGTAGTCGACGAAGGCCTGCTTGCTCGACGCCCGGATGCCGGCGAGGTCGGTGCCCGGCTCGACGGGATCGGCGAGCCGAATCCACACGCCGCCCGACGCATTGGCGCGGTTGTCCTCGTCGCCGTCCCTCTTGCTGACCGCGATGCACACCCTCATCGGGCCGTCGAGCGGACGGCCCGAGCGGTGCACGATCCCGGCGAGGAGCGCGGTGAACAACGAGTTCTGAGTGCCACCGTGCTCGGCGGCGCGTGCTGCCCACTCGGTTGCCGAGACGTCGACGGTGGCCAGCGTCGTGTCCGGGTCGGGCGCGGACCGCACCCTCCTCGGCCGGTCGGCACGCGCGGATCGCGGAGCGGTTCCGGTGCCGGCGGCCCGTGCCGTGCGCGCCTCACGGATCAGGATCCGCACCGATCGCGCGGCTGCGCGCACCGAGGCGGCGGCGTCGGCGGCGTCGGCGCGCACGGTGTCCCAGGAGCGTTCACTCCCCGCGGCGGGAAGCCCGGCGGCCCGGCCCGCGGCCGCGTCCGCCACCAGTCGATACAGACCGTGGCCGTCGGTGATCATGTGCGAGGCGAGCAACGACACCGCCCGGCCACCGCCTCGGATCCGTGCCGAGTCGAGCTGCCAGCCCGACCCTCGCACCGGATCGAGACGACTCGCGCGGAGCACCGAATCCGCCCATGCCCCGACGTCGTCGGCGTCGACGACCTCCACCGGCCCGGCCTGCACCGGAAGAGGCGACCGTACCCAGCGGTGGCGGGCGAAGGGGACCCGACGCCGGGCCACCGCACGGTGCAGCGGTCCGGCCGCGAGTCCGGCCCGTAGCGAGTCGATCGCCTCGTCCCCCGGATCGTCATCGAAGATCCAGGTGATCTGGATGGGGGCACCCATCCCGAACAGTTCCGCGACGAGGAGATAGGACTCGTCGGGACCCGTCACGCGGAGCACCTCGGTGGGCCGGGTCTCGGTCGCCGTTGCCGTCACGTGTTCTCCTCTGCATCACGGGGTCTCATGGGTCACCAGATCTCATGGGGCAGTCCCCACGCCGTCAGTTCACGGTCGAGCAGGTCCGCGACCCGGGCGTCGGAGGAGAAACTGGTCTCGTCACAGCCCAGCACGGTGAAGGTCACCTGGTCCCGGGTGCGGACCAGCCACGACTGGACACCGTCGCCGAACCGCTGCCCCGCCGAGGCGTCGACGCCCTGTGCCATCCCGCGGAAGGCGACCTTGCGCGCCGACCTGCCCCCCAGCACCGTCGCCGCCGGCGGCACGTCACCGAGGTTGGAGATGACCGCGTCGGGAATACCGTTGCCCGCGCTGACGATCTTGACGATCACCGCGGGCGGCAGGAACCAGGCCAGCGGTCGCAGGTGGATGTGCGGGGCACGCCGGCCCTCCGACAGGCGGACGAATGCCGCCTTGCACGTCGCCCGGATGCCGCCCAGATCGCCACCGGCGACCGGCTCCTCGGTGAGATACACCGAGACGCCGGCGATCGGGTTGGACCGGGTGTCCTCCTCGCTCTCGCGACGGTCGACCGGCACTCCGACCTTGATCGGGTTCGGCAGCGGCGCATGGCCACTCGACCGCAGTAGACCGCTGACCACGGCGATGAACAGGGTGTTGGCGGTGCCATCGTGTTCCGCGGCGACCCGGTCGAAGTCCGCCGCCGGGACGGTCGCCGTCGCCCAGGTGAACTCGGCGGCGGGCGAGCGTTCGGCGATCGGGGCGCGAACCGGGCGGGGGTCGGGTTCGGGGCCGCCGGCCTTGCGCTGTTCGAGCGCCGCCCGCGCGAGCCCGGTGACGACCGCGACGGCTTGTGATCCGGCGTCCACGAGGTCACCGACCCGCCGGCGACGCCACGAGACCGGCGGGAGGGGCGTCACGCCGGTCGCTGCGGTCGCGGGACCCGACACCGGGTTCAGCGGAACCTCCGACGCTGAGGCGGCCTCGGCCGCGGCCGCGAGCATGCCGCGGCCGTCGGTGACCACGTGCAGCGTGCACAGGGAGACCACGGTGCCGCCGCCCGCGATGGGAACCGACCGCAGCCGCCAGCACCGGCCACCCTCGGCGTCGAGGGGCACCGAGGACATCTCGGCGGTCGCCCACTCGTCGATCTCCGCGTCCGACACCGGCCGGCTGTCGGCGGCCAGTCCGGGTGCGTCGGGCGCATCGACCCACCGGGGACGCGCACCGACGACATCCGGTACGGCGAGCATGCGGTTCAGCCGCCCCCGAGCCAGGGCCGCGTTCATCGCGGTCAGTGCCTCGATCGGGACCTCGTCGTCGAACACCCAGACCAGCTGGAGCACGACCGACCATCCGAGGGCCGGCGTGACGAACCAGAACGGGGCGTCTTCGGAGGTGAGGCGGTCGCCTCGGAGAGCCGAGCTCTGCGCGCGCAGCCGCGCCGTGATGCCGCGCAGGCCCCGATCTCCCGCCGCCGGCGGGTCGGCCTCGGGTCGTCCTGTCACGGGCGACGGCATCGTCGTCATACGTCCACCTTCGTTTCGCTGTGCATCTGCGGTCCCCGCGTACTCGGTTCCCTCATGCACGAGCTTGTCACCGAACTCTCGACCGCGTGTACGGCGTCCGCCAGAGCCACGTCCTCGGCCACCAAGACGTCCCGCAGCCGCGCGGCGCGCTCGGCCACCGCGGGGTCGAGCATCGCCGCGACGGCGTCGCACAGCCGATCCACGTCCAGGTCGCGTCCCGCGCGGGCCATCGGCATCGACACGCCGACACCCAGTCGTTCGAGTTCGGCTCCCCAGAACGGCTGGTCCGCGCCGTACCAGCAGATGACCGACGGCCGGCCCGCGCGCAGCACGGCCGCGGTGGTCCCGGCGCCGCCGTGGTGGACCACGACCGCGCACCGGCCGAAGACCGTGCGGTGGTCGACCTGGGACTCGATGCGCACCGCGTCGGACTCGGCGCCGGTGCGCACCTCCGCACTCAGTTCGGTCCAGCCCGCACACACCAGGACACGTCGGCCGAGCCGGCGGCCGAGTTCCGCGACGACGCGGAGGGTGCTCTCCTCTCCCCGCAACGGCATGCTGCCGAAACCCACGTAGATCGGGGCGTCACCGCCGTCGAGCCAAGACGCGAGCGCGTCGGACCCGGCGACCGGGTGCTCCCCCGGCAACCCGAGGAACCCCACCGAGGGTCGAGGACGCGCCGCCGTGTCGGCGATCCACCTCTGGTCGTCGTGCACCCCGAACATAGGGTCGTAGGCCTGCAACTCCAGACCCGCCGCCGCACGGAGTCGAGCGGTGTAGGGCCGCGATGTCCCGGTCGAACCCAGTTCGGCGCGCAGGCGACGCTCGCGTCGTCTGGTGAGGACGCCGAACGCGGCGTCGTAGGCCGCCCACTGCGCACGAACGGCGCGCGGGCCACCCGGGAGGTGACCGGGTACGGGGCCGACGCGGCTGTTGCGGCGCACCGGGGCGTGGTGCAGCGACAGCAGCGGAACCCCGGCGGACTCGGCGAAGGCGAGTGCGGGCTGTTCGGTGATCAGCCCGCTCACGATGACGTCCGCGCCGTCGACGACGCCGGTCATGTCGGAGACGAGGTCCTCCCACCCGGCGTTCCGCAGCGACAGGAACACACGCAGCCGACGCAGCGGGTGACGACCCGCCTGCTCGCGAGCCCGCGCCACCGATTCGAGGTGGGCGCGGGTGTCCTGGCCGAGGGGCACGACCTCGAGCCGCGCGATCGCGTCCGCCCAGCCCCGGGCCGGCCGCACCATGTTGGGCGGGACCCCGAGACGCACGTCGTGCCCGCGCCGCGCGAGTGCGGTCGCAAGCAGCGTCGCCGGCTGGACGTCCCCGCGGGTCCCGTTGATGACGAACGAGATTCTCATGACACGGCCCCGGTGATCCCGGTCTCCGGCCGCGCGGCGCGGTGGCCGGCCGTGTTTAGAATCGGTCGCCCATCTGACCACACCGACACGTGAGGGGTCCGACGTTGAGGTTCGTGATCGCGGTCAACGGTAGTCGCGGAGACGCCCAGCCGGCCGTCGCCCTCGCCGCCGAACTCCTGGGCCGGGGTCATGGGGTGACTCTCGCGACGCCACCGGATCTGGTCGGATTCGGCAGCGGTGCAGGTGTTCCCACCGAGGTCTACGGCGAGAGCACACGCGCCCTGCTCGATTCCGGTCTGGTGCGGGAGGACATGCGGTCGAAGAACCCGCGCACCAGGCTGCGTGCAGTGTCGGCCATGTCGGTGCGGGGCGGCCGGACCATGCAGCAACGCTTGCTCGAGCTCGCCGACGGCGCGGATGCGATCATCGCGAGCAGCGCCGGTCAGGAACGCGCCCACAACGTCTCGGCGGTTCTCGGGATTCCACACATCCCGTTGCACTACTGCCCCATTCGGCGCAACAGCTCGGTGTCGCTGCTCGCCCACCTCGGTGTCGATGCCCCGGCGGTGGTCAACGACCTGAGCTGGCGGGTCGCCGAACGCGCTCTCTGGCTGGCCACCCGGTCGGCCGAGAACACACTGCGGACCGACCTGGGACTGTCGCCACTGAACCGCCCCTACTCCGAACTGATCGCCCGCACCGGGGTTCCCGAGATCCAGGCCTACGACCCCGCGCTCTTCGAGGGGCTCGCAGCGCAGTGGGGACCGCGTCGGCCGCTGGTCGGATTCTTCACCCTCGCCGCGGCACAGCGAGCCGGGGTGGGTGACGCCGGACTCGACGGAGCTTCGGGCGCAGGCACACTCGGCGAGTGGCTCGACGCGGGCGACGCTCCGGTGTACGTCGGTTTCGGCAGTATGCTGCCGGCCGACCCGGACGGGCTGGCCGACGCGTTCCGTACCGCGGCGCAACGCCTCGGGATCCGACTGCTGGTGTCGGGCGGCTGGAGCGGATTCATGTCGAGCGAATCCACCTCGGGTGCAATGACATCGGGGGACGCCGTGCATGTCGTCGGGCACGTCGATCACGACACCGTATTGCCGAGATGTCGTGCCGCGGTCCACCACGGCGGCGCGGGTTCGGTGGCCGCCGGCCTGCGTGCCGGTCTGCCCACCCTGGTCACCTGGGTCGGAGCCGATCAGCCGATCTGGGGACGCGCGGTGAGCAAGGCGCGTGTGGGTGCCACTTTGCCGATGGCGCGGGTGACCGCGAAGTCGCTGATCCCGGCGCTCGAGCAGATCCTGGACGCGGACACCCGACGGCGTTCCGCCGATCTCCGCGGCCGGCTCGTACCCCCTGGCGAGGCGGTGCGCTCGGCGGCCGACATCGTCGAGCGGGCGGCCGGAGCCGGGGCGACGGGTAGGCGTGCCGACTGACTCCGGCATGGTCGTGTCCGGACTCCGCCGATCACGGCAGGACACGATCGGAACCACCGCCCCGCACCAGGTTTCGCGGGTCGAGCCGTCCTGTCCGGGTGTCGTAGGACCGCAGCACGACGAGGCGCAACGCGTGCGCGATCGTGATCGCGGGCACGTAGACCGCCGCGGCACCGGCGGCCAGCCCGAATCGACGGTGCAGCAGGAATGTTCGCGGGAGGAAACTCATGTACTGGACGAACGGCACCATGCCGGTCTCCATCCGGCGGGGCGACACCCCGACGGTCAGCGAGCGGAGAAAGGCGTTGCGCCCGCCGGTGTCACCGACGCAGAGACCCATGTCGACATCCTCGAAGATGTTCCGGCGCATGCTGACACGATCCCGGATCACCGCCCAGGTCTCGCGCCGCAGCACCATGTTCGAGCCGTAGAGCACGGGCACCTCGGTCACGGCCTTCTCGCGCCGCAACCGGTTCAGCGGGTGCAGCCGGGTCTTCCATCTGTCGAATCTGCCGGCAAGCGGCACGTCGTAGGCCTCGCCGCGCCCGCAGAGTGCCGACCAGTCTCCCCCGACGTCCGCGGCGAAGAACTCCACGATCGTCCGCGCCCAGTCCGGCGGCACCCGGGTGTCGGCGTCGATCCGGGCCACGAGGTCTCCGGTCGCGGCGTCGAGTCCGGCGTTCCGTGCGTACACCAGCCCCTGTCGTGGCTCGTCGATCGTCCGGATCCGTGGGTGAGCCGAACACCAGGCGTCGATCACCGCACTGCTGCCGTCGGTCGAGTTGTTGTCCACGACCACGATCTCGGTGATCCGGTCGAACTGCGCGGACAGCCGGGCGAGACACTCGCCGATCGTGTCCACCTCGTTGTAGACCGGGACCACCACCGAGAAGGTGAGCGGCATGGTGTCTGCTCCTTGTGCTGATCGGTTCGTCATGGGCGCGGACATTCAGGTCCGCCGCATGTAGGTCCGCAGGGTCACCGGCACCACCACGGCGAGGATCGCCGCCGCGCCCACGAGCGTGTATGCGATGTCGGTCCCCACGTTCTCGCCGGCGGCCAGTCCGCGTGCCGCCGTGACGAGATGGGAGACGGGGTTGGCCGATGCGCAGGCCTGCATCCACCCGGGCATGGTGTCGATCGGGACGAGCGCGTTGGACACGAACGTGATCGGCATCAGTACGAGCATCGAGACACCCTGGACGGTCGACGCCTTGTCGAGCAGGACCCCGAGGAGCGCGAAGATCCAGCTCAACGAGAACGCCACGACCACGATCAGCACGCAGGCGACCACGATCCCCACCGGGCTCGCCGGCCGGTACCCCATGATCAGCCCGACGCACACCGTGATGCCCGAGGCCACCACGTAGCGGAACGTGTTGGCCACCAGCGCGCCGGCCAGCGGAGCGATACGCGCTATCGGCAGCGACTTGAACCGGTCGAAGACCCCGCGGTCGAGGTCCTCGCGCAACTGGACTCCGGTGACGACCGACGCCGCGATACACACCTGGACCAGTACGCCCGGGATCAGCAACGGGAGATAGCCGACGACGTTCCCGGCGATCGCACCGCCGAAGATCGAGGAGAACATGACGGTGAACACGATGGGCAGCACGATGACGTCGAACAGCTGCTGTGGATTGTGTTTGATCTTCAGCAGGCCCCGGTGGGTCATCGTGAGCGACTGCATCACCGCGGCCGCCGGCCGAACCCGATCGTGCGCCTCGGGCGTCGCGCCGCCGGAAAGGGCGCTCGGTTGCAGTGATCCCGTGGTCATGCCCGCGCTCCCGTCGGATCGACTTCCGGCGCGGACCGCGTGGGGTCGCCGCCGTCGGTCAGCGCGAAGAACACCTCGTCGAGGGTCGGACGCACGACGTTGACCGACGTCAGCACGATCCCGCGGGCGCGGAGCGCACCGAGGATGTCGGCGAGCGGGTCGATGTCGGACATCGGCAGCACGAGGACCCCCTCGCGCCGGGCGATCGTCGCCTCGCCGCTCGAGGTGAACGGCGCGCACACCTGGGCGGCCGCCGTCAGATCATTTTCGTCGGCGAGTTCGAGTCGCACGCTCATGTCCCCGACGCCGGCCTTCAGTTCGTCCGCGGTGCCGTCGGCGACCACCCGGCCACGATCCATCACCGCGATGTGATCGGCGAGTTCGTCGGCCTCGTCGAGATACTGGGTGGTCAGCAGGACTGTCGATCCCCGCGCGACCATGTCGCGCACCGTCTGCCACATCTGGGCCCGCGTGCGGGGGTCGAGTCCGGTGGTGGGCTCGTCCAGGAACAGCAGGCGGGGCCGGGTGATCAGCGACGCCGCGAGATCCAGACGGCGGCGCATGCCGCCGGAGAAATGCCCCACGCGCCGGGTGGCGACCGCGCCGAGCCCGAACTCGTCGAGCAGTTCGTCGGCGCGGATGCGCGCCCGGCTGCGTGACGATCCGATGAGTCGACCGAAGATCATGAGGTTCTCGCGGGCGGTGAGATCTTCGTCCACGGAGGCGTATTGGCCGGTGACCCCGATGAGCGACCGGACCGCCGTCGCCTGCGTGACGACATCGTGCCCGAAGATCCGGGCGTCTCCGGCATCGGGGCGTAGCAGGGTCGCGAGCATGCGCACGGTGGTGGTCTTTCCGGCGCCGTTGGTCCCCAGCAGGGCGAAGACGCCACCTGCGGGCACGAGGAGATCGACCGCGTCGACGGCCCGTGTGCCGCCGAATTCCTTGGTCAGACCGCGGGCCTCGATGGCCGGGACGGTCGTGGACATGGCACCCCCGATGCGTGTGGTCGACTTCGGCCCCACGGTAGGTGAGCTCCCGAGGTGTCGCAACGTGACCTGTTGCGGTATTCGACACTGCCCGGCAACGGTTTTCGTCGACACGCCGTCTGACTTCGCATTCCGTCGGGACGGCGCCCGATCGCGTCACAGCTCGTCACCAGTTCTTTACATGAACGCAACGAGAGCCCGGTGCGTTCACCGCCGTCGATCCCCGATCAGCGAAACAGCCAGGTACACAGCCGACTTCCACGCCCACACGGTCGATCCTCGACGCAGCGACAACGGCCTCGGTGATGAACGTCACGCGCTCGTGCCGCTGCACGTGTCCGTTGTGACCGCTTAGGCTCGCTACAGACACAGGCGGTTTCGACGTGATCCGCTCGATCCCGGGGAAACTCCCCCGGTGCGTCGTACCGAGTCGCGCACGTGCATCGGGGTACGAGCGATTCCTGTTGTCTCAGATCAGAACTCATGGGCCGGGGGGTCATGTCGTCGAAGGCACGGCATGGTGTCGCGGCCCGGGAACGGATGACCGACACATGGACGACCGCGCATGAAGTTCACCGAGCTGTCCGACTATCCCGTACCGGCTGGGACGGTGACGATCTGGACACCGACCACACGTACGGATCTCGCGGGGTGGCAGTCGGATCCGCGGCCGTTCACCTACGACCAGTCGGCGTCCATACGGCGGTCGGCGGCCGGTGACGACGATGAGAACTCCTGGCTCGGAGCGATTTTCGAGATCGACGACGAGCTCGATGCCGAGCGTTTCGAATCCTGTCTGAACCAGTGGCTCACCCGGCACGAGGCCCTTCTGTCGACCGCCGACCCGACGAGCGACGATCCGCACCACGGACGCCGGACGTACCGGGGCGGCCATCTCGGTGTCGACACCGAGGTGGCCGGCCGATTCGACTCCGGTGACGACGTCCGCGAGCTCCTGACCGGGATCTTCGACACCAGACTCGCGCCGACGCGCTGGCCGCACTGCATCGTGGCCACCATCTCCTCGCCCCGCGGTGGTTTCTGCGTCGCGTTCGCCGCCGATCACGTGGTGATGGATGCGTATTCGATCCTGTTGAGCATGAGTGAGATCCGGCGCCTGTACATCTCGGCGCGGCACGGCGCGTCCACCGAGATGGCGGATGTCGGAAGTCATCTCGACTTCAGCGTCCATGACCGGGCGGTGGGGCTCGGACTCACCGGCGAGCACCCGGCCGTCTCGCGCTGGCGCACGTTCCTGGACCGTTCCGCGGACGCACCGGGATTCGGTCTGCCACTGGTCCGTCCGCACCTGGAGACCGGGGATCGTGCGCGCACACCGCGCCAGCGCGGCGTCTCCGAGTACGTGGCCACCGACCGCCTGGCGACGTTCGTGACGTCGGCGGCCCGGACGAGCGGACACGGAACGCAGACGGCGGTGTTCGCCGCTCTCGCGGTCACCCTCCGCGCACTCACCGGGCGCGACACGCTGCGACTGACGATGCCGATGCACACGCGAACGGAGGCTCGGTACGCGGGATCGGTGGGCTGGTATGTCGGGCTGGCGCCGCTCGAGGTCGATCTGTCCGGCTCGGTCACCTTCGACGACGCACTCACCGCGACCGCGGCCGCGATCGACGAGGTGCGGCACCTGCCGTTGTTCCCCTATCAGCGCATCGTCGAATTGCTCGGCACCGGAGGAGAACCGGAGTTCGTCGTGTCGTACCTGGACATCCGTCACGTCCCGGGAGCCGCCGAATGGGATGCGGCCCGGGCCCAGATCCTGCGGGGCGGCTCGAGGTCGGACCGTGAGGTGTACCTCTGGATCGCGCGGGTGCCCGGCGGGATCACGGTGTCGGCCCGGCATCCGGGTCACGATCCCGCCGACGCGAGCATCCGCGACCTCATCACGACCTACGCGACGATCCTGCGGACGCTCGCGACCGAGGGAACAGCACTCCCGCTGTCCTCCTACACCTGCGCGACCTTCGCCGGCACCGCCGCGCTGGACGACGCCCGCCCCGCCTGATCGACGAGAGGACCCGATGAGAATCACGGCAATGGGCAACTGGCGCCCGCAACCGGGAACCGCAGTTCGCTTCGACCCGACCGAAGCGTGCCGCGAGGCCGCCACGACCGCCCTCGCCCACGCGGCGCCGGTCACGTTCCTGGCGCAGAACCACGTCCGCGGTGCCCAGCTGGCCCGGGCGGCGGGTCGCACCCATCGCGGATACCTGGGATCGGGCACCGAGATCGACGGCGACCTCGACACCGCCGCCCTCGGACGTGCCCTGACCCTTTTCGTCCGGCGTCACGAGGTACTGCGCACCTGGTTCGAGTGCCGCGACGGGGAGGTCACCGCTCATCTCGTCGACTCGTCGGACATCGAGTTCGAGGGTCACGTCGACCGCCGACTGGCGACCGTCGACGACGTGCACCCGTATCTCATCGATCGTTTCGACCGCGAGACCCCCAGCGACACCTTCCCCGGCTTCGCCTTCGGGGCCATCAGCCGGCCGGGCGGTTTCGCCATCTTCCTGGCGTGCGACCACGCCCTCTCCGACGGCGCGTCACAGGCCCTCGCCCTCGACGAGATCGCGCAGATCTACGCCGAACTGGTGCGGGCCGACGAGCCCGACGACGCGGTGGCCGCAGAGGCAATACAGACCGGGGCAATGCAGACCGAGGCAATGCAGACCGAGGCGGCGGCGCCCGCCGGGGGCTACTTCGCCTACGCCGCGGCCGAGGAGCAAGCGACCGCCGCGCATCTGGCCGGAACCCCGCAGACCCGCGCCTGGCAGGACATCTTCCGTCGGCACGACCTGCAGATGCCCCGCTTCCCTCTCGACCTCGGCCTGGGTCCGGGTGAGACCGCGCAGGTGACCGGTGTCGAGGTCTCGCTGCTCGACCGTGCCGGGATCGTCGCCTTCGACGCCGCCTGCCGCGCGGCGGGAGGTCGCTTCATCGACGGCGTCTACGCGGCCATCGCCATCGCCGACCGGGAACTGGCCGGCGCCGAGGACTACTACGGCATGACGGTGTTCAACACCCGGGTCGCCCTCGACGGTTACGCCACGTCTCAGGGATGGTTCTGCAGCTTCGCACCGGTCGAGTTCTCCATGACCGGCGCATCCACCTTCGCCGAACTGATCCCGGCCGCCCACGCGGCCCGCCGGCGCGCGCGCGACCTCGCGGCGGTGCCGGTGGCGGCCGCGCTCGCCGCCATAGCCGCCGCGGGCGCCACCCCGGACGCGATCGTCACTGCCCCGAACCTGCTGTCGTACATCGATTTCCGATGGTTTCCCGGAACGTCGCGCGACGCTTTCCGGCGCGGCGCCCTGTTCACCGGGGAGGGCCGCACGGCCAACGCGTCGGCGTGGATCAACCGCGACCACGACGAGCTCTACCTGGGCAGCCAGATCCCGGGGACGCCGTTTGCGGAGTCGGTGGCGCGCCCCTACTACCACCACCTGCGCGACATCGTCACCGACATCGCCGCAGCCGGCGACCGGCAGATCCACGGGCCGGCGGTTGCGGCAGGGCCATCCGACCCCGGCGCCGCGGCTCTGCGCAGAGGAGCGTGAGGACGAGTGCACGTC
The DNA here is from genome assembly GCF_057767225.1 of Gordonia sp. 11cp. Taxonomy (NCBI): domain Bacteria; kingdom Bacillati; phylum Actinomycetota; class Actinomycetes; order Mycobacteriales; family Gordoniaceae; genus Gordonia; species Gordonia sp. 11cp. The sequence continues at coordinate 3,721,245 of NZ_CM173437.1, read as the reverse complement.
ACCACCATCGATCGCTATGGTCCGCCCGCGGGTGAGCTGTTGTGCTGGACCGTGGACACCTCTGCCGCACGGTCCGAGATCTCCGATGTGCCACCGTCGTTCAACCAGACCGTGCACCTGGCCACCGCCGGGGACTCGAGTACGTGGTTGGCCGCGGCGTTCACGGTCCGCGGCCGGGTCGACCGCGCCGCGCTCGGCTCCGCCTACCACGCCCTCATCGCACGGCACGGCACCCTGCGGTCGTCGTTCTCGACCGGGCCGGAGGGGGTCCGGCGCCACTCCTACGATCCGGACGACCTCGTACTCCGCATCGACACCGTGATCGACACGTCCTCCGACACCGTCCTGCGCGATCGGCTCCGCGACACCCTCGACCGCGCATGTCATCCCTTCGGCTACCCGGCGTACCTGTTCGCCGCGATCGACCGCGACGACGCGTCGACGATCATCTGCGGATTCGACCACTGCCACGTGGATGCCTACTCGATCTCCATCGTGATCGACGACCTGCACCGCTTGTATGACGGATACCGTTGCCACGGAGGTTCTTTCGATCCCTCAGCGACTGCCATGAGCGGTAGTTTCGTCGACTTCTGCGCAGCCGAGTCATCCGCACCCCCCGTCGCGCTGTCCGATCCCCGGATGCGCCAATGGCTCCGCTTCTTCGACGACCGGGACGGCGCGCTGCCCACCTTTCCCCTTGATCTCGGTGTCGAACCCGGGGCCATCGCGGCCCAGGCCACCGAGGTGCGCACGCTGTTGGATTCGGCTGCGACGGAGCGGTTCGCCCAGTTGTGCCGACGCAACGGTGCGAGCGTGTTCGGCGGAACGCTGGCCGCGATGGCCGACGCGGTGCGCCGCTGCGGCGGCGGGCCAGAACTACCTCTGCTGTTCCCGATGCACACGCGTCGGGAGGAGAAGTGGCGCGACGCCGTCGGCTGGTTCACCACCAATGCGCCGCTGCGGGTCGTCGGTACCGGGGATCTGGTGGAGACGATCCGGCGCACCGGACCGGAGCTGCGTCGGGCCGTCGCGCTCGGCGAGGTACCCGTTCCGCAGGTCATCGAGGCGATGGGCGGACTACGCCGCACGCGGGCGGACATCTTCATGGTGTCCTACGTCGACTACCGGCTGCTCCCAGGTGCGGATCGGCACCGGGCCATCGATGCCCACCACATCTCCAATGCGACGACCGCCGACGACGCGCAGTTCTGGATCTCACGGACCGGCGACGGACTGGCGCTTCGTGCCCGGCATCCCGACACGCTGACCGCCCACCGCACGATCCGCCGGTTCACCGACGAACTCGTCGGGACGCTGCGCGCCGGCGCCGAACTCGCGGACACCGATGGTGTCGATGTTCTCGAGCAAGCCGTCGGGCCCGACACCGCGCGGGTCGTCGGTCTCTGACCGCCTCACGAGCAGGTTTCGGGACACCGGTGGGCGGATACTCCTCTGCGGTCCACCCGCCACGGTGAAGAGCCCGCCGCGGCGAACCGGCATCTCTCGGAGGCGATCCTCATGACATCGGAGAATTCGCGACTGACACGTTCACCGATCCGGACCGCGGCGCTGGCAGTCGGCATCGTGTTCCTGCTGGTCGGCATCCTCGGGTTCATCCCAGGCATCACCACGGACTACGACACCCTGACGTTCGCCGGTCATCATTCCGAGGCCGCACTGCTGGGCATCTTCCAGGTGTCGATCCTGCACAACATCGTCCACCTGCTGTTCGGCGTCGCGGGTGTGCTCATGTCCCGCACGGCGTCCTCGTCGTTCCTCTATCTCGTGGCCGGCGGTGCCGTGTACCTGGTGCTCTGGGTGTACGGACTGCTGATCGACCACCACAGTGCCGCCAATTTCGTACCGGTGAACACGGCCGACAACTGGTTGCACTTCGTGCTTGGCGTCGGGATGGTGGGCCTCGGCCTGCTCCTGCGACGACGGTCGGAGCCAGTAGCCACGCGGCATACGGGCCCGGCCGGCGGCCGGCGGATCTGATCCGCTGCGCCGGCAGCTAGCCGATGGTCGCCGCCGCGAGGGCGGGAAGCGCGGCGGTGATCAGGGCGAGCAGTTCGTCCCGTGTGAGCGTCGGCGCCTCGGTCGTCTCCGCGGTGAGCCACCGGATCGTCGTCTCCTCGACGAAGGCGATCCAGCCGTGCACGCTCATCACGACGACCGGGGTCACCTCGACCCCGAACACCGGAGCGTGGTCGAGAACCCGGGCGACCATCACCTCGCGGGTGCGATCGAACACCTCCCGCATCGCGGCGTCCGAACTCGAGGCTCCGCGGATCAGTGTGGTGTAGGCGGTGCGGTTCTCACTCACATAGTCGACGAACGCGGCCATCGACGCCGACAGGATCGCTATCGGATCACCCAGGGACTCGTCCGGCTCGGTACGCGCGAGCATCCGGTCCGCCTGGGCCTGCGCGATCGCGACGTGGAACTCCTGCTTCGAGGCGAAGTAGTGGAAGAGCAGCGCCCGCGACACCCCGGCGGCGTCGGCGATCGCGTCGATGGTGATCTCCTCGAGCGGCCGATCCCCGACCATGGCGAGGCCGTACTCGATGAGCTGGTCGCGACGCGCCTCGGGACTCATCCGCGTGCGCTTGTGCGGGGCGCGCCGGTCGCCGGCGTCGCCGCCGATCGGGTCGCCGCTGATCGTCTTGCCGTTGATCACCGACACTGTGCACTTCCTCGTCCTCTGGCCACCCGGCCAGACTACTCCTATTGAGTCTCGTTCAATAGCTATTGACACGTGTTCAGTACCACCCTATGGTGACACCATGACAACGAACGATGTAGAGATCGCCATCATCGGTGCCGGCTTCTCGGGTCTCGGTGCCGCGGTCCGTCTCAAGCAGAACGGCTTCGACGACTTCGTCCTCCTCGATCGCGGTCGCGACTTCGGCGGGACCTGGCGCGACAACACCTACCCCGGCGCGGCCTGCGACGTGCCCTCACAGCTCTACTCCTTCTCGTTCGCGAAGAACCCCACGTGGTCGCGGTCGTACTCGCACCAGCCCGAGATCCACGACTACATCAACGGGGTGGCCGACAAGTTCGACATCCCCGCCAAGGCCCGATTCGGCACCGAGGTGACCCGGACCGAGTGGAACGAGGACGAGGGCCGGTGGATCATCGACACCCTCCGGGACGGCACGACCGACCAGGTCCGGGCGCGGGTACTCGTCGGCGGTGTCGGCCCGCTCTGTGAACCCAACCTCCCCGACATCGAGGGCATCGAGTCCTTCGAGGGCAAGATCGTGCACTCCGCACGCTGGGACAACGACCACGACTTCGGCGGTCAGCGGGTCGCCGTGATCGGCACCGGGGCATCGGCCATCCAGTTGGTCCCCGAGGTCGCGAAGGTCGCCGGCCGTCTGGACGTCTACCAGCGCACCGCACCGTGGATCGTGCCCCGCACAGAGCGCGCCTACAGCTCGGTCGAACACTGGGCCTACAAGAACGTCCCGGGGTACCAGTCCGCGGTCCGCGGCGGGATCTACGCCGCCAACGAGGTCGTGGCGTTCGGCCTCACCTACTCACCGAAGTCGCTCAAGCCGGTCGAGTTGCTCTGCCGCGCCAACATCCTGCGCGGCATCGGCCGCGACGCCGAACTGCGCCGCAAGGCGACTCCGACGTTCCAGGTGGGCTGTAAGCGAATCCTGCGCTCCAACGACTGGTACCCGGCGCTCGCGCGGCCCAACGTCGATCTGGTGACCGACGGCATCGACCGGATCACCCCGACCGGGATCGTGGCCAAGGACGGCACCGTCCGGGAGGTCGACGTGATCGTCGTCGCCACCGGATTCCACGTCACCGACTCCCCCGTGTTCGAGAAGATCATCGGCAAGGACGGCCGCAGCCTCGCGCAGGTGTGGAGCGAGATCGGCATGCAGGGCTACAAGGGCTCGTTCGTCCACGGCTTCCCGAACATGATGCTCATGGTCGGCCCGTCGACCGGCCTGGGCCACACCTCGATGGTCTACATGATCGAGTCGCAGCTCAACTACCTCGTCGACTACCTGAAAACCTCTCGCGCGCTGGGCATCACCCGGACCGAGGTGAAGCTCGCCGCCCAGCAGGAGTTCAACGCGGGCATCCAGCACAAGCTCCGCAACAGCGTCTGGGTGAACGGCGGGTGCGCCTCCTGGTACAAGGACGCCAACGGCAACATCACGACGCTGTGGCCCGGCTTCACCTTCGCGTTCCGGCAGGCGACCCGGTCCTTCGATGTCGCCGCCTACGATGTCACCCGCGGCGCCCGGCAACCCGTCGCACCCGCCGTGTCGGCCGGTTCCGCCACCGGCGAGGACATCGACTCGCCCGCCACCGCCAACGCCTGACCGACCGCACCCACTCACAGGAGACAACACATGAAGGACTTTCGCGGCAAGGTCGTCGTGATCACCGGCGCCGGTTCGGGAATGGGCCGTGACATCGCGGTCAAGCTCGCGCGCCGTGGTGCGCGGCTGGCCATCTCCGACGTCACCCCCGACGGCCTGGCCGTCACCGAGAAGCTGGTGAAAGAGGCCGGCGCCGAGGTTCATTCGCAGCTGCTCAACGTCGCCGAGCGCGAAGCCGTGCTCACCTATGCCGACACCGTCGCCGAGCACTTCGGCGTGGTCAACGTCGTCTTCAACAACGCGGGCATCGCCCACCACGGGGAGATCGAGCGCACCGAGTTCAAGGACATCGAACGGGTGATGGATGTCGACTACTGGGGAGTCGTCAACGGCACCAAGGCATTCCTGCCCCACGTGATCGCCTCCGGCGACGGGCACATCGTGAACACGTCGTCGTTGTTCGGATTGCTCGCCGAACCGGGACAGGCCGCCTACAACTCCGCGAAGTTCGCGGTGCGCGGGTTCACCGAGGCGCTGCGCCAGGAGATGATCGTCGCCAAGCACCCGGTGCAGGTGTCCTGTGTGCACCCCGGCGGCATCAAGACCGCGATCGCCCGGAACGCCACCGTGTCCGGCGACCACGACCAGAAGGCCACGGCGGCGCTCTTCGATCGCTATCTCGCCCGTATGACGAGCGAAGACGCCGCGGAGGTGATCATCGAGGGCGTACGCAAGAACAAGGCACGCATCCTCGTCGGCACCGACGCCAAGATCCTCGACCTCGCGGTGCGCCTGGTCGCGTCGAAGTACCAGTGGGTGTCGGCGAAGCTCACCGGCTGGGCGATGTCGAAGGCCGCCTGACACCTCAGGTGAGCCGGCGACGCCGTGGCACCAACACGCGGTCGGGGGCGTGTTGGTGCCACGGCGTTTGTCGTGTCCGGCAGGGCCGTGTCGTGTCCGGTAGGCCGTGTCGTGTCCGGCAGGCCGTGTCGTGTCTACAGCCCGTGTTCGCCCAGCCAGGCCAGGGCCACATCGCGCGGGTCCGCCCCACCGTCGACCTCGGCGGACATGGTGGCGAGATCGGCGGTGGTGATCTCGCCCGCCACCTTGTTCATCGCCTTGACCTGGTCGCGATTCAGCGCCGCGGAACGGAACACCGGCACGAGGACCTCCGCCCGCGGGCCCGAGGGGTCCCCCTGGTCGGCGTCCGCGTCGACCGCACCGTCCGCGGTGTCGCCGCCGCCCGGCGTGGTCCGGAGCGCCTGCACCTCCGAGGACGCGCCCTCGGCGTTCTCGCCGGCGAGCTCGAGAGGCGTCAGCAGACCGACAGCCGTGCCGCCGGCGGCGCGACGGAGCACGTCCTCGGACGTCGCGGCGAGCTCGACCGGGCCGAACACGCAGCCCGCGTCGGCGAAGGCACGCATGGTCGCCTCGTCGGGTTCGGCGACGGCCGCGACCGGCAGTCCCGAGGGCAGTCGCGCACAATCGTCGAGGCCGGTGGCGCCGACGTCGCCCGCTAGGGTCGTCGACACGAAGATCTGCGGAGCCGCTGCCACCGGCGTCTCGTCACCGACCGAAACACCCTGCGGCAGTGCGCGGTTGAGGTCGCGGTAGACGTCCTCGGCACCGATCGCGGTGGACGACGGGGAGAGCATCGTCAGCAGTTCCCCGGTGAAGGCCGGGAAGAGATCGAGTCCGGCGCGATCCATCTCGTCCAGCAGGGTCGGCACGTCACCGCGGAGCTGGTCGGCGGACACCACGGAGCCGGAGTTGCGCAGCGCCCCCGCATAGATCTCGGCCATCACCCGCATCGCCGGGTCGTCCGACGAGCCGATCACCAGCCCACGCGGCGGGGACGAGGCGTCGTCGGCGCATCCGGCGATCACCACCGCGAGGACCACGAGCAGGCCGGCCAGCGTGACGAGACGTTTGCGGACAAGACGTTCAGGCACCCCGCCACCGTATCCCCAGCACAGCTCCGCGCCCGAACGAGGCCGCCGGGTACCATCGGCACTCATGCCGTCGCTCCCCCGGCCCGGTCCGCGCGGGTTGTCCCCACGCCGCGAACGCCGACCGCTCCCGCAGATCCGTGTCCCGGTGGCTCGGGCGATCGTGGACTGCGCGGTCTACATCGACGGTCGCCGACAGCCCGGCCGCGTCACCTACACCGAGGGCCTCGCCCGGGTGCGGGCAGCGGGCGAGGGCTTCGTGTGGGTCGGGTTGCACGCCCCCGACGACGCGCAGATGGCCGACGTCGGTGCCACGTTCGGCCTGCACGAACTCGTCGTCGAGGATGCGGTACACGCGCACCAGCGACCGAAACTCGAGGTGTACGACGAGACCCAGTTCCTGGTCCTGCGGACCGTGCAGTACGTCGAGCACGAGACGATGGCGTTGGCCAGCGAGGTCGTGGAGACCGGCGAGATCATGGTCTTCGCCGGACCCGACTTCGTCCTGACCGTGCGGCACGGCGAGCACACCGAGTTGTCGGAGCTGCGGCGCCGTCTGGAAACCCATCCCGAGCGACTCGCCCTCGGCCCCACCGCGGTCTTGCACGCCGTCGCCGACAAGGTCGTCGACACCTACCTGGCGGTCAGCGACCGGATGGACGCCGACGTCGCCGCCATCGAGGAGGTCGTCTTCGGCCGCCAGGGCCACTCGCTCGACATCGACCCGGTCTACCTCCTGCGTCGCGAGGTGCTCGAACTGCGTCGCGCGGTGACGCCGCTCGCGGCACCGTTGCAGAGCTTGACGGCGAGCGGTAACCCGTTGGTGCCCAAAGAGATCCGACGCCAGTTTCGCGACGTCTCCGATCACCTCACCACCGTCATCGACCGCGTCCTCGAGTACGACGACCTGCTCACCTCACTACTGCAGGCCGCGGCCGCCAAGGTCGGCATCCAGCAGTCGACCGACATGCGCAAGATCTCGGCCTGGGTCGCGATCGCCGCGGTGCCCACCATGGTCGCCGGAATCTACGGCATGAACTTCGACCACATGCCCGAGCTCCATCAGGAGTGGGGCTACCCCGTCGTGCTCGCCTGCCTGGCCACGCTCTGCAGTGTGCTGTTCGTGGTGTTCCGCCGCAGTCACTGGTTGTGACCCGGCGTGTGACCCGCGACCGCGCGGAGGATTACCCGGGCACAGCGACGGGTAATCGGCCGCGATGACCCGCACCGACCACGCCGGCGACACGGCCCGGGCCCTGCTCGACCGCGCCGGCCACACCTACGCCGAGGACGCCGGCATCACGCTGAAGAACACGCCGTCGCCGCTGTTCGAACTGTTGGTGCTCGCCCTGCTGCTGAGCACCCGGATCTCCGCGGACATCGCGGTGGCAGCCGCCCGCGAATTGTTCGCGGCCGGTTACCGCACGCCGGAGAAGATGGCGCGGGCCGACTGGCAGAGCCTCGTCGACGCCCTCGGCCGAGGCCACTACGTCCGCTACGACGAGAGCACCGCCACCCGCCTCGGCGAGGCAGCACAAAAGGTTCTCGACGACTATCACGGCGATCTGCGCCACCTCGCCGACGAGGCCGGGTCCGAGCCCGCCCGCGCGGCACAGCTGCTCCAGGGGTTCACCGGTATCGGGCCGGTCGGGGCCGACATCTTCCTGCGCGAGGTGCAGTCGGTGTGGGACTGGGCGACACCGTATTTCGACAAGCGCGCACTCGCCGCGGCGCGCGACCTCGGCCTGCCCGACGATCCGGCCCGGCTCGCCGACCTCGCCCACGGGCGACCCGAGGCCCTGGCGGCCGCGCTGGTCCGCGTCTCCCTCGACGAGTCCCTGCGCAGGGAGATCGTCTGAGCCGACCGGCGGCCCTATGCTGGGACAACGGTCACAGTCACATCCGGGTGGTTTGCGTGGCGCCCGGTTCGGTTATCCGGAAGAGTCCGCGTTCGCTGCACGCAGCGATACCGGACGCCCGGACACGACAGGAGGACTCGCAGGTGTCAGCTGATCCGATGGTCGACGTCTCGACGATGCACGACACGGCCTTCCGACGGCCCGAGTTGCCGAGTGCTCGTGGACCGCTGTCGGGCATCGTCATCGATCTCCTGCGGGGTGATCCCGACTCCGCGTCGGTTCCCGAGTTGCCGGTCGACGACGCCGACCCCTACGGCGACGACCTCCAGCTCGCCCTCTACCTCTGCTACGAGATGCACTACATGGGGTTTGCCGACGCCGAGGTCGAGTGGGAATGGAACCCCGCGCTCCTCACGGTGCGGGCCGCGCTCGAGCGGCCCTTCCTCGCGGCCCTGCACCGGGACGTGCCCGCCGCGACCGCAGCCGATTCCGCCGACCACGAGATGGACGAGCTCTGCATCGAGAACCCCGACGGCGACGGCGCTTCGTACCGCCTCCGCGACGCGGGGACGTGGGAGCAGTACCGACAGCTGTTCGCGCTGCGCTCGCTGTACCACCTCAAGGAGGCCGACCCGCACGCGTGGGCGATCCCGCGTCTGAGAGGCCACGCCAAGGCCGCCTATGTCGCCGTCGAGTTCGACGAGTTCGGCGGCGGGCGAGGCGACGCCGTGCATCAGGAGCTCTTCGCCGACCTGCTCCGGGCCGCGGATCTGAGCGCCGACTACCTCGGTTATCTCGACACCGTCCCCGGGGTCGCCCTGACACCGGTCAACCTGATGTCGCTGTTCGGCCTCCATCGCCGGTACCGGGGTGCCGCGGTCGGACATCTGGCGGCCACCGAGATCACCTCGCCCCCGGGCTCCCAGCGCCTGCTCGCGGGCCTGGAACAGCTCGACGCGCCGGAGGCCTGCCGACGCTTCTATCGCGAACACGTCGAGGCGGATGCGGTTCACGAGCAGATCCTGCGCACCGACGTCGTCGGCGATCTCATCCGCACCGAGCCGGACACCGAGGCCGACGTGATCTTCGGGATCCGCGCCTTCCTGTTCGTCGAAGACGCCCTCGACCGGTATGTGCTGTCCGCCTGGGACAACGGCGAGAGCGCCTTTCCCGGCATCTGAGCTCCCCGGGGGTCAGTCGGTCCGTCGACGCTTCCTGCGATGGCTGGTGTCGCACAGCGGATAGTTCTTGCTGCGGCCACACGCGCACACCGCGACCATGAACCGATCCGACTCGACCTTGGCACCGTCGGGAAGTTCGATCTCGACGGGGCCGGAGACGAGGACGGGTCCGCCGCGGACCACCCGCACCACGTTGCGCTTGCCGTCCCCACTCACGCCGGGCATCCCCTCGGGCCGGAACCGCCCGGGGCGACCGCGACGATCGCGACCAGTCGCTCGATGCGGCGGTTGCGTTCGAGCATCCCGCACTCCTCCATCCAGCCCGCGCGCGCGGTGAGGACCGGACCGAATGGGATGACCCGTTCGGCCACCACCTCGGCGGTCAGTCCGGCGGCGCGCAGAGCGCGTACCGAGGCGTCCTCGTCCGCGAATTCCGAGTGCACGAGGATGAATGCGCCGCCGGGCACCAGCAGATCGGGAACGCGTGCGCACAGCGGGTCGAGGACGGCCCGGCCGTCGAGGCCGGCGTCCCAGGCGTGCGACGGCCCGGCCGGATGAAGCGCCGCCTCGGATTCGGGCGGGGTCGGCACATAGGGCGGATTGCAGGTGACCACGTCATAGCGACCCCGGTGACGGCGGAGATCACCGAGTGTCACCTCGATCCGGACGCCGGCTTCGGCTGCCGCACGGCGCGCGTAGGCGACCGCGTCCGGGGAGGCGTCCACCGCGGTCACCTCGGCCGCACCCGCCCGGGCCGCCGCGATGGCGATGGCCCCGCTGCCGGTGCAGAGATCGAGGACACGGGCGCCGGAGACCCCGCGGGATCGGAGGGTGTCGATCAGCAGCTGCGTGTCCTGCTGCGGCAGATAGACATCGAGATCGGACCGTGCGGCTGTCGTCGTCGTCGGCGACGATGATGTGAGCGTCACGCCGGGCACCGCCCATCCGCCGTGCCGATGGTCCCTGCACCCCGTGACTCCATGCACCCTCACCTTTCCGACCGACCGTGATGTCGTGCTCAGACGTTCCCTCTGTCATACGTTCCGAAACCTGGGAACGGATGTGTCCGCCGACGATCCGCCGGCCGTCTCAGGACGGTGTCGCCGACGAACGGTCGGGCCTGGTCACGTCGATACCCGCCTCGCGCCACGCCTCCCGCAGCGCGTCGGCACCCTTCAGTCGGACCCACGCGGCCTCGTTGGCGGTGATCGGTATGGCCCGGAGCATGGTGACCGGGTCCATCGGCTCGGGCAGTTCGACGATGCCCAGCTCGTCGGCCTCGAGCAGCACTGCGGTGAACGGGGAACCGTCCCAGAGGGGTTCGCCGAGGTCGACCAGGGCGTCGGCGGCGATGATCAGACCCTCGACCGCGGGCGCGGCCGCCAGCGTCGCCATGCGTTTGTGCAGACCCGGCAGCGGCGTACCCGACCGCATGCGCACGACCAATTCGGCCCGGGGGCCACGGACCGGATCGGCATGCAGGTCGGTGGGATCGGACATGGGGTGCCGCGCACAGCCCGACGTCACGTAGACCACCGTGCCGCGATCGTCGGTGTCGCCGGTCACGAACCGCAGGACGTCGATCGGCTCGACCCCCAGGAACGTCACCGACGCACGCTGCGGCGTCGCCCCCAGCCGGTCTTCCAGGAATCGTCCGACGACCTCTGTCACGGCTTCACTCACATCCGACAGGCTACCGACCGGCCGCGAGGGTCCTGGGCGCTCCTCTAGCCTGGAGCCATGGTCCGGGTTCTGGCTGTCGCCGACGAGGTGGTGGATTCCCTCACCTTCGGCGTGGGGATCGAATCCCGCCCCGACCTCATCCTCGGGGCGGGCGATCTCCCGTTCGAGTACCTGGAGATCCTGTCGTCGCTGTGCGACGCGCCGTGCGTCTTCGTACCCGGCAATCACGACCGGGACCTGCGCGGCTACCGGCGCGGCCGGACCGGCTGGACGCGGGCGGGGCTCCCCGCCGAGGACCCCGGACCCTGCGGTGCCGTCAACGCCGACGGGCGTACCGTCACGGTCGCCGGACTCCGCATCAGCGGACTCGGCGGCAGCCGTCGCTACAACGGCGGCACCAACCAGTACACCGACACCCAGCAGCGGCTGCGCTCCCTCCGTCTGCGGTGCACGGCCGCCCTGTCCCCGCCGCGTGGCGCCGACATCCTCCTCACCCACAGCCCCGCACGCGGCGTCGGCGACCGCGACGATCTCCCCCACCGGGGTTTCGACTGTTTCCATCCACTGGTGCGGTCGCTGCAGCCCGCACTGCTGGTCCACGGGCATGTGCATCCGTATGGCGAACGGCCGTCGGATCTGCCCATCGGGTCGTCGACGACGTCGATGAACGTCGTCGGCTTCTGTCAGTTCGACATCGATCCCGTGACGCGGGAGGTCGAGATCGTGAGGCGCAGATATGGTGCGTGACACCGGTTTTCCCGATGCCGACGCCGAGAACGACTTCGCCCGACTGCGACGGCAGGCCGAACGGGCCCGGCTCGCGCAGTGGTTCATGCGTCAACCGGCCGACGTCAACACCATCCTCCCGTTCGACGAGGTCGTCGCCGCGCTCGGCCGGACCGGGGAGACCGCGCTCGGGCTGCAGGTGGTCGAGGTGTCCTCGATCGTCGGCAGTGTCGACCGCACGAAGGACTTCGACCGCTACTTCCGGCCCACGTCGTCCCGCGGCCGTGAGCGCTGGCAGCGGCTGGCGGCCGCGCAACGACGGGGCGAGTCGGTGCCACCGGTCCAGCTCTATCGGATCGGGTCGATGCACTTCGTCATCGACGGTCACCACCGCGTGTCCATCGCGATCGCGCGGAACTGGGCCACGATCGACGCCTACGTCACCCTCATCCACACGCGCATCTCCCCAGAGGGCATCACCGCGACCTCCGACCTGGTCCTCAAGGACCACCGTCGGATCTTCCTGTCCCGCGTGCCGCTCGAGGGTTCCCAGGCCGACGCCATCCGGCTCAGTTTCCCGTTCGACTACGCCGAACTCGCCGAGAACGTCGAAGCCTGGGGATTCCGTCTGAGTCAGGAGATCGGCGAGTTCCTCAACCGCACCGAGACCGCCCGGCGCTGGTTCGGTGAGGAGTTCCTGCCGGTCGTGCGGATGGCCCGGCGCGCGGGCATCCGTCCCGACCTCGAAAGCGACGCCGAGCTGTACATGTGGGTCGCCTGCGAACGCTATCGCCTCGTGCGCAGGCACATCTGGGACGAGCACGTCTTCGACGAACTCCTCGACCACTCCCGGCGACGTAAACGATGACCCGTCGCCGGGAGGACAGCGCTCAGCGAACCCGCAGGGACGCCCCCGAGCTCTGATCGAACACCGCGATCTTCGAGGCGTCGTAGAACAGTTCGGCCGAACTGCCGCGTGTCACCTTCGAGTCCGGGGACAGCCTGGCGATGAGCTGGTTGCCGCCGAGATCGGCTCCGGAATCGGCGGACAGCTCCGCGAGGGCGTCGCTCGACGCCCGGCCCGACCCGACACCGAAGTAGGCGTAGATGTCCGACCCCATCGACTCGAGGACATCGATGTTCGCGGTGAACGTCGCCCCCTGTCCGCGCGTCGTCGAGTCGACGAGAGAGGCGTCCTCGAGATGCTCCGGGCGGATGCCGATCAGCACGTCCCCGCTGCTGCCGACGTCACCGGCGCGGGACATCACCGCACGGTGGTCGTCGAGAACGATCGTGCCGATCGCGGTCTCGATGCCGTCGGAGCCCAGGCGCCCGGACAGGAAGTTCATCGCGGGCGAACCGATGAAGCCCGCCACGAACACGTTGGTCGGATTGTTGTAGAGCTCCTGCGGTGTGCCGATCTGCTGCACGTGGCCACCGCGCAGGACCACCACGCGATCGCCGAGGGTCATCGCCTCGGTCTGGTCGTGGGTCACGTAGACGGTCGTGGTGCCCAGTCGCTGCTGCAACTGCGAGATTTCGGTCCGCATCTGCACACGCAGCTTCGCGTCGAGATTCGACAGCGGCTCGTCCATCAGGAACGCCTTGGGAGACCGCACGATCGCGCGTCCCATCGCGACACGCTGCCGCTGACCACCGGAGAGGTTCGCCGGCTTGCGATCGAGGTACTGACCGAGATCGAGGATGCGCGCGGCCTCGTCGACCTTCGCGGCCACCTGATCCTTCGACATCTTCGCGAGTGTCAGTGGGAAGGCGATGTTCTCGCGCACCGACATGTGCGGGTAGAGCGCGTAGCTCTGGAACACCATGGCGATGTCGCGGTCCTTCGGCGCACGCTCGTTGACCCGCTCGCCACCGATCCGCAGTTCACCCCCGGAGATGTCCTCGAGCCCGGCGATCATGTTGAGCGTCGTCGACTTACCGCAGCCCGACGGACCCACCAGGATCACGAACTCGCCGTCGGCGATCTCGATGTCGACCCCGTGTACGGCGGTCGAGCCGTCGGGATACTGCTTGGAGACGTTGTCCAGAACGATGTCTGCCATGGGTTATCCCTTCACGGCGCCGGAGGTCAGGCCGGCCACGATTCGACGTTGGAAGAAGAGCACGAAGATGATGATGGGGATGGTGATGATCACCGCGGCGGCCGAGATCGACCCGGTGGGTTCCTCGAATTGCGATGCGCCGGTGAAGTTCGCGATGGCGACCGGGGCGGTGATCGCGCGTTCGGTCGAGGTCAGCGACAAGGCCAGCAGGAGGTCGTTCCAGGCGAAGATGAACACCAGGATCGCGGCTGTCACGACGCCGGGCGCCGCGAGCGGGGCGATGACCTTGCGGAACGCCTGCCATGGTGTGGCGCCGTCCATCTTGGCGGCCTTCTCCAGCTCCCACGGGATCTCGCGGAAGAACGCGGAGAGGGTGTAGATCGCCAGCGGCAGCGCGAAGGTGATGTACGGCAGGATCAGGCCCGGCCACGTGTCGAACAGCCCGAGTCGGCGTTCGATGTTGAACAGCGGTGTGACGAGGGAGATCTGCGGGAACATCGCGATCAGCAGCGCGGCTCCGATCAGGAGCTTCTTGCCCGGGAAGTCCAGGCGCGCCACCGCATACGCGGCCATGGTGCCCAGGATGACCGCGATCACCGTGGTGATGAGCCCGATACCGATCGAGTTGATCAGGGCCGAGGTGAAGGCACTCGTCTCGAAGATGCTCCGATAGTTGTCGAGGGTGAACTCACTCGGCCAGAACTTGCCGTCGGTCACGCTGCTCGCCGGCTTGAACGACAGGCTGATGATCCAGAGCAGCGGGATGAGTGCGTACAGGATCACCAGGATGTTGGCGATCGACCACCACGCCTTGGACTTTCCGCTCGTATTCAACGGCTTACCTCCCCTCGTCGTCGGAACCCGGTGCGGCGGTGCCGAACCCCTTGATGAACACGAACGCGATGATCGCGACGCACAGGAAGATCAGGATCGAGATGGCCGATCCGACTCCGAGATTGAATGCGCCGAACAGGTTGTCGTAACCGAGCATCGACACCGAATACGTGTTGTTGGACCCGCTGGTGAGGACGTAGATGTTGTCGAACACGCGGAATGCGTCCAGTGTGCGGAACAGCAGCGCGACCAGGATCGCCGGCTTCATCAGCGGAAGGATGATGCGCCACAACCTCGTCCACGCCCCGGCACCGTCCACCTGGGCCGCCTTGAGCAGGTCGTCGGGCACGAGCGCGAGACCGGCCAACAGCAGGAGGGCCATGAACGGTGTCGTCTTCCAGACCTCGGCGAGGACGATGATCGCCAATGAGGGCCACTGCTCGGTCAGCGGTGCGGTGCCGTCGGGCAACAGGTTGGCGAGATAACCGGTCCCCGGCGTCCACGCGTAGTACCACGAGAACGCCGCCGCCACCGTCACGATGCCGTACGGGATGAGGACGACGGTACGAATCGTGCCGCGCCCGAAGATCGTTCGGTGCATCACGAGCGCGATGGCCATGCCCAGCACGAGTTCGATGATCACCGACACGACCGTGATGCCGACCGTGACCGCGAACGCCGTCCACCAGTAGTTGTCGGTGAGCACGGTCGCGTAGTTGGCGAACCACACGAACTCGCGTTCGCCCGGCGCCGACAGACTCATCTTGTTCAGCGACAACCAGACCGCGTACACGATCGGGTACCCGGTGACCAGGATCATCATCAGCGCGGCCGGCGCCACGAGCCAGAAGGCCAGACGGCGCTCGGCGGCCTTGCCCTCGCTGCGCC
The DNA here is from genome assembly GCF_057767225.1 of Gordonia sp. 11cp. Classification (NCBI taxonomy): domain Bacteria; kingdom Bacillati; phylum Actinomycetota; class Actinomycetes; order Mycobacteriales; family Gordoniaceae; genus Gordonia; species Gordonia sp. 11cp. The sequence continues at coordinate 3,705,707 of NZ_CM173437.1, read as the reverse complement.
TGCGCGGTTCGGCCGGCGCAGCATCGGCGCGGGGACGCTCGGCGACCGCCGTCGTACCGGCGCCAGCACCAGCAGCGGGACCGGCGGCCGGAGCAGGCGCACCTGCCGAGAAGCTCACCGGTGGCCCGGCGTCGCGCCGACCGCCCGGTGGTGGGGTCCACACCTGATCCGATTGCACCGGCGGTGTGTCGCCGACGATCGGGATCGGGCCGGTCTGCGGCGGGGCGTCATCCGGCAGGGCATGCCGTCCGGCGCGGAACCGTGCGTCGTCATCCGACCGGCCGCCGCCGGTCCGCTCGTCGTCCCCGGGTGTCGTGTTGTCGCTCACGGGACCAGCCCTTCCCCGTCGATGGCCTTCTGGACCGCTTCGGCGAGCTCGTCGACCAGGGCCTCCGGCTCCCACGCGCCGACCGGGCTCAACTTGGCCTGCAACAGCGTCGAGATCGCCTGGTAGTCGGGCGACTTCGGACGCAACGCGGCGTGCTCGGGTTCGAGCTGCCGCTTGATCTCGTCGGCCATCGGGTAGGCGAGCCGGAAATCGGCGTCGTCGTAGATGGATTCGATGACCGGCGGTGGTCCGGCACTGAAGGAGAACGCCTTCTGCGACGCCTCACTGGTGATGCACTCGGCGGCCTGGTACGCGAGGTCCTGCTGCTGCGAGGTGCTCGCGACCGCGATGTTGATGCCGCCCACGGTCGTCTTCGTCGGGAGTCCCTCGAACCCGGGGTAGGGCGCGAAGTCGAAGACCCGCCGCATCTCGCGGTTGAGCGGGACCACCTGGGCCGGGGTCGGCGGGTTCGCGGTGTCGGCGTAGAGGTTCGCGTACTGGGTCAGGTCGAGGAAGGCGACGCTCCCGGCCACGGCGTTCTCGCGCATGCCGGCGAAGACGAAGGGCCAGTTGACCTGGTACAGAGCCTCTCCGCTCTCCATGCCGAGTCGGGCAGCCCCCTCGTCGGAGTTGGTCAGCGACGGGTCGGCCCCCGGTGCGGTCGCCACGCGCTTGAGGGTTTCCAGGGCGCGCACCGTGGCGGCGCGGTGTTCGGGTGTGTCGTTCAGGGTGACCTTGTCGGGATCGTCCGGGTCGACGATCTGGCCGCCTGCGCTGGCGAGCACCGAGTTGAACCACACCATCAGGCCCTCGTATTGCCTGCCCTGCACCATGATGTAGGTCGGACCGCCGTTGCGTCCGCTGACGAGCGCGTCCTCGAGCATGCCGTTCCACGTCGACGCCGGGCGCCGGCGGTCGACGTCTTCGGCGAGGACATCCGGTCGGTACCAGAGCAATTGGGTGTTCGTGGAGAACGGGATGGCGTAGAGGCGTTCACGCTCGTCGTCGTCGGTCTTCCACACCGCCGTGTCGAGCGGGCCGCCCAGCGTGCGCGCCGAGACCTCCGCGGCCATGTCGTCGGGCACCGGCACCATCCAGCCCGCGTCGGCGAATTCGGCGGTCCACACGACGTCCATGCCCATCAGGTCCAGACCGCTGTCGTTGCCCGCCAGGCGCCGTGCGAGCTGGAGACGCTGATCGTCGGCACCCTTGGGCAGCGGTGTGGTCACGACCTTGTACGCCCCGCCGGAGTCGGCCGAGCACTTGTCACCGATCTCGGCGAGGGTGTCCGCGCCGTCGGCCGGCGGATAGAAATTGAGTACGCCCGCTTCATATCCCGAGCCACACGCGGACAGCACGGGCAGCATGGCCGCCGCTGCCACCGCCGCGGCGAGGACCTTCCGTCTCACGCGTCTGGTAGATCCGTCAGTCCTGACCCTGCTCCGCACGCAGCCTCCTCGATGTCGTACGCGGCGCGGCACCAGGTGCTCGGCCGTGAGCGTCCGAAGAGCAACGCTATACGTGAGGATTCGTGACATGCAACACATTCGGCATGGGCGTGCCACTCCACGAGCGATTGTGATCCCACCGTGTCCGAGCGCGGGACGCGCGCTCAGAAGGTCAGACGGGTGAGCATGTCGCGCGCCCTCTCTGCGCTTTTCGGGTCGCACAGCACGTCATAGCGGCCGGCGACCAATTGCATCGTCGAGGCGAAATCCCGCTGGCCGCGCGTCGCCGCGTACGGAATGGTCGCGGAGATCACACCGAAGACCATGCCGCCGACGATGCCCACGAGGATCGGCGCGATCGGCGAACCGGTGAACACCAGCGCCACCAGACACCCGAAGAAGAAGCCGAGCCAGGCACCCGACACCAGCCCGCCGCCGATCACCTTGCCCCATGTCAGCCGGCCGATGACCCTCTCGACCTGCATGAGGTCGACGCCCACGATGGTGACGTCCTGCACGGTGAAGTTCTCGTCGGACAGGTAGTCCACCGCTCGCTGGGCCTCGGCGTAGGTTCCGTAGGAACCGATCGGCCAGCCCTTGGGCGGGGTGGGCAAGCCCGGCGTCTCGCGGCTCGGGCGCATCGGATTGGTCATATCGGAGCCTTCCCTCGTAGGACTCGACAGTGAGACTCGTCGTGAGACTGCACGTCCGCCGGTGCTGTTCATGTCTGCCGTCGGCCTGCCGTGCACCGATGGCACTACCCTTACTCCCATGTCGTCGGTGAGCAAGGTGTTCGTGGCCAGATTAGTCGGGTTGGCCGTCCTTGGTCCCGACGGCGAATCCATCGGACGCGTCCGCGACGTGGTGATCTCGATCCGGATGTCCGGACAGCAGCCGCGCGTTCTGGGTCTGGCGGTCGAATTGACTACTCGGCGTAGGATTTTCGTGCCCATGCTGCGGGTGACCGCGATCGAGCCGCAGGCCGTCGCCCTCAACACCGGCACCGTCAGCCTCCGCCGGCTCCACCTGCGGCCCGGCGAGGCACTCGCCATCGGGCAGGTCCTCGACACGCACGTCCGGGTCGTCGATCCCGACCTCCCCGAACTCGCCGACGCCGACGTGACGGTGATCGACCTCGGCATCGAACGCACCCGGACGCGCGACTGGGTCGTGTCCCGCGTCGCGATCCGTGCGGGCCGGCGAGGCCTGCGGAGGCGCCACGAGACCCAGGTCGTGGAGTGGTCCAGCGTGCAGGGCATCACCCAGAGCGCGCTGAACCTCCCGGGCCAGGGAGTCGCCCAGGCGCTCCTGCAGTTCGAGGGCATGCGCGCGGCCGACGTGGCCAACGCGCTGCGGGAACTGCCGGCGAAACGGCGCGACGAGATCGCCACGGCCCTCGACGACGAACGGCTCGCCGACGTGCTGCAGGAGCTGCCGCCCGACGACCAGAAGGAGGTCCTCGCCGCGCTCGGACGCGACCGCGCCGTCGACATCCTCGAGGCGATGGATCCCGACGACGCCGCCGACCTCCTCGGCGAGTTGCCCGACACCGAGGCCGAGGCGTTCCTGAAGGAGATGGACCCCGAGGAGTCCGAACCCGTTCGGCGACTGCTGCTGCACTCCCCCGACACCGCGGGCGGTGTGATGACCTCCGAGCCCATCGTGGTCACGCCGTCGACCACCATCGCCGAAGCCCTGGCCCGGGTCCGCAATCCCGACCTGACGCCCGCCGCGGCCAGCATCGTGTTCGTCGTCCGCCCACCCACCGCGACGCCGACCGGGAAGTATCTCGGGTGCGTGCACCTGCAGGCGCTGCTGCGGGAACCGCCTGCGCATCTCGTCGGCGGAATCCTGGACACCGACCTCGCCCAACTCCACCCCGAGGATTCCCTGGAGACGATGACGAGATATTTCGCGACCTACAACCTGGTCTGTGGACCCGTCGTGGACGAGTCCGGCCATCTCCTCGGCGCGGTGAGCGTCGACGACCTCCTCGACGAGATCCTGCCGCGCGACTGGCGTGAGACCGAGCCCGAGGACGTCGTCGACCCCGCCGGCCAGGGACCCCCGCCGGGAAGCCGCGCGCAGGTGCGGATCCGATGAGCGAGCCCGGACGCAAACTCGACACCCCCAGCACTCGTCGCACGATCTCGTTCAACCTCGACTCCGACGTCGTCGGGATGTACAGCGAACGCATCGCGCGATTCCTGGGCACCGGACGCTACCTGGCGATCCAGACGGTCATCGTGATCGTGTGGATCGCGCTGAACCTGATCGCGGTGTCCATCCAGTGGGACCCCTATCCGTTCATCCTGCTGAACCTCGCGTTCTCCACCCAGGCGGCTTACGCGGCCCCGCTGATCCTGCTGGCCCAGAACCGGCAGGAGAACCGCGACCGGGTCTCACTGGAAGAGGACCGGCTGCGGTCCGCCCAGACGAAGGCCGACACCGAGTTCCTCGCCCGCGAGCTCGCCGCCGTCCGCCTCGCGGTCGGCGACACCGTCACGCGCGACTACCTGCGCAAGGAACTCGACGACCTGCTGGACGAGCTCACCGAACGGCTGGGTGCCCCCGCCGGTGACGAGCCGTCTGCCCGCCAGGGTTCGCGCGACCACACCCGCTGAGCACCCGAACCCGGCGGTCCCGGCGTAACCCTGGCCCGCGCCGGAGCGATTCGATCACTGACGCCAATAGCGGAGTTCGTGTCTGGGACGTCAGACCCATATGTATGGTGGGTCACAGTCAGGATCGGATTCCGGTGTCGACCACGACATGACGAATCGGTCCGGTGCATCCATGCGAGCGGCTCTCGACCTGGGCCGCAGGTGGTGATGGCCGCGTTCTCGGGGGCAGATGTGTGTGACAACGGAGTGGACATGATCGGGCAGCGCCGTGGGGCCATGCTCTGCGATCGGAGCCGTCGATGAGGCCCCTCGACCTCGTCCGCCGTCGCCGCGGGCCGCGCCGCCCGTCCTCCTTCCCGCGACGCGCCGCCACGCTGGCGGTGGGTGGCGGTCTGGTCGGCGCCCTGGTCCTGGGCACCGCGACGTTCGAGCGCCTCGGGCGGCTCTGTCGCCGCGCCGGTGGCCGAGACGGTCGCCCCCGTCGTGGTCGCCGAGGTCGTGTCCGGTTCGCCGGTGGCGCTCCTCGGCTTCGCCCCGCCGCCGGAGAAGCCCGCGACGGCGCTCCCGGCGCCGCAGTTCCGACTCGCGAACGATCTCCCCTCCGGTCCGCTGGGGATTCCCGGCGTCGTACTACAGGCCTACAAGCTGGCCGCCAACCGCGTCGCGGCCGAGAGCCCCCAGTGCAAGCTCCCCTGGTTCCTGCTGGCCGGAATCGGACGGATCGAGTCCAATCACGCGAGCAACGGCTCGGTCGATCAGTACGGCACGACCATCAACCCGATCGCCGGTCCGGTCCTCGACGGTTCCCTGGCCGGCAACGCGGTCATCAAGGACACCGACGGCGGACGCATCGACGGCGACGCCGGGCACGACCGCGCGATGGGCCCGATGCAGTTCATCCCCAGCACCTGGGCCGCGTGGGGCTCCGACGCCAACGGCGACGCGAAACCCGACCCGAACAACATCTTCGACGCCACCTACTCGGCGGGCCGGTACCTGTGCGCCGGGGTCACCGACATCATGAACGAGCGCACCCGGGTGTCGGCGGTGCTGCGCTACAACCGTTCGATGGAGTACGTCGCGAACGTGCTCGGCTGGGCCGGGGCCTACGCGACGGGCGTGATGCCGACGAACCCCATCCCGGAGATGAAGCGCAAGCCGTCGAGCAGTTCGAGCAAGTCCAGCAAGCCGCGCGCACCGGAGTCCGGGTCGTCCTCGTCCTCGTCGTCGTCCTCCACCTCGCGCCGGCCGAGTCCGCCGCCGCAGCCGTGCATCATCGTCTGCCTGCCGTCGATCCCACCGTTGTTCCCGGGCCAGCCCGCGCCCCCACCGCCCAAGAAGGACGCGCCGGCGATCAAGCAGGCACCGGCGGGCAACGCCGGGCCGAACCGGCCCGGCGCGGCGAGCACTCCCGTACCGGTTCGCTGACACCGTGACCCGGGCCTCCGCCGGGAGTCATCGGCGCCGCCGGTAGTCTGGACCAGATGACAACAGGAGTCGTGCCCACGGAATCGGCAGTTCGCGCCGCTCTGGGCAAGGTCAAGGATCCCGAGATCGGCAAGCCGATCACCGACATCGGGATGGTCAAGTCGGTGACGATAAACGGCGACGCGAGTGTCGACGTCGGCGTGTACCTCACGACGTCGGGCTGTCCGATGCGCACCGAGATCGCGCAGCGCGTGGAGACGGCCGTGTCCGACGTCCCGGGGGTCGGCGCGATCCGCGTCGAACTCGACGTGATGGACGACGAGCAGCGCACCGAGCTCCGCAAGAAGCTGCGCGGGGACAAGGCCGAACCGGTCATCCCGTTCGCCCAGCCCGGATCACTGACCCGCGTGTACGCGGTCGCATCGGGCAAGGGCGGCGTCGGCAAGTCGAGCGTGACCGTCAACCTGGCCACCGCGCTCGCCGAACGCGGGCTCAGCGTGGGTGTGCTCGACGCCGACATCTACGGCCATTCGGTTCCCCGCATGCTCGGCAGCGACGCCAAGCCCACCCAGGTCGAGCGCATGATCATGCCGCCGATCAACCACGGGGTCCGCTTCATCTCGATCGGACAGTTCACCGACGGCAACACCCCGGTGACGTGGCGCGGTCCGATGCTGCACCGCGCTCTCCAGCAGTTCCTCGCGGACGTGTACTGGGGCGATCTCGACGTGTTGCTCCTCGACCTGCCGCCGGGCACCGGCGACGTCGCGATCTCCATCGCGCAGCTGATCCCGGGCGCGGAGATCCTGGTCGTGACGACACCTCAGCAGGCCGCCGCCGAGGTCGCCGAACGCGCGGGCGCCATCGCCCTGCAGACGCGGCAGAAGATCCTCGGTGTCGTCGAGAACATGTCGTGGCTGGAACTGCCCGACGGCAGCCGCATGGAACCGTTCGGCTCCGGCGGCGGCGAGCAGGTTGCGCAACGCCTCACGCGTGCCGTCGGCGCTCAGGTCGACCTACTCGGTCAGGTGCCGCTGGAGACCGCCCTGCGCGAGGGTGGCGACGCCGGTGTCCCGGTTGTGCTGTCGGCGCCGGAATCGGCCTCGGGGTCAGCGCTGCGCGCGATCGCCGGCAAACTCGCCTCGCGCAAGCGCGGTCTGGCCGGGATGAGTCTGGGGCTCGACACCATCCGTAATTCCTGACCGGTCAGGTCGCGTCCCAGTCGGCAGCGGCGGGACGTGACCCGGGACGGGGAGTACGTTCCGACCCCGCGGCGCTCGTCGCCGACGATTCCGGTTTGTCGAACGACAGCGGTGCCGAGACCGGCTTGATCTCCGGCGCCGCCGGGGTGGTGTTCCGGTCGATCGTGGTGGCGCTCTCGTTCAGGCGGAAGAGCGAATCATCGCCGTCCAGAAGGTGTTTCGTGACGATGGACCGCGGCGTCATACCCCGGAGCTCGTTCAGGTCGGCGAGCGGTTTGCGCAGATCGTCGAATTCCGGACCGAGCTCGTCCTTCAGCTGGTTGCTCGCCCCGGTCGCGTAATCGCGCACCTTCTTGACCGACTGCATCGTCCAGGAGACGGCGCCGGGCAGGCGTTCGGGTCCGAGGATGACGAGTGCCGCGACCACCAGGATCGCGATCTCGCCCCATCCGATGCTGCTGAACATGTACCTCGTCCTGACCCGTGCCGGTGATTTTCTAGTCGCTCGCCGGAGTGATGGTACCGCTGAACGTCCGACCGGCACGCCAGTACTGGAACGGGACCGACTCGCCGATGTTCGCGGTCCGGATCGCGACGTTCAACTCGTCGGCGCTCTCGATCGGCCGGTTGTTGAAGGACGTGATCACGTCGTTCTCCCGGACTCCCGCGCGTTCGGCGGGGCTACCCGCCACGACGTTGCGGACCTGCGCACCGAGGACCCGCTCATTGCGGACCGAGCTCGCATTGACCCCGATCTGCGGGTGATTGACCCGGCCGTCGCGGATCAGCGCCTCGGCGATGGGCTTTGCCTCGTCGATCGGGATCGCGAAACCGAGTCCGATGTTGCCGCCGCCTGCGCCCAGGCGCCCGGCGGTGTTGATCCCGACCACCTGGGCCTCGGCGTTGACCAGTGGTCCGCCGGAGTTGCCCGGGTTGATCGCGGCATCGGTCTGGATGGCGTCGATCACCGCGTCGGTGTCGGACTCCGCGTCGGGCGTCAGCGCCACGGCACGATCGGTCGCACTGACGATGCCGCTGGTCACGGTCCGGTTGAGTCCGAGTGGAGATCCGAAGGCGACGACCTCCTCACCGATCTGGAGGTCGCCCGAGCTGCCGAGCACCGACACCGTCGGGTTCTCGACGTTGTCGACCTTCAGCACCGCGAGATCGGTCTTGGGGTCGCGGCCGACGATGCGCGCCGGGACCCGCTGGCGGTCGAAGAACACGACCTCGAGTTTGGCGCTCTTGTCGTTCGCGGCCATCGAGATCACGTGATTGTTGGTGAGGATGTAACCCTCTTTGTCGATGACGAATCCCGACCCGGTGGCGTAGGCACCCGCGGCGCGGACGTCGATGGCGACCACCGACTTCTCGACGGCGCGTGCCACCTCGGCCACCGAGGACCGGGGTCCGGTGTCGCCGTCGGTGTCCTCGGTGGACAGTTCGACGGTGTCGCTGGTGAGCGGAGCGGCCACCTCGGCGGTGTATCGCCCCATGAGACCGCCGACGAGTCCGATGAGCAACGCGATCATCGCGAGCGTCGCGAGGGCGACCCAACTGAGGCGCTTGCCGAGCAGGATGTCCCGGACGCCGAGCTTGGGGCCTGGTTCGGTCGGCGTCTCCGAAGCCGCGGTCGCCAGCGCGGGCGCGTCCAGCCGGGCCGGACTCTCGGGGTCGCGCCACGGATCGTCCGGCGTCGGCGGCTGTTCGGTCTGCCCGTAGGTCGCGAGCGGGTCCCGCTGCAGGGTGTCGGTGGATCCGGCCGGCCGGCCGAATGCCTCGGCGAGTACCGGGTCCGGGGCCGCGATCTGTGGCTCGGGCGGGCGGGCACCGGCCGAGGTGGCGAACGATCCGCGCACCCCCGACGGACGGCCGAACACCTGCGCGGTCGACGGCGACACAGGTGAGTGTCGGGATCTCGACGGGGTCAGACGTTGCGACTCGGGTGGTTCGGCACGACGCGCGAACTGTGCATCACCCGTATCGGGGGAATCGGCGCCGGGAGAACCGGCATCAGGAGAATCGGGATCGTGGGCCACGTTCACCGGCCCCGGCGGCGGAAGGCGCGACCCCGACCGGAATTCCGGTCGAGCGGGCCTGCGGAGGGGCGCATTGCGTCGCGGACGGCGGGGATTCCGTCGGTCGGCGCATCGGGCGACGCGGCGCCGGGCCCGAGGTCGCGCGACCGGGGACCATCGGAGGACATGTCGATCTCCCGCGTCGGGATCTGTGAGAGCTGACCGAGGAGGGAGTCCGGTATCGACACCCGGCCGGACTCGCGGAGTCGGGTGCGGGCGAGGGACTGCGCGTCCACGGCCGCCACGCATTCGGGGCACAGCGCGAGGTGATGAGTCGCCCGCGCATGCGCGGACATGCCGAGCTCACCGTCGACGAACGCGGCGACCGCCTCGGGGGCGAGGTGCTCGGTGGGTGCGAAACCGCGTCCACCGGCCGTTCCCGGCGCACGGTAGCCACGGTTGGGCAGGAACGACGAGGGAGCCGGACTCCAGGTGTTGGGGTTCCACCTGGCGGGGGTCCAGGAAGACCGTCGGCGACGGAGGTTCGGCGTTGGTGGCTCGACACCGCCACTCCCGGTCGGACGCCCGCGATCGCCGTCCATCATCGTCGTTCACCCCTCTCCACGACGAAACCGCCGCACGATGAATCCTTGTTGGTGGGCCTACTGCTCCACTGCCACGGTACCGACCGGCGGCAATCGATGCGTCCGCCGAACGGGCGGTCGTCGGCGGATCACGCAGACCGTCGGCATCGTGCGCCGCGGCACGTGCAACGTCTCAGCTTATCCGAGACCGACAACGAAGCTCGGCCGAGAAGGGTTCCCGGGACGGGCGGCACCGGCCCAGGCGGCGGCCGGGTTCAGGGACGCGAGCCGATCGCGACCGAACGGCTGCTGGTGTGGCCCTGCGCCGCGAGGGCGTCGCGGATGCTCTGTCGGCCGCGGTGGATGCGGCTGCGAACGGTGCCCAGCTTGACGCCGAGCGTCGCCGAGATCTCCTCGTAGGACAGCCCTTCGATGTCACACAGCACCACCGCCGCGCGGAAGTCGGGCGCCAGTGAGTCCAGGGCCCGCTGAAGGTCGGGGTCGAGATTCGTCGCGTCGAAGATCTGCTGCGGATCCGGGGTGTCGGCCGGCACGCGGTCGTACTCCTCGGGCAGCGCTTCCATCCGGATCTTGCTGCGGCGTCGGACCATGTCGAGGAACAGGTTGGTGGTGATGCGGTGCAGCCAGCCCTCGAAGGTGCCGGGACGATAGTTCGACAGGGAACGGAAGACCCGGATGAACGTCTCCTGCGTCAGGTCCTCGGCGTCGTGCTGATTCCCCGACAGGCGGTAGGCCAGGCGGTAGACGCGGTCGGCGTGTTCGCGTACCAGGTCGTCCCAGGACGGCATGAGCAGTTCGTCGCCGGTGGCGTCGAAACCTGCGGTGCCCGCGGGCACGGCGTCGGCGGGATCGCGGGGATCGATCATGGTCGGTGGTCGGTTCCTCTCTCGTGAACACGCACCCGGTGACCCAAGTACTCACCGAATCGAACAGATGACTCCGGTTGGGTATTCCCGAACTGCCGGGGGTTCACACCGACCTCCCGGGAACTGTCCCAACCGGAACAGCTCTCACCCTCTCCTATCCGAGTGTGGCCGCCGTATGAGGCGCCTGAGTGTTGCCTGAGGATGCGTCGCCCCTCTCGCCGCGAGCGGATTCGTGCAGGTCTGGCGTGCCGCGTCCGATTCCGCCGCGGGCTCGGACTAACCTCGACGCGTGACCGAGTCAACGCCGTCCGCGCGCCCCGACCTGATCGCCTACGCCGAGTCGGCCATCGTCGAGGACGACGCCGTCATCGCCGCCCGCGCCCGCGCCGAGGAACTGGGCGCGACGCCGGTCTCCCCGGCAGTCGGGGCGTTGCTGGCGCTGCTGGCCCGCGTGGCCGACGCGCACGCCGTCGTCGAGATCGGCACCGGCACCGGGGTGAGCGGCCTGTGGTTGCTCAACGGCATGTCGCCCGACGGCGTGCTGACCACCATCGATCCCGAACCCGAACACCACCGGGCCGCGCGGGCGTCGTTCGCCGGCGCCGACATCGCCCCCGGCCGCACCCGCCTCATCAACGGCACCCCCATCGAGGTCCTGCCGCGGTTGTCCGATGCGTCCTACGATCTCGTCTTCGTCGACGGACCACTGCTCGACCTGCCCCGATTCGTCGGCGAGGCGGTCCGGATGCTGCGGCCGGGAGGGGTAGTGGTCGTGCACAACGCGACCGCGGACGGGACGGTCGGCGATCCGGCCCGCACCGAACCTCCCACCGCGGCCGCTCGCGAGGCGGCACTGCTGATCGCCGACGACGAGCAGCTGCTGCCGGTGGTCATCCCGTTGGGTCCCGGTGTGCTCGCCGCGGCGAAGATCCGCTAGGCGGATCCGCCGGCCGGACTAGACGTCCGTGGAGAACCGGACCCCGTTGTCGGGGATCTCGATGCCCGGCCACACCCGCGCCCCGCGCAGCAGCTCACAGCGCGCGCCGATGTCGGCGCCGTCGCCGATGACCGTGTCCCGGATCAGGGCTCGCGGGCCGATACGGGCCCCGAAGCCGATGATCGACCGTTCCACGACCGCGCCGGCCTCGATCACGGCGCCGTCGAAGACGACCGCACCGTCGAGGCGGGCCCGCGGCCCGATCTCGGCGCCGCGACCGACCACGGTGCCACCGATCAGGAGGGCACCCGGGCCCACGCCCGCACCCTCGTGAACCAGGGATTCGCCGCGACGGTCCCCCAGAGCCGGTGAGGGCGCGATCCCGCGGACGAGGTCGGCCGAGCCGCGGACGAAGTCCTCCGGCGTACCCATGTCCCGCCAGTAGGCGTGGTCGACGTGCGCATGGACATGACTGCCCTCGGCGAGCAGGCGGGGAAACACCTCACGCTCCACCGACACCGGCAGCCCGGACGGAATGGACTCGATGACCTCGCGCTTGAAAACGTATGTGCCGGCATTGATCTGATCGGTCGGCGGGTCCTGAGTCTTCTCCAGGAACGCGGTGACCCGACCGTCGCCGTCGGTGGGCACGCAACCGAACGCGCGCGGGTCGCTCACGCGCACGAGGTGGATGGTGACGTCGGCATCGGCAGCGCGGTGACTGTCGATGACGTCGCCGACGTCGGTGCCGCCCAGGACGTCGCCGTTGAACACCACGATCGTGCTGGCGGTCAGTTCGTCGAGGACGTTGCGGATGCCGCCGCCGGTGCCCAGCGGCTCGTCCTCGGTGACATAGCGCATGCGCAGTCCCAGTTTCGAACCGTCGCCGTAGTACTCGCTGAAGACCTCGGCCTTGAACGAGGTGCTGAGCACGATGTCGCGGATACCCGCCGCGCGGATGCGGGACAGCAGGTGGGTGAGGAAGGGCAGTCCGGCCGTCGGCAACATCGGTTTGGGCGCCGACAGGGTGAGTGGACGCAGGCGGGTTCCCTTGCCGCCGACGAGGATGACGGCCTCGACGTCCTCCCTGATGTCGTCCGATCCCCCCACAGACTGTCTTTCCACCGACTCACGCACGGTGTAGTTGTCCACTGGATCGGGTCCTTCCTCGAGGTGACTGGTGTTCACTTCAGCATTCGGTGTTCACTTCAGCACTCAGCGGCTGTTTTCGCTCGCCGACGCGCGGCGCGCCGCACGGACGGCCAGCCGGGACCGCACGCCCAGACCGACGCGCAGCGCCAGGCGCAGCGGCGCCCGCCACGGGCCGGGATTGCGGTCGGCCTGGAACCGGTAGGCACTGCGATGGTGCGCCGGCAGCATCTTCTCCGGATGCCGACCTGCGCTGTGCCCCTTGGTGTGTACGACCTCCGCGGTGGGCACGTACACGTTCTGCCAGCCCGCCTTGCCGAGCCGGTCGCCGAGGTCGACGTCCTCCATGTACATGAAGTAGCGGGCGTCGAATCCGCCGATGGCGTCGAAGGCTTCACGCCGCACGAGCAGACAGGATCCCGAGAGCCATCCCACAGCACGCTCCGAGGGTGTCTCGTCGTCGGCGCGGTAGGCCGCGGTCCACGGATTGGACTTCCAGACGGTGCCGAGGATCGCGTGCCCGGTGCCCGACACGAGGTCGGGAACCCGGCGAGCCGACGGGTAGATCGAGCCGTCGGGCTCGCGGATCAGCGGACCGAGCGAGCCCGCGCGCGGCCAGCGCTGCGCGGCGGCCATCAGCTCCTCGATGGCTCCCGGCTTCCACTCGACATCCGGGTTGGAGATGAGGATGAACTCGACGTCGGGGTCGACCTCGGCGACCCCGCGGTTCATCGCGCCGCCGTATCCGATGTTGCCGCCGGTCCGGACGAGGGTCACCGCGTCGTACTCCTGCTCGGCCCGTTCCGGCGCGCCGTCCTCCGAACCGTTGTCGGCGATGATGACCTGCGGCATGACGTCGGTGACGGCGGCAAGACTACGCAGGAAGGTCGCGAGGTGATCGCCGGAGAAATAGGTCACCGTCACCACGGCTGGCTGAACTGGCACGCCGCTCAGGGTAACGAACGGGTGCCGGCGTCCGACGCGGCGATCGCCGCGTGCAGCGCGGGCCGCCACGGGCGGAGCGGGGTGAGTCCGGCTGACGCCCACGACTGTCCGGACAGCACCGAGTAGGCCGGACGCGGCGCCGGGCGAGGGAAGTCTGCGGTCGTGGTGGGCAGGACCCGGTCGGGCTGTGCCCCGATCTCCTCGAAGACGCCTCGGGCGACGTCGAACCACGTGGCACTGCCCGAGTTCGTCGCATGCAGGACCGCACCGGCGACCTCGGGACGCGCTCCGCCCTCGACCAGTTCCCAGAGGCCGTCGGCGAGATCGCGCGAATAGGTGGGCGACCCGAGCTGGTCGTCGACGACCGACACGGTCTCCCGTGACTGCTCGAGCCGCCGCATCGTGCCGACGAAGTCGCGGCTGTCGGGTCCGCCGGTGTACACCCACGCCGTGCGCACGACGGTGGCCCGCGGGTCGGCCGCCAGCGCCGCGCGTTCGCCGTCGAGTTTGGTGCGGCCGTACACGGTGGCCGGTGTTCCGCTCACGTCGCCGGGCTCGTATCCGCCGCCCGCGCCCTTCGGCGACTCCGCCTCGGCGGTCCCCGGGAACACGTAGTCGGTCGAGACGTGGATGAGCCACGCGCCGGCCTCGGCGGTCCGGGCCGCGAGGATCTCGGGTCCGGCGGTGTTGACCCGGCGCGCGCCCTCCTCGTCGGACTCCGCCCCGTCGACGTCGGTGTAGGCCGCACAGTTCACCACGACGTCGTCGGCGGCGAGGTCGCCGAGCGCGGCGGCCACCGAGGTCGGGTCGGCGATGTCGATGTCGGCCGAGGTGAGCGGCCGCACGAGCGTGTCGTCGACTCGCGCCGCGCGCTCCTGCAGGGCGGTTCCGAGTTGCCCGCCGGCTCCGACGATGTACACGGTGGGGTTGCTCGGCGTGACACGCATGGGCACCATCGTGCCGGACCCGGGTGAGGTCCTCCACTCCGCCCGGACCGCACACGTGACGACGGCTACTCACCCGCCCGGCGTTGCGTTCTCGAATTTCGGAATCACTTCAGTAGCCTGACGAGAGCACACAACACCTGACTCGTCCTGCACATCAGCATCGACATCCTCAGGCGTAACCGTTGCCGCGTCGACGCTCCGACGCGACGTCTCGACCTCGAAAGGGACTGTTCACCAGTGGATTCACCATCCGACGGCCCGCGCCGGCGTTCGCAGGCGCGCCGTCCGGCGGGGCCGGGTCCGGACGGGCGTCAGCCGATGCCCGGCGACCGGCGGGGCCCCGAGCCGGGTGCCCGTCGACGCCCGGCGCGGCCCCCGCACGACGGTGGACCCGATGGCCGCGGGTTCCCCCGCGGCGCCGAACCGCGCCCCGGTGAACCCGGTTCTCCCCCACCCCGCGCGCGCCGCCAACCCCCGCCGGAACAGCAGCGACGTCGCGCCGCCGATCCCCGCGACCCCCGGCGCCGGGCGGCCGCCGATCCGCGCAACCCGGCACGACGGGCGGCCGGCGATCGCCGCGCGGCACCGGAGTCGGTGGAACCCGCACCGACCCGCCCTCGTCGTCCCGGTGAACCGCGGCCCGTCCGACGGACCTCCGGCGAGATCCACACCCGTCCGGCCCCGAACGCGAAGAAGAAGGGCAAGCCGGCACCCCGCGCACAGGCAGCCGAACCGAAGGCCGGACCGAAGGCCGGACCGAAGGCCGGACCGAAGCCCGGACGCCGTCGTGATCCGGCGACGGTGGCGACACCGACCAAGCCCGCGGCAACGGCGGCCGCACCGGCCACCCCGCCGACCACCCCACCGAGCGGCACCCCGCGAACAGGCGGCCGGCTGTCGGGCGCGGGATGGGGCCGTGCGCTCATCGCCGTCGCATCCGTGGCCGTGCTGTTGTGCACCGGCTACGCGTGGAACACCATGTCGGATCTGCAGACCCGTATCACCCAGCTCGGCGGACTCGACCTCGGCGGCGCCGAAGACGGTGCCGTCGACATCCTTCTCGTGGGCACCGACTCGCGAACCGATGCGAAGGGCAACCCGCTCTCCCCGGAGGAGCTCCGGCTCCTGCGCTCGGGCGACGAGGTCGCGACCAACACCGACACCATCCTGCTGATCCGCATCCCCGACGACGGCTCGTCGGCGACCGCGATCTCGATCCCCCGCGACTCCTACGTCGACGTGCCCGGTATCGGGATGAGCAAGATCAACGCCGCCTACGGCACGACCCGCGAAAGCGTCCGCGCCCGGGCGGTCGGTGAGGGCAGGTCGGAGGGCGAGGCCGAGTCCGAGGGCACGCTCGCGGGCCGGAAAGCGTTGGTGGACACGGTCGCCAACCTGACCGGTGTGCAGGTGGACCACTACGCGGAGGTCGGTCTGCTGGGTTTCGTGCTGCTGACCAACGCGGCCGGCGGCATCGACGTCTGCCTGAACGACGCGGTCCGCGATCCCTACAGTGGCGCGCGGTTCAAGGCCGGCCGCCAGACACTGAACGGCCCCAAGGCACTGAGCTTCGTGCGCCAGCGGCACGGACTCCCCCGCGGCGACCTGGACCGCATCACACGCCAGCAGGCGTTCATGGCGTCGCTGACCCAGAAGATCCTCTCCGCGGGCACCCTCACCGATCCGGGCAAGCTGTCGGAGTTGCAGAACGCGGTCTCGCGTTCGGTGGTCATCGACGACGACTGGGACATCATCCGGTTCGCCGAGCAGCTCAAGGATCTCAGCGGCGGCCGGGTCAAGTTCGCCACCATCCCGATCGTGACCGAACAGGGCTGGAGTGAGGACGGACAGCAGAGCGTCGTGGAGGTGGACCCGCGCGAGGTCCAGACGTTCACCGGGGACCTGCTGGCTCCGAAGGAGTCGAAGGGAATCCAGCGCGGCGACTACACGGTCGACGTGGTCAACGCCGGCACCATCGACGGCCTCGCCTCGAACGTGGCGAACATCCTGACCAACAAGGGGTTCCGGGTCGGTGCCACCTCGAGCGGCAAGGCCGACACGAGAGACTCCATCGTCTACGCCAAGGACGACAACGAGGCGGCGCGGGTTCTCGCGAAGGATCTGGGCGGCGCCCGGGTCGTGGCGGATCCCGCGCTGGCCGACGACCGGTTCAAGGTCGTGCTCACCAACACCTATGCCGGGCCGGGCTCGATCAGCGACACCGGCGACCAGACCGACAACACCCCGGCGAGCGAGCGCGTCGGCAACAAGCGTCCGCCGATCACGGCGGGCAACGAGGGGCCGATGTGCGTGAACTGAACACCGTCACCGATGCGATCTTCGCTGCGGTCGCCGATCATTCGCGTCCGCTGCTGACCTATTACGACGACGCGACCGGCGAGCGCACCGAACTCTCCGGCGCCACCCTCGGCAACTGGGCGGCCAAGACCGCGAACTATCTTCGCGACGAGATCGGCGTGGTCGAGGGCGACATCGTCGCGGTCGATCTACCCGATCACTGGCAGACCGCGGGCATTCTGCTCGGCGCCCTCTGGGCAGGCGCCGACGTACACCTCGACATCGACGACGACACCCCGCTGGTCTTGTTCACCAGCCGTGATCGTCTCGACGATCACCCGGACGCCGACGAGGTCGTGGTCGCCTCGCTGGATCCGTTCGCCCTGCCGCTGCGTGATCTGCCGCCGGGCGTCGGCGACTACGGCAGCGTCGTCCGCGTCCACGGCGACCAGTTCTTCTCCCGCGGGCCGGCATCGGCAGCGGTCGAGGGAGAGCCGACCACCGCGGTACTGGCCGCCGCGCGGGCGACCGCCGAGCGCGACGGCCTCGGTCCCGGCGCCCGTGTGTTGTCCACCCGGCCGTGGCACACGGCCGATCGGGTGATCGACCATCTCCTGGCACCATTCCTGGTGGGCGGCAGTCTGGTCCACGTCACGGCGGCCTCGCCGGAGCGGATCTCGGCGATCGCCGAGATGGAGAAGGCCACGCTGATCCTGTCGTGAACCCCGGCGGGCGCGCCGCCGATCGGGCACAGTGGGGACATGCGAATCCCCCGCGCGGTGGCCCGCCTCAACAAGCGAGTGACGAACCCGATCCAGCGACAATGGGCACCCCGCGTGGCCCCGTACGCGATGGTCGAGCACGTCGGCCGCAAGTCCGGTCGGCACTACTCCATCCCGGTGCTCGCGTGGGTCGACGGCGACCGGCTCACGATCATCCTCACCTACGGGCGGCACACCGACTGGGTCCGCAACGTGCAGGCCGCGGGCAGCTTCGGACTGATCCGGAAGAACCGGCACTACCGGGTGACGGGTCCGCGGGTGGTGCCCTCGGACTCGCCGGACATCGCGCGTGGTGCACGCATCCCGGCACGGCTGTTCGAGTCCGCACTCCTCGGCACCCTGCACCGGGCGTGATCGCATGGCCGACGATCCACTCGACGACTTCGACGCCGAGGACGTGACGCTGTGCGGGACGACCCGCCGAGTGCATCGCCTCGGTAGTGGCCCAGCGGTCATCGTCATCGCCGAGATGCCGGGAATCAGTCCCAAGGTCGCCGACGTCGGTCGCCGCATCGCCGGCGCCGGGGCCACCGCGGTGCTCCCCTCGTTGTTCGGTGTCGACGGTCGCGACCCGCGTCCGGAGAATCTCGGCGTCGTCGGATCGGCGACGAACATGCTCACCACCATCGCCCGGGCGTGCATCACCCGCGAGTTCACCATCCTCGCCTCCGGCAAGACATCCCCGGTCGCGTCGTGGTTGCGAGCGCTGGCCGCCCGCGAGCACGACCGGTGCGGCGGGCCCGGGGTCGGCGCGGTCGGGATGTGCTTCACCGGCGGGTTCGCGCTCGCGATGGCGACCGACGACCGCATGCTCGCACCGGTGTTGTCCCAGCCCTCGCTGCCGTTCGCGGTGCTACCCGGACGCGCCCGCGCCATCGACGTGAGCGAGTCGGATCTCGCTCTGGTGCAAGCGCGTTGCGCGCGGGGTCTGGAGGTGATGGGTCTTCGTTTCCGAGGCGACCGGCTCGTGCCGGAGGCCCGATTCGCTCATCTGCGGGAACTCCTCGGTGACGCCTTCATCGGCATCGAACTACCCGATGAGTCCGCGAACCCGGATTCGATGCTGCCGCGGCCACATTCGGTGCTCACCGAGGACCTGCGCGACGAACCGGGACAACCCACGCGAGAGGCCTACGACCGGGTCATCGCCTTCTTCACCGAGAAACTCGGCCTGCAGCCGACGGCCTGACCGCGACGAGAGTCCTACTCCCCCAGCAATTCCTGCTGCAGCGCCGCATCCTTGTCGAGAACCATCTGTTCGAGCCCCTGCTGGAACTCGACCATCCGGGCGCGCAGCCCTGGGTCGGCGGCCGCGAGGATACGAACCGCGAGCAGACCGGCGTTGCGGGCCCCACCGACCGAGACGGTCGCCACCGGGACACCGGCGGGCATCTGCACGATCGACAGCAGTGAATCCAGTCCGTCGAGGTGCCGCAGCGGTACCGGCACGCCGATCACCGGCAACGGGGTCGCGGAGGCGACCATACCCGGAAGATGAGCTGCGCCACCGGCTCCCGCGATGATCACCTCGATGCCGTGGTCGGCGGCACCGGCCGCGTAGTCGAGCATGCGCTGCGGCGTGCGGTGCGCCGAGACGACACCCACCTGGAACGGCACGTCGAACTCGGCGAGCGCCTCGGCGGCTGCCTTCATCGTCGGCCAGTCCGAATCGCTGCCCATGATCAGGCCCACCCGCGGGCCGTGTGTCTCACTCATGAATGTTCATCCCATCCGTCGGTCCACGTCGCCCGCGACATCCACTGGGCCGCCCGCTCGGCGCGTTCGCGTACCGATTCCGGCGAATCCCCTTCGCGCCCCACGATGTTCACATGCCCGATCTTGCGATCGGGTCGCTCGCCCTTGCCGTAGAGGTGCACCTTGGCCTCGGGCATCCGGGCCATCAGATGGTGCAGCCGCTCGTCCATCGACATCGCCGGCGCGTCCGGTGCACCGAGGATGTTGGCCATCACGGTCATCGGTGCACTCGGCACCGTGCTGCCGAGCGGATAGTCGAGGACCGCGCGAAGGTGCTGCTCGAACTGCGAGGTCACCGCCCCGTCCATCGTCCAGTGCCCGCTGTTGTGCGGACGCATCGCCAGCTCGTTGACGACCAGCTCGCCGTCCACGGTCTCGAAGAGTTCCATCGCCATCACACCGACCACGCCGAGCTCGTCTGCCAGTCGCAGCGCCATCTGCTGTGCGCGGGCGGCGACCTCGTCGTCGAGCCCGGGTGCGGGCGCCAGGACGACGGCGCATTGACCGTTGCGCTGGATGGTCTCGACCACCGGCCACGCCCCGCCCTGGCCGAATGGCGACCGGGCGATCATCGCCGAGAGCTCGCGCCGCATCGGCACCTTCTGTTCGGCGAGCAGCGCCGGCGCGTCCTCGGGATGGTCGTCGAAGACGGCGAGTGCGTCCTGCGCACCGTCGACGAGCCACACACCGCGTCCGTCGTAGCCTCCGCGCACCGCCTTCACGACGATGGCCCAGTCGTTGGCCTCGCCGAACTCGATCAGCCGTGAGCGGGCCGCCGCGCGATCTCCGGACAGGTCGGCGAAATCGGGCACCGGCAGGCCGAGTTCGGCCAGCCGGACACGCATCGCGAGCTTGTCCTGCGCAAAATGCAGAGCGGCCGGCGGCGGGAGCACGGCGACGCCTTCGGCTTCGAGCGCGCGGAGATGCTCCAGCGGGACGCCTTCATGGTCGAAGGTCAGGGCGACCGACCCGGCCGCGGCGCGGCGCAGGTCATCGAGGTCGTCGTGGGACCCGAGGACGATGTCGGCACTGACCTGTGCCGCCGGATCGGCCTCCGAGGCGGCCAGCACGCGCAGGCACTGGCCGAGGGCGATGGCCGCCTGATGGGTCATCCGAGCGAGCTGGCCGCCGCCGATCATGGTGACGGTCGGCATCCCCGACGACCCGCCGTTCGCGCGTCCGGTGTCGGGCACCGGCGGCACCTGCGACGACGGGGCCACGGCGCCGTCGACCTGCTCGCGTGGATTCACGCGAACCATCGTGGCATGTGGTCGGCGTCATTCGCACAACCGCCCAGGAAGTGCCCGGCGGTTGTCGTTTCGTACACTCGGATCTTGTGCCATTGATCGACGAGATGATCGCCCGCCTCCCAGCGCCGGCTCGTCGGCTCGTGATGCGGCACCACGAACTGATCAAGTTCGCGATGGTCGGCGGCACCACCTTCGTCTTCGACCTCGCGATCTTCTACAGCCTGAGCCTCACGGTCCTCGAGACGAAACCGGTGATCGCCAAGGTCATCGCCGGCGTCCTGGCCACGATCCTGAGCTACGTACTCAATCGCGAGTGGGCGTTCAAGAACCGCGGCGGCCGCGAGCGGCACCACGAGGCGATGCTGTTCTTCGCCATCAGCGGCATCGGCGTGATCCTGCAGGCGGCACCGCTGTTCGTCGCCAACAACGTCTTCGACATGCGCTCCAACCTCAGCGTGTCCGAGATCGTGATCATCGACTTCGTGCTCGGCTACATCATCGGCAATCTGATGCAGATGGCGTTCCGGTTCTGGGCGCTGCGCAAGTTCGCGTTTCCCGAGGAGCAGCTCCGCGGAGGCGACGCGGGGTCCACCGACCTGCATCCCTCGCTCGCCGAACTCAACGATGAGGAACTCGGTCACGCCTGACGCCGGAGTCGGCGGACCGGCCTGACTTCTCGTCGATGCCGACGGCGAGTTCGGTGTCGCCGCGGTCGGTGCCGAAGTGCTCGCGTCCGGTGACCAGCCGGGCGGGCACGACGATCGCGAAGACCGGGGGCCGGCGGACGGTGAGTTCGAGCCTCCCCCCGTCGGATTCGATGAGCGCCCGGGCCAGGGAGAGTCCGACCCCGCTGCGGCCCGCACCCGGCCGGCCGCCGCCGGAGAAGCCCCGGCGGAAGATGTGGGCGGCGATCTCGTCGGCCACCCCGTCGCCCTCGTCCGCGACGGTGATGCGCACCAGGTCGCCCGCGGGCAGTGTGCCCACGTGGATCCGGCAGGTCCCGCGGCCGTGATGCAGCGCGTTGTCGACGAGCACGCTGACCGCCTCCCGGAGCCGGCCCGGGTTGGAGGTCAACGCATGCGGCACGCCGTCGAAGGTGACGACCAGCTCGCGACCCCGCGCCTCGAAGACCTGCCGGAAGTCCCCGACCAGGGTGGTGAGCATGCCCGACACGTCCACGAACACCGGGGCGGGCTCGTCGGCGCGTGATGCCTCGACCAGGTCGTCGAGCTCGCAGGCGAGCCGTTCTATCTGATCGAGCGCTGCCTCGGCTTCGGTGACCACGGCCGGATCGTCGTGCAGGGTGAGTTCCTCCAGACGCAGCTGGATCGCGGTGAGGCGGCTGCGGAGCTGGTGCGAGGCGTCGCCGGCGACCTCCCGCTCGCGTTCGAGACGCAGGGCGAGTTCGGCGTTCGCGTCGGCCAGCGCCCGCGAGACCCGGTCGAGTTCGGCGATGCCGTACATCTTCCACTGCGTCCGGAAATCGCCCCGGCCCATGGTCGCGGCACGGTTCGCGAGGTCGGTGAGGGGGTCGACGATCCGTCCTGCGGTGACCGCGGCGACCACAGTGCCGCCGATGACGGACGCGACGACGATGATGGCGACGATCGAGGCCGCGGTGAACTGGTCGTTGCGCACCTCGTCCCGCGGTATCGACAGGGTCAGTGTGCCCGCGGCACCCAGCGCGATCGACTCCGACAGGCGTGAACCGTCGATCTCGGCACCCACGACCGTGCGCTGCGGGGTCCCGGTGGGGTCGGGGAAGGTGACCGTCAGGCGGCCGTTCGGCGGTAGCAGCAGCTCGAAGGCGTCGCGGTCGAGCGATTCCGGCGGGATCCGGCCGTCGGCACCCTCCTGCCGGATCAGCTGGTCGGCGACGATCTTGAGCCGGTTGTCGAGGTCTTGATGCGCGTTCTCGGCCACCCACCACCACGCGACGACGCTCAGCGGGATACCCAGCAGACCACCGACCGCCAGCAGGACGGCGATCGTGGTGGTGAGCAGGCGACGGCGCATGACTGCTACGAGTCGAAGCGGAAGCCGACGCCGCGCACGGTCACGATGTGGCGAGGACGATCGTGGCGGTCGTCGCCGATCTTCCGGCGCAACCAGGAGATGTGCATGTCGAGGGTCTTCGACGACCGCAGGTCGGCCGAACCCCACACCTCGGTGAGGATCTCCTCCCGCGTCACCACCTCACCGGCGCGTTCCATCAGGAAGCGCAGGAGGTCGAACTCCCGGTTCGCGAGGGTGAGATCGTGCCCGTTCACCAGGACTCGCCGCGCGCGTGCGTCCAGGCGCAGGGCACCGCCCTCGAGCACCACGTCGCCGGGCTGGCGACGCCGCAGCAGGGCGCGCACCCGGGCCAACAGTTCGGCCAGGCGGAACGGTTTGCCGACGTAGTCGTCGGCACCGGCATCGAGTCCGACCACGAAGTCCACCTCGTCGGTGCGCGCGGTCAGCATCAGCACGGCCAGCGCGGGACGTTGGGCGCGCACCCGCCGGCACACCTCCAGGCCGTCGAGGACCGGCAGTCCGAGGTCGAGGATGAGCAACTCGTAGCGGGTGTCCAGGGCCTTCTCGAGGGCGTCGGCGCCGGTCGAGACGACTTCGCAGCCGTAGCCCTCGCGCGTCAGCGCCCGCGCGAGCGGCTCGGCGATCGCGGCGTCGTCCTCGGCGAGCAACACGGTGGTCATCGGTCACGCCCCCCGCGATCGGACCGGTCCCCGGTGGGAGCGGTACCGGCGCCGGGCTGGTCATAGGAGTCGCGCCGGCGTCCCTCCCACGGATGATCTTCGTCGTCGTGCACGTCGAGCACCTCGTGGTAGAGCAGCGCATGCACCCTCTCCACCTGCGGGATGTCGTCGAAGGACAGCGGCTCGTCGGATGCCGATTCGATGACCAGGGTGCCGGTGCGCAGCATCCGGTCGACGAGGCCGTGCCGGAACTCGACGGTGTTGATCCGACGGATCGGGATGTCGATCCCCGACCGGGTGACGATGCCGTTGCGAAACATCACCCGTCGGTCGGTGAGCACGAAATGCGTTGTCTTCCAAGCCAACAACGGGCGAATGAAGTACCAGCAGAAGCCGGCCGCCCAGACCACCGCGACGACGATGAGCAGGACGGTCTGCGGTGTCGACCGCAACGACGACGAGGTGATGACGCCGAGTAGTACGCCCGCGGCGGCGGTCACGATCGCGAACAGCAGAAACGGCCCCAACAGGCACTTCCAGTGCGGATGTCGATGGAGGACGACACGCTCACCCGGTGCCAGGTTCTCCCGCGGATAGGCCATGCGGCTCAGCATAAACGGCACCGGCCCCACCGGGGCCCACCCGCGTAAACGCGGCACGGACGCCTCCGGATCGCGGCCGGGCCTGAGTAGACTGCACGCAGACGACCGCCGTCGACGTGCAGTTGAGCATGCCAGGCCCACACACCTGATCCGACCGACACCGGATCCGACCATCGGCTTCGAGAACCGGCCGGCGAGGAGAACGCCATGAGCTACCAGGATCCCCGTGACCCTCGGACCGCGCGCTACGAGTCCGGCTACACCCCCGAGTCACGGGCCTACAGCAGTCAGAACGACCCGTATGCGAGAGATCCGTACGCGGCCGATCCGTACGCGGGCCAGGCCGGCTACAACCAGGCCGGCTACAACCAGGGCGCCTACGAGCAGGGCCGGCCGGCGAAACCTCGTCGTGGTCCGGACATCAACCCCGTCACGTTCGCCGGCGGCGTGGTCATGACCGGTGTGGTGACCGGTCTGGCCGCCTGGCTGGTGGCCTGGATCATCTCCGCGTTCGTCGAGAAGGTGAACGAGTCGGGCAAGCTCGGCGTGTGGAACCCGGTGGCCGCCAGCGAACTCTGGTTCGGCGTCGTCGGCTTCCTGTGCGCGCTCGCCGCCGGTGCGCTCTGGTACGTCCTGCACCTCATCACGCCGTCGCCTGACCAGTTCTACCGGTGGATCGTCGGCCTGCTGCTCGTGGCGGCGGTGCTGATCCCGATCCTGACCTACAACCAGATCTCAGTGGGCATCGAGACCGCGATCGTGCACCTGGTGATCGGTCTCCCGTCGCTGACGATCATCCCGGCCATGGCGGGCAAGAGCCTGCAGTCCACCGCCGGCTGAGCCGGCGAGGAGCGCAGCCGTCGGGCCGAGCAAGCGACGAAGGAGCGCGTCGAGGTCGACGAGCCGAGTCGAAGTCACTCCGGCCGCAGATGGGTGACGTCGCCAGCGGCGGCCACCACCTGCTGACCGTCGGCGTCGACGACGATCCGGCCGGAGTGGTCGACACCGGTCGCGGTGCCGATGACCTCACGATCGCCGGGCAGGACCAGCCGCACACGGCGGCCGATGGTGTCGCTGCTGTCGCGGTACCGCGCTGCCAGCCCGTCCAGATCGTGCGGCCAGAGGTCGAGCAGGTCCGACAGGGCCCGCAGGTACGACGCGGCGAGCTCGGTCAGCGGTACCTCGCGGCCGGTCGCCAGCCGGAGCGAGGTCGCGGTCGGGACCGGCAGCTGATCCGCCGCCATCGTGGTGTTGAGTCCGGTGCCGATCACCGCCACTCCTCCCGGCCCGGACGGGGCGTGCTCGGAACGGGTGTACTCCGAGAGAATCCCGGCGACCTTCTTGCCGTCGATCAGGACGTCGTTAGGCCACTTGAGCGTCGGACGCACTCCCACCGCCTCGTCGACGCCCTGCACCGCGGCGAGACCGGCCAGCAGCGACAGCCAGCCCAGGTCCTCGGTGTGGTCGGCGACGTCGATCGCCGCCGACATGGCCAGCTGCGTCCCGGCTGGCGCCGTCCACGTCCGGGCGTGGCGACCGCGCCCGGCGGTCTGGTCGGTGGTGATCCGCACGGTGCCGCCGATGCTCTCGGTGGCTGCCCGCGACACCAGGTCGGCGTTCGTCGAGCCGGTCGACTCGACCACCTCGATCCGGTCCCAGCGGGTGCCGGCGAGACGGGTGCGGAGCAGATCTGCGTCGAGAGTCATGGACAACGAACCTACTGTCCGCCGCGGTGACACGGTCGGGTACCGCCTGTTTCGACGAGATGCGGCCACCCCACCGACCGATCGCTCGGAAACCTGAGGGATATCTCACGTTGATCCGGTTGACTTGGCTCACACCTGGGTAGTTAGCATCGTCAGTCATGACCACTGCTTCGCGCGACGACGCCGCCGCTCCCGACATACACACCACGGCGGGAAAGCTCGCCGATCTGCGCAATCGTCTCGACGAGACGAAGCACCCGGTGGGTGAGGCCGCCGTCGAGAAGACCCACGCGAAGGGCAAGCTGACCGCGCGGGAGCGCATCACGCACCTGCTCGACGAGGGATCGTTCGTCGAGCTCGACGCCCTCGCCCGGCACCGCAGCACCAACTTCGGGCTCGCCGAACGCCGCCCGCTCGGCGACGGTGTCGTCTCGGGTTACGGCACCATCGACGGCCGCGAGGTCTGCGTCTTCTCGCAGGATTCCACCGTCTTCGGCGGCAGCCTCGGCGAGGTCTACGGCGAGAAGATCGTCAAGGTCATGGATCTCGCGATCAAGACCGGTCGGCCGTTGATCGGCATCAACGACGGCGCCGGTGCCCGAATCCAGGAGGGCGTGGTCTCCCTGGGTCTGTACGGCGAGATCTTCCACCGCAACGTGCGCGCGTCCGGCGTCATCCCGCAGATCTCGCTGATCATGGGCGCCGCGGCCGGCGGTCACGTGTACTCCCCCGCACTCACCGACTTCGTGGTCATGGTCGACAAGACCAGCCAGATGTTCATCACGGGTCCGGACGTCATCAAGACGGTCACCGGCGAAGAGGTGACCATGGAGGAGCTCGGCGGTGCGCACACGCACATGTCGAAGTCGGGCACCGCCCACTACGTCGCCTCCGACGAAGAGGACGCCCTGGAGTACGTCAAGGAACTCCTGAGCTACCTGCCGAGCAACAACCGCGCCGACGCGCCGCGTCTGCCCGTCGCGCAGCCTGCCGCCGGTTCCATCGAGGACACCCTCACCGAAGAGGATCTCGAGCTCGACACCCTGATCCCGGATTCGCCGAACCAGCCCTACGACATGCACGAGGTCATCCGTCGCATCCTCGACGACGACGAGTTCCTCGAGGTCCAGGCAGAGTACGCGACCAACATCATCGTCGGCTACGGGCGCGTCGACGGCCGCAGCGTCGGCATCGTCGCCAACCAACCGACCCAGTTCGCCGGCTGCCTCGACATCGACGCCTCGGAGAAGGCCGCGCGGTTCGTCCGGACCTGCGACGCCTTCAACATCCCGATCGTCACCCTGGTCGACGTCCCCGGCTTCCTGCCCGGAACCGACCAGGAGTACCGGGGCATCATCCGACGCGGCGCCAAGCTGCTCTACGCCTACGGCGAGGCGACGGTCGGCAAGATCACGGTCATCACCCGCAAGGCCTACGGCGGCGCGTACGACGTCATGGGCTCCAAGCACATGGGTGCCGACGTCAACCTCGCGTGGCCGACCGCCCAGATCGCGGTCATGGGCGCCTCCGGTGCGGTCGGGTTCGTCTACCGCAGCCAGCTCAAGGACGCCGCCGCCAAGGGCGAGGACGTCGACGCGCTGCGCCTGCAGCTGCAGGAGGAGTACGAGGACACGCTGGTCAATCCGTATGTCGCGGCCGCCCGCGGATACGTCGACGCCGTGATCCCGCCGAGCCACACCCGCGGCCAGATCGCCACCGCACTCAAGCTGCTCGAGCGCAAGATGGTCAACCTGCCGCCCAAGAAGCACGGCAACATCCCCCTGTGACATCAGCCGGTAATCCCGAGAGCGAGAATCCCGTGAGCGAAGACTCGAAGTCCGAGCGTCCGTTCCTCACCGTCGTCGGCGGCAATCCGACCGACGAGGACCTCGCGGTGCTGGTGACCGTCCTCGCCGGCGCCGGCTCGGGCGGCGGTGGCTCCGAGCCCGCGACGCGCAACGACTGGGGCCGGCCGATCGACCGGCTGCGTCCTCAGTGGGGCGGTCCGGGGAGTTTCACCAACCTGCGCTACTGACTGTGACGCCTCCATCTGAGATCGGGCCGGGTTCCTCCGGCCCGATCTTCGTCCTCGGCTCGGCCTCCCCCGCTCGGCTCCGCATCCTGCGGGCGGCGGGTGTCGAGCCGGTCGTGCGTGTGTCGGACGTCGACGAGGATGCGCTCCTCGCCTCGCTCCCCGACTCCACGGCGGCAGACGTGGTCGTCGCCGAACTGGCCCGGGCCAAGGCAGAGGCCGTCGCGGCACTTCCGGAGATCGCCGAGCTCGCCGGCTCCGGCAACCCGGTGGCGGTCATCGGCTGTGACTCGATGCTCCATCTGGGTGATCAGCTCCTGGGCAAGCCGCACACACCCGAACGCGCTGTCGCGCAGTGGTCGGACATGCGTGGCCGTAGCGCGGCCCTGCTGACCGGACACCACCTGATCCGGCTGGACCGCCCCGACACCGCCGGCGGGACCAGTTCCACGACCATCCATTTCGCCGATGCGGACGACGACGTGATCCACCGGTACGTCGCCAGCGGCGAACCGCTGCAGGTCGCCGGCGCCTTCACGCTCGACGGCCTCGGCGGCTGGCTGGTCGAACGCATCGAGGGCGACCCGTCGTCGGTCATCGGCATCGGCCTGCCGCTGGTCCGCACCCTTTTGCGAGACGTCGGCCTGTCGGTCACCGACTTCTGGCAGCACTGACCGTCACTCCACCTCGAAGAACTCCGGCCAGTACCTCTCGATGCAGTCCACGGGCTGTCCCTGGCGGTTGAACTGCGGGCCGGTGAGCCCCACCGTCAGGGCCACCGCGCGTTCGCGTGCCGATCCGTGCCCGGAAGCGCCGCCGGTGTCGCCGATGATCGGCAACAGACTCGCGACCTGCAGGATCTCCTTGGCGCCGAGCGCATCCCGCTGATAGGCGGTCGCACCCCAGTTCGCGGCCAGGCAGTCCGCGATCAGTTCGCTGTTCTTGCCTGCCGGGAGTCGACTGTCCGGGATGTCGAAGGCCTCGGCCATCCGGAACACGATGTTGTGGCCGTACTCGTGCGCGACCACGATCGCCGCGGTGAAGTCCCCGACGATCGGCGACGGCACCCCGAAGACGTTGCCGTCCCAGATCGCCGCGAAGGTCTCGACCGGCAAGACGACGCTTCCCTCGGTCGGGGTGCCCTGGCCGTTGGGTTCGGTGTCCACACCGCAGAAGAACGCGTTCGCCTCGTCGGAGGGAATCGGTACCGGACTCGAATCCTCGTCACCGACAATGCATTCGGTGGTGAACGAGGTGCCGGATTCGATGAGGACCCGGCCGGGCGCGGGATCGCCCCAGCCGAGTTCGTCGAACCAACCGCCCCATGTCTGGTCGAGGTCGTCGAGGAGGGTCGTGAGGTACTCGGGGACCGCGGTGTCGACGTTGGCCGGGTTCACCCCGCTCGTCATGAGTTCCGCGGTCGGCGTCGGCAGCTTCGGGCAGTCGTCGGGGCGGCACTGGGCCGGGTCGCCCGGTCCGGCGGAATCCGATCCAGAGGTGTCCGGCGAGCGCGACGGCGTCGGGCTCGGCGTGGCGCTCGTCGACGCGGACGAGGCGGGAGCCTGCCCCGAATCGTCGGACGGGATCAGCGAGCATCCGCTCCCGACGGTCAGTGCCGCCACGACGGCCAAGGAGACCGCCCACCGCATCGCGAGGGGGCCGCGTCGATCGATCATTCGGCGAACCTAGCAGGCGATGACCCGCTTCACCTGCGGTTTGTCGTCTGATCGAAGCACGCTCCGGCCGATGCCCTACGCTTTATCAGCGGGACCGCAGATGGTCCGCGCGTGATCCACGCGGAACGTCCGAACAGCGAGCTGGAGAGCACCGTGAGCGTTGACACCGACCCGAATCCGGCCTTCGCCGAATACGCCCACCCCGAACGGCTGGTGACGACACAGTGGCTGTCGGCGCATCTCGGCGCCAAGGGACTCAAGATCATCGAGTCCGACGAGGATGTGCTGCTCTACGACATCGGCCACATCCCGACGGCCCAGAAGATCGACTGGCATCTGCACCTCAACGATCCGGTCACGCGCGACTACATCAACGGCGAGCAGTTCGCGGAGTTGATGCGCAGCAAGGGAATCGAGCGGGACGACACCGTCGTCATCTACGGCGACAAGAGCAACTGGTGGGCCGCCTACGCGCTGTGGGTGTTCACCTTGTTCGGTCACGAGGACGTGCGCCTCCTCGACGGCGGGCGCGATGCCTGGATGGCCGAGGACCGCGACACCTCCTTCGACGTCCCCGACTACCCCCGGTCGGACTACCCGGTCGTCGAGCGCGACGACGCCAAGATCCGCGCGTTCGCAC
Organism: Gordonia sp. 11cp; assembly: GCF_057767225.1. Lineage (NCBI taxonomy): Bacteria > Bacillati > Actinomycetota > Actinomycetes > Mycobacteriales > Gordoniaceae > Gordonia > Gordonia sp. 11cp. The sequence goes on along the minus strand of NZ_CM173437.1, from coordinate 3,675,773 downwards.
CCCAGGTCCTGGAGGCTCTGGGCACCGAACCGCTGGTCGACGTCCGCTCGCCGCAGGAGTACACCGGCGAGCGCACCCACATGCCGGACTACCCGGAGGAGGGCGCGTTGCGCGGCGGGCACATCCCCACCGCCATCTCGATCCCGTGGGCGAAGTCCGCGGCGCCCGACGGCCGCTTCCGCAGTCGGGCCGAACTCGACGAGATCTATGCGGATCTCGATCCGCAGACACCCACGATCGCCTACTGCCGCATCGGCGAACGGTCGAGCCACACCTGGTTCGTGCTGACACACCTGCTGGGACACACCGCGGTCCGCAACTACGACGGCTCGTGGACCGAGTGGGGCAACGCCGTGCGGGTCCCGATCGCCGTCGGCGACGAGCCGGGCGCCGTCCCCGGCACCGAGTGAGCCCGACCGCACGATGAGTCTGCCCCCAGCCCTGGCCGAGATCGTCGACGACTTCGGCGCCCTCGGCGATTCCGACAAGATCACGCTCCTGCTCGAGTTCGCCGGCGAATTGCCGGACCTGCCGGCGCATCTCGAGCAGGATGCGATGGAACCGGTACCCGAGTGCCAGTCCCCGGTGTTCCTGTCGGTCGACGCCGGCGACCCGTCGTCGGTGCGGTTGTACTTCAGCGCTCCGCGCGAGGCGCCGACGACGCGCGGTTTCGCGGCGATCCTGCACCAGGGGCTCGACACCGCGTCAGCGCGCGAGATCCTCGACGTGCCATCGGATTTCTACTACGACCTCGGACTCGGGAGCGCGGTGAGTCCGCTGCGTCTGAGAGGTATGGCGGGCATGCTGGGCCGGATCAAGGCCCAGGTGCGCGCCCAGGTCCCCGACCTGTCCGGGGCATGAAGTTCATCCAGATCCGCGACGAACCCATCGCTCCCGGCGGTCTCGTCGAGTGGACGCCGTATGTGCCGGGCGGGCTGGGCAACTGGGACTACGACGCTCGTCTGACCTCACACAACCACGAGCAGCATCTCCGCTCCGCGTTCGACTACCGGGTCCGCACCCGTCGCGAGGGTGGACGCGAGGCGTGGCTCGGGCTGAGCATCGAGTTCGACGAGCCGCTGTCGATCCCGGCGATCCGGTCGGTGCTGACCCAGTGGATCGACCGGCACGAGGTGCTGCGGAGTCACGTGGTGATCAAGGGATCCGGTCTGCAGCGACTCACCACCGCGCCCGGCACGGTGAAACTCAAGATGGGCCGAGTCGGCTGGTACTCCGAATCCGGTCCCCTCGTCGAGCAGCTGGCGGGGTCGTTCGATCGTGCGACCGCGCCGCTGCACTGGCCGGCGTATCGGTTCGCGACGGTCGGTCGCGAACGGTCGTTCACCCTGCTCTTCGCCGCCGACCACTCGTTGGTGGACGGGTACTCGTTGATCATGGCGCAGCAGGAGCTGGTGTCGATGTACCGGGCGGCACGAGAGCACCGCGGCGCGAACCTGCCCGAGGTCGGCAGCTATGTCGACTTCAGCGCCGAGGAACGCCGGGACGCCGACCAGACCGGCAGCGACCACCCGGCCGTCGGCCTGTGGTCGGAGTTCCTGGCTGCCGGGAACGGGGACATGCCCGGTCTGCACACGACCGCGCCCACGGCGCCGACCGCCGACGATCCCGTCGACGACGCCTCGCAGCCTCAGGAGTCGCTGTGGGGTGTGATCGCCGACGACGCGACGGCCAATCGGTTCACCGCGATCTGCTCCGAGGCCGGCGGGACACTGACCGCCGGGGTGCTCGCGGCCTTCGCGGTGGTCCACCACGAGCTGACCGGTGATCGGGAGTTCCGCTGTGTGCTGCCGCGGCACACCCGCGACGATGCCCGCTGGCTGACCTCACTCGGCTGGTTCGTGGGGGTCGCCCCGTTCTGTGTGGACATGTCCGACTCACCGACGTTCGATCAGACCGTCGCCCGGTCGACCGCCGCGCTCAAACGCGGACGCCAGGGCGCCTCGCTGCCCTTCCTACGGGTGGCGGACCTGATCGGTCACGAGGGTGGCCCCCGCTTCGTGATCTCGTTCATCGACACCCGCTACGCACCGGGGGCGGGTGCCGCCGACGCGGGGCGCGCGAAAGTGATCCGAAGTCACAGCTACTCGCCCGACGAGGTGTACATCTGGATCAACCGAACGCCGTCGGGGCTGCGGTACTCCGCCCGATTCCCCTGGGAGTCGCCGCTGCACGATCTGGGCGTCGAATCCTCGGCGACCGACGTCCCCGACCGGGGCGTCCTGGCGGGCAGCACGGCTGCCGCGCACCCGCCGTCCGGGAACGTGCTGGAGGCCCAACATGAGGGAATCATCACATTTACCGACCCGGGCGACCAACGCGATCCCCCTCCCGACATCGACGCTTCCGCTGGTCCTGTCCATGCCTACCTGCACGGTTTCGCCCAACTGATCCGCAGCCTCGGTGATGCGAGCACATTCTCTCCGGCGTTGTGACCCAGGGCTCCACCGAACGATTGCTCGGTGGGCTAGGGTATTGCCCGGAAGGTCGCGACACCTGCACCTCGAAGGTGTCGCAGCGCCCTCGCCGTCCGCATCCCGGCCGGTGACGGCGTACCACCAGACTTGACCGACGTCCGACAACCGTGTCGCGTGCGCTACCGCGTCGTGAGCACCGAGTACGAGTAAGGCCCAGGAGAACAAGTGCCCAGTACCTCTGCGAACACCCCGTCCGCAATCAGCAAGGTCCTCATCGCCAACCGCGGCGAGATCGCTGTCCGCGTGATCCGCGCCGCCCGGGATGCAGGCATCGCGAGCGTCGCCGTCTACGCCGAGCCCGACGCGAACGCGCTGTTCGTCAAGCTCGCCGACGAGGCTTTCGCACTGGGCGGGCAGACCTCGGCGGAGTCGTACCTGGTCTTCGACAAGATCCTCGACGCAGCCAAGAAGTCCGGTGCGGACGCGATCCATCCCGGCTACGGCTTCCTGTCGGAGAACGGCGACTTCGCGCAGGCCGTCATCGACGCCGGGCTCATCTGGATCGGCCCGTCACCGCAGTCGATCCGCGACCTGGGCGACAAGGTCACCGCGCGTCACATCGCACTCAAGGCCGACGCCCCGATGGCCCCTGGCACCAAGGACCCGGTGAAGAATGCCGACGAGGTCGTCGCGTTCGCCAAGGAGCACGGCGTGCCGGTCGCCATCAAGGCGGCATTCGGCGGCGGCGGACGCGGCATGAAGGTCGCGTACACCATCGAGGAGATCCCGCACCTGTTCGAGTCGGCCACCCGCGAGGCCGTTGCGGCGTTCGGTCGCGGCGAGTGCTTCGTCGAGCGCTACCTGGACAAGGCGCGCCACGTGGAGGCCCAGGTCATCGCCGACCAGCACGGCAACGTCATCGTCGCCGGCACTCGCGACTGCTCGCTGCAGCGTCGCTTCCAGAAGCTGGTCGAGGAGGCGCCCGCGCCGTTCCTCACCGCCGAGCAGCGCACCAAGATCCACGAGTCGGCCAAGGCCATCTGCCGCGAGGCCGGTTACTACGGCGCCGGCACCGTCGAGTTCCTGGTCGGCAGCGACGGACTGGTCTCGTTCCTCGAGGTCAACACCCGCCTGCAGGTCGAGCACCCGGTCACCGAGGAGACCGCGGGCATCGACCTCGTGCGTCAGCAGTTCCGCATCGCCAACGGCGAGAAGCTGGAGTTCACCGAGGACCCGACGCCGCGCGGTCACGCCTTCGAGTTCCGGATCAACGGCGAGGACGCGGGCCGCAACTTCCTGCCCGCCCCCGGACCGATCTCGGTCTACAAGGAGCCGACCGGCCCCGGCGTGCGCGTCGACTCCGGTGTCGTCGAGGGCGACGTCATCGGCGGACAGTTCGACTCGATGCTGGCCAAGCTGATCGTCACCGGCGAGACCCGCGAGCAGGCTCTCGAACGTTCGCGGCGCGCACTCGCCGAGTTCCAGGTCGAGGGCCTGGCAACGGTCATCCCGTTCCATCGGCACATCGTCTCCAACCCCGCCTTCATCGGCGACGGCGAGAAGTTCGACGTCTACACCAAGTGGATCGAGACCGATTGGGAGAACCCGATCGAGCCGTACACCGGTGGCGAGCCCATCGAAGAGGACGAGGCCGCGCCGCGGCAGAACGTCGTCGTCGAGGTCGGCGGCCGTCGCGTCGAGGTGTCGCTGCCCGGCGATCTCGCGCTCGGCGGCGGTGGCGGATCGGCCAACGGCGTCGTCCGCAAGAAGCCGAAGGCACGGTCGCGCAAGAAGGGTGGCGGCGCAGCCGTCTCCGGTGACGCCGTGGCCGCTCCCATGCAGGGCACCGTCGTCAAGGTCGCCGTCGAAGAGGGCCAGGAAGTCGCCGCCGGCGATCTGGTCGTCGTGCTCGAGGCCATGAAGATGGAAAACCCGGTCACCGCCCACAAGGACGGCGTCGTCACCGGCCTCACCATCGAGGCCGGCGCCGCGGTCACCCAGGGCACGGTACTGCTCGAGCTGAAGTAGTTCTCCGGAGTTCGCGACTGTGCAACCAGTCGAGATCAACGCCGGGACGTGGTATCTGCGTGCGCTTCGTGCGGACGAGCGGATCACCGACGTCCCGGCGTTGTCTCTTCTCCAGGTCGACGACCCCACCGCGTACGTCGCCGCGGCAGAGCGTGATTGGGAGTCCGAGACCCGATTCGTCTGGGCGATCTGCATCCCGACCACCGGGGAGCTCATCGCGCTGATCGGGGTCACGCCGCACGGTTCGGCCGGTCGGCTCTGGGGCGAGGCACGTGACGGCTACGGCGAGGCGCTCGACGCCGCGATCGGGCCGGTGTCGCGATTCGCGGATGGTGCGCTCGATCTGGCTGTCGAGCAACCGTTCTCGCGCGGGATCGGCTGAGTCTCGCAGGGTCAGCACATGGCCCAGGCGCCGTACTCTGAGCGGTCTTCGTCGCGCTCAGCGATCTGCCCGTTGATCCAGATGGCGCAATACAAATAGCCCGCGTTGTGCATCTTGTCGTGCACGCTGATCGGCCCGTGGTCCAGACCGGAGGCTTCCAGGGCGGCACGCACGGCCACCGCCTGGGCTTTGACCTCATCACTCAGCGCTGACGGGCTCGACTTCGGCCGGCGAGGTCGGGGTTCCAGCACCGGCCGGCCCCTCTTCTTTGGCGCGTCTCCGCAACTCGTAGAACGACTTCCGGGGAATACGGTGCTCGACGCAGAACGTGGAGACCGCTCCGCGCGGTGCATCATCAGGCCACTGCGAGATCGCCAGACGCACCTTAGGACCAAGGGGTTCATTAACAGCCACCGCCCGAGCGTCGAGTATCGGCAGCCTGAACGGGGACCACGGTGGTGGTTCGATGGGGAGCCCCTCTTTGCTTTCGCCTTCGGGTAAGCCGGGGTCAGTTCGGTTCATCCTCGCGGCCGGGATTGTTCGCCAGAGCGATGCCTCGGAGGTATGTGGTGAGGATCGATTGCGCAGCTTGGTGGGATGACCCGATCACGGTTCGATGAAAGACGAGGCTGTCGGTCAGTGCGATCAGCTCTTCGCCGATATCGCCTCTGTTCGAAATGTCCGCGGCGGTCAGCAAAGATGCCACGATCTCCTGTGTGGAGGCGTGCACGTTCGATGCCGTAGTCAACCGATCTCGAAGGTGCGGTGCGTCGCCGACTTCGAGAAGTAGTGCGTAGCGCACTCGCATCTCCTTTCGCCGGGTTGCGAGGGTGTCGACCATGCCAGCAATCAACCCAGCGAGGTCGTCGACGGTAAGACGGCGGCGCAGCCTGATCTGCTCCTCTACGGTGGCGGAGAGTTCGTCTGTCTCGGACTGTGTTCGGCTGGCCAGCGTATTAACGATTAGCTCGATGAGAGCGGGCCTGGTCGAAGCGTGATAGGACGTCGACCCCTGCGGGAGATGAGCTTCGTGATCGACAGCTCTATGCGTCAGAGCTCGGACTCCGTCGCGGGCAACAATACTGATCCCCGCGTCGGCGATCAGCTCGCGCCTCTTTTCGCTGCGTGCCGACATGACACCTAATGCTACAGGTGTAGAGTCACACCAAGAAACACTACAGCTGTAGCAAGTTTTGGAGGGCGATCGATGATCTTCAACTTCACTCCGGACCCTGTCCTATATCCGTTCCAGTCTCGGTGGTTCGACTCTTCAGCGGGCCGGGTGCATTACATCGACGAAGGCGCGGGGCCGCCAATCGTGTTTTGTCATGGTTCGCCGACATGGAGCTTCCTGTATCGGCACGTCATCAAGGATCTTCGCGATCGCTTCCGCTGCATCGCTGTTGACTATCCAGGATTCGGTATGTCTGAGCGACCAGTCGGATACGGGTACACCATCTCCGAACTCACCGGGGTTGTCGGCGAGCTGATCGATCACCTGCGCCTGGAGGATTTTGTTGTGGCGGGCCAGGACTGGGGCGGACCCATCGGGCTCGGCGCAGCAGTCGAAAGAGCTGACCGCGTCCGGGGCGTCGTTGTGAGCAACACCGCTTTCTGGCCAATCACGCCATTGGCCAACCGCGCGTTCAGTGTGCTCATGAGTAGCCGCCCGATGCAGCGCCGAATCATAGAGCAGAACCTGCTCGTGGAGAAGTTTCTCCTCGGTAGCGCCGGCCCCACGCTCACTGCAGCGGAGGCCGAGCACTATCGGCGGGTGCAGCCCAGCGCGGCCGCGCGACAAGGGCTTGCAGCTATGCCTAAACAGATCCGCACGGCAGCACCGTTATTGAAACAGCTCGCTAGCGACGTTCCATCATTCCTCGGCAGTAGACCGACGGTTGCCATTTGGGGCATGAGCGACATGGTATTTCGTCCAAAGACATGCCTGCCCCGAATCCGCGATGCGTTCGACGATGTCAAAGTCATCGAAGCGCACCATGCAGGACACTTCGTCGCCGAGGACGCACCAGATCAAATCGTGACTGCAATCAACGACCGATTCCACTGACGGAACAGTGATGGCGTCCTCGGTCCCTGGATAGTCTCGCCGCCAGATGACCACGAGTCGAGTCGATGCAGACACCGAGCAGTGACGAAGAAGTGTCACCACCAACGTTCCTTGTAAGGTGCCCGATGTCTTGATGCAGAACTGTCACCGATGTCCTGCGAAATGACAGCTCCCAGCGAAACACATTCACTCTTGATTCGAACGTATATTCGAGTAAAGTGGAGGTATGTCATCGGGGGCGGGGGCGGAATCCACCACATCGGTGGATGCATCATGCGATTCCGTCGAACCGCGCCTGCGCGCCGACAATGAGCTTTCTGCCGCCGAACTCGTCGAGGTCCTGAATCACTGTGCGGGACTGGCTGCGTCGGCGGCGCATCGGATGATGACCGTGGCCAGCCTCATTCACGACGAACGTGCGATGGACTACGCGCAGCGGCGCGCCGAGGTGCACAGCGGTGAACTCGACTCCCTCGAAGCCTTCGACGCGTTGTCGGCGCGGGTGGCCGCCGGTGAGGACCCCTACGAACAGTTCGGGCCCGACGGGCTCGAGCAGGCCATCGCCGAAGTCGGCGCCACCCTCACAGTGACCCCGGCCGAGGCGAAAGACCTCATCATGGCCGGTGACGCCCTGCGCTACCGACTGTCCTTCACCGGACACGCCCTGGCCTGCGGGCGAATCGACAAGCGCCGCTTCCTCATCGCACTCAAACGCACCGACCTGATCACCGACGCCGACGAGATGCAGACCGTCGACGCCCACCTCGCCGAGGCGATCTTCGCCCGCGCACCCATGTCCACAGCACGGTTCACCGCCATGGTCGACGCCATCGTCGCCGCGTGGGCACCCGATGCGCTCCGGCGACGCAAAGAGCGGGTGACCGCCGACCGCAACGTGACCATCACCCCCGATCGGTTCACCCCCGGCCAATCCCGGATCTCGGGTACCTTGCCCGACGCCGACGCCGCCGAGTTCGACGCCCGCCTGTCGGCGATGGCCACCGCCGTCCACGCCGGTGACCCACGGACCCTGCCGATGCGACGTGCCGACGCCCTCAAAGCACTCGCCCGCGGCGAAGTCGCCCTGACATGCCACTGCGCTGACTGCGACGCTGCCGCAGCCGAACCCGACACCACTGCGGGACAGGAGCTCGACGAAACCAGGGGCGACACCGACACTCCCGCCGACGCACCAGCCGTCGACGCGATCGTCGCCGCGCCGCACGAGCCGGCCGCTTCGTCGTCGCCGCCGCACGCGCCGCGCGCGACCTTCCACATCGTGGTGAACCTGTCGACGCTGATCGGCCTCGACGACGACCCTGCGTTCCTCGACCGGCACGGCATCATCGACGCCGACACCGCACGGCAACTGCTCGGCGAAGCCCGACGCACCTACATCCAGCCCGCATCCACTGCAGCCGACGCGGCCCCAGTACCCGACGCGGACCCGTCGACGACACGGTACGCACCGTCGAGAAAACTCCAGGCGCTGGTGCGTGCGGGCGAGTTGTGCTGCACCTTCCCGGGCTGCAACGCCCCGGTGTGGCAGATCGACCTCGACCACACCGACCCGTTCGACCACACCGACCCACGTCGCGGTGGCCGCACCGAAGCGCGCAACCTCAAACCGCTGTGCCGGTTTCACCACCGGATCAAGACCTTCACCAGCTGGCAGGACCACCAGGACGAGTTCCTCACCGCGTGGTTCACCACACCCACCGGCCACATGTTCGTCGGCAACGCCTACAACGGACGCGACCTGTTCAACCGGCTCGCTCCCGGCCGGCCTCCCGACCACCCGGCACGGGACACACTGGACACGTTGCGCACCAACGACTTCCGACGCCAACAGCGCGCCGAGAAGCGCTGGAACGACGCCAACCCGCCACCCTTCTAGGGACGGACCGGGGTCAACCGGTGCGCGTGAACACGCGCACCGGTTGCCGTGGCATCCCCCGTACGCCCATCCCCGTACGCCTCAGCCCATCAACACCGACGCCGACGGGTAGCTCTCCGCGAATCCCGTCGGCAGCGGTGCGATGAAGACGTTCTCGGTACGCGTGCGGGTGATCCGCCAGCGCCCGTCGCTTCTACGGAACGCGTTGTTCAGTCGACTCGACCGCAACAGCGCCGTTCCGTCTCCGAACAGCCAGGGCTGCATGTGGATCCACTGCCCCTCCGCATCCTCGCCGTCGACGTGGATCTGCTCCGAGGTGAGGTAGTGCGCGTTGAGCAACAGTGCGGGGTCACGCTTCTCACCCCAGAAGCGCTGGAAATGTTCGCGGATCGCCTGCTTGCCCTCCGCGCGCCCGAACTGACCGTCGTAGTACTCGCCGACGCCCTCCCACACCGCGTCGTCGGTGTAGAGGTCGAGGATGAGCTCGATGCGCTCGGCGTCGTCGGCGACACCGGGCTCGGGACACGGGGTGTCACACAGGAACATGTACCGAGCCTGAATACGTCGGATGTCGGCTTCGGCCTCCAGCGTCTCGATGCGGGCCACCAGGGTGGCGATCCTGGCGTCGACCTGCACATCGGTCATCGCCCGAGCACCTCCACCACCGCGCGGGCCTGCTCGATCCACGCCTGCACCTGGGCTCCGGTCACGCCAAGTGGCAGCTGTGACAACCGAAGCGTCATCGAGTAACCGCCGCGTGCGTCCCGGATCGGCAACACGATGGAACCGACGTCGTAGGTCTGATCGCTTCGCACGTCGCGCAGGCGGTAGTCGATCGGCGTCTTCCCGATGGATTCGCAGATCTCGCGTTCCTGTGACGGCGTCAACCGGCCCCGCTCATAGGATTTCGTCGCCGCCCGCATCTCCTCGTACGCGGTCGAGCCCGCATCGGGCAGGAAGGACACGAGATATCCGTGCTGCCGTACGAAGTCGAGCCGGTCGCGATGCACCTGTCGCACCTCGTCGTCGGCGTCTCGCAGTTTGGCCAGCCACCTCTCGCGGGTGTCGCCGTCCTGGTCGAACACGTACGTGTCGCCGATCGGCGGCACCATCGGGATGCGGTAGGCCAGGCCCTCCTCGCGGTCGACGCCCGGCGCGGTGGCCGACAGGACCACCGCCATCTCGTCGCGACTGACGGCGGTGAGCACGGACACCTCGCACCGCGCGGACGTGGCCAGCGCCTCGACCTGGGGGCGCGCCGCGTGCGCGGCGTGGATCGTCGGCAGGATCTCGTGGTCCATCCGGGCCATCAGCGACGTCGACACGAAACTGCCATAGCCGCCCTGGAAGAAGATCAGCGGAGACACGGGGTTGGTCACTGCCAGATCCCGCACCTCGCACAGCGCGATCCAGTGATCGCCTGCCTCGACGACGTTCCGGATGCGGGTGTCGATCCAGGCCACCGAGTCGGCCAGGACCGGGTCCCCCGACGGTGACGGGAACCAGTCGATGCCGTCGAGCTTGTTCTCCCACCGCTGCGCGATCGTGAGGACGACGTCTTCCTGCTCACCCCCGAGAATGTTGATGCACAGCGACTCGCATCCGCGCATCTTCTCGAAGGTGCGCGAGGTCTTCATCGGCATGAAGGACACCAGCGGCGGGTCCATCGACACCGAGCTGAAGGTTCCGACGACCATGGCCAGCACCGATCCGTCGTCTCCACGTCCGGTCACCACCACCACACCGGTCGGATAGTGCCCCATCACATTTCGGAAGATGCCTGGGTCGATGGCACTGAGTACGTTGTCGGACATGACTTCTCCTGTGTCGGGTCGTCGGGCAGGGGTCAGGCGGCGGGGGCCTCGGCCGGCACCTTGACGTAGCGCTTCTGCAAAGTGGCACCGAGTCGTTCTGGGCGGAGGAAGGCGATACAGAGCGCGCCGCCGACGAGGAGGACGATTCCGGTGATGGTGAAGGCCTGGTGCACGCCGTCGGCCATGTTCCCGGCCATCTCCGCGCTGGGCTTCTCGCCCTTCGGCGGCGACACGTATCCGGCGTCGGTCATGAGCCATCCGACGAGAATCGGCGAGATGACCGCGCCGAACGACGCCACACCGCCGAGGGTCGCCATCAGGATGGGCCGCTGCCGGGCGCCGACCGCGTAGCCGATCGCCGTGGCGGTCATCGGGAACGCCAGACTGCATCCGCCGGCCAGGCACAGCAGTGCCACCGCGGCGATCCCCGACGTCGCCTGGATCGCGATGAAGCACAATCCGGCCAGCACCGCGGCACACCCGAACGGAACGGCGATCGCCAGATGGGCCGAACTCCCCCGATGCATCATCCGGTGCCCGAGCGCGCCCAGTCCGAGCAGGACGAGGGCTCCGACCACCCACGGCACGGTCGTCATCGCACCGACCTCGCCGAGCGAGAGCCCGACGACGGTGCCCAGGTACTGGGGCAGCCAGGTCGTCAGGAAGCCCTGCACCCAGAAGTTCGACGCCCCGCCGATCACGGCGGACAAGAATGCCAGACTCAGCAGCGCACGCCAGATCACGACCGGCTTCTGCTCGTCGACCGCGGAGGTCGCCACCTCCTTGGTACCGGTCACCAGCTCGCCGGCGTCGGCCGCCGTCTCGTCCGGCGACGCTGCCTTCTTGGGCCGGTAGGGACCGTCGGCACCGATCGCGAACCAGGCGATCACCCACACCAGGCCGATGATGCCGAGCACACCGAACGCCCAGCGCCAACCCCACACGGCGATGACCCAGGCCAGCAGCGGTGCCGCGAAGACCGGACCCAGGGTGGATCCGGCGGCGATGAGGTTCGACGGCAGCGCGCGTCGCGTCGGCGAGAACCAGGTGTGTGCGGAGGTGAGCGACATCGCGGTGGCCGGGCCCTCGGCACCGCCGAGCACAATCCGGGTCACCAGGAGAACCGCCGCACCGCCGCCGAGAAGCATCGGGAACTGCAGGACCGCCCAGGTGACGCCCATCGCGAACAGGATCCACTTCACCGAGATCTTCGATGCCAGGAATCCGGTGATGACCGAGACGATCGCGTACAGGAAGAAGAAGGCACTGCCGATGAATCCGAATTCGGTTGGGGTCAAACCGAGTTCGGGCATGGCGTCGGCCGAGACCAGACCGAGCACCGCCTTGTCGGCGAAGGCGATGATCTGGAACAGCACGAGCATGCCGGTGACGACCCATGCCCTTCTCGACATGCGGCTGAGGTCGATTCGCCGTTCGGGGGCGGCCGGCGTCGACGACGGCGTCGTCACCGCGGATTCTCTGATGGTCATTGCGTTTCCTTGGGCTGGCGGGCTGAGATGACGCCTGGATTTCGAGGGCTGACACTGAAGTTATGGCCACCCGTGCCTACGGCGATACGAGGGAAATCTTTACTGTCGCCGCGATGCGCGACAGGGCAGACTGGTGCCAGAACGCGAAGGAGGAACGGTGAGCTCGGCCTACTGGAAACACCCCATCAGCGAGCAGGCGACCGCGGTGCACGAGAAGGTCGTGTCGGCGGAGGTTCTCGCGCAACAGGTTCGTGAGGAGATCATCCGCACCGACACCGAACTGCACGCCTGGGTCGAGCTGTCCCCGACCGTCGTCGACGACGCACGCCGGCAGGACGCGATGCCCGGCCGTCGACCCCTGCGCGGCGTCTCGCTCGGCGTCAAAGACCTCATCGACGTCTCCGGGCTGCCGACCCGGGCCGGTTCCCCCATCACGTCCTCGTCACCGGCATCCTCGGATGCACCCTGTGTCAGTCGCTTTCGCGACCTCGGGGCGGTGGTCCAGGGCAAGACGGTCACGACCGAGTTCGGCTACTTCTCGCCCGGACCCACGCGTAATCCGCACCATCACGAGCACACGCCGGGCGGGTCGTCGAGCGGATCGGCTGCCGCCGTCGGGGCCGGTGTCATCCCGGTGGCGCTCGGTACGCAGACCGCGGGTTCGCTGACGCGGCCGGCCGCCTACTGCGGTGCGGCGGGCATGGTCCTCGCGCACGGCTCGACGGACCTGTCCGGGGTCACCGGGCTCAGCGAGTCGCTGGACTCGCTGGGAATACTCACCCGGGACATCGCCGACCTGCAGTACGTGTACTCCGCCTTCTCCGGACGCTCGCCGATCGTCCCCGGACGTTCCACCGTCCGGACCGTGGTGGTGTGGGGCGGCAGCGACCTGCATCCGATCGACGAGGCGATGACGGGGTTGATCAACCGGTTGCCGGAACTGCTCGACGGAGCCGGCGTCGAGACCCGGGCTCTCGAGTACGACGATCACGTGCGCACCCTGGCCGACGACCACGTGACGGTCATGTCCCATGAGGCGGCCGGCACGCTGGACGACGCTTTCCGGGAACACGCGAACGCATTCGGCCCGGAACTGCGCGCACTCGTCGAAGCGGGCCGCGCGATCAGCGTCACCGATCATGCGGCCGCCCTCATCCGCCGCGACCGCTCTCGTGATCTACTCGCCGAGGCGCTGGGCGACCACACCGTGATCGTCGGTCCCGCCGCACCCGGTCCCGCACCGCACGGTCTCGCGGCAACCGGGTCGCCGGTGCTGAGCCGCCCGTGGCAACTCCTCGGGTGTCCGGTCGTCGTCGTGCCCGGTGCGACCACCGACGCCGGGATGCCCCTCGGGCTGCAGGTGATCGGTCTGCCCGGGCGGGAGTCGGCGCTGTTCGAGGTCGCCGCCGTGCTCGAGACCGAGCTCCGGTCGCATCCGGTCGTTCCGGCCTGAGTCCGGTTGGAAGAGAGAAGATCTGCCATGACGATCAAGCCCCGTCCGGAGACGCATCACCGGATGTTCCTCACGTGCTACGAGGACACCTTCAACTACGGCTGGCATCACGTCGACCTGTTTGTGCACGACGAGCACGGCCGCGAGGTCAACTGGGTGCACTGGACCGTCGAAGCCGATGGTCCGGAGGCCGCCGACGAGTCTGTCCGGCGCGAGGAGCCCTGGCTGAACCGGACCTCGGAGTGGCGGCATCAGGTCAGTGCCGTCGGCATGAACTACTGGACGGCGGACGCGGCGTGGGTGTGACCGCGACGGTGTACGTGGTCGACGACGACCCGGAGCTGTGCGAATCGGTCGACTGGCTACTCGGCAGCATCGGGATCTCGCCGCGGATCTGCCACAGCGCCGACGACTTCCTCGCGCAGTACTCCGGGGACGCGCCCGCGTGCATCGTGCTCGATGTGCGTATGCCGACGATGAGCGGTCCGCGGTTGCAGGAGAAGCTCAACGAGTTCGCACCGCACGTCGCCATCATCTTCGTCTCCGCGCACGGCGACATCCGGATGTCGGTGTCCACGCTGCAGGCCGGCGCGATGGACTTCCTGGAGAAGCCCTACGACCCCCAGCGACTGCTCGACGCCGTCCAGGCGGGTATGGAGAAGGCCGTCGAGCGCTTTCGCACCCACGAGCAGAAGCGGTCGGTGGAGTCGAAGGTCGCTCTCCTCACGCCCCGTGAGCGCGAGATCCTCGCGCTGGTGGTCGAGGGGTTGCCGAGCCAGAACATCGCACGCCGGCTCGAGATGAGCGTGAAGACGGTGGACGTGCACCGTGCGCGGATCAAGAGCAAGACCGACGCCGACAGCATCAGCACGCTCGTGCGGGACATCCTCCGCTTCGATGTCGAGGTGCCGACCAACTCCTGAGATCCGCCCCCGGCGCTCGGTTCAGTAGTAGTCGAGCACGATCTTCTCGCCGGAGGTCCGCGAGACGCACACGGCGATCACCTCTCCGGACTCTCGCTCCGCCTTGGTCAGCACGTTGTCGCGGTGCTCGGGTTCGCCGGCGAGGACCTGCATGATGCAGGTGCCGCAGATGCCCTCCTGACAGGAGGTGTCGACGTCGCAACCGTTCTCCTCGAGGACCTCGACGATGCTCCGATCGGCCGGCACGTGATACGTCTGTCCGTCGAGTTCGACGTCGAAAGCGGTGTTCTCCGACGCGTCGGGCTGGTCCGTGGCGTGGAAGTTCTCGAAGTGGACCGCGTCGGCCGGGACGAAACGTTCGGCGAGTTCCCGGACCTTGGTCATGAAGCCGTCCGGGCCGCAGACGTAGACGTGCGACTGCTGCGGTGCCGATTCCAGGGCGGTGGTCAGGATCGCTCCGTGGGCCTCGCGGCCCACGCCGACGTGGGCGTGCAGCTTCTCCGGGCAGCGCTCGCGCAGCAGCGGCAGGAACGCCGCGTCCTCGGCGGTGCGGGCGAAGTAGTGCAGCTCGAAGCTGATGCCGTGCACGTCCATGTGGCGCGCCATGCTCAGCATCGGGGTGATCCCGATCCCGGCGGCCACCAGGACGTGATGCGTTGCCGCGGGGTCGATCCCGAGCAGATTCCGCGGCTCGCTGATCTGCAGCCGGTCGCCGACCCGCAGCTCGTGCAGTGCCGCCGACCCGCCCCGGGACTGGTCCTCACGCTTGACCGCCACGGCGAACGACTCCCGGCCGTCGGGGCGGCTACAGAGCGAGTACTGCCGGGTGATGGCGGTCGGCCCGACGACGTCGATGTGCGCACCCGGCGTGTACTCCCCCATCGTCGAGCCGTCGGGCCTCGACAGGTAGAAGGTCTTGATGCTCGGGGTCTCCTGGACGATCGCGGACACGACGACGTCGGTGAGGGCCATGTGTACTCCTGGTGATGGCAGATGGTTCTACAGGTGCGATCAGCGGACGAAGAGCCCGCCGTTGACGTCCCAGCACGCACCCGTGACGAAGAAGGCGTTCTCGGCGGTCAGCAGGCCGACCATGTCCCCGATGAAGTCGGGGCTGCCCAGCTTGCCGACGGGGATGCCGGCGATCACGGCGTCGAGTCTGTCCGGCGGAACGGTCGCCTTCACGACGGGCAGGTCATGGGGTCCCGGCGCGATCGCGTTGACCGTGACCCCCTTCGGCGCAAGCTCTTTCGCGAAGATCTTGGTGACCGTCAGGATCGCGCCCTTCGACGTGGCGTAGTGCGCGCCGGTGGCGGTGCCGCCGTTCTGACCGGCCAGCGAGGCCATGTTGACGATGCGGCCGAAACCCTCGTCGGCCATTGCGGCACCGAACACCTGGCAGCCGAAGAAGATGCTGTTGACGTTGGTGTTCAGCACCCGCGTGAAATCCGGCTCGTCGATGCTCATGAGATCGGCCGCCTGGGTCAGCGCGGCGTTGTTGACGACGATCGTGGGAGTGCCCCACACCGACTGCACATGTGCCAGCGCGTCGACGAAGTTCTGCCGGTGCGCGACGTCGAGGACCGCCGCCTGAGCGGTCGACCCGTCGGGCGAGAGTTCTTCGGCGATCCGTCGGGCCGGGTCGAGGGCGATGTCGGTGAGCAGGACGCGATGTCCGTCTCGATGGAGCCGGCGGGCGATGAAGGAACCCATCCCGCCGGCGGCGCCGGTGACGACCGCGATCCCCTTGGTGGTCGAGCTCATGTCCACGCCCCCGTTCACACGAGGTATCCCGAGGCGCTGACCGCGTCCTCGCTGTCGATGAGGCGGGCCACCTTCAGGCTGATCCGGTCGTTCCCGTCCGGTCCGAGTGAGATGGTGTGGGTGAGCTCGGCACCGATCGTGGAGAAGGCATCGCGCTTGAACGCGTTGAGGATCTGCGCCGAGCGCAGGATGACGGTGTCCTCGCTCACGTCGGACACCGTGAAGCGCGAGATGACTCGAACCGTACGAGCCGCGGCCACCGCCGACGGTGCGTACCCCTGCATCATCCGCTCGACGCGCAGCCGCCGCATCCGCTTGTCGTCGTACACCATGTTCAGCGACGAGTCGAAGTCGTCGGTGTCGGGATCGATCGGGATGACGTAATGCGCGTCGTCGGTGTAGAGGGCCTCCCACGCCGGATAGTCCTTGGCGTCGAGGAGTTCGGCCTCCTTCCACACGAGCGCGATAGCGCGCAGGACACGCGGGTCGTTGAAGGTGTGCAGCTCAGTCATCGCTCATCATCCTCTTCCACATGCCGTAGGACTCGCGCATCCCGGTTTCGTCGGTGACATGCGAAGTGGGCCAGCCCTCTTCGGTCGTGAACTCGCGGTTCTCCCCGCGGTTGACCAGGATCGGCATGTTCGGGTTGCCCCCGGCGCCGATCTGCACCCGGTCCCATCCCTCCGCGTCGTCGGGGCTACCGAACCCGAAGGGGCCCTGGAAGTGTTCGTGGATGCGCAGGCGTTCCCGGTTGATGCTCTCCGGACCGCCTTCCATACCGATGGCCATGTGCCACACCTCGGTGACGTCGACGCTGATCGGGATGAGCACCCGGAAGAACGACGACGACATGGCGATGTTCGGGAACATGTTGAGGTTGAACCCGCAACCGTGCATCGAACGCATGTAGCGACGGATGCGTTCGGGACTCTCCCCCGCCTCGGCCAGTTCGTCGACCAGGTGCTGGAACCGCGGCTGGATCTCCTCGCTGCCGTCGTCGACGTCGAGGTCGGCGTGCGCGGCCGCCATGATCGCGACGCTGTGCCCGTTGCCGAGGGCATGCGTCTGCGCGGCCGGATCGTCCATGAACGACATCATGTTCGCGGTCTCGGCGTCGACGGAGGCCATCCACGACTTGTGCACCATCGGGAAGTGGTAACCGTCGGTGGTGTTCTCGAGCTGGATCTTCCAGTTGCCCTTGAAGCGGAATTTGTGGCTGCCGAGCACCTTGGTGGGAAATCCGTTGGACTGCTTGAGGAATCGCTCCATCCAGATCTTGGCGTCGCCGAGGTGATCCTCGAGCGGCTCGATCTCGTGGTTGAACGTCGCGAAGATCATGCCGAGGTAGCTCTCGGTGCGCAACTTCTGCAGCGGGAAGTCGTTCTTCTCGACGACGCCCTCGTACCCGTCCGGGTACGGGATACCGCGGAGCCGGCCGTCGAGGGTGTACGACCAGTTGTGGTACGGGCAGGTGAACCCGTTGGCCTTGCCGCTGCGCTGGTCGCAGACCGTGGCACCGCGATGCCGACACCTGTTGAGCAGGGTGTTGAAGTTGCCCTTGCGATCCCGGGTCACGATGACCGGTTGGTCACCGACCTGCGTCGTCTTGAACGAACCTGCCTCGGGGACCTCGCTCTCGTGCGCGACCCACACCCAGGTGCGGTAGAAGATCTTGCGCATCTCCTCGGCGAAGATCTCGGGATCGGTGTAGAGCTGACCGGCGACGCGGTCTTTCTCGGCGAGGTCCGCGAAGCCGCGGGTCGGCCTCTCGATGGTGGTCATCGATAATCCTTCGTGTGGTCGGGATGGTCGGGATCGGTTGTCGCGCGGGAGGCGGTGCTCACGAGGCGACGTCGTCGCGGATGGTGAGAGCCCGGCCCATCCTCGCCTCGACCTTGAAGTACTTCCAGAGGGCGTATTCGCCGACCATGGTGGTGCGCAACAGGTTGCAGGCCGCCTTGACGGTCGGCTGGTCGCGGACGTCGGCGAGGACGTAGAAGGTCCACGGCCAGCCCTCGGACGGCCCGACCATGTGGGCATCGTCGTCGAAGGTCCCGATGATCTCGACGCCGTCGAGGTTCTTGAGACCGGAGAGGAATTCCATCGTCGCCTCCCACACCGGACCGATGTCGGCCTTGGGCAGGTCGAAGAAGTTCTGGTTGTTCCCCACGCAGAACAGCGTGCGCAACGGTTCGTCGGTCATGGGCGGTGCACTCCTTGCGGGTGGTGATGTCGGCGGTCGTGATGTCCGGGCTGATGTCGGGTGTGTCAGGGAAAGCTGGGGATTCCGGCCTCGAGGCCGAGGAGCAGGGCACCGGCGGCCTCGTAGGTGTTGGTCTGCAACATGGCGTGCTGCGCGGGTACGAGGGCGTCCTGCAGGTACCGCTGGAGCGGGTGGGTCTCGTAGATGGCGCCGGTCCCGGCGAGATCGAAGACCTGCAGCACCACGCTGCGCCCGACATGCGCCGCGTGGGTGGCACTCAGCCGCAGCAACGCTTGATCGTCGGTCGAGATGTGCGCTCCGGTGACGGCCTTGGCCCACACCTGGTCGGTGCTGTCGTAGAAGAACGCTCGTGCCGAACGCAATTCGGCCTCGGCGACCGCGAGGCCGCTCTTGTATGCCGGGCGGTTTCCCTTGCTGGCTCCCCCGGTGATCGAGGTCCGCGCCGCACCGACCTCGATCGCATAGTCGAGTGCACCCCGGGCCGCACCGAGGGTCACCACCGCCAGCACCTGGGCGGCGTAGGCCAGCGCCGGGTAGCGGGTCAGCGGTTCGTCGATCTGGGGCGCGCCGCCCCGCACGAAGGTCATCTCCTCCGGCACGAACACGCGATCGGCGCGGACCGCGTGTGAACCCGTCGCCTTCATACCGGCGACATCCCAGTTCTCGACGATCTCCACGTCGGCCGGATCGACCAGTGCCGTCAGCGGTTTGCCGCCGGTCTCGGGTCCGCCGGCCAGGCCGATGCCGATGAGGTCGGCACCGCGGCATCCGCTCGCGAACTGCCAGACCCCGGTACACAGGTAGCCGCCGTCGACCTTCTGTGCCTCCTGCATCGGGAACAGTCCGCCCGCATACGCGATGTCGGGTCCGTGCGCGTAGATCTTCCGTTGCGTCTCGGCGGGCAGTGCGGCGAAGTACACGAGTGACGATCCGAAGCTGGACACCCACCCGGTGGCGGGGTCGACAGCGGAGATGCGCTCGACGAGCGACATGAAATCGGACGGCGCCATCGGCTCACCCCCGAACACCGCCGGCGTCGACGCCCGGTACATGCCGGCGCGCTTCAGCAACGCGATGTAGTCACCGGGGACGTACCGCTGCGAGTTGAACTCGTCCCGACGATCCCGGAGCACGTCGAGCGCATGATCGAAGGCTGCATCACGCGCCGCCCCTGCCGGTTCGGCACACACCCGTTCGGTCAGGCTCTCCGCGGTCATCATTGTCTCCGTTCGGAATCGACTCTCGATCTCGAGTCCGACACTATGGACGCGGGACCCGGCGCGGTATCGGGATTTCCCGCGTCGCGGGTAAGCAATTCCTTACTTGCGTGTCCTCACCTGCGTGGCATCGTGGCGGGGACGAAGGTCGAACTCGACGAAGGTGAGGTGATGGCGATGTTCCCCGCTCGTCGGGATTTCGAGCAGATGATCCTCAACACCGGTACCGGGATCCTGATCCACGAGGCGAGTTCGAAGAACATCCTGTGGGCGAATCCGGCCGCCTGCCGCATCTTCGGTTTCACCCTCGAGGAGCTCAAGCCGCTCAAGGCTCACCACATGAGCGCGCAGGAACGCCAGTATCGCCGGGAGGTCGGTGTGGCGTGGCTCCAGTCGGCGGTGGTCCACGGGTCGAGCCGCAAACAGTGGAAGTACCGCGCGAAGGACGGCACCGAATTCCTCACCGATGCGCGCGCGACTCTCGTGCGCTGCGAGGACGGGCCGGTAGTGATGGTCGAGTTCCGCAACATCTCCGACGAGGTCGAGTTGCAGGAAGAACTCACGTGGGTGTCGGAGTCGTTGCAGCGCATCATGACCCACACCTCGGCCGGCATCGTCGTGCTCGACGACGACAACTGCATCGACGACATCTCACCGCTGGCCGCGAAGCTGTTCGGTCGCACCCCCGCGGAGTTGTCGGGGGTCCATCTGGAAGACCTCGGACGATGCGAACCACGACTGACCAGTGACCCCGTCGTCGAACGTCTGGCGGACGGTGGGGGTTCGGTGGAGATCCAGCAGGAGATCATCAAGGACGACGGCAGCACCGTGTGGCTGGCCGGCGAACTCGAGATCGTCGCCCATGACGGCATCCGGTCGCGGGTCCTGACCGTCCGCGACGTGACCGACCGGGTCGAATGGGAGCGACGCAACGCCTACCAGGAAGCCAATCTCCAGTACCTGAGCCGCTATCACGCGATGGGCGACATGGCGATGATCCTGGCCCATGAGCTCGGTCAGCCGCTCGCGGCGTCGACCAACTATCTCACCGGTCTGAAGGCGCGCGTGTCCGCCGAGACGGTCGATGCACGGAGCCTCGCCTACGGGATCGACCAGATCGAGAAGCAGCTGCACCGCGCCGCCGACATCGTCGCGTCCGTGAAGCGCTACGTACGACGCATCGAGAGCACGGCGACCCTGATGGACCTGAACGAGACCGTCGAGGAGAGCCTGTACTTCGTGCGATTGCGCGCGGCCGAGCAGGGGGTCCGGGTGTACGCCGAGACCCTCGACCGCGACCTGCCGATCCAGGGCGAGAACGTGCTCATCGGTCAGGTCATCATCAACCTCTGCGTCAACGCACTCGACGAGATCGTGCGGCCGACGACCGAGGTGAAAGAGCTGACGATCCAGACCGGCGAGGCCGACGGACAGGCCTCGGTGTGGATCCGCGACCAGGGCCGCGGCATGACGGGCGCACCCGCCGACCGGCTCGCGTCGGGTGCGTTCTCCGCCAAACAGGACGGCTCGGGGATCGGGCTGATCATCTCCGAGCACATCGTGGAGCGGCACGGCGGCACGATCAGTTACCTGCCGAACGAACCGTCCGGGACCGCGGTCCGCGTGACGTTCCCGCTCGCGCCGGCGCCCTGACCCGCCCCGGCACGGCTGTTAGCCTGCGACCATGCCGGAGCCGCCGCCGTTCAGTCCCACCGTCATGTTGCTCACGGTGGGCCGCGTCTGGGAGGCCGAGCTGACGACGGCGCTGAAACCGCTCGGTCTCACCCCGCGGAAGTACGGTCTCCTGGGCCACATCCGGGGCACGCCGGGGATCTCGTTCAGCGAGCTCGCGCGCCGTTCTCGGATCACGGTGCAGAGCGCGCACACGGCGGTCTCGGGATTCGTCGACGCCGGGCTCGTCGACGACCGGACCGCGCACGCCGGCTCCGCATCGACGCTGGGGATCACCGCCGCCGGCGAGGACCTTCTCGCACAGGCCGCCGAGCGGGTCACCCGCCTCGACGCCGAGTTCACCGCCCGCCACCCCGAGCTCACCGCGGCTCTCGCCGCACACTTCGAGTCGGTGTCACGTACCTTCAGTTAGACTGAAGGTTATGAAGGTCCGTCACTATCTCCGGCGCCCGCCCGCCGTGCCCGCCTCCGACGCCGTGCGCCTCGTCGCCGAGGGCGCGGTGATCGTGGACGTGCGTCGCGACTTCGAATGGAACCGCGTCCACATCCCGGGAGCGGTACACATGCCGCTCGAGGTCCTGCCCGAGCGCTGCATCGAACTACCCGAGGACAGGCTCCTCATCGCGTTCTGCACCGGCGGCATCAGATCTGCCGGTGCGGCGAACCTCCTCGTGGAGAACGGCTTCGACGCCACGAACATGAGCGGCGGCCTCATCGGCTGGCGGGCCGCCGGCGGCGCGCTCTCCGAGTGAGTCGACACCCTAGGCGTTCGCGAACGAGTCCAGACTGCTCGTCGCGTCGATGTACTCGGTGACCCACCGTTCGATCACCGCGGAGGTCTTCTCGACCTTGCGGAACTGACCGACCACCTGCCCGACGGGGTTGAAGGCGACGTCGATGCTCTCGTCGGGGTACTTGTGGGTCGCGGCCACCGCCATGCCGGACACCATGTACTGCAGCGGCATCCCCAGCGGATCGGGATTGTTGGGGTCCTCCCAGGCCTCGGTCCAGTCGTTGCGCAGCATCCGGCACGGCTTTCCGGTGAACGACCGGCTCCGCACGGTGTCCCGGCTCGACGCCTCGATGTAGGTCTGCTGCTGGACCGGGGTGTTCTCGGCCTCCTCGACCATGAGCCACTGCGATCCGGTCCAGGCGCCTTGGGCACCCAGGGCCAGCGCGGCCGCGATCTGTTCGCCGCTACCGATGCCCCCGGCGGCCAGAACCGGCACCGGCGCAACCTCTTTGACCACCTGCGGCCACAGCACGATGGAACCCACCTCACCGCAGTGACCGCCACCTTCGCCACCCTGGGCGATGATGATGTCGACGCCCGCGTCGGCGTGCTTGCGCGCCTGCTTCGGCGATCCGCACAGGGCGGCCACCTTGCGGCCCGCGGACTGGATCTTCTCGATCATGTCCGCGGGAGGCGTCCCGAGGGCGTTCGCGATCAGGGTGACCTTGGGATGCTGTAACGCGATCTCGACCTGCGGGGTGGCGGTGGCCTCGGTCCAGCCGAGGAGCTGCAGGGAGTTGTCGCTGTCCTCGTTGAGTGGCACCCCGTGGTCACGCAGGAGCTTGCGACCGAAGTCGAGGGTCTCCGCGGGAACCATCGACTGCAGCATCGCGGCCAGTTCTTCGCCCGACATGTTCGAGTCCATGCCCTCGTACTTGTTCGGGATGACGATGTCGACGCCATAGGGGCGGTCGCCGATGTGCTCGTCGATCCAGTTCAGCTCGACCTCGAGTTCCTCGGGCGTGAAGCCGACCGCACCGAGCACGCCGAACCCGCCGGCCTTGCTCACCGCGACCACGACGTCGCGGCAGTGGGTGAACGCGAAGATCGGGAACTCGACACCGAGCTCGTCGCAGATCGGAGTGTGCATGGAGGACTCCTCGCCCAGTCAGAATTAGAACGTGTTCTACTCTGGATACCAGGCGCGGGGGTCACGGACAAGCGTTCGAGGGCAACTCGGGCGGCTCCCGGCGCCGGGAGCGAAGCGAGCGGGCCGAATCGACCCGGCGCCGGGAGCGAAGCGAGCGGGCCGAATCAACCCGGCGCCGGGAGCGAAGCGAGCGGGCCGAATCGACCCGGTCACCCCCCGTAAGGCTGCCTCGCCGTCTCCGGGTCGCCGTAGGTGATCGCGCGCTCCCGCCGACTGTCGGTGAGCAGCGTTGCGCCCCATGTCATCACGGTGCCCATACGGTTGCGCACACCTGCCAGGAAGGCGATGTGGATGACGCCCCACGCGACCCAGCCGAGGAACCCCGACAACTGGAGCGGCCCCGACTGCACGATCGCGTGACGGCGCGCGATGTAGGCGGCCGTGCCGAGATCGCGGTATTTGAACGGGGACCGGTCGGCCTGGCCCGCAACGGTTTCGGCGATCACGGACCCGGCATGACGGCCGCCCTGCATGGCCACCTCGGCAACCCCGGCGAGGTCGCGGTAGGAGCTCATGTCACCGCAGACGAAGACGTCGGGGTGGCCCGGGACCGACAGGTCGGGCTCCACCGGTATCCGCCCCCCGCGGTCCTGTTCGACACCGAGCGCCTGGGCGAGTGTGGTGGCGAACGGGACGGCCTCGACACCGGTCGTCCACAGGGTCGTCCGTGCGGGATAGGTCTGTTTGCTGCCGTCGGCCTTGCGGGTCGTCTCGACGAAGTCCTCCCCCACACCGGTCACGTGCACACCGAGGTGGGTCTCGACCCCGAGATTGTCGAGGGTGCGCTGGGCACTGGCCGAGAGTCTGGAGGAGAACGACGGCAGTACCCGATCACCGCCGTGGAGCAGCAGCACCCGCGCCTGGGCCGGATCGATCGCGTCGAACTCCCGCTCGAGGGCGAGCGTCGCGACCTCCCGGATCTGTCCCGCAAGCTCGACCCCGGTGGGGCCGCCACCCGCCACCGCGAAGGTGAGCCAGGACCGCTGCTCCTCCGGGTCGGTGATCGTCTCGGCCATCTCGAACGCGGCCATGATCTTGCGCCGGATCGACAGCGCGTCGTCGAGGGTCTTCATCCCCGGCGCGTGGGCGGCGAAGTCCTCGTTGCCGCGATAGGCGGTGCGCATCCCGGCGGCGACGACGAGGTAGTCGTACGAGAGGTGAAACGACGACCCGTCGATGCGGTCGACGGTCAGCTCGCGGGCGTCGACGTCGATGCCCGATGCCTCACCGAGTACCACGTCGAGGTTCTTGTGTCTGCGGGTCAGATGACGAACCGGGCTGGAGATCGCGCCTTCCGACAGCAGACCGGTGGCGCACTGATACAGCAGCGGCTGGAACAGGTGGCTCGTTCCGCGGTCGACGATGGTGACATCCACCGGCTCGTTCTTGAGCCGACGGACGCAGTGCATGCCCGCGAATCCGGCGCCGATGACGACAACTCTGGGTCTCGAGGTGGCCATTGCGCCGATTCTTCCAGAGATCCAACGCATCTGCGGCGAGTGTTTACCGCCGGGGCCGTCGGGTACGCCCAGCGGTGTGGAAGCCAGAATCTCGCTGTCCGTGAACGGTGCCGATCACGACGTCGTCGTGGACACGCGCACGACCCTGCTCGACGGCCTGCGCGACCGGCTCGGGATCTTCTCCCCGAAGAAGGGATGCGATCACGGGCAGTGTGGATCCTGCACCGTCCTGGTCGACGGTCGCCGGATCGTCAGCTGCCTGTCGTTCGCGGTGGCCTACGAGGGCAGTGAGATCGTGACCGCCGAGGGGCTGGGTGAGGGCGACGACCTGCACGAGATGCAGCAGGCGTTCATCGACGAAGACGCCTTCCAGTGCGGATACTGCACCCCCGGTCAGTTGTGCTCGGCAATCGGCATGCTCGACGAGGCGAAGCAGGGGTACCCGAGCCACGTCACCGAGGACCTCGACCCGTCCGCCGGGGATGCGAGCCCGCCGACCGAGGGCGCCGACAGGCTGGCCGACGACGAGATCCGAGAACGGATGAGCGGCAACCTCTGCCGGTGCGCTGCCTACCCCAACATCCTCGCCGCGATCCGACAGGTGGTCGATCGATGATCCCGTTCACGTACGACCGGGCGACCGATGTGGCCGGCGCAGTGGAGTTCCTGCGCGACCACGACGGCGCGAAACTGATCGCCGGGGGCACCAACCTCGTCGATCACATGAAGCTAGGGATCGCCGATCCGACTGCGCTGCTCGCCATCTCGCGCCTTCCACTCGACGACATCACCGAGAGACCGGACGGCTCGCTGCGGCTGGGCGGCACCGCCCGCAATGCCGACACCGCCGCCCACCCCCTGGTCCGACGTCGCTATCCCGTGTTGGCACGCGCGCTGCTCTCGGGCGCATCTCCGCAACTGCGCAATCTCGCGACCAACGCGGGCAATCTGCTGCAGCGCACGAGGTGCGTGTACTTCCAGGACGTCACGACACCCTGTAACAAGCGGACGCCGGGTTCGGGATGCTCAGCCATCGGCGGTTACACGCGGTACCACGCGGTCCTGGGCGCGTCGGACGCCTGCGTGGCGACCCACCCGTCGGACATGGCGGTGGCCCTCACCGTCCTCGACGCTCGTGTCGTGGTGCAGGGTCCCGACGGGGAGCGTGAGGTGGACATCCGGGACTTCTACCGGCTGCCCGGCGAACACCCCGAACGCGACACGGTGCTCGAGCCACACGACGTCATCGTGGCCGTCGACGTGCCACCTCCGCCGCCCGACTCGTCGTCGACCTACCGCAAGGTCCGCGACCGCGCCTCCTACGCGTTCGCCCTGGTGTCCGTCGGGGCCGAGGTGACGATGGACGGCGACGTGATCGGCGACGCTCGAATCGCGCTCGGCGGCGTCGCACACAAGCCCTGGCGGGCCGAACGCGCCGAAGCCGTGGTGCGCGGGCAGCGCCCGTCACCCGAACTGTTCGCCGCGGCAGCCGACGCCGAACTCGGCGACGCGCGCACACTGGACGGCAACGAGTTCAAGGTGCCCCTGGCCCGTCGCACCCTCATCGCCACCCTGCGGGAGCTGAGCACCCGATGACCGCCATCGGCACCTCCCACGCACGGATCGACGGCGCCGACAAGGTCCGCGGCACAGCGCCCTACGCGTACGAGCACCTCACCGACGCGGTGTACCTGTGGCCTGTCACCGCCACCGTCGCGCGCGGCCGGGTGACCGGATTCGACACCGCCGCAGCCGAATCCACGTCCGGTGTCCTACTCGTCCTCACCCACGAGAACGCGCCTCGACTCGCGGACACGTCCAACGGCGACCTCACGATCCTGCAGTCGCCGGAGATCGCCTACCGCGGTCAGCTGATCGGCGCCGTCGTCGCGGAGAGTCCCGAGACGGCCCGGGAGGCCGCGGCGGCGGTGACCGTGACCTACGACGAGGACGACCACGACACCGAGTTCCGCGTCGATCACCCCGGCAGCTACCGACCCGAACAGGTCAACGGCGGATTCGAGCCGACCTCGCTGGACGGCGACCCCGACCGAATCCTGGACCGGGCGGCCGGGGACCCGGCACACACCGACCTCGTCACGATCGACGAGTGGTACTCGACGCCGGAAGAGCACAACAACCCGATGGAGCCCCACACCGTGGTGGCGACGTGGCAGCCCGACGACTCGACCCTGACGCTGTACGACTCGACCCAGTCGACACAGGGCGTGGTGTCCACGCTGGCGCCGGTCCTCGGACTTGAGCCCGAGCAGATCAGGGTCGTCGCGCCGCACGTCGGCGGCGGTTTCGGCTCCAAGGGCTCCCCTCATTCCCACGACGTGCTGGCCGCCTTCGCGGCGATGAGCCTGCCCGGGCGTCCGGTGAAGTTCGCCGTCACCCGACAGCACATGTTCGTCTACGTCGGACACCGCGCGCCCACGCGGTCGCGGCTCCGGCTCGCCGCGGACCGCACGGG
This sequence comes from Gordonia sp. 11cp, assembly GCF_057767225.1. NCBI lineage: Bacteria > Bacillati > Actinomycetota > Actinomycetes > Mycobacteriales > Gordoniaceae > Gordonia > Gordonia sp. 11cp. Next base: position 3,648,507 of record NZ_CM173437.1, on the reverse strand, counting down.
CCACCTCATCGCCCTGGTACACGAAGCGCACACGCACAGCGCACATGCCAAGGAATTCGCCGAACAGGCCGCGGTCACGTCGCGTTCGATGTACGCCGCCGAGAACCGCCGGACCGACCACCATGTCGTCCCGCTCGACGTGCCGGTCCCCTTCTGGATGCGCGCGCCCGGTGAAGCGCCGGGGATGTTCGCCGGCGAGGTGGCGATGGACGAACTCGCGCACGCAACCGGTATCGACCCGATCGAGCTGCGTGTGCGCAACGAACCGTCCGAGGACCCCGAGACGGGCAATCGGTGGTCGTCGAGGCGGTTGCTCGACTGTCTCCGCGAGGGCGCCGCCAGATTCGGCTGGGACCGCCGTGCCGCCGAGCCCGGCGCACGGCGCGACGGCCGCCACCTCATCGGCCTGGGCGTCGCATCGTCGACCTACCCGCACATGGTGCAACCGGGCAACGAGGCCTCGATCGCACATCGCGGTGGTCGCTACTCGGTGCGGATCGCCGCCACCGACATCGGGACCGGTGCGTGGACGACCCTGCTGCTCATCGCCGCCGATGCGCTGGAGGTCTCCACCGACGTGGTCGACATCGAGATCGGCGACAGTGCACTCCCGAGCGCCACCGTCGCCGGCGGCTCGTCGGGCACCTCGTCGTGGGGATCGGCGATCGTCACCGCCGCGCATCAGTTCCGCGCGCGATTCGGCGACGATCCGCCCGAGGGCGCGGAGCTGAGCGCCGAGGCCGCGGAAAACCCCGACCTCGAGAAGTTCACGGTGGCCTCGTTCGGCGCGCACTTCGTGGAGGTCCGCGTCGACGTGGACACCGGCGAGATCCGGATCCCGCGCATGCTCGGGGTGTTCTCCATCGGGCGTGCCATCAATCCGCGCACCGTCCGCTCACAGCTCATCGGCGGCATGACCTTCGGCATCTCGATGGCGTTGCACGAGGAAAGCGTTCGCGATCACCGCTTCGGGCACGTGGTCACGCAGGATCTCGCCGAGTTCCACATCCCCGTACACGCCGACATCGCCGACGTCGACGCGATCTGTCTCGACGACCGCGACGAGCACGCCACTCCGATGGGCTCACGCGGCGCAGGTGAGATCGGCATCGTGGGCAGCGCCGCGGCAGTGGTCAACGCGATCCACAACGCCACCGGAGTCCGGGTCCGCGACCTGCCGGTCCACCTCGACGACCTGCTCGACGGGCTGCCCGACCAGTAGGCACCCCGACCAGTGGGCACGGGGTCTTCGGTCGAGGTTCAAGCCGCACCGGGGTAGCTGGACCACCCCGGCGACGGCGACAGCGACGGCCACGGCTCGGCGTCGGCCATCGGCAGCCAGCGCGGCATTCCCGCCGGAGTCGTTGCCGCACACGCTTTCTGGTCGGCTGTCGGGGTCGGATACAGCGCCGCGAAGTCGTAGCGGGAGGTGAACCACCCGCCGAACACATCGGACCCCGGGGTGCGTTCGCCGCCGCGCGACGCGACCGCGGGATCGTGCCCCACCCGTCGGATGTCGATCTCGACCGGTCGCGGGGTGTCGAAGCCGACGGTCCAGGCGCCGTCTCGCTGCACGGACCGATATCCATGGCGGCACAGTACGATTCGCGCCCACCCGTTGTCGTCGACGCGGCGCAGAGCGCGGTAGAAGGCCGTGCCGACCTCGCGCTCCGACGCCGACACGTCCGCAGGGTACGCCGTCACCATCTGATCGATGTTCGACGGCGCGGCCTCGGCGAAACCGGGGTACCCCCACCGGGCCGACCGACCGGCGTTGGCGAGTTCGAAGGACTCGGTGAAGGCGCGGACGAAGGTGCCCTCGGCGGACTGCGGGTCGAGGACCCCGGTGGCGGTCCAGCGGAAAGTGGTGTCGAATCCGGGCGGCAGATGCGCATCCTCGACGGACCGTGAGACGGGGTTCGGTTCGGCGGCGTCGGGACCGGTCGCGCACGCGGCGAGTCCGCCTCCCACGACGAGCGCGGCGATGATCGCGGTGAGGCGTCGACGACGATCGTGCGCCACGGCGATCACCCGCTTCGAGGAGAGTGCGGTCCGTTACCCGGCTATGTCTGCACCCTAGACATGGACGGTTGTCCCACGTGGGATCACCGTGCACCGGAACGGCGACGAGAAGGTCTCGAAATGGGCACGCCCGCCCTCAGTGGAACCGCTCGTCGATGTCCTCACCGGTGGACAGATCCCCGCATTCGACGGGGGTCACCGCCTGGGAGCGGAGATAGACCTGAGCCCCCACATCACCGCCGACCACGCGCAGCGCGGGCGCGAAATGGTCGGCTCCGATGTACACGGGGTGTCCGGGACGACCGTCGAAGACCGCTCGAGCGAGCACGGCTCGATCACCCGACGCCGCGTCGAGCACCCGTCGGGTGACCTCGGGGCCGCTGTCGGGGGTGTCGACCACGTGCACCGCCAGTCCCGCGGCGGCCGGTCGGGCGATCGCCCACCGCAGGGCGGCCGACACCGAGGCGCCCACCCCGTCGGGCCAGTCCTCGACGATCAGGGCCTCGGCGCCCGCGGGCGGCTCGACGACCGCGGCGCCCATCGCGACCGCCACCTCGGCGCAGCCGCCGTCGCGCAACGCCGCGACCGCACACTCGAGCCACTCTCCGTCGTCTGCGAGGATCTTCGGCATTCCGTATCTGGTGCCGGCGCCGGCGGCGAGCACCGCACCGAGCACCCGACCCGGCGACCGATGCGCGCGCGGGGGCACGGTGGTGTCGCTCATCGCTCCATCTTCCACGCGACGACCACGCCCGCTGATCCTAGGCTGGTCACCATGCTGCTCAACGAGATGGACGACGCGCAGGCCCGGTCCGCCCTGCGCTCCTGCTGCGCATCGACGGCCTGGATCGAGCGGATGATGCGCGCCAGGCCCTTTCGCGATGTCCCGGCACTGCTCGACGTCGCCGACCGCGCCCTCGCCGAGATCTCGGAGGACGACGTCGACGAGGCGCTCGCCGGACACCCGCGGATCGGCGACCGGCCGGACAACGCTTCTTCGGCGCGGGAGCAGTCGGGGGTGGCCGGGGCTGCGGCGTCGGTGCTCGCCGAGCTGCGCGAGCGCAATGCGTCCTACGAGGAGCGGTTCGGGCACGTGTACCTGGTCTTCGCCAACGGCCGGCCCGCCGACGAACTGCTGGCCATCCTCGAACAGCGGATGACCAATGACGCCACGACCGAGCGGCGCGTCCTGCGCGAGGAACTGGCGAAGATCAACCGCGCCCGCCTGCTCCGTATGCTGTCGACCGAGCACAACGCCGACGAACACGCCGACGATCAAGGGGTTTCGAGATGACCGGACTGTCCACGCACGTCCTGAACGCGGTGTCGGGAGCACCCGCCGCCGGTGTCGAGGTGTCCCTCCAGGATGCGTCGGGGACGCAGTTGTCCGCCGGCACGACCGACTCGGACGGTCGCATCACCAGCGTGAACACCGAGACCCTCGTCCCGGGGATCTACCACCTCGTCTTCGACACCGGGAACTGGTTCGCCGACAACGACATCAAGGGTTTCTATCCCGAAATCGACATCTGCTTCGAGATCGAGGACCCCGAACGCCACCACCACGTGCCGATCCTGTTGAGCCCCTTCGCCTATTCGACCTACCGGGGTAGCTGACCGGGCAGCGGAGCGATCGCCCCGCCGCCCTCGGATCAGCGGATCTCGATGAGGAGGTCGCCGGGCGCGACCTGGGTGACCTGTCCGACGGCGAGTCTGGCCACCTTGCCCGCGACCGGCGCGGTGATCGCCGCCTCCATCTTCATCGCCTCGATCGTGCCGATCGTCGCGCCGACGGCCACCTCGTCGCCGACGTCGACCGACAGGGAGACGACGCCGGCGAACGGGGCGCCGATGTGGTGCGGGTCGGAACGGTCGGCCTTCTCTGCCGACGCGACCGCCGAATCGACCGAGTGGTCGCGCACCGCGATGGGCCGCAACTGGCCGTTGAGGACGCACATGACCGTCCGCATGCCCTGCTCATCCGGTTCGCTGATCGCCTCGAGCCCGATGAGCAGGTCCACGCCCGGTTCGAGCACCACCCGATGTTCCTCGCCGTAGCGCAGACCGTAGAAGAACTGGTTGGCCGACAGCGTCGAGGTGTCGCCGTAGGCCTCGTAGTGCTCCTCGAATTCCTTTGCCGGACCGGGGAACAGCAGGTGGTTGAGCCGGACCTGACGGTCGCGTCCCGGCTTGTCGAGGATGGCCTCGTCGTCGGCGGTGAGTTCGGTGACCTCCGGGGCGGGTGCCCGACCCTGCAGCGCGAGGGTGCGCAACGGTTCGGGCCAGCCGCCGGGCGGATCACCCAACTCGCCCCGCAGGAAGCCGATGACCGAGTCCGGGATGTCGTAGGACGCCGGATCGGCGGCGAAGTCCGACGCGGTGATACCGCGACCCACCAGGGCCAGCGCGAGGTCACCGACGACCTTCGACGACGGGGTGACCTTGACCAGCCGACCCAGCATCGAATCGGCGGCGGCGTAGGCCTGCTCGACGGCCTCGAAGCGGTTGCCCAGGCCCAGGGAGATGGCCTGCTGCCGCAGGTTCGACAGCTGCCCGCCGGGGATCTCGTGCGAGTAGACCCGGCCGGTCGGCGCCGGAAGACCGGACTCGAACGGCGAGTACACCTTTCGCAGCGCCTCCCAGTACGGCTCGAGGTCGCACACCCGCGCCAGGTCGATCCCGCTGTCCCGCTCGGTGTGGGCGGTCGCGGCCACGATCGCCGACAACGGCGGCTGGCTGGTGGTGCCCGCCAGCGCGGCGCTGGCGCCGTCGACGGCGTCGGCACCGGCCTGCCACGCGGCCATGTAGGTCGCGAGCTGCCCGCCGGGGGTGTCGTGGGTGTGCACGTGGATCGGCAGATCGAACTCCCGCCGCAGCGCGGTGACCAGGGTGGTCGCCGCGGGTGCCCGCAGCAGACCCGCCATGTCCTTGATCGCCAGGACGTGGGCGCCCGCCTCCACGATCTGTTCGGCCAGCCGCAGGTAGTAGTCGAGCGTGTAGAGGTCCTCGGCCGGATCCGACAGATCGCCGGTGTAACTCATCGCCACCTCGGCGACCGCCGTGCCGGTCTCGCGGACCGCGTCGATCGCCGGCCGCATCGCGTCGATGTTGTTCAGCGCATCGAAGATGCGGAAGATGTCGATGCCGACGTCGGTCGCCTCGGACACGAACGCGGTCGTCACCTTCGTGGGATACGGCGTGTACCCGACGGTGTTGGCGCCGCGCAGCAGCATCTGCAGACAGATGTTGGGGATGGCTTCGCGCAACTGCGCGAGGCGATCCCACGGATCTTCCTTCAGGAAGCGCAGTGCCACATCGTAGGTCGCGCCGCCCCAGCACTCGACGGAGAGCAGCTCAGGGGTCAGCGCCGCCACATACGGCGCGACGTTGAGCAGCCCGTTGGTGCGCACCCGCGTCGCGAGCAGCGACTGGTGCGCATCACGAAACGTCGTGTCGGTGATGCCAAGGCGCGGGTTCTCCCGCAGGTCACGGGCGAACCCTTCCGGGCCGAGCTCCAGCAACCGCTGCCGTGAGCCGTTCGGCGGCGAGGCCAGCACCGAGCGCTCGACGGTGGGCAGCTTGTCCCGCGGGTACACCGTCGTCGGACGCTCACCGTGCGGCTTGTTGACGGTGACATCGGCGAGATACGAGAGGATCTTGGTGCCGCGGTCAGCCGACGAGCGTGAGGTCAGCAGGCCGGGACGTTCGTCGATGAACGAGGTGGTGACGCGGCCGGCACGGAAGTCCGGGTCGTCGAGCACCGCCTGCAGGAACGGGATGTTGGTCGCGACGCCGCGGATGCGGAACTCGGCCACAGCGCGCCGTGCCCGCCGCATCGCGGTCGGGAAATCCCTTCCACGACAAGTGAGTTTGACCAGCATCGAGTCGAAGTGACCACTGACCTCGGCACCCAGGGTGGCGCCGCCGTCGAGCCGGACACCCGCGCCGCCCGGGCTGCGGTAGGCCGTGATCCGCCCGACGTCGGGCCGGAAGCCGTTGGCGGGGTCCTCGGTGGTGATGCGGCACTGCAGGGCGGCTCCGCGGATGCCGATCACGTCCTGGCTCAGGCCCAGATCCGCCAGCGACTCACCCGAGGCGATGCGCAGCTGCGCGCTGACGAGGTCGACGTCGGTGATCTCCTCGGTGACCGTGTGCTCGACCTGGATGCGCGGATTCATCTCGATGAACACGTGCCGGCCCTGCTCGTCGAGCAGGAACTCCACCGTGCCCGCACACGAGTAGCCGATGGAACGGGCGAAAGCCACTGCGTCGGAGCAGATCTGCTCACGCAACTCATCCGAGAGGTTCGGCGCGGGCGCGAGCTCGATCACCTTCTGGTGGCGGCGCTGCAGACTGCAGTCGCGTTCATAGAGGTGGATGACGTTGCCGTAGGTGTCGGCGAGGATCTGGACCTCGATGTGCCGCGGGTTGACCACCGCCTGCTCGAGGAACACCGTCGCATCACCGAACGCGGCCTCGGCCTCGCGCGACGCGGCGGCGATGGCCTCGGCGAGATCGGCGGGTTCGTCGACGCGACGCATCCCACGCCCGCCGCCACCGGCGACCGCCTTCACGAAGACCGGGAACTGCATGTCCTGCGCCGCGGCGAGCAACTCGTCGAGATCCGACGACGGCTCCGAACTCGCGAGAACGGGGATGCCCGCCGCCTTCGCCGCGGCCACCGCGGTCGCCTTGTTACCGGTCATCTCCAGGATGTCGGCGCTCGGACCCACGAAGGTGATGCCCGCCTCCGCGCACGCCGCGGCCAGACCCTGGTTCTCCGACAGGAACCCGTACCCGGGGTAGATCGCGTCCGCGCCACAGCGAACCGCCGCGCTGACGACCTCGTCGACCGACAGATACGCCCGCACCGGATGTCCCGGCACCCCGATCTGATAGGACTCGTCGGCCTTCAGCCGGTGCACCGAAGTGCGATCCTCGTACGGGAAGATCGCGACCGTGCGCGCACCGAGTTCGTAGGCAGCGCGGAACGCGCGGATGGCGATCTCGCCGCGGTTGGCGACCAGAACCTTGTCGAACATCGTCGTGTTCTCTTTCTCTCACGCCTGCGCCGGTCCGGCGCGTGCTCAGCGACTCGCACAATCGCGGTGGAGATCGCGCGAACAAACCCCCCGGCGGACACGGTTCGACGCAGGTGTCCCGACGACGCCGACCCGTTTTTCCACGGGCAGTTCACGTCGTGATCCTACTCACCGAGACCGGCCGACCGGCCACCCCCTCACACTGCCTTCGACGCTTTCGGAAAGGGCCGCCGGGACCGCATTCCGAATTGATCGGAACACCCTGCCGCCGCGATGCGCCGACCCTTCCGCGAGGATCGAAAACAATTGCCGCGCAATGTACGTGGCACTCATTGCCGCTGTGTTGAGAAATGCTCTCCACCGACGATCGACAATGAGAGATCCGCGGTCCGGAAACCCTCCGAATGCCGATCGATCGCTCCGTCGGAATGCCGACCGATCGCTCCGTCCAGGGCGCGCTTTGATCGGGCCGACAGACGGGATTAGCGTCATGCCGACACTCGACAGGAAGGCGCGCTCGTGGGCTTCACCCGCTACGTCGCATTGGGCGATTCGTTCACCGAAGGCGTGGGCGATCCGGATCCGACCCGACCCAACGGTGTCCGCGGATGGGCCGACCGCGTCGCCGAGCAACTCGCCGCGCGGGCCGACGACGGGACGGGCCCGGACCGGTCCGCCTTCACCTACGCGAACCTCGCCATCCGCGGCCGGTTGCTCGACGAGGTGGTCGCCGAGCAGGTAGGTCCGGCCATCGACCTGGACCCCGACCTCGTCACCATCTATGCGGGCGGGAACGACCTCATGCGTCCGTCCCTCGACGTGGACAAGTTGATCGCGCGTTATGACGCCACACTCGGCGACCTGGCGGCGACCGGCGCCACCGTCGTCGTCTTCACCGCCTACGACACCGGATGGGCTCCGGTATTCCGGATGCTGCGCGGACGCATCGCGATCTACAACGAACTCGTGCGCGGAGTGGCCGAGCGCCACGGCGCACTGATCTGCGACTTCTGGCGCATGCCGGGATATGACGACTACCGCATGTGGGACACCGACCGCCTGCACATGTCCCCGCTCGGCCACGCACACATGTCCGGCCGGGTCCTCGACCTCCTCGGCGTCGACCACGACATCACACCCGCCACCCTGGCCGCCGCCGCGGTCGCCACCCGCCGGGAGCAACGGCGCCAGAACGCGGAATGGGCCCGGACGTTTCTCGGACCGTGGGTGATGCGACGCATCCGTGGGGTCTCGTCGGGTGACGGACTCACCCCGCGATGGCCGCACCCCGTCAGCGCCGCCGAGCTCGCCTAGCTGTACTGAGCCGATCAGGCCCCGCTCGGGCGGATCCGAACGTCTGCGTCGATCGCCCGCGCGATACCCTGATCGTTCGGAGGTGTGAACAATCGATGATCGGAACCAGCGGGATGACGGCGTGACCAGCCGCACCGACGCCGACGGAACAACGGACAGCACCCCGGACCTCCCGCCCCCCGATCCCGCCGCCGACAAGCCCCACCCCCGCCTGGCGGTGGCCGTGCTCTGCCTCGCCGGCATCGTCGTGGCACTGATGCAGACGATCATCGTGCCGCTCATCCCCCAGCTCCCCGCGCTGTTGCACGCCGATGCCTCCGACACCACGTGGGCGATCACCATCACCCTGCTGCTCGGCGCGGTCGCGACCCCCATCGGCGGGCGGATCGGTGACATGTACGGCAAACGTCTCGCCATCCTGGTCAGTCTCGGTTTCGTCGCCGTGGGTTCGGTCGCCTGCGCGGTCGCGACGTCGCTCCCGCTGTTCATCATCGGCCGCGGCCTCCAGGGTCTGGGTTTCGGCATCATCGCGCTCGGCATCAGCGTGATGCGCGACATCGTCCCGCCCCGCCACCTCGGCTCGTCGGTGGGGACGATGAGCGCCTCGCTCGGCATCGGCGGTGCACTCGGACTCCCGGTCGCCGCCCTCATCGCCCAGCACGTGAGCTGGCACGCCCTCTTCTGGTCGTGTGCCGGCGCCGCGACCCTGGCCGGCGTCGGCGTGGCCCTCACGGTGCGGTCCACCGCCAAGCCCTCGGGCGGCCGCTTCGACGCGCTCGGTGCGCTCGGCCTCACCGTGCTGCTCGTCTGCCTGCTGCTGCCGTTGTCGAAGGGCGCCGAATGGGGATGGTCCGCTCCGGTCACGCTCGGGCTGTTCGCCGGCTTCGTCGTGTCGTTGACAGTGTGGGTCCTCGTCGAACTCCGTCGCAAGGGTCCACTGATCGATCTCCGCATCCTCGCCAAGCGTCCGCTGCTCATGACCAACCTCGCCTCCATCGCGACCGGGTTCGCCTTCTACGCGATGCAACTCATCCCGATCCAGCTGCTGATGGCCCCGACGAGCAGCCCGGACGGCTTCGGCTACGACATGGTCCACGCGAGTCTGCTGCTCGCGCCCAGTGGTGCGGTCATGTTCCTCTTCTCCCACGTCAGCGGTCGCATGAATGCACGCTTCGGCGCCCGCGTGTCCCTGGCGATGGGCGCGATCGTGATCGGGATCGGTTATGTCGTGTTCATCGTCGGGATCGCCGGCCCGTGGGACCTGACGTGGATCCACATGGTCGTCATCGCCTGCTGCATCGGCGCGGGTCTCGGCATCGCCTACTCGGCGATGCCGGCCCTGATCATGCAATCGGTCAGTGTCGAGCAGACCGGTGAGTCCAACGGCGTCAACGCGCTCATGCGGATCGTCGGGACGTCGACGGCCGCCGCGGTGGTCGGCATGCTCCTCACGTGGTCGATGGTCTCGGTTCAAGCCGCCGATGGGACCACTGTCGAGGTCCCGACCGCCGATGGTTACCTGTGGGCCTCCGGCATCGCCCTCGTCATGAGCGGGGTCGCCGCCCTGGTCGCCTTCGGCATCCCCGCACACGGACGCAGCGCCGAGACACCGGTCTGACGAGTCGATCACGTCTACCACCGGCCCGCCGATCACGAGATGCGGACCGCACCGGATACACGTAGCGTGACGCCGTGCTTCTCTTGACGTCGATCTCGGCGATCCGCTCCGACGGGCGCATCGGCCTCGTACGGTGGGAGCCACCCACCGCTGCACCCCGCCTCCTCGACAAGGCACGCTGATGGACCTCACCGCCGTCTCCCACTACCGCTTCGCCCGAACCCGCGAGGAGGCGTTCCCCGGTCCCGGCGAACAGATCGTCGCCGGTGGCACGTGGGTGTTCTCCGAGCCGCAGCCGGCCACCACCGGACTCGTCGACCTGAGCGAGATGGGTTGGGCACCTGTCGAAGATCTACCCGGAGGCGGCTTGCGGATCGCGGCCACCTGCACGATCGCCGAACTCGCCGCGCTGCCCCCGCGTCCGGGCTTCATGGCCCATCCGATGTTCGCGCACTGCGCGAACGCGCTGCTGGCGTCGTTCAAGATCTGGAACATGGCCACGGTCGGCGGCAACATCTGCCGATCGTTCGCCGCCGCGTCGATGGTCTCCCTCGCGGTGGGACTCGACGCGACCGCACACGTGTGGGCACCCACCGGCACCGACCGCGATCTGCCCGTCGCCGAGCTGGTCATCGGGGACGGGATCAATCTCCTCGGACCGGGAGAAGTCCTGCGTGCCATCGACTTCCCCGGTCACGCCCTGCGCGCACACACCGCGGTGCGCACGATCGCCCTCGCCGAACTCGGTCGCTCGGGGGCGGTGGTCACCGGCCGCATCGACGACGACGGCGCCGCCACCTTCGGGATCACCGCGGCCACCGAGTGGCCGACGGTCCTGCGCTACCCCGGATTACCGACCCGCGACGCGCTCCACGACGACATCGTCGCGGCGAGCGGCTATTACACCGATCCGATGGGCTCGGCCGACTGGCGCCGCGGAGTCTCGGCAGTCCTCGGCGAGGAGATCCGGACCGAGTTGGCCGAATGGGTGCCGCTGCGCGACAAGGGATTCGGAGCCCACGTATGAAATTCGAGGTCAACGGCGAGCATCTCGAAGCCGAACCCGCTGCGGGACAGTGCCTGCGGATGTTGCTGCGCGAACACGCCCACTACGAGGTCAAGAAGGGCTGCGACGCCGGGGACTGCGGGGCGTGCTCGGTCCTCGTCGACGGCGAACCCGTGCACTCCTGCATCTTTCCCGCCCACCGCGCCGCCGGGAAGTCGGTGACGACGGTCTCCGGGCTCGGCACCCCGGACGACCTGCATCCCGTCCAGCAGTCCTTCGTCGACAACTTCGGGTTCCAGTGCGGGTTCTGCACCGCGGGGATGATCGTGACCGCCTCGACCGTCACCGCCGAGCATCTTCCCGACCTGCCGCGGCGGATGAAGGGAAACATCTGCCGCTGCACCGGATACCGGTCCATCCGGGATGCGATCACCGCGGCCGTCGCACCCCCCGCCACCACGACCGCGCCGCCCCCGGCGGCGGATCCGCGTCCCCTCGTCGGCACCTCGGTCAACCCGCTCGCGGCCCGGCGGGTGGTGACCGGCACCGAGCCGTACACCTTCGACGTCCCCACGCCCGGGACCCTGCACATCCACGTGCTCGGATCACCGCACGCGCATGCACGGATCACCGCCATCGACACCACCGACGCGGCCGCGCTGCCGGGCGTCGAGCTGATCCTGACCCACGAGAACGTGTCGACCCCGAGGTTCTCCACGGGACGTCACGAGAACCGACTGGAAGACCCCGACGACACGCTCATCTTCGACCCGATCGTGCGGTTCGTCGGCCAGCGGGTCGCCGCGGTGGTCGCCTCGTCCCCCGCCGTGGCCGATCAGGCGTTGGCGCTGATCGACGTCACCTACGAGGTGCTCCCCGCGGTGTTCGACCCGGAGGAGGCCCGGACTCCGGGTGCGCCGCTGCTCCACCCCGATCGCACCCCCGCCGACCGGGTCGCCGAGGCCGACCGCAACGTCGTCGCCACCTTCCACGAGGGGTTCGGCGGTGACGTCGACGCTGCGCTCGCCGCGTCGACGGCGACCGTGCACGGTACCTGGTCCAGCGGACGGGTCTCGCACGCCCAGCTGGAGACACATGGCTCGATCGGGTGGTTCGACGAGCAGGGCCGCCTGGTCATCCGGACCAGCACGCAGGTCCCGTTCCTCGTCCGCAACGAACTCGCAGTCCTCTTCGACCTGCCACCGGAACGCATCCGGGTCTTCAGCGCCCGGGTGGGCGGAGGATTCGGCGGCAAACAGGAGATGCTTACCGAGGATCTCGTGGCCCTCGCCGTACTCCGCACCGGTAGACCCTGCGCCTACGAGATGACCCGCACGGACGAGCTGACCCGCACCACCTACCGTCATCCGATGCGCGTCACGGTCGATGTCGGCGCCGACGCGGACGGTCGGCTCACGGGCTTGCGCGTGAACCTGTTGTCCGACACCGGCGCCTACGGCAACCACGCCATCGGCGTGATGTTCCACGCCTGCGCGGAATCGGTGTCGGTGTACAACTGCCCGGTCAAACGACTCGACGCGGAGGTCGTCTACACCAACAACCCGCCGTCGGGTGCGTTCCGCGGTTACGGCCTCGGCCAGGTGGTCTTCGCCGTGGAGAGTGCGATGGACGAACTCGCGATCGAACTCGGCATCGATCCGTTCGAGTTCCGGCGGCGCAATGCCGTCGCCGACGGCGATCCACTGCTCATCGCGCGCGCCGAACCCGAGGTCGACCTGGTCTACGGCAGCTACGGACTCGACCAGTGTCTCGACCTCGCCGAGCAGGCGATGCGCGCCGGCAACGGGGTCGAGGCACCGCCGGGCGAACGCTGGCGCGTGGGCGAGGGTATGGCCATCGCCGCGATCGCGACCATGGCCCCGCGCGGGCACTTCGCCGACGTCACCGTCGCGGTCGACGCCGCGGGGACCTACCACGTGGGCGTCGGGACCGCCGAGTTCGGCAACGGCACCACCACGGTGCACGCCCAGATCGTCGCCACCGCCCTGTCGACCGGGCTGGATCGCGTCTCGCTGTGGCACGGCGACACCGACGCCGTCGCCCATGACACCGGGGCATTCGCCTCGGCCGGCACGACCGTCGCGGGTAAGGCCGTGTACTCGGCCTGCCTCGCGCTGCGCGACGCACTCGTCGGCGCGGCGGCGCAACTCACCGGAACCGAGGCGGCACAGATCGATCTCGTCGCGGACGGCGCTCTCGTCGACGGCCGGATCGTCGGGTTCACCGACCTCATCGGCTCCGTCGATCCGTCGTTCCGGGTCGACCACCCCGCCGGACCGCGCGCTGTCGCCGCGGGCGCCGAACGCGGCGAGATGCGGTCCATCGCGTTCAACGTGCAGGCGTTCCGCGTCGCGGTCGACACCGAGACCGGCACCGTACGCATACTGCAGTCCGTGCACGCGGCCGACGCCGGCACCGTGATGAATCCCGAACAATGCCGCGGCCAGGTGGAAGGTGGTGTCGCACAAGGCATCGGGACGGCCCTGTACGAGGAGATCATGATCGACGAGCACGGACGGCCGGTGACGAACGTCTTCCGGACCTACCGCGTGCCGCAGATGGCCGATGTCCCCGTCACCGAGGTCCACTTCGCCGAGACCAGCGACGAACTGGGTCCGTTCGGCGCGAAGTCGATGAGCGAGTCGCCCTACAATCCGGTCGCGCCGGCACTCGCCAACGCGATCCGCCGCGCGCTGGGCACCCGGCCCTGTGAGACGCCGATGTCGCGAGACCGGATCTGGCGTCTCGGCCGGAATGCGGACTGACCGGATTCGTTAGCTGCGCGTAAGGCATTGTGGCACAGTCGTATCGAATCGACGACGTGGTTGTCACAAATCTGCGCCCGCTCTTCTCGGAACGCTTGCGGGGCGAGACGACTGGTAGGACACTCCACATTGTCGGAGTTGTCCAGAGAAGGGCGTCATCATGACTCACACCGCACCCATCCATGAGAACGACCGTCCACCCGTCAGACAGGGCATCGCCGCGGGAACCTCCATCGGAGCCGCGATCATCCTGACCGTCCTCGGTGTCGTCCAGCTCGCCCAGGGGATCGCCGCGGTCGCCGAGGACGAGGTCTTCGTCCGCGGCGTGGAGTACGTCTACAAGCTCGACTTCACCACCTGGGGCTGGATACACATCGCCCTGGGCGTCGTGATGGTCATCGTGGGCATCGCACTGATGACCGGCGCGACGTGGGCGCGGTTCACCGCGATCGTCATCGCCGGACTGTCGATCATCGCGAACTTCCTGTGGTTGCCCTACTACCCGTGGTGGTCGATCCTGATCATCGCTCTCGACGTCGTCGTCATCTGGGCCGTGTCCACCTGGCATCCGAAGGCCGAGTACCGCTAGGACCCGTTCACGCTCCACCGGCGAGGCGCGGCCTCGGCGGTGGAGCGTGCTCGCTCGACCACGGATCTCCAGACGACCAGCGGCCGGAAGGGCGGCGTCGACATGACCACGGACACCAACGGAAACAACGTCGAGCAGAGTGTCGGGATCACCGACTCGGAGCGCGCCGAACTCGAACGTCTACGAGCCGAAGTCGCCCGGCTGCGCGACACCGTCGGCGGCGAACCGCCCTCGTCCTCATCTGCTGCGACGTCGCGACACCGGTGGCGCTGGTTCGCCGTCGGGGTCCTGTGCGTCCTCGTCGTGATCCTCGCGATCACCTCCGTGACGTCGCGTTTCGTCCGGGGCGAGATCCTCGACACGGACCGCTACATCAGCACCGTCGCACCACTCGCCTCCGATCCCGCAGTCCAAGCGGAGATCTCGAACACGATCACCGACGAGATCTTCACCCGCATCGACGTCGAGGGCCTCACCGCCGCCGCGTTGACGACACTGACCGACGCCGTGCCGGCCACCCAGAACGCGCCGCGCGTCGATCGTGCGGTCGAGGGCCTCGCTCCGGTGCTGGCCGGCCAGGCGCGCGGATTCGTCCAGCAGACCGTGTCGTCGTTCGTCGCGAGTGACGAGTTCGAATCGCTGTGGCTGCAGGCGAATCGGGCCGCTCACACCGCCCTGGTCGCAGTCGTGACCGGCGACGTCGGACCGTCGTCGGTGACGGTCGACGACTCCGGCACGGTGAGCATCTCACTCGGCACCGTGATCGAGAACGTCAAGGCGCGCCTGCTCGACCGCGGCTTCACCTTCGCCGAGAAGATCCCCGCGGTCGACAAGCAGTTCGTCCTCTTCCGCTCGCCCGAACTCGTTCGCGCCCAACGCGCCGTCTCGGCACTCGACACCGCCGCCGACGTGTTGCCCTGGCTGACGATCGCCCTGGCGTTCGCCGCGGTCGCGGTCGCACCCCGCGGTCGGCGCATGCGCGCCTTCTCGCTTGCGGGCCTCTCGCTGGTCCTCGCCATGCTCGTGTTGGCCATCGCACTGCTGATCGGCCGAGGGCTGTACCTCGACGCGATGCCTCCCGACATCCTCGCTCCCGATGCCGCGACCGCCATCATCGACACCGTGCTCGACCCGTTACGTCTCGCCCTGCGTGCCGTGGCGGTCCTCGGCCTCGTGGTCGCGGTCGGGGCCTATCTGTTGGGCGGGTCCTCGTCCGCCGCGGCGGTTCGGCGTGGATTCGCCCAAGGGCTCGACTCGGTGCAGCGGATGCGTCGGACGCGACCGCCGAACACCTTCGAGGAGAGCCTGTTCCGGGCACGGATCGCGCTCCGCAGCGCGATCATCGGCATCGCCGCACTGCTCCTGGTGTTCTGGAGCTATCCGACCGGGCTGGTGGTCCTGCTCATCGCCGTCTTCGGGCTCCTCGCCCTGCTGATCCTCGAACTCGTGACCAGGCCGGCGAAGAGCTGGGTCGAGGATGACGAGACGCCCGATCGGAAGTCGCCGGATCAGGAGACGCCACCGGGTGAGGCGACGTCGGTCGTCGAGACCGTATGAGCCAGGCATCGGTTGCCGCCGAGGTCGCACCGCCCACGACGCGCCGGTGGTGGGCGCGCGCGGCCATGGCGCTGGCCGTCGCGGCGATCCTGCTACCGGTGGCCGCCGCCGGACTGCTCCAGCTGCTGGGTCTCCTGGCGATCTGCGGCGCCTGCGTCGTCGTCATCGTCGCGGCAGCGTACTGGTTCCTGATCAGCCGCGGTGTCGTCCGCGTGGTCTCGGCCGCACTCGCCCTGCTGCCGGTGGCCGTGCTCGCGGTGTTCCTCATCCGCGAGCGTCAGCTGTGGGTGGTGATCGTCGCCGCACTGCTGGCGGCCGCGGCGGTCGGGTGCGGCCGGCGAGCGCTACGACCGTCCCGCGTCGACTCCCTCATGCCCGAACACCCGGCTCCGGACGTCCACCGGCCGTTCATCATCATGAATCCCCGATCGGGCGGCGGGAAGGTCGGCCGGTTCGACCTGCAGCGCAAAGCCGAGTCCCTCGGCGCCGAAGTCGCGCTGCTGAGCGGGCCCGTCGAGATCGACGTGGCCCAACTGGCCCGGGACGCAGTGGCCCGCGGGGCCGACCTGCTCGGGGTCGCCGGCGGCGACGGCACCCAGGCGCTCGTCGCGGGAGTGGCCGCCGAATCCGGGGTGCCCTTCCTGGTCGTCAGTGCCGGGACACGAAACCATTTCGCCCTCGATCTCGGACTCGACCGCCAAGATCCGGCGCGGTGCCTCGACGCACTGCGCGACGGCGTCGAGTTCCGCGTCGACCTCTGCCACATCAACGGTCGCCCCTTCGTCAACAACGCCTCGTTCGGCATCTACGCCGAGGTCGTCCAGAGCCCTCAGTACCGGGACGACAAGACGCGCACGGTGTTACGCATGCTCCCCGACCTCCTCGGGAGAGGATCGAGGTCCGGATTGCGTGCCGTCATCGGTGACGAGCCCGTCTCCGATCCCCAGGCGATCCTGGTCAGCAACGGCCCCTACGCCACCAACGACGTCGCCGGGCTCGGCCGCCGCACCCGCATCGACGAGGGACTCCTCGGGGTCGTCACCGTCTCGGTGTCCGACACCCGGCAGGCAGTCGGTCTGTTACGCCGCACGCACGACCGTGGACTGGTCCAGCGGACCGCCACCGAGGTGACCGTCGACGCCGACGCCGAGGTCATCCCCGTCGGCGTCGACGGCGAATCGTTACAGCTCGCGACGCCGGTGCGCTGCACCATCACGCCCGGCGCACTCCGCGTGCGCGTTCCCCGGCACCGCCCCGAGACCCGGGTCGCGCCACCGCAACTGGACTGGCTCCAGCTGTGGTACCTCGCGTGGCACCCGCACCGGGCTTCGTAGCACCCGATCTCAACCGCGGGCCCGCTCGGGTGTGACAGCTTCCGGAACGGTGATGGTCGTCGATGTCGCGCGCCGACGACGGCGCAGCCACTTCTCCCCCTCCACCACGGCCGGCACGATGAACGCCCACCCGACGCACGCCAGCCATTGGAGGCCGGTGAGTGACGTCGTGTCGAGGAGGTCCTGCAGAAACCCGAGTTCGACGGCGAGAACCGTCACCACGACCGGAATGGACAGGATCTTCAGCGCCCCGAGGATGGGCGCCGTGATCCCCGACTCCGGGTCCCGGCGCATCGTCAGACCCGCGAGCACCGAACCGAAGGAGAGCACGACGAATCCCATCGTCATCGGGACGTTCGGCTCGGTCGGGCTCATCTCGCCGGGCGCCACGAGCATCGCGACGAATGTGACGGCGAACTGCAGCACGCCGTAGGCGAACCACTGCAGGAGCGAATCGCGGTTCGTGATGGGCTGTTTCGGATCTCGCGGGGGCTTGTTCATCAGACCGGGTGCGGGAGGATCCTGCATGATCACGATGACCGGGAACAGTGTGATGAAGAAGTGCTGGAACACGACCATCAGCGGCGCCAGCGCCACACCGTCGTTGATGTCGAAGACGCTCGCGACCAAGAAGAGCAGAACCAGCGAGAACAACTTGGCCATCTGATAGCGGATGTACGCGACGATCTTGTCGTAGACGTTGCGACCCAGGTGGATCGCGGTGATCAACGTGCCGAAGTTGTCGTCGGTGAGGATCAGCTTGCCGGCCTGTTTCGTGACCTCGCTGCCCGAGCCCATGGCCACACCGATGTCGGCCTTCTTCAGCGCCGCCGCGTCGTTGACCGCATCACCGGTCATCGCCACGATCGCGCCGTGTCGTTGCATGACGTCGGCGAGACGGAGTTTGTCCGCCGGTGTGACGCGGCCGAACACGTGGATGTCGGGGAGCCGTTCGGCCAGTTCCTCGTCGGTCATCGCCGCGAGCTCGGCACCACTGATCGCACCCGGCCCGAGTCCGAGCTGCGCACCGATGGCCGAAGCGGTCACCGTGTGGTCACCGGTGATCATCCGGACGCCGATGCCCGCGGTGTGCGCGATCCGCACCGCCTCCACCGCCTCTGCACGCAACGGGTCGATGATCCCGACCATGCCGACGAAGACGAGATCGTCCACGAACGCCATCGGGTCCGCGGTGACCTCATCCTGCCGGCCGTCGAGCGTGCGTGCGGCAAAGGCGAGGACCCGTAGGCCCTGCTTCGACATCTGCTCGTTCACCGCCTCGATCTCGGCGCGGACGTCCTCCAGCGCCACTTCCTCCCGGCCGGGGAGATATGCCGAGCGGCAGCGCTTCAGGACGACGTCGGGTCCGCCTTTCACCAACTCGACGAACCGCTCGGTCCCGTCGACGGGCAGTCGATGAAAGGTGGCCATGAACTTGTAGGCGGAGTCGAAGGGCACCTCCGCCAGGCGCGGATAGGTCCGGCGGGTCAGCCCGGCGTCCACACCCATCTTGGCGGCCAGGACGATCAGCGCGGCCTCGGTGGGGTCACCGATGACATCGCCGGCGTCGGAAACGGTGGCATCGCTATCCAGGCACAGACCGTAGGCCAGGAGGGTGAAATCGGGAACAGGCTCCCCCGCGACCCGCGTGATGGCTCCCTCCTTGCGGTACCCCTCCCCGTCGACCACGAACCGTTGACCGTGAAAGTACAAGGACTGCACCGTCATCTGATTCATCGTCAGTGTGCCGGTCTTGTCGGAGTTGATCATGCTGGTCGCACCGAGGGTCTCCACATCGGTGAGGTTCTTGACGACGGCTTTGGCGTCGGCCAGCTGTCGTGCACCGTAGGCCAGCATGCCCTGGACGAAGGTCGGCAGGCCGGAGGGGATCGCCGAGATCCCCATCGAGATGCCCAGCAGCATCACGGTGGCCAGGTCCTGTCCGCGGACCAGACCGATCACCACGATGACGGCCACGGCGACCCAGGCGATGGCACCGAGGATTCTGGTGAGCGAGTCCAGCTCGCGTTGCAGGGGTGATCGCTTCGGGGAGATGGCGGACAACATGGACGCGATCTGTCCGATCTGCGTGCGCATCCCGGTCTCGGTCACCACCATCGTCGCCGTGCCGCGCGTGACCGACGTGTTCTGGAACAGCATGTTGCTGCGGTCACCCAGTCCCAGCCCGGGGTCGGCGAGCACCGCGGGACTCTTCGCGACCGGTGCACTCTCTCCCGTCAACGCCGCTTCCTGGGTTTCGAGCGTCGCCGAACGCAACAGGCGCCCGTCTGCCGGGACCAGGTCGCCGGCCTCGAGCTGGACGACGTCTCCGGGGACCAGTTCGACGGCGGCGACCTGGACGAGGACGCCACCGCGGGTCACGCGCGCCTGCGGCACCTGAATGTCCGCGAGAGCGTTGACACTCGCGCGCGCCTTCAGCTCTTGCCGGGTGCCCAGCACGATGTTGAGCAGGACCAGTACTGCCACCACCAGCGCGGTCGAGACTTCGGCGATGACGATGCTCACCACGACCACGGCGATCAGCATCAGGTTCATCGGATCCTTGAGCTGATTCAGCGCCAGGGCTGCGGCCGAGGGCTCCGGCTCGGCCACTATCTGGTTGTCGCCGTGCTCCCTCCGGCGTACGTCGACCTCGTCGGCGGCCAGACCTCGGACACCGTCGGTGTTCAATGCCGATAGGACGGCCTCGGTCTCCTCGACGTGCCAGTCGGGTCCCGGCGCACGGTCTCCGCGATCAGGGACGGGGTGCACTGGCCTCACAGTGACCATGACGACTCTCCTCGCTGTGCGGATATGGAGCGCGGCACCCTAGTAGGGCGTGGGAATCCAGTGCAGGGGTTGCTCGGGCGGGCGGTAACCCCGCGCCTTCTGCCGCTTGGGCAGAGTGATGTCGGGGTGGTCGAGCGGGGCGTAGGGAACCTGGCTCAGGATGTGGTCGATCACGTTGAGCCGTCCTCGTTTCTTGTCGTCATTCGAGACGACAAACCAAGGCGCCCAGCCGGTGTCGGTGAATCGGAACATCTCGTCACGCGCGCGGGAGTAGTCATACCAGCGTCCGTAGGACTCCAGATCCATCTGCGACAGCTTCCAGATCTTCCGCGGGTCGTCGATCCTGCTCTGCAGGCGGCGGGTCTGTTCTTCCTCACTGACCTCGAGCCAGTATTTGAGCAGGATGATCCCGGACTCCACCATCGCCCGCTCCACGGTGGGTACCTGTTCGAGGAATCCCTTGGCCTGCTGTTCCGAGCAGAATCCCAGGACCCGCTCGATCCCGGCGCGGTTGTACCAGCTCCGGTCGAAGATCACGATCTCGCCGGCCGCCGGCAGATGCGGGATGTACCGCTGCAGGTACATCTGCGACCTCTCACGATCAGTCGGGGCCGGGAGCGCGACCACGCGGAAGACCCGCGGGCTCACCCGGGCCGTGATCGCTTTGATGACACCGCCTTTGCCGGCCGTGTCCCGGCCCTCGAAGACGATGCAGACCTTCGCCCCCGAGGTCTTGACCCACTCCTGCATTGCCACCAGCTCGGCATGCAGCGGCTGCAACTGCTTTCGATATTTCTTACCGGTCATCGGCCGGTCGGACAGGCGGTCAGCGGAACCGCCCGGCTCCGCGTGCGGAGGGGCGTGGCGGGCCTCGTCGTCGGCGCGCGCCTTCTTGCTCATCGGACGGCCCTCCGAGCAGCACATCGACCCCGTGACACCATGTCCGCCATCGCCTGGACCTCCCGTGATCGGATCGGTTGACGTAAGACGTCATTGTGGGTCGGAGCCACGACACGCGGGGCGTTTTGGCCAATGATGACCCACGTTCATCGCCGCTGCAGCCCACGGTCCCGATCGATCCGGATCGACGGCACCCACTGCGACGCCCGGACAGGCGAGCGGGCCGGGCGATCACTCACCCGACCCGCTCGGACCCCTCGTCTCAGCCGCGCAGCAACCCCTTGGCGACATGCGTCACCTGGATCTCGTTGCTGCCGGCATAGATCATGAGCGACTTCGCATCTCGCGCGAGCTGCTCCACCCGGTACTCGGCCATGTAACCGTTGCCGCCGAACAGCTGCACCGCCTCCATCGCGACATCGGTGGCCGCCTTGGACGAGTAGAGCTTCATCGCCGATGCCTCGGAGAGGCTGAGCGGTTTACCCGCCTTGCCGCGTTCGAGGGCACTGAAGAGCATGTTCTGCACGTTGATCCGGGCGACCTCCATCTCGGCGAGCTTGAGCTGGATGAGCTGGAACTGGGCGATCTCCTGACCCCACAGCTTCCGGTTCTTCGCGTAGTCGATCGACAGCCGTTGTGCCTCGTTGATGATGCCCAGCGACAGCGCGGCGATGCCGACGCGCTCCGCGGTGAAACCGGCCTTCGCGCCTTCGGATCCACGCGAATCCGAACCGGTGTCCTCCGTCTCGCCGAGCAGACGGTCCTTGCCGACGCGCACGTTGTCGAAGAACAACTCGCCCGTCGGCGAGCTCATCATGCCCATCTTCTTGAACGGCTTGCCCTGGATCAGGCCCGGCATTCCCTTGTCCAGGACGAACGACAGGACCTTGCGATCCCGCATCGGGATTCCGCTGCCGTCGTCGAGCTTGGCGAACACGACGATGGTGTCGGCGTAGGGGCCGTTGGTGATGAACGTCTTCTGTCCGTTGAGGATGTAGTCGTCACCGTCACGACGAACCGTTGTCTTCATGCCGCCGAGGGCATCCGACCCTGAGTCGGGTTCGGTGATCGCCCAGGCGCCGACCTTCTCCATCGTGACCAGTTCCGGCAGCCAGCGCTTCTTCTGGGCCAGCGTGCCCTTGCCGCGGATCGTCGAGGCGGTGAGCCCCATGCTCACGCCCAGAGATGCGACGAGGCCGAGGCACACACCCGCGAGCTCGATGTTGACCATCATGAACATCGATCCACCCATGCCGCCACCGTCGCCGGAGGACTTCTTCTCCCCCTTGGCTTCCGCCTCGAGTTCCTTCTCGAGCGCATCCTTGGCCATGGCGTCGACACCGAAGCTCGACAGCAGTTTGCGCGTGATGTCATAGGGCGGCAGGACGCCGGACTCGAGCTCGTCGAGATGTGGCCGGATCTCCTTGTCGATGAACGCCCGCAGGGCGTCCCGAACCATCAGATCTTCATCGGACCACTCGAACATCGTCACACTCCCAGACCGGTGTCCGCCCGGGGGCGAACATGTTTCAGTTTCGTCGTCCCCAACTGTGTCAGGAGTCACTGCCGATGTCTAGGTACGTGGTCGCGAATCTGTTCCTTTCACACGTCGGCGCAGGTGTACAGCGTCGCCGGGCGCACCTCGTGCGCGAAGAACCGTCCCGCATCGGTGCACAGCAGCGCCTGCGCCACCGGCATCGCCACCACCACACACCGATCGCCGTGGCGCGTCTGCGCGGCGCGCCAGGCGTGGACGCGGTCGACGAAATCGGAGACGCTCTCGCCCCCATGCGGCCGTGCTCCCGGGTCGGCGAACCACCCGCCGAGTTCGGCCGGATCAATGTCCTCCGGGGTACGCCCCGCCCACGTCCCGACGTCCAGGGTCCGCAGCGCGTCGTCGACGACGAGGTCTGGTGTCGAACCGAGCAACTCGGCGGTCTCCCGGGTCGAGACCTCCGGCCCGCAGGTGTCGACGGATCGGGTCATCGACGCGGCGAGCCGCAGGACGGATGAACGGCCGCGCTCGTCCAGGACCGGATCACCGCCGAATCGCACCGACCGATTCGGGCCGGTGCGACCGGCGGTGATGATGTCCATGTGACCGATCGCCTCAGCCCTGCGAGGACACCGCCGGTGCGCGATCGGCGGTCCGCGATCGCGCCATCGCCCCCAGAAGCAAGGCGAAGACAACGGTGAGGACCGTCCAGAGGATCACCTGGTTGGCGATCGCGTACACCCGGAAATCTCCGATCACGTCACCGGGGAAACCGGGGAACACGATCTGGCCGGCGTCGTTGCGGACCGGTTCGGGGACCTCGCTGAACGACGGCAGGAACGCGAGCACGATCGCGACCCCGACCAGGTAGGCGGCGGTGCCGGCGACCGCCGAGATCAATCCGCCGATCCGCGGGCGCAGCCAGAGTGCCAGGACCACCGCCGCGATCGCGAGGATCACCGACGCGACGGTGATGGTGAGAAAGGCGCCGGTTCGTTCGCCGATGGTGTCGTCGTCGCCGACGGCGGGCGGGTTCGCCGGGTAGGCGAAGAACGGCACGGCGAACACGGCCACGAAACCGATCCCGCCCAGCGCGCCGGCGACCGCTCGCGGATCGGTGGCCGGGTGACGGCTGCCGACGTAGCTCCACAGCACGGTGAACGCCACCGCGAAGAACGCACCCATGCACAGGGCGAACACGACGTTGCCGACGCCGGCACCGAGGTTCTCCTGCATCGCGCGTGTGAACAGCTCACCGCCCTCACCGTGGGTGTGGCCGCCCGGCTCGGCAGCGTGGGCCAGCGCCTCCTCGGCCTCCGATCGGGCGCCCTCGTAGTCGACGGCCTTGCCGACCACCGGTTCGAGGTAGAACCGGGCGAACACGAACGAGACGATTCCGGCGATCAGACCTGCGAGCAGGCCGGCGCCGATGAACTTCTTTTCCATATTGAATTCGACTTCCTGTCGGTGTGGCCGGCGAGGCCGGCTCAGTGGCAGGGGAAGCCGAGGAAGTGACGGGCGTCGTGCACGAACTCGTGCACGTGGGTGTCGGAACCGAAGACGGACACGACACCCTGGTCGTACCCGAGGAAGTAGTAGGCGAGACCGGCCAGCAGCACGGTCAGGCTCAGCCATATGGCGGTGCTCGCGACCGAGAGGTTCGGTACGGCCAGGGCACGGGCCGGTGCGGCCTGTGCAACCGCGGTGGTACGAGGAGCTGTCATGGTGGGTCCTTTCGCCGATCTCGCGTCGGAGAGTCCGTGGATATGGTGCACGCCGGCACGGCATCCTGACTCACGTCTCCCCGTCACCGTCGAAACGTCGACCGCGTCGATGGGCAGCGTTCACAGTGGCGCGACCGTTCCGGACTCTCACCGGATTCCCCGTACAGGCGTGGGATGACTGTATACCGCGTCCTGTCGTACGTGTGAGACATAGTGGAGAGATGCCCCGCGCTTCGGTGCTCGACCGTTTCACCGCCCCCACCCGACGATGGTTCACGGGCGCGTTCACCTCACCCACGGCCGCGCAGAAGGGCGCCTGGACCTCCATCGCCGACGGCGCGAACACCCTGGTCATCGCGCCGACCGGGTCAGGCAAGACCCTGGCGGCGTTCCTCTGGGCCCTCGACCGGCTCGCCGCCGACCCCGACAGCCGTCCCGCGGGCACCAAGGTCGTCTACATCTCGCCACTGAAGGCACTGGCCGTCGACGTCGAGCGCAACCTCCGCGCGCCGTTGACCGGCATCACCCGCGCCGCCCAGGAACTCAATCTCCCGGAGCCGAACATCACCGTGGGCGTTCGTTCGGGCGACACGTCGGCCGCCGACCGCCGCGCCCTGGTCAAGACCCCACCCGACATCCTCATCACGACCCCGGAGTCGCTGTACCTGATGCTCACCTCGGCCGCGCGGGAGAGCCTCACCGGTGTGGAGGCGATCATCGTCGACGAGGTGCACGCGGTCGCCGCGACCAAACGCGGCACCCACCTCGCGCTGACCCTGGAACGCCTCGACGAGCTGTTGGACAAGCCCGCCCAGCGGATCGGGCTGTCGGCGACCGTCCGTCCGCCGGAGGTGGTGGCTGGGTTCCTGTCCGGCGCCGCGCCGTGTCAGGTGGTCAAACCCAAAGCCGACAAGACGTTCGACCTGCGCGTCGACGTCCCCGTCGAGGACATGGCCAACATCCCGCCCCCGGTGTCCGATGCCGATCCCGCCGCACTGGACGACGCGTTCTCGCCGACCGCCGGCTCGCTGTGGCCGTACGTCGAGGCCTCGATCGTCGACCAGATCGAGGCCAACCGGGCGACGATCGTCTTCGCCAACTCGCGACGCCTGGCCGAGAAACTCACCGCCCGGCTCAACGAGATCCACGCCGAACGCCACGGCGAACCGGCCGAACCGACCGGCAATCCGTCGGTCGCCGGCGGTGCCCCGGCGTTCGTGATGGGCAGTGGCGCGAGCTCCGGCGCGGAGCCGGTGCTCGCCCGCGCACACCACGGCTCGGTCAGCAAGGAGCAGCGCGCCCAGATCGAGGACGACCTGAAGGCCGGACGACTCTCGTGCGTGGTGGCCACCAGCTCACTCGAACTCGGTATCGACATGGGCGCGGTCGATCTCGTGATCCAGGTGGAGTCGCCGCCGTCGGTGGCCAGCGGACTGCAGCGGATCGGTCGCGCGGGACACCAGGTGGGCGAGATCAGCCAGGGCATCCTCTACCCGAAGCACCGCACCGACCTGCTGCACTGCACCGTGACCGTCAGCCGCATGCTCGACGGGGCGATCGAGGAGATCAAGGTTCCCCAGAACCCCCTCGACATCCTCGCCCAGCAGACCATCGCGGCCGCAGCGGTCGACGACCTCGAGGTGGACCACTGGTACGACGTGGTGCGGCGAGCGGCGCCCTACCGCGAACTGGGCCGGGGCGTCTTCGACGCGACCCTCGACCTGATCGCGGGACGTTTCCCGTCCGACGAGTTCGCCGAGCTGCGCCCCCGGGTCAACTGGGACCGCGACGCCGGTGTCATCACCGGCCGCCGCGGAGCCCAGCGCCTCGCGGTCACCTCGGGCGGTTCGATCCCCGACCGCGGCCTGTTCGGCGTGTTCATGGTCGGCGAGAAGGCCACTCGCGTGGGCGAACTCGACGAGGAGATGGTCTACGAGTCGCGGGTCGGCGATGTGTTCGCCCTGGGGGCGACCAGCTGGCGAATCGAGGACATCACCCACGACCGCGTCCTGGTCTCGCCCGCGTTCGGTCAGCCGGGCCGGTTGCCGTTCTGGATCGGCGACGCGATCGGACGACCCGCCGAACTCGGGGCCGCGATCGGCGCGTTCACCCAGTCGATCGCCGATCCCGGGAAGCTCGACGACCACGCGGATCGCCTGGGACTGACCGAGAACGCCCGCACCAACCTCGCGACACTCATCGCCGAACAGCGCGAGGCGACCGGCCACCTGCCCACCGACCGCACGCTGGTCGTCGAACGGTTCCGCGACGAGCTCGGCGACTGGCGAGTGATCCTGCACTCCCCCTACGGTTTACGTGTCCACGCACCATGGGCGAGCGCCATCTCGCAGCGGTTGCTGGAGACGCTGGGGATCGAGGGCGCGACCACGGCCTCCGACGACGGCATCATCCTGCGCATGCCCGACACCGACGACGCCCCACCCGGAGCGGACATGTTCCTCCTCGACCCGGACGAGGTCGAGCAACTCGTGACCGACGGGCTCGCCGACTCGTCGATGTTCGCGTCCCGGTTCCGCGAATGTGCCGCACGCGCACTGCTGTTGCCCCGACGGGATCCGGGGCGGCGCGCCCCGCTGTGGCAACAACGGCAGCGCAGCGCGCAACTGCTGTCCGTCGCATCGAAGTTCCCCGATTTCCCGATCGTGCTCGAGGCGGTTCGCGAATGCCTGCAGGACGTCTACGATCTCCCCGCGCTCCTCGATCTGCTGACCCGCATCCGCACGCGCCGGATCCGGGTCGTGGAGACCGAGACGCAGAGCCCGTCTCCCTTCGCCGCCTCGCTGCTTTTCGGGTACGTGGGGGCGTTCATGTACGCCGACGACGCTCCGCTCGCCGAGCGCCGAGCGGCCGCACTCTCCCTCGACACCAGCCTGCTCGCACAACTGCTCGGACGCGTCGACCTGCGGGAACTGCTCGACCCGGCCGTCATCGCAGAGGTGATCGCCCGGCTCCAGCGCCTGTCCCCCGAACGCCAGGCCCGCGACGCCGAGGACGTCGTCGACCTGTTGCGGTGGCTGGGGCCCCTCACCACCGAGGAGGTCGCGGCCAGGTACCGCGGCGAGACTCCCGCGCCCGAACTGCTCACCGAACTGCACCGCGTCGGGCAGATCATCTCGGTGAACCACAACGCTCGCGCCCTGTGGGCCGCGATCGACGACACCGCCCGCCTCCGCGACGCGCTGGGGGTTCCGGCGCCGCTCGGCATCCCGGCGGCCTACCTCGAACCGGTGCCCGATCCGGTCGGGGACCTGATCGGCCGTTACGCCCGCACCCACGGCCCGTTCACCGTCCCGGAGGCCGCCGCGGCCCTGGGTGTCGCCACCGGGGTCGTGCGCGACACCCTGAACCGCCTCGCCGCGGAACGACGCGTCGTCGAAGGCGATTTCCTGCCGGAGAGCGGCGCCGACACCGCCCCCCGCGAGGGCCAGTGGTGTCACACCGACGTGCTCGGTCAGATCCGCCGAGGCTCGCTCGCCGCGAGCCGCGCCGAGGTGGCACCGGTGGGCACCGACGTACTCGCCCGTTTCCTCGCCGACTGGCAGCACGCCTCGCCGGGCACGCAACTGCGGGGAGTGGACGGGGTGGCGACGGTGATCGACCAGCTGGCGGGGTTCCCACTCCCGGCGTCGGCGTGGGAGTCACTGGTCCTGCCCGCCCGGATCTCCGACTATGCACCGCCCATGCTCGACGAACTGCTCAGCGCCGGCGAGGTGATCTGGTCCGGCCACGGTCGGATCGGGAACTCCGACGGCTGGGTGGCCCTGCATCCGGCGGACGTCGCGGTGCTCACGCTGCCCGACGCCGACGAGATCGACACGACCCCGGTGCACGACGCGGTCACGGCCGCTCTCGAACCCGGTGGTGCACTGCGATTCCCGCAGATCGCCGCCGACATCAGCACCGGCACCGCCACGCCGGCCGCCGACATCGAGAGCGCGCTGTGGGACCTCGTATGGGCCGGACAGGTCAGCAACGACAGCTTCGCGCCCGTCCGGGCACTCCTGCAGCCGCGGCGCAGCCCGTCCGCACCGCGCTCGGCCCCGGCTCATCGGGCACGCGGGCGAGCACCGCGGCTCCGCGCCGGTCGTCTGTCGGCCCGGTATCTGACCGAGCACTCCACGTCGCCGCCGGTGTCGCCGACGGCGAGCGGTCGCTGGTTCGCTCTCGACCACCCCTCGACCGAACCGACGATCGCCACGCAGGGCCTGTGCGACCAGTTGCTCACCCGGTACGGCGTGATCACGCGCGGGAGCGTCGTCGCCGAGGAGGTCACGGGGGGCTTCGCGCGGGTGTACAAGGCGCTCACCGTCTTCGAGGACAATGGACACGTCCGCCGCGGCTACTACGTCGACGGTCTCGGCGGAGCACAGTTCGCCTCGCCCGCCACGGTCGACGAGTTGCGCCGGCATGCGCTCCCCGATCGCAAACCGCCCCGCGAGGCCACGGTGCTGGCCGCGACGGATCCGGCCAACCCCTTCGGGGCCGCGCTGGAGTGGCCGCGGTCCCGCGACACCGACGCCGGTCACCGCCCGGGCCGCAAACCGGGAGCACTGGTGGTGCTCGTGGACGGCGAACTGGTGAGTTTCGTCGAGCGCGGCGGCAAGACGCTGCTCACGTTCAGCGACTCGATCCCGCGGCTGGAGTCGGCCGCCGGCGCGCTGGTCGCGCTCGTCCGGCGCGGTCGGATCTCCCGCCTGACGATCGACCACATCGACTCCGAGCCCGTGCGCGCCACCGACTTCGGCAAGGTACTCGTCGAAGCCGGGTTCTCGACGACACCGCGCGGCATCCGCCTCCGCTTCGGTGATCATGCCTGAGGGGGGCCATGCCTGAGGGCGACACCGTCTTCGCCGCCGCGGCACGTCTGCGGGCCGGGCTCGCCGGCCGCGTGCTCGAGTCGACGGACTTCCGGATCCCGTCACTGGCGACCGCCGATCTGTCCGGCCGGGAGGTGTCGGCGGTTCGCTCGGTGGGCAAACACCTGCTCATCGACATCGCCGAGAGCAGCCCCGGAACCGGTGACACCGTGAGCATCCACTCACACCTGAAGATGGAGGGTGCCTGGCATGTGCATCCTCGCGGGCAGCGCTGGCGGCGACCGGCCTATCAGGCACGCGCGGTGCTGCGCACCGCCGACCACGAGGCGGTGGGTTTCGACCTGGGTGTGCTCGAACTGCTCGCCGACCCCGACGCCGCGCTCGCCTACCTCGGTCCCGACCTGCTCGCCGACGACTTCGACCGCGAGGAGGCGATCCGGCGACTAGCCTCGCAACCGAATGAGACCATCGGTGCCGCGTTGCTCGACCAACGCCTCATCGCCGGGATCGGCAACGTCTTTCGCAGCGAGATCTGCTTCCTCCGCCGGGTCCTGCCGACCCGACCGGTGCGCGAGGTCGACCTCGGGCCGGTCGTGGACCTGAGCCGACGCCTGTTGTGGGCCAACCGGATGCGATCGGCACGCACCACCACGGGTAACACCTCGCCCAACGCCCGGATGTGGGTGTACGGACGCCAGGGTCGGCTGTGCCGACGCTGCGCCACGCCGGTGAAGCGCGGCGAACTCGAATCCACCGGCGGCGAACGATCCATCTACTGGTGTCCCCGGTGTCAGATCTGATCCGGCCGGGACCATCGGATCGACGTCCGCGGTCTACACCGGGTAACGCTCGGGCTCGGGCCCGAACTCGAAGCGGCGTGCGGTGATCGAGTCCACCGTGATCTCCACGTAGTTGTACTTCATCGTCGCGATCCACGGCCGCAACGGCAGCTGGTCGGCGGCCTCGATCTCCTGCAGGGACACCAGGATGCGCGCCGTCCCCTTGGCGACGACGCTCCACCCGTCACTGTCGGTGTACCCGTCGGCCTCGAACGCCACCCGCGAATTCACCGCCAGCTCCGACAATTTCGTGCCTTCACCGGTCCGCAGCAGGACGCGGTCCGGCGTCGCTTGGAAATTGACCGGGAAGATGTCGGGCTGACCGTCGACGCTCAACGCGATCCGGCCGAGCTCGGCGGCTCCCAACAGATCCCAGGCCTCGTCGGTGGTGAGCACCCGAACCGCTTCGTCGACCATGACCGTCTCCTTCTCCCCCACCCCGATCGTGCTCCACGAACGGGCGGCGGGACAGAGGCCAACGTCCCGACTCGGCCCCCACCGTCACCGCGGAACGGGCACCGGCTCCAGGATCTCGGCCCGGGCCTCGGGCGCCGCGGCGCGCAAGGCGTCGGCGGAGTCGTCGTCGGGTTGCTGTTGCGAGGCCACCTCGGCTTCGACACGCGCGATGTAGGTCACCACCTCGAAGTCACGCTGCTCGGTGGTCCACCCGAGCAGCGGCGCGAGCAGGTCGGCGACCTCGTCGGCGCAGTCGACCCCGCGATGGGAGTACTCGATCGCGATGCGGGTCCGCCGGGCGAGAACGTCCTCCAGATGTAGCGCCGCCTCGTCGACCGCCGCGTAGACCACCTCCACACGCAGATACTGCGGCGCCGCGGCGAGCGGCTGCAGCAGGCTCTTGTCCCCGTCGGCGTAGTAGAGCACGTCGTCGATCAGCGACCCATAGCGGTTGAGAAGACGCCGAATCCGGTACGGGTGCAACCCGAATCGGCGCCCGAGGTGCTCACACTGATTGATGAGCGCGAAGTAGCCGTCCGCACCGAGCAGCGGGACGCGTTCGGTGATCGACGGCGCGACGCGGGTGGGGATGAAGTCGTCGCACGCATCGACGGCATCGGCGGCCATCACCCGGTAGGTGGTGTACTTCCCGCCTGCGATCGACACGAGTCCGGGCGCGACGGTCGCGACCGCGTGCTCGCGGGACAGCTTCGAGGTCTCGTCGTCCTCGCCGGCGAGCAACGGCCGGAGGCCGGCGTAGACGCCTTCGATGTCGTCGTGGGTGAGCTTGGTGACCAGGACCTCGTTGACGCGTTCGAGGATGTAGTCGATGTCGGCGCGGGTGGCGGCCGGATGCGCGAGGTCGAGGTTCCAGTCGGTGTCGGTGGTACCGATGATCCAGTGCGTCTCCCAGGGGATGACGAACAGCACCGAGTTGGCGGTGCGCAGGATGATCGCCGTCTCGCTGACGATGCGGTCGCGCGGCACCACGATGTGCACACCCTTGGACGCCCGGACCTTGAAGTGCCCGCGCTGCTTGGACAGCGCCTGTACCTCGTCGGTCCACACCCCCGCGGCGTTGATCACGCAGTGCGCGCGGATCTCCGTGACGTCGCCGTTCTCGGTGTCGCGCACCCGGACTCCGAGCACCCGGTCGGATTCGCGCAGGAAGCCGGTCACCTGGGTCGAGGTCCGGATGACCGCACCGTAGTTGGCCGCCGTGCGGGCCACCGTGAGGCTGTGCCGAGCATCGTCGACGACCGTGTCGTAGTAACGGATTCCGCCGATCAGCGAGCTGCGCTTGAGGGCCGGCGCCGCGCGCAATGCGCCCGACCGGGTGACGTGACGTTGTCCGGGAACGGACTTGGCGCCGCCCATCCGGTCGTAGAGGAAGATGCCGGCTCCGACGTACGGCCGCTCCCAGACACGTTGCGTGAGCGGATACAGGAACGGCAGCGGCTTCACCAGGTGCGGCGCGAGGAACCGCAGCGACAACTCACGTTCGCGCAGAGCCTCACGGACGAGCCCGAATTCGAGCTGTTCGAGATAACGGAGCCCACCGTGGAACATCTTCGACGACCTGCTCGAGGTACCCGAGGCGATGTCACGCGCCTCCACGAGCGCCACCCGCAGGCCGCGGGTGGCCGCGTCGAGTGCGGCGCCGACGCCCACCACGCCTCCGCCGATGACCACGACGTCGAACTGCTCCTCCCCGAACCTCCGCCACGCCTCGGCGCGGTAGAGGGGCCCCATGTCGGCCGGCCGGTCCGGGTTGAACTCGGTGTTCATGGTTGCCGAGCCTAATTGATCTCGGCGGGTCCGACAGGGTGCGACACTGTCCGGCGTGGGTAGGTCAGGCAAATACGTGGCGGCGATCGACCAGGGCACCACCTCGACCCGGGCGATGATCTTCGACCACAAAGGGCACGTCGTCGGCGTCGAACAGCTCGAGCACAAACAGATCTTCCCGCGCGCGGGCTGGGTGGAGCACGATGCCGCCGAGATCTGGCGCAACACGCGCCGGGTCGGGGCCGCTGCCCTCGCATCGGCCGAGCTGACCGCCAAGGACATCGTCGCGTGCGGCCTCACCAACCAGCGCGAGACCACCGTGATCTGGGAGCGCGACACCGGCAAGCCGGTGCACAACGCCATCGTCTGGCAGGACACGCGGACCGACGACCTGTGCACCGAACTCGCCGGCGACGTCGGCATGGACCGCTATCGCGATCGCACCGGCCTGCCGCTGTCGACCTACTTCGCCGGCCCGAAGGCCCGGTGGCTCCTCGATTCCGTCGACGGGCTCCGCGAGCGCGCCGAGAACGGGGAATTGTGTTTCGGCACAATGGATTCCTGGATTGCATGGAACATGACCGGCGGCGTGGACGGTGGCCGGCACGTCACAGACGTCACCAATGCCTCACGCACGATGCTCATGGATCTGCGGACCCAGCAGTGGGACCCCGAGATCTGCGCCGAGATGGGCATCCCGATGGCCATGCTGCCCGAGATCAAGAGTTCCTCAGGCGATTTCGGCGCCCTCCGCGGCAACGGCCCCCTCCCCGGCGTACCGCTGTCGGGCATCCTCGGAGACCAGCAGGCCGCGACATTCGGCCAGGCCTGCCTGGAACCCGGCGAGGCGAAGAACACCTATGGCACCGGGAACTTCCTGCTCCTCAACACCGGCACCGAGCCGGTCTTCAGCGAGCACGGGCTGCTCACCACCGTCTGCTACCGGATCGGCGACCAGCCCGCGCGATACGCACTCGAGGGTTCGATCGCGGTGACCGGTTCGCTCATCCAATGGCTGCGCGACAATCTCGGCCTGATCTCGCAGGCGTCCGACGTCGAAGGACTGGCCGCCGGGGTCGACGACAACGGTGGTGCCTACTTCGTGCCGGCGTTCTCCGGACTCTTCGCACCGCGCTGGCGGCCCGACGCCCGCGGCGTCATCGTGGGTCTCACCCGTTTCGTCGACAAAGGTCACATCGCGCGGGCAGCGTTGGAGGCCAGCGCTTTTCAGACCCGGGAGGTCATCGAGGCGATGCAGGCCGACTCCGGGGTGGAACTGTCGACACTCAAGGTCGACGGCGGGATGGTCGTCAACGAACTGCTCATGCAGTTCCAGGCCGACATCCTGGATGTCCCGGTCGTGCGCCCGGTCGTCAACGAGACGACCGCGCTCGGGGCGGCCTACGCGGCCGGCCTGGCGGTGGGCTTCTGGGAGAGCGAGGACGAGATCCGCGCCAACTGGGCCGAGGACAAGCGGTGGGAGCCGGGAATGGACGCAGCCGAACGCGACCGCCTCTACGCGGGGTGGAACCGGGCGGTCGAGCACAGCTTCGGCCTGACCTGAACCGGCGCGAACCGCGGCCGACGGCCGCGCCTCACACCACGTGGTCGGCGAGGACGGCGACCACACCGGCACTTCCGCCGAGTGCCGCGGCGGCCTCGTAGGCCGATTCGCGGAGCGCGTCGCGTGGGGACTCACCGGTGGTCGACGGCGACATCGCGGCCACGGCGCAGTCGACGGCACGGGCACGGCGGAAGCTGTCGCGCTGTGCGGCGACGTCGCCGCGACGCTGGTGCGCGAATGCGTCGAAGTCGTGCTGGGCGGCGACGAGCCGGAGTCGTGCGACGCCGGCCGTCGTCGCACCGCCCTGCCGGCGCCAGTGACCGATCACCTCCCGGATCTCGGGTGTCGACACCGCCGTCACGTCCATAACGGTGGCGACGATCAGGTGCAGACACGCGGTGAGGTCCTCGTCGGGCACCGCATCGACGAGTCGGGCGACGCCGCCGGGCAACCGGTCGACCCGCCTCAGCACGACCCCACCCGTCGCGAATGGGGGTTCTCGACGATCACGCCGGCTCCGGTTTCGACGGGACCGGCCCCTCCGCGGACGTTCGGTCGTCGCCCGAAAGCGGTTGCGCTGCAGTGCCGTTGTCGCGCGCGGGATCGGTGTCGCCGGGCGGGGCGGACCGCGGGGACGAGGTCTCCCGGGGATCGGCCGCCGGAGGATCGGCGGCTGCCGGGAACGCCTGCCGAATCCAGTCGCCGATGACGGGCGGACCGACGAGCGGCATGTCGCCGACGATCTCCGCACCGTGTTCCCGGTTGTGGAGGTACGGAGCGGCCCGGTGACGGTCGTCTTCGGCTCCGGGACGCCTGCCACCGCCCGGTACGCCGGCGGGCGGCATCCCCGCCGGGCGCTGGGCGACCGGCCCGGCCGGGGACGCCGGTGTCGGGGTGCCGGCAGTCGGGGTCGCCGGCGTCGGAGTGGCCGGCAGGGCAGACAGCGGTGGAGCAATCGCCCCGGGCGACAGGAAGGCGGGGACGGCCGTCGAGGCCGGGACATCTGCTCCGGCTCCGGCACCACTCCCCGACGCTCCGGCGCGGGACCCGGACTCCGCGGTGCCGTCGGCGCCCGCGGCGTGCGATCCCGGTGTCGCCGCACCCCGGGTCGTCGACTCTGGTGTGGCCCGGCCTCCGCGCAGCAGGCCGTCGGACCCGTCGGTGCTGCCGCGGCCCGAGGGACCCGAGGGCGGACCTCCCGACCCCGACGGCGTCGACGACGGACCCGGGCCGCCGCCACCCGGAGGCGGGCCGACGGCGCCGACCGGTGCCGCCGCGCCGGACGGTGCGGGGCGGCCGAAGTCGCCGGCATCGACGGTGTTACCCGCCTGACCCCGCGCGGCGTCGGACCCGGTGCCCCCGGTTCCGGGGCCACCACCCGTTGCCGCGCCCGGGAGGCCTGCGGTGACTCCGTTGGCGCCGGTCGGGTCGTGCGGGAGGGAGTGCTGCAGTCCGATCATCGGTGACGAGTAGGCACCCGTCATGGTGCGATCGGCCTCATGCCGCACCGAAGTCGCGTCCTCGGGATTGTCTCGGATGTGCTGCTGCAACTCGCGCAGCCGCCCCTCCTGACCGCGGGCCGACCCGAGGATTCCCGTCGCGCTCGTCAGCGCGTCACCGATCCGGCTCGCGGTGTCCGATGTCGCCGTCAGATCGGCGGACAGCGACCGGCCGGCTTCCAGTGCCGCGTCGGAGGCCACCCCGAGCATGCCGTCGCCGAACATCGCCTGCATCCGTTCGGCTGCCCGCCGGACGGACTCGATCGCTTTCAGGATCGTCTCGACGTCACCGCGCGCGCGTCCCGGTTCCATGGTGCTCAGGACATCGAGGATCTCGTCGATGCTCATGCCCGCCCACTGTGTGCGGTCGCCGCCGAACATGCGGTCGTTGCGGCTGCCGTAGGTGTTGTAGGACTTCTCCGGCGAGGTCACGACACCCCCTTGGTCGCTGGCCGGGACGAACGAATTCGTCCGACCCTACCGTGGCATCGCCTGCCGCGGTGAACACCGGCACCGCCTGTGCACAGTGGCGGGCTCTGTCTCAGTCCAGGTCGTCGTGGCGGACCAGCTGGCGCGCCGCCTCGGTGATCGACCCGGTCAGGGACGGGTACACCGAGAAGGTCTGGGCGAGGTCGCCGACGGTGAGCTTGTTCTGCACCGCGAGGGCGATGGGCAGGATCAGCTCGGAGGCGTTCGGTGCCACCACGACTCCGCCGATGACCACGCCCGTGGCCGGCCGGCAGAAAATCTTCACGAAGCCGCGGCGCAGACCGCTCATCTTGGCGCGCGGGTTGGTGGCCAGGGGCAACATCACGGTGCGGGCCGGGTACTCACCGGTGTCGATCGCGTTCTGCGACACCCCCACCGTCGCGATCTCCGGACGGGTGAAGATCGCTGAGGCAACGGTTTTCAGCTTGATCGGGCTCACTCCCTCGCCGAGCGCGTGATACATGGCGATGCGGCCCTGCATGGCCGCGACCGATGCCAGCGGGAACAGCCCGGTGCAGTCGCCGGCCGCATAGATACCGGCGACCGACGTACGCGACACCCGGTCGACCTCGATGTATCCACCCTTGCCGACGGTCACGCCGGCGCGATCGAGGCCCAGGTCCGTGGTGTTCGGGACCGAACCGACGGTCATCAGCACGTGACTGCCGGTGACGGTCGAGCCGTCGGCCAGATGCGCGGTGACCGAGTCACCGTGGCGCTCGACCTTGTCGGCACGGGCGTGTTTCACCAGCTCGACGCCGCGCTCGGCCAGCGCGTCCTCGAGCACCAGCGCGGCGTCCTCGTCCTCGTGCGGGAGCACACGGTCGCGGCTCGACACCAGCGTCACCTTGACGCCCAGTTCGGTATAGGCGTGGACGAACTCGGCGCCGGTGACGCCGGAACCGATGACGATGAGGTGTTCGGGGAGTTGCTCGAGGTCGTAGAGCTGACGCCAGGTGAGGATGCGCTCGCCGTCGGGGCGGGCGTCGGGCAGGACGCGGGGCGAGGCGCCCGTCGCCAGCAACACCACGTCGCCGTCGTAGCGTTCGGTGGTTCCGTCGGCGAGGGTCGCGACGACGCTGTGGGTCGACACGCCTACCTGCCGCTCGTCGAGCATCGCGCTACCGGCGACGAGTTTGACGCCTTCGCTGATCAGCCGGGAGCGGATGTCCGCGGACTGGGCGAATGCCAGATCGCGGACCCGTTGGTGAATCTGTGGGAGCGTGACCGACGTGTCGTCGGTCTTGATGTTGATACCCAGGTCGACAGCGCGCCGGACCTCGGTGCGGATGCCGGTGGACGCGATGAAGGTCTTGGACGGCACGCAGTCCCACAACACACAGGCACCGCCGATCCCGTCCGAATCGATCACCGTGATGTCGGCGCCGTAGGCGGCCGCCGCGAGCGCCGCCTCGTAACCCGCAGGTCCACCGCCGATGATGACGATCCTGGTCACTGTCACTCCTGTTCCCATGCCGGTTCGTCGCGGCGTCCTTCGTGGGGATGCTGCGCCCGGCTGCGTGTTGTAGCTGAACGAACTGCTCGCTGCTGGATTTCTCGGGTCGGACCGGCTGATGTCCGACGGGTCGGTGGAGGTCGCGGGGGTGATGCAACCTCGGTCGGGCGAGAGAGTCGACCCCGTTCGCGCCGCCTACCAAACTAGTCGTGCGCGGGTGACGTTGTGAACGTGGTCGCACACCGGCGCCGACGGCGTGCCGTACATCACTCGGAGCGCGGCTCGGCTCCCGTGCGGCCCGGGTCACACCCGAGCGACGGGCGTCGGTGTCGCCTTCCGGACTCGGCGACGACCATCTAGGCTCCATCCGTGCCCATCTATGCCGCCTACGGATCCAACATGCATCCCGACCAGATGGCCGAGCGCGCTCCGCACTCGCCGATGTCGGGCACCGGATGGCTTCGTGGCTGGCGTCTGACCTTCGGTGGCGGCGACATCGGCTGGGAGGGGTCACTGGCCACGGTCACCGAGGACCGCGACGACCCCGACGCCCGGGTGTTCGTGGTGCTGTACGACGTCACCACCGAGGACGAGGACCTCCTCGACCGGTGGGAGGGTTCCGAACTCGGCATCCACCGCAAGATCCGGGCTCGCGTCGACACCGCGGACGGCCCGGTCCTCGCCTGGCTGTATGTCCTCGACGCCTTCGAGGGCGGGCTCCCGTCGGCGCGCTACCTCGGGGTCATGGCCGAGGCGGCCGAGATCGCGGGTGCACCCGCGGAGTACGTGCAGGACCTGCGGTTGCGCGAGTCGCGGAACGTCGGGCCCGGACCGGGTCCCGCGGAATAGCCGACGCCACCCCGGCGAGCCTCGGCTCGCTAGCCTGCGGCGCTCGTCGCGTTCAGCACGATCCCGGCGAGTGCGCGGACGCCGATCGCGAGGGCACGTTCGTCGAGATCGAAGTTCGGCGCGTGCAGGTCGACCTGCGGCCCGAATCCGTCCCACACGCCCAGGCGGGCCATCGCCCCCGGCACGTGTTCGAGATACCAGGAGAAGTCCTCACCACCGGGCGACTGCGGTGTGTCCGCGACGGCGTTGGGTCCGATCGCGGCGACCGATCGCTCGAACATCGCGACCGCGATCTCGTCGTTGACGACCGGCGGTACCCCGCGGAAGTACGAGAGGTCATAGCGGACGCCGAGCGGTGCGAGCAGTTCGCCGACGACGCTGCGGACGAGCGGTTCGAGCTCGGCCCAGGTGGCGTGGTCGCCGGTGCGGACCGTCCCGCGCATGCGCCCTTCCTGCGGGATCGCGTTGGCTGCGCTGCCGGCGTTGGCGGCACCCCACACCATCACGGTCCCCGACCGCGGGTCGACGCGTCGTGACAGCACCCCGGGCAATCCGGTGATCACGGTGCCCATCGCGTAGATCAGGTCTCCGGTCAGATGCGGCCGCGACGTGTGCCCGCCGGCGGAGTGCAGTTGCAGGTCGATGTGGTCGGCCGCGGAGGTCAGGGGGCCGGACCGCAGACCAACCGTGCCGACCGGCAGGCGCGGATCGCAGTGCAGCGCGAAGATGCGCCCGAGACCGCTGGTCACCCCGGCGTCGATGGCGTCGAGGGCACCGCCGGGCATGACCTCTTCGGCGGCCTGAAAGATGAGCCGGACGCCGACGGGCAACGGCTCGGCCGCGGCGAGGAGTTTGGCGACGCCGATCAGGATGGCCGTGTGCGCGTCGTGCCCGCACGAATGCGATGCCCCCTCCACCGCCGAGGTGAACGGCAGGCCGGTGTGTTCGGTGACGGGCAGGGCATCCATGTCCGCTCGCAGCGCGATCCGGGGCTCACCGACGGGCCCCAGATCGCACACCACGCCGGTGCCCAACGGGAGTCGGCGCGGGTCGAGTCCGGCGGCGGTCAGTTCGCTCATCACCAGCTCGGTGGTGCGTACCTCCTGCCGGGACAGCTCGGGGTGCGCGTGGATCTCGCGCCGCCACGCGATGAGATCGGTGCCGTGCTCGGCGAGCCATGCGTCGATCGGATCGTCCGCCGCAGCGAAGCCCGCTCCCACGGCCGACATCAGAAGACCCCGGGCGGTGTCGGACGCGCGAGATCGTCGAGCAGCGGTGCGCGCAGTCCGCGTTTGATGAGTGCGAGGTTCGGACCGACGGTCGCGGCCCGAGAGCCGGCGAGCTCGGCTGCCCGTGCCGTGAGGTGCTCGGCGTCGACGGCCTCGTCCACGATCCCCGCGCCGACCGCGTCGTCGGCGCCGTATCGCCGACTCGTGTACATCGCCTCGGTCGCGGTGCGATCGGTCAGGCGGGTGCGCAGCAACGTGGCCATCCCCCGGGTGAAGGGCATGGTGAGGGCGGCCTCGGGCAGCGACCAGAATCCGCGTTCGGTGCGCATCAGCACGTGGTCGGTGCACAACGCGAGCATGGCGCCGGCACCGAAAGCGTGTCCGTTGATCGCGCTGACCGTGGGCACCGGCAGCGTGAGCACCTTCGCATACAGGGCATGGACGCGGTCGAGATACCCGGGCAGCTGATCGGGGGCGGCGAAGATGTGGTCGGTGTCCAGTCCGTTCGAGAAGAACTTCCCGGTGGCGGTGATCACCAGCGGACGTGACGGGGCGGCCACGATCTCGTCCAGCAGCCGGTCCACCTCGTCCAACCATTCCACCCGGAAGCGGTTCTCCGGATTGGACTCGCTGATCTCCTCCCCGTGCGTTCCGAGATGGAGTTCGACGACGTCCCCGGCATCGTTCAGAAATGGCATGTCCCGACCTTATCGCCCCCGGTCTCGTCGCCGCCGACCCGATCGGTCGGCGCGCTGCGTTCGTACGGCCGTCCGGCCTGGGGAACGGTTTAGGGTTGGCGCATGGACCCCACCGCCGACGCAGACGCCGCAGCCATCGTCGCCGCGGCCACGATCGCCGCCGAGACCGATGCCGCTGCACACGATGTGGCCGTCATCCTGGGGTCGGGGTGGTCGCCCGCGGCCGAGGCCTTCGGGCGACCGATCCGCTCGTTGCCGATGGCCGAGATCCCCGGGTTCACTCCGCCCAAGGCCGCCGGCCACGGCGGTGTCGTCCACTCCGTGCGGATCGGTGATCGGCGGGTCCTGTTGATGCTGGGCCGCATTCACGCCTACGAGGGGCACGACCTCGCCCGCGTGGTCCACCCGGTCCGCACCGCGGCGGCGGCCGGTGTCCACACCGTCGTGCTCACCAACGCGGCCGGCGGACTGCGCGCGGACATGTCGGTCGGACAACCCGTCCTCATCTCCGATCACCTGAACCTCACGGCCCGCTCCCCTCTTGTCGGCGCTCAGTTCGTCGACCTGGTCGACGCGTATTCACCGCGGCTGCGTGACATCGCGAGCGGAATCGACGCGGGTCTCGCCGAGGGTGTGTACGCCGGATTGCCCGGCCCGCACTACGAGACACCCGCCGAGATCCGGATGCTGCGGACGATGGGCGCCGACCTGGTCGGTATGTCGACCGTGCACGAGACCATCGCCGCCCGAGCCGCCGGCCTCGACGTGCTCGGGATCTCGCTGGTCACCAACCTCGCAGCCGGAATGACCGGCGAACACCTGAGCCACGCCGAGGTTCTCGAAGTGGGACGCGCGTCGGCGGCCCGGATGGGCGAACTGCTGGCACAGATCATCGGCGAGCTGTAGGACCGCACCGACTTCCGGCCGGGCCGAACCGAAGGAGCGACATGAGCTATCCACCGAGCGGTGGCGGCTACCCGCAGGGCGGTTACCCATCGGGCCCGGTGCCACCCGGACCGCCTCGATCACCGTGGTCGTCGCCCGCTGTGCTGGTGGCGATCGGCGCGGGAGTGCTCCTGGTGGTCGTGGGCGTGCTCGCGGCGCTGTTGCTGATCCCCACCGACGACGAGTCCGCGGACCGCGACACCGCTGATGGCGGACAACCGTCGGCATCGACCTTCACGAGCACCGTCACCCGATCGGCCGAGACGACCACCACCACGACGACTCCCACCACGACAACGCCGACACCCGACCGTCCCACCCCCACCGTCGCGGGCGCGGACTGGCAGGGGTTCACCACCGGCCCACGCTGCAACGCCGCGGGCGACCCCGCCGTCGTCGTGGGACAGACCTCACGATCGCGCGTCGTCATCTGCCAGGTCGGCACCCAGACGGGCCGGTGGTACTACAAGGGCCTCGCACCCGAGGGCGGAATCGAGTTGCAGTTCCCGACCCGCACCGGCGACACCTTCGAGGCGCGCAACGGCGCAGTTCGTTACCTCATCTCGCCGACGAGCCTCACCATCGTCGAAGGCGGCACCGTGCTCACCGAGGAACCCATGCTGGCCTACTGGTCGCTGCCCGGCTGAGCTTCCGAGACCGACTGGCCTCTCAGGTCAGAGCTGTCGCGCCCTGCTGACGCAAAGATCTTCTCTGCGCTCTGTAGAAACACTGTGGAGTTGTCAAGGGACGGTTGCGGTCCCGAGGGGGCTCGGGTGCGGAAGGTGCTACGCGAAAGTGTGGGGTCAGGCGGCGTCGTCGAGTCGCATGGTGCGCCGGTTGTAAGCCGGCAACGGACGGCGCCGTGGGTCGACGGTGGCAGGCGGCACGAGCCAGGGGTGTCGGTCGTAGCCGAGAATGATGTCCCAGCCGTGGTGGTGGACTTGGGTGTGGCAGCGTTGGC
This sequence comes from Gordonia sp. 11cp, assembly GCF_057767225.1. Lineage (NCBI taxonomy): Bacteria > Bacillati > Actinomycetota > Actinomycetes > Mycobacteriales > Gordoniaceae > Gordonia > Gordonia sp. 11cp. The sequence goes on along the minus strand of NZ_CM173437.1, from coordinate 3,606,719 downwards.
AGAGCAGGCAGCCGTTGTCGAGGTCGGTGGGGCCGCCGTCAGCCCAATGCCGCACATGGTGAACCTGGGTATGCAACGGCGGCGCACCGCATTTGACGCAGCAGGAGTCTCGGACGATCACGGCTTTGCGCAAGTGTGCCGGGAACAGTCGGTTAGTGCGCCCCATCTGTAGTGGTACCCCCTCATCGTTGAGGACGACCTCGGCGAGAGATCCGTCGCAGGACAGCCGTTTCGCGGTGGCCTGACTGACCGACCCTGTCCACGGCAGGGTTGCCGGGTCGGCGCCGGTGGCGGGGATGGTCAGCATCAGTTGCGTGCGGGGACTGCCGATGCTGTCGATTCTCGCGCCGAGAGCAGCCTGGTCAAGCATCAACTCGAACGCGTCCGCGCGGCGTTGCTCGGCGGTGCGTCGGTCGTCGGTGCCGTCGGGTTCGGGTCGTGGGCAGGAACGTTCGTCGATCATCTCCAGGAACTTCTCGCCGACGACCTGGGTGAGGTCGGCGCGAATGTCGATGCGGCCGTCGTCGGTGGTGTGGACGTTGACTGTGTTGAGGGATGCGTCGTCCGCGGCGGGGATGCCGCAGTCGACTGCTTCGGCCAGTGTGTTGGCGATCGTGCGGGCGTGTTCAAGCACCTGTGCCGGTGTCGCCCCGGAGAGTGCTTGGCTGAGGAGTTCGGTCTCGTACTCGGAGCGCTCGTCGTCGGAAATGGCTGTCGCCGAGCGTTTGTCGATGTGATTCACTCCTCGAACGACGGCGTCGACGACTTCCGACGACAGGCGTCCGTCGGCGGCGTGACGTGCCAGGGTGGGCAGCGTGGGCAGGCCGTCGGCGCTGCATGATGCGTGAGGCCATAGCTGGCGCGTGTCCCATCTCGATCAAGAGCTGTCGGGTGGTGCCACCTGCCTTGTGTGCGACTTCGAGTTCGTCGAGTTGTGCTGTGTGGGTTGTGATCTGGTGTTCGACGGTGTTGCGGATCAACCGGATCACGTTCAGTGCGTCGAATGTCGCTGTGCCCGTGGGGTCCTCGGCGGGCGGGGTGGTCTCGATGAGCTGATCGAGGAGGCTGGTGAGCTCTGGCATGGGCCCAAGTACATGAACATTCGTTCGATTTCGAGGAGTTTCCACGAGCCCGGAATCGCGAAATATTCGACTGTGCAGGCGATTTCGTCGACTGAGCGTCGATTTTCGTCGACTGTGCGTAAACCGTTGACAGTGGTGAACTTCAGTCACACCAGTTTCGAATTTTGACCCAGCAGCGGCGACCCGTCGTTGACTCTGCAACGCCCGCCTCGCCTCCCCGAGCACCGCGTGAAGCCGCCGACGCAGCCCACGCCCCTGCCGAACTCGGCGCACATCTCGAACCGCAACTACGAGTAACGCGGACCGAACTGCCGGTCGCCCGCGTCACCGAGCCCCGGCACGATGTAGTTGACCTCGTTGAGGCCGTCGTCGACCGCGGCCACCACGAGACGGCACGGATGTCCCGACTTCTCGAGCGCGGCAACACCTTCAGGAGCCGCCACGACGCAGACCGCGGTGATGTCGGTGGCGTTGCGGGCGACCAGGAGTTCGATCGTGTGAAGCATCGAACCGCCGGTGGCGAGCATCGGATCGAGGACGAACACCGGCCGCCCCGCCAGATCCTCCGGCAGCGACTCGAGATAGGGCACCGGCTGCGCGGTCTCCTCGTCACGTGCGAGACCCACGAAACCGACATGCGCCTCGGGGACCATCGCGTGGGCCTGCTCGACCATGCCGAGCCCCGCACGCAGCACCGGCACCAGGAGAGGCGGGGACGCCAGCCTCGACCCCGTGTGCGACGTCATCGGCGTGTTGATCGCGACATCGGCGCGCGGCGCATCGGCGAGCGCCTCGTAGATCAGCATCTGAGTGAGGTCGGACAGCGCCGCCCGGAATCCGGCGTTGTCGGTGGTCTCGTCACGCATCGTGGTCAGACGCGCGGCCGCGAGGGGATGGTCGACGATCAGGGACTCCATGCCCATCACCCTATTTCCTCGGTGACGATCGCGTGCCTCTTGGGCGTGGCCGGCCCCGCCCGATCTCTCGCGCGTCCGAAACTCGATGGAACCCAACTCGGCCGCGCCGCGTCAGAATCCCATGAGCCCGTCCTCCCCGCACCCTGATCCTGCCCCCGCCCGTCCAGGCCTCGCGGCCGGCAACCGGCTGTCCGTCGATTCGACTGCGTTGCACGATTTCTCCGATACACATCGCACGAACGCCCGGATGCTCGACAGTGACGCCGGGGTCGACGACACCGCGATGATCGACCTCGCCATCACCTTCGGACTGATCGGAATCGAGTTCCTCGCCGCCGTCGTCGAGTTCCTCGAGCTTCATCGCCGGAATGTCGCTGCCGCCGCGGCACGCGAGGAACGCGTCGGACTGACCACGAGTTCGGCTGCGACCTCCTACGCCGACTGTGACTGCGCGGCCGCCGACGGGATCACGGCACAAGGCGGGCTGACGCTGTGATCCCCGTCGAGCTCCTCATCGAACCGTTGCGTCAGCTGGTGGCCGCGCTGGGCACCGGCGTCCTGGCACCGGGCAACCCCGCCGAACGGGTCCGGGCCGACGCCTCCACCGTCGAGGAGGTGCGCCGCCGATCGATGTCGGCCACCGAATCCGTCCACACCCGATGGGACGGGGCGGGGTCGGCCGGCGCCGATGCCGCGACCGCGGCGATCCGGCAGCAGCTCGCCGAGGTCACCGGGTGCGCCACCGAGTTCGGCCGGCTCGTCGAAGACGCGAGTCGCACCGTCCACGCCGCGGCGACCGGGCTGACCGGACTCGTGGACTCCATGGAGCGTCATGTGCGCGGCCTCGCCGGTGGACTGGCCACTCCGGCAGGACTTCTCGCGATCCTGCCGATCGCCGTCGAGCACCTAAGCCGGGGTGTGGAGATCGTGACCCGCGCCCGAGCCGAGCTCGGCTCGGACACCGAGGCGATGACCGGCCTCGCCCGGCGAACGGCGCCCGCCGAGGTCACCGGTGTCGCGAGCGGCCTCGAGCAGCTGTCGACGGCGCCCACCCCCGGCGGCATCCCGATCACTCTGCCCGACGGTTCGGTCGCCTACGCACCGAATCAACGGGCGGCCACGGCGGTGCGGGCCGCGCTGAGTCAGCGCGGCGTCCCTTATGTATGGGGCGGCACCACTCCGGACGGATTCGATTGCAGCGGCTTCACCCAGTGGGCCTACCGCCAGGCCGGACTCGAGCTGCCCCGACTCGCGCAGGAGCAGGACACCGCCGGAGTCCCGGTCTCGCAGGCGCACCTCCAGCCGGGGGACCTCGCGGTGTGGTCCGGTCACGTCGCCATGTACATCGGTAACGGTCAGATGGTCGAAGCCGGTGACCCGGTGGGCGTCTCGCCGGTACGGACCTCGAACCTCGACCAGGCGTTCGAGGGCTTCTTCCGTCCACGCTGAGAGCCGGGTGACGCTCGATCCACCAAGCCGGTGCGATGAGTTCATCGAAATGTCGTCGGCGCACCATCGACCGTCTGTGGGGGCACTACTGGATTCGCCGCCGACAATCGCTAGGCTGTGTCCCCATGGCCGGAGACATCGTCCCGATTGAGCTCGGACTCACCGACGGAAACAGCTTCACCCTGTGGGCACCCCGCTGGCGTGAGGGCGATGACGAGTGGGAGGCCTTCCTCGGACTGGACGAGGATCTGTATGTCCTGCCCGGCGTCGCCGAGCTCGCCGCGTTCATCCGTACCAACGAGGACAACGACCTCGTCGAACATCCCGCGTGGTCGACGGTGGTCGGACTGCAGGCCGAAGAACTGGTTCCCGACGAGCGTCACAGCTACGACCTCGTGGGCGTGCCCGAGCTCGCCGCCGAGGACCCGACCCCGGAGGTCATCGCCGAACTCGAGGACGCACTCGAGATCGTCCGCATCCTCGGCGAGGTCTGCGAACTGACGCCGGTCACCAAGTTCTTCAACGGCAACCCGATCCTGGGCGCCGTCACCACGGGCACCCGCAACTTCGACGGCCGCGAGGGCACCGACCTCTGGGTACGCATCGGCCGGCTGATCGCCAAGCACTGGGACGACGTGCTCGACGCCATCGACGGGGTCATCAGCACGCCGAAGGTCGACGCCAAGGCCGTCGAGACCGCGGAGGCCGAGCTGGAGGCCGCCGCATCCGCAGAGGACGAGGACGAGCCCACCGACGACGACATCGAGATCGTCGGTGCCACCGACACCGACGACGAGCCCGCGGAGTCCGACGACGACCTCGAGGACGACGACGAGGACGAACAGGCTGACGACGACTACGACGACGACGATTTCTGGGCGTCGGTCGGCATCGACCCGGTCAAGATCGTCACGAGCGCGAACGAATACCTGACACTCCGGTGCTACCTCGGCGACGATCCGGTCTTCCTCGGCAGCAAGGGCAAGATCTTCGTGTTCACCTCGGCGCGCGCACTGTCGCGGTTCCTCGCCGACGACAACACGCACGACCTCGCCGAGCTGTCCACGTTCGACGAGGTCCGCACCGAGGCCACCAACGGCTCCCTGGAATTCGACGTCATCGACGACAACGTCTACGTGCTGCCGGGACTCGCCGACGACATCGCCGACGGTCCGCGTCGCATGGATCGTGACCAGCTCGACCTCGCCGTCGAACTGTTCACCGACGCGGCCGACTATGCCGGCGACGACACGGTCACCGAAGCCCTCGGCACCACCACCCCGCTGGGATGGTTCGTGGACTACACGGTCAACCCCGACCCCAAGCGCATGGCGCCGAGCGGCCCGTTCGACAACGAGGCCGAGGCGTGGCGCGCACTCGAGCACGACTTCGAGGCCCGCCTGACCAAGAAGGGCTGACGGGCCGGTCCGCTCCCGTTGCCACGCCGGCCACGACGGTGCTGCTCAGCCGAGCAGCACCGCGTAGCCGGGCTTGATGACGTCGTCGATGAACGCCAACCGCTCGTCGAAGTGGATGAACGCCGATTTCATCGCGTTCACGGTGAACCGTTCGAAATCTGCCCAGCCGTATCCGAACTGATCGGCGAGCAGACCGAACTCCTTGCTCATCGTGGTGTCGGACATGAGCCGGTTGTCGGTGTTGACGGTGACGCGGAATCGCAACCGTGCCAGCACGTTGAACGGATGCTCGGCGAGTGAACCGACCGCGCCGGTCTGGACATTCGAACTCGGGCACAGTTCCAGCGGAATCCGCTTGTCCCGCACGACGTTCGCCACCTGTCCCAGCTTCGCGCCGGCGAACGACCCTGCCGCGAGGTCGACCCCGGCGGGGAGTTCGATGTCGTCGAAGACGCGGACGCCGTGGCCCAGTCGGTCCGTCCCGCAGAAACCGATGGCTTCGTGGATCGACGGAAGGCCGAACGCCTCGCCCGCATGGATCGTGAACGGTGCGCAATTGGCTCGCATGTACTCGAACGCATCGAGGTGACGGGTCGGCGGATGCCCGGCCTCGGCACCGGCGATGTCGAAGCCCACGACGCCCCGCTCGCGGTAGCGGACCGCCAGTTCGGCGATCTCGCGCGACCGGGCGGCATGGCGCATCGCGGTGACCAGACAACGCACGGTGATGCTCCGGCCCTGCTCCGCCGCGACGGCCTCCCCCTCGGCGAACCCCCGCAACACGGCCTCGACGACCTCACCGAGCTCCAGGCCACCTTCGAGATGCTGCTCGGGCGCGTAACGGACCTCGGCGTAGACGACACCGTCAGCGGCGAGATCCTCCACGCACTCCCGCGCCACGCGTTGCAGAGCGCCGGCGGTCTGCATCACCGCGACCGTGTGGGAGAAGGTCTCGAGGTAGCGCTCGAGCGAGCCGCTGTCGGCCGCCCGGCGGAACCACTGCCCCAGTGTCTCGGCGTCGTCGATCTGCCTGCCGTTCTCGTCCGACGGCAGGTCCTCGTAACCCACCTCGTGGGCCAGTTCGAGGACCGTCGCAGGCCGGAGTCCGCCGTCGAGGTGGTCGTGCAGCAGCACCTTCGGGGCGAGGGAGATGTTCGCCGGGGTCAGCGTCGTCATGGAGTGAACCTAACGCGGTCGATGATCAGTGGTCGGGTGCCCGCGCCGACCGCGTGTCCAGGGGCGTCGGGTTCGACCGTCGCCGCCCCGGCCAGACACGAGCGCGCGCCGGCGATCCGGCCCTCATCCTGCGTGTGCAGGGTGAACAACGGTTGACCGGCCCGCACACGATCCCCCGGTTTCGCATGGATGATCACTCCGGCCTCGGCCGCGACCGCCTCCCCCGGTTTCGATCTGCCACCCCCGAGTCGCCATGCGGCGTCGCCCACCGCGCGCGCATCCATCTGGGTGACGACACCGTCACGCGCCGCGGTCACGGTGTCGTGATGGCGCGCCTGCGGTAGCGGCGCGTCCGGGTCGCCGCCCTGCGCGGCGATCATCGCCCGCCAGGTGTCCATCGCCCGGCCGTCGGCGAGGTGGGTTGCCGGATCGGCGTCGACGAGCCCCGCGGCGTCGAGCATCTCCCGGGCCAGGGCCAGGGTGAGCTCGACGACGTCGGCGGGCCCACCGCCCGCGAGGACCTCCACCGACTCGGCCACCTCGACGGCATTGCCGACCGCGAGTCCGAGCGGTGTGCCCATGTCGGTGATCACGGCACGGGTGTCGACACCGGCGTCGTGACCGAGTTCGACCATCGTCGACGCGAGTTCGCGCGCGTCGCTCTCCTCGGGCAGGAAGGCACCCGAACCGGTCTTGACATCGAGGACCAGCGCACCGGTCCCCTCGGCGATCTTCTTGCTCATGATCGACGAGGCCAGCAGCGGAATGGATTCGACCGTTCCGGTGACGTCGCGCAGTGCGTAGAGCTTGCGGTCGGCCGGCGCCAGGTCGGCACCCGCGGCGCAGATGACCGCGCCGACGCGTTCGAGTTGGTCGAGCATCTCGGCCGTGCTCACCTCGGCCCGCCATCCCGGAATGGACTCCAGCTTGTCCAACGTCCCGCCGGTGTGACCGAGCCCCCGGCCGGACAGCTGCGGCACAGCGACACCGAAGGATGCGACCAGCGGTGTGAGCGGGAGGGTGATCTTGTCACCGACGCCGCCGGTCGAGTGCTTGTCGACGGTCGCGAGCGTCTTCCCGTTCCGCCGCAGACCGGACAGATCCATCCGCCGCCCGCTGTCGATCATCGCGTGCGTCCAGGACGCGATCTCCCGGCGATCCATACCGCGCAGGTACACCGCCATCAGCAGTGCCGACATCTGTTCCGGCGCCACCTCGCCACGGGTGTAACCGTCGACCATCCACGCGATCTGCGCGTCGCTGAGTTCGTGTCCGCCGCGCTTGGTGGCGATGACCGACACCGCGTGGATGATCTCGCGGTCCTCGACCGTCATGAGCGGACCGCGTCGAGATCGTCGGGTCCGAAGGCGTCCGGGAGCAGATCCGCGAGCGGCCGGGGACCCTGCGGATGGTCGACGAGGAGCCCGCGCCCGCCGTGTTCGAGGAGCACCTGCCGGCACCGGCCGCACGGCATCAGCACCGCCCCGCGCGAGTCGCAGACGCTGACCGCCCGCAGAGCCCGGTCGCCGCCGTTCACCAGGGCCGCGACCAGCGCCACCTCGGCGCAGATACCCAGCCCATATGAGACATTTTCCACATTGCAACCAGCGATGACACGCCCCTCGGCGGTGATCCCGGCAGCCCCCACCGGGTACTGCGAGTATGGCGCGTAGGCGCGTTCGATCATTGATTTGGCCTTGTCCCGCAACGTATTCCACTCGATTTCAGCAACCACGTGAATCTCCTGTCGCACGGCGTCACCGGCCGTTCATCTGGATTTCATCACCGCAAAGCTTGGGTAAGGCAAACCTAAGTCGTAATGTCTTGTCGCTCAGATCGGTTCGGGCAATTTACCACCGGAATGGGCATGGGTTTAGAGTCTCTTCCTATGGGTCCATGGTCGAGTCGGAGCATGCCGATTCGACGCGTCCATCGACGATGTTGGAGGCCACTTTCCCGATGAGCACCTCGACCGAAGTCGCACCCGACCCGGTGCGCAGACGATCTCTTTATCGCGGCGATCCCGGCATGTGGTCGTGGGTCCTGCACCGCATCACCGGCGTCACGATCTTCTTCTTCCTGTTCGTACACGTGCTGGACACCGCGGTCATCCGCGTCGACCCGAATCAGTACGACGCGATCATCGAGACCTACAAGACGCCGATCATCGGCCTCATGGAGATCGCCCTGGTCGCCTGCGTCCTGTTCCACGCCTTCAACGGTGTGCGCCTGATCCTCGTGGACTTCTGGTCCAAGGGACCCAAGTACCAGCGGCAGATGCTGTGGGTGGCCATGACCCTGTTCGTCATCGCCTTCGGGGCCGGCACGGTCCGCCTGCTGCAGATCCTGTTCAGCCACCTGTAGGAGACACCAGAGATGACCACCTCGGAAGCCACCGGTGTCGCCAAGACCCTCGGCACGCAACACGACCGTCCCGCGAGCCTGGACAACCCGCGCTCGCCCCGCAAGCCCAAGGGCGGCAACTTCGAGAAGAACGCATGGCTGTTCATGCGGTTCTCGGGTCTGCTGCTCGTCGTCCTGACGATCGGCCACATGTTCATCATGCTGGCCTGGGACGGCGGCGTGCACCGCATCGACGCCTCGTTCGTCGCCGCACGCTGGAGCTCGCCCTTCTGGCAGATCTGGGACCTCACCATGCTGTGGCTGGCCCAGCTGCACGGCGGCAACGGTGTGCGCACCGTCATCGCCGACTACTCCCGCAAGGACTCGACCCGTTTCTGGCTGAACGTGCTGCTCGCCGTGTCGATGATCCTCGTCCTCACGATGGGCACCTACGCCCTCCTGACCTTCGACGTCAACAGCGTCGGCTAGAGGAGACCTAGAACATGCAGGAACATCGCTACGACGTCGTCATCGTGGGCGCCGGCGGCGCAGGAATGCGCGCGGCGATCGAAGCCGCACCTCGTGCCCGCACCGCGGTACTGACCAAGCTCTACCCGACCCGCAGCCACACCGGCGCGGCCCAGGGTGGCATGTGTGCGGCACTCGCCAACGTCGAGGAAGACAACTGGGAGTGGCACACCTTCGACACGGTCAAGGGTGGTGACTACCTCGCCGATCAGGACGCCGTCGAGATCATGGCCAAGGAGGCCATCGACGCGGTGCTCGATCTGGAGAAGATGGGCCTGCCCTTCAACCGGACCCCCGAGGGCAAGATCGACCAGCGGCGTTTCGGCGGTCACACCCGCGACCACGGCAAGTCCCCGGTCCGGCGTGCCTGCTACGCAGCCGACCGCACCGGTCACATGATCCTGCAGACGCTGTACCAGAACTGCGTCAAGCACGACGTCGAGTTCTTCAACGAGTTCTACGCCCTCGACATCTGCCTCACCGAGAACGAGAAGGGCGAGCAGGTCGCCACCGGCGTCGTCGCCTACGAACTCGCGACCGGCGAGATCCACGTGTTCCACGCCAAGTCGATCGTCTTCGCCACCGGCGGCTCGGGCCGCATGTACAAGACGACGTCGAATGCGCACACGCTGACCGGTGACGGCATGGGCATCATCTTCCGAAAGGGCCTCCCCCTCGAGGACATGGAGTTCCACCAGTTCCACCCGACGGGTCTGGCCGGCCTCGGCATCCTCATCTCGGAGGCGGTCCGCGGCGAGGGCGGCATCCTGCGCAATGCCGACGGTGAGCGCTTCATGGAGCGCTACGCCCCCACCATCAAGGACCTCGCGCCGCGCGACATCGTCGCCCGGTCGATGGTGCTCGAGGTGCTCGAGGGTCGCGGCGCCGGGCCGAACAAGGACTACGTCTACATCGACGTGACCCACCTCGGCGAGGACGTCCTCAACGAGAAGCTCCCCGACATCACCGAGTTCGCCCGCACCTACCTCGGCGTCGACCCGGTCACCGAGTACGTGCCGGTGTTCCCGACCTGCCACTACGTCATGGGCGGCATCCCGACGAACATCAACGGCCAGGTGCTGCGCAACAACGACGAGGTCGTCCACGGCCTGTACGCCGCCGGTGAGTGCGCGTGCGTGTCGGTCCACGGAGCCAACCGCCTGGGCACCAACTCACTGCTCGACATCAACGTCTTCGGACGCCGGGCGGGCATCGCCGCGGCGGACTACGCGAACTCGGCCGAGTTCGCCGAACTCCCCGAGACGCCCACCGAGATGGTCGATTCGTGGCTCGAACTGCTGCTCAGCGACCACGGCCACGAACGCGTCGCCGACATCCGCACCGAGCTGCAGGCCTCGATGGACGCCAACGCCTCGGTGTTCCGCACCGAGGAGACCCTCAAACAGGCGCTGACCGACATCCACCGGTTCAAGGAGCGCTACGCGCACATCCGGGTCCACGACAAGGGCAAGCGCTTCAACAGCGATCTCCTGGAGGCCATCGAACTCGGCTTCCTGCTGGAGATGGCCGAGGTGACGGTGGCCGGAGCCCTGAACCGCAAGGAGTCCCGCGGCGGTCACGCACGCGAGGACTACCCGGATCGTGACGACGTCAACTACAAGCGGCACACCATGGCCTACAAAAAGGGCACCGATCTCCTGTCGGACATCGAGTTGGACTACAAGCCGGTCGTGGAAACCCGCTACGAGCCGATGGAGCGTAAGTACTGATGACATCTGTTCTGGACAAGCCCGCGCCGTCCTCCGACGAGCCGCCGTTGCCACCGGTGCCCGACGAGGCCACCATGGTGACGCTCAAGATCTTCCGTTTCAACCCGGAGAACCCCGACGCCCAGGGCTTCGAGAGCTTCCGCGTCCCGGCGCTGCCGACGGACCGTCTGCTCAACCTGCTCCTGTATGTGAAGGGCTACCTCGACGGGACACTCACGTTCCGTCGTAGTTGCGCCCACGGTGTGTGCGGGTCGGACGCGATGCGGATCAACGGCGTCAACCGTCTCGCCTGCAAGCTCCTGATGAAGGACATGCTCCCCAAGGACAAGTCCAAGGAGATCACCATCACCATCGAGCCGATCCGCGGCCTGCCGGTGGAGAAGGATCTCGTCGTCGACATGGAGCCGTTCTTCGACGCGTTCCGCGCGATCAAGCCGTTCCTGATCACCTCGGGCAACGAGCCGACCCGCGAGCGCATCCAGAGCCAGGCCGACCGAGCTCGCTTCGACGACACCACCAAGTGCATCCTGTGCGCCTGCTGTACGACGAGCTGTCCCGTGTTCTGGACCGAGGGTTCGTACTTCGGTCCGGCCGCGATCGTCAACGCGCATCGGTTCATCTTCGACAGCCGCGACGAGGGCGCCGTCGAGCGTCTCGACATCCTCAACGACGTCGACGGTGTGTGGCGCTGCCGCACGACCTTCAACTGCACCGACGCCTGCCCGCGCGGCATTCAGGTCACCCAGGCGATCTCGGAGGTCAAACGCGCGCTGATGTTCTCGCGCTGACCCAATCGAACTTCTCTCTGCAGCCCGTCGACGGCCCGCACCCTCAGGGGTGCGGGCCGTCGTCGTCGGGGTCGATCGAGGTGATGTGCGGGCCGAAGACGCCGGCGACGATCGCCTCCGCGCTCCGCGCCTCCTCCTCGGGTTCGGCGGGCCAGAGCAGCATGCCCATAACCGAGCGGATCACGAACCGTGCGCCCACCACGTCGTCGGGATCGACACCGATCAGATCCGCGGCCACCGCATGTACCGCCGGCGAGGACAGGACCGTCGGCGTCGCGTCGATCAGGTTCTCGGGCCGGAGGAACTGTCGGATGACCCGGTCGGCGCGTAGGGCTCGCAGGGTCTCGATGATCGCCGTCCGGGCACGCTCACGCCCCGTGAGGTCTGAGATCGAGGCCCGGATGGCATCGAGCACCGGCGCCGAGGTCGAGGCGAGCACGGACTCGATCAGCACGGCCCGTCCTCCGGCGTGGCGGTAGATCGTCGCCCTCGAGCAGTGCGCCCGGCGTCCGAGTTCGTCGAGATCGAACGCGTCGAGCCCGCGCCGGGCGATGAGTGCCGCCGCGTGCGCGATGAGGCGTTCGCGCGCGGCGTCTCGCCGTTCGCCGCCGACCAGCCAGTCCTCCGCCACCCATCCTCCGTTCTCATCATGAGACGAATCGCGTCTTGGTTGTGGCCGCTCTCTGCTGGTCACGACCATACGTTGAGACATCGATCCGTGGTGCTCAATCCTCCCGATCTCGACTTCCGGGAATCGCGTGCCACCGTGGCCGATGTCGCCGACGCTGGTGTCATGGACACCAGCGAGGACCCCACGACGTTCTACTCGCGCCTGCACACCGACTCCCCGGTGCAACGGATCGGGGACTCACCGTTCTTCGCCGTCGGCTCCTGGGACCTCATCGCCGAGGCGGTCCGCCGGCCCGAGGACTTCTCGTCGAACCTGACCGCCACGATGGTGTGGCACGACGACGGCACGGTCTCGGAGTTCCCCGTCGCCGGTCTGGGCGATGCGATGCACGTACTCGCCACCGCCGACGGTGCCCGGCACCGGGACCATCGCAAGCTCGTCATGCCGTCGGTCGCGCCGGCTCGCATCCGTGAACTCGAGCCCGGCATCCGCCGACTCCTCGACGAGTCGTGGACCGCGAATCTGCACGACGGCCGGATCGACTGGGTGAGCGCTGTCGCGCAACGGATTCCGATGGCGGTCGCCTGTGAACTGCTCGGGCTGCCGCCCGACGACCGAGCCCTCCTCACCCGGTGGGCGATCGCGACCAACGTCCTGATCGACGGGGTCATCACGCCGGAGCAGCTGACGACGGCGACCGCGGCGGTCGGCGAGTTGACGACGTACCTGTCGGCGGCGTTGACCGGCGCCGGGAGCGGAGCGGATACCACGCTCTCGGAGGTGGCCGCGCGCGTCGCGGACGGCCTTCTCGACCACGCCTCCGCCGTGATGATCTTGTTCCAACTGGTCGCCGCGGGCGCCGAGTCCACCACGAGCCTGCTGAACAGTGTCGTCTGGCTCTTGGACCGTCACCCCGAGGTCGTCGAGCGACTGCGCCGGGACCCTGATCTCATCCCGGTGTTCGTGGAGGAGACCCTTCGACTCGAGACCCCTTTTCGTGGACACTTCCGGCACGTCGTCACCGACACCACGCTCGGCGACACACACCTGCCCGCCGGCTCGCATGTCTTCCTGATGTGGGGGGCGGCCAACCGCGACCCGGCCCATTTCGACGATCCCGCCGCGATCGACCTCGACCCGGCGGCCCGCAGGTCGCACCTCGCGTTCGGCAAGGGCCTGCACCTGTGTGTCGGGGCCGCGCTGGCGCGCCTGCAGGCGCGACTGGCGGTCGAGCATCTGCTGCGCGTCGCCACAACCTTCCGGATCGATCTGGGGCAGACGCAATGGGAGCCGGGGATTCTCGTGCGACGTTTCACCACGTTGCCGCTGACGGTCACCACCTGACGACGCATCCGACTATCCGAGGGAACCGATCAGCCGCTCGATGCGTCGAAGAGAGACCGAAGGCGACCGGCTGGTCGCCGTCGACCGGCGCTCGTCCACCGAAACGGAGTTCCCATGGCCCGCACCCTGTTGTTCCGGCTGCTGTTGACGTTCGCGGTGAGTGTGCTCGCGTGCCTCCTGGTCTTTGCACCGGCTGCGGCAGCGCCCACCACCGACACCCAACGGATCACGATCACGTTGACCTCCGACCGGCAGCACAACGGCGCGGCAGCCTGGACCGACGCGGACGGACGGTTGCGTACGCAGACCGATGTACCACTGATGCAGCGAGATTCGCACGGGAACTGGTCGGCGTCCCTGGTGTACACCCGACTCGCGGGCGATCTTCCGCTCGATGCCCTCTTCCAGTCCGGCGGGCGTCTCGCGCGGTGCGAGATCCGGATCGACGGCAAGATGGTCGCCGACCACACCGCACACGGCCCCCGCCCCACGAGTTCGTGCCGCACGGGTTGATCCCGGCCGGTTCGCTCCGGCACCGCGTCGACGAGAGGAATGGCCGCCGGAACCGTACGCTTGCCACGTCATGAGCACGAGAACAGAGCAGGCCGGGGCCTCGCCGCAGCGACCGCGGGTCCTGGAGATCCGGCACGCGGAATCCGAGCCGCCGGGCGCGTACGGTCCCGCGTTGGACGAGACCGCCGAGACGACGACCCTACGGATCTGGCGCGATCCCGCGTCGATCGATCTGACCGACTTCGACGCCATCGTCGTTCTCGGCGGCGCGATGGGAGTGGGTGACGCCGACCGCATCCCATGGATCGGCGACGAGCTCGACCTGCTCCGTCGCGCCCGTGACCGAGGTATGCCCATCTGGGGCGTCTGCCTGGGTGCGCAGATGCTGGCGGCGGCTCTGGGTGGGAAGGTGTACACCAGTGACACACCGGAACTCGGCGTGCACCGGGTGAGCCTCACCGATGCGGGGATGGCCGACCCGGTCTGGGGTGGTGCGGTCACGGCACCCACACCCCGCGAGATCGACACCGTGCAATGGCATTTCGACACCGTCATCCTGCCACCCGGGGCGACCCTGCTCGCGTCGTCGGAATCCTGCGTCAATCAGCTGTTCCGCGTGGACAACTGCTATGGCGTGCAGTTCCATCTCGAGGCCGGCGGCGATCTCGTCACCGACTGGCTGTCACACCCGGATTCACGGTCCGCGGTCGCCGGGGTCCTGGGCGAATCCGCCACCGATCGTTTCCCCGGCGACGCGGCGGCGGAGGAGGGCATCACCGCGCCGATGGCGGATGCGGTGATGCGGCGGTGGTTGCGCGAGGTCGTCGGCCACGGGCGATCCCGCTGGTAACGTGCGGCCGATGACCTCGACGTGGACTCGTCGCACCGCGTGCGCGCTCGTCGCCGTGCTGACCTTCGGGGTCCTCGGCATGCTCGTGCGCACCGGCCCGGCGGTCGCCGTCCCGCTCCCGACCCCGCCGCCTGCCGTCACCACCCCGGTCACCGATCACTGTCCGCACAAGGTCGCGACGCCGCCTGCCGTCGACGAATCCGAGGTCGTCGCACCCGGATCGGCGACCCCTACTCCCCTCCCGGTTCCGACCCCGGCCCTCGGAGGTGACGCGCTGGCCGGTTGCGGCGTCATCGCCGACCCGGCCGCCGGCCCTGTTCCGCCGCGCCTGACCTCGGCGGGCTGGCTGATCGCCGACCTCGAGTCCGGGCGGGTCATCGCCGCCAAGGACCCCCACGGCCGTTACCGGCCGGCGTCGACGATCAAGGTGCTGCTCGCACTCGTCGTCCTCGACGAACTCGACCTCGCCGCACACGTCGTGCCGACCGCCGAGGACTGGAGTACCGAGGGCGACTCCTGCGGCATGGGGCCCGGCGGCATCTACACCGTCCGTGACCTGCTCACGGGTCTCCTACTGGTCTCGGGTAACGACTGCGCCAATGCGCTGGCGCGTGAGCTCGGCGGCGTCGACGCCGCTCTCGAGAAGATGAACGATCGGGCGAAACTGCTGGGCGCGCACGACACGCGGGCCGCGAGCCCGTCCGGACTCGACGCTGCCGGGATGTCGTCGTCGCCCTATGACCTCGCGCTGTTCTTCCGGGCTGCGCTCGCCGAACCGACCTTCCGCGAGTTGATCGCGATGCGCACGTTCCGCTTCCCGGGGTATCCGCGGCGCCCGGACGTACCGGGTGACAAGGACCATCCGCCCTACGACATGTACAGCACCAACCGCCTTCTCATCGACGGGTACCCGGGGATCATCGGCGGTAAGACCGGCTACACCGACGACGCGCGCAAGACGTTCGTGGGCGCGGCCGAGCGGGACGGCCGGACGGTGATCATCGTGCAGATGTTCGGTCTGTCCGTCGACGGCGACCTGTACTGGGATCAGGCCGAAGCGATGTTCGACTACGGCTTCCGGACCGACCCCGCCATCTCGGTGGGCCGCCTCGTCTCACCGTCGGCCGACACACCCGTCGTGTCGTCGGCACCGTCACCGCCGCAGAGCGAGAATCGTGCCGCGGCAACGGGTTCCGATCAGGCGTCGTCGACCTCGGTCCAGATCCTCATCGGCCTCGTGGCCGCGTTGGTGGCGGTCGTCCTGCTGCTCCTCGGGCTGCGGCTGTCCGGTCGGCGCTGAGCCCCCACGAGCGACCCGGCTCCAACGGTCCCGGGCGTCACCGTCGCCGGAGGACGCCGACCAGAGCGGCTGCTGCCGCGCCCACTCCGGCAGCCGCCGCGAGTGCACCCGCCCGGGGCGTCGGGTTCACCTCCACGGTCGGCGAGATCACCACCGGCCGGTGGAGTTCGGCGTCGGGCTCCTCGACCACCTGGTAGCGGCTGTTGATCGGGTCGGTGGCACACCACGCGCTGGCGTACAGCACGATGCGCGAAGCCAGGTAGGCGAAGACGAAGACACCGAAGATCGGACCGAACGCAACTCCGGCCGGCGACCCGAGCACCGATTGAAGATACAGTCCGCCAAGCGATTTCATGAGTTCGAATGCGATCGCGGTGACCAGGCCGGCCTTCATGGCATGCGTCATCGGCAACGGCACCAGCGGCAGCCGCGCGAGTACGAAAGTGAAGAGCAGCCAGCTGGCGAACACGGATACGACGATGGCGACCGCCCGCACCACGATCGGCGCCCACGACGCGTCGTCGAGTCCAACCCAGGACAGCATCGTGGTGGTGAGTCCGCTGTTGCCGAGTGTGGTCAGCCCCATGGTCGCCGCGAAGGCCAGGCCCAGTAGAGCGAACGTGAGCAGATCCCACACCTTCGACAGCACCGGGTTGCGGTCGACGCGACCCCCGTACATCTCGGTGAAGGCCACCCGGACGCCGGAGATCCACCCGATCCCCGTGAAGGCGGCACCGATCAGACCGACGATCCCGACCGCTGCGCGTGAGGCGATCGCCGAGTCGATGACCTCACTGAGCTGCTCACCCATCTTGCCGGGCGCGGCCTCCACGACGGCCTTCTGCAGGTCCTCGAGCAGCTGGGGCTGGTTGGCGAGCACGAACGCCGCGATCGAGAACACCACCATGATGATGGGGACGAGCGCCAGGATGCCGTTGAAGCTGATGGCCGCGGCATACACATTCCCGCGCCGGTCGTTGTACCGTTCGACGGTCTGCACCAGATGCTCGACGGCCGGCCACTTCTCGCGCGCCGCAGCGAAGGCCGACTTGCCCTTCTCCACGGTCGACTTCCCTTTGTCCACAGCCGACTTCGCGGTGTCTGCCGGTGATTTCGCCGTGCCTGGCGCGGAGGTCATGCGTGCCTTCCTCGTCGGAGCGCGGGACAGGCGTCCCTGTCAACATCCCGTGCAGGCGTCCTGCGGGTCCGGTCTCACCGGCCAGGCGCCAGGAATCCCACCTTGTCATAGACCGATGCGAGCGTCTCGGAGGCGACGGCCCGGGCGCGAGCCGCGCCCCGGGCCAGGACCGCGTCGAGCTCGGCCGGGTCGGACAGGTACTCGTCGACCCGTCCGCGCAGCGGTGTCACGAACTCGGTGAGCACCTCTGCGGTGTCGACCTTCAGATCGCCGTATCCCTTGCCTTCGTATTTGGCGACCAGATCGTCGACACCCACGCCGGAGAGCGCCGACTGGATGGTCAGCAGGTTGGAGACGCCGGGCTTCTCGGCCGTATCGAAACGGATCTCCGAGCCGGTGTCGGTGACAGCGGAGCGGATCTTCTTTGCCGAACGCTTCGGATCGTCCAGGAGGTTGATCAGACCCTTGTCGGTCTCGGCGGACTTGCTCATCTTGGCGGTGGGGTTCTGCAGGTCGTAGATCTTCGCGAACTCCTCGACGATGTGCGCCTGGGGCACCTTCAGCACCTTGCCGAACCGGGAGTTGAATCGCTGCGCGAGATCGCGGGTCAGTTCGAGGTGCTGACGCTGGTCCTCCCCGACAGGCACTCGATCGACCTGGAACGCGAGGATGTCGGCGGCCATCAGGATCGGGTAGGTGAACAAGCCGACACCTGCCGCGTCCACGCCCTGTTTGGCCGACTTGTCCTTGAACTGCGTCATGCGGCTGGCCTCGCCGAAACCCGTGATGCAGGACAGGACCCAGGTCAGCTGAGCGATCTCGGGGATGTGGGACTGCACATAGATGGTCGAACGCTCGGGATCCACGCCGACGGCCAGCAGCTGGGCAACGCTCAGGCGGGTGCGTTCGGCGAGGACCTTCGGATCGAATGGCACCGTCAGGGCATGCATGTCGGGGATGAAGTAGAACGCCTCGAAGTCGTCCTGCAACGCCACCCACTGTCGGACCGCGCCGAGATAGTTTCCGAGGTGGAAGGAATCGCTGGTCGGCTGGATACCCGACAGCACACGCGGGCGGGTCGGCACCGCCTCGGCCGCCGGGGCTCCGTTGCGCTCTACGTCGCTGGTCATGACGCCCAGTTTGTCAGACCCGGTCACTCGTACCGCACGGTGACCGGGGCATGGTCGGACCAGCGGAGGTCGTACGCCGCGGCACGTTCGACCTCGGCCTTGTTCGCCCGGGCAGCCAGCGTCTTGTTGGCGAGCTGATAGTCGATGCGCCACCCGGAGTCGTTGTCGAAGGCCTTCCCGCGCCACGACCACCAGGAGTAGGGCCCGGCGTCGTCGGGGAACAGTTCGCGCACGACGTCACGCCAGCCCGACTCCAGCAGGTCGGCGACCCAGGCCCGCTCGTGCGGGAGGAAACCGGGGCTCTTGAGATTGCCCTTCCAGTTCTTGATGTCGGCCTCGGCGGGCGCGATGTTCCAGTCACCGCCGACGACGACATGGCGACGCCGGCGGACCAGCCGGCCGAGATGGGCACCGAACTCGTCCATGAAGCGGACCTTCTCGTCGTGCTTGGCGATGTCCTTCTCCGCCTCGGTGAGCGCGGCACCCTTGGGGAGATAGAGACTCGCCGCGGTCAGCGACCCCAGATCGGTGTCGACGTCGACCTCGAGGTAGCGGCCGAGGTCGTCGAACTCGGCGCTCCCGAACCCGACCCGCACCGCCGACGGCGCCTCGCGCGTCAGCACACCGACACCCGCGTGGCCCTTCACGACCGACTCGCACATCGTCAGATGCCACCCGTCGGCGAGGGCCGGGGCCAGCGCCTCGCGCGCGAGCTCCTCGTCGGCGCGGACCTCCTGCAGCAGGACCACATCCGGTCCCGACGCATCGAGCCATGGCAGGAAGCCGCGGTTGGCCTCCGACCGGTGTTTGACCGCTGCGCGGATTCCGTTGACGTTCACCGTGGAGATCGTGAGTGGCACGGGGCCACATCCTACTGACGGGATCCGACAACCCGTGCCCCGGCGATCGGCCACCCAGAGAAAAATAAAGGTAAGGCAACCCTTGTGCGTACCACCCAAGGTATGTAAGCATTACCTAATCCAGGCACGAAGGTGAGTCCGAAGATGTTCGTTTGCATATGCCGCGCCGTGACGGTCGACGAGGTTCACGCACACTGCGACGCAGGTGCGTACACCGTCGATGCGATCAGCGACCGATGTGGCGCAGGCGAAGGCTGCGGAACCTGCCTGGACCAACTGCACGACATCCTGAGCGAAAGGGCGTCAACCGCGACGACCGCTGCATGACCTGACACAGGAAACCGACGAACCTCGCGCGAGACCGCGCGCGGGGGTTTTTGTCGTGTTACGGTTCGATCGGACATCCACGGCGAACCGGAGGCTCACCCATGCGTGGCGACGACGAGGTCATCGAACTGCTCAACGAACAGCTCACCAGTGAGCTCACGGCGATCAATCAGTACTTTCTGCACGCGAAGATGCAGCAGAGCTGGGGTCTGACCGAGATCGCGGCGAAGACCCGGGCCGAGTCGATCGAGGAGATGACGCACGCGGAGATCCTCACCGACCGAATCCTGTTCCTCGACGCGCTCCCCAACTACCAGCGCCTGCTGCCGCTGCGTATCGGGCAGTCGATTCGGGAGCAGTTCGAATCCGACATGGCGATCGAGGTGGAGGTCGTGGAGCGACTCCGGCCCGGCATCGCCCTGTGCCGGTCGAAAGGCGACGTCACGAGCGCGAATCTGCTCGAGCAGATCCTCGCCGACGAGGAAGAGCACATCGACTACCTCGAGACGCAACTCGAGCTGATCAACAAGCTCGGCGAACAGCTCTACCTGTCGAAGACGATCGCCACCCCGCCGACCAACGGCTGAGCACACCCACTCGACACCACGAGGGCCGACCGGAACTTTCCCGGTCGGCCCTCGTCGTCGTCGAGCCGGTCATGCTCCGGCTCAGGAGCCGACGGGATGGTGTCGTGCCTGGCGCCGGGAGGCGGCGAGGGCCAGGACGGTGACCCCGATGCCTGCCACCGCCAGCAACACCCCGACGACCGATGGCGCGAGATAGCCGTAGCCTGCGCCGACCACGACACCACCGAGCAGGGCTCCGGCCGCGTTGGCGATGTTCAGGGCGGAGTGGTTCAACGCCGCGGCCAGCGTCTGCGCATCGGCGGCCACGTCCATCAGTCTGGTCTGCAGGGCAGGCAGCATCGTCGACCCGGTGAGCGCCACGAGGTATGTGAGAATCAATGCCGCCCAAGCATTCTGCGCCAGCACCGCGAAGGCGCCGAGGGAGATCGCGCTGGCCGTGAGTCCACCGAGGATCGCCACCGACACGCTGCGGTCGGCGACGTAACCGCCGACGAAGTTGCCGGTCACCATGCCCAATCCGTAGAGCATGAGCGCGAACGGTACGACCGAGACCGACAGCCCGGTATCGGTGGTCAGCGCGGAGTTGAGATAGGTGTAGAACGCGAACATCCCGCCGAACCCGACGGTTCCGATGACGAGGGTGAACCAGACCTGGGAACGACGCAACGCACCGAGTTCGGTGAGCGGGTCGGTGGTCGTCATCCCGGTGAGCGCGGGCAGCGCACGCATCAGCGCGATGACGGTGGCGACTCCGATGGCGACGACGATCGCGAACGCCGACCGCCAGCCGAACGTCTCCCCCAGCCAGGCGGCAGCCGGCACGCCGAACACATTGGCGACGGACAGCCCGAGCATCACCTGGCCCACGGCTTTGGCGCGATTCCGGGGACCCGCGAGATGCGCGGCGACCAGCGCCGCGACGCCGAAGTAGGCACCGTGCGGCAGGCCCGCCACGAATCTCGCCACCAGCAGCAGTCCGTAGTCCGGCGCGAGGACCGTGGCCAGGTTACCCACGGTGAACGCCACCATCAGTCCGATCAGCAGCGTGCGTCGCGACATCCTCGCCGTGAGCGCCGCGATCAGCGGAGCGCCCACCACCACACCCATCGCGTATGCCGAGATGACGTGTCCGGCAGTCGGTTCGGACACCCCCAGCGATCCGGCGATGTTGGGCAGCAGCCCCATCGCGACGAACTCTGTCGTGCCGATCCCGAAACCGCCCAGCGCGAGGGCGAGAATCGTCCAGCGACGCACCCGCCGGGACACGCCGCCCGAGACGGTACCCCCGGGGTTGGCCTCCGGGGCGGTGGACCGATCCGTCAGCGAGACGTCGGCCGGGGCATCGGTGGTCGAAAGAGCGTCAGACACGGTTCATGCCAACCCTGGCCGGCCGGCACTGATTCCTCACCCGCCGGTGAGTTCATTCACAGGCCCATGCCCGCGAGGTGGTCCCGGCGCCGGCCGGCGTCGAATCAGGCGGTGGCTTCGAGCGGCGGGTCAGGCGCCGCTCTCGGACCCCGTGACCTCGAGGTCACTGCGCTCCGCGCCGGCACCCTGCCCGGACGGCTCCCGCTCGTTCCCCGACGTCTCGCCCCCTGAGGTGTCCTCTTCTGAGGTGTTGTCTCCTGAGGTGTCCTCCGCTGACGGATCGTCCACCGTCGGGTTGTCCGCCGACGGATCGGTGGCGGCCGGAACCTCGTCGGCGCGCAAGGGCGGAGCGGACTCCTCTCCGGGCTCGTCGCTCCTGGAGGCGTCGGCGGGCGCACCGGACGGATCGGCGGTCGGGTCGACCGCCGGAGCCGGATCGGTCGGGATGGGCGGCGCGGTCACCGGTGCAGCCGGGGCGCCGGACCCGGCCGGCGAGTCGGCGCGAACCGGCTCGGTGGCGTCGTCGGTCGCGGTCGCGAGCCGTGCGAACGTGGACGATCGCAGGCTCGTCGTATCTGCCGCGAGGACCGTGACCGTGCCAACCCGCGGTGCCACCGGCCCGACGATCGCGCCCGCCCAGTACCGCACGAAGTTCACCGGCAACCAGACGATGCTGCGGAGGCTCGCAGCCAGTGCGGTCGCACCGTCGACGAACCGCGTTGGCGACAGCGTGAGAATCCCCTGGAGGATGTCCTCGAAGACGAAGAGGTCCGGTAGGTAGGCGCCGTACCCGAGTTTCGGCAGCGGCGGCAGCAGACCCTGCACGAGCCTGATCACCGGCTGCAGGTTCGCGAGTTCGATCCCGTACGGCAGCTCGATCGTCGGACGCCCGGACAGGAAGTCCCCGATCGCTCCGCCGTACCCGGCATCGCGCGCCCAGTCCCGCACGAGTTCGGCGAACGCGGAATCCGCGGCGACCATACAGACCGCGGACTCCGGCTCGCATGAGACGGTCCGCCCGTCGTTCCAGGTCGTTTCGTGGGGGTCGCGATACATCTGGAACGGGTACAGGTTGTGCTTGGTGAAGTAGCCGAGGAGGCCGTCGATGGCGCCGATCGGGTCGTGGATCGGGTCCGGCAGATCACAGATGGGATCGCCGTCGATGCACACGGACACCACCCTGCCCTCGAGTTCCCCGAACCCGCCGTCGGTCTCGGACCCGCCTCGCGACCCCGCCATCGTCAGACCGGGGATGATCCCGATCAACGACAGCTCGATGCCGCGCCCCGTCTTGTCCCCGGCCTGTCGAGGGTCGGCGTAGAGCTCGCCGGAAATCCCGTCCGGATCGATGGTCACGAGGACCGGAGCGCCGTTCTCGTCGAGCATGACCTCGCCGTTCTCGTCGGTCGCGACGACCCCGTCGACATTCCGGCCGTTGCCGATGTCGGCGAGGACGTCGCCGGCGACACGGGCGCCCTGCGAGTACCCGGCGACCACGATGTCGGACTCGGCGCCGCATCGCTTCTGGTACCCCGCGATCGCCGACGCCGTCGCACTCCTGCCCTGGGCGGTGCTGTCGTCGTACCCCGCGGCACCCAGGGGCCACAGTGTGGTCGGGTAGTCGACGTGGATCACGTCTTTCGGCTCTGCGAGGTAAGCACTACCGGGGTCGTCGACGACGACCACCTCACCGTCGCGCACCGTCGGCATCTTCCCGGTGTAGCGCTGCTCGACCCCGACGAGATGGGCGCTCTCCGGGTCGTTGGTACCGGCGACGATGACCACCGCGCCCGAGTCGCTGCACTCGGCAGCCGCCGCCGGGGCGGTACCCGACAGACTGAGAGCCGCCACGACCGCGACGGCGGTGACGGCGGCGATCACGAGCGAGGCGCGTCGGGTTCGGAGGTGAGCGATCGCGGACATGGCGCTCCTGGGCGAACCCGGACCACCCGATCGGAACGTTCCGACGCAGCCGGGGCTGGTTCGACGCTAGATCCGCGACCGGGGAACCGACAGCACACTGAGGGCCGCTAACGACCGTGACCAGGAACTATTCATCTGACCACACCTGATTTCACTCGGTCGGAGGACAGCACACTCCACCCTCGCGCCGGCCTTCTCAAGTGTTGGGCGCGGCCTGACCGGGACGGTTCTCAGGCCCTCACATCCGTGTTATATCCTTGTCGCCAGGTCATGAGTATCAGCGTCAAGCCCCGGCTGGCTGATCGGCAACCCTCCATCCGCGGTGGGGTGCTCCGGGTGATGACCGGGTTGCGGGATCGCGCTGACGATCCCCGGCAAGCGCGGGTCCGAAGGTCGGACCCCAACAGGGTCGAGTTGGGCCCTGCCGACCGTAGAAAGTGATGAATTGCCATGTCTGATGTCCCTGACGGCACCCTCGACAGCAACGATCCCAGCGAGAACTGGAGCTTCGAGACGAAGCAGATCCACGTCGGGCAGTCCGCGGACGCGGTGACGAACGCCCGTGCGCTGCCGATCTACCAGACGACGTCGTACGTCTTCAACGACAGCCAGCACGCGGCCAACCTCTTCGGACTCGCGGAACCGGGCAACATCTACACCCGCATCATGAACCCGACACAGGATGCCGTCGAGCAGCGGATCGCCGCGCTCGAAGGCGGCGTCGCCGCATTGCTGGTGGCGTCGGGTCAGGCCGCAGAGACCTACTCGATCCTCAACATCGTCGAGACCGGCGGTCACGTGGTGTCGAGTCCGCGGCTGTACGGCGGCACCTTCAACCTCTTCCACTACACGTTGCCCAAGCTCGGCGTCGAGGTGAGCTTTGTGGAGGATCCCGAGGATCCGGCGTCGTGGCAGGCCGCGGTCAAGGACAACACCCGTGCGTTCTTCGGTGAGTCGATCTCCAACCCCAACAACGAGATCCTGGACATCAAGGGCATCTCAGAGGTCGCGCACCGCAACGGCATACCGCTCATCATCGACAACACCGTCGCCACCCCGTACCTGATCAACCCGCTCGCCCACGGCGCCGACATCGTCGTGCACTCGGCCACCAAGTACATCGGCGGACACGGCACCGCGATCGGCGGCGTGATCGTCGACGGCGGCACCTTCGACTGGCGGGTCCAGCGCGACGGGAAAGACCTGTTCCCCGGCTTCACCACCCCTGACCCGAGCTACCACGGTGCGGTCTTCGCCGACCTCGGCGCACCGGCGTACGCGCTCAAGGCGCGCGTCCAGTGGCTGCGCGACACCGGTGCGGCCATCTCGCCGTTCAACGCGTTCCTGCTCGCCCAGGGCCTGGAGACCCTGAGCCTGCGCATCGAGCGCCACGTCGCCAACGCACAGAAGGTCGCCGCGTTCCTGGAGAAGCACGACCAGGTCGAGTCCGTCGCCTACGCCGGCCTCGAGTCCTCGCCGTGGTTCAAGCGCGGTCAGGAGCTCGCCCCCAAGGGTCAGGGCGCGATCATCGGTTTCGAGATCACCGGCGGCGTCGACGCGGGCAAGAAGTTCGTGGACGCACTGAGCCTCCACAGCCACGTCGCCAACATCGGCGACGTGCGGTCGCTGGTCATCCACCCGGCCTCGACCACGCACAGCCAGCTGACCCCCGAGGAACAGCTCGCCGCCGGCGTGACCCCCGGACTGGTGCGCCTGGCCGTGGGCATCGAGGGAATCGACGACATCTTGGCCGATCTCGAACAGGGATTCGCGGCGGCCAAGTGAAACAGGTGAGGCAGCTTTGTCGGTGAGTATCGACCTGAACGCGACAGCGTCTGATCAGCCCGACTGGGAGTCACTCCCGGACGGGGAACTCGTCGGCATCCCCATCGGATCGCTGCCTCTCGACAGCGGAGCACGGATCGACGACGTCACCCTGGCGTTCCAGCGCTGGGGGACGTTGTCGCCCTCCCGCGACAACGTGATCCTCACGCTCCATGCGCTCACCGGCGACTCGCACGTCACCGGACCCGCCGATGCCGACCACGACTCGGCCGGGTGGTGGGACGGCCTGATCGGACCCGGTCAGGCGATCGACACCGACGAGTGGTGCGTCATCTCGGCCAACGTGCTCGGCGGATGCAAGGGATCCACGGGTCCGGCGTCCCTCGCCCCCGACGGCCGTCCGTGGGGATCACGCTTTCCGCAGATCACCGTGCTCGATCAGGTCCGCGCCGAGGTGGCATTGCTGGACCGACTCGGAATCCGCAGCGTCGGAGCGGTTCTCGGTGGCTCGATGGGTGGCGCCCGCGCGCTCGAATGGGCCATCGAATACCCCGACCGGGTGCGCAGCGCACTCGTCCTCGCCGTCGGTGCCCGCGCGACCGCCGACCAGATCGGTATCCAGTCCGCACAGATCGCCGCGATCAAGGCCGATCCGGACTGGTGCGGCGGCGACTACCACGGCACCGGACGAACTCCGTTGCAAGGCATGGGAATCGCCCGCCGAATCGCCCACCTCATGTATCGCAGCGAGCCCGAGCTCGACAGTCGATTCGCCAATGACGCCCAGGGCGACGAGAATCCCCTGACCGGCGGGCGTTACGCCGTGCAGAGCTACCTCGACCACCAGGCGTCGAAGCTGATGTCCCGCTTCGACCCGGCGAGCTATGTCGTCCTCACCGAGGTCCTCAACCACCATGATGTCGGTCGCGGTCGCGGCGGAGTCGCGAAGGCGCTCAACGAATGCACCGTTCCGGTGATCGTCGGGGGCATCGACTCCGATCGCCTCTACCCGATTCGGCTGCAGGTCGAACTCGCCGATGAGCTGGGCAACTGCGTCGGCGGTCTCCAGGTCGTCCATTCCGACACCGGCCACGACGGATTCCTGACCGAGTTCGACGCCATCAGCGACCTCCTCAAGCGCACGGTCGAACTCGCCCGTCGCGACGCCTGACCGCGCCTCGACAGTTCGGCCGCTCTCGTCAGCGAGTCGGGGTCAGCCGGTCTGATCAGCGGCCTCGCAGGCGCGGTTCTGACAGGGCGGTTCGGTCAGCGCGGCGCGGGAACCGTCGGGACCGGACTGCTGGGCGGGGGCGGCGGCGGAACCTGCGACTCCCCCTCCGTGGCAACGGTTTTCCCTGATTCCGGAGCGGCGGGGAGCTGAGTCGACCCCTGTGCGCGTGTGCTGCTCGGCCGCACCGAGCCACCGCGCGGAGGCGCCGGTGTCGACGTCGAGTACGTCGGCGGGGGTGGCGTGGGCGCCGCACTGGGCGGACGCAACCCCGGCGGCAACAGGTCCGGCGGTATCGTCGGCGTCGACCCCGGCGGGAACGCCAGGTCCGGCCACGGGAACGGCGACAGCGTGCGGGTGCTGGTACCCGTCGAGGGTCGCGTCGGCGGCAACTCCGTGGTCGCCCATGCCGGCGGGTCGTTCGACCCGGTCTGCGGTAACGGTTGTTGTGTGGGAACAGGATTTACGACGGTCGGCTCGACGGGTTCGGCCGGGATCCTGGTGATCGGCTGAGAGGTCGGCGTCGGGGTGACCGGCTCGGTGTCACTGGTCGCCGCGGCCGGCGGCACGCTGCTCACCGCGGGCTGCGGATCGACGGTCGGCCGATCGGCGAAGGACGAGCTCACCGCATAGATCGTCATCAGCGTGGCGGCGATGACGGCCCCGGCCACCGCGATGGGTGTCGCGGAAAGCCATTCACGTTGCGGTTTGCCGCCGATGAACGCGAGACGTGCTGCGCCCGAGTAGCTCTCGAGGGCGAGCAGCGCCGCACCGGTGGCCACGACCAGCTCCGGAGCCGTCGGACTGACGACCTCCAGATCATGCTCCGACGCGATCGCGCGCACCGCGGGGAGATTGGCGAGTCCGCCGATGAACACCACGGCGTCCGGTTGCACGCCCCGCGACCGGGCGGCCGCGACGTACCGGGCGAACACTTCTCGCGCGTCACGGATCATCGGCTCGATCGCCTGCTCGACGTGCGTGGCCGACAGCGACACGCGTTCGGTGTTCGCCGACACCGCGACCACGGACTCGGTGGCGGAGGAACCGCCGTAGGCGATCTCCTCCTTCGCGGTCCGGCAGGCGCTGCGCAGTTCACTGCGATCGGCACGTGTGCGGGTGGCCTCGCCGAGGGCCGGGTGGTCGGCGGTCAGCTGATTGACGATCGACCGGTCGAGATGACGCCCACTCAGGACCGTCGAGTGCTCGGGATTGCCGATCCTGCCCTCGCGGGGGTCGACGGTGTAGAGCGACATGCCGGTGTCGCCACAGTCGACGACGACGGCGGCCGAGAAGCGGTCGATCTCCCCGGTGTCGGCGAGGTAGGCGAGGACGGCCTCGTCCTCACCGACGAGACGGACCTGACGTCGCGGGCCACTGCCCCTCGAGCGCAACTGCCGACGCTGGCTGCCCGTGCGTGCGGCGACCCCGATCGGGCCCACCCTCGTCCCGGTCTCGCGGGCGGCGGTCAGCATCACGTCGACGCCTGCGTTCACGCGGCCGGCGGAGTCGAGACCGTCGGTGGGGTCGACGTCGATGACGCGCGAGTCGATCACACTGCGACCGAGATCGTCACGTGTCAGGAGGACGTGATGGATCATGCCAGCACCTGCTGACACGCCCATGGACGTCACTTCACTCACGGTGTCGTCGGTTGGTGATGCAGTGATACAAACTCCAGCGGTCGGTGCGTCTGCGGCAGGGCAGCGGAAAAGTGCCTGGTTGAGCGAACGACCACCTGTCAGGTCACGCTCAGGTCTCTATTGTAATCAATCCGTGCCCAAAGAGTCGATCGACGCTGCCAGCCACAGCATCACGGCGCCGACTGTCGCCATCACCGTGACGTCGAACGGCTTGCCCCTGACCTGCAGCAACCCGGCTTGCGAGGACGGGATGAAGGCGCGAAGCACGGCGCCGACGAGCAGTGCCGCCCCGAAGACGAATGATCCGCGCCGCCAGCGGTCGAACATCACGAGCAGCGCTGCGGCCAGGACACCGGCCATCACCAGCAGATATGGGAGTTGGACGAGCACCGCCCGCAGACGCGTGCCGTCGGTGGAACCGTGTTTCCGGCCTCCTGGACGGGATCGGTCGGCACCGCGCGGCTCGGAGTGAGCGGACTCACTCTGGTGCTCGTCTCGGGTCACGCGCCGCTGCCGCTCCCGGAGGCGAGCATCTGCTCCGCGCGTTCGACGACGTTGACGAGCAGGAACGCACGGGTCAGCGGCCCCACCCCACCGGGATTCGGCGAGACGTGGCCCGCCACCTCCCAGACATCGGGATGCACGTCACCGACGAGACGACCCTCGTCGGTGCGGCTGACACCCACGTCGACCACCGCGGCACCCGGCTTGACCATGTCGGCGGTGATGAGATGCGGCACTCCCGCGGCCGCGATCACGATGTCGGCGCGCTCGATCTCGGAGGCCAGATCGGTGGTGCCGGTGTGGCAGAGGGTGACCGTGGCGTTCTCGCTGCGGCGGGTCAGGAGCAGACCGATGGGCCTACCGATGGTGACCCCGCGACCGACGACGGTCACCCGGGCGCCGGCCAGCGGGACGTCGTAGCGACGCAGCAGATGGATGACACCGCGGGGGGTGCAGGGCAGGGTCGACTCCTCGCCCAGCACGAGTCGCCCGAGGTTGATCGGGTGGAGGCCGTCGGCATCCTTGAGCGGGTCGATCCGCTCGAGGGCGGCGTTCTCGTCGAGCTGTCGCGGCAGCGGCAACTGCACGATGTAGCCGGTGCAGGCGGGATCCGCGTTGAGTTCGTCGATCGCGGAGTTGAGCTGTTCGGTGGTGGCATCGGCCGGGAGATCCTTGCGGATCGAGGCGACACCGATGCGGGCGCAGTCGGCGTGCTTGCCCTTGACGTAGGAGTGCGAGCCCGGATCGTCGCCGACCAGAACGGTCCCGAGACCAGGGGTGACACCCGCCAGCCGGAGCTTCTCCACCCGCTCGGCCAGATCGGCGAAGATCTCGTCGCGCGTGGTCTTCCCATCGAGTCGTATCGCGGTCACGCCCGACATTCTTCCACTCGTCTCCGCGGTTTCCGACATCGGCGGATGGACGCGCCGTTCACCGCCGCCCGCGATCGACGTTTCGCCGCCCTCGGGCGGCCGACCACTAGTGTCGGAGTGGTGACCGTGGTGCCCGTCGACATCGATCTCGCCCGCGCGGCGATCACTCCCCATCTCCGTCGTACGCCGACGCTGCGCACGGTCATCGACACCGTCGACGGCCCGCTCGAGGTGGTCCTCAAACTCGAGTACACCCAGCTCGGCGGGTGCTTCAAACCGCGAGGCAGTCTGTGGGCGACCCTGCACGCGCGCGATCAGGGGGTCCTGACCGACGCCGGTGTCCTCGTCGCCTCCGGCGGCAATGCCGCGATCGGTGCCACGGTCGCGGCGCGGATCGTCGGTGTGCCGGTGACCGTGGTGATCCCCGAGACGGCACCGCCGGTCAAGATCGACGCGCTGCGCGCCGCGGGTGCGCGGATCCATCTCATCGGACAGCGCTATCAGGAAGCCGCCGACGCGGCCGAGGAACTCGCGGAGCAGACCGGCGCGCTCGCGCTGCACGCCTACGATCTCCCCGACGTCGTCGCCGGCGCCGGAACGATCGGTCTCGAGATCATCGACGACGTACCCGGTCGGCTCACGACGGTCGTCTGCGTCGGCGGCGGCGGACTGCTGGCCGGCCTGACCGCGACGCTGCGCCCGGGCGACCGCCTCGTCGGCGTCGAACCGCTCGGTGCGTCGTGTCTGCACCAGGCACTCGCCGCGGGGACTCCCGTACCCGTCGAACTCGAGAGCGTGGCCGCCGACTCCCTCGGCGCGACCCGGGTCGGGGATCTCTGCTGGGACGCCGTCGCCGGGAACCCGGCCGTCGACAGCGTGCTGGTGACCGACGACCAGATCATCGCGGCACGGCGGATGCTCTGGGACTCCCACCGCATCCTCGTCGAGCACGGCACCGCCACCGCGGTCGCCGGGGTGGTCTCGGGACGGATTCGACCGCAACCCGATTCGACGCTGTGCATCGTGCTGTGCGGGGCCAACACCACGGTGGCGGTGTGAGGACGCGGTCGGGCGAGATCCGCTCCGCATGGCACCGACTACGCTGGCACCATCATGTTCCGAATCATGTTCTACCAGCCGTGCATCCCGCCGAACACGGGCAATGCGATCCGGCTGGCCGCCAATACCGGGTGCGAACTCCACCTCATCGAACCGCTCGGTTTCTCGATGTCCGACGCGCAGGTCAAACGCGCGGGACTCGACTACCACGAGATGGCCAACGTCACGGTGCATCCCAACCTGGTGACCGCCTGGACGACGCTGAAGCCGGAGCGGGTCTTCGCGTTCACCGCCCACGCCGAACGCTTCCACACCGACGTCGACTATCAGCCCGGCGACGTGTTGCTGTTCGGGCCCGAACCGACCGGACTGCCGGCGGAGGTCCTCGACGAACCCGAGGTGACCGACCGGGTGCGCATCCCCATGCTCGCCGGTCGTCGTTCGCACAACCTCGCCAACGCCGCGAGCATCGTCGTCTACGAGGCGTGGCGGCAGCACGGCTTCGACGGTGCTGTCTGACTTGTCAGCCGACGCGGTAGCGCTTCGTTCGTGCCGTGGCGCCGCCGATGAGCGCGACCTTGCTCTTCGGAACCCCGAGGTGGGCGGCGAGCAGTTCGGAGACGGCCCTGTTCGCCCTGCCCTCCGTGGCGGGCTCACGGACGTAGATGGTGATCGCGCCGTCGGGACCCGTCTCGACCAACGGGCCCTTGCTGCTCTTCGGTTTGACGGTCACCACGACCTGTTGCGGCATCGGTTCTTTCCTTGATTCGTCTCGAACACCCAGGCGCATTCCCCGGTCGGGGATCACTGCCAGTCCCTGGATCTGCTCCCCACCCGAAGATCCATGCGCTGCAGACGATCTGCGACGACGGTCACAGCACCTTCGGCGTTCTGCACCCGTCCGCGGACCAGCAGTGCGGGTGCCGTCTGGGCCAGTACACGGTACCGCGCCCACAAGCCGACCGAACACACCACGTTGACCATCCCGGTCTCGTCCTCGAGGTTGATGAACGTCACCCCGGACGCGGTGGCCGGTCGTTGGCGATGGGTCACCGCCCCGCCGATCAGCACCCGCGAACCGTCGGGCACCGACAGGAGCCGGTCGGCGGCCAGAACGCCCATCGCGTCGAGCCGGGGACGCAGGAACTGTGTCGGATACGACGTGGGCGTGATCCCGGTGGCCCACGCGTCGGTGGCCGCGAGTTCGACGTCGGAGAGCCCCGGGAGCGTGGGCGTCGCCTGCGCCGACTCCAGGGCGAGCTGGTCGTCGCGCACCGTCGCCGCGGCGCCCGCCTCCCACAGGGCCTGACGCCGGCTGAGACCGAACCCGTCGAAGGCGCCGGCGCCGGCGAGTCCCTCGAGTTCCTTGGTCGTCAGCCGGGCGCGGCGGGAGAGATCGGTGATGTCGAGGTACGGTCCCTCGGCCCGTCGTTCGACGATGCGCTCCGCCGTCTCCGTTCCGACCCCGCGCACCCCGTCGAGCCCCAGCCGGACGTCGAGCCCCTCGTTCTCCAGGGTGGCGTGCGCGAGCGAAGCGTTGATGTCGGGACGATGGACCGCGACACCGTGCCGCCGGGCATCGGCGACCAAGGTCTGCGGTGAGTAGAACCCCATCGGCTGAGCCCGTAGCAACGCGGCGCAGAATGCCGCGGGATGGTGCAGCTTGAACCACGACGAGTAGAACACCAGTGACGCGAAGCTCTGCGAATGGCTCTCCGGGAAACCGAAATTGGCGAACGCCGCCATCTTCTCGAAGATGCGGTCGGCGGTGTCCCCGGTGATGCCGTGCAGGTTCTCCATGCCTTCGTAGAAGCGCTGCCGCAGGCGTTCCATCTTCTCCGGCGACCGTTTGGAACCCATCGCCCGGCGCAACTGATCGGCCTCGGAGGCGTCGAATCCGGCCACGTCGACGGCCAGCTGCATCAGCTGCTCCTGGAACAGCGGCACACCCAGGGTGCGCTCGAGCGCCTTGCTCATCGACGGGTGCTCGACCGTCACCGCCTCCTCCCCGTTGCGCCGCTTGATGAACGGATGCACCGAGCCGCCCTGGATGGGGCCGGGCCGGATCAGTGCCACCTCGACGACGAGGTCGTAGAAGCAGCGCGGCTTGAGCCGCGGAAGTGTGGCCATCTGCGCACGTGACTCCACCTGGAACACGCCGACCGAGTCTGCGCGACAGAGCATCTCGTATACGGCTGGTTCGCCGAGGTCCAGGGTGGCGAGGTCGACGTCGATCCCCTTGTGTTCGGCGACCAGGTCGATCGCGTAGTGCAGCGCGGAGAGCATGCCGAGACCCAGCATGTCGAACTTGACCAGGCCGATGGCGGCGCAGTCGTCCTTGTCCCACTGCAGCACGCTGCGGTTCTCCATCCGCGCCCACTCCGTGGGGCAGACATCGGCGATCGGCCGGTCGCAGATCACCATGCCGCCGGAGTGGATACCCAGATGCCTTGGCATACCGAGGATCTCACCGGCCAGTTCGGCGACGTCGGACGGTGCCGTGTCGGGCATCTTGGCCCAGGCGTCCTGCTGGCCGGGCGCGTACCCGAGCGCCCGGGCCATGTCCCGGATCGCCGACTTCCCGCGGTAGGTGATGACATTGGCGACCTGCGCGCTGCGGTCCCGGCCGTAGTGGCGGTAGACGTACTGGATGGCCTCCTCGCGACGATCGGATTCGATGTCGACGTCGATGTCGGGCGGACCGTCGCGTTCCGGGGCCAGGAACCGTTCGAAGAGCAGGGTGTTGGCGACCGGGTCGACATTGGTGATGCCGAGGGCGTAGCAGACGGCCGAGTTGGCCGCACTCCCCCGGCCCTGACACAGGATGTCGTTGGCCTTGCAGAAGTCGACGATGTCGGCGACCACGAGGAAGTAGCCGGGAAAGGTGAGTGCCTCGATGATGGCGAGTTCGTGCTCGATCTGCCGGTAGGCCTGGGGATGTTCGGCCGGGGTGCCGTACCGCCGGCGTGCCCGGGTCATGGTGAGTTCGCGCAGCCAGCTCGCCTCGGTGTGACCGTCGGGAACGTCGAAGGGCGGCAACTGCGGCGCGATGAGGCCCAGATGGAATGCACAGTCCGCGGCGATGCCCACCGCGTTGTCGATGGCGTCGGGATGCGCGGGCAACAACCGGGCCATCTCGTCGCCGCTGCGCAGGTGCGCTCCGGCAACCCCCGGCATCCACCCGGAGATGGTGTCGATGTCGGTGCGGGCCCGAACGGCGGCCATGGCCATCGCCAGGCGTCGGCGCCGGGGCGCGGCGAAGTGCGCGCCGGTGGTGGCCACGGCGGGCACGCCCGCTCCGGCGGCGAGGCCGGCGAGCACCGCGTTGCGTTCGTCG
Source organism: Gordonia sp. 11cp (assembly GCF_057767225.1). NCBI lineage: Bacteria > Bacillati > Actinomycetota > Actinomycetes > Mycobacteriales > Gordoniaceae > Gordonia > Gordonia sp. 11cp. Next base: position 3,572,889 of record NZ_CM173437.1, on the reverse strand, counting down.
TCGTCGGCCATGCCCTGCGCGGTCAGCTCGACGACGACGTTGTCGTGGCCGTAGGTCTCGATCAGTTCCCGCAGCGCCTGCTCGGCGGCCGGGACGCCGCCGCGATCGAGGGCGCGACGGAGAGCGCCCTTCCGGCAACCGGTGAGGATGAGCCAGTGTCCGTCGCCGGCACCGGCCAGGGCCTCGCGGTCATAGCGGAGCAATCCCTTCTCCCCGGCGACCATGTGCGCGTCGGCGATGGTCCGGGACAGGCGCCGATAACCCTCCCCGTCTCGGGCGAGAACCAGCAGATGCTCTCCCGGCGGATCGTTCTGACCCGTCCGCGCGACGTCGGGCTCCAGTGACAGCTCGGCACCGAAGACCGTCGGCATCCCGAACTCGCGGGCCGCCTCGGCGAAGCGCACGATGCCGTAGAACCCGTCGTGATCGGTGACGGCCAGGGCGCGGAGCCCGAGTCGTTGCGCCTCCTCGACCAGTTCTTCGGGCATCGACGCACCGTCGAGGAAGCTGTACGAACTGTGCGCGTGGAGTTCGGCGTAGGGCACCGCCGAGGAGCCACGGGAGATGTCTTCGGCCTGATAGGCCCCGCGCTTGCGCGACCAGGCCGGGCTGTCGCCGCCGTCGCCGGGGAACGGCGCCCATTCACTGAGGTCGGGGCCGAATTCGGTGCCGGGCCGGTCGGTGCTGCCGGGCGCTCGACCTGCGAGCACCCGCTCCATCTCCGACCACGTCGGTGGTCCTTGATCCCAGCCCACACCCCGAGCTTATCGAACATCCGTTCGATGGGCACCCGCGGCCGGTGGATCGGCCTCAGCCGGCGGACTTCGGACGCTCGGCGAGCCCGAGACGCAGGTGTTCGCTGTGGTAGACGGCCTCGTCGAGCAGTTGGGCGACATGGCTGTCATAGAGGCTGTAACTGATCGACCGCCCGGAACGAGTGCCGGTGACCAGCCCGAGATTGCGCAGCAGCCGGAGCTGATGGGACACCGCGGACTGCTCCATGCCGACGGCGTCGGCGAGATCGGTGACCGAGCGCGGACCGGACCGCAGCTCGGTGAGGATGAGCAACCGGCTCGGAGTCGCCAGCGCCTGCAGCGTGGTGGCGACATGCACGGCCGATTCCGGATCGAGCCGTGCAGCCGGCCGCATCCCCTCGTCGATGCCGTGTCCCATGCAGCGAGATGCTACCGGTTCACCATCACATGAAAACCTCTTCATATGAACTGTTACTGTCGGGGCTGACGGTCCGCAACACGACGGGAGACATGATGGACACGGCGGAGGCGACCGGCGCGACGGACAGGGCGGCGCGTGACACCGTCCCGAGACCGGGAGGCGAACGCGGGATCACCGCCCCGCGATCGATCTTCCGGACCGGGCTCCGACTACCCGAGGTGCGCTGGGCGGGCATCGCGCTGGCACTGTTCCTCGCCGGATGGCTGCTTCAGCTCTGCGAGGCACCCGAATGGGCCTGGTGGACCGCGTATCTCGCGTGCTACCTGAGCGGCGGATGGGAACCGACCCGGTCCGGCCTGCAGGAACTGCGGCAACGACGACTCGACGTCGATTTGCTCATGATCGTCGCCGCCATCGCCGCCGCGTCGATCGGGCAGGTCTTCGACGGCGCGCTGCTGATCGTGATCTTCGCGACCTCGGGCGCGCTGGAGGTCGTCGTCACCCAGCGCACCGCGGACTCGGTGACCGCCCTCCTCGGCCTGGCCCCCGAACGGGCGACCCGGTACCACGACGACGGTTCGACCGTCGAGGTCGACTGCCGCGATCTCGAAGTGGGACAACGCATCCTCGTCCGCCCCGGCGAGCGGATCGGTGCCGACGGAGTGGTCCTCCGGGGGCGCAGCGAGGTCGACCAGCAGGCCGTGACCGGCGAGTCGATCCCCGTCGTGCGCGACGCGGGTGACGACGTGCTGTCCGGCACCGTCAACGGCACCGGCGCGCTGATCGTCGAAGTCGCCCGCCCGGCGTCGGAGTCGGTGATCGCCCGGATCGCGACACTCGTCGCCGAGGCCTCCGAGACGAAGGCCCCGACCCAGCTCTTCCTCGAGAAGGTCGAGCAGGCGTACTCCGTCACCGTCGTGGTCGCCACGCTTCTGGTACTGGGCGTTCCGATGGTGTTGTTCGACAACACCTTCGACGAGGCGCTGCTTCGAGCCATCGTGTTCATGATCGTGGCCTCACCCTGCGCCGTCGTCCTGTCGACGATGCCGCCGCTGCTGGCGTCGATCGCCAACGCCGGTCGTCACGGCGTGCTGGTCAAGTCCGCCGCGGTGATGGAGTCCGTCGGACGGACCTCTGTCGTCGCCTTCGACAAGACCGGCACCCTGACCGAGGGACGCCCGCAGGTCGTCGACGTGACAGCACTCGACGGACGCGAGCCGTCGGAGGTGCTGGCGCTCGCCGCGGCCGTCGAACACCCCAGCGAACACCCGCTGGGACGCGCGATCGTGGCGGCCGCGATCGACCGTGGGCTGGACATCGAGACGGTCGAGGACTTCCGGGCACTTCCGGGCCGCGGCGTGACCGGCGCCGTGCGCGGTCACCGGATCACCGTCGAGCGCGCCGACGCCGACTCGACCGGAACCGTGGTGGGCGTGCTCGTCGACGGATCGGAGGTCGGCCGGATCGAACTCGTCGACCGTCTTCGGGACGACGCCGCCGAAGCAGTGCGGCTGATCGGCGACGTGACCTCCGGGCCGGTCCTGCTGCTGACCGGCGACCGTCCGTCCGTCGCGGCGGATGTGGCAGACCGGACCGGTATCGAGGCGGTACACGCCGACCTCCTGCCCGAGGACAAGGTCCGAATAGTCGGCGAGACCGGCGGCCACGTGCTCGTGGTCGGCGACGGCATCAACGACGCACCGGCCCTCATGGCGGCCGGCACCGGCGTCGCCATGGGTCGTCGGGGCGCGGATCTCGCGGTCCAGACGGCCGACGCGATCATCGTGCGCGACGACCTCACCGCGGTCGCCGCGCTGATCCGGCTGTCCCGGCTCGCCCGCCGCTACGTGATCGCGAACCTCTGCATCGCGGGCACCATGATCGTCACCCTCGTGACCTGGGATCTCGTCGGAACCCTTCCCCTCCCGCTGGCCGTCGCCGGCCACGAGGGTTCCACCGTGCTCGTCGCACTCAACGGCGCGCGCCTGCTCCGGCGTTCGGCGTGGTCGGGTGCACAGTCGACGTGATCGGGCGCACAGTCGACGTGTTTGGACGCACGGTCGACGGGGGCGCGGTCATTGCCTTCGACCCAAGTTAGTGTCACTCTGAGTACCAGACACATCCGCGACCCTGCGGGCGCGGACAGCCGGCGGGTCATCGGCCCGCCCATCTGATGGGATCTCTCACATGACGAGCTACTTCATCACCGGGGGCAGCGGGTTCATCGGGCGACGCGTTCTCGAACGTCTCTTGACCGTCTCTCCCGACGCCACGGTCCACGCGCTGGTACGCGAGTCGTCGCTGGCGGCCTTCGTCGCCATGCTCGATGACCTGGACGCCGTCGACCGGGTGACCCCCGTGGTCGGAGACCTGACCGCGCCGGGACTCGGCATCTCACCGGACGCCGTTCCCGCGATCGACCATGTCATCCACCTCGCCGCCATCTACGACATGGCCGCCGACGCGGAGTCACAGCGCGCCGCCAATGTCGTCGGGACCTCGCGCGCCGCCGACTTCGCGATCGCACACGACGCGCTGTTCCACCACGTCTCGTCGATCGCGGTGGCCGGCGACCACCGCGGTCGCTTCACCGAGATGGACTTCGAAGTCGGACAAGGGTTCCCGACCCCCTACCACCGCACCAAGTTCGAGGCCGAGCGCGTCGTCCGCGAACGCGAGGGACTCCGCTGGCGCGTCTACCGGCCGTCGGTCGTGGTCGGCGACTCCAGAACCGGGGAGATGGACAAGATCGACGGCCCGTACTACTTCTTCGGTCATCTCGGGATGCTCGGCCGGTTGCCCTCGATGCTGAGGCTGCCGATGCCCGACCTGGGCACGCTCAACATCGTGCCCGTCGACTACGTCGCCACCGCGATGGTCGCCCTCATCGGCGTCAATCCCACACGCAGCGGGCTGGTGTTCCATCTCAGCGACCCGAAGTCGCTCACCACCACCGAGATGTACAACGCCCTCGCACCGGCCTTCGACGCCCCCAAGGGCTTCGATGCCATCCCGCGCTCCGCGGTCGAACCCGTGATGGCGTTGTCCGGCATGGGGATCGCGCGTGTCGGACGCAACCTCGTCGCCGCTCAGCAGGGCATTCCCGGGGCACTGCTCGACGCGGTGACGCTGCCGGTCGACTTCCGCGCCGACACCACCGTCGCGGTCCTGCACGACCTCGGCATCACGATCCCCGACTTCACCGAATACGCCCCGCGGCTGTGGACCTACTGGTCACGGCATCTCGACCGGGCGCGCAACCGTCGCACCGATCCGCGCGGCCCCCTGGTCGGCAAGAACATCCTCATCACCGGTGGGTCGAGCGGCATCGGCAAGGCCACCGCCCGGATGTGTGTCGCCCGCGGGGCCAACGTCATCATCGTCGCCCGCAATGCCGCGGAACTCGATTCGGCGACAGAGGAATTGAACTCGACGACGAGCAAGAAAGGAATCCCGCCCGGCCAGGTGACCTCGTACCAGTGCGACATCACCGACGAGGAATCGGTCAACGCGCTCGTCAAGACCGTCCTGGCCGCACACGGCCATGTGGACGTGCTGGTCAACAACGCCGGTCGGTCGATCCGCCGCGCCACGCTCAATTCCGTGGACCGGTCACATGACTACCACCGGGTGATGGCGGTCAACTACTTCGGCGCGGTCAACCTCGTCCTCGGACTGTTGCCGCACATGGTCGCCAGGCAGGCGGGCCACGTGGTGAACGTGACCTCGGTCGCGGTGCAGTCACGGGGGCCGCGATTCGGGGCGTACGCGGCGTCGAAGGCCGCCCTCGAGGCCTTCAGCGACGTGACCGGCACCGAGACGGTCTCCGACCACGTCACTTTCTCCAATGTTCGTCTGCCCCTAGTGAAGACGCGGATGATCGCACCCACCGAGGCCTACGACAACCAGCCCGGCGCCTGGAACGTCGACCGCGCCGCGGCGCGCGTCCTGCACGCCATCGTCGACCGGCCCAAACGGGTCGACTCGCTCGTCGGGCTGGTCGCCGAGATCGGGCATCGGATCACGCCCGGACTGACCACCCGCATCCTGCACCAGGAGTATCTCGTGTTCGGCGAATCGGCGGCAGCCCTTGGTCGTTCGGACCACGGCGCCGACAGGCGCGACACGTGATCGACACCCCTTATCTCGAGGTCGACGTCGATCGCATGACGCGTAACCTCGCGTCGCTCGCCGATCGTGCGCGATCGACCGGCGTCGAGGTGCGCCCGCACGCCAAGACCCACAAGAGCGCCGAGATCGCCCGCATGCAGATCGATGTCGGCGCCGTGGGCCTGGCGGTGGCGACCATCGGCGAGGCCGAGGCCTTCGCCGACGCCGCCGACATCACCTCGTGCACCGACATCTTCATCGCCTACCCCGTCTGGCCGACCCCGGCGAAGGCCGCCCGGTTGCGTGCTCTGGCGGCCCGGGTGTCGCTGCGGGTGGGTGTCGAGTCGGTCGAGGGCGCCCGGCATCTCGGGGCTCTGCTCGGTGGGCAGCGGATCGAGGCTCTCGTCGAGGTCGACTCCGGGCAGCACCGCACCGGGGTGACGCCCGGGGGTGCCGGCGAGGTCGCGGCCGCAGGAACGGCAGCCGGACTCGACGTCGTCGGCGTGTTCACCTTCCCCGGCCACGGCTACGGCCTCGGCGACACCCGACGGCGTGCCGCGGAGCAGGAGGTGGCGGCGCTTCGCGCGGCCGCGGAGAGTCTCCGGGAGCATGGGATCGATCCGCGCGTACGCAGCGGCGGGTCCACGCCCACCATCGAATTCGTCGGCGACCCGGCTCACGCGGGCGTGCTCACCGAGGTCCGTCCGGGCGTGTACCCCCTCAATGACGCCCAGCAGGTCGAGATCGGCGCCTGCGGATTCGACGACGTCGCGCTGACCGCGGTCGCGACCGTGGTACGCAGCGAGCCCGGACGAATCGTCGTCGATGCCGGCAGCAAGATCCTCGGCGCCGACCGAGCTGCCTGGGCCACCGGGCACGGACGGCTCCTCGACCACCCCGACGCCCGTGTCGTGCAGTTGTCCGAACACCATGCCGTCGTCGACTTCCCGGCGGACTCGACGCCTGTCCCGCGGTTGGGCGACGTGGTCCGGGTGGTACCGAACCATGTCTGCACCGCGGTCAACCTCGTCGACGAACTGGTGGCGATCGACGGATCGGACAGCCGGTGGCCGGTCATCGCGCGGGGACGCAACAGCTGAGTCAGGTCGGCCGGATTCCGTGCCGGACCAGGAACTCGCGGGCCCGTCCGAACTTGCGGTCGGTGGAGAACGCGTACCAGCGCTGACTCACACCCGCTTCGTGGACGACGTCCCGGAACCTGCGGAACGCACCTCGTCCCTCGATCGCGCGCTCCAGACGGTTTCGCAGGTCGGGATCGGTGGTGCGCGTGGCGAAATCGGCCATGTCCCGCCAGCTGTCGCGCGAACCGATGCAGTCGAAGCGCAGCCAGCGGTCCGGGTCCTCCTCGACGTCGATCTCGTCGTCGCTGTCGTAGACCCCGGCTCGAGGCTTTCGTCGTACACGAAGCCTGTGGTCAGGTCGATGTAACCGCCGGTCGACCGGCTCGGATCACCTTCCATCTGGTCGCTGAGCATCTCGAGGTCCACCGCGATCGGCCGTCCCGGCGCGGGTTCTCCGCGCAGGATCGCGAGTAGTTCCTCGGCGAGTTCGGCGTCGCCGGACTCTCCCCGTCGGTTGAGTTGTTCGACGATCGACACGGCCACCGGTTCGGCTCGCTCGCGGCGCTTCTGCAGTGCCATCGACACCCCGGCGCCGACCTGCTGGAGTGCGTCGCTTGGGCGAGGTACGCGGGTCGATCGCGTCCTCGGACCCGGATCGATTTCTCGACGCGGTCACCGGGTGCGATGTGCCTGGCCGTGGCGATGTCCACGGGCTCGGAGATCGGGCCGCCGATACCACCGGCCATGTCGGCACCGAGCGCAGCGTCGGCGACCACCCTGCCGTCGTCCAGGGTGAAAAGTGACAGATGGGAACGATCCCATCGGGCGAACGCGTCGTCGACGGCGGTCGCCAGATCTGCGAAGGTGTGCGCCGGTCCGACCGCGAAAACCCCTCCGGGGCAAGGCCACAACTCAATACCACGACCGCCGAGCAGTTCCACGGTCACCGACAACCACGTGCGCGCCATGCGGCGTTTCTTCCCGAAGGCCACTCCACGAGACGCAGTCACTCGTAGACCCCTTCGACGATCCACTCCCCGGCGCGGTAGCACAGCAACAGGGCTCGTGAATCGTCGAGCAGCACCTGCGCCCGGGCGATCAGTCCCGCCTCGCCGGCTCCGGCCGACACCGGCGCGCCGGCGGGGCGGTCGGCGCTCCCGACCGGCCAGGGCCCGGCCCACCAGTACAGACCCCAGCTCGATCGGCGGCCCCGGGACGATGCCAGCGCGACGGTCACCGGCTCGGCGGTGAACGCCCCGCGTTCGGTCACCTTCACCGGTTGTCCCATGGCGTCGAGCACGTGGATCGCGGTTTCCACCAGCACCGTCGGGCTGGGTTGCGGCAGACGCCCGGGCCACGGCGCCAGCGGATCCCGGCGAGGAGCCGGCTCGTCGCCCAGGGAGACCATCGTGATCCGTTCGGCGGGACCGCGGCCACCGCTCAGCACGGGAATGCGAACCGCGTCCCCGCCCAGCAACCCCTGTATCCGCACCAGTGAACGCCGTGCGCGCTCCTCCACGTCGGGCTCACCGGCCGACCCGCCACGGGCGAGATCGTCGGTGAGCTGGTAGTGCAGGGCACCGGCCTCGACGACCTCGACCGGCTCGAGGCGCAACCGGACGATCGGCGAGTCGGGCCGGGTGTCCCGGGCCCTTCTCCCCTGCGCTTTGCCTCCGTAGGGGGCTTCGACTCGGCTCCTCGCTGCGCTCGGTGCCGGCTCAACCCGCGGGGTAGGCCGCGCCGCGCCGGTCAGCCACCCCTCCAGTTGCCATCGGATGCGGTCCGCGGTCGTCTCCGGCGTCAGCGGCTGGGCACAGCGCCAGGTTCGCGAATGCTGTTGTCCGCGTTCGGTGGTCGCGATGATGGTGAGTCGCGTACAGGCCACCGCGGCATCACGCAGGCGTCGGTGCAGCGCGTCGGCGAGGGTACGGCCGATGAACGCCGCGACGTCGATGCGGTCGACCGGGGGGTCGCAGGTGTGGTCGACGTCGAGTTCGGCAGGCACACCGCGGGACGACGGGACGCGCCCCGGCAGCGCGTTGGCGAGCCGATGCGCGACGACCGCATCCCTGGCGAACCGAGTGGCGACATCGGTGACGGACATGTCGGCGAAGGCCCCGATCGTGCCGATCCCCAATCGGCGCAGCAACTCGACGAGATCGGCACGGGACGGATCGCTCATGCTGGGTTCGACGGCGAGATCGGCGACGGGCCGGCCGGCGAGGTACTCCCGGTCGCCGCCGGGCTCCACCTGATGTCCGTGCCGGGCGGCGAGGACGGCGGTGAAGATCTCGTCGGCGATGCCGACCTGCGACTCGATGCCACATGCCGACACCACGTCGACGAGTTCCTCCGCGAGGGACTCCATCCCCCCGAAATAGCGGGCCGCACGGTCGCCGGTGATCACCAGGAGACCTGGCCGGAGCACTTCGAGAGCGGGTATCACCTCGGCGACCGCGGCGACCACCGGTTCGAACAACCGTCCGTCCCGGTTCTCGTCGGCGGTGACCACGGTCATCTCCGTACACGCCGCCTGCGCCTGACGCTTGCGCATCCCGCGACGGACACCGGCCGCACGGGCCGACGCCGAACAGGCCACCACCCGATTCGCCGACAGCACCGCCACCGGATGCAGTGGGGGTAGATCCGCCTCGGCCGATGCCGCCATCGCCGGCCAGTCCGGGCACCAGAGCGCGAGGATACGCCGGGACCCCGGCTCCCCGGGGGGCATCAGTTCGCCACCGCGAGCACCGGTGAGACACTCGTCGCCGCGACCATCTCGACCGTGCGATCGGGGCCGTGCCCCACCGCCCGGAGCTCGACCTCGGTGCTCTCGGATCGCCGGCCGCGGCCGGACACCGTGACCTGCAACCGCATCCCGCCGATGCGGCCGTAGCCACTGCGCGCGGAATCGAGACCGGCTGCGCGGGAAGCGGACCGGCCGGGCAGGTGTGGACTGTGCCGGTAGGTGAGGACACGGGCTTCGACGGCCAGCTGCGCACCCGGCCAGGTGCCACCGGTCACCAGCAGCACCGACGACTGCTTGCGCACGCGGCCCATGACCACCCGCGCACGCGACGGGGCCACCGTCTCGCCCCGCGGGCGTGTCCCCTCCCCGTCGCTTGCAAGGTCCAAGATCACCAGGTCCATACCGTCGAGCAGAACCGCCGCCACCTCGACCGGATCGGGACCGGGCTCGGGGATGGTGGCGATACGGGACAGGTCGGCACCCATCTCCGCCGCCGACAACAGACTCAACCGTGGCAACCCGACGATCCCCACCTGCCCACCCGCACGGGTCACCGCTGCGATCATCGCGACCAGCACCGAGCGGGCACCGTCGAGCCGGGCGACCGTACCGCGAGGAATCCCGTTGTGCGGCAGCACCTCCGACAGCGATTCCGGCATCGGAAGTACGCCCACCGCCTGATCGCGGACCTCGACCACCCGCTGGTCGGGCCGGCCGGACATGGCCGCCATCCGCCGGCGCAACCCCGCCAGCTCGTCCGCCCTGCCACGGGTCGCGACATCGGTCACGACAACACCAGCTGACACATCCATTTCCGGACACCCTCCAGTCGACATGAGGTACTCGAGCGAGCCGGGAAGGTGCGCGCATCAGGGTTCTCGAACTGCCATCCGAAGTGATCCCGAGGGGCACCCTCGGCCGCAGATCGTTCGAACACAGTTTCGATGATTTGAGAGTAGAACCAACCACCGACAAGCGTCAAACGAAGACGAGATCCGTTGTACGACAAAGCATGTGCGTTCCCACGCCGAATCGACGCAGCTCAGCGCGGTGCCGGTTCAGAACGGCAGTGATCAGAACAGGGTGAGTGCGTGCTGCAGCTCGGGCTCGGCGACCGTCGCCGGCGCGTCCCGGCCCGACTGCCGGAGACCACCGGACCCCGCCAGGCCGTGCCGGTGCACGAGAGGTTTCATCCGGTCACGCAGCCACGACGAATACTCCGGGGTGACATAGGCGCCACGTCCGTACAAACCCCGGTAGCGGCGGATGAGCGCCGGATGTTCCTCGGCCAGCCATTCGAGGAACCAGGGCTTGGTCGAGGATCGCAGGTGCATCGGGAACGCGGTCACACCCGAGGCGCCCGCCTCGGCGAGGGCCTCGAGCAACGAATCGAGATGCGAGGTGGAGTCGGTGAGGTAGGGGATGACGGGGGCCACCATCACATGCGGCGCGATGCCGGCATCGGCCAGATCCCGGATCAGCGCGAGCCGCGCCTGCGGCGAGGGTGTCCCCGGCTCGATCTTCTTCTGCAGATCCGGATCGAGGATCGCCAGTGAGATCCCGACGCTGACCGACACCTCGCCCGCAGCCTGGCGCAACAGCGGCAGGTCACGACGGATCAACGTGCCCTTGGTGAGGATCGAGAACGGCGTCCGGGACTCGGTGAGCGCGGAGATCACCCCCGGCATGAGCCGATAACGCCCCTCGGCGCGCTGGTAGGGATCGGTGTTGGTCCCCAGTGCCACCGTCTCCCGGGTCCACGACCGGCGTTTGAGCTCCTTGCGCAACACCGCCGCGACGTTGAGCTTCACCACCACCTGGGTGTCGAAGTCGTTGCCCGCGTCGAGGTCCAGGTACTCGTGCGTCGGACGGGCGAAACAGTAGCGGCAGGCATGCGTACACCCGCGAAAGGTGTTGACCGTGAACTGGAACGGGAGCTGCGAGGCCTCCGGGATGCGATTGAGCGCACTCTTGGCCAGCACCTCGTGGAAGGTGATGCCCTCGAAGTCGGGCGTACGCACCGACCGCACCAGGCCCGAGCGGCTCAACCCGGGAAGCGACCCGTCGTCGACCCCCACCGCCTGATCGGACCATCGCATGGAGCGAGTCGAACATACGTACGAGACGGCTGTCAAGTGCAGCGCCCGCCCCGATGGCCTCGCCGCTATCATCGCCCTATGTCGACCACTGCCGGACACCGTCATGCACCAGGTCCCCAGTACCTGGTGGCCGGCCGATACCGCCTGAAGTCGCGGATCGGCGGGGGCGGCATGGGAACCGTGTGGCTCGCCCGCGACCAGCTCCTCGACCGCGACGTCGCCGTCAAGCAGGTCGTCTCCACCGAGGGTCTCACCGAGGAATCCGCGGACAACGTGCGCCAGCGGGCGATGCGAGAGGGACGCATCGCCGCGAAGCTCTCCCATCGCAATGCGATCGCCATGCACGATGTCGCCCTCGACCGGGGTGAGCCCTGGCTGGTCATGGAATACCTACCCTCGCGCAGCGTCGCCCAGATCCTCCATGCCACACAGACTCTCACGCCTGCCGAAGCCGCCCAGATCGGCGCCCAGGTGGCCGATGCGATGGTCGAGGCCCACGCCGCGGGGATCGTGCACCGCGACATCAAGCCGGGCAACATCCTGATCGCCGAGGGCGGCCGCCACACGGGACTGGTCAAGATCACCGACTTCGGGATCTCGCGGGCGAAGGACGATGTCACGCTCACCCAGACCGGCGTGATCACCGGGACACCGGCATATTTCGCCCCCGAGGTCGCGCGCGGAGCCGATCCGCAAGAGGCGTCGGACGTGTACTCGCTGGGTGCGACCATCTACACGATGGTCGAGGGTCAGCCGCCGTTCGGTGTCGACGACAATTCGATCGCCCTGCTGCACAAGGTCGCGCGTGCCCGCATCACTCCCATGAAGAACGCCGCCGAACTCGAGCCGGTCCTGCTGCGACTTCTCGAACCCAGTCCCACCAAACGCCCCACGATGAGTCAGGCACGAGACCTGCTCACCTCGTTCGCGGCCGGCTCACGCGGCACCCGCGACCAGGTCCTGACCGGCCTCATCACCCGACCGGGGACGGGAACGCCGGTGTGGTCGCAGCGGACCAACCGGTCCTCGACGACCGGTACACACCGCCCCGCCGCAGCCACCCTGCCGCCGTACGCCCCGACGATGTCCGCCGATCGCGGCTCCCGCGACCTCCCGCGCACTCGTCAGGGCATGTCCCCGACTCTCATGTCGACGCCGCAACCGCACTCGTCCACATCGAGACCACCTGTCGGACAGTCACAACCGTTTGATCGGCGACAGCCGTCGTACAATCCGCCCCCGCAGCCGCCGGGCACGTCGAGCACCGCACTCGCGGTATCGATCTTCGTCTTCTTCGCGGTACTCGCGGTAGTCGTCGTCCTCGCCATCGCGCTGTTGCGCTGAGGTGCGAGAGCGGTGGCCCGTCAACCGATGTGACGGGTGGCCGCCCACCGCGTGAGCGCGTTGCGGTTGGACTGCTGGGTCTTGCGCAGGACATTCGACGCATGTGTCTCGACCGTCTTGATCGAGATGAACAGCTCCTCGGCGATCTCGCGATAGGTGTATCCGCGCGCGAGCAGACGCAAGACCTCCAGCTCTCGCCTGGTCAGCGAGTCGAGTTCGGGGTCGAGGGGCGGTTCGGGCGCCGACGACTTCCCGGTGAACGAGTCGAGGACGAAACCCGCGAGCCGCGGACTGAACACCGCGTCGCCGTCGGCGACCCGCCGGACCGCATCGGCGAGTTCAGGCCCGGCGATCGTCTTCGTCACGTAACCCCGCGCGCCTGCACGGATCGTCGCGATGACGTCCTCGGCGGCGTCGGACACACTCAACGCGAGGAACACCGGCGGTGTCGAACCGGGCCGTGTCGAACCTGGTATGGCCGAAGCTGTTGTGGCCGAGGCGATCCGATCGAGCACACCGCGCAGCACCGCCACCCCGCCGCCCGCCGGCATGTGCACGTCGAGCAGGACCACGTCCGGAGCCGTCGAGACGATCCCGTCGATCGCCTCGGGCACCGCACCCGCCTCGCCGACGACGCGCAGACCCGGCTCGTCGGCCAGTTCGGCACGGACCCCGGAGCGGAAGACCGCATGGTCGTCGACCAGGTAGACGGTCACGGGACCGGAGGGGTCGGGACTCGTCGAACTCGCTGTCATCGTGCCTTCCTGTTGTCGGTCGGGGCCACTGCGTGCATGGTCATCTCGGCTGTGCGTTCGGCGTGTTCCGATCTCTCCGCGTCCGATCTCTCCGCGTCCGGTCGCTCCTCGATCGAACCGCCGTCACCGCGCGGCATCATGAGACCGACGTTGGTTCCGCGTTCGGGACTCGAGGTGATCCGCACGTGCCCGCCCATGCGTTCCACCCGCGCGCGGATCGAGCGCGAGATGCCCTGGCGGTCGTCGTCGACGATCTCGGGGTCGAAGCCGACACCGCGGTCGCGCACATACACCTCCACCTCGTCGTCGGTGATCTCGCCGTACACGTCCACCGTGCGCTCGCCGGAGTGCTTGGCGGCGTTGACCAACGCTTCACGGGTCGCGCCGACGAGGGCCGCCCAGCGTCTGGCGTCCCGGGTGTTGGTGGGGCGCAGATCGCCGACGGTGATGATCTCCACCTCGATTCCGTAGGCGTCCTCGACCTCGGCTCCCACACTGCGCAGCGCTGCCGCGAGGGAACCTCGTTCGGTCGCCGGGTCGCCGAACAGCCACGCCCGCAGTTCGCGTTCCTGGCTCCGCGCCAGCCGCGCCACCTCCTCGGGCCGGCCGGCCTTCTTCTGTATCAGCGCCAGGGTCTGCAGGACCGAGTCGTGGAGATGCGACGCGATCTCCTCACGCTCGGCGTTCCGGATCCGGGCGGCGCGCTCCTCGTCGAGGGTGCGCAGCAACCGCATCCACAGCGGCACGGTCAGCAGGACGACGCCGATGAGCGTCGCCCCGACCGCGAGGATCGTGGAGTTGAGTCCGCCGAAGCTGCGGTCCCCCGCCACCACCACGACGACCAGTCCCCCGACGACGAGCGCGACCCCACCGATCAGCCGGGTCCAGGTGAGCGCCGGGGTGCGCGGTGCCCGAGGGGACGTGTCGAACTCGCGCCACACCAGGCTGGCACCGAGCGCGATGAAGACGAACGGGACCAGGTATTCCGCCGGGGTCCCCGACGCCGCGAAGCCCACCACGGCCATCGCCACCAGCCCGATCATCGCGAGGCCGAGGGATTGCCGGCGTTCACCCCGCGCCGGCGAGGCGGTGTCATCGCCCTGCGGGCAGAAGAACCAGAGCAGTCCGTAGGCGGCGACCCCGGCACCGGCCAGCGCGGCCAGGACCACGAAGACGATCCGCACGCGGAACACCTCGACCCCGAGATGATCGGCGATTCCACCGGCGACACCGGCGACCACGCGGCCGCCGTCCCGGCGCACCAGCCTGGGGACCGGCTCGACCTCCATTCGATTCACTCCTCGATCGTCCCATGCGTTCGGCTCCGCGACATCGGGGTCAACCCCGGTTCATGGGTCTCGATCTCAGGGTGTGTCGCTTCACCACCCCCACGAACCGGGTTCTTCCGGGGGACAATTCAGGGGATCACCCGATGTGTCCGGGGGCGTGCGAGCGGCACGATGATCGTCATGGACACGAAGCAGTTCCAGCAGCAGCTCCAGGGCTTGTGGTCGACCCGCCCGTACCGGCGCGACGATCGGACGATCGCCGGCGTGTGCACCGGCATAGCCGCTCGCTACCGCGTCGACCCGACCCTGGTGAAGGTCGCATTCGTGGTGGCGGCGTTCTTCGGCGGCAGCGGACTCATCCTCTATCTCGCGGCCTGGGTCGCGTTCCCGGGCGCCGGTCGCGCTCGCGCCGACGCGCTCCGCGCAGATTCCTCTCGCGCCGGCCACACCGCGTCGCACAACTCGATGCACGGACTGGGCAACCCGCAGGTCATCGTGCTGGCCGTCCTCGCGATCGTCATCGTCACCTCCATCGGGCCCAACCGCACCTGGGGGTCGGGCGGACTCGTCGGCGCGATCCTGATGCTCGGCGGCTGGTTCCTGCTGTACCTGCGGACCCCGACCCCACCGGTCGGCACCAGCATCGACACGGCGGCGGTGACCGACATCGTCGTCCCGCCACCGGCGGCCGGCCAGTTCGAGCGGTGGGTGCCGCGAGCCATGATCAACCCGACCGGCGGTGGGTCCGTCACCGCGCCCGGTCTCCAGACATCAGGAGCGCCCATGACGGGAACACCGACCACATCCCCGACCACCGGGGACTCGTCCGCCGAACACCCGGCCACAGCAGCGCCACGGGTCGACCTCGAGAAGAGCGCAGGACTCGACGCGACCCCGCCGGCGTGGGATCCGCTGGGGGCGGCACGGTTCGCCTGGGACCTGCCCGAGCCGACCACCCCGGCCGACCCCGCCGTCCGCAGGCGCCGGCGCTCACCCCTCACCCTGATCGTGATCGGTCTCGCGATCATCGTGGGCGCCGTCGGCGCGGGCCTGCACCAGATGGGCGTCGACTGGTTCACCGTGCCGCACATCCTGTCGCTCTCCCTCGCCGTCGTCGGCGCGGGACTCCTGGTCGCGGCGATCATCCGGCGCCGCACCGGCGAGCACAGCACCGGCCTCGTGCCGATCGCGGTCACCCTCGGGGCAGCCGTCGTCGTCACCACCGTGATCTCCGGTGTGAACGGCCTGTCCAGTCCCCTGCCGCCCGGCGGAGCCGGCGACCGCGAGTGGAAACCATTGAGCGAGAACGACATCGAGGCCGAGTACACACTCGGCGTGGGTGAGATGACCCTGGATCTGCGCGAGGTGGACCTCACCGCCGACCGCACGGTGCGACTCGAGACCGGTGTCGGGACGATCAAGGTCCACGTCCCGGACACGATGAACGTGCGCGCCGACTGCCAGACCGGCATCGGTGACTACACCTGCCCCACCGGACTCGACGGCGGGCGTGACGGCACCGACGGCCCGGTCCTGCAGATCGATGCCCGCACCAGGATGGGAGAGGTTCAGGTCCTGCGATGAACACCCACGACGACGCCTACGGCGCGGACAACCCGGCGGCCGCCGACACCGCCGATCACCAGGGATGCGTGTCCACTCATCGCGCGCCGGGTCTGGGGCTCCTGGGAATCGCCGCCCTCGCGGTGGCCGGATGGGGACTCGCCGACGGGCCGGCACTACCCGATGCCGCCGACCTCGGGTGGGTCGCGGTCGGGATCGGCCTGCTCGTCGGGATCGTGCTGATCGTGTCGGGGACGCGATCTCGAGGCTGACCTCGACTCGCCGCCGGACTCGAGGCGGGCAGTCAGAAAAGCGGCCGGTGGCAGATGCCACCGGCCGCTCTCGTTCGGGTCATTCCCACTCGATGGTGCCCGGCGGTTTACTCGTCACGTCCAGGACCACGCGATTGACCTCGGCCACCTCGTTGGTGATGCGGGTCGAGATGATCTCCAGCACCTCGTAGGGCACACGGGTCCAATCGGCCGTCATCGCATCCTCGCTCGACACCGGGCGCAGGACGATCGGGTGACCGTAGGTCCGGCCGTCGCCCTGGACGCCCACGCTGCGCACGTCGGCGAGCAGCACCACCGGGCACTGCCAGATCTGGGAGTCGAGTCCGGCGGCGGTGAGTTCCTCGCGTGCGATCAGATCGGCCTTGCGCAACGTCTCCAGACGGTCGCCGGTGACCTCGCCGACGATCCGGATCGCCAGGCCGGGCCCGGGGAACGGCTGACGCGCGACGATCTCCTCGGGGAGTCCCAGTTCGCGACCGACCGCGCGCACCTCGTCCTTGAAGAGCAGCCGCAGCGGTTCGACCAGGCTGAACTCGAGGTCGTCGGGCAGACCGCCGACGTTGTGATGGCTCTTGATGTTCGCGGTTCCACTCCCGCCGCCGGACTCGACGACGTCGGGATACAACGTGCCCTGCACCAGGAACTCGACCTTCTCCCCCGCCTCGGCCTCCTCGCCGAGGACCTCGCTGACCGCGCCCTCGAACGACCGGATGAACTCCCGGCCGATGATCTTGCGCTTGGTCTCGGGGTCGCTCACGCCGGACAACTCACGCAGGAAGGTGTCCGCGGCGTCGACGGTGACGAGTTTGGCGCCGGTAGCGCCCACGAAGTCGTGCTGCACCTGCTCGCGCTCACCCGCACGCAGCAACCCGTGATCGACGAAGACGCATGTCAGCCGGTCGCCGATGGCCCGTTGCACGAGCGCCGCCGCGACCGCGGAGTCCACACCGCCGGAGAGCCCGCAGATGGCCCGTCCGTCACCGATCTGATCGGCGACCGCGTCGATCAGGGCATCGGCGATGTTGGCGGCGGTCCAGGTGGCCTCGAGGCCGGCGATCTCGTAGAGGAAGCGCGTGAGGATCTGCTGGCCGTGCGGCGTGTGCAGCACCTCGGGGTGGTACTGCACACCGGCCATGCGGCGCTTCAGGTTCTCGAAGGACGCCACCGGCGCGCCGGGGGTCGATCCGGTGACGGTGAATCCCTCGGGCGCGCTCTGGACGGCGTCGTTGTGACTCATCCACACCGGCTGGGTTTCCGAGAGACCCTGATGGAGCACGCCTTCGCCGTTGGCCGTCAGCGTCGTGCGACCGAACTCACGTCCGCCGGTGTTGGCGACCTCGCCGCCCAGCGTGTCCGCCATCGCCTGGAACCCGTAGCAGATGCCGAACACCGGGACGTCGAGGTCGAAGAGGGCGGGATCGAGGTCGGGTGCGTCCTCGGCGTACACCGACGAAGGACCGCCCGACAGGATGATCGCGACCGGGTCCTTCTCCTGGATCTTCTCGATCGGGACGTCGTGGGAGATCACCTCGGAGTAGATGCGGGCCTCGCGCACCCGGCGGGCGATCAGCTGCGCGTACTGCGCCCCGAAGTCGACGACGAGCACCGGCCGCGGGCCCTCGAGGAAATCCTCGGCAGAGGACGAGTTCGCAGAAGAAGTGTCTGTCACCGGGCCGAGTCTAGTGGGCGTGCCGGGGTCCGTACCTGGTCACCCCGCCCGGCGGGTGCGGACCCGCGATGCCCGCGTGAAATACTCCGGAATCGACATGACTGCATCGCCGAAATCCCCCAACCGCTGGTCGCTGAGCATCGGCGACCTCACCCAGGCCGCCGTGTTCGCCGCGCTGATCGCCGCGCTCGGTCTGCCGGGAACCATCAACATCGGCACCAGCGGTGTGCCCATCACCCTCCAATCGCTCGGGGTCATCCTCGCCGGCGCCGTCCTGGGCCCGAAGAAGGGCACGCTGGCCGTGATCATCTTCATGGTCCTCGCGATCGCCGGGCTCCCGATCCTGTCCGGCGGGCGCAACGGCCTGACCGCGCTGTCGTCCCCGACCGCCGGATACTTCATCGGGTTCCTGCCCGCGGTGATCGTCATCGGCGTGCTGACCGCGATCATGATCTCGACGGGCTCCGGCAAGTACCGCGTGCTGTGGGGCATCGGCATCAACGCGCTCGGCGGCATCGTCGTGCTGTACGCGTGCGGGGTCCTCGGCCTGCTCATCCGCACCGACCTGACCGTGTGGGCGGCGATCACCACCAACGGCCCGTTCATCCCCGGCGACATCGCCAAGGTCGTCGTCGCAGCCCTGGTCGCCGCGCAGGTCCACCGCGGCCGCCCCGGTCTCATCGAACCCCTGCGCCCGCGCCGCGCCGGCTCTGTGGCCGGCTGACCGTCCCGCCCCGCCGGCGATGATCGAGTTCACCGACGTCTCCCACGCCTACGGCGACCGCGTCGTCCTGCGCGAGGTCTCACTGACGTTGGCGGAGAGGCGGATCGGCATCGTCGGCGCCAACGGGAGCGGCAAGTCGACGCTGGCGCGGATGATCAACGCCCTCGTCATCCCGGACTCCGGGACCGTCACCGTCGACGGGCTCACCGTCGCGAAGAACAAGCGCGAGATCCGACGCCGGGTGGGGTTCATCTTCTCCGACCCCGACCGTCAGATCATCATGCCGACCGTCCGCGAGGACATCGAACTGTCGCTCCGCCGAACCGGTCTCGGCAAGGCCGCACGCGCCGACCGGGCCCTCGAGGTACTCGCGCGCTTCGGACTCGGCGACCACGCCGACCATCCCGCGCAGCGGCTGTCGGGCGGACAGAAACAACTCCTCGCCCTGGCGTCGATCTTCGTGACCGACCCCGCGATCATCGTCGCCGACGAACCCACCACCCTGCTCGACCTGCGCAACACCCGCATGCTCACCGACGTGTTCGCGACACTCGACGAGCAACTAGTCGTCGTCAGTCACGACCTCGACATCCTGGCCGATTTCGACCGCGTCATCGTCGTCGACGAGGGACGTGTCGTCGCCGACGACGAACCCCGACCCGCGCTCGCCGCCTACCGCGAGATGATGTCGTGAACGTCCTCGGCGTCTACCGCCCAGGCACCACCGTGCTGCACCGCCTGCCGGCGGGCGTCAAGTTCGTCGCGATGGGCGTGCTGATCCTGGTGCTCTCACTGACGGTCCGCTCGCTGACCGCGCTCGGCATCGCCACGGTCGGAGTCGCGTGCGTCTACGCGCTGGGAGGCATCGGTCCCCGCGAGGCCTGGCGTCAGCTGCGACCATTGCTGTGGTTGCTGCTGTTCATCTTCGCCTTCCAGGTCGTCTTCACCGACTGGCGACGAGCGGTGGTCGTCTGCGGCGTGCTCGCACTGTCGGTCGCGCTCGCGGCGGTCGTCTCGCTGACCACCCGCACCACCGACATGCTCGACACGATCGTCCGCGCGCTCGGTCCCCTCGCCCGTCTCGGGGTGCGCGTCGACCTCATCGCCCTCGCACTGGCGTTGACCATCCGGGCGATCCCGCTGATGGTCGAGGTGGTGCGGGAGGTCGACGAAGCGCGCAAGGCGCGCGGGCTGCGGCCGGGTCCGCGCATCCTCGTCGCCCCGGTCGTACTCGCCGCGCTGCGTACCGCCGACGGCTTCGCCGACACGCTGACCGCGCGCGGACTGGACTGAGGCGAACTGGGATTTCGTAGTCACAGTGCGCGCTATTTGCGCACTGTTGCTACGAGATCCGCTGGGCGGTGACCGGTGTGAGCGGGATGATCGGCAATCGCAGAGCGCCCGGTGCGTCGGCCGGGACCACCGGCGACGTCGGCGTGGTCGGCTCGATGCGGCGGTACGGCTCGCCCTGCGCCGGACGTCGATCCTGTTCACCCTTGTTGGGCCACAGGGCCGCCGCCCGCTCCGCCTGCGCACAGATCGTCAGCGACGGGTTGACACCGAGGTTCGCCGACACCGACGCGCCGTCGGCGATGTGCAGTGTCGGGTAGTTCCACACACGCTGGTAGGGGTCGATGACGCCGTCGTCCGGGTCGTCGGAGATCGCGCACCCGCCGAGATAGTGCGCGGTCAGCGGCATGTTGACGATGTCGCCCCAGGTCCCGCCGGCGACGCCGCCGTTCAGTTTCGCCGCGATCCGGCGAGTTGCCTCGTTGCCCTTGGGAATCCACGTTGGGTTCGGCTCCCCGTGACCCTGCTTGCTGGTGACATACCGCAGCGGTCCGCGCTTGCGGACGAACGTGGTCAACGAATTGTTGTTGTTCTGCATGACGAGCGCGATCACGGTCCGCTCGCTCCACTGCCGCACCACGAGCAACCGCACCAGCAGGAACGGGTTGCGGGCGACCTGCCGCAGGAACTGGCCGAACCGGTCACGCCGGCTCCCCCCGTCGGTGAGCAGGGTCTGCAGGTACGCGATCGCGTTGGAGCCCTTGCCGTATCGCACCGGCTCGATGTGCGTGTTCGGCTCGGGATAGAACGACGAGGTGATCGCGACGCCACGCGAGTAGTCGTTCTCCGGGTCGATCCGCGAACCCATCGCACCCAGGATCGACTCCGAGTTGGTGCGCGTGAGCCGGCCCATCGCATCCGAGATCCGGGGCAGCGAACCGAGTTTCGCGTGGTGCAGGAGTCGTTGGGTGTTGAACGTGCCGGCCGCGAGGATCACCTGACCCGCGGTGATCGTGCGTCGACGACGTCCGAGCGGCCCCCACGAGGACGAGTGATGCGTACCCACCTCCCAGACACCGTCGGCGCGCTCATGCAGCGAGTCCACCGTGGTGCGGTCGATGATGGTGGCGCCGTTGCGTTCCGCGAGACCGAGGTAGTTCTTCAGCAGGGTGTTCTTGGCGCCCACCCGGCACCCGGTCATGCACGCTCCGCATTCGGTGCAGGCGGTCCGGTCCGGGCCCGCACCGCCGAAATACGGGTCGCGGACGGTCTCACCGGGCGCCCCGGCCAGACCCGTCTTCGCACCGAAGAACACACCGACCGGGGTCGGGGTCACCGTGTCGCCCACACCCATCTCGGCGGCGACTTCGGCGACCACGCGGTCGGAGGCGGTGACCGTCGGGTTGGTGACCACACCGAGCATCCGGCGCGCCTGGTCGTAGTACGGACCGAGCTCGTCCTCCCAGTCGGTGATGTGGTTCCACTGGGGATCGGTGAAGAACGGTGTCGGGGGCTTGTACAGGGTGTTGGCGTAGTTGAGCGATCCGCCGCCGACCCCCGCGCCGGCCAGGATCATCACGTCCTTGAGCGCATGAATGCGCTGGATGCCGTACAGACCCAGCTTCGGCGCCCACAACCACCGGTTGAGGCGCCAGCTGGTCTTGGCGAAGTCCTCGTCCTCGAAACGACGCCCCGCCTCGACGACGCCGACGCGATACCCCTTCTCCACGAGACGCAACGCACTCACACTGCCGCCGAAGCCGGAGCCGACGATCAGGACGTCGAAGTCGGTGGCGCGTTCGGTGGACCTGTCGAAACCCATGATGACCATACTAACGTGCATTGTCACATAAAGAGACCCAGGTCACCCTAACCCTTCGAGGCTCGTCGCTAGCGCTCCTCGCTCCTCAGTAACTGCGGCCTGGCGGCCGTCGTGGACTACGAAAGCCCCCGGTCCCTGAGGAGCGAGCTTGCGAGCGTCACGAAGGGTTTCGCAGCCTCGGTCGCCAGACCCTTCGTGACGCGCCCTCCGCAAGCTCCGGGCGCTCCTCAGGGAGCAGGGCCGCCAGCGGGTCTGTGGTTCTTTCGGATTTGGGAGCAGGCACGGAGATCAGGCGTGGACGGACAACCCCACGCGCTGGAACTCCTTCAGATCGCAGTACCCGGCCTTCGCCATGGCGCGACGCAGCGCACCGACGACGTTGAGCTCACCGTACGGATCGTCGGAGGGCCCGTTGAGGACCCGCTCGAGACTCGGACGGTCCTCACCCGCGGCGACCTGCAGAAGGGCACCGCGCGGGGTGTCCGGGTGCGCGGCGGCCGACGGCCAGTACCAGCCGTTGCCGGGTGCCGAACTCGTTGTGGCGAGCGAGGTTCCGAGCACCGCGGCGTCCGCTCCGCAGGCGATCGCCTTGATCAGGTCGCCCGAGCTGTGGATGTCGCCGTCGGCGATGACGTGCACGTAGCGACCACCGGTCTCGTCCAGGTAGTCGCGACGCGCGGCGGCGGCGTCGGCGATGGCGGTCGCCATCGGGACACCGATGCCGAGGACCTCGCCGGTCGTGGTGGCCCCGGCGGCCGAACCGTAACCGACGATCACGCCCGCCGCGCCCGTCCGCATCAGGTGCAGCGCGGTGCGGTGGTCGTGCACGCCGCCCGCGATGACGGGTACGTCGAGATCGGCGATGAAGGTCTTCAGATTCAGCGGTTCCCGCTGGGTGCCGTCGGCGTCGACCTGCGCCACGTGCTCGGCCGAGATGATCGTCCCGTGGACCACCAGGATCTCCACCCCGGCCGCCAACAGAGCCGGGGTCAGTTCCGGCGCGTGCTGCGGGCTGACCCGAACGGCCGTGGTGACGCCGGCCTCGCGGACCTGCGCCACGGCCTCACCCAACAGCCCGCTGTCGAGCGGAGCCGCATGCAGCTTCTGCAGATGCCGAACCGCCGCATAGGGATCCGGATCCCCGGCCGCGATCGCGACCAGTTCCTCGATCTTCGCCTCGACGTCGCGGTGACGGGCCCACAGCCCCTCACCGTTCAGCACACCGAGCGCACCGAGCCTGCCGAGCTCGATCGCGACCGACGGCGACACCAACGCATCGGTCGGATGACTCAGGATCGGTGAGGAGAAACGGTAGGCATCGATCTGCCACGCCGTGGAGACGTCCTTGGACGAACGGGTCCGACGGGAGGGGACGATGCTGATGTCGCCCAGTTCGTAGGTCCGTCGGGCCGTCCGGCCCATGCCGATTTCGACGAGGTCACGCACCACTGCGCCTTTCTGCGGGGTTCAGCTGCACAACGACCATACGGCCTGGCCCGCCGGACGAATCCGGCGGGAACGACCTCGGGGAGTTCAGCGGGAGTAGTAGTTGGGCGCCTCGGCGGTCAGCGTGATGTCGTGCGGATGGGATTCCTTGAGTCCGGCCGCGGTGATCTGGACGAACCGCGCGGTCTGCAGATCCGGGATCGTCGAGGCGCCGGTGTAACCCATGGCGGCACGCAGGCCGCCGACCAGCTGGTGGATGACCTGGGACAACGGGCCGCGGAACGGCACGCGCCCCTCGATGCCCTCGGGAACCAGCTTCTCCTCCTTGAGGACGTCGTCCTGGAAGTAGCGGTCCTTGGAGTACGACTTCGCCTGCCCGCGCCCCTGCATCGCACCGAGCGAGCCCATGCCCCGGTAGCTCTTGAACTGCTTGCCGTTGACGAGGACCAATTCGCCGGGGGCCTCGGCGGTGCCCGCGAGCAGCGAGCCGAGCATCGCGGTCGACGCACCGGCGGCGAGCGCCTTGGCGATGTCGCCGGAGTACTGCAGACCGCCGTCGGCGATGACGGGGACGCCTGCCTTCTGGCAGACCGCCACGGCTTCGAGGATGGCGGTGATCTGCGGGGCGCCGACGCCGGCGACGACACGCGTGGTGCAGATCGAACCCGGTCCGACGCCGACCTTCACCGCATCGGCACCGGCATCGACGAGGGCCTGCGCGGCCTCACGGGTCGCGACGTTGCCGCCGACCACGTCCACCCGATCGCCGACCTCGGCCTTGAGCTTGGCCACCATGTCGAGCACGAGCCGGTTGTGCGCGTGGGCGGTGTCCACGATGATCACGTCGGCGCCGGCGTCGGCCAGTGCCATCGCACGGTCCCACTGCGGGTCACCGGTACCGACAGCGGCACCGACGAGAAGCCGTCCGTCGGAGTCCTTGGTCGCGAGCGGATGCTGCTCGGTCTTGACGAAGTCCTTGACGGTGATGAGTCCGGTCAGGCGTCCGTTGCCGTCGACGATCGGCAGCTTCTCGATCTTGTGCCGGCGCAGCAGTCCCAGCGCGGCCTCCGCGGAGACCCCTTCCTGGGCGGTGATGAGCGGCGCTTTGGTCATGACCTCGGCGACCGGACGGCTCTGGTCGACCTCGAACCGCATGTCGCGGTTGGTGATGATGCCGACGAGCTCACCCTTCTCATCGACGACCGGCAGGCCGGAGATGCGGTAGCGCGCACACATCGCGTCCACCTCGGCGAGCGTGTGGGACGGCGTGCAGGTGACCGGATCGGTGACCATTCCGGCCTCCGAGCGCTTGACCGTCTCGACCTGGCCGGCCTGCTCCTCGATGGACAGATTTCGGTGCAGGACGCCCATGCCGCCGGCGCGCGCCATCGCGATCGCCATCCGGGACTCGGTCACGGTGTCCATCGCCGAACTCACCAGCGGGACCCGCAGCGTCACGTTCTTGGTCACCCGCGACGAGGTGTCGACCTCGCTGGGAATCACGTCCGACGCCGAGGGCAGCAACAGGACGTCGTCGAAGGTCAGGCCGAGCATCGCGACCTTGCCGGGATCGTCTCCACCGGTACGAACAGCAGTCATCGGACCATCGTATCGACTCCCCTGGTGCGGCGATCGTCACACAGGCGTCTTCGTGCCGGTGAGACGGCCCGACCCGTCCGCATCACCGGCGTCCGGGACCGGTGAATGCCTGCGGCGCGACCAGCCGCGGATCGGCTACGGTGGTGATGTGCGTGACCACCTGCCACCCGGCCTCCCGCCGGATCCGTTCGCCGACGATCCCAGCGACCCCGCATCCGCACTGGACAGCGTGGAGCCGGGTATCCCGCTGGACGAGAACGAGCGGCTCGCGGTCGAAGAGGATCTCGCCGATCTCGCACTGTACGAGGCGTTGCTGACCAATCGCGGTGTGCGCGGTCTCGTCGTGGTCTGCGAGGACTGCCACGAGGATCACTACCACGACTGGGACATGCTGCGCGCCAATCTGATCCAGCTTCTCATCGATGGCACCGTGCGGCCCCACGAGCCGGCCGTGGACCCACGCCCCGACGCTTACGTCACGTGGGACTACTGCCGCGGCTACGCCGACGCGCGTAGCCATCTCGACGACGAACGCTGACGAACCCGGCGATCCGCCGACTCCCCGACGTCACAACCACGAGTGAGGCCCCGCACCGGTCCGGTGCGGGGCCTCACTCGTGAATCCGGGCTCGTGATCGGCGACCGTCGTTGCGGCGTCCGGTCAGCCGATCGGCCGACCCGACGCGTCCACGCCGGGCGGCGGGGTCCACGGAATCCCGGGGATCTCGGCCGGGAAACGCGTGACCTTGGTGCTCGACGACGGCGCGGACGGCTGAGCCGGTCCGCTCGACGGCGGTGCGGACGACGGGACCTCCGGCTCGCTCGTCTCCTCGGACGGCGCGGTCGGATCGTCGGACCCGCCACCGGGCGGGGTCGACTCGCCTGGTGCCGACGGATCGTCCTCACGGCTGGTCAGATCGGGTCGAGTCGGCTCTGTCGTGGCCGGTTGCTCCGCGCCGCCCGGCGTCGTGGGATCGGTGACCTCCGTCGGCAGACCCGCGCCCGCGCGGATGCGGTTCATCCAGTCGGTCATCTCGTCGCGCATCTCGTTGTCGCCCATGGGACCCATGCGGTCCTTCGCCTCGGCCAGCAGACTGGCGGCCGCGACCGGATCACCCGCCGCGATCGCGGCCTCGGCACGCTCGAGATTCGTACGGACGTCGTGCGCCGCCTGCGTCTGCGACGCGGCCTCGGAGAACACGACCTGCTTGATGCCCCACAGCGGATCGCCGGGTTGCGAGCCCTCGGAGAGCACGGTCAGACCGGCAGCGGCGACGATGACGATCGCGGCCGCACCCGACACGACGCGTAGGTGCCGCACCATGCGGCGTCCGCGGCTCGCCCGCTCGGTGGTCCCGATCGCGCGCTCGACGTCGTCGACGGAGACCAGCTCCGGCTCGGGGGTGGACATGATCTCGGACTTCCAGCCCGACAGCATCTCGGCCAGCTGGTACTCCGCGGCGTCCCGGGTCGGCACAGGCACGTCCCGGGTGAGCGCGTCGAGGAAGTTCTCGTCGAAGTTGACCTCGGAGAGGTCCAGCGAGTCGTCGGCTGCGGAAAAATCGTGGGCGGCTGGATCGAACCCGGGATTCGCGCCCGACGGGACCGGGTCCAGGGGTCCGGGGCCGGTGGGCGCCGGACCGCTCGAACCGGGCGCACGCCGATGCACCGGTGGCTGGCCGGGTCGATTCGGCTGGTCACCGCCGACGACACGGCGTCTACGCCAATCAGACTGTCCGCTCATCGTGACCTCCTGTCCGTCTCAACTCGTCTTTCAACTTCGCCAATGCCCTGTGCTGGGCGACTCGCACCGCTCCGGCGGTGCTGCCGATGGCCTGGGCGGTCTCCTCCGCCGACATACCGACGATCAGCCGCAGGACCAGCACCTCGCGCTGTTTCTCGGGCAGGATGCCCAGCAGGGCTCTCATCCGCCTGCTGCCGTCGGCGTCGATGGCGAACTGCTCGGGACCGCCGGTCACGTGCGAGACCTCGGGGATCTCCTCGACCGGGTCCGACTTCACCCGCGCCGCCACCCGCATGGCATCGGCAACCTTGTGCGACGCGATGCCGTAGACGAAGGCCATGAACGGTTTGCCCTGGTCCCGGTAACGGGGCAATGCGGTCATCACCGCCATCAAAGCCTCCTGCGCGATGTCGTCGGCGGAGAACAGATGACGTTCCCCGACCCCGATGCGTCCTCGGCAGTAGCGCAGGATCGGCTCCTGCACGCTTTCGAGAACTGACGTGAGAGCGGCACGATCGCCTTGGCCCGCGGCCCGGACGGCGTCGTTCAACTCACCACCTGTCAATTTCATCGCGCGTAGGAATCCCCGTGTTACAGATCGGCCAACCGGCCTCGCCGCCAGTCCTGGTACGGGCCCCAGCACGGTGACGCCGCCGGTGGCGACCGTCGTGGAACGCGACTGGCGAGCAGCGTTCTCCGACGTCCCGGCGGCGATGACGTGGCAGACCCCAACACACCTTAGCGATCAACCCCCCGGCATCAGCGCCATGCCCTTGCCGATCAGCGTGGCGCGGAGCTCGCGGTGGCGCGCGATGTCGCCCTCGGACGCCGCTCCGGTACCCAGCAGCAGGCTCATCGCCGCCCACTCCAGCGGGAGCAGACCCTCGTCGCGAGCGTCGGCGACGACATCCCGCGCAACCGTGGCCGCGCCGCCCCTGTCCCCTCCACCGGCGGTGGCGGCAGCGGCGATGAGCGCGGTCTTGATGCGATGCCGGGCCGGGACCGGAGTCCCCGCGTCGTGCATCTCCCGGATCAGCGAGGCGCCCGCCCGGGCATGGTCGAGCCCGGTCGAGACGTCACCGCGATACAGACCGAGTTCGGCGCTCACCCATTCCCAGCGCAGTCGGCAGCGGGTCGCCGTCGTCCAGTCCGCGTCCGCCGGCCGCCACGACCAACCGTCGGGGGTCGTTCCCGACGATGGACCGTCCACGGCGTCGAGGACCGCCCTCGCCCGGTCGAGCAGCCGGCGCGCGGCACCGAACCTCAGCAGACCCAGATTGTCGGCCGCGAGCCCGACGAGTCCGTCCGCGACCGCGGCTCGCGTCAGCGACACCTCGGCCGGGTCCGGCGAGCCCGTCGACGGCCGGCTGTCCGGGATGCCGACGGTGAGGAGGGACCGGCCGTCGATTCCGGAGGCGATCCGGTGACGCCCGGCCTGGCGAACCAGCGACGCACGGGTGCTCTGACACAGCGACAACAGTGCGGTCTCCGGGGCGAGGGACGCCGCCGGGCCCGTCGACGGACCGATCACCCTCTCCAGCTCCGTCAGTGCCGTGAGCGCGCCGGCGTACTCCCCGCGCCCACCCGATGAGACCGCGTCGGCCCAGGCCCGAAACAGCGGAGCCACCGCGGGCTCCATCGACGGGTGTCGACGCAGCTCAACGGCATTCTCGAACGCCTGCCAGGTGTTCTTGGTCACTCGAACTCTTTTGGTTTGCATGAATTTAACGAACGATTCCCAACGTTAATTCTCCAGACAGATCACGGGTGCATCATCGGAAGATTTCCGACGTGTAAATCGGTTCGATCGACGTCACCACACCCTCACACTCCGCGCACCGGGGAAAGACTACGTCATGTCGAGTGAATACCCAGCTCAAATGGGGTGGAGTCACCTGATTCGGGGGGCAACGGAATGTCTGGTCACAGCTGTGCTATCCGTCGGAGACGAACTAACCCGCCGTTAACATTTCTGAGACTTTCGCGGCAATCATGTCCCATTTGGGGCCTATTGACGCCATTTCTCAGGCCCGCTTAATGTGAGTTCAGCGTTGCAGGAAATCGACGTTTCTCACCGAGCACCTCGGTGCGGCCCACGACAAGGAGTAGCTGTCATGCCTCAGCCCAATCATCTCCCCGGCCCCAACGCTGACATCTGGGACTGGCAGATGTCAGGACTCTGCCGCGGCGTCGACTCGTCGATGTTCTTCCATCCGGACGGCGAACGCGGCCGGGCCCGAGCGCAGCGCGAGCGGCGAGCCAAAGAAATGTGTCACCAGTGCCCGGTCATCGCGCAGTGCCGGGAGCACGCCCTCGCGGTCGCGGAGCCGTACGGCATCTGGGGCGGTCTCTCCGAATCCGAGCGCAGCATCTTGATGAAGCGCGGCGTCGGCCGCCGTATGGCCAGCTGAGTCCAGGGCGTCGAGCCCACCCGACAGCGGCGAGAGCCGGGCATCCCCGAAAGGATGCCCGGCTCTCGTGTTCTCGTCGACTTCGTGACCTCGAGGGGTCTACGTCAGTGCGCGTGCCCGTGACCGGCGTGACCGGCCGGTTCGTCGGCCGGCCGCTCGGTGATGGCCGTCTCGGTGGTCAACACCATCCGGGCCACCGACGCCGCATTGACGACCGCCGACCGGGTGACCTTCACCGGGTCGATGATGCCCTCGGCGACCAGGTCGCCGTAGGTGAGGCTCGCGGCGTTGAAACCCGAGCCGTCGGCCGCACCGGCGACCTTGTCGACCACGACCGCGCCGTCGAGGCCCGCGTTCGCGGCGATCCAGTACAGCGGCGCCCGCGCCGAGTCGCGCACGACGCGCACGCCCAGGGCCTCGTCGCCGGTCAGCGAATCGGCGAGTGCGTCGAGCTTCTTCGACGCCTGCACGATCGCCGAGCCACCGCCGGGGATGATCCCCTCTTCGACCGCGGCCTTGGCCGCCGCGACGGCGTCCTCGACGCGGTGCTTGCGCTCCTTGAGCGCGGTCTCGGTGGCCGCGCCGACACGGATGACGGCGACACCACCGGAGAGCTTCGCCAGACGCTCCGCGAGCTTCTCCTTGTCCCAGTCGGAGTCGGACTGCTCGATCTCGCGCCGCAGCTGGGCCGAACGGTCCGCGATCGCGTCCTTGGTGCCGGCGCCCTCGACGAGGGTGGTGGCGTCCTTGGTGACGACGACGCGACGAACCGAGCCGAGCACCTCGAGACCGACGGTCGACAGACTCAGGCCGATGTCGGAGGAGACCACGGTTCCACCGGTGACGACCGCGAGGTCTTCGAGGAATGCCTTGCGGCGGTCGCCGAAGAACGGCGCCTTGACCGCGACGGCGCGGATCGTCTTGCGGATCGAGTTGACGACGAGGGTCGACAGCGGCTCGCCCTCGACGTCCTCGGCGATGATCAGCAGCGACTTGCCCGCTTCGACGACCTTCTCCAGCAGCGGCAGGAACTCCGGCAGGGAGCTGATCTTGTCGCGGTAGAGCAGGACGAACGCGTCCTCGAGGACCGCTTCCTGGCTGTCGACGTCGGTGACGAAGTAGGGCGAGAGGAAGCCCTTGTCGAACTGGACGCCCTCGGTGATCTCGAGGTCGGTGCTCAATCCGGAGCCCTCCTCGACGGTGACGACACCGTCGGCGCCCACCGCGGTCATGGCCTTTCCGACCATCTCGCCGATCTCCTCGTCTCGAGAGGACACGGTGGCGATCTGGGCGATGGACTGTTCGCCCGCGACCGGGGTCGCAGCGGCCAGCAGCGCTTCGCTCAGCGCATCGGCAGCCTTGCTGATGCCCTGCCCGAGGGCGATCGGATTGGAGCCTGCGGCCACGTTGCGCAGGCCCGCCTTGACCATTGCCTGCGCGAGAACCGTTGCGGTCGTGGTGCCGTCGCCCGCAACGTCGTTGGTCTTGGTGGCGACGGACTTCACCAGCTGGGCACCGAGGTTCTCGAACGGATCGTCGAGCTCGATGTCGCGCGCGATGGTGACGCCGTCATTGGTGACACTCGGTCCGCCGAATGCCTTGGCGAGGACCACGTGCCTGCCGCGCGGGCCGAGGGTGACCTTGACGGTGTCGGCGAGCTGGTCGATGCCTCGCTCGAGCGCCCGACGCGCGGTTTCGTTGAATTCAATCTGCTTGGCCATATATCACTTTCTGCAACGGGAGCCGGTCGCCGCAACGCACATCGCCCCGGTACCCCTGCACGGGGCGCCGGGGCGATGTGAGACGCGAAAAAGGCTCGCGGGGTCTGACTCGGCCGGAGTTCTCGGTACCGGTCCTACTTGCCGATGACGGCGAGGACGTCGCGCGCCGAGAGGATCAGGTATTCCTCGCCGGCGTACTTGATCTCGGTGCCGCCGTACTTGCTGTAGATGACGGTGTCACCCTCTTTGACGTCCACGGGGACGCGGTTGCCCTGCTCGGTGACCCGACCCTCGCCGACCGCGATGACGGTGCCTTCCTGCGGCTTCTCCTTGGCGGAGTCCGGGATGACCAGGCCCGAGGCGGTGGTCGTCTCGGCCTCGACGGCCTGCACCAGGATCTTGTCCTCAAGCGGCTTGATGTTCACGCTCGCCACGATGTGAGTCCTCAACTTTCGTACTGAGAAAGAATCTGCACGTTCACGGCCCTGCAAAACCCCGTCGTCGCGGGTTCCGAGGCTTCAGTCAGTGCCAACTAGCACTCTATACATGCGAGTGCCAGCACTCAAGGGTGGAGGCTGCAAAAACCCGGACGTGTTCGCTCCTCGCGTATCCACCGGGGGTCGGTCCGCTACAGCTGGCTGACGCGTACCGACATCGCCGGGTCCGACGCCACGGTCAGCGGCGAGGGGCGCGCTCCCCCGCCGATCACGTGGGCGCCCAGTGTCGCGATCATGACCCCGTTGTCGGTGCACAACCGCGGCTTCGGCACCCGCAAGTCGATCCCGGCGGCCGCACAGCGTTCCTCCGCCAGCGACCGGATGCGCGAATTCGCGGTGGCACCTCCGCCGAGGACCAGCGTGTCCACCCCGAGGTCACCGCACGCCCGGACCGCCTTCATCGTCAGCACGTCGGCGACCGCCTCCTGGAACGAGGCCGCCACGTCCGCCACGGGGACCTCCGCACCGTCGCGCTCGCACTTCTCCACGTACCGTGCGACCGCCGTCTTCAACCCGCTGAAGGAGAAGTCGTGCCGCGAGTCGCGGGGACCGGTCATCCCGCGCGGGAAAGCGATCGCACCCGGATCGCCTTCGCGGGCAGCACGATCGAGCGCCGGCCCGCCCGGGAAGCCGAGACCCAGCAGGCGGGCGACCTTGTCGAAGGCCTCCCCGGCCGCGTCGTCGACCGTGGTGCCCAGTTCGACGATGGGCTCGGCGAGATCGGTGACGTGCAACAGGTGTGTGTGCCCGCCGGACACCAGCAGTGCGACGCATTCCGGCATGGGTCCGTGCTCGAGGGTGTCCACCGCGACGTGACCGCCGAGATGGTTCATCGCATACAGCGGCACATCCCAGGCAAGGGCGTAGGCCTTCGCCGCGGCGACACCGACGAGCAACGCACCGGCCAGGCCCGGCCCGATGGTGACGGCGATGGCGTCGGGACGGTCGATCCCGGCCGCCTCCCGCGCCCGGCGCATGGTGGGGACGATCGCCTCCAGATGCGCGCGCGAGGCCATCTCGGGGACCACGCCGCCGAACCGGGCGTGCTCGTCCACGCTGGACGCCACCTCGTCGGCCAGCATCGTCGCGAATCCCGGGGTGTCTCCCTCGCCCGGTGTCCAGCGGACGATGCCGACACCGGTCTCGTCGCAGGAACTCTCGATACCCATGACGATCACGCCGGGCCCTCCTCGGGTTCGAGCGGCCGCCCCGACACCGGGAGCCGCAGCATCGTGTAGGCATCCGCGCCGGACGGCTGATAGTAGTTGCGTCGAAGGCCCGCGGTGCTGAACCCGTGCCGCGAGTACAGCGCGATCGCCACGTCGTTGTCGGTGCGCACCTCGAGGAACACCGGGGCGTCGTTCTCGTCGGCGACGGTGAGCATGGCCTCGAGCAGCGCCTTGCCCACTCCCCGACCCCGACGGTCCGGGTCGACGGCGATGGTGTGGATCTCGCACTCCCAGGCGTCGGGCTGGCCGAGCAGGGAGATGCCGGCGTAGCCGATGACATCGGCTCCGGCGCGTTCCCGCGCCGCGAAATAGGTGTTGTACGGCGCGTTGAGCTCGGCCCGGAAAGCGGCGGCCGGCCACGGCGAGTCGTCGGCGAACATCTGCCGCTCCAGGGCCGCGCAGCGCGGGATGTCACCGTAGGTGAGGGCGTCGATCACCAGCTCGGGCGTTGTCATCGCGCCACACCCGCCCGGCGGGCCTTCTGCTCGACGGCGTCGGGGCGCCGGAGATACAGCGGGACAAGCGGTTCGGGTTCCCGGTCGGCGACGATGCCGGCCTGCGCCGCCTCGATCAGCCCCCGCACCGTCGGAACCGTGATCGCGGGAGCCCCACCGGTCCAGCCGGCGAGTTCGAGGTGGGCCGCCGAACCCGCGACCGCACCGATCCGGCCCTCGTCGAGGTCGGCGGCGAGTTCCTCGGCCACCGCCGCGGGCGCGGCCACCTCGGGACCGCGCAGGCGCCGGTCGCCCTCGTACACCGCCCAATACACCTCACGCCGGCGCGCATCGGTCACCACGAGCACCCGTGACGTGGCGTCGACGCCCGGAACGGCTTCGGCGGCAAGAGCATCCAGCGAGCACACGCCGTACGCCGGGATTCCGAGCGCGTCGGCGAACGCGGCGCCGGTCGCCATCCCGACCCGTAACCCGGTGAACGGACCGGGGCCGCAACCGACCACGACCGCGGCCAGATCGGTTCGGGCGGTGCCGGATTCGGTGAGACACTCGGCGATGAGGCTGGTGAGCAGTTCCGCATGCCGACGATGGTCGGTGACCACGCGTCCGGCGAGCACCCGGATGTCCGACCCGGAGGGCCCGGGGTCGGAGCGCAGCGCGGCCACACCGGTCACCACCGAATCGGTGGCCGTGTCGACCGCCAGCACCAGCCGCGCGCCCCCGTTGCCCGGTCCGTCACCCGGCGTCACACTCATTCGGGACTCACCCATTCCCACTCCACTTGTCGCACATCGGTATCGGGGTCCCGGCGCAGCCGGACGACGAGATGCCGCTCGGCCAGCCGCTCGGCCACCCCCTCGCCCCACTCGACGACGACGACTGCCTCGTCCAGGTCGGAGTCCAGATCCAGGGCGTCGAGCTCGTCGAGGACTCCGGAACCGTTCCCGGCCCCGCCGAGTCGGTACGCGTCGACGTGGACCATCCCCGGCCGGCCCGGCCGGCCCGGTCGGTGTTCGCGCGCGATGATGAACGTCGGCGAGGTCACCCGTCCCACGATGCCGAGCCCGGCCCCGATCCCGCGGGCGAGCGCCGTCTTCCCCGCACCCAGCGGGCCGTCGAGGATGACGACGTCCCCCGCGGCCAGGGTCGACCCCAGCTCGGCGCCGAAGGCCTCGGTGTCGGCGACGTCGGGGAGTTCGCGGGTACCGGCGGAACCCAACCCACTCATCCGCGGCCCCGCTTCCACCAGCGTCGGCGGGGAGCCGGCAGCGCGACCCGCGCCCGATCCACCAGTTCGGCGATCGCGTCGCTCACCAGACCCGGCTCCTCCATCTGGACCATGTGCCCGGCGCCCTTGGCGACGACCAGACGCGAATCGGCACCGAGTTGGGAGTACATCCGCACCGAGTTGCGCAGGGGCGTGAGGCGGTCCCGGTCGCCGCAGACGACCGTGGTCGGAACCTGCGCGATCACCGGCAGGGCTGTCGACTCGTCGTGGATCTCCAAGGCGTGCAGGAAGTTCACAATGGTCTCGATGGGCGTGCTCTGGATCATCTTGTCCACCGCGGCCCCGAGCGCCGGACTGTAGAACGTCGGCCCGAAACTCGCTGCGACGAGCACCGGTTCGAGTGCGGAGCGGGTCAGTCCGCGCCCGGCCTGCACCAGGCGTGGCGCGCGGCGCACACTCATCCGGAAGGCGTCCACCACCGGATTACGCAGTCCCTCACCGAGTCCGGCGTCGGTGAGACCGCGCGACGCCGTCGCCACGAGACCCACCCCGGCCACCGGGCCATGGGTCGAGAACAGCGCCGGGTGGCGGCGCGCGAGGCCCATCAGCGTCATGCCGCCCATCGAATGGCCCACGAGGACAACGGGTCCGACCGGGACGGTGGCACGGACCACGGCTGCCGCGTCGTCGGCGAGCTGGGCGATCGTGCACGTCTCGGTCGGTGCCGGATCGCTCTCACCGTGACCCCGATGGTCGAAGAACACCAGACGATAGTTGCGGTCGTGCCACTCGGCGGCGAGTTGTTCTCGCTGGAAGTGCCAGCTCGACAACCGAAGGCTGAAGCCGTGCACGAACACGATCGTCAGGTCGGGTGCGGTGTCCGCCGTCACCGTCCCCAGATCGACGATCCGCACCGCGAGTTCCAGACCGTCGTCGGTGGTGACGGTGGTGGCGCGCTCGCCGTAGAGCTCGGTCAGATCGACGTCGGCATAGGGGTCCGCGCGGCCCACCACGCTCTTGCGAGCGATGTTGCGCGCCGCTCCGACGGCTGCCATCCCGCCGAGGGCGGCGATTCCCGCCACCCCGGCCAGCAGTCCGACGCGTTCGGAATCGTCCACCAGTGGTGCCCCGCTCACTGTCCGGTCCCCGCGTTCCCGGGTGTCACCGTGTCCTCGGAATCTACCCCGGTGGCCCCCGCGCCGAGGTAACGACGGACCACTCGCTGCCCGACCTGGGAAACGATCTCGTAGTCGATGGTGCCGATCGTGTCCGCCCAGTCCTTCGCGGTGGGGCCGCCGGATGCCCCGGTGCCGAAGAGTTCGGCCTCGTCACCCTCGCGGACGCCTGCGCCGTCCGGTCCGAGGTCGACGACCAGCTGATCCATGCAGATCCGGCCCACACCGTCGAACAGCCGGTCTCCGATCCGGACCCGGATCCGGCCCGACAGCAGTCGGGGTACGCCGTCGGCGTATCCGGCGGCGACCACGGCCACCACCGTGTCGCGCGGCGCGATCCACGTCTCGCTGTAGGACACGCCCTGTCCCGCGGCCACCTTCTTCACGAGCGCGATACGCGCGGTCAGGGTCATCGCCGGGATCAGCCCGAAGTCGCCGCGCGCGGGTACCGGGGTGCGGCCGTAGACGGCGATCCCGGGCCGGACGAGGTCACGGGCGAGATCCGGACGGGTCAGTGCCGCGGGTGAATTGGCGATGTGCACCACCTGGGGCGCGGCGCCGAGACGGACCAGGTCGGCCACGGCGAGGTCGAGCCGCTGCGCCTGGGCATCGTTGAGCGGGTGATCGGGTTCGTCGCCGCGCGCGAGGTGGCACATCACCGCACGCAGGGTCACCGACCCGTCCGCATGCGCTTTCGCGACCCGCTCGGCGAAGTCCGCCCATTCGTCCACGGCGACACCGCTGCGGTTGAGGCCGGTGTCGACCTTGGCCGTCACGAGGGCGGTCTGTCCGATGCGCCGCGCCGCGGCGATGA
Source organism: Gordonia sp. 11cp (assembly GCF_057767225.1). NCBI lineage: Bacteria > Bacillati > Actinomycetota > Actinomycetes > Mycobacteriales > Gordoniaceae > Gordonia > Gordonia sp. 11cp. The sequence goes on along the minus strand of NZ_CM173437.1, from coordinate 3,536,605 downwards.
CCGCGTCGAGCTGCGAGATCGACGAGAGCGCGATGTCGATGCGGTCGGTGATCGCACCCGCGAAGTCGGCACCCGGCGTGTGCAGCCAGGCGGTGATCGGGGCGTCGATGCCGGCCGCCCGCAGTGCCGCGGCCTCGGTGAGGTGGGCGACACCGAGTTCGGTGGCACCCGCGGCGAGGACCGCACGCACCACCGGTAGCGCCCCATGGCCGTAGGCGTCGGCTTTCACGACCGCCATCACGTCGGTACCCGAGGCGGCACGCAGCACGTCGACGTTGTGGGCGATCGCGCCGAGGTCGACGGTCGCGGTCAGAGCAGGGGAAGTCATCGTCGCCCATTGTCCCAGATCGCCTGGTCCGGTTCGTCTCGGCTGCCCGCAGTGAGAGCGGGGCGTCGTCTTGCGGACGTGGAGTGAGTAGTCACACCGATGCGGGCCGTCCGTCCGGACGGTTGAGTGGACCCCATCGCAGTTCCCGATCCGTCGCCGAAACCCCGGAAGTGACCATGTACGCCACCTCGAATCCGCAGGACAAGGCCGTTGTCGTCCCCACCCGCCTCGCGCCCCCGGCCCCCGGCCACGACTTCGGTGACCACGACTACGACGCCCACGACCTCGCCCACTTCTCGCCCGTCGACCCGCCCACCGTCCCCGCCCGCCCGGGCCTGCGCGCATCGTTGGTGTCGTGGGCGGCCAACACCGTCGCATGGGTGGCGTTCGTCACCGCCGGGGTGTTCTTCCTGGTCGCCCTCGGGCACGCGATGGCCGATGAACCCGCCGACGGCTACGGAGTCGCGGCCCTGATCGCCTTCGGCGTCGCGGTGCTCGCGACGATCGCCGCCTGCGCGGCGCTGGCCGTCTCGTTCACCCAGCGGATCCGGCACGGCGCGCTGCGGCGCGCGGGAACGATCGCCGACGTGATCGTGTTGTCGTCGGTCACCGCGTTCACCGCGCTGACGGCTCTGTATCCGCTCGTGTTCGTGCTGACCGCGTGGTGAACTCGCGGATCGCCGGACGCAGCGCCGACAGCAGCGCCGACGCCCCGATCGGCGCGCCGCGACTCGCGAGCTCGGCCGCCCGGGCGTGTACGCGCGCCGCCGCCGCACCGGCGATCTGCGGTGATCTCCCGGCGGCGAGCAGCGCCCCGGCGACACCCGACAGCACGTCGCCTGCGCCGGCGGTCGCCGCCCACGACGACCCGGCATCGTTGCCGAGGACGTGACCCGTGGGGTCGGCGACCAGCGTGATGCGCCCCTTGAGCAGCACCGTGACACCCCACCTCGCGGCGAGGCCGGCGACGGCGGTGAGACGGTCGGCCCCCAGCTCGGTGCCGGTCAGCCGGGCGAACTCGCCGGCATGCGGTGTCAGCAGCGTCGGCGCCGCCCGCCCGTCGACCAGCCCCGGATCGCGCGCGATCAGGGACAGGGCGTCGGCATCGGCGAGAACCGGCAGGTCGGTACCCAGGACCGTGCGCAGGGTCGCCGCCGCCGCATCGTCGGTACCCATGCCGGGGCCGAGAACCCACGCCTGGACGCGTCCGGCGTCGGCGAGTTCGGGCGTGGCGACCACCTCCGGCCACTGCGCCACCACCTCGGCATGCGCCGATCCGACGAACCGGGTCATCCCCGAGGTCGCGGTCACCGCCGCGCCGGTGGCGAGGACGGCGGCGCCGGGGTACCGATGCGATCCGGCGATGACCCCGACGACTCCCTGCGTGTACTTGTCGTCGGCCGGACCTGGTGTGGGCCAATCGATTTCATCATCATCGAGGGAGCTGAGCGTCGGCTCGGCGGTTCCACCCGACCGGTCGACGAGATCGCCGAGGCCGATGTCGACGGAAACGACTCGCCCGCACTGCGGCGCGGCGAGCAGATGCGCGCGGCGCCGGACCCCGAAGGTGACCGTGATGTCGGCACGGACCGCCGGGTCGTGGACCTCGCCGGTGTCGGCATCGACACCCGACGGCAGATCGACGGCGACGACGGTGGTCTCCGGACCGGTGGCCGCGAAGATCTCCGCGGCGTTCGTCCGCAGCGGACCGCGGCCGCCGAGCCCGACCACTCCGTCGACGATCACGTCGGGTCCGTCGGGTGGCCGCTCGACGGTCCGTCCGCCGGCAGCGCGGAATGCGGCCAGCCCCGCGGCGTGGGCCTTGTCCGGGGCGAGCAGGACCGCGTCGACCCGCACGCCACGACGTCGCAGTTCGGCGCCGGCGAAGAGCGCGTCGCCCCCGTTGTCCCCCGCACCGACGACGAGACAGACCGACCGTCCGTAGCAGCCGCCGGTCCGGTTCAGCTCCGCCACGACCACCCGGGCGACGCCGTACGCCGCCCGGCGCATCAGGACGCCGCCGGTGAGCAGATCACCCGTGGCCCGCTCGGCGTCGCGGACCTCGTCAGCCGTCAGATACCGGATCGGCATGCCGACGGACTATTCGACGGTCACCGACTTGGCCAGGTTCCGCGGTTTGTCGACGTCGTAGCCACGGGCCTGCGCGACGCTCGCCGCGAACACCTGCAGCGGCACGGTCGAGACCAGCGGCTGCAGGAGCGTCGGCGTCTTCGGGATCGGGATGAACTCGTCGGCGACGGCGCGGGCGGCCGCGTCGTCGGGTTCGGCGATGACGATCGTGCGGGCACCGCGGGCCTGGATCTCCCGGATGTTGCTGACCATCTTGGAATGCAGCACCGCGCGCCCGTCCGGGGACGGCATGACCGTGATCACCGGCAGCCCATCCTCGATCAGCGCGATCGGTCCGTGCTTGAGCTCCCCCGCAGCGAAGCCCTCGGCGTGCATGTACGCCAGTTCCTTGAGTTTCAGCGCGCCCTCGAGCGCGACCGGGTAGCCGACGTGACGGCCGATGAACAGCACCGTGTTGTGGTGCGCCAGCGAGCGTGCGAGTTCCCGCACCGGCTCCATCGTGCCGAGCACCTGCGCGACCGAGTCGGCCATCGCCTCGATCGCCGCGAACTCGCGGGCGACCTCGTCGGCGTACTTGGTGCCCCGGGCCTGTGCCAGCGCGAGCCCCACGAGGTAGGCGGCGACGATCTGCGCGAGGAAACACTTGGTCGACGCGACGCCGATCTCGGGGCCGGCGTGCGTGTAGAGAACCGCGTCGGACTCGCGCGGGATCTGCGCGCCGTTGGTGTTGCAGATGGCCAAGACGCGGGCCTTCTGATCCTTCGCGTGCCGGACCGCCTCGAGCGTGTCGGCCGTCTCACCGGACTGCGAGATCGCCACGACCAGCGTCGAGCGGTCGAGCACCGGGTCGCGATAGCGGAACTCGCTGGCGAGCTCGATCTCGACCGGGAGCCGGGTCCAGTGCTCGATCGCGTACTTGGCGAGAAGTCCGGCATGGTAGGCGGTCCCACAGGCCACCACGAACACCTTGTCGACGTCGCGCAGGTCGTCGTCGGTCAGGCGCTGCTCGTCGAGCACGATCCGGCCGTTCTGCAGATGCCCGAGGAGGGTGTCGGCGATCGCCCGCGGCTGCTCGGCGATCTCCTTGAGCATGAAGAAGTCGTAACCGCCCTTCTCTGCGGCCGCGAGATCCCAGTCGATGTGAAAGGGCTTGCCCGCGCGGACGTTCTGGTCGAAGTCGCTGACCGTGTACGAGTCGGCGGTGATCACCACGACCTCGTCCTGGCCGAGTTCCACCGCGTCCCGGGTGTGTTCGATGAATGCCGTCACGTCCGACGCGAGGAACATCTCGCCCTTGCCGACACCGACCACGAGCGGTGTCGACCGCCGCGCCGCGACGATGGTGTCCGCGTGGTCGGCGTGGGTGAACACGAGGGTGAAGGCTCCCTCGAGACGACGCAGCGCGGCGTAGGCGCTCGCCACGAAGTCGCCGGCGGTCGGACCCAGCGCGTAGTACTTGGACACCAGGTGCACGGCGGTCTCGGTGTCGGTCTCGGACGCGAACTCGACGCCGTCGTCCTCGAGTTCGGCGCGGAGTTCCGCGTAGTTCTCGATGATGCCGTTGTGCACGACGGCGAGCTTGCCGTCGTCACTGGCGTGCGGGTGCGCGTTGCGATCGGTCGGCTTGCCGTGCGTCGCCCACCGCGTGTGTCCGATGCCGGTGGTTCCGGCCAGCGACTCGCGACCGACCGTGGCGATCTGCTTCTCGAGATTCTCCAGCCGGAGCGCCTTCTTCTGGATCGCGGTGTTTCCCTCGCCGTCGAGGATCGCGACGCCCGCCGAGTCGTACCCGCGGTATTCCATCCGTCGCAGCGCGTCGACGACGATGTCCAGGGCATCGCGTCGCCCCACGTATCCCACGATTCCACACATAGCTAGTCAGCGTACCTGCGGACGCGGGAGTGGCAGCGCGGCGCGTCGGGTCCCGCGCCGGGTCACAACAGACCCCGGTCGGGTCCGGTCACACGGCCGTCACTCGATGGTGTCGGGCACCACTGCGTTCGGCAGGCCGGACGGAACCGGGCTCGCGGCGCGGCGTCGTTTGCGATCCTTCGCGCCGAGCAACTTGGCGATCTTGTCCTGGGCCTCCGGCGGATCGTCCAGATCCACCGCGGGCACCTTCCCCAGCTCGGTGTCGGCGTCGGCGAAGACCTCGTAACGACTGTCGTCGTCGAGCGTGTGCAGCAGGAACCCGGTGGTCAGGGCGCGTGCCGCGGTGTGGGTCTTCTTGTCGGCGCCGTTGCTGCCGAGCAGGGACTTGATGGACCGGTGCTCGATCAGTCCACGAGAGGTGGCACCCGGAGGGGTGCGCAGCACGGCGGCGGGACGAGGGTCGGCGGCCGCCTCGGTTCCGTACGCCTGTGCCAGCGGAAGCGCGTTGCCGTCGATGGTGTCGAGTTCACCGATCGCCGACACGATGAGTCCGGGCGCACTCACCCGCCGGGCCGCGGGCAGCAGTGCGCCGGTCGTCGGCGCCGGGAACAGCGCGACCACCCCGCGAGCCTGCGGTTGCGGCTGGCCGTGCAGCACTCCCTCCGACGCGGCCAGCATCGCGGCGGCGGCACCGAAGCCGTGGCCGGCGAACCCGATCTTGCGCGGGTCGACGGTGATGTCGCCGAAGCCGAGCGGCACTCGGGTCACGATCGACAGTGCCGAGCGCAACTGGGCGGCCATCGTGTCGTCGGACGCCAGCAGACCTCGCTGACCCGCGGGAACAGCGACGACGATGCCCCAGGACGCGAGGTGGTGACACAGATCGCGGTAGCGCTCCACCGACGTCATCCACCCGTGGCCGAATGCGACGGCCGGGAGTCGTTCGCCCTCGGCGGGAGTGAACACGACACCCGGTGTCCCGACGATCCCGAGGTCCCCGCGCAACACGCGATGGGGGCCGCGTCGGGCGAGCGCGGACATCAGCTTCGCGGGCGACTGCGTCGGCTTCTGCTGCTTCTTGCCTGGCACAGCAGACAGCCTATGTGTTCGGCGGCGGCAGATGGGGACTGGCATCGGCCACGTCGGCCGGCAACATGATGCCCGGGGTGGCGTCGGCGGCATCGGCCGCGTTCTCGAGGTCGTCGCGCATCTGCTGCGTCTCCGACCGCACCGCGGTGCGACGGTGGTCGTCCATCGCGAGTTCGAGGTCCCGCTGCCGCGCGGAGAAGCGGTGTGACGCCTCCGCGACACCGGCGGTGCAGGAGCGGGCCAGCGCCTCGATCTGGTCGGCGAGGTTCACTGGTCACCTGCCAGAGCCAGATCCCCCGACGACCTGTCCGACGGTGCGTCCGAGGGCGTCCCCGAGTCCGGCGCGGAAGCCGGTCCCGACGAAGCCGGTCCCGTCGAATCCGCTTCGCGCTCTTCGGTTCCGGTGGTCACCGCACTCGCCCCGGTCACGCCGTCGGCGGAGGCCGGACCTACGGTTGGAGGGGTGACGGGTGCGTCGTGCCCCTCGGTGCCGCCCAGCCGGAACGGGATGTCGATGCCGTCGTCGGGTTCGCGGTCGACGCGTCCGGCCTCGACGGGTTCGGGTGGCGGAGCGGATCCGGCCGGCTCCGTTACAGATGAGCCGGTCACAGATGAGCCGGTCACCGCGGACGCGGTGGCGGCCCCGATCTCCGCCGGCCGGTCGTCCGTGGTCGATTCGGCGAGCCAGGTCCGGGTGACCGGAGTGGGCGCGGCACCGATCTCCACGGATGTCGCCACGGCCGGCCGGTCCGGCGGCGCGACCGGACCATCGTCCGCCATCTCGGCCTCCACCGGATAGGCCTCGTCGTCGATGCCGTCGACGGACCGGTTCAGGAGGTCGAGGATCCCGGCGATACCGCGGGTCGTGGTCTCGAGCGACGTGCTGAACAGCGCGAGCCGCGACGAGATGTCCTCGACCGCCACCCCGATCGGTACCCGGCCGGTGAGCACGGCCTGCGGGAGCTCGGCCGGTGGCACGCCCGCTGCGGTCGGCGCCGACAACCGTGCGAGCGTCAGATAGAAGGTGCGGAGCAGGCGGTCGATACCCGACGCCGCGGCCGAGGTCGCGTCGGTGAGGGTGCGCAGGATGTGCAGATCCGACTCGGCACGACGCTGATGATCGATGACCGTCGCGATCGCCACGGTCGCGGACTCACTGTTCCAGCCGTCGTCGAGGCGGACCTGCTGTTCGGGAAGGTGGTGAAGCTGTTCGGACACGGCACGATGCGCCGACTCCAGGGCGTGGCTGTCCGCGGACAGCGCCGCGATGTCGAAGGCGTCGACGACGCGGAGTCCGTTGCGGATGGTGGCGTCGTCGGGGGCGCCCACCCCCATCAGACGACCGGCCGATACGAGCTCGATCAGGGCCTCGACACCGCCCCGGGCGTCGGATCTCAGAACCGACAGCGAGTCGGTGCCGCGTCTCACCTGACGTCCTTCGCCGAGGCGGGCAATGCTCGCGCGATCTCGACCGCCGCCCGGCCGTCGCCGTCCGCCATGGCCAGCGCACTGTTGCGCAGCGAGTCGGCCAGTGCCGCGGCCGCCGCGGCCTGCACCCGCAGGCGGCGCGACAGGGCCGTGCTCATCCCGGCGTACGCGGCGGCGAGCGGGCCGAAGGCGACCGAATTCCCGTCCGGTACACCGGAATCGCGCGCCCAGGTCCCGAAGTCGCGCGTGGCCAGGTCGTCGGCGACCGCCGACAGCACCAGCGAGGACCTGCGGTAGTACGCCGACACCGCGGACACCTGGGCGGTGTCCATCGAGATCCGGCGCGACACGACATCGTCCGCACCGCTGCCGTCCATGCCATCCCTCCCCGACCTGCTCAGCCGAACCGCCGCCGGTCCGCCGCGATCCCGCGCCTGGTGAGCCCCGCACATCCGGACCCTGCACACTCGGACCCTGCACACTTGGACGCAGGACGGCGCGGTTCGGTTCCGTGTGTGTGCGAACCCGCAGGGAATTGTCGCGCACCCGGGCCCGTGCCGCCAGTGTGCCCGCGGCGGGCGCCGGCTGGACTCAGCCGCGCAGTTCGACGCCGTGCGAGGTCACCGCGTCGAGCAACGCGGTGGGCCGGTCGGCCGGCGGGACGTCGTGTACCAGCGCAAAGGAGCAACCGAGGGCACGCGCACCGCCGTCGGCGATCTCGCTGTCCCCGACCATCAGCACCTCCTCCGCCGGCACACCCAGCGGGTCGAGGGCGGCGTGGAAGATCCGGGGGTCGGGTTTGATCGCCCCCACCTCGTAGGACAGCGCGAACGCGCCCACGAGGTCCTCGACGTCGTGCAGCGCCAGGACCTTGCGCAGGTCGAAGGCGATGTTGCTGACGATCCCGACCGGGACGTGTGCCGCACCGAGCTTCCGGAGCACCGCCACGGTGTCGGCGAACGGCGCCCAGGACGACGGATCGAGGACTCGGTTGTAGAGCGAGTTCGCCTGGTCAGGGTCACTCATCCCCGCCGCACGCAACAGGGCCAGATAGCCGGTTCGATGCAGCGCCGGATCGAGATCCCGGGATTCCCAGGCGTGCCGATCGTCACCGACGATGCCGTCCGGCAGGCCGACGGGTGCGACCATCCGCCGGATGATGTCGGCCTGGCGGTCACGGTCGAACTCGGCGCCGGAGTCGTCGCGCAGGTCGGCGAACCACTCGTCACGGGCCTCGAAGCGGAACAGCGTGCCGGAGAAGTCGAACAGCACCGCCCGCGGCGTCGTACCGGTCATGCCCCCGCGCCCTGGACGACCTCGGCCAGACGGCCGGCCACCGACAACGCCTGGTCGGCGGTCGCGGCCTCCACCATGACGCGAACGAGCTGCTCGGTTCCCGACGGCCGCAACAGGACTCGGCCGGTCTCGCCCAGTTCCGTCTCGGCGACCGCGACCGCGTCGCGGACCGCTTGCGACTGCGACACCGCATGCTTGTCGGCGACGCGCACGTTGATCAGTTCCTGGGGCAGCACGGTGACGATGCCGGCCAGGTCGGCGAGGCGTGCCGTGGTGGCGGCCATGCGGGCCATGAGCATCAGCCCGGTCAGGATGCCGTCACCCGTCGTGCCCGAACCCGGGACGACGATGTGGCCGGACTGCTCCCCGCCGATCGAATAACCGCCCCGGCGCAGCTCCTCGAGGACATACCGGTCCCCGACCGCGGTGGTGTGCACGGTGATCCCGGCGTCACGCATCGCGATGTGCAGTCCGAGATTGCTCATGACCGTGGCCACGAGCACGTTCTCCCGAAGCCTTCCCTGATCCTTCAACGACGTCGCGAGCACGGCCATGATGGCATCACCGTCGACGATCTGACCGGTGGAATCGACTGCGAGACAACGGTCTGCGTCACCGTCGTGCGCCAGTCCGAGGTCGGCTCCGTGCTCGAGGACCGCCGCCTGCAGCTTGTCCATGTGCGTGGACCCGCAGTCGGCGTTGATGTTCAGACCGTCCGGCTCGGCGTGGATCGCGATGACGGTCGCGCCGGCGTCGGCGTAGGCCAGCGGCGCGAGCTCCGACGCTGCGCCGTGCGCGCAGTCGACGACCACCGTCAGCCCGTCCAGCCGGGTGTCGATGGCCTGCGCGAGGTGCTGCCGGTAACGGTCGCCGGCGTCGGGCGCCGCGACGATGCGCCCCACCGCGGCACCGATCGGACGGATGAGGTCATCGCCCATCGCCGCCTCGATGCGGTCCTCGACGTCGTCGTCGAGTTTGTGCCCGCCGGCGGAGAAGAATTTGATCCCGTTGTCGGGCATGGGGTTGTGCGATGCGGAGATCATCACCCCGAAGTCGGCGCGGTAGTCCGCGGTCAGGAACGCGACCGCCGGGGTCGGCACGGTGCCGACGCAGATGGCGTCGACTCCGGTGGCGGCCAGCCCCGCGCACACCGCGGCCTCCAGCATCTCGCCGGATGCGCGCGGATCGCGTCCGACCACCGCACGCGGGCGCCGGTGGGAGTCGGTCGCCGAACTCTCTGCGAAAACGACCGCGGCGGCCGAGGCCAGGCGCAACGCGAGCTCGGGAGTGAGCTCGGCGTTGGCCAGGCCTCGGACGCCGTCGGTTCCGAAAAGGCGTGCCAAGATCAGCGCTTGGAGTACTGCGACGCCTTGCGGGCCTTCTTGAGGCCGTACTTCTTGCGCTCGACCGCGCGCGGGTCGCGGGTGAGGAAGCCGGCCTTCTTCAGGGCGGGACGATCCTCCGGCGTGACCTCGATGAGCGCACGCGCGATGGCGAGACGCAGCGCGCCGGCCTGGCCCGAGGGGCCGCCGCCGACGAGCTTGGCGAAGATGTCGAACGACTCGGTGCGCTCGACGAGGACCAGCGGCGCCTTGATGAGCTGCTGGTGCACCTTGTTGGGGAAGTACTCCTCCAACGAGCGTCCGTTGAGGGTGAACCCACCGTTGCCCGGCATCAGGCGGACGCGGACGACGGCTTCCTTGCGGCGGCCGACGGTCTGGATCGGACGATCGATGACGATCGGCTCGCGCACGTCTTCGACAGCGGCGGTCTCGTAGTCGTCAGCGGCAACCTCGACGGCCTCGGCCTCCACGACCTCGACGGCCGCGGCTTCGGCGACATCAGCTTCGTCGACGGCCTCGACGGCGTCGTTGATGTTCTCGTTGCTCACTGGGCCACCTGCTTGATCTCGAAGGGGACGGGGCGCTGGGCCGCGTGCGGATGATTCGGGCCGGCGTAGACCTTCAGCTTCGACGCCATGGCGCGGCCGAGCTTGGTCGACGGCAGCATGCCCTTGACGGCCTTCTCGATGACGCGCTCGGGGTAGGTCGCGAGCAGCTCGGTCGTGGTGCGGGACTTCAGGCCACCGGGATGCCCCGAGTGGGTGTAGTTCAGCTTGCGATCCGCCTTGTTGCTGGTCAGCGCAACCTTCTCCGCGTTGATGACGACGACGAAGTCGCCGCCGTCCATGTGCGGGGCGTAGGTCGGCTTGTGCTTGCCGCGGAGCAGGTTCGCGACCTGCACGGCCAGCCGGCCGAGCACCACGTTCTCGGCGTCGATGACATGCCACGTACGCGTGATGTCACCGGCCTTCGGGGTGTAGGTAGGCACAGTTGTCCTCAACTCTTGTCTTGTGGGTGCTGGTCGGGTGCACGGCAGAGGTTGTTCCCGGCGACCAGTGGGGACCCGGGCCTCCGCTGACCTGGACACGCTGATGCGGACCAGGTGCCGAGCACCAGCGATCCAGGCTACGCGACCGTGCTGGTCAGGGTCAAAACAGACGGCGTCGGCACCGACGCCGGCCCCGCCACCGGCGGCCACCCGCCTATGACGGCGAGACCCGGACACTGCGCACCGCCTCCGCGCATTCGGCGTCGGTGGGCTCGGCCGCGGTGCCCGCCTGGCAGCCGATCGAGACCTGCAGGCCGTCGTCGACGACGACGTACCAGCGGATCGCCCCGCCCGACGCCGGCGACTCCCGGTAGCCGATCACATCGCGGCCGGCGAACCGTGTGGTGGCGGAGAACTCGGTGACCACGTCGTCGCCGCGCTGCTCGATCCGATTACGGAGGCTGTCCGCCACCGACGCCGGCGTGGAGCCCTCGCGTACCTCGGTGAGGACGGCGATGATGCGCCGGCCGTCGTCGGGGTCCACGAACACCGCGCGGGTTGTCGACGGGTCGTCGGCCGCGTCGGTCGGGGTCTCCTGTTCGGCCTGTCGCCAGTCCCCCGGCACGGTCAGCGTCGCGCGGCCGAGCCGGACATCCGTCGACGACGTACCCGACGCGGGGTCACGCTGCCAGAGCCCCACCCCGACCGCCCCGCTCACGACGAGAGCCGCCACGACGGCGGCGGCGACCAGTGATCGTGGCCGTCGGCGTGTACCGCCTGCCGGTACCGCACCCGGCGGGCCGGGATCACGTACGGGGGCCACCGCGTCGTCGGCGGCGCCGCCGGTGCGGTGACCGAGCCGGACACCCAGATCACGGTCGACGGCGACGACCCGCCCCGCGACCGCGTGAGCCGAGACGAGATCGATCGCCGCGGCCACCTCGTCGCGACGATCTCCGTCGACGAACACCGCCTCGACCGAGTCGTCGATGATGTCGATTCCCTCGACGTCGACCGCGGAGCGCGACCCAGGAGCGGGACCGGGCCGGATGACCCCGGAGCGCTCGACGGCCCACCCGTCGGGACCCCGACCCACGATCTGCACGTCCCACCACGACGGACGCGGATGGGCGGGATCGGCGGGCGGCGGCGGTAGATGGGTGGTCTCGACGACGGCACACCGCTGCACGGTCAGGTCGGCATGGCTTCGTGCGACGAGCACCGCCCGCGGCACCAGCTCCACCGATGAGCGCGCGTCGCCGACATCGGCGAGAGTCGACGCACGCCGTGGTCCCCACGTGCTCGGGTGCCCGACGACCATCGGTCGTCCCGCGGGCAGGCCGAGATCGGCGAAGACCCGCCGCCACACCTGCCGCAGGTGATCGCGCCGACCGTCGACCACGACGGTCGTCTGGTCCACCGACTCGAGCAACGTGCGCACGTCGCGATCCACCTGCCGCAGACCGAGGTCCGGCTCCCAGACCAGCGGCGTCCCGAACGCCAGATCGACGACGGTCGGGCGGGGGTTCCCCTGTTCTGTCAGGTGCGCGGGTCCCGCGTCCGATCCCTGCGCCCCGCCCGCTCCAGTCATCCCGGCCCCGACCTAGTCGCCGATCGGGAGATGGGCGACCTGGATCATCTCCTGCGGCCGGACCCGCGACACGAGCTCGCCCCGGCCGGGCACCAGCGACTGCAGGCGCGACCGTCCGGTGATGAATCCCTCGTCCCGGTCCCCGCTCATCAACAGGATGTCCGACGACAGGTCCTTGAGGCGGGCGATCAGCGGATCGAACATCGCCCGTCCCAGACCACCGGAACGGCGGGCGAGCACGACGTGCAGCCCGATGTCGCGCGCATGGGAGGCCAGTTCGACGATCGGCAGCATCGGGTTCCCCGTCGAGGTGACCACCATGTCGTAGTCGTCGACCACGACATACACCTCGGGTTGGCCCTCGAGCCAGGTGCGGTCCCGCAGCTGGGCAACCGTCACGTCCTCCGGTGGCATCCGGTTCTTCAGGTAGGCCGCCAGCTCCGTCATCATCGACGCCGCCCGGTCCGGTGAACTCGCGTAACCGGCCAGATGATCGCCGTCGATGATTCCCAGCATCGTGCGGCGGTAGTCGACGAAGACGATTCGCACCTGCTCCGGCGAGGCACCGGCGACCAGCCCGGTGACGATTGTCCGCAGCAGGTTGGTCTTGCCGTGCTCGACGTCGGCGAACGCCATGAAATGGGGCTGCGCGGTGAAGTCGAGGACCACCGGCGCGAGTTCGAGCTCACCGACACCGATCGCCACCTGGTTGGGCGCCAGCGTCAGCCCGGCGTCGGCGACCGCGCGTTGCACCGACGCGTAGTCGATCTCGGTGCTCAGTTTCCGCACGGCCATCGCCGAACGGCCCGGGTAGGCGGCGGTCAGCTTCTCCACCGACTGGGCGACGCCTGCGGGTAGCGACTCGGCACTGCTGACCGGGTCCAGTCGCGGCAACGCGATCAGCATGTGCAGTTCCTGCCCGGTCAGGCCACGACCGGGACGGTTCTGCGGGACCAGCGCGGCAGCGCGGCGGCCCATGTCGGAATCCATCGGATCGCCCAGCCGCAGCTCGATCCGGGTGCCCATGAGATCGCGGACGGCCGGGCGCACCTCGGCCCACCGGGACGCGGTGACCATGACGTGGACGCCGTAGCTCAACCCCTGCGCCACGATCGCGGTGATCTGTTCCTCGAGCGATTCCAGTTCCGTACGCAGCACGTTCATGCCGTCGAGGACGAGGAACACGTCCCCGAACCGATCCTGGGCCAGCGGGTCGGCCGCCGACGAGGTGACGCCGGACCGGAACCAGGACGCGCGACGAGCCCGGTAGTCGCGCATCGACTCGACCCCCAGGCGGGTGAACAGCAGTTCGCGGGACCGGACCACGGCCGCGACCTCGGCAACCGTGCGGCGGACGGCGTCCATGTCGCCGCGCGAGGCGACCGAACCGACATGCGGGAGTCCGGCGAGGCCGGCCAGACTGCCGCCTCCGAAGTCCAGACAGTAGAACTGCACCTGCTCGGGCGTGTGGGACGCCGCGGCCGACATGATGATCGTGCGCAGAGTCGTCGACTTGCCCGACTGCGGACCGCCGACCACCGCCACGTTGCCCGCGGCGCCCGCGAGGTCGATGACCAGCGGGTCACGTCGCTGGTCGTAGGGCCGGTCGACGATGCCGATCGGGACGGTGAGATCGCCCGGCTCCGCCGGGTGGGACCAATCCCGCTCGCCGAGAAGGTGTTCGACGGTCGGCGAGGAGTCCAGCGGCGGCAGCCAGACGCGGTGGGCGGGCGGGCCGGCGCCTGCGATGCGTTCGACGATCGTCTCCATGAGAGTGGGCACCGGCGCCGAGACGGGTTCGAAGTCGGCGGGCGCCTCGGGAGCGGGCGGTTCCTCGTCGAGCAGGCTCTCGGCCTGGTCGAGCAGGGACCGGGACGCACCCTCGTCCAGCGGGACCGGAAGCGCGGTGAACACTTTCAGGTTCCCGCGCCCCGGCGACGCGGTGGTGCCCGGGTCCGACGATTCGGTGACCGTCGGCGAGTAGTAGGCCCCCGACACGTAGGACGTGTTGAACCGGATCGGGTCGGCCGAGTCGCACTTGAGGTACGCCGAACCCGGAACACTCGGCAGGTGGTACGCGTCGGGAACACCGAGAACCGACCGGGACTCGTTGGCGGAGAAGGTCTTCAGGCCGATCCGATAGGACAGGTGCGAGTCCAGGCCACGGAGCTTGCCTTCTTCCAGACGTTGCGAGGCGAGGAGCAGGTGGATGTGCAGCGAGCGGCCCAGGCGGCCGATCGCGACGAACAGCTCGGCGAAATCCGGCTTCTGCGCGAGCAGTTCGGAGAACTCGTCGACGACGATGAACAGTGCGGGCAGCGGATCGAGGCGCACCCCGGATGCGCGTGCGCGCTCGTAGTCGGCGACATTGGCGTAGTTGCCCGCCGCGCGCAGCACCTCCTGGCGCCGGTTCATCTCACCGGAGAGTGCGTCCTTCATGCGGTCGACCATCGACAGTTCCTGCTCGAGGTTTGTGATGATCGCGGCGACGTGGGGAGCGGATTCCAGACCGAGGAACGTCGCGCCGCCCTTGAAGTCGACGAGTACGAGATTCAGCTCGGACGGCGAATGGGTCGCCAGCATGGCCAGCACGAGAGTGCGCAGGAACTCCGACTTCCCCGATCCGGTGGCGCCGATACACAGCCCGTGCGGACCCATGCCACCGTGTGCGCTCTCCTTGATGTCGATCTCGACGGGGGCCCCGGTCGGCGTGTACCCGATCGGCACGCGCAGGCGCTCCCGGCCCGTCCGCCCGCGCCAGGCGGTGGCGGGGTCGAACCGCGCCGCATCGTCGATGCCCAGCAGCGCGGGCAGGCCCGGGTCGGCCGAGGTCGCCTCCGACTCGAGGTGGGCAAGCGTCGCGGCGGTGGCGAGCCGATAGCGCGCCATGCGCCGGGCGATCGCCTCGGCCTCGGGGATCGTGAGCGAGTCCATGTCGGCGAACTCCTCGACGCCGGCCGCGCTTCGCGCCGAGACCTTGCCGCCGCGGACGACGAGTTGCAGACCGCGTCGCGCCGCGAGACCGTCCGGCGGCGCGGTCAGGTCGAGGATCGTGACCCCCTCCATGCCCGCGTCGTTGATGATCCGTTCGTCGCCGGCGACATAGCCGTCGTCGATGATCACCACGAGGTGCGCGCGGTTGGCGTTCGGCGGCGCGGACCGGCTGAACCGGCCGCGCTCCAAGAGGTCGGCGGCCATCGAGTTCTCCAGGTCGGCCAGCGTCGGGTAGATCATCCGCATCGCGCCGACACCGTCCCGGAGCGTCGGATGTCCCACGTGCGGAAGCCATTTCGCCCAGTCCCAGGCCTCCCCCGCGGGGTCACCGGTGACGATGCCGATGTGCAGGTGATCGGGACCGTGGAATGCGCACAACTCGACGATCATCGACCGGATGAGCTCGCGGGTCTCCTGCCGGGCACCCTCGATGTTGACAGCCGGGAAGCCGCGCAAAGAGATCGAGGTCGGCAGGCGGTACACCGCGGAATGTGTGCGCACGAATCGGCGCAGGGCCACCATCGACACCGGCTCGATGTCCTCGAGGGGTCCGGTCTCCGGGGGCATGAGCCGAGTGGCCAGGCGCTGGACGCCGACACCCACTCGCACATGGGCGAAGTCGGCGTCGCTGGGGCGCCGCTCCCACATCCGCCTGCTGCCGATCACGTCGAGCAGCGCTCGCGGATCCGGGTGACTCCAGGTGCGCGCCGCGCGCTGGTTGTCGACCGTCTCGAAGACCTGACTGCGCAGCTGGCCGAGGTAGCGGAAGTAGTCCTTGCGCTCCTCGTTGAGTTCGCCCGCGCGTTTGCCGCCGCCGCGCCCGCCCGCGGCGAACATGCCGAACATCGACATCAGCATCATCAGCGGGAACATCATGAACAGCGGGTTGGACAGGATGTTGCGTCCACCGGTGACGACCATCAGCGACACCATGCCGACCACCGCGACGACCATCACCACCGGGAGCAGCCTCATCAGGAGACTGCCCGGCACCACCCGGGGCACGTCCGGCGGCGCCTGGATGTTGACCTCGCCGCCGGGCGTGCGCGGCGGCGTGATGCGCGGCCGACGCACAAATCCCTCGGTCGTGGTGACCACACGTCCCCCCTGACATGTCGCGCTGTGTATCCCCAGGCGGTCGAACCCGCTGAGGTTGGCTATGTTAGCTGCTGAACCCAGGGGGAGGATTGACCTGATGACGTCTGTGGACGGATTCGCGCCGGGGTACCTGACCACCGCTGCCGGTGCGGACACCGGGGACCGTCGGCGGGGCGAGGCGGCCGTCGAACCTCAGCTCGTACGGGTGTCGGTACTGGGCGGCAACACCCAGCTCGACGTCGGCCTGCCCGCCGGCATCCCCATCGCGGGACTCATCGGCGACCTCGTGGCGCAGATCGAGTCGCGCAATCCCACTCGGTCGGACCCCGACGATCCCGACGCCGACGCGCGCAACCCCGGACGCCCGCACGATCGCCAGAACAAGTGGACCCTCGCCCTCGTCGGACAGGAACCGCTCCCCCTGCACAGGTCGCTGTCCGAGTCCGGCATCCGCGACGGCGACCTGCTGCTGCTGACCTCGACGCGCACCGGGGAGTCCCCGGTGCTCTTCGACGACGTGGTCGACGCCGTCGCCCGGCTGAACGAATCCCAGTTCGTCGACTGGACCGCGGCGGCCGCCCGACGAGTCGGTTACGCACTGGCTCTCGTCGCCGCGGTCGCGGCGGCGGCATCGCTGGCCGCGGTCCGGGCCGACACCGGCGCCCTGTGGTTCGCGGGCCTCTCGGGCCTGGCGGTCGTCGGATTCGTCACCGCCTCGACCATCGTGTCCCGCTACTACCGCGACGAACAGAGTTCGACCGTCCTGTCGTTGTGCGCCGCACCGATGGCGTTCGTGACCGGGATGATCCTCACGCCCGGACAGTTCGGCGCCGCGCATCTGACGCTGGGATTCGCGTTCACACTCGTGGCCGCCGTCGTCAGCTACCGCCTGACCGCCGTCGGCGCCACCGCGCACAGTGCCGTGACCAGCGCGGCGCTGCTCGGCGCGGCCGGCGCCGGGGCCCGACTCCTCATCGATGCACCGGTGCCCGACGTCGCCGCCGTCATCGCCGCGGTCGGCCTGCTCCTGATCGGGCTCGCGCCCCGCACCACCATCCTGCTCGCGAAACTCCCACTGCCCCCGGTCCCGACGGCCGGTGCCGCCATCGACGTCAAGGACATCGAACCGCGCCCGGCCATCGAGGGCATCGGGGCGATCGGCGCGACCGCACTCCCCAAAGCCGATGCGCTGGAACGTCGTTCCTATCTCGCCAATGCCTATCTGACCGGCATCGTCGGCGGGCTGACCGCGGTCACCGCCATCGCGGCGGTCCTCACCGCCTCCCCGCTCGCCGGATTCGAGTGGCGCAACGCCGTCTACGCCGCGATCATCGGCGTCGTGCTGTGCCTGCGGGGCCGCTCCCACAGCGACCTGTTCCAGGCCGGAATCCTCATCGTCGGCGGATCGCTCGTGGTGATCACGCTGATCACCGGTCTCGCCTTCGGCGACGACCGATGGCCGGTCATCGGTTTCGCACTCGGCGTCGTCGTCGTGATCGCCGCATTCGTCTTCGGCGTCGTCGCCCCGAACCAGGACTTCTCCCCCGTGATGCGGCGCTGGGCGGAGATCGGCGAGTACATCCTCGTCGCGCTCATCGTGCCCCTGCTGCTCTGGCTGCTCGACCTGTATCGAATCGTCCGCGAGATCTGATGCGCGGCATGCGCACCCGCAGCGCGGGGTTGTTCGCGACGGCCCTGGTCGCGGCGCTGGTCGGGACGTCGGCATCGCCGGCCGCGGCGGTGACCCCGCCGCGGATCGACCCCGGCGCCCTGATCCGGTCGGCCCCGGTCGCCCCGCCGGAACCGACCGAGCAGAGCCACCTGTGCAACACCGCGGAACTGACCCGTAATGTGTCGAAACCGACTGCGGCGCAGTCGATGATGAATCTCCCGGAAGCCTGGCGGTTCAGCCGCGGACAGGGTCAGCGGGTCGCGGTCATCGACACCGGCGTCACACCGCATCCGCGGCTCGGCCGTGTCGTCGCCGGCGGCGACTACGTCTCGGGCGGCAACGGACTCGACGACTGCGATGCACACGGGACCCTGGTGGCCGGCATCATCGCCGCACGTCCGAGCGCCTCCGACGCATTCGCCGGGGTGGCGCCCGCGGCCTCCGTCATCGCCATCCGCCAGTCGAGCAGCGCCTTCCGGAAGAAAGACGATCGCGCACGGGACGACGGTGCGCCGGTGGTCGGGTCCGGGTACGGGTCGGTCCGGACGCTCGCCCACGCGATCGTGCGGGCGGTCGATCTACGCGCCACCGTCATCAACATCTCCGAGGTGGCGTGTGCCCCGGCGTCGGACTCGGTCGACGATCGCGCACTCGGCGCGGCCATCCGTCACGCCTACGAGCGCGACGTCGTGGTGGTCGTCGCGGCCGGCAACCTGACCCGCGACGGCGCCTGCCAGAACCAGAACCCGGCCCCCGCCGCCGACGATCCCGACGGCTGGCGGTCGGTCTCCACCATCGCCAGCCCCGCGTGGTACTCGCCGTATGTGCTGACGGTGGGCTCCGTGGACGCCGACACCGGCTCCCCGAGCGACTTCAGCCTGCACGGGCCGTGGGTGAGCGTCGCGGCCCCGGGGACCGACATCGTGAGCCTGGACAGCCGACGCGGCTCGAGACGATTGGCGTCGGCGCAGGAGAGCGACGCCGGACCGGTTCCTCTGATCGGCACGAGTTTCGCCGCGCCGTATGTGGCCGGTACCGCCGCGCTGATCCGCTCGCGATTCCCCGAGCTGTCCGCGCGCGAGGTGATGAACCGCATCATCGAGACCGCGCATTCGCCGGGTACCGGCCGCGATCAGCGGATCGGCCACGGCGTCGTCGACCCGGTCGCCGCCCTGACAGCAGAGTTGCCGGTCGAGGACCAGCCGGACCGCGCCTCGGCGCCGATCGCCGCCCCGCCCGTTGCGCAGCCGCCCGATCACACCGCCCGCGACGTCGCGATCATCGGCAGCGTCGTCGCGGCGATCGTCATCGCAGCGGTCCTCGCGATCGCGCTACCTCATCGGCGGGTGCGCAAGCTCGACCCGGACGAGTTCTGACGCTCGCGGCCACCGCGGGAATGCGGGCGGCGCGGCGTCAGCTCGACGTGCGTGCCGGGCGCAGCTCGCGCGGGAGCGCGAAGGTGAGGGTCTCGTTGGCCGTGTTGACGGTCTCGACCGTGCCGTAGCCGCGCTCGGCCAGGTAATCCAGGACGCCGCGGACCAGGACCTCGGGCACCGACGCGCCGGAGGTGACGCCGACGGTCGTGACACCGTCCAGCCAAGACTCGTCGATCTCACGCGCGTAATCGACCAGGTGGCCTGCCCTCGCGCCGGCCTGCAGGGCCACTTCCACGAGGCGTACCGAGTTCGACGAGTTCTGTGACCCGACGACGATCACCAGATCACACTCGGGCGCCATGGCCTTGACCGCCACCTGACGGTTCTGGGTGGCGTAGCAGATGTCGTCGCTGGGCGGGTCGTTGAGCAGCGGGAACTTCTCCCGGAGCCGCCGGACGGTCTCCATCGTCTCGTCGACCGAGAGGGTGGTCTGCGACAGCCAGACGAGCTTCGACTCGTCGCGGACCGTCACCGACTCCACGCTGTCGGGGCCGTCGACCAGCTGGATGTGCTGGGGAGCCTCACCGGCGGTGCCCTCGACCTCCTCGTGGCCCTCGTGACCGATCAGCAGGATGTCGTAGTCGTCGCGCGCGAACCGCTTGGCCTCCTGGTGGACCTTGGTGACCAGCGGGCAGGTCGCGTCGATGGTCCGCAGGTTGCGCTCCGCGGCGGTCTGGTGCACCAGCGGGGAGACGCCGTGCGCGGAGAACACGACGATCGCGCCCTCGGGCACCTCGTCGGTCTCCCCGACGAAGATCGCCCCGCGCTCGGCGAGGGTCTCCACGACGTGCCGGTTGTGCACGATCTCCTTGCGCACGTAGACGGGAGCGCCGTGCTTGTCGAGGGCACGCTCGACCGTCTCCACCGCACGGTCGACACCAGCGCAGTAGCCGCGGGGTTCGGCGAGGAGGACACGCTTCGTCTCAGACATGCTTCCCAGGGTACGGGTTACGCGACGTTGCTCGTGATGGCAGAGTGTTGGCATGGATCGCGCACCGTACCCTGCCCGGATAGCCGCTGGTCTGATCGTCACCGCCCTCGAGGAGACGCGGAAACTCCCGGCCCTGCTCATCACGTTGCCGATGACCGCGGTCAGCCAGACCCTTCAGGCCGGCATGCGGGCGCAACAGAACATCGCCGAACTGGCCATCAAGGGCGACGCCGCCCTGGAGATGTTCTTCGACCGGCCCGACGAACAGCCCGAATGGGCGCGCTTCGACGAGGACGAGCCGGAGAGCCCCGCGCCGGTCTCGCCGCCCGCACCCGCCGCGAAGGCACCGAGTGCCGCACCGACCACCCCGGCACCGACCACACCCGGCCCCACCACCATCGACGACGAGGTCGAGGAGGCGGCCACCGACGCCGATCTCGCCGCACCGCCGCGAGCCGACGCGGGTCGGTTCGCCCTGTACAGTTCCACCCCCGACGAGGCCGTCGCGGCCGAGGTGCCGGGCACCGAGGCGGTCACGTCGTCCGACGGTTCGGGACCCGAGATCGTCGAACTCATCGACTACGACACCCTGACCCTCGCGCAACTGCGCGCCCGGCTCCGGACGGTCGCCATCGAAGACCTGATCGCGCTCGTCGACTACGAGAAGGCCGGTCGTGCCCGCGCGCCGTTCGTGACGATGCTCGAGAACCGGATCGCCGCGCAGAACAAGCGCTCCACCGAAGCGTGACCGGAGCCGACACGAGCGACACACCGCGACGTTCCTCCTCGCCGAACTCGGCCGAGCACCCGTGGCCGGTCCGGACGGTCAACACCAAGATCGCCGACTGGATCCACCGGCTCGGACAGATCTGGGTGGAGGGGCAGGTCACCCAGATCAGCCGGCGACCCGGCACCCGGACCGCGTTCCTCACCCTGCGCGATCCCGCCGCCGACATCTCGATCTCGGTGACGTGCAGCCCGGATCTACTGGCGCGCACCGAGGTTCCGCTGACCGACGGCAGTTCCGTGGTGGTCCTGGGCCGACCGAGTTACTACACCGGCCGCGGCACGGTGTCCCTGCGGGTCAGCGAGATCCGGGCGGTGGGCATCGGCGAGTTGCTGTTGCGGATCGAACGACTGCGCCAGCTGATGGCCGCCGAGGGCCTCTTCGATTCGCGCCTCAAGCGGCCGTTGCCCTTCCTGCCGCGGGTGGTCGGGCTGATCAGCGGGCGGGCGAGCGCCGCGCAGCACGACGTGGTGAGCGTGGCCACCGCGCGCTGGTCGGACGTCCGTTTCGACATCAGGGAAGCCCCCGTGCAGGGCCCGACGGCCGTCGCCCGCATCCTCACCCATCTCGCCGAACTCGATGCACACCCGGATGTCGAGGTCATCATCATCGCGCGCGGCGGGGGCAGCGTCGAAGACCTGCTCCCCTTCTCCGACGAGGCGCTGTTGCGCGCGGTCTCGCGGTGCCGGACGCCGGTCGTCAGCGCGATCGGGCACGAACCGGACAATCCGTTGCTCGATTTCGTCGCGGATCTGCGCGCGGCCACCCCCACAGACGCCGCCAAACGAGTGGTCCCCGACGTCGAGGCCGAGCTCGCCGGCATCGCGGACCTGCGCCGCCGCAGTGCGCAGGCGCTGCGCAACTGGGTCCGGCGGGAGTCCGGCGTCGTGGCGGCGCTCCGGGCGCGTCCGGTGCTCGCCCGTCCCGGGGTGCTGGTGGACTCCGAAGCCGCGCGGGTGGCCGAACTGGTCCGCGTATTGCGACGGGATGTGTTGCGCCACATAGATTCCGAGGAGCGTCGCAGCGAGCACCTCGCCGCGCGGTTGTCGACCCTCGGTCCCGCGCAGACCCTGGCGCGCGGCTACGCGGTGGTGCAGCGCACCGACACCGATCCCCCGCATGTGGTCGGCACCCTCGCGGACCTGCCGCCGGGTGCGCAGGTGCGGATCCGGGTCGCCGACGGCGCGGCGACCGCCCGGGTCGACGGGCCCGCCGCACGACGCTCCCGCGCACGATCCCGGACGGGCGGCGCGACCGAACCGACGAACGCGCACGAAGACGGAGGAGACGCGTGAGCACCGACGAGACATCCACTCCCATCCAGGAACTCGGGTACGAGGAGGCACGGGACGAGCTCGCCGAGATCGTCACCACCCTCGAACACGGCGGGCTCGATCTCGACGCCTCGCTCGCGCTCTGGGAACGCGGAGAGGCCCTCGCCACGCGCTGCGAGGAGCACCTGCGCGGGGCCCGGACGCGCATCGAGGCGGCGATCACCGACAAGGGGGCCGATCCCGGCGACGAGGACGACGACTGATCACTCGAACCGCGTGAGCAGGTCGTGGTCGAGGGCGCTGACGCGGGCATGTTCGGCGGTCGGGCGCGCACCGGCTCGCGCGAGGACCGGCCGCCGATCCTCCCCGCCCCTCACCGGGGAGGAAAGCGGCCACCCGACGGCGTCGTCGGAGGTCGGCCCGACGACGCCCGGATCGGGTGCGGTCGCCGCGATCCCGGCCGGCACGGTCCGGTTCACGGTCGCGCCGACGCTCTGCACCGGCACGGTCACCACCAATGGCACCAGGACCGCGACCAACGCGAGCCTCGCCCACACGAAGTGCGGACCGAACCCAGATCCCCCAGCCATGAGCGCCTCCTGGAGACGACGCTAGGAACTCGGGACCCGGTTCTCACGAGTAGTGCGCTACCCCAATTGCAACGGCGCCTGGGTGACGACCGACGACGCGATCGTCTCGATGTCGGCATCGTTGCCCCGCGACAGCACCGCGATGCGCACGTCGCCCAGATCGGTGATCCAGAACTTCTTGCCCTCCGCGGTCTCGTAGGTCACCCACTGGCGCCCGCCCGACTGACGGGTACCGGTGCCGGAGATGTCGCCGAAGTCACCTCCGTTGCCGCCCAGATAGGGCACGAGCACGTCCTCAGGCGCATCGGACTGGCTGAGCTGTACGTAGGCGCCGCTGCTGCTCAGCCACCCCACCGTGCTGACCCGATGTCCCTCGATCGCGTCCGACGAACCCGAGTTGGGTCGCCATCCCTCCGGTGTCGGCGGGCGGCGGATCGGGAACGCCAGCTGACTGGCATCCGCGTTCAGTGCGCTGACCACGTCGAACGGCGGCAGCTTGCTGTCGGCCACGTCCTTGGACGCCCCGACCGAGCAGTTCCCCGAGGCGATCAGCACCAGCGCACACAGCGCGAGCAACGGCACCAACGACCAGAACATGTCCTTACCGTTGATCAGGATGCGGGGTTTGTCTGCCATGGCGCCGAGTATCCCACCAGCAGGGTCACTGACCGAATGGCCGGTGTGACATGCAAGGATGGTCTTCGAGACCACCGCCACGATCACTCGGCGCCGCCCAGGCGACCAGCGCCGTACAGAGGAGTCGATTGCCCATGACCGTCAGCACCCACCAGGCCCCGGACCGCAACCTCGCGATGGAGTTGGTCCGCGTGACCGAGTCGGCTGCACTCGCGGCCGGGCGCTGGGTCGGCCGGGGCGACAAGAACGGCGGTGACGGCGCAGCGGTCGACGCGATGCGCGAGCTGCTCTCGTCGGTGTCGATGCGCGGTGTCGTGGTCATCGGCGAAGGCGAGAAGGACGAGGCGCCGATGCTCTACAACGGCGAGGAGGTCGGCAACGGCGAGGGACCCGACTGCGATGTCGCCGTCGACCCCATCGACGGCACCACCCTGATGGCCGAGGGACGCCCCAACTCGATCTCGGTGATCGCGGTCAGCGAACGCGGCACCATGTACGACCCGTCGGCCGTGTTCTACATGGACAAGATCGCCGTCGGCCCCGACGCCAAGGGCGCCATCAACATCAACGAGTCCGTCGAGTGGAACATCAACTCGGTCGCCAAGGCGAAGGGCATCGACGTCGCCGATCTGACGGTCATCGTCCTCGACCGTCCCCGCCACGCCGATCTCATCGGTGAGATCCGGGCGGCCGGCGCCAAGATCCGCCTCATCTCCGACGGCGACGTCGCCGGTGCGGTCGCGGCCGCCGACGACTACTCCACCGTCGACATGCTCATGGGCGTCGGCGGCACCCCCGAGGGCATCATCACCGCGGTGGCGATGAAGTGCATGGGCGGCGAGATCCAGGGCAAGCTGTGGCCGCGCAACGACGAAGAGCGGCAGAAGGCCCTCGACGCCGGCCACGACCTGGACCGCGTGCTGACCAATGACATCCTCGTCAGCGGCGAGAACGCCTTCTTCTGCGCCACCGGCGTCACCAACGGTGACATGCTGCGCGGCGTCACCTACCGACCCAACGGAGCGACGACCCGGTCGCTGGTGATGCGCTCGAAGTCCGGCACCGTCCGTCGCATCGAGGCCGTTCACAAGCCGGCCAAGCTCCGCGGCTACTCCCGCATCGATCTCTGAGACCCGATTCGGCCCCATGCCGGTGCCGGGAGCGAAGCGAGCGGGCCGAGATGTCCCGACCCCGGCGACTTCTCGAGTCAACCTGTGGCGTGGGGCCGTTCGGGCGGGCGATACGATGCGGTCCGTGAGTAAACCAGCCTCAGCCCCCGAGTTTCTCTACTCCGATCTGCTCCCCACCGGCGCCGACGAGACCCCGTACCGGTTGATCACCGCCGACGGTGTGTCCACCTTCACCGCCGGCGGCCGAACTTTCCTGCAGGTCGACCCGGAGGCCATCCGGCGGCTCACCGCCGAGGCCATGCACGACATCAGCCACTACCTGCGCCCGGCTCATCTCGCGCAGCTGCGCAAGATCATCGACGACCCGGAGGCCTCGGGTAACGACCGGTTCGTCGCGCTCGACCTGCTGAAGAACGTCAACATCTCCGCGGGGGGCGTCCTGCCGATGTGTCAGGACACCGGCACCGCGATCGTGATGGGCAAGAAGAGTGAAGGGGTGCTGACCGGCACCGACGACGCCGAGGCCATCTCCCGGGGTGTCTACGACGCCTACACCCAGCTCAACCTGCGCTACTCGCAGCTCGCCCCGCTGACGACCTACGAAGAGAAGAACACCGGCTCCAACCTGCCCGCCCAGGTCGAGATCTACGCCACCGAACAGGGACCCAAGGGGCCGGACTACAAGTTCCTGTTCATGGCCAAGGGTGGTGGCAGCGCCAACAAGTCGTTCCTGTTCCAGGAGACCAAGGCGATCCTGAACCCGAAGAGCATCCTGAAGTTCCTCGACGAGAAGATCCGCTCGCTCGGCACCGCGGCGTGCCCGCCGTACCACCTTGCCGTCGTGATCGGCGGCACCTCAGCCGAATTCGCACTCAAGACCGCCAAATACGCGTCAGCGCACTACCTCGACAACCTGCCCACGCAGGGTTCGATGTCGGCGCACGGTTTCCGTGACCTCGAACTCGAGGACGAGGTGTTCAAGCTGACCCAGTCCTTCGGTATCGGTGCGCAGTTCGGCGGCAAGTACTTCTGCCACGACGTGCGTGTCGTGCGGCTGCCCCGCCACGGCGCGTCCTGCCCGGTCGCGATCGCGGTGTCGTGTTCGGCCGACCGTCAGGCACTCGGCAAGATCACCGCCGACGGCGTCTTCCTCGAACAGCTCGAGACCGATCCGGCCAAGTACATGCCCGCAGCCGGTGTGGCCGAGGACATCTCGGGCGGCGAGGTGGTCGAGGTCGACCTCAACCGTCCGATGCCGGACATCCTCGCCCAGCTCTCGCAGTACCCGGTCAAGACCCGCCTGTCGCTGACCGGGCCACTCGTCGTCGCGCGAGACATCGCGCACGCCAAGATCAAGGAGCGCCTCGACGCCGGCGAACCGATGCCCGACTACCTCCGCGACCACCCCGTCTACTACGCGGGACCGGCGAAGACCCCCGAGGGCATGGCCTCCGGATCGTTCGGGCCGACGACGGCCGGCCGGATGGACAGCTACGTCGAGCAGTTCCAGGCGGCCGGCGGCTCGATGGTCATGCTGGCCAAGGGAAATCGGTCCAAGCAGGTCACCGATGCGTGCGGCTCGCACGGCGGTTTCTACCTCGGCTCGATCGGCGGACCCGCGGCGCGTCTGGCGCTCGACTGCATCAAGAGCCAGGAGATCATCGAGTACCCCGAGCTCGGCATGGAGGCCGTGTGGAAGATCGAGGTCGAGAATTTTCCCGCGTTCATCGTTGTTGACGACAAGGGCAACGACTTTTTCACCGACCCGAGCGGGGCCGTGAACGTCCCGCTGAGCGGCATAAGGATTCGATCGAAGGAGTAGGACACCGATGACCGGAGCACAGGGCAATGAGCAGCGGTACCGCACCGAGCACGACACCATGGGCGAGGTGCAGGTACCCGTCGACGCCCTGTGGCGGGCCCAGACGCAGCGCGCCGTCGAGAACTTCCCGATCAGCGGACGGCCGCTCGAGCGGACCCAGATCCGTGCGATGGGACTGCTGAAGGCGGCCTGCGCCACGGTCAATGCCGACCTCGGTCTCCTCGACCCGGAGAAAGCCGATGCCATCGTCGCCGCGGCCACCGAGATCGCCGACGGCCGCCACGACGACCAGTTCCCGATCGATGTGTTCCAGACCGGTTCGGGCACCAGCTCGAACATGAACACCAACGAGGTCATCGCGTCGATCGCCAAGTCACGCGGCGTGGACGTCCATCCCAACGATCACGTCAACATGTCACAGTCGTCGAACGACACCTTCCCGACGGCGACGCACGTCGCCGCCACCGAAGCCGCGGTCACCGACCTGATCCCGGCGCTGGAGCATCTGCAGAAGGCGTTGAGCGACAAGGCAACCGAATGGCGTGAGGTCGTCAAGAGCGGCCGCACGCATCTGATGGACGCCGTGCCGGTCACGCTGGGCCAGGAGTTCGGCGGCTATGCACGCCAGGTCGAGGCGGGCATCGAGCGCATCACCGCCACCCTCCCCCGCGTCGGCGAACTGCCCATCGGCGGCACCGCCGTCGGCACGGGCCTCAACGCGCCGGACGGGTTCGGCACCAAGGTGGTCGCCGAACTCGTGCGGCTGACCGGAGTCGAGGCCCTGACGCTCGCGAAGGACAACTTCGAGGCGCAGGCGGCCCGCGACGGGCTCGTCGAACTCTCCGGCCAGCTCAAGACGGTCGCGGTGTCGCTGACCAAGATCGCGAACGACGTCCGCTGGATGGGCTCCGGTCCGCTCACCGGACTCGGCGAGATCCTCCTCCCCGACCTCCAGCCGGGCAGCTCCATCATGCCGGGCAAGGTCAATCCCGTTCTGCCCGAGGCGGTCACACAGGTGGCGGCGCAGGTCATCGGCAACGACGCCGCGGTCACGTGGGGCGGCGGCAACGGCGCCTTCGAACTCAACGTCTACATCCCGATGATGGCCCGCAACGTCCTCGAGTCCCTGAAACTGCTCGCCAACGTCTCGCGGCTGTTCGCCGATCGCTGCATCTCCGGCCTGCAGGCCAACACCGAGCGATTGCGCACCCTCGCGGAGAGTTCACCCTCGATCGTCACCCCGCTCAACAGCGCCATCGGTTACGAGGAGGCGGCCGCCGTGGCCAAGCAGGCCCTCAAGGAGGGCAAGACGATTCGCGAGACCGTCCTGGATCGCGGGCTGGTCGGCGACACGCTGACCGAGGCCGAACTCGACGCCCGGCTCGACGTGTTGAAGATGGCCAATCTCGACCGGGAGCGCTGAGAACCGTGGCGGCGCAGCTGCTTAACTTCCCCACCGACTGGCAGACCGCACTCGTGCTCGTCGCCCACCCCGACGATCCCGAGTACGGGATGGCCGCCGCCGTCGCCCGATGGACCGGCGAGGGCAGACGCGTCGTCTACGCGCTGGCCTCGAGCGGTGAACGGGGCATCGAGGGTCTCTCACCCGCCGAGTGCGGGCCCCTCCGGGAAGCGGAGCAGCGCGCGTCCGCCTCGATCGTCGGCGTCGACGAGGTCGAGTTCTGGGGCTTCCCCGACAGCGACATCCGCAACGTCCCCGAGTTGCGGGCCAAGATCGCCGAGACCGTCGAACGCGTCCGCCCGCAGGTGATCGTCTCGCTGTTCGGGGGTCCCGAGTGGGCGCCGGGAATGCCCAACCAGCGCGATCACATGGAGTTCGCCGCGGCCGTGCTCGACGCCTACGACGCCCTGGAGTCCCCACCGTCGTGGTTGTTCGAGAACGGTCCGGCGGCGACCCACGGCGTCGACGTCGAGGATCAGATCGACACGGCCGTCCACGCGCTGGCCGCGCACGACCGCTACCTCTCCGTCCTGGATCCCGACACCCCGGTCCTCGACCAGGCACGAGCGCAGATCGAGATGGCGACAGCCCCACGCACCGATGATCCCCACGGCCACGTGGCCGGCTTCGAACTCAAGAGGGGCCACACCGGCTGACGTTCCTTGGCCCTGCGCATCGGTGACCTTCGGCCTCTCCCGCCAGGCGAGCCGTCGGTGGATGGTGTGGGGGTCCACTTCTCCGCACGCCGCCGGAGGAATCCGCTCCGACAGGGGGACCGTCATCACTCTCACATCCGTTCTCGTCGCACTGCTCGCCGCATTCACCGTGTGCGCACTCATCGGATTGTCGGTCTGGCTTCTCGTCCTGTTCGGGGTGCTGACCGGACTGCACTCGGTGGCATGGCTGTCCGAGCGCACATCGGCCTGGCGGCTGCCGGCCGACGCCGACGCACCCTAGAGGGGCGCCGACCAGCGCAGTGCCAGACCACGGCCGTTCGGTGGCGTGGTCAGCGTGAACGAACCACCGAGCTTCTCGGCCCGGAGGGCGAGATTGCGGAGGCCGCTCGGCGTCACATCGGCCGGCAGCCCGATGCCGTCGTCGACGACCTCGACGACGAGTTCGTCGGCAATCGCGAGCGACACCGTCACGGTCGTGGCCCGGGCATGCTTGACGACGTTGCTCACCGCTTCCCGCGTGACCGCGACGACGTGCTCGGCCAGCGGCGGCGCCACCACCGACAGCGGGCCCGACGTCCGGACGTGTACCTGAATCGGCAGATCGTCGATCTGCTGGTCGATGGCCTCCTGCACGCGCTGCCGCAGCCGGGTGATCATCATGTCCTCGGCCTGCAGATCGAAGATGGTCGTCCGAACCTCCTGGACGATGTCCTGCAGATTGTTGATGGAGTGGGTGAGGCGCGAACGGACATCGGGTGAATGGGTGCGCTGCAGCGTCGCCTGCAGACTGAGTCCTTCGGCGAAGATCCGCTGGATCACGTGATCGTGGAGGTCACGGGCGATCCGCTCGCGATCTTCGAGGACACGCATCTGATGGGTCTGCAGCGTGGCAGTGGCCAGCTGCATGGCCAGAGCGGCCTGGTCGGCGAAGTCCGCGCTGAGCTCCAGGAGGTCCCGCGTGAAGGGCTCTCGCCCCTCGGCCCGCATGGCGATCAGCACGCCCCGGGTGGAGTCGACCGTGCGCAGCGGCGCGGCCATCACCGGCCCGAAGCGCGTCGACGAATCGCCGATGTCGTATTCCAGGTGCTCACGCAGAACGGGGCGTCGCTGGACGAATGCGGTCCCCGACGTCGACCCGACGATGGGGATGCTCTGGCCGCGGAAGACGTGGCCCTCGGTGCCCTCGGCCACGGTGATCACGAGTTCGTCGATCGACTCGACGGGCTCCTCGGTGTCGTGGGGCTCGGCGATGAAGACGAGGTCGGCCTCGGCGAGGCTCAGCACCTTGCGAGCAATCTCCTCGAGAACGTCCTGGTGATCGGCGCCGGTCAGCAGCTCGGTCATCACATCGCGGTTGGCCTCGATCCAGGCCAGCTGGTTCTGCGCCTGCTCGTAGAGGCGGGCGTTGTCGATCGCGATCCCGGCCGCGGACGCCAGAGCCTGGATCACCACCTCGTCGTCCTCGGTGAAGACGCCGCCGTTCCTTTTCTCCGTCAGATAGAGATTGCCGAAGATCTCGTCACGGACCCGGATGGGTGTACCCAGGAAACTCGTCATCGGCGGGTGGTTCGGAGGGAACCCCACGGATTCGGGATGCTCGGAGAGGTCGGGAAGGCGCAGCAGTTCGGGTCGGTCGATGAGCAGTCCGAGGACGCCGCCGCCGGTCGGCAGCCTTCCGATGCGCACGCGGGTCTCGTCGTCGATGCCCTGCGACAGAAAGGCAGACAGGTGGTGCCCGCGCCCGAGGACGCCGAGTGCGCCGTACTCCGCGTCGACCAGCCGGATCGCCGACGCCACGATCGATTCGAGTGTGGTTTCCAGATCGAGTCCGGAACTGACGACGAGCATCGCCTGAAGGAGTCCATCGGTCTGATCACGCACGTCGGCGATCTGGCCGACCCGGTCGGCGACCTCGTCGAGCAGCTCGCGCAAACGCATCTGCGACAGCGCTTTCTGCAATTCGAGCGATCTCGGGTCGAGTTCCGAGAATTCGGAAGCCATCTCTCGGATCATAGTCAGGCACGAATTCCACCGCGCAACTTCGGTCCAACGTCGCGCTCGCACGCACCATGCGACGAGAATCTTCTCGATTAGTTAGGCGTGCGGACATTTACGAAATGCGATCGGAAAGTCTTACAATTCGATGCAGGTGTCCGATGCCGGAGGGAGACGGCATGATCAGGGTCTTCCTGGTCGACGACCATGAAATCGTCCGACGGGGTCTCGTCGAATTGCTCGAGTCCGACCCCGATCTCGAGGTGGTCGGCGAGGCCGCCACCGTCGCGCAGGCGCTGGCCCGGGTACCGGCGGTACGACCGGATGTCGCCGTGCTCGACGTCCGACTCCCCGACGGCAGCGGCATCGAGCTGTGCCGGGAGCTGTTGAGCAGTGTCGACGGCCTGCACTGCCTGATGCTGACCTCCCTGACCGACGACGAGGCGATGATGGACGCCATCCTGGCCGGCGCCAGCGGATACGTCATCAAGGACATCACCGGAATGGAACTCGCGCGAGCGATCGCCGAGGTCGGAGCAGGGCGGTCCCTGCTGGACAACCGCGCCGCCGCGGCGCTGATGGATCGACTGCGCGCCCGGCAGGATGCCGAAGAACCGCCCCACGACGGCCTCAGCGAGCAGGACCGTACGCTCCTCGCCCTGCTCGGGGAGGGTCTGACGAACCGACAGATCGCCGCGCGGATGCACCTCGCCGAGAAGACGGTCAAGAACTACGTCTCGCGACTGCTCGGCAAACTCGGGATGGAACGGCGGACCCAGGCGGCGGTGTATGCGGCGAAGTCCGCGAATCGCGAACGACGCCGCTGAACCACGCCGCGCATGGGTCCTTGGTCCTCGATGTGCGGGATCTTTGGCGCATGTGCGACACATCACCCCGGGTGTGTACTCAGTGAATGGACCCCATGGGGTCACCGGTGTGCGACCTGCGGAGGGGGCAGCCGCGTTGACTGCGTCCACGATCGTCGGGATCGACGGTTCGGCCACCGCCCGGGCGGCGGCGTGCTGGGCCGCTCGCGATGCCCTGTTGCACCATTCGCCGGTCGAACTCATCTCCGCCGCCTGTCCGTCGGCCGGCCTCGTCGCCGAGAGCCCGCACTCGCTCGATCCGTTGCGAAGGCGGGCCGAGCGGGCCTTGTCCGAATCGAACCGTGCGATCAGGGAGTCGAGCGGTGCGGCTGCGGAGTCGCCCGTCCGGATCGCGACGCGGGTGGAATGCGCACCTCCGATACCCACTCTGCTCGAGGCCTCGTCGGCGGCGAGGGTGCTGGTCGTCGGCAATCGAGGCCATCGCGCGGGCGACCGCGTGGCACTGGGGTCGGTCGCTCTCGCACTCGCCGAGCACTCCCGGTGCCCGTTGACCGTGATCCGCGACCCGGGTTCGACCCCGCCGGAGCGGACGTCGGCCGCGGTGGTGGTCGGGGTGGACGGGTCACCCGCGAGCCGCCTCGCGGCGACGTCCGCCTTCGGGCAGGCGGCGGTTCGCGGCGTCCCCGTCACGGTCGTCCATGCCTGGCGCGACTCCGACGGGTCCGATGTCGATCCGACAGCGCCCTCCCCCGAGCACGGGCTCGCCTGGCGGGCCCTACGCGCCACCGTGGCGACGTGGCTCGACGACGAGCTCACCGGGCTGCGCCACGACCATCCGGCGGTCCGGGTCCGATGTGCGATCGTGCGGGATCGCCCGGCGCGGGCATTGCTCGATCACGCGCAGGCCGCGCAACTGGTGGTGGTCGGGGCCCGCGGCCGCGGTGGCTTCGACCGCATGCTGGTGGGGTCGACGACGCTCGCCGTTCTCCAGCGGGCCCGGTGCCCGGTTCTGATTGTTCCGCACGACCGGTGACACCGCTTCGGCGGGACCACCGCCGAACTGTGTGTCATTCGGCCCTTGAGATCTGCATCACATCTTCCGACACTGGAATGGTCGCTCGTCCGAGGAGAGGGGAGGCCCCTGGGACGAGCGACCCGACACCCGGTCAAGCGACAGAACGATCAACTGACCGAAAGATCTACACAGAAGGCTTCGCGATGACAGTTGTTTCCGCACCCGTGGAAACCGAACGGCCGCCCGTCGACCGTGACTGCGACAGCTGCGGACGGAGATTCACCGTCCGCGCTCCCCTGCGCCGGTCCGATCTGGACAACCTCGCCCGGGTGAACGGCTGGGACATCGGCTCCGGGGCCACGTGGTGCCCCGGGTGCCGATGCGCCCGGGCAATCCTCTCGAGTTCGTAGTCACGGCTCGACGAGCAGGTCAGCCCGCCTGACCGCCGAGTCCGAAGAGCGCGGGAACCACACCGACGAGCTGCGAGAGCAGGCCGGTCAGGACATCGGCACCCGGGACACCCGACGTAGCGGGTGGTGTCGTCCCCGGCGGCGTCGTGCCCGGAGCGGTCTGAGGGGTCGCTCCGGGCGCCTCGCCCGCGGGTGCCCCCTGGTTAACGCCGATGGTGATCTTGGGGTTCTTCGCCGGGTCGAGCCACACGAGGATCTGCTTCATCAGTTCACGGTCGATCGCGACGCAGCCCATGGTCGGCTCACCGTTGGTGACGTGCAGGAACATCGCCGAGGCCCGGCCCGGGGTCCGTTGCGGGTTGTGCGCGATGTTGACCGCGTAGTCGTAGACCGGCCCGGAGTTGTACAGGTTCTCGCTGTCGCCACCAGGGCTCTGCGGCTGCCGCACGTGGGTGTTGTAGGTGGGCGACTTCATGTTCGAGTCCCACCAGTCCTGCTGGTCGACCTTCAGGTAGGGCATCTTGGTCCCGGGGTTCGCGGCGCGACCGAAAGCCTGGTCGAGCGGGAAGGTGCCCTGCGGCGTCCGGTGGACGTTGTCCTTCGGCTCGCCCATACCCAACGATCCGAGGAACGCTTTCGTCGGACCGATGACCGGTTTCCAGCTGCCGTCGGCGCCCCGGTCGAAAGCCGTCAGGGTGGCGGTGGTGTCGGATGCCCTCGGCGCCGTCACGACGATCATCTGGCTCGTCGGCCCGGCCGTCCCGGAGCCATCGGTCCCGTCGGCCGAGCCCGTCCCGCCTGCCAGCTGATCGAGAATTCCGTCGAGAAGAGGGATTCCCGAGCCCGGCGCCGCCCCCGCACCCGGCGGGGGTGTCTCCGGTGTAGTCGTCTCTGGGGCGGCGAGCGCCTGGCCTGCACCGCCGACAGTCGCGGCGAGTACCGCGATCACCAGTAGTCCCAGCAGTCTCAATTGCCTCATCAGTAACTTCTGCACCACATCAGTGTGACAGCGCGCAAGAGTGCGTGAGTCACGTCCTGGTCACGGTGCGGTTCGGATCGGGTGTCGGCCGGCCCCGGCGACACACCGGGATCCGGCGGTGTCGCCCCGGATTTCCCGATACGAAAACAGGTGATTGTCATATTTCGCGATGCAGGGCAATAGACGTTTCACGAAACCATTAAGCAAAAGACCCGAAAATTCCGCGATCTTTGTTTGCGCGTTTGTCAGCAAATCATTAGTGTCGCAAATGACAGTGCCGGATCAAGGCGCTCGTCGACCGGATAGCCATTCGATAAAAGGGAGAACAATGACATCCTTGGAGAACGTCGAACTGCTCACCGCCATCGTCGACCTCCTGAATTCGCTCCGCGACTTCACCCCGATCGAACCGCCGACCGCCTGATCCGACACCGAAGGCCGCGTCGACTCCCCCTCTCGGGTGAGCGACGCGGCCTTCGCGTATCCGGCGAGATCTGGTGCACCGCAGAATTACCGATACCTGGACGAGTGCCGACCTACTGGGGCGCGAACTCCTCGAGCATCTCGGTCACGAGGGCGGCGATCGGCGACCGTTCGCTACGGGTGAGCGTGATGTGCGCGAAGAGCGGGTGGCCCTTCAGCTTCTCGATGACCGCGGCGACACCGTCGTGCCGGCCCACCCGGAGGTTGTCGCGTTGGGCGACGTCGTGCGTCAGGACCACTCGCGATCCCGACCCCAATCGCGAGAGAACGGTCAGCAGCACGTTGCGTTCGAGGGACTGCGCCTCGTCGACGATGACGAATGAGTCGTGCAGGGACCGTCCGCGGATGTGCGTCAGAGGGAGCACCTCCAACATCCCGCGGCTCAAGACCTCGTCGATGACCTCCGGGGACGCGAGCCCTTCGAGGGTGTCGAAAACCGCCTGCGCCCACGGGCCCATCTTGTCCGACTCACTACCCGGCAGGTAGCCCAGCTGCTGCCCGCCGACCGCGTACAGCGGACGGAACACGACCACCTTGCGCTGGGTACGCCTCTCCAGGACCGCTTCGAGTCCCGCACAGAGCGCCAGCGCCGACTTTCCGGTCCCCGCCTTGCCGCCGAGCGACACGATCCCGACGCTGTCGTCGAGGAGCAGATCGAGAGCGACGCGCTGTTCTGCCGACCGTCCGTGGAGCCCGAACGCCTCCCGGTCACCGCGTACCAACTGCACCCGCTTGTCCGAGTTCACGCGACCGAGCGCACTCGACGTGGCGCTGAGCAACCGGATCCCCGTGTGACACGGGAGCTCCCGGGCATCGTCGATGTCGACGACACCCTCGGCGAACAGCGTGTTGATCGCAGCGGTCTCGACATCGAGCTCGGTCATCCCCGTCCACCCCGAGACGACGACGTCCTGGGCGTGGTATTCGTCTGCGGCCAGCCCCACCGCGCCGGCCTTCACACGCAACGGCGTGTCCTTGGACACCAGCGTCACGTCCTTGCCCTCGGCACGCAGGTTGAGGGCGCAGGCGAGGATGCGGGAGTCATTGGAGTCGGTGCGGAATCCGGCGGGCAGTACCGCGGGGTCGGTGTGGTTGAGCTCCACCTGGAGGGTGCCGCCGTCGTCGCCGATCTCGAGCGGCAGATCGAGTCGTCCGTGTTCGAGCCGCATGTCGTCGAGCATGCGCAACGCCTCACGCGCGAACCAACCGAGTTCGTGGTGGTGACGTTTGCCCTCGAGTTCGCTGATGACCACCAGTGGCAACACCACGTGGTGTTCGGCGAAGCGCATGACCGCCCAGGGATCGGACAGCAGCACGGAGGTATCGAGGACGTAGGTGCGTGTGGTCACGTGGGGCTCCTACGTTCGTGCGGCACCCGCACAAACCGGTGTTGGTCGACCGGCGGTCCAGTTGTCCGATGTCCCGGCGTCAGCCGAGGTGGACGAGGACCGGGGCCGGCCCCCTCGCGTTGCTCGCACAAACCACGATGTGAACCTCCCGAACGAACCGCTTCCCCGCGGTCCGTCACTGGCCAACGTACGCGCGAAAATCCGTGGCGGCGCGCCGGAATCAGGTGTGTCGGCGTGAATTATGGGTAAACCGCCGTATCGTCTGGAGTGGAGACGCAACACGGCGCCACCAGGACTTTCGTCGTCCCGGTGGCGCCGTGTTCACGGTCGCGACGCCCTCGCGGTGGGCGGGTCAGCGTCCGGCGCGCGCGAGGATCCGGGTGCGCGCGGCCTGAGCCTCGTCACCGAGACCCGAGACGGTGTCGAGCCTGACCGCGTCGGCCAGGGTCGTTGCGATGGCCGCTTTCACCTCGTCGTTCTCGTAGTCGGCGATGAGTGCGCGCTCGGCGTCGAAGTCGGCGATGTCGTGGCCGATGGGCTCGTCGAGCGCCAGCGCGCTGTCGATCGCGAGGACGGTGGCGTCCTGGTCGGCGACGATCCCGGCGTTGAGGAACGCCCCGAAGGTGGTGGCCTGTCCCTGGTCGTCGGCCGCGATCCTCGTGAGGATCTCGACGAGCGCGTCGTCACCGGCGACCGCCGACAGCCGCTTGACGAAATGCACACACTGGTTCTCGTGCACGGCCATCAACGCGAGCACGTCGAGCGGACCGAGCGGGTCGATCTGCTCCGGGACCTGGCGGTAGCCCTGGGTCACATGGATGCGGCGACGCTCCTCGGCGTCCACCGGATCGATCGCGCGCCGGACGACGAGGTAGTCACGCAGCACGATGGCATGGCGGTTGTCCTCGGCGGTCCACACGCCCACGAGCTGCCGCCAGTCGGAGAAGGCCGGGAAGTGTTTGGCCAGCACCCGGTGATACGACGGCAGGTTGTCCTTGGTCAGCAGGAGGGCGAGCAGCCCCGCACGTGCCTCGTCGGACAGGAAGGCCTCGGACGGGTCGAAGTCCTTCCCGCCGAGGAACCCGAAGTTGCGTCCGTCGTCCCACGGCACCCAGTCGTGCGGATTCCACGGACTCGCGGCCGACTGGTGGTCTTCGGCGATCTCGGGAAGAGCCTTCTCGAGCGCGATGATCAGGTCGTCTTCAGTGAGGGCGTTCATCGCTGAAAGGATACGGACGCCGGGCCCGGCCGGGCAATCCAGGTCAGATCCGGCTCATGAGGCCCCACTCCTCGAGACCCTCGTAGAGCGGGAAGTCGAGAGCGAGCTTGGACACACGCCCGCGCAGCGCCGAGACATCGGCGGCGTCGCCGGCGGCGAGCGCACCGGCGATGATGTCGGCGACCTCGGCGAACTGTTCATCGCCGAAGCCGCGGGTGGCCAGCGCAGGGGTGCCGATGCGCAGACCCGAGGTGACCATCGGCGGGCGGGGGTCGAACGGCACGGCGTTGCGGTTGACGGTGATGCCGACCTGGTGGAGCAGGTCCTCGGCCTGCTGACCGTCGAGGGCGCTGTTCCGCAGGTCGACGAGCACGAGGTGGACGTCGGTGCCGCCGGTGAGGACCGAGACGCCGGCCTCGGCCACGTCGGATCCGGTGAGACGCTCCGCGAGGATCCTCGCCCCGGACAGGGTGCGGCGCTGGCGCTCGGCGAACTCCTCGGTGCCGGCGATCTTGAGGGCCACGGCCTTGCCTGCGATCGCATGCATCAGCGGGCCGCCCTGCTGACCGGGGAACACCGCCGAGTTCAGCTTCTTCGCCCACTCCTGCTTGGCGAGGATGATCCCCGAGCGCGGTCCGCCGAGCGTCTTGTGCACGGTCGAGGACACGACGTCGGCGTGCGGCACCGGCGACGGATGCAGTCCGGCGGCGACGAGACCAGCGAAGTGCGCCATGTCGACCCAGAGGTGGGCGCCGACCTCGTCGGCGATGGCGCGGAAGGCCTCGAAGTCGAGGGTGCGGGGGTAGGCCGACCAGCCGGCCACGATGACCTTCGGCTTCACGTCGAGGGCGATCTTGCGCACCTCGTCCATGTCGATGCGGAAGTCTTCCTTGCTCACGCCGTAGAAGGCGTTCTCGTAGAGCTTGCCGGAGAAGTTCAGGCGCATGCCGTGGGTGAGGTGACCGCCGTGGGCGAGGTCGAGACCGAGCATGGTCTCCCCCGGCTCCATCAGGGCCTGCAGGACGGCGGCGTTGGCCTGGGCACCCGAGTGTGGTTGCACATTCGCGAAGTCGGCGCCGAACAGTTCCTTCGCCCGGTTGCGGGCGATGTCCTCGACGACGTCGACGTACTCGCAACCGCCGTAGTAGCGGCGTCCCGGATATCCCTCGGCGTACTTGTTGGTGAGCACGCTGCCCTGGGCCTGCAGGACCGCGCGCGGCACGAAGTTCTCCGAGGCGATCATCTCGAGGGTGTCTCGCTGGCGGCTGAGTTCACCGTTCATGGCGGCGGCGACGTCGGGGTCGAGCTCGGCCAGGGACATCGAGTTCACGGATGACGGGTTCGCGGTCATGCCCCGATTCTAGGCACCGAGTTCGCGACGCAGGCTCGCCGGGATGAGTGGCTCGTCGAGCAGGCGTCCGAAGGCGGCCGCGCGGTCGGCGGCCGAGTCCAGCCACTGCTCGAGCAACCGATAGCCCTCGACGTAGGTGCTGATGTACGCGCGCCACAGCGGTGAGGTGAGGAATCGCAGCATCTGCCGGGCCCGTTCCTCGGGGGCGAGGAGCCAGCGCCGGAGGTGTTCGGCGACGGCGTCGGCGTCGGCGTGGCGGTCGTGCAGCATGAGCGCGGCGTCCTGGCGGACGGGCAGGAGTCCGGCGGTGGCACGTCCGACGCTCATCGCGCGCTCGGCGTCGAAGCGGAGCCCGAGGTCGGCGTAGATCTCCTGGGCCCACGACTGCCAGTCGGGACCGACGATCGCGGCGAGGGCGTGGTCGGCGAGGCCCTCGGCCATCAGGCACTGCGGGGTGTTGACCAGGAAGATCGACTGCTCGGACTGCCCGGCGCCGACGAGCAGCTGTTCCTTGCGGCAGTGTTCGGTGTGATGTCCGGGGTAGGCCTCGTGTGCGATGAGGGCCGGCAGGGAGGACATGTACTGCGTGAGGTCGGCGTTGATGGCCACGCGTGAGCGGTAGTTCCCGAGGTAGTAGTTGAATCCCGACCACGGCTTGTCGGTCACGACCTCGAACTCGACGATCTCGTTGTCCGGCAACGGATATGCCGATCGAACTCGTTCGCGGAGCGCACCGCTGAACGTGCGGACGCATTCGTCGACCAGCTCCGGCGGGACCTCGTCGACGCGCCGGTGCGCGGCGTAGGCGTTACGGAGTTCGTCACCCGTCGCGCCCGGGACACCGAGCGCCTGCGCCAGGTCGGCGTGCGCTTGCCGATATCGGTCCGGGTCGGCCATCTCGATGTCGACGTCGAAGTAGGCGCGGACCTCGTCGACGAATCCGACTTCGTCGCCGGCGAACTTGCGGGCCGAGCATTCCAGGGCGCGCAGATGGGCGCCGACGAACTCGGCGCGCGCCGCGTCGAGTGTCCCGGGCAGGTCGGCGAGCAGGCCGCGCGCACGTTCGGCGAGCCGGACGGGATCGGGTGCAGGCCCGTTCTCTACCTCTGCTTTCAGTGCCGGATCGCCGGTGTAGGCGTCGACGAAGCCCCGTTCGAGGCGGTCGAAGCCGAGCCCGAGTCGGAGGTACTCGGTCACCAGCGGGTCGGGGGTGGTGGCGGCGTCGGCGACGGGCGAGGACGGCATATCGGCAGGCTACCGATCGACGCCGTTCCACGCCGCCCTAAGCTGTACGCATGATCACTCCGGGAGCGGCGGATCCGACATCGGCGGAGCTGCCCTGATGGCCCGCAACGCCACCGATCGGGATCCGAGTCTCTACCTGGAACTCGACCGGAGGCAGTGGCGTGAACTCCGCGAGTCCATGCCCCTGGTCCTCAACGAGGACGAGCTGGCCGAACTCGTCGGCCTCGGTGAGCAGATCGACCTGGACGAGGTCGCCGATGTCTATCTGCCGCTGTCGCGTCTGATCCACCTGCAAGTCGCTGCGCGGCAACGGTTGTTCGCCGCGACCTCCACCTTCCTCGGCGAGCGGCAGACCAACCGTCAGGTGCCCTTCGTCATCGGGATCGCCGGCAGCGTCGCGGTCGGGAAGTCGACGACGGCACGTGTGCTCGCCGCCCTCCTCGCCCGATGGGAGTCACACCCCAAGGTCGACCTGGTCACCACCGACGGTTTCCTGCTCCGCACCGACGAGATGCAGCGCCGGGGCATTCTGCACCGCAAGGGGTTTCCCGAGTCGTATGATCGCCGGGCGCTGCTCCGCTTCGTCACCGAGGTGAAGTCGGGTGCGCGCGAGGTCGCCGCGCCGGTGTACTCGCACCTCGCCTACGACATCGTGCCCGACGTCTATCACTATGTGCGCCAGCCCGACATCCTCATCCTCGAGGGCCTCAACGTGCTCCAGACCGGAGAGACGCTGATGGTGTCGGACCTGTTCGACTTCTCGATCTACGTCGACGCCAAGATCGACGACATCGAGTCCTGGTACATCTCCCGCTTCCTGCAGATGCGGACGACCTCGTTCGCCAACCCCGACTCGCATTTCCACGCGTACGCGTCGCTGACCGACAAGCAGGCGACGGCCGCGGCACGGGATCTGTGGACCTCGATTAACCGCCCGAACCTGATCGAGAACATCCTGCCCACCCGGCCCCGGGCGTCACTCGTGCTCCGCAAGGATCACGACCACTCGATCAACCGGGTGCGTCTGCGGAAGCTCTGATTGACGACGTGGCTCGTCGCTCGTCGAGTCCGGCCGGGTAGGCCCCGGCGAGTGCGATGCGATTCCAGGCGTTGATCATCACGATCGAGGCGACCAGCTGACCGGTCTCGGCGGCGTCGAAATGTGCACGCACCGAGTCGAACACGTCGTCGGGAACGCCGTACTCGCCGATCCGCGTGACACTCTCGGTGAGTGCGAGCGCGGCCCGCTCGGCGGAGGTGAACGCCGGACCGGCCTCGCGCCACGCGGCGATGAGCATCAGTTTGTGCGTGTCGATGTCCTTGGCGAGGGCATCGGAGGTGTGCATGTGCAGACAGTATGCGCACCCGTTCAGTTGCGACGCCCGGATCACGATGAGTTCGGCCAGTTCCGGGTCGACGCCGGCCGACGCTGCCCGCTGCAGTGCGACGAGAGCCTTGTAGACGGACGGGTTGTCCTGCGGTATCCACATTCTCGTCGCCGGTCGGGTGTCGGAGCTCATCGCCGGCCTCCGGCCCGGGCGCGCTCACGACCGGCCAGCCACCCGTCGAGCGTCGTCGTGGTCACCACGTCCGGATGGGCGGGCACGAGCCCGCCACCCCGGATCGCCGGCCCGCCGAACCGGACGCCCAGCACCCAGCGCGGCGATCCGGTTTGCGCGGCAACCGCTTTCGCGACATCGACCAGGTCCATCTCCACCGGCCCGCCCACCTCGACCTTCCGCTTGCCCGACGGACCCGCGGTCACCTCGTCGACAACGGCCACGGCCACGTCGGCAACGGCTGCCGGGGCGCAGCGCAGCCTGGGCACCGCGGCGACCGGACCGAATCTCATCCTCGACATCATCTGCTCGGCGAGTTCGAACCACTGCACCGAGGCGAGGACGGTGAGCGCGGCGGGGTCCACGACCTTCGCGTAGGCCGCTTCCTGGGCCGCCTTTCCCTGGTAATAACCGAATTTGGCATTCACCGCGGGGACGTCGGCATTGACGATCGACACCACGACCACGTGTTTGACGCCCGCGGTCGTCGCGGCGCGCCCGATATGGGTCGCCGTGGTCTCGAAGAAGTCGATCGCCTCCGCGGCCTTCAACGTCAGGAGACTGAGGCAGTCGACGACGGCGTCGGCACCGTCGAACGCCGCCGCGAGGCCGGTTCCGGTGTAGGCGTCGACGCCGCTCGCGCGATTTGCGCGCACCACCTCCTGCCCACGCTCGACGAGAAGGTCGGCGACCCGACTCCCCAGTACACCGCTGGCGCCCACGACCACGATCTTCATCTCGTTCCTCCTCAAGGACGGACATCTCGTTGTTCCGGGTTTAGGCTAGGCCGCAATTAGCTCAAGAAAGTGGTCCAATCCGATGGCAGAAAAACGGGTCAATTCGACGGTGGCCGATCCGTGGGCCGAAGTCGCCGAACGGCTCGGGGCGGACCTCTTCCTGGATCTGCAGCCCGATCCCGGCGCGGGTGCCCGAGGGCGGGGTGCCACACGGCGCCGGGCCCTCACCGAGGCGCTGCGCTCGGCGATCCTCGACAGTCGTCTGCCGGCGGGCACCGCACTGCCGCCCTACCGGTCCCTCGCCGCCGACCTCGGCCTGGCGCGCGGCACCGTGTCGGCGGTGTACTCCGAACTCATCGCGGAGGGATGGCTGACCGCGCGACAGGGATCGGCCACCAGGGTCGCCGAGGGTGCCGCGCGCCCACCGGAGGCCCCCGATCCCGGCGCATCCACCGCGCTGCCCGCACTGCGCCACGACTTCTCGCTGGGGCGTCCGTGTGCCGGGATGTTCCCGCGCAACGACTGGATTCGCGCCACCCGCCGCGCCCTCACCGAAACCCCGGACGAGGTCTTCGGACCGGCCCATCCCCGCGGACGCGTCGAGCTGCGGAGCGCGCTCACGAGCTACCTCGCCCGCACGCGGGGGGTCCGCACCACCCCGGACCAGGTCATCCTCGGCACCTCGGTCCTGTCGGCGCTGGAGTTGTTGGCGCGGACCGTGATCGGCGAAGTCATCGCCGTCGAGAGTCACGGCCTGCCCTTCCATCGGCACGCCCTCGAACGCGGTGGTGCACGGGTCGTGCCGGTGCGCATCGATTCCGACGGCATGGTGATCGACGAGCTCGAGCGCACCGGGGCCTCCGCGGTGCTGCTGACCCCCAGCCACCAGTTCCCCACCGGCGTCGCCCTCTCGCCGGCCCGGCGGATGCAGGTGGTCGACTGGGCGCGGCGCTCGGGCGCCGTCATCGTCGAGGACGACTACGACGGCGAGTTCCGCTACGACCGCGAACCCGTCGGCGCGCTGCAGGCACTCGGACCCGACGTCGTCGTCCACACCGGTTCGCTGAGCAAGAGCCTGTCACCGGCCGTCCGCGCCGGCTGGCTCGCCACCCCGGCGCACCTGGTCGAATCCGTGTTGCGCGGCAAGGGATTCCGCGAATCCGACGCGAGTATCGTCGACCAGCTGACGCTGGCCGAGCTGATCGGCTCCGGCGCCTATGACCGGCACATCCGCCGCAGCCGACAGGCCTACCGCACCCGGCGCGACGCGCTGGTGGAAGCCCTGGCCGGGATCGGCCTGGAGGTGCCCGGCGTCGCCGCGGGCCTTCACGCGCTGATCCCCGTCGCGCATGCCGACGAGGGGGCGATCGTGCACCGCGCGTACGAACGCGGGATCGCGGTGACCGGGCAGTCCCTGTTCCGCCATCCCGACGCCGATCCGCTGCCCTCCGGCGGACTGGCGGTCGGCTTCGGGACCCCCGCGGCGTCGACCTTCGGCACCGATCTCACCGCACTGACCGGCCTGCTCGCCGACTCCGTCGCACACTGACCGCCCGGCCGGGACCGACACCGCCAGTTGGCTACTTGCCGAACCGCCGACTCCGCGCCGAGTAGTCGCGCAGGGCGCGCAGGAAGTCCACCCGGCGGAACTCCGGCCAGTAGGCGTCGGTGAACCAGATCTCCGAATAGGCGCTCTGCCACAACAGGAATCCCGACAGCCGCTGCTCCCCGGACGTCCGGATCACGAGGTCGGGGTCGGGCTGGCCCTTGGTGTAGAGGTTGGCGTCGATCGCCTCCACGGTCACCGCATCCACCATCTCGGCCGCGCTCGCCCCCGCCGCCACCTTCTCCTCGAGCAACGCTTGCACCGCGTCCACGATCTCCTGCCGTCCGCCGTACCCGACGGCGACGTTCACGTTCATCCCCCGCCGTTCGGCGGTGCGCTCGGCGGCCGCCCGCAGCCGTCCGGCGACCGCATCGGGCAGCGAGTCCAGGGTGCCGACGATGCGGATCCGCCACTCGCCCTCGGGCGCGGAGATCTCGTCGACGATGTCCGGCACGATCTCGAGGAGCGC
The DNA here is from genome assembly GCF_057767225.1 of Gordonia sp. 11cp. Classification (NCBI taxonomy): domain Bacteria; kingdom Bacillati; phylum Actinomycetota; class Actinomycetes; order Mycobacteriales; family Gordoniaceae; genus Gordonia; species Gordonia sp. 11cp. Next base: position 3,492,826 of record NZ_CM173437.1, on the reverse strand, counting down.
GTCCAGCTCGTCCGAGGAACGGTTGAGGTTCTCCGTCGACAGCAGATAGATGGTCACGGCTTCGATGCCCAGGCCGGCACACCAGCCGAGCATGTCCGCGATTCGCTGAGCGCCCACCCGGTGTCCGTGGCTGACGTCCTCGAACCCGGCCTCGCGCGCCCATCTCCGGTTGCCGTCGCAGATGATCGCGACGTGCCGCGGCAGGCGCTCGGTGTCGAGGAGCTGGATGAGCCGGCGTTCGTAGACGGAGAGTACGGGTCGTCGAAGCCGGTCCGGCAGCAGCTTCATCGTCGCGTCGTTCCGGCGTCGTGTCGGCCTCGTGTCACGCAGGACACCTTACGCGCCGAGACGCACCCCGCTGATTCCCCCGCATCGGCCCGGGTGACTCCGTCCGTGCATGCCGGTCACGCCGCCGATGCGTGAAGTTACGGTACCGTAGGTTCGGTGAGCACGTTGCTGAATTCGCCGGCCGACGTCCGCCCACGCCTGCGCGGAGTGATCCACCACTACTCGGCCTACGTCGCAGCCGTCGCCGGGCTCGCCCTGGTCATCGGCGCCGCGACGGTCGGCGACCCGGTCGCCGTCGTGCCGTGCGCCGTCTACGCGGTCACCGTGCTCGGACTCTTCGCGATCAGCGCGGGCTATCACCGGATCCCGTGGAAGACCGCACGCGCCCGGACCCGTATGAAGCGCGCCGATCACGCGATGATCTTCCTGTTCATCGCCGGCACCTACACGCCGTTCTGCGCCCTGGGTCTTCCCTCGCCGACCAGCTGGTGGGTCCTCGGCATCGTCTGGGCGGGCGCGACGGCCGGCGCGGCGCTCAAGATCGTGTGGCCCGGCGCGCCCCGCTGGCTCGGGGTCACCCTCTACATCGTGCTCGGCTGGGTGATCGTGGCCGTCGCGCCGGCGCTCGTGGGCGAGACCGGCGTGCTCGTCATGGTCCTGCTCGCCATCGGTGGCGTCTTCTACAGTGTCGGCGGCGTCCTCTACGCCGTGCGCTGGCCCGATCCGTGGCCGGAGACCTTCGGCCACCACGAGGTGTTCCACGCCTGCACCGCGGTCGCGGCCCTGTTGCACTACGTCGCCGCCTGGCTCGTCGTACTGGGCTGACCTGCCCTTTCGATGACCGCGCGTGGTCTGGGCCGGTTGATCATCGCTATGCTCCTCGCGTGAACCCGGACATGCGCGCCATCCACCGCCTCCGCGGTGGGGTCGTCGGCGCGCTGTCGGCGAGCACGGCGGTGGGGGCGCACGGCCTCGCGGCCGGGTCCTTGCCCGCCACGACGTCACTTCTGATCATGACCGCCGCGTGCACCGCACTCGGCTGGGCGATCGGCGCGACGTCCCGTCGTCGTCCCGGGTGGTTCACCACGATGGGACTCCTCGCGTCGGGGCAGCTGCTCGCGCACGCCTCCCTCACCGCACTCGACGCCTCGTCGAGCCATCACACCGCCGCGGCGGCACTCACGCATGCACCCAGCCACACCATGCTGCTCGTGCACGCGATCGCGACACTGCTCACCGCCGCCGCGATCGGAATCGCCGAACCGGCCCTCCTCACCATCCTGACCGCGATCGTCGCGCTCATCCGGGCCGTCCTCGACCCACCCGCCGACGACGTCACCGCACTCGTCCCTCTCTCGGCACACGACGACGCGCGGCCCCGGCTGCGCGCCATCGCCGCACTCGACACCCGCGGCCCCCCAGCCCTCACGCGCTGATCCATTCTCCGCCGACCCGTCATCCCGACGGGCCGGTCGGTGCGCGGTTGCCATCCCACCCGATCGTGGTCGATTCCGCGTGCCGTCTTCCGCATGAGAGGCCAACACGTGTCCTTACCCAACCTGTCCCGTCCCGCCGACAACCAGGACGGCGACGCCCCCGTCCGCCGGTCCACACCGGCCGTCTGGCAGCCGTTGCTCCGACGCCTGCACTTCTACGCCGGCATCTTCATCGCCCCGTTCCTGGTCGTCGCGGCCATCACGGGCGGGCTCTACGCCATCGCCCCGTCGGTCGAACAGGTCGTCTACCGCGACCAGCTCCACACCGAGAGCACCGGCGATGCCCGTCCGGTGTCCGAGCAGGTCGACGCGGCGGTCCGACTCCGCCCCGACCTCACACTGTCCGCGGTACGTCCGGCGACCGAGACCGGCGACACCACCCGGGTCCTCTTCGACGACCCGGACCTGGGGGCGTCGAAGCGCCTGGCCGTGTTCATCGACCCGGTGACCCTCGACTCGACCGGTGAGCTGGTGTCCTACGGCAGCAGTGCGTCGTTGCCGCTGCGGACCTGGCTCAGCGAATTGCACCGCAATCTCCATCTCGGCGAACCGGGCCGGATCTACAGCGAACTCGCCGCCTCCTGGCTGTGGGTGATCGCCCTGGGCGGTCTCGCCCTGTGGATCTCGGCGTTCCGCGCTCGGCGCGAGCGGCGCCTCGCTGAGCTGGTCACCGCGGACCGGTCGGCGACCGGACGCACCCGCACCCGTAACCGGCACGGGGTGATCGGCGTGTGGATCGCGGTGGGACTCGTCTTCCTGTCCGCGACCGGACTGACGTGGTCGAAGTACGCGGGCGACAACGTCTCCGACCTTCGCACCGCCCTGAGCTGGACGACCCCCGGCATCGACACCGCATTGTCCGAGCCGCCGTCGGAACCTGCCGGCCACGGGGACCACGGGGACCACAACGCACCGGGCGACCACGAACCGGATGTGCCGACGACGTCCGGCGAAACGGTGTCGCAGCTCGACCGTGTCGTCGAGACCGCGCGACGTGCGGGTGTCGACGGCGAGGTCGAGGTGTCGATTCCCGCCACCGCGGACACGGCGTTCACCGTCGCGCAGACGAGGCAACCCTGGCAGTTCGGCCAGGACTCGATCGCGGTGAACGGTGCCAATGGTGTCGTGGTGGACGAATCCCGGTTCGCCGACTGGCCGCTCGCCGCGAAACTCACCACCTGGGGTATCGCCCTGCACATGGGGATCCTGTTCGGCTGGGTGAGCCAGCTCGCGCTCCTGCTCCTGGCGGTGGCGCTGGTGATCCTCATCGCCCGCGGCTATCAGATGTGGTGGCAGCGCCGGCCGCGACGCTCCGGGGCGCTCGCGGTGGGCCGGCCCCCGGCTCGCGGTGCGCTGCGCCGGGCGTCCTCACCCGCGGCCGTCGCGGTCGCCGTGGTCGCGGTGGTCGTGGGCTGGTACGTGCCGCTGCTGGGACTCAGCCTCCTGGGTTTCCTCGCGGTCGACGCCGCACTCGGAATCCGCCGACGTCGCAGGGAGAGCGGTATGTCGGCGTAACCGGGGCCGACGGCCGGCGGGGACGTCGTGGGGCGGTCGTCGCAGACTTCACCTTCCCATCACGTCCCCGCCGCCTGGGCGTGGAACCCAGGTCAGGTGATCCTGGTCGGGTGAGGCCATGGGCACATCGCGACGACGATTTCTCGGCTGGTCGGCGCTGGTGGCAGGTCTGGCGTTCAGTCCGGACGTCCTCGGGGGCAGGTCACCGGCAGTACCCACCCCGGCACAGTCCGCGGGCGTGTTCGGTCTCGGCGTCGCGTCGGGCGATCCCCTCCCCGACGGCGTCGTGCTGTGGACGCGGCTGTCGCGCAACCCCTTCGCGCCGGGTGGCGGCATGGAGCCGAGGCCGGTCCGGGTCGACTGGGAGGTCGCCGCCGACGAGTCGATGACCCGGATCGTGCGTCGGGGAACCGTCCACGCGACACCGGAGTGGGGACACAGCGTGCATGTCGACGTCCGCGGACTCGCGCCGGCCGCCGATCATTTCTACCGGTTTCGAGCACTCGGCGAGATCTCCACCGTCGGACGAACCCGCACGGCACCAGCACCTTCCGCGCACGTCGACACACTCACGCTGGCCGTGGCGACCTGCCAGAACTGGGCCGACGGCTACTACCATGCCTACGCCGACCTGGCCGCACATGCGCCCGATGTGGTCCTCCACCTCGGCGACTACATCTACGAGAAGCCGACCCCCGCGCAGGGCGGCGCGAGAACCACTGCCGCGCTTCCTCTCTCGGCAACCCGAGAGGCTGTCGACCTCGACGACTACCGGGAACGGTACGCGCTGTACAAATCCGACCCGGACCTGCAACTCGCTCACGCGATGGCGCCGTTCGTGATCACCTTCGACGATCACGAGGTGGACAACAACTGGGCCGCAGCGGTTCCCGAGGACGGCACACCGCCTGTCCCGTTCGCGCTGCGCCGGGCCCGCGCCCTGCGCGCGTGGTGGGAGAACACCCCGGTCCGGGTCACGGCCCGGCCGAACGGAACCGTGGTGCGCGCGCACCGGCGGCTGGGTTTCGGCGACCTCGTCGACCTCACTCTCCTCGACACCCGTAGTCACCGCAGCGATCAGGTCAACGGGGACAACGACACCGGGCAGAACGAGCACACCGCGGACCCGTCCCGCACCATCCTCGGCGCCGCGCAGGAACGATGGTTGCTCGACGGCTTCGCGTCCTCACGGCACCGCTGGGACGTGCTCGGCCAGCAGGTGCCGATGGCCGACCTCGCCCGGACCGTCGGATCGACCCGTGCGGTCAGCATGGACGGCTGGAGCGGCTACGAGGCGTCTCGCGCCCGGATACTCGACGGCGCCGCCGACCGCGGCGTGCGCAACCTGGTGTCCCTCGCCGGTGACATCCACCGCAGCGTGGTCACCGACCTCCGGACCTCGTACACCGATGACTCAGCGGTGCGCGGAGTCGAACTCGCCGCGACGTCGATCACCTCGGGCGGCGACGGGGAGGACAGCGACGACGGCGACCGCCGGCTGAAGGAGGCCTCACCCCACGTCCGGTTCGGCAACTCACAGCGCGGATACCTGCTCAACCGGATCCACTCCGACCGGTGGGAGGCCGAGTTCCGCGTGACGCCGTCCGTGCGGTCGCCCCGGGGAACGCTGCACCGTCGAGCGCTCATCACGATCCCCGACTCGACCGCCGAAGTCGACGTCGTGTGAACCCCGGTCCTTTCGGGGATCAGCCCCGCGCGAGCGCCGCCAGGACCTGAGCGCTGGCCTCCCAGCCCATGCACTTGTCGGTGACGGACTTGCCGTACACCAGCGGGGTGGCCTCGGTCGACTGCGCGCCGGGCTCGAGGAAGCTCTCCAGCATGACGCCGCTGACGGTCGAGGGCTCACCGGCCTCGCGGGCCGCCCGGAGGCGGGTGGCGATCTCGGTGGCGACCTCGGCCTGGCGAACGTGGTCCTTGCCCGAGTTGGCGTGCGAGCAGTCGATCATGACCCGGGCCGGCAGCCCTGCCGCGGCGAGCGCCTCGGCCGCCGCCGACACCGACTCCGCGTCGAAGTTGGGGCCGCGCGTTCCCCCGCGCAGGATGATGTGGCAGTCCTCGTTGCCCGCGGTCTCCACCACGGCGCCGTTGCCGAAGTCGTCGACTCCGAAGAAGACGTGTTCGGCCGCAGCAGCTTTCACGCCGTCGATGGCGACCTGGACGTTGCCGTCGGTGCCGTTCTTGAACCCGATCGGCATGGACAGACCGGACGCCAGCTGACGGTGGACCTGGGACTCGGTGGTGCGGGCACCGATGGCACCCCACGCGACCGCGTCCGCGATGTACTGCGGGCTCGTCGGCTCGAGGAACTCGCAGCCGACGGGCAGACCGAGGTCGATGATGTCGAGCAGCAGCGACCGGGCGGTGCGCAGACCGCGCTCGACGTCGAAGGTGTTGTCCATCCCGGGGTCGTTGATCAGACCCTTCCACCCGACCGTCGTGCGCGGCTTCTCGAAGTAGACGCGCATGACGATCTTGAGACGCTCGGCGTAGGCATCGGCCAGCGGCGCGAGGCGGCGGGCGTAGTCGATGGCCGCGATCGGGTCGTGGACCGAACAGGGGCCGACGATGACGAGCAGGCGGTCGTCACGTCCGGCGAGGATGTCGGCGATCTCGTCCCGGTCGCGCTGGACGGCGACGGCTCGTCGTGCCGACAGTGGCAGTTCGCTGCGGACGGTGTCGGGCGAGGGGATCGGACGGAATGCCCGGATCCGGCGGTCGGATGTCGATTCGGCGTTGTCGTCGGATCGGATCGGGAGGTCCGGCAAGGTGGTCACGTCGTGTGCCTTTCGAGGTCATGCCCGTTGTCGATGTTGCGGCGAGGCATGCCCAGGTGTGGTCGGAGCCCCGCTCAAATGACAAGAGCAGCGACCGTCTGGTCGCTGCTCTGGGCTCCGGGTGTGTCGTGCGTGCGTCAGTTCAACGCGTCATCGTGGCCCCACCCGGAGCCTCGATAAAGCGCCAATACGCGCGCACGGTGCTGATCACGGCGACCACAGTAGCACAGGGTTTCGCCACCCCGATTTTCACGGGTGTCCCCGGTCGATCAGCTCGCTGAGCACGAGGATCGACTCCGATCGATCGACCGGGCCCGCGCGCCGGATGCGTTCGAGAGCCTGCTCGAGGTGCCGCACGTCACGGGCCATGACGCGCAGGATGGCGTCGGCCTGACCGGTGACGGTCGCGGCGCTCACGACTTCGGGGATGGGCTCCCATGCGGCCTCGAGTTGTTCGGGCGAGATGTTGCCGCGGCAGTAGACCAGGACGTAGGCCTCGGTGGTCCACTGCATCGCCCGGGGATCGACGACGGCGGTGAATCCCCGGATGACGCCGTCGGCGACCAGGCGGTCGACGCGTCGTTTGACCGCGGGAGCCGACAGCCCCACCTGTTCGCCCATCTGCTGGTAAGTGGCGCGGGCATCCCGGGTGAGACATGCGAGTACCTGCTCGTCGAGATCGTCCAGTGATCGCAACAGAAGCCTCCCCTTCCGGCCCTGTTCGACGATCTGTTGCGCGAATGCGCAAGATACGTCGATTGTTTGCACCAGTACCCGACGATACGCTCGATCCATGACGATGACGAGCCCTGCAGCCGACACACCCGGCCGCGTCGGCCCGTCCGGTGCCGCGGACGACACATCTACCGCAGATTCGCTCGAACCCCATGTGGCACACAACTATTCGCCCCTGCCGGTGATCGCGGCCACGGCTGAGGGAGCGTGGATCACCGATGTCGACGGTCGCCGTCACCTCGACTGCCTCGGCGCGTATTCGGCGGTCAACTTCGGTCACCGCCATCCCCGCATCGTCGCCGCCGCCCTCGATCAGCTCGCGCGGGTCACGCTCACCAGCCGCGCCTTCCGGTCCGATCGTCTCGAACCCTTCTGCGCCGCACTGGCTTCCCTGTGCGGCAAGGAGATGGTCCTGCCGATGAACACCGGCGCCGAAGCGGTGGAGTCCGGGATCAAGGTCGCCCGCAAATGGGGTTACGACGTCAAGGGCGTACCGGAGGGCCGCGCCACGATCGTCGTGGCCGCCGGGAACTTCCACGGACGCACCACGACCATCGTCTCGTTCAGCGACGATCCCGCGGCGTACACCGGATTCGGGCCGTACACACCGGGATTCGTGCGCGTGCCGTTCGGCGACGTGGCCGCGCTCGACGCCGCGATCGACGAGAACACCGTGGGTGTCCTCCTCGAACCCATCCAGGGCGAGGCCGGCGTCGTCGTACCTCCCGACGACTATCTGCCCGCCGCGCGAGCCCTCTGCACCGAGCGCAACGCCCTGCTCATCGCCGATGAGATCCAATCCGGCCTCGGCCGCACGGGGCGGACCTTCGCGGTGGAGCACTGGGGTGTCGAACCCGACGTCTACCTGCTGGGTAAGGCGCTGGGCGGCGGCCTGCTGCCCGTGTCGGCGGTGGTGGCCGACCGTCACGTCCTCGGCGTCCTGCACCCCGGTGAACACGGATCGACCTTCGGCGGCAATCCTCTCGCCGCGGCCGTCGGCCACACCGTCGTCGACATGCTGTCCGACGGGACATGGCAGCGCCGGGCGGCCGACCTGGGTGAATACCTGCACGCACGCCTGCGTGACCATGTCGGGAACGGTGTGGTCGCTGTGCGTGGCCGCGGACTCTGGGCGGGCATCGACCTCGATCCCGCGCTGGGCACCGGCAAGGACTTCTGCCGACGGCTCTCCGAGCGCGGGGTGCTGGCAAAGGACACCCACGACTCGACACTGCGGCTCGCGCCGCCGCTCGTCGTCACCGAATCCGAGATCGACTGGGCGATGGAGCGATTCGCCGCGACCCTACGAGACCGTCGCTGACTGCCGGCCACGATTGAGCCACCAGGTGCTCGTCGAGAGCACGGTGGCGAATGCGCACCACGCCGGGTAAGGCGCCAGCGCGGCACCTGCTGCCGGGTTGTTCTGTGCGGTACGCCGCGCGAGATCGGCACTGCTCACGGTGAGCGCCGCCGCCGCGAACGACGCGGTTCCGAGTGCACCCCGGCCGAAGTAGATCCAGCTCCATCCGCCGTTGAGCACGAGGTTGGCACCGAGCGCCGCGAGATACCTCTGTCGTTGGTCGTGATCGCCCTTCTCGTCCAGGTCGTCCAAAGTGGCGGCGGACGTCACGGCCATGTCGGCGTACAGCGCGGTCCACGCGACCGGGAAGGCCCAGTCGGGCGGCACGAACGACGGTTTCGCAAGCTTCGGGTACCAGGTCTCGACCGCCGGTTTGGTCACCAGGCTGCCGATGGCCGCCGCGGCTGCGGTCGCGACTGACGTCCCGATCAGAGTGGAGATGCGCATGACTCCACTCTTACGCCCTGACTCAGGTGTCGGCGGGCCGCCGTTCGTCGGTGCCGGCGGCGCTCGTGGCATCCGGCGTCCCGGGCGAGTCCGATGTCGCGGTGGTCGACTCGGCCGGACCGGGCGAGTCGGTGCCCTCGTCGAAGGCCTGATCGGCTTCGGGGTGCTCGGTGTCGAAGGATGCGGGCAGCTTCTTGAGCTGCCGGTTCATCGACCAGATGAGGAACGCGGTGCCGACGAGCAGCAGCAAGATGACCAGCAGACCCAGCGGTGAGGCCTTGCCGAACTCCGGGCCCTGCGGCTCCTCCGCCAGGACCATCACGGTGTGCACGACGGTGCTGTTCATCACGCCTCGATCCCGGCGAACAGATCGGTCTCGGGCAGCGCCGTCTTGACCCGGGTCTTGGCGAGCTCGAACTCCTCGGTCGGCCACAGACGCTGCTGCCACTCCAGCGGCACCGCGAAGAACACCCCGTTCGGGTCGATCTGTGTGGCGTGCGCGCGCAGCGCATCGTCACGCTGCGGGAAGTACTTCGAGCACTCGACCTGCGTCGTGACGCGTCCCATGAGGTCGCCGCGACTCGGGTCCCAATTGCTGAGCCACTCGGCGAACGGACTCTCCTGGCCGTGTCGCGCGAACTCGTCGGAGAACAGCACCATCCGGTCGCGGATGAATCCGTGGGTGTAGTAGAGCTTCGACACCGTCCACGGCTCGCCGGCCTCGGGGAATGCGTCCGGGTCGCCGGCCTGCTCGTAGGCCGCGACCGACACCTCGTGGCACCGGATGTGGTCGGGATGCGGGTAACCGCCGTGCTCGTCGTAGGTGATGATCACGTGCGGGCGGAACTCGCGAACGACGCGCACCAGCGCCTCGGTGGCCTCGTCGAGGGGCACCGTCGCGAACGAACCCTCCGGCAGCGGCGGCAGCGGGTCCCCCTCGGGAAGCCCGGAGTCGACGAAGCCGAGCCAGGTCTGCCGGACCCCCAGCGCCTCGGCGGCCTTGGCCATCTCCTCGCGACGGACCTCGGTCATCCGCTCTTTGATGCCCGGCCGGTCCATCGCCGGATTCAGGATGTCCCCACGCTCACCGCCGGTGAGTGTGACGACAAGCACTTCATTGCCCTCGGCCGCATATTTCGCGGTCGTCGCCGCACCCTTGCTCGATTCGTCGTCGGGGTGTGCGTGCACCGCCATCAGACGGAACACACCCGACTTGGGGTCGCCGACGTGGGATTCGGTCACAGTTCCTCACCTTCGGATCGCTACTCCTCCCATGGTAGGTATTGACGCGTGAACAGTTCGGACGGGGGCGCCGCAGACGCCGGTGACACACCGCGCGCGACGCCTGACACGGCACGACCGCAGAGCGGTCCCCGCGCCACCTACCCGGAACATTCGGAAACCGCCCGAGGTCGTCGGCGCTGGTTCGTCGCCTTGTCGATTCTGGTCGTCGTGGCGGGTGTGGCGCTCGCGGTCATCGGCTACAGCAAGTTCTCCACGGCCGACGTGACCGGCGAGGCCACCGGATACGAGATCCTCGACGACTCGACCGTCGCCGTGCAGTTCACGGTCGAACGTTCCGACCCGAGCCGGCCGGCGGCCTGTGTGGTGCGCGGTCGTTCCCGTGACGGCGGCGAGACGGGCCGACGCGAGATCCTGATCCCCGCCGACTCCGCGGAACGCATCGGCGTCCGCACCGAGATCACGACGTCGAAGCCGCCGGTCATCGGTGAGGTGTTCGGCTGCACACTCGACGTGCCCGCCTACCTGAAGCCAGCGGACCAGTGACCGCCCCGACCGGACACAGCGAAGCGCAGGCGCCGCGCGCCGCCTTCGCCTCGATCGGCAGCCGCTACTTCCCCCTCCTGGTCGCGTTGTTCGTCGGCGTCATGCTGATCAGCAACGTCACCGGGACCAAGGGAGTGGTGCTGTTCGACGACTGGCTCCACATCGATCTGGGTCCCATCCAGATGAACGGACTGGTGACCGACGGCGCCTTCTTCCTGTTCCCGCTCGCCTACGTCCTGGGCGACGTGATCAGCGAGGTCTACGGATTCCGGGCGATGCGTCGCACGATCCTGGCCGGATTCGCGGTGCTGGTCCTCGCATCATTGTGTTTCTGGCTCACCATTCATCTTCCGGCCGCCGATTTCTACGAGGGGCAGGAGTCTTTCGAGACGGTCGCCGGAGTCGTCCCACAATTCCTGCTCGCCGGATTGGCCGGATATGTGGTGGGCGAATTCCTCAATTCCTTCGTCCTGGTCAAAATGAAGGAACGCGCCGGGGAACGTCACCTCTGGGCACGACTGCTGGGCTCGACGATTGTCGGCGAATTCGCCGACACCCTCGTCTTCTGCTCGATCGCGGCCACCGCTCTGGGCATCTCCACCTGGGGAGACTTCCTCAACTACACGATCGTCGGGTTCATCTGGAAGACGCTCGTCGAAATCGTCATCATGCCGCTGACGTATTTCGTTGTGGGATGGCTGAAGCGGGCGGAACCGACGTATCAGGACGCACTCGAGACGGCGTCGCGCGGCACAACCGATGTGCCATAGGTCTCATCACCTGGTACCCTCGACAGATACACGGCTCCGCAAGGGGTCGTGTTGCTGCATTTATAGCAGTCCATATGCCCCTGGTGTAAACGGTCGCCCGGGGCGCGGACAACACAAAGGAGTGACCGATGACCGACACCCAGGTGACCTGGCTGACCCAAGAGTCGCACGACCGCCTCAAGGGCGAACTCGACTCGTTGATCGCCAACCGTCCGGTCATTGCCGCCGAGATCAACGAGCGTCGCGAAGAGGGCGACCTCAAGGAGAACGGCGGCTACCACGCCGCTCGCGAAGAGCAGGGTCAGCAGGAAGCGCGCATCCGCCAGCTGCAAGAACTGCTGAACAACGCCAAGGTCGGCGAGGCGCCGACCCAGTCCGGCGTCGCACTGCCCGGTTCCGTCGTGACCGTCTACTACGACGGTGACGAGAAGGACACCGAGACCTTCCTCATCGCCACCCGCGAGGAGAGCGGCCAGGGCGGACTGGAGACTTACTCCCCCAGCTCGCCCCTCGGAGCCGCCCTCATCGACGCGAAGGTCGGCGAGACCCGCGAGTACTCCGTGCCCAGCGGCGCCACCATCAAGGTGACGCTGGTCAGCGCGGAGCCCTACCACGGCTGATCGGATTCTCGAACAGAGCCCGGGACGACACGGTCGTCCCGGGTTCTGTGTTTTCTGGGGCGCCGTGACCGGCGTTGGGACTACGCGTTGTCGACGCCGTATACCGCCTGCTCGGAAGTGAAACCCTCGTACTCGAGCTGCTCGATCAGACCCTGCCGCGAGAACGCCATCATCGATCGATAGTCGCGGGCCTTCTTCACCGCCTGCTCGTTCCAGTCGACGGCACCCTGGGCCTCGACCGCACCCACCGCGTATGTGGCGTCGGCAGTCGAGAATCCCTCGTACTCCAGTTGCTCGATCAAACCCGTCTCCGAGAACGCCATGAGCGACAAGTATTCCTCGGCCTTCGCCACCGCGCTCGTCTGCTCCCACGTCGCGAGCGATTCTGCACCTGCCGTCGACATCGGATTCAGGGACACACCGGACACCTGGCTCGACGACGCGCTGGCCATTGCGGCTCGGGAACCGCCTTGGGCGTCAATCGGGAGGAGTGCCAACGTGATTCCGCAGACCCCGGTGACGCCGGCGATCAGCCACGGCCACAAACGAGGTGCCGCCGGCGGGTGCGATCCGGTCGGCGATGTGCGGCGGGAACGGTGGGAACCAGCATTCTGGGGGTCGGTCATCGTCGTGGCCTCTCGTGATGTGCGGTTCCTGGGAAGCGGCTCCGCGTCTGGGGACACATTGACATCGACGTCCGACAAATTCGTTGCTGCACACTGTCATCCGTTCGGAGGAGTTTCTCGACGCCGGGCATCCGCAACATTCGACAGGAAGACTTCAACTCGACCGATGGACTTCGATCGAAGTCCAGGAGTCGAGTTGAAGTTCATCGGTCAGGCGGCGGTCAGCTTGTCCAACCACGGCCGGAGCAGATCCGCCAGCTCGCCGCGTTCCAGCGTTCCCCACGTCCACCGGATCACCATGATCCCCTGCGCGCGCAGCGCGTCCTCCCGACGCTTCTCCCGGATGAGGGCATCGCGCGGGGTCTCACCTGGGCGCAGCAGGCGACCGTACTTCTGCAATCCGTCGAACTCACCGACAAGTATTCCGTCCCAGTCGAAGTCGGTGCGCGCGGGTCCGACGTCCGTCTGAAACGTGTGCTGCAGTCGCGGCATCGGGAACCCGGCCTCGATCATCTGTGCCCGACTCCACGACTCCCCCACACTCTCCGACGCCCCGTCGGCATGAGGAAATGCACGCCGGGCGATCCCCGCACCTCGCCATCGCCGACGCGACTGGATAAGACGCGCCATCGTGCCGGCATCGGCGGCGGCAGCGAGAGCACGGTCGAACACGACCAGCGCCTGTCCGAAGTCACCGCTCATCGCCAGGTCCACCGCAGTCCGCTCGAGACTCGTGACCCGGACACCGTCGATGTCGACGATCTCGTCGGACGCCACCGGTCCGGCATGGACGGTGCGCAAGCCATGCCCGAAGCCACCGACCTTCTCCGTCTTCGTGAGGTGCACGACCTCACGTTCCGGGTGGAGCAGCGCGAGCGCGTGGACGGCAGCCGCCGAATCGTGACTCAGGACCGACCCATTGCGGTCCCGAGCAGACGTAGCCACCGCGATGGATCTGAGTCGGTAGATACGATCGGCGGAATCCTCAGCTGACGACGTGTCGGCCGGGACCGCGCAGACCCCCGGGGCGAGACGAATCAGTTCGCCGCGCCGTAGTGCGGCAGTCACCGCGTCGTCGTTGATCCCGAGCCGCAGGGTCGTATCTCGCCGGATGAGACCGAATCGGTCGGTCGGAAAAGTGGTCACGGCACTTAGACGCACCCGTGCCGCTCACGGATCCTTCAGATCAGAACACCGACGCGCGACGACCGGCGAACCTCAACTCGACCGATGGACTTCGATCGAAGTCCAGGAGTCGAGTCGAGGTTCACCGGTTGAGCCCACCGTTCTACCCCAGGTGTGGTCGAACTACCTACCTTCAGGACTCGGCGTTGTCCGCCCCGTATGCAGCCTGTTCCGGCGTGAATCCTTCGAACTCCAGCTGCTGGACGAGACCCTGGCGTGACATGGGCGACACCGCTTGGTACTCGCCGGCCTTCTTGGCCGCCTGCTCATTCCAGTTCACGTCTCCGTCAGACTCCAACTTGTCCACCGCCACCACGGCGTCCGCGTTTGAGTAACCCTCGAACTCCAGTTGCTTGATTAGTCCGGACTTCGAGAACCCGGACAGGGACAAATAGTCTTCTGCCTTCGACACGGCGTTCTTCTGCTCAGAGGACAGGTCCTGCTCAGCTGGTGGCTGGGTCTCCGTAGGCTGACCTGGCGTCGCGGCCTCGTCAGTCGCGGAATCTCTTCGCTCACTGGGATTCTGAGGTACGGATGAAGCACCCGAATCCGCCGTGGTGTCCGTGTCGTCCGACCCTCCACCAGAGGTGGCCGCGAGGATGATGATCAGCAGGATCACGAGGGCCCCCAGGACCCAAGGCCACTTCTTCTTCTTGGCAGGTGGGGCCGGGTACGGCTGGGGTCGAGCACCGTACTGGGGAGTGCCGTACTGGGGAGTGCCGTACTGCGGTGCCCCGGGTTGTGGGGGTTGCCCGTATTGCTGTCCCTGGTAGGGCTGGCCGTAAGGAGGCTGCTGACCCGGGTTGGGGCCGGGATATGGATTCTGGGGGTCGGTCATCGTAGGTCCTTCTCTATCGTGCGGCACCTGGGAAGCGGTCCCGCATCTGCACGCACTGTCGCATCGAGGTCTGACAAAACCGTTGTCGCACAATGTCATCCGAACAGATGAACCTTCCAGCCGCCTCGCCCCGCCCCTCCGGGTCCGCGACGCGCCCGAGGCGCCGGTCGGGGTCCCGTGCTTGAATGTGACCCATGGCACGTTCTCATGAGCTGCAGACCTTCGATCTCGACTTCTTCGACGATGCGCCGGTCCGGCATGTCATCGACGTCCGCCTGCCGGTCACGCCGGAACGCGCGTGGGCCGAGTTCACCCGTCAGCACACCCTCGACTGGTGCCGCGCGATCAAGAAGATCGAGTTCGTGTCACCGCCGCCGTACGGTGTGGGGACCCAGCGCCGGGCGGTGCTCGGCCCCGGCTATGTGACCCTCGAGGAAGACTTCTTCGACTGGACCGAAGATCCGGAGAACGGGCACTACCGCAACGGTTTCCGGGTTCTGAGGGCGAATGTCCCGGGTATCCGGCGGTTCGGCGAGGCGACCGAGATCTCGCGTGCCGACGTGGGCTGTCGGCTCAAGTGGACCTTCGCGCTGGAGCTGCCCACCTCCTCGCGTGTGGTCACCGCCTTCTCCGGTCCGGCGTCGTCGACCGTGTACAAGACCATCGAGGCCGACACCCTCAAACACTTCGCGGATCTCGAACCGGCCAGGTGAACCGCTCAAAGGCCTCAGGACACGACGGCGATCGCCACGGATGACCGGTCGGTCATTCCGTTCGACGAGACGGTCAGCATGCCCCGGCCGAGTTCCTCCGCAAGACGGGTCAGCACTCGGACCGATCGCCGGTTTCGTCCGCCGGCGGTGGACTCCCGATCGACCGGCACGCTGAACGAATCCACGTCGACGACCTCCGGGCGGCAACCGTCGATCGAAGCGGCACGCCGGAGCTTTCGGTCGTGAGTCAACACGTGCACCACGACCATGTCCACGACGGGAGGTGCATCCTCTTCACCGAGTGTTGCGCGCCGCCAGCACAAGCCGTCGATCCCGACGTCGGCGTGGTCGGAAGCCGACAGCCCGGCCGGTGATCGATGACGGCCCGCGGACTTCTCGAACAACGCGATGCCGGCATCGCCCAACGTCGACAGGACGTGGGGGTCCAGAACGGCACCCGCGACATCGGATTCGCCGTCCCGAACACCAGTGATCACCTCGACTGCGGGAGCCGTGATCCAATGCACGGGAGCATCGGCGAGCTCCAACACCGTGACCGCGAGCTGCCCGGACCACCAGCCGGCGAGCGCGAAGAGTCCGTGCACCTCCTCCAGCGCGACCTCCCGTTCGGCGTACTCTTCCGGACCGAGCACCACCAAGCCGTCGTCCGCGTCATCGAGAACCTCCGCCACCTGGCCGGCTTCGGCCTCGAGTGCATCCAGCCGCTTGTTGACCACCCGTCGTCGCTCGTGGACATGATCCATCAGCTCGTGACGGACCTGATACGCGATCTGTGGCGTCCAGGCCGCCTCGGCGGAATGTGTGCGTCGTCCCATGGCGGGCAACGTAAACCGTCCAGCCCTCGCAGCCGCACCATGAATCCACAGCGTGAGCACTGTCCACAGGCCACAACGGTGTCCGAGCGTTCCGCGGGACACTTCGTCCGATGCGCGACAGAACCACGTAAGCGCACGCAAGCCCGACGACAGGAACCCGGTCCACAGTTGTCGTCATGACAACGACAACCACTCCCCGGCCCGGCGCCGGGCCCGCTCCGTCCCCCCGCACCGACCTAGCGATCGAGGCGCGCGGACTCGTCAAGCACTTCGGCTCGACCCGCGCGGTCAACGGCGTCGATCTCACCGTCCCGACCGGATCGGTGTACGGCGTCCTGGGACCCAACGGTGCCGGAAAGACGACCACCGTCAGCATGCTGGCCACCCTCCTGCGTCCGGATGCCGGAGCGGCACGGGTCTTCGGCTACGACGTCGTCGACGACGCGGTCGCGGTACGTTCGCTCGTCGGCGTCACCGGGCAGTACGCCTCCGTCGACGAGGATCTCACCGCCACCCAGAACCTGGTGCTGTTCGCCCGCCTGCTGGGCTTCTCACGGACTGCGGCACGTTCGCGCGCCGACGAGTTGCTCGAGGAGTTCGCCCTCACCGACGCCGCGGCCCGGCCGCTGAAGAACTTCTCCGGCGGCATGCGTCGACGCCTCGACCTCGCGGCCAGCCTGATCGACACCCCGCCGCTGCTGTTCCTCGACGAACCGACGACCGGACTCGATCCGCGAACTCGTGCCCAGATGTGGGACACCATCCGTCGCCTCGTCGCGGGCGGGTCGACGGTCCTGCTCACCACCCAGTACCTCGACGAGGCCGATCAGCTGGCCGACCGCATCGCCGTCATCGATCACGGTCGGGTCATCGCCGACGGCACGGCCGACGAGCTCAAGCACTCCATCGGTGCCAGCACCCTCCAACTCGTCGCGACCGATCGTGCTGATGCACCCCGCGTGTGCGAGATCGCGGAGTCGATCCTCGGGCAGAAGGCCGCGCTGAGCCCGGAGGCGGCGCGGACGACGGTTCCGCTCAGTTCCGCCGATCTCGTACCCGATGTGCTGATCGCGCTGCGCGAGAACGGGATCGGCATCGAGGAGATCACCGTGCAGAAGCCGAGTCTCGACGAGGTGTTCCTCACCATCACCGGTAGGCCGGCGCAGACGGATTCCGACGCCGACGCACCCGGGCACCAGTCATCCGACACACATCCGTCCGACACCACACAGGAGGCCCACGCATGACCGCCACCATCGACAGTCCCCCGTCGACCCCGATCACGACCCGCGCCACACGCGCCCGGGTGAAGACCTCGATCAGCCTGGCCGAGTCGTTCCGGCAATCGTTCAGCATGGCCTACCGCGGTGTGCTGAAGATCCGGCACAACCCCGAACAGCTATTCGACGTGACATTCCAGCCGATCATCTTCACGCTGATGTTCACCTACATCTTCGGTGGCGCGATCAGCGGCAACGTGGAAGCCTATCTGCCGGTGATCATTCCGGGCATCCTCGTGCAGACCGTGATCATGACCTCGATCGTCACCGGCACCCAGTTGCGTGAGGACATGGACAAGGGTGTCTTCGACCGGTTCCGTTCCCTACCGATCGCCCGGATCAGCCCACTCGCCGGCGCCCTGCTCGCCGATGTCATCCGCTACTCCATCGCAACCGTGCTGACCGTGGTGATTGGCGTGTTGATGGGCTGGCGGCCCGACGTATTCGGCGTGATCGCCTCGGCCGCACTCATCATCGTGTGCAGTTTCGCGGTCTCGTGGATCTTCGCACTGATGGGCTGCCTCATGAGCAAAGCATCTGCCGTGCAGGGGATTTCGATGATGATCATGTTCCCGCTGACCTTCATGTCGAACGCCTTCGTCCCGGTCGACACCATGCCTGGCTGGTTGCAGGGCTTCGTCAACGTCAACCCGGTCAGCCACCTCGTCACGGCGGTGCGCGAACTGACGAACTCCGGTCACGCCGGCATCCATGTCGTGTGGGCCCTGATCGGCGCAGCGGTGATCACCGCCGTGTTCGCCCCCCTCGCGGTGCGGGCCTACATGCGCAACGCATGATCGCGGATCACGCCCGCGAGTTCGTCCACGGCGGTGTGGCGCGGCACGATCGGGTGCCGGGCCACACCGCCGTGGTCCCGGTGTCGCTCCAGCGCCCAGTGCCGAGCCCACTGCAACGACGGATAGTCCTGTCGTCCGGGCAGACTCAGCGTCAACTCGACAAGGCGTCGACAGAGGGGGTCCGGCCCCCGGTCCGCCCCGTACAGCACGGTGAACGCCGCGGCCACGGTGCCGGCCTGCGGAAGGTCCTGCCAGCCGGGTCCGAACGTCATGTCGTCGAGTCCCTTCACCATCTGCGGGACCAGTTCCCACGCCGCCCCGAGATCCCCGCACCGCACCAGCCCGGCCACACATCCGCTGACCACCATCAGCACCGCCGGGTCGGCGACGCCGAAGGGATGATCCCGCAGCATGACCCGTGCCGCCCGCGCGAAGGCCGCTGCGACCTCGGCATCGGGCACACCGTCGACGAGCGCGAGTTCGGCGACGCAGAGCAGTGCCGGCCCGGTCACCTCTGGATTGCCCTGCGGGTCCTCGATGTCGAGCTCCCAGTCGTCGGTGATGACCGCGAGTTCGCGACGGGCTTCGGCGACCCGGCCGTCGGCGAGCAGGGTGAGCACCAGGAAGGTCTGGAGCTGGCGGACGTCCTCGACCGCGTGCAGGCGACCCAGCAGGTCGATACCGACCCGGTACGTCGACGCCGCCGCGGCGTACCGGCCCTGCTGGGCGTACAGACTCCCGGTGCTCGACTGCCACATCCCCTGGAACCAGGGCGCATAGCGACTGCGGGCGAGCCATTCGCCGGATGCGATCGAGTCCCGGAGCGCGGGGCCCAGCAGCCCGCGGTTCTCCCGCAGGTGTGACCGCATCGTCAGCGCCAGTGCCCGCACCTCGTCGTCGGACGCGGTACCGGCCGCCAGGCAGATCAGTCGGTAGCCTCGAATCGCGTTTGGCGCCAATGCGACAGCGGACAAGAACTCGCTGGCACGATCGAAGGTCAGACGGGCGCGATGCAAACCACGCAGGATGAACCTGGCGGTGGCGACCACCCGGAGTTCGCCGGTCATCATCCCGTGCACCGCACCGACGATGGCGGTCGCCTGCCAGTTCTCACGGACGGCGTCGTCGGGCGCCTCGGGCGGGCGCGGCAACGCCATCAACACCCGGGCACCCCACGCCCGCGTCTCCCCGTGCAGACCGCGAACCGTCCAGTGGTATGCCAGTGCCGGATACAGCGTCGTGAGCACCGCGACGACCTCGTCGGTCGGTGTCACGGAGGCGGTTTCGCACGCCGAACGGAGGATCCAGGTCAGATTGTCGGCCTCGCGCGCCATCCCGCCGGCACCGGCGAGATGATCCCCCTCCTCCGCCAGCTCGCGCATCCCGGTGACGAAGTGCACTGCCCAGCCACTCATCCGCGACTCGACCAGGACGGCCAGTTCGGCATCCATTCTGGTCTCGCCGAACTCCCGAACCATCTCCAGCATCCGGAAGCGCGCCGCACCATCGGTTTCGACCACCGAGAGCAGCGACTGGTTGGTCAGACTCTCGAGGGTGTCGTCGAGGACCGCCCCGGCGGCCCCGGTCACCGCTTGGGCGGCCGACCGGCCGAACCCCCCGGGAAAGCGGCACAGCTGCACCAGCGCCGCCCGGCCCGCGTCGTCGAGCAGTTCCCAACTCCACTCGATCACCGCGTAGAGGGTGCGGTGCCGGTCGGGCGAGGTGCGATCGGCAGAACGCAGAAGCGCGAACTTCTCCCCCAGGCGGTCGGTGATCTCCTCGACCGTCATCGTCCGGACACGGGCGGCCGCCAGCTCGATGGCCAGAGGCAGTCCGTCGAGGTGGCGGCAGAGTTCGACGACGCGGTCGGTGGGCAGGTCGGCGTCGGGTCGCACGGCGCTCGCACGAGTCCGGAACAGCTGCACCGCAGGTGAATCCGCATCCGCAGCCGCCAGGACGGGCAGTTGGTGCACCTGCTCACCGACGATGGCCAACGGCGTGCGGCTCGTGGACAGGACACGGAGGCCCGGTACCGCGGCGGTGAGCTCGCCGACGATCCGGGCGCACGCGTCGACGATCTGCTCGCAGTTGTCGAGGATCACCACCGACGCCCGCTCGCGCAGCACATCCTCGAGACGTGCGGTCAGGTCCCCGGGGGTCATGCGGGGGCGACCGGTTGCGGAGAGGTCGGACTCACCGACCCCGAGTGTCGCGGCGATCGCCGGGATCACGTCCTCGTCGGACCGCACCGAGGCGAGCGACACGAAGTAGACCGGGACCCCCGCCTCATGCAGCCGGTGCCCGATCTCGGTCGCGACCCTCGTCTTGCCGACCCCACCCGGACCGAGCACGGTCACCACGCGACCGGTGTCGAGCATGCCCGCCACGGTGTCGAGGTCAGCGACGCGTCCGATGAGTTCGGTGGTGGGTGAGCGCAATCCGACGGCACGCGCGGAGCGTGGTGCGCCGGTCTCCGGCGGTGCCGCAGCGAGGATCTCGGCGTGGACCCGGGCCACCTCGGGGCCCGGGTCCACGCCCAGCTCGGTCGACAGTCGGCGTCTGAGCCGGTCGAACACGACGAGCGCCTCGGCGTCGCGACCCTCTCCGGCGAGCGCCCGCATCAGGGCAGAATGCGCCGACTCGTCGAAGGGATCTCGGGCGCAGAGCTTTTCGGCGAC
Source organism: Gordonia sp. 11cp (assembly GCF_057767225.1). Classification (NCBI taxonomy): domain Bacteria; kingdom Bacillati; phylum Actinomycetota; class Actinomycetes; order Mycobacteriales; family Gordoniaceae; genus Gordonia; species Gordonia sp. 11cp. Next base: position 3,472,059 of record NZ_CM173437.1, on the reverse strand, counting down.
GAATCGAGCGGTTGAATAGTCGCCCGCGGTGAGCGCGACCGTCAGCTGCGCGGTGTCGAGCGCGTCCTCGAGACGTCGAATCCGTGCGGACAGCATCGCCACCACCGGGGACCCGTCTCCGAGATCGTCGCCGGGCACACCGCGCCACCACTGTCGCGCCTGGTCGAGCCCGGCCCGGTCGCCGTCGGCGAGCAACCTCTCGACCACGTCGAGGTCAGTACGGCTGTCGCGCAACCGATAACCGTGTTCACCGCCCTCGAGAACACCCTCGGGCAGGAGCTTGCGCAGCCGGGACACCTGGGTGTGCAGCGCACTGTGCGGAGAACGCGGCGGATCGTCGCCCCAGACGTCGTCGATCAGGCGATCCGCCGAGCGCACGCGCCCCTCGGCGAGGGCGAGCGACACGAGCAGGCGTCGGGCCCGCAGACCCGGCACGCCGACGAGCCGGTCCGGGCTCTCCGCCCCCACCGGGCACGACGCGACCGCGATCGGGCCCAGCACACCGATCAGGGCGGGTCCGTCGGCAGACACCCAGACAGGTTAGCGCCGACCGTCACGTTCAGTCCCGCAGGAACCCCGCATCGGCGAGGGCCCGCCGGACGTCGTGCTGGTGGTCGTGTCCGCGGGTCTCGACGCTGACCGTCACCTGCACCTCGCCGAGATACAGGTCGTCGGCGACGCGCGAATGGACGACGTCGAGCACACTCGCGCCCAGGTCGCGGAGCAGCTCGAGGAGCGTGACGAGACCACCCGGACGATCGGAGACGGTGGCCGTCACGGTGAGGAAACGGCCGGCGGCGGTCAGGCCGTGCGTGGTGACATGGCGCAGCAGCAGCGGATCGATGTTGCCGCCGGACAGCACCACGCACACGGTTCCCGACAGCGCGAGCCGTCCGCTGACGGCGGCCGCGACCGCCGCCGCACCCGCGGGCTCGACCACGAGTTTGGCCCGTTCGAGCATCAGCAGCAGTGCCGTGCTCAGTTCTTCCTCGGTGACCGTGACGACCCGATCCACGAACTCGGCGACGTGCGCGAACGGGACGGCGCCGGGGGTTGCGACCGCGATGCCGTCGGCCATGGTGTTCATCGACGTCGCGGGCACGGGCCGCTCTTCGGCGATCGATGCCGGCCAGGCCGCCGCCTGCGCCGCCTGCACGCCGATCACCGACACCTCCGGACGACGCAGACGCACCGCGGCGGCGACACCGGCCAGCAGTCCACCGCCGCCGAGAGGCACGACGATCGTGGTGACATCCGGTATCTGCTCCAGGATCTCCACCCCGACCGTCGACTGTCCGGCCACGACGTCGAGGTGATCGAACGGATGGATCAGCGCCGCACCCGTCGCGTCGGCGTGACGCTGCGCCTCGACGAGCGCCTCGTCGACGGTCGACCCCGCGAGCACCACCTCGGCGCCATAGGCCTTCGTGGCGGCGATCTTCTGCAGCGCCGCCCCGGTCGGCATGTAGACCCGTGCGGGGATACCCAGATCCGAAGCCGCCCAGGCGACTCCCTGTGCGTGATTGCCCGCGCTGGCCGCGACGACGCCTCGCGCACGTTCCTCCGCCGACAACCGGGAGGTGCGCAGGTACGCCCCGCGCGGCTTGAACGACCCGGTGCGCTGCAGGTTCTCACACTTGAGCCACACCTGCGCTCCGCTGCGCTCGGACACCACCCGCGAGGCGATCGTCGGCGTCCGCCGGATCACCCCGGAGAGTTCCTGTGTGGCCCTGTCGATGTCCGCGGCGGTCAGCAGCATGGGACCAGTATCCGCCCGCTCGTGCGCCGGGCGGTCACCGGCGCACCTCAGGCATCCGCGTCCGATGGTGTCATCTCGGCCGCGATCGCACGCAGTTCACCGATCGCCTGCTCGAGCACCTCGTCGGCGTCGAGAACGAGCCCGGCCACCGGAGCGGGGACCTCCGATGGGGAGGCTCCGAACGGCGTCGCGTCGGCCGACGACGGATCGAGCGCCGACGCAGGGTCGAGTTCGGCTGCCCTGACCAGCAGTTCGGCGACCTCACGACGCCCTCGCGCGCGCAGAAGGGTCACCGCATTGCGGGCCGTGGTCCACAGCTGGGTGCGCTGACCGCTGTCGCGCCAGGCCTCGAGGAGGACGACGTACGCCTCGGCCGCCCTGGGGGTGTCACCGACCCGCGTCAGACACGACGCCGCTCCGACACGAGCGATGCCGACGATGAACGTCGCACCGACGTCGTCGGCCAGCTCGTGCGCTCGCCGGTACAGCGCGAGCGCAGACGCCGGATCGGCCGGCGCGACGAGCTCGGCCTGCACATAATCCAGGAACGCATGCTGCGACGGCCCGGCCGCGGCGGCGATCTCGGTCCGCGCGGTGGCCAGGAGCCGCGCCGCATGCTCCGCGTCGCCCGCGTAGGAGGCCGCCAGCGCGGCCGAGGCCAGATAGGCCGGGCCGAGCGACTCGTGACCTCCGCACCAGGTCCAGTGTCGGATGGCGACCGGGAAGTCGCCCCGGAAGTGCGCGACCGCGGCGGTGGCGGCATGTGCCCCGAGCAGGCGGTCGTCGATCCGGTCACCGTCACGCGGTGGTCGCGCCTCCTCGAGACGCAGTGCACGTTCTGCGAGGTCGAGCGCGAGGTCGAACTCGCCGACCAGCCGTGCCGCCTCCGCGCCGGCCGACAGCACCGCGGCGCGACCGGCCTGATCGTCCAGGCGCTCGGACTGCGCGATCTCGATTGCCCAGGTCCACAATTCGCGGATGTTCCGCCAGATGCCGACGAGGAAGAGCGACGTCGTGATGGCGACGAGCACGTCGATGCGATCACGTGCGGCGGCAAGATCACGTGCGGAACGCACGTTGTCCATCTCGGCGTGGAGTCGCCGGTTCGCGGCGCGCTCCCCACTTCCCAGCCAGGCGACCTCGATCTCGCGAACCGTTGCCACGCACTCCTCCAGGAAGCGGTCCTCGGCGGCGGCGAGCATGCCCGACGCCTCGAGGTGATCGAGCAGGTAGTGCCGGATGAGGTGGAGCAGGCGGTACCGGCCCTCCGACGCATCGGCGACGAGCAGCGAGCTGTCGACGAGCCGGTGCAGCGTCTCCAGCGGATCGTCGACGCCCCCGACATGTCCGGCGAGGGATTCGAACGTGCGGACCGTGACGCCACCGGGAAAGGTGGCCACGGCGGCGAGAACGGCCTGGTCCGGACCCGACAGCAGCCGGAAGGACACATCCACGCTGACCCGGAGGGTGCGCGCGGCGCCGCCGCCGGCCGGCCCGGTCGCGAGATCCAGTGCACGACCGAGCAAGCCGACCACCTCGGCCACCGGCATCACCGCTGCCTGCCGGGCGGCGAGTTCGATCCCGAGCGGGAGTCCGTCGACCCGGCCGAGGAGGTCGACGAGGTCGGGCAGGTCCCGTTCGGTGACGGCGAAGTCCGGGTTGCGGCGTCCCGCGTGCTCCACGAACGCGCGGATCGCCGGTTGCCGCAACGCGGCGTCGACGGTGCCGGGGGCGTGCGACGGGACCTGCAGCGGTTGCAGACGGACGACGTACTCGGCCGGCAGGTGCAGGACGACCCGGGACGTCGCCAGGACCCGTACCCGTGGCGCGAATCGGATGATCTCGCCGACCAGTTCCCGGCACGCGGCCAGCAGATGCTCACAGTTGTCGAGGACCAGCAGCGACGCGCCGGTGCCGAGGTGACGCGCGACCGTCGACGGCGAGGCGGCCGCGTCCAGGTCGAGACCGAGGGTCGAGGTGACCGCAGCGGCCACCCGGTCCTCACGCGCCACCGCGGCGAGGTTGACGACGTACACCGCGTGGTCCGGGAAGACCACGGGGTCGGCCGCGACATCGAGGGCGAGTGTGGTCTTGCCGACCCCACCGGTCCCGGTCAACGTCACCAGACGATGAGCGGCCAGGAGCCGGGACACCTCGGCACGCTCGCGTTCGCGCCCCACCATCGGTCCGCCCGTCGGAGCCGGGCGAGGGGACCCGGCGGCCGGACCGGCCAGACGAGTCGAGATCGGGATGGCGGCGTCTCCGGCGGCGACGGACTGTTCGAGTGCGCCCAGCGCCGGACTCGGATCCAGACCGGTCGCCTCGGCCAGGCGCATCCGGAATCCGGACGCCACCGACATCGCCTCCGCGGTGCGGCCGTCTGCTGCGAGAGCCCGGATCAGCAGTCGGGTCGCGCTCTCGCGCAACGGATTCGCAGCGACAAGTGCGGTCGCGGAAGCTGTGGCGGTCGGGTCGGCCGCGTCCACCAGCGCTTCGAGGTGCGCGTCGTCGAGGCGCTGGCGGAGCTCCTCGAGCGCGACTCGCTCGGCACCGAGATCTGCGAGACCGGTGAACTCGCCGAGCGGATCTCCGCGCCACAGCTCGAGCGCTCGGGCGGTCACGCGTACCCGGGACGTCGGGTCGTCGGTGGCGGAGGCGGTCGCGAGCAGCTCGCGGACGACGTCGCTGTCGACGACGCATTCGCTCAGCCGATAGCCGGCGGGCCGCCGCTCCAGCAGGTGTGCGTGCCGGCCCAGGTGATTCCGCAGCCGCGACACCAGGTTGTGCAGTGCGGCAACGGGATCCTTGGGCACCGCCGTGCCCCAGAGTTCGTCGACGAGCCGGCCGGTACCCACCCCGTGTCGTCCGGCCGTCGCGAGCAGGGCCAGTAGCGCGCGCCGCCGGTCCCCGGCGACCGGCACCTCGACGCCGTCGACGTGCAGCGTGAGCGGACCCAGCAGCCCGACGCCGATCGGAGGCGGCCCGATGCGGTGGTCCGGCTCCTGAACCGACATCCCCGTCCTCCCGGTCTCCGACAACCCATCCGTGGTGTGCCCGCGTCCTATGCAGGATGAGCGTAGGCCTCCACCGACACCCACGTCCGGTATCGATCGAGACCGATCGCCGCGGCCAGATCCTCGGTCTGGGATCGCTGCGCCAGTAGCGCATCGACCTTGCGATCGAGTTCGGCACCGGCGAGTCGGAGCCGCAGCGCCACCTTCTCGGTCGGGCACTGCCTCGGACCGCCGAGCGCCCACATGTCGAAGTCGCGGGCGAGGTCGTACTCGACGGCCCGTCCGGTGGCGACCGGGTGCAGGACCCTGGGTTCGACACCCGCGGAGGCAATCGCGCGGAGCACCCAGCGGTTGACCGTGCGGTGATCGGGGTGACCGGTCACCCCGTCCGGGCCGAAGGTGAGGACGGTGTCGGGCCGGACCTCGTCGAGCAGTGCGGCGATACGCGCCACCGGGGTCGCCGGATCGAGTGCCTCGAGGCCTCCGTCGGGCAGGTCGAGCCAGTGATGTTCGTCGATCCCCATCACGTCGAAGGCCTCGGACAGTTCGCGGGTGCGAGTGGCCGCGAGCGCCGAACGTGCTGCGGAGGTGGCGTTCTCGTCGGCGGACTCGCCTCGCGTCGCGGTCACGCAGACCACGCGGCCGCCCAGATCGCGTACGGCCGCCATGATTCCGCCCGCGAGGTACGTCTCGTCGTCGGGATGCGCCCAGACGGACAGCACCGTACCCAGATCGGTCACTCGCAGCTCATGGTCCGCGGCTGCGGTCGCGGTTCGTGTCGTTGTCATGAGCTGATGGTCGGCGGCCCCGCTGTCACGCGACTGTCATCGATCCGGCGTGGGGCGCCGCGACCGCGGCCGAATCATGACAGCGCCATGACAGGGCCACGCCGCACGCTGAGGCCACACCCGATCCAGGGTGCGGCAACCACCGATTCGGGATGCACCGACATCCCGACCATCACCGAACAGAGGGACATGATCATGACCACCACGACAGATCCCACCGCCATCGACCTCGGCCGGGTCGAGGCCTTCGCCGGCCAGGTCAGTGCCGACCTCACACACGCTTACCACTCGATCAGCACGTACCTCGGCGACCGCCTCGGACTGTGGCGGGCACTGGCGCAGCTCGGGTCGGCGACCAGCGCCGAACTCGCCGAACGATGCGGACTCGCCGAACGGTATGTGCACGAATGGTTGTGCGTGCAGGCCGCCGCCGGGTACGTGCTGCTCGAGGACGGCGGCGACGCGGGCGCCGACGTCTTCGTGCTCCCCGCCGAGCACGCCATGGTGCTCGCCGACGACGACAGCCCGGCTGCGATCGTGGCCGGCTTCGAGGTCGCCGCGGCGATCTGGGCCTCGGTCGACCAGCTCGCGCACGCGTACGCGACCGGTGACGGTGTGCCCTGGCACGCACACGACTCCCGGCTGTTCTCCGGCGTCGAACGCTTCTACGGGACGATCTACCGCGCGTCGTTGCTCAGCGAGTGGATACCGGCGATCGACGGCCTCGAGCAACGACTCTCCGAGGGCATCCGCGTCCTCGACGTCGGTTGCGGACACGGAGTGCCCACGATCCTTCTCGCCGAGGCCTTCCCGAACTCCACGTTCGTCGGGGTGGACAGCCATGAGGAGTCCGTGCGGCGGGCAACCGCGGCGGCGGCCGCGGCAGGCGTCGGCGACCGGGTGCGTTTCGAGGTCGCCGGGGCGCACAGCTACGACGGCGACTACGACGCGATCGTGTTCTTCGACGCACTGCACGACTTCGGCGATCCGGTGGGCGCGCTCGAGCACGCACGGTCGTCGCTGCGTGCAGGCGGACAGGTGATCGCCGTCGAGCCGCTGGCGCACGACACGCTCGCCGAGAACCTGACCAATCCCGTTGCGCTGCTGTTCTACTCGGGCAGTTCGTACCTGTGTGTGCCCCACAGCATCGCCGATGGCGCGACGTCGCTGGGCGCCCAGGCCGGGCCCGCCCGGTTGCTCGACACCTTCCGGGCAGCCGGGCTGCCGAGCGCGCACGTCGCGGCGACGACCGCGTCGAATCTGCTCCTCGAGGCGAGGATCTGACGGCGCGACCGGCTCAGCGCAGCGCGTTTTCCAGATCGCCGAGGATGTCGTCGATGTCCTCGATACCCACCGAGAGGCGGACCAGGTTGGCGGGCACCTCGAGCAGCGATCCGGCGGTCGAGGCGTGCGTCATCGCACCGGGGTGTTCGATCAACGACTCGATGCCGCCGAGAGATTCGGCGAGCGTGAACACCTCGGTGCGGGCGCAGAACTCCTTGGCCTCGTCGAGGCCGCCCTTGACCAACACCGAGACCATGCCGCCGTAGCGCTTCATCTGCTTACCCGCGACCTCGTGTCCCGGGTGGTTCTCCAGACCCGGGTACAGGACGGCGTCGATCTTGTCGTGGCCGCTCAGGAACTCGACGACCTTCTCCGCGTTGTCGCAGTGCCGATCCATCCGGACACCGAGGGTCTTGATCCCGCGCAGGGTCAGGAACCCGTCGAACGGGCCCGGTACCGCTCCCGCGCCGTTCTGCAGGAATGCGAACGCCTCGTCGAGCTCCTCGCTGTCGGTGACCAGCGCGCCACCGACGACATCCGAGTGCCCGCCCAGGTACTTGGTCGTCGAATGCAGTACGACGTCGGCGCCCATGACGAGCGGCTGCTGCAGGTACGGCGAGGCAAAGGTGTTGTCCACCACGAGCTTCGCGCCGGCCTCGTGTGCGACCGCGGCGAGGGTCTCGATGTCGCCGACGTTGAGCAGCGGGTTGGTCGGCGTCTCGGTCCAGACCAGCTTGGTCTCCGGCCGGATGGCGTCGCGCACAGCGGCGACGTCGGACACCGGGGCCACCGAGTAGGTGATACCCCACTGGCTGAAGACCTTGTCGATGAGCCGGAAGGTCCCGCCGTAGGCGTCGTTGGGGATCACCAGATGGTCGCCCGGCCGCAGCGTCGACCGCAACAGGCAATCGGTGGCCGCCATACCGGAGGCGAAAGCCCTTCCGTAGGTGCCGTTCTCGAGCGCGGCGAGGTTGGCCTCGAGGGCGCGCCGGGTCGGGTTGCCGGTGCGCGCGTACTCGAAGCCGTCGCGCAGTCCGCCGACGCCGTCCTGGGCGAAGGTCGAACTCGCGTAGATGGGGACGTTCACCGCACCCGTCTGGGGATCGGGGTCGTACCCGGCATGGATGGCGCGGGTCGAGAAGCCTTGCCAGCGAACCGAATCCGCCGCACTGCGTCGTTCACTCACGGTGATGCTCCTATCCGACGATCGGGTGGCTCGACACGAAGGCGAGCAGGTCGTGGCGCGTGATCACGCCGATGGGTTTGCCGTCTTCGACGACCATGAGCGCGTCGCAGTCGCCCAGCGCCTTGGTCGCAGCCGACACCGGTTCGCCGGAACCGATGAGCGGGAACGGCTCCCCCATGTGCGCCGAGACGGGGTCGGCGAGACTGGCGCGACCTTCGAAGACCGCGCTGAGCAGGTCGCGCTCGGTGACCGCGCCCGCGACCTCACCGGCCATCACGGGCGGCTCGGCGCCGACGACCGGCATCTGGGAGACGCCGTACTCGCGGAGGATCTCGATCGCGTCGCGCAGGGTCTCCTGCGGGTGGGTGTGGACGAGGTCGGGCAGGGCGCCGGTCTTGCCGCGCAACACATCCCCCACGAGCGATTCCTTGGTGTTGGCGTCGAGCGGGCTCCGCAGGAAGCCGTAGCTGCTCATCCACTGGTCGTTGAAGATCTTCGCCATATAGCCGCGGCCGCCGTCGGGCAGCAGGACGACGACCACCGCGTCGGGACCCTCGCGCTCGGCGACCTGGAGGGCGGCCACGACCGCCATCCCGCACGAACCGCCGACCAGCAGTCCCTCTTCGCGGGCCAGTCGCCGGGTCATGTCGAAGGAGTCGGCGTCGGAGACCGCGATGATCTCGTCGGGGATCGCCGGGTCGTAGGCATCGGGCCAGAAATCCTCGCCGACGCCCTCGACGAGGTACGGCCGCCCGGTTCCGCCGGAGTACACCGAACCCTCGGGATCGACGCCGACGATCTTCACGGCCCCGTCGGAGATCTCCTTGAGGTAGCGGCCGGTGCCGGTGATGGTGCCGCCGGTGCCGACGCCCGCCACGAAGTGGGTGACCTTGCCGTCGGTGTCGGCCCAGATCTCGGGTCCGGTGGTCTCGTAGTGACTCTGCGGCCCGGCCGGGTTGGCGTACTGGTTGGGCTTCCACGCACCGTCGATCTCGGTGACCAGCCGATCGGAGACGCTGTAGTAACTGTCCGGGTGGGACGGCTCGACCGCGGTCGGGCAGACCACGACCTCGGCGCCGTAGGCGCGCAGGACGTTGCGCTTGTCCTCGCCGACCTTGTCGGGGCAGACGAAGACGCACTTGTAGCCGCGCTGCTGCGCGACGAGCGCCAGCCCGACGCCGGTGTTGCCCGACGTCGGTTCCACGATGGTTCCGCCCGGCTTCAGCTCGCCCGAGGCCTCCGCGGCGTCGATCATCCGCACGGCGATCCGGTCCTTGCTGCTACCACCGGGATTGAGGTACTCGACCTTGGCGGCGACCAGGCCCGATCCGGGTGAGGTCACCGAGTTCAGCTTGACCAGCGGGGTGTTGCCCACCAGGTCGACGACGTGATTGGCGATGCGCATGCGTCCATCGTCCCAGAGCGGCCGCGAACAGCGACACCCGGCCGCTGCCCGAAGCCGCAACCCCTAAACTGGCACCCGTGTCCGGTTCGAGTCGCAAGGGAATCGCCTCCGGGAGGATCGTGCGCGATGTCGGCGCCACGGCGGCAGCGACCGCGGGCGCGGCCGGTGCCGGGTGGGCCGCCTACAACCTGCTGAACAGTCAGGCAGCCGAGGCCCGGGTGGTGATACCGCACCGCACCGACAATGCCCCGGACGGCGACGGCGTGTATCGCCCCGACGGCACCAGCGAGCGATTCACCCGCGACACCGTCTACGACCTGTACCTCGTCGTGTTCGGCGACTCGACCGCGGCCGGGCTGGGTGCCGAGACCGCCGAGGAGACCCCGGGTGTGCAGATCGCCCGCCGGGTGGCCGCGGAGACCGATCAGGTGGTCCGCTACGCCAACAAGGCCATCGTCGGCGCGACGTCGAAAGGGCTCGCGGCGCAGATCGAGGCCATGTTCGTCCACCACGAGCGACCCGACGTCGCCGTCATCCTCGTCGGCGCCAACGACGTCACCGCCCGTAACAGCCCGCTCCCGTCGGCGCGCCGGCTCGGTGAGGCGGTCCACGCGCTCGTGGACGGGGGCGCGAAGGTGGTCGTTGGCACCTGCCCGGACTTCGGGGTGGTGACCGCTATCCCCCAGCCTCTCCGGGCGGTGCTGCGGCGCTGGGGACTCGCGCTGGCCGCCGCGCAACGCTCGGCGGTCCGGGCCGCCGGTGGCCGCCCGGTACCGCTGGCCGACCTGCTGACCGGAGAGTTCCTCGCGCGACCCGAGCACATGCTGTCGCCCGACCGCTTCCATCCGTCGGCCGCGGGGTACGAGCTGGCCGCCGACATCCTCGTGCCCGAGGTCCTCGCCTCGATCGGCGAATGGGGCCCCACGCCGTTGCCCGAGCCGCCCAAGGTGTCCGAGGCCGTCGAAGAAACACGGCTCATCACTCGTGTCAGGAAGCTGTTCACGCGACTCTGACCAGCGCCGTTCGGGACACCCCGGCCGCGAAACCAAGCAGATGCTTGGTGCGGTAGTTTTGAGGCATGCCTGAAGCTGTCATCGTCGCCCATGCCCGTTCCCCGATCGGCCGCGCGGCCAAGGGATCCCTCAAAGACGTCCGCCCCGACGAACTGTCGCGTCAGATGGTCGAAGCCGCGCTCGCCAAGGTGCCCGAACTCGACCCTGCCCTGATCGAGGACATCCACTGGGGCATCGGCCAGCCCGGCGGCCAGGGCGGTTACAACATCGCCCGGGTGATCGCGGTCGAGCTCGGTCACGACCACATCCCCGGCGTGACGGTGAACCGCTACTGCTCGTCGTCGTTGCAGACCACCCGGATGGCGCTGCACGCGATCAAGGCCGGTGAGGCCGACGTCCTGATCTCCGGTGGCGTCGAGAGCGTGTCGAGCTTCGGGATCTCCGGTGGCGCCGACGGCGCACCGAACTCGAAGAACCCGATGTTCGACGACGCGATGGCCCGGACCGAGAAGGCAGCCGCCGGCGACGCCGGCATCTGGCACGACCCGCGCAAGGACGGCGTCGTCCCCGACGTGTACATCGCAATGGGTCAGACCGCCGAGAACGTGGCGTCGTCCACCGGCATCTCCCGCGAGGACCAGGACCGGTGGGGCGTGCTGAGCCAGAACCGTGCCGAGGCAGCGATCAAGTCCGGGTTCTTCGAGCGCGAGATCGACCCGGTCACCCTGCCCGACGGCTCACTCGTCACCACCGACGACGGTCCGCGCGCCGGCACGACCTACGAGAAGATCTCGCAGCTCAAGCCGGTCTTCCGCCCCGACGGCACCATCACCGCGGGTAACGCCTGCCCGTTGAACGACGGCGCCGCGGCACTGGTCATCATGAGCGACACCAAGGCGAAGGAACTGGGCTTGACCCCGCTCGCACGCGTCGTCGCCACCGCGGCCACCGGCCTGTCGCCGGAGATCATGGGGCTCGGTCCGATCGAGGCGATCCGCAAGGTGCTGCGCGTCTCGGGGATGTCGCTGTCGGACATCGACCTCGTCGAGATCAACGAGGCGTTCGCCGTCCAGGTCCTCGGTTCGGCCGCCGAACTCGGCATCGACCACGACAAGCTGAACGTATCCGGTGGGGCGATCGCCCTCGGTCACCCGTTCGGCATGACCGGCGCCCGCATCACGACCACCCTGCTCAACAACCTTCGTACCCACGACAAGACCTTCGGCATCGAATCGATGTGTGTGGGCGGCGGCCAGGGTATGGCCATGGTGCTCGAGCGCCTCAGCTGAACCGGTTGGAGCACCTCAGCTGATCGAGACCGTGTCCGTCTCGTCGACGCCCCTCGCCGCGTTGGGTCCTTGGATCGCGACGCTGCGGGGGGTTGTTCGTCGGTAGACGAACCAGGCGATGACGACCACGCCGACGATGTAGATCTCGGCGGGGATCGCCCAGACGTTGTTGGTCGCCGTGTTGTCGTGGATGTAGTACTGCGAGATGTGCCCGGCGAGGTCCCCGCCGTAGCTGATGGCCAGCGCCCAGACGGCGGCATCGAGCCATCCACCGCGGTTGCCCACCCGGAAGCAGAGCACACCGAGCACGCCCACGGCGATGTCGTTCCACCCGAGTTCCCACTGGAACATCGACGGGATGAAGTCCGGTCCGATGCCTTCGGCGATCTCGGGGGCGTTCGGGCCGACATGCCCGATGCCCGCGAGAATGCCGAACGCACCTCCGGGGACGAGGATCCAGAGCATCACGAGCTCGGCTGCGCGGCCGAGTGTGCGCCGCCGCACCGATCGGTCCACCAGTATGTGCACCACGGCGCCGACGATCATCAGCGCCAGCTGAATCAGAAAGAACACCATCTCCGAACGGTAGAACCGCGGCGGCGGGTCGCCCCCCGCAAACGCGTCTGGGCGGCACATTTTGTCGCACACAGGACCCTCGAGACGACAGTGGCCCCGCACCGAGAGGTGCGGGGCCACTGTCGTGTGACGGACTAGTCGGAGTTGAAGTAGGTCAGCAGTCGCAGGATCTCGACGTAGAGCCAGACCAGGGTGACGGTCAGGCCGAGAGCGACGCCCCATGCGGCGCGGTCGGGTGCGCCGGCGCGGATCAGGCGATCCGCGGCGTCGAAGTCCAGCAGGAAGCTGAACGCGGCGAGGGCGATGCAGACCAGCGAGAAGATGATCGCGATCGGGCCGCCGTCGCGGAGCACCCCGGCCTCACCGGTGAACAGACCGATGACCAGGTTGCCGAGCATCAGCACCAGGACGCCGATCATGCCGGCGAACAGCATGCGCGTGAAACGCGGCGTCACGCGGATGGCGCCGACCTTGTACACGACCAGCATGCCGAAGAACACGCCGAAGGTGCCGAGGACCGCCTGCCCGATCAGGGCACCGGCGGAGGTGTCACCGGCGACTGCCCAGTTCGCGAACACGAACGAGATGGCACCGACGAACAGACCCTCGAACGCGGCATAGGCCAGCACGATGGCCGGGTTGTCCTGCTTGCGCCCGAAGCTCGCCACCAGGACGAGGACGAGACCGGCGATGGCACCGACCAGCATGAGCGGCGTGGCGAGAGCTGCCTGAGCGGACTCGGTCGCGCGGCTGCTGATGGCGAAGTAGGTGGCGACCGCGGCCAGGGTCAGCACCCCGAGAGTGATCGCGGTCTTCGTGACGACGTCGTCGATGGTGAGCTGACGAGTGGTCGGCGGTGCCGGCTGGGTGTAGGGGTCAGTGGCCTGACCGTATTGATTGGCCGCGGCGCCGGCGCCGGCCATGCCGGCCCCGAAACCCGCGTACCCGGACTGATTGTCGCGGACCACGCCGCGCATCACCGGATTGCTGCTTTCTCGCACGAAGCGCTCCTTAATCGGTACGGATGTATACCGTCTCAACGTCGGGTCGTTCCTGTGAGTTCCCTGACGAGAACGCACGACGACCGAGTCGACATCGACTTTACCGACTCTTGACCCTTCTGTCGCCGAACACCCGCTCCCTCGTCAGTTCGCGCGTTCGCGCAGCGACCTCAACCGGTCGCCGACGGTGGTCCGACCGACACCCGCGCCGGTCCCGAGCGCGGCCCGGCCGAGGCACATCGCGGTGAGCATCGACTCGGCCCGCGCGAAGTCCCCACCCCAGGGCAGGCCCGGCTTGGCGAGCATCAACGAGGCGATTCCGTGGGCGGTGGCCCAGAACTCGAGAACGATGTCGGCGACCTCCGCGCGGTCGAACATGCCGTCGTCGGCCAGCGCGGTGACGGTGCCGACGAACCGGGTGTACGCGCTGGCGGCGAGCACTTCGTCGACCTTCGACGGAAGCCCCTCGGAGGTGGGCTTGCCGAACGCCACGCGGTAGAGCACGGGGTTGGCGACGGCGAAACGCACATAGGCCATCCCCTGGTTCAGCGCGCGATCGAACGGGTCGTCGACGCCCGCCGATGCGGTGGCCATCTCGTCGTCGAGGCGCTCGAAATAACGGGCGCACACGGCGTCGAGCAACGCCTCCTTGTCGGCGAAGTGCAGGTAGATCGACGGCGGCGTGACCCCGACACGGTTGGCGACCGCGCGGATGGACATCGCGGTGTCATCGCCGTTCTCCACCAGCAATTCGCCCGCTGCCTCGATGATCTCCTCTGCGAGGATCTCCCCGGACCCGCGTGGTGATCTCGCTCGTCGTCGTGTCGTCACTGCGCTCCTGAATCTGTGCCGCCGCCATTCGGCTGCCGATATGACGTATTCGGTGTCAGACCCTTGTCGGTGAGGTCTCGGCCGTCGACTTCTCGACGGGGTGCCCGATCTCGGGTGCCTCCTCGGACAATCCGATCCGATCGTGCAGGCGCCTCAGGGGCCCCGGAGCCCACCAGTTGGCCCGCCCCGCCAGCCGCATGAACGCGGGGACGAGGAACATCCGGATGAGCGTCGCGTCCATCAGGACCGCCAGCGTGAGTCCGACCCCGAACATCCGCATGAACGAGACCTCCGACGCCGCGATGGCGGCGAAGACGATGCTCATCAGCAATGCCGCCGCGGTGATGACCCGACCGGTTCGGGCCAGGCCCATCGCCACGGCATGGTCGCTGGCCGCTCGCGTCCGGTCCGATCGCAACCACTCCTCACGAATCCGTCCCAGCAGGAACACCTCGTAGTCCATCGACAGGCCGAATGCGACGCAGAACAGCAGCACCGGCATCGTCGCGTTGAGGGTGCCCGTGGCGGTGGTCCCCAAACCACCGAGATGCCCCTCCTGGAAGAACCAGACCATCGCCCCGAAGGTCGCCGACAGCGACAGGACGTTGAGGACCAGCGCCTTCAGGGGCAGCACGACGCTGCCGGTGAACAGGAACAGCAGGACGAACGTCGCGATCGCGATCAGGCCGAGTACCCACGGCAGGTGCGCATAGATCGACCCGACGGTGTCGTCGGTGGTGGCGGCGAGTCCGGTGAACAGCGTCTCCGTTCCCTCCGGGGGCGCCACCGCGCGCAGTTGACCGAGCTGGCCGATACCGCCGTCGCTCATCGGGTCGCGGTCGGTGGAGACGTTCAGCACGTGCACGTCACCCCGGCTGTCGTCCGGACTGCCGGGGGCGACCGGCGCCCCTCGGACGAACGTGCCGGCCGACGAGCCCGCCGAGTTGACGTCCTCGACCTCCGAGAGGGCGCGGGTGTAGGCCGCCAGGGTCTGATCGTCCACGGGTCCCCGCACGACGACGGTGACCGCGGCGGACAGATCGTCCTCGTAGTTCTCGCGGATCTCCTGCTGGATGGCGTGCGAGCTCGCCGATTCGGGTAGCACCCGGTCGTCGGGGAATCCCATCTTGATCGACAGGAACGGAGCGCCGAGCACCAGCAGGAAGACCGTGACCACCGCGGCGACCGGCAGGGCGTGGCGGAGCACCCACTGCACGAGCCGGTACCACCAGGTCTCCTCGGGCTCGACGGGACGCGACGGCGGCAGCCGCAGCACACGCCGGAGCGGCTTGCGTGCATCGAACGCGTCGATGCGGTCGCCGAGGAGCATGAGCACGGCCGGGGTCAGGACGAGCGCCGACACCGCCGCCACGACCACGACGCCGAGACCCGCGAATGCGAACGATCGCAAAAAGTACTGCGGGAACAGCACGAGCGCGCTCAACGAGAGGGCAACGGTCACCGCGGAGAACGCGACGGTCCGCCCGGCGGTGGCCAGGGTCCGGACGATCGCGTCGGGCCGGCTCAGCCCGTGCTCGACCTCTTCCCTGTAGCGCGTCAACAGCAGCAGCGTGTAGTCGATCGCGAGCGCGAGACCCAGTGCGGTGGTGAGGTTCAGCGCGAACACGGAGACGTCGGTGAGCGATCCGATCACGCGGAGAAGCGCGAAGGTGAGGATGATCGAGACGATGCCGATGCCGACGGGGACGGCCGCAGCGAGCAATCCGCCGAAGATGAAGATCAGCACGACGAACGTGATCGGGATCGCGATCGCCTCGGCGATGAGCAGGTCCGACGAGGTCTGGTCGTTGACCTGCGCGAAGACGAGTCCCTGGCCGCCGACCTGCACGGTGATCCCGTCACGGACACCGGCGAAGGCCGCTTCGATCTCCTCGGCGTGAGCCGGCGCCGAGTCCTCGCCCCCGTCGAGCGAGGCGATGACCAAAGTCGACGTCCGGTCGCGACTGACCAGCGCGGAGTCGAGCGCCGGATTGGCCCACACCGACAGGATCTGGTCCTGCACATACTCATTGCGGTTCAGATCGGCGATGATCTCGTCGCCGACGGCCCTGGCCGTCGGGTCGCGTGAGATGTCGACGCCGGCGGGCCCGTCGAGCTTGAGGACGACCTGGATCCCGCCTCGGTTGAAGGTCTCGTCGAGTACCTCCTGGGCTCGTGCCGACCCCGAGTTCGGGTCGCTGTAGCCGCCGGCCAGCAGGTGTTGGGCCGCGGTGGCGCCGTACGCGCCACACACGACAAGCAGGATGAGCGCACCCACGAGCACTCGTTTGGGCATGGATATGACCAGCCGTGTCAATCTGACCAGCATGCGGACCCCTCGTCGCGTCGGTCGACTTTACGGCGTTAAGTTATCAGCAGTAATTTAGGCGGTCAAGGACGTCTCCGCCGGTTGGGGCATTCCGAGTCCGCGCCGAACGGTGCGCAGTTCGCGTTCGATCACCGTCGATTCCGAACCGAGCAGTCCGGTCGTCCGCGCGATCTCACGCAGCCGGACGGCGGGGCGCGCGACGTCGACGAGATGGTGCAGTGGTGTACGGCGCAGACCCATCCGCCGGGCGACCGGTCGCTCGACCCACCTGGTGCTGATGGCCGAGAACGAGGACATGAGCAGAGGCCTCGTGAGCGCATCCACCGCGGAGACCAGCAGCCCGGGCACCGGTATCGGGGCGGCACCGTGGACGACGCGCGGAAGGTCGTAGCCCTCGCGCAGGAGCGCCTTGATCAGGATCTTCGACGAGTCGTCGGGCCGTAGCTCGAATTCGCCTGCCACCCGGAACAATTCGCTCGCCGAGTCGTAACTCGCCGGCAGCAGGTCGTCGTCGACGCCGATGACCCAGCCGATCCAGCGCCACAGGTGGGTGATCGCCTCGTGTTCGGCACTGCTGTAGTGGATACCGAAATCCCGTGCGACGACGAGCGGCAGGGCGAGGAAGCCGCACGAGATGGTCATCACCGAATACGTCTGGTTGATCGGCGCACCCCACTCCGCTTCGTCCCAGCCCGCGTCGTCGCGCGCCGACGACTCGCCGCCGGGCGGGTGACGCAGGATGTCTCGGATGTACGCGTGCAGAAGCCGAATACGAAGTGTGGCTACCCAACCGGGACGTCCGGGCAGCATCGACCCGGGGGTCGTGGCCTCGGCGACCCAGCGCGCCGTCGACTCGACCCGATCACGTGTCCCCGACCCCAGCCGGCCGGTGGCGACGAGTGGACGAACGAAACCCTGGGCCTTGAACCCGTAGATCAGCGACTGATACAGCGTCGACGACTGCAGGGTCCCGAAGCGCCACCACGCACGGGCGCCGGCCTCCGCCCAGGCGGAGTCGAACCACGGCGGTGGGGTGCTCGCAGCCTGCAACAGGCGCTGCATCGAGGCGGGCATCTCGAGATGGTCGGGATCGGACGCCGCATCGGCGGCGTGCTCTTCCAGCAGCGCGACGAGGGTGGAGAACGAGATCCCCCGCTCCCGGGCCTCGACGATCACCGCGTCGGCGAGCGGATCACCCTGCATCAGGCCGGCCTCGAGACGCTCGACGATCTCGGGATGCCGTTCTCGGACGGCCTCCCAATTACGTGCCCCGGTCACTGCTGCCGCGTCCATGCCCCATGATCACCCCGGCGTCGGGGCCGGTCAAGGATGTCTGACTCCCAGACCGCTGCGTCGACCCACGAGCACCCCGTTGCCGCGGCGGCTGGCTATGCTCACCGTGGACCCGTCGAACCCCGGCGGAAGCCTCGCCCCCATAGCCCAATTGGCAGAGGCAGCCGACTTAAAATCGGCACAGTGTCGGTTCGAGTCCGACTGGGGGCACCGGCAGGGGCGGTTTCGGCCCCGTCGATCCCGCACCACCCGGCAACAGGTCGTGCGGGCAGAGGCCTTGCCGTGCCGGGGCCGTCGTGCCGGCGGGTCAGCTCGCTGGTCGCCACGCAGCCCTGGCACGGAGTTGCGGATGGCTCATGGAACCTGTCAGAACACCGGTTGCGGCCGATCCCAGCGGCACCACGCAGCGCCAGGGCGCGCGATGCCCTTCACCGGTTTCACGGCCGGGCATGCGGCGCGTACAGCTCGTCGACTCGGGGATGATCGGCCACGCTGACGCATCTCAAAGGATCACCCTTGTGCACCGGAATCCGAGACGGGTGTGACTGGAGTTCACCACTGTCAACGAACGGCGCACAGTCGACGGAATACGCTGCACAGTCAACGATTTCACCCCTGGCTCGTGCCGCCCGCCACCATCGACTCACACCGCCGCCCACTGCCCGCCTACCACCGACGCACCATGCGACTCGACGACGCCGCCTGACAGGCACCCGAGTCCTTCTCGGGACCACGACCGTTCTTTGACAACTCCATAGTGCAAGCACGCCGGGATCCGTTCCCGCCCGACGATTCCGGGTTCCGTGACGAGCCGATCAATCACCGGCCACAAGCCGACTGCGGCTCGGCCGGTCGAGCAGGAGGTCCGCCACGAGGGCGGTCCAGCCGGTCTGGTGGGTGGCGCCGAGACCTGCCCCGTTGTCGCCGTGGAAGTACTCGTTGAAGGTCAGGTTGTCGCGCCACGCCGGGTCGGTGTGGAACTTCTCGGTGCCGCCGTTGACCGGTCGACGCCCCTCCGCGTCCGGCAACCAGATCGCGATGATCCGGTCGGCGAGGTCGTCGGCGATCTCCCGGAGCGTGCGCATCGAGCCCGACCCGGACGGATACTCGACAGTGAAGTCGTCACCGTAGAACCGCGCGTACTGCAGCAGCGACCTGATCGCGAGGTAGTTGATCGGCAACCAGACCGGCCCGCGCCAGTTGGAGTTGCCGCCGTACATCGCCGTCCGCGATTCGGCCGGCGCGTACTCGATTGTGGCACCCGGGACGCCGTCGACGACATACGGACTCGTGAAAGCCTTGGACAGCGAACGCAACCCGTGCGGTGACAGCATCGAGTTCTCATCGAACATGATCGCCAGCACGCGGCGGAGCTGCTGCTCGTCGAGCACCGACAACAGCAGGGACCGCCTGCCTGTCGAGGAGTCGGTGCGTACGCGCCAGGAGGCGCCGGAGCGATACAGGATCTCCCGCAGCCGATCGCCGAACCGCTTCCGGAAGCGATCGGCCCGTTCGGTGTTGCGTTCGGGGAAGGACACCGCGACCATCGCCGGGATCACGCCGATGAGCGTCTCCACCCGGATCATCGTGGTGTTGCCGGCGTCACCGGTCAGGCGGTCGTAGAAGAAGCCGTCCTCGGTGTCGTAGAGCCCGGATTCGTCGAGCGCGGCGACGATCCGGGCGAAGTGCTCCGCGAACTTCGCGACCATGTCCTCGTACACGGGATCGTGGTCGGCGAGCACGACCGCCATGCCCAGCATCGCCGCGGAATAGAAGGCCATCCAGCCGGTGCCGTCGGCCTGCTCGAGCCGGAACCCGGGCGGCAGGTGCGAGCGGTCGACGGGGCTGATGTTGTCGAGCCCGAGGAACCCGCCACCGAAGATGTTGTTGCCCTCCGCATCCTGACGGTTGAGCCACCACGTGAAGTTGACGAGGAGCTTCTGGAACACGGCCTCGAGGAAGGCAACGTCCCGCGCGCCGTCGATGACGAACACCCGGAGGGCGGCCAGTGCGTGCACGGGTGGGTTGACGTCGTCGAAGCTCCACTCGTACGCCGGCATCGCGCCGTTCGGGTGCAGGAACCACTCGCGCAACAACACTCTCAGTTGATATTTGGCGAATCCGGGGTCCAGGTGCGCCCACGGGATCGAGTGGAAGGCGAGGTCCCAGGCGGCGAACCACGGATACTCCCAGGTGTCGGGCATCGCGAGCACGTCGAAAGAGTCGAGGTGACCCCAGGCGCCGTTGCGTCCGGACCGACGCGCCGCGGGCGGAGCCGGCTGCCCGGGATCGCCGTCGAGCCAACGGTTCACGTGGTACGGGTAGATCTGCTTGCTCCAGATCAGACCGGCACTCGCCTGGCGGAGGACCCGCATGCGTTCGGCATCGATGTCCGCGGGCGCGAGGGCGCGGTAGAACTCGTCGGCCTCCGCGTGCCGACGGGCGAAGAGGTCGTCGAACGCCGCCTGCGAGCTGTCGGTAGTGTCGCGATCCCGGTCCGACGCCTGCACCTGGTGCAGCCGTACCCGGATCTCGGCCGAGCCACCGGCCGGCACGGTCAACCGATAACGCCACGCCGACTTGGTCCCTCGTTGTCCGGGGTCGACCGTGGTGGCGCCCGCGACGACGTGGTCGTTGATCCCGTCCTTGGGGTACCCGGTGATCGGGTCGACGCCGAAGAGCCGCGCCGTGTTGGTCTCGTTCTCGCAGAACAGTGCCTCCGGTGCCACCCCGTCGCACGCCGCGGCGTCGAGGCGGTACTCCCCGAGTCGTGGGTGGACGGCGGAGATCGTGCCGCCGGCCAGTCGTATCTCCGGCACGACGGCGTCCTCGGACCAACTCCAGGTGTTGCGGAACCACAACGTCGGCAGCACGTCGATCGTCGCCTCCTCGGGTCCGCGGTTGGTCACCGCGATACGGGCGTAGAGGTCGGTCGGCGCGGCTTTCGCATACGTCACATCGACGACCCAGTACCGATCGTCGTCGAACACGCCCGTGTCGAGCAGTTCGTACTCGAAGTCCTCACGTCCGCGGCGTGCGTTCTCCTCGGTCAGCAGCGCGTACGGGAAGGCACGCTGCGGATAGTGATAACGCCACTGCAGCAGAGCCGAACTCGGCACACCGTCGACGTACCACCAGTAGTCCTTCGCGTCCTCACCGTGGTTGCCCTCCGGGCCGGACAGACCGAACATGCGTTCCTTGAGGATGGGGTCGTTGCCGTTCCACAGGGCGAGTGACAGACAGAGGTCGTGCCCGAGGTCGGACACCCCGGCCATCCCGTCCTCGTTCCAGCGATAGGCGCGCGAACGAGCGTGGTCGTGCGGGAAGTAGTCCCAGGCGTTCCCGTCGGCGCTGTAGTCCTCGCGGACCGTGCCCCAGGCCCGCTCGGCGAGGTACGGTCCCCACTCGTACCAGGGATTATGTTCCGGCGCAGCACTGTCCGGATTGTCGTCGAGGCGCTGATGTTCGGCCGTCCGGTGCTGATCGGTGCTGCTCATCAGATCTCCTCAAGGGGTTCGACGCGGAACAGATGCCACTGCCACGGACTGAGTTCGACGTACAACCCACCACCGAGGTCGTCTCCGGACCGGTCGTAGTGGATGCCGTTGACGGGGTCGACGAGCCGGAACATCCGACCGGCGACGTCGGGCCAGCGCACACGGACGTGGCCCGACGCGCACCCTGCGCCGAGGTTCACGACGAGCAGCCAGCGCCGCGGACCGTCCCAGCACCACGCCACCAGTTGCTCGTGGGTGGTGTTGCCGTCCCAGCCGGCGATCTCACACGGTTCACGAGTACCGGCGCGAAAGGTGTCGTCGCGCAACGTGTTCAGCAATGCGTAGTGAAACCCGAACAGGTCGGGGTCGACGGGTTCGGCGGGGCGCCGGCCCAGGAAGACCGGCAACCGCGTCGTGCGACCCTCCATCTGCCCCTCGTGCACGAGGCGCGCCCCGGCCTGCGTGAGGGAGGTGACGAGTGCCGCCTTCTCCGGTTCGCGCCCGAAGACCGCGGCGGCACGGGGCTCGTCGTGATTCTCGACGAACCGCAACAGAGAGCCCTGCCGCGCGGGGTCGGAGCGCAGGTGATCGCGCACCGCCGCGGCGTCGCCGTCGACGAGACGGTCGTAGAGAACCTTGTCGTAGCAGAAGTCGAAACCCTGGTCGATCAGGGCGTTCTCGAGGCCCCAGTAGGCTTCGGCGATCAGGGTGAAGTCCGGGTGGGTCCGGTGCACCGCGGGCAGAACCGTCGTCCAGTAGTCCTCGCCTGGCGGGTCGCCGACACGTAGACCCCAGGTCCGGGCGAAGGTCTCGTTCATCACCAGCATCGCCACGTCGCACCGCACCCCGTCGCATTGTCCGGCGATCTCCCGCAGGGTGTCGACCACGAGCCCCCGCAGCGCGGGCGCGAAAGCGTTGAGCTGGACCACATCCGGCCAAGCCGGGAAGTACGGGTCCCGGCCGTTCGCCAGGATGTGCCCGCCGGCCTCGACGAACGCGCCGGGATCTGCCTGCAGATCCGCCTCCGACCCGGAGACGAACACGTCGGGGTGACTTGCCACCCACCGATGGTCGGGTGCGACGTGATTGGGAACGAAGTCCAGGATGAGCCGCATCCCCCGCTCAGCGAGCGCCGATCGCGCTGCCGCCAGCCCCTCGCGACCACCGATCGCGGGGTCGACGCGATAGTCGCGGATGCAGTACGGCGACCCGACGACATCGGCCGGCTCGACATCGGGCAGGGCATCGCGGAACTCGTTCCGGAGGTCGTCGTTCGCGAGCGCGATGGCGATGCCCGCGGGACTCCGCTCCCAGACACCCATGAGCCACACCGCGTCGAAACCGAGGTCGGCGATGGCGTCCCAGTGCTCGCCGGGTACCGAACCGAGGTCGACCGGCCGGTCGGCCCGCGCGCTCAGTTCGTGCAGGCACGGCCACGTGTTGATCTCGTAGATGAACGGATACGGGACGGTCGCCCGCCACCGATCCCCTGACGCACTGCCGTCGACCACGTTGCCTCCCGTGCGCCGAGAAGGACTCGGCCGCTCGGGACAATGTTCCGCGAAGACAGTCGCACGCGAGACCCGTTCACCGAGAATTCACTCGACGGGCGGCACGCTCCCCGTTGCCAGGTTGCGTGCGCTGGTCGACCGATGCAGAGCCGCGACGTCGGCGTCGACGACCGGGACGAAGCGTGCGGCCATGTCGTTCATGACCCGGTCAGCGAGCGCCGAGGAGAACGCCGGTTTGAGCCAGCGCATCGCGCTGACCCAGGACCGCGGTACGTCGACGTGACGTTGCCGCCGCTCGAGTCCGCGCACGAACGCGGCTGCGCAGTCCTCGACGGGCAGGCGGCGGGACAACTTCCCGGGAAGACGGGCGACCAGATCGTCGAACACGGAAATGTCATCACCGGCATCGCGCACGAGCGGGGTGTCGATCCAGGACATGTGGGCCGAACCGACGTCGACGCCGCGGAAGCCGACCTCGGCGCGCAGCGCGTTCGCGAAGTGTTCGACGGCTGCCTTGCTCGTGCTGTACGACGCCATGCCACTCGTCGGCACATACGCGGCCATCGACGAGACGATCAGGACGTACCCCCGCCGTTCGACCACCGACGGCAGCGCAGCGCGCACCGTGTGGAACACGCCGGTGACATTGACGTCGACGACCCGCCGGAACGCGATCGGGTCGACCGCGAGAATTGACCCGTAACTGGCGATTCCGGCGTTCGCGACGATCGCGTCGAGACCGCCGAACCGCGCGGTCCCCGCCTCGACGGCGGCCGCCATGTCCTCGAGGACGGTGACGTCACCGACCGTCGCCACCGCGTTGTCCGCACCGAGCTCCGCGGCCACCTCGTGGAGTGCGGCCCGGTCGATGTCGGTGAGCACCACCTTGGTGCCGCCGGCGACCAGTGCCTCGGCGGTGGCGCGGCCTATCCCGCGGCCGGCCCCGGTGATGAAGACGACCTTGCCTGCCACGGATTCGTCATGTCGTCGGAACATGGTCGGCCCCTCACACGCTTCCCGGCCCGCGGATACCCTCGACCACCAGGTCCAGAAGGCGCTGCGACTCGACGCAATTCTTGCCCATTGCGATCATGTTGGCCAGCGTGAACAGTTCGTCGAGGGTGAGATCGGCGCGGACCCCGCCGGACCGCTGGGCGGCGCCGAGGATGTCCGCGCCGGCCACGCGGATATCGGCGCAGCTGGTGTAGAGCGGACTCTCCGGATCGCCTGCCGCCGCGATGATGATCTCGGGCAGACCCTGATACGCCCCGACATGGCGGGCGAGAGCTCGAACCCAGTCGACGAGCCGTTCCCCCGGTTCCTCTCCGCCTGCGGTCTGCGCCGACTCCACGAGGGCAGCGGTGTCCTGTCGCATCGCGGCGGCGACCAGCGCCTCGCGGGACGGGAAATGGCGGTACAGGGTGCCGGCCCCGACACCGGCCCGTTTGGCGATGTCATCGAGCGAGGTGTCGATCCCCGACTCACGGAAGGCTTCCGCCGCCGTGGCGACGATCTTCTCGTAGTTGCGTCGAGCGTCTGCTCGCATCGTTCTCGCTGGCGCGGATGCGCTGGTCATGACGCCTCCCGGAAAAAAGTCCTGTAACCGGAGAGAATCTCCGATTCTATAAGCGGAGATAGTCTCCAGGTGGAGAGTCTCTCCTCTTCGACCTTACCCGCCCGGGAGGCCCCGATGTCCCAGATCTCCGATCGTGCAGCCGCGACATCGACGTCGAAGTCCGACGCCGGCGAATCAACCATCGACCGCCGCACCTGGATCGGACTCGTCGTCGTGGTCGCGAGCCAGCTGATGGTGATCCTCGACGGCACGATCGTCACCGTCGCACTTCCCCGCATCCGCGACGACCTGGGCTTCAGTGAGGTGTCCCAGTCGTGGGTGATGAACGCCTACGTGCTGGCGGTCGGCGGACTATTGCTGCTCGGCGGGCGTCTGGGCGACCTGATCGGACGCCGCCGCGCGCTGCTCTACGGCATCGCACTGTTCACCGCGGCGTCGCTCCTGGGCGGACTGGCGACCAGCGCGTGGATGCTTCTCACAGCCCGCGTCCTGCAGGGCGTGGGCGCCGCGCTGGCCGCACCCACCGCACTGGGGTTGATCGTCGCGAACTTCCCTCCCGGACCCGACCGCGCAAGAGCGATCAGCTGGTTCTCGCTGGGTGCCGCGTCGGGCGGATCCATCGGCCTGCTCCTCGGTGGCGTGCTCACCGAGCAGCTGTCGTGGCACTGGGTGATGCTGGTCAACGTGCCGATCGGGGTAGCGATCCTCTTCGCCGCACCGTTCACCGTCGACGAGACACCCCGGCAGCCAGGTCACCTCGGCCTCTGGGACACCCTCCTGTCCGCAGTCGGCGTCGCTGCGGTGGTCTTCGGCTTCATCCACGCCTCGGAGGTCTCCTGGGTCGACCCGGTGACCATCGGATCCCTTGCCGTCGGCGCGTCGACTCTCGCGGCTTTCGCTGTCCGGCAGCGTCATACAAGTCATCCTCTGCTACCGCCCCGACTGGTGAACTCGGCGCGCAAGGCCGCGCCCTTCGTGGTGCTGCTCCTGTTGCCCGGGGCGATGATGGGCATGTTCACCTTCATGACCCTGCACCTGCAGGACGTGATGGGCTACAGCGTCGTCGCGTCCGGGTTCGCATTCCTGCCGTTCATGGTCCTCAACATCGGACTGACGGTCACCGGGATCACCGCCCGCCTCGTCGCCCGCCTCGGTGCGGCACCGGTGTTGATGGCGGGACTGTCGCTGGCGATCGTCGGTCTGCTGTGGCTGTCGTTCGTCGGTCCGGAATCCACCTTCGCCACCGCGATCCTGGCGCCGTCGATGATCATGGGCGCGGGAATCGGTCTGTCCGTGGTTCCCGCCAACGTCCTGATCGTCGACAACTCGCCCGCGGCCGACGCCGGCGTCGCCTCGGGCCTCATGCAGGCGCTGCTCCAGGTCGGCGGCGCACTGGGACTGGCCACCTTGATGACCGTGTTCGGCCCGCTACAACGCAGCGATCCGTCCGGCACCGCCACCGGCACAACGATTCTGGTCGGTTCCTCGTTCGCCGTCGTCGCACTGCTCGTGCTCGTCGTCGCCTATCGACCGCGCCGCGCCGGGAACGCGTGATCCGAACCGACGACATTCGGTCGCGACGTCCGTCGCGGTGACGTCACGTCCGACCCGATCCGCGTGCACCTCCGAATCCCTCTGGTGATGTACTCGACGGCATGTCCACTCGGGTTGTCCTGCTCGCCGACTCCTCGGTCGCTCTTCTCACCCTCGGTATCTCCGTGTACTCGATCGCAATCCTCGTGTGTCTGGGCATCGCGATCAACGCCGCCCGATTCGGACGTCGACGCGTCGCCGTCGCGATGGCGTGGGTCGTCGGCGTGCTGACCGTGGCGGGTGTCATCGTGGCCATCCTGAGCAGTACCGCCGGGAGCTAACCCTCCGGACGCAACTCCGCGCGCTGTCGGTCGATGAACTGCGCGGCAAGCCGATTCGTGAGGCCCGGCGCCAATCTGTGGATGCGCCAGGTGATCCGGGATCGGCGGGGCACGACGAGCAGCGGCTGGTTGCGCCCGAGGGCGGCGATCGTGTCCTGCGCCAGCCGATCGGCGTCGTAGGCCTGTGACGAGCCCTGGCTCGCGAGATAGTAAGAGCGACCGACGAATCCGCCGACCGATCCTTTGTCGAGGATCGGCGTCTCCACCGCCGAGGGACACACCGCCATCACGCCCACTCCGTGACCCGCGGCCTCGGTGCGCAAGGCGAGCGACAACCCGACGACCGCATGCTTGGTCATCACGTAGCTGGTGATCAGTCCGGCGGCGACGAGGCCACCCATCGAGGCCGTGTTGACGATGTGCCCGGACCGCTGCTCGATCATCACCGGATACGCCGCCGCGACCCCGTGCACGACACCCCGGATGTTGACGTCGATGATCGCGTTCCACTGGTCCGGCGACAGCATCTCGGTCGGGCCGCCCCACGTGATCCCCGCATTGTTGAACATCAGATCCAGCCGCCCCGACTCCGCGACGACGTCGTCGACCACCCGCTGGACCGCTGCGCCGTCCGTCACGTCGAGACGCACCGCCCGGATCCTGCCCGGCGCGCCAGACAGCGACGACGCCACCCGTTCCGCCGACGGGAGGTCGATGTCCGCGCAGGTCACGAGCGCTCCCTCGGCGGCCAGCGCACGGGTGAGCGCGGCCCCGATCCCGGACCCACCACCGGTCACGATCGCGACCTTGCCCGCGGGGTCCGGTCGACCTCGCGTCTTCCGGCGTCCGAGCACGTCAACCCCCGTCGTTGCGGTCCGGTCCCGTGGCGCGCCGGCGACGACGGTCGGCGAGAGCGGGCTCAGACGATCATGACCGATCCCCACTCGACCTCGGACGGCTTTGCCCGGACCGGGTCTTGACATCCTCACAGGCCCCTCTTAATGTTGCTGCCATCACAAATTGAAACGTTTTAATTCCCCGGGTTGATCCTCACTCGACGGTCTGCGTTTCCCCACACGTCGTCTCGTCAGGAGCAGCCATGTCCGACCCCCAGCGCGTCTGCTTCGTGCTCCATCTCCGTCCCGAGCGCGTCGAGGACTACCTCGAAGCCCACACGGAGGTCTGGCCGGAGATGCTCGACGCCCTGCGAGAGACCGGCTGGCGCAACTACTCCCTGTTCCTCCGCAAGGACGACGGCATGGTCGTCGGCTACCTCGAAACCGACGACTTCGCGACGACCAGCGCCGCCATGGAGGCGACCGACGTCAACACCCGCTGGCAGGCACACATGTCCGAGTACTTCCTCCCACCGGCCGGACCCGATGCCGACGGCGCGAACCCGGACACGATCCGCACCGAACTCGTCGAGTACTTCCACCTCGACTGACCTCTCCCGCACGACACCGATCCGACACAGGCACGACACGTACTGACGGGCGCACCGACATCAGCGAACCCCGGTTTGACCTCTCCGATCCCGACCCTCTGTACTGATCTCCGACGCAAGGAATCACCATGAAAGTAGGAGCGCGCTCCACCACCGGCTGGCGGGCGACCATCTCGGTCGCCATGTCGAATTACATCGAGGCCGGCTCGATCATCGCGATCGCCACCAGTCTCACGTTCTGGCAGGACGAGTTCGGCATCAGCAACTTCGCCGTCGGCCTGCTGGCCGCTCTGAGCGCCAACGCCTTCGGTGCCGCCGTCGGTGCCGCGATCGGCGGCCCGCTGTGTGACCGCTACGGCCGCAAGGCGATCTACACCTACGACCTGCTGGTCTACATGGTCGGCGTGTTGCTCGCGGCCTTCGCGTTCAACTTCACCATGCTGCTGGCCGCCTTCATCATCACCGGTCTCGCGGTCGGCGCCGGCGTACCCGCCTCCTGGACCTACATCGCCGAAGAGGCCCCGTCGGTCGAACGCGCCAAGCACGTCGGTACCGCGCAGCTCGCCTGGTCGGTCGGACCCCTGATCGGTTTCGCGCTCGCGGCCGCGCTCGCCCCGCTGGGCCTCCTCGGTTCGCGGATCATCTTCCTGCACCTGTTCGTCGTCGCGGCGGTCGTCTGGTGGATTCGCCAGGGGCTCGCGGAGTCGAAGATCTGGTCCGACGAGGCGGTCAACGAGACGCGTGAACTCACCGCATCCGTCGGCGCGCGTGGCATCAAGGGCCTGTTCTCCAAGAAGGTGAACATCACCGCCCTGCTCCTGCTCGGTGGGATCTACCTCTTCTGGAATACCGTCGCCGGGCAGGCCGGCATCTTCATGCCGCGCGTCTACGAGACCGCGGGACTGGAGAGCGCCGTCCAGCAGAACCTGCTGCAGGTCCTGGTGTGGGGTTGCACCGTGCTCGCGACCTACTTCGGGTTCATGCGGTACGCCGATCGCGTCTCCCAGCGTGCGCTGTACATCTTCGGCGCCGCTCTCGGCATCGTCGGCTGGATCGTGCTGGTCGCCTTCACCGACGGCGGCCTCACGACGATGCTCGCCTTCGCGATCCTCTGGGGCATCTCCTCGGGCATCGGCGCGCAGGCGTTCTACAGCCTGTGGGCGAGCGAGATGTTCGCCACCCCGTACCGGGCCAGCGCCCAGGGCGTCATGTTCTTCGCCGTCCGCACCGCAACCGGTCTGTTGAGCTACTTCTTCCCCACCATGCTGGCGGCCACCGGACTCACCACGGTCGGCATCCTGCTGGTGGCGCTGCTCACCGTCGCACTGATCATCGGGGCCATCGCGGCACCGGACACCCAGGGCAAGACGTTGCAGGAGATCGAGGTCGAGCGCTACGGAGCTCCGCTGTCACCCGAGCTCATCGAGACGCCGTCACCCTCCAGCCGTCCGGCCCCTGGCACCAACCCGACCGCGGAGTCCGAGCACAAGGCCCCGGCCTGACACGTCCTCCCGATCGCGCGCCGCGTGATTGAAACGTTCCACCAGCACGACGTTCCACCCAGACCTCCCCGCCGCCGGTAGTTCCCCGACGCCGGCGGCGGGGAACCCCAACGGAAAGAACCCTCATGACCACCTTTGACGAGACGATCCTCGACAACCTCGAGATCGAGCTCCCCTCCTGGGCGTTCGGCAACTCCGGCACCCGGTTCAAGGTGTTCGGCACCCCGGGCACCCCCCGTTCCATCCATGAGAAGATCGCCGACGCCGCCAAGGTCAACGACCTGACAGGCCTGGCACCGACAGTCGCCCTGCACATCCCGTGGGACACCGTCGACGACTACCGCGCGCTCGCCGCGTACGCGAAGGATCTCGGCGTCGGCCTCGGGACGATCAACTCCAACACCTTCCAGGACGACGACTACAAGTTCGGCAGCCTCACCCACACCGACAAGACGGTGCGGCAGAAGGCCATCGACCACCATCTCGCCTGCATCGAGGTGATGGACGCGACCGGCTCACGCGATCTCAAGATCTGGCTCGCCGACGGCACCAACTACCCCGGGCAGGGCGACATCCGCGGCCGCCAGGACCGCCTCGCCGAATCGCTCGCAGCCATCTATCAGCACATCGGTGACGACCAGCGACTCGTGTTGGAGTACAAGTTCTTCGAGCCCGCGACCTATGTCACCGACGTCCCCGACTGGGGCACCTCGTACGCGCACGTGAGCGCCCTGGGCGAGCGCGCGATGGTCTGCCTCGACACCGGCCACCACGCGCCGGGCACCAACATCGAGTTCATCGTCGCGCAGTTGCTGCGCCTCGGGAAGCTGGGATCGTTCGACTTCAATTCCCGCTTCTACGCCGACGACGACCTCATCGTCGGCGCGGCGGATCCGTTCCAGCTGTTCCGCATCCTGTTCGAGGTGATCCGCGGCGGCGGTCTCGACACCGGCTCACCGGTCGCGCTGATGCTCGACCAGTGCCACAACGTCGAGGAGAAGATCCCCGGTCAGATCCGCTCGGTGCTCAACGTCGAGGAGATGACCGCTCGTGCACTCCTCGTCGACACCGACGCCCTGACCGAGGCGCAGGCCGCCGGAGATGTGTTGGGCGCGAACGCCATCGTGATGGACGCCTTCTACACCGACGTCCGTCCGATGCTCGCCGACCGCCGCGTCCGCCGTGGTCTGCCCGCGGACCCGATGGCCGCCTATGCCGCTTCCGGCCACCACGACCGCATCGTCGCCGAGCGTGTCGGCGGTACCCAGTCGTCCTGGGGCGCCTGAGCCCTCCACCGCCCCAGTCACCCCTGAACTCCCGAGGAGATCACCCGCAATGACCAATCCCGCAGTCGCCGCACTCATCGCGCGGTCCAACCGACTCGGCTCCGATCCGAAGAACACCAACTACGCCGGCGGCAACACCTCCGCCAAGGGCACCGACACCGATCCCGTCACCGGCGAGGACGTCGAGCTGTTGTGGGTCAAGGGCTCCGGCGGCGACCTCGGCACGCTGACCGAGCAGGGGCTCGCGGTCCTGCGCCTCGATCGCATGCGCGCCCTCGTCGACGTCTATCCCGGCCTCGACCGCGAGGACGAGATGGTCGCCGCCTTCGACTACTGCCTGCACGGCAAGGGCGGGGCCGCCCCGTCCATCGACACCGCGATGCACGGACTGGTCGACGCCGCACACGTCGATCACCTGCACCCCGACTCCGGCATCGCCATCGCCACCGCTGCCGACGGAGAGGCGCTGACGAACAAGATCTTCGGCGACCGCGTCGTGTGGGTGCCGTGGCGGCGTCCGGGTTTCCAGCTCGGCCTGGACATCTCGGCGATCAAGCGGGACAACCCGCAGGCGATCGGCTGCATCCTCGGCGGCCACGGAATCACCGCGTGGGGAGACACCTCCGATGAGGCACAGGCCCACTCGCTGGAGATCATCCACACCGCCGAGGAGTACATCGCCGCCAACGGCCGACCGCAGCCCTTCGGCGCCCCGCTCGACGGGTACGACGCTCTTCCCGCCGACGAACGCCGCGCCAAGGCGGCGGCCCTCGCGCCGTTCATCCGTGGGCTCGCCTCGGTGGACAGGCCTCAGGTCGGCCACTTCACCGACGCCGAACCGGTCCTCGAATTCCTGGCGGCGGAGCAGCATCCGCGCCTGGCCGCACTCGGCACGAGTTGCCCGGACCACTTCCTGCGCACCAAGGTCAAGCCCCTCGTCCTCGACCTCCCGGCGTCGGCGACGGTCGACGAGTGCAAGGAACGACTGACCGCTCTGCACGAGGCCTACCGCGAGGACTACCGGGCGTACTACGAGCGCCACGCCACCGCGGACAGCCCCGCGATGCGCGGCGCCGACCCGGCCATCGTGCTCGTCCCCGGCGTCGGCATGTTCAGCTTCGGCAAGGACAAGCAGACCGCACGCGTCGCCGGCGAGTTCTACCTGAACGCCATCAACGTGATGCGCGGCGCCGAGGCCATCTCGACCTACGCACCGATCGACGAGTCGGAGAAGTTCCGGATCGAGTACTGGCTGCTCGAAGAGGCCAAGCTCGCGCGGATGCCCAAGCCGAAGCCGCTGGCGACCCGCATCGCCCTGGTGACCGGTGCGGCCTCGGGAATCGGCAAGGCCATTGCCGCGCGTCTGGCCGCCGAAGGTGCGTGCGTGGTGATCGCCGACCTCGACGCCCAGAAGGCAAGCGCCGCCGCCGAGGAGATCGGTTCGAGCGATGTCGCGATCGGTGTGGCCGCCGACGTCACCGACGAGGCGGCGGTGCAGGCGGCGATCGACGCGACCGTGCTCGCCTTCGGCGGCATCGACCTCGTGGTGAACAACGCCGGTCTGTCGCTGTCGAAGTCGTTGCTGGACACCACCGCCGCCGACTGGGACCTGCAGCACAACGTGATGGCCCGCGGCTCGTTCCTGGTGAGCAAGGCGGCCGCCCGCGCCCTCATCGACCAGAAACTGGGCGGCGACATCCTCTACATCTCGTCGAAGAACTCGGTCTTCGCCGGACCCAACAACATCGCCTACTCGGCAACGAAAGCCGACCAGGCACATCAAGTCCGCCTGCTGGCCGCCGAACTCGGCGAGCACGGCGTCAAGGTCAACGGCATCAATCCCGATGGCGTGGTGCGCGGTTCGGGGATCTTCGCCGGCGGATGGGGTGCGCAGCGCGCCGCCGTCTACGGCGTCGAGGAGAAGGATCTGGGCAAGTTCTACGCGCAGCGCACCCTGCTCAAGCGCGAGGTGCTGCCGGAGAACATCGCCAACGCCGCCTTCGCACTCTGCACGTCCGACTTCTCCCACACCACGGGTCTGCACGTGCCGGTGGACGCGGGCGTCGCCGCCGCCTTCCTCCGATGAGTCGCTCCACCCGGTCGGCCCAGGTCGCCGCGATCGACCTGGGTGCGACCAGCGGCCGGGTCATGCTCGCCGACGTCTCCCGCGGACGTCTCGAGCTCGAGCAGGTCGCGCGGTTCGCCAACGATCCCGTTCACATCTGGAACGGTCGCCGGTCGGCACTCCACTGGGACCTCCCGGGACTGTTCCGGGCCGCGTCCGCCGGCCTGGCCGAGGCGGGCAGGCAGTCCGACGACCTGGTCGGGATCGGGGTGGATTCCTGGGCGGTGGACTACGCCCTGCTCCGCGAGGGCCGGATGCTCGGGTTGCCCCACCACTACCGGGACGTGCGCAGTGCAGCCGGGGTCGACGCCGTGCACGCGGAGCTCGGCCCGGCGGACCTGTACGTGCGCAACGGCTTACAGCACCTGCCGTTCACCACCCTGTACCAGCTGGCCGCCGAGAAGACAGACGGACTGCTCGACCAGGCCGACACCGCGCTGCTCATCCCGGACCTCGTCACCTACTGGCTGACGGGTCGGCGCGGCACCGAGCGGACCAACGCGTCCACCACCGGACTGCTCGGCATCAACGGACGCTGGGACACCCCCATGATGCAGCGGCTCGGGCTGCCGGTCGGGTTGTTCCCCGACATCGTCGAGACCGGCACCGACCAGGGCCCGCTGCTCGTCGACGTCGCGGAACGACTCGGATTGTCGGCGTCGACCCGCGTCACCGCCGTCGCCTCCCACGACACCGCCTCGGCCGTCGCCGCCATCCCCATGGACCCGACGAGCTCGGCATACATCTCCTGCGGCACCTGGGGTCTGGTCGGCGTCGAACTCGACGAGCCGGTGGTCTCCCGCGACGGGTGGAAGGCCAACTTCACCAACGAGGTGGGTGCCGACGGCCGGATTCGCTACCTGCACAACGTGATGGGCCTCTGGCTGCTCAGCGAGACCGTGCGTCAGTACCAGCGCGAGGGTTACCGCGCCGACCTCGGCGAACTGCTGGCCCAGGCGGCCGAGGCCCCGCCCACCGTCGAGATCTTCGACACCGACGATGCGCGGTTCCTGCCGCCCGGGGACATGCCCGGACGCATCCGCGCCTGGTACGACGAGCGCGGCATGCGCCCCCCGATGACGCGCCCGGAGATGGTTCGCGCCATCGTCGACAGCCTGGCGTCGGCGTTCGCCGACGGCGTCACCCGGGCGGCCCGACTGTCCGGGACGAGGGTGGAGACCGTGCACCTCGTCGGCGGCGGCTCGCAGAACCGGCTGTTGTGCCAGCTCACCGCCGACCGTCTCGGCCTGCCGGTGCTGGCCGGGCCGGTGGAGGCGACCGCGCTCGGCAACGTGCTGATCACCGCACGCGCACACGGACTGATCGATGGCGACCTGGAGGCGATGAGGTCTATCGTCGCCGACAGGTTCCCGCCGCAACACTATGCACCCCGATACTCCCGCGGCACACGATCCCGCACCGCGGTCGGGACAGGAAAGGCATGACGATGCAACGCACATCCCCCATGAAGCGTCGAGTTCCCAAGCCGCGCGACCTCGCACCGCTGATGCAGTTCAAGAAGCCGCAGTTCGACGCCAAGAAGCGACGTCTCGATTCCGCGCTCACGATCGAGGACCTGCGGGCGATCGCCAAGCGTCGCACCCCCAAGGCCGCGTTCGACTACACCGACGGTTCGGCCGAGGCCGAGCTGTCGATCGAACGTGCGCGACAGGCGTTCTCCGACATCGAGTTCCACCCGGCGATCCTTCGCGACGTCGCGAAGGTCGACACCTCGTGCACAATCCTCGGCGGCCGTTCAGAACTGCCGTTCGGCATCGCCCCGACCGGGTTCACCCGGATGATGCAGACCGAGGGCGAGTACGCCGGTGCACGCGCCGCCGCACGCGCCGGGATCCCCTTCTCGCTGTCGACGATGGGCACGGCGTCGATCGAAGACGTCCGGGACGCGAACCCGCACGGGCGCAACTGGTTCCAGCTGTACATGTGGAAGGACCGGGAGCGCTCGATGGCGCTGGTCGACCGGGCCGCAAAGGCCGGATACGACACACTCCTGGTGACCGTCGACGTCCCGGTCGCCGGTGCCCGCCTCCGCGACAAGCGCAACGGCATGTCCATCCCACCGGCGCTGACCGCCAAGACCGTCCTCAACGCCATCCCCCGGCCGCAGTGGTGGATCGACTTCCTGACCACCGAACCCTTGGCGTTCGCCTCACTCGACCGCTGGTCGGGCACGGTGGCCGAACTCCTGGACACCATGTTCGACCCCACGGTGACGTTCGACGATCTGGCGTGGATCAAGTCGCAGTGGCCGGGCAAGCTCGTGGTCAAGGGCATCCAGACCGTCGACGATGCCAAGGCGGTGACCGGACTCGGCGCCGACGGCATCGTGTTGTCGAATCACGGTGGGCGCCAGCTCGATCGCGCGCCGATACCGTTCCATCTCCTCCCCGAGGTGGCCCGCGAGGTCGGCGCGGACACCGAGGTCATGCTGGACACCGGCATCATGAGCGGTGCCGACATCGTCGCGTCGGTCGCGCTCGGCGCCCGGTTCACCCTCGTCGGGCGCGCCTACCTGTACGGCCTGATGGCCGGTGGCGAGGCCGGGGTCGACCGGATGATCGAGATCCTCGGCGAGCAGATCGCCCGCACGATGCGTCTTCTCGGCGTCGCCTCGGTGGACGAACTGACGCCTGCGCACGTGACCCAACTGGAGCGGCTGGTGCCCCGGGTACGTTCCTGACGCCCGGGTCGTCGCGTGGGGCCCGGTCCGGCGGATCGGGCCCCACACCAGCCGGTCAGACGGATCGGGCGCCGACGTCCGCGGATGCGTCCCGGCGGTGCGCGAAGTGGTCCGCCAGACCGACCGCCAGCGCGATGAGCACGAGGACTGCTGCGGTCGCCAGGCCGATCTGGAACGCCCGCGCCCAGTCACCACCGCTGTTCGCGACCTGGGCGAAGAACACCGCACCGACGAGCGCGATGCCCGCGGCGGCGCCGATGCGCTGCCCGGTCTGCAGGACGCCCCCGGCGATACCGGCCTTGGTGACCGGCACCTGATCGAGGCTCAGTGTCAGGTTGGGCGAGATCACGAGCCCGGACCCGACGCCGGCGACCAGCAGTGGCAGTGCGGCCGCGTAACCGACGTCGTGACCGGGCACGAGCTGGACGGCGATGATCGTCGCGATCATCCCCAGGACGACCAGTCCCAGTCCCAGCAGGACCAGCTTCCGGCCGACCCGCGTGACGATGTTCCCGCCGACGCTCGCCGACACCGCCGACCCGAGCGCGAAGGGCGTCACCGCCAGTCCGGCCTGCAGGGCCGAGTAACCCAGCCCCTGCTGGACGAACAGCGTGTAGATGAAGAAGACGGTGGTGAAACCCGCGAAGTAGACCATGGCGATGATGCACCCGAGCGAGTACGACCGCATCGAGAAGAGCGAGAGGTCGACGAGTTGCTGATGTCCGACGCGCCCCTGGCGCCGTTCCCACAACACGAAGGCAGCCAGCAACACCGCGGCGACGATCAGCAGCAGCCACTTCTGCCCGCCGGGCCACTCCTGTTCCTGGACCATCGGCAGCATCAGCGCGAACACGCCGGTACCCAGCAGCAGCACTCCGACCGGATCGAAACTCCCCCGCAACGGCTGTTTGAGTTCGTCGGGCCGGGCCGGTATGAGACGGACGGCGCCGACGAAGGCGGCGATGCCGATCGGCACGTTGACGAAGAAGATCCAGCGCCAGCCGTCGACGGACCCGCCCAGCTGGATGAGGACGCCGCCCAGCAGCGGTCCCACGGCGGTCGAGATGCCGATGGTCGCGGCGAACATGCCGAACGCCCGGCCCCGCTCCGCGCCGCGGAACAGCAGCTGGATCAGTCCGGAGACCTGCGGTGCCAGAATGCCGCCAGCGACACCCTGGATCAGGCGGGACACGACGAGTTGCGTCGGCCCCTGGGCGATGCCGCACGCCGCGGAGGAGAGCACGAACAGGGTCAACCCCACGAGGAAGGTCACCTTGCGGCCCCGGGCATCACCGACCCGGCCCGCAGGCACCAGGACGAGGCCGAAGGCCAGGGCGTACCCGGAGACCACCCACGAGAGATCGGCGGAGTCGGCTCCGAGACCGGATTCGATGGAGGGCAGCGCGACATTGACGATCGAGACGTCGAGAAGCGTCATGAATCCCACGACCAGGCAGACCGCGAGTGCCTTCCACCGTCGTGGGTCTGGCTGGTAGTCCGCGGAGAACGGGCTGGCCGGAGTCGACATCGAGCCGCCTTTCATACAGGAGATACCGCGCTGTTCGTAGTCAATCAGCCCCCGAGATGGGCGACCCTCCCGACTCTGCGTACCGCGTGTGGCGGTGCGGCGTCTGGTGAGATGAACACATGGGTGTGAGCATGCGAGACGTCGCGGCAGCGGCCTCGGTGTCGGTCGGAACGGTCTCGAACGTGCTCAACTCGCCCGGGAAGGTCTCCCCCTCGACCGTCGCGCGGGTGCAGGCGGCCATCGACCAGTTGGGCTTCGTGCGGAACGACGCCGCGCGCCAGCTCCGGGCGGGGCGTTCGCGATGCGTCGGCATGGTGGTGCTCGACGTGGGCAACCCGTTCTTCACCGATATCGCCCGCGCCGCCGAACAGCGGGCCGGCGACCACGACCTCACGGTGTTGCTGGGGACGTCCGACGACGACGAGTCGCGCGAACAGGCCTACCTCGACACGTTCGACGAGCAGCGGGTCTTCGGCCTGCTCGTCTCCCCGATCGGCGACGATCTGCGCCGGTTCGACTCGCTGCGTCGCCACGGCACCCCGGTGATCCTCGTCGACCGGGACGCCGGCGGGTCCCCCTTCGACTCCGTCGCCGTGGACGACATCGCGGGCGGACGGCTCGCGGTCTCGCACCTGTGCGAGACCGGGCGTCGCCGGATCGTCTTCGTCGGCGGGCCACCCGGACTGCGGCAGGTCGCCGACCGCCTGCGCGGCGGGCAGGACGCGGTCGACGACGTCGACGGTGCCGCACTCGAGGTGGTTCACACACCGAATCTGAGCGTGCTCGCCGGGCGCGAGGCGGGCACGGCCCTGCTGGCCAGGACCCCCCGCGAGCGGCCGGATGCGGTGTTCTGCGCCAACGACCTCCTCGCGATCGGTGTCCTGCAGGCGTTCACGATGCTGGGCAGGGACATCCGGGTTCCGGAGGACATCGCGATCATCGGTTACGACGACATCGACTTCGCCAGGTCGACCGTCGTCCCGTTGTCGTCGATCCGGCAGCCGACCTCCCGTATCGGCGTCACCGCGGTCGACCTGCTGATCAGCGCGGCGAACGATCCCGCGGAGCGCCATGTCCCGTCGAACCTGGTGTTCCAGCCGGAACTCGTCGCTCGGGCGTCGACGCTGGGGTGATCGCCACGGTCGGGGCACCGGGCCGTGACGGACGAGACGAACACAGGGCCATGACCGCCCACCGAGTAGACGCCGCGGAGCCACCTGGATCGTCCAACCTCACACCCCTCTCACCCAGCCCATCAGAAAAACTTATATTTATAGTTTGCAGTGCGCACCATCGACGGAGGGATCACCCATGTCCGACACCACCAGCGCCATCCGCCTCCGCGGGGACGGCGTCACTCTGGCGGCGGATCGCTGGGATCCGACGGCCACGCCCGAGGCGGGAACCGCGCTCCTCCTGCACGGGGGAGGTCAGACGCGACATTCGTGGCAGCGGACCGGCAAACGCCTCGCCGAGCACGGCTGGATCGCGATGACTATCGACGCCCGAGGTCACGGAGACAGCGACTGGGCCGCCGACGGCGACTATTCGATCGCCGCGCATGCCCGGGACCTGGCCGCGGTCGTGGCGGCGCTGGACACCCGGCCGGTCCTCATCGGCGCCTCGATGGGCGGCATGGCCTCGCTGATCGCGCAGGGAGCCGATCCGACACTCGCACGAGCCCTCGTCCTGGTCGACATCACGCCGAGCGCGGAGCCGGCGGGCCTGGAGAAGATCTCGACCTTCATGCGGGACGGTCTGGCGGGCTTCGACTCGCTGGACGACGCCGCCGCCGCGGTGACCGCCTACAACCCGCACCGCCGCCGGCCCCCGCGACCGGACGGGCTGCGTAAGAACCTGCGGTGGCGCGACGGGCGGTGGTACTGGCATTGGGACCCGCGGATGATGGCCGACCGGTCCAACAGCCCCGAGCTGGCCGGGATCCGCGCGGAGCAGGCGCGGACAGCAGCGCGGGCGATCACCGTGCCCACGCTGCTGATCCGCGGTACGCAATCGGATGTCGTAAGTCCGGAGAACGCGCGCGAACTGCTCCGGCTGATCCCGACGGCACGTCAGATCGATGTCGGCGGCGCCGGACACATGGTCAGCGGCGACGACAACGATGTCCTGAGCGAAGGACTCATCGAGTTTCTCGACCACGACCTCGGGAGCTGAGGACGGCGGCATCGCGGCGCCGAGCGCGTTTCCGGCCTCTCGGCCGAGCCCCAGCCCACTGAACACATGCCGGGACCGGAAGAGCTCGGTCACGTAGGCGCCCATCGGCCGACAGGCGTGACCCTGCCGGTGGATGCCGGCTACAACGTTCGCTGACCGTCCGACCACCCGACGCGGAGCCGCCGGTGCTCCGTCTGACCTCATCGACCCCGGTGCGCCCTGAGGAGCACCGGGGTCGACGCGTCGGGCGTGACACCCGCCACCCGCTGGACGAGGTGTGAGCACTCTCCCGATTTTGCACTCATCTGCAACAT
The DNA here is from genome assembly GCF_057767225.1 of Gordonia sp. 11cp. Classification (NCBI taxonomy): domain Bacteria; kingdom Bacillati; phylum Actinomycetota; class Actinomycetes; order Mycobacteriales; family Gordoniaceae; genus Gordonia; species Gordonia sp. 11cp. The sequence goes on along the minus strand of NZ_CM173437.1, from coordinate 3,432,755 downwards.
TGCAGACTTCTGCAAGTTCCGTACGGTGGACGTCGTGCACTCCCCCGGACTCCGCGAGGCGAAAAAGGCCGCGACCCGCTCGGCGCTCGCCCGCGCCGTGCTGCGGCTGTCCACCCGCGCCGGCATCGACCATGTGACGATCGACGCCGTCGCGGCCGAGGCGAATGTCTCCGTACGCACCTTCCACAATTACTTCAGCGGCAAAGAGGACGCGCTGCTGTACTTCGTGTCCTCCCTCGTCGACACGATCGTCGAGCGGATCGAAGCCCGGCCGAGCGAGGAGACGTTCTTCTGTTCGGTCCGCACGGCCCTCACCGAGGCCGCCGCCTCACCTGACGTCGGCGAACCGGATGAGATCGTCGCGCTCCTTCGTCTTCTCGACACGGACCCCGGACTGACGGCCAGGTCCCGCGACATGGAACTGGGCGACACCGTCGAGGCCCGGCTCACCGAGCTCTACACACGGCGCGGACAGCCGGCACACACGCTCTATCCACGACTCGTCCTGCACAACGCGATCACCACCATCCGTGTCGCCCTCGAATTCTGGGTGACCCGGCACAACGACGCCCCAAAGACCAACACGGAACTGGCCACCGTCCTGGAGTGCGCCTTCGACCAGCTGGCCGCCGGGCTGTCGCAACCCATCCGACCCATGAACGATCTCGCCGACCCATTCCCCGAGGAGCACTGACGTGGCAACACACCTGTACCGACTAGGGCGATGGGCGTTCGAGAACCGCCTCAAGACGATCGCGATCTGGGTGCTGGTCCTCATCGGGCTGGGCATCGGCGCGAGCCTGCTGGCCAAGCCGACGTCGGAATCGTTCTCCATCCCCGGCATCCCCTCGGAGCGAGCGCAGGACCTGATGGTCGAGCGCTTCCCCGGCGAGGCCACGTTCGGTTCCGACATCGGCGTCACGTATGTCGTTCGCGCACCGGACGGTTCGACGCTCACCGAACCCCGGTACCAGGCGGCGATCGACTCGATGGTCGCCGGCCTCAGGTCCGTCGAGGACGTGAAGAGCCCGGACTCGATCACCAATCCGTTCGTCTCCTACGGCACCGAGCAGCTACCGGGTCAACTCCGTGAACTGTCGGCCGCCTTCCAGGAGAAGACCTTCGGCAAGAACGCCGAGGAGGCGGCCGCCGATGCGCAGGCCACCTCGCCGATCAACGCGGCGGGCACCGTCGCGCAACTCGGCGCCTCCTTCGACGTCGAGGCGTCGTCGGATGTGACCGAGACGATGCGCGAGCAGATGGACGCGATCGCCGACGACGCGCGGGCCGCGGGACTGACTGTCGAGATGAAGGGTTCCGCCACACAGCAATTCGAGCTCGGGATCACCTCCGAACTGATCGGTATCGGCGTGGGCGCGCTGATCCTCATCCTCACGTTCGCCTCCCTCGTCGCATGGGGCATGCCGATCATCACCGCGATCGTCGGAGTGGCGATCGGGATGCTCGGCGTTCAGATGGGCACCCACTTCTTCGATCTCAGCAACGAGACCCCGATCCTCGCGACGATGATCGGCCTCGCGGTCGGCATCGACTACGCGCTGTTCATCGTCTCCCGCTACCGCCACGAGATCCATCGCTCGGCGAACCGGGCCGATGCGGCCGGCCGGGCCGTCGGCACCGCCGGTTCGGCCGTCGTCTTCGCCGGCAGCACCGTCGTCATCGCACTGGCCGCGCTGGCGATCGTGAACATCCCGTTCCTCACCGCCATGGGTATCGCCGCGGCGGGCACGGTGGTCGCGGCCGTGCTGGTCGCTCTCACGCTCCTGCCGGCGATCCTCGGACTCTTCGGCGGCAAGGCGTTCGCCGGACGCGTGCCGCGTCTCAACGCTCCCGACGTCGGGCCGCACGACACCGACCGCGTCCACAACGGCCAGCGCTGGGTCCAGCGCATCGTGGCGCGTCCGCGCACCGTGACCGTCGCGATCGTCGGACTCCTCGTGGTCCTCGCGATCCCGATGGCCGGCCTCAAGCTCGCACTGCCCAACGACGGGACCGCCGAACCGTCGGAGACCCAGCGCAAGGCCTACGACATGGTCGCCGACGGCTACGGCCCCGGCTTCAACGGACCGCTCGTCGTCGTCGCGGACGGTCGAGCCATCGAGGACACCGGCGAACGCCTGCGCGCCTTCGACACCCTCGTCGACGACCTCGGTCGTGTCGACAACGTCGAGGTCGCCCAGATCGGCGCCGGTGGACTCAACGAGGCCCGCGACACCGCCAAGATCACGATCATCCCGTCGACCGCCCCGGCCGACGAGGCGACTCCCGCACTGGTGGAGACCCTGCGCGAGATGGAGCCCCAGGTGCAGAGCACGATGGGCATCTCCTACGGCGTGACCGGCCAGACCGCGATCGAACTCGACATCTCCGACCGCCTGTCGAGTTCGCTGATCCCCTACCTCCTGGTCGTGGTGGGTCTCGCGTTCATCCTGCTGATCATCGTGTTCCGCTCGATCCTGGTGCCGCTGACCGCGGCCCTCGGCTTCCTGCTGAGCGTCGCCGCGACCTTCGGCGTGACGGTGGCGCTGTTCACCGACGGCGCGCTGGGCATCGTCGACAACCCGCAACCGCTGGTGTCGTTCCTGCCGATCATGTTGGTGGGCATCGTGTTCGGGCTCGCGATGGATTACCAGGTGTTCCTGGTGACGCGAATGCGGGAGGCCTATGTACACGGGGCCGACGCCAAGACCGCGGTCGTCGAGGGATACCGGCACAGTGCCCGTGTGGTGGCGGCCGCGGCGGCGATCATGATCTCGGTGTTCGCCGCGTTCATGCTGCAGGACATGGCCTTCATCATGGTCATGGGCTTCGCACTGGCGGCCGCGGTGTTCTTCGACGCCTTCGTGGTCCGGATGACGCTGATGCCGGCGGTGCTCACCGTCCTGGGCGACAAGGCCTGGTGGCTGCCGCGCTGGCTCGACCGGATTCTCCCCGACGTCGACATCGAGGGCGAGAAGCTGGGGCTCGGCGACGATGCCGCCCGCCCGGCGAATGCTGCGGGAGAAGCCGACGCGGCATCCGGGGTCCGCGCCGGCCGCTGAGCCGGGTCAGTCGACCCGGAACTCCCCGAGCTCCGACCAGCTGTCACCGTCGATCGTCGTGTTGATGACGTCGGGTGTGCGCTGGAGGTACTTGGGGAGTTCCTGCTGGGCCTGCTTGAAGTGCGGAGCCGTGACGTGCGCCTCCGCGGCGTCGTCGTCGAAGGCCTCCACCAGCACATAGGTGTTCGGATCCTCGATCGACCGCGACCAGTCGAACCACTTGTTGCCGGGCTCGGCGCGCGTCGCCTCGGTGAATTCGCGTGACAACTCGGGCCACTCGTCGGCGTATTCGGGTTTGATCGGGAACTTCACGACGATGAGGATCATGTCTCGACCCTAGCTCCACACCGGCGGGCCGACCGTCGCACATTGCGACTGGGACGGCTGTCCCAGAATCGGGCACGAAGTGTCACGACCGGAGGCCGGGATTCACGAGACCCCGGTCGCGACAGCGCCTAGAGTGTGAAACAGACAACAATTGTCCTCACTTCAGGCTGCAACGGAGGCACCATGCCGGACATCACCAAGTTCTACATCGACGGCCAGTGGGTCGAGCCCGCAGAGCTCAACCTCATCGACGTCATCAACCCGGCCACCGAGAAGTCGGCAGGTCAGGTCGCCATCGGCAGTGCCGCGGACGTCGACGCAGCGGTCGATGCCGCTCGCCGCGCGTTCGTCACCTGGGGCCAGACCACCGTCTCCGAGCGCCTCGAGGTCCTCAACCGGATCATCGCCGAATACCAGAACCGCATGGGCGACCTCGCCGCCGCGGTCACCGAAGAGATGGGCTCGCCTGTCGGCCTCACCAACGCCGCACAGGTACCCATCGGTCTCGGCCACCTGATGACCGCCGCCGCCCAGCTCCCGGAGTACAAGTTCGTCGAGGATCGCGGCAGCTCGCGCATCGCCAAGGAGCCGATCGGCGTCTGCGGTTTCATCACCCCGTGGAACTGGCCGCTCAACCAGGTCATGTGCAAGGTCGCCCCGGCCCTGGCCACGGGCTGCACCATGGTCCTCAAGCCGTCGGAGGTCGCGCCGTTCAGCGCGGCGATCGTCGCCGAGATCTTCGACGCCGCGGGCGTGCCCGCGGGCGTGTTCAATCTCGTCAACGGTGACGGTCCCGGCGTGGGCGCCGCTCTGGCGAGCCACGAGGGCATCGACATGATCTCGTTCACCGGTTCCACCCGTGCCGGTATCGAGGTCGCCAAGACCGCCGCGCCGACCGTCAAGCGCGTGGCCCAGGAACTCGGAGGCAAGAGCCCGAACATCATCCTCGACGACGACGACTTCGCGAAGAACGTCGCCGGCGGCATCGCGACGATGATGATGAACTCGGGACAGTCCTGCAACGCTCCGAGCCGGATGCTCGTCCCCGCGAGTCGCGTCGACGAGGTCGCCGAGATCGCCAAGGGCGTCGCCGCCGAGCTCACCGTCGGCGATCCCACCACCGACGTGAAGCTGGGGCCGGTCGTCTCCGAGGCGCAGTTCGACAAGATCCAGGGCCTCATCGAGCGCGCCATCGCCGACGGTGCGACCGCGGTCGTCGGTGGTGCCGGCCGTCCCGAGGGCCTCGAAACCGGTTACTACGTGAAGCCGACCGTCTTCACCAACGTCACCAACGACATGGAGATCGCCCGCACCGAGGTGTTCGGCCCCGTCCTCGTGGTCATCGCGTACGACTCGATCGACGAAGCGGTCAAGGTCGCCAACGACACCGAGTACGGCCTCGCCGGCTACGTGTCGGGCAAGGACGTCGACGAGGTCCGCCGCATCGGATCGCAGATCCGCGCAGGCTCGATCTCGCTCAACGGCGCCCAGCTCGACCCGAGCGCACCGTTCGGCGGCTACAAGAAGAGCGGCAACGGACGCGAGTGGAGCGACTACGCCTTCGACGAGTTCCTCGAGGTGAAGTCGCTGCTCGGCTTCGGCGCCTGAGGGCGTAGACCTCTCGTACACCCGGTGACGCCGCCGGGCATTCCTGATCGGAGTACCCGGCGGCGGCGTCGAGAGGTCCAACGCGGGGGTCGCGGCACCTCGCGGTGGCCGCGTCGATATCTCGCAAGTCCGGACAGAGCTTCGCGAACGTCTTACGCTGGCCGAACGACTTCGACCGCGGCGGCTCGATGCCCCGCGGTCGATTCCACATCTTTCGGGGGGAAGAGCGTCCACGTGACGCAAACGGGGGGACAGTGTTTCGAGTTCTTCGCGCGGCGGCTGCCGCGTGTCTGGTGGTTGCGTGCCCGGTGGTTCTGACTCTGGCCGCCACGCCTGCGGTCGCGGCGCCCGCCGAGTCGCGCATCGTGTCGGTGGCGCAGGAGTCACCCACCCGCGCAGCGGTCTGGGTCTACTCGGCGGCGATGTCCAAGAAGATCAAGCTGTTCGTCCTGACGCCACGAGTCAAGACCGGGCCGCGGCCGACGCTCTACCTCCTCGACGGGGCGGGTTCGCGCGGCAACGACAGCGGCTGGCGCGGAGCCGGCAACGTCGATGAGTTCTTCGGCGACAAGGACGTGAACGTCGTGCTCCCGACAGGTGCGTACGGGAGCCAGTACGCCGACTGGGAGCGCCGGGACCCACGGGTGGGCCGACCCATGTGGGAGACGTTCTTGACCAAGGAACTTCCGCCGCTCATCGACGCTCGCTTCGAATCCGATGGTTCCCGGGGTATCGCCGGCGTCTCGATGGGTGGACAGGCGGCGTTCACGATCGCCTCCCGCACCCCGGCGCTGTACCGCGCGGTGGCCTCGATCAGTGGCTGTCCACCGGTGTCCTCCCCGCAGGGCGAGACCTACGTCCGGGCGACACTCGCCCGCGGCGGGGCGAACGCGGACAATCTGTGGGGAACGGCCGGCTCCCGGGGCTGGCGTGACCACGATCCCGCGCTCCGTCTGGACAGCCTCCGCGGGAAGGCCCTCTACCTGTACTCCGGCGCGGGCCGGCTCGGACCCGCCGACATCAAGCGCGACGTGACGCCCGAAGAAGGCCTGTACCAGGTGGTGCTTGCCGCGTCATCGGCCTTCGAGATCGCGACCAGCGACTGTTCGCGCCGGTTCGCCGGGCAGTTGCGGCGCGCGGGCCTGCCCTTCACCGACGCCTTGCAGGACGTCGGAACCCACCATTGGTACTACTGGGAGAAGGAACTCCCCAACATGTGGAAGGCCATCGCGCCGGCCCTGTGAGGGAATCCCGGTACATACATATCCCCTTGTCCGCGTGGCTACGATCGGCGCATGCAGATCCCCGTCGCGTCCGACACCGGCCCCGTCCTCGACGCCGAGGTGTTCGGCGAGGGCGAACCGCTCCTGCTCATCGGCGGCATGTCCGCACACCGCGGGATGTGGACCGACGAGCTCCTCGACGAGTTGACGTCGCACTTCTCGGTTGCCGTCTACGACCACCGGGGCATCGGGGCGAGCAGTCGCGCCGAGGGGCCGTTCACCATCGCCGACCTGGCCGACGACGCCCGCGGAATCCTCGACGGACTCGACTGGGACGGCGCCCACGTCCTCGGTACCTCCATGGGCGGCATGATCGCGCAGGAACTCGCCCTCGCCGCCCCGGACCGCGTGCGCAGTCTCGTCCTCGGGTGCACCACCGCGGGCGGCCCCGGGGCCATCGGCGCGCCCGGCGCGATCCGCCTCGTCGAGGCGATCTCCTCCCGCGACGCCGCGCGCGTCGCCCGCACCGCGTTCGAGGTCAATCTGTCGCCCGGGTACACCGCCCACACCGGGGCGTTCGACCGTTTCGTGTCGATGTCGACGCAGCGCCGCGTGCCGTCGGCCGTCGTCGCGTGGCAGGCGGGCGCATGCGCAGGACACGACACCCGCGCCCGGATCGGATCACTCACCATGCCGACCGCGGTCATCCACGGGGACGTCGACGAGGTGATCGCCGTCGACGAGGGCGAGCGTCTGGCCGATCTCATCCCGCAGGCGACCCTGACCCGGTGGGCCGGCGTCGGGCACATGTTCTGGTGGGAACGTCCGGGCGACACCGCCGAGGTCGTCCGGAAAATTGCCCGAGAAAATCCGTCGGGCCGGTAACACCGGTCCCCTCTCCGAACGACATCCCTGACATCGGCACCGTGTGATCGGACGGCCGCGTATGTCAGGAGCTCCATGTCGCACTCGCACAGCGAACCGCCCGTCCCCTCCACCCCCGCGGGCCAGACGCCCGAGTCGCCGCGCAGATTCTCACCTCTACGCCGAGTCCTCACCGGTATCTCGGTGGTCGTGATCCTCACCCTCGGCCTGTTCGGAGCGAGCACGCTGCTCAACTCGTCGAACACCGCAAGCGCCTTGCGCGGGCATCCCGAGGTCCTGCGACCGGGGTGTACCTGGGACAAGTCGGGCAACTACGTCCAGAACTGCAAGGTGTGGTCGGAGTCGCAGAAGCGCGAGGTGATCGTCCAGATCCGCGCCTCGAGCGGCAGCGACAGCGGCGTCTACCTGCTCGACGGCATGCGGGCCAGCGAGACCCGCTCGGCATGGACCACCGACGTCCAGGCCGCCAAGGTCTACGACGCCAAGGCCGACACCACCCTGGTGATGCCGGTGGGCGGTGCGTCGTCGTTCTACACCGACTGGGACGGCGGCGCCGGTGACAAGAACACGATCATCAAGCAGGAGACGTTCCTGACCTCGGAGCTGCCGGGTTACCTCGAGCGCGAGTTCGGCGTGGCACGCAACAACAACGCGATCATCGGACTGTCGATGTCCGGCGGACCGGCGGTGACCCTTGCCGAGCGCCACCCGGAACAGTTCAAGGTGGTCCAGGCGATGTCGGGTTACTACCAGACCGACAACCCGGTCGGCGCCCTCGGCGTCATGGCCACTCAGACAATGGTCTCGAACTACGTCAACGGCGTCGTGAACATGTGGGGCGCGCCGGGAAGTACCCGCTGGACCGACAACGACCCGTCGAAGAACCTCACCCAGTTGGCCGACAACGGCCAGGTCCTCATCATCTCCTCGGGCAACGGATTCCTGTCCCCGTCGGAGATGGCCAAGCTGTCGCCGCAGGACCAGCTCAGCGCGATGGCACTCGAGATCCTGTCCGCGGTGTCGACCGTGCTCATGCAGCTGCAGGCGAAGCAGGCCGGCGTATCGGTGATCTCGTTGCCGAACTACGGCGGCCACACCTGGGAGAACTGGGGACGCGCCCTCGGCGACGGTAAGGACCACGTGCTCACCACGCTGCGCAACAACCCGCCGGTGACCGCGAAGACGACGGTCGTCTCCGCTTCGGGCGAACCCGATCCCGAGGCACCCGCGAAGGTGACCCTCGCGGCGAAGAAGGCAGCCGAGGAATCGCCGGCCCTCGACCTCTTCGGTCTGTCCGCCACGGACTCCTCCGCATCCGAATCCGCTTCGGAGTCCGCGTCCTCCGCCGCCGAGTCCTCGTCGACCGAGTCGTCCTCGTCGGCCGGACTCGCTCCGTCCGCGGTCTCGGGGTCGGAGTCGGTGGACGCGACCGCCCCGGAGTCCAGCACCGAGACCAGCGCGCCGAATGCACCGCGGCTCGCCCCCAGGGGTCCGGGCGCGTCGACCCCCAGCAGCTCGAGCACCACCCCGGTTCCGTCTCGCTGAACCCACTCCACGCTCGCCGTTTCCCTACCCGCTCACCGAAATCGGGTGAGCGGGTACGGGACAGGTGAGCGGTCGGTCCTCGACGGCCCGATCTGCTGCTAGCGTTCAGCCATGACCGCCGCCGACCACGATCTCGCCGATCTCGTCGGCGTCGACACGACCGTCGTGGTCCTGGCCTCCGGAGCGATCCTCGTCTGGGCGCTCGCGCTGGGTGTGTGGAAATACCACGGCATCCGCACCTCGCCGGAGCGGACGGCGCACGTGTACGTCGACATCGCGCATCGGGCGGCACTGATGTACTCGTTCGCCACCCTCGTGCTCGCGGCACTGGTCGAGCTCAGCGCCTTTCCGACGGCCGTCAACGTGATCGCGGCCGCGGTCCCGATCGTCTTCTTCGTCGGCGCGATCGCCGCGTACTGCGTCCACGGAGCCCTGCGGGACACCACGAATCAGTTCGTCGATCCGACGCGCGGCACCTACCTGTTCATGCTCGCGCTCATCGTCGGCGAGATCGGCGGCGTACTGGTCCTGGTGGCCGGTGTGCTGGTGCGAGTCGCGTGAGGAGCGCTCCGCGGCTCACCGGTCCGCGGTGTGGCCGCGCAACCACGTCGTGACCGCGTCGAGCACCACCTGCTGCTCGGGCTCGTTGAAGATCTCGTGGAACAGGTCGTCGTAGATGACGAGCGTCTTGTCCGCCGACCCGGCGAGTCGCTCGACGAGTTCGCTACCGCGCGGATCGGTGAGTGCGTCCTCGCTGCCGTGCATCACCAGGATGGGCAACTGCAACGACGGCAGGCGCTCGGGAAACGACCGCATGGTGCCGATCATCGCGCCACCGAGTCCGGCCGGGATCTTGCCGCGCGTCACGAGCGGATCGGCGTCGTAGGCGGCGACGACGGCCGGGTCCCGGGAGATGCTCGACGAGCTCAGCTCCGTGGTGGGCAACCCCGGTGCGATCCGTCCGATCAACGGCGCGAATCGCACGGCCAGGTCGGGCAGGTCGTCGCCGGGCAGAACGGCCGCGCCCGACAGGATCAGACCGTCGAGCTTGTCCTGGTGATCGAGCGCGTAATCGAGGGCGATGCACCCGCCCATGCTGTGCCCGATCAGAAACGTCGGGACGCTTCCGTCGGCGACGTGGGCGAGGACGGTGTCGAGGTCGTCGGTGAAGTCGGCGAACCGGCGTAGCCGAAGGCGCTTGCCACCCGACCGTCCGTGACCGACATGGTCCGGGATGGCCACCAGGTAACCCTCGTCGACGAGCCGCTCGGCCACATGCAGATATCGCCGACCGTGCTCGGCGAGACCGTGCACCACGACGACGACGCCGCGCGGACTCTCCTGGGGCCGATGGATGTCATAGACGATGGTGTGCCCGTGCCGACCGCGAAAACTGTGTTCTTCCGATGTCATTCCCTGATCTCGTTTCGATGTTCAGCGCCAGCCGAGCCGGGCGACCACGGACTTGCCCGCCGACTCCAGGGCGCCCAGCGGCTTGAGGGCGGTTTCGCCGATACCGACGAGCGCCTCGACCCGTCCGACGACGCGCTCGAGCCGGCCGACGATGTCGGACATGCGGTCGACGGTGGCGTCGACCTGGTCCAGGGTCCCCGAGAGGCGCACGAGCGTCGAGTCGAGTTTCGCGATGGTCGAGTTCAGTCCGTCCAGCGTCGGTCCGAGTCCGTCGAGGGTCTCGCCCATGTCGGCGAGGATGCCCTCGAGTTGTTCGACGGTCACATCGGCATTGAGTGCGGCCTGCGCCAGCTTCTTGATGCGCTGACGTTCCGGCGGTCTCGGTGATGCGTGCTCGCCCCTGTCGGCCATGGGGTGGATTATGGCCCATCCGGGCCGCGCCGGGTGCCGGGTCGGGCGAACACCTTCGAGGCTCGTCGCCATCGCTCCTCGCACCACAGGAGCAGCGGGGCGGCGGTCGTGACCTGACAAGCTCTCGTGACCGACAGACCCTCACGCGAGCTGCGGGGCCACCTCCGAGGCGACCAGCTCGAGGTGGTCGAGGTCCGACAGATCCAGGGTCTGCAGATACATGCGTGTGACGCCCAGCTCACCATAGGTCGCGATCTTCGCGGCCACCTCGTCCGGCGTTCCCGCAGCCCCGTTCTCGCGCAGCTCCTCCGGCTCCCGGCCGATGGCCTCGGCCCGGCGCCGGAACTCGGCTTCGTCGCGGCCGCAGCACAATACGAGCGCCGCGGAGTAGGTGACGGACGCGGGGTCGCGGCCGGCGTCGAGGCACGCCGTGCGGACGCGTCCGATGAGATCACCGGCGACGTCGAGGGGTTGGAACACGACATTGAACTCGTCGGCGAAACGCGCCGCCAGCGCGGGTGTCCGCTTCTTGCCGCTGCCTCCGATGATGATCGGCGGGCGCGGACTCTGTACGGGTTTGGGCAGGGCCGGTGACCTCGAGAGGTGAAAGTGCTTGCCCGCGTAGTCGAACTCGTCACCCAGCGGGGTCTGCCAGAGGCCGGTGATGATCTCGAGGTTCTCCTCGAGGCGGTCGAACCGCTCCTTCAACGGCGGGAACGGAATCCCGTACGCCTCGTGCTCGCGCTCGTGCCAACCCGTCCCGATCCCCAATTCGACACGGCCACCGCTCATCTGGTCGACCTGGGCGACCGCGATCGACAACGGTCCGGGCAGGCGGAAAGTGGCCGACGACACGAGGGTCCCCAGCCGAATCCGTGAGGTCTCACGGGCCAGGCCGGCCAATGTGATCCACGCGTCGGTGGGTCCGGGTAGGCCGTCGCCGCCCATGCCGGTGAAATGGTCGGAACGGAAGAATGCGTCGTAACCCAGTTCCTCGGTCGCCTTGGCGACGGTGAGCAGGTCGTCGTAGGTCGCACCCTGCTGGGGCTCGGTGAAGATTCTCAGCTGCACGTTTTCAACCTACGCCGGGTGGGCACACCTCCGATGGCGAGGCGGCGTGCGATCGGACCCCATCCGGCCCGACGGCCATTCCGAATCGCTCCACGCACGACACCGTTCCTCGACAAAGGAGTTCCATCATGAAGACGGTCACTCGCACAGCACTTGGATTCGTCGTCGCAGCCGCAGGTGCGACCGCGGTATCGCTCGCAGCCGCACCGTCCGCGAGCGCAGCACCCACCATCTGTCCGGCGCTGCCCGGACAGTCCGCGTCGGCGGACTCCTGCAGCGCGGAATCCGGCCCGTCCGGACTCGCACTGGCCATCACCGACAACGGCGGCATCGCCTCCTCCACCGCCGACAACTTCGCCGGACCCGCGGCGATCGCCCTCGGCCCCGGAGCGACGGTCACCATGGACGGCATACGCCCCGGACTCGCCATCGGTATCGCTGGGCCCGGCGGTGAAGTCGTCGTCGACGGCAAGAACGGGCCGACCTGCAAGGGACCGGCATTCGCGGGCGACTTCCAGACCTTCAAGGGCTGCCTGTCCTGACGCCGCTCCCCTTCCGCCACAGGGAGTTTCAGCGCAGCCGCCCTGCTCCCTGAGGTGCGAGGAGCGTCAGCGCAGCCGCCCTGCCCCCTGAGGCGCGAGGAGCGTGAGCGCAGCCGCCCTGCTCCCTGAGGTGCGAGGAGCGTCAGCGCAAGCGCCCTGCCCCCTGAGGTGCGAGGAGCGTCAGCGCAGCCGCCCTACTCCCTGAGGTGCGAGGAGCGTGAGCGACGAGCCTCGAAGGGTCTGGCGAGGCCCCTTCGAGGCTCGCTTCGCTCGCACCTCAGGGAACGGAAGGGATTCGCCCGCATCTCAGCGATCCGCGCGTCAGGACAGCAGCCCGCGCACGTATGCGGCCTGACCGATGTGCTGGGTGTCGTCGTCGATCACGCTGAGGAGTCGTACGCCCAGCGTGACCGGCGGGTCCCAGTTCCGGTCGACGATGCGATCGAGATCTGAATCGGTCAGCGCGTCGATGTAGTCGACGCTCACCGCGTGGGTTGCGTCGTAGTAGTCACGGAGCAGGCCTGCGTCGTCGACGATCACCCGTGCCGCCTCGTCGGCGGATTGCCCGTACCCGATCTCCGCCGGGGAGAACGGGAGACCGAAGCGGTCGGCCCATCCACCGGTCGTCCAGACCTCGTCGGACCCGGCCACGTCGGCGACGTGGGAGTCCTGCACGCGGGTCAGATGCCACACGAGCCAGGCGATCGTATTGGCACCGGGTGCCGGTGCGGTGTTCAACAGCTCAGACGTGGCCCCGTCGAGAACGGCGTGAACGTTCTCGGCAACTCGTCCGAGACCGTCGAGCAAGACCTCTGAAGATCGCATGGAGCAAGTTTAGGTTCGCCGTGGGCACAACGATGGCTACTCCCTCGATCCGGCAGCATCATTCCTCCGGTGTCAGAACCGAACACCCCCCGCAAGATCCGTTTCAACGCCTTCGACATGAATTGCGTTGCGCACCAGTCGCCCGGACTGTGGCGTCACCCCGACGACCGGTCGTGGAACTACAACACCATCGACTACTGGGTTGACCTCGCCCGACTGCTGGAGACCGGCGGATTCGACGGCCTGTTCATCGCCGATGTCCTCGGCACCTACGACGTGTACGCCGGCAACGACGAAGCCGCGATCCGCCAAGGTGCGCAGATCCCCGTGAACGACCCGCTGCTGCTGGTCTCGGCGATGGCGCACGCCACTGAGCACCTCGGCTTCGGGGTCACCACCGGCACCGGTTTCGAGCATCCCTACCCGTTCGCCCGCCGTCTCTCGACGCTGGATCACCTCACCCGCGGCCGGATCGGCTGGAACGTCGTCACGGGTTATCTCCCTGCCGCGGCCCGCAACATGGGCGCCGACGACCAGCTCGAGCACGACGAGCGCTACAACCAGGCCGACGAGTACCTGACCGTGCTGTACAAGCTGTGGGAGGGTTCGTGGGAGCGCGATGCGGTGCTCCGGGATCGTGAGGCGGGCATCTTCGCCGACCCGGCCCGGGTCCACCACATCGGTCATCGCGGCACGCATTTCACCGTGCCGGGAATCCATCTCGCGGAGCCCTCGCCACAGGGTTCGCCGGTCATCTACCAGGCCGGCGCCTCGCCGCGCGGTCGCCGTTTCGCCGCGGAGAACGCGGAGGCGATCTTCGTCGCCGCACCGACGAAGGCCATTCTGCGCGACGTCGTGAGCAAGGTGCGCGACGAACTGGTCCTCGCCGGGCGCGACCCGTACGACGCGAAGATCTACACGCTGCTGACGATCATCACCGATTCGACACCGGAGGCCGCCCGCGCCAAGGCCGCGGAGTACCAGTCCTACGCCAGCGCAGAGGGCGCACTGGTCTTCATGTCGGGCTGGATGGGCATCGACCTGGCCGGCTACGAGATCGACGAACCGATCGGCAACGTGCACAGCAATGCCATCCAGTCGGCGGTGGCCGCGTTCCAGCAGGCCAGCGACACCGGCGAGGAATGGCGCGTGCGCGACATCGCGGCGTGGGGCGGCATCGGCGGGATGGGGCCCGTCCTGATCGGCTCCGGGGACGAGGTGGCCGAAGCCCTGCAGGACTGGGTGACCGAGACCGACGTCGACGGCTTCAACGTCGCCTACGCGGTCACACCCGGATCGTTCGAGGACATCATCACCCACGTGGTACCAGCCCTCGAGCGACGCGGGCTCTACGACCGGTCCTATGTCCCGGGAACCCTGCGCCACAAGCTCTTCGGGCGCGGAGATCAATTGCCCGAGAACCATCGCGGGTCGACCTACCGGGTCGGCGGGGTCAACTCGACCATCGACGATTCGATTCGGGTCACCGGCGCCGGGAGCGGAGCGAGCGGGCCGAATGTCACCGGCGCCGGGAGCGGAGCGAGCGGACCGAATGTCACCGTCACCGGCACCGGCGCCGGCGCCGGGAGCGGAGCGGAACTGATCGGCGCGGCAGAGGGGAAACTCCGGTGATCGAGGTAGTGGGGCTGACCAAGGTGTTCGGGGTCGGTTCGCCCGATCCGACGACGGTTCTCGACGAGGTCGACTTCACCGTCGATGCCGGTGAGATCTTCGCTGTCGTCGGCCCGTCGGGGGCGGGCAAGAGCACCCTGGCCCGGTGTCTGAACCTGCTGGAACGCCCGACGTCGGGAAGGGTCGTCGTGAACGGTGAGGATCTCACCGCGCTGGGCACCTCGGGTCTGCGCGATGCCCGGCGCCGGATCGGAACAGTGTTCCAGTCGGCGAGTCTGCTGTCCCGCCGCACGGCGGCGCAGAATGTCGCACTGCCTCTCGAATATCTCGGTGCGACAAAGCGGTCGACCGCGTCGAGGGTCGGTGAGCTGCTCGACCTGGTCGGCCTCGCCGACAAGGCCGACCGGTACCCGCATCAGCTGTCCGGCGGTCAGCGACAGCGCGTCGGCATCGCGCGGGCGCTGGCGCTCAAACCGTCGGTCCTCCTGTCCGACGAGGCGACGTCGGGTCTGGATCCCGCGGCCACGGACACGTTTCTGCGACTCCTCACCGACGTGCGGGACGAACTGGGCCTCGCGGTGGTGTTCATCACCCATGAGATGGACACGGTCGTGCGCGTCGCCGACACTGCCGGCCGACTCGATCGGGGCCGCATCGTCGAACACGGCCGGCTGGAGCAACTCGTCTTGGACCCGGATTCCGTTCTGGGGCGCGCATTGCGACCGCGTGGCCCGAGCGCCGAGCCGGCGTCGGCCGAGACCCCGGTCTCGGTTGTCTACAACTCCTCGACGGTTCCCGCGGACTGGCTGACGCGCCTGGGCAAGCGACTCGACCTCTCGATCTCGGTTCTCGGCGCCAACGTCCAGACCATCGACGGGACCGTCTTCGGCGACCTCACCGTGTCGGTGCCGACCGGGCACGCGGCGGCGTTCATCGGCGCCGCGGGCGAGTTGGGCCTGGCTGCAAGGCTTCTCACCGAGGCCACCGTCCAGGGCGGCGCCGGCGACGAGACACCGGGCGCCTCCGGCACCAAGACAGAGGGCGCCTCCGGCACCAAGGGCGCGGAGGTGGCCGCGTGAGCACCACATACTCGGCGAACATCACGGTGCCGCTCGACGAGATCCCCGACCTGCTCATCCCGGCGGCGATCGACACGGTCCTGATGGTGAGCATCGTGATGGTCGTCGTCCTGGTGGTGGGCGTGCCGCTGGGCGCGCTCATCCACAATCTCGCTCCCGGTGGGCTTTTCGCGAGGCGGTCGCTGCACACTCCCCTGTCGTGGGTCATCAGCATCGGGCGTTCGTTGCCCTTCCTGGTGCTGATGACGGCGATCATCCCGTTCACCCGCCTCATCACCGGCACCAACATCGGTATCGCCGCGGCGGTGGTCCCGATGTCGATCGCCGGAATCGCCTTCTTCACACGCATTGTCGAGAATTCGCTCCGGTCGGTCCCGGCGTCGACCATCGACGTCGCACGCGCCTCCGGCGGTTCCAATGCGCAGGTCATCTGGAAGGCACAGGTTCCCGAGGCACTGCCGAGCATCGTGGGCGGTCTGACGATCAACACGATCGCGATGATCGAGTACTCCACCATCGCCGGCACGATCGGCGCGGGCGGACTCGGCTACGTCGCGGTCACCTACGGATACCAGCGATTCGACCAGGGGGTCATGGTCGCCACCATCATCGTGCTCATCGTGACGGTGGCGATCATTCAGGTCGCGGGCGACGCGCTCGCCCGCAGCCTCAACCCGGTCACATCCCACCGGGTCAATCACTGACCCGGACAACCCCATTCGCACACCGCACCTTGCTCACTCCCTGAGGTGCGTCACACGCGCGACCCATCCACACCCGAAAGGCCACCACCCATGACACAGGACACCGGAGCCACCACCGGCACCTCGCCGGCTTCTCCCGGAACACCCTCTCCCCCTGGCGATTCCGGGATCGAGATCTCGACCCGACGACGCTGGCCGCTGATCGTCGGCGCACTGGTCGTGGTCGCCGTCATCGCCGCGGTGATCGGCTGGCGCTTCCTCGGTTCGGACTCGACGTCCCCGAACGAGACCGCCGGTGCGACACTGACCGTCGTCACCGCCGAGGGCAACGCCTCTGAGCAGGCGCTGGTCGAGTTCATCGCCGATGAGGTCGCACCCCGGTACGACATCAAGGTCGCGTTCAAGGGCCTGTCCGACTCCACGACGCTCAACCGCGCGGTCAGCGACGGGGAGGTCGCCGGCACCGTCTATCAGCACAAGCTGTGGCTGTCGCAGGTCCTCGAGGCCAATCCGGACTTCCAGGAGGAAGCCGCGACCCCGGTCTTCCGCTGGGGATTCGGGATCTGGTCGGACAAGTACCGGAATGTTGCCGACCTGCCGCAGAACGCCCGGGTGTCCCTGTACTCCGATCCCGCCAACGAGGCCCAGGGACTGTGGCTGCTCGAGCGCGCCGGACTGATCACGCTCAAGCCCGGTGTGGACAAGTGGAAGGCTACCCAAAAGGACATCGCTACGAACCCGCGCAACCTGCAGTTCGTCCTGCTCGATTTCGCCGCCCAGTCGCGCTCGCTCGCCGACCTCGATGCGACCGTCGGCTACACCGAGTACTACCTCGCCGCGAACATCGACATCGCCAAGCAGATCTATGCTCCGCCCGCTCCGGACGAGTTCGCCGGGCAGCTGACCATCGGGACGAAGTGGAAGGACACCGAGAACATCAAGAACCTGGTCGCCGCTTTCAAAGACCCTGCCGTACAGGAGTTCCTGCGCACCGATCCGCGGGTGAAGGGCATCCTGCTGCCCCTGTGAGCCGCAGCAGCGCCGGAGCACACGCCGTCGCCGCACCCGGGTCGCCCATCGCGACCCGGGTGCGGTCCGCATAGGCTCACCGCGTGAGCCGCACACATCACGGACACGGTCACGCGCATTCGCTGTCCGACATCAGCCACACGCTCTCGCCGTTCGCCCGATGGTTCGTCATCGGAACGCTCGCGGTGACCGCGATCGCGGTCGCCGTCGGGATGGTCGTCCTGTGGCCGTCGGACTCCGAGCACCCGATCCCCACCCAGTTCCGGTCCGCCGACGGCGGGCCGATCACGACGGTCGACGGCGAGATCGTGGACCAGTTCCATGCGAACTGCCTCAACTCGGTGGCCGGGTCGGTACTCGAGACCGCCGACATCCCGGTGAACCCGGTCCCGGGCGGACCGTGCATCCTCAACGCCGCCCGGTTCTCCTCCGGCGAGGCAGCCGGTCAGTACACGGTGTTGGAGATCCCGACGAACCGGGCGCAGGCCGGGTCGGGGCCCGACACCGTGGCACCCGCGGCCGGAACCCTCGACGACCCGCAGGCCGGGCAGCCGACACTCAACGTCGGGGACGGCATTCGGCTCTCCACCGTCCCCGGACCCGACGGCAACCGGTACACCTTCTTCGACTTCCAGCGCGGCTCGGCGATCATCTTCTGGGCCGTGCTGTTCATCGCCGCGATCGTGCTGGTGGCGGCGTGGCGCGGCTTCCGCTCGATCATCGGCCTGGCGATCGCCTTCGGAATCCTCACGGTGTTCACCCTGCCGGCCATCCTCGACGGGGCGTCGCCGGTCGCGGTGGCGATGGTCTCGTCGGCGGCGATCCTGTTCGTGGTCCTCTACCTTGCGCACGGGGTGAGCCTGCGGACGAGTTCGGCTCTCCTCGGGACGCTGACTTCCCTTCTCGTCGCCGGCTTTCTGAGTTGGCTCGCCATCCGGACGATGAACCTCACCGGCCTGTCCGGCGATCAGACCACCAATCTGCAGGTGTACCAGGGCAACATCTCGGTCAGCGGCCTCCTGCTCGCCGGGTTCATCATCGGCACCCTCGGCGTGCTCAACGACGTCACGATCACCCAGGCCTCCGCGGCGTTCGAACTGGCCGCGGCCGGCGAACCCTCTCGATTGGCGACCTTCCGCGCCGCGATGCGCGTGGGTCGCGACCACATCGCGAGCACGGTGTACACCCTCGTCTTCGCCTACGCGGGCAGTGCCCTACCGCTGATGCTGTTGTTCTCGGTGGCCCAGCAACCGCTGGGCGGACTACTCACGACCGACGTCGTCGCGGTGGAGCTGGCCCGGTCGTTCGTCGGCGGTATCGCGATCGCGCTGTCGGTTCCGTTGACGACGGCCATCGCCGCCGCGCTCACCACTCCGGCGGGCGCGGCACGGACGACCGCCGCGCACGCCGCGGCCGGATGACGGTCAGCACCTGCCCTTCGGCAGGTCGGCCAGATTCTTGCCGAGCCAGTTGCCCAGGCGCGTCAGCATCTTGGTGCCATCGGTGAACGACCCGCTACGCGGTATCGCGGCCATCGACACCGCCACCTGACCGCCGGTCGTGCTGATGATGCCCAGCTGGCGGACGAGGTGCGCCGACGATTTCGACGTCGCCGGACCCCACCCACCCTTGACCGCGGTCACCGCACCCTGATTGCGTCCCACCTTCGCGATGCCCCATTGCTGATTCGGGGCGACCCCGCTCATCAGCCGGACGATGTGCTCGCTGCCGGAGAGGCACGGCAGGTGGGCACCGAAGATCGCCTGGTCGCGCAATGCCCACGACGTGTGTCCGGGGTACGACGGCGGGTTGTCGACCTCGGAGGACACATGTGTCCGGACATCGTGACCTTCGCGCAGGACTGCGCTGACGGCATCGACGGAAGCCTGTCCGCCACCGAGCACCCCCCACAGCTCGCCGGCGGCGTCGTTGTCGGAGAACGTGATCGCCTTGTCCTCCATCGCGGCGACCGCCGGCCCGCGCTCGCGTTGCGCGGCCAGCGAGACCGGGACCTTCATCGTCGACCACGCGCGCCCCGATTTGAGCGATCCGAGGGAGATGACCTCATCGCCGCCAACCGGCACGATCGCGATCCCGAGCTGTCCGGGCAACGACTTCCGCATCGACTTCGTCAAGGCGGCATAGCTCCTCGCCAGCTTCTTGTCGAGCGGCTCGGGCGGTTTGAACCACGTCGCGAAGGGCTCCGGCAACGGCGGCAGCACGGGGAGCGGCATCGCCGTCGCCGAGCCCGCACCGATCACGACCGACATCGCAACCGCGCAGAACACCACGCCGATCCTTGTCACAGCTTTCACAATTGTCTCCTGAGTCACTCCAGACACATGAGCCTAGGGTGGTTCGGGAGCATGGACCAGGCTGTATACCCAATCGGAACCTTGCTGCGACCGGTGTCACATCTGACCACCAAGGCGAACCGCCCCTGAAACCCACCCTGCAGCGAAGGAGCGACGACCATATGACGTTCAGGCTCCCCTGACGGGCGGTTTCCGGGCAGACCTTGACGGCAGCC
This sequence comes from Gordonia sp. 11cp, assembly GCF_057767225.1. Taxonomy (NCBI): domain Bacteria; kingdom Bacillati; phylum Actinomycetota; class Actinomycetes; order Mycobacteriales; family Gordoniaceae; genus Gordonia; species Gordonia sp. 11cp. The sequence continues at coordinate 3,412,869 of NZ_CM173437.1, read as the reverse complement.
CCCGCCGGACATCTCGCGCGCCTCGCATGATCCCCGCGCATGACTACGCTGTGCGTCGTGGCGCCGTGAACTCGGCGGGACCACTTCGGCCTGCCCGCTTCGCTCCCGGCGCCAGGACGGATTCGGCCCGCCCGCTTCGCTCCCGGCGCCAGGACCACTTCGGCCCGCCCGCTTCGCTCCCGGCGCCAGGCGCCCCGACCCATGTGAGGAATCACCCGGACATGTCTGCGCTGACCAAAGGCCAGAACGGCCCGTTGTCGACCCCCGATGTCGTCGTCTCCGTGGAGCTCGCGACGGCCGCCGACCTGTCGGCCCTCCTGGTGACCGACCGCGGCGTGGTCCGCAGCGACGACGACTTCGTCTTCTACAACCAGCCCTCGGGACCGGGCGTCCGGCTGCAGCAGCTTCCCGGAGGTACGGCGCAACTGCACATCTCGACCGGTGCCATCCCAGCGGACATCGACGCGGTACGCGCGGTGATCACCCTCGACGATGCGTCGACGACCTTCGGGCGGTTCGCGCCGCCGGTCGCGCGGGTCGCCGACTCCGCCGGGCGCCCGCTGTACGACTTCACCGTCACCGGTCTCACCACCGAGTCCGTCGTCGTCGCGCTGGAGGTGTACCGGCGCAACGACGACTGGAAGGTCCGGGCGGTCGGTCAGGGGTACGCGGGTGGTTTCGCCGATCTCGTCCGTGACCACGGGGTCAGCGTCGACGACGAACCACAGGCGGCACCCGCCGCGCCCGCGCCGGTCAGCTACTCGCGTCCGTCCGCGCCCACGCCGCCCCCGGCCCCGCCACAGACCACCGCCCCGCCGCAGCCCGCGACTGCACCACCCTCCCCGGCCCCGACCGCCTCCCCGGAGATCAGCCTCCGCAAGGGTGCGCCGGTCAGCCTGGCCAAGGGACAGCGGGTCACTCTGCGCAAGGAGGGCGGGGTGGCGCTCACCGACATCCAGATGGGGTTGGGGTGGGACCCGGTGCGCGGGGGATTCGGTCGCGGGGGCTCGATCGACCTCGACGCCTCGGTCCTCATGTTCTCGGGTGAGAAATGCGTCGAGACCGTCTACTACGGTCATCTCAACAGCAAGAGCCGCTCGATCCTGCACTCCGGGGACAACCTCACCGGCGAGGGCGAGGGCGACGACGAGGTCATCCGCGTTGCGCTGCAGTCGGTTCCACCCGAGGTCGACGCGCTGGTGTTCATCGTGACGTCCTACCGGGGCCACACATTCGAAAAGATCGAGAACGCATACTGCCGGCTCGTCGACGAGACGACATCCGCCGAGCTGGCCCGCTACACACTCAAGGGCGGTATGCCGTTCACCGCGGTCGCGATGGCCGTCATCTCCCGCGACGGCGGCGAATGGAAGCTGCGCGCGATCGGCGAGGGATTCAACGCGAAGACACCGAAGAAGGCCGTGTCACACGTCGGCCGCTTCCTCTGACGCCGATCAGTCAGATCACGCCGTGCAGTGGCGGTTCCTCGCCGCGCAACACCCAGCGACCGATGTGCTGGTACTTCCACCGGACGGGATCGTGCAACGTGTGTGTCCGGGCGTCACGCCAGTAGCGATCGAGACCGCTTCCGGCTGCGGCGCTGCGGGTCCCACTCACCTCGAACAGCGCCGACGCCACCGGGGTGGCAACACGATCGGCCACCGCCTTGGCCGTCGCGACAGCGATCGAGGCCTCCGCGACAGCGGTCGAAGAGACGGCGACGTCGGTACGGCCCGACGCTGCGCCGACGGCCGTGTCGACCCGGCGCCCGGCGGCGGCGAGAGTCGCCTCCGCGGTCGCCACGTCGACCTCGAGCTCGCCGAAACGCTGCACCACGAGCGGATCGTCGACGGCGCGGTCCACACCGGCCTCGAACCACGGACGGGACTTGGTGCGCACGAACTCCGATGCCTCCCGCAGCGCGCCGCGGGCGATACCGACGTCGATCGCCACGTGCAGGAGTTGGGCGAACGCGCCATACCCGGTGGGTGCGGACGTGGCCGGTGCCCGCGCCACCAGGTCCTCGACACCGACGCCCACTCCGGTGAACCGCACGGTGCCCGATCCGGTCGTGCGCTGCCCGACCGCATCCCAGTCGTCGACGATCTCCACGCCGTCGGCGTCGGCCGGGACGAATGCCACGTACTCGCCGGGAGCGAGGTCGCCGGCGGCGACGTCCAGCCTGGCGAGCACGGCGAGCGTGTCCGCGAACAGCGAACCCGTGCAATAGAACTTCTCACCGTCGAGGACGAAACGCCCATCCTCGCCGTCGATCGGGGTCAGCCGCGTCGAGATGTCGGCGACGGTCTTGCCGCCCCGCTCGGACTGGGCATTGGCCACCCGGCCACCGGCGAGCACGTCGGTGAAGATCCGCTCCTGCAACGCATGTCCGGCCGACAGCCGGACGAGGTTGAGATACACGAAGTGGCTGTGCGGGATCTGCGCGATGCTCGCGTCCGCGGCCGCAAGGATCGCCACCACCTCGGCGAGCACGCTGGGCCGCACGTCGAGACCGCCGAATCGCGCGGGGACGGTGAGCGCCAGCAGACCCGACTCCGAGAGCCGGTCGATCTCGGCACGGGGCAACCGCCGTTCGCGGTCCCGTTCGGCGGCCCCCACCGCGAATTCGGCGGCCAGTTCCCGCGCGACGGACAACGCCTCGGCGTCGGTCCCGATTCGCGTGGCGGACCGGGACCGTGCCTGGCTCACTGCGGTCACGCCACTCCCGCAGGGGCCTGGGCAGTGTCGCTCTGGGCACCCTCGATCTCACGGACCAGGGGAAGGACCTTCTCGCCGAAGTACTCGATCTCCTCCTGGAAGTGCAGGAAGCCGCCCAGGATGAGGTCGACGCCCAGACGTTTGTAGGCGACGATGCGCTCGGCCACCTGCTCCGGGGTACCGATCAGCTGGGTGCGGAAGCCGTCGTTGTACTGCACGAGGTCCTCGAACGACGAGTCCGCCCACATGCCCTTCTTGTCGCCGGTGGAGTTGCCCGCCTGCTGGACGGCGTCCCGGAAGCCCTCGACCGCCGGACGATTCGCCTTCTCGACGATCTCGCGCAGGGTGTCGCGGGCCTCCTTCTCGGTGTCACGCGCGATGATGAAGCCGTTGAGCCCGAACTTCACCTCGCGCTCGTGAGCGCGTGCGACGGCGCGGAGGTCGTCGAGTTGTTCGGTGACGCCGTCGAAGTCCTTGCCGTTGGAGAAGTACCAGTCCGCATAGCGTCCGCCGTTGTTGCGGGCGGCCGACGAGTTGCCGCCCTGGAACAGCTCCGGGTTCGGGCGCTCAGGCGTGTTGAGCGGCTTGGGCTTCAACGTGAAGTCGTGGATCCGGTAGAAGTCTCCGCGGTAGTCGACCTCGTCCTCGGTCCAGATCTTGCGGATGACCTCGAGGAACTCACCGCTGCGCCGGTACCGTTCGTCGTGCTCGAGCCACGGCTCGCCGAGGTGGGTGAACTCGTCCTTGAACCAACCGCTGACGACGTTGATCGCGAAGCGGCCCTTGGACAGATGGTCGGCGGTCGCGCCGAGCTTGGCCAGGACGGCCGGATGCCAGAGACCCGGGTGCACCGCGGCGATCACCTTCAGCCGCTGCGTGGCGAGCAGGAGAGCAAGGCTGAAACTCGTGGACTCGTGCTGGTACTCGGCTCCGTAGCTCGCCTCGTACCGCACCTGCGACAGCGCGTACTCGAAACCGTTGTTCTCGGCGGTCTGTGCGAGTTTGACGTTGTAGTCGTAGTCCCAGCCGGTGCGCTGCTCGATGGTGCTGGTGACCAGACCGCCGCTGACGTTGGGCACCCAGTAGGCGAACTTGATCTGGTCCGCGATGGACTCGGTGGACATAACTACCTCCGCGAGGTGTCGGTGACGTGACTAGGGACGAAAAGGGTTGTCGTTCAGGACGATGCGGCCTGCAGGCGCGGCAGGAACGCGGTGCGCACGGCCTCGGACGGGCCGGCCGAGGCCGGGTCGAGCAGCCCGAGCCGGGCGAGAGCGGGCCGGACACCTTCGCCGAAGTGGTAGGCCTCCTCGAGATGCGGGTAGCCCGACAGGATGAAGTGATCGAGCCCGAGCGCGGCGTACTCGCCGATGAGTGCGGCCACCTCGTCGTACGAACCGACCAGAGCGGTACCGGCGCCGCCTCGGACCAGTCCGACCCCGGCCCACACGCCGGGGTGGATCTCCAGCGAGCGCGGATCGTCGTGGTCGGCGAAACCGGCTCCCCGGCCGTGCAGTTCGGACATACGTCGCTGCCCCTCGGACTCCGAACGCGCCAGATTCTGTTGGGCGGTGGCGACCTGTGCGGGGTCGAGCGCGCCGAGCAGACGAGCCGCCTCGGCCCAGGCCTGTTCGGACGTCTCGCGTGCGATCACGTGGAATCGGATGCCGTGCGAGAGTTCCCGCCCCTGCGCGGCGGCGAGGCCGTTGACCCAGGCGATCTTCTCGGCGACCGCCTCCGGACGCTCACCCCAGGTGAGGTAGGTGTCGGCGTGCTTGGCAGCGACATCACCGGCGGCCGGCGACGATCCCCCGAAGAAGATCTCGGGAGTCGGGTCGGGGCGTCGTCCGAGCTGCGCGCCTTCGACGCGCAGATACTTGCCCACGACGTCGACGGGTTCTTCCTCGGTCCAGAGCCGGCGGATGATCTCGAGGTACTCGTCGCAGCGCTCGTACCGCGCGTTCTTCGCCAGGAAGTCACCGAAGGCGCGCTGCTCACTCGACTCGCCGCCGGTCACCACGTTGACCAGCAGGCGGCCCTGCGAATGCCATTGGAACGTGGCCGCCATCTGCGCCGCCAGCGTCGGCGAGATGAGTCCGGGGCGGAACGCCACCAGGAACTTGAGGCTCTCGGTCGCGTCGATCAACGCCGCCGTGGTCAGCCAGGCGTCCTCACACCAGAGACCGGCCGGAGTCAGGACGGCCTCGAAGCCGTTGGCCTCGGCGGCGCCGGCGAGCTGCTTGAGGTACCTCAGATCGGCCGGGCGGTCCCCTGTCATCTGGCTGCCGTGTCCGCCGGCGATCAGGTTGCGCGAGTCGCCGTAGGTGGGCAGGAACCAGTGGAAATGCAGAGACACCGCGAGGGCACCTTTCGGTCGGGGCAGCATGACGCGAGCACGACACCGCCACCAGGAGCCGGTGCGGTGTCTCGGCCCAGTGTCGGGCACCATCACGACGACGGACCACAGTTGAAATCGCCCTGAGGGCAACTCGACAACCGCCGGTCCCGAGAGCTACGAGCTGGTGCGCCGCTGGTCAGACCCCGCAGCTCACTCCGACGACGGGCGCCACTGGCCCATACCGAGGAACACCATCACCAGCTGCCGCTCGGTCCGCTCGACGATCTCCTGTTCGGCGCCACGACCGCGGTACTCACCGTCGAGCAGATCGGCCACCGCGGTGAGCATGATGGTCACGATCAGTTCGGCCGCGAGTTCGAGGTCGTCGGGCTGCCACCGCGCCAGGTCGGGCAGGCGGGCGAGATCGATCGCGAGTTCTTTGGAGAACAACCGGAGTTCGGTGTCGATGGCACGACGGATCTCGGCGATACCGCCGTGCTGTTCACGCACCAGGAACCGGAACTGCGATTCGTTCTCGCGAACGTGTCGCAGCAAGATGGCCAGCGAGTTCTGCGCGGTCGGGAGGGCCTCGCGCGCCGCCAGGTCGCGTCGCCCGTCGCGCAGCGCCCTGCGCAGGACGCGCATCGAGTCCTCGACGACGGTGACCCCGAGATCCTCCATCGACGCGAAGTGGCGATAGAAGGCGGTCGGCACGATTCCGGCACCGCGGGCGACCTCGCGGAGGCTGATGCTGCCGAAGCTGCGCTCACCGACAAGTGACCGCGTGGTGTCTAGCAGCGCCTGGCGCGTCTGGTTCTTGCGGTCCGCACGCGTCTGCGCGTCGCGCCGTCCCGACTCTCGCGTGCGTGTCACGCACCCGAGTCTATGCGTCGCGTCGATCGCCGACCCGAACCGGCCGAGAGGTGTCGTGATGGCAGTCACATGACCGAACACTTGACGACCACCCGTGACCCCGTGACACACTAATCGGTGTACACATGTACACCGAAATACATCGAACGGAGCCCAGCCCATGAGCATCCGCACACCCCAGGAGCTGACCCGCTCCGACTCCGGCGCCGCACCTGGCCGATGGAGCCGCCTGGTCGGTTCGATCGTCGAGGCAGCGCTGTCGCCGCATCCGGTCGACCGCTACCTCGAACTGCTCGACCCGATGATCACCTGGCGCGATCTGCGGGGCGAGATCACCCGTGTCGAGCGTCCGACGTCGCGCACCGTACGTCTCACCATCCGCCCGACACGGCAGTGGCAAGGCCACGAAGCCGGCCAGTTCGTGCAGCTCAAGGTCGTCATCGACGGCGTCCGACATACCCGCTGTTTCTCGCCGGCCAATGCGGCCGCGGGTCCGGACGGCGAGATCGAACTGACGATCACCGCCCACGACGACGGTTTCGTGTCCACCCACCTGCGCGAGCACGCCCGCGCCGGGGACGTCGTCGGCCTGTCCGCCGCGAGCGGCGACTTCGTGCTCCCGGAAACCGATCCGACATCGGCGGTCTTCGTCAGCGGCGGCAGTGGGATTACACCTGTACTCTCGATGGCCAGAACACTCGTCTCCCGACAGTACGCCGGACCGATCACGTTCGTGCACTACGCGCGCACCCCGTCCGACGTCGCCTACCGGGACGCACTGCGGGAGCTGGCAGCGGCCCATCCCCGGTTCGACCTCCGCCTGCACCACACCCGCGACGAGGCCGACGGACACTTCACCGCGGAGCACCTCGACGGAATCCCCGGACTGTCCGACGCGGACGTGTTCGTCTGCGGCCCGGCCGCACTGATGGACGAGGTCGCACGAGCTCACGCCGACCTCGCCATCACGCAACCGCTGCACAGTGAGGCGTTCGCCCCGGTCGTCCCGGAGGTCGACCCGGACTCCGTCGAGGGCGAGATCACGTTCTCCTCGTCGGGGGCGGCGGCGACCAACGACGGCCGTCCCATCCTCGACCAGGCCGAGGCCGCCGGACTCACGCCCGACTCCGGGTGCCGGATGGGCATCTGCTTCTCCTGCACCGCGACGAAGAAGTCGGGTTGCACCCGCAACGTACTGACCGGCGAGATCGACGACGAGTCCGACACCCAGATCCAGTTGTGCATCAACGCCCCGGTCGGTTCCGTCGACATCGACATCTGACGTCCGCGAGCCGGCATCGACATCCACTTTTCCCAGCCACATCTCCTCTCCGACAGGAGGCACTGCAATGACCATCGACATCAGCCGTGACATCGAGACCACGATCCCCGACGAGCTGCCCGCGCTGCGGGAGGCCACCGTCCACGACGCCGCGCAGGACCCCAACACCGTCATCCTGTCCTACGAGCAGGTCGAGTCGCTGGGACGCGACCTCGACGAACTCCGTGCCCGCGTCGTCGCCGACCTTGGCCAGAAGGACCGCGATTACCTCTACTCGGTGATCCGTGCCCAGCGCGGCTTCGAGATCGGCGGTCGCGCGCTCATGTATCTCGGGTTCTTCCCGCCGGCGTGGATCGCCGCCGTGGGCGCCCTCTCGGTGTCGAAGATCCTCGACAACATGGAGATCGGCCACAACGTCATGCACGGCCAGTACGACTGGATGCGCGAGGACACCTACAACTCCCGCGAATTCGAGTGGGACACCGTGTGTCCGGCCGACCAGTGGAAGCACAGCCACAACTACCTGCACCACACGTTCACGAACATCCTCGGCGAGGACCGCGACATCGGCTACGGCATCCTCCGGATGGCTCGCGACCAGAAGTGGAATCCCTACTACCTGGGCAACCTCGGCTATGCGACGGCCCTCATGCTGCTGTTCGAGTGGGGCGTCATGCTCCATGACCTCGAGGCCGAGAACGTCATCCAGGGTAAGCGCAAGTGGAGCGACATCAAGGGACTCGTGAAGGGGATGTGGCGCAAGGCCGGTCGCCAGGTCCTGAAGGACTACGTCGTGTTCCCGGCGCTCACCGGGCCGCTGTTCGTCCCCACGCTGATCGGCAACGCCACCGCCAACCTGGTGCGCAACGTCTGGACGTACTCGATCATCTTCTGCGGCCACTTCCCCACCGGCGCTCAGACTTTCACGTCCGAGGAATGCCAGAACGAGACCCGCGGCCAGTGGTACCTGCGGCAGATGCTCGGGTCGGCGAACATCACCGGAAGTCCGTTGTTCCACATCATGAGCGGCAATCTGTCTCATCAGATCGAACACCACCTCTACCCGGACATCCCGGCGAGCCGCTACCCGGAGATGTCGGCCGAGGTACGCGAGATCTGTGAACGCTACGGCCTGCCGTACAACACCGGGTCGTTCAGTCATCAGCTCGCGTCCACGTGGAAGAAGATCGCCAAGCTCTCACTGCCCAACTGGATGACACGCGACGACGACGATCTGACCGTGATCGTCGAGCGCGAGAAGCCCGGTGCCGTCGCCTGACGAACAGTTCTGAGACGGTTTGATCGGTGTGCCCCGGGGTAGTCTCGGGGCACACCGATCCAGTCGTAAGTCCACAACCGACTCAAAAGGGGATGCCCGAGACGATGGTCGACAGCATCGAACGCAACAAGGATCTGTTCCAGGAATTGATCGAATCAACGGCCACTCACGTCGGCCGGATCGCGACGATCATCACCGGCGCCGTCGCGGGCGTGACCCGGGAGATCGGTGAGATCGTGACCGACGGGTTCGAGATGCGTGAGGCCGCCCGCAAGGCCAAGGCCGACGCGGGGTCGGCGGAGACCTTCGGCATCATCGATGCCGAGTTCGCGGACGCATCCACCGAGGTCGACGAAACAGATCCATTTGCCGAATCCGAACAGGCGAGAGAGGTGACCGGAGTGGACATGGACGAACTCCCCGACCGCATCGACGTCGGCGAACAGGCCGGGATCGACCAGGAGGGCGAGGTCTCCCGCGAGGCCGAACTCGCCTCCGACGGCGGCGAGACCGACAAGGACGAGCCGGACGTCGACGATCCCCGCACCGTCGCGGCCTCGGAACCGCGGATGGACCCGACCGCAGGGTCCTGACGTCAGGGGCCTGACCGGGCCGCATCGGATCACGCTGGGCACAATCGTTGCCCACGACGACGACCGCACGTAGGTTTGTGGCGGTTGTCCCTGCTCTCTCGGAGGTTGTCTGCCCGATGTCGGTGCGCTCTGTTCTCACGTTCCCGAACCCGGTCAACGACTACGCTGCACGCGCCACCGCGGGACTCGTCGTCGCCCTCGCGATCGTCGCGGTCTCGGTGGACACCCCCGTGCTCTACGGGATCCTGGCCCTCGGCTTCGTCCTGCGCGTGGCATCGGGCCCCACGCTGTCCCCGTTCGGGCAGCTCTCGGTGCGTTTCCTCGTGCCGAAGATCATCCGGAAAGAGAAGCTGGTACCCGGCCCGCCCAAGCGGTTCGCCCAGACCATCGGACTCGTCGTGAGCGGGACCGCGTTCGTACTCAGCCTGCTCGGCTTCGGGCTGGCCGCGCAGATCACCACAGGCGTGCTGATCGCGGCCGCGACCCTGGAGTCCGTCTTCGGCTTCTGCCTGGGGTGCACGATCTTCGGATTCCTGCAGCGCCGGGGCGTCATCCCGGAGTCGGTGTGCGAGGCGTGCAACAACATCTCGCTGCGCACCCCGGCTGCCGTCTAGCGCCGCCCATTCACGACCAACGGCCGTGCCCACCACCGCACGAGGTGGTGGGCACGGCCGTCAGTCGTGAAAGTGGTCGGTTCAGCCGTCGGACTTCACCGATCGGTCCGGGACCGTCATCGCCATCATCATGATCTCTGTCTCGCTGTAGTCGCGCCCGGGGTGTTCGGCCGCGAGGTGGGCCTGGACAGCCGGCACGAAGTCGGCCTCGAGGGCCGTGATGGACTCGCCGCAGGGGCACCGCAGGTTATATGCCATGTGTCGCATGGTAACCGGATCACCGGACCCTCAGTCGAGGATTCCCAACGCGATCCCGTCGAGAATGTCGTGTTCGCTCACGACCAGCCCGGTGATGCCGGCCCGCTCGGACAGGACTCTCGCGAGTTCGAGGGTGACCACGGCTCCACCGCCGATCACGTCGACGCGGCCGGGGTGCATCGGCCCCAGGGCCGCGCGGTCGGCACGTGTCATGCCGATCACGTTTCGACAGACCCGGTCGAGTTCGGGTAGCGAGATCGTCGACAGGTGGATCTTCTCGGAGTCGTATTCGGGCAGGCCGGCACCGAGCGCGGCGAGGGTCGTCATCGTCCCGGCCACGCCGACCCAGGTGCGGGCCGACTCCACCGGCACCGCGGCGAACGCCTCGGCAAGGCGTGCGCGTGCGAACTCGGTCGCGGCGGCCAGTTCGTCCGGGGTCGGCGGGTCCGAGGGCAACGCCCGCTCGGTCAGACGGACACATCCGATGTCGGCCGAATACGCGGCGGTCACGCCGTCGGAATCTCCGAGGACCACCTCCGTCGATCCGCCGCCGAGGTCGGTGACCACGAAAGGCCCGTCCGCCGAATCCAATTCACCGACGGCGCCGCGGAACGACAGCCGCGCCTCCTCGTCGCCGGTGATGACCTCGGCGATCGCACCCTCGGACACGCAGCCGAGCAGATCGGCGGTCATGGCGAAGAACTCGTCGCGGTTGGACGCGTCGCGGGTGGCCGACGTCGCGACCATCCGAACCTTCTCGACGCCGAGCGACTCCATCGTGTCGACGTAGTCGCTCAGCGCGACCCGCGTCCGCTCGATGGATTCCGCGGCGAACCGTCCCGTCGCATCCACCCCGTAACCCAGTCGGACGACCCGCATCTCACGATGGAGGTCGATCAGACGCCCGTCGGGACCCGGCTTCGCCACGAGCAGGCGGATCGAGTTGGTGCCGCAGTCCACGGCTCCGACGACGCTCATCCGTCGTTCCCCGTGGGCTCGGTCGGCTCGGCCGGCTCGGGCCAATCCTCCGGAATCGCGGTGCCGCGCAATCCGTTCGCGGCCGCGAGCGCCACCGCCTCGTCACCGAGCGGATTGAGTCCGGGCCCCTTCGCCAGCGAGTGCGCGATCAAGACGTGGAGGCACTTCACCCGGTCCGGCATGCCCCCGCCGGTGAAATCGGTGCCGAGCGGCTCGATCGCGTCGCGTTCGGCGAGATAGTCCTCGTGCGCGCGCCGGTAGGCGGCGGCGAGTTGCGCGTCGTCGTGAAGGCGCGCGGTCATCCCCTTCATCACGCCGGCCGACTCCTGACGACTGGCCTCGGCGGTCAGACGCGGATCGGTCAGGTAGTAGAGGGTCGGGAACGGCGTGCCGTCGGGCAGCCGGGGCGCGGTCTTGACCACGGCGGGCTTGCCGTCGGGCGTGCGGTAGCTGATCTCGAGGACCCCGCGTGGTTCGCGCCCGAGCTGGGCGGCGACCGTGGCGAGATCCTCCGCGGAGACGTTGCTGTCGGCGGTGTTCACTCGACGGGACTCACTGCACGCCGGGTGGGGTCGACAAGGTGTCCCAGAGGTTTCCGTACCAGGGCGCGCGGGCACGCTCCTCGGCGCGTTCGGCGGCCTCGCGCCGCGCCTCGTCGGCGGGGAACAACATCACGAGCGGGATCTCTCCTGGTTTGACGAATTGCAGACGCGTCCGCGCCTGGGCCTCGATGTAGGCGGGATCGTTCTGCTCGTTGACCTTCTGCTGATAGTCCGCGACCTCGCGCTGTAGCTGCTCGTTCGACGCGGTCAGCTGACGGAATTCCGACCGCTGACTGAAATACGTCCGCAGCGGCATCGCGAGGGTCAGCGCCACGACGCACACGACGACGACGGTGATGACGAGCGTCGCGAGACTTGCGGGAGTCATCTCGATTCCGCGTAACCGGGCGCCGAGTCCGCCGCGGGCGGGACGGCGGCGCCGGTTCCGCGACGCGCGGTCGCGTCCGACCCGACCGGCATCGACATCGGTATCCGGTGCGTCGGCGGCAGCCGGGCCGGTCGCGTCGGTCGGCGGCTGCTGCCCACCCACCTCGACCATGTCCTCGGGCGTCACCGGCTGGGCCGGGCGAGCGTGCCGCCGCGTGCGACGGGCGCGTTCGCGTGAGCGCGCGTCTACCCGACGATCGCGCCCACGCTGACGCCCGTCACCGCGGTGACGTCGCTGCGAAGCCATGCAGACAGCTAATCACGAACCAAACGAGAATCGCGGGAAGGCGAGGTCGCCCGCGTACCGTGCCGCGTCGCCGAGTCCTTCCTCGATGCGCAGCAGCTGGTTGTACTTCGCGACGCGCTCCGAGCGGGCCGGGGCACCGGTCTTGATCTGCCCGCAGCTGCAGGCGACCGCGAGGTCGGCGATGGTGGTGTCCTCGGTCTCTCCCGACCGGTGGCTCATCATCGTCTTGTAGCCGTTGTTGTGCGCCAGCGCGACGGCGTCGAGGGTCTCGGTCAGGGTGCCGATCTGGTTCACCTTCACCAGCAGCGCGTTCGCGATGCCCTTGGAGATCCCCTCCTCGAGGCGCTCGGGGTTGGTCACGAACAGGTCGTCGCCGACGAGCTGCACCCGGTCGCCGATCGACTCGGTCAGCTTGGCCCAGCCGTCCCAGTCGTCCTCGGCGAGTCCGTCCTCGATCGAGACGATCGGGAAATCGGTGATGAGCTTCTCGTAGAACGACACCATCTCGTCGGCGCCGAGCTCCTTGCCCTCGAGCTTGTACACACCGTTGGAGAAGAACTCGGTCGACGCGGCGTCGAGCGCGATGACGACGTCACGGCCGAAGTTGTAGCCGGCCTTGCCGACCGCCTCGCCGATGATCGCGATCGCGGCTTCGGTGTTGGGCAGGTCCGGGGCGAAACCGCCCTCGTCGCCCAGCGCGGTGTTGAGGCCCTGCTTGTGCAGGACGGACTTCAGCGCGTGGTAGACCTCGGCGCCGCAGCGCAGTGCTTCTTTGAAGGTCGGCGCACCGACCGGGGCGATCATGAATTCCTGGAAGTCGATGCCGTTGTCGGCGTGCTCGCCGCCGTTGATGATGTTCATCATCGGCACCGGCAGGATGTGGGCGTTGGGTCCGCCGATGTAGCGGAACAGCGGCAGCCCGGCCGATTCGGCGGCGCCCTTGGCGACCGCGAGGGAGACACCGAGCAGCGCGTTGGCGCCGATCCGGCTCTTGTCGGGGGTGCCGTCGCAGTCGAGCAGCGCCTGGTCGACGAGGCGCTGTTCCTCGGCCTCGATACCGATCACGGCCGGGGCCAGGTCCCCGAGGACACCTTCGACGGCCTTGGTGACGCCCTTGCCCAGGTACCGTTCGCCACCGTCGCGCAGCTCCACGGCTTCGTGCTCGCCGGTGGACGCACCGGACGGCACTGCGGCACGGGTGAAGGTGCCGTCGTCCAGGACGACCTCGACCTCGACCGTCGGGTTGCCCCGCGAATCGAGAATCTCACGCGCACCTACCTGCTCGATGATTGCCACGGTTGCACCCCAATCTCGGTGGACTACTTCGTCGGCGATATCCCAGGAGGCGAGTCCTCCGACGGGGCCGCCTGCGCCGACGACGGCCGGTTCTGGTGCCGGCCGATACGCAAGAGCCTAGTGGCTGCGCCGAAGCCGCACGTGACAAGGTCGGCGCAACCGGCACAGCTGTTCACCCGCGACGGTCAGAAGCGGACGTTGATCGAGTAGGCGTTGGCGTGGTCACGCACGTCGAGGACGTAGGCCATCGAGTTGTTGTAGGTCCGGACGGCCTTCTCCCACCCCTCCGGATTCGTCATGTCGTTGCCGGAGGAGACACAGAGGTAGCGGGCCGCAGAGAGGGCGGCGTCATCGATGTTGTCGGGGTCGGGCACGCCGTCGCCGCTGGCGTCGACTCCGTAGCGCTTCCACGTCTCGGGGATGAACTGGAACGGTCCCATCGCGCGGTCGTGGGTGGCATCACCGTCGAGGGCGCCGCCGTCGGTGTCGCGGATCTCCATGTTCCCGCGGGTGCCGTCGAGTTTGGCGCCGCGGATGGGCGGGCTGACGTCTCCGTTGTCGGCCACCTCCGATCCGCGGTACTGGCCGTGCTTGCTCTCGACGCCGGCGATCCCGGCCAGTGTCGTCCAGGCGATGCCGCACTCGGGATGTTGCTGGCGCTGGATCTCGGCGGCGTTGCCGTAGGCCTGCAGGGAGACGATCGGGATGCCGGTGGACTCCGAGATCGGCACCGCCCAGTCGTGCATCTTGTTCGCGGTACGTCCGGGCGCGTTGATGTCGATGTAGGGCTGCGGCACTCCCGCTCCCGGCGGGATGCCCTCCGGGATGTCCGGCCTGCTCAGCGACGGCAGGTCGATGCAGCCGGCGAGCAGGATCGACGACGCGATCGCCACGGTCGAGGCCACGAGGCCGTTCTTCCACGACTTCGGCCGCCTCGCTCGTCGACGCACCGCATCCCGGCCCTCCACACGCATGCCTGCCCTACTCCTGTCCCGGTCGGGGTGATTTCGCGGGCGGAACCGCCCGAGGGGACCACGATCGCACAACCGATCGGCTCTCGGCGAAAACCACCACACAGTCTGCTGACTCAACTGACCGCGGTGGAGTTCGGTTCCCGGGCGCCGGGAGCGAAGCGAGCGGGTCCGATGTGTGCGGCGCCGGGAGCGAAGCGAGCGGGCCTGATGTGTGCGGCGCCGGGACGAAGCGAGCGGGCCCGATGTGTGCGGCGCCGGGAGCTAAGCGAGCGGGCCTGTTGGTGCGGGGGCGCCGGGCCCCGCCGTCAGCCGACCGGTGGGCCCACGGTCCGGAACCCGATGTTGCTCGCGGTCGATTCCGGCGTGTTGTGTGATCGCGCGGCCACCCGGTAGCGATGGCAGTACGAGTCGTGGCAGAGGTGGCTGCCGCCGCGGAGGACGCGGGCGCTCCCCCGACCCGGCCCCGTCGGATCGGTGCGGTCGGACACGCGGTAGTACCGCGCGCTGAACGTGTCGGCGCACCATTCCCACACGTTGCCCGCGCATTGGTACAGACCGTGACCGTTGGGCTCGAACATCCGCACGGGCGTGGTGCCGACCCGGTCGGTCGGCTCGTTCGGGAAGTCGCCTCGGAAGATGTTGCACCGCGGATCGTCGGCGGTCGGCGGCTCGTCGCCCCACGGGAACCGCGCCCCGTGCAGTCCTCCCCGGGCCGCGTACTCCCACTGGGCCTCGGTCGGCAGGGCGCGTCCGGCCCACGCGCAGTAGGCCTGCGCGTCGCGGTGACTGACGTGGACGACGGGATGGTCCGCCAGGCCGTCGACGACGCTGCCCGGACCCGCGGGGCGACGCCACGACGCACCGTCGACGGCTAGCCACCACGGGGTGCCCGGTACGGGTTCGCCGGGCGCGGTCGCATAGGTGTGGAAGACCGCGGAGCCGCCGAAGATCTCGGCGTCGGTCCGGTGACCGGTTGCCGCGACGAAGGATGCGAACGCGGCGTTGGTCACCGCGGTCGCATCGATCGAGAACGCGCTGAGCTCGACCTCGTGCACCGGCGTCTCACCGTCGGTGCGATACCCCTCGTCGAACGCATCGCCCATAGCGAAGACCCCCGCCGGGATGTCCACCGTCTCGACGAGGTGCGGCCCGGATCCGCCGCCGGCCGGCTCGCCCGCCGGCGGAGGCGACCCACCCGCGTCGTGGTGGGCGGGTCGGTGGGGATGACAACAACTCACCCCGCCATGATGCCGCGATCCATCAGGGCACCGAGGATGAGCGACGCCAGCCGGTCGATGTCCGCGCCGGTGGTGTCGAATCGCAGGTCGGGGTTCTCGGGACTCTCGTAGGGCGCGTCGATGCCGGTGAGCCCGCGCAGTTCGCCGCGGCGGGCGCGTTCGTAGAGTCCCTTGGGGTCGCGGCGCTCGCATTCGGTGACGGGCGTCGACACGTGGACCTCGATGAAGTCGAGGTCGGCGGCGCGATGGAGTTCGCGGGCGATCTCTCGGTCGGAGCGCAGTGGCGAGACCATCGACGCGATCGCGATGACCCCTGCGTCGGCGAAGAGCCGGGCGACGTGTCCGACACGGCGGATGTTCTCCGCACGGTCGCCGGCCGAGAAGCCGAGGTCGTCGGAGATCCCGTGCCGGATGTTGTCGCCGTCGAGGAGATAGGCGACGCGGCCGCGGCTGACGATGGCTCGTTCGAGGGCGACGGCTACCGTGGACTTGCCCGACGCCGGCAGACCGGTGAGCCACACCGTCGCGCCGCGCTGTTCGGTGTGCGCCCAGCGCTCGGCTCGTGCCAGCGAACTCGGGTGCCACTTGATGTCGTTGCGGGTTGCCTTGCCGGGGATGACTTCTCGCGGCTCGAGGATCGTCCCCGCGCCCACCGTGTCGTTGGACGCCTCGTCGATGAGGATGAACGCCCCGGTGTCCCGGTTGCTCGCGTAGGGATCCGCCGGCACCACCGACGACGTCCGCAGCGTGACGGTGCCGATGTCGTTGAGCGCGAGTTCGCCGGGCGCGACGTGCTCGATCAGGGTGTCCGGGTCGAGACGCCGCTCCAGGGACTGGACGGTGGCACGCACCGTGGCGGGGCCGTGTTTGAGCGCGACGCGGTCCCCGGCCCGCAGCGGAGAGTTCGACAGCCAGCACACGTGCGCGTCGATCTCCCGGGCGAGGACCGGTAGGTGCGCGCCCTGCGCACCACTGACGATGATGTCGCCGCGTCCGATGTCGATGTCGTCGGTGATCTGGATTCCCACCGAGAGCGGGGCCACCGCAACGTCTCTCGACGGGTCGAGGGTGTCCAGCGCGGAAACGGTCGATCGACTGCCCGAGGGCAGCACGACGATCTCGTCACCGACGCGCAGGGTTCCGGAGGCGAGCCGGCCGGTGTACGTACGCCGGTCCGACCCGGCCCTATTCGACTCCCCAGGACGCGACACCCACTGGATCGGCAGGCGCAGTTCCTCGGTCACCGGCGCGGGCGCGTGCAGTTCGACGTCCTCGAGGTACTCCAGCAGGGTCGTGCCGGAGTACCACGGTGTGTTCGACGAGCGGTGCACGACGTTGTCCCCGTGCTTGGCGGCCACCGGGATCGCCGGGATCTCCCCGATCCCGAGTTGCACGGCGAGTTCGGCGAGATCGGCGCGGATCTCGTCGAAACGGTGCTCGGAGTAGTCGACGAGGTCGATCTTGTTGACTGCCGCGATCACGTGCGGCACGCCGACGAGTGTGGCGATCCGCGCGTGCCGCCGGGTCTGCCGCAGCAGACCGTGCCGGGCGTCGACGAGCAGGATGGCGACGTGCGCATTGGACGCCCCGGTGAACATGTTGCGGGTGTACCGCTCGTGCCCGGGAGTGTCGGCGAGGACGTAACTACGTGTGGGCGTGGAGAAGAAGCGGTAGGCCACGTCGATCGTGATGCCCTGCTCGCGTTCGGCGCGCAGGCCGTCGGAGAGGGCCGCGAGGTCGACGTCACCGTCACCGTCGGTGACCGCGGCGAGGTGATCGGTCGGCAGGCTGCCCGTGTCGTGCAGAATCCGGCCGATCAGCGTGGACTTCCCGTCGTCGACGCTGCCCGCGGTGGCGATGCGCAGGAATTGCCGTGCGGCCGTGCTGGTCTTGTCGTCACCGGGGACAACCGGCTGCGGAGAGGTGAGAGTCATCAGAAATACCCTTCGCGCTTGCGGTCTTCCATGGCGGCACTGGACGTGCGGTCGTCGGCGCGGGTCTCGCCGCGCTCGGAGACGGTGGATTCGCTGATCTCCGCGATGATCTCGGAGATCGTGGTCGCCCTGGACCGGACGGCGCCGGTGATCGTCAGGTCGCCGACGGTGCGGTAGCGCACCCACTCGGTCCGCACCTCGTCGTCCTCGCCGGGCCGGGAATGCTCTGAGACCGAGAGCAGGATGCCGTCCCGGTCGAACACCTCCCGTTCGGCGGCGAAATAGATGGACGGGAGCTCGAGGTCCTCGAGCTCGATGTAGCGCCAGATGTCGGTCTCGGTCCAGTTCGAGAGCGGGAAGACACGCACCGACTCCCCGCGACGGATCCGCCCGTTGTACAGCGACCACGGCTCGGGCCGCTGTGCGCGGGGATCCCACTGGCCGAACTCGTCGCGAAAACTGAAGATGCGCTCTTTGGCGCGGGCACGCTCCTCGTCGCGGCGGGCACCGCCGAACGCGGCGTCGAACCCGCCCGCCTCGAGTGCGTCGAGCAGGGTGCGCGTCTGCAGCCTGTTCCGCGACCCCGACGGGTCGGTCGACTCGGCGATGCGTCCGGAATCGATGGACTCCTGGACCGAGGCGACGATGAGTTCGATGCCCTCGGGGTTCTCGGCGGTCGGCGCGACCCGACGGTCACGGAACTCGATCACCTCGTCGAAATTGTGTCCGGTGTCGACGTGCATGATCGGGAACGGCAGCGGTGCGGGCCGAAAAGCCTTCTCGGCCAGCCGGAGCAGGACGATGGAGTCCTTGCCGCCGGAGAACAGCAGCACCGGACGTTCCAGTTCGGCGACCACCTCGCGGATGATGTGCACCGCTTCGGCTTCCAGCACACGGATGGCGGTCACATGGTCGAAGCCACCGGGGTTGCCGGGCCCGTCCCGGCCGGTTGTCTGATCGAGCGAACTCTCGTCTACAGCGGTCACAGTGGATATCCGTTTCGTTCGGCGTCGTCTCGATAACGTCGGGCCCACTCCTTGGACCGCGAATTGGACTGAGGTTTCAGTGGCGGCGGGGGTGCCAATTCCGGATCCTGCCCGATCTTCTCCAGCACCCGCGCCGTCGCCTTCGCGGGATCGTGGACCAGGTCCCGGAACTCGATGTCGAGCGGTTCGATCCCCTCGGTGGCAAACCAGTTGCGCCACTGCCGTTCCTGGTCGATCAGGATGCCGGCGAGGTGCGCGATGCCACCTGCGTGATACACCGCGTCGTCGTGCTCGTCGGCGTCGGAGCCGTCATGGCGCCACACGCGGGTCTGCACCGCGCGCCACATCGACACCGCCTGCGGCACAACGTCATCGCGATAGACGTGCACGTAGAGCGGGTCGGCTCCGTCGAACAGCCAGCGGACGGAATCGCGGAGCGCACCCGAGGCTATTCGGCTGCGCGAGACGAGCAGGGGCGTCTGGTTCCACATGAGCTTGCCACCCCACACACCGTTCGGGGTGCGTCCCGCGGCCCGGACGTCAGACCGCCAGGTCGACGAATCACGGATGTCGACCACGCCCGGATCGACTGGATCGAGCAGGTCGAGGATCGTGGGATCGGTGACCCCGGCGAACCACTCACGCGGCTGCGGCGCCTGGGAGGACGCGGGAAAGTACTGGAAGAACTCCTCCGGACGACCCGCGACGCCGGTGGCGGCGAGCGACTCCACCAGCAGCGTGCTGCCGCTGCGCTGGCTCGCGCACACCAGATAGTTTGCCGGTCCCGATGAGGACGTCACTGACATGAAAGATGAGTCTAGCGAGCCGAAAAACCTCCGCAAGCTGGCCTTTTACGCGCACGACGGTCGAAACCATTGACACTGCGACCGCGCTGTGCAGCACGCAGGCCCGCGGTGTCCGAGATGACGGTTTCGCACCCCGCGCCCCTCAGCGCTCGCCCGACGTGATGTCGCCGGCCAGCTCTCGCCGAGCGCCCAGCGGACGCCGCGACGGCAACGCCTCTTCCTCCGCCGCGACCTGCGCCGCCTTGGTGTGGAATGCGTCCATGAAGGCCTGCGCGATGGCCGTTCCGGCCTCGTCGTCGGGCAGTTCGTCGCCGGTGCGGACCCGCCAGTCGGCCAGCGCTCGCGCGAGCTCGGAACGGACCTGGGCGTAGGACGGGTCGTCGGCGACATTGTTGCGTTCATGGGGATCGGAACGCAGGTCGTAGAGTTCGACCCGAGACCGATCCCGTTGTATTTCTTGCTGATCCAGCGATCGCGCGGACAAGCTGTCGGCTATGTCGAGCGGCAGCAGCAACGCGGGCCGGGCCGCGTAGTTCTCGATGTAGCTGAACTCCTTGGTGCGCACGGCCCGCATCGGGTCGAAGGCATCGTGGTAGGTCTTCTCGGTGAACACCTCGGTCCGGACGGCCGTGTCTGCCGCGCCCGCGAGGGCCGCGGCGTGCGAGTCACCGTCCACGGCATCCGGGATGTCCAGACCCACCAACTCCAGCAGCGTCGGCGTGAGGTCCACCCCGGAGAACAGGTCGTCGTAGACCGCCGGGGCGATGCCGCGCCGCGTGGGCGGCCGCATGATCAGCGCGACCCCGGTGCCCTCGGCGTACAGCGTCGACTTCGCGCGCGGGAAGGCCAGGCCGTGGTCGGTGACGAACACGATCCAGGTGGAGTCGTCGAGGCCGAGTTCGGCCACGGTGTCGAGCAGCCGGCCGACGGCGGCGTCGGCCTTGGTGATCGATCCGTGCAGGCCTGCCAGATCGTCGCGTACGTCGTCGGTGTCCGGCAGGAAGCCGGGTACGGCGATCGTGCTGGTGTCGGCGGGTTTGTACTCGTCGGCCGGGTAGGGCCGATGCGTCTCGAAGAAGCCCGCGGTGAGGAAGAACGGGCGTCCGTCGTGGGCGTGACGCCGCAACCAGTCCTGGGACTGGTCCACCACGTAGTCGCACCGCGAGTCCGAGACGTCCACCGAGTCGAAGCCGAGCCGGCCGGGATCGGCGCTCTCGTGCTGCATGCCGAAGAGCGCCGAACGGTATCCCGCGCCGGCGAGGAGCGCCGGGAGGGTCTGCACGTCCGGGAAGTACTCGAACCCGTGATGGGCGAGACCGACGAGCCCGTTTCCGTGGGGATAGCGTCCGGTGAACAGCGAGCCGCGGGCGGGCGAGCACAGGGGTGCCGTCGCGTGCGCGTCGGCGAATCGGATACCGGACGCCGCCAGGTCGTCGAGAACCGGGCTCTCGACGCCGTCCGCGCCATAACACCGCAGATGGCGACCGAGATCGTGCCAGTGCACCAGGATCACGTTGTCGCGGCGCGCGGCATCGGGGGAAGTGACCATGCACCCATGATGACGCAGACGACTCGCATCTCGGTCCCCACCCGTTGGGGCTGCATCCGACAATCCGCCCACCGCACGGCCGGACGACATCGGATCAGCGTGCGCAAAAGTCACGCCGACGACCTCCCGTGACGTATGAGCCGCTCGCGCGCGGGCCGCCCACGCTCCACCTGACGCGGCGACCGCGGCCTCACGTCCGGAGCAGGCGGACGAGCACGCCGGCGGCGTGGGCTCGCGCGGCCCGGTCCGCCTCGTCGGCATCGCCGGCCTCCAGCGCCGCGACGATCCTGCGGTGTTCGGTCACGGCATGCCGGCGGTTGTCCTCGTTCGACCACATGTCGGATCGGTACAGATGTGACTGGGTGTCGAGTTTGAGCAGGGCATCGCACAGCGGCGCATTGCCCGACAGCGACCGGACCGCGGTGTGGAAGTCGAGATCGAGTTGGGCGTCGCGGCGATGATCGGGACCGGTGTGGAGCAACCGCTCCTGCTCGCCGAAGCGCTCCCACAGGTCCGCCAGCTCGGCGCGGGTCACCCGGACCGTCGCCTGACGGGCGGCGAGTCCGTCGAGAACCTCACGGACCTCGAAGACGTGCCGCAACATCGTGTCGTCGAGCACCGCGACCTTCGCCCCGACGCGCGGGGTGTAGACGGCCAGTCCGTCCATGACGAGTTGCTGGACCGCCTCCCGGACCGGGCTGCGGGACACGTCCAGTCGGGCGGCCAGCCCCGGAACCGAGAGCGACGCACCCGGTTCGAGGGTGCCGTCGAAGATCTCGTCGCGTATGCGGCGCAGGACCGACTGCATCAGCAGGGCGCCGTCGTCTCCGTTTCCAGTCATGACCGTCTCAGCGTAGAAGGCCGGGGCCCAGAAGGCATGATCCCCGACGACCTCATCCCGCGGCCATCACGCGCTGCGCCTCACGCTCCGCGCCGGCGGGTGCGACGCCGCTCTTCATCCCGGCCAGCTTCGCGTTGATGTTCTCGGCGACGGTGATCGGCGGATATCCTGGGTGATCGGTACGGGCGCACCCGGGCAGCGTCTCGATGACGGCATCGGCGTTGCCGTCGAAGAAGAAGGCCGCCGACCGGCGACGGAGGATCCGGCCGTCGACGACCGGCGGATCGACGCGGTGCACCGTCGAGCGCCAGCGGTCATTCGTCCACCGCGCCATGGCATCCCCGAGATTGACCAGCAACGCGCCGTCGGCGGGTGCCACGTCGTGCCACTGCCCGTTGTGATCGAGCACCTGGAGCCCGGGAACCTGATCGGCCCACAGCACGGTGAGGATCCCGAAGTCGGTGTGCGCGCCCATCCCGGTCAGTTCCCCGGCGAGCTCGATCTCCCCTTCGGGCAGGGTGTAGTTGTTGAGCTTGAGAGCGTCGATGGAGTGATCGGTCATCGTGTCGAAATACCCGCGCGGCAGGCCGAGAGCATCGGTGAACGCGGTGAGCAGAACCCGGGAGAGCCCGCGCGCGGCCTCGAACCAGGTTTCCACGGCGGGGCGGAATCCCGGCGCCGCGTCCGGCCACGTGTTCGTCGGGTAGCTGGACTCCGGCAGGTCCAGGCCCGGGAACCACGAACCCTCCGATCCGACGGTGAACGCCTCGTAGAAGTCGTTCATCTGGTTGGCTGCGGCCACCCCGAGGCTCATGCTCAGCGATTCGCTCTTCGGGGGACTGTAGCCACGGTTCTGACCGGGCCGGGCGTATCGCTTCTTCACCTCGAGCGGGAGCGCGTAGAACTCGTCGAGGGCAGCAGTCAGCGCGTCGATGACACCGGGAGCGATGCCGTGGCCGACCACCTGGACGAAACCGACTCCGCTGCAGGCGTCGTCGAGGGCCCGCGCCACCGGGGCGCGTTCCGCAGGCGAGCCGAGTGGGTCGAGGTAGGGCGAGATGTCGATCGTGGGAACGGTGAACATATGTGTCCTCCGGGTGGGTTCGGGACGACGGTGGAGTGGTGGGAGATGCCGGATGAACGGTTGGTGCGGGGCGTCGTCAGCGGCGACGATTGACGGCGGCGTTCAGGATGCTGAACACACCGAAGACGAGGATGCCGAACACCGATGCCAGGACGATCGCCGCGATCAGGTCGTCGGACTGCAGACGAGCGCGATAGATGTCGAGCAGTGTGCCGATTCCCGGCTCGCCCTTGGCGAAGAACATGTCGCCGATGATGGCGCCGACCACAACGAGCCCGGAGGCGGTCCGGAAACCGGTCATCATCGACGGCAGCGCCGACGGGAACTCGAGCATCAGCAGGCGCTGCACCGGTGTCGCCTTGGACAACGTGAACAGTTCCTGCGAGGACTTGTCGACCGAGACCAGACCGAAGTGCGTGTTGGCGATGATCGGGAAGATGGCGATGATCACGCACACGATGGTGCGGGCGACCATCCCGTACCCGAACCACAGACCGATCAACGGGACGATCGCGAGCACCGGGATCACCTGTAGCACAACGGCCCAGGGGTAGATCGCGCGTTCGAGAAAGGACCCGCGGCTCATCAGGACCCCGATGGACACCCCGATGAGCGCGGCGAACACGAACCCGACCACACAGACCTTGGCCGTGACCCACAGCGCATCCAGCATGGGCCCCACGTGATCCGGGTCCAGCAGCGACTCGAACAGCACGGTGTGCGGGGGCGGGAGCAGGAAACGCCGTGCGGGACTGAGGATCAGATAGGTGACCGCGTACCAGGCGCCGATGCCGACGGCGAGCGACAGCACGGGAGGGGCCCCGTACCGCAGCACGGCCGCGATCCGGCGACGCGCGGCACCCTGCCGCGACGGTGTGGGCGGCTCTGCAGCGGGCTCCGACGGCGAGGCGGGTCCGTGTTCCGCGCCGGTGGCGGGACGGGATCGGGCAGCGGTGGTCATCGTGCACCTCGGAGGGTCTCGGAGATCTCGGCGACGCGATCGGTGAAGCGGGCGTCGTAGCGCAGGTCGGGATGTCGGGGGTGGGCGAAGTCGATGCCGATGTCGGCGACGATCCGCCCGGGGCGCGCCGACATGACGACCACCCGGTTGGCGAGGAAGACCGCCTCCGACACCGAGTGCGTGATGAACATCGCGGTGAACCGTCGCTCGGCGTAGAGCCGCTGCAACTCCGATTGCATGTCGAGCCGGGTCATCTCGTCGAGCGCACCGAAAGGTTCGTCGAGAAGCAGCAATTCGGGTTCGGAGGTCAGCGAGCGGGCAAGCGACGCGCGCATCTTCATGCCACCGGACAGCATGCGGGGCAACTGGGACTCGAATCCGGTCAGACCGACCGCGTCGATCGCCGCCTGCGCCCGGCGCCGGCGTTCACCACGCGGCAGCCGGGCGATCTCGGCACAGAGCTCGACGTTGCCCCGCACGCTGCGCCAGGCGAGGAGGGTGGGTTCCTGGAAGATGAACCCGACCGATTCCGTGGCGAGCGCCACGCTCCCCTCCGTGGGCCGCTCGAGCCCCGCAACCATCCGGAGCAGGGTCGACTTGCCGCATCCCGACGGTCCGACGACGGCCACGAAGTCGCCGGCGCGCACGTCGAGGTCGACTCGGTCCAGCGCACGAGTCCCGGAGTCGAATCGCTTCGTCACCCCGGAGACGGAGGCGACGACATTCTTGGTGAGATGACGCGCATCCACGTCGTTCACCGTGTCGTAGAGTTTCATCCGGCCTTCCCGTTCCCCACTTGTCTACATGTAATCAATGGCTGCTGTCTGCACTCTCATGATTGATTACATGTATTGCGGAATGATGACCACATGTAAACACTGGGTCACCAGGACCCCGGTTTCGACCTCGACGCGACGCTCTGTTGTGAGCATACTTGCAGTTCAGATAGGTTTCGGGCGAAGTTGGGTTGCTGCGGCCGGCATCCGAGACCGGCTGGCGCAATCCGGATCGGCCATTTAGCTTTCACATGTAGATCGCGAAAGTGTCGCGAATACCGGCATCAGTCCAGGAGATCCCATGACCCCTCACCCACCGTCCCGTATCCGCCACTCGCGTCTGGCCGCGGCCGCCGCGGCGGCGACGGTCTGCGCGGCCGTTCTCGCCGGATGCTCGAGCTCCGGGTCCGACGACACCGCGGCGTCGACCCTGCCGTCGGCGCCGGCCGAAACCACCCTCGCCGGGACCTGCCCCGACAACATCGTGATCCAGCTCCAGTGGCAACCGCAGTCCGACATGGCCGGGGTCATCGGACTTCTCGGCCCCGGGTACACCGTCGACACCGACAACAAGTCGGTCTCCGGGCCCCTCGCCTACGACGGCATGGACACCGGAGTGGACATCACGTTGCGCGCGGGCGGACCCGCGATCGGATTCCAGTCGGTCCCGTCGGCGATGTACTCCGACGACTCCATCCACCTCGGTCTCGTTCACGGAGATCAGATGATCTCGGCGGCCAAGGACCAACGCGTCGTCGGCGTGACGCCACTGCTGCAGTACAACCCCTCGATCATCATGTGGGACCCCGCGTCTCACCCGGAGGTGAAGACGATCGCCGACATCGGCCGGTCCGACGCCAGCGTCGTGGTGTCGAAGGATCAGATCTTCCCGCAGTGGCTGGTGGCGAAGGGCCTGCTCAAGCAGAGCCAGCTCGACACCAGTTACGACGGCGCGCCGGCTCGTTTCGTCGGCGACCCGTCCATCACCCAGCAGGGGTTCGCGAACTCCGAGCCCTACACCTACGAGAACGAGACCCCGTCGTGGAACAAGCCGGTGGGCTACGCCATGGTGAAGGACGCCGGATACGACGTGTACGCGTCGAACGTCTCGGTGCGCGCCGATGACGTCGCGGAGATGTCGCCATGCCTGGAGAAACTGGTCCCGATGATCCAGCAGACCGGCAAGAACTACGTGGCCGCGCCCGACGCCGTCAACGCCACCATCGTCGACTGGGTCTCCCAGGACGTCTCGTTCACGCCGTACACCGCCGGTGAGGCCGCGTACTCGGCCGGCCTGCTCAAGGACCGCGCGGTCATCGCCCCGGGCGCCGACGGCGTGTACGGCAGCTACGACATGGCCAAGGCGCAGAACGTGATCAACGACCTCGTGCCGATCCTGAACGCCGGCGGCGCCGACCTCCCGCCGTCGCTGCCCGCCGACCAGCTGTTCACGACCGAGTTCATCAGCGAGCAGATCCGCTGACCGACGTGACAGCATCATCCCTGACCACAGTGAGGACCACGATGACCGAGACCACCCCCATGCACTCACCAGCCGACCTGGAGAACATGGCCGACATGGCCGAGCTCGATCGCGAACGCCGGATGGGCGGGCTGGGAACCGAGACCACCGCCCGCGAGATCCGACGCATCAGCCTCGCCGACCTGGACAACCGCCGGGACGAGATCGCCGACCAACTCTGGTCGGCCGCAACCGACATCGGATTCTTCCAGGTCGTCGACCACGGCATCGACCTGGCCGCGGTGGACCACGCGTTCGACATGTCCGCCCGGTTCTTCGCACTCCCCCGCGAGGTCAAGGCGCAGTATCCGCTCAAGAAGGGGCAGAACGCCGGCTGGGAGTATCGCACCCAGGTCCGCCCGTCGATCGGGACCCCGGACCAGAAGGAGTCCTATCAGTTCACCCGCCCCCGCATGGAGGGCCTGTGGCCGAGTGAGGACGAGCTGGCCGGGTTCCGCGCCACCATCGAAGATTTCGAGCACCGGTGCTGGTCGCTGGCGATGACACTGCTCAGCTGCTTCGCCGAGCGCCTCGGTCTCGAGCGGGACTTCTTCACCCGGGCGCACGACCCCTCGTCGGACACCTACCAGAGCACCCTGCGGCTGCTGCACTACTACGCCTTCCCCGACGAGCTGATCGATACCGAGAACAGCTGGCGCGCAGGCGCACACACCGATTTCGATGCCCTCACCCTGCTGTTCCAGCGGTCCGGCCAGGGAGGTCTCCAGGTGTTGCCGGGGGCGGAGGCCGAGGGTCAGGCCTGGACGTCGGTCGAACCGTCCGACGACGCCATCACCTGCAACATCGGCGACATGCTGATGCGCTGGTCCGACGACCGGCTGCCGTCGAACTTCCATCGGGTCCGGGCTCCGCGGCGGGGCGAGTACACCGGTCCGCGCTACACGCTCGCGTACTTCGCACAGGCGAACTCCGACGTGCTGATCGAGAGCGCCGGTGGCACCTATCCCCCGATCACCGCTGCCGACTATCTCGCCCAGCGCATCGCCGCGAACTTCGCGAAGTGATGGACGCACACTCCGCCGGGGCCGCCGATCCGTCGGCGGCCCCGGCCTTCTGCGACGTCGCGGTGTACACCGCGGGTCGATGGCGGCCACACTGCGACATCCACGTCGCCGACGGAATCGTCACATCGATCGACCCGACCACCCGTCCCGGCGGGGAGACCGGCGGATTCGTGATCCCCGGGTTCGTCAACACCCACACCCATCTCCAGCAGACCCTCATGCGCGGTGTCGCCGAATGCACGCCGCTGCTCGAATGGTTGCTGGCCGTCGGCGAGGAGTCGGTGGCGATCACACCCGAGCGGGCCTACCTCGCCGCGGTGTCGGCGTGCCTCGAGTTGCTGCGATCGGGCACGACCACCGTCGTCGAACACATGTGGCCCCACCCGTCCGGCGAGGTCCATGACGCCGTCGTCCGGGCGTTGCGCGACACCGGAATCCGCGCAGTCCTCGGTCGTGGGGTCGCGGACCGGGCCGACCCGACCCGCAAGTGGGGGTTCGAGCCCCGGCTCATGCAGCCGCTCGGCGACGTACTCGAGCACGTCGACCACCTCCGGAACGAGGTGGCCGGGTCGCGGATCTCGATGGCTCTGGCGGTACCCAATCCGCGCTCGGTCACCGACGCCGGGATGCGGACGATCCGCGAGTTCGCCCAGGACCGCGGAATGCCGGTGTCCATCCACCTCCTCGAGACCGGCACCGACGAGCAGATGTGCCTGCAACACACCGGGTTCGGCGCCGTCGACCATCTCGACCGCAACGGCTTCCTGTGGAACCAGGTCCTCGCCGTCCACTGTGTGGAGCTCGACGACGCCGGCCAGCGCACCCTGGCCGCCCGGGACGTGGCCGTGTCACACAACCCGTTGTCGAACATGCGTCTCGGTAGCGGGGTGGCCCCGGTACCGGCGATGCTGGACCGCGGACTGGCCGTCGGCCTGGGTGTGGACGGTGCCGCCAGCAATGACACCCAGGACATGCTGGCGACGTTGCGCACCGCCGCGTATCTCCAACGCGCCGTCCATCGGCGCGCCGACCTGCTCGGCTTCGCCGAGATGCTCGACATCGCCTGCGGTGGAGCGAACTCCGCGCTCGGTCTGCCTGCGGTCGTCGGCGGGGTCACGGTCGGGGCACCCGCGGACCTCACGCTGGTGCGCTTCGACCGCGATTACGCCACCCTCCCCGTCCGCGACCCCGGCGCGTCGCTGCTCACCACCGGGTCGCGGTCCATCGTCGACACGGTGATGGTCGGCGGCGAGATCCTCGTCGAGGACGGCCGGAACACCCGGGTCGACGAGGCGGAGTTCACCAAACAGCTCGCCGCGCTGGACGTCTGAGGTAGGTCAGGCCGAGTTGTCGTCGAGGACAGCCGCCCACGCTTCGGGCGAGTCGAGACTCACGCCTTGCTCGACCGCGCGCTTCTCGGCCGCCCGGACGTCGGACATCAACGCAAGCGCCCGCTCCCGTGCCTGCGCCTCGACACTGTCGTCGCCCGCCGTGACCGTCACGGTGAGGGTGTCCGCCGGGATCGTCTCGACGGGATACTGTGCGGCGGTGAGACGTTCGAGCACTTTCTGCAGGAGGGCCAGGGCGGGCTGAGTGGTCGCCACACCGTCGAGCACCGAGCCGCGTCGCTTCTCGGCCGCCTTGCGTTCCTCCCACTCCCGAATCTGCGTCTGCAGATCCGAGTGAGCCCCGGACAGCACCCCGGGGGTACGGCCGGAGACCTTCGCGGTGAAACTGCGAGCGACGTCGTCGATGTCGAACGGTGCGTCGGGATCGTCGGCGGCGATCCGCGCGTGGAACAGCACCTGCAGCAGGAGGTCTCCGAGTTCTTCGCGGAGCTCGACCGGATCACCGGCCTCGATGGCGTCGAGGACCTCATACACCTCTTCGAGCAGGTAGCGGCGCAGCGAGTGGTGCGTCTGGGTGCTCTCCCACGGCCCGTTCCGGCGCAACGTGTCCATGAGCGCCACGGACTCCAGGAGCGCGGTTCCCGCGACGGCCTGCGCGGCGATGACCTCCTCACCGCGGTCCACACGCGCGCGCACGAGTGGATGGTCGGGATCGGTGCTGACGAGCACCGACTCGGGATCCTCGGCCGTGTCGTCGAAGACGGGCTCGACCTGATCGAATTCCCAGAGCATCGTCGCGGGGACGTCCTCGGTGACTTTGACCGGCCCGGCGAGCACGCCGCGTGCGCGGATGGGGATCAGGTCGGGCCGTGCCGGGTCCAGCAGCACCACCGTCATTCGTCGTACGTCCTTTCGCTGCCCCCGCGCCTGTCCTTCGTTTCGATCAACCTATCCCGTGGGCTCGCCGACCGGCGGGAGCCCACCCGGAATCCGGCCATCCAGTTCCTGACAACGCCCCGCCGAAAACCACCCCTGGAAACCACCCTCAGGAGCGACAGCGCCGACATATCGTCATCCGCCCGGCCCTGATGGGTGCTTATCAGACGCTCTCGCCGACCGGCTCGGGCCTGAGTTGGGTGAGGAACGTCGTGACGAACTCGATCAGCTCGTCGTCGCGCAGACGCGCCGACCCGACGCCCCCGGTGCGCGGGATCGGCAGCGTGACCACCGATGTGGTGGCTCGGTAGGTTGCCGAGGAGTACAGCCGGCGCAGACGGACCTGCTCGCTGTCGAGGAGTGACAGCGGCGAGATCTTCAGACCCTGACCGGCCAGGCCGATCTCGCTGATCCCACGCTCCCGGCACCGCAACCGCAGCCGGGCGATGGACGCGAGGCGCGTGGTCTCCACCGGTGGCGGACCGTACCGGTCGTTGAGTTCGACGAGGACCGAATCGACCGCGGCGTCGTCGGTCGCCGACGCGAGCTTGCGGTACGCCTCGAGGCGCAGGCGATCGGAGTCGACGTACTCGACCGGGATGTGTGCGTCGACGGGAAGATCGATGCGTACCTCACCCGTCTCCCGCGATTCGACCGGTTTCCCGTCCGCGGCAGCGCGATACGCCTCCACCGCCTCGCCGACCAGACGGACGTAGAGATCGAACCCCACGCCCGCGACATGCCCGGACTGTTCGGCGCCCAGCACGTTTCCGGCGCCGCGCAGCTCGAGATCCTTCAGCGCCACCGCCATTCCCGCGCCGAGCTCGTTGTTCTGCGCGATCGTCGCGAGCCGGTCGTAGGCGGTCTCGGTCAGCGGTCGGTCGGGGCTGTAGAGCAGATAGGCGTATCCGCGCTCGCGACTGCGGCCGACGCGCCCACGCAGCTGGTGCAGTTGCGAGAGGCCGAGGTTCTCGGCGCGGTCCACGATCAGGGTGTTGGCGTTCGAGATGTCCAGGCCCGTCTCGATGATCGTCGTACATACCAGCACGTCGTATTCGCGATTCCAGAACCCCGACACCGTGCGCTCGAGCTGGTCCTCGTTCATCTGACCGTGCGCGACCACGACTCTCGCCTCCGGGACCATCGCGGCGATGTCCCTGGCCGTCTTGTCGATGGTCGAGACCCGGTTGTGCACGTAGAACACCTGACCGTCGCGCAGCAGTTCGCGGCGGATGGCGGCCGCGACCTGTTTCGGCGCATAGGCGCCGACGTAGGTCAGGACCGGATGCCGTTCCTCGGGCGGGGTGAGGATCGTCGACATCTCCCGGATGCCGGCCATCGACATCTCGAGTGTGCGCGGGATCGGGGTCGCCGACATCGTGAGCACGTCGACGTGGGTGCGCAGCGACTTGATGTGTTCCTTGTGCTCGACACCGAACCGCTGCTCCTCGTCGACGATGACCAGTCCGAGGTCCTTCCAGACGATCCCGGTCTGCAGCAGACGGTGGGTGCCGATGACGACGTCGACCTCGCCCTTCGACATCGCCTGGGTGATCTCGCGGGATTCCTTGGGGTCGGTGAACCGCGACAGGCCGCGCACCCGCACCGGGAAACCACTCATCCGCTCGGTGAAGGTCTGCAGATGTTGTTGCGCGAGAATCGTCGTCGGGACGAGGACGGCGACCTGCTTGCCGTCCTGCACGGCCTTGAACGCGGCGCGGACCGCGATCTCGGTCTTGCCGTAGCCGACGTCGCCGACGACGACGCGGTCCATCGGAACGGGACGCTCCATGTCGGCCTTGACCTCGGCGATCACCGTGAGCTGGTCGACGGTCTCGGTGAAGTCGAAGGCGTCCTCCATCTCCTGCTGCCACGGCGTGTCGGGCCCGAAGGCGTGTCCCGGCGCGGCGTGACGGGCGGCATAGAGTTGGACGAGTTCGCCGGCGATCTCGCGAACGGCCTTGCGCGCCTTGCGCTTGGTGTTCTGCCAGTCCGAGCCGCCGAGTTTCGACAGCGACGGCTGCTCGCCGCCGACATAGCGCGAGAGCTGGTCGAGTGCGTCCATCGGGACGTACAACCGATCGGCCGGCTGACCGCGCTTGCTCGAGGCGTACTCCAGCACGAGGTACTCGCGCCGGGCACCGGAGACGGTCCGTTCGATCATCTCGACGAACTTCCCGATGCCGTGCTGGTCGTGTACGACGAGGTCACCCGCGGTCAGCGCCAGCGGATCGACCTGGTTGCGCCGCTTGGCCGGCAGTCGGCGACCGTCCCGGACGTTGGCGACCCGGGAGCCGGTGAGGTCGGCCTCGGCCACGACCACGAGTCCTGCACCGGGACAGACGATCCCGGCGCGCAGCGGCGCGCAGAACACGGTGACCTCGCCGGCCTGCGGGCGGTGCCCGGGTTCGGCGATCACATGCGGCACCTCGGCGTCGGACAGGCGCTCACCGACGCGTTGGGCGGTACCCTTGCCCGCCACCACGATCGCCGCCGGCTTGTCGTCGGCGACGTGCGCGCGCAACTGCGCGAACATCGCGGCGATCTCACGGTCGTCGCCCCGAGGCGCGGGACCGGGAGCCAGATCGAGTTCGAGTTCATCACCGCTGCCGGTCGAGAGTGGACTCAGCGTCCACCAGGGACACCCGGCGTCGAGCGTCGTCGT
Source organism: Gordonia sp. 11cp (assembly GCF_057767225.1). Taxonomy (NCBI): domain Bacteria; kingdom Bacillati; phylum Actinomycetota; class Actinomycetes; order Mycobacteriales; family Gordoniaceae; genus Gordonia; species Gordonia sp. 11cp. The sequence goes on along the minus strand of NZ_CM173437.1, from coordinate 3,380,758 downwards.
CAGCACCTCGTCCAACGGCCGGTACGCACTGGCCTGCAGATCGATGCCGAGGCTCGCCGAGGATCGCCCGTCGATCGGCGCTCCCGCACCCATGGCGGCGGCGGTCCACGATGCCTCGAGGAACTCCGCACCCGTCTTCGACAGGTCCGACGCCCGGGTCCGCACCTTCTCCGGGTCGAGGACGAGGACCCGGGTGCCGTCCGGGATCACCTCGGTCAGCAACTGCATGTCGCCGTCGACGAGCGCGGGGATCAGCGCCTCCATCCCCTCGACCGGGATGCCCTCGGCCAGTTTGCCGAGCATCTCGGCGAGGGTCGGGTCGTCGGCGTTGCTCGCCGCCAGGTCGCCGGCGCGTGCACGGACCTTGTCGGTCAGCAGGAGTTCGCGGCCCGGGTGGATTCGCACCTCAGTGGTCTCGACCTCGGGTTGGCTGCGCTGGTCGGCGACCGAGAAGGCACGCATCTCGGTGATCTCGTCGCCCCAGAACTCCACTCGCACAGGATGGTCGGCGGTGGTCGGGAACACGTCGAGAATGCCGCCGCGCACCGCGAACTCGCCGCGGCGGCCGACCATGTCGACGCGCTCGTAGGCCATCTCGACGAGTTGGGACAGCAGAGCGTCGAAGTCGACCTCGATGCCTTCGCGCAGGGACACGGTCGCGACGTCGCCGAGGCCGGGGGCCATCGGCTGGACGAGCGAGCGAACGGTGGTCACGACGACCCGCAACGGAGTGTCACCGGGGTTGGCGAGCCGGTGCAGTACGGCGAGTCGCTGGCCCACGGTGTCCGCACTCGGCGAGAGCCGCTCATGCGGCAGCGTCTCCCACGACGGGAACTGAGCGACGGCGTCGGCGTCGTCGAGGAGCTCGGCGAGTTCGGCGGTCAGATCGTCGGCCTCCCGGCCGTTGGCCGACACGACGAGGAGCGGGGCATCGGCGCCGGCGACCAGGCACGAGACGAGGAAGGGCCGCGCTGCATCGGGCGCGGTGATGTCCAGCCGGCGCTCGTTCCGGTGCGCGTGCACCTCGCGGAAGGACTTGTCCGCACACGCGAGCGCGGCCAGACCGGACAGAGCAGACGGCGTCGACACTCCGTCGATTCTATGGGGCGACGATCCGCCCGTCCCCGCCCGGTCAGCGCGAGTTCCCGCGGCCGGGGCAGCTGTCCTAACCTCGTCGGCATGAGCGAGCGCGCATCCGAGGCACCCTCGACCCCGATCCGGGTGACCGACGCGACGATCGACGACTGCGCGGCCGTCGCGGACATCTACGCCCACTACGTGCAGAACACCGTCGCGACCTTCGACTATCTGGTCCCGTCCCTGTCGCAATGGCACGCCAAGCACGCCGCGATCACGGCCGCGGGCCGGCCGTTCGTGGTGGCCCGCGCCGTCGACGACGGTGTCGAGCAGGTCGTCGGCTACGCCTACCTCGGGACGTTCCGGACGATGCCGGCCTACGACCTGTCGACCGAGGACTCGATCTACGTGCGGCCCGGTCAGGCCGGGCGCGGGATCGGTACGGCTCTGATGTCGGCGCTGCTCGATCGCGCGAACCCGGACAACGTCCGCCACATCGTCGCGGTGATCGCCGCGACGGGCGGCGAGGGCTCGATCGCGTTACACCGTCGGTTCGGGTTCGACGAGGTGGGTCGCCTGCGCGCCATCGGACACAAGGCCGACCAGTGGATCGATTGTGTCTACATGCAGAAGGATCTCTGGACGCGCGACGACGCTCCCGGTGCGGGCGGCTGACGACCCGCTCGCGGAGGCGTCGGCGTCACCGTTCCAGCCCCGCTGCCTCGGCGGCCGCGTCGGCCAGGCCGACACCGGTGCCCTCGTAGATGTGGAACGCCACGTCCGCGCCGCGCTGGAGCAGTTCGTCGCGCTCGTCGTCGTACTGCGCGACGACCGCCACGGTCCCGGTGACGCCGAGTTCCTCGATCCGTTCGAGCGCGACCAGGTTGGAGCCGTGGAAGGGCATCGCCAGGACGAGCAGTTCGAGCTCGTGGACGCCGACCGCGCGGTCCCAGAAGTCGGCCTCGGTGGCGTCGGCGTCGAGGATCCGGACGCCGCGTGCGGCCAGTTCGCCCGCCTTGAGCGGATCGTTCTCCACGCCGATCACCGGAAGGCCGTATTCGTCGACGAGCCGCTCGTACACCGAGTGCCCGACGCGGCCCATGCCGAGGACCAGTACGCGCGCCGGCGCCAGCACGATCGGGGCGTCGTCGGGGTGGGCCCGGGCCGCGGCCGTGGTCGGGACGAACGCCGACAACCGGGTCACCAGGCCGGTGCCGCGGCGATTGACCAGGGTGGAGAACACGAAGCTCCCCGCCACCGCCACCGACGTCACCACGAGCCAGTCCTCGCCGATCATCCCCACTCCCACACCGGTCGCGATCACGATCAGCCCGAACTCCGAGAAGTTGGCCAGCGCGAGTCCGGTCAGGATCGACGTCCGGCGACGCAGGCCGAACAGGGAGAGGACCAGCGTGTACACCGCACCCTCGAACGGCAGGAGGGCGATCAGCAGCAGACCGAGCAGAACCGTTTCGGTCGTGGGGGTGACGTGCAGCCCGATCGACACGAAGAAGCCGACGAGGAGCAGCTCACGCAGACCGAACAACGTGCGCGACAACTCCCCCGCGCGCGGATGGGATGCGAGCAGGACGCCGATGACCATCGCGCCGAAATCGCCCTTCATGCCGACGGATTCGAAGAGCCAGTACCCGGGTACGAGGGCCATCACGATTCCGAACAGCGTCTGCAACTCGCCGTGGCCGAGGGTGTTCCACAGGCGGCGGACGAGCCACGCGCCGGGGATCAGCAACACGAGGGCAAGCGCCCACGGGCTCGGCGGTTCGCCCTGCATCGCGGTCAGGTAGGCGACGGCGACGATGTCCTGGAGGACGAGGACGCCGATCGCTATGCGGCCGTAGAGGGAGTGGGATTCCGACCGCTCGTCGAGGACCTGGACCACGAACACGGTGCTGGAGAACGACAGCGCAAAGCCCAACAGCGCCAATGTCTCCCAACCCTCGCCGGTGAGCATCGGCACCCCGAGGGCGGCCAGGAGGCCGAGGAATCCGGTGGTCAGCCCGAGGATGACCAGGAGGTTCACCGCCGTGGTGACGACCACCTCGCGCCGGAGCAGCATCCGTACGTCGAGCTTGAGGCCGATGGTGAACAACAGGATCGTCACGCCCAGCTCGGCGATCGTGTCGATGATCGGCAGCTCGTCGATTCCCGGTGCGTGCAAGATGAATCCGGCGGCGAGGTAGCCGACGAGGGTCGGCAGGCGCGCCGCGCGAGCGAGGTACCCGCATCCGAAGATGACGACCAGGTAGATGCCGACGGTCTCCATGTCCGAGGCGCCTCAGCCGAAAGCGGTGTTCGGCCGGTCAGCGCCGCTCGGGGTCGACATCGGTGGATCCTTCCGGCCGGGGGACGCAGAGTGAATCAACCATAGACGCGGACCCGTTGCCCCGCCGTGCAGCTCGGGGCGGGTCGACACCGCTACCGCGGGCCGGCGAGACGAGACCCGGGTCAGGCGTCGTCGGCGCTCGTCCGCCTCCGGGACTCCACGTAGTCGGGTCCGACGAGCGCGGGGTCGGGGTCGAGCCGGGTGAGCCCGTTCCAGCAGAGGTTGACGAGGTGAGCCGCCACGACCTCTTTCGACGGCTCGCGCACGTCGAGCCACCACTGCGCCGTGACCGACACCATCCCGACGAGCGCCTGCGCATACAGCGGGGCGAGCGTGGGATCGAAACCCCGTCGTTCGAAATCGCCGGCGAGGATGTGCTCGACCTGACTGATGGCGTCGTTGAGGAGACTCGAGTAGGTGGCCGTCTCGCCCGTGGCGGCGGTGCTGTCCCCGCGTACGAGGATGCGGAATCCGTCCGTGCGCTCCTCCATGTACGTCAGCAGCGCGAGGGCGACCTGCTGGATGCGGTAGAGCGACCGGTTCTTCGACAGCGACGAGGTCACCATCTCCAGGAGGGTCTCCATCTCGCGGTCGACGACGACCGCGTACAAACCTTCCTTGCCACCGAAATGCTCATAGACGATCGGCTTCGAGACGCCCGCGCGCTGGGCGATCTCCTCGATCGACGTGCCCTCGAAACCGCGCTCGGCGAACAGGCCGCGCGCGACCTCGATGAGCTGCAACCGGCGCTGGGCACCGGTCATCCGTGCTCGAGGTGCGCGCTGCACCTCGGCCGAACCTTCCGACGGACGCCCGATAGCCATGGCCCCAGCGTAGGGCGCGACGCCGCGGATTCCGAACGGTCCGGCCGAGTGGTGTCAGTACAGGCTCGACCAGTACGACCAGAACCGCACCGCGATCAGCACGATCACGAGGCCGACGGCCGCGACGAGAATCGGGGCGTGGTTGCGCGCGAGGACCAACGCGACGCGTGAACGTGAGGTGAGACCACTCGCGTGCGCGTTGCGCACCGTGACGAAGACGAAGATCGGCAGCGTCACCGCCCATACGACCATGCAGTACGGGCAGAGCGCCCCGATCGAGTACAGGCTCGAGTAGATCAGCCAGGAGATGAACACCATCGCCGCGGTCACCCCGACCTGGAGTCCGGCCCAGTACCACCCGGCGAGGCGAGCCCCGGCGAGCATGGCCACACCGGTGGTGACGGCGATCGCGAAGCCCGCGATACCGAGCAGCGGGTTGGGGAAGCCGAAGAGTGCGGCCTGGGGCTCGGCCATCACCGACCCGCAGCTCAGCACGGGATTGAAGTTGCAGGACGGCACGTAGTCGGGGTCTGCGGCCAGTTCGAACCGTTCGACGGTCAGCACGAAAGACGCGACGAAACCGATCGATCCGCCGACGCTCAGCAACCAGGCGACGATCCGCGTCCAGGAACGCACGGCCGCGGCCAGCAGGAGCCGGTCGTCGTCGGCATCGACCTTTGCGGTGGTCAGCGCACTCTCACTCACCGTTCCAGCATGACACCGCACGGCGGGGAGATCGACCCACGCCGCGTCGAAGTCACACTGGATCGGTCCAAATGTCGGCAGTATTGCCCGTCCGTGCGTAATGTCTTTCGAGACACCGGGGGGCTCGGCTGCCCCGGGGATGGGACAGCAACAGTGCAATTGTGGGACTATCTCAGTGAGAACGCACGATCCCTCACCTTCCTGACGTATCAGCATGCGTCGCTGTCGTTCCAGACAGTGCTCGTGGGTACGGCCGTGGCCATCGTCGTCGCCGCCGTCGTCTACCGGCTTCCGCTGGCGAGTGCGCTCACGCTGACGTCGAGCCGTGTGGCGCTGACCATTCCGTCGCTCGCCCTGCTCGCATTGCTGATCGTGCCCTTCGGACTCGGTGTCACGCCGTCGTTTCTGATGCTCGCCTTCTTCGCCACGCTGCCGGTCATCGGCAACGCGGTGGTCGGTTTGAGATCCGTGCCGCCGTCCGTGGTCGAATCCGCTCGCGGCATCGGCCTTTCGCGATGGCGGATCCTGCTCACGGTCGAGTTGCCGATCGCCTGGCCGGTGATCCTGACCGGCATCCGCGTGTCGACCCAGATGATCGTCGGTGTCGCGGCGATCGTCGCCTACGTTCTCGGACCCGGCCTGGGATCCCTGATCTTCAACGGGCTTTCCCGCCTGGGCGGTGCCAATGCACTCGAAATGGCGCTCGCCGGAACGATCCTGATCGTGATCATCGCCCTCATCTTCGACGCTCTCCTGGTTCTGCTCGGCCGCCTCACCATCTCCAAGGGACTCTCATGACCGACACCGCCACCTCCTCCGCGCCGAACGGCAACAACCGCAACGTCACCGGCGAGTCCATCCGGCTCGACGGTGTGGCCAAGCGTTACCGGGGAAGCACCACACCGGCCGTCGCGCGCCTCGACCTGGAGATCGACGCCGGCGACATCGTCGCCTTCGTCGGCCCGTCCGGATGCGGCAAGACGACGACGCTGAAGATGATCAACCGCCTCATCGAACCCACCGAGGGGCGCATCTACATCGGCGGACGCGACGTCACCGCGGAGAACCCGGACAAACTGCGCCAGTCGATCGGCTACGTCATCCAGTCCGGCGGGTTGTTCCCGCACTGGTCGGTGAGCAAGAACATCGGCGCCATCCCGCGAATCCTCAACTGGGACAAGAAGCGGATCGCCGAACGCACCGAATACCTGCTCGACCTCGTCGGACTCGATGCCGCGACCTTCGCCGACCGGCTCCCCAAGGACATGTCCGGTGGTCAGCAGCAGCGCGTCGGCGTCGCACGCGCGCTCGCCGCCGATCCCCCGGTGCTGCTGATGGACGAGCCGTTCGGCGCAGTGGACCCGATCACCCGAGCCCGCCTGCAGGACAAGCTGATCGCGATCCAACACGAGCTGGCCAAGACCATCGTCATCGTCACCCACGACTTCGAGGAAGCGACCAAACTCGGCGACAAGGTGCTGATCCTCTCCGAGGGCGGGCGCATCGAGCAGTTCGCGCCCCCGGAGGAGATCCTGGCCAACCCGGCGAGTCCCTTCGTCGAGGAGTTCGTGGGTTCGGGTGCGACACTCGCCCACCTGACGCTCACCCGCGTCCGCGACGTCGACATCAGAGAGGTGGTCACCGCCCGCGTCGGTGAACCGTCCGGCGCCGTGGTCGCCCGCGCGAAAGCGGCCGGCGAGGACTGGGTCGCCGTGGTCGATCAGCACGGCCGCCCCCGCGCCTGGCCGTCGGTCGAGGAGATCCGCGCCAAGCCGGAGGTCTCGGACTACCTCGATCCCCGGCTCCCCGTCGTCGCGCAGTCCTCGACGCTGAACGACGCCCTCGACTCGATGCTCGCGACCAGCCAGGGTGGCGTTCTCGTCACCGACGGTCGGGGCGCCGTCGTCGGCGCGCTGAACATCGCATCGGTGATGGAGGCGATCCGTGGGCAACTCGCCACCGTGCGAGACGACGATGCCGAGGTCGGTTACCTCGACCACGCCGATGGGTCGGCTCCCGTCGAGACCCCGGTCGTGGCGGCCGACGACGACTCCGGCACCGAGCACGTCGCCGGAGGCGTCACTCCCGAGACGAGCGTCGAGCGGTGACCGGCTTCATCGCCGAAGAGGCACGGATCACCGAGACCGCGAAACCGCCTGCACCAGAATCGGTTCCGAGTGGCTTCCGGCGGCGACTCGCCCGGATTCCCATCGATGTGTGGTTCGAGCCCCTGGTGATCGTGGTCGTCGGCGTCGGTTTCGTGATCTGGTACGCGAACACCACTTTCACCAGCACGGAGAGCGCGGCGATGTCGTGGCCGGCGTTGCGTGCCACCATCCTCGACCACATCCAGCTGACGCTGGTCGCCACGATCATCGTCGTCGTGATCGCGATTCCGCTCGGCATCGCGCTCACCCGTCCCGCCCTGCGCTGGCTGAACCCCATCGCGGTCAACATCGCCAACATCGGACAAGCGGCCCCCGCGATCGGACTCCTGGTGTTGTTCACCTTCTGGCTCGGCACCGGTTTCACCACCGCCGTCGTCGGCCTGGTCGTCTACGCGGTGCTTCCGATCCTGCAGAACACGATCGTCGGGCTGCGGCAGGTCGACCAGCGGACGGTCGAGGCCTCGCGAGGCATCGGCCTGTCGGCGGTGCGCACCCTCGTCCAGGTCGAACTCCCCCTGGCCGTGCCGGTCATCCTCAACGGCGTCCGCACAGCACTGGTCATCCTGGTCGGCACCGCCACCCTGAGCACGTTCATCGGGGCGACCAGCCTCGGCACGCTCATCACCACGGGGATCACCCTGTTCCTGCCGAAGCTGCTCGTGTCCGGTGCGATCCTCGTCGCGCTGCTCGCCATGACGATCGACTGGCTCGGACGCCTCGTCGAACTCGCCGCGACTCCTCGGGGGATCGCATGATCACCCGCCCCCATCCGGCCCGCGCCCGTCGCGTCGCAACGGTCCTGGCGGCGTCGGCCGCGGTCCTGATGATGCTGTCGGCGTGCGGCTTGGTCAGTTCGTCCGGAACCTTCCGTCCCGCTTCCCTTCCCGGCGGCGAACGCCCGCTCGAGGGAACCTCCATCGCGGTGACGTCCAAGAACTTCACCGAGCAGGTCCTGCTCGGGAAGATCACCGCCACGTACCTGGCGGCCGCCGGCGCCGACGTCGACGATCTCACCAACGCGCCGGGCTCGATGTCGTCCCGGCAGGCAGTTCTCAACGGCGACGCCGACATCGTGTGGGAGTACACCGGGACCGCCTGGCAGACCTACCTGGGCGAGACCGAGACGATCTCGGACCCGCAGCAACTCTACGAACGCGTCCGCGACGCCGAACGCGCGAACGGGGTCGAGTGGCTCCCGCCGGCGTCGTTCAACAACACCTACGCGTTCGCCGCGTCGTCACCGACCGCCGAGCGGCTGAACGTCAAGACGATGTCCGACATCGCCAAGCTCCCCGAGTCCGAGCGGACCTTCTGCATCAACGACGAGTTCTACTCGCGCGCCGACGGATTCATCCCGATGTTGAAGGCCTACGACATTCCGCTCGACCAGCCCGGCGGGGTGCCCTCGAGCAACGTGACCATGATGGATTCCGGCGTGGTCTACACCTCCACCGCGCGTAGCGAGCCGTGCAATTTCGGCATGGTCTACTCGACGGACGGTCGCATCAAGAACCTGGATCTCGTCGTCCTCGAAGACGATCGGAAGTTCTTCCTGCCCTACAGCGGATGCGTCGTGGTCAACACCGGACTCAACGATGCCAATCCGGAGATCGCCGAACTCATGGCACCCGTGTCGGCCAAACTCACCGACCCGCTGATGCAGGAACTGAACGGGCTCATCGACATCGACGGCGCCGATCCCTCCGACGTCGCCTACGACTGGCTGAAGGACGAGGGCTTCATCGTCCCGGTGGACTGACGACCCGTCGACTGTGCGTCGGGCTCGTCGGCGCGACCACTGATCCGACGTGGCCCAGCTGATCAGCGATCGCATACCGCAGGTGATCAGGACCCAGTCGAGCCCATTGGACGCACAGTCGACGTATTGTTGCGCACAGTCAACGGATTTCGACGCACGGTCGACGAATATCGACGCACAGTCGACGAATATCGACGCACAGTCGACGGATATCGACGCACAGTCAACGAGATTGGGCCGAATTCGGCGCGAACACCGTCATCCAGTGCGGGTGCAGCCGGTAGTAGACGACCTCGGCGCCCCAGTCGAACTCGTCGTCGTTGTAGACCTCCCGGAAGTGGGCGACCAACTCAGGCCAGTCGTGGGCCCGATCGCCGTCGCGCGGGTTGAGGATCTCTACGGTCCCGTGGGTGAACACCCCCAGTTCCTCACCCTGGATGTGCGCGACGCTCGCGGCGGGACGGGCGGCGAGATGTCGGGCCTTTGCGGCGGCGCGCGCCGTGCCGAAGATCCACTTCCCATGGAGGAAATGTCCGTCGACGGCACTGATCCTCGGTTCACCCGACGCCGTCACGGTCGAGAGCGCGAGAACACGCATCCCGGTCAGGATGTCGACGAGTTGTGCTGCGCCGACGGTGTTGTCACTGCTGATGATGGAACGCAGATGGTCCGTCGAGCGGGACAGGGAGGCGTCGAGAAGGGTCTGGAGTTCGCGGAGTTCATCCGGGGTCTCGTGCATGGTGGGCGTTCCTCGTGGGCTGTTCGCCGGCGACGACGGTCGTCGCCGAGGAACCCCATGGTGCCACCGGAAACCACCTACGAGGGCTGTCCGCGACCGACCGTTCTTGCTGTCTCGAGCGGCAATCCCAGGGGCGGCGCCTCGGGATGCAGGGCAGCGCCCGCGGCGAGAAGGTCCACGTCGACGCGACACCGCAGGGCGCCGAACAGCGTACCCAACGACGACCGCGCACCCGTGCGCCGTCCGAAACCCGCTGCATCGAAGCCGGTCACGTCAGTGTCCTTCCAATCCCCATGCAGTGGCGAGCAATTCATGCGACGCCAGCCGATGGTCGAAGTCGTGGGTGACGCTGGTGACCAGCAACTCGTCGGCACCGGTCACCCGGGCGAGCGTCCGCAGCCCGTCGACGACGGACTCGGGATCGCCGACGAACTGGGTGCGCACCCGGTCGTCGACGAGAGGGCGCGCATCGTCGTCGAGGGAATCCGCTGTGTCCGGGTCGGGATACGGTTGCGCGCCCGCCCCGCTGCGGATGCCGTGCACCCAGTGTCCGTACGTGGACGCGCGGTGACGTGCGGTCGGTTCGTCTTCGGCGACAACGACATCCGCGGAGACGATCACATACGGCTCGGCCAGGACCGGCGACGGCCGGAACGCGCTGCGATACGCCTCGACGGCCTCGAGGACCGTGCTCGGGCTGACGTGGTAGTTCGCGACGAACGGCAGCCCCCGCGCACCCGCGGTCTGCGCGCTCTGGCCCTTGCTGCTCCCGAAGATCCAGACCGCCACGTCCGCGCCGCGCCCGGGCACCGCGGTCAGCTCGACGCCGTGGTGCTCGAAGTCGCCGGCCAGGAGCGCGAGGACGTCGCCGACGGCGTCGTCGAAGTCCGGCGGTGACGCACCGTCGAACTGCGACGCCTCGAACGCGGCGACGACCCGCGGTGCGTTCAGGATCGACTCGACGGGGAACGGCGTCGGGATGAGCAGGCCGTCGACGATCTGGTCGGGCTGTCGGGGTGCGGGCGCGCGCGGTGCGGATTGCCGGTCGGTGCTGGTCAATTCGGTGCGGCGCTGAGCGGAACGCCCGAGCCCCAGGTCCAGCCGGCCGGGATACAGCGCGTCGATCGTCCCGAACGCCTCCACGATCGACACGGGGGTGTGCAGGCCGCTCTGCACCGCCGCCGACCCCACGCGGATCGACTCGGTCGCGGCGGCGATCAGCCCGATGAGTGTTGTCGTCGACGAACTGGCCACCGCGACGAAGTGGTGCTCGGCGAGCCAGAACCGTCGGTAGCCCAGGCGTTCGGCGTGCTGGGCCAGCGCGACGCTGCGGCGCACCGCTGTCGCGGCGTCACTCCCCTCGGTGACCGGGGCGAGGTCCAGCACCGACAGCGGTATCGGTTCTCTTCCCGTCACACCGCTCTCCGACCGACTCGAGTCCTGCGCCGAACACACCTCATCCTGACCACCGAAGCGTGGCCGCCGGTTTATCGGAAGGGTTTGGCCCACCGCGATCCGATGGCCGACGCCCGGAATCCACGGTCTGTCCGCCACCGTTCGATCCAGGGACAGGTATCGACACGACTGAGGGAGGACTCCATGGCCGAGCACGTGCACGTCGCCGTGGCGCTGGACGGAGCCGGGTCGCACCCGGGCGCGTGGCGCGCACCCGGAGCCCAGGCCCACACCCTGACCACGGCGGCGCACTGGCAGGAACGGCTCGCGGAGGCAGAAGCCGGGCTGCTCGACTTCGTCACCCTCGCGGATTCGTTCGCCCTGCACCGCGGGCATCCACGCACCGACCGGGCGACCGCGGGACTCGACTCGGTACTGCTCGCCTCCCGTCTCGCCCCGACGACCCGGTCGATCGGGCTGATCCCGACGGCGACCGCCACCCACACCGAGCCGTTCCACGTCTCCAAGGCGATCGCGACCCTCGACTACGTGAGCAACGGACGTGCCGGAGTCGTCCTGCGCACCACCGCGGATCCGGACGAAGCGGCGTTGTTCGGCCGGCGACGGTTTCCCGACGATCCCGCGGTGCTCGCCGATCTCGCGTCCGAGGCCCTCGACTTCGCCACCGTGATCGGACTGCTCTGGGACTCGTGGGAGGACGACGCCGAGATCCGCGACGTCGCGACCGGTCGGTTCGTCGACCGGGACAAGCTGCACTACATCGACTTCGCCGGAGACCATTTCTCGGTCCGGGGTCCCTCCATCACGCCACGACCACCCCAGGGCCGGCCGGTCATCGCGGCGACCGGCGCACATCCCACCGACCTGCGGGTGATCGGCCGGGGCGCCGACCTCGGGTTCATCAACCCCCGCGACGTCGACGACGCCGTGCGTGCGGTGGACGCCGTGGGCACCGCCCACTCCGACGCCGGTCGCGGGATCGCCGACCCCGCACTCCTGTTCGTCGATCTGTTCGCCGTGCTCGCCGCGTCGGAGTCGGCGGCGAGAGCACGCCGGGCGCAACTCGACGAGTGGGCGGGTGAACCGTTCACGCCCGACAGCGCGGCCTTCGTCGGCACCCCGGCCGGGCTCGCCGACGAGATCGAACGCTGGACAGCCGTCGACGGGGTGAGCGGGGTGCGGTTGCACCCGGCCGCCGTGCCCGAGGACCTACACGTGATCACGCGGGAGGTCGTGCCGGAGCTGCAGCGTCGCAACCGATTCCGTGACTCCTACACCGCGCCGACGTTGCGGGGCCACCTCGGTCTGGCGCGGCCGTCCAACCGTTTCGCCGCTGGAAAGGCCGGTGTCGCATGACCAAGCAGGTGCATCTCGCCGCCCACTTCCCCGGGGTGAACAACACCACGGTGTGGAGCGATCCGGAGTCGGGCAGTCAGATCGAGTTCGACTCGTTCGTCCATCTCGCCCAGACCGCCGAGCGCGGGAAGTTCGACTTCTTCTTCCTCGCCGAAGGACTGCGGCTCCGCGAGCAGAACGGGCTGATCTACGACCTCGACGTGGTCGGACGACCGGACACCTTCACCGTCCTGTCCGCACTGGCCGCGGTGACCACCCACCTCGGCCTGACCGGCACCATCAACTCGACCTTCAACGAACCGGTCGATGTCGCACGGCAATTCGCCACCCTCGACCACCTGTCCGGCGGACGTGCGGCGTGGAATGTGGTGACCTCATGGGACGAGTTCACCGGCGAGAACTTCCGTCGAGGCGGCTATCTGCCCGAGGACCAGCGGTACGCACGTGCCGAGGAGTTCCTCACCGCGGCCGCGACGCTCTGGGACTCGTGGCGCGACGACGACGTGCTCGCCGACACCGCGAGCGGCCACTTCCTGGCCCGCCCTGACGCCGGTGAATTCGAGTTCACGAGTACACAATTCGACATTCACGGGCACTTTCCCACGCCTCGCCCGCCGCAGGGGCGGCCGGTCATCTTCCAGGCCGGGGACTCCGACGAGGGCCGGGAGTTCGCGGCCGCCACCGCCGACGCCATCTTCTCCCGGCACGCCACCTACGATGCCGGGCGGGCGTTCTACACCGACGTCAAGCGGCGACTCGCCGCGTACGGACGGCACCCCGAACAGCTCCTGGTGCTCCCCGCCGCCACCTTCGTCGTCGGCGACACCGACGCGCAGGCAGCCGAACTCGCCCACGAGGTGCGCCTACAGCAGGTCAGCGGGCAGACGGCGATCAAGTTCCTGGAGCAGTTGTGGAATCGCGACCTCTCCGACCACGACCCCGACGGTCCGCTGCCGCAGGTGGATCCGGTCCCGGGCGAGAACACGGTCGCCAAGGGACGCGCGAGCGTGCGCATGCACCGTGACCCGGTCGCCGTCGCGCGCGAGTGGCGCGACCTGGCCGAGGCGAAGAACCTGACGACGCGCGAACTCATCATCGAGGTCACCGGCCGCCAGTCGTTCGTCGGCTCACCGCAGACGGTCGCGCACACGATCAACGACTTCGTGCAGGCCGACGTCGCCGACGGCTTCATCCTGGTGCCCCACATCGTGCCCGGCGGACTCGATCGGTTCGTCGACGAGGTGGTCCCGATCCTCCAGGAGCTCGGTGTCCACCGCACCGACTACGAGGGCACCACGCTGCGGGACAATCTGGGGCTGGCACGACCGGCGGGGTGAACCCGCCCGGGCACCGAGAAAGGGCGCCGTCGCGCCTCGACTCATGAGCTCCGCCACCAGGACTCGAACCTAGAATGCCTGAACCAAAATCAGGAGTGTTGCCGATTACACCATGGCGGATCACTGCGCTGACGATTGTGCCACAGCCCGGGGGCACGCACGCCAGGTGACCACTCGACGAGAACTCGGCTCCCAGACCTCGATCGAGGCCTGGGAGCCGGAGTCGTGGTCCAGGAGGTGATCAGTCCTTGGGGCCGCCGGCCACGTAGACGACCTGACCCGACACGAAGCCGGCACCCTCGCTGATGAAGAAGGACGCGGTGTGGGCGATGTCCTCGGGCACGCCGACGCGGTTGACCGGGATCTGGCCCGCTGCGGCACGCTTGAAGTCCTCGAAGGGCACACCGATGCGCTCGGCGGTGGCGGCGGTCATCTCGGTCTCGATGAAACCGGGGGCGATGGCGTTCGCGGTGACGCCGAACCGGCCGAGTTCGATGGCCAGGGTCTTGGTGAATCCCTGCATGCCGGCCTTGGCCGCCGAGTAGTTGACCTGTCCGCGGTTGCCGAGCGCGGAGGTGCTCGACAGGTTGACGATGCGTCCCCACTCCGCCTCGACCATGTACTTCTGCACAGCCTTGGTGACATTGAACGCGCCACGCAGGTGCACGGCCATCACCGCGTCCCAGTCGTCGACGGTCATCTTGAACAGCAGGTTGTCGCGGGTGATGCCCGCGTTGTTGACGACCACCGTCGGCTTGCCGAGTTCGGCGACGACCTTGTCCACCGCGGCGTTCACCGAGGCCTCGTCGGCGACGTCGGCACCCACCGCGACGGCCTTGCCGCCGGCGTCGGTGATGGCCTTGACCGTGTCGGCGCAGGCATCGGCGTCGAGGTCCAGGACGGCCACCGCCAGTCCGTCGTCGGCCAGGCGCCTGGCCACGGCCGCGCCGATCCCCCGTGCGGCCCCGGTGACGATGGCCGTCTTCTGCGTGCTCATTCACTACCTCCGTGTGGTCGTTTCACGAACCGGACAACTCCGGCACGCGTGGTTCTGTCTCCCGCACCCACCCTGATCCGTCTGTGACAATCCACTGGGATATCGGCAGGTTCTACCGATTGATCGCTCGGCGTTCGCGGTCCCTATGTGTTCTATCAGGCCCGGTCGGGAGGATCCGGCACAAACTGCGCGCTGCATTTCTGCCACCGGGCACCGATGCGTAGGATCGCACCCGACGTGCGACCGCCGGTCGGGTCTGCGACCCCCGCCGCCGCCGTCGAGCAGACATGATCGCGGCAGTCACCGATCAGGAAGAGGGTGGGCATTCGATGACGGGAACGTCGCCATCCGTGGCCGTGATCGTCCTGGCCGCGGGCGCCGGTACCC
Organism: Gordonia sp. 11cp; assembly: GCF_057767225.1. NCBI lineage: Bacteria > Bacillati > Actinomycetota > Actinomycetes > Mycobacteriales > Gordoniaceae > Gordonia > Gordonia sp. 11cp. The sequence goes on along the minus strand of NZ_CM173437.1, from coordinate 3,365,649 downwards.
GCATGAAGTCCAAGACCCCGAAGATCCTGCACACCATCGGCGGACGTTCACTCCTCGGCCATGCGCTGCACGGCGCGGCGGGCATCGAACCCGAGCATCTGATCGCGGTCGTCAGCCACGAGCGCGAACGGGTCACGGCGGCCATCGGTGAGATCGGCGCACTCCTGGGCGTCGAGGTCGGGATCGCCGAACAGGACGCGCCGCGCGGAACGGGCGACGCCGCCCGGGTCGGACTCGGCGGTTTGCCCGACGATTTCGACGGCACCGTCGTCGTCACCGCCGCCGACGTCCCCCTGCTCGACGCCGACACCCTGCGCGCCCTCGTCGACACCCACCTCGCCGACGGTGGAGCCGCCGTCACGCTGACGAGCTTCGTCGCCGACGACCCGACCGGATACGGACGGATCATCCGCGACGGAGACGCCGTCGCCGCCATCGTCGAGCACAAGGACGCGAACCCCGAGCAGCGCGCCGTGACCGAGGTGAACGCCGGCGTGTACGCCTTCGACGCCGCCGCGCTGCGAGTCGGTCTGTCGAAGCTGTCCACGGACAACGTGCAGGGCGAGTACTACCTCACCGACATCGTCGAGATCGCGCGCGGCGAGGGCCGGGCGGTCCGTGGGTTCACGGTCGCCGATCCGGTGCTCGTGGCCGGCTGCAACGACCGCGCCCAGCTCTCCGCTCTCGGTGCCGAACTCAATCGCCGGATCATCCGCCGCCATCAGCTCGACGGGGTGACCGTCGTCGACCCCGCCACGACGTGGATCGACATCGACGTCACCATCGAGCCCGACGCGCACATCGAACCGGGCACCCAGCTGCACGGCCGCACCCACATCTCCGCCGACGCGGTCATCGGACCCGACACCACCCTCACCGACGTCACTGTCGGAGCAGGTGCCCAGGTGATCCGTACACACGGCAGCGACGCGGTCATCGGCCCCGACGCCACCGTCGGCCCGTTCGCCTACCTCCGACCCGGGACCGCCCTCGGGGTCGCGGGCAAGATCGGTACCTTCGTCGAGACCAAGAACGCGACCATCGGCGACGGGTCGAAGATCCCGCACCTCACCTATGTCGGTGACGCGACCATCGGCGAGCACTCCAACATCGGCGCGTCGAGCGTCTTCGTCAACTACGACGGGGTTGCCAAGCACCGCACGGTGATCGGCGATCACTGCCGCACCGGCTCGGACAACATGTTCGTCGCCCCGGTCAGCGTCGGCGACGGGGCGTACACCGGAGCCGGAACCGTCGTGCGGCAAGATGTACCGCCGGGGGCCCTCGCGGTCTCGGCGGGAGAACAACGCGTCATCGAGGACTGGGTCGTGCGCAAGCGGCCCGACACCGCGGCGGCGCGCGCGGCCCTCGAGGCGCGCGAGAACGACTCCGGGCCGGCCTGACATCCCGACCCGCGCTCGACCCTGCAGATCCGAAACGACACCAACAGAAGAGTTTTCATGACCTGGACCACTGACAACCAGAAGAACCTGATGCTGTTCTCTGGTCGTGCCCATCCCGAACTCGCCGAAGCAGTCGCCGATGAACTGGGCATCAAGGTCACCCCGCAGACCGCCCGCGACTTCGCCAACGGCGAACTGTTCGTTCGTTTCGAGGACTCGGTGCGCGGCTCGGACGCGTTCGTCCTGCAGAGCTGCCCGTACCCGCTGAACCAGTGGGTCATGGAGGCGCTCATCATGATCGATGCCCTCAAGCGCGGCTCGGCCAAGCGCATCAGCGTGATCCTCCCGTTCTATCCGTATGCCCGCCAGGACAAGAAGCACCGCGGGCGCGAGCCGATCTCGGCCCGTCTCATCGCCGATCTGCTCAAGACCGCCGGCGCCGACCGGATCATCACCGTCGACCTGCACACCGATCAGATCCAGGGCTTCTTCGACGGGCCCGTCGACCACATGCACGCGCAGGGGCAGCTCGCCGAGTACATCCGCGGCAAATACGGCACCGACAACATCGCGGTGGTCTCCCCCGACTCCGGTCGCGTACGTGTCGCGGAGAAGTGGGCCGACACCCTCGGTGGCGCACCACTGGCGTTCATCCACAAGACCCGCGATCCGTTGGTGCCCAACCAGGTCAAGTCCAACCGCGTCGTCGGCGAGGTGGAAGGACGCACCTGCATCCTGATCGACGACATGATCGACACCGGCGGCACGATCGCCGGCGCGGTGCGGGTTCTCAAGGACGCCGGGGCGGGCGACGTCATCATCGCCACCACCCACGGTGTGTTCTCCGACCCCGCGGCCGAGCGCCTCGCGAACTGTGGCGCCAAGGAGGTCATCGCGACCGACACCCTGCCGATCCCGGCCGAGAAGCGCTTCGCGAACCTCACCGTCCTCTCCATCGCCCCGCTGCTCGCGCAGACGATTCGCGAGGTCTTCGAGAACGGTTCTGTCACAAGCCTGTTCGACGGTATCGCCTGACCCTTCGAGGCTCGCTCCGCTCGCACCTCAGGGAACAAAAGGGACGCTCCGCTCGCACCTCAGGGAACAAAAGGGACGCTCCGCTCACACCTCAGCTCTTTGCTCCCTAATCCGAGAGAACGACCTGCTCCCTGAGGAGCGAGGAGCGCAAGCCGCCGGGCCGAGCAAGCGACGAAGGAGCGCGTCGAGGTCGACGAGCCACGAAGGGCTGCGCAGTCGACCCGGGTACCGTGTGACCCGTGGACGCGACGATCTATCACAACCCGAAATGCTCGACCTCGCGGAAGGCATTGCAGGCCCTGCGCGACGCCGGCATCGAGCCGACCGTCGTGAAGTATCTCGACGAGCCGTACAGCCGCGACCAGCTCGTCGAGTTGTTCGCCGATGCCGGGCTCACGCCCGCACAGGCGGTCCGCAAGCGGGAGGCCCTGTACAAGGAGCTCGATCTCGCATCGGCCACCGACGATCAGATCCTCGACGCCATGGTCGAGCACCCCGTCCTCGTCGAACGTCCGATCGTCGTGACCGCCAAGGGCACTCGCATCCCGCGACCCATCGACAAGCTCGACGAGATCCTCTGAGCGCCGGCCGCGGTCGGGTCAGGCCGGGACAGCCGGCGCGGGCAGTGGCCGCTGCACCGACGGCACGGCCAGGGCGACCACACCTCGCACCAGCGCCTTCGTCATGTCGAAATAGTCGAAGTAGTCGCGCCACACCGTGATCCGGCCCTCCCGCACCTCGAAGCGGCCGCACACCCAGAACTGGAGATGCAGCCGGCCGAGTCGGAGTTCGTCGACCCGCTCGGTCAACACGACGCCGGTGTCGTCGGAGCTCACGTTGATCATCCGGTAGTTGAATCCCACCGAGTCCTTGCGTGCCACTCCGCCCAGGACACCGGCCACCTTCCGCTTCCCGCGGATCGTCGGCAGCGAGACGTTCGTGTAGGCGATGTCGTCGTCGATGGTCTCCAGCGCGGCGGGTACGTCGCCCCGCGCGAACTCGGTCAGAAGGGTCGTCACGATCTCGATCGGCGTCTGTGGGGTCATGGCAGACCAGTATCCCCGAGCTCGGCGCCGACAGCGGGCGATGTGACATCCCAGCAGGTCGTCGACTACTCTGGTCGCCGTTGTCTCGGCGAGGGTGACCCAGTCACCGTTATCGGCGCGGCCATCGTAGTTCTCCTCGGTCGGCGACCGGCGGGTTCCGCGGTCGGTGTTCGTGCCCGGTGTTGCTCGTCGCGACGCCGACAGACCGCACACCACCCACGAGGAGACCCACATGTCGAACCAGGCCAGCAAGCTCTCGGTCAGCACCCGCACCGAGAAGGGCAAGGGCGCAGCACGCCGTGCACGTCGCGAGGGCAAGGTTCCCGCCGTGCTCTACGGCCACGGCACCGATCCGCAGCACCTGCACCTGCCTGCGCGCGACTTCGCCGCGATCCTGCGCAACAACGGCCTCAACGCCATCATCGACCTCGACATCGAGGGCGACAGCCAGCTGGCGCTCACCAAGCAGGTCGACGTCCACCCGATCCGCAACTACATCGAGCACGCGGACCTGCTCATCGTCCGTCGCGGTGAGAAGGTGACCGTCGAGGTCGCCATCATCGTCGAGGGCGACGCCGCCCCGGGCACGCTGGTCGTCTCCGACACCAGCCTCATCGAGGTCGAGGCGGACGCCCTGTCGATCCCCGAGCAGATCGTCGTCAGCGTCGAAGGTGCCGAGGCCGGCCTGTCCGTGCACGCCTCCGATCTGGACCTGCCCGAGGGCGTGACCCTCACCGCCGATCCCGAGACCCTGATCGTCGCGGTCACCGAGGCGCAGCTCGCAGCCACCGAGTCCGACGCCGACGGCTCGGCCGACGCCGCAGCCGAGGGCGAGGCCGCCGACGCGGCCGAGGAGTCGGAGTAACCCCACCCTCGACTACTCGGTACGAGTGGTGAAATTGATTGTCGGCCTGGGTAATCCCGGGTCCAGGTACGAGAAGACGAGGCACAACGTCGGCGCGATGGTCGCCGACGGCCTCGTCGCCTCGGCCGGCGCGCGCTGGAAGGTGCACAAGAAGTCCGGCGCCGAGGTCGCCGAGGTACGCCTCGGCGGCCAGCCGGTTCTCGTGGCCAAGCCGCGCACCTACATGAACGAGTCCGGCCGTCAGATCGGTCCGCTCGCGAAGTTCTACTCGGTGTCCGTCGACGACCTGATCGTCGTCCACGACGAACTCGACATCGACTTCGGCGCCGTCCGCCTGAAACGCGGCGGGGGCGAGGGCGGCCACAACGGGCTGCGGTCGCTCAGCCAGGCACTCGGCACACGCGACTATCTGCGTGTGCGCATCGGCATCGGCAGGCCACCCGGCCGTCAGGATCCCGCCGATTTCGTGCTGAAACCGTTCCCGTCCTCGGCTCGCAGCGAGGTCGAACTCCTGATCGCCAACGGTTGCGACGCCGTCGAACTACTGGTCGGACAGGATCTGGAGTCCGCACAGAACACCGTGCACGCCTGGTGAGGACCCCCTACCGGGCGGCAGCGCGGCCGTAGAATCGCTGCGGCAGGCAATGCGAAGGGATCGGCAACAGTGGTCAACCTCTCGGTGAAGACCGGACACCAGAACGTCTCGATGCTCGGCATCGGCGCCTACCGGCCGCGACGCCTGGTCAGCAACGACGAGGTGTGCGAGGTTCTCGACTCCTCCGACGAGTGGATCTTCGAGCGGAGCGGCATCCGCAATCGCCGCTGGATCAGCGGCGACGAGAGTGCACGGTCCATGGCCGCCGCGGCCGCCGAGCGGGCCATCGCGAACTCCGGCATCGCGAAGGACAAGATCGGCGCGTTGATCCTCGCCACCAACAGCTGGAAGACCAAGATCCCCCACGGCGGGCCGATCGTCGCCTACGACATCGGCCTCAACGGCATCCCGGCCTACGACGTCGCCGCCGGTTGCGGCGGTTTCGGCTACGGGCTCGGGGTCGCTGCCGACACCATCCGCGCCGGCAGCGCCGAGTACGTCCTGCTCGTCGGCGTCGAGACCATGTCGGTGGTCATGGATCCCACCGACCGCAACACCGCCTTCATCTTCGGCGACGGCGCCGGGGCGGTGGTCGTCGGCCCGAGCGCGGACAACGGGATCTCCCCGACCGTCTGGGGCAGCGACGGCGAGAACGCCGAGGCGATCGGCCAGAACTGGGACATTCCCGAGTACATGGACCGTGCGCAGGCCTACCAGGACAAAGACCCCGAAACCGACCCGGTCGGACGTATGGTCGTGACGATGGCGGGACCCAAGGTGTTCCGATGGGCGGCCATCACCCTCCCCAGGGCCCTCGCCACCGTGCTGGAGACCTCCGGCGTCGGCGTCGAGGACATCGAAGTCTTCGTGCCCCACCAGGCCAACGCCCGCATCAACGACCTGATGAAGAAGAACCTCGGGTTCCCCGACGACCTGCCGATGGCGAACGACATCGAGAACACCGGGAACACCTCGGCGGCCTCGATCCCGCTCGCCATGGAGGAGATGCTCGCGACCGGCAAGGCCAGGGGCGGGCAGACCGCGCTGCTCCTCGGCTTCGGCGCCGGCCTCAGCTACGCCGGCGCGGTCGTGACCCTGCCCCCGGCCCCGGCGATCACCAGCTTCGACTGACGACCCACTGCTCCCACTCCGAAAGAATCACACACCCCTGGTCCCTGAGGTGCGAGGAGCGCAAGCGACGAGCCACGAAGGGCCCGGTGAGTTGCTTTGCGAGACCCTTCGTGACGCGCCCTCCGCAATCTCCGGGCGCTCCTCATGGAGCGGAGCGGGCAGCCCCCCGGACCAACGGTCACGCATTCTCCTTGCGGAAGACCGACGTGCCCCAGAGGGTTCCGAGTCCGGCGAGTACCAGCGAGGCAAGGACGCCCCACAGGACCTGAGCACTGGCGAGGTCGCCGGAGAAGGTGTCGCGCACGGCGTCGACGATCCACCGGAACGGCATGAAGTCGCTGAGGCTCTGCAGCCACGACGGCCCGAGGGTCATCGGGAGCAGGATGCCCGACAGCAACAGGACCGGCATCATCACCATGTTGATGAGCGGCGCCATCACGTCCTCGCTTTTCGTGGTGAGTGCGAGGGCGTTCGACGCCGCGGCGCACGCACCACCGATCAGCATCGTGATGACGATGCCGAGGATCACCCCGACCACCGAACCGCGCATGCCCATGAGGTAGCCCAGCACCACCAGGATCAGAGCCTGGACGAGAAGCTGCAGCATGTCCCGCATGAGGCGACCGGTGAGCAGCGCCGTGCGGCTGGCCGGGGTCACTCGCTCCGCCTCGATGACGCCTTCGCGCCATTCGCCGATCAAGCTGAAACCGGCGAACAGCGCACCGAACAGCCCGAGCTGCACGAGCAGACCGGGAACCAGGAACGTGTACGGGTTGTCCGCGCCGCCCGGGAACTGCGCGACGAGCGGCTTCAGCAGTGGCCCGAACAGCACGAGGTAGAGGATCGGCTGCATCACCCCGATGAGGACCCAGGCCGGGTTCCGCAGGTTCATGCGTATCTGGCGGTGGAACACGATGGTGCTCTCGCGCAGGAATGTGGTCATCGGTTGGCCCCCTGCTGGTTGAGTTCGGACGGTGCGGCGTCGGCCGCGCGGAGATCGGGATCGGTTGTGTCCGAGGCGATGTCGTTGCCTCGTTCGGTCTCGGCATCGCGCAGCGACCGGCCGGTGAGGGTGAGGAACACGTCGTCGAGCGTCGGCCGGATGACCTCGATGGAATCGAGGGTGATGCCCGCGGCGTCGAGGTCGCGCAGCAACCCGGGAACCGCCCGGCCGGCCCGGGGCACCCGGCTTCGGACGTGCCGGCCGTCGACCTCGATCCGGCCTTCGCCGCTGCCACCGGTGACCGAGGCCAGCTTCTCCGCGGCGGTGGACACGGCCGCGGAGTCGGCGACCTCGAGTGCCACCAGATCACCGGACACCTGTGCCTTGAGGTTGTCGGCGGTGTCGGCGGCCACGATCCGGCCGTTGTCGATGATGAGGATCCGGTCGGACAGTTCGTCGGCCTCGTCGAGGTAGTGCGTGGTGAGGAAGACCGTTGCGCCGCGATCGGTGCGTAGGCGCCGGATGTGGTCCCAGAGATTCGCCCGGGCCTGCGGGTCGAGCCCGGTCGTGGGCTCGTCGAGGAAGACCAGGGACGGTTCGTGGACCAGTCCCATCACGATGTCGAGGCGGCGCTTCTGGCCACCGGACATGTTCTTGGGCTGCCGTTCCCACAGACCGTCGAGCTGCAGCTGAGAGAACAGGGCGTGGCCGCGGCGCGTCGCCTCGGCCCGGGACAGTCCGTAGAGCATGCCGTGGTCGACGATCTCGTCGCCGGCCTGCGCCTGACTGAAGGTGCCGCCGGCCTGCGAGACGTATCCGATGCTGCGCCGGACCGAGACCGGGTCGGCGACCACGTCGAATCCGTTGACCGTCGCGGTTCCCGCAGTCGGCCGCAGGAGCGTCGTCAGCATCCGCAGCGTCGTGGTCTTGCCCGCGCCGTTGGGACCGAGGAACCCGACCACCTCCCCCTCGGCGATGTCGAGATCGACACCGTCGACGGCCCTCACCTCGCGTTTCTTCTTCCCTTTCCCGGTGTGGAACACCTGGACCAACCCGCGTGCGTGGATCATGCGGACTCCCCTTCTCCGTGCCGTCGACGATGAGCTGACCGGCGTGGTGGCTGTTGCGTTCTGCGTTGCGCGCACGTCATCGTGTGCTGATCGTCGTACCTGGAGGCGACTTTCCGACGCCCCGAATGTGTTCGACCGATCTGCGGACCAGCATTTCGCGCATCGAGGACGACTTCGGTCCGCATTTGGCGACCCGGTAACGATTCCGAGCGGGGTACCGCTACTTCCCAGTAAGAGACCGTGTGAGTACGGTCGTATGTCGGGTCACATATTCGCCGGGCACGTTTTGGAAGGGTTCACCATGGCGGTCATCGCAGACACCACTGGCATCAACAACATCGGCATGCTCGGCATCGGCGCGTACCGCCCCGAACGCGTCGTCACCAACGACGAGATCTGCGAGCAGATCGACTCCTCCGACGAGTGGATCTACACCCGGACGGGAATCAAGACCCGCCGGTTCGCACGTCGCGACGAGAGCGTCATGGAGATGTCGGTCAACGCCGGGCGCAAGGCGATCGCCAACGCGCTGCTGCAGGGCTCCGACATCGACGCGGTCATCCTCGCCACCAACACCCACCTGCTCCTGACCCCGGCCGGCGCCACCAAGGTCGCCACCGAGCTGGGAGCCAACGGCGTCCCCGCCTTCGACGTCACCGTCGGCTGCGCCGGCTTCGGCTACGGCATGGCACTCGCCTCGGACATGATCCGCGGCGGCAGCGCCACCCACGTGCTGGTCATCGGCGCCGAACAGCTCTCGGTCGCCCTCGACATGACCGACCGCACCAACTGCTTCATCTTCGGCGACGGCGCGGGTGCCGTCGTCGTCGGACCGACAGAGGAACAGCAGCTCGGCCCGGTGATCTGGGGGTCGGACGGCTCCCAGTTCAACGCCATCCGCCAGGATCACGACTGGGTGACCTTCCTCGACAGCGACCGCACCCAGCGCCCCTTCTTGCGCATGGAGGGGACCGCGGTGTTCCGCTGGGCCGCCTTCGAGATGGGCAAGGTCGCCCACCGCGCCCTCGAGGCCGCCAAGCTCGGCTCCGAAGACCTCGACGTCTTCGTCCCCCACCAGGCCAACGCCCGCATCAACGAGCTGCTCGCCAAGAACCTCAAACTGCGCGACGACGCGGTGGTGGCCAAGGACATCGAGTACACCGGCAACACCAGTGCCGCCTCGATCCCGCTCGCGATGGAAGACCTGCTGTCGACCGGCAAGGCACAGCCCGGACAGACCGCTCTGCTGCTCGGCTTCGGCGCCGGACTCTCCTACGCCGCGCAGGTCGTGACCATGCCGCCGGTTCCGTTCGAGTAGGACATCGGTATCGAGTGCGGGGGCAGTGTGAGCCGCTCAGCGGCTCACAATGCCCCCGGATTTGTCATGCAGGCCGGTCGCGCTGCAGGTCCAGCGCGTGGCGGACACGCGCCACGACGTCATCGGGCCGCTCCCGCAGGTCACTCCACGTGAAGTTGAGAACGGTCCAACCCAGTGCGATGAGGTCGTTTCGGCGTCGGCGGTCTCGCTGAAACGTCTCCGCGTCGCGATGGAACGCCATGCCGTCGATCTCGACTGCCAACTTCCGGTCCGGGAACGCGAGGTCGATGAAGTAGCCGCCGGCCGGGTGACCGCACGACCAACCGCTCACACCCCCGGCGCTCAACACGTCGACGGCGAGGCGCTCTGCCACCGAGCGTGCTCCGGATTCGACGCCGTCCACGAGAGCCGCGATCTCGGCTCCGTCCTCTTTGCCTCGTCGACGATCGGCGGCGACACGTAGCTGACGCACCGAGACCTTGCGAACGAGTAGAGCATTGTCGAGGATGCCACTGTCACTCTCGACCGCGGCTTCGAGCACGGACAGCGGCAGCGCTGTCACCAGCAACTCCTTGCGTGTCGCCACCTCCGCGTCCGCGAGGCGGCGACGCCGAACCCGAACGCCCTCGACCGGAGTGCAGTGTCGTGATCGCGGTGCGGTGACCGTGAACTTCTTCGGCGGCCCGTCCGCGAGCCCGTGCCACCACGCGGCCCCGAGTCCGGACAGCGCCGCGCAGCTGCCCACGCTCGCGACTGCCAGTCGCGCACGGGTGGTCGAGGTCGTCGGATGATCGGCCAGCGTGTACACCCCGCGTGAGTGCGGTATCCAGTCTCCGGAGTCGACCCGACGCCGCACCCCGGACCGCGTGAGACCGAACTCGAGTGCGTCGGCCATGGTGAGTACCCCGTCACGGGCGAGAGCGCGGCGTCGAAGGCCTGGGGGAAGCTGCACGATGATCAGACGCAGAGCGGGGTGACGGGTTCCCGCCGGGGGCCGGGGGCACCAGCTGTCACAGACCGGCACAACCTGCCCCCGGTGCTCATCCGCGCGCGAGTTTGGCCGCCCCCTGCAGGCCCGGTAGCCTCGAACCTCGTGAGTTCCGAGGTGATCAGTCGCGAAGTGACGCGTCGTCGTACCTTCGCCATCATCTCCCACCCCGACGCCGGCAAATCGACGATGACCGAGGCGTTGGCGCTGCATGCGCGGATGATCAGCGAGGCCGGTGCCGTCCACGGCAAGGCGGGCCGCAAGTCGACCGTCTCGGACTGGATGGAGATGGAGAAGGCCCGCGGCATCTCCGTCAGTTCGACGGCACTGCAGTTCAACTACTCCGCGGCCGTGCAGGCGGATCCCGAGGTCCCGAGCGTGATCAACCTCGTCGACACCCCGGGGCACGCCGACTTCTCCGAGGACACCTACCGTGTGCTGACCGCGGTCGACGCGGCCGTGATGCTCATCGACGCAGCCAAGGGGCTCGAGCCGCAGACCCTGAAACTGTTCCAGGTGTGTCGCCACCGCGGCATCCCGGTGATCACGGTCATCAACAAGTGGGACCGGCCGGGACACAGTCCGCTCGAGTTGATCGACGAGATCCAGGAGCGGATCGGTCTCACCCCGACACCGTTGTTCTTCCCGGTCGGCATCGCGGGCGACTTCCGTGGCCTCCTCGACCGGCGGACCGGCGAGTACGTGCACTTCACCCGTACCGCCGGTGGCGCCAAGATCGCGCCCGAGGAGATCATGTCCGCCGACGACGCGCAGGCCCGTGAGGGCGACGAGTGGTCCTCGGCGCTCGAGGAGAGCGAGCTGCTCACCGAGATGGGCCAGGACCACGATCAGGAGCTGTTCCTCGCCGGGCAGACCTCGCCGATGATCTTCGCCTCGGCGATGCTCAACTTCGGTGTGCGGCAACTCCTCGAGATCCTGGTGGAGCTCGCCCCGCCGCCCGGCCCCCGGGCCGACATCGAGGGCAACCCCCGCCCGGTCACCGACCCGTTCAGCGCGGTGGTCTTCAAGGTGCAGGCCGGGATGGACTCCAGCCACCGGGATCGATTGGCGTACATGCGGATCGTGTCCGGCGAGTTCGAGCGCGGCATGGTCGTCACCCACGCACAGACCGGAAAACCGTTCGCCACCAAGTACGCCCAGGCCGTCTTCGGCCGCGACCGCTCGACGGTCGACACCGCCTATCCCGGCGACGTGGTCGGCCTGGTCAACGCGACCGCGCTCGCACCCGGCGACACTCTCTACGACGGCCCCCGAGTGCAGTTCCCGCCGATCCCGTCCTTTGCACCCGAACACTTCTCGACGCTGCGCGCCACCACGGCCGACAAGTACAAGCAGTTCCGCAAGGGCATGGATCAGCTCGAGAGCGAGGGCGTGGTCCAGGTGCTGCGCAACGAGACCCGTGGCGAGGCCTCACCGGTGCTCGCCGCCGTCGGACCGATGCAGTTCGAGGTCGTGACCGCCCGGATGAAGGCCGAATACAACGTCGATACGATCATCGAACCTCTGGGTTACAGCCTTGCCCGCCGCACGGACGCCGACAGCGCGGCCGAACTGAACCGGCAACGCGGCGTGGAGGTCTTCACCCGCACCGACGGCGCGGTCCTGGCCCTCTTCAGCGACAAGTGGCGCCTGCAGTACATCGAGAAGGAACACCCCGACCTCACCCTCGAACCCCTTGTCGCGGCTGCGGATTGACCGGTCGGTGAGCTCGCGGGGACGACCCGTGCGCGCCGCCGTGCTGCTGGCCGCGGCGGTGTCGGTGTGCGTCGCCGCCTGCGGCTCGGACACCCCGCCGCAGTCCACGGCCACATCCTCGACCCCGACGCCGACCTCGCGGCCGGTCGATCCCGCGATCTGCGCCGAGAAACCGCCTCAGGGCAGCGTCGACCGCAGTGGTCAGGACTTCGAGTTCCGCCACGGGGACATCAAGGTCGCGGTCGGGAAGACCCCCGCAGACTCCGGTCGCGGACCCGCGGCGGGCGCCACCCCCACCGACGAGCCGAACTGCTACGAGTTCGACCGGTGGGGACCGTCGCGACCCGACGTGCCACCCGACTCACTGCTCTTCGTGTTCAAGGACGCCGGGACCGGCGGCGCGCAGATCGAGTTCCTGATCAGTGAGCTGACCGGCGGGCTGTTACCGCCCGTGGGCGCGACGCGTCCGACCGTCGGACCGCTGACCAGGCCGATCAACGCCCAGATCGGCGTCTCGATCAACGGCGTCTACCACCACTCCTCCGCATGCCAGCTCAGCGTGACCGGGATGTCGGGCGAACTCGCGGCCGGATCGTTCACCTGCCCGGCGGCGACGCGGGTCGACGCCAACCCCCTCGCTCCCGACGACGACGTCCCCCACGACCTCGACGAATCGTCGACGACGAAACGACCGGACGCCGAAGGCAATTCGACGGACACCGTCGCACTGTCGGGGTGGTTTCAGCTCACGCCCTGAGACACATGGCGCGAGGTGGCTTCGACACGGCTCCTCGACCTCGACGCGCTCCTTCGTCGCTTGCTCGGCGCGGCGGCTGCGCTCGTCACCGGCTCAACCAGCGGCGGCACCGACGATCCGTGCCACCAGTGCGGGGTCGACGTCGTCGATCGCGGCCGGATCGAACACGGGACTCCGGTCCTTGTCGACGAGCACTGCCCGCACACCCTCGCGGAAGTCGTTGGTCTTCGTGATCTCCTGCGCCGCATGGAGTTCGCGGTCGAAGCACTCGTCGATTCCCGACTTCGCACCGGCACTGATCATCGCCGCGGTGACCCAGAGGCTCGTGGGTGAGGCGCTCTCGAGCAGACCCACCATCTCCTGGGCCCAGTCGTCGCCGACCGCGCCGCGCAGGCCGCCGAGGATGGCGTTGACGTTGTCGTCGGCGAAGTACTCACCGATCTTTCGCAACGGCACGTCGCTCGTCTGCTCGGTGCCGGAGGTGGCCAGCGCGTCGGCCAGCGGTGCGCCGGAACGGATCATGTCGGCGACCGCCGGCAGGTCCGCGGAGGAGACGAAATGCGTTGCCAGACCGACGGCCACCGCGTCGACACCGCGGATCCGGGCGCCGGTGAGACCGAGCCACATGCCCACGCCTTCGGGAAGCCGCGGAAGGAAGTAGGTCGAACCGATGTCCGGGAAGAATCCGATCGCCGTCTCGGGCATCGCGATCATCGCCTTCTCGGTGACCACCCGGATCTCGCCGTGGACGCTGATGCCGAGTCCGCCGCCCATCGCCGGCCCGTCGATCAGGCTGATGTACGGCTTCGGGTAGTCGGCGACGAGCTGATCGAGTCGGTACTCACTGCCGAAGTATCTGCTGATCGACGCCGCATCGCCGTCGATGGCGTGCTCGCGGATCGCGCGGATGTCACCACCGGCACAGAAGGCCCGCTCGCTCGCCGAGGTCACCAGGACGGTGTCGATCGCGTCGTCGTCACCCCATTCGCCGAGGGTGACGTACATGTCGTCGATCATGCTCTGGTCCAACGCATTGAGGGCCTTGGGACGGTCCAGGACGATCTCGCCGACGCCGTTGGACACGGAGGTGCGGAGAAAAGACATACCCCAACCGTAGCGGTGACCCCGACCGGCACGCGTGGCAGATAATCCGTTGGCAAGTCCGAGGGCATCCGCTACGGTGGTCACCACTTGCACGCGGACTCGAGGAGTGATCCACCCGATGAAGAACTGAAGTGGCCCCGGCCGCCGGCAACCTGCCGGTGGACCTCACCGACGACTCGTCGGTGTTCCCGACCCACTTCAGGAGCGCTCATGCCGTCTTCCATCGTGCTGTCCGACGTCTCGTTCGCCTGGCCCGACGGGACCGTCGTCTTCGATCACCTCGACCTCACTCTCGGCGCCGAGACCTATGCCCTGATCGGCGCGAACGGCGCGGGCAAATCGACGCTCCTCGGCCTCATCGCGGGCCGGCTGCGTCCGGCGTCCGGCAGCATCACCGTCGCGGGCGACGCGTCGACAACCGAGGTCGGTGTGGTCGTGCAGGACCCGCAGTCCGACCCGTCCACCACCGTGGCCCGGGCGCTCGGCATTCACGAGATCCGTTGTGCGATCGGACGAATCGAGAACGGGTCGGTCGACCCGCAGGACTTCGACGCCGTCGGGGACGACTGGGGTGTCGAGGAGCGCGCGATCGGTCTCCTCGAGCAGATGGGTCTGCCCCGCGACCTCGACCGCGCGGTCGGCGCCATGTCCGGCGGTGAGGCCACCCTGCTGGCGATCGTCGCCGCGCTCATCGCCAACCCGGCGATCCTGCTTCTCGACGAACCGACCAACAACCTGGACACCGACTCCCGCGCACGGCTTTTCGACGCCATCGACTCGTTCACGGGCACCGTCGTCGTGGTGAGTCACGACCTCGAACTCCTCGAGCGGGTCGATGCGACGGTCGAGCTCTATCGCGGTCGCGTGCGACTGTTCGGCGGCCCGTACTCGCAGTACCGCGAGATCGTCGACGCCGAGCAGGAAGCCGCCGAGGCCGCGGTCGCCACCGCGGCCGGCGACCTGCGCAAACAGCGCAGGGAGATGTCCGAGGCCCTGATCAAACTCGACCGGCGGGCCCGGACAGGTGCCACCGCGGAGCGCGAGAAGCGGGTGCCGAAGATCGTCGCGCACAATCGCCGGAGCGAGGCCCAGGTGTCGGCGGGCAAACTGCGCAATGCCCATCGCGACGACGTGGCCTCCGCGGCAACACGTCTCGACGAGGCCCGCGAGGACATCCGGGCCGATCGCACCGCGCGGATCGTCGTACCGACGCCGGAGGTCGCCCCTCGTGCCCAGATCATCGTCGACGACCGTCTGCGCGTCGACGGACCCGAGCGGGTGGCGCTCGTCGGGCCCAACGGTTCCGGGAAATCCACGCTGATCGCGGACGTGATCGCCCGCGAATCCGTGGTCGTGCCCTATGCGTTCGTGCCCCAGCAGATCACCTTCGCCGACCCGACCGTCTCGATCGCCGAGCACCTGGCGCGGACCCACCCCGACATCTCCACCCAGGAGGTCCGGGCGCACCTCGCGCGCTTCCTGTTCCGGGGCGCCCGCGCCGATCGCGCGCTCGCCGAACTGTCCGGCGGCGAGCGCCTGCGTGTCGCCCTGGCCGACGCCCTGCTCGGCGACCCGACACCGAAACTCCTGATTTTGGACGAACCGACCAACAATCTCGACCTCGACACCGTCACGCAGCTCGTCGACGCTATCGAGGCATGGTCCGGCGCGGTGCTGGTGGTCTCACACGACGCCGGGTTCCTCGACCGGATCGGAATCGAGCGGCGTGTCTCCCCGACGGGCGCGGATGACGAAGCCCCCGCGGCCGAACCCGCCGTCGACGTCCAGGAAGACCGCTGACGAACACTCGGTGACACGGCCCGCGCCGTGGCCGCGGTGCCCGCATACTGCGTGCGATGCCTCCGTCAGCCCTTGCCGCGACCGATCCGCCGGTGGACGAACCCACCCCCGTCGTCCTCGTCCACGGGATACGGGTGAGTGGAGCGACACTGCACCGGGTGGCTGCCGCGGTGGCGGCGACGGCCCCTGCGGGCAGGGATGTCGTCACCCCCGATCTCCCCGGGCACGGACGGCGTCGGGCGGAGAGGTTCACGATGGACGCTGCCGTCGACGCCGTCGTCGCCGAGATCGAGCGGTTCGGCCGGCCGGCGGTCGTGGCCGGAATGTCGATGGGCGGTTATGTGGCGATGGCGGCCGCGAGTCGCCATCCACATCACGTCGCGGCGCTGGTGCCCATGTGCGCGACCGCGCAACCCAGTCGGATCCTCGCGGCACCGTTCGAGACATTCGGGGCGGTGACATCGCTCCTGCCACGCCAGGCGGCGGTCATCAGCCAGGCGCTCACCCGCCTGGCCGTCGGCAGGCAGGTGTCCGAGGACATGGAGATCGGCGGGTTGTCGCTCGGGTCCATCGCCGACGTCGTGGCCGAGCTCAAGCACTTCGACGCGCTCGGCGAGGTCGGTCGTTATCCGGGCCGCACGGTCTTCGTCAACGGGCGTCAGGATCAGTTCCGGGTCCACGAGCGACGGTTCGTCGAAGCCGCGGCGGACGCGACCCTCACCATCGTCCCGCGCGCGAGTCATCTCTTCCCACTCATCCAGCCCGAACTCGCGGGACGCCTCGTGGGCGAGGTGGCGGCGGGCTGCGACCATGCCGGTGCGCTCGGGCATGAACTCGACTCATAGGTCCTACCTCAGGGTGTCTGAGCCGCACCCAGTTTGAGCCTCGAAGTCGTCTCGTGATCGGATGACACAGATCACTGCAACACTCGTCGCGGTGCCCTCGCGCGAACGATGCACCCGAGGAGGAGGCTGGATGGTCCCGATCGAGGTCACCGGCGTGCTGCAGAAACAGGCCTGGGCCGACAAGGTGCTGCCGCCGGTCGAGGAGGTCCGGCCGCGACTGTGGTCGATCCCGGTGCCCATGGGTCCCAATCCGCTGCGCTACATCCTCGTCTACGCCCTCGGACTGCCCGACGGCGGCCTCGCGCTCATCGACGCCGGCTGGCCGTCGGACGAGTCGTGGGATGTCCTCGTCGCAGGCATCCGCTCCACCGGACACGACGTCACCGACGTCCGTTCCATCGGTGTGACCCATCTCCATCCCGACCACTTCGGGCTCGTGCCGCGTCTCCTCGAGCACGTCGACGCCGAGCTGTGGATGCATCGCGACGACGCCCGCTACCTGCGCCACCATTCCGACGACGAGGTGGAGAGCCAGCTCCGGCAGGCGCGGTCCGAACTCCGGATGCTCGGCGCACCGACCGAGGTCGCCGACGAAGGGTTCATCGGTTTCATCCGCATGCCCGACGGCCGGACCGTCGACCGCGAACTGACCGGCGACGCCCCCCTCGACATCCCCGGCTGGGATCTCCGAGCCATCTGGACGCCCGGCCACACCGCGGGACATCTCTGCTTCGCCGACGACACCGCCGGTGTCATCTTCACCGGCGACCACCTGTTGCCGCGGATCAGTCCGAACATCTCGACCAACCCCATGCAGACCGACAATCCCCTCGCCGATTACCTGATCTCGCTGGCCAACACGGAGAAGATGCGCGACCACGAGGCGCTGCCGTCCCACGAGTACCGGTTCCGAGGTCTCGGCGACCGGGTGACCGGCCTGCTCGAGCACCACGAGGACCGGCTCGCCGAGATCACCGCGACCGTCGCCCGGCATCCGGAGAGCTCGGCCTGGGAGATCACCCGGTCGGTGACCTGGTCACGCCCGTTCGAGGAGCTGTCGCTCACCCTCAGCCGACTCGCGCTGCGGGAGACGCACGCCCACCTGATCGTCCTGCAGGAGCGAGGCATTCTCGACGCTCGCGTACCCGCCGACGACCCGGCCGCACCGGGCCCGATCCGCTGGTTCCTCGCCGATGGCGCCACACCGCCTGCGCCACAATCGGTTTCCACTTCCGAAGGCACCTGACTTCCCCTCCGTCCATCAACTCCAGGAGATCCCATGAGTGCAGTGCTCACCGAGTTCGCCGACGGCGTCGCCGTCATCACGATCAATCGTCCCGAAGCGAAGAACGCCGTGAATCTCGAGGTCTCCGAGGGCATCGCCGCCGCGATCGACGAACTCGAGTCGCGCGACGACCTCACCATCGGGATCCTCACCGGCGCCGGTGGCACGTTCTGCGCCGGAATGGACCTCAAGGCCTTCGCCCGCGGCGAGCAGGTGTCGCTGAAGGGCCGCGGGTTCGGCGGGCTCACCGAGGCGCCACCGAGCAAGCCCCTCATCGCCGCGGTCGAGGGCTGGGCGCTGGCCGGGGGATGCGAACTCGCGCTGTCGGCAGACCTCGTCGTCGCGGCGAGCAATTCCAAGTTCGGCATCCCCGAGGTCAAGCGCGGACTCGCCGCCGCGGCCGGCGGACTGCTCCGCCTGCCGAAGATCCTGCCGTACCAGGTCGCGATGGAGCTCGCGCTGACCGGCGACCCGCTCACCGCCGAACGCGCCCATCAGTTCGGACTGGTCAACCGCGTCACCGAGCCCGGCGAGGCACTCGCCGGCGCACGCGAACTCGCCGCCGTCATCGCGGCCAACGGACCGCTCGCCGTCCGTGCCACCAAACAGGTCACCTCGATGGCCATCCGCTACACCGATCCCGAACTGATCAAGAAGCAGTGGGATCATCTCGGCCCGGTGTTCGCCTCCGACGACGCGAGAGAGGGTGCCGTCGCCTTCGCCGAGAAGCGGGCGCCGCGATGGACCGGCAAGTGACCTCCCGCCGGATTCACTAAAGTGACCGGGGTGGACCTGCACCTCGTGACCTACTTCGTCGCCGTGGTCGACCACGGCGGCATCACGAAGGCCGCCCAGTCCCTCTACATCTCACAGCCGTCGCTGTCCCAGGCAATCCGCACGCTCGAGAAGCGCCTCGGCGTCACGTTGTTCGACCGCACCGGGCGCCGTCTCGAACTCACCGAGGCCGGACGCAAACTCGACGTCGCCGCCCGCCGCATCCTGGCCGACGTCGACCGTGCCAAGGCCAAGGTCGACGCGGTTCGCGAGCTGCGTGCCGGCCGCGTCGACGTCGTGACCTACGCGGCATTCAGCGTGGATCCCGTGGTCAACGTCGTGCGTCTGTTCCGGGAACGCTTCCCGCACTTGTCGGTACGGGTCGTCTCCGCGGACAGCCCCGCAGGAGTGCTGTCGGCGCTGCGATCCGGCGAGGCCGAGGTCGGGATCATGGACTCGACCGCCGAGCACGCGACTTTCACCGCCATCCCGATGGCCGAGCAGGAACTGGTCGTCGCGGCGCATGCGCCGCTCGCCGACGGACTGCCGGATCCGATACCGCACTCGGCGGTGCGCTCACTACCCCTCGTCATCGATCACAGCGACCCGATCACGGCGGGGCTCCTCGACGGGCTCCTCGACGAGGACGGAAGGAACGTGGTGGTCGACTGCCAGCTGCCTTCCGCGGTGTGGAGTCTGGTCAAGAAGGGAACGGGGGCAACGGTTCTCCCCTTCACCGTGGCCGAACGACAGCTCGCGGGACTGCGGCGACTCGCGCTCGACCCGCCGCTGACGCGGGCGTGGGGACTCGTGCTGCGATCCGGGCTCCCCTCGCCGGCCGCGCTCGCCTTCATCTCCGCGGCGAAGGTCCACTGCGGGATCGCTCCGGATCCCGCCGAACCACGGGACTGGTGACTTCCACCATGGAATTGCGGCAGGTCGAGTACTTCCTGGCGGTGGTGGAGAACAAGGGCATCGGTGGTGCGGCCTCGGCTCTCGGCGTCGCTCAACCCACTGTGTCCCAAGCACTCCGGGCGCTCGAACGCGAACTCGGGGTGCAGCTGTTCCATCGCATCGGCCGCGGGATGGTGCTCTCGGCGGCCGGGCGGACGATGGTCGGTCCTGCACGTCAGATCGTCCGCGACATGGATGCCGTCGACGACCTGCTCTCGGCGTCGGAGGACGAACTCACCGGTCATCTCGACATCCTCGCCTTCGCCGCCACCGCCGTCGGACCCGTCGTCGACCTCGTCACCCGGTTCCGTGCCGCGTATCCACGAGTGTCGGTGCGGCTGGGTGAGTTACGCGACGAGACCAGGGCCGCGTCGGCGATCGAGGACGGTCACTGCGAATTCGCCGTCGCTCACCTGCCGATCGCCGGTGACGACCTCGAGGTGATCGTGATGGGTGAACACGAACACGTCCTGGTCTACCCGCCGGGCACCGAGGTACCCGAGGGCCCGATCCCGTTGAACAACCTGCCGCCGATCCCGATGGTCTTCGTGCCGCGCGGCTACTCGGTGGCCGACGAGTTCGAGGAGGCCATCCGTGTCGGCGGCGTCCGGCCGCCTCTCGCCGTGCTGTCGGAGATCCGCGAGGAACGGCTCCCCATGGTGGAGTCCGGGATCGGCGGCACGCTCCTCGAGCGGTCCGTCGCGGAGTCGGCGGACTCCCCGGTCGTCATCCGCGAGATCGAACCGAATGTCGTGCGTCCCTTCGCGATCGCCTTTCACCCGCCGTCCCTGTCGGCCGTCGGCCAGGCGTTCGTCGACCTCGTGCGCGAATCGGTGGGATGACCGACTGGAACACCGGACCCCACCGGAGCGACTCAGGTGGGGTCCGGTGAGTCTTGGGGTCAGCCGACGCGTTCGAAGACCGCCGCGAGTCCCTGACCACCGCCGATGCACATCGTCTCCAGACCGTAACGCGCCCCGCGCCGGTGCAGCTCGCGCGCCAGCGAGGCCAGCATGCGGCCGCCGGTGGCCCCGACCGGGTGTCCCAATGAGATTCCCGAGCCATGGACGTTGGTGCGATCGAAATCGCCGCCGGCGCCGAACCGGCCGAAACCCCACTCGCGGGTGACGGCGAGCGCCTGCGCGGCGAAGGCCTCGTTGAGTTCGATGACGTCGATGTCGGCGAGCGTCAGTCCGGCCTTCGCGAGGGCCTTCTCGGTCGCCGGCACCGGCCCGATCCCCATGGTGCGCGGCGGTACCCCGGCCAGACCCCAGGACACGAGCTTGACCAGCGGGCGCAGACCCAGCTTCTCGGCGACCTCGGGCGTGGTCACGATCGCCATCGACGCGGCGTCGTTCTGGCCGCTGGCGTTGCCCGCCGTCACCGTCGCATCCGGGTCCGTCTTGCCCATGATCGGCTTGAGCTTCGACAACGATTCCACCGAGACATCCGGGCGCGGATGCTCGTCGGTGTCGATGACCTGGTCGCGTCCTCGCGAGGGAACGGTGACCGGGATGATCTCCTCGGCCAGTACGCCGTCCTTCTGAGCGCGGACCGCTCGTTCGTGCGATGCCACAGCCAGCTCGTCCTGCTCTTCCCGGGAGATCTCATACTCCTTGCGCAGGTTCTCGGCCGTCTCGATCATGCCGCCGGGCACCGGGTAGTTCTTTCCGCCGGCGGTCGAGCGGGCGCGAACCAGACTGTCGTGCATGGCGATCCCGGTTCGTGCACCACCCCACCGCATGTCCACCGAGTAGAACGACGCATTGCTCATCGATTCGGCACCACCGGCGACCACGACGTCGTTGTCGCCCGACGACACCTGGTATGCGGCCTGGATGACGGCCTGCAGTCCCGAGCCGCAACGACGGTCGATGTGCATGCCGCCCACCGTGATCGGCAACCCCGCGTCGAGGGCGATCACTCGTCCCAGGGCGGGCGCCTCACTGTTGCCGTTGCAGTGACCGAGGATGACGTCCTCGACCTTCCCCGGGTCGAGTCCGGTGCGATCGAGCATCCCCGTCAACGCGGCGACCCCGAGATCGACGGCGGTGAGATTCTTGAACATCCCGCCGTAGCGGCCGATCGGGGTCCGTACCGGTTCGCAGATGACCACGTCGCGCATGGGTGACCTTTCGGGTTCGATGGTGCGAAGTTGTCTGGGTGAGAGCGACTCTCACATGAAGCGGCCGCCGGTCACCTCGAGGACGGTGCCCGTCATGTACGACGACATGTCCGACGCCAGGAACAACGCGACGCTCGCGACCTCACCGACCTCGCCGGCGCGTCGCATCGGGATCTCCGCCATCTTCTGGTCCCATGCCTTCTGCGGCATCGCCTCGGTCATCGCCGACCGGATCAGACCGGGCTGTATCGCGTTGACCCGTACGCCGTGATGGGCCATCTCCTTGGCCGCGGCCTTGGTGAGGCCGACGATGCCCGCCTTGGCCGCCGAGTAGTTCGTCTGCCCGACCATGCCGACCTTGCCCGACAGCGACGAGATGTTCACGATCGCACCGCGCTTGGCCTCGCGCATGATCGCCGCCGCCTTACGCGTGCCGTTCCAGGTGCCTTTGAGATGCACCGAGATGACCTGGTCGAAATCCTCCTCGGTCATCGTGCGCATCGTGGCGTCCCGGGTGATCCCCGCGTTGTTCACCACGACGTCGAGAGACCCGAAGACCTCGACCGCCGTCGCCAGCAGTGCATCGACCTCGGCCGCGTCGACGACGTCACACCGCACCGCCCGGGCCACCTCGCTACCGCCGAGTTCGTCCGCGGCAGCCTGCGCGGCGTCGAGGCCGAGATCGCCGAGGACGACTCGAGCGCCGGCCTCGACGAACGATCTGGCGATCTCGAAACCGATGCCCTGCGCGCCACCGGTCACGACGGCGGTACGTCCTTCGAGCAGCGGCTGCGCGGTGGTGCGTGACATGTGTCGTGTCGTCCTTCCGGGGTCCCACCGCCCCGTGGGGTCGGTGGAGAGCGAACGGCGAACAGCGACAGGGCGCCGCGCCGGCGGGTGGGTGAACTCAATCTATCGAGATCGTCCCCCGTCGAACCCCTCCACGCTCATACGCAGCGGCTATCGGATCGATCCCGGTTTCGTATTGGACGGCCGAGGTGCGAACGCGCAAGAGTGGGCGCATGACCGGTGTGATGCAACCAGCCTCGACCTCCCAGGTGGGACCCGAGGATTTCGCCGACATTCTCGCCGCGACGCGTGAGTTCGTCCGCGAGGTGGTGGTCCCGCGTGAGCAGGAGATCCTCGACACGGACGCGATCCCGGACGACATCCGCCAGACGGCCAAGGACATGGGTCTTTTCGGCTACGCCATCCCGCAGGAATGGGGCGGTCTGGGCCTCGACCTGACCCAGGACGTCGAACTCGCGATGGAACTGGGATACACCTCCCTGGCGCTGCGGTCGATGTTCGGCACCAACAACGGCATCGCCGGCCAGGTACTCGTGCACTTCGGCACCGATGAGCAGAAGACCGCGTGGCTGGAGAAGATCGCGTCCGGCGAGGTGGTCGCCTCGTTCGCGCTGACCGAGCCGGGGGCCGGCTCCGACCCGGCCGGACTGCGCACGAAGGCCGTCCGCGACGGCGACGACTGGGTGATCACCGGCGAGAAACGGTTCATCACCAACGCCCCGTTGGCCGATCTGTTCGTCGTGTTCGCCCGAACCCGCCCGGCCGACGACGACGGCACCGGCATCGCGGTGTTCCTCGTCCCCGCCGACGCCGCGGGGCTGAGCGTGGGCGCCAAGGACCGCAAGATGGGCCAGGAGGGCGCCTGGACCGCCGACGTGCACTTCGACGATGTGCGTGTCCCGGCGTCGACGCTGGTCGGTGGCAGCGAGGACGTGGGCTACAAGGCCGCGATGATGAGCCTGGCGCGCGGCCGGGTTCACATCGCCGCCCTCTCGGTGGGCACCGCGCAGCGCGCCCTCGACGAGTCGGTGTCGTGGGCCGCGACGGCGACCCAGGGCGGTACCGCGATCGGCGAGTTCCAGTTGGTACAGGCCATGCTCGCCGACCAGCAGTCCGGCGTGATGGCCGGGCGAGCACTGGTGCGCGAAGCGGCTCGCGCCTGGGTCGACGACACCGACCGGCGCATCGCCCCGTCCGCCGCCAAGCTGTTCTGCACCGAGATGGTCGGCAAGGTCGCCGATCTCGCGGTCCAGATCCACGGCGGCAGCGGCTACATGCGCGACGTCCCGGTGGAGCGCATCTACCGCGAGGTGCGGTTGCTCCGCCTGTACGAGGGCACCAGCGAGATCCAGCGGCTCATCATCGGACGCAACCTGGTCAAGCGGGCGCAGCGCTGAACTATCCGGCGTGCGTGAGCCGCTCCCGGAGCGCGACCTTCTGGATCTTGCCCGCCGCCGACGTCGGTAGCTCGTCGACCACGTAGACGTCGCGGATCTTCTTGTACGGCAACACCTGCTGTTCGACGAATCTCGCGACCGATGCCGCCTCGATGACGTGCCCGGTCTTGGCCACCAGGAACGCGACCGGTTCCTGTCCGACGGCACCCGCCTCGCGTCCGACCACCGCGGCCGCCTCGACGTCGGGATGGGTCACCAGGATCTCTTCGAGCTCCCGCGGATACACGTTGTAGCCCTTGTAGATCAGCATGTCCTTGACACGATCGCAGATGTAGAGGTAGCCGTCGGAGTCGCGGTAGGCGATGTCACCGGTGTCGAGCCACCCGTCGACGAACTGTTCGGCCGTCTTGTCGGGGTGATCCAGGTAGCCGGCGGTGACCTGCGGGCCGCGAACCCACAGCCCGCCCCTCTCCCCCGGTCCGAGCACCGCGGTGGGATCGTCGACCGAACGGATCTCGACCTCGGTGTCGAAGGTCGGCAGGCCGACACTACCGAGGCGGTAGTACCCCTGAGAGGTCAGCGGCGCCGAGGACACGAGGCAGGTGGCCTCGGTGAGTCCGTAACCTTCGACGACGGCCGCCGCAGGGAACGCCTTCCGGAGGCGTTCGAGGGTGACGTGATCGATGGGTGCGGCACCCGAGGAGACGACCCGCACCGAGGTGAGGTCACGCGTCGCGACGTCGGGGTGGGCGGCGAGCGCATGCCACATCGCCGGACTGCCGGTCACGTAGGAGGCACTGAACTCCTCGATGAGGCCGAGCATGCGTGCCGGGTCGAACCGCCCGCCGAACACATGGGTTGCGCCGCACAGCAACAGGAACGACATGTTGATGAGCGCATGCGCGTGGAACAAAGGCGAGACGACGACGGTCGCGGCGGCACCGGGGACCACACCCGGATTCTCGTCCGACCGGGGGGTGAGGACGAGCAGGCCGTCGTCACCCACGTCGAGGGCGTGCCCGGCACGCCAGGCGATCATCTGGGTGACGTTGCCGATGACGTTGCGGTGCAACACCCGTACACCTTTCGACACCCCCGTGGTGCCGCCGGTGAAGGCGAGATGCGCGACGTCCTCGCTCGTCACCGACACCGTGGGCGCGCCGTGATGTCCGGCGGTGAACGCGGTGAGTGAGCACGTCGCGACCCCTTCGGACGCTTCTGCCGTCCCGTCGACCACGACGACGGTCGTCAGCGTCGAACCCGCGGCGGCCGCCAGCAACCGCGCCGACTGCCCGCTCTGCGTGAAACCGACCACCGCACCGGTTTCCATGATCTGACACCGGAGACCGGAGACGGGTTGCAGCGGATTCACCAGGGTCACGGTGGCACCCGCCCGCAAGGACCCGTAGTAGGAGACCACGAACTCGACGCTGTTCGTCAGATACAGCAGCACGACGTCCCGCTCGACGACCCCGGCGGCTCGTAGCGCCGACGCCACCGCGGCCGATTGCGTGTCGAGTTCGGTGTAGGTGAGAGTCGTCTCGCTGTCCACGACGGCAGCACGGTTGCCGTACATCGCCGCCATTCCGGCCGGGAGGTCGGCCATGGTGGTGTCGGGATAGCGCAGCGTCGTGGGCGCCGATGGGGTCATCGCGAGGTGTCCTCTCGGAGTCGAATACTGGAATTGCGTTGCCGCTGACCGCCTCCCCCGGCGATACTGTCTGCCCGACGCCCCTCCGCCCGGCACCCGGTCAGCGCGGGGCCATCCGGATCGCCCCGTCGAGGCGGATGGTCTCGCCGTTGAGATAAGTGTTCTCCAGGATCGACGCGGCCAGGTGACCGAACTCCTCCGGTCGGCCGAGTCGGGCCGGGTTGGGAATACTCGCCGCGAGAGACTCACGCACGTCGTCGCGAAGTCGGGCCAGCAACGGGGTGTCCATCGTGCCGGGTGCGATGGTGTTGACGCGGATGAGCTTGCTGGCCAGATCTCGCGCCGCGACAAGGGTCATGCCAACGATGCCTGCCTTGGACGCCGCGTAGTTGATCTGGCCGATCTGCCCCTCGAAGGCCGCGACCGACGCGGTCATGATGACCGCGCCGCGCTCGCCGTCGATCGGTTCGAGGCGCGCGATGCGCTCGGCGCCGAGGGACAACGCGTGGAACGAACCGACGAGATTGAGCTTCATCACGAACTCGAAGTCATCGGCGGGAGTCGCCTTGCCCTCCTTGTCGAGGATGCGCATGCGCCGGCCGGCCCCGGCACAGTGCACGACGCCTCGTAGACCACCGCGCTCGTCCGCCACATCGAGTGCGGCAGCGAATTGTTCGGCGTCGGTGATGTCGGCGGCGGCGAAACCGGCCGCGGTGCCGAGTCCGTCGGCCACGGCCTGGACGTCGGAGGTGGGTAGGTCGATGAGAGTGACGAGACCGCCCGCGTCGATCACGCGCTTGGCTGTCGCCAGGCCGAGACCGGAAGCGCCACCGGTGATCGCAATCGAGAGTCCCTTGAGATCCATTGCTCTGTACTTCCTTTCGAAATGATCTCGTCCCGTTCCATGAGATGCGAGCGGAGCGAGCCACGAAGTGGTGGGTCGGAAGTCCGCGGTCAGAGAAGTTCGAGGATGGTGGTGTTCGCCATACCGCCGGCCTCACACATCGACTGGAGACCATAACGGATTTCGTTGTCGCGCATGTGATGGACGAGTCGGGTCATGAGAATGGCGCCGGAACCTCCGAGCGGGTGTCCGACCGCGATCGCGCCGCCGAGAGGGTTGAGGCGGTCGATGTCGGCACCGGTCTCGGCCTGCCAGGCGAGCGGAACCGGGGCGAACGCCTCGTTGATCTCGAAGGCCCCGATGTCGTCGATCGACAGCCCCGATCGCTTGAGTGCCTTCGCGGTGGCCGGGATGGGCCCGGTCAGCATGATCACCGGGTCATCGGCGGCGACGACCGCCGTGTGGATACGCGCGATCGGCGTCAGTCCGTGCGACGTCGCGGTGTCGGAGGACATGATCAGCAAGGCACCCGATCCGTCGGAGATCTGCGACGAGTTGCCCGCGTGGATGACGCCGTCCTCGCTGAACGCGGGCTTGAGCTTGGCCAGGGATTCCAGCGTGCCGCCGCGACGGATGCCCTCATCGCCCTCGAGCACTCCCGGGATCGGCGCGAGTTGGCTGTCGAAGGCGCCGCGGTCGGCGGCCTGCGCGGCGAGCTCGTGCGAGCGCAGCGAATACTCGTCGAGGCGGGTGCGGTCGAGTCCCCACTTGGCGGCGACCATCTCCGCGCCGACCCCCTGACTGAACTTGTCCACCCCGTACCGATCGAGAACGGTGGGCGGCTGATGCTCCCCGTTGGGGGCGGCACTGCCCATCGGGACTCTGCTCATCGACTCGACACCGCCGGCGATCACGACGTCCTGCTGACCCGAGATGACCGCTGCGGCCGCCATGCTGACCGCCTGCTGGCTCGATCCGCAGGCACGGGTCACCGTCGTGCCCGGAACGCTCTCCGGCCAGCCTGCGGCGAGAACCGCGGTCCGCGCGACGTTCCCGGCCTGCTCGGACGCCTGGCTCACGCACCCCCACAGAACGTCGTCGACGATCGCCGGTTCGACACCGGTTCGTTCTACGAGTGCCTCGAGGACGTGGGCGGACAGGTCGGCCGGGTGGATTCCGGACAGGGCGCCGCGGCGGCGGCCGATGGGGGCACGGACCGCGTCGACGATCACTGCATCACGCATGGGGTCTCCTCGATGTCAGGACGAGAGATTAGGCTGTGTTCGACGCGCACGACGCCGGCGGGCGCCGGTCGCCCGTTCTGTCGAGACGACCATCAAGGCGTTTGGCAGACAAGTCGATTCCCACTCACAGACGATGAGGCCCTGCCTATGGGACGCGGAGAATCATCCCGTGGCGCCCTCGATCGTCGGTGCGTGCGGCCGCAGCCGGGCACGATCACGTTCGGGGTCGGCGAACACCAGCGCGAGCACGGCACACACCGCCGCGACGAGACCGAGTACCTGGAACGCGGTGGCATACCCCTCCGCCGGGGTGGCCGCAGCGTCGACGATGACACCCGTGGCGTAGGGCGCCACAAGTCCGCCGATGGCCATGATCGCCAAGAAGACGCCCAACGTGCCCGCTGTCTGCCGAGGCGGGCAGATCTCCGCGACAGCCGCGTTGAACAGCGGGAACACGGTGGCGGCGAAGCCATATCCGATCGACAGGATCGCCACCGCGACGATCGGCGTGCTGATCGACGGAAGCAGGAACAGCAAGACGCCGGACACGAGCACGCCGACCGAGGGCACGACGACTCGCAGCATTCGCGAGGTCGCACCCCGCGAGATCATCCGGTCACTCGTGATCGAACTCAGCACCATCAAGATGAGTCCGACGATCGAGGGGAACGCGAACATCGACCCGGACTGCAGGCGGCTGTAGCCGAGTCCCTCCTCGAAGTACGAGGGCAGCCAGGTCAGCACCACACTCACCAGTGCGTAGACACTCATCACCACCAGCGCCCCGGTGATGAAGGTCCGCGAGGTGAAGATCGAGATCCATGGGGTGGCCGGTTCGGCGTCGCCATCTGCGGCGGTGCCCTTCGCCGTCTTCCCGCTCGCGATGTAGGGGCCGTTGCGCCACGTGGCCAGCCAGACGACGCACCAGGCGAGGCCCCCGATGGCGAGGGAGATCAGCGCCCAGCGCCATCCGAACGTCACGGTGATCACGGCGAGCAGCGGGGCGATGGCGATCTTCGAGATCGACGCGGCGCCGGCCAGCAGTGCACCCGGCAGCGCGCGCCGGGCCGGTGGGTGCCACGAGTAGGCCGCGGTGTGCAGGAGTGCGGAACTGGGCCCCTCGGCGAGACCGAGGAACAACCGGCTGACGATGAGGACACCGAGTCCGGCCACCACGACCATCGGCAGCATCGCCGCGGCCCAGCACAGGGCGAGGAGCACCAGCGACCAGCGCAGGGTCATCCAGCGATTCAGCAGGCCCGCGAAGAATCCACCGATGGTGAAGGTGAGGAAGAACAGGCTGCCGACGAGCCCGATCTGCGACGAACTGAGTCCGAGTTCCTCACGAAGCGGCTGGGCGATGATCCCGAGAACGGCCTTGTCGGCGTAGTTGATGACATACAGGCTCACCAGCAGCGAGGTGATGCCCCAGGCGCCTACCCGGGACTCGCCGCGCGGCCCCAGCTTGCGACCCCCCGGTGATCGACCGGACCGGGTCGCCTCGAAGTCGATCGTCCGCGTGGCGTCGCCGGGTGAGGCGTGCGCCGACGACGCGGGCTTCTTGCCGGGCCCTGATCCGGAGGTGGTCGTGACCGCCATGGTGAACCTCTTCCGATGAGTGGTCTGGGTAACGATGCGATCCGCACGTGGGCCAGATCACATCCGATCCGATTGAAACCGGACATGACCGCCCCTGACAACGTTCGCCCGGCGAACGATCCGACTGCCCGTGCCTATGTGTCCAGGCCCGGCCCGCCACGAGCTGGGGTCATTGGCAGGCCCTCACGGACCCATAGCGATGGTGCGTTCGGAGCCACTCGTTTCATTGGCTCGCGCTATCGCACCCTTAGTTCACGTCGACTACTTCGCCGCGGTCGGGCGGGGCATGCTGGGAGACGGACATCCCGCCGAGGCGCACGCCCGCCCCGACCGCGGTCACACGCAGCCCGACAGACTCGGAGACACCTCACCGCCATGACCCGCCTCGCGCAGACCTTGGGCCTCACCGAGATCCAGACCGAGATCCTGTCCAACGTCCGCTCGTTCGTCGACAAACAGATCATCCCGAATGCGCAGGAACTCGAGCACGCCGACGAGTACCCACAGGCCATCGTCGACGGCATGGCCGAGATGGGCTTGTTCGGTCTGATGATCCCCGAGGAGTACGGCGGGCTCGGCGAATCCCTGCTGACCTATGCGCTGTGCGTCGAGGAACTCGCACGCGGCTGGATGAGTGTGTCCGGGGTGATCAACACCCATTTCATCGTGGCGTACATGATCCGGCAGCACGGGACCGACGACCAGAAGCAGCGGTTCCTCCCCCGGATGGCGACCGGCGAGGTGCGCGGCGCGTTCTCGATGTCCGAACCGGAACTGGGGTCGGACGTGGCGGCGATCAAGACGAGCGCCAAGCGCGACGGAGATGACGGATACATCATCGACGGACAGAAGATGTGGCTGACCAACGGCGGATCGTCGACTCTCGTTGCCGCGCTGGTCCGGACCGACGAGGGCAACGAGAAACCGCACAAGAACCTGACCACCTTCCTCGTCGAAAAGCCCGCCGGTTTCGGCGAGGTGCGGCCCGGGCTGACGATCCCGCGGAAGCTGGACAAGATGGGCTACAAGGGCATCGACACCACCGAGCTGATCTTCGACGGCTATCGCGCATCCGCGTCCGACATCCTCGGCGGCGAGCGCGGCCGCGGGTTCGCGCACATGATGGACGGCGTCGAGGTCGGCCGCGTCAACGTCTCCGCCCGCGCGTGCGGGATCGCCCAGCGCGCATTCGAACTCGGCGTGAAGTATGCGCAGCAGCGATCCACCTTCGGCAAGCCCATCGCCGAACACCAGGCCATCGCGTTCTCGCTGGCCGAGATGGCGACGAAAGTCGAGGCCGCGCACCTGATGATGGTCAATGCGGCACGCCTGAAGGACTCGGGCGAGCGCAACGACGTCGCCGCCGGGATGGCCAAATACCTGTGCAGCGAGTACTGCGCCGAGGTCACCCAGGCCAGCTTTCGAATCCACGGTGGCTACGGCTATTCGAAGGAGTTCGAGATCGAGCGGCTGATGCGCGACGCACCCTTCCTGCTGATCGGCGAGGGCACCAGCGAAATACAGAAACAGATCATCTCCAAGGGACTCCTGCGCGAATATCGCGAGAAATGACCGCCGCGAGTCGAATCTCGTCAGACCCGTCCGCCCACAACAGTTTCGAGGGACCACATGCTGCGTCGCATCTTCACCGAGGACCACGAATCGTTCCGCAAGACCGTCCGGGACTTCATCGCCAAGGAGGTCGCGCCCGTCTATCACGACTGGGAGAAACAGGGACATCCGCCGCGTGAGTTCTACAACCGGCTCGGCGAACTCGGCGTCCTGGGCATCGAGGCGCCCGAGGAGTACGGCGGCGGCGGTGTCTCCGACTTCACCTACTCGATGGTGATCGCCGAGGAGACCTCGGCCGCG
Source organism: Gordonia sp. 11cp (assembly GCF_057767225.1). Taxonomy (NCBI): domain Bacteria; kingdom Bacillati; phylum Actinomycetota; class Actinomycetes; order Mycobacteriales; family Gordoniaceae; genus Gordonia; species Gordonia sp. 11cp. The sequence continues at coordinate 3,334,478 of NZ_CM173437.1, read as the reverse complement.
GGTGTCACCTTCGGCAGCTACTCGGTGCACTCGAACCTGATCCTCCCCTACCTCGTCGAGTACGCCACCGACGAGCAGAAGCAGCGCTGGCTGCCCGGATTCTGTTCCGGCGAGCTGATGTTCGCGATCGCGATGACCGAACCCGGCACCGGTTCTGATCTCGCCAACATCTCGACCACCGCCAAGCTGTCCGAGGACGGATCGCACTACGTACTCGACGGCGCGAAGACGTTCATCACCGGCGGCGCACTGGCCGATCGCGTCCTCGTCGTCGCCCGGACCGCACCGTTCGATCCCGAGAACCGTCGTGCCGGATTGTCGATCCTGGTGGTGGACACCAAGTCCGAGGGATTCTCGGTGGGCCGCAAGATCGAGAAGATCGGACTCAAGGCCTCCGACACCGCCGAACTCTCGTTCAGTTCGGTCGAGGTTCCCGTGTCCGACCGGCTCGGCGAGGAGGGAGCCGGGTTCTCGTACCTCGCGCACAACCTCGCGCAGGAACGACTCACCATCGCCATCGGGGCGTCGGCCACCGCCGCGGCAGCCGTCCAGCATGCGATCGCCTACACCAAGGAGCGCGACGTCTTCGGCAAACCCGTTGCCGCGTTCCAGAACACCAAGTTCGTGCTCGCCGAGTGCTCTGCCGAGGTCGAGGCGATCCGCGCGATCGTCGACCGCGCACTCGAACTCCACAACGAGGGCGAACTCACCGTCCCGGACGCGGCCCGCGCGAAGCTGTTCGCCACCGAGACCGCCGGCAAGGTCATCGACAAGTGCCTGCAGTTGCACGGCGGGTACGGCTACGTCCTGGAGTACCCGATCGCCCGGCTGTACGCAGACACCCGCGTCACCCGCATCTACGGTGGCACCAGCGAGGTCATGAAGACGATCATCGCCAAGGACCTCGGCCTGTAGGTGTCATGCAGGTCGCTGCTCCGACTGTCGCTCCCTGAAAACCACCCCACGGAGCCGGGCCGGGCAACCCATCGGCAGCTGTCCGTTTCCTACGGGTGGTCTTCAGCCTGCTCGTGTGATATCCGCCGCTCACGCCCCCGGCAGGGTTCGCGCAGCCCGCGGTAACAGGCGACCGATGCGTACCGACAACCCCGGTGAACGCTCAGCCCAGTCCGGTTTCCCGTCCGCCGGTCGTGCCTTAAGATTCCCTGAGCAATCGGCGGGTAGCGGAAGTGGTGTGCGTTGGTGGGGTTTGTCCGGGGTGGGGTCCGAGTATTGGCGACGGTGCTGGTCACCGCGTTCGTGGTGTCGCTGATGGCGGCGGTGTCCGCGCCCGCGCAGGCGGCCCCGGCGCGCTACACCGGTGGCACCTACGTGGCGCTCGGTGATTCGCGTGCGTCCGGGAGCTTCTACACCCCGACCCCCGCGTACTTTGGCGGCTGCAAGCGGTCGGCGTTCAACTACCCGACCCTCGTCGCCGGGGCCACTCTGCCGCGACGTTTCGTCGACGCCTCGTGCGCGGGCGCCCAGGCGGCGCACCTGTACCAGGCCCCACAACACACCAGCGGTGGCACGAAGCCGATTCAGCTGCATCTGGTCCCGCGCGACGCGCAACTGATCACGGTGAGCATCGGCGGCAACGACATGCGGTGGAACGCGATCCTGAACCAATGCCGGACCCCCGCGTTCACCGACCGGCGCTGCCGCCACAACCGCGGCCTCGAGAACGAGGTCCGGCGTCGGATCGACCTGATGGAGAGCCGGGTGACCCCGGCGCTGCGCGCAGTCCGGAAGAAGGCACCCAACGCCCAGATCATCGTCGTCGGCCTGGGTGGCTTCATCGGGTTCAGCGGATGCTGGCCGCTCGTCCCGCTGAGCGACCCCGACGCCCGGTGGATGCGTGAGGTCTTCAACCGCGCCAACGGCGCGCTCTGGCGGGCGTCGACCAAGGTCGGTGGCACCTTCATCGACGCCAACCGCCGATCGGCGGGGCACGATGCGTGCAACCTGATCAGCCCCTGGTACGAGAGCTCGCTGTCGAATCGCATCGCCCTGCCATTCCACGTCAACCAGGCCGGCGCCGTCGCCTTCGCAGCCATGATCAACGGGGCCATCCGCCGTTAGCCCGACACCGGCCACCCACTAGCGTTTGTCGGGTGGCTCATCTACTCGGCGCGGAAACCCTAGGCCTGGAATACCCGACCACCAAGGTCTTCGAGTCGGTGTCCCTCGGCGTCAACGAGGGCGACCGCATCGGCATCGTCGGACGCAACGGCGACGGCAAGTCGAGCCTGCTGGCGATGCTCGCCGGACGGATGCAGCCCGATTCCGGTCGCGTCACCGTCCGGGGCGGCGTACGTGTCGGCGTCCTGGATCAGGTCGACGTCTTCGACGACGACGAGACCGTCGGGCACGCCGTCGTCGGTGACCGTCCCGAACACGAATGGGCGGGCGACGCCCGCGTCCGCGACGTCATCGGGGGACTACTCGGGGACGTCGAGTGGACCGCGCCCACCGCGTCGCTGTCGGGTGGTCAGCGACGCCGGGTGTCCCTGGCACGGCTGCTGGCCGGTGAGCACGACGTCCTCGCGCTGGACGAGCCGACCAACCACCTCGACGTCGAGGCCATCACCTGGCTCGCACAGCACCTCAAGCGCCGCTGGCCGGCCAACGCCGGCGGACTGATGGTCGTCACCCACGACCGGTGGTTCCTCGACGAGGTCTGCACCGTCACCTGGGAGGTACACGACCGGATCGTCGAACCGTTCGAGGGCGGATACGCCGCCTACATCCTGCAGCGCGTCGAACGCGACCGGCAGGCCGCGACCATCGAGGCGCGCCGGCAGAACCTGGCACGCAAGGAACTGGCCTGGTTGCGTCGGGGCGCCCCGGCACGGACATCCAAGCCGAAGTTCCGGATCGACGCGGCCAACGCACTGATCGCCGATGTACCGCCGGTTCGCGACACCGTCGCCCTGCAGTCCCTGGCCACCGCACGTCTCGGCAAGGACGTCGTCGACCTGCTCGACGTGTCGGTGTCCTACGGCGAGCGCAACGTCCTCGACGGCGTCGAGTGGCGGCTCGCGCCCGGTGAGCGCACCGGCATCCTCGGGGTCAACGGCGCGGGCAAGTCCACGCTGCTCGGTCTCATCGCCGGGACGGTGGAGCCGACCGGCGGACGGGTCAAGCGCGGCAAGACGGTCAAGGTCGCGACCCTCACGCAGCGCCTCGACGACCTCGACCGGTACCTCGACGATCCGGTCCGCGTGGTCATCACGGAACTGCAGACCACCTACACCTTCGGCGCCGGGTCGAAGGCCCAGGAACTCTCGCCGTCGCAGCTGCTCGAACGGCTGGGCTTCGACAGCGCGCAGCTCTCCACCCCGGTCCGAGATCTGTCCGGCGGACAGAAGCGACGCCTGCAGCTGCTGTTGATCCTCCTCGACGCCCCGAACGTGCTGATCCTCGACGAGCCGACCAACGACCTCGACACCGACATGCTCGCCGCGCTCGAGGATCTTCTCGACTCCTGGCCGGGCACGCTCATCGTCGTCTCGCACGACCGGTACTTCCTCGAACGGGTCACCGATCAGCAGTTCGCCGTCCTCGACGGCAAGTTGCGACACCTCCCGAACGGGGTCGACGAGTTTCTGAAACTCCGTGCGGCGCAGTCGAAGGCGGCCGCCTCCGGATCGGGCTCGGGCGGATCGGGCTCGGGCGGATCGGGTTCGGGCGGTTCGGGTTCGGCCCGTTCGACGTCGACGGGCGGTGGGTCGGGTTCGGCCCTGAGCGGCGCGGAGTTGCGCGCGGCGAACAAGGAGCTGGCCGCCCTGGAGCGTCGGATCGACAAGTTGCACAGCACGATCGACTCCGCGCGAGCGGCGCTGGCCGACCATGATCAGTCCGACTACCAGGGGCTCGCCGCCGAGACCGAACGCATCCGCGCCATGGAGACCGAGCTGGCCGAGGTCGAGGACCGCTGGATGGAGCTCGGCGAAGCCCTCGAATGACCGGCGGTCCGGGCCGGTCGTCGTCGGCGAAGGATCTCGTCAGCGGCCGAACGACTCCCGGATCGCTGTCATCACGTCGGGCAGCGACTCGTCGACGACGCTGCTGTGATCGGCACGCGCGTAGGTCTTGAGGTCGACGTCGGTGCCCGCGTCGCGCATCGCCGACCGCAGGGACCGGGACAGCGGGTAGGGCAGAACCGGATCGAGAAACCCGTGTGCGAGGGTGACTTTCGCCGGGTATCCGGACGTGGGGACCTCCGCGTACTCGCGCAGGGCGTCCCGGAACTCCTGCTCGTCGGTGAACGACGACGCGACGAGTGAACCCGGTGACACCGACCGCAGCGCGTCGACCAGATCGCCGTTGCACCGGGCGCGCGCCCGGTCGAGGAAACGCTTGCCGTCGGCGGTCAGGAAGTCGGCGACACCGAGCTCCGGATGGGCGTGGTCGAGACCGGCGAGGGTGAACAGGAACGGCGCACTCAGGACATTCAGCGCGCCGAGACCCGGGACGCGGGGGCCGAACAGTCCGAAGAGGTTCTCCAGCGACGACACCGGGGCGATCGCGACGATGCCGGCGACCGGCAGTTCGGGCGCGTGCTCCGCGGCGAGGCGGCCCGCATGCAGCGCAGCGTGACCGCCCTGCGAATGACCCGTCGACACCCACCGCGACCCGAGTGAGGGGTCGACCGACCGTGCCGCCCGGATCATGTCGAGTACCGAATACGCGGCCGCCCGGCCGCCGAGGTACTCCGTCTCCCCCGCCGATCCGAGCCCGGCGTAGTCGGTTGCGGTGACCGCGTAGCCGGCGTCGAGTGCCGCCCGCACCGGCGCCTCGACGCCGTCGCCGAGGCGGTGCAGGGTCGGCGCGCACTCATCGGCAAGGCCCACCGTCCCGTGCGCCCAGGAGACGATCGGCCAGCCGCCGGCGGGCGGCACGCCTTCGGGCACCCAGTACACGCCGCTCGACATCGCCGGACGTCCGTTCTGATCGCGCGTCGCGTAGGTGATCCGGGTCCCCGCTCGGGCCGCCGACGGGAGTTCGTCGTCGGCGACCTCGGTGGTGGTGAACACGAACCCGTCGGCGGGTGCGGCGGCCACGGCGGAGCCCGGCATGGCGACCGCCGACAGCCCGAGCAGCAGGGCGACGACGGTCGACGCGACGACTGCGAAGGGTCTACGGGGCATCGATCAACCGTAGGTGATCAGCGCCGGAGATCGGCTCCCAGGACTCGCGTCCCGGCGGCCGGACCGCTGGCGGTTCGGACCGATCGAGCAACTCCGGCGCCGGACAGTTCCGCCGCGACGTTCACCGCGCTGGTCTCGTCGGCGCACAGGAAGGCGCACGTCGGACCCGACCCCGACACGATGCCGCCCAGCGCTCCGGCGTCGATCCCGGCGCGCAGCGTCCGGCGGAGCGTCGGCTGCAGTGAGAGCGCCGCGGGCTGTAGATCGTTGTGCAGCAGCGGCGCCACCGCGCGCGGGTCGCCCGACGCCAGCGCCTGCATCAGTTCGTCGGGGCGTCGGAGCAGGTCACGTTCGTCGTCGTCGGCGCACTCGCCAGAACGGCTGCCGCGCAACCGATCCAGTTCGCGGTACACCGCCGGCGTGGACAGCCCTTCGCGCGCGAGTGCCAGGACCCAGTGGAATTCCCCGCGGGAGAGGACCTGCATCAACCGTTCGCCGCGCCCGGTGCCGAGCGCGGTGTTGCCATGCAACGCGAACGGGACGTCGCTGCCCAGACCCGCGGCGATCGTGGCGAGGTCGTCCCGGCCGATGTCGAGTTTCCAGAGGGCGGCGAGTGCGACGAGCGCCCCCGCGGCGTCGGCGCTGCCACCGGCCATGCCGCCGGCGACCGGGATCGTCTTGTCGATGTCGATGGCGACCTTGCCGGACCGGTCCGCCCAGTCGGCCAGTGCCAACGCCGCGCGTACCGCGAGATTGGACTCGTCGGCCGGGACCGACCCGGCGCCTTCACCGCGGACGGTCACGGTCGTCTCGTTCGCACGGGCCACCCGGATGTCGTCGTGCAGGGACAGCGCCTGGAAGACGGTGACCAGGTCGTGATACCCGTCCTCGCGGCGCGGACCGACCCCGAGGTGCAGATTGACCTTCGACGGAGCCCGTGCGGTGACGGAGTCCGACACCACCGACAGCGACGTACGCGACACAATGATCCAGACTAGCGCCCCGGGGTCGGCCTCGCGCCAATCGACGCCGTCGCTCAGGGACGCCAGTCGCGGTCGACGAGCTCACCGACGTGCTCGACGACGAGCACCGCCCCCGAGTCGCGCAACTCACCCTCCGAGAACCCGCCGGAGCGCACCGCAACGCACTCCGCCGGCAGCCGGTGCGCCGACGCCACATCCCACACCGTGTCGCCGACGACCACAGCCCGCCCGCCGCCGGCCTCGTCGAGGGCGACCGACAGGATATCGGGCGCCGGCTTGGACGAGTCGGCATCGTCCGAGGTCGTCACGGCGGCGAAGTCGTTCCGCGACAACCCCATCGACTCCAGCGCCGCATCGGTGAACTCCGACTTCCCCGACGACGCGAGAGCCACCCGATACCCGGCGTCAAGCAACCCTCGGACCAGGTCGGCTGCGCCGGGGAGCGGACGGACGTCGGGTAGCAGCCGGCGGTACTGCCCCTCCCAGTCGTCGCGGAGCGTATCGCCGAGCGAATCCTCCACCTCGTCGCCGCAGATCTCGCCGACGAGGCGGTCGCCGCCCATGCCGATCGCCCGGTGCACCCGCCACCACTGCGGGATCAGGTCGTGGCCCGCGAAGGCCCGCATCCACGCCAACGCGTGGAGGTAGGTCGAGTCGACGAGGGTACCGTCGACATCGAGAAGCACGGTGTCGATCGACCCATCCGCTTTGTGGTCCGGCATCTGCACCTCGTTTCCGGGGTCGAGAACCGCGCCCCGTCGTCGGACGTCCACCGTCCGGGCACCACCGTCTCGAGCGTCCCGGATTCGGACCTACGACTCAACGCCTACACCGAAGCGACCGATCTCGCAGAGGAGAACCCCATGGCAACGCGATTCGGCTACACCCTGATGACCGAGCAGGCCGGCCCGAAAGAGCTGGTGCGGTACGCCGTCGGCGCCGAAGACGCCGGCTTCGACTTCGAGGTGTCGAGCGACCACTATTTTCCGTGGCTCTCGGCCCAGGGTCACGCACCGTACGCGTGGACGGTCCTGGGAGCCGTCGCCCACGCGACCGAGCGGGTCGACCTGATGACGTACGTGACGTGCCCGACGATCCGCTATCACCCGGCGATCATCGCGCAAAAGGCCGCGACGCTGCAGATCCTCGCCGACGGTCGCTTCACCCTGGGTCTGGGCTCGGGCGAGAACCTCAACGAACACGTCGTCGGCGAGGGCTGGCCGTCGGTCGCCGACCGCCAGGACATGCTCGCCGAGGCCATCGAGATCATCCGCAAGCTGCACACCGGCGAGCTCGTCGACTTCCGCGGCGAGTTCTTCCAGGTCGACGCCGCGCGGATCTGGGATCTCCCCGATCAGCCGGTCCCGATCGGTGTCGCGGTCGCAGGCAACGCGGGCATCGAGACGTTCGGCCCGCTCGCCGACCACCTGATCGCCGTCGAACCCGACGCCGACTTCATCAACGCCTGGAACGCGCACTCGTCGACCCCGACCGTCGACGGACAGCGGTCCCGCGCGATCGGGCAGATCCCCATCAGCTGGGATCCCGACCGCGACAAGGCGATCGAACGTGCGCACGATCAGTTCCGGTGGTTCGCCGGCGGATGGGATGTCAACGCCGACCTGCGGACCACCGCGGGATTCGCCGCCGCGACCCAGTTCGTCACGCCGGACGACGTCGCAGGCAACATCCCGTGCGGCCCCGACCTCGACCAGATCGTCGAGGCCGTGAAACCCTTCTGGGAGGCCGGCTTCACCGACATCGCGCTCGTCCAGATCGGGGGCGACACGCAAGACGAGTTCCTGCGCGACGCCGCACCCGCGCTGCTGGAGAAGTTGCGAGCCGCGTCGAACTGAGACGCGAGGTTCCCGCTCCCTGAGGCGCGAGCGTGCTCGTCCCCCGCTCCCTGAGGAGCGAGCTTGCGAGCGTCACGAAGGGTTTGACGAGGCATCTCACCTGACCCTTCGTGGCTCGTCGCTAGCGCTCCTCGCACCTCAGGGAGCAGAAGTGGGTCGCCGCGACGCCTCCTGTGGGTGGATTCCAGGGGCGGTTTTCGTCAGGCGCAGGCGCAGGCAGCAAACCCCATCAGGTGGTGCGTGCGAGCCGGACGAAGTCGTCGACGTCGAGCTTCTCGCCCCGCTCGCCGGGATCGATACCGGCCTCGCGCAGTCGGCGTTCGGCTTCGGCCGCCGATCCCGCCCAGCCGGCGAGGGCCGAGCGCATCGTCTTGCGACGCTGGGCGAATGCGGCGTCGATCGCGGCGAACACCTGCTGCCGGTCGAGCGGGTCGGTCGAATGGTCGTCGGTGCGTTCGATGCGGACGAGTCCTGACTCGACCTTGGGTTCGGGCCAGAACACGTTGCGTCCCACCGAACCCGCCCGGCTCACGCGTCCGTGGTAACGCGCCTTGACGCTCGGTACGCCATAGGTCCGGCTGCCCGGACCCGCGGCGAGACGGTCGGCGACTTCCGCCTGCACCATCACGAGCGCGGTGGTGATCTCGGGGAACAGTCCGAGCAGGTGCAACAGGACCGGCACCGAGACGTTGTACGGCAGATTCGCGACGAGAGCGGTCGGTACCACCGGGAGGTCGTCGCGCGTCACGTGCAGGGCGTCGGCGAGGATGACCTCGAAATTGTCCTGCCGGCTCGGCGCGTACTCCGCGATCGTGGCCGGAAGACGTTGCGCGAGAACCGGATCGATTTCGATTGCGATGACCTTGCCGGCCGTCCCGAGTAGCGCGAGGGTGAGCGAGCCCAATCCCGGGCCGACCTCGAGGACGGTGTCGCCGGCGCCGACACCCGACGCCGCGACGATGCGTCGCACCGTGTTCGCGTCGTGGACGAAGTTCTGTCCCAGCGTCTTGGTCGGCCGGACACCGACCTCGGCTGCGAGCTCCCGGATCTGCGCGGGTCCGAGTAGGCGCGGGGCCTCGTCGGGCGTGCCCGCAGGTGTCTCGTCGGGCGTGCCCGCGGGCGTCTCGTCGATCAGCGCAGGCCCAGCTTGGACGAGCAGGACGGCCACGCGCCCCAGCCCTGGACCGCCTGGGTCTTCTTCGCGATCGCGATCTGCTCCTCGCGGCTGGCGAGGTCGGCTCGCGGAGCGTACTCGAGACCGCCCCAGCGCTCCCAGGTGTTCTGGTCGAACTGGACGCCGCCGTAGAAGCCGTTGCCCGTGTTGATCGCCCAGTTGCCGGTCGCCTCACACGCGGCGAGCGCGTCCCACACCGACCCCGGCGGCACGAACGGCGCACCCGGCTTGGTGCCGATGCGGACGGTGGCCGCGACGGGCTCGCTGAGCACCTCGCTGGTCAGCTTGTCGCGCTTGACGACCCGGCCGTTCACAGTGGTGACCTTGTAGGTGACACGCGCCTCGCCGGGAGTCCCCTTCTTCTCGACCACCTTGCGATCGCGGACGAGGGTGGGGTCCTCTTTCTTGACCTCCGGCGGAGCGACGGGCTCGGTGAGGGTGACGTCCTCGGTCTTGATCCGGGTGACGACGATCTTGAGGTTCGGGGTGACCTTGGTGTCGGCCGCGGGGGTGACCTTGTCCTCGGCGCCCAGCGGCGTCCCGAGTGACTCGAGCAGATCCTTGACGGTGTGTGCGGCGACGGTCGGACGCTTCTTGGCCGGGCCGTCGACGAGAGTCACCGGCTTGGGCAGCGCGACGTCGATCTCGCCGCCGTCGACCGGGAGTTCGTTGCCGAAGACGGCCTGCTCGGCGGCGTGGCTCAGCCCGCGTTCGGCCAGCAGCTGATCGACGGTCGAGGCGTTGGTGACGATCCTCTCCGGCTTGCCCTCGACGTCGAGGGTGACCTCCTTGAGCCGGTTGACCTTGATGGTCTGGCCGTCGCCGAATCCGGAGTCCAGGCCGGGGCTCACCTTGTCACCGTCCGCGGGGGCGAGCCCCTCGGACTCGAGGAGGCTCTCGACGGACATCGCCATGGTGGACACGTGCCGAACGTCGCCGTCGACGTCGATCGCGACGTTCTTGTGCATGGCGACGCCCATGATCCCGCCGGCCGCGACGGTGGCGCAGACGGCGCCGACCGCGACGCGGACACGCAACGAGTTCGATCCGTTGATCTTGGAGAAGACCGTTTTTGGCGACGCCGGGGTGGACGACTCTGGGTTCGGCAAGGAAGGCAAGGGCACGACATCCTGATAGGCAACACTGGCACCACGTCGGCCGACTGGATCTGCACGCCGGCCAGGCGGATCACAGTACGATAACGAACCGGCCAGATTATGGCAAAGGGATGCCGTACACCCGGCGCGCGTTGGCTCCGAGGGTCTGTGCCATCTCTGCGTCCGTCACCCCGCGCACCTCGGCGAGCGCCCGCGCCGTGTACGGCAGGCAGTACGACTGATTCGGCTGGCCACGGTAGGGATGCGGGGTCAGGAACGGCGCGTCGGTCTCGACGAGGAGCTGGTCGTCGGGCACGAGTTCGGCCGCGATCCGGAGTTCCTCGGCGTTGGCGAAGCTCACAGTGCCGGCGAAACTGAGCATGAAGCCACGCTCGACACATTCGCGTGCAACATTTCGGTCACCGGAGAAGCAGTGCATGATCACGGATTCGGGGGCGCCCTCCGCGGCCAGGACGTCCAGCAGATCCCGGTCGGCCTCACGGTTGTGGATCATCAGCGGCTTGCCCACCCGCTTCGCGAGGTCGATGTGCCAGCGGAACGTCTCATGCTGCACCCCGGGTGGCGCGCACTCGTCGGACCTCCCGGGCCAGTAGTAGTCGAGACCCGTCTCGCCCACCGCGACGACCCGCGGGTGACGCACCATCTGTTCGAGCTCGGCCGCGGTCTCGTCGTTCAGATCCCCGGCATGCATCGGATGCAAGGCCACCGCCGCGTAGACCCGATCGTCCCATTCCGCGGCCGCGACCGCCCAGCGCGCGTCGACCATGTCGTCGGCGACGGTGACCACATGGTCGACGCCGACGGCCTGCGCGTGGTCGCAGATCGCGCGGACCGCGTCGGCGTCGCGTCCGCCGCACGCCGCGAGGTGGGTGTGCGCGTCGACAAGACCGGCCAGCGGAGCCGGGTCCGGCGGTGGTTCGCGCCGACGACGCTTCTTCGCGGCCTTGTTGCTCAGGGTCTCGCCGCCGTTCGGCTCGGCAGGCCCCGTGCCGGGGCCACCAGGGGCGTCGCTCATGGCACCCACCTTGGCACAGAGCGTTCGACGCCTCCGGCCGCGGTGCGCCCCGACCGCCTAGAGCGTCACCGTGCCCTCGATCACCGTCGTGGTGTCCCCGCCGATCCAGATGTTCTCGCCGTCGTCGTGGACGTGGATGCGCCCGGCACGGCCGAGTGCCGCACCCTGCGCGGCGACATAGGACGCCGGTGCGTGGCCGTGCGCACGCAACCACATCGCGATACCGGCGTTGAGACTGCCCGTCACCGGGTCCTCGGGGACACCGATCCCCGGCACGAACGCCCGCACCTCACCGAAGACCTCGCCGTCACCCGAGCCGTACCGCCCGAACAGCCCGACCTTGTGATCCCCGAGGGCCGGGATGTCCGGCGCCACCTCGAGCACCCGCTCCCCCGACCCGAGCTGCAGCACCATCCATTCCGGCCCGTTGTCGACCCACTCGGCCGCGAGGACCTCGCCGACATCGACTCCCAGCGCGGCTGCGACCTCGGCGACGACCGCGGGCTCGACGGGGCCGGACCGCCGCAACGGCGGCGCCGCGAAGGCCAGGCGTGCACCCGAGCGGCGCAGTCGGACCAGGCCGACGCCGCACTCCTGCACGATGTCCTCCCCGGCCGGGCGGCCGCCCGTCGTCAGCCAGGCATGCGCGGAGCCGAGAGTGGGGTGCCCGGCGAACGGCAATTCCCCGTCCGGGGTGAAGATACGCAGGCGGTAGTCGGCGGCGGCGTCGGTCGGCGGCAGCACGAACGTCGTCTCCGACAGATTGGTCCAGCGGGCGAACGCGGCCATCCGGTCGTCGGGGATGTCGGCGGCGTCGAGCACCACGGCCACCGGGTTACCACCGGTTCCAGTGGCGGAGAACACATCGATCTGGGCGAATCGTCGGGTCATCGGTTCATCGTCTCACTCCCAGTTGTTGCCCGGTCAAAGGGTTTTCGGGTCGCCCACCCCGACCCGGGCGGACATCGCCCGACACGACGGGTACACGCGCGCGGACGTGGTCGAGGGAAAACGGTCCGCCCGGCCACGCAAATCGCGCCGGAGTCGTCCGGGACGGGTAGCGTGGCGAAGCGTGTTGGGATTGCCAGATTCGATCACCGTCGCACTGTTCGACCTCGACGGAGTTCTCACCGAGACCGCGGTGCTACACCGCAAGGCATGGAAGAAGGCGTTCGACGCCTTTCTCGCCGCGCGCCTGGGCGGCGCGGACCATGCCGACTTCGTCGAGTTCACCGACCAGGACTACCTCGCCTACGTCGACGGGCGTCCCCGCGAGGACGGCGTCCGGGCCTTCCTCGCCTCACGAGGGATCGACGACGTCGACCCGCAGACCGTGACCGAGATCGGGAACGGGAAGAACGACATGTTCCTGGTCAGCCTGGCCGAGGACGGTGGGCAGGCGTATCCGGGTTCGGTGCGATACCTCGAGGCGGCGCGAGATGCCGGCCTCCGGATCGCGGTGGTGACCTCCTCGAAGAACGGAGCAGCAGTGCTGGATGCAGCGGATCTGTCGAAATTCGTCGAGGTCCGGGTGGACGGGCTCGACATCGTGACGAAGGGCCTGAAGGGCAAGCCCGCTCCCGACTCGTTCCTCCTGGGCGCCGAGCAGATGGGCGTCGAACCCGCGGCGGCCGCGGTCTTCGAAGACGCCATCTCCGGCATCCAGGCCGGCAGCGCGGGAGCATTCGGCTACGTCGTGGGCGTCGACCGCGTCGGTGGTGTGCAGGCCGAGGCCATGCGCGCGGCCGGTGCCGACGTCGTCGTGACCGATCTCGTCGAATTGCTGCCCGCATGACCGCCGAGCACGGCCACGACTTCGGCTTCGAGATCCATCCGTGGCAGCTGAAATGGCGCGGCGGGGTCGATCTGGACATGCTCGGCCGAACCGAGACACTGTTCGCACTGTCCAACGGGCACATCGGTTTACGCGGGTCGTTCGAGGAAGGCGAGCCCGTCGACCATCCCGGCACCTACCTGAACGGCTTCTACGAGCTGCGCGGTCTGCCCTACGCGGAGAGCGGCTACGGCTATCCCGAGTCCGGACAGACCGTCGTCAACGTCACCGACGGCAAGATCATCCGGTTGCTGGTCGAGGACGAGCCGATGGACCTCCGGTACGGGCGTACCGAGGAGCACGAGCGGACGCTGGACTTCCGGACCGGCACCCTCCGTCGTCACACGGTGTGGACCTCACCCACCGGCCGCAAGGTCCGGATCAAGTCCGAGCGTCTCGTGTCCTTCACCAAGCGCACGATCGCGGCGATCCGCTACGAGGTCGAGCCGGTCGACGAGGACATGAAACTCGTTCTGCAGTCCGATCTCCTGGCCAACGAGCCGGTGCCGGCACCGGGCAACGACCCGCGCCTGGCGGCCGCGCTGGACGCCCCGCTGGTCTCCGACCTCGCCACCTGCCGCAACTACTGGGGCATGCTGGTCCACCACACCAAGAAGTCCGGCCTGCACATCGCGGCCGGTATGGACCACGAGATCTACTTCCCCGACAAGGCCGACACCTTCATCCGCGCCGACGGTGACCTCGCCCGACTCACCATCGCGGCCAACGTGCCGAAGGGCAAGAGCCTGACCCTCACCAAGTACATGGGGTACGGCTGGTCGGCCCGACGCTCGGTGCCGGCGCTGCGCGCCCAGGTCGACGCGGCGCTCGCGATGGCGATGGAGACCGGCTGGGATTCGCTCAAGGCCGACCAGGTCCGCTACCTCGAGGACTTCTGGCGCGACGCCGACGTCGAACTCGACGGCGATCCGGAGTTGCAGCAGGCGGTCCGGTTCGCGCTGTTCCACGTGCTGCAGGCCGGCGCGCGCGGTCAGTCCCGCGCCATCCCGGCCAAGGGGCTCACCGGCCCCGGCTACGACGGTCACACCTTCTGGGACACCGAGAGTTTCATCCTCCCGATGCTCACCTACACGGTCCCCGCCGCCGCCGGCGAGGAACTGCGATGGCGCCACTCCACCATGGACAAGGCGAAATCCCGCGCCGCCGAACTCGGTCAGCGCGGGGCGATGTTCCCGTGGCGGTCGATCAACGGCGACGAGTGTTCGGGCTACTGGCCCGCGGGCACCGCAGGCGTGCACGTGTCCGCCGACATCGCCAACGCCACGGCCCGCTACCTCCGGGCGACCAACGACGAACAGTTCGAGACCGAGTGCGGCGTCGAACTCCTCGTCGAGACCGCACGACTGTTCGCCGGCCTCGGGCACCACGACGTGAACGGCAAGTTCCGCATCGACGGCGTGACCGGTCCCGACGAGTACACCGCCGTGGTGAACAACAACACCTTCACCAACCTCGCGGCGCAGCAGAACCTGCGGGACGCCGTGGCGGCCGTACACCGCCGGCCCGACCTCGCCGAACAGTTCGGGGTCACGACCGCCGAAGCGGCGCACTGGGAAGCGTGTGCCGACGACATGACGATCCCCTACGACGACGCCCTCGGCGTCCACCAGCAGTGTGAGTCGTTCACCCTGCTGGGCGCCTGGGACTTCGAGTCGTCGGTCGGACGCTATCCGCTCCTGCTGAACTACCCGTATTACGACCTCTACCGCAAGCAGGTGGTCAAGCAGGCAGACCTGGTGTTCGCGACCTACCTGTTCGGCGATGCGTTCACCGCCGAGCAGAAGCTGCGCAACTTCGACTACTACTACCCGTTGACCGTCCGCGACTCGTCGCTGTCGGCGTGCTGTGAGGCGGTCACCGCCGCCGAGGTCGGCTACCCCGACCTCGCCTACGATCTGCTCGCCGAGTCGGTGTTCACCGATCTGCACGACCTGCACAACAACGTCAGCAGCGGCCTGCACATCGCCGCGCTGGCCGGCGCCTGGACCGACTGCGTCGCGGGCTTCGGCGGCATGCGCGACTTCGGCGGGAACATCACGTTCGCGCCCCGGCTCCCCCGGCGGCTGACGTACATGTCGTTCCGCATGATCATCCGCGACTCGAAGATCGTGGTGGCCGTCGACAAGGACAACGCGACGTACCGGCTGCTGTCGGGTCCGCCGATCGACCTGGCCCATCACGGCGAGAAGTTCACGCTCGAGTCGGCCCCGGTGACCATGCACATCCCGGAGCTGGAGTATCGCGAGCCGCCGAAGGCGCCACCGGGATGCGAACCCTACCGACGGGAGATCTAGGGCCCGGCCCCATGGTCGGGGTCCGCGCACTTGACGTTGTCACTGTGTCAAGGGGTGTGATCGACGGCGAAGGAGGTGGTCGACGATGACCGACCAGACGATTCGACCGTTCGATCCCGCGCTCGTGGGCGCACTCGCGGCCGGTGACGCGTCGACGAGGCTCCGTGCCGCGATGGCCGCGGGCACCAACCCGCATCCCGGGTACGTCGACGATCTCATCCGACGCTGTGCCGTCGAACCGGACTTCTTCGTGCGGGACATGCTGACCTGGGCCCTGACGCGCCTACCGGCCGACCTCACGGTGCCCGTCCTCCTCCCCCAGCTGGAATCGGCGTCACCCCAGGCCCGGGCGCAGGCCCTGCACACCCTGTCGAAGATCGGCGACCGGTCGGCATGGGCGTCGATCTCCCCCACGCTCCTGCACGACGCCGACGACGAGGTGGCGCGCACCGCCTGGCGGGCCGCCGTCGTCCTGGTCCCGGCCGGCCGCGAGACCTGGCTCGCGAACGAACTGGCCGGCGAACTGGGCCGCGGGAGCACCGACGTCCGGCGGAGTCTCAGCCGTGCCCTCGCCGGACTCGGCGACTTCGCGGCTGGGCCGCTCACCACCGCGAAGAAGCGCGGTGATCGCGAGGTGCGGGCGCACGTGGCCGCGACCGAGCGACTGATCGACGATCCGGAAAGCGACTTCGAGGCCACCTTGGAGTTCGCCTCGCGCTTGAATGGTGATGCCTCCGAAAGGGATTCGTCCGACGGCGATTCGTCCGAGCAGCATTCGTCCGGCGCCGAGTCGGTCGACGGGGCGTGACGGTGCTGATCGGCGAGGTGGCGCAGCAGACCGGCTTGAGCAGCCGGATGCTGCGCCACTACGACTCGCTCGGACTCGTGCGGCCCACCGGGCGGACGTCGGGCGGCTACCGGGAGTACGCCGCGGCGGATCTCGAGCGGCTCATGCACGTCGAGAGTCTCCGATCGCTCGGACTCTCGCTGCGCGAGGTCGGTCGCGCGCTCGACGATCCGGACTTCGAACCCGGTTCGCTGATGGACCGGCTCATCGACGACACCCGCGCGCGGATCGCCGCGGACACGCGGCTCCTCGAGCGGCTGCAGCGCGTCGCGGTGACGGGTCCCACCGAGTGGACGTCGGTACTCGACGTGATCGGTCTGCTCCGTGCGGTCCAGTCCGAACACGCGGCCCTTCGCCAGCGGGCCGCGCTGCTCGCCGGCGAGGTGGGCGTGTCCGGGGAGTCGCTGGCCGACGCGCTGCTGGCCGAGAGCGATCCCAACGTCGCCGGTGCGCTTCGGTGGGCGCTCGCGCAGAGACCGGGCGGCATCGACCAGCTCTCCGCGGGAGCGGCGGATCCTGACCCGATGATCCGGCGTCGCGCGGTCACCGCGCTGGCGGCACTCGCGGAGAACGATGAGGTCGACGCGGTGTTGCACGGCCTGCTCGATGACCCCGACACCGTGGTCCGCCGCGTGGCCGCCCTGACGCTCGGGCGGCGCGGCGTCGACGCGGCGGTCGACGGACTCGTCGAGCTCATCGCCGCCGGCGACCGCGATGTCGAGGCCGCCGAGATCCTCGCCGGCCACGAAGCCCACCGCGAGCGGATCGTGGACCTGCTCGTCGACCGCCTGGGGGCCGACCCGGATGCGGCCGTGCGATCCCGACTGGTGCAGGCACTGGCCGAGATACCCGGTACCGCAGCGACTTCGGCGCTGCAAGCGTTCATCGGTGACGCCGACAGCATGGTGGCGCGAACAGCGATCGTGATCCTGGATCAGCGGCCCGGGGACTGATCGAATTCTCTGAATCCGTTGCGTCAGAGCCACTATGGAGCGGTCCGCCGATCCGGAACAACGCCCAGCAATGCGGTGATGCCGCCGTCGATTCCCACTCGACGTGAAACGTTGGGACTCATGAGACTTCTGTTCACCTCGGTTCACTGCAGTTCACTGGCGGTACTGCTGCTCACTGAGGGTACACAAGTTAATTGCGTTGCCGCGTAATTTAATTGGGCACTATTGGTTGTGGAAATCGCTCGCCCTCGAACGAATTGTCGACTACCTTGGTGGCATGCCCTCGCTCCCCCAGATGCGCGACGTCGTCATCGCACTCGAACCACCGATCGACCCGACCGGTCGGGGCATTCTCGACCGACTGGACGAGCTCCGGTTCCTGTACAACGCGGTAGGCCATCAGATCGCCGTGCACGCAGCAGCTTTCGATGCGACCGGCGCGGCCGACAAGGTGGGGTCGACCACGCGCGGGGTGCTGATCGAGATGGGTTTCGCGCCGGCGGTCGCTCACCGCAGCGTGCGAATCGGGGCGGGCATCGACTCATTGCCGAAGCTCGGCGCATGCGCCGCTGACGGGTATCTGGCGACCGAATGCGTCGACGCCGTTGTCCGTGGCATGACCATCATCGAGAAACGAACCCCGACAGATGTTTCCGACGACGATCGAGAGCGCTACGAGTCCGAACTACTGGCGCAGGCATTCTCGGGTGCCACCCCCATCGAGATCGCCGACCACGCACGCACCATCTCCCACCGCATCCAGGTCACCGCCGACGACGCCATCCCCGCTGCCGAGGACTCCTCCCTGAACGCGGTGAACTCGCACATCACCGACGACGGTCGCGTGGAGATCAAGGCCGACGTCACAGCTGTGATCGGTGAGAAGTTCCTGTCGATGATCGACGAGCGATCCTGCCCGCGACCCGAGCCCGACGGCAGTGAGGATCGGCGTACGCGCGAACAACGGTGGGCGGACGGCTTCGAATTGTTGCTGGATCAGGCGGCGATCGGCGCGACCCTCGACACCAGCGGCACACCCAGAACCCAACTACTGGTCACGATCCCGGCCGATGCGAAGGAGCCGGCGAGACTGCCCTGGGTCGGTTCGGTGTCACAGGCCACCGCGAGACGACTCTCGTGCGACGCCATCGTGGGCGAGATCGTGCTGGACCGAGAAGGAGTGCCGTTACAGATGGGGACCAGCAGACGACTCTTCCCGTCTCACTTACGAAGGGCCATCACGGTCCGCGACCTGTGCTGCATCAAATGCGGTGCACCCGCGGCACATACGCAGGTGCATCACATCGTGCCGTGGGTGGACGGCGGCCCCACCGACCTCGACAACGGATGCCTGCTCTGCCAACGCTGTCACACCCAGGTACATCACCACGGTTGGGAAGTGATCATGGGCCACGACCGCCACCCCTGGCTGATCCCTCCTGCAGACATCGACCCCGACCGCCGGCCACGGCCCGCCTACAACCGACGCACCATGCGGCTCGACGACGTGCTTGTGTAGGTCGCTCAAGCCCGAGCTGTCGGACTCGCATTTCGAGTGAGACGACGACGTACCCGTACGTAGAACCCGGCGACCCGATCGTCACAACAGTTCTTTGACAACTCCACAGTGTGAGAGCCCGGCGCGGTATCCGGCGACACGGCGACGCACCCGGCTGCAGGATCGGACGCAGCACGGGTCCGAGGTCGGTCAGCGCGCCGGTCCCCTAGCTGTACGCGCGGTGCCGACCCGGGCGCATCGTCCGCAGCCTTCAACAGACTGTGCGCACCCGCAAGATCGACCAGGGCCGGTCAGGAATCGTGCGGACCGCAATTGGGTGTCGTCTCCACCGATCGGTAGTCTGTTGGGCACTATGGCACCCGATCTGACCAGCCCTGATCCGTCCGGTACCTCCCACGGCGGCGGACGCCCGTACTACATCACCACCGCGATCGCCTACCCCAACGGCGCTCCGCACATCGGGCACGCCTACGAGTACATCTCGGCCGACGCCCTGGCACGGTTCAAGCGACTCGACGGCTTCGACGTCCGGTTCCTGACCGGCACCGACGTCCACGGGCAGAAGATGCAGCAGACCGCGAACGCCGAGGGCATCCCCACCGCAGAGCTCGCCAACCGGAACTCCGACCGGTTCCAGGCGCTGCAGGAGCGGCTGGGGTCCAGCTTCGATCGCTTCATCCGGACCTCAGACGAGGACCACAAGCGGGCATCGGAAGAGATCTGGCGGCGCATGAGCGACCGCGGCGACATCTACCTCGACAAGTACTCGGGCTGGTACGACGTCCGCGACGAGACCTTCTACGGCGAGGGCGACACCGAGGTCAACGAGGCCGGCGACCGGGTGGCCGCCGACACCGGGCACGTGCTGACCTGGACCGAGGAGGAGACCTACTTCTTCCGGCTCTCCGCCTACCAGGACAAACTGCTCGAGCTGTACGAGTCCCGGCCCGACTTCATCGGCCCCGACGTCCGGCGCAACGAGGTCATCAGCTTCGTCAAGGGCGGCCTGACCGACCTGTCGGTGTCGCGCACCACCTTCGACTGGGGCGTGCCGGTCCCCGACCATCCCGAACACGTCATGTACGTGTGGGTCGACGCGCTCACCAACTACCTCACCGGCGTCGGCTTCGTCGACGACCCGGAGACGTTCGCCCGCTACTGGCCCGCCGACCTGCACATCATCGGCAAGGACATCATCCGGTTCCACTGCGTGTACTGGCCAGCCTTCCTGATGAGTGCGGGTATCGACCTGCCCGAGCGGGTCTTCGCGCACGGGTTCCTGTTCAACAAGGGCGAGAAGATGAGCAAGTCGGTCGGCAACGTCGTCGACCCGGAGAACCTCATCGACGAGTTCGGCCTCGATCCGGTGCGCTACTTCTTCCTCCGCGAGGTGTCCTACGGTCAGGACGGTTCGTATTCCGCCGAGGCGATCGTGTCCCGCATCAACGCCGACCTCGCCAACGAGTTCGGCAATCTGACCCAGCGCACGCTGTCGATGGTCGGCAAGTACTTTGACGGCACCCTGCCGGCGCCGGGCGAGCTCACCGACACCGACACCGCGCTGCTGGCGCGCGCCGACTCGCTGCTCGACACCGTGCGAACCCACATCGACAACCAGGCGATCCACCTGGCACTCGAGGCCCTGTGGTCGACGCTCGCCGAGACCAACCGGTACATCTCCGCACAGGAGCCGTGGAAACTGGCGAAGACCGATCTCGAGCGCACCGGCACGGTGCTCTACGTCTGCGCCGAGGTCGTGCGCATCGTCGCACTCCTGAGCCAGCCGGTCATGCCGGAGTCGTCCGGCAAGATCCTCGACCTCCTCGTCGTCGGCGACGACCGTCGATTCACCGCCGTGGGCACCCGCCTGGCGCCCGGTACCGCGCTGCCGAAGCCGACTCCGGTGTTCCCTCGGTACGAGAACTGATCCCGCACTCCGAGCATGATCTCGTCGGACGGGGTGGGGTCTGGCTCGCTCGGCCCGAGCGCGACAGCACCGGCGCTCGACGTGCTGCGCGCCCTGCACGCCGAGACCGCCGCGCGTCGGCTGCCGCCGCCCGCCGCGCTGATCGGTGACTGGTACGACGCCGACGCCGTCATCGCGCCCTCGATCGAACTGACGCCCGGCTGTCTCCCGCCGGACGACCCCGATCGATTCTGGTTCGGCTACCTCGGTTTCCCGGTGCGGCCGCACGACGCGTCGCTGCCACCGAATGTCGGCGGGCACACCGACGGCGTGCTCGTACTCCGCGACGGTCGCTGGAGCTGCGCCGGCACCGGTGTACCCGACTGGGCGGAGGCGGTGGTGAACGCCGCCGGGGCGGCTCGCACCTCTGTTACTCATCGTCGGACCGACACCGTCCCGACGGTGCAATGGCATCCCCCGCAACGTGTTCCGCACCTGGACGCCATCGCGGAGTGCCTCGAGGCGATCCGCGCGGGCGAGGTGTACCAGGCATGCGTGTGTACCCGCTTCACCGGGACACTGACCGGCCGCCCGGTCGATTACTTCACCGAACTCGCCGGAGCCACCGCACCGGTGAAAGCCGCTTTCCTGCAGGGAGATTGGGGGTCGGTGGCGAGCCTCTCACCGGAGACCTACCTGCGCCGGACCGGCAACATCATCTCGTCGTCGCCGATCAAGGGCACCCTGCCGGCCTCCGCCGACCCCGATGCGCTGGCCGCCTCCGCCAAGGACATCGCCGAGAACATCATGATCGTCGACCTGGTGCGCAACGATCTGGGACGCATCGCGGTGACCGGCAGCGTGCGCGTCCCCGAGCTCCTGACGGTGGTGCCCGCGCCCGGCGTCTGGCACCTCGTGTCGCGCGTCGAGGCGATCCTGGCAACGGGCACGGGCAACGACGCCGTCCTCGCGGCGACGTTCCCCCCGGCGTCGGTCACCGGCACTCCGAAGCTGCGGGCGATGGAGCTGATCGACGGCTGGGAGGCAGACGCGCGCGGCGTGTACTGCGGGGCGATCGGCATGGCCGGCCCCGACCGCGCGCTCGACCTGAACGTCGCCATCCGGACCGTGGAGATCACCCCCGACGGGACCCTCGCCCTCGGCGTCGGCGGTGGGATCACCATCGATTCCGACCCCGCCCGGGAATGGCAGGAATGCCTCGACAAGGCCTCGAGCATCGTGAGGCCGCGCGGTTGGGCATGATCGGCGGCCGCTTTGGGTACGATTCCGCACATGACTGTGCCCATCCGGTCGTCCACCGATCTCACGGTGCTCGATCGTGATCTGCGCCGTGACCACGATGCCTTCATGTCGGGCGGCACGCCACGCGCCGACGTGCCAGGGGATGTAGTCGAATCGTGGGGTCGTGTCCGGTCGGGCCGGCACCGCTCCACCGTCGACGCGCACAACCCGGGTCACATCTCGGACGACGAACTCGAGACCCGCCGCGCCACGCACCCACTGCGCGACGCCGTGCAACCACTTCAGCGTCTGTTCGCCCAGTCCGCGGACGACGCGTCGATGACCTTGGGCGTGTTCGACGCCGACGGCGTGCTGCTGTGGCGTGGCGGTTCGGCCTCGGTGCTCCCGGAGGCCGACCGGCTCGAGCTCGTCGAGGGCAGCCGGTGGGACGAGGACTCCACGGCGACCACGGCGGTGGGCCTCGCGGTTCGCCTGCAGCGCCCGACACGGCTGTTCGGGGCCGAGCACTACTACAGCTCACTGCACGGACTGTTCTGCACCGCCGTGCCGGTGCACGACCACCGCACCGGCGACATGATCGCCATCGCGGGCCTGGCCGGACCTGCCATGGAGATGCAGCCCGCGGCCTCGGCCTTCACCTCCGCACTGGCCGCCCTCGGCGAACACGAGATCACCCTCACCCATCAGCGCGAGCTCGCCGACCTGCGATTCGCCGGTCAGGCCCAGCTCGCCGGCCTGCACGGGCCGGGGTTGCTCATCGACGACGACGGGTGGGTGGCCGAGGGGCGCGGCTGCACGCCGCCCGTCCGCGTCGCCGCGCCGACGGACAACATGCGTCAGTTCGTGGCGGGTCTGGGCATCTGCGTCGTCGAGCGCCTAGGCCAGGGCTGGCTGGTGCGTCCGGCCGGCCCGTCCGGCCCGGTCCTGGCCGAACTCTCCCTCGACGGGGAACCCACCGTGACGGTCACCGGCGACGGCGAGCCGTGGCGCACCGTGCTGACCCGACGGCATGCCCAGATCCTGTTGCTCCTCGCCGATGCCGGCGAGCAGGGCCTCACCTCACAGCGATTGAGCCAGCTGCTCTTCGGCGACGACGGGCACACCGTGAGTGTGCGCGCCGAGCTGTCGCGGCTGCGCCGGGTGGTCGGGGCGCTCGTCTCGAGCCGGCCGTACCGTCTCGCACCGCGCGTGGAACTGCGGGTCAGCCCGGATCAGCTCGACGTCTTTCGAGCACCTGTTGGTAGACGTCGCGTCGAGAGGCACCGGAACCCTGCGTGACCTCCGCGCACGCGTCCTTGAGTCGCATGCCGCCGGCCACGAGTTCTTCGGCCTGGTCAGCGAGGTCGTCGATGTCGGGTTCGGCGGCGACGGCTCCGGCGATCACGACGGTGATCTCGCCGCGTACGCCGGTGCCCGCCCACTCCGCGAGTTCGGCCAGTCCGCCGCGCCGCACCTCTTCATAGGTCTTGGTCATCTCGCGGCACACCGCGGCGCGACGATCCGGGCCGAGGATCTCTGCCGCGGCGTTGAGCGTGTCGGCGAGCCGGTGGGGTGATTCGAAGAACACGGCGGTCCGGGGCTGGGAGATCAGTTCGCGCAGCCACGCGGCTCGCGCGCCGGGCTTGCGCGGGGCGAAACCCTCGAAACAGAACCGCTCCGAGGGCAGTGCCGACACCGCGAGGGCCGTCGTGACCGCCGACGGCCCGGGCAGCGCCGTGACCGGGAGTCCGGCGTCGGCGCACGCCACCACCACCCGATACCCGGGGTCGCTGACCGAGGGCATGCCGGCGTCGGTGATGAGCAACACGGTCTGTCCCCCGGCGATCGCGCTGACCAGACCCGGGGTGCGGGCGGCCTCGACCTGGTCGTAGTAGCTGACCAGCCGGCCACCGATCTCGACCTGGAGAGCCGCGGCCAGCGCACGGGCACGCCGGGTGTCCTCGGCGGCCACGATGTCCGCGGTCTGCAGCGCCGCACGCAGACGCGGCGAGGCGTCGTCGACCTGGCCCATCGGCGTGGCCGCCAGGACCAGCCGGCCGCCAACGTCCGAGGCGCGCTCGGGGTCGGGACCGGGATCGGCGATCACGGCGGGGTCGTCGGGCACGTTCGCATCGTCGTCGAGATCGGGTGTGTCGGACTGGGCGGCGTTCATCGACAGCCAGCTTACGAGGGACCACTAGGATCGATCGGGTGCCACCTCGCCTGGGCCCGGACGTGCCCGCACCGCTGTTCGGTGCCCCCGACCGCGGTCGTGGACTCGTCGTCGGTGTGGTCATCGCGCTCCTGGCCACCGTCACCCGGTTCTGGGCCCTGACCCATCCCACCGACAAGGGCACACCGGTCTTCGACGAGAAGCACTACGTCCCGCAGGGCTGGCAGGTGCTGTCCGGCGGCAACTGGATCGAGGACAACCCGGCGTACGGGCTGGTCGTGCATCCGCCGGTCGGCAAATGGATGCTGGCCGCGTCCGAGGCGATCTTCGGTTACGGCCCGCTCGGATGGCGCGTGGCGCCGGCCGTCTCGGGCGTCCTGGTCGTCGTGCTGATCTACTGCGCGGTGCGCCGGCTCACGCGGTCGACGCTGGTGGGTGCGATCGCGGGGGTCTTCGCGATCTGCGACGGCGTGCTGTTCGTGCAGTCCCGGATGGGCATGCTCGACATCTTCCAGACCCTGTTCATCGTGGCCACTTTCGCCGCGCTCGTCGCCGACCGCGACCAGGTCCGGGAGCGGATGTACCGCGTCTATCTCGAGGGCCGGATCGCCGACAGTCCCTTCGGACCCCGTCTCGGCTTCCGCTGGTACCGGTTCACCGCCGGTGTGATGCTGGGACTGAACTGCGGCACCAAGTGGTCCGGCATCTACTACGTCATCTTCTTCACCGCCCTGGCGATCGGTTTCGACGTGGCCGCCCGCCGCGCGTATCGCGTCCCGCGTCCGTGGGTGGGCACCCTCGTGCGCGACGTCGTCCCGAGCGGCGCGAGTCTCGCCGTCATGCCGGTCGTCATCTACTTCCTGACCTACATCCCGTGGTTCACCAGCGAGACGGCGGTCTACCGCTACCAGGTGGGCAACACGATCGGTACCGACGGCCCGTTCGCCTGGGTTCCCGGTGCCTGGCGATCGCTGTGGTACTACGAATCCGGCATCCTCGAATTCCATTCGGGACTCACCAATTCCGCGGGCAACCATCATCCGTGGGAGTCCAAGCCGTGGACGTGGCCGATGAGCCTGCGGCCCATGCTCTACGCGCTCGAGAACGGTCCCGACCAATGCGGCGGGGGCGAATGCGTGCGCGCGCAGATGCTGATCGGTTCGCCCGCCCTCTGGTGGCTGGCGTTGCCGATGCTGCTGTGGGGGCTGTGGTCGTGGATCGTGCGCCGCGACTGGCGGTACGCAGCGGTTCTCGTCGGCTACCTTGCCGGCATCCTGCCGTGGTTCCTCGCCCTCGACCGGCAGATGTACTTCTTCTACGCGACCGTGCTCGCGCCGTTCCTGGTGATGGGCCTGGCGCTGTGTTGCGGTGACCTCCTGCGTTCGGCCGCCGCGACAGCGCGCGCCCGGCCCGAGCGCCGGGCGCTGGCGATCATGGTCGTCGCGATGTACGTGGGTCTGGTCGTCGCCAACTTCGTGTGGTTGTGGCCGATCCTCACCGGTTCCCCGATATCGCCGGGCCTCTGGCGGCAGCAGATCTGGCTGCCGAGCTGGGGCTGACACCGGCGGGAGCGGGCGGGCTCCCCGGAGGGCCCTACCGGGAGAACGACGACGGCCGGGTGGTCTTGTTGCGATATTTCCGGTGGTACTCGACATAGAGGTCGGCGTTCTTCGCACGTTCGAGTGTGTTGATCAGCTCGGGGTCGAGTCCGTGCTGGACCAGCCGGTAGCGGCGGTAGACACGGTTCAGCGCGATGGAGAAGAACAGGTACGACAGCAGGATCGGCATGGTCATCGTGATCCGCACCCCCCACGGCCCCGGCACGAACAGCATCGGGAGCACGAGGAGGATGCACGGTATCGACCACCGCGTGACCATCCGCACCGCCGCGCCGGGGCCGGTCAGATCGTTGATCACCCAATCCTGCGCCGAGGCAGGCAATCTGCCGCCGTACCAGTAGGCGACGTAACGCCACCAGACCGGGCTCGAGGATTCGTGTGGCTGGTTCATGGGCGCACTCCTGACTTCCGCGTGTACAACCACGGTAGCATTTGTCCTAGGACAAAAAATGTCGAGGCGGAAGTACAGTGTGCGTCGTGATCACCGGGCAGACAGTGAACGCGATCGTTCAGAGCGCCCGCGACGCGATCGTCGCCGGTCGGTTACGGCCGGGCGATTCGTTGCCGCCGATCCGTGAACTCGCCGTCGAGCTGGGCGTCAATCGCAACACCGTGGCCACCGCCTACCGCCAGCTCGTCTCGCTGGGTGCGGCGGACACGCGCGGTCGGGGAGGCACGGTCGTCGCCGACCGACTGCAACCCGGCAGCGAACTCGCCGCTCCCGCAGACGCCGTCGACCTGGCCGGCGGCAATCCGGACCCCGATCTCCTCCCCGATCTGCGCGCCGCGATCGCTGCGGCGCCCTACCGCCCGACGATGTACGGAACCTCCGCCGTGGCACCGGCACTGCGGGCAGCGGCGCCGGTGTTGTTCAGCGATCATCCGCAGGAGGGAGAACTGATCGCGACCCACGGAGCCGTGGACGCGATGGAGAGACTCCTGAACACGCACCTCGTCCGGGGCGACTCCGTCGCCGTGGAGAACCCGTGCTTTCTCGCCAGCGTCGGCACGATCCGCGTCAACGGGTACCGCGCGCTGGCGGTGGAACTGGACGAGCACGGGATGCGTCCCGATCACCTGGCGCGAGCGCTGGACGAGGGTGCGCGAGCGGTCATAGTCACCTGCCGCGGCCACAACCCCGGAGGGATCGCCCTGTCCGAAGCGCGTGCGGGTGAACTCCGTGCGCTCCTGGAGCGATACCCCGAGGTGCTCGTCGTCGAAGACGACCACTTCTCGCTGTTGTCGGTCCACGACTACCACCGGGTGATCCCCGACAACAGCCGGCACTGGGCGGTCGTCCGGTCCGTCGCGAAGTTCCTGGGTCCGGACCTGCGGGTCGCCCTCGTCGATGCCGACCCGACGACCGCCGCCGCGCTCGACGCCCGACTACGCTCCGGTCGCCCCTGGGTCAGCCACCTGCTGCAGACCACCGCCGCTCACCTGCTGACCGATCCGGCGACAACCCGGCTCATCGCCACGGCGCGCGGCGAATATGCCCGTCGCGCGCGACTTCTCGTCGATCAGCTCACCACGCGGGGCGTCGCGTCGACCCTGGGGCCACCGGACGGGATCAACGCATGGGTCGACCTGCCCGACGAGAGTCCCGCGGAGAAGGTCAGCACCGAACTCGCACGCCGGGGTTGGGCGGTGCAACCCGGAACGATCTTCGCCGTCGACGACGCCACACAACGGAATGGTCTGCGGGTCACGACATCCCGGCTCGACCGAGCAACCGCAGAACAGTTCACGACTGCTCTCGCCGACGCGATCTCACAGGTCTGACGACGGTCCGACGGCCGTCTCACCATACCCACCAGATACGCCGGTGGGCCGCGCATCACCGCGCGGCCCACCGGGATTCGTCGTGCTTGCGGGTCGAGGTCGCTACACCGCGGGACCGGTCAGCCGGTCGATGCCGCGCTGACCCTCGTCACGTCCCCCGTCGGTCCGATCGGCATCGCCGACAGTCGATTCGGCGGGCGCCGATCCGTTGGTCGACCCGGCCGACTCCGAACCGTTCGCCTGTTCGACCAGGTCGGGGTCGATCCTCTCGAGATGCCGGACCGCGTCGGCGTCGATCGATTCCAGTTCGCCGGTCGCGATGGCGACGGCCTGCTCGCGGACGTGCTCGTCGACCTGGGCCGACAACACGTGACGCGAGACGATCAGCGGGTCGCGCCGGAGGTCGAGGAAGAGCGACAGGCACATGCCGATCATGACCACGACGAACGGCAACGCGGCGATGATCGCCATCGTCTTGATGCCGTCGAGCGCGCCATCGCCACTGATCGCCAGCAGCAGAGCGGCCACGACGCCCGTCAGCACACCCCAGAACACCGTCAGCGAACGCGACGGGTGTTCGACACCCCGCTGCGAGAGCGTGCCCATCACGAGCGACGCCGAGTCGGCGCCGGACACGAAGAAGATGCCGACCAGGATCATCACCAGAGCCGAGGCGACACCGGTCCACGGCAGGTGGGCGAGCACGTCGAACAGCGTGCTCTCACTGGCCGCGGTGGCCGGATCGAATGCCAGGGTGCCCTCCATGTCCTGATGGATCGCGGTACCGCCGAAGATGCAGAACCAGACCAGCGACACCGTCGTCGGGACGACCATCACGCCGATCACGAACTCACGGATCGTGCGGCCGCGGCTGATCTTCGCGAGGAAGAGACCCACGAACGGGGTCCACGACACCCACCACGCCCAGTAGAAGATCGTCCAGTCAGCCAGCCACTGATGGCCCGCTTCGGTGGTCACCGTCGCGTCGGAGCGGGCCGCGAAGGTGGTGATGTCGGTGAGGTAGGCACCCAGGGTGGTGGGCAACAGGTTGAGGATGAAGATCGTCGGGCCGACGATGAAGACGAACAGTGCCAGCACGACGGCGAGCACCATGTTGATGTTCGACAGCCACTGGATCCCGCGCGCGATGCCCGACACCGCCGATGCGACGAACGCCGCGGTGAGGATCGCGATGATCGCGACGAGCAACATCTTCGTCGGTTCGTTGACCCAGCCGAGGGTGTCGAGTCCTGATCCGATCTGCAGCGCGCCGAGCCCCAGGGAGGCCACGGTGCCGAACAGGGTGGCGAAGATGGCCAGGATGTCGATGATCTTGCCGCCCGGGCCGTTGGCCACCCGCGGACCGAGGAGCCGCTCGAACACGGCGCTCATCAGCTGGGTCCGGCCCAGCCGGTACGTGCTGTAAGCCAGTGCGAGGCCGACGACCGCGTACATCGCCCACGGGTGGAAACCCCAGTGGAACATCGTCGTCGCCATGGCCGCGCGGATGTCGTCTTGACCGATTTCCGGTGGCGGACTTGCGAAATGGTAGAGCGGTTCGTACGCGCCGAAGAACATGAGCCCGATGCCCATGCCGGCGCTGAACATCATCGCGATCCAGCTCACGGTGCGGAACTGCGGCTTCTCCCCGGTCCGGCCGAGGGGAATCCGGCCGTACTTGGACACGGCGAGGAACACGGCGAAGATCACGAAGCCCGTCGCGGAGAGGATGAACAGCCAGCCGAGGTTGTTGGTGATCCAACTCAACACCTCGGTGGTGGTCGAGTTGAGACTCTCCTTGTCCCCGATCCCCCAGATCACGAAGGCGATGACGAGCACCGCGGTCACGGTGAAAACCACCGGGTCCAGTGTCTGCTTCGGACGCCCAGTGATCACATCCTGTTCACTTGTCATCGTTCAAGCCAATCAATCTCGGTGCATCTATTCAAGTTCGTCCGAGCACACGGTTGAGCATCTCAACGATCACGGAATCGTCGAGGCCCAGCTCACGGGCGGTTTCGACGTACGCCGTGGCGGCCGCGAAACCGGCGTCGAGCGCATCGTGGCGACCGGCCCTGATGAACGAACCCTGTCGCCCGCGGGTCTCGATGACGCCTGCCGCCTCGAGTTCCCGGTAGCTGCGCGCGACCGTGTTGGCCGCCACGCCGAGTCGCGATGCCAGGGCCCGCACGGTCGGGAGGCGTTCACCAGTGAGCAGCTCCCCGGATTCGATGAGGTCGATGACGCCGATCCGCACCTGTTCGAAGGGGGGACGGTCGGAGCCGGCGTCGATCCGCAGCGCGTCGAGCGCCGACGCGGTGCCGGTGCCGGCCGGGCCGGTGCTGCTCGGGTCGGGGGCCGACGGATCTCCGGTCATGACGCGGGCCTCACCGGGGATCACGCGCGAGCGGACACGACATGCACCGCGGCCCGCCGCGGCCCGACCCCAGTTCGCGACCCTCGATCTCGATGACCTCGATGCCCGAGTCGCGGAGTCGCCGATTGGTCTCGGAGTTCCGGTTGTAGGACACCACCACCCCGGGAGCGAGGGCCAGGGTGTTGTTGCCGTCGTCCCACTGTTCCCGCTCGGCGGTCACCGGGTCGAGTCCGGTGTCGATGACACGCAGCTTGGAGATGCCCATCGCGTCGGCGGCCGCATCGAGAAAGTGCTGTTCGCCGGTGATCCGGACCGCGTCGGTCGCGGCGTCGTGGACGAGGGTGAACGCCGACATGGTGTCGCGGATGTTCGGGTACATCACCACGGCATCGGTGTCGACCATCGTGCAGACGGTGTCGAGGTGCATGAAAGCGCGCGACTGTTCGATCGGCACGGCGAGCACGGTGTGCGCCAGGTGGTCGTCGAACAGGCTGCGCGCCAGCGCTTCTGCTCCGGCGGGCGTGGTCCGTTCGCCGACCCCGACGGCCACCACGCCGGCGGCGAGCAGCAACACGTCGCCGCCCTCGACCGGCGCGACCTGCGACTCGTAGGCCCGCCGGGCGCCGGTGAACCGCGGGTGGTGTGCGTAGATCAGATCGGTCAGCGACGTCTCCCGCGCCCGGGCGGGCAGCGCGAGGGAGGTGATCGCGAACCGTCCGCCTATCCAGAACGAACTGTCTCGGGTGAACAGCAGATTGGGCAGGGGCTCGATCGCGAACTCGGGGCCGTGGTGCATTCGCCGCACCAGTGACGACCGTTCCGCCGAGGGAGTGATCGGCAGCTCGTCGAACGTCATCCCGGCCATCAGCACGTAGGCGAGGTCGGCCGGCGACAGTCCCCGTAGATGAGTGGCCAGATCGTCCGCGAGGTGCGTTCCCAGCCTGCGCGCGCTGACGGCCGCCGCGATGCCCTGGATCCGCGCGGCGCCGCTGTGCGCGATGGTCTCGGCCAGCAGGTCGCCGAGGAGGTAGACGTCGACCCCCCGGTCGCGCAGCACCTCCGCGAACGCATCGTGTTCCTCCTGCGCGCGTCCGACCCACGGGAGCCCGTCGAACAGGAGCTGGTCGTTGTTGCGCGGGGTGAGGCGACGCAGTTCGTCGCCGGGCCGATGCAGCATGACCGCCCGCAGTGTGCCGACCTCCGAATCGGCCCCGAGCGCGTAGTCGTACCCGGGCGCGAGGCCCTCGCCGGACGTCACGGGCCCACGCACCCTGCGGTCCGCTGAGCGGGGTGATCCGACTGCCCTGCAACGGTCATCGCTCAACCGTAATTCGTCGTCCGCCCTCGCACAGCACTCATCGGCACCGCGGGGTGCCGTGTCGGCGCGGACGGCCGGCTCGGAACGTCACCGATCCTCGGCCGCGTCGCGACGAACCGTTTCCGAGGCGCCGAGCGGATCGGTACCCGGGTCGGGTTCGGCCGGCGTGGCGGATGTCCCGGAATCCTCGGTCGGCGTCATCGTGGGGCCGTCGCCCACGATCGCCGGCGCGGTCTCGCGGGCGAAGACCCACAGGACCAGCGCGACCGCGGCCACCACACCGGTCAGCACGAAGGCGGGTCCGAAGCCGACCCGGTCGGCGACGAACCCCACGATCACGGGTCCGGTCACGGCGCCGAGGTCCGACGACATGCCGTAGGCGGCCAGCGCCGAACCGCCTTGCTGACGATTGCCGAGGACGTCGGCGAGGGCGGCCTGATGGGTGGGCGCGAAGAGTCCCGAGCCCACTCCGGCGACCACCGACAACGCCAGCGCGACGCCGACGTTCGGGGAGAACCCGAGGGCGATGGTCGCGACGACGGTGATGACGAGACCGGGCAGCATGATGGGCCGCCGCCCGAACCGGTCCGACAACCGGCCGGCGACCAGGATCGCCAGCACGTTGCCCGCGGCGTAGACCGCCAGCACGATCCCCGCCATTCCCGCGCCGGCACCGAGACTCTCGGTGATGAACAGCGGCACCACCGCGACCCGGACACCCATGGAGGCCCAGCCCTGGGTGAAGTTCGACGCGAGGATCGCGCGATAGGCGCTGTCGCGCAGGGCGGTCCGGAAACCGATCAGCGCACCCGTCGGGCCGTCGGCCTGGTCCGGGGCGATGACCTCCCGCAACTGGGTGGCCACCACGGTCGACGCGACCAGCAGCGCGACCGCGTACACGACGAACGGGACCCGTAGTCCGAAGCCGACGAGCGCCGCCCCGATGAGCGGTCCGGTGATGCTGCCGATGAGGAACCCCGCCGAGAAGAAGCCCGACACCCGCCCGCGAATGTCGCTCGGCGCCATCCGGATCAGCAGGGCCATCGCCGAGATGCTGAACATCGTCGAGCCGATTCCGCCGAGGCCGCGGAAGACCAGCAGCTGCCAGTAGGTCTGTGCGAACGCGCACGCCAGGGTGCTGGCCGCGACGATCAGCAAACCGGTCAGGTAGATGCGCCGCTCGCCGAAGACGGTGACCAGCCGGCCGGTCGCGGGCGCGAACATCAACCGCATGATCGCGAACGCCGACACGACCGCGGTCGCGGCGGTGAACGAGACGTTGAAGGTTCGGGCGAAGGTGGGCAGCGCGGGCGCGATGAAACCGTATCCGAGGGCGATGACGACGTTCGCCGACAGCAGGACCCAGATGCCGCGGGGGATCCGCCTCATGGCAGCTCGGGCAGGTCGTCGAGGGCCCGCGCGGTCAGGGCGCGGCCGAGTTCGATCATCTCGGAGGCCTTGTGGAAGTCGAGGGTGCGAACCGTTCGACGGGGCACGCGGATCAACACGTCGGGCGGGTAGCCCGCGACCTGATAGCGGGTCAGGGCCTCCTGCATGATGTCGAGCGAGCGGCTGAGCACCTCCACGCGTCCCATCCGGGCCGGTTCGTCGACGCCGAACCCGGCCTGCTCGGCGGTCGGGACGGAGGCCGGCTCGCCCGCGGCGTCGACCGCGTCGGCACCCCCGTCGGTGGCGATCACCGCCCCGTCGGTGGCGGAGTGCTCGCCGCGCTCGGCCGTGGGCATCTCGTGACCGAGACGGTCGCGGACCGCTCGGATGAACTCGTTGTCGAGGATCGGCGCCACGTTGCGGCGCAACAGTCCCCTGGCCTTCGGCTCCCGGATGGCTCCGGCCTCCGGCCCACCGTCGGAGCCGATGATGACGCCGATGGTCACATCGCTGGACACCGCCGAGGTGGGGGCCACCGGCAGCGGATCGAGGATGCCGCCATCGGCGAGCAACCGGCCGCCGTGTTCATGCGGGCTGATGACTCCGGGGATCGCGATCGAGGCGCGCAGGGCGTCGGCGAGGACACCGCGCTGGAACCAGACCGCGCGGCCGGCGTTCAGGTCGGTGGCGACCGCGGTGAACGGGACGGGCAGGTCCTCGATCGCGGTGTCGCCGAGGATCTCCCGCACCCGCAGCAGGATGCGCTCGGCACCGATCACACCGGGCTTGGTCAGCGAGACGTCGAGCAGTCGGACGACGTCGAGCTGGGACAGACCGGAGATCCAGTCGACATAGTCGTCGAGCTTGCCCGCGCAGTAGAGGCCGCCGACGAGCGCACCCATCGACGACCCGGCGACGGTGACGATCTCGAATCCCCGCGCCTCGAGTTCGGCGATCACCCCGATGTGCGCGTAGCCGCGGGCGCCGCCACTTCCCAGAGCCAGCGCCACGCGCGACGGTCGAGCCATGGGGCAACAGTACCGCCGCTGTTTTCCCTCGCCGAAACCGCAAGCGGCGGCGATCGCCTGCGGTCCGCGCCCACGTCCCCGGATGGTCCGGTCGCCGGGTTCGGGTCGCGGACGCTACTGATCGGTGAGGAGGCGGCGCGGGCCCGGACCCAGTTTGTTGAGTTCGTCGCCCGGGTTGAGGAGGTGGCACTCCCCCAGGGACAGGCACCCGCAACCGACGCACGACCCGATCATGTCCCGCATGTTCTCCAGCAGCGCGATGCGGTGGTTGATGTCGTCCATCCAGCGCTTCGACGCCGCTTCCCACATCGACTTGGGTGGCGATTCGTGGTCGCCGAGTTCGGCGAGCACCTCACCGATCACCGACAGCGGGATCCCGGCGACCTGCGACGCCCGGATGAACGCCACGCGCCGCAACATCGCCCGGTGGTAGCGGCGCTGGTTTCCCGAGGTGCGCCGACTGAAGATGAGGCCCTGATCCTCGTAGAAGCGGACCGCCGACGGCGCGATGCCGGCTCGCTGGGCGAGCTCCCCGACCGAGAGCTCCAGCTTCTTCAGCGTCATGGCTCGATGGTAAGCGTCGCCGGCTCCTCGTCCCCGGTCCACGACCGGTAACGAGGAGCCGCCGTACGGCGCGGCTCGGTCAGGTGCGGACCACCATCACCGGGCACTCCGCGTGATGCATCACCTTCTGGCTTGTCGAGCCCAACAGAAGCCCGCGGAAACCGCCGCGCCCACGACTGCCGACCACGAGGAGCGACGCCTCCGCGCCCGCTGCGTCGAGCAGCGCCTTGGCCGGCTCCTCGGGCAGAACGGAGCGTTCGATGGTCACGTCCGGGTAGTCCTGCGCATATCCGGCGAGCCGCTCGGCGAGCACCTCCACCGCATCCTGCGTCATCCGCGCCACCTCGTCGGCGCCGATGCCGTATCCGTGGAGCGCGTCGGCGTCGAGAGGGGTCCACGTGTGCACCGCGCGGAGCGGGACATTGCGCAGCGACGCCTGCCGGAACGCCTCGGCCACGGCGGCATCGCTGACGGGCGAACCGTCCACACCGACCACCACGGGCCCGGCGTCGTCGCCCTCGGCGGCCACCACGGTGACCCGGCCGTGCGCGTGGGCGGCGACGCTGGTGCTCACGGATCCCAGGAACAAGCCCTTCACGCTGCCGAGCCGACGGGTGCCGACCACGATCATCGCCGCATCCTTGCCCAGTTCGAGCAGCACGCGTGTCGCGTCGCCGTCGACGATCGAGGTGGCCACCGTCACCCCGGGCGCCACATCCTTCGCCGCGTCGGCGGCCGCGTGCACCGCGTCGGACGCATCCTGACGGATGGCGTCGACCACGTCCTGCGGGATGATGAGGCCGGGGGCGTAGTCACTCGTGCTGGCGTCATACGCACCGACGAGCTTGAGATCGAGACCTTCGGCCGCGGCCGTCCGGGCAGCCCAGCGCACCGCGCCCGTGGCCGCGTCCGATCCGTCCACGCCGACGAGTATCGCATTCATGTTGTGGCTCATCTCCTCTGATCTCGACGCCCCGTGTGGGGTCCTCGGGTTCGGCCGCGGGTCTGCTCGGGGTCGCCCCGCGCGGCCCGGTTTCGGCCCCGACCCCCCATCCTGCCCCGGCGTCGTGGCCGCGGCAATGAGTACGAAGTCCTGATCACGGTGGCTTTCTGCACGATTCGCCCGACGTGTAACCTGGTGGACACCATGACGTCACCGCTTCCGCAGAACGGCACCAACGACTTTCGCGCGATCCTGATCCACATCGGGATCACCGTCGTCCTCGGACTCGGTTTGCTGGTACTCGCGCACGCGTCGTCGGATCCACTGCAGACCGTGCTCATCATCGCCTCCCCCATCGTGGTCCTCCTGGGCGCGAGCGCCATGCTGTATCGCACCTACCTGGCCTGGAAGCGCAACGGCCGCTGGCAGGTGTGGCAGGGCGGGGCATGGTTCCTGCTGATCTTCTTCATCGTGATGCTGTTCAATTCCGCACCCGTGCTCTTCGAGTGACCGTCGACGGCGACGGCCTGGGCCTGTTCCACCCCGGGCGGGTGGGACCGGACCGGTAGAGTCAGGACTCACCCGAGGTGAGGGAGGCACCGTGTCTGTCGGTCCGGCTCACGACGAACCACTCCCGCCCGGCACTCTCGTCGGGCGTCATCGCGTCGATCGACTGCTCCGCCGGCGCCCGGTGGGTGACGACTATCTGGCAACGGTCCTCCACCCTGGGGCCGGGGACCCACGGACGGCGGGTTCACCTCCCGATCGGGTCATGCTCACCGTCGTCGACCGGAGGACCTCGGCCGGCCCCGGCTTTCGCAGCTGGTTCCCGCTTGCGGTCGAAAGGGCTTCCACGATGGGGCATCCCGCGATCGCGCAGGTCGCCGGTCACGGTTACGCCGACGGTCGGGCCTGGGTGGCGATCGAACCCGTGCCCGCGTCCGACGCAGCACTGCTGATCCGCCGCCATTCCGACGGCATCGACATCGATCTCGCGGTACGCATCATCACCGTCGTGGGCGACGCGCTCGATGCCGCACACCGCAGACGACTGGTCCACGGCAACGTCTCCCCGGCCGACATCCTGCTCGCCGAGCCCGGCGACCTGACCGGTTCCGCCGCGGCGACCCCTGGTGTCGTCACTCTCACCGGCTTCGGACTCACCGCCCCAGGACACGACGGCCAGATGCCGCATCCGGCAGGCGATGTCGCCGCACTGGGCCGCACGCTCGTCGAATTGCTCACCGGCACAGGATCGGTCGCGCGGCATCGGGTGTCGGGGGCGGTCTCGCCGGCCTTCTACGCCGTGCTGGCGCGCGCCCTCGACCCCGATTCCGACCACCGCTACCGCACCTGCGCGGAGTTCGTCCGCGCCGCCGAGCTCGCCCTGCATCTCACGCACACCGACGGCGAACCAGCGACCGAGGTCATCGCCGCGGGCACGCCCGGGCCCGACCGCGGCGTCCCGCGGGTGTTCACGCCCGCCGGTCATCCGGACCGGCCGACAGAGGTCGACACCGAGCGGCGCCGGGCGGTCGCGACACCGCCGACACCGCCGCCGGTCTCCGCATCGCCGCGTCGACGGCGCTGGATCGCACCGATCCTCGTCGCCGCGGTGATCGTCGCCCTCGTCGTCGGAACGCTGATCCTGCTCGGTGCGAGCACCACCCGGCCGCCGTGGCCGTCGGCCGTCGCTCCCATCGCCGCGACCTTCCCCCAACTCCTGCCCGAGACACCGGAGTCGACGGGATGGCGAGGTGCCCGCTGCGAGGCCGTCTTCCGCGACGGGGTGGACGGCATCTCGTGTACCGACGACGCGAACGTCGGGTTCGTGGTGTGGCGTACACCCACGCCTCCGACACGTGCCGCGGTCACCGCCGGCCTGAAAGGCTATCCGGGAGACGAGATCAGCTGGCGGGACGGACCGGCGTCGGCGAGCCGGGACAGCGTCGTGGACGGCTGGGTCGTCACGAATTTCGCCGGGTCACCGCGTGCGACATACACCGTGGTGACCACGTGGCCCGGACACACCGGTCGCGAGATCCTCGACGACTGGTGGCGCACCGCTCCGCTGGGCTGACCGAACCCGACGACCACCCCACCCGCACAGCGACCGGCGCGAGCCCTGATCAGCGCCCCCGGAGCGCGTCGATACGGACCGCGACCTCCATCGCGGTCGACGGCCTCGTTCCGGCGAGCGCCAGACAGTTCGCGATGAGGGTGCGCTCGTCGCGATCCAGGTTCTCCGACAGTGCCGGCGGGGTCGACAGCGCGGCCCGGATCGCCAGCAGCGGTTGGGTGTCCGGCACCTCCCCGTACACCCCGTCGCCGGTGAGGGCGCGATGCAGGCACGCACCGAGCGACCAGATGTCGGTCGCACGCGAGGGCACGTCACCCGCCAGCAGCGCCGGGTCCATGTACTGCACCGCACCGGGCTGGGCGAAGCTCGTGATGGGCTCGTCGGCGGCGAGGACACGGGCCAGGCCGAGATCGGAGATCTTACCGCCGGTCTCGGTGACCATGATGCTCGACGGTGTGATGTTGGCGTGTGCGATCCCGGCCTCGTGCAGTGCGTCGACGCCGCGTGCCGCGTCGGCGATCGCCGCCAGCTTCTCGTCCCGGCTGAGCTCGCGCGCCGGACTGCCCAGCGAACCGAGCGGGAAGTACTCCATCGCGTACATGAACTGCCCCTGCAGCACCGCGTCGTAGAGGCCCGCCAGGTACGGCGACACGACGGCGGCGAACGCCCGCAGTTCACGCACTCCGCGACGGTAGGCGTCGTCGCTGCAGACGCCGCTGAAGACCTTCACCACCACGCGTTCGGTGCCCAGTCCCAGTCGCGCGGGCGGGACGGCGAGGTAGAACGTGCCGTTGCCGCCGATGCCGAGCTTCTCGAGCACCGTGAAATCCGCCAGCTGCTGCGGGATCTCGACTGTCGCCATGTCAGGGCCTCTCCGATGATGAACCGATGTTCGGGCTGGACGTGTCGGGCGCCGCTCGCGACGGCGTGGGTTGCGCGGCCGGTGTCGACCGGTAGAGATCCGCGACGCGGTCACCGAGCGATTCCTCGCTCGTCCCGGTGTTGTCGACGACGGTGACCGGAACCGGCGCGCCCTGTCCACTCTCGTCGGCCGCGGCCACGGTGAACGACACGGACTCGTCCCGATGCCGGCGAGGATCCTGGATCGTGATCGAAACACCCTGCTCGGCAACGGCGTTGAGGTCGGCAAGCCACCGGCGTCGGGAACCGGAGGCGACGACGGTCAGCGACCGGGACCCGAAGAGCGCCAGCCCGGCGGCCATCAGCACAGCGGTGCGGCCGCTGCGACTGTCGGCGGCGACACAGGTGACGGTGCTGCGACTCGGAGCAACCGCGGCATCGGCGGTCTCGTCGATGACGGCGACCGGAGCCGACCGCAGTGACCCGCCGAGGGAGAGGTCCGCGCTGTCCACGACGATGATGTCGGCATTCGCGTTCTCCGACATCGCGTCGAGGTCGACGGCCGGGTCGGCGCTGAACCGGCACAGGACCGAGACCGAACCCGCGCCGGTCAGCGACGAGCCCAGCTCGTTGAGCTTCTCCACCGCCGAGGCGATCGCCGCGAAGTCCGGCACCACCGGGATCCCGACCTCGAGCGGACGGGCGGCACGATCCGGCGCAGTGAGCAGACCGGCCAGCACGACGTCGAATCCGGTGGCGCAGTCGAGCATTCGACGATGCCGTGCCCGTAGATCCGCGACCGTCCCGACGGGGTCGCGGATCAGCACCAGGACCCGCGGCGCGGTGGCGGTGGCCAGTGCGCGGCGTTCGGCTGCCGCGATGTCGTTGGCCACCACCTTGTCCGGGTACACCACCCGCAGCAACGGCTCGGTCAGGATCGTGGTCACGAGCGCCATCACCACGAGCATCGCGAACAGCTCGTCGCTCAGTACGCCGAGCTCACGGCCGGCGGCGAGGATCACGAGCTCGGTGAGTCCTCGCGTGTTCATGAGCACCGCGATGGCCGCGCTCTGCCTGGTGGGTATGGCGCTCACCCGCGCGCCGGCATAGGCACCGACGAACTTGCCCGCGATCGCGACGAGGAGAACCAGGAGCAACTGCCCCAACCCGGCGAGCCCGATCTCGGTGAGGTCGACGTTGAGGCCGGTGACGACGAAGAACATCGGCAGCAGGAGCAGCACGCTCGCCTGCTCGAGTCGCTCGAGGATCTCCCGGTGCAGTTGCTCGGCCCCCACTTTGGGCATGACCGCGCCGAACACGAAGGCGCCGAAGATCTGGTGGATGCCGATGACATCGGTCGCCGCCGCCGAGAGGAACAGCCCGATCAGGATGACCGCCAGGATGTCCGGGGTCAGCCGGCCCGCGGCGTCGCGCCAGACGATCAGCTTCGCCAGCAATGGCCGCACCACGCCGAACATCACCGCCGCGTACACGAGCGTGAGTCCGACGATCTTCGCGACCTCCAGCGGACTGCCGCCCTGGATGATCGCGATGATGAAGGCCAGCAGAGTCCACGCCAGGATGTCGTCGATCGCGGCGGCGGCAAGGCTGAACACGCCGGGGACGGTGCGCATCATCCCGCGGTCGGTGAGGATGCGCGCGAGCACCGGGAAGGCGGTGATCGACATGGCGACGCCCATGAACAGCACCATCCCGAGCCGTTCGATCTCCATGCCCCCGACCATGTTGTGCGAGGGATAGAGCAGCAGTCCGAGCGCGGCACCGAGGCCGAACGGCAAGGCGATCGAGAACGCCGAGATGCTCGCGGCCGCACGTTCTCGTCCCTTGGTCAGCCGCATGTCCAGTTCGAGACCGACGATGAACATGAACAGCACGAGGCCGATCTGCGCGAGTGCACCCAACAACGGCCGGACGTCGTCGGGGAACAACCACTCGTCGGGGTTGCCGGGCAGGAGTCCCAGCAGGCTGGGACCCAGCGCGATCCCGGCGGCGATCTCGCCGACGACGGCCGGCTGACGGCACGCACGCGCGATCATCCCACCCACTCGGGCGGCGGCGATGACGATCGCGACGTCGAGCAGCAGGAAGGCGATCGTGTGTTTCTCCATGGCCTCGGATCCGTTCGCTCAGATGCGCGCGTGGTGTGACTCGAAGATGAAGTGCCGTCCGCCTATTCGGACGTGCGATCCGGGCACCAGCACGTGGGCACGATGCGGCAGCAGGCGGGTCTCGCGGTTGCCGTTGCTGGGATCGGCGACGAAGGTGCCGTTGGCCGACCCGAGGTCGACCAGCTGCACCGTCCACTCCACCAGCCGGATCTCCACGTGACGCCGCGAGAGCTGACCGGTTTCGTCCTGGACGCGAATCGGTTTGGGCGAGCCCGCCGGTCCGCCACCGGCCGACCCCGGCTCCCGGCCGATGACCAGGTCCTCGTCGAGCAGGAAGGTGAATCCGTTGTCGAGCAGCAACCAGCCCAGCGGCGGCCGCTCCCCCTCGACGAGGAAGGTCGTCAGCTGATCCATCCGGATCCCGCACACCCCGCACAGCCACGACTGCGGATGGTTCAGATGGCCTCGCGAACAACGTATCCCGTGCACCATGGCCCGTGACGCCTCGATCTTGACGACCTCGGTCGCGGGCTTCTGGTGCTCCTCCTTGGGCAGGGGCGGGCGCGGTTCGAGGGGTTCGGCGAACGGGTTCGGCGCGGGTGCGGGCTCGATGTGCGGCCGGCCACCCGGCGGTGTCGCGTCCCGCGGAGCCGGCTCCGGCTGACGAGGTCCGGGCGGCGACAACGGCTCGCGCTCGAAGGGACCGCCCAGCGGAGTCGAGGTGAACGGCAGTGGGTCCGATGCCGGCAGGCCGGCGCCGGGGGCCATCCGTTCGGTGGTACCCATGGGGTCCGGCTCCGGTGTCGCGGAGCGGTGGTCCCCGACGGGTTCGACGTCGAGGTCCGGGCTCGCCGGCCGGGGCGGCAG
This sequence comes from Gordonia sp. 11cp, assembly GCF_057767225.1. Lineage (NCBI taxonomy): Bacteria > Bacillati > Actinomycetota > Actinomycetes > Mycobacteriales > Gordoniaceae > Gordonia > Gordonia sp. 11cp. Next base: position 3,293,436 of record NZ_CM173437.1, on the reverse strand, counting down.
GTCGTCGAAGGGTGACCGCTTCCGGATCGGTTCGGGCGCAGGGGTTTCGGGCGCAGGAGGTTCGGGCGCAGGGAGTTCGGACACAGGGGGTTGGGGCTTCTCGTCGTCCGGATCGCCGAGATCCCCCAGCGCCTCGGTCGGCGGACCCGGGTCCGGATCGGGTCGGGACGGTTCGACCACCCTGTCCGGCCCCGGCTGTGCCGGTCGCTGGGGCGCCGATCGCTGGGGTACCGCATGGAACTCGGTGCCGCGCAGGCCCAGTGGGGTGTGCAGCAGCGCACCCGCGGCGGGCACCATTCCCTCGACGAGGTCGAATCGCTCCTCGCCGACCTCGGCGGGTTCCGTGCCGGCGAGGTAGAGCCCGAGCCCCTCGTACGGCCACGGCACGGCGCGGTCGTAGGTGTCGCCGGCAGCCGGCTCCATCCGCTTGCCGTCGGTCTCCCCGTAGACCCGGCCGGACAGGAAGATCGCGATGCCGGCACTGTCGGGTGCGGCGAACGCGATGTCGACCGGTTCGTCGGCAGTGGCCACCAGTTGCGCCAGCGCCCGCACGAGGTGCCGGCCGCGTCGCGGCATCGAATCCGGCACGGACACCGCTGATTCGATGTCGAGGAGGTCGGTGGTGAACGACGTCGGCACCGTGTCGGCCATCAGACACAGGAACGCCGGCGTGCGGATCACGACCCCCGCGCCGGGGATCAGCGTCACGGTCGGTGTGACGCTGGGGATGTCACCCGGAATGGTCACAGGAACCGGCCTCCCTGGAATCGCCAGTGCGGGAAGACGGCGCGCAGTGGCCCGTTGACCGCCACCCAGACGAGGAGCCACGTGGTCACGAACTGGACCGAGAACACGAAGGGCGACGGCTTCAGCGACTCCGGGATCACTCCCGTGCCGTCGATCACGATCCACACCAGGATGCCCTCGTTGATCGCGGTGAGGAGTCCGAACAGCGTCGGCCAGTCCTTCTCCCAGCGGAACTGCTGCAGGAAGTGGTACAGGAACTCCCAGAGCACGCCGAGGACGATGACGGTGACGAGGACGGTGAAGGCGACCCGGTAGACGTCGGCGATCGACGGGTCCCCCGAGGAGATCAGCCACAGGAACGGGACGAGCACGATGGTCCACAGACCGCCGAGGATGCCGAGCACGAGCACGCGGGTCTGGATTCGCCCCCACAGGGTGGGCAACATGTCAGTCGACTCCCTTGTTGTTCATCCAGCGCCACCACTGGGCCGTCGATCGCCAGGGCGTCAGTCGCTTGCAGAATCCCTGCCGGGCGAGGTCGTCCACGATCTCCAGGGCGGCGATCTGCAGACCGAGGAACGTGTCGACGCCGGGAAAGTAACCGCCGAGCGTCGCGCTGCCGGAGGCGTAGAGCTTGCCGTTGCCGCTACGGGTGCCCTTCAGCTCGAAGTCGCGTTCGACGTCCATGCGGCCGACCGGGTTGATGCCGGCACCGGTGTGGTCGAGCAGGTCGCGCAGCAGGCGGTGCTCGCGCACATCGGCTTCGAGTCCGGTGCAGTCGATCACGTAGTCGGCGTAGATCTCGAAGGTCCCGTCGGGTCGGTGTTCCTGCCGGATCGGTGCGTGCGGGTCGACCCGCACCGTGGTCACCACCCCCTGCCCGCCCGCGGCCGGCACCAGGCTCTCGGCCTTGCCGACGGCGACGCGGTACCAGCCCTCGCGACGCCCGCGGGCCAGTTGTTCCTGCCAGTCGTCGCGGACGGGTGTGTTGGTGCCGCCCATCTGCTTGTACGCCTCGGCGCGTTCGTGCCCCTCGAGCTTGCGCATACGGGCCTTGAGCTGCCCGCCCCACACCGACTTCGGGTAGTTGAAGCCCTGGTAGGCCCAGCCGTCCTTGCCCTTGCGCCGCATGAAGATGTGCGGCCCGTGCGGCTTGTCGTAGTACGTGCGGAAGAGATGCACGATCTGCGTCTGCAGTCCGTATGTGTCGCGATCGTCGATGAGCCGCTGCAGGACCCGGGAGGCGACGATCCCCGCTCCGCGGATCACCACGGTGCCGGGCTTGCGCTGTAGGGACTGGTAGATGTGCTCGTGGGACTCGTAGGCGTTGACGACCTTGCTGGCGTCGCGGTAGGTCTCCCGGAAGGCCTGCAGGTCGGGCAGGAGTTTGATGCCGGGGTATCCGATCGCGACATGGACCCACTGACTGCGGAAGGCCACCCGCTTCGTGGGCGAAGTCCCTTGTGGCGGTGTGAGAATCGTGAAGTAGCCGCCACCGGCGCGGCGTCGGATCATGCGGACCTGACCGCGGTGCAGGCACTTCAGGTAACCGATGCGCTCGCACTCCTTCTCCATCGAGGCGAACGCCTGCCCGGCCTTCGGTGTGTAGAAGTTCGCGAAGACGGGTTCCACCAGCACATTCCAGAGTGGCTTGAACTTCTTGTCCGCCCACGCCTCCCGGACGGCATAGGAGGGGAAGCCCCAGATGTTGTCCGGGGTCGACGCCGAGTCGGAGCGCAAGCGCTCCCCGCGCGGGATCTGCGACACCCGCGTCAGGTACTCGTAGCTGTGCCACGGCACGTCCTGTGGTCCGAGTACGGCGATCCGATCGAGCGGCACCCCGCTGATCCGCAGATAGTCGACGGTCACGAACGAGCCGATACCGGACCCGACCGTCACGAACGGGACGTCGACGACCGGGATGCCCGCAGCCTCGACCATCGCGTCGGTCCAGACGTCGGTGCCGATGAGCTCCGGGGTCAGATCACCCACGATGCCGGCGGGTCCGGGCGCGCCCCGGTGGGGCGACTGCGGCGCCCGCCGCGGCATCGGGCCGGGTGGGGGTGGCGGGGTCGGCCGTCGTGGGCCGGGCGCCGGTTGCGCGGGCCCGGGCTGCCGCGGGCCCGGCGGACCCGGCCGGGGCCCGCCCGGCTGGGGAACGACACGCGTGGGGCCCTGCGGCGGCTGGTTCACGACCGGCTCCGGGCCCGGGTCACGTCCGCGGACAGCCCGCGGCGGCGGGCGCAGGCGGAATGCGTCGCGCCCCGCAAGCGCTGGGACGCGCGAACACAACGGGACATCGCTCCTCCAGGTGAGCAGGCACGGGCACGGATGGTGCGGTAACTCTAACCCGCGCACGGGGTCCCGACGGCCTTATATAACCCGAACGAATTACACCCGTCTCACCAGGTCAGCCGCCGAAGTCGCGCGTCGGCCGATGCGGCTGCCGGCACGTACACCGAGCCATTGTGCCGGTACCTAATGTGACATCGAGTGTTGACAAAGTAGGCGTCGCCGAAATACGTTCGGATCATCCGCTGTGGTCTGTTTCACCGACCGAGCCGCCCACCCCGAAGGGATGCGACGATGACGAAAGCACTGACCCCGACCGACCGGGAGCACGGGGCCCCCACCCGCTACGTGCCGCAGCACGACAAGTCCGGCAGCGACCACGACTACGGGCAGGTCCTCGACGATCTGTCCGCAGCCTCGGTCCATCGCAACTTCGATCCCTATGTCGACATCGACTGGGATGCGCCGCACATGGCGATCGTCGAGAACGACCCCCGGTGGATCCTGTCCTACGAGGTCGATCCCATCGGCCGGCACCCGTGGTACCAGCAGCTCCCCCAGGAGAAGCAGATCGAGATAGGCATGTGGCGTCAGGCCAATGTCGCCAAGGTCGGGCTGCAGTTCGAGTCGATCCTTATCCGCGGCTTGATGCAGTACAGCTTCAAACTCCCCAACGGCGCGCGCGAATTTCGTTACACCACGCACGAATCCAAGGAGGAGTGCAACCACACCCTGATGTTCCAGGAGTTCATCAACCGCACCGGGGTGGACGTGCCGGGCGCCAAGATCGGCTACCGGCTGATCTCTCCGTTCGTCCCGCTCGTCTCGACCGTCTTCCCCACCCTGTTCTTCTTCGGGGTCCTCGGCGGCGAGGAGCCGATCGACCACATCCAGAAGGACTTCCTGCGTACCCGCGCCAGCCTGCATCCCACGATGGCCGCGGTCATGCAGTTGCATGTCGCCGAAGAGGCACGCCACATCTCCTTCGCCCATCACCTGATCCGTGAGCAGGTTCCGCAGCGCGGACGCATCCAGCGGTTCCTGTTGTCGCTCATGCTCCCGCTGACGATGCGCATCCTCTGCGGCGCCATCGTGGTGCCCCCGCGGAGCTTCGCCAAGCGGTTCGACGTGCCCGACGAGGTCATGAAGGACATCTTCTGGCGCTCACCGGAATCAAAGCGGTTCCTGCGTAACGTGTTCGGCGACGTCCGCATGCTCGGTGACCAGAGTGGGCTGATGAATCCCGTCTCGCGTCTGCTGTGGCGCGCGCTCGGTATCAGCGGCCGCCCCTCGCGGTTCCGCAGCGAACCCACCTACACCGCGGCCTGAGCCGAACTCCACGCGAGTAGAACCCGAGACCAATGCCTCACGTCGTCACCCAGGCGTGCTGCGGTGACGCGTCGTGCGTGTACGCATGCCCCGTCAACTGCATCCACCCCACACCCGAAGAGCCCGATTTCGGCATCGCCGAGATGCTCTACATCGATCCCGCGACCTGCGTCGACTGCGGCGCCTGTGTCAGTGCGTGCCCGGTCGGCGCCATTGTCCCCGGACATCGCCTGCCGGCGGGCCAGGAACGGTTCGTCGAGGTCAACGCGACCCAGTACCACGATCCGGTCGACGGGGCCGCCCGCTTCCCCGTCGACCCCGCCCGTCGCCTGCCCCTCGCACCCATCGACCGCCCGCGGCAGCTGGCCGTCGACACCTCGATCTCCATCGGCATCGTGGGCTCCGGTCCCTCGGCGATGTACGCGGCCGACGAGCTGCTGCGGCAGCCGCAGATCTCGGTCACCATGTACGAACGCCTCGACCGGCCGTTCGGGCTGGCGCGCTTCGGCGTCGCGCCCGATCACCTGCACACGCGCAAGGTGATGCAGTTGTTCGACGACATCGCGCGCAACCCGCGTCTGGAGATCCTGCTCAACACCGAGGTCGGGCGTGATCTCACGCTGGCCGAGCTGCGGGGCCGGCACCAGGGCGTCATCTGGGCCGGCGGCGCCCCGACGGATCGCCAACTCGCGCTGCCCGGATTCGATCGACCGGGTGTGTCCAGCGCGACCTCCTTCGTGGGCTGGTACAACGGCCACCCCGACTTCACCGACCTCGACGTCGACCTGGACACCGAGCGTGTCGTGGTTGTGGGCAACGGCAACGTCGCCCTCGATGTCGCGCGCATCCTCGTCGCCGACCCGGACACTCTCGCCGCGACCGACATCTCCCGTCCGGCCCTGGCGACACTGCGGGCCTCGTCGGTGCACGAGGTGGTCGTGATGGGCCGCCGCGGGCCCGCCCACGCGGCGTTCACCCTGCCCGAGCTCATCGGCCTGGTGGATTCGGGTGTCCCGGTCACCGTCGACGCCGCCGACCTCGCGTTGCCCGCACCTGCCGACCTCGACGCCACCGTCCGCGCCAAACTCGAGATCCTCGCCGAGTGCGCCGCGCGCCCCGAACCCGACGGCCGCCGAATCCGGTTGGCGTTCTTCACCTCGCCAGTGGAGGTGGCCGTCGGCCCGGACGGTCGCGCGAGCTCGCTGATCGTCGGTCGTAACCGTCCCGTCCTCGACGACTCCGGAGTCGCGGTGGGCATCGAACCCACCGGCGACACCACCGCGCTCGGGACCGGACTGGTCCTCACCTCGGTCGGCTACCGCGGTGTCGCGGTCCCCGGTCTGCCGTTCGACGACGCTGCCGGGGTCATCCCGCACATCGACGGGCGTGTCCTCGACGGGACCGAACCCGTGCCGGGCATGTACGTGACGGGGTGGATCAAGCGCGGCCCGTCGGGCTTCATCGGCACCAACAAGACCGACTCCGCGCAGACCGTCGCGTCGTTGCTCGACGACCTCGAAGCGAGCGACCCAGACGTCTCGGCACCGCGCCGGCGTCGGCTCTTCGGCCGACGCCCGGGTGCCGCCTCGCCGTTGCCGGAGTCGACGGCGGGACCGCTGCACTAGATTGCAGCCATGGGGCCCGCGTATCAGCGCACCACCGTGCGCGCCGATCTGTCCGACCTTCCCGCCGATGTCGCCGCCACGCTGCGCGACCACGCCGACTCCAGGCAGCTCACCGTCACCGATGACCTGCCGGCGTGGATCACCCGTAGCATCAACCCGCCGTCGACCTCGTTCCTCGGCAAGGTCTTCGGGCGACGCAGCAATCCGGTCGACCCCGACTCCGAACACCAGACACTGATCGTGCTGCACCCGACCCACCTGATCGTTGTCGTGTCCGGGGCGAAGCGCGGGGTCGCGGCGTTGTCGTGTCCGCTGGCCGTCGCGTCGATGTCGTCGACCCCCTCGGTTCCGGAATCGGACGGATTCTCGGTGACCGGGTTCGCCGGTGACGGCGGGCGTCCGGGCAGCTTCTACCTCGGGACCGGGGAGCCGGCCGGGCCGGAATGCCGCGACGCCGTGTACGCGGCCATCGTCGCAGCGAAGAATCCGTGACCGCCGCGAACACCGCCGTCTCGCGACCCGCCCTCGGTATCACGCTCGCCCTGATCTCATCGGCGTGCTTCGGTATCTCCGGCGTGCTGGCCCGGGCCATGATCGAGGCCGGGTGGTCGGCCGGCGCGACGGTCACGGTTCGCATCGCGCTCGGTGGTCTGGTGCTGGCCGTACCCGGCCTGCTCGCCTTCCGCGACCGTCGACAGCCCATCCCCGACCGGCCCAGCCGCCGGTCGTGGGCGGTGCTCGTCAGCTACGGGCTCCTCGCGGTGGCGGGCTGTCAGCTCGCCTACTTCTATGCGGTGACCTACCTGCAGGTCGGCGTCGCGTTGCTCATCGAGTACACCGCACCGGTCGCGGTGCTGGTGTGGATGTGGTTGCGGCACGGTCAGCGTCCGGGACGTGTCACCGTCCTCGGCGCGGCGCTCGCCATCGGTGGACTGGCCCTCGTCCTCGACCTGACCGGGGACGTCCCGATCAGTGCTGTCGGGGTGCTGTGGGCGCTCGCGGCGATGGTGGGGGCAGCGGCCTACTTCGTGATCTCGGCCGATGACCGCACGGGCTGGCCCCCGCTCAGCCTCGCCGCCGGCGGCCTGCTGATCGGGGCGCTGGCCCTGGTCGGCGCCGGACTGACCGGGCTCCTGCCGATGAGCACGACGACCGTTCCGGTTCGCGTCGGAGAGCTCGAGGTGGCCTGGTGGGTGCCGCTGGTCTTGCTCGGTGTGGTCTCGGCAGCCATGGCCTACGGGTTCGGCATCGCGGGTGGCCGTCTTCTCGGCGCCCGCGTGATGTCCTTCGTCGCGCTGTCCGAGGTGCTGTTCGCGGTGGTCTTCGCCTGGCTGGTTCTCGACGAGTTGCCGGCACCGATCCAACTCGCCGGCGGCCTGCTCATCGTGCTCGGCGTCATCTGCGTCCGACTCGGCGAAGCCGTCCCGGCGCGGTCACGCGAATGAGAATCGTCCCGGCGCGGACTTGCGAGTGAGAATCATTGTGCGCATTTGTGAATAATGTTGCGCACGTTGCACATCTGTCCACAGTTCGGCGTGTTGGAAAGGAATGTGTCGCACGTCGCAACGGGCCGGGGTAGTCTCGTGCCCCATGTGGGGGGAGGAACCACGCGCGACGGGGATGTTCTCGAGGTTTGACTACATCGACGCCGCGCTCACGACTGGGGATCGCTTCATCGATCTCGTGCTCGGGGTCGACGACCCCGACACCCGGCTCGCCGATGTCCCCGGCTGGACACTGACCGATTGCGTCGGTCACGTCGCGGTGGCACCGTCGCGCTTCCTCGAACTCGCCCGCGGCGAGGGTGAATGGTGCTCGTCGGCCGTCGACCTGCCCGACTTCAACGCCAAACAGATCGCCAACCTGCCCACCCGGGACGTGCGGCAGCTGTGCCGTCGACTGACCGACGACCTGCATGAACTCGTCGACGAGGTGTCGCACTTTCACGCCCAGGTCCCCAAGATGCACTTCGACGGCGACCGCCTCATCCGGGCCGACGCCGCCCTGGGGCTGCTGATCGGCGAGTTCGTGGTGCACGCCCACGACATCGCCCGAGCGGTCGGCGCCCGCTGGTGGGTCGAGCCCGAAGTGGTCATGATGGTCATTCGTGCCCGCCAGCACATCCTGCCGAGCTGGGTCGATCCCGTGAACGCCGCCGGGCACTCCGGCACCTACGACATCCGGCTGCGCGGGTGCGGCGAACGCCACATCTACGAGTTCACCGACGGTGAGCTGCAGATCGATCCGCCGGATCCACGCCGCCCCGACGTCCACATCAGCGTCGACCCCGCCACGGCCCTGCTCGCCGGCTACGGCCGCGTGTCACCGGGCTGGATAGGCCTCACCGGCAAGGGGATCGCCTGGGGCGCCCGGCCGTGGCTCGCCTCGCGGCTGGCCCAGCGGTTCCTGCCGGCCTGATCGGCCGGCCCGAACAAGCGGCGAGCACTCCCCGCTCCCTGAGGTGCGAGGAGCGAAAGCGACGAGCCCTCCCCGCTCCCTGAGGTGCGAGGAGCGAAAGCGACGAGCCTCGAAGGGCGGCAACCGAAGTCGCCGCCCCTCGAGGCTCGCTGCGCTCGCACCTCGGGGGACACAGAGGGCTCGCTGCGCTCGCACCTCGGGGGACACAGAGGGCTCGCTGCGCTCGCCCTACGGCGAGCATCGTTGTTCGATTGTCGCGGCTGACGCCCCGGTCAGCGACCGGCAGGCGAACCGGCCGGGCGGCTCACGCGGCGTCCCTGCCCGCGGCCGGTTGCTCGCGGCTGGTCGCCGGCACGCGAGTGTCCCGCGCCTCGACCCTGTCCGCCTGTCCGTGCTTCCGACGAGCGCGAACCGCCCGCGCGTGAGTCACTCCGGACCGGGCGGCCGCGGCCCTCGCCGCGTGTGCCGCGTGAGTCACTGCCACCGGCGCTCCGGTTCTCACCGCGGGCGCCGCCGTTACCGCCCTGGCCTCGGCCACGGCCACCGCGTCGACTCCCCTGTGACCGGCCACCCTGGGAGCGACCGCCCTGCGAGCCGCCACCCTGAGCTGAGCCGCCACGAGCGGCCTCTGCCGCGGCGCGTGCCGCAGCGGACACGCGGGGCGCGCGCTCGCCGACGAGTTCGTCGACGGCAGCCGATGTGGCGGCCACGGAGACGGGGGTCACCTTGATCTTGGCCTTGCGCAGCAGCTGCGCGACCTCGCGACGCTGCTCGTGCAGACAGACGGTGACCACGTCGCCGGCCGACCCGGCGCGAGCCGTACGGCCCGAGCGATGCAGGTATGCCTTGTGCTCGGCCGGCGGGTCGACGTGCACGACGAGTTCGATGCCGTCGACGTGTACGCCGCGGGCGGCGACGTCGGTGGCGACGAGGACCCGGATGTCACCCTGACCGAATGCGGCGAGGTTGCGGTCACGCTGCGCCTGGCTGAGGTTGCCGTGCAGGTCGACGGCGGGGATGCCGGACTCGGTCAGCTTCTTGGCGAGCTTCTTGGCCTGGTGCTTGGTGCGCATGAACAGGATGCGGCGACCGGTGCCGGAGGCGAGTTCGGTGACGAGATCCTGCTTGTCCGACGAGGAGACCTCGAAGACGTGGTGGGTCATCGCGGCGACCGGCGACTCCGCCGAATCGACCGAATGCAACACCGGGTTGTCGAGGAAGCGCTTGGCGAGCTTGTCGACGCCGTTGTCCAGCGTGGCCGAGAACAGCATCCGCTGGCCGCCTGCGGGAGTCGCGGCCAGGATCTTGGTCACGACCGGCAGGAAGCCGAGGTCGGCCATGTGGTCGGCCTCGTCGATCACGGTGATCTCGACCTCGTCCAGACGGACGATGCCCTGGCGCATCAGGTCCTCGAGGCGTCCGGGGCAGGCGACGACGATGTCGACACCGCGGCGGAACGCCTGCTCCTGGCGGGTCTGCTTGACCCCGCCGAAGACGGTGGTGACGGTGAGCCCCACGGACGCGGCGAGAGGTTCGACGACGGCGGCGATCTGGGTCGCGAGTTCACGCGTCGGCGCCAGGATCAGGCCGGTGGGTGCTCCCACGTAACGCTTGACCTGCATCTCGGCCAGACCGGCGACGAGAGGGATGGAGAAGGCGAGGGTCTTGCCGGAGCCGGTCTTGCCGCGGCCCAGGACATCCTTGCCGTCGAGGGTGTCCGGCAGGGTGTCTGCCTGGATCGGAAAGGCGTCGGTCTTGCCCTGCGAGGCGAGAACCTTGACGAGTTCGGCTGGAACACCGAGCGATTCGAACGACACTCCCGGAGACACCGCAGCGGCGTCGGAAGAGGTGGTCGTCGGGTTTTCGAGTACAGCAGTCATGTGGTGTGCAGGTGTCTTCCTGTGCTTGGCACGCGAACAGCACGACTGACGTGCGAGGGCGGTGCCGATGGCGAACACGCGGGTGCGCGAGCTCGTTCGCCGTATGAAGTCAATGGCAGGTGGCCGACCGGTGTCGGAATCTCCAACCTGCGAGAGAGGCGTTCTACGACGCTAGACGCGGCCAGTACGGGCGCATCACTTTCAGCAACAGTACGCGGCGGTAATCGATACCGCGAATCGCTGTGATGCAGGTCGCGTTTGGAACCGTGGGCGACGGCCCCGGACTGCGCGACCACGGCACGCCATCGAAACCCCTACACGACAACACAGTTGTCAGAACGCCTCGTTCAGCATGACCGCGACGGTGCCGGGTTCGAGTGCGTCGAAGACGTGCTCGACGTCGCCGGGGTAAGAGATGTAGTCGCCGGCCGATAGAACCTCGGCGGCGGCGGTGGGGCCGAGACGCGCACGGCCGCAACTGATCACGACGTGCTCGATCATTCCGCGAGCGTGCGGTGCCGACACCCTGGGTTTGCCCGGCTCCGCCCGGATGACGTACAAGTCGCGCCTCGATCCCGGCGCCGCGGTGGACAGCAGTGTGGCCGAGTAGTCGGCATCCGCGGCCGGGATCACCGGCCCCTCACCGAAACGGATGACCTCGACGGTCGGCGTCGGCGAGTCCAGCAGCGCCGAGAACTGCACCCCCAACGCCGTCGAGAGGGCCCACAGCGTCTCCACGCTCGGGTTCCCCTCCCCCGATTCGAGCTGGGACAGCGTCGACTTCCCGATGCCGGCACGACGCGCGAGTTCGGTCAGGGACAGACCGGCCCGTGTGCGTTCCCGTTTCAACGACGCGGCGACGAGTTCTTTCGGGTTCACCGATCGTGCTTCGTTCATCAAACCGTCCGATCGTCCATCTTGACGAACACACAACTACTGTTCACTATGATAGTCATGCGTTCGGCTTGGAGAACACTCGACACGGCGACCCTGCGCGCCGTCGTGGTGATGTCTCTGTCGGTCCTCGTCATCGGCACGTCGTACGGGGTGGCTGCGCACGGCGCGGGTCTTGCTCTCTGGCAGATCGTGCTGGTCGCCACGGTGGTGCTCGCCGGGTCGTCGGAGTTCGTCTTCGTCGGCATCCTGGCCGCCGGCGGGGTGCCGATCCTGGCGGCGCTGGCGGGCTTGCTGGTCAACACGCGCAACTTCGGATACGGCCTAGCCGTGGGAAAGCACCTGCGCGGCACCCCCGAGATCCTCCTGGGCGCCCACCTCATCAACGACGAGACGGCCGCCCTGGCGACCGCCGAATCCGACCCGCGTCGTGCACGCGCCGCCTTCCTGTTGTGCGGACTGGGGGTTCTCGTCGCGTGGCCGGCCGGTGCGGCGTTGGGCGCCACCATCGGCGGCGTCGTGGCCGATCCGGCGAAGCTCGGCCTCGACGCCGCGTTCCCCGCCCTGCTCGCCGCACTGGCCATCCCGGCCCTTCGCGACGGCGCGACCTGGGCGGCGGTGACCGTCGGCGCCGCGGTGGCCGTGGCGTCGACGCCTTTCCTTCCCGCAGGATTGCCGATCATCGGTGCGCTCGGAGGGTTCGCCGCCCTGGAGACAGTCCGCCGGTCTCGCGAAGCGTCTCTGCGCGCACCGGAAACCGCCGGCACGGGAACCGACGCCGCCGAGGAAGGCGCCTCAGCCCGGGACATGCTCGGGCACAACAATGTTCGGAGTAGGCGATGAACGCCGGGATCTCGCTGGCCGTCGGCATCACGCTGCTCGCGGTCGGCACCTACGCGATGCGCGCGGCCGGACCTGTTCTGCGGAACCGGATCTCGGTGTCGGAGGCGACCGAGAAGCTGATGGACCGGGCGACGGTCGTCCTGCTCGTCGCCGTCGCGCTGACCGGTACGTTCTTCATCGACCACGACTTCGCCGGATGGGCGCGGCCCGCGGGCGTGACGGTCGGGGTGATCGCGGCGCTGCTGAAAGCGCCCCTCGCCGTCGTGGTCATCCTCGCCGCCGCCACCGCGGCGGGATTGCGAGCACTCGGCGTCGCCTGACGTCCGGGTCGGGAAATGTCACCGGACGATGGCCGGGCTCGTACAGCTGTCCGGCACGGCGACCAGCGAACACGCCACCGGCAGCCGCGTCGGACGATAACCGCTGCGCACGCCGCTGTCACGGGTGATCTCACGGTAGGCGGCGACCGCGTCGGTCGGGTGACGGGTCAGACTCGGATCGCGTTGCGCGTCGACGGTGTACAGGCCGAAACGTGAATCGAAGTCGCCCCACTCGTAGTTGTCGGTGAGACTCCAGTAGTTGTAGGACACCACGTCGATGCCGTCCTGACGCGCGCGCTGCAGCCAGTACACGGTGTCGCGCAGGTGGTCGGCGCGGCGATAACCGTCTGGCCGCCGACCCCGCGGGTCGGTGGCCAGACCGTTCTCGATCACCCGGATCTGCTCACCCGGGAACTGTTCAGCCACATGACGAAGCACGTAGTAGATGCTCTCCGGCGCCTGCGAACTCTTCCAGAACTCGCCCGCCGCACCGTTGGCGACCGAAGCGTCGGTGACCGAGAAGGAGTAGTAGTGGTCGACACCCACGAAATCGACGGTGTCCCGCATACGTTGCGGGAACACCGATTCGACCCACGTCTGGACGCCGGCGATCGGGTAGTAGGCCATGTTCGACGACACCTGGGCGCCGGGCTGGACACGATGGATGTGACGGTAGATCGCCCGGTGCGCCGTCACGATCCCGTCCGCCATGAGCCCCACGTTCCGTGGTGCCACTCCCCCGTACATCAGTTCGCGCCGAACGTATTCGGTGGGCTCGTTGAAGGTGATCCACAGCGGGTCGGCCCACGAGTACCGGTCCACCACACGCTCGGCGAACCGCACGAGGTCGGCAGACATCTGCGGGCGGTTCCAGCCGCCGAGATCGACCGCCCAGCCCGGATGCACCCAGTGGTTGAGGGTGATCATGGGTCGCATCCCGGCGTCGACGACCGCCCGGATCACCCGGTCGTAGAACGCCCAGCCGGCCGGATCGTCCCGGCCTCGCGACGGCTCCACCCGCGACCACTCGACCGAGGTCCGGTAGATACCCACCCCGAGACTCTCGGCACGAGCGATGTCCTCGGCGTAGCGATGAGTGAAGTCGACGGCATTGCCGACGCGATGGGCGACCCGGCCCTGATCGCCATAACGCACCCAGTTCGAGTCCCGGTTGTACCCTTCGGACTGGAAACCCGATTGGGCGACCCCGAATTCGAAGGCAGAACCGAGCGATGGCACGCTCGCCGACGCCGCCCCGACGCCGCCGAGTCCGCAGATCGCGATGAGCGTCGCGGCCGCCGCGATGGCCACGACACGCACTCGCCTGGGCCCGCCACCGGAACGTCGCCGGTACGTGCTCAGAACGGACTCCCGGTGATGGGTGCCGCACGATCACACGGAACCGGTCGCGGATTTTCCGGGTCGAGCGCGTTGAGCACGAAGAATGCCGCGCGGCGCGACCCCGCGATCCCCGCGTGCTCGGTGTAGTCGACCGAACACCCGTCCTGCACAACGATGTTGCGTACATTCGGGCCGCCCGGCGGCAACCCGAGAGTGTATGGCACGACGAGCTCGTCGTACCGCGTGGCGATGTTGGTGTACCGGATCGACGGCAGATAGAAGCCACCGGCGGCGATCTTGCGCAGCACGTGGGCACCGGGGTCCAGCTGGGCACAGGCCTGGCAGAACGGCACCTGCTCGGGCCGTAGTCCGAGGGACCGGACGATCGGCATGATCACGTCGTTTCCGCCGACGCCGGAACCCCGCCACGCCGGCGCCAGCGACACGTAGTTGTCGATGGCATTCCGTCCGCCGAGGTACTTCGCGTAGTACGCGGGCACCACGGTGCCCTGGGAGTGGCCCACGATGTCGACCTGGGTCGCCCCGGTGGCCCGGCGAACTCTGTCCACGAAGGCACCGAACTGGGCAGCACTCCGCGTCATCTCGCCCATACCGCCGATCGCGCTGATCGGCCACGGCGCACCTGTGACCGCACCATAGGTCAGCGCGAACACGCAGTAGCCCTCGTTCTTCAGCAGGGGGACATAGGTTCCCCAGTTGGTCTGCTGCGACCCGCCCGTCCCGTGGACCAGGATGACCGGATTGGGATGGCGTGCGGACGGCCGGCAGTCCCAGTCATTCGAGCCGGGTAACGAGCCGCCCGGGTCGGTCAGTTCATTCGGGATGCCGGCCAGGAAGTTGTAGGTGACCGGCAGCGTGTCGGCACGGGCCGGTGCCACGGACACCACCAGCACCCCGATGACGGCGACGACCAGGCCCCACAGGATCCTCGGCGATCTCATGGACGAAAGCTAACAAACCGTCTCAGGCCGGGACGTGCGTTTGGGTGGACCCGTCGGGCGAGTTCGATCGTGGTGCGGGGAGGGGCACACCCGCGGCACGCCACTCAGCTCACGACGAGGGTTCTTCGTCGCGATGCCGAATGTCGCGGATGGTCGCGACCGCCGAGGCGAACACGAGTACGAAACCCAGCACGAGAAGCGTGACCGCGGCATAGTGCATGATCTGCTCGTAGTGCCCGACGTCGAACTGCTCGGCCGCTATGCGCAGGCCGACCACCACGAGCCAGGCGAGAAATGCCATCGTCAGAGCCCGACGTTGGAAGACCGCGCTCCGCCGTCGGTGCTCGTACTCACCGAGTTCGTCGATGGCGTCGACGACGATGCCGCTCATCCGTGCATGTGCCGGTGAGTCATGCGGCAGCTTGGCCAGGATGTCGACCTTCTGCGCGAGCTTCTGATGCCGGTCGTTGGCGTCGAGTCGTGCGATGACTGCACCGATCACCGCCACGAGCAACGTCCCGGCGAACGTCAGCATCGCGGCGGTCATGAGCGAAATTTACACCGGGCCGCTCGGCAGCGGGTGTCGAAGTCAGCGCGACGGGCGTTGCCCTTCGACGCGGTTCAGCGGACGGCTGGGGCCGCGTGGCTACCCGCACGGACCAAGATGCGCTCGGCACGTCGATACTCGAGCGAGTGGCACTGACCGCCCGGCGCGGCGGTGTCGCTTGCCTGCCGTAAGAGGATGGCCGCCAGCGACGACGCCGTCCGCGGCGGGATGACCAGGAGCATCACGGTATTGCTTCCGCACGTGAGTGTCATCAGCGGCGGCATCTCCGGCGAGTCCGGTGAATCGAGGCCCGGAAGGCGGCGGAAGCTGCTCCAGTTCACGTCGATTCCGCTGACCTCGCCGATCTGAGGGCGAGCGGCCGCGAGCATGCCCGGCAGTTCCTCGGCGAGGCGCAAGGTGTACGGGTACCAGGCCCCGTTGATCGCGGCGGCGGGATCCAGGCCGAACCGGACCCGGGGCGGGCCGAGCAGCGGCTTCATCGCCGATCTCCGGTGTACGCGAGCCCTTGCGGGCGGATGCTCACGACACGTGAACCGATCATCACCGTTGCCACCTGACTTGGTCACGCGAAGAGTGACCATTCGACACCGGCGACGCCGACAGGGGTCTGTCAGATGTTCGATCCAGTTGCCTGAAGTGTACTCCCGGCACCCGTCACGGGCGCACCGCCGCGACGACGAGTCCGTGTCGTGCGGACCGGCCTGGTCAGCGCGCGTCGCTGACCTCGCGGGCGATACGCAGCGCCGCCGGCACGTGCCCGACGGCGAGGACCACCGCCGACGCTCAGCACGGAGAACCCATGCGCCGAAGCCGCAGGGCCGGCCGCACCAACGAAAAACCCTGCCGGCCGATGGGCCCGCAGGGTGGTTCGTCGTCGAAACTTGTGGGCCTGAGGGGAGGACTATCGAACCTTGTGCCGTTCTTGGGTTCGCGGTACCGCGGCGCACAACGACATTCGGTAGAGGATCAAGAGGCTTCCCAGTATCGTGAGGAACCCGACACCCGCTACCAGGCCCGAGCAGCGAGGCTGCCTAGTCGCAGCGAAAGCTCGCTGCCAAACTGTCCCGCTGCGAAAGATCGCCGTTGACTACGGCGTGGGTCGACAACGGTTAACGTCGCTACTTCGCGCGAGCGTGCCCGGCTGCGCGGACGCAACACCGCGCGCCGAGGCCGATGTGGAGGTTCGCAAGTACATGGGCGCGGAGCCCCGATTGAACGCAGCTCGGCTTCGCGGAAGGAACGGTGAGGAGCCATCTACTGGTTGAGGGGTCGTGATGCGAGACTGCCACGGACGAGTGCGATGAACGCAACCCTTGCCGTCGCGCGGCCGGCTGGGCGAAGAGACAGACTTTGACAATAAATCGACCGAACCAGCATAAACACAGTGGCCCGGTGGCGGATCAGGCTGCCCGCGGCCCGGAGCCAGAGTTCTCTGAGAGGGTTCTCACGTCAATGCAGGAGATGTTCTGGGAGCCAGAGATTGAACGCCGAGGCGGCCTCGAAGTCACTGGACCGATACATACGGCGTTGGCCATCCTTAGCCCCGGGAAGCCGGTGGAGATCCGACTGAACGAGGAGTGCCAACTCGTCGCCCGCGCCCGGGTGAACTCTGCGGTGAAGCCGGGCGATCCCGTCACTGCAGATAACCTGGACTCCATCGAGGCGCTCGAGCCCCTCGATGTCGATCCCGACGCCGGGTGGGTTGTCCTCGCCGTACTACCCGATGGACGACAGTACGCGCGGTTCGATTTCATTCGTAATCGTGGACGAAGTCTGCGCCTCATCGCGCTAGCTCGCGAGTACGTTGCCACCGCCCGAGATGCACTCGTTGCTGGTCGTTTGGGACCTGCTATCGAGAACGCAATGGCCGCAGCGGAACTGGCTGTCACGGCGCGTACGCATTCTTTCGAGACGGATGCTCCGACGTCTGGTGGCCGCCGCAACACGCATTCCGCCCGACTGCATTGGACCAAGGTCCACGTGGGTCTGGGCAATACCGTCGCCACGGCGCACGACACGCTCCGCGCGCTCAACGGGCTGCGTCCTTCGGCTCGCTACGGCGAGGGCGCTCTTTCGGAACGCGAACAGGTTGAGCCCCTCTTGGAGTCGGTCGAGCACCTTGTAGAAGATGCGGAAAGACGGATAGGCCCGCTCTTACGAACTCAAGACCCCGGCTTCGTAGCAGAACTGAATGAGGGTAGATAGGTTCACCGAATCGGCGCTGGGTTCAACCAAGCCAGTTCCACGTAGTCTGTCGCGGCCGTCTTGAGCTGGCTACTTGGAGTTGGAGGGGTTGGTCCGACTTCCCGGCACAGCAACGTGGATGATGTGGCGCGGCTCCGGGTCTGAGTCGATGTCGAACGCTGTGTGCCCGATCAGTGCCTTGATGTGCGGCGGCGGACCGGTGGGGTCAAACGCCTTGTGTCGCAGCGCGATGAGAAACCCGATGCGGATGTCATTGCCCTGGTAGGTCGCTGCCTGCTTCAGATACGCCGTCCGATCACCCATCGGGAGTTTGGTGTCGTCTACCTTTGTCTCGATGTGGAGGGCGAAGGTATCGAACTTCAGCCGGATATCGACCCGTCCTCCCCCAACGTGTGAGACCTCGTATTCGGCGCGACTGCCGAGGGTGCCGACCAGGTAGTTGTGTAGATCTTCATGAATCTTGTCTTCGTTTGCCGTGGCGTCGAACAGATATCCGTAGTGGCCGGCTGAAGATCCGGTTCTGCTGGCTACGAAGTTCACGATGAGCAGTAGAACTTGGTCGACGACCGGCGCGACCTCGTCTTTGTAGTCCGGGCTGGTCGAAAGCGCTTCGCGGAGCTCATCGAACAGCTCCCGCTGTGCGAGGTTCAAGTGTGAGCGTCCCGCAGCGACGTGGTCTAGCCTCTGCTCTAGGGCGGCGATTGTCGCAGGTGAGATCTGTCCGAGCAGATCTTCGTCAGGCGAACCGGGGGGAACCAAACGGCCAAGTACAGGGGGTAGCGGCGCGAACGGGGCGCCGCCTCGGACTTTTCCCTGCGCCTCACCTCCCTTCGCTACGCGTCGGGCAATCACAACGATGCTGCGAGCGGCGTGAAGCTGAGCCTCTTCCTCGTCATTAAGCCCGCCCTCACCTCGAGAAGCAAGATCAGCGGCGTACTCCTCTAGGTTGCTCAGATGGCTAGCGTTGCTGGCGAAGCCCCCGTCGATGACAGGCTGGACCAGGTCCTGAACGCCCACGATGTCGGCACAGCGGGTGCCGACGCGGAATGTCCTTGCGCTGACATAAATGGTGAGGAGGTCACGGACGACGACTTCGGCTTGATAGAAACCGTCCTTTTCGAGTTGACCGCCCATTTGTTCGAGGTCATCGGCAAGTGCAGCCCAGGCGGTGAGAGCCGCACGTTTGTTGTCGCCGTACCAGTGATCAAGACCGCTGGACTCGACACTGAACCTCATTATCTGCTTGCGGACAACAGCGAGCGTGTCCGACGAAAGCGGGGCTGTGGCCATCGCGCCCATCGCGTCACTAGAGACAACACCGTTCGCGAGTTCGCGGAGAGCTTCGACAATGCTGCGCATCGGGATGGCATCGGGCCGTTGGTGAGCGTCGGCGGCTACTCCGAAGAACCTGGCTGCGTCTTCGAGGTGCGGTCTCATCTCCTGTATCGAGGCGGCGCGTAAAGCGCGGAGCAGAGAAGCCATCGCAAGAACCCATGCAGCATCTGACTCAACATCAGCCGCGAGCGCTGGGTCGGCGCCGTTCACCGCGTCTACACCACCGAGGGCCCTGACGACGTCGACCAATGAATCTGCTTCTGGCCAGATATCAATGGCGGTGCTCACCGAGCGGATCACTGCGCGCGACATCGGGGCGACCGTTGGAGCGGTGAACTTCTGCAGCAGTGCCAGCAGCGAGAAGTGCGATCCGTGCCCGGCTGCGACGAGACGGGTCATGGCTTCGAGCGCGTCGGCCGATGCCAGGTCCGCGGAGGCCACCGGATCCTCGCGGGTGAGGAAGCCTGCGACCACGGGCTCGAGGCCTGCGACGAGCTTGACGCCGACGACCTGGGTAACGGCAGCACTGTCCAAGAGCGCGTCGAGCGAGTCCCGAAGGAGCGACGGCTGGGCGGTCGCGACGACGGCATCCGCGAGAGCTGTCGCGGCTGCGGCCGCGTTAATGTCGCCGGGCTGGGCATCCCTAGCGACCAGGGTGGCAACGAGTGGAAGTACTGGTTGACCGGTTAGGGTCGCGGCGTCCGAAGCGATCCGCGCCCATCCCCCAAGGTCGGCAACTGCGGAATGTGGGAACGGTTTGCCGCGGGTCTCCTGCGCCATTCTCAAGACAGCATCGGCGAGCGATACGGCGCCAGTCTCGCTCATCTGGTCTCCTCCTGACCCTGGCGTTCATCTGAAAATTGCTCGGGCTACCGGCAGTTCAAAAGAGTCGGCCTCACCACACAAAGGCGCCACCTTCGGCGATGAGCCGGTTCTCCTCGGGCAGGAGTTCCACGAGCGGACTAGTGCTCCGAGTAGCGACGATGATCTGCATCGGCGCCTCTTCTGAAACTTCCAGCAGCGCCGAGACCATGGTCGCCAGGTCCCCATCAGGCATCTCCTCCGCCGCTGGCGAGTCCAGAAGCAGGAACCCTGGATGCCGACCAATACTCTCGGCGTACCCGTGCTTGATGAGCGCTATCACCGTGGCGATCTTCAACCGCAGCTGCTCGCCGGGAGACACCGCGCCGTACGTGGACGGGTCTCCGTTCTGTCGCAACGTCATGTTCGCGGCCCCGTCAAGCCTGATATTGCTCAAGCTATCCGCCCCAAAATTCACGACAAGGCGCCCGATCTCGGCTGAGATCTTTGCGAGCAGCGGGTCCTGGTGGCCCTTTACCCACTCGCTGAGAACCCTCTGCGCGGCGTCGGCGACAGCCAGCTGCACCGAATCAACCGGAGATGAGGCCACCGGCGCGACCGGCTCAGCCAGAGCGTCGGCGGCGCCCTCAGCCCGCGCCAACTCGATGTCCAGTAGCCGACGGTCCTCTACGGCCGTCAACAGTGAAGCATCCAGGTCAGTCTCCGCGACGAGTTCGTCGTGAGTGGCCTGCAGCGAATTGATCTGGTCACGCAGACCCGCCATCACGTTCTCGACATCGACGCGCGCCTGCTCAAGCGCCTCGGTCTCACTCGTCGGCGTCTCGTCCCCGTCCTCGCCGACGGAAGCGGCCGTGGACTCGACCAGAGCGGTGGCGACACCGGCGTCGACGGAGTTCGCGACCACGACGTTCACCTCAAGCGCCTCCAAATTCAGGTCGCTGGTGCACACCGAGCACTTATGCTCGTCCGGCTCTGCAATACGGCGTTCATTGGTTACCGCCGCGGTGCAACGCGGGCACACCGTCGGCTCCATCTGGTGGAAGAACTTTGACAACAAGGCATGCTCGTACTCGGTGTGATGTCGCGCCTTCGCAGCCTTCAGCTGCTGCCGCACGGTGTCGGCGACCACAGCCCGGTCCAGCAGCTGCGTCTCCAGAGTGTGCATTTGGCGCACCAGGTCGCTGATCTTGGCGTTCGCCTCAGCCAGCTTCGCGGGATCTGGCACGCCGGCGGGGAGCGCAGCAATTTTCGCTTTGACCGCTTCCACAGTCCTCAACGCTTCGCCCCTGGAAGTCTCCATGGCCTCGGTCGCGGTCTTCGTCCGCTCTTGCGCAACCCTCTGCTGAGCCTCCAACGTCCCAGCGACCGTTGCAGCGGTCGCCAGCACCGGAACCCAGTCCGTTCCGATGAACATCTGCATCAGTCGGACGCTGAGGGTCGCCTCTTTGCCGATAATTGACTTCAGGTGCTTCGGCCGCACCCAAAGCGCGTTCACATACGACGGCCACCTGTGCGTCACAGGTTTTCCCGACTGCGATACTGCGAATGCTTCCAAGCGAAGGCGGTTCAACATGACCGAACTCATCGCGTCTTCAAACGACTCGTTGTCGAACGAAACGAGGAGTGTGCCAACGGTCTTATCGTCCTCGACAACCGTCACGGTTCCCGTGCTGACCTCACCGTTGTCGGCGTCGAAGGCAACCCGCAGCGTCTCAGCGCCGACGACCCAGTCGACCTCAACGTGCTCGATCCACCGCTTCACCGCAACCGAGAACTCCGCACACCGGCCAGAGAGCGACCACAGCAAAACATTCACGATGCTCGACTTGCCGCGCAAGTTGCTGCCCGACCCGACACCGTTCACTCCATCGATCGGTTGCCACGCGAAGTCAAACGGGACCAGGGCACGTACTACTGGCTCCTCATACTCGACGTCAGTGTCCCGGTCCTCACCATCATCAGTCGGCATCTCCGAGGTCTCGGCGTCCGTCGATGCGGCTGCAGCGTCCGCATCGACGTCCAGAAGCAAGTCTCCATCGCCGGCGTCCATCTCCTCTAACTCACAACCCTCGGCATCTGGATGCGACGGGTCCAGACGCTTGGTCCCCCGGAAGGACACCCGCGCCACTCGGAGATGAACTGGCACGCCCTTTGACGCCGACGTGGGGATACCCAGGTCTCCAAGGATGCTGTCCACCTCCCCGGAAGTGATCTCCAGCCGATTCTCCTTGCGCCGACGGCCGAGGACCTTGACGATCTCCTCAGCAAGCGAACTCACACGCCACCTCCAGATCCACCCGCTGTTGCGGTGGTATGACCATGCAGACGCTTCCGGACATGCTCAGCGATCGGCGCGATGTTCAAACCCAGCTCTGTGCCGGCATATGTCGCCTGCTCGTACTGACGTTCCTTCAACTTGCTACCGACCGTCTCACCAGCAACCAGCGCCACCAACGCGGCCTGCCGGGCGTACCAACCCAGCACCGCGTCGACTGCCAACTCCGCCACAGCGTCCGCGCCAGCCGCAGTCAAGAACAGCTGATTGCGATGGCTCTTCGTCCCGGGCTCACCAGACCGCCGGAACGTCGCCAACCCGTACGTCTCCAGCAGGGCCATCGCGTCATCGATCGCCTCGTACGCACCGTAGAACCACCGCGGCATCGGGTAGTAGTGCAGATCGGGCTCGGGGTCCTCCAGCAGCCCTCGCGCGATCTGAAGATACGAGTCGGTCAGCTCTCCCGCCTCGACTTGCGAGATGATCTCATCAGCCAAATAGTCCGGGTTGCGCATCCAGAAGTCCATCGCCTGCAAGCGCAGCTCGCTGCGCACGGCCTTCACCGCGGCTGGCGGATCACCGTTGGCCGCGGCCTCGCCCGTCTGGTCGAGGAGCACGAGAAGGCGGAGAGCATGCTGCGTGCGTGTGTGTGAGGGACGCTCAACGCCGGAGCCAGAACTGGCGGTCATCGTCCTCCTCCCGAGGCACCGTAAGGTGCAACGCTAGCTGCCGAGAGGGTAAGACCGTGAATCTCGAAGTGAATGGCGGCGTGTCGGGCGTCTGCAGGGAGTCAGAACCGAACGCGCGGGACCAAGATCCGGGATTTGTCTACTGTGCGCTCCTGTGAAGAGCTCGACCTCTGCTCGCATCCTTGTCCTAGTGACGGAGTCCAGCGGGTATCACGCGTGGTGGGCGGCTTCAAGCTGCTATGTCACCACCGAATGCGATTGCACAACCGCACGGCCCGAAGCTGGTCCAGGCCCACTACGGTGACGAGATCCGGCTGGGACCTGCACGAGGCCGAACAAGACCGAATCCGAGCCAGCCTGGACGCGATCGCGAACCGACTTGACGGGCTCGCGACCACCTACAGCAAGGCACCGCGGTGGGCTCGACCAGTTCCTTGGTGCCCTACCGACATCGGTGATCTGTAATCCAGAGTCCGCGTCCACCGTCGTCGCCCACGCCCCAGCAGCGAACCCTTGAGCCCGACCCGAATACAAAACTGCCCAGCTGTCACGGCGGGGCAGTTTGAACTTAGTCAACCTGTGTGGAGCTATGGGGAATCGAACCCCAGACCTACTCGATGCGAACGAGTCGCGCTACCAACTGCGCCATAGCCCCGGGAGGTCTCGCGACCAACCGCGAGCCACTTTATCAGCCCGGGGTCGTCGAATCCCAAACGGCCGGTCCGCCACTAGGCTGGACGCGTGCCCAAGATGTCTGATCAGCAGTTGGCCGGAGTTCTCGACAATGTGGTCGGGGTGATCAACCCCGTCCTCGATGCCCTCGCCGAGCGGGATCCGCTCGGGCTGAAGGGCCACACCTTCCACGACGACGACCATCCCGAGTCGCGTCTGCAGCAAGCCCAGCACGCCGCGGCGAAGGTGCTCGACGTCGCGGAATGGCCCGGCACCAAGGGCTGGTCCGAGCGGTCGATGCACAAGCGCGCGAGCTGGTGGGTGACGCGTATCGGCACCCTGAACACCGGTGCCGTGGCGTTCCCGGGGGTATTCGGGGTGTGGGCGAAGCGATTGCCGATCACCCCGTATCTCGGCTTCGCCAATCAGGCCATGGTGCTGGTCGCGATCGCCCGCGAGTACGAGGTCACCGACCGCAAGCGACAGGTCCAGCTGCTCGCGTCGGTGCTGTGCAAGCGCGACCTCACGAACCCGGACGTCACCGCCGGGTCCGGGAAGTCCCTGCCGTCCGAACCCAAGGAACGCGAGAGGTCGCTGTTCGCGGCGATCTGGGATGCGGCGAAGTTGCTCCGCGCGGTCGACGACGAATTCGAGAAGCGCCCGCAGCCGATGGCGCTGTTCCGCATGCTCGCCTACATCCCCGTCATCGGCGCTCCGGCGACCTATCTCGGTGAACGATTCGCGCTGTCGAAGGCCGCGAAAGCCGGTCAGGCGTGGCTGGATTCGCACGGCAAGCCGGCGCTGACCACGTAGCCGAAACCCTCGGCCCAGCAACAGTTCAGCAGTAGGTATCGGTGAGCGATACCTACTGCTGAACGAGGTTGTTGCGGAGTGCGTCTGCGCTGATCAGCCGACGCGGCGGTACTGCAGGTCTTCGCGGTCCATGCGACGACGCTGGAACGGCGGGATGTGGTCGAACACCGGATCCTCGTCGTCGATCTCGAGAACCGTTGCGCCACCGGGTCGCCGAAGTCGCGGAGGGGGCGGTGCGGCGGCGAACTCCGGGACCGAGGCTGCGCGTCGTCGACGCTCCTCCTCGGCGCGCGCCGATCGCTTGGCACGGGCCAGGCGCTGGGCCCGGATCTGCTGCTCGGTCTTCACCGCACGACGCAGGTAGGCGAGGTAACCCACCAGGAGCAGGCCGAGCACGCCGGTGGCCACCCAGCCGGGCGTTCCCACGACGAAACCTGCCGCGATCGCCAGCAGCACCAGAACGAACAACCCCAGCGTGACCCGCTGACGTTCCCGATACTTGAGCGCGCGCTCCGTCTCCGACGAGTAGATGCTGTGCCCGGAACGCCGGCCGCTCGACGAACGGGTCGCCGGACGGCTGTCCTCGATCTCGTCGAGCTCGGTCTCGTCGGCATCGTCCTCGTCGACCACCGACGGCGCCTCGGTGTGCCGCGAGCCACGGGCGTAGTCGTCGTACTCGTCTTCGTCGAGTTCGTCTGTCGCGTCCTCGTATTCGGAGTCGTCCGAGTCGTCCTCGTACTCGGCGTCCTCGGAATCGTCGTACTCGGCGGCGTCCTCGTCTTCGCTGTCGTCGGCGTCCTCGTACTCGGCATCCTCGACGTCCACGAACTCGTCCGCGTCGTCGTGCTCGTCGGCGGCCGAGATGCTGTCCGCCTCATCGTCGGCGATGTCCCCGTCGGCATCCGCGGAGGCGTCGCCGTTCACCGACTCGTCGTCGGCGACCTCGACCGCTGCGTCAACGGTGTCGGTGTCGGTGTCCACGGCTTCGACCGTCGGCTGTTCGACCTTCGCACTGCCGGACCGACGCACTCGGGTCGTGGACTCGGACTCGTCCGCGTCGTCCTCGTTCTCGACGTCGGCGTCCTTCTCGAGGGTCGCGGTGGCGCTGCGGCGCGAGGACTTCCACGACGGGTCATGTGGGTGTCGCGCGGACGACCGGCGTCGGCTCCCCGATGCGGTCGTGGCCCGCGACCCACCGCGATGCAGCAGTCGCGTCTTGCGCGCCGCGTCGGTCGACTTCAGGATCTGCGGACGCCCTTTGATGACCATCGGGACCAGCACGAAGAGCCAAACCGCGACGAGACAGACCCACAATACTGAGTTGGGCATGCGACTCTCCCTTCATTCACTCTGGTCACACGAGGCCAGTTCACAATCTAGGGCGGCGGAACGTCACCCCCGGGTAGACGCGCCGGAGCGGGAGCGAATCGGCTCTGTTTCACACGCGCCTCTCAGCAACACCGGCGCCGACGCGGTCAGTGCGCTCGAAAACGGGCGTCCACCGCGACGGCGATCTCGATGTCGTCGGTCCGCAGTTCGAGCGACGGCGACGGCGTCGGACCCGCGGCAACCGCCATCGGCATGGCCCGCCGCGGTGACGGCGGCACCCGCGAGGCCATGTCCGGATCGGAGAGGAGCACCGGTGTGACCGGCCCCCGCCCGACCGCGTCGGAATAGGCCTGCGCCTTGAGGATCGCGTCGTCGACGGCGGCACGTCGCAACTCTCGCTCGCGGTCGCGCCGGGTCTCGTCGCGCAGATCCCAGTCGATGTCACCGATCTCGACGGCGTCGACCGACGCCCAGACATCGATGAACTCCGACAGTTTCTCGAAGTCGACGAACTCGGCTTCGATCCGGATACGGGTGTTGTATACCGGTTCTCGCCGCTCACCGGTCTCGGAGTACGGACGGTATGAGTACACCCGTACCGAATCGGCGGACCAGCGGGCAACCCCGCCGGCCGACTCGTGGTCGGTGAGCGCCCTCGTCAGGTCGGCGTGGACCTCGACCGCCCGCGTGTAGACGGCCGGTTTGTCCGCACCCTCCACTCGGACCACGAGATGGATGATCCCGCGCTCGGGCCGGTAGCGCCCGCGAGCTTGGCCGCGGACCACGATCTCCAGGTCGTCGATGTGCTCGGTCATGGACGAGAGCCTAGGCGCCGACGTGTCGGCTCCGGACTACTGACCGACCAGCGCGGGCAGATCGCCGGATCTCACTGGAACGACGCGCGGCCGGCCCGGACCAGTGCCTCGGCCGCGCTGCCGGCCACTTCCTCGGCCGTGAGCGCGAACAGCATGTGGTCACGCCATCGCTTGTTGACGTCCATGTAGCGGAGCAACAGGCCCTCTTGCCGGAATCCGATGTTGGTCAACACCTTCTGCGACGCCTCATTGGCCGGTTGTACCGTCGCGTCGAGCCGATGCAGGCCGACGGCACCGAAGCAGTGGTCGACCCCGAGCGCCACCGCGGCGGTCGCGATGCCGTTGCCGGCGAAGTCCGAGTCGACCCAATAGCCGATCCATGCGGTGCGCACCGCGCCGCGCTGGATGTTCCCCACGGTCAGCTGTCCGACGTAGCGGCCGTCGAGTTCGATGACGAACGGCAGCAGCGCCCCACGCTTCGCCTCGGACTTCAGCACCGCGAACAGCGGCGGCCATGACCCCGGCTGATGGCGTTCGGCCCAGCTCCCCACGCCGGTCGGTTCCCACGGCAGCAGCGCGTTCTGGTTGCGGATCCGCAACTCACTCCACGTCTTGGCGTCGCGCATCTTCACGGGCCGCAGGGTGACCATGCCGGTGCGGGTGCGCAGCGGCCCGAGAGTTGCCGGCCAGCCCGGGCTTCCCTGATTGCCGCTCAACCACCTGAACACGAGGAGAAGTTTATGCGCTGTCACACCGACGCCGGCATGAGACCTGCATCTCGTGCCGGGTGGCTTCGACTCGACTCAACCAGCGGGGAGTGAGCGCACACGACGTCCGGCCTCACCCGCGTTGCGCGAGGAAGGCAACCTCCACCTCGTCGCCGGTCCCCATCTCCTCGACATCGGGGTCGACCATGATCAGACAGTTGGCCTCGGCCAGTTCGGCGAGCAGGTGCGACGACCCGGTCGGTGACGCCCCGAGCACCTGAACGAGGTAGTCGCCCGACCGTTCGTCGCGCATCAGCTGCCCGCGCAGATAACCCTTGCGACCGCGGACCGATGCGATCGGTCCGATGGTGCGCGCCTTGATGATCCGCCGCATCGGTTGCCGCTTGCCCAGCGCGATCCGGATGAGCGGGCGGACCATCACCTCGAAGGTCACCAGTGCGCTCACCGGATTGGCGGGGAGCAGGAACGTCGGAACCTCGTCGCGTCCCAGGCGGCCGAAACCCTGGACCGATCCGGGATGCATCGCCACCCGCACGATCTCGAGGTCGCCGAGATCGGCGAGTGCGTCGGCGACGGCGGTCGACGCACTGCCCCCGACGGCACCGCAGATCACCACGATCTCGGAGCGGATGAGCTGCGCCTCCACGACTTCCCGCATCCGCGACGCATCGCGCTCGGCGATGCCGACGCGGTTGACGTCGGCCCCCGCGTCCCGGGCGGCCGCGGCCAGCGCATAACTGTTGACGTCGTAGATCTGACCGGGTCCGGGTGTGCGGTCGATGTCGACGAGCTCGCTGCCGACCGAGATGACCGACAACCGAGGCCGGGGGTGGACCATCACCCGCGCCTGGCCGACGGCGGCGAGGAGCCCGACCTGGGCCGGGCCGATGATCGATCCGGCGCGGACCGCGACGTCGCCCGGCTGCACGTCGTCGCCGACCCGCCGGACATAGTTGCCGCTCTCCACGCCGTGTCCGATCTTGACCTTCTGATCGCCCCCGTCGGTCCAGCGCAGCGGAACCACCGCATCGGCGAGCGTCGGCATCGGGGCCCCGGTCTCGACGCGCACCGCCTGACGAGGCTGCAGTCGCGTCGGCGTACGGGAGCCCGGGCCGACCTCCCCGACCACCGGGAGCGACACGATCATCGGCTCGCCGGCTTCGAGGTCGACCAGCTCCGCGCCGTTGGCGTCGAAATCCTCGAGGTCCTCGGGAGCGAGCACCCCCGCCAGGCCCACGTCGACCGCACGCACCGCGTAGCCGTCGATCGCCGCCTGATCGAATCCGGGCATCGGGTGCTCGGTGACGACCTCTTCGGCGCACATCAGGCCCTGCGCCTCGGAGATCGCGACGCGCACCGGTCGCGGCGCCACCGCCGCCGCGGTCACCAGCGTCAGATGATCCTCGACAGACCGCATCTCACCGCTCTTCCCGTCTCAACCGGTCAGCACACCGGAGCGCGCGGACGACAGCCGTCGGCACGTCGTGCACTCGATACAACACGTCGGAAACGTTATCGAGCAGTCCCGGCCCGGCGTGCGAGGCGCGCGGACGCACTCCTCGATCGCGGCGCGGACTCAGCTGTCGGCGAGGCGCTTCTCGAGCCACTCGCGCAGATCGGGACCGTAATCGTCGCGATCGAGCGCGAAGTCGACCGCAGCCTTCAGGTAACCGCCGGGGTTGCCGAGATCGTGCCGGGTGCCGTGGTGGACGACGACGTGAACCGGCTCGCCCTCCTCGATGAGAAGCGCGATGGCGTCGGTGAGCTGGAGTTCACCGCCGGCCCCGGGTTCGATACGCCGCAGCGCGTCGAAGATCTTGCGGTCCAGGATGTAGCGGCCCGCAGCGGCGAGGTTCGACGGCGCGTCCTCGGGTTCGGGCTTCTCGACCATGCCCTTGAGGCGCATGACGTTGGGGTTGTTGGCATCGGGCAACGGCTCGACGTCGAAGACGCCGTAGGCGCTGATCCGCTCCTCGGGGACCTCGATGGCACACAGCACCGACCCACCCCGGCGCTGACGTGTGCGGGCCATGACCTCGAGGACGCCGCCGGGGAGCACCAGGTCGTCGGGCAGCAGGACCGCGATCGCGTCCTCATCGTCGTCGAGATAGCTCTCGACGCAACCCACCGCGTGTCCCAGGCCGAGCGGCTTCTCCTGCACGACCGAGGCGACCTCGAGCAGGTTCGGCGCCTTGCGCACCTTGGCCAGCATCGACTCCTTGCCGCGCGTGGCGAGCGTGTTCTCCAGGACGAGGTCCTCGACGAAGTGGGCGACCACACCGTCCTTGCCCGGCGAGGTCACGATGAGCAGACGGTCGGCGCCGGCCGCCTTGGCCTCTTCGGCGACGAGCTCGATGCCGGGGGTGTCGACGACCGGCAACAGCTCTTTGGGAACCGTCTTGGTCGCCGGAAGGAACCTCGTGCCCAACCCGGCTGCCGGAACGACCGCGGTACGCGGGATCGGCGGAGTGTTGGGTACACCGTCGTACTCACTGAAACCAGATTTATCCGTCGCACTCATGAATCCACCCTAGGACAGGAGCCGATTGTCGGCCGGACAGACGGCGGTGACCGGGACCTCATCGCACGTGATCCGACGGTCGGATACAGTGCTGGCGTCCGGGCTGTCACCGCCGGGGCGCACACGACACCGGTGTCGAGACGACGCGAAGGACGGTCGGGTCTTGCCAACGCTGAAACAGCAACTGCGACAAGAGATCGAAGAGCGACGCTCGCGTCGCTCCGAGGCCGAGCGAGACCGGTCCGCGGCGGCACTCGCCGAGTGGATGTATGCCTGTCCGTTTCGTCTGGAGTACGACGTCACGGTTGCCGCCCATGTCCCGGTGGGCAACGAACCCGGCTCGAATTCGATGCTCGACGCACTCGTCGACCGCGGCGTCTCGGTGCTCGTCCCGGTGGTTCCCGAGGGCGGTCCCGCACCGTTGGACTGGGCCCCCTACACGGGACCGGACTCGTTGACCTCCGGGCGCTGGGGGCTTCTCGAACCGTCGACCGACCGGGTCGGCGTGACCGCGATCCGCGCGGCGTCGGTGATCCTCGTACCTGCGCTCGCCATCGACAAGAGCGGGGTGCGACTCGGACGTGGCGCCGGGTACTACGACCGCACCCTCCACGGGCTCTCGGCAGACCTCGTCGGTGTGGTCTACGACGACGAGGTCGTCGACTCACTGCCGTCCGGCGACCACGACGTGCCGGTCGGCTGGACGCTCACACCCGGAGACGGGTTCCGCCGGCTCGGCTGATCGACGGGTACAGCAGAACCCGGGCGGTGTCGTGGCGACCCGGCCCGGGTTCTGCTTGCCGATGTTGGTGCGGCGCCCTCAGGCGGGCGTCGCCGCCTTGGTCTCGCTCTTGGTCGACGACGAGCTCGACGTGTCCGACTTCGTGCTGCTCGACGAGCTGTCCGACGAGGAACTCGACGACGAGCTGTCCGACGAGGACGACGACGTCGAGGTGTCCGACGACGATCCCGGACGCGAGTCCGTGCGGTAGAAGCCGCTTCCCTTGAACACGATGCCGACCGAGTTGAACAGCTTGCGCAGTCGACCCGCGCACTGCGGGCACTCGGTCAACGAGTCGTCGGAGAAGGACTGGACGATGTCGAACTTGTTGTCGCACTCCGTGCAGGCATACGAGTAGGTGGGCACCGAAACCTCCGAAAAGTCAGTAAACGCTGACCAGTGTAACCGACTTTGGCACTCACTCATTCCGAGTGCTAAGCGACGGGTGTGACGGGTTCCCACCTGCGGGGTCATCCCCCGATGACGTCCTTGTCGATGTCGGGGATGTCGTCGCGGTTCATGTCCGGATCACGGACTTGGCGGGCGTCCCAGCGGAGCAGGATCGCGGCCAGGATCGCCGAGACCACCGAGCCGACGAGGATGGCCGCCTTGGCCGCGGCGGCGTGATCGTCGGAGCCGCCCTCGAAGCTCAGTTCGGCGATGAGCAATGCGACCGTGAACCCGATGCCGGTCAGCAGACCCACCGGCAGCAGGTCGCGGATGCCGATCGAATCGGGCAACCGCAGTGGCGTGAACGTCGTCATCAGCCACGTCGAGCCGAGGACACCCACGAGCTTGCCGACGACGAGACCGACGACGATGCCGATCGACACCGGCTGCACGATCGATTCCTCGCCGCCGACGACGGTGACCCCCGCGGCGGCGAACGCGAACACCGGCAGGGCGAGCGCGGCCGAGTACGGGCGGACCGCGTCGTCGAGCCGCTCGGTGCGCGGTTGCTTCTCGCCGCGGATCGCGACGGCCGGCACGACGAAGCCGAGCAGCACGCCGGCAACGGTCGCGTGCACCCCGGAGGCGTGCATCAGGGCCCACGCGACGACGGCGACCGGGATGAGAACCGGCCACCACCGCCACGCCTGCCGCACCAGCACGGCGAAGAGGGCCACCGCGGCAAGGGCGGCCGCCAGCATGACGAAGTCGATCTCATCGGTGTAGAAGGTCGCGATGACGATGATGCCGAGGAGATCGTCGACGACGGCAAGCGTCAGCAAGAACGTCCGGAGAGCAAGCGGCAGGCCGCGGCCGAAGATCGCGAGAACCGCCAGGGCGAAGGCGATGTCGGTGGCGGTCGGGATCGCCCAGCCGCGCAACCCCTCGGGGTCGCCGATCGCGACCACGACGACGTAGCAGAGCGCGGGGATGACCATCCCGCCCACCGCCGCCGCGATCGGCACGCCGGCGAGTTTCAGGTCCCGGAGGCTCCCGGCGACGAACTCGTGTTTCAGTTCGACTCCGACGACGAAGAAGAAGATCGCCAGCAATCCGTCCGACGCCCAGTGCGCCAGCGAGAGGTGCAGGTGGAGCGACTCGGGTCCCACCTCGACGTGTAACAGGGCGTCGTAGGTCTCCCGCCACGGGGAGTTGGCCCAAACGACGGCGACTGTGGCGGCCACGAGAAGCAATGCCCCGCTGGTCGTGTCGAGCGCGGCCCAGCGCCGCGCGCGGGTCGCCCGGCTGATGCCGCCACCTGGTGTCTCGTCGGTCATCCTGCTCCTCTGGTCGGACAGACAGATCATCTCGACGCCGCCCGCACCGGGCAACGGCCGACCAGACTTCCCGGCACACCGCCACCGATTCTCCCACGCAGCACCCCGGCCCGCCGCGCCGCTGCCGGCGGCGAACGCATCCCCAGGAGAGCCACCGAACCCGGCGGTTGTCCACAGCCCCGCACCGAGAGCCGACGACCACCGGGCACGGACCTACCGTCGCCCCATGCCTCCCGCGTCGACGCATCCATCCCGTGCCTCGCTGGCCCCCCGCCTTCGCGACCGGCTGGGGTCCGCACTGCGACCGGGCTGGACCCGCAACCTCCTGGTCCGTCGCGTCGCCGCGGCGGCCCTGGTCGTCGCCGCGGTCGTGGTCGGGGTTGCCGGCACCCGCACCGACGGCGATGTCGAGGTCCTCGTCGCCGCTCACGACCTGTTGCCCGGTCAGGTCGTCGAGTCCGGTGACGTGCAACCGCGGAGGGTCGCTGGCACGAGCGTCCCCGACGGGGTCCTGACCGATGCGGCGCCGGCGGTCGGGCGGACGGTGACCGGACGTGTCCGCGCCGGCGAGATGCTGACCGACACGCGGTTGCTCTCCTCGCATCTGCCTGCCGACCTGACCGGGATGCGCGATGCCCGCCTCGTGCCGATCCGGCTGTCGGACGACGCGGTGACGTCGCTGCTCCGTCCCGGCGATGTGGTGGATGTGTTGACCGAGGAGGCAGAAGTACTGGCGCGGCGGGCGGTGGTCGCCCTCCACGGCGCCGATTCGCCGTCGGGCGGCCTCGCCCCCAGCCGCACGACAGCCGCCCCGGTGCTGCTCGCCATGGACGCCGCATCTGCTCACCGGGTCGCGGCGGCCGGGCTCGACACGTCGCTCGCGGTCGTCCTGCACTGAGCGCACACGCCGATCGCGGCGTGACGACACAGCCGCGCGAATCAACTCAAATGGATCGGTTCCTTCACGATCGTGGATAGGGTAGTACGAGCTCGCACAGCGCATGTCGGATTTGCTCCGATCGTGCACAGAATCGCCGGACAAGAGCAGGACATCACCGAAAAGAGGCCGCACACCGTGCTCAAGGGATTCAGGGACTTCATACTCAAGGGCAATGTCGTCGAGCTGGCAACAGCGGTCATCATCGGCGCGGCGTTCACCGCGATCGTCACCGCCTTCACCGACGGCATCGTCCAGCCGATCATCAATTCGATCCCCGTGGGCTCCGACGCCGCGCAGGGACTCGGATTCCAGATCACGGACAACCCATCGACATTCGTGGATCTCGGCAGCGTCATCACGGCCGTGATCAACTTCCTGATCATCGCCGCAGTGGTGTATTTCATCATCATCCTGCCGTACAACAAGCTCGCCGAGCTGGGCGGCTTCGGCAAGAAGGCGGAGGTCACCGAGATCGCGCTGCTGTCGGAGATCCGCGACCTGCTCGACCCCGAGGGCACCTCGAAAGCCAAGGCGGAGGCCGAGAGTGACCTGCCGGCGCATCTCACCGATCCGGCCGGACCGGTCGGCGACTCCTACGGTCCGCCATCAGGTTCCTTCGCGCCGTACGAGGCACCTGCCGGAGCCGGTACCACACAACGCATCTCGACTCCCCCGTCACCCCAGGGTCCGCCCTCGCGCCCGAATCCCCCGCAATCCGTTCCGCCCCAGTCGGGTCCGCCCCAGTCCGCTCCCCCGCAGAATCGCCCTCCGCAGGGACCGCCGCCGGGCGGCCCGTCCGGACAGCCGTATCCCACACCGCAGCCCGCGCCCGGTAGCTATCCGCCGCCCGGGAACTATCCCGGTGCCGGCAACTACCCGCCCCCCGGCCCCGGCACGGGCTACCCCGGTGAGCAGTACCCGGGCGACTTCCCGGGTGAGGGCCCGGATGCGCCGGGCCGCCACTCGCGCTGACGGCGGGCGCGGTCTCCCAGGAAGCTGACAGCCGGAACCATTCGAACCCGAAGGTTGGCTCCCTACTTTGGGATTCGTCGCCGGAACGTGCGACCGCACCAGCTCCCTGACCGGTGCGACCGAACGAGAACAGGATGAACGAATGCCCAACAAGCCCGCGCAGAACCGCCGGCCGCAGTCCCAGAACCGGCGTCAGGCACGCCCGCAGCAGCGCAATCAGGCGCGCCCGCAGGCCCGCCCCAAGACGTTCCCGTGGTTCTTCGGTAGCTGACCCACCCGACCACGAGCCCCTGTCGCACCCCGCGGCAGGGGCTCGGCTCGTTCTCGCTCAGGCAGGCGGATCGACGCGCTGGACCCACACCGTCGGACCGCCGGTCAGGGTGAACTCCGCCCGCACCAACGCATTCCACTTGCGCGCGTACAGTTCCGACAGCTGGGGATCGCTCGTGCTCGCCGTCACCGGCAACCGTTCCCGCCGACCGCGCTCGATGACCGGATCGACCAGCCCGGCGAGGGTGCCGCCTCGGCGATGATCGGGCCGGACGAGCGCGAAGATCACCCGGATCGGATTCTCGGCCACCTGCGCGTCCTCGGACTTCCGCTGCAATTCGGTGAAGCGGTTGATGAAGCCGTCGATCGCCTTGACCTGACGCTTGGTGCGTTCCTTGAGATCGTCGTCGATCCGCCCGGCCTCATCGTCGGTGGCCGACACGGCGATCAGCGCGATCAGGTCACCGTCGGAGTCGAACACCCCGTGCAACCCGTGGAGGTACTCGATGAAGAGGATCTCCCCGTACCAGCGGTAGGCCTCCGGCGGGGCATCGTCGCCGATGAGCCACCGGTAGACCGGCACCTCACGCAGACCGTCCTCGAGCAGGCCGAGGGCCGCCTCCCGGTCGGATTCGACGAGCTGCCGAGTCGTCGTGCCGGCAGCTTCCAGGCGTTGCGTCACCGGTTCATACCAGCACATTTCCGATGCCGACGGCCAACCGCCGGGTGTCGTTTCGTGGGCCCGGCCCCGGATATGCGGACGGAATGAGTTCACACAGAATTCAACCGACTCTGGTCAGGACAGCCCGGGAATTGTCCGGTATCGTCAGCTGCGTTGCCGTCTTCGCGACGGAACGACCGTGCTAGACAATGAGATCGTCGACACCCATTAGGAGATTCGCATGTCCGACGCGATCAGCATTTCGTGGATTCGCCTGTACCTCGAGGAAATCGTCACCGATTCCGATGGCGACGACGGCTTCGGCTCGTACGCTGCGGAATAAGACGCACACAGCGATTCTCACCGCCATCGATCGCTTCCGAGCGTGACATGCGCAGACTTTCTTCCGGCCGATAGTTTCCGGACACCGATCAACACCTAGGAGAACATTATGGGCGAGATTTACGGCGGCAGCATCGAAGAAGCAATCGCGGCGCTGTTCAGCGGCTCCGACGACAACTACGGCGAACCCGTCGAGATCGACTGACCTAGTCGCTACTCGTCACCCACCTCCACACCAGCACATTCCAAGGAGAACCCAGATGGCCACCGGGATCGAGATCAACCTCAACGAGCTTTTCAAGGACGTCTTCAGCGGCTCGCTGGAAGAGGACGCGGCTCCCGCCACGTCCTAGTCGCAAGCCGACAAGGCGGCCCCCGCGGTCTATCCGCGGGGGCCGCCTTGCATCGTCGTGCTGCGACTCCTGACGCACACATGGTCAACGAATTCTCCATTGTGTGTTCACGGAAAATCCACGTCCTGTTGACCGCCGCATTGTCGAATATCGTATTGTCTGCGTCGTGATCGTCGTTCGCATGCGATCGACGCCCACGTCCGGCAGTCCATCATCGACGAAGGAGATCACATGGCCGACATCATTCAGGGCGCAATCACCGACGCAATCGTCGAACTGGTCACGGGTTCGATCGAATCGGGTTCCGAAGAAGCTCCCGTGTAGATCGCGATCCGAGACGAACCGCCCCGAGCTCCGGCCCGGGGCGGTTTTTGTCGGTCCCGATCTCGCGGATGAGTCGACGCATTTAACTGTTCTTCATTCACCATTGACGATCAGCGGAGGAATCGGCCACCGGGAAATCCGGTGCGGTCCCGGGCGAAACGGTCGCATGTAGACTTCGGAACACTCACGACCGCGTCCCCCGAAGCCGGACGTCGGGGCGCAATCCCCCTTCGCGCGGTACGCCAGCGTCACCACGACCCGGAGTAGCCTCACCAGATGCCCGTCACCCGCTCACTGAGCAAGGATGAGGTACGCGCGTTGCTCGCGCTCCTGTTCGACGCCCTCCGGACAACCCGCTGGGCCTGTGTCGGCTTCCTCGTCTTCCAGCTCGCGTCGGTGTTCACCACACTCGCCCAGCCGGCACTCAACGCCGCGATCATCGACGACGGGATCCTGCGCGGCGACGTGGCGACGATCAAACGCGTCGGCATCCTCATGGTCGTGGTGGCCGTCGTCAACCTGGTGGTGTCGATCGGCGCCACTTTCCTTGCGTCCCACATCTCGGCGACTGCCGCGCGCGACCTCCGCGTCCGCCTGCACAGCCGGATCAGTGCCTTCAGCGACCCGCAGGTTCACTCCGTCGGCCTGTCGAGCCTGCTGACGCGTTCCACCGGAGACGTCGGTCAGATCCAGGGGTTCGTCTTCATCAGTCTCACCGTCGTGGTCACCGCACCGCTGATGCTGTTCGGCGCCCTTGTGCTGTCGCTGGCGCAGGGGTGGCGCATGGCTCCGGTACTCGTGGTCGCGGGGGCGGTGCTGGTCGTCCTGGTCGCCGTCCTCGTCCGGCGCCTGGTGCCGTGGGCGGCCCAGCTGCAGCGTCGCCTGGACGTCGTGAACAGGGTGCTGCGTGAGCAGTTGCGCGGGATCGCGATCATCCGGACCTTCCGGCGCGAGGACCGGGAGCGGGACCGGTTCGCGGTGGAGAACGACGAACTCACCCACGTGGCCCTGCGTCTGGGTCGGCTGCAGGTCCTGATGCTCCCCACGGTCACCGTCGTGTCGAACCTGGCCGTGGTCGCGGTGACCGCATTGGGTGCGGTCTTCGTCGACCGCGGGCAGATGCAGATCGGCCAGATCACGGCCACCGTCGGCTACCTCGCGCAGATCCTGCTGGCGGTGTCGTTGCTGACCATGATCGCCGGGGTCATCCCGCGCGCCGTGACGAGCGCGGGACGCATCACCGAGGTACTCGACACCGAATCCCTCGACCCCGGCGACCCCGAGACCGGCGGGTCGTCGACGCCGCCCGCCATCGTCTTCGACGCGGTGTCCGTCTCCTACCCGGGTGCCGAGGCCCCCACCGTCGACCAGGTGTCCCTCTTCTGCGCACCCGGCACGGTCACCGGAATCCTCGGCGGAACCGGCAGCGGCAAGTCGACGCTGCTGTCCCTCCCCCTGCGGTTCGCCGACCCGACGGCGGGACTCCTCCGCTGGGATGACGACGACGTGACCGGCCTCGCGCCCGCCTGGGTGCGGGCACGCAGCGCCTTCGTGGGGCAGGGCGCCGAGCTCATCACCGGGACGATCGCGGACAACCTGCGGATAGCGCGCCCGGACGCCACCGACGAGGAACTGTGGTCCGCCCTCGAGGTTGCCGCGGCCGCCGACTTCGTCTCGACGCGCCCCGGTGCTCTCGAGGCCACCGTGTCCCAAGAGGGCCGCAACTTCTCCGGCGGTCAGCGCCAGCGACTCGCACTGGCCCGCGCGGTGCTCCGCCGCCCGTCGCTGTACGTGCTCGACGATCCCTTCAGCGCCCTCGACGTCGACACCGAGGCCACGATCATCGACCGCCTGCGCAGGGCCGATCCGGCCGCGACGGTCCTGCTCGCCGCTCAGCGGGTGTCGTCGGTGCGGCGCGCGGACGTCATCGCCGTCCTCGACGCCGGACGGATCGTCGACATCGGCAACGACGCCCTGTTGCGGGAGCGGAGTGAGATCTATCGCGAGATCGCCTACGCACAGGCGGTGACCAATGCTTGACCAGCGGTCGCAGGCACGGGCCGTCGCACCCGCCAGGGGTCGGACGCGCACCGGTGCGCAGAAGCCCGCCGGCCGGGACGGGTCGCTGCGCTGGATCATCCGGCAGCTCGACCTGAGCAGGGGTCGTGGTGCTGCCATCTCCCTCTTCGCCATCCTGGCTGCCGTCGCGGGTGTGGTCGCGCCGATCCTGTTCGGGGCGATCACCAACGTCATCGTCGATGGCACCGTCGGCGACGCGACGATGAACTGGGGACTGCTCTGGACCCTGCTGGCCGTCCAGGTCGGGGTCTTCGTGGCCGCGGCGGCCTTCGGTCTCGCCCAGGGCCAGCTGCTGACCGTCGCCGTGCAGCGGTCGGTGGCCGGACTCCGCGCGCGCATCGAGGACAAGATCCACCGACTACCGCTGCGCTATTTCGAGAACACCAAACGCGGCTCGCTGGTCAGCAAACTGACCGCCCACACCGACAACGCGGCAACCGTGATCGCGCCGGTGCTGGTGACCGTCCCGACGAACGCCCTGACGCTCGTCGTCGTCACCGCCGTGCTGTTCGTCATCTCACCTGTTCTGGCCTGCGTCGCCCTCGTCGCGGCACCGGTGTCGGCGCTGGCCGCGGTCCTGCTCGCCCGCCGGGCCCGGCCGCACCTCGAGGCCCGGTGGACGACCACGGCCGCGTTGACGGGTCACATCGAAGAGGAGCTCAGCGCGCGCCTCATGCTGCAGGCGTACAACGCCGAAGCGACCGCGGCACGCCGGTTCGACGACCTGAACGGCCGACTCTTCTCCTCCATCCGTTCTGCCCAGTGGATCGGCGGTTCGTTGCCCTCGGTGCTGACCGCGGTCAACGCCCTGGTGTTCCTGGTGCTCGCGGTCCTCGGCGGAATCATGGTGGTCGACGGGCACCTGAGTCTGGGCGCGGCCCAGGTCGTGGTGGTGTTCGCGCAGCAGCTGACAAGCGCGGTCCGCGAGCTCGCCGGCTTCGTCACCAAGGTGCAGTCCGGAACGGTGTCGGCGAGCAAGGTCCGCGAGGTGCTCGAGGCCCCCGAAGACGCCGGTGTGGACACCGGCGTGCCCGTGCCCACCTCGTCCGGGCGCCATCAGCTCCCACCCGAAGTCGTCTTCGACGACGTGGGTTTCGCCTATGAAGAGGACAACCCCGTCCTCGACTCGGTGAGCTTCCGGATGGCACCCGGCACGACCACCGCCGTGGTCGGGACCACCGGGTCGGGCAAGACCACCCTCACCAACCTCCTGCAGGCGTTCTACACACCCAGCCACGGATCCATCACCATCGACGGCGTCGACCTCGCCGAACTCGGGCCGCAACAGGTACGAGCCGACATGGCCGTCGTCACCCAGGAGCCCTGGCTGTTCACCGGTACCGTCCGCGAGAACATCGCTTTCGGCATCGACGACGGCCAGGCGGTGGACACCGCGCTCGACGACAGCCACGTGGCGCAGATCGTCGCCGCGCTGCCGAACGGCATCGACACGGTCATCGGCCAGGAATCCGAGAACCTCAGTGCCGGCGAGAAACAGCTGGTCACCGTGGCGCGAGCGATCGCGGCGTCGCCCAGGATCCTGATCCTCGACGAGGCCACGAGTGCCGCCGACCCTCGTACCGAACTGCTCGTCCAACGCGCCCTGCACCGGCTGCGCGCCGGCACCACCACCTTGCTGATCACCCACCGCATGGCCACCGCAGCGCTGGCCGACACGATCGTGGTGCTCGACGATAGGGTGATTGCCGAGGCAGGGACCCACCAGGAGCTGATCGCCGCGGGCGGGATCTATGCCCGGCGGTGCGGGTTCGCGCCGGACGGCGGTCCGGGTGACGCGGCCCGGGACGACGAGGGTGTGGACGGCAGCAGTCCGAACGGTCCGGACACGGGGTCGAACCCGTGACAGAAGGCAGGAGCCAGCACGGGTCGGATCACCGGTCCGTCGTCTCCCGATCAGGAGGAAACGTGTACAGCAGTTTGCGCAGGCTCGGGATGGCCGCAGTGATCGCCGTCAGCGTCTCGCTCGTCGCCCCGCTGACCGGCGAGGCGAGCGCGGCACCACGACTGGTCGACGCCGGCTCGCCCGGCCGTGTCACCGACATCGTGGTGCACTCCGACGCCATGAACCGCGACGTCCCGCTCACGGTGATCAAGCCGGCCGACGAGTCCAAGCCCCGCGGGGTGCTCTACCTGCTCAACGGTGCAGGCGGTGGCGAGGACCGGGCCAACTGGCTGGAGAAGACAGACATCGTCGAGTTCACCCGCAACAAGAACCTCTACGTGGTGATCCCGAATGCCGGCCAGTACAGCTACTACACCGACTGGCAGAAGCGCGACCCGGTTCTCGGCGTGCACAAGTGGTCGACCTTCCTGGGCAAGGAGTTGCCCTCGGTCGTCGATGCCACCTACAACACCTCCGGCCGCAATGCCATCGGCGGGATCTCGTCGTCGGCGACGTCGGTGCTCAATCTCGCCATCGAACACCCTGATCTCTACGAGGCCGTCGGCTCCTACAGCGGCTGTCCGACGACGTCCGATCCGTTCGGACAGGAGTACATCCGTCTCGTCGTGGAGGTTCGCGGCGACGGCGACGCCACGAACATGTGGGGTCCCTACGGCGGCGCCGGCTGGCGCGCCCACGATCCCGTGGTCAACGCCGCCAAACTGCGTGGCCAGAACCTCTACATCAGCAACGCCGGCGGCCTGCCCGGACAGTACGACAATCCGCGCTACGTGAAGGACCTCGACACCCTGGCCGACCAGATCGTCGTCGGTGGTGTGATCGAGGGTGCCACGCTGGGATGCACCGTCCAGCTTCTCAATCGTCTCGGTCAGCTG
The DNA here is from genome assembly GCF_057767225.1 of Gordonia sp. 11cp. Lineage (NCBI taxonomy): Bacteria > Bacillati > Actinomycetota > Actinomycetes > Mycobacteriales > Gordoniaceae > Gordonia > Gordonia sp. 11cp. The sequence goes on along the minus strand of NZ_CM173437.1, from coordinate 3,252,765 downwards.
AACATCCCGGCGACCGTGGACCTCCCGCCGGCCGGGACCCACTCATGGCTCTACTGGCAGGACCAGTTGCACCGTTCGTGGCCGTTCTACGAGCGCGCGCTGCGATAGCGCTCGAGCCCGTCGATCCGGGTCGGTCCGACATCGGTGAAACGTCCGTCGCGCAGCTCGACTCGCCGGTCGGCGAGTTCGAGCACCCGACGGTCGTGGGTGATGAGAAGCGTCGTCCGGGTGGACGCGACCCCTGCGAGGGTTTCGAGGATCTCGTCCACGGTGTCGTCGTCGAGGCCCGTGGTCGGTTCGTCGAGGACGAGCAGCGGCCGGTTCCGGAGGACCGTGCGAGCCAGCGCGATCCGTTGTCGCTGACCGCCGGACAGGTTCTCTCCGCGTTCGACGACCTCGGCGTCGAGGCCACCGCTCATCCTCGCGATGAAGTCGGCCGCACCCGCGGTCCGCGCCGCGGCGGCGATGTCGGCCCGCGTGGCCGATCCGGAGCCGAAGCTGATGTTCTCGGCGATCGTGCCGCGCATGAGGGCCGGCCGCTGGTGCAGCACCGACATGTGCGCCCGCAATCCGGCCACGTCGAGCTCGCGGATGTCCGTACCGTTCAACCGGATCGTGCCCGCATCGGGGTCGTACAGACGCAGCAGCAGGTAGGCCAGGGTGCTCTTGCCCGCACCGCTGGGACCGGTGATCGCCACGGTCTCCCCCGCGCGGATCTCCAAGTGGGCGTCCTCGAGGACCCGGAACTCGTTGTCCGGGTATGTGAAAGACACTCCGCTCAGCACCAGACTCGCCGGGCTGGATGACAAGCCTGAGCATCCCGCGGCGAGAGTCGGCTCGGTGACCCGGGTTTCGGTCACACCGGCTTCGGCGGCCCCCACCGGTGCGTCGAGGACCTGGGCCACCCGTTCGGCGCTCGCGGTCGCGGAGGTGACCTCGACGGCCAGGCCGCCCAGCGTCTGGATCTGCGGGTAGAGGTACCCGAGATAACCGGTCAGGGCGATGAGTGTGCCCAATTGCGCAGCGCCGCCGGAGATCTGCCACGCCCCGAATGCGATGACCGCGATCATGCACAGCACCTCGACGACGGTGACCGCCTCTGCGAACGCCGCGTCCGCTCGCAACTCCGACATCCGGGCGTCCCGCCATCGTCGGCTCTGGTCCCCGACGCGGCGCCGATGACTCGATGTCTGATTGTCGGCCTGTAGCGCCAGCATGTTGCCGATCCCCTCGGCGACGAGCGAACTGATCTGCCCGGCGGCCTCCCGTTCCCGACGCGAGGCACGTTTCACCGCGCCACCGAATCGTCGCGCGATCAGCCAGAGCAGCGGCGCGAGGATCGCCGCGATCAGGGCGAGCTGCCAGTTCGTCACGAACGCGGCGAGCCCGTAGACGATCACGCTCACCGCGGCGACGACGCCGGCCACCACTCCCGACGACAACAGGCTGTCGATCGCCTCGACGTCGCCGGTGTTGCGCGACACCAGGTCCCCGCCTCCGAACCTGCTCCGCACATGCGGTGCGAGCCGCTGGGTGTGCGTATACAACTGATCGCGGAGGCGCAGGAGAACCGTCTCGGTGACGTCTCCGGTGAGAACTCCACCGGCATACGACGAGACCGCACCGAGCAACGACATCCCGACCCAGACCATCATCGGCGTTCCGAGCGCGCTCAGGTCGCCGGCCACGAGCACATCGTCGACGATGTGGCCGAACAGCGCGACGGTGACCACCGTGGTGCCGACCTGCACGAGGTGCGCGATGACGGCGACGGCAAGTCGCCACCGTAAGCCGGTGAGCAGGGGCGCGAACCGACGTATGGTCGCCGGCACGGACAGTGCGGATGGCCGGGCACCGGACGCCGGCACGCGCTCTCCCGACTCCTCCGCTGACAGATCGTCAGCGGTTCTCGATTCGGTCGCGGTGCACACTGCTCTCCTCGCTCCTCACCGGCGGGATGGCACCGCCGCGACCGAGACTACGACCGATGACCGTTGAAAACCCAAGCGAGACGGCCGGTTACAGGAGACTCACAGCGACACCGCAGCGGCCTGACAACACAACACCGCGGGGCGGGAACCCGTTCGGATTCCCGCCCCGCGGTGTGGAAATGAGTTGATCAGCCGAGGCTGAAGTGCTTGCCGTTGAGGACAACGACACCCTTCACGGCGTCGGTGCTGACCGTCACCTGGACGAAGGCGCGAGCCGCGGCGTAGCCGGCGCAGCTCTCGACCTTGAACTGCTGCTGGCTGTAGGCCACGCCGCCCTTCTGTCCCTTGAAGGAATAGGCGTTCAGCTCGTAGTCCTTGTAGGAGGTGTCCGAGCCGGAGGTCTCGTTGATGAGCCACACACGATTGACCTCGCCCGGGCCGAGCGAGACCCCGGCGCCGACCGAGTCGCCGTCGAGACCGCCGCCAGCGGTGATGTTCGACGGGTCGCTGTAGTCGACGCCGCCCGAGACACCGGGAACGCTGACGTCGGGTCCGCCGAAGTTGACCTGGCAACCGACGTCGTAGCCGACCTTGATCGAGCCGCCCTCGGCCTTACCGCCGACGGTGACCCGGACCTTGCCCGACAGCCACACCTCGCGGGTGGTGGGGACGTTGCTGATCGGACGCTGCACGTTGACGTACTCGTCGAACAGCTGGACGGTGACGGGGGTGCCGTCGACCAGGGTCTTGGTGATGGTGCCGCCCGGCAGCGGACCGGCGGTGGCGCCACCGGCACCCAGGCTGGTGAGGCCCATCGCGACGGCACCGGCAAGACCGGCCGCCGCAACCACGCGACGCGTGATGTTCTTCTTCATGATTCCCCTTCGTGGAATATCGATCTGCTCAGGGCAGATAAGTCAGGTAGAGCTTGTTATCTGCGCCCAGATCAACCGATGGTGAAGGGCTTGCCGTACAGGGTGGACTGGATGAGAGTGCCCTCGCCGCTCAGCGAACCGTCGTCGGTGCTGTAACCCTTGGCGCCGATGGTCTTCACGGCCGAACGAGCCGAGGCGTATCCGCCGCACTTGTTGAGGTTGAACGACAGCTGCGACAGCTGGATGGCTGCGACGCCCGAATCGGAGAAGTCCTTGTCGGTGATGTCGACGACCGCGACCTGGCCCGGAGCCAGCGGCAGGCCGAGCTCACCGGACAGCGTGGTGGCCGACAGGCTGATCGCGCCGCTCAGGTCCAGCGTGATGCCGCTGACGTCGACCTGGCAGCCGACGATGTACTTCACGGCCAGGTTTCCACCGACGCCGGCAGATGCCTTGGCGGTGTAGGTACCCGAGATCACGAAGCCACGCGACGCGGGGTTGTTCGCCACGGTCGGGATCGGGTAGGAGGCCTCACCGGTCCGCCACGTCTGGATGGACTCGCCGTCGATGCCGGTGGCGTTCTTGTAACCGTTCGGCAGCGGCGCACCTGCCGCTTCGCCGACGCCCATGCCGGCCAGGCCCACGACCGCGGCCGAGGCGATCGCGACCGCGCCCGCGGCGCGGCGCAGCCCAAGCTTGCTGAACTTGCTCATTCGTTCCCTCTCACAGGATTCGGCTGTTACCCCGCGGAATGCACTCACACCCGCAAGTCATGACCCTCGACGTTCGATGGGCTTCCACACAGTTACCACTAAGCGTGCTCTTACGCATGTCTTAGCTGTCGTTAAGAATCCATCGAATTCCTGGTCGTTGCTGCGTTGCCTTCGCAGACAGATCGCAGGACTACCCCCGGTCCCCGACTCTGGGGACCGGCGTGTCGTCGAGCCGAACGTTATCGGAGCGGTCTCAAGTGGGGCAACAGGAGGACTCGAGCGTGTCACGAACAGGCCACGCACCATAGTGAATGTTCAATCCGCCAGCGATAGAACACTGAAAGTTAACGACAGGAAAACACGCTGCTGTGCATACGTGCCAAGAGCCGCCCGTCAGCCGTGGTGAGGCGGCCGCTGGGCTTCGAACCATTCCTTAGAACGCCCTGTGTGATGTTCGTCACTCTCGTCTGAAGTCAGTTCAGGGAGGTCGTCTCCGAACACCGCATCGAGTCGACGACGCCGCGCAGCTCGGTGCTGCGCGGCGTCATCATCGCTGCTCATCGCTGATTTTTCGGGGCCTGAAGGCTCGGTCGTCATCGGGTCAGACGTCCAGAAGAGAGGGATTTGTCACGAGTTAACCTGGGATTTTCTTCGCATTGCTGAACAGATTTTTCTGCCGAAAACGGGCCCTCGCTACGACCCGCTCAGAACTCGCTGATCGCTTCGATCACGTGTTTGGCGAGGGGTGCCGCGGTTGCCATGCCGTCGCGCACGGCCGCTCGTGAGTTCGCCAGATTCACCACGAGAGTCTGTCCACTGATTCCAGCCAGCCCGCGCGAAAGTCCGCCGTCGGTGGCTCCCGCGGCGAGACCGGAGCTGCGGACGGCCTCTTCGATACCGCGCAGACGTCGATCCAGGAGGGGTTCGGTGGCCTCGGGCGTCACATCCCGGGCGCCGACGCCCACCCCGCCCACCGACACCACGAGGTCCACTCCACCGATCACCGCGGTGTTGAGCGCGTTGCGGATCTCCACCTCGTCCCCGGAGACGACCACGGCGGCGTCGACGTGGAATCCGGCCTCGGCCAGCAACTCGCTCACGAGGGGGCCGAGCAGACGCTGGTCTTCGCCATGAGCCGCCTCGTCGTCGACCACGACGACCAGCGCCCGGCCGATCTCCTCACCCTGTGGGCGATGTGTGGCCTGCTCGTGACGCGCGACGAATTCACGCGCCGCGGCGTCGGCGGCGACCACGTCCGCGGGGTCGACCGGACCCGGACCGCCCGCGAGACGGACGTTGAGTGCGTTCTCGTCGAGGTCGGTCTCGGCGGAGACGGCGGTGTTACCCGGTGTGCGCGAAGCGGCGTCGGACATGACAGGCCCTTTCTATGGGTGTGACCGTCGAAACGGTTGTTCGTGCTGCACTGCACCGCCGCCCGGGTGGGCGTCGGTGCAGCCTCCTCGATGCAGTTGTTCGGCCGGCGGACGCGATTCCGCCGGCTGTCGCCGGTCAGCCGACCTCGAGCGTCCCGAGCTTCACCTGTGCGGTCTTGGTCGCTCCGTTGTCCACGTAGGTGACGGTGACCGTGTCGCCCGGGGCGTGCGACCGGACCGCGGCCACGAGGGCGTCCCCGGAGGAGATGACGCGGTCGTCCACCTTGGTGATGACCGCGTCGTCGGGGATGCCCGCGCTTGCCGCCGGGCCGCCGGGAGTCACCGCGGTGACGACGGCACCCGGCGCGTCGGATGCTCCGCTCGGCCGCACCGACACCCCGATGTTGGCGTGGCTGGCCTTGCCGGTCGATTCGAGCTCCCTGGCCACTCGGATGGCCTGGTCGATCGGGATCGCGAACCCAAGTCCGATGCTGCCACCGGCCTGTTGCTCGGCACCGCCGAGGGTGGCGATGGCGGTGTTGATCCCGATCAGGGCGCCACGTGCGTTCACGAGTGCACCGCCGGAGTTGCCCGGGTTGATCGCCGCGTCGGTCTGGATGGCGTCGATGACCGAGGTGGTGTTGGTTCCGGGGTCGCGCGAGGTCAGCACCGGTCGGTTGAGTGCGCTGATGATCCCGGTCGTGACGGTGCCGGCGAGCCCGAGCGGCGAGCCGATGGCGATCACGTCCTGTCCGACGGCGAGGTTGTTCGAGTTGCCGACGGTGATCGGTGTCAGGTCATCGCGGTCGACCTTGATGACCGCGATGTCGGAGATGGGGTCGGCGCCGAGAACTCGGGCCTCGGACCGGGAACCGTCGGCGAAGTTGACCGCGACCCTCGACGCCGGGCCGTCACCCCCCGCACTGACGACGTGGTTGTTCGTCATGATGACGCCGTCGTCGCTGAGGACGACACCCGAACCGGAGCCCATCGCGCCGCCGGACGCGACCTCGATGGAGACCACCGACGGGGTCACCCGCGCCGCGACCTCTTGGACGGAGCCGGCCGGCGCGGCGACCGGTGCGGTGTTGCTGTTGCCGGGATCGCCTCCCAGCGGGCCGCTGCTGGTGCTGGACCCGCCGTCGGAATCGGCCAGGTTGTATCCGGCGACACCACCCGCGCCGCCCGCGACCAACGCCAGGACGAGTGCGCCCACGCCCAGGGCGACGAGGCGTCCGCCACCCTTCTTCTTGGCGGGTGCGGCGGGCGACCCGTCCGCGCCCTGGCCTCCGAAGCCGGGCTGGGAGCCGGGTTGTGCACCGAACGGGGTCGGACCCGATTGTCCGTATGCGGGGCCCGGGCCGTACTGACCCTGCGGCGGGAACGGACTCGTGCCGGGCCGGCCGTAGGGCGATGTCGGCGCAGTGCCGCCCGGGTAGCCGTGCTGGCCGCCCGGCGCGGGGAAGGACCCGGACGGCGGACCGTAGGAACCGCCCGGTGACGACTCGTTCCCGGGTGCCGCGCGGTGGCCCCCGCCCGGCTGGCCCCCACCGTGTTGACCCCCACCGTGTTGACCACCGCCCTGTTGACCGCCCCCGTAGGAACCGTCACCATGCGAACCGCCAGTCGTCATCTTCGTCTCTTCCTCGTCGGTCCGGCCATGGGCTCGTCTCATGGCCGGTGCTGCTCTGTGTTCCGATGGGCGGGCCGGGACCGATCACCTCGGCCGCTCACCCGAACTGCGCCTTCGGTCAACCCTAGTGGTCGCACCGGGTGAGTACATTGCCGTTCGCTGTCGCCTGCAGCTGCGCGTCGGCTCCGATGTCACCCGCTTCTCCTCTACTGACGAATCACCTGCGGGGATGGTTCCGCCGCAGTTGCCCGGCCCGGCAGGGTCATCCGGATCAGCGCTCCCCCGAGCGGGGAGGTGTCGGCCACCACGGTGCCGCCGTGTCGTTCGACCACGTGACGCACGATCGCCAGTCCCAGGCCCGATCCCGGCATCGACCGCGACTGGGTCGACCGATAGAACCGCTCGAAGACGAGACCGCGGTCCTCCTCGGGGATTCCGGGGCCGGCGTCGGCCACGGTGAGCTGTGCGCTCGACATGCCGACCTGCGTGAGACCGACACGGACGGTCCGGCCCGGTGGACTCCACTTGGCCGCGTTGTCGAGCACGTTCAGCACCGCACGCGACAGGCCGTGCGCCTCGCCGAACACGAACCACGAGGAGAGATCCACCTCGAACTCGACGTCGTTGCGGCGCCGTCGAACCCGTTCGAGGGCCTGTTCCACGACTTCGGCGAGGTCGACCTCCTCGTAGACCACCTCGGGAGCGTCCTCACGGGCGAGGTCGACGAGATCGCCCACCAGCGTGGACAATTCCTCGATCTGCGCGACCACGTCGGCGCGCAACTCGATCATGTCGTCCTCGGGCACCGCCCGGGCACCCGGCCGGCTCGCGGCGATCAGCAGCTCCAGATTGGTCCGCAACGAGGTCAACGGTGTTCGCAGTTCGTGCCCGGCATCGGCGACGAGACGCGCCTGCCGGTCCCGCGATTCGTCGAGCGCGCGCAGCATCGCGTTGAAGCTGGCGGTGAGCTTGGCCAATTCGTCGTTGCCGGTGACCGGGATCGGCGTCAGGTCGTTGGTTCGGGCGACCCGCTCGACCGCGCGGTTGAGCCGTGCCACCGGGCGTAACCCGGCGCGCGCCACGGTCGTGCCGGCCAGGGCCGCGAGCGCCACGCCGCCACAGCCGACCACGAAGAGCACCCAGGCCAGGCGTTTGAGCACCCGGTCGGTCTGGATAAGGCTCTGCGCCAGCACCAGGGTGTTGCCGTCGTCGAGTTTGCGTGTCAGGACGCGCTGGTTGCGCGTGGTGCGCAGACTCTGCTGTGTGGAACCGGGCACCGACGGCGATCGGACGATGCCGCGTTCCACGTCGTCGAACGGGACCTGGCCGATCAGGTACGTCTCGCCGCCGGGGGTCACCAGCGCGATGGAGATGTTCGTGGAGAACACCGTTCCGGCCACCAGCTGTTCGGGCTGCGAACGCAGCACCCCCGCCCGGGCGAGTGCCGCCATCCCGTCGGCGCGACTCTCCAGCTGCTGGTCGACGTCGTTGTACATCGCGCGGTAGACGACGAAGTAGGCCGCGGCCGCCATCAGGCTCACCGAGACCAGGACGACGGTCGCGGACAGGATCGTCACACGGGTGCGCAGCGACACCGCCCGCATCAGCGGCATCGGCGCCCGCATCTCCTTCTCATCGGATCCGTCACCGGCGCTGTGCCCCGTGATCGCCCGGGTCAGACGGTCGCGGAGGAGATCCCACGCCTTCGGCGACGCGGAGTTCGACGACTTCCCCATCACTAGGGCGGCGTCTCCCGGAGGACATATCCGACACCGCGCACGGTGTGGATCAGTCGCGGCTCGCCGTCGGCCTCGGTCTTGCGCCGGAGATATCCGACGTAGACCTCGAGGGCATTGCCCGACGTCGGGAAGTCGTATCCCCAGACCTCTTCGAGGATGCGGCTGCGCGACAGCACCCGCCGCGGGTTGGCCATCAGCATCTCGAGGAGGGCGAACTCGGTGCGGGTCAGGCTGATCGACCGCTCGCCGCGGGTGACGTCGCGGGTGACGGGGTCGAGCGAGAGATCGGCGAAGGTCAGGGTCTCCGAATCCGCGTCGTCCTCGGGCGAGGCACGGCGCAGCAGCGCCCGCAACCGGGCGAGGAGTTCTTCGAGCGCGAACGGCTTGGGTAGGTAGTCGTCGGCCCCGGCGTCGAGACCCGACACCCGCTCGGACACCGAGTCGCGTGCGGTCAGCACCAGGATGGGAAGGTCGTCACCGGCGGAGCGGAGCCGGCGGCACACCTCGAGCCCGTCGAGCCGGGGCATCATGACGTCGAGGATCACCACGTCAGGCCGGTCGGCCAGGATCTTCTCGAGTGCCTCGATGCCGTCGCCTGCGGTCTCGACGCTGTAGCCGTTGAAGGTGAGCGACCGTCGCAACGACTCCCGGACGGCCCGATCGTCATCGACCACGAGGATGCGCATGGATACAGTCTTATCCACCCCGGCTGAGATCCGGCTGAGCAACGCCGAAACCCGTCCGTTCACGTGACGGTGTCGGCGCTCACCTGCGGTTCTCACGCCCTTTCACACCCGGGACCGAGTCCTGTGAGGTCAAGTTGATGGATGCGTAACGCCGGGCTACGGGTCGCGAAACATCGACCTCCGACGCTGGACCCGTGACCATCCCCGCCCCGACTCGATCCGTCGTGTCCCGATCGGTGATGTCGCTGTGCGCCTATTGCGGTGTCGGATGCGGCATGGAGATGAAGCTCGACGACGACTCCGACCGGGTCACCAAGACCGTCGGACGATCCGATCATCCGACGAACTTCGGGCGCCTGTGCACCAAGGGATCGACCACCGCGGACATGCTCGCGGCCGGTGGGCGGCTGTCGACTCCCCTCGTCCGGGACGACCGCGGCGGTCAGCTCCGGCCCGCCGAGCTCGACGCCGTCATCACCGACACCGCTCGGCGCCTGCGCACCGTCGTCGACGAGCACGGGCCCGACGCGGTGGCCCTGTACGTCTCGGGTCAGATGTCCCTGGAGGCGCAGTACCTGGCGAACAAACTGGCCAAGGGGTTCCTGCGCACCAACCAGATCGAGTCCAACTCGCGGCTCTGCATGGCCAGCGCCGGGACGGGATACAAGCTGTCGTTGGGGTCCGACGGGCCACCCGGGTCGTATCAGGACTTCGATCACGCCGACGTCTTCCTCGTCATCGGCGCCAACATGGCCGACTGTCACCCGATCCTGTTCCTGCGCATGATGGACCGGGTCAAGGCCGGGGCCAAGCTGATCGTCGTCGACCCGCGACGCACCGCGACCGCCGACAAAGCCGACCTGTTCCTGCAGATCCGGGCCGGTACCGATCTCGCCTTCCTCAACGGATTGCTGCATCTGCTGATCGAGAACGGCCACACCGACGAGGATTTCATCGCGTCCTTCACCGACGGCTTCGACCAGATACCCGAGTTCGCCGCGCAGTACCCGCCCGACGTCGTCGAGTCGATAACCGGCATCCCGGCATCGGACCTGCGGGCCGCCGCCGAGCTCATCGGGAGCGCACCCAACTGGATGAGCTGCTGGACGATGGGCCTCAACCAGTCCACCCACGGGACGTGGAACACCAACGCGCTCATCAACCTCCACCTCGCCACCGGCGCGATCTGCCGCCTCGGCAGCGGGCCGTTCTCGCTGACCGGACAGCCGAATGCCATGGGCGGCCGCGAGATGGGTTACATGGGTCCTGGCCTACCCGGCCAGCGCGCCGTGGTGTCCGCGGCCGATCGTGAATACGTCGAGGACATCTGGGGCGTCCCGGCCGGGACGCTGCGCGCCGACGTCGGTGCCGGCACCATCGACATGTTCCGGCGAATGGCCGACGGCGAGATCAAGGCGTGCTGGATCATCTGCACCAATCCCGTTGCCTCGGTGGCCAATCGAAAGACCGTCATCGAGGGTCTCGAACGCGCCGACCTCGTGATCACCCAGGACACCTTCGTCGAGACCGAGACCAACCAGTACGCCGACGTAGTTCTCCCCGCGACGCTGTGGTCGGAATCGACCGGTGTGATGGTCAATTCCGAACGCAACCTCACCCTGTTCGAACCCGCGCTCGACGCACCCGGACAGGCGATCCCGGACTGGCAGATGATCGCACGCATCGCCGCCGAGATGGGATATGCCGACGCCTTCGACTATTCGAGCGCCGAGGAGGTCTTCGAGGAGATCAAGCGGTTCGCGAACCCGAACACCGGTTACGACCTGCGCGGGGTCACCTACGACCGGCTGCGCCGGACGCCCATGCAGTGGCCGTGCCCACCGGCGTCCGACGACGAACCCGACCCGGCCGACACCGGCGCCCGCAACCCGATCCGGTATCTCAACGACGGTCGCAGCCAGACCCTGCACCGCCTCGACGACGGAACGGTGCCGCGCCTGGCCTTCGCCACCGCCACCCGCCGAGCGCAGTTCTTCGCCCGTCCCCACATCGACGCGGCCGAGATGCCCGACGACGACTATCCGTTCCTGCTCAACACGGGCCGGTTGCCCCATCAGTGGCACACCATGACCAAGACCGGACGGGTGGCCAAGCTCAACAAACTGAATCCGGAGCCCTTCGTCGAGATACACCCGGACGACGCCACCCGGCTGAGCATCACGGCCGAGGACAAGGTCGAGGTCGCGTCCCGGCGGGGCCGGGCGGTACTCCCCGCACGGATCTCCGACCGCGTCCGGCCCGGCAACTGCTTCGTGCCGTTCCACTGGAACGACGTCTTCGGTGAGCACCTCGCGATCAACGCCGTCACCTCCGATGCGGTGGACCCGCTGTCGCAGCAACCGGAGCTGAAGGTGTGCGCGGTGACCCTGATCCGGGTGCCGGGTGCGCGCGGGAACACCGACGTGGTGCCGGCCGTCACCGCCGGGCCGACGACACTCGCTCAGGCACTGGGGGTTTCCGACGTGGCGGCGCCCGCGATGACCCCGACCGAGCGGCTCTACCTCGCCGGGCTGGCGGCCGGGGTGGGTGCGTCCCCCTCGGGCATTCCGGTCCTGCCGGCCGATGCGCCACTGGGTGCCGAGCTCCGCATCTGGGCGTCGGGCGTACTCGCGGGCCTGTACTCCCGCGGCACGGCGGCACCCGATGCGGGCCTCCCCCATGACGATTCGTCACCGGCCGAGCCCGGCACCGACACCGTGACCGTGCTGTGGGCCTCCCAGATGGGCAACGCCGAAGAGCTCGCCGTGGAGACGGCCGAGCGGGTGAAGGCCAGTGGGCTCCGGGTGGATGCCCGGTCCATGGACGACGTGGAGGTCGGCGAGCTGAAGGGCACCGCCCTGTTCGTCACCTCGACCACCGGGGACGGTGACCCACCGGACAACGGCACGTCCTTCTGGGACGCCCTGAATTCCGAGGATGCACCCGACCTGTCCGGGGTGGACTACGCGGTGCTGGCGCTCGGCGACTCCAACTACGACGACTTCTGCGGACACGGACGCAAACTCGACACACGCATCGGCGAACTGGGAGGTCGGCGACTGCTCGAGCGTGTCGACTGCGAACCCGACTTCGAGGAGACGGCGGGCGGTTGGCTGACCGAGGTCATCCGCGCGATCAGCATGTCGAACCGGGCACCCACCTCCGGGATGACCGACGACCGGGTGACCGTGGTCAGCGAGCCGGCCGACTCCGCAGCGGCACCGTCGGTGCGTTCCGCGCCGGCCTACTCGCGTAAGAAGCCGCTGCTCACCTCGCTCGTGCGGAACGTCAAGCTCAACGCCGAGGGGTCCGGAAAAGACGTGCGCAACTTCGGGTTCCGACTCCCCGCGGACACCCTGTCCTATCAGGCCGGTGACGCACTGGGCGTGTGGCCGCGCAACGATCCGGCACTCGTCGGGGAGTTCCTCGAGCGCACCGGCCTCGACGCCGACGCGTCGGTGACCGTGGCGGGTGAGGACCTACCCCTGCACGCGGCCCTGGGCGAGCGGATCGAGTTCGCCCGCGTGACACCCGATCTCGTCCGCTTCGTCGCCGACCGTTCCGACTCCGCCGACCTCAAGACCCTCATCGCCGCCGGGAACAAGCAACAGTTCAACGAGTGGGCATGGGGACGACAGTCGGTGGACGTCCTGGCCGATCATCCCGTCTCCGCCGACGTCGAGGAATGGATGCACGTCCTCAAGCCGATGGTGCCGCGGTCGTATTCGATCTCGTCGAGCCCGCTGGAGAGTCCCGACGAAGTGCAGCTGACGGTGTCGGCGGTGCGGTACAACCGGTTCGGGACGCCGCGGGGTGGTGTCTGTTCGACCTTCCTCGCCGACCGTGCCGACGACGAGGTCGGTGTCTTCGTCACCTCCACCACCCACTTCCGGCCGCCGGCCGATCCCGACACGCCGATGATCATGATCGGCCCCGGCACCGGCATCGCCCCGTTCCGCGGGTTCCTGCGCGAACGGGAGGCGCTGGGACACAACGGGAAGAACTGGTTGTTCTTCGGCGAGCAGTACTCGGCCACCGACTTCTACTACCGCGACGAGCTGACGACCATGCTCGGCGACGGACTGCTGACCCGCCTCGACGTCGCGTTCTCCCGCGACCAGGACCGCAAGATCTACGTCCAGGACCGCATGCGCGAGCACGGCGAAGAGCTCTACCAGTGGTTGCACGACGGCGCGCACGTGTACGTCTGCGGGGACGCGACGCGGATGGCCAAGGACGTCGATGCTGCACTGAAAGGCATTGTCGCGCAGTATGGTCGGCGCTCCCCCGCGAGTGCCGAATCCTATGTCAAGGCACTCGCGGCCGACAAGCGGTACGTGCGGGACGTGTACTGACGGCCGTCCCACCGCTCGCTGCACCCCACATGCTCCCTAAGGAGGCCCGGAGCCTGCGGAGGGCCGTCACGAAGGGTCGACACCCCCCGCTCCCTGAGGAGGCCCGGAGCCTGCGAAGGGCCGTCACGAAGGGTCGACACCCCCCCCGCTCCCTGAGGAGGCCCCGAGCCTGCGAAGGGCCGTCACGAAGGGTCGACACCCCCCGCTCCCTGAGGAGGCCCGGAGCCTGCGAAGGGCCGTCACGAAGGGTCGACACCCCGCACAGACGACCCCAGGCTCCCCCCGACCTGTGCACAAGTCTGAACTGCGGGCCTTCCTATACACAAGACCTGATCACGTAGGCCGTTGACGCGCATCGGTCCGAGGATGGGCGGATGGCATGTGTCTACCTACTCGAATGCGCTGACCGCTTGTACTACGTCGGGAGCACGCGCGATCTCGAGAAACGAATGGAACAGCACAGTTCCGCGCAGATCGGGTTCACGTCCCGACGACGCCCGGTGAAGCTCATGTGGGCAGCAGAGCTCGAATTGCAGGACGCATACGCCGTCGAGCGTCGCATTCACGGATGGTCACGTGCGAAGAAACGTGCTCTGATCAACGGCGACGTCGAACTCCTTCGTCAGCTCTCGAGTCGCGCCCGCGGGAGCATCACGGTGAGCAGTCGCCAAGACCCTTCGTGACGCTCGCAAGCTCGCTCCTCAGGGATCGGAACAGAGCGCAATCTCGCACCTCAGGGAGCAATGGTTGCGGCCACTATCGCTCCTCGCACCCCTAGGGAGCTCCACGCTCCCTAGGGCCAGATCACGATCTCGCCGTCCCGGTCCTCGACCCGATAGACATCGACCGAACCGACGTCGTCCGACGTGCACCGACCGTCGGCGAGGCCGAAGGCGTACTGGTGCAACGGACAGACGACCTTGCCGAGGTCGAATTGCCCATCGGCCAGCGGCCCCCCGCGGTGAGGGCAGACGGCGTCGGTGGCTCGCAGCGTCCCGTCGGTCAGCCGGAATACCGCGATCTGTTTGTCCTGCACCGCATATGCTCGACTCTCACCGAGCTGCAGATCCTCCATGGGGCCCACGACGATCCCGGCGCCCACCGACACGCTGGTCATCGAACCGGCACCTGGGGCAGCGGCAGCAACGGCAGCGCCGACGTGAACTGCGCGGGCGATTTCGGCTCGGCGCGGTCGAGCCACGGATCGACATAGGCCTCGACCGCGGCGTCGATCCCCTCCTGCAGACCGGCGACCAGTCTGTCACGATCGTCGACGATGATCGCGCGGAGTTCCTCGATGCCGATGCGGGGGACGAACGCGTACGTCCGCTCCAGCCACTTGCCCTGCTCTCGGTAGTACTGGATGAAGATCCCGCACAACCGGATCACCTCATCAGCCGAGTCGACCGTCGCCAGGAGGTCACCCTTGCGGATGTGGGCGCCGGCGGCGCCACCGACGTAGATCTCCCACTTGCCGTCGCCGATCGCGACCACGCCGAAGTCCTTGCACAGCGCCTCGGCACAATTGCGCGGACACCCGGTCACCGCGAGTTTGAGCTTCGCCGGCGACTCCAGGCCCTGATAGCGCGTCTCGATGTCGATGCCGAGTTGCGTCGAATCGCCGAGTCCGAAACGGCAGTAGTCGGTACCCACACAGGTTTTCACGGTCCGGAAACTCTTGCCGTAGGCGTACCCCGACGGCATGCCGAGATCCTCCCAGACCTTCGGCAGGTCTTCCTTCTTCACACCGAGGAGGTCCAGTCGCTGCCCACCGGTCGCCTTGATCATCGGGATCGAGTACTTCTCGGCGACGTCGGCGATCTTGCGCAATTGATCGGGTGAGGTCACCCCGCCCTTCATCTGCGGCACCACCGAGAACGTGCCGTCGCGCTGGATGTTGGCGTGCACTCGGTCGTTGACGAACAGTGCGCCGGGTTCACGCTTCCAGTCCGAACCCCAGATGATCCGCAACAGCGACGCTAGCGGCATCTTGGCCGTGGCGTCTTCGCCGCCGGGTGCGAGTTTGTCGAACACCTCACTGACCGACCGCAGGTTCTGTCGTCGGATGGCATCGATGAGTTCGGGTTTCGTCAACGGGATCGCCGGGACGTACCAGTCCGCGGACGCGTCGGCGGTGAGCGCGTCGCCTGCGGCCAGTTCGACGATGTCGGCGACGAGGCCCTTGCACGACCCACATCCCTTGCCGGCGCGGGTCTTCGCACACACGTCGCCCACGCTCGTGCATCCCGAGGCCACACAGGCCACGATGTCACCCTTGGTGACGCCGTTGCAGTTGCACACCTGCACATCGTCGGAGAGCTCGGCCGCGCCGGTCTCGGCGCTCGGTGTCCCCATGTCGAACAGCATGGAGATGCGTTCGTCCGGAAGCGGAACCTTCTCGTCGAAGGCCTGGGTGAGGAAGTTGGCCTTCGAGATGTCACCCAGCAGCATGGCGCCGATCAGCTTGTTGTCGCGGACCACCACGCTCTTGTACACACCGTTGCGCGGCTCGTAGAACTGGACGAACTCGTCGTCCTCGCGTTCGGGACCCTTGACACCCATCGCGGCGACGTCGACGCCGGCGACCTTCAGCTTCGTTGTCAACCGCGAACCATGGTACTCAGCACGAGGATTCGCCCCGGTCAACACGTCGGCGAGGACCACGGCCTGCTCCCACAGCGGCGCCACGAGTCCGTACAGCTCACTGCGATGTTGCGCGCATTCGCCGACCGAATAGATGAATGCCTCGTCCTCACAGCGCATCTGGTCGTCGACCACGATACCGCGCTCGACGACCAACCCGGCACTGCGCGCGATCTCGACGTTCGGCCGGATGCCGGCGGTCACCACGATCATGTCCGCCGGTAACGACTCTCCGTCGGTGAACCCGACACCGGCCACCGTGCCGTCGTCGTTGCGCAGTACCGACGTCGTCCGCTTCCCGGTGTGCACGCCCACGCCGAGGGATTCGATCTTGTTGCGCAGCACCTTTCCACCACGCTCGTCGAGCTGCTGGTTCATGAGGTGCCCGGGCGAGTGGACCACGTCGACGGCCACCCCCTGCGTCTGCAGCCCGTACGCGGCCTCCAGTCCGAGCAGGCCACCGCCGATCACCACCGCACGCATGTGGTCACGCGACACCGCCATCTGCAGCATGCCGTTCGTGTCCTCGATGGTGCGGAACCCGAACACTCCCCGTGCCAGTTTGCCGTCGGGCTCCCGCAATCCATCCATGTTCGGGAAGAACGTATGGGATCCGGTCGCGATGATCAGCACGTCGAATTCGATGACCCGGCCACTGGCACAGGTCACGGTCTTCGCGAACCGGTCGATCGATTCGGCGCGGTCGCCCGAGTAGAGCGTGACGTCGTTCTCCCGATACCAGGCCATCGGATTGAGCATGAGGTCGTCGTCGTCGACCGCGGTCTCACCGGACAGCACGTGGCTGAGCATGATCCGGTTGTAGTTGCCGTACGGCTCGTCGCCGATCATGGTGATGGTGAACTGGTCCCGGCCTCCCCGGGAGATGATCTCCTCCACGGTGCGCGCGCCGGCCATGCCGTTGCCGACGACGACCAGGCGCCGCTTCGCCGTCGTGGTGTCGTCCGGCATCAGAAGAGAACCATTCCGAAGTCGACGACGACCTCGCCGCTCGCCCCGTCCGGCGCGGCCAGCACGAGTTCGAGCGTGGAATCGGGGTCGACGTCCTCGACGACCCGCAGCGGCACGTTCACCGACGATCGCGCACCCATCGGGAACATCCGCATGGGTGCCCCGTCGCGCATCAAGGTGACGCAGATCAGTTCGTCGGAGCTGTTGCCGCCACGAAAGTACAGAGGCTGAGCAGTCATTCCCGACGGAACGACAAACGACAGCGACGCGTCGATCGGTCCCGGCTTGGACAGCCCCGTCCCGGAGAACGCATGGACACCCTGCAGGAAGTGTGGAGTGCTCGACATTCCGCCACTATCCGGGAGGCGCATGAAATGCGACTTGCCTCGGTGTTACGGCGGCGTTGTCTGGTTCTCACCGAGCCCGCTCGACGAGGAGAGCGGACGACCCCGCACCCTGACCCGAGGCGAGCGCTCGGTGGTGGACCTCAGGTCCGACGCCACCCCGCTGCGCCCACCATCTCGGCGACCTGGGTGAACTTCACCCGGGGACGGCCCTGTTCGAGGCCACGGCGCCGTTCGTGACGGTCGATGGCACGCATCCCGCGATAGCCGATCACCGTCCGGACGCGCTTGCGCACCAAGGCCCCGAACGCGCCGGGTGCACACTCGGTACGTCGGATACGTCCCGCCGCGGCGTCGGCGATGAAGTCCTCGACGGTCTGCGTCGCGCACATCTTGTTGGCGCCGATCCCGCCGCTGGGGCCGCGCTTGGCCCAGCCGAGCACGTAGCCGCCCGGGATGATCGCGCCCGTCTCGTCGACGAGCCGCCCGTCGACGTTGCTGAAGACGCCGCGAGCGTCGTCGAAGGTGAGACCGGGGATCGGGGTGGAGCGGTAGCCGATCGAACGGACCACGAGATCGGTGGCGATGTGGTGGCGCCCTTCGCCGGTACGCACCGTGACGGACTCGACCTGCGAATCCCCGGTGATCTCTTCGGGCCTGCTGTGGAACAAGAACACGATCCGGCGACGATTCGGATCGGCTGGTGCACGGAATCTCGAGAGCTCGGCACTCGAGGCGCCGTCGACGTCGTCGATCACCTCGACCTCGACACCCGGGATCTCCGACAGTGCACGGTATTCGGCCGCGGTGTAGGCCGCGGACGCCTGATCCCGACGACCCAGCAGTACCACTTCGTGTACGTTCTGCTCGGCGAGCAGGTCCAGCGCGCGGTCGGCGATGTCGGTGGTGGCCAACAGTTCCGGCGGAGACACCAGGATTCGCGCGACGTCGAGAGCGACATTGCCCGTACCGACGACCACGGCACGTCCCATCGCGGGGTCTTCGGCCGTTCCGCGGCGCAGCGGCGGCCCCGCGTCGACGCCGGGCACTCCGTTGTACCAGGCCACCAGATCGGTGGCCGATGTCGAACCCGGCAGGTCTTCGCCCGGAATACCCAGTCGCCGTGACTCACTCGCGCCGACCGCGTAGAACACGGCGTCGAAGTGCTCGGCGAGCTCGGCCGGCGTGATCTCATCCGGGCCGTCGCCGACGGTCACATTGGTGAGCATCGTGACGCGAGGGTCGCGGTAGAGCAGGTCGAATCCGCGGAGCACTCCCTTGGTGCCCGGATGATCCGGGGCGACACCGGCACGCACGAGCCCGCCCGGGGTCGGGAGTTTGTCGATCACGGTGACCCGCGCCTCGGTGCGGTCGAGCAGGGTGCGCAGCGCGTAGCCGCCGGAGGGACCGGTGCCGACCAGCGCGACGCGAAGTCCCGCATCGAGTTTCGGAACATCCGGATAGGTGACGGAGGACTCGGAGTCTTCGCCGATGGGCGCCCAGCCCGAACGGACATCCGGGTTGTTCTTGTAGAAGTCCGCGTTGATGTCGATGAAGACCTTGTCGCGGGTGCCGAGTTTGTCCGCCGGGTAGATGGCGTCGACGGGACACGCATCGGCGCAGGCGCCGCAGTCGATGCAGGCCTCCGGGTCGATGTGCAGGATGTCGGAGCTGCCGAAGCCGCGCTCCTCCGGTGTCGGATGGATGCAGTTGACCGGACACACCGACACGCATGCCGCGTCACTGCAACACGATTGGGTGATGACGAACATCAGAGCATGTGCGCTTTCCGGTAGTACCGCATGGCGGGCTTGGTGAGCAGTCCGACCTCGTCGAGGAACTCCATGAGGTGGGCGCAGCTGCTGCGGATCATCGAATGGAAGTGTGAGTTGCTCCGCATCTCGCGGACTGCACGGTCGGCGTCGAGCCCGGCGTCCTCGAATGCCTTGCGCTGCACCAGGCTCGTGACGATGTAGTAGGCCCCGACCGAGACGGCGAATGCACTGAACTGGCGGCGGGCCCAGCTCACGCCCTGCAGCGAATCGCGAACCTCCTCGCGAGCGAACTTCATGTGGCGCGACTCTTCGAGGACGTGGATCTCGTTGACGGTGCGGATGAAGTCCAGCACCCGGTCGTCACGCATGCAGCCGCGCTGGAACACGTCCAGGACCTCTTCGGCCACCAGGATTCCGGCGTAGGCGACCTCGTTCTTCGCGGTCTGCATGAAGATCTTGCCGAGTCGCGAGACCTTCTTCGACGGCCGGTAGGAGGTGCCGACCATCTTCTCCGACGCCTTGGCGAACATCAGCGAGTGACGGCATTCGTCAGCGACCTCGGTGAGGGCGAACTGGAACTCCGAGCCGTGGTAGTCCCCGAGGTACTGGTCGCGGATCACCATCTCCTGGAGGATCATCTCGAACCAGATGCCGATGTTCATGATCGAGGCGAACTCGTGGCGCGTCACCGAGATGCGCTGTTCCTCGGTGAGCTCGTCCCAGTACTCGGTGCCGTACAGCGACGACCATTCCGGGCTGCAGCCGTACTTGGTCGGGTCCATCGGCCTGGACCAGTCGATCTCGGTCATCGCGTTACGTGAGAGCCGGGCAGCTGACGCCAGCAGTCGTGCGGACACCTCTTCGGTGCCCTCGTCACGCAGGCTGATGACATTCTCTGTGCGTTCCATCGCGGCGGTCATGGAGAACTCGCTTCCGGTCGTCGTCGATCGTGACAATGATCGATGTAATGACAATGCGTGTTGTCAAGATAGCACCGCTGTGTGACCGAGTAAACGAATCGGCGAATATACTCACCGGTAAGTTCGGCTCAAAGGCCGATCGTCGCAGGTCATCGCGTCGGAGTTGTCCCGTTCTGGCCGCTCTGGGCCAAGACCGCACTCGCGACCGGCGGCGCGAAGTCGACCAAGACCCTCGGCATCCGCATCACCCCCGAGCAGGTCGCCGACAAGATCTGGGAGTCGGTCCACCCGACCCGCCAGGACAAGCTGCTGCACCGCACCAGCTACTCCGTCGGCGCGCAGACCCTCGTCCTCCAGAACGCCGCCAAGTTCATTCCGAACTTCCTGAACCGGACCGTGAACAAGTACATCGCCCAGTAGTCCCGAACCCGCAAACCCACCCTTTTTCTGTAAATTCACCCCGCTCGGACTCGGTGGGTTTGCGGAAAAAGAGTGGGTTTGTCGGTAGGTGGGTCCGGACGGGGCGTTTGTGCGTCTGACTCGTATGGACCTACCCACCGACCCGCACGGCCTGATCCTGCGCAGCGAAACCGCCGGCACCCTCATCAGCGACGAACAGCTGCGGCGCATGGTCAGCACCAAGACCCTCGCCCGGCTCTGGCCGGGCGCGATGGCCGACTTCACCGTGGTCAGCGAACTCCACGCCATCGAGAGGCACCGTCTGACCGTCATCGCTGCGGCAAGGGCGGGACGACCCGGTCGGATCTTCAGTCACGTGTCCTCGGCTGCCATGCACAGGTTGCCGATGCTGTGGCCCGACCTGTCGAAGGTTCATGTGACGTCGCCGAGAGTCGGGAAACGCGCCACGAACATCGTCAGACATCAGGCCATCGTCGATCCGCCGGACATCGAGGTCGTCGACGGGGTCACGGTGACATCCATCGAGCGCACGGCGTGTGATGTCGCCCGCCTGGGAACCAACCGGCAGGCCCTCGCGGTGCTCGATGCCGCGCTTCGACGCAACGCCGATCCCGACCGGATGAGACAGATCCTCGACTCGTGCCGAGGGTTCAAAGGGGTCGAGATGCTTCGCCGCGCTGGCGCACGCGAACGCATCGTCGGAAAGTGTCGGCGAGTCCCTCAGTCGTGCAGTCATGCTCGAGTTTCCCGACCTACCGGTACCGCGACAACAGGTGAAGATCGTCGACGACCACGGCAGATTCATCGCTCGCGTCGACTTCTTGCTGGCGAACAGGGTGATCGGCGAGTTCGACGGCATGGTCAAGTACAGCGGCGGCCTGGGCACCGAGCCCGCCTGGCAGACGGTGGTCAAGGAGAAGACGCGTGAGGACAAGCTTCGCGCACAGGGGTACATCGTCGTGCGGTGGACATGGCCGGACCTCGCCGACAAGGCGCGCTTCTACGCGCAGATCAAGAAGGCGCTTCGATTCGGCGGCATCGAGTGACCGGCAAACCCACCCCTTTTCCGCAAATCCACCGCGCTCGGACCGGGTGGGTTCACGGAAAAGGGGTGGGTTTACGGGGCGGTCAGCGTCGTGCGGTCGGGAGCCGCAACGCGTACCGCAGACTCACCAGGCGCAGTCCGGTCGCGAGAACCGATCCGACGACGAGCCAGATCCAGTGCGGCGCGGACGTATAGGTGGCGCCGACCGCGACGATGGCGGCACCGAGCACCGCGGGCACGGCGTAGAGGTCGAACGGTTGGAGGAGGAGCGGGACCTCGTTGGCGATCACGTCGCGGAGCACCCCACCGCCGACCGCGGTGAGCAGACCGACGGTCGTCGCGGCAAAGGCACTTGCTCCGACGTCGAGGGCGATGCTCGCGCCGGTCGCGGCGAAGAGCCCCATCCCGAACGCGTCGAGCACCAGAATCGATCGGTGCAGCGCGGTGAATGCGGGATGGAAGAAGAAGACGACGAGGCCGGCGACGGTCGCGGTGACGATGGGACCCCATCCGTTGATCGACGCGGGCGGGGTGATGCCGAGCAGCACGTCGCGCAAGACGCCACCGCCGACACCGGTGAGCACGCCGACGGTGACGATCCCCCACATGTCGAAGTCCTTGCGGACCCCGAGCATGGCACCCGACGCCGCGAATACCGCGATACCCGCGAAGTTGAGCACGTCGAGCAGCACGGATCACCTCAGGATCAGGGACGGGGAAGACCGCCGGCACACGAATGACCGCCCCCGGTCGGACCGGAGGCGGTCATCGGTACGTCAATGCGGTGCCGGAACGGCGACCGGACGAGGCTAGCGACGATCCAGATCGATGAGACCGGCGCGGGCCGCCTTGACCAGACGACGCGGAATCCGCACGGGGACGCCGTTCACCTTCTCTTCTTGCAGTGCGGGGTTTTCCGCCTTCCACTGCGAACGACGGCTACGGGTGTTCGCCCGCGACATCCGGCGCTTCGGTACAGCCATGGTTGAGCCCTTCTCCTACTGTGGTCTGCGTGGCCGATGGTGACGCCATGCATCACTGGGTCGGCCCCATCAGTGCACCCCTCGACCCGACGCGGCCGTGGCACACAACCCGACCAGACTACCTGGCGGGGACGTCCAGCTCCAAAATGGCCGATCCGGCGACATCCGTGAGCGCACTTCTCAGAGGTAACTCCACGGCGACTGCAGGTCGGTCAGCGCGATCACCAGCCAGTACGCGACCCAGACGACGATGATGAACGCACCGATGATGATCGCGGTCAGCGCAACACCGTCCCCGGTCTGCCTGCCGCCCGACGCCGCTATCTGTTTGCGTGCGACGATCCCGAGCACCAGCCCGATGAGGCCGCCGATCCCACTGCACAGGAGGCCCAGCAGCGAGGCGACGAGCGCTACCACGGCCAGTGTGTTGGTCGACGAGCCGCCGGCGTCGTCGCCGGTGGTCTCGGCGGAGCCGGGTTCAGCGGATTCCGATCCAGGAGGGCGGCCCTCGCCGGGCGGTGTGAACTGCTGGCCTTGCCGGCCCGGGATCGGACCCTGAGGGGGTCGACCGTATCCCTGCGGTGGGCCGTACCCCGGTTGGCCGGAGCCGGGTTGCCCATGGCCCTGCGGTTGCCCGTAACCCTGCGCTTGGCCGTAACCCTGACGTTGCCCGGGGCCCTGCGGTTGCTGACCGTATCCCTGCGGTTGACCGAACCCCTGCTGCGGACCGTGGCCCTGCCGGGGAGGCGGTGGCGGCGCCTGCCCGGGTGGCGGTCCCGCCGGCGGCCGCGTCGAGATCACGCGCGTGGAGTCGTAACCCGACGGGGGCGGGCCACCGGGCCCGCGACCACCACCCGCCCCGGGAGCGCCTGTCCCCGGCGGCGGCGAAACCGGCTGCGCAGAGGGGGGATTCGAGGCAGGTCCGGTACGGATGACACGGGTGACGCCGTCGGCCGGACTGTGCGACTCGGGAATCTCCGTGTCGTCGGGTCCGGCCCCTGGTGTCGAGGTCACCGGTACGGAGTCCGGCTCGGCATCGGGGACGGCCGACTTCTGGGTCGGTTCCCACGGCGACGGGTCGGTTGCCGAGGCGTCCGACGGCGGGGTGGGTGATGAGGCCGGATCCGTCGGATCGCCACCTCCGGTCGGAGTGGTCATCAGGTGCCTTTCACGAGCTGTGCGCGCAGCGGGGCGACGCAGGGTGGATGCGTGCACGCACACCCGGCCGTGCATTCTGCACAGCCTAGTGAAAAGGGCTCCGAACTGGGCCGAAGTCGATGATCACGGCGCTCGATCGGCCCGATATTCGTTCAGTAGTAGTAGACGGAGTCCGTCGAATTGCCGGCCGCGATGATGACGATGAAGATGACCACCCACACGATCGCGCCCACGATGGCCAGCGCGCCGGTGATGATCCCGGCGAGCGCCATTCCCGATCCCGTCTGCGTATCACCGGTTTGTTCGACCTCGCGTCGGGCCATGAAGCCGAGGACCACCGCGGCGATGCCGACCGGGAACGAGATCAGGAAGCACGCGGCGAGCATGACCAGACCGACGATTCCCGAGATCAACGCCCCGATCGCCTTGCCGTTGGTGCTCTTCTGCGGCGCCGGGTATCCGTAACCGCCGCCGTAGGGTGCGGCGCCGTACGGATTCTGCGACCCGTAAGCGCTGCCGTAGGCGGGAGCCTGGCCGGCCTGGTACGGATCGTTGTACTGCCCGTAGGACCCGCCCGGGGGTTGCGCATAGGGATCCTGGCTCGGCGTCCCGTATCCCTGGTTGCCGGACGGCGATCCGTAGGGACTCTGGCCGTACTGGTCCTGGCCATAGGCACTCTGGCCGGAAGGACTCTGCCCGTACGGATTCTGGCCGTAGGGATTCTGGCCGTAGGGGTCCGACGACGGGCCCGGCTGGTAGGTCTGGCCGTATTCGGTCGGCGCGTACTCCGGGGCGGCGCCCTGGCCCTGGTCACCCTTGCTGAGGTTGGGACCCGAGTTACCCGAAGACCCCGAGCTCGGCACCGTCCCCCAGTCGTCCTGGCCCTGGCCCGAGCCCTGTCCCGGTGGATAACTCACGCACAACCCCCATGTAGATCCGACACGATGTGTTCACCAGCCTAACGACTAGACTCGACCGGTGTCTGGCGTCATCTCCGGCTTCACGGTGATCTTCATTGTAGTCGGGGTGGGTTACGTCCTCGGGCGCACGCGAGTCATCGGCGACCATGCCCACGAAGTCCTGTCCCGGCTGGTGTTCTTCGTCTTCACCCCGGCACTCCTGTTCCATTCGATGGTCACCTCCGACCTGTCGGTCATCTTCTCGGCGACGCTCGTGATCGCCGGTGGCAGCGCATTCCTCATGGGTGCCGTCTACGTGGTGATCGCCAGGCTCTGGCTCCGGCGCGCGGTCCCCGAACTCGTGATCGGCGGACTGTCGGCGTCGTACGTGAACAGCGTGAATCTCGGACTGCCGATCGCGATCTTCGTCCTCGACGACGCGTCGTTCATCGCTCCGCTGCTGCTGTTCCAGATCCTGATCTACTCACCGGTGGCACTGCTCGCGCTCGATCTCACCGCGCTCGACCGTGATTCGGGACGCTCACTGTTGAAGGACTCGCTCGTCGCCCCGATCACGAATCCGATCGTCGTCGGCGGACTCGCCGGTCTGGCGATCTCGCTGATCGGCTGGACGCCTCCGGCCGCGGTCATGTCTCCACTGAAGATGCTGGGTGATGCCTCGGTGCCGGCGGCCCTGCTCGCGTTCGGCCTGTCCCTGACCGGTGTGGCGGTGTTCAAGAAGGGACAGAGCCCGCGCCGCGACATCGCACTGGCGAGCATCCTGAAGATGGTCGCCATGCCGCTCACCGTGTACGCCGTCGCCCGCTGGGGCTTCGGACAGACGGGCGAAGCGCTGTTCGCGCAGGTGGTCATCGCGGCGTTGCCCACCGCACAGAATGTCCTGGTGTACGCCACCCGTTATCGGCGCGGCCAGATCCTCGCCCGGGACACGGCATTGATCACGACGCTCGCGTCGATACCGACCATCATGGTCATCGCCCTCGTGCTGGCCTGAACGGTCAGACGTCCGGCTCGTCTCGGGACACGTATTTGACGTCGACGCCACCCATCAGCGCCAGTCCCGTCACCCGCACGACCGGTGCGCCGGGCCGAGATGCCTTCTGCGACCTGCCGCTGAAACCGCCCATGATGCCCAGTCCCCCGATCTCGACGGTCACCCCGTCGGGCACCTTGATCTCGACGCCGCCCATGATCGC
Organism: Gordonia sp. 11cp; assembly: GCF_057767225.1. Lineage (NCBI taxonomy): Bacteria > Bacillati > Actinomycetota > Actinomycetes > Mycobacteriales > Gordoniaceae > Gordonia > Gordonia sp. 11cp. Next base: position 3,227,087 of record NZ_CM173437.1, on the reverse strand, counting down.
CACGCACTGGAGAGTCAGCACCGGCGCGGTGAACTCCACCTCTCGCAGATCGAGTTCGACCCCGCCCATGATGGCGGTGGCGGTGAGCTGATCAGCGACCACCGCGGTCCCCGACAACTCGCTGCCGGACATGATCGCCAGCCGGTGGCGAACGGCCGGATCCCCGCTCCCGCCCGTGACGCGTGGCCCCGGGGACAGGCTGGCCGCGGGCATCGCGACGCCGAGCTGAGCCACCGGGAGGTCGTCGGTGAGGAGATCGAGGTCACCGAAAGTCTTGGCGAGCACCGCTTTTCCGGCACGCTCCTCGTATTCGGTCGGAGAGAGGCTGCCGTGCGCCATGGCGGCGGAGAGGATCTCGTGGACCAGTTCGCGGTCCGCGTCCGCGGCACGGAGCCGGGCTCGACGGTCGTCGGGAGTCGATGGTTCACCGGGTTGGGTCACGTCTGCAGACCCTAGTTGGCCGAGTCCGGCTGAACCACCCTGATCTTTCCCCCGGAGTCGACCCCGAGAGACGCTCATCTGCGATCTCGTTTCGACGACCCCTCTGCTCAACTACCCGACGAAAGATCCCGCCGAGCGGCATAATTCATCGCGTCCGGGCGGGACAGACAGCCGACCGGCGTACATCGGAGGCGAAGATGAACCAGCCCTACGATCCGGGCCAGCCCGGCGGCGGCCGGCCGGGACCGGAACCCTCGGGATACCAGCCGCCGTACGGCCAGCCGAATCCCCCGCAGTCGCCATTCCCGGACAGCGGGTACGCACCGTCGGGAGGCTTCGGACAACCCGGGTCATACGGCGGCTATCCACCGCCTCCTCCACCGCGCAAGGACCGCGCCGGGATGCGACGGTGGGGCAAGATCCTGACCATGGTCGGCGTCCTGATCCTGGTCCTGTCGGTCGCGGTCGGAGTGGTCCTCGCAGTCGCCGGCATCGGCACTGTGGTCGACCAGGCGGACAAGGCGTTCGAGGTGAATCCGACCGCCGAGCAGTACTACGACGCGGGCGACGAGTTCCAGTTGTTCAGTACCAGCGCCTCGAACGGCGTGCCGGGCTGTGAGATCACCGGCCCCGCCGCGCTGGCACCGGGAACGAACACGACGACCGAGTTCACCTTCGACGGTTCCGGAGTCGAGTCGTTCGACTCCTTCGAGGTCGTCGAATCCGGGACCTACTCGTTCCGATGCGATTCGCCCGCCGTCGTCGCATCGCTCGACGCGTCCGGCATCTTCAGCGGCGTCGGAGGTGTGCTGCTCGCGGTCCTCGGCGGCGGATTCGGCGGTCTGCTCGCGATCGTGGGCATCGTGCTCTGGATCATCGCCGGCCGGAAACCGAAGACGGTCTGACGGCCTCGACCCCGCGACCTCTCCGCTGAGCCGAGATCAGCCGCGGCGACGCCCCTTTCGGGCCCGAAGATAGTCGCCGACCACGGCGGCACCGAGACCGTCGACGTCCGGTGCCACGACGCGCCCGCCGATCCGGCGGGCGATCTGGTCCATGAAATGCGCCAGCCCGGGATCCTCGCCGAGCCGGAAGAACGTGACCTGTGCGCCGATTCGCGCGACATGATCGAGTTCGCGGACCGTGAGCGCGATGGTCTGCGGGTGCGGCGGATAGAAGAAGAACGGCTCTCCGCTGGGATCGAGATGCGCGGTGGGCTCTCCGTCGGTGACCACCAGGACCACCGGCTGAGCATTCGGGAACCGTCGGAGGTGCCGCTGCGCGAGCAGCAACGCGTGGTGCAGGTTGGTGCCCTGCTCCATGCGCGGCTGCAGACCCGTAAGCTCCGCGATGTCGATCGAACGCGCATACCTACCGAAGGCGATGAGGTGCAGTTCGTCGCTGCGGAAACGGGTGGAGATCAGGTGATTCAGGGCGATCGCGGTGCGCTTCATCGGCGTCCACCGCCCCTCCATCTCCATCGAGAACGAGGTGTCGACGAGAAGCACGACCGCCGCCTGTGTGCGGCTCTCGGTCTCCGAGACCTCGACGTCGCGGACATCGATGCGCACACCCGACCGCGCCATCTCCGAGGTCGCCAGAGACGGCTCGGTGGTCTCGGAGACGGTGCGCAGCACCGCATTCGAGACCGTTCGAGTGACATCCCAGGGATCGGTGTCGCCGAACTCCCACTCACGGGAGGCGCCGGTCGGTTCGCCCAGTAGTCCGGTCTGGCGGGTCTGGCGGTCGCCTCGACGCCCCGACAGCTGTTCGGCGATGTCCCGGAAGATCGACTGGCCGAGCTGGCGCATCGCCTTGGGACTCAGCCGCAGCTGACCATCGGCGGTGCGATCGAAGAATCCCTGTTCGGACAACGCCTTCTCGAGTTCGGCCAGCATCCGGGCGTCGACCGCCGCGTCGTCGCCGAGCTGCCTGGCGAGCGCATCGAGGTCGATGTCGTCCATCTGCGCGCCCGCGTACTGCTGTGACAACTGCTCGGAGAGTGCGTCGAGTTCGGAGATGTCGCGCAGCGCGGCGGCACCCTCACCGAGTCCCATCGGCTGATCGCCGGAGAACGACTGCGCGTCGTCCCAGTCGAGACCCGGTCGCGCCGCCCGAAGCTGCGAATCCATCTGTGCCAGTTGGTTCATGAGGTCGGGCGAACCGAAAGCCTGCTGGGCCAGCTGGTCCAGTTCGGCCCGTTGCTCGGGAGTCAGCGAGTTGTAGAACTGCTGCGCCGCGGCCGCCCGCTGCGCGAGGGAGTCGATCAGTTCCTCGGTGTTACGGGGGTTCTCCGGGAAGAACTCGCCGTGGGCGTCCATGAACTCGTCGAACGCCTCGGTGGTGTCCTCGCCCCGATTGTGCGCCTCGAGGAGCTTGTTCAGGTCCTTGAGCATCTCCGAGATGCGTTGTCGGTCCTGCTCGTTCGCGCCCTCGAGGGCTTCCTTCATCCCCGCGAAGCGCTGATCCAGCAGCTCCCGCCCGAGCAGGTCTTTGATCTTGTCGTAGTCCCCGCGCGCCTGCGGACTGCGCCAGTTGTACTCTGACAGTTCCTCGACGGCCTGCGCGGTCGACGGCGGGAGACTCCCGATCTGCATCTCGGCGAACCGGGCGTCGTCGTCGAGGTCACGCGCCAGTTGCTTGCGCTCCTCGAGTACCGCGCGGTCGAGGAGTTCGCGGATCTCGGCGAACGTGCCGTCGAGATTGCGCTTCTTGAGGAGCTCCTGCCGACGGCGGTTGATCTGCTCGCGCAACTTGTCGAGCCCCCGCATGTCCGGCGTGCCGCGGCGCAGCAGTTCCCGCAGCGCCCGCTGCGGCGACGCTCCGGCCATGACGTCCTCGCCGATCGTCTCCAGCGCCTCGCGCAGGTCGACCGGAGGCGCGAGCGGATCGGGGCCGCCGGCGTAACGCTGGTAGCGCGAACGATGGAAGCTCTTGCGCGCCATGTGTTCTCCTAGTTGTTGTCAGCCGTAGACCGTCTGACCGCTCTCGTCGGCTTCCTTGCCGATCCGGCGGGCGAGGAAGAGCCCTTCGAGCGCGAGTTCGACGGCACTGGCGCGCTCCCCCTCGGTGTCGGCCTCGAGGCGCTCGGCGATCTGGTCGAGGACGCCGGCGGTGGCGTCCGGCGACGGGATGGAACCCAGCAGATCGGCGGCGCGCACCCGGTCACCGGTGACCACCGGCTCGCCGTTCTCGAGGGCGTCGACGAGCGGAGCCATGTCGATGCCACCGAGGTGGGCACGCACCGCGTCGGCGATGGACTTGCGCATCAGGTGCTCGAGGATCTCCAGTTCACGCCCCTCCTCGCCGGACTCGAACTCGATCTTGCCGCGGAGCACCTCGATCACCGACTCGAGATCGACCACTCGGGCCACCGCCTGATCCTCGCCCGTCACCGTCGCCCGGTGGAGCGCCGCGGCCGCGACGGTCTCGGCACCGGCGATGGAGAAGCGTGCCGACACACCGGACCGCTGGTCGATGGACGGGTGATCGCGGGCGTAACGGGTGAAGCGCGCCAGGATCTCGGTGATGAACGTCGGCACACTGGCGGTGAGATCCGCCTCCTGCTCGATGACCGACACCTCGTCGTCGAGCTCGAGTGGGTAATGGGTGCGGATCTCGGCGCCGAAGCGGTCCTTGAGCGGGGTGATGATCCGTCCGCGGTTGGTGTAGTCCTCCGGGTTGGCGCTCGCCATCACCAGGACGTCGAGCGGCAGTCGCAGGGTGTAACCGCGGACCTGGATGTCGCGCTCCTCCATCACGTTGAGCATGGACACCTGGATTCGCTCGGCGAGGTCGGGCAGCTCGTTGATGGCGACGATGCCGCGGTGCGAACGCGGGATGAGTCCGAAGTGGATGGTCTCCGGGTCGCCGAGGCTGCGGCCCTCGGCGACCTTCATCGGGTCGATGTCGCCGACGAGGTCGGCGACGGAGGTGTCCGGCGTGGCCAGCTTCTCGCTGTAACGCTGCGAACGGTGCCGCCACTCGATCGGCAGATCGTCGAGGAGGTTGGCGGCCTTCCTGATCGACCCTGGGGTGATGGGTTCGTACGGATGCTCACCGAGTTCGGAACCGGCGATGACCGGCGTCCACTCGTCGAGGAGCCCGACCAGGGTGCGCAGGATTCGCGTCTTGCCCTGACCGCGTTCCCCGAGCATGACGACGTCGTGGCCGGCGATCAGCGCCCGCTCGAGCTGCGGGATGACCGTGGCCTCGAAGCCCACGATGCCCGGCCACGGATCACGTCCCTCGCGGAGTGCGGACAGGAGGTTGTTGCGGATCTCGTCGCGCACACTGCGTTGGACATGACCGCTGGCACGCAGTTCACCCAAGGTGCGGGGTGACGGATGCCGGGTTTCGGTCGACTGGGAGCCATGTGTGGTGAAGTTGTCCTCTGGCACCTCATCGAGGCTACTCCGCGTTGCGGAGCGCGTGCGCGTCGTCACTGTCCGCCGCCGCCGGCGTCCAGGTCGGGTCGCGGCCGATGAATCCCATGAGGCGACTCACCGCGTCGGCGTCGGCGCCCACCTCGACCTTCGGACCGTACTGACCCGAGCTGCGGAGGATGTCGTCGATCGGCGCCATGCCCGCGAGCAGTTGCTCGGCGAATACGGGGTCGAGGCCGGGGGTCGCGCCCTGGGATCGGGCCAGATCCCAGGTGTGCATGTACACGTCGGCCGTGTAGAACCGGTCGATCGCATCGGCGAGACGGTGCTCCCCGGCCATGGGATGGCTGAAGGCGTCTTCGGCCGGCGGCCCGTCGAGCAGGGCCTGCACCCCCGCCGTGTGCGCCGACCACGCCGCGCCCGGGTCGTCGGCGACGGCCGGCCCGGCCGGGAGTTCGACGCCACCGGCGGCGAGGAAGCCGGTGAACCAGTCGACGAGATGGGCGACGACATCGCGCGCCACCCACCCGTCGACCGGCGTCGGGGCGTTCCAGTCGGAGACGTCGGCGATCACGTCGGCGAAGCCTGCAGTGACTTCGCGATGCCGTGCGCCGGCACTCAGATCTGCGATGGTCATGTCCGACGGCTCAGACCGTGCCGTCGGACAGCATGCGGTCAAGGGCGGCGTAGCCCTCGTTGACGCCGACCTCCATGCCGGAGGCGAGCCAACCGTCGCGCGCTTCGAAACTGTCGCACAGGGATTGGGCGTGGAGCCGCGTCGTGCCGTCGCCCAGGTCCTCGAACCAGAGGGTTTCCAGCGACACCGCGTCCGGCATGCCGAGGAAGGTGAACGTCTGCACGATCTTGTCCTCGCCCACGGTGTGGAAGCAGCCACGGAATCCGAACTCCTGCCCATCGTGGGTGGAGACATAGCTCCAGCTGCCACCGTCGCGGACGTCCCACTCGACGATCCGGCTGCTGATGGCGTCCGGCCCGATCCACCGGACGAAGAGCTCGGGGTCGGTGTGGGCTTTCATCAGTTGCGCGGGCGTCCCGCGGAAGTCCCGCGTGATACGGATGACGGGCACCTCCTTGTCGGCCTCGATGGCAGCCTCGGGATAGCGGGTCTGGGTTGCGGTCATGACACCTTTCCTTCCTGGTGGAGTGGTTGTTCGACCTCGGGTTCCGACGGATGCTGAGCCTCGGGGCCGTCGTTCATCTCGGCGAGCAGCGTGTCGAGGCGCTGGTAGCGCTCCTCCGCCCGCTTGCGATACCGCTCGATCCACTTGGTCATGAGGTCGAACACCTCTGCTTCCAGATGGACCGGACGGGTTTGGGCCTCCCGGGTTCGGGTCACCAGACCGGCATCCTGGAGCACCTTCAGATGCTTCGAGACGGCCTGGATGCTGACGTCGTACGGTTCGGCGAGTTGACTGACCGTCGCATCCGAGACCGCAAGCCGCGCAACCATGTCGCGCCGCGTGGGGTCCGCGAGTGCGGCGAACACCTTGGACAACTCGTCTGCCATTCGAACTCCTCAACCGATTGGTTGAATACGATCGTGCGCCCTGCCGAGGCTGTTGTCAACCCCTTGGTTGAATACGCTGGTTCCGCAACTTGGCAGGGTGGAACGGCCCCACGACGACGACTCCCACCGTCGGCGGGCGAGCCGAGGTGGGAGTCGGGTGGGAGTCCGGGAGTCGGGTGGGGGTCCGGGCGTCGCCGGGGCGGGGGTCAGGCCGGCCCGATGGGTGCCTCACCGCGCAGGGTGATCCGGTGCATCACACGGCGGGCGTCACCGTAGTCGCGGTTCGCGTAGTGCAGCGTGTTCCGGTTGTCCCACAGCACCAGGTCGCCGAGGCGCCAGCGGTGCCGGACGATGTGTTCGGGCTTGGTGAGATGCGCGTAGAGCAGATCCAGGATGCCGCGGCTCTCCGCGTCGGAGACACCGTCGATGTGCGAGGTGAATCCGGGATTGACGAACAACGACTTGCGGCCGGTCTCCGGGTGGATGCGCACCACCGGGTGGGTGACCGGCACCAGCTCGGTGACCTCTTCGCCGTCCCAGGTGTTGCCGCGGCCGTTGCGTCGCTGCTTGAGGTAGTAACCGAACTCGCGGTTCCCGTCGTGCACCGCACTGAGTCCGTCGATCATCCGGCGGACCGGCTCCGACAGCGACCGGTACGCGAGTTCGGCGTCGGCCCAGTTGGTGTCACCGCCGTTGCGCGGCAAAACAACCGGACGCAGGATCGATCCCATCGGCGGGCGCGGCATGAACGTGACGTCGGTGTGCCAGACATCGGCGAATCCGTTGTCGGCGCTGTCGAGTGAGTAGACCTCACCGGGGACGTCGCCGCTGTTCCACACCGGATGCCCGAAGGTCAGGTCGCCCAGCCGGTTTCCGAATCGGATGTGCGCCTCGTCGTCGAGGTGCTGGTCGCGGAGGACGATGACCTTGTAGTCGATCAGCGCCCGGCGCAGCGCGGCGATCTGCGCGTCGGATGCCGTGGCCACGTCGACGCCGCGGATCTCGGCACCGAAGTGCGGACCGAACTCGTCGACATCGAATTCGACTCCACCGGAGATGGTTCCGGTGTCCGGACGAAGTGCCGTGTCAGGACGGGGTGTGGAGCCGACGGATTGCGAGGTGGTTGTCATGAGGGTTGTTCTCCAGGTCGAAGCAGGCGGGGGCGGGAGCGGGGCGCGCCGGCGGCGAACCGTGATGCGATCCGTCCGCCCAGTTCATCGAGTGGAGAGTGCCCGTGGTCCCGCTGTCGCGCCTGGCGACGAGCCCGGCTTTCCCGCTGGTCGAGCCGGTGAGGCTCGCAGGCGCCGGGCCGAGCAAGCGACGAAGGAGCGTGTCGAGGTCGACGAGCCGAGTCGAAGCCGCCATCGTGGCGGGAGACGCGGGAACGGAATACACCCCTACTGTCTAACCGTCCACCGGGTCACCGGACAGGGTTGAGCCCACGCTGAGGAAAAGACCCGCTGCGTCATGCCACCGCGGCTTCCTTGACCGCGGCGCCGATCTCGGCACGCAGCGCCGCGTACTCCGGGGAGCCGCGTAGTTCGTCGGGTTCGACGCCGGTACGCGGCAACGTCGAGGTGAGATCCAGCGCGATCCGTCCCGGCCGTTTGGTGAGCACGATGATCCGACTACCCAGGAACGCGGCCTCGTCGGCGCTGTGCGTGACGAAGACGTTGGTGCGTCCACTGCCCGCACTCACCGCCCGCACATCCTCCTGCAACCGTTCCCGGGTCAGCGCGTCGAGCGCGGCGAACGGCTCGTCGAGCAGCAGCAGGGATGTCTCGGCGGCCAGCGCCCGGGCGATCGCCACGCGTTGCTGCTGCCCACCCGAGATCTCCCAGATGCGCCGATGGGCGGTGTCGTCCAAGCCGACTCGTTCGAGGAGTTCGTTCCGGCGTGCCGCCCGTTCGGACCTGGGGACCTTCGAATATTTGAGTGCGAGATCGACGTTGCCGCCCACGGTCTTCCACGGGAACAGGCGCGGTTGCTGGAAGACCACACCGGAGGTCACCCCCGGCACCGGCGCACCGCCCGACACCTCCACGTCGCCCACCGTCGCGGGTTCGAAGCCGGCGATGAGTCGCAAGAGTGTGGACTTGCCACACCCGGATGCGCCCACCAGCACCAGGAACTCCCCCGGCGGGACGTCCAGGTCGACCGGACCGACCGCGGTCACCGTGCCCGCACCCGTCCCGTATCTCTGGGACACGTTGCGCAGCCGGATCGAGCCGCGTTGCCCCGCGGGTCGGACCTCGGTCGTCGCAGCGGCGCGGCCCGCGGCCGGCGGACTACTGCTGTTCGAGGACACCCGGCAATCCCTCTGTGTAGATGGCCTCGCGGAACGTCTCGATCGGCGGGGCGGCGGGAATCTGCTGCTGCTCGGCGAGGAACACCGCTGCGCTGTGCAGATTCTCGGAGAGATTCCCCGGGTTGCCCTGTGTGCCGAGCCAGGTCGGACTGGTCAGCTCCGCGACGGTGAGGAAGGTGCCCTGCTTCAGCTGGTTGGCCGCATCCTCCGGCGTCGTACCCAGCTGTGCGGCGACGGCCTCGGCCGCGGCCTGCGGGTCGTCCTTGATCAGGGTGAGCGCCCGGGCCTGGACCTGGCGCCAGGTGTTCACGACCTCGGGATTCGCCGCGGCGAACTCACTGGAGACCACACCGAGGTCCAGCGTCGGCTTGCCGGCCGTGGCCAACTGTCGACTGGCGATGAGAGTCTTTCCGTCCTGGCGCAATTCGTCGAGCGTGGGCAGCCAGGTGTACACCGCGTCGACGTCGCCTCGCTGCCACGCAGCCAGGGAGGCCTGCGGCTGCAGATCGATGAGGTCCACGTCTTTCGGGTTCACCCCGGCCTGGTCGAGCGCGGCGAGCAGGCTGTAGTGGGCGGTGGAGGCGAACGCCGTCGCCACCCGCTTGCCCTTGAGATCGGCGACGGTGTCGATCCCGGTTCCGTTGCGCGCGACGAGTGCCTCGTTGTCACCGGCGACGTCGAGGACGAAGGCCACCTGGTACGGGATGTTCAGCGGCGCGGACAGTCCACGGGCCACCGGGCTGGAACCGATGGCGGCGAAGTCGACCTCCTTGGCGACGAACGCGGTGTTGATGTCGGCACCGGAGTCGAACTTGGTCCACTTGATGTTGAAGTCCGGCAGGGCTTCCTCGAGCCAGCCGTTGTTCTTGACGATCAGGTCGCCGCTCGGGAAGGACTGGTAGGCGAGCCGGATCGTCGGCTTGCTGTCGTCTTCGGAGTTGTCGACCGAGCAGCCGGCGAGTACCAGCGTCGCTGCGGCGATCACCCCGAGCACCGCACCGAACCGCGAGCGGCGCAACCGGCCCGAACCGGGCACCCCACGTGTGATTCTCATGTCTGTCAGACCTTTCCGCGCCACGGCACCACTCGGTGCTCGATTGTTCGAAGGAGCCCGTCGATGATCAGTCCGGACAGACCGATGGCGATGATGCCGACCAGGACGACGGGTGTGTTGTTGTAGTTGCTGGCGTCCTTGACCACGCCACCGATTCCGGGGATGCCGTTGAACAGCTCGGCCGCGACCACCGAGGAATAGGCGATGCCGACCGAAAGCCGTACACCGGTGAAGGTCTCGGGCAGGGCCGACGGTACGACGACGTCGCGGATCACCTCCGACCGCGACGCCCCGAGCGCGCGCGCCGCCTCGATGAGACCCACCGGCGCGGCACTGACGGCGGCGGTGGTCGCCACGGCCGCGGGCGGCAGCGCGGCGAGTGCCAGCAGGGTGATCTTGGGAGCCTCGTCGATGCCGAGCCAGATGACCAGCAGGAAGAAGTAGGCCAACGGCGGCAGTGCGCGCAGGAACGTGAGCCACGGTTCGAGCAGGCGTCGGAGCCACCCCACGGTTCCCATCGCCAATCCGAGCAGTACGCCGAGGATCACGCCGATCGCGACACCCGCGAAGACACGGCGCAGCGTCATGTACAGGTGTTCCCACCAGTAGTAGTCGGCGTAACCACGGACCCCGTCGTGCGTCGTGGACATGTCGACGAAGGCCTGCCACACGGTGCCCAGGCGCGGCACGAAGGTCTCACTCCAGATCCCGCTGACGGCGACGAGCTGCCACGCCGCGGCGAACACCACCACCGAGAGCAGCGGGAGGCCCACCCGTGTCAGCAGTGATCGCACGCGAGACGAACCGCCGGGCGACGTGCGCTCCGCCCCACCACCCGCTTCTTCCGGGGTGATGTCCACAAACAAGGTCACCGTGCATGTCTAGACATCGCGATCCCCCGCGACCAGAGTTTTCCTCGTCGAGAGGAAAACTCCCGCCGGATGCATACGAATCGGGCGCGATGTGCTTCTGGCGTGGGGTTTCTTCAGTTGCAGGGGTCAGGAGTCGCCAGGGGCAGACACTGCGTGGCGGCTTCGGCGACACCCGACGGTTTCGACCGTGCGTCGATATCCGTCGACCGTGCGTCTTTTCTCGTCGACCGTGCGCCGTTTGTCGTCGACTCTGCGTCGTTTGTCGTCGACTGTGCGTCGTTTGTCGTCGACTGTGCGTCGTTTGTCGTCGACTGATCACCCGCGAGTTCGTATTCGCTGAGCCCCTTGGGCGCGAGGATCGAAAACCGCCGGGCCGAACAGGCGACGAAGGAGCGCATCCAGGTCGATGAGCCTCGACGGCCGGGCGAAACAACCCCGAGGCGCGGACACGGCCACCCGGGACACCGGAAGGCTTTCGCGCTCGACAGAGAGAAGCACACCGATGCAACCGGCGGAGCTACTCACCCTGAAATGCGCCCCCATTCGGGCCGGTTTGGCGAAACGGGTGTGACGGTAGTTCACCACTGTCAACGGTTTACGCACAGGCGACGACAATCGACGCACAGTCGACGAAATCGACTGCACAGTCGAATATTTCGCGATCCCCGGCTTGTGGAAACTCCTCGAAATCGAACGCATGTTCCTGTACCTTGGAGTCATGCCAGAGCTCACCACCCTCCTCGATCAGCTCATCGAGACCGCACCGCCCGCCGACGAACCCACGGGCACAGCAACATTCGACGCGTTGAACGTGCTCCGGTTGATACGCAACGTCGTCGATCACCAGATCGTCACCCACACAGCACAACTCGAGGAGCTCGGTGTCGCTCATAAGGCAGGTGGCACCACCCGGCAACTCTTGATCGAGACGGGACACGCACCCGCCATCGCCTGCCGCATCATGCGCAGCGTCGACGGCCTACCCACGCTGCCCGCCCTGGCACGTCACGCCGCCGACGGACGCCTGTCGTCGGAAGTCGTCGACGCCATCGTCCGCGGGATGAACCACATCGACAAACGCTCGGCGACAGCCATTTCCGACGACGAGCGCTCCGAGTACGAGATCGAACTCATCGGTCAAGCACTCTCCGGGGCAACACCGGCAGAAGTGCTCGAACACGCCCGCACGATCGCCAACACACTGGCCGAAGCAGTCGACAGCGGCATCCCCGCCGCGGACGACGCATCCCTCAACACAGTCAACGTCCACACCACCGACGACGGCCGCGTCGACCTCCGCGCCGACCTCACCCAGGTCGTCGGCGAGAAGTTCCTGGCCATGATCGACGAACGTTCCTGCCCACGACCCGAACCCGACGGCACCGACGACCGACGCACCGCCGAGCAACGCCGCGCGGACGCGTTCGAGTTGATGCTTGACCAGGCTGCTCTCGGCGCGAGCATCGACAGCATCGGCAGTCCCCGCACGCAACTGATGCTGACCATCCCCGCCACCGGCGCCGACCAGTCAACCCTGCCGTGGACAGGGTCGGTCAGTCAGGCCACCGCGAAACAGGTGTCCTGTGACGGAACCCTGACCGAAATGGTCCTCGACGGTGAAGGTGTTCCACTACAGATGGGACACACCCGCCGACTGTTCCCAACACACCTACGCAAAGCCGTGATCATCCGCGACCAATGCTGCATCAAATGCGGAGCGCCGCCGTCACATACACAGGTGCACCACATCGAACACTGGGCCGACGGTGGTCCCACCGACCTCGACAACGGCTGCCTGCTCTGCCAACGCTGCCACACCCAAGTCCACCACCACGGCTGGGACATCGTCCTCGGCTTTGATCGCCACCCCTGGCTCATCCCACCCGCCACCATCGACCCACGGCGCCGTCCGTTGCCGGCTTACAACCGACGCACCATGCGACTCGACGACGCCGCCTGACACCCGCCGATCACACTTTCGCGTCGCACCTTCCGCACCCGGACACCTCGGGACCGCATCCGTCCTTTGACAATTCCACAGTGAACAGCAGCCGGCTCCGCTCCCGGTCGAATCGCGAGGCCGGGAACGGAGCGGCGCTGCGTGCAGGCGTGGCCAACGATCGGGCGCCCTGGGCCGGGACGATCCGCGCCTGAGTTGGGTTGCGAGCGACGTGAGCATCGAGGGATCCGTCATGTCCTGCGAATGAACTGCATCGCCAGCCCCACATGGAAGCGCCGCTTCGTATGACTTTCGCTGTCTGCAGCCGGCGCAGGTCGAGTCAGGTAGCGCCTGTGTCGTGCCGCCTCACCGGAAAGCCGGCATTGCGCGCAGCCGTCAGCTGAACGCCAGCCACAGTGCGAGCGCGAGCCCGCAGATCCCGACGACGATCCGAAGGGGGCCGGGCGGCAGGCGTTTCACGACGGGTGGGCCACACCACCCACCGGCCAGACATCCGACGGCCATGGCGAGTGCGGCCCACCACTCGACGGGGCCCCAGATCACGAAGCCGATGGCGGCGACCGTGTTGGCGATGCCGAGGAACAACGACTTGGACAGCGCCGCTCGCCACAACGGCTCACTGGTCACCACGAGCATCAGGGCCAGGATCATGATCCCGGCCCCCGCGCCGAAGTAACCGCCGTAGACCGAGATCAGCGTCAATCCCAGGATGAACACCCAGGGACGCTCGACGTGCGACGTCGCCCAGCGGCGCAGAACCGGTTGTACGAGTAGCGCGATGGCGGCGATCGCCACGAGGAACGGCACGACGGCCTCGAAGGCCTCGGCCGGCGTCGAGAGCAGCAACACCGCACCGACCGTGCCGCCGATCAGCGAGGCGACCGCGCCGACGATCAGGCGTCTACGGTCACCCTCGAGGAGGGAGCGCCCCGACTGTGCGGTGCTGCCCACCCCGACGGCGACCAGCGCGACCGTGTTCGTGACGTTGGCCGCGATCGGGCTGAGCCCGACCGCGAGCAGCGCGGGATAGCTGACGATCGAGGCCAGACCGGTGATGTAGCCGATCAGGCCGGCGCCGAACCCGGCGACGACCAGTAGAGCGAGCTCAGTGAGCGAAATGACGTGCCCCGGTGAGGTAGAGCGTCACGCCCGCCTCGTCGGCCGCCTCGATCACCTCGTTGTCGCGGATCGATCCACCTGGTTGTGCAACGGCTTTCACCCCGGCCGACAGCAGCACCTGCAGCCCGTCCGGGAAAGGGAAGAACGCATCCGACGCCCCGACGCTCCCCGACGCACGGTCACCGGCACGCTGCACCGCCAGGTGCGCTGAGTCGACGCGGTTGACCTGCCCCATGCCGACGCCGACCGACGCACCGTCGGAGGCAAGCAGAATGGCGTTGGACTTGACCGAACGGCATGCCCGCCAGGCGAATTCGAGGTCGGCGAGAGTCTGGTTGTCGGCCGGTGGGCCGGCCACGAGGTTCCAGTTGGCCGGGTTGTCCCCATCGGCGTCGAGGACGTCGCGCTGCTGCATCAGCAATCCGCCCGACACCGGCTTGGTCTCGATCCCCGTCGCCGCCGGCGGGGTGGCCACCAGCACGCGGATGTTCTTCTTGCGGGTCAGGACCGAGAGCGCGCCGTCGGCGAAGCCGGGCGCGACGATGACCTCGGTGAAGATCTCGGCGACCTGCTCGGCCATCTCCACGGTGATCTCGCGATTGGCGGCGATGACACCGCCGTAGGCGCTGATCGGATCGCAGGCGTGCGCCTTACGATGCGCCTCCGCGATGTCGGTGCCGATGGCGATCCCACACGGATTGGCGTGCTTGATGATCGCGACGGCCGGAGCGTCGAAGTCGTACGCGGCCCGCCAGGCGGCATCGGCGTCGGTGTAGTTGTTGTAGCTCATCTCCTTGCCGTGGAGCTGGTCGGCGGTCGCCACCCCGCCGGCCCCGGCGTTCCCGACATAGAGTGCTGCCGCCTGATGCGGGTTCTCGCCGTAACGCAGCACCGCGGATCGGGTCCAGGTCGCGCCTGCCCAGGCCGGGAACTGCGAATCATCCTCGGGTGCAACCACGCTCGACATCCACGACGCGACCGCGACATCGTAATCGGCGGTGTGCCGGAACGCCTTGGCGGCGAGCTTCTTCCGGTCGGCGAGCGAGAAACCCTCCGCGGCGACGGCTTCGGTCACCCGCGAATAGTCGTCCGGGTCGACCACGACGGCGACCGACGGATGGTTCTTGGCAGCTCCGCGCACCATCGACGGACCGCCGATGTCGATCTGCTCGATGCACTCGTCCGGCGTCGCGCCGGAGGCCACCGTCGCGGTGAACGGATACAGGTTGACGACGACGAGATCGAATGCGGCGACACCCAACTCGTCGAGCTGTGCGACGTGGTCGGACTTACGGGTGTCGGCGAGGATGCCCGCGTGCACCTTCGGGTGCAGGGTCTTGACGCGCCCGTCGAGGCACTCGGGGAAGCCGGTCAGCGCCGACACCTCGACGACCGGCACCCCCGCGCCGGCGATGGTCTTCGCGGTCGATCCGGTGGACACGATCTCCACCCCGGCCGCGTGCAGCGCCGTGGCGAGATCGGTGAGACCGCTCTTGTCGTAGACACTCACCAGCGCGCGCCGAATCGGTCGACGAGAGCTGTCAGGGCTGTGTGCGTTCACGGGATGCGGGCCTTTCGTCCATCGATGACTACTCCTCTGGTGACCAGTGCGGTCACCACGTCGGCGAGCAACACGCGCTCGACCGTCTTGATGCGCTCGTGCAGGGTGGCGGCGGTGTCGTCGTCCTCGACGGTGACCACCTCTTGCGCGAGGATCGGGCCGGTGTCCACTCCCTCGTCGACGAGGTGCACCGTCGCGCCGGTGACCTTGACGCCGTAGTCGAGTGCCTCGACGACCCCGTGGGCGCCCGGGAAAGCGGGTAGCAGCGCCGGGTGGCTGTTGACGACGCGTCCGCCGAACCGGCCGAGGAAGGCCGGGCCGAGGATCTTCATGAATCCGGCGGTCACCACCCACTCCGGTTCGAACGCGGCGACCTCGCCGGTCAGCGCCCGGTCCCACGTCGCGCGGTCGTCGTGATCGGCGACACGACAGGTGATGAGCGGGATGTCGTTGCGCTGCGCGACCTCCTGCGCGCGGCACGCGCGGTCGACCACGATCGCGGCGACCCGAAACGGGGAATCCCCGGCTCCGGCGCGCGCGATCAGCGACTCCAGCAGCGAACCGGTGCCCGACGCCATCACCACCAGCGGGGTGCGGCCGGGTGCCGTCGGGGAGGTCACGTCGTCGAGACTAATCGCCGTACGTTGGGCCACCCGCGCCGGGTGGCGCCGCAGACATCGTCGAGGGGCGCTCGGCCAGGGCGGTTCGGCTCAGCGTTGGCGGGACGTGCCGTGCGAACCCGGATACAGGTCGTAATCCGCGTCATCGGCGAGATCCGTCTCATCGAGATCGTCGTCGTACACGCGGTTCACCGCCGGTTCGCGCCGGGGCTGGGAGTCTGCGTCGGAGGGCTGCCGGGCATCCGCCGAACCGAAGCCGGCGTCGTCGGTGTCCGCGGACGCGTTGTCGCGCGATTCGACGCCGTCGTCGTACACGTAGTCCTCGCGTTCGTCGGCGCCGTGCTCGTCGTCCTCGAACTCAGCGCCGTCTTCGAACTCGGCGTCGTCGTACTCGCCGTCCTCGAACTCGTCGTCCGCGAACTCTGAGTACTCGTCGTCCTCGTCCAGATCGGTGACGATGACGTATTCGTCCTCATAGCCGAGGTCCAGCGGGTCGTCGAAGTACTCGTCGCCGACGGCGAGGCGTGCAGCGCGCGTCGACGGCAGGAACGCATACACGAGCACGATCAGCAGGCCGACGACCGCGATCCAGCCCAGAGTGAACACCCCGGCCGCCGACACCGTGACGGCGACGTCGCCGAACTCCCCCAGCGTCCCGCCGGCCGCGACGGTCAGGAGGGCCACCGCCGACGCCGCCACCGCCGCGGCGACACCCACCGAACGCACATGGGCCATCGGATCGAGGTCGCGGCATCGCCAGCCGACGAAGGCCGCGACGCCGGCCGGAACGAGCAGGCCGACCAATCCCCACGCCCCGGCACCCGGCCCGTCGGGCAGAACCGCGAGCACCGGGACCGGCGGGACGTCGCCGCCACGGACGGTGAACAGGTCGACGGTCATCGCGCCGAGTCGGACGTCGGAACCCACGAGTACGGCCATTGCCGCGACCATCACATTCGGGAGGTACAGCACCGAGAGCAGGCTGAGTCCCAGGAACCCGTCGAAGTCGTAACCGGTCTCGATCAGCTCACCGATCTGCCCGTGCCGCATCAGCATGCGCAGGCACACGAGCACGGCGCCGGCGACCAGCAGCATCAGCGCCGCCACCAGTCCGTACCGGAATCCGCGACGATCGGCGTAGGTCACGCGTCCACGGACCGCGAAGTCGCGTCGCCGGCTCCACACGACGCCGGCCAGGGCCGCGCCGCCGTGTATGCCCAGTGTGTACAGGAACGCGAGCAGCGCACTCGGCGTCTGGACCGGCAGGACCGATCCACCGTCCATCACGACCGCCAGCGACATCGCGGTGATGAGTACCGGGCCGATCACCGCCGAGAAGACGACGGCACCCAGGTCGAACAGGTCGTGCCGATCGCGTTCGGCCGAGTTCGTGCCGCCCGCGACCGCCCGGGCCGTCAGCCAGGCCGTCCCGGCGGCGACGGTCAGCGTCGGCAGCAACGGCAGCACCCCGACAGTGACCCCGCTGATCGTGACCGGCACCTGGTGGATGGCCAACCAGCCCGAGGCGATCGCGCTCGGAAGTCCGGTCAGCCCACTGCCGGCGAGAAGCAGCACCGAGAGCATGACGACGATCAGCGTCACCAGCGCCAACGCGGGAACGGTGAACGCCACCACTGCGAGTTGCCGGGCCGAACCCTCGGCCGCCGTGCGTTGCGCACGACGGGATCGCCGCAGGTTACGAAGCTGCGACGCCAAATTGTCCGTACTCGGGTCCGGCTTGAGGGAGGGCATCGTCATGAGCCTGACACGGTCCCGGCCGAGGCCGTCGTAGACGCGCCGAGGGGCTGCGAAAGGGAGGCAGCTCACCGGGTGGCTGCACACGAACAGTGCCCCGCCGACCGACGGTCGACGGGGCACCGAGTGGAACTGTGTCTGTCAGTTACCGCTGCCGGTGGGCGGCTCCGGCTTCTGGAACACGGTGGTGGAGTGGTCTCCGGCCGGGGTGTCGGTCCCCGTGGGAGTCGCGGATGCGCCGGGTGCGGAGGGCGATGCGCCCGAGGAGCCGGCGGAGTACTGGCCGGGACGATAGTCGCCGTAGCCCGATTCGCCGTAGCCCGACTCGCCGTGTCCGGACGCCGAACCGGCAGCCGACGCCGACGATTCGCTCGCCCCGCCGGAGTAACCGCTCTGCCCGGTCGCCGACGCGCCCGACGACTGCGAGTAGGCCGACGGATCGTAATTCGATGAGGCCTGTTGGCCGTACTGTGCCTGCGCACCCCCGGTGCCATAGGCGGTGGTCTGCGCGTCGCCGTATCCACTCGTCTGCTGATGCGCACCGGTGTCGGACTGCGACGCCGCGGACGAGCCGGGGGTCACGGCTGCGGTCGCAGCACCTGCCGCGGGCGCCACCTTGATGACGGCGGCGTCGACCAGCAACCACACGACGGCGAGCACCGCGGACAGAAGGGTGAAGATCAGCAGCACGATCGCCCCGGCACCGTTGTCGTCGATGTTGAGGAACTGGAACAGCGTGATCAGGAACGAGGTGATCGCCAGCGACGCCACGATGGGAGCCGCCGGGACCTTGATGCCCGGGATCAGCGAGATCAGCGCCAGGATTCCGGCGACGCTGATCAGCGTGTAGGGAGCGTTGTACTGCGTCTGGAACAGCTTGAGCGCGAAGTCGTAGGACTCGGCCGCGGACAGGAACCCGCTGAAGAGCACGATTAGGCCGAAGGCGCCGATCGCGGCGGCGAGGAGCACCGGGGTGATGGCCGGGAGCCCCTGGCTCGGCTGCTTGGCCGGCTGCGGGGAGTGGCCGTACTGGCCGTAGCCCTGCTGGCCCTGCTGGCCGTACTGACCCTGCTGGCCGTATCCGGGTTGGGCGTAACCCTGCTGGCCGTAACCCTGAGCAGCGCCCTGCCCGTAGCCCGGTTGCGCCTGGCCGTAGGACTGTCCGGCCTGCCCGTACTGCTGGCCGTACCCCTGCTGGCCCCCATACTCCTGGCCACCGTATTGCTGCCCTTGACCGTACGGGTCGGAACCGGGGGCGGGGCTGGACTGCGGACCCGTGTTGTGGGCGCCGGACTGGGGGTATCCGGACTGATTGCCGTACTGGCCGTAGGACTGTCCGGACTCGGGCTGCTGCTGCCCGTAGCCGCCGGGTGGGTAGGTCATGACGATCTCCTGGTCGGGTCGGGTCGGTCGGTCAGGATCAGCGGGTCGCGTCGAGGTGACGGCGTCCGGCCGTCGCCCCCCACGAGCGCAGAACTGATGACCACGCTAGTACACATGCGTGCCGGGCCTCATGCCCCTTGCACAACGCGACCGCCACGCCGGTGGCGTGGACTCGCTCACCAGCGATGCAGGCGTCCCTGCTCGGCGTACCAGTTGATCAGCGCATAGTCGTCGACGGCCTTGGGGTCGATGTTGACCTCGGATCGGCCTGCCAGAATCGCGGTGACCGGAACCTCGAGTTTCTTGCCGGTCCGGGTGTGCGGGATGCCCGGGGCCTCGATGACCTCATCGGGTACATGGCGTTTGGAGAGACGGTCGCGGACCGCGGCCGCGATCCGGTCGATCAGCGCGTCGTCGAGCGTCGCGCCGGGGACCAGGGTGACGAACAGCGGCATCCAGTAGGCACCGTCCGGCCCGTCGACGCCGAGCACGAAGGCCTCCGCGACCTCGTCGAGCGCCTCGACGACCTCGTAGATGTCGGCCGATCCCATGCGAATCCCGTGGCGGTTCAACGTCGCGTCGCTGCGTCCGTGGATCACCAGCGACCCGCGCTCGGTCACGGTCACCCAGTCGCCGTGACGCCAGACCGGCTTGTCGGGGTTCGACGCACCGCCCTCCCACTCGTGGGCGAAGTACGCGGCGCGGTACCGCGCACCGTCGGGGTCGTCCCAGAAACCCACGGGCATCGACGGCATCGGCGCGGTGACGACGAGCTCGCCGACCTCCCCCACCAGCGGGCGCGCGTCCGGCGACCAGCTCTCCAGCGCCACACCGAGGTAGCGGACCGACAGTTCGCCCGGCACGACCGGCACCCCCGACGACCCGCCGGCGAACGCGGACACGATGTCGGTGCCGCCGCTGATCGACGAGATGGGCAGCCCGGCTCGGACGTGGTCCTCGACCCAGGTGAAAAGATCTGCGGCGAGGGAGGATCCGGTGCTGCCGAGGGTCCGCACCCGGCGCAGGTCGTGCCGGCGACCCGGCTCGAGGCCCGCCTTCCGCGAGGCCTGCAACTGCCCGGGACTCGTACCGAAGTAGGTGACCCGTTCGTCGTCGACGATCTGCCAGAGCCGGTCGGGGTCGGGATACAGGGGCGAACCGCTGTAGCAGACGATGCGCGAACCGCAGAGGAGTCCGGCGACCTGATAGTTCCACATCATCCAGCTCAGCGCGGTCTGCCAGAAGAACACGTCGTCCGCGCCCAGGTCGCCGTGCAGGGCACCGGCTTTCAGATGCTCCAGGAGGACTCCCCCGTGCCCGTGCACGATCCCTTTGGGCCGTCCGGTCGTCCCGGAACTGAAGAGCACCCACAGCGGATGGTCGAAGGCGACCGGCACCGGCCGGAAGTCGACGGGGTCACCGCCCACGGCCTCGGCGTAGTCGACGGTGGACGACGAGGCGTCGGTGTCGCCGATCGTGATGTGCGCGAGGAGGTTCGGCAGCAGCGTCGCCAGTTCGGCACTGTCGGCGCGCTTGTCGACGACCTTGCCGTTGTAGCGATAGCCGGCCGCGGTGAACAGCACCTTCGGCGCGAGCTGGCCGAGGCGACCCGCCGCACCCAGGGGCGCATAATCCTGACCGCATCCGGACCAGACCGCCCCCAGGGATGCCGTGGCGAGGAAGGCGATGACGGCTTCGGGGATGTCGGGCAGGTAGGCGGCGACCACGTCACCGGGACCCACCCCGTGCGCACGGAGGGTCGAGGCCAGGCCTGCGACCTGCGACGGCAGATCAGCCCACGCGATCTCCGATCGTTCACCCGCCTCGTCGATGCCGACGATCGCGGCGCCGGGCAGGTGTGCGTGTCGCAGGATCTGGTCGACGTAGTTCAGGCGAACCCCGGGAAACCACACGGCGCCGGGCATCCGGTCGTCGGCGAGTACCGCCTCGTCGGAGTCTCCGAGAGGTTCGGCGGAGAGAGCGTCGACGTCGAAGAACTCCCAGACCGCGCGCCAGAACTCTGCCGGCCGCCGCACCGACCACGACCACAGATCGTCGTAATCGCCTGTGTCGAACCCGAATCGCTCGTGGACGAACTGCGCGAAGCGGTTCATCCGAGTGTCCGCGGTCCGCGCCGCGTCATCGGTGGTCATCACCGCAGCTGCTCGAGGATCGAGACCGCCTCGTCCCGCATCGCCACCTTGCGGACCTTTCCGGTGACGGTCATCGGGAACTCCTCGACCACGTGGACATAGCGTGGGATCTTGTGCCGCGCGATCTTGCCGGTGGCGAACTCGCGCAGGTCGTCTGCGGTGAACCCGGAGGCGGTGTCGCGCAACCGCACCCACGCCATCAGTTCCTCACCGTACTTCTCGTCGGGCACCCCGATGACCTGGGCGTCGAGGATGTCGGGATGGGTGTAGAGGAATTCCTCGATCTCGCGGGGATAGATGTTCTCGCCACCGCGGATCACCATGTCCTTGATGCGTCCGGTGATCCGGACATAACCGTTGTCGTCCATGTCGGCGAGGTCGCCCGTGTGCATCCAGCCGTCGGCGTCGATGGCCTCGGCGGTCTTCTCCGGTTCGTTCCAGTAACCGGTCATCACCGAGTAACCGCGCGTGCACAGTTCACCGGTCTCGCCACGTCCGGAGGTCTCTCCGGTACCGGGGTCGACGATCTTGATCTCCAGGTGCGGCCCGACCCGGCCGACGGTGGTGACACGCAGTTCGAGCGGATCGTCGACCCGCGTCTGCGTCGACACCGGCGACGTCTCGGTCATGCCGTAACAGATCGACACCTCACGCATGTGCATGCGGTCGACGACCTGTCGCATGACGTACTCCGGGCACGGCGATCCCGCCATGATGCCGGTGCGCAGGCTCGACAGGTCGACGTCGAGCCCGTCGTCGAGCAGGCCGAGCTCGGCGATGAACATGGTCGGCACGCCGTACAGACTCGTGCAGCGGTACTCCGCAACCGCTTCGAGGGTGGCCCGCGGGTCAAACGCCGGCGCCGGGATGACCATCGCCGCACCGTGACTCGTCGCCGCGAGGTTGCCCATCACCATGCCGAAGCAGTGGTAGAAGGGCACGGGCAGGCAGATCCGGTCGTCGGCGGTGTAGTTCAGCAGTTCGCCGACGAGGTACCCGTTGTTCCCGATGTTGCGGTGCGACAGCGTCGCACCCTTGGGGAATCCCGTGGTGCCCGAGGTGTATTGGATGTTGATCGGGTCGTCGGGCGACAGTGACGCGGCCACCTCGGAGACGCGTTCGAGCTCCTCGGCACTCGCTTCGACGCACAACGCGTCCCACTCGTCGGAACCGAACAGCACCACCTCACGCAGTTCGGGGCACCGGGGACGCGCCTGCGCCAACATCGATGCGTACGCGGAGTCCTTGAAACTGTCGGCGGCCAGCACCACACTCGTCCCGGACTGCTGCAGCGCGTACTCGATCTCGTTCTGGCGATAGGCGGGGTTGAGATTGACCAGCACGGCGCCGATCTCGGCGGCGGCGTACTGCGTCAGAACCCACTCGAACCGGTTCGGCGACCACAGCCCGACCCGGTCACCGACCGACACACCGAGTCGCAGGAGTCCCGCCGCGACCGCGCGCACGTCACGGTGGAACTCCGAATATCGCCATTCCCGTCGCGCCGCGGCGTCGATCAAGGCCGTCCGGTCACCGTAGGTCTCGACCGTGCGGGCCAGAGTGGCGCCGATGGTCTCGGTGAGCAGGGCCGGTGTCTCCTCGCCGCGCGTGTGTGCGGTCGTCGGGTGAGCCTCGGTGCTCATGTTCTGCTCCGGTCTGTCTTCGGGCGTCGACGCCCGGGGTGGATTGGGGTGCGTGGGTCAGTTCTCGCCGGCGGGATCGGGACGCGTACCGCTGACGCGGGAGAGGACGACCTCGGCCTGGCGCAGGACAGGTCCGTCGATCATCTGGCCGTCGACGCTGAACACCCCGCCGGCGTGTTCGGCGGCACCGTCGAGGATCTTGCGCGCCCAAGCGACCGCCTCATCGGACGGTCGGTATCCGTCCCGGATGTGGTCGACCTGGGACGGATGGATACACGCGGTGGCGGTGTAACCCAATGCCACCGCGTCGCGGACCTCGGCCACGAGTCCGTCGACGTCGTCGATGTCGAGGTGCACGGAGTCGACGGCGAATTTTCCGTGCGCGGCGGCCGCGATGCGGACCATCGAGCGCACCCAGCTCGCGACGTCCCGGTACTCACCGGGGCGGGATTCGCCGGGACCGAACCGGCTCGACGTGCCCCCGAGACCGGCGACGAGATCCTCTGCCCCCCACATCAGTCCGATGCAATTGGAGGTCGCGGCGATGTCGCGTGCCCGGGTCGCGCCGAGCGGCGTCTCGATCAGGGCGATCGTCTGGAACGCAGTGTCCAGTATCGAGGAGACGTCCTCGGCCTTGGCCTGCATCACCACCCGGTAGTTCGTCTCCGCCACGGCCGCGAGATCCCGTCGATAATCGCCGGTACCGGCCGGGTTGATCCGCACGATGGTGCGATCCGGATCCACGGGATGGGCGACGAGGGCCTCGCGGGCCACGACGCGGTTCGCCGGCGACACCGCGTCCTCGAGATCGATGATGACCACGTCGGCACGGTCGAGGGCCTTCTGGTATCGCTCGGGACGGTCGGCCGGGCAGAACAACAGGGCCGGCCCGGGCGGCAACCACGCGTTGGCGAGTTGCGGTCCCACCGGTCCGTGACCTGCCCGATTCTGACCTGCCCGGTTCTGACCTGCATTGACCGGGCCACCGGGTGGGTCCTCGAAGAACATCGTCGTCACTCCGTCCGTTGCTTGCGCACCAGCGTTGCTCGTGCGGCGCGGGCGACGACCTCGCCGTGCTGGTTGCGTCCGATGTGGGTCAAGTTCACCACGCCTTCGCCCGGGCGCGACCGCGATTCGCGTTTACCCGTGCACTCGGTCTCCGCGTAGAGCGTGTCGCCCGCGAACAGCGGTGCCGGAAATGCGACCTCGCTGAATCCGAGGTTCGCGACGAGGGTGCCCTGGGTCAGTTGCGAGACCGACAGTCCCACGATCGTCGACAGGGTGAACATCGAATTGATCAGGCGCTGCCCGCCGAAACCCGGCTGTTCCGCCGACCAGGCGGCATCGAGATGCAGCGCTTGCGTGTTCATCGTCAGCGTGGTGAAGAGCACGTTGTCGGCCTCGGTGACGGTGCGTCCGGGACGGTGTTCGTAGATCGTGCCCTCGTCGAACTCTTCGAACCACAGCCCCCGCTGGACGATTCGGCGTCCCTCGGACCCGCCGTTCTCCGCCGGGGCGGATACCTGGCTGCCGCTCATGCGAAACCCAGCTCACGGGCGATCAGCATGAGTTGCACCTCGGTGGTGCCCTCGCCGATCTCGAGGATCTTGGAATCTCGGTAGTGGCGGGCGACGGGGTATTCGTTCATGAAGCCGTATCCGCCGTGGATCTGGGTCGCCGTCCGCGCGTTGTCCATCGCCGCCTCACTGGCGATCATCTTGGCGATCGACGCCTCCTTCTTGAACGGCTTGCCCGCCAGCATCTTCGCCGCCGCGTCGTAGTAGGCGGTGCGGGCGACATGGGCGCGGGCCTCCATCCGGGCGATCGCGAACGACACCGACTGGTACTCGCCGATCGCCTTGCCGAAGGACTGACGTTCCTTGGCGTACTTCACGCTCTCGTCGACGCAGCCCTGCGCGACGCCGGTCGCGAGGGCCGCGATCGCGATGCGCCCCTCGTCGAGGATCGACAGGAAGTTGGCGTACCCGCGTCCGCGGACACCGAGCAGGTTCTCCTTGGGAACCCGTACGTCGGTGAAGGTCAACGGGTGTGTGTCCGAGGCGTTCCACCCGACCTTGTTGTACGCCGGCTCGGCGGTGAAACCCGGTGTGCCGGAGGGCACGATGATGGTCGAGATCTCCTTCTTGCCGTTCTCCTTCACCCCGGTCACCGCGGTCACGGTCACCAGCGAGGTGATGTCGGTGCCGGAGTTGGTGATGAACTGCTTGCCGCCGTTGATGATCCACGAGTCGCCGTCGTCGCGGGCGGTGGTCGCGGTGGCGCCCGCGTCGGATCCGGCACCGGGTTCGGTGAGGCCGAAGCCCGCGAGAGCGGTGCCCGCGGTGAGTTCGGGCAGATGCCGCTGCTTCTGCTCCTCGCTGCCGAAGCGGTAGATCGGCATGGCGCCCAGGCTCACACCGGCTTCCAGCGTGATGGCGACGGACTGGTCGACCTTGCCGAGCTCCTCCAGTGCCAGCGACAGGGCGAAGTAGTCGCCGCCCATGCCACCGTATTCCTCGTCGAACGGGAGGCCGAAGAGCCCCATCTTGCCCATCTGGGCCACGACGTCGTACGGGAAACTGTGCTCGGCATCGTGTTTCGCGGCCACCGGCGCCACCACGGTCTGCGCGAAGTCGCGGACCGTCGCGATGAGGTCGGTGTACTCCTGGGTGAGTTCCATGTGAATCCTTCTACTGGGAGTCGACAGTTGATTCGGGTGTGGTGACGACGGCGAGGATCTGTCCCGCATCGACCTTGTCGCCCGCCTTCACCGAGATGTCCACGGAGCCGTCCACCGGCGCGGTGAGTGCGTGCTCCATCTTCATCGCCTCGACGACGACGATCGACTGGCCGGCGGACACGTCGTCGCCGGTCTCGGCGGCGACGGCGACCACGGTGCCCGGCATCGGGCTGGTGATCTCACCGGCGTGCTCGGCGGCCGCCTCGTCGAGGAGGGGTCGGGCGAGTTCGAGCACCCAGGTACCCGATGGTCCTGCCACCCACCAGCTCTCGCCGACGCGGACACTCGACCACGACTGTGACACCCCGTCGACGACCAGGCGGTCGGACTCGCGGACGTCGCCGGGTTGCGCCGGCAGGTAGACCACGTGACCGGTCCACGACGCCTGCGCTTCGTCGTCGAAGGTGACGGTCGCGGTTCCCGAGATGGATCGGGCGTCGGCGGCATCGACCTGGATCGAGACCGTCGAGTGGCGCCCACCGGCGACGAGGCGGGTGATCACCGGGGCGGGACGACCGACCCGCCAGCCGACCGCGGAGGACCAGACGTCACCGGCATCGCGCGTCCCGATCCGGGCCAGGCCGACGAGCACCTGGGCCTCGGGGATGGGCTCCGGCGCAGCGTAATCGGTGACGAGACGATCGAGCAGTTCGGTGTCAAGGTCGGCGTCCACGACGGCCTGCTGACGCAGGACGAAGCGGCAGAAGTCGATGTTGGTGACGACGCCCAGGACCCGAGTCTGGGCCAGCGCCTGATCGAGGCGTTCCAGCGCCTCCTCCCGGTCGGTTCCATGGGCGATGACCTTCGCGAGCATGGGGTCGTAATCGCTGCCGACGTGCAGACCGTCGAGCATGGCCGAGTCGACACGGATGCCGCTGCCCGGCGTGGTGTCGGGATGGACGAGATGTTCGATCGTGCCGCCGGTGGGCAGGAAGCCACGAGCGGGGTCCTCGGCGTACACGCGAGCCTCGATCGCGTGGCCGCGCATGGTGATCGCCTCCTGCCGCAGGCCCAGCACCTCGCCGCGGGCGACGCGGATCTGCTGCTCTACGAGGTCGACTCCGGTGACGGACTCGGTCACCGGGTGCTCGACCTGCAGTCGCGTGTTCATCTCCATGAAGAAGAACTCGTCCGGCCGGTGCGCCGACACGATGAACTCGACCGTCCCCGCGCCGGTGTAGCCGACACTACGGGCGGCATCGCAGGCTGCCTCGCCGATGCGTGCCCGGGTCTCGGCGTCGAGCAGCGCCGAGGGCGCCTCCTCGATCACCTTCTGGTGCCGTCGCTGCAGTGAGCACTCGCGTTCGCCCAGATGGATGACGTTCCCGTACTCGTCGGCGAGCACCTGCACCTCGATGTGACGCGGGGTGTCGACGAAGTGCTCGAGGAACAGTGCGTCGTCGCCGAACGCGGCGGCGGCCTCGCGCCGGGCTCGTTGCAGGGCCGCCGGCAGTTCGGACGGTTCGGCGACGCGGTGCATGCCCTTGCCGCCGCCACCCGCGCTGGGCTTGATCAGAACCGGGAAACCGATGTCCGGCGCCGCGGCGATCAGATCGCCGTCGGTCAGGCCGGGACGCGACAGACCCGGCACCACCGGCACGTCGCGTGCGGAAACGGCGGCCCGGGCGGTGATCTTGTCACCCATCGTCGCGATCGCCTCGGCGGGCGGCCCGATGAAGACGATGCCCGCCTCCGCGAGCGCCGCCGCGAACTTCTGGTTCTCCGAGAGGAATCCGTACCCCGGGTGGACGGCGTCGGCACCGGTCTTGCGCGCCGCGTCGACCACGACCCCGATGTCGAGATAGCTCTGGGTCGCAGCGGCCGGACCGATGTGGACGGCGACGTCGGCCTCGCGGACGTGCCGGGCCTGCGCATCGGCATCGGAGTAGACGGCGATGCTGCGTATTCCCATGTGCCGCAACGTGGCGATCACCCGGCAGGCGATCTCACCACGGTTGGCCACCAGGACACTTCGGATGGGTCTGGTACTCACGGTCGGGGTCCTCGGGGTCGGCGGGACGGGGCGGCGGTGCAGAACACGTTCGGGCTGAGCGGTTCCGGGGGGAGCTGATTCGGCATCGGCGATCACATCCGGAAGACGCCGTAGCGCGGTTCGGCGAGTGGTGCGTAACGGGCTGTCTCGAGGGCGAGGCCGAGGAGGGTCCTGGTCTGCGCGGGGTCGACGATGCCGTCGTCCCACAACCGCGCCGTCGAGTAATAGGCGTCGGACTGTCGCTCGAACTGCTCGCGGATCGGAGCCTTGAACGCTTCTTCGTCGTCGGCCGTCCAGTCGTCACCCGACCGCTCGATCTGGTTGCGCCGCACGGTTCCGAGGGTGTCCGCGGCCTGCGGTCCGCCCATGACCGAGATGCGGGCGTTGGGCCACATCCACAGGAACCTCGGCGAGTACGCGCGCCCGCACATCGAGTAGTTTCCCGCGCCGAACGAGCCGCCGACCATGACGGTGAACTTGGGGACGCGCGCGCAGGCCACCGCGTTGACCATCTTGGCCCCGTTCTTGGCGATGCCGCCCTGCTCGTAGGCCTTGCCGACCATGAAACCGGTGATGTTCTGCAGGAACAGCAACGGGATTCGGCGCTGGTCACACAGTTCGATGAAATGCGCCCCCTTCAGCGCGGATTCGCTGAACAGCACGCCGTTGTTGGCGATGATCCCCACCGGGTGACCGTGCAGATGGGCGAAAGCGGTCACGAGACTGGTGCCGTAATTCGCCTTGAACTCGGTGTATTCACCTCCATCGCACAGGATCTCGATGACCGAACGCACGTCGTAGGGGGTTCGTGGGTCAGTGGGCACCACGTCGTAGATGTCGGTCTGCGGCCGCAGCGGCTCACGCACCGGGACGGTCTCCCACTGCGGGGCCTCGCGGGGGCCGAGGGTCGCGACGATCTCGCGGACCTTGGCGAGCGCCTGCTGGTCGTTGTCGACGAGATGGTCGGTGACACCCGACACCGACGAGTGCATCGCGCCGCCGCCCAGGTCCTCCGCCGACACGTCCTCACCGGTCGCCGCCTTCACCAGGGGCGGACCCGCGAGGAAGATGGTGCCCTGATTACGCACGATCACCGTCTCGTCGCTCATCGCCGGGACGTAGGCACCGCCGGCGGTCGAAGATCCGAGGACCGCGGCGATCTGTGGGATTCCCGCCGCGCTCATGGTCGCCTGGTTGTAGAAGATGCGGCCGAAATGATCGCGATCGGGGAACACCTCGTCCTGCTGGAGCAGCATCGCACCGCCCGAATCGACGAGGTAGATGCACGGCAGCCGATTGGCCGCGGCGATCTCCTGCGCGCGCAGGTGCTTCTTGACCGTGACCGGGTAGTACGTGCCACCGGACACCGTCGCGTCGTTGGCGACGATCATGCACTCACGACCCGCGACGCGACCGACGCCCGCGATGACCCCCGCGGCGGGCACCTTGTCGCCGTACATGCCGAAGGCCGCGAGCGGGGCGATCTCGATGAACGGCGATCCGACGTCGAGCAGACCGTCGACCCGATCCCGGGGCAGCAACTTGCCGCGAGCCATGTGGCGTTCGCGCGCCTTGGCGCCACCGCCGGCGGAGACGACTCGGAGGCGTTCGCCGAGCAGGTCGAGATTGCGCAGGTGTGCGGCCCGGAAGCCGTCGAGCGTGCTGGTCACCGTCGACCCTTCAGTTAGTTGGTATTAACTGAAAGTGATGGTACGCGATGCAGTGGCCCGTGTCACGTGCGGATCTGTCCACGACACCCCTACGGCCCGGACAGCCATGACGTGACGCGCGTCACGTCTTCTCGTAGTGTTGTGGCAGGCCCACCACCCCCGGGCCGCCACAACCGATGCGCCGACAAACCGGGAACCCCGGTCCGGCCACCGCACATAGAAGGCCAGGTGACCCCATGACCCTCGCAGACGATCGCGCTCGCTTCGAGCACGTCCCCACCCCCGACCAGCGGCCCACGGAGGCAGCAGTCGCCGGGTTCTCGCTCGACGACCGCTACACGCGCGACGCCGGCGACATCTACCTCACCGGAATCCAGGCCCTGGTGCGCATGGTCCGCGACCGCGCCCGCGTCGACCGCCGCTCCGGCCTCCGGACCGCGTCGTTCATCTCCGGCTACGAGGGCTCCCCTCTCGCCGGTTACGACCTCGAGCTGGCTCGGCGCCGCGGGTATCTCGCCCCGTACGACATCATCCATCGGCCCGGCCTCAACGAAGAGCTCGCCGCGACTTCGGTGATGGGTTCCCAGCTCGCGGCCCAGGTCACCGCCGGCAGCGTGCTGTCACCGTCCGCCGACGGACTGCCCCGCGACGGCGTCGTCGGATACTGGTACGGCAAAGCCCCCGGTCTCGACCGCGCGACGGACGCACTGCGTCATGCCAACCTCATCGGAACCCATTCCGCCGGGGGCGCGGTCGCGCTCGTCGGCGACGACCCGGGCGCGAAGTCCTCCACGGTCCCGTGTGCGTCGGAGATGGCTCTGGCCGACCTGTACATCCCGATCCTCTATCCCGCCGACTCCCAGGACATCCTGGACCTCGGCGTCCATGCGGCGATCATGAGCCGCACCAGCGGACTGTGGACCTCGCTCAAGATCTCCGCGCATGTCGCCGACGGTGCGTCGACCGCGCACGTCGACCCCGACCGCATCGTGCCCGTCTTCGGCGAGCTCGGGACGAGCCCGCATGTGCCCAGCGGACGGCTACTCGGCGCCAACCTCATGGAACTCGAACAGAATCAGCTCACCACCCGGCTTCCGCGTGCCCAGGAGTACGCCCGGCTCAACGGTCTCAACCGGATCGTGGTCTCGAGCCCCGATGACCGTATCGGCATAGTCGCCGCCGGGAAGACCTACCTCGACCTCCGGGAAGCACTGCGCCTCTTGCACATCGACGACGACGATCTGCGCCGGCTCGGCATCCGCATCCTCAAGCTCGGCATGGTCTACCCGATCGAACGAGAGATACTGGACCGGTTCATGTTCGACACGGCGACCGGCGATCTCGACGAGGTCATCGTGATCGAGGAGAAGCGGGACTTCATCGAGACGATGATGCGCGACATCCTGTTCCGTCACCCCCGCGCCCCGCGCATCGTCGGCAAGGTCCACGAGGACGGCTCGACCTTGTTCTCCCGCTTCGGCGAACTCGACGTCGACGCGGTGACACGCGGACTCGCCGACCGACTCGCCCGCCACGGGGTCGACGCCGCGCAGATCTGGCTCGACCGCAAGGCCGCACGCCGCACCCGGATCGAACTCCCGCTGGCCGTGCGCACTCCGTACTTCTGCTCCGGCTGTCCGCACAACAGTTCCACGAAGGTCGCGGAGAACACCCTGGTCGGCGCCGGCATCGGCTGTCACGCGATGGTGCTGCTGATGGACCCGCGACAGGTCGGCGACATCGCCGGGGTGACCCAGATGGGCGGCGAGGGCGCGCAGTGGATCGGCATGGCGCCGTTCGTCCCCGCGGACCACTTCGTCCAGAACGTCGGCGACGGGACCTTCATGCACTCCGGGTCCCTGGCGTTGCGGGCGGCCGTGGCGTCGGGTGAGAACATCACCTACAAGCTCCTCTACAACGGCACCGTGGCGATGACCGGCGGGCAGGACCCGGTGGGCGCGATGACCCTCCCCCGGTTGACGTCGTTGCTGCTCGACGAGGGTGTCGCCCGGATCGTGGTCACCTCCGACGACCCCAAACACGTTCGCACACTTGGCCTCCCCGAGCAGATCCAGATCCGTCACCGCGATGACCTGCTCGGGGTGCAGACCGAACTCGCGGCCGTGCCAGGGGTCACGGTCCTCGTCCACGACCAGCACTGCGCCGCCGAGAAGCGCCGGAAGCGCAAGCGCGGCACCGTGCCCACCCCCACCCGTCGTGTGATGATCAACGAACGCATCTGCGAGGGGTGCGGTGACTGTGGCGAGAAGTCGAACTGCCTCTCTGTGCACCCGGTGCAGACCGAGTTCGGGCGCAAGACCACGATCGATCAGAGTTCCTGCAACCTCGACTTCTCGTGCCTGCAAGGCGACTGCCCGTCGTTCGTGACCGTCACCCCCGGCGCCGATCGCACCCGTACGCGCGCAACCGATCTGGCGGAATCAGTGCTGCCGGCGCCGGCGGTCCCCACCCTGCGCGACACCTTCTCGTTGCGCATCACGGGCGTCGGCGGCACCGGGGTGGTGACCGTCTCCCAGGTCCTCGCCACCGCGGCCGTCCTCGACGGGCACTCGGCCCGGACCGTCGACATGACCGGACTCGCCCAGAAGGGCGGCGCGGTGGTCAGCGACATCAAGGTGGCCCCGCGTCCGCTGGAGCAGGCAGCCAAGGTGGCGTCCGAGGACTGCGACCTGTACCTCGTGTGCGATCCGCTGGTCGGGACCGACCCGGTCAACCTCAAGGTCGCCGCTCCCGAGAAGACGGTCGCGGTCGTGTCGACCACACAGGTGCCGACCGGACTGATGGTCATCGACACCTCCGTCGGCTTCCCGTCCGACTCCGCGGTCCATTCCGCGATCGACGATCGGGTGACGCGCACGGTGTACCTCGACTCCGGGGCGTTGTCCACGGCGCTGTTCGGCGACGAACAGTACGCCAACATGGTCATGACGGGCGCCGCGTATCAAGCTGGGGCACTTGCGATCACGGCGTCGTCGATCGAGCGCGCGATCGCGCTCAACGGGGTTGCGGTCGACGCCAACGTGCAGGCCTTCCGTCGCGGCCGGCAGATCGTGTCCGATCCCGACTCGGTGACCGCCACCATCGACGGCCTGCACGGCCGTGGCGTCGCCGAGATCGAACCGAGCGGCCACGCACTCGAGGTGGTCGCCGGACTGGGGAGCATCGACGACGAGCTCCGCCGCACCATCGCGATCCGGTACGACGAGCTCACCGCCCACTCCGACGAGCGGTACGCGCGCACCTACCTCGATGCGGTGGGCCGCGTGCATCGCACCGCGCCGGACGCCGCGCTCACCGGGGCGGTCGCGCGGAACCTGTACAAGCTGATGGCCTACAAGGACGAATACGAGGTCGCCCGGCTCACGCAGGACCCGTCGTTCGCCGCACGCATCGCCGACGAGTTCGGCGCCGACGCCGAGGTCGCCGTCCGGCTGCATCCGCCGACCCTGCGCAGCATGGGAATGCGCCAGAAGTTGGCGTTGGGGTCATGGGCCGACACCCCGCTGAAAGCACTCGCCACGATGAAGCGGCTCCGCGGGACCCGACTGGACCCGTTCGGCCGCAGCGAGATCCGACGAACCGAACGAGAGTTGATCGTCGAATACCGCGAACTCGTCGACGCGGTGGTGGATGCGTTCGCCAGTGGGCGGATCGGCGAAGCCCAGGTGCCCGAGGCGATCGAACTCGTGGAACTCCCGGACATGGTCCGCGGGTACGAGAGCATCAAGATGAGGAATGTCGAGCGCTATCGCGCGGAGCTCGGTCGACAGCGGGCCGCCCTCGGAGTCTGAGGACGGACGGCCCCGCACCGGGGCGCCGGTCCGGACGCGTCTAGTCCGGACGCGCCGAATCCGAACGGGCCGACATCCCGTGGTACATCCTGGTGAGATGGACTCGGCTGCTGATGTCGAGCTTCCCGTAGATGTTCTTCACGTGCTGGCGCACCGTGTGCTGACTGAGCACCAGTTCGTCGGCGATCTCCTTGTCCGTGAATCCCGCCGCGACGAGTCCGGCGACGTCGTACTCGCGCGACGAGAGCACCTCGAGGGGTGCGGCGCCACGGTCCCTCGACGACTCGAGGTCGAGTTCGAAGAGCTGGGCGCCGGGCTCACCGGGAACAGGCCGCGACGTGCATTCGAGTACGTCCTTGGACCCATTGCGCATCCGGACGAGGTAGGACCGGTGAACCACTGCGGTGGCGCCACCGACATCACGCAGGAGTCTGTAGAGGATGTCGGCGCCCTCGTGGAGCTCCTGCAACAGCTCGGCCGCACCGCGGGTGATCGAGGGTTCGACGGAGTCAGCGCCGAAAAAGACCACCGCTGCCGAACTCGTCTCCAGCGCATGGCGGTACGCGTTGAGATGCCGGCGCACCTCGTCGCGTTGACGCATCGAGGTGACGACCGCGCCCACCACCTGTGCGACCGCCGACGAGAGCAGGATGTCATCCGCGTCGACGACGCCGCGTACCGCGTCCGACGCGAAGTCCACGGTCCCGATGATCCTGCCGCGCTCCACAATCGGCGCCTTGAGAACATGCACCATGTTCTCCATGCGGACGACGCGTTGGTACAACTCCGACTGTCGCCATTCGGCCAGCGTCTGATCGGCGAGGTTGTACACCGGTCGAGCATGGGCAAGAACGGCCCGCAGGCCCTCGTCGACCTGTCGCCCCCACCTCTCATAGGTCGTCATGAACCGTGGACTCACATTGTGGAAGCAGTACCACTCGGCGGTCCGGCCGCCGTCGTCGAACAGATAGATCGCGCTCATCGGCAGGTTCATGACCGTGGAGATGTGTTGGATGTACACCTCACCGAGCTCGTCGAGGTCGCCGGCCTCGGTCAGCGACACGTGCAGCCGCGTGAGGGCGGCGATCCGTGAAGCCAGATCCGGCGAATAACGCCCCATGACGTCATGTCCAGACGGGTCTGTCGGACGCAATGATGATGATCTCACTCGACAAGGACTCCATACTCGACTGCCGACCCAGGGGCCGCGCTCTCACGAAAACGACCACGCCTTGATCAGTCGACACCGAGCCGAGGTGCGGGGGACGGACCGTGCCAGGCAACGCTGCGTGGCCATGAATCATGCGGGCTTCCCCGACCCTGACTGATGATGTTAGTTCGAGAACGAGCCCGCCGCTGTCCACAAGTGTCGGATCACGCGTGTGATCTGAGCGACGATGGGGAGTGTCACCGCTCGGACACCGCGAGGTGTGACCGCACGGCGTCGACGAATGCATCGGGCCGCTCGAACGGTGGCCAGTGCCCGCACCGTCCGAGCAGACGGATGTCGGCATGCCGGATGTAGGAGCCGATGGCCAGTGCCTGTTCGTAGGGCACCATCCGGTCATCGCGTCCGTGGATCACGGTGACCGGCAGCTCGAGACCGCCCAGTGCTGCCATGTTGCTATGCGGAACGCTCACCGAGGCCCGGTCGACGAGCCCGTGCGCGCTCCTCAGCCGACGGATCTCGACCATGGTGGACACGAGTTCATCGGTGACCAGGTTCTCGTCGAACCACAGCGCCCGGAGCATCCGTCGCAGACGGTCGGCGTCCTCGGGCTTCTCGTCGAGTTCGACCGACAACCGCCAGACCTCCGACGGAAAGGGCGCCAGAAGATACGGATCCCCGCCTGTGGACGCATGGCACGCACCGATCACCAAGGACTCGACCCGTTCCGGGTGCGCCAGCGCGAGGTCGATGGCGGTCGTCGCGCCCATCGACGTCCCGATGACTGGGACTCGCTCGATCCCGAGGTCATCGAGCACGGCAAGCACCGCGCGAGAGGCCACGTCGTGGACGGGTTCGTGGTATTCGACGGGACCCGTGAGTCCGTAGTTGGGCAACTCCACCACCACGCAGCGGTAGCTCCGCGACAGGACGTCGCACACCGCACGGTATGCCAGCGACGCGGTGGCACCGGGTCGCGGGCCCCACGCACCGATCATCACCAGTACCGGCCCGCTACCCCGATCGTGGTAGGCGACCTCCATCTCGTCCGTCGTCAACGTGTGCAGCCAGGTCGGATCGACCAAGCCGACGGGCAGGTCTGCCGTAGCTGCACTCACGCGGCCACCTTCTTCGCCAGCGCACGCAGATCCACAGAAGCGTCGGCCACCTCGGCCTCGGTCACAGCGACACCGCGCTCCATGAGGAGCATCGCGGCCCGGACGTCGCGCGGTACGTCGACGCCCACCGCACCGACCACGCGGTCGTCACGGAGGTAGAACCAGCTCGCAGAACCGTCCGAGTGTTCACGCGAGACGATCGAGGCGGTCTCGTCGACGTGGCCGGCGATCTGCACGTTCAATCCCAAGTGATCCGACCAGTACCAGGGGACCTCACGATAGGCCGCGGCCTCGCCCATCATGGTGGCCGCCACGTGCTGCCCCTGGCTCTGGGCGTTGAGCCACGTGCCGTACCGGACACGGCCGCCGACGAATGGGTCGACGAAGTTCGCGACGTCACCGGCAGCGAACACGCCCGGCACCTCCGTCTCCAACCTCTTGTCGACCTGCAGTCCGTGCCGGGTGTCGAATCCGCTCGTATCGAGGAAGTCGAGGGCCGGTCGCTGACCGATCGCCGCCAGGACGATGTCGGCAGGCAAAGTCCGCCCGTCGCTCAGTGTCACGCCCCGGACGCGGTCGACGCCCTCGAACCCCACCACCGAGGCGCCGGGAATCAGATCGAAGTCGGCCTGGCGGTAGTACGACCCGAGGTGAGCAGCGGCGTGGCCGCCCACCGCGCCGGTCAGCGGGTGACGCGACCGGCACAGCCACACGACCTCGTTCCCGAGCGCTGCCGCGGCGGCAGCCGTCTCCACCGCCAGCAGCCCGCCACCGACCACAGCGACCGTCGAATTCCCCCTGCGCAGACGATCGCCGAGGTGATCGCAGTCGTCGGCCGTACGCAGGGAGTGGATACCCGGCAGGTCCCCGCCCGGAACGTCCAGATCCCGGCACACACCGCCGGTGGCGATGAGCACCTTGTCGGCCGCGATGTCGATTCCACTGCTCAACCTAACCGTCCCCGACGACGTGTCCAGCCCGGTGACCGGGTCGTCCAACACGAGGTGGACGGCCAGTTCCATCCAAGAATCCCACTCTCGAAGCGTCGTCGAGAACAGGGACCTCGATCCCTGCAGGCACTCCTTGGACAGGGGTGGCCGTTCGTAGGGCAGCCTGCCCTCGTCGCCGACCAGAAAGATCCGGTCATCGAATCCGCGCGCCCGCAACGTTTCTGCTGTCCGAGCGCCGGACATTCCAGCACCGACGATCACGTACGATCGTTTGTTCATCACGTCGCCTCGCCCTCCGATCTCAGAAGAAGACGCTCAGATTCTTGGCAAGAATCAGGTTCTGATCGAGCAGGATGATGCGGTCGGCGATGCGGAGGTTCCCGTCCACCAACCGCAGTACGTCTCGGCGTTCCCCGGCCCACAGGTCGACCTCGGCTTCCAACCGATTGCGGTAGATGAAGAAGTTGGACCGGACGAAGTACTCTCCGTCGACATCCGACCGCTGCACCCGCACGTTGGTCACCAGATGGCGTGAACGCGACGGCGGGTCCTCGGCCCAGTGCATGCCGCTCTCGAGCTGTTCGATGCGCATCTCGAGCGAGGCCTTGTCGTCGTCGAAATGCGCGACCTCCAGACCGTTGAGATCGTCCGCCTCGTCGGCTTTCCGCTGCCGCCGCAATCTGTTGCGACGGATCGGCATCCGATAA
Organism: Gordonia sp. 11cp; assembly: GCF_057767225.1. Classification (NCBI taxonomy): domain Bacteria; kingdom Bacillati; phylum Actinomycetota; class Actinomycetes; order Mycobacteriales; family Gordoniaceae; genus Gordonia; species Gordonia sp. 11cp. Next base: position 3,190,147 of record NZ_CM173437.1, on the reverse strand, counting down.
TGCGCGTCGTCGGTGAACAGCTCGAACCAGGTCCGCCACTGCCATTCGTCGATCAACTCGGCCTCGGCGAAGAGGAACTGCTCCACCGCGTGCTGCTCCTCGAGGCTGACCGGGTCCATCCCGAGAGAGCGGAACATGGGCGCCGAGCGCCCCCTTCTCGTCTGCTCACCGGTTGTCAGCATTGACGACTCCCTTCATGATCGCGGCCGCGCGCGGGCCGATGCCCGCGCCCATCGTGGTGGCCTCGTGCTCATGCCGTTCCGGCTCCACCGCGGGCGCGACCGGCCAATCCTCGCTGGTCATGAATTCCAGCCAGCGGCGATAGAATGTGCGCTGCGGACCCTCACCGAAATAGTTGCGCAGCACACGACCGGGGTACACGGGGTCGTCGTCGGTCTCGTGTCCGTGGCCCATCTGGTAGTTCCACGCCATCTTCCGCGTCTGGGTGCCGCGCTCCAGCATCTGGCCGATCAGGTCCCAGTTCTCGCCGTCGTCGGTCTCCACCACACCGGCTGCGCCTTCGGTGAACGCGGCCGATGTCCGCTGGGCCCGCTTGACGTCGTCCGGCGCGTCGGCGTCAACGATCGTCCACGACCAGATCTCGAACTCGTTCGGTCCCTTTGGATGCCAGACACGCAGGTTGGCCGAGCCGGGGAGTCCGGACAGGTTGGGGAACACGGTGAAGTTGCCCACGGTATTGGCCCGGTCCTCGCCCAGTCTGTCCTGCCGCGAGTCGAACTGCTCGTGGTTGTAGCGCCCGAGTGGGTCGTCGGCGAATCGTGTCATACGATCGAAGATCATCGAGTACCCGTGACCCTGCCGTGAGGCGAACTCAATGCCCTTGATGTCACGCAGGAAGCCGGGGTCGAAGGTACCCAACGACGAGGCGTGGGTGATGATGGCGTGGTAGCCGTCTCCGCCGAATTGCTCGGCGCCGAGTTTCCAATTGCCGTGGATCGTCCACTTGATGACTCCGGGCAACATCTCGATGCCACCCGGTGTACGGTCCACCCAGCTGTCGATGTAGTACGTCATGTCGCCGAGGAAATCGATCAGTGGCACTGCAGCGGGATCGAAGGTGGCGAACCACATTCCCTTGTACTGATCGATCTGCGCCACTTCGACCAGTCCCCAACGCTTCTGGTCGAGATCGTTGAAGTAGGCCGTGTCCAGGTTGGGCACGTTGATCAGCTCTCCGGCCGTGTTGTAGGTCCAGCCATGGTAGGTGCACATGAAGTTGCGTGCGTTGCCGTCCTCGGCCCGACAGATCTTCATGCCGCGATGACGGCAGGCGTTCAGGAACACCCGGACACTGCCATCCTTCTGGCGGATGGCGAGCACGGGGTCTCCGCCCATGTAGGTGTTCACGAAGTCACCCGGTTTCGGCAGCATCGAATCGTGTGCGATGAACAGCCAGGCGCGTCCGAAGACCTGCTCGAGTTCACGCTGATAGATCTCGTCGTTGATGAAGATCTCCGGACCGATGAGCCCGTTCTCCCAGTCGACGAGTTCTTGCAGTTGTTCGTTGATGTCACGTGTCATGTTGTGTCCCTGCTTTTCTGGTCTGTTCAGGAATCGAGGAAGGCGGTCGCGATCGCCGCGAACTCCTCGGGCCGTTGCTCTTCCATGTGGTGTGCGCCACCGGCCATGACGTAGAGGTGGCCCTCGTGGACCTGCCGGCTGAGCGCGAGCGCGTACTCGGGAACCGCGAAGGCGTCGGAGTCGCCCCACAGGAACAACGTCGGCGCCGTCACCAGCGGCAGATGGTCGCTCAGGTCCTGCGGTATCCCGCGACCACCGCCGGCCGTCCAGTCCGGTCCGAGTTCGAGAAGATCGGGCATGAGGCTGAGTTCCCAGCGGAGATCGAAGGTCCATTGCGGGATGTCCTCGCCGCCGCACCACTCGAGTTCGGCCATGATGTCGTAGAGCTTCTCCTTCGTCGGCCCGCCGTCGGAGTAGTACATTCCCCACGCCTCGCGCCCGTAGCGGCCGAGTTCGGGTGTCAGCGGCTGGGCACCGGGTACCGGTTCGCTGCCGGTGACGATGAGCCGTCCCACGAGCTCGGGCCGTTCGGCGGCCAGGGCGAGGGCCGTGGAACCGCCCACGGAGTTGCAGACGAAGTCGGCCTCGTCGATGCCGATCGCGTCGAGCGCGCGGCCGATCACCTCGGCGTGATAGCTCCAGCGCGGGGCTCGAAAAGGTTCCTTGCTGGAGCGGCCGTAATGCAGCATGTCCATCAGCAGGATGCGCCGGGTCTCGGCGAAGGTCCCTGCAACGGTGCCGAAGTCGGTCCAGCTGGAACAGCCCGGCCCACCCCCGTGCAGGAACACCGTCGGTCGCCCGCCGCCCAAGTCGATGTAGTGGATGAGGTGGTCGCCCACCTGTACCTGCTTGCCCTCGGGCTCGCGTAGTTCGATGTCGCGCATGATCGTCGTCTCCTGTCAGTTCTCGGTGCCGGTCTCGACGAGAGGGAGATCGTCGAGAGAGCACTGGCGCTCGGCGGGAACGATGTAGTCGACGACGGTCGCACCGTCCACGATGGTTCCCGCGATCACGTACTCCGGTTGTGCGTTGCCTTCGAGTGCATCCCGGGCAGCGGCCACCAGGGCCCACCCGGTGCACATGGGATCGGTGTCGATGGTTCCGCTGACGGTGCCGTTGCGAATGGCGGCGATGGCCGCGTCGTCACCGTTGTTGCCAGTCACCACAACACCATTCGGATTGGTCGGCGAGTACGCGCTCATCCCCCGCGCCTGGAGCGCCGAGCCGATGCCGATCGCCGATCCATCGTTGTACGCCCAGTAGCCGTCGATGTCCGGATTGGCCGAGAGAACGTCTTGCGCCAGCGCCGAGGCACTTGCCGAAGTGTCGGCGGTGTTATCCTGCCGCACAACGATTCTGAGCCCTTTGCTCTCGACCGCCTTGGTGAAGCAGTCGGTCATGGAAACGATGGAGGGCGCCGGCGGGCCCGACATGATCGCTATCGTGCCGTTCGGCTTGGCCTCCGCGTAATAGTCGGCGAGCCTGTCGATGATGCCGCCCGGTTCGCACGTGGTGCTCTCCGTCCAGACAGACGTGTCGACCCCTGTACCGCCCGAATTGACCCCGATGACCGGGATGCCGGCCGCGTCTGCCCGCGCGTACGCACCGGAGATCGCACCTTCATCCAGCGCCCATGACGCGATCGCCGACGCGGGGCGATCGACCATGGTCTGGATGTTGGATACCTGGGTGTCCGGCGACAGGTTCGCGTCGTACACCTGCGACTCCCAGCCGAGGCTGTCCGCGGCGGCCTCGACACCCTGCGCGGTGAACTTCTGTCCCTCCTGGGAAAGCACCGGAGACGAGAAGCCGAAGAACTCGGTGCCTGAGTCGTTGTTGCCACCGCAAGCGACCATGCCGAGTCCGAGCGTGGTGGCCAGGGCTGCCGTCGCCAGCGGCTTGGTGATCTTCATCGTTCTGTGATTCCTTCTGTAGCTCATGATCAGATCCGTGCTCTCGCGATGACGCAACGTTGCATCGTGGCGACCTGGATCTGGTTGTCTTGCACTCGAACCGGGTAAGTTCCCAACGGGTCGGTCGCGGGGGCGGTCAGCGCCTCCCCGGTGCGGATCGAAAAGGTCGCGTAGTGCAGTTCACATTCCACGGAGTCTCCGTCGACATATCCGTCGGACAGCGAGTACTCGGCGTGCGAGCATGTGTCGTCGACTGCGAAGTACTCACCGCCCACGTTGAAAAGGGCGATCGGGGGGCACGTACCGGGGACCTTTATCCCGGTGCCGACCGGGAGGTCATCGGCGCCACAGGCCGCGACCCAGATGTCTGTCTCAGCCATGAGGCATCGCTTCCCGGCGTGGGGTGAGAACCCGCATCACCCTGTCGAACCCACCGGATGTGCGCGCCACCCCGAGCCCCACTGCGGCGATGAGGAGTACACCGTTGACCGCCTGGCGCCAGAAACTCGAGATGTCGGCGAGCGTCATCGCGTTCTGCACGACGCCCAGGAAGAGAACGCCGATCACGGTCCCCCAGATGCTGCCCTTGCCGCCGGTGAACGAAGTACCGCCGATCAGCACCGCGGCCAGGACCCCGTTGAGCAGGGCGGGGTCGATCTGTGGGGACGCCCCGGTCAGTCGACCCACCTGGACGATGGCCGCGACGCCGGCGGACAGACCCGCCAGTGCGTACACACCGGTCTTGATGTTCGTGACGTTGATGCCGTTGAGGCGGGCGGCATCCGCGTTGGAACCGACGGCGAAGACCGACCGGCCGAATCTGGTGTAGCCGAGGACTCCCGCGGCGAGCAGAACCAGGACGACGTCGAAGACGAGGATGATCGGAATCGATCCGATCTGACCGGTCGCGAATGTACTGATGGCACTGAAGGCCGGCACGTCGAAGACGTTGATCGTGGCACCGTCGTCGGCGAGCAACGCGATGCTCGCCGCGATGGACGCCATACCGAGGGTGACCACGAGGAACGAGATCTTCGCCCGAGCCACGAGGATCCCGTTGATGATCCCGAGTACAGCACCGCACGCCAGCGCGCCCACGACGCAGATCACCGCAGGGGCACCGGCCTGCAGCAACAGGCCGAATCCCATTCCGGCGGCGGCGCTCATGGACACGACCGACAGGTCGATACCGCCCGCGATGATGACGAACGTCGATCCGAGGGCCAGCGCGAGCGCAACGCTGTTGGCGCCCACGATGTTCATGAGATTCGACCATGTGAAGAAGCTCGGCTGGCTCACGGCCGCCACCAAGACGAGAAGGCCGAAAGCGACCAGGACACCGCCGGTGTCGCCGAACCACTGCATGGTCGGTCGTTTGCGGGGGATACCCGGAACGGTCGCGGACACATCCGGGGTGTGCTCGATTGTGGTCACATCATTCTCCTCAGGAGTTCATTTCGATTGCGCGGAAACCCACGGCGACGCCGACGTCGCGATCAGGCGGAGATCTGAGGTCTGCGGCCGGTCACCATGGCGGTGTTGAGGTTGTCCTCGGTCACATCACGCCCGACGAACTCCGCAACCACCCGACCCCGATGCATGGTCAGGACCCGGTCACACATCCCGCACAGTTCGTTGAGTTCGGACGAGATGAGCACGATCGCGGCACCACGGGCAGCCTGCTCACGGAGCATTGCGTAGATGGCACTTCGGGCCCCGACGTCTATCCCCCGTGTCGGTTCGCACATCACGTACACGGGTAACTCGAGCTCGAACAGTCTGCCGATGATGATCTTCTGCTGGTTGCCGCCCGACAGGTGACTCACCGCCAGCTGCGTCGAGGCCGTGCGAACATCGAACCGCGCGACAGCATCGGCCACCAGGCGCCCTTCGAGCGAGGATCGCCGGACACCGTTGCGGAAGAGCTTCGCCCGCCAGGCGAGCGCGAAGTTCTCGGCGACCGACCTGTTCAGCAGGAGGCCCATGGACTTGCGGTCCTCGGGAACGAAGCCTATTCCGCCGTCCAGCACGCGATCCGGTCGCCCGATCGAAACCTTTGCGCCACCTACGCTGAGGTCGCCGGTGGCCGGCACCGCACCGCCCAGGGCGTGCCCGAGCGTCTCCTTGCCCGAACCCGCCAGACCGGCGACGCCAACGATCTCCCCTCGACCCACGGACAGTTCGACCGGATGTAATCCCTTGTCGGACACGGCGAGCGCAGACGCGTGCAGCACCCGGTCGTGGAAATCTGCGGTGTGGTTCGCAGTTCCGTAGTAGTCACCCAGTTCCCGACCCACCATCTGCCGGACGATCTCGTCCTCGGTCGTCGACGCCACCGCGAGCTCGGCGACGATGCGGCCGTCCCGCAGAACCGCAGCAATGTCGGCGACGCGGAAGATCTCGTTCATCCGGTGGGTGATCATGACGATGCTCGTCCCGGCTGCGCGCTGGGCGTGCACCAGCTCCAAGAGGCGATCGGCGGCCCTCTCCGACAACGAGCTGGTGGCCTCGTCGAGGATCAAGACATCCGGGTCCGTCGACAGCGCCCTCGCGATCTCGATCTGTTGTTGCGTTTCGATGGGCAAATCGCCGACCCGCGCACGCGGATCGACGTCGACTCCGCACGCATCCAGCACGTCGACCGCTGCGGCGCGCATCCGCCGCCAGGAGATGACCGCCGGCCCGCCGGAGGGAAGCCGGCCCATGAATATGTTCTCGGCAACGGTGAGATCCTCTGCGAGAGTGAGCTCCTGACTGATCAGAGCAATTCCGTGACGGCGTGCGGCGTTCGGGTCGTGCAATCGGCGGACCGCGCCGCCGACGACCACTGTGCCGGCGTCGGGAGTGAGCAGGCCCCCGATGATCTTGGCGATCGTCGACTTTCCGGACCCGTTCTCCCCGGTCAGCGCGGTGACACTCCCGCGCCGGAAGTCCAACGAGACATCCTCCAGCGCAGTGGAATTGCCGAATCTCTTGGCGATCCCGGTCAATCGCAGGATCGGCTCATCGGTGTCGACGGGATGTGGACTGGTCATGAACGAAGAGTCAAACAGCAACTCGTACTCACCGGAATACCGCCTGGCGGTGAACCTTTCAGCTACCTCATTTGCGTCACCCGGCGCAGACTCCGCCGAGAATGTGAGGTGCTCGCTGCGCCCGGGTTACCATTCTGTGTCGGATCACGGGCTGCGTTACGTCGTGATGAAACCCTTGCCCGTCCAGCGCCTCGTGCACACCGCGAGTCCGCAGATGACGACGGCCAACGCCGTCCCGATGGTGAAGAGGACGCAGTAGGCGCTTTCCGCCGGAACCCCGGGTACCGGCCCGTCTTCGAATGCGTCCAGCACCGCCACGACGAGAGCCGAGGCCACCGCGGTGCCGCCGAACCTGGCCACCACGTTGAGAGCCTGCGCCGCCGCCATTCGGGTGGCCGCCGTGGACGACGAGACCATTACCGGTGTAGCCGTCATGGCCATACCCACGCCGGCGGACACCACCGTCATCGCCGCCGAGACCTGCCAGGCCGCGGCGTGCCACAGGAGCAGCAGCACATACCCCGTACCGGCGACCACGGCTGCGGCCACCAGCGTCGCCGACACGCTCGTCAGGCGGATCAGCCGGGCGGCCAGTGGTGTGCTCACGAGCATCGACAGTCCCCCCGGGGTCAGGAGCACACCGGCGGTCAGAGTCGACTGGCCCATTCCCGAGAAAGGCGGAACCGCGGAGGTCTGCAGGAGGTGGGAAGCAGTCAAGGTGCCGAGCATGTACATGACCCCGACCAGCGCCGAGCAGATGTTCGCCACCACGATGACAGGCATTCGTGCCGCCCGGATGTCGACGATCGGCCAGCGACGACGCAACTCGTAGGGAACCCAGATCACCGCCGCGAGGGCACCGGCCCCGAGTAGCCCCAGCACCGGCGGGGACGTCCAACCCCATCGCGCGCCCTGTGCCACCGGAATCAGCCCACACAGCAGCAACACGACCACACCCACGGCGCCGATGACGTCGAACGATTCACGCGGCCGGGATGCATCGGGCGCGAGGACCACCCGGAATGCGACGCCGAGCATGAGCGCCGCGCAACCGGCACCCCAGAACAGCATCGACAACCCGAAGTCCTCGATGACCCAGGCAGCCAATGGCAGACCGGCCCCGCCGCCGAGTCCGACCGCGACCGACATCGTCGACGCACCGGTCGCCATCCGTTCCGGGCCCAGAACCCGGCGAATCACACTCATGCCGACCGGGATCACTCCTGCTCCACACCCCTGCAGGGTGCGGCCGGCGACCATCGGCGCGAGGTCGTCGGAGACGGCGCAGGTGATCGAACCGGCGGCCATGATCAGCATCAGGGCGGTGAGCACCCTGCGCTCCCCGGCGAGGTCCGCCGCACGTCCCGCGATGGGGGTGCTGGCCGCTGCTGCGAGAAAAGTGGACGTCAGGGCCCAGGCGCCGCTCGGCGCGCTGACGCCGAGTTGATCGCCGATCGAGCCGGCCACCGGGACCAGTGCTGTAGCCAGAAACGAGGCGAGCAGCCCACCGCAGCACAGGACGAGGATGACCGATCCATGCGAGCCGACCGGCTCGACGAATCCCGTTGTCGTGGAGGTGTTTGAGGGGCGTCGGGTCGCTTCATCCGGACGACGTCGGGGATTGGGCATCAGGTCAGTCCATCAGCGCGGTCGGCGAGTCGCCATCACCAGGACGCGGTATACGGTCGAGTACCGCATCCACGGTATGGACGAGATCAGCCGCTGCTCATACCATTTCGCTCACCCGTGGGCGTGGGTCCGAGATGTCCTCGGTGAGATCCGCACCGAGGACGGTCGCACCACATTCCAGTGAAAGCGAGGTCGCCCCACATGACTCCGACTCCGAACTCCCCGGTAAGGATCATTCTCGGTACCGCGACCTTCGGGATCTCACCCCTCGCCGACGACGCCCCCGCTCTCATACGCGGCGCACTCGACCGGGGTGTCGAATTCTTCGACACCGCCAACTCGTACGGAAATCAACCGGACTACGACCGGCCATCGGTCCCGGACCATACCGAACGCCTGTCGTCGGAAGAGATTCTCGGGCGGGCGCTCGCCGGAATCCGCGACCGGGTGCAGTTGGCGTCGAAGGTCGGCGAACCCCTCGGCCGGGATCGTGTGAATGGACCGTTCGTCGGGCAGTTGACCCGCGATCACATCTTCGAGCAGGTCGACCTGAGCCTCCGACGCCTGCGGACCGACTACCTCGATCTGTACTACGCCCACCAACCGGACCCGCGCACGCCGGCCGGTGAGACGGTCGCGGCCTTCGACGATCTGGTCACAGCCGGGAAAATCCGTGCATGGGGTATCTCCAACTTCTCGGCCGCGCAGACCGAGGCGGTGGTCCGGACGGCGGTGGAGCTCGGTGCTCGACCCCCCTCCGCGCACCAGGTGCGCTACAACCTCGCCGAACGCCAGATCGAGCGCACCGGAGTGGTTGCGGCGGCCTGCTCCACCGGCACACCATTGCATGCCTACGCGCCCGTGGCGGGTGGTCTGCTGGCCGGTCGCCGTGCGTTCGACCGTGACTACATCGGACATCGACGTTGGGGTGGAGTCGGATTCTCCGAAGCCCAGCGGGCCGCCGGACGCCGGTTCGCCGGCCTGGCGGCCGAATGGGGCGTGCATCCATCCTCGCTCGCACTCGCCTGGCTCATGAACCGGCCAGGGGTGACGGGCGTTGTGGTGGGGACGAGCTCGATGGCCAACCTCGATCATGCTTGCAGAGCAGGCGAACTGACCCTGAGCCGTGATCAACTCGTCGTCCTCGACTCGCTGCGATTCGGTGATCCGGCGAACTGAACCGAGCCACAGCCGAGAAAATTCCATATGGGTCAGTTGGCTGTGGAGGCAATCGGTCGTCTCCGGTACCGGGCGACCACGGTCTGCCCGTCGGCACCGGGGATCGCGTCGAGATCGTCGTGACCGATGTGCTCGACACGGTCGGTGACGAGCTCGAACTGTTCGGAGTTCATCTCCACCAGGAGAATTCCGCCGACGCACAGCCAGTCCCGGGCGGCTCTGATCAGCTCCAGGATGTGGTCGAGTCCGTCGGGGCCACCGACCAGTGCGTTGCGCGGTTCGTGGTCACACGCTTCGTGAGGAAGGAACCCGACCGAGGCGTCGGGGACGTACGGCGGGACCGCGGCGATCACGTCGACGTGTCCCCGCAACCCCGGCGGTAGTGGACTCAGCCCGTCGCCCAGATGAACCCCGCTGCCGCGCGGTAGGTTCTGTCGAGCGCAGGCCAGCGCAGCGGGGTCGATGTCTATCACATGCAAGCGTGCGTCGAGGCCTGCGGCGGCAACCGTCGCGGCGATGGGCGCGACGCCGCAGAATGCCTCTAACACGAGCGGAGACCGTCGCGCCCGCACCGCGGCGACCGCGATGCGCGCCAACAGCAGTGAGCGTTGACGCGGCACGAAGACGCCCGGACCGACGCGCAACCGAAGGTCGCCGAATCGCACCCATCCCACCAGATGCTCGAGCGGCTCGCCGGCCGCGCGACGTGCACAGAGCTCATCGAGTTCGGCTGCGCCGGCGGCATGCTCGCGTAGAACTGCGGCTTCCTCCTCGGCGAAGACACAGCCGGCACGACGCAGGACACCGACGACCGGATCGTCGGTTCCGTGGTCAGAAGTGTTGCGGGTCATCCTTCTTCAGACCGTACAAGAATGCTGCCGCGATGAGCAGCGCCACCTGTAGGAAGCCGAGGATGAGGCCGACGATCGCACCGGCACCCAGGTCGAGGAACGGCGGCGTGATCAGGGCCGCCGCGAACAGCGCCAGCCACGCGGCGATTCCGACGACAGCCAAGAACGGTAGCGCCCTGCGATAGCGCGGAACGAGCACGAACGTCGCCGCGATGCCGACCACCCCGAGCACGATGAAGAACTTCCCGGGGTTCAGGACGATCTCATAGGAGAAGAATGCGGGGATCCCGCCCTGGCCCTCCTCGAAGTCGGCTCCCCAGCGATTGAGTTCCTCCTCGGCGCCCGCCGACACCGAGATCCAACTGAGGAAGCCCATGAAGTACGTGACGATTCCGGCGACCGCGGACGCCAGCGCGAAGATGACCGACAGGTCGGCGCCGGGACCACGGGACGGTTGTCCTCCCCATCCGCCCCCGGGATTCGGGTAGTGCTGATCGGGTGCCCACTGCTGACCGGGCAGGCCGCCGGTACCGGGGTGTTGGACGTGGGCCGTCTGGTCCTGGTTGCCGGCGAAGCCCCCGGTCTGAGGTGGTCCCTGCGGGACGCCTGACCACTGACCGCCCGGATGCTGGGGTTCGCCTGGATTCACGATCCGCTCCTCGTCGCCTGCCGCGGGACCGGCCCGCCGCCTTCGCATTGCCTGCGCCCGCCGTTCCGGCGTGCGACCTTGCGCAAGACTAGGCCGTACCCGGGCCGGGACGCACCGGTCAGCCCACTTTTCATTCGACCGGGTCACCACGGCCGCTTTCCGGCGCTTCGACGCCGTCGGGGAGCGGCCCGTCCGCACGCCCGGACGCGTAGAGTGCGGGATCGATGTCCGCGACGCAGGAACCGCGCGAGGACGAATCGGAAGCCACGAATCGTCCGCCGACGCGCCGAACCCAGGCCAAGGCGGCCCGTCGTGCCGAATTGCTGTCCGCCGCCGCCCGTCAGATGGCCGAGCGCGGATTCGCCGGGGTGCGGCTGGAGGACATCGGACGGGCGGTCGGAGTGAGCGGACCGGCGATGTACCGCCATTTCTCGTCGAAGACCGAACTTCTCGACGAGATGCTCATCGACATCAGTCAGCGACTCCACGACGGCGGCAGCGAGGTCGCCGACCGCGGCGGTTCACCGTCGGAAACCCTGGGCGCGCTCATCGGCTTTCACATCGACGTCCTCGTCACCCGCCCCGATCTCATCACGGTGCAGGATCGCGACCTGTCCTCGATGACCCCGGCCGCGAACCACCGGGTCCGACTGCTGCAGCGCCGCTATGTGGAACGGTGGGTGGATGTGCTCCTCGCCGTGACCGACGAGAACGGCATGACCCTCGATCGCGACGAGGCGCGCGTGCGCGTCCACGCCATGTTCGGGCTGCTCAATTCCTCACCTCGCCTGCCCGACTTCGACCAGCATGGATTGCGCCGTCTGCTCACCGCGATGGCACTGGCGGCCCTGCGGTGCGAGGTGCCGGATCAGGAGTGATCCGGCACCCCGTCCTCACCATCCGTCGATGTGGAGGACGGAATCGAGGGACTTCCGCGGTGCCGGCTTGAAATCGGTGCCCTTGGTGTAGGCCACCGGCAACAGCACACCCTGATGGATGTTGGCCGGGATGCCGAGGAGCTCGGCGATCTCCTTCTCGTAATTCAGATGCAGGGTCGTCCACGCCGACCCGAGTCCGCGGGCGCGCAGAGCCAGTTGCAGGCTCCAGGCGCCGGGCAACAACGAGCCCCACACGCCGGCCTGGTTTCCCGCGGGCAGGTCTCCGCCGGTGTAGATGGCGCCGATGACCAGCACCGGGACCTGTCCCATCGTGTCGGCGAGGTACTGCGCGCTGGACGCGACGCGCTTACCGGTGTCGTCGCGCGGCGCCTGCCCGGCGTAGTACTTGGCGAACGACTTCGCGTAGTAATCCGCGACCTTCTGCTTCAGCTCGGGGTCGGTGAGCACGATCCAGTGCCAGGTCTGGCTGTTGCTGCCGGTCGGCGCCTGCAACGCCACCTCGAGCGCCTCCTTGACCACGTCGAGCGGCACGGGACGATCGAAGTCGAGACGTTTGCGCACCGAGCGCGTCGTGGTGAGGAGTTGGTCGGGGTCCAGGGGCAGTAGGTCGGTCATTTCTCCATCCTGCACAAAACCACTCCCGTTCACCACGTCGACCCCGCCGGCGAGAGCCGGTGACACCTGACGGCCGCGAAGACTCAGGGCACCTCCGGCGGCAGGGCGCCGGCCTGCTCGAGGTACTCCACCAGCCGGCTGGTGACCTTGGCCGTGCGCACCTCGGCCGGGGTGAAGTATGCCGCGTCGGCGGCGTCGTCACCGGGACACAGCTCCCCCGAACGGATCTCGGCACGGAAGTCGTGTACCTCGTAGACGCGCCCGTCGCCCACCGGGATGTCCAGCTGGATGGCCGGTTCGCCGACCTCGACGACCAGGCCGGTCTCCTCCTCCACCTCGCGGATGACCGCCTGCCGCAACGACTCCCCGGGCTCGACTTTGCCACCGGGGAGACTCCAGTGTCCGGCCGACGGCTCGTTCCGACGCAGTATCAGCAGGATTCGACCGTCCTCATCGGTGATGAGGGCGCCGACGGCCACGATGCGCTCGCCCATCACGCGTCCACCGCCGGCACGCGGGTCCGCGCGCCGGCGTCCGGTTCCGGCGATGCCGAGAGATACCGTCCGATCACACCGCGGATCGCCGACAGCGCGGCCGCGTCCGACTCCTCGTCGACAACCGCGTCGATCATGCCCTGCGCAGCCATGCGCCCGGCGAGAATGCCCTGCCGTGAGGCCATCTCGCCGGCGTGGTCGAGGTCGCGGTGCACGATGAGGCTGGCACCCTCGGGCGGCAGCGGTGACAGCCAGGCGTCTGCGCGCGCGACCCGGAAGTCGGCGGGGAAGAGCGCGAGCGCCGCACCGCCCGCACCCTGGCCGAGCAGCACGGAGACCGTCGGAATCGGAGCGCTGATCAATTCGACTGTGCAGCGGGCTATCTGCGCCGCGAGACCACCCTCCTCGGCGACGACGGACAGCTCCGCACCCGGGGTGTCGATCACGGTGACCACCGGCAGTCCGAGGTCGCTCGCCGCCAGGATCGCCCGGCGCGCCTCGCGCAGGTGCCTCGGACCCGGCCGGTCGCCGTCCGCCTGTGACGTCCGATCGTATCCGACGACCATGGCGACGTGTCCGCCGAAGTCGCTGAGCGAGAATCGAAGTGGTCCGGCATCTGACAGCGGCGCCGACTCGCCCTGAGCCAGGAACTCGACCAGGCCCGCGCGCCCGGGCTCGCGGGTTGCGCGCACACATGCCCACGCGTCGTCCGGCTCGAGCGGGCGGGCGCTCTGGGGCCACACCCGGATAGGGTCGGCCGGCGCCACCGGCCCATCCCGGCGGGCGAGGAGACGCAGCACCGCCGACAGGCGGGCGGGGAGGTCCACCGGCTCGACCACGTCATCGACAACCGTTGTCCGGACCAGGTTCTCGGCGGTCTGGACATCCGCGGGAAAGGGCTCACCGTAGATGCCTTCGTAGACACGCGGCCCGAGGAAGCCGATGAGCGCTCCGGGCTGCGCCCAGGTGATGTGCCCGAGTGAACCCCACGAGGCGAACACACCGCCCGTCGTCGGATGTCGCAGGTACACCAGGTAGGGCAGTCCGGCGGCCTTGTGGTCGGTCACGGCACCGGTGATCGCGACCATCTGCAGGAATGCCGCAGTCCCCTCCTGCATCCGGGTGCCGCCCGACGCGGGAAAGGCCAGCAACGGAAGCCGCTCGCGCGTCGCGCGTCGCACCGCGGCGACGATCCGTGCCCCGGCGGCCCGGCCGATCGACCCGGCGAGGAACTCGAACTCACTCAGGACCATCGCCACTCGTCGCCCACCGATCGAGCCCGCGCCGGTGCTCACCGATTCGTCCGACCCGCTGGTGCGGCGGGCCCGTTCGAGCTCCGCGGCGTAGGTGTCATCGGCGCCGTCGGATGTCGCGGCCGGAGCGCCGACCGGTACATCCCACGATTCCCACGTCCCGTCGTCGACGAGCATCACCCGCAGTTCCGACGCCGTGAGCCGTGCCCGTTCACCCATGCCTCACACCGTATCCCGCCGGGTCCGGGCCACCCGTGCCCGTCGCCGACCGTTCGTCGCGGCGATGTCATGTCGGCCCTCGGTGTCATACTCTCGTCAGCTCGACGACCACGTCCGAACTCCGACCGACCGATCTCTTCCGGAGGCCCTCATGTCCGACACGTTCCGCATCACCCGCTCCCTGACCGTCGACGCGCCACCCGACGCGGTGCTGCCGTACCTGACCGACTTCCGGCAGTGGGTGCACTGGTCCCCATGGGAGGGCGTCGATCCGGACATGGCCCGCGAGTATTCGGGTGCGGAGTCCGGAGTAGGGGCGAAATACGCGTGGTCGGGCAACCGGAAGGCCGGTCGAGGGGCCATGGAGATCACGCGTGTCGACGAGCCTCGTGAGGTGGAGGTGCGCCTGGAGTTCGAGAAGCCCATGAAGACCACCAACACGGTCACCTTCGAACTCGTGCCCCAGGGTCAGGCGACGCGGGTGTCCTGGACGATGGTGGGCGCGCAGACGATGTTCAGCCGGGTGGCCGGATTCTTCGGCATCTTCGACCGGATGCTGGGCAAGGACTTCGAGAAGGGGCTGAGTCAGCTCAAGGCGGTCACCGAGAGTAGATGACCCGGGTGCGCAGGAGGACGTCGGCCACCGATCGGCGACGCCGATCGATCACCACCCACACGAGACCTATCGCGAAGAAGGTACACAGCAGTGCGCGCAGCACCGCGATGGTCGGCCGGATTCGCGCACCCTCCGAATTGACCACGCGCAGGCCCATCACGACCGACCCGAGCGTGCGCCCGGAGACCTCCCAGCACGTCGCGAGGTAGAGCACCGCGACCAGCACGAAGCCGGTCGTCGTGAAGACGAGATCGACCTGCGGCAGCGAGAATTCACTCACCGAGACGACGAACTTCATCAGCGACAGGCCCGCGTAGGCGGCTCCGAGGATCGTCCACACGACGAGCAGGTCGAGGAACGAGGCCACACCCCGGCTCACGATGCCGGCGTTCTTGTCCCGGTCCTGCACCGCGTGCGCCTTGTGCACCAGCGGGTGGCCCGGTCCGCCGGGAGTGGTCTCGGCGCTCATCGCGGCCCCTCGGCGTCGGGAGCGGCCTCGACGGCCGCGGCACCGCGTCGACGCAGAAACCGGTTGACCGCGTTGGCCACTGCGTCGTCGGCTCGCTCACTGGTGCTGCGCACGTCGGTCATGACATCGGCGGTCACCGAGGTACTCGCCTCGCGGATGATGTCGGGGAGGTCGACGCCGTCGATGATCTCCTCGGCGAGTCCGATCAGGTCGACCCGCCCGAGGATGGCGTCGATGTCGATGCGGGCGGCGATCGCGTCGATGTCGATCCCGGTGGCGATGGAGTCGAGATCGACCTTCCGGATCACCGCGTCGAGGTCCACCAGGTCGATCGCCGCCATCAGATCCACTTGCGCCACAGCGCGATCGAGATCGACACCGGTGATCACCTCGTCGATGTCGATGAGCGCGAGCACCTCGGAGATCAGCCGCTTGAGATCGACATGGGTGAGCACGAGGTCGGTGAGGTCGACCTCCTCGACCAGAGCGTCGACCACCTCCCGGATGACGACGCCCAGAACGGTTCGCGTCGTCGAGACCACCACGGTGACAGCGGTGTCGGCGGCTTCGGCCAGCCGCACGCGTACGGACCCGATGAGCCCGCCCGCGAGGGGCATCCGTTCGGCGACGTCGGCCATCACCCCGGCGAATCGCAGCGACTCCCCCGCGAGCTGGGAGATCGCGCCGCGTCGCGCCCGGGAGTCCACCGACGAATTATCGCATGCGGGATCAGGGCCGGTCGGGCCACGAAAAAACCCGAGCGGGCAGACCCGCTCGGGTTCTTCGGTTCTCGTCTGCCCTACAGGGCCTGGTAGAGCTCTCGGGCCAGCGAAGCGGTCTCGGACGGCGTCTTGCCGACCTTGACGCCCGCGGCCTCGAGGGCCTCCTTCTTGCCCTGGGCGGTGCCCGCACCGTCGGAGACGATGGCTCCCGCGTGGCCCATGGTCTTGCCCTCGGGAGCGGTGAAGCCCGCGACGTAACCGACGACCGGCTTGGTCACGTTGGCCTTGATGTACTCGCCGGCCTTCTCCTCGGCGTCGCCACCGATCTCACCGATCATGACGATCAGCTTGGTCTCGGGATCCTTCTCGAACGCCTCGATGGCGTCGATGTGGGTGGTCCCGATGACCGGGTCTCCGCCGATGCCGATGGCGGTCGAGAAGCCGAGATCGCGCAGCTCGTACATCATCTGGTAGGTCAGGGTGCCCGACTTGGAGACCAGACCGATCGGACCCTTGCCGGTGATGTTGTTCGGCGTGATGCCCACCAGGGCCTCACCCGGGGTGATGATGCCGGGGCAGTTGGGGCCGATGATGCGGGTCTTCTCGCCCTTCTCCACGTTGTAGGCCCACGCGTAGGCGGAGTCCTGCACCGGGATGCCCTCGGTGATGACCACGAGCAGCGGGATCTCCGCGTCGATGGCCTCGATGATGGCGTCCTTGGAGAACTTCGGCGGCACGAAGGCGATCGAGGTGTCGGCCCCGGTCTCCTTCATGGCCTCGGCGACCGATGCGAACACCGGGAGCTCGACGTTGTTGCCGTCGGCGTCGACGTGCGACACGGTGGTGCCGGCCTTGCGTGCGTTGACACCGCCGACCACGTTGGTGCCGGCCTTGAGCATCAGAGCGGTGTGCTTGGTGCCCTCACCGCCGGTGATGCCCTGGACGATGACCTTGTTGTCTTTGTTCAGAAAGATCGACATATTCCGTGGCTCCCTTACTTGCTCGCCAGCTCGGCGGCCTTGTCGGCGCCCGAGTCCATGGTTTCGGCGAGCGTGACCAACGGGTGGTTCGCATCGGCCAGGATCTTGCGGCCTTCGTCGACCTTGTTGCCGTCGAGGCGGACGACCAGCGGCTTGTTGGCGTCCGACCCCAGCTTCTCCAGGGCCCCGACGATGCCGTTGGCGACGGCGTCACACGCGGTGATGCCACCGAAGACGTTGACGAAGACGCTCTTGACCTGCTCGTCGCCGAGGATGACGTCGAGACCGGCAGCCATGACCTCGGCCGAGGCGCCGCCGCCGATGTCGAGGAAGTTCGCGGGCTTCACGTTGTTGTGCTTCTCACCGGCGTAGGCAACCACGTCGAGGGTCGACATGACCAGGCCCGCGCCGTTACCGATGATGCCGACCTCACCGTCGAGCTTGACGTAGTTGAGGTCGTTCTCCTTGGCCTTGAGCTCCAGGGGATCGGTGGCGTCGCGATCCTCGAACTCCTCGTGGCCGGGCTGACGGAAGTCGGCGTTGGCATCGAGGGTGACCTTGCCGTCGAGGGCGAGAATCTGATCGTCCGGCGTGCGGACGAGCGGGTTGACCTCGACCAGGGTGGCGTCCTCCTTGACGAACACCTCCCAGAGCTTCGCGATGGTGACCGCTGCGGCGTCGAGCACCTCGGCGGGCAGATGGCCCTGCTCGGCGATCGAGCGCGCGGTTTCCAGATCGACACCCTTCACGGCGTCGACGGCGACCCTCGCGAGGCGCTCGGGCTTGGTTGCGGCGACCTCTTCGATCTCCATGCCGCCCTCGACCGAGCACATGGCCAGGTACGAGCGGTTGGTGCGATCGAGCAGGAAGGAGATGTAGTACTCCTCCGCGATGTCGCTGGCCTCGGCGACCAGCAGCTTCTTGACGACATGGCCCTTGATGTCGAGGCCAAGGATGTTGGAAGCGTGGGACTGCGCGTCGTCCGGGGTCGCGGCGTACTTGACGCCGCCTGCCTTGCCACGCCCGCCGGTCTTGACCTGCGCCTTGATCATCACAGGCTTGCCGATTTCCTCGGCGATCGCCCGCGCGTCGGCGGCATCATCGGTCACCCGACCGGGTGTGGTGGGAACCCCGTGCTTGGCGAACAGTTCCTTCGCCTGGTATTCGAAGAGATCCATTCAGCTCACCATCTCGTAGATTTGCCCGCGCAAGGGTGTAATGCGGGCCATATCGGACTTTAAACCTGCCGTGAATCGCCACCCCGCGCGCACCCTGCGCTTGTGCGACAGATCACTCGCTCGGCCGGTTCTCACAGTATTGGCACCGCCTTGTGAGGGGTACACCGCATCCCGTGCGCCCATGAACTGCACTTACACCGCCGTGCGGCGTCGGGCGGGGCTCACAGGTTGAATTTGCTGTATTGAACAGCGTATTCGCCACTTTCGAGCAGTGCCGCAAAGTCATGTGACTCAGCTCACAATATCCCGGTTTGTCGCTTTCTACGGTTGGACTTGCCGCAATCATTTCGTTACCGTCGGCTCTCAGCGGTGGTCACAGAAGCATTACGAACGGTGACTTCGAATCCGCCAACGACGAGATGCGGCAGCAAGAGATGAGGTGGACGATTTGGCGGGACTCGGTGTCTCACGCGGATCGGGCCGCGTCCGATCGGGCGGGTTGATCGATGACGTCACAGCGGAAGAGATGACCACGATCATCCCCATCGTCGACACCGACGAGGCCGCCGGGTACGACCTCAGCGAGTACGACTTCGATTTCGCCGACTCCGACGCCGCCACGCGGGAGTCCTCGGACGCCGGCTGGACCCCGTCGTCGTGGCAGGGCTACTACCGTCCCACCCGCTCGGAGATCACTCAGGACATCCTGATTCCCGAGCACGAATTCGACCAGTACGCACACGACGAGCCGTTCGACGTCGACGGTGCCGAACTCGACCTCTTCGACGGCGGCGAACTCGACCTCGTAACCGATGACGATCTCGACGCCGACACCGAACACCGCCCCTTCCGGACCAATCCGGCCGGACAGCGCGTCCGCCGCGGCGGCAAGCATCGCATCGCTGCCCCTCCGAACGCCCTCAAGGGCGGGCGCGCGGCCCTCATCGCCATGGCAGCGGGAGCGGCCGTCGCCGCCGTCGCCCAGGTCGGTACCAACGACGAGGCGCCCGCACCGGTGAATGCCGCCGCCGTCAACGACGCGTCGGCGCAGGGAGCCGCACCGGTCGAGCTGGGCCCCGGAGTGGCCGCTGCGACGCCGCAGACCGACCAGATGAACGTTTTCACCAATCAGCTGGGTGTCGGCGCCAAGATGGCCGCGGACGCGGACCGCCGCGAGGCCCTGGCCCGGCGCCCGCTCTTCACCTCGCCGATCCCGCTGGGCAGCTACGACTTCACCTCCGCCTTCGCGATGCGCTGGGGCACCATGCACGGCGGCATCGACATGGCCGCGCCGCTCGGGACCCCGATCCACGCGGCCACCGACGGCGTCGTGATCAAGGCCGAGCCCGCCTCGGGCTACGGCCACTGGGTCCAGATCCAGGCGGCCGACGGAACCGTCACCATGTACGGCCACATGTCCTCCTCCGGCGTCCTGGTCCAGGAAGGCCAGCGCGTCACGGCCGGCGACGTCATCGCCCTGGTCGGCAACGAGGGCTTCTCGTTCGGCCCGCACCTGCACTTCGAGGTGTGGAAGAACGGCAACACGAAGATCGATCCCGTGCCGTGGCTCGCCGCCAAGGGCGTGAAGCTCTCCGGTTACACCGGATAGCAGCCTCTCTGCCCCCTGAGGTGCGAGGAGCGATAGCCGCCGGGCCGAGCAAGCGACGAAGGAGCGCGTCGAGATCGACGAGCCTCGCAGGGCCCGCCGCGCGCGCTCCCTAGAGCTTGTCCCCGGGAATCCCGCCTGCGGTGAGAAGCGTGACGCGTCCCGCGCTGCCGCCGTAGTCGATCGTGACGCGTTCGGTGGCGCCGCTGCCCTCCTTGGCCACGACCTTGCCCATCCCGTACTTCGGGTGGTTGTGTCGATCGCCGATGTCGAGCTGGACCTGCTTGTTGCGTCCGCGTGCCGGATCCGGCGAGTACGACGACCTCCCGCGTCCCATCGACGAACCGCCCGAACCGGAGAACGCGCCGTCGCGGCCGAACACTCCGCCCGACGACCCGCCGAAGCCGCGCGCCGAGCGCCGCGGTTCGGTGCGCCGCCAGTCGAGCAGATGCTGCGGGATCTCTTGCAAGAAGCGGGATTCCGGGTTGGACACCGGCTGTCCCCACGACGCGCGGGTGATCGACCGGGTGAGGTACAGACGTTGCTTCGCGCGGGTGATGCCGACGTAGGCGAGGCGTCGTTCCTCGCTCAACTCGGCCGGATCGCCGAGTGCCCGCATGTGCGGGAAATGTCCGTCTTCCCAACCGGTCACGAAGACGACCGGGAACTCGAGCCCCTTGGCGGTGTGCAGGGTCATCATCGTGACGACACCCTCGCCTTCGTCGGGCACCTGATCGGCGTCGGCGACCAGCGAGACACGCTCGAGAAACGCTGCGAGCGAACCGGGTTCGGCCTCACCCTCGCGATCGACCTCGACGTCGTCGTCCGGCGCGTCGACATCGACCTGCGCGGCATCGGCGCTGAATTCCCTTGCCACGGCGACGAGTTCGTTGATGTTGTCGAGACGCGCGCCATCCTGCGGATCGTTGGAGGCCTCGAGTTCGGCGCGGTAACCGGTCCGCTCGACGATCGCGTCGACGAGCTCGCCGATGTCGGCCGACTCCTCGGTGGCGTCGAGGAAGGCCACGTCGGCGTCTTCGGTACCCGCCTCGCCGAAGTGGGTGAGGAAGTCCGATCGCAGTCCCTCGATGAGGTCGACGAACCCGCCGATCTGCTTGACGGCCCGCGTGTTCAGCAGTGCCACCTTGCCCTCGGCCGCGTCCATCAGCGACTCGTAGAAGCTCCGGCCGGTGTTCTCCGAATGGACGGCGACGCAGGCTTCCGCGCGGTCGCCGATGCCGCGCCGAGGGGTGTTGAGGATGCGGCGCAGGCTGACCGAGTCGTCGGGATTGGCGACCACCCGCAGGTAGGCGACCACATCCCGGACTTCCTTGCGTTCGTAGAACTTGGTGCCGCCGACGACCTTGTACGGAATCCCGTGCCGGACGAACACTTCCTCGATGGCACGCGAACCGGTGTTGGTGCGGTAGAACACCGCGACGTCGGAGTACTTGAAGCTCGACGAACCGCCGATCGAGTAGTCGGTGAGTTCCTCGATCTCCTTGGCGATGAACGTCGACTCGTCGCGGTCGGAGTCGGCGACGTATCCGACGATCAGTTCGCCGTCGCCGGAGTCGGTCCACAACCGCTTCTCGCGACGATTCGAGTTGCGTGCGATGACGGCGTTGGCGGCCGACAGGATCGTCTGCGTCGACCGGTAGTTCTGTTCGAGCAGAACGGTTTCGGCGGACGGGAAGTCGCGCTCGAACTCCTCGATGTTGCGGATCGTGGCACCGCGGAAGGCGTAGATGGACTGGTCGGCATCGCCGACGACGCACAGTTCCGAGGGCTCCAGACCGCTCGCGGTGGTCTGCTCCCCGACCAGTTCGCGGATGAGCACGTACTGCGCGTGGTTGGTGTCCTGGTACTCGTCGACGAGGACGTGACGGAACCGGCGCCGGTAGTACTCGGCGACCTGCGGGTGCCGGTGCAGCAGTGCCACGGTCTCGCCGATCAGATCGTCGAAGTCGAAGGCGTTGGCGGCACGCAGGCGACGCTGGTACTCGGCGTAGATCCGCGCGATCGTCGTCGACGTCGGGTCGTCCTCGGGCGCCGAGGCCAGCGCCTCGTCGGGCGAGATCAGCTCGTTCTTGAAGTTCGACACGGCCACCGACACCCCACGCGGGCTGAACTTCTTGGGGTCGAGGTCGAGGTCGCGGATGACCATCCCGAACAACCGTTTCGAGTCGTCGGAGTCGTAGATGGAGAAGTTCGAGTTCATCGACTCCAGCAGCCCGGACTGCGCCCGCAGGATGCGCACACACGTCGAGTGGAACGTCGAGACCCACATGTACGCGGCACGCGGGCCGACGAGATCGATGACGCGTTCACGCATCTCCGCGGCGGCCTTGTTGGTGAACGTGATGGCCAGGATCTGCCCGGGCGTGACATCCCGCGCGGCCAGCAGGTAGGCGATCCGGCGGGTCAGCACCGCCGTCTTGCCCGAGCCCGCGCCCGCCACGATCAGCAACGGCGCGCCGGCGTGCAGGACCGCGGCGCGCTGTTGCGGGTTGAGACCTTCGAGCAGGCGCGCGACCCGGTCGTCGGCGGCCGCACCCGAGGTTGCGGCGCCCGCGCGACCGGCGAGAAGAGGGGCAGAAGAGGAGCTGTTCATCGGTTGTCCAGGCTACTCGCCACCGCCGACAGACCCTCGTCGGCCGGTCCGCTCCGCCCCGTCGGGAGGTCCACCGAACAGTCGACCGACCCCGTGAGTTGACGCCCCGATCGGCGTGCCCCGCGGCTAATATGACGCGGTACCACCGGCTCGGGGTGCCCTGTCTGCGAACACCCGCATGCGGCGACGACGCCCCGGCGAGCAGGAAGAGGCGCCCATGAAGAGACCGTCCATCGTCCCCGCCGCCATCGTCCTCGGTGTCGGAGCGCTGGCCCTCATCATCGCGCTCGTCCTGTCGTTCGTACCGTTCAGCAGCGCGGGCACCGTCGAGCCCACGCCCGCGTTCCGGGCGCAGAAGAGCCTCGACGAGGTGCTTTTCAAGTTGGCGACCAGTCCGGCGGCCGAGTTCACCGGCAAGGTCACCTACAAATACGACGACGAGCGCGGCGAGGGAACGGTCGAGTTCGACGACCTGATCGTCACCACGTCGAACACCGCCGAGGGCACGATCACGCTCGGCTCGCAGCAGGGCGAATATCGGCAGATCGGCAACAACCCGTTCATCAGTGCGCCCGGCGCGCTGTGGACCGAACTGCTCGTCGACGCAGAGAAGACGAACCTCGACACCGGCCCGCTGGACAACAAGTGGGCCTCGACCCGCTTCACCAGCATGCCGCGCCTGGGCACCATCCTCGGCCCGGACAACCTCGCCGGCGACATCGGCAACATCGAGTCCGGCGACCCACCCGCGCTCGGAGCCGAGCTCCCGACGCCCAACAAGGGCACACCCGACGCCCGCCGCTGGCCGACCACCGACCCGCCCATCGAGTTCGTCGGTGACGACAAGGTGAAGATCGGGGCGTGGGAGGTCACGTTCGATCCGGAGACGAAGAACGTGACCAACGTCAAGGGTCAGAGCGTGCAGGGCCCGGTCACCTACGACATCGACGCCGCGGTCAGTCTGCAGCCGGCCGACCAGGCCCAGAAGGTGTTCGCCAACCAGCGCGCACTCGTACCGGACCTGGTCTCGGTGCCCGCTCCCGGGCTGTGGATGGAGCAACCGGTGGTGTCCTCGCGCCAGACCGGTGCATGCACCACCTCGTCGTGCGCCTTCGACTACACGGTGCAGGGCAGCCCGTACGCCGACGACGTCCGCGGCCACTTCAACTACGGTCTGACTCTGAACTTCGCGGTCGGCAACCGTCCGCCCGGCGCGGTGGGCGGTGAGTGCAAGGTGGTCCTGCGCGTGGACTTCGGACGAGACGGCACCACCCGGTGTGCCGCGACCAACCTCCCACCGGACACCAACATCGCCTCGCGGTACACCTTCACCTACCTCGCGTTCATCGACTCGACCGAGACCGAGTTGAACGATCTCATCGACAACAACGAGAAGCAGACCAACACCGAGATCGTCTATGTCCGGACCGGGAACAAGGAACCGGAGCAGGCCCGATTCGGGGCGAGCGTGACCGGTCTGCCCAGCTACTACGCGATCAAGCGCGGCGACTACATCTTCGACGGCATCGGCACCGACGGCAACATGCACATCACCTTCGGTGAGGGGTATCGGGAGCACATCGTCGGCGGCACCTTCGATCCGTCCTGGGAGGGCACCGAGGTGCTCCGCAAGCAGATGGAACAGCAGGTCACCGCGGCCGGCGACGCACAGGTCGTCTACTTCGTCGCCGAGGAGGAGACAGCGTCGGCCCTGCGGGCCCTGATCGCCGCGGAGAACCAGAGCGACAACATCTCCGCCTTCTACTACGACTAGACGACCACGTCGACCAGTCCTCAGCCCCCGGCGAAGCGCGCCTCGGCGGCCTCGCCGACCCGCCCGGCGCCGGTGTGCAACCGCAGTCCCGGCGTCAGGGGACGGACGTCGACATGGTCGCCGCCGCCGTCGATCCGGACATACACCGAACCCAGGCCCGCCCGGACCGGCGCGCGGACGGCATCCCCGTCCTCGAGGGCGATCTCGATCTCGCCGTCCCGGGTCGCGCAGTAGCTCAGCGCGATCGTCCAGGGCCAGGAGAACAGCGGGCCGTCGAGTCGCAGTCGGGAGGGTCCGGAGACCTCCGGCGCGCGACAGGTCCCCTCGCCCGCGTAGATGATGCGTCGTTGCGTCACGCCGCCGGGCACGAGATTCCCCGCGGTGTCGAGCACAAACAGCCGGTCGGTCGCCACCCCGAAGTCGGGCCGGGGATCCACCCGGCCGAAGATCCGGCTGACCTGATTGTCGGGATAGACGAACGGCTGCAGGATCTCCAGCGGCACGGACTGGTCGAGCAGGGTCCGGCCGCCCGGGCCCTCCGCCGCGGCGTCGTGCAGCGACGCGGTCGCGGTCTCGAGATAGTCGCCGGTCGGGTTGTCCCGCCACGACGACGAGAACGAGACCAGTGACACCAGGGCGGAGACCACGACGAGCGCACCCACCACGGAGGCGAACGCGGGCAGCGCCGACCGTTCCTCCTCTCGTCCGGTCTCGTCGTCGGAGGTCCGTGCGTGTCGTCCGCCCACCTCCCCGGTCCGGGACGGCGCCGCGCACAGCAGGGCCAGCGCGATGCTGAACACCAGTGCCGTGTCCGGCAGATAGCGCATGTGCTGGGCGAGTTCGATCGCGGTCTGCGGGCTCGATCGATTCCACATCACCGGGATCTGCGCCGCGACGGCGTAGATCGCCGCGGTCGCGACGATCCCGGCGCCGCCACGTCTGCGGGCCACCGCCCACCACGTCACCGCGGCCAGCACCAACCAGCCGCCGACGATCATCCACATCTGCGGGAAGCCCGTCGGCGGACTCGGCGTCCACCGCTCCCACTCCCACGGCCCGCCGACGAGCGACGGTACGACGGCGTCGGTCACCGATCGCCAGACCAGGCGGGCGGTCTGCGCCACCGAGTGCTCACCCGATGTCGGGTCCGTGGTGACGAAGTACACGACCACCCACAGCGCGGCGGTGACGGTCAGCGCAACCCACAACTCCCGGGCCGCCCGGAGCGTCGGCATCGACGCGCGCGCACCGCCGTTCGCGAGGATCGCCGCGACGAGCGCCACCGGCAGGATGAACAGCGACTTCTCGAAGAACGCCAACGCGATCACGAAGACGATCGTCGAGCGGATCCACACCAGCCGGCGTCGCGAATCGTCGATGTCACCGCGACCGAGACGCACCGCGTCGGCGACGATCCACGCCATCGCCGCCTGCATGGGCAGTGTGTTGAGGCCGGCCGCCCACCAGGCGAACGCGGGCACCGTCATCGGACTGAAGAGATAGAACGCCAATGCGACCAGTGCACCGATGCGGGCGCGCGGCGCGATCGTCCGCACCATCCGCCACACCGCCACCGATGCGATGGCCTGCATCACGACCAGCATCAGCGCCGGCAGCGCCCAGTTCAACGGCGCCAGCCAGGTGGCCACACCGGCGAGCAGGAAGGCCGCGGGCATGAAGTGGCCGTCGTGACTGTGCCCCAGGTACTCCCAGGACAGGATCGGATTCGACGACGCCCGTGCGACGAGCACGAGATCGTCCCAGTAGAAGTTGCCGGTCGCGACGAGCCAGCCCCTGATGATCAGCTGGCCCACGATGAGGGACACGGCAACAAGGGACACCATCCGCGCGTTGGGCATGCGCTCCAGTTTCCATGTGCGGCGCGCGCCGTCGTGGCCGGGTCGGGTGACTCGGCCACGTGCGGGTCGTCGCGGGGCGTCGTGGCAAAATCGGGCGCGTGACCGATCGCAGCCCCAGCCCCGGCGCTCAGGACCCCCGCCCGTCCGGCGGCACGTCCTTCGAGCACTCGATCGACCTCGACAAGTACCAGCTCTCGTCCGAGGTCGGCGACCTGCCCGACGACATCGACCAGCTGCGACTCGAGATCGACCGGCTCGATGCCGTGATCCTCGCGGCGATCAAACGCAGGTCGGCGGTGTCGAAGAAGATCGGCGCCGCGCGGATGGCCTCCGGCGGCCCGCGCCTGGTCCACAGCCGGGAGGTGAAGGTCCTGGAGCGCTTCCAGGACCTCGGCCAGGAAGGCCACACTCTCGCGATGCTGCTGCTACGCCTGGGACGCGGACCGCTGGGCCGCTGATCGCCGGGCCGTGTGACGACCGTCGCGGCCGGGTCCCCGACCACATAGGGTTAGTGGTCATGAGCACCCAGGCCCCCGGCAGCGACTTCACCGGCACCGATCACGGCGACATCACCGCGACGCAATCCTGGCAGGCGCTAGCGGCTCATCAACCGCACGTGTACGCCATGCACCTGCGTGAGGTGTTCGCGATCGATCCCGCGCGCGGCCGCGAACTCACCGTCGACGTCGGCGACCTGCACATCGACTACTCGAAGCACCGGGTCCTGCGCGAGACCCTCGAACTGCTGATGAGCCTCGCCCGCGAGATCGGTCTCGAGGAGATCCGCGACGACATGTTCGCCGGAACCCACATCAACACCTCCGAGGACCGCGCGGTCCTGCACACCGCCCTGCGACTCCCGGCCGACGCGACGCTGACCGTCGACGGTCAGGACGTCGTCGCCGACGTCCACGAGGTCCTGACCCGGATGGGTGAGTTCACCGACCGGCTCCGAAGCGGAGAGTGGAAGGGACACACCGGCAAAGCCATCACCGACGTGGTCAACATCGGCATCGGCGGCTCCGACCTCGGGCCCGTGATGGTCTACCAGGCGCTGCGCCACTACGTCGACGCCGGGATCCGCTGTCACTTCGTCTCCAACGTCGACCCCGCGGACATGGTCGGCACGCTCGCCGACCTCGACGCCGAGACCACGCTGTTCATCATCGCCTCGAAGACCTTCACCACCCTCGAGACGCTGACCAACGCCGCCGCCGCGCGCACGTGGCTCCTGCAGGCCCTCGACGCCGACTCCGACGCCGTGGCAAAACATTTCGTGGCCGTGAGCACCAACGCCGCCGAGGTCGCGGAGTTCGGCATCGACACCGACAACATGTTCGGATTCTGGGACTGGGTCGGGGGCCGCTACTCGGTGGACTCGGCCATCGGGCTGTCGGTGATGGCCGCCATCGGCAAGGAACGCTTCGCCGAGTTCCTCGACGGCTTCCACATCGTCGACGAGCACTTCCGCACCCAGCCGCTGGAACACAACGCGCCGGTCATCCTCGGCCTGATCGGCCTCTGGTACAACAACTTCTGGGATGTCGGCACCCGCGCGGTCCTCCCCTACAGCAACGACATGGCCCGCTTCGCCGCGTATCTGCAGCAGCTCACCATGGAGTCGAACGGGAAGTCGGTCACCGCGAGCGGACACCACGTCACCACCGACACCGGCGAGATCTTCTGGGGCGAACCGGGAACCAACGGTCAGCACGCGTTTTACCAACTGCTGCATCAAGGTACGCGGATGGTACCGGCGGACTTCATCGGTTTCGCCGAAGCGACCGACGACCTACCGACCTCTCCCGACGGCTCGGGCTCCATGCAGGACCTGCTGATGAGCAACTTCTTCGCCCAGACCAAGGTGCTCGCCTTCGGCAAGACCGCCGACGAGATCGCCGCCGAGGGCGTGCCCGCACATGTCGTGGCCCACAAGGTGATGCCGGGAAACCGTCCCACCACCTCGATCCTCGCCCCCCGGCTCACCCCGTCGGTGATCGGCCAACTCGTCGCGCTCTACGAGCACCAGGTCTTCGTCGAGGGCGCCATCTGGGGCATCAACCCCTTCGACCAGTGGGGCGTCGAACTGGGCAAGACCCAGGCCAAGGAGCTACTCGGCACCATCACCCAGGCGGAGGCACCGGACACCCACGACGATTCGTCGACCGATGCCCTCGTGACCTGGTACCGGGAGCGACGGGGCCGCGCGGTCTGAGGGCTACTTCCAGTAGTCCTCGTCAAAGACCTCGTCGGGGATCTCGTCCCCGGGCTCGACGCCGAGAGACTGGATGCGTCCCATGATCGCGGCCGCGGTAGCCACGTAGGTCACGAGATCCGTTGGCTCCACGTCACGTTCGGCGGGATCTCCGCCGAGGAACTCGTACAGGGCCGGTGGCACGCAGGCACCCATGTCCAGTGCCCGGGTCGCGGTTGCCGCCCGCCAGGCGTCGAAGCTCGCCACGTCGACGGCCTCGGCGACTTCGCCGGTGCGGATGGCCTCGGACACCTCGTCGAGGGTGGCCAGTTCGCCCGATGTCCCGCTCGACGGGTCGAAGCCGAGAACCGTGTCGGCGGAGGTCGACTCGTCGTCGGTGAGGGTGAAGTAGACGATGCCCCGCCAGTCGGAGCCCATGGCCGCGATGTCCGTCCGGTCGAAGATCTCGCCGAGCAGCTCGCCGACCTGCTCCCGCTGCCGCGCGCCGAACACCTGAAACGCGCCCGACGCCACCACTTGTCCGTGCTTGTTCGCCACGACGGCCACCTTACGCAGGTCAGTCGTCGATGCCGAGGACGACCACGCGCCCCGACGCCGGAGACAGATAGACCCTCGCCCGCCACTGCGTGGACGAGAAGGCCCGGTCGAGTTCCGGGCTGCCGAGCAGCTCGCCGGCCGGGACGAGATCGTGCAACGCGCTCACCGGCGGGTCGGGATGGGGGACGGGCGTCGCGTCGTACTCCTGTACCCACTCGGCGATCTGATCGGCTCCGGCCGTGACCACGGCGTCGAACCAGTAGGTGCTCGGCCCGGGGACGCGACCGGTCGAGGCATCCCCGAGAGTGCCCGCCGCCCAGCCGTCAACGGTCGAATCGGCCAGAGCCGGGAACCGCGCGGCGACCGGCTCGATGTCGCGGCGTGGGCCGGTCGTGAGGACCTTCGTCGGCTGCGACGGGGACGACGAATCCGCCGTCGAGGAGACGGGGACCCGTTCGGTCGGTGCCGGTGTCCCGCAAGCGAGCAGCCCGGCGAGTCCGAGTACGGCGGCGACTCCGGCCCACCAGGGCCGCCACCGATTGCGCAGCATTCCGCCACGCTAACCCGTCACGGGCGCCAGCACGTCAAAGGTCTACTGCGTGAATGAGTTCCGGCAGGCACGCGGAACAGCTCAGACGAGTCGTCGGCTGATCGACGCCGGCAGGAACTTCAGCGCCGCCGCGATCGGCGTCCACGGCCACGCCGGCACCGGCGCCCAGTCCTTCTCCGCCTCGATCGCCTTGACCAGGGCGTCGACGCCCTTGTCCGTGTCGACCATCAGGGAGGTCTTCACTCCCCGGTTGATGTCGGTCTCGATGTAGCCCGGCGCGACGATCGAGACGGTGATGGGCGACGAGGCGAACTCGGCCTGGAGTCCCTGCCCCAGCGCTGTCAGTCCGGCTTTCGACGCCGAGTACGCGGCCTGCGCCTTGGGCATGCCGCGGACGCCCGAGATGGAGCTGACCAGCACCAGATGCCCCGCGTTCTGCGCACGGAAGATCTCGAGCGCGGCCTCGGCCTGGGCCAGCGCGCCGACCAGATTGGTCTGCACCGTCTCGATGTTCGCCGCGGCCTTACCGGTACCGAGGGGTGCCCCCTTGCCGAGTCCGGCGTTGACGACGACCCGGTCGAGACCGCCCAGACCGTCGGCGAGTCTCCGGAACACCTCGGGAACGGCCTCCACGTCGGTGACGTCGAGCGTCGCGACCTCGACACGCTCGGCGGAGGGCCGCAACTCCTCGGCCAGCGCCTCCAGCTTCTCGCGCCGGCGCGCCGCGAGCGCGAGCGAACGCCCCTGCGCGGCGAAGCGTCGGGCCATGCCCTCCCCGAGTCCCGAACTGGCCCCCGTGATGAGAATTCTCTGCCGTGTCGTCACGACGTCCAGGCTACCGGCCGGTAAGTTCCGGGCTCCCGGCCGGCCGGACACCTACTTCAGCAACCGGGACATCCGCCGATCAGCCAGCACCTTCCCACCCGTCTGACACGTGGCGCAGTACTGGAAGGACCGATCGGCGAAAGACACCTCGCGGACGGTGTCGCCGCACACCGGACACGGCAGGCCGGTGCGGGCGTGCACGCGCAGACCGGTGCGCTTCTCGGACTTCAGCCGCGCCACGGCCTGGCCTTCCAGTCGTCCGGTCGCATCAGTGAGAACACCGCGCATGGCGTCGTAGAGCGTGGCGACCTGATCGGGCTTCAGCGTCTTCGACGACGCGAAGGGCGACAGGCGTGCGGTGTGCAGGATCTCGTCGGAATACGCGTTGCCGATCCCGGCGATGGTGTGCTGATCGGTGAGTACGTTCTTGATCCGGCCGGTCGTCCCGGACAGGATCTCCGCGAACTGTTCGGCCGTCAGTTCGAGCGCGTCGGGTCCCAGACCCGCGATCCGTTCGACCTCGGTGAGCTCACGGACCAGCCACACGGCGAGCCGCTTCTGGGTGCCGGCCTCGGTGACGTCGAATCCCTCACCGGGCAACCCGCAGTGCACGCGCAGGGCGATCGGGCTCTTCCCGCCCGGACGCAGGGGCTTGGGCGACAGGTCCTCGCTCCATCGCACCCACCCCGCCCGCGACAGATGGATGACCAGCTGCAGCAACGGCTCTGACGCGGTGGCCGCCGAACCCGGAATGGTACGGATGACCAGGTACTTCCCCACACGTCCGACGGATTCGACGATCCGGTCCATCAGCGCCGTGTAGGGCGGGTCGGCGGTCTTCAGCACCGACAGCGACGCGACGTCGACCCGTCGGATCGGGAGTCCGGCCGCACGGCCGTCGACGTAGTCGGCGATCGCGGCCACCTCTGGAAGCTCAGGCATGCCACCAGTGTGCTCTAGTTGTGGGATGAACTCCCGACTTTCCGACGCCGAACTGGCTGCCCGGATCGCGCAGGGAGCCGGAGAGGTACTTCTCGGAATCCGGTCCGGTGATCTGCTCGGCGGGGCGATGCTCGGCGACGTGGGCGATGCGCTTGCGCAGGCGTGGATCTCGACGGTGCTGCGCAAACACCGGCCACGCGATGCGGTGCTGTCCGAGGAAGCGGCCGACGTCGGCGACCGGGCCACCGCTGCTCGGGTGTGGATCATCGACCCCTTGGACGGCACAAGGGAATTCGCCGCGGGTTCAGCGGACTGGGCCGTACACGTGGCCCTGACCGAGAGCGGGATCGTCACCGAGGCGTCGGTGTCCCTGCCCGCGACGGGTGAACTGTTTCGTTCGGACACGGTCGCACGGACCGCGGGCGAGCTGACCCGCCGCCTGGTCACCTCCCGGTGGGGCGGCTCCTACGAGACCAGCTACGTGGCGAACCGTCTGGGTCTGCAGATGGTGCCGGTCGGTTCGGCCGGGGCCAAGGCGATGGCCGTCGTCCGCGGCGATGCCGACGCCTACGTCCACGCCGGCGGCCAGTATGAGTGGGACAACGCGGCGCCGGTGGGGGTCGCCCTGGCGGCCGGCCTGCACTGCAGTCGCCTCGACGGGTCGGAGATCGTCTACAACAACCGGCATCCGTACATGCCGGACTTCGTCATCTGCCGCAGCGAGATCCGCGACGAGATGCTCGCCGCGTTGCAGCAGATCTGGTGACCTGGAGACCGTGAACGGAGTCGGCGACGCGGTCGTACAGATCGGTCCGGCGCTGATTGTCGTCGTCGTACTGCTGGCGGTGGCCGCGGTGGTGGTCAACCGCCGGTCCGGCCTGGCCACCGAGACGATGGTGGCGGTGCTACGTGCCGTCGCACAACTCGCCGCGCTGGCCGCGGTGCTGGCGGCGGTCATCCCCCATCTGTGGGCATCCGCCCTGTTCGTTCTGCTCATGGCGTCGGCGGCAGCGTGGACGTCGGCCCGGCGCGTGAACCCGGACCGCTCCGGCCTCGTCGGGATCGCGTGGTGTGCGGGTCCCGTTGCGGTTCCGACGATCGTCATCGTCACCGCACTCCTCGTCATCGGAGTGCTTCCCGCCCGCGGGATCGCCGTGATCCCGACGGCCGGAATCCTGATCGGCGGTGCGATGGTGACCACCTCGCTCGCCGGGCGCCGAGCGCACGACGAGTTGCGGGTTCGGCGCGGCGAGGTGGACGCGGCGTTGTCGCTGGGTCTGCTCTCGCGGGACGCGCGCATGGAGATCTGCGGGCCCGCCGCTGCGAGCGCCCTCATCCCCGGACTCGACCAGACCAAGTCGGTGGGGATCGTCACCATTCCCGGTGCGTTCGTGGGCATGGTCCTCGGCGGGGCCTCGGTGTGGGCCGCCGCGGCGATGCAGCTGTTCGTACTGGTGGCGCTGCTGACCGTCAGTTCCATCGCCATGCTCGTCACCGTCGAACTCGTTGCCCGCGAACGCCTGTGAGCCTTCGACATATGCAGATGTCGCGTGTCGTGGCGTCCAGCGCAACGAAGTGCGGCATCTGGCGGACAGGTGCGGAGGGTGTCCACCTCGATGAGCGGGGTCAGACTCCTCAGTGCGCCTTGCGCAGCAGATAGATGTCCATGATCCAGCCGATCCGTTCCCGGGCCGCGGCGCGCTCTCGGACGATCCGGTCCGTGACCTCGCCGACTCTGCCGCTGATCAGGATCTCGTCGTCGGTGCCCACATAAGCGCCCCACCAGATGTGATCGTCTGGGTCGGCGGTGTGCCGGAAACTGAGGTCGGCGTCGAGCATCACGATCTGGTTGGCGTCGGCACCCGCAGGAGTGTCGGCGAGGCGTCGGCCGGTGGTCGTGTGGATAGGTTCGCCGACGCGGTTGGCCACGATTCCGTGCGCCGCGGTGAGTGCGCTGGCGCTGGTCACACCCGGAATGACCTCGACGACGAGGTCGAGATCGTCACGGGCGGCGAGATCGTCGACGATTCGCAGCGTGCTGTCGTAGAGTGCGGGGTCGCCCCAGACGAGGAAGGCGGCCACACCGCCGTCGCCGACCTCGTCGCGCAGCGCGGTGGCGATCAGATCGGCACGCGCGGCATGCCAGCGCCGGACCTCCGCGTCGTAGTCCGCCGGCTCACGGTCGCGCGGCGGATCGGGAATCTCCACCAGCGAATGGCCCTGCCGCGCATGCTCGGTGAGGATCGCGCGACGGGCGTCGAGCAGACCGCTCTTCGCAGTGCCCTTCTCGAGGGTGAGGAAGGTGTCCACGTCGGCCATCGCATCGATGGCCTGCAGCGTGATCTGACGTGGCCCACCGGGTCCGATCCCGATGACGCGCAGCGTGATTCGCACGGTCAGATCTTCACCTTCGGAAGCCCGTGCTTCCGGGCGGTCATGTCCAGGATGAGCTGCCTCGGCGCGAGCCGCCGGAGCAGGAAGACCACGCCGGCCTGATTACCCTTGGCATAGAACGGCTTCGGGTGTTCGGCGAGAGCGGCGTCGACGATCTGGGTGGCCATGCTCTGCGCGCTGATGCCCGCATCCTCGTTGCGCCTGGTCGCGGCGGCGAGCGTCTCGTATTCGGCCCGGTACGGCGAGTCGTCACCGATGAAGATGCTCCGACGGTCTCCGATGCCGGTGGCGATCGTGCCCGGCTCGACACTGATCATCCGTATCCCGTACGGCGCCAGCTCACGTCGCGACGCGAGGGCGAACGCCTTGAGCGCCGACTTCGTGGCCGCGTAGTTGGACCGGAAGGCGACGGGGAAGCTGGACAACATCGACCCCACCATGACGACCGTGCCACGACGCCGCCTGCGCATCCCGGGCAACACCGCCTTGGTCAGTGCGATCGGCCCGAAGACGTTGACGCGGAACAGATCCTCGACCGCCGACATCGGGGTGTCCTCGAGCGACCCGGCCTGGGACTCGCCGGCGTTGTTGACCAGGATGTCGACCTCGCCGACCAGGGCCGCGCACGACTCGGCGGAGTCGTAGTCGGCGTTGTCGAGACGGACATAGGTGACGCCCGGCAATGGGTTGCGCACGGCGTCCGGGTTGCGGGTGGTGCCGTAGACCCGATGCCCCCGTGCGACGAACTGACGAGCGACCTCGGCACCGATGCCACTGGTCGCGCCGGTCACGAGGACAGTCTGTGAACTCACGACCGCAACGGTAGCGCAACGGCCGAGGCGTCAGACGAGCTTGTCGTACCGGCGGGTGAGGATGCTGAGTTCCGCGGCCACCCGCTCGGAGTCGGGGCCGTAGGGGCGCCTGGAATCGCGGGTGAACCAGTCGGCGATCCGCTGGCCCGGCGTCCGCTGGCCGGCCGGGGTCCGACGCGCGGTGAGAGTCAGCACCCCGGCGGTGCCGGCGACCGAAGCGATTACGACGAGTGCGAGAACGAAGATGAGTGTCATGGCAGTTATCCTGCGCCCACTATGTTTCCGCCAACAGTGGCAGCAAAGCCATTGTTCGCAAATTATCTGCCATACTGGGTTGGTGTTGAAATCCGTCGGCGTCCTCCTCTACGGACGCGTCGCACTGTTCGAGTTCGGTGTCGTCCACGAGGTGTTCGGCCTCGATCGCACCGACGACGGCGTCCCGGCCTTCGATTTCCGGGTCGCGTCGCCGGAACCGGGATCGTCACTCGGCGTGGGCCACGGGGTCTCGCTCCAGGTGTCGCACACCCTCGCCGAGTGCCGTGACGTCGATCTGGTCGTGATCCCCGGGGGAAGCATCAGCGGCGACTACCCCGACGAGATCCTGGACACCATCCGCACGGTCGTCGACGGCGGCGGCCGAGTGCTCACCGTCTGTTCGGGCGCCTTCGTCGCGGGTGCGGCCGGCCTCCTCGACGACCGCCGGTGCACGACCCACTGGCGTTACGGCACCGACCTCGCGCGCATGTTCCCGCGCGCCCATGTCGACACCGACGTCCTCTTCGTCGACGACGGCCCCGTCACCACGAGCGCGGGCACCGCCGCGGGGATAGACGCATCGCTGCACCTGGTCCGGGAGGCCTGGGGACCGGCCGTCGCCAACCGGATCGCGCGGCGGATGGTCGTGCCACCGCATCGCGACGGCGGTCAGCGTCAGTTCGTCGAGGCACCCGTACCGGCATGCACCGACGAGGGGTTCGGCACGCTGCTCGCCTGGATGACGGCGAACCTCGACCGAGACATCAGCATCGACGACATGGCGACCCGCATGCACATGTCGGGACGGACCTTCGCGCGACGGTTCGTCGACGAGGTCGGGATCTCGCCTCGCCGCTGGCTGACCGAGCAGCGCGTGCTGTCGGCGAAGAACCTGCTGGAGTCGACCACCGCGAGCGTCGACGAGGTGGCGCGGCGGGTCGGTTTCACGTCGGCGACGCTGCTGCGTCACCACTTCGCCGCGAGCGTCGGTGTCTCGCCGCTGGTCTACCGCCGGCGGTTCGCGAAATCCGCTGCTGCGGAGACATAGCCCGAGACCGCGCCCCGCGGGGCCACGAGCTGCGAAACCGGCCTGGTTGGTGCCCTCGGTAGGATTCGAACCTACGACCTACCCTTTAGGAGAGGGTTGCTCTATCCCCTGAGCTACGAAGGCGGGTTGCCGTGACCTCGGCACGGCCACACGGCAGTCTACGTCAGCACATCAGCGGTGCAGCACCCTCTCCGTCAACGTTCCGGCGCACTTTCTCGCCGGAGTCCCCGCGGTGTCCCGAACCGGACATTTACGGCTGTGATCATCGCCACTCTGGACACCCCGGCGCTGGGGCTGCTGCCGGCTCGTGTCCGTACACTGCTTACCGCATACGTTCCACCGTTTCACCCGGGGAGGTCTTTTCGTTGGTGCACGCGGCATCAGGATCGGCGCGCACCGCCGACGACGACGAGACCACAGCCACCGCTGCCGAGACGCCGGGCCCCGCCGCCGCACCCCGTCCCGCCGAGCCGGGCCCTCCCCCGGCTGCGACCAAGCCGCATGGACGAGCGCACACCGCCGATTTCGTCCGAGTCGTGCTGTTCACCTTCGTGGTCGTCGCGCACAGCGTCAACGCCATCAACGGCGGGGCCGACGAGATCCGCGGAGCGAATCTGGTGGGCACCCTGTGCCACCTGACGCGATACGGCTTCGTGGCGGTGACGCTGTATGTCCTCGTGCTGAGCATGCAGGGCCGGGAGATGTCGCCGTGGCAGTTCTGGCGGCGCCGCTTCGGGCTGGTCGTCGGCCCCTACCTCGTCTGGACGCTGATCTACACGGTCACCGACCACCTCATTCTCGCGGACAACCCGTTCCCACCCGCCCGTGAGATGCTGCCCCGGCTCGCGCACGACCTCCTCGTGGGCGAGGGCAAGTATCAGCTGTACTTCCTGCTGATCTCGATGCAGATCTACCTGTTCTTCCCGCTGATCTCCTGGATCTTCGAGCGCGGCCGCAACCGCCCGTGGTTGTTGCTGGCCGGCGGGACCGCGATCCAGATCCTGGTGTTCGTCGTCTACCAGTACCTCCCACGACCTTCCGGCCACGCGTGGGACGTCGCCTACCAGCACATGTGGAAGACGCTCCCGATGTATGCGCTCTTCGTCGCGATGGGCGTATTGGCCGCGCAGCACCGCGAGGCCGTCGACCGCTGGCTCCGCGAGCACATGGCCACCGTCGTTCTGGTCGCGGCGGGCTGCGCGGCGTTCAGCGTCGCGGGCTACCTGCTGGCGACGTCGCCGGGCAATGTGCCGTGGAAGGCCAACACGGCCTGGAA
This sequence comes from Gordonia sp. 11cp, assembly GCF_057767225.1. NCBI lineage: Bacteria > Bacillati > Actinomycetota > Actinomycetes > Mycobacteriales > Gordoniaceae > Gordonia > Gordonia sp. 11cp. The sequence continues at coordinate 3,153,197 of NZ_CM173437.1, read as the reverse complement.
CCCGGTGTCGCTGCCCTGGTACATCGGCGGCTTCGCCCTGTTGTGGCTGATCGGCCTGGTCTGGGACGACCGACGCGCCGCCGGCCGACCGGCCGGCGGACGGCTGGTCTCGCAGGCCACCTTGCGCGCGTTCGGTGTCTTCGCGGTTCATCCGCTGATCCTCGACATCCTGGGCCGCGTCGGATTCCTCAGCGGACTCTTCGACTGGTTCCCGCACTCGGCGGTCCTGCGCTCGATCATCTTGATCGCCCTGGTGCTCGCGGCATCACTGGCGCTCGTCGACCTCCTCCTGCGCCTGCCGTTCAGCAAATGGCTGACCGCCCGGCCCCGCATCCCCCTGTTGCCGAAGCGGAACAAGAAGGAGCAGGACCGGGCGGTGGAAGTCGGAGAGCCGGCGGGGGCTGAGAAGGTGTCCGCCGACTAGGTGTGGGCTACTTGTACTTCGGGTTGTTGATCACCGGGATCTCGATGTTGATCGGCATCCGCAGTTCGGACATGTAGAAGAGGACGAACTGGCGGAGGAACTCGTCGAACAGCCAGTACGCCTCGCGTGGCATGCCGACGTTGAGCAGGCCTTCGCGGATCTGCACGTACGGACCCCACGCCGTCTCGAGCAGCGGGCTCCACACGGGCTCGCGCGGGATCTGGTACCAGTTCGCCACCTGGTCGCCGAGCACGAACCTCGTGAGGGCTCCCAGGACGCCGCGCGAGATCAGCGAGAGATCGAGGTTCATGCCGAGATCGAGCAGCATGTCCGCGAGCTTGCGACCCTCGGGGGTCGGCGCCAGGATCGGATCGAGCACCTGTTGCGCCTGCGAGTCGGCGGCGGCCCATGACGCCGGGATGTACTCGTCCGAGACGCCCAACAGACGAGCGGTGATCTGCCACGAGTGCAGGAATCCGGCGGATTCGTCGGCGGCGATGGGGACGTTCCACTTGTCGAAGTTGCGCATGACCGTCGTCGGCAGGCTGTGCCAGGTGACCATGATGTCGGCCTGGCTGATCGGCTTCTTCTCCGTCGCCCCGTGCACCCAGTGGGGCGACTGCGGCAGGAGGTGCCGCACTCCCGCGTGGGCCATACGCGTCTTGACGCACGTCACGATCATCTCGCCGCCGGGCTGGTAGGCGTTGAGCGATCCGATGTCGTAACCGAGCTTCGCGGTCTTGGTGATGCGGTCCTTGAGGTCCCACCCACCTTTCGAGTAGTAGACCGACCGGGCCTCACGCGGGATGACGGTGCTCATCATGCCGCTGGCGAAGCCGTACAGGACACCGAGGTAGGTTCCGCGCTTCTGGTTGAAGCGGACCGCGTCGGCCAGCTTGGCCTGATCCGTCCACGACGGCAGCTGCCGCGCGTGCTCCATGAAGTCGCGCAGTTCCGAGGGCAGGCCGGCCGGCAGTGGCTGCGAGTTGCGATGCCACGTGCGCAGCAGCCGGTTGACCTTCTGCACCTGCCCGCTGTCGATGACCTTGGCGATCACCGGATCCGCCTCGTCGTCCCACAGCTGGCGAGGATCCGCACCACGACCGCGACCGGGCACCGAATTCGCCGGTGACCACGTCCACGGCGTCGTCTGCGAGAGCGCCGCCACCGCTCCGGCAGCACCGACGGCACCTCCGGCGCGTATCAGATTTCGTCTGTTCAGATCTTCCATGACCCCGTCCCATCACTTCCATGTATCAATGTGACAAACAACGTATCCTTGTATCATTGTTACCACCAGGTGGTCCAGGACACACCTGTTTCGCCGATTTTGCGATCATGGAAGCTCATGCCGTCATCATGAGTAGAAGGGGGTGACCAGGTGACCACGCAGCCGTCCGGCACTTCGCTGTCGAGCTCACTTCTCCAGCGCGCGTTCCTCGAGTCCTCGACACCGTCGGAGGAGGCGGCCGATCCCACCGCCGAGCGCCTCCTCGACGCGGCCTTCGAACTGTTCTGCCGGCTGGGCGTCCAACGCACTCCGATGGAGAAGGTCGCGAAGAGCGCAGGCGTCACCAGAGTCACCCTGTACCGCAAGTTCGCCACCAAGGACGCGCTCGTCGACCAGGTGGTGCTGCGCGAGTTCCGCCGCTACTTCGACCGCTTCCGCGCGGAGATCCCCCGTGCCGACACCGTCGCCGACCGCGTGGTCCTCGGATTCGTCGGCTCGTTGCGGGCCATCTCCGGAAACCCGTTGATCGGTGAGATCAACGACGCCGAACCCAGCATGCTCATCGAATCGATGATCGGCGGAGACGGCAAGCTGCTCGCGACGGTCCAGCACTTCGTCGCCGCCCAGCTGCGTCGAGAGCAGTTGGCGGGCAACATCTCCGACCTGCTCGACGTCGACCTCGTGGCCGAGATGATGGTCCGCGTGTCGGCGTCGTTCCTGACCGTGCCCAGCCGCGTCGTCGACATCACCGACGATGCCCAGCTCGCCACGGTGGCGCGTCAGTTCCTCGTGCCGATGCTCAATCCCGCGCAGTGACGGGCCGAAGCTGCAAAGATCAGAGCGCTCACCACATCTGAGGAGACTGCCGTGCGCTCATGGTCTGTGATCATCATCCTGGCTGTCTCACAGTTCGTCATGGTGCTCGACAGCACCGTGATGAACGTGTCGATCTCGGTGGTGGCCGACGACCTCGGGACCTCGATCACCGGCATGCAGGCCGCGATCACCTTCTACGCGCTGACGATGGCCGCCTTCATGCTGACCGGCGGCAAGCTCGGTGACCTGATGGGCCGGGCACGAGCTTTCAAGATCGGTGCCGTCATCTACGGCATCGGCTCGCTGACCACGGCGCTGAGCCCCAACCTGCCCGTCCTGCTGATCGGCTGGTCACTGGTCGAGGGGCTGGGTGCGGTTCTCGTCATCCCCGCGATCGCCTCGCTGGCCGCCATCAACTACACCGGCAAGGCGCGTGTCACCGCATTCTCGATCCTGGGCGCGGTCACCGGGCTGGCCGCCGCGGTCGGCCCGCTGCTCGGCGGGGTGATGACCACCTACCTGTCGTGGCGCTACGTGTTCGTCGCCGAGACCGTCGTGATGGTGGCGGTCCTGTTCGCGGCCAAACTGATTCGTGATGTACCCCGTGACCCGAGCGTGCGCATCGACCCGCTGAGCGTCCTGGCATCCGCCGGTGGCCTGGCGCTCGTCGTCTACGGCGTCCTGCAGTCGAAGACGTGGGGTTGGCTGAAGCCGCAGCATCCACCTGAGTTCGGCGGCAACGAGATCGCTCCCCTCGGTGTCTCGCCCGTCGCATACCTGCTCTTGCTCGGGGTCGTCGTCCTCTGGCTGTTCGTCCTGCGCCAACGTGCCCTCGCCGACTCCGGCAGGCAACCGCTGCTGCGCATCGAATTGTTCCGGATCGCCGCACTGCGCAGCGGGCTCGGCGGCTTCCTCGCCCAGTACTTCGCGATCGCCGCGCTCTTCTTCGTGGTCCCGGTGTACCTGCAGACGATGCTCGGACGCGACGCCCTGCAGACCGGGGTGAAGATCCTGCCGCTCTCGGTGGGCCTCGTCATCTTCTCGATACTCGGATCCTGGCTCACCGCACGACGATCCGCCCGATTCATCGCGCGCGGCGGGCAGATCACGATGGCTCTCGGGACACTTCTGATCATCGCCTCGGTGGGCACCGACCTGCGCAGCGCCGCCTTCGCCGCGGGCATGTTCGTCGTCGGCGCGGGCTTCGGATTACTCGCCTCACAACTGGGCAACGTCAACATGTCCGCCGTCGAGGAGAAGGACACCTCCGAAGTCGGAGGCCTGCAGGGCACCTTCCAGAACCTGGGTTCGTCGTTCGGCACCGCGGTCGCGGGTTCGGTCTTCCTGCTCATGCTCTCGTCGGGCTTCGTGTCGGCGGTGAGCGAGTCCGAGACCCTCTCACCCGATGACCAGCAACGTGTGGTCGCGGCCGTGGACGATGCGGGCGTACCCATCATCTCCGCCGACGAGGCCCGCACCATCGTCCTCGACGCGGGTGGCTCGCCGGATGCCGCGCAGACGGTGTCCCAGGTGTACGCGGAGTCGCAGATCGCAGCGCTGCAGCAGGCCTTGTTCGTCGTGTTCGGCCTTCTCGTCCTGGCGTTGCTGTTCTCGCGCCACCTGCCCAACCGGATACCCGAGCCCGCCGATCAGGAGGCGGGCTGAACCGGCGAGATCAGCCGGTGGCGCGGACCTTCTTGCCGATGGTGGCCTCGGTCTGCCGGACCGCCTGTGCGGCAAACGGTCCCACGACCTTGCCGAGGAGTTTGCCCGCCATCCCGCCCGGCAACGTGTACGTGACCTCCACGTCCATGTCGGTCGCCGAGCCGCCATCGGCGTCGGCGAAGCGCCACGTGGTGTTCGCCGCGAATCCCTCGATCGCCTCCAGCGTGATGAGTTCGTTCTCGACATATTCGGTGCACTCGACGACCGACTTCAGCGTCTTGGGACCGACGTCGATCGACACCGCGAACGTCGCGCCCAGGCCGCTCGTCTGATCGGTCGTGGGTTCGAAGCGGGTGACGCCGAAGAGGTATTCGCTGACGTTCTGATAGCCGTCGACGTAGCTGAACACCTTCTCGCGCGGCCCGTCGATCCTCGCCTGATGCCGTACCACTCCCACGATTCTCCCCGTTCGTCTCGTTCGGCCGACCGTGCCGGCGCGGCCCTGCCGTCGACCCTATGCGGTGGGCGCGCACCGTCGGAGCCAACACGCGCCAGCTGACGATGGTGAGACGGGCGCCCGGCGACGGGCACCGTGGAATGCGCCATTTATCTAGCGTGCTAGTATCTAGCACACCATGTCAGTGCATCCCGCGGATCACGTTGCCGGAGACGGCCCTGGCCGCGGCGGGCTCGGTGAGCAGCTGTCGTTCGCGCTACACGGCGCGGCGAATCGGGTTGTCCGCCTTCACAAGCCGTTGCTGGCACCGATGGGTCTGACGTTTCCGCAGTACCTGGCGGTGCTGGCCCTGTTGGACTCGTCGCCGCAGACGGTGGGAACACTCGGTACCCGCCTCGACATGGACACCGGAACCATCACTCCGCTGGTCAAGCGCCTCGAGGCGGCAGGCATGGTCACCCGAGTACGGGATCCCCACGACGATCGACGGGTCCTGGTCGATCTGACCGCCCGCGCTCGCGAACTCGAACCGGAGATCCGCGGCGTCTCCGACCGGATCAGAGCCGCATGCCGACTCACGACGGCCGGCATGGATGAGCTCCGACAGACCCTCGAGGACCTCGCCCACCCCCTGGATGACTGATCGCGCGGCGCAGCACCACCACTGGTCGTCGCGTTCCACCTCCGACCGAAAGCGACAACACATGACCGACCACACCGCACAGGCCGATTTTCCCAGCCGCATCGGCGTCTGGTTCAACGGCGAAAACTGGCCGATCCGCGACGCCCAAGCCATCGCCCGCGACATCGAGGCCATGGGCTTCGGCTCCCTGTTCATGCCCGAAGGCGGCGGAAAAGACTCCCTGGTGCAATCAGCCGCCTATCTCGCCGCCACGGATCGACTCGTCATCGGCACCGGAATCGCCAACATCCACTTCCGCATCCCCACACCCGCCGAAACCGGGGCACGAACCCTCGCGGCACTCCATCCCGGACGGTTCATCCTCGGACTCGGAGTCAGCCACGCACCCTTCGTCGAGAAGAACATGCAAGGCGCCTACGGCAAACCACTGTCGACGATGCGCACCTATCTCGAGCGGATGAACTCGGTTCCGGCCGACATCGAACAAGGCGCCCGGCCCGTCCGACTACTGGCCGCACTCGGCCCCAAGATGATCGAACTCTCCGGCGAACTGGCCGACGGCGCCCACCCCTACCTCGTCACACCGGAACACACCGCGACCACCCGGAACATCCTCGGCCCCGACAAATGGGTCGTCTCCGAACAAGCAGTCGCCATCGGCGGAAACGAACAAGACCAACTACGCCGCGCCCACGCCCACGTGGGGTTCTACACCCCCCTGACCAACTATCGAAACTCCTGGCTGCGACAGGGTTTCGACGAAACCGACCTGATCCCCGGTGGTTCCGACCGCCTGGTCCGAGCCCTCGTCGGCATGGGAACAGCCGAACACGCCGCCGCTTCGGTCACCGCCCACCTCGACGCCGGCGCCGATCACGTCGTCGTGCAAATCCTCGGCGACGGCCCCTCATCGGACCCACGGCCCGCACTGCGGGAACTGGCCACCGCACTACAGCTCTGACCCAGCGTCCGGGGCGGCGCACAGGTTTCGTGCCTGCCCGGTGATCTGGGTGCGTACGCTTGGTCGATGACGCCCCGTCGCGGAATCTCACTGGTGGTGCGAGCTCTGGCCGTGGTGACGGCCACCGCTCTGCTGACGACCGCCTGCGGCGGCGATCCGGCCGAGCCGGGAGCGAGTCCGGTGACCTGCGCCGAGATCCCCAACGGGGAGATGATCGAAGCCCAGGCCGTGTCCGCCGCACCGACCGACATCGCCACCAGACCTGAGGTGGCTTCGGGGTTTCGCACGGGGATGAGACCCGTCGTCACCGAAACCTACGCGGCGGCAACCGCGAATCCGCTCGCCACCCGGGCGGCCTGCGAGGTCCTGCGCGACGGCGGCACCGCCGCCGACGCCCTGGTCACCGCGCAGCTGGTGCTCGGCCTTGTCGAGCCGCAGTCCTCCGGCATCGGTGGTGGCGCCTTCGCGCTCTACTACGACGCGGCGTCGAAGAGCGTGCGGGCCTTCGACGGTCGCGAGACGGCGCCGGCCGCCGCCACCGAGACCTATCTGACGCGGATCAGCCCGGACGATCCCGCACCGCCGGTGCCGAGTGCCCGCGCGTCGGGTCGGTCCATCGGCGTGCCGGGCGCGCTGCGGATGCTCGAGATGGTCCACGGTGAATTCGGCGGCCACGCATGGCGAGACCTGTTCGATCCCGCAGTACTGCTGGCCGACAACGGTTTCGACATCAGTCCGCGGCTCGCGACCGCGATCGCCGCGTCGGCGGCCGAACTCGCCGTCGACGCGGATACACGCGCGTACTTCCTGTCCGCCGACGGCACGGCCAAGCCGGCCGGCACCCGGCTCGTCAACCCGGCGTACTCGAAGACGCTCGGTGCGCTGGCGACCGACGGCGCCGGAGCCATGTATGACGGACCGCTCGCCCAGGCCATCGTCGCCGAGGCCGGCAGCACCGAGGGCGGCATGACACCGAGCCTCATGACCGTGCAAGACCTTCGCGACTACCGTGCGATCGTGCGGGAGCCGGTCGTCACGACGTATCGCGGACGAGAGATCGTGGCGATGCCCGGACCGTCGTCGGGCGGGATCGCCGTGGCGTCGGCGCTGGGCATCCTGGCGAACTTCGACCTCCCGTCGATGCCGCCGACCGATGTCGACACCGACGGCGGACGTCCCGACCCGGCCGCGGTTCACCTCGTCACCGAGGCCGAGCGCCTCGCCTACGCCGATCGCGACAAGTACGTCGCCGACCCCGATTTCGTCCCGCTGCCCGGGCGCGGGGTGGCGACCATCCTCGACCCGGCCTATCTGCGGTCGCGAGCGGCGCTCATCAAGCCCGGGTCCTCACTCGGCGAGGCGCCGGCGGGCGACCTCGGTCCGGTACCCCTCGGGTCGTATGCCGGCCCCGAACACGGGACCAGCCACATCACCGTCGCCGACCGCTACGGCAACGTCGCCACGATGACCACCACGATCGAATCCGCTTTCGGCAGTTACCACATGGTCGACGGCTTCCTCCTCAACAACCAGCTGACCGACTTCTCCGCAGAGCCCCGGGATGACGCCGGCGCATTGCTCGCCAACCGGGTGTCACCCGGCAAGCGGCCGCGGTCGTCGATGGCGCCGACGCTCGTCCTGCAGCCCGGCACCGACGGGGCCCCGGCCGACGTGGTCGCCGCCCTCGGCTCGCCCGGCGGGTCGGTGATCATCCAGTTCGTGATCAAGACGATCGTCGGGATGCTGGACTGGGGCCTCGATCCCCAGCAGGCCGTGTCGATGATCGACTTCGGCTCGGCCAACACCCCGACGTCGAACGTCGGCGGCGAGCACCCGCTCGTAGACACCGCCGACGACGGCGCCGACGATCCGCTCGTCCGAGGCCTACGCGAACGGGGCGCCGAAGTCTCGGTGGAAGAGCAGTCGAGCGGACTCAGCGCGTTGCTCCGCCAGGACGGCGGCTGGATCGGCGGCGCGGATCCGCGTCGCGAGGGTGCCGTGATGGGCGACGACGCGACGCTGCGATAGCCCGTCCCGGCCGCGGACGCCGGGACCGACGCTGCCTCAACCGGGTTCCGACCACTAGTTTTCCTCAGCGTCACATGGGTGCAATCGGACGCATACACCCAGCTCATAGCGTCGAGTCGCTCGCATCTGCGACACCGGCGTAGCGACGTCGTCGTGCGACCCCCGCGCACGTGGGGGCCGAGATCATCCAGGAGTATCCATGAGTGGCAGCATGTCCCGCCGGCAGGCGATCGAGGCCGTGACGACCTACGACGTGTCGGCGCCCGGTTTCGCCGAACCGCTGGCAGACACGTTCGGGCGCAACGTGTTCAGCTTGTCGGTGATGAAGAAGCGGCTGCCCAAGCACGTCTTCAAGGCGGTCGCCGCGACCATCGACACCGGCTGCGCACTCGACCCCACCCTCGCCGACTACGTCGCGGTGGCGATGAAGGACTGGGCCATCGAGAGGGGCGCCACCCACTACGCCCACGTCTTCTATCCGCTCACCGGGTTCACGGCCGAGAAGCACGACTCGTTCCTCGAACCCGACTCCACCGGCGCGTCCCTCGCCGAGTTCGCGGGCAAGACCTTGATGCAGGGCGAGCCCGACGCGTCGAGCTTCCCCAACGGCGGCCTGCGCGGGACCTTCGAAGCCCGCGGCTACACCGGCTGGGACGTCACCAGTCCCGCCTACCTCCTGGAGAACCCGAACGGCAACACCCTCTGCATCCCGACGATCTTCATCTCGTGGACCGGCGAGGCCCTCGACAAGAAGACCCCGCTGCTGCGCAGCCAGCAGGCCATGAGCAAGCAGGCGATGAGGTTGCTCCGGCTGTTCGGGCACGACGACGTCGACACCGTGGTGTCCTACGCCGGCGCCGAGCAGGAGTACTTCCTGATCGACGAGCACTTCTTCTACGCGCGACCGGATCTCATGACCTGCAACCGGACCCTGTTCGGCGCCCCGCCGTCGAAGGGTCAGGAGTTCGACGACCACTACTTCGGCGCCATCCCGGAACGCGTGCTGTCCTTCATGATCGAACTCGACCGCGAGTTGTTCAAACAGGGGATCCCGGCGAAGACGCGACACAACGAGGTCGCACCCGGCCAGTTCGAGATCGCGCCGGTCTTCGAACGGTCGGTTCTCGCTCACGACCATCAGCAACTGATGATGACCACGATGAAGGCCGTCGCCGAGAAGTACGGCATGAAGTGTCTGCTGCACGAGAAGCCGTTCTCCGGCGTCAACGGTTCGGGCAAGCACGTCAACTTCTCGCTCGGCAACAGCAATCAGGGCAACCTGCTCAACCCGGGCGACACCCCGCACGAGAACATGCAGTTCCTGACCTTCTGCGGCGCGATCATCCGCTCGGTGCATCTCTACGGCGGACTCCTGCGGGCCGCGGTCGCCTCGGCATCGAACGACCACCGGCTCGGCGCCAACGAGGCTCCGCCGGCGATCATCTCGATCTTCCTCGGCGAACAGCTGATGGACGTGTTCGAGCAGATCGCCAAAGGCGGCGCCACCGGCTCCAAGGCCGCGGGCGTCATCGAGCTGGGCGTCGACACGCTCCCGCCCCTCAAGGCCGATCCGGGTGATCGCAACCGCACCAGCCCGTTCGCGTTCACCGGCAACCGGTTCGAGTACCGCGCACCGGGTTCCAACCAGTCGATCTCCGATCCGATGGTCGCCATCAACACGATCCTCGCCGACTCACTCGACGTCATCGCCGCGGACCTCGAGAAGCTCCTCGCCGACGGACTCGACCTCGCGGACGCCGTCCAGAAGGTGTTGCAGGAGATCGTGAACTCGCACGGAGCGGTCATCTTCAACGGCAACGGCTACTCCGACGAATGGCAGGACGAGGCGGCCGCCCGCGGGCTGAAGAACCTGCGGACGACGGTCGACGCGGTCACGGAGTACACCTCCCCGGAGGTGATCGAGATCTTCCAGAAGTACGGCGTGCTGTCGGCCCGCGAGCTCGAGGCCCGTGAGGACGTCATCTTCGAGTACTACGCGCTGACGCTGCTCGTCGAGGCCAAGGAGACCGCGGAGATCGCCAAGACCATGATCATGCCGGCGGCGATCCGCTACCAGGGCGAGCTGGCCGGCACCGCGGCATCGCTCAAGATGGCCGGGATCGAAGCTCCCACACCGCTGCTCGAGGAACTGACCGGGCTGATCAGCTCCCTCCACGACGGGTTGGCGGCGCTGGATGCCGGCATCGCCGGGATGCACGGCGAGTCCACCTTCGACGAGTCGAAGTACGCGCTGGAGACGCTGATCCCGGCCATGGCCGCGGTCCGCGAGGTCGCCGACACGCTCGAATCCATCGTGGCCGACGATCTGTGGCCGCTGCCGACCTACAACGAGATGCTCACGATCCTCTAGACGCACGTCACCGGATCCGGATGATCTCGTGCCCGGTCTCCGGGTACGAGATCATCCGGATCACCGGCTAACCGGACGCGCGGTGACAGCGCCGCGACGAGACACTCCTCCGCTCACCCCAGTGGCCACCGGGTGCCGGTGAGAGTCTCGGCCTCGGTCCAGAGGCGGCCCGCCAGTTCGTAGTCGCACGCGGTGCGGGCTCGGCCCGACAGCACCGGCCGGCCGCGCAGTCCCCACAGCCCGTCGACCCCCACGTAGCTGCCCGGCGGGACCGGTTCGGTCAGGCAGTGCAGCGTGGGTGCCGCACCGGCGTCGAGGTCGTTGCCGACCACCCCCGCGAGCCCCTGGGCCACCCGGTGCAGAGCTCCCAGCCCCGGCTTGTTCGAGATGTTCGACGCCGCCCAGCCCGGGTCGGTGAGCATCGAGGTCACCGGTGACCCGACGTCGCGCAACCGTCGGTCGAGTTCCAGACCCCAGAGCATGACGGCGAGCTTGGAACCGGTGTAGGACCGCGGCGCCGACCAGCGAGTGCGCCGGTAATCGAGATCGGCGGGGTCGATGCGCGCGCGACGATGGCCTTCGGAACCCACGGACACGACGTGTCTGCTGATGCGCGGCAGCAGGAGATTGGTCAGTGCGAACGGTCCGAGGAAGTTGGTGCCCATACCCAGTTCGAACCCGTCCGGTGTCGTCCTGCGCTGGTGGGGAAACATCCCGGCGTTGTTGACGAGCGCATCGACGGGACCGTCGAGTTCCGCGACGAACGCCCGGACCGAGGCGAGGTCGGCGAGATCGAGCCGCAGCACCTCGCAGTCGCCACCGAATTCCCGTGCGCGCCGGGCGCCGAGGTCGGTGTCGCGAACGGCCAGCACCACCCGCACACCGGCCCGGGCGAGCGCGCCGGCGGTGGCCATCCCGATGCCGTTGGTGGCACCGGTGACGACGACCCGCGAACCGGCCAGGTCGGACAGGGACTTCGACGAGGAGGGCATGGACGCCACGGTACCCATCGGATGTCCGGTGCCGGGGCGGTCCGGAGTCCCTCGTGCGTCCCGACTCTCACCGGACACGCAACGACAGCGCCACGACGAGACGTGTCGACGGGTCGTCGAGATCCATCCCGGTGAGCGCCTGTATCCGACGTATGCGGTAGCGCAACGTGTTCGGGTGGACGTGCAGTGCCGCGGCCGCCGCACGGACGTCCCCGAAGTGGTCGAGGTAGGCGCGCAGCGAAGCCGTGAAATCGCTGCCGCTGCGGGCGTCGAGATCGGCGAGGCCGGTGACCCGGCTGTCGACGAGATCGGGGTTCTCCGAGAGCAATCCGATGATCTCACCCAACAGCACACCGGTGCGGGATCGTTCGACGGTGGTGACGGCGTCGATCAGGTCGGCTTCCCGGTCCGCGGCGTCGAGCACGCGGTCGATGGAGATCCGCAGATCGGTTGCGCCGGAGATGTTGTCGGGCCCCGCGACCACGGCACGCGCCGCCAGATTGAACTGACGGTCGGCGGCGTCGACGGCGACCCGGGCCCAGGAGACGGCGTCGTCGAGCGCGACGCCGGGCAGCACGACATAGGCGCGGTCCCCGATGGTGACCGTCACCGAGGGCGGACTGAATGCGCTGGCGTGCAACATGAGTGCCGACACCTGGCCCCCGCGGACGCCGTCGGGAGTCGTGAAACCCACGATCGTCGCCGCAGCCGTCGGGTCGATGCCGAGCTGGGCGGCGAGATGATCTGTGTCGACCGGCTCTCCGCCTACGCCGAGGAGTCGCCGGACCCGCTCATCGTGGTCGGAGCCGGCGGAACGACGCCGCGCGATCACCCGGGCAGCCACCGCTCCGGCGCCGATGAGGACCTCGTCGGTGTCGCGAGCAAGCGGACGCGACCCCTCCTGCAACCAGACGACGCCCAGCATGACGTCGGCAGAACCGGTCTGCCGGCCCGATGCCGGACGGATGGCGATCGCGCGACGCGGTCGTAGCCCCAGGTCGCCGCGTGCGTCGACCCTCACGACGCCGGCGGATTTCCGCAGCGCGTCCATCACGCCCCAGTCCCGCAGCCACGCCAGCATCTCCGGTGGTCCCTCGCGCCCCAGGATCGACAGCCGACGCAACTCGTCGGCCTCCTCGCCCGCCGAGCTGTAGGCCAGGACGTGAGCGTGCTCGTCCTCGATGCTCACCAGACCACCGGTCCGCCGGGCGACCTCCGCCGCGAGCTGGAACAGGTCACCGGTGTTCCCCGACTCCATGGACTCGCCGTCGACCGTCGCGGCGCGCCCGGCGTCGAGAACGCGGGTGACGAGGTTGTAGATGCGTTCCCAGCGTGCGTGCGGGTCGATGGCGATGACCGCGACCCCCAGGCGTTCGGCGAGACCGATCAGGGTGCGACTCGGGTTCTTGGTCAGAACGGCGACCGGCCGGTGTGCGCCGAGCCCGGCGAGCCATTCGACACCGACCTCGTCGGCGAGCCCGACGAGCAGGAACACCTCGGCCGAGCGCGCGGCCCGACCCAGTCCGTAGTGGATGTCGTCGGTGTCGACCATGGCCAGCGTCGACACCGGGGCGTCCAGCCCGCGCGGAGACGAGACCAAGGTCGCCACGGTCTGGTCGAGGGCGAGGACCAGCCGCCCGAGCGCGATACCGACCTTGTCCATGTGGACAATCCTACGGCGCCGAGCTTTGCCGATCGGCCATATCGCGACGTCGCGATGGACGGTGCACTGGAGCCATGGATGCCATCACCACTCCCCCTCGACCGTCCAATGAACCCGTCCACAGCTATGCCCCCGGTTCGCCCGAGCGAGCGCGCATCGTCGACGAGCTGGCGCGACAGTCCCATGCCGGCCGGCGCGAGTTCCCGCACATCATCGGTGGTCACCTGAGCCTCGGTGCGGGCGAACAGATCGATGTCGTCCAGCCTCATGCGCACCGCGAGGTCCTCGGTTTCATCACCAACGCCACGCACGACGACGCCCGCGCCGCGGTGGACTCGGCCCGCGCCGCCGCCGACGACTGGGCGCACACCGGTTTCGACGACCGCGCGGCCGTCATCCTGCGCGCCGCCGAACTGCTGGCCGGGCCGTGGCGCGAGCGGATCGCGGCGGCGACGATGCTCGGTCAGTCGAAGTCGGTGCAGCAGGCCGAGATCGACGCCCCGTGCGAGCTCGTCGACTTCTGGCGGTTCAACGTCGCCTTCGCCCGCGAGATCCTCGCCGAACAACCGGAGTCGTCACCGGGAGTGTGGAATCGGCTCGACCACCGCCCGCTGGATGGGTTCGTCTACGCCGTGACCCCGTTCAACTTCACCGCGATCGCCGCGAACCTGCCCACCGCTCCGGTCCTGATGGGCAACACCGTCGTGTGGAAACCATCGCCCACGCAGGCTTATTCGGCGCAGCTGATCATGGCTCTGCTCGAGGCCGCCGGACTGCCACCCGGCGTGATCAACCTCGTGCACGGCGATGGCGCGGCCGTCTCGGATGTGGTGCTCGCCGACCGGGATCTGGCCGGCATCCACTTCACCGGGTCGACGCGGACGTTCCGTCATCTGTGGCGCGAGGTGGGCGCCAACATCGAGCACTACCGGAACTACCCGCGCCTCGTCGGCGAGACCGGCGGCAAGGACTTCATTGTCGCGCATGCCTCGGCCGAACCGCATGCCCTGCGAACAGCATTGTCCCGCGGCGCCTTCGAGTACCAGGGACAGAAGTGTTCGGCAGCATCGCGGGCCTACATCGCACGATCGGTGTGGGAACGGATGGGCGACGAGTTCCTCGGCGAGGCCGCCGAACTCACCTATGGAGACGTCCGCGACCTGACGAACTTCGGTGGTGCGGTGATCGATCGGCGCGCGTTCGACAAGCAGGTCGCGGCGATCGACCGCGCCAAGTCGTCGGCGTCGCTGACCGTCGCGGTCGGCGGCGACTGCGACGACAGCGAGGGATTCTTCGTGCGGCCCACCGTGCTGCTCTCCGACGACCCGACCGACGAGGCGTTCGCGACGGAGTACTTCGGTCCCATCCTCGCCGTCCATGTCTACGACGACGCGGACTACGAGAGCATTCTCGGGCTGGTGGATTCGACGGCGCAGTACGCACTGAGCGGCTCCATCATGGCCACCGACGTCGCCGCTGTCGCGCTGGCGTCCGATCGTCTGCGCAACGCGGCGGGCAACTTCTACGTCAACGACAAACCGACCGGCGCGGTGGTGGGACAGCAGCCCTTCGGCGGGGGCCGGGCGTCGGGCACCAACGACAAGGCCGGATCGAAGCAGAACCTGATGCGGTGGACGTCCACCCGGACGATCAAGGAGACCTTCACCCCGCCCACCACGTCGACGTACCCGCACATGGTGGCCGACTGGACGGGGATCTGATGGGTTCCGTCTTCGACACTGTGTTGCGGCCGGCGATCGTTGCGGCGTCGCGCAGCGAACGGATCAGGGACGCGTCCCAGCGATGGTCGGTGACCGAGAAGGTCGTCCGCCGGTTCGTCCCGGGCGAATCGATCGCCGCCGCGATGAGCGCGGTCGAGAGCGAAGTCGACGACGGGATCGCGGTGACGGTCGACTTCCTGGGTGAGGACACCGTCGACGAATCCCAGGCCGACGCGACGGTGGGTGCGTATCTCGCACTGCTCGAGTCGATGTCCGGGCTCGGTGCGACATCTCCCGGATCGCTTGAGGTGTCGCTGAAGCTCACCGCGGTGGGTTTGGGTCTGCCGGAGCACGGCGCGAAGATCGCCGAGGAGAACGCGCGGACGATCGTCGAGGCGGCCGACGGGCTGGGCGTCCTGGTCACCGTCGACGCCGAGAGCCACGCCACCGTCGACCAGCGGCTGGCGATCGTGCGGTCGTTGCGTCACGACTTCCCGGACACCGGCACCGTGCTGCAGGCCTGCCTGCGTCGCACCGAGGACGACTGCGCCGAGTTCGCGTCGTCGGGAGCCCGAATCCGGTTGTGCAAGGGCGCCTACGCCGAACCGGCCGCGGTCGCCTTCGTCGAACGCCGACAGGTCGACGACAACTACCTGCGCTGCCTCCGGGTGCTGATGAAGGGGTTCGGATATCCGATGGTCGCCACCCACGACCCCACGATGATCGACGCCGCGGCGATCCTCGCCGGCGAGTTCGGACGGTCCCCGGACACGTGGGAACACCAGATGCTGTACGGGATTCGCGTCGACGAGCAGCATCGCCTGGCCGACGCCGGCGCGCGGGTCCGGGTGTACATCCCCTATGGCGAGCAGTGGTACGGCTACCTCGTCCGCCGCCTCGCCGAGCGACCGGCCAACCTCGGGTTCTTTCTCCGCGCCCTGGCCGGGTGAGTCGGTCATCCGTCGACCGTGCGTCCCTTTCGTCGACTGTGCATCGCCTTTCGTCGACCGTGCGTCCCTTTTCGTTGACTGTGCGCCCTTTTTCGTTCACTGTGCGCTCGCGGATCCGCCACTGGGCCACTGTTCGAAAATTTGCGTCCACGTCAGCACTACCGAAGGGCAATCTGCCCTTCGATCGACCTGAGAAGGACGAAACTTCATCCGACCGAGCAGTCGCGACTGCCAAGCCCCCTCACTACTCGCGAAACAAATGCACAGTCAACGAGAATCGACGCACAGTCGACGAAATCTGCCGCACAGTCAACGGTTTCGCGAATCGGAGGCGTTCCACCGAATCGGGCAGGGTGGGTCTCGACGTCGTCGGCAGGATCGTCCGTCGGGCCACCGAGATGGGCGGTCTGCAGCGAGACGACGAGCATCGCCGTCTCGCAGGGATTCAGTACCCGGAGAACGAGTCGGCGTGCACACGCCAGGGCTGGGTCCTCGTGGAACCGTCGAGGCGGCGGATCGCCGCGGACGTCCGTTCGACGAACGCCGGCGTGCCGGACACGTAATAGTGTGCGCCGGCCGCGTCGGGACCGAGCAGGTCGGCGAGCCGGGCCGGATCGTCGATGCCGTCGGCCAGCTCCGGCGCGTCGACGGTCACGACGCGCGCGTTCGCCGCCCGGGCGCTGTCGAGATCGTCGGCGTAGACCGCGCGTCGGTGATCCCGCAGGACGTGCACGACCGTCAGACGGGAGAGATCCCCGTCCGACGCCGTCTGCACGAGTTCCCGCACCATCGACACGAACGGCGTGATCCCGATCCCGGACGCGATCAACACGACCGAGCCCGTCGACGGAAATGCCCGGGGCAGCACGAAGTCCCCGCCGATGTTGTCGACGTAGGCGCGGCGCGCGGTCCCCTCGACCAGTGCCGCCTTGTACGCGGACGGCGTCGCGGCGACGGTGAAACCGAACTCCACCGGTTGCTGCCGGGGTGCGGACACGAACGAGAAGACCCGCCGCGAACCCGACCACACCGGCGCCGACCATCGCGGCACGCTGACGCTCGACCACTGCCCCGCTCGGAACGATGCAGGGGCACCGACCGGTTCACCCCGCACCGCGTAGGTTCGGTCGGCGACCGGGAGGGTCACCACATCGAGCGGCACCCGGCGCGCGGTCCCCGACACCAGCCGGACGGCGAAGGCGTACAGACATCCGACGAGCAAGGCGACCTCGGGCACGAACGCCAACGTGTACGCGTCGGTGATCGCGACCGTGTACTGGCAGTGCATGAGTGCACCCACCAGGGCCGCGTAGACGAGCCGGTGGATTCCGGTGGCGGGCGAGGAGAGCGGTTCGGGCAGCATGATGGCCGCGACGAACAGCATCGGACTCGACACGATCCACGTCGACAGGTCCTGCCCACCCCGCACCAGCTCGACGACGCCGATCGTGACGAGCGAGGCACCGATGAACACCAGAGCCATGCGCCACTCGCGGATCAGCGTCACGACGATCGCGCCGACGACGATCATCGGCACGAGAAGCGGTTCGGCGGCCACCCACCAGAAGGGAAAGCTGATGCCCTCGACACCGGCGTAGGCCAACGCATAACAACCCATCGCGCCCGCGACCGCGGGATTGACGATCAGCCGACGACGCCACGCGAGAACGTATTTCGACGCCGCGGCGATCGCGGCGCCCACCGCCACCGTGGCCACTGCGGTGTCCTCGGAGCCACCGGGCAGGACGAAGAACAGGATCAGTCCCGTGATCAGCCACGAATCGGAGTTCGGCGGCACCCGCAGCACACCGGCACATGTATAGCTCACCACCGCGCTGACCCCGACCGCGACAGCCAGCCACACCGCGAGGTCGCCCGGGCCGTAGCCGAAATCGGAGTCGGTCGCGGACACGACGAAGGCTGCCGCCGCCAGCACCACCAACCCGCACAGCACCGCCCGATACGGGGTCAGGTGTCGCCGGGCGGCATCGATCGGCGAGAGAAGCTGCGGCAGAAGCGTTGTCACAGGAACAACTCCAATCCGGGGATCGCGGTGTGCTCGACACTCCCGTTGCGTCGGATGGTCACGTGGTGGAAACCCTCACGGTGGTGGTCGAAGTCGCCGCGCAGAAACGCCGCCGGCGTGAAGAACAGCGCCGTCGCGAGGCCGTCGGCCTCCATCGCCGTCGGCGCGATCACCCAGGTCGCCAGGACTTCCCGTGCGGGCGAGGCGGTTCGCGGGTCGACGATGTGATGCCAGTCGGCCCACACCCGCCGGTTGCTCGCCGACGCGCAGATCGCGCCACCGGCGACGGACACGACCCCGATCGCCTTCGTCGGGTCCGACGGATGTTCCAGCGCCACCCGCAGCCCCCGGGAGCGCGGCGAGATCACCATGTCGCCACCGGCGTCGACCACGAAGTCGTCGAAGCTCTCACCGACGATCTCCGCCACCCGATCGACCGCGAATCCCTTACCGGCGGCACCGACGTCGAGCAACGCCGGTTCGCGGATCTCCAGTGCGCCCTCGTGCTCGCCGATCACGGCGTCCCAGGCCGGGGCCACCGGCACCCGCGCCGATGCGCGCAGCGAGTATGCCGCGTCATAACCCGCGTCGGCGAGCGTCTGACCCACCAGCGGCGACACGGCACCGCCGGTGAGGTCGTAGAGACGGCGATACCAGTCGACGAGCGGCTGGTCGGTGTCGGCGATCGGGTATCGGCCCGCCCGCCTGGCCATGTCCGCGACCGTCGAATCGTCCCGGAACCGTGACCACGCCCGGTCGATCCGGTCGATCTCGGCGCCCACCGCGCCGACGACGTCGGCGGGCAGCGGCTCCGGGGTGCTGATCGTCCACCGGGTGCCGATCGCCTCGAAGGCCCACTGATGCGTGGTGCCGAGGGAGGTCAGGCCTGGGCCTCTTCCTTGATCTGGGCGATCGCGTCGTTGAAGCCGCCGGAGGTGAGGGACGAGCCGGACACCTTGTCGACCTCGATCTCGTCGATGTTCTTGCCCACCACCACGTCGGAGATACCGCCCGCGAACTTGCCCTGGTACTCCAGCGACGGACCCTTGGTCTGGCTCGTGTCCACCGACACCGCGGTGATGACCGAGTTCGACAGCGTGACAGTCACGCCCACACTCTGCGGGCCACCCGGCGAGGTGTACTCACCCCGCGCGGTGTACTCGCCGTCCTTGTACTCGCCGGAGCCGGCGTCGGCGACCTCGGTCGCGGCCGACGTGGCCGCCGTGGTGCCGGTGGTCGACTCGCCGGACCCGGAGTCCTCGGACGAACACGCGCCCACGACGAGCCCGGCCGCCGCCATCGCCGCGACGATGCCGCCGGTGCGGGCCAGGGCGGACGAGCCCCGGGACGGTCGGGTCGGACTCGGGGACACCGAGTGGGTCAGTGTGCTGGGTGCGAGGGTCTTGGTCGTCTCTGGGGTGTGCGTCATGCACCAATTGTGCCGAGTGCGCGCCCAATAGTCCCGGCGACGGCCGAGGTACCCGCCGACACCGGGTCTCAGCGGCCGGCGGCCGCGACCCTCGCCTGGATGGCGTCGACGAACACGGTGCGGATGTCGGCCGCGTTCTCCGCGACGTAGGCGGTGCCACCCGTGGCCTCCGCGATCTGTTCGAGCGCATCGGAATCCGCGTCGTCGGAGATGCCGATCGTCAGCACGAGCACCGGACGCGCCGGATCCTCGAGGCGCTTCAGCTCGGCGAGCAGGTTGTCGAGCGTGATGCTGTTCGGGTCCTCGTTCTGTCCGTCGGTCATGATGATGACGCTGTTGGAGTAGTTCGGGTCGTAGGTGTCCTGCACCCTCTTGAACGCGGCGAGGGTCGTGTCGTACAGGCCCGTTCCGCCACCGAGATTCGACAGTCCCTCCTCGACGGCCCGGCCGAGTGCGTCACGATGTGTGCCGCTGCCCGAGCGGGCATCGAGGCGACGGATCGGTGCGAGTTCCACCCAGTCCTGACCGGGTCCGCCCTTGTCGACGCTGAAGGCCCAGCCGCCGATCATCGTGTTGTTCGGGAAGAGCTTGAGCCCGGTCTGCGAGGCGTCGATGAGCAGGCCCGCGCGGGTCGTCCCGCCGGCCGCCGTCTCCATCGATCCCGAGGTGTCCTGCACGACCAGCGAGCGGATCGGCACGCCGAGGACCTGCCACTGCCGCAGCGCCTTGTCGACCGACGACGGGTCGCGCAGTTCGAGTTCCTTGACCGGCTGCCCGACGCCGTTCCCGTCGGCGTCGCGGTATCCGGAGTCGGTCAGCGCCGCTCGGCCGGCATCGGTCTTCAGCGCGGTGACGAGCGCCGTCCCCGCGTCGGCGGCCGCTTGCTGACGAGCCGCGGGTGCCGTGTTGACCAGCGGGTAGTCGAGCATCACGGTGCCCGCCGCAGGGATCGTTGACGTCAGCTGAGAGCCCTGATGGGTCCGCATGAAGAGGTCGAACTGCTGCTCGGTGGTGACCACCGGGACGCCGGAGGTGTTGGCGAGGTTGAGACGTGTGCCCTCGTTGTCGTTGGCGAGGCGCGCGTTGTTCTGCTGGATGGCGAGGATGGTCATCGCCTCGGTGAAGTCCTCGTCGGCGAGTTCGCCGGAGTCGACCGCCGCGAGCGCGCCGATGATCGGCGCGTCTCCCGTGCTGGTGTCCACGGGGCTGCCGGTCCGCAGATCCGGCAGTTTCATGACCTCCACCCAGGTGCCCAACTCGGGCACGTCGGTGCCGGCCACGACAGTCGGGGTCGACGCGATGGACGGCGACACCATGTCGAGTTCACGTCGCACCTGGGTCGTCACACGGCGGGCCTGTACCTGCGAGTCCGCGACCCAGAGGTCCGGAGCCGCAGCGCCCTGCGTGAGCAGCCCGGGCACGTCCGCACCGGCGACCGTCTGCACGTCGTAGTCGAAACAGGAATCCGCCGACGCCTGACGCGCCACCTCACGTAGCGGACCCGTCATCGCCGAGTCCGACGCGACGGCCAACCGGGTACGTTCACCGCAGCCATCCGAACTCGTCTGCCAGATGATGACGCCGGTGACCAGAGCGACGACGACCAGCAGGACGGCACCCGCCCACAGCCATCCGCCGCGACGGCCCCCGTCGGTCTCGCGATGGTCGAAACCGAAGTCGTCCTCGGGTTCTGACCGGGCATTGTTCGACGGAGACTGGGCACGTCGCGGGACCGCCCCACCCGTCCGCTCGTTCCCGTTCCACTCGTTTCCGGCGCGATCGGCACCGGAGCTGTGACGCCCCATTGTCTTCTTCCCCGTTCCCCTCGTACGGCGGCCTGCAGACCTGCCTCTCGCGTGGTCACCGCCCGACGCATCGACGCATCGGCGGCCGCGCTCGCGAACCTCACACGGTTACGCGTGGCTCAGCCGAACACCTCGCGGAACTTCAGCAGCGACTTACGCAGATCCCCCGACACCGCCATGGCCGCGGTCTTACCCACGGGCCCGATCAGCGGCAGCCCACCCAGATCAACAGTGAAGGTTACTTCCGATCCGCTCGAAGTGGGAGCGATGCCCAGATCCAGCTTGGCCTTGACCCCGCCTTTGCCGTTTCCCTTGAGGCGGACATGGGAGACCGGCTCGAACTTCTCGACGACCCAGTCGAAGCGGACGCGCGTGCCCTTGACCTTCACGATCGACGAGATCTCGGTCCCCTTGCCGAGCTCGGCGGCCGCCGGAATGGGGCTGCGCCACGTCTCGTGGATCACCAGCCATTCGCCGTACCGCGAGAGATCCGATGCCGCGGCCCAGGTATCTTCCGGTGACAGATCAACGCCGATGGAGTCACTCGTCTTCGCCATGACCCAAGAGAGTAGTGCCCCCGCCTCCGCCGCCGAACAGGCACGTTCGTTGCTGGGCTCACACCTGACCGGGCACGGCGTGACGATCCGCCTGACCGAGGTCGAGGCGTATGCCGGTCCCGACGACCCGGCGTCGCATGCCTACACCCGAACGGCCCGCTCGGAGATCATGTACGGGCCGCCGGGCCGGCTGTATGTCTATCGCATCCACGGCCACCATTGCGCGAACGTCGTCGTCGCCGGTCCGGGACCCGCAGCTGCGGTGCTGCTGCGCGCGGGTGAGGTGCTCGACGGCGCCGACGTGGCGCGCTTCCGACGCGGTGTGACCCGCGTCGGGCCGGTCCCCGACGGTCGGCTCGCGAGCGGCCCGGGCAATCTGTGCCGCGCCCTGGGGATCACGATGGCCGACCTGGCCACCGATCTCACCGACCCGTCGAGTCCGGTTGTCCTCGAGCCGGGCACGCCCGGCCCTCGAGAACGCGTGGTCGCGGGTCCGAGGGTGGGCGTCCGCCGGGCCGCCGATCGCCCGTGGCGGTACTGGATCGACGGGGACCCGACGGTGTCGGCGTATCGCCGGCACCCGCGAGCAGAGCTCTGAGGACTACTTCTGCGGGTGCTGGGGGTTCTGGGGCTGCGGGCTCTGCTGACCCGGCAGCGGCTCCCCGGGGTTGGTGGGGTTGGTGGGCGGATTCTGCTGACCCGGGTTCTGCCCTGGCGCGCCGACCGCCTTGCGCACCGCGTCCTGCGCCTTGTCGACCTGACCCGAGTACTTGTTCTTGGTGACCTTGTCGAGGGCGTCCCCACCCTTCTCGATCAGGTTCGGGTTCTTCTGCAGCGTGGCCCTGGCCTTGTTGACGAGTCCCTTGAGATCCATCGCGTCTCCTCTGATCGACGTGCCGGACGTCTTCCGACAGCTTGCCGCGATTCTATCCGTCGGACGCGACAGCACTGCCGTGCTGCGCGTCGTCCCCGTGCGCGGCGATCCACCTGGGCGCCACCCGCGAGACGACCTCGACGCACACGATCCCGACTGCCGCCGAGACCAGGGCCACCGAGTTCATCCCCCAGTTCGAGGAGTCGAGCCGGAACAGGTCCTGGGTGAACGGCCACGCGAAGATCAGCACGTACGCGCCGGCCGAGACCGCCAGCAGCACGAGCTTCCACCAGTTGTAGGGACGGGCGACCACGGCGAGCACATACACCGCGATCGCGATCAGCGTCATCAGCGCCGCGGTGGCGGCCTGCGTCTGCGCCGGCGACAGGTCGACGGCGTCGCCCCCCATCTCGACTCCGGTGCCGCCCGGGTTCACGAGCAGGTAGGTCACGAAGGTGCACAGACCGACGACGACGCCGTTGGGCACCGCGCTGAGCAGCACCCGGCGCACGAAACCGCGGCGGGCCCGCTCGTTGTTGGGCGCGAGCGACAGCACGAACGCGGGGATCCCGATGGTGAACCATGCCGAGATCGTCACGTGTATCGGCTGGAACGGGTAGCTGAGCGGATCGGACCCGAACACCGCGCCGAGCAGCCCGCCGACTCCGACGAACAGCGCGAGCAGGACCGCGTACACGGTCTTGGTGAGGAACAGGTTCGAGACGCGCTCGATGTTGCCGATCACCCGACGGCCCTCGCCCACCACATATGGCAGAGTGGCGAACTTGTTGTCCAGCAACACGATCTGCGCCACCGACCGGGCCGCGGAGCTGCCCGAGCCCATCGCGACGGCGATGTCGGCGTCCTTGAGCGCCAGGACGTCGTTGACGCCGTCACCGGTCATCGCGACGGTGTCGCCCCGCGACTGCAGCGCCTTCACCATGGCGCGCTTCTGGTCGGGCCGCACCCGGCCGAACGTGACGCCGCGTTCGACGACGTCGGCGAGTTCGCCTGTCTCGGCGGGCAGCTCACGCGCATCGACCGACTCTTCGGCCGATCCGAGGCCCAGGGATGCGGCGACGGCGCCCACCGACCGGGCGTTGTCCCCGGAGATGACCTTCACCGCGACATGCTGCTGTCCGAAATAGTCGATCGTGCCGCGCGCATCGGGCCGGACCCGTTGTTCGAGAACCACGAGGGCCACCGGGGAGACCGTCCCCGGTGCGACCTGGCCAGGTGCGGGTTCGGTGTCGACGGGCGAGTCGGTGCACGCGAGCAACAGCACGCGGAGCCCGGCGGCGCCGATGTCGGACGCCAGGCGGGCCGTCTCGCCCTCCGGATCGAGCAGCACATCGGGCGCACCGATCAGCCAGTGCCCGCTGTCGTCCCCGGCCGGCGCGCCGGAGCCGTTCCCGCGGAACGACATCCCGCTCCACTTGGTGGCCGAGGTGAACGGTTTGATGGCCGTCACCGTCCAGTCCGGAGCGACCGGGTGGGCTTCGGCGACCGCGATCATGCTGGCGTTGGGGCGTGGGTCATGGGCGGCGAGCGCGGCCAGCACCTGGGCCACGGTCTCGCCGGGTACCGCCCCGAGGGTCCGCACCTCGGCCAGCCGCATCCCGTTCTCGGTCAGGGTCCCGGTCTTGTCCGCGCAGACCACGTTGACGCGCGCCAGTCCCTCGATGGCCGGGAGCTCGTTCACCAGACACTGTCGCCGGCCCAGGCGCACGACGCCCACGGCGAAGGCGATCGAGGTCATCAGGACCAGCCCCTCCGGGACCATCGGCACCAGCGCGGCGACCATGCCCAGCAACGACCGCCGCAATCCGTTGTCGCTGATGAAGAGCTGATTGACGATGGTCAGGATCCCGGCCGGGATCAGCAACCAGGTGATGACCCGCAGGATCTGGTCGATCCCGGAGCGCAGTTCGGAGGAGACCAGGGTGAACTTCGACGCCTCGGCGGCTAGTTGCGCGGCGTAGGCGTCGGCGCCGACCTTGGTGGCGCGATACGCGCCGCCGCCGGCGACCACGAAACTGCCCGAGAGCACCTCGGCACCCGGGTCCTTGTCGATCGGGTCGGCCTCGCCGGTGAGCAGCGACTCGTCGACGTCGAGCGCGGTCGCCTCGATGACCTCGCCGTCGACGACGATCTGGTCGCCCGCACCGATCTCGATGATGTCGTCGAGGACCACCTCATCCGGCGGCACCTCGGTCACCGTGCCGTCGCGCCGTACCCGGGGTCGGGTCTGGCCGACGATGGCGAGCTTGTCCAGGGTCCGCTTGGCGCGGATCTCCTGGATGATGCCGATGCCCGAGTTGGCGATGATCAGCAGCCCGAACAATCCGTTGATGAGCGATCCGGTGAACACGACGATCGCGAACAACACCCCGAGGATCGCGTTGATCCGGGTGAAGACGTTCGCGCGCACGATGTCCGACACACTGCGACCGGACCGGTCGGGCAGCGCGTTGACCTGGCCGGCGGCGACCCGCTGTGCGACCTGGGCCGCGGAGAGACCGGGACTGGCGACCGGAGTCGGCACGCTCACGCCGAGGCCTCCCACCAACCGGGTTGTGCCACACCGGTACCGGTCCGGTGTGTCAGGTCGATCGTGCCACCGGGCTGCGGCACCAGGATCGTCGGCGAGTCCGGCCGCGTCTCCGCATGCAGACGTGCGATGGGCTCCCCCCACGGGTGGCGCGCGAGGTTGAACGTCCCCCAGTGGATGGGCACGAACACCGAGTCCGATCCCGAACCGGGCGAGACCATCCGGTGAACCGAGAGGGCCTCCTCCGGGTTCACGTGGATGTCGGGCCACATCACGTCGTAGGCCCCGACGGCGATGAGGGTGAGATCGAACGGGCCGAGTCGGGCGCCGACATCCTCGAAACGTTCGCTGTGCCCGGTGTCGCCGGAGAAGAAGACCTTGTGGTCTCGGCCCGCGATGGCCCAGCTGCCCCACTGGGTGAGGTTCCGCTCCAGCCGGCGGCCGGAGAAGTGCCGCGCCGGACCGCAGGTGAACCGCAGCTCGCCCGCACCGGTCGGCACGACGACCTCGTCCCACCAATCCGCCTGCCGGATGCGGTCTTCGGCGATACCCCAGGAAGCGAGGTGCGCGCCGACCCCGATCGTCGTGACGAACACCGCGTCGGGCTGGGCGTCGGCGATGGCCGTGACGGTGTCCATGTCGAGATGGTCGTAGTGATCGTGACTGATCAGGACGACGTCGAGCGGCGGCAACTCCGACGGCGACACGGGCGCCGCGTGCATGCGCCCGGGACCGACGAGCCGGCTCGGCGAACAGCGACGGCTGAGCACGGGGTCGGTGATGATGCGGGCGCCGTCGATGTCGACGACGGCGGTGGCGTGCCCGAGCCAGGTGATGGCGAGGTCGGCGGGCGCCTCGAACCGCGGGACCGTCACCATGATCGGTCGGCGGGGCCGGCCGGGCCGCCGGGCCATGTCGGTGAGGACCTGCAGGCTCGGATCGACGATCGACGGGGGTTCCGGGTTGTCGAAGGCACCGTCGCGCTGGTGCGGGCTCCCGAGCACGTGCGGCGCTATCTCCGCGCGGGAGGCGCCGAGCGCGCGGGCGGGGCCCAGTCCCTCGGCGGCGAGCCGTCCGACGACGGCATCGGCCACCGCCACGCCCGCCGAACCCATCCGCGCGAGGACATCGCGACGCAGGTCGGTCGCGCCTTTTCTACCGGTCGTGGAGGTCACGTTCACACAGTAGTGCGTCCGGCGGATTCCGCCGGGAGGACGAGACCGCGGTCATCTGGGCGCACCGGCCGGCCGCCCACCGGTGTGATCTGCGATTTCTTCCGCGTGAAGCGCATTGTGTGCCTCACCGGCACTGATAGGCTGCGGCGAGCATTGTCCACCGTGCATGCGCCGGCGCATGTGGTCAGAAAGTCACCGAAGTGGCACGGATGTCCGTCGACCAACGTCGAAGCGCACTCATCGAATCGGCGTACCGCGTGATCGCCGATCACGGGGTGGAGGGCGCCACGACTCGTCGCATCTGCGCCCACGCCGGCATGCCACTGGCGAGCTTCCACTACGCCTTCGAGAGCCGCACCGCACTGTTGTGCGCGGTGATGGAGACTGCCGTGCCCACCGACATCGAGAGGATGCTGCACACCCTGCTGCCCGGCGCGGTGTACTCGCCGACGCCCGACATCGCCAACATCCGGGAGAACATGGAAGGCCAGTTCCGGGCCTTCTACGATCTGCTCAAAGCCGATCCGGGCCGCATGCAGGCGGCCATCGCACTCGGGATCTACGCCCACAACCACCCTGAACTGCAGCAGGTGGGCAAACACATGTACGAACAGCTCTACCGGGTGGCCTCGGCGGGGTTGCAGTCCATCACCGACCTCACCGGCGTGGTGTGGACGACACCCGTCGAGGAGTTGGGTCCGGTGGTCATCGCGGCCACCAATTCCATCACGCTCATCTATCTCAGCACCGCCGACGACAAGGTCGTCGACGCGATCATCCGCTCCATCACCGATCAGCTGATGACCCATGTCAGATTCGACTGACGGTGTTCCGACGACCGGGAGCCGGACCGCCCTCGACGTATGGGCACGCGACCCCGGCGCCTACTGGGCCGCGATCGATCAGGCTGTCGCCGACGCCGGGCTCGACGCGCCGGTCCTCGTCCTGGACCGTGCGGCGCTCGAACACAACGCCGCCGATCTGATCCGACGATCCGGGGGCGTCCCGATCCGCCTCGCGAGCAAGTCCGTCCGGGTGCGGTCGGTCATCGAGGACGTCGTCGGGCGCAACGGCTTTCACGGAGTTCTCGCCTACGATCTCGCCGAAGCCCACTGGCTCGCCACGCAGTCGGGGATCGGCGAGGTGCTGATGGGTTATCCCAGCGTCCGACGACATGCGCTGGCCGCCTTGGTCACCGACGAGGTCGCGACGAGCCGGGTGAGCCTGCTCGTCGACTCCGTCGACCAGCTCGACATCATCGATTCCGTCGTCCCCGCCGGCGCCCGTACACCGATCCGCGTCGCCATCGATCTCGACGCGTCGTACCGCGTGCTCGGCGGGCGGGTACACATCGGTGTTCGCCGATCGCCGGTGCACTCGCGCCGCGACGCACTCGAGCTCGCACGGGCCATCGTGGCGCGGCCCGGTTTCGACCTCGTCGGGGTCATGTCCTACGAGGCGCAGGTGGCCGGGGTGGCCGATGCGGTGCCCGGTAAGGCGTTGGCCAACCGCGCCGTCCGCGCGATGCAGCGCCGCTCGATGGCCGAGTTGCGGCGGCGCCGGGGCAAGGTGATCGCGGAACTGCGTCAGATGGCGGATCTGGAGTTCGTCAACGGTGGCGGCACCGGGTCCCTCGAGGAGACGGCACGCGACCGCGCGGTCACCGACATCGCTGCGGGCAGTGGGTTGTTCGGCGGCCATCTGTTCGACGGATACGAGCGGTTCCGTCCCGCGCCAGCACTGTCCTTCGGTCTCGATGTCGTCCGTCGTCCAGCTCACGGCATCGTGACCTGTGCCGGTGGCGGCTGGATCGCGTCCGGCCCACCCGCCGCCGACCGGCTGCCGAAACCGGTGTGGCCGACCGGACTCGAGTACATCGGCACCGAGGCGGCCGGTGAGGTGCAGACCCCGCTGCGGGGTGTGGCCGCCGACGACATCGCCGTCGGGGACCGGGTGTGGTTCCGGCACACCAAGTCCGGCGAGGTGTGCGAGCGGGCCCGCGAGGTCGCGATCGTCGATCGGGACGACGCCGGGCGGGCCACGGTGAGCGAGGTCGTGCCGACCTATCGAGGAGAGGGCAAGTGCTTCCTGTGAACGGGACCGCTGCGCGTTCGACACCCGCCTGGCGCAACTGGGGCGGTACCGCCGGATGCACACCCCACCGCGTCGAGAGCCCGGCGAGTGCAGCCGAGGTAGCCGATCTCGTCCGAGAGGCCGCCGCGCGCGGCGGCACGGTCAAGACAGTCGGTGCGGGACACAGCTTCTCCCCCATCGCCGTTGCCGACGACGTGCAACTCGAGCTGTCCGGACTGCGCGGCCTCGTGGGCGTCGACGATCGGCGCGTGACGCTGCGCGCAGGGACCCACCTCCACGAGATCCCGGGACTACTGGCGCCGTTCGGACTCGCGATGACCAACCTCGGCGACGTCGACCGTCAGACCATCGCCGGCGCGACCTCGACCGGGACCCACGGCACCGGTCTCGCCTTCGGCGGCATCAGCACCCAGATCGTCGGCGCGACAATCGTCACCGGCACCGGGGACATCGTCACCCTGACCGCCGACGACGCCGACCTGAAGGCTGTCGCGCTCGGCCTCGGCGCGCTCGGGGTCCTCGTGGAACTGACCATCGAGTGTGTGGACGAGTTCCGGTTGCACGCCGTCGAGGGCCCCGAGACGGCCGACGCGGCGATCGCCTCTTTCCACGAGCGCGTCGCGAGCACCGACCACCACGAGTTCTACCTCTTCCCGCACACCAACTGCGCCCTGGTCAAGACGAACACCCGGGTCGGCGCCGACGCTCCCCTCAACGGTCCCTCACGCATCAGGCGCTACATCGACGACGAGTTGCTGAGCAACAAGACGCTCCGCCTGCTGTGCGAGATCGGGGCGCGCGCACCCAAGCTGGTACCGGCGATCAACGGTGTCACCGGTCGCGCACTCTCCGCGCGGGAGTTCACCGACACCTCCACCGGCGTGTTCGTCTCCGACCGCGACGTCCGGTTCCGGGAGATGGAGTACGCCGTCGACCTCGCCGCCGTGCCGGAGGCACTGACCGAGATCCGCGCGCTCCTCGACCGGCGCGACTACCTCGTCAGCTTCCCCATCGAGGTCCGTGCCGCCGCCGCGGACGACCTCATGCTGTCCACGGCCTCCGGCCGTACCAGCGGCTACATCGCCGTACATCGCTACCATCGTGACGTTCCCGCCGACTCCGACGCCTACTTCGCCGACGTCGAAGCCATCCTCGCCGGCCTGGGCGGCCGGCCGCACTGGGGCAAGCTGCACACCCGCGACGCCGAGCAGCTCCGCGCCGTCTATCCCCGATTCGACGAATTCTGTGCGGTGCGTGATCGATACGACCCGTCCCGGGTGTTCGCCAACGAGTACCTGCGCCGGGTGCTGGGAGACTAACGCCGAGACGCTAACCGGCGTACCGCGACATCACCGGCAACGCCTCCTCCTCGAGCCGCGGTCCGTCCACGACGATCGCGGCGTCGCTGGACGCGATCATCTCCGCGCAGGACAGCCGGAAGTGCGGACCGTCCGGGATGACCGAGGTGAACGCCGCGGTCGACGCGGCGAACACGATCCGGCCGACACCCGCCCACACGCATGCCGCGGCACACATCGGGCAGGGCTCCCCGCTCGCGTACACGGTCGCGCCCGCGAGTCGTTCGCCGTGCCCGTCGGCGATCGCTCGGCGGAGTGCGACGAGTTCGGCGTGGGCACTGATGTCCCCGGAGGAGCTCACCTCGTTGCGCCCCTCGGCCACCGCGACGTCGTCGACGACGATCACGCTGCCGAACGGTCGGTTGCCTCTCTCGCCGGCCTCACCGGCCAGTTCGATGGCGCGCCGCAACAACTCTCGTTCCCGGTCGGAGATGGTCATCCGGCCAGCTCCACCCGCGTGCCGACTCCCTGCTCCAGCGCCGCGTCGACCAGCAACCGTGCCGTCACGAGGTCCTGCAACCCGATCCCGACGGAGTTGAACAGGGTGATCTCCTCGTCGTCCCTCCGCCCACGGGAGGGTTGGACGATCACGTCGCCCAGTTCGACGGCGATGTCGTCGGCGGCCAGGTGGCCCTCCTCGATCGCGAGCAGGACGTCGCCGGATTTCGCCAGCGCCGTCGAGCGGCTGTCGACCACGACACGAGCGGCGGCCATACCCGCGCCGTCGACCTCCCGATGATCGGCTCTCGGCGGCGCACCCACCGCGTTCAGGTGCAGGCCGGCACGGAACCACGCGCCGTCGACGATCGGCTCGCGGGAGGGCGTGAGGGTGCACACGATGTCGGCCGTCGAGACCACGTGGCGCGGTGAATCCGCGGGCTCCACATCGAGATCGAGGTCGGCGATCGCCGTGCGGAACCGATCCACCGTCTCGATGCTCCGCGACCACACGAAGACCTTCTCCAGCGGCCGGACCCGCGCGATCGCCCGAGCGTGCTCGACTGCCAGCGCGCCGGCACCGATCAGGCCCAGCACCGCGCTCGACGTCCGGGCGAGATGGGCGGTCGCGACGGCGCTCGCGGCGGCGGTGCGAACCGCGGTGATCAGCCGCCCGTCGATCACCGCCTCACATTCACCGGTGTCGGCGGACATGAGCAAGATCGTCGACCGTTGCGCCGGGCGACCCGACTCGCGGTTGAATGGCATGTCCGACAGCATCTTCACCGCGCTGGCCCGGTGCCGGCGGGCCGATGCCGCCATCGGCAGCACGGTTCCCCGGTCGATCGGCAGCATCGCCGGCGCTGGGTTGGTGGCCGAACCGGTCGACAGGTCGATGTGCGCCTGCTCGACCGCGGCGGCGACAGCCGCACGGTCGATGAGGGCGGTCACATCGGAGTGGGTCAGGACGATGGCCATGGGAAGGGCCTCTCTCTCGCAGGTGGTTTCGGGCGCGTCAGACACGGCCGACGTAGGGAACGGTGAGGCACGACGGCGCCTTGCGCCCGCCGACGAGGCCGGCGACGGCGACGATCGCGATGATGTACGGGAGCATCACCAGCAGCGCGAACGGGATGTCGACCCCGAGTGCGGGTAGCGCGAACTGCAACGCCCGGGCCACTCCGAAGAACAGCGCGGCGACGACGATTCCGGTGACCTTCCAGCGACCGGCGATCACCGCGACGACGGCGAGGTAGCCCATGCCCGCGGTCATGTTCTCGCTGAAGGACCGGACCTCCGACAGTGCCAGCTGCGCACCGGCCAGTCCGCCGCTGCCGGCCGCGATCATCACGCCCAGGACCCGAATCCTGTTGACCGCCAGTCCGGTCCAACCCGCCGAGGTCGCATCCTCGCCGACCGCGTCGACGCGGATGCCCATCATGGTCCGGCCGGAGAAGAGGACGGCGAGGCACACGACCACCACCAGGCACAGATATCCGAGCAGGGTCTGTCCGAACAGTGCCGGGCCGACGACCGGAAGGTCGCTCAGGACGGGGATGTGGACATCGTCGAAAGCAGGGATGTTGTTGCCCTTGCCGTCGGCGAGCAGGATGCGCGAACCGAAGGTCGTGAGGCCGAGCGCGAGCGCGTTCGCCGCCACACCGATGACGATCTGGTCGGCTCGGCACCGGACGCTGAGCACTGCGTTCATCACTCCGAAGACGAGTCCGGCGCCGATTCCGGCGAGGACGCCGAGGACCGCGGATCCGGTGGTGACGGATGCGAGGACGCTGGTGAAGGCGCCGCACAGCATGATTCCTTCCATGCTGAGGTTGAGGACGCCGGCTCGTTCGCTGATGGACTCGCCGGTGGCGGCGAGTAGCAGGGGAATCGCGAATGCTGCCCCGCTGGTGAAGATCTCGGTGATCATCGTGGCGTTCATGCCGGCACCTCTTCGGTGGTGGTCGAGTCGCCGGCGCGTGTGTCGGCGGCTGCGGTGGGCTTCGTCGCCGGCCCGGTCGATGCCCACCAGGCGGTGGCGGCGATCAGGATGATGAGCACGCTCTGGACCACCGTGATGGTCGAGGACGGGACGCCCGCCTCGAGTTGCAGGTTGATGCCCCCGGAGACGAGGAACCCGAACAGGAGGGAGACCCCGGCGACCGCCATCATCGACCCCCGGGCCAGCAACCCGACGACGAGCCCGCTGAAACCGAACCCGGACGAGAATCCTTCGGCCAGCACGAACGGTGCAGTCGTGACGAGCAGACCGCCGGCCAGACCGGCACATCCGCCCGCAGCGGTGAGACCGAGGAACGCGGTGCGGTCGATGGGCACGCCCAACCGCGCCGCCGCCGACGGCGACAACCCCACGGCCCGCAGCCGGATACCGACGGCGCTGTGCCGCAACATGATCCCCACGATCGCGGCGAGCACGACGGCGAGCACGATCGCGATCGTGGCCGGGTTCTTCGCCAGGCCCAGGAGCGGGAGATGCGTCGAATCGGTGAGGGACTCCGATTGCGGCAACGTCTCCGACGACGTCATCGGCTGCCGCAACAGACCTTCCTCGTGCACCATCAGAACCACCATCGCCAGTCCGACGAAGTTCAGCAGCAGGGTGGTGATGATCTCGCTGGCGCCACGCCGGACCTTGAGCCAGGCGGCGATCGCCGCCCACAGGGCTCCGCCGAGTACGGCCGCGGCCAGCGTCAGCGGGATCGCCAGCACCGGCGGGACACCTGCCGGGAGGGACACCCCGACCGCCGTCGCGGCGATGCCGCCGAGGCAGATCTGCCCCTCGCCGCCGACGTTGACGAGTCCGGCCCGGTACGCGATGGTGAAACCGATCGCGACCAGCATGAGTACCGCGGCGCTGTTCATCGAGGTGCCCACCGCGAACGGTGATCCCAGCGTGCCGTCGATCAGTGCCTGGATCACGGTGGCCGGATTCGCACCGGCCGCGGCGGCGAGCGCGAGGCCCACCACCGCCGCGATCACGACGGCGCCGAGTCCGACGATGACGGGGTTTCGGGGACTGATGGTCGCTGTCGACAGACGCGACCGCATGAGTGTGTTGGCGGTGTCCATCATTCGACTCCGGTGAGTAGGTTGCCGATGGTGCGAGCGGCTTCTGGCGATCGGGCGTCGACGGAGCCGTGGAGGGCACCCCGGTAGGCGACGACGATGCGGTCGCACACCGCCAGCAGCTCGTCGAGCTCGCTGGAGGTCACGAGGACGGCGGCGCCGTCGTCGGCGGCCGCGCGCAGGCGGTCGAGGACGAACGCGACAGCGCCGACGTCGAGTCCGCGGGTCGGCTGCGCGGCGACCACGACGCGCAGTCCGGGTGTCGTGAGTTCTCGTGCGAGGACCACTTTTTGCTGGTTTCCGCCGGACAGACTGCCGATCGGTGCATGCGGGCCGGGTGCGCGGACGTCGAACTCGCTCATCGCGGTGCGCCCGTCGGCCATCATGCGGGACCGGTCGAGCAGCCCCCACCGTCGGTAATGCCGCAATCGGGGCATCGCCAGGTTCTCGGCGATGCTCATCGCGCCGATCATGCCCTCGGCGTGCCGGTCTTCCGGGATCACCGCCAGCCCGGCGCGCGTCCGGCGTGCCGGCGTGGCCGCAGTCAGATCCTCGCCGTCGATCGTCACGGTTCCCTGATCCGGCCGTAGGGCGCCCGACAACACCGAGGTCAGTTCGGACTGGCCGTTGCCCTCGACACCGGCGATGCCGACGATCTCGCCGGCGCGGACGTCGAGGTCCACGCCTGCAAGCGCGACGCGACCGTCCTGGTGGGTCACCCGGACACCGTTGACCTGCAGGCAGATCGGCGCGTCCGGTACTCGTGACCGGGCCGGCCGCGCGGCGTCGCGGAGCGGTGTGGCGTCACCGAGCATCATCTCGAGCAGTTCCTCGCGACTGACGTCGGAGAGCGGTCCACCGCCGACGACGGTGCCGGCCCGCAGCACGGTGGCCTCATCGGCAACGCGCGCAACCTCACCGAGCTTGTGGGTGATCAGCACCACGGACTTCCCGGCCGAGGCCAGCGCCCCACACGTCTCGATGAGCGCGTCGATCTCCGCCGGGTCGAGGACGGCCGTCGGTTCGTCGAGCAGGATGAGGCGCGGGTCGGTCAGCAGCGACTTGACGATCTCGACACGTTGCCGCGCACCGACACTGAGGTCCTTCACCATCGCGCTCGGGTCGACCTTCAGACCGTAGTCGTCGGCGATCCGATCGAGGTCGCCCTGCAGGCGCCGCAGCGGCGGCCGGAAACCCCCGGAACCGAGGACGAGGTTGTCGGCAACGGTCATGGTCGGTATCAGCGAGAAGTGCTGATGCACCATGGCCACCCCGGATTCGATGGCGTCGGCCGGGCCGCGCGGACGATATTCGTCGTCGGCGAGGATCATCCGGCCGCGGTCGGGCGACACCGTGCCGAAGATGGTGTTGCACAGGGTCGACTTGCCCGCACCGTTCTCACCGAGAATGCAGTGCACCGAACCCGCACGGACCGACATGGTCACGTCGTGGAGCGCGCGGACCGTACCGAAGGTCTTCGCCACCGAGTCGAGCGTGAGCAGCGAATCCGCGCCTGCCACTGTGATATCCGCGGTGTTCGTCATCGTCGTCGGCCTCAGTACGGCGCGACGGAGCCGTCGGCGATGGCGGTTTTCGCGCGCTCGACCGCTTGCGCCACCGCCGGATCGGTCGAGCACACGACGTAGTCGGTGCCGCCCTTGTCACTGGTCAGACCGAACGGGACCTGCGCTGCTTCCCACGTGCCGTCGAGGACCGCTCGCACCGCGTACTCGACCTCCGCGCCGATGTCGGTCTTGACGTAACCGCTGTACACCGGGTTGGTGCAGTCGCCCGGGATGGGACCGCCACTGATCTTGTTACCGGTTTCGCTCGCGGCCTGCTCGATGCCCTGCTTGCCGAGGTTCACGATCTGGCTCAGCACATCGGCGCCACCGGCGTAGGCGGCCGCCGCCGCCTGCTTGGCCTTCGCCGGATCGTTGAAGTCGCCGACATATTGCGGCGCGAGAACCCTGACGCCGGGTTCGATGAACTCGGCGCCGTTCTCGAAGGCCTTCGCCGCGTTCACGATCGCGGGGAGCTCGACGCCGCCGACGAACCCGATCGTGCCGGCCTTCGATGCCGCCGCCGACGCCGCCCCGGCGACGAACTCGGCTTCGGCCTGCTGGGGGTCGTAGTATGCGAGGTTCTCCATGGGCTCGGCATCGGCCGGGCCGCCGATCTCGACGAACGTCACGTCCGGAAACTGCGGCGCGACCTTGCGCAGGTCCGCGTCGGTCTGCCCACCCACCGAGATCACCAGTTCGTTCTCGGAGGCGAACCGCTGCAGGGCCTGCTGATAGTCGGCGGTCGCGACCTGCTCGACGTAGCTGATGTCGACCTGATCGCCGAGCTGCTCCTCGATCCGGTTGTAACCGGCGTACGCCGACTCCATGAAACCGGTGTCGTTGACCGAGCCGGGGAGGAAGACACCGACGGACAGTGTGCCGTCGTCGGCCCCCGAGCCGGAGGACCCGCAGCCGGACACCCCGAGTGCGAGCGCGCCGGCAGCGATCAATGCGATGGGAAGGGTACGTTTCATGGATCTCTCCTGGTCGGGATGGCTACCTCGTAGCGGTATACCGTTACGAAGAGAATCCGCGCCGTTCATTTCCATCCGATTACGCGTCCGTAAGGGAGCAGTTAACGGTATACCGTTATCCGATCCGGGGGTACGCTGGCCCTCGCCACCAGAAGGGAGCGCCGTGACCAGAGCCGCAGACCGCCGGGAACGCAGCGAGCGGGATCGGAGTGACGCCGTGACGAAGAAGTCGCTGAGCGATGTCGCCTACGAGGTGTTGCGCGGGCGGATCGTCGGCCTCGAGCTGGCGCCCGGCACCCGGCTGGTGGAGCGGGACCTCGCCGTGGAGCTCGAGGTGTCGCGTATCCCGCTCCGCGAAGCGATGCAGCGACTCCAGCAGGACGGACTCGTCGTCATGGTTCCCCGCCGCGGAGCGATCGTCGCGCCGTTCACCGCCGATGATGTCCGCGACCTGTTCGACGTCCGCGAGAGCCTCGAGGTGCTGGCTGCCCGGCTGGCCGCCGAGCGAGCCGGGCCGGACGGGCTCGCCTCCCTCGCCGACCAACTGGAGATCGCTCGCGACGCCACGGCGCGAGACGACAAGCCGGCCATCGCCGCCGCCAACTCACGGTTTCACACGATCATCGTCGATCTGGCCGGAAACCCCCTGCTGGAGAACGTCCTCGGCCCCCTGGAAGCCCGCACGCAGTGGCTGTTCCACCTGACCAAGGACCGAGATCCGAGCGTCCAGTGCCGCGAACACGAAGAGATGCTCGCTGCCATCTCCGCCCATGATCCCGACCGGGCAGCCGAATCGGCGTTCCACCATGTACATTCCGGCCGCGCGGCCAGCCTGGCGATGGCCGCGCACTGGTCGCGGGGCGTGCTCGACCCGGTGGCGCTTACCAAGAGCCGGCGCAGGTGATCGGCCTACGTCAGCACTCGACCACCCCCAGCGGCACGTGGACTGCCAGTCCCCCGGTCGCGGTCTCCTTGTACTTGGCGTTCATGTCGTGGCCGGTCGATTTCATGGCGGCGATCACCTGGTCGAGACTGACCAGGTGATCTCCGTTGCCGCGCAAGGCCATCCGCGCGGCATTGATCGCCTTCCCGGCCGAGATCGCGTTGCGTTCGATACACGGGATCTGCACGAGACCGCCGATCGGGTCGCAGGTCAGCCCCAGGCTGTGCTCCATCGCGATCTCCGCGGCGTTCTCCACCTGCGCGGGAGAACCGCCGAGCACCTCGGCCAGTCCGGCGGCGGCCATCGCCGCCGCCGAGCCCACCTCACCCTGACAGCCGACGTCGGCACCGGAGATCGACGCCCCCGACTTGATGAGGCCACCGACTGCCCCTGCGGTCAGCAGAAACCGGACGGTGACGTCGTCGGGGTCGGCCCGGCCGACGGGTGTGTAGCGCCGGGCGTAGTGCAGGACGGCGGGGACGATCCCGGCTGCGCCGTTGGTCGGCGCGGTGACCACCCGACCGCCTGCCGCGTTCTCCTCGTTGACGGCGAGCGCGACCAGGTTGACCCAGTCCTCGGCGTGGGCCGCCGATCGCAACGGGTCCTCACGCAGCAGACTGTCTCGCCACTGCTTGGCCCGACGGCGGACCCGTAGGCCCCCGGGCAACTCGCCGTCGGTGGTGACACCGCGGTGGACGCAGCGCTCTATGACCGACCAGATGTGCAGCAATCCGTTGCGGACATCGTCGGCCGACCGGGTGGCCGTCTCGTTCCGCAGAACGACCTCGGCGATCGAACTGCCCTCCTCCGCACAGATCGCGAGCAACTCCGCCGCGGTCCCGTAGGGCAGGGGCACCGCGACACCGCCGGCCGGTCGGTCGAACTCGTCGTCGGTCACCACGAAACCGCCGCCCACCGAATAGAATCGCGCGACCGGCAGGCGGGCGCCGTCACGGGTGTGCGCCCGGAGTTCCATCGCATTGGGGTGCCGCGGCCGCATGACCTCGGGATGGCAGCGGATGTCGTCGGTGGTGAACGCCAGGTCGACGAGGCCGCCGAGTCGGATGCGACCGGTTCGCTCCATCTCCGCGATCCGGAGAGACTTCGTCTCGGAGGTGATGGTCTCGGGTTCGTGCCCCTCCAGACCCAGCAACACAGCGGTGAGGGTGCCGTGCCCCGCACCGGTCGCGGCCAGCGATCCGTAGAGGTCGACCTCAAGGTGAGACACGGATGGCAGATCGGCCGTCCGGGCCAGTCCGCACACGAACCGCTGCGCCGCGCGCATCGGCCCTACGGTGTGCGAACTCGAGGGTCCGACGCCGATGGAGAACAGTTCGAAGACGCTGACGGTCATGCCCGGACCCCGGCCGGACGGAAAGGATGTTCGGCGGCGGCCGACGTGATGTCGGCGCCATCGACTGCGAATGTGTCGAAAGTGGACATTGTTGTACTCCAACCGATCTCGGACGAGTGATGCACTCGACCGCCCTCCCTGCTCTGTCCGTGCACCTGAGAGTTTTCGCCACCGTGGTGGCCACCTTCGGTCAATCCGGCTGCGTTGACGGATTCGTCTCCAGAGTTGCCTCGGTGTGCGGTACCTGGGCCTGAGAGATTCCCGGGAGGCGGTTGCTCCTTCGGCGTCGCGGTCATCCGCGATGATCTCCCGCACACGTCTGCGGCTCGTGGAGAACAGTCGCACGTCCGGCTTGACAGCGCAAGGCCCAGACCGCACACTTGTTGCACAAGGCGCGGTACGTTGCGTACAGCGCAACAACAACAGGAGATGTCCGAGCCGGCCGACGTCGAACCCGGCCGACTCCGAAGGTCACCCGATTCCACGGCCGAAGCCCACGCGCCGCAACACTTCCCCTCGACCCGACCACGACTGTGCAGAGAGGCCCGCACTGCTGATGACCGCTTCATCCGTCGCGCATGCCGCCGCGCGGGCACCGGAACACGACGCCCGCACCCTGATCGCCGATCGCGTCGCAGGCCAGAGCCTGCCTGCCCCGTTCTATGTGAGCCGGGACTTCTTCGACCTCGATGTCGACGAGATCTTCTCGAAATCATGGCTTTTCGTGGCCACCGAAGCGGAGATCGCCGAGCCCGGTGACTACGTCACGATCACCTTCTCCACCCGGTCGGTCATCGTCGCCAGAGACGACGACGGCCGCGTACGCGCCCACCACAACGTGTGTCGGCATCGGGGAGCCCGCCTGCTCACCGACCCGAGCGGCTCGACCGGGACGTTCGTGTGCACCTACCACTCGTGGACCTACGGCATGGACGGACGCCTGGAGTTCGCCGACGCCCAGGCCCCCGGGTTCGACAGATCGTGTTACTCGCTGCGGTCGGTGCACGTTCGGTCGATCGCCGGGCTCGTCTTCATCTGCCTGGCCGACGACCCGCCGGCAGACATCGACGAGGTCGCCGCGATCGTCGAGCCCTACCTGGCCCCGCATCACCTCGCCGAAGCCAAGGTGGCCAAGCAGACCGACCTCATCGAGGACGGCAACTGGAAACTCACGATGGAGAACAACCGCGAGTGTTACCACTGCGACGGGCATCCCGAGCTCCTCAACGTCTTCTTCCCGACCTGGGGGTACAGCGACACCGGGTCCATCCCGTCGCGCCTCGGGCCGGTGTACGACCGGTATCGCCGGGTCACCTCCGAACAGGTCGAGATCTGGGACCGCCACGACCTTCCCCATTCTAGGATCGAGCAACTCGACACGCGCCCAACGGGTTTCCATATCGAGCGTGAAGCACTCGACCTCGCCGGCGAGTCGTTCACCCTCGACGGGTCCGCCGCCTGCGGCCGTCTGCTGACCGACATCGGCGAGGCGCGGCTCGGCCGGCTGTCGATGCATCTCCAGCCCAACATGTGGCTGCACGTGACCAGCGACCATGCGCTGGTCTTCTCGGTCATCCCGATCGCCGCCGACAAGACCCTGGTCCGCACCACCTGGCTCGTCCACCGGAACGCCGTCGAGGGCGTCGACTACGACCTCGACCACCTCACCGGCGTCTGGGAGACGACAAATCAGCAGGACGCCGACCTGGTAGCGCTCGCCCAGAGCGGCATCAGCAGTCCCGCCTACGTTCCCGGACCCTACGGCCCCTCGGAATTCCAGGTGGAGGCGTTCGTCAACTGGTACGTCACGATGCTCCGCCGTCGGCTGGACATCCCGACCAACGGCACCGGCGCGTCCGACGCCGCGAGCGCATGAGAGCAACCATGGCCGACGACATCTTCCTGCAGTGTGTGTCCCGGACCGACACCACCCGGGACATGGCCACCTTCACGTTCCGGGTGGCGGGCGGATCGCCGCGTTCGGGCCCCGGACAGTCGGTCGACCGGCCGATCGACGAGGTCGACGAACACCGGACCCTCGTCTTC
This sequence comes from Gordonia sp. 11cp, assembly GCF_057767225.1. Taxonomy (NCBI): domain Bacteria; kingdom Bacillati; phylum Actinomycetota; class Actinomycetes; order Mycobacteriales; family Gordoniaceae; genus Gordonia; species Gordonia sp. 11cp. The sequence continues at coordinate 3,112,999 of NZ_CM173437.1, read as the reverse complement.
GCCCCCGGCCAGTTCCTCGCCGTCACCATGGAGATCGACGGCCGGGCGGTCCAGCGCTGCTACAGCATCTCCTCACCACCGACGCGACCGGGAAACCTGTCGATCACCGTCAAGCGGGTGAACGGCGGCCATGTCTCGAACTGGCTGCACGACAACCTGGTCGAGGGAATGATGATCGCCGCGACCGGCCCGCTCGGCCGGTTCACCTACACCGCCCGACCGGCCGAGAAGTACCTGTTCATCTCCGCCGGCAGCGGCATCACCCCGGTGATGTCGATGCTGCGCGCCGTCACCGACAGCGAGTCCCCCCTCGACATCGCTTTCGTACACAGCGCCCGCAACGTCGACGACATCCCGTTCCGAGACGAACTGGAGGAACTCGCACACCGGCACACCAATGTGACCCTGGCGTTCGCGGCGACGCGGATGGCCGCCGAGGACCACGCCGACTGGACCGGCCACCGCGGACGCATCGACCGCGCGATGCTCGAGCGGGTCTGCCCGGACCTCGCCGAACGCGAAGTGTTCCTCTGCGGACCAGGGCGTTTCCGCAGCGAGGTCCGTGGCGCGCTGGTCGCCGCGGGCTCGGAGCTGGCGCGAATCCACGAGGAGAGCTTCGGCTTCAGCCTCCCGGCCGACGAACCGGACACCGAAACCGGTGTCGCGGTCGACTTCTCGCGCCGTGCGCGGCGGATCACGGTGAGCCCCGGCACCACGATTCTCGCCGCAGCCGCGAAGGCGGGCGTCACCCTCCCGTCGTCGTGCGGAGTGGGTCTGTGCGGATCGTGCAAGGTACGCAAGCTCTCCGGCGACGTGGTGATGAACCACCAGGGCGGTATCCGTCCACGCGAGATCGCGCAGGGCAAGATCCTGCTCTGCTGTGCCGAACCCCTGTCCCCGGTAGTGATCGATTTCTGAGGAACACCCGACGATGACAAACCACCCCGCCGCCGCCCTTCCCCCCGGTGCACACCTGCCCCATCACCCCGAATTCCTCTGGCACGACGCCGAACCCAAGTCATCCTATGACGTCGTCATCGTCGGCGGCGGCGGCCACGGTCTCGCCACCGCCCACTACCTCGCCCGCGTGCACGGGATCACGAATGTCGCCGTGTTGGAACGGGGCTGGCTCGCCGGGGGCAACATGGCCCGCAACACCACCCTCATCCGCTCCAACTACCTGTGGGACGAGAGCGCCGGCATCTACGAGCACTCGCTGAAACTGTGGGAGGGTCTCGAGGACGAACTCGGTTACCCGATCCTCTTCAGTCAGCGCGGAGTGCTCAACCTCGCCCACACCGAGCAGGATGTGCGCGACAGCATCCGCCGCGTGGAGGCCAACCGGCTCAACGGAATCGATGCCGAGTGGCTCGATCCCAAGCAGGTCGCGGAGGTGTGCCCGATCGTCAACACCTCGTCCGACATCCGCTATCCGGTGCTCGGAGCCACCTTCCAACCGCGCGGCGGCATCGCCAAGCACGACTACGTCGCCTGGGGTTTCGCCCGTAGTGCGAGCGACGCGGGCGTCGACATCATCCAGAACTGCGAGGTCACCGGATTCGTCACCGACGGCGACCGGGTGGTGGGGATCGAGACCACCCGCGGCCGTATCGGTGCGGGCACCGTCGCGCTGTGCGCGGCGGGCCACACCTCCACCCTCACCGACCAGCTCGGCTTCCGGGTGCCGGTGCAGAGCCATCCCCTGCAGGCATTGGTCTCCGAACTCCTCGAACCGATCCACCCGACCGTGGTGATGTCGAATGCCGTGCACGTCTACGTCTCCCAGGCCCACAAGGGCGAACTCGTGATGGGCGCCGGCGTCGACTCCTACAACGGCTACGGTCAGCGCGGCGCATTCCACATCATCGAACGTCAGATGGCCGCCGCGGTCGAACTGTTCCCCGTCTTCGGCCGGGCACGCCTGCTCCGGACGTGGGGCGGGATCGTCGATGTCACCCCGGATGCGTCGCCGATCGTCGGGGCCACCCCGTACGAGAATCTGTACCTCAACTGCGGCTGGGGCACCGGCGGTTTCAAGGCGACCCCCGGGGTCGGGTGGGCCCTTGCCCACACGATCGCGACCGGTGCCCCGCATGCCGTCAACGCCCCGTTCACCCTCGACCGGTTCGTCACCGGTCACCTCATCGACGAGCACGGCGCAGCCGCCGTCGCCCACTGACCGCAACCGCGAGGACGCCACGATGCAGATGATCCGCTGCCCCCATTGCGGGCCACGCGAAGAGACCGAGTTCCACTACGGCGCCGCCGCCGGCGTCGCGTACCCAGAACGACCCGCCGAACTCGACGACACGGACTGGGCGCACTACCTGTTCTTCCGACCGAATCCCAAGGGTTCGTTGACCGAACGGTGGTGCCACACCGCCGGGTGCCGCCAGTGGTTCACCGTCGAACGCGACACCCGCACGTACGCCTTCGCCGGCGAACCGGTGCCTTCGCGTCATGCCGCCGGCGCGCCCGACTCCCCCGCCGACCCCGCACCCGGAGCCTCTCGATGAGCACATCCATCCCGAAACCCGATCTCTTCCAGCCCTTCCGAACCGGGGCCGGTGGACGCATCGACCGCAACACGCCCATCGACTTCGTCTTCGACGGGGTCACCTACCGCGGTTACCGAGGTGACACACTCGCCTCGGCTCTGCTGGCCAACGGGATCAGGGTCGTCACCACCAGCGTCAACCTCGGACGTCCCCGTGGTGTCACCGGAGCATGGGCCGAGGACGCCACCGCGCAGGTGGGCATCGAGGCACCGTTCGTCGAACCGATGGTTCCGGCCACCACCGTCGCGCTGTGTCCCGGTCTCGTCGCCCACGGCGTTCCGGGCTGGGGCAAGCTCAGCAGCGCCGTCGACGATGCCCGGTACGACTCCCTGCACCACCACCCGGACGTACTGGTCGTCGGTGCCGGCCCCGCGGGCCTGATGGCGGCGGTCGCCAGCGCTCGTGCCGGGGCGCGGGTGCTCCTGCTCGACGAACGCGCCGAGCCCGGTGGCCGGATACCCGCAGCGAGGTGGGTGGCCGCGGCTGTCGCCGAGCTGGATTCCCACCCCCACGTCACGCGCCTGACCCGGACCACCGCCTTCGGCGCCTACGACGACGGCTTCGTGCTGGCCGTCGAACACCGCACCGATCACCTCGGAACCGACGCCCCCGCGCACCTCTCCCGGCAACGGGTGCATCGCATCCGGGCCCGTCGCCTCGTTCTGGCGACCGGCGCTCACGAACGACCGATCGTCTTCGCCGGCAACGACCTGCCCGGTGTGATGCTGGCCGACGCCGGCGGTGAATACCTCGAGCGCTACGGGGTGCGGGTCGGTAGGACCGCGGTGGTGTTCACCGCGTGCGACACCGCGTACTCCACGGCCTTCGCACTCGTCGACGCCGGGGTGTCGGTTCCCGCCGTCGTCGACGTCCGGCCGGCCGTCAGCGCGGACCTACGCGAGGAGGCTCGCCGTCGAGGTGTCCCGATCCTCCCGGGCACCACCGTCAGCCGCGCACACGGCACGGCTGGCGTGACCGGGGTCGACCTGAGCGACGGCTCGTCCCTGTCCTGTGACACCGTTCTGGTCAGCGGTGGGTGGAATCCGGCGGCCCACCTGTGGAGTCAGCTGCGCGGAACGATCACCTTCGACGACCGCGCCGCGGCCTTCCTGCCGACCGGGACCGTGGCAGGTACCGAGATCGTCGGGGCGGCAGCGGGTCTGACGACCCTGACCGAGTGCCTGGCCAGCGGACGAGGCGGCGCGGTGGCGACACTCACCGGACTCGGGATCGGACTCCCGGAGCTGCGCAGCATCCCACGGGTCACCGAACGGACCCCCGCCGCGCCCGCGATCTGCTGGTACGTGTCCGATGGACCCGACGGCGGGACCACGTCGTTCGTCGACCTGCAGCGCGACGCGACCGTCGCCGACATCGCCCGCTCACTGGGCGCGGGCATGCGATCGGTGGAACATGTCAAGCGCTACACGACCATCGGCACCGGGCACGACCAGGGCAAGACCTCCGGCATCGTCACCTCCGGCATCGTGGCGGAGATGCTCGGCATCCCCGTGGGCGACGCCGGCACCACCACCTTCCGCCCGCCTTACACCCCGGTGACCTTCGCCGCGCTCGCCGGCCGCGACCGCGGGGATCGTTACGATCCGGTGCGGCGCACCCCGATCCACGACTGGCACGTCGAGCGCGGCGCCGTCTTCGAGGATGTCGGCCAGTGGAAGCGACCGCGGTACTACCCGCGTGGGGGCGAGGACATGCACGACGCGGTCCTACGCGAATGTGCCTCCGTGCGAACGAGTGTCGGCATTCTCGACGGCTCGACGCTCGGGGTGATCGATGTCGCCGGCCCCGATGCCCCGGACTTCCTCGACCTGCTCTACACCAACATGATGAGCACTCTCCCGGTCGGCAAGGTCCGCTACGGCGTCATGTGCGGCGCCGACGGGATGGTCAAGGACGACGGCACGGTGTTGCGAACCGCGGAGGACCGCTACACCGTGTACACCACGACCGGCAACGCGGCCGCCATCCTCGACTGGATGGAGGAGTGGCATCAGACCGAGTGGCCGCACCTGCGGGTGTGGATGACATCGCTGACCGATCAGGTGGCCACCTTCCCGGTCGTCGGCCCCCGGTCCCGCGACGTCGTGGGGTCGGTGTTCACCGGTCTCGACGTGTCGAACGAGGCGTTCGGGTTCATGGCGTGGCGAGACACCACGTTCCACGGGGTGCCCGTCCGGATCGGGCGGATCAGCTTCTCCGGCGAGCTCGCCTACGAGGTGAACGTCGGGGCCGGATACGCGCAGGCGGTGTGGGATGCACTCGTCGCCGCCGGTGAGCCGCACGGCATCACACCGTACGGCACCGAGACGATGCACGTCCTGCGCGCCGAGAAGGGATATCCGATCATCGGCCAGGACACCGACGGGACCGTCACGCCGCACGACCTCGGTATGAGCTGGGCGGTCTCGAAGAAGAAGCCCGATTTTCTCGGCAAGCGATCGTTCGCGCGCGGGTCGGCGACGGCGCCGGACCGCAAACACCTCGTCGGCCTGTTGCCCACGGACGGCAGCACCCGGCTTCCCGAGGGATCGCAGATCATCGCCCACTGCGCCGACCGCACCCTGCCCCCACCCCCGGTCGCGATGCTCGGTCACGTGACGTCGAGCTACCGCAGCGCGGAACTGGGCCGGCCGTTCGCTCTGGCGTTGGTGAAAGGCGGTCGCGATCTGGTCGGCACCCGTCTCGACGTCCCGATCGGGGACACGCTGTGCGAAGTCGAGATCACCACAACCGTTTTCGTCGATGCGGAAGGAGCGCGACGCGATGGCTGACACCACCGTGCACCTCGCCCCGGGGCCCGACCTCGAACCGGCCGGTCCGTTGGACAACTGGTCGGCACGGTTCGCCGAACTCGCCCCGGTCGTCCGGCTCCACGCGAGCCCCGTCGCGCAGGCGGTCATCCGACCGACCGGGCAGGAGGCGCTGCAACGCCTCGGGCTGCCCGCGGCCTGCCGGCTGCGGAGAACCGAGGACGCCACGGTCATCTGGCTCGGGCCGGACGAGTATCTCGCCTGGGCGGCCGATGTGGCACCGCACGAGTTCGCCGCGTCGATCGCCGACCGCGTGCAGGGCGAGGCCTATGTCGCCGACGCGTCCGGTCAGCGCACCCGCATCGAACTCGGCGGCCCCCGGGCGGAGACGATCCTCGCGCACGGTTGCGCGATCGACCTGTCGCCGAGGGCCTTCGGACCCGACGACGTGGCCCAGACGCTGCTGGCCCAGGCCGCGGTGATCGTGCATCGCGTGCCCGACGGATTCGCGATCTTCGTCCGCAGCTCCTATGCCGACTACCTCGCCGCGTGGCTCGTCGATGCCGCCACCGAGTACGTCGCCGACCCCACTCCCGCCCCGCTCCCGTAGAGGAACCCCCGATGTCCGATCGATTCATCCTCACCCTGCGTTGTCCGTCGCGCAGCGGCGTCACGCACGCGATCAGTTCGTTCCTCTTCAGCCACGGCTGCGAGGTGCTCGATCATCAGCAGTTCGACGACCCGATGACCCACACCCTGTTCGTGCGAACCGAATTCGCGTCCGCACTCCACTCCGGCTCCGAGCAGCTGAGCGCGGCCTTCGACCATCTCGCCGCCGGACTCGGCGCCGAGTACTCGATCACCGACCAGACGCCGCAACGGATCCTGGTGATGGTCTCGCGTCTGGGGCATTGCCTCAACGACCTCATCTTCCGGTGGCGGTCGGGCACCCTCGGCGGCGAACTGGTCGCCGTCGCCTCCAACCACACCGACCTGGCACCGATGACCGAGTCCGCCGGACTCCCGTTCCACCACCTCCCGGTGTCGCCGGACACCAAGGCGGCGGCCGAGAGCGCGATGCTCGACCTGGTGTCGTCCTACGACGTCGACCTCGTCGTCCTCGCCCGGTACATGCAGATCATCTCCGACGAGACGTGTGCGGCCCTGCGCGGCCGGGCCATCAACATCCACCACTCGTTCCTGCCGGGCTTCAAGGGCGCCAAGCCCTATCACCAGGCACACCAGCGCGGCGTCAAGTACGTGGGCGCCACCGCGCACTACGTGACCCCGGACCTCGACGAGGGACCGATCATCGAGCAGGAGGTCATCCGCATCGACCACACCCACGATCCCCGGCGCCTGGCCACCGCCGGCAGCGACGCCGAGGCACTGGCCCTGTCGCGCGCCGTGCGGTGGCACAGCGAGAACCGGGTGCTGATGAACGGGACCAGCACCGTCGTCTTCACCTGAACCAAGCCCTCTGCCCGAAAAGGATCGATTTCCCATGGCTGCACCGAAAGTCGTGATCGTCGGGGCCGGCATCGTCGGCACCTCGCTCGCCGACGAGCTCACCCAGCGCGGTTGGACCGACGTCACCGTCCTCGACCGCGGCCCGCTCTTCGCCACCGGCGGGTCCACCTCGCATGCACCGGGTCTCGTCTTCGCGACGAACCCCTCCAAGACGATGACCGAGCTCGCCTCCTACACGATCGACAAGTTCTCGTCGCTGTCGCATCCCGACGGCTGGTGTTTCAACCCGGTGGGCGGACTCGAGCTGGCCACCACCCCGGAACGGTGGGAGGACCTGCACCGCAAGGCCGGTTGGGCGACCGCACGCGGCGTCGAACACCGCCTCGTCGACCCCGCCGAATGCGCCGCGATGCATCCGCTCCTGGAACGCGACACCGTCCTCGGTGGCCTGCACACCCCGAATGACGGTCTCGCCAAGGCCTTGCGCGCGGTGGAGGCGCAGGCCCGGCGCGCGATCTCGCGCGGTGCCGAGTTCCGCGGCGGGCAGGAGGTCGTCGACGTCGTCGAGGTCAACGGCGAAGTACGCGGGGTCCGTACCGCGAACGGGGTCGTCGACGCCGACATCGTGGTGTGCTGCACCGGTTTCTGGGGCCGTGAGTTCGGTCGCCGGGTGGGACTGACCATCCCGCTCGTTCCGATGGCCCACCAGTACGCGATCACCACACCGGTCGACTCACGCCGCGGCGTCAACCCCGCCCTGGCCGAGGCGACGCTGCCGATCCTGCGCCACCAGGACCGCGACCTCTACTACCGCGAGCACGGCGACCGCATCGGTATCGGTTACTACGGTCACCGGCCGATGCCGTCGAGCGTGGGCGACCTCGATCACGAGACCGAGATCTCGCTCGACGAGATGCCCTCGAAGCTCATGTTCACCCCGGAGGACTTCGACGACGCGTGGCAGCACACGGTGGCACTGCTGCCCGAACTCGGCAACGGCAAGGTCGAAGAGGGCTTCAACGGCATCTTCTCGTTCACCCCGGACGGCCATTCGGTCATGGGTGAGCATCGCGACCTGGCCGGTTTCTGGGTCGCCGAGGCCGTGTGGGTGACCCATTCCGCCGGCGTCGCGAAGACCATGGCCGAGTGGATGATCGACGGCACCCCCGGCGTCGACGTCCACGAGATGGACCTCTATCGCTTCGAGGAGGACGCACTCACCGACGACTTCATCCTCACCACCAGCTCGCGGGCCTTCGAGGAGGTCTACGACATCATCCACCCGCACGATCAGCGCGTCGCACCGCGTAACGTGCGCACGAGTCCCTTCCACGACCGGGAAGCCGAGCTCGGCGCGGAGTTCTGGGAGAGCGGACTCTGGGAGCGGCCCGCCTGGTACGAGGCCAATCGCCCGCTGCTCGAGCAGAAGGTCGCCGACGGGTTGCGGATACCGGAACGCGACACCTGGTCGGCCCGCCACTGGTCGCCCATCGCGGTCGCCGAGGCCGCGCACACCCGCAGCCACGTCGCGGTGTACGACATGACCCCGCTGACCCGGTTCGAGCTGTCCGGGCCGGGTGCACTCGCCCTGCTGCAGCACCTCACCACCAACAAGATGGACAAGTCCGTCGGCTCGGTGACCTACACGCTGATGCTCGACGAGAAGGGCGGTGTCCGTTCGGATCTGACCGTCGCCCGGCTCGCCGACGATGTGTTCCAGGTGGGCGCCAACGGCCCGCTGGACTTCGACTGGATCACCCGGCATCTCCCGGCGGACGGGTCGGTCGTCCTCCGTGACATCACGACCGCCACCTGCTGCCTGGGACTGTGGGGCCCGCTCGCCCGGGATGTTCTGGCCCCGCTGACCACAGCCGACCTCACCAACGACGGATTGCGATACTTCCGCTCGACGACCACCACCGTCGGCGCGGTTCCGGTGACGCTGATGCGGGTCTCCTACGTGGGCGAACTGGGTTGGGAGATCTACACGTCCGCTGCCAACGGCCGGGCGTTGTGGGACACCGTGATGGCGGCGGGCCGGCCCCACGGCATCATCGCGGCCGGCCGGATCGCCTTCAACAGCCTGCGAATCGAGAAGGGCTATCGATCGGCCGGTGTCGACATGACGATCGAGCACACGCCCGCCGCGGCGGGCCTCGACTTCGCCATCCGCAGATCCGACGCGGACTTCATCGGCGGATCCGCTCTGGCCGAACGCCGTCCGGCGAGCAGGCTGCGCACACTACGCTTCACCGATCCGGCGGCCGTCGTCCTGGGCCGAGAGCCGGTGTCGGTGGACGGCGAGGTGGTCGGCTACATCACCAGCGCCGGGTGGTCTGCCACCGTCGGTGCGTGCCTGGCATTCGCCTGGCTACCGGCCGATCTCGCCGAGGACGTCACCGTCGATGTCGCCTACCAGACCACCCACCACGAGGCCGTCGTCATCGCCGACCCGGTCGTCGATCCCCAGATGACCCGAATTCGGAGATGACCGGAGAGGCACCATGAACGACGACATCAGCACCACATCCACCCGACCACGTATCGACCTGACGGTGTTCGGCGTGACCGCCGCACTCGTCATCGCCTTCCTGGCCTGGGGGTTGGCGGCACCGGACAACCTGTCCGCCGTCACCACCGACATCCTCTCCTGGATCACCGGCAGCCTGGGCTGGTTGTTCATCCTCTCGGCCACCGGATTCGTGGTGTTCGCGGTCTGCCTGGCACTCAGCAAGTACGGCAAGATCCCGCTCGGCAAAGACGGCGAGAGGCCCGAATTCCGCACCATCAGCTGGATCGCGATGATGTTCAGCGCCGGGATGGGTATCGGCCTGATGTTCTTCGGCTCGTATGAGCCGCTCTACCACTTCGTCGAGGCGCCTCCGGGTATGACGGCGGGCGACGTCCGGACAGCGATGGCCACCACCATGTTCCACTGGGGCTTCCACCCGTGGGCCATGTACGCGGTCGTCGGGCTCGCACTCGCCTACAGCACCTTTCGACTGGGCCGCAATCAGTTGATGAGCGCGGTGTTCGCCCCGATCCTGGGGAAGCAGGCCAACGGCGCGGGCGGCAAGGTCATCGACATCCTCGCGATCTTCGCGACGTTGTTCGGCACGGTCGCATCCCTGGGTCTGGGTGCGCTGCAGATCGGTTCGGGACTGTCCAACGTCGGCTGGGTCGACAACCCGGGCACCACACTGCTCGTGGCCATCATCGCCGTGCTGACCGCCGCATTCGTGGCCTCGGCGGTGTCCGGTGTCGCCAAGGGCATCCAGCGGCTGTCGAACATCAACATGGTGCTGGCGATCGTGCTGGCGGTGTTCGTGTTCGTGGTCGGGCCGACGGTGTTCATCCTCAACCTGCTGCCGACCACCCTCGGCGCCTACGCCAACGACATCACCGCGTTCTCCGCACGATCCTCGGCCACCGTCGACGCCGAGGGGGAGAGCTGGCTGGCCGGGTGGACGATCTTCTACTGGGCCTGGTGGGTCTCGTGGACGCCGTTCGTGGGGATGTTCCTGGCGAAGATCAGCCGCGGCCGCACCATCCGTGAGTTCGTGATCGGCGTCATGGTGGTGCCGACAACGGTGTCGCTCGTGTGGTTCTGCGTGTTCGGCGGCACCGCCATCCGGGAACAGACCGACGGTGTGCTGGGTTTCGATCCGGCGACCGCCGCGTCGGAGGACACCCTGTTCCAGATGCTGGACCACCTACCGCTGACCGGGATCGCCTCGGCGCTGGCGATGATCCTGGTCGCGATCTTCTTCGTCTCCGGCGCGGATTCGGCGTCGTTGGTCATGGGCACGTTGTCCGAACGCGGGGCCCACGAACCCAGCCGGTCGGTGACCGTGTTCTGGGGCGTGCTCACCGGCGCGGTGGCGGCGCTGTTGCTGGCCATGAGCGGTGGCGACGGACTCAACGGCATCAAGCAGATGGCCATCATCGCCGCACTGCCGTTCGTGGTCGTGATGATCGGCATGTGCCTGTCGCTCTACCTCGACCTGCGCCGAGACCCGCTGATCGTCGCGCGCTCCCAGCTCGACGACCAGGTCGACCGGCACATCCGCAAGCAGGCGGAGAAGATCGGGACCGGTGAGATCCTCGTCGTAGACCCGGCCGCGATCGACCGGAAGACACGGGGTCGTCGACGAATCCGTCGCCGTGCCGACGCGTCCGCCGACCTCCCGGTATCGGCGACCGGCGAGCCCGCCGTCGCCGTCGCGGAGACAGAGCCGCGCCCGTGACGGGTCCCGGACACCTTGTCGCGTTGCACGACGTGGTCACCGGCCCGGGTGGACGGGCAGGTACCCTGGGCGCTGCGATGGCTGAGGAGAGTGTGGAGATCGAGCGCCCTGCGGGAGCAGTCGATCGGGCACTGCAGGTCCTCGAGCTCATCGGCACCGCCGGTTCGGCCGGGATCACCGAACTCGCCCTCGAACTCGGTGTCCACAAGTCCACCGTTTCCCGGATCGTCTCCGCGCTGGAGGCACGCGGTTTCGTCGAGCAGGTGCCCGACGGCCGCAAGTACCGGATCGGATTGACGGTGGTGCGCCTGGCCGGCTCCACCATGGCGACCCTCGACATGACCAGATGCGGGCAGGACACCTGCGACGCACTGGCCGCCACGACCGGCGAGACCACGAATCTCGCGGTCCTCGCCGACGCGCAGGCGATCAACGTGGTCGAGGCCGTGGGTGCTTCCAATGTCGCCCTGCGGACCTGGGTGGGTCAGGCCTCGCCGGCGCACGCGACCTCATCGGGCAAGGTCCTGCTCGCCGGACTGTCGGAAGAACAACTGCGCCAGACCTTCTCGGGCGGGCTGGCGAGATTCACCGACCGCACGATCGCCGACGTCGACGACCTCGTCGACGAGCTGCGGACGGTCGACCGGCAGGGCTGGGCGATGGCGGTGGAGGAACTCGAACTCGGGCTGGTGGCGATCGCCGCCCCGGTGCGCGATCACACCGGCACCATCGTGTGGGCCCTCAGCATCTCCGGACCCCGATACCGCCTCGACCCGGACGACGCGGAGAACCTCGTCGCGACGGTCGTGACCGCCGCGGCCGATCTCAGCAAGCTGTTCGGATACCGCGCAGCGGGTTCGGCCAGCGCCCCGGGGATCGCCGAGAAGTAGTGACATCGGGTGGCCGCAGGCCCGCGCGACGTGGCCCGGCAGGCGGAGATCTGGTCCACTGGAGTACATGCGCGACGTCCTGCGGTCCCTGATCGAACTCCTCGACAGCGGTGACGCGCGGCCGGTTGCGCTCTGCCGGGTCGTCGGCACGACGGGATCGGCACCCCGCGAGCTGGGCGCGGCGATGATCGTGACGTCCGACGACACGGTGATCGGGTCGGTGTCCGGCGGATGTGTCGAATCCGCGCTCGTCCACACCGCCCGCGACGTCCTGGCCGACGGCGTCGCGGTGGTCGAGCAGTATGGCGTCGACGATCCCGACGATCCCGCGCCGGGTCTCACGTGCGGCGGGCAGATCGAGGTCCTGGTCGAGCGTGTGGCGCCGACCGGCGAGCATCGTCGGCAACTCACCCGCCTGGCCACCGCGCTCGACGACGACGAGCCGATCTCGTGGGCCACGACCCTCACCGACGAACCCGACTGGTACTTCGCCACTCCGACATCGCAGGCGTCCTGGCGTCGCCTCGACCGCGACGTCGCCGACCTGCTCGCCACCGGCCGCAGCGGCCTCGTCGGGGTCGACGACTGCGACACCCCGTCCGACGAACGTCCCCGGACCTTCGTGCAGACCTTCGGCCCGCCCGCGCGACTGATCCTGGTCGGCGCCAACGACTTCGTCCGGGCGCTCAGCTCGCTCGGGACGAGCCTGGGCATGCGGGTGACAGTCGTCGACGCGCGACCGGTGTTCGCCACCCGCGCAAGGTTTCCCGACGCCGACGACGTCGTCGTCGGCTGGCCGGATCGCTACCTCGTGAGTGAGATCGGCGACGGACGGGTCGGCGCGTCGACCGCGATCTGCGTGATGACGCACGACCCGAAGTTCGACGTCCCGACCCTGCGGGTCGCACTCGCGTCTCCGACTCTCGGCTTCGTCGGGGCACTGGGATCACGGCGGACCGTCGCCGACCGCAACCAACGCCTTCGCGACGCCGGCATCGACGACGAGCAACTGGCACGCCTGCGCTCCCCCTTGGGCCTCGACCTGGGCGGGCACACACCCGGCGAGGCGGCGGTGGCCATCGCGGCGCAGCTGATCGCCGAACGCCACCGCGCCACCGCGACTCCCCTCCACACCGGCGACGGGCCCATCCACCGCCGGTAGCACCGCCGGATCAGGATCCGGTGAAACGGGGTGCGCGCTTCTCGGCGCGGGCCGCCCTGCCCTCCCGCACGTCGTCGCTCGCCCACGCACGCAGCATCGCCGCCGTCCGGTCCTCGGGGGCGGCGTCGCGGGCGCCGTCGCCGTTGAGGACGAGCTTGTAATGCTGCAGGGTGAGCGGGGCGAGGTCGGCGATGGTGCGTGCCCAGTGCTGGGCATCGGTGAGGTCCCCGATGCGATTGGCGAATCCGAGCGTGTGGGCGCGGTCGGCGGTCAGCGGGTCGCAGCCGATCAGCATGCCTCTGGCCTGCCCCGCGCCCACCAGCGACACGAGTCGCCGGATCGTCCACTCGTCGACCGCGACACCGATCTTGGCGGCGGGGATGCCGGCGATCGCGTCCGGTGCCATGACCCGGAGGTCGGCCGCCATCGCGAGCTGCAGGCCGGCGCCGATCGCCGAGCCGTTCAGTGCGGCGATGACGGGCACCGGCGCGGCCTCGATACGCTGCAGCGTCCCGACCAGCGTGTCGAGAAAGCCCTTGTCGTACACGGGCCCCGACAGATCGGCGCCGGCACTGAACACGGGTCCCCGGCCCGTCACCACGATGGCACGGGTCCCCGCGTCGAGGGCGGCGTCGAACGCTCCGGACAGGCCGGCGAGCATCTCCTCGTTCAGCGCGTTGCGCTTGTCGACCCGGTCCAGCTCGATCGTGACAACTGTTCCCTCGGTGGTGGAGTGGATCATGGGCCAAACCCTACCGACCGCACCGCCGCGGCTCGGCGTGACAAGGTGGTGACGTGGAGATCTCCCCGACCGGCGCACAGCCCGCCCCCCACACGGATGTGCTGATCATCGGCGGCGGACAAGCCGCCCTCTCGGCGGCCTACTTCCTCCATCGCTTCGGTCTCGGTGATCGCTATCAGATGCTCGACCACGCGTCCGGCCCCGGCGGCGCCTGGCAGTTCCGGTGGCCGACGCTGACGCTGGCCACCGCCAACCGCGTCCACGACCTGCCGGGATGGGGGCTCGTCGAGGCGCTGGGACTCGACTGCGACGAGCTGCCCGCCGCCACCGCCGTCCCCGACTACTTCGGCCGGTACGAGGAGAAGTTCGGTCTGACGGTTCATCGGCCCGTGCATGTGCGCGCCGTTCGCCGCGAGGGGGACGGCTTCCGCGCCGAGCTGGGCGACGGCAGTTCGGTCACATCGAACCTGATCGTCAACGCCACCGGGACGTGGGACCGGCCGTTCATCCCCCATATCCCCGGCGCCGCCGACTTCCGCGGCCGGCAACTGCACACCCATGACTACACCTCCCCCGCCGAGTTCGCGGGCAAGCGCGTGCTCGTGGTGGGTGCCGGCATCTCGGCGATCCAGCTGCTCATCGAGATCGCCCGCGAGGCACCCGGCAGCGAGACGTTCTGGTGCTCGCGGCGCGAACCGGTCTTCTCGAGCGGTCCCTTCACCCCCGAGCAGGGCCGCGAGGCCGTTGCGCGGGTGGAACGGCGGGTGCGTGCGGGGCTACCGCCGACGTCGGTCGTCTCGGTGACCGGGCTGGCGCTCACCCCGGCGATCCGGGCCGCGCAGCGCGACGGGATCCTCGAGTGGCGGCCGATGTTCACCCGCATCACCGAGACGGGCGTGTGCTGGGACTGTGGGACTGCCACACCGGATCAACCGGACAACCATGGCCACCCGGACAGCTCGCACCCCGATAGCCCTTCTCACCTGGACGTCGACGTCATCTTCTGGAACACCGGTTTTCGTAGCGCCATCGACCACCTGGCACCGCTGCGGCTTCGAGCGCCCGGTGGCGGCATCACGATGACCGGCCGACTGGCGACCGTCGTCGAGGCCGACCCGCGTATCCAGCTACTCGGCTACGGCCCCTCGGCATCGACGATCGGCGCCAATCGCGCGGGACGCGAGGCGGCGCGTGTCGCGGCCGAGTACCTCGGGGCCACGACACGCCGCGCGTCGACCAGCAGCTAGTTCCCTCCGCTTGACATGTTGTTGTGTTTTCACAACACTAGATCGGGTGAGTCCAATACGCCGAGGGGAAAAGCTCCCCATCTACAACCGCATCGGCGTGCTACGTGCAGAACGGCAGATGTCGAGAGCCCAGCTGGCCGAGCTCGTCGGGATCAACGTCCAATCGGTGGGCGCACTCGAACGGGGAGACAACTATCCGAGCCTCGACCTGGCGTTCCGGATCTGCGATGTCTTCGACCTCCCCGTCGAAGCCGTGTTCAGCCGCACCGAGTTCAGTGCGATGTCGGCGGAGCTCTACCGGCGCGAGACGATCCCCCATCGCGCCCGCGCCGACCGCCCCCACACCGACGATCCCGGAGGACTGTGATGAACAATCCGAACTCAGCGATCCCCGAGGAGGCAACCCCCGCTGTGTGGCGACGCTACGAGGAGTGGCGTGGTCGCCGGCACCAGGAGTTCAACTCCAAGTACTCACATTGGCTCGTGTCCTGGCGCACCCGCCGGACGTTTCGCCGTCTCGTGCTGCTGCAGGCGTTCTTCTCGACACTGCTCGTGATCAGTTCGGTCTTCGCCTTCCTGAACACCGGGTGGTTCCTGATCCCCTTTGCCGTCGGCCTCGTCGGTCTGCTGACGACGCTGTCGCTGCTGCGGATCGTCACCGGGTCCATCGCGGACACCCCGGTCACCGCACTGGACGAAATACAGGTGGCGCAACGCAACTCGGCACGCGCCATCGGTTTCGTCGTGCTGTACTCCCTGATGTTCATCCCCTACGCGGTACTGATCGTCCTCAGCTTCCGCGACGAGGTGCCCGGCCAATGGGTATACGGCTGCGCCATCCTGCTGATCACCCTCGTCGTCGCCGCGATCTCCGTACCGACGATGCTCATCGCCTGGTGGATGGCCGACCCAGACCCCGAAGACCTCGACGCGATGCGGAAACCGTCCGCCATCGATGACCACCCGACCATCACCGACAACCAGGAGAGTGCGCCATGACCGCGCCGCTGATCGTCGACGGGCTCCACAAG
Source organism: Gordonia sp. 11cp (assembly GCF_057767225.1). Lineage (NCBI taxonomy): Bacteria > Bacillati > Actinomycetota > Actinomycetes > Mycobacteriales > Gordoniaceae > Gordonia > Gordonia sp. 11cp. The sequence goes on along the minus strand of NZ_CM173437.1, from coordinate 3,096,881 downwards.
CGCTACGGAGACCTTGTCGCATTGCACGACATGACCTTTGACGTCGACCCCGGTGAAATATTCGGCTTCGTCGGGAGCAACGGCGCAGGCAAGTCCACGACGATGCGCATCATCCTCGGCGTGCTGTCGGCAGACGCCGGTGAGGTCCGCCTGGGCGATCGCCCGATCGACCTGGATCTACGTCGCCACATCGGGTACATGCCGGAGGAACGCGGCCTGTATCCGAAGATGAAGGTCGGCGAACAACTCACCTTCCTCGCGAAGCTGCACGGCATGTCCGCGGCGGAGGCGGAGGACTCCGTCCGGCGCTGGACCGACCGGCTCGGCGTCGGGGCGCGCTACGACGACAACGTCGCCGACCTCAGCCTCGGCAATCAACAGCGTGTCCAGCTCGCGGCCGCCCTCGTGCACGACCCCGCCGTACTGGTGCTCGACGAACCGTTCTCCGGCCTCGACCCGGTCGCCGTCGACGTCATGAGTGACGTGCTCAAAGAGAAGGCGGCCGAAGGCATCCCGGTCATCTTCTCCTCGCATCAGCTCGACCTCGTCCAACGGCTCTGCGACCGGGTGGGCATCATCACCCGCGGTGAGATGCGGGCCCTGGGCACCGTCGACGACCTGCGTTCCCGCGACGGGGTCACCCTCGAGGTCAGCGGCCCCCGGTCCGACGTCGCATGGGCCGATGCCCTCCCCGGGGTCCGCGGTGTCGACTACGGCGAGACGACCCGCCTCCTGATCGACCCCGAGGTCGCCGACGATCAGTTGATCCTGTCGACCGCGCTGAATCATGGCCCGGTCCACCGGTTCGCGACCTCCACACCGTCCCTGACCGACCTGTTCCGAGAGGTGGTGTCCGCATGAGCACACTACGAGAAGTTTCGCCCACCCCCGCGGCCACCGGTCCCGGCACCGGCCCCAGGGCGTCTGCCGCACAGGCGATCCGGTTGGTGGCCGGTCGAGAGATCGCGACCCGCGCCAAGACCAAGTCGTTCGTCATCAGCACCGGCCTGCTGATGGTGGTCATCGTGGTCGGTGCCATCGTCATCAACCTCTTCGCCGGGGGCGATGACGCCGAAAAGGTTGCGGTCGTCGGACAACCGACTGCCGTCACCGAGTCCATCGTGTCCGTGGGCGAGTCGGCCGGGACCACCATCACGACCGAGGCGGTGGACTCCGCCGAGGAGGCACGCACACGTGTCACCGACGGAGATGTCGCGGCCGCACTGGTCCCCGGCGACACTCCCGGTACCTACGTGATCATCGGCAAGAGCGGCGTCGACCCGGCCGTCGAGGGAGCGATCAGATCCGCTGTCGCACAGGTCAACCTGACCGAGGCACTGGCCGATCGCGGGGTGGACGCGGCATCGTTGCCTGCGGTCACCATCGCGGTGGAGAAGACCCAGCCGGACAAGCCAGACGAGGGTCAGCGCCTGGTGATCGCACTCGTCGGCGTGATCCTGCTGGTGACCGCGATCATGATGGGTGGCACGATGGTCGCCGTCGGCGTCGTCGAGGAGAAGACGTCGCGGGTCGTGGAGTTGTTGCTGGCGACGATCAAGCCGCTGCATCTGTTGTGGGGCAAGATCATCGGGATCGGGGCCGTCGCCCTGTCGCAGGTGTTGCTACTCGGTGCCACCGCACTGATCGCGGGCACCGCGACCGGGATTCTGACGCTGCCCAGCGCGGCGATCGGGATGTTCGCCGCGGTCATCGCCTGGTTCCTGCTCGGGTTCCTGTTCTTCGCCTCGTTGTATGCCGCGACGGGGGCCATCGTGTCCCGCCAGGAAGAGCTCAACTCCTCGTCGGCGCCGCTGACGTTCCTGGCCGTCGCGGTCATGTACTCGGGCATCTTCGGCGCGCAATCGATGGACTCGACCTTCGTGCAGGTGCTGAGCTGGATTCCGCCGTTCAGCGCGGCGCTCATGCCGATGCGCATCGCGACCGGCGACACCGATGCCGTCCAGATCATCGTCACCTTCGGCCTGATGGGCGCCGCGTGTGCGGCCGCCACCTGGATCGCGGCACGGATCTACCAGCGCTCGATCCTGCGTACCGGTTCGCGCATCGGTTGGGGTGAGGTGCTCAAGCTCGCCCGCTGACCGCCATCCCCGCTTCCTGAGGTGCGAGGAGCGATAGCGACGAGCCACGAAGGGCCAGCGAGGCACGTCACCATACCCTGATCGAAGGGCATATTGCCCTTCGACGATGCTCACGTGGACGACAATCTCCGAACCCGCGGCACCATGCCGGCACGGCTGGACCGTTCGCCGTTCGATCTGAGTTCTTGGGACAGATGGCCTCGCCAGACCCTTCGAGGCTCGTCGCCTGCGCTCCTCGCACCTCAGGGAGCAGAGGTACAACCGCTGCACGAATCACGTTGCGAGGATGCTTGGCAGACCCTTCGTGACGCGCCCTCCGCAAGCTCCGGACGCTCCTCAGGGAGCAGAGGCGGGAACTAGATCTGGCCGAACCGACGGAGCGCTTCTTCACGCTCGGCCTTGTGATCGACCATCGGCTCGGGATAATCGTCGGCGTCGATGTCGCCGACCCACCGCCGGACGTACTCGCCGTCGGGATCGAACTTCTTCGCCTGCGCCTCGGGATTGAAGACCCGGAAGTACGGCGCCGCATCGGTTCCCGTGCCCGCCGCCCACTGCCAGCCGTGATTGTTCGACGCCATGTCGCCGTCGACCAGCTGCTCGAGGAACCACTCGGCTCCCCACCACCACGGCAGGTGCAGATCCTTGACGAGGAAGGACGCGGTGACCATGCGCACCCGGTTGTGCATGTATCCGGTCTCCGCGAGCTGACGCATCCCGGCATCGACGAGCGGAAAGCCGGTCCGCCCGGCCTTCCAGGCATCGAAGCGCTCGTACGCCTTGTCGTCGGTGTCGAGGTCGATGCCGTCGAACTGACGATTCCAGTTGTGCCACAGGCTGTGTGGCCAGTGATAGAGCACATCGGCGTAGAAGTCGCGGAACGCGAGCTCGCGCAGGTATGCCTGCGCCCCCTTCCCCTTCTGCCTGCCCAGATCGGCAGCGAGAGTACGGGGATGGATGTTGCCGTACTTCAGGTACGCCGACATCCGGCTCGTGCTGTCGCCCGCCGGGTCGTTGCGTCCGGAGTCGTAATCCGTGAGCCCGTCGTCGACGAACTCGGCCCAGCGCGCTGTCGCCGCGTCCTCGCCCGCGGGGATCGACAGCTTCGTCGGCGCGGCGGGAACCCGGATGCGTCCCGTCTTCGACAGATCCGACGGGTCGACGATCGACGCCGGAGGCACCGAGGAATCGGCCGGTGCGCGCCACCCGTGGTCACGCCAGCGGTTGAAGTACGGGGTGAAGACCTTGTACGGCTCACCGTCGTTCTTGGTCACCCGGCCGGGCGAGACGAGGTACGGCGAACCGGTCGCCACGAGCTCGATGTCGCCGAGTCGATCGGCGACGGCCTCGTCGCGTCGCCGGCCGAACGGGGCAAAGTCCTCGGAGATGTGCACCCGTTCGGCGTCGACCGCGTGGGCCAGCTTCGGGATCTCCACCTCGGGTCGTCCCCGCACGACGAGCAACTTGCCGTCGAGCTTGTCGTCCAGCTCGCGCAGCGAGTCGAACAGGAACGCCAGGCGCCGCTCACCCGAGGACTTCTCCAGCCTCGGGTCCACCACAAAGCACACAAGGACCGACGAATCGGTCCCCGAGGCGGCCGCGGCCAGCGGCGGGAGGTCACTCAGACGCAGATCGCGCCGGAGCCAGACCAGTGAGGTCGCGGACGTCAGCCCACTCCGAGCAGGTCGATGACGAACACCAGCGTCCGTCCCGAGAGTCGGTGACCCGCGCCGGCGGAGCCGTAGGCCAGCTCGGGCGGAACGGTCAGCTGACGGCGTCCGCCGACCTTCATGCCCGGGATGCCTTCCTGCCAGCCCGGGATCAACCGGTCCAGCGGGAAGTTGGCCGACTGGCCGCGGTCCCACGACGAATCGAACTCTTCGCCCGTCTCGTAGTCGACCCCGACGTAGTGGACGTCGACGATGCCGCCGCGAGCGGCTTCGGCACCGTCGCCGACGATGAGGTCGGAGATGGTCAGGTCGGCCGGCGGGGGGCCCGCCTGGAACTCGACCGTTGGCTTCTCGGTGCTGGTCACTGGACTCTCCTTTGAGTCGGGTGTTCGGCGGTCAGGCGTGTCCGTCGGGCGATCGCTCAGCGATCGCCCATCTGGACGTAGTCGCGTTCGGTGTAGCCGGTGTAGAGCTGACGCGGACGGCCGATCTTGGTGGTCGGGTCCTCGTGCATCTCGCGCCAGTGCGCGATCCAACCCGGCAGGCGTCCCAGCGCGAACAGCACGGTGAACATGCGCGTCGGGAAGCCCATCGCACGGTAGATGACACCGGTGTAGAAGTCGACGTTCGGGTACAGACGACGCTCGATGAAGTAGTCGTCGCTGAGGGCGACCTCTTCGAGTCCCTTCGCGATGTCGAGCAGATCATCCTGCACGCCAAGCGATTCCAGGATCGTGTCAGCGGTCTTCTTGACGATCGCGGCGCGCGGGTCATAGTTCTTGTAGACGCGGTGACCGAAGCCCATCAGCTTGACGCCGGCTTCCTTGTTCTTCACCCGCTTCATGAAGTCCTTGGTGTCGCCGCCCTCGGCCTTGATGGCGTCGAGCATCTCGAGCACCGCCTGGTTGGCGCCGCCGTGCAGCGGGCCCCAGAGCGCATTGATGCCACCGGAGATCGAGGTGAACAGGTTGGCCTGCGACGAGCCCACGAGGCGGACGGTCGAGGTCGAACAGTTCTGCTCGTGATCGGCATGCAGGATGAACAGCATGTCGAGCGCCTTGGCGACCTCGGGGTTGACCTCGTAGGGCTCCGCGGGGAAGCCGAAGGTCATCCGCAGGAAGTTCTCGACGAGGCTCAGCGAGTTGTCGGGGTAGAGGAACGGCTGGCCCGCCGACTTCTTGTACGCGTAGGCCGCGATGGTCGGCAGCTTGGCGAGAAGGCGGATGGTCGACAACTCGACCTGCTCGTCGTCCTTGGGGTCCAGGGAGTCCTGGTAGTAGGCCGACAGCGCGTTGACCGCACTCGACAGAACCGGCATCGGGTGCGCGTTGCGGGGGAAGCCGTCGAAGAAGCGCTTGAGGTCCTCGTGGAGGAGCGTGTGGCGCTGGATCTTGGTGGTGAAGTCCTCCAGCTGCGACGGAGTCGGGAGCTCCCCGTAGATGAGCAGGTAGCTCACCTCGATGAAGGTCGACTTCTCGGCCAGCTGGTCGATCGGGATACCGCGGTAGCGCAGGATGCCGGCGTCACCGTCGATGTAGGTGATGGCCGACTTGGTCGACGCCGTGTTCACGAAGCCACCGTCGAAGGTGGTCAGGTTGGTCTCGGCCAGGAGTTTGCCGAGTGCGACCGAGTCGGTGCCCTCGGTTGCCTTCAGGATCGGGAGCTCCAGCTGTCCACCGGGGTAGGTGAAGGTCGCTGAGGCCGTGTCGGACGCCTGGTCGGCTGGGACTGTTTCAGCAGACACACGAACCCCTTATTCAGATCAGAGTTTTTACAGTGTCCGGGTAGGACACACAGGTACAACCTAGTCGCTTCTCAGCTCGCCCGCCCACGGAGGGTCGGCGCCGGGCCTCGACACCGTCACCGCAGCCACGTGAGCTGCGAATTCGGCCGCTTCGCGCCACTGCTGGGCGGTCAGTGAACGCACCGCGTCGGGCGAGAGCCGACCGTGCCGGTCCAGGTGGTGGACAAGGCCTCCGAGCATGCTGTCACCCGCGCCGATGGTGTCGACGACGTCGACCGGCGGCGCCGGTGCGGTCACCTCACCGACCGGGGTGGAGACAGTGATCCCCGACGCCCCGGCGGTGGTGACGACGGCGGCCACGCCGTCGGCCAGCCAGTCCGCAGCCGAGCTGCCCTCGGGCCCCTCGCCGAGCCACGCCGCGTCCTCGTCGGAGAGTTTGACCAGGTCGACCGACGACATCCAGCTGCGGAAACGGCGTCGATAGTCGTCGGGGTCGTCGATGACCGCGGGCCGGATGTTCGGGTCCAGCACCACGACTCGGCCCTCGGCGCGGCAGGTGCGCATCAGGTTCTCGTACACGGTGGCACCGGGTTGCAACACCAGTGAGAGGGTTCCGAAGGTCACCGCCGCCACGGTCGGCGGCAGCGCCCCGGGATCGGTGACCCCGCGATCGGCGGTCCCCTCCACATAGAAGGAGTAGCGCGCCGAGCCGTCGTCGGCGATGGTCGCCAGAGCAAGCGAGGTCGGCTCGTCGCGACGCTGGACCAGCGTGGTCCCCACCCCCGCCGCCCGGAGCGCGTCGAGGATCGCCTCACCATAGGTGTCGGTGGACACCGCGGAGAGCAGCGAGACCGCACTCCCCAACCGCCCCAGCGTGATTGCCACGTTGAACGGGCCGCCGCCCAGGGCGGGCTGCAAGGGTGCCAGGCTTCCGTGGGTCGCTTCGTGCCGGCTCGGGCCCTGCTGCACGACATCGACCAGCGCCTCACCGCAGACGACGATCTCTCTCACGGCCTCTCCTCGGCATTCGCATCGGCACTCCGCGTCCCGGCACCACTCGAGTCTGCCATCCGCGTGCGGGCACATGTCGGAGTTCGCCGGGCGGGACGCCGTGTCGGCCGGGGTAGATTCGACCCATGCACGAGCTGCCGGCGGGTCCCGACGCGGTGGTCCTGGATTTCTCGGCCGACGACTCCCCGTCGGCCGGTGTGCTGGCCGCGACCAGGGCGTTGAGCGACGCGGTGGAGCGCGGCGAGCTCCCCGGGGTGACCGATCTCGTGCCCAGCGCACACACCCTTCTCGTCCAGGCCGGCCCGGGCCGCGGTCTCGACGAACTCGGCGTCCGCCGGGCCCTGCGGCATCGCGGAACCGGCAGCGATCGCGACCCCCGGACCACCGACGAGATCGTCATCCCGGTCACCTACGACGGCGCCGACCTCGCGGATGTCGCCGCGGAACTGACGATGACGCGCGAGGAGGTGATCGGGGTGCACTGCAATACCCGGTGGCGCGTCCAGTTCATGGGCTTCGCACCGGGTTTCGGCTATCTCGTCGCCGACGACGAGGGGTCGCACCCGTTCGACACGGTCGGTCGACGCCGGGAAGCACGCACCAATGTCCCGGCGGGATCGGTCGCGATCGCGGCCGGATACAGTGCGGTCTACCCGAAGTCGAGCCCCGGTGGCTGGCAGTTGCTGGGCCGCACCGATGTTCGGCTGTGGGACGAGAACGCCGATCCTCCCGCCCTGTTCACCACCGGCCGGGTGGTCCGCTTCGTCGACGCCGGGGACGACAGCCGATGACGTCGCTGACCGTTCTCGCGACCGGTCCGTTCGCGACCGTCCAGGACACCGGACGCCCCGGGTACGCGCATCTCGGCGTCCCGCGTTCGGGGGGTGCGGATCGCGCATCCCTTGCACTGGCGAATCGCCTGGTGGGCAACACGGAATCGGCGGCCGTCATCGAGGCGACGATGGGCGGGTTGCGCATTCGTGTCGACGCCGACGTTCTCGCCGCGGTGACCGGTGCGGACGCGGTGGTGCGCCGCAACGGAATCCCCGAAGGACTGGCCGCGGCCGTCGTGCTGCGCGCCGGCGACGAGCTGGCGCTCGACGCGCCGACGTGGGGGCTGCGGAACTACCTTGCGGTGCGGGGCGGGATCGATGTCGATCCGGTGCTGGGATCGCGGTCCACCGACACCCTCTCCGGACTCGGACCGGCCCCTCTCGACACCGGTAACCGGCTGTCCGTGGGTCGCGCCGCAGGCGACTGGCCGACCGCTTCGTCGGCCCCAGCCGACAGCGAGCACCCGCGGGTCGTCGTACTGGAATGCCATCCCGGTCCGCGGGCCGATCACCTCGCCGCACCGGCCGACCTGGGCGTCGGGACGTGGGTGGTCGGATCCGACAGCAATCGCGTGGGCGTGCGCATCGACCGGGCCGAAGGGTCGTCGCAGCCACTTCTGCGCCACCGCGACGGCGCCGCCGAGTTGCGTTCGGAGGGCATCGCCCACGGGTCGATCCAGGTACCGCCGAGCGGTCGCCCGGTCATCTTCCTCGCCGACCACCCGGTCACCGGCGGGTATCCGGTGGTGGCGGTCCTCGCAGCGGAGGCGGTGGATCTCACCGCCCAGTTGGTGCCCGGATCGGAGATCCGATTCCGACAGCACTGATCGGAGATCCGATTCCGACAGCACTGATCGGAGATCCGATTCCGACAGCACTGATCGGGAATCCGACGTTTCGTATTCACCGGCCCCGGGAACGCTTGGACGAGCGTCCCGATAGGAGGTACGAGCGTGAGTGATCCGTCTGTGAACGACTTGTCGACCGTGCAGCTGGTGGAACGTCTGCAGCAGCAGACGACGACTCTGGTGAAGACCGAGCTGCAGCACGCGGTCGCGGAGATGAAGGGAAAGGGCACCCGGATAGGCGTGGGTGCGGGGATTTCCGGTGCGGGTACGTTGCTGGTGCTGTTCGGTCTCGGCACTCTCGTCGCGGCGGCAGTGCTCGGTCTGGCGAACGCGGTGCCGGCATGGCTGGCGGCGGTGATCGTCGGTGTGGTGCTGCTGGTCATCGGCGGGGCCGCGGCAGCGATCGGGGCCAAACGAGCCAAGTCAGCGGTGCCGCCGGCACCCGAGCGCACCGTCGAGAGTGTCCAGCGTGACGTGGCGACCGTGAAGGAGCACCTGTAGATGAGTGAGACACCCGAGAACAACGCCCCATCCGACGATCCGCCGCCCGTCGAGCAGCAACGCCAGGAGCTGGCCGAGACCGTCGACGCGTTGGCCGCCAAGCTCGACGTCCCGGCGCGCGTGAACGACGCGGCGTCGAGGACCGCCCACACCGCGCAGGTGAAGGCCCAGGAGAACTCGACCGTGCTGATCGGCGCCGCTGTCGCCGCGGTCCTGGCTGTCGGTGCGTTCATCATCGTCCGCCGGCGGCGGAACTGACCCGTACAGCGCCACCCACGCCGTCACTGCGACCCGTCCACATCCGAATGAGCGAGGAACTTCCATGAGTGCCGTATCGAAGGCGATGTACAAACCGATGTCCCTGGCGACCAGCGTGCTCGGCGGTATCGCCGCCGGCGCCGTGTTCGGTCAGATCTGGAAACGGATCTCCGACGACGATTCCGCACCCGACCCCAAGGACCTGGAGCGTTCCAACACCGAGGTTCTCGTGGCCGCCGCGCTGCAGGGACTCGTGTTCGGGCTGGTCAAGGCCGCCGTGGACCGCGCGGGCGCACGGGGCTATCGGGCGGTGACACACGAGAATCCGGAGTGACACACGGTTGACACCCGGGTGAGACGAACCTAGAGTTCCGTCTCATGACCGAGGTTGTGGACGCCGCGCAGGAGACCTGTCCCGTTCATGGCGCCGACTCCGGCCACCCCGGCGACGCCGCACCGGCCCAGGAGTACGAGCCACTCGGTCCGGATTCGCTCACCTGGCAGATCTGGGGCACGTGGACGGGGATGTTCCAGGGCCTGTGGGCCGGGTCGATCCAGAACATGCATCCCAAGCTGGGTGCGGCGGTGTGGGACCACTCGGACTTCTTCGGTGAGCGGTGGCAGCGCCTGATGCGTTCCCTGTATCCGATCAGCGGGGTCGTCTTCGACTCGGTCGTTCCCGGTGCGCAGACCGGGCTGGAGGTACGTGACTATCACCGGACCGTCAAGGGCACCATGGAGGACGGCTCCCGCTATCACGCGCTCGACCCGGATGTCTTCTACTGGGCCCACGCCACGTTCTGGTACGGCAATGTCCGACTGTGTGAGCGCTTCGGACCCTTCCTCACCGAAGACCAGAAGCGTCAGCTGTTCGAGGAGTCCAAGGCCTGGTACGCCCAGTACGGCGTGTCCATGCGGCCCGTCCCGGACACCTACGAGGACTTCCTCGCCTACTGGGATTACATGTGCCGCAACGTTCTTCGCGATCACGTCTCGGTCCGCACGGTCCTCGACATCACACAGTTGCCACCGCCGCCGTTCCTGGGTTTCATCCCGAGGTGGTTGTGGGACCGTTATCTGGTCCCCCGGAACCAGAAGATCTTCATGTGGCTGACCACGGGCTTCTACGACGAGCCGGTCCGCGAGATCCTCGGACTCGAGTGGACCGACAAGGACGAACGACGATTCCGCCTGTTGGGCAAGGGCATCAACCTCGTGATGCACCGTCTCCTGCCCAAGCGGGTGCTGCGTCATCCGCGCCCGCGCGACGCGTGGGACCGAGTGACCGGCAAGGTCGCCCGGGACGCACCGATCGTGCACACGCCCGAACGCAACCTCCCGCCGGAGAGCGAGCGCGACAACCCCATGCACTACTGCCCGGTGACGGCCGCACGGCGAGCGTCCTATCCCGGCGTGCTCACCGCGGACTGAGACCCGCGCACGAGGTCTACTGCTGCCCTTGACTTCGTCGCATCGCCTGCCGGACCCGACCGGCCTCACGGGTCGCGTGCGGATTCGGGCGTCCGGCGCGCGAGCCCGCGAGCTTCGCACCGATGTGCTCGCCCACGGTGATCGGCGAATAACGGCTGCCCGCACCGACGCACGACGGAAGCGTCGTGATCATCGCGTCGAGATTGCCGTCGTGGAAGTACGCGGCGGACCGTCGCCGCTCCACCGTGCCGTCGACGATGGGCGGTTTCACCCGATGCAGGGTGGACGTCCACCGCTCATTGGTCCAGCGCGCCATCAGGTCTCCGAGATTGATCAGCAGGGCGCCGTCGGCGGGGCTCACGTCGTGCCAGTTGCCCGAGTGGTCGAGCACCTGCAGACCCCTGACCTGGTCCGCCCACAACACCGTCACGATCCCGTAGTCCGTGTGCTCCCCCATACCGGTGAGCTCGCCGTCCAGTTCGATCTCCCCCGGCGGCAGTGCGTAGTTGTTCATCCGGAGCACGTCGAGGGAATGATCGGTGAAACTCTCGAAGAAGTCCGCGGGCAGATCGAGTGCGTCGGCAAAGATCCTGGTCAGCGTGTGCGCGACGCGTCGGGCCTCACTGAAGTACGCCGACACCGCCGCCTGGAAATGCTCGACGGCCGGCCAGGTGTTGACCGCGTAGTGGTCGTCGGGCAGATCGAGGTCGGGGTACTGACTTGCCTCCACGCCGACGTTGTAGGCCTCGAAGAAGTCGTTCATGCGAGCTGCGGGCTCGACGCCCAGTGACAACGACAGGGATTCCGACTTCGGGGGCGCGTACCCACGGTTGATCTCCGGAGGTGTGCGGTAGGCCTTCTTCAGCTCGAGCGGAAGGGCGAAGAAGTCGTCCATGACCGCGGTGAACTCGTCGATGACCGCAGCCGGGATCTCGTGCCCGACGACCTGGATGAAGCCGACCGAACTCGCCGCGTCGTCGAACCTGGCCGCGACCACTGCCCGGTCGGCGGGATCGCCGTTGCGCGTATAGGGCGAGATGTCGATGATCGGCACGTCGAAGTCGGTGGCGGCGGCGGTCATGGCGTCCATGGTGGCACCGATCGCCGGGCCGCGCTGCCCGGCGAACTCGCTCCTCAGGTCCGCTGACCGGCGCGGTAGTGCACGAACGCCGGGATCATCAGGGCGGCCACGATCGTCGCGATCACGACCGCGACACCGCCGAACGCCGTCGCGGCGGCGACGCCGATCGAGGCGGCCGCAGCACCGTGCGCGACGTCGGCGATCCGCGGGCCGCCGGCGACCACCACGATGAACACGCCCTGCAACCGGCCGCGGACCTCGTCGGTCGCGGCGGCCAGCAGGATCGTCTGCCGGAACGCCGCCGAGGCCATGTCGGCCGCACCACCGATCATCAGCAGCACGACCGCGACGACGAGCATCGGCATGGCCGTCCCGTCGGCGAACGACACCGCTATCCCGGTCCCGGTGATCGCCAGACCCCAGATGATGATGCACACGATGACCGCGAGCCCCTGGCGCTCCACGCGCGCGACCCATCCCGAGAAGATCCCGCCGACGACGGCTCCCGCGGAGATCGCCGTGAACAACAGGGCGAAGGCGATGCCACCGCCCTCCGGTCCGCCGAAGTTCTCGTGCGCCATCTGGGGGAAGAGTGCCCGCGGCATGCCGAAGATCATGGCGATCAGGTCGACGAGGAAGGACGCCAGGAGGATCTTGTGCCCGGCCAGGTAGCGCAGACCCTCGAGAACCGAACGCAGGCCGGCCACCTTGGGCGCCGCGTCGCTCTCCGGCCGGAGGGACGGCAGCATCGCGACGGCGATGAGCGTCGGCAGCAGGAACAGCGTGTCCACGAAGTAGAGCAGCGAGTAGCCGAGCACCGGGATCAGGGAGCCACCGACGAGCGGCCCGGCGATCGCTCCCGCCTGCATGACCGTCATGTTCAGCGACAATGCGGCGGGCAGGTCCCCGGCGTCGAGGAGCCGGGGCAGCACCGCGGTCCGAGTCGGCTGGTTCACGGCGAAGAACGCCTGCTGAACGGCGAAAAGCACCAGGACGATCCACACGTTCTGTCCGCCCAGCACGGCCTGCGCCCAGAACAGTGCGCTGCAGACGATGAGGCCGATCGTCGTGATGATCAGCAGGGTCCTGCGGTCGACGACGTCGGCCAGCGCTCCACCCCAGAGCCCGAAGACGACCAGCGGGACCAAACCGAACACACCGGTCAGCCCGACATAGGCCGAACTGCCGGTGACCTCGTAGATCTGCGCCGGCACGGCGACGACGCTCAACTGCGCGCCGATCACGGTGACGATGTTCGCCAGCCACAACCGCCGGAAGTACTGGTTGCGCAGCGGCGTGGTGTCGGCGAGAAGACGGGGCATTTCCACGATGTTAAGACTGCGAACGACTGGCCGGCCGGTCAGGGCACCTCTCAGGCGCGATGTCCGAAAAGCACGAATTCCACTGTGCCGACGGTTCTTAATTCCTGCGCAACACATGCTCATCGGCGCTGTAACAGGATTCTCCTAGCGTCACTTCGTGCATGTCACGACTGCGGGGAGGGCCCGATGACCACCGAACAGGCACCCGACGCCGACGCCGCAGGCACCGCCTCGGAACGTCGACCGGTGACCGGGACCGCGGCCGCGGCCGCCCGGGAGACGCTCGAGGACTACACGCTCAGATTCGCCCCGCGCAGCTACCGCAAGTGGAGCCCCGGCGTGGTCGCGATCTCGGCGCTGGGCGGCATCGCCTACCTGGCCGATTTCGCGATCGGCGCGAACATCGGCATAGCCAACGGCACCGGCAACGCCCTCTGGGGCATCCTGTTCTTCGCCATCGTGATCGTCCTGACCGGCTACCCGCTCTCCTACTACGCGGCCCGGTTCAACATCGATCTCGATCTCATCACGCGCGGAAGCGGTTTCGGCTACTACGGCTCGGTGCTGACCAATGTCATCTTCGCGTCGTTCACGTTCATCTTCTTCGCCCTCGAGGGATCGATCATGGCGCAGGGGCTCGAGCTGGGGCTCGGCATCCCGCTGTGGCTGGGTTATCTGCTCTCGTCCGTGCTGATCATCCCGTTGGTCATCTACGGCATGAACACCTTGTCGAAACTCCAGGTGTGGACCACCCCGCTCTGGCTGGTCATGATGGTGCTGCCCTTCGGTTACCTGGTGATCCAACACCCCGAGGCCATCGGCGAATTCCTGGCGTTCAGCGGTGGAACAGATGGCCAGGGCGGACATGCCGTCTCGTTCGCCGGAGCGATGCTCGCCGCGGGTGTGTGTCTGTCGCTGATCGCCCAGATCGCCGAGCAGATCGACTACCTGCGCTTCATGCCGCCGAAAACGCCTGAGAACAACCGGCGCTGGTGGACCGCGGTACTGACCGCGGGCCCGGGCTGGGTGCTCTTCGGCGCGATCAAGCAGATCGTCGGTCTCTTCCTCGCGGTCTACCTGATCGTGAACTTCGCCGATTCGGCCGGCGTCGCGAACGAGCCCGTGCATCAGTTCCTCGCCGTGTACGAGGAATTCATGCCGCACTGGCTCGCGATGACCCTCGCGGTGATCCTGGTCGTGATCAGCCAGGTCAAGATCAACGTGACCAACGCCTACTCCGGCTCGCTCGCGTGGACCAACAGCTTCACCCGGGTCACCAAGACCTACCCTGGCCGGCTGGTGTTCCTCGTCTTCAACGTCGGCATCGCGATCGTGCTCATGGAGGCGAACATGTTCAGCTTCCTCAACGAGCTGCTGAACTTCTACGCCAACTGCGCCATCGCCTGGATCGTCACCGTCGCGTCGGACATCGCCGTCAACAAGTACCTGCTCAAGATCTCGCCGAAGCAACCCGAGTTCCGCCGCGGGATGCTCTACAACGTCAACCCGGTGGGCTTCGTGTCCGTCATCGTCGCGGGCGGACTGTCGATCATGGTGTACTTCAACGTCTTCGGCGACACGCTCGCACCGTATTCACCGCTCGTCGCCCTGATACTCGCGTTGGTACTGCCACCGATCATCGCACTCGCGACCAAGGGCAAGTACTACCTGCGTCGCACCGACGACGGCATCGACCTCCCGATGTACGACGAACTCGGCAACCCCTCCGACGTCAAGCTCCTGTGCTGCGTCACCGGCATGGAGTTCGAACGGCCCGACATGATCGCCTCAGCGGTCCCCGGCCCGAACGGCGAGAAGCAGTACATCTCCTCACTGGCACTGTCGTGCGACAAGACCGGTGAACACGTACTGCCGGCTCAGAACTGAGGGGTCGGGCCGCGCAGGCCGATCCGTGGTGTCCAGCTGCCGCGGACCGGACCGTCGGTCAGGGCTGAAGCCGTTCGACCCGCCAGGAGTGGTCGACGTGGGTCAGCCGAACCCGGTTGTGCAGGCGGTTCGCCCGACCCTGCCAGAACTCGACCTCGACCGGTGCGATGCGGTACCCGCCCCAGTCGGACGGGACCGGCACCTCCGCACCGTCGTCGAAGCCGCCGTAGGCCTCGGCGAGCGCGGCGGCCTTCTGCTCGAGTTCGACGCGGCTGCCGATGGGCCGCGACTGTTCCGATGCCGCGGCCGACAACTGGGAACCGCGGGGTCGCAGCTCCCAGTACGCCTGGACCTCCTCGGCGCTGACGTGTTCGACCGGCCCGCGGAAGTGCACCTGGCGTTCCAGGGCGATCCAGGGAAAGGTCACCGAGGCATACGGATTCGCGGCGAGGTGGCGGCCCTTGTCCGAGTCGTGACCGGTGAAGAAGACCACGCCGTTCGCGTCGACGCCCTTGCACAGCACGGTGCGCGTCGACGGCCGGCCCTCCGCGTCGGCCGTGCCGAGGACCATCGCATTGGGCTCGGCGATGCGGGCATCGACGGCTTCACGCAGCCAGACGTGGAAGAGATCCAGCCACGGCGGGTCGCCGCGCAACCAGCTCGGGTCGAGGTTCTCGCGGATACCGTCGGCGCCCGCGGCGCGGTCACCCTCGCCGATGTTGGGTGGGATGCCGCCGCCGTATCCGACGCGCATGTTCGGCAGGTCGATGGGGTCGTGCGACTCGTCCAACACTTTGCTGACGCTACTCCGACCCCGCTGGTTACTCCGGGGTACACGCGGGGCGTCCGGCTGATCTACAGTTCGTCGTGGACCGCATCCCCGGCGAGTCCCGTCCCGCGAGGATTCGCGAGGATTCACCGGACAGCGGATGCACGACACGGACGTCGAGTGAGGTGGGTTGCCATGGCCAACACTGTTCCCGAGGATTTCGTCGCCGGGCTCGAGGGCGTCGTGGCCTTCACGACCGACATCGCCGAACCGGACAAGAACGGCGGCAATCTCCGCTATCGCGGCGTCGACATCGAAGACCTGGTCGAGAACAAGGTGACCTTCGCCGATGTGTGGGCGCTGCTGGTCGACGGCAGGTTCGGCAACGGTCTGCCGCCGGCCGAACCGTTCCCGCTGCCGATCCACACCGGTGACGTGCGCGTCGACGTCCAGGCCGCGCTGGCCATGCTCGCACCGATCTGGGGTTACCAGCCCCTTCTCGACATCGATGACGAGACCGCCCGCGACAATCTCGCCCGCGCATCGGTGATGGCGTTGTCGTATGTGGCGCAGTCGGCCCGCGGCATCCACCAGCCCGCGGTCCCCCAGCACGTGATCGACGAATGCGACACCGTCACCGCACGTTTCATGACGCGCTGGAAGGGCGACCCCGACCCCCGCCACATCGCCGCGATCGACGCCTACTGGGTCAGCGCCGCCGAGCACGGCATGAATGCCTCGACGTTCACCGCGCGGGTCATCGCCTCCACCGGAGCCGACGTCGCGGCGTCGCTGTCGGGCGCGATCGGCGCCATGTCTGGTCCCCTGCACGGCGGAGCCCCCGCGCGCGTGCTGCCGATGATCGAAGAGGTCGAGAACACCGGCGATGCACGAGGACTCGTGAAGGGGATCCTCGACCGCAAGGAGAAGCTGATGGGCTTCGGGCACCGGGTGTACCGCGCGGAGGACCCACGTGCCCGCGTGCTCCGCCGCACCGCACAGGAATTGGGCGTACCGCGCTTCGAGATCGCCGCCGCGCTCGAACAGGCCGCGCTCACCGAACTCCGGGAACGACGCCCCGACCGCGCCATCGAGACCAATGTCGAGTTCTGGGCGGCGGTCATCCTCGACTTCGCCGAGGTGCCGACCCACATGATGCCGGCGATGTTCACCTGCGGCCGCACCGCCGGATGGTGCGCGCACATCCTGGAGCAGAAGCGCCTGGGCAAGCTGGTCCGCCCGGCCGCGATCTACACCGGCCCGAGCCCCCGGCGCCCCGAGGACGTCGAGGGCTGGGGCGACGTCGTGAAACCGGGCCTGTAGGCCCGTTCCACAGGAGCGCTACGTTCACCACAGGAGCGCGAGCTGTGAGCAGCCCCGCTGTGGTCGAAGCAGCGCTTCCGTGCTGACGTGACCGCGAGCCGACGCCGCCACCGTCGTCGGGTTTGCAGGGACCGAACCCGGGGTGGCGGGGGCCACTCCCTAGAATTGCCGACATGAGCGAAGCCGCCACCGCACCGATCACCCTGCCCGCCGACCTGCTGCCGTCGGACGGCCGCTTCGGTTGCGGACCGTCGAAGGTGCGCCCCGAGCAGTTGCAGTCCCTCGTCGACACCGGCGCGTCGGTGTTCGGCACGAGTCATCGGCAGGCTCCGGTGAAGAACGTCGTCGGCTCGATCCGCGAGGGCCTGTCCGATCTGTTCTCCCTGCCCGATGGCTACGAGGTCGTGATCTCCAACGGCGGCACCACCGCGTTCTGGGATGCCGCGGCGTTCGGCCTGATCAAGCAGCGGTCGCTGCACCTCACCTACGGCGAGTTCTCGTCGAAGTTCGCGACCGTCGCCAAGAAGGCGCCGTTCCTGGACAACCCCGCGGTCATCTCCACCGACCCGGGCACCGCGCCCGATCCGTCCGCGCTGACCGCCGACGACTTCGGCGGCGTCGACCTCATCGGCTGGGCACACAACGAGACCTCGACGGGCGTCGCGGTCCCCGTCGTCCGGCCCGCCGGTTCGGATGACGCGCTCATCGCCATCGACGCCACCTCGGGTGCGGGCGGTCTGCCCGTGGACATCGCCGACGCCGACGTCTACTACTTCGCCCCGCAGAAGTGCTTCGCCTCCGACGGCGGCCTGTGGGTCGCGCTCATGAGCCCGCGTGCGCTCGCCCGGGTCGCGGAGATCGCCGAGACCGACCGCTGGTGCCCGGAGTTCCTGTCGTTGCCGACCGCGGTCGACAACAGCAGCAAGAACCAGACCTACAACACCCCGGCCGTCGGGTCGCTGCTGCTGTTCGCGAACCAGATCGAGTGGATGAACGGCAACGGCGGCCTGGACTGGTGTGTCTCGCGCACCGCCGATTCCAGCTCGCGCCTCTACCAGTGGGCGGAGGCCAGCCAGTTCGCGACGCCGTTCGTCGGCGAGGCGGCCAACCGCAGCCAGGTCGTCGGCACGATCGACTTCACCGACGACGTCGACGCCGCGTCGGTGGCCAAGATCCTTCGCGCACACGGCGTCGTCGACACCGAGCCGTACCGCAAGCTGGGCCGGAACCAGCTGCGCATCGGCATGTTCCCGGCCATCGAGCCCGAGGACGTCAGCAAGCTCACCGAGTGCATCGACTACATCGTCGAGCGCCTCTGATCACCTCGTCGACCCACGCCGCCGGCGCGCCGCACAGATCGTTGCGGCGCGCCGGCGGTGGTTCACGAACCGGTAGCCTGGTTCACACAGACCACATCCGACGCATCGACCGCTGGCGTCGCTTGAGCCCCACGCGTGCTGAACTGCGGTTTTGCCGCGTGTCCCACAGTGAACCGGCAGATCGGTGAGTTAATGTGACCCCAATGCGTGCACCCACCGGAGGAGGAGCAGATGCGTGAGCTCCGCGTCGTCGGAGTGGAAACCGACGGCTCCCATGTGATCTGCCAAGACCCGCAATCGGGTGAGAAATTCCGGATCGCCTCCGACGAACGCCTCCGCGCCGCGGCCCGCGGCGACATCTCACGACTGGGACAGATCGAGATCGAGATGGAGAGTGCATTGCGGCCACGCGAGATCCAGGCACGAATCCGAGCAGGCGCAACCGTCGCCGAGGTCGCGGCCGCAGCAGGGGTGGGTGTCGAGAAGATCGAACGCTTCGCCCACCCGGTCCTCCTCGAACGCAGCCGCGCGACCGAGCTCGCCGGTGCTGCCCACCCCGTCCGCCACGACGGTCCCGCCGTCGCGACGCTCGTCGAGTCGGTCGCCGAGGGCCTCCACGCCTACGGCCAGAATCCGAACGACGCCGACTGGGACGCGTGGAAGGGCGACGACGGTTACTGGGTGGTGCAGGTGGCCTGGAGTGTCGGACGCACCGACAACCTGGCCCACTGGCGCTACCAGCCCGGTTCGCACGGCGGCAGCGTCGACCCGCTCGACGACCTCGCCGACGAACTCACCCATCCCGAGACCATCGCCCCGCGCCGTCGCCTGACCCCCGTGGCGACCCCCGAGGTCGCCGTCGAGACGACCCCGGACGGGCGCGAAGAGGTCACCATCGACGCGAACTCGATCATCGGCGCGCAGCGCGCCCGCCACGACCGGCGGACCACTGCCGAGGACGACGGCACCGTGCCCTTCGACTTCGGATTCGACGACGAGCAGTCCGCCGAGCCGGGCGAGGCCGCAGCCGGCCCGGACACACCCACGACCGAGCCGGCCGCCGACGCCCAGGGCACCGACTCCGACGAGGCGCCGTCCGCCCCGGCGTCGGGTCCCGAGCGTCCGCGTCGGAAGAAGACACGCAAACCGGCAGTCCCGGCGTGGGAGGATGTCCTGCTCGGCGTGCGCAGCAACGGGAACAGCTGAGTGTCCTCGGCACGCGCGGCCACGGTCTGGTTCGTCGACTCCGACGATCCGGCCGCGATCCTCCGCACCGGTCCGGCCAACGACTCCCAGCACGCCCACCAGCTGGCCACCGCCATCTTCGGCGACAGCGTGCTCGTCCCCCTCGTCGACACCGATCTCGCGGCGGCCGCCGCGGCCCGCGACACCCATGTCTACGCCGGCTTCTACGGCCCCCTGGCCGTCGTGTCCTGCTCGCTGTTCGAGACGACCACACCGTCGACGCTGACCCGCGCGCTCGCACGGATGCGCCCCAGCGCGACGACGACCCTGCTCTACACCGAACCCGACGCCTCGCTCGGGGTGTTCGCCCGGTGGGAGTCGGGGACTCTTCGGCGTTCCTTCGCGGCCGACCCGGTGACGATCCACGAGGATCACGGCCTGCCGTTCACGTTCGAGAAACCGTTCTGGGGCGGCGAACACCCGCTGAGCCACGCCAACGGCGTCCCCACCGCGCCGATGTCGCTGCCGTTCCACCCCGGGCACCTCGCCGAGGAGTCGAACCGCGCGTGGCTCGGATTCCGCTACACCCACCCGCTCGCGGAGTCGGACCTCGACCCGGCGCTGATCACCGTCACCTGCTTCGCGCTGCACCCGGCCGAGTACGAACCGACCGCCGCCGACTACGAGAACTACCGCGCGGCAACGGCTTCGCGTACTCAGCAGCGGACGGCGCCGCCGGAGCAGCCCACCCGTAAACGCGGCCGCATCCGCGAATACTTCGGGTTCTGAAGGTCAGGGTCGCCCCAGCGCCAGCAAGGCGATCGAGGACGCGACGCCGGCGAGGAAGCCGAGCAGCAGTCCCCACACGACCCAGCGCCACACGGGCCGCGCCCGGAACTCCCACAGGGTCCACCCGAGGCCGCCCGCGACGACCAGAACCGCGGCGATACCGAGGAAAGGCAGTATCCCCCCGATGAGCTGATAGACCCCGACCAGGACGAACGCGGCGAACAACGCGCACGAAGCACCGACGATGATCCCCAGGACCCATGGCGTGGGCTCGCCGTTCTCCGACTCGACGGTCATTCCCCCATCGTGCCCGACCGTGCGCGCTCGTAGAACGCAACGGCCGCCGCGGTCGCCACGTTCAGCGAGTCGGTGCCCCGGCTCATCGGGATGCGGGCCTTCACATCGGTCGCCGCCATCGCCGAAGCCGTCAGGCCGGGACCCTCGGCGCCGACCAGGAAGCCGACCTTCTCGGCGGTGACCGCCTCGGCGAGGGTCACCGCATCGGGGTCGGGAGTCATCGAGACCAA
This sequence comes from Gordonia sp. 11cp, assembly GCF_057767225.1. Classification (NCBI taxonomy): domain Bacteria; kingdom Bacillati; phylum Actinomycetota; class Actinomycetes; order Mycobacteriales; family Gordoniaceae; genus Gordonia; species Gordonia sp. 11cp. The sequence goes on along the minus strand of NZ_CM173437.1, from coordinate 3,076,284 downwards.
TTGGAAGTCCTGGTTCCGCAACAGGTCCAGGCCGCGTGGCCAGTCGTCGAACCGCGCGAACGGCACGAGCAGCGCGTGGCCCATCGACACCCGCACGCAGCGGCGGTACAGCGGATCGGCGCAACCCTGCCCGAACAGCACCGCGTCGACGCCCAGTCCGGCGGCGTTGCGGAAGATCGAGCCGATGTTCTCGTGGTCGTTGACACCTTCGAGGATCGCGACGGTCCGGGCGTCGTTGAGGATGTCGGGCACCGTGAGCACCGACGGTCGACGGGACACCGCGAGCACGCCGCGGTTGAGGTGGAAACCGACGACCTCGGCCATGACCTCGGCGGTGGCACGGTAGAAGGGCACACCGGCCAGCGACGGGTCCCGGAGATCGGCGTCGAGTTCGTCGAGTCTCTTGGCCACCCCGAGGAATGCGTGGGTCTCGAACCGCGAGGCGATCATCCGCTGGGCGACGAGCACGCCTTCGGCGATGACGAGACCGCGGCCCGGGCGTCCACCGGGCAGGACCGGCAGGTCGGGGCGGCGGTCGACGGAGTTGAGATCGCGGAAGTCGTCGACGCGGGGGTCCTCCGGGTCGTCGATGTCGATCACGTTCACTGCGAGCCCGGGCACCGCAACAGTCTGCCACCCGGACGAACCCGACAGCGCCCGGGTATGAAACTGTGGAAGGCGTGACCAGCGCTTCGACTCCGATGTCACGTCTGTCCCTGAAACGCGCCACCGACGCCGACTGGGCCGACATCATCACCACTGACGCCCGCGCGTTCGCCATGCGCAACCCGTTGCCCGACGACGAGGTCGCCGATCTGCGCGGCAAGGTCGCCGACGACGACGTCGTGCTGGTGCGCGACACCGGCCTGGACACCCAGCCCCTCGTCGGGGTCGCGATGTTCTACCGGATGTCGATGTCGCTGCCCGGCGGTGGTGTGTCCGACGCGGCCGGCCTGTCGTGGGTCTCGGTGGCGTCGACCCACCGGCGCCGCGGCATCCTTCGTCGCATGCTCACCGAACTCGTCGAGCAGTGGGAGTCGGAGAAGTACACCTTCGCGATTCTCACCGCGAGTGAGGGCACCATCTACGAGCGGTTCGGCTTCGGCCCGGCGTGTTTCGCGAACTCGGTGTCGCTGACCCCGGGAGCGGCGATACGGGCCGCCCAGCCCGACGACGCCACCGTCCGCTACGCCGACGCCGACGCGGTGGCCGCGGCGATCCCCGATCTGCACGCACGCTGGACCCTCACGACGCCGGGCGCCCTCACCCGCACACCCGCATGGTGGAATCCGATCCTGGCCGACCGCGCGTCGGAGCGGCCGCTGTCGGCGAGCGGATTGCACTATCTGCTGCACGCCGACGGCTATGCGAGCTACCGCATCTACAAGGACGAGACCGGCGCGGTGCGCGGCGAGGTCAACGAGGTGTTCGCGGTGACCGACGACGCGCACACCGACCTGTGGCGTGTGCTGATCAACCTCGACCTCATCCCGTCGATCACCGCGTCGATCCCGGTCGACGACCCGCTGCCGCAGAAGCTCGTCAATCCGCGGTCGGTGTCGGTGACCGGCACCGCCGACACGATGTGGCTGCGCATCCTCGACGTCCCGGCCGCACTCGGCGGCCGCCACTACGCGGCCGACCTGGATGCCGTGATCGAGGTGACCGACGAATTCCGCGGGCACGGAGGCGTTTTCGACATCTCGGTGCGCGAGGGCGGAGCGATCGTCGCGCCGGCCAAGACGGGTGCGGTGCCCACGGTCCGGCTGGACATCTCGGTGCTCTCGAGCATCTACCTGGGCGGGATCCGACCGTCGGCCTTCGCGGCCGCGGGACGCCTGCACGTCGACTCCCCGGCGACGCTGCGCGCCCTGGACCACGCGTTCATGACCGACCGCGCACCCTTCTCCGGCACGTTCTTCTGACCCTTCGTGGCTCGTCGCTATCGCTCCTCGCACCTCAGGGAGCAGTGGAGACCCCTCAGGGCACGCTCCGGGACTCCTCAGGGAGCAGTGGTGAGTCCTCAGGGGCGGGCCACGGCTCACATCGCGCGTGAGCGCCTACCTTCTGCTCCCTGAGGTGCGAGCGAAGCGAGCCTCGAAGGGCGGCCTCACAACACGCCTCACCAGGCCCTTCGTGGCTCGTCGCTATCGCTCCTCGCACCTCAGGGGGCAGTGGGTGCGGGGACGGCTCACATCGCGCGTGAGCGCGGGACGTCGGTGTCGGCCTGCCCGAGGATCTTCTCGAAGATGTGCACAGCCCCGCGCAGAATCTCCCGCTCTTCGAGGGACAGCTCCGCCAGCCGGTCGCTCAACCACGCCTTGCGGGCGGCGAGTTCGTCGATCACGACGTCGGCGCCCTCGGACGACAGCGTCACGATGGCCTGACGGCCGTCGGTCGGATGGGGTTCCCGTCTGATCATCCCCAGATCCGACAGCGAGGCGATGACCCTGGTCATCGACGGTGGCCGGACCCGCTCGGCCGCGGCGAGTGCGCCCGGGGTCATCGGTCCCTCGTGATGGAGCGTGTTGAGGGCGGACAGCTGGGTCAGTGACACCAGCTTGTTCTCGCGGCGGCCCCGGAGGCGGCGCGCGAGGCGGATGACCGCGAGCGACAGATCGCCGGACAGGCTTCCGTCACCATCTGGTGAATTCATCCACCCAGGGTAGGCCAGCCGAGCAGGCCGAAGACCTACGCAATGCGAAATTGAGTCGGGTGGACGACAGGAAACCCGACATACCGGAAGTGCGCGGCGTCGTCGCGTCAGCCGATGAGGTCCGAGATCGGTCCGCGGGCGAAGTAGGCCACGAAGATCGCGGCGACGAACCAGAGCAACGGGTGCACGGTGCGCGCCTTGCCCGCCGCGGTCGCCATCACGACCCAGCTGATGAAGCCGATGCCGATGCCGTTCGCGATCGAGTAGGTGAACGGCATCGTGACCACGGTCAGGAAAGCCGGCAGCGCGTAGTCGAACCGCTTGAAGTCGACGGTCGTGAGCTGGCCGATCATCATGGCGCCGACGACCACCAGCGCGGGGGCGACCGCCTCGAGCGGGATCACCTCGTAGAGCGGTGTCAGGAACATCGCCACCAGGAACAGCACACCGGTCACGACATTCGCGAGGCCCGTGCGCGCACCTTCGGCGATGCCGGAGGCGGACTCGACGAACACGGTGTTCGACGACGCCGACGCGGCACCGCCGGCGATGGCACCGGTTCCCTCGACCACCAGCGCGCGGCCGATCCCGGGCAGGTTCCCCTTCTCGTCGGCCAGTCCGGCCTCCTTGCCGAGGCCGGTCATCGTGCCCATGGCGTCGAAGAAGTTGGACAGCACCAGCGCGAAGACCAGTACCGATGCCGCAAGAACACCGATACGGGTGAACGCGCCGAACAGGTCGACGTCGCCGACGAGGCTGAGATCGGGCAGACCGCCGAGGGCGCTGGGGATGTCGGGCACGCTCAGACCCCAGCCCGACGGGTTCTCGACGCTCGACCCGTAGTCGAAGATCTGCTCCAGCACGATCGAGAGCACGGTCGTGAGGGCGATGCCGATCAGCAGACCACCCGGGACCCGGCGCACCACCAGAACGCCCATGAGCAGCACCCCGACCGCGAAGATCAGGGTGGGGACCGTGGAGATCGAGTTGTCGATGCCCAACTGCACCGGCACCGTGGTCCCGGCGGCGTCGGGGATGCGTTTGACGAAGCCCGCGTCGACGAAGCCGATGAAGGCGATGAACAAGCCGATTCCGGCCGCGATCGCGGCCTTCAGTTCGGCGGGCACCGCGTTGAACACCGCGGTGCGGAATCCGGTCACGGCCAGCAGCACGATGATGATGCCGTCGACGACCACCAGACCCATCGCCTCGGGCCAGGTCACCTGCGGGGCGATCGACACCGCCAGCAGACTGTTGATGCCGAGCCCCGCCGCGATCGCGAACGGATAGTTGGCGACGAGGCCGAACAGGATCGACATCACACCCGCGACGAGTGCGGTGACCGCGGCGACCTGCGCCAGCGGCAGGACGTTGCCCAGGACGTCGGTGTTCTTGTCCCCGCCCGGGATACCGCCGATGATGATGGGGTTGAGCACCACGATGTAGGCCATCGTGAAGAAGGTGACGAGACCGCCGCGGAACTCACGGTTGATCGTCGATCCCCGTTCGGAGATCTTGAAGAACCGGTCGAGCGGGCCGCTCGCGACCGGACTGTCCGGCCCGGGGGAGGTCGCCGGGAAGTCGGGTTGGCTGTGCGAGTGGCTCGAGGTGTCCGCATCACCGGGAGTGTCAGAGGACCTCAGATCGCGAGACTCACTGGGCTCATCGTGTGGCACGTTCCGAAAGCTACCCTGTTGTCCATGTCCGCGACACCTGAGATCCCCGATCTACCGCGCGCGCTGCGCGCCCCGGAGCCGGTGATCGTGGTCGGGATGATCGCGTGGGCCGTGGCGACGCTCGTCGTGGCGATCTCCGATCTGGGCGGCGACCACGCTCTCGAGATCTGTCTCACCGGTCTGGCCGTCGGACTGCTCGGGACCACCATCGTGCTCGTCCAGCGCGCCGGTGTCCGACGCGGAGACCGCGGGGCCCAGGAGGGGCTGGACTAGTTGCGCCCGCGTGCGTGCCGTGAGCCCCACGCATCAGTGAGCCCGCGTCGGTGAGCGTTTCGTCTTCTGTTCACCTGACGTTCCATTCGCAGTACAGCGGTCTCGTAATTCCCCGATACCTTGACGAGTTCGAATACCGGAGTTCTCGCAATCGGCGCGAACCAGCTCCGCGTATTTCGAAAGGTCACCAATGCGTCGCTACACCCTTCCGGCGGCAACCATCTTCGGCATCACCCTGCTCGCACTCACCGGCTGTCAGGCATCGAGCGACGACTCGAAGTCCGCGTCGGACGCTCCCATCACCATTGCCACGCTTCCCATTTCGGATGACCCGACCCAGGCGAATCCGGTCGACACCATCGTCGAACGGCTCGAGGCGGAGACCGGCCGCACCGTCGAGGTCACCGATGTGCCGGATTACCTCAGCGTCGTCGAGGCCATCCGCGCCGATCACGTCGACATCGGCATCATGTCCGGGTTCCCGTCCGCGCTCGCGGTCAACACCGGCCAGGTGGATGCGCTGCTCGCCTGGAAGGGCGATGGTGAGCCGGTCTCCACCTGCGTGGTGAAATCCGACTCGCCGGTCCGCACCGTCGAGCATCTCCGGGGCAAGACCGTGGCCTTCGCCGACCCCGCTTCCAGCTCGGGCTATTTCATGCCCGTCTACATGCTCCATCAGGCCGGGTTGGAGCAGGGCAAGGATTACAAGTCGATCTTCTCCGGCGGCCACGAGGGCAGCTTCGCCGCACTCGAGCAGGGGCAGGTCGACGCCGCGTGCACGGCGGTCACCCTGACCCGGCTCGGCGCACCCATGTTCCCGTTCGCCGACGGTGAGTGGCGTGCGGTCGGCGAGAGCCCGTCGATGGACGTCACCGGCACGGTGCTCGCGCGCCAGTCCCTCGACGACGAGACCCGCACCCTGCTCCAGGAGGCGCTCCCGAAGGTGTTCGCGGAGGAGAACGCGGAGGCGCTGGGCGCCTACAGCTCCTTCGCCGGACAGGACGTCGTCATCGCGCCCGATTCGAGCGTGTTCGCCCCCTTCGCCGAGATCGCGGCGGTTGCCGGCGTCGAGCTGGGAGATCTCCAGTGAGCACGGCCGCGCTTGCCCCGACGACCGACGGGGTCCGCAAGAGGCTTCCCCTGGTCACCGTCCGCGGTCTCCGTGTGGCGTACGACGACCGGCCTGTGCTGGATGGCGTCGACCTCGACCTGTTGCCCGGCGAGATGGTGGCACTGCTCGGCGCGTCCGGATCGGGCAAATCCACTCTGATGCGGAGTCTGACCGGTTTCGCCCCCATCTCCGGCGGGTCCGTACGGGTCGCCGGGCACGATGTCACCAACCTCGCCCGCGGCGAACTGCGCACCCTCCGTTCCGAGGTCGGACAGGTCTTCCAGCAGTTCAACCTGATCCCGCAGATGAGCGTGCTGACGAACGTGCTCACCGGCACCCTCCACGGGGCCGGCGCGATCAACCTCGTCGGCGGATTCTCCGGCGCGCACCGCAGGCGGGCGCTGGAGTTGCTCGACCGGGTGGGCATCGCCCACAAGGCGAAGGAACCCGCCCGCTCGCTCAGCGGCGGCCAGCAGCAGCGCGTGGCCATCGCGCGGGCTCTCATGCAGCAACCGAAGATCATCCTCGCCGACGAGCCGGTCGCCTCCCTCGACCCGAAGCTGGCCGGCTCCGTTCTCCGCCTCCTGCGGGAGATCGCGACGCAGGACGGAATCCCGGTGCTGGTGAGCCTGCACGTACTGCCGCTGGCCCTCGCCCACAGCTCGCGGATCGTCGGACTCCGGCACGGCGAGATGCTCGTGTCGGCACGCACCTGCGACCTCGACACCGCCGAGCTCGCGGTGCTCTACGACGAGGAAGGGGACGACGATGACGAGCTCGACTTCTGAACAGCGCACCCGCCGCGCCGCACCCGACCTCGACCCCGCCGAGCGCTCCCGCATGGAACAGGCCTTCTCGGTGCCGCGCACGCGCTTCCTCATCGGCATCCCGGTGGCGGTCCTCATCCTGATCTGGTCCGCCGGCGGCGTCGGGTTCGACTTCATCGCACTCGGCGACGGCGCGGTGAACATGGGCGAGTTCGTATCCCGGCTCTTCCCACCGGATTTCACGAAGATCGACCTCATCCTGGAACTCCTCCTGGAGACACTGCAGATGGCGATCGTCGGCACCGTGCTCGGCGCGGTGCTCTCCCTGTTCGTCGCGTTCGCCGCCGCGTCCAACATCGCGCCGAAGTGGCTGTACTACCCGGCCCGGTGGACGATGAATATCATCCGCTCGGTGCCCGACCTCATCTTCGCGCTGATGTTCGTCTCGGCCGTCGGGCTGGGACCGTTCGCGGGAATCCTCGCGATGACCCTCGGCTCGATCGGTTCGATCGGCAAGATCTACGCCGAGGCAATGGAATCGGTCAATCCGGGTCCGATCATCGCCATGCAGGCCGTCGGCGCCTCCAAGCGCCAGGTCATCCAGTACGGCGTTGTCCCGCAGGCTGCTCCGATGCTCGTCTCGTACACGCTGCTGCTGTTCGAGAGCAATGTGCGCGGCGCGACCATCCTGGGCCTCGTCGGTGCAGGCGGCATCGGTCTCGAACTCACCACCGCGATGCGGATGTACGACTACGGACACCTCAGCGCCATCATCATCTGCATCATCGTGCTGGTCACCGCAATCGACCAGGGCAGCGCACTCATCCGAAGGAGAATCACATGAGCACCACCATCGACCTCGAACCCAGCGCCCCGGTCAACCTGCGCGACCTCGGCGGCATTTCGATCGAGGGCGGAGTCCTGCGCACCGGCCTCGCGATCCGCACCGACGACCTCGCATACGTCACCGACCAGATCGCCGAACAACTCGCCGCCGACGGGCTCACCGCCATCATCGATCTGCGATCGCCCCGCGAGGTGGCGGCGACCGGACGCGGCCCGCTCGCCAGGTTTCCGGTTGCCTATCACCAGCTGCCGCTCATCGCGAACGTGGCGGATTCGATGGCGGCGAACACCCCGACGCTCGGCCACGAGGCGATGGGACAGATGTACGTGCGCATGGTCGAAGGAGCCGCACCGCACCTGGTCACCGCACTGAACGTCATCGCCCACACGCCGGGAACCACCGCGTTCCACTGCGCCGCCGGCCGTGACCGGACCGGCGTTCTCGCCGCGATGCTCCTCCTCACGCTCGGAGCGAGCGACGACGACATCGCCGCGGACTACGCCCGCACCGGCGACAACATGGTCGCGATCCTCGCCCGCATCAACCCGGTCATGGGTGCGATGTGGAAGGCGCTCGGCGTCGACCATGAGGCGCAGGACATCGCGGCACTGCTCGACGGCTCCATGGAGGTGTCGATCCGCCTTCTGCTCGCGGTGCTTCGCGAACGCCACGGCGACGCCCTCCACCCGCTGCGCGCCGCGGGGTTGAGCAACGACACGATCGGGCGACTGCGGCAACGGGCACTGGGCGAATGATGTCGGCCATCACCCACGACGCCGGGACCGCGGTGCGCCGCGGTCCCGGTCGTCCTCGCGACGATGCCCTCGACGAGCAGATCATCGAGGCGACCCTCGCCCTGATCGACGCGGAACAGGACGTGACCGTGTCCCGGATCGTCTCCCGCAGCGGGATCAGCCGGGCGGCCCTCTACCGACGATGGCCGTCGCTGACCACTCTCATCGCCGCCGCGCTCGACGTCGGACGCACTGTGCCGCCGGACATCTCCGCCGACGTCGATGACCTGCGCGAGGCCGTGCTCACCGTCATGATGGGCGATCCGGGCGCCGAGCACTCCGAGTACTCCGAAGCGCGACTCCGGCAGCGGATCCGCCTCGTGATGGCGGATCGCGCATTGCAGAAGGCCTATTGGACATCGCATGTCGCACGTCGCCGCGTCCCTGTGGAGGCCGCCCTCCGCACCGGGATCGAACGGGGTCTCCTGCGCACCGATCTGGACGTCGGAGCCTGCTTCGACGCCATCGCCGGTGCCGCGTACTACCAGATCGTGGTTCGCGGAGACCACCTGGAAGACCCGGCGACACAGGACCGATTGCGTGCTGTGTTCGATGTGGTGTGGCGAGGGATGACGGCCTGACCGCAGCCGGTCGACTAGTCGCTCGATTCGGTTGACGACGCGGCGAATTCGTCGACGCCGGGCTCGGAGTCGAGGGCCTCGCGATTCCGGACCATCATCCAGGCGAAGTACAGCGCCCCCGCGGCTATCAGTCCGAGGACGATCAGAGTCGGCACGGTCGCGTCGTCGGGAGTGACGAGGACGAACAGTGCGAACACCACCCAGATGAGGGCGGCGATCGCGATGGGGAACTCGAAACGGCCGAGGCTGAAACCACCGGCCTTGCGCTCCAAGCGCTTTCGGACCACGAGATACAGGACGACGATCCCACCGTAGATGAGGGCCGGCAGGATCGTCGAGGCGATGATCAGTTCGATGAGTGCCGAACCCGGGAGTGCGAGCATCAGCACCACGCCGACGCCGAGGATGAGCAGCGTCGCCGGGACCGGCGTCTGCGTTCGCGGATTGACCCGGCGCATCAGCCGATGCGCCGGGAAACGCCCGTCCCTGGCCATCGCGAACACCTGCCGGGCACAGGCGGCCATCACGACCATACCGGCACCGAACATCGCGAACACGATGCACATTAACAGGATTCGTTCGGCAACCGATCCCAGCTGGTCGCGGATGATCGCCGCGACCGGTGAGCCGTCGCGGCTGACCGCGGCGACGTCCTCGATCGCGAGGGTCAGGACGATGAGGAAGGCCAGTCCGACGACCGCGGCGGCCACCACCGAACCGACGATCGCGCGCGGAACGCTCCGGAACGGATCCTTGGCCTCCTCGGCGAGGTTCGCCGCCGAGTCGAAGCCCACCAGGGTCGTCAGGCCCATGACCATCGCGGCCATCACTCCCCCGCCGATGGCCCAGTAGTCCGGCGCACCCGCGGCGATCCCCGCCGAACCCAGGTTGCCGAGATGGCCGCTGCCGGTGACCACCATCACCACCGCGAGCGCGACGACCAGGATCGCGACGATCGCCAGTTCGACGGCGACGGCTCCCGAGGTGAACAGACCGAGCAGCCGGGTCGACGCGATGACCAGGACAGCCTGGACGACGAGTACAGCAACGGTGATGACCCGTGCGACCGACTCGTCCTCGGCCATCCCCAGCAGCGGCATCAGCGCCTGGCTGGCGAGCGCATTGTCCATCGCGACGACGGCGATCGCGAGATACCAGAAGCTCAGCCACCCGAAGAGCCACCCGACCCTGGGGTTCGCAAGCCTCGACGCCCACTGGTACGACGACCCGCTCAGCGCGATGCGGGCGGCGAACTGGGCGACGACCAGCGCGATCAGCGTCTGCCCGACCGCGGCGATGATCCACAGCCAGATGCCCACCGGGCCGGCGGTGGCGAGCACTTCGCCGTAGGTGGCGAAGACGCCCACCGCGACCGAGATGAACGCGAAGGAGATCGCGAACACGGCGAAACCGCCGAGTGTCCGTCGTAGTTCGGGCCGATAACCACCCGTCCCCAACTCGTCGTCGGCGCTGGATGGGGCGATCAGATCGTCGGCCATGTCGGCCCTTTCGTCGGAGCGATTACAACAGGAGGTCGTCCAATCGCTGCGCGAGAATCCCCACCGCGTAACCGAGACGTTCGAATGCCTTGTTGCTGGTCTGGCCGTGGTAGTAGCGATAGTAGATCTGCTGCGCGATGACCGCCGCGCGGAACAGACCGAAGATCTCATACCACCGCCAGCGCTCCGGAGTCATGTCGAAACCCATGTGCTCGCAGTATTTTTCGACGAACTCGGCGCGGCTGATCATGCCCGGCAGATGTGTCGGGACCCGGCGCATGAGTTGCATGGCGTCCGGGTCGTCGGCTTGAATCCAATAGGCCATCGATCCCGCGACGTCCATCAGCGGGTCACCGAGGGTGGCCATCTCCCAGTCCAGGATGCCGATCACGCGGGTGGGGTCGTCCTTGTCGAGGACGACGTTGTCGAGCTTGAAGTCGTTGTGGATGACGCACGTCGCGACGTCGTCGGGCTGGTTCTCCGACAACCATTCCATCGTCTGCTCGAAATCGGGTACATCCTCGGTGTGCGCGTTGCGGAATCGTGTGGTCCACCCGTCGACCTGGCGGCGGACATATCCCGGGCCCTTGCCGAGATCGGCCAGGCCCGTGGTGCTCGGGTCGACCGAATGCACCTCCACCAGGGTGTCGATGAAGTTGGAACACAACGCGCGCGCCTGTTCGGCGTCCAGCGGGACATCCGCGGGCCATTCGGTCCGCGGGATGACGCCGTCGATGCGACCCATCACGTAGAAGTCCGCGCCGAGGATCGAGTCGTCGTCGCAGAACGCGATCATCGGCGCGATGTAGCGGATGGCGGTCGCGAGTTCGGACTGGATCCGGTACTCACGTGCCATGTCGTGCGCACCGCGCGCCTTGGTTCCGCGGGGCGCCCGGCGCAGGATCAGATCCCTGGCGGGATAGCGCAGCAGGTACGTGAGATTCGATGCGCCACCGCCGAACTGGCGTACTTGCGGTACCGCGTCGAGACCGGCCGGGTCCGAGGCGTTCGCCTCGAGCCACTTCGCCACCACCTCGACGTCGAATGCATCCTCGGTGCGGACCTCGCCGGCACCGGCGACCTCGTCAGTCATTCTCGTTCCCCGATCAGCGGTACTTGCCGAACTCGATGCGCGCAACGACGTTGCGGTGCACCTCATCCGGTCCGTCGGCCAGTCGCAGCGAGCGCGCGCCCACCCAGGCCTGCGCCAGCGGGAAGTCGTCGGTCAGTCCGGCACCGCCGTGCAACTGGATCGCGAGGTCGATCACGTCGAGCGCCATGTTGGGCACCTCGACCTTGATCTCGCTGACCGCCGACACCGCTTCGCGGGACAGGCCCTGATCGAGCAGCCACGCCGCGTGGTGGACGAGCAGCCGCGACCGGTTGATCGCGATGCGGGCGTCGGCGACACGTTCGCTGTTGCCGCCGAGACGGGCGAGCTGTTTGCCGAAGGCCTCGCGCGAGAGTGCGCGACGCACACCGAGTTCCAGTGACTTCTCGGCCAGTCCGATCGCCCGCATGCAGTGATGCACCCGGCCCGGGCCGAGGCGGCCCTGCGCGATCTCGAACGCCCGGCCGGGTCCGAGGAGGATGTTGGACGCCGGGACGCGGACGCTGTCGAAGCTGACCTCACCGTGGCCGAACGGCTCGTCGTAGTAGCCCATGGTGGTCAGCATCCGGTCGATGGTGACCCCGGGGGTGTCGATCGGAATGAGCACCATCGTGTGGCGGGACTTCCGGTCGGCCTCGGCATCGGTGACGCCCATGAAGATGAGGACCTTGCAGTCGGGATGGCCGACACCGGTGGAGAACCACTTGGTCCCGTTGATGACGACGTCGTCGCCGTCGAGGACGGCGGTCGCGGCCATGTTGGTGGCGTCCGACGACGCGACGGCCGGCTCGGTCATGCAGAAGGCACTGCGGATCTCGGCGGTCAGCAACGGCTCGAGCCACTGCTTGCGCTGTTCCTCGGTGCCGTAGCGGAGCAGCACCTCCATGTTCCCGGTGTCGGGTGCGCTGCAGTTGAAGATGACCGGCGCGAGCCCCGACGAACCCATCGCCTCCGCGACCGGGGCGTAGTCGATGTTGGTGAGTCCCGCCCCGCCGTCGGTGCCGAAATCCGCGGCATAACGACCGGCGTGCTCAGCGGGCAGGAAGAGGTTCCACAATCCCTGCGACCGGGCCTTCTTCTGGAGTTCGGCGATGATCGGCGACGGCGTCCACGGGTCGCCGTCCCCGTCGCGGCGAGCCTTGATGTCCCGATGGATCTCGGGCTCGACCGGCTCGATCTCGGTGGTCACGAAGTTGCGCACGCGTTCGGTGAGTTCGGCCGACCGCGCTGACGGGGAGAAATCCATACCCGACCGTATCGCGGGGCGCCGACCGGTTGTCATCGTTCGGGGCAATCCGGCGTGCCCTTCCACCCGGGCTCCCGGTGTGCCTCATTTCCAGTACACGGTGCTCCGCTCCGGACCCGCCGTCGTGCTGACCAGCTTCGCGAAGCAGTTGTCGGGACCGAATCCCTGCGCGCGACACCAGTTGTTGGCCTCCACCGGCCCCGGGAAGGTCGCCGCGGCCACCGTCACCCACCAGCCCCGGTACGAGAACACCGGCCACTCGTCACTCCAGAGGAGCCGAACGTCGTTGAACCGCAGCCGGAGTGCCAGGAATTCGTCGAGGATCGCCGGATCGGTCCAGGTGCGTCCCTCGGCCACGAGACCCGGTCGTTTGGAACTCAGCTGCGCGACCCACCGGTTGTTCAGGTTCGCAAGGATGAAGGCGCGATCGGCATCGGCCTGCAGACGCAGGGCGCCGACACTGCTCGCGGTCACGTCGGCGCCGGCCGGGAACGAGGGGCCGGTGGCGGTCGACGACGCCGAGGTCCCCGACCGGGGTGCCGTGAGCTTCGGCGGGGCACCGGGGGCCGGGCCCTTGTCGCAGTCGACGAGGTACCGGCCGGAGTCGCCGGTCGTGGCCGCGCCCTGCGTATCGAGCGTGTCCGGCAGCCGGAAGAAGCTCCCCGGCGGGTAGGTCAGTTCCATCGTCAGCGCCTCGCCCGCGCCGTCGAGCGATGGCACCGCAACCGGTGCGCGCCGGAAGTCGAAATTGCCGGACGCGACGATGCCGGTGCCGTCGGTGATGGTGATCCGGGTCTGCGGTCCGTACAGCACGTCGCCGCCCGGGCACTTCGCGGTGACCTTCATGGTCACGCCCAGCCCGCCCGCCGACGTCCGGAACGACTGCGGCGTGAAGACCGGGGGCAACCCGCACGGCGTGACGTACTCGGGTTCGCCACCGGCGGCGTCGTCGTCGCGGGTAGTTCCGGGGACGATGGCCGACGGCCCGGTGGGCGCGAACCCGGTGATCGCGGTCGCGGTCATGGTGATCAGCCGATCGCCGACGGCGAACGTCAGCGCCGGACGCGGCTCTGTGCTGCCCGCCACCGGAACGTTGCCGATCGCGTCCGCCGTCAACGACCACACCGGAGCGCCGCCCACGAGATCGAGGGCCGTCACTCCACCATCGAGCGCGGGTGCCACGAGCCGTTCGCCGTCGGTGACGGCGTGGCCGGTCGAACCGTAGATCGACCCGGCGGGGTTCGTCCACAGCATCTGGCCAGAGGTGACGTCGACGGCAGTGACGGCGTCGTGCGTCGTCCACACGACCTCACGGTCATCCGCCAGCACCACGGTCGGCGACGAGTTGGCCGGGAGGTCGGTCGACGTCCACACCCGGGTGCCGTCCGCGACGTCGGTGTACGTGTCATCGATGATGACGCGTCGACTCTGCGCCGGAGTCGTGACGAGTGCCGACTTCACGCTCATACCTGCGAAATCGCGGGTTGTGCCGTCGGGCTCCACCTGCGTGACGGGACCGTTCGTCGGGCGGCCGTCGGTCATCCTGCCCGTCACCACGAGCAGCGATCCGTCCGGACGCGGCACCATTCCGGTGCGTCCCGGGCTGGTGAAGATCTCTCGCCCGTCGTCGGCCGAGATGACCGCAACGACTCCATCGGCACTCGCGACGAGGTCGTCGGTGGCGATGAACTGCGAGGCGTCTTCACTCGGCAACGCTTCGGGCAGGTCGACCGTCCGCCGCCACTCGACGCCGTGCGGCGTGACCTTGTGGATCACGACCTGGCGTCCGGTGACGCCGCTGAAGTCGCGGACGAACGCCGCCGCGCCGTTGTAGGCGATCCCGAAGGCCTGCGGCGGCGCGGGAGCGCGTCCGATCTCGCGGCCCGTCCGGGTGTCCACGAAGTACGCGGCGTCCCGACCCAGGCACGCAATCGTGTTGTCCACGATGGAGTCCGAGCACCCGGATACCGGTTCGCCGAACGACCACTTCTCCCCGGACTCGACGGCCACGCCGACGAGGCGATGCGCCGGACCATCCGCGGTATCACCGACTTTCACGAGCGTCACCAGTGTCCGGTCGTCGTGTACCGCACCTTGCGTCATGTACGTCGCCTCGAGCGGCAGCCCGGACACGTACGCCGTGCCGCCCAGCGAACCCGCATCGATGCTCCAGGCGGGACTCGGCTCGCTGGGGAACGAGCCCGTGAGCTGACCGGCCACGAGGTCCGGAGCGGCATCGGACCCGCCACCCCGCGACGACGACTTCCACCACACGACGCCCCCGACGACCAACGCGAGCACACAGACCAGCGCGATGCCCGTGATGAGGTATGCAACGCGGTTGGACCGTCGGGGGCGCGGCGGGTACCCGGGGTGGGGATACGGAGCTTGGAGATATCCGGGCGGCGGGTAACCCGGGGGCGGGAAGTTCGGGGGCGGGAAGTTTGGGGGCGGGAAGTTCGGGGGCGGGTAACCCGGCGGCGGGTAGCCGGCCTGGGGATATGCCGGCTGCGGTCCGGGATACCCGGTTGGACCCGGCGCCTTCTCCAGCGGCACGCCGGGGACCACCGTCGGGCGAGCGGGCTGGATCGACGTCGGCGGTTCGTCCCCGTGGGGCGATCCGGACGTGTTCGCATCATCGTCGGGAGGCCCCGGATTCGACATCCGTCCAGTGAATCCCTGTCCCCGCCCCGTGACTGTCCCCCGCCCGGAGGAATCTGGTCTGCCAGGACCGCGCCCCGGTGACGAGCGACGCGGGGCACATTCACCACTGTTCGACCGAGTATCCGAAACGGATGTGACTGGAGTCCACCACTGTCAACGGTTTACGCACAGTCGACGAAAATTGAAGCACAGTCGACGAAATTGCCTGCACAGTCGAAGATTTCGCGATCCCCCGCTTGTGGAAACCCCTCGAAATCGAACGAATGTTCCTGTACCTTGGAGTCATGCCAGAGCTCACCACCCTCCTCGATCAGCTCATCGAGAACACCCCGCCCGCCGACGACCTCACGGGCACAGCGACATTCGATGCGTTGAACGTGCTGCGGTTGATCCGCAACGCCGTCGATCACCAGATCGTCACTCACACAGTACAACTCGAGGATCTCGGTGTCGCTCATAAGGCAGGTGGCACCACCCGGCAGCTCTTGATCGACATGGGACATGCACCCGCAGTGGCCTCACGGATCACGCGCAGTGTCGATGGCCTACCCACGCTGCCCGCCCTGGCTCGTCACGCCGCCGACGGACGCTTGTCGTCGGAAGTCGTCGATCCATCGTTCGAGGAATGAATCACATCGACAAACGCTCGGCGACAGCCATTTCCGACGACGAGCGCTCCAAGTACGAGACCGAACTCCTCGGCCGAGCACTCTGCGGCGCGACACCGGCACAAGTGCTCGAACACGCCCGCACCATCGCCAACACGCTTGCCGACGCCACCGACACCGCCATCCCCGCCGCCGATGACTCGTCGTTGAACACCGTCAACGTCCACACTGCCGATGACGGCAGAGTCGACAACATCCGCGCCGACCTCACCCAAGTCGTCGGCGAGAAGTTCCTCGCGATGATCGACGAACGCTCCTGCCCACGCCCCGAACCCGACGGCGCCGACGACCGACGCACCGCCGAGCAACGCCGCGCCGACGCGTCCGGGACCGCAACCGTCCTTTGACAACTCCAGAGCGAACCGAGGTTGGCGTTCAGGCCAGAAGGCGATGACGACGATCTCGGGGCCGAACAAGCAAGGGGCAGTTTGAGTCGCATGTCGGACCGAACTGCCCCTTGCTGAAGATGGGGCCATGACCTATTGCAGATCCTCGGCGGGACCGCCGTAACCGCGCCGCGCTTCGTACCGGAGAAGTATCCACGTGCACAGCGCAACCCAGATCGCGCCGAACAACCACCCCGAGATCACGTCCGTGGTCCAGTGCACGGCCAGTTGTATTCGGGTGAGGCCCACGAGGATCGACAGCACGGGTGCGATCGCCAGGATCCAACGATGTGAGCGCACCCAGGTAGAGCAGCGGTACGCCGCGACAGCGAACAGGCCGAACACGACCATCGTCATCATCGCGTGCCCCGACGGATAGGAGAAGGTGTCGATGTTGAGCAGGCGGTCTTCGACGGGCGGCCGGTCCCGCGCGAACGAGTACTTCAGCGCCTGCATGACCGCATAGCCACAAAGCACTCCGGCACCCACGAAGACGGCGTCGGCCCGGTGATGGGTCACCGCGAGCGCGATGACGACCACACATGTCAGCGCCGTCATCGTCACGGTGTTGCCGAGCAGCGTCAGCACCTCGGCGATCGAGATCCACGGCTCCGAGCGGTTCTGGACGACCCAGTTCAGGATGTTCTCGTCGATCGTCGCCGGAGAGATCAACATCCCGTCACCCTAACCGCGTCACCCAAGTCGCCTTCAAGTGCGTCACAAGCGGCACGGCCGACTGTGGTCATCGAATCAGCCCGACCCCCGTACCGATGAGGACACCGACGATGACCACCCACCCCGCCCGCTCCACTCACCCGATCCAGCTCATGCTCCCCGGGCAGGCCGCCGCGCCCGAAGGCCCGATCGACCCGTTCATGATGTACGTGCTCCACCACGGCTTCCGGCGCGACCTCGCCGACTTCGCCGCCACCGTCCCGGTCACGCCCATCGACGACGCGGGGACGTGGCGCGCGCTCGCGCGGCGATGGACGATGTTCGGACACGCGCTGCATCACCATCACGTCGGCGAGGACTTCGAGTTGTGGCCACTGCTGCTCGAGCGCTGCGACACCACCGAGCAAGCCGTACTCGCGGCCATGGAGTCCGAGCACGACGAGATCGATCCGCTGCTCGAGGAGTGCTCGGAAGGTTTCGCGCGGATGACCGGGCACGCCGACGACGCGACCCGCGCGGCACTCGCGGACGCGCTGCGGCGGGCTGAGGCTGTTCTCGGCAGGCACCTCGCCCACGAGGAGACGGACGCGATCGCGATCGTGCAGCGCCGGATGACGCCGTACGACTGGAACGCCTTCGAGGAGAAGATGGCCAAGCGGGCGGGTCTGGCGGAGACCCTGCGGACGAGCCCGCTGATGGCAAAGGGATTGGCGGGGCCCGATCGGGACGCGGTGTACGCCCGCATCCCCGCCGCCCTGCGGCTGATGATCGCACTCGGCGGACCGAGATTCCGTCGGCTCGACAACCGGGCGTTCTACTACAACCCGCGCTGATCACCGACGTCCGCGGAGCTCACCGCGCCAGCGACCGTCCGATGACCAGTCGCTGGATCTGGTTCGTGCCCTCGAAGATCTGGGTGATCTTGGCCTCGCGCATGTACCGCTCGACCGGGAAGTCGCGGGTGTAACCGTATCCGCCGAACACCTGGACCGCGTCGGTCGTGACCTTCATCGCGGCGTCGGTGGCGACGAGCTTGGCGGTCGCGGCAGCACGCGTGTAGTCGATACCGGCGTCGCGACGGCGAGCGGCGTCGAGGTAGGTCGCGCGGGCCGAGTCGACCGCGGCGGCCATGTCGGCCAGCACGAACGACAGACCCTGATGATCGATGATCTTGCGGCCGAACGCGGCTCGTTCCTGCGCGTAGTCGACGGCGGCGTCGAGCGCGGCCTGCGCCAGACCGGTGGCCACCGCCGCGATGCCCAGGCGCCCCGAATCCAAAGCGGAGAAGGCGATCTGGAGTCCCTGC
This sequence comes from Gordonia sp. 11cp, assembly GCF_057767225.1. Lineage (NCBI taxonomy): Bacteria > Bacillati > Actinomycetota > Actinomycetes > Mycobacteriales > Gordoniaceae > Gordonia > Gordonia sp. 11cp. The sequence continues at coordinate 3,058,024 of NZ_CM173437.1, read as the reverse complement.
CCCTCCGACCCGAGCCGGCGCCCCTCCTCGACGAACGCACCGTCGTACGAGGCGCCGGTCGTCGGGACCGCGTGCAGGCCCATCTTGTCCTCGGGCTTGCCGAAGGTGAGCCCGTCGGTGTCGCGGGCGACGAAGAAGCAGGACACGCCCTTGGAGCCCTCACCCGTGCGGGCGAAGACGTTGTACACATCGGCGATGCCGCCGTGGGTGATCCACGCCTTGGAACCGGTCACCGTGTAGCCGCCGTCGGTGGGCGCGGCGCGACATGCGAGAGCCGCCGCGTCGGACCCGGCCTGGGGTTCGCTGAGACTGTAGGCGCCGACCAACCTGCCGTTCAGCAGGTCCGGCAACCACTGCTGTTTCTGCTCGTCGGTGCCGAAGTTGAACAGCGGATGGCAGGCCAGGCCGTGGACACTCACTGCCACGGCGACCGCGGCCCAGCGCGCGCCCAATTCCTCCAGCACCTGGAGGTAGACCTCGTACGGCTGGCCGCCGCCGTCCCACTCCGTCGGGTACGGCAGACCGAGCAGTCCCGCCTCACCGAGTTCGGCGAACAGCCCGTCGGGATACCGGCGGTCCTTTTCGTACTGGTCGACGATGGGCGCCATGCGCTTGTCCGCGACGTCGCGGACAAGCGCGATGAGGTCGCGCGCCTCGTCGTTGGGTAGCAGGCGATCGACCGGCATCACAGACCTCCAGGGAACGGCAATTGATAACCAAACTAGTACTCAAGTCTTGACCACAGTACTATTTCGGCATCGGGGCGTACAGCCGACGCCACACGTTGCGCAGAAGGAGCGAGCATGCCGACTCAGGGTTTCGCGACCCGGCGCCGGGCCGCGTTGTTCGACGCACTGCTCGAACTGATCCTGCGCGAGGGGTTCGCACACCTGTCGATCGGCTCCATAGCGGCCGAACTGCGATGCTCGAAGTCGACGCTCTACACGCTCGCTGCGAGCAAGGAGCAGCTGGTCACCGCGACTGTGACGCACTTCTTCCGCACCGCGACCGAACAGGTGGAGTCGCGGGTCGCGGCGTCGTCGAGTCCGCGCGACAGGGTCATCGTCTATCTGGTCGCGGTCGGCGAGGCACTCGCACCGGCGTCCGAGGCGTTCATGCGCGACCTCGACGCCTTCGGACCCGCCCGCTCGCTGTACGAACGCAACACCGCGGCAGCGTCGTCGCGAGTCCAGGCACTCATCGCCGACGGGGTGGCGGCGGGCGAGTTCCGCAACGTCGACGCCGCGTTCGCCGCCGACCTGGCGTCGTCGATGATGAGCCGGATCCAACGGCGTGAGGTGTGGGCGGCCACCGGCCTCGACGACGCGGCCGCCTATCGGCAGCTCGCGTCCATCCTCACCGCCGGGATCGACGCCGGCGACGCTCGAGGTGCGTGACACCCGCGGCGTCGACCCACCAGTCGACCCGAGCCTCACGATCGATGTCATTGCCGCGCAGCGTGATCCACAGTTCGTCGTGTAGCCGAGCCTCGCCGCGCGGGACCTCGGCGCCACGGACGGCTCCGAAACGCACCACATCGGGGTGCGCCCAGCCGACCGCCTCACCCGGTGCGGACACCGCCGTCGAGTACTCCTCGCTCGCGAGCGGCAGATCCAGCAGCGTGCCCAGGAGGTCGGCGTCTGCGATGGTCACCGTCGGGCCGGCGAGCACGCACTCGTCGTCGGCGAGCGCCTGGAGGAACCAGGGCCGGTCGACCACGACCGCGCGATCGTGCGCCCGGCCGGACAGTGTCCGCACCCGCTCCGGTACCTCCACATCGTGCGGGTCGACGGCTCCGCGCCGGCACGCGGCGACGACGGCGGCATGAATCGACACCGCCGCACCCGGACTGATCGCCCGTTCCCGATCGCCGAGCCGGGTCAGCAGCAGCGTCGCGTCGTCGGCGGAGTCGGGTTCCAGTCGGGCGAGGGCGCCGCCGAGTTCGTCGGCGTGCGGGTGGTCGAGTGGGTCGATGACGCCCTCGAGGACGTCATCCGACGGTGATCGGTACTCCCCCAGCAGCAGACCGTCGACCTCGGCATGGCGTCGTAGCCACCAGGCGGTGTAGCCCGCGCGGTCGGCGAGCAGCGGCCGGATCCGATCGTCGGTGGCCAGCATGGACAGCGCCGCCGGCCAGCGCCGGTCGTCGACCAGATCGAGATCCCGCACCGCGCTGAGCTTCTCCGGAGCATCGGCGAGGGTCTCCCACCAGTCCTCCTCGTCGGGCAGGTCATGGTCGGGCGCGACGGGCAGGTCGTCGTCGACGACGACGAAACCCCACCCGACACCGATCCGACGCAAGTGCTCGGCACCGCACTCGGCGACCACCTCGGCATCGACGACGCCGAACGGGTGATCGTCGACCAGGACCTCGAGCAGCGGACTGCCGGGCAGCAGGAGTTCATCGGCCGGACGCAGCTCGCCGTCGGCGTCGAGCAGGGCGAGCGCCGACAGCCAGGACGGCACCGGCGCCTCCGGGTCGGCCGCCAACACCGCGCAGACCTCGGCGGCCAGCCCGTCGTCGGCCGCCTCGAAGTCGACGTCCTCGACGAGACTGCGCAGCGCCGGATCCCCGACCGCCTCGGCCACCGTCAGATCCGCGACGCCGAGTCGCGTCAGCAACTCGTGGCGGGCCTCGGGATGCACGGTGGGAATCCACCGCATGGGCGTCGAGATCCGGTCGCTGACGAACAGGCCGCGCACCCCGATCGCGGTCCGGCCGTCCGACCTCGGGATGGGCAGGGCCCCGAGTTCCTCGACCTCACGCCCGGTCGACACCAAGGGGGCCAGGGCGTCGTACAGGCCGTGCCACCACGAGGGTTCGCGGTCGACGCCGATGAGCCGTTCGGCCAGTTCCGCAAGCCCGAGTTCCGATACGCCCAACCGGCCGAGCGCCGGGAGATGCTGTGTCAGTGAGAGATCCGGGTGGACCAGGTCGCCGAAGAGTTCACCGAGTATCTCCGCGAGCCGATCGGTCAAGCCCACGAGCATCACCGCACGCGGTGGCATCAGGTCCGCACCCGCGGCCGCCGGAAGCCATGTGGCGTCGCGGAGTTCGCGCCGCACCGCCTCGATCAGACGCGCATCGTCGGGATTACGCGCCAGATGCAGCTCCGGGACTAGGCGCACCCTGCGCGACGGTTCGACGAGCCGGATCAGATCGACGTAACCCGCTGCCGCATCGCCGATCTCGGCGCGCGGGTGGAGATGGCGCCGGTCCGGGGTGAGCGCGAGGTCGGTGATGCACCGGCACGGCAGGCTGAGTTCGATGTCGGTCGGAGTCGGCGCACGCAGGACATCTCCGGCCGGCCCGGGCTCACCGTCGGCGTCGACGAGCCAGCGCGTACCGCCACGAGCGACCTCGAGCCAACGACGTGTCGACGGCAGGTCGGTCGAGGCGGGTCCGACGACCGACACCGTGGTCAGCACCGACTGCGCGGCATCGTCGTCGACGTCCGGGCCCGCCGACCGCTCGGCCGACACCTCGACCTCTCCGACGGTGATTCGTTGCAGCGCAGTCAGTTCGACGACGAGGTCCGGCGCCTGGGCCAGCATCGTCTCGAGGAGCGGACCGGGCTCCTCGCGGAGGTGAAGCACCACCTCGGTGTCGAAGCCCGGTGCCGGTTCCCGGTCCGTCGGCCACACCAATCGGAGCACCGGCACGTGTGATGCGGCACCGAGGGTGATGCCTGCGGCTCGCGCGGCCTCCAGCGTGGCGGACCGGTCGAAGACCACCGACCCACTGCGCGAACGTACCTCGACACGGTCGGCGACCGTCGCGGTGGCGGTGAACCCGACGCCGAATCTCCCGATCTGCCGTTCACCCGGATCACCCGACGTCTTCGCCGACACCCGCAGCGCGGCGAGTGAACGGACCCCCGCATCGGTCAGCGGGGCGCCGGTGTTGGCGACGTGCAGTTCCGCACCGTCCACCCACACCGCGAGCCGACCTGCGATGCCGGCCGCCGACGCGGCGTCGGCGGCGTTCGCGGCGAGTTCGGTCAGGAGCCGATCCCGATATCCGACGGTCACCAGATCCGACTCGGCGGCCGCATCCTCGGCGAGCCGGGTCGGCGACGCCGCCCATGCATCCAGCGTGGAGGACCGCAGCACCGCGGTGTCGAACGGGTCGTCGCTCACGGTCGGGGCGCGCCGGATCAGGTCCGGGCCGGTTCCGCGTCCCGGGAGATCGCGACGACCTCGATCGCGCCGTCGTCGTAGGCGTCGTAGGCCGGCGACCCGTCGCCCTTGGGCCCCTGCACGTCCGAATGCGCACCGCACCCGTACTCGGCCGAGACCACGCGCCCGTCGGCGGCCAGTTCGTTGGTGCACGCGCCGAACCCGGCCCGCAGAGCACCCGCCAGCGGAACGTAGAAGCCGCACGTGCAGCAGGGATACGGCGCGGCCTGGGCCATCTCCGAGCCGGGGCCGAAGTCGCCGTCGTACCAGCGCTGGGCGGCGTCGGCGCGCCCTTCCGGGCTCAGCAGTCGCTTGCGGCCGAGTCCCAGCTCGCCCGCGATCTGACCGATGTCGTCGGCGTCGACGGAGTCGGACTCGAAGCGGAACTCGTCGCCGGTGTCGATCTGATTCGGCACCAGACGCGGGTCGTCGGGCTCGGCGGCGAGCAGATCGCCCGGTGCGAGGTCACCCGATGCGACACGCTCGGCCCACGGCACCCACGGCGGCGCGAGCAACGAGCCGTCGCCGGGGAGCAACACGACCTCGCTGAGCGTGATCTCGTCGCTGCCCGGGGAACCCGCCAGCACGACGCACCACTGCCACCCCCGGTAGCCCGCGAGCTCGGCGTCGAAGTAGTGCGCGGCTGCCCAGTCGCCCTCGGCAACACTGCGCCGATGGGCGCCCGGCCGCTGACCTTCGTCGAGCAGCGCAGCACGCGCGATGTCGACGGCCGCCAGGAGCCGTTCGCCGTTACCGTGCCGTTCGCCGTCACCAACCTGAGTCACTGCTCCAGTGTGCAATATCGCCGACGTGTGCCACACAACCGACCCGCTTCAAGCGACCACAGCCGGAGATGAGGAACAATCGTCAGCGTGATCCCACGGAGTTCCCGACACGACGAGGGGCGCGGGGCCCCCAGGGGTCCCGCGAACCAGCATCCCCATCAGCCGCCGCCCGACGACCGCGCACGACGCGCCGCGCAGCACCCCGGTTCGACCAACTATCCGGTCGACGAGACGCGACAGATGCGCACCTGGAGACCGGCACCGGGATGGGGAGAGCCACCGGCCGGCCCCGGTCCCGGCCGCAACGCCTACCTCCCCCCGCCCACCCACAATCCGCACCTCCCGCCGCTCGACGACCGCGGCCGGCCGCCGTCGGAGGACCGGACCCGCGCGATGCCGGCCGATCACGGGCCCCAGAACGGTTCGGACCAGACCGGTTCGGCCCGGGCGCCGAAGAAGCTGACGGTGATGCGGGTCGCGGCGATGCGCAGCCGCGAGCTGACCGGCAAAGGACTCGGCAAGATCCACCGGGCGGCCACCGCCGACGGCGCCGACCAATCGGGCCTCACCGCGCTGACGCTGCCGGTGATCGCCAACTTCGCCGCCGACGCCGCGATGGCCGTCGCGCTGGCCAACACGCTGTTCTTCGCCGCCGCGACGGGTGAGTCGAAGACCAATGTGGCCCTGTACCTGGCGCTGACCATCGCGCCCTTCGCATTGATAGCTCCCCTGATCGGACCCCTTCTCGACCGGCTGCAGCGCGGTCGCCGGATCGCCATGGCCACGACCTTCGGCCTACGGGTCGTCCTGGCCCTGTTGATCATGTCCAACGTCCAGTGGAACGACGTGACCCAGCAGCTGGAGTACGACCCGTGGGTGCTCTATCCGTGCGCCCTCGGCCTGCTGGTGCTGTCGAAATCCTTCGGCGTGCTCAAGTCGGCCGTCACCCCCCGGGTGGTGCCGCCGACCATCGACCTGCCACGGGTGAACTCCCGGCTGACCACCTTCGGCCTGATCGGCGGCACGATCGTCGGTGGCGCGGTCGCCGCTGCCATCGAATTCCTGCTCGGCCAGATACTCCCGCTGCACCTGCCGGGCGCCATGGTGTGGCTGGCCGTGGTCGCCGCGGCCGGCGCCTACCTGTGTATGCGCATCCCGTCGTGGGTCGAGTCCACCGAAGGTGAGATCCCGACGACCCTCACCTACCACGGCGAGCCCGCGCGGTCGGCCCCCGGCGACACCGATCAGCCGGCGAGCGCCCGGGACGGCGCCAAGATGATCGCCGCCAAGATGCGCCAGCCGCTCGGACGCAAGGTCGTCGCGGGATTGTGGGGCAACGGCACGATCCGCATCCTGACCGGCTTCCTGACACTCTTCGTGGCGTTCTATGCCAAGGCCCAGCAGGGCGACGCGTCGGACTGGACCCAGCTGCTGCTCCTCGGTGCGGTCGGCGCCGCCGCCGGCGTCGGCAACTTGATCGGCAACGGCATCGGGACCCGCCTCGAACTGAAGAACCCGCCGAACATCGTCGTCGGCGCAACCGCCGCCTGCTTCGTCGTCGCGGTGCTGGCCGCCGTCTTCGGCAACATCGCCGCGGCCGCGGTCGCCGCCCTGGTCGCCTCGGGAACGAGCGCGATCGGCAAGGTCTGCCTGGACTCCTCGATCCAGGACGACCTGCCCGACGAGTCCCGCGCCTCGGCGTTCGGTCGGTCGGAGACGGTGCTTCAGTTGTCGTGGGTGTTCGGCGCCTCGCTCGGGGTGCTGTTGCCGCCGACCCTGTGGATCGGATTCACGGTCGTGTCCGTGCTGCTCGGCCTCGGGCTGCTGCAGACCGTGATGACCACCCGCGGAAAGTCGCTCGTCCCCGGTCTGGGCGGTCGTCGCCCCGACCATGCCGCGCCGACCGTGGCCTTCCGCGCGGCCGGTGCCCGGTCGGACATCCGGCCCGGCCCGGCCGACGCCGACACCACACCGCACGCCCAGCGTCCCTCGACCGCCCGGATGCCCACCCGGACACCGTCGACCGCTCCCTTCGAGAATCGGGGTGAGCGCCCGTACAGCCACGGCGATCACCCCCCGCACAACCAGACAGGACAACGCCGTCAGTGATCAGCAGTGGTGAGAAGAAGGCTCTGTCGATCATCGCGATCGTCGTCGTGCTGTTCGTGGCGGTGGTGGGGACATCGGTGTTCCTGCTGACCCGCAACGTGAGTTCCGACGACCAGCCCTACCTGCACGTCGCGGTCGGCGACGAGTTGCACACGGTCGATCCGCGCTGGTGGTGCGACCTGATGCTGACCGAATGCGATCCCGAGATCACCGCGCCGCGCGAGACCGCGGCGGTACCGGTGCCGGTGAATTCGACGGTCATGCTGACCGTCTCGAGTGAGATCGCGCAGGGCCCGTGGAACCTGGCGGCCGTCTACCAGACGCCTCGCGGGCTCGTCGAAGACGAGCAACCGCAGGGATCGGACAGCACGTACACGCTGACGCTGCGATCGGTGCCGGACCGGGTCCTGATCGGATTCACCGTCATCTCCGCCTCGGCGCGGCTCTCCCCCGCCGACGAGGTCCTGCCCCGCGGTGAACTCGCGGTCCAGACCGCACCGGACGCCTAGGTCCCCTGGAATCGGTCCTCAGGAATCGAGCTCCCGCGCGACCGCACGCACGACTTCGGAGATCCGCTGCGCGGTCTTGCGGTCCGGGTAACGGCCCTTGCGCAGGTCCGGCTGGACCTTGCCCTCCAAGAGGGTGATGAGGTCGGCGACCATGCCGTGCAGCTCGTCGGGCGTGTGCCGCTTGACGTCCTTGCGGGCGGCCTCGCGCACGTTCTTGGAGACGCTGGGAGCGGGCTCGAGCACCTTCACGCTCAACGCCTGCGGTCCGCGACGACCGGCGGCCATGCCGAACTCGACGCGCTGTCCCGGCTTGAGCGCCTCGACGCCGTCGGGCAACGCTGCCGAACGGACGTAGACGTCCTCACCGCTCTCCTGGGAGAGAAAGCCGAAGCCCTTGTCCGCGTCGTACCACTTCACCTTGCCGGTCGGCACTGTGCTCACCCTCATCTGTACTAGAACTGTCGAAAAACGACCCGTCACGACAAAAGACGCCGTCACCCATCTCGGCGGTCCGACGGCGAATGCCGCGCGGGCCCAGACGGATGCAAGGCGCCTGCTGCGACCATCCTAGCCAACGCCCCACCCCGAGGTCACACCATTACCCGGCGGACGCGCATCGCGCGGCGTCGGACCGATCGCCGTTGCACTACCGTGGCAGGTATGCAGAAGACGTCGTCCCCGCGATTGCTGCAGGCGGCCGGGGTTGTGTTCGGAATCGGAATTCTGGCGGTCGTGGCGTTGTTCCTCACACCGTTGGTGACCGACGGCGACACCGCACCGACCGCCGTCTACCTGCTGACCATGTGCGCACCGCTGGGATTCATCCTGGGCCTGGTGTACGCACTCCGTGCCGGACGCCGAGCCAGGTGAGGACCTTGACCACAACCATCGACACCACCCCCGACCTCTCGCCGGTCTCCGACGGGCGGGCGCTGCGCGATGCCTACAGCTGCTTCCCGTCCGGCGTCGTCGCGGTGTGTTGCGAACGACCCGACGGGGATTCGACCACCCTGATCGGAATGGCGGCCAGTTCGTTCACCACCGTCTCGCTCGATCCGCCGCTCGTCTCGGTCTGCGTCCAGAACACCTCGACGACCTGGCCGCGGATCCGCACCGCACCGGCGATCGGGGTCAGCGTGTTCGCCGGCGACCAGATCGAGCTCTGCAAGCAGCTCGCGGGATCGTCGGAGCACCGCTTCGACGGCATCACCCCGCTGAGCACCGATCGGGGCGCGGTCTTCGTGCCCGACGCCGCCGCGCACCTGTCGTGCACGATCCACAACGAGATCCAGGCCGGCGACCACACCGTCGTGCTCCTGGAGATCGAGTCGCTGCGCGCCGATCCCGGTGTCGAACCCCTGGTCTTCCACGCCAGCACGTTCCGTGCGCTCGAGGCACGGAAGGATCCCACCCGGAAATGAGTCTCTGCGCAGCATGAACACCGTCGGCCTCGGAATCCCATTGCCTGTGTCCCCGCGGGACGCAGCGGCTTCCGACGCGCCGGCCGAGGGTCCGCTGCGCGACACGTTCGGCCGGGTGGCGAAGGATCTCCGGGTCTCGGTCACCGACCGCTGCAATCTGCGTTGCTCGTACTGCATGCCCGCCGAGGGCCTGGACTGGATGCCCACCGACCAGGTGCTGTCCACGGACGAACTGATCCGGGTGCTGACGGTCGCGGTTCGCGACCTGGGTATCGACCGCATCCGGTTCACCGGCGGTGAACCCTTGCTGCGGCGCGATCTGGAGGACATCATCGCGGCCGTCGCCGGCCTCCCCCAGGCCCCCGAGATCGCGATGACCACGAACGGACTCGGACTGCCACGACGGGTGGCGGGCCTGGTCGACGCCGGCCTCGACCGCATCAACATCTCGCTCGACACCATCGACCCCGCCCGATTCGCCGAGATCACTCGGCGAGACCGGCTGACGGACGTGCTCGACGGCCTGGCGGCGGCGCGCCGCGCCGGACTCGACCCGGTCAAGGTCAACGCCGTCGTGCCCGCCCGCGCGGATCTGGCGGGCGTTCCGGACCTGCTCGCGTACTGCCTCGAGCACGGTTACGAGTTGCGGATCATCGAGCAGATGCCCCTCGACGCCGACCACGCATGGCAGCGAGCGCAGATGGTGACCGCCCGGGAGATCCTCGCAACGCTGCGTGAGCGCTTCACCCTCCTGCCCGATCCCGCGCCGCGCGGGAGTGCTCCGGCCGCCACGTGGCTCGTGGACGGTCACCAGGGATCTCACGGGCCCGCGCGCGTGGGGGTCATCGCGTCGGTCACCGAGCCGTTCTGCGGGGACTGCGACCGCACCCGGCTCACCGCGGACGGGACGCTGCGCAACTGTCTGTTCGCGACGTCGGAAACCGATGTCCGCACCGCTCTGCGCACACTCCCCGACGACGAGATCGACGCCGCGCTCGCACACCTGTGGCGCGGCAACATGTGGGCCAAGGCGGCCGGTCACGAGGTGAACGCCGCGGGCTTCCGGCAACCGGACCGACCGATGTCGGCGATCGGCGGCTAGGCTCGCGTCCGATGCAGCTCACAGTCCGATTCTTCGCCGCCGCGCGCGCCGCGGCCGGCGCCGAGGAGAGAGTCGTCGAGATCGACCCGACGACCACCCTCCGCGTCCTGGAAGAGACCCTCGCCGCCGGAAACCCCTCCCTCGCCACGGTTCTCGAACGCTGCTCGTATCTGCGCGACGAGATCGCGTTCTCCGATCGGACGCGCGCACTCGGCACGTGCACGACACTCGACGTTCTCCCGCCGTTTGCCGGTGGCTGACGCCACACCGGGCTTGTGACCTTTGTCACATAACGGTGGAGTAACAGGATGGGCACGGGACGGCCACTAACCCGTTGAACTGGGATGACGCCCAAAGTGGGTCGGAAGACCCGGATCCGGGCCGAAAATCGCTTGCGTTCAGCCAGGTGATTCAGTCCAACGAACGACGTACTGTACGAAGCGTCCTCCTCGGAGGTCACGACACAGCAACCAAGACATAACGTCCCACCGGCCGCGCCGAGCCTCGTTCCGCCGGTGGGAACGACAAGCAATCTAGGAACGAGGACGGGGGACCCAACCTCATCCCCTGAGACCGGACACCACACCAGGTGTCCTCGGGGTTAAGTCCCGGAAGACGCGGCGACCACCGCGACGACCGGGGCCGAGCACCTCTCGCTCGAACCCGACAGCTGACTTCGTAGGCGCGTGGAGAGAGGAAACACATACATGTCCGGACGTCATCGCAAGCAGACGACCAGCACGGCCGCCAAGACCATCACGAAGGTCGCCCTCACCGGCGCAGTCCTCGGCGGCGGAGCAGCCCTCCTGGGCACCGGTACCGCCAATGCGGCCACCGACGCCGAGTGGAACCAGGTCGCGCAGTGCGAATCCGGTGGCAACTGGGCCATCGCGACCGGCAACGGTTACCACGGCGGCCTGCAGTTCTCGCCGAGCACCTGGACCGGCCACGGCGGCGGCGAGTTCGCCCCGACCGCAGACCAGGCCTCCCGCGAGGAGCAGATCGTCGTCGCCGAGCGCGTGCTCGGATCGCAGGGCAAGGGCGCCTGGCCCACCTGCGGCACCGGTCTCTCGGGTTCGACCCCGCGCAGCGCGCCGACCGACACCCCGCGTGAGATCGCCCCGGTGCTCCCCGGCGGCAACGGCAGCGTCGACCTGGCCAAGACGACCGACGACGTCGCCAAGCAGGTCACCGACGCCCTCACCGAGGCCGGCGTCAGCCCCGAGATCAAGAACCTCTGGCAGGCGGCCAAGGACAGCGGTGTCTCGCTGAACCAGGACCAGATCAAGTTGTTCAACGACAACAAGCACCTGCTGCCCAACCCCTGATCCGGGACACAGACGAAGGGCCCCGCACGATGAATCATCCGTGCGGGGCCCTTTTCCAATGGGGTTTCGACAAGCTCAACCAGCGGGGGTCGGCTCGACCAGCGGGGGTCAGGCTCGACCAGCGGGGGGTCGGCTCAACCAGCGGGTCTATGCCGAATTGACCCACTCGTCGGTGCCGTCGTCGAAGAACTGGTGCTTCCAGACCGGCAGCCGGGACTTGACCTCGTCGACGAGACGCGAGCAGGTCTCGAACGCCGCCCGACGATGGTCGGCGGCCACCGCGACCACGAAGGCGATGTCGCCGATCGCGAGGTCGCCGACCCGGTGGGAGACGGCGACCGCCCGCACGCCGTCGACCGCGGAGACCTCCTCGACGACGTCGGCCAGCACCTTCGTCGCGGTGGGATGCCCGGAGTAGTGCAGGGCGGTCACCTTTCGCCCGCCGTCGTGGTCACGGACGGCGCCCACGAAGCCGACCACCGCCCCGGCTTTGCCCTCGGCGGCAGCGGCGACCATCGCCTCGTGGTCTGCCAGCGTGATCGGCTCGTCGACGACAGCGGTGTGCACCACGCGGGTGCCGGCATCTCCGGTCATCGGTGGTCGCCTCCGCGGATCTGATCGAGTGCATGGTGGACGACGCCGGCGAGCACGCCCAGCCCGTCGCGGACCCCGCCCGTCGAACCGGGCAGGTTCACGACGAGCGTCGTGCCGGCCACCCCGGCGAGCCCGCGGGAGAGGACGGCGGTCGGCACCTTCGGCAGCCCGGCCGACCGGATCTCGGCGGCCAGACCCGGGATCTCGAAGTCGAGGAGCGGCCGGGTCTGTTCCGGAGTCCGGTCGGTGGGCGTCAGACCTGTTCCCCCCGTGGTGATCACGAGGTCGACCTCGGCATAGATCGCGGCGCGGACGGCATCGCCGACCGGTGGGCCGTCGGCCACGACGTCGCACTCGTCGACCCGAAACCCCTGCTCGCTCAGCCACGCCTCGATGATCGGGCCGGACCGGTCTGCGTAGACACCGCTGCTGGCGCGGTTCGACGCGACGACGACACGCGCGACGCGTGGTGTTCCCGGATCAGTCATCGGCCGGGTCAGCCGGGTCGCGGTACCAGTCGCCCGACTTGCCTCCGGTCTTGGCGAGGAGGCGGATACCGTCCATCTGCGCGCGTCGGTCCACGGCCTTGACCATGTCGTGCAGTGTCAGGCCGGCGACGGCGACCGCGGTCAGCGCTTCCATCTCGACGCCCGTCTGACCGGAGGTGGCCACGGTCGCGGTCACCTCGATCGTCTCGGCACCGATCGCGAAGTCGACCTCCACCGACGACAACGCCAACTGGTGGCACAGCGGAATCAGCTCGTCGGTCCGCTTGGCCGCCATGATCCCGGCGATGCGCGCCGTGGCGAGCACATCCCCCTTGGGCAGCCTCGACTCACTGAGGAGGCCGATCACCTCGGCGGTGGTGTGGAACGTGCCGGCGGCGACAGCGCGACGCTTCGTCGACGGCTTGGCCCCGACGTCGACCATGCGGGCCGACCCGGAGGCGTCGAGGTGGCTCAGCCGGGAGCCGCCGTCGCCTCCGGTGGGCATCGACGTCAGCGGTTGACGACGGTCTTCGACTGCACGAACGGCAGCTCGTCGACCGGAAGCGGGAACTCGGTGTCGCCGAACGGCGACAGCGCACCGGAGATGTGGGTCGCGAGTTCGGAGACGGCATGCTCGGCGGCGTCGCCGTTGTCGTCCTGCGGCCAGCCGTTGTCGACGTAGTGCTTCTTGCGGCCATCGGATTTCACGACTCGGCCGGTGCCGGCACCCGCTTCGCCGGGGGTGGATGTTTCAGCGCCAGATTTGTTTGCCACGTCGAGCATTGTGCCATGTCGTTCGGATGAACAAGTGCCGTGTCAGGGCAGGACGGCCGTGCGAGGGGCTATCGTCGTCGCAACACAGGTCACGCCACCAGGAGACGCCCATGGCCGCCCAGCCAGTCGAGGTCGCCGGCTACCCGGTGATCACGCGGTTGGGCAGCGGTGGAATGGGCACCGTCTATCTGGTCGAGAACCCCCAACTGCGTCGGCGCGAGGCCCTGAAGGTGATCTCGATCGCCGAGACCGTCGACGAGGAGTTCGCGCGGAGGTTCAGCCGCGAGGCGCAGACCGCGGCGGCGCTCGACCACCCCGCCATCGTGACGATCTATCACTACGGCGTCACCGACGGCGACCCCTGGTTCACGATGACCCACCTCGACGGGCGCGACCTCCGCCGCGCCTCGCTCCGCCCGGACGAGGTGGCGACCGTCGTCTCCCGGGTCGCCGACGCGCTCGACTACGCACACGAGCACGGCGTGATCCATCGCGACATCAAACCCGGCAACATCATGGTCACGCGACGCGCGATGGACGACGCCCTCGACCGCGTGGTGGTGCTCGACTTCGGGATCGCGAAACTCACCACCGCCACCACGTTGACCGCGCCGTCGTCGTTCGTGGGGACCCTCGTCTACGCGGCGCCGGAGATCCTCGACGGCAAACCGGCGGGCCCCGCGTCGGATCAGTACGCCCTGGCCTGCACGGCCTACGAATTGCTATCCGGCACAACCCCGTTCGACGCCGACACGCAGACGCGCCACATCGTCGCGAAGCTCACGACGCGGCCGGCGCCGATCAGCACCCATCGACCCGGGCTCGCCGCGCTCGACCCCGTCTTCGACCGTGCGCTCGCGCGCGGCCCGCTCGACCGGTATCCCACCTGCCGCGCGTTCGCCGCGGATCTGCACGCCGCGCTCGAACGGGCCGGCGCCGACGACCGACCACGCGCTCCCCTCCCGGCGACGCAGGTCATCCCGCCGCGATCGCCGGCGGATCCGACCCTGGCCTGGGGCTCCACCCCCACGCCCGCCCTGGCACCTCCCACTCCCCCGCCCCCGACACCTCCGGCGCGGACAACGGCGCGCCGGCGCCGGTGGCCGCTCGCGCTGGCCGCGGTCGTCGCGGTCGCGGTCCTCGCGGCCGTGGTCGCCATCGGCGTCGTCACCCTCGGCGGCTCTGACGACGGGGCCACCACCGATGCCGGGTCGTCGCCCCTCGCGGCCACGGACGCCCAGGCGCAGCTCAGCGCCGGTCTCGGTACCACGTGTTCGATTCGCGACGGGACCGCGTACTGCTGGGGCGACAACGCCGCCGGCCAGATCGGCGACGGCACGACCGACACGCGCCAGACACCCACGCGGGTCGCCGATCTCAGCGGCGTCACCGCCATCAGCACCGGTGGCCCCAACAGCTGCGCGATCGCCGAGGGCGTCGCCTACTGCTGGGGCAACAACGACTACGGGCAGGTCGGCGACGGCACGACCGACGCGCGCCTGACGCCGACCCGGGTCGCCGACCTCGCCGACGTCACCGCCATATCGACCGCCAACTGGGCCACCTGCGCGATCTCGGCGGGCGCGGCGTACTGCTGGGGCACCAACGACTTCGACCAGCTCGGCGACGGCTCCACCGCCAATCAGTACCGACCGGTCCGCGTCGGCGGCCTCGACGACGTGACCGCGATCAGCGTCGGCGTGAACTTCGCCTGCGCCGTCGCCGCGGGCGACGCCTACTGCTGGGGACTCAACGACAACGGGCAGGTCGGCGACGGCACGACCACCAACCGGGCCCGCCCGACCCGGGTGGCCGACCTGGACGGTGCGACCTCGGTCTCCGCCGGCGCCGCCACCGCCTGCGCGGTCGCCGGGGCGAGCGCGTATTGCTGGGGCAACAACGACTTCGGGCAGCTCGGCGACGGCAGCACCTACGGGCGCCGCACGGCGACGCCGGTGACCGGCCTCAGCGAGGTCGAGTCCATCAGCACGGGCACGTCGAACACCACTTGCGCACTCGCCGGGGGCGTCGCGTACTGCTGGGGCGCCAACGCCTGGGGATCGGTCGGCGACGGCACGCTGACCGACCGTCCGGCGCCCACCCGCGTGAACGAATTGTCCGATGTGAGTGCGGTATCCGCCGGCGAGCGGACCTCGTGCGCGCTCGCGTCGTCGTACCTCTGGTGCTGGGGTTTCAACGCCACCGGGCAGCTCGGCGTCGGCGGCACCGACGACCGTCCGACCCCCACGCAGGTCACGTTCTGACGACGGTCCCGTCATCCGGTTGAAGGGTGCCCCGGGCCCCTCCGGTTTCGGTATCGTCCCTGCATACGTCTGCGAGAGCAGTCATTTGGAAACCCGTCGGGCGCCAAGTCCAGGAAGAGGTGACGCCGTGCCGTTGAGTCCCGGCACCCACATCGCCGGTTATCGCGTGGTCTCTCAGCTCGGCGCGGGCGGTATGGGCGAGGTGTACCTCGTCGAGAACCTGCAGCTGGAACGGCGCGAGGCCCTGAAGGTCATCTCCACGGCGGTCAGTGCGCAGCCCGGCTTCAACCAGCGCTTCACCAACGAAGCACGCACCACCGCGAAACTCGACCATCGCAGCATCATCACCATCCATCAGTACGGGATCTCCGACGGCTCGCCGTGGTTCTCGATGAGCTACGTCGACGGCAAGGACCTCACCGAGGAGCGCCTGACGCCGGCCGAGGTGTCCACGGTCGTCACCCAGGTCGCCGACGCCCTCGACTACGCGCACCGCCACCACGTGGTGCACCGCGACATCAAGCCCGCCAACATCCTCGTCACGCGAGACCCGGCGACGAGCGTCGTCGAACGCGCCCTGGTGCTCGACTTCGGCATCGCCAAACTCGCCGGCTCGGCCAACCTGACCGGCACCCATTCCTTCATCGGGACGGTCGCCTTCTCGGCCCCGGAGACACTCGAGGGCGCCGACGCCACGGCGCGGTCGGACCAGTACTCACTGGCCTGCACCGCGTACGCCCTGCTCGCGGGACAGCCTCCCTTCGTCGGGCAGTCCGAGCCCTCGGTGATGCTGGGACACATCCAGCGTCCGGTCCCCCACATCGGCCAGCTGCGCGGCGACCTCGCCCACCTCGACCCGGTGTTCCAGCGCGCGTTGTCGAAGAACCCCGCGGCCCGCTACCCCGACTGCCGCAGCTTCGCGGCCGCGCTGAAGTCCGCTCTCGATTCGCCTGCGGCGCAGGGAAACACGATGGTCGCCGGCTCGGTGCCACCGCCCACCCTCGTCGGCGGCGGCACCGGCGGCCCGTCCGCCGGGCACCCCTCGGGACCCCAGCAGCACTTCGGCCCACCCCACGGCCAGTACACGCCTCCTCCGCAGGCGACGATGACCGGGCCGTCGGGGCCGCAGCCACTGATGAACAAACCGTCGGGACCGCAGCCGATGTACTCCTCGGCGCCCCACCTCTCGGGCCCGCACGCGCAACCCGGCCAACCCCAACCCGGATACCCGGGCATGCCGCCGGTCCCGCCGGCAAAGAAAAAGCGGACCGGGCTGATCATCGCCGGCGTGCTCGGCGCCGTGCTGCTGCTCGTGGTCGCGGCCGTCGTCGGGCTGGCCGTCATCGGCAGCACCGTCGACGACCCGGAGAAGGCCACCGTCGCGCAGCCGGTGGTGACCACCAACTTCGGCAGCAGCTGTGCCGTGGTCACCGGCAGCGTGCACTGTTGGGGCGACAACGACACGGGTCAGCTCGGCGACGGCACCACGACGCCGCACACCCGCCCGGTCCCGGTGACCGGCGTCTCGAACGCCACCGCGGTCGCCACCGGCGGCTACCTCACCGGCGAGAACGCCTACGTCGCGACGGCCTGCGCCATCGCGGCCGGCGATGCCTTCTGCTGGGGTAACAACCACTACGGCGAAGTCGGCAACGGCACCAGCGGATCGACGGTGGACGCCGCGACGAAGGTCGGCACCATCTCCGACGTCAAGGCGATCTCCACCGGGTGGGGCACCACCTGCGCGGTCGCCGGCACCGACGCCTATTGCTGGGGCAACAACGAGTACGGCCAGCTCGGCACCGGCGGCGGCACCGACCCGGTGTCGGCCCCGACGAAGGTTCCCGGGCTCGGCGTCGTCACCGACATCGCGACCGCCTACGGCACCACCTGCGCCGTGTCGGACGGGTCGGCGTTCTGCTGGGGCGCCAACGACAACGGGCAGATCGGCGACGGAAGCACGACGGCACGCTCGGCACCGGTCAAGGTCGGCACACTGACCGACGTCACCGACATCGCCATCGGCGGCTATCACGAGGCATCCGATGACGACGACCCGAACACCAACACCAGCACCTATTTCCAGACGACCTGCGCGGTCGCCGGCGGCGACGCCTGGTGCTGGGGCTCCAACGCCTACGGTCAGATCGGCGACGGCACCAGCGAGACCCGTCAGGCACCGGTCAAGGTCAGCAACCTGAGCGGGGTCTCGGCCATCTCCACCGACTGGGGCACTACCTGCGCGGTCTCCGACGACCGGGCCTTCTGCTGGGGCGACGACGACCGCAGCCAGCTCGGCTCCTCCGGCGGTTCGGTGAAGATCCCCCGCGAGGTCTCGACACTGACCGACGTCACGTCGATCTCGACAGGCAACGGGACGTCGTGCGCGATGTCGGCGGCGTCGGTGTACTGCTGGGGATTCAACAACGACGGTCAGATCGGCGACGGCTCCAGCGGCGACGGCGCGAACCGCACGACACCGACGAAGCTCACCATCTGACCTACGTCCCGGATCTAGGTCTCCCTGGACCCGATGAGCGCCTCGGACACGGTCCCGGCCGCCGTGCGCAGCGCCCCGACCGCACGGGTACGCAGGTCATCGTCGAATCGGGCCACCGGCCCCGAGATGCCGACCGCCATCGGCGTGGGAGCACCGGGGACCGCGACCGCCATGCCGCAGACCCCGACCTCGTGTTCTTGTTCGTCCGTGGCGACGCCGTCCGCGCGCACCTGCTCGACGGCGGCGAACACGCCGGACAGCGACGTCACACTCCACTCGGTGGCCGCGGTGAGCCCGGCCTGGGTGACGTGTTTGAGGATGCGCGCGTCGTCGAGTTCAGCGAGGACGGCCTTGCCCACCGCGGTGTTGTGCATCGTCACCCGACGGCCGACCTCGTTGTTGGTCCGCATGCTGTGCGGCGACGGGACCTGAGCCACGTAGATGACCATGTCCCCGTCGAGCACCGCGAGACTCGCGGTCTCGCTGAGCTCGCCGACCAGCGAGGCGAGGACGGGCGCGGCGACTGCGCCGAGCTGCCGATTGGCCACCTCACCGAGCCGGATGAGCCGGGGGCCCAGGGCGTATGACCGATTCGGGAGTTGCCGGACGTAGCCGATCCCCACGAGCGTCCGCAGCAGCCGGTGAATGGTGGGGGGCGGCAGCGGCGATTCCGCCGACAGATGACTCAGGGAACACTCGCCGCCGGCGCGCCCGATGAGTTCGAGCAGCTCGAATGCCCGCTCGACGGACTGCACACCGCCCGAGTTCCCCGCCATCGCCACCTCCACAGTCCGACATCACGCTACGTTCCATCATGTGAAACCACAATCGGCAGGCATTCCGCTCCAGGAGTGGTGGCAGGCACCCGATCTGCAGTAAACTCCGCCCTGCGGAATTCTTTTTCCACCAATCGTCATTAGGGGGCGCCTCGTGAGTGTGCAACCCGGCCGCCTCGGTGCGGCCTTCCTCGCCGAGGTCGAGGCCACCCTCGCACCGGCAGACGCCGTCCTGTCCGATCGGTATCCGGGCGACGACGGGAGCCGGCAGCCGGTCCACACGGTCTACGTCCCCGCCGACCGGTACTCAGCGGATCTGGCCCGGGACTGGGGACGGGCGGCGCTGGACACGGCTGCCGATCACGGCGGCCTCGCCGCCATCGCCCGCTCGACCGTCGCCCACACCGACTCGGCCGCATCCGCACTCGCGGATCTGGTAAAGGGCAAGCTGCGCACCGAGCCCGTCGAGGACCTCCGTATCGACTTCGAAGACGGCTACGGCGTCCGCTCCGACGACGAGGAGGACGCGGCGGTCGCCGCCGCCGTCGCCGCGATCCGGGAGGCCGGCGACGCCTCGCCGCCGTTCCTCGGCATCCGTTTCAAGTGCTTCGAGGCCGACGTCCGAGCCCGTGGCCTGCGCACCCTCGACCTGTTCGTCGCCGGTCTGGCGGAGACCGGCGACCTCCCGCCGGGATTGACGCTGACGCTGCCGAAGGTCACCTCGACCGATCAGGTCGTCGCGATGGTCGGCGTCGCCCGCGAACTCGAGCGAGTTCACGGACTGCCCGACGGCCGTATCGGTTTCGAGATCCAGGTGGAGACCCCCCAGGCGGTCATGGGCGTCGACGGCACGGCGGCCGTCGCGCCGATGATCCACGCCGGCGAGGGTCGGGTGACCGCTCTGCACTACGGGACCTACGACTACTCGGCGTCCCTCGGTATCGCCGCGGCCTATCAGTCGATGGAACATCCGGCCGCCGACCACGCGAAGGCCGTGATGCAACTCGCGGCGGCGGGCACCGGCGTGCGGCTGTCGGACGGATCGACGAACATCCTCCCGGTCGGCGACCCAGATGCCGTCGAAGCCGGCTGGGCGTTGCACGCGCGGCTGGTCCGCCGCCATCTCGAACGCGGCTTCTACCAGGGTTGGGATCTACACCCCGCTCAACTGGTCACGCGCTTCCTGGCGACGTACGCCTTCTACCGTGACGGATTCGACTCCGCCGCAGTACGTTTGCGCAACTACGCGCATCGGATCGAGTCGTCGGTACTCGACGAGCCCGCGACGGCCCGCGCACTCGCCGGTTTCATCCGACGCGGCGAACTGTGCGGCGCGCTGACCGTCGACGAGGTCGAGACCACGACCGACCTGCCCATCGCGAAGGTGCGCGAGATCGCACTCCCCCACTCACAGAGGACAACCCGATGAACACGACGCCGTACTACACCCCCGCCGGTGGACTCCCGCCGCAGACCGACCTGCTGAGCGACCGCGCGGTCGTCACCGAGGCGTACACGGTGATCCCGCGCGGTGTGCTCCGTGACATCGTCACGTCGGTCTTCCCGGAGTGGACCGACACCCGCGCATGGGTGCTCAACCGACCGGTGCCCGGCGGTGCGCAGACCTTCGCGCAGACGATCGTCGAGGTCGCCCCGGGCGGCGGATCAGATGCGCCGGAACCACAGTCGGCGGTCGAGGGCTTCCTCTTCGTCACCGCCGGCGCGCTGACCGTGACGGTCGCGGGCGAGGACCACACACTGACCGACGGCGGATTCGGCTATCTGCCCGCAGGTACCCCGTGGTCGGCGCACAATCGCGGCGACGTCCCCGCATCCTTCCACTGGATTCGCAAGCGCTACGAGCCCATCGCGGGTCACGAGCCGTCGCCGCAGTTCGGCAACGAGCGCGACATCGAGCCCTCCCCAATGCCCGACACCGACGGCGCCTGGCGCACAACGAGAATGCTCGACCCCCAGGACCTCGCCTACGACATGCACGTCAACATCGTGACCTTCGAGCCCGGTGCGTCGATCCCGTTCGCCGAGACCCACGTCATGGAACACGGCCTCTACGTCCTGGAAGGCAAAGCCGTCTACCGGCTCAACGAGGACTGGGTGGAGGTCCAGGAGGGCGACTACATGTCCCTGCGCGCCTTCTGCCCGCAGGCCTGCTACGCCGGCGGGCCGTCGAACTTCCGGTACCTGCTCTACAAGGACGTGAATCGGCAGATCGTGCTCTGACCCGTTCGGGAACGAGTGGCCGCGGCCGACGCAGGGTGAGGCTCTCACGGATGTCGAACCTCTGCCGATGACGCGCGACAGAGAATCCTTGAATCGACATGCTCAGTTCGGCGGTACATTCACCGCACCTGATCCCCGTGAGAAACGCGTTGTCGATCAGCAACTGCACCCCGGAGAGATCGCGTGTTCCGGTGAGCTCGATCCCGACCGCACCCACGGGCAGACCGTCGAGATAGACATCGATGACCGGGCAGTGACCGCGTCGGTCGAGACCTGACATGGACGGCGTGCGTGACCACTTCAGGCGAGGACGGACGTTCGACATTCGAGCACCGCGGTTCGGGGTGCGTGCGAAGCTCGACATGGACGGCAGGCGACGAACCACGCTTTGACAGCCGACGCACGCGCCGACCGCGCACGGACAGTGCTGCGGCAGTCGTGGCGATCATCGCCATGGCCACGGCAACGAGCGTGACACCCTGCGTTGCGTGCCCCGGGCGAGCGGCCGCCGGCCGCGCATGCCGTCTCCGACCGGTTCTTGTCGGCTCCCACCACTGTCGACCGTGTCAGACGGCACCGGTTCGACCCGAGGACTCCCGGTGCCTGCCGCTGTGACGGTGAAGACGTTCTGCGCAAGTGGGTACGGATAGCGGACAAGTCGTTCGTTGATGCCGCCCGTACACGCCGCACGCAAGTATGGGTGCGTAGCGCATGCGGTTCCGCGTGACCGACTCGACCGACATTCACCAACGATGCGCCGCGAGACCTGTGTTGGCACGAGTAGTCGACTACTCGAGGGGTGAGGTCACGAGTGTTCCGCGGAACACTCCCCTGGGTGGAGCAGCAGACCGATCAGGGCCTCGCGACTGTTGACACCCGCGCTCTGGCTTGCCCGGAAGAAGTGACCTTCAACGGTTCGTATCGACATCGTCAACCGGTCTGCGATCTCGCGGTTGGTCATTCCCCGTCCCGCAAGGGTGATGACCTCTCGTTGCCGAGCGGTCAACGGCACAGACAGTTGATTGGTCCGCAAGGCCGGGGTGTCCGCCCCGGTTCTCGTCGCCAGCCCACGTGAGAACGCAGTCGCCGTCATCGCGGAACCGCGTCGTCCACCGCCCCGGTATACGACCGCAGCCTGTGCCGCTGCATCGCCGGCAGCCACGAGGTCCCCGAACGCCTCGTACATTCGTGCCGCCGCCATGAGGCCGTCAGCGTTGCTGACTCGTAACGCGCCGGCGTGGGCCGCAGCGGCAATCACACGCGGGCCCTCGACCTCGCAAGCGAGTGCGGCAAGACGGTCCGCGTTGAATGGGTCGCCGAATTGGGTTGCGGTCTGAAGCCACATCACTTCTCGAGCCGGTGCCGGGAGTTCCCGCGCATCGCGCGCGCCCGCACGCGTGATGTCGATGGCTTCGCCGACCAGCCCGCTGGCAGCCCGAGTCCAGGCCGCGGCTGTGACCGCGTAGGTCAACGCGTCCCGCGCCGGATCGTCAGCGGGCACCCGCGAGAGTGCCTCCTCCGCCCTTACGGCATCACCCGCGATGCCCTGGGCGGTCGCCATTGCGAAGTCGATGCACGAGCGGAGCAGCTGATTGTCGACGAGAGCACCTGCCTCCCCGAGAAGTTTGCGGGCGAACCGGAGTTCGCCTCTGGACAATGCCAGCAGACCGGAGAAGGTGGCGCGGTACGAACGAGCGAGCGGATGGTCCATCGACTCGTCTTCGAACAGCGTTGCGAGGCCTGCTGCTTCGTCTATCAGACCTGCGAACAAGAGGGTCATCGCGTGACAAGCGGCGAAGGACCAATGAGCGCTCGCCGTTATCGGCGAGGTATTTGCGAGCAGATGACCACGGTCCGCGTGCTCGCGGACCAGCGCGATCCGACCGAGTTCACCGCATGCCGTCACCAGCCCGAACCTTCCGATGAACTCGGCGGACGGAGGAAGCTCTTCGTGCCCGGACAAACCGGCGAGAGCGACCCGCGCAGCTGATTCGAAGTCGTTCTCCAGCGACAGGACCGCTGCCAGAAGACAGTCATAGATCTCGGTCATCCCACACGCCGCTGCAGCTTGCCGTAAGTCACGGATCTGCCCGGCCCCCGTACGGTTGTTCTGGCGTAGGAAGATCCCAACACGTATGAGGCCGAACACAACTCGGTCAACGTGTGTCGTCGCGGTCGCGATCAGCTCGTCGTTGACTTCGAGTGCGAGCTCGAGCCGTTCACCATTTGCCAGGGCATTCATCAGAACGGTCTGTGCGGCAACACCTCCGCCACCGTGAACGGCAGCCCGCGCAAGGCGTTCCCCGGTCGCCGGGTCCATCTGTCGAATCGCCGCGTTTGCCGCGTCTACGAGTGCCGCCGGGTCAGGGGTGGTATCCGACTCCACTGTCAACACGGCACGGCGAACGAGTTCGACATCATTGAACGGGCGGTTGTCCGGCAGCGCGGCGAGCACCGCGCTTCGGAGCCTGCGCAATCGGAGCGTGGGTGCGCGGTACCTCCGTGCTTCCCCATACATCGGGTGCGCCAGCCGGACGATCGGGTGGACGGCGTCCGTGTCGACGGCGATGAGGCCGGCAGCCTCGGCTTGCTCGACGGCCGTACTGCCGACGACACCCCGCACGGTCGCAAGGTCGAGAGGTTCGGCCACCGCAAGGACGTCTATGACGGTGACAACGTTGTCTGGCTGTCGGCCGATGCCGGCGTCGACGAGTTCGAACAGCGTCTGCGAGACCATCGGGGTGCGGTCCCACATCCAGACCGACGACCGCTGGACCAGATGACCGGTTGCCAATTCGTCGGATACGAGTTGACGCAGGTACAGGACATTGCCGCGCGTGTAATGCCACAAGCGTTCGGCGGTGGCGGACTCGATCGCGCCGTCCAAGACCTGCTCGAGTAAGTCGACTGTCTCCCACCGCGACAGAGGTTGTAACTCCAGCCTGGCCAGCGCATTGCTCTTCCACAGCGCGCGGATCGTGTCCGGAGCTCGGGCGCCGGTCCGAACGGTGAGGACAACAGACGCGATGCCGCGCAGAACCATGTGGTGGACGACGAGCGCAGACTGATCATCGAGAAGGTGGGCGTCGTCGATCACGACAAGCGGCGCGCGGTCACTTCCGCCCGCCACCACGCGCAGGACGGTGCTGATACGAGCGAGCGGGTCATCGCCGGAGCCCGTGACGTACTCGGCGAATATCCCCAGGGGCACCGAGCGGGCGGACTCGGTGGCCGTCAGATGCCGACCATGCCGACCGTCGTTCCGCGCCACGTCCAGGATCGCCTGGGCGAGGCGACTCTTACCCACGCCCGCGGCGCCAGAGATGACGATGCCACCGCCCAGGACAGCGTCCGATGCCGCGGCGAGCTCCTCAGCGCGCCCGGTCATCGGCCAGTTCTCCATGATGGAATTCTAGATGCACTCGGTTTCGCATTCGTACCGGAATACAACGAATTCGAATAACTCGACTCACCAAATGACATTCTCTCGAAGACCGATCAGCAGCCAGCCGTCTAATATAATCCGAAATTGAGCGGCGGATCGAGACCATGACCCGAAGGACGCACAATGAGGGCGAAAGTTATTGCAGTTGCCATTCTTTCAGCCGCAGCCACCGCAACGGTCGGAATCCCGACCGCGGCACCGATGTACGCGACCGCCATACCCCAGCCCGCGCGGAATCCGGTGATTCTGGTGCACGGGTGGACCGCTTCACGATTGCTGCCGCCCCGACAACAGGATTTTCTCCCACTTCGTGTTGCTTTGCAGTCTGACGGACACCCGGTCTACACAGTCGAGCTGCCGGGCGACTCCAACACCGTCAACGCCCGGGTCATAGCGCGGACCGTCGACGCCGCCCGAGCCGAGTCGGCAGGCATGAGGATCGATCTCGTCGCACACAGCATGGGCGGGTTGTCCGCGCGCCACTACATCAAGCACCTCGGCGGGGTTGCGCAGATCGGCAACTATGTATCGATGGGCACCGGTCAGTACGGATGGCTCCCGACGTGCGTTCTACCCACCCATCTCGGAGGAGAGATGTGTCCCTACAGTGCATTCCTCGCGAAGCTCAATCATGGCGACGACACTCCGGGGACGGTCGGTTACACCACGCTCCGGACGGTGGCCGACGACGAAGTGGTCCATGGAGGGAGAGACAGAATGCTCGACGGCGGAGTCTGTGTCGTCGATCGCATCGATGGGGGTGCGCACGTCGACGAGCCGAAGAACCCGACGATGATCGCTCTGGTTCGCAAGGCCCTTGACGGCGAGTGCCCCGGCGCGTTCGTCGATCTGCCCGCCGCGTGATCCTCAACGTTCTCGGCGACGCAGGATTGCGTCCAACTTGGCCTCGGCGATCTCGAACATCCCGGGCAGCGCTGTTGGGTCCACCCCGAGGATGTCGGCGATGACCGAGTCGCCGATACCGGCAGTCCGTAATCGCAATGCCTCGGAGTACGGCAGCGGCAGGCGGTCCAGCGCATACCGGACCGCGTCGTCGTCGAAGTCGTGAGACACGGGTTCACCACCGGCATCGGGTGTCCGGAGACGGCCCGAGGACGTCAAAAGGCGAGGCAGGAGCTGCCCAGGTCCAGGCCCTGACCGACGGTAACATTCTTCGGTACCGACAGGACGCCTGACGGAACCTCGCGTGCCCTGAGCTGATGCCCACCCAGGCTGGTCGGCGTCCAGTCCAGCGTTGCGACCCCGCCGACGACGGCTTGGGCGCCCCCTTTGATGATCGTGCCGTTGTCGAGGAAGTAGACGTAACCTCCCGATTGGGCCGGCACGGTGAGGGTGTACGTACACCCGGTTCCGTATCGCCCCGCGAATCCCGGGCTGATGTCGATCTGACCGATCGCGTGCGCCGGGGCCGCGATGAGTGTGGACGCGGCGAGCGTTCCCAACGCCGCCGCGGCTGTGCCCGCGATGCGACGGGTTCGGAGTGTCGAGCGATTCGATGTCATGGTGCCCCCTTGTGAGCGATCTGGTGGATACGCGTGCATCCGTAACTCACTCTTCTGCGCAGCACCACCGTGAGCGCACGTAAGGGACTACCCCACCTACACGACCAGGCGACACCGGCTACGCGAGCTTCCGGGTATCGCTGTCGTACCGTGGACCCGATGCGTATCGCGGTGGTGGAGGACGACGACGGGGTCGGTGACGCCCTCGTCGACGCCCTGATCGAGATCGGACACGAGCCCCGGCGAATGCGACGCGGTGCCGACCTCCTCCTCGGTCACCGCGGGTTCGACCTCGCCCTACTGGACCTCGGCCTACCCGACGAGGACGGACTGACCGTACTGCGCCGGTTGCGGACCGTCAGCGACATCCCGGTCGTGGTGCTCACCGCGCGACAGGACGAGCGGTCGGTCGTGCGGGCCCTCCGCGGCGGCGCCGACGACTACGTGGTCAAACCGGCGCGGCTCGGCGAGCTGATGGCGCGGCTCGAGGTGGCCGCCCGTCGGCGTGTGGCCGACGCGCCGGTCACCACGGAGCGACGGGTGACGACCGGCGACATCGTGGTCGACCTCGATGCGCGGCTGGTCACCGTGGGCGGCGCCGAGGTCGCGCCGACGCCCAAGGAGTTCGAACTGCTCGCGCACCTGGTCACACGCCGCGGTGAGGCGGTGAGCCGCGAACAGTTGATGGATGCGATCTGGGGCGACGCCCACGTCGCGATCTCCCGTAGCCTCGACGTCCACATGACCGCACTCCGGGCGAAGCTCGGGAGGCCCGGCGTGATCGAGACGATCCGCGGGTACGGCTACCGCTGGGGTTCCTGAGCGATGTGGCGGCGTGTGCTGCTCGTGCTCGTCGCCTATTCGGCGATCGTGGTTCTCGGCTTGGCCATTCCTCTCGCGACGACGGTGAGTCGTGAACGGCTGCAACGGTTCACCGAGAGTCGTACCGCATCCGCAACCTATTTCGCCGACCTCGCCGATCGGGAACCGGAGACGCGGGGGCCAGAACTGCAGCGGGCCGTCGAACGCTACCGCGACCTCTATGGCGAAGGTGTCGTGGTCGTCGACCGGGCCGGTACGACGCGGGCCGCGGCCGGGCTCACCGCCGACTCGCCGGAGGTCGCCGAGGCCGTGTCCGAGGCGTTGCGCAACCAGCGAACCCGGATCGCGTCGGGATTGACACCCTGGTCGCCCCCGTCGGCACTGGTGGCCATGCCGATCGGCACGGGCACCCAGGTCGACGGCGCGGTCGTCATCGCGGCGTCGACGTCGGAGGCCAGACGCGACGTCGCCCGGACCTGGTCGGTGATCGGCGGTGGCGCCATCGCGATGCTCGTGGTGGGGTCGGTGATCGCTGTTGCGCTGTCGCGCTGGACTGTTCGCCCGCTCACCGCCTTGACGACACGGGTGCGATCGCTGCGCGCGTCGGTCATCGACCGTGTTCCCGGAGCGAGCGAGCCGAGGCCGAGCGAGCCCCGCGATCACCGGGCCACCGGCCCGCCGGAGGTTCGCGAGCTGGCCCGCATCTTCGACGCGATGGCCGACGACGTCGAGACCGCCACAGCCGCCCAGCGCCGCCTGGTGGCCGACACCGCGCACGCACTTCGTAACCCCCTCGCAGCGGTCAGATTTCGCCTCGACACTCTCGGCCTCGGCCTGACCGGCCGAGCGCTCGAATCGCATCAGAAGACCCTGGTGGAGATCGATCGGCTCGACCGCATCGTCGAGGACCTGCTGGTCCTGGCCACCGCCGAGGCGCGGCCCGCCGGCTCCGCCACCGGCGTCTGCGATGTCGGCGCCGTGCTGGTCGAGCGCCACGACTTCTGGGCGGGTGCGCTCACCGACGCCGGACTGTCGGCGTCGATCGCCCTGCCGTCGGGGCCCACCCGGACGACGATCGCGGCGCTCGACGAGGACGACCTCGTCCGCGCGATAGACGTCCTGCTGAGCAACGCGGTCAATTACGCCGGGCCGGCCGCAACCGTGGAGCTGGGGTGCCGGGCGGAGGGAGCGCGGATTCACATCTGGGTCGCCGACACCGGTCGTGGCGTGACGGAGGCCGAGTTGCCACGCGTGACGGAACGGTTCTTCCGTGCGTCGACCGGAGGCGGACCCGGCTCCGGACTCGGATTGTCCATCGCGCGGGCGCTGGTCGAGGGTGCCGGGGGCGAACTGACGGTGAGTGCCGGACGACCGGCGGGACTTCGGGTGGACCTCTGGATCCCGGCCGCGGACGTGGTGTCGAGCGCCGCGGCGGACGACCAGTCCTAAGGGAGTGTTAGGAAACCGCGATCGGCTTGGGTTAAGCCTGTGACTGCCTTCACAGTGTTAGGGGCACCGACGCCGGACCGGGTCGGGTGCACGTTCGACGATCTGGAGGACACCGATGACCGACTCGCCCACCCGGCACCCCGCGGACGCACGGAGCGCACCACCGAGCTCGTCGCCCGCAGCCACCCGCCGCGCCGTGCTCAACACCTTGCGCGGGTCCTCCGGCAACCTCGTCGAGTGGTACGACGTCTACGTCTACACGGTGTTCGCGACGTACTTCGAGAGCCAGTTCTTCGATCCGGCCGACAAGAACTCGACCGTCTACGTGTACGCCATCTTCGCCGTCACCTTCCTGATGCGGCCGGTCGGCTCCTGGTTCTTCGGCCGGTACGCCGACCGTCGGGGCCGACGCGCGGCGCTGACCTTCAGCGTGTCGTTGATGGCGGCGTGCTCCCTGGCCATCGCGCTGACACCGGGGCGGGAGTCGATCGGCGTGTGGGCGGCGGTCATCCTGGTGCTCTGTCGATTGGTGCAGGGATTCGCCACCGGCGGTGAGTACGGCGCGTCGGCCACCTACATGTCCGAGGCGGCCACCCGCGAGCGTCGCGGCTTCTTCTCGTCGTTCCAGTACGTGACGCTGATCGGCGGACACGTGCTGGCACAGCTGACCCTGCTCGTGATGCAGGTGTTCCTCGACAAGGACCAGATCTCCGACTTCGGTTGGCGCATCGCGTTCCTCATCGGCGGCGTCGCGGCCGTCGTCGTCTTCTGGCTTCGCCGCAGCATGGACGAGTCGCTCACCCCGGAACAGTTGGAGGCCGTGCGCAGCGGGGCCGACTCCGAGTCCGGATCTATTCGTGAACTCGTCCTGCACTACTGGCGCCCCCTGCTGGTCTGCTTCCTGGTCACCATCGGTGGCACCATCGCCTTCTACACCTACAGCGTCAACGCGCCGGCCATCGTCAAGACGGCGTACGAAGACCACGGTCGCACCGGGACCTGGATCAACCTCATCGGATTGGTGTTCCTGATGATGTTGCAGCCGATCGGCGGGATGATCAGCGACAAGGTCGGGCGCAAACCGGTCCTGATCTTCTTCGGCGTCGGCGGTGTCCTGTACACGTACGTCCTGATCACCTATCTGCCCCAGACCACCTCGGTGGCTGCGTCGTTGACCCTGCTCGCCGTCGGCTATGTGATCCTCACCGGCTACACCTCGATCAACGCGATCGTGAAGGCCGAACTCTTCCCGTCGCACGTGCGGGCCCTGGGAGTCGGTCTCGGTTATGCCCTCGCGAACTCCGCGTTCGGCGGGACCGCACCGTTGATCTACCAGGCGGCCAAGAACGGCGGCCACGTCCCGTGGTTCATCGCCTACGTCACCGCGGTGATCGCGGTGTCGCTGCTGGTCTACGTGTTCGTCCTGCGCAACAAGGCGGAGACGCCACTCGACCGCGAACAGGGTCGGGCCTTCGTCGACGCCGAGGTCGTCGCGCGGCGGGCCTAAGGTGACACCATGTCGTTTGCGCTCGGGCCGGTGGATCGGCGGACCGTGCTCCGCGGGGGCTGTGGCCTGGGTGCGCTGATTCTCCTGTCCGCCTGCGGAACCGAGCGCGGCGCGCCGGTCCGGCTCGCGGCGGGAGAGTCCGGGGGTTTCTTCTGGGAGTTCGCCGGCCTCCTCGCGGCGGCGGCCGACCGATCCGGCGCGCCGCCGGTCCACCCTCGGCAGTCCGGCGGCTCCGCCGAGAACCTCGATGCGCTGGCGGACGGTTCCGCGGAACTCGCCCTCAGCCTCAGCGACACGGCCGTCGAGCGCGCCGATCCACGGCTCACCGCCCTCGGGTGCGTGTACGAGAACTACTTCCAGGTGGCGGTCCGCGCCGATGCACCCATCGCGACGGTCGCCGACCTGCGCGGGCGGGTGGTGAGTGTCGGAGCGCCCGGTTCCGGCGCCGCGGGACTCTCCGAGCGGGTTCTCGCCGCGGCCGGTCTCGCACCCACCCGCGACATCCGGCCGGTCCGGCAGACGATGCGCGATGCCGGCGCCGCGCTCGCCTCGGGAGCGGTCGATGCCGTCATGTGGGCGGGCGGTCTGCCGACCCCGGCCTTCACCGACCCGCGCGTACCGATCGCCCTGCTCGATCTCGGCGGCGTGGTGGCGGACCTGCGACGACGGTTCGGACCCGCGTACGAGCCCGTGCGCATCCCGGCCGACATCTACGGCCGGCATCCGGCGGTCACCACCGTCGGGGTCGCCAACCTCCTGCTCGCGCGCCGGGACGTGCCGGACGCGACCGCCGCGGCGATCGTCGACCTGCTGCTCGACGAGTCCGCGCACCTCGTGCCGGCTCAGGCGATCGGCAGTCAGTTCCTCGACGCACAATCGTTGATTCTCACCGGATCCGTCCCCCTGCACCCCGGTGCCGCGGCAGAGTACCGCCGTCGGCACGGCTGAGCCGCCGGCCTGTTCACACACTAGGGTGAGCGCATGAAGCAGGTGGCATCCCGTCGCGCCGAGTTCGTTGCCGGATTGTTCGTGGTCACGCTGATCGCCGCCGGTTGCGGCACCTCGGACACCGACGACTCGTCCTCCAGCGCGTCGGCGACAACGGTTGTCGCCGAGAATGCCACGCCCACCGAGACGACGGTGATGGGTGAGGACGACGTCGAGGTGACCCTCACCGGTCCGCTCGCCGTCAAGTACGGCTCGGCGACAGAGGCACAGCGGGCAGCCCTGGGCAAGCCGCTGACCGGGGATCGCAACGCCGGAACCCGCGAGAGTGGCGTTGTGTACCAACAGTTTCGCGGCGGAGTGATCATCGCGAAGAACAGCAACCCCACAACACCTGGGTACATCGTCACCTCCGGCAAGATCCGGGACGCATGGAACACCGAGCGCGCACCGGACGGCACACCGCTACTCACCGGCACCAACGGCTCGGCCGGGCCTCTCGGCGTGCCCACGAGCGACGTGACAGTCGACGGTGACCTCGAGGTGGTGACCTTCGAACACGGCGAGATCTCCGAGAACACGACGACCGGTGAGGTGACCGTCACGGTCAACGGCAAGACCGTGCCCTCAGGCCTGAAGTAAACCCTGCCCGACACTGGCACTCACGCCGCCGCGTCCAACCGGGTCCCGGCGAGAACTGTTGCGTTCCTTCCATTCCCATACCGCGTAGAGCACCTCGGTGGTGTACCCCAGATCCATCCGACCCCCACCGACCGGGACCGTCGCCTCCACACCGACCCGCCAATCGGGCCGCCACCCAGCGGGTCTCACCGTCGGCGGAGCAACCGCGATCTCGACCCCGCCGGGGCCGTGAAACGTGAACCGTTGCTGACCGTGCGCAGTGATCGAGAACTCACCCCGATGCAACGACCGATGACACGACCCGCACAACAAGATCAAATTGTCCGGATCCGTCCGCCCACCCACCGACCACCACCGCACATGATGAGCATGCAGATGACGCGTCCGACCACACCCCGGCATCTGACAACGCCGATCCCGCACAAACAACGCCCGCACCAACGCCTTGTTCGGCGTCCGCCGACGACGCCCCACACCCAACAACGCAAGCTTCCCCGGCTGCCCGGGAACCCTGCGACTGACCACATCTCGAGTCGACGCACCGCACCGAGCCTCGGCCACCTCGACCTCAGACAACGCCGGACCATCATCGAGATGAGCCTGCTCCACCCCCTCACCGGCATGAATGAGGATCTCCGCACCCGGCGCGACATCAGGCATCGCGATCCCGTCATGCACCATGTCGGCCATCGCCACCACCGCCGGCGCCACATCCGACGGCACCTGCCGCCACAGATCCCGACGCCGCGACGGAACCACCTCCAATTCGCCGTCACCCGACTCCGGTTCGGTGTTCCGCGGAACACTCTGGGCGGTGGGTAGATCCGCATCGCCGCAGGTCCGGGTGCGTTCATACTCCGCGCGCACCGCACCCGCCAGGAACCGCGCCCCATCCAACGGACTCAACCTCAACGACACCGACAACGACCCGTCAGCATTCCACTTCCACCGGCCCGTCGACTCCTTCGGCGGCCGGTTGTCCTCCTCGACGCCACGATCACGATCGATCTGGCCCATCGCCCGCACCGCCCGATCCAACTGACTCGCCGTGCACGACAGAGCGAGATTCACCAACTCCTGCTCACGCTCCGGCGTGGCCACCCGCGTCAACGCGCGCACCTTCGAATACGTCAACCGGCCTTCGCCAAACGCCTTACGGATCACCGGCAATTCTCGTATCGCCTTTGCGACTCTCAGGTACTCATGGG
The DNA here is from genome assembly GCF_057767225.1 of Gordonia sp. 11cp. Taxonomy (NCBI): domain Bacteria; kingdom Bacillati; phylum Actinomycetota; class Actinomycetes; order Mycobacteriales; family Gordoniaceae; genus Gordonia; species Gordonia sp. 11cp. Next base: position 3,025,413 of record NZ_CM173437.1, on the reverse strand, counting down.
CCGTTCGCGGTGCAATGCCTGCCTTCCACGACAACCAGTGCGCCAGTGAATGAATCCCCAGCCCCCACCACGACTCCCGCTCGTCCAATTCCCCCACCAGTTCAAGGAAATCCGCAGTCAGCGCCGTGATCTGCGCGGCATACCCCAACACCCTCGCCTCGAGAACCTCATCAGACAACGACCCGGGATCCGCATCGTCGAACATCGACGCAAAGTCCCCGATCGAACGAAAAGCACTGACCCCCACAGCAACCCCCAGATCCGAACGAAAGGAACAGGAGAAAGGTATCGCCCAGCACCGACAATCCTTAGGCCTCAACCCGAGGTCACGAGTGTTCCGCGGAACACTACGGTGCCGGCGCCAAGCTCCCCTGCCGAGCGACTTTCGGTTCGATGACCTCGGTCGCGTAGTTCTTCCCCCACTCGTTGAGCGCCGACACGAACGGGCCCAGCGCCTGCCCCTGGTCGGTGAGCGAGTACTCGACCCTGGGCGGGACCTCCGGGAAGGCGGTGCGCTGCACGATGCCGTCGCTTTCGAGTTCACGAAGCTGGCGGGTGAGCACTCGGGGCGTCACCGGACCGACCGCCCGCCCCAGAGCGCCGTACCTCATCGGCCCCTCGAGGAGGTTCTTGACGATGGTCATCTTCCAGGAGCCGCCGAGAACGGCGACGCTCACTTCGACCGGACACACCTCGTAGGCACGTCGAACCGGGTCCCGCAGGGTGGGCTCGCCCTCACTGTCCATCGTTGACCTCCCGCCGGGGCTCTTTTCGTGGACATTCTCGTCCATATGGACAATATTGTGCATACTACCGTCGATGCACGTAGTGCGTTAGACAGAAGTCATGCACAGTTCCGTCGATCGACGCGAGAGCGCTTCTGCAGACCGCGACTTCGCACGTTTCACGTCCCCGACAATCCGGGCGTGGCTGGGCTCGATCGCGGTCCTGGCGACGCCGGCGACCGCAGCCCTTTACGACCTGGGCACTGTGCCCGGGTGGGTCGGGACGGGCTGCGCCGGAGCGGTCCTGACGCTCACCCATCTCGGGCTGCAGTGCCAGGCCGCGATACTCGTCTTGCGGGACGGTCGATGGCTCCCGGCCGTGCTGGCCGCGGCAGTCTGCGCCGCGACGCTGACCGCGCTCTATCTGATGGCGTTCCACCACGCCGCGGGGTGGTATCTGCTGCTCATCGGTGTGGTGGCGGTGGCCGCGTACGCCGCCACCGTCGGCCCGCGCGCATGAGGCTTCCCCGTGGCAATCCGTATCGCGTACGGCGCCGAACGTCATACCGAGAGACACACCGAAGGCACCGGCGAAGCCAACTGCCGTAGCCGCACAGGCGAATCTCGATGCGCTGCCATCTCACCGATGGGCGATGTCGAGCGGACAGGGAGCGCTACATGAAGGCAGACAGGTTCGAACCGGTGGTCGTCGACGATGACCACGACGCCTCCTCAGCAGGTCGCGCACTGGCGGTGATCTCCACGAAGCGCGATCAGCTCGTCATCCTGACCGCTCACGGCAGCATCGATCTGCTCACCGTTCCGCGGTTGGGCGCAGCTGTTCTGGAAGCGGTGAGCGAGCAACCCCGCGGACTGATCATCGATCTCACCGCCACCGATTTCCTCGCATCCTCCGGCATCGCTGCGCTCCTCGCCGCGCGCGCGGCCATCACCCCGAGGGGCCGGTTCGGCGTCGTCGCCGAACATCCCGCGGTTACGCGGCCCTTGCGGCTGTCCGGGCTCGATCAGACACTCGGACTCCACCCCTCGATGGCGGACGCCTTCACGGCGATGACCCAGGACTGACAAGGCGTCGCGCTCATTCCTCACTCAAGAACTGCACGATCACCGCATTCACCGCCTGAGGCGCCTCGATCGGGATGAGGTGCGTCCCGGGGATCACGGCCAACCGGGCTCCCGGTATGGCGGCGGCGACGTCGCGGCTGTGCTCGAGAGTCACCTCGTCTCGATCTCCCTGCATCACCAGCGTCGGTGCGGTGATCGCCGCCAGATCGCCGAGATCGATCTCGGGCTCGGAGTTGATCATCGCCATCGTCTTGTCGAACACGACCTGGAAATGGTCCGCCCCGTCCGGGGATTCGGACGCGTACTCCGCCGCGAAGAAACCCATCAGCTCGTCGTCGGCGGTGTCGAGTGCATCGAGAATGCCACCGACGGCACGCCCTGAACTGTTGTAATACTGACCGATCAGGACCAGATGACGGACCAGATCGGGCCGGCGCAGCGCCACCAGCACGCCGACGACCGCACCATCACTCCACCCGACGATCTCGGCGGGGCCGCCGACGACCTCGTCAAGGTACGCGATCGTCTCCTCGGCCATGTCCGCATAGTGGAACTCGTCCATCACGTCCGGGCTGTGGCCATGGCCGTGCCGCTCCGGAGAGAACACCTTCCACCCCGCCTCGACGAGGGCAGGCACCTGCCCGCCCCACGACGACGCGCCGGAGAAAGCACCGTGCAGCAGGACGACGGGTCGGCCGTCCCCCTGGATCTCATGCCAGACACGGGTTTTCCGTTGTGGATGACTGATGGTCGTGTACTCGCGAATCGGAGAGGTCACCCGGTCAGAGTACGGGCACATCCGGTGCGCCACCGATGAGAAACCGGCGTCGGGCGGGTCAGCCCCGATGAGTGCTCACACCACGAGAGGGAGTCCCATGCCCACCGACACCACCCAGTCGCGATCGATATCGGCGGCCGCCGATCACTTACTCGCGATGACCGCCACGATCGCCGACACCGATCTGGACCGCCCGACACCATGTCCCGGCATGGACCTCGCCGCGCTGCTGACCCATGTCGACGGCCTGTCGCAGGCGTTCGCGGCCGCGGCGCGCAAGGACTTCGGCCCGTTGACCTCCACGCCGCCGGATCCGGCCCAAAACCAAAGCCACCTGCCGGCGGAGTGGCGAGACGACCTGCGCCATCACGTGCACGACCTCGCGAAGTCATGGGACGACCCGGACGCCTGGGAGGGCATGACCCAGGCCGGCGGCGTCGAATTGCCCGCCGAGATCATGGGACGGGTCGCCCTGTCGGAACTGGTGCTGCACGGCTGGGACATCGCACGTGCCATGGGCATCCCGTTCGACATCTCCGACGACATCCTCCAGGTCGTCTTCGACTTCCATTACCCACCCCAGCCCCAGGAAGAGCGCGACGGCATGTTCGGACCGGTGGTCGAGGTACCCGACGACGCACCCCTCGCCGATCGGCTCGCCGGTCTGGCCGGCCGGGATCCGCGGTGGCCGCAGAAAACTCTCCAGCGCTAGCGGTTGAACGGCCAGCCGGTGATCTTCTTCTCCCGCGGGGGCGCGTAGGTCCTCACCTTCGACGTCGAGAGTCCCATCCGGACAAGCCCTTCGGCGATGGTGACGGCCGACCGGACGCCGTCGACGATCGGGACCCCGGTCGCCTCGCGAACCTGCTCCTCGAGCTCTGCCATCCCGCCACACCCGAGGCAGATCACCTCGGCGTGGTCGTCGACGACGGCACGGGTGGACTGTTCCACGATCGCCTTGACCGCCCTGTCGGGGTCCGACTCGAGTTCCAGCACACCGAGTCCCGACGCCCGGACCGAGGCGCAGCGCTGGTCGAGGCCGGCGAGCTTGAGCCGGTCCTCGATGAGCGGGACCGTCCGGTCCAGCGTCGTCACGACCGAGAACCGGTGTCCCAGGTACATCGCCGTCGACGCCGCGGCTTCGGTGATGTCGACGACGGGGACCTCGAGGAGTTCCTGTAGTCCTTCCCGCCCGTGTTCGCCGTAACCCGCCTGGATCACGGCGTCATACGGGTCGGGATACGCGAGGACCGCGTCCATCACGGCGAGGGCGGCGAGGTAGGACTCGAAGTTGCCCTCGCACGAGTCGGCGCCGAAACGCGGTGTGATGCCGACGATCTCGGTCCCCGGCGAGGCGACCGAACGCGCCGAGTCGGCAATGGCCTCGGTCATCGACACGGTGGTGTTGACGTTGGCGACGAGGATGCGCACGGTGATGTCCTCCTTCAGCGATCAGTGGGTGCTGGCGACGGAGATCGGCTCCCCCGACACCTCGGCGAACGGTCCACGACGGTCGGCGACCGCCAGGTAGACGACCGCGCCGAGACCGGCGCCGATGAACCAGGAGAACTCCGAGACCACCTCGAAGGCCGGAACAAAGGCCATCACCAGGGCGATGGCGGCGGTCGGTACCAGTGCGGCGATCGCCCGCGGGTTCACACCGTTGCGGTAATGGTAGGCGCCGTCCGGCGCTTCGGTGAACAACGCGGGCACGTCGATCCGCGAGCGGCGGACGAGCCAGTAGTCGGCCATCACGATGCCGAACAGCGGGCCGAGCAGCGCTCCGAGTCCGCCGAGGAAGTAGTTGATCACCGCGGGCGAGTTGTAGAGGTTCCACGGCAGGATGACCAGTCCGATGATCGCGGCGACAAGCGCTGCGCGCCGGAAGTCGAGATGACGCGGGAACAGATTGGACAGCGCGTAGATCGGCGCGACGAAGTTGGCCATGAGGTTCACCGCGACGGTGAGGATCAGCAGGGCCAGGCAGGCCAGCACCAAGAGGAAGGTGTTGGGGACGGTCTGGACGATGTCCGACGGCGACTCGATGACCGTGCCGTTGATCCGGAACTGCGCACCGGCCAGGACGATCACGATCCCGCCGAAGAGCAGCATGTTGAGCGGGATACCCCAGAAGTTGCCGCGCACGATGGCTTTTCGCGATTCCGCGTTGCGCGTGAAGTCGCAGAAGTTGAGGACGAAGGTGCCGTAGATCGCGACCCAGAGGCTGGCTCCGCCGATGATCTGGAGCCACATGTCCACACCGGTCAGTGAGTCGGGCGTCGACCACGCGATGGTCCAGTCGGCGTTGCCGAGCATCCAGATGGCCAGCGCCACCATCGTGATCAGGATGACCGGGCCGGCGAAGGCCTCGTAGCGACGGATCATCTCCATGCCGTAGCTGACGATGATCACCTGGATCACCCACAGCGACACGAAGGAGATCCAGCCCAGGGTCGAGAGCCCGAGGAAGCGGTTGGTGTCCAGGTCGGCGGCCCCCGGGAACAGTGCGACGAGCATGATCCGGAGCACGACGGACGCGAGGTAGGTCTGGATGCCGAACCATGCGATCGCCACACCGCCACGGATGAGGGCGGGGATCTGGGCTCCCCGGATGCCGAACGAGATGCGGCTCATGACCGGGAAGGGCACGCCGGTCTTCTCGCCCATGAACCCGGAGAGATTCAGCAGCAGGAAGAGGAAGACGCCGCCCAGCACGAGCGCCGTCAGGATCTGCCACCCACCGAGCCCGAGCGCGAAGAGTCCGATGGCGAAGGCGTAGTTGCCGAGACTGTGGACGTCGTTGGCCCACAGGGTGAAGATGTTGTAGCTGCTCCAGCGACGGCCGACGCGGCTCGTGGGCGCCAGGTCGTCGTTGTAGAGCTTCGGGCTCAACCCGTCCGGGACGGCTCCGGTGGCACCGGAGGCGTTCTCACCGACGGGAATTGTGTGCTGCTCAGTGCTCATCTCTGCACTTTCGGTCGGACGGTCGACGATGACCGCGCTCCTACACTCGCGGAGTTCCGTAATGTGGAATGAAGATTCCGCGTTTGAGACAGTTAGCCTGACGATCGAGGGCGTTGTCAATAGCACGACACCGCGCTACTCGCGAGTTGAGTTCCGAAATCACAGCAGTTCATTCCATGATGAGGAATAACCTGGGTTAGGCTCTGGATCGACCCAGGATACGGCGACCAGCAAGGAGTCCCGCCCCATGACCGCAGCACCCGATGCCCCGGCCCCCTTCTCAGACACACCGTTCGACCTGGTCGTGCGGGGTGAGCAGACGCTGACCACGGCCGGCATCGTGGCCCGCGAGATCGGGATCCGCGACGGTCGGGTGGTCGCCATCGAGCCGCTCGGAAGCGGACTCGTGGGCACCGAGATCGTCGAGCTGGCCGACGATCAGGTGATGATCCCCGGGCTGGTGGACACGCACGTGCACGTCAACGAGCCCGGCCGCACCGAGTGGGAGGGTTTCGACTCGGCCACCCGCGCGGCCGCCGCCGGCGGCGTCACCACTCTCATCGACATGCCGCTCAACTCGATCCCGCCGACGGTCAACGTCGACGCCCTGGCCGAGAAGCGCGCTGCCGCGCAGGGGAAGACCCACATCGACGTCGGCTTCTGGGGTGGGGCCATCCCCGGCAACGAGAAAGACCTGCGCGGCCTGCACGACGCGGGTGTGTTCGGGTTCAAGTGCTTCCTGCTGCACTCCGGAGTGGACGAGTTCCCGCACCTGACGGCCGACGAGATGGAAGCCGACATGGCCACGCTCGCCGAGTTCGACTCGCTGATGATCGTCCACGCCGAGGATTCCCGGGCCATCGACAAGGCACCGTCACCCGAAGGTGACGAGTACCAGCGATTCCTCGCATCGCGGCCGCGCGGCGCCGAGAATCTCGCGATCGCCGAAGTGATCGAGCGCGCACGCTGGACCGGGGTCCGCGCCCACGTGCTCCACCTGTCGTCCTCGGATGCCCTGCCGATGCTGGCCAGCGCGAAGCGCGACGGTGTGAAGATCACCGTCGAGACCTGCCCGCACTACCTGACCCTGCTCGCCGAGGAGGTGCCCAACGGCGCGACGGCCTTCAAGTGCTGCCCGCCGATCCGCGAGGCCGGCAACCGCGAACTGCTGTGGGAGGGACTGCTCGACGGCACGATCGACTGCATCGTCTCCGACCACTCGCCGTCGACCGTCGATCTCAAGGATCCCGAGAACGGCGACTTCGGGGTCGCGTGGGGTGGAGTGGCGTCGTTGCAGCTCGGACTGTCGCTCATCTGGTCGGAGGCCAAGAAGCGCGGCATCGACCTGCCGCAGGTGATCGAGTGGATGGCGTCGCGGCCAGCGGATCTCGCCGGTTTGCCGACCAAGGGTCGCATCGCTCTCGGGTGCGACGCCGACTTCGCGATCTTCGAGCCGGAGTCCGCGCAGATCGTCGACGTCAACCGGCTCCACCACAAGAACCCGGTCAGCCCGTACGACGGTCGGGCACTCGCCGGTGTGGTCAAGGGAACCTGGGTGCGCGGTCAGAAGGTGGACTTCGAGACCGCCCGCGGGCGGATGCTCCGCCGCGGCGACGTCTGACCTCCCCCCTGCTGCCTGAGCCCCGGTCCCCGCTGCCTGAGCCCCGTCGAAGGCCGCCGGTAAGCTCGATCGAATGAGTTCGGATGACCAGCACACCGGCCTGGCCGATGAGTTGGCCGCGCGTTCCGACGACGCGCTGACCGAGCTCCTCCTCGAACGCCCCGACCTCGCCTCGCCGACGCCGTCGGGCACCCGCGTGCTCGCCCAGCGGGCGTTGTCGGCGGCGTCGCTGTCCCTGGCGGGCGAGGACCTCGACGTTCTCGCGGTCGCGGTGCTCGAGGAGATCATCGCCCGCCACAGCCGCAGTACCGGGAAGGCCAGACGCCCGTCGGTCGCCACAGTGGTCAAGGCCTTGTCCGGCCGGGCCGACGCCGACGCTGTGCGGGCGCGGATCGATGTCCTCCGGCGCCGCGCGATTCTCTGGGGTGAGGACTCATCCCTGTGCGCGGGCGAGCACGTCGCATCCGCGATGCCCTGGAAAGGCAGGCATCTCACCGGACCTCTCGTCGGCCGTTCCGGCGAGGAGATCGCCGAGATGATCGCCGGTCTCGACGAGCGTCCGCTCGGCCTGCTGCAGACCCTCGCACGCGGACCGGCCCTCGGCCGGAGTCGCGACGCGGCACCCGACGCCGACCCGGAGTCCCCGGTCGCGCGCCTCATCTCGTCGGGACTGCTGGCCCGCGTCGACGACCAGACGGTCGAGCTTCCGCCGATGGTGGGCGCCGTCCTCCGTGACGAACCCGCTTGGCGCACCGATGTTCTCACGCCACCGCCGCTGCACGATCCCGGTGCGAAGCCGCGTTTCGGGGCCAAGGCGGTCGACGCTGCGGCCGGCGGCGAGGCACTCGAGCTCATCCGTCACCTCACCCAGCTGATCACGATCCTCGGGGCGACGCCGGCGGCGGTGCTGCGTTCCGGCGCTCTCGGCGTCCGCGAGTTGCGACGCCTGGCGAAGCTGACCGGTCTCGAGACGCAGCGGGTCGCGTTCCTGATCGAACTCGCCGCCTACCTGCGGCTCATCGACGCGGGCTTCCCGGAACCCGCGCCGCCCAACGATTCCGGTGAGCAGTCGTTCGCGCCCACCTCCACCGCCGACACCTGGCTGCACCAGCCGCGGGAGCGTCAATGGCTCGCACTGGCCGATGCGTGGATGCACATGCCGCGCCGAGCCTGGCAGGTCGGCGAACCCGATCGGGACGGCAACGCGCTGCCCACCCTGGCCGCCGACCTGCACGACGCCTACGCGCCGGTGCAGCGGCAGCTGATCCTGTCCACACTCGCCCACGCGGGCGCCGCGGTGGGGGTGCCGGCCGACACCGTCCTCGCCAACCTCCACTGGCACCGGCCCCGCCAGATCCGCCGTTTCAGTCGCCGCGTCGTCGGCGAAACACTGCGTGAGGCAAGGGAGTTGGGCCTTGTCGCGCACGATGCCCTGACCACGGTCGGCCGCGCGTACACCGTCGAGGAATCGCCGGACTCCGATCCCGCCGACGTCGATGCCGCGGTACTCGCCGCGATGCGCAAGGCTCTGCCCGAGCCGGTGGACCACTTCCTGACGCAGGCCGACCTGACGTTGACCGTCCCCGGCCCGATGACGTCGGAACTCGCCGAGCAGGTCGAGCTCGTCGCCGACCTCGAGTCCGGCGGTGCGGCGTCGGTCTACCGGGTCTCGCCGGAGAGCGTGCGCCGGGCCCTGGACGCGGGCCGCAGCAGCAACGAACTGCTGTCGATGTTCACGACGCACTCGAGAACCCCGGTGCCACAGTCGCTCACGTATCTCATCGAGGACGTCGCCCGCAGACACGGCCAGTTGCGCGTGGGCGTGGCGTCGGCGTTCATCCGTTGCGAGGATCCGACGGTGCTGGCCGCGGTGTTGCGCAGTGCGGCCGCCGAGCCGCTCGCACTACGCGCACTGGCGCCGACGGTGGCGGTCTCACCGTCGGAGGTCCGCGACGTCATCGACCAGTTGCGGGCGGCGGGATTCGCTCCGGCAGGCGAGGATTCGTCGGGCGCCCTGGTCGATCTGCGCGAGCGGGGCAGCCGGGTCACGGTGTCGCGGGCGCGGCGGCAGAGCCAACCGCGACGCAACGCGCCGTCGGAGGCGCAGCTGCGGTCGGTGGTCACCCGCATCCGCTCGACCGACCGCGCGGCGGCGGCGACCCCGGTTCGCGGCGCGGCCTCGACGACCCCGGTCCGGGCCACGGGCGGGGGCGAATCCGCCACCGCGCTCATCCAGCTCGCCCTCCGCGCCAACCGCAGGCTGCGCGTGGGGTACGTCGACGCGCAGGGTTCGGCGAGCCGGCACGTGGTGACGCCGAAGATCCTCGGCGCGGGCCAGCTGGTGGCCGTCGAGGAGGGCAGCGACGACGAGCAGCGATTCTCGCTGCACCGGCTCACCAGTGTCGAGCTCCTCGACGCCTGAATCCGGCCGATAGAGACGTACTGTGACAGACGTCTCATCCTTGGTAAGCTCGGGTATGACCGCGGCACGCGACCTCCCCGCAGGTGACCATCTCGACGGCTCTGTCGCCGACACCTATCAGCACGACTTCGTCGCCCGGATGAAACCCTCGCGCAAACGTCCCCGGGTGACGCGACCGGCCGATCTGGTCACCGCCATCGGGCCCTCGCTCGCCGGCGCCAACGTGATCATGCAGCTGGCCAACCCGAAGGTCGGTTACGGCGTCCACGAGAGCCGGGTACCGTCGGGCAACGCGATCAAGCGGCCCATCAAACGCGGGCGGACCACCGGGACGTTCCTCGCCGTCGCACTGATGGGCACCGACGACGACAAGGCCTACATCCACGACGCCGTCGGTCGCGTCCACGACCAGGTGTACTCGACCGCGACGAGTCCCGTGCGCTACAGCGGGAACGACTCGCGTCTGCAGCTGTGGGTCGCGGTGTGCCTGCTCAAATACTTCATCGACCAGTACGAACTGCTCTACGGCCCCTTGAGTGCCGAGGAGAAGGAGATGGTGCTGACCCAGGCGCACCCGCTGGGCACCGCACTCAACGTGCCCCGCGAGAGGTGGCCGGCGACCTACGACGACCTCCTCGTCTACTGGAACGCCGAACTGGCCTCGCTGCGGATCGACGACCCGGTCCGGGACGAGCTGCGCAGCCTCGCCGACCTGTCGTTCCTGGAGTACCGCGTGGGCCCGCTCGGCACGCTCGCGCACATCACGCTCGGATCGTCGCTCGCCTACGCGATCAAGGCCGGTCTCCCGCCGGAGTTCCGCGAGATGATGCGGTGGCGGTGGACCGAACGCGACGAGCGCCGGTACCAGCGGGCGCTCGCCGGATTCCGTCTCGTGGACCCCCTGGTGGCGCCCGTGCTGCGCGGGATCTTCCGGCTCAACCTGGTGGACCTGCGGGTTCGACGCAAGCTCGGAATCCCCGTGTTCTGACCCACATCGTGCCCCGTCGCTGACAACCGTCGGTGCTTTCTGGACAATGGACCGGGTGACCGACGGACCCCTGATCGTGCAATCCGACAAGACGCTGCTGCTCGAGGTGGATCACCCCGACGCCGCGGCGGCGCGCGCGGCGATCGCACCCTTTGCCGAACTCGAACGTGCCCCCGAGCACGTCCACACCTACCGGGTCACCCCGCTCGCGCTGTGGAACGCCCGCGCCGCAGGTCACGACGCCGAACAGGTCGTCGACGCCCTCGTGACGTACTCGCGCTACGCGGTGCCCCAGCCGCTGCTGATGGACGTCGTGGACACCATGGGGCGGTTCGGCCGGCTCCAGCTGGTGAAGCACCCGGCGCACGGCCTCACCCTCGTCAGCTTCGACCAGGCTGTCCTCATCGAGGTGATGCGCAACAAGAAGGTGGCACCGATGCTGGGCGCGCGCATCGACGACGACACCGTCATCGTGCATCCGTCGGAGCGTGGTCGCCTCAAGCAGGTGCTGCTGAAGGTGGGGTGGCCCGCCGAGGACCTGGCCGGGTACGTCGACGGCGAGGCGCACGCCATCGAGCTCGCCCAGGACGACTGGCAGCTGCGCGATTACCAGGAGATGGCTGCCGACTCGTTCTGGGCCGGCGGCTCCGGCGTGGTGGTTCTCCCCTGCGGGGCGGGCAAGACGATGGTCGGCGCGGCGGCGATGGCCAAGGCCGGCGCGACGACGCTGATCCTGGTGACCAACACGGTCGCGGGCCGTCAGTGGAAACGCGAACTCATCGCGCGGACGACGCTCACCGAGGAAGAGATCGGCGAGTACTCGGGCGAGCGCAAGGAAATCCGACCGGTCACGATCGCGACGTATCAGGTGATGACGCGGAAGTCGAAGGGCGAGTACCGCAATCTCGACCTGTTCGATTCGCGCGACTGGGGCCTGATCATCTACGACGAGGTCCACCTGCTCCCCGCTCCCGTCTTCCGGATGACGGCCGACCTGCAGTCGCGCCGTCGACTCGGTCTCACCGCGACCCTGGTCCGCGAGGACGGCCGCGAGGGCGACGTCTTCAGCCTCATCGGCCCCAAGCGCTACGACGCACCGTGGAAGGACATCGAGGCGCAGGGCTGGATCGCCCCGGCCGACTGCGTCGAGGTGCGCGTGACCCTGACCGACGAGGAGCGTCTGCAGTACGCGGTCGCCGAGCCCGAGGAGAAGTACAAGCTCTGCTCGACGGCACACACCAAGGTCAATGTGGTCAAGGCGATCCTCGACAAGCACCAGGGCCAGCAGACTCTGATCATCGGTGCCTACATCGATCAGCTGGAAGAGCTCGGTCGCGAGCTCGACTCTCCGGTCATCCAGGGTTCGACCAAGAACAAGGAACGCGAAGTGCTGTTCGACCGGTTCCGTTCCGGCGAGTTGCAGACCCTCGTGGTCTCGAAGGTGGCGAACTTCTCCATCGACCTCCCCGAGGCGTCGGTCGCGGTGCAGGTGTCGGGGACCTTCGGCTCACGTCAGGAAGAGGCACAGCGCCTCGGCCGGCTGCTGCGTCCGAAACGCGATGGCGGACAGGCGCACTTCTACTCCGTGGTCTCCCGCGACACCCTCGACGCCGACTACGCGGCCCACCGCCAGCGGTTCCTCGCCGAGCAGGGTTACGCCTACCGCATCACCGACGCCGACGACCTCCTCGGCCCGACGATCGGTGACACGACGTCCGCGGACTGAGCCCCCCCGCTCCTCACGTCTCGACGAGGCAGTACCCGATCGACTCCGGCTCGTAGAAGACCCATTTGGTCTCGTCGCCGGAGCAGGTCACCGAGGCGTCCGAGCGCGTGGTGACACGGGCGAGGACCGTCTGCGCCGTCGCGGCGCTCGCGCACGGGGCTTCCCGATAGTCGGCGAGGGAACCACCCGAGAGCGGCACCAGATAACAGAGGTCCTCGTAGAAATTCGGTGTGAGACAGAGCTTGTCGGTGCTGTCCGGGAAGGTGAGCGTCGAATTCTGCGGGCTCGCGCACGACGTCGACGAGGCGATCTTCGACGCGGTGTAGAAGTTGAGACCGGCTGAATCGCAGTCGACCTTCGAGGCGTTCACACTCGTCGCGGACCCGGAATCGGTGGCGATGCCGATGCATTCGCCGACCTGCACGTCGCCTGGCCCGTTGACCGCCGAGGTCGAGGTGTCGGGCGTGCGGGGCGCCGAGGTGCCCGCAGCGGAGGTGGTGGTCTCCGGCCCGGCGGCCGTGGTGGATCGCGACGTCGAGGTGCCGCCCGCGGACGGCGCACTCGACACCTGCGTCGCGACGTACACGACCCCGGCGGCGATCGCGAGGACGAGGATCGCCGCGAGCGAGCCCAGGGCGATCAGCAGCCCGGACCGCTTCTTCGGCGGGGGCGGCGCGAAGCCGGCCTGCGAGGGATACCCGCCGGGATACGCACCGGGCGGCGGGAGATGGTTCGAATACGGTTGCGGTCCAGGTGGATGGCTCGCCGGCGGTCCCGGAACCGGCACAGGCGGTGGCACGCGCGCCGGTGCACGCACCGTCGGCTCCTTGGACAGCTGCGGTGCCGTGAGCGCGCGTTCGAGGTCCGCGGCGAACTCGCGGCAGGACCCGTAGCGGCGGTCGGGCTCCTTCGCGAGCGCGCGACCGAACACCGCGTCGACGCTGCCCGAGATGCCCGGGCGCAGGGTCGACGGGCGCGGCGGCATCGACTGCAGGTGATGGGCGATGATCGACGCGGTGCTCGCACCCTGGAACGGCGGCCGGCCGGTCAGCAGTTCGAAGACGGTGGCGGCGAGGGCGTACTGGTCCGCCCGCGGGTCCACCGGATCGCCGAGCAACTGCTCGGGGGCCGCGTAGGCGACGGTGCCGAGGAAGACGTTGGTCGAGGTGAGGTGGCTGACGTCCTGTTCGGATTTGGCGATCCCGAAGTCCGCGAGCAACACTCGCGGCTCCGGGCCACCCACGCCCTGGAGCAGGATGTTGGCCGGTTTGACGTCGCGATGCAGGAGTCCGGTCGCGTGCGCGCGGTCCAGCGCCGCGCCGACGGCACGCACGATGGCGATCACCGTCGGGGTGTCGAGCCCCTGCGGGTTCTGCCCAAGCAACTTGAGTGCATCGATGCCGTCGATGTACTCCATCGCGATCCACAGGTGGCCGTCGTACTCGCCGGAGTTGAAGATCGTCACGATCGCCGGGTGCACGACACTCGAGGCGTGCTCGGCTTCTTTGACGAAGCGCTGCCGGTACATCGGGTCACGGCTGAGATCGGCGGGCAGGACTTTGAGCGCCTCGTTACGCGGCAGATGCGGGTGTCTCGCGAGATAGATCTCGCCCATCCCGCCGCGGCCGACGAGTCGGATGATGGTGTAGCCGGCGAAGTGCTCGCCGGGATTGCGCGGCATCGCTCCTCCTCATCCGTCGGCGACTGGGGTCAGTCTGTCACTCCGGCAGCACCCACCGCGACCCCGTCGAACCCGCAGTTCGGGACAGGTCCGGTGTCCTCGCAGAGTGCACCTGTGCCACTGTGGGATCCATGTCATTCGAGGACAGGACAACCCGCCGCCTGCGTCCGTTCGCCACGACGATCTTCGCCGAGATGTCGGCGCTGGCGGTCGAGCACGACGCCGTGAACCTCGGACAGGGCTTCCCGGACACCGACGGGCCGGCGTCGATGCTCGACGCCGCACGGAAGGCCATCACCGACGGGCGCAATCAGTATCCGCCGGGGATCGGGGTGCCGGAGTTGCGTGACGCCGTCGCGCGGCAGCAACACGACCTGTACGGCCTGGACTACGACCCGGACCGCGAGGTGCTGATCACCGTCGGGGCGACCGAGGCGATCGCGGGCGCCGTCGTCGGGCTGGTGGAACCGGGCGACGAGGTCATCATGATCGAGCCGTACTACGACGCCTACGCCGCCACCGTCGCGATGGCCGGGGGTGTGCGGCGCGTCGTACCGCTGGTCCCCGACGGCGACGGTTTCCGCCTGGACCGCGATCGTCTCGCCGCGGCCTTCGGGCCGAAGACGTCGATGGTACTGGTGAACAGCCCGCACAACCCGACGGGCACCGTCCTGTCGCCCGACGATCTCGCCGAGATCGCCCGGCTGTGCGTCGAACACGACGTGGTTGTCGTCACCGACGAGGTCTACGAACACCTCGTCTTCGACGGGCGGACCCACACCCCGCTGGCGACGCTGCCGGGGATGCGGGAACGCACGCTGCGGATCTCCAGCGCCGCGAAGACCTTCAACTGCACCGGCTGGAAGGTCGGCTGGGTGAGCGGACCGTCCGAACTCGTCGCCGCGGCACGAACGGCCAAGCAGTACATGTCCTACGTCGGCTCCGGACCGTTCCAGCCCGCGGTGGCGCACGCCCTGGACCACGAAATGGGTTGGGTACGCGAGTCCGCGCTGGCACTGCAGGCCAAACGCGACCTGATCTCGACCGCCCTGACCGATGCGGGTTTCGCGGTACACCGGAGCGAGGCAACGTATTTCGTCTGCGCCGACCCACGGCCGCTCGGCGTCGACGACGGCATCGAATTCTGCCGATCGCTACCCGAACGCATCGGCGTCGCCGCGGTGCCGGTGAGTGTGTTCACCGACGACCGCGAGCCCTGGCACCATCTGCCCCGATTCGCCTTCGCCAAACGCGACGACGTGATCGCCGAGGCCGCCGAGCGGCTACGCCGACTCTGACTGCCGCCTGAGGTGCGAGACGCTCAGCGCAACGCCGGGATGACCCGCTCCTCGAACAGTTCGAGGTCCTCGCGGTCGACGGCGATGTTCGGGAAGTAGCAGATCCCGTATGCCATACCGGCGTCGGCGAGGCCCCGCAGGTTCTCCGCGACCTGTTCCGGTGTACCGACCGCGGGCATACCCCGGAATGCTCCGAGACTGCCGGCGGCGGCGTCGGGTCCGACGGTCTTGCTCAGCCGGGCTTCGAGGTCGGCGAGTTTGCGCTCCACGTCGGCCTCGGTCTCACCGAGCATGACGTTGTAGTTGGCCGACCGGGTGATCGACTCGAAGTCGCGTCCGAGATCGGCACAGTGCTGTTTCAGCACCTCTGACTTGTGCGTGAACCCTTCCGGCGTGCCGTCGAAGTTGGTGTAGTCGGCGTACTGCGCCGCGATCCGCAGGGTCTTCTTCTCCCCGCCGCCGGCGATCCACAGCGGCAACCGTCCGGCCGTGGGCTGCGGGGCGCAGATGGCGTCGTCGACGGTGTAGTGCTTGCCGTCGAGGGTCGCCCGTCCGGTCTCCCAGGCCTGCTTCATGATCTGCACGCCCTCGTCGAGTCGCGCGAGGCGCTCACCCGCCGACGGGAATCCGTAACCGTATGCCCGCCACTCGTGTTCGTACCACCCGCCGCCGATGCCCATCTGCACGCGACCGCCGGAGATCAGGTCGGCGGTGGCCGCGACCTTGGCCAGGTACATCGGGTTGCGATAACTCATCGCGGTGCACATCTGCCCGATCTCGACCCGACTGGTGGTGGCGGCGAGCGCCGCCACCAGAGTCCACGCCTCGTGGGTGGCCTCGTCGGTCGGCAGCGGCACGGTGTGGAAATGGTCGTAGACCCACACCGAGTCCCATCCGCCCGACTCGGCGCGGTCGGCAACCGACGACATCACCCCCCACTGGTCCGCGGGTTCCACACCCACGAGATCGAGACGCCAGCCCTGGGGAATGAAGAGTCCGAATCGCATGGCGTCCAACTTACGCGGGGACGTGATTGCGCATCAGATCGCAGTCGAGATGAGGTTGTCGGCAGCCCAGTTCAGATGTGCGACAACAGCGTCCCGCGCTCCGCCCGGGTCCCCGGCGGCAATGGCGTCGATGATGACGGCGTGACGGGCCACGTCCATGTTGCCCACGGCACGATCGGTGCCTGCGTACATGATCGACATGCGGATCGAACCCTCGAGGGAGGTCCACGAGTGCACGAGCGTGTCGTTGCCGGTGAGGCGACACAACGCGCGGTGGAAGTCGAGATCGGCTTCGATGCGATCGTCGAGCCGTTCGGTGCCGGCGCTCTCCATCCGCGACAGGGTGTCCCTCAGCTCGGCGACATGGCCCTCTCGTTCGGGCTGGGCGGCGAGTTCGGATGCGGCGAGGGATTCGAGGGCACCGCGCACCGCGAAGATGTCGCGGACCTCTTTCTGATCGAGGCTGCGCACCGAGAGCCGGCCACGCGCGCCCGACACCACGAGGCCCTCCTGTTGCAGCTGACGCAATGCCTCGCGCAGCGTTCCGCGGCTGATACCCAGACGTTCGGACAGCTCGGTTTCGACGAGGGCACTGCGAGGGCGGAGCTCACCGCTGGTGATGGCGGTACGCAGGGCCGCGACGGCCTGCTCACGCAGGTTGGTCCGCTGCAGACCCAGCAGCGCGCCCTTCTGGTCCGCCATGCCCGTCCTCCTGTCGACAACAACGATGTTGACTGCTGTTTGTTGACAAGAGTCTACGTGCACGGAATGTCCAGAAGGGCGCATGGCGGCCGCCGGTCAGAGTTCGGCGAGGACCCGGGACTCGATGCTGTCGGTGGACAGTCCGTACCGGTGGTGCAGGGTCGGCAGCGCGCCGGCGGCGAGGAACTCGTCGGGCAGCGCGATGGCACCGACCTGGACACCGAGTCCGCGTTCGACGACGGCCGCGGCCACGGTCTCGAACAGTCCCCCCACCCGCGTGTGGTTCTCCAGGGTGTAGGCGCGTCGCCCCTTCGCCAGCTCCGCGAGGACGGTGGCCGAGTCGAACGGCTTGATGGTCGGCGTGTGGACGACGCTCACGTCCACATTGTGCCGCTCGAGCCGCTCAGCGGCCTGCAGCGCACGCATGGTCATCAAACCGGAGGAGACGAACACGACGTCGTTGCCGGGGCGCAGCACGTTCGCCTTGCCCAGTTCGAAGGTGTAGTCGTACTCGTCGAGAACGGTGGCCACCTTGCCGCGCAGCAGGCGCAGGTACGACGGGCCGGGCGCCGCCGCGAGTTGCGGTACAGCCTGTTCCAGGTCGACCGAGTCGCAGGGGTCGACGATGGTGAGGTTCGGCATGCCGCGGAAGATCGCCATGTCCTCGGTGGCCTGGTGGCTCGGGCCGTAACCGGTGGTGAGTCCGGGCAACCCGCCGACGATGTTGACGTTCAGGTTCGGCTCGGCGATGTCGAGGCACAGGAAGTCGTAGGCGCGACGCGCGGCGAAGACCGAGTAGGTCGACGCGAACGGGATCAGGCCGGTCTCGGCCATACCGGCCGCGGCACCGAACAGGAGCTGCTCGGCCATACCCATCTGGAAGAATCGGTCGGGCATCGCCTGCGCGAGGATGTGCATGTCCGTGTACTTCGCGAGGTCGGCGCTGAGGCCGACGATCCGCGGATCGGCTTCCGCGGCACGAACGAGTGCGTGGCCGAACGGCGCCGCCACGGTTCGCTGACCGGGGTCGACGAACGAGGCGATCATCGCCGAGGTCTTGAGTTTCGGTGCGGTGGTGGTCATGTCAGGCCTTCGTACTGTTCGATGTGAAACGTTCGGTGAGCTGGTCGCGGCAGATCTGCCACTCGTGGTCCTCGATCCGCATGAAGTGCGCCTTCTCGCGTTCCTCGAGGATCGTCGCGCCGTAGCCGACTCTGGTGTCGCAGACGACGATCGACGGTGTCCCCCGCGGGGTGGCCCGGGAGGTCACGTCGTCGAAGGCCTCGAGGAGCGCTGCCGGATCGTTGCCGTTGACCCGCCGCACGTACCAGCCGGCGGCCTCCCACTTCTGCTCGACCGGTTCGATGTTCAGGATCCCGGCCGTCGGGCCGTCGGCCTGCAGTGCGTTCATGTCGACCATCGCGATCAGGTTGCCCAGTTGATGGTGATGCGCCCCCATGGCAGCCTCCCACGTCGAGCCCTCGTCGAGTTCGCCGTCGGACAGGAAGTTGAAGACCCGGGAGCCCGAACCCTGATGGCGCAATCCGAGGGCCATCCCGACCGCGACGGTCAGTCCGTGGCCCAGTGAGCCGCCGGAGATCTCCATTCCCGGTGTGTACGAGGCCATCCCGGACATGGGTAGCCGGGAGTCGTCGGCCGCGTAGGTGAGCAGTTCCTCGGTCTCGATGATGCCCGCTGCTGCCAGCGCCGCGTAGAGACCGATGGCGTAGTGCCCCGTCGACAGCAGGAAGCGGTCGCGTTCAGGCCATTCCGGGTCGTCGGCACGGTGACGGAGTTGGCCGGCGTAGACGGTGGCGAAGATGTCGGCGGCACCGAGCGCCTGGCCGACATATCCCTGGCCCTGGACCTCGCCCATGTCGATGACATGGTGGCGCATCCGGTAGGCGAAGTCGGTGACGGCGGACAACCGATCGGTGGTGCCGGCCTCGGCGACGGTGGTGGAGGTGAGAGTCACAGCAGTTCCTTGGTGGGATTGGATACGAAAGAGCATTCGGCGACGAGGTCGTGCTCGGCGGCATCACGCTGTGCGTCGGCGACCATGCGACGCTCTGCGGGGCCCCACGTCTCGCGGGTCAACAGTGCGGCGACGAGGCCGATCGCGGCGTAGGCGGCGAACAGCAGGGCCGGTCCGACCCAGCCGAGCCAGATGAAGAGCAGAGTCGTGATGAAGGGCGTGAACCCTGAGACCATGGCCGAGATCTGATAAGCGAGCGAGGCCCCCGAAGCGCGGCGCGCGGCGTCGAACAACTCGGGGAACCACGCGCCCTGCGCACCTGCCAAGGCGTTCTGGCAGACGGCATAGGACAGGATGATCGTCGCGGCGATGAACAGGATCATGCCCGTATTGACCAGCAGGAACATGGGGATCGCGAAGAGTACGGCGAAGGCGCACACACCGATGTAGACCGGGCGCCGGCCGACCTTGTCGGTGAGCGTGGCCCATCCGACGGTGGCGGCCACTCCGATCGCGGACGCGATGCAGAGCGCCGTCAGGGTCTCGCTCTTGGTGGCGAGTTCCTCACTGTGCAGGTACGAGATCATGTAGGTGATCGACACGGCGTAACCGGCGGTCTCGGCGATGCGAAGTCCGATGCCGCGCAAGATGTCTCGCCAGTCGTGCTTGATCGACTCCATCACCGGTGACTTCTCGACCCGGCCCGACTCCTTGACCTCGTCGAAGACCGGGGACTCGGGAACCTTCGCGCGGATGATCAGTCCGACCGCGACCAGCACGATGCTGGCCAGGAACGGCACCCGCCACGCCCAGTCGCCGCCGAGGTGGACGCTGCCGAGGAACACCAGGTTGGCCAGCAGCAGCCCTACCGGGAACCCGGCCTGCACGATGCCGGTGTATCTCCCTTTCGACCGCCACGGCGCGTGCTCGTAGCTCATCAAGATCGCGCCACCCCACTCCGCCCCGAAGGCGAGCCCCTGCACGATACGCACGATGACCAGGAGGATCGGCGCGATCACGCCCACCTGGGCGTAGGTCGGGAGCAGGCCGATGACGAAGGTCGCCAGGCCCATCACGATCAGCGAGGCGACCAGGACCGGTTTGCGGCCGACCCGGTCACCGAGGTGTCCGCCGATGATGCCGCCGATCGGCCGGGCGGCGAATCCCACGCCGAGCGTGGCGAACGCGGCGAGAGTGCCCGCCACCGAACTCTGTCCGGGAAAGAACGCGGTGCCGAAGTACAGGGCCGCAGCCGTACCGAAGCCGATGAAGTCGTAGGTCTCGATCACGGCGCCGACCGAGGAGCCGACGGCAACGCGTTTTGCATCCGGCGTGCCCTCGATCGGGCCGCGCATCTGGAGTGCCGCTGTCGTCATCGCACACCCCTCCTTCGAATAGTGGGTCAAGTTTCTCAGTGAGCGTTGGGCCTCAACAACCACGAGTGTGACCCGTCGCACTTTCATTGTCAACAGTCAACGGTTGCCGGTTGACTGTTAGCTCGTCGACCCCTAATGTGTGCTGCATCACGACAAGGAGGTGGGCGATGCGCCATCCGCGACTCGGCTGCTCGACGATCACGTTTCGTCGACTCGATCTCGACCGTGCCCTCGGCACCATCGCTGAGCTGGGTTTTCGCGAGGTCGACCTGGGTTCACTACCGGCGGTGTGCGAACACGTCCCGCTCCGGCTCGACGGCCGGTCCCGATGCCGGGTCGTCACCGCGGTTCGGAACAGCGGACTGGCGGTTCGCTCGATCAACGCCGACATCGGCGATCTGAACCGGCCCGCCACCCGCGCCGAACTCGACGCCGCTCGCGTGCACCTGGACAACCTGCTGGCGCTGGCGACCGATGTGCGGGCGACCGCCGTGGTACTCCCGAACGGCGCGCTCTCCCATGACCCGGTCGAGACGCTGGGCGCCGACCTCGATCGGGTCGCCGACCGGCTGGTCGAGGCAGCCGGAGCCGCCTCGACCTACGGCGTCGAACTGTGGACCGAGTCACTCCACGTTCACCGCTTGTGCTGTACCGCCGAACGCGCGCTGGCACTGGCCGCGCGCCTGGAGGGCAGCACGGTTCGGCACGTCATCGACTTCAGCCACGTCGTCGCCGCCGGGGCCGACCTTGCCGAGACGATCGACGCCATCGGTCGGGGCATCGCCCACGTCCATCTCCGCGACGCCACTCCCGGCGACATCAACCTCAGCATCGGGCGTGGCGTCGTCGACTTCGCCCAGGGCCTGATCGCATTGCAGCGCAATGCCTTCGACGGTCATCTCACCTTGGAGCTCGAGACACACGACGTCGACGACGCCGATCGTGCATCAGCCGCGGCGGCGGCCGCCGACACCATCGAACCGCTCCTGAACCTCGACTCCGTCAGTACCTGAACGTCTTTCACAGCAAGGAGATCCACCATGAGCACCCAACGCACCGCCATCGTCACCGGCGCCGCATCCGAGACCGGCCTGGGCCGGGCAACAGCCGCGCGCTACGCCGAGGACGGTTGGGCCGTCGTCGTTCTCGACCTCGACGGCGAGGCATCGGCCAAGGTCGCCGCCGAGATCGGGAACGCCTATGACGTTCCCGCGTTCGGCACCGCCATCGATGTCGCCGACGAGTCCTCGGTCACTCGGGCCCACACGGCCATCGCGGCCGAGGTCGCCTCGGGCGCACTGCCCGCGGTCGGCGCACTCGCCAACATCGCCGGCATCACCTCGCCGGTCCCCTTCCTCGAGACCACCCTCGACCTGTGGAACAGGGTGATGGCGGTCAACGCGACCGGCACCTATCTCGTCACGAAGGCGTTCTTGCCGGACATGATCGACAACGGCTGGGGTCGCATCGTCAACATGTCGTCAGTGTCCGCCGAGCGCGGCGGCGGCGTCTTCGGCAAGGTTCCCTACTCGTCGGCCAAGGCCGCCGTCCTCGGCTTCACCAAGAGTCTCGCGCGCGAGCTCGGCGATTGCGGAGTGACCGTCAACGCCGTCGCGCCCGGCGCCGCCGACACCGCGATCCGGGTCGGCAGCACCGCCGAGCAGGAGGCGGCGATCGCCGCGAGCATCCCGCTCGGACGCGTGGCCACCACGCGAGAGGTGGCGTCGGTCATCACCTTCCTGAGTTCCGAGGACGCCGCCTACCTCACCGGCACCACCATCGACATCAACGGCGGAAGCCACATGCACTGACTCGCCGTCCCCACAGTTCAGCGATCCGCCCGGTCCCCGTACCGGGCGGATCGTTCGTCCCCAAGGGCGTTGTCGAGAAAACTTACAAGCAGTCCGGACTGTTTGTGCTATCGTCGCCGATGTGACCGAGCCCACCCGAACCCCGCGTCGACGCACCCAGGCCGAGCGCACCGCGACAACGCGTGCGCTGATCCTCGACGCGACCGTCGACGCCCTGGTCGACGTCGGTTACGCGGCCACCACCACGCAGGAGGTGAACCGGCGGGCCGGCGTCTCCCGCGGGGCCCTGCTGCACCACTTCCCCACCCGGGAATCGCTCGTGGTCGCCGCCGTCGGACACCTCGTCGAACGCCGGCTGGCAGAGATCCTGTCGCGGCCCCGCACCGGTGACGAGGGTCTGGAAATTCTCATCGAGGCGTTCAGCGGCCCACTGTTCGATGCCGCGCTCGAGTTGTGGGTCGCCGCCCGGTGCGACGTCGGCTTGCGGACCGCGATCATCCCGCTCGAACAGCAGGTGTCCGACGCGCTCGCCGTGGGGTCTGCCGAATTGTTCGGTGACCGCTACACCGCCGCCGAACTCGAACTCTCCATCGAACTCGCACGTGGTCTGGCCGTGTCGCGCATCTTGCGCTCCCCCGACGCCGACCGCGCCCTGCTCGACGATCTCCTGCCCGTCTGGAAGGAACTGCTGACCCATGACTGACACCAGTCCCACTCCCCTGCACGAGAACACGCTGCCCCGACGCGTCGACGTCCTCGTCGTCGGCGTCGGGTTCGGCGGACTCGCCGCCCTGCACAGGCTCCGCACAGATCATCCGCAACTGCAGACCCTGGCCATCGAACGCGCCGACGGCGCAGGCGGCGTCTGGCGGGAGAACGACTACCCGGGAGCGGCATGCGATGTGCCGACGTCGCTGTACTCCCTGTCCTTCGCGCCGAACCCGGACTGGTCCAACACCTACGGTCGACGCCACGAGATCCACCGCTATCTGCGTTCGGTCGCAGCCGGTTTCGCCGATCAGATCCGCTACAACTGCGCCCTGACGTCGGCACGGTGGGACGGCGGCGCACAGGAGTGGGTCGTGTCGACGACCGACGGCGAGATCCGGTGCCGCTACCTGGTGGCCGCACCCGGCGCCCTGTCCGAACCGGGACTGCCGGCCGTCGCCGGAGCGGATGAGTTCACCGGCACGATGTTCCACTCCGCGCAATGGGACCACTCCCACGACCTGCGCGGCCGCCGCGTCGCGATCGTCGGCACCGGCGCGTCGGCGATCCAGATCGTGCCCGAGATCGTCGACGAGGTAGGACATCTGACGGTCTTCCAGCGCACTCCCGCCTGGGTGGTGCCGCGTCTGGACCGCAACATCGGCACGCTCGAACGCGCGCTCTATCGTCGCGTTCCCGGAGTCCACCGGCTCGTCCGGAGGATGGTGTGGACCTATCGCGAGGCCTACGTGCTCATGATGGCCCGCAATCCCAAGCTGCTCCCGATCGCGAAGACCATCGCCCTGGCACAGCTGCGCGTCCAGGTCCGCGACCGCGCCCTACGTCGTCGGCTCACCCCCGACTACACCATCGGCTGCAAGCGGATGCTGTTGACCAACAAGTGGTTTCCCGCGCTCCAGCGCGACAACGCCACCGTGACCGGCGCGATCACCCGCCTCACCGCGCGTGGCGCCGTCGACGACCAGGGCCGCGAACACGAGGTCGACACAGTCGTGTTCGCAACCGGGTTCACCCCCACCGAACCGCCGATCGCGTCGGCGATCACCGGACGCGACGGCCGCACCCTCGCCCAGGCGTGGGCCGGTTCGCCCCGCGCCTACCGCGGGGTCGAGATCCACGGCTTCCCCAACCTGTTCTTCCTGTACGGCCCCAACACCAACCTGGGCCACAGCTCGATCGTGCTGATGCTGGAACCGCAGGCGTACTTCATGAGCAAGGCACTCGCCGAACTGTCCCGCAGCGGCCGTTCGGCCGTCGAGGTCACCGAAGCCGCGCAGGATCGCTACAACTCCGACCTCGACCCCGAACTCGAACGCACAGTGTGGAATTCGGGCGGATGCTCGAGCTGGTACCTCGACTCCACCGGACGCAACTCGGTGATGTGGCCGAAGTTCACGAGCGACTTCCGTCGGATGATGTCGTCGTTCGACCCCGCCGACCACCGGTTCGACGATGCAATCCCCGCCGCCGCATCCGTGCACAGCGCCACCGAGACCGACACCGAGAGGACCGTCGCACCGTGAGTTCCACCCCTGACCACTACGACGCGATCGTCATCGGCTCCGGTTTCGGCGGTTCGGTTGCGGCCCTGCGACTCACCGAGAAGGGTTACCGGGTCGCCGTCGTCGAGTCCGGACGCCGTTTCACCGACGGCGATCTGCCCAAGACGAGTTGGCGCCTCAAGGACTATGTGTGGGCGCCCGCGCTCGGACTGTTCGGTGTGCAGCGCATGCATCTGCTGCGCGACGTCCTCGTCATGGCCGGCGCCGGCGTCGGCGGCGGATCGCTGAACTACGCGAACACCCTGTACCGGCCGCTGCCCGCCTTCTTCGACGACCCGCACTGGGGGTCGATCACCGACTGGGCGTCCGAGCTCGACCCGTACTACGACCAGGCCTCGCGCATGCTCGGCGTGACCACCTATCCGAAGGTGACGCCCGCCGACCGCGTGATCCGCAAGGTCGCCGAGGAGATGGGTGTCGGCGACACCTTCGTCCACACCCCGGTCGGCGTGTTCTTCGGCGAGGCGGGCAGGACCGTCGACGACCCGTTCTTCGGCGGCGCCGGCCCCGCGCGCACCGGGTGCACCGATTGCGGTGCATGCATGACGGGATGTCCGGTGGGAGCGAAGAACACCCTCGTCAAGAACTATCTCTACCTGGCCGAACAGGCCGGCGCCGAGATCATCCCGATGACGACCGTCGACACCGTCCGGCCGCGTTCGCGCGGTGGTTACGTCGTGGAGTCGCACCGGTCGGGCCGTCGCTGGTCACGCCGCGGACGCCGCACGTTCACCGCCGATCACGTGGTGTTCGCCGCAGGCACCTACGGCACCAACAAGCTGCTGCTGAACATGCAGGTGGGCGGCCACCTGCCCGGGCTGTCGTCTCGCCTGGGCAAGGTGGTCCGCACCAACTCCGAGGCGGTCCTGGCCGCCACCGCCCGCGACCTCGAGACCGACTACACCGAGGGTGTGGCGATCACGTCGTCGTTCCATCCCAATGCGCACACCCACATCGAGCCGGTGCGATACGGCAAGGGCAGCAACCTGATCGGCCTGCTGCAGGCGATCCTCGTCGACGGCGACGGACGCCTGCCGCGCCCGTTGCAGGCGCTCGTCGAGATGGTCCGCCATCCGCTGATCACGCTCCGCGGCCTCTCCGTTCACCGCTGGTCGGAGCGTACGATCATCGCGCTCGTCATGCAGACGGCCGACAACTCGCTCGAACTGTTCTCCCGCCGAGGCCGATTCGGCCCGATGCTGCGCAGCAGGCAGGGTGCGGGCGATCCGCCGCCGACATGGATCCCGGAAGGGCACGACGCGGTGCGCGCCGTCGCGCGCGAGATCGACGGCGACGCGGGCGGTTCCATCGTCGACCTGCTGAACATCCCGATGACCGCGCACTTCCTGGGCGGCTGTTCGATCGGGCGGTCGGCGCACGACGGTGTGGTGGATCCGTACCACCGCGTGTTCAACCACCCGGGCCTGCACGTCGTCGACGGCGCGACCGTCTCGGCAAACCTCGGTGTCAACCCGTCACTGACGATCACCGCGCAGGCCGAACGCGCGCTGGCGATGTGGCCGAATGCCGGCGAGGCCGACCCACGGCCCGAGCTCGGCGCGTCGTACCGGCCGGTCGAGCCGGTCGAGCCCCATCACCCGACCGTGCCGGCGCACGCACCCGGCGCGCTCCGCCTCCCGATCACGCCGGTGTCCAACACTTCACGCGCTGGTTGAGCCGGTTCCCCTCCGCTGGTTGAGCCGGCAGCCAGCCCCCCGCTGGTTGAGCCGGCAGCCAGCCCCCCCGCTGGTTGAGCCGGCAGCCAACCCCCCGCTGGTTGAGCCGGCACCGAGCGCAGCGAGGCGCCGAGTCGAAACCACTTGGTGACCCAAACGCCGAAACTCACCCCACACGGCACCTGTGGAAACTCTCGCCGCTCACCGTCGGCTGTGGAAACCTTGGCTGATTCGTCGCCGCCATCCTCGACAGTCGACTCATGCCCGGATTCCTCTACATCCTCGAATGCTCCGACGGCACTCTCTACGTCGGCAGCACCCGCAACGTCGAGCACCGCGTCGACCAGCATCAGACCGGGAATGGATCGCGGTACACGCGGCCTCGTAAACCGGTTCGACTGGTCTACCAGCAGGAGTTCCCGCACATCGGCGAGGCCTACGCAGCCGAACGCCGGATTCACGGATGGTCTCGCGCGAAACGCATCGCGCTCGTCGAAGGGAAGTTCGACCTGCTTCCTAAACTGTCGCGGTCGGATACAGGATAGAGATCAGTCGAACACACGTGCGAAACCGGTGTAGACTGCGTTCATGTCTGTCGGCACTCAGGGCTCGTTGTTCTCGGAACAGTCTGCGGAGCCAATACTCGGCGATCTGTCGGACTCGCTCTCGCGTCGTCCACTGACCGAGGGGGCATGGGTTGATCTTTGCCCCGGTTGGATCGGCGGGGCCGACGTACTCTTCGATCGGCTCCGCGAGTCCGTCCCCTGGCGCGCCGAGCGTCGTCGTATGTACGAACGGGTCGTCGAGGTACCGCGGCTCGTCTCGATCTACCAGGCCGATCAGCGATTCCCCGACCCGATCATCGCCGAGGCTCGCACCGCCCTGACCGAGCACTACCGGGATGAACTACCAGAGGGATTCGCGACAGCCGGGATAAGCCTCTATCGAGACGGCGAGGACTCAGTCGCGTGGCACGGCGACCGCATCGGTCGAGCATCCACACACGACACCATGGTTGCCATCATCTCGCTCGGTGCCCCTCGGCCCCTGATGCTCAGACCCCGCGGTGGCGGGCGGTCGCTGAAGTTCACCCTCTCCTCGGGCGATCTACTCGTGATGGGCGGAAGTTGTCAACGCACCTGGGAACACGCAGTGCCCAAGGTTCGCGGCGTCGGCGCGCGGATCAGCATTCAATTGAGGCCGCCCGGGGTGTGGTGATCTAAGCCGGTTCGGTCACCAGGTGGCTTCGACTCGGCGCCTCGCTCCGCTCGGTGCCGGCTCAACCAGCGGAGGGTGGCTCGGTGCCGGCTCAACCAGCGGACGGTGGCTTGAGCGGCTCTACCCACAGGGGCAGTTGCCTACGCACACGCCTATCCTCGTGCTTTAATCATTTCGTTATAAACCGCGAGGACCGAGAGAAGCCATGAAGCGCACCCGTATCGCCGCCGCCCTGCTCGCCACCGCCGCCCTGGCCCTGCCGGTCGCGCCGGCGGCCGCCAACCCGCTCGACACGCTGTTCGGAAGCGCCAGCGGCAGCCTCGACTCCGGCAGCGCCGCGCTCGGCTCGTCGGGAGGCGACAAGGTGACGCACTACGGCAAGCTCGGCCGTCCCGGCGCACCGAACGGCATCAAGTCGATCAACGTGTGGGTCTACACGCCCGACAAGACCCCGGCGGTCGTGCCGAACACCTTCCCGAAGAACTCGCGACTGGGGGTGCGCTGGAACTCGATCATCGACGCCGGTCCGATCGTCGACGGCAACGAGTGCCGCATGGAGGTCCGCCTGTCCGGACCCAAGGTCCCCAAGCAGGCCGCACTGTTCAAGACCCAGGACTGCACCGCGGTGAAGTCCTACTTCTTCAAGGGCGCGGGCGACTTCACCATCCGCGTCACCGACACCGTCTCCGGCGCGTCGAACAGCATCGCTTTCAGCGTTCAGTGAGTCAGCCGGCGGCGACGTCGAACTTCTCGCCCGTCAGTCGCTCCG
This sequence comes from Gordonia sp. 11cp, assembly GCF_057767225.1. Taxonomy (NCBI): domain Bacteria; kingdom Bacillati; phylum Actinomycetota; class Actinomycetes; order Mycobacteriales; family Gordoniaceae; genus Gordonia; species Gordonia sp. 11cp. The sequence continues at coordinate 2,997,299 of NZ_CM173437.1, read as the reverse complement.
ATTCCTCCCACAGCGCCGCCCGAAACTGCGCGTCGTCCGCGGCCTTCTTGTAACCGCTACGTCCAGGGGCGCCTCGCATGCCGAAGAACTCGCTGGGCCCGAAGAACGTCCCGGACACCACATCCGGCGTCGTGGCCGCGTACAACTGCGGGAGCGCACCGTCGGCAGCCGGCTGGGCGATGGGCAGCTTGTTGCCGAGCTTCGCGAAGAAGTCGGAGAAATTCTCGCTGCGGCCCTGCAATTCGGTTGCGGCATAACCGGGATGGGCCACCAGCGACTTCTTCGACGACCCGGCGGCGTCGAGTCGCGCGGCGAGCTCCTTGCCGAACATGAGGTTGGCCATCTTGGAGTCGCCGTAGGCGCGCCAGCGCCGGTAGCGCCGCTGCTCCCAGTTCAGGTCGTCGAGCTGGATGCGACCGATCTGATGGACGGTCGACGACACGGTCACCACGCGATCGGTGATCTTCGGCAGCAGTAGCGCAGTCAGCGCGAAGTGACCGAGATGGTTGGTACCGATCTGCATCTCGAAGCCGTCCGCGGTTCGTCGAAGCGGCACCGCCATGAGACCGGCGTTGTTGACGAGCACATCGGCCCCGGTGACGCCGGCGGCGAAGGTGCGCACCGACTCCAGATCGGCGAGGTCGAGTTTCGCGACAGTCGCCTTCGATCCCAGCTCCGAGGCCACGGCGTCGGCTTTCGCGGTGTTGCGACAGGCGAGCACGACGTCGGCGCCGGCGCGCACGAGCGCCTTCGCCGTCTGGTAGCCGAGTCCGCTGTTGGCACCGGTCACCACGAACGTCCGGCCGGACTGGTCCGGAATGTCTGCTGTCGTCCAACCACTCATCGCGACCCCCTGGGATGCGTTGTCTCGTCCGGCACCGACGCCGGGTCCGTGCGGCCCACGCTATTGACCGGTGGGGACGACGTCAACGAGTCGACTCCGGCGCCGTGAACGTGAAGCGGGGTCATCCGCTGAAGAATGTCATCAGCCGCAACGGGTTCGCCCCGACGATCCGCCGGGCGGGCCGCAACAATTCCGCGATCAGATTGGTCGACGACCCGAGACGCTCGACGAGCTGGATCGGCGCGTAGAAGGCGGTGGGCTCCGACCGGCCGCGCATGATCCGCGTGCCGAGAAGCTTCCATTCCTCGGCTTCCTCGCCCGCCGACTCGACGGCGGCACCGCTCGCCAGGGCCGGGATGCGTCCGGTCTTGGCCATGTCGGACAACCGAGCGCACTCGTTGACCGGGTCGCCGATGACGGTGTATTCGTAGCGCCGTTCGGCACCGATGTTCCCGGCGAATGCCTCGCCGTAGGAAACGCCTATCCCCCAACGGATGTCGAGGCTGTTGGCAAGGCGGTCGGCGAGGTCGCGGGCAGCACCCAGTGCGGCACCGGCCGGGTCGTCGATGTCGACGGGTGCACCGAAGACGGCGAGCGCGGCATCGCCCTCGAACTTGTTGACGAAGCCGGAGTGCTGATCGACGACGTCCGCGACGATGCTGAAGAACGCGTTGAGCAGGGCGGCGGTGTCATCGGGACTGCGTTGCTGCGCCAGCGCGGTCGATCCGACGATGTCGACGAAGAGGACGCCGACGCGGGTATTGGTTCCGTGCATGCCGACCCCGTCGGAGATCGCGAGATCGGCCACGGTGTCCCCGACGTGTCGCGCGAATATCTCACGCATGCGGTCACGTTCGGCGAGGCCCTCGACCATCTGGTTGAAACCGTGTTGCAGCACACCGAGTTCCGACGAGTCGTAGACGGGGACGCGTGCTCGGTAGTCGCCGTGGTCGACGCGGTGTACCGCGCGGCGCATCTCGGTCAGCGGGTCGGTGATCGCCTGTCCGACAAGCGCGATGACGCGCGCTCCGGACGCCAGACCGACCAGGGTCAGGATCACCGTCGTCCAGTCGACGGCACCGTGGACATCGGGCAGCAGACCGGTCCACCGGCCGGCGTTGACGGTCAGCAGTCCGACCATCGGCACCGCCGAACTCACCGCCCACACCGCCAGCATCCGTACGCGCACGCCGTTCATGACGTGATTGGTGGGAAAGTCCTCGAGCACGACGACGGCCAGCGGCCGGGCGGCGCGCTCGGCGAACAGGTAGGTGAGACAGGCGCTCGACGACCCGGCGAGCGCGAAGGCCACCGCCACCCCGGCGACGGTCGCGGTGGTCAGTTGGTCGGCGATGAGTACGTAGAACAGCACCGCCGCCGACCAGGCCGTCGCGGTGACCACGACTTGGACGATCGGTATCCGCTGGACCGAGCGCCGCCGCGCGTGATCGGCGGGCTCGCAGCTGATGAACCACCGGAGCTGCGGCCGGACGGCGAACAGTCCCAGGATGAGATTGGTGAGGATTCCGACCACGATCGCACCCACGACCACCGGGAAATTGGGCGCGCCCAGCGTCTCGTCGAAGGTGAGTTGTCCGCCGTTGAAGGCCAGTTGGACGAGCAGGAAGGTCTCGACGCCGATCACCGCATTGCTGGCGATCACGGCGGTCATCGCGGTGACGGTGGCGTGGAGAGCGATCTTGCTGCGGATCGGCGGACCGATCCGGGCCCATCCGCGCGGACTCGGGACCGTGGACACGCCCCACAGAAAACCCGCAGTGCGTCGGCGCAGACGTGTCCACGGCGCACCACGACGGGTCCGGCGTGGTCGTCCCATCGGCCTCTCCTGCCTGACGGCGTTCCCCGCAGCCTACCGAAGGGAAAAGGGGCCGAAACCACAAATGGACCGGCACCGCCGCGGGGTGGGCGCGGTGCCGGTCCATCGACCGGTCGGACTCGGGGGTTCCGGTGAGTCCGACCGGGGTCATGCGCGGATCAGGCCTGCAGGGCCTCGATCTCGAGGTTGATGGTGATCTTGTCGCCGACGACGACGCCGCCGCCCTCGAGCGGCATCTCGATGTCGATGCCGAATTCCTTGCGGCTGAGGACGACCTTTGCCTCGAAGCCGGCAACGGTGCCCTGGCCCATGCCCGGGTTGGTGCCCTCGAACTCGAGCTCGAGCGTGACGGGCTTGGTGACACCCTTCAGGGTGAAGTCGCCGTCGAGCAGGTAGTCGTCGCCGTTCTGGCGCACGCCGGTCGACACGAAGGTGGCCGTCGGGAACTTCTCGGCGTCGAAGAAGTCGGCGGACTTGATGTGGCCGTCGCGCTGCTCGTTGCGGGTGTTGATCGAGGTGACGTCGATCTCGGCCTGCACGGAGGGGGTGCCGTTCTCGTCGACGGTGATGGTGCCGGAGAAGTTGTCGAAGCTTCCGCGGACCTTGCTGACCATCAGGTGCTTGACGGAGAAGTTGACCGCCGAGTGCACGGCGTCGATGGTCCAGGTGCCGGCGGGGATGGGTGCCTTGACGGTGGTTGCGGAGGTCATGTGTGGTCCTTCCAGAGGGAGTTGTCGTGCTTCACCAGACACTAACCGGACCACGGTCCGATTTCATCCCTCGCACTGCAGTGATGTGCGTCACACACTCATTTCCAGGCGAACACCGGCTGCTCGAAGCCGTCGACCCGCGTCTGTCGATCCCGCAGGACGACCTCCGCAAACTGGTAGATCACCGCAGCCGTCGGCGCGTGGACGAGGGACCCGACGATCGGCAGCTGGATGACCGGCAGGTCCGACTGCGGGATGGTGAGGAACCGCGGTTCGACGAGGAGTTCTTCGAACGTGACGAAGAACAGCAGCGCCACCTCGTCGGGGTTGGGCGTCGGTTCCTGATACTCCTCGGCCCAGCAGACGATCGGCGTGATCACGAATCCCGAACGTGTCGGATAGTCGTCGAGCGCCCCGAGTACCGAACTCGGCGGCAGTTGGATGCCGAGTTCTTCGTCGAGTTCGCGCAGGCCGGCCGTGACGTGGTCCTCACCGGGGTCCAGCCGGCCGCCGGGGAGTGCGAACTGGGCGGCGTGGCGTCGCATCGTCGGAGGGCGTTTGCACAGCCAGATCCCCTGGCGTCCGTCCTTCTCCGCGACCGCGAGCACGACCGAGGCGGCCCGGGCGTCGGGGACATCCGAGGTGCGACGGTCGAAGCCTTCGACGCGGGCGGCGGCCACGGTCCGATCGAGGTGAGTCACACCCTCAGTTGATCATGTCCGTCGTTCGACGTGGCGGCGCGCGCGAGGTGGTAGCTCACGATACTGAGGGCGAACAGCCCGAGGGCGAGGTTGAACAGGGCACCGAACCCTTCGAGCGCGAAGTCGACGAGTGCGTTCGACAGCATGAACACGAGCGCGGCGATCCGAAGCCCGCGCAGCGGCCCGGTCGGTTCGACACCGCGTCGGCGCGCGACCATCGCCGGGAGGGCCAAGGCCAGGGTGACGACCCCGCTGATCAACAGGATCCACGTGGCCGGGGTACTGCCGGTGAGCTCGATGTAGATGTCGAGTTCCTCGCTGCGGTCGCCGGTGAAGTAGAAGCTCAGGACGCCGATGACGATGGTGAGGGCGGACCCCACGACCAGCCCCCATCCGACGACCGGGATCCATCGCGGACTCCGGAAGAAGTCCGGAATCAGTGCCACCGCACGGTCGCGGAGCCGCATCAACCGGTCGGGGGTGCCCTCGCTCGACTCGAGGAGCGCTCGGACGTGCCCGATCGTCTCGGTGTCGAGCCCCTTGTCCTCGGCGACCACGAGGAATTCCTCGGCCTGGCGCCGACGACGCTCCGAAAGCCCGTGTGCGACACCGTCGGCCGCGATGACGGCCGCATTGGCGAGGGCCTCGGCGCCGGTGGGCCGCTTCATATCTCGCACGACGCGACTGATCAGCAGGATCATCACCACGAGCACGTACATGATCTCCGCCGACGGTCCGTAGAAGTAATCGTTGGTGCGGGTGACGAATTTGCCGACCTCGTCGAGGAACAGGCCGAAACCGATGCCGCCCAAGACGATCGCGACGATCCGCGGAGTCGCCCCGAGGAACAGCCATCCGGTGATCAGCGCCAGCATCATCAGCGCCCCGCCCCACAGCGCATGCGCGATGTGTAGGGTGCCGCCACCGATCTGCGGATACCCCGTGAGGTGCAGATACAACCGAGTGACGATGATCGTCGCGATCGCGATGATCAGGAACCACTCGACGGCCGCGGTGCCGTACACGCTGCGGACGACCACCGTGGTCGTGCGAGTTCTCATTGGATGAGTATGGACGGTCCACCGCTCGTACAGATCGAGAACACAGGGAAGCGGATATATCCGCGACTCAGACGTGGCACCACCGCCACGTCGACTGTGCGTCTCTTTTCGTCGACTGGGCGTGTCAGTCCGTCAGGTTGCGGCAGGCCACGAGCGCATCGCGGAGTCGTGCCGAATACAGTTCTCGCTCAACCCAACACGCCACTCCTCTGAACGGGTGAATCTCGTTCCCTCGATCGGGTGAAAACCCGCCGGTAAGTTGTCCTGCCCTTCGACGAGGGCAGACAATTGGCCGAGTTTCGAGATCGCGGAGCGCCGATTGAGCATGACAACGCCGGGTGTCACGTCGACACCCATTCACCGGGAGCGGGGAAGAAAATGGCGGGCATTCGACAGGCGCTACGCGCATCTTCGGTGGGTTGCGCACTGTGCCTGGGCCTGATCGTTCCGACGGCACTGTCGTCGACCGCGGTTGCGGCACCGGTGCTGTCGCCACAGACGCAGCAGACCATTGCCGAGCTCGACGATGCGGGCGTCTTCCGCCCCGCCGAACCCGACGACGGGCTCGGGCCGGATTGGCTGTCGACGACGTTCCCACGGGCGGACGGCAACACGATCGTGGTGGTGACACCCGGAACCGACGACGGCACCCTGTTCCCGCGCATTCAAGGTCTACGCGCGGGCCGCCAGACCTTGATCATCGACTACCCAGAGGCGCTGGGGCCGTTGGTCTCCGGTCGCTCGGGTGCGGTACTGCCGATCTTCGCACCGGGTTACGACGCGTCGCGCGATGTCGCCGTCGACAACAACCTGGCCGTCATGCGGGCATTCGCGCAGCAGACCGACGGACAGCCCTTCGTCGTGTACACCGGGTACTCCCAGGGAGCCGACGCACTCGGTGATGCCGCCGAGACAGCCGTGGCCGGCGGCACCATCGACGTCGACAGGTCGATGATCCTCCTCATCTCCGATCCCCGGAGCCCGTGGGGCCTCAAGGCGTGGGCCGACGAGCACCCGGTGGTCGGCGCGGTGTTCGAACTGTTCGGCGCCGAGAGCAACGGCGCGCGCGACCCAGGGGCCACGGGCGAGGACCTGGACGTGGTGTCCGTCGTCGTGGTCGGCGATCCGGTTGCCAACTTCCAGTGGAAAACGCTGCGGCCGTTGAGTTCGCTACTCGTCAACGGCGCCGGTTTCATCGCGATCCACAGCGGCCTCGGCGAGGAGAACTACGGCAACCTGATCGACTACACCGAGCCCCCGACGGCCATGCGGAGCCGGGACGGCAACACCACCTACGTCGTCTACCAACCCAAGCACCACCCGCTCACGTTGGTCGCGATGATCCTGAACGACGCAGTGGGTACCGATCCGAGCGAATCCGACATCGCTCGGTGGGACGCGGTGAACAACGCCTTCTATCCGCTGGTGACGCCGACGGCATCGAATGCCGCACTACCAGTCGAGGACACGACGTCCCCGCTGGCTGAGCAGGCGACGAGCGCAGCGAGGAGCCGTGTCGAAACCACCCCCGAACCACAGATCACCGAGACAGCGACCGGCGGGCGCCATCGCGCGCCAGAGACCACCGATTCCGGGAGCACGCCCGAAGTCGCTTCCCCCACCGAAGGCGGACGCCACCGCCTGACCGGAGTCGGGCGCCATTCCACGGATGCCGAACCCTCCTCCGACAACACCGAAGCGCCAACCGACGCCTCGAACACACCAGACGTGAGCACGCCGGACGCGGACACCGGTACCAGCACTCCCGACTCCGAGGCGGACACCGAGACAGACACATCCTCTGACTCGACAGAAAGTGAGTCCGACGCCGCCTGACACGCCAGACGCCGCGCCGACGACACTCCCGGCCAGCGCCCCTCGCTGGCTGCGCCGGCGTTGAGCGCGACCCGCCCACACCCCGCTGGTCGCGCCGGCGACGAGCGCAGCCAGTGGCACCTGCCGCTGGCTGCGCCCCGTCGCCAAAACCGCTCTCCCTCAACCGCTTACCGCTCCTGTGGATGGCGATCCGGGGTTGTCGGTGGGGTGGTTTAGATTGGTGGTCAGAGGGCCGGGATGGGGACCGGTCCGCGACAGTCCGGAGTCATCGTGCGGGCGTGGACCGATCTACCGAGCGAGTTTCTCGCCGGGGTCGATCCTGCCTACGCCGACGAGGACGACATGGTCACGCTGATGAACGGCCTCGGCGCCGGCAGCCGAGGCCTCTCCTACCTCGCGTGGAGCCGATACCAGACGGTCGCGGTGATGTACGACCGACTCGTCGCCGCACGCGAACACACCGACGCCTTCGTGATGGACGGTTACGCCGACTGCGCCGCACGGATCGCACGCCAGTCGGCCATCTCGCGTCGCCGCGCCGAGATATTGATCGACGAGGCCCTGACCCTCCGAGACCGGTTGCCCGAGGTCGCCACGACCCTGCGCGACGGGATCCTCACCGAAGAGCAGATCCGCCTGATCATCTCGCGTACCGAACTCATCCCCGCCGACGATCCGATCGTCCCGACCGTCGACGCCGAGATCGCCAGGACCATCCGTAACCGCCGAGGCTCGTGGGATCGTCCACGTCTACGCGACATGGTCGACCGACTCATCTTCCGCCACGACCCCGACCTGGTCCGCGAGCGACGCCGCGACGCTCTCGACTCCCGCGGCGTATGGACCGACAACTTCCACGACGGCGTCGGGGAGATCACCGCTGTCATGTCGGCCGAGAACATCCGGATCAGTGCCAAAGCGGTTCGCATACTGGCTGATTCGGTGTGTGAACACGACGGCCGCATTCTGGGTGTCCGCACCTCCGATGCAATGTTCGCGTTGCTCACCCGCACCGCGTTCGAATGTCACTGCGACCGTGACGATTGCAGCGCCGCCATTCCCGATGCCGACTCACTCCTCGCCGCCCTCAGGGCCGAGGTCGTCATCCATGTCGTCACCGACGCCGCGACTCTCGCCGGCGCATCCGGGCCCGGGTTCCTCGACGGGTACGGCGTCATATCCGACGAACACGTACGCGACCTCGCGGCACGCGAGGACGCCACACTGACGCCCGTCACGCCCAAGCGGACCAAACCGATCCCCGGCGATCCCGACCCCGAGGCGGGCACCACAGTCGTCTACCCCGGCGCGCAGCCGTCCGATCCCTATCGCCCGACCTCCGCCTGCGCGGACTTCGTTCGGGTCCGGGACGGATACTGCACCGAACCGGGCTGTGAGCGTTCGGCTTTCGAGTGCGATCTCGACCACGTGACCGAGTACGACCACACCAGCCCCGCCCAAGGCGGCGCGACGTCGAGTGACAACCTGAACGCGAAGTGCCGCGCGGGTCATCTCCTCAAGACACATGGCGACTGGGTCGACGAGCAGTACCGCGACGAGGACGGCCGCCTGGTCACCGAGTACGTCACTCCGGAGGGTGTCACCATCCGCGGCGACGCGGAAACACTGGAGGATCTGTTCCCCAACCTGCGCCGCATCCGGTTCGAACAGGCAGCGCAGGCGCCGCCGACACCGCGCACGATCGCACCGGACGACGATCCGCGTCCGGCCACCAACCGACTCGCCGCGAAACTGGCCCGTCGGCGGGCGGAGCGTGCGCGCAACCGGAAACAGCGCGAAGCCGAACTCGAGGCCGACCGTCAGGACTTCCTCGACAACCCGCCGCCATTCTGACCATGGCCCGGAAGAAACCACGTGCGATGCAAAAATCTCCACCAGCTGAGGCTGGTGGAGATTTGCGTTGTGGCCAGAGTCGGGATCGAACCGACGACCTTCCGCTTTTCAGGCGGACGCTCGTACCAACTGAGCTACCTGGCCGGAAGGAACCGATTCAACGAACCGAAACCTTTTGGCGACCCTGACGGGACTCGAACCCGCGACCTCCGCCGTGACAGGGCGGCGCGCTAACCAACTGCGCCACAGGGCCTTGTTAAATTATCTGCACGGTCCTCGTTGCCGAGTGCCGGGCAGGCGTACCCCCTACGGGATTCGAACCCGCGCTACCGCCTTGAAAGGGCGGCGTCCTAGGCCGCTAGACGAAGGGGGCCGATCGTGTTCTCCGTTGGGAGCTTGGATAGCTTATGACACGTCTCGCGCAAACCACAAATCGCCTGATCAGCGACATAAACGTGTCGTCTGGAGCAGTCCGACGACACGCCCGCCGAGGCGCCCGTTCGCCCGGCTTCTACACGTTGTAAACTCATCGACGCCCCGGCCGACCGGGGCCCTGCCCCTATAGCTCAGTTGGTAGAGCTACGGACTTTTAATCCGCAGGTCCCAGGTTCGAGCCCTGGTGGGGGCACGCGCTAGCAGGTAGAAATTGGGTGGAATGGCCACGTTGACGGGGCTTCCCGTCGACTCGTCGGAGCTGCCGCGCCCCGATATTTGGACCAAGCGCGCGACCGCATCTGCTTGGTCGCCGAACCGGTCGACGACGACGGCTACGTCTCACGGCACTGTGTGGGGTTGATTGAGATGTGTGATGAATGGAATGTTCACCGGTTAGGTCGCGCACCCGCACTGATCTACGCAACAGAAACCGCCCACCCATAGGTAAGGGGTGGGGCGCTGCAGTCCTGCTACTTCTCGTTATGGGCGGGCCGAAACGCAGTTACGCCCCTTTCCCGGTCAACACATCCGAATTCGGTTCGCAGGGAGGAACGTCGATTCCGGAGACCGAACGAACGGGTGCCAAGAGCTCTGGCCGCGCTCAGGCCAAGCGCACGCGAACATGACACCCCTCCGTGCGCCTGCGATCCGCGGTGTCGTCCGGACGGACCTTATTCACCATCCTGACGAGCCGCCTCGCGACGTCGGCCCCATACTGATGGGGTGACCGTTTTGCGTACATTGTCCACCGATCTGGCCCGTAATCCCGACCAATTCGGCAAGGTGGCTGTCGTTCTCTTCCGGCTGTCGCAGGCCAGCGGCCGACTCGGCGTCGTTTTCACAGTGCTGCTGCGGGCAATCTGCGGCGCCGACATCCCGCGCTCCGTCGCGGTCGGACCTGGCCTCCGTATCGCCCATGGCGGGAGCGGGATCGTCGTTCACCCCCACGTGCAAATGGGCGCTGGATGCGTGTTGTTCCAAGGCGTCACCCTAGGCGTGAGTGGCCGCAGTATGGCTGCCCCGGTACTCGACGACCGCGTGTATGTCGGGGCCGGAGCGGCTGTGCTTGGTGGCGTGAAACTCGGGTTCCGAAGCCGCGTCGGCGCGAACGCTGTGGTGCGCAGCGACGTCCCGCCGTTCTCGACCGCGGTCGGTACCGACGGCCGCGTGGTCACTCGCGAGGTCCCGGACGAGTGGTCCCGCTAGTCTCTGAGCGGCCGACCTCGAATTCGCGTGGGTGGCCAGGCAATCACCGGCGCGATTTCCCAGTCCCAGGTTCGAGCCCTGACGTGCGGACCACGACTCACCCGAACAGATGAACTCGCGGGCAGCGCAGTAAATTTGGGCGAGATTGCGCGGATACTCTGGCGGTGTTCCGGATTCGTCTCACCCTCTTCGCCGTTCTCAGCATCGCACTCATCTGCATGATTACACCGCCGGCCCCCGCAGCTCCGTCGAGCGCACCCGAGTACGTCGCCTTGGGGGACTCCCGCGCCGCCGCGCCCACCCGCACCTCTGCACGTCAGCCGGACGGGTGCGGACGCACACGCGACGGATACCCGACGCACGTTGCCGCCCAACTGGGAGTGACCTACACGTCGGTGGCCTGCGTCAACGCTTATACGTCCGACGTGACGACCACCCCGCAACTCACCCTGTTCGGCCCACGACCGGTCCAGATCAACGCGCTGTCCGGCTCGACGCGTCTCGTCACAGTGTCAATCGGCGGAAACGATCTTCGATGGTGGTCGCTGGTCTCCTCCTGCTTCACGCGCACGTTCGGCAAGGACGCCGGGTGCAGGCACGATCGCACCGTGGCGCGACGCATCGACTCCGGACTGCTGGCTGTCGCCCCGAAGATTGCGGCAGCATTGAACACGATCGCCTCCCATGCCCCCAACGCCCGCGTGGTTCTCGTCGGTCACGGTGGGTACTTCGGGTCAACTGGTTGCCCCGGCCAGGCGAACATCAGCAACGCCGACGCCGCGTACCTACAGACTTTCTTCGAAAGATTCGACGCGATCCTCCGGACAGCCGCCGTCACCCGGACGATGACATTCGTCGACGTGGCCTCCGCCGCGGTCGGCCATGACGCGTGCGCCGGCACAGCCCGCTGGTTCGAAGGCAACGACTCGCAGTCACAGACCCAGCCCCGCCACCCGACGCCGCTCGGAAGCCGGACGATCGCGAATCTGATCGCGCGGGCGCTCTAAAAAGCGCTGCCGAGGTCACGACGACCCGAAGAGGTCCAGGACCGAGCTGAGCGAGGAGCCCCGTTCCGGCGCCACGAAGGCGCTCGTCGGTGTACCCGAGGACTTTCCGGTCACGGTCAGATTCTGTTTGCTGACCTGGAGCGCCCCGCAGTTCAGGTAGGCGGAGTATCGGCCGGAGGGCAAACCCGTCGTCTTGATCGCCGACGTCCCGTGCGGCACCATCCGAACTCGTGGACTCTGGTGCGCGGCGGGCCCATAGAAGCTGACGTAACAGAGCTGATCACTGTCTTTCAGGCTGACGATCGTCGACACGACCGTGTTCGGGGCCGGCGTCGCCAGCGACACTCGTGCCGACGACGCGGCGGCAGCCGGGGATGCGGCCATCGCGATGCCGATTCCGACACCTGTCACAGACACGCCGAGCCGAACGAATAGCTTCCTCATGAGAAGGACCTCCGTAGATGACTTCGGGCTCCTCCCACGCTGGCACACGCACGCACCGAATAGTGCCCAGATCCACCTCAGTTGGCCCGAACAGACGATGCCGGCCCCTCGTCGACGAAATCGGTTCGCATCCCGCATGTTTGACCGGGACACCGCGGAAGGGGCCCCGACACGCAGCGTCGGTACAAATCTGTGCCATCTCACGGACGTGTTTCAAGACGTTTTGAGTAGCACCGCGTCGTGCCATCGCCTCCTCCCGACGGCCATCGACGCGTCCCTTTCCACCGCGTTTCATTGGCATTTGTATCGCGTACACGACGCCCCGAGAAAACGATTCACAAACATTGGCAGTCAATAGTCAACCACGGTTCATCAACCCGGGATTGTCAACTCGCAACACGAAAATGATCATGGCCGCGTGTCGAGTTGCGCGCCGCCGCACACGCCGACAGCCGACCTAGTCTGCATATGCGCAGTTCAGAAGGTGCAAAAACGGTAGCGACAGGCCCCTCACCGCCGTTGTCAAGACCACATTCATCCTTCGGGACAGTCGACAAGAATCACGTGACAAACGTTTCGAGCCGATCCGACACAGACAGTTGAATCGACGCTTCGTCGAGAATCGAGTCATTCGTCCCACTCACAGACCTTTCTCGACAATGCGGCGCACCCGACCGAAACAAGGTCGAAAAGAAACCGTGTGAATGGCCCGGAATTCGTTGTAGTGTTCCGAATTGCCAAGGCGGCTGCGAGCCGATCGCATCAATCGACCGCGCCTCTTGGGTTCACTCAGGGGGAGTACATGAGCGTTCCAGTTGACCGGTTCACGCGTGCCTTCATCGGCACGGAGCGTGTGCCGGGCACGGTGTCGGCCACGTCGCAGGGTTGGCTCGTCCAGTACGCGCGGCACGTCGCGTGGACCGATCTGTCACTCATCTCGATAGCCGTCCTGGCCGGGCAGTTCCTCCGGTTCGGCGCCGACCCGTTCCGGCCGATCGGTCGCGACGGAATCCCCGCACTCCTGGTCACCGCGACGCTCATCGTCGGATGGCAGACGGCATTGCGCGTTGGACAGGCCGGTGATCCACGCATCCTCGGCACCGGACCTGTTGAGTACCAACGGGTCCTGAGCGCGTGCTTCCTCTGCTTCGGCGCCTGGGCGATCATCGACCTCGCATTCGCTCTGGGCATCGCACGGGGTTTCATCGCGATCGCTCTCCCGGCCGGGACCCTGATGCTCGTCGCCGGCCGATGGGCCTGGCGCAAGCACGTGCTGATCGGACGCGAGAGCGGACGATTCCTGCGATCGGTGCTGGTCGTCGGTTCACGATCGTCGGCCCGAGCACTCATCGATCGGTTGAACACCAATCCCGCTCTCGGGTACCGGGTCGTCGGGGTGTGCCTCACCGATCCGCCCGGCTCAGCGCCGACACCGAGGTTCGTCGGTGACGCGACCCAGGGCGTGGTCGCCGACGTGCCGGTGTTCGTCGGGTACGACCGCGCGGCCGAACTGGTCCGCACATGCGGGGCCAACACCGTTGCGGTCACCTCCGCCGACGCGCTCGGGCATCGGGCGATGCGTGAACTCTCATGGGAACTCGAGAACTGTGATGTCGAGATGCTCGTGGCCCCGGGACTGATCGACGTCGCCGGCCCGCGTATCACCATGCGTCCCGAGGCGGGCCTCCCCCTGTTGCACATCGACCGTCCGCGGTACAAGGGGGCCAACCGCTTTCTCAAGCTGACCTTCGACAAGGTTCTGACAGTCTTTGCCCTGCTTCTCCTTTCGCCGTTACTCGCACTGTGCGCGGTGGCCGTGAAACTCGACAGCAGAGGCCCGGTGTTCTACCGCGCCGAACGCATCGGCACCGACAACACCCCGTTCTCCATGTGGAAGTTCCGGTCGATGGTCGTCGACGCGGACACCATGCGCGCCGGTCTCGCCGTCCGCGACGACGGGAACGGGGTCCTCTTCAAGCTCCACGCCGACCCTCGGGTCACCCGTGTCGGTCGAATCATCCGGCGCTACAGCCTCGACGAACTGCCGCAGCTGTTCAACGTGCTGGGCGGGACGATGAGCCTCGTCGGCCCGCGCCCACCTCTGCGCGAGGAGGTCGAGTCCTATGACCCGGTCGTCCGTCGGCGCATGCTCGTCCGGCCCGGGATGACCGGACTGTGGCAGATCTCCGGTCGCAGTGACCTGTCCTGGGAGGACTCCGTCCGACTCGACCTCTCCTACGTCGAGAACTGGTCACTGACAACCGACCTCGTCATCCTCTGGCGAACCGCGAGCGCCGTCCTCTCTCGTCGGGGCGCCTATTGACCGCCGCGTCCGCCCCTCATCCGAATTATCACCACGGCTCGACAACACCCTAAGGAAGCACCATGAAGAAGGCCCTGATCACCGGGATCACCGGTCAGGACGGCTCCTACCTCGCCGAACTGCTCCTGTCCAAAGGCTATGAGGTACACGGATTGATCCGACGCTCGTCGTCGTTCAACACCGCCCGGATCGACCACCTCTACCAGGACCCGCACGACCCGTTCGCCCGACTGTTCCTTCATTACGGGGATCTCAGCGACGGTGCGCGCCTGGTCACGCTGCTGGCATCGATCGACCCGGACGAGGTCTACAACCTGGCCGCGCAGTCGCACGTCCGCGTCAGTTTCGACGAGCCCGAGCACACCGGTGACACCACCGGGATCGGGTCGGTCCGATTGCTGGAAGCAGTGCGCCAGGCCGGCATCCGATGCCGGTATTACCAGGCGTCCAGCTCGGAGATGTTCGGCGCGTCTCCCCCGCCGCAGAACGAGGACACCCTGTTCTATCCGCGATCCCCGTACGGAGCGGCGAAGGTCTACTCGTACTGGGTCACCCGCAACTACCGCGAGGCCTATGGCCTGTTCGCCGTCAACGGCATCTTGTTCAACCACGAATCACCGCGTCGTGGAGAGACTTTCGTGACGCGCAAGATAACCCGCGCGGTCGCCCGCATCAAGGCCGGCGTGCAGAAAGACCTCTACATGGGCAACCTCGACGCCGTGCGCGACTGGGGGTACGCGCCGGAGTACGTCGAGGGCATGTGGCGCATGCTGCAGGCCGACGAACCCTCCGACTACGTCCTCGCGACCGGCGTGCCCTTCACCGTCCGCGACTTCCTCCAGCACGCCTTCGATCACGCCGGCCTCGACTGGCGCGAGCACGTCGTGTTCGACGAGCGGTACCTGCGCCCCACCGAGGTCGATTCGCTTATCGGCGATGCGTCGAAGGCCGAACTGGACCTCGGGTGGCGCGCTGCGGTCCGCGCGCCGGAGCTCGCACGGATCATGGTCGACGCCGACATCGCGGCCCTGAAATGCGAGGGCACCGAGTGGATCGACAAGCCGCACCTGCTCGCCTGGAGTCGCGCGTCATGACGATGTCCACCGCTCGAACGAGCTGGTCACCGGGGCCACTCGACCCGTCGGACTCCTTCTACGTCGCGGGTCATCGCGGCCTCGCCGGTTCGGCTCTCGTGCGAGCGCTCCGGCGGCGCGGGATCTCCGACATCATCGGTCGCACCAGCCGCCGGCTCGACCTCCGGGACCGGCACAGCGTCTTCGAGTTCTTCGCGCACACCACACCCGACGTGGTGATCTTGGCCGCCGCCCGGGTCGGCGGGATCGCCGCCAACAACAGGTGGCCCGTCGATTTTCTCTCCGAGAATCTGCGCATCCAGGTCAATGTCCTCGACGCTGCTGCCGCCTACGGCGTCGAGCGCCTGCTGTTCCTCGGGTCGTCGTGCATCTACCCGAAGTTCGCCCCGCAGCCGATCCGCGAGGACGCGCTGCTGACCGGCGCCCTGGAACCGACCAACGACGCGTACGCGATCGCCAAGATCGCGGGAATCATGCAGGTGCAGGCGACGCGACGGCAGTACGGGTTGCCCTGGATCTCCGCGATGCCCACGAATCTGTACGGGCCGAACGACAACTTCTCCGGGGAGACGAGCCACCTGCTGCCGGCGATGATCCGACGGTACGAATCGGCGCGCCGGGGGGCCGCGCCGAGTGTGACCAACTGGGGAAGCGGAACACCGCGTCGCGAGCTTCTCCACGCCGACGACATGGCCGAAGCCTGCCTGTACCTGCTCGAACACCACGACGATCCCCGTCAGGTGAACATCGGGACCGGCGTGGACCACTCGATCGCCGAGATCGCCGAGATCGTGGCCGACGCGGTGGGTTATGACGGCACGGTCGAGTGGGACACCACCAAGCCCGATGGAACGCCGCGGAAGCTTCTCGACGTCAGCACCATTCACGAACTGGGATGGCGGCCGACGATCGGTCTCGAACGGGGTGTGGCGGAGGTCGTCGACTGGTACCGGTCGACCTACCCCTCAGCGAGCGTGGGCAACTCACAGATCGGGGCCGGCGATGTCCGGGTCTGAGTCGTCGGTGATCACCGACGCCACCACCACCGTTCCGGGCGCGACGTCCCGGGAGACCGTCGCGGCGGCCCCCACCACCGCGCGTCGTCCGATGGTCACCGGGCCGGTCACACACGCCCGCAACGCGATCCACGCACCGTCCTCCACGACGAGTTCCCCGACCGCATCGGCCGGACACCGCAGTGCGGCGGCTTGCGAGACCACGACGTTCGCGCCGATCCGGATCGAACCCGCACTGTCGAGGGTCACCGCCTCACCGATCCACGAGTCTTCGCCGATCGCAAGCCGCGCCGGACTGGTCACCCGCACCCGGGGCCGCATCAGCACGCCGCGACCGATCTGCGCACCGAACACCCGAAGCACCGCCAGCCGAACGGAATTGGGCACGAACACCCATCCGATCGCGCGCATCACGAAAGGCCAAGCCAGCGATGACAACTGAGCTAACACGATCGCCATCGTATCGAACCGGACGCAATTCGGGGCCGGTGAACCGCGTCGTCGAACCGCAGGATCGGCCGGAGGAGCGCAAGTGTGTCGACTTCATCGCGATCAACTACGCGCCCGAGGTCACCGGTATCGCGCCCTACGTCACCGACATCACCCGGCGCCTCGCCGCCCGTGGGTGGAGCGTGCGCGTCATCACCGGTTACCCGCACTACCCCCAGTGGCGCCTCGACGGTGACATGTCGGATTACACGTCCACGGTCGTCGATCAGGGGGTGATCGTGGTGCGTGTCCCGCACAGCATCCCGGAAGGTACTGCGCTGGTGCCCCGCTCACGGATGGAGCTCGAATTCGGGCTGCGCGCCATCGTCGCCCACCTGCGCCCGGAGGCGGTCACCGTGATGGCCAGTCCGCCGCTCATCGCCTCGGCGTTGGTGATGTTGCGGCGCAAGATCGGTCGTCGCACGCTGTCGCCGATGGGGGTGTGGGTCCACGACCTGTACAGCCAGGCGGTCACCGAGGCGGCCGCAGGTGGCACCCTCAGCCGCACTCTCGTCGGCAGGCTCGAGAAGTTCGCGCTGTGTTCGGCCGACGAGGTGGCGGTGGTGCATCCGCGCTTCGGCGAGATCATCGTCGACCGTCTCGGCGTCGACCCGTCGGTGGTGACCCACGTTCGCAACTGGACGCAGGTTCGCCACGAGCCGCGCGCGCCTCGAGACATGGCGCGTGCCGAACTCGGCATCCCCACCGACGCGATCGTCGCGGTGCACGCCGGCAACATGGGCCAGAAGCAGGGCCTGGAGAACCTCGTCGACTCCGCTCGGCTGGTCGCCGGGTCGACGAGTGCAGCAGCGCGGAAGGTGCACCTCTATCTGGTCGGGGACGGCAACCAGCGTCGGCATCTCGAGGACCGCGCCCGCGGGTGCCCCGACATCACCTTCGTCGACTCGCTCCCCGACGATCGGTTCCACCTCATGCTCTCCGCCGCCGACGTCCTGGTGGTCAACGAGAAGCCCGGCGTGGTCGAGATGTCGTTGCCGAGCAAGCTCACCACCTACTTCAGCTACGGAATACCCGTGGTGGCAGCCGTTTCCGATGATGGGATCACCGCTGCCGAGGTCCGGCGCTCGCACGCCGGCGTCGTCGTCCCGGCGGGTGATCCGGCTGCGCTGCTCTCGACCATCGCCCAGATCGCCACCGACACCACCGCGGCACTGACCATGGGTGAGGCGGGCGAACGGTATGCGGAGGAGGTTCTCGGTGCCGATGCGGCAGTCGAGAGGTTCGAGATGTGGCTGCACAAGCTGTCGCACCACGCCTCGGTACGGGCATGACCGTGACGACGCCGACCACGACAACCGCGCGCTCCGAGGTCATGTCCGAGCTGGAACCCCGACGCCTGTGCGACTACATCGTCGACAAGTCGGATCGCGGACGCAACCGACTGTGGATGATCACCTGGCTGGGTGTCGGTGCCGTCCTGCGAAGCGGCGTCGGCGGCACACTGCTGCGCTGTTCCCTGTTGCGCGCCTTCGGCGCACGGGTGGGCGCTGGTTGCGACATCCATCGCAGCTTCCGAGTCCACTTCCCCTGGAAGTTGGGCCTCGACGACGGCGTGCGGATCGACCGCGACGTGTGGATCATCAATCCGGAACCGGTGTCCATCGGCGCCGAATGCACCCTCGGCCGACGTACGGTCATCTGCTCGGGCGGGCATGATCACCGCTCGCCCACCTTCACCCGCACGAGCGAGTCGGTCGTCATCAGCGACCGGTGCCACCTCGGCAACGGCGTGACAGTGCTGAAGGGGGTTGTGCTGCAACCCGGTACGCACGTGCCGGCCGGAGCGGTGGTCATCCCGGCGATCTCGGCGAAGTCGCGTCGGACGGCACCGGGTGGCCGGCCATGAAGATCCTGCAGGTACTCACACTCCTCTCCCCGGCCGGCGAGTTCGGCGGCCCCGCCACCGTGGCGGTCAACCAGAGCAGCGCGCTGGCCGCACTGGGGCACGAGGTCACGCTCATCGCCGGCTCGTGTGACGGGCCCGCACCCGCCCCCGACGTGCCCGGCGTCCGGGTCCTCACGTTCCCGACGCGAACCGTCGGCCGCGGGCGGAACTTCTCCCGCCTCGTCGCGCCGTCGATGCTGCGCTGGATCCGTGCCCACGCCGGTGATTTCGACGTCGCGCACGTCCATCTCGGTCGCGACTTCGTGACCCTCCCCGCCGCCCGCCTGCTGTCGTGGAGCAACGTCCCGACCCATGTGCAGACACACGGAATGATCAATCCCCGGCCGTCGCTGCCCTACCAGGTCATCGACCGGGCCCTCACGATTCCGGCGGTGCGCGACGCCCGAACGGCGTTCTACCTCAATGACGTCGAACTGCGGAAACTCCGCTCGGCGATCGGAGATGCGCCCCACTACCGATATCTGGGCAACGGTGTGCCGCTGCCCGACGCGGCCTCGACAGCCCGAACCCAGCCCGACGGACCGCCCGAGGTGCTCTTTCTCGCCCGGTTGCACCCCCGCAAGCGAGCTGTCACGTTCGCCCGCGTCGCGACCGAACTCGCGCCGCGATTCCGGGCGCTCTTCACGATCGCCGGACCCGACGAAGGCGACGGGCCGGCCGTCGACGAGGTGCTGCGCAGCTTCCGAGCGACGCACGACGCCGAGATCGCCTGCCGCATCCGGCGCGAACCACCGGTCCCCGCCGGCCAGGTGGCCGACCGCCTCGCGCGGGCCACGATCTACGTTCTCCCGTCGATCCATGAACCGCTGCCGATGTCGGTCCTCGAAGCAATGGCCGCGGGCCTGCCGGTGGTGGTCACCGACACCTGCGGGTTCGCCGGCCTGGTCGCCGACGCCGACGCCGGTCTCGTCGTCGACGACTCGATCGGTGCGCTGTCGGCGGCCCTGACCGGACTCCTCGCCGACCCGGACCGCGCACGCGCACAGGGATCGCGGGGGCGGCGCGCCGTCGAACAGCACTGGGGCATCACGTCGATCGCCCGACAACTCGAGGAGCACTACGATGCGGTCAGCTGAGCTCGCCGACACGACGGACAGCACGGAGACCGTCCGCGTCTCCATCCTTGTTCCGTCCTTCAACCCGGGGGCTCATTTCGAACCGGCGATCCGGTCTGCGCTCCGCCAGCTGAGCGCACTCGACGAGATCCTCATCCAGGACGCGGGTTCGACCGACGGAACCCAGAACCTCATCGCTGCTTTCGTGGAGGCAGACCCGCGGGTGAAGGCCGTGGTCGAAAGCGACGAGGGACAGTCGGACGCCCTCAACCGCGCGCTGGCCCGCGCCGGCGGACAATGGGTGCTCTGGCTCAACGCCGACGACGTGCTCGTCGAGGGCGCACTCGCCGCTGTCCGCGCGGCGGTGCGCGATTCGCCCGGCGCAACAGTGCTGACCGGCGATCACCAGCTGCTCCGGGCCGGTGGCGAGGTGGTCGGCAACTACCATGGCAAGCCCATCGAGACACGAACCCTGTTGCGGCGGTCCACATGCGCGTCGTTCTCCGGTTCGGTGATCATCCGCCGGGACTATCTCGAGTCGCTCGGCGGGTTCGACAAACACCTGCACTGCACGATGGACTACTCGTTGCAGTTCCGGATCGCCGAGACCGCGCCGGAACAGCGGTCGATGCCGGTTCCGATCGGCGCGTTGCGCTTCCACGATGCCTCGAAATCGGCCAACCTGTGGCGGACCTTCCTCGTCGAATCGTTCCGCCTGCGGATGCGGTATGCGACGTCGCCCGCGGACCGCCTGCTGGGACTGGTGGGCACCGTCGAGCAACTCGCCTCGTTTCTCGTCTTCCGCATCCGGTTGACCCCGGGCTACCGAAGGTTGCGCGGTGTCCTCCGTGATTGACGAGAGCCGCGCCGGCAACCGGCTGCGCACCGACGCCACCGTGCGGATTCTGGCCCGGGCGGCCAGTTCCGCGATGCTCGGCGCGTTCCTCCTGCTCCTTGCCCGAGCACTCCCGGTCGACACGTTCGGCCAGTACGTTCTCGCGTACACGCTCGGCGTGGTGGCCGGCCTCGCCGTGGGCTTCGGTGCACCGATCCGGGTGATGCGCGTCGGCGCATCCGACGATGACCACGCCACCGCGGCAGGTCTGTACGTCGCGCACACCATCGCGGTGTCCACGGTCTTCCTCATCATCGTTGCGGGACTTGCCTTCTCCGGTCTGCCCCTGATCGTCGTCGCGGGCGTGATGTTCGCCTACTCCGACACCGTGCAGAACTTCGCGCAGAACTTCCTGGCAGGCGCCCATGCGCATACCGCCGCCAGCTGCCTCGTCGTCGTGCAGCGAGCCGTACCCCTCGCGGTGTGGGGAGTGCTGGCTTTGTCCGGAAGCGACCTGGGTGCCGCCGCGCTCGTCGTGATCTTCGCGTGCACGGCCGCGACAGCGCTGCTGGTGCCGGCGGTATCCGTCGGGGTCCGGGGACTGCGCACCGCCGCCGGTGAGCTCCGCGGGCCCGGGGCGGGCACCGCGCGCTACTGGGCGCTGGCGATGTCGGGGACGCTGGCACAGCTGCAGGTCTCGGCTCTCGCGGTCTGTGCGCCCCCGCTGACCGTCGGCTACTTCGCGATGGCGACGCGCGTCACCGGGCCCCTCACCCTGCTTTCCGCCGCGCTGTCGACAGTCGCGGTCCCCGAGCTCGCCCGGCACGTCGACGACGCGTCGACCTTCGACCGGATCTACCGTCGCTACCGAAACGTCGTCGGCGCCTACTGCGTCGTCGTCGTCCTCGCGGCATGGCCGGTCGCCTGGGTCGTCGTGCAGATCGTCGGCGCCAAATACGAACCCGCCCAGAACCTGCTCATCGGCATGATCATCGCGGCGGGGATCTCCTCGGTCTCCCAGGCGATCAGCTCCAAGCACATCGCGGCAGGCCGACCCGGCACGGTGACCGCGGCGATCGTCCTGGGCGGTGTGGTGACGCTGCTCTTGCTCCTCCTCGCCGGCGCGCTCGACCACCTCGATGCGATCTGGCTCGCGCCCATCGCCGGTCAGCTACTCGTACTCACCGCCCTGCTCTCCGACGTCCACGAAGGTGGGAGAATGACCAGACTCGTCCGAACACATTGGGAGAAAGCACTTCTGGTGGTCGCCGTGGTAGCTCTCACCTTGACCGCCGGCGTGGCCCTCGCCGCCGCGCGCAAACCCGGAGCCGAAGTCCACCGAGCCGGCGTCGAGGTCACCTCCGCCGCGTCGACATCGCGGTCGGCGAACAGCGCTCCGGCGGACAGCGACGCGGTCACGATCCTCATCGTCGGCGACAGCTTCACCGAGGGAACAACATACGGCGGCAAAGGCAGTTCCAACTGGACCCGCATCGCGCAGGGTCGGCTGTCGCAGGAGCAACTGAACGAATGCCCCGTTCTGCTGCGGGTGTCCGGCCGGGGTGGAGCCGGCTACCTCACCACCGGGATCCGGCAGACGACGTTCGCTTCGGAGGCGCAACGACTGCTCTCTCCGGACGTCTCGGCGATCGTGCTCGTCGGTAGCGGCAACGACCTCTCGCATCCGGCGAAGCAGTACCGGGCCGCGGTCAACGACACCATCCGCGCGGTGCGCAAGGCTCGACCGGAACTGCCCGTCGTCATCGTCGGGCTGTCCTGGATTCACAACACACCGGCCGCTCCGGAGTATGCGCGCGCCAACAGATTGCTCGCCGACGCCGCGAAACGGCACGGGGCATCCTTCGTCGACCCGATCAGAAGCCGTTGGTACGCCGCCCCACGCGACCACTCGATCGTGGGCGCTGATCTGCGCCACCCGACCGACGAGGGGCACGCCATCATCGCCGACCGCATGACGCCCGTCCTGGAGAGCCTGGCACGGAAGGGCAGCTGCGAATGAGTACGCCCGGAGTCACCCACAGCCGCCCACGGGTCACCCGTGTCGTGACCGCACTGGGAGTTGCTGCCTGCGTCGGACTGATCCTCACGATGGCGGTCGGCACGTTCTCGGCGCAACACTCGACGGTGCAGGCGACGTCGCGTGTCGTGCTCACCTACGAACGCGACGCGATGCAACTGCCGCAGGATTTCGATCCCGCACCCACCATGCTCCTGACACGGAGCATCGAGTCCTACTCGACATTGGTCACGAGCGAGAACTTCCTCCGTCGAGTGATCGACACCCACCACATCGCGATGAGTCCCGCTGAACTCCGCGGGGCAGTGTCGATCACGGCACCGCCCGAGACGACGATCATGGACTTCACCGTCCGAGGCGACGACGCGCGCACGGTCGAAGCCGCCGCGATGGGCGTCGGCCGCGAATTCACCACAGCGCTCGCCGAACTCGAGTCGCCGGCACCTATCGAATCGCTCGTCCTCGGACCCGTCGACGCCCACGAGACATTTCCCGATGCGCTGGTGCGTACCGCTCTGCTCGCAACCCTCGCGGGACTGACCGCGTGCGCTCTCGCGGTCATGTACACGCGGCACCAGGCCGACACACCACGATCCCGACCCACACCGACCGCGAATGTCTGGAGGACACCATGAAGCGACCCAACAAGTGGCTCAGCCTGATTGCCTGGCTGCTCCCCGCGTCGAAGACGAAGAACGCGGTACTGCGCACCCTGGGCAACACCATCGGCCACGACGTCAGCCTGGGACCGAACCTCGTGATCGGCTGCGGACCGTTTCGTGTCGGAGACCGCGGAGTGATCGCACCGTTCAACATCTTCCGGCAGTTGGCGCGCGTCGAGCTCGAGAAGGACAACTTCATCGGCCGGCTGAACCAGTTCACGGCAGCACCGTCGTATCAGAAGTTCAGCGACCGCGCCGGAGTGCTGTCGATGGCCGAGCAGGCAGCTGTCACCAACCGCCACTACTTCGACTGCTCCGGCCGGATCGAGATGGGGCCCTACAGCGCGGTGGGCGGCACCCGAAGCCTCCTGCAGTCGCACGAGATCGACATCGTCGAGGACCGGACCACCATCGGCACCATCACCATCGGTGAGCGGAGCCTGACGGCGACCGCGTGTCTCATCCTCAAGAACGCTGCGATACCGGCGTACTCACTCGTCGCCGCGGGTTCGGTGGTGACGGCGTCGTCGCATCCGGCTGTCGGCGACGCCGGGCTGTATGCCGGGGCGCCGGCACGATGGCGACGCGAACTCCCCGAATGCAAGTGGTGGTACCGGTCGTCGTACATGACCCCGGTGCGGGAGGTCGAGGGATTCTGATGTTTCCGACCTCCAAGTCCCGACTCTCGACGGCACGACTTGCGCTGTTGGCCGTCGCTGTCATCGCCGGCGGTTCGGCATGCAACACCACTGCTCAGGCCGAACGGTCTGACGATCGGGTCGCCTCGGCACAGGGCGCTGCGGTGCACGTCGATTACGCCACAGCGGCCGCGGTGCCGCCCGGCTTCGTCGCCGTGGAGCGGGGCCGCAACCTGCATCCGCTCCGGGTCTCGGACGGGCGTCTGCTGCACGGTCGGTCCTCGGCGGCCGATGCCGCGTCCTACCTGTCGACCGACCTCTCACCCGCGCGGGTCACACGAATCGGGGCGACCGTCGGCTTCTCGGGAGACGACGCCGGGGCAATTGCTCTGCTCGTCAGCGCAAAACCGGTGCCGCAGGACGAGTCCGACGCCGCCCCCGACGCCGCGGTGCACTTCGTCGCGACCCGGACGGGATGGTCGTATGCGATCTGGGAGGCCGGTGACGCCGGCCAGACGATCCTGGGCCAGGGCACCTATCGCATCGCCTTCGATCGTGACGCGGCCCGGTTCGAGATCGAACTCGACGGGGACCGGGCGAAGGTCTACCTGCCCGACGCCACGTCGATCGTGTTCACCGACAGCCGTATCGCCGTCTTCGGCGGCAGTTGGGCGACCTGGGAACTGTACGAGGATGCCCCGGGCACGAGCCCCGCCTCGTTCCGGGAGCTGTGGGCGTCATGACGATGATCTTCGCGACGTTGCTGGTGGCACTGGGCCTCTTCGTCGCAGTCGCGTACGACAGGCAGTGGGCCCGGCATGTCGATCGATTCCTGTGCAGCTGGTTGATCGCTTTGACGGCATGGCCGGTCATCGTCATCTACGCGGTCGCCCCGGCGTTGTGGTCGTCGGCCGATGCCGCCGGAGCGATCTTCGCGGTTCTGTTGTACGGTCCCGCAGCGGGTATGAGTGTGGCGGCCGCCCTCCACGCGGTGGCCACTCGCGGCTTCCGCATCGACGGCTCGGCCGCCATCCTCGCACTGCTCATGGGGTACGCCTGCGCGGCGATGATCGTCGACGGTTCGGGCAGGGTCGTCAATCTCGTCATGTCGATGGCTCTGCTGGTGGGTTTCGTGTTCCGCTACCGGTCCTTCGGGCTCGACGCGGTGGCCCGGTCTGCCCGCATCGCGCTCGTCGTGACGGCGGGAATCCTGCTGATCTCCGTGCTGTTCAACTCGTCTCGCGTGGTCGGTGCATGCCGGATCGACAAGTGCACCGACCTCGGTGCGGTGCTCACCTCCCCGTTCGCCGGCAACGGCAATCTCGCAGGTATCACCATCACTGCACTCTTGCCGTTCGCGGTGTATCGCGTGGCCATGTGGCGTGTCCTCGCCGCCGTCGCGGGGGTCGCGTTGATCGGCCTTCTCGCCGGCAGCCGAACAGCTTTCGGCGGGATAGCGGTCGCCGGCCTGCTCGGAGTGCTGTTGGCCCTCCCGTCGATCACCGCTCGGGTTCGGAACCTGATGCTGGGTCTCGCGCTGGTCGCAAGCGCGGTCTACTCGCTGTTCCCGCTCTACATCGGCTACACCAACGCCGATTACAGCTTGCGGGGCTATCTGTGGAACCAGGCCCTGCGGGAGATTCCCGACCAGTGGTTCTTCGGACACAATCCGGCGTTCTGGGTGGAGTCCGGTGCGTCGCTGTTGTTCAAGGCCAACTATTCGCCGCACAACGGTTGGCTGGAAATCCTGCTGTCGGTCGGCGTCTGGGGAGTCGTGCTGATCGTCCTGGCCGCCGTCGTCAAAGTGGTTCAGACAACCGATGCGACGACCCGGGCGTATCTGCTCGCCTACTTCAGCACGATCCTCGCCCTCAGTTCGCTGGAGGCGGTGTACGTCCCGTACTTCCTCGGCATCGCACCGTTCGCCGCACTGCTCCCCTACTTCCTGTACCAACACCGTTCGCCCGCTCACCGTTCAACCCGATCCCCGTCACCCGTGCCCGGTCACGAGGTGCTCAACGAGTCACAGATGGAGCTCCGATGAAAGTCCTCAACGTCATTGCCGCAAAATGGATGCTCGTCGTGGCATTCACCCTGATCGGTCTCATCGCCGCCATCGGCTATTCGCTGCTACAGCCGCAGACCTACGTCGCGACCGTTCGGACCTACATAGCCACCGGCACTTCCGACATGCTGGAGGCCTACCAGGGCAACCAGGCGGCCCGGGCGAGCATCCAGACGTTCGCGGTGCTGGCGACCGACCCGACCGTTGCACAGCGAGCTATTGATAGATCAGGGGTCGACATCTCGCTGCCGCAGTTCATCTCAGAGATCTCGGTCAGCGTCCCGCCGCAGACCGTCATCCTCGATGTGTCGGTCCAGAACTCGACGTCGGGCGACGCAGAGCGGTTGTCCACCGCACTCGCACAGGAGCTCGTCGGCACCGTCACCGCGCTGCAGGAACCGACCAGCGGCGGCCCGGGTGCGCTTCGACTGGTGGTCGTCGACCCGAACACCCAAGGTGCCGTTCGACAACAGCTCATCGACCCGGTCCTCCTCGGCGTCGGCGCGGCCGGCGGCGCGCTCGCCGGCGCCTTGCTCGCACTGCTCCTCCACCGCCGGCGCGGCGGCGTACCCGAAGTCGAGGAGTCAGACCGCACCCCGGACGGACCGACCACGGGCGACATCGAGGTGACGATCAACCGTCCCTCGAGCGCAATGAGGAGCCACCATGTGCCGGTCGAAGAGTCGGCGGTGAGCAATCACTCGCCGCTGGTCGAGCAGCCGATGAGCGCAGGGCACAGCCGTCACCCACTGGTTGAGCAGCCGACGGGCGCAGGGCACAGCCGTCACCCACTGGTTGAGCAGCCGACGGGCGCAGGGCACAGCCGTCACCCACTGGTTGAGCAGCCGACGGGCGCAGGGCACAGCCGTCTCCCGCTGGTTGAGCAGGCGACGAGCGCAGCGAGGAGCCGTGTCGAAACCACCGACCGTCCTGCCGCGTACACCGCTCGCCACACTCTCAGTCGGCATTCGGCGACTCGCCGTGGTGGGTTTCTCGGGCCGGGTCGGGAGAAGTGACGGCGCACGAAACCACTTCGCAGTGAACTGGACGGCGTCCAGGAGAAATTGAAGTGCTCAACCCGTGCCCGTCTGGGAGGATCGCCGGTCATGAAACTGTGGGTCGACGACCTTCGCATCCCGCCAGAAGGTTGGGAATGGGCCAAGACGAGTGCCGAGGCGATCAGAATCCTCATCGCACGGGTCGATGAGGTCGAGGTGATGTCACTGGATCACGACCTCGGTGGTGACGACACAACCCGGGCGGTCGTCCTGTGGATGTGCGAGCACGAACGATGGCCTCGCAAAGTGCTCGTGCACAGCGCCAACCCGGTCGGTGTCGACTGGTTGACCGGGATGATTGAGCGGTACCAACCCCGCGACTAGCCCTCAGCCCAGGAGACCCTGCAACGCGCCGACGACAGGTTTGGGTGAACCGTCGAAACGGTACAAACCGAAGTTCGAATTGTCATCCGCCTTGTTGGCGGACAGGTCGCGGGACGTGAAAAGGAAGATGGCCGCGATCCACGACAGCCCGTTCGCGCGGTTCACCGCGTCGACGATGATGCTGGATTGAACGGATTCTGTGGTCGATGCAGGGGTGTTTCCGGTCGGCTGGCCGAACTCGGTCACCCATATGGACTTGGTGGAGTCGCCGTTCGTCACCATGATCGCGCGCCCCTCGGGCAGAACGGCTGCGCCGCCCCCGTCGCCTGCTCGTGGATCTGCGGTGATCGGGTAAGGCAGCGTATATGGGTGGACGCCAATGCCGTTGAAGTACGGCTTCGCGCCTAGCGAGTACATGTCCGAGATGAAGGTGACATCCCGGGTCTCGGTTCGAAGACTCGACAGCCCGCCAGTGATCACCGGCTGGTTGCCACCGCCCGCTCTGATACCTCCGAACGCCGCCTTGAGCAGTGGAACGTACTCACCAGCCGTAGGCGGAATCAGGTAGTGCGCGAGGTTCGGTTCGTTCCACACTTCCCAGGCGGCAACTCGCGACGAGTACCGCAGCGCCACCTGTCTCGCAAACTCGCCGAAAGTGGCGGGATTGGCGGGGGCGTTCCCGTTTGCGAGGGGGTTTGCACCTGACTTCTGCGCCCACACCGGTGCCGGCCCCTCGAGGTTCATCAGGATCGACAACCCCTTCGCCCGGGCAGCACTCACCGCCGCGTCGAGACGTGTCCAGGTAAAGGAAGCCGAGCTCGACGGCTGCAGCAGATTCCATTTCGCCGGAATCCGAACGGCCGTCGCTCCGGCCGCCTTGATCTGCTCGGCCTCCCCGGCGAAGTCGGCGCCAGCGTACTGGGTCGAGATCGAAGCAACGCCTACCGCCACCCGGACGGCGGCCTCTGAGTAAGAGTGCACGCCGAGTACGCCAGTCACAGCAATTCCCGCTGCAAATAGCGCCGTGCACAGGCGTCGCGTTCTAGTCACTTTCTCAGTATTGCGGGCTTAGAACGTGCGCGCCACGTGTTCGTACGTTCTCTCATCTGAAACCCCAGTGACTAGGGACTGGGCACCGTAGCCTTCGATCTACGCACGACATCCGCAGACGCGTCCGTCCCGTAGTAGGAATAGCTGTACGTAAGATGCCGTGCACGGACGTCGTTGAGAACAACTCCTATGACTGGCGTCTGACCGGCGCTGACCTCGTCGATCGCCGAGACAAGTTCCCTTGACCGCGTCCGGCCGCTCCGCACAATCAGAAGCGTTCCGTCAACCCACTGAGACAAGACCGCGGCGTCGGTAACAGGAAGTACTGGAGGGGAATCCACCACGACGAAATCGTAATGGTTCTGCAACTCTGCGATAGCAAGTCTTGCTCTTTGTGATCCCAGAAGCTCAGCCGAATTCGGCGGGAGCTGGCCACAAGCCAGCACGTCCAGCCGGGAGATTCCGCTCGGCTGCACCAGATCGGCCATCGTCGCTTCACCGCGAAGGTAGTCGGTGAATCCGACCTCTTGACTGCAACCGAGTCGTTTGGCCAGGGCAGGCTTCCGCAGATCCCCGTCGACCAGCACAACCTTACTGCCGGCCTCTGCCAACGACACCGCAAGATTGATAGCCGTCGTAGTCTTACCCTCGCCCTGATTCGGACTTGTGACCAGTATCTTCTTTACTGGATCATCTACGTTCGCAAATGACAGGTTGGTGCGGAGCCGACGGTATGCCTCCGCGGCTGGATTCGAGCCCCCCCCGAAGTCCACGGCGCCGGAGGACTTCAGCGAGTCCTCAGTCGGCACATCGCCGATAACGGTAAGGCCGGTAATGCCCTCGACGTCGCCCGAAACTCGAATTCGATTGTCGAACCTCACCTTGAGAATCACAATCAGGAGACCCAGCACAAGACCTACGCCAAGGCCCAGGAGGCCGTTACGGACCGGCTTCGGCTCAACCGGTGTAGCGCTCTCGACGGCCGGGGTAACGACCGTTACCTTCGCCAACGCATCGCCACCCCCACTTGGCTGCTCCAGGGTACTCACGAACCGACTTAGCGACTGCGCCACCGCATTTGCAAGCGTAGCCGCCACTGGAGCGTCTGGACTCGTAGCGCTGATCTGCAGCAGCACCGTATCCGGTTTTGTTGTTGCCTCGATCGCTCCACGAGCCTCGTCGACACTCATACCCAGCTGGCTCTGACTCAGAGCGTCACCGACAATGGCGTTCGACTGAACCAGCTCCACATAGGACGCCACGCGCTGCTGGCTGGCCAGGGATCCCTGGTAGGCGCTCTGCGTGTCGGCATCAGCACCTGATGTCACATACACCGTAGCGGTCGACTTGTAGATCGGCGTCTGCACCGCGCTCGCGGCCAACGCGCAGCCCCCCACAACTAACGCGGAAACCACAATGATCCACCAGAATCGACCTAGGCGCACAAAGACAGACCTGGCTCCACCAGCACCTGTCGGGTGCGCTTCTCTCGCTCGAAGCTTCATTAATTCGACCTCTTCTCAGTGTCCAAGCGTGCAAAGCTGCTGTCCGGTCGTCGCCGCGATACGACTATCAAAACGGGTAAGACGTTGAGCTGCAACTGCGGTGCTAATCTTCCGCTAAGGATTTCGGGCTCCACTCGATTGTCGGGCGACTGCCCTAAGGAACTTCCAGTTGGACACCGTGTACCTTCGCCACAACCTCCTGGGCTCGCGCGCAAACCGAAACGCCCACTCTAGGCCAGCCTTTTGAAAAATCAGCGGCGCCTCTTGTGTAGTACCCGCCACGAAATCAAAGGCCGCACCTACACCGATGCAGGGGCGCCCAACTTCCGGGGCGAGTCGATTCGAGAGGAAGTCCTGTTTCGGTGAACCCAGTGCCACCCAGACGATGTGAGGATCTGCCTCCAAGACCCTGGACACGCACTCGTCAATCAACGCACCGTTCACGGGACCGAACTCTGGTGCCCACGAACCCGCGATTGCCACACCAGGATATTCTTTTTCGATCGCTGTCGTCAGAGCCGACAAAGTATCTGGTGTGGTCCCCAAGAAGAAGTGTGTCAGGTCTGCGTCCAGGCCAGCTTCGAGTACCGATCGGAAGAGCGACGGTCCGCGGACGTGGTATTTTCGAAGACTGTGCCCGCGAGATCTACCTAGGATTACCGCTACCGGTGTGCCGTCAGCAAGGTTCGAGCCGGGCGAGTTCAAGACCTCGAGGTAGGCCGGATTCTCGGCTGCAGCTCCGATCGAGTAAGCGTTCACCAGCCGGACAGCCAGAGCACTTCTGTCTAACGCCGCCCGCTTGATGGTCTGCACCGAGGCGGCTAGGTCAAGACCATCAAACTTCACCCCACCAACCACCGAGGGACCGGCATCCGCCGGAACTGTGACCATCAGAACTCCAATCTGCTTATTTCATTCTAGATTGCGCAATCAGCCCAATGACTGCTGTGAGGAGTCGAACTTGAAATCGACATCCGAGTACCAACTGACCGAACTGTAGGTGATGAGACGCTCCGAGCCCCCAGGTGTGAATCGCGGTCTGACGATAGTCGCCTCGTGATCAACCGCGAGCTCGTCCGGCGACGCAGGGTTTGAACCCAGAGACACCCGCTCAAGTACGGAGGGCCTAGAGTTACGAGCCAGATAGACAAAGTCGTCACGACAGGGCTCGGCGAAACAACCCCCGGCCAGATAGTTCGCGTCAACCCGGTAACCGAATGCGGGACCCGCCGGCCCTAAATCGACCGTTTCCCAGCCAGTCCCGCTAAGCACCGAGACCCTATACGACCCAGCGTCTGGCGCGTTCTCGTGCCATTCAGACCACAGCACCGCCGGTGCCTTGGGGCCGGATCGCATCGCAAACAACCTGCGTGACGTTTCGCTACCCGCGGGTCCAACAGCACAGGGCACGGGCAACTCCCGCGACCCTGTCAACAGATTGAGAGGACCCTCATCGATTGGGTGCGAGTTAGCTTGCCTGTCGTTGCCCAGCACTCTGATAGTCCTAGAAACCGAGTCAACCGTTAGCGCCCAGATGCCTGAGAACCAACTGTTCGGATTGGCCGCCAACCCCAAGCGAATCTCTGGTCGTTCGGTGGTCCAGTTCCCAATAGACGATGTGCAGTAAAGCTGCAGCCCGGCGGCACGAACGAGTGGCAACCGATTCAGCAGCGTGACGTCACCGCTAATCTGGTCCACTGTAAACTCAATCACATCCCAATGGTCGAAAGACCTGGTGAGGAGCCAAAAGTAATCGACAAGCGGATTACCATCTGCTCCCTCGGTGGACATGTGACGGATGCGGAAACACTGACCATAGTTGGTATGCTCAAATTCAAACTCGCGCATTTCAAACTCGTAAGTTTCGCCATAGGCCAGCGACTCAATCGAACCGTCTCGGTCTGACACCTTCAGATACAGCTCTCGATGCTCACCGTGTCGCGCGAAGCCGAGGACCATCCGATGGCCGTTCTCCGCGTAGAGCCATGCCGCGTTGTGGTCATCCACTCCCCAGGCTGGGTGGGCGGCCGTAACCGTTCGGGTGTGTGCGCCGCGCGACGACTCCGACACCACAATCTTGCCTTCTGAGGTGTACGAGGTCTTAACCAGTCGTTCGTACGGAAACTGCAAGAGCGCGGCGACAGGAGCGGTCCACCATTCGTCGATGCCGTCCTCGATGTCGAGGAGTGTCGAACGTGGATTCGCCGGCTCGCTGCTCGGCGTACCGCACGCAGTAAGGACGACTCCGAGCGCACTTCCGGCCAACACCTGACGCCTAGTGAGCATTTGTGTCTTTCCGATCATCCCCGTGCACCTCGTCGGACGAAAGATCCTGTTGGCTCTCCCGCACGACCTTTGGAACCCGTTGCGTCCACAAGTAGCCGAAGAAGCCGCGTTCGTAGGCCAATTGTGTCCTCGCCAATGTCCATGCGACCCTTACACCGCCACCGAGCAACCCCTGGATCGCGCGCTTGGCCACCCGAGCCGGTAGCAGAACTGCTCGTCTGGCACCGGCCGACATGCGCAACGACTGCGGTAGCAGATCCGCAGTACTCTCCCCGTATCTCAGAAACTGTGCGCGCAACGCCTTAACCTCCGTACGAGCACGCCACTCGACGAGGCAGTGGTGCGAAGTACCGATCGAACCGCCGCTTGCCTCCAACACTCGCCAGCACAGATCCGCGTCACCGCCACTTCGGACGTCTCGAAAACCGCCGACTGCCGTAAACGCCTCGGCCGATACCCCGAGATTGCAAGTCGGAAAGTACTGCCCCATCGGATGACTGCTGTAATTCTGGATCGTGAATGGCTCGTAAACCGCTGCGGCACGCTCGGCGACTGTCTCTCCCACAGCCACCCTGACCTCCGTGTAAGACAAGGGGTTATCCCTCAGCAAACTCCTGTGCTCGGCCAACAGGCCCGGAGCAGCCAGACAGCGGGCGTCGAAGAAAAGATATACGTCCACCTTGCCCTGAAGGTGGCTAGCGCCGAAGTTTCGAGCCGCGTACGGGCCGTGCCCGTCTAAGCACCGGACCACCTCTGCGCCAGCAGCTTCGGCGACGGCGAAAGTCTCGTCGGAACTCGAATCGTCGACGACCAACAGCCGATCGGACGGGTCCAGATCCCGGGCGATGGACGCCGCAGCACCTTCAACTAGCGAGGCGCAGTCTTTGGCGGGAATTATCACCCCGATTGAGACCTCATGCGACATGTGGACCTCCGACCGTCTGCTTCTGACCCACCAGCCGATCCGCACCGGCACGGATTCGCCTGAGAGCCTGCGCCGGCCAGAGCAACGAAGCGAGCGTGTAGTACGCAAACCTGGGTACTAGCGATTGGTGGGCCATACCAGCCCTATACAACGCTAGGGAGGTAGCAATCAACCTCACGCTGGCGCGTTCCACCTGACTTTGCTGCTTCGCGAACTCCAATTCAGTCATCTCCGGTCGACCGGACTTCCGGCGCCTATGATTTGATATCGCAAGCGCGATGTTCTGACGAACTCGAATCATAGAGGTAGCGTTTATACCGGTGGAGTGAAACCGATAGTCGAGCACCTGATTACCTAGGTTTGCCAGGCTTCCTACCTCCGACATCTTGAGATAGAAGTCCCAGTCCTCACCTACACCTCCAGACCAATACCCTCCCACCGAGAGGGCCACATCCCTGCGAAATGCTATCGACGGATGGCACAAAACATGGGCTCCGTTGAGCAAACCGTCCACGATGCTCTCGTGATCCCGAGGGAATGAAGTGGTTCCCAGTATTTCGGAGTCCGTGAATCTTCGGACCTGCCCGCCGACGAGCACAACATCAGAGTTGGCTCCGAGATAGGAGACTTGGTGCTCGATACGATCAGGCTCGGCCAGATCGTCGGCATCCATACGTACGACAATCTCCGAGGTGCACACCGTTAGTCCGTAATTCAAAGAAGCGGCGAGCCCCTCGTTAGTCCTACGGATCACGGTCAGCTCACACCCGTTATAAAAGCGCGAAAGCCGGTCCACAGAACCATCCGTACTTCCGTCGTCTATTAGGACAATTTGATCTGGGCGCAAGGTCTGCCTCGAAATACTGTTAATCGCAGGCTCGAGATATTCCCCTGCGTTGTAGGTCGCCATCAGAACACTGACAGACATCTCACGCTCCCTTTGCCTGTACCGCAACTCGATCATCCCGCCCGAGATCAGAGGCATCCGACCCCGACCGAATGCACATGAGCGCCAGAAGCATCGGAAGTAAGAACTGAGGCGTAGAGAAGATGTTGTCAAAGTACGCGTAGACGATGACCGAGAGAGCAATGGCAATAATTAGACCAACCATCACTGGGCTCACAGTATTACGCACTAGCCTTATCAGTCCGATGAGCATGATGGCGGCTAGACCCACCGATCCAACTACACCCATGTCTACTAAGAAATGCAGATACTCGTTGTGGGGAGCACGAAACGCAGACTGCACACCGGTAGGTTTCAATATCTCGTTCGCGATGCTCGCGAAACCGAGACCATTACCCAAAACTGGGCGCGCGCCGAACTGGTCAAAATAGAAGGCCCATGCCTCATCACGCCCAGAGGAATTGAAACCGCGCTCCAATGCTGTACTTCGAGACCGCTGCAAGAGCAGAGGAAGGATAGCTGCACCAGAAACGATCATCAGTCCGAACCCATACAAGCCAGCGCGTGCCTGATTTATGGACATGGTGGAGAAAGAGATATCCGGGCCACGGCGTTGCCATATCACCCATAGGGCGCAGACGAATGTCAGTAGCAAGACGGCTGTGGCAGTGATCGCGCCTCGAGTGAGCGTGGCACAGCACAGAAGAATATTGAGTGTCACCATGGCGGTCGAGATAAGGGAATCACCGAACATAATTCCGTACGCCAGGCCAGCAATTACTCCTACAAAACTCATCATTGCTAGATGCGCGGGGATCGATGCGCCAGATAACCGGACTACGCCGGTGTACTCGTCCTGGAAGAGGGCAGAGTACCCAACAACGCGTAGCGCGACCCCATAAGCAATCGATACAGCTGGCAACGCGGCGATTGTGAACAACATTACCTTGCTGTCCATGGGAGACAGACGCACCAACAGGACCATCCACGCAAACGAGAAGCCAATCAACGCTCTAATCAGAGTCGCCTGATCGATACCGCTTGCCGCGAAGAGAAGACCATAAATAGCAAAACCGCCGAACAGGAGAATCGCTAAGGTCGCCGTCAATGAGAATCGTTTGCGCTCTCTCAGGAGCAGCACGCCCACCAGCGCAAGAAGCAACACTTTCTGCACACCGTCCTGCCCCAACCCCGGCACAGCGGGCAGCAAATACTGCGAATGCGCGGCGACGATGGTGAAAAGACATGCAAGCGGTGTGATCGTCGGCCAGAAGAGCGCGGTGACGAGGAATGCGACAAACACGGCGGCTACCCCGACTATCGGGTGAAGAGCGATCCCAAGCCCACAGACGGCAAGAGCTGCGACCGCACCCACAACGAAGATCGCCGAACGATAATCCCGTTCGTGCGATCTGCGCACGACTTCGAGCGGGAGCGGGCTCGTCATCGAACCAACTCGCCAGACACCCGGCTATCGAGCACACCCGCCGATATCACGTCCCACATTCGAATCGAGGCCTCTTCAAGGGACTGTGAGCGAGCACTCAGATGACTGCTGAATTCTGAACTGCGAACTCCACGAAGTAGAATATCTACCTGGGCGTCGACCTCGCGCTCTACTTCGACAATCATGTCTGGACACTCGAAATCCGACATCAACGCCGCATACTTGTGGCTCCACCCGTGCACGAGCGTCGGTACACCCTGGGAGAGAGCACTAATCGCTGCATGGTAGCGACCGGATACGACGCCAACGCATTCGCCGATTAGACCTTTGAGTTCAAGCCCATCGAGGCCCGAGAAGATGCGTATCGTTCCGGGCGCAAATCGCTCTGCCACCTGCCTCAGGATCGCAAGATCATGCTCCCCTTCATGGCAAACGCCAATTACATTTAAGCCAGCGTCTGACAGATGCTTTCCGATACCTGACAGCTGGGTTACGTAGCCATCCACTCCGAGGTTCTTCCTCTTGGCAATATTCCAATTCGGGACAATCGCCACTACATCGGGAGGTAGGTCGAAGTCAATAGTCTTGCTCGCACGGAGACCAATAGTGAAATCGGGTGCGGACCTTACTACAGGGTGCGGGATGTCACCCTCACAATCGACGAGGCTAAGCACGTTCCGGAGCGACTCCGCGTCGCGTGCAAACACCATCTCAGCCTTCTGAAGCACAGGCGCAACCGAGTGTCCGGAATCGTCGAACGGTCCGAAAGCTTGCGGAAGGAAAACAACCGGCACTTTCTGCTCGTGCCACGACGATATCGTGCTCAACCTGGAGTCCAAGTGGGCCCCCACCCATTCATCGCCGTAGCAGAATCCGGACGCGTCCAAGACAAGATCTATGTCAGTGGGCAGAACGTGAGGGACCAGCGCTTCAAACCTACGCCGCATGCGTGCGGATCTCGATGACTGCTTGCCCAGGGCCTGTTTGGCTAGGCTCGCCGCCGCAGCCAGCCTCGGGTGCAGCAGGGTATACACGCCTACGCTACGACACTGTTCGCTATACCCGATGTTGAACTCCACAACTGGGATCCCGCCGCGGCTGCGGATCGCCTGAGAGGCGGCAACCAGCATCAGAAAGGCGCCCTGGTTAGTGAATTCAACCCCTGTGATAAGTACATGTGGGATCGTGCGCCGGCTCGGTTCTAGCGAGGGCATAACTGCATTCATTTCCAGCTCGCAACGGCCTCGACGGATCGCTTCACACTTCGAGGAACCGTCTGGCCCGCCTGAGGCACGCCGAACGAAATCAACATAACTACCCTCTCATCCCGGTCGAGACCCAAAAGGCCGGCGATCTGTCGATTCTTTGCTGCGATGTCCGGCCAATTGATGCAGCAGGTCGCGTATCCAAGGGATTCCATCGCTAAAACAAATCCCTGAGCGAAAAGACCTCCGTCCACATAGATGGCATGGCGGTCACGGGCATCCGCGTAACCTCTCAGCTGGCCGACTATTACCAGAATTCCCGGGATCTGATCTGCAAACCCCGCGGTTCCCATCGGCAGCCTAGACAAGTCTGTAAGCAAGTTGGGCTCGGTAACCACTTCTAGGCGCAGACTCTGTCTATTGCATGCACTAGGTGCGGTCAGCCCCACTTCGATCGCCGCCGCGATATCGCTTCGGTCCAGTACGCCAGACGAGTACCACCTTGTCGATCTCCGGTGCACCGCAAGGCTACGAAGCGCACCGTAGGTAGCAGCGTTCGATGGGGGCTTCGAGTCGTGAACAAAGGGCCCAAAGCGCTGCGCCTCCTCAGTGTTCCCCCGCGACGAACCGGCCAAAAAGCTAGCCCTCGCCTTAGCAATGACTTCCGACGCGGATCTCGAGGTCGCGTCAAAGTAAGCGCTTAGTACGTCGGTGAACCATCGAAGCTCCGCCTCATCGCGTGAAGACGCAGCGTAATTGTGGTAGGTAGCTACGGTCTGTCTTATGTAATCTTCCGCGAAGGTATCTCTCATAGGTCGAGATATCAAACCCTTCTCGAGTCTGTGTACCGAACGCCGTAAGAACATCTGATTGGAGTCCGTCGCGCTCGTGTCGTAATGGGCCATTCGCCCCGCAGCCACGGCGGATCGTTCGTCTGCGAAGCGAGACGAAACTATGAAGTGAACTCTTCTTCCCACAATTTTTGGGCCATAGCTGTCCACTAACCGGTTGGCCTTGTCTCGAACTTTGGAGGCAAGATTCTCACGACGTTTCAGCATGTACGGCTCTCTCTCG
This sequence comes from Gordonia sp. 11cp, assembly GCF_057767225.1. Classification (NCBI taxonomy): domain Bacteria; kingdom Bacillati; phylum Actinomycetota; class Actinomycetes; order Mycobacteriales; family Gordoniaceae; genus Gordonia; species Gordonia sp. 11cp. The sequence continues at coordinate 2,959,441 of NZ_CM173437.1, read as the reverse complement.
AAGCAGTCGGCTGGCGTGCGTGCCGGATTTGACGGTTCTTCGGACACCCATAAGGCTGAGGACGAGGATGCTTCGGCCCTTTCTAGTCAGCAAGAAGATGCCGAACGAGGAAACCGCGTACGCGACGATCGTCGAAGCAGCCACCCCGACAAGTCCCCAGCGATGGGCAGTGAGGGCCGCTCCTGCGACCACGATCAGCAGGCATGATGCGTTGCTGGCTAGGCTGTAGCCATAACCTCGCTCTATCAGCAAGATTTTGCTGACAAGCTGCCTCTGGAATACCAATAGGATGGTCACCGAGTACAGCGCAATGAGCATCTCGGCCTCCTCGAACTGAGGCCCATACAGGATTGCCACTGCTGGCGGTCCGACTACGCAGCCGGCAACAGTGAGCACAGCCCCCCACATGAGAACCGTCCTGGATGCATGGTGCGCCCGCTTCTCGTAAGCTGCGGCGTCGGTACTGGCCGCCGCGAGAGGGTTGAAAACGACGGTTGTGATTGCAATACCAATGACACCGATCGCTTCGATCGGCCGGGTCGCGGCTGAGTAGACCCCGGCGGCCGACGCCCCGAGTAACCACCCAACCATTAGTAAGTCGGCACGGGTTGCAGCCGCTGCGGCGAGACCAGAGATCCAAAGGAGGCGCTTGTCGCGCAATTGAGCCCGAACCTCCCGAAAGGCGAATGCACCACGAGAGAATACTCGAAGTAGACCGCCCACAATCGGCAGGAGAGCGAGTTGCCACAGAGCGGCCTCCAGCCCCTGCAAGATAAGAACCGATGCGACGGAGCCACCCCATGCAAAGATAAGTTTGGGGACAGCGATGACTAGGACTAGAACAAGCCTGACTGAGGCTATCGCGTTGAACTTTCCACGCGCAGTCAGAATCAGCTCAGGGAGGTCATACGCACCGATTGCATACCCAGCGAACAGAGCTCCCATAAAGAATATGTAGCTTGAGTCGTTCGAGACTGACACAAAAACGACAAAACCCACAATGAAGATTGGCGGTATTAGCGAGGTCCGCACTGCTGATATGGATATGGCGGCAGTGTCACCGCCGTCGGTCTGCCGTAGGAGACTGAGCACCCCTGCTCCGGCTAGACCACCGGTAGATCCAAGTTGCAAGAGAGTGACGAACGCGATCGCCAGTGAGAACTGGCCAAGCGCGGCTGGCCCCTGTGATCTCGCGATCAGCACGGTGACTAGAAAAAGAGAGACCATTCGGGCAAGCTGTGTAAGCGTAAGTAATGCACTACTGCCGATTCCGCTTGAACCCGAAAATTTCTTAGACAAAATATCCGCTGCCCCTTCGGATCACGAGCGAATCTTCGTCAAGTTGTCCCGATACCACGAGATTGTGTCGCGTACGCCGTCCTGAAGATTGATCGAATGCTTCCACCCCGCGGTGCGTAACAACGTGACGTCCAGCAGCTTACGGGGCGTCCCGTCAGGCTTCGTTGCGTCCCATCGCGTCGCACCATGGAAACCCACGGCGTCAGCAACCATTCGCGCAATCTCCACTAGCGAGTGGTCCTCGCCTGTGCCAATATTCACCTGTTGGTCGCCGTCGTAGTTCTCGAGCAAATACAGACATGCCGAGGCCATATCTTGAACGTGCAGAAGCTCTCTCTTGGGCGTACCTGTTCCCCAGTTCACAACTTCACTAGCCCCACTCCGAACCGCCTCGTCGTAACGGCGAATTAGGGCCGGCAGGACATGGGAACCGGTCCGAGAGAAGTTGTCACCCGGCCCATACAGATTTGTCGGCATGGCTGATATCCAGTGCAGTCCATACTGCCGCCTGACCGCCTGAACCTGCAATATCCCAGCGATCTTGGCGATCGCATATGCGTCATTTGTTGGTTCGAGGGGACCCGTCAATAATGATTCTTCCTTGATCGGCTGCGGCGCATACTTGGGATAAATACATGAAGACCCGAGGAACAGAAGGCGAGGAACCCTTAGCTCTAATGCCGCATCGAGCACATTATTTTGAATCCGGAGATTCGTCGATATGAAATCGACCGGAAACGTACTGTTTGCAAGGATGCCTCCAACTTTGGCGGCGGCCAGCACAACCACCTTTGGATCTACTTCCTCAAAGTAGCGGAAGACCGCGTCCCGGTCCGTCAGATCCAGCTGGCTGCTTGTCTGGCCGACTAGATTAGTGAAGCCCTCTGACTCGAACAGCTTCCACACCGACGAACCCACGAGCCCGCGATGCCCTGCGATGTACGTGGTTGCATGCCGGTCGAGCGGGGTAGGCGCTTCAAGTGTCATGGCGTGTTCTGTCACTTCACCCAGTCCCTGAGTACCGGCTGGTCGATCCAGGGTTTTCCCTCACATTCAAGGGCAGCAATATCCGCGTCAACCATGATCCGAGCGAGTTCGGGCGCCTCTACCGCTGCGCGCCAGCCAAGAACGCGTTCCGCCTTCCCCGCGTCGCCAACAAGCGCATCGACCTCGGTCGGCCGGAGGTACCTGTCGTCGAATCGAACGTGTTCTTCCCAGTCCAAGCCAGCGTGCTCGAATGCGGTAACGAGAAAGTCCTTGACGGTGTACTTGCCTCCTGTTGCGAGCACGTAATCGTCAGGTTCGTCCGCCTGCAGCATGCGCCACATGCCTTCCACGTATTCCGGCGCATATCCCCAGTCTCGTACAGCATCCAGATTACCCATGTAGATGAACTGCTCGATTCCCGCCTTAATTCGTGCGGCAGCTCGGGTGATCTTCCGAGTCACGAATGTTTCTCCGCGCCTTGGTGACTCGTGGTTGAACAGAATGCCATTCACCGCGAACATCCCATATGCTTCTCGATAGTTTCGCGTCACCCAGTAGGAGTAGACCTTGGCTGCGCCATATGGGGATCTCGGGTAGAACAGGGTCTCTTCGCTTTGCGGCGGTGGCGACGCTCCAAACATTTCGGAGCTAGATGCCTGGTAGAACCGACACCTGACTCCGGCCAGCCGCACAGCTTCAAGAAGGCGAATTGAGCCGATCCCAGTTGTATCACCGGTATGTTCGGGCTCATCGAAACTGACTCGCACGTGCGATTGTGCAGCCAGGTTGTAGACCTCGTCCGGGTCAATTGACGAAACTAGTGTCACTAAGCGGGCGCCATCGCTAAGATCGCCGTAGTGCAAGAACAACCGCGCACTCGGATCGTGGGGGTCGACATAAAGGTGATCGATTCTGGACGTGTTGAACGTCGACGAGCGACGAATCAACCCGTGGACCTCGTAACCTTTGGCGAGAAGCAGTTCCGCCAGGTACGAACCGTCCTGCCCGGTGATTCCCGTGATGAGCGCCTTTTTCATGATCTCCTCTAAGAGCTGTGGTTGACGTCCGGACGGCGCTAGACGCGGTAGTGCCAGCCCGCGCTGGTCCACTTCGGAGCGTCGAGGCACATACGACCGTCGATGAGGTTCCGACGCCGGACGCGGCCGCCTAGTTCGACTGGATCGAGGTCTAAGAACTCTCTCCACTCGGTCAGTACGAGGACCACGTCGGCCGCATCGCAGGCCTCGTAGGCGCCGGTTGCATAGTCAAGTGTTGGAAAAACTGCGCGCGAATTCTGCATCGCCTTCGGGTCGTACACAACGACCGAGGCGCCCTGAAGCTGGATCTGGCCAGCAACGTTGAGCGCCGGTGAGTCTCTCACGTCGTCGGATTCCGGCTTGAACGCCGCACCCAAGATCGCCACGCGCTTACCAAGGAGGGAACCTCCACACACATCGCGAGTGAGCTCCACCATTCGAGTCCGTCGACGCATGTTCACGTTGTCGACTTCACGAAGAAAGCTCAGTGCTTCCGCTGCGCCGAGTTCACCGGCTCGGGCCATGAACGCACGAATGTCCTTCGGTAGGCAGCCCCCGCCGAAGCCGATTCCCGCGTTGAGAAATTTGCGTCCGATCCGGACGTCATGTCCGATTGCATCCGCCACTGCCTGAACGTCGGCGCCAGCTGCATCGCACACCTCGGCAACGGCGTTGATGAAGGAGATCTTCGTGGCAAGGAACGCATTCGCCGAGTTCTTCACCATCTCAGCGCTGGCAGGATCGGTGGCGATGAAAGGTGTGCCGTCCTTCAGCATCTCTTGATAAATCTCGCGGCACACCGACTCCGCTCTGCCACCTGGGAAAGACCCGATGACAAGTCGGTCAGGATGAAGGGTGTCTTGGACTGCGAAGCCCTCTCGCAGGAACTCCGGATTCCATGCAATTTCGACGTCGATGTCCTTGGCTAGTTCGTCGGCGCGCTCGGAAAGATTCGCAGACGTACCGACGGGCACGGTGGACTTGCCCAGGATTAGCGCGTCCCTGGTCAGCAGCGGCACAAGCTCCTCGAGTGCACCATCGACGTACCGCAAGTCTGCGCTGTATTCCCCCTTCTTCTGCGGTGTGCCCACCGCGATAAAGAAGACGTCTGCGAAGTCTGCTGCTTCCTGATACGACCCGGAGACTGTCAGTTGTCCGGAATCTATGTGCCGCTTCAGAAGTTCGGGCAAGCCCGGCTCATAGAACGGAACCTTTCCGAGTGCGAGCTGTTCGCGTTTCTCCTCTACGACCTCGATGCCAAGTACCTCGTGACCAAGCTCGGCCATGCACGCTGCGTGGGTAGCACCAAGGTATCCCAGGCCTAGGACGACCAGTTTCATTAGTAAGCACCGTCTTTCGCGAGTACCGCCCTGGCGGTCTTCCACAGGATGAGAGCGTCTTGCATGATCGACCAGTTCTCGACATACGACAGATCCAGTCGCACGGACTCCTCCCAGGAGAGATCAGAGCGCCCGGATACCTGCCACAGGCCTGTCATGCCTGGTTTGACCAGCATCCGGCGAGCTACCCTGCCGTCGTAATGCTCGACCTCATCCGGCAGGGGTGGCCGCGGTCCAACCAAGCTCATGGTTCCGGTCACGACATTCAACAGCTGGGGTAGTTCGTCGATGCTGTAACGGCGTATAAACCTTCCGACTCGCGTGACACGAGGGTCGTCACGCATCTTGAACAGCAGCCCTGCACCTTCGTCCAAGCTCCTGAGGTCGTTCTTCAACTGGTCAGCATCCTGAACCATTGACCGAAATTTCCACATCTCAAACGGTCGATTATTGATGCCTATCCGCTGGGCTCGATAGAAAACAGGGCCTCTGCTGTCCAGCTTGATCGCGGTCGCAACAACTGCGATCACGGGCGCAATCGCTAGGAGTATTGCTGCCGCGCCAACACGGTCCACCATCGCCTTTCGGAATCGGTTTGCACCTTCGTATCGTGGTTTGTCGATGTGAAGCAGGGGAAGCCCCGCTACAGGACGAAGCATCATGCGAGGCCCGGCGATGTCGGTAACACCGGGCGCAACCAGCATGTCGACATCCATGCCCTCTAGATCCCAAGAGAGTTCCTGCATCGCGCCGTGCCCCAGCGCCTCTGCTGATGTGACAGCAACGGTGGTCGCGCCCGAACTCTCCACCGCGTGGCACAAGTCGTCGAAGGAGCCAAACAGCTCGACTTCTCGGAGTTCCCGTAGTCCGGCCCGAGAACTCGTGTCGCTACGGGGTTGGCAGATCCCAACAACGCGATAGCCGAGCTCCGGTTGCACCTCAAACCGCTTCATCAACGGCACCGCCGAGTCGAGCCGGCCCACCACCAAGACGTGTTCCAGGTTCTCCGCATTGCGTCGCTTGCTGGCCAGCCGTTGACGCCAGACCCAACGAGAGAGTAGAAGTCCGACGGTTCCCAATGGCAGCGCCACCGCGAGAAATCCTCGTGCAATATTCAGCCGAAACAGCAAGTCGATGATGGCGAGGAGTCCAAATACGCTCAGGCACGCTGTCACCACACGGCTGTATTCTTGCGAGCCAGACCCGACCACCCGGCGGTCAAGCGTCTGGAAGGCTCGCAGAGCAAACAGCCATGCCGCCGCCAACGCGGTTGAGACGATGATCGCCGGCACTTGACTTGCACCGTTGGGTGCCATCGCTCCGTCTGCACCGAACCGGATCAGCTGAGCGACCAAGACAACCAGGATGACAATGGCCGCGTCCGACCATGCCAGGCAGGCGAGGTAGCCCTGCAGCCAGGTACGGGACTTGCGAGGAGCCTTGCCTGCCGTGCGCAACCGGCCGCTTGGAGTACTCGCGCCCGTTCGGCTCGCATATTCCATGGCTCGATTACTCACCGCACCTCCAACCGACCTCATTACTGCGGTCTGACTTGGCTAGGAATACGTCCTAAAACCAGACTCGAACGAAAATCACTCTGACTCTCTGCCATTTCTTTGACGACGAGTGAATGCTGCAAATCGTATGGCAGGGCGCTGGGATGCACAACTTCAACGACAAACGTCGACGTCCGAGCTTCGTCGTTTACCTGCCTTTAACTCACAGAGCAACGGCGCGCAACTTCCGCGAACTCCGCACATCCAGATTGACGCGATGTTGCGCTCTGCGCGCGAAGACTATCTATGCTCCGACGACCCATGAGGCCACAACCAGAGCCCGCCGCTCCACCTTAGCCGCAGTTCAGGACACTGCATGTACGTACCGCGACCAGCGCAGCACGCCGTAGCGTCTCCGCTACGACGCCGCCACCTTGAGACATGCGTTGCGTACTTCGATTCGAGAATCCGATCAGCGATCCGTTGCTCGTGTTTTCCTATTGCGGATCGTTTGCTGTCCGAGTTCCGCATTTATGGATCGGAAACCTCAGAGATTCGCCTCGACGAAACGCATCGCTGCGGTAGCGCCGCTCGCTACATAACACCGGTAGACCAATCTCACAACAAAATATGGGACCAAGATCTATGTCACTCAGGTCTTTTGCGGATTGGTGGTCCTGAACGCCCAGGCGCTACCAAGTAGGCTGCGGTCTGTGCCGAAAACTCGAGTTTTGGTCGAACCCTGCGCCGGACAGATGGACCCGTCCAGTGCCTGAACCTCTAGACGACACCTCCGGCAGAGACGCGGAGCCAAGTCGCCGCCGATTCCTCAGGACGGCCGGGTGGGCCGGCGCCGTAGGGGTCGGGGCGGCGGGGCTCGCCAGTTGCTCCGATGCGACCGAGCGGACGCCGACAACAAAAGTGGAGGCGCGGGCCCGGACAATCATCGCGGACGTCTCCAGCACCGCAAGTGCGGCCCTGAACAGCGCTGCGCTAGACCGCGCGGTGGCTGAAGGGGTCAGCGCCGGAACTTCTGTGGTCATCCCGGGCGGCCTATTTAGACACGAGGGATTCAATCTGCCCAGCGAAGGCAAGTTCGCCTTAGCGGGCAGCGGCGCGGGGGTGACCATTCTCGAGAACGTCGGAGCCAGCAACTCGATCAAAGCACACGGCTCTCCCGGGGGTCCGTACACCCAAGATTGGGTTCTGTCAGGTCTGACACTGACGACGGATCGGGTCCGACAGAGGCAAGTCGGTCTAGACATCAAACTCGCATCGCGTTTTGCCGTCCGGGACGTCCACATCCAGGGGCACGGGGTCGGCGTTCGTCACACTTCGGCATGGGGCTGTCTGTACGAGAACTGTCGTGTAGTCCGGTCAGAGCTTGGGTGGCACTTCCCCCGTAACGAATTCGCACCGTCGTCACCCGTGGGTCTACAAAACTGCGGCGCCTGGGACAGCCGCGTCGCGGTCCTCATCGAAGGCGGCCTCGAAGCTTGTACATGGGCTGGGGGCGACCTGGCCGGCTGCTCGGAGGGGGTCCGAGTGTTCGGAGACGACGCTCGATCGATTACTCTGCAGGGCCTTAATTTTGAGCGCATAACCGGTGCTGACCTGGTCGTCGGCGACGATGAATCGGGGCCGTCATCCGTAGCCGCGACCGGTTGCCGATTCCTGCGGACCGACCGAGGGGCCCTGTCGGTCAGCTTTACCCGTGGGGACGGGCTGAACCTCGACCACTGCCGTTGGACCAACTACGACACCGCGGTGCGTCAACTGCCCTCGGCGGGTCGACTGACTCTGATCGCGAACAGCCAGTATCAGGTCGACCAACTGCTGGCTACTGGGAATACACCAATCGATCATGCAACCTTCGTCACGTCGGTCGGACAGTTCACCTCGTACGTGACCGCGGACAAGGAGTCCCACTTCCACGCAGTGACCACTGCCCAGGGTGTCCAGACTCGGCTGCTTGCTGGTGAGGGCAAGCGATCCGTCTCAGATACAGACTTCGACATAACACCCACGGCTGGCTGGACATGCCTGGTGAAGGACACGTCTGACGGCTCGGTTCGCCATGCCGTGCGGGACGCCTCACGATGGTATGTATCGGAGCCCTATACGTGAAGGCCGGTTTCTGCGACTTGTCATCCCGCCGCTACCTACCTAAGCGCAGTACGAGTGAGATGTAACGCGTTAGACAGTCGCTGTCTCCCAGCATCAAGGAGTTGCACCCATACTGGCCTGATGCCAGACCCGTTCCACGCCCTCGTACTGATGAATCTGCTCTTTGTTGCCGGTGCCTGGTGCCTGGCCCGGCCGAGCTATGCCGCAGCCACGGTCCTCGCAGCCACCGGCGTTGCCTGGGCGCTGTGGAATCAGCCGATCGAGGGTCGGGTTCTGGTGTCCTTCAATATCGAGCACGGCATAACCGAATCCGACATTCTGTCGGTGCTGGCGGTCGTGATCGCCGCTGTCACGGTCTATCGGACGAGGGAACTGTCCCGGCCGAAGAACACGATGAGCGCCGGCGCAGGTGGGGGTTTCGACAAGCTCAACCAGCAGTAAATCGAGCTCAACCAGCAGTAGACCGAGCTCAACCAGCAGTAAGGAAGCTCAACCAGCAGTAACAGCTCACCGTCGTGAGGAGCTCGGCCGGCAGCAGATCGCTCGACCGTCGAGCTCACCCCGAGCCTTTGATGCGGTAGATGCGGAACTGAGGCGTCCCGCTGGGACTTGTGACCGTCATTTCCAGCGTGGCGATCCCCGCACCGTCGTCCCACAGCGTCGGATAACGGACGTTGATGGCGTCGAGCCGGCCGAGTCCGGTCGGCCGCGGGGTCAGGATGTACTGGACGCCCTGGGACTGCGGTTGGTTGAGTTTGGCGAAGAAGTCGTAATCGCTGCGGACCACGAATTGCTCCGGCCGGTCGGAGAACAACCAGATCCGCGAGATGCCGAAGGTGTCGACGAGCACCGATCCGGGCGGGAGCGCCTGGTCGTCGAACCAGCCAGCCACGTTCCGCGACACGTCGCCGAACCAGTAGAACCAGAATTCCGACGGCGGATAGCGGTCCGGCCAGAACGCCGACCGCAGGCCGTACTCCTCTTTTCCCAACGACGGGGTGAGCATCGACGTCGCGGTCACCGGTAGCGAGGTGACGAGCACCAGTGCCATGAGTGCGGTGAGGGAGGTCCTTTCGACACGCGACCTCCGCAGGCTCCGGTCGCTGCTCAAGGAGCGGGGTGTGGGGGCCCCTTCGTGGCTCGTCGCTAACGCTCCTCGCACCTCAGGGAGCGGGGGTGGGCCCGCTTGCGCCTTTCGAGGCAAGGGTTTCGAGAAGCGGGGGCCACGCGCGACGAGTATGGCGACCACGACGAGGGGTGTCGCCGCCATGTAGAAGCGGAACCAGCCGAAGGTCGAACCCAGGATCACCGCCGACATCTGGAACAGCAGCACCGAACCGAAGAGGACACCGACCACCGCCGCGTCGACGCGGCGCCGGCGAACCGCGACCCACCCGACGATCGGCAGCACCGCGAACAGCAGCGGCTGCATACCCAGCAGATTGCCAGCGATGACCTCGGCGAGCGGGCCGGCACCGACGTCCTCGGCGGAGATGATCCCCGCCGCCTCCACCTGGGCGGCGTTGCCGTACTGAGAGGAGAACTGGGAGAACGCGTTCCCGTCGAGCAGCCATCCCAGTCCCGCCCACAGGACGAAGGCGAACACGGTGGGCATCACCACGATCGTCGCGTCGTGCAGACCGAACGGCGCGCCGGTCCGCCACGCCGTACGTCCCCGCGTACCCGCCGGGCGGTGACGCCGCGTCGACATCACGAACACGCCGAGCGCGACACCGGCAGCGGCCGGCAGCGCCTCGTATCGGGTCAGATAGGCCAGCCCCAGCGCGACACCGGCAACGACGAGATCGACGACGCGGAAGCGATTCACCCACAGCAAGACCCGACGACACGTCCAGAGCAGGAAGAAGAGGAACGGCGCCTCACTCATCCCCATCCCCGCATACAGGACGATCATCGGATTCAGCGCGAACGCGGCGACCGCGGTCCACCGGAGCACCCGTCCGGCGCCGTAGTCGAGAGCGATGCGCCGAACCTGGCATCCCGCACCGGCCATGAACAACGCGCTCATGACCGCGCCCGCGAACCCGACGCGTCGCAGCTCCGGCCAGCGGTTCAGCGGCCAGTGCGACGACAGCTCGACCAGCGGGATCTCGACGAGGCTGGGCAGCGGGTTCCACACGAAACCGATCGCGCCCAGATGAGGGTCGCGGCTCCAGATGGTGAACCCGGCGTTGCCCACGCGACTGCTCGCGTCGGGGTTGATGTAGCCGACGATCAGATACAGATAGACACCCACCGCGAGATAGGCGAACGCCAGCCCGGCGAACAGGGAGATCCCCCACCACTGGACCCGGGTGAGCCGACGACGGCCAGAGGCGTCGACGCCCTGGACCATCGTCGTCCCCGCACCGCGCTCGCGGACCTCCACTGTCACGGAGTGTCGGCGCCGTCGGACGGTTCGTCGGAACGCCGGCGGTACACCGTGATCCCGACCGCGACGAGTACCGCGACCGCAACCACCGCGATGCTGATCCCCAGCCACATCAACCAGCTGGTGCCGACCTGATCGACCTGTGCCCGCGGACCGTCGGCCCGGATCGTCAGCAGCTCGGTCTGACCCGCGCGACCGGCCACCAAGACGTCTCCACGAAGATTCGCCAGATCCCCCTGCTGGTCATCGAGGTAGGCGAACAGCGGGTCGACGAGATCCCACGAGCCGGATGTGCTCACCAGCACAACGGTGCGTGAGTTCTGCGCGAACGCCTGGATGGTCCCCAGCCCGTCGGGGATCGCGAGACGGATCTGGGCCGCCAGATCGACGAGCGTGGACGAGTCCTCGGTGTTGATCGGCGGATTCAGCGCACGCGCGTTCTCCGCCGACGCCACCACGAGCGCACCGGTGTTGCTCGCGATCGCCTGGTCGAGTGGCACCAGCACCGGCGCCAACGCGGTCGCCGAACTCCGCTGGACCGATGCGATCAACTCGGCAGCGGCGTCGAGCTGAGCCGGGTTCGTGTTGTCCAGGGCTACCTGCACCGTCGGTTGCCAGCCCAGCGGGATCGACGAGAAACCGCCCATCCGAACCGGTGTCGTGCTCGACGACGCCGTCGACGACGGGTCGATCTGGAAGCTCAGCGGCACACTCCGCGGCGAGCAGGCACCCGGACCCGGCTCGTAGGAGATCCGGAACTCGAGCGGTTCGTTGGCCGCGACCTGAGCGGCCGGGATGGTGAATTGCGTGTCGAGGGTGCCCGAGGCGTTCAGCGCGCTGGTGTGCAGGATCTCGCCGCCACTGACCGCCATCACGTTCGCCCGCTCGTCGTCCCGAACCGGCGTGTAGCGCGCGAGCAGGTGCACGTTCACCAGGCCTGGCCGTCCCAGCGACAGCATCGTCGGATCGAAACCCGGAACCAGCGTCGTGATTCCGAGTACTTCAGTGGACAAGCGGTCCGAGAACTCGCCGAAGGTCACCGAATCGGAGCCCTGGATCTCCCGGTCCGACACCGATTCGACTGCGGCAGAACTCGTCTGGGCGAGATCGGTGAGCCCGTCGCGGAACAGCGCCACCTGGTCGGGCAGTGAGTCGGCGTCACCGCTGATCACCAGCGCCGCCGACGGTTGTCCGGCACGGTCGAGACGGACACCGCCCGGACCGTCCTCCTCGCGGATCAAGATCGTGCGCTGCAGCGGGCCGCCCGGCGACGGCACACCCTCCCCCGTCGACTCGATGACGTCGATCGACACCCGCTGGGGTCGATAGTGATCAGTGATGGCGGCGACCGCCCCCAGAGTGGCCTGGGCGACTGCGACACTCGGGTTCTCGGGCGTGACGATCGTGACGCCGCCGACCACGGTGCCGAAGAAGTCCTGAATCGTGCGCGGTGACGACGCGACCCCGGCATAGGCCACATTCAGTCCGGTCAGAGACACATCCGGAATGGGTCCACAGACGGAGTCGCCGGTACCGTTGCGCAACGTCATACGCAGATCGGCCCGGCCGTTGTCGCCGACGGGCACTGCCCCGAGCGGTACGGAGAACGGCGTGCTCAGCTGCCGCGGGCCGAACCGCGGTACGACGACGGTTCCGACGATCGTGCCGTCGGACCGGGCGACCTGGATGAAGGCGTCGGACACATTCGTCGCCGACGCCACCACTCCGGACAACCGCGTCGGGGACATGCCCTCCGGCACCGGGATACTCACTCCGACCGGGACGTCGGCGCTGTCGAACGTCACCGAGTTGCCCATCCCCAGTTGCCGCCAGTCGAGCGTCGTGAGCCCATCACCGGGCGCAGCGGCAGCCGGCGCCACCGAGGCCACACCGACGATCAGCGCCGCCACGGTCGCACACCAGATGCGGCGAAGACGGACACGGGTATTGCTAGGCATTCTCAGAACCTTTCGGCGGTCGCGGGGCCCCGGGCATGGACGAGAGCCCGTGCACGGTCTTCTCCCAGTAGGAGGGCTTGTAGACGAGTTGGGCCATGCTCTTGATGGCCGCCATGGACTGCAGGAACCAGTAGCCGGGCACGAGAAGGGCCGCCCCCAGCAGATAGGGCTTGTCGCGGGTACGCGCGGAGACGACACCCAGCATGATGGTCGCCAGGTTGCCGACGGTGAACATCAGCAGGCAGAGGTAATAGACGGGTCCGGGGAACACACTGTTCATGAAGTCGGGCTTGCCCGCGAACCACACCAGCAGCAGTGCCCAGAAGAGCAGGTTCAACGTGTTGGCGATCGGCATCCCGGCCGTCAGGTTCGAGATACGCAGCGCCGGAACGAGTCCGAGTTCCCGAACCATGGACAACGGGTTACGCATGTGCACGAGGAAGGTCTGCAGATAGCCCTTGTACCACCGGGATCGCTGCCGAACCCAGTTGACGACATCGGCATTGGCCTCTTCGCCGGTCAGGGAGTCCAGCACCACTGTGCGGTATCCGAAGCGAGCCAACCGGATTCCGAGATCGGCGTCCTCGGTGACGTTGTAGGCGTCCCATCCGCCGACCTCGCGCAGCACCTCGGTGCGGATGTGATTCGACGTCCCGCCGAGCGGGATCACGCAGTTCGACGCGCTCAGCGCGGGCAGCATGTACGAGAACCACTGGTCGTATTCGATGGCGAACCAACGGGTGAGCAGATTCTCGCGCTCGTTGTAGTAGCCCAGCCGCGCCTGGACCGAACCGACTTCCGGCCCGCTCCTCGCGAACACCGCCGCCGCCTTGCGCAACTGGAGCGGGTTCGGGATGTCCTCGGCGTCGTAGATCGTGACCAGTTCGCTCCGCTCGGTAGGCAGCGCCATGGCGTGATTGCACGCCTTGGGTTTGGTCCTCGGCTCGCTCGGCGGCACCAGCACCGGGGTGATCCCGGCGAGGTCCGCCCTGCTGATGGCGTCGATGGTCTCCTGATCGTCCTCTTCCAGGACCAGAAGAATGTCGAGTTTGTCTGCGGGATAGTCGATTCTGCCCACCCCGGCAACCAGATTGGTGACGATCTCCGGCTCGCCGTACACCGGCAGCAACACCGTGTAGACCGGCAGGTCGGCGTCGTCGATCTGGCGTGCCTGCTCGTCGGAGACGGTGAGGACGCCACGTCCCGACATCCCGCGGATGACGAGGACGAACTTGTCGATGCTCGACACCAGGAAGTAGACCGCACACACGCTCAGGAGCACCGCGAGCGACGCGCGCCAGGCGATGACGAAGGCGGTGGCGATCACCAGCGCCACCAGCAGCAGACCGACCTGCTGGTGCCGGCTCAGCGGGTGCCGCGCGGACAGAGCGGAGACGTGCGGCCCGTTGGTGATCCGCGTTGCGTCGAAGCCGGTCATCGCGACGGTTGTTCGACGGCCTCGACCATCGACCACGCCAGATCGGTCAGCGCGACGTCCAGTGCCGAGTCGGTGGCGACCTGATCCTCGGCGTCGGTCCCACCACGGATGAGCCAGCCCGCGGGGTCGACGACGGTGGTGCCGTAGCTGGGTGGCCTCGGCTCGGTTACCTCCGACGACCCCGCCTGATCACGAGCGGCCATGAGGTAGAAGGCGAAGTAGCGCTCGCCGGCCGGGGTGGGGACTCGCCAGCTCCAGAATCGACCGGTCCACAACGCCTCATCCGAGGTGCGCACCGACTCGAGAGTGTTGGCGATACTGCCGATCCGGGTGTGCCGGCCGTCCGCCGACGCCGGCGTGGCGTCGATCGTCGCCGGCGGCACCGTCTCGTACCACAGCCCGCGCCGGTAACTGGAGAAGCGACCCAGGTCGGTGGTGGAGTACACGTCGACGTACGCGGTGGACAGCGGCCTGGTCTGCGGACCGGTCACGCCCGCCGTGATCCGGTACCGCCGCACATCACCGCCGGAACCCATGACCCGCGGACCCCAGTCGAACACCTGGGGCTCGGTGATGCCGATTCCCAGCGTGCGCATCTGCCCCAGCCAGTCCTCGCCGATCGGCGGCGAGGCAACGGGTTCCGGCGAGTTCGGCGCATGCGGGGTCAGTCCCAGGATCACCAGCGCCACAAGCCATCCCGAAGCCAGCGTGACCATGGACTGCTTGGGCAGGGCCGCAGGTGTCGTCCCGACACCTCCGCTGCGCACACGCACGATGATCGCGATCGACGTCACCGCGGCTGCGGGCACGGTGAAGGCCAGTGCCGGAGCACCGGACAGGACCCACACCAGCCCGAGGCCGACCAGCGCCGCGGCACCCGTCGTGGCAACCGCGACTCGCGGACGCCGGCGCAGCGACATGTAGCTCACGACAAGCCCGAGACCGACCGTCAGCACTGCGAAGGCAGTCGTCGACCCGCCGAACGACTGCCCCAGGAGCAGGAAGTTCGGCGGGAAACAGACCAGCAAGAACGCCCAGACGAGGTAATCGCGGACGACGCGCCGGATCCCGAAGATCACGATCGACGCGGCGAACACCCAGATGAGCAGCGGCAGCAGATCCGCGTGCCAGAACGCGGCGACCGCGGGAATCCGGGGAACAACCAGCGCCGCGGTCAGACCCAGTCCCCCGCCGATCACCACGACGAGGATGCGATCGAACTCGCCGTCACCGATCTCGCGACCGCGAGGCGTGGCGTCGAGGCCGAGTGCGATCATCAGCCCCCACACCGGGATGAACAGCAGATACGCCGTCGGCGACCCGTCGGCGAGCGCCGTGATGTTTGCGGAGATCGCCGGTGCGAACGCCAGCATGGCGGCGCCCACGATCGAGACGTAGCGGACCACGATCGACACCTCGCGCGGTCTGGTGAGCGCAACCCGGACTCGTCTTCGGCGACCCGGCTTCGGGTTGGACGGAGCACGGCCTGTGTCGACATCCGCAATCGGCGGTGCCACGGGCACGAAGGAATCAAGAACGGTCATGGGCCCTCCCCCTGGACGATGCCCGAGCCTCGAGCTCGGGCACCGAGAGCGACTCGACGCCAACCCCGCGGGGCCTCCCCTGACATCCGAATCGCGAACTACCGGAAGACTAACGCTAAAGAGATTCTTGATAAAGCCGCCCAGGGATGGTGACGTCTGGCGCGATGGCGCGAATGCAGCCTCGACACACAGGCGAAGATCTCACTTCGAGATCACATGATCCCCACCAGCACTTGTATTTTCAGAGTTCTTGCGTCACCTGGAACAAGGCGTCACCAAAGTGCGGCGACATCGGAACCCTGGCACGCATTTGTGGGCATAGTCACGGAGCCAGAAGTGGGTCATGCGTACCAGTCCGACGACCGAAAAGCCTGCGCCACAAGCACTGACAACGGATGACTGTCGATCAGAAGGCGAGGACTGATGATCGCTAGACCCCGCCGAACGTCTCTACCGACTGACAAACAAAATTTGTCGGTCGGTAAGCGCAGCGCGCCGAGCGAACGGAATCACTCAGAAGATCAGCCCTCAGCGGACGTGTGAACTCCGACGGCCGACGGCCTCGTGACCGCATCGACCGCCTCGGTGAACGGCGGGATGAAGAAGCGTGCCCCGAGGACACAGCACGCGTGACCACCGTCGACCTCGAATCGCTGCGCGCCGGGGATGCCGTCGACCAGCAACTGCTGACGTTCGGGTTCGACCACGCGGTCGCGGATGGAGACGACCACGGCGGTGGGTACGTCGACCTCGTGCAGCCAGTCACGGGAATCGAACTCCCCCAAGCCGTTTCCGAAGTCACCGAGGTGCGCGAGCGGCGTCGAGAAGAACTGTCGGAGCGCCCAGATGGTGGTGTGGGACGCCTTGTCGAGGCTCTTGTCGGACACCCTCGGCAGCACCCGGTACACCGGGCGCAAGATGCGTCCCATGCGTTCCGACGACGCGCGGTGCCGGGGATCGTTGGTGCTGAAGAACGGGCCGGTCGAACACAGCACCAGGCCGGCCACGCGCTCCGGGTGGCGCCGCCACACCAGCTGCGCGATCCCGCCACCCATCGAGAATCCGGCGACCGTGAACCGGTCGATGCCCAGGACATCGGCGAGCGCGACGACGTCGTCGGCACAGTCACGGAGATCGAATGTCTCGGACTCGATGCCGCGGCCGTGCCAGCGCGCGTCCAGGGTGATGACCCGGTAGCGGTCGTTGATGGCGGGGATGGTCGGGTACCAGCAGAGCAGCCCGGTCGTCAGCACCGAGTGCAGGAGGAACACGGCGGGAGCGTCGCGCGGACCCGAGTCGGTGACGAACGCCCGCCCGCGCCCGGGGAGCTCGACCATCCGTCCGCCCGGGATGTCCCGAGCCGGGTACGGGGTGAACACGTGGCGGATGGCGCGCGCGGTGCCGTGAACGAACTCGGGGATCACGCCATCAACGGTACGTGAGATGCTGGTCACATGATCGACATCGCCCGTCCGAAAATCGAGGGGTCGATCGCCGTCGCCGACGGTGATCGTCGGATCGGATTCGCCGAGTACGGATCGGCCACCGGACGGGCCATCGTCTGGCTCCACGGAACACCCGGTGCGCGACGCCAGATCCCCGTCGAGGCGCGCGCGTACGCACTCGAACGCAAAGTCCGGCTCATCGGACTGGATCGCCCGGGCGTGGGGTCGTCGACCCCGCATCGGTACGACAACGTCGCTGCCTTCGCCTCCGACCTCGCCGAGGTCCTCGAAGCCCTGGGCATCGACGACTTCGCGATCATCGGGCTCTCCGGCGGCGGACCGTACGCCCTCGGCGTCGCGCACGCGATGCCCGACCGGGTGACGGCGGCCGGCATCCTCGGCGGTGTCGCGCCGACGGTCGGGCCCGACCGCATCGAGGGCGGCGCCATGCGCCTCGGCACGCTCTTGGCGCCACTCGTCAGCGTCGCGGGCGACCCGATCGGCCAGGTGCTCAGTGTCGCCCTCGGCTTCGCCCGTCCCATCGCCGAACCCGCGATCACCATCTACGGCCGGCTGTCCCCGCAGGCGGACCGAGAACTGTTGGCACGACCGGAGTTCCGGGCCATGTTCCTCGACGACCTGCTCCACGGCGGGAGCCGCCGGATGGCCGCGCCGTTCGCCGACGTCGTGGTGTTCGCACGGGACTGGGGTTTCCGCGTCGGCGACGTCACGGTGCCGGTGCGCTGGTGGCACGGCGACGACGACCACATCATCCCGTACGCCCACGGCGAGCACATGGTGTCGCTGCTCCCCGACGCGAAGCTCTACGAGATGCCCGGCGAGAGTCACCTCAGCACCCTGCACATGGCGACCGACATCATCGACGAACTACTCGCGCTGTGGGACCAGTCGCGACCGCCGTTGGGCGAGTGAGGCTCGACCCCCCCGCTCCCTGAGGTGCGAGCGAAGCGAGCCACGAAGGGCATCACAACGTGCCTCACCAGGCCCTTCGAGGCTCGTCGCTATCGCTCCTCGCATGTCAGGGACCAGGGGTTATGCAGTTCTTTCGGATTAGCGAGCAGGTGGGAAAGCTCAGCCGGCGGGGATCGGCGGTGTCGCCGACAACCCGGCCGCCAGTCCCAGCGCCACCGCCATGATCGCCAGTTCGACGACGGCGGCACGCACGGAGGCCGTCTCGCTGCTGCGATGCCGCTGCACCGCCGGTAACCAGCGTCGTCGATGCCAGGCCGCGAGGCCCACGAGGATCGCGAGCACCGCGGCCTTCGCGAGGAGGATGCGGCCGTAGCCGCTGCTCACGAGGTCGGCCGGACCGCCGATCTCGACGAGTCCGGAGACCACGCCGGTCACCGTGAGCAGACCGACCGCCCAGGGGGCGCGGCCGGAGAAGACCGGCAGGCTGCGCGCCCACCCCGACCGCCCGCGGACCGTGATCAGCATCGCCGCGAGAAGCCCACACCACCAGGCCGCGGCCAGCGCGTGCGCACCGATGAGGAACGGACCCCACGAGTCGTTGCCCGCGTGACCGGCGATCGAGGTGGCCAGCACCCCGATCGCCGCGAGCGCACCGACCACCAGGACGGGTATCTCGATCCCGGTCAGCAAGTCCAGCACCACCCACACGACGATCAGCAACGCGACGACTAGCGCGACCATCTCGGGTGCACCCGAGAACAGGACGTCGCCGAAGTCGCCGGCCGTCACCTCGAGCACCTCGGTGCCCGCCCGATCGGCGGTGCGGATCCAGGCGCTGACCAGTACCGCCAGCACCCACACCCCGGCGAGCAGGCCGATCACCCGGGTCGAGGGCTCGGCGTCGACCGTCGGTAGCGCACCCAGGCCGAGCAGCACCACGGAGACGCCCAGCGCGAGGGTCGTGGGCACGGCGACCAGGTCCGGACCGTCGGGACGGGCGAGCAGCCAGCTCACCACCAGACCGCCGGCCAGGGTCACCACGAGGATGAACCCGTTGCGGAGTGTCATGTCACGATCCGGATGGTCGTCAGCGCCGTGTCGACGGTCGCCGGCTCACCCAGAACACGACGCCGAGTCCGACGATCAGGACGACGGCGGCCCCGGCGATGAACCACCACACCGGGATTCCCTCGTCCGACGAGGCGTCGACGGCCTCGATCGCCGGGCCCGGTTCGCCGTTGCCGGCAACCGCGAGCTCGAAGGTGCGCTGCCCGCTGATGACGTGCCCGTCGGCCGAGGTCACCCGGTAGTTGACGACGTACTCGCCGGCCGGACCGAGCTCGCGCACGCCGACGCGCACGTTCGGTCCGTCGACCGAGGGGTCACCGGACTGCCAGTAGTGATCGTCGGGGCCGACGACGTTGAGCACCGCATACGACGACTGGACCGGTTCGTTGAAGGTCAACGTGACCGTCTGCGGGCCCGACTGCACCGTCGCGCCCTCGGCGGGGTCGGAGGACACCAGCCGCGAGTGCGCCGACGCCGGGGCCGCGGCCCACGATCCGACGAGCCCGAGACACAGCAGCGCCGCAAGCACCAGGACGACGCGCCGAACAGCCACCGGACGACGGTCAGGCATTGCCGCCGCCACGGCCGTTACGTCGGAGCACAGTCAGCGCGGCCACGCCGATCACCGCGCCGAGAGTGCCGACGACCAGGCCGATTCCACCGAGCCATCGAGCGGCGGAGTCCGTCGAGGACGACTCGGCGGTCTCCGAGCCCGAACCGTCCGACGCCTGCGCGCTGTCGGTCGGAGCGGCGGCGTGCGAGCCGCCGTGGTGGCCGTCGCCGGAGTCGGGCGGCAGCGTCAGGGTCGGCGCGGGCTTCTCCGGCTCGGAGCCGTCGGCGGGCGTCGGCTGGTTCCAGTCGGCGGTCTCACCGTCGGCGTAGGTCTGCAGCGCCGGGAGTTCGACGGTCTCCTGCTCGGGGAACGGTCCGCCGGAGAACCGGAACTGGCCGAACTGCCCGACCGGAACGCCCGGCGAACCCGGGTCGGCGGTCCAGGTGATCTCGGTGACCTTGTCGTCCTTCTTGGTCACGACGGACTTCCAGCCCGGCATCACCTCGGGACGCGCCGAGGTCAGACCCGGCAGCGTCACACGCAGCCCGGTCGTCGCCGCGGCGTCGGACTCGTTGGGGACGACGAGGGTGACCACGCCGTACCCGCCCTGCGTGACCGTCGGTGCGTTGGCGGTCACGTGCGCCGACGCGGCACCCGCACCCGCGAAGGAGGCGAGGCCGACGACTGCGGCGGCGGTGGCGGGCGCGATGATGCGGCGGGCTATGGTCGCCCGCGGAGAACTGAGCTTCATTGAATGTGTCTTTCGATGGTTTTCGGGACCGGGCGCATGGACGCGTGCATCGACCCCACATCTGTCGATCTGGGGTTCGGGCGCGTCAGAACGTGCCGGGTGGTCCGCGAACGCCGTTGCCGCACAGCGCAGGTGCGGCCGGAACCCAGGGCTGCGTCCAGAAGACGGGCGCTGCCGGGCGCGCCGCGAGGGCGACCGGCGGCACCAGCGATCGGATGACCGTGCCGATCGAGGCCAGCAGATGCGCACCGGCGACGATCAGCGCCGCGCTGAGCGGGATCGCCACCAGGTGGGTGAGGAGCATCGGCAGCGTCGAGGTGCCGTGGGCGGCGTGCCCGGCGTCGAGCGCGAGAGCCCAGTGACTCGCCGCCTGCGCGACGGACAGGATGATCGTGGTCGACACCGCGGCCGTCAGGAATCGTCGCCGGCCCGGCGCGAGCAGCATCGAGGCGACCGCGCCGATCGCGACGCTCAGCAGGATGCCCGACGAACTCGGCATCGCCCCGCTCGCCGCACCGTGCGCGGCGACCGCCACCGCGGGAACCACACCTGCCGCGGCGACGCGCGAGAACGCGTCGGGCGATCGGGAGGTGCGGGACATGCCTTGATACTAGATCGGCGGGCTGGGCCAACCCTGACCCCGGTGCCGCCGGGCGATGACACAATCGTTCCCATGTCGGATGCAACCCTCGGTGTCGAGGTTCGTGAACTGTCCTCGCCCGACGAACTCGAGGACCTGCTGCGGATCTTCGACGACGTGTGGCGGCCGGACCCGACGAACCGTCCCGTGGGTACCGACATGCTGCGGGCGCTCAGCCACGCCGGCAACTACGTCGCCGGCGCCTTCATCGGCGACCACCTCGCCGGTGGCAGCGTGGCGTTCTTCGGCGCACCGGTCGGCGAGACCCTGCACAGCCACATCACCGGGGTCACCCGGCGCGGGCGCGGACACCAGGTGGGTTACGCGCTGAAGATGCACCAGCGCCGGTGGGCCCTCGAGCGCGGCCTGTCGACGATCACGTGGACCTTCGATCCCCTCGTCGCGCGCAACGCCTACTTCAACCTCGCCAAGCTCGGTGCGACGCCGATGCACTACTACGAGGACTTCTACGGCGAGCTCGGCGACGAGCTCGGCGGGGACGCCGACTCCGATCGGGTACTGGTCGCCTGGGATCTGAACACCGCTGCGCCGGCGGGGCCGGGGGTTTCGGGGCCGTCGCAGTCGGTGGACGAGCTGCTCGCCGACGGAGCGGTGTCGATCATCGACGTCGACCAACCGTCCCGCCCCGTCGCACACCACGAGCGCGTCACCCCCGACGCCGGCGTCGTCGTCGAAGTGCCGCGCGATGTCGAGTCGATGCGGGTGAGCGCCCCGCTCGACGCCGCCCGATGGCGGATCGCGCTGCGGGATGCGCTGTCGCCGTTGCTCGTCGAGGGAGAAGCGCGTCGTGCCGTGCGATTCCTGCGGTCGGGACATTATGCCTTCGGTCCGGCCGGTTCGGGGGCTCGGTGACGGAGACGGTGGACCCGCTCGCTCTGCTCCCGGCGTCCGAGGCTGTGGACCCGCTCGCTCCGCTCCCGGCGTCCGAGGCTGTGGACCCGCTCGCGGCCGATCCGGCTCCTGCCGAACTGACCCCGACCGAACTGACCCCGGCCGACTGGCACGGCTTCCCCCACACGCTCGCCGACGTCCTGCCCGCCGCGTCGGTTGCGCTCGGAGTCGCACAGGGCGGCGCGGGACCCGTTGTACCGCCGGGCGATTCGGTGGTGGTGCTGTTGATCGACGGACTGGGCGCGACTCTGCTGGACGACTACGCCGACCATGCCCCGACGCTGCGCGAACTGACGTCGACGACGCTGCGGGCCGGGTTCCCGGCGACCACCGCCACCAGCATCCTGAGCCTCACCGCCGGGGCGTCGTGCGGAGTGCACGGGATCATCGGGTACAGCTTCCGCCCGGGCGACGAATGCCGCACCCGCGGGTCCCGGCGCGTTCTCAACTCGCTGCGCTGGACCCTCGACAACGCCTCCGGCCCGTCGGCGTTGATGACCTATCCCCCGGCCCTCGTCCGCACCGAACGAGGCAGCCTGGAAGCGCTGGCGGCCGAAGGCGTTCGGGTGACGTACGTGATGCCCGGCGAGTTCCGCGGAACCGGCCTGACGATGGCCGCGTTCCGTGCCTCGGGGCAGTTCGTGCCCGCCGTGACCCCCGACGGCATCCGGGAGGCCGTGCTGACCACCCTGCGTCGCCGGAGTCGCCACCGTCGGTTCGTGTACGCCTACTACAGCGAACTCGACTTGGCCGGCCACATCCACGGCCCGGGGTCGGCGGAGTGGCTGGCGAAGCTGCATGTCGTGGAACGGCTCGTCGCCGATCTCGCTTCCGAATTGAACGACGGGACAACCCTTCTCGTCACCGGTGACCACGGGATGATCACCGCCGACCGGGCGATCGACATCGACACCTCACCCGTCCTGCTCGACGGAGTCGACGCGGTGGCCGGCGAGGCACGGGTCCGCCACGTCTACGCGACACCGGGATCGGCCGACGACGTGCTGAGCGGGTGGTCGTCGTATCTCGGCGACGCCGCCCACGTCGTCCCCCGGGAGCAGACAATCGATGAGGAGTGGTTCGGACCGATCGTGAGTGACGCTGTGGCACAACGCATCGGCGACGTCGTCGCGGTGGCCCGCGGCAACACCACCCTCACCCGCAGCACGCGCGAGACGATGGAGTCGATGATGCTCGGCCATCACGGCGCCTGGACCACCGCCGAACAACTCGTGCCGCTGATCGTCGCGTCGGGGTAAGACGGGATTCCGTAGCGGGAATGCGCGCCATTTGCCCTCTGCTGCTACGGATCACGCGTCGTCGGTCACCAGGTCCAGGCGCACGCCCAACAGGCGGACCGGGCGGTCGATGTCGAATCTGCCGAGCAGGTCGGCAACCACCGACTCCAGCTCATCGTAGTCGAGGCTCGGCGCCGGGAGCTTGCGCGACTTGGTGCGGGTGTAGAACGTCGTGGTGCGGACGGTCACCGCAACTCGGAAGGGCAACCGCTCCTCGCCGACCACCTGATCGAGCAACTCGCGCAGGAGTTCGGCGGCGGCGGCGCGCATCTCGGTGGCGTCGGCGAGATCGGTCGCGAAGGTCCGGGACTTGGAATGCGAACGGGCCAGATACGGTTCGGCGGTGATGGCCGAATCGCCACCCCCGCGACAGAGGACGTACAGCCAATTGCCCTGGTGCGGTCCGAAAGTGGCGATCAGGTCCTCACGAGGGGTGGCGATCAGCTCGGTCACCGTGTCGACCCCGGCGGCAGTGAGTTTCGCCGACGTCTTCGGTCCCACGCTCCACAGGTCGCGAGTCGGCCTGTCCCCCATCAGGTCCAACCAGTTGCGGTCGTCGAGCAGGAAGACGCGCGGGGCGTCGACGCCGTCACCGGGAGTCGTGGCCGGCGGGCGTTTGGCGAATCCGGTGGCCATCTTGGCGCGCTGCTTGTTGTCGCTGATGCCGACGCAACTCGTGAGCCCACATCGGTCGAGGATCTCCGACCGGATCCGTTCGGCGAGGTCGACGATGGCCTCGTCGTCGAAGGGGTCGACCTCCGCGCCGCGCGCACTCACACCGAGATACGCCTCGTCCCAGCCCCAGACCTCGACCGGATGGCCGGTGGCGCGCAAGACGTCCATGACGTCGGCCGACGCGGCGTCGTAGGCACTCATGTCGAGCGGCAGGTACACCGCGTCGGGCAACTTGCGGTGCGCTGCCCGCAGCGGCATACCCGCACGCACGCCCACGTCGCGCGCCTCATACGACGCGCAGGTGACCACCTTGCGCGCCTCCGTCGGGTCGCCGTTGCCGCCGACGATCACCGGCACCCCGACGAGCTCGGGCGCCCTCAGCCGCTCGACCGCCACCTGGAACTGGTCGAGGTCGACGTGCAGCAGCCACCGATAGCGCTGCGGAACCGAAGTGGTCACGCCGCCCAGGGTAATCCCCGAGCGTCCCCGAGATCACCCGGCGATCCGGTCCGATCAGCCGGCGATACGGACGTCGACCTCGCCCAGACCCGCCGACCGGCACGCCGTGCGCAACGAGTGTGGGTTGTAGCGCAGCACGGACAGCCGTCGGTCGGAGCCGTGACCGGCCTCAGCGAAGGCCGCACTCGCAGCGATGATGTGGTCGGTGAACTCGGCGCGCGCGGCGGGGTCGGCCTCCGCGACCACGCAGCGCAGCACCTGCTCCACGAGGGCGCGATCCCGATGGAGCGGCGGTGGCATGAGATTGAGTGCCGGAGAGGCAGTTCCGCAGTTCGTCGGGTCGGTCAGCGCATGCGACGCGGCAACCAGGTAGGCGACGGCGACCAGCGTCGGGCGCCGGTCATCGTGGTCGGGTCGCGAGACGGCGGCGCGGTATGCCCGCACCGGCTCGGACGTCGCGACATCGGTCAGGTCGGCGTCGTGCCCGGGCCCGGTCAGCCCCAGGACAGCGAGCGCCTCATCGTGTGGAGACGGAACCTGTTCGGCGGCAACCGCTTCGGCGTGCATCAACCGCAGGCGTGCAACGATCGCCTGGTGCCGTCGAAGCGCGGCGTCGATCTCGGGCACGAGATCGGCGGTTACCCCGAACACCGCGGAGTCCTCGGCGAGCGCCGCGTACCCGGACAGGACGATCGACTCCTCGATGTCGATCGCCTCGACGATCGCCGACGACGTGAGAAACGTGCGCGCACCGCGTCTCGACGCGCGCACAGACAAAACGCTGGTCAACTGAACCCCTCCACATAGACCATGAACAGTGACGATCATGAACACGACGACGAGCACGATCGGTGCCCCTCGAGTCGACCCCCTACGCCCCGGCACCCCCACTGATTCGGCCGGTTGGCGCAAGCTGAGGATACGCTGAGTCGAGGCGGTATGTGAGTCGAACGACTGAACTTGCCGGGTTCGACGCCCGCATAGGGACCAAAGGCCCTGTCCCGGCGGTCCGCTTGCAACGACCATGTAAGGGGCGACCGGCATCAGGAGGGCGACATGCTGCGATTCCTCGCCCGCGAACTCCACAGCTGGCGTGTCATGCACGCATCGTCGAACGGTCTGGTCCGTCGCGGGGACCGTCTGGAAACCGTGACCCTGGTGATGCTGTGGCTGGCCGCCGTCGCGGGTGTGATGATCGCCCTGACCGTCGGCGGCGACACCTACGCGGCACACAAGACGGCGGCCGAGAATCAGGAACCGCGACATTCGGTGAGCGCGACGATCATTCGCACATCGGGCCAGGGCAGCGGCGACCAGAGCGATCAGCCCAGCCACATCCAGGACAAGGTCATCCAGGACAGCGTCGACCAGAACGGTGCCGGCCCGGATTCCGACTACACCACCGTGGCGTGGCAGGACCCGAACGGCCACCGGCTCACGGCAGCCGTCGACGCCGAGCCGCTCGACTCCGTCGGCCGGGTGCGCGTCGTCTGGCTCGACGCCTCCGGCTCGGTTGTGGACCCGCCCGTGACCACCACCGACGCCGTGATGGAGGGTCTGATCGCCGGGATCGGGGTGGGGATGTTCGTCGTGCTCGGGTGGTGGGGCTCGACCGTGCTCGTCCGCGCGGTCGCCGATCACCACCGGTCACGGCGGTGGGACGCCGAATGGCGTCAGTTCGACATCGACAGCCATCCCTGATCGGCGCCAGCTTCTCAAAGGCGCCGGGTGCGTCAGCCGCTGACGACCGCCCAGATGACGAAGGCCACCCAGGCGACGGCGCCGAGGATGTTGACGACGAGCGCCGTCGTGGTGAGGGCGTCGCGTCGGCCGCCGGCTCGGGTGATCCCCACGACCGTGAGCACCAGGCCGACCACCGTGCCCAGACACAGCGGGAAGCCGAGAATGCCCACGATCAACCCCGCCAGGCCGAACCCGTTCACCTTTTCCGGCTGCGCAACAGGTTGCGCGGAAACGGGCTGGGCCGGAACGGGCTGCACCGGAACGGGCGGGGCCGAAACGGGCAGGGCCGGAACAGGCTGGGCGATGACAGGCTGCACCGGAACAGGCTGGGGCGGAACGGGCTGCGCGGAAACGGGCTGTTGCGCGGGCGGCACGAAACCGGGCCGGCCCAGTACGGGCGAGGTCCCGGCAGGCATCCGGTGCAACCGGGACCACTGGTCGGGTCGTAGGTCGGCCGGACCGACGGCCGCGAACACCGCGCCCGGCTGGACGGCGGCCCCCGGCCGCAGGTCGAGGCCGTGCAGCGTGCCCGCGACCGGCGCGTCGATCGTCACCCGCCCGGCCGGGGAGTCCACCGTGGCCAGAGGCTCCCCTGCCCGCACGATCTGCCCGTCCCGTGCCGAGACCCCGGCGATCACCGAGCCGGCCGGCAGCGACGGGAACGCGATACGACGAGCCCACATACCGGTCCCGACCTTGTCGGTGTCGATGCCGGGGACGACATTGGTCGAGCGGAGGAGGCCGCCCTGCGCGACGACGACCTTCGGGTCACCGATCCGGGCGACGCGACCCACCGACGACAGCGCGGACTGCAACATCGGGATGCTGCTGGTCCCGCCCGTGACGTAGACGATGACGGGTCCGTTGGGTCCGGTGCCCGCGGCGTCGGCGCGGGCGATCGCATCCCGGGTCAGCTCGACGGCCCGTTCCACGAACGGCCCGATCATCGACTCGAACTCGCGCCGGGTCAGCAGCAGCGTGTGCCGGGTACCGGGGAGTTCGATGACGGCCTGCGCGGTGTCGGACAGCGCTTCCTTCGCCGCCCGCACCCGGTCGGCGAGGGCGATCGCGGCCGCCGGGGCGCGGAGCCGGCCCGGGAGGTCGGGATCGAGTTCGGCGGCTTCGTCGTGCACCCATCGGATCATCCGGGCGTCGAGGTCCCGGCCGCCGAGGTGGTTGTCGCCGCCCGACCCGGTGACGGTGAATCCCTCGGCACCGTCGCGGACGAGGACCGCCACGTCGCAGGTGCCGGCACCGAAGTCGAAGACGCACATCCGTTCGTCGCCGCTGACGTCGTGCCCGCGGTAGACGTAATACCAAGCGGCAGCCAGTGATTCGGAGGCGATTCGCAGAGTGTCGGCGGGGATTCCGGCGCGCTGGGCCGCGCGTCGGAGGACGTTCTTGCGCCGCTCGCTCCAGCGGTCCGGATGCGTCAGGACGATCGAGTCGAACCCGGGCAGTCCGCTGTGGCGCAATGCGGTGCGGTGCACGTGCCGCAGCACGGCGCCGATCAGATCCTCGACCGGCCAGAACCGGTCGCCGAGTTCGATCTCGCCGTCGTCGATCCGCGACTTCGGGGTGTCCTCGAAGGCGTCGGGGGCCTGCAGCCTCCGGAGCACCGCCTCGTGACCGACGACGATGGACGCGTCGCCGGCGAACACCGCCGAGGGCATCGCGGGTCCGCCCTGCCCGAGCGGCACGATGACCGGCTCACCCAGCCCGACCCGATATGCGGCCGCAGTGTTGCTGGTGCCGAAGTCGATACACAGTCGCCGCCTGCTCTCCTGCGCCACGTGGCCACCTCCTCAGGTGCAAATCGTTGCACACGACACCGGTATTCATCCGGCGGGCGCTCGAAGAACGCGGGCGATCGACTTGCGCACGTTGTCCACGGCGACGATCTGATTGCGGAGATCCGCGGCGGTCTTCTCGCGTTCGGCCGCGGACTTCTTGGACTCGGCCGCGGCGTCGTTGAGGATCTTGGTCGACTCGGCCAGCAGCTTCTCGAGCAGTTCGTCGTAGGCGATCTGCAGGTCGCCGCTCGCCTGCGCCTTGATCGACTGCAGCTGGGACCGCACGTCGGCCTTCATGTCGTTGACCGCTTTCGTCAGCCACTTGCGGTGATTCTCCTTGCCGACCTTCGACGCGCGGAACCCGACGACCACACCCGCCCACACCGGCACCGCGACGACGTTGACCACCGGGATGATCGCCAGCGGCCCGCCCGCGGCCACGATGGACAGCAGGATCGGGTCGACCATGTTCTTCCACGGCGAGATCTTCTCCTGCCCACGGAGCTTGAGCTCTCCTGCGCCGCCGGCGATCTGCCCGACGAGTTCGTCGGAGATGGCGGCGTCGGCGAACAGCGCATCGGCGATCCGCTCGATGCCGGCGACGAACGACGCGCTCACCTCGCGGGCCGCGGCCTCGAGGTCGACGGTCATCTGCGCGATCAGCTCCTGACCCGCCCGGTGCGGTTCGTAGAAGCGGAGCTTGTCGATCCGCGTGGACCACTGGCCGAGCAGCGTGTCGAAGCGGTCGCGCATGAGATCGTCGGTACGCAGCGACGCCGCGGTGATGTCCTGCGTGAGGCGTGCCCGCCACTCCCGGCGGCGATCCTTGAGGCGCTGGAGACGGTCCCGCTCGGCTTCGATGTCGGCACGTTCGGCGGGGGTCGCGGTGGCGGCCTTCATCTCCAGGACGAGGCGGGTGCGGACGTCGTCGAGTCCGGCGAAGGTCAGCTGCAGCGCATTGCGCACCGGGGACGCGGCACCCTCGCGGACCAGCGGGCTCAGGGCGTCGACGAGTTCTCCGACGCCCGACGCCGCGAGCGCCCGTTCGCGACGATCGGGATCGGTGATCGCCGCGGCCTGCGCGGCGATGCGGTTGGACACGCCGATGATCGGGATGTGGGCGAACCGAGGGGCGTTGGCGCCGATGAGTTTTCGGTTCTCGGCCACGATCGTCCGCCACTGGCGCATCACGAGGTCGGTCTTGGTGACCACCAGCACCACCGAGGCGACCTCCTCGCTGACGCTGCGCAGGAAGTCGAGTTCGGGTGCGCTCAGCGGTGCGGTCGCATCACACACCATCACCAGCACCGACGCCCCGCGAGCCGCGCTGACGGCGGCCTCGACGTGTTCGGGGACCAGCGACCCGACACCGGGCGTGTCGACGACGGTGACCCCGGGCAGCAGCGCGGCGTCGACCCCCACGCGCGCCGAGACCGGGGGCACGAGAACGGAATCGATGGGCGTGCCGGGCGCGAGACGTTCCGCGGGGACGCCGGCCGCGTAACGCCCGCCGACGGTCACCCAGTCGGCGAGCTCGGTCGCCGGGATGCGGTGCGCGGCGCCGGGGAACTCGACGAGGGCCGTCCCGGCCGGCAGGTCGTCGGTGGCGGGGGTGTACCGGACGTAGACCGACGTGGTGATCTCGGTGTCGACAGGCGCGAGTCCGCTCACCCCGAGAAGGGTGTTCACCAGTGAGCTCTTGCCCCGGCTGACCTCACCGATGACCACCACGGTGCCCTGCGGCGCCGGCCGGTCGCGGACGCGCAGAGCGCGGTCGGCGATCGCGTCCTCACCGTGCTTGCGCAGCGCACCGACCGCCGTCTGCAACACCGCCTCGGGCGCGGTGGGTTCCTTGGAAGTCACCGTCTGCTCTCCTCGTTCGCCATCGCGTCAGTTGACCCACAGTCCGCGCCGGATGAGTTGATAGGTCTGCTCGAGGACCAGCAGCGCCTCCCGTTCGGCCGACGTCGCCGCGAAGGCACGCCTCGACCGGCAGTCGGTGGCCCGCTGCCGCGCGGCGTCGGCGAGCTGAGGTGGCGCGGCGTTCGGCGGCAGCGACAGCAGCACGCGCACATCGCGACTCGCGACCACGAGGTTGAGTTCACCGACCAGTTCGCTGTCGGGCTGCCACCGGGCGAGGGCCTCGAGCGCGGTGACCTCGCGGAGCCGGTGCAGCGCGGGTGACGTCTCGGCCTCGTCGATGGCCTCCAGGAAGGCGTCGCGGCGCGCACTGCGGTAGGCGGACTCGCGCAGTGCGGCCAGAACGGTGCGGGCCTTGAGGATGTCGCCGACCGCGAGGAATCGCCGCCCGATCGCCAGTCGCAACTCATCGATACCCGAAACCCGGTGCAGCCATTCGCAATAGGCCCTCGCGCCCTGCCGCGCGATCTCGCCGCCCGCGTCCATCGCGTAGGTGCCCACGAGTTGCTCGAGCCGGCCCAGTTCGTCGACGTCGATCCCCGGCGGAGCAGGCATCCCGCCGTCGAGGATGGTCAGCAGCTCCCACGACTCGAGCTGCCCGCGTCGCGAGATCTGCGCGGTCTCGCGTTCGGTGACCCCGCAGACACCCGCCTCGGCCATCAGCCCCGACACCGCGACCACCGCGCCCGCGATCGCCGGGAACCGCCGCCACACCCGACGCGCGATCTCCTGGGCCTTGAGCATCGGGTTGTCGGCGGCGATGAGGTCGGCCTGCGAGATCACCAGGATCGTGTTCTGCGCCGACGCCCCGGCATCGGCGAGGAACGCGACCTCGTCGGCCTTCGGTCCCGCGGCGTCGTCGAGCAGGAACAGGATGACGTCCGGCCGGGCGAGCCGCCCCCGCCGGCCGAACACGCGCCGGGTGGCGATCTCGGCGGTGTCGGTGAACCCCGACAGTCCGGGGGTGTCGACGACCCGGAAACGCTCGCGGAGCAACCGCGACGGGGTGTGGACGACCGCGTGGTCGATCTCCTCGGCTGGTCGGCCGAGGTCGCCGCGCATGGGGCCGGGGAGTTCGGTGACCGTGCCGTCGAGGCCGATCACCTCGACCCGCTGCGGGTTGCCCTCGGTGTACAGCGCGGCGACCCGGGTGCACTCGGCGCGGTCGGTCGGGGCGACGCGGTCACCGACGAGGGCGTTGAGCAGCGTCGACTTGCCCGAACTCACACGTCCGACGAGGGCAACCGTCAGCGGCTCGGCCAGCTGGGCGCGCAGGGCGTGCAGTCCCGCGGGATCCGGCGACAGCGGGCCCACCTCGTCGAGCAACTGCTCCACGCGACCACGCACGGTCATGCGCTGCTCCACGAGATTGACCTCCCGAGACATTTCCGAATCCGGTGGGAACATTCCGGGCTCGGCGGCACTCCTAGGTACGTGCCGAGAATTCTCCATCACTCCTCAGCGCCCGGCAGTCGACCGGATGACAGTATCCGTGTCGAGTACCCGCGCGTCGGAGAATCCGGCGGTACAGATATCGGATGACCGACACACCTGCAGAGGCGGAAGACCATGACCGACAACCTGGATGACAGCTTCGAAGACGGGGGTTCCGACGGGGACGGCTTCGAGGAATGGCTGCGTGACACCGATCCACCCGCCGAACTGAGCGTGCCCGAGGCCGCGTGGGACGCCGCCGTCGACACCGCCTTCGACCCGTCGTACGAACTCACCACCGACCTGACCGCCGCACCCGGTCCGGATCCGCTGGACGCCGAATCCGACGCCGATGTCGCCGGCTTCGACGACGTCGATCCGCTGTCGGACGACGTCGCCGGGGATCAGCCGGTGTCCGGCCCGGACGACGACGTCTTCGGCGGAACCGAGGATTCGGTGGACGATCCCTTCGAGGCCGGGACGATCGATGACGACTTCTGAGAAGCGCGGCATCGAAAATCGCGATGCGCTGCCACGGCAGGGAGGCGGCCCTACGATGAGCGGGTGCAGTCGTTGATCGACGAATCCCCGTCCGGCGCGGATCTTCTCGAACGCGCGCGCGCCGGAGATCAGGCAGCCTTCACCACGCTCGTCGAACAGCATCGAGACCGGTTGTGGGCCATCTGTCTACGCATCACCGGCAACCAGCACGACGCCGAGGACGCGATGCAGGACGCACTCGTCGCCGCATGGCGCGCGATCGGCAACTTCCGGGGCGACGCGCAGCTGTCGACCTGGCTGTACCGGATCGGTTCCAACGCCGCGCTCGCCCGCATCCGCAAACGCACGGATGCCGATGACATCGCCGATCACGACCCGATGAGCCACCTGGACGTCGCCGCGCAGGTCGTGGTGTCCGATCGCATCGCCGAAGCGTTGTCGCAGGTACCGGACGCCTACCGGGCGACTTTCGTGCTGCGCGTCTACGGCGAGTTGAGCTACTCCGAGATCGCCGAGGCGCAGGGCATCGGTCTGCAGACCGTGCGCAGTCGCATCTCCCGCGCGCGCTCCATCTTGTCCGAGTTGCTCGCGGACCTGCGGTGACGGCAGTGGCGCGTGACCCGCGCGACGGCGTAATCCGCGCGAATGAACGCAACGCGACTTCGGGGCACGGGGGAACAAACCGGGCCAGACTCACCTCCAAGTAACCAGAACCACTTCACCTCCCGGCGCCACCACGCCGCACCCGAAAGGACCCCGCCATGAGCACCGAGATCCCCGCCGACGCCGTTCTCGTCGACACCGACGGCGACGGAGCCGTCGACGCCGCCCTCACCGACGTCGACGGTGACGGCACCACCGACGCCATCCTCGACACCGACGGCGACGGCCAGGCCGACTCCATCGCCTACGACACCAACGCCGACGGCGAGATCGACGTCATCGAAGCCGACACCGACGCCGACGGATACACCGACATCGCCGTCGCCGACACCGACGCCGACGGCACCTTCGACACCGCCGTCGACGACCAGGGCAACGTCGAGGTCGGCGACTTCGGCAGCATCGACGGCGGCGACGCCGTCTGACCCCTCCGTTTCCATAGCCCGAAGCCGCGGTACACGCGGCTTCGGGCTATAAAACGGTGTGGGGGTCGCGGCCCAGATTCGCCCGGCGGTCCGATTCTCGGCGGGCTGAGAAATCTCATCCAGCTGAGCGACGTCGAAGGGCATATTGCCCTCCGCCACCCGTGAGATGGACGAGAAATCGCGGACACCGGCCGGTCCCGATGAAACCGCGGACCGGTTCGCTGCGTCAAAGCAGGCATGACCTCGGATTGTGGCGTCTTCACACTGAACGAACTGACCGCGCTGGGCTGGACGGCGGAGGACATCAAGCAGGCCCGGCGCACCGAAACCCTGACCCCGCTTGGTTACGGGTGGGTTCGCGTGGCCAACGCCGATTGGCAGGCCGTGGCTGCAGTGACCGCGGGCGGTGCGCTGTCCTGTGTCAGCGCCCTGCGTTTCCACCAGAAACACGGCCACCCTGGGATCTGGATACCGTCGGGGCACAACGAGACCCACGTCCGGCGGAGCAAACACAAGAAGAACGCACCGCGGCCGAGCGGCCCGTTCCGCTGGTGCCAAGGGTTCGGACAACCGCTGCCGGTGAGAACGGCAGTCGACCCGATCCCGTTGGCGATCGGTTGCGCGGCGCGTTGCCTACCGGCCGAGGAGTGGATCGCGATCGTCGACTCGATCCTCAGCACCACCGAGTGGACCATCCCGGATCTCCAGGCCGACATGGGACGCGTCGCCCGGTCGGTCTCGGCGATGTTCGAGCGGTGCGATCCGCGTTCGCAATCCGGGACCGAATCGATCGTCCGGCTCAGACTCATCGCCGCCGGTTTCGACGTGGAGGTGCAACCGTCCATCGGTGACCGCGAGCGAGCTGACCTGCGAACGGGGTCATTGCTCATCGAATGCGACGGCGAGTCGTACCACTCGGACAGGGCGGCCTTCGGCAACGACCGTCGCCGAGACCGGATGACGATGCTCGACCGGTGGATGACGATGCGACTGACGTACGACGACGTGCTCTATGGATGGGATCAGGTTCTCGAAGAGATCCGTGCGGTCACTCGCCAAGACCGGCATCGCATCCGTCGTCGAAGATGACCCGCGACGCGGGATCGTCGAATAAGGACCGTATCTGTCCGCATCTCTTGAGAGTCTTGTGTCACACCACAACCCCAGGAGGAACCGTGAACTGGACACTCGAGCTCGTCATCCTGCCGGTCAGCGACGTCGACCGCGCGAAGGACTTCTACTCGAAGATCGGCTTCAACGTCGACCATGACCACGTCGTCTCCGACGAGATCCGCTTCGTCCAGATCACCCCGCCCGGGTCCGCCTGCTCCATCGCCTTCGGCAAGGGGCTCACCGACGCCGAGCCCGGGTCGGTGAAGGGTCTGCAGATCGTCGTCACCGACATCAACGAGGCTCGGGAACAACTGCTCGCGGCGGGCGTCGACCCCGGCGAGGTCGACGAGCAGGCATGGGGCCACTTCGTGTACTTCGCCGATCCGGATGGCAATTCCTGGAGTGTGCAGTACATGCCCTACCGGCAGAACTGAGCGTCCCGGGTGGCTACCGTGGGATATGCGCTCCCCCATCGACGACTATCTCGAACAAGTCCTGAGTGACTGCCGCGACGACGACGGGGGCGAGGTCGCGACCGGCAATCGCGAACTCGAACAGGCGGATCCGTCGTCGTTCGGCATCGCCCTGGCCACCATCGACGGCACCGTGTACACCGCGGGCGACGCCGACCACGAGTTCTCCATCCAATCCATCGGCAAGGTGCCGGCCTACGCTCTCGCCCTGCGGGACCGGGGACTCGAGACGGTGCTCGAACGAGTCGACACCGAGCCGTCCGGCGACGCCTTCAACGAGATCTCACTCGAAGCGGAGACCGGACGACCGCGTAATGCCCTGATCAACGCCGGCGCGGTCGCCGTCCACGGCATGATCGACGGCTCCGACGCGACCGACCGGACCGACCGGATCATCGATCTCATCAGCACCCTCGCCGGTCGCAGAGTCGAAGTGGACCGGGAGGTGCACCGCGCCGAGCTCGCCTCCGACGACCACAACACGGCCCTGGCCTACCTGCTGCGCTCGGCAGGCAAACTCGACAGCGAACCCGATGACGTCGTCGACGGATACGCCGCCCAGTGTTCCATCCGGGTCTCCTGCCGCGATCTCGCCGTCATGGGGTCCGTACTCGCCAACGGCGGGATGTCGACCGGCAAGGACGAGAGACTGCTCGAAGGCTGGATCACCCGGCATGTCCTGTCCGTCATGGCCACGTGCGGCATGTACGACGGCAGCGGCAGCTGGATGGCGAGGGTGGGCATTCCCGCGAAAAGCGGTGTCAGCGGCGCGATCCTGGGCGTGCTGCCCGGGCAGGTCGGGCTCGCGGTGTGGTCGCCGCAGCTCGACGACCAGGGCAACAGCGTGCGCGGCGTCGCGGTCTTCGAACGACTGTCCCGCGACATGGAACTGCACATGATGCACGTGGCGCCCACCGGCCGGCCGGCGCTGCGATCGGCGACCGAACGGAACGGCGAGACCGTCGTCGAACTCCAGGGCGACGTCCGTTTCGCCGGGGCGGAGATCGTCGCCAGCCGTGCCTGCGAAGGATTTGCCACCGACGCCGTCGTCCTCGACCTGACCCACGTGCGGGTGGTGGACGACGCCGCCCGGCGGCTGATCGGCGAGGTCGCCCGACGCCTCGGTGAGGACTACGACGTGCGCATCGAGGATCCGAGCGCCCTGATGGTTCCCGACGACGCGTCAAACCCCGATCCCAGCGCGGACGCCTGACGGCCGGCCTTGCGCAGAGCGCACTCCCGGAACCGCGTACCCCTTCATCGGGCCGGCCATAGACTGGCCGGATGTCCGGGAGATGGTTCCATTGGTCCTTGATCGCGACGCTCGCGGCGATGATCGTGTTGGTCGGAGCAACTCCCCCGAGCGCATCCGCCGCGCCGGCTGCCCGTCCAGAAGTGGTCGTGTCGTCGTCGTCGATCGCCACCGAATGTGCGGGTAAGCCCGTCCGGGTCGCGGCCCGCTGGTACTTCCCACCCGGTCAGCCCGCCGCGGTCGTCTGGCTCCAGCACGGCTTCTCCCGGACCGGGGCCAACCTCGACATCGTGGCCCGCGCATACGCCGACGCCGGCTTCCTCGTCGTGAGCCCGACGCTGGACTCGGTCAACCTCGGCGGGTGCGCCGTCGCCTACAACATCGCCGACAACGCGGCTTTCGCCCGCACGATCGGCGGGGTGTTCGGTTCGGGACAGGAACTCGACAGCCCGCTCGCGGCGAGCCTGCTGCGCGCACGAGACGCCGCCGGACGGACCGACGTGACGATGCCCTACCGGATGATCTTCTCGGGCCATTCGGCCGGCGGTGAGTTCGTCGTCGTGGCGGCCGACGCGCTCCGCCGCGCCGACCCGGTTGCCTACCGCCGGCTGGCCGGACTCATGCTGTTCGATCCGGTCAACTCGTTCTTCGGCGGCCACTTCACCGCTGCCGCAGCGACTCTCGGCGCCGATCGGCTGCCGATCCGGGTCATCGCGTCGCAGCCCTCGGTGTCCAACAACTTCGGCCAGGGTGTGTCCGTCCTGCAACGGACGACGCGGCAGGCGTTCCTCGGCTCGCGACTGGTCACCGGCATCCACATCGACGCCGAAGGCGAGTCGACCGACCTGATCGGCGAACTGTCCGAACTGGCCGTCCCGCGTCCCCGCAACGGCCGGGTCCTCCGCACGCTGGCCACCGGCTGGTCGTCGGACATGGTGACCGACGCCGTCACCGCGACCTACTACCCCGGCGGCCGTTACTACGACCTTCTGCTCGACATCTGCACCGTCACCACACTGCCCGTGGGCTGAGCAAACGCGAAACGGCCCCCGCACTCGCGATGAGTGCGGGGGCCGCGTCGTGTTCGGGTCAGTGACTACCGGTAGTCGTTGGAGAACCCGTAGTCGTCCAGCGGCACCGCAGCGCCGGCCGGAGCACCGAAGGTGCCGTCCGGGCTGTAGTAGGTGTCGTCGTACGACGGCACCGCGTATGCCGCGGCACGCGCCTCCTCGGTCGGCTGAACCTGGATGTTGCGGTAACGGTTGATACCGGTACCGGCCGGGATCAACTTACCGATGATCACGTTCTCCTTCAGACCGATCAGCTTGTCGCTGCGGCTGTTGATCGCCGCGTCGGTCAGGACACGCGTGGTCTCCTGGAACGACGCCGCCGACAGCCACGACTCGGTCGCCAGCGAGGCCTTCGTGATACCCATCAGCACCGGACGTCCGGCAGCGGGCTCGCCGCCCTCGGTCACGACCTGACGGTTGGCCGCCTCGAACTCGGCGCGCTCGACGAGCGAACCGGGCAGGAACTCGGTCGAACCGTGGTCGA
This sequence comes from Gordonia sp. 11cp, assembly GCF_057767225.1. Taxonomy (NCBI): domain Bacteria; kingdom Bacillati; phylum Actinomycetota; class Actinomycetes; order Mycobacteriales; family Gordoniaceae; genus Gordonia; species Gordonia sp. 11cp. The sequence goes on along the minus strand of NZ_CM173437.1, from coordinate 2,922,218 downwards.
TGATCGTCACGCGACGCAGCATCTGACGCACGATGGTCTCGATGTGCTTGTCGTGGATCGACACACCCTGGCTGCGGTAGACCTCCTGGACCTCGTTGACCAGGTGGATCTGCACCTGACGGGGACCCATGACGCGCAGCACCTCGTGCGGGTTGGCCGAGCCTTCCATGAGCTGCTGGCCGACCTCGACGTGGTCGCCGTCGGCGAGGAGCCGCTCGGAACCGTCGTCGTGCTTGAACACGCGCAGACGCTGACGCTTCGAGATCTTGTCGATGACAACCTCTTCCGAACCATCGTCCGGGATGAGGGTGATCTTGTAGAAGCGGTCGTCGTCCTCGAGGCGCACCCGGCCCGAGACCTCCGCGATCGGCGCGACGCCCTTGGGGACGCGAGCCTCGAAGAGCTCCTGGACACGCGGCAGACCACCGGTGATGTCGTCACCGACGCCACCCTGGTGGAACGTACGCATCGTCAGCTGGGTACCGGGCTCACCGATCGACTGGGCCGCGATGATACCGACGGCCTCTCCGATGTCGACGAGCTTGCCGGTGGCCATCGAACGGCCGTAGCACATCGCACACACACCGGTGCCGGTCCCACAGGTCAGGACCGAACGGACCTTGACATGCGTGATGCCGGCGGCCAGCAGCGCCTCGATGGCCGGGTCGCCCAGGTCGTGACCGCGCTCGACGATGACGTTGCCGTCGGCGTCGACCGCGTCCTGCGCCAGCGTGCGGGCGTAGGTCGAGGTCTCGACATGTGCGTCGCGGATGAGCGAGCCGTCGGCCTGCTTCTCGGCGATGGTCGTGGTGATGCCACGCTCGGTGCCACAGTCGGTCTCACGCACGATGACGTCCTGCGACACGTCCACCAGACGACGGGTCAGGTAACCCGAGTCGGCGGTACGAAGCGCGGTGTCGGCCAGACCCTTACGGGCGCCGTGCGTGTTGATGAAGTACTCGGCGACGGTCAGGCCCTCGCGGAACGAGGACTTGATCGGGCGCGGGATGAACTCACCCTTCGGGTTGGTCACCAGACCCTTCATGCCCGCGAGCGAGCGGATCTGGGTCATGTTGCCCGCGGCACCCGACTTCACGATCATCGGGATCGGGTTGTCGTCCGGGTAGTGCGCCTCCATGGCCGCACCGACCTCTTCGGTCGCCTGCTTCCAGATCTCGACCAGCGAGTCACGACGCTCGTCCGGGGTGAGGGCACCGCGCTGGAACTTGCGCTCCAGGCCGTCGGCCCGCTCCTCGTACTTGTCGAGGATCTCGGCCTTCTGCGGCGGCACGAGCACGTCGGCCATCGAGATGGTGACGCCCGAACGGGTGGCCCAGTAGAAGCCGACGTCCTTCAGCTTGTCGACGGTCTGGGCGACCACGATCATCGGGTAGCGCTCGGCGAGATCGTTGATGATCACGGCCTGACGCTTCTTCGGCATCTGCTCGTTGACGAACGGGTACTGGATCGGCAGCAGCTCGTTGAACAGCACCCGACCCAGCGTGGTCTCGATGTCCCAGGCCTGACCGTACTTCCAGCCGTCCGGGAACTGCTCGGCCTCGATCTCGGCCGGCGGACGCTGATCGGTCAGACGCACCTTGATCCGCGAACGCACGGTGAGTGCACCACGATCGACGGCCATGATGGCCTCCGACGGGTTCGAGTAGACGCCACGCTCGACGTCGTCGCCCGTGGCCGGGGTGTACTCGCCGATCGCACCCTCCTGGAGGGTGGTCAGGTAGTACAGACCGGTCACCATGTCCAGACGCGGCATGGCGAGCGGGCGGCCCGACGCCGGCGACAGGATGTTGTTCGACGACAGCATCAGGATGCGTGCCTCGGCCTGCGCCTCCGCCGACAGCGGGAGGTGCACGGCCATCTGGTCACCGTCGAAGTCGGCGTTGAAGGCCTCACACACCAGCGGGTGGAGCTGAATGGCCTTGCCCTCCACCAGCTGCGGCTCGAAGGCCTGGATGCCGAGGCGGTGCAGCGTCGGTGCACGGTTCAGCAGCACCGGGTGCTCGGAGATGACCTCTTCGAGGACGTCCCACACCGCGGGACGCTGACGCTCGACCATGCGCTTGGCCGACTTGATGTTCTGCGCCTGGTTCAGGTCGACCAGACGCTTCATCACGAACGGCTTGAACAGCTCGAGAGCCATCAGCTTCGGCAGACCACACTGGTGCAGTTTGAGCTGCGGACCGACGACGATGACCGAACGGCCCGAGTAGTCGACACGCTTACCGAGCAGGTTCTGACGGAAACGACCCTGCTTGCCCTTGAGCAGATCGCTCAGCGACTTCAGCGGGCGGTTGCCCGGTCCGGTGACCGGACGGCCGCGACGACCGTTGTCGAAGAGAGCGTCGACCGACTCCTGCAGCATCCGCTTCTCGTTGTTGACGATGATCTCGGGAGCACCCAGATCGATCAGTCGCTTGAGGCGGTTGTTGCGGTTGATCACGCGGCGGTACAGGTCGTTGAGGTCAGAGGTCGCGAAGCGGCCACCGTCGAGCTGCACCATCGGGCGCAGCTCCGGCGGGATCACCGGCACGGCGTCGAGGACCATGCCCAGCGGCGAGTTGCCCGACTGCTGGAACGCCGCGACGACCTTGAGTCGCTTGAGCGCACGCAGCTTCTTCTGGCCCTTGCCGCTACGGATGGTCTCGCGCAGCGACTCGGCCTCGGCGTCGATGTCGAAGGTCTCGAGGAGCTTCTTGATCGCCTCGGCACCCATCGATCCCTGGAAGTACTCGCCGTAGCGCTCTTCGAGCTGACGGTAGAGCTTCTCGTCGATGATCAGGTCGCCCAGCGAGAGCTTGACGAACTTGTCCCAGATCTCCTCGAGGCCGTCGAGCTCGCGCTGAGCGGCGTCGCGCATACGACGCATCTCGCGCTCGGCACCGTCGCGCACCTTGCGGCGCACGTCGGCCTTGGCGCCCTCGGCCTCCAGCTCGGCGAGATCCTGCTCGAGCTTCTGTTGACGCTCGTTCAGGTCGGCGTCGCGCTGGTCGGCGACAGCCTTCTTCTCGACCTCCATCTCCGCTTCGAGCGTCGAGAGCTCGTTGTGGCGGAGCTCGTCGTCGACCGCGGTGATGACGTAGGCGGCGAAGTAGATGATCTTCTCGAGATCCTTCGGCGCCAGGTCGAGCAGGTAGCCCAGCCGGCTCGGCACACCCTTGAAGTACCAGATGTGCGTGACCGGTGCGGCCAGCTCGATGTGGCCCATGCGCTCACGGCGCACCTTGGCCTTGGTCACCTCGACGCCGCAGCGCTCGCAGATGATGCCCTTGAAGCGGACGCGCTTGTACTTACCGCAGTAGCACTCCCAGTCCCGGGTGGGGCCGAAGATCTTCTCGCAGAACAGGCCGTCCTTCTCGGGCTTGAGCGTGCGGTAGTTGATCGTCTCCGGCTTCTTGACCTCACCGTATGACCAGTTGTGGATGTCGTCGGCTGTCGCCAGACCGATCTTCAGTTCGTCGAAAAAGTTGACGTCGAGCACTTGTTACCTTTCCAGAGCTCTGTTGTCAGTGGGCGCGGGCGCCGGGAGTGAATCCGGCGCCCGGCCCGAGGTGGTGAGGGTCAGTTGGCGAGATCGTCGACGGTGGCCGACTCGTTGCGCGACAGGTTGATGCCGAGGTTGGCAGCAGCGCGCTCCAGGTCCTCGTCGTCGGTGTCGTGCATCTCGATGGCCGCACCGTCGGAGCTCAGCACCTCGACGTTCAGGCACAGCGACTGAAGCTCCTTCAGCAGCACCTTGAACGACTCGGGGATACCCGGCTCCGGGATGTTCTCGCCCTTGACGATCGCCTCGTAGACCTTCACGCGGCCCACCACGTCGTCCGACTTGATGGTCAGCAGCTCCTGCAGCGTGTACGCCGCGCCGTAGGCCTGCATGGCCCAACACTCCATCTCACCGAAACGCTGACCACCGAACTGCGCCTTACCACCGAGCGGCTGCTGGGTGATCATCGAGTACGGACCGGTCGAGCGAGCGTGGATCTTGTCGTCGACCAGGTGGTGCAGCTTGATGATGTACATGTAGCCGACCGACACCGGGTACGGGAACGGCTCACCGGAACGACCGTCGAACAGCGTCGCCTTGCCGTCGCCGTTGACCATCACCTCGCCGTCGCGGTTCGGCAGCGTCGAGGACAGCAGTCCGGTCAGCTCCTCCTCGCGAGCGCCGTCGAACACCGGGGTGGCGGTGTTGGTGTCGGGCTCGGCCGAGTACATGTCCTCGGGCAGCCTCGACGCCCACTCCGGCACACCCTCGGCGACGTTGATGTTCCAGCCGGCCTTGGCGACCCACCCGAGGTGGGTCTCCAGGATCTGACCGATGTTCATACGACGCGGCACACCGTGGGTGTTCAGGATGATGTCGACCGGGGTTCCGTCGGGCAGGAACGGCATGTCCTCCTGCGGGAGGATCTTGCCGATGACGCCCTTGTTGCCGTGACGACCGGCGAGCTTGTCGCCGTCCTGGATCTTGCGCTTCTGGGCCACGTACACGCGGACCAGCTCGTTGACGCCGGGAGCCAGGTCGTCGTCGTCCTCGCGGCTGAACACGCGCACGCCGATGACCTTGCCGGTCTCGCCGTGCGGCACCTTCAGCGAGGTGTCGCGGACCTCACGGGCCTTCTCACCGAAGATCGCGCGCAGCAGACGCTCTTCCGGGGTCAGCTCGGTCTCGCCCTTCGGGGTGACCTTGCCGACCAGGATGTCGCCGTCGCGGACCTCGGCACCGATACGCACGATGCCGCGCTCGTCGAGATCGGCGAGCACCTCGTCGGAGACGTTCGGGATGTCCCGGGTGATCTCCTCGGCACCGAGCTTGGTGTCGCGGGCGTCGATCTCGTGCTCCTCGATGTGGATCGAGGTGAGCACGTCCTCTTCGACGAGACGCTGGCTCAGGATGATCGCGTCCTCGTAGTTGTGACCCTCCCACGGCATGATCGCCACGAGCAGGTTCTTGCCGAGCGCCATCTCACCGTTCTCGGTGCAGGGGCCGTCGGCGAGGACCTGGCCGGACTCCACGCGCTGACCCTCGTCCACGATCGGACGCTGGTTGGCACACGTGCCGTGGTTGGAACGCGCGAACTTGCGCATCCGGTAGGTGTCGCGGGTGCCGTCGTCGGACATGACGGTGATGTAGTCGGCCGAGACCTCTTCCACCACACCGGTCTTGCCCGACACGATGACGTCACCGGCGTCGACGGCGGCACGCAGCTCCATGCCGGTGCCGACCAGCGGCGACTCGTTGCGCACCAGCGGCACGGCCTGACGCTGCATGTTCGCACCCATCAGGGCGCGGTTGGCGTCGTCGTGCTCGAGGAACGGGATCATCGCGGTCGCGACGGACACCATCTGACGCGGCGAGACGTCGAGGTACTCGACGTCGGTCGCGCCGACGAACTCGACCTCGGAGCCCTTCTTGCGCACCAGGACACGCTCGTCGGTGATGCGGCCGTTGCCGTCGAAGTTGGTGTTCGCCTGTCCGATGAGGAAGCGGTCCTCCTCGTCGGCGGTCATGTACTCGATCTCGTCGGTGACCACACCGTCGACGACCTTGCGGTACGGCGTCTCGATGAAGCCGAACGGGTTGACCCGCGCGTACACCGACAGCGAACCGATCAGACCGATGTTCGGACCCTCAGGGGTCTCGATCGGACACATGCGGCCGTAGTGCGACGGGTGCACGTCGCGCACCTCGAGGCCGGCGCGCTCACGGCTCAGACCGCCCGGGCCCAGCGCCGACAGACGACGCTTGTGGGTCAGACCCGACAGCGGGTTGTTCTGGTCCATGAACTGCGACAGCTGGCTGGTCCCGAAGAACTCCTTGATCGCCGCCACGACGGGACGGATGTTGATCAGGGTCTGCGGAGTGATCGCCTCGACGTCCTGGGTGGTCATGCGCTCACGCACGACACGCTCCATACGCGAGAGGCCCACGCGGATCTGGTTCTGGATCAGCTCGCCGACGGTACGCAGGCGACGGTTGCCGAAGTGGTCGATGTCGTCGACCTCGACGGGCACCTCGACGCCACCGGGGACGGTCATGTAGGTGGTCGTGTGCGGGTCGGCCTCGTGCAGACGCACCAGGTACTCGACGGTCGCGATGATGTCCTCGCGGGTCAGTGTCGACTCACCCACCATCGGGTTGCCGGTCAGGCCCAGCTTCTTGTTGACCTTGTAACGGCCCACGCGAGCGAGGTCGTAACGCTTGTCCTTGAAGAACAGGTTCTCCAGGAGGTTCTCCGCGGACTCCTTGGTCGGCGGCTCACCCGGACGCAGCTTGCGGTAGACCTCGAGCAGCGCCTCGTCCTGGTTCCCGGTGTTGTCCTTCTCCAGGGTGGACATCATGATCTCGGAGAAACCGAAACGCTCGGTGATCTCCTCGGCGGTGAAGCCCAGCGCCTTGAGCAGCACGGTGACCGGCTGACGGCGCTTGCGGTCGATACGCACACCGACGGTGTCGCGCTTGTCGACGTCGAACTCCAGCCACGCACCGCGACCCGGGATCACCTTGACGGTGTGCAGGGTCTTCTCGGTGGTCTTGTCGATCGAGGCGTCGAAGTACACGCCCGGGCTACGGACCAGCTGGCTCACCACGACACGCTCGGTGCCGTTGATGATGAAGCTGCCCTTTTCGGTCATGATCGGGAAGTCGCCCATGAAGACGGTCTGCGACTTGATCTCGCCGGTGTTGTTGTTGATGAACTCCGCGGTGACGAACAACGGCGCCGCGTAGGTCATGTCCTTGTCCTTGCACTCCTCGACGGAGGCCTTGACCTCGTCGAAGTGCGGCTCGGAGAACGACAGGGACATGGAACCGGAGAAGTCCTCGATCGGGGACAGCTCGTGGAGGATGTCCTCGAGCCCGCCGGTCGGGTTCTCGTCACCGCGGGCGATCGCCTTGGCGCGCCACTCCGGCGAACCGACGAGCCATTCGAATGAATCGAGTTGGAGGTCGAGGAGGCCGGGGACCTCCAGCGGCTCGCTGATCTTTGCAAACGACGCGCGATGCGGCGCGCCGGGGATTGTTGAGGTGGACTGGCGGTTGACTGCCAAGATGCGTCCTTCCAACACGACGTTATTCACAACCTAGATGTGCAGTACGTGGCTTGATGGGCCGTTCGCTGGTGACACCCTGGGATCGGCGATCACCGCAGCACACACGTCTAAGGAGTGGCCGAAGAAGGATCGATAGATGGACAGGAGGCAGCCAGCGCAACGTCCAACTGTAGCAGAAAATAGACGCACTTTGTCAAGCCGTCTGGAAACGATTTCGCGCGGGTGGCTGCCTGCACGTCGATCGCTGGTCACAGCGTGGCCCGACATCGCCTCCACGTCAAGCGCTACGCGCGAAATTCGTGAAGTTGGGTTTTGCCACCGCTGCCGACCTGGTGATCTGCGTGCGCGAGAGGCCGATCAGAAGGGCTCGACAGCCTGAATCCGCCACTGATCACCCTCACGCACCATCGCGAACTGTGCGCGCGGCGCACCGCTGTTGGTGGCCATGCTGTTCTGGGTCTCGCTCACGACGAGGTTCGCGATGACGGTCGCCGTCGCGCCGTCGTCGGCTCCGCTGAGGTCCCGCACGCCGATCGCGTCGACACGACACTCCGCACCCGTCTTGGTCTGCGTGATCAGCTCACGCTGCGCCTTCAGGGTCTCGTCGAACTCGGTACGCGCCTGACCGGTGAGGGCGTCCTGAGCACGCTTCTGCCACTCGTCGAGTTCGGTGTGGTCGTACCCGAACACCGCGCAGATCCGCTCCTGGGCCTGCGAGGTCAGCTGCGCCGTCGACTCCTGGTCCACGAACGCCTTGTTGGGGCCGATCTCGGCACCGGGATGAAATGCCAGGATCGCGGCGACGACGAACAGCCCGGCCGCGACCGCGGCGAGCACGCCCGTGCGGATGCCGAGGAAGTTGCGCGCACCGCTCCCCCGCCGGTTCGACCGCCTGCCGGGACGCCGCCCCATCGGGCGGTCCTTCGTGCCCGTGGTCGGGGCACCCGACGCCGACGCGTCGCCCCGACGCAGGGTCGAGACCCGCGCGACCGGCTTGGCCTTGGGCTTGGTGAGGTCGGGCTTGGTGGTGTCGGGATTGATGGGGGTCTCGGGCTCGGCCGACTCTGCGTTGACCGTGGTTGCGTCGCGAGGCTCGTCGCCAGGCCCTTCGAGGCTCGTCGACTTCGACTCGCTGCGCTCGCTCAGCCCGGCGGCTTTCGCTCCTCGCACCTCAGGGGGCAGGGGGGCTTCCGCTTTCGCTCCTCGCACCTCAGGGGGCAACGAGGTCCTGCCGGCTACCTTCGGGGTCGGACGGCGCTTCGGGGTGGGCTTCTTCTTCGGGCGATCGGTGGCCATCAGTTGCCCCCCTCCGGAGCCGGGGCCGCGGGAGCGGGCGCACCGCCGGCGTCGGTGTAGGCGATGCCCTCGAGTCCGAGGATGTTCTCGGCCTTCCAGGCGTCGCCGTCCTTGGTCATGCTGACGTCGAAGCCGCGCGTCTCGTCGATGCCGGGCTGGCCGGGACGTTCGAGTGTCGTCACGACATAGACCAGCACCTTGGCCTTGTCCTCGTCGGCGTCGACCTCGCTCGGTGCGCTGCGCAGCAGTCGCGCGCTCAATTTGGCGGTGTTGGGACCGGCCGTCCCGAGCATGTCGAGGACGCTGCCGTCCTTGCCGCCGAGCACCTCGGTCTTGGCCTTGCCGGTCAGCGAGGCCTCGGCACGTTCCCGGAAGCCGTCGAGATCGGCCGGGTCGATCGTCGTGATGTTGAGGACGGCCTGCTCGGCCGCCTGCGTCGCGGCGTCACGGGTCTCCTGTGCGGGGTACTCGTCGAAGTAGACGTTGTAGGCGCGTACACCGAACACGGCCACGAGCACCACGCCGACCACGACCGCCACTGCGGCCAGTGCGGCCAGTGCAACCGGCGCGTACTTCGCCGCCCGGCGCACGGCGGGGCGGATGCCGCTGGGCTTCTTCTCTGTCGGTTCTGGGGTGCCAGTCATCGGGAACACACTGTATATATCGCTCCTGAGCGCAAGCCAAGGCCACGAGCCAGACCATGCGGCCTGATCGCGACGGCGTCGCTCGTCGGGTGGTCGGGTCTACCGCGGCCGGACACCGAGCAGCGCTGCGAGCTGCCGGGCGAGCGGGTTGAGGTTGAGCTTGTCGGGATCTTTCTTGGGGGTGTTGTCCCACGGCTGCGGGTAGGCGGGGTTGGCGTATTGGGCGCGTTCGGCGCTGCGCACACCGGTCGGGTTGCCGAACGGCACCGTGCACTTGGCCTCGGTGTTGAACGCGAAGTCGTCGTAGCGCGGATCGAAGTCCGGATTCTGTCGGCGTGCTTCCGCCAGCACCAGATCCGTGCTCTCGTAACCGCGGGTACAAGCCGCGGGATTGTTGGTCTCGAGGACGACGCCGAAGTGGATCTGACCGTCGCCCGGAGCGGGTGCGTGGCTACCCGCCGACAACGCGGACAGCATGGCGAACGTCGTCGACGTCGTGTAGGTGGCCGGCTCGATCGTGCGGGCCACCTCGGCGAGATCCTTCACGACCTTGGAGAGGTCGTTGCCGTTCTTCTGGATCAGCTCCGAGATCTGGGTCGCCGACAACGTGCCCGTCGTCAGCAGTCGCCGCAGGTCGGGATCGGCCGAGGCCAGCGTCGCGGTGACCAGATTCAGGTTGCGCGACCACGTGAGGATCGCGTCGGACTGATCGGCCTGGGTGCCGAGCACTACGTTCGAGTTCTGGATGAGCGCGACGGTCTCACTCAGGTTGTCCACGCCGGCCCGCGACAGCTTGCCGAGCGAGTCGACGAGGCGGGTGAGGTTCTCACCCTGCCCGTTGAATGCGCGGCCGAGTTCGGTGATGACGGTGTTCAGGTCGTCGACCGGGATCGAATCGGTGAAGTCGATCGCCGAGGCGACCACATCTTCGAGCGGCTCGGGAAGCGAGTACTTGGTGATCGTGTCGCCGCCCTTCAGGTACGGCCCTTCCGACGACGTCGGTTGCAGGTCGACGAACTGCTCGCCGATCGCGGACCGGTTCGCGACGACCGCGGTCGCCGACGCCGGGATCTCCGGCCCACCCGAGTCGATGTCGAGCGCGACGTCGACTCCCTCGGACGTGAGCGTCAGCTTGCCGACGCGACCCACGGGCACACCCTGGTAGGTGACCTCGGCGTTGGTGAAGATGCCGCCCGAATCGGGCAGCTTGGCGGTGACCGTGTACATGCCGACACCGGCGAGCTTGTCCAGGCGGGCGTATTTCGCGCCCACGTACACCAGCGCCACCAGACCGACGATCACGAACACGATCAGCTGTATCTTGACGAGCTTGCCGATCATCGTCCTGCTCCTGACGGGTTCTGGGTGGGCGCCGCCGGTGCGAGTCCCATCGCGGCCAGCGGGCCGTCGAGGATGCCCTGACCCGGGGTCGCGGGAGTCGGCATCGGGCCGGCGCCCTCTGCCGGCCGGGAGAAGGACGCGGGATAGCGCCCACCCGACGGCGGGGTGTTCGGTCCCGGACGCCAGTTCGGACCCGGCGGAAGCAAGGTGATGGTCGGCCACCCGTAGCGCGGTCCGTTGCCGCGGTAGTACGGATTGCGCGGGTCGACCGGCACGCTCACGCGAGCAGGCGGCGAGTACTTCGGGGTCCCCTGGCCGACGCCGAGCGCCTCGAGCTGATTGAGCACGCGGAGGTCGAGCGTCATGAACAGGTTGGTCGAGTCACCGCGGACACCCGGCAACAGCCAGTCCGGGAACGGGTGGGTGAGCATCAGCGGCGCCGCGGTGATGAGATCGGGAGCCGCGGCGGCGAGCTGGGTGAGCACCGGCCGCAACGCCTTCAGATCGTTGATCAGCGCCGTGCGCGACTTGCCCAGCACATCGGTACCGACCTGGCCGAGCTGATCGAGCTTGGTCAGCAGCTCGACGAACTGCGGTCGCTGCTCCTCCAGCACCTCGACGCCCGCGGGCAGCTGCTTGAGGATGCGGTCGATCTGCGCGGTCTGCGCGGCCGTGCGCGTCGACAACTCGGCCAGACCGTCGATGGCGGTGATGATGTCGTCACGCTGCCGGTTCAGCCCGGCGATGAGGTCCTCGGTCTCGCCGATCAGGTTGCGGACCTTGTCGGTCCGGCCGTCGAGCGCCTTGTTCAGCTCGGTGACGATCGGCTGCAGCTGATTGAGACCACCGCCGTTGAGCAGCAGGGCCAGTGCGCCGAGAACCTGCTCGATGTCGGTGGCGGTGCGTGTCCGCGACACCGGGATCGGCTGGTCGGGGTTCTGGCGCGGCGCGTCGGCACTGCCGTCCGGTTCGGTCAGCGCCACGAACTTCTCGCCGAGCAGCGAGGTCTGCTGCACGCTCGCCTCGGCCTCGTCGGAGAGATCGACGTTGTTCTGCACCTCGACGGTGACCTGGGCGAACCACTGGTCGTTCGGCACCTCGACCTTGGTCACGCGCCCGACCGGGATGCCGTCGCGCTTGACCGTCGACTGGGGCACGAGGTCGAGCACGTCGTCGAACTGGATCTTGTACGTGCGCGCGTTGTCCCCGGTGTTCACGCCACCGGGCAGCGGGATCGACTGGATGCCGTTGGACATGCAGCCGGTCACCAGCAGGGTCAGCGACAGTGCTGCGCCGGCCATCGCCGTACGCATCGACGAGCGGTTCATCAGTTGCCTCCCCGGGGTCGCGGGGTGGACGACGGGGCCGGCGACCTCGAGGGCGACGGGTTGCCGATCTCGGGGTCGGGGTTGCCCGGGACGGTGCCCGGCACCGGCGCGCGCTGCAGCTTGTTGTTGCTCATGATGCCGAACGGCAGCACGGGCAGCAGCGGCTCGAGCACACCCTCCTGGATCTGGTCACCGATCTCCTCGCACTGGCTGATCAGCGGACGCAACGTGTCGCTGAACTGATCGGCCGCGGGGTTGCCCGGCAGCAGCTGCCCGAGGTCGAGCAGGCGACACTGCGCTCCGATCAGGTCCTGCAGGTCCGGGATCGTCAGCCGCATGGCCAGCGTGCCCGACTCGGCGTCGTAGGCGTTGATCAGGTTGTTCACCGTGATCGGCAGCACGGTCAGGACCTCTTTGAGGTTGTTCTTCTGGTCGAGCAGCGCCTGGGTCGTCGGCTGCAGGTCCTTCACCGTCTCGCCGATCTGCTCGCGATTGTCGGCGAGGAAGGTCGCCACGTCGCCGAGAGCGATCGACAGCTTGTTCAGCGCGGCGGCGAGCTGCTCGCGCTCACCGGCGAGGAACTGGTTGAACGAGGCCATCTGGGTGTTGAACTGCCGTACCTGCGCATCGTTCTCGCGCAGTGCGCCGACGAACGTGTTCAGGTTCTTCACGGTGTCGAAGAGGTTGCCGCGCGAATCGCTCAGCGTCGTCGAGGCCTTCGACAGTCCCTCGATGGCAGCACCGAGCTTCTCGCCGTTGCCCTCGAGGTTCTCCGCGCCGGTCGTGACGAGTTCACTCACCGCGCCCTGGCGGCCGGTGCCGTCGGTCTTGTTGGCGCCATCGGGTCCGAGGGCGTCGGACAGTTCCTTGACGCTGGCGTAGATCTGGTCGACCTCCACCGGGACCATCGTCTGGTCGACGGAGAGGGTGAGGTCGCGCGGCGCCTTCTCCCCACCCGTGTAGGCGGGGGTCAGCTGCACGTAGCGATCCGCGACGACCGACGGGATGATCTGCACCGCACGGACATCCGCGGGCAGTTCGACGCCGCGGTCGACGGTCATGGTCACCTTCACCGTCTCGCCCTCCGGCGTGACCGAGTCGACCTTGCCGACGGCCACGCCGAGCACCCGGACGTCGGAGCCCTCGTAGATGCCGACCGACCGCTTGAAGGTCGCGGTGATCTTCGTGGTGCCGATCGAGGAGAACACCCACCAGAGCGCTCCCGCGAGGATGAGCGCGATGATCAGCCCGATCACGATCACCACGATGTGCCGCGGCGTGAACCAGCGGCCGGGACCCGAATTCTGGGTCAGATCCGGTGTGGTCATCAGCCGACTCCCGTCCCGCCCTGGTTCTCCAAGGCCTGCTTGTTCGGCGGACGCGTCGTGTTCTGCTGTGGCAGCGCCGGCGGCAGCAGGTTCACCACCGAGGACTCGAACCAGCGACCGTTGCCGAGCACGTTCGCGTACAGGCGATAGAACGGCGCCATGTATTTGATCGAGTCGCGGATGTTCTGGTTCTGACGCTGCAGCAACTCGTTGACGCCCTTCAGCGCGTCGAGTGCCGGTCCGATCTGCTCCTCGTTGTCGCGCACGATGCCGGTGAGCGAGTCGCTGAGGCTCGTGGTGCTGGCCAGCAGCGCCGAGATGTTGCGCTGGCGGTTGTTCAGCTCGTCGAGCAGCTGACCCGCGCCGCCGATGAGGCGCACGAACTCCTCGTTGCGATCGGCCAGGATCTTCGAGGTGTCCTTCGTCGCGGCCAGCAGACGCTGAACCTCCTGGTCGCGGCTGGAGATCGTCTGCGACAGGCGGGCGATGCCGTCCAGCGCCGGACCGGTCGTACCCGCGGTCCCCGAGAAGGTGTCCGAGAGCACGCGCATCGACTCGGCCAGCTGGTCGTTGTCGAGCTCGCCGATCTGCTCGGCCGCGCCCGAGAACGCCTCGATGACGTCGTACGGGGCCACCGTGTCGGTCAGCGGGACGTCGGGATCGGCGGGCTCGCTGCCACGCGGGTTCAGCGACAGGAACTTCTGACCGAGGATCGTCTTGATCTGGATGGTCGCCTGCGTCTGGTCGCCGATCCAGGTGTTCTCCACCCGGAAGGTCACGTTGACGCGATCCCCGTCGAGGGTCACGTCGTCGACCTCGCCCACCTTCACGCCCGCGACGCGGACCTCGTTCCCCGGCTTCAGACCGGCGGCCTCGGTGAACTTCGCGGTGTAGCGCGCACCCGCGCCGAGCAGCGGCAGTTCGGCGAGATAGAACGAGCTCAGTCCGAGCATCAGCAGGATCAGGATGCCGATGGCACCGATGCTGACCGGGCTGCGCCGGCCGCCGAAACGCCGGTGCGGATGCTGCACCGGGGCGTCGGTCTCATCGCGTTCGGTGTCGTTCATCTTCGGGTCGCGCACGTTCGGATCGTTGTTGTCTGCCATCGTGGTCACCCCCCTGGCCGGTCGTCTGCCCAGCAGCGCGTCGCCGCACTGGTGTAGAGCACATGGTTGATGTCGGGCAGCGGGACCAGCGGCTGCGTCAGCACCGGCGACTTGCCGTTGCCCGCCACCACGTCGATGCCGCACAGGTAGAACTGGAACCAGGAACCGAATGTCGCTGCGCGACCGATCTTCTGGAGCTTGATCGGCAGATTGGTCAGCGTCTCCTCGATGTCCTCGTCACGCTTGTTGATCTGGTCGGCCAGCGACTTCAGTCCGGCGATGTCGCCCTGGATGGACGGGCGCGTCGCACCGAGGATGTTCGCCGTGACCGAGGTCAGGTTGGAGACCGAGGTGATCGCCGAACCCACCGAACCGCGTTGTGCCGCAAGGCCGGTCACGAGCTTCTCGGTGTTGTCGAGGAGGGCGGTGAACTGCTCGTCGTTGCGGTTGACCGTGTCGAGGACCTTGGTGAGGTTGGTGATCAGCTCACCGATGACCTTGTCCTTGTCGGCGATCGCGTTCGTCAGATCGGCCGTGTCGCTGACCAGACGGGTGATCGAACCACCCTGCCCGTCGAAGATCGCGATGATCTGCTCGGTCAGCTTGTTCACGTCGGAGGCCGACAGCTGCTGGAACAGCGGCCGGAAACCGTTGAACAGTTCGGTCAGGTTCACCGGCGGGTGGGTGTCCGTGACGCCCGGCGTCAGGCCGAACGTGTGACCCTGCGCGACCGTCTGCGACGGGTCGCCCGCCCCGCGCTCGAGGGCGAGGTACCGCAGACCGGTCAGGTTGCGGTAGCGGATGAAGAGCTGGGTGCCGTCCGGCAGACGATCGCGGTCGACGTTGAACGAGACCTTCGCCTTGTTGCGGTCGTAGACCTCGACGCTCTCCACCTGCCCGACGCGCACGCCCGCGATCCGGACGTCGTCGCCCGGATTGAGCAACGTGGCGTCGGTGAACACGGCGTTGAACTTCGCATCACCGTCACCCCCGGCGTTGGCGATGGTCACCGCGAGCAGACTCGTGGTCACCACGGTGACCACGCCGAAGACGATCAGCTTGATCAGCGGTCCGACGATCGACTTCATTTGATGTCGACCTTCGCACCCTGCAGCGCACCGCCGCCGATCATGGTCACCCAGGTCGGCACCTCTTCCGGCGACTTACCCGACGTGGCGCCGTAGATGACCTGCAGCTGCTTGCGATACTCCGGGTCGTCGAACGGGTTGGACTCCACCGCCACGGGCTTCGCACCAGCCGGGGCCGACGAGACGGTCCCCGCCGGGACGCCGCTGAACTGGGGCTGCGGGAGCTGCCGGACGTTGCGCGGGCCGGGGTTGCGGGACGGCGGCTGGTAGCTGCCGTCAGCCAGGCCGCCGCCCGGGTACTGCGGGAACGGGCGGTCGCCACCCATCTTCGGGTCGTAACAGACGGCAGGTGGATCGAGGTCCATGAAGCGGGGTTCGTCCTGGTTCGGTAGGTAACGGCCACGGGGATTGACGAACTGCAGGTTCACTCGCACACCCGGGTTGTCGGTCCCCTCGCCGACGATCTTGCGCGACTCCGGGATCAGACCCGCGAAGTTGCGGAACGTACACACGAAGGTCGGCGACTGCTTGGCCAGTCCGACGAGCAGTTCCTCGGAGTCGACGGCGAGGTCGATCAGGTCGGTGCGATTGGCGCGCAGCCAGCCGGTCAGGTCGTCGGAGGCGACGCCGAGGGTGGCGATGAGCGTCCGGAGGTCGTCCTGACGCTCGACGATGGTGTTCGTCGTCGTGCGCAGCGAGTCAAGTGCGTCGACCACATCGGGCAGCGCCTGCGAATACGTCTGGGAGAAGCTGGCGAGTCCCTCGAGGGTGCCCTCCAGTTCGGGCAGGTTCTCGTTGATCTCGCCGAAGATCTGGTCGAGTTCCTCCAGCGTCGTGCCCAGCTGCTCACCGCGGCCGGACAGCGCCGACGACAGCGAGGTCAGCGTTGCGTTCAGATCCTGGGGCGGGATCGCCTCGAGGACCGGCAGCAGCTTGTCGAACAACTGCTGGATCTCCAGGGCGTTGCCGCTGCGATCGGTCTCGATCGTCGCGCCGTTGCTCAGCGTCGGGCCCGAATTGTCCTCGGGCACCTGCAGAGCGACGTACCGCTCACCGAACAGCGTCTTCGGCAGGATGCGCGCGGTGGTCTTGTCCGAGAGCGTCGAGGCCTGATCGGGGTTGAGCCCCAACACCACTTCGACGCGACCGTCGGGTCCGGGCTTGACCTCGCGCACCTCGCCGACGGTCATGCCGCGGGCCTTGACGTCGGCGTTGGCCGGCAACGCGTTGCCGGTCGAGTCGGTCACCAGCGTGACATCGGTGAACTCGGTGAACGACTTGTTGAACTTGGTGATCGTGAGGGTCAGGAACAACGCGACCACGAGAAAGAACACCAGGCCGAGCAACCGTTTACGCAGCAGCGTCACGCTAACCCCCCACTCGCACGGTCGTCGTGGTACCCCAGATGGCCAGACCGAGGAAGAAGTCCAGGACCGCGATGAGCACCAGCGCCGCTCGGACCGCGTGACCGACGGCCACGCCCACACCTGCGGGACCGCCCGAGGCGTAGTAGCCGTAGTAGCAGTGCACCAGGATGATCACGAACGCGAAGACCAGCACCTTGCCGAACGACCACAAGACGTCGGCCGGTGGCAGGAACAGATTGAAGTAGTGGTCGTAGGACCCGCCGGACTGACCGTTGAAGACCGTCGTCACCACACGTGAGGCCAGATACGCCGACAACAGGCCGAGCACGTAGAGCGGGATGACCGCGATGAAACCGGCGATGACACGGGTCGACACGAGGAACGGGATCGACGGCACGGCCATCGTCTCCAGCGCGTCGATCTCCTCCGAGATGCGCATGGCGCCGAGCTGGGCGGTGAAGCCACAGCCCACGGTCGCCGACAAGGCGAGGCCGGCCACCAGCGGCGCCACCTCACGGGTGTTGACGTAGGCGGAGAGGAAGCCGGTGAGTGCCTGCGAACCGATCTGATCGAGTGCGGCGTAACCCTGGAGGCCGACGACCACGCCGGTGAATCCCGACATCAGCACCATCACGCCGATCGTGCCGCCGATGACCGCGAGCCCGCCCGAGCCGAACGCGACTTCGGCGAGAAGACGCATTACCTCACGCGTGTAGTGCACCAGCGTCTTCGGGATCCAGGCGAGCGTGCGGCCGTAGAACGACATCTGCTCGCCGGCACCGTCGAGCACCTTGAGCGGCTTGCCCAGCTGCTTGCGGGCCTCGTACATGTAGTACTCGGGCCGGCTCTTGGCGATGGTCACACCGCCCCCACCTTCGGTCACGTCTAGCTCCCCTTCGGTGGGACGACCTGCAGGTAGACCGCAGTGATGATCAGGTTCGCCAGGAACAGCAGCAGGAACGTGATGACGACGCTCTGGTTGACCGCGTCACCCACGCCCTTCGGGCCGCCCTTGGGGTTGAGGCCCTTGTACGACGCCACGACTCCGGCGAGGACGCCGAAGATCGCAGCCTTCAGCGTCGAGACCCAGAGGTCGGGAAGCTGCGCCAGCGCGCCGAACGACGCCAGGTAGGCGCCGGGCGTGCCGCCCTGGACGACCACGTTGAAGAAGTAACCACCACCGATGCCGATGACGGCGACCAGACCGTTGAGCAGCATCGCCACCAGCACCATGGCCAGCACACGCGGAACGACGAGGCGCTGGATCGGATTGATGCCGAGCACCTCCATCGCGTCGATCTCCTCGCGGATGGTGCGTGACCCGAGGTCGGCGGCGACGGCCGAACCGGCCGCGCCGGCGATCAGCAACGACGTCACCAGCGGCGAACCCTGCTGGATGACGACGAGCACGCTGGCCGCACCGGTGTAGGACTCCGCACCGAGCTGCTTGATGAGCGAACCCGTCTGCAGCGAGACGATTGCGCCGAACGGGATCGCGATCAGCGCGGTCGGCAGGATCGTCACACTGGCGATGAACCAGGCCTGCTGGATGAACTCCCGCCACTGAAACGGGCGCACAAAGGTCTGGCGTGCAACATCGACGAAGAGCTGAACGATATTGCCGGTCTGTGACAGGGCACCTGTCCCGGCTTGCGCGATTCGGTCGACGCCACGCGTGGTGGCACTGCTCATCCTTAGGGAGTCCGCCCTTCGTTCCCATCAGCACGATGGCTGGGCTTGGTCAGTGCATCACCGGGTGTGTGCCACTGCTCGGTCGGGGCATCGCTGCCGCCGTAGTCGATGACGTCGGTGTTGGCCTGATCGGACCGCGCGTGCCCGGCGGTGACGCCGGCGGGGGCGGGGGTCCACTCGTTGTCGCCGCCCCGGCTCTCGCCGCCCCGGCTGTCGCCGGGTTCCCGACCGTTCGCCATGTTGTCGGCGTGGGCGCGGCTCTCCTCGCGGATCTGGTCTTCTTGTTCCTGGCTGCGCCGGATCGCCTCCTGCGCGTTCTCGGGCAGGTCGGGCAGCATCGCGTGCACGCGTTCGCGGTGACGGGCGATCGCCTTGCGTTCGGGCATACCGGGATTGGGCTGCACCTGCGGGATGATCTCGGTGAAGTCCTCCTTGGTACCACCACCGGAGATACCCGCGGCCTGCATCGCCTCTTCCTGCTTCTGGACCGCCTCGTCCTTCTCCTCGGACATACCGATCGGACCGAACCGATCACCGGAGAGGAACTGCTTGACCACCGGCTGCTCCGAGGTCAGCAACTGCTCACGCGGACCGAACATCACCAACTCCTTGCGGAACAACATCCCGATGTTGTCCGGAATCGTCCGCGCGATGTTGATGTTGTGCGTCACGATCAAAATCGTCGCATCGATCTGCGCATTGATGTCGATCAACAACTGGCTGATATAGGCCGTACGCACCGGATCCAGACCCGAGTCCGGCTCATCACACAAAATGATCTGCGGATCCAACACCAACGCCCGCGCCAGACCGGCACGCTTGCGCATACCACCGGAGATCTCACCGGGAAGCTTGTCCTCGGCACCGGTCAGACCGACCAAGTCGATCTTCTCCATCACGATGTCGCGGACCTCGTTCTCCTTCTTCTTCGTGTGCTCACGAAGCGGGAACGCGATGTTGTCGAACAAACTCATCGACCCGAACAGCGCACCATCCTGGAACAACACACCGAACAGCTTGCGGATCTCATAGAGCTCCTTGGCCGAACACTGCGTGATGTCGGTGCCATCGATGATCACCGACCCCTGCTCGGGATGCAGCAAACCGATCAACGTCTTCAAAAACACCGACTTACCGGTACCCGAAGGACCCAACAGCGCCGAGACCTCCCCCTCCGGCAGGGTCAGCGACACATCACGCCAAATGTTCTGCGAACCGAACGACTTCGTGAGCCCCTCGACACTGACCTCAACACCCACAACTTCCTCCAGACGATCGCTGCCCCCGAGGCGGCCACGGTGTGACCGCGCACCAACCGGCGGCATGTGTGGTTGGGGTCACTCTAACCGACCCGACCCTGCCCACGACGCCACCGCGTGGTTCTCAGCATTGGCTGTGAGGAAAGCTACCGCCCGGTAACTCTCTCGCGACGATGACAATATCCGATGGTTCGCGGTGAGGGAAGTGGGGTCACGCCCCCCGATGTGACGGCCACCGCAGACCTGGGCTCGACCTGCGGGACATCGAATCGACGACCTGACCCCGCCCCTCGGTTCGAGGGGCGGGGGTGGTCGAAGTGATGTCTGCTTCTGATTCGGATGAACCGAATCGGCCGTTACGACGTCCGAGTGTGATGACCGATTTTCCTGCAGACCTCTCGGCCACCCCCGGACAGCAACGAGCCCGGAACAGCATTGCTGTTCCGGGCTCGTGAGCGGTAGGTCGGTCTTACTTGACCGAAACCTTGGCGCCGGCCTCTTCGAGCTTGGCCTTGGCAGCCTCGGCGGCGTCCTTGTCGACCTTCTCCAGCAGAGCCTTCGGAGCGCTCTCGACGAGGTCCTTGGCTTCCTTCAGGCCCAGGCCCGAGACGACCTCGCGGACGACCTTGATGACCTGGATCTTCTTGTCGCCGGCACCCTCGAGGATGACGTCGAACTCGTCCTGCTCGGCAGCAGCCTCGGCGCCACCGGCAGCCGGCGCACCGGCAGCGGCAACGGCGACCGGAGCGGCCGCGGTGACCTCGAAGACCTCTTCGAACTTCTTCACGAAATCGCTGAGCTCCAGCAGGGTCAGTTCCTTGAACTGATCGATGAGCTCGTCAGCGGTGAGCTTCGCCATGATTGGCGTCCTTCCTGTCGGTCCCCGTACGGGGGTTGGTGTTCATCCCCGTACGGTTCGGGGATTGTGGTGGTGGTGCGGCGGACGACCTATTCGGTCTCGCCGGCTTCGTTCTTCTTCTCCTGCAGGGCCGCGGCCAGGCGCGCCACCTGCGAAGCCGGCTGGTTGAACAGACCGGCGGCCTTAGCCAAGTTGCCCTTCATGGCACCGGCGAGCTTGGCCAGCAAGACCTCACGGGTCTCAAGGTCGGCGATCTGCTCGATCTCGGCAATGGACAGCGCGCGGCCGTCCATGTACCCGCCCTTGATGACCAGAGCCTTGTTGTCCTTGGCGAACGTCTTGATCGCCTTCGCGGCCACAACCGGCTCACCTTCGATGAAGGCGATCGCGGTCGGACCGGTGAACAGCTCGTCGAGCCCTTCCACGCCCGCCTCAGCAGCGGCACGCTTCACCA
Source organism: Gordonia sp. 11cp (assembly GCF_057767225.1). Lineage (NCBI taxonomy): Bacteria > Bacillati > Actinomycetota > Actinomycetes > Mycobacteriales > Gordoniaceae > Gordonia > Gordonia sp. 11cp. The sequence goes on along the minus strand of NZ_CM173437.1, from coordinate 2,901,385 downwards.
GGGTGTTCTTGGCGACGGAGTAGGTTGCACCCTCACCGAGGGAACGTCGCAGCTGGGAGATCTGGGTGACGGACAGACCACGGTATTCCGTGACAACCGTCGCAGTGGAGCCCTTGAACTGCTCTGCGATCTCCGCAACAGCGGCGACCTTTTCGGACTTGGCCATACTTCGCCTCCTCTCCTCGTCACTATGAGTTGGTCGAGTTCAACCAAGAGCGACGGGCGCAGGGAGGCGATCGAGGGCGGAGATGACAAACGCCCCGGCACACAGGCACGGGGCGTGAACGCACACACTGAACGTGTGGAGCGACATTCCTCGTTCATCCTGCGTGGGCCGGCGACCTCGTCGCGCCTTCGTCCGGGAAATCCCGACGACCAACGGTCTCTGGTTGAACCGATACGACACACGGGTGTGCATCACATCGAGGACTAGGCTACGCGGACGTGGACGAACAATCCAAATCGCCCGATCCGCACGCCCCCGATGACCGCGCGCGGGCCGCCGCGGACGCCGTCTACGACCGCCACCTGCAGCGGGCCTTCTGGCTTCCGGGAACACGCGCGGCCGCGGTCGCCTGGCCGATCGGACGCATGCAGGCGCAGTTCGGATCGTGGCACTACTGGTGGCACGCCCACCTCGTCGACCTTCTCGTCGACGCCGCCATCCACCGGGTGGCCGGCTCATCCCACGGCGACCGGTCATACGACCCCGACATCGCCGACGACGTCGACCGGTTGCTGCGCGGCATCCGGATCCGCAACGGCGGCCGCTGGACCAACAACTACTACGACGACATGGCGTGGCTCGGACTCGCGATCGAACGCGCCGACCGCCATCTGCACCTCGACCACGCGGGCGGACTCCGCGTGCTCGCCGGCCAGATGCTCGACGCGTGGGTGCCCGACGACGGGGGCGGGATCCCGTGGCGCAAAGCCGATCAGTTCTTCAACGCGCCCGCCAACGGCCCGGCCGCGATCCTGCTGGCACGCACGGGTCATGTCGAGCGCGCGGTGGCGATGTGCGACTGGATGGACGCCAACCTCGTCGATCCCGACACCCACCTGATCATCGACGGCCTCAAGAGGCTCCCCGACGGTTCGCTGAAGCCCGAGACCGGCACCTATACGTACTGCCAGGGCGTCGTGCTGGGCGCCGAACTGGAGGCCCTGCGCGCGACCGGGGATCGCACGCACCTCGACCGCCTGGCCCGGCTCCTCGACGCCGTCGAACGCCACTCCTGCACCAACGGGGTGATCGACGGAGGGGGCGGCGGCGACGGGGGCCTCTTCCACGGCGTGCTGGCCCGTTACCTGGCGCTCGTCGCCACCGACCTTCCCGACGTCGGCGGTTCGGATGATCTGCGTGCTCGTGCAGCACGGATCGTGACCCGAAGCGCGGACGCCGCGTGGGCCAACCGCACCGAAGTCGCCGGACACCCGGTCTTCTCCAGCGACTGGCGCCGACGTGCCGTGATCCCCACCGATGATGGAGCAAAAGCCCAGTTCGTGGCGGGTGCGGTCAATCCGTCGGAGGTCCCGGAGCGAGACCTCTCGGTGCAGCTGTCGGCCTGGATGGTGCTCGAAGCCGCGGCGGCGATCGACCTCGGTTTACCTGAATGTGACCAGGAACACACACGCCGATGACCAAAAAGACGCCGCCCGGTTAGCCATCCGATACCGGGCCTGAGTTATTCTTCAACGAATGCGTGAAGTGACCTGGAACACACTGTAATCCGCAGCCAGCGGACGAACCGGGGAACCCACGACCGACACGACGGGGTGTCGGTGTCCACCCGGCCGTCTCGATCCGTGCAACAACCCGCGGGTGCGCCACCTCCCCCAGGCAGGGTGATGCACCATGACGTATCAGCTGGATCCCACACAGTCGCGCGCACGGGTCGTCCCGTCGACACGCACGCGCACCAGCGGTGCGCCGCATTTCGGCACCCTCCCCCTGGGCGATCCCACTGGCGGCGCCGACGGCATCCGGTGGCGTGAACAGGTCGACGGCAAGCAGCTCTACCCACGCGTGGTCATCGACCGCAACGTCTCCATCACCATGAGCGACGGCGCGGTCCTGCGCGCCACCGTGATCCGCCCCGCCAACAGGTTCGGGCAGACGATCCTCACGCCCTACCCCGCGGTCGTCAACATCAACCCGTACAACCGGGCGGCCATCGACTTCATCGACCAGACCCTGCACGCCCCGGTCCTCGGCAAGGCGCTGCACACCGCGTCCCGGTCGATCGACGCCACCGGCACCGCGCTCGAGGGACTCACCACGCTGACGAAGACGCTGTCGGGTGGCGTCTTCGACGTCTTCGGCATCAATCGGAACCTGGTGCGCAGCGGGTACGTACAGGTGGTCGTCGATGTCCGCGGAACCGGTGCGAGCCTGGGCAAGTGGCAGATCCTCGGCCCTCGCGAGCAGCAGGACTCGGTGGAGGTCATCGACTGGGTGACCGAGCAGGAATGGTGTGACGGAAGCGTCGGGATGGCCGGTTGGTCGTACTCGGCCATCAACTCGCTGCAGGCCGCGGACAAGCGGCCCGCCGCGCTCCAGGCCGTCTTCGCGGTCGAGGGGTGCGACGACCTGGTGCGCGACATCTACATCACCGGCGGCATGCCGTCGGCGTTCATCCCGGTGTGGTTGTCGGCGGTCAACATGCTCAAGTGGGTTCCCAACCCCGCCAACGTGATCCGCGACCTCGTGCGTGGCGACGCGGTGCGCTGGGCGATCGACCGGGTGAAGTCCCCCGCCACCGAGATCCCCTCGTTGCTGTGGGGGTTCCTCACCGCACGCGATCCACGTATCTTCGACGACCCGTACTTCGACGACCGCGATCCGGTCGTCGACCGCATCGAGGCGCCCACCTTCACCGTCGGAGCGTGGCATGATCTGTTCGGCCGCAGTGCAACCGGCGTCTACGAGCGGTTACAGATGGAGCCCGGACGCAAGCAGATGATCGTCGGCGACGGTTATCACCTCGACGTCGGGTCGGGGTACGGCGGTCAGTTCGCTCCCCCGCGTCTGGACGTCCTCGAACGCGCGTGGTTCGACCGCTGGCTCAAGGGGCACCGCAACGGGATCGAGTACTACGGACCGGTCACGATGCTGCAGCAGGGCGGCGCCTGGACCGCGGGCCAGAGCTTTCCCCGCCCGGGGGTGGCTCCGACGCGGCTCTACCTCACCGCCGAGTCATCGTCGACCGCCGACCATTCCGTCCACGACGGGTCGCTGAGCACCACTCCCGCGCAAGGGGTTTCGTCGTTGCACGTACGTCCGGACAGCCGCGGTCTCCGTTCCCGCGACATGACCCAGGTGACCGCGGGCGCGACCCTGGTCCTCGGCGCCGACTACGCCAAGGACGCGCGTTACCAGGAACGCGGAGCACTGTCGTTCACCACCGAGCCGGTACTCGAGGCCACCCCGATCAGCGGCGCGATGAACCTGCGCCTCAACGTCGCAACCACGGCACACGAGGCGATCTGGGCGGTGACCGTGAACGACGTCGCGCCCGACGGCACGTCGGTCGTGCTGACCAACGGCGCGCTGTCGGCATCGAATCGCGCTCTGGACCAGTCGAAGTCGACGTACGCCGACGACGGCAGCCTGCTCTCCGCGCACCACTACCTGTCCCACAAGCGCAAGCTGCCGGTGCCCGCCGACGAACCGATCCGCCTCGACGTCGACCTCGTCCCCACCGATGCGGTCCTGCAGCCGGGTCATCGGCTCCGTGTCGACGTCTACGCCGCGAGCCTGCCGCGCTACCTGACCCTGGTGCCCGACCTCATCAAGGCACGCGGCCGCCGCCATCAACGTCTCGTGCTCGACCCCGACCACCCGAGCCACCTGACCCTGCTGGCCGGCGACGGGCTGCGCTGAGGTCGTTCTCCGGACAGGCCGAGGAGCGGCCCAGCTGGCATAGTGGCTGCCATGCACACGGATCGCGCCGATCGGGGACCGACGTGAGACTCGGCATGCTGTATTCCCTCTCGGGCAACCAGGCGGAGATGGAGCAGTCGATCCTGGACGGGGCGATGCTCGCGGTCCACCAGATCAACTCCCGCGGCGGCGTTCTGGGTTCGGACATCCAGGTCGCGATCTACGACGACCACTCCGAGGTGTCGTCGACCGCCCGCGGGGTGGATCATCTGTGCACCGCCGAGAACGTCGACGCCATCGTCGGTGGGTACACCTCCGCGGCCCGCCTGGCGCTGACTCCGGCCATTCACGCGAACGCCTCGTTGTTGATGTATCCCACCTACTTCGAAGGTGAGGAGACCGACTCGCGGATCTTCTACTGCGGCGCGGCGCCCAACCAGTACATCGCCGACTATCTGGCGTGGATCGCCGGCACACTCGGCCGGCGCGTGTACGTCGTCGGCTCGGATTACATCTATCCGCGCGTTCTGGCCGAGGCGATCCGACGACTGGCCGGAAGCCTCGGGATCGAGATCGTCGGTGACCGTTACGCACCCCTCGGAGAGACGAGGTTCGAATCGATCATCGACGACATCGATCGCGTGCGTCCCGACGTCGTGGTCTGCAATCTCGTCGGCGCCGACTCGACGACCGCGTTCTACACGCAGTATCACCTCGTCGGACTGACCCCGGACACGGTTCCGATCGCGGCGACCGTCACCACCGAACTGGACCTGGCCCACATGCCGACCGAGGTCAGCGACGGTCACTACATGGTCGCGACCTACTTCTCCGAGCTCTCGTCGCCGGTGAACGACACGTTCCGGCGCGATCTGGCCCAGGTGCGGGGCCAGCGGTGGAGTCACGCCGCCCAGATCGGGGCGTTCAATGCGGTGCACGCGCTCGCGCTGGCCGCCGAGCAGGCCCAGTCACTCGACGTCGACGCCCTGTCGCGCGCGCTCATCGGCATCCGTTTCGAGGACAATCCCGAGGGCGCACCGTTCTACTTCCGTGCCAATCACTACAGTTCGCATCCGTCCTACGTCGGCCGTGCCGCGGGCGGGAAGTACGAGGTCATCGCCGACTTCGCCGCACGCCAGCCCGATCCGTGGTGGTCAGGGAGCCGTCCGCCGGCTCCGGTCCCCCCGCCCGCGGGACGTCTCGCCGACGCATAGGGCGAGGTAGTAGTCGGTGCGGTCGACCATCGACTGCAATCCGCGTCCGGTCAGCTTCTCGATGCGGGACAGGCGGTATCGCAAGGTGTTGATGTGGATGCCCAACTCGTTGGCCGTCGCGCCCGAGTGGCAGTCGAGCGCGAAGAACGTCACGAGAGTCGACACGTAGCTCGTGTCCTTCTCCTTGTCGTAGGCGAGCACGGGGTCGAGCAGCGAACTGCGCAGCGCCGCTGACCGTTCGGAGTCACCGGCGAGCAGCGTCGCGGCGAGCGGCACCGGCAGGGCGATCGTGGCCGACGACTGGTCGTCGGCGCGGGAGTTCCGTTCTGCCATCTGCCGCGCGTTGATGAGCCCCCTCGTCAGGTCGTCGCTGCTGCGGATCACGTAGGAACTGCCGCCGACGGCGAGCTCGGCGTGCCGGGCGACGAAGACGTCGGCGAACATCTGCAGATGTGCCTCGAAGTCGCGTCCCGTCGGGGGCGTCGAGTCCTTCTCGGTGCCGGTCTTGATCAGCGCGTATGCCACCGAGTCATGCGCTGCCGCAACGGTTGCGAGGCCCGCGCAGGCACCCAGGTCGTGCAGTGCGTCGACGACCCTCGCCGCCGAGGTGTCGCTGTGCGGCCCGATGATCACCGCCACCGAGTGGACGCGGTCACCGGTTCCGTAGCCGAAGGACCCCACCCACGGATCCATCGCCGACGACGGGATCCGCGCCTCGATCAGCTCGCGGACGAGGGCTCCTTCCAGCGGCCTGCGCATCGTCCGGTTCACCCGCAACAGGTACGCGTCGGCGTCGGCGTCGTTCGCGAGTTTGCGGACCCGGGTCGATTCCAGGGGACGTCGACGCGGATTCGAGAGCACCAGCGCCGCGCCCGACCTCGGCAGGGAGATGTGCAGGGCCGCGGCGGTCCCGGGAATCGCGTGCAGGAGAGCCGGGGGCAGTGCGGTGGACTTTCTCAGGAGATCGGTGTCGACGGTCGCGGACGGCACCGTGAGTACCGCGCCGTCGAGCACCACGGCCCCGCTGATCCCCGACGCGCGGTGAAACGCGCCGAGGGACGCCAGAATCGATGCCACCGGGCCGGATTCGTCGATGGCATCGTCGACCATCGCACGCGGCGCGACGACCATCTCGACGTCGCGGAAGCTCCTCTCCCTGGGGAGCATGTAGATCGGCACACCGTGGCTCACGCAGGCGGACACGAACTCGGCGGACAGGTTGTCGTCATCGGTGTCCACCACCACCGCGGCCGCTGCGCACTGCCGCAGGGTCGCCGCGAACGTCTCCGGTGCTCCCGACGCCGGCCACCCCGTCGGGCCCATGAGGACGAGGTCCCCCGCGCCCACCTCGGCGGGCTTGATCCGACCGACCTCGCAGGTTCCGGACACCTCCACGTGTCGCGTCCGCTCGGCGGCCCCCGGAGTGACCGACAGCAGACCCACACCGACGACGACGTCACCCACCGTCGCCATCCGATCGCCTCCTCGCCGCCGCCCTGTTCGTCGATTATCGGTGCTCACAGTCGTTCTCACCACCCGACCGCACACCGCCGTCGTTGTTTCCGTTGTGTGACATCACGTTTCCGGTCCATGTCGGACACATCCGCGTTACGCGCCGCCCACGACGGTTTGCGCAGGTCGCGCGCTCTCCATCGGTCCGTCGCGTGTCAACGTCCAGCGGTCGGCGCCGTGGTACTGGCTGATGAGCCAATTGTTCGGCGGGCCCGCGCCGGGTTTCGTGATGGGCGTCCCGAGACCGCCGAGCCACGAGGAAGTACCCATGACGAAAGCCATCAGCCGGACCGACAAGGTCCGTACCGCCGTCGACATCGGCGGGACGTTCACCGACGTCTTCATCCAGCACTCCGACGGCACGATCGTCACGGCCAAGTATCCGACCCAGAGCAACCCCATCGAAGGCGTGCTGGCCGGGATGGAGCAGGCCGGCGTCGGATGGGAAGATGTCGAATTCTTCTCGCACGGAACGACAATCGCGACCAACGCACTCATCACGAGGAAGTTCCCGAAGGTCGCCCTGGTGACGACCGAGGGATTCCGGGACGTGATCGAGATCCGGCGCGGCGACCGTGAGTCCTGGGATCCGTACCAGGAGGTCGCACCTCCGGTTGTCCCACGTCGCCATCGCCTGACCGTCAGCGAACGGATCGGTTACGACGGAACCGTGCTCGAGCCGCTCGACGAGGACGCTGCCCGCGAGGTCGCACGGGTCCTGCGCCGCCGCGAGATCGAGACCGTGGCAGTGTGTTTCGTCAACTCGTTCACCAATCCCGCACATGAGAACCGGATGGCCGAGATCCTCACCGAGGAGCTGCCGGGCGTGTCGATCACCACCTCCAGCGATGTCCTGCCTGAGATCTTCGAGTACGAGCGGTTCTCGACGACCGTCGCCAATGCCGCCCTGGTCCCGATCATCGGCCCCTACGCCCGGACGCTCGAGGGCCGGCTCGCGGATGCCGGCTACGACAACGATGTCCTGCTGCTCCATTCGGGCGGCGGAGTCATGACACCGGCCATGGCCGAGAAGTACGGCGCCCGCCTGGCCGCCTCCGGGATCGCGGCGGGGGCGATCGCGAGCCGGCACATCGCCCGCACATGCGGGTTCGAGAATTCGATCGGGTTCGACATGGGCGGCACCTCGACCGACGTCTCGCTCACCGACAACGGCGTGCTGGCGACGACCAACATGTGGAGCGTCGCGTTCGGCCACCCGATCTGCTTCCCCAGCATCGAGGTGCTCACCATCGGCGCCGGTGGTGGTTCGATCGCCTGGCTCGACGACGCCGGTTCGCTGCGCAACGGTCCCCAGTCCGCGGGGTCCGACCCCGGACCGGCCTGCTACGGCGCGTCCGGGGATCTCGCCACCAACACCGACGCCAACCTGATCCTGGGCACCGTCGGCAAGAAGCTGGCCGGCGGCGTCAAGGAGCTCGACGAGTCGATGGCACGGGTCGCCCTGGAAAAGATCTCCGCGCCGCTGGGTCTCGACGTCGAGACGGCGGCGCAGTCGATCATCAAGGTCGCCAACGCCAACATGGCCGACGCGATCCGCCTGATCTCCATCCGCAAGGGCCACGACCCGCGGGACTTCGCGCTGGTCGGTTTCGGCGGAGCCGGCCCCCTACACGCCGCCTACCTCGCCAAGGATCTGGGCATCCCGACCGTCATCATCCCGCCGCACCCGGGCGTCACCTCGGCCATGGGCTGCATGTTGGTCGACATCCAGCACGACATCACCCGGATGTACCTCGCCGACGCCGACGGCGCGGACCTCGACCACCTGGCCGCGACCTTCGCCGAGTTGCAGGAGGAAGGACGCGAACGACTGACGGCCGAGCACGTCGACCCCGCCGACATGCTCTTCGAGTACTACCTCGACATGCGCTACGAGGGACAGTGGCGGGCGATCGCGGTGCCCGTGTCCATGCCGCTGACGAGTCTGGACGAGGTCGTCGCGACGTTCCACGCGACACATCTCAAGGAGCACAACTTCGCGGCGGAGGACACCGGCGTCGAGATCTACCGGATCTCGTTGCGCGCCATCGGACTCACCCCGCGGATGGACGTCACACCCGCCGTCCTGATCGATCCGGCGACCTTCTCGCCGGAGCCACTCGAGGTGCGGGACGTGCTCTTCCCCGACGAGGTCGCCCGGCTGGCGACGCCGGTGTACGACCGCGCCGGCCTGCCGCCCGGAGCCGTGCTGACCGGCCCGTGCATCGTCGACCAGCTCGACTCGACGACCGTCGTCCCGCCGCGGACATCCGCGCGGGTCGACGAGTGGGGCAACCTCCTGCTCACCGCCGCCGAGTGATCTCCCAACCGTCTCAGACAGAACAGGAAACCCCAACCATGGCAACAACACTCGACCCGGTCACGTTCGAGGTGCTGAAGAACGCCTTCATCAACACCGTCGATCAGATGGCCGAACAGATCCTGCGCACCTGCTACTCGTTCGTCATCTACTCCCGTGACTTCTCCTCGGCGCTCTGCGACACCGAGGGCAACACCGTCATGCAGGGCACCGGCGACATCGCGGCCCACGTCGGAACACTGCACTACACCGCGAAGGCGGTCATCCGGCAGTTCGAGGGCGACATCCATCCGGGCGACGTCTTCGTGATCAACGACGTCTACGAAGGCGGAAGTCACTTCAACGACACCCGGATCATCCGGCCCATCTACTACCAGGGCGAGCTGCTCGGCTACGCCCAGGCCAACGGCCACTGGGCCGACGTCGGCGGCGCCACTCCCGGGTCGTTCAACGTCAAGGCGCTCGATCACATGGGCGAGGGACTGCGGATCCCGCCGACCCGCCTGTGGAGCAAGGACCAGTTCCTCGAAGACGTCGCCTACCTCATCGCGAAGAACACCCGCAACCCGCGCGACATCATCGGCGACATGCAGGCACAGGCGGAGGCGACCCGCGTCGCCGAGCGCGAGATCCAGCGTCTGTGCGACAAGTACGGCGTCGAGACCATCAAGACGGCGATGGCCGAGGTGCAGGACTACGTCGAGGATCTCACCCGCGCCAAGATCGCCGAACTTCCCGATGGTGTCTGGTACACCGAGGATTACATCGATCAGGACCCGGCGCGCGGGGAGGGACTCATCCCCATCAAGACACGGATGACGATCTCCGGAGACACCGTTCACTACGACCTCAGCGAATCACACGCGTCGATCTCGTCGATGCTCAACGCGGGATTCGGCGGGTCGTTCGCCGGCATCGTCGCCGGCACGAAGATGCAATTCCCGGACATCCCACTGAATTCCGGGTTCTACCGCGTCGTGACAGCAGACCTCGGGCCACTCGGGTCGGTGGTCAACGCCGACTGGCCGTCGCCGTGTGCCGGCTTCTGCTCGGGCCCGTTCGAGAAGATCATGAGTTCGGTCTTCGAGATCTGGTCGGACATCCAGCCCGAACGGGCGATGGCGTGCACGTTCAACCTGGAGTACCTCCTGGTGGGCGGCCGAGATCAGCGCGGCGACGGCAATCCGAATTTCATGTGGTACGACTGGATGATGGGTGGCTGGGGCGCCCGCAACGGCGCCGACGGCTACAACGCATCCGCTGCCGTCTTCGGAGTCCAGTACGGCACACAGCCTTTCGAAGGGCAGGAGCGTCTGGCCCCGGTCCTCACATCGTGCCACGACCTAGTGCCCGACTCCGGCGGGCCCGGCAAGTTCCGCGGGGGCCTCGGCGCCGAGAAGGGCGGAAAGCTGTGGGCCAGCGACAACACCGTCATGTCCTACTGCTGTGATCGCGAACGGTCGGTCACCTGGGGACTGTGGGGCGGCCTGCCGTCCATCCCGCACGGGGTCTGGCTCAACAAGGGCACCGAGGACGAGCAGTACCTCGGCTCGATCTTCGCCGCGGTCCCCATCAAGTCGGGAGACGAGTTCACCCGTCCGTCGGCCGGTGGCGGCGGTCTCGGGGACCCGCTCCAGCGCGACGTGGACGCCGTGCTGGAGGACGTCATCGACGGATACGTCTCGATTGCCCGGGCGGAGAAGGACTACGGCGTCGTCGTCAAGGAAATCGATCCCGAGATCTTCGTATACGAGGTGGATCTCGAAGCCACCCTCACCGCACGCGAGTACATCCGCAGCAATCGGCACGCGTGGATCGAACGCGACCCGCAAGCGGTCTCCGAGGAGTACCGCTCCGGTCTGATCAATGAGATGGACTGTGTCCGCCAGTACGGCGTGATCCTCGACTGGGGCAGCGGTGACGTCCTGACCAACACGACGTCGCAGTTCCGGCAGATGTTGCGGCGGCGCACCGTCATCCACTGGACCGACGACCCCACCGTCGACTTCGTCCCGGGCACGCTGACGGTGTCGGAGCCGGCCACCGTCTGACGTTCCCGGCACCGGGACCCGATTCGTACGACACCCAGCGGCGCATCTGACCACCACTCGAACACCAAGGAATGCAATGACTCTCGACATCTCGTCCTCCAGGGCGGGCGGAGTTCCGCCCCTGGACGTCACATACACCGACGATCCCCAGGTCCTCGCACGCGCCGCGGCCGAGGACTACTCCATGCACATCGTGCCCAACTCGTGGCGGACGTCGCGTTCGTCGGTGTCGATGGCCTGGTTCGGCCTGATGAGCGCGATGTTCTTCGTGGTCGTCGGCGCCACCGTCTCGCTCTCCGTCGGAGCCGCCGACGCCCTCATCGGCATCGGACTCTCGGTCGTGGCCTACGGCGCCATCAACTCCGTCGCCGCCAAGTTCGCCAATCAGACCGGAACCAGCGTCTCGCTGTTCTCCCGCGTCGTGTTCGGCCGTGCCGGATCCGCCTTCGCCGCAGCCCTGTTCGGGATCACCATCGCGTATTACGTGGTGGCCGAGGGCGCGATCGTCGCGTCGGCCCTGCACGCCTACTTCGGTGCACTCCCGATCGCGTTCTGGGCGTTGGTGGTCGTCGCCTATCAGGCGCCGCTGGCGTGGCGCGGTGTCGCCACCTGGCTCGACCGGCTCAACGGGGTGCTGTTGCCGCTCTATGTGGTCGGGCTGGTCGGTTCGGTGGTGTGGGCGATCGCCGAATACGGTTACAGCAACGACTGGCTCACCTACGAGCCGGAGGCCGCGGCCGATCTCGGGGTGCCCGGGTGGTGGTACGCCTTCGTCATCTACATGGGCGTCTGGGTCGTCACGATGATGGCCTGGGACTACGCGCGATTCGGCCGCCCGCAGGATGCGACCTTCAACGCACGGGTGTCCTTCGGTACGCCGTTCTACGTCGTCACCCTCTTGATCAACGCGGCGGTCGGTATGTTCCTCGCCCAGACCATCACCATCGCCGGACCGCTCTCCGAGGAGTCGGCGATCCTCGGGATCGTCGGCATGATGGGTATCTGGGGTCTGCTGTGGGTCGTCGTCAGCCAGACACGCGTCAACAGCGGCAACTTCTACCTGGCGTCCACCAACTTCCAGAACTTCTTCGCCCGCACGGTCAAGTTCTCGATGCCCCGCACCTTCTGGGTCGGCGTGGTCGCGGTGATCGTCTACCTGATGATGCTGACCAACGTGCTGTCCTGGATCACCACCTCCCTGCAGTACCAGGGCGTCCTCATCGTGGGATGGGTCGCCATCGCGCTGACGCACATCGCCTGGATGCGGCTGCGTCGGATTCCCGCCGACTCCCTGGAGTTCCGCCCGGGACGCGTGCCCGCGGTCAACCCGGCCGGCGTCGGCGCGTGGGCGGCCGCGTCCGTGATCGGCATCGCTCTCGTCTTGTTCGGCGGTACTTTCGGCGCGGTGTGGGCGTCACCCATCGCCTTCGTCGTCGCCGGCGTCATCTACGCCGTGGCGCTGAAGTTCCGGCGCGAGGGCTGGTTCACCATGCAGCGACCCCACGACCCTCGCGATGAGGTCGACGACATGTGGGAGGCACGCATCCGCTGTCACTGCTGCGATGACAGCTACATCGCCTACGAGATGGACCGCGACCCGGCCGCCGGACATGCGCCGATCTGTCTGGCCTGCGCATCCGACGACGTCGAGTTCCAGCGAGCCGCGGATCGTGAGGCTGCTGCGTCGAAGGCCTCGAGGACACGCGCCGCCAGTTGACCGACCGGACCTCCGGACCGGGTTGCCCTCCGTGGCAACCCGGTCCGGATCGGTCGTCGACGTGGTGGATCGATCGTTCGCGGCGGGCGACCCATGTGGCGGGGCGCCCGCTAGCGCCTGTGATCGATCGCGCAGGGGCCGGTCGGCCCACCGGGTTAGGATCACCTCACTACTGCTGATGAAAGAGGTATCGACTCGTGGTCGTGATGAATCGCCGAAGAATGCTGACGTTGAGCCTGACCGCCGCCGCCGCAGGCGTGCTGGCCGGCTGTGACTCCGAGGGTCGCCCGGCAGAGGGTGCACCTGCTGCGGTGACGCCCGAATCCGACGCCTTTCCGGTCACGATCGATCACATGTACGGGTCGACCACCATCGAGCGCACCCCCTCGCGGATCGCGGTCATCGGTATCGGTGATGCCGACGTGCTGCTGGCACTGGGTGTGATGCCGGTGATGGTGCCGGTGTGGAAGGGCTCGACAGACGACGGCATCGGCGAGTGGGCAGAACCCAGGATCACCGGCGACGATCCCGAAGCCCTGGCCAACGCCACTGCAGACTTCAGCGTGTCCGCGGTCGCCGCCGCCCGGCCCGATCTGATCGTCGCCGTGAACAACGCGATCGACGAGCCCACCTATCGGCTGCTGGCATCCATAGCGCCGACGGTGCTGCACGCGGCAGACCACACCGACTGGGTGCTGCCCTGGCAGGAGGTCACCACGAGGATCGGCACGGCCGTCGGACTTCCCGGTGCAGCACGTGAGTTGGTCTCTTCCACCGAGGATCTGGTGGTCAGCCGACGGCGCGACAACCCACAGTTCAGCGGCCGGACCGCGGCGATGGTCGTTCGGTGGGGGGACGGCAACCTCCGCGTCTACAGCCCGGAGGCCGCACGTACACAGTTGCTGACCGGTCTGGGATTCGGGCCGCCGCCGGCGCTCGCGGGTGCGTTCAACGGCCAGTTGTTCGTCGAGATCTCACTGGAGAACATCCCGATGATCGACAGCGACGTCATCGTGTTCGACAACTGGCCGAACTCGCGCACCGAGATGGAGTCCCTTCAGTTGTTCTCACAGCTGCCCGCAGTGCGTTCCGGCGCGCTGGTCGGACTGGACCCGATCGTGAGTGACGCGGTGTCCATGCCGAATCCGCTGACGATACCTTTCGTGCTCGACGAACTCGTCGAACAACTCAAGACGAAACCTCTCTGACGCCGTCGCGCCGGCCCAGGCGGATGTGCACCGCCTGGGCACGGTACCAACCGATCAGGCCGGCCACGGCCAGCATGATCACAGCGGTCACGGGAGCCCACACGGCCGCCGTCGACAGATCGCGGGCGTCGGCCACGTCGTAGAGCGCACCCACTCCCGCCGACGCGGCGAGACAACCGAGCCCGGCGACGCTGTTGAGCAACCCGAAATATGCGCCGAGATGTCGTTCTGCGGCCAATTTCGCCACCGTGTCGCGCATCGGGGGGACCATCAACATCTGGCCGAGGTGCAGCAGCGCGACCCACGCCGCGAGCGCGGTGTTGCCGACGGCGACATCGTGTGGCGAGATCTCTGCGAACACCGGTGCGAGGAACGACAACCCGATGATCGCCATCCCTCCGATCACTGCTCGGCGATGGCCGATGCGGTGGGCCACGGCAACCATCGGCCGTTGGCAGACGATGACGAGGACGGCCGCCCCGGCGTAGAACCAGCCGAGGCCGGACTCATCGCCGGTCAAGGACTGCAGTTCCACCGGCAGCATGAGGTACACCAGGCTGAATGCGGCCAGCTGTGTGCCGCACAAGACGGCGTAGGTCATGAACACCTTGTCCGACAGCACCGTTCGCCACACCGCGGACAACGCGGGAGAACCGGGACCCCCGTCCGGGTCGGCCGTGGTGCGCACCGTGGCGGGGAACCACCGCCAGAACGCCACCCACAGCGCCGCGAACAAGGCGGCCGCGCAGCCCGTCGTCCATGCGAACGGCACACCCAGCAGCGACGTGCCGATGATCGGCCCGATCACGGTGCCGATACGGCTGCACATCTGCTCGAGGCCGAACAGTTCGGTCCGCCTCATGATGTCGTCGCGTTCGAGCTGCGCACCCACCGCCGCGTTCGCAGCTTCGACGGCAGGCGCGAACAGCGCTGCCGCAACGCCTATCAGGACCACCCCGGCGATGATCCACGGCAGGGTCGTCACGAAGCCGAGCATCGCGAACCCGACAACTCGCACGGCGATTCCGAGAAGAATGATCGCCCGGGGACCGAACCTGTCCGCCAGGCTGCCGCCGAAGAAGAACAAGCCCTGCTGAGAGGCCATCCGCAGGCCGAGCACCAGGCCCACCACCGCGGCGGAGAAACCCAGGTCGCTGCTCAGACGCACAGCCAGGAACGGGACCACCAGGTAGAAGCCGACATTGAACAGGGTCATCGACGCCAGCATCAAACGGACCGGTCCGGGCAACGCCCGCAGTTGCGACCACCCGCTCGACGGCGTCACCAGTCCCTCACCACATTTCGTCCGCGAGACCGGGCCCGAAGAGTCCCCGGCCGTGCACCCCGAGGGCACCTGGGAAACCTACCAACGCCGCGGACACACGCGGCGACCAGAGGCTACGAACGGATGCTCCGACACCTCGAGGACGTTCCCGGCGAGTGGCCCCGGGCTCCGCGCCCCCGCGACGAGGATGGTCAGCCGATCCCGGAATCGCCGAGCACGACCCGATAGACGAACGCCGCCTCGGGCCCGAGTACGAGCCCGACGAGTTCGATGAGCGTCAGCACGAATCCGCGCCCGTGCGCCGGGCCGGTCGTCCCGTCGAGGTGGTGGGCGAGTTCGTGCAGCACCACCAGTTCGCGGAGCGCCCAGCGCCCCTCGGCCGCCGACGGGATGGCGATCTCGGCGGCGAGCGGCGCGCCGTCGGATCTCCGGACCCGGGCGGCGTAATGGGCGGATCGCTGGCCGCGCCGCTCGCGGACCGACACCGGTTGTGACGACCGCTCGAAGCGCGATCGCACCCCTGGCAACGCCAGCACCCTGGTCACGTAGTCGTCGACGGCGTCGACCGATGCGAACCTCGCCTCGGCCGGCAGAGTGATCTCGGTGCCCGCCAGCTGCACCGTCCGCGACGACGACACGTTGTCGAACAGACGGTGCACGAGGTGCTCGGCCTCGTAGAATCTTGCGCGCCCGGTGTCTCGTTCACTCACGGCATCGCCCATGATGAGAGACCCCGGAGCCGATGGGAGAGTTCATGCGCCGTCCTGATCTCGATGCAGTGCGCGAGCGCGTGATGCGGCTGCCCGGCGCCTCCCTGGTTCTCCGCATCGTCATCGACATCGCACGAGGAAACCTCACCGACCGGTCGATGACCCTGGCAGCGCAGGCCTTCACCTCGATCCTCCCGATCGTGATCCTCGTGCTCTCCCTACCGGGCAGCGACGTCGTCGACGACGCACTCACCGGGCTCGGCATCCCGGTCAGCAGCTTCGACACGCCCACGATCGACGACCCGACGTCGGCCACGACCTTCGGCGTCCTCGGTGCGCTGATGACCATCGCCGGCGCCACCTCCCTGTCACGTGCCCTCGGCCGAATGTATGTGTCGATCTGGGACGTCGCCAAACTGTCGTGGGGCGGCTTCTGGCGGTGGGTCGTCGTCGTCTTTCTCATCCCCGCAGCGGTGACCGCCCAGGGCCTGTCCACGGGATTGCAGGCCACCTCGGTGTTCGGCATACACGTCGGCGACCGCGGCATCCTCGGGATCGTGCTGATCGTCGCCGTGACCCTCCTGATCTGGTCGGCCACGTTCACCGCGATCCCCCGGCTGCTGGTGTCGTCACAGGTACCGATGAAGTTGCTCCTCCTGAACGGACTCGGCACCGGCCTCCTCATCACGGTGCTGCTCGCCGGCACCCACGTCGCGCTGCCCACACTCGCCGCAGGAACGATTCGCAGCTACGGCACGCTCGGCGTCGTC
Organism: Gordonia sp. 11cp; assembly: GCF_057767225.1. Taxonomy (NCBI): domain Bacteria; kingdom Bacillati; phylum Actinomycetota; class Actinomycetes; order Mycobacteriales; family Gordoniaceae; genus Gordonia; species Gordonia sp. 11cp. The sequence goes on along the minus strand of NZ_CM173437.1, from coordinate 2,884,712 downwards.
TTCGTCGCGATCAGCTGGCTGTTCGTCTTCGCACTGATCCTCGTGGTCACCGCCATCGTCGTACACGCCACGGCGACCGACGAGGGCCGCGTCGGCCGGTGGGTGCGGCGGTGGGCGGGCACCCCGGCGCCGTTCGTCCCGCAACCGTCGATGGCCTGGTACGACCGTCCCACCCGATCCCCGGGGGCGTCCGCGATCGACGACAGCGCACCCGGCGATCGGCATCGCCTATCCAACCCCTGAGTGCGCCGACGGCGACCGACACTGGCTGAGCAAGTCGAGCCACGTGAGAGGGGCCGGAGTGAAGCGCCATGAGTCATCCCCCAACCGCATCCAAATCGGGTCGCCTCGATCGCGAGCGTCTCGCCGGTGAGCCGGATCGAACTGAGTGGACTGACGATGGAGTTCGGCTCGACCCGCGCACTCGACGCGGTCGACCTCGACATCGCCGACGGAGAATTCATCGTCTTCCTCGGACCAAGTGGTTGTGGCAAGTCGACGCTGCTGCGGCTGATCGCCGGCCTGCTCGAGCCGAGCGCCGGTGCGGTCCGGATCGACGGCCGCGATGTCACCGGCCTGCCACCCCGGGAACGCCGGCTCGCGATGGTCTTCCAGAGCTACGCACTGTATCCGCATCTGACGGTCGCCAAGAACATCGCATTTCCACTGAGGGCACGCCGGATGCGACGCAAGGACATCGCGGAGCGGGTCACTCGTATCGCCGGGACCGTGCAACTGCGCGAACTCCTCGAGCGTCGACCAGCCGATCTGTCCGGTGGTCAGCGCCAGCGCGTCGCACTCGCTCGGGCCATGGTGCAGGAGCCGGGTGCATATCTGATGGACGAACCCCTGTCGAACCTCGATGCGCAGTTGCGTGCGGCCACCAGGACAGAACTCATCGATCTGCATTGCCGGATCGGATCGACGTTCCTCTACGTCACACATGACCAGGTCGAGGCCATGTCGATGGCCACGCGCATCGTTCTGCTCAACCGCGGCGGCATCGAGCAGGTCGGCACTCCCGACGAACTCTACGACCGTCCCGAGACGACCTTCGTCGCAGCATTCCTCGGGGCACCGCCCATGTGTCTGTTCGACGCAACCACCACCGCCCGTGCCGGTGAGATCGTCCTGCGCGCAGAAGGACTCGACATCCCACTCGGCCTGGCCGCACCGCCCGGCTACGCCGATCAGGTGGTCACCGCGGGGATTCGACCCGAGAAGCTGCGATTCGATCCCGCCGGAGCCATCGGCGCACTGGTCCACGCCGTGGAGAACCACGGCAGCGACGAGATCGTCCACCTCCGCGCCGGCACCATCGCCCTGCAGGCGCGAATCGCCCGCCCCGGCCGAATGCGGGAGGGCGACCACGTCCGGGTGACCGTCCCCGTTGACGACGTCCATCTCTTCGACTCCCCCTCGGGGCGCCGGCTGCGCTGGTCGGAGACGCTCGAACCCCTTGACCACCATCTGAGCCTTCAAGGAGCACCGTCATGAGACCCACGAACTTCGTCCGCCGCGCCTGGACCGTCGCGGCCCTCGGCACAGCGGTCCTTGTCGCGCTGTCCGCGTGCGGCATGGGAGCCTCATCCGAGAGCAACTCATCCGCGCGCGTCCCTGAACTCGCCCCCGGCCAGCAGGTCACGATCGTCTTCGAGAGCTACAACTACGGCCTCGCCGGCGCATGGACGGACACCTTCAACACACTCATCGCCGACTTCGGCGAAAAGTATCCCAACATCACCGTCAAGGCGCAGAAGCCACAGGGCAACAGCCCCAACCCCGCACGCGACGCCATCTCGAGCGTGCAGAAGCAGTCGGTCGCCGGCAGCCCGCCCGACGTCGCGCAGCTCGGGTTCGGCGACTTCGGTTTCGTCGTCGACCAGCTCGGCGCGCAACCCCTGTCGACCCTCTTCGGTCCCGATGCCATCGAGCAGGCATTCGGCGGCGAGCACCCGTACGCGGAAAGCGTCCGAAACCTCGCGGTGTCCGACGACATCACGTTCGGTATCCCGTTCGTCATGTCGACGCCCGTCTTCTACTACAACGCGGACCTCTTCCGCCGTGCCGGTCTGGATCCGGAGAAGCCGCCCCGCACCTGGGACGAGGTGCGGACGGCTGCGGCGGCGATAGCCGACAGGACCGGCGCGGGCGGCGTCTACATCGACTGTCTGACGAAATCAGCCACCGACTGGTGTTATCAGGCGCTCGTGGGATCGGCAGGAGGACAGGTCATCTCCGATGACCGGAGCACCCTGTCATTCGCCGACCCGGCCGCGGTCGAGGCCACCGGGATGGCACAGCAACTCGTCGAGATCGGGGCCACACCGGCGTACACCCAGCAGCAGGGATACGAGGCGTTCACGCGCGGCGACATGGGCATGATCCTGGAGAGCAGCTCGATGCAGTCGACGTTCCTCAAGGGCGCATCCGGCAAGTGGGAGCTGCGCGCAGCGCCGATGCCCGCCTTCGGAGAGCAACCCACGGTCCCGACGAATTCCGGTGTGGCCCTCTACGCTTTCGCCAAGGATCCCGCCAAGCAGCGCGCTGCCTGGCAGCTGATCCAGTACCTGACCGGCAACGAGGCCTTCACCACGATCGCCAAGGGCATCGGCTACCTACCGTTGCGCACGGGACTGGTCGACGACCCTGCCTATCTCGCCGGCTGGGCCGAACAGAACCGCGACCTACTCGAGCCGAATCTCGAACAGCTGCAACGTCTCGAGCCCTGGGTTTCGATGCCGGGCAACAGCTACAAGCAGATCCAGGGAAATCTGATGACGGCAGTGGAGAAGATCGTCTACCAGGGCGCCGACCCGCACACTGCCCTGAGCGAGGCCCAGCGGTTGTCGACGAGTCTGATGCCGGCGCAATGAGCACACCGACCTGCACCATCGTGCAACTGACCGACACCCACATCGTGGCACCGGGAGAGCTGGTCCGAGGCGTCGTCGACACCGCGGACAACGTGCGCGCCGTGCTCGAGCAGATCGTCGGATCGGGCAGGAACGTCGACGCATTGCTGCTGTCCGGTGATCTGACCGACGACGGCGACATCCGGGCCTACCGGAGGCTGCGCGATCTCGTCGAACCGGCGGCCGCCGCACTCGACGCCGAGATCATCTACGCCATGGGGAATCATGATGTGCGAGAGAGCTTCCGAGCCGGACTGTTCGATGATCGCGGTGATCCCGATCGTCCACATGACACGGTGCACCTCCTCGGCAGCACTCGCGTCATCACCATGGACAGCACCCGACCGGGCCGTCACGAGGGCTGGCTCGACGACGACCAGTTGTCATGGCTGCGTTCGGAGTTGGCGCACGCCGCACCGGCCGGTTGCACAGTGCTCGTGCTGCATCATCCACCACTGAGATCGGCCATCCCGCCGATCGACGGGTTGCGTCTACAGCATGCCGCCCGACTGGGCGACATCCTCCTAGGGTCGGACGTCAAGATGATCGTGTGCGGACACTCTCATCTGACCGGCAGCGGTTCCCTCGCCGGGATACCGGTATGGGTCGGACCCGCGTTGTCCTACCGCCTCGACACCTTCGCCCCCATCGGCAGACACCGCGGCATCTTCGGATTCGGTTTCAGCCGTATCGATATCGTGGACGGTACCGTCGTCGCAACGGCCGTCGAGGCGACCCCGTCCCAACCGGTGTACGACGTGTCGGAGAGCGAGATACTGGCCAGACTCCGCGATCTCGCCCGCCAGGGGACGTGACGTGTTCGTGCTCGATTCGGAGGTTGCACCCCCAGTACGGGTCGATCCGGCTCCCGCATCGGCGATCACCGAGACCGGCAGACAGCGCCACAGCCGACGCCGGCGGCGACTCGGGCGGTCGGCATTGCCGTATCTGTATCTGTTGCCGGCGATCGCGATGCTCGCGGTCTGGATCTACCGCCCGCTGGGCCAGGCCGTCCAGTTGTCATTTCATTCGTGGAATCTGCTGCCCACCAGTGAAATGGTCGGTGTAGGTGGAGCAAACTATCGGCGGCTCGCCGAGATACCGGCGGTCGGTGACTCGCTGCTGCGCACCGGCGAGGTGATACTCGGACTGCTTCCGTTTTCGGTCGTCGTCCCGGTCATGGTCGCTTTCGCGGCCCGAGGGATCACCGGCCGGATACGCACCGTGTACCAGGCCGTCATCTTCGCGCCGTTCCTCGTGGCCCCCGTGGCGTCGGCGGCGGCATGGCGCTGGCTCGCGGAACCCGAAGCCGGCGTGATCAACCGCACCCTCGGCCTCGAGGTCAACTGGATCAACGACACCCGCACCGCCCAGCTCGCCATCATCGTGATCACCGGTTGGCACATCATCGGGTTCGCGGTCCTGGTCGTGTCCGCCGGAATCGCCAACGTGAACCCCGATTACGACGAGGCCGCACGCGTCGACGGAGCGACGCGGGGCCAGATCGATCGGTGGATCACTCTGCCGCTGCTGTCCCCGTCCCTGCTTCTGCTCACCCTGCTGACGGTGATACTCAGCGCCCAGTGGACGTTCCCTCTCATCGACACCCTCACGCAGGGCGGCCCGTCCGGCTCGACCACCAATGTCTACTACTTGCTGTGGGAGTACGGTTTCCAGACTTTCGACGCCGGTATGAGCGCGGCGGTCGGCGTGGTCGCGTTCGTCCTGTTCGGACTGCTCGCCGCCGGCTTGATGCGCCTCACCGAGAAAGTGACCTTTCATGACGACCGATGAGCTGCGGGCACCCGACTCCCCTGTTTCCCGGTCCGCCACAGGGGTACGCCCCACCACCGCATCGACCCGCCCGGCTACGGTTCGAGGCCACCTCACACTGGCTGCCATCGCCTTCACCTGCGGGTTCCCCATCTACTGGATGGTCGCGACGTCGCTACGTCACCCCGACGACCAATACTCGCTTGCCCCGCTGCCATGGCCGTTGTCGATCCAGAACTATGCCGACGCGGCGGCTCAGACCGACGTCCTCCGCCTGCTGTTCAACACGTTCGCGGTCGCCACCGGATCCACGGTCGCGCAACTGCTCATCGCGTTACTCGCCGCCTACGCGTTCGCGATGTTCGATTTCCCGTTCAAACGCGTGTTGTATCTGGGATTCGTCGGCACCTGGCTGGTGCCGTTCCAGGTCACCATGCTCCCGAACTACGTCCTTCTCCAACAGCTCGGCCTCCTCAACACGCTTGCGGGCGTGGTGATGCCGACGCTGTGCTCGGCGCTGGCCGTGCTCATGCTGCGCCAGCACATGGACTCGTTTCCCAAGGAACTCGTCGCCGCCGCCGAGATGGACGGCCGTTCATCGTGGTCGATTCTCTGGAGAGTGGTGGTCCCCAACCTGCGGCCCGCACTGGCCGCGTTGGGTCTGTTGCTGTTCATCAACGCCTGGAACGAATACTTCTGGCCGGCGGTGGTCCTACAGCGCACGAGTTCGGTCGTGCAGCTCGGACTGCGCAGTTTCATGACCGCCGAGGGCACCAACTGGGGCGCGATGATGGCGTTGGCCGGGATGACCTGTCTGCCGGTGTTCGTACTGTACCTGGCCCTGCAGCGGCACATCGTGAACGCGTTCGTCCGGTCCGGACTGAAGTAGGGCGACACCTGTGAGAAGAGAGGTGGATTCGGCACGGCGGCCGTCCATCACGGTGCTCCGGACGCGGTGGGCGCCAGAGTCGGTGTCGGGGTCGAGGCAGTCCAGGAAGTTGACGAGCGCGGGACTGGTGTCATCGGCGCGCCACACCGCATAAAGGTCGACGACCGGAACGGGATCGAACAGCTTCACCGCAACCGGATCCGAGCCGGAGACCCCACGTCCGACGACCACTGCGCGCGGCAGCGACGCGAACCCGACCAGGTTCTTCACCGAGACCATGTGCGCGGTGGCACCCGGATCATCCGCGTTCTGTGCGATGGTCATCTCGATCCCGGCGTCGTCCGCCGCGCCGAAGATCGAGTCGTACATCGCCGGTGTCTGGGCTCGCTGGAAGAGCAGACAGCGCTCGGAAGCGAGTTCGGCGAAACGGACACTCGGACGCCCTGCCCACCTGTGCCTGCGGCCGACGATCGCCACGATCGGAATGTTCGCGATGAGCCTCCGCGAACGGAACTCGTGCGTGTGCGGTCGGCCGTACATCAGCGCGAGATCGAGGGTGCCGTCGGACAACCCCGTCAGTTGCGGACCGGTCCGCTTCTCCCACAGCGAGATCGAGATGTCGGGATACGCCTCGCTCATCCTCGCCATGGCACGGGGCAGGACGTGATGATCGGCCGGCAGGTTGTAGCCGACGTTCAGCGAGCCCGAGATACCATCCGCGGTCGACTTGGCACTGGTCGCCGCCTTCTGCAGCTGTTGCAAGATGAGTCTGGCGTGCTCCTCGAAGGCCACCCCCGCCGATGTCAGCCGCACCTCGTGCGAATTACGTGCCACGAGCTGGACACCCACGGTCCGCTCCAGCTTCTGGAGCTGGGCGCTCAGCGACGGTTGTGTGAGATGGAGCCGCGCCGCAGCCCGACCGAAATGGAGTTCCTCCGCGATCGCGATGAAGGAGACCAGGTGCCTGAATTCCACGGTTTCCCCCGAAGGTCACGTTCACGACGATTCTCTGTCGCCCACGCTAGCGGTGACACCTAATACCCGGTGAACAGCATGTGAATGCCTGCGGGCGACATCGAGCACCGTTGGTTCAACCCTCCAGCGCGCCTCGGGCGCCGCCGAACTCGCGGTCGGCACCGATCTTCGCCCGGCGTCCCGCATGGTCACCGGCTCGGCGTGCGGCCTCGGAGTATCCGGCGGACGCACTCGACGGACGCCAGGTACCGCGGGCGCTCGACTCCGTCCGGTAGAAGTCGGTCACCTCGATCTCCTTGTTGCGCAACGCGACCGCCGTGGAACGGGTCGACTCACCGGAATCGCGTTCGGCGGCGATGGCCTCGTCGCGCGCCGCGTCGCGGGCCTCGACGAGGCGCTTGCCGATGCGCTCGGCGAACGCCGACTGGAAGTTGAGCCGGGCGGTGATCGGTGACAACGGCTTCTCCTCGACGACGCGGCGGGCACGCCACCCGCTTCCCCGGGTGACGACCCGCGCGAACGTCTCGCCCTTGTAGGCGCCCGACCGCAGGTAGGCGTCACTGGCCGCGACCATCTGCACGATCAGCGACGTGTAGAGGGCTTCGCAGGCGTCGATGTCGGCTTCGTAGCCGTAGGCGAGCACGAAGGTCGAATTGCTCGCGACGTCGACCGTCACGTCGTTCGCCATCGAGATCGCGACGAAGAGCTGCACGTAGGTGCGCAGACCGCGTTTGCCCGGTTCGCCGATGGCGATCTGACGGCTGACCGGGGTGACCTTCTTGCGCGCGGCGGGGTCGTGGGCCCGCGCCACGGCCAGGTCGATCGACGATGCGGTGGCAAGCCGCTGGGCGGCCTGCATGAAGGTCTCCGCCTCGTGCTCGTTGTCGGTGTTCTCCGCCTGACGGAGAAGTGCGGAGATCCGGGTGAGCAGCTTGTCGTCGCGCATATGTTTCAGACTATCCAGCGGCCCGTTCGGTTCCATCCGAGCGCGAATTGCCTCGAGACGACGTCTCGGCGACGCGAAGTGCCAGGGCACCCACGGAGATCAGGACCCCGACCCACAACCCGGCCACTCCCCACTGCCGTTCCGCGAATCCACCGCACACCGCGCCGAGCACGAACACCGGCCACATCCAGAACACCGACAGCCACGCCCACGGCCGATCGGTGCCCAGCGACGCGACCAGTTCGTGCGCGGACTTCACCAGCGTGCCGGTGACGTAGGTCAATCCGCCCTGGACGGTCGACGTGTGCGACAGCGCGGAGTTGATCGCACCGGTCGCCACCGCCACGACGATCATCCCGGCGGTCGGCGATGCGGTGAGCGCGACGACGGTGCCGACGAGGAGCGCGGCGGTCACGGCCACGAGAACCCAGACCGGCGAGCGCGCGACCCAGCGACTGATCGCGGCACCGCCCACGGCGCCGCCGAAGAACGCCGCGACGAGTCCGGCGACGAGAGCGATCGTCGACCATCGGCCCGCCGACGTCGACTCACCCAGGATGGTGGAGTTGCCGGACATGAAGGCGACGAAGCTGCCCTTCAGCACGACGAACGCGATGGCGTCGACCAGTCCGGCCACGAACAGCAAGGCCGCGGCGATCGCGACGTCCGGGTGTCTGCTGCTCAGGTACCTGTCGAGTCGGGCCGCCATGGGCACGAATCTAATGCCCGCGCGTCCGGTCGGGCTGTTCGACGGCCCCTGGTCACCTGCCCGGTGCCCACCGCGCGATGTCCTCGTCCCCCACGGGCCGATCCTCGACAGCCCGCTGGGTCATCCGCAGCGGATTCCCGAATGGATCCCGAAACGCGCAGTCGGTGCCGTAGGGCTGGTCTTCGGGGTCCTGGGTGAACTCGACGCCGCGTGCGACGAGGGCCGCGTGGGTGCCGCGGCAGTCGTCGGTGGACAGGATCGTCACCGGCATCGCCCCCTGCGTCACGAGGTCGCGGACCTTGTCGGCCGTCTCGCCGGACAGCGCGGGCGGCCCGGGCTTCTCGAGGAGGATGAGCCTGTCGGGCTGTCCGGGCGGCGCGACCGTCAGCCATCGCATGAACCCCATGTCGACGTCGGTGTCGACCGTGAAACCGAGTGTCCCCACGTAGAAGTCGAGCGCGACGTCCTGGTCGAGGACGTAGATGGAGTGGATGCCGATGCCGTTGATCACGGTTCCGACGATACGACCGCCCGTGCGGCCCGCGCTTCTCTGAAATCGCTCACTTCCGACGACGTCGGGACATCGGCGACCGCATCGGCCGGCCGGGTCCAGCGGCGCACATGACACCCGGGCACGGGAAGGGGCACCACATTCGTCCGGTAGGTGGTGGGACTGCAGCCGACGACCCGGGTGAACGTCCGGCCGAAGGTGCCGGGACTGTCGTAGCCGACGCGCAGCGCGATCTCGAGCACCGGGCTGTCGGTGGTCCGCAGCAACGCGCAGGCTCGCTCGATGCGCCTGCGCTGCAGGTAGCGGTGCGGCGTCTCGCCGAACACGGCCCGGAACCGGCGGATGAAATGCGACGACGACATCACCGCGATGCGGGCGAGCGTGGCCACGTCGAGATCGTCGGCATAAGCGCGGTCGATGGCGTCGCGCGCGCTCAGCAACCGTCGGTTCTCGGCCTCGCGCGGGGTGAACATGTCACCCAGTGTCGCCGATGTTCGGCGCTGACGGTTGATCAGCGTTTCTCGCAGGCGATCCCGTCCTTGTCGCGATCGCTCTCGCTGTTGGCGTCGTAGAGAGCGTCGTCGACGGTGAACGTCGTGACCGGGGTGCCCGACGTCGAGTCGACGGCACCCGTCTGGCCCACACCATGCGGATGATCGGCGTTGAGTGCTGAGCAGTTGGCGTAATCGGTCGCCGCCGACGCGGGTGCCGCCACCATCAGCGGGGCGACCGTCATCGACGCCGCGGCCAGGAATCCGAGGACCATCTTTCGCGAGCAACGCATCGTGCTTGACCTTCTTCTGTGTGTCCCCCGACAACTCATCGTGACGAGGTGACCTTACGGGGTCACGTTGTCGACAAGCGCGCTCATGGCGAAGATTGGTCCGGCCGACGGACAGGCGGGCTGTTGTCTGACAACGCGTGTTGATACAGTCCGCCCGAGAAACGCACACGACCAGCGGGGGAAGAATGATCAGGAACGACGTCGAGTTCGATTCGTCGGGGACGACGTGCCGGGCCTGGTGGTACCGCCCCGACGGCTCCGCCCCCGCACCGGTGATCGTGATGGCACACGGCCTCGGCGGGGTGCGGCAGATGCGGCTCGACGCATTCGCCGAACGGTTCACCGAGGCCGGATACTCCTGTCTGGTCTTCGACTACCGCCACTTCGGGGACAGCGACGGCGAACCGCGCCAGCTCCTCTCCATCCGCCGCCAGCTCGACGACTGGGCCGCGGCGATCGCCTTCGCGCGACGCCTCGACGGCGTCGACTCGTCACGAATCGTGTTGTGGGGCACCTCTTTCGGCGGAGGCCATGTCCTCGTGGCGGGTCGTCGCGACGGTCGGGTCGCCGCGGTGATCTCGCAGTGCCCGTTCACCAGCGGGATCGCGTCGACCGCCGCGCTGGGTGTGGTGTCCGGCGCGAAGGTGACCGTGCGCGCGCTCGCCGACATCGTCGGGTCGGCATTCGGCCGGCCGCCGGTGACCGTGGGGCTCGCGGGCGAACCGCGAACCGCGGCGCTGATGACGGCACCGGATGCGGTGTCGGGATATCTGCCGCTCATCCCCGAGGGCCTCGAACTGCCCAACGAGGTCGCCGCCCGGGTCGGCCTGACGATCCCGTTGCACTCCCCCGGCCGGGCGCTCAAAGACCTCGACTGCCCGACCCTGCTGTGCGTGTGCGACGGGGACACCGTGGCTCCGGCGCGCCCGACGGTCGAATACGCGCGGCGCGCGCCGCGGGCCCGGGTGATCCGGTATCCGGTGGGCCACTTCGACATCTACATCGGCGACGACTTCGAGCAGGTCGTCGGCGACCAGCTCGAGTTCCTGCGCGCAACCGTGCCCGTCTAGGTCCTACAACCCGAATCGCGCCTGCATCGCTCGCAGCGTCTCCGCCGACGCCAGCAGTCCCGCGCGTTCCGAATCCGACAGCGGGACGTCGAGCCGGGTCTGCGCACCGCCTCGGTCGACGACGGTCGGCAACGACAGGCACACACCCTCGAGCCCCTCGATGCCGTCGGCGCGTGTCGACACCGGCAGCACCCGGTGCTCGTTGTTCACGATGGCTTCGACGATCCGCGTCGTGGCGAGCCCGATGGCATAGTTCGTGGCACCCTTGCCCTCGATGATGGTGTAGGCGGCGTGCACGACCTCGTGGTGGATGCGTTCGCGCGCAACGGCATCCAGCGCCGGCCGGCCGGGCAGCGGTTTCCACGACGTCAGCGGCACCCCACCGATCGTCGCCGAACTCCACAGCGGGATCTCGGTGTCGCCGTGCTCGCCGGCGATGTAGGAGTGCACGCTCTGCACCGCCACGCCGCAGTGCTGTGCGAGGAGGAATCGCAACCGCGACGAGTCGAGCACGGTGCCCGAACCGAAGACCTGGCTGGGTGAGAGACCGCTGATCTCCTGGGCGGCGTAGGTGACGATGTCGACCGGATTCGTGACCATCACATAAATGGCGTCAGGGGCCACCTCCAAGACACCCGGGAGGATGGCGCGGGTCAGACCTATTGTCGCCTCGGCCAATTCGAGGCGGGACTGACCGGGCTTCTGCTTCGCACCCGCGGTGAACACCACGACGTCGGCGTCCGCGCACACCGACACGTCGTCGGATCCGTTGATGTCCGCCCGCGGGACGAACTCGAGTCCGTGGGACATGTCGAGCACTTCGGCGGTCACCTTGGCCGCGTTGATGTCGAGGAGCGCGATCGTCCGCGCCACCCCGCGGATGAGGGATGAGTAGGCGATCGCGGTACCCACCGCACCCGCCCCGATGATGGCCAGTTTCGTGTCTCGTGCATCCATCGGTTCACCGTTTCCGCCGTCACGTCGCCAGGTCGTCGCGTCCAGCCTAGGCGGTGACACCCGGGATGTCCGGGCACGGCGACCGACCCGCGCCGCGCCCGGCTCGGGTGGATGTTGATAGCCTCACGACCGAGAACGGTCGCACCTGCACGCGCGGGTGCCGGGGAACCTGGTGCGAATCCAGGACTGGCGCGCAGCGGTATGGGGGACGGAACCGGCACGAAGCCACTGGGGAGACCCGGGAAGGCGCCGGTTCCGAACGAACCCGAGTCCGAATACCCACCGCTCTCGCTCGAGTCCACCGTGTATCTCGCGCACAGATACCCAGACCGTAAGGCCGTACCCGCCGTGTCCCGTCGTACCGTCGGCACGACCGAGATCGCCACCGCTCCGCCGGTTCGGCGACTCCGTTCGACGCCGCTAGCCGCAGTTCTGCTCGTCCTCACCCTCCTCAGCATCGCCCTGGCCACGGCGTTCGGCGCCGAGACCATTCCCGTCGCCGACGTGTGGAAGACCGTCGTCGGTCGCCTGACCGGTGCGGAACCCGACACCGCGCACGCCGTGATCATCTGGGATCTCCGTCTCCCCCGGTCCGTCCTGGCCGCGCTCGTCGGCGCCGGCCTCGCACTGGCCGGCGCTCTCATGCAGGCCCTGGTCCGCAACCCACTGGCCGAGCCCTACCTGCTGGGCGTGTCGGCAGGTGCGGCGGTCGGGGCCACCGCCGTCATGACCCTCGGTGTGCTGGCCGGCCTCGGGGTGTGGTCGCTGTCCGGCGGGGCGCTTCTCGGCGCACTCGCGGCCACCGTCACGGTGTACCTGGTCGCCCGCGCGCAGGGCGGGTTGACCGCGCTGCGACTCATCCTCTCCGGCGTGGTGTTGTCGTCGGCCTTCATGGCGCTCTCGTCGCTGCTCGTGTTCACCGCCGCCGATCCACACGCCGCCGACAACGTGATGTTCTGGATGCTGGGCAGCGTCGCCGGCGCCACGTGGGCGAAGGTGCAGATCGCGGGGGTGGTCGTGCTGGTCACCGTGATGGCGATGCTCGCGATCCATTCGTGGCTCGACGCCTACGCGGCCGGCACGGACACCGCGACGTCACTGGGGGTACCGGTCCGCGCGATGCGCAACGCGCTGTTCGGGATTCAAGGCGTCCTCGTCGGCGTCCTCGTCGCGGTGGCGGGCGGGATCGGTTTCGTCGGTCTCATCGTTCCCCACGCCGCCCGGTTGCTCGTCGGCGCCACCCACCGCGCGATGCTGCCGGTGGCGGTCTGCGGCGGGGCGCTGTTCCTGGTGTGGGTCGACGTCATCTCCCGGGTCGCCGCCGCGCCTCGGGAGATGCCTCTCGGTATCGTGACCGGGCTGATCGGCGCACCGATCTTCCTGTTCCTCATGGGTCGACGCCAGTACGTGTTCGGCGGGGGCTCATGACCGACGCACCCCGGCACCCGTCGATGGCGTTGCGCGCGAACGCACTCGCTTGCCGGCGGGGCGGTCGCGTCGTGCTGCGCGATGTCCACCTCGACGTCCCGGCGGGCACCCGACTGGCGATCGTGGGTCCCAACGGCTCGGGCAAGACCACCCTGCTGCGCACCCTGTGTGGTCTCGAACGCCCGGGCGCCGGCACCATCGACGTGGGCGGCGACGATCTGCACCGCATCCCGTCACGGCAACGCGCGCGGTCGATCGCGGTGGTCGGTCAGGAGGAACAGCCCTCCGCCGAACTGACCGTCGCCGAAGCGGTCGGACTCGGCCGGACCCCGTACCGGTCGGCCTGGTCCACCGGGAGTTCCGACGACTCGACGGTGGTCGCCGACGTGCTGGCGCGGGTCGGCCTCGACGGCTGGGGCACCCGCTCGTGCACCACCCTGTCCGGCGGCGAACGGCATCGCGTCGTCCTCGCCCGTGCACTCGCACAGCAGACCCCGATCCTGGTGCTCGACGAACCCACCAATCACCTGGACGCCGCCTGGCGCCTCCGGCTGATGGACATCCTCGACGAACTCGACGCCACCGTCCTCGCGGCGATGCACGACCTCGACCTCGTGCTACGCCACTTCGATTCCGTCGCAGTGGTTTCCGATGGTGGTGTGGTCGCCCACGGCCGACCTGTCGAGGTCTTGACGCCGGATCTGCTGGCCAACGTCTTCGAGGTGTCCGGGACTGTCGTCACGCACCCGTCGACGGGCTTACCGCACCTGCTGCTCGACACCCCGACCTCATCTGTGCCCCGAACCCGCCTGTCCCCCGAGCTCTGACGAAAGTCACCCCGTGAGAGGAAAACCCTTGAGTACACGTTCCTTCCGAATCCACCCGACCGCAGGCGTCCTGGTCGCCGCGTTGACCCTGGGGGCTGTCACCGCCTGCGGAACCGACAGCACCGCCGCGCCGGAAAGCACTGTGACCGTGACCAATTGCGGAACCGACGTCGCATTCCCCCAGCCCCTCGATCGACTGTTCGTCAACGACGGCGGCATGATCGCGATCGCACTGGCCGCGGGCGCCCGGGACAGCATGGTGGCGGTCAGTGCGCTCGCCCGCGACAAAGACGTCCTGCGGCTCGAGTACGGACCTCAGGTGGACACGCTCAACGAGGTCGCGGCCGAACGACCCACTCTCGAGAACATCGTCGCGGCCGAACCCCAGGTTCTCTACGCCGGATACAACTACGGCATGAGCGAATCCCGCGGGATCACGCCGGAGATCCTCGCCTCCCACGGCATCGACGTCTACCAGCTGTCCGAGGCATGCCGGCAGGTCGAGGGTGAGGCGCAGCGCGGCACCATGGACCCGTGGGTCGCGCTCGACACCGATCTGCGCAACATCGGCACCATCACCGGCAACCCGGATCAGGGCGCCGCTGCGGCCGACGAAGTGTCCGATCGCCTCGAAAAGCTCCGCGCCGCTCCGCAACCGGCCGACAAGCCCACGGTCTTCGTCTTCGACAGCGTGTCCGACACCATCTTCTCCTCGGGGTCCTACGGCGGCCCGCAGGGCATTCTCGACGCCGCCGGCGCCCGCAACGCGACGGAGGACATCCAGGACACCTGGACCGCCGTCAGCTGGGAACGCCTCACCACCGCCGACCCCGACGTCATCGTGTTCGTCGACTATCCCGGCCAGTCGGTCGACGAGAAGATCGCCGCGCTCCGGTCGAACCCGGCGAGCCGAAACCTCAAGGCGGTGCGCGAGAACCGATTCGTGAACCTGCCGTACGCGATGTGGGTGTCGAGCCCGCTCAACATCGACGCCGCCGAGATCATGCGCAACGTCCTCGAGAACCACGGTCTCGCACCGGAATCCGGGATCACCCCGACCCTCGACGTCGCGCAACTGGACCTCGGGGGCAACAACTGGCTGGAGTGAGGCCGACGTCGGGCTTGCGGCCCCGTGGACCACGCAGCCTTCGTGGACACGGGCCTCGTCAGCGGCCCTATCATAAGCCACCGACAGATCGCCGTCGCTCAATAGCTTTGCACAACAGAGATTTTGGCCTCACCGTACGTCCACTTCGGTGTACACTCGAACGTACATTCGCAGCTACGGTTCTCGGGGGTGACCGTCATGGCCGACACCACGCACATCGACGGTTCGCTGCCCACGTCGCGGGCGCCCGAACTCCTCGCCGAACTGCACCGGCTGATCGGTGAACTACAGACCGTCGACCTGAGCGCGTGTTCGGATACCGAACTCGTCGACGTCGCCGCCGGCACCGAGAAAGCGATCGCCCGCCTCACCTACGCCGGTGACCGGCAGATGGTCACCATCGCCGACCGCGACTTACCCCATCGCACCGGATACCGCTCCATCACCGCGTTCATCACCCACCGACTGAGGGTGTCGGACCCGATGCGCCGCAACAACCAGCGTGAGGCGACCGCCACCCACCTCACCCACACCGGCGAAGCACTGCCACCCGAACACCCCACCCTCGCCGAGGCGTTGGCCGACGGCCGGGTCGGCACCGCCCACGTCCGGGCCGTCATCGATGTCCTCGACCAGATCCCACATGGCACCGACCACGATGTGAAAGTCGCTGCCGAACGACAGATGGCCGAGATCGCCGAAGCCCACACCCCCGCCGACATCACCCAACTCGGCGCACGGCTCCTCGCCCACCTCGACCCCGACGGCACCCTGGCCGACGACACCGAACGCAAACGACGCCGCAACCTGTGGGTCAACCGCCAACGCGCCGACGGCACCGCCAAACTCACCGGCACCCTCACCCCCGAACTTGCCGCCCGCGTCACCATGCTCTTGGCCGTCTGGGCCAAGCCCGGCATGAATAACCCAGGTGATCCAGATTCGCCGACCGGTTCGGTCGAGGACGCCGACCCCGAACAACTGGCCGCCGCAGCCGACCGAGACGACCGCACGCCGGCCCAGATCAACCACGACGCGCTCAACGCGCTACTGAAGGCTGTCCTCGAGGACGGACTGCTCGGGAGATCTCACCGCGGACTACCCGTGCAACTGATCATCAAAGCCGACCTCGGCGACCTCGTCCGTGAAGCCGGACTCGCCACCACCGCCACCGGCACCCTGCTGCCCATCCCCGACCTGATCGCCATGGCCGGTGAGGTCCAACCCTGGCTCGCGATCTTCAAGAACTCCACCACTGTGCCGCTGTACTTCGGTAGGGGCAAGCGTCTGGCCACCCGCGAACAACGCTTCGTCTCCTTCGCCCGTCCCGACGGCGAAGTGTGCTCGGCACCTGGGTGCGATCAACCCGCCACGCAGGTGGAACTCCATCACGCCGACAAGGATTGGGCCAAAGGCGGTCTCACCGACATCGACGACCTCGCCCCGGCCTGCCCGCGGCACAACCGCATGGTCGGCACGAACCCCGGCCAGTACACCACCCGGATCGAACGGTCCGGACCCGACGAAGGCCGCTGCGTCTGGCGATTGAACGCCGAACCCGGCGCGCCACCCAACCCCGGTCGCCTCAACCGCCGGCCCGACATACCTCGGCGGTTCGCAGAACATCTGAACACCGTGCGCGACGAGATTCACGGACCGACCACCCGGCCCGGCGAACAGGCGCGCCCAGACCAGTCGCGCCCCGACGCCATCGGCCACGGCGACCGCGGCCGACGCCTCGAACTCGCCTACCGACAACTCGTCCACCCACCGGCACCGCCGGAGCACCTCACCACCCAACCCCTGACCCCAGTCGAAGCAGCCCTCACACGCATACTCGCCGACCACGCGTGAGTGCCACCCAACGCGGCGAGCGGACCACGCAGACACAACACGAGGGGCCCGGCATCGGAATGCCGGGCCCCTCGTGGGTGTCAGTGCGCCTGATGCGAGATCAGGCCTGCGGTGCCTCCGCGAAGTTGCGGGCGACCGCCGGGTCGACCGGGATGCCCGGGCCCGTGGTGGTCGAGACGGTGACCTTCTTGATGTAGCGGCCCTTGGCTGCCGACGGCTTGGCGCGCATGATCTCGTCGTAGGCGGCGCCGTAGTTCTCGGCCAGCTTGGCCGGGTCGAACGAGGCCTTGCCGATGACGAAGTGCAGGTTGGCTGCCTTGTCGACGCGGAAGTTGATCTTGCCGCCCTTGATGTCGTTGACGGCCTTGGTGACGTCGGTGGTCACGGTGCCCGTCTTCGGGTTCGGCATCAGGCCGCGCGGTCCGAGGACACGCGCGATGCGGCCGACCTTGGCCATCTGATCCGGGGTGGCGATCGCGGCGTCGAAGTCCAGCCAACCGCCCTGGATGCGCTCGATCAGGTCCTCGGCGCCGACCTCGTCGGCACCGGCGGCGGTGGCCTCGGCGGCCTTGTCGCCGGCGGCGAACACGATCACGCGGGCAGTCTTACCCGTGCCGTGCGGCAGATTGACGGTGCCTCGAACCATCTGGTCTGCCTTACGGGGGTCGACGCCCAGGCGAATCGCGACCTCGACGGTCGCGTCGGTGTTCTTCGACGACGTGTCCTTGGCGAGCTCCACAGCCTCCAGCGGGCTGTACAGCTTGGTCTTGTCGACCTTCTCGGCCGCGGCCGCGTAGGCCTTGCTCTTCTTGCTCATTGCTCTGTTCCTTCTCCGCACTCGAACGGCGGGGTGTGTGGTGCGGGCCGAGCCGGCCCTCCCACGGGGATGACTTGGGTGTGTCAGCCTTCGACGGTGATGCCCATGGACCGAGCAGTGCCGGCGATGATCTTCGCGGCCTGATCGATGTCATTGGCATTGAGGTCTTCGGCCTTGGTCTTGGCGATCTCACGGACCTGGTCCATGCTCACCTTGCCGACCTTGTTGGTGTGGGGCTCGCCGGAGCCCTTCTGCAGCCCGGCGGCCTTGAGGAGGAGCTTCGCAGCCGGCGGGGTCTTCAACTTGAAGTCGAAGGAGCGATCTTCGTACACGAAGATCTCGACCGGGATGACGTTGCCACGCTGCGACTCGGTCGCCGCGTTGTACGCCTTGCAGAACTCCATGATGTTCACGCCGTGCTGACCGAGCGCCGGACCCACGGGCGGGGCCGGGTTGGCCTGGCCTGCCGAGATCTGGAGCTTGATGATCCCGGCGAGCTTCTTCTTCTTGGGAGGCATCTTCTGTTCCTTGCTTGTTTCCTTGCGAATTCACGCCCGCTGGAGACGTGAAAGTCTGTGTTTGTCTGCTTCTCCCGCTCCCTGAGGTGCGAGCGAAGCTCTCCCCCTCCGCCCCCTGAGGTGCGAGCGAAGCGAGCCTCGAAGGGTCAGATCTTCTCGACCTGATTGAACCCGAGCTCGACCGGCGTCTCACGACCGAAGATCGACACGAGCACCTTGACCTTGCGCTGCTCGGCGTTGACCTCGCTGATCGACGCGGGAAGCGTGGCGAACGGGCCGTCCATGACGGTGACCGACTCGCCGACCTCGAAGTCGACCTCGATGACGTTCGACGCGGCGGCGGCTGCGGCCTCGACACCCTCGGCGGCGGAACCCCGCGAGGAGGCCGGCTTCTTCGCCTCGGTGCGCGGCATCAGGAACTGCAGCACCTCGTTGAGCGAGAGCGGCGACGGCTTGCTGGTCATCCCGACGAAGCCGGTGACACCCGGCGTGTTGCGCACGGCGCCCCACGACTCGTCGTTGAGTTCCATGCGAACCAGGATGTAGCCCGGCAGCACCTTGCGGTTGACCTTCTTGGGCTGGCCGTTCTTGATCTCGGTGACCTCTTCGGTCGGCACCTCGACCTGGAAGATGTAGTCCCCGACATCGAGATTCTGCACGCGGGTCTCGAGGTTGGCCTTCACCTTGTTCTCGTAACCGGCGTAGCTGTGGATCACGTACCAGTCGCCGGGTGCCCGCCGGAGCTGCTTGCGCAGTTCCTCGACCGGATCGACCTCGGCTTCTTCGGCCGGGGCTTCCTCGGCAGGAGCCTCGGCGTCATCCGCCTCGGCCTCACCTGCGTCGGGGGCTTCCTCGGAGACCGTGTCCTCGGCCCCGGCCTCGTCACCCTCGACGACCGTGTCGTCGGCAACCGCGTCACCCTCGGTGTCCACCGCGTCGGCCACGGCCGCGTCGACATCGGCGTCAGCCACGTCGACGGAATCGGTCGAGGCGAGTTCGTTCTCCGGGGTGCTCACTGCAGCCCACGCTCCTTATGGTTCATCTGGCGGTCGTACTCCTCGTCGCCGGCCGAGCCCACCGCGTGGGTCAGCCGAACAACCAGAGAACGCCCTTGGCGAAGGCGAGGTCGAGGCCGGAGATGAACGCGGTCATCACGATGACGAACACGAGCACGACGATCGTGTACGTGATCATCTCGCGCCGCGTAGGCCAGATGACCTTCTTCAGCTCGGCGACGACCTGCGTCAGGAACAGCCAGATCCGAACGAACGGATTCCGGCTCTCCCCCGCAGACGCCTTCTTCTTCGTTTTGCGTTCCTTGACGGCGACGGACCCCGAACCGGAGTCGGTGTCACCGTCGTTTGCACCCGCCGACGAGCGACGCCCGCGAGCAGAGCGTTTACCGGACGGACGCAGCTCCTTGGCGGTGCCGGTCGACGTCTCGTCGCCCGTTCCCGCGTCGGTGGCCTCGTCGCGACCGTCGAGCTCAGCCGCAGCCGAATCGGCCGCAGAACCTTCTGCGGCGTCTTTGGCGCGGGCGGCCCGGTCTCGCTTGCTCAACTTCGCGGTCCTCTCGTCAGCGTGTGCCCTTCACCAGGGCAGGGGCGACAGGACTTGAACCTGCAACCTGCGGTTTTGGAGACCGCTGCTCTGCCAATTGAGCTACGCCCCTTTGCGACGCCCTCCACCGGAGTGGTCGGCGTTGCCGTCTCATCGACCCGGCCTCACGACCCGCCGGCGATTCGTCGCCGACAAAACCAACGCGCCACCCTATGGGTAGCGCGCAAGCCTGAATCAATCAGACACTTCAGTGTAGATCACCGGGGCGGTGGACCCAAAACGGGCTCGCCTCCGACCCCTCGACGACCGTACACGTCGGTCCCTCGGCCTGCCGTCGGCATGCCCCGTGACCAGTCAGTTGAACTGGATGACCGCCTGCGCGCGTCCGAAGATGCGGCGGTCGCCCTGCTTGGCGGTGATCGCGATGGTTCCGCGGCGTGTCGCGGGGTCGAGCGACTTGACCTTGCCCGTGAAGTCGACGGCCGCACTGTCGTCGGCGGGCACGTAGACCGGGCTGGTGAAGCGCACGTTGTACTCGCAGAAGGCCGCCGGGTCACCGATGAACTCCGAGACGAAGCTCGCGCCGAGCCCCATGGTCTGCATGCCGTGGGCGACCACGTCGTCCATCCCGGCCGCGCTCACGACATGGTCGGAGAAGTGGATCGGGTTGGGGTCGCCGGCGACGCCCGCATAGTTCGCGAGGTTCCCGCGCGTCAGCAGGTAGCGCTTCGGGGCCAGTTCCTGCCCCACCGCGAGGGTGTCGAAATCGATGGCACCGAAGGCGCCGGGCGACTGCGTCGGATCGGGGAGGTCGTAACGACCTGCCTTCGGCTCCACGGTGTGCCCGGATTCACCGATGGCGCCGACCTTGATCATCACGTGGTCGAGGGACGCCTCCAGCTCGGGGTCGACGTCCATGCCGGGGCGCGCGGCCAGCGACGTCCAGGTCGTCATGACCGGCTCGTCGTGCTGGTTCCAGATGACGTTCTTGGTGACCATCAGGTCGATCATCTCGGGACTGCTGACGTGACGGAACGACTCGAGGGAGACGTCGCAGATCAGGCGGTCACCGACCTTCATCGGCTGGTGGTAGATCAGCCGCTGATCGGTCTGCATGATCTGCCACATGTCGTAGCCGGTGATGACGTCGGAGAAGAGCTTGCGCTGGGCGATGATCCCCAGCACGGACACGTAGGTGGGCGCGGCGATCAGGCGGTCGTGACCGAAGGCCCGTGCGCCCTCCTCGCTCCAGTGGGTCGGGTGCGCATCCTGCACGGCCATCGCGTGCTTACGGATCTCCTCGCGGCCGATCTCGTAGTAGTCGTCGACGGTGTAGTGGAAGCCGACGAGGCTCTGGGTGTGGGCGGCGATCTCCTCGGGGGTCGGCTTCGCACCACCGTTCGACGCCTCGTCCGCACGATCCTGGATCTCGGCTTCGTTTACCTGTGACATTGAGCACTACTCCCTTCGGGCCCGACACAGCAAGACGGGCCGCCTCTCCGAGAGGCGACCCGCTGCTGGATATACTTCGAAAAGGCCGACGACAGCGTCAGCGCGATTCCTTGTGCGCCTGATGCTTGCCGCAGTTCGGGCAGAACTTCTTGATCTCGAGGCGATCGGGATCGTTGCGGCGGTTCTTCTTGGTGATGTAGTTACGGTGCTTGCACACCTCGCAGGCCAAGGTGATCTTGGGGCGAACATCTGTTGAGGAGGCCACTTGATTGCCTTCTTTCGGGTGGTACGTGGTCGGGTTCGGAAGTTCCCTCAGGGCTTGCGACCCTTGCGCTCGGTTCCGGTCGGACCCGATGTGTAGCGGTGGAGGGACTCGATCCCTCGACCTCACGATTATGAGTCGTGCGCTCTAACCAGCTGAGCTACACCGCCCCGCGGACTTCTCGTCCAGCGAGCCCCCTGACGGAATCGAACCGTCGACCTTTTCCTTACCATGGAAACGCTCTGCCGACTGAGCTAAGGGGGCGTGCCCCGGGCAGTTGCGCCCGAGAGCCTTAACGAGGTTACACACTCGCGTCTGCGCTAGACAAATCGCTGGTCGGCGACCGTCTGTAGTGCAGTTTCGCGAGGATGAACCACGCTGTGGCAGGTATAGGATTCGAACCTATGTAGCTTGCGCGACGGATTTACAATCCGCTCCCTTTGGCCGCTCGGGCAACCTGCCGTGCCGCTCTCCCAGGCCGTCGCGACAGCCGTTCGAACAACGCCGTGAAGAATACAACGAACACCACGTCCGCGCGCAAACCGGCTGGTCAACTCCACTCCGATCGCCATGACATACCCTGTCGGACATGGCTGATTCATCGTTCGACGTGGTGAGCAAGATCGACCGCCAGGAGGTCGACAACGCCCTCAACCAGGCTGCCAAGGAGTTGTCCCAGCGGTACGACTTCCGGGGCACCAACACCGGCATCGAGTGGTCCGGCGAGGAGAACATCGTGATCACCTCCGACGCCGAGGAGCGCGCTCAGGCAGGCCTCGAGGTGTTCAAGGAGAAGCTGATCCGTCGCGACATCTCCCTGAAGGCGTTCGACGCCGGCGAGGTCGTCGGCTCCGGCAAGACCTTCAAGATCACCGGCACCCTGGTGCAGGGCATCGACTCCGAGCACGCCAAGAAGATCTCCAAGAAGATCCGCGACGAGGGACCCAAGGGCGTCAAGGCACAGATCCAGGGCGACGAGCTGCGCGTGTCGAGCAAGAAGCGCGACGACCTGCAGGCCGTCATCGCGCTGCTCAAGGGCGAGGACTTCGGTATCGCCCTGCAGTTCGTCAACTACCGCTGACCGCCGCCACCGCGCCCGCACCGACATCGGCATGCGGAAACCGATTCGGGTTCTGCGTCGTTTGACCGGATGAAGGCGCCAGCACTCCTCGGCCGTCCGGGTTCGCCTGGACCGGCCCGAGGACACCGAGACCCGCGGCGCCGGACAGACGAGGACCCGATGCATCTCAACGGATTGAAGACGGCGGCGATGCTGGGCCTGATGTCGGCGATCATCGTCGGCATCGGCGCGCTGTTCCAGAGCCCGCTGATCCTGTGGGGATCGGTGGTCGTCGCCGTCGGCATGAACGCCTACGTCTACTTCAACAGCGCGAAGATGTCGCTGAAGGCGATGCACGCGCAGCCGGTGACCGAACTGCAGGCGCCGGTCATGTACCGGATCGTGCGTGAGCTGGCGACGACGGCGCACCAGCCGATGCCCGCGCTCTACATCTCCCCCACCGAGTCACCCAACGCGTTCGCCACGGGCCGCAACCCCAAGAACGCCGCGGTGTGCTGCACCACCGGCATCCTGCACCTGCTCGACGAGCGTGAGCTGCGGGCCGTGCTGGGCCACGAGCTGTCGCACGTGTACAACCGCGACATCCTCATCAGCTCGATCGCAGGTGCGATGGCGGCGGTCATCAGCGGGCTCGCCAACTTCGCGATGTTCGTGGGCGCCTTCGGCGGCCGCGACAACGCGCCCAACCCGCTGGCGATGCTGCTGATCGCCGTGCTGGGACCGATCGCGGCGACCCTGGTGAAGCTGGCGGTCTCCCGGTCGCGCGAGTTCCAGGCCGACCAGTCCGGCGCAGAACTCACCGGCGATCCGCTCGCGCTCGCCTCGGCGCTGGCGAAGATCTCCGGCGGCGTGCAGGCCGCGCCGCTGCCGCCGCAACCCGACATCGCGGCTCAGTCACATCTGATGATCGAGAGCCCGTTCCGCGCCACCGATCGGATGGCCCGGATGTTCGCCACCCACCCGCCGACCGCGGAACGCATCCGCAGGCTGCAGGAGATGGCCCGCGACGACCGTTCCGCCGGTTGAGCGAGTTCCCTGCCGGTTGAGCGAGTTCCCTGCCGGTTGAGCGGAGTCGAAACCCTCAGCCGACGCGTTCGATCGTGTAGTCAACGAGCGATGCCAGGGCCCGGTGGGCCGGTGACTCGGGAAGCTCGGCCAGCATCGCGTGCGCCTCGTCGGCGAACTCCTGCAACCTGGCCCGGGCGGCGGTCATACCCGCCGACGAGCCGAGCAGCTCGATCGCCTCGGCGA
The DNA here is from genome assembly GCF_057767225.1 of Gordonia sp. 11cp. NCBI lineage: Bacteria > Bacillati > Actinomycetota > Actinomycetes > Mycobacteriales > Gordoniaceae > Gordonia > Gordonia sp. 11cp. Next base: position 2,861,025 of record NZ_CM173437.1, on the reverse strand, counting down.
CCTCGGCGTCGTCGGTGAGCGGCCTGGCCGTGCCGTCGGCGGCGACGAGGAGCTCGCGTAACCGGACCGACGTCGCGTCATCCCCGGCGACGGCGTAGAGCACCGGCAGCGTGTGCACGCCTTCGCGGAGGTCGGTTCCCGGCGTCTTGCCCGACTCCACCGACACCGAGCTGATGTCGATGATGTCGTCGGATACCTGGAAGGCGACGCCGACGATGTCGCCGATGCGCGAGAGCCGCTCGATGTCGTCGGCGGTCGCCCCCGAGGCCATGGCCCCGAAACGGGCGGCGGCGGCGATCAGCGACCCGGTCTTCTCCCAGACGACCCGCAGATAGTGCTCGACGGGGTCGGCGCCGGGCTTGACGCCGACCGTCTCCCGCATCTGGCCGGTGACGAGTTCGGCGAAGGTCTCGGCGATGATGCGTACCGCTTCGGGACCCAGCGTCGAGACGAGTCGCGAGGCGCGCGCGAACAGGAAGTCACCGGAGAGGATGGCCACGCTGTTGGTCCATCGAGCGTTGGCGCTCGCCGCACCGCGCCGCATGGCGGCCTCGTCCATGACGTCGTCGTGGTAGAGGGTGGCGAGGTGGATCATCTCCACCACCGTCGCCGAGGTGATGACGTCGTCGGAGTCCGGGCGCGGACCGAACTGGGCGGCCAGGATCGCGAACATCGGGCGGAATCGCTTTCCCCCGGCCTTCGCGAGGTGGGTCGCCGCCTCCGTCATGACCTCGTCGCCCGACGAGAGCTCGGCGAGGAGTAGATCCTCGACCCGCTGTAGCGAGGAGCGCACCGTATCGGCGAACTCATCCGACACCAGGTCAACCCCGGCGAATGTGGACTTCACGGAAACGCGGCCCCATCTCGTCTGATCCGGCAATTCTCGTCGGTGCGACACGCGATCGCCGCGTCAACCCCACCTGCTGCTGAGCCTAACCCGTCGGGGGTCCGGACATACTGGTCGGGTGAGCACGGACACGACCCCTCTCTTCCCCGATTCCGCCGACGTCCTCGTCGTCGGCGCCGGACCGGGTGGATCCGCGGCGGCCGCCCATGCCGTCGCCGCCGGCCGGGACGTGGTCCTCGCCGACGCCGCGGTGTTCCCGCGCGACAAGACGTGTGGTGACGGACTCACGCCGCGCGCCGTCGCCGAACTCGACGCGCTCGGGTTGGGCGCGCTGCTCGCCGACCGTCCGCGCATCGACGGACTCTTGCTCAACGGTTGGGGTGCCCGCCAACAGGTCCGGTGGCCGTCCGGCCGTTTCCCGTCGTACGGGAGCGCGGTGGCACGAACCGAGTTCGACGAGGCCATCCGCGCCCACGCGGTGTCGGCCGGAGCGCGAATGATGCAGGGCGTCAAGGCTGTTGACGTTGAAATGGACGGCGACCGGGTGGGCGCGGTGACCTTCGCGACCCCCACGGGCTCGCACACGATGCGGGTGACCGACCTCGTCGTCGCCGACGGGGTCCGGTCGGGAGTCGGCAAAGCACTTGGGCGGCAATGGCATCGAGACACCGCCTACGGTGTGGCCGCACGCGCATACGCACCCTCCGCGCGCGCCGATGCGCACTGGATGGGGTCGCACCTCGAGCTCCGCGGACCCGACGGCGGACTGCTGCCGGGGTACGGCTGGGTCTTCCCCCTCGGCGCGGCGGGCGGCGGCCAGGTCAACGTCGGCGTCGGCGCGCTCGCCACGTCGAAACGGCCGGCGCACATGGCGCTTCGGCCGATCCTCGAGCACTATGCCGCGATGGTGCACGACGAGTGGGCACTCGACGGCCCGCCCGTCCGCATCACCTCGGCCCTGCTGCCGATGGGCGGTGCGGTGTCCGGCGTCGCCGGCCGGAACTGGATGCTGATCGGCGACGCCGCGGCATGCGTCAATCCGCTCAACGGCGAGGGCATCGACTACGCCCTGGAGACCGCGAGGCTCGCCGTCGAACTCCTCGGCACCGACGACTACACGGACCGGTGGCGTGATGTCCTGGTGGAGCACTACGGGCTCGCGTTCTCCGCCGCCCGCCGCCTCGCCGGCCTGCTCACCATGCCTAAGACCGTCCCCACGCTGGGACGTCCCGGCATCCGGTCCCCGCACCTGATGTCCATGGTCGTGCGGGTGATGGGCAACCTGATCACCGCCGAGGACGCCGACCTCGTCGCCCGTGCGTGGCGCACCGCCGGACGCGTCTCCCGGCAGATCGACACGCGTCCGCCGTTCTCCTGAGGTCCGGCCGTCGACACCGTCGTCTGGCGCATTGAGACGGCAGGGCTGTAGTGTTCCAACCGGTGTGGTCGCCGCCACACCTGTGACACAATCAGACCACCCGTCGACCCAGGAGATGCACGATGTCCGCCGCATCCACTCTCGCCACCCGAGCCAAGCACGCCCTCCAGAACCGGCTGGCACAGCGCTATCACCTGCGCGGCGAGATCGACCACATGGATGCGGTCAGAGACCCCACCGCCATCGCGCGCGCCCTCGCCACGCGAGAGTTCCCGTGGGGCATCACGCAGGCCTTGAGTTTCGCCCTGTTCCGGACGTACGCGGTGCCGTCGATCGGCGACCTCCTCTACAAGACCGGTCAGTTCACGGAGTCGACGCAGAAGCGCTACGACGACACGGTGCTGCTGCTCGACGCCCCGATCGAGCACGGTGTCGACAGCCCGGCCGGACGGGCGGGCATCCGCCGCATCAACCAGATGCACGGCATGTACGACATCCCGAACGACGACTTCCGCTACGTGCTCGCCACCTTCGTCGTCTGCCCGGTGGAGTGGGTGAACGCCTACGAATGGCGCTCACTGACCAACCACGAGATCCTCGGTCTCACCAACTACTACCGCCGGCTCGGCCAGGTGATGGGCATCAAGGACATCCCCGAGACCTACGACGATTTCAAGAAGTTCTACGACGAGTACGAGACCGCCCATTTCGCCTTCAGTCCCGACTCGCTCGCCGTCGCCGACGCCACCCTGGATCTGCTGGGCACGTTCATGCCGTACAAGCTGCTGCCGCGTGCGGTGGTGCGCCGGATGTCGTTCGCGCTCATGGACGATCGGCTCCTCGACGCATTCGGCTATCCGAAACCGACCGCGGTCGAGCGGGTGCTGGTCCGCGGCGGACTCAAGGCTCGTGGACTCGCCATCCGGTTCTTCGCACCGCCGCGGACAGAACCGCTCTTCGGACGGCAGACGAAGCAGGTTCGCAGCTACCCCAAGGGTTTCCGCATCGACGACCTCGGCACCTTCGCGCCGGGGTGCCCGGTGTCGCACGACACCGTTCCCGGCGTCGGGACACCGCGGGCCGCGAACTCCTAGGCCCGCGCCGAGTGGATCGCGGCGATACCACCGGTCATGTTCTCCCACCGCACCCCGGAGAACCCGGCGTCGCGGATCAGGTCGCCGAGGGCGAACTGATCCGGCCAGGCCCGGATCGACTCGGCGAGATAGACATACGCGGCCGGGCTGCTCGACACCTTCGTCGCGACCGCGGGTAGCGCCTTCATCAGGTACTCCATGTACACCGTCCGGAACGGCTTCAGCGTCGGCGTCGAGAATTCGCAGATCACCAGCCGCCCACCGGGTTTCAGCACTCGTCGGAGTTCGGCGAGTGCGGTCGGCACGTCGTTGACGTTGCGCAGGCCGAACGAGATGGTCGCGGCGTCGAAGGAATCGTCGGCGAACGGGAGCGACAGGGCGTCCGCGGCGACCTTCGGCACGGCCCGGTGCGCCCCGGCCTTGAGCATGCCGAGCGAGAAGTCGGCGGCGATGCAGTGCGCACCCGACGACGCCAGCTCGACGGTCGACACCGCGGTACCGGCCGCGAGGTCCAGGACGACGTCGCCCTGGTGCAGGTCGAGTGCCCGACGGGTCTTCTTGCGCCAGCCACGATCCCGACCGAATGACAGGACCGTGTTGGTGAGGTCGTAGCGCCGTGCGACGCCGTCGAACATCGCCGCGACCTCGGCCGGGTCCTTCGCCAGGCTCGCCCGGCCCAGACTCGCTCGTTCCGGTGGTGTCGCGCCCGTCGATGACATGCCGATCACGCTACCGGGCGGCGCGGGTCGGACTGCCGTGAGGTTCGTCGCCGAAGGAGCGGCCCGGCGCACCTCAGGCCGGCCGCCCCACCTCGGTCACGACCCCACCACCGGTCACGGCGGCGTAGTGGTTCACCAGCTCCGCGCACACCGACGGCCACGTGCGGGCGCGCACGGCCTGCACCGCCGCGCGGCCGAAGGCCGCTCGCACCGACTCGTCGTGCAGTGACTCGACGATCGAGGGGAGCGTGTCGGCGAAGCTCGCGACCTCCAGCAGGTATCCGGTCCGGAAGGCCGAGACCAGGTCGCGCGGGCCGCCCGCGTCGGGACCGATCACCGGCAGCCCGCTGGCCATCGCCTCCTGGATGGCCTGGCAGAACGTCTCGTGTTCGCCCGCGTGCACGAACACGTCGAAGCCGGCATACGCGCGCGCCAGGGCCTCACCGCGCAGTTCACCGGTGAACACCGCATCGGGCATGACACGTTCGAGCCGGTCCCGCTCGGGACCGTCGCCGACGATCACCAGCTGGACTCGCGGGACCCCGGACAGCCCGGCGAGCCGCTCCACGTGCTTCTCCGGAGCGAGCCGTCCGACGAACCCGACGATCAGGGCGTCGTCGTGTGCTCTCGACCCCAGCCACTCCGCGCGCAGCGACGCGTCGCGCTTGTCCGGCGAGAAGAGCCCCACATCCACCCCGCGGCCCCACCGCGCGAGCCGCGGCACGCCGTGTGCGGCGAGTACCTCCAACGTCGCCGTCGACGGCGCGAGGGTGAGGTCGCACATCTCGTGCAACCGGCGCGTGTATCGCCACGCGAGCTTCTCCACCGCACCCAGCCGGTAGGACGCGGCGAATCCGGCGACATCGGTCTGGAACACGGCCACCACGGGCACGCCGAGCGCTCGGGCGGCGAGCGCGCCGGCGGCACCCACCACGAACGGCGACGCCAGGTGCACCACGTCCGGTTCGAAGTCGCGCAGGGTGCGGTACAGCAGCGGCGACGGCACTCCCACCGGGAGCGAGGTCACCCGCGGCACCTGCACGGCCGGCAGCAGGTGCACCGGGGTCCGGCGGCCGACCAGCCGCGGCCCGCCCGGCTCGCCGCGCGGGGTGTCGGGTGCGATGACGACGGCGGTGTGCCCGGTGGACTCGAGATGGTCGACAACCCGGAGGACGGAGTTGACCACCCCGTTCATCTGGGGCAGGAAGCTCTCGGCGACGATCGCGACGCGCATGAGCACGATGGTCGACCGTGGACGTGACCGGCCCGCACTCCAGGACGTGTCGGCCCGCCCAATTCGGGGTGAACACCTCCTTGCCCGCGCACCAGGGCACAGTGGAGAGGTGGCCGACACCCACCTGCTCCTGCTGAGCCGCTGGCTCACCCCCGTGCCGGGGTTCCTCACGCCGCTCACCGGGCCGGGTTGCCGCATCGGCTACCTGCCCACCGCGTCGTCGATCTATCCCGATCACGCGTGGCTCGACCTCGAGCGGGACACGCTACGTCAGCAGGGATACGAGGTGACCGGGCTCGACCCGGAAACATCCGGCACGACTGCCTTCGCCCGGCGACTCGGGGAGGTCGATGCCGTCTTCGTCGCCGGCGGCAACACTTTTCACCTGCTCGGCGCGCTGCGGGCGGCCGGCGCCGACCGTGTGCTCGTCGACGCGGTACGAGCCGGCCTGCCCTACATCGGGGTCAGTGCCGGCGCCGCGGTGGTGGGCCCCGACATCGCGCCGCTGGCACTTCTCGACGATCCCGCCGAAGCAGCTCCCCTGACCTCGACCGAAGGTCTCGGGCTCGTCGGGGTCACGGTGATCCCGCACGCGGAGGGCACGGTCGGGGGTCGCGGCCCGGTCGAGGCGACGCGGAGACTGTTCGGTGCCGGCCACCGGCTGCAGTTCCTGCGTGACGACGAGGCGATCGTCGCCACCGGCGAAACCCTCAGGGTGATCCCGGGCTGACCGTCGCGTCGCGCTCGGCCGTGTCTCCCTCGGCCGCAACGGCATCCGGCTCGTCCGGCTCGTCGCGTCGCGCCCAGCGCCGGCTGAACTCCGCGACCGCGACCATCAGCAGGCCGACGACCAGCCACGCCCCGACCACCACGGACAGGGCCGGGATGATCGACAGCACCGCGGTGCGACCGGTCGGGCGTGCGAGATCGGGGTTGTAGACCGCGTAGTCCACGCTGATGCGCTGCCCCTCACTCAGCTCCGTCGGATACAGCAACCCGAAGCGCGGGCTGTGGAACGATCCGTCGGGCGTCTGGAAGTTCACCGCGGCATGCAGGCTGTCCACGGAGACGACCTCGGCCATCACGGTCGCCTTGCTCGCCTCGATCGTCGAGTCGTTCTTGAAGCACCCGGCGATCAGGGTCAGCGCCATGAAGGTGATCGTGACGCCGACGACGAGCAGACCGAGCTGCACGCGTCGCTGGATCACCGGATTCATGCCGTTCAGCCTAGCGGGCATCGATCGGGCGGTTCGTGCCCCGACCACCGCTGCCGTGTCACCGCCGCCGCGTCACCGCAGACGTGCCGCGATCGCCGCGTGCACGGCTCGCAGCCGCTCCCGGTCGGTGGCGACCTCGACGACCTCGATACCGCCCGACACCGGGTCCTGCGCCAGCACCGCACCCAGTTCGCCGACGGTGACCCGCCGATGCGGGATGTGGAAACCCGCGCACATCGACGCGATGTCGGTGCGGTGAGGTGTGCCGAAGACCCGTTCGTATGCTCCCGCGTAGACCCCGGTGTTGTACCGCGGATCGCCCTGTTCCAGCAGGCCGAAGATGCCGCCGCCGTCGTCGTTGGCGACCACGATCCGCAGCGACGACGGGCGCGGCTCCCCGGGTCCGACGACCAGACCGGTCGCGTCGTGCACGAACGTCAGGTCACCCATCAGCGCGATGGTCCGCGCGCCGGCCCGCTCCCGGTCGAGCGCCATCGCGGCACCGATCGCCGTCGAGTTGGTGCCGTCGATACCCGCGACGCCGCGGTTGGACAGGACCCGCACGCCGTCGGCGATCCGACCGGCCAGGGCGATGTCGCGGATCGGGTTGCTGGCCCCGACGACGAGTTGGTCACCCGCGGCCATGGCGTCGCCGACCGCACGTGCGACGTGGAGTCCGGTCGCCGGCCCCGGTTCGTCGAGTTCGGCGGTCACGGCGAACGCCACGCGTTCCTGGACCGCCGCGCACTCCTTGAGCCAGTCCTCACGCGGTTCGCCGACGACCTCGATGCGCGTCCCGGTCGCGTAGACGTTGCCGGAGACGTCCGGCCAGCGCGGCCCGGTGGTCAGTGCGTAGACCCGGACCTCGGGGTCGGCGAGCAGGCGGGACACCCCGCGATGCAGCGTCGGCCGGCCGCAGATGATCGCCTGCTGGGGCCGCACCGAGCCGAGGCCAAGCGGATGCAGCGGCGTCGTCGCACGCGGAGCCGTCGGCTCGGCGACCGTCGGGACCCCCGCCAGACCCGGATGGACGCCCGATCCGTGCCCCGACACGACCACGGTGTCCAGGGACAGGTCGATGGGCAGCGGAACATCGAGCCGGCCGACGGGCGCCTGCGTCCAGGGCAGTCCCCCGGGCCGGCCGGAGAAGGCGCCGAGGTCACTCGTCGGGTCGGCGCCGGCGAGCTCGTCCGGGTCGGGGACCAGCGGTTCGCGCAGCGGGATGTCGAACTGCACCGGGCCGGCATTGCCGGTACGGGCGCCACGCGCGGCGGCCAGCACGCGGCCGACCGCCGACCGCCACTGACTGTTGGTGTCGAGATCCTGTTCGGCGAGACCGAGACTGATCGCCGCGCGCACCTGGGTCCCGAAGATGCCGAACTGTTCGACGGTCTGATTGGCGCCGGAGCCGAGGAGCTCATAGGGACGGTTGGCACTGACGACGACGAGCGGCACCCGCGCGTAGTTCGCCTCGAAGACGGCCGGTCCCATGTTCGCGACGGCGGTGCCGCTGGTCATCACGATGGGCACGGGCTGCCCCGACGACACCGCGAGCCCGAGCGCCAGATACCCGGCCGACCGCTCGTCGATCCGCACGTGCAGCCGGAGACGCCCGGTGGCATCGGCGGCGTGCAGAGCGAAGGCGAGCGGCGCATTGCGCGATCCCGGGCACAGGACGGCCTCACGGACACCGCCGCGGATCATCTCGTCGACGATGACCCGGGCCTGCAGCGTGGACGGGTTGGGCCCCGGGGCGTTCTGGGCCGGTCGGTTCATCCCACAAGACTAGGTAAACCCGAGTTTCGACATCGCGGCGGGGAGCGGCGTTACCCTCGTCACGTGGGCTTTTACGACGACCGAGTCCTGCCGCACCTCATCGAACGCACCTGCGGCATGGCCGCATTGACACCGCTGCGAGCGCGGGCCTGCGCCCCGTTGTCCGGCCGGATGGTCGAAATCGGATTCGGTTCGGGCCTCAACGTCGGCGTCTACCCGGTCGCGCTCAGCGAGGTCGCGGCGGTCGAACCGTCCGCGGTCGGCTGGTCGATGGCCGCCGAACGCGTCGCCGCCTCACCGGTGCCCATCGAACGCGCCGGACTCGACGGCCAACGACTCCCCTTCGACGACGACTCCTTCGACTCCGCGCTCACCACCTTCACCCTGTGCACCATCCCCGATGTGAGGGCGGCGCTCGGCGAGCTCCGACGAGTGTTGCGCCCCGACGGCCGGCTTGCATTCCTCGAACACGGCCGCGCACCGGACTCCCGCGTCCGCCGATGGCAGCGGCGACTCGAGCCGATCCAGAAGCGCGTCGCGGGCGGCTGCCATCTCACCCGCGACGTGCGAGCCGAACTGACCGCCGCCGGCTTCGCACTCGAACCCGTCGACGAGTTCTATCAGCCGGGCGTCCCGAAGCCGTTCGGCGCGTTGAGCCTCGGGACCGCCCGCCCCGCCTGACCTTCGACCCGCTCGATTCGCCCCGCTCCCGGCGGCGGGCCTAGGGTGGACCCAGTGCGTCGCTGGACAGTGCTGGTACTCCTCACCGCGGTCGCGACGCTGGTGCTCGAGGTGTTCGACGTCGACGCCGCGGCCCTGTTCGCAGGCCTCGTGGTCGCAGGTGCCCTCGCGATCGCCGGCCGGGCACCCGGACCGACGCATACCGGTTCCGACGACTCCGACGACCCGATCGTCCCGCGGTGGGCGTTCGTGGCGTCGCAAGGCGTCCTCGGGGTCTTCATCGGCACGATGGCCGAGCCGGAGACGATCAGCGGCCTCGGGTCGTCGTGGTTCCCGGTCCTCGTCATCGGTCTGGGCACGCTCGTCATCTCCATCGCATGCGGCGCCCTTCTCGGACTGCGCCGCGACGTCGATCCGCTGACCGGCTCCCTGGCGCTCGTCGCCGGCGGGGCGTCCGGACTGGTGGCGCTGACCCGCGAATTCGGCGGCGACGAGCGGATGGTCGCGGTCATCCAGTACCTGCGCGTCGCGCTGGTGACCGTCACCATCCCGCTGGTCGCCTCCCTCGTGTTCGGCGCCGACGGCGACGCGGTCACGCCTGGCGCCGACGCGTGGTCGGCGGAAAGCCTGCAGGGTCAGGCCTGGGGCCTGCTGCTGCTCGCGGTGTGCCTCGGCGTGGGGATTCCGCTCGGCCGGTTGCTGCGCATGCCCGCCGCCGGTCTGCTCGGTCCGCTGGCGCTGGCGACCGTGGCCGAGCTGACCGGGATCGCCGGTCCCGCGGAGGTCTCCCCCGCCCTGCTCGCCGTCGCCTACGCGGTGATCGGATGGCAGGCGGGTCTGGGTTTCACGATGCCGCGCCTGCGTGCGATCGGCCGCGTCCTACCCCTCGCGATGGTGCTGATCCTCGTCATCGGGGCCGGATGCGCACTTCTGGGCGTGGTGCTCTCGGCATGGACCGGCGAGTCGATGTTCGACTGCTATCTGGCGACGACACCGGGCGGTATCTACGCGGTGCTCGCCGCCGCCACCGGGGCCGGCGGGAACGTCGCCTTCGTCGTCGCCGCCCAGATCCTGCGCGTGCTGCTCATGCTGTTCGTGGCGCCCTTCGCGGCCCGTCTCGCCGCGCGGCGGTCGCCGTGAGCGTTCCGGACCGGTCGGCGGTTACGTGTGACCCGCGTCCCACGTAAAGTCGGGGAGATGAGCGGGGAATCGAACATCGACAGCACATCCACTCCCGACAACCGATCCACCGGGCACGGTCGCGAATTCGACGTCGTGGTCTACGGCGCCAGCGGCTTCGTCGGTGAACTCACGGCGCGGTATCTGGCCGATCACGCGCCCATCGGCACGAAGATCGCACTCGCGGGACGCAACGAGTCGAAGCTGACCGACGCCCGCAAACGACTGCCGCTGCGAGCGCACGACTGGCCGCTGATCATCGCCGACGCGGAGTCGCCCGCGGCGCTCGACGCCATGGTCGCGCGCACCCAGGTCGTCTGCACCACCGTGGGTCCCTACCTCAAGTACGGCGAGGCCCTCGTGGTGGCGGCGGCCACCGCCGGCACCGACTACGTCGATCTGACCGGCGAGGTCCCGTTCGTCCGCTACTCCATCGACAAGGTCCACGACGTCGCCGCCGCCTCCGGGGCACGCATCGTCCACTCCTGCGGCTTCGACTCCGTACCGTCCGACATCACCACCTACGCGCTGTACAAGAAGGTCTCCGACGACGCCGCCGGCGAGATGACCGACACCACCCTCGTCGTCGCCTCGTTCCGCGGCGGGATCTCCGGCGGCACGATCGACTCCATGCGGGTCATCGCCGAGGAGGCACGCAACGCGCAGTCGCGGCGGCTGATGCTCAACCCGCAGGCACTCTCGGGCGGCCCGGGCGACGTGCCGCGGGTCAGCCTGTCCGACGAACCGAGCGACCTGTCCATCATCAACGCCAAGAAGGTCGACCCGTCGCTGCGCGGCACGCTCGCCCCCTTCTTCATGGCCGCGCACAACACCCGGATCGTCCGTAGGTCGAATGCGTTGCTGGACAACGCCTATGGCAAGAACTTCCACTACGCGGAGACGATGAGCGTGGGCAGCGTCCCCGCGGTGTCGACCCTGCTCGCCGGCGCGGTCGCGGTCGGCACCGGCGCGTTCATGGGGGCGATGAGCTTCGGCCCCACGCGTCGGGTCCTCGACCGCGTGCTGCCGAAACCCGGTGACGGACCGAGCGAAAAGGCCCGTGACAGCGGATATTTCGTGGTCGACACATTCACGCGGACCACCACCGGCCGTCGTTACCGGGCCCGGATGCGCGCCCAGGGCGACCCCGGATACAAGGCCACCGCGGTGATGCTCGCCGAGAGCGCATTGGCATTGGCCCTCGACCGCGACCGGCTCCCCAAACGCTCCGGGGTCCTGACCACGGCGGTGGCGATGGGCGACGCCCTCGTCGACCGCCTGCGCAACGCCGGCTTCACCATCGACGCCACCGAGCTCACGGACTGATCAAACCCTCATCCGACGACGCCCGACCGCGCCGTTCGACCCCGCTCCGGGTTGTCCCTGCCATTCCGGGACCACTACCGGCACAGTCGAACTCGCGGCCGGGCGGTGTCGTTTCCGCGGTCTGAAATTTTCTGGCACTCTCACCCCTGGAGTGCTAGACGAGCCCGGGATCCGGTGCTATCTTCGTTGGCAGTACAGCGATGAACTGCTCGTCTGACGGGTGGCGAGCAGCCTTGTAGAACAGGAGGTGAACTGCTGTGCTTCGTTTCGATCCCTTTTCCGACATGGATGCCTGGACCCGAGGCATGATGACCGGTTCAGCGGCCGGAACCGCCCGCACTCCCCGTTTCATGCCTCTGGACCTGTACAAGGTCGAGGATCACTATCTACTCGTCGCGGATCTGCCGGGCGCCGATCCCGGCTCCATCGACGTGAGTGTCGACAACGGCGTCCTGACGTTGTCCGCCCAGCGGAGTACGCCATCCGACGACGGCGTGCAGTGGCTGACCAGCGAACGATTCTCCGGAACCTACCGCCGCCAGCTGACCCTCGGCGACGCCATCGACAGCTCGGCGATCTCGGCGCGCTACGACAACGGCGTCCTCACCGTGACGATCCCGGTCGCCGAGAAGGCCAAGCCGCGGCGGATCGAGGTGGAGAGTTCCGGCCGGCCACAAGCGATCGAGACCGGAACGGTCACGTGACCGCCGCCCGCTGAACGCAGGTGATCCCTTGCCCCCCTTGAGGTGTGAGCGAAGCGAGTCATCGCTCCTCACACCTCAGGGTGCGGTGCGGCTCGCTCACCACGCATTCCGGCCGGGAGCGACCCTCAGGAATCAGATCCGAACAGGTCCGCGAGGGGCGCGGGCCGGCCGAACAGGTAGCCCTGGGCGTAGTCGAAGCCGAACTCCTCCAGTATCGGAAGTACCTCTTCGGACTCGATGCCCTCGGCCACCATCTTCACCCCGGTGGCCGCGGCCATCTCGCCGATCGCCCGGACGACGGCGCGGTCCGGGGAGCTGTCGGCCAGTTGCGCGATGAGGGTCCGGTCGACCTTCAGCACATCCACCGGGAGGTCCCGGACGTAGCGAAGCGCCGAGAACCCGGCGCCCAGGTCGTCGATGCAGATCGTGCAGCCGAGATCGTGCAGTGCGTCGATCGCCCGCGAGGCGGATGTGTCCACCCGGATCGCCTGGTCCTCGCGCACCTCGACCCACACCCTCGACGGGTCCACGCCGTGTCCGTCGATCAGACCGGCGACGTAGGAGACGAGCCCGTCGTCCCACAGCTGCTGCCCGGACAGGTTGAGCGAGACGAACGTGGTCGCGCCGACTTTGCGGGTGATCTCGCCCGACAGGTCCCGGATGGCCTCGCCGATCGCATGCCGTCCGATGGGCGCCAGCAGCGAGATTCCTTCGGCCACAGAGAGAAACGCGTCCGGAGCGAGGACACCGAGTTCGGTGTGCCACCGGAGCAGGGACTCATACCCGACGACCCGGCGGTCGCCGACTGCGACGATCGGCTGATAGAAGACGGAGAAGTCACGCTCGACCGACCTGGTCAGCCACCCGGCGAGATCGACCTCGGCCCGGATGTGACGCTGCATCGTGGGAGAGGCGAACACGACGGCCCGCCGGCTGCTGAGCGCGATACACAGCGCGGCGTCGGCATGGCGGACCAGATCGTCCTCGGAACTCGCCTCGAGCTGCTCGTCGCCGACGGCGACACCCATGCACACGTCGAGGAACCAGCTGCGATCGCCATCACTCACGGTGTGGGCGCCGAGTTTGGTGCGGGCCGCCTCGATCAGTGCGTTGCGTCCGAGTTCGTCGTCACCGGCGCCGGTCCACGGGAGGTAGATGAGCCAGTAGAAGTCCGATCGCCGGTGGAATCGAGCCCGCGGACTGATGGGCATCAGCACCTGCTCGATGAACCGTTCAGAAGCCGCGGCCGACGCCTCGTAGCCATACGCGACCACTGCTCGGTGATACGGGTCGACCGACACGGCGATGACCGAGGTGCCGACCGTCAACACGACGTCATTCGCTGAATCCGATCCCCCCAGGCGGCGCGGGCGCCGCAGTTCTCCATCGGCTGATTCTACTCAGCCGGCCTGTTCTCCGGAAGGCGGGCGAGTCGACCCGGGTCGGGGGTCCGGTCCGGGCGATATGACTGTTCTCACAAGCGCCGGGCAGTGGCGACGAAACCGTCGGCGGGTTTTTCCGACCCGGCCCGGCGAGGGGACACATTGCTTTCTTATGTGATGTTCGAGAGGGCCCGGACCGGCGCGCGCGCCGTTTCGCGACTATTCTCGGCAGGTCTGCTAACGATTTCGGGAGCGACCGCAAAACTGCTGGTAAGGTGCTTTCATTGCCTATGCGTAGGACAGGAAAGATTGCGCGATTTCCGCCAATGCGGTCGCAGTGGCTTTAATGCGAATCTCGGCGAACAAGCGGCTGCCCCCACAGCCGCCGACGGAAAGCGGTCGTGGTTGATGGCGTTGATCAGAAGGGTGCTCCGTCGCTACGACGCCCGGTCGATGGCGACGCTGATCAGCACCGGTGGTGTCATCCCGCTACCGGTCATCAGCGTGCTCGCTCCGGAGACCCTCTACCCGGGCGGGATGCCGATCCTCTTGACCATCTGGTCGTTCATCGCCGTCGTCTTCGCGGTGACGGCCATCCGCGCACGGCTGACCGATCTCGAATTCGCGTTCCTCGGCGGCCTGGGCATAGTCGGGATCTGTGGGACGTCGATGATCCTCGCCTCGCCGCGTTCGTCGGCGCTCGTCCTCGCGATCGTCGCGGTCATCCCGGCGATCGGCGCCATCTCGGCGACGACCCGGCTCATCCTGTCCCATCTGGCACTCGCGGTCGTGTGCGCCGCCTTCGTCCTGGCGGTCACCTCTCCCTCGCTGCCCGCCTACCTGATCAGTTTCGGCGCGATGCTCGGTCTGATCGTGGTGCCGGTCTTCCTCGTGGTCGCACTGCGCAAGTCGATGGAGGCCGTGCTCGATCAGCAGACCCGTCTGGTCGGAATCGATCCGCTGACCGGCCTGCTCAACCGTCGCGGTTTCCTGATCCGCGCCTCACAACTCCTCTCGGCCGCACGCTCGTCGACCGGGTGGATCGGCATCCTGCTGCTCGATGTCGACCACTTCAAGAAGATCAACGACCAGTACGGTCACCTCGCCGGCGACGGCGTACTGCTGGCGGCCTCGGCGGCCATCCGTGAGCACGCGCCCGTCGGTTCGGAGGTCTGCCGCTACGGCGGCGAGGAATTCCTCATGTTCCACGTGGTCCACGACGCCGACGAACTCTGGCTCAGCGCCGAACGTCTTCGGGCAGCGGTGGCCGCCGCCGCGCCGGTGACGATCAGCGTCGGTGGTGTCTGCGCGCCGTTGCGCCTCGCGGGTGACGATCTCGTCTCCGGCCGCTACGAGACCGCCTCGTCCACCGACGACGTGATCGGCAACCTCCTGGGTCAGGCAGATGCCTGCGTGTACCAGGCCAAGGAGAACGGCCGGGACACCACGGTGATCGAGTCCATCGACGCGGTGATCTGGGACGATGGCGCACCCAGTGCGCATGCGGCCGACGCCGAGCGGACGGTGTCACCGCCGTCGGCGAGCCTGTACGAGGTCTTCTACCGGCGCCCGGCCGACTTCGTCGACATCGACAGCCGGACCAGCGGACGCTGAGTCGTGACCGCCTGCAGGGCGTCGGCCTCCCGGCGCATCCGCTGCCAGGTCTCCGGGCTGGTGAGGCTGTTCAGGCGGGCACGATCCCACCACATGAGCCGGGTGCGGTAGCGGTCGTCCGGGAACGGGGTGGCCGGCACCGACTCGTCGACACGCCCGCCACCGGACTGCCAGCGCCGCAGGACGTGGTCGGCCGCGGTCGCCATCATGGCATCGACTCCGGACATCTCCATGATGACCAGTCCCAGCCGCGACAACTGACCGGCGACCGAGCCCGCGATCGACGAGCGCTCGTCCACCCAGGCCGTCTTGACCTCGACGATGCCGCCGTGCAGACGTTCCTCGATGGCATTGACGAGCTGGACCTGACCGGGTTGGCCGGCCCATTCGACCAGCGCATGCGACTGCGCGGCCGCCTCGAACCGTGGCTGGACCCGCAGTCCGCCGACGACCTTGCCCTCGGCGTCGAGCACCGCGAAGAACATCGCCGTGCCCTCGCCGCCGGCGACCTCGTCGTATTCGAGCGCGGCGGCGCACCCGTGACGGTGGTATGAGGCGTCCGCGCCGGCGAGGTACTCGTGCCAGAGGGCGGGTTCGGACCGCGGGCTGGCCACGACCACCGAGTACTCCGTCCCGGTTTCGGGCGCGACCGATCGCAGCATGCCGGTGCGGACCACATCATTGGTAGTTGTCATCTTATTCATCGCAGTATTCCCTTCCAGGAATTAGGAAATTTAGAGACGAGATCTCCCCCGACCCCGCGTGTAATGCTGCCACAGGGCGGCATTTATGCACTCCCACAAGCGCACTTCTTTTAACCGAACCGCCTCATTGGCGGTTGGCGTCGCGCAATCTCCTGCGACACCATGGGCGTATGCACACGCCGCCGGACGCCGCCGCCACCCTCTACTCACCGGGTGAACTACCCGCCGAGTTGACCGCCGAACCCTCGCTGATTGTGTCCGATATCACCGAACGCGCGGGCCGCGCACTCGACGAACTCCTCCCGCCCCCGGAGGCCGCGCTGTGGGACGAGGCGCCGCGTTTCGTGCACTTCCCCTGGCGTAATGCCCTCGTCAAGATCCCCGGTCCGCGCACGTTCCGACGACTCCGGCTCGACCGCAACCGACACAAGCTGACCGCCGCACAGCAGAGCGCCGCCGGCAACCTCCGGATCGGCATCGTCGGTTTGAGTGTGGGACATGCGATATCGCTCACCCTCGCGCTCGAAGGACTTGCCGGCGAATTACGTCTGGCCGATTTCGACGAACTCGAACTGACAAATATGAATCGAATTCCGGCCACGCTCATGGATATTCATGACAACAAGGCGGTGATTGCCGCGCGGCGGATTTCTGAGATCGATCCCTATCTCACAACCGCCGTATACTCCGACGGAATAACAACCGAGAACATCGATGAATTCCTCGACGGCCTCGATCTCGTCGTCGAAGAATGTGATTCCTTCGATGTGAAGGTGCTCGTCCGCGAGAAGTGCCGTTCGCGCGGAATCCCCGTCCTGATGGAAACCAGTGACGGCGGCACTCTCGATGTCGAGAGGTTCGACCTCGAACCCGACCGGCCTCTTTTCCACGGTCTGGCGGGCGATCTGCGGATCGAGGATCTCGTCGGACTCGACCGCGCGTCCTTGACCCCACTGGCCGTTCGGGTGCTCGAGCCGACGAAGGTCACCGCGCCGATGGCGGCGTCGGCCATCGAGCTCGGCCACACGGTCACCGCCTGGCCGCAACTCGGCGGCGATGTCCTGCTGGGCGGTGCCACGGTGGCCGCGGCGGTTCGGCGCCTCGTCCAGGGCAAGCCCCTGCGCTCGGGACGGGTCCGATTCGATCGCGACTCGTGGCTCGACGGTCTCGAGGACCCGATCGGGACAGCTCTGCCGGATGGTGGTCGGCAGACGGCGGCGGCACCCGAACCGCTGCCACCCAACGAGCAACCGCCCGTCGAGGCGATGACCGACCTCGAGCTCGTCCTGCACGCCGCGAGGCGCGCGCCGTCGGCGGGCAACCAGCAGCCGTGGCAGATCACCGCCGACGAGGATGCCGTCACCATCACTCTGGACCGTACGCGTACCTCGACCCTGGATGTCGGACACCGGGCGTCCGCGGTGGCGGTGGGCGCGGCGCTGTACAACGCACGGATCGCGGCGACCGCGCGTGGTGTGCTCGACGACATCGAGATCGTCGACGACGCCGAGACCCTCGCCGGTCGGGCCCGGTTGAAGGGCCTCGACACCGGTTCACGGTCGCCGGAGGCGGAGGCCGAACTCAGCGCGCTGCTCGCTCGCGGAACCCGACGCGGTGTCGGGGACGGGTCCCCGCCGTCGGACGACGACGTCGCCCGGTTGCGCGACGCCGCCACCAGCGACCGGACCCGCCTGCTGGCGCTCACCGACCGCGCGGACATCGACCGCTATGCATCGATCATCTCCCGCTCGGATCGCGCCCGGTTCCTGACGCCGGAGCTGCACGGCGAGATGTTCGAGGAGCTGACCGACGACCCGGCCGCCGCCGAGGGCATCGACGTCGCCTCGCTCGACCTGCCACCGGCCATGGCGGGCATGTTCGACGTGCTGCGCCGCGCCGACGTGATGGCCCTGCTCGACGAATGGGGTGGCGGCACCGCGCTCGGCGCCGACGCCGGCTCCCGGGTCGCGTCGTCGTCCGCGGTGCTGGTGCTGGTGCAGCGGGGCACATCCGCCGGGGACTATCTGCGCGGCGGGATCGTGGCGGAGCAGTTGTGGGTCGCCGCCGAGCGGCTCGGCTACGACGTGCATCCGATGACGCCGACGTTCCTCTATGCCGGCGACGACGAGACCGCGCGCGGGTTGTCGAGCAATCACGGCGACGAACTGGCCGCCCTGCGCCGCGAGATGCTCGACACGTGGCCGCTCGACGCCGACGAGGCACCCACCATCGTGCTGCGGCTGTCGCGCGCGGATTCGCCGTCGGTGGTGAGCCGGCGCCTGCCCACGGGCTCGTGAAAGGGCGGGACTAGGGCTGGCCGGGGTTGAGCTTGATGAACAGCGCATCCATCTCGGCGCAGAGGCGATCGCCGTGGTGCAGGGTGCCCCTGACGAAGACCTTGCGGCCCTCGACACGCTCCGCCCAGGCGTGGATGCGCAGCGGGGTGTTCAGGGGCGTGATGGACCGGTACTGCACGTTCAGGTAGGCGGTCCGGCTGACGTGCTGGATCGCGACCGCCGACGCGAAGCCGCCCACGTCGTCGAAGGCGACGGCCACCTGTCCCCCGTGCGCGGCGTTGTTTCCGCCGAGATGGAAGTCGCGGAACGTCAGCTCGGCGACGACCCCGGTGTCGCCGACCTCGGTGACGACGTAGGGCGGCAGGGTGATGTTGCCCCGTGAGGGCAGGTCGATGCGGGTGCCGGCCGGCGAATGCCATTCGTCGATCCGGACTTCGGCGAGCCGTTCGTTGACGGCGGCCAGCCGGTCAATGAGGTCGTCGACCAGCGCGTCGTCCGGGCAGGCGTAGCGAGCGTTGTCCATGAGCAGGCGGACCTGCTCGCTGAACTCACCGTAGCGGGGCCCGCCACGCTCGGTGGTGATGGCCGTATGAGCCCGGAAACCCCCTTCGTGGGGATCCTCTTCGACGGTCTCGACGGCGCGATCGTTCGCTTCAGTCACCGGTCAACCGTATAAGAGGCAACGGTGCCGCGACCTAGTCGGTGTCGGTGTGCCGGTGATCGAACGACCCGCTCGCAGCGCTCCCGGCGCCGCGACGATGTTCGGCGAGATCGACGCAGACCTTTCCACGAGCCAGCCGCCGCGTGGACTCCGGTATGTAATCCGGCACCCCACGCGGCCCGCGTTCCTTCTCGTCTCGGATCCGGACCGCCCTCCCGACGATCACCGCGACCGCCGCGGACACGACACACCACGCGCCCCCGATGATCAGAATCCACCCCCATACAGCCATACGTACAGCTAATCACCCCAAACTGAGATTTCGGTGATGTTCGACCCGACGGCGGACCGCCATCCAATACTTGAATGCAATCCGCGTCGAAGCTGTGTCGACTTCGTGACCTCCGCCCACCAATCCGTACGGCGTCGGGCACGGTGGGTTCGGCGGAGGCGGCGTCGATAGGCTGACCCCATGACTGCGACGTCAGAAACCCAGGGACCCGCCGACCAGCCGTTCGACCCGTCATCGTGGGCGGCGGTGCCCGGCTTCGACGATCTGACCGACATCACCTATCACCGCCATGTCGGCGAGGGGCGCGAGCACGGCATCGTGCGCGTCGCATTCGACCGCCCCGAGGTCCGCAACGCCTTCCGTCCGCACACCGTCGACGAGCTGTACCGCGTCCTCGACCACGCGCGGCGTTCGCCCGACATCGGCACCATCCTGCTCACCGGCAACGGACCGAGCCCCAAGGACGGCGGATGGGCCTTCTGCAGCGGCGGCGATCAGCGCATCCGCGGACGTTCCGGTTACCAGTACGCCACGTCGCACGACGACGACGTCGCAGCGGCCGGCGCCGACACCGTCGACGCGGCACGGGTGAGGGCCGAGGGCGGGCGCCTGCACATCCTCGAGGTCCAGCGCCTCATCCGGACGATGCCCAAGGTCGTCATCGCGGTCGTCAACGGCTGGGCGGCCGGCGGCGGGCATTCCCTGCACGTCGTCTGCGACCTGACCCTCGCGTCGGCCGAGCACGCCCGCTTCAAGCAGACCGACGCCGATGTGGGTTCCTTCGACGCGGGCTACGGAAGCGCGTATCTCGCCAAGCAGGTCGGACAGAAGTTCGCGCGCGAGATCTTCTTCCTCGGGGAGGCCTACGACGCCGAGACCATGCACCGGATGGGCGCGGTCAACCGCGTCGCCCCGCACGCCGACCTCGAGGCCACCGCCATCGAATGGGCGCGCCGGATCAACAGCAAGTCCCCCACCGCCCAGCGCATGCTGAAGTTCGCGTTCAACCTCACCGACGACGGCCTCATGGGTCAGCAGGTCTTCGCCGGCGAGGCCACCCGCCTGGCCTACATGACCGACGAGGCGGTCGAGGGGCGCGACGCCTTCCTCGAGAAGCGCGACCCGCGCTGGGACGACTACCCGTACTACTACTGATCGGCCCCGCAGGCGGGGACGTCGACCTTCACGGTCGGGTCGTCGACGAGCGGCTGGATCGGCACCTCGGCGTCGCCGTGGGCCGAGGTGGGCTCGTCGATCTTGAGGACGATCGTGGCGGTCTGCCCCGGCGCGATGCCCACGCGGGTCGAGTAGTACGGGCGGCCGTGCAGCGTCTGCTCGACGTAGAAGGCGCCGCCGTCGCCGAGGGTCATCTCCTTCAGCACCGCGCCCTTGGTCGCCAGGAACTCCACGTTGGCGAGGTTGGTGCCCTTCTTCACCGACAGTTCGGTGCCGAGGTTCCCGGCGACGTAGTCGGTGGTGTCGGTGGTGTCGAGCGTGTTGGTGAGTTTCACCGTGATCGTCGACTCCCGCGTGTCACCGTCACATCCACCCGAGGAGTAGCTGATCTCACGCCGGAGGTAGTAATCCAGTTTCGTCCCCGACGCGTTGCCGACGGCCACCTGCAGGTAGGGCGAGGAGGTGTCGGAGATCTGGTGCCCGAGCTTGGTCGACTCCAGGATCCGCTGGTTGTCGGCGTCGGTGCTGTAGATCATGATCCGCCGCTCGTGGACACCGCGGCCGAGTGCCTCCAACAGATCCCGGGTACTCCCGCCGGACGTGACGAGTTTGTTCACGACGGCCTGGGAGATGGACTGCAAGTAATCTTTTCGCGCCGCGTTGTCGTCGGCGAAGCGCTGATAGGCCGTGGACAGGGTGATCGGGACGACGTTGTCGGCGGTGATCTTCTCGCGGCCCACCGACACCGGCCCGACCACCTCGAGGACGTACTTCAGCGCGATCGGGTCCAGCGCGATCGCCCCGTCGAGCTGCCGGCCGGTCTGTGCCCGCCAGTTCGCCAGCCAGATCTGTGCGGCGTCGGGGAAGTGGGCGCTGAGGTTGCCGTTCCGGAAGTCGGTGTAGGGCCGGTAGTACGAGTAGACGGCGTCGTACTCGGGCCCCAGGTTGATCTGCGGGGTCGCCGGGTCGCGGAACTCCGAATTGGCGCCGAGCTCGGGTATCGTCACGCGGCCCCCGGTCGCGTTCAGCACCGCGAAACCGCCGACGAGACCACCGGTTCCGCGCGCCTCGGACGGCGTCTGGAACGCCATGAAGTAGTTGCGGGGACCGTCGGCGCCCAGCATCGACGGGACGAGTTGGGCGGCGATGTTCGTCGCCTGCACCGTCGAATCGGCGGCATCGACCTGCTCGGCGAGCTGATCCCGGGCATCGGCCACCACGCCGAGCCAGCTCGGCTCGATCGCCGAGACCTGCGCGGCCACCTCCGCCGACTTCTCGGCGACCGACTGCAGGGCCGGCTGGGCCTCGCGCAACAGAGCCAGGTTCACGGTGTTCCCGGTACGCAGACGATTCGGGTCGAGCACGGTCGCGAGATCGGCGGCCGGCACCAGCACGTCACCCGAGAGCGCGGCCACCGCGTCGCTCATCTCCTGCACCGACTTCAGCGGCGAGCCGACGACCGGCACGGCCGCGGCCGCCGACCACAGGAAGCCGGAGCTCCGGTCCTCGGCGTCCTGGGCGCGCGCGGTCGCCGCCTCGGCGGCCTGCCGGGCACCGGCCTGATCACCGTCGAGCATCAGGGCCCGGGCCCGGCTCGCATCCGCCCGCACCGACTCCAGGTCGTCGCGGACCTGGAACGCCGAGTACGCCAGCCACACCATGGCCGCCGCGACCAGCACCAGCAGGACCGCGACGATCTGGACCACGCGGTTGCCCGCCACCCGCCGGATCATCGGCCCTCCCCCGCGACCCGCTCGGTCGCGGATGAGGGGGCCTGTGCCGCCAGCCACGCGACCACCGCCGTCACCTTCGGCTCGACCTCGGCGAACACGCGGTCGAAGTCCTCGCGCGGCCGGCCCATCGGGTCCACGATGTCGAGCAGGTCGGAGTTGGGGTCGAGGCGCCCGCGACCGGCGATGATCTCCGGCAGCGCGCCGAGGTCGCAGAGTGCGGCGAACTCGGTCAGCGTGAACACCCGCTTCCACCGCGCCGGCGCCATCTGCTGCGCCGCGGCACGGTGTTCGCGACTCATGCACAGCACCAGGTCGGACTCCACGAGCATCGGCGGACGGAGATACCGAGACTCGAATCCTGCGGCGTCGTAACCGTTCTCGATCAACACGGCCGAAGCGTGCGGATGGATGGGCTGGCCGTTGAGCGCTCCGACGCCGGCACTGGTCGACGTCACGGGGACACCCGCCCGGCCGGCGAGACCGGTCAGCACGCGTTCGCCGATCGGCGAACGGCAGATGTTCCCCGTACACACGAACAGGATCGACATCGGCGGCGCCGCCGTGTGATCGGATCCGGTCACCATTCCTCCTCGATTCTGCGGGCCACCCGCGCCATCACTTCCGACTGCCCCAACTGCGCATGCGTTGCGGCGGCGGGCATCACGTCGACGACCCCCACTCCGCCCGGATCGACCACCCGTACCCAGTTCTCCGGATCCGGGTTGTCCTGCGCCGCGACGTAGACGACCTTGCCGACATCGACGGGACGCAGGTCATAGCTGCGGGCCGCGGCGGCCAGACTCCTCGTCCGGCCCTCGAAACGCCGCACCGCCTCGGGGTCGTGCCGCTCGGCCAGCTCCCGCAGCGGGTGGTCCGCGGCGCGCAGCTCCTCGTCGTCCACGGTCCCGAGTTCGGCCGGGGTACGGGGGTCCAGCAGCACCAGCAGCGCCACCTCCTCACCGAGTTCGACGAGCCGGCGGGCGATCTCGTGGGCGATCACACCACCGACCGACCATCCGACGAGCCGGTACGGCCCCTGCGGCTGGGTCGCCCGGATGGCCTCGACGTGCAGCTCCGCGATGCCCTCGACCGTCGGCGGGAGTTCCCGGCCGGGGAGTACGAGTTCAGGCAGTTGCAGGCCGAACACCGAGGCCGATCGCAGGGAGTCGCCCAGCACCCGGAACGGTTCGACGATGCCGGCCGCGGTGTGCACACACCAGACCTCCGGGCGCCGGGCCGAGGAGTCCGGTGAGAGGGACACGACGCGTTGCGCCGGAAGCTCCACGCCGGCAGGCCCGTCCACCAGTCGGGCGACCTCGGCCGGTGTGCGGTGGCTGAACAGGTCCGCCGCGTCGAGGATGCGCCCGGTCCGGGCGGCGAGCTCGTCACGCAACTGCAGCAGGGCGAGCGAATGCCCGCCGGCGGCGAAGAAGTCGTCGTCCATCCCGACGTGTATCCCGGCACCGCCGTCGGCCGCGTCGAGACCCGCCGCATCGCGACCGAGTGCGGGCTGACCGAGGACGGTGCGGAAGGCCTCGAGAACCGCTGCCTCGGTGTCGTTCTCGGGGTCGCGCCGGGACTCCGACCAGATCGGCTCGGGTAGCCGTCTCGTGTCGATCTTGCCCGCACCGCTGAGCGGCAGGTCATCGAGTGCGACGATCCGGCTCGGCACCATGTGCCGCGGCAACGACGACCGGCACACGGCCTGGAGCTCGGCGACCGGCACCGACGGCGACACCACGTAGGACACGAGGGCCGGTCCCACCGGGCCCTGCCGCAACACCGTCGCCGAACGTTCGGCGCCCGCCCGCACGAGCACCGCATCGATCTCGGCGGGCTCCACCCGCTGCCCGCGGATCTTGACCTGACGGTCCGCCCGGCCGACGTAGACCAGCTCACCGGTGTCGCGGTCCCACCGCACGAGGTCGCCGGTCCGGTAGCGCCGACCGCCGCCGGGGCCGGCGACGAAGTTCGCGGCGGTGAGCGCCGGGTCGCCGAGATAGCCTCGGGCGACTCCGGTTCCACCGATGTACAGCTCGCCCACGACGCCCGGCGGGACGTGGCGCAGCTGCGCATCGAGCACCTCGGCACCGATGCCGGGGCGCGGATGCCCCAGCCGGATCGGGTCGCCCCGGCGGTGGGCGCTGGTGGACACCGTCACCGTCGTCTCGGTCGGGCCGTAGATGTTGAGGACCTGTGCGTGCTCCGACCACGTCGTGGCGAGATCGGCCGACAGGGCCTCGCCGCCGATGTACACCAGTCGCAGCGCACCGATGGCCGCCGGGCGGAGGGTACGGATCACCGACGGTGTGGCGGTGAAGACGCTGACGCGCGTGTCGTCGAGGAACCGGGTGAGATCGTCTCCGCCGGCGATCCCGGCGGGAACCACCACGAGGGTCGCGCCCGCCGCGAGCGGCAGCAGCATGTCGTGGAACGTCGCGTCGAAGCCGGGACTGATGGCCATTCCGACCCGGTCGGTCGGTTCGACGTCTCCGAGCGAGGCCACCCGGTGGACTCCGCGATGGGTCACGCCGACGACGTTCGGGGTGCCGGTGGTACCCGACGTGGTGATGATGTAGGCCAGCGCGTCCGGTGACACCGGCGTGACCGGTTCGGACACCACCGGTTCCGTCGGTCGTCCGGGTATGTCGGCGGGCGTGAGCACACTCGCGCCCGCACCGGAGACCACATGATCGATCCGGGCAGCGGGGTAGGTGACATCGACCGGTACGCACACGCCGCCGATTCGGCTGACCGCCCAGATCGCGACCACCGACTCGATCGACCGCGGCACCACCACCGCCACCGCGTCGCCGGCGCCGAGGCCCCGCTGCCGCAACGCGCGCGCGGTCACCGACACCCAGCCGTCGAGCTCGCGGTAGGTGAGCGACCTGCTCTCGTCGGCGATCGCGGGACGGTCCGGGAACGTCGCGACGGCTTCGGTGAGGAGCTCGGCGAGCAGCGGTTCGGCCCCCGTCACCGATGACGACCGCGCACGGCTGGCGACGAAGCGCCGCTCCGCGCCGGTGAGCGGTTCGATCGACGCGAGGCGGCGCGCGGGCTCCCCGACCACCGCGGCGACCGCCGCGACCAGGCGCTCGCCGAGGGCGCGTATCGCGCTCTCGTCGAACAGTTCCCGGCCGTGGTCGACACGCAACCGCCAGCCGCCCGCGTCGGGTACCGCCACGACGTGGATGTCGAACTCGCTGCGCGGCAAAAGCCACGCGTCGTCCGAATCGGCGTCCGCGGGAACCGAATCCGACATCGGCGGCTCCGGCGCGCCGGCCGGGTCCGCGAGCGAGAACGCGACCTGCACCAGCGGATGGCGTCCGGGGACGCGCGGCGGATCGATCAGTGCGACAACATCGTCGAACGCGATGGCCGCGTGATCGAGGGCCGCGAGGTCGTCGTCGCGGACGCGTGCGATCAGCTCGCCGACCGTCATGCCGGGGACGACCCGGGTGCGCAGCACGACGGTGGAGATGAGCATGCCCACCGTGCCGGCGGTGCCGGAGTCGCGACGCATGGACGCCGGTGTGGCCAGGGCGATGTCGTCGGACCCCGACTGAACCGCGAGGGCCAGCACCACGGCCGCGTGCAGGATGTGGAACTCGCTCGCGTGCGCCCGCCGCGCAGCCGACGACACCGCCTGTCCGACATCGCCGGCCAGCGGATACTCGATGGTCGAGGTCCGGAGGTCACGAACGGCGGGCCGTCGCTGCGCGAGATCGAGTTCCCCGCTGTGCCCCTCGAGAGCACGACGCCAGAAGTCCAGCAGATCGGCCCGGGACCGCTCTTCGTCGGCCACCATCTGTCGGGCGACCGTCGCGAATCCGGTCGGTGCCGGACCGAGTTCGAGGCCGGCGAGGAGGAGTCCGAGCTCGCGCTGCGCGATGGCGGCGGACTCGCCGTCCATCGCGATGTGGTGCGCGACCATCACGACCGCCACCGGGGTGAGCTGGTCGTCGCCGGTGACCAGCCACACCCGAACCGGCGGCTCGCCGGTGAGATCGAAGGGCTCCCCGAGCATCCCGATGCCCGCGGCGGTCGCGAGCTCGGTCGTGCTCACCCGCTGCAGGGGCGGTCGCCATGCCCCGAGAACCCGCTGTCGGGGCCCGTCCGGGGTGGCGAGATACCGGGTGCGCAGCGCCGGATGGCGGTCGACGAGCGTCTCGACGGCGGTGATCACGGCGGGTTCACCGGTGCCGACGGGGATGGGCACCACCACGGGCACCGCGTAGATCGGCACGGCGCCCAGCATCTGCGCGCCCACCCACATCCGACGCTGCGTCGGGGCGAGCGGCAGGTCGCCGAGGTCGGTCTCGGGCACGGCCGTGTCCGTCCGGTGCGACACCGTCGCGTCCATCGGCGCCGATGCCGAGGCAGCGCGGGCGGATTCCTCGTCGGGAAGGTCCGACACCGCCTGCGCGAGGGCGACCGGGGTTGGGTTCTCGAAGAGCAACCGGGTGGGCACGCGGACGCCGAGACGACGCCCCAGAGCGGAGGTCACCCGGGTGGCCGACAGCGAGGTCCCGCCGAGCGTGAAGAAGTCGTCGGTGTCCCCCACCGACCCCGGCGTCACCTCCAGCACCTCGGACATCACCTCGGTGATCGCCACGACGAGCGAGGTCGGGGACGCTCCGCGCGAGGACGGAAGCGACGACGCGGACAGCGACCGGCCAGCGTTCGACGTTCCCGGCAACCGTTGCGCCACAGATTCTTCGGTCAGCGGACCGGTGGCCCCCGGGAACGGTTGCTCGGCGTCGCCGGCGGCGGCGAGCACGAATCTGCGGAAGTCGTCGAGCAGGGTGCGGGCGACGTCGGCCGGGACGGCTGCGGAGTGCACGACGGTGATGTGCAACTCGTCGTCCCGTTCGGCGAGGACGACCTCGATGTCGAACTTGGCGTCGACCGTGGCCGTGAACTCCGGGATCAGGGTGGCCACCACGGAATCCGCCCCGGTTCCCGGATGATTCGACGACGGACCGGCGAGCACGACCTCGCCCGACGACTGGGGCACGACGTCCTGGTTGACCAGCAGCACCGAGATCAGCGGATCCCCCGCGGCCCGACCGTCGGGGCGGACCGTGCGGGCGACGTCCTCGTAGGGGACCTCGCTGTGGGGCTGGGCGGCGAGGGCGGCATCGCGTGCCCGCTCGACGGCCTCGCGGATCGTCAGGTCCGGATGCAGGCCGGTCCGCAGTGCGACGGTGTTCACGAACATGCCGACCACCGACTCCCACTCCGGCGCAAGCCGGCCGTGCACCGGTACGCCGATCAACAGGTCCCACTCACCGGTCCACTGCCCCAGCACCGTCGCGAGCGCGGCGTGGGCGACCTGGAAGATGCTCGCCGACAACGTCTTCGCGGTCTGGTGCAGGGCATCGGTCCCCACGATGGTGGTCGACAGTCGCCCGGTGGCGCCGCCTCGTACCGCCTCGTGGAGATCGGGGTCGTCACCGTCGAGGTCGACGCTGCCCGGCAACCGGAGCGGCCCGGGGGCATCGGCGAGGGTCGAGGCCCAGAACCGCAGCTCCCGCGCGTATCTGCTGTGCGGATCGGACGGATCGCCGAGCCGTGCGATCTGCCATTGAGTGAAATCGGCGTACGTGAACGCCTCGTCGGCGGGCACCGACAGCCGCTGGCCGTCGTACGCGCGGAGGAGGTCGGTGAGCAGCACCCGGATCGACCACCCGTCGATCGCGATGTGGTGCAACACCGCCGCCAGATGCGTGTGGGGGTCCTCGGCCGAGTCGAGTTCGAAGACCGCGGCCCGGAACCCCGACTCGGACTCGAGGTCGAAAGGCCTGCGCAGGAAGTCGTCGATCTGTCGGCGGAGCCCCTCGGGACCCGCCTCGGCGTCGACGAGGCGATGTCGCAGCACCGGACTCCGGTGCTCGATCCGGCGTTGCCGCGGACCCGACGGCGAATCGGGATAGACGGTCCGGAGGACGGCGTGCGCCGCCACCACCTCGTCGACCGCCTTCCGCAGGCGGGCGAGGTCGACGCGGCCACGGATCCGGAGCACGACGGGAACGTGGTAGGCAGTCGAACGCGGATCGAAATGGTGGTGGATCCACATGCGCCGCTGCGGATATGCCAACGGCAACAGCTCCGGCACCGGCAGCCTCGCGGGAGACGGCTCGGACGCCGACCCACCTGCGGTGTCGCGGATATCGTCGACGCGCCGGGCGACCCCGGACAGCGTGCGCGCCTCGAAGATCACGCGGACCCCGATGTCCGCGCCGGTCGCCGCGGTCAGCCTCGACGTCACCTGCGTGGCCGACAGCGAGGTGCCCCCCTCGGCGAAGAAGTCGGAATCGGCGTCCAGGGACTGCACGGGACGTCCGAGGACCTCCGCCCACACCGTGGACACCAGCTCTTCGGTGACCCCCGACGGCTGACGCCCCGCACGGGCCGTCGGACTCCCTGTGGTGCCGGCGAAGTCAGGATCGGGCAACGCGGCCACGTCGACCTTGCCGTTACGCCCGATCGGCAGCGCGGACGCCGGCACGAACGCACTCGGTATCATGCTGCGCGGCAACAGGTGTGCCAGTTGCCGTGGCAGGTCCGCGACCTGGCCGCCGTCCTCGGCCACCACCCACGACACCAGGATCTTCTCCCCCGACGGGCTGGTCCTCGTCGCGGTCACCGACGTCGCGACACCGGGCAGCCCCGACAACGCCGCGTCGACCTCGCCCGGTTCCAGACGCACGCCGCGGATCTTCACCTGGTCGTCGGTGCGGCCGTGGATCACGAAGGTGCCGTCGGGACGGCGATGGACGAGGTCGCCGGTCCGGTACATCCGCCCGCCGTCGACGCGGGGATCGGCGACGAACCCGCGCGCCGTGGCGGCCGGATCGTCGAGATACCCACGCGCCAGGCAGTTCCCGGCGAGGTAGAGCTCACCGACCGTGTGATCGGGAACCGGCCGCAGCGCATGATCGAGCACGTACATGCCGACGCCCTGCAGAGGCACCCCGATGTGTACCGGCCCGCTCGCCGCGCTCCCGTATCGCGCGCTGCTCACCGCGACCGTGGCCTCGGTGGGGCCGTACTCGTTGCTCAGCGTGTGCTCGACCGTCCAGTCCCGGACCAGCCCGGCGCCGAGCGCCTCACCGCCGACCGCCACGTGCCGGACGCCGGGCAGTTCGTCCGGGCTCAGGGTCGCCAGCACCGACGGCGTGGTCAGCAGGACGCTCACGCGTTCGGCGTCCACGAACTCGGCGAGCTCGTCGGCTGCGATGACGTCGGGCGGGCACACGACGATGGCCGCGCCGGCGACCCGAGGCGGCACGAGACCCATCAGGTGCGCGTCGAATCCGGTTGCGTACGTGTGCAATACCCGGTCGGACTCGTCGAGCCGGAGACGGGCCACGGTGTCCCGCGCCCAGTCGGAGAGACCCCGATGGGTCACCTGGACCCCCTTGGGCAGTCCGGTGGTTCCCGACGTGAAGGTGATGTAGGCGACGTCGTCCACCGACAGCGGCCGCACCCGCTCGGCGGTGTCGAACGGCGCCGGGTCCGAGGCGTCCGTGCCGGAATCGACTGCATCGGCGAGCAACTCGTCGAGCACGAGAACCGGCACGCTCGCGGGTACCGACTCTGCCGTCGCCGCGAGGGTGAGGACCGCGCGGGGCCGGCACCGCTCGATGATCATCTGCCGCCGCCCCGCGGGGTCCGCGGGATCGACGTTGACGAAAGCCGCACCCGCTCGGGCCACCGCGGTGGTCGCGATGACGCCGAAGGACGAGCGAGGCAGCAGTGCGACCACCACGTCACCCGGGCCGATCCCCGAATCGATCAGCGCGCGTGCGGCGAGCGTCGTCAAGCGGTCCAGCTCGGCGTTGGTGAGCGCGGAACCGGATCCGGGGACACGATGACGGCGATCGACGATCGCGATCGCCTGCGGATCACCGACGAGTCCCGCGGTCAGCAGCTCGTCGAGCGTCTCGGGACCGCGAGACGCGTTCTGGGCGTCGAGATCCGGCAGGGACGGGGCCGACCGGGCGGGGGCGAGCAACTCGGCGACCGGGCTGAGCGGCTCGCGCACCCCGCGCCGGATCGTCTCGACCACGAGGTCGCACAACGCATCCAGCCGCGCCGCGCTCGCCACCGCACCCGTGCACGCCATCGTCAGATGGAGTGCGCCGTCGCGGCGGAACATCGACACGTCCACCCCGAACAGCGGGACACCACCGAAGGGGATGCCGCCAGAACCACTGTCCCCGGACGAGATGACCCCGGGTGAGATGACCTCGAACCCTGCCGGGCTCACTGCCACGAGTTCGTCCGGGACGCTGCCGAACGAGACCTCGAACAGCGGCGTACCCGCCTTGACGCGTTCGGGGTCGGCGATCTCGGTGATCTCGGTGAGCGGGAGATCCGCGTGCGCGAACGCGCCGAGGTCGACCGCGGTGACCGCGGCCAGGAGGTCGACGAACCGAAGGTCGAGGTCGATCGGGGTGTGCAGCGGAACGGCACGGGCGAACAGTCCCGGTACGTCGAGCAGCTGCGGATCGATGCGCCCGGACAGTGCCGTGCCGATCGTGACGACGTCGGTGCCGGCCTGTCTCGCCAGAACCGCCGACAGCGCGGTGTGCACGACGATGAAGGGCGTGCTCTGTCTCGTCACGGCGAGCCCGTCGAGTACCTCGGTCTCGGTGCGGTCGAGGGTCCGGAGCGCGCGGTGCACCACCATCTGGTCCGAGGAGGACGGGTGAGTGGCCCCGGGGTCGAGCTCCGGCAGGCGCAGCGGTTCGACGGCACGATCGAACGCGGAGACCCAGTGCGCGACGAGCTCGTTCCGCCGCGCGGCCAATGTCCCGGCCCGCCACGCCGAGTACTCCCGGTAGTCGACTCCGCCGGCGGCCGGGAGTGTCCCGGCCAGTGCCGACTCGAGTTCTGCGAACAGGATCGGGAACGACTCACCGTCGACCGCGATGTGATGCGCGACGACGAGAAGCCAGGTCTGGCCGGCCATCTCGCCGATGCGCACCCGCCAGGGCAGCTCGGCGGCCAGGTCGATCGGGGCGTGCAGTGCACCCAGCGTCGCGGCCAACGACTCGTCGTCCGCGACCGGGACCGTCGTCGCCAGTTCGGCTTCCAGGACATCGAGGACGTCCTCGTCGCGGAGGCGGTGCTGCACCGGCCCGTCGACACCGACCGGGAACACGGTGCACAACGCGTCGTGTCGCGTCACGATCTCGACGAGGGCGCGGCGGAGAGCGTCCGGGCGTGCGTCGACCGGGAGCGCGAGCGGCATCAGGTAACCGGTGAAGTCCGGTTGGGTGCGCCACCGGAGCCACAGGTCCATCTGTTCGGGGGTGAGCGGCAGATCCGCACCGGCCACCGGAGTCACGAAGCCGGCGAGACCGGAGCGGACACCGTCGACGGCGCGGCCGGTCTGCGCCGCGGTCTCGAGGTGCGCGGCGAGCGCGGCGACCGTCGGGTGCGCGAAGACGTCGGCGACGGTGACGTGATTGCCTGCTCCGGCCAGGGCGGCCGCGAGCCGCGCCGCCGACAGCGAGGTACCCCCGGCCGCAAAGAAGTTGGTGTCCGCGGCGACGTCGGCATCGGTCCCGATCACCGCGCGCATGGCGTCCGCGATGGACTGCTCGACCGGCGTCAGCGCCCGCGACGACCTCGCGGCGGCCTCGGGGAGCATGCCGGTGAGGCGGCGGCGGTCGAGCTTGCCGGTCGGCGTCATCGGCCAGCCGTCGACGATCGCGACCCTGGCCGGAACCATGTGGCCGGTAAGGATGTTCGCGCAGAACCCGAGGATCTGTTCCTCGTTCAGGGCGTCCAGGACGTCGAAGTCGGCGAGACCGTCCTCCGTGACGAACGCGAGAAGCCGTTCGTCACCGTTCCGGTTCCCCGGATCCACTAGCACACGCGCGTCGCCGACGCCGGGCACGTCACGAAGCGCGGACACGATCTCGCCGAGTTCGATGCGGTGACCGCGGATCTGGACCTGGTCGTCGGTGCGGTCGAGATAGACCATGCGGCCACCGGCGATCTCGCGCACGCGGTCTCCGGTTCGGTACATCCGTCGTCCGGTACCACTCGGATCCGCGACGAATCTCGATGCGGTGGTCCCCGGTGCGTTGTGGTAGCCGAGGGTGACCTGATCGCCGCTGACGTACAGTTCGCCGACGGCGCCGACCGGGACCGGGCGGAGGTCGCGGCCCAGGATCGTCATCGCGACACCGTCGAGCGGGACGCCGATGTCGCTGCGATCGTCGTCGACGTCGACCTCGGTGGCCGTCAGGTGCACGGTCGTCTCGGTGATGCCGTACATGTTGACCAGCGCGACCTCGGGATGGGCGGCCGCCCAGTTCCGTAACAGGGCCGGCGACAACGGTTCCCCGCCGAAGACGACGGTCCGCAGCGCCGTCGGTCGAGAGTGCGGGACGGTGGCGGCCACCGACGGGTCGATGAGGTTGCCGAACGCCGTCGGGGTCTGTGAGCAGACGGTGACCCCGTACCGGTCCATCGCCGAGCCCAGCAGCCGTGGGTCGAGGACCGTCTCGCGCTCCAGCACGACGACGGAGCCGCCGGAGGCCAACGGGCCCAGGATCTCCCAGACCGAAAAGTCGAACGCATAGGAGTGGACCCAGCTCCACACGTCGTGATCGGTCGCCGCGATCGTGTCCAATGCGGCGCCGAGCATCGCCGCCAGGTTCGTCCGGGTCACCATCACGGCCTTCGGGGCACCGGTGGACCCGGAGGTGTGGATCACATAGGCCCCGCCCGGGACAGGTAGTGCTCGCACCTCTTCCGCGGCCGGGCGGACCTCGACCCCGGTCTCGATGAACGCGGCGGGGGCGGTGGCGGCCACGATCAGTTCGGTCCGGGACGGTGGGTCGCCGGGTTCGATCGGCACGTACACCGCGTCGGCCATCAGCACCGCGACGATGGCGATCACGGTGTCGGCACTCCGCGGAAGGATCAGGGCCACCCGATCCCCCTGCCGCACACCGTTCTCGCGCAACCTGTTCGCGACGGTCTCGGCGCGGTCGAGGAGTTCCCGGTAGGTCAGGGTCGTGTCACCGGCGATCACCGCCGTGGCCTCCGGCCGGGTCTCCGCCCGGCGCCGCAGTGCGTCGATCGGGTCGACGGGTGTGGTCCGCCGGGCCGCCCGGTCGGGTCGCGCCCGATCGACCGGGGCCGGCACGCATCGGGCGACGACCGACTCCGGCGGCGCGACGCCGAGCGCCACGACCGTCTCGACGAAACGATCCAGCAGATGCTCGGCGACGACAGTGTCGACTCGGCCGCCGGCGACGGTCAGCACGACCGACAGGCCATCCGGTTCTTCGAAGACGGTGAATTCCAGGGCGGTTCGTGCCTGCCCGCTCGGCAGCGTCTCGACATCGGCGAAGACGGCTGCCCCGGGGAGATCCGGCCGGGAGGCGTGGTAGGCGAAGATGACATCGGCGAGCCCGGTCGGCGCCGCGTCGGCGTGCGTGATCGCCGCGGTGAGGTCCGCTCCGACGCGGGCGAGGGCCTCCGCGACACCGCTGTGCCGCACGCCGGTGGTCCGCACCGGAACAGTCTCGACGAACATGCCCACCGGACGGAGTTCCTCGGTGGTGAACCGCCCCGCCACCGGCACCGACATCACGAGATCGTCGGAGTCCGTGTACTCCGCCACGGTGGCCGAGAGGGCCACGCACAGCAGGGTGTTCAGCGTCGTCCCGGCGTCCCGTGCACGAGTGGCGGCACTCTCGCGGGCGGCGAGACCGATGGTGCGGCGCAGGATGGTCGCCGGACCGGAGGTGAGCCCCGCCGGCAGCGTCCGCGCCGGTTCGGGCAACGCGATGCGGGCGGGGGCCTCACGCATCACCTTCGCCCAGTGGACTTCTGCCGCCGGATCGGTCACGTGCGGCCGTGCCGCGAGTACGGCGCCGAAACCCACGGCATCCTCGGCCCATATCGGCTCCGCGCCGTCGAGACGGGCGCGCAGCGCGTGCGCGAAGTCATCGACGACGATGTGCAGTGACCACTCGTCGATCGCGATGTGGTGGGCGACCAGGACGAGCTCGGTCCGTCCGCCGGTCTCGTCGACGATCGCGCGCCAGGGCAGATCCACCGTCAGGTCGAACGGGACCGAGACCGCGAGTTCGACTCCCGCGGCGTCGAGTGTGGCCGCACTGATCGGCGCGGCGGCACGCGCTTCGTCGACCGCGCGGACGACCGCGACCGGCTCCCCGTCGGCGTCGGGATACACGGTCCGCAGCGCCTCGTGCCGGGCCGCGACATCGACGAGGGCGGCCCGCACGACGTCGGCTGCGATGTTCTCGGCGAGAGCGAGGCGCACCGGGAGGTGATAGACGGTTGCGTGCATGTCGGCGCGGTTGAGCAGCCAGATCTCCTGCTGCGCCCGGGTCGGGCGGTAGCCGTCGGCTCCCGGGGTTCCCGGTGACTCCCCCGGTCCGATGCGGCGCGGCGCGGAGGCCTCGAGGACCGCAGCGAGCTCGGCGAGAGTCGTGACATCACCGAGATCGCGCACGCTCACGACGACCCGGAGCGTGTCGCCGAGGTACGTCGCCAGCTGCATGAACCCCAGCGAGGTGGCGCCGAGCTGGACGAGTTCGTCGTCCATCGACGGATCGGGTACGCCGAGAACGTCCGTCACCGCGTCGGCGACGGCGATCTCGATCGGTGTCGACGGACGACGTTGCGCGGCACGCGGTTCCGGAACCGCCGCGATCAGCGGGGCGGCGGCGGATCGATCGACGACGCCGTTCCGGTCGAGGGGCACCGAATCCAGGACGGCCACCCGGCGCAACCACTGAACGGCCGGCAGCTCGGCATTGACCCGGCGCCGTACCGCGGCCCGAACCCGTTGCGGGTCGCGACTTTCCGCTGTCCCCGTCACGCCGGGTCCGGTCTGCGCAAGGCGCAGCGCGATCCCGACACCGTCGTCGAGTACCGCCGCGGTCGCCGCCGCGACACCGGGTACCTCGGTGGCAGCACGCTCGAGGAGCGCGAGATCGACGCGGACGCCATCGATCTCGACGACATCGCCGGATCGGTGATCGATGACGAGGTCACCCGTCCCCGGTTCCCGGTGGCCCTTGTCCCCGGTGGCCACCATGCGCCGACCGGGCTGCCACGGACAGGCGACGATCATCGTCGCGGTACGCGCCGGATCGGCGGCGAAGTACTGCGGCGCACCGCTTCCCACGACGTAGACGTCGCCGGTGATCCCGGGGGGAAGGGGACGAAGCCGGTGGTCGAGGATCGCGACGTCGACCCCTGGCCGCGGCCGCCCACTCGGCAACGGCCGATCGATCGGCTGATCCGGCCGGATGCGTTCCGTCGCGGTGAAGGGCCCCAGCATGCCCCCCGGACCGTAGGTGCTCCGCAGGTCCCGTCCGAACGCGTGCCGGACGGTCGGGGCAGGCGCGGTGCCGGAGTCGACGACCAGCACGGTCGTCGCGTTGCCCGGCACCCCGTCGGCGAAAATCCCGGAGGGGACGATTCCGTGCGTCGCCAGGTCGGCGTCCGGGTCGACGAGTCGCAGCCCGTGCGCGGCGCACGCGACGATCTCGAGATGCGCCGCCCAGGAGGCCTTCGGCGCCGTGCACGCGAGTCGCCCATAGCCCGGGTCGGATGCGGCCGAGGCGAACACGCCGTCGGCGATGAGCCCCGCAACCGCCCGCTGCGTCATCGCGGCGACTCCCGCCGCCCCGACCACGAAGCACGCGGTGTCGTCCGGACGGGGCGCCGGGTATCCGGCCGCCGGCGCGACGCCGGACAGTCCGGCGAGCGTGTGCACGTCGCCCGCGCGGACACCGACCGGCGGGTCGGCGTCGTCGTCACCGATCACCAGCACCGAGCCGGCGGATGCGCCGATCGCATCCGGGATAGGTTGCGGCGCTGAAGGATCGAGCAGGAGTGCCGCGGCACCCGAGGCGGCGACGGCCCACCAGGCCAGCAGCCGGTCGGCATCCGACGCGACAGCGATGGCGACCGTGGCCCCGGGACGCGCACCGAGGGTGCGCAGCTGTGCGCCGAGTCGGCGCGCACGGGCGTGCAGTTGCTCGAAGGTGAGCAGCGCCGGTGACGACGTTCCGGGGAACTCGACAGCAGGCTCGTGCCGGCGACGGGCAGCGACGTCGGAGACGGCGTCCCAGACGGTGTCCGGGGCCTGGTCGAGTACCTCGCCCTCCGACGACAACCGGTACGAACCGTCATCGGGGAATCGCAGCGGGAGGTCGTCGACCCGGGTGTCCGGGGCGTGGAGGAATGCGTCGGCGAAAGTGTCGAGCATCGACAGGAATTGAGCGTGGTGTTCGGCGACCTCGGCGTCGTCGTACCGGTTGGGATTCGCCTCGACGCCGATCATCAGCGAGGAGTCCTGGTCCTCGCCGGGTACCGGGTAGATGTTGATCGTCAGATCGTCGGCCGGGCCCACGGTCAGGATGTGGAACGTGGCCCGCGCCTGCCCGCAAGGGAATTCGCGCTCGAACAGCATCAGGTTGAGCATCGGACCAGAACGTTCCTGGGCCGCCGTCCGCGGCGTCGCCCCGGAGGACTCGTCGCCGGCGATGTCGGCCCAGATGTCCTCGCCACGGTAACGCTGATGCCGCAGCGCACCCATGAGTGCGGCCTGGGTGGTCTGTAGCGCGTCGGCGACCGTGCCCGCTCCGGTGACCCCGGTCCGCAGCGGCACGATGTTGGCCACCGGCAGAGGTGTGGCCCGCAGCGCCGCGGTCGTCCGCGCGGCGACCGGGAACTGGAAGATGACCTCGTCGCCCTGTGCGGCCGCCCGGCCCAGGTAGGCGGCGAAAGCGGCGACGAGCACGTTCGGCAACATCGTCGAACCACGGTGTGCGGCCTCCCGCAGCCTCGCCATGGTGGCGGGCGGCACCGCGGACGCGACGCGTCGGGCCACCGCGGTCGGACGCCCCGGACGGTGTGCCAGCGTCGCGGCGATGCCGACGCCCGCCATGTTCTCCCGCCAGTACGCGCGGTCGGTGCCGAAACGCTTCGACCCGCGATACTCGGCGTCGGCCCGGGCCGGCAGATCCAGATCGACCGGCTTCTGAGGCGGAGCGGGCTCGCCGGTC
This sequence comes from Gordonia sp. 11cp, assembly GCF_057767225.1. NCBI lineage: Bacteria > Bacillati > Actinomycetota > Actinomycetes > Mycobacteriales > Gordoniaceae > Gordonia > Gordonia sp. 11cp. The sequence goes on along the minus strand of NZ_CM173437.1, from coordinate 2,823,931 downwards.
ACCGCCGCGTGATAGGCCGCCAGGGCCTCGACCATCCGGTCCTTGCCGCCCATACCGTCCGAGAGCAGGTGATGGCCACGGTTGTAGACCAGCGACTTGTCGTCGGACAGCCGGAACAGGCACCCGCGCGCGGTCCGGTCCACGCGCGGATCGAGCGGACGTGAATAATCCTGCGCCATCATCTCCTCGGCGACGGCACGCGGATCCGGTCGGTCACGGAGATCGATGATGTCCGCCCAGTAATGCAGGCCGGGGTCGTACACGCCGACCAGACCGTCGTCGGTGTCGACGAACCGGAGCTGGGTGAACTGCGCCCGCTGCACCACCTCGCTGGTCGCGCGCACGAACAATTCGGCGTCGATGGGACCGTCGATCTCGACGTACTGGGCGACGTTGATCGGCACATCAAGCGCTGCCTGCTGGGTGAACCACAGCGATCGCTGAGCGGCGCTGAGCGCGAACGGCCGCGGAGAGTTCGGTGCCACCGTGTCGGGATCGGGCGAGTTGTTCATGCGACGTCCCGGCGTTCGCACCTACGGCCGGAAAGACCCGGGCTCACGGGCCGGGCCGACCGTCTGATCCCCCCGGTCCCTGAACTGCCATGGTCGGCGCTGTGCTCAATAGGCCCGCTAGGCCCGCTCGCTGCGCTCCCAGCGCCGTGATCGACAGGCCCGCTCGCTGCGCCGAACAAAAGAGATCGCGCACGCCGCCACACCCCGACGTACACGAAAAAGACATGCGTCGGCCACGAGATCGAAACACGGGCGCCGTCGAATTCAACGCCTTGCCTCACCACTCACCATGTGCCGCCCTCTTGTCACGCCGCCCGCCGGTCGCGTCGTGAATTCTCACATCGACGCCTCACCGGGACGAACGGTCATTTCCCGACACCGTCATCACATCAGCCGCGTCGACCGAAACCGACGCGCGCCGAGCGGATGACAAGAGCCTATGGGACGGGTAGTCGGCTCACAACTCGGGGGCGAGCACCGTTGCGGGCCTTATTCGGCACAGCGGGAATAGCATTTCCTGCGAGCTGGGTGGATCTGTCGATAACGCATTAACCGTCCCCGGTGAATTCACGTTCACGGACCATCGTCGAAGTGTGGTGAAATGTCGCGGAATTGCACCCGAACAGCGAATGGCCGGAGAAACGAATACGACGACCTGTGACAACAGGCCGCCGCATTCGGATCAACTGCACGAGGAACGAGATCAGCCCCCGAAGACGTCGCGCAGCTGCTCGACCTCGGCGACACGCTCGGCGTGGGTCGGCGCGGTGGGCGAGGCGAGGATGCACGTGACGCCGGCTTCGCGGAACGCCGCGACCCGCTCGGCCACCTGGGCCTTGGAACCGATCAGCGACATCGACGTGACGAGGTCCTCGGGAACCGCGGCCGCGGCCTCCGCCTTCTTGCCGTCCAGATAGAGGTCCTGGATCAGCTTCGCCTCGTCGACGTAGCCGTAACGGACGGCGAGCTGGTTGTAGAAGTTCTTGCCGCGCGCGCCCATCCCGCCGATGTACAGGGCGGCATGATGACGCACAAGCTGCTTGGCGTTGTCGATCTGCTCGGCGTCGTCGGAGATGCGCGCGGTGGCCTGCACGACGATGCCCAGATCGCCCAGCGACGCATCCCGCTTGGCCTTGCCCGCCGCGAGCGACTCACCGAAGGCCGCGTCGATCTGCTCCGGGTGGAACAGGATCGGCTGCAGCTCGTCGAACATCTCGGCGGCGAGTTCGATGTTCTTGGGGCCGATGGCGGCGAGGAGCAGGGGGATGTTGTCACGCACCGGGTGGTTGATGATCTTCAGCGGCTTGCCCAGCCCCGAACCGCCGTGCTCCTCGTCGAGCGGCAGCGTGTAGTGCTTGCCCCGGTAGTTCAGCTTCTCGCGGCGCCAGACCATCCGGCAGATCTCGGCGTGCTCGCGGGCGCGACCCAGCGGGTAGTCGTACTTGACCCCGTGGAATCCCTCGATCACCTGCGGACCCGACGCACCGATGCCGAGCACCGCACGGCCACCGCTGATGTAGTCGAGGCCGGCCGCGGTCATCGCCAGGTTGGTGGGTGTGCGCGAGTACATGGGGAGGATCGCGGTCTGCAGTTCCATCGTCTCGGTCTTGGCCGCGATGTAGCCGAGCTGGGAGACGGCGTCGAAGCTGTAGGCCTCCGGGACCGCGATGCGTTGCACGCCCGCCGCTTCGAAGTCCGCGAGGTTGTTGATGGTCTCGCGGAAGTCCCCCGCGTAGTTGATCGGCATGCCCAGCTTCATCGATGTCATGCCGTCGGATTCTTCCACAGGGACGCCCGGTTTCCGAGAGTCTGTTGAACGTCCGATAGGTGGGCCCCGCACGGGTCCCGTTCGGCGGAACTGTGCCGGGATTTTAGGAGAATAGGGGCGGTAGGTCCCACAATCATCACCATGAGCGGCGAGATGCTGATCCTGGTGCTGTTGGTGATCACAGCCCTCGGCTTCGATTTCACCAACGGCTTCCACGACACCGGCAACGCCATGGCGACGTCGATCGCCACCGGCGCCCTCAAGCCGAAGGTCGCCGTCGGGCTGTCGGCGGTACTCAACCTGGTCGGCGCCTTCCTGTCCGTGGAGGTCGCCGCGACCATCACCAAGGACGTGCTGAATATCCAGCAGACATCCGGCCCCGACGCCGGCGAGCTGGTGGAAGGCCTGTCGGCGACGACGGCACTGCTGATCATCTTCGCCGGGCTCATCGGCGGCATTCTGTGGAATCTCTTCACCTGGCTGTTCGGCCTGCCCTCGAGTTCGTCCCACGCCCTGTTCGGCGGACTGATCGGTTCGGGGCTGGCCGCGATCGGGGTCAGCGGCATCAACTGGTCCGGGATCACCTCCAAGATCCTGATCCCCGCGCTCTTCGCGCCCGTCATCGCATGTCTCGTCGCGGGCTGCGGCACCTGGCTGGTCTTCGCGATCACCCGCCGGATCGCCGACCGGGAGAAGGAGTCCGGCTTCCGCTACGGACAGGTCGCCACCGCATCGCTCGTCTCGCTGGCCCACGGCACCGGTGACGCCCAGAAGACGATGGGCGTCATCGCCATGGCGCTGATCGCGACCGGGCACCTCGAGGCGTCCAGCGTGAGCCACGGCCTCCCGTTCTGGGTGGTCCTCAGCTGCGCGGCCGCCATCGCGATCGGCACGTATCTCGGAGGCTGGCGGATCATCCGCACCCTGGGCAAAGGTCTCGTGGAGATCACCTCGCCGCAGGGCATGGCCGCCGAGGCCTCGTCGGCCGCCATCATCCTCACCTCGAGCGCGGCGGGTATGGCGCTGTCGACCACGCAGGTGGCCACGGGCTCGATCCTGGGCTCGGGGGTGGGCCGCAAGGGCGCCCAGGTCCGCTGGTCGGTCGCCGGCCGGATGGCCGTCGCCTGGGTGACCACCCTGCCGGCCGCCGGCGCGGTCGGCGCCGCCTGTTACTTCATCGCGCACCTGTTCGGCGACGTCACCGGCGCGCTCATCATCTTCGCGGTGCTGGTCGCGGCGTCGGGCTACATGTACTGGCGCGCGCAGGAGAACAAGGTCGACCACGAGAACGTCAACGACGCCTGGGAGGGCGACGCCCGCGTCGGCGAGGAATGGGAGGAGGCGGTCGCGACCGAGGAGAACGACACCAGCCTCCCGCTACCCCCGGTCATCCCGGCCGAGATCATCGTCCAGCACGACCCGGAGAGGAGCTCCTGAGAGTGGACACCTTCGAGGCCATCGGCAAAGTACTCGTCGTCGGACTGGCGTTCGGGGCAGGCCTACCCGCTCTGTTCGCCATCGGACTGCGGGTGCAGTCCCTCGCCAACGGTGCCGTCGACGCCGACGGGACCACCTCCGGCCCGCATCCTGCGCTGAAGCCCCTGGCGTATGTGATCTTCGCCATCGTCATCCTGGTGATCGTCGTCGGGATCCTCTGGATCACCCGGCAGACGATCTACTACTACACCGGAATCAAGCTCTTCCCGTTCGGCTACAAGTGATCGTCCCCGCTTCTGATCGGAGACACGCCGTGGACCGCCCGACGCTTCTGCAGAAGGTCGTGGAGTGGTTGCGCGCCGGATACCCCGACGGCGTCCCGCACAACGACTACATCCCGCTCGTCGCGCTGCTGCGACGACAACTGACCGACGACGAGGTGACCCAGGTGTCGGCCGAGCTCGTCCGCGAGTCGCCGCCGCCACCCGAGCCGATCTCCCGGATCGACACCGCCGTGAAGATCACCCACTACACCCGTGACCTGCCCCACGAGGACGACATCTCGCGGGTGCGTGCACACCTCATCTCCCGCGGATGGCCGTTCAGCGACGACCCCGACGGGGACGATGCAGACAGCGCCGATCCCGACAGGAACGATCCGACCGACGGGGATCCGTCCTGAGAACACTGCGCCCGCTTCTGCTGCCCGCCACGCCGGCGGTCCTCGACCGGGTCGACGACCTGCGTGCCGTCCTCGACGGCTCGACGGCCGTGCTGCCCGTGCCCGACGACGCCCGCGCCGCGGCCGAACTCGGTTCCGCGCTGGACGCAGGGGCTCCGATCGACGACCGGGTGTCCCTGGTCGTCTCGACGTCGGGGTCGACGGGCACCCCGAAGGGTGCGCAGCACTCCCCCGCGACCCTCGCCGCGTCGTCGCAGGCCACCGCCGATCGCCTGGGGGGACACGGCAACTGGTTGCTGGCGCTCGCGCCCCATCACATCGCCGGCCTGCAGGTCATCCTCCGCGCGCTGACCGCCGGCCAGACCCCGACCATCCTGGACATACGTACCGGTTTCGATCCCGACGTGTACGCCCGTGCCGTAAGCGAGCTCGACGGTCCGCGGCGGTACACCTCGCTGGTTCCCACCCAGCTCGTCAAGATCCTCGACCATCCCCGCGCGACGGCCGCCTCGCGTGCACTCGACGCGATCCTCGTCGGGGGGGCGGCGACTCCGAAGCCGTTGTGGGACAGAGCAGTCGCCGAGGGCCTCCCGGTTGTCGCGACGTACGGGATGAGCGAGACGGCCGGTGGTTGCGTCTACGACGGGCGGCCTCTCGACGGTGTCGTGGTCCGCATCGCCGACCCCGCCCCCGACGGCGTGGGCCGCGTCCTGCTCGGCGGCCCGGTCGTCGCCTCCGGATATCGCAATCTGCCCGACCATCCGGCGTTCGCCGAGCCGGGCTGGTTTCGAACCGACGACCTCGGGGTCGTCGACGACGCCGGGCTGCTCAGCATCGTCGGCCGCGCCGACGAGGCCATCTCGACCGGCGGGCTGACCGTGGTACCGCAGGTCGTCGAGGCCGTGATCGCCGACGACGCGGCGGTCGCCGAATGCGTCGTCGTCGGGCTCCCCGACGACCGGCTCGGCGAGGCGGTGACCGCGTTCGTCGTGGTCCGTCCCGGAGAACGCCTCGACGCCAACCGCATTCGCGGATCGGTCATCGACCGGCTCGACCGCTACGCGGCACCCCGGCGGATCGTCGAACTCGACGCACTCCCCCTGCGCGGCCCCGGCAAGTACGACCGCCGCGCGTTGCGGACGCTATTCGGTTCCTGAATTCAAGTCCGCCCCGATCGGCGACATCTGAGGCAGGTGTCGCCATTCGTGGCGCTGGGCGCACCGTTGCACGACAGCTGCATTCAGGCAGCGGTCGCGAGCGCCTGGCTGATCGTCGTCGCGACGTAGTGGGCTCGGCCACGGAGGTCACCCCAGGTGTAGTTCAGCACCGTCCAGCCGGCCGCGATGAGCGCATTGCGCCGGGCGCGGTCACGCTGAAACGTCTGCGCGTCGCGGTGAAAGGCAAATCCGTCGATCTCCACCGCCACCATCCGGTCGAGAAAGGCGAAGTCGATCACGTACCCACAGCTCGGATGGTTGGCCGCCCAGCCAGTGAGACCCGCGTCGCGCATGACCTGTACCGCGAGACGCTCCGCAGCCGACCGTGCACCGGTTTCCAGCAACGTAATCATCTGCCCCATCTCGACGGCGCCGAGGCACCCGCGCCGACGCTGGTAGGCCTCACCGAGACGTTCGATGGTGATGAGGTGCTTCTGCAGTGCGGCGTCGATGACTTCGACGCCGCTTTCGACCGCACCTTCCAGCACCGACAACGCGATTCCCGTCACCCGAAGGTCGCTGCGTACCAGAAGGTCCGCGTCGGCGAGGGTGCGGTGAACGATCCGCACGCCCATGACCGCCCCGCCGTGCCGGCTTCGAGGTGCGGTCACGGTCATGACCACGGGTAGCTCGTCGACGACGCCCAGCCACCACGCGGCCGCCAGGCCCGACAGCACCGCTCGGGGACCTACCGACAAGGTGGCGATCCGAGCCCGGGTTCGTTCGGTCGCCGGATGATCGGCGAGCCGGTACAGGCGTGGTCCCACACGAATCCAGTCACCTGCCGCCACCCGGCGGCGGACTGCCCACCGGTCGAGGTCGTGTTCACGGGCCTGGGCCGCGGTGATCAGGCCGTCGTGGTCACGAGCGAGCGCGCGGAGTCCAGGGGGGAGATGCATGAAAAGTCAGACGCACCAAGCCTCACGCGGGTTCCACCCGCTTCCACGCGTCGCGCAACCCTCCGCGGCATCTGAGGCAGGTGTCGCGTCCCGTAGCGCGAGGAGCAACGTTGAGCGACACCTGCCGGGCCGCCGCCGCACCGGCGCGACCCCGTGACACGATGAACTCCGTGGCTACCCCTTCGCAGTGGATTCAGGGCGCTCGTCCGCGCACGCTCCCCAACGCCATCGCGCCGGTCGTGGCCGGCGTCGGCGCGGCCCTGCACGCCGGCGACGTGACGTGGTGGAAGTCGGTACTCGCGCTCGCGGTGGCCGTCGCGTTCATCATCGGCGTGAACTTCGCCAACGACTACTCCGACGGTGTGCGCGGAACCGACGACGACCGCGTCGGCCCGATGCGCCTGGTCGGATCGGGTGCCGCCTCGCCGAAGGCCGTGAAGACCGCCGCGTTCCTGTGCTTCGGGATCGGCGCGGTCTGCGGGCTCGTACTCGCGATCGCGACCGCGTGGTGGCTCGTGCTGGTCGGGGCGATCTGCATCGCCGGCGCCTGGTTCTACACCGGCGGCAAGCGCCCCTACGGGTACGCCGGTTGGGGCGAGGTCGCGGTGTTCACCTTCTTCGGACTCGTCGCCGTCCTGGGCACCCAGTACGTCTCCTCGGGCCGCATCGACTGGGTCGGGCTGGCCTGCGCGGTCGGCGTCGGCGCGATCTCGAGCAGCGTGCTGGTGGTCAACAACCTGCGAGACATCCCCAGCGACACCGAGTCCGGCAAGATCACGCTCGCCGTGCGCCTCGGCGACGCCCGGACCCGAATCCTCTTCGCGGTGCTGCTCCTGACCCCGCTCGCGATGAGCGTGGTGCTGGCCTTCGCGACCCCATGGGCGCTGGTCGGGCTGGTGACGTTCCCGCTGCTGTGGCAGGCCTACACGCCGGTGAGGACGGGTGCGGCCGGCCCCGGTCTGATCCCGTCGATCGGTACCACCGGCAAGGCGATGCTCGCGTGGGCGGTCGTCACGGCGGTCACACTCGCACTGACCTGAGGCCGGCCGCTCCCGGGATCAGACCTGGGCCTCGACGTCGGGCAGGATCGCCACCACGGCCGTGCGGAGTTCCGCTGCGGTGGTGGCGGATTCGATCAGTGCCCGCGATGCGTCGTCGGCGGTGTCGATGATCCCGAGCAGCAGGTACTCGGCGCGCAGCCGTCGGTCGCCCCGTTCCCGCGCGATCTCCATGGCCCGGCCGAAGGCGTCCCGGGTGTCGCTCGCGAAGCGCGGCCGGGAACCCCGGCCTCGCGGTCCGCGCCGGCCGCGCCCCGGCTCCCACGGCCCCTCCCCGGCGAACGGTCCGCCCGGACCGGGGCCGAAACCCTGGCCCCAGGGACCCGGTCCGAAGGCGCCCGGTCCGAAGGCGCCCGGACCGAAGGGACCCGGGCCGAAGCCCTCGGGACCGCAGTCGGGCCGGGGGCCGCGACCACGGCCGTGACGGTGACCATGGTCCCCTCGTCCTTCCCCGCGGCGTCCATCCCCGCGTCTCCCGCGACCACGACCTCGGGGTCCGCGCTCGGCGCGCTCGCCCCACCCGTCGGACACGTCCTCACCGAACCGCCCGCGCACCGCCTCGCGGACCTTGTCGAGGTCGATCCCGATCGTGCGCAGTGCATCTCGGTCCTCCTCGTAGCGTTCGCGGAACGACTCGTCGTCGGCGGTCTCCGCGGTGTCGGACCGATCCGCGTGCTCGTCGTGGTACTGACGTACCGCCTCCCGGGCCGACGACAGCGTCAGGCCATGGTCGGCGAGCAGCGCGAACAGCGGGCTGCGGGCATTGCAGAGCATGCCCAGGATCAGGTGGTCGTTACCGAGTTGCCGGTGACCCAGGTCGCCGGCCTCCTGCGTGGCGAAAGCCAGCAGCATCTTGTCATCGCGACTGATTCGCTCAAACATCTGAATCTCCTTCTGGCCCGCTCGCACGGGCCTCACGTTGTGAGTGCTTCTGATGCACGGCCTGTCGGCTGATCTGCAGTACTTCTGCGATCGCCTGCCAGCTCCACCCGTTGGCACGGGCGTTGGCCACCTGCACGTCCTCGAGTCGGTCGGCCAGGGTGCGCAGTGCGCGTACCGCGGCCAGGCCCCTCGCCGGGTCGCCGCTCGCGGCGTCCCCGGCCAGCTCGGCGCTCGATGCGTCGGGTGCGGTGTCGGTGCTGTGGTCGTCGTGCATGATGTCAGGTTATGTTGACACCACGGCCTTGTCAAGAATTGTTGACGAGCGGGGTATGCGACATCTCGCCCGGTCGCGGGTCCACAGACCGTACTACTCGTTCTGGATCGACTCGCTGATGTTCATCCGGCCGGCACGGACCGCGGGTATGAACGCGCCGACCAGGCACAACGCGACCGCGATGGTCACGAAGAGCAGGGCCGACGGCCGCGGCGAGTAGAGCACGGTCAGCGACGTCGTGATGGTCAGGATCTGGTTGCTGAGCAGATGCATCGCAGCACCGAGGACGACGCCGACCACCGACCCGACCAGGGCGACCGCACCCGCCTCGGCGAGCACCGTGCGGGAGACGAACCTGCGCGAGGCGCCCATGGCCCGCAGGACGCCGAGCTCGCGCCGGCGTTCCAGAACCGACAGCAGCAGCGTGTTGAGGAGTGCGATCGCGGCCGCACCGGCGACGATCCACTGGATGGCGACCGCGAACGCGCCGGCCTGCTCGACGGTGGCCTGGGTCGCGGCGAGGGCCTCCGCGCCGCTGTAGACGCTGATCGGTTTGTTGCCCGTCGTCGGGACGTTCTGGACCAGCGCATCGAGGTCCCGGCGGACCTGAACCGGGTCGGCGTCGGGCGAGGTGATCACCTGCAGGTAGGTGTCACCGTCGCGATCGAACCAGTCGGCCAGCAACTCCTGCGACATGGCCGCCACCCCGGAGTCGAGGGAGACGTAGTCGACCGTGTCACGCACCACCGTCTGCCGTGGGCCGTTGGGAGTCGCGAGTTCCACCGTGCTGCCGGTGTCCACGTCCAGCGCCCGCGCGAGGACATTCGACATCAGGATGCCGTCCCCGGCGAGCACGCTCGCCACCGCCTCCGGCGAGGCCTTGCGCATGAACGGAGCCCGCGAACCCGGCTCGAGCCCTTGCACATTCGCCTTGCTCTCGCCGATGTTCACCGCGGCCCACTGGCCACCGACCACCTCGGTGACGCCGGGAACCGCGGTGACGCGCTCGGCCACCGACGCCGGCAGGATCGGCCCCAGGGGCAGGGTCGCGGCCGACGTCGACGACACGTAGAAGTCCGGATCACCCAGCCCGTCGAGGGATTTCGACATCGAGGAGACCAGATTGTCCAGCGCGCCCGATGTCCCCATCCCGACCGCGATGGCCACCGCGACCGTCATCAACGTCGCCCACGCGCGCCGCGGGGCTCGCTCGGTGTTCACCGACGCGAGCTGCCCGGGACCGCCGAACCAGCGCGCCACCCGAACCACCGCCCAGGCCAACGGCTTCGACAGCGCGAAACACAGGAGCAGCGCGCCGACCAGATAGAAGACACCGGCGAGGATGGCCGGCCGGCCCGGCACCGTCGACACGATGACCCACGACGCGATGAGGCCGGCGACGCCGAGTACGGCGGCGACCACCACCGCGGGACCGCGGCGGGACGCGGAGTCCGACACCTCCACGGGAGCCATCGCCTCCACCGGCGAGACCGCGAACACCGCCCGCGCGGCCAGCGTCGTCGCCGCGACACACGCCACCACGCAGGCGATCACCGCGGCCGCGGGCGCATAGGCAGGCAGGTGGTAGTTGATGACGGTGCCGACCGAGTCGGCCGGTGGTTCGGGCAGGCTGCCGATCACGGCCCGCCCGGCCAGGATCCCGAGCGGGATGCCGAGCGCGCCGCCGACCAGACCCATCAACGCGGCCTCGCCGAGCATGTCACCGACGAGGTGGGACCGCTTGGCGCCCAACGCACGGATCATCGCGAGCGACCTGCGCCGCGAGGCAACCGCCATGTTCATCGTGTTGAACACCAGGAAGGCGGCGATCACCAGCGACACCAGCGACACCAGCAGGGTCGCGTCGCGGGTCACCGAACTGGCTACCTCGGCCTGTTTGGCGCGGAAGTCCGGGTCGACCACCACCGCGCGGCCGTCCACGATGCCCTTCACCTGCGCGCGAACCGCGGACACGTCGGCGCCCGGTTCGGTCACGACGAGGATCGAGTCGAGGCGGCCCTCGAGTCCGACGAGCCGTTGCGCGAGGTCGACATAGGCGAAGACGAAGCGGCCGTTGTTGAGGCCCGCGGCCTGCGCGTTGCCGAGGACTTCGAGGACCTCTACGTCGATCCCGTTGACCGACAGGCGGTCTCCGCGCTCGAGCCCGAGACCCGGACCGACGAACACGCCGGTGCGCAGGCGATCGAGCTCGACGGTCGCCGACTGCGGACCACCCGCCTGCTCCTGCTGCACGGCGGCTCGCAGACTGCCCGACAGCTGGGTGACGCGCTGGTCGGAGCCGAGCAGCGGCACGGCCGAACCGTCGACGACGACCGACCCGCGGATCATCGGCACGACGGCCGCCGCCGCGTCGACGTCGCGACGGATCTCGCCGGCCAGGGACTCGTCGACCCCGGTGTCGGTGATGCCCGCGACCTCGATGTCGGCGACACCCGACACCGCGTTGTTGAACTCGCGCACCGATTCCGACGCCGACCCGTAGGTCCCGAGTACCGCGATCAGCAACGCCGACGACACGACCACCACCGCCAGCGACGTGAGCAGCCGCAACCGGTGGGTGCGGATCTCGCGCAGGTTCAGCAACCGGATGCGCGTGAGACCGGCGAGCAGGGCGGAGGGTCGAGTACCCCGGCTCGGCACTAGGCGATCTTCCCGTCGCGGACCGTGATGGTGGTGTCGGCGACCGCGGCGGCCTTCGGATCGTGGGTCACCATCACCACCAGTCGGTCGGGCGTGTCGTGGGCGACCTCCGAGAGCAGTTCGAGTACCGACTCACCCGTCTTGGAGTCAAGATTCCCGGTGGGTTCGTCGGCGAGCAGGATCGTCGGGTCCATGATGAGCGAGCGGGCGATCGCGACGCGCTGCATCTGGCCGCCGGACAGCTCCGACGGCCGATGATCGACTCGGTCGCTGAGTCCGACCCGCCGAAGCAGTTCCACCGCACGGGGTTTCGCCTTGCGTAGGGACTGGTTGTCCAGGAGGCGCGGTAGTGCGACGTTCTCCCACGCCGACATCGTCGGGACGAGATTGAAGAACTGGAAGATGAATCCGACGCGGTTGCGCCGGAATTCGGAGGCGGCGGTGTCGTCGAGCGCGCCGAGATCGACCCCGTCGATGCTGATCCGCCCGGACGTCGGGGTGTCGAGAGCCCCGAGCACGTGCAGCAGGGTGCTCTTGCCTGCTCCCGACGGACCGACCACCGACACGAACTGCCCGCCGTCGATCGAGAGGTTCAGACCATCCAGGGCGCGGACCCGTTCATCGCCCATCTGGTACTCGCGCACCAGATCGACCGCCTCCACCAGGGCACTTCCGGTGCCGGGCGTCCGCCCGGGTTCCATCGACACTCCCGGATCGTAACCCACCCGCGGTGTCCGGCCCGGGTCTCAGGCGGTCCAGCGACCGGTGGCGAGGAACTCGTCGAGCACCGTCTCGGCGGGGCCGAGGTCGAACGAGCCGGTGGCCAGCCAGTCGTCGTCGAAATAGGTGGTCGCGTACCGATCCCCCGAGTCACAGAGCAACGTGACGATGCTGCCGGGCGTCCGCGCGGCGACCATCTCGGCGACGAGCGAGAAGGCCCCCCACATGTTGGTGCCGGTGGACCCGCCCACGCGGCGGCCGAGGAGATCGCTCACGCGGCGCGCGGTCGCGATGGACGCCTCGTCGGGCACGCCGATCATGCGGTCGATGACCTGTGAGATGAACGACGGCTCGACCCGCGGGCGGCCGATCCCCTCGATACGCGAGCCGGTCTCGGCGGTCAGCGTCCCGTCCGCCGACTCGTACGCGGGCAAGAACACCGAGTTCTCCGGGTCGACGACCGCCAGCCAGGTGTCGTGGCGCCGGTAGCGCACGTATCGCCCCAGGGTCGCCGACGTACCACCCGTACCGGCCCCGACGACGATCCACGTGGGTATCGGATGGTCTTCCTCGGCCAGCTGGGCGAAGATCGACTCGGCGATGTTGTTGTTGCCGCGCCAGTCGGTCGCGCGTTCGGCCATCGTGAACTGGTCGATGAAATGGCCGCCGAGCTCGGCCTCGAGACGCAGCGCCTCGGCGTAGACCTCGCCGGGGTGATCGACGAAATGACATCGCCCGCCGTGGCGTTCGATCAGCGCCGTCTTGGCCGGAGACGTGCTCTTGGCCATCACCGCGATGAACGGGACGCCGATCAGCTCGGCGAAGTAGGCCTCGCTCACCGCCGTCGACCCCGACGACGCCTCGATGACCGGTGTGCCCTCGACGACCCACCCGTTGCACAGGGCGTAGAGGAACAGTGAACGCGCCAGCCGGTGTTTCAGCGACCCCGTGGGGTGGGTCGACTCGTCCTTGACGTAGAGGTCCACACCGACCTCGCGAGCCCCGTGCCCGTCGAGTGGACCTCCGCCCGGACCGGTGCCGGCGGGTTCGGTCCAGCGCGACCACGCGGGCAGTGCGACGCGCAGCAGGTGGGTGTCGGCACTGCGTCGGCCGTCGGCCTCGATGAGGCGGATGGCGTTCTGGGTCCAGGCGCGGTCGGCTCGACGGTCGACGAGCCGCGTCGGCTTCACTTCTCGCCGCGGAGCCGTGCCTGCAGATCGTCGTGCTTGGACCGGCGACCGGCCTCCAGGGCCGCGATCTCGCTGTTGACCTTCAGGCGCAGCGTCTTGAACAGAACCATGCCGAGCGGGAGTGCGATCAGCACGCCGAACACCGCCGCGACGAGGAACGGCACCTCGACGTCGACCAGGCGTCCGCCGACCATGATGATCACGACCACCGCGGCGACGAGCAGCAGCCGCGCGAACGTGTAGGCGAACAGGGCGACCGCCAGGGTCATCGGGCGTCCACCGGCCTGCGGCGCGGTGTCCGCGGCGGTCGTCTCGCGGGCGGTGTCGCCGGGCGCGGCCTTCTTGCCGGGGGCGGGTTCGCCGGAGGCCGGTGTGCCGGGGACGGGGGTGGGGTCGTGCGGTTCACTCACCCCTCCAGCCTACTGGGCGGTCCTCACGCTCCCGCAGGTCGCAGGGCTTTGCACGCTCTTTACCTCCCGCTGACGGTTCGAGTACCTGGGCGATTTGCGTGTATTCATGAAGAACTCGTCCACCACGTGCAGAGCCGCTTCGCCACCTCCGGCGCGCCGACCGAGCACTCCAACACGCAGGGGGAACCATGACCAGCATCGAGACAGCACCGCCCGCGACCTACATCACGCCTGGACTCGCCAGCCAGCACACGCTGACCCCCGGCCAGGTCGCCGCGATGTTCAACGTCAATCCGAAGACGGTCGCCCGCTGGGCGAGCTCGGGCATCCTCGGCTCGATCCGCACCCCGGGGGGCCATCGGCGCTTCCGCGAGGAAGACGTCGTCGCCCTGCTCAACCGTCGCACGCACTGACCCGCGTCGGGCCCTCCCCTGTCGCCGGCGGCCCGACCAGCCGGCCGGGACTCATCCGATCGGCCGAGATGTGCGGGTCCGGCCCGCGTTCACCCTGGCCTCTCAGGCATCTCACGTACGCTGGACTGCGGGAGGTTGTCATGATCTATCTGTTCGCCGTTCTGGGTCTTCTCGCCATCGGTTTCCTCATGTGGCGCGCCTTCGGACCCCATGCCGACGAGTCCGGCGACACCCCCTCGTCCGGCCCTCGGCGCGCCCGGCCGCGCGGCCCGCTCGGTCCCGACGACGACCCCGATTTCCTCCGCGACCTGGACAATCGCACCCGCGGTACCAACGGCACCGACGGTGACGAGATCTGAGGCGTGGGGCCCGGCAGAAAAGCTGAGACCAGGTTCAGAACGTCTCTACGGAACATACCCAGGGGTAGGGTATCGTCCACTTCACCATCGATTCCACGATGGCTGATCCGAGAGAAGGCGCCGTTGAACCCGGGACGATCTCCGCGAGGGACGTCAACCGATGACGACCTGAGCTTCGCCGAGAAGATCGGTTATCTCTTCGAACACAGTCGTGACGAGAACGGCATCCGATATACCGGCAAGAAGATCGCCGAGAAGGCCAACCGGCTCGGCTACTCGCTGTCCGACGCGTACATCTCCCAGCTACGCACCGGCAAGGCCCGGACGCCGTCGTTCCGTACGGTCGAGGCCATCGCCCGCGCCTTCGACGTCAGCGTGACCTACTTCCTGTCCAACCCCGACGAGGATCTCGAACGCGTTCGGCAGCAACAGAATTACGTCGAGATGCTCCAGGTGACCGGCAGCCATCTGTCCGGGATCGACATGGGTTCGCTGTGCCCGGACACGATCGACGCGCTCATCGACCTGCTCAAGCTGGTCAAGGCGCAGGCGCTCGCCAAGAAGGCCGAGGAGAACTCCCCGAGCGAGGCTTCCAGCTGACGCCTGCCGCTCACAGACCTGCGTAGGAGTGCAGGCCGGAGACGACCAGGTTGATGATGAACAGGTTGAACAGCATCGCCACGAATCCGGCGACGTTGATCCAGGCCGCGGCATTGCTGCGCCAGCCCGCCGTCGCTCGTGCGTGCAGGTAGGCCGCATAGATCACCCAGGCGATGAAGGACACCGTCTCCTTGGGATCCCAGCCCCAGAACCGGCCCCACGCAGCCTCGGCCCAGATGGCACCGCAGATGACGCCGAGACCGAACAGCGGGAAACCGATCACGACGCACTTGTAGGCCAGGCGATCGAGCTGATCGGCCGACGGCAGGTGCTCGACGACGCGGCGGACCGAGCCGGCGAAGCCCGGGCGGCTCGCGGCCGCAGCGGAACCGTCGGGCGAGGTCGCCGCCCAGCGCATCTTGACCAGGTAGAGGATGCTCGCGACGCCCGAGACCAGCAGAATGCCCGAGGACACCGAGATGATCGACACGTGCACGGCGAGCCAGTAGGACTTCAGCGCGGGGACGACCGGCGCGGCCTGGGTGTAGAGCCAGCGGCCGGCGATGAACATCAGCAGGATGACGGGGAGCAGCACGAAGGAGAGCAGCGGACGGTGTTCGCGCTTGCGCAGGATGATCAGTCCCGCGAGCACACCCGCGGCGCACGTCATCGAGATGAACTCGTACATGTTGCCCCAGGGCGCGCGTTCGGTCGCGATCCCGCGGAGCACGATCGAACCGAGGTGGGCGGCGAGTCCGACGACGACGACCGGCAGCGCCATGTTGCCGAGCTTCTCGCCGAGAGTCCGACGCGAGGACTCGTCGACACGACCGGGCACTCGCGCCTCGGTCCCGCCGGCACCGGCGTTGACCAGCTGCTTCTGCTCGAGACGGCGGCCGCGGACGGCCGCGAGCGCACCCAGGAACAGGATGACCGCGACGACATAGACCGTCATGGCGGTGCCGTACAGCAGGTCCGAGTACCGCGCGAGTGTCTCGTCGATCGGCATCGCCGGTGCTTCGGTGTTCATGTGCTTCCTTTCGCCGGCTGCTAGAGCCGCCGGGTCGTCCGCCGCGAGGCGGGTGCGCCGGCGTCGTCGGCCACGAGATCGGCCGCCTGCTCGTCGAAGCCCTCGCCCCATCCGGCCTGATCGGTGCGTGCCAGGCCGGCAATCTCTACTACAGTACGTCGTTGCCCGTTCTCGTGACCATCAGCGCCCCGGTCATCGCCGTCGGATTGCGCGCTCGCGACCGGCACCGGGACCAGCCGGGCCCAGATGCGCCGGCGGCGGATCAGCAGCGACACCAGCAGACCACCGAGCATCACGATCGCGCTGACCAGCACCCAGACCTGGGCGGGGTCGTGCGAGACCTGCACCGACACCCACCGCTCGTAGCCGTCGAACGTCACCGTCGTGCCGTCGGCCAGGGTGTGGCTCTGGCCGACCCCGAGGTTGACCTGCGCCTGACGCTGGAGGCGGCCCTGTTCGATGAGGTCCTGGTCGAGCGAGTACACGTTCTGCGCTTTGCCGGTGTCGAGACCGGTGTCGCCCTTGAAGATCCGGATGGCGACGAAGGGGTCGTCGGGTTCCGGCGACGCCGAGGTCAACAGCGAGCCGTGGAACGACGCGGTCGGCGCGAACAGGCCCTCCAGGGCGATCTGGTTCTTGCGACGGTCGTCGGCGTCGGGGTAGAGGCCGGCCGGGGTGTCGAAGCGCGCGGCGCCCGACGAGAGCATCGTCTGGAGCTCATCCGGCACGAACGGGGTCGTCTGCGTGCGCTTCTCCCCGTTGGGGAAGGTCACCGTGAACCTCGGTGCGAAGCCGTTGCCGAGGACGTAGACCCGATCGCCGGCGACGCGCAACGGTTCGTTGACCCGGACCGAGGCGGTCTCCCAGCCGGCGGGATCGCCGAGGTTGCCGACGCCGCCGTCGCTGCCCGCGGCGTACCGGATGGTGGCGTCGTACATGTCGGGCTGGCCGCTGGGCAGGAAGGTCGCCGAGAAGTCGTCGACGCGGAAACAGAACGGTGAGAGGTCGGTGCCGTCGACCAGGTTGCCGGCGCGGAATGAGTCGTAGATGGCGGTCGAGGTGTTGCACACGCCCTGCTCGCCGTCGGCGACGAGACTGCGGGTGCCCTCGTAGCCGTACATCTTGCCCACCGCGATCGACACCAGGAGCGCCAGCAGGGCGAAGTGGAAGACCAAGTTGCCGAACTCGCGGAGGTATCCCTTCTCCGCGGAGACCTCGACGCATCCGTCCGGGTACGCCGCGCTCGGCTCGCGGACGACGACCTCGCGACGCCAGCCGCGCAACCTGCCGTCGATCCGGCGGGCGACCGTTTCCGGGTCGCCGTCGACGGTGTGCGTGACGTGCCGCGGCAGACGGGACAGGTTACGGGGTGCGGCAACGGGTTTCGCGCGCAGGCTGTGGAAGTGTTCGACCATCCGCGGCGTCAGACAGCCGACGAGGGAGATGAACAGCAGCACGTAGATCGCGGTGAACCAGGCGCTGGAGAAGACGTCGAACAGTTGCAGCCGGTCCATCCAGACGCCGAGCTGACCGCGGTCGGCGATGTACTCCAGGGTCTTCTGCTCGTTGAGCTCGCGCTGCGGGAGCAGCGCACCGGGGATCGCGGCGAGCGCGAGCAGGAACAGCAGGATCAGCGCGGTCCGCATCGAGGTCAGCGAACGCCACAGGTTGCGGACCGGCCACAGCACCCGGCGACGCGCCCAATGGGGCTTGCGGGCCGGCTCGGGGGTGTCCACCTGCGGGCGGTCGGTGAGATCGGTCATGGGTCCAGCGCTCAGATCGGTAGTTGGGTGTCGGTGACGAAGCGGACCTGGACCCACACGATGAACTGGTCCCACCAGCCGGTCAGCAGGGCCACGCCGACCCCGATCAGCAGGACGCCACCGATCACCTGGATCGTGCGGGCGTTCCGGCGGAGCCAGCCGAGACTGCGCAGGGCCCACGCCGAGGAGAACGCGAGGATCACGAAGGGCAGGCCCAGTCCCAGGCAGTACGCGACGATGAGGGTCACGCCCTTGGCCGCCGTCGACCCCTCGGTCCCGCTGACGGTGGCGATCACCGCGGCGAGGGTCGGTCCCAGGCACGGCGTCCACCCGAGCGCGAAGACCGCACCGAGCAGCGGCGCGCCGACGATGTTGGAGACCCGACGCGGTTCGAAGCGGACCTCACGCTGCAGCGCGGGGATGAGACCGATGAAGACCAGGCCCATCGCGATGGTGACGACCCCGCCGATGCGTTGCAGCAGTTCACGATTCAGCACGAAGGTACTGGTCACGCCGAGGACGGTCGCGGTGGCGGCGACGAAGACGACGGTGAAGCCGAGGACGAACAGGCCGGCGGCGAGCGCGACCCGCGACCGGCCGCTCTTGGCCTGTTCGCCGACCTTCACCGCGGGCGCCTCCGCCCCGACGAGACCGGCCAGATAGGACAGATAACCCGGGACCAGCGGCACGACGCACGGCGACGCGAACGAGACGAGTCCCGCGAGCAGACATGCCGCGAAGGCGAGCAGGATCGGTCCGCTGGACACGGTGTCGGCGAATGTGTCGCCGATCGACGAGGCGAGGATCGTGGTCGAGCCGTTCATCACACCGGGCCCGCCGGCTCGGCCGCGACGCGCTGGACGACCTCGTCGAGCTCGGCGTCCGAGACCGCCTTCAGGAACACCGCCGCCGGGCGGTGCTCCCGATCGAGCACGATCGTCGTCGGCACCACCGAGGTGGGCGTCGTCAGCGCGGCGAGCGACATCCCCGGGAAGTCGTAGATCGAGGGATACCCGACCTTGCGGTCGATCATGAAGTCCTTCGCGGACTCCCGGTCGTCGCGCAGGTTGATGCCGAGGAACTCCACGCCGTCGGCGCGGTAGCGCTCGTAGACGCGCTCGAGGTCATCGGCCTCGCCACGGCAGGGCCCGCACCACGATCCCCAGACGTTGATGACGAGGGCTTTGCCTGCGAACGGAGGATCGGACAGGGACAGCTGCTGCCCGGTCATCAGATCCTCGCCGGTGACGTCGGCGATCGGCTTGCGCTCCTCGGGCGCATAGGTGATGACGGTCTGCCCGCCCGGTGAGACGAACTGGAAGGTGTTCCCCTGCGCGACCGCGTCGTCGCCGGTGCTGCAGCCGGCGATCAGCATGATCAGGGCCGACAACACCGCCGGCAGGAGGAACTTGCGCACTGGGTCAGACCTTCGGTTTCACGCACCGGTGGCCAGCGGGTCGGAGGACCCGGCCGGTTCGGAGTAGATGATGTCGACGAGGGCGTCGTCGTCGTAGATGAGGCTGGTCAGCGAGGCCAGCGAGCACTGGCGACGACGCGGGTCGTGCCAGAGGCGCTGACCTTCGAGGAACCGGCGCAGCGTGTACACGGGCAGCTGGTGGCTGACGCAGACGGCTTCGTGACCGCGGGCGGCGTCGCGGGCCTTGTTGGCCGCGGCCAGCATGCGGTGCGCGAGCTGGATGTAGGGCTCGCCCCAGGAGGGGGTGAACGGGTCCCGCAGTTTCGGCCAGTGCCGCGGCTTGCTCAGCGCGCCGTCGCCGACCGAGACCTTGAGGCCCTCGAAGACGTTCTCGGCCTCGATGAGGTCGTCGTTGGTCAGGATCGGGATGCCGTGCGCGGCGGCGATCGGCGTGGCCGTCTCCTGCGCGCGTTGCAGCGGCGAGGCGAACACGGCCCGGACGTCGTGGTCGGCGAGGGTGTCGGCGACCTTGCGCGCCTGCGCCTGGCCGTCGGCGGAGAGCCGGAAACCGGGCAGACGGCCGTAGAGGATGCCGTCGGGGTTGTCGACCTCTCCGTGGCGCATCATGTGGACGATCGTGTGCATCAGGCGTTGTCCCCCGGTGTGGCTGCGGTCGCGGCCGCCTGCGCTGCCGCGGGCAGCGCATCGGCGATCTGCGAGAAAGCATCCTCGTCGAGCGCCGCGGACACAAACCAGGCCTCGTAGGCGCTCGGCGGTGCGTAGACGCCGCGCTCGAGAAGAGCGTGGAAGAACGGCGCAAACCGCCAGGTCTCCGTGGCGGAGACGCCGGCGTAATCGACGATCGGCGTTTCCGGATCGGTAGTGAAGAACACACTCAGCAGGCTGCCCGCCTTCTGCACGCGGTGGGCCACCCCGGCCGCGGAGAGGGCCTCGTGCAGCATCGTCGCGAGCCGGTCGGCGTTGGCGTCGAGGGTGCGATAGACCTCGACGTCGGCATGCCGCAGGGTCGCGAGTCCGGCGGCGACGGCGACGGGGTTCCCCGACAGCGTGCCCGCCTGGTACACCGGCCCGGTCGGTGCGAGTCGTTCCATGACATCCGCGCGGCCACCGAACGCCGCGGCGGGCAGTCCCCCGCTCATCACCTTGCCGAAGGTGTAGAGGTCGCCGGCCACACCCTCCAGCCCGTACCAACCGCTCGGGCTCACACGGAAGCCGGTCATGACCTCGTCCATGATGAGCAGCGCGCCGTGGCGCCGGGTGAGGTCGCGCAGTCCGGCGTTGAATCCCTCCACCGGGGCGACCGCGCCCATGTTCCCGGCCGCCGCCTCGGTGATCACGGCGGCGATGTCGTCGCCGAACTCGGCGAAGGCGTCGGCGACTGCGGTGAGGTCGTTGTAGGGCAGCACGAGGGTGTCGTGCGCCGACGCACCGGTCACACCTGGGCTCGTCGGCAGGCCGAGCGTGGCGACCCCGGAACCGGCGGCGGCCAGCAGTGCGTCGACGTGACCGTGGTAGCAGCCGGCGAACTTGATGATCTTGGCGCGACCCGTGTACCCGCGGGCGAGGCGGATCGCCGACATGGTCGCCTCGGTGCCGGAGTTCACCAGCCGGACGCGCTCGACGGGGTCGACGCGGCCGATGATCTCCTCGGCGAGTTCGATCTCGCCCTCGGTGGGCGCACCGAAGGACAGGCCACCGGTGGCCGCCTCACGGACCGCCTCGACGACGGCCGGGTGTGCGTGCCCCAGGATCATCGGACCCCACGAGCTGACGAGGTCGACGTAGTCGTTGCCGTCGGCGTCGGTGAGCCGGCATCCGGCCGCGGAGGCGATGAAGCGCGGGGTCCCGCCGACCGCGGAGAACGCGCGCACCGGGGAGTTGACGCCCCCCGGAATGGCCTGCGTCGCGCGGGTGAACAGCGCGGCGGAGGCAGCCGTTCCGGGAGCAGGCGTGGCAGCAGCGGAAGGGGTCACGGCCTACAGTGTTCCAAACGGCACCGGGTGACCCAAATCCCCGCTGGTCAGCGGGGTCGGCACGGCGTCCCAGCGGTGCGGGGACTAGCCCGCGAGCGCCTTGCGCACCTGTTCGGCGATCGCCGCCTGCCCCTGCTCGTTGGGGTGCACCGCGCCGGGGCCCGAGGTGGTCATCGGCTCGATCCAGCGCTCGTCGCCGGCACACGCATCGTGCCCCTCGGACACCTGCGACATGTCGACGAATTCCACCCCTTCGTCCTCGGCCGCGCGCCGGCCATAGGTGTTCAGCGCCGTCTGCAGTTCGCGGATCATCGGCACGTCACCTTCGGCGAGCCGCATCTCGGGATAGCAGCCGACGGTCGGCGGGAGCAGCCACGGATAGCCCGCGAGCAGGATGCGGGCATTCGGCGCCCGGTTTCGCACATCGCGCAGCGCCTGACGGACAGCCGGGTAGATGTCGGCGGCGACCGGGTCGATCAGCGATCGTCCGTAGCGATCGGTGCACGGCGCACCGGCGCGGTCGACGTCGGCGAGTTCGCTGCAGAGCCGGATCGCGCGGCCGTAGGTCTGTTCGTCGTTGCCACCGATCATCAGCGTCACCACATCGGTGTCCTCGTCGAGGGCGTCGAGTTGAGGTGGCACGCCCTGGTGCTGCGACTCGCGGAAGTCACCGGTGTCGGCGCCCGCGCAGCTGACGTCGGTCAGGTCGAAGTCCTCTTCCTCGGCGACGATGTGCGCGTAGTTCCTCGACGACCGCTGACAGTAGATGGGCGAGTCCTCCTCGAGCGGGCTCACGCCGGTTCCGGCGCTGAAACTGTCGCCGAGGTTCACGTACTCCGTCGACTGGGCGGGCTTTTCCGTCGACTGGGCGGGCATTTCCGTCGACTGTGCGCCCGTTTGCGTCGACTGTGCATCCGTTTGCGTTGACTGGGCGGGCATTTGCGTCGACTGGGCGCATCCGGCGAGAAGTGCACCGGCCGCAACGAGTCCGGTCAGGGTCCCCAACAGCCTTCGTTTCGCCACGACGCAATAGTCGCCCCCATCCCGACCACTCGCCAACATCGCAGCTCAGCGGGTCGATCGGAGTCCGGGAGTAGGGTTCGAACCGGCAGAACCGACATGTGAGGATGTGGCTTCGGATGAGTGGCGACAAGAACGTTCTCGACCCGCGGGGAGTGCTCGAAGCGGTGCCCACCGGTCTCTGGATCGACGGCCGGTCCACACCGGCGGCCGACGGCACCACCTTCGACGTCTATGACGCGGCCACCGAGGAGTCGCTCGTCTCGGTCGCCGACGCGGGGGTCGCCGACGCCCGTGCTGCGCTCGACTCCGCCGTCGCCGCTTCCGCGGACTGGGCGGCCACCGCACCACGCGAACGCGGCGAGATCCTCCGCCGGACCTTCGAACTGCTCACCGAACGCGCGGACGACATCGCGATGCTGATGACGCTCGAACTCGGCCGGGCCCTGCCCGACAGTCGCGCCGAGACCACCTACGGACTGGAGTTCCTACGCTGGTTCGCCGAGGAGGCCGTCCGGATCGGGGGCCGGTTCACTCCGGCGCCGGCCGGCAACGGACGCATCCTGGTGGCACATCAGCCCGTCGGACCGTGCCTGGCCATCACGCCGTGGAACTTCCCGCTCGCGATGGGAACGCGCAAGATCGGTCCCGCGCTCGCGGCAGGCAACGTCATCATCGTCAAGCCGGCTCGCGAGACACCGTTGACGATGCTCGCCCTGGCCGAGGCCTTCGCCGAAGCCGGCCTCCCCCCGGGCGTTTTGTCCGTCCTGCCCACCACGTCGAGCGGCGAGGTGTCCTCGACGTTGATCACCGACGACCGGATTCGCAAGATCAGCTTCACCGGTTCGACGCCGGTGGGCCGCAGCCTGCTCGGCCAGGCCGCCGAGCGCGTGCAGCGCACCTCGATGGAACTCGGCGGCAACGCTCCCTTCCTCGTCTTCGACGACGCCGACATCGACGCCGCGGTCGAGGGCGCGTTCGCCGCCAAGATGCGCAACGGCGGTGAGGCGTGCACCGCGGCCAACCGCTTCCTGGTGCAGGCGGGGGTCGTCGAGGAGTTCACCGAGAAGCTCGTCGCGAAGATGTCGGAGGTCCGCATGGGGCCCGGCTACTCCGACGGGGTGACCCTGGGACCGCTGGTGAATGCCGATCAACGGGACAAGGTCGCCGACGCGGTCGAACAGGCCGTCGCCGACGGCGCCCGGGTGCGGCTGGGCGGTGAACGCCCGGAGGGACGCGGCTTCTTCTATCCGGCAACGGTTGTCGACAATGTGGACCCGTACGCCCCGGTGACGCGCGAAGAGATCTTCGGCCCCGTCGCGGTGATCAGCACCTTCGACGACGAGTCCGCGGGCATCGAGGCCGCGAACTCGACCGAATACGGCCTGGCGTCGTACTTCTACAGCCGCGATCTCGAACGCTGCATGCGGGTCGCCGAGCACCTGGACTCGGGCATGGTCGGGGTGAACCGAGGCGTGATCTCCGATGCCGCTGCACCGTTCGGCGGGATCAAACAGTCCGGGATCGGGCGCGAGGGCGGCAGCGAGGGCATCGACGAGTACCTCTCGGTGAAGTACATCGCGCTCACTTGAGCATGTTACGTATGTGACTAGAGATGCAGGTGTTACCACTTTGATACCTGCACGGCCGTACTGATCCCTACACTCGGTCACCATGCGTCGTAGAACCCTCACGACCGCGGCTGCCGCGGCCGCGATCGCCACGGCCGCCTCGGTGGCCGTCGCCGTCGCACCGTCCGAGCCGGTCGCGAACGTCCAGAATGCCGCGATCAGTACCGATTTCGGCAGCGTGGACCTCGGCAGCTCCGAACTCGGCACCCCAAACAGCAACTTCCTCTGGCAGAGTCCGCCGACTCGCTACATCGTCGTCCTGGGTGCCAAGTTCGGTGTTCTCGGCCAGACCCCCGATGTCCTCAAGCGCAGGCTCGACGTCGCGGCCAACCTCGGCAAGAAGCACCCGTTCAACCGCATGATCGTCTCCGGCGGCGACACCCACTGGCTCCCGGTCACCGAAGCCCAGTTCATGAACCTCGGCCTCATCCGACGCGGAATCCCGATGTGGCAGATGGTCAACGAAGGAGCGTCGACCTCCACGGTGCAGAACGCCCAGAACACGGTGCGGATGCTCAAGCACATGGGCGCGAACGGCGCGATCATCGTGACCAACGGCTTCCACATGGAACGCGCGATGAAGAATTTCCGCGACGCGGCCCGGCAGCAGGGCGCCCGCATCGAGTTCCGGTCGGCGTACGCCTAGCACCTCACGGACACCCCTCGCGCGTCGCCAATTCCGTGCCGCTGATTCGATCCCATCAGCGGGACGGAAACGGCACCGCGGGAACGCAGTTCGCCCCGCCGGCCGAAGCCGACGGGGCAAGATCGTGATTCTCAACCAGCGGTGTGGGTGATCAGCGCAGCAGCGCGCGGCTCATGACGACGCGCTGGATCTGGTTGGTGCCCTCGTAGATCTGAGTGATCTTGGCGTCGCGCATCATTCGCTCGACCGGGAAGTCGCGGGTGTAGCCGGCGCCGCCGAACAGCTGGACGGCGTCGGTGGTGACCTCCATCGCGACGTCGGAGGCGAAGCACTTCGACGCCGAGGAGATGAACCCCAGGTTCTTCTCGCCGCGCTCGGCGCGGGCGGCCGAGGTGTAGACCATCAGGCGGGCGGCCTCGACCTTCATCGCCATGTCGGCGATCATGAACTCCACACCCTGGAACGAGCTGATCGGCTTGCCGAACTGCTTGCGGTCCTTGACATATGCGATCGCCTGGTCGAGTGCGCCCTGCGCGATTCCGACGGCTTGCGCGCCGATGGTCGGGCGGGTGTGATCGAGGGTCTGCAGGGCGGTCTTGAAGCCGGTGCCCTCGTCGCCGATGATGCGGTCGAGCGGGATCGTGCAGTCCTCGAAGTACAGTTCCGCGGTCGGCGAACCCTTGATGCCGAGCTTCTTCTCCAGCGGTCCGACGGTGAAGCCGGGATCGTCCTTGTGAACCATGAAGGCGGAGATGCCGTTGGCCTTCTTCTCCGGGTCGGTCACGGCCATGACGGTGTACCAGGACGACTTGCCGCCGTTGGTGATCCAGCACTTCGTGCCGTTGAGCACCCAGTTGTTGCCGTCCTTGCGGGCGCGGGTCTTCATGCCCGCGGCATCGGAGCCGGCCTCGCGTTCACTCAGGGCATACGACGCCATCGCCTCGCCGGACGCGATGCCGGGCAGCACCTGCTGCTTGAGGTCGTCGGAGCCGTTGAGGATCAGGCCCATGGTGCCGAGCTTGTTGACGGCGGGGATGAGCGAGGACGACGCGTCGACACGGGCGACCTCTTCGATGACGATGCACGCCGCGATCGAGTCGCCGCCCTGACCGCCGAACTCCTCGGGTACGTGGATCGCGTTGAACCCCGATGCGACGAGGGCGTCGAGGGCCTCCTGGGGGAACCGGGAGTTCTCGTCGACGTCGGCGGCGTGGGGCTCGATCTCCTTCTCCGAGAGCGCCCGGATCGCCTCACGCAGGGCGATGTGCTCTTCCGGGAGTTCGAAGACGTTGAAGTCGGGATTTCCGTAACCCATGACAACTCCTCACGGCACCTGGAGTGCCTGTTCGTTCCCGGCACGCGTGTACCGGCAGATGTTGATCCCCAGTGCAGCACGGCACTGAGTGCCATGTCAACCGCGCGGGACCTCTCCCACGCCGATTGTCCCCGAATCCGCGGCGGTTGTCCCGCGGCCGTTCGCGGGGCTCAGCCCTCCCCCAGCTCCTCGGCCACGCGACGTGCGACTTCCGCCGGCGAGGTCCCCGTCGGATAGGTCACGACGGTGACCTGTCTGCCCGGTGTCGCCCGCCGGTTCGACGCCTCCCCGGCCCGTTCGGCACCGAGTGCCACAGCTACCCGTTCGAGCTCCACGCGCAGGCGTTCCGGCGTGGCCTCGGCATCGCCGCGGATCATCTGCCGGAGCAGGAAGTTGTGGGTACCCGTGACCGCGGCGACGTAGGCGACGACGTGAACCGGCGACTCGTCGGGCAGCCGGGTGCGCAGGAACTCCTCGAACGCCCCCTGGTAGCGATAGGTGGTCACCAGTTCCCGGTCTCGCAGTGCCGGCACCTCCTGCACCACCTGCGCCCGGCGCACCGCGAGTTCCCGATCGCGGACGAAGTGGCCGAAGACCAGTTCCGCGGCGGCACAGACGGCCAGCCACGGGTCATCGCGGTCGGCGGCGAGCCGAGCGCCGACCTGGGCGAGCAACGACTCGTGGTCGGCGAAGATCACGTCTTCCTTGGACCCGAACTGCCGGAAGAACGTGCGGCGGGACATGCCGGCCGCCGCCGCGAGTTGCTCGACGGTCGTCGACTCGTACCCGTGCTCACTGAACAGACGGATCGACTCGGCGACGACCCGCGTGCGGAACGCGGCCGGATCGGAGTCCGCGGCTGACATGGGTCAAGTATCACCACACCGCGGGCGACGTGGCCGTCGGACCGGCCCCGAGGAGGATGTTCGGCGCCGACCCGTCCACCGGATGGTGTTCCTTACTCGTCAGTAGCGAGCGCCACAAAAGCTAGGTCCGACGCCGATCCACTACGTACGGTGGAGCCATGGCAACCCCCACTTCGGCGAGTCCCGACGAACAGGCCCCTGCTGCGAAGACCCCTTCGACGACGAGTCCGACACCCATCGCCACCGAGCCGACCGTCGACGATCCGGTGACGCCGGCGTCGGTGTCCGCCGACGACGAGCTGTCCGCGGACGAGCGGGCCCTGCTGGTCGACAATCTGCGGTTCGTCCTCGACGGCCGCTGGCGCACGACGAGGGAGACGGTGCGCGAGAACTCGAATCGCGCGGACCTGCTGCCGGACCCGTCCCGGACACTCGACGAAGCCCGTGCGCACACCCTCGAGGTGATGCGCGAGCTCGCCTCTCAGGGCTTCGCCGCCGCCGGGTTCGCCGAAGACCACGGCGGCAGCGGTGACATCGGGGCGTCGATCACCGCCATCGAGATGCTCGGCTACGCGGACCTGTCGCTCATGGTGAAGGCAGGCGTGCAGTGGGGCCTCTTCGGTGGCGCCGTCGAGAACCTCGGCACCGCAAGGCATCACGAGAAGTACGTGCCCGGGATCATCGATCTGAGCGTTCTCGGTTGCTTCGCGATGACCGAGACCGGCCACGGCTCGAACGTCCAGGCCATCGAGACCACGGCCACCTACGACCGCGATGCCCGCGAGTTCGTGATCAACTCCCCCACCCCGTCGTCCCGCAAGGACTACATCGGCGGCGCCGCCGCACACGCCCGCTACGCCGCCGTGTTCGCGCAGCTCGTCACCGGCGGACCCGACGAGGAGGCCGAAGGGCGTGGGGTGCACTGCTTCGTGGTGCCCATCCGCGACGAGGACGGCAACGACCTGCCCGGTGTCACCACCAGTGACTGCGGATACAAGGGCGGACTCGCCGGCGTCGACAACGGCCGGATCATGTTCGACAACGTCCGGGTCCCCGCGGAGAACCTGCTGAACCGCTACGCCGACGTCGCCGCGGACGGCAGCTACAGCTCCCCCATCGAGAACACCAACCGCCGGTTCTTCACGATGCTCGGCACCCTGATCCGCGGCCGCGTGAGTGTGGCCGCGACTGCCGGTGCCGCCGGCCGCAAGGCGTTGGCCCTGGCCACCCGCTACGGCCTGATCCGCAAGCAGTTCGAGGCACCCGACGCCACCGACGAGATCACGGTGATGGACTACCTGGGCCATCAACGAAAGCTGCTGCCGCTCATCGCCAAGTCGTATGCGATCGGGTTCGCGCAGAACGAGATCGTCGCCGAACTCCACGAGGTGCAGTCGGTCGCCCCCGACGATTCCGACGCCGGACGTCAGCGCCAGCTCGAGGGACAGGCCGCCGGCCTGAAGGCCTACGCCACCTGGCACGCCTCCCACGCCATCAACGTCAGCCGCGAAGCCTGCGGCGGCGCAGGCTATCTCGACGAGAACCAGCTGTCGATCATGCGTGGCGACATCGACGTCTTCACCACCTTCGAGGGCGACAACACGATCATGACGCAGCTGATCGCCAAAGAGTTGCTGTCGGCGTATTCCGAAGACGTGCAGGGACTCTCGGCCGGCGGCTGGGTGCGATTCATCGCCGGCATGGCACGTGACGTGGTGGCCGAGAAGACCGCGGTCCGGCAGGTCGTGCAGACCCTGCTCGACGGCTCCGACGAGGACACCGAGAAGTCGGCCCTCACCGACCGCAGCACGCAGATCCGGCTGTTCCGCAATCGCGAGGATCACCTCGTCCGCACGTGTGCGCAACGTCTGCGCCGCGCACTCGACGACGACAACGACGCCTTCGAGGTGTTCAACAACGCGCAGGACCACCTGCTGAAGGTGGGACACGCACACATCGAGCGTGTCGTGCTCGAGGCCTTCGTCGAGGCGATCGAGAACTGCGATTCCCGTTCGGCGGCAGACCTTCTGGGCAAGGTGTGCGACCTGTTCGTCTATTCGGCGCTGGAGGACGACCTGTCCTGGTTCCTGATGCACCGGCACATCTCGGTGGAGCGCGCCAAGGCGATCCGCCGCGGCGTGAACGAGCTCTGCCTGGAGCTGCGCCCGCACGCACGGTCGCTGGTCGACGCGTTCGGCGTCCCCGAGGAGCTGCTGCGCGCACCCATGCTGCAGAACGGCTGACGCCTGCTCCACAGACCATCGCGGCCACCGTCGAGGAGACGGTGGCCGCGTTGCGTTCCGGGGCGGGTTTGAGCGTCGGGAGAGCGGGCATACTGCCGCCGACGCCGCTGCCGAGGCCCCGCTGCGGCGTGTGCCCGCCTCCCGATCCGGAAGGGGACTCATGTGAGTGCTCTGCCCGACCTCGTCACGACCCCGTTCCGCTGGCTCGCCGCCCTGCGGCACGCGCGGGTGTTCCACCCCGACGGTCTGCTGTGCGGGGGTCACGCCGCACTGTCCGCGGATCACCCACTGCCCTTCCGGAGCGGCCCGGTGTCGGTCCGGGTGTCGAAAGGGATCGGCACGCCCGGCGGACTACCGGACATCGTCGGAGTGGCCATCCGGTTCCCGGCGAGCGACCCCGGCACGGTGGGCAGCGGTGGCGTCTCGCCGTCGACGAACGCGACCGGCGCCTGGGACCTCCTGCTGGCGGGCCCGGCCCCGCTGGCCGGCCGGGTGCCCCTGCCGCTCCCGACGACGCACTGGGCCACCGCGGTGTCGAGCCTGACGCCCTACCGATACGACGGAGAGCTGTACTGGATCCGGGCCCGCATCCTCGAGCCGTCGGACTCCTCCGGGGTGTCGATCGAGGACCTGGCCGCTCGTCTGCGCCGGAACCAGCCGATCGTCATCGTCCTGGAAGCGGGTGCCCGACGGTTCGTGCCCGTGGTCCGGATCGAACTCGACCACGTCCTCACCGGACTCGACGTCGACTTCGACCCGATCCTGCACCGGCCCGAAGGCGTCGAGTTCGCGCCGTCGTGGCTGGGCGATCTACGACGCCGCGCCTACCGCGACAGCCGGGCGGGCCGTCACTCGGTCACGTCCTGATCCCCGGGGTCCCGGCCCGTGGTCGGGGTGCCCCTGGGCGGCAGACCCAGCCGGACCGCCTCGTGCGCCTGCGTGAGTTCGCTGCGCAACCGTTCGACGTCCCGGGCCCATGCCTGGGCGAGTGTCCCCGAGGTCAGCTTCACGCCGATACCCTTGCGGCGCCTGGGTACTCCGTGCAGCTCACCGAGCGCGGACGAACTCTCCCAGTCCTCCGGGGTGTGACCGTGGTTGGGCGGGAAGATCTTCTCGATGTCGGCGAGCGGGGTCGTGACGGCGCCCTGCCGGAGGGTGGTCTCGGTGAGTTCGACGCTGACATGGCGACGCGCCGCGGACACCTGCACGACCGAGAAACCGAGGAGGAGCACGAAGAAGATCGCCAGCACCGGCCAGTGCACCTGACCGGGTCCGGCGATCTCCAGGGCCAGGACAGCACCGACCAGGATCGGACCGATGACGACGACCCACCAACTGCCCCCGGATTCGGCGAACAAGATCTCCCCCGCCGGTTCCACGGGGTCCGCCACATCGGGTTCCGGGGCGTCGGGTTCGACTACTTCCGGGTCCGCAACGTCGGAGTCCGCGACTTCGGAGTCCGGGGCGTCGGGTTCCGGGGGGTCGGGCTGGGAGGCGGGCGGATCGGAGGTCACGTGTTCTTCTTGCGGGACCGGCGGGCCGGAGCGTCCGGCTCCTTGCCGGTGTACCAGGTCTCGGCGGGCGGCCGGTAGGCCAGCAACGACCCGAACAGACCGACGATCGCAGCGAGCAGGGGAAATGCGAAGAACTGGATCCCCAGGCTCAGGAACAGCAGCATGGCCACGACGACCAGGGTCAGCGCCGCCAGCGACGAGCGCCACCGCACATCGCCGGTGTAGGCCTTGCTGCCCAGCAGGATGTATGCGACACCCACGACGACGACCATCGCACCCAGCACTCCGGAGGTGACGGTCCCGGTGTCGGCGACCGCGGACACGACGATCACCAGCGCGCCGAGCGCTATCAGCAGCGCGCCCGAGGCCAGCCAGCACCGGTAGGCCCAGACGACGAGTTTCGGACGCAACGCCGGATCGGGACTTGTCACTGGTTCTTCGGTCCTTCGTTCTGGTTCTCGGACCCCGAGTTCTCGGGGCGCAGGTTCTCGGGGCGCGGCTTCTCGAGATGGACGGGCTCCGAGTGGGGCTTCTCGGGATGAGGGCCGACGCGCTCATCCCGATGTTCGCTGTCACCATACGGCGTGTTCTCGCCGTATGGGTTCGGGTCATACGGACTGCGGTCGTACGGGTTCTGGCCATACGGATTCTGTCCGTATGGGTTCTGTCCGTAAGGATTCTGCTCGTACGGGTTCTGGCTGTAAGGATTCTGGCCGTACGGATTCTGGCCATACGGATTCTGGCCATACGGATACGGCGGCGTCGGGGGGTGGATCGGTTGTGGCTTGCGCGCCTGCGCCATGGCCCGGCAGTACGTCTCGGAGTCGCCGCGCATCAGCAGCACTGTCGCGCCGAGCGCCGCAACGCCGCTGATCACCTGCGGGATCATCGCCCAGACCGGCGAGGTGTCGCCGAACAGCGAGAACAGCAGGCTGACCACGACGTAGACGCCCATCGCCGACAGGACCACGCGCGCCCAGTTGTAACCCTTCCGGGTGAACCAGACGACCAGTGCGGTGATAGCGGTCAGGAACAGCGAGGTCACGACCAGCACGCCGATCACGAAGCCCGACGACGTCATGAAGTCGACCTGCTCGGGCGGGACCCCCTCTTGCGGTGCCGCGCGCACCTGATCGCGGATCATGTCGACGAACGTGCCCGTCTGCGCGAACAGCGCCACGATCTGCCCGACGATCACCACCACCCACAGTTCGACGGCGATGGAGACGGAGTCGGGAATCTTCGGTCGCGACGACGCGCCGGGGTCGGACTCGGGCGCGGGGCCGTACGGTTCGGGCATGGGACCAGCCTAGTGAATCGGGATCGCCACCAGCGCCCCGCGAGCGGTCACGACAGGCGCTGGGCCACCTCGGCCGCCCAGTAGGTCAGGACGATCGACGCACCGGCCCGCCGGATCGAGGTCAGCGACTCCAGGATCGCGGCGTCGCGGTCGATCCAGCCGCGTTCGGCGGCGGCGGAGATCATCGAGTACTCGCCGCTGATCTGGTACGCCGCGACCGGGACGTCGCTCATGTCGGCGACGTCGCGCACGATGTCGAGGTAGCTCATCGCGGGCTTCACCATCACGATGTCGGCGCCCTCCTCGAGGTCCAGGCGGACCTCGCGCAGCGCCTCGACCCGGTTGGCCGCATCCTGCTGGTACGTTCGCCGGTCCCCTTGCAACGACGAGCCGACCGCTTCCCGGAACGGGCCGTAGAAGGCCGAGGCGTACTTCGCGGCGTAGGCCAGGATCCCGGTGTCGGTGAAGCCCTCCGCGTCGAGAGCGGCCCGGATGGTGGCGACCTGACCGTCCATCATCCCGCTCGGCCCGAGGAGATGCGCACCTGCCCGCGCCTGGGCCAGGGACATCGAGACATAGCGCTCGAGGGTCTCGTCGTTGTCGACGCGACCACGGTCGTCGACGACGCCGCAGTGCCCGTGATCGGTGAACTCGTCGAGGCATGTGTCGGCCATCAGCACCGTGGCATCCCCGAGATCGTCGGCGAGGGTGCGCAGGGCCCGATTGAGGATCCCGTCCTCGGCGTCGGCCCCGGAACCGGTGGCGTCCTTGTCCTCCGGACGCGGCACGCCGAACAGCATCAGTCCGCCGACGCCGGCCGCGACCGCCTCGGCCGCGGCACCGCGTAGCGACTCCATCGTGTGCTGTACGACGCCCGGCATCGACGAGATCGGCACCGGCTCGGCGATGCCGTCGGCGACGAACATCGGCAGCACCAGATGTCGCGGCTCGAGCGAGGTCTCGGCGACCAGCCGGCGCATCGCCGGGGTGGTACGCAACCGCCGGGGCCGGATCACGGGTGGCATGTCGTCTCCTTCGTCTCACGGGCCCTTCGAGGCTCGTCGCTATCGCTCCTCACACCCTTCGAGGCTCGTCGCTGCGCTCCTCGCACCTCAGGGCGGCGCCTCAGGGAGCAGGAGCAGCTCAGGAACGCGAGCGGCGAGACTTCTTGCGCGGGGGCGGAAGTGCGCCCTCGGCCCGGAGGCGGGCAGCGTGCTCGGCGAGCGCGTCGACGAGCTCGATCACCGAGGCGTTCTCCGGCTGCACATCCACCCGGAGTCCGAATTCGGTTGCGGTCTCGGCAGTCTTGGGTCCGATGCACGCGACGATGGTGCGCGCGTGCGGCTTTCCGGCGATGCCGACGAGGTTGCGGACCGTCGAGCTGGAGGTGAAGCAGACCGCGTCGAAGCCGCCGGTCTTGATCATCTCGCGGGTCTCGGCGGGCGGCGGGGCCGCGCGCACGGTGCGGTAGGCGGTGACGTCGTCGATCTCCCAGCCGCGGTCGCGCAGTCCCTCGGACAGGGTCTCGGTGGCGATGTCCGCGCGCGGCAACAGGATTCGGTTGACCGGGTCGAAGACGTCGTCGTAGGGCGGGAATTCCTCGAGCAGGCCCAGCGAGCTCTGCTCACCCGACGGCACGAGTTCGGGGTTGATGCCGAAGGACCGCACCTTCTCCGCGGTGGCCTCACCGACGCACGCGATCTTGACGCCGGAGAACGCGCGGGCGTCGAGTCCGAACTCGGCGAACTTCTCCCAGACCGCGCGGACGGCGTTGGTGGAGGTGAACACGACCCACTGGTAGCGCCCGTCGACGAGTCCCTTGACGGCGCGTTCCATCTGCGCGGGACTCCGAGGCGGCTCGACCGCGATGGTCGGCACCTCCTTGGGCATGGCGCCGTGGCTGACGAGCCGCTCGCTCATGTCGCCGGCCTGGTCCTTGGTACGCGGCACCAGGACGGTCCAGCCGTACAGGGCACGCGACTCCCACCACGAGAGCTTTCCGCGCGCACCCACGACCTTGCCGACCGTGACGATCAGCGGGCCGGTGAGCGCGTTGCCCTGCTCGTTGAGCGTGGCGAGGGTGGCCTCGATGGTGCGCTGCGCGCAGGTGGTGCCGTTGATGGTGATCGCGGCCGGGGTCTGGGGCGCCATCCCGTGCTCGGTGAGGGCGCTCGCGGTCTCGGCGAGGTGACCCGAAGTCGCGTGCAGCACCAGCGGGCCCGGCGCGGCGGCCAGGGCGGCCCAGTCGACCTCGCCGCGCACGTCGGCCTCGGTGTGGGTGGAGCCGAGCGGCATACCGGCATAGCTCGGCACGACGGAGGCCGCGGGCAGACCCGGCAGGACCTCGAAGGTGACCGAGGTGCGGGCGACGGCGTTGACCTCGGCCAGGACCGAGTCGGTGGTGAGCGGGTCCCCGGAGACCACGCGCACGACGTCGTCGCCGTTGCGTGCCGCCGCGACGAGGGTCTTGGCGACCTCGGCCGGGTCGCCGAGCGCCGGCCGGACCACCGACTCCTCGTCGGCCTGGCCGGCATCACCCTCGACGGCCTGGGGTTCGTCGGGCGGGGAGGCGGGCGTCGACGTGGCGTCGTCGGCGGGTTTCTCGGCCTTCTTGGCGGATCGGCGAGTGTCGACGTCGGGTTCGTCGCGATGCGCACTACCGATCAGCGACACCACCGGCGCGGGCACATCGGGGTCGATGTAGGCCGTGGTCGCGTTGGTGATCACGGTGCGCGCCCGCACGGTGAGCAGGTCTGGGTCCCCTGGACCCGACCCCACGAACAGGATCCGTCCGGGATTTGCCTTCTTCGTACGGCTCATGGGTTCGCACTCTCCTGCCCTCTCGGCGAGGGCTGCAGTTCGTTCTCTGCTAGGGAGAGTTGACGAGGTCGCCCGCTCCCAGCTCCAGCAGTTCGGCGGCGAGATCCTTGCCCAGTTGAACGGCACGATCGACCGGGCCCACCACCGAAGCGCGGATCACGTCCGACCCGTCCTCGGCCGCCACCGCCGCTCGCAGCGACAGTTCGGCGAAGATGCGCCCGTCCTCGTCGATCGACTCGACCACCTCGGCGATCGCGCCGACCGGTGCGGTACATCCGGCTTCGAGAGCCGCGAGTACCGCCCGTTCGGCATCAATTGCCGCGCGGGTGGACTTGTCGTCCAACTCGGCGAGAATTCTCACCAGTTCGGCATCGTCGGAGCGGCACTCCACAGCGAGTGCACCCTGCGCCGGAGCCGGCAGCATGACCACCGGTTCGAGCGCTTCGGAGACCACTTCGGTCCGTCCGATCCGCACGAGTCCGGCGCGGGCGACCACGACTGCGTCGAGTTCGCCGCTGGCGACTTTGCCCAACCGAGAATCAAGGTTGCCTCGTAGGGGGCGGATTTCCAAACCGAGACCCAATGCTTTAAGCTGCGCGGCCCGTCGCGGGGCGGAGGTGCCGATGACCGAGCCGGGCGGGAGCTCGCCGAGCACCAGTCCGTCACGGGCGACCAGCGCGTCCCGGGGATCGACGCGCGTCGGGACGGCCGCGATCGTGAGGTCGTCCTCGGGGGCGGTCGGGAGATCCTTGTAGGAGTGCACCGCGACGTCGACCTCGTTGTTCCGGAGGGCCACGCGGATGGCGGTGGTGAACACCCCGACACCGATCTCGGCCACCGGCGCCGCCGAGGCGTCACCGGCGGTCTTGATGATGACCAGCTCGGCCGGGTGTCCGGCGGCGGTCAACGCATCGGCGATGGTCTGCGACTGGGTCGTGGCCAGCAGCGAACCCCGCGTTCCGATCCGAATCGGCGCGGGAGAGGTTGCGCTCATCGGTCACCCAGCTCGCCGGCCGCGTCGCCCGCGGGCAGGCCACCGAGATGGTCGGGGGCCGAAACCGCTTCCGCGGCACCGGGCTTGAGTTCGAAGAGCTCGCGCAGCGCCTCGGCATAGTGGTCCCCGTTGGGGGTCGAGGCCAGCTGCTTGACGCGCACGGTCGGCGCATGCAGGAGCTTGTCGACGACGCGGCGGACGGTCTTGGCGACCTCGTCGCGCTGTGCGCCCTCGAGGTCCGGGAGACGGGTCTCGAGCCGGAGGATCTCGGCCTCGACGACGTCGGCGGCGCGCTGACGCAGGGCGGCGACCGTCGGGGTGACCTCGGCCTGACGCTGATGTGTGAGGTAGTCGGCGAGCTCGGCGGCGACGATCGAACGGGCCGCGAGGGTGTCGTTCTCGGCGGCCTGGGTCTCGGAGTCGCCGCGCAGTCCCTCGATGTCGACGATGTGCACGCCGGGCAGTCGTGCGGCGGCCGGGTCGACGTTGCGCGGCAACCCGAGGTCGCAGATGACCAGCGGAGCCGCGTCACCGGCACGGGATGCGAGCGCCGAGTGCACCGAACCGACACCGACGACCGCACCGATCGCGCCCGTACATGTGACGACGACGTCGGCCGCGGCCATCGCAGCCGGCAGGTCGTCGAGCCCGACGCCCCGGACGCTGATGCCGTGGTTGGCGGCGATGTTGCCGGCGAGGTGATCCGCCTTCTCGACGGTCCGGTTCACGACGACCATCTCGGTCACGCCCTCGCGGGCCAGTTGCGCGGTGGCCAGGCCCCCCATCGCGCCGGCGCCGACGACGACCGCACGACGCAGGCGATGGGCACCGGTCGCGGGATCGGTGAGCAGCGACTTGGCGCGGTGGAGCGCGACGGAGACCACCGAGGCACCCGCCCGGTCGATCCCGGTCTCGGTGTGCACACGCTTGCCGACGCGCAGCGCCTGCTGGGCCAGCTCGTGCAGGACACGTCCGGCGGAGTCGTTGGCGTCGGCGCTGAGGTAGGCGTTGCGGATCTGGCCGAGGATCTGCTGCTCGCCGACGACGAGCGAATCGAGGCCTGCCGCGACGGTGAAGAGATGCTCGACGGCGGCCTCGGAGTACCGGACGTAGGCGTGACGGGTCATCTCGTTGACGGTCATTCCCGAGTGGTCACCGAGGACCGCGCCGACCGCCTCGAGCGCCGGGTGGAAGGCGTCGACGACGGCGTAGATCTCCACCCGGTTGCAGGTGGACACGAGCATGGCCTCGGAGATCGCCCGCGAGGAGAGCAGTTCGTCGATCAGTTTGGGCCGGTCGTGGTCGGAGACCGCCAACCGCTCGAGCACCTCGACCGGAGCACTGCGGTGCGATACCCCGAACAACAGAACACTCACGCTGTCACCGTTTCTTCACCCATTGCGTTTCCCTGGTGCCTGCGAGCCGGCTTCGTTCCGCGCGGCTCCTTGACGTCGTCGCGCGACCCGCGAGCGGCCTGGAAAGCCAACACCTGTAGTTCCAAGGCTAGATCAACTTGTCTGACG
Source organism: Gordonia sp. 11cp (assembly GCF_057767225.1). NCBI lineage: Bacteria > Bacillati > Actinomycetota > Actinomycetes > Mycobacteriales > Gordoniaceae > Gordonia > Gordonia sp. 11cp. The sequence continues at coordinate 2,786,773 of NZ_CM173437.1, read as the reverse complement.
ACAACATCCGACTCCGCCGGAAGCGACACCGGCGTGACGTTGAGCACCTGCCGAACCCCTGCGGCCACGAAGGCGTCGAAGGCGTTCCGGGCGTCGTCGTCGGCCGTGGCGATCACCGCGATCTCGACCGTCGGGACCGCCCGTTCGCAGACGTCCGCGATGTCGGTCAGCGGCGCCACCCGGGGGCCGCCGGCCTCCAGGACCGTGCCGGTCAGGGCCGGATCGGCGTCGAACATCGCAACGACCCGGAACCCTCGCCCGAAGCCGGCGTGCGACAGCAGTGCGCGTCCCAGCGAGCCGGCGCCGGCGAGCGCGACGGTGTGGATGCTGTCGGTGTGCAGGGTCATCGAGATCCGGGCGGTCAGCCTGCCCACGTCGTAGCCGACCCCCCGCACGCCGTTGGCGCCGACATACGAGAGGTCCTTGCGCAGGATCGCGGGGTTGACACCGGCCGCCGTCGCCAGTTCGCCGCTGGACGCCACCAGGACGCCCCGGCGGCTGAACGAGCGCAGCACGTGCAGATAGGTCGCCAGCCGGGCGACCGTCGGTCCGGGGATGTCGGCGGCCGGGATGTCTGGGGCGGGGACGACAGACGCGGGAGGGTCGGCGTCAGCCGACTTCGCACGCTCCGCGCCCACTCTCACTCCCACACGCTCGTCGGCGTCGACCAGACACCGAGACCCGACTCTTCCAACGGACAGAAGGATATAACTCGCCTGTGAATCTGTTCACACGGCCCCCCGGGGCCCGCGGTGCTGTGTTAGACGACGCCCCGACGGGCTGAGCAGCTCAGCGCCGGCCGGTGAGATCGGCCCGCAGGCGCGGTTCGTCGACCTCCCAGTAGCTGTGTTCGTCGCCGTCGAGCAGGACCACGGGAAGCCGGTCGCCGAACTCGGCGCGCAGGTCGGCACGTCCCTCGTCGGCCGCCCGGTCGACATCGACCTCGCTGAATCCGACACCCAGCTCGGCGCAGATCCGGGTCAGGTCGGACCGGGCCGCCGCACAGGCCTGGCACCCGGCGCGGGTCAACAGTTCCACCGTCATGGCAACCATCTTCCCAACGTCGCGATGGTGGGATCGCCCCGGGTGACTAGGCTGTAGCCGGCAAGCAGTGCTGGCGCTACGCGTGGGAGGTGGGCAGTGGGCGAGATCCCGGGCCCGGAAGACCGGCAGGACGACCAGACGCCCGAGGACGCCACGATCCTCCCCCCGAATCCCATGCAGGGCGACGGCCCGACCGGTGACGACTGGGAGGCCCACGCCGCACGGGTGGAGTTCACCGACGACTTCGACGAGGACGCCGAACTCCACGAGCTCGTGGACGACGAGACCAACCGCGTCACCAACTGGATCTCCCAGCGCGCGACCGCCGCCACGGGCCGCTTCCGCCAGACCGCGCACGAACTCCGCCAGACCCTCGCCGGCGAGGCGAGCGCGAAGGCCGCCGTCGACTCGCTGCGGTCACGCGAGACGGCCGACATCCCGGGCGAACCCCGGCGCGACCTCACCGCCGCCGCCTTCTTCGACGTCGACAACACCCTGGTGCAGGGTGCGTCGATCGTGCACTTCGCGCGCGGCCTGGCCGCCCGGAAGTACTTCACCTACGGCGACATCATGGATTTCGCGTGGACCCAGGCGAAGTTCCGGATCACCGGCAAGGAGAACGCGCGCGACGTCGCGGAGGGCCGGGAGAAGGCGTTGTCGTTCATCGCGGGCAAGCCGACCGCCGAACTCGTCGAACTCGGCGAGGAGATCTTCGACGACTACATCGCCGACAAGATCTGGCCGGGCACCCGGGCCCTGGCCCAGCGTCACCTCGACGCCGGGCAGCAGGTGTGGCTCGTGACCGCGACACCGGTCGAACTCGCACAGACGATCGCCGACCGACTGGGCCTCACCGGCGCGCTGGGCACCGTCGCCGAGAGCGTCGACGGGGTCTTCACCGGACGGCTCGTCGGTGACATCCTGCACGGGCCCGGTAAGGCCCATGCCGTGCGCGCACTCGCGATCCGGGAGGGGCTCAACCTCAAGCGGTGTACGGCGTACTCGGACTCGCACAACGACGTGCCGATGCTGTCACTGGTCGGCCGCGCGGTGGCGATCAACCCCGACACCGACCTGCGCGACGTCGCCAAGGTCCGCGGGTGGGAGATGTACGACTTCCGCACGGCGCGAAAGGCCGCCAAGTACGGGGCCGGGACCGCGATCGTGCTCGGCGCCGCGGGCGGAGGCGCCGCGGCGGCCGCCCGGTTCCTCCGGCAGCGCTGATCCCCCGACGTCGGATCACCCTGTGCTGAACGGCTTTTCGTAACAACTATGTGGTCGTGGCGCGCATGGTCGCCACGGATTCGTCAGTCGCGGCGCAACTCGTCGACGGGAACGCCGGGCACCCGCGCCACGACGTCGAGCAGGGAATGCGCGCACAGATCGGCGATCTGATCGCGGTCGAGTTCACGATTGCGCACCCAGTGCCGGATGAGTTCCTGGGTGTAGGCGAGCCAGGCGCCGACGACCGCCCGGAACAGTTCGGCGGTCTCGGCGGACAGCGGCGTGGCGAACTCGTGCCGGAACTGATCGACGATGAGATCTCGTAACCGGGCCCGGTCGGCCTCGTCGCGGTCGGCGATCCGCGGATCGGCCGCCCCGACTCCCAAAACGATCGAATCCGCCGCATGGGGGTGTTTCGCGTACTGGTCCAGGTAGCCGAGGACCGCGGTACGGATCCTGCGAAACGGTGTTGCGCCGGCGTCGATCTCGACCACCGTCCGCGCGATCATCCGGTCCGACAGCGCGTCGACGACGGCCACGAACAACGACCGCTTGTCGGGGAAGTAGCGGTACATGAGCGCGCGGGAGACCCCGGCCTCCGCGGCGACATCGTCCATCCGGACCTCGTCGTAGGGAGCCTCGCCGAACAGCCGCTCACCCGCGGCGACGAGCTCGGAGCGACGGGCCTCCGGAGTGAGGCGTCGGCGTACCGCACCCTCAGCCTTGCTTGACACGTGTTGAATAGTAGCCCACCATCACTAGTACACAGACGTCTACTAACGGGGATCCGATGTCACTGCCGCACCCACCACGTCGACTGCCACTGTTCGGCGACCTCCTCGCCCTCGACATCCGGACGCCGATGGAGTCGCTGGTCGACACCGCGTCCCGGATCGGACCACTGTTCGAGACGACGACCATGGGCGCCACCTACGTCATCGCCGCCGGGGCCGATGCCGTCGCCGAAGTCAACGACGAACGCCGTTTCGCCAAGCACCTCGGGCCCGAGCTGCTGGGCCTCCGGCCGGCGGTCGGGAACGGGCTCTTCACCGCGGACAACGACGACCCGGCGTGGATGGACGCCCATCAGCTCCTCATGCCGGCGTTCAGCCAGCAGGCGATGCGCCGCCACCATCTGGTGATGTCGGAGGTCGTCGGCGAACTACTCGATCACTGGGACCGGCAGGCCGGCCGGCCGGTGGACGTCACGGCGGACATGACCCGCACCGCGCTCGAGACGATCGGACGAGCCACCGCCGGTCACGGCTTCGGCGGATTCGGCGGTCACCGTGGCGGCGACACCGACCCGTTCATCCGCCACATGGTCGGCGCACTCCGCGGCAGCTACTACGAGTCCTTCATCCGACGGTCCTGGCTGCCCGCATGGACCGCGGACCTGGCCCGGCGGCGCGTCCGCCACCACGGCGACCGGATGGCGCGGATCGTCGACGACATCGTGGCGACCCGGCGTCGAACGGCGCAGTGGCCCGACGACCTGCTGTCCCTCATGCTCACGACGAGGACCGACGGCACGCCGATCCTCGACGAGGACAACATCAGGTACCAGATGATCACCTTCCTCATCGCCGGCCACGAGACGACCTCCGGCGCCATGTCTTTCGCGCTACACCACCTGTCCACCCGACCCGATCTCGTCGAGGCGGCACGGGACGAGATCGACCGGGTGTGGGGCGAGGACACGTCACCGGACTACGAACAGGTCGCGAAGTTGCGCCTCGTCCGACGGATCGTCGACGAAACGCTGCGGCTGCATCCGACGGTGCCCGGCTACTTTCGCGTCGCTCGTGCCGACACCACGATCGCCGGTGGTCACCCGGTGCGGGCGGGCGACTGGTTCCTGGTACTCGTGGGCGGACTGCACCGAGACCCGCGGTGGGGCGACGACCCCGACGTGCTCGACCCCGATCGCTTTCTCCCCGAACGCGTCCGGGCACGTCCCGCGCATCTGTACAAACCCTTCGGAACCGGTCTGCGGTCGTGCATCGGACGCCAGTTCGCCCTCCACGAGGCGGTTCTCGTCCTCGCCTCGTTACTCCGGCGCTACGACCTGACCCCGACTCCCGGCTACCGCCTCCGGACCACCGAGCGCCTCACGTCGATGCCCCGGGACCTGCGACTGACCCCGGTCGGGCGACCGACGGGCCCCGGAACCCGCGCCGACCGCGAAAGCCGCTCTACGGCAACAGCTTCTACAGCGTCGCCACCTCGCTCATGGGATCGATGAGGACCTTCGCGTGGTGTTCGGCGCCACCGAGGGCGTCGAACGCCGCCCCGACACCGTCGAGACCGACCGTCGCGGTGATCAGCGGTGCGACGTCGACCTTGCCGTCCGCGATCATGTGCAGGGTGTCGTGGAACTCGGCGGGATCGTAGGCGAACACGAAGCGCAGTTCGTGCTCCTTGTTCAGCGCCATGGCCGGCCGGAACGTGTCGGGTTCCATGCACACCCCGACCACGACGACGCGTGACCGGAAGGGCGCCTCGGTCACCACGTACTCGATCATCCCCGGGGTGCCCACGCACTCGAAGACGACCGGACCCTTCGGCGTCGCCCCCAGACGGTCGGCCATCCGGAACAGAGATGACCACGGCGCCAACGGAATCCGGCGAAGGGTTCGCATCGCGTCGAAGGCCGCGCCGAGCAGGTCCTGGGCCCGGGTGATGTACTGACCGGCCTCGGCGCACCGCTCGAAGGGTGAGGTCACCGCCGGGTCGACGACGATGTCGGCACCCACCCGGTGCGCGAGCGCGCGACGGCCGGCCGACGGGTCGCTCGCGATGACCGTCCGGACCCCGTCCGCCTTCAGCATGGCGACCACCGCGAGCCCGATCGGCCCACATCCGATCACGACCGCGACGTCGCGACGTCCGACCTCCCCTCGCCGGACCGCGTGGTGGGCGACGGCCATCGGTTCGGTGAGGGCGGCATGCTCGGCCGACAGACCGTCCGGGACCTCGAAGGTCATGTCCTCCGACACCAGCACGAACTGGGCGTACCCGCCGGGTGCGGACTCCGACAGACCGGTCAGATGTGCCTGGGCGCCATGTCGGATCATCGGCACGGCCACCACGGGCGTGCCGGGCACCCAACGCTTACGGCATCCGGGCCCATAGGAGACCACCTCGCCGGCGAACTCGTGTCCCATGACCACCGACTGCCCGGACCGCATGAACGCGTCGTAGCCGACCTCTGCGGACACCTCCGCCGAGGCGTCACAGTGGACGCGGGCATGCAGATCCGATCCGCAGATCCCGGCGCGCAGCACCCGCAACAACACCTGCCCGTCACCGGGCTCGGGGGTGGGGATCTCCTGGACCGTCAGCTCGCCGTTCCGGCACACCACTGCACGCATGCATCATGGGTATCAGCTGACAGGCCGGTGCGGGCGCCGAACGCGTGCCGTTCGGTGCCCCGAGGGCGGCGGGCGTCAGCCGAAGTACACACTCCCGCGCCGGCTGAGCATCCGGAACAGGGTCTGCTGGATCTCTTCGCGCACGTGATCGGTGAGGTCGAAGACCACCATCGGGTCGTCGGCGGACGCCTCGTCGTAGGACCCGGTCTCGATGGGCCGGCCGAAGTGGATGTGCCACTTCGACGGCAACGGCACCATGCCCAGCGGGCCGAGCCATGGGAACAGCGGGGTGACCGGGAAGTACGGCAGGCCGAGAATCTTGGCGAGCGGCTTGAGGTCGGCGAGCATCGGGTAGATCTCCTCGGAACCGACGATCGACACCGGGATGATCGGCGCGGCATTGCGCAGCGCGGTGGTCACGAACCCGCCGCGGCCGAACCGCTGGAGCTTGTAGCGGTCCTTGTACAGCTTGCCGATGCCCTTGTAGCCCTCGGGCCAGACCGCGGTCAGCTCGCCGGCCCGCAGAAGCCGGTCGGCGTCGGAGTTGCACGCCAGCGTCGCCCCGATCCGGCGGGCCACCTCGCTGATGCCCGGGGTGTCGAAGGCCATGTCGGCGGCCAGCACGCGCAGATACCGGCCCTCGGGGTGGTTGTCGCGCACGGCCAGCGAGGTGATGACCGCATCGACGGGGATGGTGCCCGCGTGGTTGGCGACCAGGAGTGCCCCGCCCTCGCGCGGCAGGTTCTCGATACCGGTGACCTCGACGCGGAACCACTTCTCGTAGACCTGGCGGATGGCCGGGAACCACACCGACTCGGTGAAGTGGGGGTCGAAGCCGAACTCGTCGACCTCGTACTCCCCCGCCATCCGTTCGCGGATGAACCCGGCGGTCGAGGTGAGGGTGTCGGCGACCGCGCCACGCAGTCCGCCCAGGCTGAACAGTGGACTCGACCTCGTCGGGCCGCGGTGTTCGACACCCAGTGCCTCGTCGGGAAGCGTGATCTCGTCGCTGATCGGGGTGACCTGCGCCGGCGCTCGTCCGAACCCATCGGTGTTGGGATGACCGAGCATCGACTCACGTTGCGCTGCTGCGGTTTTCGACAGTTCGTGACCGACCTGCTGACTCGGGTGGCGTCGGCGACCGGAATCCCGGACACCACGGGCGTCGGGGCCCGACGGCGACGTGTAGAGCTGAATGACTTTCGCGGTACGTGCATCTGTCGCTCCGCCACGTGCCAAAATGCTCACCCCTAGTTGTTTCCTGGGTACGGGATCCGGGCCGGGCCGGGGCCCGGATCTACGTCGATGTCGGCGCTCGAGCCGCCGCGGAGAACGATTCGCCGCACGCGTGCGCCGGATGCGATGTGGGTCTGACGTCCAAGTCTAGAGGTTGCACTCACGTTGCGCATGCTCACGACGACTTCGTCACGATCGTGACCCGAAATTTCACTGCAGCTGGTGGGCCGCCGCGACGACCCGCTGTTCGAACAGTTTCCACGAGTCGGACCCGATCACCGGCGTCACACCGCTGCGCTCGATGAAGTCGTCCAGCGTCTCGAGCGTCGTGTACCGCGGGACGAAGCCGAGTTCGGTCCGCATCCGCGTCGTGTCGAGCACCCGGCCATAGGTGAGGAACTCCGTCTGCGACGACCTCAGCTTCGCCGACCGCAAGTCCTGGAACACGCCCGCGATCGGAGCCAGGAGACTGCTCGGAACTGGCAGTTCGACGTGTCCGACGCGTCGGATCGCCTGCGTCAGGGTGACCACGCCCTCGCCGGAGATGTTGAACGTGCCGACCTTCCCGGCGAGGGTGACATGCTCCATCGCCGCCAGGGCGTCCTCTTCGTGCAGGAACTGCAACCGCGGCTGGAATCCGATCACCGTCGGCACGACCGGCAGCGAGAGGTAGGAACTCATCCGGGTGGTGATCCGCGGACCCAGCATCGCCTGCGGGCGGAGGATGGTGATGTCGATGTCCTGACGCCGGCGGCCCAACCCCCGCACATAACCCTCGACGTCGAGTAGATCTCGACCGTATCCGCGCTTCGGCTCGCGGGGAGCGCGCGTCTCCTCGGAGAAGTGCGACGGGTCGCGGCTGCTGGCTCCGTAGACCATCGCGGTGGAACGCAGGACGAGCCGCTTGACCGACGGCGTGCGCTGACAGGCCGCGCACACCTGCATAGCCCCGACGAGGTTGAACTCCTTGATCGCCGCCGAGTGCGGGGCGGTGTCGGCGATCGAGGTCGCCGCGTGGACGACCGTGTCCACGTTGTAGGCGGCGAGCGCCTTGGCGATGGTGGGGCGCCGGATGTCGAGACGCAGGAACTCCGCACGTCCCATCCGACGCAGGAGGTCCTTGCGCGGCACCCGCGAATCGACCGCGAGGACCTTCTCGATGTCGGGGTTGGCCGCGAGGCGCGCCACGAGGTAACCCCCGAGGAATGTCGATGCCCCCGTGACCAGGACCACCCTGGGCGGGGCGGAGGTGGGTTCGGCCATGTCCCGAGGCTATCGCCAGCCGAACGATTCGGCCCGACGAGCCGCCCTCGGAACGACAAAAGGACCCGCCGAAGCGGGTCCCGATGCCGAAGAAAGGCCTATTTGCCGAGTTTGCGACGCTGCACCCGGGTCCTGCGCAGCAGCTTGCGGTGCTTCTTCTTCGACATGCGCTTGCGGCGCTTCTTGATCACTGAACCCATCGGGGCGCTTCCTCACGATTGACACTGATGTACTTGTTCGGCCCTGGTCTGCACTTCAGCCGGGAACGGCGCCGGGAGCGAAGCGACGAGCGGCGGTGACAAAGGGCTCACCGGCGCATCCAGGTACGCGACCACCGAGCCTACCGGGCGGCACACCGGATCGGGAAATCGCGGTCGTCGACGATGCCGTTCCGGGGCCGCGGCGACACCCGTTCGCACGCCCGGGACAGCCACCGTCGAAGCAGAAGACCTCCGTGGCCGGCACGGGGCCGGTCACGGAGGTCTTCCGATGAAACTGCTGTTCAGGCGTCCAGCGTGCGCCGGATCAGCCGGCGTCGAAGTACGACGTCTCCAGATAGTCGTGGACCGCTTTCGCGTGCACACGGAACGAGCGTCCGACCCGAACCGCGGGCAGTTCGCCGTTGTGGACGAGACGGTAGACGGTCATCTTCGAAACGCGCATCAACGATGCAACCTCGGCGACGGTGAGAAACTGCGACGCCGAAGCCGCGTTGCTCACTGCGCCTGTCCTGTCACCAGGAGTGTCTGCAGGTGCCATGAATCACTCATACCTCCGGTGCACGCGTCGCGGCCGCAGGCTTCCCCTCCTGCGGACATCAGACACGCACGTGCTTAAAGAAGCTTAGCGTGGCAGATGTGAAAAAAGCGACGTGAGAGACCGGTATTTCTGAGATTCCTGTGACTCGACCCCAACATGCTGGGGTTTGTCGGCCCGTCGACCACAATTCATGGGGTGTCGGTGACGGCGTGTCCCTGTGCCAAACCCTCGACTTCCACTCGACGTCCACCGCGGGCGCTGGCCGCCGCGCAGGCACGAGTCGCCTGGTACACGGCGTGCCGCAGGCCGTTGGCCTCGAACTCGCGGATGGCCTCGGCGGTGGTGCCGCCCGGCGAGGTGACGGCCGCGCGCAGATCGACCGGGGACAACCCCGAATCGCTGAGCAGGATGCCCGCACCGCGGATGGTCTGCACCGCCATCTCCGAGGCCTGGGGGCGGGTGAGCCCGAGCCCGACGCCGGCATCGATCATCGCCTCGGCGAGCAGGAAGACATAGGCCGGTCCCGAACCGGACACCGCGGTGACCGCGTCCATCTGCTTCTCCGGCACGACCGTGACGCGGCCGACCGTCTGCAGGATCTTGACCACGGCCTGCAGCTGCTCGTCACCGACGTACCGACCGGCCGAGACCGCCGACATCGCCTCGTTCACGAGCATCGGCGTGTTGGGCATGACCCGGATGACCGGGGAACCGGCCTGCAGGGCGCTCTCGTATCGCGACAGGGGCAGACCGGCCACGAGCGTGACGGTCACCCGCTCGGATTCCGCGTTGTCCTCCGCCGAGGCCAGAATCCGCAGGATCGAATCGACGTCGTCGGGCTTGATCGCCAGGAACACGTACTGCGCCGACTCGGCCGCGCTCTTGACGTCGGTGACCAGTACGCCGTACTCATCGGCGATCTCGGCGGCGCGGCTCTCCTGCCGCTCGGCGACGACGAGGTCCTTGGTCGGGGTGCCTGCACCGATCAAACCGGCAAGCAGTGCCTCACCGATCTTGCCTCCGCCGATGATGGCGATGCGTTCGGACACGGATGTCTACCTTCCTGAGGGGATGAGGGCGAGCTGGCGGGACTGTGCGACGACTGTCCCGGTCGAGTCCACCACGAGATGGTCCTCCTCGAACATCCCGGGGCCGACCTCCGAACTCGTCGCGGCGAAGCGCAGCCAGCCGGGCGCGGGGTGCCGGCGGACATAGGTCGTCAGCTGCACGGTGGGTGCCCACCCGAACAGCGCCAGATTCATCACGACGGGCGGCGAGATGTCGCCGACCAGGACCGTGAAGTACTCGTCGGGCTCGACGCCCTTCGGCCGGATCCACCCGCGGACCAGCGGCTCGCCGGTCTCGCCGCGGACCACGGGGAACGTCTCCGAGTCGAGGACCAGATCGATGGCGGGGCCCAGGTGATTGACCTCGGCGATCGGCGAACCGTCGAGTGGGATACCCGTCGGCGACGGCTCCACGGGCAGTGTGTCGAGGACCGTGGGGCCGGAGTGGTGCGGCCGGCCGCTGTCGGGCCGGGCCATCGTCACCGACGACGACACGACGGTGCGGCCCAGCTGCACAGCGTCGACCGACAGGACCGTGACCGTGCGCCCGCGTTTGCGCACGCCGACCACCAGATCGATGTCCGCGGCGTCGGGGGCGGTGAGGTAGTCACTGGAGATCGCCACCGGAATCATCGCGGCAGCCGACTCGGCGAGCCGATCGCCGTCCGGGGTCAGCGCGCTCAGCGCGGTCCGGGCCGCCTTCGCGACGACCATCTGCAGCGTGCCGCCGTGCACCTTGGGACCGATGGTGAACGTCGCGTCGATGTGCGCCCGCAGGGTGAGCGAGTCCGGACCGCTCCGGTCCACCTCGGTCAGCTCCTGCACCTCGGTGATCTTGCTGGTCATCGTCCCGCCTTCGTCGACCCGGCTCGTCCCCCGAGGAGTCAGCTGCTGAACTGGCCGAGGGGCTCGGGGTGCAGCTCCCGTTTGAGGTGCCGCCGCGCAAAATCTAGCGAACGGGCCAGCAGCGCGCTGCGTTCGGGTTTGGTGCGCGCGCTACCCGTCGTGACCTCGAGCACAACCGCCCCGGCGAAGTCGCTCGCCGCGATCCGTCGGCACACCTCCGCGCAGGGCTGGGCCCCGTCGCCGGGGATGAGGTGCTCGTCGGTGGCCGCCCCGTGCCCGTCGGCCAGATGCAGGTGGTTGAGCCGCGACCCCATCCGGTCGAGAAGCGCGAGGGCGTCGACGCCGGCGGTCGCGGTGTGCGAGAGATCGAGGGTGTAGTTCGCGTAGCCGTCGTCGGTCGGGTCGATGGACTTGCCGAACGCCGACGCCGCCAGACCGGGCCCGCCGCCGCGCTTGGCGAGACGCCGGACCGACGGCTCGCCCGCCCCGAACAAGCGGTCGGCGCGCATCGGGAACATGTTCTCCACCGCGACCGCGATGCCGCTGTCGGCTTCGAGCTCGTCGACCAGGTCGTCGAAGGCCGCGACGTAGCCCCGCTGCCAACGGAACGGCGGATGCACGACAACGGTCGACGCACCCAGGTCCTCGGCCGCCTCCACCGCACGGGCGAGTTTCACGACCGGGTCACGTCCCCAGACGCGCTGGGTGATGAGCAGACACGGCGCGTGGATGGACAGCACCGGCACCTGGTAGTGCTCCGAGAGATGTTCGACGCGCCGGATGTCCTGGCTGAGGGGATCCCCCCACACCATGAGTTCCACGCCGTCGAAACCCAGTTCGGCGGCGTAGGCGAAGGCCGCCTCGGTGTTCTGCGGATACACCGAGGCCGTCGAGAGTCCGATCGGGATCTCGGCCGCTGGTGAGGTTCGGCCCGTCTCCGACTCTGACGGGTTCATCGGTTCGGGCCGGCTCACGCGGCCAACAACACCAGCGGCCCGATGGTGACCAGGAGACCCACACCGAGCGCGAGCAGCGTCGTCGGCAGATCCTTGGTGCGTCGGACCACGTGGGAGAGCGTCACGATCCCGAAGATGACGAGGACGGCGAGTACCAGCGCGAAGTACGGATTCCACCGCCAGAGTTCGGTGAAGCCCCAGAACAGGCCGACGCCGACCGCGAGACCCGCGAGCGCCTGCCCGAACAGCACCAGCCATGCCTTCACCGGCGACTGCTCGGCGTCATCCTCTGCCGTATCGGCGGCGTCGGCCTCGCCGGCGGTCGCCGGGCCGGCGGCGGACGGGATGTCCTCGCGTCCGGCCTCGACGCCCGCACCGGTCGGATGACCGGCTTCGGCGTCGGGCGTCTCGTCGATGTCCGTCGTGTCGTGCAGGGCATCGAGCTCGCCCGGCTCCCCCGGTTCGGCGGCATCCTCGGGTTCGTCGTCCTTCGTGAGGTCGACCCGGCCGGCGTCGTCGGGGTGGGACTCGACCGGCTCGATGGCCTCGGTCGGGTGGTCGTCGCTCCGGGAGACGACGGTCCGGTCGTCGTCCGTCTGGCGGTCGTCCGTCTGGCGGTCCTGGGTCCGGTGGGCGTCGGTCAGGTCGTCAGACGTCTGGTGGTCGTCGTCGGCCGGGCGGTCCTCGGTCGGGTGGATCTCGGGGTGCGCGGCGGCGATCGCGGCCGTCGTCCCGCCCGCCGTCGCGGCGGCTGCCGCGGTCGCGGCCCAGCCGGACGTCGTCTCGTCGTCGGCGTGGCCGTCGTGGTCCCGCCCGTCGAACCCGGGCGCGTCGACCGGTCGCTCGTCCTGGGCCCGATCGCGCTTCTTGCCGCCGAAGAGTTTCCGGGCCAGTCCGGCGACGCCCGCTGCCTTGGGCTTCTTCGCCGAACCGGCGGGACGGGCCGCGGTCCCGGACCGGCCTCTGCCGGCTCCGTGTTCCGCGCCTTCCACGTCGGCGAAGTTGCGATAGGCGTCGAAGTCCATGACCTCCGAGAACCCGCCGTCGCCCCGCTCGCGGGGACCGCCGGGGCCCGCATCGACCTCGGTCAGGTCGTAGGTGACCACGTCGTCGGAGTCGACGACGGACAGATCCTGGCCGTTCTCGCCGACGACCGGGATGATGCCGGTGACCGCGTTCGCCGACTCTTGGTCGACGGGGGCGGTGTCGCGCGGCGGGTTCTGACCGAGGCGACGGGCCACCGCCTCCGAGCTGAAGTCGCGGGTCGACATCGGCGGGACGGGCCCCTGGCCGTAGCCGGGCATCCCGCTGGCGGTGCGGCCGCCGGGCCACCCCTGTTGCCGGTCGGCACGCGGGCGGTCGACGACGGGGTGGTCCTCGGCCGGGCGCCGCGGAATCGGGTTCCCCGACCTCGGGAACGGTCCGGCGGTCGTGTCCGGGCGTCCCCGGGAAGCCGTGTCCCGCTCCGGAGGCGTCGCCTGCTCCGGACGCGCGGTCCCTGCGGACGGCGCCGCCGGTTCGGACCGGGCCGGGGTTTCGGACCGGGCCGGGGTTTCGGACCGGGCCGGGGTTTCGGACCGGGCCGGACTCTCGGACCGGGCGGAAGTCTCGGACGGCGCCGGGGTCTCGGCCGGTGCCGCCGAGTCGCCCTCGGCGTCGGAGACCTTCGGGATCTCGCCGGTCAGCTCCGACACCGAGAACGAACCGCTACGACCGGCGCGCCTACGTCCCCGTCCGTCTCGCGATCGAGCCGGTGCGTCGCCCTCCGAACCCTGTGACCGGGCAAGTAGCTCCGACACCGAGATGGGTCGAGATTCGGGCTCCGAATCCTTCGGCATGAAGTGGTTCTCCGTCCTCGTTCTCGAACGTCATTGGTCCGGGGCTCCGGGTCAGCCGACGCCCTCGTGAACGCCGCGTGCAGGAGCCGGCTCCAGCGCGTCGGCCTGCTCGGCGTCGAGTCGGCGCAGGATCACACCCTCACGAAGAGCCCACGGACAGATTTCCAGTGTATCGACTTGCAACGCGCGCATCGCCGCCTCGGCGACCAGCGCTCCGGCGACGAGCTGCCCGGCGCGGTCGGAACTGACACCCTCGAGTTCCGCGCGATCCGCCTTGGTCATGCGGGAGATGAAGGAGATGAGCTGGCGCAGCCCGCTCGTCGTCAGTTCCCGGCGGACCCGCGGTCCGGCACTCGACGGCGCCGCCCCGGTCAGCCGGGCGAGGCTGCGGAAGGTCTTCGACGTCCCGACGCACAGATCGGGCGCACCCGGTGCGAGCAGTTTCGCCGCCGGCGCCCGCAGTTCGGCGTCGAGCCAGTCACGCAGCACCCCGACCCGCCGACGGTCCGGCGGATCGTCGGGCAACCATTCGCGGGTGAGCCGGCCGGCACCCAGCGGCAGCGACAGGGCCACGTCGGGTTCCTCGTCGACGCCGTTGGACATCTCCAGCGAACCCCCGCCGATGTCGAGCGCGAGGATGCGCCCGGCGCTCCAGCCGCGCCAGCGGCGCACCGCCAGCGAGGTGAGGCGGGCCTCGTCGCGACCCGACAGCACCAGCACACGCACCCCGGTCCGGCGCTCGATCTCGTCGAGCAGATCGTCGGAGTTCGTCGCGTCACGCACGGCCGACGTCGCGAAGGCCATCATCTGTTCGCAACCCGACGTCCGGGCGATATGGGTGAATTCGTCGATCGACTCGATGAGCTTGGCGAGGGCACGGTCACTCATCCGCCCGTCGGCGTCGATCTGTTCGGCCAGGCGCAGAACCGCCTTGGTCGAACTCATCGGGGTGGGATGGCCGCCGCGGTGGGCATCGACCACCAGGAGGTGGACTGTGTTGCTGCCCACGTCGAGGACTCCTAAGCGCACGGCTCAACGGTAGTGCAGCCGCCTCGCCCGCCCGATCCCGGCTACCGTATAGAGGTGACCGCCATTTCGCCGTCCGCGCCCCGCGTCGACCCCGCGCCGGAGGTCGAACTCGACTTTCCGCGCGAATGGTACGAATTCGCCGATCCCGCCGATCCCGAGCACGTCATCAAGGCCGACCTGACCTGGCTGCTCTCCCATTGGACGTGCGTGTTCGGCACCCCGGCTTGCCAGGGCATCCTCCCCGGCCGGGAGACAGACGGTTGCTGCAGCCACGGCGCCTACCTCTCCGACGACGACGATCGTGAGACCCTGGCCCGCGGCGTCGCCATGCTGACGCCCGCGGACTGGCAGTTCTACAAGAAGGGCTCGGGCAAGGATCCGGTCGGCCCCAAGGGTTATCTCGAGGAGAGCGACCTCGACGACGAGCCAGCACTCAAGACCCGACTTCACAAGGGCGCGTGCATCTTCCTCAATCGCCCCGGGTTCGCCGGTGGCGTCGGCTGCGCACTGCACTCGATGGCGCTGCGCAAGGGACTCGAGCCGCTCACGGTCAAACCGGACGTGTGCTGGCAGCTCCCGGTGCGCCGCGAGCAGGACTGGGTGGAACGTCCCGACGGCACCGAGGTGCTCCAGACGACGATCACCGAGTTCGACCGGCGCGGCTGGGGCGAGGGCGGCCACGATCTGAAGTGGTACTGCTCGGGCTCCCCCGATGCCCACGTCGGCGCCAAGCAGGTGTGGGAATCGTATGCCCCTGAGCTGACCGCACTGATCGGCGAACCCGCCTACGCGGCGCTCGCGGCCGCCTGCAAACGCCGAAACGGCCTGGGGCTCATCGCGATCCACCCGGCGACGCAGGCCGCAACGCAGCGCCGCGAGACCGACGTCAAGTACGAGCTGCAACCCCCGGAGTAGTCCCGCCGGGGGCTGCCGGCCCGGTGTGGCTCAGGCCTCGAGCTTGTACCCGAGACCGCGAACGGTGATGAGGTGCTTGGGATTCGCCGGATCCGGTTCGATCTTCGAACGCAGCCGCTTGACGTGCACGTCGAGCGTCTTGGTGTCGCCGACGTAGTCGACGCCCCACACCCGGTCGATCAGCTGACCGCGCGTCAGCACCCTTCCGGCGTTGCGCAGCAGGTACTCGAGGAGATCGAATTCCTTGAGCGGCAAGGTGATCGGAGTTCCGTTGACCGACACGGTGTGCCGTTCGACGTCCATCCGGACCGGCCCGGCCTCCAGGATCCCGATCTCGAGGCCGTCGTCGGGCACGTCGCCACCGCGGCGCAGCACCGCGCGGATACGCGCGATCAGTTCGCGAGCCGAATACGGCTTGGTCACATAGTCGTCCGCGCCGAGTTCCAGGCCGACGACCTTGTCGATCTCGCTGTCGCGCGCGGTCACCATGATCACCGGGACGTTAGACCGCGTGCGCAGGGCCTTGCAGATCTCGGTTCCGGACATCCCGGGCAGCATGAGATCCAGGAGCACGATGTCGGGACTCACCCGATCGAAGGTCGACAGGGCTTGTGCGCCATCGGTGATGACGCTGGCCTCGAAGCCCTCCTTGCGCAACAGGAATGCCAGCGGATCCGCCAACGATTCCTCGTCCTCGACGATCAGAACGTGGGTCAACTCTTGTTTCCTTCGTTGTCGTGACCGGAAATCGGGTCGTTCGATGATGCTGCGTCGACCCGGGCCGGCGGGGTGTGATGGCCGGCGCCGAGTCCGCGGGGCGGTGAATCCGGATTCGACAGCGCCTGTTCGGCCGCCTCCGGCCAGCCGGTGTCCGACAGGTCCTCCGGGATGCACAGCGTGAACGTGGAGCCGGTACCGGGCTTGCTCCACAGGTTGATGGTGCCGCCGTGGTTGGCGGCCACGTGCTTGACGATGGCCAGTCCGAGTCCGGTGCCGCCGGTCATCCGCGAGCGGGCCTTGTCGACCCGGAAGAAGCGTTCGAAGACGCGCTGCTGATCCTCCGGCTCGATCCCGATCCCGCGGTCGGTGACCGCGATGGCGACCATCGGCCGCCCGTCGATCTTGATGACCCGACGACTGATGGAGACCACGGTGTCCGACGGCGAATACGAGACGGCATTGGAGATCAGGTTGTTCAGCGCGGTGAGCAGCAGTGGCCGGTCGCCGCGGATGGTCACCCCGATCGGATCGTCCGCGCGCAGCTCGATCGCCGCCGCCTCCGCGGCGAGGGTCGCCGAGGCCAGCGCGTCGTCGATGAGCGAGTCGACGTCGATGCAGGTGAACTCCGGGGTGACGCCGTCCTGCAGCCGGGACAGCGCCAGCAGTTCGCTCACCATGTTGCCCATGCGCTTGGTCTCGCCGACCACGCGGCGACTGAAGTGTTGCACCGAGTCGGTGTCGTCGGCCGACTCCAGGAGCGCCTCGGCGAGCAGGCCGATCGCGCCGACGGGTGTCTTGAGTTCGTGCGAGACGTTGGCGACGAAGTCGCGCCGGGTCGCCTCCACACGCTTGTGTTCGGTGTCGTCGAGGCCGTATGCGACGACGTAGCGTTCGTCGCCCTGCGCGACGATCTTGGCGTGACAGCGCACGTGCTCGACGCTGGGCCTCGGAGTACGGCCGGTCGAGACGAAGCCGAGGCTCGACATCGGCGGGCTGAACTCGAAGCGGCGTTCCACCCCGGTGTCGAGCACCTCTTTCACCGCATCCCACACGGGGTCGGCCAGCAGCATCTCGCGCACGAGTCCGAGTTCGACGGCCCGCTGGTTGTACAGCACGACGTCGCGGAACTCGTCGACGACGGCGATGGCGGTCTCGGTGTTGCGCACGACCATGCTCAGCAGACCGGCCTTGGTCATCCGCCCGTCGTCGGTGGTCGACTGCACATCCGAGTCGCGGACCTCCGCCCAGGACGGCACCGCACGGGGACCGAGGGTCACCGGGAACACCGGCGCCGCGGTGGCGTCGGCGGGTGCGGAACCACGCGAGAAGCGATCGAACAACGCGAATCCGCGAGACCGGTCACGGTCCCGGGTGCGTCGACCGATCACGACACCGAGGCAGAGCGCGAGTACGAACGCGATCGTCGCGGCGGAGATAGCGGCGGTCACAGGGGCAGCTTACGACTCGACCAACTCCGAACGCACATCTGACGAAGGTGTTCGGCAGTTGTTCACGCGGAGTTGGCCGGAGGCCCTGCGAGGGCCGAGAGCTCGGCGACGGGGGCGGTCATTGCGGAACCGGCACCGCCATGTCGGCGAACTCGGGGTGGCGTTCGATGAAACGCTGGACATAGGAACAGACCGGCACCACCTGCTTGCCGCTGCTGCGGATGTCCTCGAGGACGAACCGGACCAGGTGCCCCGCATAGCCGTGACCGCTGAACTGCTCCCGGATCACGGTGTGCGTCACGACGACCTGGTACGGCTCGGAGACATAGTCCAGATAGCCCACGACCTCGTCCTCGCCCGTGGACTCGGCGACGAGAATCGCCTCGTACCGCTCCCGAGCAGGTGAATGGTCGATCCGCAGGGCATCCACATCCGCCATGCCGTCTAATGTAGCGCGCGCCACACCGTCGACGCCATGGCGAAACGTGTCACGTCTCGTTGTCCGAACGGACCCTCTGCCTACTTCTGCCCCTGGGCGGCCACCGCAGCGGCACCGGCGGCGGCCGCCTCAGGGTCCAGGTACGTACCACCGGGGTTCAGCGGCTTCAGATCGTCGTCGAGGTCGTAGCGGAGCGGGTTGCCGGTGGGGATGTTCAGGCCCGCGATGTCCTCGTCGGAGATGCCGTCGAGATGCTTGACGAGCGCGCGCAGCGAGTTCCCGTGCGCGGCCAGCAGCACCGTCTTGCCCGCCTTGACGTCGGCGACGATGGTCTCGAGGTAGTACGGGATGAACCGCTCGACGACGTCCTTGAGGCACTCGGTCAGCGGCACCTCGGCGAGGTCGGCGTAGCGCGCGTCGCCGACCTGGCTGTACTCCGCGTCGGGCTCGATCGCCGGCGGCGGGGTGTCATAGCTCCGGCGCCACAGCATGAACTGCTCGTCGCCGAACTTCTCCTTGGTCTCGGCCTTGTTGAGGCCCTGCAGCGCGCCGTAGTGGCGCTCGTTGAGTCGCCAGTCGCGGATCACCGGAATCCACAGCCGGTCGGCCCGGTCCAGTGCGATGTGCGCGGTCGTGATGGCGCGGCGCAACAGTGAGGTGTAGACGACGTCGGGCAGCAGGTCGTGTTCGACGAGGAGCTCGCCGCCGCGCTCGGCCTCGGCCTTTCCCTTGTCGGTCAGCGCCACATCGACCCAGCCGGTGAACTGGTTGGACGCATTCCATTCGCTCTCGCCGTGACGCATCAGGATCAAGGTGCCGTTGCTCATGGCGGATAGTTTTCCACAGTCGGTGCGCGCCTTCTCTGCACCGCCGCCGGAATCCCGCGCCGACCCCTGCGCACGACGCGGGAGGACGAAATGGTAATGAACCCATCGATTCGCCGCGCGAAAGGACCGGGGCAGGTCTAGCGTGATCGCATGACAGCCAGTACAGATGCCGGTTCCACCGGCCAGAATGCGGAAAAGCAGCCCGAGCTCAAACGCGTACTGGGCTGGAAGCTGTTGCTGTTGTTCATCATCGGCGACATCCTCGGCACCGGCGTCTACGCGCTGACCGGGCAGGTCGCCGGCGAGGTCGGCGGCGCGGCATGGCTGCCGTTCCTCATCGCGTTCACGGTCGCGACCCTCACCGCCTTCTCGTATCTCGAGCTGGTGACGAAATACCCGCAGGCCGCCGGCGCAGCGCTCTACGTGCACAAGGCCTTCGGCGTCCACTTCATCACGTTCATCGTGCTGTTCACGGTGATGTGTTCGGGCATCACCTCGGCGACCACCGCGTCGCGGGCCTTCGCGGTCAACATGCTGACCGCGTTCAGCGGCGACTCACCCGACGCCACGAATCCGGCACTGTTCGCCATCGCCATCGGCTTCCTGCTGCTGGTCATGTTCATCAACTTCCGCGGCGTCGCGGAGGGCGTCGGCACCAATGTGGTGCTGACCCTGGTGGAGTTGACGGGTCTGTTGCTCGTCCTGTTCATCGGCTACTGGTTCATCATCGGCGGCAACGCCGAACACTGGGACGCGGTGGTGGCCTTCGAGAGTCCCGACGACAAGAACGTCTTCATCGCGGTGACCGCCGCGACGTCACTGGCCTTCTTCGCCCTCGTCGGCTTCGAGGACTCGGTCAACATGGCCGAAGAGTGCAAGGACCCGGTGCGGATCTTCCCGAAGGTGATGTTGAGCGGCCTCGGGATCACCGCCGTCGTGTACGTCCTGATCGCGATCTGCGCGGTCGCCATCGTGCCCGTCGGCGTGCTGTCGGAAAGCGAGACGCCGCTCGTCGACGTCGTTCAGGCCGCCGCGCCCGATTTCCCGATGTCCGATCTGCTGCCGTGGATCTCGATGTTCGCCGTCGCCAACACCGCGCTCATCAACATGATGATGGCCAGCCGGTTGCTGTACGGCATGGCCAAGCAGGGCGTCCTGCCGAAGTTCCTCGCCTACGTCCACCCCGGGCGTCGCACACCGTTCTCGGCGATCATCTTCACCACGGTCGTCGCGCTGTGCCTGCTGACCTACGTCAGCGCCGACCCCAAGGGTTCCATCGTCGGCCTGCTCGGCGGCACCACCGCGCTGCTGCTGCTCGCGGTGTTCACCGTCGTCAACATCTCGGTCCTGGTGCTGCGCAAGGACAAGGTGGGCCACAAGCACTTCCGCACGTACACGCCGATCGCGGTCATCGGCGCCGTCACCTGCGGATACCTGACGCTGCCGTTCACCGGTCGTGACCCGGAACAGTATGTCGTCGCCGGCTGGCTGCTGCTCCTGGGAGTGATCCTCTGGGCCCTCACCTACTGGTGGAACAAGCGCACCGGGACCGCACCCACCTCGGCCTACGACGACATCCCGCCGCACGAGATCCCCTGAGTCCGACTCGAATCCGAATGACGTCGTGCCCGGAATCCGGGCACGACGTCATTCGGATGTCGATGAGATGCCGAAGTTACTTGCGAAGGTCCTTGCGCAGGATCTTGCCCGAGGCCGACTTGGGGATCGTCTCGATGAACTCGACCGCACGAACCTTCTTGTGCGGGGCCACCTTCGAGGCCACGAACTCGATGACCTCGTCCGCGGTGATCTCCGAACCCGGCTGACGTACCACGAAGGCCTTCGGGATCTCCTCCCCCGACTCCGCCTCGATGACCCCGATGACCGCCGCATCGGCGATCTTGTCGTTGGTCAGCAGCAACGCCTCGAGCTCGGCGGGCGGTACCTGGTAGCCCTTGTACTTGATGAGTTCCTTGAGCCGGTCGACGATGTAGACGCACCCCGTCGGATCGACCTGCGCCATGTCGCCGGTGTGCAGGTAACCGTCGGCGTCGATGGTGTCCGCGGTCGCCTGGTCGTTGTTGAGGTAGCCCAGCATCACGTTGGGGCCCTTCACCCACAACTCGCCGGGCTCGGACAGGCCCTCGCTCGGCAGCTCGATCTCCGCACCCGAAGCCGGGTCGACGATCTTGTTCTCCGAGTTGGCCACCGCCCAGCCGGTCGAGGACAACGGCGGATCCTGCTGACCCAGCAGACCGGCGGTGTCGGCCGGGATCATGTGACTCACCGGCGACAGCTCACTCATCCCGTAGCCCTGCAGCATGTGCAGGTCCAGACGCTTGGCCACCGCCTGACCCAGCTCGTCGTCGAGCGGCGCGGCACCCGACATCATCGTGTGCAGCGACGACAGGTCGTAGTTGTCGATGATCGGGTGCTTGGCCAGCGCCACGGCCACCGGCGGCGCGATGTAGGCCATCGTCACCTTGTGGTTCTGGATGTTCTCCAGGAACTCCACGAGATCGAAACGAGGCATCACGACCAGCGACGCGCGGTTGTAGAGCGCGGCGTTGAGCAGCACGGTCATGCCGTAGATGTGGAAGAAGGGCAGCACCGCGATGACCACGTCGTCGGCACCCATGCCCTGGAGCGGGCGGATCTGGGCGACGTTCGCGACCAGGTTGCGGTGCGAGAGCGCCACTCCCTTCGGATTGCCGGTCGTCCCCGACGAATACGGCAGCACCGCGACATGCGTCGACGGATCGAAGGACACCTCCGGCGCGGCCAGTCCCGCGCCCAGCAGATCCGCGGCGTTCGGATGACCCGAGCTGTCCTGACCCTCCCCGTCGAGGACGATCAGATCCGCATCCGCCAGCCCGACCTCGTCGGCCGCCGCCTTGGCCTGCTCCAGCATCGGGGAGATCGTCACGAGCATCTTGGCGCCCGAATCCCGCAGCTGCTTGGCGATCTCTGGCCCGGTGAACAACGCGTTGATCGTGGTGGCGGTGCCGCCGGCGCGCAGGATGCCGTGGAACACCGTCGCGAACGCCGGGATGTTGGGCGACAGGATGCCGACCACGTCGCCCACCCCGATCCCCCGCGCCGCCAGCGCTCCCGCCGCCGCGTCGATCTGCGAGATCAGCTGGGCGTACGTCGTCGTCGCGCCCGACTTCGGGTCCACGAGCGCGGTGCGTGCCAGATCCTCGTCGGCCACCGCGCCGAACAGGAACTCGTACACGCTCACATCGGGGATCTCGACGTCGGGGAACGGACTCTTGAAGCTCATGGCACCTCCATTGGGGAATTTCTCGCCCGCATCGTATCAACGCATGTTGACATGATGTGATGTGGACCTCTCGCGAAGAGTCTACGATTCGTCCGATTCGGCGGTGACGTCACTCGCCTTATCGGCACCGTCGATCACCGATTCACCCGGCACATAGCGGCCTTCGAGCGGCGCACCGGCCTCGGGCAGTGACTCCTTGTCGATGAGGTGCTCGAACGCGAGGAGGTTGCGCAGGGACTCGCCGCGCGAGACCCGCCACGCCCACTCGCGCCGGATCGAGGTGAGGAAGCCGAGCTCGAGCAAGGTGTTGAAGTCGCCGTCCGCTGCCTCGAGAACCTGCCCCAGGATGCGATCGACCTCGCCGGAGCTCAGCGCATCGGCGGATATGCGGCCCACCAGGTAGATGTCACCGGTGTTGTCGATGGTGTAGGCGACCCCGTACAGCCGGCGATTGCGTTTCAGCAGGTGCTTGTACACCCCGGCGTGGTTCTCGTCGGGGCGGCGGCACACGAAGGCCTCCACCCGGACACCGTGCTCACTCGCCGTCAGCAGCACCGTGGTCTTGAGTTTGCGTTCGCCGGGCAACTCGACGACCACGTGGTCGACGTCGGCGCCGCCGCCGCTCTTGCGTGTGAAGGCGATCTCGTTCTCGCCCAGCGTCTTCTCGAGCAGGTCGACGACCTCGGTGCGACTCACGGCGTCCTCTCTTCGATGGAATCGGAATCCCTTGCGCAGCGGGCGGTGTCCGGCTGCGTCAGACCGTCACCCGGTTGCGCCGGCGACGCCAGCGGCGCCGGAGGCGAGCCGAGGCCGCGGCCGTCACCGTCGCGTCGGGCGATTCCGGGCCCTGGCGCGCGGCGAACGACCGCATGGCTCGGCTGTAGCTCTCCAGGAGCTGATCGACCGTGTGATCCCAGGAGAACTGCTCGGCATGTGCACGGGCGTTGTGGCCGAGTTCGACGAGACGATCGGGTTGCGCCAGGAGTTTCTCGAGCGCGTTGGTCCAGTCGCCGACCGCGTGGCCGTTGACCAGGACACCGGTCCGCCCGTCGTCGACCGCGACCCCGAGACCGCCGACATTCGCGGCGATGACGGGTGTCCCGCACGCCTGGGCCTCGATCGCGACGAGACCGAAGCTCTCCGAATGACTGGGCACCGCAACGACATCCGATGCCCGGTACACCTGCGCCAGGCGTTGCGCCGGCTGGGGCGGGAGGAAGGTCACCGAGTCCGAGATCCCCAGCTCGGCAACCTGATCCATCAGTGCGGTCGGTCGCTGGAGGCCGGAACCCGACGGTCCGCCGACCACGAGCAGACGCAGTCTGCGGCCGGTCGAGGCGGCTTCGGAGATCAGCGGCGCGGCCGCGGCCACGAGGAGGTCCGGCGCCTTGAGCGGTTGGATTCGGCCGACGAACGTCACGATCGTCTCGTCGGGGTCGAGGCCCAGTGCCGCCCGGGCCTGCGCGGCCGAACCCGGGGTGTAGCAGTCGAGATCGGCACCCGGCGTCACCACGTCGATGCGGGCAGGATCGGCGTCGTACATCGAGAGCAGCTCTGCCGCCTCGGTTTCGGTGTTCGCGACGAGCCGGTCGGCCTCACCGACGACCTGTTGTTCGCCGATCACCCTCAGTTGCGGTTCGGCGGTGTCGCCCTCGGCGAGTGAGGCGTTCTTGACCGCGGCGAGGGTGTGCGCGGTGTGCACCAGCGGGACGCCCCACCGGTCGCGGGCGAGCCAGCCCACCTGGCCGGAGAGCCAGTAGTGGGAATGGATCACGTCGTAGTAACCGGGCGCCTGGGCCGCCTCGGCACGCAACACCCCGGCCGTGAACGCGCACAGCTGGGCGGGCAGGTCGCGCTTGTCGAGGCCCTCGAACGGACCGGCGACCACATTGCGCACCGTGACCCCCGGCGCGGCGGCGACCGACGGCGCATCGGCCGACGACGTCGCACGGGTGAAGATCTCGACCTCGACTCCTCGGCGGGCCAGCCGGGTCGCCGTCTGCCAGACGTAGACGTTCATCCCGCCGGCGTCGCCGGTGCCCGGTTGCGCCAGCGGCGAGGTGTGCACGGAGATCAGCGCGACACGCCGCGGGGACGGGCTGGAGGTCATGGTCTCCACCATAGAGAAACGCCGCACCGGCCGACGCGTCCCCCGGCGTGCGGACACCCTGCACGCCCGCCGCCGCGATCACCTAGACTGCTTTCGGTAACGATTGTCATTTGCGTAAAGGTTGTCGATGAGGAAATCCCTGTTGGCCGCGGCCGGCGTGCTGTCCGCCGCCGCCCTGGTGCTGTCTGCCTGCTCGAACGACCCCGGCGGGAGCGACGGACCCCCGACCGTGGTGACCTCCACGAACGTGTGGGGTTCGGTGGCGGCCGCCGTCGCCGGGGACAAGGCCCAGGTCACCGCGCTGTACACCAACGCCGACGGTGACCCGCACGAGTTCGAGCCGTCCGCCGCCGACACCGCGACCATCGCCGACGCCGACGTCCTGGTCTTCAACGGCGGCCACTACGACTCCTACATGGAGGAGGCCGCGGCGAACTCCGACGCGACGGCCGTCGACGCCTACTCCCTGCTGGGCGGTGAGGAGCATGCCGCCGAGGCGCACGGAGACGACCACGCCGAACACGGCGACGACCACGCATCCGGCGGGGACCATTCCGACGGGGCCCACGACCACTCGCAGGGCGATCAGAACGAGCACGTCTTCTACGACCTCCCGGTCGTCGCCCAGGTCGCCGACAAGGTCGCCGACGCGCTGGCCGAGCAGGACCCGGACAACGCGGAGACCTACCGCGCCAACGCCGAGACCTTCACCACCGGCATCGACGGTCTACGGGCCAAGCTCACCACCATCCGGCAGCAGCACGAGGGCACCGAGGTCGCCCAGACCGAACCGCTCGCGGGCTACCTGCTGACCGAGGCCGGACTCGTCGACATCGCGCCCGCCGGGTTCACCCAGGCCGTCGAAGAAGGCCAGTCACCGGCCGCCGCCGACCGCGCCGCGCTGCAGGACATCCTCGCCGACCGTCGTGCCGCGGTGCTGATCTACAACACCCAGGCCGTGGACCCGGTGACGCAGGCGATGCTCGATGTCGCGGGTTCGGCCGGCGTTCCGGTCGTGGAGTTCACCGAGACCCTGCCCGACGGCGTCACCGACTACCTCGTGTGGCAGGGCGCCCAGATCGACGCGCTGTCCGCGGCGCTGGGTTCCGGTTCCAATTGACCGGGACAGGCAGCGACGGGGCAGAAACGGATCCGCATCCGGTCGTTGCGTTCTCGGGTGCCCGACTCGCGTTCGGCGACCGGATTCTCTGGGACGACCTGAACCTGAGCATCGAGCCCGGTGAGTTCATCGCGGTCCTGGGGCCGAACGGTTCGGGGAAGACGTCGTTCCTGCGGGTCCTGCTGCGCCAGTACGCGCTCGACCGCGGCAGCGTCGCCACCATCGACGCGGTCGGCTACATCCCGCAGCAGCATGCCGAGGACGACGCCGACCCGATGGCCATCCGCGGGCGCGACCTCGTCGGTTTCGGTGTCGACGGCGGCCGCTGGGGCGTCGGGCTGCGCGGGCGGGCGCGGCGACGCGAACTGGTCGACCGCGCCCTGAGCGCGGTGGACGCGCTGCCGTACGCCGACGCCCCGCTCGGCGTCCTCTCCGGCGGTGAGCAGCAACGTCTGCGGGTCGCGCAGGCGGTTGTCAGCGATCCCGGCCTGCTGCTCTGCGACGAACCACTCGCCAGCCTCGACCCGACCAACCAGCAGGTGGTCGTCGAACTCATCGACCGCCGCCGGCGCGAGGCGGGGACCGCGGTCGTCTTCGTGACCCACGAGATCAACCCGATCCTCCCCTACGTCGACCGCGTGCTCTATCTCGTCGACGGCAGGTTCCGCATCGGCGCGCCGCACGAGGTGATGACGACGGAGACGCTGAGCGAGCTCTACGGCAGTGACGTCGAGGTGCTGCGCGTCAACGGCCGTCTCGTCGTGATCGGCGGCGAGGACGCCCACCACTGTGCCGCGGAGACCGATTCGGGAATCGCACGCTCGGGCGGGCCGGCGTGAGCACCACCTACTCCGCCGTCGACCGCTCGCTGAGCGATCTCTGGGATTTCTCCACGACCATCGACCTGCTCGGTTACGACTTCATGCAGCAGGCCCTCCTCGCGATGGTGCTGCTCGGCCTCCTCGGCGGCCTGTTGGGTCCGCTGATCGTCGCCCGGCAGATGTCGTTCGCGGTACACGGTGCCAGCGAGCTGTCGGTGACCGGCGCCGCGGCGGCCCTGCTGATCGGGTTCAGCGTGAACCTCGGCGGTGTCATCGGTGCGGTCATCGCCGCGGCGGTGTTCGGTTTCCTCGGCAACAAGGCACGGGAACGCGATTCGGTGATCGGCGTCGTGATGGCGTTCGGCCTCGGTATCGGCGTGCTCTTCCTGGCCCTGTACGGCCGGATCGGCACCGGTTTCGCACTGCTGACCGGCCAGGTCGTCAGCGTCGGCATCAACGGGCTCGTCGCGATCGCCATCACCACCGGGATCGTCGTCGTCGTGCTGGCCGTGATCTACCGGCCGCTGCTGTTCGCCTCGACCGACCCCCGCGTGGCGCAGGCACAGGGTGTCCCCATCCGGACGCTGTCCGTGGTGTTCGCGATCATCATGGGCCTGGCGGCCGCGCAGGGCGTGCAGATCATCGGCGCGCTGCTGGTGATGTCGCTGATGATCACTCCCGGCGCCGCGGCCGCGCGCGTCACGTCGAATCCGACGCGCACCCTGGTGCTGTCGGTCGTGTTCGCCGAAGTCGCGGCGGTCGGCGGGCTGCTGATGTCCCTCGCCCCGAAACTGCCCGTGTCGGTCTTCGTCACGATCATCTCGTTCGCGATCTACGTCGTGTGCCGGATCATCGGGAACCGCCGCGTGCATCGCACGCGCTGAGTCACGGCGTGCATCGCACGCGCTGAGTCACGGCGTGCATCGCACGCGCTGACGGGTCATTCCTCGGCGAAGCCGGGGTTGCAGCCGGCGCCGACCATGTCCTCCTCGGCGACGACGGGACGTCCGGGTTCCAGGTTCCAGCTGGGCTTCTCGGGCTCGACCAGACGGGCGAACCGCCAGTGGCAGTCGAACTGGGCCTGCATGCCGGGTGTGTCGGCGGTGGGATCGAGCGCGACGACCTCGGCCCACGCGGACGCCATCGCGCCGGGTTCGGTGGTGTAGCGCCCGGAGCGCGTGGGGAACACCGAGAGACTCGGACCGACGGCGGTGTCGGTCCATTCGGTTCGGTCGATGTAGGGCGGGCGGTAGACGACCGGCGCGGGCGCCGACCTCGCCGGGTACGGCATGGCGGTGGTGACCGGCGGGGTCGTCGGTCCGGGTGAGGTGGCGCTGCTCGCCGCCGGGGAGTTCGGCGTCGGTTGCCCGCAGGCGGACAGGAGCGCGATCAGCGCGACGACGACGGCGACGAGCACCACCGCCCGCGGGCTCCCCGCGCACCCCGGCTCGTCCGGCCCCGACGTCATACCGCCACCTTAGGTGACGAGTAACCTGCACCTGTGGTCCCCCGACGCAGCAGGACGCGGACGCTCGCCGTGGTGCTCACCGCGATCGCCGGAGTTCTCCTGTGCCTCACCGGGTGCGCCCGCACGCCGGACCCCGGCCCCCTCCAGCCGACGCCGACGCAGCGGGTCCAGGCCACCCCGGGCGGGCTCGTCCTCGACGGAAAGCCGTGGTGGCCCGCCGGTTTCAACGCCTACCAACTGGGCACCGACTGGGCGGTGAACAGCGGGTGCGGTGCCGAGGTCGACCTCGACGCCTACTTCGCGAAACTGCCACCGCGGGCACTGACCCGGTTCAATGTGTTCTCGTCCTTCGCCGTTCACAAGCGCAGCGGGCTCCTCGACTTCGCGCCGCTCGACCGGGTCTTCGCCGCCGCGGCCCGGCATCGCCAGCTGGTGCTGCCGGTACTCGCCGGCGGGTCCGGGGACTGCGAGGACGGCCGGTTCAAGGACCGTGAGTTCTACGCCCGGGGCTGGCGCACACCGCCGTCGGTCAACCAGCCGTCCTTCGCGCAGTGGGTCGAGACCGCGGTGACACGGTGGCACGACGAACCGTCGGTCGTCGGCTGGGAGCTCGTCGGCGAGCCGGAGGCGAGCCGGTGCGGTCCGGACTCGTGCGAGTTGGACGCGCGCACCTGTCCCGCCGACGCCACCGCTGTCCTGCGGTCGTTCTTCGACTCGGCGGGCGCGCTGCTGCGCTCCTATGACGCCGACCGGCCGATCTTCGCGGGTCTCGTCGGCGGCGACCAGTGCGGCCTGGCCGGTCCCGGTTATCTCGACGTCGCCCGGTCTCCCGGCATCGACGTACTCGACTTCCACGACTACCGCACCGGACGCGGCCAGACCTCCGGTCCGCTCGGCAGCGACCTGGCGACTCGCGTCCGTCAGGCCCGGAGCGCCGGAAAGCCGTTGGTGGTCAACGAGATCGGCATCGACGCCGGCTCCTGCCTGCCCGCGACGACGCGCGCCCGGGCGTTCGAGGACATCATCGCGAACCACCGCGCGCTCGGTGTCGCCGGCGCGCTGCTGTGGGCTTTCGTCCCGGATCCGCGGGAGTCGTCATGCACCTACGACATCGGACCGTTCGACCCGGCCTGGAGTGTGGTCCGCGCCAACATCCTGTGACCCCGCGGTCTACGAAACCCCCGGCCGATCACAGGATTCGGTACATCCGCCAATCCGGTAGATCGGCGCCGTCGTTACGGGCCTCGAGCGCGAGCACCCCGAGCTGGGCCCCGTTCTCGTACATGGTCGGATACCGCTGATTGATCGCGTCGGACAGACCCCGGCCGGCCGAGGGAACGGTGAGGAAGTACTGGACCCCGCCGTTGCGCGGATCGTTGAGCAATTCGGTGAAGTCACGGTCGGAGGGGATGACGAACTGGCGGGGCCGGGTGGACTGTGCCACCACCGCGAACCCGTAGACGGTGTCGCACAACACCGATCCGTCGGGCAGCCGGAGGTCGTCGAGGTACTCCGCGAGCGCGCGTTCGGTGGAGAACGAGCGCACGATGCGTTCCTCGCCGAGGTACTTGGGCGACACCGAATCCGGTTGCGGACGAACCACCGATCCGAGAGCGAACTCCTGCGGCGCGTACTTGGGTGACGTCATGCCGTAGGTCGTGACCGGGAGCGCCGCCGCGACGACGACGAGCGCCACCGTGACCGCGATCTTGTACCCCCACCGGGAAGCGTACGGACGCACCGGGGCGAGGTAGGCGTGTGCGCCCATGCGCCGCACGGGAACCTGATGCCGCAGCGGCACCGACATCAGGGCCACGATCGCGGCCAGCAAGATGACGGTCATGTAGAACCGCAGGAAGCCGAACGTCGATCCGCGTGAGTAACCGAAGATCTGGAACGCGAGTACCGCGACGATCAGCAGTACGGGCAGCAACGGCATCAGGCGGCGCCGGCGCGCGCGCACCGCGATCAGTCCGAGGATCAGGATGGGCAGGAGCGGCGCGAGGATGGTGATCTCGGTGAGCGAGAACCTCACCGCGTCTCCGGTGGTGGCCGAGCCGCTACCGCCGGACTGGGCGATGATCGCGGCATTGCCGTATTCCGAGGTGAACTGGGCGAAGGCGTCACCGGTGATGAGCCACCCGGCCGCCGCCCAGGCGAGAAAGGCCAACGCGCTGGGCGCGAGGGTGAGCGTCACGTCGAGCAGGACACGAGGCACCCGCTTCGCGGGGTCGTGCCGGGAGTAGGTCACCCAGGCGACCACGAACGCGGCCGCGATCGCCGCGGCACCGCCGTCGTAGCGGGTGAGGTAGGACAGCGCCAGCGCGATCCCCGCGACGACGAGTTCGTGGACGTCGTCGGTGGACACCCATCGGATGAGTCGCCGGGACGCCCAGGCGAGGAAGAAGAGGTAGGGCGCCTCACTCATCCCGTTGGCCGCGTACAGGACGATCATCGGGTTGATCGCGTAGAGGACCGTGAACGTGCCCGCCACGCGCGGGCTGAGTCCCTGATCGCGTGCGATGCCGGAGATCTGCACGATCGATCCGGCCATGAAGGCCGACGACATGATCACCGCCGACACCGCATGCGTCGTCATCTCCGGGAACCACGGACTCAACGCGACGAGGGGCAGCTGGACGACCGCTGTCAGCGGGGTGAAGACGAAGCCGATCGCCGCCAGGTGCGGGGAACGGCTGAACAGCACGCTCTGCGCCGACTGCACCCGCGACAGCGCGTCGCCGAACAACAGATGGACCTCGGTGGCGAGGTAGATCCCGATCACGAGGTAGGGGATCCACGCCGCCAGGAAAATGATCACCCCGGCCGGGACGCGGCGCCTCACGCCCGGGCTCCCGCTGGTTCCGCGGTGTCGTCCTCGTCGCCGTCCTTCTGGCCGGCCTGATCGCTCTCCGCACTCTGGCTGCTCGTCGACAGACCGTGAAAGGTCTTCTCCCAGTACGACGGATTGACCAGGATCTGCCACATGCCCTTGATGGCGGCGACACTCATCATCAGCCAGTACAGCGGGATCAGCAGCGCCGACAGCAGCAACTCACTGCGGTCGTCCTCGCGGATCGCGATCAGGTTCATGTAGATGGCGGCGCCGTTGCCCAGCAGCATCGAGAGCAGCGCCAGATAGTAGATGGGCCCGGGGAACAACTCCGCGACGAACGCGGGCTGCCCGCCGATCCACATGGCCAGGATGAGCCAGAAGACCATGTTGAGGCAGGCGATCACCGGTGTTCCGGCGATGAGCAGCGTGAACCGCACGAATGCGACCGGCCCGAGGATGTGCCACAGCTTGACCGGGTGACGCATGTGGACGAGCCACGTCTGCATGTAGCCCTTGTACCAACGGGAGCGCTGGCGGACCCAGTTGATGGCGTCGACGTTGGCCTCTTCCATCGTGACCGAGTCGAGCACGAGGGTGCGGTATCCGTGGTCGGCGATGCGCACACCGAGGTCGGCGTCCTCGGTCACGTTGAACGGATCCCACGCCCCGATCGTGTCGAGGACGTCGCGCTTGAAGTGATTCGACGTGCCGCCCAACGGGATCGGCGCCCGGCTGACCATCATGCCCGGCAGCAGGAACCCGAACCAGATCCCGTAGTCGGCGGTGAACCACTCGGTCAGCAGGTTGTCGCGCACGTTGTGGAAGCTGAGCTTGCCCTGGACGCACACCACCGACTCGTCGTCGGAGTTGTTCAGCACATGGACGGCGCGGCGCAACTGCAGCGGATCGGGTTTGTCCTCGGCATCGAAGATCGTGACGATGTCGCCGGTGGCGAAGTGCATTCCGTAGTTGCACGCCTTCGGTTTGGTGCGGGGTTGCGCCGGCGGTGTCAGGACAACGGTGACGATGCCGTTCTCCTCGACCCCGCGCGCCGCCTCGATCGTCGGCTCATCGTCTTCTTCGAGCAGCAACAGCACCTGCAGCTTCTCGCGCGGATACTCGATGGTCTCCATCGCCGCCACGAGCTGCCCGACCACCTCGGGCTCACCGTAGGCCGGGACGAAGACGGTGTAGTAGGGCAGCTCGTCGTCGGGGATCGACCGGGCCTGCTCGTCGGACACCCGGATCGCCCCGTTGACCAGTCCGCGGCGGAAGATCACCACCCGGTCGACGAGGGTGACCACATACCCGATGGTGGCGATCGACACGAGCGTCGCGCAGGTTCCGACGGGATAGAAGACCATCGCGACGGCGACGAGGCCGAGGACCGTGAATCCGATGATCTTCTGGATCCGGCTGAACGCCACCGACGCCGACATGTCCGCGTCGGCATCGCGGAGGCGGTTCACCGCGTCGTCGAGTGCCTGCGCCCGGTACGCCGGGTCGGCGAGCAGTTCGGCGACCGGACGCCGGGGCCGGGTGCTCCGCGCGACGCCGGGTGCGTCCGCGTCCCGCATCTCGTGGTCGTCGCTTCCGTCGGCTGCGTTCGTCACCGCTCCTCCACCGCCTCGGCGCCGAGCTGTGCGCCGATCAACGCGCCGGCCAGCTGGATGAGCAGGGTGCGGTCCTTGTACTGCGGGTCGCTGTCGCTCAGCACCGAGTTGCCGCGCAGCAGGATGATCATCAGCGAGTTGAGGTTCGCCAGGATGGTGATCCGGGGTTCGGGGAAGTACGCGTCGGGTTCGTGGTTGTCGACCGCCCACAGCATGACCTGCTGCGTGCGGTTCCCGTTGGTCCACCACCACGACAGCACGGTGTAGGTCAGGTATCGCTCGTCGTCGACGACACTCCACAACTTTCCCTGGACCCCGAAGGGCAGCGCCAGGTCGAACGGCTCGCTCGACCGATCCCGGGAGAGGTCGTACCGGAAGATGTCCGGATACACCTCGAGCGCCAGGGACCGCCGGCTGTCGACGCTGTCCACGACGACCCGGCGTGGACGCGCGAACTTGTCGAACGCCCGCGTTCCGCGGCTCTGCACGAGAACCTGCCGGTTGAGCGTCGCACCGGGTCCGTACAGGCGGCTGACCCAGCCGTAGACGCCGACCGATTCCTGTCGCCACCCGACCGGCACCACCAGCGCCGGACCGATGTCGAGTTGGGGGAACCGCGCGCTCTGCCACGTGCTGCCGACGGGCGGGGTGGGGATCATCGCGAGGATGACCGCGGCCAGGAGTACCACCAGGCCCGGCCGTCCCACGAATGCCACCTTCGGCGCCGCGAAGTGTCCGGCGTCCGGTGGCGCCCAGTGCATTCCGCCGCGCCGCCGGTAGTCGAACAGCATGTACGACGACGTGGCGAGCGCGGCGATGAGCGCCGGGTACGGGACGAGGACGTTGCGGGGTGCGTCGAGCAGGTAGAAGATCACCAGCGCACCGGTCCCGATGCCCCCGGCGAGCAACGCCGCGAGCGCCTTGCGCCGCCACGTCCGGCCCACCGCGATCGCGGTCGCAGCCACCGCCATCAGCACCAGCGTGAAACCCGCGGCGAGGGATGTGCCGCCGAGCGGCAGCACGACTCCGCGCACCGGCAACGGGAAGATCAGGGCGAACAACAGCCAGGCCCACCGGTATCGCGCGACGGGACGCAGCCCGAACAACAGGATCGATGCCCCGAGCACGAACAGCCACAGCGCGAGCAGGTCCATGTGGGTCGTGAGATACGCACGGGCGTAGCGCGGGTTGACCAGGTACTTCATCGCCAGCGACAGGATGAGCACGACGATCCCGACGATGACGTCGGTCTGCCGGTCGTAGATCGGCAGTTCGTCGAAGCGGCGCCACGAGACACCGACGACCGCGACGAGGCTCAGGACGACGAGTACCGGCACGTACAGGATCAGCGTCTGCGCCATGAGCTCGTCGGCGACGGCCCGGATGGTGTTCCAGAAGCCGAGTGCGGTGCAGGCGAGCAGGAACAGCCATCGCAGGGCGATGGCCCGGTCGGGGTGCTCGACGAACATCCGGACCGGCTGCGCCGGTTTCCGGCGCGTCGCCACCCCGACGACTCTCGAGTCGACGACCCTGGAGACGGTCGATGGCACCGGAGATCAGTCCCCGTCGGTGTGCCGGCGCCGGCGCCGCAGCACCAGTGTCGCCGCGACGGCGGCGATGAGGACGGCGACGGCCGTGACCGCCACCGCGGGCCACAGCGAACCGTCCGACGACTCCGTCTCCGGCTGGCCCTCGTCGGCCAGCACCTCCACCGGTTCCTCCCCGGCCACTTGCAGCAGGGCGTCACCGTTGAGCGACGGCCACCGGTCGGGATCGGCCTCCAGCCAGGTGAGCACGGCGTCGAGGTCCGCGGAATCGTCGGTCGAGCTGGCCACGAGCACGGTCCGGGCGGCATCGCGCGCCACCTGCAGCGAGCCGAACTGCAGTGTCGGGGTGACGACCACCTCCGAGCGCCGGCCGTCGTCGTCGCGGACCGAGATCGTGCCGCCGTCGGCGGTGACGGGCAGGTCCACGTCCGGGACACCGCGACCGTCGGCGGCGATGATGACGGCCGGACCGTCGGTGGCCATCGCGTCCTCGACGGGCATCACCTCCACCCCGAGGCGCACCGCGGACAGGCGCTGCAGACCCGACATGAGCGACACCGCGCGCCGGACGTCGGCGACGTCGCCCGCCGTCCATGCGACCGCGGTGCTCGGCATCAGCGACTGCGGCAGTGACACGAAGCCGGCCGGGGCGGGCGGGTCGGCGGGCTCGGAGCGGACCTCACCGGACGAGTCGAGGCTCAACGAGCTGCGCACCCCCTCCCCGCACTGTTCGCGGAAGTCGCCGTGGTTGTAGGTGACCGTCAGCTCGGTGTACCGCGTCAACAGGTCCTGCGGGATGTCCACCCAGTGGTCGTAGCTGCCCGACCCGTCGGCCGGCCAGGATGCGATGACCCGCGGTCCGATCGCCACCGCGATCTGCCCGCCCATCGGCGTATAGGCACCCTTCACCTGGACCCGGACGTTCTTCGACGGCCGCCCCAGGCGCGTCTGGTCGACGCCGAAGGAGATCGACGGCCAGCCGGTGGCGGTCACCTGTTGATCGCCGACACCCAGGTCGGCCAGCGTGTTGACGACCGGGGCGAGCTGGGGCGCGTCGAACGGCGCGCCGGCCACGGCCGCGGAACTGATCGCGATCGACGACAGGTTCGAGGTCAGGAAGCCGACCTGCGACGGCAGCTGGTCGGCGCCACCGCCGATCCGCAGCACGGGCCACCCCGCGGCGCCGGGAGCGAGACTCAGTCCCTGGAGCAGATCGGAGTTGATGACCACCTGCCGTTCGAGCGGCTCGACGGCCTCGGTGGGGGCCGCGGCGCGCCGGGACAGCGAATCGGTCTCGATCTCGACGGCGGCCGAGCCGTAGTTCGCCACGACGGCGGTCGCCAGCGAGACGGCCGCGGCTCCCTCGGCGGGCCGCACGTCGTCGGGGACGTAGATGGTGAGCTTGCGCAGGACCGGAGGGAGGAACTCGGCGACACTGTTCGGGGCCGCTTCCCGTCCGCCGTAGGACGCGGTCGCGTTCTCGATCCGGAACCCCGAATCCGGATCGAAGATGCAGGTACCCGCGGTACGCAGGTAGGTCCGCAGGACGAGGTCGGCGGCGTTGCGATCCACCCGGACACCGCGCAGGGGCAGGACGATGGGCGAGTTGACCGACGGGCTGATGGGCGTGCGCGAGATCAGCCTGCCCTCCTGCAGGACGTCGACGTTGCCACCGGTGACGAACGCCGGATACTGTGCGACGCCGCGGAGTTCGGTCGGCGTGAGATTCGGCGGTACCGCCAGGGCCAGACTGACCTCGCCCTGTTGCCCGGGGAACGAGATGGTCGTCGACGAGCCGAGGTCGCGCAGACTCAGTGGCGGCGGCGGGTCACCGGGGGCCGCGCCGGCGACGGGGACCGTGCCCGCGCCCATCGAACCGGTTGCCGCGAGCAGGAGACCGGCGAGCAGCACGGTCGATGTGCGGAGCAGTCGAGAGCGCGATCGACCGCGAGATCCCCAGGACACGTGCATTTCTCACCCTTCGAGTGCTCCCCGTTCCCGACCTGTGCACCGCCCCGCAGAAGAACTTATCGGATGTGAACGATTGGGACACCTTTTCGGGTTCCTGTCGTGTCGCCCGCCTCCGCCGGCGTTGCGGGCGTTTCGATTCGCACACGTTCGCCCGAACACGGGCCGAACTCTGCGACCATGGCGGGGGTCGAGAAGTCCGGCGAACTCGAGGGAGCGCGATGCGACAGGTTCACGCCGGTGAACACGTCGACGGCGGCGTCTACGTCGACATCGCCGACGCGACGATCTGGCACTTCACCGCCGGGGAGGCGCACGGCCCGCCGGTGGTGCTGCTCCACGGGCTGTTCGCCTCGGCGTCCGCGTGGGGAACGCAGATCCCCGCGTTCCTCGACGCCGGCCTGCAGCTGTTCGTACCCGAACGGTCCGGTCACGGACACAGCCCCGATCTCCCGGGCGACTTCAGCCTCGAACGCATCGTCGCACGCACGATCGTCTATCTCGAGACCGTCGTGCGCCGACCGGCTCATCTGGTGGGCTGGGCCGACGGCGCCCCGGTCGCGCTGCTCGTCGCCCGCGAGCGTCCGGACCTCGTCCGCCGGCTGGTGTTCGTCGGCGGATACCTCAACAGTGCCGGCCGAACCGCCGACGAGTTCATCGACCAGGTGACGCGGCGCGACCCGGTCACGGTGGACTACCTGCGCATCTACTACGACACCACCTCGCCCGACGGACCCGAGCACTTCGACACCGTCTACGACAAGGCGGTCCGGATGCTGACCACCGAACCGGACTGCGAGGTCGCCGCGTTCGCGCGAGTCGAGGCGCCCACGCTCGTGGTGGTCGCCGACCGGGGGCTCGTCCGCCTCGAACACGCGCTGGAACTCGCGCGGACCTTGCCGCGCGGACGGCTGGCCGTCATCCCGGGCACCCACATCCTGCCGGTGGAGTCGCCCGAGCTGTTCAATCCGCTCGTCCTGTCGTTCCTCGCCGCCGACCCGCCGTCGGTGTGGGAGTTCGGCTGAGTCCTCAGGCCGGCGAGTGCACCCGGTACCACGCCTGACGACGCAGGGCGTCCGGGTCGGCCTCGACGTGGTCGGGGTCGTCGAGGACGAGGACCTTGCGGTCGGCGGTGGTGTAGGCGGGCCAGCCGAACCCCGGATCGCCGTTGCGCGCGAACCCGCCCCACCGCGTCTGGACGTTCCGGGTGACGCGTCCGGTGGCGGGCCAGTCCGCGAGGGCCAGGCCCGCGCCCATCGGGGCGCGGTAGGCGCCGAACACGCTGAACAGCTCGGTGGCGTGCGTGGCCCCGAAGCCGGTGGCCTCGAGCACCTTCGTCTGATAGTCGTAGCGATACACGTAGGTCGGGGCCACCGCGCTGTGCCCGTCGGCGAAAGCGCTCATCGGCGCCCAGAAGATCGAATCCCCGGCCAGGCGGATGCGGTCGCGGTCCCCGTCCTCGTAGTGCGAGGCGATCTCGCGCCGGACCTCTTCGTCCTCCACCCGCATCAGCGTGCGTTCGGCGTCGGGCATGACGTTCCAGAGTTTGGCGAACAGGTTGCCCTCGTCGCGGTTGCTGCCGATCACGAGCGGCACCGGCTGCGTGAGTCCACCCGCGGCCGCGGCCAGCGGCGACCGTGGCAGCAGGTCGCCGTCGACCACGGGCGCGAACGGGATCGCTCCCCCGGCGGTCTTGGTCGCGAAGCGCATCAGCCGGTTTCCCGCCGCCAGCAGCAACGCCGGGTTGGGTGAGGTGAGCAGCCGCTGCGCATGCACCGTGTCGACCGGCGGTTCGTCGCGCTCGAGAGAGGTCGCACGACGCTGCGGATCACGCAACAACCGGACGAATTCGTCCGCGTAGATCCGCGCGGCGTCCGGTTCGACGATCAGTTCCGGAGCCGGGCTCTGCGCGATCGCGTGGTGGTACAGCCCTGTCGTCGACGGCGCCGAGAGCAGTGACAGCACCGACGATCCGCCCGCGCTCTCGCCGAAGATCGTCACGTTGCCGGCGTCGCCGCCGAAGGCCTCGATGTTGTCCTGGACCCACTGCAGTGCCGCGATCTGGTCGCGGAGGCCGACATTGGAGTCGAAGGGTCGGTCGTCGGTGGCGAACTGACCGAGGTCGAGGAAGCCGAACGGGCCGAACCTGTACTGGATGGTCACCACGACGACGTCCTGGGACCTGGCGAGGAAGGCGCCGTCGTACAGCGGGGTCGCGGCCGTGCCGAGGATGAAGGCGCCGCCGTGGATGAACACCATCACCGGACGCGGCGTCGACGACGGGACGTCCGGCGAGTAGACGTTCAGTGTCAGGCAGTCCTCTGCCATCGGCGCGAACTTGCCGGGCGCGATGGCGGTGAACCGCTTCTCCTGGATGGCCGCCTTCGCCACCTTGGTGCAGTCGCGAACGCCAGGCCAGTCATGGGCCGGCTCCGGTGCGCGGAAGCGACGGTGGGCCACCGGCGGCGCCGCGAACGGGATGCCTCGCCAGCTGATGGTCCCCTTGCGCAGCCGCTTCCCCCGGGCGCCCTCGACCACTCCGTTACGGGTGGTCACCTTACTGTCCAGTAGTGCCATACCCCCACCGTAGACGAAACGGGAACTTCGTCTACCCCCGTCGTGTACACCGCGGGCGGGGTGGCCCGGCAGCACCGCCGACCTAGAATGCCCTCATGAGTCCCGGCGCGTCGCGCATCGACCTGAACGCCGACCTCGGCGAGGGCATCGGCGACGACGAGGCGATGCTCGGTGTCGTCACCAGCGCCAACGTGGCGTGCGGCTTCCACGCGGGCACCCCCGGTGACCTGCTCACCACCTGCCGGGCCGCGGTCGCCGCCGGGGTCCGGATCGGCGCCCAGGTGTCCTACCCCGACCGCAGCGGCTTCGGGAGACGGTTCATGGACATCACGACCGCCGATCTCGTCGCCGACCTGATCTACCAGATCGGTGCGCTCGACGCCCTCGCCCGCTCGGTCGGCGGCGCCGTCACCTATGTGAAACCCCATGGTGCGCTGTACAACACGGTCGTCCATCACGCGCAGCAGGCCGACGCCGTGGTTGCGGCCGTCCGGAACGTCGACGCCGGGCTGGCGGTCATGGGGCTGCCGGGGTCGGAGGTGCTGGCGCGGGCCGAACGCGCCGGCCTCGCCACCATCACCGAGGCGTTCGCCGACCGCGCCTACACCCCGGAGGGCTCCCTCGTGCCGCGGGGAACCGACGGTGCGGTGCTGTCCGACAGCGCCGAGATCGCCCGTCGGGTCGTCGAACTCGTCAGCACGGGCCGCATCGGCGCGATCGACGGAACATCGATCGACGTCGACGCCGAGTCGATCTGTCTGCACGGCGACACCCCGGGGGCGGTCGAGCACGCCCACGCCGTGCGGGACGCGCTCACCGCAGCCGGGATCGACATCGGCACCACGCCGGCCTGACCGGCCGTGCCGGTGTTGCTACTGGCGTCGCTGGCGGGCGAACTCGGCCAGGACCACGCCGGCGGCGACCGAGGCGTTCAGGCTCTCGACGTCGCCGGCCATCGGGATCGACAGGATCGAATCACAGCTCTCGCGGACGAGGCGGGACAGACCCTTGCCCTCCGAGCCCACCACGATGACGGTGGGGCCGCTGCCGTCGTAGTCGTCGAGCGTGACGTCGCCGTCCGCGTCGAGACCGACGAGCTGCGCACCCTGATCGGCCCAGTCCTTCAGTGTCCGTGTGAGATTGGTGGCGCGGGCGACCGGTAGGCGCGCCGCGGCACCGGCGCTGGTCCGCCACGCGACCGCCGTCACGCTCGCGCTGCGACGCGCCGGGATCACCACACCGTGACCACCGAACGCCGCGACCGACCGGATCACGGCACCCAGGTTGCGCGGGTCGGTGATGTTGTCGAGGGCGACGAGCAGTGGCGGGGTGCCGCTGGCCTTGGCCTCGGCCATCAGGTCGTCCGGATGGGTGTACTGGTACTCCGGCACCTGCAGGGCGATGCCCTGGTGCATTCCGTTGGTGGACAGGCGATCCAGCTCGGGCTTGCCGACCTCGAGGATCGAGATCGCCGAGTCGCCGGCGATCTTGACCGCTTCGGCGACCCGTTCGTCGGGTTCGGAGTTGGTCGCGATGTACAGCGCGGTGGCCGGCACGCCCGCGCGCAGGCATTCCACGACCGGATTGCGTCCGAGGACGTACTCGGGACCCTCGTCCCTGGCCCGCGCCCCGCCTCGGCCGGTCGCCGACTTGGTTGCCGCCTTGGCCCGCTTGTGAGCCGGATGATAGGGCCGGTCAACGGCTTTCGGCGTCGCACCGCGGGCCTCGAGTCCGCGGCGGCGCTGGCCACCGGAACCGACGGTCTGCCCCTTCTTGGTGCCGTCCTTGCGGATCGCGCCCTTACGCTTGGAATTTCCTGCCATCACGCCTCACCCTTCAGAGCCCATTGCGCACCGTCGGGGGTGTCGGTGACCTCGATACCGGCCTCGGCCAGCCGGTCCCGCACCGCGTCCGCGGTCGCCCAGTCCTTGGCGGCGCGCGCGTCGGCCCGCCGCTGTAATTCCGCGCGCACCAGCACGTCGAGTGCCGAGGTGGCGGCCGACTCGTCGGCGGAGCCCGCCCACCGGTCGTCGAGCGGGTCGACGCCCAGGATGCCCATCATCGCGCGTACCGCCGAGGCCGCCGTCAGCGCGGTGGCGCCGTCGCCGGATTCGAGCGCGGTGTTGCCCTGGCGAACCACGTTGTGCACGACGGCGAGTGCGGCCGGGACGCCCAGATCGTCGTCGAGAGCGGCGGCGAACTCGGGGTCGACGTCGCCGACGACCACCTCACCGACACGCGCGCCGACCCGTTCCACGAACGACTCGACGCGCCGGTAACCGGCTGCCGCCTCGGTGAGCGCCCCCGGCGAGTACTCCAGCATCGACCGGTAGTGCGCGCTGCCGAGGTAGTACCGCAGCTCGACGGCCCGGACACGCTGCAGCATCGCGGGGATCGACACCACGTTGCCCAGCGACTTGCTCATCTTCTCGCCACCCATGGTGACCCAGCCGTTGTGTAACCAGTAGCGCGCGAACGGATCTCCCGCACCATGCGCCTGCGCGATCTCGTTCTCGTGATGCGGGAAGATGAGATCCATACCGCCGCAGTGGATGTCGAACTCCGCACCGAGAAGTCCGGTGGCCATCGCCGAACACTCGAGGTGCCAGCCCGGCCGCCCGGGGCCCCACGGCGTCGGCCACGACGGCTCGTCGGGCTTGGCCGCCTTCCACAGGGTGAAGTCGCGGGGATCGCGCTTGCCGGTTCCCGCGCTCTCGCCCTGGTGCACGTCGTCGAGCCGGTGCCCGGACAGGGATCCGTAGTCCGGCAGGCTCAGGACGTCGAAGTACACGTTGCCGTCGGCGACGTAGGCGTGGCCCCGGTCGATCAACCGCTCCATGTACTCGACCATCTGGGTGACGAAACCGGTGGCCCGCGGCTCGGCCGACGGCGGCAGGACGCCCAGCGCGCGATAGGCGTCGTCGAAGGCGCGCTCGTGGGTGGCGGCCCACTCCCACCACGGCCGTCCCGCCTCGGCGGCCTTCCGCAGGATCTTGTCGTCGATGTCGGTGACGTTGCGCACGAACAGGACGTCGAGCCCCTCGTGCGTCAGCCAGCGGCGCAGGATGTCGAATGCGATACCGCTGCGTACGTGCCCGATGTGGGGTACTCCCTGGACCGTCGCGCCGCACAGGTACACCGACGCCTGTCCTGGGTGCAGCGGCACGAAGTCGCGCACCTCTCGGGAATCGGTGTCATACAGGCGCAGGGTCACGACCGGCAATCCTACCGGACCCCGACCCGGCCACCGACCGCCCGAGCCGCCGGTGCGCGCACCTCACGCACGCTCGCCGGAGACGGCGGCCGGCTCGGTCGCCCGCGCGACGACCGCGGTGACCAGCGTCCTCATCTCCGCGAGGGTCTCGGCCAGGACCGC
Organism: Gordonia sp. 11cp; assembly: GCF_057767225.1. Classification (NCBI taxonomy): domain Bacteria; kingdom Bacillati; phylum Actinomycetota; class Actinomycetes; order Mycobacteriales; family Gordoniaceae; genus Gordonia; species Gordonia sp. 11cp. The sequence goes on along the minus strand of NZ_CM173437.1, from coordinate 2,745,069 downwards.
CACCGCACGCTCGGTGTGGGGATGGCGCACCCGGACGTGGATGCCGTCGGCGTCGCGCCAGAACCACCACTGCGCGGTGTCGGTGGGTTTGGAGCTGGAAACCTGTTCGGCCCGTACGCCGGGATGCGGACCGGGCAGTCGCGTGTAGTCGACGTAGGACATCATGAAGACGTCACTGCGCCGCTGGTGGAGCCGATGCCCGAAGGCGGCGTACACGGGCGTCAGTCCGATCTCGGCCAGCGGCAGGGCCGCGGCGAGCCGGGCGGTGTTGACGGGAACGGCCTCGAACAGATCGTCGCCGGCGGCGATGCGGAGCGGCGCGTTGCCGACCGACCAGCCGACGCATCCGGGTCCGGCGCCGGTGCCGGTGGGCACCACGGTGGCCACCTCGCCGGGTCCGCCGACCGAGTTGATGGCCTTCGCCGCGAAGGTGAGTACCGCGGGATACGTCCGCCCACCGTGTCGATGGACCTCCGAACTGAACTTCCGCGCCGCGTCGCCCGGCAGCAGGGTTGCGACCATCGTGTGCATCTCGGCGGCGGCACCTGCCGGGACGCCGAGGTCGACGGGAAACTCCGGGACCTGCCAGTCGGTGGCGTCGAGGAACCGTTCCCATTCCGCCAGACGGGCGTCGTCGGCGGTCACCGCCGCCTCCTCGCCTGCGAGTCGGCGCAGCGCGTCCAGCCCGGACTCCGCGGGCGCCAGCGCCCCTCCGGCGAGGAGTTCGCAGATCTCGGAGGACAACAGGGCCATCGAGCGCGCGTCGACATAGCAGTGGTCGAATCCGCAGACGAGTGTCGTGCTCGACGCTCTCCGGACGGCGGCCAGGAAGTGCGGCATCGGCTGGAACGGGTCACACGTCGCGGTGATCCGCTCGGACAGCGCCGCGGCGAACTCCGCGGGCCCGAGTCCGGCGTCCGCCTCGCGCGAGTCCTCCTTCACGTCGACGCCGTCGTGCAGCAGTCGCTGATATCCGGTGTCGGTCGCCGCGTAGTGGCTGCGCAGGACGTCATGACGCCCGATGACGGTCGACACCACCTCACCCAGGCGGCCCAGGTCGAGCCGCTCGGGGAAGTCGAGCGTGAGCGCGATCCACCCGGGTTGCCCCTGCACGATCGAGTCCAGATGGAACCGCTCGTTCTCCGACACCGGCGCGCTCGCCGGTGCCGGAGAACCCGCGGGAACCGGAAGCCATCGGACCAGCTCCCCCGGTTCGACCTCCCATGTCTCCGAACTGGAGAGCTTCACCGCTCGGTCCTCTCGCTCGCATAGTCGTTCAGGATGGCGCCGACACGTGCGAGGTGTTCGACGACCGATGCGCGCGCGACCTCGTTGTCGGGGAGATGACACCGGACGACGAGACCCGCGGGAGTCCGGGTGAACCAGAGGTTGGCGTTGCGTGTGGGGCCGACACCGCTCGACGTCTGGATCGTCGACAGGGCGGGATCGTCGCCGATCGGCAGCCGGGCCAGATCGGTGTAGGAGACCATGTACGGGCTGCCGTCGAGGCCCCGGAAGACCCCCTCGGCGGCGAGCAGTGCCAGCACCCCGTGCGCGGGTGCCGAACCCGCGCGGCGCGCGGCGCGGACGCTGTCGCCGCCCGCGCGCACGACGTCGTCGAAGGTCGCCTGTTCGCCGTCGGGGAGGTCGACGACGACCGGCGCGAAGTTGCACATCCAGCCCTGGGTCCACGCGGTGTCGGGATCGCGGGTGGCCAGCACCGTGGAGACGAAGAACCGCGACTCCCCGGTGATCTCACGGTGCCGCACGGCCAGCGCGGCGTAGAGGAGGCCGGCGAACCCGCCACCGGTGGCCGCCAGCCGGGCGTCGCAGCGCGTGAGGGCGTCGGGGTCGAGCAGCCACTGTTCGACGGCGACCGCGGGCGCCGGGGTTGCGTCGGCGAGACCCAGGTCGAGCGGACACAGCGGCGCCCGCCCGGCGTTGTCGGCCAATGCGTTCCGCCACACCGCCACCCGGTCGTCGTCCGCGGCGAGTGCGGCCGCGGCGGACCGTTCGGCGAGCACGGCCGGCCCGAAAGCGCCCGGTGCCGGCAGATCGGCCGGCCGCGGTTCGGGCCCCGTCCCCTCCCGATGCGCGCGGTAGAGCGCGGTGATCTCGGTCAGCGCGAGCACCGACGAGTAGCCGTCACCGTGCGCATGATCCGTGGCGGCGAAGAAGGTGAAACCGGCGTCGTCGACGGTGGCCGCCCACCACGACCCGGGAACGAGTTCCGCGCGAGCTCTTTCCGATGCCCGCCGCCCGACCCATGAGCCGACGTCGGCATCCCCGACCACGACGGACTCGACATCGGCGACGCCGATCACGAACTCCTCGGGAGGCGCCACCCAGCGTTCGGGGCCACTCGGCCCCGGACGGTAGTGCGCGCGCAGCTCCTCGTGCCGACGGACGAACGCGGTGAGCGCCCCGGCCATCGCAGCCTCGTCGAGCGGGGTGTCGAATCGCATGGCGGCCAGCAGGAATCCGGTGTGGACCTCGCCGCGGCGCCGCTTGTCGCCCATTGTCGCCAGGTGATCGGCCTGCAGGAACGACACCCCGTTCGCCCATCGCCGGGCGGCGCGGCCCACGCGCTCTGCGTCGCGCAGTTCCCACTCGACGGTCCGACCGCCGACAAGGTGCTCGCGGAGCGGCACGACCACCGAGCCCGGGGTGCCGAACCGGGGCGTGGCGAACGCGGACTGCGCGGCGCCGGTCATCAACTGCGGAGTGCGGCCGTCGATCCTCCGGTGTGCACGCCGGCAGATACGGATTCGACCGCACGGTAGGTGTACTCGCAGTCACCGTCGGCGACGATCTTCTTCAGGATGGCCTGGAACGTGGAGAGGAACACCTCGACGGCGGCGGCGTTCTCGTCGGCGGGGAACCGCGCGGACACGTTCACCCCGGTCGGGATCCGGTTGATCCAGAAGTAGACCTCGTCGGCGTCGCGCGTCGCGCTGCGCAGCACCCGCGCCTGCCGCGGTGTCCAGTCCGCCGCACCCTCGGCATGACGGAGATCGATGTAGGACACGACGAATCCGGGAGGCGTCACATCGCCGCCGATGAGTTCGGCGACCGGCGCGAACGGCGCCGCGCCCACGCCCTTGTACTGCGCGGACGTCGCCGCAACCGCGGTCAGGGCATCGGTGAACTTCACCGGCGTGCCGGGCCGGACCGCGACGGGGATGATGCCGACGAACCAGCCGACTGCTTCGCCCCACTCGATGGCGTTGCGGGTGTGCACCGGTCCGATGAATCGCAGATCGGCGCTCCCCGACAGCGCGGCGGAGGTCATCGACAATGCGGTGTAGATCCCGGCCGTCATCGACGATCCGGCACCCTTGCACACGGCGTCGAATCGTTTGGTCTCCGCGGCGTCGAGCAGCCAGTGCGACAGGGTCGCCTGGAAACCGTTCTCCGGCAGTCGCTCCGAGACGATGGTGCGCGGCGCGTCGGACGGCACCTCGAACAGCGGGAACCGCGGGATCGGCTCGGGCTGCACGGCGGTTGGCGTGTCGTCGAAGAAGTCGCGCCACTGGCTGACCGCGGCGTTGTTCGCGTCGATCTGCTCGCCGAGTCGCCGCTCGGCGTCACTGAAGTCGAGGTAGCTGCCGAAGTCGTTGAGCGCGTGCGGTTCACCCGTCACCTCGGCGGCGTAGAGCGCGGTGAGCTCGCGGATGGCGAAGACCTGCGTGTACGCGTCCATCACGGTGTGGTCGGCCGCGAACACCAGCAGGAACCCGCTGTCGTCACCGGTCGGCTCCACGGTCACGGCGATGCAGTGCGGCCAGCTCAGCGGGGTGACGGTGCGGTTGAAGTAGTCGGTGACCAGGCCGGAGACCTCGTCCGCGGCCAGATCCGACCCGAATCCCCGCTCGCGCACGGTGATCGCGTCGGCTGCGACGGTGATGCGGGTCAGGTCGCCCTGCGGATGATGCGGCTCGTGGACCCGCACCGAGGTCCGGAAGGCCTCATGGCGGCGGTACCAGGCGATGATGGTCCGGGACAGTGCTTCCCGGTCCAGCGGACGTTCGATCCGGAACGCCGTGCCGATCCATTGGCTGTACCACTCCGAACCCTCGCGCACGGCCCGGCGGGCATGCTCGAGATGCATGTAGGACAGCTGTCGGGAGTCCGTCTGCCACTCTTCGGCGTCGACCTGCGGCTCCCAGGCGGTGACGGTGCCGCCGGGCATCGAATAGTCGGTCAGCTCGGTGTATTCCATTGCGGTCCACCTACCTTCTGTCGTGTTCGGGCGCCTTCGGCGCGGGTGTGTCGGGCGCCTCCCGGCGCGGGTGGTTCAGCGAGTTCGTCCGGGGCGGCGCGTCACAGGCCCAGCCCCTGCCGGAGTGTCGGCCAGCTCTCACGTTGCTGGTCCACCCAGTACGGCCACGAATGCGTGCCCGGATCGACGTAGCGGATGGTCGCCGGGATGTTCAGCTGATCGAGCCGGGCGTCGAGCTGCTGCGTGCACCAGAGGGAACCGACCTCGATCGCCCCGCCGATGACCTGACGGTCGGTCGGGTTCTCGTTGCCCGGATATCCGGGCGCGTCATACCGGCCCGCACGCCCCGTGCCGGTGGAGACGTAGACCGTGGACCCGCGCAGGTTCGCGGCCTTGGCGACCACGTCGTGCTGGGCCCAGGCGGGGTCGGTGGGCGGACCCCACATGTTGTCGGCATTGCCGCCGAAGGCCGCCACGATCCCCCGGGGGTAGGCCTGTCCGGCCGGGCCGGTGGTGGTGTAGCACCCGCTGTAGGCGGCCACGGCGTCGTAGAAACCCGGGTTGCGGGCCGCGAGCACGAGCGCCGCGCCGGCACCCATGGAGAGTCCGGCGACACCGCGGACGCCGTTGCCGTCGAACCGCTCGTCGATGAGCGACGGCAACTCGCGGGTGAGAAATGTCTCCCACTTGTATCGCCCGAGAGTCGGGTCGTCCCGCTGCCAGTCGGTGTAGAAGCTGCCGGCGCCCGCGATGGGCATGACGACGTTGACGTTCTTGTCGGCGTAGAAACCGGCGACGTCGGTCTTGAGCGTCCAGATGCTGTTGTTCGGGTCCTCTTCGTTGAGCCCGCCCAGCAGGTAGAGCGACGGCCGCGGACCGGATTCGGTGCGCGGCGTCACCACCTGCACCTTGATCGTCTTCCGCATCGCGGCGGAGTACACGTCGACCAGGTGCGTGTGCGGCCCGTCGGGGACGGTGCGTTCGATGAAGGAGCGTTCGACGGCGGGCGCGGCTGTCGCGGAGCCGACCGAAACGAGCGGACTGACGACACCGAGCGCGGCCGTCATTGCTCCGACAGCGAAAAGGGTGCGCATTGTTCCGCGGCGATGAAATGTACGGCGGGAAATACCCGTCATGTCGTCGCGTCCTCCGAGTTCTGCGGGAAAGTCATTTCTGACAAGGCGTTTGGGGCTGACAGATCTCACGGCAGCACCCCGGCGGGTCTCACGATGGTCACGACAGTAACCGGATCGCACCCGAATTGATAGTTCGGCAAGCTAATCGTGCAATCGCAAACTGCTCCTCAACAATCACAAGTCAAGTGGCGCAGCGCGACATGTGATATGAAGCCTGCGGCGTCCGGGGCGCTGTCGACACCCGTCGCCTGGCCTAGGGTTGGCTTACCTTAGCATGACCCGGGAGCCGCAACCGACCTCGTGTACACCCCCGCCTACGCCGTGCCCATCCACCAGCGGCGTACATCAACCAACGGCAAGGCAGACATGAACTTCGCATCCCTGGTCCGCCACGACGACCCGACCGCACCGGAGGTCGTCGTCGACCGGCTGACGGCCGACGACGACCTCTTCGTCCGGATGGATGTCATCCTCGGTCTCCCCGTCGTGAATCAGACCCTGTGGCGATTCCCCGGCACCGTCGACGTCGACACCATCACCGCCCTGGGCCAGAAACTGCGCTACGGACGCCTGAGCAGGCTCGTCGCGCGTCACCGCGGGCCCGGCCGCGCGTACTGGCGGTACACGCCCGAGGCGGGCGCGGTCGAGGTGCAGACCGATCCGGTTCCGGCCGGCGGCGAGGAGGCATGGGGACGCGCCCAGGCCGACGCTCCCCTCGACTTCGAGAAGGGCCCGGCATGGCGGCTCGTCGTCGCACGGGCGGCGGCCGACGACTCCGTGCTGGTCTCGCTGATCATCTCCCATGTCATCGCCGACGGCGGGACCGGAGCGGTGGCGATCATCGAGGCCATCCACGGCCTCGACTACGTCCCCGGCGCCGAACCCGGCCTGGCGTCCGACGTCCGGGATGCCGCCGACCTCCTGTGGACCGCCGGCCGCACCGCGGTGCGGATCTGGCGCGCGGGTCGGTCCACCCCACCCCCGTCGCCGGTACGGGTGACCGGTCGACCGGCACCGGAGACCGACGTCTCCGACGCCGAGACCGCGCCGAACGTCACGGTGCTGATCCCGCAGGCGGAGTACACCGCTGCGGCGAAATCACGCGGCGGCACCGACAACAGCCTCTTCGCCGCGCTGATGGTCGGGGTCCTGGAGCGAAGCGGTCGCGTGTCGGCGGGCGACGTCGTCCCGGTGTCCCTGCCCGTCTCGTCCCGCACGCTCGACGACCGGCGCGCGAATGCCAGTTCAGGCGCAACGGCTTTCGTGGAGGTCGACCCGCGACGCTACGACGATCTCAGCGCGGTGCGCACCGCGTGCAAGGACGCCTACGGGAGACTGGCCGCGAATTCGGGTGCCGTCGCGCAACGCGCCGTCGTGCTGCAGGCGCTGAGCACGTCGATCACGCGACGCCTCGCGTCGAAGGTGACCACCCCGCTGTGCCTGGCGTCGAACGTCGGGCAGGCGCCGGACGAGTTCGCCACGCTCGGTACCGGAACGCCCGGGGCGCTGTCGATCCGGGCGATCACCGCCACCGGCGACCCGGCGCGGCTGCGGGACCGCAAGGGCGGCATCAGCGGCTGGCTCGCGATCAACGACGACCACGTGATGTTCAGCGTCAGTTCGCTCGACCCGGTCCGCATTCCCGACGCCGCGACCCTGCGGACCCTCGTCACCGACGAGCTCGCCGCCTGGGGAATCGCGGGAAAGCCCTGGGGCGCATGAGGTTCGCCTTTGCGGTCCACGGCAGCCGCGGAGACATCCAGCCGGCGATCGCACTCGGGGCCGAGCTTGCCCGACGCGGCCACGGGGTACGCCTAGCCGTGCCGGAGGACCTGGTCGACATGACCGCGGCGTCGGGTCTGCCGACGCAGGTCCTGGCGCCGTCCACCGCCGAACTCCTGGCCAGTCCGCTGGTGAAAGAGCGTCTGAAATCGAAGAATCCGCGCGTGCGCCTGCGAGCGCTCGGCGAAGTCGCCGAACACGGACGCGCGACGTCCGAACGGGTGATGGCCGAGCTCGCCGACGACTCGGACCTGCTGGTCACCGGTCCACTCGCCCAGGACCGTGGCGAGGCCATCGCCCAGAGTCGCGGAATCCCCTTCGTGCCGTTGCACTACTGTCCGCTGCGTCCCAACGGGAGTCTCGACGTCCGCTACCGCCACTATCCGCGGCCGGTCTCCCGTGCCATGTGGTCACTCGCCGACCGAACCTACTGGCTGACGGTGCGCGCGGCCGATCGACGGCTTCGCACCGAGCTCGGCCTCCCGGCGGTGAAAGGCCCACTCGGCAGCCGGCTTCGAGCGCGCGGTGTCCCGGAGATCCAGGCCTACGACGCCGCGTTCTTCCCGGGGCTCACCGAGGAGTGGGGTGCACAGCGCCCGCTGGTCGGATTCCTGTTGCCCGACACCGAGACCCGGGGCTCGATGTCGGCCGGGCAGGACGCGACGGGGTCCGCGCTGGACTGGATCGCCGACGGCGAGCCGCCGGTATACATCGGTTTCGGCAGCATGAAGATCGGCGACGAGCAGATCGCCGGCATCGTGACGACCCTGCTGGCCCGTGGCCTCCGCGTCATCGGGCACACCGAACACGAACTGCCACAAGATGATCGACTCCTGCACATCGACACCCCCGTCGACCACGAAGTCCTGCTGCCGCAGTGCCGCGGCGCGGTTCATCATGGCGGTGCGGGCACCACCGCGGCTGCGGCCCGCGCGGGAATCCCGTCGGTCATCGCCTGGTTGAGCGCCGATCAGCCGATGTGGGCGGCGGCGCTGCGCAGGGCGAACGCGGGAGCGGGCAATCGTCTCGCTCGATTCGGACCCGACGATCTCGACCCGCTCACCGATCCCGCGATCGCGGCGGGTGCCGCGCGTCTGGCGGACCGCCTGACCCCGCCGGCCGAGGCGGTCGACCGGGGCTGCGAACTCCTGGTGGAGGCCGCGGGCTGACCGCGGACGGGAGTCATCCCGGGTCCGCGGCTCGATTCGTCGACTCCAGCAATGCGGTCGCCACTGCGGCGACACCCTCGCCACGGCCGGTCATGCCCAGACCGTCGGTCGTCGTCGCCGACACCGAGACCGGGCCGCCGAGTGCGGCGGAGAGCACCTGCTGCGCCTCGGCGCGGCGCGGTCCGATCTTGGGACGGTTGCCCACGACCTGGACAGCCGCGTTCACCACCCGTAGCCCGTCGGCCTCGACGAGAGCACGCACATGCGTCAGCATCTGCACCCCCGACACACCTTCCCACTCCGGACGACCGGTGCCGAACACCGAGCCGACGTCACCGAGACCGGCGGCCGAGAGCACCGCGTCGCACAGCGCGTGAGCGCCGACGTCTCCGTCGGAGTGACCTTCGCACCCGGGTTCGTCGGGAAAGTGCAGCCCGACCATCCAGCACTGGGCGGACGGGTCGACGCGATGTGCGTCGGTACCGATGCCGACGCGCATCATCGACCCACCACGTCGCGCACGATGTGGAGGTCCCAGGGCGTGGTGATCTTCATGGCGAGTGGGTCTCCGGGGACGAGGTGGACATCGATTCCGCATCTCTCGGCGAGACCGGCGTCGTCGGTGGCGAGCCCGGAGGCGTCGGCGTGAGCACGCCGGAGGGCGTCGCTGGTGAAACCCTGCGGCGTCTGGACGGCGCGCAACTCCTCGCGGTCGACGGTCCGGGTGACGCGCTCGAGGCCGTCCGGGACCGCCACGACCTGTTTGAGGGTGTCGACGACGGGAATCGCGGGCACGACGGCGGGATACCCGGAGCGCACCGCGTCGACGACGTCGGTGAAGACCCGGGCGGGTGTGAGCGGCCGGGCGGCGTCGTGCACGAGCAGGATGCCGGCGTCGCCGGCTGCGGCGATCCCGGCACGCACCGAATCAGAACGGTGCGCGCCACCGGCGACGACGATGACGTCGGGCAGCAACGCATGCGCCCGGTCGACGAGGTCGGCAGGGACCACGACGACAACCGTCGCTCCCAGCGCAGCCGGGATGTTGTCGACGCATCGTTCGATGATCGTGCGGCCACCGAGATCGACGAAGGCCTTGGGTACCGGCTCGCCGAGTCGGGTTCCCGACCCGGCAGCCGGGATGATGACACAGACATCCGCACCGGATCGCTCCGGCGTAGTGGTCACAGGGTGTCCTGAACCAGATGCGACCGGTGATCAGGAAGCGGCAGCGAGGACCTCGTCCAGGATGCTGGTGGCCTTCTCGTCATCGGTGTTCTGGGCGAGCGAGAGCTCGTCGACCAGAACGCGACGCGCACGGGTCAGCATCCGCTTCTCGCCTGCCGACAGGCCACGGTCCTGCTCACGACGCCAGAGGTCGCGGACGATCTCGGCGACCTTGATGATGTCGCCGGAGATCAGCTTCTCCTGGTTCGCCTTGAACCGCCGCGCCCAGTTGGTCGGCTCCTCGGTGTGCGGGGCCCGCAGAACCTGGAAGACCTGATCGAGACCCTCCTGTCCGACGACGTCGCGAACACCCACATACTCGAGCTTCGTCGAGGGAATCTGAACGGTCATGTCACCGTCGGCAACCTTGAGAACAAGGTATTCGATCTGCTCACCCTTGATGGTCCGGGTCACGATGTCTTCGACCCGGGCAGCACCGTGATGGGGGTAAACGACGGTGTCGCCAACTTTGAAATTCAATGTTCCTTGCCCCTTTCGAGTAGAGCCAGTCTAGCACGGGCGTTCCGAGGCACCCACCCAACGGTGCAGGTCAACGCGGTGAACGCGTTTCACGACAGGCTCTTTCGAGGTCGCGAGGGGTGCGAGGAGAGGGTGGGCCACCCCACTGGAGGGCCCCGTGGACGACGTTCGCCGGGCGGCGCCGAAGACGCGTCGACACCCTCCGTCACAGACGTCGCGGGACCGCCCGGGGACGCCTCGGCAGCCGCGCCGTCGTGCCGCATCACCACGCCTCGCGGCGGGCGAACGGCGAACCAATCGGGTACCCGGCCGGACTTTTCCGCACCACGCCCACTACGCTGCGTAGTGCAGGGTTTCGCGCGCTGCATGTCGGCTTCGTTTGACCTGGGAGGATCGGGTGTCAGTGCTTTCACTTTCCGCGCGGCGGTCGGCGGTTCGGCCATCACGCATGGTGACCGCGGTTGCCGCGATCGGCATCGCCGTCGCCCTGGGCACCACCGGGTGCGGCGCGGGTCAGATCTCGCAGACCGCCAACCAGCTGCCCGCGGTGAACGGCGCGAACGTCAACCTCGACGAGCTCCAGCTCCGGGACGTGCAGATCCTGTACCCCGAGGACGACGCGTCGACGGTCTTCGGCGACGGCGGACCGTTCGAGATCGCGTTCGTGATCGCCAACGCCGATCCCCTGGTCTACTACCGCCTCAAGGAGATCCGGCCGGAAGAGGGCCAGGTGACCTTCATCGAGGGCGCCGAGGCCGACGACCGGATCATCCCGCCCAACGGTGCACTGCGCGGCGGCACCCCGGTGGGCGCCAACCCGGAATTCGAGAAGCGTCTCAGCGTGGAACTGGACAACACCGGTGACACCGTCGCGGCCGGCCTGACCACCGAACTGACCTTCGCCTTCGAGAAGCGCGAGGCCGACGGCCGCTGGGTCGCTGCCGGTGAGACCACCGTCGAGACCCCGGTCGACGGCGGCGCGGAACTCGAGCGCCAGGACGTGGCGCGCAACGCCGAGCCGACGTTCTACAACCAGCACCACGGCGAAGAAGGCCACGCCGAAGAGGGCTCCGGCGCGGGCACCGGCGAACACGGCGCCGACGGCGAGGGTCAGGGCGAGGGCGGCCACTGACCCCCACGATTCCACTTCGCGACGAGGTCCGGCGATCATCGCCGGGCCTCGTTCGTCTTGTCGGGCCCGGCACCTAGTCTGACCGGGTGGCCAAAACCAAGTCGTCGTTCCGCTGCACCGGGTGCGGTCATCAGGTGCCCAAATGGGTCGGCCGCTGCCCCGAGTGCGGGGAATGGGGCACGATCGGCGAGGTCACCGGCGTGGCGTCGTCCTCGCGCGGCACCGCTGCGGTCGCGCCGTCGAGCCCGGCGCTGCGTATCACCGAGGTCGACGCCCAGAAGTCGGCCGCGATCCCGACCGGTATCGGCGAGCTCGACCGGGTACTCGGCCGCGGCGTCGTGCCGGGTTCGGTCATCCTGCTCGCCGGTGAGCCCGGTGTCGGCAAGTCCACGCTGTTGCTCGAGGCCGTCAAGCACTGGGCGGCACAGGACCGCACCGCGCTCTACATCACCGGCGAGGAATCGGCCGGGCAGGTCCGGATGCGTGCCGAACGCACCGGCGCGGTGCATCCGAACGTCTACCTGGCCGCGGAGACCGATCTCGCGACCATCCTCGGCCACGTCGACTCGGTCGCCCCCTCGCTCATGATCGTCGACTCGGTGCAGACGCTCGTCGCCTCCGGGGCCGACGGCGTGACCGGCGGCGTGACCCAGATCCGCGCGGTCACCACCGCACTGGTCTCGCTGGCCAAGAACCGTGGGGTGGCGGTCATCCTGGTCGGTCACGTCACCAAGGAGGGCGCGGTCGCGGGCCCGCGCTCGCTCGAGCACCTCGTCGATGTCGTACTCGCCTTCGAGGGTGACCGGCACTCGACGCTGCGCATGGTGCGGGGGGTCAAGAACCGCTTCGGCGCCGCCGACGAGGTGGGGTGTTTCGAACAACGTGACGACGGTATCCACCAGGTGCCCGACCCCTCGGGGATCTTTCTGCACCAACGGGATTCGGACGTGAGCGGCAGTGCCACGCTGGTGACGATGGATGGCAAGCGCGCGCTCGTCGGAGAAGTGCAGGCACTGGCGAACGGCACCGAGATGAACATCCCGCGCCGCGCGGTGTCCGGCCTGGACATGAACCGGGTCTCGATGGTCCTGGCCGTCCTGCAGGCACGCGGGGGCCTGAAGCAGATCGCGAAGAGCGAGGTCTATCTCTCGACCGTGGGCGGTATGCGGGTGACCGAGCCGGCCGCCGATCTCGCCATCGCCCTCGCGGTGTACTCCACGGTGAAGAACCAGCCCATCCCGCAGTCCACCGTTGTCATCGGCGAGGTCGGGCTCGGCGGCGAGGTACGACGCGTCTCGGCGGTCGCGCGCCGGCTGGCCGAGGCCAAGCGGCTCGGTTTCCGGGAGGCCATCATCCCCGCGGCCACCGACGAGGAACTGCCGAAGGGAATCCGAATCCTGCGCGTCGGGAACATCGGGGACGCCGTCGGTCTCCGCAGCGCGGAACCGGTGGACGCGCCCTTCTGACCGGACGTCCGGCGCTACGGATACATCCGCTGCTTGTACTCCTCGGCCCTCGAACTCTTGTCGACGTGCTCGGCGAAGTGCTTGCGCACATCGATCGTCACGAAGATCGCGTGCGCGCTGGCCACCGGTTCGTCCGGATCCCCGATGTGGGCGACCGCCTCGGTGAAGATCTTGCGCCGTTGTCGGCCCAGCAGGTTGCCGTGGAACCGCAGTGTCGAGCCCACCGGGATCGGGCGGATGTAGTCCACCTCGAGATGTACCGTCACCCCCGACGGCCCGATCAAGAGCGGGATGGTCCCCATCAACTCGTCGAACGCGGTGCTCAGGATGCCGCCGTGGATGACGCCGGGGCCGCCCTCCATACGGGTCTCGACCTCCATCGACGCGTCGACGGTGAATCCCTCTCCGGCATGGACCACGAGGTGCAGTCCCTGCGGCGAGTCCGGCCCGCAGCCGAAGCACGTCGGGTTGTGCATCCGGACCGGTTCACCCGCCTTCGCCGCCTTCGGGTGACGTTCCACCTCGTCCAGCTCGTCGGGCACCACAAAACTGCTGCTCTTCACACCCCGGTACCCTAGTCACATCGCAATGGCCGATGCCGCGGGGCACGTGTCCCACGGACGGTCGGCGCCGTCGCGGAGAAGAGGAGACATGGTCGCCGAAGTGGTGAGGTCCGAGCTGACGCGCGAGACGGTGGCGCGCGTCGCACCCGGCACCCCACTCCGTGACGGCCTCGAGCGCATCCTCCGCGGCGGCACCGGTGCCCTGATCGTGCTGGGCCACGACTCGGACGTGGAGAAGATCTGCGACGGCGGTTTCCACCTCGACGTCGAGTTCGCACCCACGAGACTGCGTGAGCTCGCCAAGATGGACGGCGCGGTGGTGCTCTCGACCGACGGCAAGCGCATCGTGCGCGCCAACGTCCAGCTGGTCCCCGATCCCTCGATACCGACCGAGGAGTCGGGCACCCGCCACCGCGCGGCCGAACGGACCGCCATCCAGACCGGACATCCGGTGATCTCGGTGAGCGCGTCGATGTCCATCGTCAGCGTCTACGTCGACGGAGCCCGTCGCGTCGTCGAGAGCCCGGACCCGATCCTGTCCCGCGCCAACGTCGCCCTGGCCACGCTCGAGCGGTACAAGGCCCGGCTCGACGAGGTGATCTCGGCGCTGTCGCGCGCGGAGATCGAGGACTATGTGCTGCTGCGCGACGCCATGTCGACCGCCCAGCGGATGGAGATGGTCCGTCGTGTGTCGGTCGAGATCGAGGAGTACGTACTCGAACTCGGCGTCAACGGCCGACAGGTCAGCCTGCAGCTCGAAGAACTGATCAGCGACAACGACACCATGCGCGAACTGCTCGTCCGCGACTACTACGCCAGCCCCGAGCCGGCGACCGCCGAAGACGTCCGCCAGGCACTCGAGGTCGTCGAGAACCTCAGCGACGCAGACCTTCTCGATCTGACGCTGCTGGCCGGCGCCTTCGGGTACCCGACCACCATCGAGGCCCAGGACACGGCGATGAGTCCCCGCGGATACCGCCTGCTCGCCCGGATCTCGCGGCTGCAGTTCGCGCATGTCGACCGGCTCGTCCGCAGCTTCGGCACACTGCAGGCACTGCTCGCGAGTTCGTCGGCCGACCTCCAGGCCGTCGAGGGCATCGGCAGCATCTGGGCGCGACACATCCGCGAAGGCCTGTCCCGGCTGGCCGAGACCAGCATCGAACGCTACGACTAGTCGCGGTATCTGCCGTGGTGGTGGCGAGGCTCAGGATGGTGGCTGCGCCGCTCAGGGCTCCTGAGCGGGAGCGACCATGTTGAACGTGATCGGGAACGACTCGCGCTCACCGATCTTGCCGATCGCCGAGTACGAACCGGCGGGCACCTGGGTCCGCGGACGCTCACAGCCGGGGCTGCTGGTGGTGCCCGACCAGGTGATGGTGTCCTTCACCTGCTGCGCCGGCTTGAGGACGACGTTGTTGACCGTGTTCAGCGGCGAGCAGTCGCGCGCCGACCACAGCGTCCGGGTCCCGTCGAGGGTGCGGACGATGACGTTCTGCACGGCCTTCCCGACATCGCGGGTGCATTCGGACAGCCCGGCATTGGTGGTCACGATGGTGAACACCGGATTCTGTCCGATCGTGTACGTGGGCTTGTCGGTGTAGAGGACCACCGAGATCGCCTGATCCGGGCACAGCCCGGGGCCGGCCGGTCCACCGGGAACCCCTGCGGGACTTGCCGATTCGACGGGGCTGGACGCGCCCGCGGGCGGCCCGCCGGGCACACCGGCACCGCCGCCCGAGCCGCCACCGGCGTCCGGTTCGCCCGACGCGCCACCGGCCTGCGGCTCCGAGGCGGGTGGTGCCGACGTCGTCGACGACGCCGACGAACTCGACGAGACACTCTCGGTGGCGGCGGTGTTCTGGGGATCTCCGCCACCCGACGTCATCCACACGATCAGAGCGACGACCAGACCGACCACGACCAGCGCACCACCCACGGCGACGACGCGGCGTCGCCAGTAGATCTCGGGTGGCAGCGGGCCCTGGGGTTCGATCACGCCCACCACGCTAACGGCCGGGTCTTGACTTCCGGCTGATCACGTGCGGCGTGTCGCAGCCGAAAAACGGCCCGGAGCAGGCAAAGTCTAGAGTTCGCCTTCAGGTTCCAGCGGTCATCACCGCCCCCTGAGGAGGCCCCGGAGCTTGCGGAGGGGCCGTCTCGAAGGGTCGGCGGTCAGGCGGACTCGGCGGTCACGGCGGTGGGCGACGGACGCTCGCCGATGTCGCCGTAGACGCCCTGGACGTTGACCTGTCCCTCGTTGAGCTGGTAGGTCAGGCCGACGATCGCCAGCCGGCCGGTGCTGATCCGGTCGGCGATGACGCGGCTGCGCTGCATGAGCAGCTGGCCGGTCTCGACCACGTGGCGGGCCTCGAACTCGTCGACGCGCGTCAGGCCCTCACTGCGACCGGCGAGGATGCTCGGGGTCACCCGCTCCACGACGTCGCGGATGTAGCCGCCGGGGATCTGGTTGTCGTCGAGCGCATCGAGGGTGGCCTTCACCGCGCCACAGCTGTCGTGCCCGAGGATCACGATGAGCGGGACCTCGAGGACCGCGACCGCGTACTCGAGCGAGCCGAGGACCGCGGAGTCGATCACGTGGCCGGCCGTGCGGACGACGAACATGTCGCCGAGACCCTGGTCGAAGATGATCTCGGCCGACAGTCGCGAGTCGGCGCAACCGAAGAGCACGACGTGCGGGTGCTGACCCCCGACGAGCCGCGCACGGTCCTCGATACCCTGGCTGGGATGCTGAGATTCACCTGTCACAAATCGATCGTTGCCGTCGCGCAGAATGCGCCACGCCTCTCGTGGTGTCGATGCGGTCATGGTCAATAGTGTGCCACCGGGCACTCTGCTCGGTTGGTTCGATACCCACGAACGTGATCTGCCGTGGCGGAATCCCTCCTGCAGCGGCTGGCAGATCCTCATCAGCGAGATCATGTTGCAGCAGACGCCGGTGTCGCGGGTCGTCGAACCCTGGCTGGAGTGGGTCCGACGCTGGCCCGTTCCCTCGGCGATGGCCGCCGAGCCGGCCGGCGAGGTCCTTCGGGCCTGGGGCAAGCTCGGCTATCCCCGCCGCGCGCTCCGTCTCCACGAGTGCGCGAAGGCGCTCGCCGCCGAGCACGGCGATCGGGTCCCCGAGGACGTCGAGACGATGCTGACCCTGCCCGGGATCGGCGACTACACCGCGCGGGCGGTCGCGTGCTTCGCCTACGGCCAGGCCGTGCCGGTCGTCGACACGAACGTCCGCCGGGTCATCGTCCGCGCGGTCCACGGCCGCGAGCAGCCGGCGAACCCGTCGCGGCGGGATCTCGCCGACGCCGAGGCCCTGCTGCCCAGGTCCGGCGACGGCACCTACGCCGCGTCCGCCCCACGCTTCTCGGCAGCCCTGATGGAACTCGGCGCACTGGTCTGCACGGCCCGAAACCCCAAGTGCGACAACTGCCCTCTCGTCGATTGCGCCTGGGTCGGACTCGGCCGGCCCGCGCATGCCGGCCCACCTCGGCGGGTGCAGAAGTTCGCCGGCACCGACCGCCAGGTACGCGGATTGCTCCTGGATGTCCTTCGCAACTCGAACGATTCGGTCGACCGCTCCGCACTCGACGTCGTGTGGACCTCCGACACCGCCCAGCGCGACCGCGCGCTGGACTCTCTGCTCGTCGACGGACTCGTCGAGATCACGGCGAGCGGACGGTACTGCCTGGCCGGCGAGGCCTAGGTCTGCCCCGACCGGGCACGGGCGACGATTCTGAGACGACTGTCCAAGTCGGCGTCCGCGAACCCGCCACCGCGAGCCCATAATTCGTGCCACGCTCATTGACCAGTCGTTTGATCGTTCGGAGATAGTCTCCCGCCGCGGGCCGATCGTTGCTAATGTCCCGGCCATGAGCCAGCCGCCGTATCCCCCTGTCCCGCCACCGGACCCGCAGCAGCCGGGCGGCTTTCCCGGCCAGCAGCCGCCGCAGTACGGGCAGCAGCCCCCGCCGCCGCCCCAGTACGGTCAGCAGCCGCCCCAGCAGCCGCCGTACGGTCAGCAGCCGCCGCAGCAACCCCAGTACGGCCAGGCACCCCCGCCGCCGCCTCCGGGTGGACCTCAGTACGGCGACGCCGGGGCCTACCCCGGCGCCCCGGATCCGCAGGGCGCGCCGTACGACACCGGCAAGATCGACGTGGGCACCGCGTTCTCGTGGGCCTTCGGCAAGTTCAAGAACAACGTCGGCGCGATGATCCTGCCGGGACTCACGGTGTTCCTCCTCGGCGCGGTCGTCATCGCGCTCGCGGTCTTCGGGGTGGCGCTCTTCAGCACGACGGAGACCACCGACCTCGGTGGCGGTTACACCTACGAGACGACCTCGCTGAGCGCCGGCGGGACCATCCTGATGATCCTGATCTACGCGCTGCTGTTCATCGGACTGCTCTACATCCAGGCGAGCATCATCTCGGGCGCGGTCCGCGTCGCCAACGGTGAACCGGTCACGGCGAAGTCGTTCCTCACCCCGATCCGGTTCGGGCCGGTCATCGGAACCGCGATCCTGGTCGGCCTCATCACGGGTGTCGGGTACGTGCTGTGCATCATCCCCGGCATCATCGCGATGTTCTTCCTGATGTTCTCGGTTGTCGCGACCATCGACAAGAGCCTCTCGCCGATCAACGCGATGAAGGCGTCGTTCGAGCTGACCAAGTCGAAGGTCGGCGACTCGATTCTGACCCTGCTGGTCACGTACGCCATCAACCTCGTCGGTGTGCTCGTCTGCTACGTCGGCCTGATCGTCGCCGCACCGGTCGCCCAGCTGTTCCTCGTGCACTGCTGGCGTCGGCTCAACGGCGCGCCGATCGCGCCCGCCGATCCGTCCTGACGCCATCCGTTCCCTCTCGGGGCGCACACGATTCGTCGTGTGCGCCCCGATTTTCGTTGCACACCAGGTTCTAGAGGTCGAGTCCCGACAGAAATGCCTCCACCGCACCGCGATACACGTGCGGCGCGTCGTCGTGGACGAGGTGGCCGGCGTTCGGAACACGGATGTGGCGGGCCTGGTCGTTCACCGCGGCCATCGTCCGCATCTGCCCGGGTGGGGTGACCCCGTGCTCGGCCTCGATCAGCAATGCCGGCACGCCGACCGAACGCCACTCGGCCCAGAAGTCGCGTCGGCCCCATTCCTCGGCGATCGCCGCCCACAACGGAATCCGCCCGTGTAACCGCCCGTTGTCGAAGGCCTCGAAGAAGTAGCGTCCGGCCACCGGCCCGAACATCTCGACGGCCTCGTCCTGCGACGCGAAACGGGCCGGCCAGGACTCGAACCACGGGGTCCAGTTGGTCGTGGTCCGACCGCGGAAGTCCGGGGCCATGTCCTCCACCACCAGTGCCGCGACCAGCTCCGGGTACTCCGCCGCCGCGCACCAGGCGTGGAGAGCTCCCATCGAGTGCCCGATGAGCACCGCGGGTCCGCGGTCGATCCAGGTGAGGATCTCGGCGAGATCGGCGACGAACCGTTCGGTCGCGAGTTCGCGGTCATCGCAGGGGTCTTCGGCGTCGGCGCCGGTGTGGAAGGCGGCGTCGTAGGTGAACACGCGGCCGTACCGGCGCAGCCAGGGGACCTGGCGCCGCCAGGTTCGGCCGCGCCCCATGAGACCGTGCAACAGGACGATGGGCGGCGCCGCGCGATCCGACGGACCCTGCGCGTCGTCCACGAGTTCGGGGCCGCCGTGGTCGCGAAGTCCGGTCTCCTGCGGAACCTCACCGTCGAACATGCCAGAACTGTAGTCGCAGAGGCGTAGTGACACCGACGCCCGGCTCGGGGCCCGGTGTCCGTGTCGGCGTTCGACCCGACCGTCGGGGCGCAGCGCCTATGGTGGACGCATGTCTGTTGTGAAGATCAATGCCATCTCCGTGCCCGAGGGCGCCGGCCCCGAATTGGAGAAGCGGTTCGCCAATCGCGCCCATTCCGTGGACGGGTCCAAGGGGTTCCTCGGTTTCCAGCTGCTCCGGCCGGTCAAGGGTGACGACCGCTACTTCGTCGTCACCGAGTGGGAATCCGAGGAGGACTTCCAGGCCTGGTCGGCGGGGCCCGCCCGCGAGGCTCATTCCGGCGAGCGGGCCAAGCCGGTCGCCTCGGGCGCCGATCTGCTCGAGTTCGAGGTCGTACTCGACGCGAGGCCCAAATCCTGAGATGAGCAGGCCGTGAGTACCGAACCGGCGCCCGGCGAGACCCTCGTCGTACCGGTGTTCCCGCTCGGCACCGCGCTGGTGCCGAGCGCGGAACTGCCGTTGCGCATCTTCGAGCCCCGCTATCGGCAGATGTTGACCGATCACGTCGACACCACCGAGGATCCGCCCACGGTCCGATTCGGTGTCGTGTTGATCGAGCGCGGTTCGGAGGTCGGCGGCGGCGAGTCGCGCTGCGACGTCGGCACGCTGGCGCAGCCGAGATCACGGGCCGCCTGCCCGACGGCCGTGCGTCGCTGACCGCCATCGGACGCCGACGGTTCCGGGTCGTCGAATGGCTGCCCGACGACCCGTATCCCCGCGCCCGGATCACCGTGCTGGCCGAGCAGGAACCCAGCCGCTCCGACCTCGCCCGTCTCGCCGCCATCGACGAGCGACTGAACACGCTGACCCGACAACGACTCGCCGCCGCGGGAGAAGACCCGGAGCCGATCATCGCCGCCATCGCCATGATCGACGCCGACCCGCGGGCCGCCGACCTCTCGCCCATCCATCGCTTTGCGGCACGGGCGGTCGCGCAGCCCCACGATCAGCAGCGAATCCTGGAGGCGGAGCAGCCGTCCGACCAGATCGAGATCCTCGACGACGTGATGCAGGGGCTGGAGGCGAGG
Organism: Gordonia sp. 11cp; assembly: GCF_057767225.1. Lineage (NCBI taxonomy): Bacteria > Bacillati > Actinomycetota > Actinomycetes > Mycobacteriales > Gordoniaceae > Gordonia > Gordonia sp. 11cp. The sequence continues at coordinate 2,725,058 of NZ_CM173437.1, read as the reverse complement.
GCGGTCTTCGGCACTTTCTGACCGCCGCCCTGGCATCAGAGTTAGAACGTGTTCTAATATTGCGTGTGCCGTAGTTCACACCTGCCCGACGGCGGCTGTCCGCCGCACGTGCCCGGGCAGGGCCCCGTCCTCTGAGGAGCACACGCGTAATGACCGAGACCGTGGAGTCCCAACCCGCCGCCCTCACCGGCGGGGGCGACCAACCCCAGTTGCTCATCGGCGGCCGGTGGGTCGATCCCCATTCCACCGAGACCCTCGAGGTCCACTCCCCCGCCACCGGCGAACGCGTCGGGTCCGTACCGCTGGCCGACGAGACCGACGTCGACACCGCGGTCCGCGCCGCGCGCGCAGCCTTCGACTCCGGCGTGTGGAGTTCGACTCCGCCCGCTCAGCGCGCCGACATCGTCGCGAAGGTCGCCGACCTGATCGACGAGCGCGGGGACGAGATCACCGCGCTGGTCTCCGCCGAGATGGGCGCACCGCCGAGCGCGATCAGCACGCTCCAGCAGCTCCCCGGCACCGGCGTCCTGCGTGCCTACGCGAATGCTGCCCGCGACTACCAGTGGGAGGAATACCGGACCGGGCTGTTCGGGACCACCCGGATCACCCGTGAACCGGTCGGCGTGGTCGGCGCCATCTGCGCCTGGAACGTCCCGCTGTTCATCACCTGCAACAAGATGGGCGCCGCGCTCGCCGCCGGGTGCTCGGTCGTGCTCAAGCCCGCCCCCGAGACCCCGATGACCGGCAACTACGTCGCCCAGCTGTTCATCGAGGCCGGCGTTCCCCCCGAAGCGATCTCGGTGGTCACCGGCGGTACCGAGACGGGGCAGGCGCTCGTCGCACATCCCGAGGTGGACAAGATCACCTTCACCGGCTCGACCGCGGCCGGCAAGGCGATCGGCGCGGCCTGCGCGCAGACCCTCAAGCGGTGCTCGCTGGAGCTGGGCGGCAAGTCTGCCGCCATCGTCCTCGACGACGTCGACGTCGACGCGAATGCGTTCATGCTCACGTTCCTCGGCCTGTTCAACACCGGACAGGCGTGCGTCGCCCAGACGCGAATCCTGGTTCCGCGCAGCCGGCAGGACGAGATCGTCGCCGCGATGGTCGAGGCCGCCAAGGCGATGAAGGTCGGGCTGCCGTCCGACCCCGAGGCCCAGCTCGGACCGCTGATCACGGAGAACCAGCGCAACAAGGTCGAGGAGTACGTCGAGCTCGGCAAGAAGGCCGGGGCCACCGCGGTTCTCGAGAGCGAGCGGCCGGCGGGACTCGACTCCGGCTACTTCCTCACCCCCACGATCTTCACCGGCGTCACCAACGACATGGCCATCGCGCAGGAGGAGATCTTCGGACCCGTGCTGTCGGTGATCGCCTACGACGACGTCGACGAGGCCATCGCCATCGCCAACGACTCGAGCTACGGTCTCGCCGGGACGGTGTGGACGAACGACGTCGAGCGCGGCATCGAGATCTCCACCAAGATCCGCACCGGCACCTTCGGGATCAACTGGTACGCCATCGATCCCGAGTCTCCGTTCGGCGGTTACAAGAACTCCGGCATCGGCCGCGAGAACGGCCGCGAAGGCCTCGAGTCGTTCCTCGAGCACAAGTCGACGATGCTGCCGATGGGGTACGAGGTGTCCACAAGTTAGACTCCCCAGCCTCTCACAGGGGGGAGCCGGGGCCGGACGACGCGAGCGTCCGGCCCCGGTTCTTGTCCGCACGCCCACCCTGAGTGACCTCGACGGGCGCGGCGTCCTCGCTACGCTCGGTCGACGCTGCTCGGCCGGCAGAGGGACCCGGCGCCGCTCGGCCGGCCCGCCAGCTCGATCACCTCCGCCGCACCGGTGTCGGCCGGTGGCTGATGAGTGACGACGACGACGATGCGGTCGGGTCCGAACAGATCGCGGTCCGCCCCCAGGAGTCGGCGCAACAACCGGTCCGAGTCCACCTCGTCCAGGTGCTCGGTCGGTTCGTCGAGCAGGACGACCGGCGCCGGGTGGAGCAGCGCACGAGCGAGGAGCAGTCGCCGGCGCTGCCCGCCGCTCATCGCGTCGGCCCCGCCGGCCAGGACGGTGTCGAGACCATCGGGAAGTGTTGCGGCCCAACGCTGTAGTCCGACGGCCACCAGTGCGGTACCGATCTCCTCGTCGGTGACGTCCCCGCGGGCGACACGCAGGTTCTCCCGGACCGTCGTCGAGAAGATGTGTGCCTCTTCCGCGAAATAGCAGGTTGCCGAACGCAACCCGACCTTCGATCCGTCGGCGGCGTCGGTACCGCCGACCTCCCCGGCCCGGGGGGACAACAGTCCCGCGAGCGTCAGGAGCAGGGTCGACTTCCCCGCTCCGCTCGGGCCGGTGATCACCAGCCGTGAACCCGGGTGCAGGTCGAGATCCACACCCCGTGCCGGACCGAGGATCTCGCGGTCGGGATGCCCCCAGCGCAATCCCGTGGCGGTCAGGCGCACCGGGGTTCGGTGGATCTCGGCGTCGGTCACATCGGTGGTCGTGTCGCCGCGCGCCCCGTCGACGAGCGCCATCATCCGGGCGGCGCTCTGGCGGCTGCGCTCGATCTGCAGCCCGGCCTCGGTGAGCGGTGCGGTGGATTCGAACGCCGAGAGCGGGAGCAGGACCAGCACTCCGAGGATCATCGGTGTCAGCCCCTCCCCCGAGCTCACCCCGGCAAGGGAACCCGTGGTCCCCGAGGCCAACTCGATGGCGATCACACACGCCGCGATCAGTGACGCACCGAGTGCGAGTGGCGTCGCCGACGCGGCGGACGCCTGCCATCGGATGCCCCGTTCGATGGCGTCGAGGTGCCGGCCGCCGGCCGCGGCGGACGCGGCCAGCGCATCCCCGCGCCGGCGTGCGACGACGAGTTCGGGCGCGTGCCACAGGGCCGTCGTGGCAGCCTCGGTGGCCTCGGACGCGGCCTGCGCGCCGTCCCGGATCGCCCGGGCACCGCCGCGAGCGGCCAGCCACGGCGCCACGCCACCGCTGACGACCAGCGCGAGTGCGAGCACCACGGCCGCGGGCACCGACACCAGTGCCATCACCGCCACGGCCGCAACCGATGTCGTGGCACCGACGCCGATCGGGATCAGGCCCCGGATGAGGGCGTTGCCGATCTCGTCGATGTCGTCGCCCGTTCGGTTGAGCAGCTCACTCCGGCGCAGGGTGACCGAGTAGCCCGGTGATCCCGACGCCAGCGCCGCGTACACCCGCTGCCGCGCGGTGGCCATGGCAGCCAGGGCGAGATCGTGGGTCGCCAGGCGTTCGAGGTAGCGGAACACACCACGCGAGATGCCCAGCGCCCGGACCGCGGTGATCGCCACCGACAGGTAGAGCACCGGCGGCATCTGCCAGGCGCGGGTGATCAGCCAGGCAGACAGCGCGGCGAGGAAGAGCGCCGACAGCGAACCGCCGACGCCGAGGGCGAGCGCGGCGATGGTCGGACGCCCCCGAAGGCCGAGGAACCCCAGGGCCCGAATGAGCGGATCACCGCGCACGATCCACCTCCGCGACCGTGCCAGTGTCTGTGCCTGTGCCCGCCGTGCCCGAGACCGCCGGGAACTCGATCGCCCGGTCCGCGTACTCGCGGGCGACACCCCGATGCGCGACCACGACGACCGTGTCCCCGGCGCGGGCGCGATCGCGGAGGGTCGCGAACACCTCGCGTTCGGATGCCTCGTCGAGATGGGCGGTCGGCTCGTCGAGGAGCAGCAGCGGCGCCGGTGAGGCGAGGACGCGGGTCAGCGCGAGGCGCTGCCGCTGTCCGGCGGAGAGCCCGACCCCGCCCGTTCCCAGCACCGTGTCGAGCCGTTCGGGCAACTCGACCACCACATCCGCGAAGCCGGTTGCCGCGGAGGCCGATTCGAAGGCGCCGCGGTCCAGGGCGCCGTAGAGCGCCAGGTTCTCGGCGACCGTGCCCGGCACGATCACCGGCTGCTGGGGCAGCCAGGCGATCTGTTCGTGCAGCGCCGCGGGATCGGCCTGGGCGACCGGGGTGGACCCGATCAGCACAGACCCCTCGTCAGGAGTGAGCAGGCCCATGATCGTCGAAAGCACCGTCGACTTTCCCGACCCGTTGGGCCCGGTGAACACCGTCAACGAACCCGGTTCGACCGTCGCGCGAAGGGATTCCGGCGCCCACCCGTCGCGGCCGTGGACCCCGACGTCGAGCAGCGTGATCGGCGCTCCGGCGACCGTGACGCCCCGGCTCCCCGCGGCGGGCACCGCCGGACCCGACCCGGCGGACGCCGGCGCGATGAGCCCGAAGACCTGCTCGGCAGCGGTGAGGCCGTCCGTCGAATTGTGGAACTGCATCCCGACCCGACGCAGCGGCAAGTACGCCTCCGGCGCGAGGATCAGTGCGAAAAGACCGGCGTACAACGACATCTCGCCGTAGACCAGGCGCAGACCGATACTCACTGCCACCAGCGCCACGCAGAGCGTCGCGAGCAGTTCCAGGACGGCACCCGACAGGAACGCGACACGCAGCGAACTCATCGTGCTACGGCGGTACGCCTCGCCGAGCTCACCGACGCGCGCCGCCGGGCCACCGGCCCGGTTCAGCGCCCGCAGGGTCGGCAATCCCGCGATGAGGTCGAGGAGCTGGGCGCTCAGCCGGCTCATCGTCGCCAGCTTGCGCGTGGTGCGGTCGCGTGTCATCAGTCCGACCAGAACCATGAACAGCGGGATGAGCGGCAGCGTGACGAGGATGATGAGCGCCGAGGGCCAGTCGGCGAGGGCGATGACCACCGTGACGACCGGCGTCAGGACCACCGCGGCGACGAGGGCCGGCAGGTAGCCCGACAGATACGGCCCCAGTGCGTCCAGACCGCGCAGGAGAACCGTGCTCGCATGTTCGCGGATCGCGGTCAGCGACCGTGGCGAGGTGCGGGCCGGATCGGTGAGGACGTCGAGCGCCTCGGCGCGCAACTCGGCGATCGCCCGCTCGGCGGCCCGGTGTGCGTACCGATCGTGCCCGTAGGCCATCGCCGCCCGCACCACGAGGGCGGCGGTCAGAATCGCCAGATGCGCTCCCTGCGCGGTGAAGGACCGCGCGCCCGGCGACACGATCAACTCGGAGACGATCGAGGCCACCATCGCCGCCACCACGATGATCGCGATCACCTCGGCCACCGCGAACACCGCGGTGACCCCGACGTAGCGGCGGGTCGTCGGCGAATACCGCAGCAGCCGCGGATCGAGCGGGGGCCGGGCGGTGCGACTCACTTGCTCGGGATTCGCAGCGACGGAAGTCCGGCCGGGTCCGGGATGTGCGCGACCGACAGCCGCTTTCGGAACACCCAGTAGGTCCAGGCCTGGTAGCCCATCACCACCGGGGTGATGAGCACCGCCGCCCACGTCATGATCGTGAGTGTGTAGTCGCTCGACGCCGTGTTCTCGATGGTGAGGTTCCACGCCGGATTCAGGGTCGACGGAATCGCATTCGGGAACAGCACGGCGAACAGCGTGGCGACCGTGCCCGCGATCGCGATGCAGGTGAACATGAATGCGTAACCCTCGCGGCGGATCTGCGTGGCCACCACCATGCCGACCGCGGCGACGGCGGCGATGAGCACCGGGATCCACGTCCACGAGTTGCCGTACGCGAACTGGGTCCACAACAGGAACACGGCGGCCACGATCAGTGTCGGCCAGGCCAGCCGGGCGGCGTAGCGAGCCGAATCCTCCTGCAGCACACCGGAGGTCTTCAGCGAGATGAACACCGCGCCATGGGTGAGGAAGGCGAGCAGGGTGGTCGCACCGCCGAGAAGCGCGTACGGGTTGAGGAGGTTGAAGAACCCACCGGTGTACTGGGCGTCGGCATCGATCGGAAGCCCGCGCACGATGTTGGCGAACGCCACACCCCACAGGATCGCCGGAATCCACGACCCCAGCCCGATTCCGATGTCGCACCACATGCGCCAGCGGGGATTGTTGATCTTGCCCCGCCACTCGATCGCGCAGACCCGCACGATGAGACCGATGAGGATGAGGAACAGCGGTAGGTAGAACGCGCTGAACATGGTGGCGTACCACCCGCCGAACGCCGCGAACAGCGCCGCACCCGCGGTGATGAGCCAGACCTCGTTGCCGTCCCAGACCGGGCCGATGGTGTTGAGGAGCGCGCGGCGCCGTTTGTCGGGATCGGCCTCCGGATCGTCGGCGGCGACCTTGTCGTCGCCACCGGTGTGACTCGATCCGAGGATCGGCATCAGCATGCCCACGCCGAAATCGAAGCCCTCCAGGACGAAATACCCGACGAACAGGAACGCGATGACCAGGAACCAGACTTCTTCGAGACTCATGATCACGCTCCTCTAGTACGCGAACGAGAGCTGTTTGGGCTCATCGGATTCGGATTCGTCGTCGGTGTGGCCTGGTGGTCGTGAGTCGTGCGCGGCCGGCCCCTCGATGACGTAGCGCCGCTGCAACATGAACCACACGACACCCAGGGCGCCGTAGAGCAGGGTGAATCCGATCAGCGTGACCAGCACGGTGCTCGCCGAGTGGTTGGAGACACCGTTCTGCACCAGCATGCTGATCCGCAGTGGATCGAGATCGTCCTCCCAGTTGGGTGCGACGACCCATGGCTGGCGCCCCATCTCGGTGAAGATCCAGCCGGAACTGTTGGCCAGGAACGGGGTCGGGATCATCAGCAGGGCGATGAAACCGAAACGTCTGGATTCGACCACCCGCTTGCGTCGCGTGAACCACAGGCCGCCCAGGGCCACGACCACCGAACCGAGCGCCCAGGTGATCATCGCCCGGAAGCCCCAGTAGGTCACGAAGAGGTTGGGTGCGAAGTTCTGATTCGCCGGCACGTTCGGCTGTCCGGCGAAGGCCTCGGTGTACTGCTCCTGCAGCTCCTCGACGCCCTGCAGGGTCGAGTCGAAATCGTGGTTCGCGAGGAACGACAACATCTTCGGGATCTCGATGATGTGGTCGATGTTCTCGCAGTTGTTCTGACGGCCGATCGACAGGACCGAGAAACCCGGGCCTGTCTCGGTCTCGCACAGCGACTCGGCGGACGCCATCTTCATCGGCTGCTGTTTGAACATGATCTGCGCCTGGATGTCCCCGGTGATGAACAGTGCGACACCGGAGACGATGGTCACCCACAACGCGAGCCTCGTGACCGGCCGCCAGAGGACGCGGGCGTCCTTCTCGAGGTCCTCGGGTGTCGCGTCGAGGTGACTCGGCGACGTGCTGTCCGGGATCTCACCCACGTCACCGGTTTCGGCGGCCTCGCGGATCTTCTTCGCCCGCCACGAGTTCCGGGCCATCCACCAGATCCCGATGGCCGCGACGAAGGTGCCGGCGGTGAGGAAGGCACCGGCGATCACGTGCGGGAAGGCCGCGAGAGTCGTGTTGTTGGTCAGCACGGCGACGAAATCGTTCATCGCGGGCCGCCCGCGTTCGGGGTCCCACACGACGCCGACGGGGTGCTGCATCCAGGAGTTCGCGGCGATGATGAAGTACGCCGAGGCGTTGACGCCGATCGCCGCCAACCAGATACACGCGAGATGCACGCGGCGCGGCAACCGGTCCCAACCGAAGATCCAGAGTCCGATGAACGTGGATTCGAGGAAGAAGGCGACGAGGCCCTCCAGGGCCAGCGGTGCACCGAAGACATCGGCGACGAACCGGCTGTACTCGCTCCAGTTCATCCCGAACTGGAACTCCTGGACGATTCCGGTCGCGACGCCGAGCGCGAAGTTGATCAGGAAGAGCTTTCCGAAGAACTTGGTGGCGCGCAGCCACTGCTCGTTGCCGGTGACATGCCACACCGTCTGCATCACCGCGATCATCGGCGCGAGGCCGATGGTCAACGGGACCAGGATGAAGTGGTAGACGGTCGTGATCCCGAATTGCCATCTGGAGACGTCCAGAGCGTCCATATCGCCTCGAATCGAGTTGCCGGCCCCCGGGCTGCGGGGGCAGGTCGAAACCTGCCGGGAACTTACTACTACCAGCGGTAGTAGTAGGTCGTAGGCGCGACGTTACGCCTGGTCACCGGGCCCGAACAAGCGCCAAAGGTCCCGCCGACCAGCTCGAGGCGGTGTCTTCCCTCTCATTGCCCGGGGTGTGTGTTCCGGGCGGGGTGATCAGGTGCGAGTGACCGAGGTCAATTGTCGTCCACCGAGATGGCCCGATCGACCAGATCGGTGAATTTCGCGGCATCGGACGGAACCGGCATCACGTACCGGTTGAGATGGGTCACCCGGGCCGCGAGGGTCACGCTGCTGACCAGCCAGACCGAATCGGCCGCCACCAGGTCCTCGGGCCGCAGCACGTCGGTCTTCGTCGTCCAACCCTCCCGCGACGCGACATCGAAAACCGCACGCACGGTGGTCGATTCGAGAATTCCGATCTCGGTGGGCGGCGTCACCAGGGTGTCCGCGTAGACGGCCACGACCGTGGCCCGGGGCCCCTCGAGGACGACGCCCTCGCTGCTGAGGAAGATCACGTCGTCGTAACCCTCGTCGGCGGCGTGACGCAGGGCCGCCATGTTCGTCGCGTAGCTGAGGGTCTTGGCGCCGAGCAGTTGCCAGGGCGCCGAGGCGGCGAGGTCTATCGAGAAGCCGCGGGCGAGGGTGACCACCCGCACCCCCTCAGCGCGCGCCGCCGCCACCCGGTCGGGCACCGCGTCGACGGTGACGTAGGCGGTCGGCGCCGATCCGTGCTCACGCCCGCGGCTGTAGACCAGCCGGAGGAGAGCCTCGCCGGCCGATCCGTGCTTCTCCGTCCACGCCTGCGCCGCGGTCTCGATCGCCCCGCGCCACTCGTCGAGATCGGGTGCGCCGAGATCCATCGCCGCGGCACTGTGCGTCAGGCGCTCGAGATGCAGCTCGACGCACCGGGGCCGTCCGGCGCGTACGAGAAGGGTCTCGAAGATGCCGTCGCCGCGGACCGCGGCCAGATCGTCGGCATGGAGGAAGGGAGCGTCGGCATCGTGCTGTGTGCCGTCGAGCGAGACAAGGATCGAATCCGCCATGGATAGAAGGCTGCCATGCGTCCCGGCCGTATGCCGAATCGACCCGTAGAATCGACACGTGAGCCGTTCACCCATCCTGACCAGGCATTCCGAGGGCGGGGCGGTGCCCGGTCCCGGAGACCTCCAATCCGCCGACACCGCGTGGCACTACGGTGATCCGCTCGGTGAACAACGAGCCGCCTACGGCGGCGGGGAGGAACGAGCCGGCCGGAGCGGCGTGATCATCGTCGACCGGTCCGACCGAGCCGTGATCGAGATCGCCGGCGCCGAACGCCTGACCTGGCTGCACACGATCACCAGCCAGCACATCGCTGCCCTCCCCGACCGGTCGAGCGCCGAGAACCTCTCCCTCGACGCCAACGGCCGTGTCGAGGAGCATTTCGTCCTCACCGACATCGACGGTGTCACCTGGATCGACACCGAGGGTTCCCGCGGTGACCCGCTGCTCGGTTTCCTCACCAAGATGGTCTTCTGGGCCAAGGCCGAGCCGGCGGCGCGACCCGACATGAAGGTCGTGACGCTCATCGGCCCGGGGGCGCTCGACGGACCGGTCGCCGACGTCCTGGAGATCGGCGCGGACACCGACGTCTACCAGGCCGGCGGGCTGCCCGAGACCCACCACGAGGACGAACCGCTCGGTTTCTGGCGGCGCATGCCCTCGTTCGGCGAGGATCGGGACCTGCCCGTCGTGGATCTGATCGTGCCCGAGTACGTGCTGACGCGCTGGTGGGACGCCCTGACCGAGGCCGGCGCACGGATGGCCGGCAGCTGGGCGTACGAGGCGCTCCGCGTGGCCGCCCGCCGCCCGCGGCTGGGCGCCGACACCGACGAGCGCACGATCCCGCACGAGGTCGACTGGATCGGCGGTCCCGACGAGCTCGGCGCGGTCCACCTCGACAAGGGGTGCTACCGCGGCCAGGAGACGGTCGCCCGGGTCCACAACCTCGGCAAGTCGCCGCGACGGCTGGTCCTGCTGCACCTGGACGGCAGCAGCGACGAGCGCCCGGTGCCCGGCGATCCGGTGACGGCCGGCGGCCGGACCGTCGGCCGCCTGGGCACGATCGTCGACCACCACGAGTGGGGTCCGATCGCTCTCGCGCTCGTCAAACGCAACGTGGGCACAGATGTCGAGCTGACCGTGGGCGCAGAGACCGCCGTGAGCGCCCGGATCGACCCGGACTCGATCCTCGAGGACGACCGGATCCAGGCGGGACGCGCCGCCGTGGAACGCCTCCGCGGCGGTTCGGCGGTTCCGGGACACCAGAGTTGAGCGAGGGCGTGGTGCTGGCCGTGTGCGCGGCCGGCGACGACGTGATCCTCGAGGGCATCGGCCGCTCCGCCATCGACAAGCGCCCCCGTCACGGACGCCTCGTCGTCGACGAGCTCGGCCTCGTCGACGACCACGTGGGCAACAAGCGGCACCACGGCGGCGTCGATCAGGCCGTGTACGCCTACGCCGACGCCGAGGCGCGCCGGTGGGCAGAGGAGCTCGGACGTGAGCTTCCTTACGGATGGTTCGGCGAGAACCTCCGCATCGACGGCATGGCGGTCACCGACGCGGTGGTCGGCGAACGGTGGGAGGTGGGCGCCGACGGTCTGGTCCTCGAGGTGACCATCCCCCGCGTCCCCTGCAAGACCTTCGCGGTCTGGGCGGGTGAGCCGCGATGGATGAAGCGCTTTCTCGATCAAGCCGATTTCGGCACCTACCTGCGGGTTGTCCAGAACGGCAGCGTGGCGCAGGGCGATCGGATCAGCGTCGTCCACCGCCCCGAACACGGCGTGCGATCACGCGATCTGCTCGCCGGCGGCGACCTCGAGGCGATCCGGTCCCTGCTCGCGCGAGACGATCTGCCGGCCAAGGTCCGGCGTGAGGCGACCAAGATGGTGAACAAGTCGGAAAGACGCGTCGGCGCGGCAACCCAGGGTGGACAACACAAATCCTAGAGGCGCGCTAGACTGGTCCGCACGACAGAATTACTTCAAGAGAACGGGGCCGCCAATCGTTTGGCCGCCCCGTCATTGTGCGAGGGGGTCCCATATGGGCCGCGGCCGGGCAAAGGCAAAGCAGACGAAGGTTGCACGTCAGCTGAAGTACTCCACTCCGAACACCGATTTGGAAAGCTTGCAGCGTGAGCTCTCCGGGCAGGGCGATCCGGTTGTAGAACGACCGGATCCGGTGGACGACTGGGTGGACGAAGAGGAGTGGCGACGCGCTTGACGCGCACACTCTTCGGGCGTTGATCTCTCGACGCCTGGGATCACCCCACACACTCTCCGCATGAGCGGACCCGCGGCGACGCGGGCCCATAATTTTGTACGCACCACCCGTTTTCGGATGGGTGGTGCGTGCTCATGCGTTGGTCGAGGGTGATCGAATCATCGTCAGACACCGACGCTCGCCGAGGGTTACCCCTCCGGCGAGCGTCGGTGTTCTGTATGTGGCCGCGCCTCGAACGATTGTCGTTGCGAGAGTGCGGTTTCGGCCGATCCTAGAAGCGCGGGTGCTCCCCGAGCAGACTGACACGCGCGTCTGTGTCGGATCTGTCGCTCGCACGCTTGACCGTGCCCAGGACCCAGTTGTCGACATGCCGGGCGGTCAGCACGGCCTGCGCCCGGTCGGTGTCCTCCGGCGCCACGACCGCGACCATGCCGACGCCCATGTTGAAGGTGCGCTCCATCTCGAGCTGTTCGACCCGGCCTCGCTGCCCGATCAACGCGAAGATCGGCGCGGGCGTCCAGGTGTTGCGCTCGAGCTCGGCGACGAGGCCGTGCGGGATCACGCGGGCGAGGTTCTCGGCGAGGCCGCCGCCGGTGATGTGCGCGAACGTACGGACATCGGCCTCGGCGATCAGCGCCAGGCAGTCCCGGGCGTAGATCCGGGTCGGCTCGAGCAACTCCTCGCCCAGGGTGCGCCCGAACTCCTCGACGTGGCCGAACAGGTCCATGTGACCCCAGTCGAGCAACACCTTGCGGGCGAGCGAGTAGCCGTTGGAGTGCAATCCCGACGACCCCATGCCGATGACGACGTCGCCGGCGCGCACGCGATCCGGGGTGAGGACGTTGTCGGCCTCGACGACGCCCACGGCGGTGGCGGACATGTCGTAGTGGTTGTCCTGCATCAGACCGGGGTGCTCGGCGGTCTCACCGCCCAGCAGCGCGCAGCCGGCTTCGACGCACCCGTCGGCGATGCCGGCGACGATCTGGGCCACCGTCTCGGGGACGACCTTGCCCACCGCGATGTAGTCCTGCAGGAAAAGGGGTTCCGCGCCGCAGACGACCAGGTCGTCGACGCACATGGCGACGAGATCGCGACCGACGGTGTCGTGTTTGTCGATGGCCTGCGCCACGGCCAGTTTGGTGCCGACGCCGTCGCTCGCCGCGGCGAGGACCGGCTCGCGGTAGTTGCCCTTGAGCGCGAACAGGCCGGAGAAGCCGCCGATTCCGCCGAGAACCTCTGGTCGCGACGCACGCTTGGCATGGGGTGCGATGAGTTCCACAGCCCGCTCACCGGCGTCGATGTCGACCCCGGCCGCCGCATACGAGGCCGGTGTCGCGCTCCCGGCCGTCTCGTCGGCAGCAGCATCCCGCTCCGTCATCTCCGCAGCACTCCCGTTCCAGAATTCTCGGTCGAACGTTGTTTCCGGCGTGTTCGCCGACGGGTCATACGGTACCGGAGGGTGGTTGGCGCGAAATCAGGGCCGCATGACCGCGCTGACGTTGTCGTTCGGCTTGGTCAGGGGGTCCACCGCACGGTCGCCGGCGGCACTGGCCAGCATCTGTTCCAGGACGGCCTTGCCCATCGAGGTCTCCTTGGGCAGCTCGATCGGGTATTTGCCGTCGAAGCATGCCGCGCACAGGGACGAGGCGCTCTGACCGGTCGAATTGATCATCTCGTCGATGCTGATGTAACCGAGCGAGTCGGCACCGATGGCCTGGCGCACGCCCTCGACCATGCCTTCCTCGGATTCCATGCCGTTGGCGATGAGCTCCGCGGGTGAGGCGAAGTCGATGCCGTAGAAGCAGGGCCATCGGACCGGGCTCGACGCGATCCGGACGTGCACCTCGGCCGCCCCGGCCTCACGCAGCATCCGGATGAGCGCGCGCTGCGTGTTGCCGCGCACGATCGAGTCGTCGACGACCACGAGTCGCTTGCCGCGGATGACCTCGCGCAGCGGATTGAGTTTGAGACGGATACCGAGCTGACGGATCGTCTGCGACGGCTGGATGAAGGTGCGGCCGACATAGGCGTTCTTCATCAGGCCCTGGCCGTACGGGATGCCCGATTCCTGGGCGAAACCGACGGCCGCCGGCACGCCGGACTCCGGCACCGGGATCACCAGGTCCCCCTCGGCGGGATGCTCCTTGGCGAGGCGCCGGCCGATCTCGACGCGGGTCGAGTGGACCGAGCGGCCGTGGATCACCGAGTCCGGACGGGCGAGATAGACGTATTCGAAGACGCACCCGCTCGGGGTCGGCTCGGCGAACCGTGAGCTGCGCACGCCGTCGGCGTCGATGGCCAGCAGCTCACCCGGCTCGATGTCGCGGACGAACGACGCGCCGACGATGTCGAGCGCGGCGGTCTCCGACGCGACCACCCAGCCGCGATCGAGGCGGCCGAGCGACAGCGGGCGCACGCCGTGCGGGTCGCGCGCGGCGTAGAGCGTGTGCTCGTCCATGAAGGTCAGGCAGAAGGCGCCCTTGAGGGTCGGCAGCAGTTCCATGGCGGCCTGCTCGATGGAGCTGTCGGCGGCGCCATGCGCGAGCAGTGCTCCCACCACATCGGAGTCCGAGGTGGCCGCCGAGCTCTTGATCCCCTGCTCACGGGCACGAGCGGCGAGGTCGGCGGTGTTGACCAGGTTGCCGTTGTGACCCAGGGCCACGCCGGTGCCGGCGTCGGTGGTGCGGAAGATCGGCTGCGAGTTCTCCCAGGTGGTCGAGCCGGTGGTGGAGTAACGGCAGTGGCCGATCGCCACGTGGCCGCTCATCGCTCCCAGCGTCTGCTCGTCGAAGACCTGGCTGACCAGCCCGAGGTCCTTGAACACGACGACCTGGCTGCCGTCACCGACCGCGATACCCGCGGCCTCCTGGCCGCGGTGCTGCAGGGCGTAGAGCCCGTAGTAGCTGAGCTTGGCGACGTCCTCACCGGGCGCCCAGACGCCGAAGACACCGCATTCCTCACGCGGTTCGTTCTCGGGTTCGTCCAGCGGGGCGGGGTTGATCGCGCCCGCACCGCGTGCAGAACATCCGCCCGCCGTCGTGGGAGCGAGCAGGTTCATGTTGGCGATCGAATGATCAGGCATCGACTAGCTCCCTGGGGCTGCGAATCGGTCAGTCGAGTGGGCTGGGAGACATCACGGAGTTTACGGGTCGGTCGGCTCCCGATGCGAATCTTCCAGCAGTGTCGGCCTGCGGGTAATTCCACGACACCCCGGCGAGTGATGAATCACACTCCGGTTCCGCGGTCACCCGACGACGCGATCGGGACGAGCGGGAGCAGATCGGCGATCAACCCGGCCCGGTGTCCGGAGGCGTCGACGTCGCCGGCGGCGAGGGCGTCGTCGTAGGTGAGGACACCGGCCACGAGGAGCAGCCAGGTCCGCGGCGACATCTCGACGACGTTCGGCGGCGTCCCACGGGTGTGGCGGGGTCCTTCGATGCACTGCACCGCGACGAACGGGGGTACGCGGACCTCGACCGAGTTGCCGGGCGCGAGCTGTTCGAGCGTCCGGGCCGACTGCCGGACGGCGTCGGCGAGGGCGGCGCGTCCCGGCGGCGGCGCGGTGGGGTCGACGAGCCAGTCCGAGACGGCCAGCACTGCGGCTCGGACCTCTGCTGGGTCCACTCTCCTGCGTGGTGGCACCCGGCCATTCTCCCAAGAGGGTTCGGGGCGGCTCGGATCGGGCAGTATTGACCGCATGGGAGCCGAGGTGTCCAAGCAGCAGTTCACCGGCGAGGACCGGGTCCGTTTCCGGCGCCAGGTGGGTCGCGGGACGGAAGCGATCGCCAGGATGCTCGCCGACGGATTGTTCACCGATCAGGGTCGTCCGCCGAAGCCGCTCCTCGGCATGGAGGTCGAACTGAACCTCGTCGACGAGCAGATGCGGCCGGCGATGGCCAACGCCGCCGTCCTCGAGGCGATCGCCGATCCCGACTATCAGACCGAACTCGGTCAGTTCAACATCGAGATCAACGTCTCGCCGCGACCTTTCACCATCGACGACACGATCTCGCTCGAACAGGCGCTGCGCACGTCGCTCAACCGGGCCGAGCAGCGCGCCGCGCAGACCTCGAGCCACCTGGTGATGATCGGCATGCTGCCCACGCTGAAGTCCGAACACTTTGCACATCACTGGATCTCGGCGAACCCCCGGTACGACCTGCTCAACGAGCAGATCTTCGCGGCCCGGGGTGAGGACCTCGAGATCGACATCACCGGTGTCCCACTGACCGACACCCACCACACCGAGCACCTGCGCACCGCGACCGACTCGATCCTGCCCGAGGCCGCCTGCACCTCGTTGCAACTACATCTCCGGGTGGCACCGGAAGACTTTGCCTCCCACTGGAATGCCGCTCAGGCCATCGCCGGGGTGCAGGTGGCCCTGGCCGGCAACTCGCCGTTCCTCGCCGGGACCGCGTTGTGGCACGAGAGCCGCATCCCCGTCTTCGAGCAGGCCACCGACACCCGTCCGCTGGAACTGAAGAATCAGGGCGTGCGGCCCCGAGTGTGGTTCGGGGAGCGATGGATCAACACCATCTTCGACCTCTTCGAGGAGAACACCCGCTACTTTCCCGCCCTTCTCCCGGTCTCCACCGACACCGATCCGCTCGCCGAGCTCGACTCCGGACGCATCCCGACCCTCGACGAACTGCGCCTGCACAACGGGACCGTCTACCGCTGGAACCGTCCGGTCTACGACATCCACGAGGGACAGGCACACCTGCGCGTCGAGAACCGCGTGCTGCCCGCCGGCCCGACGGTCGTCGACACGATGGCCAACGCCGCGTTCTACTACGGCGTCGTCCGCGGTCTCGTCGAATCCGACCGGCCGCTGTGGTCGCGGATGTCCTTCAACGCCGCCGCCGAGAACCTGCAGTCCGGCGCCCGCACCGGAATGGAGTCCCAGCTGTACTGGCCCGACGTCGGCTGGGTACGGCCCGACGAGCTCGTCCTGCGCCGGCTCCTCGTGCTCGCCGAGGACGGACTGCGCCGGTTCGGTGTCTCCGACAAGGCCCGGAAGCGCTACCTGTCGGTGATCGAGGGACGCTGCATCTCGCGCCAGACCGGGTCGGTCTGGCAGCGCCAGGCGGTCGCGGCCCGCGAGCGCGCGGGCGAGAGCCGGGAGCAGGCGTTGCAGGGCATGTTGCGCGACTACGTCACCCAGATGCACGAGGGCGAACCGGTACACACCTGGCAGGTCTGACACCCAACGGTCGATCAGGGGCGACGAGCCTGCTTTAATGGAAACAATTTCCATTAAGGAGGCTCCGTTGAAGGTTCGTGCATCCATCCGTTCACTGAAGAACCAGCCCGGCTCGCAGGTGGTCAAGCGCAAGGGTCGCATCTTCGTCATCAACAAGGGCAACCCGAGATTCAAGGCGCGCCAGGGCTGATCGAAGCGATCCGGTTGCGTTTTGTCCCGGTTACCGGGACAAAACGCAACGGGATCTGTCAAGCCGGGATTGCGGCTACTTCTGCGCGAAGAGCCCCCGGCCGGTCACGAGCGGGAGGTCGAGTGCGGTGACCAGACCGGGCTTCGCATCGACCACCGCCGCAACGGAATTGACCAGTCGCATCGCGGTGACGATCATTCCGGACACGTTGTGGTCGCCGTTCTCGCCGTGATGCCCGAACTCGACGGCCATCTCGGGCTCGCCGGCGATCGCGATGCGGTAGCAGCCGTCACCCTCGTGCGGGGACGGCCATTCCGGGCACTGATCGGGATGGGTGCGCGTATAGTGCTCCAGCACAACACGATCCACGCCGTCGACCTGGCCGGCCACCTCGAAGCGGACCGCAGCCATCGTCCCCTTCGGGATCTCGACGGAGACCGTCGAATAGTCACGATCGGCCGCCACCCGCTCGACGCGTTCGACGAGTGGCTCGTCGAGCACCAGGTCGAGTCCGGCGGCGATCTGTCGCACGACACTCCCCCACCCCATCGACAGGATGCCGGGCGCGAAGATCAGCGGCGTGGTGTCCAGCGGCTGTCCGAAGCCGAACAGGTCACGCATGACCACCGGCTGGTAATAGGTCGAGTAGTCGGCGATCTCCTGACAGCGGACCTCGTCGATGCGCTGGGACAGGCTGGTCATCGCCAGCGGCAGCACGTCGTTGGCGAAGCCCGGGTCGATGCCGTTGACGTGGAGGCTCGCGTTTCCGGCCTTCCCGGCGTCGGAGATCCGTTGCAGCAGTGAGTCGGGCAGGATGCCCTGCGGGAACTGCAAAACCACCGGGCCGCTCGAGACCACGTTGATCCCGTTCTCCAGGAAGAGGATCAGGTCCTCGATCGACTCCATGACGCGATCGTCGGTCATGGCGGTGTGCACGACGCAGTCCGGCCGCAAGGCGATCAACGCATCGCGGTCGCCGGTGGCGACGACACCCAGCTCGCGATCGAGACCGGCCAGCTCACCGGCATCCTTGCCGACCTTCGCGGGGTCGGACACCCACACCCCCACGAGTTCCAGGTCTCCCCGGGCGTCGATCCCGGCGATGGCATGTCGTCCGACGGTTCCGGTCGACCACTCGACCACTCGCAATGTCATGCGAATCAAACTAGAACACGTTCCAACTTCGGCGTGCCGATTCGGCGAGATGCACTCCACTAAGGTCGGGAGCTGTGACTGCCATGTCGCCCACGGACCCCGCCGACGCCCCGATCCACATCGACCACGACGGCCATCGGACGATGCTCAAGTGGCACCGCGGCCGGCGCCGCGCCGACGACCCGGCGTTCACCGCGACCCGGATCGTCGAGGGCATGCGGCTCGGCGCGAGCATCGAAGTCGATCTGGTGATCCACGCCGACCGGGGTTTCGCCGTCCTGCACGACCGCACCGTCGATCACGCCACCACCGGTACCGGCGCGGTGTCGGCACTCCCGGCGTCGTATCTGCGGGACCTGCACCTGCGGGACAATTCCGGCCGCCCCATCAACGACCGCGTCCTCCTGCTCGAGGACCTGACCGACCTCTTCGACGGGGTGGACATCGCGCCCACCGCGTCGCTTCAGCTCGACTTCAAGGAGGACGACGCCGCGCTCGACGCCGCGGCCGTGGAGGTGTTCTCCCGCAGCGTCGCACCCCACGCAGGGCACTACATCCTGTCGTGCGGCGACGCCGCGGCGGTGGAGACGCTGACCTCGGCCGCGCCGGGCGTCCGGATCGGTTACGACCCTTGCCATCACGGCGCCGCCGAGGCAGCACTACGGTCCGGGGACTTCGACGGGTTCGTCGACCGGGCGGTGGCGGCGTCACCGGATGCCGAGATGGTGTACCTGGAGAATCGGCTGATCCTGGCCGCCGACCGCCGCGGCCACGACCTGATCGGCGCATTTCACGAGCGCGGTCGTCTCGTCGACGGGTACACGGTGACCCGGGTCGGGCCACGCGTCGCCCCGGACATCAGGCGGCTGCTCGAGTTGCGGGTCGATCAGATCACGACCGACGACCCCGAGGCGCTGGCGACTCTCGATGTCGACGGCCCCGTACGCGATCCCGGTTCGCGGCTGATCCGCTGGATTCGCGGTGCCGCCGGGCGTTCAGACGTGGAGTGACCAGAGCGGTTCGACCGGGATGTTCCGGATCACGAACCAGGCCAGGACGACCACGAGCACGACGACGCCGGAGTATCTGAGGTGCTGCCAGCTGCGAACCCGGCGACCGGTCCACAGGCGCACGCAGTAGGCGCCGAAGGCGACGAGCAGCAACCCCATCGCCAGCACCCCGACGGCGTTGTAGTGCAGGGCGGCCGGGACGTCGCCGTGGAGCAGCGAGTAGATGGCCCGCAACGATCCACAACCCGGGCACGTCACGCCGAAGATCAGTTTGGTCGGACACACCGGAAGGGCACCGCCCGGCGTCGTGGGATCGGCGAACCACACTGCCGCACAGACCATCCCGGTACCGGCGACAACGGTCGCCGGCCCGAGGTACCGATGCTTCGAGAGGGCCGAGACCCGTCCGAGGACGGCCCTCTCGAAGCGCTCAGTACGTGGACGTGGACGCGGAGGCGCCGAGGAGGATGACGAAGAAGATGACATAGACGATGACGATCAGGACCCAGATGACGACCGACGAGATCGCACTCCACATCGCCCACTTCTTGGCCTCGTCGGCAGCCTTCTGCGCGCCGGCGTAGTCACCGGCCGCCCACAGCTTGCTGACCGAGGTCGACTTCACGATCGACACGATCCCGAGCGGCAGGCAACACAGCACCGTGGCCAGGATCGCCCAGACGAGGTTGTTGTCCGGTTCCGGACCGGCCGGGTTGCCGCCCGGGAACCCGCCGTACGGCTGCTGTCCGTAACCACCCGCGCCGTAGTTCGGCGGCTGGTTCGGATCATTGGGGTAGCTCATCTGCGCCCTTTCGACTCGGTCAGAGAACTCAAGGAGCGTAACCGACCGTGACCGGGCACGACACGTCCACAAAAGATATTGATTCCATTGACGTACAACGGAATCGTCACCGATCCGAACGTTGCGGGGCGCAACTAGGGCATGCGACTAGACGGCGTCGCCGAACAACCTCGGGAGGGTGCCCTCGTGCACCTCGCGCAGTTCGGCGAGCGGCACCGAGAAGTAGTCCTGGACGTCGACGGCGTCGCTGCCCTGATCGACCACACCGATGCGCGTCCACGGCATCGTGCGGGCGTCGAGCATCGCGGTGAACCGTGATTCCTCGGTGCGCGGGACCGCGACGAGCACCCGGCCGGCGGATTCGGAGAACAGCCAGACGAACGGGTCGGCGTCCTCGGGCAGCAGGATCCGGCACCCGGTCTCACCGGCCAGGGCCGCCTCGACGACGGTCTGGATGAGACCGCCCTCGCTGAGATCGTGTGCCGCGGAGATCAATCCGTCCCGGGACGACGCGGCGAGGATCTCGGCGAGCAGCCGCTCGCGCTCGAGATCGACCTGCGGGGGCACGCCACCGAGGTGGTCGTGGCTGACCTGCGCCCAGATCGATCCGTCGAACTCGTCACGGGTCTCACCGAGCAGGATCAGGGTCTCTCCCGGCTCGGTTCCGAGGCCGGTCGGGATGCGGCGGTGCACGTCGTCGATGACGCCGAGGACGCCGATCACCGGCGTCGGGAGGATCGCCGTCGCCCCCGTCTGGTTGTAGAAGCTCACGTTGCCGCCGGTGACCGGGATGCCCAGCTGCGCACAGCCGTCGGCGAGTCCCCGGACCGCCTGCTGGAACTGCCACATCACCGCCGGATCCTCCGGCGAGCCGAAGTTGAGGCAGTTGGTGACGGCCTTCGGCGTCGCACCGGAGACGGCGACGTTGCGGTAGGCCTCGGCCAACGCGAGCTGCGCGCCGCGGTAGGGATCGAGAAAGGTGTACCGGCCCGAGGCGTCGGTCGCCAGCGCGATGCCGCGCCCGGACTCCTCGTCGATTCGGATCATCCCCGAGTCCGCGTGCTCGGCGAGGACGGTGTTGCCACGCACGTACCGGTCGTACTGATCGGTGATGAACTTGCGGCTGCACAGCGCGGGCGAGGCGAGCATGGCCAGCAGCGTCTCGCGCAGCTGGTCGGGCGTGTCCGGGCGCTGCAGGGGTTCGGTGGTCGACGCGATGACGGTGTCCTGCCAGTCGGGTCGGGCGACCGGGCGCTCGTAGACCGGGCCGTCGTGGGCGACGGTGCGCGGCGGCACGTCGACGACGGTCTCGCCGTGCCAGGTGATGACCAGCTGATCGCCGTCGGTGACCTCGCCGATGACGGTCGCGAGGACGTCCCACTTGCGGCACACCTCGAGGAAGCGGTCCACGTTCTCCGGCGTCACGACCGCGCACATGCGTTCCTGCGACTCACTGGAGAGGACCTCCGCCGGGGTCATGCCCTCGGCGCGCATCGGCACCTTCTCCAGGTCGATGTGCATGCCACCATCGCCGGCCGCGGCGAGTTCGCTCGTCGCACAGGACAACCCGGCGCCACCGAGATCCTGGATGCCCACGACCAACCCGGCGTGGTAGAGCTCGAGACAGCACTCGATGAGCACCTTCTCGGTGAACGGATCGCCCACCTGAACACTCGGCAGCTTCTTCCGGTTGGGGCCGGAACCGTCGGAATCGTCGAAGGTCTCCGACGCCAGTACCGACACTCCGCCGATGCCGTCGAGACCGGTTCGCGCACCGAACAGGATGATCTTGTTGCCCGCGCCCGAGGCGAAGGCCAGGTGCAGGTCCTCGGTGCGCAGCACGCCCGCGCACAGCGCGTTGACGAGCGGGTTGCCCGCGTAGCTGGCGTCGAAGACGGTCTCGCCGCCGACGTTCGGCAGGCCGAGGGAGTTGCCGTAGCCGCCCACGCCGCGCACCACACCGTCGACGACGCGCCGGGTGTCCGGGGCGTCGGCCGGACCGAAGCGCAACTGATCCATCACCGCGATCGGACGGGCGCCCATCGCCATGATGTCGCGGACGATGCCGCCGACGCCGGTCGCGGCACCCTGGTACGGCTCGACATAGCTCGGGTGGTTGTGCGACTCGACCTTGAAGGTCACCGCCCAGCCGTCACCGATGTCGACGACACCGGCGTTCTCGCCGATACCGGCGAGCATGCTCGCGCGCATCTCGTCGGTGGTGGTCTCGCCGAAGTAGCGCAGGTGCACCTTCGACGACTTGTAGCTGCAGTGCTCGGACCACATCACCGAGTACATGGCGAGTTCCGCGTCGGTGGGCCGGCGACCCAGTATCTCGCGGATCCGCGCGTACTCGTCGTCCTTGAGACCGAGTTCGCGGAACGGTTGCGGATGATCCGGGGTCTGGGCAGCGGCTGAGACGGTATCCACCTGGGCACTCACGCAGACAAGTCTAGGCGGGCGCGGCCGGTTCCGGCCGCCGGGGCGGTCCGGGTGCGGACGGGCGGCCACGTTCCGGCGGGCGCGGACCGGCGGGGTCGGGCCCTGGGAGATCTGCGCCCGGTGCCGGCGCGGTCTAGCGATACTCTGTCCCCGGCGACCGCCCTCGCGGTGTGTCGCCGTTGCACCCGGGGAGATCGATACAGGGGACTCCGTACGGGATGGGACGACACAGGGGGAAGCGATGGCCGATGTCCGCAAGGCGAGGGCGCTCTTCGAACTCGGTGTCCTGTCGCTGAACATCCCCGTCGAAGGTCAGGAACCCGTCGACAATCCCGCGCAGGCGGCCAAGGCCTTCACCCGCGCGACCGAATGGGACCCGTCCCTGGGCGACGCCTGGATCGGCCGCCTCGCCTGCGGCGACAACAGCAACGAGGTCCTCCTGGGCCTCTACCGCGCACGCGGGTCGATCGGCGCCGAGCAGCGCCGGCTCGGACTTCCCCCCGGCACCATCGCGGGGCGCTGGTACACGGGCATGATGATCGACTTCCCGGCGTCGAGCGCCGTCGAGGCGACGGCCGCCTACGCCGCCAGCCTGGTCCGCGGCGCAGATTTCGCCGGTGCCGAGGAGGTTCTCGACGAGGTGCCCCCGGCCCATCGCGTGCCGATCGTGGACTTCGTTCGTGCCTTCCTCCATTTCGCCACCCAGCGCTGGCCCGACGTCCTGACGTCGCTCACCAGGTCCGATCGGTGGAACGACCCGTACATGCAGGCCGTCGCCGACTTCATGGCCGGAACGTCGTGTGTCCATCTCGGCATGCTCGGCGAGGGCATGCGGCGGTTGCAGAACGCGGTCGACGGCCCGATCGCGGCGTGTTCGACCCAGGCGATGTTCGTCTACGGCCTCGCGCTGCGCGAGCAGGGCCACGAGGAGAAGGCCAAGTCGATGTTCGAGCAGGCCTATGCTCGTGACCCGTCGCTGGCGGCCGCGGCCGAGGCGATCCGGTCGCCCTCCCTGCGCGTGACCGCCACGACGCCGGAGCAGATCGCCCAACGCACCGACCGGTGGGACCCGAAGTCGGTCCCCGATCGCGCCGAGAGACTGGTGTCGGGATCCGCAGACTCCGACACCCAGAGCTCGCTGGTGACCGAGGCGCAGCGCGAGCTGGCCGAACAGATCGGCCTAGACTCGGTGAAGCAGCAGGTGGCCAAGCTCCAGTCCACCGCGACACTGGCAAAGGTCCGCGCCGACCGCGGGTTGTCGACATCGGCGCGCAGCCTGCACCTCGCCTTCACCGGTCCGCCCGGCACCGGCAAGACGACGGTCGCGCGCATCGTCGCCAAGATCTATTGCGGTCTCGGATTCATCAAGTCCGACAAGGTCGTGGAGGCGACCCGCCGCGACATGGTCGGCGAGCACCTCGGCAGTACCGCGATCAAGACCTCGGCACTCATCGACTCCGCGATGGACGGTGTCCTGTTCATCGACGAGGCGTACACGCTGATCCAGCAGGGCTTGTCCGGTGGCGACGCGTTCGGCCGCGAAGCCGTCGACACGCTGCTCGCCCGGATGGAGGACGACCGTGACCGGCTCGTCGTCATCATCGCCGGCTACGACGCCGAGATCGACCGGTTCCTCGCGTCCAACGACGGCCTGGCATCGCGCTTCGCCCGCCGCGTGCGCTTCGACTCCTACACCCCCGACGAGCTCGCTCGTATCGCCGAGTTCATTGCGCGCAAGCGGGATTCGTCGTTGACCCACGAGGCGATGTTCGAGATCGAGCAGGCATGTTCGCCCCTGTACCACGACGTCCGCGAGCATCAGGGCACCACCCGCCGTGCCACCGACCTCGCGGGTAACGGCCGGTTCATCCGCAACATCATCGAAGCTGCCGAGGAGGAGCGCGAGTTCCGCCTCAGCAGTGCCGGCGATCTCGACGCCCTCAGCCAGGACGACCTCATGCGCATCGAGACCGCGGACGTCCGGGCCGCGATCTCCGGCGTCCTCTCCGGCCTCATGCGCTGACCGCCCGCCATCACCAGCCGGGTCCCGACCCGGATCACCTTCTCCGAGGAGTCCCGTCATGTCCGTCCCCGCCCGCCGCAACCGTCCGGCGCAGCAGGCCGCGACCATCACCCTGACCGCGCTGGTGACCCTCGCGCTCGGGGCGTGCTCGTCCGACGAACCCGCGCCCGCCCCCGGGACCGCCGCGTCGACGACGAGCAGCGTCGCGTCCAGCAGCACCGAGACCAGCAGCACCGAGCCCAGCTCCGGCGGGACCACCAGCGCCGAGTCGAGAACCCGCGGGACCACCACCGGAACGCCGACCCGCACCACCGCGTCGCCGTCGCGCGGGTCGGGTTCCGGGCCCGCGTCGACCATGACGTGCGCGGAGTTCCGCGGACTCGACGACGCGGCGCGGACGGCGGTGCTGCGCGAGCTGGACGTGACCTCGAACGCGCAACAGGTGGCCACCGTGGCGGCGACGGTCTGCCTCACCCGGCCCGACGACACCATCGCCGCTGTCGTCGCCGAACTCGTCCCGCGCTGATAGCTTTCTCAACCATGAGCGATCGTCCGTGGACCCTGCTGCACGGACCACTGTTCAGCCGCGACAGCCCCCTCGAGCGCAAGCACGCCGCGCCGCGGATCAGCGCCTACATCTACGGCAACATCCTGATCCTCGCGGTACTCATCCCGCTGCACGTCGAGGACGACTTCGTCGGTATCGCGATCCTCGCCGGCACCGCCGCGTCGACCTTCATCGCACACATCTTCGCCGAGGCGGTCGCCCGCCGGGTGTCCGACGGCCCGATCGAGCCGACGAGATCGGAGGTGCTCGGTCATCTCCGCGACTCGGTGCCGATCCTGACCTCGGCGCTCCTGCCCTGCGCGATCCTGCTGCTCGGCCTGATCGGCTGGATCGAACCCCGTACCGCCCAGCTCGTCGCGGAGATCGTGATCCTCCTGCGCATCGGCGGCACGGTCTTCGTCATCGACCGGCTCAACCACGAGCAGCTCAGCCGCGGAACGGTGTTCAGTGCCGGCGCGGTCACGCTGGTGGCGACCGTGATCGTCGTGATCAAGGTCGTCGTCACGCACTGAGGCGCGACGGGTTCGTCAGCCGCCCGCGCCCTCGGTGGTGACCGTGAGGATCGCCTCGGTGAACTCCGGCCGGCAGATGACGAGGTCGGGCAGGTAGGTGTCCTCGTTGTTGTAGACCAGCGGCGAACCGTCGATCCGACCGCACCACAGGCCCTTTGCCTTCGCGACGGCGACGGGCGCGGCCGAATCCCACTCGTACTGGCCGCCGGCGTGGACGTACGCGTCGGCCTCACCGCGCACGACCGCCATCGCCTTCGCCCCGGCGGACCCCATCGGCAGCACCTCGCCCGCCATGGCCGCGGCCACCTCGTCGGCGAAGGCCGGTGGGCGTGAACTGCTCACGACGACGCGCGGGACACCGGTCCGGGGCCGTGACGCGAGGCCCTCCACGGGCTCGACGGCCGAACCGTCGTCGAGATAGGTCACCCCGAGGGCCGGCAGCGCGACCGCACCCGCGATCAGTCCCTCGTCCGCCGACCAGAGCGCGACGTGCACGGCCCAGTCCGTCCGACCGCCGCCGGGTTCGTACGTGCCGTACTCGCGGGTGCCGTCGACCGGATCGATGATCCACACGCGCGACGCCGACAGCCGCGACTTGTCGTCGGCCGACTCCTCGGACAGCACCGCGTCGTCCGGGCGCTCCTGCGCGAGCCGCCCGAGGATGAACTCGTCGGACCGCCGGTCACCCTCCTGACCGAGCTCTTTGCCTGTCAATCCGCTGGAGCGCCGGATGTCGAGCAGGAGTTCACCTGCGGCGGTGGCCAGTTCGCCGGCCAGGGCACGATCGTCGGTCACGGGGATTCCTCTCGGTCGGGTACCGGGACGGCATGGAGCCAGCGCTCCACGCACTCACAGACCCAGGTTACGCAGCACCAGGTCGGCGACCTCGGACGGCGGACCGTCGTCGGGGGTGATGACCAGATCCGGGCTCGACGGCCGCTCGTACGGCGAGTCGATACCGGTGAACTGGCTGATCTCCCCCCGCCGCGCGCGGTCGTAGAGCCCCTTCGGGTCTCGTCGCTCGCACTCCGCGAGCGGGGTGTCGACGAAGATCTCGTAGAACGGCAACCCGCGCTCGGCGTGGATTTCGCGGGCCCGCTGCCGCTCTTCGGCGAAGGGGCTGATGAGCGAGACGATCGCCACCGATCCCGAGTCGGCGAACAGCGCCGCGACCTCACTGGTCCGGCGGATGTTCTCGCGCCGGTCGTCGTCGGAGAAGCCCAGATCCGAGTTCAGCCCGTGCCGCAGGTTGTCGCCGTCCATCAGGTACGCCGGACGCCCCTCGGCGACGAAGCGCCGCTCGAGCTCGACCGCCAGCGACGACTTGCCCGATCCGGACAGACCCGTCAGCCAGATCGTGGCGCCGTGGTGCGGACGGTGCTCGCGGGTGACCTTCGTCGCCTGCCACACGACGTGACTGTCGTGACTCACCGGCGCGGTGATCATCCCCGCCCCGACGGTCCGGTTGGTGGCCTCGTCGATCAGGATGAAGCTGCCGGTGTCCCGGTTGCGCCGGTAGGAGTCGAAGGTCACCGGCTCCTGGGTGTGCAGGGCGACGCGCCCGATCTCGTTGAGCGACAGCCCCTCCGCCTTTTCGTCGCGGTGCAGCGAGTTGACGTCGAGGCGGTAGTTGAGTCCGTTCACCTGCGCCCGGGTCAACCGGGTGCCGCAGAGCAGCTGATACCTGTTCCCCGGTCGCAGCTCGGCGTCCTCGGCGAACCAGCACACCATCGCGTCCAGGTCGCGGCCGACGTACGGACGGTTGTTGGGCCGTGCCAGCATGTCGCCGCGCACGATGTCGATCTCGTCGGCGAGTTCGACGGACACGGCCATCGACGCGAAGGCCTCGTCGACCGGCTGCCCTCCCGGCGCCCAGATCTCGGTGATGGTGGTGCTGAAACCGCTTGGCAAAACCACGATCTCGTCACCCCTGGCGAGCACTCCGCCCGCGACCGTACCCGCGTAGGCGCGGTGGTCGGCACCATCGCTGCGTTGCGGCCGGATCACGTACTGCACGGGCAGGCGGGTGTCGATCAGGTTGCGATCGGAGGCGATGTAGACGTGCTCGAGATGATTCAGGAGCGGCCGCCCCTCGTACCAGGGCATCGCCGCGGACTGGTCGACGACGTTGTCGCCCCGCAGGGCCGACATCGGGATGAAGGTCAGGTCCACGACGTTGAGCTTGGTCGCGAAATCGACGAAGTCCGCGCAGATCTCGTCGAACCGCTCCTGCGACCAGTCGACGAGATCCATCTTGTTCACGCAGACCGTCAGATGCGGGATGCCGAGCAGCGACGACAGGAAGGCGTGCCGCCGCGTCTGTTCCAGCACGCCCTTGCGCGCGTCGATGAGGATCATCGCCAGATCGGCGGTCGACGCACCGGTCACCATGTTGCGCGTGTACTGCACGTGACCCGGTGTGTCGGCGATGATGAATTTCCGCCTGGGCGTGGCGAAGTAGCGATAGGCGACGTCGATGGTGATGCCCTGCTCGCGTTCGGCACGCAGCCCGTCGGTCAGCAGGGCGAGGTTGGCGTACTCGTCACCGCGCTCGGCGCTGGTGCGCTCGATCGACTCGAGCTGGTCGGTGAAGATCGCCTTCGAGTCGTAGAGCAGTCGCCCGATGAGCGTCGACTTGCCGTCGTCCACCGAACCGGCGGTCGCCAGCCGCAGCATCTCCGTCGCGCCGCCGACGGCGTTGAGGTCGCCCATCAGAAGTAGCCTTCCTTCTTGCGGTCTTCCATCCCCGACTCGGAGATCCGGTCGTCGGCGCGCGTGGCACCGCGCTCGGTCAGCCGGGTCACCTCGATCTCCTCGATCACCTTCAGCACGTCGTCGGCGCCGGACAGGACACAGCCGGTACAGGTGGCGTCCCCGACCGTCCGGAACCGCACGGTCTCGGTCCGCACCTCCTCGCCCGGGAGCTCCTGCAGGAAGCGGGTTTTCGCGAGGAGCATGCCGTCGCGGGGAATGACCTCGCGCTGGTGCGCGTAGTAGATCTCCGGCAGATCGATGTCCTCGGCCGCGATGTACTGCCAGATGTCGAGTTCGGTCCAGTTCGACAACGGGAACACCCTGATGTGCTCGCCCTTGGCGTGACGTCCGTTGTAGAGCCGCCACAGCTCGGGTCGCTGCTCGCGCGGATTCCACGCGCCGAATTCGTCGCGGAAGCTGAACACACGCTCCTTCGCCCGCGCCTTCTCCTCGTCCCGACGCGCCCCGCCGAACACGGCGTCGAAACGGTTCTCGGTGATACCGCGCAGCAGCGCCGTCGTCTGCAGCCGGTTGCGGCTGGCGCCCGGCCCGGTCTGCTCGACGACCCGCCCGGCGTCGATGTCGTCCTGCACGGAGCTGACGATCAGGCGGACCCCGGTGTCGGCGACCACCCGATCGCGGTACTCGATCACCTCGTCGAAATTGTGTCCGGTGTCGACGTGCATGAGCGGGAACGGGATCGGCGCCGGCCAGAAGGCCTTGCGTGCCAGGTGGAACATCACCACCGAGTCCTTGCCGCCAGAGAACAGCAGAACCGGCCGTTCGAAGGTGGCGGCGACCTCTCGGAAGATGTGGACCGATTCGGCCTCGAGCGCGGCGAGGTGCGAGAGCTCGTAGCCGCGGTGGAACGGACGTCCGTCGGTTGTGGACTCGGTGCGATCCAGACGACGTTCGCCGTCGGCATCGATGGTGATGGCCACCGGAGCAACCCCCTTGACATGTCGAATATTCGACACTAAGTGTTGACAATGTGACACAAACCGTAGGTGACTTCTCCGCCGCGCGTCAACCGGCACGCGCCGCGTCGCCGCCGACCGCCCGGGTCGTCCGCATCGTCGAACTCCTCGCGGGTGCGGAGCAGCCGTCGATGACCCTGGCCGAGATCGTCCGCCAGACCTCGATGTCGCGCGCCACCGCCCATGCCGTCGTCTCCGAACTCGTCGAGTGCGGGTGGCTGATCCGGGATCCGTCGGCAGGCACCTTCGCCGTCGGACCGGCCTTCGTCGGCCTCGTCCGCAGCGCCGAGAGCGCCGATCACCTCGTCCGCTGGGCCGCATCGGCGGCGCGCGAACTCTGCGACCGATTCGACATCCCGTGTTTCGTCGCGCGGCGGACCTCGACGGATGCGGTCACCCTCGCCTCGCATGCGTTCCCGGCCCACCTCACCCCGGAGTCCGCGCCACATCCGTGGCTGCGCAACGGCAGCCGGATTCGGCTCCGTCCGCCGATCTGCCGCGAGTTCATCGCCTTCGACCCGGACGACGCACGGTCGGACTGGGTCGGCCAGGCCGCGGAGTCCACCCGCACACGACTCCGCATGGTGCTCGACGTCGTCGCCGACCGCGGTTATTCGATCGAGCGCATGACCGACGACCACGTGGCGATGATCGAGGCCCTCAGCTCCCTCGACACCATGTCGGACACCCTGCGCGCGAGGGTCGGGGACCTGCTCACCGAGCTGTCCGTCATCGACTACCTGCCCGAGGAGATCGATGCGTGCGCAGCCGACGACACCGGGGTGCCGGTGGTCACCATCGGCGCACCCGTCTTCGATGCCGGGCAGCGGGTGGTGGCGGCGATCGTCGTCTGCCCGAACCGGGAGCTCCGCGTCGACGAGCTCCACCGGCTGGGCGAGGCCACCCGGGCTGCCGCCGACGGGATCTCACGCCACCTCAGGTGAGAACCCATCCACCGATCGAATGAACATGCTGCGCCGAAACGACACAAAACGGGCTTTCCACGGGGAAACTGACCGGTGATCACGCCATCCGATCACCGCCACCAGCAAGGGAGTCGAGACATGCCCGGCACGAAGACGATCACCCGGTTGGCCGCCGCCGCCATCGCACTGACCTCGGCCGCCGGCCTCGGCGCCGCTGCCACCGGCGAGGCCAACGCGGTGACGCGCGAGTATCCGCTGTCGAACTGCATCGGCCTGAGCCCCAACGTCGTCGACGTCCCATTCCTGGCGCGGCGCACCATCGTCAGCACGTACGCCGGCAATGCCTACATCGCCACCGACTTCACCAGCTACTTCCCCGGCGGATACCAGTCCTCCGCACGCCTGGACTGGCACAACCTCGCCACCGGCAGGCGCGGCTCGAAGGTGAGCAACGTCCGCGTGAACCCGCCTTACCAGGGCGTCCACTACTTCGTGATCCCCGTCAGCCAGATCGGCAAGGGACGCGTCAACGTCACCTTCGGCGCGGTCAACCGCAACGCGCTCTGGAGCATCCCGTCCACGAGTTGCAGCGGGAGCGTCGTCATCCCCTGAGCCAGTTCCGCCGATCACCCACACCGACTACCAACCAAGCACTTGCTAGGTTAGTCTCGGGGGCATGAGTGACGTCGTCATCCCACCTCCGCTCGGACCCGACGATCTGGGCCCGGACACCTCACCGGTCGCCTACGAGACCGGCGGACCCGAGGGCGCGGTTGCCTATGTGACGCTGAACCGCCCGGAGTACCGCAACGCGCAGAACTCGGTGATGACCTATTCGCTCGACGCGGCGTTCCGCAAGGCGGTCGACGACGCCGCGGTGAAGGTGATCGTGTTGCGCGCGAACGGCAAGCACTTCTCCGCCGGCCACGACATCGGCACCCCGGAACGCGACTTCGACACCTACTACGAGAACGCGGCCGTCCTGCACTGGGACCACACCGACAAGACCGGGGCCGACCAGCGTCTCGCGCGCGAGATGGAGGTCTACATGGGGATGTGCCGCCGGTGGCGCGACATCCCCAAACCCCTCATCGCACAGGTCCACGGCGCCTGTATCGCAGGCGGTCTCATGCTCGCCTGGATCTGCGACTTCATCGTGGCCTCCGACGACGCGTTCTTCTCCGATCCCGTCGCACGGATGGGCATTCCCGGCGTCGAGTACTTCGCGCACGCCTTCGTGCTCGGCCCGCGCCGGGCGAAGGAGATCCTGTTCACCGGCGAACGTTTCACCGCGACGCAGGCCGCTGATTGGGGCATGGTCAATCACGTCGTCCCCCGCGACGCGCTCGAGACCAGGGTGAACGAGATCGCCGAGAAGGCCGTCGCCATGCCGATGCAGGGTCTGTTCCTCAGCAAGAAGGCCGTCAACATCTGCGAGGACCAGATGGGGCTGCGCACCTCCATGGACTCGGTGTTCGGGTGGCACCACTTCGCGCATGCCGCCAACTCCGAGGCGGGTGGCGATTCGCTCGGCGGCATGGACGCGAAGTCGATGAAGGCGTCGGCGTCCACCGGAACCGCAGCGGCATCGGGGAGCTGATCATGGACCTGCTCTTCGACGACGCCGCCGACGCCTTTCGCGCCGAGGTCCGCGCCTGGCTGGCCGACAACGTTCCGCGCGAACCACTTCCGTCGATGGACACCGCCGAGGGATTCGAGGCACACCGCGAGTGGGAGCGGACGATGGCCGCCGACCGGATGTCGGTCGTCAGCTGGCCCGAGGAGTACGGCGGCCGCGACGCCCCGCTGCTGCACTGGGTCATCTTCGAGGAGGAGTACTACCGCTCCGGTGCGCCCGGGCGAGTGAGTCAGAACGGCATCTTCCTGCTCGCACCCACCCTGTTCGAGCACGCGAGTCCCGCTCAGCTGGAACGCATCCTGCCGCGGATGGCCAACGCCGACGACATCTGGGGTCAGGCGTGGAGCGAACCCGAGGCCGGCAGCGACCTCGCATCGCTGCGATCGACCGCCGTGCGCACCGACGGCGGCTGGCTGCTCAACGGCCAGAAGACCTGGAGCTCGCGGTCGAGTTTCGCCGATCGGGCCTTCGGCCTGTTCCGCACCGACAAACAGGCACAGCGTCACAAGGGTCTCACCTACTTCATGTTCGACCTGCGCGGTGAGGGCGTGACCGTCCGGCCGATCGCGCAGCTCGACGGCGAGGCCGGGTTCGCCGAGCTGTTCCTGGAGAACGTCTTCGTCCCCGACGACCCGTCGAATCCGGGCGAGTCGGGTGTCATCGGCGAGGTGGACAACGGGTGGCGGGTCGCGATGAGCACCGCGGCCAACGAACGCGGACTGTCACTGCGCGCACCCGGCCGGTTCCTGGCCACCACCGACCGCCTGGTCGAGCTCTGGCGGTCGAACCGCGAGACCGTCCCACCGACGGCGAACACCGATGCGCGCGTGGCGGATGCGTGGATCGGGTCGCGTGCCTACGAACTGTCGACCTATCAGACCGTGAGTCGCCTCGCGGCCGGCGGCTCCCTCGGCATGGAGTCGTCGATCAACAAGGTCTTCTGGTCCCAGTGGGACATCGCCGCCCACGAGACCGCGCTCGACCTGCAGGGTCCCGCAGCCGAACTCGACGACCAGTGGACCGACGGCTACCTGTTCTCACTGTCCGGGCCGATCTATGCGGGCACCAACGAGATCCAGCGCAATGTCATCGCCGAACGCCTGCTCGGCCTTCCCCGCGGAGATCGGTGAAACACATGGACTTCCGACTCTCCGACATTCACACAGACCTCGCCTCGACGGTGGATGCGATGCTGGGCAAGGCCGACATGCCGACCGCCACACGTGCCTGGGCGGCCGGTGACCGCGCGGCCGTCGCCAAGGTCTACTCACAGCTCGCCGATGCCGGCATCAGCGGACTCCTGATCGACGAATCACACGGCGGCAGCAGTGCCGGGGCGGTGGAGATGGTCGTCGCCGTCGAACAGCTCGGACGTCATTGCGCCCCGGGCCCGATCGTCGAGAGCGTCGCCGTGCTGCCGATCCTGCTGCACGACGCCGACGTGTCGGGTCCGCTCAGCGACCTCGCCGAAGGGCGACTGGCGACGTGTGCGATCGGACCGCTCCAGCCACTGGCCGCCGACACCGCCTCCGCCGACGTCTATCTCGTCGTGGACGGGGTGCTCTCACGCGCGACCGTGCTGAGCACCGAGGCCTCGGTGGACGGCACGCGCACCCTGTCCCGGGTCACCGCCGGGGAGGTGCTCGCGACCGGGGTCGACGCCGCCGACGCCGCCGACGCGGGTGCGCTGGCCACGGCCGCGCAACTGCTCGGTCTGGGTCAGGCCATGCTGTCCATCGCGTCGGAATACGCCCAGTCGCGCAAGCAGTTCGGCCGCCCGATCGGGTCCTTCCAGGCCGTCAAGCATCACCTGGCCGACGTGGCGATCGCCATCGAGATGGCGCGTCCACTTGTCCACGCGGCCGCCCTGGGCATCGACGGGCAGGTCCCGGAGGGCACCGACGTCTCCCGCGACGTGTCCGCGGCCAAAGTCGCGGCCGCCGAGGCCGCCGACCTGTCGGCCCGGCGCTCGCTGCAGGTGATGGGCGCGATCGGTTACACCGCCGAACACGACATCTCGCTGTACATCACCAAGACCCGGGCACTGCTCAACGCCTGGGGCTCGCCCGCCGTACACCGCCAACGCATCCTGGAGACCCTGTGACCGTCAGTACCGGCACCGAAAGCCGCGGCACCGAGACCCTGCCTCCGTCCCCGGCGATCGGCGCCGAGGAACGGGAGGCACTCGTCGACGCTGTGCGGGATCTGCTGCGTCGCCGCGGGGACTCGACAGCGGTCCGCGCCGCCATGTCCGCTCCCGGGCGGATCGACTCAGGTCTGTGGCAGACGCTGTGCACCGAGATCGGTGTGGCCGCGCTGGCGATACCCGAACGGTTCGGCGGTGCCGGGGCGTCGTGGGTGGAGTCGGCCGCGGTACTCGAGGAACTCGGCGCCGCACTGAGTCCCGTCCCGGCGTTCGGCTCCGCACTGGCCACCGGCACGATCCTCATCGCGGCCGACGACGACGCGTCGTCGCGACTGCTGCCCGCCCTGGCCGCGGGCGAACGGACCGCCGCGCTGTGCTGGGCCGATGAGCGCGGCTGGCAGACCCCCGGAGTGCGCGCCGACGCCGGACTGCTGTCCGGGACCGCACATTTCGTCGTCGACGGCGAGTCGGCCGACCTGTTCCTCGTGCTCGCGGCCGGCCCCGGCACGCACGTCACCCTGCACGAGGTGGCCGCCGATGCGGAGGGCGTCTCGGTGTCGCCGATGCCCGTGCTCGACCCCACCCGGGCGCTGTCGTCGGTGCGGTTCGACGAGGTGGCGTCCTCGGCGATCCCGGCACCGGACGACCTCGCGCCCCGCCTCCGTGCGCTGGCGTGGGCACTGCTCTCCGCCGAGCAGGTCGGGGGCGCCCAGCGAGCCCTCGACCTCACGGTCGACTACACCAAGTCGCGCAAGCAGTTCGGTCGCACCATCGGATCGTTCCAGGCGCTCAAACACCGGATGGCCGACATGTACGTGTCGGTCGAGACGGCCCGGTCCATCGCCCGGGCCGCGGTGGCGGCGATCGCCGCCGGCGATCCCGACGCCGCGGACCTGGCACTGGCCGCCCACGTCTACTGCTCCGACGTCTGTCGTCGTGTCGCGGGCGAGGCGATCCAGTTGCACGGCGGGATCGGCATCACCTGGGAACACGACATCCAGCTGTATTTCAAGCGCGCCCAGGGCACCTCGCAGATGTTCGGTGCACCCCACACCGCGGTGGCCGAGCTCGCCCGCTCCCTGCACTGACGACGGTCAGCCCTGTCTGCCGCGTCGTCGCGCGATCAGGCGCTCGATCGGGTCGGTGAGCACCAGCAGTACCAGAGGGAGATTTCCGCTGCGCGGGAACACGATCGCGACGACCAGTGCGAACGCGAGGATCAGGAGCGTTCCCAGTCCGCTCGCCGAGGCGGCCCAGCGATCGGTCGCGGCGTCGTCGGCGAGCAATCCCCGGTGCCGGCGGCCCCACTCGGCGATCGCGATGAGCGAGGCCACGGAGACGGCGAGCACGCCGATGTAGAGGATGTTGGCCTGCTCGACATGCGCGCCGTCGACGAGGGCGGTCGCGAATGGCAACGCGACGATCGTCAGCAGCCAGATGAAATGGAGATTCATCAACGTCCGGTCGTAGGCGCGGAAGTACTCCATCGTCTGATGGTGCTGGCGCCACAGGATCCAGATGACGGCGAAGCTGACGAAGAAGCTGACCAGTTCGATCGACCTGTCCGACACCACCTGCCCGACCGACGAGTCCTCGCGCAGATCGTTGGCGATGTCGACGAGCGGGAGCACGAGCAGGGTCAATGCGATCGCGACCACCGCGTCGGCAAACGCGATGAGTCGGCTCAACCCCTCCGGCGACTGTCGGTTCTCCGGTTCTGCCATGCGATGCACTGTAAAACGCCCGGCCGGCGATCGGTAGCGACAATGCGCGCCATACCGTGCTGTTCCTCCGAGATCCCGCGGGTCCTCAGACGGCGAAGGCCGCCTCGACCGTTGCCTCGTCGAGCCCGTAATCGGAGAGCTGATAACGATGCTGGGGTTTGCGGGCGCCCGACTGGCTCTCCTCGTCGAGGGCGGTGACCGCGGCCCGCGCCGCATCCGTCATCGGGGTGTCCAGCGCGGCGTAGACGCGTTCGACGGTGCCCATGGGGTCCGACCGCAGATCGGTGAACTCGATGTCGAGGAACTGGGCCGGGTCGTATCGCTGTCGCGCCGTCGAGAACTCCCGCAGCCCACGCGACCACAACTCGAGCTGGTCCCGGCCGACCTGCGCGCCGGTGAACGTCGTCGACCAACCCGGTGTGGCGTGCTCGGCCAGGCTGCACATCGACGCGATGAGCGTGCTGGGCGGCCGGTGTGTCTGGATCACCAGAGCATCCGGGTATGCGGCCATGAGCGCATCGAGGGCGAACAGATGGCTGGGGTTCTTCAGCACCCACCGCTTGCCGGGATCGTTCAGACCGATCAGCTGTAGGTTCTTGCGATGCCGGTGATACGCCGGTGTCCAGTCCTGTCGGCTCAGCCACTGCGAATAGGTCGGGACATGCGCCAGCGATTCGTACGAGATCGACATGACGCTCTGCCGGAGCAGCTGCCAGCATTCCTCGACCTCGGCGGCGTCCATGTAGTGCAGCCCCATGAACTCGGGGTTCTCGACGTGGTGCTGCTCGAAACCGGCCTGGATCTGCTGGTAGACCGGATTGTCCGACCAGGTGTCGCGCGGCGGGCGGGGTTGCGGGAACTCCGCGAGCCACATCTCGACGCCCTGGTGCGCGGGATCGGCGGCCAACAACCGGTGCAGCGCAGTCGTTCCCGTGCGCGGCAGGCCCGTCACGAAGATCGGCCGGGTCACCTCGACGTCGGCGTACCCGGGGTTCGCCTTCCACGACGCCTCGCTGAGCAGACGGGCGACCAGCGCACCCTTGAGGAAGAAGCGGAACATCTTGCTGCCCAACTCGGTCAGCCCCGCCTCGGAGCGGTAGGACTCGAGCAGGATGCCCAGGGGCTCCAGGTAGTCGGTGTCCCCGAAGTCGTCGAGGCCGGTGGCGCGAGTGGCCGAGGAATGCAGGTCCTCGATCGTGCCGACGTCGGTGCGTGCCGCACTAGTCATGGTATTCACCGCAATTCACGTCCAGGGTGTGCCCGGTGATGGCGCGCGCCATCGGCGAGGCGAGGAACACGACGGCGTCGGCGATCTCGTCCGGCTCCGGCAATCGCCTGAGGTCGGATTTCGACGCCGTCTGTTGATAGACGTCGTCGGGTGAGATCCCGTACTTCTTGGCGACCTCGCCGAAGTACCACTTCAGCTGGTCATCCCAGATGTATCCCGGCGCGACCGAGTTGATGCGGATTCCCTTGTCACCGAGTTCGGAGGCCAACGACTGCGACATCGCCAGCAGCGCCGACTTGGCGATCTTGTAACTGCCGTAGCGGGGCTCGGAATGCCGGATGACCATCGAGTTGATGTTGACGATCGAGCCGTCGGCCGTGGCCAGCGCATCGGTGAACGAGCGGATGACCCGCAACGTACCCAGAACGGTGACGTCGATACTGCTCGCGATCTGATCGAAGTCGGTGCGGGACAACGGCTTCATCGACGGCAGCGCGAAGGCGTTGTTGACCAGCACGTCAGCTCGGCCGAACTCGGCGACGGTGGTGGCGACCAGGTTGTCGACGGCGGCGTCATCGGTGATGTCGGCCGGGACGACGAGGCTGGTCCCGCCGGCGGCGTCGATCTCGGCGGCGACCTCCTTCAGACGTGACTCGGTGCGGGCGGCGAGGACCACCCGCGCACCCTCCGCGGCCGCGCGCAGACAGATGGAGCGCCCGAGTCCCGGGCCGACGCCCGAGACCACGACGACCTTGTCGGCGAGCAGACCCCTGTTCACACTCATCCGAGCATCCTCTCGGCGAAGGCACGCTGGCGTGCCGCGATGCGCGCCGCCCAGCCGTCGGCGTCGATCCTGTTGTGGTCGAGGTGCGGCAGGTGGGCGGGCACGTCGTCGAACGCGACGACCTGCGCGGTCGGCCCCAGGTCCGGGCCGATCGGGGAATCGCTGCGTTGCCAGCGGAATTGCAGGATGCCCTTCGACCGGCCCGTCGTCTCGATCCAGTTCGCGACGCCCGGATCGCGATGTGACACCACCATCCGGATCATGCCGTCCGGATCCACCTGCGCCTGAGCGGAGTTCAGGCTGGTCTGATGGTTGACGTAGTCCAGCGAGATGTACCACATGCTGCCGAGCTGGAATCCCTGGTACGGGGCGTCGGACCGCGGGATGGTGATGACCATCGCCTCGTCGGGACCCAGCCGGAAGTGACCCACCGAGGAGAACTGCGTACTGAGCCCGCCGGGGGTCTGACGCGGTGCGGTGAACGTGTTGACCGGCTCGTCGAGGTAGAACCACTTCGGGAAGTTGAACCACGTGTTGATGCGCGCGGTCAGCATCTTGCCCGCGGTCGCATACCGGCGGGACACCCGTGCCAGGTCGGGCTCCGCCGGGGCGGTCCCGACCGTGTCGACCCGCTCGATGGTGATCGACCCCTTGCGTTCGGACCAGTCCGAGTACACCTCTCGTACCGCGAGCATCGACGCGCCCTCGCCGAGCGGAAAGTAGTCGTCCGGCGCGTCCGGGATGGGCGGGCCGAAAGTCAGCTCGTACGAGCCGTCCTCGGCGATCGTCAGTCGACGATCGTCGAAGGCGTCCTCGCCACCCGGCACCGACGACGCCGTGTAGTCCCCGCGCAGCACCTGAAAGCTCAGATCTGCTGTGGTACCGCGCCGTCCGCGCACCCGATACGTCCCGGTGGGCTCGACGTCGGCGTGGTAGTAGAGCGTGTCCGGGTTGTCCAGGCCCATCTTCGTCGACGGCCCGGTCGAGGTCACGAAGTTCGGGTGTGAGATCGACCGGGCGCGGACCAGCTGGACGATCGCGGCGATGCTCCCCGCCAGGTAGTCGTAGCCCTCGGCGAGATCTTGTTCGGTCTCGGCGAAATCGGCTGACGCGACCAGTTTCTCGGCCTCCGCGATCGCGTCGATGAGAGGCTGGGTGACCAGCTGCGGTGTGGCGCTCGGGTTGTCGATTCCGGTGGTGTCGGTGGTGTCGGTGTCGGTACTCGTCGTGTCGTCGACGGTCATAGCCAGGTGTCCCCGCCCGTCCAAGTCAGGAAATTCTCGAGTTCTGCCTGTGCGGGGGTGACCCGCGGGTGTTCGGTCGACAGGTAGCCGCCACGGTAGAACAGCAACGGCTTGTCCTGCAGCACTTCTCCGAGAGTCAGCGCACGCCCGATGACGATGTGGTGGTCGCCGCCGTCGGTGACGCTGTCCACGTCGCACTCGACCCAGGTGAGTGCGTGGCGGATGACCGGAAGGCCGGCCGGCGACGGGTCCCAGGTGATGTTCGCGAACTTGTCGTCACCCGGGGCGCCGAATGCCGCGCTGACGTCCTGCTGTCGGTTCGAGAGCACGTTCACGCAGAACTTGCCCGTCTTCTCGATCACCTTCCAGCTTCGAGAGGTCTTCATCGGGCAGAACAGGACCAGCGGCGGGTCGAGGGACAGCGCCGCGAACGACTGGCATGCGAAACCGACCGGGTTGCCCGCGTCGTCGAGCGTCGTGATGACCGTGACGCCCGTGCAGAACTGGCCCATCGCGGTCCGGAACTGGCGGGAATCGAAGTCGGCGGACCCGTAGGGTGACCGCGCGTGGGACTGCTGGGTCGTGGCGTCGGGGGGCATCTCAGCCCTTGAACCCGACGCTGAAGTCATGCCCCCACAGACTCACGGCCGTGCTCTCCCGGGCGATCCACTCGTCGTCGGAGACCGTTCTTCCCTCACAGCCGAACTCGACGTCGAAGCCACCGGGTGTCTTCATGTAGAAGGAGAGCATCAGGTCGTTGACGTGGCGACCGAGTGTCGCCGACATCGGCACCTTCTTGCGCAGCGCGCGATCCAGGCACAACCCCACGTCGTCGGCGTTCTCCACCTCGACCATCAGATGGACGATGCCGGTGCTGTTCGGGATCGGCAGGAAGGCCAGCGAGTGGTGACGCGGGTTGCATCCGAGAAAGCGCAGCCACGGGACCTCGTCACCCTCTTCGCGCCCGACCACCTGCGGAGGCAGGCGCATGGAGTCGCGGAGCCGGAATCCCAGTACGTCCCGGTAGAACTCGAGGGCCGCCTTGTCGTCGGAGCAGGTCAGAACGACGTGCCCGAGGCCCTGCTCCTCGGTGACGAAGCGGTGCCCGTACGGGCTGACGACGCGCCGGTGTTCGAGCGCGGCCCCGTGGAAGACCTCGAGCGTGTTGTCCGCCGGGTCGTCGAAGACGATCATCTCCGCAACGCGACGGTCGGCGATCTCCTCGTCCTTGCCCTCACGGAAGACCACTCCCGCGCGTGCCAGGCGATCCCGAACGTTCTGTAGCTCGGCGGCGTTCGCGACCTCCCAACCCGCACTCGCGAGCCGGTCGTGCTCGGACGGCACGATGACCAACCGAGCCGGGAAATCGTCCATCCGGAGGTACAGGGCGCCGTCGGTGAGACCGGAACCCTCGATCATCCCGAGGACCTTGAGGCCGTAGGTACGCCACGCCTCGATGTCGGTGGCCTCGATCCTCATGTACCCCAGCGAGCGGATCGGACTGTCGCTCATCTCCAAGACTCCTTGTGGCTCTGTGTTGGTCGGCAGCGGCGAGGTCTCACACCATCGTGTCGCCGATGGGAATCCCGAACTCGCCGTTGCCGAATGCGACGTAGGCGCGCTCCGGGTCGTTCGCGGCGTGCACGCGCCCGGCGTGGGCGTCGCGCCAGAATCGCTGGATGGGCGTCCCGTTCTCCAGGGCGTGTGCGCCCGAGTTTTCGAAGAGCCGGTCGATCGCGGCGATCGCCCGTCCGGTCGCGCGCACCTGGTCGCGCCGGGCGGACAGGCGCAACTCCATCGGGATCTCCTCGCCGGCGAGGATGAGGTCGTACTCGGCCTGCAGGTTGCCCGACAGCTGACGCCAGGCGGCGTCGATGTCGCTGGCGGCCTCGGCGATCCGGACCTTGGCGAACGGATCCTCCTTGGCCTTCTCGCCCGCGTAGGCGGCCCGGACCCGCTTGCCCTGATGCTCGACGTGGGCGCGGTAGGCGCCATAGGCCATCCCGACGATCGGTGTCGCGATGGTGCTGGGATGAATTGTGCCCCAGGGCATCTTGTACACCGGCGCGGTGTTGCGCTCCAGGCCCGGACTCTGTCCCATCGACATCGTGCGCATGCTCAGCATGCGGTGCCGGGGCACGAACACGTCCTTGACCTCGATGGTGTTGGACCCGGTGCCGCGCAGGCCGACGACGTTCCACACGTCCCTGATCGTGTAGTCCTCGCGGGGGATCAGGAAGCTGACGAAGTCGACGGGCTTGCCGTTCTTGATGACCGGACCCCCGACAAAAACCCAGTCAGCAGTCTCGCAACCCGACGACCACGCCCACGAACCGTTGACCTTGTAACCGCCGTCGACGACCTCGCCCATGCCCATCGGGGCGTACGACGACGAGATGCGGACGTTGGTGTCCGAACCCCACACGTCCTCCTGTGCCTGCTGATCGAACAGCGCGAGGTGCCAGTTGTGCACGCCGATGATGCCCGACACCCACCCCGTGGACCCGCACGCCGACGCGATGCGGCGTACCGCCTCGTAGAAGGTGACCGGGTCGGCCTCGTAACCACCCCACTGCTCGGGCTGCAACAGCCTGAAGAAGCCGGCGGTCTCGAGGCTCGACACGGTCTCGTCGGGGATGCGGCGCAGATCCTCGGTCGATTGCGCACGCTGCTCGAGCTCCGGGAGCAGGACGTTGATCTTCTCCAGGACCTGCTCGGCGGCTTCGCTCCGTTGTGCTGGCATCTCGCCTGCTCCTACTCGTCTCTCCCTCGACCGGGCACGCCGGCCGCTGTAACCATCGAGTTCGAGATTAGAACACGTTCTCATTTCTGTCGAGCACGCCGACTTTATGCCCATGTACAGGCCCTATTGCCCTCCGCGGCGTCGATCGGGCTGACAAATCTGAAACGTGTTCTAGTATTGGGTACAGTTCTTCGACGCGACACGAGTCACAGACAGGAGAGGGCACATGTCTTCAGGACCCGAGACGATGACCCCGAGCAGCCCCGGCACGCCGAGCGCAGCCGCCGCCTCCGACGGAGCGGACGTGGGCATCCGGGAGATCGACACGGGTGCGCCACCCACGCGTTTCGCGCGGGGCTGGCACTGCCTCGGACTGCTCGAGGAGTTCTCCGACGGCAAGCCCCACTCAGTCACGATCTTCGGCACCAAGCTGGTGGCGTGGGTCGACACCAAGGGCGAGGTCAACGTCCTCGACGCCTTCTGTCGGCACATGGGCGGCGACCTCTCCCAGGGCAAGGTGTCCGGGGACAATGTCGCGTGCCCGTTCCACGGCTGGCTGTGGAAGGGCAACGGACGTTGCGCCGGGGTGCCGTACGCCAAGCGCAACCCCAAGCTCGCCAAGACGCGCTCATGGCCGTCGATGGTCCGCAACGGCCAGGTCTTCGTCTACAACGATCCCGAGGGCAACCCTCCGCCGGACGAGTGCATCATCCCCGAACTCGACGAATTCGGATCCGAGGAGTGGACGCCCTGGACCTGGAACCGCATCGTCATCG
This sequence comes from Gordonia sp. 11cp, assembly GCF_057767225.1. Classification (NCBI taxonomy): domain Bacteria; kingdom Bacillati; phylum Actinomycetota; class Actinomycetes; order Mycobacteriales; family Gordoniaceae; genus Gordonia; species Gordonia sp. 11cp. Next base: position 2,682,988 of record NZ_CM173437.1, on the reverse strand, counting down.
AGGGCGCCAACTGTCGCGAGATCATCGACAACGTCGTCGACATGGCGCACTTCTACTACGTGCACTTCGCACTCCCCGACTACTTCAAGAACGTCTTCGAGGGTGAGATCGCCGCGCAGTACATGAATTCGCATGGCCGGCCCGACGTCACCCTCGGCACCAACTACGGCGACAGCCGTCTCGAATCGATCGCGGCGTATTACGGGCCGTCGTACATGCTGAACCCGATGATCCAGTACTACGGCGGGTACGCCGTGGAGACCATCCTCACCAACTGCCACTACCCGATCGACGAGAACTCCTTCGTCCTCATGTACGGCGTGATGGCCAAGGTCCCCGACGGACTGACCGCCGAACAGGCGTCGAAGATGGCCACCAAGATCAGCGCAGGCGTCGAGGTGGGCTTCCTGCAGGACGTCGAGATCTGGAAGAACAAGACCCGCATCGACAATCCCCTGCTCGTCGAGGAGGACGGTCCGGTCTATCAGCTCCGCCGCTGGTACGACCAGTTCTACGTCGACAAGGCGGACGTCACCGACGAGATGACCGGCCGATTCGAGTACGAGATCGACACCTCCAAGGCCCTCGAGAGCTGGAACGAGGAGATCCAGGAGAACCTGCGGCGCCAGGAAGCCGAGAAGGCCGACTCCGCCGCCGGCTCGGAGTCCACCGAGAAGGCCGAGGTCTGACGGTGACCCGGGCAGCAGGGGTTCGCGTGGGTTCCGACCGCTGGGCCAAGGCGCCCGACTTCCACGACGATCCCGACCGGCTCGCCCGGGTTCACGAGGCCACCCGCCGTGACCGTGAGCACTATCTGCAGGGCGGCATGCGCGAGATCGAGTGCCGCGCGTGCCACGCCTGCGTTCTCGTGAAGAAGACGAGTTCGTTCCACACCAGCGTGCAATGGAATGCCGACGCCCGGGAGCGCTGCCTCGGCCTCGAGCAGATGCGCGCGGGCGGCGACGGTGGGAACGACGACACGGGGAACGGCCCCCTGCTTCCCGGCGCGATGATGCCGACGTGCGCCCGGTTGTCGGCGAGTATCGACCACGGCGTTTCCGAGGGCATCATCCCCGCCGAGTCACCCGTCTCGGATCCCGACGGATACTGGTGATCGATTAACTACCACACCAGCAACATTCGGTAACACAAGCCTCAAGCATCACAGCGGTCACACCTTCGTCACACCTGGAGAACGACCGACGACACGCCGGCCCGGCTCCGCCAAGCTGTCGTCATGTCCGTATCGCCACCGCGCTTCAGGCGCGTGACCTGCACCATCGCACTCACCGCCGCGTTGTCGGTCGGCGTACCGCTCATCGGCTCCCCGCTCCTCGACACCGGTCGCGCCGCGGCCGCGGGATCGTCGGACTCCTCCGGTTCGGTTCCCATCTATCTGCCGGTGCCGACCACCGTCGGCCTCAACGCACTCGGGGCGGCGATCACCCAGATCGGCAAGCCGTACAAGTGGGCAGGCGTCGGCCCGCATTCCTGGGACTGCTCCGGGCTGGTGCGGTGGGCGTTCTACACGACCGGCGTCCACCTCCCCCGGACCAGCCAGCAACAGGCGAAGGTCGGACACGCGATCCCGTTCCGCGCGCTCGCACCGGGCGACATCATCATCTTCGGTCGCGACGCGGGACACGTCGGTATCTACGCGGGCGCCGGCCGCGTGTTCAACGCCTACGGCCCCAACGGTGTCCCGATCGGGTTCACGAAGCTGAAGGACATGGGATACATCAAGACGATTCGTCGGTTCGGCTGAGCGTCGGGCGCGGCCACCACGTCGTGAGCACCCATCCCACGACGACCACCAGCAACAGGGCCGCGACCACGACGGTCCCGATCAGTCCGTAACCGGCCTGCATCGCGGGCAGGTCTGAACCCAGCGCTTCCGACACCGAGTCGGAGAACAATTGCGCGGCAGGGTCACTCAGCACCCGGACGCCGACGACCAATGCGACGAGGGACGCGAGACCGATCACTCCGATGGCGGACGGCCGGAGTCGGGCACGCCACCAGCCCAGGGCCGCGACGACGGCGATCACCGCCCCCGCCACGACCACGCTCAGACCCGGCCGGTCGGTCTTGTCCTCGAAGAAGAACGCGACGTCGTCGTCGCTGGCCCCCAGGATCTTGACGTGTCCCAACCCGGTGATCGACGGTTCCACACCTTCGTCGGTCCAACCCCACTGGACCTGCGCGAGCAGGACCAGTAGCAGTCCGCCGGCCAGCATCACCGGCCACGCCGTGGTGCGAAGTCGTTCGACGGTGGCCGAGTGCGTCGTCATCCGACCAGCGTGCCATGGCCCATCCCGGTGGATATGAGTCGACTCTCCCCCAACGCGGTCCGCGACCGATGAGTTTGCGCGACCCTGTCGGTCAGAAGTGTGTCGACGAGCAGTTGCCCAGCAGATTGTGCGGAACAAGGAAGAGGACACAGAAATGGCAGAGTATGCGGCCCCCTCGGGGGCACCGATCTGGTTCGACCTGATGAGCAGTGACACCGCGAAGGCCGAGGAGTTCTACGGGGCGATCTTCGGCTGGGAGGCCGAGGCTCCCGACGAGGAGTTCGGCGGCTACCGCAACCTCCTCAAGAACGGCAAGCGTGTCGCGGGGCTGAGCCCGGTGATGGAAGGCGCGGGACCTCCCGACATCTGGACGGTGTACCTCCACACCGAGGACGCCGACGCCACGGTGAAGGCAGTCGAGGCGGCGGGTGGCTCGATCATGGTGCCCCCGATGGCCATCGGCGAGGAGGGCACGATGCTGATGGCCCTCGACACAGCGGGCGCGGCGATCGGGTTCTGGCAGCCGGACAAGCACAAGGGTTACTCCGAGTTCGGCGACCACGGCACGCCCTACTGGTTCGAATGCCAGAGCATGGACTACGCCAAGTCTGTCGACTTCTACCGGACCGTGCTCGGCGCGCGCATCGAGGAGATCGGTACCGGTGGCGACCCGGATGCCGTCGGGCCCGACAACTACGCCCAGATCTTCTACGGCGAGACGTCGTACGCGGGCATCATGGACTCGGTCAAGCTCTTCCCCGCCGGGGTGCCGTCGTTCTGGCAGATCTACATCACCGTCGACGACGTGGCCGCCACCGTGAAACAGGCCGAGTCACTCGGCGCCGAGATCCTCATGGCCGGCGAGGACACCCCGTACGGCACGCTCGCGGCGATCAAGGACCCGATGGGCGCCCTCATCTGTCTGGGGCACCCGCCCGCCGGCATGTGAGGTCCGGCCTCGGTAGGACTCACGCGGCTCGCGCATGAGTCCTACCGAGCAGCTCAGCGGCGGCCACAAACGTTCATCACGCCGCAACGAGACGGCCAGCGACAACCTGTAGCGTCCGACTTCCGCAGCACGATTCACCGTCGTATCGAGTGGAGTCGTCGGCGCAGAACAGGAATCGCATGTCCGCCACCGAGTCCGGAGCTCTTCCCGACACCGTCCAGAGTTACCTGGACGAGGTCCCTGCCTGGCGGGACGGCACGCCCGCGACCGCCGGCGCGATGACCTCGATGCAAAGACGGATCTGGTTGCTCGCGTCCGCGGGGAAGTTCCTCGAGGGCATGATCGTCTTCATGGTGGGCGTGGCCCTACCACTGATCATCGACGACTTCGGGCTCGGCTCAGCCCAATCCGGCGTCGTGACGGCCGCGCCCCTGTTGGGCATCATGATCGGCGCATCGGCCCTCGGCGGGCTGTCCGATCGGTGGGGTCGCCGTCAGATGTTCCTGGCCGAGATGGTTCTGTTCACGGCCTTCCTGGTGGGCGTCACGTTCAGCACCGGCTTCCCGATGCTGGTGGTGTGTCTCGTCGGCATGGGAATGGCGCTGGGTTGCGACTACCCGACCGCACACACCATGATCTCCGAGACCATGCCCACCAGCATCCGGGGTCGAGGGGTGCTCGCGGCGTTCGGCTTCCAGGCCGTCGGCGCCCTGGCCGGCACACTCGTCGGCGTCATCATCCTGGGCAATCGCGACGAACTGTCGGACTGGCGCTGGATGTTCGGCGTGGTTGTCGTCCCATCCGTCCTGGTGATCGTCGGCCGGCTCTTCATCGTGCAGAGTCCGCATTGGCTCCTCGGCACAGGCAGAGTCGACGAGGCGGAGCGAGCGCTGAAGCGTTTGTTGACTCGCCGACCGCAGTACCCGTCCACCGTCTCCCTCGCACTCCGCGACGAGTCTGCCTCCGGCCCCGACTCCGCCGACGGGTCACCATCCAACATCGGGTCGCTGTTCCGGCGACCCTGGCGCCGCTCGACGATCCTGGCTTCGATCCCCTGGTTTCTGCAGGACCTCGGAACGTACGGGATCGGCATCTTCACCCCGACGATCATCGCCGCGACGATCGGAACCGCCGCCGCAGACGACGCGACCGTCAGCAGCGTGGTCGCCGACGACCTGCACGGCGCCGAAGGCGCAGTCCTCATCGATGCCTTCCTCCTCATCGGCATCGCGTTGGCCATCCTCCTCGTCAACAGATTCGGCCGAATCCGACTACAGGTCTTCGGTTTCCTCGGTTGCGCTGTCGGGTTGGTGACAGCCGCCGCCTCCACCCTTCTCGACGGAACCCTGCAAGTCGTCCTCGTGTTCGTCGGCTTCATGTTGTTCAACCTCATGACCAACCTGGGTCCGAACTCCATGACCTATCTGCTGGCCGGCGAGGTCTTCCCCACCTCGCTGCGTGGGACGGGCGCGGGCCTCGCCGCCTCGGTCGCCAAGGTCGGGGCAGTCCTCACCGCCTTCCTGTTCCCCGTCCTCCTCGATGCCTGGGGAACGGCGATCATCGTGCTTCTTCTCGCCGGAACGTCGGCGCTGGGCGCATTCGTCACATGGACCTTCCGAGTCGAGACCACCGGACTGAGTCTCGAAGACGTGGACCGGATGCACGATGCGCCGTCGCCGACCGGAGGCATGAGCACTCCCCGGCCCACTCCTGCCGGGATCTCGTAGCGCAAAACGTTGCTGTAAACCAACTTTCGACAAACCCGCCCCTTTTCCGTAAACCCACCCGGTCCGAAGGCGTTGGGTTTACGGAAAAGGGGTGGGTTTGCGGGTGGGGGTACTCACCGCACCGGCAGCAACGGCACCCGCAGGAGCTCGCCCGACACCACCCCGCGCACCGTCCGAACCACCACCACACCCCATGCCAGGACGAGAACCGCGAACCCGGCGACGGCCGCGACCTGGAAGACCGCTCCACCGAGCGTGAGTGCCAGCGCACTCGAACCCGTCACGTAGGTGCCGAGCGGGAAGGTGAACGACCACCAGGTCATCGCGAACGGCATCCCCGACCTCAGCGTTCGCACGGTGAGCCGCGCGGCGACGACGATCCAGAGAGTGGCCACCACCCAGACGGTGAGGCCGTAGCCCATCGCGAACGACTGCAGCGTTCCGACGGTCGGGGCGCCCACGACGTGCGGTGCGACATGGGCGAGCAGGCATGCGGCGGTAATCGACTGGCCGAGCGGACCGAGAACGATCCACCAGGTGGGGACCATGTGGGCGGCACCGACATCACCGCTGCGCAGCCGCGCCGCCAGCACCGCCAGGATCGGCAGCGAGGCGAGTGCGGCCAGTACGAACATCGCGCAGCCGATCACCATCACGACCCCCGACGCCCAGCCCGCGGGCAGCTGCGGGGTGAGCACCGCGGCCGCCGACGCCGACACCATCGGGGGGACGACCGGCATCAGCCAGCCGCCGAAAGCCTCACCTACAGCCGGGCGGCCGACGATCAGGTGCCGGTACGGGATGACCACGGCGGTGAACACCCCGCCAATCGTGCCGATGATCCAGCACACGACGTCGATCCCCAGTGCCAGATCGCGGCCGATGACCGTCGTGCCGACCAGCATCGTGCTGGTCCCGACTGTCATCACCGCCATCGGTGCCGCGCCGTAGAAGTGGGCGACCACTCGGTGGGCGTGGTGACCGCGGGCGATCTCCGGGTCGCGGACCCAGTGGCGGACGGTGGCGGCCACCACACCCGCGAACACCGCGCAGGCCAACAGCCAGAAGACCGTCGCCACCACTGCCAGGCCCGGAGGTTGCCAGGGCAGGCTGTGCGCGGCGATCGCGACGATCCCGGTGCCCATCACCGCGGCGAACCAGTTGGGCGGAACGTAGGAGACGTGGCGACGCTTTGTCCCGGTGTCGGTTGCGGGCCCGCGATCTGTCGCGGCGAGTCCGGCGGTGGGGGTCGTCGTGGTCATGTTCACCACGTTCGCGCGAATGTCACGACGCCGGTAGGACCCAAAGCGTTGACAGGATACAAATCGTGTTTGTACCGGGGGTATCAGCGGTGCTTGTACCCTCGAACGATGGTGCTGAGTCCGCGGATGCCCGACCTCGCTTCGCTGGAGACCCTGCAGGCGGTGGTCGGGACAGGCAGTCTCAATGCCGCCGCGACCCAGCTCGGCGTCACCCAGCAGGCGGTGTCCGCACGAATCCGCGCGATGGAGACCCAGCTCGGCGTCACCCTGCTGACCCGCACACCGCGGGGTTCGGTACCCACCCAGTCCGGACGACTCGTCGCCGAATGGGCCGACCGGTTGCTGACCCTGGCCGGGGAGTTCGACGCCGGGCTGGCCGCGTTGCGCCTCGAACGCCGTGATCAGCTACGCCTTGCGGCCAGCCTGACCGTCGCCGAACATCTCCTGCCCCGCTGGCTCGTGTCGTTCGGCGCCCAGCACGATCACGCGCCGAAGGTGTCGTTCACAGCCACCAACTCCGACCACGTGTACGACCTCGTCCGTGCCGGCGACGTCGAGCTCGGTTTCGTCGAGGGGTCACGTGTCCCGACCGGTCTGCGAAGCCGGAGCGTCGCGCGTGACGAGCTGGTCCTCGTCGTGCCGCCGGGTCATCCGTGGACGCGGCTGCGGCGTCCGGTCACGGCCGCCGACCTCGCCCGCACCCCGTTGGTCACCCGCGAAGAGGGCTCGGGAACGCGGGAGTTCTTCGAACGCGCCCTGACGCGGGCCCTCGGGCCGGGACGGGAGACCGCGCCACCCGTGTTGGAACTGTCCACGACGGCGTCGGTGCGGGCGGCGGTCATCGCGGGAGCCGGGCCGGCCGTGCTCAGTGACCTCTCGGTCGCCGACGATCTCGGACACCGGCTGGCCCACATCGACATCGCCGACCTCGACCTCGCCCGACCCCTGCGCGCGGTGTGGCTGTCAGGGGCCCAACCGGGCGCCGGCGCGGCACGCGACTTCCTCGCGCACATCATCCGCAGCTGAGCAACACCCGTCCGATGGGCACTCGACGGATCGCCCTCACACCCCGGCGTTCGCGTCCTGCTTCTTCTTGAGTTCGAGCGCGATGTCGATCAGCTGGTCTTCCTGACCGCCGACGAGTTTGCGGCTGCCCGCCTCGAGGAGGATCTCCGCGGCCGAGACGCCATAGCGTTCGGCGTGGCCCTCGGCGTGCTTGAGGAACGAGCTGTAGCAACCGGCGTAGCCCATCATCATCGCCGAGCGGTCGACCAGGCACTCCGACGGCATGGCCGGACGGACGACATCCTGTGCGGCGTCGGCGATCTTCATGAAATCGACTCCGGTGGTGATGCCGAGCTTGTCGCACACACCCACGAAGGCCTCGGTGGGTGTGTTGCCCGCGCCGGCACCGAAGCGCCGGATCGAGCCGTCGATCTGCTGCGCACCCGCACGAATCGCGTTGACCGAGTTGGCAACCGCGATGTCGAGGTTCTCATGACCGTGGAACCCGACCTGCGCGTCGTTGCCGAGTTCGGCGACCAGGGCCTCCACCCGCACGGTCACGTCTTCGAGGACGAGGGCACCCGCGGAGTCGACGACGTAGACACACTGGCATCCGGCATCGGCCATGATGCGGGCCTGCTTGGCGATGACCTCCGGCGGCTGGCTGTGGCTCATCATCAGGAACCCGACGGTTTCCAGGCCCAGATCGCGGGCTAGTCCGAAGTGCTGGATGGAGACATCGGCCTCGGTGCAGTGCGTCGCGATGCGGCAGATCTGGCCGCCGTTGTCCTGCGCGGCCCGGATGTCGTCCTTGGTGCCCAACCCGGGCAGCATCAGGAACGCGATCTTCGCGCGCTTCGCGGTCTCCGCGGCGGCCTTGATCAATTGCTGCTCAGGAGTTTTGGAGAAGCCGTAGTTGAACGACGACCCGCCCAGACCGTCACCGTGGGTCACCTCGATCACCGGCACACCCGCCTCGTCGAGGGCGCCGACGATCGCGCGCACCTCGTCCTCGGTGAACTGGTGGCGCTTGTGGTGACTGCCGTCGCGCAGCGACGAGTCCGTGATGCGGATGTCGAGGGCATCGGAGTACTTGCGCGCGTTCGCCATCAGCTTCGGGTCACGCGGCGTGGAAACCACATTGGTGCTCATGCGGGGACTCCCAACTTTGTCTTCGCTGTTTCGTGGGCACTCACACAGGCGGTCACGCCGGGACTCCCAACCTGGTTTTTGCGATCTCTTCGCCGACCTTCGTGGCGGCGGCGGTCATGATGTCCAGGTTCCCGGCGTAGGGCGGCAGGAAGTCGCCCGCACCTTCGACCTCGACGAAGATCGACACCCGGGCGAAGCCGCCGTTGACGACGCTCGGCGGGTCGAACTGGGGGTCCTGCAACAGTCGATAGCCCGGCACGTACGCCTGGATCTCTTTCTCCCGGCGGTGGATCGACTCGGCGATGGCATCGGTGTCGGCGTCTTCGGGGATGGCGCAGAAGATGGTGTCGCGCATGATCATCGGCGGGTCGGCCGGATTGAGGATGATGATCGCCTTGCCGCGCTGCGCGCCGCCGATCGTCTCCACCCCCGCCGAGGTCGTCGCGGTGAACTCGTCGATGTTCGCGCGGGTTCCCGGTCCGGCCGACACCGAGGCGACCGACGCCACGATCTCGGCATACGGCACCGGCACAACCGAACTCACCGCATGCACCATCGGGATGGTCGCCTGCCCTCCGCACGTGATCATGTTGGTGTTCGGCGCGTCGAGATGCTCGCGGAGATTGGCCGGCGGTACCACCGCGGGACCGACGGCAGCCGGGGTGAGGTCGACGGCGATGATGCCCGCCTCTTCGTACTTCGGCGCGTACTCGCGGTGCACATAGGCCGAGGTCGCCTCGAAGATCAGATCCGGACGCTCCGACGACGCCAGCAGCTCGTCGGCGCCGCCGCTCATCGTGATCAGGCCATGATCGGCCGCGCGCTTCATGCCCTCGGAGGCGGCATCGATGCCGACCATCCAGCGCGGCTCGATCACCTCGGAGCGCTCCAGCTTGTACATCAGGTCGGTGCCGATGTTGCCCGACCCGATGATCGCTGCGGTCAGCTTGGCTGCCACGGGTTCCTCCTCATACTCGGTGAAAGTCGTTCGTGTCTAGGTGAAGTCGAGGGTGACGCGGCCCAGGCCGGCGAAGTCGGCCACGAAGTGATCGCCGGACGAGATGTCGATCGCCCGCGTCGCGGTGCCCGGCAGGATCACATCGCCCTTGCGCAGGCGCACCCCGAAGCCCTCGACCTTGCGCGCGAGCCAACTCACAGCGTTCAGCGGATGACCCAGTACCGCAGACGAATTGCCCTTGGCGACGATCTCGCCGTTGCGCGTCAGCGTCGCCTCGATGTCGCCGGTGTCGATCTCGGAGATCGGGACACGTTGCTGACCGAGGATCCACCCACAGGACGACGCGTTGTCGGCGATCGTGTCGCAGAGCGTGATCTTCCAGTCCTTGATCCGGGAGTCGATCAACTCGATCGAGGGCACCACCCAGGCCACCGCGTCGATCACATCCTCGTTGGTGCAGCCCTCGCCCGGCAGGTCCTCGCCCAGAATGAAGCCGACCTCGACCTCGACGCGCGGGAAGCACAGCTTCTTCGCGTCGATCGGGGTGTGTTCGAAGTACTGCATGTCGTCGAGCAGATGACCGTAATCCGGCTCGTCGACGCCCATCATCTTCTGCATGGCCTCCGAGGCCAGGCCGACCTTGTGCCCGGCGACCTTCGCCCCGGCGTCGAGGCGCTTGCGGATGTTGATCAGCTGGATCTCGTAGGCGTCGACCACATCGAGGCCGGGGTGGGCGTCGGTGGGCCTGTCGATGGCGGTCGCCGACGCCTCCGCCCGCGCCAGATCGGCAGCGATCTGCTCGCGAATCCCCTGCTCAACCGCCATCGTGCCCTCGCCTTCCGAATGTGAACGTGTTCTAGTTTAGAACACGTTGCAGTGTCGGGGCACTCCTCGGTGCGATCGGTGAACTTTTTCGCGGCGACGCCGGGATCGACGATCACACCAGCGGCGGGGGACTACGGTCGTCGTCATGAGTTCCGAGTCCCCGAATCCCGTCTCGCCGGACGACGACGACACCGGCGAGGCCATCCTCACCTCCGTCAACGACGGAGTGGGAAGGCTGACGCTCAACAACCCCCGCCGCAAGAACGCCATCACCCTCGAGATGGCCGCGGCCATCGAGCGATTCTGTGATCGGGTCATCGACGACGACAACGTCGGCGCCGTCGTCGTGGACGCCGTCGGCTCCTACTTCTGCAGCGGCGCCGACACGAGAATCCTGGCCGCGGCGTCCGCCGATCCGGCCGCGCCGTCGTCGGTCGCGCAGCTGTCGGCCGTCTACCGCGCGTTCGTGCGGGTCGGCTCGTTGCCGGTACCGACAGTGGGGGTCGTCGTCGGCGGGGCTGTCGGCGCAGGCCTCAATCTCGCACTCGCCGTCGACCTGCTCGTCACCACGCCCGACGCCGTCCTCGACAGCGGATTCCTCGCTCGCGGAATACACCCCGGGGGCGGTCACCTCACCCTGTTGAATCGGGCGGTGGGCAGGGCGAACACCATCGCCCTCGCGGCGTGCGGCCAGTCGCTGTCCGGCGAGCAGGCCGTCGAGCGCGGCCTGGCGTACGCGGCTGCGCCCCTTCCGGACATCCCGGCGATCGTCGACGGTCTGACCGGACCCGCCGCGCGCGACCCCGAGTTGACGCGGCGTGTGATGGCCAGTGTCCGTATGGAACTCGGACCCCCGGCGGTGACGTGGGATTCGGCGATCGAGATCGAGCGCGGCACCCAGATGTGGTCGATGGCGCGCAAGGGGCAGAACTGGTCGTCCCGCGGTCCCGGCCGGTCATGAGCCGGGGCGCCGTCTCGGACGACGTCCTGCACTCCCTCCGCGACGAGGTGCGCGCCTTCCTGCGCACCGAACTCGCCGGCAAAGCCGATCCCGTCGACTGGGCGTCAGATCCCGTTGACAATGCGTCTGTTTTCGGCGATCGTGCACCCAATCCCGTCGACCGTGCGCCCTAGTCCATACCGACACGCAGGCGGGATCGGAACTGTTGAGCCTGTTGAGGCCTTTGAATTCCTTACCCGATAGGAACCGGTGCGTTGATCAGGTCGTCCACGCCTGCCGCAGGCATCGACCTCTGGTCGCTTCGCCCCGTCGCCACCGGTCGACGTAGCGCCGACGGGATCGGACGCACAGTCAACGCGTAAAGACGCACAGTCAACGCGTAAAGCCGCCCAGTCGACGAAAACAGACGCCCAGTCGACGGGATCGGAAGCACCCCTGGCGTCCCATTTCTGAAACGTGTTCTAATTCAGGTAGAACACGTTCCAGCTGCGCGCACGAAGGGGACCCAATGGCCGGCTCGACCGAACCAGAACAGACCAGCACCCGATCCGAGACCCCGGCACCCGAGACGTTCGACGTCGTCGTCGTGGGGGCCGGCGGTGCGGGCCTGAGCGCGGCGATCACCGCAGCTCAGAAGGGCCTGTCGACGGTCCTGATCGAGAAGTCGCCGTACTGGGGCGGCTCGACGTCGCGGTCGGGCGGCGGGGTCTGGATCCCGAACAACTCGGTGCTGCGCCGCGACGGTGTGATCGACACACCGGACAAGGCCCGCGAGTACGTCCACGCGATCATCGGCGACCATGCCCCGGCCGATCGGATCGACGCCTACATCGACCGCGGGCCCGAGGCCCTCGACTTCCTGATGGCACACGCCCCCCTCGACCTCGAGTGGGTGAAGAACTATTCCGACTACTACCCGGAGGCACCCGGCGGCCGGCTCGCCGGACGGTCGATCGAGCCGCGCCCGTTCGACGCGCGCCGCCTCGGGGACGACCTGAAGACCCTGCACCCGCAATACACCAAGGCACCGCTGAACATGGTGGTGCTGCAGTCGGACTACCGCTGGCTCAACACCGGCCTGCGTCACTGGCGCGGTCCGCTGCGGATGGCGAAGGTCGGCAGCCGCTTCTTCTGGGCGCGCAGCCGGGGCAAGAAGCTGATCGCCATGGGCGCCGCGCTGGCCGCCGAACTCCTCATCGGCGTACGCCAGGCCGGCGTCCCGGTCCGGCTGAACACCGGCCTGGCCGACCTCATCACCGAAGACGGCCGCGTCGTCGGGGTGATCGCCGAGTCCGACGGCAAGCGCGTCGAGATCCGAGCACGCCACGGCGTGATCCTCGCCTGCGGCGGGTTCGAACACAACGACGAAATGCGCAAGAAGTACCAGCGCGACCCGATCGGCTCCGAGTGGACCACCGGCGCCCCGAGCAACACCGGCGACGGCATCAACGCCGGACTCAAGATCGGCGCCGCGGTGTCCCTGATGGACGACGCCTGGTGGGGCCCGACGATCCCGCTGCCGCGCGGTCCGTGGTTCGCGCTGTCGGAGCGGGCGGTACCCGGAACGTTCATGGTGAACACCCGCGGACAGCGCTACATGAACGAGTCCCTGCCGTATGTCGAAGCGGTGCACCAGATGTACGGCGGCCAGTTCGGTCAGGGCGAGGGTCCCGGCGAGAACGTGCCGTCGTGGCTCATCTTCGACCAGCGCTGTCGCAACCGCTACCTCTTCGCCGGCATCAACGCACGACAACCGTTGCCCAAGAAGTGGTTCGAGTCGGGTGTCGTCGTCAAGGCCGACAGCATCGCGGCACTGGCCGAGAAGATCGGTGTGCCGGTCGACGCACTGACCGCCACCACCGAGCGGTTCAACGGTTTCGCCCGCAAGGGCGTCGACGAGGACTTCGGGCGTGGCACAAGCGGTTACGACCACTATTACGGCGACATCACCAACAAGCCCAACCCGAGCCTCGGCGAGGTCAGCAAGGGCCCGTTCTACGCGGTCAAGATGGTCCCGGGCGATCTCGGCACCAAGGGCGGGATCAATGCGGATGCGTCGGGTCGCGCTCTGCGGGCCGACGGCTCGGTCATCGAAGGTCTGTACGCGGCGGGCAACACCAGCGCCCCGGTCATGGGACACACCTACGCCGGTCCGGGCGCGACGATCGGTCCGGCCATGGTGTTCGGCTACCTCGCCGCCGCCGACATCGCCGCCAAGGCCGCCGCCCCCGCATCCACAGGAGCCTGACACGATGCCCATCGACCTCTCCGTCGCCCTCGGCGCCGAGCTGCCCGAGGTGAGCTTCGAATGGTCGGCGTCGGACGCCGCCCTCTACAACCTCGCGGTGGGTGCCGCATCGGACCCGATGGACACCACCGGACTCGAGTACGTCCACGACTCGACACCGAAGGTGCTCCCCACCTTCGCCACCGTGGCCGCCGGCTTCCACACCACCGAACCCCCGAAGGTGTCGTTCCCCGGCATCGACATCGACCTCGCGAAGGTCGTCCACGGCAGCCAGCAGGTGACGGCCTACCGGCCACTGCCGGCCGGCGGCAAGGCGACCACCCGCACCCGGATCGCCGAGATCCAGGACAAGGGTTCGGCCGCGGTGATCGTGCAGGAGTCGGTGACCGCCGACGACGACGGCCAGACACTCTGGACCTCCCGCTCGTCGATCTTCGCCAAGGGCGAGGGCGGCTTCGGCGGCGAACGCGGTTCGTCGGCGAGGGTCGACTATCCCGACCGCGCGCCGGATCATCGCCTGACCGTCGCGACGCTCCCCCAGCAGGCCCTGCTCTACCGGCTGTGCGGGGACCGCAACCCACTGCACTCCGACCCCGACTTCGCCTCTCGCGCCGGGTTTCCCCGGCCGATCCTGCACGGCCTGTGCACCTACGGCACGGTCTGCCGCGCGATCGTCGACGAGGTCCTCGGTGGCGACGTGACCGCGGTCGCCGACTATTCGGCATCGTTCGCGGGCGTGGTGTTCCCGGGCGAGACCCTCGCGGTCGAGGTCTGGGAGGACGGCTCCCGGTTGCTGGCCACCGCGACCGTCGCCGAACGCGACGGCGCGAAGGCCCTCGGCAATGTGGTCTGCGAACGTCGTCGATAGTCCCGGAGCCGCGACGGCTCGGACGCAGCCCGGCGACGCTGTCGCGTGGGGCCAGTACGCTACACACGCGGACCGTGAGGCGGCCCGCAGGTTCCATGTCGCATATCCCCGAGGAGACGCCCATGAGCGATTCGCTGACGCCCCTACTCGCCGACAACCGCAGCGCACTGGTGACCGACCTCGTCGGTGTCATCGACGCCGAGGTGGCCGACCAGTCGGGTCTGAGCGGCGCTGCTGTGAAGACCGCCTACTCCGCGGTCCAGAAGGTGAAGCCCGGTGTCGTGCGCAGCGCCACCGATCAGATGGCCGAGGACTTCCTGAAGGCGCTGGCGCCGTTCTGGGATTCGAAGCCGGCCGGTGTCGCCTTCGGCGATCACCTGACGGCCCACAGCGATGCGGCGGCCGAGGCCCTGCTGTCGGTCACCGACGAGCAGGCCGAGACGGCCAAGCCCGCACTCGCCAAGGCATACAACTCCCTGCGCGGCAAGGGGAAGAAGTACGTGATCGCGGCACTGCCGCGTCTGGGTGCCGCCATCGAGCGGCACGCCGCCTAGAAGTCGGCGCGCGTCGTCGGCGGTCACACCGACATCTCGACGGAGTCGGGTCAGACCGCCGACGACGCGATGGCCACGAGAGCCACGACGACGCCGATGAGCGCGGCCAGCATCGACAGCACACGCCACACGTGGACGCGAGCGGGCGAGATCTCGGTCCCGTTCGGGGCGACGTCGGGCGATGCGGCCGGGGTCGCGACAGCGGGGGTAGCAGCGGCGGGGGTTCGTGCGATTCGGGGTGAGGCCATGACCTGTCACCACTTTCGGTTGTCCGGGGCCAACGGGGACCGGCACGGTCTCGCGTTCGCCCGGTATCGATACTGCAGTGATAAATGTGTCACAAGTTACTCGAGTAGCGTTGGCGCCTACATAGCGTGTCGCGATAACGAAATCGCAACACAGGCTCGCCGGCGGCGATCATGCCTCCGACCGAACACGTGTCGCCGCACGCAGACCCCGAAAGCGCAGGACGCCGAATGAGATTACCGTCCGCCATCCGCCTCGACGCGAAGTCTGCGTGGCTCGTCCTCGTCGCCTGTCTGTCGGTCAGCATGGTCGTTGCCGCGATGGCGGCCCTCAACACCGCCCTGCCCGACATCGCGATCGACACCGGCGCCGACGCCGGACAGATGACGTGGATCGTCGACGGGTACACCCTGGCGCTCGCGGCGCTGCTGCTCCCGGCGGGCGCGATCGGCGATCGGCTGGGCCGCCGCGAGGTCCTGATCGCCGGCCTCGTGTTGTTCGGCGTCGCCTCGCTGGTGGCGATCTGGGTCGACGGCCCGACCCAGTTGATCCTGGCCCGGTGTTTCGCCGGCGCCGCCGCGGCGCTGATCATGCCGACCACGCTGTCCCTCATCACCTCCGGGATGCCGGAAGGTCAACGCGCGGTCGGGATCAGCATCTGGTCGGCGATCGCCGGCGGCGGAGCGATCGCCGGCTTCCTGGTCACCGGCCTCCTCCTCGAGTTCTTCTCCTGGCACTCGATCTTCATCACCTTCGCCGCGGCATCGGCCGTGGCTGCCGCCCTCTGTCTGACCATCGGCACGTCGAAGGACAGCGACCCCGGTCGCTTCGACATCTCGGGAACGGTGTGTTCGGTCCTCGCCATCACCGGAGTCGTCCTCGGTCTCCTGGAGGCTCCGCATCGGGGCTGGGCGGATCCCGTCGTCTTGGTCTGCATCATCGGGGGCGTGTTGCTCGCCGCGGCTTTCGTCGTCGTGGAGCTGCGGTCGACGTCACCGCTGTTCGACGTCCGGCTACTCGGCAACCGCGCGTTCGGATCCGGGTCCCTGTCGGTCGCGGTCCAGTTCCTCGCCTCGTTCGGCATGTTCTACCTGCTGTTGCAACTGTTGCAGCTGGTGTTCGGCTACACGCCGCTGCAGTCCGCCCTCGCACTGATGCCGTTCGTGGCCGGCGTCGGCCTCACCACGCTGTTCGCGAACTGGCTTGCCGTGCGGCTCGATTCGCTCAAGTTCGTGATCGCCGGCGGTGCGCTGCTGTCCGGTGTCGGCCTGATCCTCCTCGGTTCGTTCCGGTACGAGACCTACTGGACGCTGGCCGGGGTGGTCGCGGTGATCGCCGTGGGTATCGGCCTGGCCTCGGCGCCGGCGACGACGGCCATCATGTCCAACACCCCGCTCGACAACCAGGGTGTCGGCTCGGCGGTGAACGACACGGCCCGCGAGATAGGCGCGGCGATCGGCATCGCGATCGCCGGCAGCATCGTCGCCGCGGGGTATCAGTCGCGGATCGGTGACACCGCACAACTGGCGCGTGATCAGCTGGCCGCGGCCGGTCAGCAGCGGATCGCCGCCGGCGACAGCGCCGGTGGCCAGGCCATGATCGCCGAGGCCGAGCAGGCCTCGACGCTGATCGAACGGTCCCTCGCCGAGGCGACGGTGGTCGTCGACAGATTGTCCGGCCAGGCCGCCGACCTCGCGGAGACCATCGCCGAGGGCAGCCGAGAGGCCTTCTACGCACCCTTCGAGCAGGCGTCGCTCGTGCTCGGCGGGATCATGCTCGTGAGTTCGGTGGCGCTGCTGTGGCTGACCCCGCGGCGCGTCGTCGAGGTGCCGTCGGACGTGGCAGAGCCCGACCCGGACCGCGACGACACCTACGCCCGTGACTGAGTGACGTAGCCTGTCCCGGTGCTCCTCACCGCGGACAGCGTCGCCGGCACCGTGGTCGGTGTCGCCGCCCTGCTCGTCGTGATCGTCGCGACCGTTGTCGCCCAGCGCATTCCGGCCGTGGTGGTGGCCGCACCGGTCGCCGCGTTACTCATCGCGCTCGGTCTCGCCGACCTCCAGGACGCTGCCGACGAGATCACCACGATGGCGCCGACCATCGGCTTCCTGGCCGCGATGCTGGTGGTCGCCGACGCCTGTGCCCGCGCCGGCGTCTTCACCTGGATCGGGTCGCTCCTGGCCCGGTGGAGCAGGGCCTCGCCACATCGACTGTTGCGCATCGTCTTCCTCGCGGCCGCGGCGACGACCGCGGTCCTCAGCCTCGACACCACGATCGTCCTGCTGACCCCGGTGGCCGTCGCCACCGCTCGGCGGATCGGCGCGCGGGTGACACCGGTGGCGTTCGCGAACGCCCACCTGGCCAACACCGCATCGACCCTCATGCCGGTGTCCAACCTGACCAACCTCCTGGCGTTCTCCGCGACCGGGCTGAGCTTCCTCGGTTTCACCGGTGTGATGCTGGCACCCTGGGTCGCCGCGATCGTCGTCGAGTACCTGATCTTCCGCCTGTACTTCGCCGATTCGCTCGCGCGCACGGCGCCCGCCTCCGGTTCGGACACCGGCGAGAACACCGCGGTCGGGGATCCACCCCGCCCCACCCTGATGCTCGCGATGCTCGGGCTGCTACTGGTCGCCTTCGTCGTGACCGAACCGCTGGGCGTCCCGCTTTCCGCGGTGGCCGGCGTGGGCGCGGTCGCGTTCACCGTGCCGCGGCTGCTCGACGCCCCGCTACCCACCATGCGGGACACGCTGATCGCGGTGAACATCCCCTTCCTCGGGTTCGTCGCCGTGCTCGGTGTCGTCATCCTCCCGGTCCGAACCGGCCCGATCGGCGACTGGATCGGCGGGTTGATCCCCGGCGAGTCCACCCTCCTCGCGCTGCTGGCGGTCGCCGCGCTGGCCGCGGTCCTGGCCAACCTGGTCAACAACCTGCCGGCGACCCTGCTCCTCATCCCGCTCGTCGCGCACGACCCGGGCTTGGTGCTCGCGATGCTCCTCGGGGTCAACCTCGGCCCCAACCTCGCCTACTTCGGGTCGCTGGCCAACCTGCTGTGGCGCGACATCATGCACCGCGACGGTTCCGGTGGGGGCACGGGCGCCCCGACCTCCCGCGAGTACCTCCGCCTCGGCGCACTCACCGTCCCGGCGACGCTCGTCGTCGCGGTGGTCGCCCTGTGGGCGGTGCTGCGGTTCACCTGACGACGGCCCGTAGAGTCACCCGTTCTACGCGCCGGTCGTGACTCGCAGGCGTGGGTGGGTGAAGGCGAAGACGGCGATGAGCAGGGTCGTGACCGTCGCGGCTACCAGCGGGGCTTGTTGGGAAGTCTCGTACAGAGCGGTCGCCGCCGCCGGCGCCACGATGAAGGTGAGGGCGTTCGTGGCGGCGACGAGTCCGGCGACACTGCCCTGCTCGTCGGCGGTGACAGCGAGCGACGCCCCGGCGGTGTACCCCGGCGCAGCCATGCCGAGGCCGACGCCGATGAGGAAGATCGCGACCAGCAGGCCGAGAGCTCCCCAGTCCGGGACCAGCAGACAGAAGCCGCCGAGCGCGATGAGCGCACCGACACGGATGTATCGCACCGGGGACCAGTGCAGTCGCGGTACCGCGATCCCCTGACTGATCACGAGGCCGACGCCGGCGATCAGCAGGGCGATCCCGGTGATGAGGGTGGCCTGCTCGGTGTCGAGCGCGAGGCGGTCCTGGACCAGGAAGCCGACGAGGATCTGGATGAACCCCAGCGCCGTGAACAGCCCGAAGGAAATCAAGAGGAAAGGCCACACCCGCTGATCGGTGAACGACACCCGGCGCGGAGCAACCGTCTCCTCGGCCGGTTCGGCTGGACGCAGCGCGATGACGATCACGAGCAGGGTTGCGGCGAGCATCACGGGCACGGCCCACAGCGGCACCAGGGTCGACACACCTCCCAACAGCCCGCCCGCCGCAGCGCCGACGATCATGGAGGTGCCGGTGGCGGCGCCGATCGCGGCCACGCCTCGTACGCGCTCGTCGACGGTGGGCGTGACCGAGGCGATGTAGGCCTGAGCGGTGGGGATCACCGCCGCCTCGGACAGGCCGAACCACACGCCCCGGACCAGCAGCATCACCACGAAAACGGCACCGGCCGACAGGGCGCCCTCGACGCCTGCCTGTGCGGCCGCGGCGAACACGACCATCGCGCACGTCCCGCTGGCGACCGTTGCCGTCAGGATCCGTTTGGGGCCGACCCGCTGAGACAGCCGACCCCAGATGGGACCGGCCACCGCGATACATGCCGCCGCGGTGGACACCACGAGCCCGACCTGCCACTCCGCGATTCCGATCTCACGCGACAGTGGCGCGATCAACGGGGTCATGACCATCATGGCGGTGTATGTCAGGAACACCGTCGCGACCACCAGACGAACCTGCCGCCGGCTCGCCGCCTGGGATGTGCCGTGCACTGCTGACGGGGCGGTGGTCACACGTCGCCTTTCGCTGGGGAGGCGATCCGGCGGTGGTGGGCGGGGCCCGCATCCTCGACGTGAGGGGGGTACGGGTGGGTTGCGTTCATACTCGTGTCCTCCGTATGTCGTTCTGCCACAGCGCATGGCGACGCCACGGTTGGCTTGCCTGCTGGTATCCGCGGTAGCGGGTGCGGCCGTGGTGTTCGCTGCTCAGCCCCGCGGGCGCGCCACCCAATGTAACTTAGGCTTACCTAATTATCGACAGCGGGCTGATGCCGATGCGCGAAGGATGGCCGGGGCGCACACGGATGGCAGGTCCTCGATCCGGTTCCTACCATGACCTCATGCTCACCGCGCTCGTGTCCTTCGTCGTCACCGCGACGCTGATCGTGCTGCTGCCGGGTCCGGACACGCTGGTGGTTCTGCGCGGAGTGGTGCGCGGGGGACGCGGGGAGGCGATGCGCACCTCCGCCGGGGTCGTGTGCGGCCTGATGGTCTGGGTCACCGCGGCCGTGCTCGGCCTGTCGGCCCTGCTGCAGGCCAGCCAGACCGGTTACGAGATCCTCAAGATCATCGGAGCCTGTTATCTCGTGTGGATGGGTATCAGCTCGGTCCGCGCGTTGCTGCGGGCCGCACCCGACCTCGCGGCCGCTCAGGAGGCCGCCGCGCCACCGGCCGACCGAAGGGACGGGCTGCTGTTCTCGGGCTTCACCGCCGGATTGCTCACCAACATGCTCAACCCGAAGATCGGCATCCTGTTCATCAGTCTCCTGCCCGGCTTCGTGCCGGACGGGTACTCGCCGGGATGGACGACCCTCGGGCTGGGGGCCACCTACATCGCCCTCACCGCGGCGTACTTCACCGGGCTGGTGGGCGCGGCCGGCCGCATCGCGGGATGGCTCCAGAGCGCACGAATCCGCCGTCGCGTCGAAGCGATCGGCGGAGTCGCGTTGATCGGGCTCGGAGTGCGCCTCGCACTCGAGAGCTGATCAGACCGCGGCGGTCTCGTGTGCCGCCGCCGCGGCCTTGGCCCAGCGATAGTCGGCCTTGCCGGCCGGGGTCCGCTTGACCTCGTCGACGAAGACGACGGTACGCGGAACCTTGTAGCGGGCCAGGCTCTCCCGGCAGTGGTCCTGGATCTCCTCGAGCGACGGCTCGTCGGACCCCTCGGCGACGGCGATGACCGCGGCGACGCGCTGCCCGTACTTCTCGTCGGGAACCGGGACCACCAGCGCGTCGGCGATCGCGGGGTGCCCGTGCAGCGCGGCCTCGACCTCCTCGGCGTAGACCTTCTCACCACCGGTGTTGATGCACTGGGAGCCACGTCCGAGAAAGACGATCGACCCGTCGGCCTCCACCGTGCCCATGTCGCCCAGGATCGAGATCCGGGTTCCGTCGGCCAGCGTCGGGAACGTCTTCGCCGTCTTCTCCTCGTCCTTGTAATAGCCGAGCGGGACGTTGCCGATGCGCGCGATGTAGCCGACCTCCCCCGACCCGGGCTCGATCTTGTTGTGCCGCTCGTCCACCACCATCATCCGGTCGGTCGGCGGGACCTTCAGGTTCCCGTTCTCGTCCATCATGATCTCGCCGTCGTTCCCCGACTCCGACGCCCCGAAGTTGTCGCGCAGCACCAGATCCGGCTTCACCGCGAGCATGCGGTCACGCACGTGCTGGGACCAAATCGCACCACCGGAGGTGATCGAGAACATCGACGACAGGTCGACGGCGTCCTTGCGCTTCTCGAGCTCCTCGACGAGGGGCATGCCCATGGCGTCCCCGACGATGAGGACGATGTTCACCTTCTCCTTCTCGATCTCGGTGACGATGGCCTCGGGATCGAAATCCCGCTGGATGACCAGGCGTCCGCCGAGGGTGAAGAACGTGAAGAGCGAGTACGACGCCGCGCCGTGCATGAGCGGGGCCGCGAGCAGGAACGCGATGGGCGGGAAATCCTTGACCGCCGTGCCGATCTCCTCCAGATCCCGGCGGGCCTCTCCGTACGGGTTCCCGCCGGAGAGCGGCTTGCGGAAGAAGTCGTCGTGCTGCCACATGACGCCCTTCGGGTACCCCGTGGTGCCGCCGGTGTAGAGCAGGTACAGCTCCTCGCCGTTGCGCGGCTCGAAGTCCCGGCCGTCCGGTGTGGATTCCGCATCGGCGAAGGACACGATCTCGACGACGCGACCGTCGGGCAGGTCGGCAGCTGCCGCACGCAGTTCCTCCACGACGTCACCGATGACGAAGACCGTACGCACGGTGGGCGTCTCGGCGAGGAGTGCCGCCACACTGCGCTGATGCTCGGGCAGTTCGACGATGATCGCGCGGGAGTCGGAGTTGTCGAAGATGTACTGCAGTTCGGCGTTGGTGTAGCGGTAGTTCACGTTGACCGGAACGGCACGGACCTTCAGCAGCCCCAGCAGGCTCGTCACGTGCTCGACGCTGTTCTTCAGGAACAGGGCGACGTTGTCGAACGCGCCGATCCCCGCGCCGGCGAACAGATGTGCCACCTGGTTGGAGAGGGTGTCGAGTTCGGCGTAGCTGATCTGGCGACCCTGGTAGCTGAGCGCGATCCGCTCGGGCACCGAGTCGGCCACGGTCTCGAAGACATCGGCGAGGTTGAACTTCATCGTGCGCGCTCCTTGGTCATACGGAGTGGGTGGATCGAGTGGAAGAGCATCGGATGTCGCGGCGTCATGCGGTCAGCACCAATCCGCTTGTGGGAACACCGGTCCCCGCGGTCACGACAACCTTCTCGGCGCCGCCGACCTGGTTGACCGAGGTCCCGCGGATCTGTCGGACCCCTTCGGCGATCCCGTTCATCCCGTGGATGTAGGCCTCGCCCAGCTGGCCACCGTGCGTGTTCAGCGGCAGCCGGCCACCGACCTCGAGGGCTCCCGGTTCCCGGACGAAGTCCTTGGCCTCGCCCCGCCCGCAGAATCCGAGTTCCTCGAGCTGCAGGAGTGTGTACGGCGTGAAGTGGTCGTAGAGGATCGCCATGTCCATGTCGTCGGGACGCAGGCCCGACTGCGACCACAGCTGACGGCCGACGAGTCCCATCTCCGGCAGACCCGCCAGCTCCTGCCGGTAATAGCTGGTCATGATGTACTGATCGGCGGCACTACCGGCCGCGGCGGCCGCGATCACGGCGGGCTTGTGCGGCAGGTCCTTCGCGCGTTCGGCCGACACGATGACCAGTGCGACACCGCCGTCGGATTCCTGGCAGCAGTCGAGCAGATGCAACGGCTCGGCGATGTAGCGCGAGTTCTGGTGATCTTCCAGGGTGATCGGCTTGTCATAGAAGAACGCGTCCGGGTTCACCGCCGCGTGCTTGCGGTCCACGACGGCGATACGACCGAAATCCTCACTGGTGGCGCCGAACTCGTGCATGTAGCGCTGGGCGATCATCGCGACGAACGCGGCCGGGGTGGACAGTCCGTGCGGATAGGTGAAGGCGTTCTCGGTACCCGAGGAATTCTCCTGGTTCGCCACCGCCGAATTCACCTGTCCGAAGCGCAATCCGGACCGCTCGTTGAAGGCACGGTAGGCCACCACGACATCGGCGACGCCCGTGGCCACCGCCATGGCGGCCTGCTGGACCGTGGCACACGCCGCACCTCCGCCGTAGTGGATCCGCGAGAAGTACGTCAGGTCTCCGATACCCACGGCCCGGGCGACCGAGATCTCGCTGTTGGTGTCCATCGTGAACGTGACGAGACCGTCGACGTCGGCGGGTGTGAGGCCGGCGTCGGCGATCGCCGCCGACACCGCCTCCGCGGCGAGCCGCAGCTCGCTGCGTCCGGAATCCTTGGAGAATTCGGTGGCACCGATCCCGGCGATCACGGCCTGCCCGGACAGCGACCCCATCAGACGTCCTCCCCTCGGCTCGTGGAGGCAGCCGCATCGTCGACGCTCAGCGTGACCGTCGAGATCACGTGCTTGCCGAGCGAATTGGTCCCGGTCACGGCGACCGTGATCACCCCGGCATCGACCTCGGTGACCTCACCGGTGAAGGTGACGGTGTCGTAGGCATACCAGGGGACGCCGAGTTTCAGTGCGATGGAACGGATTCTGGCAGACGGACCGGCCCAGTCGGTGACGAACCGCTCCACCAGCCCGGTGTCGGTGAGGATGTTGACGAAGATGTCCTTGGACCCCTTCGCCTGCGCGAGGTCGCGATCGTGGTGCACGTCCTGGAAATCGCGCGTGGCCAGCGCGGTCGCCACCACGAACGTGGGTGTCGCCTCGATCGTCAACGGCGGCAGCGTCGTTCCGACGGCCGCGGGGTGTGCGGCAACGCTCGTCATGCGGATTCCCCTTCCGTGGTCGTGGCCGGTTCCCACGCGTGCAGGGTCCACGAAGCGGTCCCGGCCGCCTCGTCGGCCGGGAAGTCCAGATAGGTTGCGCGCACGCGCATGCCGATCGACACGTCGTCCGGCTCCACGCCCCGGAGTTCGCCGAGCATCCGAACCCCCTCGTCGAGTTCGACGAGCGCCACCACGAACGGCAACCGGCGGCCGGGCACCTGCGGCGCGCGGTGGACGACGTAGCTGTAGACGACGCCGGTACCGGCCGCGACCACATAATCCGTCGGCGGCACGGTTCCGTCGGCCTCGCGCGGTTTCCAGGTCGCCGGCACCGGCGGGTGCCGCAGTGCGCCGTCGCCGTCCCGTTGGATGCGCAGTTCGTGCGCGGCCACCCCCTCCCAGAAGAAGGCGGTGTCCCGGGACGCGCTGGGTCTGAGCAGCCGCGCCGGGTCCAGGTCGTCGGGTGTCGCGGCCGCCGGCACCTGCTCGGGCGTGGCCTTCTGTGCAGCGGGTCGGAACTTCAGGATGCGGAAACGCATCTCGGCGACGACCTCGCGCTCCCCGGTCTCACCTCCGACCGACCAGACGTTCCGGGTGGTGAAGAACCAGCCCTCGCCGAGAGCGGTGTTCTTCGGCCCCACCACCTCGACGAGTTCGGCCGACAGCGCGACCTCTTCGCCCGGCCGGGTGTAGCGGTGGTAGACGGTGTCGCAGTTGGTCGCCACCACCGAGGTGAAGCCGGCCTCGTCGAAGAGTTCGCTCGCGCGACCCAGCGGGTCGTCGGCCGTCCGCACCCCGTGCAGGCCCCGCATCGTCCACACCTGTGCCATCGCGGGCGGCGCGACGATGCCGGGATGCCCGGCGTCCCGGGCGGCATGGGCATCGGTGTAGACGGGGTTGGTGTCCCCCATCGCCTCCACCCAGTTGTTGATCATGGGCTGGTTGATCGGGTCCCGACCGGCGACCGGCGAGCTCGGTCCGGCGTCGATGATCTCCTGCGCGGCGGCTCGGATCGCCTCGTCTCCGACGACGCCGTCGCGGGCGAGTTCGGGCGCGCTCACCGCTTGGCCCGCGGGAGTCCGAGACCGGCGGTCGCGATCATGTCGCGCATGACCTCGTTGACCCCGCCGCCGAACGTGATGACCACGTGCCGCTTCTGCTGCACGTCGAGCCAGTTCACCAGCGCCGCGGTCTCGGGATCGGTGAAATCGCCGTAGCGGCCCACGATCTCGTCGACCATCCGGCAGACGGTCTGGATGCGCTCGGTCGAGAACACCTTGGTCGCAGCCGCATCGGCCATCGAGATGGCCTCACCGGTCGCGGCCACCTGCCAGTTGAGCAACTCGTTGATTCGTCCGTAGGCGTCGATGGTGGCGAGCGCGCGGCGGACGTCCGGATGCTTGGCGATGACCGTTCCGTCGGGACCCGGTCGCTGCGCCCAGGCACGCACCCGCGCCGCGAGACCGTCGATGCGGCCGGCGGGACCGAGCATGACGCGCTCGTGATTGAGCTGCGTCGTGATCAGTTTCCAGCCGCCGCCCTCCTCACCGACGCGCATCGACACCGGCACCCGAACATCTTGGTAGTAAGTGGCATTCACGTGGTGGGCGCCGTCGGCGGTGATGATCGGCGTCCAGGTGAAACCGGGGTCGGAGGTGTCGACGATCAGGATCGAGATGCCCTTGTGCTTGGGTGCATCCCGGTCGGTCCGCACGGCGAGCCAGATGTAGTCGGCGTCGTGACCGCCCGTGGTGAAGATCTTCTGCCCGTTGACCACGTAGTGGTCGCCGTCGCGGACCGCGGTGGTGGTCAGCGAGGCCAGATCGGTGCCGGCCTCGGGCTCGGTGTAACCGATCGCGAAATGTACGTCGCCGGCGAGGATCGCGGGCAGGAACTTCTGCTTCTGCTCCTCGGTGCCGTGGACCTGAAGCGTCGGCCCGACGGTCTGCAGCGTCACCGACGGCAGTGGGACGTCGGCGCGCACGGCCTCGTTGGTGAAGATCTGCTGTTCGATCTCACCGAAGCCCTTGCCGCCGAACTCCTTCGGCCAACCGACTCCCAGCCAGCCGTCGTCACCCATCCGCTTGATGACCTTGCGATAGGTCGGTCCGTGGCGTTCGGTGAGCATCACCGCCGCCTCGTCGGCGGTGACCAGGTCGGCGAAGTACTCGCGCAGTTCGGCGCGCAGCGCGCGCTGTTCCGGGGTGAGATCAATGAACATCGGGCACCTCTGCGATACGGGTGTCGTCGGCGGGGACGTCGGTGATGTCGGCGAGTTCGTCGAGCCGCACGTGTGCACCGCCCACCAGCCGCGCCAGATCCTTGGTGAGCGAGAAGTAGCGATGGAGCGGATAGGTGATGTCGACGCCGATCCCGCCGTGCAGGTGGGTCATCGTCCGGGTGGTCGGGGGGATCTCCTCGGCCAGCCAGTAGGCGGCGATCGCGAGATCGGTCGACGCGTCGAGTCCTTCGGACAGTCGCCAGGCCGCGGCGGTGGTCGCCAGTTCCATCGACCGCCCGACGACGTAGATGTCGGCCAGTTGCTGGCCCACCGCCTGGAACAGGGCGATCGGCTTGCCGAACTGTTCGCGGGTGGAGACGTGATCGGCGGTCAGGCGGGTGGCGCCGGCGACCAGGCCGTCCGCGTAGGCGCACAGCGCGAGGCGATACCGGTCGCGGAGGATCGCGAGATCGCGAACCACGATGTCGGCGTCGTCGACGGGTACGTCGTCGAAGGTCACCGTGTACTCGCCCCAGCCGCTCGAGGTCGGCGTACGCGTGACGGCGACCCCGTCGGCGCCCGGCGACACGGCCACGACGCCCGCGTCGGCGGCCACGAGGAACAGCGAGGCACCGTCGGCGTGCAGCACCCCGACCTTCGTCCCGGTGAGCCGACCGTCGCGGACGGAGGTCCGCGGGGTGGCGGTCAGGGCGTCGCCGTGTTCGCCGATCGCGACCGAGACCCAGCTTCCGCCGGTGAGCGAGCCCCCGAACCGCGACCACGCCGATCCCTCGCCCGTCTGGGCGTCGGCCTTCGCGAAGACAAGGGCCGCGGTCAGCGAACCGAGAGCGGGCGTCACGGCCGCAGCGCGTCCCATCCGGCGGAACAACGGGAGCAGACCCGATTCGTCGACGCCGTCACCGTCGAGTGCGGCCGGCAGCGGCAGCACGAGCAGGCCGGCGTCGACGAGCGCCTGCCAGCCGTCGGCCTCGAACCCGCCTCGGGTCGTACCCGTGCCGTCGGAATCGCGACCACCGAACGTCGACTCCCAGTCGGGCTGTCGTCGTGCGAACACGTCCTCGGCGACGTCGCGAACCGCGATCGCCGTGCCGTCCAGGGCAAAGTCCACCCTGTGCCTCCCTCACCATGAACCCGTCAAGAACTAGAACCTGTTCTAGTTGTATCAGAGTCCGCGCGCAAGGGTGTCGGAATCGGCGCTTATCTGCGGTTTCGGGACTTTCGGGGGCGGTCAGGCCCGGGGCAAACCGAGAATGCGTTCCGCCGCTGCCGTGCGCAGGATCTGAGTCGTCCCGCCCGCGATGGACAGGCAGCGGTTCTGCAGGACGGCGTCGGACGCCTCGGACGCCGCCAGACCGGCCGCCCCCAGGAGCCGCAACGCCAGATCGGGCACCGACTGCCGGTGTTCGACGCCGATCAGTTTGCGCACACTCGACAGCGCGCCGGGGTCGAGCCCGGCCAGCTGCCTCGTCGCCGCACGAGCGTCGAGAACCCGGCCGACATGCGCGTCGGCGAGCTGGGTGCCGAGCGCACCGAGCTCCTCGGCGGTCAGCTCCCGCCCCATCGATCGCACCTGCGACAGCAGCGACTCCATCTCCTTGCCGAGACCGGTCCCGCCCATCGCCACCCGCTCGTTCGCGAGCGTGGTCCGCGCCAGCCGCCAGCCGCCG
This sequence comes from Gordonia sp. 11cp, assembly GCF_057767225.1. Lineage (NCBI taxonomy): Bacteria > Bacillati > Actinomycetota > Actinomycetes > Mycobacteriales > Gordoniaceae > Gordonia > Gordonia sp. 11cp. Next base: position 2,655,287 of record NZ_CM173437.1, on the reverse strand, counting down.
TTGACCTCGCCGACGACACAGTCATCGGGTACGACGACGCCGTCGAGGAAGACCTCGTTGAAGTTGGCTCGCCCGGAGAGCTCACGCAGCGGACGGATGTCGATGCCGGGCGAACCCATGTCGACGAGGAAGTACGTGATGCCCTTGTTCTTCGGCGCCTCGGGATCGGTGCGCGCGAGACAGATCGCCCACTGCGCGTTGTGGGCCTGCGAAGTCCAGATCTTCTGGCCGTCCAGCCGCCAGCCGCCCTCCACCCGCACCGCTCGGGTCCGCAACGCGGCCAGGTCCGAGCCCGCCTCGGGCTCGGAGAACAGCTGGCACCACACCAGGTCGCCGGCGAGCGTCGGCGCGACGAACCGTTCGCGCTGCGCATCCGTGCCGTGCTCCAGGATCGTCGGGATCGCCCACGCGCCGATCACGAGATCGGGTCGCTCGATCCCGGCCGACTCGAGTTCGGTGTCGATCAGCAACTGCAGCGCCGCATCCGCACCCAGGCCGTGCGGTGCCGGCCAGTGCGGGGTCAGGTAGCCGGTCTCGGCGAGGAGCCGCCGGCGATCACCCGGATCGGCGTCGACGATCGCCGCGACGGTCGCCCGGACCTCGTCGCGGCGGTCCTCGACCTGCGAGAGGTCGAGGCGGAAACGTCGCCGCGTCCCCGCGAGTCCGAGTCCGGCGAGGGCCGCGGCGTGCGTCGAGGCGTTCGCCAACGCCGCCTGTGCGGCGAGCGCCGCCCGGAGATAGAGGTGTGCGTCGTGCTCGAAGGTGAAGCCGATGCCACCGAGGACCTGCACGCAGTCCTTGGTGTTGGCGACCGGGTCGCGGGCCACCACGACGTCGGCGGCCAGCCTGCTGATCTCGAGTTGCTCACGCGCGGTGTCGAGTTCGTCTGCGGACCCGCCCGTCTCCGCCCCTCCCGAGGCGGCCGCGAGTACGTCGTCGACCGCCCGGGCGACGTCCCACGCGACCGCGGTGACCCGTTCGCTGCGGCACAACATCTCTGCACAGATGTGCTTGATCGCCTGGAAGGAACCGATCGGCACACCGAACTGGGTGCGGACCTTCGCGTAGTCGACGGCGGTGTCGAGCGCCCAGCGGGTGACACCGCTCTGATACGCGGCGAGTGTCGCCGACAGCAGTCCGGCGACGAACGTCCCGTCCCGGAGTTCGATCAGGTCGTCGACCGCGATCTCGGACACGCGGACGCGGCTGACCGACGCGGTGCCGTCGAGCGGGGTCTGCGGCGCGACGTCGGTGACACCGGCACCCGGTGGGACGATCCACCAGGACCGCTCCCGATCCGCGGTGCCGAACTCGACCAGAACGGCGCACCCGTCGACGTAACCGCCGACGAGTCCGAGGTCGATCTCGCCGCCGGACAGTTCGAGGGCCACCCCGGCATAACCGGCAGCGGGCGTCACCACCGGCACCGATCCGGTCAGCAGGTCCGGCAACAGCGCGGCGCCACGGTCGGCGTCGCTCTCGCGCGAACCGCCGCGGAGAACCGCCAGCGCGATCGCCGCCGTCACCGTCGGACCGAGCGGGCCGGGGACGAGGTCGACCCCGCACTGTTCGAGCATGGCGGCCACGTCCAGGAAGCTCGCACCGAGGCCGTCGGACGCCTCCGGAACCGCGGCGGCGAACACGCCCAGATCGGCGATCTGGGAAAGTAGTTGCGTCCACTGGTCGCGGGGCTTGTCGATGTCGGAACGGACGATGTCGGTCACACTGGTGGAGCGCGCCCAGGACGCGATGCTGTCACGCACCGCGATCTGCTCGGAAGACGTGGCGATTGTCACTGGCAATCCCTGTATGTCGAGTTGTGACGAATAATTAGAACCTGTTCTAATATGCCATGGGTGTACTCGGATCGGGTAGCCACCCGCGATCCACCCGCCAGAGACGTTTTTGACACGTGAGGATGTTCGAGAGCACATGGCCCGTTCTGCACCCGGCAACGCCGCGGTCGACGCTCCCAACGGGGCTGCGGCGTCCGCCGCTTCGCCCGAAGCCGGCTCCACCGCGCAGCGCGAACGCCGCCGCCGCATCCTCGACGCCACCCTCGCGCTGGCGTCCAAGGGCGGGTACGACGCCGTGCAGATGCGCACTGTCGCCGACAAGGCCGATGTCGCCGTCGGCACGCTGTATCGCTACTTCCCGTCGAAGGTCCACCTGCTCGTCACCGCCCTGGCCCGGGAGTTCGAGCGCGTCGAGTCCAAGGTCGATCGTTCGCAGTTACGGGGCGACACCGCGATCGACCGCCTCCGCCATGTCCTGGACATGATCACGTTCGCCATGCAGCGCGATCCTCTTCTGACCGAGGCCATGACGCGCGCGTTCATGTTCGCCGACGCGTCCGCGACCGCCGAGGTCGACCAGGTGGCCGGGATCATCGACCGGCTCCTCGCCGGCGCCATCGTCGACGACGGCGAACCCACCGAAGAAGACCTGGCGATCGCTCGCGTCCTCTCCGATGTGTGGATGTCGAACCTGGTGCAGTGGCTCACCCGTCGCGCATCGGCGACCGATGTCACCAACCGACTCGAGCTGACCGTCCGGCTCCTGCTCAAAGACCGCGCCAAGTAGCAACCCGGAGTTCCCCACGGCCCGACGACGTCACAACTGGGTGACGACGGATCGCCTCGGTTGGGACCACCCACTCAACTCGGCTACCTTTGTTACGTCTGAGAATTTTGTTAACAGAAGGGGCTAGAGGTGCGATCCTCCTGGTTGCGACGACTGTGCGTCGCCGGCTGTGCCGTGGCGGTCGCGACCGCCGGATGGGCTCCGGCCGCGCTGGCCGAACCCACCCCCGACCCCGATCGCGCCCGCATCGACACCGTGGTCCACGACTCGGCCCAGCAGTCGACTCTCATCGTGTACTCGGCGGCGATGCGCAAGCTCATCCCCGTCAACGTCCTGCGCCCCAAGGACACCACCAAGTCGCGCCCCACGCTCTACCTGCTCAACGGCGCCGGTGGCGGCGAGGACTCGGCGACCTGGGCGGCCAAGACCCAGTACGCGAAGTTCTTCTCCGACAAGGACGTCAACGTCGTGACGCCGATCGGCGGCGCATTCTCGTATTACACCGACTGGCAGCAGGACGATCCGGTGCTCGGTCGCAACAAGTGGACGACGTTCCTCACCAAGGAGCTCCCGCCGTTGGTGGACAAGGAATTCGACACCACCAAGGTCAACGCGATCGCCGGGATCTCGATGGCCGGCACGTCGGTGCTCAACCTCGCGATCGCCGCACCCAAGCTCTACCGGTCGGCCGCCGCCTACAGCGGATGCGCCCGCACCAGTGATCCGGTGGGACAGGCCTACATCCGGATGGTCGTCGCCGACCGCGGGCAGGGCAATCTGACCAACATGTGGGGACCGGTCAACTCGGCCGGCTGGCGGGACAACGACCCGTACATCCACGCGGACAAGCTGCGCGGCACCAAGGTCTACATGACCAGCGGGACCGGCATGCCCGGCCAGTTCGACCGGCTCGAGGCACCGCTGGTCGCGGGCGATCCGCTGACGCTGGCCAACCAGATGGTCATCGGCGGCATCATCGAGGCCGCGGTCAACGAGTGCACCAAGCAGATGGTCTCGCGCATGCGGGCGCTCAAGGTGCCGCACGAGGTCACCTTCCGGCCGAGCGGCACCCATTCCTGGGGTTACTGGGAACGCGACCTCGAGACCACCTGGCCGAAGATCGCGGCAGACCTGAGGTGAGCGACGCATCGGACCGCTTGTGGGCCGATGACCTGTCCGTGGGCCAGATCTTCGAATTCGGCACGCATTTCGTCAGCGAGGACGAACTCGTCGACTTCGCTCGCGCGTGGGACCCGCAGGATTTCCACACCGACCCCGATGTCGCCGGACGGGGCCCCTACGGAGGACTGATCGCCAGTGGGCTGCACACGATGTCGATCTACCAGAAGCTCAATGTCACCGGCGTGCTGAACAACTGGCGGGTGATCGCCGGCAAGCGACTCGGCGACGTGGAATTCCTGCGTCCGGTGCGTCCCGGCGACACCCTCACCGGCTCGACCGTCATCGACGCGATCGAGTTCGACGACCGCGACCGCGCTCTGGTCACCTCGTCGGCGGAGTTGCGCAACGCCGAGGGCAAACCGGTGATGCGCACCGTCGTCGAGGCCTATGTGCACGCCCGCCCGGGTCGCGCGCACACCTGACGTCTGCTCGGTTCACCACCGCGGTCACTGGTGCGAGGCGAACCGCCCCGGTCGTCCCGCCGGCCCCGCCCGGAGGTGCCCCGCCGGGCGGATCTCGCGGCGCGCCTACGATGGTCGTCGATGACCGACGACCGTGTTCCCGAGATCGCAGACCTACCGCGGGACCGTGAACCGGGCGGTCGTCGCCCCGACGAGCCCGACCGGACCAGCATGTTCGCGTCGTTGCGCATCCCCAACTATCGCCTCTTCTACGCGGGGATGGCCGTCTCGATGACGGGTTCGTGGATGCAGGCCACAGCGCAGGCGTGGCTCGTCCTGACGCTGAGCGGATCGGCGTCCGTCCTCGGTCTCATCGTCGCCCTCCAGGCGCTACCCGTCCTGCTCATCGGTCCGTACGCCGGGGTCATCGCCGACCGGGTCGACCGGCGCCGGTTGCTCATCGTGCTGCAGTCGATGATGGGATTGCTGGCCGCGGTGCTGGCTGCCATCACCCTCTCCGGGGCGGTCCAGGTCTGGCACGTGGGTGTACTGGCGGTGATGCTCGGGCTCGGGCACGCCTTCGAACAGCCGGCGCGACAGGCGTTCATCCACCAGATCGTCGGCAAGGACCTGATCCGCAACGCGGTCACACTCAACTCGGTGATGGTGAACGCCGCCCGCGCGGTGGGTCCGGCGGTCGCCGGTGTGGTCCTCGGCCTCGTCGGGTCCGGTGCGTGCTTCGCGGTCAACGCCGTCAGCTTCGTCGCCGTGGTCGCCTCACTCCTCGCGCTCGACTCGTCGAAGATCACCACGGAGACACCGATTCCGCGTGCCAAAGGCCAGTTGCGCGAGGGTCTCCGCTACGTCCGGGGCAGCCCGGCGCTATGGATCCCGCTGGCCACGATGGCGCTCGTCGGCACCCTGACCTACAACTTCCCGGTCACGCTGCCGGCCGCCGCGGACTTCGTGTTCGACGGCGGGCCGGAAGCCCTCGGTTTCATGACGTCGGCGATGGGGGTGGGCGCAGTCGTCGGCGGACTCGTGGTCGCGGCCCGCGGGAGCACCGGCCTGCGCCCACTCACGCTGGCCGCCTTCGGCTTCGGGGTCACCGTCGCGGCGACCGCCCTCGCGCCGAATCTGCCGACCGCGATCTGCGCACTCTTCGGGGTCGGCTGGCTCAGCGTCACGTTCATGTCGACCGGCAACGCCACCTTGCAGCTCAATTCCGAACCGCGGATGCGGGGTCGGGTGATGGCACTGTGGTCGGTGGCCTTCATGGGTTCCACGCCGATCGGGGGGCCGATCGTCGGCGCGATCATCGAGACGTTCGACGCCCGTGTCGGTCTCGCCGTCGGAGCCGTCGCCTGCCTGCTCGCCGGAACACTCGCCCTCCTCGCCACCCGCCGCAGCGGGGCCGTCCTCACCTAGACCAGTGGCCGTCCCGTCCGGACCCGAAGCCGGACGTCGGCCAGCAGGAGCCGAAAACCCAACTGTGACAGCCACAACGGCGTGCGACGTTCCTTGGCGACGAGCCGGCCGACGTAAGCGTCGAACCACGCCTGGTCCTCGTCGGTCCACTCGACCCGGAGGGCGTCCCGGAACGGCTGCGGCAGATACCCGATGGTCCGGCGGAGCTTGACCGGACCGTACTTCTCCTGGATGCGGGTGGGCGCGTAGCCGAAGTTGGCGATGTCGAGCAGGAAGTCGCGGATCTCGTCACTGATCTCGATCCGCGAGACCTGCTCGTCCCAGTAGGTCGTGAACTCATCGCGCGAGGCCGGCCAGGCCTCCGCGGGCATCTGCAGGGTCGTGCCGCAGACCTTGCCCTGCTGGTAGAACTTCTCGCGCTCCTCGCCCTGCAGCGGTCCGTGGACACGCTCGTAGATGTCTTCCCACCCGTAGTAGAGGCAGGCCGCGACCCAGAGCTGCAGGTCGGTGTTCATCGCGTTGTACTCCACCGGACTGTCCGCATCCGAACGCACCTGCGCGTGCTGCCGGTTGACGGCATGCCGGTAACGGCGACGGTCGTCGGCGTTGCCCAGCATCGCGACCGCCAGATACGAGGCGGTGGTCCGCGCGCGTTTGACCGGATGCCGATCGAGCCGCCCGTTCTCGACCTTGCTGTGTGCGACTCCGTATCCGACCGCCGGGTTCGCCAGCTGCATGATCACGTTCGTCGTGCTCATCGTCTGCCCCATCGTCAGCAGCGAACGCGCGAAGAAACTGCTGTCGATATTGTCCATCTCCGCCCGCGACATGCGCTGATCACCCTGCGTCATGGCCCCACCCATTCTGATAACACGTGTTGTCTGATTGTCTTGCTGTCAGCTTAGCGCCTGTTTGCGCACCGGTCGACAGCACTGGGTGACAGCACTGCCCGAGCGACCCCGAACGCGGCGAACCCCGGCTCACTCCGAGGTGAGCCGGGGTTCGGCGGCGATCTGCAGGGGGAGATCGGTGGGGGCGGATCGGATCGGCCCGGGGCAGATCAGTAGGAGTAGAAGCCGCGGCCCGTCTTTCGTCCGAGCCGCCCGGCGTCGACCATGCGGCGCAACAACGCCGGCGGCGCGTAGTGGGGTTCGGCGAACTCCTCGTACAGCGACTCCGCGGCCGACAGCGTGATGTCCAGGCCGATGGTGTCGACCAGGGTGAGCGGGCCCATCGGGTATCCGCAGCCACCCTTCATCGCGAGGTCGATGTCCTCGGCCGAGGCATACCCCGAATCGAACATCCGGATGGCCTGGCACAGGTACGGGATGAGCAGGGCGTTGACGATGAACCCGGACCGGTCGCCCGCACGGACCGCGGTCTTGCCGAGCGTGTCGGTGACGTACGCACTCACGGCGTCGGCCGTCTCGGGTGCGGTGGTGAGCGTGGAGATGATCTCGACCAGCGGCATCACCGGCACCGGGTTGAAGAAGTGCACGCCGACAACCCGCTCGGGAGTCTTCGTCGCCGTCGCCACCTTGATGATCGGGATCGACGACGTGTTGGTGGCGAGAATGGTGTTCGCGCCGGTCGCAGCGTCGAGGTTCGCGAAGATCTCGCGCTTGAGCTCCTCGATCTCGGGGGCCGCCTCGATCACGAGCTCGCGATCGGCGAGGTCGGCGTAGTCGGTCGTCACCCGCAGCCGAGCCAGCGCGGCGTCGGCGTCTTCCTGGGCGAGCTTGTTCCTGCTGACCGCCTTGGCCAGCGACTTCTCCACCCGCCCACGCGCGGCATCGGCGAACTCCTGCTTGACCTCCACGATCACGACATCGCTGCCCGCCTTGGCGCACACCTCCGCGATGCCCGCACCCATGGTGCCTCCGCCGATGACGCCGATCTGCTGCACAGTGAACCTCCGAAGTCGAGTGATACGACAAACGGTAGTCGGTCGTCGGATCGGCCATCCGAACGACTCCCGCCCACCCGGGAACATTCCGGCCCGAGGTCGCCTCCAAGTACATGAACCGCCCAGAAGCACTGCACACCAGCGCTCCACCACTTGGAAGGACACACCCCATGAGCACCGAGATCCCCGCCGACGCCGTTCTCGTCGACACCGACGGCGACGGAGCCGTCGACGCCGCCCTCACCGACGTCGACGGTGACGGCACCACCGACGCCATCCTCGACACCGACGGCGACGGCCAGGCCGACTCCATCGCCTACGACACCAACGCCGACGGCGAAATCGACGTCATCGAAGCCGACACCGACGCCGACGGATACACCGACATCGCCGTCGCCGACACCGACGCCGACGGCACCTTCGACACCGCCGTCGACGACGAAGGCAACGTCGAAGTCGGCGACTTCGGCAGCATCGACGGCGGCGACGCCGTCTGATCGCGACTCCCCTCGTGCAGTGGCCGGCCCGGCGACCCCGGGCCGGCCACTGCCGTGGGGTGGATTCGACGATTTCGCCGTGCCCTCGAATCCCGCACGCTAGCGTGACTCAGATCACGATCGGGGGATGCGATGATGCCGGCTCGAATCGACGTGCGACGTGCGGACCATGCGGGACGCCGGTGGCGGCGACGAGTCCGCGCCGTCACCTGCCTCGCCGCCGGCGCCACGCTCGTCTCCACTCTGCTCGTGGCCGCGCCCGCGGACGCGGCCACTCACCTCTTTCCCGACATCTCCGAGGTCTCGGTTCCCCAGGCCGCATGCGGCCCCGGCTCACTCCCCGAGCCGGGTCTGCAGGGTGACGTCAGCGCGGAGGATCGCCTCTCCGGCCGCAGCATGCGCGGCTACCGCTGCAACGTCACGCGGCTCGGCGGTGTCCGCGGCGCCGGCGGCGGCATCGTCTCGGCGAACTTCGAGCACTGCAGCTACACCGGCAGCCTGTTTCCCGGGAACAACTGGGTGAACCCGCCGGGCGTTCAGGTCATCGACGCCTCGGACCCGAGCTCGCCGCGTGTCGTCGGGTCGCTGACGGATCCGGCCATGCGCGGTGGCACCTGGGAGACCCTGAAGGTCAACAAGGAGCGCAAGCTCCTCGCCGCGACATCGGTGCCGCTGCTGTGGGGCGGCGGGTTCTTCGCCGTCTACGACATCTCCGACTGCACCCGGCCCAGACTCCTCAACAAGGGCCCGGGCACGTCGACGCCGCTGCCGTTCACCTCCCACGAGGGCGGTTTCTCACCCGACGGCCGCACCTACTGGGCCTCCGGGGTGTTCCCCGGGCACCTCAGCGCCATCGACATCTCCGATCCCCGGTCGCCCCGCGTGATCTGGCAGGGTCTCCACTCGTTCCTCGGACACGGCTTCGGCATCTCCCCGGACGGGAATCGGATGTTCCTGTCGAACATGGCGGGGGTGACCGTGCTCGACATCAGCGACGTCCAGCGCAGACGCCCGCACCCCCAGGTCCCCCACCTCGCCGCGTACCTGTGGCCCGACGGCCAGCTCAACCAGCACTCGATCCCGATCACCTACCGCGGTCGGCCCCACATCGTCACCGCCGACGAGGCCGGTTCCGGCGGGGTCAAGATCTTCGACGTGACGAAGGTGAACGCACCCCGGTACACCGCGCAGATCAAGCTCGAGATCAACCTCCCCGAGCACCTCGACACCAATCTGCGGTCGTCGACCGGCGGTTCGCTGTTCAGCAGCAACCCGCACTACTGCGCGGTCGACCGGCCGAACGATCCCACCGCGCTGGCCTGCGGATGGGAGTCGTCGGGCATCCGGGTCTTCGACATCCGCGACCTCGACCGTATCCGCGAGATCGGTTACTACAACCCGCCGGCCCGCACGGGCACCACCCTGCTGCAGACACCCAACTCACCACATGTCGTCGGTTCGCTGCTCGGCGTGCCCGCCGTCGAATTCCTCAGTCTCGGAATGTCGATCGCGAACGGCAAGGTCAGGCTGAACGAGATGGTCGGTCCCCGTAGCGGAATGGTCGTCGGCGGTGACATGTCGACCGACTGGTGCATGTCCCCGCCCGAGTTCCGGGGAAACGAGCTGCGCGTCACCTGTTCCGACGGCGGTTTCCAGGTGTTGCGGCTGAGTCCCGCCGTGTACACCCCACCCCCGGACCAGAACAGCACGATCGGATGAGCTTCTCTCGCCCCGACGTTCCGCTGGTGCGCGCCGTCGTGGTCGCCGCGACCGCGGCACTCCTGCTCACGATGGGCGTCGTCGTGGGGGCCGTGTGGGCGGGCCGCGACCACGACTCGTCCGCGATGAGTGTGTCCGACATCGGATTCGCTCAGGACATGTCGGCGCACCACGACCAGGCCATCCTCATGTCGAGGACGATCGGCGCGGTACCCGGGGTCGCGCCGCAGATCCGCGGTGTCGCCGACCGGATCGTCCACACGCAGACCGCCGAGAGCGCGACGATGCGAGGCTGGCTGCAGTGGTTCGACCACCCGATCACCGCGGCGGAGCCGATGTCCTGGATGGCCGGTGGGGACGCCCGTCACGGGGACACCCAGCACGGCGACGGACTCGGCTCCCACCCGCCGATGCCGGGGATGGCGAGCATCGACGAGGTCGGCCGCCTGAGCGCCCTGCCACCCACCGATGCCGAGATCTTGTTCCTGCAGTTGATGATCCGGCACCACCGTGGCGGGATGTCGATGGCCCAGGCGGCGTACAACGACGCGCGAACCGGTTCCGCGACGAAGGATCTGGCGCTCATGATGATCGGTGATCAGGGCGACGAGATCGGCCTGATGACCATGTTGCTCAAGGAGCGTGGCGCCGATCCGTTGCCGACGTGATCACACGGTCGGCAACGGATCGGCGTCGAGCCTCAATCGGTCTTCGGATGCAGGGTGAACATCTCCCACACCTCTTTCTGGTCCGCTGCCCAGGGGTCGTAGACGAACGGCGCGTGCCGCAGGGCCATCCCCGCCTTGCGCGGCGTCCGGTTGGCCTTGAACCCGTTGCAGGACTTGCACGCCGCGACCTGATTGCCGAACGTGCTCGGGCCACCCTGGGACACCGGGACGATGTGGTCGACGGTGTCGGCCGGGCCGTCGCAGTAGGCGCAGATCCATTGATCGCGCCGCAGGATGGTCGCGTTGGACGCGTAGGAGTCCATCGTCTTACCCGCAAACGGGCGGTAGGCGTCTCGTCTGATCGCCACCACCTTGTGGATGGGCAGGGACAGCGTCGGGGAATGGACGACGCGAACCAGCGGGGTGCCCTCGACGTTCCGCGCGACCTCGGTGGTCAACAGGACCGCGGCGCGGCGCCAGGTGACGCGCGCCAGTATCTGCAGTCCGGCGTTGGTGACGAAGATGGTCATGACAGCTCCTCGATGCGTGGGCGAGTGAGTGCGCCGACCACCGAGGTTCATGACCTCAGGAACTGGTGACGCGTGATGTGATCGGTCCCGGCCTACCGTCGGATTTCAGTCCGCACGGACGGTCGGATGGGGCGGTCCGCCACTCGCCGGCGAAAGCCTTGTCACCCATCGACATCTGCGTCACCTCCTCTCGTTGGTCTGGCATGCTCTGTCGCCACGATAACCGCGCTCCGGGTGCACTGCCACCGTTTATGTCCGGCGTGTTCGGATGTTCACCCAGTTCACACGGGCTGTTTGCAGGCATTTTTCACCGTAGGGCACGTTGAGCCAGCTCGTGATGATCTTCGTGGTGCTCGAGATCGGACGCCGGGACGGACCCTCGACCGAGCCGGCTCAGAAGATCTCCGGCAGGTCCTTCGACACCGTGTTGGGGTAGGTCGCCGGCCGCTTCTCCAGGAAGGACATGACGCCTTCATAGACGTCCCCGGACTGCCCCCGGTAGAAGATCGCCTTCGAGTCGGCACGATGAGCGTCGAGCGGGCTGGGTGCGCCGGCCATCCGCCAGAGCAGTTGCCGGGTCAGTGCCGCCGAGACGGGCGCACTGTTCGCGGTCATCTCGCGCGCGACGGCGATGGCGGTCTCGAGCACCTGGTCCTTGGGGACGATCTGCTGGATCAACCCGCGGTCGAGAGCCTCGTCGGCCTGCACCATCTTGGCACCGATCGTCCACTGCAACGCCGTCGGCAACCCGACCAACCGGGGCAGGAACCAACTCGACGCGGCTTCGGGAACGAGACCGCGAGCGGCGAAGACGAACCCGAACTTCGCGTCCTCTGAGGCGATCCGGACGTCGGCGGGCAGGGTCATCGTCACCCCGACGCCGGCCGACGGGCCGTTGACGGCGACGACGATCGGTTTGAGCGAGGCGAACATCCGCAGGGTGAGTTTGCCGCCCTCGTCCGCGGGAATCTCGGGCTCCCGGCTCGCATCGGACTCCACCACCGACGAAGCATCGAACGTCGCACCACCCGCCTCGAGATCGGCGCCGGCACAGAACGCGCGGCCGTTACCCGTCAGCACCACCGCACGCACGGTGTCGTCGGCATCGGTCTCGTCGAACGCGGCGCAGAGCTCCTCCCTCATCTGCACGGTGAACGCGTTGAGCCGGTCGGGCCGGTTGAGCCGGAAGATCGCGATCTCCCCGTCGCGCTCGACGGTGATGGTGGGCTGGTCTTGTCGGGATTTGCGCCCGACGTCTGATGTATCGCTCGTCACAGGGTGATGCTATCGGGCGCTGGGACACTCCGCGTCGGCTGTGTCAAAGGTATCCGGTTCAGACACAACACAACGGCGGCGCCACCCTCCCCGGGTGACGCCGCCGTTGTGTCAGATCTGCTCAGACGGGCACGATGTCAGCTCGCGTCGGACTCGCCGGCCTTGGTGAGCTCGACCGGTGCGTCGGGAACCATGCGCGGCTTCTCCGAACCGGTGAAGACGAATCGGGCGTCGTCGCCTTCGCCTTCACCGTCCCAGTTCTCCACGTCGACGAGGACGATCTGTCCGGGAGCGATGTCGCCGAACAGGATCTTCTCCGACAGCTGGTCCTCGATCTCGCGCTGGATGGTGCGACGCAGCGGACGCGCACCCAGCACCGGATCGAACCCGCGCTTGGCCAGCAGCGACTTCGCGCGGTCGGTGACCTCGAGGGCCATGTCCTTGTTCTTCAGCGCACCTTCCACGCGCGTCAGCATGAGATCGACCATCTGGATGATCTCCTCACGCGTGAGCTGGTGGAACACGACGATGTCGTCGATACGGTTGAGGAACTCGGGGCGGAAGTGCTTCTTGAGCTCGTCGTTGACCTTCTGCTTCATCCGGTCGTAGTTCGACTTGGTGCCGTCGCTCGACGAGAAGCCCATGCCCACGGCCTTGGAGATGTCCGAGGTACCGAGGTTGGACGTGAAGATCAGCACGGTGTTCTTGAAGTCGACCGTGCGGCCCTGACCGTCGGTCAGGCGACCGTCCTCGAGGACCTGCAACAGCGTGTTGTAGATCTCCGAGTGGGCCTTCTCGATCTCGTCGAAGAGCACCACCGAGAACGGCTTGCGGCGCACCTTCTCGGTGAGCTGACCGCCCTCTTCGTAGCCGACGTACCCGGGAGGGGCACCGAACAGCCGCGAAGCGGTGAAGCGGTCGTGGAACTCGCCCATGTCGATCTGGATGAGCGCGTCGTCCTCGCCGAACAGGAAGTTCGCGAGCGCCTTGGAGAGCTCGGTCTTACCGACACCGGACGGGCCGGCGAAGATGAACGAGCCCGACGGACGCTTCGGGTCCTTCAGACCGGCGCGCGTGCGACGGATGGCCTTGGACACCGCCTTGACGGCGTCCTCCTGGCCGATGATCCGCTTGTGCAGCTCGTCCTCCATGCGGAGCAGACGGGTGGTCTCCTCCTCGGTGAGCTTGAACACCGGGATACCGGTCCAGTTCCCGAGGACCTCGGCGATCTGCTCGTCGTCGACCTCGGCCACCACGTCCATGTCACCGCTGCGCCACTGCTTCTCGCGCTCGGCACGTTCGGCGACCAGCTGCTTCTCCTTGTCGCGGAGGCTGGCGGCCTTCTCGAAGTCCTGCGCGTCGATCGCGCTTTCCTTCTCCTTGCGCGCGTCGGCGATGCGGTCGTCGAACTCGCGCAGGTCTGGCGGCGCGGTCATCCGGCGGATGCGCATGCGCGCACCGGCCTCGTCGATGAGGTCGATCGCCTTGTCCGGCAGGAACCGGTCGTTGATGTAGCGGTCGGCCAATGTCGCGGCGGCGACCAGCGCACCGTCGGTGATGGAGACGCGGTGGTGCGACTCGTACCGGTCGCGCAGACCCTTGAGGATCTCGATCGTGTGCTCGACGGACGGCTCGCCCACCTGGACGGGCTGGAACCGGCGCTCGAGGGCGGCGTCCTTCTCGATGTACTTGCGGTACTCGTCGAGGGTCGTCGCACCGATGGTCTGCAGCTCGCCACGCGCCAGCTTCGGCTTGAGGATGCTGGCAGCGTCGATCGCACCCTCGGCGGCACCCGCGCCGACGAGCGTGTGCAGCTCGTCGATGAACAGGATGATGTCGCCGCGGGTGTTGATCTCCTTGAGCACCTTCTTGAGGCGTTCCTCGAAGTCACCGCGGTAGCGGCTGCCCGCGACCAGCGAACCGAGGTCGAGGGTGTAGAGCTGCTTGTCCTTGAGGGTCTCGGGGACCTTGCCGTTGACGATCGCCTGCGCCAGACCCTCGACGACGGCGGTCTTGCCGACGCCCGGCTCACCGATCAACACCGGGTTGTTCTTGGTGCGGCGGCTGAGCACCTGCATGACGCGCTCGATTTCCTTCTCCCGGCCGATGACCGGGTCGAGCTTGCCCTCCGAGGCGGCGGCGGTCAGGTTACGACCGAACTGGTCGAGGACCAGCGAGGTGGACGGCGTGCCGGACTCGCTGCTGCGTCCGCCGGTGCCGGCCTCCTGTGGCTCCTTGCCCTGGTATCCGCTGAGGAGCTGGATGACCTGCTGGCGGACCCGGTTGAGGTCGGCGCCTAGCTTCACCAGCACCTGGGCGGCGACGCCCTCGCCCTCGCGGATCAGGCCGAGCAGGATGTGCTCGGTACCGATGTAGTTGTGGCCGAGCTGCAGGGCCTCGCGCAGCGAGAGCTCCAGCACCTTCTTGGCACGCGGGGTGAACGGGATGTGCCCCGACGGCGCCTGCTGACCCTGGCCGATGATCTCCTCGACCTGGCTGCGGACCCCTTCCAGGGAGATCCCGAGCGACTCGAGCGCCTTGGCGGCCACGCCCTCGCCCTCGTGGATGAGGCCGAGGAGGATGTGCTCGGTACCGATGTAGTTGTGGTTGAGCATGCGCGCTTCTTCTTGGGCCAGAACCACAACCCGACGCGCGCGGTCGGTGAACCGTTCGAACATTGTTCTCCCTCACATTGCTAGCGCCCCGGCCGCCGCGGAGACCGCTTCGGAGGCCCCTGAGGACAACCGGTACGGATAGACGACGACCAGCCTGCTTCCACTCTAGAGGTCGTCTCGGGTGCACCTGCAGTTAACGCCTGCGCAGAGTGCGTGGATCCACCGATGCGGCGGGGATGTGCACAGTACAACTGCGCTGGCCGGGGCTGTGTTCCCCCGCCGCTACGCCGAGAGCGAACGGCGCCGCGAGTGCCCCCGATGCCGCCCACCTCGAGCTCACACCTGCAGCGCGGACAGGATGTTGCCCGACGGATCGGCGAACCACGCGATGTCGGGCCCGTTGTCCCCGCCGCGGACGATCCCCCGCTCATCGTGGGCGAAACCCTCGTACCGCAGCATCTCGACGCCCTTGCCGACCAGTTGGTCCACCGTGGCCTCGAGATCGGACACAGCGATGTTGAGGACGGTGAAATCCGCGGGGACGTGATCGTCCTTCGGATACGCCAGGACGGTCACCTGCCGCCGGATCCGGATTCCCAGGATGCCCATCGGGTACCGCAGCACCCGCATCCCGAGGACGTCGCGGTAGAACCGCTCGGTGGAGCCGAGGTCGCGGACCGCGAAGCCGCTGCACGTCGACGCCGGTGGACCCATCCCGATCTCTTCCTCGTCGGACAGCCGGATGATCTGGACCCAGTTGCCGTCGGGGTCGGCGACGGTCCCCAGGAAGCTGCCGCCCCGGTTCTCGAGAGGACTGATCCATTCGGCACCCAGGTCGTCCAGACGCGCCGCCGTCGCCTGGGGGTCGTCGACGTCGACATTGAGGATCCGGCGAGGGCCGTCGGTGGTGGGCCCCGACACGTCGGCGCGTTTGTCGCACAGGAGGAAGAAGCCGTCGAGTTCCACATAGTCGTATCCGGGTCCCCCGGCCCCGGTCGATTCGATCTGCGCCTGGAAGGCGGTCGAATACCACCGGGCAAGGCGTCCCGGGTCGTCGCTGGAGAGGAGTACCGAACTGCTGGTTGCGGTGGCCATGGTGATACAGACCGCTCGCCGGACCCGAACTCATCGGTGTGCCCGCCGGGCGTTTCGCGCACACCGCGCGCTTCACCGGTGATCGGATTAGCGTCGTAGCCCATGACCCACGACGCCCGGCCCCGGTCACACCGGGTCAATCTGACGGTCTTCATCGCCTCGGGCGTCATCGTGGTGGCCTTCGCCGTCTGGGCGCTGGCGGCACCGGCGGCGGCCGAGTCGACGATCAACGACGTGCGCGACTTCATCACCCGGTGGTTCGGTTGGTGGTATTTCGTCCTCGCCACCGCCATCGTCGGACTCGTGGTGTTCCTCGGCCTCAGCAAGTACGGGCGCTACCGGCTGGGGCCGGAGGAGTCGCGCCCGGAGTACAGCCTGTTCACCTGGACCTCGATGCTGTTCGCCGCGGGGATCGGCATCGATCTGATGTTCTTCTCCGTCGCCGAACCCGTGACCCACTACCTCAACCCGCCGACCGGACTCGCCGAGACCAACTCGGCGGCGCGGGAGGCGGTCACGTGGACGGTGTTCCACTACGGGGTCACCGGTTGGGCGATGTATGCGCTCATGGGTGGCGCGCTCGCCTACTTCGCCTTCCGGCACAACCTCCCGCTGACGATCCGGGCGGCCCTGTACCCGGTCTTCGGCAGACGTGTCGAAGGCCGCTGGGGCGACGCGATCGACGTCGCGGCCGTGCTCGGCACCATCTTCGGCATCGCGACGTCCTTGGGTATCGGGGTCGTCCAGCTCAACTTCGGGCTGAACGAGATCTTCGGGATCGAGCAGGGCAAGGCGGCCCAGATCGGCCTCATCGTGCTGGCTGTGGTGATCGCGACGGCGTCGGCGACCTCCGGCGTGGACAAGGGCATCCGCCGCCTCTCCGAGATCAACGTGATCCTGGCGATCTGCATGCTCGTCTACATCACGGTGGCCAAGGATGCGGACTTCTTGCTCAACGGGCTCGTCCAGAACGCAGGCGACTACGTGTCCACCTTCGCCGACCGGACCCTCGACACCTTCGCCTGGGATCAGGTGAATCCGCCGCCCGGCAACGACGCCCGCGCCTTCGTCGACGGCTGGACCCTCTTCTTCTGGGCCTGGTGGGTGGCCTGGGCCCCGTTCGTCGGACTCTTCCTGGCCCGCATCTCACGCGGACGCACGTTGCGCCAGTTCATCTTCGGGGTCCTGGTGGTCCCGTTCAGCTTCATCCTGGTGTGGATCTCGATCTTCGGCAACAGCGCCTTGCAGGTGGCGCGCGGCGATGCAGACTTCGCCGAGACGACCGCCTCCACACCCGAAGCCGGGTTCTATTCGCTGCTCGAGCAATACCCCGGTTCGACGTTGCTCATCGGCATCGCGACGATCACCGGCCTGCTCTTCTACGTGACCAGCGCCGACTCCGGCTCGCTCGTCATGGGCAATTTCACCAGTCGCCTCGACGACCCGATGGCCGACTGCGCGCGCCCGTTGCGCGTCTTCTGGTCGGTGGCGATCGGCCTGCTGACGCTGTCGATGCTGTTCGCCGGCGGCGGTGACGGGTCCATCCTGACCCTGCAGGCCGCGACCGTGATCATGGGCCTGCCGTTCTCCTTCGTCCTCGGGCTGATCGGCATCTCCCTGCTGCGTGCCGTCCGCAGCGAATCGGTCAAACTCGACAGCTTCCGGACGACCCTGCCGAAGGTGATCGCCGTCGGGCGCGGCCCCACCGAACACGGCAGCTGGCGGCAACGACTCATCGGGACCCTCCGCTTCCCCGGCCCGACCGCCACCCGAAAGTTCATCGGCGCCAACGTCGTACCGGCGATGACCGAGGTCGCCGAACAGTTCGGTCGTGAGGGGGTCACCGCGACCGTCGACGAGTCGGCCGAGAACGAGGGTCTGCCGTCTCCGCGCCTGGTCGTCGAACTCGCCGAGGTCCCCCGCTTCGAGTACTGCGTGTGGCCGGTCTCGGCCCCGACCCCGACCTACGCGGTCCGGACGCAGCGTTCCGACGATCGCTACTTCCGTTGCGAGGTGTACCTCACCGAGGGGTCGCAGGGTTACTCGCTCACCGGGTACACCCGCGACCAGATCATCGGCGACATACTCGACCAGTACGAACGCCATCTCGGATACCTGCACCTGCGGGATGCCGCCGGTGATCACCACGACCCCGAGCCCGATCCGGGCGCCGGCGAGGGTACCGTGCCCGACAGCGACACGGACATCCCCGACAGCAGTTCCGAAGGAGCACCGGCTCGATGAGCGAGACCCTCTACATCGACGGCCGGTGGCAATCGGCCGTCTCCGGCGAGACCCGCGAGATCCGCTGTCCCGCAGACAACTCGGTCGTCGGCACGGTGTCCGAGGCCGGCGTGGCCGACACCGAGGCCGCGATCGCGGCGGCACGACGCGCGTTCGACGCCGGCGAGTGGAGCGCAACACCCGCCGCCGAGCGTGGGGACCTCCTCCTCCGCGTCGCGGATCAGATCGACGAGCGCAGAGACGAATTCGTCCGGGCCGAGACCCTCGACACGGGTAAGCGGCCGTACGAGTCCGACCTCGACATGGCCGACATCGCCCACTGCTTCCGGTATTTCGGCAAACTCGCGGCGACCGATGCCGGCCGCGTGGTCGACACCGGCTCCCCCGACGCCGATTCCCGCATCGTCTACGAACCGGTCGGCGTCTGCGGGCTGATCACACCGTGGAACTACCCCCTGCTGCAGGCGGCCTGGAAGGTCGCGCCGGCACTCGCGGCGGGAAACACCTTCGTCCTCAAGCCCGCCGAACTGACCCCACACACCTCGATCCTGCTGATGCAGGCCCTCGAGCAGGTCGGTCTCCCGGCAGGCGTGGGCAACCTCGTCCTGGGAGCGGGGGCCGTGGCCGGGGCGCCCCTGTCCTCGCATCCCGACGTCGACCTGGTCTCGTTCACCGGCGGACTCGTGACCGGCCGGATCATCGCCCGCGAGGCGTCGGCGACGGTGAAGAAGGTCGCACTCGAACTCGGGGGCAAGAACCCCAACGTGGTGTTCGCCGACGCCTGCGCCACCGACGAGTTGCTCGCCGCCGCGGTCGACAACGCGCTCAACGCCGCGTTCCTGCACTCCGGCCAGGTGTGTTCGGCGGGCGCACGGCTCATCATCGAGGAATCCGCACACGACCGCTTCGTCGACGAACTCGTCCACCGTGCGGAGCGAATCCGTCTCGGCCTCCCCTACTCCGAGGGCACCGAGACCGGTCCGCTCATCTCGGCGGCACACCGCGACAAGGTGCACGCCTACGTCGAACAGGCCCGGGCGGACGGTGCCGTCATCCGTACCGGCGGCGCATTCGCGACGGGCGATGCGGGATCGGGCCGCCTCGACGACGGGTGGTTCTATCCGCCCACCGTGATCGATCACGCCGACCGGTCGATGGCCTGCGTGCACGACGAGGCGTTCGGGCCCACCGTCACCGTGGAGACCTTCACCACCGAGGATGAGGCGGTGACCCTGGCCAACGACACCGTCTACGGATTGGCCGGGGCGGTCTGGTCGGCCGATGCGGCGCGCGCCCGTCGCATCGCCGGACGGATCCGCGCCGGAACGGTGTGGGTCAACGACTTCGGACCGTATCTGCCCGAAGCCGAGTGGGGCGGGTACGGCCAGTCCGGTTTCGGTCGGGAACTCGGGCCGTCGGGGCTGGCGGAGTACCGCGAGGCCAAGCATGTCTACGAGAACCTCAGACCGGGTGTCACCGGCTGGTTCGCGGACCGGTCGGGCGACCGAGGGGATCGGCGATGAGCGAGACCTACGACCACGTGGTCGTCGGCGGCGGCTCGGCGGGTGCCGTGATCGCGTCGCGGCTGTCGGAGGACCCATCGATCTCGGTGTGCCTGCTGGAGGCGGGTCCCTCCGATGTCGGCGATGACGCGATCCTGCGACTCGACCGATGGATGGATCTCCTCGAATCCGGTTACGACTGGGACTATCCCATCGAGCCGCAGGAGAACGGTAACGACTTCATGCGGCACGCCCGTGCCAAGGTCCTCGGCGGGTGCAGTTCGCACAACAGCTGCATCGCCTTCTGGGCCCCGCGGGAAGACCTCGACTCCTGGGAACGCGACTTCGGTTGCGCCGGGTGGGGTTCGGCGGAGCTCTACCGGCTCTATCCGCAGATCGAGACCAACGACGCGCCGGGCGCACACCACGGTCGCAGCGGACCCGTCCACGTCATGAGCGTGCCGCCGAAGGACCCGTGCGCCCTCGCCCTACTCGATGCGTGCGAGTCGGTCGGCATCCCCCGCGTCGAGTTCAACAGCGATTCCACGATCGTCAACGGCGCCAACTTCTTCCAGATCAACCGACGGCCCGACGGAGTGCGCGCCTCGTCGTCGGTGAGCTACCTGCATCCGCACCTCGACCGCCCGAATCTCACCGTCCGTACCGGATCATGGGCCAAGCGCGTGGTCATCGAGAGGGTCGACGGCGAGCTGCGCGCCGTGGGCGTGGACATCACCGACAACGCCTTCGGTCGCACCACACGGATCGAGGCCCGGGGTGAGGTCATCGTCTCGACGGGCGCGATCGATTCTCCGAAGTTGCTGATGCTCTCCGGAATCGGGCCCGCCGACGACCTGCGCGAGCACGAGATCGAGGCGCTCGTCGACGCACCCGGGGTCGGTGAACACCTCCAGGACCATCCCGAGGGGGTCATCGGGTTCGAGACCACGAAGCCCATGACACGCGAGTCGACCCAGTGGTGGGAGGCGGGCGTCTTCACCACCATCGACGAGGGTCTGACCCGGCCGGACCTGATGATGCACTACGGCAGTGTGCCCTTCGACATGCACACACTTCGTCAGGGCTACCCGACCAGTGACAACACCTTCTGCCTGACGCCGAACGTGACGCACGCCCGGTCACGGGGCACGGTTGCGTTGCGCTCCCGCGACTTTCGCGACAAGCCGCGGGTGGACCCCCGGTACTTCACCGACGTCGAGGGTTACGACATGCGGATCATGATCGCCGGCCTGCGGAAGGCCCGCGAGATCGCCGCGGCCGAACCGTTGGCGTCGTGGATCGCGCGCGAACTGTATCCCGGTCCCGCCACGACGAGCGACGCCGAACTGGCCGACTACATCACCCGGACGCACAACACCGTCTACCACCCGGTGGGTACCGTGCGGATGGGCCCGCCCGACGACGAGCTGTCGCCGCTGGACCCCGAGCTGCGCGTGAAAGGCGTTGCGGGCCTGCGCGTGGCCGACGCGTCGGTGTTTCCCGAGCACACCACGGTGAACCCGAACCTCACCGTCATGCTCGTCGGCGAGCGCTGCGCCGAGCTGGTGCGCGCGGACAACTGACGCAGAACTAGGTCGCGAAGGAGTCGACGATCCGCTCGAGGACGGCGGCCACCTGCTCGGTGGCGGCCTCGCGATCGTCGGCGGCGGCGACGTAGAGCGCCGCCTCATCGAGAGCGCCGATCGCGACATGGGCCAGCGGGCGGGTGGGCTGCTCGACCGCCTGCCCCGTCGCGATCGCCGCCGCGATCAGACCCTCGACGAGTGCGAAGCCGAATTCTTCACCGCGAGCGCGCCATTCGCTCCAGCCCAGCACCGACGGCGCCTCGACCAGAGTGATGCGGTGCACTTCCGGCTCGGTACACAGCCGCAGGAAGAGGCGCATGCCCGACTTGAGCGCGGCGAGCGGATCGTCACCGGCCCGTTCGCCGACGTCCGCGGCGATCTGCGCGACGATCGACTGCTCCACGTCGTCGTAGACGGCGACGAAGAGCCCCTTCTTGTCGTCGAACTGGTGATACAGCGCACCGCGCGTGACACCGGCTTCGGCGACGATCTCCTGGGTGCCGACGTCGGCGAAACCGCGCTCACCGAAGAGTTTGCGTCCGGCGGCGATCAGCGCCGCGCGGGTGGCCGCGGTCCGCTCCGCCTGGGTACGACGATTGACTTTCATACAGTTTGCACGTAACTTTCATACTCAGTGTTCGTAAGTTATCTGAGTCTACGAGAAGCGGGTCTCGCCATGGCAACTGCACCGCGGGCGGCCACACCCCCACCCACCACACTTCCGAGCGTCGAACTGCCCTCCGGCGTCCTCGAGTACGCCACATACGGGCGCGCGGAGTCCGCGCATCCGCCGATCGTCTTCGTCCACGGCGCCGTCGTCGATCATCGCCTGTGGGAACCGACCGCGCTCCTGCTCGCCGAACGCGGGTTCAGGTGCCTGGTCCCCCTCATGCCCCTGGGCTCCCATCGCATTCCGCTCGGGCCCGGGGCGGACCGCTCGCCGCGCGGGATGGGCCGGCTCCTGCGGGAGTTCGTCGACCGGTTCGGCCTGTCCGCCGCGACGCTCGTGGCCAACGACTCCGGCGGCGCCATCACCCAGTTCGCGCTCGACGACGACCCGCGATTCGTCAGCCGGTTGGTGTTCACCAACTGCGATGCGTTCGATCTGTTCCCACCCCAGCCGTTCCGGCTGTACTTCGCACTGATGAAGCACCGTTGGCTGCTGAAGCCTCTGGCCGAGGCGATGCGACTGCGCGCACTGCGCCATTCCGCACTCGGGGCCGGCCTGCTGCTCAACGACCCGGACCCCGAACTCACCGGCTCGGTCTTCGAGCCGCTGCAGACCGATGCGCGCATCCGCGACGACTTCATCGCTTTCCTCCGAGGCATCAGTCCGGCCGAACTGGCGACGATCACCCCACGGATGTCCGGTGTCGACCTTCCGGTCCGCCTGGTCTGGGGACGCGACGACCGATGCTTCACCCCGGCGCACGGACGCCGGCTGGCCGCTGCCTTCCCAGGCGGCGCGCCGTTCGTCGAGGTTCCCGACGCACGGACCTTCGTGTCGCTCGACCAGCCGCGGGCCGTGGCCGACCAGATCGTCGAGCTCACCGTCGGGGACCTCACGTCGCCCTGACTGTCCGTCCCGCGAAGAAATTTCCTCCACACCCGTCGGATTGTCGCGTCCAGCCACGACGATGAAGGTGTGAGCAGCGACCAACCGGTTTCTTCGACCCGGGGACCAGAGGGATTGCTGGCAGTCTATGACCAGGCACTGCCAGAGGTGTACGGCTTCGTCGTGCGCCGCTGCCCGGATCGTCGCACCGCCGAGGACGTCACCTCGGAGACCTTCCTGGCCGCGATGGACTCCGTCCGACGACGACGCGACACCGAACCGACCACCGGGTGGCTGATCGGGATCGCCCGGCACAAGCTCGCCGATCACTGGCGACGCGCCCAGCGCACCCCGGAGCCCGTCGAGAATCCACCCGACCGCGGCAACGATCCGTGGGACACCGAACTCGACCGGATGGTCGCCCATCACACCCTGGGCCAGCTGTCGCCGGTCCATCGTTCGGTGCTGACGCTGCGCTACGTCGACGATCTCCCCGTCGGCGAGTGCGCGGAGATCCTGGGCCGCACGGTCGGCGCGACCGAGGCACTTCTCACCAGGGCCAAGCGCGCGTTCCGTGCCGCCTACCCCGAAACACAACCCCAGCCCAGCGGGAGAGGAGGTCACGCATGAGTACCCGGAACAGCTCGCGCTTCGACGCGACGCGAGATCCGCTGCACGTCCTGAACGCGGCGCGCACGCCGGGCTTCGACGATCCCGTTCGTCCCGACCGCGATTTCGCCGCCGCGCTGCGTGATCGCCTCGAGCGCGGCGCGAACCTACCCGAAGGAGTCGTCATGGCCACCGCAACACAACTCGATGCATCGGAGACCGCCCCGTCCGCTGCGCCCTCCCGAGGAGAACCGGTGGTGGAACGCCCCGGCGCCCTCCCGTATCTCGTCGTGGCCGAACCGCAGGCCGCGATCGACTGGTACGTCGACGCGTTCGGCGCACGGTTGCGCGGCGAACCGATCGTCATGGCCGACGGCGTGATCGGCCACGCCGAACTCGAATTGGGCGGCGGCGCGGTCTATCTCGCCGCCGAGTTCCCCGATCTCGGACTCCGCGCGCCCGCCCCCGGGCAGGTTTCGGTCAGCCTGATGGTCGCCGTCGACGACACCGACGATGCGGTCTCGAGCGCCGCCCGCGCCGGAGCCGCGGTGACCCGCGAGCCGTACGAAGCCCACGGCACCCGCACTGCGGTCGTCGTCGACCCGTTCGGGCACCGCTGGATGCTGAGCGGGCCGTCGAAGGCCACGACCCCCGCGGTGATCCGCCAGGGCGACGTGGGCTTCATGTCCCTGAACACGCCCGACGCCGCCCGTGCCCGGCGCTTCTACGGCGACGTCCTCGGCTGGGAGTTCGACTCACAGGGGCGGCGTGTCATCAACGTCGGTCATCGCCTCGGCATCTTCGAGACCCCGGGCGCCCCGACGATGTTCTGCGCGTACGCCGTCGACGACCTCGAGGCCGCCCACGAGCGCATCGTCGCGGCCGGCGGACAGGGGACGTTCGGTTCCAGTCCCGACGGACACCGCGTCGTCGACGCCGTCGATGATCAGGGCGTCCGATTCGCGGTCTTCGCCTCCGACCCGGAGGACACCCGGCCGGAGGCGCACCCGCGCGCACCCGGAGCCATGACCTACCTGACGGTGCTGACGCCCGACAGCGGACGGTTCCGCGAGTTCTACGGTTCGGTGCTCGGCTGGACGTTTTACGGCGGTCGCGTCGACGACGGCTGGGAGGTCGACGACTCCCGACCGCAGATCGGTCTCGCGGGCGGCGCGGACCGCCCGGTCGCCGTGCCGATGTGGACGACCGACGACGTCGTCGCCGCGGTCGAGCGCGTCCGCGCCGCGGGCGGGACGGTACTGGAGGAACCGAGCACCGCCCCGTACGGCGTCTCCGCGCGATGCGCCGACGACCAGGGCGGGCAGTTCTACCTCGGTCAGTTGTTCTGAGCACCCACCCGCACGCGCAGGAAGCAACACGGCATCAGCCCACCAACAGCCCGACGATCAGCACCACCATCGCTGCGGCGGTCAGCAGGGAGCGCACGACGTTCCACGGCACCCAGACGGCGGTGAACCGCGACCAGACCCTCTCCGCCTCGTCTCCGCGGACATCACCCGCGGCGTCGAGACGGTCGTTGGCGGGGACGTTGACGACCATCGTGATCACGATGCCGAGCGCGGTGAGGACCGTTGCGGCGAAGGCCCACCACCGGAGACCCGAACCCCAACCGAGCCAGACGGTCAGCGCGCCGAACAGCAGACCGCCGCCGAAGATCACCGCGAAGAGCGGGTTGAGGATGGCGCTGTTCATCCGTTGCATGGCCGCGACCGCGACGTCGGCACCGGCCCGGGTCAGACCCGGGATCACGGCGTAGCCGAATCCCGCCAGCACACCGGCGCTGAGCCCGGTGGTCACGATCGTCAGGGTCACCAACACCTCGCGCAGCAGATCCATGGGAACAGTTCAGCATCTCGCGAGGCGAAAACCGTGACCCGACCGGCGGATTTCCTGCTCCGCCGTCCGGATCCCGACTCCGGAGCGGCCACCGCCGTCATGGTTGACTCTTACCCATGTCCTCTCGCCCTCGCGTCCGGGCCCTGTCCGCGCGTCTGCCGTTCGGCATCGGGACCATCGTCTTCGTCCTGTGCGCCGCGCTGGTCGTGACCGGTGGCGTGGTGCTCGCGAGCGGTGACGCCCGGACCGACGACGGTGAGTACGCCTACGGCGAGCTGCGCGGATACGAACGTGAGCCGGGGACCGCCTGGACGATCGTCGGCCAGGAGGACCTGCCCGACTACGTCGGTGAGGTCACCATCGAGGTCGCCGACACCTCCGACGAGGGTTGGCTCATCACGTATCCGTCCGGATTGGGACGCTCGTTCGTGATGGTGGACCGGCGTACCGGAAAACTGCTGTGGGACAGCCCCATCAACGCGGGGCAGGGCGACTGCGCGGTCAACGAGGCGGGCCAGGTCGGTTGCGCGGTACAGCTGGGCACCCCGCTCGACGACGGTTTCTACCTCGTCGACGACGACGGGGTCCCGACCCGCACCGCGGAGTATCTGGACACCAAGGCGGTCGAGGGTCTCGGCACCGACTTCCTGCGCGTCAACCGGGTCGGGCACCAGGTCACGCTGAACACCCCGGCCGGCAACAACATCTGGGCACGGACCTTCGCGGCACCGGTCGTCGGCATCGAGGTATCCGGCGACATCGTCGTCATCAAGACCGCCGATGCCAGCCAGCACCTGGTCAACCCGGCTACCGGGGAGGACCGCATCGGTTGCGACCAGTGCGCGATCAAGCTCTACCCGACCGGAGTGACCGTCGACCACCAGGCCTACGGCGAGGAGAAGGTGGTCACCTACGCCACCGTCAACGGGCGGGTCGACGCCGATCCGGTCGCGGAGGCCGACGGCCTGCGCGTGCTGCCGGGACCGTCGACCCTGCCCGTCCTGAACGCGGCGAACCGGGTGTTC
The DNA here is from genome assembly GCF_057767225.1 of Gordonia sp. 11cp. Classification (NCBI taxonomy): domain Bacteria; kingdom Bacillati; phylum Actinomycetota; class Actinomycetes; order Mycobacteriales; family Gordoniaceae; genus Gordonia; species Gordonia sp. 11cp. Next base: position 2,629,010 of record NZ_CM173437.1, on the reverse strand, counting down.
GCCGCCGAGGGACAGTACGAGGTCCGCGATCCCGCGCAAGCGAGGGCGCTGTGGCAGATCCGCGACGGCGAACTGTCCAAGGCCAATGCCGTCGCCTGTGGCTCCCTCGTCAACTTCGGCCGCCTCGACGGTTCACGGACGACGTACGCGCTCGCCGACGGCGCACACGTCGGCAGCGGGCCCCCGCCCGGTCCGCAGCAACCGATCCTCGCCAATCCGCGGTGCGTCGGGTCCAGCGGCACCACCATGGTCCTTGTCAATCAGGGGCTGCTGACCGGACTCACCCCGGGCAACACCGCGGCGTGGGAACGCGGCTTGTCCTCCCCCGGTCTCGTCCGGGTGGTCGACGGATACATCGTCGTCAGCGAGGGCAGCACCCTGTCGATGCTGCGCCCGAACTGACCCCGGCCGCTGCCCCGATCGTCCCGCCATCAACCATCGTGTGGGCCGTTTCACAGGCGCGCTCGAGCTTCGGGCCTTACCTGCACAAACACGAAAACGTCGTCCCGTACAGACCTGTTTCGGTTACGACAAGATAACGCTTTGCTCACGGCCGCGTGTACGGTCGGCTCGGTTCCGCAAGCACGAGCCACGAGATGTACACGCGAGGTCGATCAGTTTTGGGTAAGCACTCCAAGCCACGGAAGAGGTCCCGCACACCGCTGTGGGCCACCGCCCTCCTGCCGGTCGGCGTTCTGGCCGGCGCGGCCACCGCCGGAGCCGAGCTCTCCGGTCAGACACTGGCCCCGACGCCTGTGTCGGCGCCCCAGTCGCCCCAGTCCGCGACCGAGGCCACCACACCACCCGCCGTGACGCCTGCCGTCCGGGCCCACCCCATCGCGCCGACGCCCCCACCGCCCCCGGTCCGCCCGGCGAGCGTCACGACCGGCGCGGTCCCGGTGACCAACTACGACGCGTACTCCTCGGCCGCCAAGGCCGTCACGAGCGCCCACCCGCGCTGCGGCATCGACTGGAAGGTCATCGCCGGAATCGGTCGCGTCGAGTCCCATCACGCCGATCAGGGCAACGTGAACCCCGACGGCGTGCTGCGCAGTGCGATCTTCGGTCCGCGCCTCGACGGGTCCCTCGCCGGCAACCAGGTCATCGGTGACACCGACGGCGGCCAACTCGACGGCGACCCGGTCTACGACCGCGCGGTCGGCCCGATGCAGTTCCTGCCGTCGACATGGAAGATGTACGCCGCCGACGGCAATCGCGACGGAAAGTCCGACCCGCAGAACATCTTCGACGCCGCGCTGACCACCGCGAACTACCTGTGCGACGAAGACCTCGACCTGCGAGACTCGTCCTCGCTGGTGACGGCGGTGCTGCGGTACAACAACTCGATGGACTACGTGGACAAAGTCCTCGGTTTCGCCCGCGAGTACTGATCGCGCTCTCCTCGCACCTGGTCCGGAAGAACTGGAAGATCGGCCGTTCCGGAGTTGGGACACAGCGGCCCGCGGAGTCACGCACAGCAACGACACAGGGGCGACGCCGACGATGCGCAGGGCTCGGCGCTCGGGCTCGTGACCGACAGACGTCAACTCGACCGATGGACTTCGATCGAAGTCTGGGAGTCGAGTTGAAGTCTGTCGGTTACGAAACGCAGCTTTGTGCCGCCTCACCATCTGCGGTGCGAGAAGCGATAGCGACAACCTCCCACCTCTGCCCCCTGAGGTGCGAGGAGCGCAAGCGACGACCCCCCACCTCTGCCCCCTGAGGTGCGAGGAGCGCAAGCGACGAGCCACGAAGGGTCGGCGACCGAGGCTGCGAAACCCTTCGTGACGCTCGCAAGCTCGCTCCTCAGGGAGCAGGCACCAGCCCGCAAGCTCGCTCCTCAGGGAGCAGCCACCCGCTCGCACCTCAGGGAGCAGGCACCAGCTCGCAAGCTCGCTCCTCAGGGAGCAGGCACCAGCTCGGGCGCCAGGACCTCAGCCTTGCGTCAGGAACGCCTGCAGCGCAGCCGAATACATCGGCACGTCGTCGGCACCCATGAGCTCGCGTGCGGAGTGCATCGCCAGCTGTGGCGCGCCGACGTCGATCGTCGTGAGACCCGTGCGCGATGCCGTGATCGGTCCGATCGTCGACCCGCACGGCAGATCCGCCCGATGGACGTACCGCTGCATCGGGACGCCCGCGGCGTCGCATGCGAGCGCGAAGACGGCCTCTCCCACCGCATCCGACGCGTAGCGCAGGTTCTGGTTCACCTTGAGCACCGGGCCGCCGCCGATCGAGATGCGGTGGCCGGGTTCGTGCCGTTCGGGATAGTTCGGGTGGGTCGCATGGGCCATGTCGCCCGACAGGCACACACTCGCGGCCATCGCCCGCAGGAAGTCCTCGCGTGATCCGCCCCGCGCCAAGACGATTCGTTCGCAGACCGAGCCCAGGAAGTCCGAGGCGGCACCGCGTTCGGAACCGCTGCCGACCTCCTCGTGGTCGAACAGGACCAGCATCTTCGTGTGATTCGACGACCCGGCGTCGAGCAATGCGCGCAAACCCGTGTAACAGGTGCCCTGGTTGTCCAAACGGGGTGCGCTGAGCAGATTTCCGTCGGCACCGATGATCGCCGACGGTGCGACGTCGTGGGTCATGAGCTCCCAGCCGAGGACCGCGTCCGGATCGATCCCCGCATACTCCGACACCCAGCCCAGGACATCGGGAACCTCGTCACCGATCCCCCACACGGCGTTGACATGCCGTTGCGGATCGAGCGAGACGCCCTTGCGGTCCTCGGACAGATGGATCGCGAGCTGGGGCACCCGCACCACCGGCTCGGTGACATGGACCAGCGTGTGCGCCACCGAGTTTCCCGACCGGTACGCGAGACGGCCGGAGAGGCCGAGGTCGCGATCGAGCCAGGAGTTGAGCCACGCACCGCCGTAGGGTTCGAGCGCGACCATCGCGACTCCGGCCGACGAGCGGTCCGGATGCTGCTTGAGCCGCAGGTTGGGACTGTCGGTGTGCCCGCCGACGATGCGGAAGGCACCCGAGGGCCCTGTCTCCCAGGCGATGATCGAGCCGCCGCGGATCACGTAGTGCCGCGCCGACGGCGCGTCGAGGTCACCTCCGGGCCACTCCTGGTCCTCGAAAAGTCGCGTGTACCCGGCGTTTTCGAGTTCACGTGCCACCGTCGCACAGACGTGGAACGGCGACGGCGACGCGTCGACGAACTCGCCGAGCCCGCGCGCGGTCGCACTGGTCGGAATCCTGGCGGACGCACTCATCGGCGTGCCTGCTCTCACGCGGAGGCGAGAACCGAGTCGATCGCCGAGTAGAACAGTCCGAGGCCGTCGTCACTGGGGCCGGTGAGCGGCTCCGTGGCGTGCTCGGGGTGCGGCATCAGGCCGACGATCCGCCCGTCGGGGCTGGAGATCCCGGCGATGTCGAGCGACGAACCGTTGGGGTTCCGCTCGGGGAACCGGAACACCACGAGCCCCTCACCCTCGAGTTCCTCGAGCTTGCGCTCCGACGCCACGTAACGTCCTTCACCGGACTTGAGGGGGATCAGGATCTCCGCGCCCTGCTCGAACCGGGTCGTCCACGCCGTGGTGTTCGACTCGACACGCAGCCACTCGTCCCGGCAGATGAAGTGCAGGCCCTCGTTGCGGGTCAGTGCGCCCGGGAGCAGTCCGGCCTCACAGAGGACCTGAAAACCGTTGCAGATGCCGAGGATCGGCATCCCCTTGCCCGCGGCCTCGACGACCGATCCCATGACCGGCGCGAAACGGGCGATGGCACCGGCCCGCAGGTAGTCGCCATAGGAGAACCCGCCGGGCACGATGATGGCGTCGACACCCTTGAGGTCGGCGTCGCCGTGCCACAGTGCGACCGGCTCGGCGCCCGCGAGCCGGACCGCGCGGGCGGCGTCGACATCGTCGAGGGTGCCGGGGAAGGTGATGACCCCGATACGTGCTGTCATGTGCTGCTCTCTACTCCGCGACGCGCGAGACGTTGAAGTTCTCGATGACGGTGTTGGTCAGGAGTTCTTCGGCGATGCGCTCGAGGGTCGTGTCGTCGACCGTGTCGTCGACCTCGAGCTCGAAACGCTTGCCCTGCCGGACGTCGCCGATTCCGCTGAACCCGAGCCGACCCAGGGCGCCGACGATGGCCTGGCCCTGGGGGTCGAGAATCTCGGCTTTGGGCATCACGTCGACCACCACTCGCGCCATGGACCGCTCCTCAATGTCTGCTGGTCGGTTGTCGCCTGATCGGTGTGTCTCCCCGATCAGTTCACGCCGGTCAGCTTACCGGGTGCGCCAAATCGCCTCAGAGCACGGATTCGATGGCGGCGATGACCGTCGGGTCGGTCGGCTCGGTGCGCGGACGGAAGCGGTTGACGACCTCGCCGTCGGCGTTGACGAGAAACTTCTCAAAGTTCCACTGGATGTCGCCCGCTTCGCCGTCGGCGTCGGCGTGTTGGGTGAGTTCGGCGTACAGCGGGTGGCGACCGTCGCCGTTGACGTCGGTCTTCTCGAGCAGCGGGAAGGTCACACCGTAGGTCGCCGAGCAGAAGGTCGCGATCTCCTCGGCAGTACCCGGCTCCTGCCCCATGAACTGGTTGCACGGCACTCCGACGACGGTGAGCCCTTTGTCCCCGTATGTCTTGGCGAGCTCCTCCAGGCCGGCGTACTGCGGCGTGAGACCGCACTTGCTGGCGACGTTCACCACGAGAAGCGGTCCGCCGAAGTCGTTCAGCGAGACGTCGGAACCGTCGAGGGCAGAAACCGGGATGTCCTTGATGTTGGCCATGGACGCCAGGTTAGACGTCGCCGGCCGCGGAGCTTTCGAGACGTGGGTCACAGCACCGTGGCGCGTATGCACAAGGTCACCGTTGTTTGCGTTTCTGCAATAGTTGCATTTGCGTTAGCATCTTCCGGTGGCCGAAGAATGCATGGGTTTCCGCGGTGCCGATGAGTCGGTGTCTGCCGCATCGTCGGCGCTCAATGCATTCCTGGACCGACTCACCAGCCTGAGCCGGCCGGAAGCACTGGAAAGTCTGGCCTCCACCGACATCACGTTCTCCCAGCTGCGCATCCTCTCGGCACTCGGATGCCAGGCAGGTCCGATGTCGGTGAACGCGATCGCCGATCAGGTACAGCTGTCACTCGCGGCCGCCGGCCGGACAGTGGACAAACTGGTCGGCGGGGGCCTCGTCGATCGTCGCGAGGATCCGTCCGACCGGCGGGTCAAGCGCATCTCCCTCACCGACGCGGGAATGCGCTTCCTGGAGACCCACCTGGCAATGAAGCACGGAACCATCCAGGACTTCGTGGCCCGTCTGCCCGCCGAACTCCGGGACAACCTGTGTACGGCGCTACGTCCCATCGTCGACGACGACGTCGACCACTTCCGGCTGCCGGCCGACACCCGACACCGGGCCTCATGACCCCGAGGGCCGGCGCGCCGGCCCTGGTCACCAGCCTCTGAACCCGAACACCCTCGATCCCGGGGTTCGCACCAGACTCCCGCCCTCCACCTCGAGCGCGAGTCGGTGCGGCCTGTACAGATCTCGTCCGACCGATAGGAACACCCGAATGACTTCATCCACAGGTGGTCACCTGCACGAAGGCCCACCGGACACCAAGCTGGACCGACACGTCCTGTTGGTCGCCGGCGTGGTCGTGCTCGGCGCGATCATGTCGATCCTCGACGTCACCGTGGTGGCCGTCGCGCAGAACACCTTCCAGCAGGAGTTCGGCACCGACGCGGCCGGTGCCGCCTGGACGGCGACCGGCTACACCCTGGCGCTGGCCGCGGTGATCCCGCTGTCGAGTTGGGCGGCTTCGCGTTTCGGCACCAAGCGCGTCTACCTCGTCTCGCTGGTCCTCTTCACGCTGGGCTCGGTGCTCTGCGCGCTGGCGCCGAACATCGGGATGCTCGTCGCGTTCCGCGTGATCCAGGGACTCGGCGGCGGCATGCTGATGCCCGTCGGCATGATGATCCTGACCAAGGCCGCCGGTCCGGAACGCGTCGGCTCGGTCATGGCGGTTCTCGGTATCCCGATGCTCCTCGGACCCATCTCGGGCCCGATCCTGGGCGGCGTCCTGATCGAGCAGCTCAGCTGGCACTGGATCTTCCTGATCAACGTCCCGATCGGCATCGTCGCCCTGGTCTACTCGTGGATCGTCCTGCGCGACGACGCCGAGACCAGCCGACCGTCCTTCGACGTCGTCGGCCTGCTGCTGCTCTCCCCTGGTCTGGCACTGTTCCTGTTCGGCATCTCCTCGAGCGCCGAGCACCGGACGTTCATGTCGGCCTGGGTCCTGGTGCCGGCCATCGTGGGCGCGATCCTCATCGTCGCCTTCGTCTTCCATGCCCTGCGCAAGAAGAACCCGCTCCTCGACCTGCGCCTGTTCGCCAACCGCACGCTGAGCGTCTCGGTCATCACAATGGTGCTGTTCATGATCGCGTTCTTCGGTGCGGCACTGCTGTTCCCGCAGTACTTCATCGGCGTGCGCGGCGAGTCGACGCTGGCCGCCGGCCTGCTGCTGGCGCCGCAGGGCATCGGCGCGATGATCACCATGCCGATCGCCGGTCGTCTCACCGACAAGATGGGTCCGGGCAAGTTCGTCGTCAGCGGCATCGTGCTGATCGTGTTGGGCCTGGGCACATTCATGTTCCTGGGTGCGAACACCTCGTACTGGCTCCTCGGCGCCTCCCTGTTCGTGCAGGGCCTGGGAATGGGCCTGGCGATGATGCCGATCATGTCCGCGGCCCTCGCGACGCTCAGCAACTCGCAGGTCCCCGACGGCTCGACGCTGCTCAACGTGATCCAGCAGTCGGCGACCTCGATCGGCACCGCGGTCATCTCGGTGATCCTCGCCAGCAGTCTGGCCGGCAAACCGGAGGCCGGTCTCGCGATCATGGCCAACACCTCCGACGCACCGCTGCCCCCAGGAGTGCCGGATCCGTTGCCGGAGTCGTTCTTCGAGACGGCGGCGGACGTGTTCTCCAGCACCTTCACCATCGCGGTGGTGCTGATCGTGCTCACGCTGATCCCGGCGTTCTTCCTGCCCCGCAAGAGGATCGCCTCGCCGCTCACCGAAGAGGACATGGACCGCGGTCCGATCATGATGCACTGACGGCCCTGCTGGTCGAGCTCTCCCTTGCTGGTTGAGCTTGTCGAAACCACACGACGAAGCCCCGTTCGACTCGGTCGAACGGGGCTTCGTGGTTTCGACAAGCTCAACCAGCGGGAGGGGAGCTCAACCAGCGGGAGGGGAACTCAACCAGCGGGAGGGGAACTCAACCAGCGGGAGGGGGACTCAACCAGCGGTGCGGTCGAGTGCGCCGGACTGCTGGAGGATCCACGCCAGCTCGAACGCCACTTCTTCCCACTGCTTGTAGCGTCCACTGACGCCGCCGTGACCGGCCGACATCTCGGTCTTGAGCAGGACCGGGTTGTCGGATGTGGACTTCTCCTGAAGCCGCGCAACCCATTTCGCCGCCTCGGTGAACAACACCCGGGTGTCGTTCAGCGACGTCTGCGCGAGAATGGGCGGGTACGGCTTCGCCTCGACGTTCTCATAGGGCGTGTAGGTCTTCATGTACTCGTAGACCTTCGGGTCGTGCAACGGGTCACCCCACTCGTCCCACTCGATCACCGTGAGGGGAAGGGACGGATCGAGGATCGAGTTCAGAGCGTCGACGAACGGCACCGACGCCAGAATCCCGTTGAACAACTCGGGCGCGAGGTTGGCGACCGCACCCATCAGCAGTCCACCCGCGGACCCGCCCTCGGCGACCATCTGCTGCGGTGTCGTCCAACCGGTGTCGACGAGATGACGGGCCGCCGCGACGAAGTCGGTGAAGGTGTTGCGCTTGCTGAGTTCCTTGCCGTTCTCGTACCAGTGGCGACCCATCTCGCCGCCGCCGCGGATGTGGGCCAGGACGAACACCATGCCGCGGTCGAGCATCGACAGTCGCGCCACCGAGAAGTACGGGTCGATGCTCGCCTCGTAGGAGCCGTAGCCGTACAGCAGCAGCGGGGCGGGCTTGGCGGCGTCGGTCTCCTTGCGGCGCACCACCGACAGCGGGATGCGGGTGCCGTCCTCGGCGACGGCCCACTCGCGGGACTGCACGTAGTCGGCCGGGTCGTAGCCGCCCAGGACCGGCTGCCGCTTGAGCAGGGTGCGCTCGCCGGAGGCGACGTCGAGCTCGAACAGTTCGGCCGGCTCGATGAAGCTGCCGTACCCGATGCGGAGCTTGGGGGCACTCCATTCCGGGTTGGCCCCGAGGCCCGCCGAACTCAGCTCCTGATCGAAGGTGACCTCGGCGAAGTCCGACTCGGACGGGATGCCGTCGATCTGGCGGAGATCGGCGATCGCGAGCCGCGGCAGTGCATCCCGGCGGTAGGACAGGACCAGGTAGTCGGCGAAGGCGTCGAGATCCTCGATACGGCGCTGCGGGTCGTGCGCGATGAGTTCCCGGCGTGCCGACGGATCGTCGACAGGTGCGAGGTCGATGGCGAAGTTCTCCGCCTTCTGCCCGTCCCGGACATCGTTGTGCACGATGACGAGGTAGTCCTCGCCGTCGATGACCGCATGTTCGACGCTGTACTCGACTCCGTCGACTCGCGGTGCGACACTGCGGAACTCACCCGTCGGGTCGTCGGCGGCGAGCAGATAGCTCTCCGAGGTGATCTTGGAACCGACACCGATGACCAGGTACTTGTCACTTCGCGTGGTGCCCATCCCGACCCAGAACCGCTCGTCGGGCTCGTGGAAGACCTTCACATCGGCCGAGCCGGCGCCGATGTCGTGGCGCCACACCGTGTCCGGACGCCACGCGGCATCGACCGTCGAGTAGAAGACGTGCCGGGCGTCCGCCGACCAGACCGCACCCCCCGACGTGTCGCGCACCTCGTCGGGGAGCAGCTCGCCACTGCGAAGGTCCTTGACGCGCAGGGTGTATCGCTCGTCCCCGACGACGTCGATGCTGTAGGCCAGCCAGTTCCCGTCGTCGCTGACGGTCAGCGCCCCGAGGCTGAAGAAGTCATGGCCCTCGGCCTCGACATTGGCGTCGAGCAGGATCTCCTCGCCGGGCAGCGGGTCGTCGCCGACCTCCGGCGGGGTCCAGTCGTCGTCGGACCGGATCGGACAGCGGCAGGACGTCGAATACTGCTTGCCCTCATGGGTGCGCCCGTAGTACCAGTACCGGCCGCGCCGGTTGGGCACCGACATGTCGGTTTCCTTGGTACGACTCTTGATCTCGTCGAAGATCTGCGCGCGCAGGTCCGCCAGCTGGGCCGTGTGCGATTCGGTGAAGGCGTTCTGCGCCTCGAGGTAGGCGATCACCTCTGGATCGTCCTTGTCGCGCAACCATTCGTAATCGTCGACGAAGGTGTCGCCGTGGTGGGTGCGCTCGGTCGGCACCTTCTTGGCGACCGGCGGGGTCGCGTCGTGGACGGCCACGGTCTTCTCCTCGGTCACGAGATCACCTCCGCGTCGGGCCAGTCGGCAAAGGACTTCTGCGAGATCCACTCGTAGGCATCGATGTAACGCTGGCGCGTGCGGTCGACGACGTCGTCGGGCAACTCCGGCGGCGCCTCGTCGGACGCTCTGTCCCAACCGGATTCCGCACTCGTGAGCCAATTCCGTACGATCTGCTTGTCGAAGCTCGGCTGCACCTTGCCCGGCTCGTAGGTGGCGGCCTCCCAGTACCGCGACGAGTCGGGGGTGAGCACCTCGTCGGCCAGGACGAGTTCCCCGTCGGCCCCGCGGCCGAACTCGAACTTGGTGTCGGCGAGGATGATTCCGCGCTCGGCGGCGACCGCCGCGCCGCGTGCGTAGATGTCGAGTGTGGCCGACCGCAACGCCTGCGCCAGCTCCTGCCCCTCCTGCTCGACGACCCGCTCGAAACTGATGTTCTCGTCGTGCTCACCCTGCTCCGCCTTGGTGGCCGGGGTGAAGATCGGTTCGGGGAGCTTGCTCGCCTCCGCCAGACCTGCCGGCAGTTCGACGCCGCACACCGCTCCGGTCGCCTGGTAGTCGAGCAGGCCCGAGCCGGTCAGGTAGCCGCGGGCGACGCATTCGACCTGCACCATGGGCAGTCGGCGGACCACCATCGACCGGCCCAGCACGCGCGCCGGGATTCGGTCGTCGGTCGGCCCGCCGGCCAGGTGGTTGGGCACCCCGAGCTCGTCGAACCAGTAGAAGCTCATCGCCGTCAATATGCGTCCCTTGTCGGGGATCGCGGGACTGAGGACGTGGTCGTAGGCCGAGATCCGGTCGGACGCCACCAGCAGCAGGGTGTCGGCGTCGATCTCGTAGATCTCGCGGACCTTCCCCGACGCCAGATGCCGGTAGGACTGCAGTTCAGGACGCATGGACTCGACCCTAGAGGGTGAGGTGTCCACGCGGGGCGGCAGGGACCTCCCGTCCGGCCCCGGGCCGCGGGGTCTGCGATCCTGGACCGATGAGCGAGCCGCACATCACCATCACCTACTGCACGCAGTGCAACTGGCTGCTGCGAGCGTCGTGGATGGCCTCGGAACTGCTGAACACCTTCGGCACCGAGATCGGCTCGGTGACACTCGTCCCCGGCACCGGTGGCGTGTTCGTCGTCGACGTCGACGGCATCCAGATCTGGGAACGCAAGCGTGACGGCGGCTTCCCCGGCGCTCCCGAACTCAAGCGGCGCGTCCGCGACACCGCCCTACCGGACTGGCAGCTCGGGCACGGCGACGCCACCGCGCCAGAATGACCCCGATCCCTGAGGAGCCCCGGAGCTTGCGGAGGGGCGTCACGAAGGGTCTACAGACGTACTAGAGAATCGGCGCCGGCGTGTAACCCGCGGCGTCCGGGTACTGCCCGATGATCTTCTCCGCGGCCGCGATCACATCGGCGACCTGCTGCTCGGCGGCACCCACGAAGGCGGTCTTGTCGGCCAGCAGCTCGTCGAGCTGGGCCCGGTCGAGCGGAAGACGATCGTCGGCGGCGAGCCGGTCGAGCAGGTCGGGTTCCCGCCCTTCCTCTCGCATGGCCAGTGCGACGGCGACGGCGTTCTCCTTGATCGCCTCGTGCGCGGTCTCCCGGCCGACACCGGCGCGGACCGCGGCCATCAGGACCTTCGTGGTCGCCAGGAACGGCAGGTACCGGTCGAGTTCGTTGGCGATCACCGCCGGGTAGGCGCCGAACTCGGCGAGAACGGTCAGGAAGGTCTCCATCAGTCCGTCGATCGCGAAGAAGGCGTCGGGCAGGGCCACGCGGCGCACCACCGAGCAGAAGACGTCGCCCTCGTTCCATTGCGCGCCGGCCAGTTCCGCGGCCATCGAGCCGTAACCCCGGAGCACGACGGCGAGCCCGTTGACGCGCTCACAGCTGCGGGTGTTCATCTTGTGCGGCATCGCCGAGCTGCCGACCTGGCCGGGCTGGAAGCCCTCGGTCACGAGCTCGTGGCCGGCCATCAATCGGATGGTGTGGGCCAGCGACGACGGCGCCGCGGCCATCTGCACGAGAGCCGAGACCACATCGTGGTCGAGCGAACGAGGGTAGATCTGGCCGACCGAGGTGAACGAGCGCGCGAACCCGAGATGGGCGGCGACGCGGTCCTCGAGGTCGGCGAGTTTGGTGGCGTCGCCGCCGAGCAGGTCGAGCATGTCCTGCGAGGTGCCCATCGGACCCTTGATACCGCGCAGTGGATAGCGATCGATGAGCTCGCGCAGCCGGGTCAGCGCGATCATGAGTTCGTCGGCCGCCGAGGCGAACCGCTTGCCGAGGGTGGTCGCCTGGGCGGCGACGTTGTGACTGCGCCCGGCCATGACCGTCGAGGAGTAGTCGGCCGCCAGGGCGACGATGCGGGCCAGCACCGCGACCCCGTGCGCGTGGACATGCTCGAGTGACCGCAGGATCTGCAGCTGCTCGACGTTCTCGGTGAGATCCCGGCTGGTCATGCCCTTGTGGATCTGCTCGTGACCGGCCAGGGCGTTGAACTCCTCGATCCGGGCCTTCACGTCGTGGCGGGTGACGCGTTCACGGTCGGCGATCGACGCGAGGTCGACCTGGTCGACGACGCGCTCGTAATCCGCGATGGCGTCCGCCGGTACGTCGATGCCGAGGTCGCGCTGAGCCTTGAGCACCGCGATCCACAGTCGCCGTTCGAGTTCGATCTTGGTGGTCGCCGACCACAGCTCGGCGAGGTCGGCGGAGGCATAGCGGCTGGCCAGGACGTTGGCGATGGCGGGCTTCGACACCCGCCCAGTGTAGGTTGCCGCCGGAGACAAACCGAAACCCCTGTTCGGTCCACCTGCCATCTACTTGCGGTCCACCTGCGGGGGGACCACCGTCGGCCTCAGAAGGCGAAGCACGCCCCGTTGGAGCCGTATCCCTGCCGCACGCGGACGAACGTCGGCTGCGAGACCTTCCCGTTCTGCACGGCATACAGGTACTTGTCGCCGATGCGGTGCGGGACCCAGGTGGTCGAGGCGAGCGCGCCCTGGGGCAGGTCGCGTCCCACGAAGCGCGGTGGCAGGCCCGCCTTGACCTCGAAGAACTCGACCCAACCGGACGAGTTGACCGCGACCGTCAGCGGATACGTGCAGCCGGTGCCGTACACCGCCGAGGAGAGCGGGACCGACGCATCGACCCGGCCGGCCGGCGCCGCCTGCGCCGACGGGGCCAGCAGTGCGGTCGTGCTCATCACCGCCGCGCCGAGCGCGGCTCCGATCCCCAGAATCCACCGTCGTCCCGACACACGATCCCCTTCCCCGTTTGGTGACCTGACGCTCCATCGTGTCATCGTCACGCGGACCACGCGGCCGATTCACGAGGTTCGCCCTCGCGGGTCACTCCCGAGGGGCGAGGACGTCGACGATGTCGAGCAGTGCGTCGCGCACGGCGTCGACGGGCCGCACCGCGGTCTGGCTGAGTGCGCCGACGATGGCACCGTCCTCGATGCCGATCAGTTGCGCGATGTGCACGGGGTCGGCGACACGGTGGGATTTGACCAGCACCTCGCAGTGATGGAGGGCCAGCGACTGTCCCCGCGCGGCGACGACGTCGCGCAGGAGGGGGTGGCGCGCCGCGAGCGCGATCATCTCGTATCGCGCGGACAGCTGCTGGAGGGTGGTGTCGGAGCCGACGAAGACGTCGGCGAGCACGCCCGCCGTCGCCGCGCTCCCCCGGTGCCGTCGCGGAAGAGCGTTGCAGCGCGCGGAGACTGCGGCCTCGTCGTGCGCACACAGGTTGGCCGCGGCCTCGGCCATCAGGTCGTCGAGCGAGCCGAAGTAGTAGGTCGTCGACGCCAACGGGAGCTGCGCGCGCTCGGCCACCGCACGATGACGCACGGCGTCGAAGCCGCCTTCGAGCAACAGCTCACCGGCAGCCTCGATCAATCGAGACCGCCGCCGCGCACCCTTCGGTGTCGCTGCCGAGGTCATCATGGATGTTCATGCTGCCAAAGGGTCGGTACCGTCGTATCGCTTTCACGAAAGCGGCGCACGCGCAGGAGGATTCCCGTATAAGTCCGCTGACCTCCAGGAACGTCCTATTCGACGCCGCCCGCTCGCTGTGCTCCCGGCGCGGACCGACGCCGCCCGCTCACTACGCTCCCGGCTGCGGTCCGGCGGCCTCGTCAGTCGGACATCGGACACCGGGGTACGACGCCCATGCCCGCGGTTACCGTGAGCGCATGCAGTTCGACGGCCTCCACGCTGTCGCCGATTACGCGGCGCTCTACACCTGTCTGCGACAGGTCGCGTTCGCCGGTTTCCTCCGCGAGCGGCTGGGGAACTTCGAGGCGCGCTGCGACCCGGCGGAGCGGGCCGTCGTCTTCACCTCGACATCCCCTCCCGGCCAGGACGGCCAGCACGATCCGTTCCGTTCGCGGGCCATCCTGATCGCGGTGATCGAGACGGACGCGATCGTGTGGGGCTGGGCTCATCCCCGCGGCGAACCGTCCGGTCCCGCATCCGCGCTACGGGACGTCGGTGCCCGATTCGGCGTCGACGACTTCGCCGTTCCCCGGGTGCCGTTGCCGCCCAACCTGTCCCGCGATCAGATCACCGGCTACCGGACGCAGGCGATCGACATCGTGGCCGCGGCCGCGGTCGAGAGCACCGGGATCAGTCCGTACTGGACGGCACGACTCGACGACGGGGAACTCGCGGTGTACCTCCTCGACGACGTCGCACTCCCCGAACCGAGCTTCGCCGACTTCGCCACGACGATGCCGACGGTGATGAGATCTCTTGCGGTCAACGATCATCGGGTGGCGATCCACGGGATGGCCGCGCGGCGCGGCTGGCACATCAGCTGGCGGACCGGTTCCGACGGCGGGCGGTCGCCGATCTGCGACGTCACTGATGGCGAGTCGGTGGCACACGTCGAGTTCGACCGACGCGCGCGGCCCGTCGACTTCAGCTGTGAACTCGTCGGGCAGGCCTGACCCCGCGGCTTTCTCCGCCCCTGTCCTCCGACCGCGTCGCCGGTGGCGAACCGTGCGACCATCGGGGACATGTCCCCCGACGATCGTGACGACATCCATCTCCGGCGTGCGATCGAGCTCGCCGCCCAGGCCCGCGCCCGCGGGGATCATCCGTTCGGCTCTCTTCTGGTGGCGCCGGACGGCGGCGTCGTGGCCGAAGGCATGAACTCCGTCGACACCGCGGGTGACCCGACCGGGCACGCCGAGACCAACGTCGTGCGGGCGGTGGGGCACCTCGACCTCGCGACCCGGGCCGAGCTGACGCTGTACACCAGCACCGAACCGTGCGCCATGTGCTCGGGAGCGATCTACTGGGCCGGGATCGGCACCGTCGTCTATGCACTCGGCGAGGACGACCTGCGGGAGATGACCGGCGACGACCCCGCGAATCCGACACTGGCGATGCCGTGCCGCCGGATCTTCGACGCAGGCAGCCGGCCGATCGTCGTCCGTGGTCCGGTCGCCCTCGACGCGGCACGCGAGGTCCATGCCGGATTCTGGCAACACGGTTGAGATCTGCGGCGGTCGCTGTCCTGCGAACGACCGTCGTACGCGCCGCGGACGAGACAGATTCCTCACATCGGCGCGCGGCGGGCGCCGATCCGTTGCCGCGAGACGGGGGTCGGCCATTACCCTGTTGACTCGATGACCCGAGTGCCGCCACCCACCAGCGATCCCGACGACCGCAGCAGTCCCGACGAGACCCGCCGCGCCCTCGTCGGTCGTCGTGCTGTCCTGGCGGCCGGACTCGGCGCCGCCGCGCTCGGGGTCGCCGCGTGCTCGAGCTCGACCCCGCCGACGTCCGTGCAGCCACGCAACCTGGAGGGCCGGGCCGACGACGAACTGCCGGTCGAGGCCTCGCCGCCGCCGGTCACCGGGGGTCCGCCGCTGATCACGGGCAGCTTCCGGTCCACTCGGATGGGCGGCCGCGACACCCGCTGGGCTGTCGCCCGGCCGAACGGGGTCACGGGCAGGCTCCCCGTCGTCGTCGTCCTGCACGCGCTGAACACCAACGAGAAATCGATCTTCGGACCGAAGCTCGAGATGCAGACGGTGATGCAGCAGTACGTCGAGGCCGGAAACGCGCCGTTCGCCCTCGCCGCCGCCGACATCGGCCGCAATTACTACCACCGGCGCACCGACGGCACCGACGGCGGCGCCATGATCCTCGACGAATTCCTGCCGATGCTGGCCGGCAACCCCGACCTGGATCTGTCGACCGAGCGGATCGGGCTCTTCGGCTGGTCGATGGGCGGCTACGGCGCGCTGCGCCTGGCCGCGATGCTGGGGTCGCCGCGCGTCGCCGCGGTGGCGGTCAGCTCCCCCGCGATGTGGGCCGACCCGCGCAACTTCCCGCCACGCGCCTTCGACGGCATCGCCGACTATCAGGCCAACTCGCTGTTCGGCGCCCAGCCGAAGTTCGCGAAGATCCCGCTGCTGATCAACATCGGCTCGAGCGACCAGTTCTACACCTACACGCGCCAGTGGGCCGCCGGTCTCCGCCCGCCCGCCGCCTTCGGGACCGCGGCCGGGGGGCACACCAACCGCTACTGGCGCAGCGTCCTGCCCGAGCAGGTCGAGTTCCTCGGGCGCAACCTGGCTGTCTGACCCGGGTTTCGCTCAGATGCTGATCCGGCCCTCGAGGGCGTTGCGGCCGATGTCGCTGCGGAAGTGGGAACCGGGGAGCTTGATGTTCGCGATGCGCGCGTAGGCCTGCTCGCGGGCCTCGGCGAGGTCGGCGCCGGTGCCCACCACGGCGAGAACCCGTCCGCCGGAGGAGACGACGGCGCCATCGTCGTTGAGCGCGGTGCCGGCGTGCAGCACCCCGTCGGCGTCGGCACCGGTGATGATGTCGCCGGTCCGCGGCTTGCCGGGGTAGTTCTCCGCCGCGACCACCACGGTGACCGCGGCGCCGTCGCGCCACTGCAGGGGCGGCAGATCGGCGAGGGTACCGGTCGCGGTCGCGTGCAACGCCTGTCCGAGTGGGGATTCGAGCAGAGCCAGCACGGCCTGGGTCTCCGGATCGCCGAAGCGGCAGTTGAATTCGACGACGGCGGGTCCGTCCGACCCGATCGCCAGGCCCGCGTACAGCAGACCGGAGAACGGGATTCCGCGTCGAACCATCTCGGCGGCAACGGGTTTCACGACCTCGTCGACGATGCGCGCGGTCATCTCGGCGGGCAACCAGGGCAGCGGCGTGTAGGCGCCCATGCCGCCGGTGTTCGGTCCGGCGTCGTTGTCGCCGACCCGCTTGTGGTCCTGCGCGGGGAGCAACGGCACCACGGTCTCGCCGTCGACGAGGCAGAACAGCGACACCTCCGGCCCGTCGAGGAAGCTCTCCAGCAGGACCGGGTGCCCGCTCTCGAGGCACTCGGCGGCGTGGTCGCGGGCGATGACGCGGTTTTCGGTGACGACGACGCCCTTGCCGGCCGCGAGGCCGTCGTCCTTGACGACCCAGGTGGGTCCGAAACGATCGAGAGCGGCGTCGAGTCGAGCGGGGTTGTCGACGATCTCCGCATGGGCGGTTTTGACCCCCGCAGCCGCCATCACGTCCTTGGCGAACGCCTTGGACCCCTCGATCTGTGCGGCCTGCGCACTCGGGCCGAAGGTGGCGATCCCGTCGGCCCTTAGTGCGTCGGCGACGCCGAGGACCAGAGGTACCTCGGGACCGATGACCACGAGGTCGGCGTCGATCTCACGCGCCAGGGCGACGACCGCGTCGCCGGAGACGGCGTCGACGGGATGGTTCGTGGCGATCGACGAGGTGCCGGCGTTACCGGGGGCGACGTGCAGGTCGGTGACCGCCGGATCGTTCCGGAGACCGATGAGGAGGGCATGTTCGCGGCCGCCCGAGCCGATCACGAGTACGCGCACGTCCACGACTCTAACGGTCGCTCCCCGGGGCCGACCGAACGGTCGTCGACGCCGGACAGCGGGACGCCGACGGGCAGCAGGCGTCGGGGCACGACGCCTGCTGCCGTTCGCCGGTGAGCGAGCCGGTCAGCTCGTGGGCATGGTGAGGTCGTACATGGTCACGCCGTCGACGGTGACGGCGGTGAAGTTCTCCTGCACCCAGGTGCTGATCTGCGACGACGGTTGGGTCGAGTTCCCGCCCATGCCACCACCCATGCCGGGACCCGAGCCGCCGACGAAGTAGTGGATCTCCTTCGCGGCGACGAGCTCTTGGAATTCCGCGAGCGTCGGCGACGGGTCGCTTCCGTTGAACCCGCCGATCGGCATCACCGAGTGGCCGGTCTCGAGCTGGTACCCGGAGGCCGACATCGATCCGACGGCAGCGGCGACCCAGGTGTAGTCGCCGGCGTCGGCACTCAGTGTGTCGACGACGGCCGCCGAGGGGGTCGACCCGCGCAGCAGTCCCCCACCGCCACGACCGTCCGCGCCCTGCTGGGTCATGCCGGGCATCCCCTGGCCGCCCGGACCACCCATGCCCTGCGGAGGCATCGCGGGCATGCCCCGACCTGCAGGTCCACCCGGGCCTCCCCGTCCACCGGGGCCGCCCTGTCCACCGGGGCCGAACTCGCCGTCGACCCGGGGTCCGGCGGTGATGATGGATCCGCTCCTCTCGGTCGCGATGGTGTCCACGGTGTAGGCCACCGGGCCGGCCAGACCGGCAATGACGGCCCCGACGAGGGCTGCGGCCGCGATGCTCCGACGCCGGGCGAAGACCATGGCCACCGCCGCGGCGAGCCCGACGAGGAGGACGGCGAACCGGAGCCACGGCACGAAGTCGGGAGTGCGGCCCAGCAGGACATGGCCCCAGATCGCGGCTATCGCAACTGAAATCCCCAGCGCGATCCGCACCCACAACCGGTCCCGGCGCGACCAGCACACCGCGGCGCCACCGGCGACCACCGCGGCGACCGCGGGAGCCAGTGCCGCGGTGTAGTACTGGTGGAAGATCCCGGCCATGAAGCTGAAAACACCCATCGTGACAAGCAGCCAGAGCGCCCAGACGACCAGATACGCACGCCGCGGGTCGGTACGCCGGGCCCTCCCGATGAGCACGAGCGCCACGACGGCGAGAAGCAGTCCCGTCGGGATGAGCCAGGCGATCTGACCGCCCTGCGCGGGTTCGAACATCCGCAGCCAGCCGGTCTCACCCCATGCGCCACCGCCACCGCCGCCGGGACCACCCATGCCACCGCCCATGCCCTCCATGGCGTTTCCGCCACCACCGGGCACGACGGCACCGGTCTCGTTGCCGTTGAGCCGGCCGAGGCCGTTGTAACCGAGGGTCAGTTCGAGGATCGAGTTGTTCTGCGAGCCACCGATGTACGGGCGCGACGACGCGGGCCACAGCTCGACCGCCAGAATCCACCAGCCCGCACTGACGATCATCGCGCCCAGCGCGGCGAACAGCTGCCCGACCCGGCGCAACCACCCGCGTGGGCCGAAGGCGAGGTAGGTGACCGCCAGCGGCGGCACGATCAGCATGACCTGGAGCTGTTTGGTGAGGAAGCCGAATCCGACGAACACCCCGGTCAGGATCAGCCACCGCCAGCGACCGTCCTCGAGCCCCTTCATCATCGACCAGACGGCCGCGATCATCAGCAGGATGAGCAGCGCCTCGGGATTGTCGAACCGGAACATCATCGCCGCGACCGGTGTCACCGCGAGGATCGCTCCCGCGAGGATGCCGGCCCAGTGGCCGAGGTACTTCCGGGTGATCAGGTAGAGCAGCGCCACCGAGGCGACGCCCATCAGCGCCTCGGGCACCAGGATGGACCACGAGTTCACCCCGAAGATCCGCGCGCTGAGACCCGGAATCCACAGCGAGGCAGGTGGTTTGTCGACAGTGATGGAGTTCGCCATGTCCGAGGACCCGAAGAACCAGGCCTTCCACGACTGCGAGCCGGCTTGAATGGCCGCCGAGTAGAAGGAGTTGGCCCATCCGTTGATCGACAGGTTCCACAGGTAGCCGACCGTGGTGCCGATCAGCAGCAGCGCCAGCGAGAGACGTTCCCAGCGTGTGTTTCCGGAGGCCGGACCTGTGATTCCCGGGGGATTCTCGGGTGCAACGGAATTCGACGGTGGAACGAGGGTGGTGCTCATGCGGCGACCTCCGTGCGGTCGGCGGCCGCCTTGCGGAACACCCAGCGGAGACCGATGAACCGGGTGAGCGTGGCCACCAGGTTCGCGGTCACCAGGATCATGAGTTCGACGTGTTTGGTCGCGTCGGGAGCGACGGTGTGGAGCACGAGCAGTGCACCCGAGGTGACCAGCCAGCCGAAGAGGAAGACGCCCAGACCGAAGAGCTGATGGCGCAATGCGTTGTCACGGCCGCGGATGCCGAAGCTGAACCGCCGGTTGGCGGCGGTGTTGAGGATGGCGGTGATCGCCAGGGCGACCACATTCGAGATCTGGGCGCCGAGGAAGGAGTGGAGGGCCAGGAACAGTACCGCGTAGGCCAGCGTCGAGGCGACGCCCACCACGCAGAAACGCGCCAGCTGCCCGACCAAGCCCGTCGGCACCCCGTCGAGCTGCGGTCCCGCGGCCCGGTCCCGGCCGATGGACTCGCGCAGTTCAGCGATCGGCAACCGACCCATCGCCAGCGCGAGACCCACGCGCGCGCAACCTTTGAGGTCGGCGATCGCGGTCGCCACGATGTCGACGGTGCTGTCGGGGTCGTCGACCCAGTCCACCGGCACCTCCGCGATACGCAGACCGATCTGCTCGGCGAGGACCAGGAGTTCGGTGTCGAAGAACCAGCCGGTGTCGGCGACGAACGGCAGCAGCTCGCGCGCGATGTCGGTCCGCATGGCCTTGAACCCGCACTGGGCGTCGGAGAACCTGGCCCCCATCGCGGTACGCAACATCAGGTTGTACGAGCGGGAGATGAACTCGCGCTTGGGTCCCCGGACGACGCGCGCGGACCGGCTGAGGCGCGTGCCGATCGCGATGTCGGAATGCCGTGAGACGAGAGGGGCGATGAGCGGCATGAGGGCGTTGAGATCGGTCGACAGGTCGACGTCGCAGTAGGCGACGATCTCGGCATCGCTGTGCTGCCACACCGCGCTCAGCGCGCGACCGCGTCCCTTCTGCTCCAGATGGACGACGCGCATGCCGTCGAGCTCACCCGCCAGTGCGACGGCGATGGCGAGGGTGTCGTCGGTGCTGGCGTTGTCGGCGATGGTGATGCGCGAGGCGTAAGGCACGTGCAGACGCAGGTGATCGGCGAGGCGACGCACCGACGTCGCGATGTCGGCCTGTTCGTTGTGAACGGGTACGACGATGTCGAGTACCGGATTCGGCGTGGAGGTGTCGGTGAGTGTGTACATCTGCGCGGTGGTGCCCGGCGGTGCTTCTGGGATCATGCGGACCACAGTGGGCTCCCAGCCTCGCGTCACCCTGCGTGCGAGCTGCCGGGTTCCTGTGAACGCCTGACCGGGGCGTGTGGACGGACACCGGGGGCGTGTCCGAGGCCGCAACTACATTGGGCACATGCCCGCAACCCTCGCCCCGGATCAGCTGACCGCCGCCAACCGCGTCATCACCAGCCTGGCCGGTGAGGGTGCCGCGCTGCGTGAGGATCAGCTCCGGGCCGTGACCGCGCTGGCCGGCCGCCCCGTCGACCCCGCCGAGCGCGGCGCGCGGGTCCTGGTGGTCCAGGCGACGGGATGGGGCAAGTCGGCGGTCTACTGGTCGGCGACCGCGATCATCCGGGCCGGTGGCGGTGGGCCGACCCTCATCGTGTCGCCGCTGCTGTCCCTCATGCGCGACCAGGTCTCGGCAGCCGCCCGCGGCGGGTTGTCGGCGGCCACGCTCAACTCGTCGAACGTCGACGAGTGGTCGACGATCGAGGCGCAGCTGCGGGCCGGCGACCTCGACGTCCTGCTCGTGTCACCCGAACGGCTCGCCAATCCGGGCTTCGGCCGCCGAGTCCTGGACGCCCTCGCCGGCAACCTGGGTCTGCTCGTCATCGACGAGGCGCACGCGGTCTCCGACTGGGGTCACGATTTCCGTCCGGACTACCGCCGCGTGGCGGACGTGCTGCGCACCGTCAACCCGACCACGCCGGTGCTGGCCACCACCGCCACCGCCAACGCGCGTGTCACCGCCGACGTCGCCGCCCAGCTCGATGCCGGCACCGCCGGCGAGCCGACCCTGGTCCTCCGCGGGCCGCTCGCACGGAAGTCGCTGCACCTCAACGTCATCGACGGACTCTCGCCGGTCCAGCGGTACGGCTGGGTGGCGCAGTCGCTGCCCGCCCTCCCGGGCTCGGGCATCGTGTACGTGCTGACCGTCGCCGACGCCGACCGTCTGGTCGAGGCCATCCGAGCCGTCCACGGCGACGCGGTCAAGGTGGCCGCCTACACCGGCCAGCTCGACGCCGACCGTCGCCACGAACTAGAGGACGCACTGCTGCGCAACGAGGTCAAGGCGCTGGTCGCGACGTCGGCACTCGGAATGGGTTATGACAAACCCGATCTCGGCTTCGTGGTGCATGTCGGGTCACCACCGTCGCCGGTCTCCTACTACCAGCAGGTCGGTCGTGCCGGGCGCGCCCTCGACGATGCCGTCGTCATGCTCCTGGCGTCGCAGACCGACGACCGGATCTGGGATCACTTCGCGACCGCGACGATCCCCGACCCGGACAAGATGCGTGACCTCCTCAGCGCCCTGGACGCCGCGGACGAGCCGCAGTCGGTGGTGCAGCTCGAGGCCGCAACCCGGTTCCGTCGTACACGGATCGAATTGATGCTCAAGCAACTGGCCGTGGACGGCGTCACCGACCGGACCCCCGACGGGTGGGTCGTCACCGGCAAGCCCTGGACCTACGACGCCGCGCACTACGACGGCATTCTCGCCGTACGCCGCCGGGAGGCCGACATCATGCGCGCCTACATCGCGGGGCGCACCTGCTTGATGCGGCTCCTGACCGAATCGCTCGACGATCCCCAGGCCGCGGACTGCGGGCGATGCTCGGTCTGCCGCGGCGCGCTCAGCGACGGACTCACCGACACCGTCGACGACGAGACCGTCCGCACCGTCACGTCGACGCTCCGCCGCAAGGCGCAGACCCTGGATCCGCGCAAGATGTGGCCGGGCGGCGAATTCGGCCGTCGCGGAAGAATTCCCGCAGACCTGCTCGCCGCGCCGGGGCGCGTCCTGGCCCACGCCGACGCCCCGGAGTGGGTCGAGGTGCTCGCCGCCGCCCGCAACGGTAACGAGCGAGCGGTGGCCGAGTTGGGCGACGCCGCGGTCGCGACACTGTCCGCGTGGGTGCGCGACACCGGTATCCGCGCCGACGTCATCGTGTCACTACGCCTGACCGGCACCGCACTCGCCGAGACTCTGGCCCAACACCTGCGGAAGGTCGGAAAACGCGACGGCGGCAGTTTCCCCGTGCGCATGGGTGACCCACCCGCCGACGCGACCGGGGCCGTCGAAGCCGCCTACTGGCGGGACCATCTCGGCGACCCGCCCGACGTCGCGGGCCGCAACGTGATGCTCGTGGTCGACGCCAACAGCTCGGGCTGGCCGATCACCCTGGCCGCCGCAGCCCTCCGCGAAGCGGGCGCGACCGCGGTGTTACCCCTGCTGATCCACCGGACGGTGTGAGCTCTCCGCAAACCCACCCTTTTTCGGCAAACCCACCCCCTCGCAGGGGTGTGGGTTTGCCGAAAAGTGGTGGGTTTGCAGACGGTGGGGTCAGTCGGCGACGTACTCGCCGTAGCCGAGGGAACGCAGGCTCGCGCGGATCTTCTCGGCCGCGGCGTCGAGGTCCTCGGGACGGGGGTTCTTGTTCGCGTTGGCGAGGTCGAAGGTCTGCATCGACAGCGCCGGGAAGACGTGGACGTGCACGTGTGGCACTTCGAGGCCGGCGATGAGCAGACCCATCCGGGGAGCGTCGAAGGCGTCCTTGACCGCGCGTCCCACGTTCTGCGCGACCGCACTGAGATGTGCGAACGCGGCGGTGTCCATCTGCTCCCAGTGATCGACCTCGGCACGGGGAACCACCAGGACGTGACCGGGCGTGACCGGTTCGATGGTGAGGAACGCGACCGCCTCGCCGTCCTTCCAGACGAACCGGCCGGGGAGATCGCCGTTGATGATCATGCTGAAGACCGATGCCATGGGCGCGAGTCTAGTGGTGTGCCTCGGAGACAGATGACCCCCACGGCCACGGCGGGTGTCGTCGGCGAAAGTGTCGGGGTTCCATGACATCCTTTCGGTGTGAGTGGGCCAGAGTCATCCGGGGCGGGACGAACCCCCCGATCCGTCGTCGGATCCAGCGACGTCCTGGCCCGCGCCCAACGGTTCCCGCGTCTTCGGTACATGGGGTCGAAGTACCGTCTGCTGCCCCATCTCGAACGCACCTTCGCCGAGATCGGCGGGTCCACCGCGGTCGATGCGTTCTCCGGTTCCGGAGTCGTGTCCTACCTGCTGAAGGCGCAGGGCTTCGAGGTCGTCAGCAACGACTTCCTCAACTTCCCGCACATCATCACCCGCGCGTCGGTGGCCAATTCGAGTGTCCGGCTGGAGCCCGAACTGATCGAGGCGATCTGCGGTCCCGCCGCCGACGATCGCGACTACATCTCACGGACCTTCGACGGCCTGTACTTCACCCCCGAGGACCGGGCCTTCCTCGACTCGGCGTGGTCGCACGTCGACCTTCTGCGCGGGTACCGCCGCGACCTCGCGATCGCCGCCCTGGTGCTCTCGGCCGCACGCAAGCAACCGCGGGGCGTGTTCACCTTCACCGACTCGACGCGGTACGCCGACGGCCGGCGCGATCTGACCATGTCCTTGCGCGACCACTTCCGTCTCCGAGCCGCCGGGGACTACAACGCCACGGTGTTCAGCAATGCGCGCAGCAGCCGCAGCGTCCAAGGCGACATCTTCGACCTCGAACTGCCGTGGTCCGAACCGCCGGATCTGGTCTACCTCGACCCTCCGTACGCGCCCCCGACCGACGACAACGACTACATCAAGCGGTATCACTTCCTCGAGGGATTGTCGGCCTACTGGCGCGGCATGAGCATCATGGAGAACACCAAGACCAAGAAGCTGCCGAAACGCTTCACCCCGTTCGCCTACAAGCGGACCATCGAGGACGCCCTCCTGCGCACCTTCGAGCATTTCGAGGGCGCCGGCGCGATCGTGCTGTCGTACTCGTCGAATGCGTTGCCCGGCAAGGATCGGATCGTCGACCTGCTCGGGAAGGTCAAGCCGTCGGTGGAGGTCATCGCGATCGACCACAAGTACAGTTTCGGCACCCACGCGGCCGCGACGCGCCGCGACGTCAGCGAGTACCTCTTCATCGGCCGGGACTGACCGGCGGATACCCACTGACGACACGGCGACACACATGAGCACCGCGGGCGACTTCGACGACTACCTGACATCGTTGGGACGGTTGACCTCTCATGTGGACCCGACGGCGTCGACGCCGGAGGCAGAGCGGATCACCCAGGCCACCGCGCGCCTCGGCGAACTCCTCGACACCGACATCGCGGGTCTCGCGGCCTGGGTGAGGGACAACCCCACAGACGTCCCCGTCCTCGGCCTCGCGGTCGGGCTGTCCCAGGAGAAGCTGAAGAACGCGCTGCGCGACCGGTTCGACACCAGCGGCTGGCACGCGCTGGCACGGGCGCAGCCGGTCGAGCTGGTGACCTGGCTCGACACCGAGTTCGACCTCGTCCGCATGCTGCGCACCCAGTTGTCGCGCACGTTCACCTTCGCCGACATCCTCGTGGCGCGCGCCGGCACCCGCGCCACCGCCACGCGCGCGGGAGCGTCGGGTCGGCGTATCGAGGACGAGATCGAGGACATCGCCCGCGACATCGGACTCGACTACGTCACCCGGTCGCGGTTCGCGGGACGCAACGGGCGGACCGCGCCCGCCGACCTGATCGTCGGCGACCCGTCGTCGGCCGACATCGTGGTGGCGGCGAAGGGTTTCGACTCGACCGGCTCCAAACTCACCGACGCGGTTCGCGAGATCGAGGAGATGGCCGAGGTGCGGTTGCCGACCCAGCTGGTTCTCGCGGTGATCGACGGGATCGGCTGGAAGTCACGGCAGTCGGACCTGCGCCGCATCCACCAGCTGTGGGTGACACGCCAGATCGACGGGATGTACACACTCGTCGGACTCGACCGGTTCCGCGACGACGTCACCGACTTCGCGAAGCTCCGGCGGTTGATCTAGTCGACGTCGGCGAGCGGCAGCCTCACCCAGAACGACGCTCCCGCACCAGGACTCGTGTCGACGCCCACGCGCCCGCCGTGCGCGGCCACCAGGGCGGCGACGATCGACAGACCCAGACCGCTACCACCGCCGTCGCCGCGGTGCCGCGAGGAGTCACCGCGGTAGAACCGCTCGAAGACGTGCTCGGCATCCTCCGCCGTGAGTCCCGGGCCGGTGTCGGTGACGGTCAGCACCGCCTCGCCGGTGTCCGGACGGTCGTCGACGGTCACCCCGACCGTGATCGAGGCGTCGGTCGGCGTGTGGTTCACGGCGTTGCCGATGAGGTTGCGCAGCACCTGCACCAGACGCGGCCCGTCGCCGAGGACCACCGGCGGACGATCGCCCGCGACGACGTCGAGTCGGATCTCACGATCGGGCGCGGCGGCCCGTGCGCTCTGCACGGCGTCGGCGGCCAGGCCGAGCAGGTCCACGGGCGCGGAATCGACAGGACGCGCGGCATCGAGTCGCGCGAGCATCAGCAGGTCCTCCACCAGCAGGTTCATCCGGCCGGCCTCGTCGTCGATGCGTCGCATCGCATCGGTGACATCGGGAAGATCGGGGACATCGGCAACGCCGTGCTGTGAATAGAGTTCGGCGAAGCCCTTGATGGACGTGAGCGGTGTCCGCAATTCGTGGCTGGCGTCGGCGACGAAGCGTCGCATCCGCTCCTCGGAGGCGCGCGCCTGCTGTTCGGATGCGGCGGTCGAGGCGAAGGCGTGCTGGATCTGCCCGAGCATCCGGTTCAGCGAGTCCGACAGGCTGCCGACCTCGGTGTTGGCCGGCGCCGGCGGGACGCGCCGGGTCAGGTTCCCCTCCGCGATCTCGTGCGCGGTCTCCTCGACCCGCCGGAGCGGACGCAGACCGGTGCGCACCAGGACATAGCTCAGCACCCCGATCAGCAGGACGACCAGCACGCCGATCCCGATCTGCAGCCAGATCAGCCTGCTCACCGTGTCGTCGATGTCGGACATCGGCGTGGCCACGATGGATCTGCCGAAGCTGTTGCTACGCTTGATAACCCGCCATTGTGGGCCGTCTCCGTCGACGGACGGGACGGTCACGGGTCCGGCGTTGTCGCGGGCCAGTCCGTCGAGGTCGGGGGCGTCGTCGAACTGGTTGTAGACATTGTCGGTCGAGACCCCACCGGGACCGTAGACGATGGACTCGACGTAATAGGGCGACGGCGGCCGGCGCGGTCCGGGCGGGCCGGGTCCGTCGCCGAGGAATCCACGGGGTTCGGCCCACGTGCGTATCGCGTTCGTCAGTCCCTCGTCGGCGCGCGCGATGAGGTCCTGACGCATCGACGAGGTCACCGCGATCCCGGAGGCGAGCAGCCCGACGGCGACGAGCAACACGGTCAGGGCCACCAGCGAGATCCGCAGCGGAACACCGCGCTTGCGCGTCCCGCGACCGGTGCCGGCCACCGCCCGATCAGTCACGGGGCTCTCGCATCACGTAACCCACTCCGCGGAGAGTGTGGATGAGTCGCTTGTCGCCGGTGTCCAGTTTGCGTCGCAGGTACGACACATAGGATTCGACGACGTTCACCTCTCCCCCGAAGTCGTAGTTCCAGACATGGTCGAGGATGCGCGGTTTGGACAGCACCGTGCCCGCATTGACCATGAAGTAGCGCAGCAGGGTGAACTCCGTCGGCGAGAGCGGAACCAACTCGCCCGCCTTGAACACCTCGTGGGTCTCGTCGTCGAGTTCGATGTCGGCGAAGGTGATCTTCGACGACGCGCGCTGCTGATCGTCGAAACCGCTGCGTCGCAACAGCACCTGCAGGCGGGCCACGACCTCTTCGAGGCTGAACGGTTTGGTCACGTAGTCATCGCCGCCGATGGTCAGGCCGTTGATCTTGTCCTCCACCGTGTCCCGCGCCGACAGGAACAGCGCGGGTGCCTCCACCCCGTCGGCACGCAGGCGGCGCAGGAGCCCGAACCCGTCCATGCCCGGCATCATCACGTCGAGGACGAGGACGTCGGGTTTGGCGGCGCGGCACCTGTCGAGAGCCGCCGGACCGTCGGCGGCGGTCTCGACCTCGTACCCCTGGAATTTCAGCGACACCGACAACAGCTGACGGATGTTCTCCTCGTCGTCGACGACGAGGACCTTCGCGCCGCGCGTGCCGTTCTGATTCGCCGCTTCACTCACACGATCAGACTCCCAGGACGCCCTGGTATCTCACTGTAGGCACGCTGGGAGATTCCTGTGAGCGTTGACCAGCGGTTTCACCGAGGCCGCAGCCTCACGCGTCGGGGTGACCGTACGCCGCGGCGATCTCTTCCGAACCGCGCCAGCGGGAGTAGGTCGGGCTCTGTGGCCATCCTTCCGGAGAGTCCTGCCACTCCTCCTGACGCCCGTAGGGCAGCACGTCGAGGAGTCCGAACACGAAGCCGAGTTGTTCGGTGCCCCGTCCGGTGGAATGCCAGGTGCGGTACACCGTATCTCCGTCGCGGAGGAAGACATTGACCGCGAACCCTTCCCCCGGCGCGGCATCGACATCCGCCGAGAAGGTCGTACCCGCCGAGGAATACCAGTCCATCCGATTGCCGACGCGCTGCTTGTAGGCCAGCGCCTCCTCGATCGGCCCGTGCGTGATGATGACGAAGCGCGCGTCGTAGTCGGCGAGGTAGTCGAGCCGGCTGAACTGGGTGGTGAAGCCGGTGCAACCCGGGCACTGGAACTCGGCGCCGTCGGTCCACATGTGGTTGTAGACGATCAGCTGTGAGCGTCCGTCGAAGACATCGACCAGCCGAATCGGTCCGTCGGGCCCGGTCAGGACATAGTCGTCCATCTCGACCATGGGGAGTCGGCGACGCTGCGCGGCGACGGCGTCGAGTTCGCGGGTCGCCGCCTTCTCGCGGCGGCGCAGGTCGGCCAGCGCCGTCGCCCAGGTCTCGCGGTCGGCCACGGGTGGGAGTGCCGTACTCACGACGATGCCTCTCGCATGACAGTGCCTTTCGCTCGGTGATGAGAACAATTCACCGGGTAAGACCCGCCCTTGCTCCGGAATTCATCGCACCGCGGGAACGGCACCTGCCTAGGCGGTGAGTTCGTAGGCCGCCTGGAGCCGGCGCACGTGCTCGCGGACCTCGTATAGTTCCCGGCGCGCGGTTCGCAGAGCCTTCTCGCCGCCTCGACCGGCCTGCAGGCTCTCCACCAGTGAGTCGGCGACGCGTTCCAGCTCGTCAACCAGCACCCGGGCCTGCGCCTGTGCGACGGGATCGACAGATCGTCGCGAGCGAACCATGGGGTCATCGTAGGTTCTTCGATCGTTAACCGCTCGCGGAACCGCCGTCCACCGACCGGGGTGGAACGTCGATGGCGGCGAGATGAACGGTCGATGAATCTCTTCATCGTGACGGTCCACATTGTCGCGTTCGGACTAAATTGTGTCCATGGATGCCCATGACGAGCGTCGTCAGATCAGCGAAGTCCAGGACCGGCTCATCGGCCTCTACTCGCACCGTTCGCCCAACGACGTCGCCGCCGCGGTCGAGAAGGCATACCAGCACTTCGACGGCACCGAGGTCCGCGACTTCGTGCCACTCCTCGTCGAACGCCGCGCGAACAAGGACCTCGGCGGCACCGACGTCATGGCCGATCCCGCCTCGGTCCCGCCGCACGTCGGGGAGTGACCGAAACGGGGGATGACACCGTGACGCCCGGTCACGTGGTCAGCAGCAGCCGGTGGTGGCGCTGAGGACGTTGCGGAGAGCTTCCAGCGATTCGGGTCTCGACCGGTAATAGACGTTCATCCCGCGACGCTCGGGCGAGACCATCCCGGCTTTTCGCAGCTGACCCAGATGGTGGCTCGTCGTCGCCTCGGTGAGTCCGACGGCCGTCGCGAGGTCGCACGTGCAGATCCCGTCGCCGTCGTCGGCGAGGAGGATCGAGACGAGTTTGATCCGCGCAGGGTCGGCAAGAGCCTTGAGCCGCAACGCGATCTCGAGAGCAGTGGCGTCGTCGAGTGGTGCCGCCGACACCGGCGCACAACAGATGGGGGCACTGATGTCGACCATCGGCAAGGTCTTCGGCATGATCCGACCCTACCCCTCCTATTGACATATGTCGAAAAGGTGGCATCCTGCAAGGACGACCCCGATTAGACATATATCTCACAGGTAAAGGTGGCTCGTCATGTCCCGTATCCAGCTCGCACTCAATGTCGATGATCTCGGTGCCGCCGTCGAGTTCTACGCCAAGCTGTTCGACACCGCCCCGGCGAAACGGAAGCCCGGTTACGCGAACTTCGCGATCGCCGAACCTCCGTTGAAGCTGGTGCTTCTGGAGAATCCCGGCCACGGCGGCACCATCAACCACCTCGGCGTCGAAGTCGAGTCGAGCGAGAAGGTGCACTCCGAGATCGCCCGACTCTCCGGTGAAGGCCTGTTCACACAGGAGGAGATCAACTCGACCTGCTGCTTCGCGACCCAGGACAAGGTCTGGGTGACCGGCCCGAGCGACGAGAAGTGGGAGGTCTACACCGTGCTCGCCGACTCCGAGACCTTCGGCGTCAGCCCAAAGATGTTGGAATCGAACGAAGTCGACGGAGATCAGCAGGGCGCGGCGTGTTGCGGTGGCGCCTCCGATTCACCCGGTGCCCGCACGGCCTGCTGCTGAACGAGCGCAGCTCATTCTTGTCGGTGGGTGCCCGTATGTTTGAGTCATGCAGTTCGGGGGTGACGGCGCAGCCACTTCGGGCGAGAGGCCCGAGGCCGAGTCCTCGCTGCCCGCAGCGCTTTCCGACTTCGAGTTGTCTCCCGGGGAGCTCGTCGACGTCATCACCCACTGCGGCCGCGACCTGTTCGGCTACCTCGTACCCGGACGCCCGCCTGATCATCCGGCACGCAGCAAGCTCGCCGAGCAGCGAGCCACCCGCACCACCGCCCACCGTCGCGAAGTCGACGCGTGGAACGCTGCCAACCCACCGCCGTTCTGAACCACCCGGGCGGCAAACCCACCACAGATGGACCGACCAAGACCTGGATCGGGTGTGGGTTTGTCGATCCGTGGTGGGTTTGGGGGCTGCACCCCGCCGTCGCTCCAGAGCTGTCTATCGGTCCAGACGGCCGGCGAGGTCGCGGATGCGTGCGGTGATGTCGTCGCGGATCAGCCGCATCCGCTCGATGCCGTCGACGCCTCGAGCGGAGGGTTCGACGGTGTTCCACACCTCGACGTCGACCCCCTCCGGCGGAGTGACCTCGGCGGTCCCGACCACCACGACCAGATCCGCCGCGCGCATCAGTTCGTCGGTGAGTTGCCGCGGTTGATGTCCGGAGACGTCGGCGCCGACCTCGGCAAGCACCTGGGCGGACAATTCGTTGACCTGGCCGCCGATCTTCGCGTCGGTGCCGGCCGACGAGGCGGCGATCCGGCCGGTGACCGTTGACGTGAGGTGTTCGGCCATCACGGATTTGCCGCGGTTGCTCACGCAGACGAACAGCACGTCGTATGGGTCAGGCATCACGTACCGGCTCCTTGGTCGGATCGATGACTCCGGTGAACCTCTTTCGCAGCGCGAGGGAGACGTACACGAGCGCGACGAGGACGGGCACCTCGATGAGTGGGCCGATGACTCCGGCAAGAGCCTGACCGGAGGTCGCACCATAGGTCGCGATCGCAACGGCGATGGCGAGCTCGAAGTTGTTGCCGGCGGCGGTGAACGCCAGCGTGGTGGTCCGTGCGTAACCCAGCCCCATCGCGGCGCCGAGGACGAATCCGCCACCCCACATCACCGCGAAGTAGATCAGCAGCGGCAGCGCGATCCGCACGACGTCCCACGGGTGAGAGGTGATCTGCTCCCCCTGCAAGGCGAACAGGATGACGATGGTGAACAGCAGGCCGTAGAGGGCCCACGGCCCCAATCGCGGGAGGAACGAGGATTCGTACCATTCGCGGCTTCTGGCCCGTTCGCCGATGCGGCGGGTGAGATAGCCGGCGACCAGCGGGATTCCGAGGAAGATCAGCACCGACTTCGCGATCTGCCACGGCGAGGTGTCGATGGTCGTCTGTTCCAGGCCGAGCCATCCGGGTAGCACCGAGAGGTAGAACCAGCCCAGCACGGCGAACATGATCACCTGGAACACCGAGTTCAGTGCGACGAGGACGGCAGCCGCCTCGCGGTCGCCGCACGCCAGGTCGTTCCAGATGATGACCATCGCGATACAGCGCGCCAGACCGACGATGATCAGTCCGGTCCGGTACTCCGGCAGATCGGGGAGCAGAAGCCAGGCCAGCGCGAACATCAACGCGGGTCCGACGATCCAGTTCAGCAGCAGCGATCCCAGCAGCAGGCGACGATCGCCGGTGACCGAGTCGAGTCGGTCGTAGCGCACCTTGGCCAGCACCGGATACATCATGATCAGCAGTCCGAGAGCGATCGGCAGCGAGATGCCGTCGATCTCCACGGCCGCCAGCGCGTCTCCCAGGCCGGGAACGGTGCGGCCCAGCAGCAGGCCCGCGACCATCGCCGCGCCGATCCACACCGGCAGGAACCGGTCCAGCATCGACAGCTTCGCCGCGACCGCGGTGTCGGTGGCGGTCATGACCGGACCTCGCACGACCGGGCGTCCCCCACCACCGACGCGAGACCGCCCAGCAGATCGGAAAGATGTTGTAGCGCATCGGTGTTCACGCGGTAGTACACCCAGGTCGCCCGACGCTCACCGGTGATGAGACCCGCCTCCCGCAGCACCTTGAGGTGGTGCGAGATCGTCGGTTGTGAGACGTCGAACGGTCCGGAGATGTCGCACACGCACGCTTCGGCTCCCGGATGCGCGGCGATCTCCGACAGCAACCGCAACCGAACCGGATCCGCGAGTGCTTTCAGCACCGGCGTGGCCGTCTCCGCCTGGTCGGTGCTCAAGCCGCGCCCGACCGGCGACAGCAGGTTCTGATTCGACATGCGTCAATATTGACCGATGTCGAATCAGTGGGCAACCGTGACCCCTCACAACCGGCGCGCGTAGGGAGCGGCGTATCCGGTCTTCAGCGGTTCGTCCCCCAGCCACGCGGCGAGCTCCTCGGCCCGGGCGTCGAGCGCGCGACGCGCATCGCGGGGCAGCGGCTCCAGCGGGATGATGTCGATCGACGAGTCCGCGCGGCGATACCAGCCGCCGACGATGCGGCCGTCCCACCAGGCGGTCTGACCGCCGTTGCCCGCGGAGTCGAAGACCTCCGCGGCGTGGCCGCCGAGGTAGAAGCCGCGCTCCTTGTAGCCCATGGTGGTCGGGTCCAGTTCGGGCAGCAGGACGGCTTGCGGCTCGACCTCGTCGTCCGAGGCATCGGGTACATCGTCGGGCAGGACGTGGCCGACGCCGCCGCCTTCCAGGTCGACCTGGGTCGTGTCGAGTTCGGCGAGGGCCGCGCGGACCGCGGTCTTGGTCGACCCCAGCCACCAGGCCAGGTCGGTCTCGGTGCCGGGTCCGTACGTGCGCAGCCAGCGTCCGATCAGCGCGCAGTGCCCGTCGTGAACGCTGACCGACGGCAGTGCCTCGCCGAGCCAGAGGGGCATCGACGTCCAGGCCGGCCGCGACAGATGCCAGCCCAGGCGATTGGGGCCGCGGACGATCGCGCCTTCGGCGTCGAGCATGTTCAGCACCCGCGGACCCATCGGGGCGCGTCCCGCCCAGGCGGTGCCCGCGCCGTGGCTGATGTAACCGTCGAGAGCCGGTAGGCGCTCGCGCAGTTCGGTGGAGGTCAACGATTCCCCGCCGGCCAGTTCGGCCAGGACCGCCTGCCGGGCGGTCTCGATCCAGCCCTCCGGGTCGTCGAAGTCGGGACTGCGCCGGAGATCGCGCAGCATGTTGGTGCGCTCGGAGGCCGAGATCCGTGGCCCCAACGCCCCGACGGACTCGGCCAGGACGTCCCTCGGGAACACGAACAGGGTCCGTCGCATCGCGAGGTGCTTGACGAGCGTCCGCGCTTCGTAGAGGGCGGCGTCGACGGAGTGGCGCGCGAAGCCCGGGCCGACACGAGCCCAGGCGGCCAGATGGACCGTCGAGGGAGTGGTGGCGTGTAGACCGACCATGGTGGCGGCCGCCTCGACCGCGTCGACTGCCCGCGACGACGCGTCGAGGTGCGCCCGGCGCATGAGGCGTGCGCGGCGCTGTGCGTCGGTGATCACCGGTCGAGCGGTCATCGCTCGAGAGTCATCGATCGGGCCCCGCAAGCAGTCGCATGGAGAAATCGTAGTGAGCTGAGCCGACAAGTAGAGAGTGGCCCGGAGGAGGGGACGCGGGTGCCGGAGACCGCCGACCCCCGTCGACCCGGTGTCCGGCACCCGCGCGGTCGTGTGGGCCGAACGACACACAGCCCCCGACGGGCAGTGTTCGCCGAACACCTCCGTGTGTCCTTCGACCGACGCAACCTGTGCGCTTCCCGACGCCCGTCGAGTCGCGCCCCACAAGGAGACCCCACGAACGCCGCCCACTCCACCCCCACACCGGAAACCGCGACGAAGCCACTGGTCAAGCGGCTAACGGACTATCCGGACCGGACAGAACCGGTTCCGGATCCGGTTTCCGAACCGCCGGTCGACCCTGGTACGCACATCCGAGATGTGGCCGTCGCCACATCGGGTCGCCGATGCTGGCGCGGTGGGTTCGGCTACCGCATGATGGTGCGGTCGAACAGTCGGGGCGAGCATGGGGACAGCTGAGTGGATTTCGGTGAGGCACTCGCGCGACTGTTCGTGCAGGCAGGCCGTCCCACACTGCGGGCGTCGGCGACGCGGGCGCGGGTCTCGGCACAGCGGATCAGCGACTGGCGCAACGGGCGGCATCTCCCGCGGGACTTCGCGACCGTCGAACCGCTGCTCGTCTGGCTGACCGTCAGGGCTGTCGCCGCCGGCGCCGACGACGTCCTCACGATCCGGCAATGGCGAGAGATGTGGGACCACCGGACGCCCGACGAGGCCCGCGCGGAAGAGCCGTCCGCACCGCAGCAGGCACGACCGTTCGCCGGTCTCGCCACGTTGACCGCAGCCGACAGCCAGATGTACTTCGGCCGCGACGACGTCGTCGGCACCCTCGTCGACGCGATCCTGGCGGCACGCAAGGGACCGCCGCCCCTGCCTCCCGCGTCCCGGCTCGTCGTGGTGACCGGGGTGTCGGGATCGGGCAAGTCGTCGCTGCTGCGTGCCGGCCTCGCGCGGGACGCCCGGTTGGCCCCGCCCCGACTCGGCGAGATCACCCCGGGAGGCCTCGCCATCGCGGACCCGGCGGAAGCGGAGGTCACCGACGCGCCGGCTCCGACGCCGCCGACGACCGAGCAGGCGGTCATCGTCATCGACCAGTTCGAGAACGTCTTCTCCCTCGAGGACTCGCTGCGGGCCGAGACGCTGCGCGAGGTCGAGGAACTCGCGCACGACACCGTCGTCGTGGTCGGTGTGCGAGCCGATTTCTTCAGTCAGTGCGTCGAGCACCCGTTCCTCGCCGACGCATGGCAACACCGCTGCGTGATCGTCTCGGAGATGACGCGCACGCAGTTGCGCGAGGTCATCACCGCACCCGTCCGTCTCGCCGGCGGCCGGATCGAGACCGGACTCGCCGACGTGATGATCACCGAGCTGTACGAGGCGTCGACGGGCGGCGACCGGGCCGGCCGGCTGCCGTTGCTCGCGCACGTCCTGCAGGCGACCTGGGCGCGCCGCAGCGGCAACCGGATGACCCTGTCCGGCTACCGGGCAACCGGCGGTATCGCCCGCGCCGTCGCCGACACCGCGGAGGCCGCCTGGGCGGCGATCGACCCGCGGCATCGAGACCTCGCGCGCGCCGTCCTGCTCGCCCTCGTGCACGTCGGTCCGGCCGGGATCGCGCTGCGCGTGCCGCTGTCCACGGCGACCCTCGCGAACCGGTTCCCGCCCGAGGTCGCCACGGTCATCGACGAGTTCGCCCAGGCCAGGCTGCTCACGGTCTCCACCGACTCGGTGATGCTCGTGCACGACGTCGTGCTGACCGCGTGGCCACGTCTGGCCGAGTGGATCGCCGACGACACCGACAACCACCTGTGGCGTCAGCAGCTCGACGCCGACAGCGCGGCGTGGCTGGCCAACGGCCGGGGCCGGTCGTTCCTCTACACCGGGTCGCGTCTCGACGACGCCAAGCGCCGGCGGCGGACACTCCGCAGTGACTATCTGCACCTGCTCAGCAAGGAGAACGACGCATTCCTCGACGCCGCGGTCGCCATGCAGCAGCGGCGACGCCTCACCCGCATCGGTGCGGTGTCGGTCATCGTCGTGCTGGCGATCGCGGCGACGATCACCGCGGCGATCGGGTTCCGGCAGGCCCACGACCTGCGGCAACAGCGAAACGCCGCCGAACGGTCGGCACTGCTGTCCCACATCGACAGCATGCAGTTCTCGAACCCGTCGCTGGCGGCGCGGCTGCTGCTCGTCGCGCACCGGATCTATCCCGACGACCCGACGGTGGAGAGCCGCCTGCGCGGGGCCGCGACGACTCCGCTCGTGACACCCCTGACCGGTCACACCGGCCCGGTCTACGACCTGTCCTTCGACCGGACGGGCACCCGGCTCGCGTCGGCGAGCGGCGACCGGACCGTCCGCGTCTGGACGCGGTCCGGTTCGTCGGACTACCGGGAGTCCGCGGTTCTGCGCGGCTTCGGCAACTACGTCACGAGCACCGACTTCCACCCGACGCGGCAGCTGCTGGCGAGCAGCAGCGGCGACGGCTCCGTTCGCATGTGGGACCTGACCGACGCGGCGAACCCGCGCGCGGCGACGACGGTGTCACCCGGCCACGGCACGGTCTACATGGTGCGGTTCGCCGCCGACGGCCGCACCCTGGCCGCATCGTCGGACGACGGCACCATCACCGTGTACGCGGTCTCCCCGACCGGTTCGATCCGGGAGACGGCCGTGCTGCGCGGTCACACCGCCGCGGCGCGGACCCTGTCCTTCAGCCCCGACGGTCGCACCCTGGCCAGCGGCGGCGACGACCGGACCGTGCGCCTGTGGACCACCGGCGAATCACCGCAACCCCTGGGTCCCCCGCTCACC
Organism: Gordonia sp. 11cp; assembly: GCF_057767225.1. Lineage (NCBI taxonomy): Bacteria > Bacillati > Actinomycetota > Actinomycetes > Mycobacteriales > Gordoniaceae > Gordonia > Gordonia sp. 11cp. The sequence goes on along the minus strand of NZ_CM173437.1, from coordinate 2,592,348 downwards.
GGTTTCCCCAGCATCACCCACGCCGTCGCCTTCAGCCCCGACAGTCGATCCCTCGCGGTCACCGGCGACAGCCCCAACGCCCAACTGTGGGATGTCGCCGACCCGCTCGCGCCCCGCCCGTTGAGCACCTCCCTGCCCAACAGCACGGCGGGGTCGTGGTCCATCGCCTTCGACAGCTCGGGTTCACAGCTGGCCTCCGCCCGCGCCGACGGTCTCGTCCGGGTGTGGAACACCGCCAATCCCACCTCGCCGACCCTGCAGTGGGCGCTGCAGACCACCTCCGAGCAGGGGTCGGTGCGGACCTTCTCCGCCCGCTTCGACCCCAGCGGCGACCAGCTCGTGTCCGGTCGTTCCGACGGCACCATCGACGTCTGGAGCCTGCCCGGCCGGACCGAACCCGATCGTGGCGGGACGATCACGGGGCTGGACACCGACGCCGCGCAACGAGTCCTCGCGACGGTCGGCTCCGACACGACCCTGAACCTGTGGACGACGTCCGGCGGCCTCACGCTGCGATCGCGAACGCCGATCCAGCGCCGGGTCAACGACCATCCGCGTGTCAGCCTCAACGGCCCGGGCACGCTGGCCGCGACCGCCAACAACAACGGTGGGCTCGTCGAGCTCTGGGACATCGCCGACACCGCGGCCCCTCGACGCGCCGCGGCCCTCGGCGTCGCCACCCGCTACTCCTTCCCGGTCGTCTTCGCGCCGTCGGGGAACCTGCTCGCGACCGGCGACACGGATACCACCGTGGCCCTGTGGGACACCTCGGACCCCCGCTCCCCGCGACGGGTGGGTGCACCGCTGCGCGGACCGACCGACCTCATCCGCAACGTCGCGTTCAGCCCCGACGGCACGCGGCTCGCGCTGACCTCCGACGACAAGCGCGTCTACCTGTACGACCTCACGTCGTCGAGTCCGGACCCGGTCGACGTCATCACCGACGAGGCGCCCATCGCCCAAGCCGCCTTCGACGACGGCGGTGTGCTGGTGGTCGCCTCCCGCGACCTGTCCACCTGGCGCCTGCCGCCGGTCGGCTCCGACGCCGAACCGGAACTCCTCGACCGGCAGGAGGACATGTTCGCCTCGACGGTCTCGATGGCGCCCAACCGCCTCGCGGTGGGCACCGCGACGCACGAGCTGATCAGCTTCGCGCTCGACGACGACGGTCAGCTCACCGATCGGCAACCGGTCGGGACATTGCTCGCCACCACCGACACCACCACCACCTGGCAGCTACCGGTCCAGCTCCCGTCCGACGAGGAGATCATCTCCGGCGGGGACACGACCGGGAACGTCTACCTGCACACGCTCGACCTCGATGTGGCCCGCGACTGGATCTGCGCGAGCACCGCACCCCTCACCGACGCGCAGCGCGGCGCCTATCTCCCGCACGTCGACGTCCGTGCGAATTGCGGTCGGGACTGAATGTTGTCGGCCGGCAGGTGACCTCGACGGACGCGGCGTCCTCGCTGCGCTCGGTCGACGCTGCTCGGCCAGCAGAGGGGTCGCAGCGGGCATCACCGGAAGCCGAGCACCTCGTCGCCCCATGCCTCCCAGATGTCGCCGTCGAGGTTCTGCACCACCCGATCCTCGGCATCGATGCGCAGCACCGGACGGTGGCCGGTGTCGTAGGTGGGCCAGGGATCGCCGAGCGACCCGGCGTCCGGCTCCTGTCCGTGCGCGAACGCGGTCCATCGTCGGACCATCCTCTCGGACACCGCTTCTCCCTGCTTGCGGCCGCCAAGCAGGAACGTGACGTCACGGGGCCCGGCTCCGAGATTGCCCCACACGTACGGGACCTCGGTGGCGTGGGCGGCGCCGAGGCCGAGGAGGCGGAACATCCTCGTCGTCCAGTCGTAGCGGTAGACGTAGACCGGCGCCGAGCGTGCGTGCGCCTCGGCCAGCCACAGCGTGGGCATGCGGAACGCCACGTCGCGGGCCACGCCGAGCCCGGTGACCTTGGGACGCAGACCCGAATAGGCCGAGAGCACCTGGGCACGCTGCGGGAGGACGACGTCCGGGTACTCCTTCGTCATGCCGGCGAACATCCGCTCGATGTCGGCCGTGGTGATCGGCATGAGCGGGGACTTCATGTACTTGAAGAGATTCGCCTCGTCGCGATTGGTCCCGATGATCAGCGGCACCGGATGCGCACGGCCTGCCCGATAGACGTCGAGGGGATGCTCGGGCAGCAGATCGCCGTCGATGACCGGCGCGAACGCGATGGTGCCCGGGGTCTCGGCGGGGATCTTCTCGAAGAGAGTGGTGGTGAGCGCCGAACACGTCATGCCGTCGAGCGCCTCGAGCCGTCCGACGACGTCGCCGGTGTCGAGTTCACCGGCGTCGATGCCGGCGACCTCGAGCAGTTGCGCGGCAACCCGCGCCGCCCGCTCGGACCCGTACATCGAGGTCACGGGCGAGCTCTGCGCGATCGCCCGGCCGAAGAGCCCGGCCGCGGCCGGCATCGTGAGCAGTGCGGTGACCAGTCCCGCACCCGCCGATTCGCCGAACACCGTCACCTTGCCGGGATCGCCGCCGAACGCGGCGATGTGGTCGTGGACCCAGTGCAGCGCCGTCAGCACGTCGCTGAGTCCGGCGTTCGATTCGAATCGCCCGTCGATCGACGAGAGGTCGGCGAACCCGAGGACCCCGAGCCGGTAGTTGAGCGTCACGACGACCACGTCCCCCGTGGCGGCGAGGTTCGAACCCTCGTAGAACGGCTGGGCCCCTGATCCCAGGACGTAGGCGCCGCCGTGCAGCCACACCATGACCGGCAGTCCGACGGCATCGTCGGCATGCTCCGAGGCACCCGGCGGGGTCCACACGTTGAGGAACAGACAGTCCTCGTCCATCACCACGTCCGGGCCCAGCCGCACCGCGGGGTTCAGTTGTTGCGGGCAGACCGCGCCGAATCTCGAGGCATCGACGACGTCCTCTGGCGCGTCGCTCTCGGCGAGGGGCACCGCCCGGCGCCAGCGCAGCTCCCCCACCGGCGGACGGGCGTACCGGATGCCCCGCCACACGTCCGCCCGCTCGCCGACGACACCGCGGTAGGTGCCGACGCGGGTGTGGGCGAGCGGTCGCGGGCCACTCGCAGCTTCTCCCACGGATGAGGGTGGGATGGCGGAGGTGCCCGGTTCGTCGTGCTTCATCAGTCCATCGTGCACCGTGAACCTGTTCCGGTTGTCCGGAATTTCACCGCGCCTCCTGGGTAATGTGACCCCATGGAGCTACTACGCAACGTCGTAATCTTCCTGCACATCATCGGCTTCGCCGTCACCTTCGGCGCCTGGGTGACCCAGCTCGTGGCGCGCGAGTTCCGCGTCACCCGCGTCATGGACTACGGGATACTGCTGTCCCTGCTGACCGGGCTCGCACTCGCGGCGCCGTGGCCGGCCGGAATCGACCTGAACTACCCCAAGATCGGGATCAAGCTCGTGATCCTGCTCGTTCTGGGCGCGATCCTCGGCATGGGCAGCGCACGCCAGAAGCGCACCGGCGAACCCGTACCCCGGCCCCTCTTCTGGGCCGTCGGCGCGCTGTCGCTGCTCGCCGCGGGTCTCGCGGTCATCTGGTGACCGACCGCGCCCACCGGGCCGGACCCGCGAAACGACAACGCCGCGCACCGGATCGGTGCGCGGCGTTTGTTCGTGGAGCCCCCTGTCGGGATTGAACCGACGACCGCTCGCTTACAAGGCGAGTGCTCTACCACTGAGCTAAGGAGGCACGCGCGGCCGAGTATATCGGCCGGACCGCTTCCCGGTTCATCCCACCCGGGCCGATCGGACGCTCCCCGATCAGCCCCGGATCGCGGCCACCGCCTCGATCTCCACCAGCTGCTCGTCGTAGGCGAGGACCGAGACACCCAGCAGGCTGCCCGCGGGCTTGTGATCGCCGAAGGCCTCGGTCACCGCGTCCCAGGCGACCACCAGATCGGCCTGCAGGTGCTCGGCGACGAACACGGTGACCTTGGCGACGTCGCGCAGCGTCGCGCCGGACTCGATCAGCGCGGCCTCCAGGTTCTTCATGCACTGCACGGCCTGTTCGCGGACGTTCCCGGGAGCGACGGTCGCGCCGTCGTCGTCGATGGGCGCCGCGCCTGCGGTGAAGACGAGACTCCCGGGACTCACCGTTGCGCTGCGGGTGTGGCCGTCTCGAGGACCGTTGATGTGCACGGAGGACATGCCCGCGATCGTAGACCAGCCGCGGAACTCAGCCCTCCAGCGCGGAGTCGATCACGGCGGCCAGTTCCACCGGACGGTCGCTCTGGACCGAGTGGCCGGCACCGGCGATCACGACTTCGGAGAATCGCGCCGCGCGCTCGGCGAACTCGCGGGCATCGGCGTCGTCGACGAAGGTCGAGTCACCTCCCCGCACCAGGGTGAAGTGGGTGTCCGCGGTCTCGACGTGCTCCCACAGCGGGCGGAAGTCGTCCGCACCCGAGAGCCGGTCGTAACGCCACTCGTACCGGGTGCCGACCGGCTTGCTGTTGTGTATGACCCCACGTCGTATCGCCGACCGCGGCCGGTGTGGGGCCATTGCCGCGATACTGTCCGTCATGGTCTCGATGTCATCGAAAAGAGCTGGGCCGCTGGCCAACTCGGTCGTCCCGCGCTGGTCCGCCGACATCCCCTGCAGGCGCGTCGAGACCGACGGTGTCACATCGACGATTACGGTGTGGGCCACCAGCGCCGGGCGCAGACCGACCGCGCGGATGGCGGTCAACCCGCCCAGCGACATGCCGACGAGCATGCGTGCACGAGGCGCGACCTCGCCGATGACCGGCAGCACGGCCTCCGCCGCCGTCCACGGCATGTAGTCGCGATCCGCCCGCCGATCCGAATGTCCGTGACCGGGCAGATCGATGGCCACCGCGGACAGATCGGGGCGCCGGCAGATCAGCTCGAGGATCACGCTGTCCCAGGTGTGCGCGTTCTGCGCGCCACCGTGGAGAAACACCACCTCGGGATCTGCTCGCCCCCAGCGCAGAGCACTCAGCGCGCGCCCCTCGACGTCGACGGTCTCGCGTTCGACGACCGGCAGCGGGAAGTCATCGCGCCCGATCTCCGCGCGATTCTCGGCGAGATGGTCGAATTCGTCCGCGATCGATCCCGTCATGATCTCTCCCTGGGCTCCGTGCGGGATCATCCCGCCTGCGTCGACGAAGAAAGCGCCTGGCATGTCCGAAATACTGTGTACCACCACCGGACAGCTGCCGTCGTGAATGTTTGATCGGAACGCGGCACCCTGCCCGAACCGCCCGGACGGAGGCGGTGTATCCAGTCTCCTGTCAGGGTTGAACCGGTCGGGAGCCGGTTACCCCGCGAGCACTCCCCCACCGACCCCAGGAGGCCTGCGTGCGCGAACAGATCGGCCGTGTCCTGCGCCGGCTCAGCGGCAGCCGGCAGGCGACGATCGACACCATCGAACCCGGCAGCATCATGGTGTCGCCGCGCAAGCCGATCGAACCGTTCGACGTCGCGGCGATCACCGAGGTGCTCGATCTCGCCACGAAGATCGGTGCGGTCCTGCTCGACTCCGGCACCGGGGCCATCGACACCCAGACACAGATCAAGTTCGTCGCCGGCGTGTACGGCCTCGAGGACGTCGACGTCGACGTCACCTACAACACGATCGTGGTCAGCGCGCGGCGCGGCGCGACGCTGCCGCCCATCACGACCATGGAGCAGGTCTACTACCGCTCGATGGACTTCACACGGCTCGCGCAGGTCGACCGGCTGGTCCGCCGTATCCGTGATTCGTTCATCAGCCCGTCGACCGCGCATCAGATGGTCGACGAGATCATCACCGCGCCGCACCCGTATCCGCACTGGCTGGCCACGACCGCCTGGGGGATCATGGCGTCGGGCATCGCGGTGCTGCTCGGTGGCCAGTATCTCGTCGCCGCACTGGCCTTCGCGACCACCGTGGTGACGGTCAGCATCAACCGTCGCCTGAACCGCATCGGGACCCCCGTCTTCTTCCAGCAGGTCCTCGGCGGGTTCGTGGCCGTAGTCCCCGCCGCCCTCGTCTTCGCCGCGGCCGAACGGCTCGGGGTCCAGATCGCGCCCTCGCAGGTCATCGCGGCCGGCATCGTCGTCCTGCTGTCCGGGCTGTCGCTGGTCGGCTCGGTACAGGACGCGATCACCGGCGCGCCCATCACCGGGGTGGCCCGCTTCTTCGAGTTGCTGCTGATGACCGGCGGCATCATCGCCGGCGTCGGCGTCGCGATCCGGATCCTGGAGGCGGGGGGCATCTACCTCCCGACCATCACCACGACGACCAGCTTCGAGGTCGTCGAACTCCCCATCCGGGTGGTCGCCGGCGCAGTGGCCGCCTGTGCCTATGCGCTGGCCAGCTACGCCGAGACGCGCGCGCTCGGGGTGGCGTTCCTCGGCGGCTTCATCGGCACCGCCGTGGCGGCCGCATCGACCTTCACCGACATCGGCGACGTCATCGCCAACGGTCTCGCGGCGGCGTTCGTCGGCCTGATCGGCGGCCTGCTGGCACGCCGTGCGCTGACGCCGCCGCTCGTCGTGGCGGTGGCCGGCATCACCCCGCTGCTACCGGGTCTCGCGGTGTATCGCGGTCTCTACGGCATCCTCGGCGATCAGACGCTCGACGGCTTCACCTGGATCGCGAACGCGTTGGCCATCGGCTGCGCTCTCGCCGCGGGCGTCACCCTGGGCGAGTTCGTCGCCCGGTCGCTGCGACGTCCCCAGCTGCCTCCCCGACCGGACTGGCGACTCCGCCGCCGGATCGCGCTGCGCGAGGATCGCGAGGCCCGTCAGGCGCACGCCAACGCCCGCCGGGGCCGACCGAACCGCCGGCGACCACCGACGCCGCGACTCTGACGCGAGGCGGGTGACCGTGAACCCCCGCGAGGCCCGGGTAGAATACGGAGTCGGGCGTGTCCTCGGACGGCAGCGTGGCATCACCAGGAGTCCGGGGACGCCGCACCACCGCGCCGGCTGACATCGCGCGCCGAACGCACACCATGCCGCACAACGAGGGGACTCACATGCCCGCGAAGACGACCGACATCGCCGACGAAGAACTGGAACCCGTGGCCGACGAGACCGCCAACTCGGCGCGCCGCGTCGTCGCCGCGTACGCGACCGACGCCGACGAATGCCGGATGCTGTTCGCCATGCTGGGGATCGCGCCGGGCGAGAACGCCTGACCAGGTGGCTCCGCGAGCAGGAGAAACCCACCCCGACGCCGACGGCGTGACCGGGACCGACCGGAACATCCACGACGGGGCGGAGTTCGTCGTCGTCGCGAACCGTCTGCCCGTCGACAAAGAGGTCCTTCCCGACGGCACCGTCAATTGGAAGCGGAGTCCGGGGGGACTCGTGACCGCGCTCGAGCCGATCCTGCGCGCCAACACCGGGGCATGGGTCGGATGGTCGGGGATTCCCGACTCCGACGACAACCCCGACATCGAGGGCATCGACATCCACGCGGTCCCGCTCTCGACGCAGGAGATCGCCGAGTACTACGAGGGCTTCTCCAATGCCACGCTGTGGCCGCTCTACCACGACGTCATCGTCAAACCCGAGTACCACCGCGAATGGTGGAACGCCTACGTCGAGGTCAACCGGCGGTTCGCCGAGGCGGCGTCGAAGGCCGCGGGCGAGGGTGCGGTCGTCTGGGTGCAGGACTACCAGCTCCAGCTGGTACCCAAGATGCTGCGGATGCTCCGACCCGATGTGAAGATCGGCTTCTTCCTGCACATCCCGTTCCCGCCGGTCGAACTGTTCATGCAGATGCCGTGGCGGACCGAGATCGTCGAGGGCCTCCTCGGCGCCGACCTCATCGGCTTCCATCTGCCGGGCGGGGCACAGAACTTCCTCTTCCTGGCCCGGCGCCTCGCCGGTCAGGCGACGAGCAAGGGCACGGTCGGCGTGCGCTCGCGTTTCGGCGTGGTGCAGGTCGGGTTCCGGACCGTGCGCGTCGGCGCGTTCCCCATCTCGATCGAGTCCGGCGAGCTCGACGCCCAGTCCAAGACCCGCAAGATCCGGGAGCGGGCCGCCGAGATCCGCCGCGAACTGGGCAATCCGAAGACGATCATGCTCGGCGTCGACCGGCTCGACTACACCAAGGGCATCGACGTCCGGCTCAAGGCCATCTCGGAGCTGCTGGCCGAGAAGCGGCTCGAGCCCGCCGACACGGTGATGCTGCAGCTCGCGACGCCGAGCCGGGAACGCGTCGAGAGCTACAAGCAGATGCGCGCCGGCATCGAGCAACTCGTCGGGAACATCAACGGCACGTACGCGAGCGTGGGACAGCCCGTGGTGCAGTACCTGCATCGTCCGGTGCCCCGCGAAGAACTGCTCGCCTTCTTCGTGGCAGCAGACGTCATGCTGGTCACGCCGCTGCGTGACGGCATGAATCTCGTCGCCAAGGAGTACGTGGCCTGCCGGGGCGATCTGGGCGGCGCGCTCGTGCTCAGCGAGTTCACCGGCGCGGCAGCGGAACTGCGTTCGGCCTACCAGGCCAATCCGTACGACCTCGACGGCGTGAAGGACGCGATCGAGGCCGCCGTCGAACAGAGCGAACACGAGGGCAGGCGACGCATGCGCGCGCTGCGGAGGCAGGTTCTCGCCCACGACGTCACGAAGTGGGCCGAGAGCTTCCTCGGCACGCTCGGCGCCGACTCCGACACCGAGCTGTCGGCCAATCGGGGTGTCCACCTGGTGGACGAACCGGAGTGAGCGACAACGGGATTCCCGCCGAGCTCACCGAGGCGCTGACGCGGGCCGCCGGCGTCGGGGTGCTGCTCGTGGCGAGCGACTACGACGGATGTGTCTCGCCGATCGTGTCGCGGCCCGAGGACGCCGTTCCCCTCCCCGCGTCGATCGACGCTCTCACGGCCGCCGCCGCGCTGCCGGACACCGTCGTCGCAGTCGTGTCCGGTCGCGAGCGCGCCGTGCTCGCGGCACTGTCCGGCCTCACCGCTCCGGTGGTGCTGGTCGGCAGTCACGGCAGCGAGTTCGAGTCCGGCTTCGCGGTCGAGGTCACCGACGAGGCCCGCGCGTTGCTCAACCGGCTGATCGACGAGTTGTCCTCCATCGCAGCCGAATTCCCGGGCAGCACAGTCGAGGTCAAACCGGCCAGCGCCGTGCTGCACGTGCGCAACGCGTCCGAGACGGACGCCGTCTCCGCGCTCGACCGTGCGCGCAACGGCCCGGCCTCCTGGCCGGGCGTGCACGTGACCGAAGGCAAGGCGGTCCTCGAACTCGCGGTGATCGAGACCAGCAAGGGTCACGCACTCGACACCCTGCGTGAGGCCGTCGGCGCCGACGCGGTCATCTACCTCGGCGACGACGTCACCGACGAGAAGGCCTTCGCCCACCTCCGCCCGGGGTCCGGCGACGTCGGCATCAAGGTCGGCGAAGGCGACACCGCCGCCGCATACCGCATCGCCGACACCGACGACGTGGCAACGGTTCTCGCGTTCGTCGCCGAACAGCGGGCACGCGCGGCCGACTAGGCCGGCATCGCGACGAGCGGGTCCGTGGCCACCGCCCGGCGGGCACTCTCGCGGATCACCTCGTGCACGAAACCGAGTTTGCGTACGACCGGTTCGGGGATCGTGAACGGGTACAGCGGCCGGCGCCCCATCGCCACGTTCACCCTGTTCAGCATGAGCGACAACCACTTCCAGTCGTAGAGCAGACGCTCGATCGGCTCGTCGGCGTACGACCGGAGCGGCACGATGTCGCGCTCCATGGTGAACCGGACCTGCTGGGCATCGAGATTGAGCCCGGATTCCCGGGCGGTGTCGATGGTTCCGGTGATGTGCAGGTAGTGCGCGAAGCACTCGGCGAAGTCCTCCCACGGGTGCATCGTGGCGTACTCGGAGATGTACGAATCGTGCCAGTTCTCTGGTGCCCCGAACCGATAGTGCCGCGTGATCGCGTCGGCATAGCTCGCGCGTTCGTCCCCGAACAGGTCCCGGCAGCGCTCGAGGTACCGGTCGGCACCCGGGCCGGTTTCGACGAGGACATGTTCGAAGTAGTGACCTGTCTCGTGCCGGAAGTGACCGAGCATCGTGCGGTACTGCTCGCCGAGGTCGACCCGTAGCCGCTCACGATACGCATCCTGGGTCTCGGCGAGGTCGATGGTCACCACACCACCCGCGTGACCGATCATCACCGGCCTGCCGAGGGTCTGACTCGACAGCAGATCGAACGCCAGGCCGCCGTCGGTGCGCCAGAACGGCTCCACCGGCAAGCCGAGATCGACGAGTTGATAGATCAGCAGCCGCAGGTCGAAGGACGCCGGGGCGAGCTTCTCGAGCGCGATGGTGTCCTCGGCGTCGGGCTGACGCCGGATCAGGGACTCCGGAAAACAGCGTCCGCGCAGTCCGATGCTGTCGTCGGCGACCTCGGCCGGGGTCAGCCAGTTGCAATGGGTCCGGTCCCACAACGAGCATCGGACCCACCGGATGCCATCGATCTCGACCCCGTCCGCCGAGACCGCGTACAACGACCGTGACGGGAGGTGCACGCCGACGGTCGTCCCGCAGTTCGGGCAGGTCTGACGGTCGAAGCCGGACAACGCATTACAAACCGGACAGGTGAGCGCATGCACGCGGCTCAGCCTATCCGGATGCGCGCATTCCCGTCGTCGATCGGAAGGTCCCCCCGTACCGTCGCCGTCACCTCGTAGGAGTTGAGGTTGATCGAACCGCGATGGTTGTCGAGGAATGCGGTGTCGGCGGCGTCGCGGCCGGTCGAGATCCGCACGAGGCTCTGCCGTGGGGCCAGTCCGGTCGCGTCGACCGACACCCATTCGCCGTCCACGATCGCCTCGGCGACGGCATGGAAATCCATCGGCGAACATCCGGGCGCGTAGACCGCGACGAGCCGCGCCGGGATGTTGAGGGCCCGCAGGAGCGCGACGACGAGATGCGCATAATCGCGGCACACGCCCGCACCGGCGAGGAGGGTGTCGGCGGCACCGTCGATGGGGTCACTCGCGCCGGGGATGTAGCTGAGCCGGTCCGACACGTAGGCGGCGACCTGCCGCAGGATCTCGCCGTCGGGCAGCGACGAGTCGAACTGACCGGCCGCGAACCCGAAGAACTTGTCGCACTCGGCATATCGGCTCGGACGGAGATAGGTCGAACGGTCGGTGACGTCGACGGGCAGCGGGTCGGCGGGGGTGAGCACCGACGCCCAGTAGTCGATGGTCAGGACACCCCGCTCGAGCTGCAACCGGTGGATGCGGGAGCCGTGCTGCCCGATCATCTCCTCCGGGGTGACCGACCGGCCGTCGAATTCGACCTTGAGTTCCTCCTCCAGTTGGAGTCCGGGCAGTCGGGCGACGGTGATCTGCATCTCCAGTTCGGTGGGGTCGTCGACCCGCACCTCGAGCCGTGCGGACACATCGCGGGGCAGCGTCATGGACTCACCGTAGGGGATGCGCGCGACAACGGCAGCGGCAGGCGGTCGGGTGACCGGTCACAACGTCGCCATCGCCGCGACCGGATCCGCGTAGATGACACTGAGCGCCACCACGATCGCCGCGCTCTCCTGCACCCGCACACCGAACCTCGAGGGCGCGATCTCCAGCGGCCACGTGAGCGTCGTGGCTTCGTCGAAGGCCGCCTGCACCGGCGCGAGCCCGTGCGGGTGCGCGGCGAACGCGTCGCCGGCGACGACGATGGCATCGGGATTGATCACGTCCCGGATGAGCGCGACCGACTCACCGAGGACGCGGGCCCGTTCGTCGACGATCCGGGACGACGTGGGACTGATCCCGAGACGACGGGCCGCCGCCTCCGCGGCGTCGTCGCCGATGACGTTCTGCAATCGGACCCGAGTGAGTCCCGGCGCGAGCACGGGCGCCGTGACCGGCAGGTGGGCGATGGTGCCCGCCCCGCGTTCCGGCACATGCACCCGGCCGTCGAGAGTCATTGCCATACCGGCTGTTTCACGTGCGTAGAAGAACAACCCGGAGCCCCCGTCGTCACGCGGGTGGGTCAGCAGCAGCTCGGCGGCGGCCATCGCCTCGACGTGCTCGCACACCGACACCGGGGTGTCGAGGTGTTCGGCAAGTGTTGCGCCCACGCTGAGTTGATGCCAGCCCAGGACCCGATGGTTCACCACACCGGTCTCGGCGTCGACCGCACCGCCGACGGCGACGCCACCCCACAGCACCCGACGCCCGCTGAAGCGTGCGGCGAGTTCGGCGAGCAGTGCGCAGAGGTGCCGCAGGGCGTCCTCCTGGTCACCGGTCGGCGTGAGCACCGCATGGCTGTGCAACGTTCGTCCGCCGAGGTCGGCGATGGCGAGCACGGTTCGCCGGGCACCGATGTGCATCCCGGCGACACACAGCGAGTCACGGTCGAGGGTCAGCGGATTCTTCGGTCTGCCAATCGATTTCGGCCCCGCCAGGTCGGGTCGTTCGACGATGAGGCCATGAGCGGCGAGTGCGTGCACCTGACGGTTGATGGTGGCCGGCGACAGACCCGTCGCCGACGCGAGCTGATCCCGGGTCACCGGACCACCGACCCGGATCGCGTGCAGGACCGCCGCCGCCGGGGTGGAGGTCAGTTGCAGCGCCGCCGGGATGACTCCCCCACGCATGCGATGAATGTAGCAGTGCGGCGGGGGCGCCGAGGCGTGCCGACGGGCTGCGCGGCGGCCTTGCGGGCATCCGTATGGTTGAGCCCATGAGCACCGACACTGCCTCTCAGTCGACGGACAGCCGACCGATCGCCGTGGTCACCGGCGCGAGTTCGGGTATCGGCGCGGCCACCGCGCGGCAGCTCGCCACGCAGGGTTACCACGTGGTGCTCGGCGCCCGCCGGCTCGATCGGGTGACGGCACTCGCCGACGAGATCGGTGGCACGGGAAGACAACTCGACGTCACCGACGACGAGTCCGTCGCGGCGTTCGTCGCCGGGCTCGACACGGTGAACGTGCTCGTGAACAACGCCGGCGGCGCGAAGGGCCTGGACCCGGTCGCGACCGCCGACCTCGACGACTGGCGCTGGATGTGGGAGACCAACGTCCTGGGCAGCCTGCGGGTCACCAAGGCCCTGCTCCCCTCACTCGTCGCCTCGGGTGACGGTCTGATCGTCTCGGTCACCTCGATCGCGGCGTTCGAGGCCTACGACAACGGCGCCGGGTACACGTCGGCGAAACACGCCCAGGGCGTCGCCCACCGGACGCTGCGCTATGAACTCCTCGGGAAGCCGGTACGGCTCACCGAGATCGCCCCGGGCATGGTCGAGACCGACTTCTCACTCGTCCGTTTCGAGGGCGATCGGGAACGCGCCGACGCGGTCTACGCGGGGCTCACGCCGCTGGTCGCCGAGGACGTGGCCGAGGTCATCGGGTTCGTCGCGTCCCGCCCGCCCCACGTCAATCTGGATCAGATCATCCTCAAGCCGCGCGACCAGGCCTCGGCCCGGAGGAACATCAAGACGGGATAGTGCGGTCAGCGCGGCGCCGGCGCATTCGAGGTCGGCGCCCCGCTCGGCGTCGCAGGGACCGAGGTCTCCCGGACCTCACCCTCGACGGCGGACATCCCCTGCCACGTCTCCCAGTCGTAGATCCAGTCGTAGATGTCGCCGTCGGCCTCCGACAACGCGATCCGTGTCCCGGTGACCTCCACCGGGTCGCCGTACACCGCGACCCCGAAGTAGCGTTCGGCGTCGGACTCGGACAGGTTGATGCACCCGTTGGTGACGTTGGCCGAACCCTGGACGTTCACGGTCGCGGGGTTGGCGTGGATGAACTCGCCGTTGTTGGAGATCCGCACGGCCCAGCGTTCCCTGATGTTGAAGTAGCCCGCGGCCGGGTTGCTCATGAAGAACTCTTCGTACTTCTCGGTCACCACGTGGATGCCGGAGCGGGTGACGTTGCGGTCGAGATCGCCGCCGCCGTAACTGCACGGCAGGGCCATCAGCTCGACGCCGTCGCGGAGCACGACGATCCGGTGCGAGGACTCCTCGGCCTTCACCACCTGCGCGCGCCCGATGGAGAAATCGCTGGTCACATCGGCCGCCCCGTAGGCCCCGCCGCCGTGGTCGAGCCCGTAGAGCTTGGCGACCATGCTGACCTTGGTGCCGGGGGCGAAGTACTCGCGCGGCCGCCAGTGCACGCGGGAGCCGTTGTCCTCGCCGAGCCACGCCCACGACCCCTCGGTCGGCGGAGTGGTGGTGACCGTCAGCGCACGTTCGACGGCTTCCTTGTCCTCGACCGTGCCGTCGAACTTCAGGATGATCGGCGCCGCGATGCCGACCTCCTGCCCGTCGCCGATGTTGACGACGACGTTCACCTGACTCGACGGTGTCAGGGTGGTGAACGTCCCGGCGACCGGCACGACCTTGCGATCGAGACCCACCGCCGTTCCGCTCCAGGTGTATTCGGTGCCGTAGCCGAGCGGCTCGCCGATCGTGTAGCTCGTCCGGTCCGCCGACAGCTGCCCCTTCACCACGACTCCGCGCGGGTTGGTCAGTTTCACGTCGGGATTGAGGAACCCGTCGGTGGCCTTCACCGAGAACTCGGTCGTCGGGCCGGCCGGTTCGGCGTCGAGGGCGGGGGTGAAGGTCAGGCGGACCGGGGGATCGGCCGGCGTGTCCTCACCGGGGCCGAGGCCGGAGCCCGAGCAGGCCGCCACCGCGACCCCGAGCGCGCCGACCCCGGCCGCGGCGAGCACGGAGCGTCGGTTCACCGAGGTCTGAGGAGTCATCACTGAAACAACAGTACCGATGCGGCGCCTCGCATCGGTGGTGTGCGGGCCGCGGGGTCAGGCGTCCGGGGCGCCCGCGGCGTCGTCGTCGCGCGCCGCGGTACCGGTCCGCACGGACGGCAGGTGGGCCCGCTCGCCGGCATGGTCCATCATCGACAGCACCTCCGCCGGACCCTCGTACGAGCAGATCGCGTGCGGGATCATCGTCGAGAACTCCGCGGCGTCGCCCTCGGGTACGAGGACGGTGCGGTCGCCCAGCCACAGCTTCACCGTCCCCGACAACACCGTGAACCACTCGTAGCCGGGGTGAACACGCAGCTCACCGACGGGTTGCTCACGATCGAAGCGCATCTTGGCGACGGTCACGCCCTGCGGCGCGTTCTCCCGCGAGAGCAGCCACATCGTCATCCCCTCCACCGTGTGCGGCTGGGGCCGGATCACGACATCGGTGTCATCGGCGGGTTCGACCAGCTGATCCAGGGTCGTGCCCAGCGCGCGGGCGATCGGCACGAGCTGGTCGAGCGCCACCCGCCGGTGCCCGGTCTCGATCCGGCTGAGGGTGGACGGCGACAGGTAGCACCGGGCGGCGAGGGCATCGAGTGTCCAGCCCCTCGCGATCCGGAGTCCGCGAATGCGCTGGCGGACGACAGCATCGAGTTCTTGCGTCATTGGCAAGATGGTATGCCATCGGGGCATGACGCCGCTACCGTGAAGACATGACCAGCACCCACCATCACCACCCGGTCGGCGACCGTCACGCGCACGCGGGCCACGCCGGCGATCACATCCACGACCACGCCGACCACGCCCGGCTCGCCGCTGTCCTCGACCTCGACGCCGAACTCATGGCCGATTACCTGGACGACGCAGCGCGCCTGATCGAGGAGTCGTCGACACACGCGCCCGCGCGCATCGCCGATCTGGGCGCCGGCACCGGGACCGGCACCGAGGCGCTCGCGCGCCACTTCCCGCAGGCGCAGATCATCGCCGTCGACGGTTCGCCCGACATGGTCGCGCTCGTCGAACGTCGTGCGCGAGCGGGCGGTTTCGCCGATCGGGTGACCGCCGTCGTCGCCGATCTCGACGACGGGCTACCGCCCCTGGGGTCACCGGACGTCGTCTGGGCGGCCATGTCGCTGCACCACGTCGCCGATCCGCAACGCCTGTTGCGGGAGGCCGCGACCACGCTCGCCCCGGACGGGATCGTCGTGATCACCGAGATGGCGGGCGTCCCGCGCTTCCTTCCCGCCCACGAGGACACCGAGCTGCGTGCCCTGCAGGAGCGCTGCGAGACCGCGGCGACCGAAGCCGGGTGGGAGGCGCTCGTGGACTGGACCGACGCGTTCGACGCCGCCGGGTACGACGTGCTCCGGGTCGAGACCCTCCGGGTCGAGCGCAACGATCCCGGTCAGTCGGTGGCGCGGTACGCACGGCACTGGTTCACCCAGTTCCGGCTCCGTTTGGCCGAGACCCTCGACCCCGCCGACCTGGCCCGCCTCGAAGACCTGACCGACGATTCCGACTCCGACGCACAGCGTCGCCTCGACGACCTGACCCTGTCCGCCGGGCGGCTCCTCTGGATCGCCCGCCCGCGCACCACCGCAATCCCCACTCCCGAGAGCGAGCAACGATGACCACCCCCGTCACAACCGGAAAGAACTCCACCACAAGCGGATACGACGTCGCCATCGTCGGCGGCGGAGCTGCCGGCCTCAGTGCCGCGACGATCCTGGCGCGGTCCTTGCGCAAGGTCGTGGTCATCGACGCGGGGCAACCGCGCAATGCACCCGCCGCCGGAGCCCACAACGTGCTGGGGCAAGACGGGACCTCGCCCCTCGACCTGCTCGCCCGCGGGCGCGCGGAGGCGACCGGGTACGGGGCCGAGATCCGGTCGGACACCGTCGTCGACGCCGCCGGCGCCATCGACGACTTCACGCTGCGTCTCTCCTCGGGCGAGGTCGTCGCGGCGCGCCGCCTCATCCTGGCGACCGGGCTGGTCGACGAACTCCCCGACCTCCCCGGGGTCGCCGAACTGTGGGGTCACGACGTGCTGCACTGTCCGTACTGCCACGGCTACGAGGTGCGCGGGACCCGGATCGTCCAGATCGCGACGAGCCCGATGTCGGCGCATCAGGCGCTCATGTTCCGCCAGCTCAGCGAGCATGTCACGGTGATCGCGCATGACCCTGCCGCCTTGTCGGCGGACGATCGTGAGCATCTCGCGGCCACCGGCATCGACGTCGTGGACGCCCGCGTCGAACGCGTCCGGACGCGGGAGCGGGACGGGGCGACGCGCCTCGACGGCGTCCGCCTGACCGATGGCACCGTGGTCGAGGCCGACGCGGTGGTCGTCTCACCGAGGTTCGTGGTCCGCGGTGAACTCTACGAGCGCCTCGGTGGCAGCCTCGTCGACGGCCCGATGGGCATGGGCGGCGTGGTCGGGACCGGCCCGATGGGTGAGACCGAGCTGCCGGGCGTGTGGGCGGTCGGCAACACCACCACGATGAATGCGATGGTGACCGTGGCCATGGGTGAGGGCGTCTCCGCCGGTGCCGCGGTCAACGCCGGACTGGTGATGGCCGACCTCCACGCCAAGGCCTCCGCCCCGGCGTGACGGACGACCACCGTGCCGGGCGTCGTCGGCCGCCTACTCGGGGAAACCGTCGAGTACGGCGGCCGACGCGGACAGACCGAGCCGGGTCGCACCGGCCGCGATGAGCTCGGCGGCGAATGCGGCGGTCCGGATTCCGCCACTGGCCTTCACTCCCACGCGATCGCTCACCGCGGCCCGCATCAGTTGCACCGCCTCGACGCTCGCACCGCCCGCCGGATGGAACCCCGTCGACGTCTTCACCATCGACGCACCGGCCCGTTCGGCGCGGCGGCACACCTCGGTGACGGTCTCCGGTCCGGCGAGTTCCAACAGCGCAGCCGATTCGATGATCACCTTCAGGAGGGTGTCGTCCCCGACGGCCTCACGGACGGTGAGGACGTCGGCGAACACCTCGTCGAGCCGACCGTCGACGGCCGCCCCGACATCGATCACCATGTCGACCTCGTCCGCACCGGAGTCGACGGCCAGACGCGCCTCGGCCGCCTTGACCAGCGAATGGTGCTTTCCCGACGGGAACCCGGCCACGACGCAGGTCCGCAGTTCCCCGGTGTCGATCGGGAGCATCGACGGGGACAGGCAGACGGCGAACACCTCGAGCCGCGCGGCGTCGGCAACCGTGGCCTCCGCGTCGGCGCGGGTCGCCTCCGGCTTCAGCAACGTGTGGTCGATGATGGCGGCGACGTCGCCGCGGCGCAGGTCCTTGTTCGTCACACCGACGAGCTTGGCACACTGACTGTCGTGGCCCCCGGACAGACGACCCAGACCCAGGCAGATCAGACCGAGCACCGCTATGTGCTGACGCTCGGCTGCCCCGACCGCACCGGCATCGTGGCCCGGATCTCGACCTTCCTCACCGACGTCGGCGGCTGGATCACCGAGGCGGCCTACCACTCCGACGAGGAGACCGGCTGGTTCTTCACCCGTCAGGCGATTCGCGCGGATTCGGTGTCGTCGACCGCGGAGGAACTGCGCGCGCGCTTCGCCTCGGAGGTCGCCGCCGAACTCGGGCCCGAGACCGACTGGCACCTCACCGATTCGCGGGAGACCAAGTCCGTGGTCCTGCTGGTGAGCAAGGAGAGCCATTGCCTCATCGACCTTCTCGGCCGCGCTCACCGAGGCGAACTCCCGGCAGCGATCCGGGCCGTCGTCGGCAACCATCGCGAATTGGAGGACCTGGCCACCCGTTTCGGCGTCCCGTTCCACCACGTGCCGTTCGGGGGCGAACGCAGGGCCGAGGCCTTCGCCGAGGTGGGCCGGATCGTCGAGGGCTACGAACCCGACGCGGTCGTGCTGGCGCGCTTCATGCAGATCCTGCCGCCGCAGTTGTGTGATGCCTGGGCCGGCCGCGCCCTCAACATCCACCACAGCTTCCTGCCCAGCTTCATCGGCGCCCGGCCCTACCATCAGGCCTTCGCGCGCGGGGTGAAGCTGATCGGCGCCACCTGCCATTACGTCACCGCCGACCTCGACGCCGGCCCCATCATCGAACAGGACGTCATCCGCGTCGACCACAGCGACTCGGTCGCCGACATGGTCCGCCAGGGCCGCGACATCGAGACCCTGGTGCTCAGCCGCGGCCTGCGGTGGCACCTCGAGGATCGTGTTCTGGTCCACGGACGCAAGACCGTCGTCTTCACCTGAGGTCCCCGACACAGCGAACCGCCCCGCGACTCGAGTCGCGGGGCGGTTCCAAGTATGTTCCGGGCACTCAGGTAGTGGGCTCTTCCTCGCCGCCGAGCGAACCGGTGAGCACGTTGCCGAGGATCTCCTCGATAGCGCCGGAGATGCCACCCTCGATTACGTCAGCCATGTCTACTCCCTTCGTCATCGGTGAGATTGTTCGTTGATCACCGTCCGCTCTCACCCGTGCGTCGGCTCGAATCCGACGTTACATATTCATTTCGGGAATGTCTGCCCCTCATCGTGATCTCATCACTCGTAAACGGATGAATCGGGCGGGGAATATCTCGAATTACCAGCTGAGAGGGTACGGCAGCGGATTTGGAATCAGAATAAATCGAAACATCGAATTCAGACAATGCAGCGATAATGCAACGTCGAACGACGTGTCGTCCGACTTGAATGGACCCAAAAAGAGTTCAGCGGCTGGTGCCGCCGCGCGTCACCAACCGCTGAACCGGAATTCGTCTGCTCAGGTCTCCGAATCGCTGCCACCGAGCGAACCGCCGCCGATCGAACCCGCGTCGCCGAGCCCGCCGATGATCGCCTCGACCGCACCTCCGATCGCACCCGCTAGACCGCCCTCGACTATGCCTGCCATATCCGCCTCCTCGATGATGGTGAGATGTCCGGTGTCGGTCGCGCGTCTCACCTGGTCACACGACTCGGGTGCGACGTTACAGACCCATCACGGAATCGTCCTGCGATATGAATAATTCTTGGTTTAAATTCTCGAATGAGGATCTAAACAAAACGTGAATCTCGCGCCACCGACCGCAAGGTTCTCCCGACTGGATACATTCGCGGGAATTTCATGGTGGCATGGACCAATGGTCAGCATTCACGCGACCGGGATCAGATCACGGTCATTGACGGCCGCCGACCGCCCGCTCGCACTCAACCTTCTCGCGGCGGGAATGCAGGAGGTCCCGGTCTATCGATGGCTATTGGGCGACGATGCCCCGGCCGAGGCATTCCGGTGGTACGGCGACATTCTCTTCACCGACCATCTGCCGGGCGCCCGGGGAATGTTCACGCCGGCCGGAGAAATGACCGCTCTCCTCGCGGTCGCCGGCCCCGATCACCGGACGCAACCGGTCGATGACGAACTGGCGGCCCGTTCACGGCATTTCGTCATCGCCCTCGACGGATTCATCACACGATTTCGAGAACTCCAGCAGAAATCCCGCGCCCGCTCTGTCGACGGCGCACACAGCATCGTCTTCGCGCTGGTCCACCCGGACCATCGCAGGCACGGCACGCTCGGAGCACTGCTCGACCCGGTTCTGCAGCACGCTCTCGACGCCGGCTCGCCGGTCACCGCCAGTACGGCCGACGAGCACATGATCGAGGTGTATGCGCGCAGATGGGGCGGGCGGGTCTACGACGAGTTCACCCTCACCGACGGTCCGACGGTCTGGTTCCTGAAGGTCGACCCGCCGGAGACGGTCTAGGTCCGCCGGTCAGACCGAGCAGCCGCCCGACTGTCCCTGCGACGACGTGCCGGTCATCTCACTCGTCAGCTGCACGTCCGAGCCGCTGATCCCGAACTCGAGCCCGGTGTCGGTGACCTTCAGCGAGTCGACCTGCACCTCGTCGAAGAACGGGCCGAGCGACGACGTCGTGATCTGGTCGACGATCTGCTGCGCGAAGTCCGGCGGGATGCCGAAGACCAGGGCGCTGGCCTTCACGACCTCGAAGTCGACCCGGCCGTCGTTCAGGACCGGCTTGATCGTCGCCGACACCGGCACCTGGAAGACCATGACCGGGAAGGCGGCCTGCACCTCGAAGGTGCCGTCGGCCGCATTGCCGGTGATCTGCTCGACCGCGCCGACACCACCCGTTCCGGTACCGGTGCTCTGCCCGGCGCCTGCGGCCTGCTCCTTGCTCAGTTCGACGATCCGCTCGTAGGGGATGAAGCCCGTCCCGTTGAGGCTGCGGATGTCGGTGGAGTTCTCGGTGCCGGAGATGCCGTCGGCGCGCATGTGCAGACGGACGCCCCCGGCACTGTCATCGGTGTCGACCTGGACGAACGGGATGTCGCCGCTGCCCTGCAGGATGATCGGCTTGCGGCTCAGCGAGACCTCGGTCGGCACGCCGGTGAGTCCGCTGAAGGACTCTTCGAGACAGTCGGTGACCTTGTTGCGCAGGTACAGCTCGCTTCCGACCGCGCCGATGACGACCAGCAGCAGCACCCCGACGAGGCTGAAGGCCACGATCTTGCCGGTGCTCCGCTTCTTGCGCGGCGAGGTGAGGACCGGGCCGCTGCCGCTGGGGTCGGCAGACCCCGGGGGAATCGGTCCCGACGCGGTGCCGGGGGGCCCGTACGGGTCCTCCCCGGGCGGGAACTGAGACGTCGGCGGCTTGGTGCCGCCGAGGCCCGACGTGCCCCCGTCCGACGGGGGGATGGCGGAGTAGGCCTGCGCACCCGGGACGATCGGTTCGGTCGCGAACTGTTCGGTCGCCGGGGGCTCGCCGTGCCCCGCGCCGGGCACCGGCCGCCATTCGCCGCCCTGTCCGGCCGGGGCCGGCTGACCGCTGCCGGGATCGGGATGGGTGGACTCACCGGCACGCGGATCGGGCGTGCCGGTCTCGTCTGGATCCCCGGGTGAGGAATCGGGGCGGGGCCTGTTGCTGTCGCTCATGGGTTCCGTCCTGGGTCGTCTGACTCGCGGAGCCGCGCGTGGGCCGGCGTCACGTCGTTGTCCGTTCCACCGCCGACCGGCAGGGGCCGCTCGTTGGCGAGGACTGCCAGTTGTGTACGGGCCTTCTCGACCAGTGCTAGGTCGAGGTCGTGCACGTCCACCCGGATGCTATCCGGATACGCGGCGACCAACGTACCGAATGGGTCTGTGATTTGGCTGTGTCCGATTCCGGTGGGCGCACTCGACGACGCGGCGTCCTCATCGGCGGGAAACGCCTGGTCGACGGCCACCACGAAGGTCGTCGAATCCAGCGCCCGAGCCGAGGAGAGCACCTCCCACTGGCGCAGCTTGCCCGGACCGGCGCCCCACGACGTGGGCACCACGATCACCTGGGCGCCCAGCCGTGCGAGATGGGTGAACAGCGCCGGGAACCGGATGTCGTAACAGGTGGCGACGCCGACGGTGACGTCTCCGACCTGGAACGTCAGCGACTGAGAACCCGGCGCGACGTTCTTCGACTCGGTGAAACCGAATGCGTCGTAGAGGTGGATCTTGTGGTATCCGAGACGCGTTCCGTCGGGATGCGCGACGACGACGGTGTTGCGGACGCGGCCGTCACCGGACGGGGTGAACATCCCGGCCACCACCGTGACTCCGGACGCCGCGGCGACCTCGGACACCCCGCGCGCCCACGGACCGTCGAGGTCCTCGGCGACCGGCTTCAGCGGCACCCCGAAGCGGCACATCGTGGCCTCGGGGAACACGACGAGTTCGGCGCCGCGCGACGCCGCGTCCTCGGTCGCCGAACGCACCGTCGCCAGGTTGGCACCCGGGTCGTCGGTCGAACTGATCTGGGCCATCGCCACACGCATAGCGGCCAGACTATCTACCGGGGCGCGACTTCCTCCCACGGAACCGTGAGGACGTTGTCCGACAGGCGGCGCCGCGGTACCTCGCAGTCGATCCCGCGCTCGCGCAGCAGACCGAGCGCTCGACGCCACCGCGTGCGCGGACCGTACGGCGCCAGCGGTGCGGCGACGTCCCAGCACTGATCGGCCAGGGTCAGCAGGGAGTGGATCCGCTCACCCGGGACGTTGTGGTGGATCAGCGCCTTGGGCAGCCGCGCGGCCAGATCCGACGGACGGTCCGAATGCTCCGGCGCCCAGCTGAGGGTCAGGCTCACCGGACCATCGGCGTCGAGCAGTACCCAGCTGCACCGTCGGCCGATCTCGTCACACGTACCCTCGACGATGACACCGCCCGGAGCGAGCGCGGAGCGCATCCGCGCCCACGCGTCGTCGACCTCGTTCTCGTCGTACTGCCGCAAGACGTTGAACGCGCGCACCACGTGCGGGCGCAGGCCCCCCAACTCGAATCCGCCTACCGCGAACCGGACACCCGCGCGTGGCTCGACGACACGTTCGGGGTCGATCTCGAGTCCGACCATCTCCAGCTGCGGAGCCACCCGACGCAGGCGCACGGCCATCTCGACGGTCGTGTCCGGACGCGCACCATAACCGAGATCGACGACCAGGGGACGCGGGGTGTCCAGCGCCGACCGCACCAGCGGCGAGTGGGCCATCCATCGGTCCACGCGACGGAGCCGGTTGATGTTCGTCGTGCCCCTGGTGACGCGTCCCTGTGGTCTGGGTGTTCGGGGCGGTCTGGGTGTTCGGCCGAGACCGGGCCTGCTCACAAGTTCTTGTCGACCCAGTCCTTGGCGTACTCGGCCTCGGCACGGAAGAGGTCGACGAGGTTGATCAGGATCATCTGCTCGAGCTTGCCGTTGACGAACGGGACGAAGACCTTCGCCTCACTGGTCCGGCGGATCGTGCAGCCGCCGTTGTCGGTCGGGAACAGCTCCTGCCAGCCGTTGAGGCTGCCCGGACCCGCCGGGATCGACGCGTTGTAGGTGCCCTTGGTGTTGTCCGGGTCGAACGGACCCAGAGTCTCCTCGCGGGTGATGACCATGTCCTTCTTCATCACCGTCTGGGCGAGCGCGGGCAGCTGATCTCGCCCGATGGTCTGCTTGAGGACCACCCGGATACCCGTCTCGTCGGAGACGAAGGAGTCGACCTCGCAGTGTGGGGAGATCATCTGGAAGCCTGCCATCATGTCGTCCCAGTACTGCTTGATGCTCTGGGCCTGGTAGAGCTTCTCCGCGGACTGTGCGTACCGAGCGGAGTAGCTGAGCCGTCGTGCCATGCAGACCAGGCTACGTCAGCGGATTTTCGCTCTCCCACTCGACGGTGTGTCCGCGCTCGGCGTCGAGCAGCGCCGACAGCTCGCTGACCACCGCCTTCTCGATCTTCCCGCCGAACAGCGGGAGGTTCACCGACACCTCGGCCTTGTTGTCGGTGGTCGCCGGATCACCGGTCGTCAGCGTCGTCCCGGTGACGTCGACCGGCACCGGAGCTCCGTCGACCGTCGCATGCGTCTCGCCCTCGATGCGGTCGCCGACCAGGCGATATGTGTTCTTGCGCGGAATCCGCAGGTCGCCCGGCATCACCTTGGTGACCGCGGAGGGCAGCTTGTCCGCGGGGATGCCCTGCTGGATCTCCACCGTCACCGTGTCCCCGGCAATGGTCACCTTCTCGACGTGACCGTGTCCGGAGTTCATGCGCTCGACGAGGTCGTGCCAGTACTTCTCGGTGGTGTAGATCGCCCACAGGCGCGCGGTGGAAAAGGGATAGGACACCGTGTGCTGCAGCTTGCTCGCCATGATGAGAACGCTACCGCTCGCCGGTTAACGTTGAGGACGTGACCGACACGCAGGCGCCGCTGAGCGCGCCCCTCGCCGAGCTGACCACCCTGCGTCTGGGCGGCCCGGCGCGCGAGATCCTCCGGTGCGAGGACACCCGCACCATCGTGGAGACCATCCTCGACCTCGACGAACGCTCCGAGCCGGTCCTCGTGGTCGGTGGCGGCTCGAACCTCGTCATCGGCGACGCCGGGTTCGACGGGACCGCGGTCGTGCTCGCGAGCGGTCGCATCGAGTTCGGCTCCGGCCGCGAATCGGGCCGCGCGCACGTCGTCGCCGACGCCGGGGTGGGCTGGGACGAACTGGTCGCCGCGACGATCGACGCGGGCCACGGCGGACTGGAGTGCCTGTCCGGAATCCCCGGCGCCGCAGGAGCGACCCCGGTACAGAACGTCGGCGCCTACGGCGTCGAGGTGGCCGACATCCTGCGGTCCGTTCAGGTTCTGGACCGACGCTCCGGCAACCTGCGGTGGGTCTCCCCCGCCGAGCTGGGCCTGGGCTATCGAACCAGCAATCTCAAGCACCGCCACGACTTCGTGGTGGTCGCGGTGTCGTTCTGGCTCAACGAGAATCGCGCGAGCCAGCCGATCCGCTACCGCGAACTCGCCACCCGCGTGGGCGTCGAACCGGACGACCGCGTCGATGCGGCCGCGGTCCGCTCGGCCGTCCTCGAACTGCGCGCGGGCAAAGGCATGGTGCTAAACCCGGCCGACTTCGACACCTGGAGTGCCGGTTCGTTTTTCACGAACCCGATCGTGCCCGGCGAGGACACCCCGGCGGTACTCGAACGGATCGCGGCGCGCGTCGGCGACGATGTCGCGATCCCGACCTATCCCGCCGGTTCCGACGACACCGATCCGGCGGTCAAACTGTCGGCGGGGTGGCTGATCGAACGCGCCGGGTTCCACCGCGGATACCCGGGCCCGGACGCCGCGGTCCGATTGTCGACCAAACACACTCTGGCACTGACCAATCGGGGCACGGCGACCACCACGCAGCTCCTCGACCTGGCGCGCGAGGTGCGCGACGGGGTCGCCGAGGCGTTCGGGGTGACGCTGCGACCGGAGCCGGTCCTGGTCAACTGCAGTCTCTGACCCGGCAATTCGTCAGACCGACTGGACGTCCTTGCGCTCCTCGGTGTCCCGGCTGCTCTCGGCGACGACGTCGTCGAGGAGGTCGTTGAACCGTTCGGCGGCTTCGATGCTCGACATGTGACCGACACCCTCGTACACCACGAGCTCGCGCAGAGACCCGTTGCGCCGCAGCACCTCTGCCATCTGCTCGGCATGCAGTCGTGGGGTGAGGCGATCCTCCGTGCCGACGACGACGGTGGTGGGCACCGACAGTGCCGCCAGTCCGGCGGTGACGTCGAGCTTTCCCATCGCCGATCCCCAGCCGGCGCGGGCGCGCGGTGGGCACGCCCCGATCATCTCGTCCACGAACTCGACGTGCGCCCGGCGGGCGTTCGGCCCCAGCGCGATGTAATGCGAGAAGCGCACGCCGTATGACGTCTTCGGAATGGGCACCGGGACCGAGGTGATCATCTTCGCGGCCGCCGGCGCGAACGGCCTGGCGTAGACCGGCAGGTCGACCGGGATCAGCAGGTGGTTGTCCATGACCGCCTTGGCCGCGGTCGACACCAGCACCACCGACGACACCCGTGATCCGACCTTCTCGGGATTCTGGGCGGCCCACGACATGATGGTCATCCCGCCCATGCTGTGGCCCACCAGAATCGCGCGACGGTCGTCGGGCACCGCGGCCTCGAGCACCGCGTCGAGATCCTCGCCGAGCATCGCGATGGTCGGTCGGCGACGACCACGCTCGCTGCGGCCGTGACCGCGCTGGTCGTAGGTGACGACCCGCCGGGAGCCGCCTTCCGACGCGGCGAGGTGATTGATCTGCGGGTACCAGTAGGCGGTGTTGCAGGTCCAGCCGTGGACCATCACGATGACGTCACCGGTGTCGTTCGAGGCCGGGTCGTCCGAGTCCCCGTAGACCTCGACATTGAGCCGCGTCCCGTCGGCGGTCCGGACCTCGAGGCGCTTCGGCGGGTTGTCGGGCCGGGTCAGGAGGTCGTCCGGGCCGTCGTCGACGGCGACGTCGGCGTGTAGGGCTTCTCGCGCGAGCCGCGTGAAGATGGTCCCGATCCCCACCGCGACCGCGCCCGCTCCGATCGCGGTGGCGACACCGCCGGCACTGGCCAATGACTTCGTGTTCACGCGGCACTCCTCACCTGGGAAGGACCTCATCAGTCCTCTGCGAGGCACCGAATTCGGTCAGCGCCCCGTCTCGGGATTCAATGTACCAATGTCCGTTGTCTCATAGTCCGGCTGTGCCGGCTCCGACTGCTCGTCGTCGGACTCACCCGTATCGAACACACCCGCGTCGGACTCACTCGTGTCGGACACGATCGGCGCGGGCACCTCGGCGTCGAAGTAGGTCGCCGCCTCACCGATGGCCTTGGAGATCTGCTCGTCGAGCGCCTTGCGGAAGGTGGTCTCCACGATCTCGTGGGCGATGGGCCGGACGGTCTGGATCAGGTCGGCCATCTCGCTGACCCCGGCCTCCCCCAGGTCGGGGAGGTTCTCGTCGAAGTACTTGTCGGTGATGATCGAGACGAAGCTGGTGGCGACGTCCTCCAGATCTTCCTGGACGCGTACCCACCGGTCGAGCAGGACGTCGATGTCGACTCCGCTCTTGACCAGGATCTCGGCACCCTCGAGCAGCTCCGGGTTGCGGATGGCGTAGTGCGCACCGTCCTTCGCCAGCAGCCCGAGCTTCTGGCTGAGGGCGATCGACCGGTCGCTGGCGTTCAGCGTCTTGCGCAGCTCGGTGATGGTGATCGTCGCGGCGCGCTTGAAGTTGCGGAACCGCCCGCCCTTCGGCGTGCCGCGGAGGATCTGCTCGACCCGCATGCCGTGGTGCGCCGCGTGCAGGAGCTCACTGATGGTGGCGAAGGTGTAGCCGCGCTCGAGCATGCGCGAGATGAGATTCAGCCGGACGAGGTGCTGGTCGGAGTACCAACCGGCGCGACCGCGGATGGTGGGAGGCGGAAGCAGTCCGCGGTCCTGATAGACCCGGATGTTGCGAACGCTGACCCCGGACGCCTCCGCCAGGTCGTTGATCCGATATTCCGCCACGTGAGTCAGGCCCTTTTGCTGAACCAGGACTTGCCCTGGACGTCGTCGACTCGTTTGCGCACGTCGACGAGGTAGACGAGCATCGCGACCACGCCGATGATGCCCAGGAAGTTCACCGCCCCGAAGAACCAGATGAACAGGGTCGCGGCGGCGAGGATCGACACCCAGATGACCTTGGTCTGCCGGTCCACCGCCGGGAAGGCGTCGGGCCGTTGAATGGCCGCATGGATCAGCGCGACGGTCGAGGCGATTCCCGCGACCAGCGTCAGGGTCAACATGATCAGACTCTGGCCGTATGCCAATACGCTGAAGAAGTCCACGTCGAACACTGTAGTCGCGCGAGTCCGGTTTGCTGCGACACCCTACGACGCGGAGCGGTCAGCCGGCCCGTCGACCGTCACCCGGAGCGGGTCAGTCGACGCCGGGCGAGGTCTTCTTCGCGGGGGCCTTCTTGGCCGGGGTCTTCTTCGCCGCGGTCTTCGTCGCAGTCTTCTTTGCCGCAGTCTTCTTTGCCGCAGTCTTCGTTGCCGGGGTCTTCTTCGCCGGGGCCTTCTCGGCCGCGGCCTTCTCGGCCGGGGCTTTCTCGGCCGCCGTTGCCTTCTTGGCCGGGGCCTTGGTGGCTCCCGCGGCCTTCTTGGCTCCCGCCGTCTTCTTGGTGGCGGCCCGTTCGGCCGCACCTCTGACGGCAGCGGCTTTCTTGGTGGCGGCCTTGGCAGGTGCCTTCTTCGCGGGTGCCTTCTTCGCAGCATCCTTCTTCGCGGGTGCCTTCTTCGCGGCGGCCTTCTCGGGTGCGGCCTTCTCGGGTGCCGCCTTCTGGGGTGCCGTCTTCCGGGGCGCTGACTTCGATGCCGGCTGGGTCGTGGCCGGCGGCTCGGGAGCCGTGTCCACCGCCGCCGCGTCGACGGCCGCCTTGTTCTGCTCGACCTTCGCCGCGGCCTCCGGCGAGAGGACGTCGGGTACACCCGGCCCCGACTTGCCGGACCGCGCGATGCTCGCCGGGGACTCGGCGTCGCCGCCATCGGTGCGGTTGGCGAGCTTCAGAGCGCGTTCGCCGACCGCCCGTGTCTGCCCGGAGATGGTCCCCAGCGCGTCTTCGGTGAGACCGACGGCGTCGTTGTACACCTTCTCGAGCTTCGGGAGATTCTCACCGACGAGGGGTTGCGCCTTGAGCTTCTCCACGGCCTCGTCGCGTCGTTCCGACAGGGCGGTCAACAGTCCCGCGGCCACCGCCAGGTACGCCTCGGCCACCTTGCGCAGTTCCTCCGGCGAGAAACGCGCCCGCAAGTCCTCGATCTCCGCCGGCAACTCGACCGGTAACGCCGACAGCTTGGTCCGCGCCTCCTCGAACAGGGCCAGCGCCGTCGCGAGCGCCTCGTCGATCCGTGCCTGCGCGTCGTCCTTCGACCCGGTCAGCCGCGCCTCGAGCTTCGACTGTGTGGAGCCCACGGTCTCGACGAGCTTCGACTGTGTCGAACCGACGGTCTCGGCAAGCCTCGACTGGGCGTCGGCGACCTTCGCCTGAGTGGAACCGACCGTCTCGACGAGCTTCGATTGCGCCTGCTCGCTCGCGGCCTCGCCGCGCTCGCGCACGTCTGCGAGCAGAGCAGCCACCTGCCCCACGGCTGTGGTCAACGGGTTCTCGCTCATCAACTACTCCTTGCCGGTCGACTCGATCGTGTTCTCTTTACGGAATGACTCATAGATCTCCAGCAACATCTGCTTCTGGCGTTCGTTGATGGAGTCATCTGCGATCAGAGCATCGCGGACCGGGCTCGCGGGGCGTTCTTCGAGAATCCCCGCCCGGACATACAGGACCTCCGCGGAGACCCGCAGACCCTTGGCGATCTGAGCGAGCACATCCGCCGACGGCTTCCGCAATCCGCGCTCGATCTGACTGAGGTACGGATTGCTCACTCCCGCCCGCTCGGCGAGCTGGCGTAGCGAGACCTTGCCGGCGACCCGCTGGGACCGGATGAAGGCACCGATGTCCTGGGCCGCGTTGGCCACGGCCTCCACCGCCTCGACCGCGATGGGGGTCGTCCCGTCGGTGTCGTCCTCCTCGGCTCCCGAGCCGGGACCGTCTGCGGTGGTGGGTGATTCGACCGCGCCGCCGGAGCTCGTGCCCGCGTCTGCGACCGAGGCGTCGTCCGCGTCGAGAGACGCTTCGTCCTTCTCGGGCTGCATCAACGCTCCGTTCTCCTGGACCTGCTCCGGTGTCGTCGGTCGGGACGTTCGGCGATGTGTCCGACTTTCGGCCCGTTCCCCAGTATCAACACGACTGCTAACCCGTGCAAGCACACAGCAAACTGTCCGGCACCGCCACCGGGGGCGGTGCCGCCGAGCCAGACGTCACGAGAAGATCAGCACCGATGTGGAGTAGATGACGAGCCCGGCCAGTGCACCGACGACGGTGCCGTTGATGCGGATGAACTGCAGGTCCCGGCCGACCTGGAGCTCGATCTTGCGACTGGTGTCGTCGGCATCCCAGCCACGCACGGTCTCGGTGATGACCGAGATGATCTCCTGCGAGTAGTTCGCGGCGACGTGATGTGCGACCCTCGCGACCCAGCCGTTCATCTTCTCCTGCAGCGGACGGTCGTCGCGGATTCGCTCCGCGAGTTGGATGATCGAGTCCGACAACGTGTTCCGCAGGGTGCTGTTCGGGTCCGACAGCATCTCCTCGATCACGGCCTTGCCGGTCTGCCACGCCGTCGACGCCGCGCCGGTCACCTCGTCGCGTCCCACCAGTTCGAGCTTGAGAGCCTCGAACTTGGCGATCATGTCGGGATCGTTCTGCAGGTCGTCGGCGAACTTCTCCACGAATTCGTGCATGGCGCGCCGCAATTCGTGATCGGGGTCCACCCGGACCTTGTAGGTGAAATCGACGAGTTCGCGATAGATCCGGTCGCCCACCAGGTTGTTGACGAACTTCGGCGTCCACTGGGGCCCGTCCCGGTCCACCACCCGGTCGACGAGGTCCTGACTGCCGACCGCCCACTCGTGGGCACGGTCACACAGAAGCTGGAACACGGGCTCCAGACGGTCCTCGGCGATGAGCTGTTCGAGGATGCGTCCGGTGGGGGGCGCCCACTGCGGTTCGGCCGCCCACTTCAGCGCGGCCTGGATGAGCTGTTCGACGTCCTCGTCGCGCAGCATCTCGGCGGCGAGCTTGATCGCGCGCGCGGCTTCGCCGCTCACCCGCGGAGCGTTGCGTGGGTCCGCCACCCACGTCGACAGTCGGCGCGGGAGGTCGAGTTGTTCGGCGCGGTAGACCACGACGTCGGGCGTCATGAAGTTCTCTTCGATGAAGCCGCCCAGCTGATCGCCGATGTCGTCCTTCTTCTTGCGGATCAGCGCGGTGTGCGGGATCGGGATGCCCAGCGGGTGGCGGAACAGCGCGGTCACCGCGAACCAGTCGGCCAGCGCACCCACCATCCCGGCTTCCGAGGCCGCGCGAACGTATCCGACCCATGCCGCGACGTCGGCGCCGTCGCGATGCTCGAGGTATCGGGTGAACAGATACACGATCGCCGCGAAGACCAGGAAGCCCGTGGCCACCGCTTTCATCTTGCGTAGGTCCTTGCGCCTGCTCTCGTCCCCGGCGCTGTTCTCGCCGAATCCGGGAGAGGACGCCTTGGCCGGCGGACCCTCGTGCTGACCGGCTACTCCCGGGATGACTGTCGATGCCATGGAACCAGTGTCACCCATCGAGCGACTACGCTGGCTGCGTGATGGCCAACCGCCCGAATCCCGCCGCAGCCGCGCGCGCAGCAGTGGCGGCCGCGGCCAACGTGACGCGCGGGCTGGAACAGGTCCTGACCACTGTCACCGAGTCGGTCGCCGAGACCGGCGCCAAACCGGACGGCCGCAAACAGCGCTGGGAGAAACACAAGCTCGCGCGACGCACCGAACTCACCGACGGCGTCATCGCCGCGGTGCGTGAGCTGGGCGCCGACGTCGGCATGGACGAGATCGCCGCGCACATCGGCGTCTCCAAGACCGTGCTGTACCGCTACTTCGCGGACAAGAGCGACCTCGGCGTCGCGACGACGGTGCGCTTCTTCGAGACGACGATCTACCCGCGGCTGACCGAGGCGATCGCCGACGATCTCGACGAGTACACGCTCACCCACACCATCATCGGGGTGTACGTGCACGCCGTCGACGACGAACCCAACCTGTACCGATTCGCGCTGGCCAGTTCGCCCACGTCGTCGCCCGCGCCCGCCGACTCGGTGCGCCTGGTCACCCAGCTGGTCATGGGCAGCATCCAGATGCGGATGGCCGAACGCGGGGCCGACACCACCGGCGCCGAGCTGTGGTCCCATGCCCTCGTCGGCGGCATCCAGCACGTCGTCGACTGGTGGATGACCAATCGCACCCTCAGTGCCGACGAAGTGGTGGATTATCTGACCATGATGGTCTGGAGCGCAGTCGTTGGTGTGTGGCAGGTCAACGGATCGCGGGAGAAGTTCCTCGCGGCGCCGCCCGCACTGTTCGATCCCCCGCCCATCGATCCCGCCGCCGGGACCCCGACCGTCTGATGACCCGCGTCGCTCTCGTGACCGGCGGCAGTCGCGGCGTCGGCTACGGAATCGCTCGCGCACTCGTCGACGAGGGATGGACGACGTACGTCACCTCGCGGAAGGGAACCGGGCCCGACGGAGCCCGCGCGCTGCCCTGCGATCACACCGACGACGCCGCGGTCGCCGCGGTGTTCGACGAGATCACCACCGACGCAGGCCGACTCGATCTCCTCGTCAACAACGCGTGGGCGGCACCGAAGGGCTTCGGGGGATTCTCCGAACCGTTCTGGAAGAGACCGGTCGACGACTGGGACACCCTGATCGGCGTCGGACTACGAGCGCACTACGTCGCCTCGGTGCATGCGGGGAGGATCATGACCGAGGCCGGCGGCGGGCTCATCGTGAACATCTCGTCGTTCGGCTCGCGCGGTCATCTGCATTCGGTCCTGTACGGGATGAGCAAGACCGGTCTGGACAAGATGGCCGCCGACATGGCGGTCGAACTACGGGGCACCGGCGTCAGCGCGATCTCGTTGTGGCTCGGCCTGATCCGCACCGACCTTCTGCTGTCGCTCGGCCTCGACGAGTTCGCCGGCTTCTCGCTCGCGCGCGCCGAGGACCCCGAGTTCGTCGGCCGGGTCATCGCCCGGCTCGCCGCCGATCCCGGACTCCCCGAGCTCAGCGGACACAGCCTCGTCACCGCCGAACTCGGTGCGGCATACGGGATCGTGAACAACGACGGCACGCCGCCGGATTCCCATCGCGCCGCCTTCGGCGGTGGACCGCTGTTCCCGCCGCCGGTCGAAGCCGTGTCCGAGCCCGAATCCGAATCCGAGAGGACACCGCCATGAGCACCGGTTGGTCCACGCCCGCCGTCGAAGCCCTGCGCGCCAGGACGATCGGCCCGATAGCGTCCTTCGACCCCGAGACGACGCCCGGCTTCGACGGCGACAAGGCGGCCGGCACAGAGCTTCTCGCGCAGCGCGGAGAGGTACTCGCCGATCTGCAGGAGTTGCTGTACGCGAACGGACGCGCCGGCGATCATCGCTCGGTGCTGCTCGTGCTGCAGGGGATGGACACGGCCGGCAAGGGCGGCATCGTGCGTCACGTCGGCGGCATGATGGACCCGCAGGGCCTGTCGATCAGGGGATTCGGCAAACCCACGAAAGAGGAACTCCAGCACGACTTCTTGTGGCGTATCCACCGCGCCCTCCCGCCCGCGGGCCGGATCGGTATCTTCGACCGGTCCCACTACGAGGACGTCCTCCCGGTCCGCGTGCACAACCTGGTTCCGCAGTCGGAGTGGGAGAAGCGCTACGACCTGATCAACCAGTTCGAGTCCGAGCTCGTCGCCGGCGGGACCACCGTTCTCAAGTGCTGTCTCGTGGTGTCCAAGGACGAGCAGAAGCGCCGTCTCGCCCAACGCCTCGACCGACCCGACAAATACTGGAAGTACAACCCCGGCGACGTCGACGAACGCGGTCACTGGGATGCCTACCTCGATGCGTATCAGGCGGTTTTCGACCTCACCGACCGCGACTCCTCGCCCTGGTTCGTCATCCCCTCGAACCGTAAGTGGTTCGCCCGTCTCGCGGTGTGCGAACTGCTCATCGATGCGCTCACACGTCTCGATCTCGACTGGCCACCGGCCGATTTCGACGTCGAGGCCGAGAAGAAGCGACTCGCTGCCGCCGACTGAATCTCTGCTCCCTGAGGTGCGAGGAGCGATGGCGACGAGCCACGAAGGGTCTCAACACCCTTCAGCGACGGGGCCCAACGCGCCGCCCGAGCACCCCGTGCGCCACCAGCCCGACGACGAGTGCCCAGAAGGCTCCGCCGATCCCGGCGAAAGTGACGCCCGCCGCAGCGGTCACGAAGGTCAGCGCCGCCGGCATGCGGAACTCCGCCTTCTCGAACGCCCCCAGGACCGACGCCACGAACGTGGTCAACAGCGCAAGTCCCGCAACCGCTTCGAGCAGTCCATCCGGCGCGATCGCCGTGATGACCACCAGCGCACCCGACAGCACTGCGAGTACGAGGCTCGTCGAACCCGTGGCCACGCCGGCGATCCACCGCCGCGTCCGGTCGGCGCCCGCCTCGGGTCCGGCAGCCAGCGCCGCGGACAGAGCGGCGAGATTGATCGCGTGCCCACCGAACGGCGCGCCGAGCACGGTTCCCGCCCCGGTCACGAACATCGCCGGGCGCCACGGTGTCTCGTATCCGAAGGATTTGAGGACGGCCACACCCGGAACGTTCTGTGAGGCCATCGTCACGATGTAGAGCGGGACCGCGAGCCCGACGATCGCGGTGGCGTCGAAAGCGGGCGTGGTCCAGGTCAGCTGCGGCCACCACGACTCCCCGGCCCAACCACCGTAACCGTCGAGGACGAGGTTCACGCCGATCACGATCAGCGCGGTGACCAGTGCCAGCGGCAGTGCCCATCGCGGAAGCCACCGCATCGCCAGCAACCAGACGACGAGGATCGGAATGGTCGACCACGGTTGCGCCGACAGTGAGGTCATCGGCGCGAGGCAGAGGGTGAGCAGCACCCCGGCGAGCATCGCCTGGGCGATCGGCGTGGGGATCCGGCCGATCAGTTCGCCGAGCGCCGGCACCAGGCCGGTCGCCAGGATCAGCAGCCCGACGACCAGGAACGCCCCGACCGCTGCCGGCCACCCGGCGTCGTAGGACGCACCCGCCGACACGAGAAGTGCCGCTCCCGGGGTGGACCACGCCAGCGTCACCGGCCGGCGCGTGCGCAGCGAGAGCAGGATCGACCCGAGGCCGAACAAAACCGTCAGGACGAGCAGACCCGACGCGGCCTGTGCCGGATTGGCACCCACCGATCGCAACCCGGTGACCACCACGACGAAGGAGGAGGTGAACCCCACCAGCGAGGTGACGACTCCGGCGATGATCGGCTCGCTGCGAGTAGACGGCACGGCACTGGTCATGTCGCGAGCATAACGGTATCGTTCCGTAAACAGAACACTCCGACGACCCGAGAGGACAGGGACTGCGACGATGTCGGACGGCGAGGACCGACGACGCTCGGTCGGCACCCGGATCACCACCCTGCGCAACCGCCGCGGCCTGTCCCTGTCCGCACTGGCCCGCGAAGCCGGCATCGGCAAGGGTTCGCTGTCCGAACTCGAAGCAGGACAGCGAAATCCGACTCTGGACACTCTCTACGCGGTGGCCGGTCCGCTCGGCGTCCCGCTGACCGCCCTGCTCGGCGAGGACACGGGCGTGGAGGGCGCGAGTCCGCACCTCGCGGCGCGGCTGCTCCATGTCGAGCACCATGACGACGGATCGGTCACCGAGGTGTTCTGGCTGCGCGTGACCCCGGGCGGAACCAGGCAGTCGCCCGCACACGGCCCCGGCGTCGTCGAGCACGTGCATGTGGTCAGCGGCCACCTTCGTGCCGGGCGCGCCGGCGAGGAACACACGGCCGGACCGGGCGAATCCCTCCAGTGGCTCTCCGACGCCACCCACACCTACCGCAGCGACGACGGCGCGCTCGCGGTCCTGACCATCCGGTCACCCTGACACCCTGACCCGCGCCGTCGAATCCCGCTCCCGCGGTGCTGCTTCCGTCCCGCTGATGAGATCCGATCAGCGGGACGGAAGCGGGACCGCGGGAAGGTTGGGGAAAACCCGATGGAGCCGAAACCCCCTCCGCTGCGTCGAATAGAGATGACCAGCTACCCACTGGACCGCTACGGTCTGATCCGTCGCGGCGCCGCACTCGATGCGGCTTTCTCCGACAATCTGCTTGCTGCAGCGGTGTCCGCCGGCGACCTGATCCGCCTCATCCCCGGCGTCTTCGTCCCGGCATTCGACGACTTCGCCGCGCACGAAGGCGATCAGGAGTTGCACCGCCTCAAGTCTGTTGCGATCGCCACGTCACATCCCGCGAGCGCACCGCAGCTGCCGCTGAGTCACGTCTCGGCCGCCGCGGTGCTCGGCATTCCACTGCTGAAGCCCGACACCGAACGCGTTCACGTCACCAACGGCAAGAGGGCCGGCGGATTCATCGCGACGCATCGTCACGTTCACGCCGCCGCCCTGACAGAGGACGAGCTCGCCGTCGTCGACGGAATACTAGTCACCAGAATCGAGCGAACCGCCGTAGATGTGGCAGCCGGGGGCGACTTCGCACAAGCGCTCACCGCCTTCGACCAGGCACTTCGTGCAGGCGCCGATCGTGAGCTCATGTGGCGCATCCTCACCTCTCGTCGTAGGCAGGGCGGCAGAGTGGCTCGGCGTGCGCTGGCACTGGCTGATGGGGCGGCCGAGAGCGTCGGCGAATCGTGGAGTCGTGCGCAGATGATCGAGGCCGGCCTGCCTGCTCCGGGGCTGCAACACGAGTTCTGCGGGCGGAGCGGCGTCTACCGTGTCGACTTCGACTGGCAGGCGAAGCTCGTCGGGGAGTTCGACGGCATGGTGAAGTACGGCCGCCTGCGCAAAGCGGGCAAGACCGTGACCGACGTGGTGCTGCAGGAGAAGCTGCGCGAGGACGAGATCCGCGCGCTGGGCCCCGTCGTCGTGCGCTGGACCTGGTCGATGCTCGAGGACGGGTCCTTCATCGGCCTGCTTCGGCCATGGCTGGAGAAGTTCGAATTGATGAGCTGAGTCCCGCGGTCCCATTTCCCTCCCGCTAATGAGATCCGATCAGCGGGACGGAAACACCACCGCGGGACAGGGACCTCGTCCGAGACAAAGAGCACCCCCTACACGACAACGCCCCCGCCGGAGCGGGGGCGTTGTCGGATGCGATTGTGGGTGAACCTACTTCGCGGTGGTCGGCTTCTTGACCGGGGCCTTCTTGGCCGGCGCCTTCTTGGCGGCGGTCTTCTTCACGGCCGGCACCGGGGTGTCCTTGGCCTCGGCGACCTTGTTGGCCGGCGAGGACTTGGCGGCGCGTCCCTTGGCCTCGACAGTGCCTGCGGCGCCGTCGATTTCCTTGGCCGCGTCGGCAGCCTGGTCCTTGACGTTGCTGCCGGCCTCTTCGATCGCGACGGCGACGTCCTCGACCTCTTCGCTGACGCGTCCGGCGAGCTTCGCCGCGCGGTCACCGACGAGGCGGGTCTGGGTCGAGACGACCCCGAGGGCGTCCTCGGTGAGATCGACGGCGTCGTTGTACACCTTCTCAGCGCGCGAGAGGTTCTCCTGGACGAGCGGCTTGGTGCGCAGGCGCTCCAGGGTGGCCTCGCCACGCTCGGCGAGCGAGGTGTAGAAGCCGTAGGCCTTCTCGACGTACGGGTCGGCGAGACGCTTGAGCTCGTCGGCGGTCAGCTTGCCGCGCAGCTCGTCGAGGTCGCTGGGAACCTCTTCGGACAGCGAGCCGATACGGGTCTTGGCCTCGTCGAAACGCGTCTGGGCGGTCTCCGGCAGATCCGAGATGCGGGTCTTGGCTTCGTCGAAGCGGGACTGGGCGGTCTCGGCGGCGGCCTCGGTGCGCTCCCGCAGTTCGGTCAGCTTCTCGGTGACCTGCGCGAAGGCGTAGTCGCCTGCGCCGACTGCGGCGTAGAGGGGAGCGTAGTTGCGTTCGGTGGTGGTCACAATGGACTCCTTAGGGTCGGGTCACCAATTGCGCTGCAGCACATGCGGTCTCGCTCATCTCGGCATCTTCGCCGGGCGCATGTCGGAGAATTCCGTCGCCTGTCGCCTCGAAACGTACGGTGTCGCAAGCCGATTCGATTCGACTCACACCGCGCGAGAAAAGGGAACCGCGGCGCCATCGGTATTGGTGTTTCCGCTATCCAGTATCCACGCTGTGCTAGCAAATGCAAGCATCTTGCTAACACACGTGACGGAGGTCACCCGAAGTGCCCACACACAGCGGTCTGATCACCCGTAACGGTGGAAACCGTGGCCCGATTTCTTGCCCAGTCTCCCGGCCTCGACCATGCGCAACAGCAGTGGAGGCGGCGAATAGAGGGGCTCTTTGAACTCCTCGTACATCCTGTCGGCGATCGCCTTGACCGTGTCGAGCCCGACGAGATCGGCCAGCTTGAGCGGGCCCATCGGATGCGCGCAGCCCAGGACCATGGCCTTGTCGATGTCGTCGACCGTCGCGAAACCGGTCTCCACCATCCGGATGGACGAGAGCAGATACGGCACCAGCAGCGCGTTCACGACGAACCCGGATCGGTCGGCCGAACGCACCACCTGCTTGCCCAGCACGTCGTGAGCGAAGGTCTCGGCGCGTTCGACGATCTCCGGTGCGGTCACCAGAGTGGTCACGACCTCGACCAGCGGGAGAACCGGGACGGGGTTGAAGAAGTGCATGCCGATCACGCGGGCGGCGTTCTGAGTCGCCATGCCCAGCTTCATGATCGGGATGGACGAGGTGTTCGACGCGAGGACGGCCGCCGGGTCGGCGACGACCTTGTCGAGCTGGGTGAAGATCTCGGTCTTGACGGATTCGTCCTCGACGACGGCCTCGCACACGAGTTGCCGGTCGGCGAAGTCGCCCAGATCCGAGGTGAACCGGAGTCGCAGGGACGCCTGTTCGCGCTCCCGCTCGGTCAGTTTGCCGCTGGACACGCCACGATCCAGCGATCGGAGAACCCGATCGCGACCGGCGGCTGCGAGTTCGCGGGTGAATTCGTAGACGAGCACGTCGGACTGGGCCCGCGCGCACACCTCGGCGATTCCGGCGCCCATCTGCCCGGCACCCACCACACCGACGCGGGAGATCTTCTGGCCTGTCATGTCGGCTCCTCCGGAGGAAAACGTCTACGCAACAACTGATTTCGCGAGAACACGGGTAGCTCCTCGGGGCACGAACCATCCCCGGGATACACCAACAGGCGGCCCGCAGCGAAAGCCGCGGACCGCCTGACTGGTACGCCAAATGTTCCGCCGGTGGCGGGAGAGTTCCTAGTGGAACTGTCCTTCCTCGGTCGAGCCCTTCAGCGCGGTGGTCGAGCTGTTCGGATCGACGGTGGTGGCGATGTTGTCGAAGTACCCGGCGCCGACCTCACGCTGGTGCTTGACGGCGGTGAAGCCGCGCTCCTCGGCAGCCTTGAACTCGCGGTTCTGCAGGTCGACGAACGCCGACATCTGCTCGCGGGCGTAGCCGTAGGCCAGGTCGAACATGCCGTAGTTCAGCGAGTGGAAGCCGGCCAGGGTGATGAACTGGAAGGTGAAGCCCATGGCGCCCAGCTCGTTCTGGAACTTGGCGATGGTGCTGTCGTCGAGGTGCTTGCTCCAGTTGAACGACGGGCTGCAGTTGTAGGACAGCAGCTGGTCGGGGTACTCGCTCTTGACGGCCTCGGCGAACTTGCGAGCCAGCTCGAGATCGGGGGTACCGGTCTCCATCCAGATCATGTCGGCGTAGGGAGCGTAGGACTTCGCACGCTCGATGCACGGCTCGATGCCGTTCTTCACGTGGTAGTAGCCCTCGGCGGTGCGCTCACCGGTGACGAACTGCTTGTCGCGGTCGTCGACGTCGGAGGTGATCAGCGTGGCGGCCTCGGCGTCGGTGCGGGCGATGACGACGGTGGGAACACCGGCGACGTCGGCGGCGAGACGAGCCGAGTTCAGCGTGCGGATGTGCTGCTGGGTCGGGATGAGCACCTTGCCACCGAGGTGGCCGCACTTCTTCTCCGAGGCGAGCTGATCCTCCCAGTGGGTGCCGGCGGCACCCGCGGCGATCATGGCCTTCTGCAGCTCGTAGACGTTGAGCGCGCCACCGAAGCCGGCCTCGCCGTCGGCGACGATCGGGACGACCCAGTTGTCGACCGAGTTGTCACCCTCGACGCGGGCGATCTCGTCGGCGCGCAGCAGCGCGTTGTTGATACGACGCACGACGCTCGGCACCGAGTTGGCCGGGTAGAGCGACTGGTCGGGGTAGGTGTGACCGGAGAGGTTGGCGTCGCCTGCGACCTGCCAGCCCGAGAGGTACACGGCCTTCAGGCCGGCGCGGACCTGCTGCACG
This sequence comes from Gordonia sp. 11cp, assembly GCF_057767225.1. Lineage (NCBI taxonomy): Bacteria > Bacillati > Actinomycetota > Actinomycetes > Mycobacteriales > Gordoniaceae > Gordonia > Gordonia sp. 11cp. Next base: position 2,552,316 of record NZ_CM173437.1, on the reverse strand, counting down.
GCCTGGTTGCCGGTGAGGGCGCCCAGTGCGTTGATGTAGCTGCCGTCACCCTGGGTCACGCCGTCCCACAGGATCTCCGCGCCACGACGGGCGAGGGTGTGCTCCTCGACGACCGAGCCCTGGAGCTCGGCGACCTGCTCGGCGGTGTAGTCACGCTTGATGCCCTTCCAGCGCGGGTTGGTGTCCCAGTCCTGCTGGATCTCCGCGGCGGTACGGGGCTTTCCGACGTTGCTCATTGGCTACTTCGCTTTCGTTGTCCTGCTCGTCCCGACCGGGGGCCGGATCGGGACGACGGCCCGGCGCGCCGCCGGAACCTCTCTGCTGACAGACAGCCGACTTCCTGCCCGAAGGTGTGGACTCGCGGTCGGCGTCAGTCTCGGCCGAAACTTGCGAACCTTCCGACTCGGTGTCGGTGGTGCCTGCAGCAAGGGTGCCACAAGACAAACCCGCAGGTCCAACCCTTGACGAATGCAAATATGGGTTATTTTTCGGCATCGCGGTGCAAAGTTTGCAAATATTGATCTGTGAAACCCGCGCCGCCCCTGCCAAAAAGTACGTCCGTACTGGGATTTTCCTACCCGAGGGTAGGTAAGCGTCTGGCCGATGGATCGCGGTCGACACGCACCCGGGCCGGCACGGTCGTGTACCCGGGAGTGACACCCTTCACACTCTCGGCCGCCGCGTCGGCGACGGCCGGCGTGGCTCAGGGTGTGGTGACTTGCTCGACGGCGGTGTCGAAGAGGGCCGAGAACGCGGCCGGATCGATCGGCTCCACGGGGGCGGTCGGCGGGTTCGTCGCGCGGGTCGGCGCGCCCGACACCGTCAGCTGCACCGTCACCGGCCCCGACGCCGGACGGTCGAGTACGGCGTACCCGGCGAACCCGATCTGCCGGCGGACGCCGCCGTCGGTGAGTGTCGTCGTGACGTCGGACCGGGTGAGCAACATCTGCTCACCGGGCAGCAGGCCGCCGGCGACGTCCGGCGGGGGAAGTTCGGTGAACTCGGTGACCACCCGGCTCCCCGCCAGGTGTCCCGTGGTGATGTCCGTCGTGGTGCGGGCGCAACGGCCCGTCGTGGTGAGACGGTCGGCGTCGATGTCGCGAGGTGCGGTGGTGACCAGCTCGACCAGCGCGCCCGTGGCACCGTCACGGGCGGCAAGGACAGCGGAGTTGTCCGAGGTCAGCTGCTTGTTGAGCGCCGCGTCGGACGTGGGGTCGCAGTACTCGGGGGTGACGCGCGCCGAGCGGGAGGCGTCGATGGCGGCCTGGTTCCCCGTGACGAGATCCGCGACCGCCAGTGGCGCGGAGGTGTACCCGGGCGGCAACTGCGACGCGGTCAGCACGAGGTCGGCAGGCCCGCGCGGAGCCGGTACTGCCGCCGGGTCGCCCGCACACCCCGCGACGAGGAGCGCCGCTGCCACGACGGACGCGGCCGTCGCGGCCGTCGCTGCCGGCGAGCGGCGTCGGCCGGGGAGGGAGAGCACGCGGTCACCGTACCCTGGGGACGACGCTCGAGGCGGCGGCACCTGTCCTGGAGGTGGACGATGAGCAGGACCTATGTGGGGTCGCGGTTGCGCCAGTTGCGTTCCGAGCGCGGCCTGTCGCAGGTCGCCCTCGCGCAGACGTTGTCGATCTCGGCGTCGTATCTCAATCAGATCGAACACGACGCCCGGCCGCTCACCGCGTCGGTGCTCGCCAAGATCACCGAGGCCTTCGGCGTCGACGCCGGGTTCTTCGACTCGCAGGACGACGTGCGGTTGGTCGCCGAGTTGCGCGAGGCCCTGCTCGACGACGACCTCGAGGCCTCCCCCGGCGCGCTCGACGCCCAGGGGATCAGCGCGATGGTCACGTCGCATCCCGAGATGGCACAGGCGATGGTGAACCTGCACCGCCGCTACCGGATCGCCACCGATCAGCTCGCGGCGGCCACCGACGAGCGCGGCGACCGCAGCATGCGCGGCACCATCAGCGCGCCGCACGAGGAGGTGCGCGACTACTTCTACCAGCGCCGCAACTACATTCACGAACTCGACATCGCCGCCGAGGAGATGACCACGCGGATGCGGATGCACTCCGCCGACATCCGCCGCGAGATCATGAACCGCATCGAGAGCGTCCACGGCATCAGCATCGTGCGCCGTGTGGACCTCGGGGACTACACACTGCACCGGTTCGATCGCGAGGCGCGACGCCTCGAATTCTCGGCGTCGCTCTCGGCCGGGCAGCGGACGTTCAAGCTCGCCAGCGAACTCTGCTACCTCGAGTATCAGGACCTCCTCGACAAGTTGGTGGACGAGGCCAACTTCAGCAGCGAGGACGCGAGGGCGCTCGGACTCCTCGGCCTCGCGAACTACTTCGCCGCCGCGGTCGTCCTGCCCTACAGCCAGTTTCACGGTGCGGCGGAGGATTTCCGGTACGACATCGAACGCCTGTCCGCCTTCTACGCCGTGTCCTACGAGACGATCTGCCACCGTCTCTCGACGCTGCAACGACCCAACCTGAGGGGCATCCCCTGGTCGTTCGTGCGCGTCGACCGCGCGGGAAACATGTCGAAGCGTCAGTCTGCCACCGGCTTCCACTTCTCCTCGAGCGGCGGAACCTGTCCGCTGTGGAACGTCTACGAGACGTTCGCCTACCCCGGCAAGATCATCACGCAGATCGCCGAGATGCCCGACGGCCGCAACTACTTCTGGGTCGCGCGGACGGTCGAACGCCGCGCGACTCGATACGGGCAACCCGGGAAGACCTTCGCGATCGGCATGGGATGCGAACTGCGCCATGCCGCGCGGGTCATCTACTCCGACGGTCTGGAGATCGGACCGCAGGCGCACGTCACGCCGATCGGTGCCGGGTGCCGGGTGTGCGAGCGGACCAACTGCGCGCAGCGCGCTTTCCCCGCTCTCGGCGCCTCACTGCGCATCGACGAACACACCAGCAGCGTCTCGCCGTACATGAGCCTCACCGAGACCCGGTGAGCGACGAGCCTCCCTTCCGCTCCCTGAGGTGCGAGGAGCGATAGCCGCCGGGCCGAGCAAGCGACGAAGGAGCGCGTCGAGGTCGACGAGCCACGAAGGGCCGCAAGCGAATCAGCGTCGACACCCGTTCGGCGCGGGTAGGCCGCGCAGCCGGTCGTCGAGCCAGGTCGCGGTGTCCGGGAAGCCGAGCGCGGCCGCCGACACGTGCTCGGCACCGTACTCGCGGTAGACCGCGGTGGCACCGAGAGCGCACTGTTGGGCGAAGAGCGCGCGTGCCTGGCTGGCCGGAACCCACCACTCGTAGCGCCCGTGGTAGATCAGCAACGGCATCGACGCCTCGAGATCCGCCATGGACGTGACCTCGAAGAGCTTCTCGGCGACCGCGGAGTTGAAGGGGTCCGGGTCGGTCGACAGCAGCTGGGTCGGGAGGTGCGAGATCCCGAGGTTGCCCATGTCGTCGGTGCAGATGTTGCGGATCTCCGACGTCGCAAGCCATCTCGCCAGATGGTTCGACATCTGCAGGACCTCGGGCCGTTCCCGCGCGACACCGAGAATCGCCGAATGGAAGACACCCGAGGCCAGGTTCGCGTTCATGGCGCCGGCGAGTGACCGGTAGTCCGCGGGTACCCCGCCGATGGCCGCGCCCACGAATCGTCCGGCGATGTCGGGCGCATACCCGGCGGCGAGCTTGGCCGCCCCGTGGGTGGCGATCGCCCCACCGGAGTAGCCGACCATCGCGATGGGTCCGCGCCCGAAGTTCGCCGGGTCGACGCCGACCGCCGCGCGAACCGAGTCGAGGATCACGTGTCCCGCGACAAACGGCTCGGCGTAGGCCATCCGGGGTCCCGTGTGGTCGGGCACGAGCACCGCGTAACCCCGGTCCAGTGCGAGTTGGGTGAACGGCGGGATCAGATCGGTCTCGTTCGTGTTGTTGGTGAATCCGTGTGCGTAGGTGAACCCCGTGGTGCATTTCGTGCCCAGCGCGACAATCGGCGAATTGTTGACCAGGACCGGCCGGGCTCCCCGTCCGGTCCACGCCTTGGCCGGCACCAGGAGGGTGGCCGTGCCGAACATCGGGGCGCCGTTCGCGTCGGTGGTCCGGAACTTGACCTGCCGCGCCGACCGCAGCGGGACGAAGACGAGCGACTGCGCCACGCGGGTCACCGACCGCGTCGTCAGGACCTCTCCGGGTGTCCGCGCGGCGAGTCCGGCCGGCCAGTCGTCGAAGAACCGGTCACCGCTCGGCGACGGCATGATCGCCTCGCGCAGCTCTTGCAGCTCGTGCGAGGCGCCCGGAATGCGGGACCGTTCCGGAATGCGCGACAGCCTCTCGACCGGCGGCGCCGGGATCACGGCGTCGATGTCCGCCGGCAGCTGCGACGGGACCGAGGTGAGATTGGGCGGTTCGGCGTCGGCCGTACCGCTCATCCACGTCGGGCCCGCGACGAGTCCCAGTGCGGCCACCGCCACCGTGGTCGCGATCGCTGCCCGTCGAACCGATAGTCGAAGAACTCCCCTGGCCGGCATCGCCAACCTCCCGTCTCACCTCGGTGATCGTCGAATCACCTGCCCCCCGGCAGCACATCTGACGACTCGAACCGCGATCACCTGCGGCCAATGCTAGACGGCGGGGATCATGCGCGCCGTGCCGACGGCGAGGTGAGTCGCGGGTGTAGTCCGGTCGGGTGACGCGCGAATGTGCTTTCCCCACCGGGCATCACACATCACGGTTCCGTCTCGGTGCGGCGACCATCGATGCGCAACCGGCGCTCCGGTCCGGTCGATGGTCCTAGGGTCACGGGGAAGCGGGCGCATCGGGGCGTCCGTCACGCGAAGGCACCGTCATGACGAGAACCTCGCTCCGCCGCCGGATACCGTTCCGGTACCGGACTGCGCTGCGGCACCGGGCGACGTGGACGGTCGGCGTCCTGCTGATCGTCGTCGTCGGTCTACTGCCCGCCGGACGCGCGGTCGCGGATCCACCGAACATGATGCCGCTGCCGCCGCCTGTCGTCGACGCGATCGACGACGCGGTGCCACCACCCCCGGTTGCCCGGCTGCGCACGATCCCACCGCGCGCACGGGCCGCCGGATTCGACCACCGCACACTCGAATTGCTCGAGTCGATCCTGCCCTCGCCCACCGGTGACCCGATGTTCGACCGCTGGCCGGCCGATCTGGCTTCCCGCGCGCCGGGCGAGGTGATCGCCACGCGCGACGTCATCGCGGCTGCCGGACCGGTGGTGACCGTGCCGCTTCGTTCGGCGACGCTGATCAAGTTCCGGAGCACCGACGCCGTCGGAGCGCCGATCTACGGCACCGCGACCCTGCTGATCCCGCGCCGCGCGGTCGGCGCGTCGACGCCGATGCTCGTGAACAATCTGCCGATCGACTCCCTCGGAGCCGCCTGCACACCCGGATACACACTCGCGCATGGATTCTCCATCGCAACCGGGATCACGGACCTGATCCCGCCGACGACCCAGCTCGCACTGAACGCGGGCCATGTGGTTCTGATACCCGACCACCAGGGACCCCGGATGGCCTACGCGGAACCGGTACTCGCCGGGCACGTGACGCTCGACGCCATTCGCGCGGCCCGGCGTGTGGACCCGATGATGTTGCGCGACAGCCGGGTGGCGATGACCGGGTATTCCGGGGGTGCCATCGCCACGCACGGGGCGTCGAAGCTGCTGGGCGAGTACGCTCCCGAACTCACCGATCGCGTCGTCGGCGCGGCACTCGGCGGCGTCCCGGCCGACTTCCGGATGCTCGTCGGGAGCATGAACGCGAACCTGGCGACCGGCCTGTTCCATGCTGCGACCTTCGGCATCGCGCGCGAGCGTCCGGAGATCCTGGCGCTGGCGAACCGGCCCGCTCGATGGCTGGCCTCGTCGCCGATGAAGAACGTGTGCGTGCTCCCCGAGGCGATCGCCGGCGGCACCTTCCTGCCGATGCAGGTGCTGTCGAACGACCCCGACCCGTTCCGGTCGCCGACCGCCGAGCGGATCTACCGCCTGACCGGAATGGCCGACCGCGCGTCCGCGACTCCCCTGCTGATCTATCACGGCACCCACGAGTGGTGGATACCCGCGGCCGGCGCCCGCGCCCTCTATCGCGAGCAGTGCGCGCACGGCACCAACGCGGCCTACCGTGAGATCTTCGGCGAACACGTCACCGCAGCGCTGCTCGGCTTCCCGGTGGCCCTCGACTGGCTCGACCGCCGGCTACGCGGCGAACCGGCCGTCGACGAGTGTCACCGCTGAGCGGCCGGACGTCGCCCGGTCAGAAGACGAGAACGCGGAGATTCTCGGCGACGCACGCGGGCTTGGCCTCTCCCTCGATCTCGACGGTGTTGGTGACGACCACGTTCACGCCCTTCGGCGTCTCCTCGACCGAGGTGATCACCGCATTGGATCGAATCCGGGCGCCGACCTTCACCGGATTCGGGAAACGCAGTTTGTTCATCCCGTAGTTGAGGACCAGCTTGGGACCTTCGACGGTGAAGATCTTCCCGGCGATCATCGGCAGCAACGAGACCGTCAGGTATCCGTGCGCGATGGTCGTACCGAACGGACCCGACTTCGCGCGTTCGGGGTCGACGTGGATCCACTGGTGATCACCGGTCGCATCGGCGAAGGCGTTGACCCGTTCCTGGGTGATCTCCAGCCATTCGCCCGACCCGAGATCCTCGCCGATCGCGGCCTTCAGTTCGTCGACACTGGTGAACGTCCGTGTGGTGTGCGTCATAGTCGGCGTAGTCTACCGTGGGCCCATGGGCACACCTCGCGTCGCTCCGGGCGGTTTCCGGGAGCTCGGGCCGATCAATTTCGTCTTCGCGCGGGGGGCCGCACGGGCCATCGGCGTCGACGACGCACACATCTTCTCCACTCTCGGACGCGCAAAGGGGCTGTTCCGCGCCTGGCTCCACTTCAGCAGCCGGCTGATGCCGTTCGGTGCGTTGTCGCGCAAGGACTCCGAGATGGTCATCCTCCGGGTGGCCCATCTCCGGGAGTGCGACTACGAACTCGATCATCACCGACGACTCGGCCGGCGGGCCGGGATCACCGCGGACGAGTTCGACCGCATCCTGGAGGGGCCCGACGCCGGATGGGGCGATCGCGAGCGCGCGATCCTGCGAGCCGTCGACGAGCTCGTCGAGAGCAAGGACGTCTCCGACATCGCCTGGCAGGCGTTGTCGCGGCACCTCGACGACCGGAAACTCGTCGCCTTCACCCTGCTCGTCGGGCAGTACGACAGTCTCGCGACCACCATCCACACACTGCGCATCCAGCGCGACACCCGCTCCTGACATGGAGTCGATCGCGCAACGGCTGATGCGCAACCAGCACTTCGCCGAGATCTACGAACACCGGTGGCGACCGACCTTCACCCGGCTCTTCAGTCTCGGCGGCCGTTCCACCGCCGACTTCGACCGCGCGCTGCGCGCCTACCTCGCCCGCCCGGGCGATCGCCTGGTCCTCGATGTCGCTTGCGGTCCGGGCAATTACACGCGTGAGATCGCCGACGGTCTCACCGGAGACGGCCGGTGCATCGGCATCGACTTCTCCACACCCATGCTGGCGCGCGCGGCGCAGACCAACGCCGTCGGGCGGGCCGCGTTCGTGCGCGGTGACGCCCACGCATTGCCGTTCGCCGACAACACCTTCGACGTCGTCACCTGCCTGGCGGCGCTCTATCTGATCCCCGATCCCCTCCCCGTGGTCGACGAGCTGGTTCGGGTGACCGCGCCCGGCGGCGAGATCGTGGTCTTCACCTCGGTGACGACACCTCTCACCTCGCTGCCGGGCGTCCGGCCGCTCGCCGGGGTGAGCGGATACCGCATCTTCGACGACCACGAGATCCTCGAGCGCCTCCGTCGCGCCGGCGTGGACGACGTCGAGCAGACGATCACCGGGCAGGGACAGTTCGTGCTGGCGCGGAGACCCGCCCCGGAAGCGACGCAGGACTGAGCGGTCGATCAGAAGGACCGGTAGTCCCGGATGGTCATCCGCGGTCCGCGCCGCTCGGGACGGACGCCGCCCCGCGTGACCATCCGGATGATGCGCTGTCGTTGTCCCGCATAGGGTTCGAGCAACTCGAGCATCCCCGCATCGTCGACGGCCTCGCCGATCAGGGTGAGCCCTACCAGCTTCGGGATGTGATAGTCGCCGACGTTGACGACGTCGGGATCGCCGAGCGCACGCGACAGGGCCTCCGCCTCGGTCCACCGCCCGACGCCGCGTAACACGGTGAGCTTTGCCGCGTGACGTTCGACGTCGAGGGCGGTCGCCCCGCGAATCGTCCGCATCCGGACCGGTTCGATGCCGCTGCGGTGCCACTCCCAGCTCGGGATGCGGGCCCACTCCGCTCGGGGCGGTGGCACCCTCATCGTCTCCGGAACCGGGCCGGGCGCGGGAGTGCCGAAGCGGCGCAACAGATACCGCCACGCGCGGAATGCCTCGGCACCCACGACCTTCTGTTCGAGGATCGCCGGCACCAGCGCTTCCCACACGCGATCGGTGCGACCGAGGCGCAAACCCTCGGTGCGGCGGACGAGTTCGTGCACGACCGGGTGACGTGGGACCAACGCGTCCGGATCGTCACTCGCCCCGAGGAAGTCGGGCATCTGCTCGAGTAGCCAGTCCGCACCCGGCCCCCAGGCGCGTCCGGTGACGGTCGTGCCGTCGGAGCGAACGGTCAGCGTACCCGGCCCATCGGGCGTGTAGGCCGCCCGCCACACCGACCTGTCCTGTCCGTAGACGAACGCCGGGTCGCCCGCACCGCGTCGGTGCAGGCCGACCGTCGCCCCGATGTCGAGCGGCCACGGGGGTGTCCACTCGCGGACACGTTCGACGGCACTCACCGTTCCGAGGGTAGTGCGCAGACCCTTCGTGGCTCGTCGACCTCGACTCGCTTCGCTCGCTCGGCCCGGCGGCTATCGCTCCTCGCACCTCAGGGAGCAGAGATGAAACCCCGCTCCCCGAGGAGAGCAGACATCCCCCGCTCCCTGAGGAGGGGCCGGAGCTTGCGGAGGCCCCGTCACGAAGGGTCTGGCGACTACAGGTTGATCATGTGCCCCAGCGCGCCGTGGAACGTCTCCTGCAGCGCCTCCGACAGGGTCGGGTGGGTGTGCACGTTGCGGGCGAGTTCCTTGGCGGTGAGGTCCCACTTGTGGGCCAGCGTCATCTCCGGCAGCATCTCGGAGACGTTGTCGCCCACGAGGTGTCCGCCGAGGAGTTCGTCGGTGTCGGCGTTCGTGATGAGCTTGGCGAAACCCGCGGTCTCGCCGAGTCCCTGCGCCTTGCCGTTGGCCGAGAACGGGAAGGTCGTCGCCTTCACGTTGTAGCCCTCGTCCTTGGCCTGCGCCTCGGTGAGTCCGAAGGACGCCACCTGGGGCTGGCAGAACGTCGCGCGCGGCATGAAGCGGTAGTCGCCGAGGGTCATGGTCTCGACGCCGGCGATGGTCTCGGCGGCCACGACGCCCTGGGCCTCGGCCACATGCGCGAGCTGCAGCTTGGCGGTGACATCGCCGATGGCGTAGATGCCGTCGACGTTGGTGCGCATGTAGTCGTCGATCGCGATGGCGCCGCGATCGGTGAGCTCGACACCGGTCTTCTCCAGACCGAAGCCCTCGACGCGCGGGGCGAAGCCGACCGACATGAGGACCTTGTCGACGGTCAGCTCGCCCTCCTTGTCCTTGGCGTCGGTGTAGGTGACGGTGACGTCGTCGCCGTTGTCGGTGACCGACTGAACCCTGGTGGAGGTCAGCAGCTTGATGCCGAGTTTCTTGTATTCCTTGGCGAGAGCCTTGGACGAGTCGGCGTCCTCGTTGGGCAGCACGCGGTCGAGGAACTCGACGATGGTGACGTCGACGCCGTAGTTGGCGAGCACATAGCCGAACTCCATACCGATGGCGCCGGCGCCGACGATGACGATCGAGCCCGGTAGCTCACGGGTGAGGATCTGGGTCTCGTAGGTGACCACGTTCTCCGACAGTTCGACGCCGGGGAGCAGCTTGACCGTCGACCCGGTGTCGATGATGACGTCGTCGAAGGTGATCTCCCGATCTCCGACCTTGATGGTCTTGGCGTCGGTGAACACCCCGTACCCGTCGATCTCGGTGATCTTGTTCTTCTTCATCAGGTAGTGGACGCCCTTGACGATGCCGTCGGACACCTTGCGGCTGCGGTCGAATGCCGCGCCGAAGTCGAAGGAGACATCGCCACTGATGCCGAACGTCTTGGCCTGGTGATTGAAGATGTGCGCGAGTTCGGCATTGCGCAGAAGCGCCTTCGACGGGATACATCCGACGTTCAGACACACACCGCCCCAGTACTTCTCCTCGATCACGGCGGTTTTCTTGCCCAGTTGAGCCGACCGGATCGCGGCTACGTACCCACCTGGACCTGCACCCAATACAACTGTTTGAAAGTGTTCAGCCACGACAGCCAGCCTACGTCGCGTCCGACCACCGCCGCAGAGTGTCCCACTACTCGCCGGTAGCACCACTTCGGTTTCAATCACTGATTGAAACGCCGACTGAACTGTGCTTTGCTGCTCGTGTGACCCAGACCACCCGCGAGGGACGCGGTGCCGGACGCCGCGATTCGGCCTCGATGCCGACTCGCGAGGCCCTGCTGACCGTCGCCGAACGCCTCTTCCTCGCCGACGGATACGACAAGGTGTCCGTCCGGGCGATCTGCGCGGCCGCCGAGGCCAACCCGGCCGCTGTGCACTACCACTTCGGCACCAAGGAAGACCTCACCATCGCACTGCTGCAGTCCCGGCTCGGTCCCCTGTGGGCCGACCCGCTCGCCTCGCTCGACCCGGCCGTCACATCGATCGCGCAGGTCGTCGACGTGGTCGTCGACCCCTTCGTCGACCTACAGGCCGACCCGGCGGGACATCTCCACCTGCGGCTGCTCGCCCGGTTCGTGTTCGCCCACCCCACCGCCGGCTGGACGTCGCGCTGGTTCGATCTCGACCCGTTCGCCGACATGCTCGCCGACGCCGTCCCCGGCCTGACCGCGGGGCAGGCGCGCCGGCGCTGGGCCCTCGCCTTCCAGCTCATCCTCCTGAGGTTCGGGGGCACCGAGACGTTGAGCACCGCCGCGGTGACAGCCCTGACCGGCTTCGTCACCGCCGGACTGACCGCGCCCGCCCCGTGAGACACGAGTGAGAGGACCCGTTGTGGACAGCCCCACCACCGGACCGTTCAGCCCCGCCCGGCTCGGGCCGCTGCACCTGCGCAACCGGCTGATCAAATGCGCGACCTTCGAGGGGATGACGCCCGACGCCCTGGTCACCGACGAGCTCATCGAGTTCCACCGCGAGGTAGCGGCCGGCGGCGTCGCCATGAGCACCGTCGCGTATTGCGCGGTCTCACCCGAGGGCCGCACCGACCGCCACCAGATCTGGATGCGGCCGGAGGCGGTTCCCGGATTGCGGCGGCTCACCGACGCCATCCACGCCGAGGGGGCTCTCGCCGCCGCACAACTGGGGCACGCGGGCGCGGTCGCGAACTCGGCGTCGAACCGGGCCCCCGCCCTCGGACCGTCACGGATACCCGCGCCGATGGGGATGTCGGTGACCCGCGCGGTCAGTGTCGACGACATCGCCGATCTGCGGGAGAAGTTCCGTCGCGCCGCGCGACTCGCGGTGGACTCCGGTTTTGACGGGCTCGAGATCCACTGCGGCCACAACTATCTCATCTCCAGCTTTCTGTCTCCGCTGCTGAACCGGCGTCGCGACTCCTACGGCGGGAGCCTCGTCAACCGTGCGCGTATCGCGCGCGAGGTGGTCGAGAGCGTGCGCGACGAGGTCGGGGACGAGGCCGCGATCTGGGTGAAACTGAACACCTTCGACGGCGTCGGCCGCGTCGACCTCGAACGCTCACCCGCGGCTCGGGCACGCAGCCGGGCCAAGCGCAGTGGCTTCAACGTCGACGAGGCGTGCCAGGTGGCGCAGCTGCTGGAGTCCGACGGTCACCTCGACGCCATCGAACCCACCGCGGGGAGTTCACTTCTCAACCCGATGTACCTGTTCCACGGCGAGGCTCCGCGCAAGGAGTTCGCCGATGCGTTCTCCGGTGCGATGAAGTACGGACTCAAGGTCTTCGCCCCGGTCTTCCTGAAGCACTACCGCTATCACGACGCCTATCTGCTGCCCCTGGCACGCGAACTCCGCAAGGCCGTCGACCTGCCGCTCATCCTCCTGGGCGGCGTCACCGACCGGGCCTCGATGGACCTCGCCCTCGCCGAGGGCTTCGACTTCATGGCCATGGGCCGCGCGCTGTTGCGTGAGCCCGACCTTCCGCTACGACTGGCCGGCGACCCGTCGACGACGTCGAAGTGTGTCCACTGCAACCTCTGCATGCCGACGATCTACTCACACACCCGATGCCCGATCCGAACGGGTGAGGTCCCCGACCCGGTGACTGCCGGCAGCCAGGGCGTGTCGCCCCGCCGCTGAGCGTCACCGGCGGATGAACTCGCCGTTGCTCTCCTCGTCGTCGTAGTACTCGATCGTCATCCGTGGCCCGTCGAACCTCACCTGCGAGATCGAGCCCGGCTCGGCGTTCTCGTTGAGCAGGGTGAAGGTGAAGGTGTTGCCGTCCCAGTGGGAGAGCTCGTGTTTGCGGACCCCGCCCGGACCCATCTCCAGGACGAGCTTCCCGTCGCGTTCGACGACCTCCGCCGGCCCGTACACGGGGTTGGCGTAGGCACCCACGTACGACGGCAGCGGTTGCGGCGGTGCGGGATTCGGCGGCGGTTCTTTGCCGACCAGTTCACCCTCCGGGACGCTCAGCGGTGCATACGCCTTGGCGTAGAGATCCCGCCAGTCGTTGCGGATCTCACCGAACTGGACGAGGTCCATGAACTCGGCGGCGATCGCATCCACCGCACCGACGGGCGCGGCGTTGGAGAGCACGACGATCGCGGTGTCGGCCGACGGCAGGACCGAGAACACCGTTCCGGCGCCCGAGGCGAAGGCGCCGGCGTGGTTGAACTGCGTCCGCGCGTCCTCGGTGACCCCGACGTTGAAGCCGTAGCCGTACGATCCGGCGCGGGAGTCGGGCGTCTGCGGTGGATTGGACACCACCTGCGGCGAGACCGCGGGGAGCAGGGCGTCGGGCGCCACGACCTCCTGGCCGTTGTGCTTGCCCTGGGCCAGCACCATCTTCAACCAGATCGCCATGTCGTTGACCGACGAACTCACACCACCCGCCGGTGACTGCGCGTCGGGTTCGCGCGGGATCGGGGTCTTGACCCACTTCTCGTCTTCCTTGATGTGTCCGACCGCGCGGTCCGCCCGGCGTTCGAAGTCGACGAACCGCGAGCTGGTGCTGGTCATGCCCAGCGGTCCGTAGATGAGGTCCTGAGACAGTGTCGCCCAGTCCGTCCCGGCTTTCACCGCCACGGCCTCGCCACCTGTCGTCACCCCGAAGTTGGTGTAGGCGTAACTGATCCGGAACGGATCGAGGGGCATGAAGCGCATCCGCTGCAGGATCTCCTCGCGCGAGTAGCCCATGTCCTCGAGTTTGTCGCCGGCGTGGTCGGGAAGACCCGACCGGTGGGAGTACATGTCCCCGACGGTCACCGTGCGCGTGACATACGGTTCGGACAGAGCGAACCACGGCAATGATTCCACGATCGGCATCTCCCAGGTCACCGTCTTGTCGGTGACGGCGGCCGCGACCACCGTCGACCCGACCGACTTGGACACCGACGCGAGCTGGAAGACGGTGTTCGGGTCGACCGCGTCACCGGTGGTGATGTCCTTGACGCCGAACCCCTTGGCGTACTTGGTCTCCCCTCCCGACACGACGGCCACGGCCACCCCGGGGATCTTCGTCGACTCCATGATCGACGCGACCAGGTCGTCGAGCTGGCCGACCGCCTTGTCGACCGCGTCGGCCGGCAGCGGTTCGGCGGCGACGGAATTCGGATTGGCCAGGGACGACCCGGACGGTGACGACCCGGTCCCCGACGACCCGCTGTCACAGGCGGCGACGAGCGCGATGACCGCGACGGCGGAACACGTGGCCATCGAGAGACGGCCCCATCTCGTGCCTCGCGGCGGCTCATGACCGGAGCGGCGGACAGGAACGGAATGAGCAGTGGCCATGGGGGTCTCCTCGACGTCGCTGCGTCACGATACCCCGAAACAGGCCCCGAGTAGGCGTTTTGTCGGGGTCGGCACCGCGTCGCACGCGCGCGGGGTCCGACGCCCGCGGGCGCCCGCGTAGGTTGGACGCCATGACCGAGCACGGCGACGACGGCACCGCGACCACCGACACCGATCCGTACCTGTGGCTGGAAGAGGTCACCGGCGACGATGCGTTGTCGTGGGTACGCGCCCACAACGAGCCCACGGTGGCGGCGTTGACGTCATCGGAGCGCTTCCGCGAGCTGGAGGCCGCGACGCTGGCCGCGCTCGACACCGACGACCGCATCCCCTACGCACGGCGTCGCGGTGGGTATCTCTACAACTTCTGGCGCGACGCGACCAACCCGCGCGGACTCTGGCGTCGCACGACGTACGACTCCTACGTCACCGACGCCCCTGACTGGGATGTCCTCATCGACGTCGACGAACTGGCACGGGACGAGGACGAGAACTGGGTGTGGGCCGGTGCCACCGTGCTGCGGCCCGAGTACGAGCGGGCGCTGATCTCCCTCTCGCGCGGTGGCGCCGACGCCTCCGTGGTCCGCGAGTTCGACATCCCGTCGCGCACCTGGGTGGCCGACGGCTTCGTGCTGCCGGAGAACAAGTCCGACGTGGGTTGGATCGACCGCGACTCCGTCTACGTGGGAACGGATTTCGGCGAGCAACCCGACGGGCACGGCTCGCTGACCGACTCCGGCTATCCGCGCGTGGTCAAGCGGTGGACGCGGGGGACCCCGCTGTCGGAGGCCGTCACGGTCTTCACCGGTGAGACCTCCGACGTGTCGGTGCGCGCGGTCTACGACAGCACACCGGGATTCGAGCGCCACTTCATCGGGCGCGCCACGGACTTCTTCAACTCGCTGGACTATGAACTGCGCGACGGCGAGCCCGAGTTGCTCGACGTCCCCACCGATGCCCACGCCGGGGTCCGGATGAACTGGCTGCTGGTGCTGTCGCGGTCGGAATGGGAGGTCGGCGGCACCACTCACCCACCGGGCACGCTGCTGGCCTTCGACTACGAGTCGTACCGGTCGGGCGACCGCGACGCGACCGTGCTGTTCGCACCCGACGCGCACACGAGTCTCGTCGACTACGCCTACACGCGTTCACATCTCATCATCGTGAAACTCCACGACGTGCACACCAGGGTCGAGGTGCGCGAACTCGGGACGTGGCAGGTCATCGACATGCCGGGACTGCCCGACCTCGCCACGGTCTCGGTGCTCGACACCGATCCCGACGAGAGTGACGAGGTGTTCTGGTCGGCGACGTCGTTCACCGAACCGCCGAGCCTGCTGCACGGTTACAGCGGGCACGCCCCGGAGGTGATCAAACACAGCCCCGCGTTCTTCGACTCCGAGTCGGTGACCGCAGAGCAGCACTTCGCGACGTCCGACGACGGCACGCAGATCCCGTACTTCGTGGTGCGGCGCCGCGACGTGTCCCATTGCCCGACGCTCCTGTACGGCTACGGCGGATTCGAGAACGCGCTCACCCCGAGCTACCTCGCCATCGCCGGACAGAGCTGGGTCGAACGCGGCGGCATCTACGTGATCGCCAACATCCGTGGCGGCGGCGAGTACGGACCGTCGTGGCACACCCAGGCCCAGAAGGCGGGCCGGCACAAGGTCTATGAGGATTTCGCCGCCGTGGCACGCGCCCTCGTGGACACCGGCCTCACCACCGCGGCACAGCTCGGCGCCCAGGGCGGATCGAACGGCGGGTTGCTCATGGGCGTGATGCTGACCCGGTACCCCGAGTTGTTCGGCGCCCTGGTGTGCCAGGTGCCGCTCATCGACATGAAGCGTTACCACCTCCTGCTGGCCGGGGCATCGTGGATGGCCGAGTACGGCGACCCCGACGATCCCGAACAGTGGGAGTTCATGAAGCCGTTCTCGCCGTATCAGAACATCGACGCCGAGACGACATACCCACCGATCCTGGTGACCACCTCGACCCGCGACGACCGGGTCCACCCCGGTCATGCGCGCAAACTCGTTGCCCGCCTGGAGGAAACGGGCCACGACGTGCAGTACTACGAGAACATCGAGGGCGGTCACGGCGGCGCGGCGGACAACAAGCAGGCCGCGTTCAAGTCCGCGCTCGCCTACGAATTCCTCTGGCGGACCCTCGGGATCTCGTAGCGACAAGGCGCGCCATCGGCCATCGTCTACTACGAGATCCGCGAGACCACGACCGCCGCGGGGCGCACCGACCGCTCGCCCGCGACCAGTCCCGGACGGAGCACCTCGGCAACCGTGCGGTCCGCGGCGGTGTCGGTCACCGGGCGGACGTCGACCGCCTCCATGGTGCGGGCATCGAAGTCGGCGCCGGGTGGCGGTGCGACGACGGCACCGCCGCGGCCGACGATGAGCCGTTCCAGGCCGGCGCGCAGCAGCTCGAACGCAGGCCGGTCCGCCTCCGACGCCGAGACCGCGCACGTCGCGGCGTCGGTGTACAGCGCGAACAGATCGACCAGGAGCGGAACGTCTGCCACGGCCGTCGCCGGCGGCGATTTGGCGGCGTCGACGAGTCGTTCGATCGTCCTGGTCTGCCGCGCGACCACCAGCGCGAGGTCGGACAGCTGCTCGCGCAACTGCTCGAGCCCAGCGGTTCGGTCGGGTGCAGGGCCCTCCGGAGACGTCATTCCGCCAGCGTAATGAATGGCCACCCATCGATCGTCCGACACCGGCGGAACCCTCTGCGCTGCTAGCATCCCCGATCGTGGGCGTAATCGGGATCGACCTGGGAACCACCAACTCGGCGATGGCGAAGATCGATGCCGACGGTCGCCCCGAGGTGATCGTCGGCCTGACCGGGGCACCGACCACCCCGTCGACGGTCTTGCTCACCTCGCCCACCGACCACGTCGTCGGCGAAGGTGCGCGCCGGCAGGCCCGGCTCGACCCCGAGAACGTCTGCAGCCTGGTGAAGCGGCGGATGGGCGACGCCCAGTGGCGGTTCGTCGCGCACGGGCAGACCTGGTCGGCCCCGGCGATCTCGGCACTCATCCTCAAATCGCTGATCTCCGACGCCGCGTTCGCCGGTGAGCGGGTCGACCGCGCCGTGATCACCGTACCGGCGTATTTCGGTGACGAAGAGCGGCGCGCGACGATCCAGGCCGGCACCTATGCGGGCCTCGAAGTCGCGGGGGTCTTGTCCGAACCGATCGCCGCGGCACTCTCCTACGGGTTCAGCCGGATCACCGATCCCCTCGCCAAGAGCACGCCCGACGAGACCGTCCTGGTCTACGACCTCGGCGGCGGCACCTTCGACGCGACGGTCATCGAACTCGCCGATCGCCGGATCACCGTGCTCGCCGTCGACGGTGATCATCAGCTCGGCGGTGCCGACTGGGACGAGCGGCTGGCGCTGCACCTCTCGCGCACATTCTGCGCCCAGAATCCCGATGCCGAGGACCCGCTCGACGACTCCGCCGGGTCACAGGCCCTCATCCTTGCCGCGGAGCGGGCGAAACACGAACTGACCGAATTGGATTCGACGTCGGTGATCGTCGCTCACGACGGCGCCCGGTCGGTCATCCCGCTCACGCGGTCCGAGCTCGAGGAACTCACCCGCCCGCTGCTGGCCCGCACCGTCGAACTCACCCGGTCGTGCCTGGCCGCCGCCGAACGTCGAGGGGTGTCCGCCGTCGACCGGGTCCTGCTGGTCGGCGGTTCGTCGCGGATGCCGATGGTCGCACGGGAGCTCGCCGCCGCATTGGGAAAGACCCCGGAGCTCAACGATCCCGATCTCGCCGTCGCCCGCGGAGCCGCGATCTACGGCGAGAAGCTCGAGATCGAACGACTCGTCCGCGCCGACCTCGCCACCCGCGGCCGTCTCCGCGAGGACCGCGGACTCGACAGCGTCGCCCCGGCAGATCTCGACGAGTCCTGCACGCGGGTCGCGCACGCGTTCGCACTGCCTGTCAGCGGTGTCCGCCGGATGCTCGAGGTCAGCGTGGACACGGTGGTGTCCCGCGGGTTCGGGGTGCTGGCAGTCAACGGCCACAACGGCGAGCTGGAGGCCAGCTGGCTGGTCCACCGCAACCAGACGCTGCCGATCAAGGTGCGCCGGTCGTTCGGGACCATGCGACGCGATCAGTCCCGCATCGAGCTGGTCGTGCTGGAACAGCAGGGGCAGGCGGCGTCCCCACGACCCGAGGACGCCAAGGTCCTCATCGAGGGCGCGATCACCGACATCCCGCCCGGTTACGACGAGGGCAGTGAGGTGTCGGTCACCTTCGAGATGGCGTTCGACGGCGTCCTGCACGTCACCGCATTCCACGTCGACGCCCGGATACCACTGACGCTGTCGGCCAAAACAGGTGCGTCGCTGTCGAAGTCGGAGGTCGAACGGGAACTCGAACAGGTGCACCGATCTCGACGCCGCGACCAGTGATCATGTTCGGGTGAGGTAAGGGGTCTGATGGAGCCGTTCGTCGGCAACGACTACCGCAAACGCGTGCTCGCCGCGGTCGAGCGACGCGGCGGCCCAGGCGAATCCGATTCGTTCGAACTGTATGACATCCCGGTCGGGGAGGCCGAGCGACTCGACGACGATGCCGTGGCCGCGCGCCTCGACGAGGTCTGGGCGTTCTGGCAGAAGCAACGCGACCACCCGAAGTACCGCATCCTGGTGGCACGACTGGTCGCCGAACACGACGAGCGGTCGGCGCCGTTGCGGCACAAGACCGGCCGGATCGCCGAGGCGCGCGCGGTGACCACCCGGCGCGAACTACGAGATCAGCAGAGGTTCGAACTCCTCGACAACGCGATCGCGCGACTCAACGAACGCTACGGCGGCATACCGAGATCCAAGCGCGCCGGGCTCGAGGAGATCGGCGCGATGGGTGGCCTCGATCCGGCGGAGACGGCCACCCGCCTGCGGCGTCACCGCATCGTCGACGATGTGCCCGCCCCACCCGCCGCGCCGGTGCCGCCGCGGGTGACGTTGTCGGCGCAGCAACGCGCCCAGATCGGCGACCTGCTCGCCGAGTTCGACCGGCTGCACGACGGCGACCCCACCCCGACCCTGCTGACCCTGTTGCACCTCGACACCGACGCCGTCGCCGACCGCGGTGTCATCGAGTCGCGGGCCGTCGCACTCAACGAGCGCGCCCGCGAACTCGCGGCCGGCCGGTTCCGCGCGGTCCTCGACGAGCTCCTGGTTCACGTGCACGACGTCCTGCTCGCCGATCCCGCCCTCGCACAGGAGTATCGGCAGTCGGTGATCGACGAGGTGACCGACCATCTCCGGCCACGGGTCCGGGCCGCGGTCCTGGTCGAGGACGAACTCGGGACACAGGACCACGAGTACCTGCTCGACGAGGCGCGCGCCCGCGGGCTGGGCGCGCGGGACGCGCGCACGGTGATCGCCGGACTCGCCGCCGAATTCGGCGCGCCCCCTCCCCCGGGCGAGCCCCTCCCGCCGCCGGGCGAGCCCCTCCCGCCGCCGGCCGAGCCCCTCCCGCCGCCGGCCGAGCCCCTTCCGCCGCCGGCCGAGCCTGTCGAGGTCGAGGTCCCCGTCCCGCGCAAGAGGCTGTGGGAGAGCGATCTTCGAGCCGCCCGAGCCGCGTTGCGCGACGGCCTGCCCGTGCGGGCGCGTTCGGCGATCGCGGACGCCCGGGCCTCGGCCGGCGACGACGACGAGGCGTTGCGGCAGATCGCGGCGGTCGCCGACGAGGTCGAGCGGGTCATCACCCGGGCGGTGACGGACTCGCAACGAGCGGGAGACCTCGCAGACGAGAAGCGACATGTCGCGGCACTCGAACTGCTCGAGAGCGTGTTGCGGGTGGCCCGGGACATCGACCTGCTTCCCGACGTGGACGGCCGACTCGACGAACGGCTGGAACAGTCACGCGACGTCGTCACCCGGGCCGCCGCGGCTGCCCGAACGGCGTCGGCGGGAGACCCGGCCGGCCTGGCCGCCGTCGCCGAGCTGCGGCGTCAGATCGTGGATCACGACGAGCTCAACTCGGCGGCGGCCGAGGTCACCGTGGAGCCGCCGCGCAACGTCCGGTCGGTCGCCGACGGGGGCGCGATCACCGTCACCTGGGAGCCGTCGGCGACGGGGTCGGTGACGTACCGGGTCGTGCGGATCGGATTCGACGGCTCGACCCGGACGCTGGGTCGGACCACGGCGACCGAGCTGTCCGACGGCAGTGCACCCGACCCGGTCCCGCCGGTCTACGAGGTCACCGCCGTGTACGCCGGGCACCGGTCCGCCCCCGCCCGTACCGACTCCGTGTCCGCCCCGTCTGCCGGTTCGGCGACCGCGGCCCCCGAGCGACCCTCCGCCCCGCGCCCCGACGACCCGCCGCCGGTGACCGCCGTCCGCGTCGAAGGCGACACCGTGCGCTTCGACTGGCCGGTCGGAGTCACCGAGGCGATGGTCGTCATTCGGCCGGATGCCGCTCCGGATCACCCCGCGGACCCGGCGGCCATCGCGTCGAAGGTGACCAACACCCGGTATCAGATCGACGACGGTTTCCCGCTCCCGCCGGACATCCCACGTCCCTGCCATGTCGCGGTGGCCAGCTGCCGTCGGAGCCCGCAGGGAAAGCTCGTTGTCGCGTCCGCGTTCGGTCCGTCCGCGCGAGCTCATGCGCCGGCGACGGGCGCCGCCGGATGAGGGTGGTCCACTACGCTGGGCGCCAGCACCTGCGACGAGCATCTTCGCCGCGCGATCACCGCGAGAATGTCCGACCCGAGAATGTCACCGACGACGAGATGAGGAACCGAGATGGGGATCGATTACACCAAGCGTCCGAAGGCCCAGCCGCCGCAGCCGCCCGCACAGCCCCCATCCGCACCCGCCGGCTACGGTCAGCAGCCGCCGGCCCCCGCGGACTACGGACAGCAGCCGCCCGCACAGCCGATCTCGATGTCGAAGATCACGCTCACCAAGTCCGCGCCGAGCATCTCGCTGAGCAAGCAGGGCGCGACCACCGGCCAGGTGCGCGTCAACCTGAGCTGGACCTCGAACTCGAAGGGCGGTGGCCTCTTTCGCAAGGCACAGGGGATCGATCTCGATCTCGCCTGTCTGTGGGAGTTCACCGACGGCAGCAAGGGCATCGTCCAGGCACTGGGCAACTCGTTCCGGGCACCGCGTGACGGACAGCCGATCATCTACCTCGACGGCGACGATCGATCCGGCTCCGGTGGCGAGAACATGTACATCGACCTCGCCGCGACCAACCGCATCCGGCGGATCCTGATCTTCGCCTACATCTACGAGGGCACCCCGAACTGGGCGGGCGCGAACGGTGTCGTCACCCTGTTCCCGGCCAACGGCCCGGAGATCGAGGTCCGGCTCGACGAGGCCGATCAGTCCGCGCTCTCCTGCGCGATCGCCCTCTTCGAGAACCGCGGCGGCGAGCTGGTTCTCAACCGCGAGGTGCGCTACATCCGCGGGGCGCAGGACAAGGTCGACGAGGCGTACGGCTGGGGCATGAACTGGCGCGGTGCGCGCAAGTAGCAGAGAATTCCGCCCATGACCGCAACCACGCTGGCCGGTTTCGCCGCCGGTCTCGCCGACGGATCGCTCCGCGTCATCGACCTGACCACCCCGTTGAGTGCGTCGACGCCGGCGCTGCGGCTGCCCGCACCGTTCGCGAACCTGATCGACTTCAGTCTCGAAGAGGTCAGTGCCTACAACGAGCCGGGACCGTACTGGCGGCACAACAACATCCACACCGGGGAGCACATCGGCACCCACCTCGACGCCCCGATCCACTGGATCAGCGGACGCGACGGGGACGATGTGTCACAGATCCCCGTGCAGCGGCTGATCGGTCCGGCTGCGGTCCTCGACCTGACCCGGGAGGTCGCCGACGACCCGGATCATCTGTTGAGCGTCGCCGAGGTCGAGTCCTGGGAGGGTGAACACGGACGGCTCGGCGCCGGAACCTGGTTGTTGCTCCGGACCGGCTGGGAGTCGCGTGGCGGGTCTGAGGCGGAGTTCCTGAACACCGACGAGACCGGGTCGCACACGCCCGGCGTGTCGGTGGAATGTGCACAGTGGCTGGCCACCGAACGCGAGATCACCGGCCTCGGCGTCGAGACCGTCGGCGTCGACGCCGGTCTCGCCGGAGGGTTCGATCCCGCGTTCCCCGTGCACTACCACTTCCTGGGCAACGACAAATACGGGCTCACTTCGCTACGCAACCTGGGCTCGCTCCCGCCCACCGGGGCGGTGATCGTCGTGAGTCCGCTGCCGATCGTCGGCGGCACCGGCAGTCCGTCGCGCGTGCTGGCGATCGTCGAAGGTTGATGGGCGCACCCGGCCGCTACGGCCCGACGGTCGCCGACGTGGCGGGCCGGGTGCTGGCGGATCTCGGCGTCGGCCATGTTTTCGGTGTGGTCGGCAGCGGGAACTTCGTCTTCACCAACGCCCTGCGCGCCGGCGGGGTGCCGTTCACGGCCGCCCGTCACGAGGGCGGCGCGGCCAGCATGGCCGACGCCTACTCACGGATGTCGGGACGGGTGGGCGTGCTGTCGGTCCACCAGGGGTGCGGGCTCACCAATGCGATGACGGGCATCGCCGAGGCGGCCAAGAGCCGGACACCGATGATCGTGCTCACCGCGGACTCGCCCGCGTCGGCATTGCGGTCGAACTTCCGCATCGACCAGGAGGCCCTGTCCGCGAGCGTGGGCGCCGTGAACGACCGTGTCCACGGCCCGAGCACCGTGGTCTCCGATGTCACCCGCGCCTTCCGCACCGCGGTGACCCGGCGCCGGACGGTGGTGCTTCATGTTGCGATCGACATCGCTTCGGCCGCATCGGAATTCGATGGTCCGGTCGAGCTCTCGGTCGAGCCGCCGCGGGTGCGGCCCGATGCCCGGTCGGCGGCCCGTCTGGCCGATGCCATCCGCGCCGCCCGGCGGCCGGTCTTCGTCGCGGGCCGAGGGGCGCGCGCCGCCGGACCGGAGGTCGCGGCACTGGCCGAGACCGCCGGTGCGCTGGTCGCGACGTCGGCGGTCGCGAACGGTCTGTTCGCCCGAGACCCGTTCTCTCTCGGCATCTCCGGTGGCTTCTCCTCACCCACCACCGCGGACCTGATCGCCGGTGCCGACCTCATCATCGGGTGGGGTTGCGCCCTGAACATGTGGACGATGCGCCACGGCCGACTCATCGGGGCGGATGCGACCGTGGTCCAGGTCGACGACGACCTCGACGCCATCGGTGCGCATCGTCACGTCGATCTCGGTGTCGTCGGCGACTGCGCCGCGACCGCGGCAGACGTGCTCGACCTCTTGACCGGCGCCGGGAGCGCAGCGAGCGGGCCGAATCAACCCGGCGCCGGGAGTGCAGCGAGCGGGCCGAATCAACCCGGCGCCGGGAGCGCAGCGAGCGGGCCAGTTCAATCTGGCTACCGCACAACGGAGGTCAGGCAACGGATCTCGGCGTCGTCGAGGTGGCAGGACGTCCCCGTCGCCGGTGAGGTGACACCCGGTCGCGTCGACCCGCGGGCACTGACGATCGCGCTCGACGAGATACTCCCGGCGGAGCGCGTCGTGTCGATCGACTCCGGGAACTTCATGGGCTACCCGTCGACGCATCTGTCGGTGCCCGACGAGAACGGCTTCTGCTTCACCCAGGCCTTCCAGTCGATCGGTCTCGGTCTCGGCACGGCGATCGGCGCGGCGTTCGCACAGCCGGGCCGGCTCCCGGTCCTCGGCACCGGTGACGGCGGATTCCTCATGGCCATCGCCGAATTGGAGACCGCGGTGCGGCTGGCACTGCCGCTGGTCGTCATCGTCTACAACGACTCCGCCTACGGCGCGGAGGTACACCACTTCGGCGACGCCGACATGACGACGGTGACATTCCCGGAGGTCGACATCGCCGCGATCGCCCGCGGTCACGGGGCGACGGGCGTCACGGTCACCAGACTCGACGACCTCGACGAGGTCCGGGAGTGGGTCGGCTCGCTGTCCTCACCCGAACCGTCCGGGCCACTGGTCATCGACGCCAAGATCACCGACGACGGCGGTTCGTGGTGGCTCGCCGAGGCGTTCGCGGGTCACTGACCCACCGGGGTTTTGTAGCGAAAATGCGTGCTATTTGCCAACTTTCGCTACAGAACCCCGGTGGGCGTGTGGCGTCGTCGAGTCGCAAGCCATGACACCAAGGTACTCGCCAAAACGTTCGACGACGAAGTTTCTCCACAACCTGCAGGCGTTGAGAGTTGTTGTGTTGCAGCGCATATCACTTGCACCCCAACGGTGAACGAACCATCGTGGACTGTGGTGAACACAAACCCCACCAGTCACACCCGAGACCGGCGCGTCAGGGTCACGATCGGGCACAACTCGACCTCAGCACATTCGCACCGCCCCCGTCGCCGAACTCGGCGGTGCCGCCTGTGCCCACTCGAGCCAGACCATCCGCCGACGCGGCCGCCTGGCCACACCGCGCCGGTCCGGTGATCCACGCGCATGTCTCGGTAGCCTCGTGGCTGTGCGTAGCTTCCTCAGTGCCTTGCTGACACTTGTCGCGATTGCGGCGACCGTCCTCGCCGTTCCGTCCTTCTGGCTGGATCAGCGCATCGTCGATCAAGCGGGATTCGTCTCGACAGTCGCGCCGATGGCGGAGAACCAGGAGGTCAAGGAGTATCTGGCCGACGAGATCGCCGCGCAGGCGACCGCCCGGACCGATCTGCCGATCGCCGGCGTCCTCGTGCGCCCACTGGCCGGTCGCTACACCGAGAGCGAACAGTTCCAGCAGGACTTCGCCGACGTCGTCGGGCAACAACACGCGTTCCTCTTCGAAGAGCCCGCGCCGGGCTCGGACACCTCCGTGATGCAACTCGACATCACCGCCATGATCAACCGTGCCCTGAACCTGTCGGGGGGCAACGCGATCCAGGGTCCGGTCGTGGTGGAACTCACCAACGGCGCCTCGGGCCTCGAGGCGGGCCGGTACGCCGAGGTCGGTGGCCAGATCACGTTGCTCGCGTGGGGTTCGGCCGCCGTGGCCGTGATCGCCGCGGTGCTCGCACTGCTGGTCGCCCGCCGGCGCGGAACCGTGTTCGCGTGGCTCGGACTCGGCGTGGTCGCGGCCGGCGTCTCGACCTGGGCCACGGGCCTGTTCTTCGCCGACCGCGCCAAGCAGGAGGTGGCCGGCGCCGAGAGTTCCGGGCGGCGGGTGGCCGAGCTCATCATCGACGGCGCCTACGACGATGTCACCCGGCTCGCCCTGATCGTCGGCGGGGTGGGCGTCGCGATGTTCGCCGTAGGTGTCCTTGGGCGGTTGATCTCCGGGCGGCGCTGACAAGCGGGCGTGACCGGGACGACGTCGCCATGATGCTCCGTCGTCCGAATCTGCCCGGTGCCTACTCCCCGATCACGTCTGCGGCACGACCGACGATCAGCGGATCGGGCGTACCCACGAACGACTCGTTCTTGCCGTCGTAGTCGAAGAGACTCAGCACGTGGCGCATCGCGTTGATCCGGGCACGTTTCTTGTCGTTGGACTTCACCACCGTCCACGGCGCGTGATCGGTGTCGGTGGCGGCGAACATCGCCTCTTTCGCCTCGGTGTAGGCATCCCACTTGTCGAGCGAGGCCAGGTCCATGGGGGACAGCTTCCACTGTCGCACCGGATCGATCTGACGGATGGCGAACCGGGTCCGCTGCTCGAGCGGGGTGACCGAGAACCAGAACTTGACCAGGTTGATCCCGTCGTCGACGAGCATCTTCTCGAACGCCGGGACCTGGGCGACGAACTGCGTGTACTGCTTCGGGCTGCAGAATCCCATGACCCGCTCGACGCCGGCCCGGTTGTACCAGGAGCGGTCGAAGAACACCATCTCACCGCCTGCGGGCAGGTGCTGGACGTAGCGCTGGAAGTACCACTCGGTGGCCTCGCGTTCACTGGGCTTCTCCAGTGCGATGGTGCGCGCGCCGCGCGGGTTGAGATGCTCGTTGAAGCGTTTGATGGTGCCGCCCTTGCCCGCGGCATCTCGACCTTCGAAGACCAGTAGGTGCCGCTGGCCGGTCTGCTTCGACCACTTCTGCAGTTTCAGCAGCTCGATCTGCAGCCGTCGTTTGGTGACCTCGTACTCGCGGCGGCTCATCCGCTCCTCGTACGGATAGTCCTCGCGCCAGGTGTCGACGACGTTCCGTTCGGGCAGGGTGAGCAGAACCGGGTCGTCGTCGTCATCGTCGTTGACCGTGAAGTGGGTCGTGTCGTGGAGGTCGACGAGTTGCTGCAGCGCTTCGCGGCCGTTCAGCACGCTGAAGTCGGGGCCGATCTGGGTCGCGGGATCGTGGAGGTCGGTCACTCCACAACGATAGGACGAAGCGACGAACGACGCCCGACGCTCCGGTGAACGGCCGTCGCGCCGGGCGTGTTCTGTCTCTCAGACCTCGTGCGATGAACCCGAGGTCAGTTCCTCAGGTCGATCGAACCGGAATGCAGGCAGGCCTTGCCGGTGCTGGTGTCGAACGCGGCCGCGAAACCACCGCTGCACCGGGCACCTTCGGGACCGGCGTAGGCCTCGCCGCCCCAGCCTCCCACCGCCACCGTGGTGCCGCCCCGGCGGGCCTGGGCGATCGACAGCGCGCTTGGTCCGGTCGTGACCGAATAGGCGTTGCCCCGGGTGTTGGCCCCGGCGAGGGCCGACGAGCCCGGCTGCAGGTTGTAGGCCGCGGCGTTGCCGCCGTTGTCCGACACCGAGACCGCGGTGCCGTAGCCACTGTTCTCATCGGCGGTCGCACGACTGCCGAGTCCGGCCTTCGCACCGCATCCGCTCCGTCCCTCGACCCGCTCGACCTGATGTCCGTTCGACACCGAGCAGTGCGTCGAGGCCGAGGACACTCCCTCGCCCGACAGCCCGGCGAAACCGACACATCCGGCGACCCCCGCCGCCAGGACCAGACCGCGAACGGCAAACTTCTTGATTCTCAACTGCTTTGGCCTCCATTGCTCGGGCGCCCCGGTACGGAACGCCCTCAGCGTACCCGCGCTCCGCGCCGCGGAGGCAACGATCGACCCGCCACGTCGGGTAACGATTGTCCTCAGGCCACGGCGCGCTTCTCCACTTCGGTCGTGAGTCCCTTGCGAGCGGTGTCCACCGCCATCTTCTGCGCTCGTCTCACGATGAGGCCGGGCAGCTTGATCTTCAGCTCGACGTCGAGGTCGAACCGGACCCGCGCACCCTTGTCGGTCTCGGTGACCGTGTACTTGCCGTGCTGCTCGCTCAATTGATTCGACTCGATGAGGTGCCATTCGCACGAGTTGCCGGTCCACTCGTAGGTACACGTCTGTTCGTCGGAGATCCCCGCGGCGGTGACGACCATCCGCACCTTCTCCGGCGTGCCGTCGTCGTAACTGGTCAGGATCTCGGCTTCCTTGTGCGGGCCCGACCACTCCGGCAGGGACTCGATGTCCATGAGCACTTCCATCACCACCGCGACCGGGGCGGCGACGTCGAATTCGATGTTCGCTGAGACAGCCATGCGCTGAACCTACCGCGCGCCTGCGAAGCCGATGCGAAGAACTGTCGACGACGTGTCGAACCCGTGGTGAGGTCGCCCGCCGCGGTGCGGTCAGCTCTCGCGGTCCACGAGGTTGACCGGCCACGCCTCGTCCGGGATGTCGCGCAGCGAGCACGCCTGGTCGACCGCGGTGAACCAGCCGCGGAAATGCATGATCTCGCCGATGACCGGATTGCGGACGGTCGCATCGCACCGGAAGCGGTCCCGTTTCTCGTCCCACCCCTCGATGTACTTCATCTGGGCGGTGAAGAGTCCCCGCATCCCGACCTTCGGTCCGCGTCCGAGCCAGCGCATCGGCCCGCTCTCGAGCAGCAGTTCGCCGGACCGCGTCACCGACGGCTCGATGGGATACAGGAACTCCGGACCGTCGCCGAAATAGTCGACCAGGCCCGTGCGCCCGGCCACCAGCAACGAGTTCAGCTTGCGCGGGCCGGTCGTGTACTGGAAGGTCCGCAGCACCGCGAGCGATTCCCGCTCGAGCTCGTCGGAGTAGCAGTAGTAGCCCTGGGTGAAGGGCACCATGCGACTCGTCTTCGAGGGCAGCGCATTGCGCTTCGCGTAGTGCCACAGCGCGGGCGGCGGCAGCGCCGAGGAGATGTACACCGACTCGTAGATCCCGCTACAGATCTGGGCGACATTGGAAGTCGAATCGATGCCGTAGCGCCACGCGACGTTGGGATGGAGACGGTCGAAGTCCGAACCCAGCGCATGCCGGAAGACCGGCGTCATGGCGTCACCCTCCCCGAGCTCACCCACCATTCGGGCCGGCGCCGACGATGAACGGGCGCAGGCCAGGCGTCACCGCGGCGGTGACGACATGGTGAACCTACTAACGGAGCACACGCGTGTCCAACGTCTCGCTCCCGTTCAGAGCCGCTCGACCGCGGCGTCGCACAGGCTCGCCAGTTCGGCGATGACGCGATCGAGGGGTTCGACGCTGCGCTGTGTCTGACACAGCCCGACCGCTCCCTCGACTGCCGCGATGGTGAGGTTGGCCAGCGAGTCGGCGCGGTCGCTGTCGACGCCGTCGACCACCAGCCGGGCGGTGACCAGGTCGGCCCACCGCCGCAAGATCTCGGCGGATGCGTCCGCCACCGCGGGCTCGCTGCGTCGGGCGAGTCCGCCGGCGAGCACCGGACAACCGAACTGGAAATCGGTGTTGACCAGTAGACGCCGCCACACCCCGCCGATCTCGCGCATGGTGTCGGCCGGGGTCATCGCGGTCGGGCGCCCGATGCGCTCGGCGATGAACTCACCGGCGTAGCGGACGGCCTCGGTCATCAGTTGGGTCTTGCCGCCGGGAAAATGGTGGTAGATGGACCCGCGAGGGGCGGAACTCGCGGAGATGACATCGCCGATCGAGGTGGCGGCGACTCCGTCGCGGCCGATCAGATCGGCCGCATGCACGACCATACGTTCACGCGGGCCACGGTCGTCCGCGCCGGTGATCACGGACTCGGCGGGATGTGACGTCATGCGGCAACTCCTATGCAGACCTTCATACAACCGATGTCCTGGGCAAGCATACATAGCATCGGCCGAGGTCATTCCGCCCGAGAGGAACCGGGCTGCATATGCACACCTTCATAATTTCGCTCGAGTATGCAACCATGCATAGTCATGACGACGACCGACGCACCGACCGACCCCTCCGCCATGTCCGGACTCGAACTACTGCGTGCCTGGCAGGCCGGCGGCGCGGGTTCGGATCGCCCGAGTATCGGCAGACTGCTGGGCATGGTGCCCAAGCAGATCGACGAAGGCGAGGTCACCTTCGCCGTGACCCCGCAGCCCGATTTCGCCAACCCCCTCGGCACCGTTCACGGCGGCATCTGCGCCACCCTGCTGGACTCGGTGATGGGGTGCGCCGTGCACACCACCCTGCCCGCCGGTGTCGGGTACACGACGCTGGAGCTCAAGGTGAACTACATCCGCTCGGTCGCCGTCGACGCCGGGGAACTCACCGGCGTGGGCACCGTCATCCACGCCGGGCGCACCACCGCGACAGCCGAGGGCAAGGTGTTCTCCCACGACGGCAAGCTCGTCGCCCACGGAACCACCACGTGCATCGTGTTCCGCTGACCCGGCCCGGACCACGGGTCAGTCCGCGCGCGCGGTCGTGATGATGCCGGCGATGTCCTCGCCCCTCATCCCGAAACCGGCGAGGCGTCCGAGGGGGATCGACGCGAGCATCCGCACCATGTCGATCCCCAGGGCGTCGTCGCCCGCACCCATCAGTGGGTTGTTGTCCGCCAGGGAGGCGAGCGCTTGCGCCGCAGCCGGATTCGCCAGGACCTCGCCCAGGGTCGAGTTCTCGTCGATGGGCAGGTCGACCTCGTCCCCCGCGAGTTCGACGGTCGCGCTCAGCCGGACGTCGCGGCTCGACGCCCCGGCATGGATCGCGTATTCACCCGGTTCGACGATCCAGCGGTCGACCCGTGTGTCCCAGTACGCGAGGTCGTCCCGGTCGATCGTCACCGAGACGGTCTCGTTCTCACCCGGTTCGAGGTCGCGGGTGACCGCGAAACCCTTCAGCTCACGCGGCGGTCGCCCGACGCGCGAGTCCGGCTTCGACGTGTAGATCTGGACCACGTCGCGCCCGGCGCGGGTTCCGGTGTTCGTGACCGTCACCTCGACGTCCACGCCCTCACCCGGTCCGTTCGACGCGACCGAGAGATCCGAGTACTCGAACATCGTGTAGGACAACCCGTGCCCGAACGGATACGAGACCTCCATGTCCCGCGCGTCGTACCAGCGGTAACCCACGTAGATGCCCTCGCCGTACCGGATGTGCGAGTTCTCGTTCGGGAAGTTGAGGTACGCCGGGGTGTCCTGCAACCTGACCGGCACGGTCTCGGTGAGCCGCCCCGACGGGTTCACCACGCCGACGAGCACGTCGGCGATCGCTCCGCCCCCGGCCTGCCCGAGAAGCGCGCCGTCGAGGACTGCGGGAGCCGCGGCGATCGGTCCGAGGCGGAGGACTCCGCCGTGGGCGAGCACCACCACCGTGCGGGGTTGCACCGCCAGGATCTCGGTCAGCAGCTCGATCTGCTCCGCGGGCAGTTCGATGTCGTCACGGTCGAAGCCCTCTGACTCCTGCGACGCCGCCAATCCCAGGAACACGACTGCGACGTCGGCCTCGGTCGCGGCGGTGATCGCGTCGGCCGAATCCACCGGGGAACCGTCCGTGGAGAATCCCTGGGCGTAGGTCACCGTGTGGCCGGCCGCCCGGATCTCGTCCACCGGTACATCGAGGCGTGTCGGATTCACGTGCGAACTGCCGCCGCCCTGATACCGGGGTTCGCTCGCGAACGCTCCGATGACCGCGACGGATTGCTCGGCGGCCAGTGGGAGAACGCCGCCGTCGTTCTTCAGGAGGACGATGGACCGGCCGGCCGCCTCCCGCGCGAGACGGTGGTGCAGATCGAGATCGGCGACGGCCCGGTCCGCACGGCCGGCGACGGCCCGCTCGGCGAGTTTCCGCACCGCTCGGGCCGAGCGGTCCACGGCCGCCTCGTCGAGGTTCCCGTTCTCGACGGCATCGACGACCTGCGCGTCGGTCCTGCCCCCGGATCCGGGCATCTCGAGATCCAGTCCGGCCGCGACCGCGCGAACGCGATCGGCGACGGCACCCCAGTCGGAGACCACCACACCGTCGTACCCCCACTCGCCGCGCAACAGGTCGGTGAGGAGCCAGCGGTTCTCCGCGGCATACGTGCCGTTGATGCGGTTGTAGGAGCACATCACCGTCCACGGAGCGGCCGAGCGGATGATGTGCGCGAAGGCGCGGAGGTAGATCTCCCGCATGGGCCGGGGATCGACGTCGGAGCTCGACCGCATCCGGTCGTCCTCGGCGTTGTTCAGCGCGAAGTGTTTGAGCGATGCCCCGACCCCCATGCTCTGGACGCCGTCGACCCAGGCCGCGCCGAGCCGGCCGGTGACGAACGGGTCCTCGGCGAAGTACTCGAAGTTCCGCCCGCTCCGGGGATCTCGTTTGATGTTCACACCGGGACCGAGGAGAACGTCGACGTCGAGGCCGTGGGCCTCTCGTCCCAGCGCTTCGCCGACACGACGGATCAGTCCGACGTCCCAACTCTGGCCGAGGCCCACCGCGGGCGGAAAACAGGTGGCGGGTTCGCTGTCGGCGAGACCGAGATGATCGGTCGCGCCGGTCTGCTTGCGGACTCCGTGCGGGCCGTCGGTCAACGTCAGCGCGGGGACCGGGCCGACCGCCTTCGTGGTCCAGAAATCGGCGCCGCTGCCCAGCGCGGCCTTCTCGGACAAGCTGAGTTCACTCATCCCACGACACTACCGACCAGAGTCGACTCTCAGCTCGGTCGCGGGCAGTACGCCTGGTGGCCACCGGACCGGATCTCCCGGTCGCACTGCGCAATTCACGGCGACCTCACCCCTCGAGGTAGCGGTCCCGGAGGGCTCGTCGGTCTTCGGCATCCAGGCCCAGCGCCTCGCTGAAGTAGCCCTCGATCCCGCCGAAACGAGTTCGCACCTCGTCGAAGGCCGCGTCGAGGTAACCGGCGTCGACCCCCAGTACGCCGACGAGCAGTTCGGGATCACCCCCGGCCGCGGCGAACCCGTCGAAGATGTGCCCGAGCGACGGGATGAGACGTTCGTTGGTGAGGAGGTAGTCGCGGTACACGTCGTCCGCGGGCACTCCGAGCAAGGTCAGGAACGCCGCGGCTGCCCACCCGGTTCGGTCCTTGCCGGTGGTGCAGTGCACCAGGGCCGGCGTCGTCCCATCGTCGAGCAGCCCTCGAAAGAACCGAGTGTAGGCGGCGGTCGCACTGGGCAACGTGATCATCTCGCGATAGGTCCCGGAGATCATCGCGCGCGCCTTGCCGCCCGACAACATCTCGCCTGCCTCCGCGACGACGGCGGGATCGGCGAGAACCGCACCGATGTTGGCCGGAATCGACATCTGCGCATCGGCGAGGACGTCGAGAGCGATGTTCGACGCACCGGGCAGGACGGGATCCGGGATGGCTTCGCTCTCGTGCTCCGACCTGAGGTCGTACACGGCTGTCAGCCCCAGCGCCTCCAGCGCGGGTACGTCGGAGACGTCGAGGGCGGAGAAGTCCGTCGAGCGGAACAGGAGCCCGGATCGGACGGTGCGGCCGTCGACGGTGCGCCAGCCGCCGAGGTCGCGCAGGTTCGGCAGGCTCGGGATGGGGCTCGGCGCACCGGGGGTCGCAGTCACGGTCACATCGTGACAGATCTCCGGCGGTCAGTCGGTGAGCGCGCGTTCGAGCATCGGCCACGACTTCACGAGCTGGTCCTGCCAGTACGGCCAGGCGTGCGTACCGGGTGTGTAGTCGACGGTCGCGGGGATGGCGAGTTGCTTGAGCCGGCGGTCGAGATTCAAGGTGCATTGGTGCGTCGCGGCCTCGATCGCGCCACCCACCGCGATCTGGTCGATGTAGATCGTCGTCTTCCCGTCGATTCCCTGGCTCTGCAACTGGTCATGCGGCCCGGGAACCCCCGTGCCGGTGCTGATGTAGATCGCCTTGCCGCGCAACTTGTAGGCGTTGACGACCGGATCGTGGGCACGCCACCCCGGGGACCCGACCGGACCCCAGATGTTGGCGATGTCACCCCCGCCGCGGCCCTCGACCACCGCCCGGATCGCCAGCCGGCCCAGATTCGTACTCGTCTCCGCACACCCGCTGTAGGACGCGACGGCCCGGTAGAGCTCGGGCGCGGACTCGGCGAGGCTCAGCGACGACGTCCCCGCCATCGAGATCCCCGCGATCGCATTCACCCCGGTCGTATTCAATTTCTGGTCGATGAGCGGCGGCAATTCGCTGGTCAGAAAGGTCGTCCATTTATTGCGCCCGAGAACCGGGTCGACTTTCACCCAGTCGGTGTAATAGCTGTATGCGCCGCGCATCGGCACGACCACGTTCACATTCTTGTCGGAGACGAAATCGACGATGTCGGTCTGCTCGAACCAGTGCCCGGTACCCTCTCCGCCACCGGCGCCGTTCAGCAGGTAGAGCGTCGGCCGGGGCACCGATCGGTCCGCCGGCATGAGCACTCGCACCGGCACACTGCGTTTCATCGACGCCGAGTAGACCGACAGGTCGAGGACCCGGCCGTCGGCGACCGCGCGGGCCAACGCCTCGGCCCGGGTCGATCCGTTTCCCGGTTCCGCGCCGGCAACCGACGGAATGGCCAGCGTGACAACGAGTGCCGCGATCGAGATCATGGTGGCGACCAGGCGTCGGCAGAGAGCACCATCCGCTGCGGACATCACAGTCCCTTCACATCACTACCGCTCACATCACAGCAACCGCGCCGTCGTCTCGACAACGGAATTCACACGTGGAGATATCGATCCGAATACGTTTCACCATACGCACCGGGGCGAATCCCGTCCGCATTACTCCGCCGGCGACGATTTCCGTTCATCTCGCGGGTCAGCGCGATAAAACCAGGATTCGAAGCGTTTTCACGATGACAAATATCGCGTACCGCGAGCACAGCGCGCCTGAGCAGCAATTCTGGCCTCCCGGTACGCCGAATCGACTGGTGAGCTCTGGCCGGAAACGGTGCCTGCACATCGCTCGGCACGAGGGGCTTCGCTGCGACAGGCCGACGAAGATTCGGCCGATCGGACGACAACACTGCCCTGGATCGCTCAGGGTGTCACGGACGCGGGGAACAGTGTGCGCGGGTTCTGCAGCAACGCCGGCGGGGTGACGGCCGTCCGCTCGAGCGTGCCGGTCCACCGGACGCGGCGGCGATGCGGCGTGAGCGTCTTGCCGCGGGTCGAGAACTCGTAGTCGCCGTCCACCACGCCGAGCACGAGCGTGTCGACGTCCGCCGCACCGGTGTTCTGCGGTGGAAGGATGGCGACCTCGTCCCCGGCCGCCAGGTCGGAGACGAAGGACGCCAGCACGCGGAGGTCCTTTCCCGGCCGACGCCCCGGACTGCGCTCCTTCAGCAGCGTCCGGAGGGTCGCGTCGGCGCCCGCCGTCGCGTCGACGTCGACGCCGGACTCGGTGCCGAACCCGACGATCCGCCGACGTCGGAATTCGGCGTACTGCTCGTCCGAGGTCGCCCGCACAACCCACACGGTGCGGGTCGGCGCATCCAGGTCACGGACCTCGGCGACGGGCGGATCGGGCCAGAAGTACGGTTGCTCGTCATCGACGTCGTCGAACACGGCGCCGTAGAAGTCCGGCGCCTTGCGGAGCAGCGCGGCACGATGACTGCGATGCAGCCTGTCATCGCCCAGCCACTCGGGCATCCGACCCTGCGCGGCCAACTCGGACTGGGGTCGCCCCACCACATCGGGCGCGAACTCGGCGATCATCGGCGCGGTGCTGTCCGCACGCCCTTCGCGGGTCCACACATCGACGACGGCGAGCCCGTAGGCGACCAGTGCCGGGGTGCGCCCGCGCCACATCATCACCGCGGGATGACTGGTCCAGCCGTAGTCGAAGAGTTCGAGCGCCCGCAGGATCTGCAATGTCTCGACCCGCTGTTTGCCGAGCCTGGCGGGGTCGAGGACCTCGGCGGAGCGCCGGAAATCCGGGTAGGGCAGGAACGTTTGCATCGTCCTCGCATACCCACTACGGCCGTGCACTCACACGTCGGCCGCGACGCGCCGCCGACAAACCGTTCAGAACGGTGGTGGGTTGGCGGCGTTCCACGCGTCGACTTCGCGACGGTGGGCGGTGGTGCGGGTGGCTCGCTGCTCGGCGAGCTTGCTGCGTGCCGGATGATCAGGCGGGCGTCCGGGAACGAGGTAGCCGAACAGGTCGCGGCCGTTGAACGCGTTGCCGACGAAGGTGTGTCCGGTCGGGGACTGGAACCAGGCGGTCAGGTATTCGTCCTGGTAGTCGCGCCACATGCCGAAGGTCTTGATCCGGTGGTGAAAACGGCACAGCGGCTTGAGGTTGCGCTGCGACGTCGGACCACCGCCCTGTGGTGATTCGTGGTCGAATGGGATGGTGTGGTCGAGATCGGCCGTCCACACCGGTGAGTTGCAGCCGGGGAAGGTGCAGCACAGCTCACCGCAGCGCACCAGGGTCTGCAGCTTGCGGCTCGGGGCGTATCGGGAGCCGGCTGCGGCATCGGCGCCGGCGTCGGCGTTGACGACAGAGCGTTGCGCGTCGGCGAGCAGTGATCGCATGGTGTCGGCGTCGATGAGGCCGTGGCCGTCGAGGAACCCGGGGTCGTCGTCGCGGCCGAGCAGCGTCGACAGGTTCACCACGATGTGGAACGTCGGCACCGGCACAGGCACCGGAACAGGCACCGGCGCATAGCCGGCGTCGGATGTCGGGCCTGCATCGAGACCGTCTGTCTCCAGGCCTGTTTCGGCTTGCGGGTCGTCGAGGTCGACCGGTGCGGGCGCGCAGTGTGGGCAGCGGCACGGAAGCACATCGAGGTGGGCGGCGAGCGCGATCAGGGCGTCGACGCGTCGTTGCTGTGTGGTGCGAGGGTCGTCGTGATGCACTGCGGCGGCCATCGCGCCGAGCTGGGTGTTGAGTTCGGCGGCGTCGGTGACGGGCAGGGTGCCGGTGATACGAGACTGGCCGGGTGTGAATCGGTCGGGTGCGATGATGACCTTGCGGTCGTCGCCGGCGCGTTCGCGGCGGCGACGGACCGCATCGGGGGCGTGCTTGGCGACGATGGCGTCGACCAGGGCGGTGAACCGCGTCGTCGACATCGGCGGGCGGGCCAGGATCGCCTCGGCCAGATGAGCATCGACGGTCTGCATGTCGGCGTCGGGCACGAAGTCGGTACGTTTCATGGCGATGGTGAAACGTCGCTGGTCGATCCGCCCGCAGGCCAGGGTGTTGCCGGTGAGCATGAGTCGGTAACGCAGGACATCGCCGACGCGGATGAGATCGCGGGCCTCGGCGGCGGGGATCAACAGTGCCGCGCCGAGTTCGGCGGTGGCCTGGTCGAAACCGTCGGGCCCGTATTCGGCGTACGGGTCGATCCCGGCGGCTGCGTCGGCCGCGCGCCGGTGCAGTTCGTCTGCGGACGAGGTTCGACCGTCGCGGTGTTCGGTGCGGCGCAGCTGGTAGTCGAGTTCGCGTTCCTCGTGCAGCAGGCTCGCCGCAGTCAGGAGTCGGTAGGAGGCGGCGGAGGTGATCGACGCGCAGTGGGTGATGACATCCACCAGCTCGGTGGCCGACAGTTCGACATCGGAAAGCACTGCAGGCAAGGGCAACTCGGGCTCGGACTCATCGCCCGAGATTCCTGCGCCCTCGCCCCCGAATTGCATGAAACCAACATACGACCGACCACCGACAAGAATCGCCGACCGCGTCAGACGGTTCCAAAACTCACTCCAGCACAGGCTCCGACGTGTCGGTCCCCGCCTCCGGCAGTACACACACGCCGTCGACGCAGACCGCCGCGTCGTCGTCGCCGATCATCTCGAAGCGCACCGGCGGTTCAGACACGATCGACCGCCTCGGCGCGGACCTTGTCGAGGGCCTGGGTGAACGTCTCCGGCGCCTGTGCACCAGAGACGCCGTATTTGCCGTTGATGACGAAGAACGGCACACCGCTGATCCCGTACGCCCGCGCCTGATCGATGTCGGCGGCGACGGCAGCGGAGTACTCCCCCGACTCCAGCGCGGCGAGGACGGCGTCGCGCTCGAGGCCGACATCAGCCGCCAGATCGGCCAGTTCCTCGGCGCGGCCGACGTGCCGCCCCTGCTCGAAGTACGCCTTGAACAGGCGCTCGGCCAGATCCGTCTGTCGGCCATGCGCTTTCGCGAAATGCAGGGCTTCGTGCGCCTTCAGTGTCTTGGTGTGCTGCAACCGGTCGAAGTCGTAGTCGAGACCGACACCGGCGGCGATCTCACGGACCTGGTCGAGCATCCCCCGGACCTGCCCGGCGGGCATGCCCTTGTGCCGGACGAGGAAGTCGATCTCCGAGCCGTCGAAGTCGACCGGTGTGTCGGGGGCGAGCTCGAAGCTGTGGTAGGTCACCTCGACCTCGTCACGCCCGGCGAACTCCGCCAGTCCGGCCTCGAACTTGCGTTTGCCGATGTAGCACCAGGGGCAGGCGATGTCGGACCAGATGTCGACGGTGATGGGAGCACTCATGGCCGTCTCAACACCTCCCGGATCGAGAACGTTCCCGGGAGTGCCTCACGCTCGGTCGAGCGAACCGGGCACGTCGAGCAGGTCGTCGAGATGCGCTCGCGACCAGTCGCAGAGACCGTGGACCGTCGTGACCAGGTCCCGACCGGCGTCCGTCACCGTGTAGTCCACCCGCGGGTTCGCGCTGCGATGGTCGTGACGATGGACCAGTCCGTGCGCTTCGAGGTCGCGCAGCGTCTGGGTGAGCACCTTGTCGCTGATCGTCCCGATCGACCGTTTCAGCTCGCGGAATCGGCGGGGTCGCTGCCGAATCTCCTCGAGGACGGTCAGACCCCACTTCGTCGACACCACGGCGAAGGCCGACCGCGCGAGTCCCCGGGCCCGCTCCTCGGCCTCGGACGACGGCCCGGCGTACCCACTCACCTCGAAGTTCGTACTGCCGCTCATCCGCCTGCGCTCCTAGCGTGGGGTCGATGCGAGTGCTGAAGACCTACGCCAGAGTATTCGTCGCCGACCTCGACGAGTCGCTACCGCTGTACGAGACCCTCGTCGGTGCATCCGCCGATCTCCGTTTCGCCTTCGAGAAGGCCGAACTCGCCGCCGTCGGCGACTTCCTCCTCATCGCGGGCGCCGTCGGTGATGTCGAAAACTACCGGTCCACCGTCGGACCGGTCATAGTCGATGATCTCGACGCACTCATCGCGCTGATGACCGGCACGTCCGGAGCCGC
Organism: Gordonia sp. 11cp; assembly: GCF_057767225.1. Lineage (NCBI taxonomy): Bacteria > Bacillati > Actinomycetota > Actinomycetes > Mycobacteriales > Gordoniaceae > Gordonia > Gordonia sp. 11cp. The sequence goes on along the minus strand of NZ_CM173437.1, from coordinate 2,513,849 downwards.
CGTCATCGGAGAATCACACAGCGCGACAGGACGATTCGCCTACCTTCGCCACCCCGACGGCGCGGTCCTCGAATACGTCGAGTGGTCGCCGGAGATCGTCGCGACCGTGTTCACAACGCCGAAGGCCGGCCACCCTCTCGGGTGACCGGCCTTCGGTTGGAGCCGCGTTGAGTGGACGCAGGGATCTGATCAGGAGATCAGAAGCCCATTCCGCCCATCTCGTCGCCGCCCGGCATGGCCGGTGCGGCGTTCTTCTCGGGCTTGTCGGCGACGACGGCCTCGGTGGTGAGGAACAGAGCCGCGATCGAGGCTGCGTTCTGCAGCGCCGAGCGGGTGACCTTCACCGGGTCGTTGATGCCGGCCTTGAGCAGGTCCTCGTACACACCGGTGGCGGCGTTGAGGCCGGTGCCGGTGGGCGAGTTGAGGACCTTGTCGGCGACGACGCCCGGCTCGAGCCCGGCGTTGATCGCGATCTGCTTGGCCGGAGCCGAGAGCGCGACCTTGACGATGTTGGCGCCGGTGGCCTCGTCACCCTCGAGCGAGAGTGCGTCGATGGCCGGCTCCGACTGCAGCAGGGCCACGCCACCGCCGGCGACGATGCCCTCTTCGACGGCAGCCTTCGCGTTGCGGACAGCGTCCTCGATGCGGTGCTTGCGCTCCTTGAGCTCGACCTCGGTGGCCGCGCCCGCCTTGATGACCGCAACACCGCCGGCCAGCTTGGCCAGACGCTCCTGCAGCTTCTCACGGTCGTAGTCGGAGTCGCTGTTCTCGATCTCGCCGCGGATCTGGGCCACCCGGCCGGCGATGGCGTCGGGATCGCCCGAGCCCTCGACGATGGTGGTCTCGTCCTTGGTCACGACGACCTTGCGTGCGGTACCGAGCAGCTCGACGCCGGCGCCCTCGAGCGAGAGGCCGACCTCTTCGCTGATGACCTCGCCACCGGTGAGGATGGCGATGTCGGCCAGCATGGCCTTGCGGCGGTCACCGAAGCCCGGAGCCTTGACGGCGACGGACTTGAAGGTGCCCTTGAGCTTGTTGACAACGAGGGTGGAGAGAGCTTCGCCCTCGACGTCCTCGGCGATGATCAGCAGCGGCTTGCCGGCCTGGATGACCTTCTCCAGCAGCGGCAGCAGGTCCTTGATGGTCGAGACCTTGCCCGAGACCAGCAGGATGTACGGGTCGTCGAGGACGGCTTCCTGGCGGTCGGCGTCGGTGACGAAGTAGCCCGAGATGTAGCCCTTGTCGAAGCGCATGCCCTCGGTGAGCTCGAGCTGCAGGCCGAAGGTGTTGGACTCCTCGACCGTGATGACGCCTTCCTTGCCGACCTTGTCCATCGCCTCGGCGATGAGCTCGCCGATCGAGGGGTCGCCGGCCGAGATGCCTGCGGTCTGAGCGATCTGCTCCTTGGTCTCGACCTCCTTGGCGCTCTTCAGCAGCGACTCGGTGACGGCCTCGACGGCCTTCTCGATGCCGCGCTTCAGACCCAGCGGGTTGGCGCCGGCAGCGACGTTGCGCAGACCCTCACGAACGAGAGCCTGGGCCAGAACGGTGGCGGTGGTGGTGCCGTCGCCCGCGACGTCGTCGGTCTTCTTGGCGACTTCCTTGACCAGCTCGGCGCCGATCTTCTCGTACGGGTCCTCCAGCTCGATCTCCTTGGCGATGGACACACCATCGTTGGTGATCGTGGGGGCGCCCCACTTCTTTTCCAGCACGACGTTGCGACCCTTGGGTCCCAACGTCACCTTGACGGCGTCGGCGAGGCTGTTGAGGCCCCGCTCGAGGCCGCGACGGGCCTCTTCGTCGAACGCGATTTGCTTGGCCATGGGTAAGTGATCCTCCGAAGGGGGTGACACTAGGTTCGTATGGCCGGAACTCGGTGCCCGCGACGGACGACCGGTGTGTCATTCGGTACCGGCCTCACCGTCCCGACCTGGCACTCACAGCTCGCGAGTGCCAACCTCGTTTTTAGCACTCGCCCACCGCGAGTGCAAGGTCGGATCGGCGGCAGACCGACGGGATCGCCACACCCGGGGGCACGGCCTTGATTAGCGTGATCCGTATGTCCGGCGCGCCCAGACCTTTCCGCTTCGGGGTCAACATGTTCACCGTCGACGACGCGGCCTCCTGGACGAGTCGCGCCCGCCACGTCGAAGACCTCGGCTATGACGTGCTGCTCTTCCCCGACCACCTCGGTGCGCCGAGCCCGTGGCCCGCGCTGTCCGTGGCGGCGACGGCGACGCAACGCCTCCGGCTCGGCACTTTCGTCCTCAACGCGGCATTCACGAACCCCGCGCTCCTCGCGCGCGACGTCGCCACCGTCGACCGACTGTCCGGCGGACGGGTCGAACTCGGACTCGGCACCGGATATGCGAAGAACGAGTTCGAGGCGGCCGGCATCGACTTCGGGACCCCGGGCCGTCGTGTCGATCACCTGTCGTCCACGGTCAGGAAGGTGGCGTCCGCGCTCGACGACCCCGGCGTCGAGCCGCGGCCGGTGCAGGCGCGGGTACCGCTGATGGTCGCCGGGAACGGCGACCGCGTTCTACGGGTCGCCGCGGCGCACGCCGACATCGTCGCGTTCACGGCCGCCCGGACGAGTCGTGACGGCGAACTCCGGCTGCTCACCGCCGACGACTTCGAGTCCCGCGTCGCCTTCGCCCGCCGGGCCGCGGGCGAACGCGTTCCCGACATCGAATGGAACCTGCTGGTACAGGTCGTCGCCGTCACCGACGACCCCGAGTCCGTGTTCGAGCGGACTCCCGGGGCCACCGAGGCCGCGGGCTCCGCCGAGGCGTTCGCGGAGCTGCCGACGGTCCTGGTCGGCTCCACGGCAGAGATCGCCGAGCGGCTCGTGGGGTTGCGCGCGCGGACCGGCATCTCCTACATCTCCGTCCACGAGCCGGCCCTGGAGGAATTCGCACCGATCATCCCGCTGCTGCGCGCGGCCGACGCCTGAGCGTCAGGAGCGATCGCGGTCATTCGCACCTTCGACGACTGCCATCCCGGGCGGCCAGGTCGGCTAGGGTCTGAACCGTGGAATTCCTGTTGATCATCATCGTGGCGCTGCTTGCGATCATCGCGGTGGTCGTCATCTTCAATTTCCTCGGCAACCGCAGGGCCCGGCAGGCCGAACAGGACGCCCTGCGCGAGCGGACCTACCGGCCCGGCGATCCCTTCTCCTCGGCCGACGACGATTCCGTCTACGGTGATCCCCGCGATCTCAAGCCGGGCGATCTCGTCGAACTGCGCGGTCAGACCTATGCGGTCCGCGGCACGCTGCGCCTGACCCAGGACGGCTACACCTGGACCGAGAACTTCCTGGACACCGGTGTCGGGTCCAAGGCCTGGATCTCGGTCGAGGACGATCCCGACCTCGAGGTCGTGCTGTGGCACGAGTTCCCCGGTGCAGCCGTCACTCCCGGCCCCGACACCGTGGAGCTCGAGGGTCGTCGCTACCAGTCGGAGGAGGCGGGTTCGGCGCGCTTCACCTCCGCGGGCACGACCGGGCTCGCGACCTCCGGCCGGATGGCCTACCACGACTACCAGGCCGGCGACGACCGCCTCTCGTTCGAGGACTACGGCAGCGGCTGGGAGTGCGCCCGCGGTGAACTGCTGTCCCGGGCGGACTATCGCATCTATCCCAGCAACCCGGCTCCGGAGACGCCCTGACGGCCCGACCGCCGTCCACCCGACCGAGACGCCCTGAGCAGGGAGATCGCACCCGCATGACAGAGAACCCCGGACACCCCGGCGACCCCGCAGCACAACTGGCGGTCGCCTTCGCCGACACCAGCGCGGCACAGCTCGGCTTCTCACTGAGCGCACCGTTGCAAGAGCCCCTGGCACAGGAGGACCGCGACATCGACGGCATCACCGTGTCGGTGCGATTGCTCGGCGCGAGCCATCAGGTGCTCGTCGAGGACGGGGTGCAACGAATCTGTGAGACCGTCGCCTGCCTGCCGGATGTGACCTCGGCACTTCCGGAGAGTTTCCAGGAGAGCGGCTACTACTTCAGTTCCCGCGTCGAACAGGTGACCTCGGACCATCTCGCCGCACTCGTCGAACAGCTGGCCGCGCGCGTCACCGAGCAGTTGGCGACCGGACATCCATGCGTGATGGGCCGCTTCCCCGGCGACCCGTATGCCGTCACCGCGATCGTCTCCGAGTCCACCGACGACGACATCAGCTGGCACACCTGGCACACCTACCCCAAAGCCGGCGAGGTCGTGATCACCTCCAGCAGAATCGACCGCGGACCGGTGGCCCGGCGATGACCGAGCAGTTCCCGCCCGACCGGCAGCCGGACCCGCGCCGCCGCCTCACCAAGATCCGCAACATCATCATCGGCGTGATCATCGTGCTCACCGTTTTCGCGCTGATCGGCGCGTGCACCGCGCGAGTGGCCCGCGGCGGCGGCATCGGCGGGTCGGCGCGCGACTACATCTCCCAGAACTACGAGCGAGACACCTCGCTCGACGAGGGCGACGTCGACGCCTACGTCGCCAACGGGACCCCTGCGGAGGTCGCCGCCGACATCCGCGACGCCGAACGTCCCAGCGACCAGCGGACCGGCGCCACAGGCGCGGGCAACATCCCCGGCACGCAGTTCCTGCAGTATCCCGACTACCTCGTCGGTCTGTTCCCGCTGGCCGCCGGGACCACCCGGGTGATGCTCAGCCGCGACTACCGGTCCGGCTACAACCACTACCACCCCTACGTCGGCGCGTTCTGGGTACCGACCCCCCGCTATGCGGGTAGCGGCAGCGGAAACCGCGGCGGCGGGAGCGGCGGTGGCGGCAAATGATCGTTGTCCGACCGGCCCGTCCCATCGAACTCGTCCGATCAACCAACGGAGAAGACCATGCTCGCTGATATCGCTGAGAATGCCTACGCGGCAGGCGCTTACGCCGGCGTCGGCGTGATCCTGATGATCGTGTCGTTCGGCATCCTCGACCTGCTCACGCCCGGGAAGCTCCGTTCGCAGCTGTGGACCGAGCGCAACCGCAACGCAGGCATCCTGGTGGGCTCCAACATGCTCGCCGTCGCCGTGATCGTCACCGCGGCCATCGTCGCGAGCGAGGGCCGGCTCCTCGAGGGACTCACCTACACCGCGGTGTACTCGGCGATCGGCCTGATCGTGATGGCGGTGACCTTCCTCGTCATCGACCTGCTGACCCCCGGGAATCTGGGCGAACTCCTGGTCCACCCGGAGACCCACCCGGCCGTCTGGGTGCAGGGCGTCGCACACATCGGGGTGTCGATCATCGTCGCCGCCTCCATCCTGTGACCGGGTCACCACACTCCCCCATCCGTTGGTGACCGTCGACGACCCCGGTCCGGCGACGACCGACACCGCTCCGGACACGTTGGCGACGCGGCCGCGATTCGCCCGCGCCGGACTGCTCGGCGTCGTCTTCGTCTGCGCCGCGTGCGGCCTCGTGTACGAGCTCGCCCTGGTCTCGCTCGGGTCGTTCCTGATCGGCAACACCGCGACGCAGGCGTCGATCGTCCTCGCGGTGATGGTCTTCGCGATGGGGATCGGGTCGCTCGCGGCCAAACCCCTCCAGCCGCAGTCGGTCACGGCCTTCGCGGTGATCGAACTGCTGCTCGCACTCATCGGCGGACTGTCGGTGATGGCGCTCTACGCGGCGTTCGCGTACCTGGAGCTGTACACGCCCGCCCTCATCCTCGTCGCCTTCGTGCTGGGTATCCTGATCGGCGCCGAGATCCCGCTGCTGATGGTTCTGCTGCAACGGATTCGACGCCAGGAGGCCGGTTCGGCGGTCGCCGACATGTTCGCCGTCGACTACATCGGCGCCCTCATCGGTGGCCTGTGCTTCCCGTTCTTGCTGCTGCCGTGGTTCGGCCAGTTGCGAGGTGCTCTGGTCGTCGGACTCGTCAACGCCGCGGCCGGGTGCTTCCTCGTCTTCGTCATCTTCCGAAAGTCGATGTCGCGCACCCAGATGGCGGTCCTGTCCGCGTCGGCGATCGCGGTCGTCGCCGTCCTGGTCGCGGGACTGATGCTGTCCGGTCGCTTCGAGATCACCGCCCGCCAGGCCCTGTACCGGGATCCCATCGTCGCCGCCGAACGCAGTGCCTATCAGGACATCGTCATCACCGAGAACCGGTTCGGCGCAGCGGCCGACACCCGCCTGTACCTGAACGGCGACCTGCAGTTCTCCTCCGTCGACGAGCACCGCTATCACGAGACCCTGGTTCATCCGGCGATGTCCGGCGAGCGCGACGCCGTCCTGATCCTCGGCGGCGGTGACGGACTCGCGCTCCGAGAAGTGCTCACCTATCCCGACGCCCGCGACGTCACGCTCGTCGAACTCGACCCGGAGATGATCCGCCTGGCCCGGACCGACGAGCGTCTCACGACATTGAACCGGGGGGCGATGAGCGACCCCCGAGCCGAGGTGATCGCCGCCGACGCCTTCTCCTGGCTACGCGGCACCGACCGACGGTTCGACGTGATCATCGTCGACATGCCCGATCCCGACGACTCGGCCACCGCGAAGCTGTATTCCACCGAGTTCTACGCGATGGTCCGTGCACATCTCACCCCGACGGGCCGGACCGTCGTGCAGGCCGGGTCCCCGTACTTCGCACCGAAGTCGTTCTGGTGCGTGGCGTCGACCATGCGCGCGGCCGGGCTGGACCCGACCCCGTACCACGTCGACGTGCCGGCCTTCGGCGACTGGGGATTCCACCTGGCCGGCGCCGGCGGCCGCGTCACGCCGACCGTGCGGGCACCCGGCCCGCTCCGGTTCCTCAGCCCCGAACAGATCTCTGCCGCAATGGTTTTCCCACTCGACCGGCAACAACTGGACGTGCCGCCGTCCACCCTGATGGACCCGAGGATCCTGCGGTACGCGCAAGGCGAGTGGGCGACCTACTGACGTCGGCACGTCTGCGAACGCAGATGCTCGAGGTGATCCCAGAGGTCGCGTTCGCGTTCGGCGTCATGACTCTCCCCCGACGAGTCGGACACCCGCCCACGGTCGATGTAGGCGCCGGTGCTCGCGTGTGGCACACCGAGAACCGCCGACGCGAGACGCCGGCCCGCCGCGACGGGCCGGTCCAGCGGGGTGACGAGGGTCAGACCCGGAACAACCCATCTGTTCGCCCACCGCTGCGGCGCGCTCGCCGCCCGGACCAGGTCCGTACCGGGCACGTAACCCGGGTTGTAGGAGACGATCTCGATCCCGTCGGGCAGGTGACGTGCCCATTCGTGGACGAGATGGATCGCCGCCAGCTTGCTGGTCGAGTACGCGGTTCGGCCGGCAGACGGGCTCGCGCCGCCGAACGCGCCGGGCCGGGACAACCGCGCCGGAGAGGTCCATCGCGGTGCCGGGACCAGGCCGAGATTGTGCCGGAAGTCGCCGAAGTGCGTGTCGCTCACCGTGATCGTGATCCGGGAACCGTGCGCCAGGTGCCCGCCGAGCTCACCGATCAGCACGTGATTCGCGAGCACGTTGACCGCGAAGGTCGCCTCGAGTCCGTCGACGGTGACCTGCTGGTCATCGACGTATTGGATACCCGCGTTGCACGCCAGCCCCCGCAACGGCGGAAGCGCCGCGTCGTCGAGCATCTGCCGGATCTCCGCCGCCGCGGCGGCCGTGCCCGCGGTGTCGGCGAGATCGGCATCGACCACGACGACGCGCGCGGCGTTCTCACCGAAACCGTCCACGAACCCGGCGGGTCCGCCTCCGCGGGCGAGCACGACGAGGTGGCACGAGGGATCCATCGATGCGATGGACCGCGCGGCGACCACTCCGATGCCTCGCGTTGCTCCCGTCATGACCAGCGTCCAGGCCGGGTTGGAGGTGGGGGGTGGGTTCATGTCGGCTCCCGCCGTTTGAGTTGACGTTGTCAACCCAAGAGAACCGCATTCGGTTGACAGTGTCAACTGTATGGTGGGGCGATGACCACGAGGGCCGAGACCGCGGCACACACCCGGCAGGCACTGCTGGCGACGGCGTCGGCACTGCTCGACCAGGGCGGACCGGAAGCGGTGACCCTGCGCGAGGTCGGCAGTGGCGCCGGGGTTTCCCGGTCCGCCGCGTACCGGCACTTCGTCGGGAAGGACGAGTTGCTGGCGGCAGTCGCCGCCGAGGCGTGGGCGGTCGTCGCCGACGGACTCGAGGTCATCGCGTCCGACCCGGACCTGTCCCCTGAGGACGCCGTGCGTTCGGCGATGCACGCGCTGTCCGACCTCGGGCTGGACCGGCCACATCTGTACCGGCTCATGTTCGCGACTCCGGCGGGCGCGCCGGCCATCCCCGCCGCCGCCCGCGCGCAGGACGGTCTGATGTCCCTCGTGAGCCGCATCGTCGGCGCCGACGCCGCACGACACCATGCGGCGCTGCTGTTCGCGGCGACGCACGGCCTCACCGACCTGGACACCCACGGCCACCTACCGCCCGACAAGTGGCGCGCCGACCGGCACACCCTCATCGATCTCGCCGTCTCGTCGCTACCTCATGGAGACAGCGTCACCGGGCCCGACGACCATGACCGGAACGCCGATGTCTAGCGGGGTGACGATCGCCCTCGTCCTGCTCGGAGTGCTCGCGTGCGTCGGCGCGGTGGTGCTGATCCGCACCCGGCGCGTCGTGCGGACCCCGGCCGAGCGGGCGGTCCACCTTGCGCTGCACACCGCGTCCCTGGCCGCCCGCTCGCTGCGTACCGGACTCTCGGCGGAGTCCGCTCGCGAGGCACTGCCTCACCTGCTCACGCTCACCGGCGCCGAGGCGGTCGCCCTCTACGACGGTGAACCGAGCCACCTCGCCCATCTGCCCGACGGGGACGACATCTGGGACGACGAGATGCTCGGTCACGCCGACCGTGCGGCGACCTCCGCGCTGGGCGACCTCCGGCGCGTACTGCTCACCGACCCCAGCGGCGCCGAGTCCCCGGTACGCGCGCTCGTGGCCCAGCCCCTCCTCGCCGACGACGTCGGGGTCGGGGTCCTCGTGGTCGCCACGACCCGACGGCCCGGCCCCGGAATGCTCGGCGCCATCGCCGAAGTCGCGCGGTACGCGTCGAGTCAGATCGAGCTCGCCGACCTCGACGCCTCACGCGCACGACTCAACCGCGCCGAGGTCCTCGCGCTGCGCGCGCAGATCAGTCCGCACTTCATCTACAACGCGCTGAACACCATCGCCTCGTTCGTGCGGACCGACCCCGACCGCGCGCGCGAGCTCGTCCTCGACTTCGCCGACTTCACCCGATACTCCTTCCGGGCCGCGGGCGAGTACACCGTGCTCGCGGACGAACTGCGCAACATCGACCGCTACCTGACGCTCGAACGAGCCCGCTTCGGCAACGCACTCGACGTCAAACTGCATGTCGCGCCCGAGGTCCTGAACGTCGTCGTACCGTTCCTCGCGCTGCAACCGCTCGTCGAGAACGCCGTACGGCACGGCCTCGCGTCGAAAGGCGGGGGCACCATCACCATCGTCGCGGCCGACGAGGGCACCGACTGTGTCATCACGGTCGAGGACGACGGCGTGGGCATGGAACCGGAACTCCTGCGCAGCGGTGCCCTCGACGCCCTCGATCACGGCGAGGGCGCGCACGTCGGCCTGACCAATGTCGACCACCGGCTCCGCGCCGCCTTTGGCAACGACTACGGGCTCGTCGTCGAGACGGCCGTCGGCGCCGGCACCAAAGTGGGCATGCGCGTTCCGAAGTTCCGCGCGGGCATCCGGGCGTGAACGCCCGGTTCGGGCGGGTGCGCGAACCCCAGGGCGGTAAACTGCGGTCTGTCGTCGAGGCGGGAGGTGTTCCATGACCGCATTGGTGGTACTCGCGGTCGACGACGAACCACCCGCTCTCGACGAGCTCGGTTACCTGCTGAACCGGCAGGACGACGTCGCCGAGGTCCGGTCCGCCTCTGACGCCACGGGCGCCCTCCGCGAGCTCAACGACCATCGCATCGATGCGATCTTCCTCGACATCAACATGCCCGGCCTGTCGGGACTCGAACTCGCCGGCGTGCTGGCGAAGTACGCCTCGCCCCCGGCGATCGTGTTCGTCACCGCCCACGACGACCGCGCCGTCGACGCGTTCGAGGTCGGCGCGGTCGACTACCTGCTCAAACCTCTTCGCGAGCAACGTCTCACGCAGGCGGTCGAGCGGGTCCGCGCCAGCCTCGAGCGCCGCGGACGCACACCCGAACCCGAGCAGACGGCCGCTCGCCCGGACCGCCGCGCCGGCTCCGACGATGTCATCCCGGTCGAGATGAGCGGCGTGACCTCGCTCGTCCGACGCGATTCGATCTCCTGGGTCGAAGCCGTCGGCGATTACGCCCGCCTGCATGCCGACTCGGGCGCCCACCTCGTGCGCATCCCGTTGTCGACCCTCGAATCCCGCTGGCAGGAGACCGGTTTCGCGCGAGTACACCGGTCCTACCTCGTCGCGCTGCCGATGGTCACCGGTCTGCGCACCGTCGGCGGCGGCACCGTGGTGTGCGTTCGCGCGAACGGCGCGTCCGACGCCGTCGAACTACCCGTAAGCCGCCGTCAGGTCCGCGAACTCAAGGACCGTCTCATCCGGGATCCGCTGCGCCAGTACCGTTCCCCCACCGGCCGAGACGATGGCTGAGCACCCGCCCCAGCGCGAACGCGTGGTGCTCGCCGCGCGCCGCGGGGCGCGGATGGTGCGCACCCGCGTCGAGGTCCAGGAACAGACCGAGGTCGGCGACGCGCTCGTGCGGGGCCTCATGCGCGCCCAGCTCGGCCTCGCCCTCCGACTCGGTGGCGCCCTGCTCGCCGTCTCGGCCGCGATACCTGTTGCCGCCTGGCTGTTCCCGGGCATCGCCGACGCCGAGGTCTTCGGCATCCGCCTGATCTGGCTGGTGCTGGGGCTGCTCGCCTTCCCGGTCCTCTACCTGACCGGCCGACTGTACGTACATCTCGCCGAACAGGCCGAACGCGACTTCATGGGCCTCGTCGACGACGACCCGACCGACTCCGTCGGGGACGACCTGACCGACTCCGTCGGGGACGACCTGACCGACCCCGTCGGGGACGACGTGCCAGAGCAGGGGCCGCCGTGACGGCCGAGGTCCACGCCCTCACCGCGGTCGGTCTGTTCGCCGCCGCCATCGCCACCATCGTCGTGGGTGCGTGGGGCGGCCGGTTCTCGCGCACCACCTCCGATTTCCTCGTGGCGTCCCGGACCGTCGGCTCGCGGTGGAACGCCGCCGCGGTGTCCGGCGAATACCTGTCGGCGGCATCGTTCCTCGGAGTCGCCGGGCTCATCGCGAAGTACGGCGCCGATGCCCTCTGGTACCCCGTGGGATTCACCGCCGGATACCTGGGCCTGTTGCTGTTCGTCGCTGCGCCACTGCGTCGTTCCGGGGCCTACACGGTGCCCGACTTCGCCGAGTTCCGCCTCGCCTCCACGGCCGCGCGGAAGACGGCGATGCTCGTCGTGGTCGTCGTGTGCGTGCTGTACCTCATCCCCCAGTTCCAGGGCGCGGGCCTCACCCTCAACATCCTGCTCGGCGCCCCGGTGTGGGCCGGCGTGGTCGGCGTCGGCCTGATCGTCATCGTGAACGTCGTCGGCGGCGGCATGCGGTCGATCACCTTCGTGCAGGCCTTCCAGTACTGGCTCAAACTGACCGCGATCGCGGTCCCCGCCCTCGTCCTGATCGGTGTCTTCGCCCAGGACCCCACCCCGGTCGGGGAACCCGCACCGCCGCGCATCACCACCGCGACCACGGTCGACGTCACCACCGATGTGTCGGTCACCGTCGCCGAGACCACCGGCGTGCGGGTCACCGGGATGCTGGACGGAGTCGTCGTCGACGACGCGCCCGTGGCCACCACCGGACCGCACGTGATCTCCGCCGGTTCCACCATCTTTCTCGACGCCGGAGCGGCGACCCCCGTCGTCGCGGGCGCGCCGACGCAGAACGCCGACTGGATCGCCCCCGGCGGTGGGTTCGGCGGCAATCATCCGCTCTACCAGGTGCTGTCGCTGATCATCGCGACGTTCCTCGGCGTGATGGGTCTGCCGCACGTGCTGGTGCGCTTCTACACCAACCCCGACGGTCGATCTGCTCGACGGACGGCGCTGGCCGTCATCGCCCTGCTGTCGCTGTTCTATCTCTTCCCCATCCTGCTGGGCGTGTTCGCGCGGCTCTACGTCCCCGAACTGCTGATCACCGGCACCGCCGACGCCGCGGTCCTGCTGTTGCCCAGCGCGGCCGTCGGCGGGATCGCCGGCCAGATCCTGGCCGCCCTCGTCGCAGCGGGGGCGATCGCCGCCTTCCTCGCCACCTCGTCGGGGTTGCTGGTGTCGGTCGCCGGCGCGCTCGCCACCGATCTGCTGCGGGGTCGCGTCCGCGATTTCCGGGTGGCCGCGGTCATCGGCGGACTGATCCCGATCGCCCTGTCCCTGGCGGCCGCCTCCCTCGAACTGTCCCGGACCGTCGGACTGGTGTTCGCGGTCGCCGCGTCGACGCTGTGCCCGCTGCTGGTACTGGGGATCTGGTGGCGCGGGCTGACGGCCGTCGGCGCCATCGCCGGGCTCATCGTCGGCGGCGCGTCGTCGGGTTCGGCGACGATGCTGGCGATCGCGGGCGTCGCCGACGACGACGTGCTGGGCGGGTGGCTCGAGGTCGTGATCGGCTACCCGGCCGCGGTCACGGTCCCTCTCGCGTTCGGCACGATGGTGCTGGTCAGCCGGATGACCCGACGTCGGGTACCCGCCGATCTCGCGCGCACGTTCGCTCGGATGCACGTGCCCGAACGCGTCGGGATGGGCCTGGACCGCACACCCGGACGGGCGTCGGACTGACCGATCGGAGGGGTGACCGCTCGCCGTTCGTCGGACGTCACCGACCGTCCGTCGCACAGGATGCGGGCTTCGGCGTGTGATCCAGGCCACCCGATTGCCTGTGATCTGGACCTCATTCAGGCTGACTGTCGTAGAGCCATCACACATGTGGCCACGTCACCCTGGGAGGAAACGTGTCGACCGTCGACCAACCACCACCGGCGCCACACGCGCCGACCGGCGAAGAATTCATCGAGATGCAGGCCAGTCCGGAGTTCCAGGAACTGCGGCGGACCCTGCGGAAGTTCGTCTTCCCGCTCACCGTGTTCTTCCTGATCTGGTACGCCCTCTACGTGCTGCTCGGCGCGTTCGCGCATGACTTCATGGCGACCCAGGTCTGGGGCAACATCAACCTCGGTCTCATCCTCGGTCTGCTGCAGTTCGTCAGCACGTTCGCCATCACCGGCATGTACGTACGCTTCGCCAATCGCCACCTCGACCCGAAGGCCGAGGCGATCCGCAACGAGATGGAAGGCGGTCCCTCGCTGTGAACGCGAATGTCCACACCACCGATGTGACCGTCCTCGCGGCGACCGTCGGCAGCCCTGTCGCCAACATCGCCATCTTCGCCGCCTTCGTCGCGGTCACGATGTTCGTGGTCATCAAGGCCAGCAAGAACAACACCACCGCCGCCGACTTCTTCACCGGCGGCCGCGGATTCTCCGGACCGCAGAACGGGATCGCCATCGCCGGCGACTACCTGTCGGCAGCCAGCTTCCTCGGCATCGCGGGCGCCATCGCGGTCTACGGCTACGACGGCTTCCTCTACTCCATCGGATTCCTCGTCGCGTGGCTCGTCGCCCTGCTGCTCGTGGCCGAATTGCTGCGCAACACCGGCAAGTTCACGATGGCCGACGTCCTCAGCTTCCGGCTCAAGCAACGCCCCGTCCGCCTGGCCGCGGCGATCTCCACCCTCGCCGTGTCGCTGTTCTACCTGCTCGCCCAGATGGCCGGTGCCGGCGGCCTTGTCGCGCTGCTCCTCGACATCGAGGGACGCGTCGGTCAGTCCATCGTCATCGCCGTCGTCGGTGCGCTGATGATCGTCTACGTGCTCATCGGCGGCATGAAGGGCACCACCTGGGTGCAGATCATCAAGGCCGTCCTGCTCATCGCGGGTGCCGGCATCATGACCGTCATCGTCCTGGCCAAGTTCGGCATGAACCTGTCGTCGATCCTCGGGGCGGCACAGGACGCCGTCACCGACTCGACCAGCGAAAAGGTCGCCTCGCGTGACGTTCTCGCTCCCGGCGCCCAGTACGGCGGTTCGCTCACGAGTCAGATCAACTTCATCTCGCTCGCCATCGCACTCGTCCTCGGCACCGCGGGACTGCCGCACGTGCTGATGCGCTTCTACACCGTGCCGACCGCCAAGGAGGCCCGCAAGTCGGTGGTCTGGGCCATCGCCCTGATCGGTGCCTTCTACCTGTTCACGCTGGTGCTCGGCTACGGTGCGGCCGCCCTGGTCGGACCGGACAAGATCCTCGACGCCGCCGGCGGACAGAACTCCGCGGCACCACTGCTGGCGTTCGAGCTCGGCGGCGTCGTCCTCCTGGGCATCATCTCGGCGGTCGCCTTCGCGACCATCCTCGCCGTGGTCGCCGGCCTCGCCATCACCGCGTCGGCGTCGTTCGCCCACGACATCTACGCGTCGGTGATCAAGCGCAACAAGGCAAGTGAGGCCGACCAGGTCCGCGTCTCGCGGTACACCGTCGTCGTCCTCGGCATCGTGAGCATCATCCTCGGCATCCTCGCCAACGGCCAGAACATCGCTTTCCTGGTGGCGCTGGCCTTTGCGATCGCCGCGGCCGCGAACCTGCCGACGATCGTCTACTCGCTCTACTGGAAGCGCTTCAACACCCGCGGCGCCCTGTGGAGCATGTACGGCGGCCTGATCTCCACCATCGTGCTGATCATCTTCTCCCCCGCCGTCTCCGGGTCGTCGACCGCCATGATCTCCGGCGCCGACTTCGCCTGGTTCCCCCTGGCCAACCCGGGCATCATCTCGATCCCGCTGGCCTTCGTCCTCGGTATCGTCGGCACGCTGACGACCCCGTCGGACAACGGCACCCCGGAGCGCAACGCCGAGATGGAGGTCCGCTCCCTCACCGGCATCGGCGCCGAGAAGGCAGTGCAGCACTAGGCAACTCGCGCCCGCCAGATCCACCGACCAACAGACGCACCACCGGCTTCCGGTGGTGCGTCTGTTGGTGGCGCTCGCCGACGATCGCACTCCCGCGTCGCCGTTTCCGTCCCGCTTATCGAATCCAATCAGCGCGACGGAAACGTCACCGCGGGAACGGATTACGCGAGTCAGGCGTCCTGGATCCGTGCGAACGGCGCGGCAGCCTCGAGCTCGAAGGCCAACTCGAGGAGGGTGCGCTCCTGGCCGAGGTCGGCGGCGAAGTGGATGCCCACGGGCATGCCCGACTCCGTCTGTCCGAGAGGCAGACTGATCGCCGGGGTGCCTGCGGTGTTGTTGGCCGGGGTGAACGCGATGAATCCGGTCAGCCGGTCCATGGCCTCGTCGAATTCGATTGCCGGATCGAGATATCCGATCTCGGGGGTCGCGTGGACGACGGTCGGGGTGAGGATCACGTCGAAGGTGTCGTGCAGACCCCGGATCGTGGCGGTGGACTTCTTCAGCCCCCGGACCGCACCGGGTAGCCGGTAGAAATGACGCAGAGCGTTGCGCGACAGACCGCGGGTGAACGAGTCCACCTGCGACCGATCGAATCCCTTGTCGACCACCCGCTTTCCGAACCGATCCAGCGCCAGGGCCAACAATGACCAGTAGTCGATGAAGTCCCGGACGTAGTCACGGTCGACCGGCAACGGCACCATCTCGGTGCGGTGCCCGAGAGACTCGACGAGCTCGGCCGCCTCGGCGACACATCGCTGGGTGTCCCGGTCGAGCAGGGAGCCGGTCAGCGGTTCGGTGATCAGCGCGATCTTCAGTCGCTTGGTGCCCGGACCTTCGACGACCCCGACGGGCGGCATCCCGGGCGCGGGCCGGAAACCCTGCGTGTCGGCCAGGAACCGCGCGGTGTCGCGCACCGAACGGCTCACGATCCCGTTGGACACCAGGTCGATCGGCGCGTCGCGCGTCTCTTTCGACGACTCGACCCGCCCGCGGCTCGGCTTGAGCCCCACCAGACCACAGATCGCGGCCGGGATCCGGATCGACCCACCACCGTCGTTGGCGTGTGCGATCGGCAATGCGCCGGAAGCGACCAGCGCCGCCGAACCGCCGGACGAACCACCCGAGGAGTAGTCGGTGTCCCACGGGTTGCGCGTCGGCTCACGGTCGACGAACTCCGTCGTCGAGGTCAGCCCGAAGGCGGGCATCGTCGACGCGCCGACGACGTTGACCCCGCTGGCCAGGAACTGGTTGGTGAAGGCCTCGTTGGCCGCGGCCGGCCGCGGTGGCACCGCAGCCGACCCATGGCAGGTCGGCAGTCCCGCGAAGTCGGTGTTGTTCTTGATGATCGACGGCACCCCGATGAACGATCCCAGCGGAAAATCGTTGTCGACGGCGCGTTTCCGGGCGCGCTCGCGGTCGTCGAAGGCGATCGCGTTGAGGTGCGGGTTGACGGCGTCGACCCGCGCGATCGCGGCCTCGACCGCTTCCGCGGCGGAGATCTGACCGGAGGAGATCGCGTCGGCGATGCCGACCGCGTCGTGCTCGCCGAGTGCGTCGTCGGTGAACGCGTGGACGTGTTTCATGCCCGGACCCTACCGTCTCGGCGCGGCCCCGATCATCGAGAAGACGTCACCGACCAGTCGGCGGGCGTGATCGGCGTCGAGTTCGAGCCCGAACACCGCGTGGTGGTACACGGGGGCGATCACGTGGTCGAGCACCTGACGCACCGACGGGGTGGGTTCGCCGCGCTCCTGCGCCCGCGCGATCATCTGTTCGGCGTGCTCCCGCCGGATCTCCCAGCACGGACAGACCTCGACGATGTCCTCGCGGGCCGCGACCATGGCGCGCAGATACGCCCGGCGCTTGGGGCGCGCGATGTCGGCGGCGATGATCTGCGCCCACTCGGACAGATCGTCGACGAGGGTGCCGGTGTCGGGTAGCGGTTCACCCTGCGTCAGGGCCGCAACGGCAACCTCCCCGAGCAGTGCGTCGATCGTTCCCCACCGTCGATAGATGCTCGTCGGATTGACCCCGGCGAGTTCGGCGACCTCCGGGATCGTCATCGTCTCGCGGCGTCCGGCACCGACGAACGACTGCGAGCGACGTTGTCAAGACCTCCCAAGGTCCAGTCACCGCAACCGCCGAGGAGTGAATTCTCGCGGGCACTGCCAATGGCCGGTAAACCGTACACTTTCTCAAACCTGCCACGACGTCCTGCTTCTACGCTCAGGGCGCGCTCGTTTTTCGACCGCCGGCCCCTCGAAAACTCGTGTGGCCCGCGGACCTCGAAACTGCGCAACCTGTTCTAAGAAGTGTGCCAAGCGCGTAACACTAGTCCCTGCGTGGACGAATCCAGAGCTATCAAGCCGCAACCAGCGTTCGTTGCCGTCTAGATTCCCTGTCTCGCGTCGTCCATCCGACCGAACTATATTCGACAGACTTCGACCGCGCTGTCGGTTGAGTGTCCCCGACAACGACAAGGCGTTCCATGGCGGTCATTCCTGTCTTCGTATCGTCCACCTTCCGGGATTTTCACCGTGAGCGAGATGAGCTCAACCGCACCGTGTTGCCAGTGCTGAATGAGCTCGTCGCTCCGTTCGGCAGCCGTGTGGAGCTAATTGACCTGCGATGGGGTATCAGCGCCGAGGGCGACGACGCACAAGCACGCCACCTTCGCATTCTAGATGTATGTCTTGCCGAGATCGCCCGTGCGGAACCGCTGTTCGTGGGCCTAATCGGTGAACGGTACGGATGGGTCGCACCGTTTGAGCGCTTGGAACGAGCTGTTGACGAAGCCGGGGAGTCCGAAATACCGGCAGGCGTGTCGGTCACCGCGCTGGAGTTCGAGTTCGGCGCCCTCCGTAGCGGGTCGCAGACCGCGCTCTTCTTCGAACGCGATATCAGCGGCGAGGTATCTGACGACTGGCGTGACACCGACCTCAGTAAAGTCATCGCCCTGAAGCGACGGGTGCATCAACGCTGCCGCGTGTACCCGTATCGGGTCGACGCCACCACGTCGAGTTTCGACTTGTCCCAGTTCGTCGCGACCGTGACGGAACATCTCGGCGCCGAGGTTCAGGCGCGTGCACGTCAACTGTCTGCGACCACAATCGATTCGGTCGGTGCGGCGACTGAACTGTTCTTTGAAGATCGCGCACATGGTTTTGCCGGACGCACCTCGCTGGTGGATAAGGCCACCGACATTGTAGAACGTGGCAGTTCGGTGTGTCTGTACGGCCCTTCTGGCGCAGGCAAGTCGGCCGTGTGGTGTGCGACGGTGTCTCGACTTCGCTCGCACGGTAAACGCGTGATGGCAATACCTGTGGGTGTCGCACCCGAAGTTGCCACTCTTCGCGGCATACTCCTTCGGATCTGCCGCGACTTGGGGTCGACACCGGATGTCTCCATTAACCCCGATGAACTCCTTCAGCACACCGGCGAGCTACTCGGCGCGGCTGCACCGATCGTCGTTGCGATCGACGCCCTCGACCAGCTTCCAGATGACGCTCGGCTCACGTTCTTCTCGACACAACCCAACGGGGTACAAATTCTCACATCAACTACGCTGTACGACCACGTCCACTACCTATTGGGAGCCGGTTTCAGGGACCTTACGGTCCCACTGATGAACGCCGAGTCGACGCGAGCCGCGGTGGCGGCGATCAGCATGTCGATAAGACGCGACCTCCCCCCGGCCGCGATTGACGCGCTAGCTTTGCACGAGCGGTCACCATTGTGGTTGCGCCTGGCCATCGCAGAGCTGCTCACCCTAGAGGCGGAAGACTACGTCGATGTCAACCCGACCGCAGACCCACTGACAGAAACCGCACGGGTCATCAACACCGCCGTGGCCGCACTCCCCTCAACCACCGAGTCCCTCATCGACCGCTTGACCGGCCGGGCCATGAAGCGATATGGGGAACAGACGGTGCGCTCGGTGTTGGAGTACTGTGCCGTATCGCGCTCAGGACTCCGACCGCTCGACATCGAGCAGCTCGTTGGAATCGACGCTCTCTCTGTCGCCGGTGTCCGTCGTGCCCTTGCCCCTCTATTAAGTCCGCGGCGCGAGGGCGGGCGGCTTGGGTTCACCCACGCGATCATCAGTGCACACATCCGCCGCCCGATACCTGACAGCGAGATTGAGCGCCTCCACAGCGAGTTGGTTGCCTTCATGGCCACCGTCGACGACGACCCCCTTTGCACCGACGACCGTCTCTGGCATGCCTTTCGAGCGCCATTACAGGCGCCGACGGTGTCGGCGCTTCTGGCACGGACAACCGAAGCTACGCTTCCGACGATCTGCGCCGTGATCATAGATTCCGTTCGCGCACCCTATTTTCGCAGTAGTTTGCACGAGTTGACTCCGGTCGGAGTCCTTACGCTGACCTCAACCGCCCACCGATTCAAGTCCGAGTCAACTGCTTCGGTTCGCGCCGAGCTGGCTCTCGCACTGTTCGACGCCTCGCGCGCGGTGATTGACCGTGGTGACACCAGTCCGGCTGCATTCAGCGCGTTATCTGATGCGGCGGGTTGCCTCACCGATCTTCGGTCGGTACCTGGGCGAGACCTTCTCGGTGCGACGGCCGACGCCCGCCAGTTCACCAGGCAGCAGTTGGAGGCGCGGCCCAATGAGGTCTCCTTAATGGAGGCATTCGCGCTGACGACGATGGCTTTCGTCAACGAGTCATCCGACCCATCTCGACTGATCGACGAACTCGAGCAGGCATGCAGCGCCTGGGATACGGTCAGTGAACGCAGACCGGGACTCCGCGCCGACTCGTGGTACCAGTTCGCGCTCACTTTGCTCGGCGGGGCGCACCAGAGTGCCGGCAACTTGGACGCTGCACGCAGCGCCTACTTGAAGGCAATTCCACTCGCCGAACGTGTGGACAGCGACCCGTCCCTAAAGAAGCTCAATTCCCACGTCAACCTCGTTAATCTCCGGGCTGGGCTCGGTGAGGTGGCAGCAGCCCAAGGCCACAATGACGAGGCCCGCGACCACTTCCGCGTCGCGGTGACCATCGCACAAGATCAGTACACTCGAAATCCCGACATCAGCGCATCGCGCGACCTGGCTAGGACTGCTGCGGGATATGGTCGTACGCTGTTGAACCTCGGTGAGAATGGATCGGCGCGGCAGTGGCTCAACTACGCTGATCAACTCGCTCGCCGACTCGCAAAAATCGAACCCGACGCCGCCGAGTGGCGGTTCGGCGCCGCGACAGCGGCGGCAGCAGCGATCGCTGATGTCATCGACGGAGACTATGACTCCGCCCGCGAGCGCCTATTCAGCTATCGAAAACTTGCGACGCATCGCGATGAGGAATTCGATTTTGTTGCGCTTCAGCTCTTGCACAACGCACGACAGAATACGCGTATCTGCGAATCGCTCGCTCAACTCGTCGTCGACGTAGCTGCACTCGAAGGAACCCCGACAGAACCCGGTAACACATACACTCGCGCAGACATGCACCAGCAAGCAGCAGCGCAGGCATCGGCGAACGTCAGTGGTGACCGAGACGACACATACGGCATACATGTCCCTGCGGTGTGCGATGCGCTTGAACTGATCGCTGAACAGCGTGCAAGCAAGGACGATCCACACTGGCTAGACACCATTGACGAGGTCATTAGCCTCCGGGTTCGACGACTCGACGGTTCTTCGGCTCGCGACGTGACTGAACGGGCACGCGAACTCGGACGAGCTCTCCTCCTGGAAGCCTCTCAATTACGCGGCCACGATCGTGCTCAAGCAGCTGCGAACATTGCCTTACACTGGACCACATATCTCGCCGAGGACGTCGGCAACGACACCGATAACCGTGTACTTGCTCGCAGACTGACTGAAGTGGCGATGAATGAACGTGCACAGGCCGACATACTGTTTCCTTTCGCCCTTAGATACGCATCAGTGTTAACGAGCAAGTTCCCAGAAGACGCGGTACACCGTTTCAATTACCTAGGCATACTCGACACGTGGGGCGCCCATCAAGCAAATACGGGTCATCCCGAAGATGCTGCCGCCACTTGGCTTCAGGCTGCGCGCCACGCCGGCAGTCCCGCGGCAAATCAGGGCCTTACCAAAATAAGGAATAGTATTGCCCGCAATCTTCGTAAGATCTCGAGCTCTCGCGCGATTAGGCGATCGCTCCGCAAAGAGTGCGCAGCGTGGGCAAACCGCCTGGAATCAGGGTCGTCAACGATGCCGTGACTGGCACCCTCATCCCTCATAGCCAACAAAACGCGCGGAAACATGCTGTGGACGCTCCGCGGGGAGGAACCAAAGCCCCGCTGCCCCACAGCTCATCACCTCACCTGAGGCCAATCCCAGGGGATCGCGGATCGCTTCGAGCTCAGTGCGGGATCGGTAGTCCCTCACGAGCGCGCCAACGGATGGCGGCTCGGAAGGAGAACATCATGGCCGGATACAACCCGACCTGCCCTAACTGCCACCGGTGCGCCAAGTGTCGGGGCGAGGGCTGGGTCGACGTGCGGACTTACGAGCGCGGCTCGGACGGCCGCGACCGGCCGGTGACCCGTCGTGAGACATGTCCGTCGTGCCGAGGTGTCGGCGGCCGGGTGGGGGTGGGAAAACACGACCACCGATGACCGCAAGAGGGCGGGGACGCGTGATTGGCGCCCCCGCCCTCCTCGTCGTCCCCACCCTCGCGCACCGACTACGGGCGCCCGCCGTCGCGCTCGTCCTTCTCGGCTTCCATGACCGGATCTATCAATTCGAGGACCGCGCTATGCGCCAGATTCACGCTGTTTGTCAATAGGTGCAATGTGATCCCTGCGTTCGCCGGGATCGACCCCTCAGCGAGGACGGTCACCCCGTTTTCCCTCTGCACCAGACGAAGTGACACGATCGAGCATTGCTGGTTCCAGCCGTCCCGCAATTCTTCCAGTCGGTTAAACACTCTCGCCGACAGTGCCACCCGATGCCCGGCTTGGACGATGAGGCGTCTCGGTCCTGCCTCCGAGAACATCCACAATACAGTTCGGCCATTGTCGCCGAGACGAACCCTCAACCCTCCGTTAGTCTCTCGAGGATGTCCTGCGCACCGATCGATCCTGTGTCGACGGACTCGCTCAGAACCGCCCGCAGCGTGTCCATCGTCGGAACCAGCACCCCGTCGAGCTGAACGAACTCCCCGTATGGCCGACGGATCGTTGGTCGCCACACCGACCACCGTCTCCGCGATAACCGTCGCACGCTCAGCGGCGACCACACTGGGGTAGTTCGGCGCATTGTCGTTCAGCCACTGCGCGCACCCGTCGTCATTTTAGGCGTCGATGAGCTCCTCTAACTCGCTCATCTGCGCGTCGCACATTGCGGACGCTAGGCGTTCTCCCACGCGCTCCTCCAGCTGCGTGTACAGTCCCCGCGTCAAATCCTCTGCGTCGGCGTCGGGCAATCCCGGCAGCATCATACACAGGACGGCGCACATCGTGGGGTCGCGACAGTCTTCTCAGACAATGGGGCTCTCATCAGAGTTCTACTTTCTGTCGGTTGTCACCGTTCTCGTTCTGGTCAGACCGAACGTCGGAAGCCTGATTGTCGGGGTCCGTTTCGCTGGTGCTCTGATCGCTACTCCCCGGGCCGTCGGGACCGGTGGTGTCAGCGTCGGTGTTGGCAGCCACCTGGTTGTGTCGCTTCGCCAGCCATTCGTCGAGGAAGTTTCCCTCCGTGCGGCGCGGCTTGGGCCGATCCCGTTTCGGGAGTCCGCTTTCGACTTTGGCGCGTATCTCGGCGATGCGCGACTTTCCCTGTGCTGCTGCAGTGGTCTCGCTGCGGTATGGGTCGACCAGCCCCGCGCGGCTCTGTTGCTCCACCTGTTCGCGGATGCGGTCCACTATTGCCTTGTCGCGGTGTTCAACGCGTTCGTTGTGGTCGACGACGAGTGTGTATGGCACCGCGGTCGGTGCGCTGCTGCGCATTATCACTGCCGAGAGATCGGGCAGCGTTGTTAACGTGGTTGCGTCGACCATCCCTCCGAATCGCATACCGAGCGTGGGCGTGTCCCCGGCCGCGCTGCGGAAGGCGATCGTGGTGGCGACGTTGCCGTCGACGGCCGGGCGTAGGTACTCGTCGAGTTGGTCCAGGTACTGGTGGGCCAGCACGATGGACAGGCCGAACTTGCGACCTTCGGCGAGCATCGACGAGAGTGCGCCTGAGATTAGCGACTGCGCCTCGTCGACGATCACGGTGAACGGCACGTCGCGTCGCTTGCGCCGCAACGCTCCGGCCCAGACCCTGTTCAGGTACATGTACCCGACCAACCGGGCCGCTGATTCCCCGAGTTCCGCCTTGGACAGATCGACCAGGATGATGCGGTTATCGTCCATCGCGGCGGCGAAATCGATGGCGTGACGCCCGGAGCCGAGGATCGCGCGCATCGCGGCGGTGGCAGCGAAAGCCTCGAACTTGGAGTCGACCCACGACACCAGCTCGCCGTGGTCGGACGAACGTCGTGCGCCTTTGTCGTTCTTGAACCACGCGGTGAGACGGTCGTCGTCACAGGCCTCGATGGCCTTAGTCATCGCCAGGTCGTTGGCGAGCACCACCGGAACGTCGAGCACCGACGCTGAGTCGCCGTGCAGTGCGCACAGCGCCCGCATCCCCATCGAAATGCGCTCGCGAAACCGCGGTCCGACGATTCCGGTGTCCTTTTTGTCGAAGACTTCTTGGAAGATCGCGCATGTATCCGCAATCGCGATGTCGCGGCGAACTGGATCGGACTCTGCGAGCGTCGACAACGGCACCGGGTTAGTGACGTCGCCGCACCGGATGACCCAAACGCGATCCACGGCGGCCGCAGGCATCTCCTCAAGTATCCGGTTTACCAGGGTGCCGTGCGGGTCCAGCACCAGCCCGCCTTCTCCGGCCGCGGCAAGTTCGTGCATCATTCCCGCGATCGCGGAACTCTTGCCGGTGCCTGTCCGGCCGAGGATCTGCACATGGCGAACTCGCTCGTGCTCGGAGATCGTGACAGGCATCGTCCGATTCGCCATGGTGATGGCATGCCCGAGTCGAATAGCGTTGCCGGATGCAGCCTGCCGTGAGGGGCTGACCGGTATGGGTGCGGCTGGCGCAGTGAAGAATCCGGGCACTGGATCGGGGCCACCGACCGGGATCACGATTACACCGGCCAGATACTCCGCACGCACCGGCAACCATCGATGATTGGCGTTTGCGGCAACCACCAGTCCGTCGAACCGACGACGAATCAAGCTGCGCAACTGAACCGATGGCACCGCGCCGATGCCCAGCGCGGTCAGTCGGGCGTCGAAGCGCTTCGGGTCACCGGTGGACCTCAGCTCGACGCGAATGCCCGCCTCCGTCGAGGAAGCAAGACCACCTGCGAGGGCAGCCGCGTCGACCACTGCGCTCGGCTCCCACTCGGGGGCCGACTCACCGCGATCGTCGAACGCGAAGCCCAGGTGGCCGCCGCAGTCCGCGGGGTAGATCGGCCACCGGCCCGTTAGTGACGCGTCGGTGTAACTGGCTGGCTGGCAGTCGGCCTCGGCGATCACGTCGACGAGTTCGATGACGATTGGTGCGATCTCGTCGGCTTGCTCGCCGCGAACCGTCACACGCGCGTCGATCATGCTGTCGGCGGCTGCGATCATCGACATCTCAATGACGGCGCCGGGCACCTCGGCGAGCACCGCGCTGATCGTTGCCGCCAGTTCCGAACGGACCATCATGGAACGCTCGGCGGACATCCTCCGCAGAGCGGTGACCTGGACCGCTGGTCTCAAGATTTCTGTCGACGTATCTATCTCGCGTTCGCTTTTCATCTCAAACCCCTGCCTGTTTGACGACGGCCCCTTGCCGGCGCAGCGCGTCCTGCCACACTTGGTGCAATGCGGCCGAGTGCGCGGGGGTTAGATAGCTGGTGCCGGCGCCTAGTCCGCTGAGGGTGATGTGCCAGCTACCCATCGCCGGTAACGCCTGTGCCAACGCGTCGGTGGTCGCCGACGCGACTTCTGCATCGGCGAGGGAACTGCGTTGCACGTCGACGCCGATGTTCTGTACCAGGTCGCTGATCATCAGCACATGGGGTGCTGCGTCGCGACCGGACAGCTCGGCGATCGATGTGAATGCGCCGACTACGTCGGTGCCGCGGTCGCGGCCCGCGGCGCGTACGCAGTTGGTCAGTGATCGCACGCGCGCGGTCACTTGGGGGACGATTTGCAGCGACACCTCGGTGGCTCGGGCATCGGTGTTGTCGACGGCTGCCTGGAGGTCCATGGCGACGTCGGACGCCGTGCAGCTTTCGCCGACTGAGTTGCTGCTGATTGTGCGGACCGCGACGGTGTCGCAGTCGGTAGAACGTAGAAACCCGCTGATGACGCTCGAAATCTTGTCGGTGAGGAAGGTGTCGCTGGCGGTCGCGTCGGCGACCACTGCGCACGGCACCGTCGCCGGGGGCTCAGGCGTATCGCCGACGACGCAGGCCGTGGTGGACAGACTGACGACGCCGACGGCCAGGGTGGTGGCCATCAACGTCCGACTGCGGTAGTGCTTCATGGGTGCTCCTTCTCGCGAGCGTTCACGGAATGTCGACGGACCTACCGATCCCGGTTGCTCACCGGCTTCCCCACTGACGCGGAGCCGTCGTGATCCGTTGACACTCTCGACGGCAGCATCGTGCCGTTGCGGCTGTGCACCGAACTTGGCTCGGGTGCTCGCCGCGGCGTCGGCACAAGGTCATCGCGCAGTTGCGCGGCACGCTCGGCCAAGAGGTCGACGCGGCGTTGTCGACGGGTGTGCCGCAGCGCCGCCCGGTCCCGACGGCTCTGTGCCCGGGTTACCAGTGCGTCCGCGACGCGCTGCTGGCGGGCGATGAGCTCCTCGAGCGCTGCCCGCGCGTCGGCCTCCTGCGTGGCGAGCCAAGTGTCGAGGACATGTCGATGGTTGTCGTCCAAGGCGGGCAGGAGCCGGTCGATTTCGTACTCGACCGTCTGGCGGAGCTGCGCCATGGTCGGAATAGTCTCGTGCGGAAGCGGTTCAGGCATGGGTGCGGTGATTCGGCGCGGGCAGCGCCCCCGGGCTGTGAACCCGCCCTTCCCCTCGGTGGCGTGGTCGACGGTCTTTCGTCGGCGGTTCAACATGTTTCAGAGACCTTTCGTGAGGGTGACGGTCGATCCGGGAATGTGGTCGCCGGCCGAGGGTGCGTCGCCGACGGTAAGGAGGGGCACCGCGTAGGCGCGCCGCAGCTCGTCGGCGTCGGGATGCGCACGCAGTAGCGAGGTCCAGTAGAGGGACACCAGCTGCTGCCAGTGCTGACGGGCAACCTCGCAGTGCTGTGCGGTCAGATGAATCTGGTGGGCGCGTTGCTCGGCGAGACGCGCCCGCTCCCGAAGGATCTCCTCGACCCGCCGACGACGTCGCTCCTGCTCGCCGATCAGCTGTGCGCGGTGAGCGTTGCTGCTGCGGCGGGCACGGCGGGCTCGGATGTCCTCCTGCGGATTCCGGTGCTGTTCGGCCGGTGGGTCAAATTCTGCGGTCAGCACATCGAGCTGGCGAGCCTCTTCGGCCAGCGCTTGGTCGAGCTCGTCGATGCCACTGAGGCGGCGCTCCAACACTTTCCGGTGATTGGCGACGGCCCCGCGAAATGCTGCTTGAAAGCGCTCCGTGGTCGGGAAGTGACCGGTGGCGGGGTCGGGCTGCAGACCTCGCTTCCCGTCGAGCTTGCCGCTGCGGTGGGCGAGCTTCCGTTCGCCGTTGGATGGCACCGGCCACACCGT
Organism: Gordonia sp. 11cp; assembly: GCF_057767225.1. Classification (NCBI taxonomy): domain Bacteria; kingdom Bacillati; phylum Actinomycetota; class Actinomycetes; order Mycobacteriales; family Gordoniaceae; genus Gordonia; species Gordonia sp. 11cp. The sequence goes on along the minus strand of NZ_CM173437.1, from coordinate 2,487,100 downwards.
CGCGCGGTTGACGTCGTCGGTGCTGATGCGTCCGGTGTCAAGACCGGGCGCACCTATCTTGCCCACTGCGGAGGGGTCGACGACGAGCGCTGATTGGCGCCCTTTCGGTTTGCGGAACATCTGTGGCTCCTTGTGGTAGGTGATCGATCTGGGGTCCTCTGCCCTACCGGTCCCGCGGACGCGGGACCGGCAGATGCACCGGTCATTGGGCGGCGGTGTTTTCCGGCGGCGGCACGATGCCGTCGGTGAACTCGGGATCGGCCTTGCGTGCCGCCAGATACACCCGTACGTGCGCCCGCGCGTGGTCGTAGCGGTCGTTGAGCGCGGCGCGGGTTCGGGCCGCTACCTCGGTGCGGGTCTTCGCCGCCGTCTGCTCGTCGACCAACTCGGCTTCTCGGGTGCGACGCTGCCCGTCGGCCCGGTCGGCCAGCAGCCGCGCCCACCACAGCTGTGCTTCGACGAGCGACGGCAACGCGGATCGGCCAATCGAGTGCATGGCCAGACCTATGCACAGCGCCGCAATGGCTAGCATTGCCAGCGTCAGGACGGTCCACAGCAGGTCGTTGACGAACACGTCGTCGTAGGCGGACTGGGCCAACTCGTCGACCTTCGGGCCAGACAGCGGGGTGCCATCCAGTTCCGTCGCGTTGATTCGCGAGTTGTCGGCGTGCTTGGTGGCCAGCGCATCGGCACGCACGTAGGCCAGTCCACCCATAACAGCCAGCCCGACAGCAGCCGCACCGGCACCCAGCAGACCAAAGGCACCGAAGATGTTGCGGCCTCGGCCCTCACCCCGGGTCACCTCGTGGGCGACGGCGCTGCCTCTCGCGGCACGAAACCCGACGGTGTGCCAGATGATCAGATATGCCACGGTGACGGTGATGCTGATCGCGGTCAGGTGCGACGCAATGGCGCTCGGCAGGATCGTGCCGAGCACGTTATGGAACATGATGTACTCGCCCTGCATGATGACGGCCAGCAGGCCGAGCGCGACGGTGAGTATCGCGACCGACAACCACAGCGGCAACGCGGCGAGACGTCGCCGGCCGTGTTCCGAGTGCTCGGCGAGTGTGACTCGATGGGGCTCGCGTGGACTGAAGGGATCAGAGGGTTCACGCATATCGGGTCCTTCCGGTGAGTGATGGGCAGTTCCGATGTCAGCCCTACCGACCGCTACCGATCCCGGGTTAGCTCGATTGGGGGAACCCCAGACTGAAGCCGTCGTCGGAACGCGATGTCCGATAGGGTCAACGAACCTGTGTTTCCCTTTTCTGGAGTTGCCATCGATGACGCCTAAACGACGAGCGCTCGTGGTTGGTATCGAGACCGCGCTCGAGGCTCCGAGGCTGCCGTCCGCGTCGTCGGACGCCACCGCGATCGCGGACCTGCTCGAGTTCCACGGGGAGCAGGTCAAACCGAAGGAGAACTGGCAGGTCACCCGACTCATCGAAGAAGTCCGCGACAAGCCCGCCTACGTTTACAGCCACAACTTGCAGCAAGCCATCACCGATCTGCTCATCTCGGACGACGTTGACGAGCGCACCGAACTGCTCTTCTACTTCGCCGGTCACGGCGTACCACGCCCGTGGGGCGGTGAGTTACTCGCCCACAACGACCTCGCGATGTCGTTCAACGACCTCATGGCACTGGTAAATCAGTCTCGCGCCGAGGCGATCACGATCATCCTCGACTGCTGTCTGTCCGGCGGAGTCGGCAACGAGGGGCCCGGTCGACAACTTGTCGACTTCGGCGCCGACCCGTTCCGGCCCGACCGCGCAGTAATCCGCGAAGGTCTAGCCATTCTCACTGCGTCCCGGAGGTATGAGGAGTCGCTGGAGGTTCAGCGTGCTGGGAAACGGCCCGTCGGCGCGTTCACCGAACTTTTGGTGAGTGGTCTGGAGGGCGGAGCGTCCGACCTACTCGGCAACATCACCGCGCTGGACCTCTATGCCTACGCAGCACAGGGATTCGACGATTCCCTTCAGCGTCCGACGTTCAAGTCTCATGTCATCAAGGCACGGCCGATCCGGAAGGTTGAGCCGCAGATTCCGCGGGAACGGCTCGACAAGATTGCCGAGATCTTCGAGGACGGGCGGCCGAAGTTTCTCAGCGAGGAGAACGACTATGTCCCCGGCCTAAACGGTTCGAAGGCGCGGACCGGCGACGGCGCAAATTACGTGCCGTTCACCGGTAGCCCTGCCCAGAATGATCTCGACCACATCAAGCTGTACCGGAACATGGGCCTAGTCACCACCACGGTGCCCAACCGGGATTTCTGGGATGCCTGCTTGAACGAGGAGTCAGTGGAGCTCACCGGTATCGGCAAGTACTACTGGTCGCTCGTCGACCGTGGTCTCCTTCCGCCGGAGTGAAATTTGTACATCCGCAACGCTTGGACACGGGCATGGTCGACGCTGCCGGAGCAGATTCACCCGGTGTTATCCAAACGCGATGGCGACGGTTGGTTTCCGAACGACCGGGTGATCCGAAGCCTGTTTCCCACGGTCTTCGGGGCCGACCTGCCGGCTGAGCTGCGCCTACCTGCCAAACTGCGTGGCTACATCTACATCAAGGGTGAAGCGTCCATCCAGGCGCTGGTCCCGAGCCGGCCGGAAGAGGAGTCCGCAGAACGAATCCACATGGCTGTCTCCACCCAGGCCGAACGATTGGCGCGGTTGGTCGACATCCTTCCCCTCCTTGAAAAGCGCACCACTGCATCGGTATTACGAGCCTCCGATAGGCGCGAGGCGTTGCTCAGACTCGCATGGTCGGAGACAGCACAGCACGCCTCGCTCGACGAAGAGGCCGCCGAGGCGCTCATAGTCGCCACTGCTGCGGCCAACGCAGAGGTGCGCACGATGACCGCGGTCCGGCGGTTGCTGGCGGAGGAGTCCTTGGTGGCCGAGCTGGCAGAGCGTCGCGACCGGGCCGTGCTGCGCGAGAGACCAAGGACTTTGGACGACGCCTTGGCTCGCAGCGTGGGTCCTCTTTTGGAGTTCCTCGATGACGAGGTGCTGGCTACCAAACACCGCGTCACCCGCGGCGGGACCGTCACGCTGGACGAGCTCGTTGGCCCTGGCACACCTGCCGCTGCGAAGTGGGCCGCGGTACGCAGCGTCGACAACACACTGTGGCAGTTCCGCGCGTCGGCGTTGGGTCTATCGTCGACCTCGCCGCCCGGTCCGGCGCCCATCCGGGTCGTCGACGAACCTGCCGACATACGGGTGGGCGGCCCGGCTGTGGCTTGGCTCGATACCAGCATCGAACGCCGGCTCGGCTCGGTGCTGCGCGGTGAGCGGGATGTTCGACGTGGACTGCCCTGCGAGAGGGAACTCCTGACGCTCGAGGTGGATCGCGCGAGCCGGCCTCTCGGCGTCGAGAACGATGCCGCGCGTGCCGTTCTAGCGCTCGGCGCAACTGTGGCCCCGATGATCGGAGAACGCGCCAAGAACACGGAGACGATCGTAGGTGTCGAGGTGCCCGACACCCGCGTCGCGGCCGCGATCCGCTCGTGCTTCCACCAATGGATGAAGAAGCGCCAAGGGGACAATAGAACCGCAACGACTCCGTATGTCGGCACCGCCGTTGTCGAACCCACCGAGTACTACATATCGGCGCTGTGGACGAGGGTGCACGGCCATGACGTCCACGGCAGCGCCGACTACGACGCGACCACCGCCCATGACCTGCTCACCGGGGCGGCGTTGACCGTCACCGACCGCCTAGACGCGGCCGGCCGGGTACGTGTCGTCACCACTGAAGATGCGGGAGACCTTCCCGGCGCCGAGGACACCGGCACTGACGCTGAGATCGACTTCATTCTGGTGACCGAAGCCATCGACAGGGTGCGCAAGGCGGTCGATGACCCTCAAGTGTGGGCCGACTTTTGGTACGACCTGCAGGATGCCGACGAGCCAACCGAGAGCATCACCGCGCAATGGCGCGCCTGGACTGCGCTCGCGGACGTATCACTGGATATCGAACTTCTGCATAGATGGATGCGTGGGCATGACCCAGAATGAACGCGGGATCGGTAGGTCATTGTGAGAGCTAAGGATCAAAGGACAATGTGGTGAAAACCGTGCAAGGTGGTGACTGGGGTGTCGTCGACATCCACCGTGATGACAACGGTCTTGTCGCGATTACTGTCGGTGGGCGTGAGGTTCCGGCGGTCCGGACCGTGTCGATCCGGGCCATCGGAGGTACCCTTCGCCTCGACGTCGCCGACGTGACCGCGATTCCCGACGCAGAGCTCGACGACGCATTCCTGGCGCAGGCCTGGCTCGAACCGGTTTACGGCACCGAGGTGGCAGACGTCGTCGCTTTGTTCGAGGATGACGACTATGCCGAGTCACACCGGGTGAACGCGGTTCGCGGCGAGTTGTCAGCGATAGTAGCTCGTCTTGGCGAGGGGTACTGGCTGCATCGATGGTGGCCGAGTGGCTCAAACGCGCTGCCCGATATTGACGTGCGACTCCTCGATCTCGAGATTGGATCTCTTGCATGGCTTGCGGAGGCTCTGTTCGTCGATTCCGCCCCGATCCAACGGTTGCTGCAACCCCACACTGAGACGTTAGTGCAGATGGTCGGCGAGTTGCGGTCGGCATCTGGCGCGGTAGCCGAAACGCACCTGGGAATCCTGACCACTGCGTTGCGCGCATCGGTTGACCTTGTCGATAACGAGGCCCCCGGCTACCCGGAAGTCGTCGCTCTACTGGACAGCATTGAGGCTGAAGACGCGGTTGTCGCCGCCGGTTTCGACTCCGTCAACTGGGATGCGTTAAGTGCCGAGCTCGCCGACTCGGTGGTCGGCGTGGCTCGCCGGCTGCCCGTCCGGGAGCTGGTGCGAACACGTGCGGGGTCGTCAGGCCTGGCCCCCTTGGTGCGCAGCGGGACGTCGGAAGCCGATTGGGCACAGTTGTCGCCGCGGACCGCGGTCGCCCGCCACGGAAACGTCACATGGTTGATCCATGACGAGCGAGGGACCATGTGGTTGACGGTGCGCCTCGACGCATCGGCACAGGCGAACACGGCAGCGCACGTGATGGCACGTGTCTTTCCGGCCGACAATCTCCGCGCATTCCCAGAGGTCTTCGTGCTCGATTACGATCCGGCGCAACATGCGTTCTTTGGACGCCGCGAACTCGACGTCCTACCCGAAAATGATCTGATCATCGATGTTTTCGACCCACAGTTCGCGAGCAGACCACGCCTGAGTGACAGCGCTCAGGCCGCCGCAACCCAAGACAGGCAACAGATCGTCGCCATCATCACCGAACGGTCGTCCAGTCTCGACTCCGGCGGGTTCATCGCCGAACGCACCGCCTGGGAGACCCGTCGATGACAGATCCGATCGCCATCGCCCCGACGCTCGAGCCTGGGCCTGCCGCAGTATTTCTCGACGTCGAAAATCTGTTCAAACCGTTCCGCAGAGGCATCGAGTTCGACCCCGGACGTCACAGCCCGCGCCGAAAGAGGCAATTCGAGATCGGGGTGGAGAAAGCACGGGCGGCGGCACAGACGATGGCGCCAGACGAGGAGTACGAGAACGTCTACGACCTCGGCCCCCAGGTGGCGATCCGGCTCGTGGAGTGGTTCCGCCACAAGAAATTCTTCGTCGCCGAGAACCACGGACGCACCTACGGCCAGTTCTACGACGAAGGTGTCACCAGTGTGTGGAAAGCTTTTGTGGAGAAGGCAAATTGGAACCACACCCTCACCCGGAAGGGTGACGATCGGGCAGACCGCGCGTTGCTCACCGATCTGTCAATGTTCACCGAGACAGACCCAGATCTCGATTGGATTTTCGTAGGATCGTCGGATCTACGACTGATCCTCCGTAACTCCGGCAAAACGCTGCGCGAACGACCCGACATGTATCTCGCTGCCATCCTCCTCGCCCGCACCGAGACAACCAACGCAGCCTTCAGAAACCGGCACGATGCTGACTTCTCGCGCTTCAACATGCGCCTCTACATCTGGAAGATGTATCAAGAAGTCCTCGCCATCGAGAAGTCATGGCATGCCAAACCATCCGATAGGACAGTTCGGGATGAGACGATGCGCGCCCGGGCCCGCCACGAACAGCGGATTCACGACGAACGCAAGGCGGAGGTTCACGACTGGGCCTCGTTAAACGACGGCGGACTCCTGACCGTCATCCGTGAGGCGTTTCAGAGTACCGCACGGCTTGCCACGTTGAGCCATCTAAGCGGTCGATACCTCGATGCCGCAGATGAGATCGTCGAGGACACCACACGACGTCGTGTTCTCGACGCCATCGGTCAGGTGTATCAGGAGCGGCTCGAAGCCCTCACACCGGAAGAGGCTCCCTGATGACGACTGTCGGGATCACCGGGCACGTCGGTCTAACCTTATCTACGCGGTCGGCGGTAGCCGCTGAGATCACCCGCATCCTGGATGAACTCAAGTCACCAATCGCTGGTTATACATCGCTCGCACCTGGTGCCGACCAGGTGTTCGCGTGGTCGGTCGCCGCGGTCGGGGGCGAAGTTGTCTTCGTGGCCCCATGCGCACAGATCGCGTCTACCATTCCCGACGACAACCGCAGATCCTTCGAAGCCGCCCGGATACTTGCAGTCGAGACCGTCGACCTGCCCCACGACTCCCCCGGCGAACATGCCTATTTCGACGCTGGCGCACACATCGCCGACACCGTCGATCTGCTCATCGCCGTTTGGGACGGCAAGCCCGCAGGAGGGCTCGGCGGCACCGCCGACATCGTCGCCCGCCGCCAAGCGTCGGGACGCGACATAGTCATCGTCTGGCCGGCGGGCTCGGCGCGGTATTAATTGCAGGGCTACTACAGAAGGGCCAGATCGCAATGTTGGAGATGAGACGCCAGGCCTCGGTATTCGTCAGTCATTCGTCGCACGACAAAGACGTCGCCGGGACGCTGAACAGCCACCTGCAAAACGCTGGATACTCGACATTCTTCGGCGCCCACAACATCCACGCAGGCGGCAATTATGCCCTGGAGATCGTCAGAGCGATCTCCTCATGCGACGCGCTTATCCTTCTGCTTTCCGAGGCAGCACTCGAGTCCCCGCACGTACAGCGTGAGATCTCCCTGGCGGTCGACGAGCGCCGGACGATCCTTCCGATCGCCTGCCCGGCACCGCATATCCGGTCAACTTTGATTCCCAGTGGACGTACTGGCTAAGTGCGGTTCAGGTCGTCGACTATGCAGGCCCCAGTCACGCCCTGCGGCAGCTGTCTTCGATCATCCCGGATTCCGGGAACAATCGCGACCACACGGAGGTGACCCCGGTCGCGACGACGAAGTCCGGTACCCGACGTCGACGCAAGCTGGGAGGGCGTTCCACGAGCCCGAGCGCATTGTTGCGTCCGGACAGCTTGCTCCCTGCCCTGGTGGGCCGCGATGAAGAGCTGGCCCGTCTCGAGCAGTGGTGTCTGCGTGACGACGACTTCGACATCCGACTAGTCACGGGCGCTGCCGGTCAAGGAAAGTCCCGGCTCGCCCGCGAGCTAATGCAGTTGGTGAAAGCGAACAATTGGCACGTGGAACCACTCTCATTGGCGGTGAACGGGGAGGAGACAGTCCTCCAGCTCCCCACCCGACCGAGTCTGCTGGTGCTCGACTATGCCGAGACACGCAGTGAACAACTCTTCCACGTGCTGACGGCGCTTCTTGAGCACGGAGTACACGACAAGGTCCGCTTCCTCCTCCTTGCCCGCACCGCCACTGATTGGTGGAATGCGTTGCTCGCCAGAGATTCCGAAGTCGCAGACCTAGTTGCCGACATCACAGTGCAACCGATCGCACCACTCACCCGATCACGCGAACGAGTCAACGAACTGTATTCCACCGCGTGTCAACAGTTTGCTATGGAGACCGGTAGCCCCCCGGTCCTGAACACGTCGGCGCCCTACAAATCGTACTCATCAGTACTCGACGTCCTCGCCGATGCGCTAACCACTGTCATCTCTAGCGGCCCCAACACCAAACCTGGCACCGATCGACTTCTCGCCCACGAGCGGAGGTACATTGCCGCATCAGCGGCCGCAGCCGGCATCGACGAACTCGACGACGTCGACCTGAATCGAATCTGCGCCGCCCTGACCTTCTATGGTGCTGCCACCGAAATCGATGCCACGCAGCTGATCTCGGAGTGCAGCCCCGACCTCAGTCCAGTGGTAACGCGCAAGGTCGGCCGCTTGTTTCGGCGGCTCTATCCGGGGGCGCAGACCTACATCGACGGTCTGCGACCTGACGCACTGGCCGAGGATCTCATCGCCGGAGTCCTCATCGACGATGGCCGTCTCCCCGGATCAGCCGACGGTCCCGAGAGTGCGGCACGCAACACCGATCAGCGGCACCGAGCACTCCTCACCCTGAGCCGCGCCGCCACCCGATATCCGGAAGTGGCCCGCGAACTCGAGCACGTCGTCGCGAATGGCGACCGCGTTCTCTATCTGATTGCGATCGAAGTTGCCAGCCAGTTAGAGACACCTGACCAGTTGACGTCTGCGTTGAAGAAGGAGGCCGCCGGGCGATCGGCCGAGGAACTGGCCATCCTTTTGGGCAGAATTCCCGACGAGACGGTCGCGCTGTCTGATTTAGCGGCGCAGTTAGCCCGCCAGATAATTGAAGAGATACCCGATTCAGGGACGCCGACGCTGCAGGACATCACGACGGCGATGGAATGTTCTAACCGATTTTCGGATGCTGGCTGGGTCGACCAAGCCGCTCAATCGGCCCAGCTGGCCGTGGAGCGTCTACGCCTGTTCGCTCCGACCACGGAAACCGAAAGCGCTCTGGGTCGCGCACTGTGCAATTTATCGAATCGGCTTTGGGAGCGGGGGGAGCTGGCCAGGAGTCTCCGGCCCGCCGACGAGGCCATCCAGCATTTAGTCGACGCCAATGCCCAGCCGGTGGTATTGGCGGGTGCCCGGAGCAACCTTGCCTTCCGCCTCGCCGAGCTGGACAGGTACGACGAGGCACTTGCTGAGGTACGGGCGGCGCAGCTACACCTGGCGGGTCACGAGAACGACACTGACGCCCAGGTCGCCAAGACCCGCGGGTCAATTCTCAACAACATGAGCTGTATCCTGTTGTCCTCGGGCCGTGCCGACGCGGCACGAACGTATGCAGCTGAGTGTGTAAAACTCCGCCGCTCGCAGGCTCTGCAGAACCGCGACCGGTTCCTCCCGTTCGTTGCGCGCGCTCTGGCTAACGCCGCACCGAGCTCGGAAATCACAGGCGACCCAGAGCACGCCGACCGACTGATCACCGAGGCCCGCGCGCTTCATCGTCTGACTGGTATTCGCGCACCGATCTTCCGGTTCGAGGAATCCGAGAGCGCAACACTGAGCGCCTTGATCGCGATGAGCCGCACAGACTGGGAATCCGCCATGTTACTAGTCGATGAAGCGCGAAGCCTTCTCGACTCAGTAGTCACCGATCTGGGTGAGTTGTCGAATCGTCTGTCGCATAGCCTGTGCGGGATCAGAACGGCCGTCGAAGAACGAGAGACACTCTCGCTGCTCGAGATAGCCCAAGGTAAACACCCGGATATCTCACTTCCCCTTCTCTTAGAGTATCGCGACCTATGACTACCACGGTCCCCTTCGTCGGCGTCTCCCCTGAGACGAAAAAACAGATGGCGGACTGCCGATTCCCGCATGCGAATCTCGTTACGCTACGAACATCCACGCAGGGTCTCAGTATCAATGCAACGACACCGGCAGACTCGGTCCAGATTGTGTGGCGGCGTCAGCACGACCGAACGGCGTGGGTCACCGCGGTGGTTGAGCATCTGCCCCAAGTCCAATGGGTTCACACCGACACAGTAGGGATCGATCGCCTGCCGCTGTCCTCGTTCGCCCAGCGTGAAATCACGCTTAGTAACGCCCGCGGTGCACATACGCCAGCGGTCGCGGAATGGGCACTTGGCGCAATGATCATGCTTGCGAAGCAGATGCCACGTACGGTCATAAATTCGTCTGCGCGTCAATGGGTGCCACGCGCTGACAACCTCCTACTCGACGGGCGTAGCGTGATGATCTTGGGCCTCGGCGACATCGGCCGTCGTCTGGCGGTCTCCTGCCGGGCACTAGGGATGCGGGTGTACGGCGTTTCCCTCGGCGGTGGTCCGGTTCCAAACGTCCAGCGCGTGATGCGCAGTGACGCCCCTTGGCGCGAACTGCTTCAGGAGGTCACCTTCGTGGTGAACTGCCTTCCGTTCACCCCCAGCACGGAGAATTTGCTCAACCGCTCGATCTTCGAAAACCTCTCCAGTCCTGCATATTTGATCAATGTCGGGCGAGGTGAGACCGTAATGGAGGATGACATGGTTGCTGCAGTGCGGTCCGGCAGCCTCACCGGCGCAGTTCTTGACGCAACGCGCCGTGAGCCACCTCCTTCGGACAGCCCACTGTGGAGCTGCCCAGAAATCGTCATAAGTCCCCACACATCCAGTTTCACCGATGCGACGGAGCGCCGGACCCGTGAGTTGTTCGTGTCCGAGCTACTGCGCCACTCGCAGGGCATCAAGCCTTGCAATGTCATCGACCTCGTCAAGGGTTACTGATGCGGATCTCGACGATTCCCCCATGGCCGGTATACAGTCCCGAGGCCGCCAGCGCGGTCGCGCGACTTGTGGCCGATGGCGACGTATATGACTACGCCGGAAAAGGCCCAGTGAAGGAGTTGGAACAACACTTTTCGCGGCTACACGGCGGCCTGCATGTGGTGTCGTTCAACTCGGGGACCAGCGCGCTTTACGCGGCACTTGTCGCGCTCGGTGTGACCCACGGTGACGAGGTCATAGTCCCGAACCTTACCTTCTTGGCCAGTGCGTCGCCTGCGTTGTGGCTCGGCGCTCGACCGGTCTTGGTCGACAGCAGCGAGGACGACGCCTCAGTCGACCCCCGCGCCATCGCACGCGCCATTACGTCGCGGACCAAGGTGGTCGTGGTGACCCACCTGTTCGGCAATCCGGTCGACATCGATGCGATCGTCGAAGTCTGTGCCGCTCACAATGTCCGCTTGCTCGAGGACTGCTCGCACGCACACGCTTCGTCAGTCGGCGATCGACACGTCGGCACCTTCGGCGATGCAGCGATCTACAGCATCGGGGCCGGCAAGCTCGTCAGTGGCGGGCACGGCGGGCTGTTGGTGGCCGGCGATGACCGGACCCGCGATCTGGCGCTCATGGTCGGCCACTTCAAGCCTCGGACCCGTACAGACCTCCTTTCCGAAGGCCTCCGGCCCGGTGCCGAGTTCGCACTTGGCGGAAATCTCCGGGTAAGCCCGTTGGCTGCCATACTTGCACTGGATCATCTGCGGACCATCGACGAGGTTACAAAGGCCAGGTGCGCCAACGTCGCCGTCGTCGATGAGCTCTTGGACGGGCTGTTGATCCCTGTCAGGTCTAGTGCGCCACGACTCAATAGGAGCCACTTCGACCTCGTGTATACGTTGCCTCCAGACGTGGCCACGGCTCGACGTAATGATCTCCTCGGCGCACTCGGAGCCGCCGGTGTGCCGGCGACCGTGCCCTCGACCCGACCGCTGAACCGAGTGGTCCGTTCCATCACGCCGACGTTCGCGAAAGACAAGAATCTCCTGGTCCGTCGGCTAGGCACGTTTGCCGTCTCGGCACCGGGCGACGACACACTACCGCACAGCACACGCCTCCACGATCGGATGATTTCATTCCCAGCGAACCGTCTCTACGAAGACGACGTCACCATCGCCCAAGAGCTGGCGAAGGTCGCCGCGAGAATCCTCCGCGACGCATTCAGTGCCCCGTGACCGTCCGCCGCGAGCTACTCACGCTCGTCTCCCCACTGAGCCTAGAATCGTGGTACAGACGATTCTGCGGCTCCGCAACCGACGTTACGTTTCTCGGCGAGGAGGATGCCGATGTGCGAGTGATGGCCGATCTCGTCATGGCTAGCACCGAATCCGACGCTTTCCGCATCCTGTCCGGGCACGACTCTCTGCTTCGGGACTGGGCACTCGCCTGCGAGTTACGTTCACGCGGAACGACGGTGACTGCCCAGTCCGGGATGGCCATGAGTGCGGGCTTAGACAAGCTCCTGCAGAAGCGACTGCTGTCGTTAGCTGAGATTCCGGTGCCTTCGTGGGGTCTGCCGACGCAACCGCCACCGCCAGGCGGAAAATACATTTGGAAGGGACGATCATCGACCCAAAGCCGTGGTATCCGCTGGCACAACTCACTCGACGAACTACCGACAGACGGTTATTGGGAGGAGTACATCGCAGGTGTCGAGTATTCCGTGGTGCTGCATCGAGAATCCGGGCACACCGTTCGCTTCCCCCCAGTCTACAAAGGCGCGACGTCGGAGTCGCTGCGTCCACCGTGGAAGCGCCTGCGTCTGGTCCCGGCGGGCATTGAACAGGAACTGCTCGCCGAAATATATTCCTCCGCATCGACTCTCGCAGAGCTCCTCGACATCAATGGGTTCGCCGAGATCGAGTACATCGTCACGGCCGACGGGACCCCTTTAGTGACTGACATCAATCCACGTGTCTGCGGCACGATGCGGATCGTCGCCATGGCTACTGGCATCCCGATCTTCGATCCCTCCGCACTGAGAGACAGTCTTTTGCCGGACATTTCACAGTTCGCTGCCGAGATTCCATACGAGGGCGCCCCGCTAGCCACGCCGAGAATCGTTGCGACCTCGCGGCTGACATGTACCGGCGACACACCCCGTGACGTGTTCGCCACCCTGGCAGAGCGCGGGCACCATCCCAAGCTCGAACATCTGCCCAGGGTGTGGCATGCGAACTAACTACAGCACGGGAACCTTCGCTCAAAGCTACGCCAATTCTCGCGCCTTGGGCGACGAGGTCGTCGCGGCGTGGGCCGCTACACTGTCGTCGCTAATGCCCGTCGCGCCAGATGGTCTAGTCCTCGACATCGGAGCAGGAACCGGCCGGTTTTGGCCAGTGTTCGATGCCGCTTGGAAGCCGCGTCGGATTGTAGCGGTGGATCGGTCGATTGAGATGCTTCGTCGTGGACAGACCGACGAGGCCGGGCCAGAAGTGACGCGTGTTGTCGGCGACATAGATGCCATCCCCGTCGCACCTACCGGTGATTTTGACGTTGTGTTCTGCTCGATGGTCCTGCACTACAGTGCCGCACCCGCGGAATGTTTACGCGCGCTGTGTTCCAGACTCCGGCCCGACGGTTTCCTATGTGTAAGAACCGGCACTCAGGAAACTTTGTCATCGTTCGACTTCCTACGTTTCTTCCCTACCGCGTTGGCCGCCGAGCGTGACGCGATGCCTGGTCCCGCTCAGCTCGCGGATTGGACTGCCGTCGAGGAGGTTCGGATTGTCACGCTCGACGAGGTAGCTGTCGGGTCCTCGGTGGCTCGGGCGCGTGCGCTCCGAAAGGTTCTGGCTCGCGGTTTTCCGTCACTCCAGCTCGTCCCGACCGGTGAATTCATGGTGGGCGTCGTCCGCTACGCGGCCCACCTTCTCGGCGCGTGGGTACGGCGCGAACCACGGCCCATCGAACGGTCGGTGCTCGTCATCGCGCGGCGTAGAGACTCGGCGCCGAGCCCGCCTCCAGGTCAGGTGGTCGCCGAGATCTGATGGCCACCCCGAGGGAAATCGGCCTCGACAATCGTCACCGCGGCGGCCCCCCAGTCGGGTGCCATGACCAGAAGCCGCGCCGAGAAACAGATCTACGAGCTCGGTGAGGTAGCTAAACACTTCCTGGCCGGTGCCGCGCCGATCTGAAACACCCGCCTGGCCGGCGCCGCTCGACGGCATCCTCGGACATCACCTCCCCCGGCCACGAACAGGTCCTAACCGCCCCGACCCGCGCGGTGGCGTCTCGCCGGTTCGAGACCGGCGATGTGCGTTCGATCCTCGGGGTCCGGGCACCCTGAATCCACGATCGGCCGGCGCAGTACTGTTCGGGCACCCACCAGCAGCACCCGCTCGCTCAACGCATACCGGCTTGACACTGGCGACATGGAAGTCCAATGACCACCAGCGCAGCAGCCAATCACGGTGCCGCCGGCCTCATCCTGTTCGTGTTCTTCGCCTGCGCGGCGGTCACGTCGCTGCTCATCACCGGCCGCTCGTCGACGGTCAAATCGGCCTACGGTTACCCCGCTATGGCCGTCGGCGTGCTGATCTCGCTGTCGGGTGTCCTCGGCGAGTCACTGCCCCTGTACATGATCGGCTCCGTCGTGGCCGGTTCCGGCTGGGCGGCGACCTTCCTCGCGGCAATGGACAACATCGGGCCCCACCCCGGCCACGCAGCGCGGCCAGGTCTTCTCATCGGTGTTCGTGGCGAGCTACCTCGCCTTCAGCATGCCGGCCGTCATCGCCGGAATCGTTGTGTCGCACATCGAATTACGCGACACGATCATCGGCTACGTCTGCTCTGTACTGGTCATCGCGCTCGTCGGCGCGGTCCTCGCCGTCGTCATGCGACGCCGGGGCCGTCAGGCCGACAACCGCGAACCGACCATCCGCATCGCCAATTCGGCATAGAAGTCCCCCATCTCCTCGGGCGAGAGTGAACTCCCGTCGCGATACCAGCGCGCGACATCGATTCCCATGGACAGCATCGCGTTGGTGGTGGCGAGCGAATCGGCGACGGCGAAGTCGCCGTCGTCGATTCCGGCGTCGACGACTGCCCGCACTCGCCGGGTGATCTCGCGGCGCATGGCCATCACGGTGTCCAGGTGGTCGGGTGCGAGTGAGTTCAGCTCGTAGTTCACCACCCGTCCGCCCACATGTTCGCGCGCGTGGTGCTCGGTGAACGCGTGGACGATCGCCCGCAGCCGGTCGCCGGGGGACGCGGATGGATCGTCGGCCTCGTCGATCGCCGCGAGGATGGCGCGGTGACCGGCATCGGAGATCTCGAACAGCAACTCCTCTTTGGAGCGGAAGTGCACGTAGACCGCCGCCGAACTCATCTGCGCGCCGTTGGCGATGTCCCGGGTGGTGGTGCCGTTAAACCCCTTCGCGGCGAACGCCTCGACGGCTGCACGCAGGAGCCGGGCCCGCGCGGCCATCGGCCGCGCCTGCTGCACCGGTTCGGCGGACGGGCCCACATTCATCCCTTCAAAACGGTCTCCAGACGCCTGCGCGACGGCCGTGATTGACAGCATCCGGCCCGCGCGGCATAGTGCAACCTATCACTAAGCAAGCGCTTAGTCACCAGTGGTTCGGCTGGCTCATCCAGCAGGACCGCGCACGACGGAGGCCCTCGTTCGAACGCCATCGCCCGGACGCCGTCGCCCGAGTACGGACACCTTCGACAGGAGTAGAGAAGAACCCATGCAGCTGACATTCAGTCCTGAAGAAGAGTCCTTCCGCGAGGAATTGCGCAGCATCTTCGCCAAGGTCCCCGAAGACGTCCGCAAGCGGTGCGAAGAGGGCAAGCTCAACTACCCCGAGGATCTCGTCACCACCACCCGCATCCTCAACGAGCACGGCGTCGCCACCCCGAGCTGGCCCGTCGAGCACGGCGGCAAGGACTGGACCCCGATCCAGCACCACATCTACCGCGAGGAGATGAGCCTCGCGTTCGTCCCCGACATGCTCCCATTCAACGTCGGCATGATCGGCCCGGTCATCGCGCAGTTCGGGTCCGACGAGCTGAAGGAACGCTTCCTCGCCAAGACCGCCAACCTCGACATCTGGTGGTGCCAGGGCTTCTCCGAGCCCGAGGCCGGATCCGATCTGGCGTCGCTCAAGACCCGCGCGGTCCGCGACGGCGACCACTACGTGATCAACGGTCAGAAGACCTGGACCACACTCGGCCAGTTCGCGGACTGGATCTTCTGCCTCGCGCGCACCAACCCGGACGTGAAGAAGCAGGCCGGCATCAGCATGTTCCTGTTCCCGATGGACACCCCGGGCGTCGAGATCCGCCCGATCCAGCTCATCGACGGCAGCTACGAGGTCAACGAGGTCTTCTTCAACGACGTCCGCGTCCCCGCGGAGAACATGGTCGGCGAGGAGAACAGCGGCTGGACGCAGGCCAAGTTCCTGCTCGGCAACGAGCGCAACGGCATCGCCCGGGTCGGTTACACCAAGGCCAAGCTCGCCCGCGCCAAGGAACTGGCCAAGCAGACGCGTACCGCCAAGGGCACCCTGCTCGACGATCCGCTGTTCGCGGCACGTCTGGCCGAGGTGGAGAACGAACTGCTCGCGCTCGAGCTCACCCAGCTGCGTGTCGCCGCGTCGTCGGCAGACGGCAAGCCGAACCCCGCGTCGTCGCTGCTCAAGCTGACCGGTAGCCAGCTGCAGCAGGCCGCGATGGAGCTGATCGCCGACATCGCCGGCCCCGACTCGCTTCCGGTGGCACAGCTCGACGCGTCGGCACCGAACGGCAGCGCCGAGGTGAGCGCCCCCGAGTGGGCCCAGCTCGCGGCCCCGACCTACCTCAACTACCGCAAGGTCACGATCTACGGCGGCTCGTCGGAAGTCCAGCGCCAGATCATCGACAAGGCCGTCCTGGGCCTCTGAGCCCCGGCCACGACTCTCTTCAGACCTTCACCAAAGGAACACCATGGATTTCGAGCTTTCCGAAGAGCAGGGGATGCTGCGCGACACCGTTCGCGAAGTCCTCACCAAGACCTACGACGTCGAGACACTGCGCAAGGTCACCGACACCGATCTCGGCTGGAGCGAGAAGGTGTGGAAGTCGCTGGCCGAGATCGGCATCCTCGGCCTGACCTTCCCGGAGAACGAGGGCGGCATGGATGCCGGCCCCGTCGAATTCACCAGTGTCATGACCGAACTCGGACGCGCACTGGCGCCCGAGCCCTACCTCGACTCGGTCCTCGTCCCGGGCTCGCTCCTCGGGCTCGCCGACGACGCGACTCGCACCGAACTGCGCACCGCACTCGCCTCCGGCGAACTCCTGATGGCCTTCGCCCACACCGAGCCCGGTGATCGCTGGCCGGAGGCGCGGGTCGAGACGACCGCATCGGCCGACGGTGTCCTCAACGGCACCAAGAGCCTTGTCGGACATGGTGATTGCGCGGCCAAGCTGATCGTGTCGGCCCGCGACGACAACGGTGTCGGCCTCTACCTCGTCGACGCCGACGCCGAGGGCGTCACCCGCACGCCTTACCGGACGCACGATCGCCGACGCGGCGCGCAGTTCGAGTTCAACGACGTCAAGGCCACGCGGTTGGGCACCGGCGACGCGTCGCAGACCATCGCCGACGCCGAGGTGGGCGTCCAGACCGCGCTGTGCGCCGAGGCCGTCGGCGCGATGGAGCGCAGCCTGGATCTGACCGTCGAATACCTGAAGTCGCGCAAGCAGTTCGGCGTCACGCTGTCGGCCTTTCAGGCCCTCACCCACCGCGCCGCCGACATGTACGTCCAGCTCGAACTGGCGCGCAGCCTGAGCCTGTACGCGACGTCGGCGCTGGCCGACGGCATCGCCGATCCCATCATCGCGTCGCGGGCGAAGCTGCAGATCTGCCGGTCCGCGCGCCTGATCGGTCAGGAAGCGATCCAGATGCACGGCGGTATCGGCATGACCGCCGAGTACCCGATCGCCCACTACGTGAGCCGACTGACGGCGATCAGCCACACTCTCGGCGACGCGTCGGACCACGTGACCCGTCTCGCGGAGAACGTCGACAACTACGACATGCTCAGCGTCGGCTGACACCGCACCTTCCGGACACGCGCCGGAAGGGGTGCTGCGGGGCTGCGCCCCGGCTACTGTCCTTCAGCGAAGGTCCTTCTGCGCTTCTGGCGTACGAGGCCTTCGCTGAAGTCGTTGTCGGGAGTCGTCGTGGGGCGAGAGGAACCGGATGGAACTGCTGCGGGACAACCTGGCCGCGGGCGCGTCGTTCAGCCTGGTCGGGATCGCCTTGCTGGTCCTCGGATTCGCCGCACTCGACCTGGTGACGCCGGGCCGGCTGCGGCAGTTGGTGTGGATCGAGCACAACCGCAACGCGGTGCTGCTGACCACGTCGATGGTCATCGGTCTCGCGATCGTGCTGGTCTCGTCGGTCATCGACACCGAGCTACTGGAGTTGTGGCGCGCGCTGCTCTACACCGCGGCCTACTCGGTGCTCACCATCGCGGTGATGATGTGGTCGTTCGTACTGATCGACTGGCTCACGCCCGGCAAGCTGGGGACGCTGCTGTTCGACGGGTCGGCGCGTGACGACGCCGCTCCGGACGCCGGCCGACGGGCCGCCGACGAGCATCCCGCGGGCTGGATCACCGCTGCCGTGTTCGTGGCAGTGGGTGCAGTCATCGGCACGACCCTGCTGGTCTGAGTCGACGAGACGCCGCTGGTCCGCGCGTTTTCCGGGTTGACTCGAGCACCGGAACATGCTTATTGACCCTCGGCCAACAAGCCCATAGGGTGGGCGACCATGACCGCAGCACTCATCGAGGAGTCCATCGACATCGCCGCCACGCCCGAACAGGTGTGGTCGGTGATCTCCGATCTGAAGCGCATGGGCGAGTGGAGCCCACAGTGCAAGAAGATGATCGTCCGCGGCGGCACCGTCGGGTTGGGGACCAAGACCATCAACATCAACCGCCGGGGGCCGCTGGTGTGGCCGACGACCGCCAAGGTCGTCCGCTTCACCCCCAACCAGGAACTCGGCTTCCGGGTCGCGGAGAACCACACCATCTGGAGCTACACCATCACCCCGAAGGATGCCGGCGTCACGGTCACCGAGCGCCGCGAGGTCAACGGATCGACCACCAAGGTGTCATCGGTGCTCGTGGACAAGCTCTTCGGTGGGGCCGAGTCGTTCGAAGAGGAACTCAAGCTCGGGATGGCCGAGACCCTGGGCAAGATCAAACGCGCCGCCGAGACCAACTGACCCTTCGAGACGCTCGCAAGCTCGCTCCTCAGGGCGCAGAACACGACGCCCCCTCCGCTCCCTGAGGTGCGAGGAGCGCAAGCGACGAGCCTCGAAGGGTCTCGCACGCCCCTCAGGAACAGAGATCAGGTCCCGCTGAGCTTGCCGATGAGCTCGGGGAGGTCGGCCACCGAGTCGATGATGTGGTCGGGGTAGGGCCCGAACTCGTCACGCTGCAGTGCGTGCAGCGCCTCCTCGCGGAACTTGCCGGTGCGCACCAGCACCCCGATCAGTGCCGCGGCCTGGGCGCCGAGGACGTCGTTGTGCATGTCGTCGCCGACCATCACCACCTGGGTCGGCTCGAGGCCCAGGATCTCGGTGGCCGCCCGAAAACCGACCGGCGAGGGCTTGCCGATCGCCTTGATCTTTGCGCCCGAAGCCTTTTCGAGCCCCTCCAGGTACACCCCGGTGTCGATGCTCAGACCGCTCGCCGTCGACCAGGTCATCGAGCGGTGCATCGCGATCACCGGGACGCCGTCCAGGAGCATCTCCAGGACCTTCGACAGCGTCGCGTGCGTGAACACCGAACCGGCGCCGCCGAGCACCACCACCTCGGCCGACGAGGGGTCGTCGGTCAGCTCCACGCCGGTCATGTCCTCGGCGATCGGCCCCTCGTTGAGCACCCACACGCGCTTGCCCGGATAGGTGGCGGCGACGTGTTCGGCGGTCAGTTTGGCCGCCGAGAGGATCTCGTCGGCCCTCACCTCGAAACCGGACGAGTTCAGCGCCTCGGCGATCTCGCCGCGCGAACGGGACGTCGTGTTGGTCAAGAACATCCGTGGAACGCCCTGATCGGCGAGGTCGGCGATCGCCTCGACCGCACCCGGCAGCGCCTTCCACGAGGTGACCATCACCCCGTCGATGTCGAGCAGCAGACCCAGCGCCATGCGCACGAATGTAGTCCTCGGGCAGCTGGGTCGCAGGACTGGCCCGGCCACCTGCCGGGACGCGGTGGCGCCCGCGCCGGCACCTGGCATGCTGAGCCCATGCGTACCGTCGTAGAGCATCAGCGCGTCGTCGCGGCGTTGTTCGGCGCGCCCGAACAATCGCAGGTCGCGGTGCCCGAATCCCTGGGCCTGGCCACGTTCACCGACGTCGACGCCCCGCTCTCGCTGCCCGGCTTCGACAACTCCGCGATGGACGGATTCGCCGTGCGCGCCGCCGATCTCGCGGATGCGAGCCCCGACAACCCGGTCACGCTGCCGGTCGCCGCGGACATCCCCGCCGGCCGCACCGACGACCTCACGCTCGAACCGGGGACCGCGCACCGGATCATGACCGGCGCCCCGTTACCCGGGGGCGCCGACGCGGTGGTCCCCGTCGAACTGACCGACGCCGTGGTGGGCCCGGTGGCCGCGGCGGCGACCGTCACCTTCACCGCGGCGCCCGAGCGCGGCAGGCACATCCGGCGCGGGGGCTCCGACATCGAGTTCGGCACCCGGGCGCTGCCGGCCGGCACGGTGATCGGCGCGCCGCAGATCGGCTTGCTGGCCGCATTGGGCATCGCCGAGGTCGCCGTCGCCCGCCGATTGCGCGTGGTCGTGCTGTCCACCGGTTCCGAACTCGTCGAGCCCGGAAAGCCGTTGCGGCACGGGCAGATCTATGAGTCCAACGGCGCCATGCTCACCGCGGCGGTCATCGAGGCCGGCGCGGTCGGTCGTCATCTGCACTTCGTGCCCGACAACACCGCGGACTTCGCCGCGCGGCTCGACGAGGTCGCCGACGACGCCGATCTGATCATCACCTCGGGGGGCGTCAGCGCGGGCGCCTTCGAGGTGGTGAAGGACGCACTGTCGGCGACGGGGACCGTCGAGTTCGTGAAGGTGGCGATGCAGCCGGGTATGCCCCAGGGGTGCGGCCACTTCCCCTCGTCCCGCGGGGGCCGGGTACCGATCATCACCCTTCCGGGCAACCCCGTCAGTGCGCTCGTGTCCTTCGAGGTCTTCATCCGGCCGGCGTTGCGCGCCGCGATGGGACTGCCTGCCGACCGAGATCGGATCAGGGCACGTCTCGCCGCCGACATCCGCTCACCCCGCGGCAAACGACAGTTCCTGCGCGGCGTGCTCGCCGCGGCGAACGTCGACGGGACTGTCGGAGTCGCCCCGATCGGTCCGCCCGCATCCCATCACCTGCGCTACCTCGCCGAGGCCGACGCGCTGATCGACGTCCCCGCCGACGTCGAGGCAGTCGAGGCCGGATCGCTCGTGGACGTGCTGGTCCTGCGCTGACGACGAGGTCCGCGGGGGCGGCGCTCTAGAGTGGACGCCGATGCACCCGGCGATGCGGTGCGCACATGTACCCGGCCTGGACACAGGCCAGAGGAGGTTGATCGTGGCCCGACGTCCGCGTCCGGACGGCTCCGGTGACACCGGCCGTGTCGCCCATTTTCTCGATCTGGCCCGAGAGACCATCCCCCCGATCCACCCGGCGGGCGCGCCGTTCGTCGCCGCGCCGGCCGCCGTGGCCCTCCTGGGGCGTCGGCACCGCTGGATCGCGCGGCCCGCCGCGCTGACCGCCGGGGCGTGCGCGGCCTTCTTCCGGCATCCCAAGCGTGTCCCGCCCACCGAGCCCGGCGTGGTGGTCGCTCCCGCAGACGGGACCATCGCCCTCGTCGACGAAGCCGTTCCGCCCGCCGAATCCGGCCTGGGCACGCAGCCGCTGCCGCGGGTCTCGACCTTCCTCTCGATCTTCGACGTCCACGTGCAGCGCGTGCCGATCGCGGGCACGGTGACCACCGTGACGCACACGCCGGGCGCGTTCGTCTCCGCCGACCTGCCCGAAGCCAGCCGCGACAACGAGCGCACCACGATGACCATCCGCACCACGGCCGCAGGCGGCGCCCCCGGCCCCGAGCTGGCGGTCGTGCAGATCGCCGGTCTCATCGCCCGGCGCATCGTGTGTGAACCGAAGGTCGGGGACTCGCTGGCGATCGGCGACACCTACGGGCTGATCCGATTCGGGTCGCGTGTCGACGTCTACTTCCCGGCCGGTACCCGGCCCCGCGTCTCGGTCGGGCAGCGCGCGGTCGGCGGCGAGACCCCGTTCGCGTACCTGGATCAGTGAACTCCGGCCCGGTGAACTCGACCGACATGACCTCCTCCGGCACGAATTCCGGGCGGCGACGCCCCGGCTCACGCACCGCCCGCACCCCCACGGCACGATCGGCCAGTCGACACGCGCAGGCGCATCCGGTTCCGCAGAAGGCGCCGGAGCGTCGGCGTCTACGACGCCAGGCACAGGCGAGCCGCATCGTCATCCCGTCGTCGCTGACGATCCTCGCGATCTGCGCGGGACTGACGGCGATGCGTTCGGCGATCAACGGCGACGTCGACACCGCGATGGCACTTCTGGTCGCAGCCGCGTTCCTCGACGGCATCGACGGCCGGGTCGCACGCCTGATGGGAGCGACCAGCCGGATCGGCGCCGAAATCGACTCACTGGCCGACGCGATCAACTTCGGCGTGGTCCCGGCGATGATCATCTACTTCCACTTCATCGACGGCCACGACCTCGGCTGGGTGCTCGCCCTGATCTACTGCTGCGCCATCGTGCTGCGGCTGGCGAGGTTCAACACCCTGCTCGACGACGATGACGCACCTGCCTATACGCGCGACTTCTTCGCCGGCGTCCCCGCTCCCGCCGCGGCGATCGCAGCGCTACTGCCCATCGGTCTGGAGCAACAGTTCGGCGAGGGCTGGTGGACGTCGCTGCCGGCCGTCGGCGGATGGCTGATCCTGGTCGCCTTCTTGGCCGTGAGCCGCGTCCCGACCTCCTCGTTGAAGACCGCGTCGATCCCGCCCGGCGCCGTGGCCGGCCTGCTGGTGTTGGTCGCCGCGGCCGCGGCACTGCTGGTGACCTTCCCCTACGTGCTGATGATGATCGCGATCGCCGGGTATGTCCTGCACATCCCGTTCGCGTGGCGCGCGCGTCGCTGGGTCGCCTCCCGGCCCGAGCACTGGGAGGACAAACCGGCCGAACGTCGCGCCCAGCGTCGTGCCCTGCGCACGGCATCTCCTGGTGGCCGGCGACGCCGGCCGGTCATCAACTCGCTCGGTCGGCTGGGCCTGAACCGTCCGACCGGCCCCGGCCCCGGCGTCGCCGCGGCCCGCGCCACCGGCGAGACGACCGAAAGCGAGCCCGAATGAGCGCACCCGCCTCCCTGACGCTGACGGCGCGTCACAATCCCTCGGCGGCCGAGGCCCGGCGCGGCATCATCCGCGTCCACCCCGAGGTACTCACGGCTCTGGCGCTCCGGGAATGGGACGCGGTGACGATCACCGGCGCCCGCGTGACGGCGGCCGTGGTGGCCGCGACCGAGGCATCCGCACCCACCGGCGTGGCCCTCCTCGACGAGATCGCCTTCTCCAATGCCGG
This sequence comes from Gordonia sp. 11cp, assembly GCF_057767225.1. Taxonomy (NCBI): domain Bacteria; kingdom Bacillati; phylum Actinomycetota; class Actinomycetes; order Mycobacteriales; family Gordoniaceae; genus Gordonia; species Gordonia sp. 11cp. The sequence goes on along the minus strand of NZ_CM173437.1, from coordinate 2,463,838 downwards.
TGTCCGCGAGAACTCGACGGTCGTGCTCGCACCGGTCGCGGTGCAGGGCGCGAGCCGGGTGGTGGTGAGCGGCTCGGCGTTGGCCACCCAGTCGATCACCGAGTCGACGCTGCGCCGTGCACTGCTGGGAAAGGTCCTGTCCGTCGGTGACGCGGTCTCGCTGCTCCCCCGCGACCTCGGTCCCGAACTCGCCGCCACCGAGGCCACCCGTGCGCTGGCGCGGTCGGTCGGGATCACCTGGACCACCGAGTTGCTGACCGTCACCGCGACCGAGCCCGGCCCACCGGCGGACGGGCAGGTCTCCGCGCCCGTGAGCGTGCAGACCAACACCGCCGTGCTGTGGTCGACGAGGGCGGGCGAGGTGGCGCCGCTCGGCGACCGCACCGGGCCGGGTTCGCCCCGGATCCCCGGTGCCCTCGGCATGGTGTCGGAGACCGAGTCGCGTCGGCCGGTCGTCGCGCCCGCCCCTGTCCGCGAGCCCGCCCGGGAGCCCGACGTGCCGGTCCGGCCGGTGTCGGAGCTGGTCGGCGTCGATTCCCAGATCACCAAGCTGACCGAATGGCTGACGATCACCCTCGACGAGCCCGACGTGCTGCGCACCCTGGGCGCGACGCCGCGTCTCGGCGTCCTGGTCACCGGCCCGGCGGGCGGCGGCAAGGCGACACTCGTGCGGTCGGTGTGCGCGTCGCGCACGCTGGTGACGGTCGACGGCCCGACGGCCGGCGCGACCCAGGCCGAAGCACGCCTGCGGACCGTCGCCGAGGCGGTCGCCCGCGCCCGGTCCGCGGGCGGGGTCCTGTTGATCACCGATGTCGACGCACTACTGCCCGCCGAACCCGAGCCGGTCGCCGCCCTGATCCTCGACGAACTGCGCTCGGGCATCTCCGATGGTCGCATCGTGCTCGTCGCGACGACCGCCGAACCGGTACGCCTCGACGCCCGGTTGCGCGACCCGTCGCTCTGCGATCGCGAACTCGTCATCGGGCTACCCGACGCCGCGACCCGTGCGCGGTTGCTGTCGGCGATCCTGTCGAACGTCCCGACCGACGGCGACCTCGATCTCACGTCGGTCGCGTCACGCACCCCGGGATTCGTCGCCGGCGATCTCGCCGCCCTTGCCCGGGAGGCCGCGCTCCGCGCCGCGACACGTGCGAGCGCCGAGAAGTCCGCGCCGTCCCTGCGCACCGAGGACCTCGTCGGCGCCCTCGACGTCATCCGTCCAGTGTCCCGCTCGGACTCCCCCGAGGTCGCACTGGGCTCGATCACGCTGGCCGACGTCGGCGACATGGTGGAGACGAAACAGGCCTTGACCGAGGCGGTCCTGTGGCCGCTGCAACACCCCGACACCTTCGCCCGGCTCGGCGTCGACCCGCCGCGCGGGGTTCTGCTGTTCGGTCCGCCGGGCTGCGGCAAGACTTTCGTCGTCCGCGCGCTCGCGGCGTCGGGCCAGCTGTCGGTGCACACGGTCAAGGGCGCCGAACTGATGGACAAATGGGTCGGGTCGTCGGAGAAGGCGGTGCGCGACCTGTTCGCGCGAGCCCGCGAATCGGCACCCTCGCTGATCTTCCTCGACGAGGTCGACGCACTGGCCCCGCGCCGTGGCCAGTCCACCGATTCCGGGGTCGGCGACCGCGTGGTCGCCGCATTGCTCACCGAGCTCGACGGCGTCGAACCGCTTCAGGATGTCGTCGTGCTCGGCGCGACGAACCGTCCCGACCTCATCGATCCGGCTCTCCTCCGGCCCGGTCGGCTCGAACGACTCGTCTTCGTGCCGCCGCCGGACGCCGACGCGCGCGGGGACATCCTGCGCGCCACCGGGCGAGACGTCCCGCTCGACGGAGTCGACCTCGACGAGCTGGCCGCCGACCTCGAGGGGTACTCGGCGGCGGACTGCTCGGCGTTGCTGCGCGAGGCCGCGCTGTCGGCGATGCGCCGCGACATCGACGCCGCCTCGGTGACCGTGGCCGACGTCGACGAGGCCCGCCGGCGGGTGCGACCGTCTCTCGACCCCGCGCAGGTGGCGGACCTGAAGGCCTACGCGCAGCGTCGTCTCGACTGACCCCCGCCCCGGGCATCGACCGTGCGGGCCTTTCCGTCGACTGGGCAGGGGATTCCGTCGACTGGGCGCTGAATTCCGTCGACTGTGCGCTGGTGAGTCCCGGAACACACTCGGAATAACCTTCGATAGTTGCTGGTTACAACAATCACGCTTTATAGTTGCAGCAATCAACCAATCCGGTACGCCGTCGCGCGTCCCGGTTCGCTGCCCGCCCCGTCTCCGGTCGCCGCGGGCAGCATTCTTTCTCGGAGGTTTGTTTTATGAGTGCACCCGCTTCCGCGGTGGCGCCGGCCGAAGACGTGCCGATGACTCATCGTCAGAAGATCAACGCCCTCGTCGGCCTCTTGCTCGGCATGTTCGTCGCGTTCCTGTCGTCGACCGTGGTGTCCAACGCCCTGCCCACGATCATCACCGACCTGCACGGCAGCCAGGATCAATACACCTGGGTCGTCGTCGCCACTCTGCTCGCATCGACCGCGACGACGCCCATCTGGGGCAAGTTCGCCGACCTCGTGAGCAAGAAGCTGCTGGTCCAGGGCGCGCTGTTCCTCTTCACACTCGGTTCCGTCCTCGCCGGACTGTCCACGTCGGTCGAGATGCTGATCGGCTTCCGCGTCGTCCAGGGCTTGGGCCTCGGCGGTCTGCAGGCCCTGGTGGTCATCGTCGTCGCGACGATGTTCAGCCCGCGCGAACGCGGCCGGTACCAGGGACCGATGGCCGCGGTGATGTCCGTCGCAACCGTCGCCGGGCCCCTGATCGGCGGCGTCATCGTCGACACCAGCTGGCTCGGCTGGCGCTGGACGTTCTACGTCTGTGTCCCCCTTGCCGTCATCGCCCTCCTCGTCATCCAGCGCACACTGAACGTCCCGGTCGTCCGCAAGAAGGTCAGCATCGACTACCTCGGCGCGGTGCTCATCGCCTCGGGCGTCAGCACCCTGCTCGTCTGGGTGACGCTGGCGGGTAAGAATTTCGACTGGGCATCGCTGACCTCGTACGGACTGGTGGCACTCGGAGTCGCCCTGCTCGCCGCGGCCGTCTTCGTCGAGTCGAGGGTGTCGAGCCCCATCATCCCGCTGCACATCTTCCGCGACCGCACGACGACCCTGGCGACTCTCGCCAGCGTTGGCGTCGGTGTCGCATTGTTCGGCGGCGCGGTGTTCCTCGGGCAGTACTTCCAGATCGCGCGCGGCTACTCACCCACCGCGGCCGGCCTGCTGACTCTGCCGATGGTCATCGGTTCGATGCTCTCGGCGACCGTGTCGGGCAACCTGATCACCCGGTACGGCCGGTGGAAGCGATTCCTCGTGGCGGGTGCCGCGATGATGACGATCGGCTTCGGCCTGCTCGCGACGATCGACGCGCACACGAACATGGTCCTGGTCGGTGCGTTCCTGTTCATCCTGGGCTGCGGCATGGGCATGACCATGCAGAACCTCGTTCTCGCGGTGCAGAACAACGTCAGCCCCGACAACCTCGGCGCGGCGACCTCGACGGTCACCTTCTTCCGCTCGCTCGGCGGAGCCGCAGGTGTCTCGGTGCTCGGCGCGATCCTGTCCAACCACGTCACCGACCTCATCGCGAAGGGCCTCGGGGCCCTGGGCATCGGGTCCGGACAGACCGGTGGCGGGGCTGCCGGCCTGGCCACTCTGAACGAACTGCCGGCTCCGATCGCAGCCATCGTCCGCGGCGCGTACGGCGACGGCACGGCCCGGATCTTCTTGGTCGCAGCGGTCATGGCGGCCCTGAGCTTCATCGCCATCACGCTCATCAAGGAAGTCGCCCTCAAGACGATGAGCAGCGATGAGGAACGCCGCGCGCAGGAGGCTGCCGCCGACGACGTGGCCGTACCCGCAACCGTGGCAACGTCGGTCGGTCTCGTCGCGGACGACGCCTCCGCCGTCGGGACGCGGACGGGCGACGCCACCCGCGCGCGATGAACACCATCGCCGTCGGGGTGGACCTGAGTCCCGAATCCGAGGCGGCCGCCCGTTGGGCGGCCGCCTCGGCCCGCGTCGGGGACCGTCTGGTGCTGATCCACGGATTCGCGGCCACCGCAGCGCTGCAACCTCTCGGTGAGTTCGACCTCGACTTCGACGTCGCCGCGACGCGCCGGGCAGCCGTCGCCCACGTGTCCTCGATGGCCACCCGCCTGGCCGCCCAGCATGCCGGTCTGCGCATCGACACCGTCGTCGAGCACGACTTCGCGATCCCGCTCCTCACGCGGGTGTCGGACCGGGTCGACCTGATGGTCCTGGGACACCATCGGCCCGGACTGATCGAACGTCTCACCACCGGGAGCATCAGTTCCGCGCTCTCGGCGCGGTCGCACTGCCCGGTCGTGACCGTCCCGTACGGCAACCTCGCCACCGGTGGTCCGGTCGTCGCGGCGATCGACGTCGATGCCCCCTCCGATCTCGCGCTGTCGGCCGCGTTCGAGTACGCCGATGTCACGGGGAGCCCGGTGGCGGTCGTGTGCGCGATATCCGACGCGGCGCCGCCCGCCCAGATCGAATCCGTGTACGCACGCGCCGACGCGCTGCTCGCACCGTGGCGCCGACGCTTCCCCGACTGCGACACGACACTGCAGCTGGTCAACGGCAACCCGTCCCGCGCGGTCAGCGAGGCGGTTCCGCAGGCCTCGTTGCTCGTCGTCACCCGCCCGCGCGCGGGAAGCACCTTCGCGGCCTGGGCGGGTTCGGTGGCCCGCGCCGCGCAACATCACACGCGATGCCCGATAGCGATCGTGGATCACAGCCGGACATCCTGATGGCCGCCCTCGGTGCGAGGAGACCATCGAAACGGCTCGCCCACATGGACATCCACCGCGCCTGAAACTACTCTTGTTAGGTCCGTTCAGGCAGCGTCGAGAGGTGGGACATGGCACGGCCGTCCAAGCCGTTGATCAGTCGCAAGGCAGCCGTGATGGCGTCCATCGACATCATCGACTCCGAGGGACTCGACGCGTTCAGCCTGCCGCGGCTCGCGAAGCATCTCGGGGTCCGAGCACCGTCGCTCTATCATCACTTCGACGACAAGAACGAGATCCTCACCGAGGTCGCGCGCTACATCGCCGGCACCGCGGTCCGACGACCGCGGATGAACCCCGGACCCGACTGGCCGGAGTTCTTCGTCGCCCTGGCGCTGAACTTCCGACAGTCGATCCTGCGCCACCGCAACGCGGCCCCGGTCCTGCTGCAACATCTCCCGCGCGATCTGTTCACCTCGACCTACGAGGACACCGCCCAGTTCCTGCTCGACTCCGGCGTCCCAGTGGACCTGCACGTCCGCATCCTCGACGGCATGGAGACCCTCTCGATCGGCGCGGTCCTAATGGAAGCGATGCGGCCACCGCGCCCCAAGTCGGCGATCTTCCCGAATGTCTCCGCGGAGTCGCAACCCCTTCTGGCGCAGGCGTTGTCGAGCAACGACCTCACCCAGCGCCAGCTCTTCGAGGCGATCGTTCGCAGCTTCCTGCACGGGATCATCCGTGACCACGACCTGCCGGCACCTGATGTGGAGGCCGCCGCCGCGGGATGACCACAACGGGGGGCGCCACGAAACCCCACCCCTCGACGGCCACCGCTCCACAGTCACCGGCCGACAGTCATAGATCGACGGTCACAGGTCGAGCACCAGTCTCGTTGTGCAACTACGGGATACACAGACCATCATGCAGTCGTTCGCGTCCTGCTCATCCTCGGACAGCACCGAGTCGCGATGGTCCGGCACGCCCTCGAGAACGCCCTGCTCGCAGGTGCCGCAAGTGCCCTCGCGGCACGAGAAGTCGACGTCCACGCCATCCTCGAGCAACGCGTCGAGCACCGACTCGCCGGCGGACACGGTCACCGTCCGCCCACTGCGCCCCAACACGACCTCGAACGCCTCATCTGTCGAATCACTATCGTCCACAACGGTCTTGGGCGCGAATCGCTCCACGTGGAGTTCGATGTCCGACCGGGTGGCGCACGCCGCCTCGATGGCCGCGAGAAGAGGTTCGGGACCACAGCAGTACACCGCCGTTCCCGGCGGCACCTCGGCGATCGCGGATCCGAGGTCGAGCAAGCCGTATTCATCCTGGGGCCGGAGACGGACGTGATCCGGATACTGTTGCGCGAGCGTCTCGGCGAAGGCCATCCCGGATGCTGTCCGGCCGCCGAACAGCAGCGTCCATTCCACACCCCGGGCGTCGACCTCGGCGATCATCGGTGCGAGTGGGGTGATCCCGATCCCGCCGGCGACGAAGAGATACGAATCCGCCTCCACGAGTGGGAAGTTGTTGCGCGGTCCCTTGACCGCGACCAGATCCCCCACCGTCAGTTCGTCGTGCACGCGCGCCGAACCACCCCGGCCGGCGGGTTCACGCAGAACGGCGACCCGCAGTAGGTCCCGGTCGGTCACGTCGCCGCACAGCGAATACTGACGGATCAGATCATCGCCCAGAATGAGGTCGAGGTGCGCGCCGGGTTCCCAGGAGGGCAGCGGGTTCCCGTCGGGATCGACCAGCGTGAGCGACACGACCCCCTCGGCCTCCACCTGTTTCGCGGCGACGCGTAACTTGGCATCGCCGGGGAACTCGGTGGCGGTCAGACCCTCACTCATTCGGATTTCCCATCCTCACAACGGCTGTCGGCCGGCACGGACGGCGCTCATCGGAACGCCGGCGGCGGGCTCGTACTGGTTCCGACCTGATAGCAGGAGTGCACGTCCTCTTGCTCGAAGGCGAGCAGACGGCACATCCGCACCGCACCGGCATCGTCTGGATTGATCCGCAACTGGGAGAACTGGATTCCCGAATCACGTTGCCGGACCAGCGCTGCTGTCAGCAGCGTCGTCCCGAGTCCGAGACCGCGTGCCTTCTCCGACAGGACGAGCGCGTGGACGGGCGCGGTCCGCAGTTCGAGATGCAGACGGTGTTCGGTGGTGTACCAGACGAATCCGAGGACGTCACCGCCTTCATCCCGCGCTTCGATGACGGTCCCGCCACCACGACGGAGGTCGGCGGACACACGGTCGTGGTGCCGTTCGGGCAGCTGCGCAGCCGACACGACCCGGCCGATCTCGGGATCGTCGGCCGCGAGGTCACGCGGTTCGGCGAGGGTGACCCGGTCCGGTACCCCGGTCTCGTCGAGAGGGAGTGCAAACGGACCGGCCAGGTGCCGAGCAAGGGTCCACTGCCTGCTCACCGCGGGAATCCCGAATCGCCTTGTCAGCCTGCCCGATGCCGGATGGGTGGCGTATGCCCAACACCGAAGCGCGTTGGCACCGGTTTGTTCCCACCCGTCAGCCCGGGTCACCTCCAGGCCGATCTCCTCCACCAGCAGTGTCGTGATCCCGCGTGAACGGTAGTCCGGGTGGACGACGTAGGACACCGTGCCCACTCCGTCGGCGTCGACCGACAGATGAAGGTAGGCCACGATGACCATCGGGACATCCTCGAGCGGGCTGAGGTCGCGGCGGGCCTTGATCGGCAGGTGCGCGACGGTTCCAGCGTTTCCACCGGTCCCGCGCACGGTGTCGGCGTCGATCGACGAGAACCCCGCTTCCTCGTCGTATTCCGCGGCGTCGGAGACGAGTTGGAGGACCTCGTCGAGCTCCGCGCCGGTCAGTTCGGGACGCCAGTCGTAGGTGATCATCGCTGTGCATTCCCGTCCGTGGGCTGGAGGACACCATCGGCGACGAGCGCGCCGAGTTCGGCCTCATCGAGTCCGAGTATTTCGAGGGCGATCTCGCATGTGTCGGCACCCGGGGCCGGCGCCGGACGCAGTGGCGCGTCCGGGATCGAGGTGAATCTGGCGACCCGCACCGCCGTGGGCAGCGGCCCGGAGAGCAGCGGATGCTCGAGCTGCGAGTAGGCGTTCCGTTCGAGAAGATGTGGGTCGGTGAGCAACTCGGGCAAGCGGAGCATCGCGCCTGCGGGCACGCCGGCTTTCTGAAGGGCGGTCATCGCCTCGGTGGGTGTCCGGTCGGCGAGCCAGCCGGTCAGCACCTTGTCGGCCTCGGTGCGGTTGTCGATCCGCGCATCGACGGTACGGAACCGCGGGTCGTCGGCCAGATCCTCACGGCCGATCACGCGTGCCAGGCTCCGCCATTCGCTGTCATCGCGGACCGTGACGGCAATCCATTCGTCCTCTCCGGCACAGGGATAGACGCCGGCCGGCGAGGCGAATGGATCGCTGTTGCCGACGGCCGACACCGATCCCGCGGCCAGGGACTCGCGTGCGAGCTGGCTGCCGAGGGCGACGAGGGCCGTGTCGGCCTGCGCGATCTCGATGTCGGCGCCCTGGCCGCGCGAGGCTCTCGCGATCAGCGCGGCGAGAACGGTCACCGCGCTCACCTGCCCACCGATGTGGTCGGGGTACACGGTGGAACCGTCACTCAGGCCGGTGTCGTCATCGGAGTAGCGCCAGAGGGCCGAGACCCCGCAGGCGGCACGGACAAGAGGTCCGTAGCCGAGCCTGGTGTTCCACGGTCCGACACTCCCGAAGGCGCTTCCCTCGGAGACGATGATCCGCGGATTGACCTGTCGGAGTTCGTCGTAACCGATTCCCATCGCGTCGAGGGTCCCGGGTTTGAAGTTCGCGAGCACCACATCGGCGTCGGCCGCCAGCTTCCGGAACAGTTCCTTGCCCGCATCCGTCCGCAGATTCAGTCCGAGCGATCGACGGTTGCGATGACCCCATGCCACCGACGGGGACAGGGAGTTCGGTCGCTTCGACTGGCGCAGACCGTCGGGGAACTCGCGGTTCTCGACCTTGATCACGTCCGCACCGTGGTCGGCGAACTGCCTGCCGAGTTCGGCCCCGAACACCACGACGCCGAGGTCGAGCACGCGCAGCCCGGCGAACGGGTGTGACCCCGGCTCTCCCAGGTCGTCCGCGCGACGCCAGGCCTCGGCGTTCGTCGACCAGGTGTACTCGTCGGCACCCGCGTCCGCGACCGGAGCCCGATGCCGGAATCCCGCCCGGTGTCCGCCGATCGACGCATAGCCGGAGGGGATCCGCGCATCGACACCGGGTGCGATCTCGGCGTCGATGAGGGTTCCCGCGGCGCTGAAGTGTTCGTTGTCGAGGACTTCGCCGATGCGCAGGACCCCGCCGATCGGGATACCGCGCGCGGCGCCTTCGGCGACGAGCTCGTCGCGGGTGTGGGCGGCGAACATCTCCTCGATCAGCGGGTGCAACCGGTCGGCGGCGGCGAATCGCGCGGGGATCGTGTCGTACACGGGGTCGGCGAACTCCTCGGGTTCACCCAGCCAGGCGAACATGGCGCGCCACTGGCGTTTGGCGAGCAGACAGATTCGCACCTGCCCGTCCGCGCAGCGCAGGACGGGGTAGAAGTTGGCCGCGTCGGGCCGGTCCCGCGGGAAGTCGTCGCGCCGTCCGGCCGCCGCCGAACCCTGGACGCCGAACCCGGGATCGAATCCGTGCACCACCGCCTCGAAGGCGGAGATGTCGACGAGTTGTCCGCTGCCGGTGCGGATGCGATAGTAGAACGCCAGGAGTGCCGACCACGCGGCGTGCACGCCCACCGACTGCTCGACGAGACCGGCCGGCGGCAGGAGCGGATCGCGACCGGGTTCGCCCGACCGCGACAGCACACCGCTCATCGCGTAGATCACCGACTCAGTGGCCGCCCAGTCGCGGTAGGGTCCGGTCAGTCCGAATCCGCTCACCGTGACCACGACGAGCGCGGGATTCTCCTCGCGGAGATCCGCGGGCTCGATCCCGCTCCCGGCGGACATGGTCTCGACGAGTATGTCGGCGCCGCCGACCAACTCGCGGAATCGGGATCGTCCGGCCTCGGAGTCGAGGTCGAGGATCACGAGGTTCTTGTTCGCGTTGTTGAGCGCGAACGGGATGCTGATCCCCGCCTCGACCGGTTCCGCGTGACGCGAACGCGAACCGCCCGGCCGTTCGACGCGGACCACCTCGGCACCGAGGTCGGCGAGAAGACGGCCGCACGATTCACCGAGGCCGTCGGTCACGTCGACGACCCGGACACCTGTGAGAGGCAGACCGTTCATGTCACTCCTGTCGAAAGTACTTGTGCCGCAGCAGAGGGCTGTGTCTTCTGCGGCCGGGTTCAGCGCGTACCGAAGTACACCGATTTGGTGGACACATACGGCGTCAGGCCCTCGGGGCCGAGTTCCCTGCCGAGTCCCGACGCCTTGACGCCGCCGAAGGGCGCCGCGAGATCGAGTGCGTAGTAGTTGACTCCGACCGTCCCGGTGCTGATCCGGTCCGCGATCGCCAGCCCGCGGGATTCATCCGTCGTCCAGACCGTCCCGCCGAGCCCGTACACGGAGTCGTTGGCGATGCGGACGGCATCGTCCTCGTCGGTGTACTCGGTGACGGTGAGGACCGGACCGAAGATCTCCTCCTGTGCGATCGACGCGGAGTTGTCCACGTCGGCGAAGACCGTCGGCTCGACGAACCAACCCTGTGGCTGACCGCCGGGGACGCCGCCGCCGGTGGTGATGCGGTATCCGGCTGCGCGTCCCGCCTCCACATGGCCGAGCACCCGGTCGCGCTGCGCCGCGCTGACGAGCGGTCCGATGGCGGTCGACTTGTCGAGCGGGTCCCCCACCGGCAGAGCCCGGACCGTCTCGGTGACGGCGTCCAGGACCTCGGCATACCGCGAGCGCGGTGCGAGAATCCGGGTGCTCGCGTGGCAGGTCTGGCCGTTGTTGACCAGCGAGACCTCGAGCAGGTGCCGGCTGAACTCGTCGAGATCGGCGTCCTCGGCCACGATGGCCGCGGATTTGCCGCCGAGCTCGAGCGTCACCGGGCGCAGCAGAGCACCGCAGACCTCGCCGATGGCCCGCCCCGCGGCCGTCGAACCCGTGAACGCCACCTTGTCGACGCCGGGATGCCGGACCAGGTAGGCACCCGCTTCGCGTTCGGCCGGAACGACATTCAGCACCCCGTCAGGGACACCCGCTTCCAGTGCCGCGTCGGCGAAGACGAAGGCATCCAGTGCGGTCTCCGGTGCGGGTTTGAGCACGATCGTGCAACCCGCCGCGAGGGCCGGCGCGATCTTCATCGCCGCCAGCGGCTGAGGGTAGTTCCACGGGGTGATCGCCGCGACCACTCCGACCGGTTCACGCCGGACGACGGTGCGTCCACCGAAGGCGCTCGGGCGCACGTCCTCGGTGCCGGTGGCGCGGATCAGGTTCGCGTAGTACGTGAGCATCGCCGCCGGGCCGTACCCGTTGACCGACTTCGACAACGCGATGGGCATGCCGTTCTCCCGGCTGACCAGCTGGGCGGTGTCGCGCCCGCGTGAGGTCAGAGCGGCGGCGAACCGGTCGAGGACATCGGCTCGCTCCCCCGGACCCATCGACCGCCATGGTCCCGACAGCGCAGACCGCGCCGCGGCGACCGCACGATCGATGTCGGCCGGGCCGGCCAGCGCGCTTCTGCCCAGCGGCTTCTCGGTGGCCGCCTCGATGACGTCGTACCCCATGCCCGACTCTGTCGGTGTCCACTGTCCACCGATGAACAGAGCGTCTCGCTCCAACATGTCTTCTCCCGATCAGATGTAGTGACGGAGGTGGTGCCGGTCGCCGCTAGACGGTGTCGGCGTGGCCGAACAGCACCGAGCTCACGAGCGGCGCCATCGGCCCACCGATGAACAACGACGTCCGCGCCTCGGCCACCTGGTTGGTGGACGTGCCCCGGATCTGCCGGACGGCCTCGACAGCCAGATTCAGTCCGTTGATGAACGAGTCCGCGAGATTGCCCCCGCTGGTGTTCACCGGCAACTTCCCGTGTGGGGCGGTCAGATTGTCGACCGTCATCACGGTGCCGGCCGCCTCGCCGGGTGGGCACAACCGGTGATCGATCAGCGCGGCGACCGCCGGACCACTGAAGTTCTCGTACACCTGGACCACGTCGACGTCGTCGGGTCCGAGGCCCGCCGCCGCCCAGAGACGTTCGGCGACACCGGGTTGTCCGTTGTTCGCCGGACCGAAACCGGCCGTCGAATACTGTGCGTCGTTGTCGACCCGTTCGCAGAAGCCGCCCGGCGCTCCTTGCGCACCGGCCAGCACAAACGCCGGGTCACGACGGAGATCCCGTGCACGGTCGGCGCCGACGAGGACCAGCGCGACGGCACCGTCGCTCTCCCGCGAGCAGTCGTAGAGATGGAAGGGCTCGGCGATGAGCCGCGAGGACTCGTAGGTCTCCTCGTCCAGCGGCTTGCCGTGGCCCTGCGCAGTCGGGTTCTGCTGCGCGTGCTGATACGCGGCCAGCACCAGCGAACGCATCGCCGAGCGGGGCACACCGTCGTGCTCCAGCATGCGCTGGGTGCGCATGGCGCAGATCTGGGCCGGCGACCCCACACCGTGTGCGAGGAAGTGAGATCCGTAGTGGTACTTGGCGTATCCGAGGCGCCCGGTGTCGGCCTGCGACATCGCGCGGTACACGACGACGCACTGCGCCTGACCCGACGCGATGGCGACGGCCGCGTTGGTGATCGCGGCCGCCACACTTCCGCCGCCGCCACCCCACATCATGTTCGACCAGCGCAGCTCGTCGATCATCAGCGCCGCGCCGAGGATCGGCCCGTCATTGGAACCGCCTGCGTACGAGACAAATCCGTCGATCTCGCGGGGTGAGACTCCGGCGTCGGTGCAGGCGTCGAGGATCGCCCGGATCGTCATCTGCTGTTCGGTGAACGGCGACTGCCCGCGCTTGTAGTGCGCCTCGGAGACACCGACGACTGCGGCGCCACCACGGATTCCGTTGCTCATCTACGCCCCCCGTCGTTCGACTCGGCCCGTTGCCAACGGAGAAGCGGCCACGGTTCACCGTCGCGTTCCTCGAAGACCCCGACGACGCGATCGCCGATGTGTGGAGTGCGTTCGGGATCGTCGGTCAGCAGGCCGAGGACGCGCCGAGCACCCGCGTTGTCCAGTTCGACGAGCACGCTGACATACGGCAGCCGGTCGGACAGCTCCTGGATGTAGGGATACCAGCTTCGGCTCCAACTGTAGATCGTGCCGACGGGTTCGACTGCCTCCCAGCCTATGTCGAGCGAGTGGCAGTTGCCGCACACCGACTGGGGGCTCCAGATCCAGGTCGAGCAGCTGCGGCAGCGCTGCAGGCGCAACTCGCGCTCGGTCAGCCCGTCCCAGTACGGCTGATCCAGCCCGCCCGCGGCGGGCCCCCAGGGAACGTCGACGGCGGTCATCGCACCGACTCGGGTGCGAAGTTCTCCAGGGCTCCGGCGAGCCATTCGCCGTCCCGACGCTCCCAGATCGAGCGCAGGCCGATCTCGCGCCCCTCCGTGGTGTAGACCGTCTCCCCGATCATGCGGTCGCCGTCGGCCCGGACGCCGACGATCCGGTGCCCGTCCACCGCCCCGCGCGGGACGTCGACGCCGTCGAAGACCGCCGGGATGTTCTCTTGGATCATCTCGGCCACCGCGGCTTTCATGTCTCCGTCGACCACATGGCCGACGTGCCGCTCGTAGCGCGCCCGGAAGTCATCCAGTTCGCTCATCGTGTCTCTCCTCACCGCCGGATCACTGTTCGTCGTCATCGCCATAAACCTTACGGCGTTAGTTATATGTCGTCAATCGAGATGCGCGGAGCCGTCGGCGGCGATGCGCACGCGTCGCCCCTGCGCCTCGGTGCTCGCGAGTTCATCCAGGTCACCGGTATCGGTGACCACCGCCAGGGTGCGACCGTCACCGGGAACGCGACCGGCGACGAACGCCCGCTCGGGAACGCCGGTGCGGTCATAAGCGACGGTCCAGGTCTCGAGTTCGGCGACACCCTCGTGGGAATCGACCACCTCGACCGGCCGCTCGGCACCTGCCCATACCCGATGCACCGCTTCGGTGACGTCGTGCCGACGGAAGCCGGCGGCGGGCGGCTCGGTCGAGTACACGCCGAAGGCGTGTTTGGTCAGGTAGCCGCTGTTCGCGGTCACCATGCCGAAGGTGCCGGGCGACCGGCGCAGCCGAGTGGCCACCGTGGCGATCGCGTGCGTGCTGTAGTTGTTCCACGGACCGCCTGCGAAGGTGAGCCCACCGGTGCACGTCAGCGGACGACCGGGATCATCTGTCGGAACCCCGATCTCGGCAGCGGCGACCTGGACGGCCGAGGGGAAGCACGAGTAGATGTCGAGGTGCTCGATGTCGCCGATTCCGACCCCCGCGAGTTCGAGCGCCCGGGCGGCGCCGATCCGGATCGGCGCCGAACCGTCGAGCGCGGGACGCGCCGCGACCGCGTCGGTGTCCTTGGACTCCGTCCCGCTGTGCGGGAAGACCCAGGACGAGGTCGGCACCCCCAGGCGCTGCGCGGTCTCGACGGAGCACATCAGCAACGCCGCACCCTGATCGACCATGTTGTTGGAGTTCAGCAACTTCGGGTAAGGAGAAGCGATCAGACGGTTGGCGTCGGTCGGGGTCACGATCTCCTCCGCCGCGTAGTTCCGCTGTGTCCACGCGTGCGGATTGCCGGCGGCCACCTCGCTGAACGACGACCACAGCTCGCCGAGCACCTTCTCGTGGTCCGCGATGCTCCTGCCGGCCCCGATGCGCAGAGCCTGCTCGAACAGCGGGTAGACAAAGGACGGCCGGTCCAGCCCGATCCGCCGCTCGCTCTCGGCCTCCATGGGTACATCCGGGACGATGATCGGCGCGGACGGGGTCGAGTCGTCCTGTCGCGTCCATTCCGGCCGTTCCCCTCTGGCGCGGAGTTTCATCCGCGTACGCCAGGCCTCGCCACCGCCGATGAGGACCACATCGGCGCGGCCCGCGGCGATGTCTTCGGCAGCGCCGTTGACCAGCACCTGTGGCGTACTCCCACCGTTCCCGGTGTATCCGGTGTGCCGTGGATGTGCTCCGATCCGTTCGGCCACCAGGGCACCGGGGTCGCGATAGCGCCACGAGAGCAGGCCGACCACGCGGACGGAGTCGATCAGTTCCAGGAGGCGCATCGTCCCCGCTTCGGCAGCCGCCTCGCGCGCCGCACGTGCGATCAGGTCGACCGGCTCGACGCCGCCGTCGCGAGCGGTGATCTGTCCACCACCGACGAGGACGGGCGTGCGGGGATCGATGGTCATCAGGGGCCTGCCTCCAGTTCGACGAGACGGCGGGCGACCGTCACGTCAAATCTAACTTCAATAGATTACCGGCCGCAATCCACCCCTCGTGGATTGCGGCCGGATGGCGTCAGACGCGCGGGAGCACCTCGGTGGGTGCGTCCTGCCAGACCCGATCGTCTCGTCGGCGGCTCGCGACGTCGGCGGCGTGCGCACGGTTCTCACCGCGGATCTGGTCTTCTTGTTCCTGGCTGCGCCGGATCGCCTCCTGGGCACTCGGCGGCAGGTCGGGCAGCATCGCGTGTACGCGTTCGCGGTGACGGGCCATCGCCTTGCGTTCGGGCATACCGGGATTGGGCTGCACCTGCGGGATGATCTCGGTGAAGTCCTCCTTGGTACCACCGCCGGAGATACCCGCGGCCGCCATCGCGGCCTCCTGGGCCACCAGAGCCTCGTCCTTCTCCTCGGACATACCGATCGGACCGAACCGATCACCGGAGAGGAACTGCTTGACCACCGGCTGTTCCGAGGTCAGCAACTGCTCACGCGGACCGAACATCACCAACTCCTTGCGGAACAACATGCCGATGTTGTCCGGAATCGTCCGCGCGATGTTGATGTTGTGCGTCACGATCAAAATCGTCGCATCGATCTGCGCATTGATGTCGATCAACAACTGGCTGATATAGGCCGTACGCACCGGATCCAGACCCGAGTCCGGCTCATCACACAGAATGATCTGCGGATCCAGCACCAACGCCCGCGCCAGACCGGCACGCTTGCGCATACCGCCGGAGATCTCACCGGGAAGCTTGTCCTCGGCACCGGTCAGACCGACCAAGTCGATCTTCTCCATCACGATGTCGCGGACCTCGTTCTCCTTCTTCTTCGTGTGCTCACGAAGCGGGAACGCGATGTTGTCGAACAAACTCATCGACCCGAACAGCGCACCATCCTGGAACAACACACCGAACAGCTTGCGGATCTCATAGAGCTCCTTGGCCGAACACTGCGTGATGTCGGTGCCATCGATGATCACCGACCCCTGCTCGGGATGCAGCAAACCGATCAACGTCTTCAAAAACACCGACTTACCGGTACCCGAAGGACCCAGCAGCGCCGAAACCTCCCCCTCCGGCAGGGTCAGCGACACATCACGCCAAATGTTCTGCGAACCGAACGACTTCGTGAGCCCCTCGACACTGACCTCAACACCCATTGTCTTCCTCCAGATCTCGTCGTCAGTTGCCCGGGACCGGCGGGTCGGCGGGTGCGGGTTGCCCGGCGGGCGGATTCCCGGGGATCGACGGTTCGCCGCCGGGAGCTTCATTTCCCGGGGTCTCGGCATCCAGATTCGATCCCGTGCTGCTGATCGCGGTGATCAGCCAGTTCTGGCTCTTGTCGAGAGTCACCCGGTAGGTCGCGGTGGACTCGATTCCCGACGGGGCCTGGACGTTCTTCGTCTGCACGTTGACGAAAGCGACGACCTGGTACGTGTTGCCGTCGACCGATTCGACCTTGGCCGCGATCGGCTGCGCCGTCGAGGACCACTGCAGCGGGCGCAGCAGCTGTTCCATCTGGGTCGACGCACGCCGAAGTCGTTCCGAGAGTTCGGGGGACGTGCCCTTGGTGAGCAGGGTCCGCCACTCGTCGGGGTTCTCGAAGCTCATGTCGGCGGCGCCGGTGGCGTAGTCCAGCGCGACCTTCTCGGCCGCAGCATTGTCGGCCGCGGTCGCCTCCAATCGACCGACCTCGTCCGACGCGCTCTTCCACTGCCAACCCAACAGCGCCACTGCAGCGATGACGAGCACCGCGACGGCACCGATCACGATGGATCTCAACGACACCGACCGGCCGGCAGGCTTCTTGTCCGGCGTGCGTTCGCTGCGCTCCGCCGCGGTCGAGCCGGTGTCCTCGCCGACGGCCTTCTCGGTAGTCCCCGAGTCTGCCGGCGTCGTGTTCTCGTTCTTGTCGGCCTCGGTCTTGTCGGCCTCGGTGTCCGTGTCGGAAGTGATGGTCTTCGTCATCGCCGATCTCCTGTCGATCTCTGCTGGTTGGCTTGTGTCGGAACGTTTGTCACGTCCGCTGAGGGAATCCCGCTCGCTCTTGCGGGGTCGGTCACCGTCACCCCCCTGCCGGGATGCGGATCTCCACTGCCCCGGAATCGGTCGCGTTGATCACGTTGTCCAGTACCCTGCCGACGTCGACGGTCCGCAGCGCTGCCGCACCCGACCGGGTGGCGGGTAACAGGTTGTCACCGATGATCTTGAGGTCCGCACCGCTGTCGTCGAGGAACTTCTGCAAGGCCGCGACGAGTGGCGTCGCCCCCTGGGTGATACCCGTGTACATCGGCCCACTCCAGTCGATGGCGTCCTTGACGCCCGACTCCAGTTCGGCGAAACCGATTCCGAAGCCGGCCAGGTGCGGCGTTGTCGCGCGCATCAGCCCCGGGATCGCCTCCGAGCGCATGAGCAGCGGCTGCATCGTGGCCAGCAACGTGGTCAGTTCGTCAGCACGAGCCGTGAACTCGGCTGTCAGCAGACGTCCCACCTTGTTGAGGTCCTCGATGACCTCGATCCCGTCGGGCAGTCCCATGTCGAGCTCGGCGAACACACGCTGGACCTTGTCCGGATCGGTTTGTCCGAGCACTTCGGTGACCTGTTCGGACAGGTCCTTGAAAGTGGCCGCGTTGGAGACGTTCTCGCCCTCGATGTAGGCGTTGTCGGCCAGGTAGGGACCGCCGGACGTCGTCGGCATCACCGCGACATAGGCCTCCCCGAGCGCCGAGAGATTGTCCACGCGGAAGTTGCTCTCGACGGGGATGTTCTCCGTCTCGTCGTAGTTCCAGGTGATCTCGGCGCCGCGCGAGGACTGCGAGATCTCGGTGACATGACCGACCTCGATGCCGCGCAACAGAACTCGGGAACCCACGAGGATCCCGTTCGTGTCGGGCACCGTGATGGTCGCGTGCCGGGCCGAGGGCGAGTTCACGTGCAGTCCGACACTGAGTATGTAGGCGATCGACAGCCCCGCGATGGCCAGCATGGCCACCACCGAGACCCTGGTCTTGGTGATCATCGGATCGCTCCCAACATGCGCAGCAGCATCTTCGCGTCGCCCAGCAGTTCCTTCTTGCCGGCCGCCTGCACCGAGGGGGCCTGCACCGAGGCGATGTTGACCGACGGCCTCTTCGCGAACGGGATGAGCGTGTCCTCCAGGAACTTCGCCATCGCCGTCCCGGTCGCGGGCGCCTGGTCCCACATCCCACGACCGGCCTCGGCGGCATCGGCCGTCGAGTTCAGCAGCGGTACGAGGAACAGGCCGCCGGTGAACACCGACCCCACCGAGGGCAGGAGGGTGCTGATGTGGCGAACCAGCGAGTAGGACACCGTCTTCCAATAGTGCTCGGCCTGCTCGGAGAACACGTTCTCGATCTCGTTCCGGCTGTCGGAGAAGGACCCGGCGACCGCGTTCAGGCTGTTCAGTGTGCGGTCCAGTTGCCCGGTGTTGCGCGAGAGATCGTCGAGGTCCTTCGACACCGTGCTCGCGATCTTGCGCACGTCCTTGACCGGCGGCATCGTGCGGTTCAGCGTCGCCATGGTGTCCTGGACCTTCTGGATGCTGCCGCCGTTGATGAAGTACGCGAGGACAGCGATGGTGTCCTCGAGAGGCGGCGGCGATATCGTACGGTCGCTCGGGATGACGCTGCCGTCGCGCAGCAGCTCACCACCGCCTCCCGCCGGCGGTTGCAATGCCAGGTAGGTGTCGCCGAGCGGCGTGTTCTGCCGGATGATCGCCGAGGAATCCGCGGGGACCGGGCGGTCGTCGGTCAGTCCGACCACCACGTCGACGCCATCGTCGGTGGTCTCGGTGGATTGCACCCGGCCGACCTGGATGCCGTTCATCATGACGTCGGCCCCGTCCGGCAAATTGAGCACACTCGCGAACTGGAGTGTCACCTGATAGTCCAGCGGCACACTGCTCTTCACCGACGGCAGCCGGTTGGGACTCAGCGCCGAACAGCCGGTGAGCCCGACCACGAGTGCGAGCATCGCGGCCAGACCGAGCACGGTTCGTCTACCGATCATTTCTGGAGACCTGCCTTCTGCAACAGGATGGACAGTGCGTTGACAGGTGCCGACTTGCCGCCCCCGACGTCGATCTTCGGCGCCACATAAGGCACCGAGAGCGCGCCCGAGACCGACTCCTGTTCGCGCATGGCGGCGGCGACCGACGGTGTCATGGCCACGAGTTGCCCGAGTTCGGGAGCCCGCTGTGCGCCGTAGGCGATGATGTCCTCCACCGGTCCGTGGAGCAGCGGCCACAGGATGTCCTCGCCGTAATTGCGCTGGATGTCGTACATCAGCGCGATCGTCCAACCGATCCCTCGGCAGAACCTCGCGACGTCGTAGAACAGGGTCGTACCGAGCTGGGTGACCGAGGGCATCTGGTTCATGATCGACATGATCTGATCCCAGTTCTTCACGGCGTCGTCGGTCAGCGGTGCCATGTCCCTGATGGACGAACCGATGTCGGCGACGAATGCGTCGGGATTCTGCGCCGCGCGGGCCGCGTTCTCGAACATCCGTGCCGCCTGCGGGCCGGTCCCGGCAAAAGCTCGGTCGGCGCCGTCGAGAGCCGTCTCGAGGTCGTCGCCACCGTTGTCGGACAGCGATTTCAGGAAGTCCGATGCCGACGCGGCGACCTCGGAGATGCTCTTGGGGGTGAACGAGTTCTCCACGCCCACGCACGTACCCTCCTCGAGGGCCGGTCCACCGGTGTAGTTGCCCACCAGCTCCAGACTCCGGTCGGCCAGCAGCGACTTGGATCTGGTCACCGCCTTGACGTCTGCTGGGTACGTGCGACCGGGATCGAGGGCGAAGGTGACCCGTACATGGTCACCTCGGCTCTCTATCCGATCGATGGTTCCGACCCGGATGCCCATCTGTGTCACCGGGTTTCCCTCGTACAGACCGATCGTGTCCGCGATGTCGACGCAGAACCCGTCACCGCCGGGCGCACTGTCGTCGACGCCGGTGGCGCCTGCCGACGTCAATCCGATCGTGGTGATCACGCCGAGCAACACCACCACGGTCCCCAGCGAGATGGCGAGCCGCCGTTTCGAGGAGCCAACGATCGCTCTCATCAGCAGTTCCTTCCGGGGATGGGGATGCACACGTTCTCGGTCCACAGGGTGCCGCCCCCGACCTGCCGCATGCCTTCGGGTGTTATCCACTGCGCCAGCTTCTTCCGCGTCGCCACCAGACCGTCGATGGCCGGCCCGAGTTGTTGTTGCAGGCGGATGATCGTGTCTTTCATCTGGTTCACGTGAGTGGAGACCAGTTCACTGTGGTTGAGGTAGAACCGCATGAACGGGGCCAGCTTCATGAGGACGTTCGCGAACAGTTTGTAGGCGTAGTTGAAGCCCGCGGAGTTCACGTGGTAGGTGCTCACGACCATGTCGATCTTGCGGATCAGCTCGAAGACGAACTCCCGGTTGCCGTTGAACGTCTGCAGGTATTCGGAGGCGAGAGAGGCGATCTGGTGAACCTGGCCGCGCTGTCGGTCGAACACTGAGGTCACCGACTCGAGCCCGTTCACGATCGAACGCAGCGAGGTGTCGTTTCCGTCCAGGGCGCCGGCGACCTGATCCAGGTTCGCATTGACCTCGGTGGTGTCGACCGTGTCGGTCGTGCTGGGCACGGCTTGGATCACGTCACCGATCGAGTACGGCACCGTCACCCGGCCGGTCGGGATCGGGGACTTCAGTTCTTCGCGACCGAGCGGGATCATGGTGATCGCGTATCCGCCCACCGGTGTGAGCATCCGGACCTCCATCTTCGTCTGGTCACCCACGAAGGTCTCTTCGTCTATCCGTGCGGTGACCTTCACCCGGTCGGGTTGGAGGGCCACCTCGGAGACCTTGCCGATGCTGATGCCCGCGACGCGAATGTCCTGACCGGTCTCGATCGCCGACGCATCGGTGACCTCGAAGGTGATCGTCTTCTGGCCCGGTGGGCGCAGGTAGATGATCGCAAGGGTGCCGAGGAGGGCCACCACCACCACGAGTACGACCACGCCGAGTACGCCGTCGTTCGACGTGAACCTGCGAATCCCTTTCTGGTTCATCGATTGCACAGGACCACCTCGCTGCCGGTCATCAGGATTCGGACGTCGGACGGGATGTGTGCGCGTCCGTTGGCGCACTGCTTGCTGAACGATGCATGGGTGTCGATGCCGCGCAGTCCGGCGAGTGCGTTCGGCATCAGCTGGAAGGACTTCAACGCTTCTTGGATGGACGAGAAGGTGGTCTTCAGGAACACGTCGACGTCGAATTCCTCGTTGACACCGAGCGCCACCAGGAGCCTCTCGATCGGTTCGAACAGTGCGGGGCCGGCGCTCGCGGTCACCGCGAACTCGTCCAGCACGGTCATGGCATTGCTGATCGGTAGATCGACCGCCTCCAGGAAGCCCATGACCTGGGGCGACCGGCCGCCCATCGTGTCGGCGATACGGGCCAGATTCGACGTCAGCGTCGAGATGAGCTGCTGACGGTTCTCGGCGAACCTCGCCAGCTTCTGCGTGCTCTCCAGCATCGGCCCGAGTCCACTGCCGTCACCCTGGAGCAGGGCGATGGCGTTCTCACTGAACTGGTTGACCTCGTCGGCGTTCATCGTCGTCAGCACCGGCTGGAGACCGTTGAACAGCGATGTGATGTCGAAGGACGGGACGGTCTGCGCTGTTGTCGCATGGCTCACCATGCGCCCCGTCGTCTCACCGGGCTGCAGGTCCAGATACCGCACGCCGGTGAGATTCTGGTACTTGATCGCCAGGGTCGAGGTCGACGTCAGTTTCTGACTGTCATCCATGGTGAACTCGACGCTTGCGTAGGGTTTTCCGTCGTCATCGCGTTCGAGGTCCACCGAGATGATCTTGCCGATCCGCTTCCCGCGGAATCGGACGTCGCCGTTGTCGTGGAGACCCGATGCGTCGGTGAAGTCGGCACGGTAGGTGACCACACTGGCATCCACCGGATTGCGCATGGCGTTCACGACGAGCACGAACAGCATGACCGTCACCGCTGCGACCACCGCGACCTTGGCACCGGCGACAACTGTGCTGCGAGATGCCATCTCAGTTTCCTCCTGCACGTGGGCCGACTGCACGCATCTTCTCCAGCGGACCCGAGACTGCGGGGACACTGTCGAGCAGGAGGCGCAGTTGCAGCGTCTTGCTCGCGTCGTCGCCTCTGAAACTGTTGCGCAACTGTTCGATTGCCTTTCGTGTCTTCGCCATCGACGCGCCGCCGCCGATCATCTGCGGCACCGGGTCGATCAGGTACTTGAACGACGTGACCAGGGGCGTCAGATCCGTCGCGTGCGACGCGAGGAGCGTTCCGGCCGCGCCGAACAGCCCACCGGAGGCCACGTTCAGTGATCGGTTCATCAGGTCGTGATAGGCCTCGTCGACGCCGCGCGACCCGTCCGGCATCTTGTTGAAGACGCTCTCGGTGATCGCGTAGAGACTCTTCATGGCCTCCCGGTTGAATCCCGGGAACGCCTCGGCGAGGTCGTTCATCTCGCGCAGCAGCGTGCTGGGCATGTGCCGCTGGGTTCGGGCCACCTTGTCCGTGAAGATGATCGCGGTCTCGATCAGCGGCGAGAGACCGTCGGCGTACCGCATCACCTCGTCGAGGCTGTCGATCATGTCCCGCGTCAGGGTCCCGTCCACGACGATCGAACTCCGCTCGATCATGGTCGACATCGTGAAGTCGGGCGCCGCGGAACGGCGGACGGTCTGCCCGTCGGAGAGTTGCGCCCCGCCCGGCATCGCGATCAGGTTCACCGCGGTGACGCCGAAGTAGTTCTGCGGCCGGTAGTCGACCTCGAACGAATCGGTGAGGCTCTCCGCGGCCTGGGCATCGAGCACCACATCGACGTGTACGACGTCGGGATCGGTGGAGTCGATGGCCGTGACTTCACCGACCTCCGCGCCGCGCAACAGGATTCGGCTTCCGGTGTCCACGCCGGGTCCGAGGGCGGGCAACACGAGGTGCAGGTCGGTGCCCTTGGGCGCGGTGGCCCGGGGGTACACCACAGCGAACACCGTGACGATGACCACGAGCACCGCGACCGCGGCGATGCCGGCGTACACGAGAGTCCGGGTCTGGCCTCGAGCATCCCCGCGGATGAAGTCCTGACTGCTGTAAGACGACACATCAACCCCTGAACGGAAGGACCGGATTGAGGCCCCAGATGGCCACGGTCATGAGGAAATTGAGAACAACGATGGCAACGAGACTCGCGCGGATCGCCCGTCCGGACGCAGCCCCGACACCCGCCGGTCCACCGGAGGCGAAATACCCGTAGTAGCAGTGGATGATGGTGATGACCGCGCAGAAGATGAGTGCCTTGGCGACCGACGCCAACAAGTCGGGTATCGACACGAACTGGGCGAAGTAGTGGTCGTAGGTCCCCTCGGGTTGTTCGTGGAAGAGCTTCACGATCAGCCCACCTGTCAGGAAGCTGACGACCAGGGCCATGAGATAGCTGGGCAAGACCACGAGCATCCCGCCGATCAGCCGGGTCCCGACGACGAACGGGATGGCGCGCAGACCCATGGTCTCGGTGGCGTCGATCTCCTCGGAGATCCGCATGGCGCCGATCTCGGCGGTCATGCGGCAGCCCGCCTGAGCCGCGAACCCGATACCGGTGATGATCGGCGCGACGACACGGATGTTGCCGAACGAGTTGATGATCCCGGTGAGGGCGCCGAAGCCGAGCAGGTCGAACGCCATGAAGGCCATGATCGCGACGACCGACCCGACGGCGATCCCGAGGAAGAACATCAGGCTGACCACGCCACCGTCGACGATGATCGAACCGCTACCCCATGCCATGTCGTTCATGGTCTTCATCGTCTGCTTGCGGTAGTGCCGGATCGTCGTGGGCAGCAAGGCGAATGTCTTGCCCACGAACAAGACGATCTGGCCGAAGGTCGCGAACGCGGCGGTGAATCGATCGCTCACCGATCGGCCGACACGGGCCACGATGCTCGGTCGTGAGAGGGCTTCTGTCGTCATCGCGTCACGCCAATCGGGCCGGGAAGAACATGGCCTGCAGCTGACTGACCGCCATGTTCGTCATGAAGATGCACAGGACACTGAGGACAACCGAGGCGTTGACCGCGTTGGCGACACCCTTCGGGCCACCCTTCGCCTCCAGTCCCCGCAAGCTGGCGATCACCACGACGATGAACGCGAACAGGACCGACTTGAGCACGGAGAACATCAAGTCCGTCGGAGTCGCGAAGGTTCCGAAGGACTGCCAGAAGCTGGCCGGGACCACGTCGTTCACATTGGCCGAGATCGCCAGTCCGGCAGCGACACCCGACGCGATGATCATGACGCACAAGGCCGGGGCGATGGCGAGCATCGCCAGGAATCGGGGCACGATGAGCCGCTGGACCGGATTGACGCCGATGACCCGCATCGCCTCGATCTCCTCCCGGATGGACCGCGCGCCGAGGTCCGAGGCGATCGCCGATGCCGCGGCGCCGCTCATCAGGAGGCCGGCCGCCATGGGCGCGCCCTGGTTCACGACACCCAGGCCGGAGGCTGCGCCGGCGAGCGAGTTCGCGCCGACCTGGTCCATGACGCCACCGACCTGGACCGAGACCTCCGCGCCGATCGGGACCGCCATGAGCAGGGCCGGGAGTGCGGTGACCTTGAACAGCTTCCACATCTGATCGATCACCTCGGCGCCGGCCAGACGCATCGAGATCGCGTCGGTGATCGCGAAGCGGATCATCTCCATCGCCAGTCGCGCCGAGCGACCGATGGTCGCCAGACTGCGGGTGATCCGGTCGATCACGCCGCCGCCCACCTTGCGGAGGGCCTCGGCCGATCTGATTCCCGGACTGCGCTCCCCCAGAGCACTGACAGTCATTTGGATCCTCTCGAATTCTCGCGGATACCGCGTCCGCCTCGGTTTTCTGCGCCACAACCGGCCGCCACCTGCCGGGCCGCGCGACGCTCGCGGTGCGCGCCACCGGGCTGAGGCGCGCGTGACATGTGGCCTAAAGCCTTTAGCTCAACTACTGTGATCCCCGCCACTTGCGATCGTTAAGAGGCTAGCAGACATAAGACGTATCTCGTCAAGTGTCAGCAGCTCTGCCATTCCGACGGGCCTCGCCAACGCCCCACGACCCGGCTTCGGCGTCGGCCATATGACCAGTTCAGACCCCATGCGAAACCCAGACCCCCCGGAATCCGCACAGGAGCCGTGCCGGGCACGGCACCTGTGCGGACACACGGACAAATCCTCGCGTTCGCCCGCGGTCGATCACGCAATACCTAATCCTTGTAGTTCATCAGCCCATCAATCGCCGGAGGACCTTCTCCATGGAGCGTCCGTACGGCGGATAGGTTGCGGCGAGGTCCGGGCGGGCGGGTTTGCTCAGGACCGACTTCCGGTGACTGAATGTGTCGAACCCGTTCTTGCCGTGGTAGTTCCCCATACCCGATGCGCCGACTCCGCCGAACGGCAATTCCGGCACCAGCAGCTGATACAGCAGGTGGTTGACCACGACCGAACCGGACGACGTCTGCTCTACCACGAACTCCTCGACCGCCTTCGACTCGGTGAAGAGATAGAGCGCAAGGGGTTTGGGTCGCGCGTTGACGAACGCGGCCGCGGCGGCGACGTCGGGGACCGAGACGAGCGGCAGGATCGGACCGAAGATCTCTTCCTGCATCAGCTCCGAGCCGAGATCGGGGTCGGTGACCAGCGCCGGCTTGATGGTTCGCTTGGCATCGTCGATCTCGCCGCCGTACTGCTCACCGCCGTGCGTGCCGAGAACGCGCCGCAGTCGGTCGACGTGACGCTGATTGACGATGCGGGTGGTGTCGTAGGCGGCGCGCAGCGGCAGCTCCTCGAGCAACCGCCCGACCAGCGCCGGCCGCACCGACTCCTCGACGAGGACATAGTCCGGGGCGGTGCACGTCTGGCCGGCGTTCACCGACTTCGCCCAGGCGATTCGACGCGCGGCGACGTCGAGGTCCGCATCCGCCGCGACGATCACGGGGCTCTTCCCGCCCAACTCCAGCGTGACCGGGGTCAGATGGCGGGCACTCGCCTCCATGACAGCCCGGCCGACCGAGGTCGAGCCGGTGAAGAACGTGTGATCGAAGGGCTGGGCGGCGAGTGAGGCACTGACCTCCGCGTCACCGAGCACGACCGAAACGGCCTCGGTGTCCAGGTACCGCGGCAGCTGCTCGGACAGCAGCCGTGCGGTGGCGGCCGAGAGTTCGGACGGCTTGACCACCGCAGCGTTACCGGCGGCGAGCGCACTCACCAACGGGTGCAAGGTCAGCAGGAGGGGGAAGTTCCAGGCGCCGAGGATGAGCGCGACACCCTTCGGCTCCGAGACCACCCATGCCTTTCCCGGCGCGGTCGCCGCACTCATCCGGACCTTCTCGGGCTTCACCCAACGACCCAGATGCGCGAGGGTGTGCCGGATCTCGTGGCGGACCGGTGCGACGTCGGCCATGAAGGTCGCCATGTGCCCGCGCCCGAGATCGGCTTCGATCGCGGCCGCGATCGCCGGTTCGCACTCGTCGATGAACCGCAGCAGTCCCTCGAGCTGCGCGACCCGCCACGACAGCGGCCTCGTCCGACCGCTGTCGAATGCCCTGCGCGCCAGCGCCAGAGCCGCACCCGGCTCACTGCGCGCCTCGCTCGTCGATATCTCGGTAACGCTCATCGGTGATCGTCGCTTTCTACGTGCTTCGAGGACCTGGCCCTCAGCTGGATGTGCGGTGAGCGTACATAGTGTTCAGACGTGATGTCAATCACTCGGGCGGCCCGAGTGGGACGATTGTCCCGACCAGCATACAAATTGTCTGGATGCAACGTCTGGATTATGGTGACACGTATGATCGACTGGACCGTCACCTCGCACACCGAGACACTCGAGACCGCGACGGGCGACGGGGTCGCTCGCCTGACGATGTCGCGGCCCGCCTCGCTCAATGCATTCGACGACGCGCTCCAGCGGGACTTCCTCGACGCCGTCGTCGCGGCCGCGGAGGACGACGCGGTGCGGTGTGTCCTGATCACCGGGCGAGGTCGCGCATTCTCCGCGGGCGCCGATCTCGCGCTCGATGAGATCGGTCCGCACGTCCGGTTGGCGCCGCGCACGGAGCGCGAGCTCACCCGGTTCTACAACCCGATCGTCCGTCGGCTGCGCGAGATGCCGAAACCCGTCATAGCAGCCGTGAACGGCGCGGCCGCGGGGGTCGGGTGCGCCGTGGCGGTCGCGTGCGACCACGTCGTCGGCGCACGGTCGTCGTCCTTCGCACTGGCGTTCTCGAAAGTGGGACTGACCCTCGACGGCGGGGCATCACTCCTCGTCGGGGCTCGAGTCGGGTTCGGCCGCGCATCCCGGATGGCCCTGCTCGCAGAGCGAATCGACGCCGACACCGCGCTGGCATGGGGTTTGATCGACGCGGTGGTCGATGACGACGATCTGTCCGGCCACACCGAGGCCCTCGCCCGAGAACTCGCATCCGGGCCCACCGACGCCTACGCCGCGACCAAGGCCAGCCTGAACGTCGCATTCCTCCACCGCCTCGAGGATTCGTTCGAGTCGGAGATCGCAGGACAGACCGCACTGGTGGACGGAGACCGTTTCCGCTCCGCGATCACGCGATTCGCATCGCGTCCGAGATCCTGAGCGCGCCCGCGCATCAGACTCCGCCGAGGTTCGGCGGCTTCGGACGATGTCAGCGGGTTCCGCTGTATCTCAACGGGTTCCGTAGATGGCCGCGTACATGAACCTGGCCACCATGTCGGTGACCGCGTCGATGTCGGTGAGATGCGCCTCGCCGGCCAGTGAACCCGCGATCGTGCGCTCGATGGTCCACAGGAGTGTGGCGGTGTACTCGCGTGCGGGAGGGCCGTCCGGCGCCAGTCCTCGTTCGCGATCGGTGAGAATGATCGACTCCAGAGTCGTCTCCATGGCATTCATCGCCGCGAGGTATTCGGCGCGCAGTTCGGGCAGGCGCGGCCATTCGTGGACGGCGTTCTTGATGACGGCGCCCGCGTAACCGTCGAGGTGCAGCCACTGCCCGACCTGCTCGAGGAGGGCAGACGGGTCCTGACGGTCGACGTCGGCGACCGCGGTCAACGCCGAGACGATGTCCTTGGCCGCCTCCCGGAACAGCACGACGAAGGCGTCTTCCTTGCTACGGAAGTAGAAGTAGAACGACGCCCGAGAGGTGTTGGAGTGCTTCAGGATCTTGGCGACAGACAATTGCGCGAGCGTCTCGGTCAGCAGCAGTTCCCGCATGGCCTGGAGGATGTTCTGCGCCGTCTCGGTCTCGGCCGGCGCATCCTGGGCGGCAGGCAACAGCTCTCGCGCGGTGTCGACCGGACGTCCCGCCTTCTTCCGCTTCGCCCGCTGTGCCGTTCGGCCGCCGTAGATGGCCGCTTCGTTGATCGCACTCAGAGACGTGGTGACGCTCGCCGCGGCGGGGAGCCGGTCGTCCAGCCCACGCGTGCTGACGTAGAAGGCCCGCTCGGAACCGCCGACCAGCATCGCGGCGAGCATGTCGGCGGGGGCGCCATCCGGCGCACGACCCTCCGCTCGGAGGAACTTGATCTGTTCGGCGACCGCCGAGACGAACTGCTCGAACATCCGTTGCCAGGCAGCGGCGACCGCGGGCTTGCTGTGCATGTGCTCGATGACCGCACAGATGACCGCGCCGTGCCGCGACCACATCTCGAGCGTGTGCTCGAGACTCGAACCCATGCTGCGAGCCCGGTCTCGTCCGGGATCGGTGGACCATGGCGCGTCGTTCCCGTACGACTCGTCGAACACCTGTCCCAGAAGCGCCACCAGCACGTCGTACTTGTTGGCAAAGTAGTGATAGAAGTTGGCCCGGGAGAGTCCGGCCGTCTCCAGGATCTGCGCGACGGTCAGATCCTGGAGAGACGTGGAGGTCAGAAGCTCCTCCGTGGCCTTGAACACCGCGAGTTCCGCCGGGGAGCTTCCGTCGTAGTCACGGGGGCGCCGTCGCACGAAGGAACTCGAAGTCATCTCGCCATCATACTCGATGTCCGGACATGACGTCTGTCGCCACTCGGCGTCATCCGACCGGGGCCTGCACCGATCGGACCCCGCTCAGCAGCGCCGCGTCGAATTCGTCCGGACACTCCAGCATCGGATAGTGCCCGACATCGAACTCGACGAGAGTGCTGCCGAGCCGCTCACGCACCCATCGCGCACCGCGAACCGACAACGCGGGGTCCGCCGTACCGATGATCTGCGTGACCGGTACCGAGAGATCGTCCAGCAGACGCGTCTGCTCGGTGCACATGAGCGTTCGAAGCGCCGCGCGGCCGGCCCAGCTCGGTGTCTGCAGCGAGATGCGGTGCAACCAGTCGAGGACGTGCCGGTCCGGCGAGCCCTTGAACGGGTCGCCGACGGCACGACGCCGCAACGTGACCCGATCGGCGTGCTCCGCCGCGAGCAGGCTCTCGAGGGGGCCTTCCGGGGGTACGCCGAAGGGAAAGTCCTCGAACCGGGCCGCCGCGACTCCGTTGGTGGCCACCAGAACCAGGGAACGCGCCAGATCGGGACGTTCGCACGCCAGGCGAAGGGCGACCATTCCGCCGAGCGACCAGCCCACCACCGCAGCGGGGCCGAGCCCGCACTGTTCGATGACCTCGGCGGCGTCGCGGGCGAGAGAGTCGATGTCGTAACCGTCCAGCGGTGCGTCCGAGCGTCCGTGACCACGCAGATCCATGGCGACGACCCGATGGCCGCTCTCGGCCAGCACTCGTATCTGCCGGTCCCACACCTCGCTGCTGAGAGACCAGCCGTGGATGAGCAGGACGCCTGACCCGTCACCGAGTTCGCGCACACCGATCTCGACTCCGTCACGCACTCGCACGTGTCGCAGTGTCATGAGACCGCGCCCATCGACTCGACGAAGCTCGTTCGGGTTGTCAACATGAGTCATCTCCTGGTCGTGAACGGGCGCGGTCGCGCCCGGCAAGTGATCAGCACTGGGCTGTCTCCGTAAAGCACTGTCGCAGTGGCAGTGTGGGTCATCAATGAAAGGTCGCGACCTCGGACGTCGACTGACGACCGGTCCGGTAGGAGTTGACCGGCGCGTCGTCGTCGGGATAGCCGAACGAGATCCCGATGACCACATGCCGTCCGGGGTCGAGCCCGAGTTGCTCACGGATGACCGGCGCCTGCGCCGCCAGCGCCGCCTGCGGAATGGTCGCGATCCCCGCGGAGTGGGCCGCCAGGACGAAATTGCTCACGAACAGTCCACAGTCGACGGCGCCGTAGGGACCCAGCGCGGCCTCGGTCGTGACGATCGCGACGTGCGGCGCATCGAAGAAGTCGAAGTTGCGCAACATCTGTCGCGCCGACCCAGCCCGGTCGGACTTGTCGATCCCGAGGCTCGCATACAGCTGCAGTCCACTCTCGCGGCGGCGCTCCTGATACACACCCTGATAGGACACGGGGAACTCGATGTCGGGATTCTGTGTCGGCCCTTCGGAAATGGCGGCCCGAAGGGCCTCCCGGAGACGCACGGTCGCCGCGCCACTCACGATGTCGACGTGCCAGGGCTGGGTGTTGCACCAGGACGGCGTCATTCGGGCCACGTCGAGCACCCGGTCGATCTCTTCCCGGGGCACGTCCTCCGACCGGAAAGCGCGACAGCTCCACCGCGACGACAACAGCTGACGCAACGTCTCATACGACGACGAATCCACGGACGACACCGACCCTTCGCCGGCCTGCGCGGACAACTGTGACATCTGAACTCCTCGATCCGTTGGGGCCGCCGCATCGACGGCGGCGAGGCCGACGGGCGACCATACAGGGAGTGTAGACATAGTGTTCAGTACGGTCTACCCTGTGCTGTAACGGCGATCACATGCGGTCGACGTTCCGAGTCGAATTCATAGGAGGCGCGATGACCATCACCGAGCCACATACGGAGAAGATGTCATTTCGTGGCGACCTCGACGTGCCGCCCGGGTTGCCCCGCGGCATCGATCTGGGACGAATTGCCAACAAGGACAGAGCAATCGCGATGTACGGGCGTGATCTGGTCGAGAAGCTGACCGATCACGCCCTCCTCGCCGACGACTATGCCTACGCGGCGATGCTCGATTTCAAGGACAAGTCGAACAATTCGACCTGGCGCACGTTCGATCAGGCGCTCGACCACGGGATCGACGCCATCGACGACCCCAGTCCGGGTCTCGTCGCGCTCTTCGATCAACTCGACCACATTCCCGAATGGGTGGATTTCGATCAGCTCTACCGGGGCGCGGTCGCGTTCTGGCGGGCCGGGCCCATCGTCCCGCCCGTCCTCGCCTGGGGTGCGATCGCCGGCGGGTTCTCGATGTACAGCGCCACGCGTCCCGTGCTGTTCAGCGGACGCCTCCGCGAGCAGGACAAGGTCGGCACTCGACTCATCGAGAGTTTCCGGTACGTGGTGGCCGCGTACACCCCGGGCGGGATGCAGCGATTCGAGGAGGGGTTCCGGCTCACCGCGAAGGTCCGGATGATCCATGCCGCGGTCCGGCACAGTCTGGGACGATCCGACCACTGGGACTGGGCCGGATGGGGCATCCCGATCAACAACCTCGACAGCATGGTCACCCAGGCCGGACAGTTCGGCGTCAAGTTCACCGACGCGGTCCAGTCGTCGGGGATCCGTTACAGCGACCGCGAACTCGAGGACATCTTCGCCCTCAGCCGCTATGTCGGCTATGTCATCGGTGTCCCCGAGGACATCCTGCACACGGACTACGAGGACGCCCGCCGCAAGACCGACCTGCACACCCTCATCGAGTTGCCGCCTGACGAGCTCTGCCACGATGTCGTGCATTCGATCATCGAATACAGCGTGGAGAATCCCCCCGGGGACGTCGAGGTGCTACCCGGCCCCGTGGCGAAGTTCATGACCAACGAGCGCAGGCTCAAGCTCGCCTACGGACTGTTGCACTCGTGGATTCCCCCGCATGTGATGGACGCACTCGGCGTGGAGAAGACCGGGTGGAGGCACATCCTGCCCACCATCAGTCCGCTGGTGTCCCTTGCCGATCGAGTCGGACGGATGCTGCCGCACGACGACGAGAAGGCCGCCTTCACGATGCTGCGTCAGTTCAACGACGCCATCAAGCTGCCCGATGGCGCGAGCAAGGAGATGGCGGTGGCCAACCCGGACGAGGTCCACGCCGACATCGCCGCGAACAAGGGCGGCATGCCGGTGGTCGTGAAGCAGTGAGCGAGTCACCGACCCCGCCCCTGGCCGGCACGCGCATCATCGAGCTCGCAGGCATCGGACCGGGTCCGTTCGCGGCGATGATGCTGGCGGACATGGGTGCCGAGGTCATCACCGTCGACCGTCCCGGGGGAAACCCGTGGGCGGTCGGCGGGCACGGCATCCTGTTCCGCAGTCGTAGGCACATCGCGGTCGACCTCAAGACCGAAGCGGGTGCCGATGTCGTCCGCCGCCTGTGCGCCGACGCCGACGGACTCATCGAGACGTTCCGGCCCGGTGTCGCCGAGCGTCTCGGCGTGGGACCGCAAGACTGCCAACGGGTCAATCCGGACCTCGTGTACGGGCGTATGACCGGGTGGGGACAGTCCGGCCCGATGGCCCAGCTCCCCGGACACGACATCAACTACATCGCCCTCACCGGGGCACTGCATCAGATCGGCCGGAAGGGGGAACCCCCGGTTCCCCCGCTGAATCTGGTGGGTGATTTCGGCGGCGGCGGGACCTTCCTCGCATTCGGCATGCTCGCCGGAATACTCTCCGCGCGATCCGGTCACGGAGGACGGGTCGTCGATGCGGCGATGATCGACGGCGCCTCGGCGCTGATGGCCATGTTCCACTCCTATCGCGCCGAGGACTCATTCGTCGAGGACAGGGGTGCGAACCTCCTCGACACCGGCGCCTTCTTCTACGACGTCTACCGAACCCGAGATGACAAGTGGGTCAGTATCGGTGCGATCGAGAACCAGTTCTGGCTGGAGCTGTGCGATGTCCTCGGACTGCCGGAGGCGATGCGACACGACCACCTCGACCCGGAACGGTGGGACGACTACCGCATCGTGCTGCAGAAGCGGGTCGCGGAACACGACCGCGCGGAACTGGACTCCGCGTTCGCGGGGCGGAACACCTGCTACGCGCCGGTCCTGACGATGTCCGAGGCCATCGAACATCCGCATCATCAGGCGCGCAACACCTTTGTGACCGTGGACGACGTCGTCCAGCCCGCACCCGCTCCGCGCTTCGACGGTCAACCACCCACGGTTCCCCGTCCGCGACGCGCGCCGGGGGCCGACACGCGCGACGTGCTCCTCGCTGCCGGGTTCTCCGAGACCCGGATCGAGTCCTTGCTCGCCGACGGTGTGGTCGACTCCACCCCATGATCTCGGTGGTTGCCCGGTCGACCCCCTTCCCGGGCAACCACCGATTCACTTCCTCTACAGGCCCAGCGAGCGACCGACGATCTCGCGCATGATCTCGTTGGTGCCGCCGTAGATTCGCTGCACACGTGCGTCGCGCCAGCGTCGCGCGACGTCGTACTCCTCCATGTACCCGTACCCGCCGTGCATCTGCAGGCAGGTGTCGAGAGCGGAGAATTCGAGTTCGGTGGTCCAGAACTTCGCGCCCGCCGCTTCTGCCGCGGTCAGTTCGCCGGCATTCTGCGCCTCGATACACCGGTCGACGAACACGCGCGCGATCGACACCTGAGTGGTGAGTTCCGCGAGGGTGAACCGATTTGCCTGGAAGCTGCCGATGGGCTGTCCGAAAGCCTTGCGCTCCTTCGCATAGGCGACCGCGGTCTCGACGGCGTGCTCGGCCTGTGCGACGGCCACCACCGCCATGGACAACCGCTCCTGGGCGAGGTTGCGCATCATGTAGTGCAACCCCTTGCCCGGTTCGCCGAGAACGTCTGCGTCGGAGACCAGTACGTCCTCGAAGAAGAGTTCGGCTGTGTCCTGGGCTTTGCGCCCGATCTTCTCCAGCTTCCGGCCGCGTTCGAATCCGTCCTGGTCGGCGGAGACCACGAAGAGACCGAAACCTCCACCGTCGTCCTCCGGTATCCGTGCGGCCACGATGATCAGGTCGGCCTGGATGCCGCGGGTGATGAAGGTCTTGGACCCGCTCAGACTCCAACCGCCTTCTCTGCGAACGGCGGTCGACTTGATGGCACGCAGGTCCGAGCCCGTACCCGGCTCCGACATGGCGATCGCGATCGCCGTGTCGCCGCTCACGATGCCCGGCAGCCACCGCTCCTGCTGCTCCGGAGAGGTGATGTCGAGGAAGTAGGGCAACACGATGTCGTTGGTCAGCGAGAAGCCGTCGCCGACGGTTCCGGTGCGGACCACCTCCTCGTTCAGGACGGCGTTGAACCGGAAGTCCCGCAAGCCGGCGCCGCCGTACTCCTCGGGTGCCGCGAAGCCGACCAGGCCCTGATTCGCTGCCGCGGTCCAGAAGTCGCGCCCGACCTCGCCCGCCGCTTCCCACTCCGCCGTGTGCGGCACGGCCTCCTTGAGCAGGAACGCCCGTACCGTGTCGCGGAACTGCTCGTGTTCGGTGTCGAAAATGGTTCGTTTCATGGTGATGTTCTCCTCGGAGTCCTCAGCGGAAGAGGGACTTGCCGATGATCTCCTTCATGATCTCGTTGGCGCCGCCGTAGATCCGCTGAACGCGGGCGTCCACATAGGCTTTCGCGATGGGGTACTCGGCCATGAAGCCGTAACCGCCGAACATCTGCAGGCACCGGTCGGCGACCCGTCCCTGGACCTCGGTCGCCGCGAGTTTGGCCATCGCCGCTCGGTCCGCGGTCAGATCGCCGGTCGTGTGCTGTGACAGGCAGTCGTCGACGAAGGCACGGACGACCTCGGTCTGCACATACGCGTCGGCCAGAGTGAACCGGGTGTTCTGGTTGGCCGACAGCGGTTTCCCGAAGGCGGTCCGCGTGGACACGTATTCCCGCGCGAGCTCGATCGCCCGGCCTGCCGCAGCCGTACTGGCGACCGCGATCGTCAGCCGTTCCTGGGGCAGGTTCGTGACCAGGGCACGGAATCCGGCTCCTCGTTCACCGAGCAGGTTCTCCTTCGGGATCCGTGCGTCGTCGAAGAACAGCTCCGCGGTGTCCTGTGCGTGCATGCCGATCTTGTCCAGGTTGCGACCCCGCCGGAAACCGGGCGTATCGCGCTCCACGACCAGAAGCGACAGACCGCCGTGACGGTCACCGTCGTTCTCGGTCCGTGCGGCGACGATGATCAGGTCGGCGTTGATGCCGTTGGAGATGAAGGTCTTCGATCCGTTCAGCACGTAGTGGTCGCCGTCGAGGGTTGCCGTGGTGGAGATGCCGGCGAGGTCCGACCCGGTCCCCGGCTCGGTCATCGCGATGGCCGCGATGAGTTCCCCGGAAACCAGACCCGGCAGCCACCGCTTCTTCTGCTCCGAATCGGCGTAACGCTCGAAGTAGGGTACGCAGATGTCGTTGTGCAGATTGATCCCGAACGACATCACGCCGGCGTCGGCGACCTCTTCGGCGATGATCGCGTTGAACCTGAAGTCGTCGGTGCCCCCACCCCCGAACTCCTCGTCGACCGACATGCCGAGGAAGCCGTGCGAGCCGGCTCGCGTGAAGAGCTCGCGCGGGATGAGTCCCTCTCGTTCCCATCCCTCGTAGCCGGGTACGACCTCCGCGTCGAGGAACCGACGGAAGCTGTCGCGGAATGCTTCGTGCTCGGGTTCGTACACCGAGCGCGCGGCGGGACGATTCACAGTGGAAGTCATTGGTGAGTGATCCTGTCTGTCGATCTGTCGAGACGATGGGTTGTCCGCAGAGAAGCCGCGAAACCTGGTGCGCAGCTGAGTCTTCCGGTCCCCGATAGTGCGCGGTGGAATCAGTCCCGGGTGCGATGGCGTCGGCCCGGAATTGTGATTGACACCACGTCTGAACAGATTGTATGGTCTAGCGTATGCCTGAGTCCAGTTCCCCCCGTCTCGTCCCCGACTGGAGTGACGCTCCCGAGGGTGCGTTCCGTCCGGACGCCGACTTCACCGACGACCAGCTCGCCGAAGCACTCGAGGGGGCGAACCTGCCCATCCTGCTGGGGTCGCTGGCACTGCTGACCGGTGACGACCGCTGGATCGAGGACCCGTTCCTGCCGACCGCCCCGCCCGATCTCGGCGACCATGACACCGGCGGATTCGAGGCCGAACTCGCGTCCCGCATCCGGCGCGAGGCGGCGGCGGTTCTCCGCTCGTGGCGCGACGGTGATCTCGAGGTCGCCGCCCCGCCGGCGCCCGAACGCCTGTCGCGCATCCTGTCGGTGATGCTCGCCGAGAAGTTGCCGGACGACTACGGACAGCTACTGGGCGAGGAGATGGGCCTCTACCCACGCCATTCCGAACCCGCGAATACGCCGCCCCAGGACTTCCGGGTCGCCATCGTCGGGGCGGGGATCTCCGGACTCGCGATGGCGATCCGTCTGCAGCAGGCGGGAATCGACTACGTCCTCATCGACAAGAACGACGACGTGGGCGGTACCTGGCACGAAAACGTGTACCCGGGTTGCGGAGTCGACACGCCGAGCTATCTCTACGCACTGTCCTTCGACCAGAATCCGGACTGGTCCAGCTACTTCGCACCACAGAACGAACTCGCCGCATACTGGCGGGCACTGGCCGAGCGCCACGGCGTCCTCTCCCGCACGAGGTTCGCAACGGTCGTCGATCACGCCGAGTTCGACTCCACCGCGTCCCGCTGGACGCTCGACCTGCGCTCGACGGTCACCGGTGACGTCGAGACCCTCAGCGCCACAGCCGTCGTCAGCGCGGTCGGGCTCCTGAACCAGCCGAGCATCCCCGACCTGCCGGGCCTGTCGGACTTCCACGGGCCGGTACTGCACACCGCGCAGTGGGACCCGGCCGTCGACCT
The DNA here is from genome assembly GCF_057767225.1 of Gordonia sp. 11cp. Lineage (NCBI taxonomy): Bacteria > Bacillati > Actinomycetota > Actinomycetes > Mycobacteriales > Gordoniaceae > Gordonia > Gordonia sp. 11cp. The sequence goes on along the minus strand of NZ_CM173437.1, from coordinate 2,426,720 downwards.
CCGGGGCAAGCGCGTCGCCGTCGTCGGCACGGGTGCGAGCGCCATGCAGTTCGTTCCGGCCGCCGCGGAGGAGGCAGCGGAAGTACGGGTCTTCCAGCGGACGCCGCAATGGGCGATGCCGCACCCACTCAAGGGTCGGGCAGTCGGCGAGACCGCCCATTGGCTCAACAAGCACGTACCGTTCTATCTGGCCTGGTACCGGGCGCGGTTGTTCTGGCGCATGGGCGACAAGGTCTGGCGGCTTCTGCAGGTGGATCGCGACTACCCTCATCTCGGGCGCGCGATCAACAAGGGAAACGACCGGCTCCGTGCCATGCTGACCGCGTATATCGAGAGCGAATTGGCCGGTCGCCCAGATCTTCTCGAGAAGAGCCTGCCCGACTACCCGCCGTACGGGAAGCGCCTGCTCATCGACGCCGGCTGGTTCCGGACGATCCTCCGCGACAACGTCGATCTGGTCACCACCGGGATCGACACGGTCACCGCGAGCGGGGTCCGGACCGAGGACGGGGCTGACTTCGACGCCGATGTACTGGTCCTCGCAACGGGATTCAAATCGGTGGACGTCCTCGGATCGATCACGGTCCGGGGCCGGAACGGGCAGACCCTCCGGGAGGCCTGGGGCGCCGACGACGGGCGGGCGCACCTCGGCATCACCGTGCCGGGCTTCCCCAACTTCTTCTGCCTGTACGGACCCAACACCAACACCGGCCACGGCGGAACCGTCATCGCCGGAACCGAGATGCAGATCCAATACGTGACGGCGCTGCTCAGCGCGATGGTCGACGAGGGATTGGAGACCGTCGAGGTGCGGCCCGAGGCGTTCGACGCCTACAACCGCGAGCTCGACGACGCGCTCGAGGACACGGTGTGGCTCTTCGGTGGCACCACGACGTACTACCGCAACGCGCGGGGCCGCATCGTCACCAACAGCCCGTGGCGGTACGTCGATTACTGGCGCCGGGTCCACGAGCCCGATCTGTCCGAGTACGTCACGACCCGCGCCGAGGTCACGGCGCACCAGCCGTCCTCCGACGGTGCCGAACAGCTCACCCACTGAGTCCCGTCACCCTCCCGTTTCCCCATCGCAATCGAGGCAGAACACGATGACACAAGCACCCCAAGCCCCATCCGCACCCGTTGCCGCCCCGGGGATCTCGGCGACCACTCTGGTCGAGGCGTTTCAGGCGACGGCCGCAAGCCGGCGCGACCTGCCTGCCCTGATCGCGTTCGGCGAGGACCGTTGCCTCACCTGGTCGGAATACCGCACGGCGGTAGAGGAAGTCGCGAGCGGACTCGCCGCCATCGGCGTCGGGCGCGGTGACACGGTGGCGATCATGCTGCCGAACAGTCCGGAATTCCACATCGTCGACATGGCGGTGCTGCACCTCGGCGCGTCCCCGTTCTCGATCTACCTCACCTCCGCGCCGGACCAGATCAGCTACCTGTTCGACAACGCCGGCAACTCCGTCGTCGTCGCCGATCCCGCCTTCCTCGGAGTCCTCCAGCGCACTGCGGCGCCCGCCGTCAAGCACATCGTGATCACGGGTCCCGCCGACGAATCCACGGTGCACGACAACGGTCCCGCCACCATCACCTCACTCGACGATCTTCGTGACCGGCGTACGGCGGACTTCGATTTCGAGAAGACCTGGCGTTCGGTCGGTGCGAGCGACCTGGCCACGCTGATCTACACCTCCGGCACCACCGGAGATCCCAAGGGCGTCGAACTCACCCACGCCAACCTGATGTTCGTGATGTACACGTGCAACCTCCGGTTCCCGTTCGTCGCAGAGGGAGCCGCCATCAGCTACCTGCCCACCGCGCATGCCGCCGACCGGGTCTTCTCCCACTATCTGGCGACGGTCACGGGCTGGCCCATCACGACCGTCCGCGACGCGACGACCGTGTTCGCCGCGGTGGCGCAGGCGCGTCCCACCTGGTTCCTGGGTGTTCCACGGATCTGGGAGAAACTCCGCGCGGGTCTCATGGCGCGGTTCGCGGCGCTGCCGGACGGACAACGTGAAGCGACGTCGGACGCGGTGGACGCTGCGACCCGTCTCGTCCAGATCCAGCAGCGCCGGGAGCCGGTCCCCGCAGACCTCGAAGATGCGGTGGGTGCCGCGGACGAACGCGTCTTCGCCGGCCTGCGGGCACAGCTCGGCCTGGACCGTGTCGAGCTGCTCATGACGGGCGCAGCGCCGATCGCACCTGCGGTACACGAGTTCTTTCTCGCACTCGGACTGCCGCTGCAAGAGGGTTTCGGGATGTCGGAGACCGGCGCGCTCGGGTTCACCAACATCCCCACCGACATCCGTGTGGGCAAAGTCGGCCTGGCACAACCGGGAACGGAAGCCAAGCTCGCCGACGACGGCGAACTCCTGCTGCGCGGCCCGCACGTCATGCGCGGCTACCGCAAGGCCCCCGAGAAGACCGCAGAAGCGATCGACGAGTTCGGCTGGCTCCACACCGGTGACATCGCCCAGATCGACGACGAGGGCTGGGTCACCATCGTCGACCGCAAGAAGGAACTCATCATCAACGCGGCCGGCAAGAACATGTCACCGGTCAACATCGAGAGCAAACTGAAGAGCGCCTCGCCGCTCATCGGTCAAGCGTGCGTGGTCGGTGACCGTCGTCCGTACAACGTGGCCCTTCTCGTGCTCGACCCCGATGCGGCACGCACTTTCGCCGCTTCGCACGGACTTGCCGACACGTCGTCGGCAGACCTCGTCGAGAACGCGTCCCTGCGCACCGAGATCGACGAGGCGGTCGCACGGGCCAACGCGCAGCTCTCGCGCGTCGAGCAGATCAAGCAGTATCGCCTGCTCGCCGACGAGTGGTTGCCCGATTCGGAAGAACTCACCCCTACGATGAAACTCAAGCGACGTGGCGTCGCCACGAAGTACGCAGACATCATCGACGCCATCTATTCATCCTCGGCCCGCTGATCTCGCGGCACTCGATGATCTGGAACAGCCCCATGAGAATTCGCGTCGAACCGAATACCGTTCGCGTCCACGAGCGAGCAGACCTGCGGACGCTGTCGGTCAGCACCACGCTGGACGGCACAGAGACCTCGGAGCAGTTGCGTCGACGAGGGATCGGCTACGTCGACGGCGACTCCGCACACATCAACTCGATGTGGCTGCAGTCCCTGGGCGAGGACCGACGATGGCACGACGACCTCCGCGAACTGTTCTCGTTCGCGGAATGCCATGGGTGGTTCGACGGTGTCTACCTCCGGGCACGGCTGGAGACCACGCCGGTTCCGGACTTCAGGCCGGTACCTCGGTTCAGGCCGCGGTCGCGCGCCGACGCGTCTCGGTGACCCGACGAACGGACTCGTCGCCGGGTCACCGGGAAGAGCGGAATCTACTGCGCTGTCAGACCCGCGTCGATGACGTGCTCCATACCGCTGATGTATGACGAGTCATCGGAGGCCAGGAAGAGGACCAGTTTGGACACCTCTTCGGGTTCGGCCATCCGCCGGAGGGGAATCGACGGAACGATTCCGCCGCCATCGGCACCGCTCGCGGCCGCCATCATCGGGGTCTTGATATAACCGGGATGGACCGAGTTCACCCGGATGTTGTCGAGACCGTATTGCACGGCAACATGTTTGGTCATCCCGCGCGAGGCGAACTTGCTGCCCACGTAGGCGACATTCGGGGACCCGACGATGGATACCATGCCCGCGGTCGAGGAGATGTTGTCCTCTTCACTGAGTTCCAGGGTGGGCGCGACCTCAACCCTCGACTCGGAGCGCCCGCATCGGGCAGTCGTCGACCGCCTCCTCGATCTGTTCGCGGTAGGCCTCGAGTGGTCCGCCCGGGTCCAGCAGATGAACCTTGCCGTCGTCACCCACCTCGAACACGTCGGACGCGGCGGCTTCACACGCACCCAGACCGAAACAGGCCGGTAGGTCGATGGTCACCTTCATGTCGAATACCTCGGTACTTCGGGACGGTACGGCCACGGACGAACCCGAGCAGGGGTGCGGGGACTTGGGGCTCCCCGCACCACCAGACTCGTCAGCCCGCCGATCGCATCGATGCCTTCGGGACCTTGCCCTTGTTGGCTGCGATGTCTTTCGTCAGCGTGTCCGGGTCGGCGACTTCGGCAGACTTCCCGCCCTCCGGCGTGGCAATCGCCGTGGTGAACTGCCTGAGGGTCTTGAAGGCCTTCGCCTCGTCGTCGTGAGGCAGCTTTCGCGCCACCCGGTCAAAGGCCTTGACCAGCGGGCGAACTGTCGGCAGCGCGAAACGCCACGGGGTGCGTTCCACGTCGAGCATCTCGCTGACGTAGTCGGGCTGCCAGTTCCGGATCAGCGCCCACGCCAGATGCCGCCGCCGCTCGGTGGTCATGAACGCGGCCACCGGTCCGGGCAGGATCTCCACGTCGCCCGGCGGCTTCTCGGTGCTGTACTCGATGATCGTCTTGACCACGTCTCGGCAGAGGTCGTCGGCCGGCAGCTCGATGAGCTTGTGGAAGTTCACCTTCATCCGGGCGTCGTCGGGGTTTGTGTGGAGCACGGCCTCGGGCACCCCGATCACCCAACCCACGTACCGGCACAGCGCGAAGATGTCCTCTTCTTCCCGATCGCTGATGCTGATCCCCGAGGCGCGGACGCCGTCGACGAACTGCGTGCCGAACTGTCCCGCCTGGGTGTTCATCGAATCGAGGTTGCTGATCGGCAGTCCCCAACTGGGCCAGTCCCAATGCGGGGAATGGCTCAGGGTGTGCCGCACCGCCGCGTGGATCATGCGCACCTTGGCGGTCAGGCGGAAACCGTCCTGATCACGGCGCATGCCGCCGGGGGTGTGCGCGGCGACGACGTAGCGGAAGCTCTCGGTCAGTCTGCCACCGACGGCCGACTCATCCTTCAGACGGCCGCTGAACAGAACCGGCCGCGTCGAGCTGTACATCGAAAAGCCGGCTCCGATGGACGAATACGTCAGGACCATGCCGGCCACCGAGCCGACTCGCCAGTATGCGACGGCACCCCGATACAGCTGATCGAAGTCCACCCAGTCCGGGATGTGGTCGAGCTGTTCGAACAATCCGACCAGGCCGTCCGAGGGATCGTCGAGCGAATCGATGCCGTGGTCGAGGGCCTGCTCGAACATCTTCCAGGACGCGTTCTTCGACTTGTCCTTGAAATCCAGGAATGCGCGGTAGGCGTGATCGTCGCCGAGGAGGGCATGATCGGTCATGCGCTCCACGTAGTCACGGCCGTACTTCATCACGGCTTCCTGTCGATTGTTGATGCGTCCGAGGTCGATGCCGCGGGGCAATCCCTCGGGCACATCGAGCGAACCCTCACGTATCTGCGGAATGAGTTGAGCGGTCACGATATTCCTCCTTGCGGTTCTTGCGGCTAAGGCCCGGGAGCCGGGTTTGCGCGGCCTGGTCTGGACTATGACCTCGCACTGGTTGCGACGCTAGTTGTGCTCCAAAACACAGTCAACGTGTCCGAACACGGTGTATGGTCGGCCGTACACCGACCGTTCGAGGAGCACCCATGACCCGGAATTCGCCATACCCACTGTTCGACATCACCGGCGCCCGAGCGCTCGTGACCGGCGGAACGAGCGGGATCGGGCTGATGATCGCCGAGGGCTTCGCCGCAGCCGGCGCACGCGTCATCGTGTCATCACGCAAGCAGGCCGGCGTCGATGCCGCGGTGGCGCGGTTGTCGGAGTCGGGTTCGGCCACGGGGATCGTCGGCGACGTCTCCGATCCCGGATCTGCGCGCGCACTGGCCGCGCAGGTGCTGGCCGAGGACGAACGACTCGACATCGTCGTGAACAACGCGGGCGTGACCTGGGGTGCTCCTCTCGAGGAGTTCCCCGACGCGGGATGGGACAAGGTAATGCACACCAACCTCGAAGGCGTCTTCCACCTCACCGTCGCACTGCTCCCCGGACTACGCAGTGCCGCACGTGAATCCGGTCGCGCCACGATCATCAACATCGGCTCGACCGATGGGATCAACGTGCCGGAGATGGACAGCTTCAGCTATGGGGCGAGCAAGGCGGGCCTCCATCACCTCACCAGGCATCTGGCGAAAAAGCTTGCCACCGAATCGATCACCGTCAACGCCATTGCACCGGGTCCGTTCGAGAGCCGGATGATGCGGTTCGTCACCGAGAATCCCGAGGCGCTCGACAGGGTGGTCGACGGAATCCCCTTGGGCCGCCTCGGCGAACCCGACGACATCGCGGCTCTCAGCATCTTCCTCGCCAGCGCCGCCGGGAAGTACATGACGGGTTCGGTGATCCCCCTCGACGGCGGGATAGTCGGATGCGGCAGTTCGGCGAAGCTGAGTTGAGCGGTGCGGGTCGCTCGCGGGTCGGCGCGAGGTCGTAGAGAGCCGAGGCCATCGGACGCAACCGTGGCCTCGTTCTTCTCCGCGACGGAGGACTTGTTGGTGCACAAGTCGTTCGAGGACGTGACGATAGCCGACATCATTTCCGGGACACCGCATTCCCGGTCGGCCTTCTATCACCACTTCGCCGGGAAGTACGATGTGCTGGTCGCCCTCGCCGAACTCGTGCTCGCCGAGTCCTACGACGGCCCGCAACTGTGGGATACCGCGCCGGGTCGCGCCCGGTCACACGGAATGCGGGCGAGCATCGCGCCCACGCTGAACATGTGGGAGACACACGGCGGGGTCATCGGTGCGGTCGTCGAGCACATGCACTCCAACCCGGACGTCGAGACGGTGTGGCGCCCCACGTTCGACCGGTTCGTCACGGGGGTCGCAGAGCAGATCCGACACGAACGCGATTGCGGTCGCGCGCCCGATGGCGCACCGGCGGAGATGATCGCCACCGTGCTCGTCTGTGGCATCGAACGCGTCATGTACGTTTGCACACGCCGACTCGATCCGCATCTCCCGGCCCTCTCGTCCGCGGTCGACGCGGTGGACTGGCTCACCCGCTCGGTCCTGCGGCCCCCGGACCCGACAGACGGCGCGACCGCGGATCGCATCACAACGCCCACGGTGGAGCGACCCGGGTGGGCCCGGCCAGAGGCCGAGCAGCCCGCCGCCGCGGAGGCCGACACGAGGTCGACCGCGATCCTGGACTCGCTCCGCGAATTGTTGCTGGAATTTCCTCTCGACAAGCTCAGCGTCGCGCGAATCGTGCAGCGGGCGGGTCTGTCCCGGTCGACGTTCTACTTCTATTTCGACAACAAGAACGCGGTGTTCGCCGAACTCTACCGAGAGGTGGCCGCCTCGACGGTCGAACGACTCAAGGCACTCGACACCATCGACCGTGCCGACAGATCCGCTGTTCGTACGGTGCTGCGGGAGTGGCTACGGATAGATGCCCAGACCACGTCGGTGATGACGAGCGCGCTGCTCGAGTGGCCCAGGCGGCCCGAACTCCGCGAGGTCTACCGGGAGGGGATCTCACAGATGGCCGACTATCTGGCGCACACGATCACCACTGACCGGCGATCCGGGATCGCCGTCGCCGGCCCGCCGGCCGACGAACTCGCCGCCGTGATCCTGTGGACCATCGAGAGATCGATCGCGGGCGCACTGGCCGGCGACGACAACCTCACCGACCTGGACCAGGTCACCGACTTTCTCGGAGAGTTGCTGACCACAGCTGTATACGGACGACCCTGAATCCCAGAGAAAGGCTCACTCATGCGCGCAGTTGTCATACCCCGGTTCGGCCCTCCGGATGTCCTCGAGGTCCGCGAGGTCGACGTACGTCCTCCGCGCGAGGGCGAAGTGCGGATCGCAGTGCGGGCCGCGGCCGTCAACCCCACCGACATCGCAACGCGCAGCGGTCTCGTGGCCGCCGCATACGAACAGTTCGATCCCCCCTATATCGCGGGTATGGATGCCGCCGGGGTGATCGAGTCGGTCGGCCCGGGCTCGTCGTCGAGCCGGTTCGCGGTGGGCGATGAGGTCATGGGAATCGTGATGCCCCGCCGGCAAGAGGGCGGGGCGCACTCCGAGCTGATCGTGACGCCCGCGGCCGCAGTGGTACACAAGCCGTCGGCGCTCACGGTGGAAGAAGCGGCGATGCTGCCGATGAACGGACTGACCGCACTGGAAGCACTCAGCATCCTGGACCTGCAACCCGGTGCCACACTGGCGATCACGGGCGGGGCGGGCCATCTCGCCGCATTCGTGATGACACTCGCCCGACGGGCCGGTGTCCGCGTCATCGCCGACGGCCGTCCCGAGGAGGCGGACACCATCAGGAGTCACGGTGCAGACGACGTCGTAGCACGGGGACCCGGTGTCGAGCAGCGCATCCGGGCGGCCGCGGGGGGCGGCGTCGACGGGGTGCTCGACACCGCGCTGATCGGCTCGTCGCTGTACCCGTGCATCGCCGACGGCGGCGTTCTGGCGTGCGTACGCACCTTCACCGGCGCGCCACCGGAACGCGGCATCCGGGTCCGCGAGGTGTGGGTGCGTGAACGCCTCTCGGACACTGCGGGACTCGAGCAGCTGGCCGCCCTCGCAGACCAGGGGGGCTTCGGTTTCCTCGACGTTGCCGGGCGATTCACACCGGACGAGGCAGCCGATGCCCATCGGATGATCGAAGCAGGCGGAGTACGGGGGCGCCCGCTCATCATCTTCTGACCGGCGGACGCCCCCGAGCTCGTTGGCCCGTCACATCGGCGACGACGTGAACCCGCCGTCGAGGACGTAGGTCAGACCGGTCACCCAGTCGCCCGCGTCCTCGGCGAGATGGGTGACCGCACGGGCGACGTCGTCCGGCCTGCCGAGGCGGCCCTGGTGCTGGGTGAAGAACTCGTGTGCGTCGACGCCCCCGGACGCCGCCTGGAACGCCTCCATCAGATTGTCCGACAACGCGGTCTCGACGAAAGCCGGTGCGACACAGTTGACCCGGATGTTCGCCGGGCGCAGTTCCACTGCCGTGGTCCGTGTCAGATTGATCACCGCTGCCTTCGTGGCGGCGTAGCCGCCGATCATGGGCATCCCGTTGGTGCCGGCCGACGACGCGGTGTTCACGATGGCTCCGCCGCCGCGGGCGGCCAGATGCGGCACCGCCGCCTTGATCCCGTGGAAGACTCCCTTGAGATTCACCGCGATCATCCGATCGAAGTCCTCAGCGGTCAGTTCGGTGACCGGCGCGAGGATCGCGATGCCCGCGTTGTTCACCATGACGTCGAGGCCACCGAATTCGTCGACGGCCCTTCCGATCACCGCTTCGACCTGCGCCGCATCGGTGACGTCGACCTCGGCGCCGACAGCGGTGTCACCGATGTCTCCCGCGACCCGGGCCGCCGCGTCCCCGTCGATGTCGGCCACCAGCACCCGTGCGCCCTGTGCGGCGAATCTGCGGGCGATCGCCGCGCCGATCCCACCACCGGCACCCGTCACGACCACCGATTTGTTGTCGAAAGTTGTCATTTGTCAGTCCTTTTCTCGTGATCAGGCGAGCAGCATGCCGATGGGGTCGTGGTCCTCGAGCGCGGCGCCGTAACGGTGGGCCATCGCCTCGACCACTTCGGATGGCTGCATCACCGTCGGGACACACATCCACGCGAAGCCGTGCAAGGTATGGAGTCGGTAGTCGTACCAGGCACTTTCGTCGTCCAGCCGCGGCCCGCCGTGACCGGCGAGCGCATCGATGTAGTGCCGCAGTAGTTCCCGCTCGCGAGTGCGGCGGTCGTCGATGGAGAGTGCCGAACCCATGAAGTAGGAGACGTCGTGTGCCCACGGCGCCAGGCAGGCGGTCTGCCAGTCCAAGAACGCCGGGGCACTGTTCGGCACGCGATAGAGCTGGGCGAAGTGTGCATCGCCGTGGTTGATGGTGTGCACGGCGGCGTCGTCGAGTTCCCACAATCTCGCGAATCCTCGTCGTACACGCGCATCGTCACGAAGGCCTGCCGACAGATCAGGAACTTCAGGACGCTCGATGAGCGGGTGGAACACCTCGGGACTCAACATCACGTCGAACGCATCGCGCGCCGCCTTGGCGCCCACCGGAAGCCATGCTCGCTCACCCTTGGTGCTCCCCCAGAGCGCCGCATGCCACTTCGCCTGGACCTCCAGCGTCGTCGCGATGTCGTCGATCGGCCACAGATCGGTAGCCTGACCGAACTCGGCACCACGTGCGGTCAGGTCCTCCATGATGATGACGCCCTGATCGTGCTCGGTCGCCGAATAGAAACTCGCCGGGACCTCGGCGGCGAAGTCCGGAGCGAGATCCCGGTAGAAATGACCCTCCAACTCGTAGGCCGGTCCCAGTCCGTACGCGCGGCTCCGTTCGTCGAAGCCACCCTTCACGCATACGTGAGAGGGGATGGCCCGTTCATTGATCGAGAATTCGAGCGTCGCGAAGACCTTGGTGGCCGAACCCCAGATGATCCGGGAGATGTCCACGCCGAGGACGCTCACCGCGGCGTCACTCGTGGTCAGCGCGTGGCTGAACCACTCAGGGGTCAGTTCGTCGACCGAGTACGGGAGCTGGGTCGAATGTGTCGTGGCTTGCGTCATGAACGCGACCATACGCAGTGTCTATATATGGTGTCAATCACACTGCGGGGTCTGAGTGGCGTGGGTAGCCGGCCACACTCAGGGCCGCACGGAGCGTGCCGCCAAGTCCACGATCACTCTCCGCCCGGCGTCAGGCATCGGATTCGATCCCGGACACGCGATCCGGGAACCGCGGGGGCCGTTTGCCGAGGAAGGACTCCACACCCTCCTGCACGTCCGCCGACAAGCCGCGCCGATACAGGACCTCGGACTCGGCCTGGTGCGCCTCTTCCGGACCGGAGGCGCCGAGCGCGCGCCACAGCAGCGATCGCGTCAGTGCAACCGAGACCGGCGCCGTCCCTGCGGTCATCTCCTCCGCGATCTCAAGGGCTCGCGCGAGCACCTGATCCGCGGGCACGACCTCGCGCACCAGGCCGCGGTCGAGGGCCTCGCCGACCGGCACCATGCGCCCACCCAGGGTCCATTCCGCAGCAGTCGAGATACCGACGACCCGAGGAAGGAACCAGGTGGAGCACGCTTCGGGTACGAGCCCGCGACGGGTGAACACGAATCCGAATTTCGCCGTGTCCGAGGCGATCCGGACGTCGGCCGGAAGGGTCATGGTGACTCCCACACCCGCGGCGGGACCGTTGATCGCGGCGATGACCGGCTTCTTCGACCGGTAGATGCGCAGAGCCACCTGCCCGCCCGCGTCGGCCGGGAATGAGCCGTCGGCACCCTTGTCCTCGGGCAGGAACGTGTCGCCACCGCTTGCGAGATCCGCTCCGGCACAGAAGGCCCGGCCGGTTCCGGTGAGGACGACCGCTCGCACGTCGTCGTCTGCGTCGCAGGTGTCGAAGGCCGCGATGAGTTGTGCGCGGATGTCCTCGGTGAAGGCATTCAGTCGTTCCGGCCGGTTCAGGCGAACGACCGCAACGGCGCCCACTCGCTCGACGATCACGACACCGGACTCGGTCACCTGCGCCACCCCGGTCATCGGCCGCTCCACTTCGGTGCACGCTTCTCGGCGAAGGCGCGGGGCCCTTCCCGCGCGTCGGCGCTGGAGAACACCGTCCGGATGGCCGAGGCGTTGACCTGCCACGAATCGTCGTCCCACCCGCGCTGGGACTTCGACGTCTCGTGCATCACCCGCTTGCTCTCCGAGACGGCGACGGGCGCGTTGGCCGCGATCAGGGCCGCGAGTTCGAGTGCGACGGCAAGGGCGGTACCCGCAGGCGCGACCCGATTGACCAGCCCCAGTTCGTACGCCCGCCGGGCGGAGATCGGCGCCCCGGTGAGTGCGATCTCGGCGGCGACCTTCTGCGGGACCTGCCGGTGGATTCTCAGCAGTCCGCCGGCGGCGGCGATGAGACCCCGCCGCACCTCGGGCAGACCGACCGATGCCTCCTCGTCGATCACCGCGAGGTCGGCCGCGAGCACGATCTCGGTTCCACCGCCGAGCGCGAAACCGTTGACCGCCGCGATCACCGGTTTCGCGATGTGATGTCGCACGATGCCGGCGAAATCCCATTCACGGTGTTCCGGGTCGTCGATACGGTTACCCGCCGCGATCTCTTTCAGGTCGGCGCCGGCACAGAACGCCCGTCCCGCACCGGTCAGGACGACGACGCGCACCTCCGGGTCGAGCGCCGCCTTCTCGAGGGCCGCGCCGGCGCCGACGGAGAGTGCCGAGTTCACGGCGTTCATCGCCTCGGGCCGGTTGAGGGTGATGACCGCGATGTGTTCGCGCACTTCGTAGTCGACCACGGATGAACCGTGCCCGGAATCGGTCTCGCCTGCTGTCATGAGCATCCTCCTGGATTCGTGATCCGCACTCGTGGACAGGAGGGTCGCACGGCCCGGCATCTCGTTAAACCTTATTCTGTTAGATTAAATCCGACAACCTCGGTGCATTCGCCCGCGGGGTCGTTCAGACGAGAGGAGACCCATGGACACGCACCCGTCCGCCCCGACAACCCCGTTGCTGGACCTGTTCCGACTGGACGGACGCGTGGCGATCGTGACCGGTGCGGGCTCCGGACTCGGCGCGGGGTTCGCCCGTGCACTCGCCGAAGCGGGAGCCGACGTGGTCATGACCGGTCGCCGGCCCGAACCGCTGCGCGAGTCGGCCGACGATGTACGTGCGCTCGGCCGGCGCGCGCTCGAGATCCCGTCCGATGTCACCGATCCGGACCGATGCGACGAGGTGGTCCGGGCCGCGATGGAGCATTTCGGGCGCGTCGACATCCTGGTGAACAACGCCGGACTCACCCACTCCGCCCCGGCCACCCGCGAACTCCCCGACGACTTCCGGGCGGTGCTCGATGTCAATCTCCTGGGCACCTACTGGATGGCGCGCTCATGCGCCCGGGTGATGGAGCCCGGATCGAGCATCGTCAACGTCGGCAGCATGCTCGGTCTCATCAAGTCCGCGCTGCCGCAGGCGGCGTATTCCTCGAGCAAGGCCGGCGTCGTCGGCCTGACCCGAGACCTGTCCAACCAGTGGTCGGGTCGTAAGGGAATCCGGGTCAATGCGATCGCACCCGGTTTCGTCGAGACCGACATGATCGCCGAGATGTCGGACGGCGCTCGCGCCGACTTCCTCCACGGCTGCTCCCTCGGACGGATGGGCACACAGCGCGAAATCGACGCCGCCGTACTCTTTCTCGCCAGCCCGGCCGCGTCGTACATCACCGGATCGATCCTGGCCGTCGACGGCGGGACCTCTGGACACTGACCGTTTCCCCGGCTTCACCGCGGCGCCGGGCACTTCCCCGGCATCAACCGCACCAGCATCAGCACCAGCACCACAGGAGAACCACAATGCAGACAGACCTCTTCGACGCCGACCACGAGCTGTTCCGGGATTCGGTACGCGCTTTCGTGACCAGACATGTCGTCCCCAAGATGGAGAAATGGGATGCCGACCGCCTGATCGATCGCGAGACATGGCGTGCGGCGGGAGCGCAGGGCATCCTCGGTCTCGCGGTGCCGCTCGAATACGGCGGCCCCGGCGAGACGGACTACTGCTTCCGCGTCGCCATCCAGACCGAGATCGCGAGAGTGGGCGCCTCGGCACTGCAGTCCGGTTTCTCCACCAATGACGACATCGTGCTGAATTACCTACTCCGCCATGCCGATGACGAGCAGAAGAAGCGCTGGGTGCCGGGTTTCGTCACCGGCGACACCATCGGCGCGATCGCGATGACCGAGCCCGCGGCCGGCAGCGACCTGCGCGCGATCACCACCACGGCGCGACGCGACGGCGCCGACTGGGTCATCAACGGTTCGAAGACCTTCATCACCAGCGGCATCCTCGCCGATCTCGTGATCGTCTTCGCCAGGACCGATGCGGATGCCGGCTCACGCGCGTTCAGCCTGTTCGTCGTCGAGGACGGGACACCGGGTTTCACGCGGGGCCGCAAACTCGACAAGGTCGGACTCCATGCCCAGGACACCGCCGAACTGTCGTTCGACGAGGTACGCGTACCCACCACGAGCCTGCTCGGTGAGGAAGGAGCGGGGTTCGCCTACCTGATGCAGAGCCTGCCGCTGGAGCGGCTCGGAATCGGCATCGCCGCGCAGGTGTCGGCCGAGGCCGTCTTCGAGTGGACCCTCTCGTATGTCAAGGAGCGCAAGGCCTTCGGCAAGCGGGTCGGCGAGTTCCAGGGACTCGGGTTCACCCTCGCCGAACTCCGCACGGCGATCGAGGTCTCCCGGGCGTACATCGACCGGTGCGTGCGGGAGTACAACCGCGGAACCCTCACCGCGGTCGACGCCGCCAAGGCCAAGCTGTGGGCCACCGAACTGCAGGACAAGGTCATCGACGCGGGCGTGCAGCTCCACGGCGGATACGGCTACATGATGGAGTACCCGGTGGCGAAGGCGTACATCGACGCACGTATCCAGCGGATCTACGGCGGGACCAACGAGATCATGAAAGAGATCATCCACCGGGATCTGATCCGGGGTTAGGCGCCGGTCGCCGGACTCGACACCACCGGGTCCGGCGACATGCCTTCCGCGGTCAGCGTTTCAGCTCGGCCGCGGGCACCGCGCTCGGCATGAACGCCGGAAGCACGAAGTTGCGCAACATCTCCCGATGCTGGGGGTCGTCGGGCCGATCGAAATCCAGTCGGCCGACGAGGATGAACTGGACCAGCGCGATCCACTCGGCGATCTTCTCCTTGTCGAGATCCCGCCGTATTTCGCCACGGTCCATCGCACGCTCGATGATCGGGTCCCACATCTCGGCGGTCAACCGAGCCGCAAGGCCCGAACTCCCGACCAGGGATTCGGCCAACTGCATGTGCTCCGGACTCACCAGGATCCGGATGAGCGGGTCGCGACGGCCTCGCTCGACCAGGAAGATCAGACCCTCGACGAGCTGCTCGGAGAACGTCTCGTGCTCGAGGAGATACTTGCGCGCCTTCTCGAACAGGGTTCGTGAGCGCCGCTCGATCAAGGCCGACATGAGGGCGTCGCGGTCCTTGAAATACCGGTAGACGGTCGGGCGTGAGACGCCGGCCTCTCGACCGATGTCGTCCATCGTCGTCTTCGCGACGCCGTACCGCTGGAACACGCGCTCGGCGGCCACCATGATCTGTTTACGGGCCTCGTCGACGTCCTCGCTGAGGACGTTGCCCGTCTTCCTTCGCGCCACGTCTACCTCCCGGGACAATGATACAAGATACAGATCACGTTCTGTGTCCGCGTTGCGGCAAATCGGGGACGGTCGTGCCATGCTACCCGCCGGCCTCGACGCCGGAGACGACAAACGACCGGGTCGTGGCGCTTGTGCACCACGACGCCGGCCGCCGCGGACTGGCTCAACGGACGCGGTCGAACCTCGTGTCGACGTCCTTGTACTCGTCCCGGATCACGGTCTTGGCGATCTTCCCGCTGGGCAGGCGGGGCAGCGGATCCTGCCGGATGACCACGTAGCGCGGGACCTTGAAGTCGGCCAACACCTGCTTGCAGTGCTCGACGATGGTCGTCGCCTCCATGTCCTCGGAGACGGTCACGATCGCTGCGGGCGTCTCGCCGAATCTGTCGTCGTGCGCGGCGATGACGGCGACTTCCTCGACCCCGTCGATGGCACCGATCGCGATCTCGAGTTCCACCGGCGAGATGTTGATGCCGCCGGAGATGATCAGGTCCTTGAGGCGATCGACGAACTGGACCCGCCCGTCTTCATCCGCCACACCGAGATCTCCGCTGTGCAACCATCCGTCCCGGATGGCCTCCGCGGTGGTCTCGGGATCGTTCCAATAACCGGGCGTCACACCCGGGCCGCGTACGACGAGCTCACCCTCCTCGCCCGGCGCGGCCGGCTCGCCCGCGGAGTTGAACACCTTGACCTCGGTGAAGATCGACCCGGTGCCACACCGGTCCGGGAACTCCAGGGCCTCCTCGCGTACGGTCGCCGTGGCCACTCCCCCGGCCTCGGTCATGCCGTAGATCTGGCGGAGCAGTACGCCCTTGTCCGACCACCGCTTCAGCAGTTGTCCGGGCACCGCCGCCCCGCCCACGATGGCGGTCTTGACCGAACTCAGATCCGCGTCGGCGAACTCCGGAGCCCGCGAGATGGCCTCGAAGATCAGCGGGACGCCGAAAATCGCCTGTACGGAATGCTTTTCGAGAAGTGAGACGGCGTTGGACGGATTGAGCTCGGGTTCGACGATCAGCGTGCCACCCAGAACGGTGGTGATCAGCAGTCCGTACACGAGCCCCGGGGTGAAGGCCAGCGGGAGTACCAGCAGCGTGGTCGTCCCCGGCCGGAAACCCTCCTCGGTCAGCGTGTTCTCGAGGACGATCGACATCAGGGTGCGGTTGGTGAGGATGACGCCTTTGGACAGTCCGGTCGATCCACTGGTGAACAAGACCGTGGTCGGCTCGTCGGGTTCGAGATCGACCCGGAAGTCATCTGCGCCACCGGTTCGCATCGCGTCGAACTCGGCGAACGGGACGACCGAGAACGGCGCGCCGACCGCCGAGGTGTCCTCGGCGAGCTGCTCGAACCCGGGTGCCACGATCACGACGCCGATCCCGGCATCGTCGACGATCTTGCGCAGCTCAGCGGGACGGTACCGGCTGTTGAGCGGCACCAGCACGCCACCGGACTTGAGTACGCCGAGGGCCGCGGCCGGCCACTCCAGCGAGTTCGGACCGAGCAGGCCGACGCGATCGCCGGGTGCGACCCCCTTGGTCTCCACGAGGAGGCGCGCGATGCGACTGCTCCAGTCCCGCAGTGCGCGGTACGAGAGCTCCGCGCCGGAGAACACCACCGCGGTGGTGTCGCCTTCGGTGCGGGCCCACCAATCGAGTGCTTTGCCGATTGTTGCGGTCATGTTCGTTCTTTCCTCTGTGTACCAAGGGATCTGCGGTGGATCGTCATTCGCTGCGAGGCGTCTGACGTGGACAGGATAAATCCGACGTTCGGCGGTCGGGACGCTTTTCGGCGACCCGACCGCGATCGTCAGGCGTTGCGTTCGGCGCGGCCTTGCGCGACGAGTTTCTTGGTCTCCCGGCGGAAGACCTGGTTGGCGATCTCGTTGCGACCGAGCAGCATGTCGCCGGCATCCGCGCTGCCCATGCCTCGCTGCGAGTCGCGCAGCAGGGGGAAATCCTCCTGATGCAGCACCGCGATCAGGATCTCCCAGTTCTTGTTCCAGATCCGGTCCCACTTCTCCGGCGTCATCCCGCTGTCCTCGACCTTCGGCACCAGGAGCCGCTGCTCCATCCGCGACTTCGTCGGGTCGGTGGGATGCGGCCGGAAGGTCAAGAGCTGGAAGTGGTCCGGCTGGCGCAGCAGGGTGCTGTTGGGCAACAGGAAGTGGGTCTCGGTGACGTACTTGTCGAGCGGGATGTCACCGGGATCCTCTTCGAGGAACCGGTCGATCGATTTACGCGGCGCGATGAACCGGCAGTGCCGGCCGAAGTCCTCGAACGCCATCACGTTGGTGTGGATGATCTTGCCGGCGGTGTTCGGGTGGGCGTACTGGATGTGGTAGCCATCCAGGAACGCGTCCTGCATGATCTTCCAGTTGGTGGGTTCGTCGAATCCACCGGCCCGGAAACACACGAGCTTGTCCATCTCGTACTCGGCGAGCATCGGATCGATGTCGGGTCCGAGCCACGCCGCGACGTCGATCTCGGCGTGGGCGTTGTCCACCACCCAGATGAAGCCGTGGCGCTCTTCGGTGGGGATCTCGATGAGCCCGTGCTCTTTTCGGTCCACCTCGCCGAACGTCGAGTCGCGTGTGATCGTCCGCAGCGAACCGTCCGGATCGTAGGACCACCGGTGGTAACCGCACGAGAAGATCCGGCAGCGGCCCTTCTCGCTCTGCTCCAGCATCGCTCCGCGGTGCCGGCACAGATTCACGAAAGATTTGACACTTCCGTCCTTCTGACGCACCACGATGATGTTGTTGCGCGGCATCTGCACGGTGACGAAGTCATTCGGACGCGAGATCTCGCTTCCATGCGCGACGATCGACGGCACGCGACCGAAGATGTGGTCGCGCTCGTCCTTGGCGAGCACCGGATCGGTGAACTCGTCGGGCTCGAACTGCACGAGCTCGTCGAACTTGTCCGTCGTCTCGTTGCGCAAGAGTTCGAGCGCACGTCGGATTCGATCCTGACGGGGAAGCGAAGTGGTCATGATTCCCTCCGTGATGGAGCGGTTGTTGCGAGTGGGAGCGTGCTCGCCCGGGCCGGGCCGACACTCCTTAAACCTACAGTAATAAGTTTTAACGAGCAATCGGCCGTCGGGCGGTGCCGCATCGTGCGCCGACGTGAAACCGGTGCGGCGGGCGAGGACGGCAACCCGCCGCACCGGTGGTCGACGACCGCTCGTCGAGGAGACCGGCGGTCAGGATTCCGGCGTGAAACGGATCGGCATCCGCACACAACCCCGGACCTGGCTTGCGTGGAAGACCGGCGGGTCGGACGCGACCAGCTGGTAATCCGGGATGCGACGGTGGATCTCCTCGAGGGCGATGGTCAGCTCGATACGGGCCAGATGCGAGCCCAGGCAACGGTGCGCACCGCCGCCGAAAGCGAGGTGACGGTTCGGTTTCCGGGTCAGATCGAGGTCGTCCGGTTCGTCGAACTCCTCACCGTCCCGATTGGCCGAGCACAGCATGAGGATGAGTTGCTCACCCTCGGCGATCGTCACCCCGCCCAGTTCGACGTCCCGCGTGGCACGCCGCCCGGGAACGACGGCGGCCTCGATGCGCAGGATCTCCTCCACGGCCGTCGGGATCATGTCCGGGTCGTCGACGATGCTCTGTCGCTGCTCGGGGTTGTTCACCAGGTGGACGATGGCCCACGCCAGCGAGCCCTGGACGGTGTGCAGTCCCGCGATGAGCAGCAGGAAGAACATCCGGTTCAGCTCTTCGTCGGTGAGGAGGCGCAGTCCGTCCTCCATCTCCACCTCGGTGTGGATGAGCTGCGAGGTGACGTCGTCACCCGGGTTCGCGCGGCGCTCGTCGACCATCTTCTGGAAGTAGCCGAGCATCTGCATGCCGGCGATGCCGCGCGCCTCGAGCGACTCCTCCTCGGTGCCACCCGGCTTGCCGAAGAGGACGACGTCGGTGGCCTCGGTGAACAGCGGTGCGTCCTCGATCGGCCAGTCCATCAGGGCCAGGAAGATTCGCGCCGGCAGTTCATGGGCGAACTCCGAGATGTACTCGGCCTCACCCTTGGGCGCGAAACCGTCGAGCAGATCGTTGACGACGACCCGGATGCTGTCCGACAACGTCTTCATGCGTGCGGGACCGAACAGCGGCTGCAGTGCTTTGCGGTAGCCGGTGTGCTCCGGCGGGTCCAGCTCGATCGGGATGAACTTGCCGAACGCCTCGTTGGTCACGAGGTTGTTGGGGTAGCTGGAGAAGGTCTCTGCGTCGCGCAGAACCTCGTGGATCTCGCTGTAGCGGGTCACGATCCAGTGGCCGCCGTGGGCGGTGGAATAGACCACCGGGCCCTTGGCCGCGAGGTCTGCTGCGAGTTCCTGGAATCGATCGATCGGGGCTGCGATGGACTGGTCGTACACGTCGAAGTCGACGGTGACGTCCTCGCGGGACCGTTCCGTAGTTGTCATCACTGGTCCTTGGGAGTGGGGGCTTCGGTGGTCTGCAGCGCCAGTGCGCGTTCTGGACACATGGCGACGGCTTCTTGGGCCAGAGCCGCTTCGCCCGGCGCGAGAGGGCGTTCGGGCACCACGGGGTCGCCCTGATCATCGGCATCGATCAGATCAGGGGCGACCCCGTAGCAGAGGCCGTGCCCGGCGCACGCCACGCGATCCACGGTGAGAGTGCTGGGCTGAGGGGACATGGTCAGGCGTTCGGGTTCTTCTGGTCGAGGTCCTCGGGGAACCACATACCCACGCGGGAAAGCGTTCCGCCATCCGCCGAGCTGATGACCTGACCGGACATGTAGGCCGCATCGTCCGAGGCGAGGAACAGGGCGATCTTGGCGTTGTCGACCAGTGACGGCGGACGGTTGAGCTTCAGCGGAATCGGGGACACGTACGGATCCCACGGTCCCGCAACCTCTTCGTAGGACTGCCCGACGACCGGCGAACCCGCGGGCATCAGGAAGTTGGGCGACATACCGTGCACCGGCGCGATGCCGTTCACCCGGATACCGTAGGGGCCCAGGTCGAGGCTCAGGCCGCGGACGAGGCCGTTGACCCCGGCCTTGGTCGCCGAGTAGAGCGCGATCTGGTGGTATGCGAGGAACGATGCGGCCGACGAGGTGGCGATGATGGTGCCACCGCCGTTGCGCTTGAGCGCGGGCACCGCCGCCTGGGCCGTGAAGATCACGCCGCTGAGATTCACACCGAGGACGTTGTTCCAGTCTTCTTCGGTGAGGTCCTCGAAGTTCACCTGCTCGCCGCCGGCGACGCTGGGGACGCCGCCGCGAGACACCACTCCGGCGTTGGCCCAGGCGATGTCGAGCTTGCCGAAGTGCGCGACGGTCTGATCGACCGCGGCCGTGATGTCGGACTTGCTGGCGACGTCCGCGGTGATGGCGATGGCTTCGCCACCCTGCTGCTCGACGAGCTTCGCGCTCTGCTCGGCACGATCTCCGTCGATGTCGACGATGGCGATCTTGGCACCCTCGGCGGCGAACAGCTGCGACGACTGCCTGCCGAGGCCGGAACCCGCGCCGGTGATGAGCGCAACTTTGCCTTCGAGTTTCATGAGTTCGATTCCTTGCTTCGATGGAGAGAGCGGATGCCGCCCGAGATGCCTTCTCGGACAACTCGACACCGCGCGGATCACGGAGTGGTGGGTGATGCTGGAGGCTGTCGATACTGTGACGCCCGCCACCCCCGTATCACCACGGTAAGCCGAAAGACATGAGACGTCAAGCGATATTTGTCAGCAGCTTGGGAAGTCGAGAAGCACGTTGCCGCACTGTGTTACGTCCACCGAGCCGAGCGGACGACGACCGCACGACACGGGATCCGGGCATGGCGAAACGGCGTGACAGAAGGCCACGCCGTCGCATACTCGGACCTGCCGGCGTGGCGGTCCCGATGGGATCACCACGCCCGCAGGCCTATTCGGTTATGGAGGTCAGGCGGACGGCTGCGGTGCCGGGAGATGAACGGTCTTCAGCTCGAAGAACTCCTCGAGCCCTTCGGGGCCACCCTCGCGACCCACACCCGACTGCTTGTACCCGCCGAACGGCAGCGTGAAGTCGATGACCGAGGTGTTCACGTTCACGGTTCCGGTCCGGATACGTTGCGCCACTTCGAATCCGTGCTCCACGTCCGAGGTGAACACCGCACCCGACAGCCCGTACTCGGAGTCGTTGGCGATGGCCACGGCGTCGTCCTCGTCCTCGTAGGTGATGATCGAGATGACCGGACCGAAGACCTCTTCCTGCGCGATGGTCATGTCGTTGCGCACGTTGTCGACGATCGTCGGCTGGACGAAGAACCCCTGATCGCCGACGCGCTCACCGCCGTAGACGATCTCGGCGCCGTCCTGCTTGGCCGCCTCGATGTAACCCTCCACCCGGTCCCGCTGCCGCGCGGAGGTCAGCGGTCCCAGGAAATTCGTTTCCTCCCAAGGGTTTCCGATGGGAATCAGGCCCAGGGCAGCTTTGTACGCCTCCACGATCTCATCGTGGCGCGACCGCGAGACCAGCACGCGCGTCAGGGCGATGCAGGCCTGTCCGGATTGCAGGCAACCCGCCATCGGCAGGTTCTGCATCACCGTGTTCAGGTCGGCGTCGTCGAGGATGATGGCCGCCGACTTGCCGCCGAGCTCCAGCGAGACCTTCGCGACCCGATCGCCGGCGAGGTTCATGATCCGGCGGCCGGTCGCGGTGCTCCCGGTGAACGTGATGTGGTCGACCCGTGGATCGGTCACGAGCGCCTCGGACACCTCGCGATCGGCGACGACCACGCTGAGAACGCCTTCGGGGATCACACCCTCGTCGACGAGTTCACCGACCACGTCGGCGAAGACCGACGGCGACAGGGGCGCCTCGGGCGAGGTCTTGAGTACCACCGAGCACCCGGCGGCGAGGGCCGGGATCACCTTGAAGGCGATCGTCCCGATCGGGCCGTTCCACGGGATGATGGCCGCGACCACGCCGCTCGGCTCCTTGAGGATGCGGGAGATCCCGCCGTCGGCCCGCGTCCGATCCTCGCGGAGCGTCACCTTGCGGGCCTCCTCGGCCACCGCGCGGAACAGTCCGACGGTCATCTGCTGCGTCATCGCGCTCACCGGGACGGGCACGCCGACCTCGACGATGCCCAGCGTCGTCAGCTCGGCGGTCCGGGCTTCGAGCCGGTCGGCGATCGTGTCGATGACCGCGGCACGCTCGGCAATGGGCTTGCGCGCCCACTCACCCTTGTCGAACGAGGTGCGGGCCGCCTCGACCGCACGCCCCATGTCCTCGGCCGTCGCGGCCCGGACCCGGGCGGCGGTGCGTTCGAAGTACGAGTCGACGACCTCGATCCACTCGTCGCCGGTCGATTCGACCCAGCGGCCGCCGACGAACACCTTCTCGCGATCGGACACGGTGGCGAGCGGATCGGTCACTTGTTCTGTGATTGTCATGAAAGGCAGTTCTCCCTCGAGGAATACGCGGCGACCAGCGCGGACCACACCGTTGCGCCGCCTGTGAAGCGGGTCACAACGCAGCTTAATAACCGAAAGGTGTTAGGTCAACAGCTGACATCTTGTGTCCGATGTATCGCAGCTTCCCGTGGGGGCACAGCCGGGGTGGATCGGGCGGTCGTGACCGATCGACGACGAGGGAGCGGCGCGGACTACTCCACGTTGACGAGATAGAAGACCGACGACCCGCCGCCCGCGGCCTGCGGGGACGCGCCGATCTGGACCCAGTAGGTCGCGCCCTCCTTGGTCGCGGACATGACGACGACGGACTGGCCGCCCTCGGTCGACCGATGCGACTCGGCGAAGCCGGCCTCGGTCAGCGTCTCGGTCGCGGCCTCGAGTTGATTGCCGGCATTGACCGGACCCTGCACCGTGACCTCCCAGCCGTCGGAGCGACTGCCACCGGCGGAGAGCACGTGACCGTCGATGAGAGGCACCTGCGTGACCGGGAAATCCGACGGCAGCTGGACGCCGTCCGGACCGGCCTGTTCCTCGTCCGCACAACCCGCGACGAGGCCGAATACCAGCAGGGCAGCGGCGGTGATGACGGCGGTACGCCGGAGCCAGTCGAACCGGAACATACGGGCAACGGTAAAGTAGCGACCGCGGGTGTTCGCCCGTGACACCCCGCCGGGAGGAAGACGGAGTGCCCTTTTGATCACCGTGTTGGCTGCGTTGGCAGTGTGCGCACTCGTCGCGCCCGCAGTCATCCACTGGATGGGCACCCGCGGTTTCTACGTCCTCGCGCTCGCACCGCTCGGCGCGCTGATCTGGGTCGTCCTCAACTGGCCCCCGGCCGACGCGGCCGCCGCCCGAGTCGAGACGGTCAGCTGGGTCCCGTCGCTGCAGATGGACATCGTCACCCGCTTCGACACCCTGACCGCGATCCTGTCGGTGCTGATCCTCGGGGTCGGCGCGCTGGTGCTCTGCTACTGCGCGCACTACTTCGACGACGCCCGCCCTCGGGTCGCGGTGTTCGGCGGCGAGATGGTCGGCTTCGCCGCGGCCATGTTCGGCCTCGTCATCTCCGACAACATGCTCGTGCTCTACGTGTTCTGGGAGCTCACCACCGTGCTCTCGTTCATGCTCGTCGGCTTCTACGGGGTGCGCGCGACGGCTCGACGGTCCGCCACGCAGGCACTGCTGGTCACCACCTTCGGCGGTCTGGCGATGCTCGTGGGCATCATCATGCTCGGCGAGCGTTCGGGCACCTACCTGCTCTCGGAGATCATCTCGGCCCCGCCGACGGGTGTCTACGTCGACATCGCGGTCGTCCTGCTGCTCATCGGCGCCCTCACCAAGTCGGCCATCGTCCCGTTCCACTTCTGGCTGCCCGGCGCGATGGCCGCACCCACCCCGGTCAGCGCCTACCTGCACGCGGCCGCGATGGTCAAAGCCGGTATCTACCTCATCGCGCGGCTGGCACCGGCATTCTCGGTGACGATCAGCTGGCAGGTCGCCGTGGTGGGACTGGGCATGGTGACGATGGTGCTCGGCGGCTGGCGCTCACTGCGCGAACTCGACCTCAAACTCATCCTCGCGTTCGGCACCGTGTCCCAGCTCGGGTTCATGGCGGTGCTGGTCGGCATCGGCGACGCGAACGTCGCCATGGCCGGCATCGCGATGCTCGTCGCCCACGCACTGTTCAAGGCGTCGCTGTTCATGGTCGTCGGCATCATCGACCACTCGACCGGTACCCGCGACGTCCGCAAACTCGCCCGGCTCGGTCATCGACTCCCGGGACTGGCCATCACCGCCGCCGTCGCCGGCGCCAGCATGGCCGGCATCCCGGTCACGCTCGGCTTCGTCGGCAAGGAGACCGCCTTCGCGTCGGTGTGGGAGACCGGGGCGTTCGCCTCGTGGCAGGCCCACGCCGTCGACATCGTCCTGCTGGTCGGCTCGATCATCACCTGCGCGTACACGCTCCGGTTCCTGTGGGGCGCCTTCGGTCGCAAGCTGCGCAACAATCCCAGTCCGGCGGTCGCCAAGATGCATCCGCCGACGTGGCCGTTCTACTTCTCACCGGTGGCACTCGCCGTGGCCGGCGTGGCGGCGGGCGTGTTCAGTCCGCAGCTCGGCGACCTCTTCGAGCCGTACGCCGAGACCCTCGACGGCTACGGGCACGAACTCGAGCATCTCGCGCTGTGGCACGGATTCGGACTGCCCGTCGTCTTCTCGATCATCGTCATCGTCGGCGGAGCACTGCTGTTCTTCGGGGTCCGGCGTGTTCGTGACCGGGTCTTCGGGTTCCGCCCGCTGGTGAACGCCGACCGCATCTACGACGCGACGCTGCGCGGCGCGGACACGGTGTCGCTGCTGCTGACCCGCAACACCCAGCGCGGTTCGCTCCCGGTCACGCAGGGCGTCATCCTGTGCACCGCGATCCTGCTGCCGACGATCGTGCTGTTCCTCGGTGCGCGCGACCGGCTGAACATCGACTACACGGCCACCCCGGTACAGGTGGTGATCGGCGGCTGCATCGTCGCCGCGTCGCTGGCGGCCGTCCTGCTGCGCAACCGCCTGGCGGCGACCCTCGTCGTCGGCATCACCGGCTACGGCTGCGCGATGCTGTTCGCGCTGTACGGTGCCCCCGACCTTGCTCTCACCCAGTTCCTGGTGGAGACGCTGACCCTGGTCATCTTCGTGCTGGTCCTGCGCAAGCTGCCCGCCGAACCCGAGAAGCGTCACGCCACCGGGTTCAAGCCGCTGCGCGCCTTCATCGGACTCGCCTTCGGTGCGATGCTCGTCCTCATCGGCCTCTTCGCGGCGTCCGCGCGTTCGACCGAACCCCTCCACGTCGACCTGCCCGAAGCCGCCTACGAATACGGCCACGGCGCCAACGCGGTCAACGTCCTGCTCGTCGACATCCGCGCCTGGGACACCCTCGGCGAGGTGTCGGTGCTCATCGCGGCCGCGACCGGCGTGGCGTCGATGGTCTTCCGCAACCGCCGCTTCGGAGCGGCGCCGCGAGTGGCCGACGCCGCGCGCCTGCAGTCCGGTGACAACGGGGACGACGACGATCAGATCCCACCGGACCGCACCACGTGGCTGCTCGGTTCCGGGTTGCGCGACCCGCGCCACCGGTCGATGGTGCTGGAGGCGACCACCCGCCTGCTGTTCCCGACGATGGTCGTGCTGTCGATCTACTTCTTCTACGCCGGTCACAACGCGCCGGGCGGCGGCTTCGCGGGCGGCCTGACCATGGGCCTCGCGCTCGTGCTGCGGTACCTGGCGGGCGGACGCTACGAGCTCGGCGAGGCCCTGCCGATCGAGCCCGGTCGCATCCTCGGCGCCGGACTGGCCGTCTCGGCGACGACGGCGATCGTCTCGATGTTCCTCGGTGCGCCCGCGCTCTCGTCGGCGGTCTTCGAGGTCACCGTCCCGGTCCTCGGCGACATCAAGTTCGTGACCGCCCTGTTCTTCGATCTCGGCATCTACCTGATCGTGGTCGGTCTCGTCCTCGACGTGCTGCGCAGCCTCGGCGCACGTCTCGACGTCGAGACCACCATCGCGCGCACCGCGGCGCGTATCGAGAACAACCGCAACGGCAACTCCGGCACCGACAGCTCCGGAAACGGCGACACGACCCGCGACGACGCGGATGCGACCACCGGGCAGGTGAGTCGATGACCACCAATCTCCCGCTGATGCTCGTCGTCGGCGCGATGGCGGCGTGCGGCGTGTACCTGCTGATGGAACGCAGTCTGGTCCGGATGCTGTTCGGGCTCCTGCTGGTCGGCAACGCACTCAACCTGATGATCATCGTCGTGTCCGGCGGCATGGGGAACCCACCGATCATGGGCCGGACGTCGGAGAACCGGCCGGGCGACGCGGACCCACTCGCCCAGGGCATGGTCCTGACCGCGATCGTCATCATGATGGGCGTCGCCGCTTTCGTGCTCGCCCTGGTCTACCGGTTGTTCGTGATCAACCGCGACGACGACGACGTCGAGGACGACGAGGAGGACGTCAAGATCCTC
This sequence comes from Gordonia sp. 11cp, assembly GCF_057767225.1. Classification (NCBI taxonomy): domain Bacteria; kingdom Bacillati; phylum Actinomycetota; class Actinomycetes; order Mycobacteriales; family Gordoniaceae; genus Gordonia; species Gordonia sp. 11cp. Next base: position 2,400,120 of record NZ_CM173437.1, on the reverse strand, counting down.
AGCGGGTCACTGGGCACGGCACCCGACCGCGATCGCAGCGACGATCCCCTGACCCACTCGGACACACCCACCGGCGACTACTTCGACGACGAGGGCAATCCCCTCACGCCGGAGCAGGCCGCCGCCCGCCATGCCGCGCTCTACGAGACCGACATCATGCCGACCGACTCCGACGTCATCGACGAGATCGGCGGCGCCGAGGAGGAACCGGACCCCGAGACCACTCAGCAGAGCGCCTCCCGTGAGGCGGGGCCGGATGTGTACGGCCCAGGAGAACTCGGTCCGGACGAGGTGGGCGCCAAGGCCGCCGTCTCGGCTCCCGACGGGTCCGGCGAGGACGACGAGGATCCCGACGTCATCGACCAGCACGAGATGCCCGACCGCGACGTGGTCGGGCCGGACAAGAAGAACCGACCGGACCACGAGAAGAAGCAGGCCGACGAGGACGGGGGTGACCGATGATCCCGCAAGAGTCGTGGATTCCCGTCCTGATCACCCTGCCGACACTCGTACCGCTCGGCGCCGCCGCCGTCTCGCTGCTGCTGGGTCGCAGTCCGAAGTTCCAGCGGTTCGTGTCGATCGTCGCCATCACGGTCGCCTTCGTCGCGTCGTGCATCATGCTCTACCTCACCGATCGCCACGGCACCTTCGCGGTCGCGATCGGCGGCTGGGGCGACAAGGGTTACCCGAACGGACCGCTCGGCATCACGCTGGTCGTCGATCAGCTCGCGGCGCTCATGCTGGTCGTGTCCACGATCGTGCTGCTGTGCGTCGTCGTCTACGCGATCGGCCAGGGCATCCGGGACGGCACCGCCCAGCAGCCGACGTCGATCTTCCTGCCGACCTACCTGATCCTGACCGCGGGCGTGTGCAACGCGTTCCTCGCCGGCGACCTGTTCAACCTCTACGTCTCGTTCGAGATCCTCCTGACCGCGAGTTACGTGCTGCTCACGTTGGGCGCCAGCGCCGAGCGCGTCCGTGCCGGCGCCTCGTACGTGATGGTCTCGATGGTGTCGTCGCTGATCTTCCTCGCGGGCATCGCGTTCGCCTACGCGACGACCGGCACCCTGAACCTCGCCGAGATGGCCGTGCGCCTCGACGACGTGCCCGACGGAACCCGCAACGCACTGTTCGCGGTGCTGCTCGTCGCGTTCGGCATCAAGGCGGCGGTGTTCCCGCTGTCGACCTGGCTGCCCGACTCCTATCCCACGGCCCCCGCCCCGGTCACCGCCGTGTTCGCCGGCCTGCTCACCAAGGTCGGCGTCTATGCGATCGTCCGCGCGCACACGCTGCTGTTCCCCGGCGGGTCGATGGACACGGTGCTGATGGTCGCCGGACTGCTGACGATGCTCGTGGGCATCTTCGGTGCGATCGCCCAAGCCGACATCAAACGTCTGCTGTCGTTCACCCTCGTCAGCCACATCGGCTACATGATCTTCGGCATCGCGCTCTCCTCCGACCTCGGGATGTCGGCGGCGATCTACTACGTCGCCCACCACATCCTCGTGCAGACGACGCTCTTCCTGGTCGTCGGACTGATCGAACGACAAGCCGGCTCGGCCTCGCTGCGCCGTCTCGGCGGCCTGATCGCCAGTCCCCTGCTGGCCATCCTGTTCCTGGTGCCCGCACTCAACCTCGGCGGCATTCCCCCGTTCTCCGGTTTCATCGGCAAGGTCGCCCTCCTCGAGGCGGGCACCCAGGACGGCTCCGTGCTGGCCTTCACCCTCGTCGCCGGATCGGTGATCACCAGCCTGCTCACCCTCTACGTCATGGCCCGCATCTGGACCAAGGGTTTCTGGCGGCCACGCGCCGACGCCCCCGAGGGCGAGCTCGCCGACAAGGGTCCCTCCGCACTCATCGACGAGAGCACCGACGACGCCGCCTTCTCCGATCGTGAGGACGTCGGCCGCATGCCCGTGATGATGGTGCTGCCCACGATGGCGATGGTCGCCGCGGGACTCGTGCTGACCCTGTGGGCCGGACCGATCTTCGACTTCACCGACCATGCGGCCACCGACGTCGTCGACCGCGCGGTCTACGTCGACGCGGTCCTCGGCGAAGGTGGTACCCGATGAGCGCCGAGGATCGCGGACAGGGAACGGGCGCGACGAGACGCCGCGCACCGGTGGTGTCGACCAAGGGCCCGGTCCTGTCCGTCGTGATCAACCTGTGGCGCGTGTCGCTGCTGTTCTTCTTCTGGCACCTCATCGGCGCCCTGGTGTGGTTGCGGTCGCACACCCGCCTGCCGAAGTGGCTGGGGAGCGACGGCCGTGAGGTCGCGGTCCGGCTGTGGACCATCGCGTGGCTGACGTTCGTCTGGGTCTTGTTGTGGGGCACGATCTCCTGGGCCAACGTGATCGGCGGCGTGGTGCTGGCGACCCTGGTGCTGACGGCGCTGCCGTTGCCGCGGGTCCCGGTCGAAGGTCGCATCCATCCGCTGTCGGTCCTGCAGCTGGTGTTCCGTCTGGTCGTCGACTTCTTCGTGTCGAGTGTGCAGATCGGCTGGATGGCGATCCGTCCCGGTCGGCCACCGCTCGGCGCCGTCGTCCGCGTACGCGTCGCGATCAAGTCCGACATGGTGCTGACGCTGGCGGTCGATTACCTCAACCTGGTGCCGGGCACGATGGTCCTGGAGATCGATCACCGTCGCCGGATGCTCTACGTGCACGTCTTCGACGTGCGGTCGGAGAAGAAGGTCCGCGGCTTCTACGATCAGGTCGCCTACGTCGAGCGCATGTTCATCAAGGCCTTCGAGCGCGACAGCGAATGGCATCCGAGCCCGTTCCACGGCATCGACGAGGACTTCCACCACGTCCGCGCCGTCGACCGCTCGGTGGACACCGCGCCGGCATCCGAGGAGGCCGAGCCGGACGCGCAGCCGGCCGAGACCGATCGGGAACGGGGGGACTCATGAGCTACGTGTGGCCGATCGCGGCCGCGATGCTGCTCGTCGCCACGGTGCTGACGATGGTCCGCATCCTGCGCGGCCCGACCACGCTGGATCGCCTCGTCGCGCTCGATGTGCTGATCGCGCTGTGCATGTGCGGTCTGGGGACGTGGGCGGCCTTCAGCCGTGATTCGACGGTGGTGCCCGCGATCGTGGCCCTGGCGCTGCTGAGCTTCGTCGGGTCGGTCGCGATCGCGCGCTTCCGGGTGCGGGACGACCAGACATGATCGTCGACATCATCAGCGCGACGCTGCTCCTCATCGGCTGTCTGATGGCGGTCACCGCCGCGATCGGACTCGTCCGGTTCCCGGACACCCTGAGCCGCATGCACGCAGCCACCAAACCGCAGACCTTCGGCCTGCTCCTGATACTGCTGGGTGCCGTGCTGCGGCTCGGTGACAACGTGGACAGCGGGATGCTCGTGCTCGCCGGGCTTTTCGCGCTGATCACCGCGCCCGTCGTGGCGCACCGGATCGGCCGGCTGGCGTATCAGGAGCAGCGGGCCCGCGACGGTCTCATCGATCAGCGGGACATGGAGTCACCGGACCGCGACTGAGCGCCCGACCCCCGCCGCACCCTCCGGATCGGGTGGCGGCGTTTTCTCGTAGGGTACGGGCATGGTCATCGCAGGTCTCGTGCTCGCCGCGGTCGCGGCACTCGTCCACGTCTTCATCTTCTATCTGGAGTCGATCGCCTGGACGAGCAAGCGCGCACGCGCGACGTTCGGCACCGGAACAGTGGAACAGGCGGGCGCGCAGCGAGAGCTCGCGTTCAACCAGGGTTTCTACAACCTGTTCCTCGCGATCACCGTGTTCGTCGGGATTGCCTTCGTCATCGGCGGATCGACCGCGATCGGCGCGACGCTCGTGATCACCGGCACCGCCTCGATGGCGGCCGCCGCACTCGTGCTGGCCGTGTCGAGCCCCGACAAGATCGCGGCCGCGCTCAAGCAGGGAGTGGTCCCCGCGCTCGGACTCGTCGTACTCGCCGCCGGCCTTGCCCTCTAGGCCCGAACCGGCCGGAAAGCTGCCGAACGATGGTCAGGGCGCGTCGAGTTCGGCCACCACCGACGCGACCACCTCGCGCATCGACTGCGTCCGGTGGTGCACCGCACGCTGCCGCTGATAGCTGGCACCCTGCGAGACGATGCGGTCGACGCCCGCGAGTTCGTCGACGCAATCGAGCTCGCGCGCAATGGGTTCGAGGCGCTCCAGCAGAGCGCTGAGATCGTCGGTCACGAGTTTCTCGGTGCAGTCCGAGTCGAGGATGACGATGGCATCGAGTCCGTATCGCGCCGCCCGCCACTTGTTCTCCTGGACGAGCCAGGGGGCCATCGTCGGCAGCGTCTCCCCCGCCGAGAACCGCCTATCCAGGTCGACGACGAGGCAGTGGATGAGCGCGACGATCGCCGACAGCTCGCCGAGGTTGGTCATGCCGTCGCAGACCCGGACCTCGATGGTGCCCAGATGCGGGGAAGGTCGGATGTCCCAACGGATCTCGTTGAGATGGTCGATGATCCCGGTCGTCTTCTGATCGGCGACGAAAGCCTCGAACTGCGCCCATGTCTGGAACTGGAACGGCAATCCGGCGGTCGGGAGTTGCTGGAACATCATGGCGCGGTTGCTCGCGTAGCCGGTGTCCTGGCCGGCCCACATCGGCGACGACGACGAGAGCGCGAGCAGGTGCGGATAGTAGTTCAGAAGCGCGTCGAGGATCGGTAACACCTTGTCGCGGTGGCTGATCCCGACATGGACGTGCACGCCCCAGATCAGCATCTGCCGCCCCCACCACTGGGTGCGCTCGATCAGCTCGGCGTACCGGTGTCCCTCGGTGAGCAGCTGCGTCGAATACTCCGCGAACGGATGAGTACCCGCGCCGTACAGATCGACGCCGAGTTCCTCGGTCAGCACACGCACCACACCGAGCGTGTCGGTGAGGTCGGCGATCGCCTCGCCCGCGGTCCGGCAGATGCCGGTCACCAGCTCGACGGTGTTGCGCAGCAACTCCTTGTGGATCTTGCCGGCGAAGTCGGGATGGCGCTCACCGACGGCGGCGAAGAGCGCCGCCGCCGAGTTCGACAGGTCGCCGGTCACCTTGTCGGTCAGGGCGAACTCCCATTCGACCCCGAGGGTGGGGGTCGGTGACCCGTCGAACTCGATCGGTGTCATGTGCGCGGTGGCGTCGGACGGAGCCAGGACGCCTAGCTCTGCTCTTCGATGACACCGCACGCGATACGGGCGCCGGCGTCGCCTGTCTTCAGGGTGTCGGGGTTCGCGCCGCCCGGGTACTTGTCGGCCGGGATGTTGCCGAAGTTGTCCGGCTTCTCGTGGATCATGATCGTCTTGCCGATCAGCTGCTGGATGGTCACGGCGTCGGTCGTGGTGACCGTCCGGCCGGTGTGGTCCTCGAGGATGTTGATCGAGACCAGGTCACCGCTCGAGGGGTGATCGGTGTTGCCGTCCACCTGCAGGTGCCCACCCGCCGAGGTGAACGCCTGCGAACCGCCGGCGCCCGCGTCGCAGGTGCCGTTCTCGTGGATGTGCATCCCGTGGAACCCGGCGGGCAGGTCACCGGCGGTGACGCGCACGGTGACGGTGACCGGCTCGGCGGTCTCGGTGGCCGCGGTGATGGTGGCCTGGCCGACGACCTTGCCGGAGGTGTCCTTGATCTCGGCGACGGCGATCTGGCCGCTCGGCTCGCCGTCGACGTCGTCTTCGGCGCCGGGCGGCAGGGGTTCGTCGGAGACGACGGGCGGCGTGGTGCCGGGGACATCCGTGGGTTCCTGGTCGGGACTACACCCGGCCAGTGCCACGCCGATCAGTCCCGCGGAGACCAACGCGGCGAGGGCGCGGGGCGCGGCGAGTTTGGAACGTCCGGACATGTCACTCCTTGGTTGGCGGGCCATCGTTATCGGGATCGGGCTGCGGTTTTACGGATCAGGGTGTGTCGTCATCGTTGTCGCGGGCGACGGTCTCGGGTCACGACCGGTCACGCGCCGCTGACCGCGGTCACGACGATCACCGGGATACCGCCCCGGCAGCGCGTGAACGTGGTCGGACGCTCCTCGACGGCGACCTCCCCGCCCAGCGCTGCGGCGACCTCGTCGGCCTGGGACTTGTCCGTGTCGTCCTCATGGAAGATCGTGTTCTCGCTGAACCCGCCCGCGGTGTAGTTGCCGGGTTCGGCCATCTGATAGCCCTTGGCCTGGAGCAGTTCGGTCACGTCGGAGGCCAGGCCCGCGACCTGGCCGGCGTTGATCACGCACAACCGCTTGCCGGTCGATGCCGCACTCGTGGACGGCGACGTCGAGGTGGGCGTCGGCGTCACGGTCGTCGCGGCCTCGGTCGTCGGCGAGTCGTTTCCCGCGGTCGCCGCGGAATGCCAGCCGAGGCCGATGAAGACGACGGCGACTGCGAAGAGCATCATCGCCCCCGCGCGCAGCGGCAGGCGATTGGGCTCACGGTCTGCATTCATCACCGACGACCTTAACGCACCGTGCGAGGGCGACCGGGTTCAGCGTGTCAGGTGATCTCGAAGCCGAGACGACGAGCCGCACGGGCCTTCTGACGGGTCGCGCGCAGCCGCCGGAGGCGTTTGACGAGCATCGGATCGGCCGCGAGCGCCTCGGGGCGGTCCACCAGCGCGTTGAGCACCTGGTAGTAGCGCGTCGCCGACAACCCGAACAGCTCTTTGATCGCTTCTTCCTTGGCGCCGGCGTACTTCCACCACTGCCGCTCGAACGCGAGGATGTCGTGCTCGCGGCGGCTCAGGCCGTCCGCGCCGACCTCGTGTGGGTCGAGCGGCGCGCCCTCTGCCCCGGTCCCGGCGTTCTTGTCGGGGGTGGGTTGATCGCCCTGTTTCTGGCTACGCGCAGCTGCGCCGTCCATCTCACTCCCTCAGATACAGTCAACGACCTCACACCACCGCTGACGTGCACCGATTCGCTGCGCGACGCGGGTGCAGACGTCTCCTCACGGCGACGAATGACAGCGGTGTGGTTCGCAGACAATCTAACCACGGCAGGCCGGTCCGATCGCGCTGTGACTCGCCACGGTGCGCAGTCCGCCCGTTCCGCGTGACGGCGCCCACTGTTAGGCTCCCCTTACATCTCCGTCCCCGGGGATGCCATCGATCGGGGGGCACACAGATGACGACATCGGGATCCGGGGCCACACGGTCCCGTCGAGCACTGGTTGGAGCCATCGCCGCGCTGGCGTCGACGGCCGCGATCTCGTCGGCGGTGACGGCACTCCCGGCGCCCGCCCTCGCGGCGCCCGCCGACCGCGTCGTGGTCATCGTGCCCGGTCAGCAGCTCTATGCGGGTGACGCACAGAACGAGGAGACGTTCCGTCCGCTCGCCGACGCGATCCGCGCCGACGGGAACACCGTGGTGTACGCGCACGCCGGTGGACGCGACGTCGCGTCCGACGCCCGGCTCATCCAGCGGACCGTCGCCCCCTTCGCCGGCACGGCGTCGTCGATCGGCCTCGTCACCCACAGCGCGGGCGGGCTCGGCGCCCGGCACTACCTCAAGTTCCTCGGCGGGTCCGCCGTGGTCGACGAATACGTCGCCATCGGGACAGCACAGTACGGCTCGCCCGGCGGCTGCGCGCAGCCGCGCGACGCCGGCTACGACACCTGCATGTACGCCGACGCGATCACCGCCCTCAACCGCGGCCCCGACGCCCCCGGACCCACCCGCTACTCGGTCGTGCAGAGCGACGGCGAATGGACCGACGGACGCCTCGACGGAACCGCGCAGTGCCGTGCCTACTCACCGGTCCCCCTCGCGAACACCGGTTTCGACCACACGATCGAGATGCGTGACCCGACGATCATCGCCAACGTGACGACCTCGCTGCGGGGGTCGTGCGCCGGCACGGTGGTGACCGAGCCGGTCGACAGTTTCGACTGGCAGTCGACGCTGTTCCCGGGCATTCCCGGTCCCGCCGGTGACGCCATCCGCGACGCCGTACCCGGCGTCGTTCCTGCGCCCTGAGCAGCGCTAAGGTGAGCGCCATGGCGATTCTCCCGATCTGCATCGTGGGCGAGCCGGTCCTGCACCAGCCGACCACACCGGTCCCTCTCGACGCCGACGGCCGTCCGTCGGATGAGGTCATCGCGCTTCTCGACGACATGTACGAGACGATGGACGCCGCGCACGGCGTGGGGCTGGCCGCCAACCAGGTCGGGGTCGGGTCCCGGATGTTCGTCTACGACTGTCCCGACGGCGACCGCACCGCGCAACGACGCCGCGGCGAGGTCATCAACCCCGTGCTGGAGACCTCCGAGATCCCCGAGACCATGCCGGATCCCGACGACAACGACGAAGGCTGCCTGTCGGTGCCGGGGGAGCAGTTCCCCACCGGTCGCGCCGACTGGGCGCGCGTCACCGGCGTCGACCGGACCGGCGCGGAGGTGACCATCGAGGGCACCGGGTTCTTCGCGCGGATGCTCCAGCACGAGGTCGGTCACCTCGATGGCTTCCTCTACGTCGATGTCCTCATGGGGCGCAACGCCCGAGCCGCGAAGAAGGCGATCAAGCGGAACCAGTGGGGCGTGCCCGGGTTGACGTGGACGCCCGGCGAGGTCGCCGACCCATTCGGCCACGACGACGACTGATCTCGCTTCCGCGCGTGGAGGTCTCGAGGTCGGGTGCGGTCGTCGGCGACCGGGTGGTCGTTCGGTATCTGCTGGGCGATTCCACCCCCGCCGACTGGCGGGGTGATCCCGCGGCCGCCCAGTCGGATGTGACCGGCGTCCTGCTCGACGACACCGGCCCCCTGCGGATCCGACGCGACGACGAAGAGTTGTCCATCCCGTTCGACGCAATCACCTCGGTCCGCCTGTTGTCCGCGAAACCCGTGCGCAACAGTGAGATCCGCACCCTCGAACACGCTGCTGCCGCCGCCTGGCCCGGTGTCGACTCCGAGTGGATCGACGGGTGGCTCCTGCGCGCCGGCAACGGATTCACCAGGCGCGCGAACTCGGCGGTGCCCCTCGCGCGGCACGCGCGTCCGGACGCACCGACCCTACGACGCATCGGCGAGTGGTACGCCGATCGCGACCTCCCCGTTCTGCTCGCCCTTCCGGAACGACTCATCCCGCCGACCGCCGTCGCCGGGGAACCCGGGGTCGAGGTACAGATGCTGACCGCCGACCTATCGGAGCTGCACGCGCGCATCGGCGGAACTCCCTCGCACACAGTACGACTCGAGACCGTCCCGGACACCCGGTGGCTGGGCGCATATACCGGTGGGCGCGCGTCTGGTCGGCCCGAGGCCGCCGCCGGTGTGGTGACCGCCGGGGACGGCCCGCTGGCCTTCGCGTCCATCGGTGACGCGGCGGCGATCGGACGGGGCTCGGTGACCGAGTCGCCGGACGGACGCCGGTGGCTGGGATTGACCGCACTGTGGACCGACCCGGGCCGGCGCGGAGGCGGACTGGCCGCGTCCGTCGTCGTCGCCCTGACGGCCTGGGGCATCGGCCACGGCGCCGACTCGGTCTACCTGCAGGTCGAGTCCGGAAACCGGCTGGCCGGATCGTGGTACCGCCGCCTGGGTTTCGGGCTGCACCACACCTACCGCTACCTCGCCCCGGAAATGCCGGAGTCACCGGGGAGCATCCGATGAGGATCGCCACCTGGAACGTGAACTCGATCCGCGCCCGGTCGGAGTCCGTCGTGGCGTGGGCCGAGAGCGCCGACGTCGACGTCCTGGCCCTGCAGGAGACGAAATGCCACGACGACGCGTTCCCGCTGATGAGTTTCCTCGCCGCCGGGTACGACGTCGCCCACATCGGTCAGGGCGCCTACAACGGAGTGGCGATCGCCTCCCGCGTCGGGCTCGACGAGGTGGAGATCGCCTTCGACGGAGTCCCGACACACCCCGTCGACGGCCAGCCGATCCGCGAAGCACGGGCGATCTCGGCGCGCTGCAAGGGAATTCGCGTGTGGAGTCTGTACGTACCCAACGGCCGCACCCCCGCGGACCCGCACTACGACTACAAGCTGGAGTGGCTCGACTCCCTCCGTGCCCACATCGCGCTGCGGTTGGCGCATGATCCGGCCGCGGAGATGATGCTCGCGGGCGACTGGAACGTCGCACAGACCGACGACGACGTCTGGGACCGGGCGTACTTCGACGGCCGGACCCATGTCACGCCACCCGAACGTGCTGCGGTGCAAGGATTCCTGGATGACGGCCTCGTCGACTCCGCGCTGCCGTACGCACCCGGTTACACGTTCTGGGACTACACCCAACTACGTTTCCCGCGCAACGAGGGCATGCGCATCGACTACGCCTTCTGCTCCCCGGCCCTGGACACCCGGATCGTGGGCGCGCGGGTGGACCGCGACGCCCGAAAGCCCAAGGGCGCCAGCGACCACGCGCCGGTGGTCTTCGACATCCTCGACTGAGCACCCGGACTCCCACATACCCGCACCGCTGAACATCGAGATTTAGGTTGTGCACAATTCAATTGCGTGATACTTTTCAGATGTGAACGAGTTGTCCCTGGATCAGCAGCTGTGCTTCGCCCTGTACAAGGCGTCTCGCGCAGCGACCGCGGTCTATCGGCCACTCCTCACCGAACTGGGGATCACCTATCCGCAATATCTGGTGATGCTGGCACTGTGGGACCACGACGGCCGATACGTGAGCGAGTTGAGCGACCTGCTCGAACTGGACAGCGGCACACTGTCTCCTCTCCTCAAACGGCTCGAGGCGCAGGATCTGATCGAGCGTCGCCGTTCGCGGGGAGACGAACGTCGGGTCGCCATCCACCTCACACCGGCCGGCAAGGCGCTGCGCGCACGCGCGCTTCCGATTCCCCGGCGTCTCACCTCGTGCACGGATCTGTCCCCGGAGGCGATCGACGACTTGCGTTCGAGTCTCGACGCCCTCACCGCGCAACTCAATCAGTGGACCTGAACCACGTCACACAAGGAGAACACCATGAAAGCGATCTACACCGCCGAAGCAATCGCCACCGGCGACGGCCGTAACGGACACGGCCGCACCAGCGACGGCCAGGTCGACGTCGCCCTCGCCACCCCGCCGGCCCTCGGCGGGTCCGGCCAGGGGACGAACCCCGAGCAGCTCTTCGCGATCGGGTATGCCGCCTGTTTCCACTCGGCCCTGCGCCTGGTGTCCAAGCAGGCCGGCGCCAACGTCGAAGACTCGTCGGTGGGCGCGCAGGTGAGCATCGGGGCCCTCGACGGAGGAGCTTTCGGACTCGCCGTGAACCTCGAGGTGACACTGCCCCATCTCGACCACGACCAGGCCCAGGAACTCGCGGACAAGGCGCACGAGGTGTGCCCCTACTCCAACGCCACGCGCGGCAACATCGACGTCACCATCACGGTCACCGACGACTGAGCCCGCCCGGGCGCGCGGCCTCGAGGCAGTCCGTCGACGACGGAGTGTCAGCGCGCCCGGCCGGTCAGGCCGGTCAGGCGAACGACTTGCCGACGATCCAGTAGGCCTGGGATTTCACCGATTTCTTGGTCAGCCCGTACTCGGCCCGGAACAGTCCCGCGACTGCGCGAGTGCTCGTGGAATCGAGTGCGACCCAGCCGAAATGGTCGGAGGCGTCGAAGGCGGCGGACCGAACCGCGTCGACGAGGTCCGAACCGTCGCGTCCGCGCGGGATCCAGTGGACCGTGTCCTGCTCACGGACCCGCAGCGGCAGCGACCTGTCGCTCTCGTGCTGGTACTCGAACCAGATCGTCGCGCCCGCCCCGGACTCGCCGAGCGTGTCGAGCAACGAGTTGATCGCGGGGAGTGAGGCGGTGTCGCCGGCGATGAGCCAGCCCGCCGGCGCCGGATCGGGGATGGCGAACTTGGAACCCATCAGGGTGGCGCCGATGGTCTCGCCCACCTGCGCTTCCTGGGCCCACCGTGCGGCGGTGCCGTCGTGGATGGCGAACTCGATGTCGAAGGTGTCCGTGGCCGGGTCGGGATCGACGAGCGTATAGCCACGCTGATGCAGCTTGCCGCCGTCGGCGAACCAGAGCCGTACCCACATGGTCGGGTGGATCGTGGCGTCGGCGAGGAGCCCACCCCCATGAAAGCGCAGACGCAGGTAGTGATCGGTCACCGATTCCCTCGCGGTGAGGGTGAAGGTGTAGTCGTCACCGCCCAGGATCTTCATGACCGCGCCCTGCCAGCCGCGCCCCTTGGTCGATACCTCGCTCATGTGGAGAACCTCTCTACAGTGTCTCTCCGGCCCGGTGATCAGGCCGGAGAGACACTGTCATTCTCGTGACCGTCGGCATGACACGACGCATCACGGAAAATCGGACCTACTCGAACGTGCCGTCTTCGACCATCTGGCGGGTCTCGAGGCGGCGGATCTTGCCGGACGTGGTGCGGGGCACCGAGTCCGGCGCGACGAAGATCACCTCGGCGGGCATGATCCCGCACGCCGACGCGACTTCGGAGTTGACCTCGGCGCGCGCCTTGTCGGGGTCGGAACCCTTGTACTCGGCGAGGATCACCAGGCCCGGGCGGGCCGACCCCTCGCCCCGCGCCATCGCCACGACACCGCCGCGACGGACCCCGGCCACCTCGGCGGCGGCCCGCTCGATCTCGATCGGGAACAGATTGCGGCCGGCGACGATGATGACTTCTTTGGCCCGGCCGCAGATCACCAACCGGTCGTCGACGAGGTAGCCGAGGTCTCCGGTCGAGAACCATTCACCCGCACCGAGATCGGCGTCCCCGAGATACCCGCGCATCATCGATGCGCCGCGGATCTCCACGTGCCCGACGTTGCGCCCGTCGATCATCGGGACGTCGACGTTCGGCTCCACGATGCGAACCTGCATGCCGCCCAGCGGTTTACCCAGGATCGCGTAGCGACGACGAATCGGCTCGCCCCCGCCGGGCGGGGTCACGGTGACCTCGTCGTAGTGCGCACCCTCGCCGACAGCGGGCATCGTGACCGCGCACGCGGACTCGGCCATGCCGTAGGCGGGCGCGGCAGCGGACGGATCGAAGCCGAACGGGGCGGTCGCCTCGAGGAACTTGTCGAAGGCGTCGGCGTCGATCGGCTCGCCGCCGCTGATCGCGACGCGCAGGTGCGAGAGATCGACGTCGCGCAGCAGTTTGCCGTACCGGCCGAGGATGTCGTAGGCGAAGTTCGGCGCCGCGGTGACCGTCGTCTTGGTCTCGGTGAGCCACTGCATCCACTTGAAAGGAGCAGCGGCGAAGGCCGTGTTCGGCACGATGTAGGCCGAGATCCCGGTGGTCATCCCCGCGAGCAGGAACATCAGGCCCATGTCGTGGTAGAGCGGAAGCCAGCTGAAACCGGTGTCGCGCGTGCGGTGAAGGCCGAGCCGGCTGACGAGTTCGATCGCGTTGGAGTAGACCGCCGAGGCGGGCAGCACCGCGGTCTTCGGGTCACCGGTCGAGCCGGCGGTGCCCTGCAGGACGGCGATCGTGTTGCCGTTGACGTTGCGCGCGACGAAGCCCGTGGTGTCGGCCCCGAGGCCGTATTCGCCCACTCGCGCGATGTGCAGCCTGCCTTCGACCTTCGACAGGAGGTCGAGCTGCGCGCCGCTGCCGAGGACGGTGCCGACGCCGATCGACACGAAACGCTGGTAGGTGTTCTGCGCCCAGCGCTCCTCGTCGGCCCCTCGGATCGGCCCCGGCAAGATGCTGACCGGCACGCCGGCGAGCCATGCACCCTGGATGGCGGCGATCAGATCCACCGTGGGGTCTCCGATCAGACCGAGGGCCTGCGGCTCGTGCAGTTCGCTGTCGGCGAGCAGTTGCACGGAGATCTGCTCGGCGCGGGCATGGACCTCACGCCACGGGGTCGTCACCCATTCACCGGTGTCGGAGTCGAGGACGGACAGACTCGTGTCTCCCGCCAGCATCGCCTCACGAACGGTGGCGGCCAACGCATTGGTCGAGCCCGATTCTTCCAGGATCACGCTGTTCTGCGACATTCTCGTTTCCCGTTCTCGCCAACACGTGGCGTCGGTCCTTGTGATCGTCTTCCGGTCGGGTGAGCGACCGAGTGGTCATACCGCGTGTCGTCCCCGACCGCTGGTCATGGCGAACACGAACGTTCGCGCCATTTGGGTAGGGTAGCCTAATCTTTGTCGGACACAAGACCCAGATCCCGTCGATGTCACAGCGTGATCCGCATCATCCGATGGGACGACCGAGCAGAACTTAGGCTAACCTAATTCGCGTCGGCTCGGGGGCTCTCGCCGGCATGCCCAGGGATTGGGCAGAGCGGTTAGTTAGTATAACCTACCCTAAATGCGGGTTCCCCCAGCCTGAGTAACCATGTCACCGAACTGCGAGAGGCACGCCGGCTGATGGCCACGAATTCCCAGACCACGGACCTCACCACCGCGGCCGACGTCGTCGCCGAGGTGGCCCAGGCCCTCGGCCTGACGCCCGAGTCGATCGACCCGGAGCAGGATCTCATCGCCCAGGGACTCGATTCACTGCGGATGATGCGACTGGCCGGAACCTGGCGCAAACGCGGCATCGACATCGACTTCGCCCGCCTGGCCGCACAACCGACCATCACCGCCTGGACAGAACTTCTGGGCGCATCGGCTGATCGCACCGGCGACACGACCACATCCGGTGACCGCCCGTCCGCGTCCGACGCGGCCACGGCACCCGACATCCGCGGCGAGGTGGGCGCCGCGCTGGGTGTGTCTCCCGAGTCGATCGACCCGGAGCAGGATCTCATCGCCCAGGGACTCGATTCACTGCGGATGATGCGACTGGCCGGCACCTGGCGCAAACGCGGCATCGACATCGACTTCGCCCGCCTGGCCGCACAACCCACCATCACCGCCTGGGCAGAACTTCTGGGCGGCGCCCCGACGCCGGCCGCCGACGACACGGCGCCGCCGCTGCCCGAAGCGACCGCGGGCCCCTTCCCGCTCGCTCCGATGCAGCACGCCTACTGGATCGGGCGATCGGACAGCCACGCCTTCGGCAACGTCGCCGCCCACCTGTACATCGAATTCGACGGTTCCGACGTCGACCCCGAACGCTTTGCCTCGGCCATGTCCGCGCTGATGGAACGCCACCCGATGCTGCGTGTCCGCGTGCACCCCGACGGCACCCAGGAGATCGGGCCGGCGCACCCCGAAGCCATTGCCGTGCACGACCTCCGAAACCACTCGACGGAGATGGTCGAACAGATCCTGGCGGCGAAGCGCACCGACGGAACACACCGCACGCTACCGGTCGACGAAGGGGCGGTCATCCGCGCCGAACTGAGTCTCCTGCCGGGCAATTCGACCCGTGTCCACCTCGACGTGGACATGATCGCCGCGGACGCGATGAGCTACCGCGTCCTCGTCGACGACCTCGCTCGCCTGTACCGCGGCGAGACGCTGCCCGAGCTCGGGGTCACCTTCGCGACGATCACCGCGGACCGCACCTCCCGCGAGACCCTCGACGACGACGTGACGTGGTGGCGCGAACGCATTCCCACGCTGCCCGGGCCGCCCGAGCTCCCGCTCGACGAACGCGCGGCGCGGGGCGAGGTCGAGCCGCACAGTGTCCGCCTCCATCATTCCGTGTCCGCCTCGGACTGGAAGCGGCTCGAGGAGCACGCGCACCGTCGCGGGGTCACGCCCGCGGCCGCCGTCGCCGCGGTGTTCGCCGAGTCCGTCGGAACGCATTCGGCCACATCGCGATTCCTGCTCACCGTGCCCTTGTTCGACCGCCCCCAGATCCATCCGGACGTCGAGCAGGTGGTCGGCGACTTCACCTCGTCGATCCTCGTGGGCGTCGACCTGAGCGAGCCGGCCACGCTCGCCGAGCGAGCGCGGTCGATGCGGTCGTCGATGCACGAGGCCGCCGCCCACGGTTCTATGAGCGGACTGGACGTGCTGCGCGAGTTGAGCCGCCACCGCGGCGAGCCGGTCGTCTCGCCGATCGTGTTCACCAGCGCATTGGGACTGGGCGACCTGTTCTCGCAGCAGGCGACCGACGTGCTGGGCGATCCGTCCTGGATCGTCTCGCAGGGTCCGCAGGTCCTCCTCGACGCCCAGGTGACCGAGGTGGCCGGCGGCCTCCTCCTCAACTGGGACGTCCGGGCCTCCGACCTCGAACTCGCCACCGCACGTTCGATGTTCGACCACTACGTCCGTCTCCTCGGGCTGCTCGTCGACGGCGAATGGGATGTGCGCGCACCGGACCCGATCACCGCCGAGGTTCGCGCCCAGCGACTTTCGGTGGAGAACCCGCTGCCGGTCACCGACACCTTTGACGGCACCCTGCACGGCACCTTCTTCACCCAGGCCGCCGAACGGGGCGACGCACCGGCTGTCGTGTCCGACGCACGTTCGTGGACCCACGCCGAACTGGCCGACG
The DNA here is from genome assembly GCF_057767225.1 of Gordonia sp. 11cp. Lineage (NCBI taxonomy): Bacteria > Bacillati > Actinomycetota > Actinomycetes > Mycobacteriales > Gordoniaceae > Gordonia > Gordonia sp. 11cp. The sequence goes on along the minus strand of NZ_CM173437.1, from coordinate 2,383,815 downwards.
AGGCACGACGCGTCGCGGCAGCACTCGTCGCGGCCGGCGTCGGGCCGGGCGACACGGTCGTCGTCCATCTGCCGAAGGGCGGGGATCAGGTCGTCGCAGGACTCGGAGTTCTCGCCGCCGGCGCAGCCTACGTCCCGATCGCCCCCACGCAGCCCCGGGCGCGACGCGAGCGGATCGTCGACGTGGCCACGCCGGCCGCGGTCCTCACCACCGACCCCGGCGGCTGGGCATCCACCGACAGCGTCGTACTCGCGCTCGACGACGCCCGGCTCACCGAGCCGATCGAGCCGGCCGCGGTGACCGCCGACGACCTCGCCTACGTCCTGTTCACCTCCGGCTCGACCGGACTGCCCAAGGGGGTGCAGGTTCCGCATCGCGCCGCGGTCGCGACCATCACCGACCTCGTCGACCGGTTCGCCATCGGAGCCGACGATCGCAGCCTGCAGGTGTCGTCGCTGGAATTCGACCTCTCCGTCTTCGACATCTTCGGTCTGCTCGCCGTCGGCGGCGCCGTCGTCGTACCGGGAGACGACGAGCAGACCAAGGTCGACGACTGGGCGCGACTGCTCACCCAGCACTCGGTGAGTGTCCTCAACTGCGTGCCGTCCATCCTCGGCATGCTCCTGGACCTCGCACCCCTGCCCGCATCACTGCGGATGGTCATCATGGGCGGCGACAAGGTCGACGTGTCACTGCTCGAGCGTGTCGCCGCGCAACTGCCCGACTGCCGGGTCGCGGGGCTCGGCGGCACCACCGAGACGGCCATCCACTCCACGATCTGCGAATCGGACGCCGTCCCGGCGGGAATGGCGTTCGTGCCGTATGGGATACCGTTGCGCGGCGTCTGCTGCCGAGTCGTCGACGACGCCGGCCGCGATCGTCCCGACCTCGTCCCCGGCGAACTGTGGATCGGCGGAGCCGGAGTGGCCGACGGGTACCGGGGTGATCCGGACCGCACGGCCGACCGATTCGTCGAACACGAGGGCCAACGCTGGTACCGCACCGGCGATCTCGCGCGCTACCTGCCCGGTGGCTTCCTCGATTTCCTGGGTCGCGCCGACCACATGGTCAAGATCCGTGGCTACCGTGTCGAGCTCGGCGAGGTCGAGGCCGGCCTCCTGGGTCTGTCCGGTGTGGGCTCGGCGGTCGCCTGGTCCGACGGCCGCGACCTCCGCGCCGCGGTCGTGCTCACCGCCGGATCGACCGACGACGACGCCGACCTCCGCGCCCGGTTGTCGGAAACCCTTCCGCCGCACATGGTCCCGCGATCCATCACGGTTCTGGACCGGTTCCCGCTGACGCCGAACGGCAAACACGATCGCAAGGCCATCGCCGCGGGCACCCGTACCGACGACGACCCGATCGAGGCGGTCGCGCCGCGCGGCCCCGTCGAGGAGGCACTCACGCTGATCTTCGGCGAAGTCCTGCCCACCCCGCCGGTGAGTGTCACCGAGGACTTCATCTCCCTGGGCGGCGATTCGGTCCAGGCCACCCGAGTGGTAGCGCTCTCGCGCCAGTGGCTCGACGCGCCCGGGCTCTCGGTCGCCGACATCTTCACCGAGCGAACCATCGCCGGTCTCGCGAGGCGTCTGACCGAACTCGACGGGGAACGGGCGGCCTTCGTGGCGAAGACCTTCCTCGACGTCATGCACCTCACCGACGAACAGGTGGAGGCCGAGATCGCGAGCAGTTGACCGCATCCGGCACACCTGACGCCCACAACGCCAGACCATCTCCCAGAGCAAAGGCATCATGACCATTTCCTCCGCACCGACCTACGACCTGAACTCGGTCGATCTCGACGACGTGTCGCACGCCGCGACCGTCCACGGATGGCTCACCCATCCCAAGGCCAAGTACTGGGACATGCTCGACAGCTCGGTCGCCGACGTGGAGAAGATGATTCGCGATTCGGCGCAGGCCACGGCCGGTACGCCGTACGGCATGCGCCTGGGCTACCACGACGGGCACCCGCAGTTCCTGTTCGAGCTCTACGACCCGGCCACCAGTGAACTCGCCGACCCCGCCAGCGGTTACGTGCCCGCCGACGGCGACATCGGCATGCATCTGCTGGTCGCCCACGCCGAACAGTCGCTTCCCGGCTTCACCGGCGCGGTGATGCTGCACATCATGCGCACCGCGATCCTCGACGTCGGCGCCGCCCGCGTCGTCGTCGAGCCGGACGTCCGCAACAAGGCCGTGCACCGCCTGAACGCGAGCGTGGGATTCCAGGTCGACGGGGACTACCCCGTCGGGAACAAGACCGCGCACCTGAGCTACTGCACCCGAGCCGATTTCCTCGCGGTGACCGACAACGGCAGGTCTGTCGGACCGGTCGAGGTCACGGACCTGGGGGCGTAGATCGTTGACTCTCCAGGACATCGAGACCACGCAGGGGTTCGCGGTGCGCACGGCCGGGGGGTCGGGTGCGCGAAGCCATCGCCAGACGTATCACACCAGGATCGCGAAGAAGATCCTCGCCGAGTTCTCCCACGAGCGGGCGCTCGATCCGGTGGCGACCGGAGACGGCGGCTATCTCGTATCCTCCGCCGACGGCCACACCGAATACCACTTCCGCGCCGATCGTCTCGCCCTGGACAGCTGGGCGATCGACGAGTCGTCGTTGCGTCGTGTACAGGACGGCGCCGAACTCCCGATCGACGCGGTCGCCATGATCGTCGACCTCGCACCGTTGGTGGGCATCGGACCCCAGGCGCTGCCGGAGTACCTCGAGGAGTTCATCAACACCCTGGCCATCAGCGCCGAGCGTCCGGACGTACGCCGCATCGCGGCAGCAGATCTCGCGCACGCCGACTTCCAGACCATCGAGGCGACGATGACCGAGGGGCATCCGTGCATCGTCGCCAACGCCGGCCGTCTCGGATTCAGTGCCGAGGACATCGAGCGGTATGCGCCCGAGGTCGGCAACCACTTCCGCCTCGTCTGGCTGGCCGCCCGTCGCGAGGACTGTGACGTCGCCACCGTCGACGATGTCGACTACGACGCGTTGCTCCTCGACGAGCTGGGCGCGGAGACCCTGGCGGGTTTCGACGCCGCGCTCGTCGAAGCCGGTTGCGACCCTGCGGATTACCGGTACCTGCCGGTCCACCCCTGGCAGTGGGTCGAGAAGGTACAGAAGCTGTACTCCGCCGACATCGCCGGCCGGCGCATCGTCGAGGTGGGGACGAGTCCTGACCTCTACCAGGCCCAGCAGTCGATCCGTACGGTGTTCAACGCCACCACGCCGACCCGCAATTACGTCAAGGTCGCGCTGTCCATCGTGAACATGGGGTTCACACGCGGGATGTCGGCCGACTACATGCGTACGACACCGCTCATCAACAACTGGGTCCGCAGACTCGTCGCCGACGACCAGTACCTCGCGGCGATCGGTTTCGAGATGATCTTCGAGGTCGCCGCGATCGGTTACCGCAGCCCGACCTTCACGCCGATCACCCAGCCGGGATCGGAGTACCGCAAGATCCTGTCGGCGCTGTGGCGCCAGAGCCCGGTGCCGTTGACCGCCGCCGACGAGCAACTGTCGACCATGGCCGCGCTGCTGCACGTCGATCACCTGGGCGAGCCGTTGGTGGGCGCGTTCATCGAACGTTCGGGAGTCCCGGCGACCGAGTGGGTCCGCCGCTACCTGCGGACCTATCTGCATCCCATCGCCTACCTGCTCTACCGGTACGAGCTGAAGTTCTCCCCCCACGGTGAGAACCTCATCCTGGTTCTCGCCGACGGCATTCCGGTGCGCGCCATCCTGAAGGACATCGGCGAGGAGGTGTCGGTGTTCGGGAAGGCGGAGGGACTCCCCGAGAGCTGCGCCCGTGTCCGGACCACCGAGCCGGACGAGATCCGCAACCTGGGTGTCCTGTCGGATGTCTTCGACGACTTCCTGCGCCCGCTCGCCGAGGTCCTGCACACACACGGCATCGTCGACGACGACGAGTTCTGGTCACTTGTCGGCGAGAGCCTGCGCGAGTTCGTGGCCGCCCATCCCGAACTGGAGGACCGTCTCACCCGTTGGGACCTGTTCGCACCGGAGTTCGGAGCGGTGCACATGAACGGTCTGCAGTTGCGCAACAACAAGCGCATGGTCGACATCGAGGACTCCTATGCCTCACTGATCGACGCCGGTCACCGGCTCGCCAATCCGGTTGCATCGCACAGGGACCGGTGACCGACATGACCGCAACCCACACGAGCGGGCACCCGGACGTGGAGATCCTGCGAGACGGGCACGGCATCCCGCACGTCCGCGCGACGACGCCGGCGGGCGCGCTGTACGGTCAGGGCCGGGCATGTGGCGAGGACCGACGCTGGCAGATCGAGTTCATGCGGCTACGCGCCGAGGGACGCACCGCCGAGGTCTTCGGGGCCTCGTGCATCGAGTGGGACACCTTCGCCCGCCGAGCCCAGCTCGACGCCGCGGCCAAACGGATCTTCGAGGCATCGTCGACCCGAACCCGCGATCTCGTCGCCGCCTATGCCGCCGGGGTGAACAGCACGCTCGACGACCCCGACACATCCGCTGCCGCACCGGAACTCGAGGCACTAGCGCATCGGCCACAACCGTGGCGTCCGTGGACACCGATCTCGGTGTTCATCATGCACCACGTACTGTTCGGACGGTTCACCACCAAGCTGTTCCGCCTGCACGCCTGCCGCACGCTCGGTCTGGATGCCCTGCGATTCTGGGACTTCGAGACACGGGAGACCGATCCCACGATGCCCGCGATGCCCGACGAGGCATTCCTGGACGAGATCCTGGCGATCACCCGGCCGGCGTCCCCGGAGGAGCCATCCCCCGCGGTCGACCTCGGTGACCCGATGTCGGGCAGCAACGCGTGGGGAGTCTCCGCGGAGCGCAGCGCGACCGGTGCGCCGATCGTCGCCGGCGACCCGCATCGCTTTCTCGAACTTCCGGGCATCTACCAGCAGTTCCATCTCGCCTCGACCGGTCCTTCGGACGCATTCGACATGGCCGGTTTCGCCTTTGCCGGCGTTCCCGGGGTCCCCCACTTCTGCCAGGGCGACGACATCGCGTGGGGCATCACGAACGCGATGGGTGACTATCAGGATCTGTATCTCGAGCGGTTGACGCGCGACGATGCCGGCACGCTCCTGGTCGAGGTGCCGGGCGGGAACCGGGTGCCGGCCGGGGTCAGCACCGAGACGATCCTGGTCCGGGACGCCGAACCCGTGGCGGTGCAGGTGATCACCACTCCGAACGGTGCCGTCGTCTTCGGCGGTCCCGAGGACGCGTTCGCGATGAGCATGCGGTCTCCGCTGCTCTCCGAGGAGGTCACCTTCGACGCGCCGCTCGATCTGCTCTTCGTGCGGACGGTCGCCGATGTCGAAGCGGCGCTGGCCAACTGGGTCGAACCGGTCAACCGGGCAGTCATCGGCCATGCCGACGGCACCGTCGCCACCCACGTGGCCGGCCGGGTGCCGGTCCGCGCACCCGAGAACTACTGGCTGCCGGTACCCGGCTGGGACGAGCGCTACCAGTGGCGCGGATACGAGCGGGGTTCGCTCGGCGATCCCGACTTCGACGCGACACTTCGGAACCCGATCACCGTCACCGCCAACCAGCGCATGTCGGATGTGCCCGCGCTGCAACCGCTCACGAGCGAGTGTGTGGAACCGTTCCGTGCCGACCGCATCGCCGTGCGGCTCGACGAGCTCACGTCCGTGAGTCCGGCGGACTGTGCCGACATCCACTCCGACGTGCGGCTCGAGCAGGCGAAGGTGGTCCAGGAGTTGCTGTCTCGCGTGCGAGCCGACAGCGACGAGGCCGAGAAGGTCCGGCAGCGACTGGTCGCCTGGGACCGCTCCATGGAGGCCGAGAGCACCGACGCCTACCTGTACGCCGAGTTCCGCACCCAGTTGGTCCTCGGTGTGGCGAACACCGACATCCTCGCCCAGCTGCGCGGGCCGCACGGCTTTCCGGCGGTGTTCCAGCCGTGGTTCGTTCCCGAACCGCGCCTCGCCACCGCACTGACCTCGGTCGTCGCCAACACGGCGGGGATCGGCATCGACATCGAGGCCGTGGCGGTCGCCGCCCTCGACGCCGTGGTGGCCCGGGTCGCCACCTTCGGTGCCACGCCCACCTGGGGCAGCGTCCACCGGCTGGCACCGATCCACGGATTCGACCTGGTCGGCGCATCGCCGCAGTATCCGGACCTGTTCGCGACCCTGCGTCCGACGCCGCTCCCGCTGGCCGGCGACGCCGAGAGCGTCTTCGCCAACGCCGCGGCGGTCGGCACGCACCTGTGCATCACCGGTGCCGCGGCCCGCTATGTGTGGGACCTCGCCGACCGGAACGCGAGCCGCTGGATCGTCCCGCTGGGCGTGAGCGGCGACCCCCGTTCCGATCATTTCCAGGACCAGGCGCCGCGGTGGGCGGCGGGCCAACTGGTCGAGGTCGTGCGCGACTGGGACACATTGCACGCCATGTCCGCAGCGGCGTCGACGCCGTCCGCCGCCCCGTCGACCGAGAGGGAACCATGCCCGCGTTGACCGAAGAGCGACTCACACTGCTGCGCCGTCGGATCGCGCAGGCGGGTGACATCAGTCCCGCTCGCTCCGCCGACGCACCGGACACAGCCGTACCGTTCGGCGAGTTCGGGATCGCCGAGCGTCGGATGTGGCGGATCTACGAGCTGGACCCGGACTCGGTGTCGCACAACATCGGACTCGTGTTGGGGTTCGGCGGGAGCCGGACGCTGAGTTCGGTCGTCGCCTCCGCCGAACTGCTCGTCGAGCGATTCCGGGTGCTGAGCTCCGTGGTCGAGACCGACGACGCGGGCACACCGAGTCGACGCGCCGTGTCGCGCTCGGGATCGTGGGACGCATCGGGAACGGTATGGACCTGGGGACTCTCGGAGACGACTGCGAGCGACATCGGCACCGGTGCCGATACCGATGCCGCGGCCACCGTCCTGACGCGGACCCCGTTCGATCTTCGCTCGGAAGTGCCACTCCGGCTGCGCGTCTCGGGGTCGGACGGAGACGTCACGATGATCCTGGTGGTCCACCACCTGGCGGTCGACGACACCTCGTGGCCGCTACTCCTCGGCACCCTGGTGTCGGGGTCCTGGCCCGGGGACATCACCGCCGAAACCCGCCCGGAGACAACCGATCCCACTGCCGCGGCGGACGCGACGGACAACGCGGTCAGACATGCACTCGCGACCTGGGCCGCCGAGGACGTCCGCTACCCGCTCACGGGTGAGCTGCCCACGGAGAGCGCCGCCGACAGCTGGCTGTCGCCGATGGACGACCGCGACGGTATCAAGGTCGCCGCCCCGGTCGCGGCCGACTCGCTGACCGCTTTCGGGCGGGTCGCCCAGATCGTCGGGGCGACACCCAATGCATTGCTGATCGGGGTGTGCTCGCTGGCGGCGTTCGCGCTGACCGGCGCGGCCGACCACGTTCTCGTGGTACCGGCCGACAACCGGCGACGGGCACAGTCACCGCAGGATGTCGGCTACTGCGGCAACATCATCCCGATGCGATTCCGCATCGACCCCGACGACACCGTCGAACAGGCCCTCCGCGATGCGGGTTCGGTGATCTACCGGGCAATGGAACACTCCGGCACCGATTTCGGGCCGATCCTCACCGCGTTGCGGCAGCAGGGTGGTCGATTCCCCGTCATCGAGATCATGGCCTCGGTCCGGCCCGCGCCCCTGCGCGGGATCCCGCAACCAGCCGACGCACCGGTCACATGCCACTCGGTCTTCAACGGGATCGCCAACTACCCGCTCTCCATCGCCTTCGAGGCCGACGACGACAGCACCCATGTCGAGGTGGATCATCAGCCGGGGATCGTTCCCGACGCGGTGGCCGACCGGGCCACCGCGGTACTCACCGCACTCGTCGACCTGATCCCGACGTCGTTGCACCACTCCGTCTCCGCGCTCCTCGAGGTCCTCGACGAGCGCGCTCCGCAGAAGGGCAGCGCCGGATGACCGGCGTGCCGCCGCGCCACCGAGCGCCAGAGTCAACAAGGGGGAACCCAGTGTCCGAAGATCGCCGATCCAGTTGGGGTGTCTCGCGATTCGCCCGTCCCGGCGACGGTTGGGCCGACGTCGGACGCGGCCTGGCCGAGATCGCCGCCGCGGTCAGCGACCACCACCACGGCGCCCCGCTGCCCAGCGGTGATCCCGTCGCGGTGCTGGGCGGGGTGACAGCACTGCTCGGTCCGCACGGAATCCCGGAGAACGGGATCGGCGAATCGGAGGCGCTGACCCGACTCGCTCGCCTGGTGGCCGAGTTCGGCCTCGACCTCACCCACCCGATGGCCGCCGCGCACCTGCAACCCGCTCCCCTGTCGGTGGCGGTCGCCGCCGACGCGCTGGCATCGGCGACCAATGCCTCACTCGACACCTATGATTCGGGTCCGGCCACGCTCGCGCTCGAGACGTGGACCGTGCAGTCCCTGGCGCGTCTGGCCGGTTTCGGTGAACATGCCGGCGGTGTCTTCAGCCCCGGCGGGTCGATCTCGAACCTGCTGGCGCTGATGATCGCGCGCGATCACACCGCCGCACGCCGAGGTGTCGACGTGCGTCACGACGGAGTCGGGGCGTTGCAGCGTCCGGTCGTCTTCTGCTCGCGTGTGGCTCACTTCTCGGTCCACCGTGCGTGTGCGGCACTGGGACTGGGCGAGACCGCGGTGATCCCGGTCGAGGTCGACTCGCAGCACCGAATGATCCCGGAGGCCCTCGAGGCGGCGATCCGGGAGTCCGGCGCGGCCACCCCGCTGGCGATCGTCGCCACCGCGGGCACCACCGACTTCGGCACCGTCGACCCGCTCGGCGAGATCGCCGACATCGCCGAGCGTCACGAGATCTGGTTGCACGTCGACGCCGCCTACGGATTCGGTTCGCTGTTCTCCGATCGCCTCGCCGGTCTGCTCACCGGCGTCGAGCGCGCCGACTCGGTCACCCTGGACCTGCACAAGGTCGGCTGGCAGCCGGCCGCCGCGAGCCTCATGCTCCTGTCCGACGCGGATCGCTTCGTGTCCCTGAACCGGTCGGTGGCCTACCTCAACCCCGACGACGACGTGGAGGCCGGATACAGCGGCCTCCTCGGTCAGACCTTGCAGACGACCCGACGACCCGATGTTCTCAAGGTCGCGACGACCCTGCTCGCCTACGGGCGCCGCACCCTGGGAGAGATGCTCGACCGGTGCAACGATCTCGCGGTGTACGCCGAGCAGCGAGTCGCCACCGAGTTGCAGCTCGAACTCATCGCGCCGGTCACGCTGACCACCGTCGTGTTCCGCTACCGCTGCACCGATCTCGATACGGTCAACGGCGAACTGCGGCGTCGGCTGATAGCCGACGGCAAGGCCCTCATCGGCCGTACCCAGGTTCGGGTGCCGGGCGAGGACGGGCCGCAGACCTGCCTGAAGCTGACCCTCCTCAACCCGGAGACCGCGGAGAGCGACATCGACGAATTGTTCGACGAGCTCCTGCGCGTCGCCCTCGAGGTGGAGTCCGAAGGCACCGCCGCGCCCGGCGCGGAAACACACAGTGAAGAAATGGTGAGAGTGTCCGAATGACTCCTGTTGAGAACGTAGACGTACTGGCGATCGGCTGCGGCCCTTTCAATCTGGGTCTCGCCGCGCTGGCCTCGACGCTCGACGACGTAAATCTCCTCGTCGTCGACTCGCGTGACGAGTTCCGCTGGCACCCGGGCCTGATGTTCGACGACGCCACCCTGCAGGTGAGCTTTCTGTCCGACCTGGTGACGCTCGTCGACCCGACCCATCCGCTGTCGTTCCTGAACTACATGGCCGACATCGACCGGATGTACCGGTTCCTGGTGCGCGAGGACTTCTTCCCGACCCGCATCGAGTACGAGGCGTACCTCCTCTGGTGTGTGTCCCGGCTCGACTCGCTGAGATGGAGCACCACGGTCGACGAGGTGACATGGGACGCCGAGGCCGATGCGTTCCGGGTGACCATGCACACGCCGACGGGCTCCTCGACGGTCATCGCACGCCACGTGGTGGTCGGCATCGGGACCGAACCCTTCGTCCCGCAGGCACTCTCGTCGGATTCGCCGGCGGTGGTCCACAGCTCCGACTACCTGTTCAACCAGGAGAAGGCCCTCGCCGCCGACACCGTGACGGTGATCGGTTCGGGTCAGTCGGGCGCCGAGATCGTCATCGATCTCCTCGAGGCCAACCTGCGCGGGGGACCCGCCGTCCGATGGTGGACGCGCACACCGTGGTTCGCTCCGCTGGACTTCACGAAGCTGTCGCTGGAGATGACCACACCGGCCTACATGGACTACTTCCACAGCCTTCCCGAGGCCGCGCGTGACCGCGTTCGCCCGCAGCACTGGCAGTTCCACAAGGGCATCTCCACCGATTCCCTCGAGCGGCTGCACGACCTGCTGTACCGGCGCCAGCTGCAGGACAAGCTCAATCCGGTGCAGCTGCGGATCTCGGTCGAGGTCGAGGGTCTCGACACGCTCGCCGACGGCAGGTTGCGGGTTCGCGGCCGGCACCTCGACACCGGTTCCGAGCTGGCCCACACCACCGACATGGTCATCGCCAGCACGGGCTATCAGGCGCGCAAGGCAGACTTCCTCGCCCCGATCGAGTCTGCGTTGCACCGCGATTCGCGGGGGCGCCTCGTGATCGGCGCCAACCACGAGATCGAGACCGACGATCCCCTGACCAACCGGATCTTCGTCGCCAACGCCGAGGAGCACGCACACGGCGTCTCGGCCCCGAACCTCGACATCGGCGCGGTCCGCAACGCACGCATCCTCAACACCGTGCTGGGCCGCGAGGCCTACCGCCTGCCCAAGCACACCGCGTTCACCAGCTTCGGCGCCTCCGACGACGACGACATCGTCGCGCCCTAGCCCGAGTCCTGCCCCACGGCCCGATCCGCTCCTGCGGGTCGGGCCGTTGTCGTCGGCGTTGCCGCGCAGTGGCTTCGCCCTGAGGTGCGAGAAGCGATAGCCGCGAGCACCCCTCCGCTCCCTGAGGTGCGAGGAGCGACAGCCGCGAACACCCCTCCGTTCCCCGAGGTGCGAGGAGCGACAGCCGCGAACACCCCTCCGCTCCCCGAGGTGCGAGGAGCGACAGCCGCGAACACCCCTCCGCTCCCCGAGGTGCGAGGAGCGATAGCCGCGAACACCCCTCCGCTCCCCGAGGTGCGAGGAGCGATAGCCGCGAGCACCCCTCTGCTCCCTGAGGTGCGAGGAGCGATGGCGACGAGCCACGAAGGGTCCGGTGACCCAGAAAACGAACTCGCCCTCCGCATATCGCGGAGGGCGAGTTCGGATGACACCGCTCGGATCAGCTGGACGCCGCGGCGAAGGACGGCTTGAGCAGGTCGAGCACGTACGGGATCGAGTTCGGCGTCGGTGCGTTCAGACCGGTGATCTGCGACTGGGTCATGAAGGTGACGGCGTTGTCCTTGACCGCCTTCAGGTTCTTGTACCCGGGCAGCGACTTCAGGGTCTCCGCCTGCTCGGGCGTGGCGGTGGCCACGACGAGCACATCGGCGTCGAGCATCGGGATGTTCTCGGTGCTCAGTCCGAAACGCGGCTGGCCGGTCCGCCGGTACTCGGCGACCAGCTTGGGTGCCATCTTCATGCCGAGCGAGGTGAACAGTTTTGCGGCGCCGTCGTTCTCGTCACCGAGGACCGACAGCTGATCGGGGCCGTACATGAAGGCGAAGGCGTAGGTCTTGCCCTTCAGGCCCGGGTACTCCTCGGTCACCGCGGCGATCTTGGCGTTGGTGTCGTCGATGATCGACTTCGCCTTGTCCGGATCGTGCAGCACCGTGCCCATCACGGTGACCATGTCCTGCCAGGGATCGATCTCCTGGTCGCTGATGGCGTTCACCGTCGGCGCCAGCTTGGAGATCTGCTGGAACTCCGGGCTGTCCGACGCGAAGCCCGGCGCGAAGATGAGATCCGGATCGAGCTTGGCGATGGTGGTCGCGTCGTCACCCTTGGTGGGGTCGATGAACGTGGCGTCGGCCAGTTTCTCGCCGTACCAGGGCTGCATCTCGCCGGTCGCCGACTTCGAGTAGTCGTAGTAGCCGACCGGGGTCTCGCCGAACGACAGCACGACGTCGGTCCACTGGTCGCCCAGCGTGACGATCCGCTCCGGGGTGTCCGGGATCGTGACCTGACGGCCGTCCGGCAGGTTGAGTTGGACGGTGCCGCCGGCGGATTCGTCATCCGAGCTCGAGCAACCGGCCAGCAGGCCCGCGAACAGGAGCGCACTCGCGACGAGTGCACCCAGGCGAAGTCGTGAAGTCACGTGAAGATCCCCCCATTGGGTTGTCGGTGTCGTCCGGCGGACCGGACCGTCGTTCGACGGTGCTGTCAGAGCGAGCAGGGCAGCAGGACGAATCCCGCGATGGCGCAGACGCTTCGGTTGGACAGCTTCCACTTGTTGCCGCTCCACACGAAGGTCATCGAGCGGTTCTGGCTACCGCGGCCGACCACGCTGATCTGCAGCGGTGCGGTCAGGGTCGTGCCACTGACCTGGACGGGTCCGACCATCTGGTAGCTGAGCCCGACGTTGCCGTAGGTCGTGATCGCGCGGGAGACGAGGTCGATCTGGCGAAGCGCACGCTCGCCGCCTTCGAGTTCGGCGGCACGCGCGGCGCGGCTGCCGTTGGCGTTCATGACGATCCGGACCTTGGTGTTGAGCTGGCCCGGGGTGAGCGCAGTCGGCGCGGCGGCGACGGGCTGCTGTGGCGCCACAGTGGTGCCCGGCGCCGGTGCCGGGGCCTGACCCGGTGCCGGTGCGGGTGCGGCGCCCTCGCCGGGCGGACCGACCGGTCCGCCGATCGCGCCGCCGCCCTCGGGCACGTTCTCGGTCGGGGCCGCCGCCGGCGCTCCGGCCGGCGCCCCGGCGGGGGCGGGCTGGCCGGGAACGGCACCCGGTTGCTGACCCGCGATGCCCTGCTGCGGGAGCGCGGTCTGCGCGGCACCGAGGTTGACGACGGTCGGCTGCGCGGCGCTCGTGGAGTCACCACGCTCACTCACGACGATGCCCACCACGCCGATCGTGACCACGATCGCGGAGATGATGGCGGCGACGCCTGCCGACGCCAACACGGTCGGGATGCTGACCCCGCCCGATCGGCGCGAGGACTCCGCGGCCGGCTCGCTGTAGTCGACCCCCGACTGGTAATCGACCCCGGACGGGTCCTGGTAGTTGACGTCGTTGCTCATGTTGATCTTTCTCCGTGTATGTCTTCGCCCCCGCCGAGCCGACGGCCACCCTGTATATTGCAGGCCCCGGACACCGGATTACAAGGCAAGCCTAAGCTCGCCCTCCCGTCAGGTCGACGGGTGGGCCTCCCGAAGCACGTCGTCGAGCGCTGCCACGAACCGGTCGGTGTAGCCGGGTAGCGCCTGCGCGTCGGCGACGATGCCGAACGTGGTGGTGTGTCCGAGGATCAATGTGGTCACCGACAACGAGTAGCCGGCCAGCGGCGACAAGGGCGTCAGGGTGACGATCGACTTCCCCAGCACCGATCTGACCCGTGAGAATCCGGGGTTGATGCCGATGTGGATGTCGGGGTGCATGTGTGCCATCGACGCGTTCACGATCGCGCGCTGCAGACCCCACAGCGGGGCGCGCGGCAGATCGTCGGCGGCGGCCAGATACAACTGCGGCTTGCGTTTCGCGATCGTCTCGAGTTCGCTTCGCGCACGCTCGATCTGGCGCGCGAGGTCGGGCTCGTTGCCGAGGAGGTTCAGCAGCGCGACGGACACCGCGTTGCCGGTGTGCCGGAACTCGTCGTCGAGGGTCACGGGCAGCGTCACGCGGATGACGTCGGCCTGCGAGTCCGCCGGCGGGTTGAGGCTGAGTGCTCGGCCGATGGCGGCGAGCAGGAACTCGTGGACCGTCGCGTCGTTGCGCTTGGCCGCCTTGCGCAGGGTCCGGGTCGACGCGGTGTGCAGTGCGTACTCACGCGTGCCCGACTTGGTCAGCGCTGGCCACGCCCGCTTCTTGCCGCCACCCGCTGCATGCTGATCGCCGTAGGCGGCCTTCGCCTCGGCGAGTTCGTCGGGGTCGATGCCGCTGATCCGGAAACGAGGGCTGGTGGCGAATCGCTCGAACTCCGCCAGGTCCTCGGGCTCACCGTCGGCGAGAAGCGCGGCGAACGCCGCTCCCGCTATCCCGTCGGAGACGCTGTGGTGCACTCGCAGCAGCACCCACTGTCCGACGCCCTCGGCACCGGCCGACGGGGTGAACAGCGTGATGTCCCAGAACGGGCGCGGGCGCGGCAGGGGCGACTCCAGGAGCTTCGTCACCCGTCGTCGCAGGTGCGCTCTATCGGTGAACCCGAACTCGGTCACGTGTTCGCCTGCGTCCCAGCTGTCGTCCGCGAGGACCACCTCGGGCTTGCGCCAGCGGCCGTTGCGGATTCCCAGCCGGAAGATCTCGAACAGCCCGGCCCGCTCTCGCACGCGCGCCCGCACCTCGTCGAGGCCGAGCAGGTCGCCGTCCCCCTCGAGCTGCAGGATCATCGACCAGTGCATCGGCGCACTGGCCTTGTCCATGTGCAGGTAGGTGTGATCGGGAGGCGCGAGTTCGGTCACGCGCGCGTCGACCGGTGCCTGACTGGCTGGGCTGTTCATGTGGGGACCGCCTGGGTGGGAGGGATGTCTCGAAGTGCTTCAGGACGCGGGCGAGCGGGCGCCGAGGAGTTCCGAGCCGACGAACATGGCCTGGTATCGCTCGGTGTCGGGTTTCATCGCCGCGGCGACGAGTTCCCACAGCACCTCGTCGGTGCCGCCGCCGACGCGGGCCAGTTTCATGTCCCGCCACCACCGACCGATCGGGGTCTCGGTCTCGAGGTAGCCGATCCCGCCGAAGATGTGCAGGCACTCCGACGCGACCTCCTCACCGAGATTGGCGGCCGTCGCCTTCAGAGCCGCGGCGGTGCGCAGGTTGATCTTGCCCTCGGCCGCGACACCGGCGAGCGAGTACCGCAGGACGTCGACCCTGGCCTGCAGATCGGCGACGCGCAGGCGCAGCGCCTGGTGGTCGTAGAGTTTCTTGCCGAACTGGGTGCGATCCATCATCCGCGCGAGCGTCACGCCGATCATCACCTCGCACGCGGCGGCGATCTGGGCGGCCACCGAGTAGCGCTCGTGCGCCAGTCCCCAGCTGATGATCGCCAGGCCGGTTCCCGGTCGGGCGATCAGCGCCTCTTCCGGAATCCAGGCGTCGATCGTGACCGGAGCGGTGTCGAGGGGCCCGGCGCCGAGCTTCTGGTACGGCTCGCCGACCGTCACCGACTCGATGGGCACCGCGGCCAGGGCCACGTTGCCGCCGACATCAGGACCGTCGTCGGCGCCACGGCAGACCACGAAGACGTGGTCCGCGATCGGGGAGAGCGACACGAACTTCTTGTGTCCGACGACGCGGAAGCCGCCGTTCTCCGGATGGATACGGGTCTCGGAGTTCTGCAGATCCGAGCCGCCCTGCTCCTCGGAGGCGCCGATACACAGCACGGTCTCGGCGGTCAGCGCACGCTGGGCCAGGTCTTTGAGGTAGTCGTTGCGGCCGAAGCGGCGGAGGATGGCGATGGCGGAGTCGTGCAGGCTGACCCCCACCCCGATCGCCGCGGAACCGAGAGCACCGAGGTGGGCACCGAGCGCGAAGTGGTCGTGCAGGTCGGTGAACTTGCGGTTCTCCCACTTCCGGACGAAGACACCTTCGGCGCCGAGATGCTCGAGAAGGGGCCGGGGAAACCGGTGATCCCGTTCGGCCTGCGCCGTCCACGACGTCACCCGGTCGTCGAACGCGGCGTCGAGCAGTTCGGCGTACGTCTGCACTGGCGTGTCCACACTCATGTCGGCTCTGCGTCCTCTCAGGCCGGGGTGCCGGCCTTCGACCGGATGAGGTCCTCGAGATCGCCGACGGTCTTGGACTCGAAGAGCTCCCGCTCCGAGAGCTTCACCCCGAGACGTTCCTCGATCGCCACCACGCCGATGGCGAACGCCACCGAGTCCAGCCCCAGGTCGTCGATCAGCTTGGAGTCGCGGCTGACGTCGCCGAGCGCGAGGTCGAGGTCTTCTTCGAGGATGCCGCGCAGGGCTTCGGTGATGTGGTCGGACATGTGGTGACTCCTGAGATGGGGGTGTTCGGTCGAAAGTATCGGGTGATCAGCGCGGGACCACGTACGGGGCGACGCTGCCGAGCTTCTCGCAGGTCTCGGTGAACTCGCGCTCCGGCGTGGACTGCGCGACGATCCCGGCACCGGCACGCAGCCACGCACCGTCTCCAGAGGCGAAGATGGTGCGCAGCGCGAGGGTCGCCTCGAGCTCGCCGGTCGACGTCGCGGTGAGGATCGCGCCGGAGTAGAGACCACGACGACGGGGCTCCAGACGGTCGATCGCCTCCACGGCCGGGGTCTTGGGAATCCCCGAAGCGGTGATCGACGGGAACACGACCTCGAGTGCGCGCCAGGGTGTTTCGTGGTCGAGGAGGGTCCCGCGCACGGTCGAGGCCAGGTGCTGGACGCTGCCGCGTTCGCGGACCTCCATGAACTCGCTCACCACCGTCGTGCCGGCAACGGCGATCGAGGAGATCTCGTCGAAGCAGGCCCGCACCGACATGGCATGCTCGGCGATCTCCTTGGCATCGGACAGCAGGTCGGCGCGGGCCACGGCGTCCTGCTCGGGCGAGATTCCGAAAGCCCTTGTGCCGGCCAGTGGTTCGGTGACCACGGTCCGGTCGTCGTGCACCGCGACGACGAGTTCGGGGCTGAACCCGGCGGCCTGCAGGTCGCCGAGCGAGAGCAGGTAGCTGCGGGCGGGGTTGTTGTCGGCACGGCCGCGGGCGTAGGTCGCGGGGATGTCCACGTCGAACGGGATGTCGACGGCGCGCGAGAGGATCACCTTCTGGTACCGGCCGGCTTCGATCTCGGCGACAGCGGTCGCCACCCGGCCGCGGTAGTCGTCGGGGTCGGACTGGACATCGACCGGTCGCGACTCCGCCGAAACGGTTGCCTGCGAGGCTATCTCGAGAAGACGGTGGGCGCGGTCGGCGTCGACGGACCCGGTGTCGACTCCGCCGGCATCGACGGTCGCCTCGAACTCGGGGACGATGAGGTGCGCGAGGACGGTGTCCTCGGGGACACGGTCGAGGATGCCGTGGTAGGGCGCGCAGAAGTCGAAACCGACCCAGCCGTAGACGCGCCAGTCCGGAATCGACAGCGACGCGGTGGCGGCGGCGAGCGCGTCGGCCGGGTCGCCGTGCCAGGACATCGTCGTCCGATCACCCTGGTCGTCGACGATGACCTCGCTCCGCGTGACGACCACCCGAGCACGGACACCGGCCGCGAACGTCCAGCGCCGGTCACGCTCGTAGACGACGTGGTCGCCGAACTCCCCGGAGCCCGCCCAGGCCGCCGTGATCCGTGCGGCATCGGACTCGCTCAGCGGCGAGGCAGGCGCGAGCAGGTCGACGAACTGCGCGGCGTGCGATTCGGTTGTCAGCGACATGTCCTTCGTTCCTCCGGTCGTGATGCACTCGAGCACCGATGATCATAGGGAATCTTAGGGCAGCCTAATCAAACAACCCCCCGCGGGTCGAGAGCCGGTTCGCCGTCCCGTATCGACCGGTAAGGTTACCCTATCCTGGCTGTGTTTGAATGAAGTCATGCCGACGCACCTCGACCACGTGCCCGATCTGCTCGACGGTTTCACCCCCTACGCCGACGCCCAGGCACAGAAGTACCGGGATGCGGGTGTCTTCCTCGACCGCCCGCTGTTCGCGGCCCTCGACCTCGCCGCCGAGCGCTCCCCCGATGTTCCCGCGGTGACCGATGCCTCCACCGACGGTCCGCGCACGCTCACCTACGCCGAGTTCCGCGCCGCCACCCTCCGCCGCGCCGCCGGTTTCGTCGACGCCGGTCTGCAGCCGGCCCAACGGGTCGTCCTGCAGCTCAACAACTCCCTCGACTTCGCCGTGACGCTGCTCGGCCTGCTACGGGCCGGCGTCGTGCCGGTGATGACACTGCCCGCGCATCGGATCACCGAGATCGCGCACCTCGCGGCGGGCGCCGGGGCGGTCGCCTACATCGGCGAGGACGGTCGTCGTGGATTCGACTTCCGCGGCCTCGCGGCCGATCTGCAGTCGCGGGTACCCGAGGTCGGACAGGTCTTCATCTCCGGCGATCCGGGCCGATTCGCGGCGCTTCCCGACGCCGACCCCGCCACCGTCGGGCTGCCGGACGACCCCGACCCCGGATTGCCGGCGCTGTTCCTGGTGTCGGGGGGTACCACCGGCCTGCCGAAGCTCATCGCGCGCACGCACGACGACTACGACCTCAACGCGCGCCTGTCGGCGGACGTCGCCGGCCTCACCGCCGACGACACCTACCTCGTCGCGCTGCCCGCCGCACACAACTTCCCCTTGTGCTGCCCCGGGATCCTCGGCGTGTTCGGCGTCGGGGGCCATGTCGTCTTCGCCGACAACCCCAGTCCGGACAACACGTTCGACCTCATCGAACGGCACCGAGTCACCGTGACGGCACTCGTTCCCGCCCTGGCGCAACTCTGGTGCGCGGCAACCGAGTGGGAGCCGGCGGACGTAAGTTCGCTGCGCCTGCTGCAGGTGGGTGGCGCCAAACTGGCCCAGCCCGATGCGGTCGCCCTCGACGAGGCCCTCGGCGACGTCGTCCAGCAGGTGTTCGGCATGGCCGAAGGGCTGATCTGCTACACCCGTCCCGGCGAACCGCGCGACCTGGTCCATCAGGTGCAGGGTTCCCCGATGTCGGAACTCGACGAGGTACGGGTGGTCGACGAAGACGGCACCGACGTCCCCGACGGCGTCGAAGGGGAACTGCTCGTGCGGGGGCCGTACACGATCCGCGGGTACTACCGCGCCGCGGCGCACAACGAGAAGTCGTTCACGCCGGACGGGTTCTATCGTTCCGGCGACAAGGTCACGAGACTGCCGTCGGGCCACGTCGCCGTGACCGGGCGCATCAAGGACACCATCGTGCGCGCCGGCGAGAACGTCGCCGCGGACGACGTCGAGGAGAACCTCCTCGCGCACGACTCGGTCCGGCAGGTCGCGGTGGTCGGCCTTCCCGACGACGCGCTCGGCGAGAAGATCTGCGCCGCCGTGGTGCTCTCACACGAGCACCCGCCGGCCCAGCCGCTCGAACTCGCCACCATCCGGACGTTCCTCACCGGGCGCGGACTCGCATCGTTCAAGCTGCCCGACGTGATCCGCGTCGTGACCACACTCCCGGTCACCGCGGTCGGCAAGATCGACAAAAAGGTACTTCGCGAGACACTGCTCGCCGGCCCGCCCGCTCCCTGAGGTGCGAGGCGCGATAACGACGAACGACTCCTGCTCCCTGAGGTGCGAGGAGCGATACCGACGAACGACTCCTGCTCCCTGAGGTGCGAGGAGCGATAGCGACGAACGACTCGTGCTCCCTGAGGTGCGAGGGGGATAGACGGTATGAGGGCCTTGGGGCCGAAGGCCTCAAGCTGCAAACACATCGTGGGTTGCTACTGCTGAGTTCACACTCGGCGGTAGCACCACATTGCAGATCAGGAGGCCTCCGGTGATTGTTCAGGGTACAAGTGTCGGATTGGATGTTCACGCACGTTCGGTGGTCGCTCACGCCATCGATGAGGACAGCGGCAACGTGATTCGGGAGACGTTGGTTCCCGATGCGGCGACCATCGTGAGCTGGCTTCACAGCTTGGCTCCGCCTGTGCGGGTTGCCTACGAGGCCGGTCCGACGGGTTTCGGATTGGCTCGGGCGATCACTGCGGCCGGGATGGAGTGTGTGGTTGCCGCGCCCTCGAAGCTGCAACGGCCAGCCGGGGACCGCGTCAAGACCGATGCCCGAGACGCTGCGCACCTGGCGAAGTTGCTGCGCCTGGGCGAGGTAGTCGCGGTCGGTGTGCCCGAGGAGGGTACCGAAGCGGCCCGTGATCTGGTCCGCGCCCGCGAGGACGCTCGCAGCGACCTGATGCGGGCGCGGCATCGATTGTCCAAACTGCTTCTGCGCCAGGGGATCGTCTACTCCGGCGGGAAACCCTGGACCGGTGTTCATCAACAGTGGCTGCAGCGTCAACGTTTCGAGCTGCCGCTGTTGCAAGCCGCCTTCGACAACGACCTGGACGCGGTGTTGAGCGTGACCGCACGCCGAGACCGCCTCGATGAGCTGATCGAACAGACCGCGGCCACCGATCCGTGGCGGGCTGTGGTCACCCGATTGTCATGTCTGCGGGGTGTGTCGACGCTGACCGCGTTCGCTCTGACCGTCGAGATCGGCGACTGGTCGAGGTTCAGTGGCGCCACGATCGGCCCCTACGCCGGGTTGGTGCCCTCGGAATACTCGACCGGCGGTACCCGCAGTCAGGGATCGATCACCAAGGCCGGGAACGCCCACGTGCGGCGGTTGCTGGTCGAGGCGGCCTGGCAACACCGGCGGCCCTACGGCACGCCCGGACAGACCATGCGCCGTCGGTGGGAGGCCGCCTCACCCTCGGCCCGCGCCCGTGGCCATGCCGGCAACCGACGGCTACACAAGCGTTGGCAACAATTCGACCGCCGCAGCAAACATCCCTGCGTGGCCAACACCGCGATCGCTCGTGAGCTCGCCGGCTGGTGCTGGTCGCTGGCGGTGCTCGACGACTAACCAGCACTGACACACAATCTTGGCCACCCGCCGCGACTGCGCTGTGGTGAACAGGGAACGAATCCACGGCGTCGCTATGTGCGCCAGCACCTCTGGGTGCACGGTACGCACGCTTACATAGACCCGTCGGTCAGCGTTTTCATCTCCTGTCGAACACCGTTGAGCGGTAACCAACCCGCGTATATCAGTCCGACAACACCGTCGCGAGTAACGACCACCACACACCGCGGCGGGTGGCCAACCCCCACTACAGCCCCCTAGCAAGGAGGCCAACTCGCCATGGAACTTGACAAAGCAGCACTACATATCAGCGACGAGCCACGAAGGGCGTCGACGCGCCCTCCGACGCTCGATCACACCGGGGCGAGCGTCACGATCCCGGGATGGCTGTCGAGGTAGCGCTTGGTGAACGTGCACACCGGCCGCAGGCGGGCGCCCTGCTCGCGGGCATGGTGCACGACGGTGCGGGTGAGCCGGGTGGCGAGGCCGTGTCCGCTGTACTCGTCGTAGAGCACGGTGTGCAGCACGGTGATCGTGGTCTGACCGTCGACCGTCTCGGTCGAATAGCCGAGCACGCCGACCAGGTCACCGGCGACCCAGAGTTCGAATCGGTCGCGGTCGGGGTTGTGCACCACCTGCGAGATCTGTTGCAGGATCGACTTCGCCGACTGTGGTGGTCGATGACGATGCTTACGTAGCACCCGACCCTCCTCACCTCTTGATCGCGGACATCTGATCACCGACGGGCGACTGCCGCGGCTCGACACCGACACCATCTGTGATCAGGGTCACACGCTACCTTACGGAACCGTAACTGCCGACCCCGATGGCGCTGCCGCCGAAGATCGAGACGGTTCACTCCCGCCCCGGGCCTGGCTCCGGGCGAGTCGAGGTATGGTGACGGGCGCACGACAACTACACACCGCGGGGGCTCTCACGATCACCGAGGGCTGAGATGGCGACGGGCGGTCGCCGACCGCTCGAACCTGTCCGGGTAATGCCGGCGTAGGGAGAACCGCCATGGGCACACGTGTATCCGCCACGCGCACCGACAGCGCACCCGCCGACTCCGGGTTCCTGACCCTCGGTCCCATCGAGGGCAGCACCAAGCACTATCTCTCGGTCGACGACCTGCGTGTACCGCAGCGTCGCATCCACCTCACCAACGGCGAGCATCTGGACGTCTACGACACCTCGGGCCCGTACACCGACCGGTCGGCGCGCATCGACGTCGAGCAGGGCCTCGCACCCACCCGCGACAGCTGGCACCGGCCCGAGCCGATCGACGGCGCGAGCACCCAGCTGGCCTGGGCGCGCGCCGGGATCGTCACCGACGAGATGCGGTTCATCGCCGCCCGGGAGGGCGTCGACGCCGAACTGGTCCGTTCCGAGGTGGCGATCGGACGGGCGGTGATCCCGGCGAACCATCGTCATCCCGAGTCCGAGCCGATGATCATCGGGAAGCGCTTCGCGGTGAAAGTCAATGCGAACATCGGCAATTCGGCGGTCCGCAGCTCGATTTCCGACGAGGTCGAGAAGATGGTGTGGGCGACCCGCTGGGGCGCCGACACGATCATGGACCTCTCGACCGGCGCCGACATCCACACCACCCGAGAGTGGATCCTTCGCAACTCGCCCGTCCCCGTCGGGACGGTACCCATCTATCAGGCGCTCGAGAAGGTCAACGGCGATCCCGCCTCGCTCACGTGGGAGCTGTACCGCGACACCGTGATCGAGCAGGCCGAGCAGGGCGTCGACTACATGACGGTCCATGCCGGAGTCCTGCTGCGCCACGTCCCGCTCACCGCTGAGCGGGTGACCGGAATCGTCTCCCGCGGTGGTTCGATCATGGCCGCCTGGTGCCTGGCGCATCACCGGGAGTCGTTCCTATACACCCACTTCGACGAGCTGTGCGAGATCTTCCGCCGCTACGACATCACGTTCTCGCTCGGCGACGGCCTACGCCCGGGATCGATCGCCGACGCCAACGACGAGGCGCAGTTCGCCGAGCTCCGCACCCTCGGCGAGCTGACCACGATCGCCAAATCCCATGGCGTGCAGGTCATGATCGAGGGACCAGGGCACGTCCCCATGCACAAGATCGCGGAGAACGTACGCCTCGAGGAAGAGCTGTGCGAGGAGGCGCCGTTCTACACTCTGGGGCCCCTCGCCACCGACATCGCACCCGCGTACGACCACATCACCTCGGCGATCGGTGCGGCGATGATCGCCCAGGCCGGCACCGCGATGCTCTGCTACGTGACACCGAAAGAGCATCTCGGCCTCCCGGACCGCGACGACGTCAAGGTCGGCGTGATCACATACAAGATCGCCGCGCACTCCGCCGACCTCGCCAAGGGGCACCCGCGGGCGCAGGAACGCGACGACGCACTCAGCAAGGCGCGCTTCGAATTCCGCTGGAACGACCAGTTCAACCTCGCCCTCGATCCCGACACCGCCCGCGCCTTCCACGACGAGACACTGCCCGCCGAGCCGGCCAAGACGGCCCACTTCTGTTCCATGTGCGGCCCCAAGTTCTGCTCGATGCGGATCTCGGCGGATGTCCGCGCCTACGCCGAGGAGCACGGTCTCGTGACCACCGAGGACATCGACCGCACGATCGCGGAGGGCATGGCGGCGAAGTCGGCGGAGTTCGCCGACGCCGGGAGCCGCGTGTATCTACCGCTCGAGACCGCAGGGGGTGCCTGATGGACACAGTCAACGCAGGACGAAGCACAGTCGACGAGAATCAACGCACGGTCGACGGAAATCAGCGCACAGTCGACGAGCAGGCCTTCGTCGGGCTCCCGATCGGCCCGCCCGGGTCTGTTCCGACTCGGGTCCTGACCATCGCCGGTTCGGATTCGGGTGGGGGTGCGGGGATTCAGGCCGACATGCGCACCTTCGCCCTGCTCGGGGTGCACGGGTGCGTCGCGGTGACCGCGGTGACGGTTCAGAACTCGCTGGGCGTCACCGGATTCGAGGAGATCACCCCACAGACCGTGGCGGCGCAGATCGACTCCGTGGTCGGTGACATCGGAGTCGCCGCGGCGAAGACCGGGATGCTCGCGTCGGCGCCGATCATCGAGGCCATCGTCGAGCAGTGCGGCCGGAGCGGCATCGGTCGGGACTCATCCGTCCCGCTGGTGGTCGACCCGGTGTGCGCATCCATGCACGGCAACCAGTTGCTCGCCGACTCGGCACTCGACACGCTGCGTCACAACCTGTTCCCTCTCGCCACCGTGGTGACACCGAATCTGGACGAGGTCCGGTTGATCACCGGGATCGAGGTCACCGACGCGGCTTCCCAGCGCGATGCGGCCCGGGCGCTGCTCGATCTCGGGCCGCGCTGGGCGCTGGTGAAGGGCGGGCACCTGCGCGCGTCGGATCAGTCGCCGGATCTGCTCTACGACGGCGGGGAGTTCATCGAGCTCAGCCATGAGCGCATCGACACCCCACACGACCACGGCGCCGGCGACACCCTGGCCGCGGCGATCGCGTGCGCACTCGCACACGGTCTTCCGGTCCCCGAGTCGGTCGCCTTCGCCAAGAGTTGGGTGACCCGCTGCCTGGCGGCCGCCTATCCGCTGGGCGCCGGCCACGGCCCGGTCAATCCGTTGTGGCGACTGGGCGTCCGGTCGGAGGATCAGAGGCCGTCCTAGCCGTCCAGTCGCTCACCGACGTCGTGGATGACCACGATGTCGGACTCCCAGGGCAGCAGATCGTGCACGGATTCTTCGAGATCGGTAAGAGGCGGCAGCTTCTCGGGACCGAGCACGGAGATGGTCGCCGTGCCTCCGTGCCAAGTCACCCCGGACACCTCGGCGCCCGGGGTGTCCGCGAGCCACTGCTCCGTGGCGTCGTGGACCTGCCGGACCCACACCGCCGACAGGGAGTTGAGGACCATCGGCACGGTGACGAGGACGAACGCGGCCGAGAGCACCACATACGCTCGCCGTCGTCGACGACGCCCCACGTCCGCCACGTCGTGATACCTGGCGAACACCAGCACGACCGTGCAGGTGATGATCATCGCGATCATGTTGGAGGCGAACAGGATGAACGCGCCGATCGCGAGTGACGGGGCACCCGAGCCGAAGCACACCCCGGTGACCGCCAGCGGCGGCACGAGTGAGATCGCGATGGCCACACCGGGTAGCACATCGCCCAGATCACGGCGGGTCACCGCGATCGAACCGACCAAGCCGGTGGCCAGAGCAGCGAGAAGATCCATCAGGGTCGGCGACGTCCGCCCGACCACCTGCGAGTTCGCCAGCACCGTGGATGGATTCGGCAAGATTTGAGCGACAACGATGCCGATGACGATCACCATCACCATCCCCGCGCCCACATACAGAAGGCTTGTCAGCGCGAGCCGCCCACGACCCGTGACCAGTCCGAGGCCGACGCCCAGGATCGGGGTGGCCAGCGGAGCGACGATCATCGCGCCGATCACCGTCGCGGTCGAGTCCGAGGCGACTCCGGCGGCCGCGATGACACTCGACAGGAACAGCATGAGCCAGAAGGCAGACTGTTTGGCCCGTACGTCTCCGCTGGACAGATCGAGCCGGTCGTCGAGTTCGTCGACGGTGCGTCGCTGATTCTCCGGGATCAGGTCCAGCATCGTCGGTTCACCACCGCCCGCGGCAACAGTTCTCTGATGACCGAATCCATGGGCGCTCCTCGATCGACGGATCGGCAGATGTCCGGTGAACCTCGACGACGCTGCGACATCGGTGGCCGACGCCGCCCGGAAAGCGAACACCGAAAAGGGAAGAGAACGGGCGACGGCGTCTGCAACGCCGCCGCCCGTCACGTCATCTAAGAAGGACTCAGACCGCTGTGCCGAGAGCCTTGCTCTTCAAGTGCTCGAACTCCTGGGGTGTGATCGCACCGGAGTCGAGCAGGTTCTTCGCGTCGGCGATCTGCTGGGTCGGCGTGGCGCCGGCAACCGACCTGATGTACTCGTCGGAGGCCTGCTTCGCCTCGCTGTAGGCCTCACGCTGACGCTCGGCCATTCCCTTGCCCTTGGCGAGCAGGTACACGATCGCGGTGATGTACGGGAAGATGATCAACAAGACCACCCATGCCGCCTTCTGCCAACCCGACGCCGCCTTGTCCCGGAACAGGTCGCTGATGATGTGCCACAGGACGATCAGGTACGCGACGAAGGCGAAGATGACGATCGTGTACCAGATGAAGTCCCAGAATGAATCCCACATCGGGGTGTCTCCCTTGTCTAGAAGAATCTTGTTTCCGCTGAGCAGGTTGCCGATAAGAGCATCGCACAGCGTGATGCCCGCCACCTCGACGAACATGAAAGATGTCCGTGAAATGGTGTGAACGGACCCTCGCGGGCGCCGAATCCCCGGTCTCACCCGCAGAACCACATACTCACGAAGGGCGACATGGAATCTCACGCTGCAGTCACCGACGTCGAGCTCGGGCTCGACACGTTCGGCGACATCACCGCCGAACCCGACGGCGCGCTCCGCTCGGGCGCCCGGACACTGCGGGACCTTCTCGAGCAGGGTGTTCTCGCCGACGAGGTGGGCGTCGACTTCCTCGGTGTCGGTGAGCATCATCGCGACGACTACGCGGTGTCGGCTCCCGAGGTCGTGCTGGGCGCCATCGCGGCACGCACCACACGGATGCGGCTCGGTTCGGCGGTCACCGTGCTCAGTTCCGACGATCCGATCC
Source organism: Gordonia sp. 11cp (assembly GCF_057767225.1). NCBI lineage: Bacteria > Bacillati > Actinomycetota > Actinomycetes > Mycobacteriales > Gordoniaceae > Gordonia > Gordonia sp. 11cp. The sequence goes on along the minus strand of NZ_CM173437.1, from coordinate 2,357,434 downwards.
GGGTGTTCCAGCGATTCTCGACCGTCGACGCGCTGTCCTCCGGACGAGCGGAGGTGATACTCGGCCGTGGGTCGTTCACCGAGTCCTTCCCACTGTTCGGATACGACCTCGCCGACTACGAGGAGTTGTTCAGCGACAAGCTCGCCCTGTTCGCCGAACTCCGCACCGGCCGGCCGGTGTCCTGGTCGGGTTCCACGCGCGGCCCCCTGCAGGCCCAGACCGTCTACCCCGAACTCGAGAACCCGCCCCTGCCGACCTGGATCGCGGTCGGCGGCAGCCCCGAGTCGGTGGTCCGCGCCGCGTCGTACGGCCTACCGCTCATGCTGGCGATCATCGGCGGCGACCCGCTGCGGTTCCAGCCGTACGTCGATCTCTACCACCGCGCCCTGCGGGAGATGGACAAGTCCCCCCTGCCCGTCGGCGTGCACTCGCCGGGCCATGTCGCCGACACCGACGCCCAGGCACGCGAGGAGTTGTGGCCGCACTACCGCGAGTACGTCGGGCGGATCGGCCGCGAACGCGGATGGCCCCCGCCGACTCGCATCGAGTTCGAGCGGTCGACCGGACCGGGTGGCTCGCTCTACGTCGGGTCCCCCGAGACGGTGGCGGCCAAGATCGCCTCCACCGTGCGGGCACTCGGCCTCAGCCGGTTCGACTTGAAGTACTCCCACGGCACGCTCGGCCACGCCGAACTCATGCGCAGCATCGAGCTCTACGGCACCCAGGTCATCCCGCGCGTGCGCGAACTGCTCAGCGTCGGGTCAGGGTGAGTTGGAAGTCGCCTGCGGGATCGGTCCACGCGGACACGACAGTCAGTCCGGCCGACTCGAGTTCGGATGCGAGCGCCTCGGGTTCGAACTTGGTGCTGATCTCGGTGTGGATCTCGGTTCCCGCGGGCACCCGCCACGACCGGCCCAGGACGCCGAAGTACGCGTCGACGTCGCGTCGGGCGCGTAACCACATCTCGATACGGTGCTCGCCCGGATTCCAGCGGGCGATGTGCTCGAAATCGTCGGTGTACAGTCCGCGCGCGTCGAGGCCGGCGCGAAGTACCTCGATCATGTTCCGGTTGAAATCCGCGGTGACACCGGCGCTGTCGTCGTAGGCGGCGACGAGTCGGCCGGTGTCCTTGACGAGATCGGTGCCCAGGAGGAAGTAGTCGCCCGGCGAGAGCGAGCCGACCATGGCGCGATAGAACTCCGCCCGCGCGGCTGGATCGAAGTTGCCGATGGTGCCGCCGAGGAACACCGCCAGGCGGGGCCCGTCGGCGGGCGGCAGATCCAGGTCGGGTTCGGTGAAATCGGCGACCACGGGCACCACGTCGATCCCGGGGTAATCGACCGCGAGGACATCGGCTGTCGCCGTGAGCATCTCGGTGCTGACGTCGACGGGCACGTACGTCGGACGCTCGCCGTCGGCCGCCGCGTCCACGAACGCGTCGAGCAGCAGACGAGTCTTGGTCGACGTGCCCGACCCGAGTTCGACGATCACCTCGGCCCGGGTGGTCGAGGCGATCTCGGCCGACCGTCCCCGCAGGATCGCGGTTTCGCGGCGCGTCGGGTAGTACTCGGGCAACCGCGTGATCTCGTCGAACAGCTTGCTGCCGCGTTCGTCGTAGAGCCACTTGGTCGGCAGGACCGGCGGCTGCTGCCACAGCCCCGAGAGTGCGTCTGCGGCAAGGCCCTCGGTGGCGGTCTCCACCGGGGTGTCGCTGTCGAGGCTCATCGTGCCAGCCGTAGTCCCGAGAAGACCCAGCGCGACTCCGCCGGGAAGAAGTTGCGATACGTCAGCCGTTCGTGTCCAGCGGGGGTCACCGCGCTCGCCCCGCGGAGCACGTGCTGATCGGACATGAACTTCCCGTTGTACTCACCCACCGCACCGTTGGCGGGAACGAAGCCGGGATAGGGCAGGTACGCGCTCGCCGTCCATTCCCACACATCACCGATCATCGCCGATCCGGCGCGTCCGGGATGACATCGGCCGGGATCGAGCAGTGCACCGCGTTCGGCACCCAGTGAGCCCGCGGCGATCTCCCACTCGAATTCCGTGGGCAGACGGGCACCGGCCCAGCGCGCAAAGGCGTCGGCCTCGTAGAAGGAGACATGCAGGACGGGCTCGTCCGGCACGATGCGCCGGCGACCCGACAGGGTGTACGTCGTCCAGTCCGCGGGGTCCACCGACCGGGCACCGGTCTCGTCGCGCCAGTATCCGGGCGCCTCCCAACCGGTCTCACGAATCGTCGCCCACCCGTCGGACAGCCAGAACTCGGCGCGGCGGTAGCCGTCGTCGGCCATGAACTCCAGCCAGTCGGCGTTGGTCACCACCCGGTCGGCGATCTCGAAGTCCTCGAGGTAGACCCGGTGCCGGGGCCCCTCGTTGTCATAGGAGAACCCGCTGCCCAGCGCGCCGACCTCGACGACGCCGCCGTCGAACTGCCGCCAGCCCAACGGCTTTGCGATGCCCGGTTCGTCGGGTTCGCGGTCGACGTATACCGGGCCGAACGCATGCGTGGAGAACAGGTGCTTGATGTCCATGAGCAGCAGTTCCTGGTGCTGCTGCTCGTGATTGCAGCCCAGTTCGACCAGTTCGAGAGCGGCGTCGTCGAGAGTGCCGCGTTCGAGGCGGTCCACCACCGCGGCGTCGACGTGCTCGCGATAGCGGGTCACGTCGCGGACGCCCGGCCGGGTGACCAGGCCGCGATCCGGTCGTGGATGCCGTTCTCCCACTGCCTCGTAGTAACTGTTGAACAGGTACCGAAAGGTCTCGTCGTAGACGGTGTAGGCGGGGTCCTGCCGCAGGATGAACTCCTCGAAGAACCAGGTGACGTGTGCGCGATGCCATTTCGCCGGGCTGGCCTCGGTCATCGACTGGGGCGTCTGGTCCTCTGGCGAAAGCCGTTCGGCCAGCGTGTCTGTCAGGGTCCGGACATCGAGGAAGCGGCGCGCGACGTCGGTGACGACGCCGCTGGGCGCCGGGACCTCGGCGGCTTCTCCGGACCGGGACGTCGCGGACGGGGTGGCCGCGGACTGGGCGGCTGCGGACTGGGGACGAACCGACGGTTCGGTGATGCTCACTGGATATGACCTCCCGTGGCAAGGACTGGAGTGACCGACGACGACTTCACCGATCTCCGCATCCATCGTCATGACGCGCGCCGTCTCTGTCAACGAACGCGGCCCTAATCACCCGGACAAGTCGTCAACACGGGGTTGACGACGCGTGTTCGTCAACCTACGGTTGACGCATGACACAGAGCCCGATCCCACTCCGCCTCGACGACCTCATCAGCGCGATCCGCAAGGTCCATCCCGACCCCCTGGACCAGTTGTCCGACGCCGTGGTCGCGGCGCAGCACCTGGGCGACGTCGCAGACAGTCTCATCGGGCACTTCGTCGACCAGGCCCGTCGTTCCGGGGCGTCGTGGACCGCGATCGGCGCCAGCATGGGCGTGAGCAAGCAAGCCGCTCAGAAACGCTTCGTCGATCGCGTGTCGCCGGTGAGCGGGACCGAGGCAGCGGCGGCGGACAACCCGTTCTCGCGCTTCACCCCGCGCGCGGCGAACGTGCTGATGACCGCGAACGCGGCCGCCGCCGCCGACCGGGCCGAGCACGTGACCCCGGCACACATCGCACAATCCCTGACCGCCGAACCGAAGTCCCTCGTGTTCGTCGTCCTGCAGGAGCTGGGCGTCGGCATCGACGCATGGCGCACCGCCGTCGCCCCGCTGATCCCCGCGACGCGCGAGATCGCCGACGACGAGGCGACCAGCGTGGTGCCTTACGACGATGCGGCCAAGGCCGTCCTGGAGGCCACCGTCGGTGTCGCCCTCGACCTCGGGCACAACTACATCGGCACCGAGCATCTCCTGCTCGGATTCTTCGCCGACCCGGCACTGGCCGACGTGATGACCGGGCTGGGACTCACGGCCGACGCCATCCGCGCGACGATCGTCGACGCGCTGGCTCAGGTGCTGGAAGGGTTGCCGTCGACCGACCGGGCCGACGAGGCCTGATCCGGCCGATCAGTCCGGGGTGTCGGAGATGTAGTGCACGGCAGCCTCTTCGGCAGAGGCGCCGGCGCCGTCGATCCCGGCGTCCTCGGCGAACGCCTCGGACTCGGTGTCGATTCCCGACCCGGCATCCGGCGCGATCAGTCGACCGGCACGCCGGTCCCCGACCTCGTCATCCTCCTCGAACTCGTCGTCCCGGTCGGAATCGTGTGCGCGCCAATCGGTCCGGGAACGCTCCTCGGCGGTGATCTCATCGAGCGGGTCGACCGCCCCGACGTCGGGCTCCTCCTCGGCCAGTCGCTCGTCGAGCGTCTCGCCCTCGGCCTGCTCGCGTGACGTCAGCCCGTGGACGGCACCCTTGGGCACACGGTCGGGAGGCGAGTACCCCTCGTCGAGGACGTCGTCGACGCCGCGGTCGACCAGAGTGTCCTCCGGCTGGAGCTGATCGTCCTCGTCCAGGCTGTACTCGCCGTCCGAGCCCTCCGGGGTACTACCGATGTCGTCCTTCATCCTTGCCACGATGCCAGTCCGCCGGAAGTCGCGCCAGGACGACCCCGGGCGGTGAGACGCGGCGGGTCGTCACCGGGCCGGGGTCGGCCCCTTTCGGCCGAATCGCCGATGCCGGGGTACGGGATCGGCGACAATGTCGAGGGTGATCGAGGAAATGCAGGCCGAGGCCCAGGCGCTGCTCTCGGCCGGTGAATACGACCACGCGCTGGCCGAGTTCTCCGTGCTCCGCGAGATCAGGTCGCGCCGCGAGGGACCGTATTCGGTGATGTACCTGTCCAACCTGCACGACTGCGTCCGGTGTATGTCGCATCTCATGCTGTGGTCCGACGCGAGCCACCTGTGTCGCGAGTTGCACGGCAAGTACGTGCGCACACACGGCCGGGCCGGGTCCGACACGGTCGATGTCGCGAAACACTGGGCCTGGGCGCTCGTGCACCTCCACGACTACCCACCGGCCGTGCGGCTGTACCTGCTCACCGCCGATGCGCTCTGGGATTCCGACCCCGGACAGGCGCAGCGTCTCCTCGGCGCGGCGGTGATCCACCGGCACGACACCGATCCCCTCGCCCTGCTCTCACCCGGCCTCATCGACGGCGTCGGTCTCCGGCACGCCGACGAGGAACGCGAGACGATCGCACGCCTGGTGGCCGCCCTCGCCGACACCGGTGCGGTGTCGACGAGTACGGCCACCATCGACGGCCTGGCCTTCGCCTGAGGCCTCAGACGACGTCGCGGCGTCGTCGTCGCATGATGTAGCTGTCGGCACCCATCCGGCCGGCCGAGGTGTAGCCGACCGCCAGCAGCCCCGCGATCAGTGCGAGCGGCCACTCGTAACCGCCGTCCATGTTCCAGAACCCGGCGTCCCAGTGCACGAACACGATCGCGCCGATCATGTCCGCGATCAGCAGGGTCGCGACGATCGGCAACAGCAGCCCGAGGATCAGCAGGATGCCGCCGATCAGCTCGACCCAGGTGGCGTAATACGCCGCCAGCTCCGGGTACGGCACGTCCATCCCGCCGGGGCCGAAAGCCGTCTTGGTGGCGTCCATGCCTTGCGTGAACAGCTTCTGCCAGCCGTGGGCGATGAAGATGATGCCGAGTATCAGGCGCGCGAGAAACTGCGCCACACTACCGAATCCGCTCATTCCGCACTCCTCGAATCGATCGGGCGGGCCGGCTGTGCCGCCGCCAGGTACTCTCTCAGTGTCCGGGACAGCATCGCCCCGTCGCGGGTGAACTGCCGAATCGAGACATCACCACCCAACCGCAACCGCTTCGTGACCGGTCGCAGCGCGTCGTCGACGCGACCCGTCGAGGCGCACCACCGCACGTCGGCCCGCCGGGGCAGAACGGAGTAGGAGTCGAGAGTGCCGGGAAAGTTTGGGCTGGGTTCGCGAGGCAACTCCGGGCAACCCGTGCTGGGAGCACCCGCCGACGTCCTCGACCCGTACCTGCCCGACAACGGCAATCTCGGTTATCGGATCTCCCGATACGACCTGGAACTCGAGTACAAGGTGGCGAGCAATCGGCTCGAGGGCACCGCGGTCCTGACCGCGACGTCGTACGCCGAGCTCAAGAGATTCACCCTCGATCTGGCCGGCTCGCTCTCGGTGCAGCGGGTGTCGGTCAACGACAAGCGCGCCCGCTATTCCCACCGCCGCCACAAGCTGACCATCACCCCGGACAGTCCCCTCCCCCCGGGTGGTGCCATGACCATCACGGTCCGCTACCACGGCAGTCCCCACCCGATCCGCGGTCCTTGGGGTGAGGTCGGCTGGGAGGAACTGACCGACGGCGCGCTCTGCGCGAACCAGCCCAACGGGGCGGCGTCGTGGTTCCCGTGCGACGACCACCCGAGCGCCAAGGCGCCATACCGGATCTCGATCACCACCGACAGCCCCTACCACGCTCTGGCGAACGGCGTCCTGGAGTCCAAGCGTGTCCGCGCCGCACACACCACCTGGGTCTACGAGCAGGTGGAGCCGATGCCCACCTACCTGGCGTCGATCCAGATCGGTCAGTACAAACAGATTTCGTTGGCGTCCAAGCCGATTCCGGTCGCGGGTCTCATTCCCGCGCGGCTCGAGGAGAACTTCGGCGTCGACTTCGGCCGACAGACCGAGATGGTCTCGGCGTTCGTCGAGATGTTCGGACCATACCCATTCCCCCGGTACACCGTCGTGGTGACCGACGACGACCTCGAGATCCCCATCGAGGCACAGAGTTTCTCCACCTTCGGCGCCAACCACTGTGACGGCAGCCGGCACGCGGAGCGGCTGATCGCTCACGAACTGGCACATCAGTGGTTCGGCAACTCGGTGACCGCGGCCCGATGGCGAGACATCTGGCTCCACGAGGGTTTCGCCTGTTACGCGGAGTGGCTGTGGAGCCAGCACTCCGGCGGCCGAAGCGCCGACGAGTGGGCGCGCCACTACTACCAGAAACTCGAATCGTCGCCGGTGCGTGTGCCACTCGCCGATCCGGGTCCGCGCAAGATGTTCGACGACTGGATCTACAAGCGCGGCGCACTCACACTGCACGCCTTGCGGCTGACCATCGGTGACGGGGATTTCTTCGCACTGCTGCAACGGTGGACCGACAAGTACCGCTACGGGTCGGTGACCACCGAGGACTTCATGGCGCTCGCCGCGACCCATTCGTCGAAGCCGCTCAAGGGACTCTGGGACGAGTGGCTGTTCACTCCCGAACTGCCGCCGTTCCCCGGTCCTTCCTGACTCGTTCGATGACAACCGATCCGACGACGCCGGGTCCTCAGGCGGGGCCCGCGAGCCCGCCCGGTGACACCGATGCGGCGTCGCTGGGACGGGTCACGATCGCGACCGGCGTCGCGGCCGCGTCGGGGTACATCGTCCTGCTGCTGGCGGCCCGCCATCTCGGCGCCGTCGGTTATGGCGTGTTCGCGGTGTTCTGGGCTGCCTATGGTCTGGTTACCGGCGCGCAGAACGGCCAGCTGCAGGAGACGACGCGCGCGGTCCGGACCGCCGAGTCGGAGGGGCACGCCCGGTCGCGGCCGCTGCTGGTGAACACGGGCATCGGACTGGGCCTGGCCGTTCTCGTCATCGCGACGTCACCGCTGTGGAGCGCGCGCGTGTTCACCGACGATCGCGGATTGTCGGTGCTGCTGCTCGCCGTCGGCGTGGCGAGCTTCGCGGTGTACGCGCACCTGTGCGGCGCGTTGTCGGGACGGTTGAACTGGTCGTCGTTCGCGGCGTTGCTGTCGGTCGATGCGCTGATCCGGCTCGCCGGTGCCGGGATCGCGGTGGCGGCCGGCTGGGGCACCACCGCGTTCCTCGTCGTCACCGTCATCGGATCGGTGTCGTGGTGCGTGTTGCTTGCGACGTCGGCGTCGGCCCGCCGCGCGATCGGCGTCGCCGGCGACATCCCGCCGCGGCGTCTGGCGGTCAACACCCTGACCGCGATGGCCGCGGCCGCCGCGAGCGCCGTACTCGTCATGGGTTTTCCGGTCCTCATCAACCTGACCACCGATCTGCACGGCGGGCCCGACGCCGACGAGACCCGGACGATCGGCGCGCTGGTCCTCGCCGTCACCCTCACCCGCGCACCACTGCTGGTGCCGCTCAACAGCTTTCAGGGCGTTCTGATCTCCCGATTCGTCGACCGCCGGGATCGTCGCCTCGCCTCCCTCGGTACGCCACTCGGGATCGTCGCGGTCGTCGGCGGCGTGGGGGTCCTCGGCGCGTGGCTGGTGGGTCCGTGGTTGCTCAGGTCGGTGTTCGGCGCCGATTTCGATCTCGACGGGCTGGTCGTGGCGATGCTGACACTCGGGGCGACCTGCCTGGCACTGCTGACGGTGACCGGCGCCGCCGCGATCGCCGCCGGCGCCCACCGCTGGTACGCGGCCGGATGGTGGGTGTCGACCCTCGTGGCCGTGGCCGTGTTGCTACTGCCGTTCGACGTCGCGACCCGGACCTGTCTCGCCCTCGTCGTCGGCCCGGTCATCGGTCTCGGAGTGCATCTGGTCGGGGTACTGCGGGCCTGACCGACCCACCTCCTGCTCCCTCATCCGAAAGAGCGACCCACCCCCTGCTCCCTGAGGAGCGCCCGGAGCCTGCGGAGGGCGCGTCACGAAGGGTCCCCGCAGCTCCCACCCCTAGCTCCCGGACGGACCCCGCAGCCGGCCGATGCCCGCGCCCACGCGGGCCGAGAGATGGTTGAGCCGCGAAGTGGCGTGCCATCGCGCGGCGCGCGCCGCCTTCGGCCAGCCGCGCGCGGCGCAGCGCTCGGCTTCCTCGGCGAAGAACCGGTTCTCCTCGGCGAATCGCCGGCCGTCGACGGCCTGCACCGAACTCACCGAGGCGCTGTGCCTGCGGTAGGAGAAGACCACCTCGGGGTCGTAGACGAGCGATCCGCCGGCGCCGGCCAGGTCCACGAGCAGCGCAAGGTCGAGGACGATCTCCAGTCCCGGACGGAACCCGACCTCTCGTACCGCGGCGGTCCGCCACAGCAGGGACGGGAAATAGGTCCAGTTGCCGTGGTACAGCGTCGTCGCGAGCCGTTCCCCTGCCAGAACGGTCGCCCGCGGCGGCGCGAGAACCGACTTGATCCGATCGCCCAGAGGTGTGACGGGCTGCCCGTTCTCATCGATGACGTCGACGCCGGGCGCGATGACCGCGGCGTCGGGGTGGTGACGGGCCAGCGTTCGGACGGTGGACAGGTAGTCCCGGTGCATGAGGTCGTCGCAGCCCATGACGACGAACCAGTCGGCGGTCACCAGGTCGACGCACCGCCGGAAGTTCCCGTTCACGCCGAGGTTGGTCTCGTTGCGCAGGTAGTGGACCCGGGCATCCCCGAGCGAATCCAGCCACCGTCGCGGCGTCGGATCGGGATGACAATCGTCGACGACCACCAGGCGCAACTCCGGGTCGTCCTGCTCGAGAACACTGGTCACGGCCTGTTGAAACTGGGCGACGTCGCCGTAGAACGGCATCATCACGTCGATCGTCACCGGACAAGACTAACCGGGTCCGAAGCCTCCGCCGCGCACGAGGCGTGCCGGACGACAGGCGCCACGCGCATGCGGGTTAGGGTTGTTGACCATGGCCGACCCCACCACCAACGCCGACGTGTGGCTGGTGGTACCCGTTTTCAACGAGGGCCAGGTGATCCGCGAGGTGGCGACCAAGGCCCGCGAGACGTTCCCCAACATCGTCTGCGTCGACGACGGCAGTTCGGACAATTCGGCCGACGAGATCCGCGCCGCGGGCGTACACCTGGTGCGGCACCCCGTGAACCTCGGCCAGGGCGCCGCCATCCAGACCGGCGTCGAGTACGCGCGCCGCCGGCCGGGGGCCCGGTTCTTCGTGACCTTCGATGCCGATGGGCAGCATCAGGTCGACGACGTGTCGGCGATGATCGAGCGGCTGCGGCGCGAGCCCGTCGACATCATCGTCGGGACGCGGTTCGCCGACGGTCGCAGTGAGTCGGTTCCGCTTCTTCGCCGAATGGCGTTGCGCACCATCGTGTTCCTGAGTCCGCGCACACGCCGCCTCGGACTGTCCGACGCGCACAACGGACTTCGGGCCTTCAACAAGACCGTGGCCGATCAGCTCGATCTCTTGATGAGCGGGATGAGCCACGCATCGGAGTTCATCGCGCTCATCGATCATCACCGGTGGCGGGTGGCCGAGCAACCGGTCACGATCCTCTACACCGACTATTCGCGGGCGAAGGGGCAGTCGCTGATCAACGGGGTCAACATCGTCGCCGACGGCCTGTTCCACACGCGGATGAGGAAGTGATGTCACGATGATCTGGTTCCAGGTCCTCGCGATCCTCGGCCTGATCGCGCTCGTCGGCTTCTTCGTCGTGAACCGCGGCACCGCCCGCGCTTCGGCGGGTGTGAAGCTGCTGTTCGTCGCGTTCATCGGCTTCGGCGTCTACGCGATGCTGCGTCAGGACGATGTCACGTGGGTCGCCAACAAGATCGGCATCCAGCGCGGCCTCGACCTGGTGCTGTTCCTGTTGGTCATCGCATTCGCGTTCACGACGGTGTCGACCTACCTACGATTCCGCGATCTAGAGGTCAAGTACGCACGGCTGGCCCGCGCGATCGCGCTGCAGGACGCCGAGCGTGAGAACCGCGGCGGAACGGGCGACTAGCCTCCGACCGTCATCCGCTGGCCGCTCCACCATCGGCCGTACATATTTCGAGACCACCCTTGCATCTACGTATACATCTACTCATAGTTAGCGCATGCCGAACAAGACCATCTACGTCTCCGACGAGGACATCAAGGTCCTCGAACGCGCCCAACAGGTGTCGGGAGGCAATCTCTCCGGCGCGGTCGTGGAGGCATTGCGCGCCTACGTACGAGCAGCGGACTACCGCGACGCCGGGTACGAGGAAGTGGTTCTCCGGGACGGCCCCGACGGCGTCCGCCGCAAACGGTTCTTCGGCAGACTCCTCGCCGAAGAGACCGAGTACGACGAGACCACCGGCAACGCAACCAAATTGAGCTCCTACGAGGGCCGGACCGGAAAGATCGTCCTCGCGGTCCACCACGTCGACTGGGCGAATTACGGGGTGACACATCGACAGAAGACCGGTAACTGGCTCAAGGACCTGACCGGACTGCCCAGCGTCCGCAGTCTGTTCACCGCCGACCTGCCCGACTGGGGAGACTACCGCGTCGACATCGTCGACACCGCCGAGCAACTCAAACCACTTGTGCCCGAACGTTTCTACGCACGAACCGCGGCAGCCCTACGACCCGAGGTCGAAGACCTGGACGTGTGACCCCCTCCCGACAGCCCTTCTAGAGCCCTTTCCAGAACAACCGAGAACCTCCGGCGACGTCCACCAGGGACGTTCGTCTACCAAAACATGCATATATGCGCATGTCTTTATCTGTTCCGCAGTCGTCACCACCACCACCACCACCACCACCGATACAAGGAGCCTCGACCATGACACCAACGGCCATCAGCGCGGTGGGACTCACCAAGTCCTTCGGCGACCACACAGTCCTCGACGGCATCGATCTCCGGGTACCCGCCGGCAGCGTGTTCGCACTACTCGGTCCCAACGGTTCGGGAAAGACGACCACGGTCAAGATCCTGTCCACGTTGTCGCAGCAGGACGCCGGGGACGTGGAGATCGCCGGCCTCGATCCGCGTACCGACCGCGCGGAGATCTGCGCACAGATCGGCCTGACCGGGCAGTTCGCCGCGGTCGACACGTTGCTGACCGGACGCGAGAACCTCACCATGGTCGCCCGGTTGCGACACCTCTCGAAGACCGCAACCCGCGAACGCGTCGACCGGTTACTCGACGACTTCGACCTCACCGAGGCCGCGGACCGCCGGGTCGCCGACTACTCCGGCGGCATGACCAGACGCCTCGACCTGGCCATGACACTGGTGGGCGAACCGTCGATCATCTTTCTCGACGAGCCGACGACCGGCCTCGATCCACGGTCCCGCCGGGCGGTCTGGGACACCGTCCGCGGCCTCGTCGCCGGTGGCACCACCATCTTCCTCACCACGCAGTACCTCGAGGAGGCAGACCATCTCGCCGACCGGATCGCCGTGCTCGACCGAGGCCGAATCGTGGCCGAGGGCACGGCGGCGGAACTGAAGCGACTCGTCCCGGGCGGGTACATCCGAATCGACTTCACCGACGCCGACGACCTCGAGCGGGCACGGGCGCAGTTCCCGTCGGCGATCGACACGCCGGGCGAGAACACCCTCGCGGTACCCGGTGGCGCCGGCATCGGCGCCGTCCGGGACGTCCTGGCCACCCTCGACCAGGCTCGCATCGACGCCGCCGGGATCTCCGTTCACACACCTGATCTCGACGACGTGTTCCTCACCATCACCGGCCGCACCGCCGCGACCGCCACCGCCACCGCCACCGCCAACTAGGAGAAGTCATGACCACCACCCTCGACCACACCTTGTCCGACTCCGCGGTGATGGTGCGCCGCAACCTGATCCGGTTGCGGCGCTACCCCACCATGATGTTCTCGACCATCGCCATGCCGGTCGTGATCCTGCTGATGATGACCTACTTCTTCGGCGGCGCCATCGAGAGCGCGCTCGCCGCAGACGGACCGCTCGACGGCAAGTACATCAACTATCTGCTGCCCGGCCTCCTGCTCTTCGTGCCGTCGTTCCTGACGGTGGCGGTGGCCGTCTCGGTCAACCAGGACGTCACCGAGGGGATCATCAACCGGTTGCGATCGCTGGCCACACCGCCGACGGCGATCCTGGCGGGGCACTTCGTCGGCGCGCTCATCCAGGGCATCGTCGCAGTCGTCTTCCTGCTCGCCGTCGCCTTCGCGCTGGGCTTCCGTGCCGACGCAAGCCTTCTCGACTGGTTCGCCGCCGGCGGTCTGCTCCTGCTGCTGACGGCGGGACTCGTGTGGATCGCGGTCGCGATGGGGGTGGTGGCGCCGAATCCGGAGAGCGCCAGCAACATGCCACTGCCGCTGCTCTTCCTGCCCTACCTGGGCAGTGGGCTGGTCCCGACCGACAGCATGCCGAACGGAGTCCGTCAGTTCGCCGAATACCAGCCGTTCAGCCCCATCGCCGACACACTGCGCGGACTTCTCATGGGTCTCGACATCAGCGATCGCTGGCCGTGGGCGCTGGGGTGGTGCCTGCTGTTCCTGGTCGTCGGCTACGTCTGGGCCGTCACCGCGTTCCGGCGGTCGACGACCGGCTGAGTGCCACCGACCCCGTCACGTGTACGGCTCAGCCGTACACGTTTCGGCGTGTGGATGCCTCAGTCGCGTCGCGAGCGGAGGTAGTCGGCCACCTCGTCGTAACGCGGGAGCAGACCCGACTCACGGGCCTCCGAGAGACCCGGCGCGGCGGTGTCCTTCGGGGAGAGTTCGAATTCCAGCGGTGAACCGTCGCGCGCCTGCGTCGGCCACTCGATGTCGAGTTCGGGGTCGAGCGGGTTGATGCCGTGTTCGCCGGTCGGGTTGTATCCGGTGGAGCAGAGGTAGGTCACGGTCGAGTTGTCGGCGAGTGAGCAGAACGCGTGTCCGAGGCCTTCGGAGAGGTAGACCGCTCGACGGTCGACATCGTCGAGCAGGACGGTGTCGTAGGCGCCGAAGGTGGGTGAGCCGACGCGGATGTCGACGATGACATCGAGGATCGCGCCGGCGGGGCAGGTGACGTATTTCGCCTGTCCCGGTGGGACGTCGGCGAAGTGGACACCGCGGAGCACGCCGGCGGCGGAGACCGAGAGGTTCACCTGCGCGAGGTCGAAGCGGTGACCGATGGCCTCGGCGAGGACATCGGCTTTGAACGCCTCGGCGAACAACCCTCGGGCATCACCGTGTTGGACCGGGGTGAACTCCCAGGCGCCCTCGACGGCGAGTGGGCGGACCTTCATAAGAAGCCTTTCACGTCAAAAACCCTTGCCTCGCGCAAGGAGTTCCAGCAGATAGTCACCGTAACCGGACTTGCGCAGTTTGTCGGCCCGAGCCCGCAGCTCGTCGTCGTCGAGATAGCCCTGCCGCCACGCTATCTCCTCCGGGACAGCGATTTTCAGACCCTGCCGCTGCTCGACGGTGCGCACGAAGTTGCCGGCGTCGAGGAGGCTGTCGAACGTCCCGGTGTCGAGCCAGGCCGTTCCCCGCGGCAGGACGGTGACCGACAACTTGCCGCGTTCCAGGTAGTGCGCGTTGACGTCGGTGATCTCGTACTCGCCGCGGGCGCTGGGCTTCAGATCGCGGGCGATGTCGACGACGTCGTTGTCGTAGAAGTACAGACCCGGAACCGCGAAGTTCGACTTCGGTTGTGCCGGCTTCTCTTCCAGCGAGATCGCGGTGCCGTCGGCGTCGAAGTCGACCACGCCGTAGGCCTCCGGGTTGGCGACCCAGTACGCGAACACCGCACCGCCGTCGACGTTCTCGAAACCCTGCAACCGGCTGCCGAGCCCGGGTCCGTAGAAGATGTTGTCGCCGAGGACGAGTGCGACCGACTCGGTGCCGATGTGATCGGCGCCGAGAACGAAGGCCTGGGCGAGGCCGTCCGGCGAGGGCTGGGTCTTGTAGGTGAGGTCGATGCCGAACTGGTCGCCGTTGCCGAGCAGGTTCTCGAACGCCGGGGCGTCGTGCGGGGTGGTGATGATCAGGATGTCGCGGATCCCGGCCAGCATGAGCGTCGAGAGCGGGTAGTAGATCATCGGCTTGTCATAGACCGGGACGAGCTGCTTGCTCACCCCCTGTGTGATGGGGTGCAGCCGCGTGCCCGTACCGCCGGCCAGGATGATCCCTCTCATGGCGATCAGGGTAATGCCCGACGCCCTCGGCGACGGCATGCGAGTCGAGCCGCCGCGCGCTGACCCGAGGCGGGGCGCCGGCTGCTCGGTAGAGTGATTGCGACCATCGACCTCGACGAAAGGCGTCGCACGTGCGTGTTCTCGTGACCGGGGGTGCCGGGTTCATCGGCGCCAACTTCGTGCTGCGCACCCTGGACACCCGCCCCGACACCTCGATCCGGGTTCTGGACAAACTCACCTACGCCGCTAACCCCGACACCCTCGCGCCGGTCGCCGACCGCGTCGAACTCGTCGAAGGCGACATCACCGACGCCGCCCTGGTCGACCGCCTCGTCGCCGAGACCGACCTCGTCGTGCACTTCGCCGCCGAATCCCACAACGACAACTCCCTGGCCGACCCCTCGGCCTTCGTCTCCACCAACCTCGTGGGCACCTACACCCTGCTCGAAGCCGTCCGCGCCCACCGGGTGCGTTACCACCACATCAGCACCGACGAGGTCTACGGCGACCTCGACCTCGACGACCCCGCCCGCTTCACCGAGACCACCGCCTACAACCCCTCGAGCCCCTACTCCTCGACCAAAGCCGGCTCCGACCTGCTCGTACGCGCCTGGGTGCGGTCCTTCGGCGTGGCCGCGACCATCTCCAACTGCTCCAACAACTACGGCCCCTACCAGCACATCGAGAAGTTCATCCCCCGCCAGATCACCAACGTGCTCTCCGGAGTACGCCCCAAGCTCTACGGCGACGGCCGCAACATCCGCGACTGGATCCACGTCGACGACCACAACGACGCCGTGTGGACCATCATCGACCGCGGCCGCATCGGCGAGACATACCTCATCGGCGCCGACGGCGAAGTCGACAACCGCACCGTCGTGGAAACCATCCTCGAACTCCTCGACCAACCCACCGACGCCTTCGACTTCGTCACCGACCGCCCCGGCCACGACCGCCGCTACGCCATCGACTCCACCCGCCTGCGCACCGAACTCGGCTGGACCCCCGCCTACCTCGACTTCCGCGCCGGCCTGGCCGCCACCATCGACTGGTACCGCGACCACCCCGCCTGGTGGCAACCCGCCAAAGAAGCAGTCGAACAGAAATACGCCACCACCGAACGCGTCACCGGCTGACACGACACGCCTGGCCCGTTCTCAGGGTCGCCGCCTACGGTGGTCGTCATGCGCGTACTCGTGAGCGGAGGCGCGGGCTACATAGGCTCGCACACCGTCATCCAATTGATCTCGGCCGGACACGACGTGGTCATCGTCGACGATTTCAGCAATGCCAAGCCGACTGTCGTCGGCCGGCTCGAGGCGTTGACCGGGCGTTCCATCCCGGTGCACGCCTTCGACCTCGCAGACGTCGACAAGACCGAACACTTCTTCGCCCACGAGGACATCGACGCGGTGATCCATTTCGCCGGTTACAAGGCGGTCGGCGAATCCGTGGCGAAGCCGCTCGACTACTACCAGAACAATCTCGGCACGACGTTCGCGCTGCTCCGCGCGATGGAGCGCCACGACGTGCACACACTCGTGTTCTCGTCGTCGGCGACGGTCTACGGCGCCGAGCCCGAGCTGCCGATGACCGAGGATCTGCCCACGTCGGCGACCAGTCCGTACGGCTGGACCAAGGTGATGATCGAGCAGATCCTGCGCGACATCGCCGCGAGTTCGGAGGTGTGGCGCATCGCGGCGCTGCGCTACTTCAATCCCGTCGGTGCACACCCGAGCGGACAGATCGGTGAGGACCCGTCGGGCATCCCCAACAACCTCATGCCCTTCGTCGCGCAGGTCGCGGTCGGCCGGCGCGAAAAGCTGGCGGTGTTCGGCGACGATTACGACACCCCGGACGGCACGGGCGTACGCGACTACATCCATGTCGACGACCTGGCCGCCGGGCACGTCGCGGCGCTCGACCGTATCAGCAACGGCCAGACCGGCATGTCGACCTGGAATCTCGGTACCGGCCAGGGCGTTTCGGTCTTGCAGGTCGTGCACGCCTTCGAGGAGGCCAGCGGACGGCCGATCCCCTACGAGGTGGCCCCGCGACGCGCCGGCGACATCGCCGCCTCCTACGCCGATCCGAGCCGTGCGAACGCCGACCTGAACTGGCATGCCACCAAGACCATCGACGATATGTGCGCAGACACCTGGCGGTGGCAGTCGGGCAATCCGTCGGGGTACCCCGACGCCTGAACCGGCCGTTGAGCCTCAGGCCGGCGCGTGCGGATCGTCGGGGTCGACGATGCCATCGGTGACCCAGCCGATGTAGTGCGCGGCGGATGTCTCGACCACCTCCCGTGCACCTTTCTCCACGACGACACCGAACGCGTCGTAGAGGCGGTCGAACCGGAGTTCGCCGACGCGGTCGGCGATCCCGCGCACGAGTCGCGGTGACAGCGGGATCATGTTCGGGTAGCTGCGCATGAAGGTCACCATGCCCGGTTGCATCACGCCCTTGATGGTGTCGCCGGTCAGCAGCGCTCCCCGGCCGCCTGCGGCGTCGGGCACATGCAACACCGCGCTCCCGGGGAAGTGGCCGCCGCACCGGACGAGCCGGACCCCGCCGAGGACCTCGACAGAGTCGGACCAGAAGCGCACGACGGGGTCGGGCCGGGTCACCCACCTCCGGTCGAAGTCGTTGTAGTACACCGGGACCCGACCGAATCGATGACTGAGGGAGATGCTCGCGCCGACGAGGTGGGGATGGCTCGCGGCGATGGCGGCGACGCCGCCGTGGGCGTCGAGCCAGTCCACCAGCGAGGGCCCGAGGAAACCCGGTGGCTCCCAGAGGATGTTGCCCTCGGAGGTGGTGACGAGCAGGGCGCGCTGACCGATCCCGACGGACGGCCGCACCGACAGCGCGGTGAGTCCGGGTTCCACATCGTCGGCGGTCAGAGCGTTGTCGGCGGTCTCGTCGAGTGGGGCCCAGCTCGGCCCGCTGACGGGGAGCCATTGCCGGTCGTCGTCGCAGATCGGACACATCGCGGGCGGCGTCTCGCCCGGAGGGAACTCGTTGGCGCAGAAGACACACATCCAGGGCCGCATGCCCCGACGCTAGCCCCTGCTCGTGGGGCGAACGGGTGAATGGCCGCGTCTCTCCTCCGGCCCTGAGGGGGGGGTGACGGCCTCCTGCTCCCTGAGGTGCGAGCTACGGCCTCCTGCTCCCTGAGGTGCGAGCGACGGCCTCCTGCTCCCTGAGGTGCGAGCGACGGCCTCCTGCTCCCTGAGGTGCGAGCGAAGCGAGCCTCGAAGGGTCCGGTGACTAGCCTCACCAGGCCCTTCGAGGCTCGTCGCTTGCGCTCCTCGCACCTCAGGGAGCAGGGGGTCTCGTCGCTTACGCTCCTCGCACCTCAGGGGGCGGGGGGGCCGATGGGTCCGTCGTTCTTTCGGGGGGCAGCAGCAGCCGATCAGGGGGCGGGCGGCGGGTAGACCAGGTCGTTCACGCGGTAGATCACCGCGTCGCCGCGACGGAACACCTCGGTCAATCCGGGTGCGCCGTGTTGCCGCAGCGCCAGGAACGGGTCTCCCTGGTGTCCGCGAGCCGGGTCGGGCATACCGCGCTGGAACTCCCAGTAGCTCGGCGGCGAGTCGATCACGTAGTGCACGTTCATGTCTCGCACGATCTGATCGATCGCCGGGTCGGCGCCGATCTCCGACACGCCCCAGAACAGGTCGCGCTGCCGCTCGGAGAACTCGTTGGCCCGATAGAAGGGGAACATCGGCGTGACACCGGTGACGGGGTACAACCAGCCGGTGCCCTGGTCGAGGTTGTTGAGGACGAGTACGTCCTGGGCGTCGGGCTGTGCGGCCAGCCACTCATAGGCGGCGAGGTCGTCGGGGCCTACGTACTTACCGCCCCGCTCCTTCGACGCGATCTGCGCATTCGGCGGATACCGGACGACGGCGGCACCGGCGATCAGCGCCAGCAACACCACGTACGTCGCGGCCACCAGCCAGCGCGCCTTCGCCGACGTTGCCCCGCCCGGTTCCGGATCGCCGGTGTCATCAGATGCCACACGGCGTCGGACGAGCCCGGCGACGCCGAGCGCCAGTGCGCCGAGCGCGACACCCGCGGCCGCGGCCGAGATGATCGCTACGACGAACGTGAGGCGATGCGGCGAGTTGTAGAAGTAGCCGCCGATCACCCCGAGCGGATATGACAGCGGACCGAGGGACACCATTGCGTTGGCCGTGACCAGCGCGAACACGAACCAGGCGACCAAGCCGGCCCAGCACCGCAACCAGGCGAGCGCGATCAGACCGAGCAGGGTGACCGCGATGAGCGGCCAGACCGGGAAGTGCTCGAGCTCGAGCGGAATGGTCCCGTTGAACGCCCCCTTGACCAGCCCGTCGAGAACTCCGATCGTGTCCTCACGGAAATCGAAGAACGGCAGTTCGTTGGTGTCGGCGACCCGGATGGTGCCCAGCACCACCGGTGCGATCAGGACCAGCGTCGCCACCGCCGTGACGGCCAGGGTCGCGAGATCGCGCAGACGCCCGGCGACCGGACGCCAGAGACCTTCACACAGCCACCAGAGGCCGACGATCACGCCGACGACGATCAGGGCGGACGGGTGGGTGGCGGTCACACCGGCGACGGCCAGCGCTGCCGGCAGCACGCGCGATCGGTCCGACACCACGCTCATCACGAGTACGGCAGCAACCGGCGCCAGGCTCACGCCCACGGCGTTGGGCACGGAGGTCAGCTGCACCTCGACATACGGCAGTGACGGGAACAGCGCACTCAGCGCTCCCGCGGTGCCCGCGATGAGGGCGGCCGAGTCGACGTCGTACCGGTGCCGCGCGAACCAGTACGCCAGGGACGCGACGCCGAGCGGCACGGTGACCGCCAGCACCGCAGGCGAATACGTGTTGTAGAGCTCCACCGGGTCGGCGCCGGTCAGCGGAAAGAGCAATGCCCCGAGCGCATGCCAGGTGTTGGGGTAGTAGTTGAAGCCCTGGGTGTCGTAGTTCATCAGCTCGCCCATGCGCATGGCCGAACCGATGCCGGTCTCGTGAATCCAGCGCAGAGAGCTGGCGTGCCACAACGAATCCCACACCTGCGAGATGTTGCCGAGACCGGCGAAGGCGGTCGTCGCGACCGGTCGGATGCAGGTGACGGCGATGACGAGTCCGCCGAGCCCGAGACCCGCGGCGACCCGCACCGTCGCGGTCCGTCCCACACGGGGTCCGGCGGTGTCGGGCGCCGGCGCCAGCCGCTCACCCCAGCGGGTGACCAGCAGCGCCGAGTAGATCCAGCCGGCCCCGACCGCGAACACCAGGCCCACGAGCGCCGACACGGCGTTCCATTCGAAGCCGACGATCGAATACAGCACCGTCAGGATGGAGACCAGGGCGAACGTGATGGGCGGGCCCGCGGCCAGTGCCACGGGCCACGGGAGATTCATCCGCCGGCCGACGAACGCGCCGGGCAGGATCAGCACGAGCGCGGACACGACGACGACCCATGCACCAAGCATCATCGCCCGCGCCTTTCCACACTCACCCGCTGCACTCCCCATCGCACCCGCGGCCGCACTGCCCGGGTGTGCCTGACCAAACTCCCAGCAGGTTACCGGGTGGCCGCGCCGGGCCGTCGTGTCACCGTGCCCGGACGGCTCCGGTTCTATCGGTCGCCGCAACCGCCGCACCATGTGCGGCGTCGTCGACCGAACCCCAGCGTCGATGTCCGAGGAGGGCGACGATCAGGCTTCCGGCCGCGGCCACGGCACCGAAACCGAACATGACCGGGTAGGTGATAGTGACCCAGCTCTCCGAGATCCAGGCCAGCACGGCCGGAACCCCGAAGCCGAGGTAGGTCACGCCGTAGAAGACGGCGGTGAGCCCGGCCAGATCGTCGGGTCCGGCGATTCGCTGCACCTCCAGCAGGCCGACGATCATCGCCATGCCATAGCCGCACCCCAGCAGCGTCGCCGCGGCCAGCGACACCCAGACCGTCAGCACGTGGGCCGCGACCGCGGCGAGGATCATGCCGGCGACGAGCACGACGAGCGCGACGATCACGCCCCGCGGACTGCCCGGCACGTCGATTCGGCGGCCGAGGGACTGGATGGCGAATCCCGCGCTGAGACCGAGCACACAGCACAGCCCCGCGAAGGCGATGGGCGCGCCCGCGGTCCGCGCCGACATCAGTGCCGGGATCACGGCGTACGCCGAGGCGGCGGCTCCGAAGACCCACGGCGCGAGCGGCACCACGACGAACAGGAAGCGTCGGTGGCCCGCGGCCGGGATGCGCAGGTCGTCGCGCAACCGTCCCGGCGATACCTGCCGTGGCCGCGTCTCCGGCACCAGTGCAACGAGATTCGCGGCGATCACCGCGACCGCGATGTTCACCAGGTACGGGAGCACATGCGGCCATGGCCCCCATTGCGCCAGCACGCCGGCCACCCCCGCGCCGACACCGAACCCGGCGGTGAGGCTCATGGCCGCGCGACTCGCGCCGGCACCCGTTCGCGCGCCGTCGCGGTCGGAGAGTTCCTTGATCCAGCTCCCGCCCACGGCCATCGAGAGCCCCAGGGCGATGCCACTGCACACCCGTCCGGCAGTGAGCAGTGCCACCGACTCCGACCCTGCAGCGAGCAGCCCCGACCCCACTGCCGCGAACAGCGGGGCGGGCAGCATCAGCGGGCGGCGGCCCAGCCGGTCCGACAACGGACCGCCGATCAGCAGCGCGGGCACGATGCCGAGGACATAGGCGAAGAGCAGTGCGTCGACCACCACAGGCGACAGATCGGTGATCTGTCGGTACATCACCAGCAGCGGGGTGAACTCGTTGCCGCCCCACGCGGTGGCGAACACGGCGAGCGCGACGGCCGGCCACCCGAAGCGCGCGCGATCGGCGCTCACGCCGGCGCCCCGGGAAGGTCGTGCCCGGGGAGATCGTGAACCGCGACGAGATGCCCGGCGAGCAGCTCGTCGAATCGGTCGGCGTCGGCCGCCTCGATGGCGCCGAGGAGCGCGCTGTGGTCGTCGAGGATTCGCTCGGCGACGCCCGCGTCCCGGTGAACCGAGGCCGTCGTCATCCGACGATGCCGCTCCCCCAACGTCACGTAGAAGGCCGAGAGCAACGGATTGTCGCCGGCTGCGGCGATCAACTGATGGAACTCGGCGTCGATGCGCGAGAACTCCTGGATGTCGGCGGCGTCGGCCCGGCGATGTGCGGCCAGGTTGTCGCGCAGCCGGGCCGCCAGTCCGATGACCGCTGCCGGCCGCGCGACGACAGACCGCACCGCGTGCCGTTCGAGGAGCAGACGCGCGTCGACGACGTCCCGGATCTCGCGCTCGCCGATCGGCACCACGAGCGCACCGCGCTTCGGGTAGAGACGCATCCAGCCTTCCGTCTCCAGGCGCAAGAATGCCTCCCGCACCGGAGTACGGCTCACCGCGCACCTCGCGGCGATCTCACCCTCACTGATCAGCTCACCGCCGGCGATCTCGTTTGTGAGAATTTGCTCTTTGACCTCGGCATATACCCGCTCAGCAGCGGATTCGGAAGTCGCATGCAACATAGACACAAGTTGTACCTTACCAATGATCATTGTGTGCCTCACCTGGCCCGACCCACCTTCCGTCCCGATCCCAGACGGTGAGACACTTAATCCGGCCGTAACGAGCGTCACCCCGCTCACACGCGCCCGGCCCGCCTCCGCTGAGCGCACCTCGCTCGCGTCGATGCGGATCACTTCTAGCTCGCGGGCAGCGTGGCCGGCGAGACGATGCAACCCGCACATTTCGCGGCATTCCAGGAGGACCCGTGACGAGCACGGAGGACACACGTATGGGTGAGACCCCCTACACCGAACCCACAATCGCCGATCACCCCATCACCGACGAAGAGATCTTCTTGGCCCACGTCGGCGGCAAGCTCTCGGTGGAGCTGCGCGCCCCCATCGACACGCAGCGCGACCTGTCGATCGCCTACACCCCGGGTGTGGCCCAGGTGTCGCGCGCGATCGACACCGACGCCACTCTGGTGAACAAGTACACCTGGACCGACCGTCTGGTGGCCGTGGTCAGCGACGGTTCGGCGGTTCTGGGACTCGGCGACATCGGCCCCCGCGCCTCGCTGCCCGTCATGGA
Source organism: Gordonia sp. 11cp (assembly GCF_057767225.1). Lineage (NCBI taxonomy): Bacteria > Bacillati > Actinomycetota > Actinomycetes > Mycobacteriales > Gordoniaceae > Gordonia > Gordonia sp. 11cp. The sequence continues at coordinate 2,334,528 of NZ_CM173437.1, read as the reverse complement.
GGGCAAGTCCGCACTGTTCCGCAGCTTCGCCGGACTCAACTCGATCCCCATCGTCCTCGACACCCAGGATCCCGACGAGATCGTCGAAACCCTCATCCGGCTCCGCCCGAGCTTCGGGGCCGTGAACCTCGAGGACATCTCCGCGCCGCGCTGCTTCGAGATCGAGCGTCGCGTCATCGAAGCGCTCGACTGTCCGGTCATGCACGACGACCAGCACGGCACCGCGATCGTCGTCCTCGCCGCCCTCAAGGGCGCGACGACCCACCTCGGCCGCGACCTCGCCGGCCTGAAGGTCGTGATCTCCGGAGCCGGAGCCGCCGGCGTCGCCTGCGCGAACATCCTTCTGGCAGTCGGTATCTCCGATGTCGTCGTGCTCGATTCCAAGGGCATCGTGTCCCAGGGACGTGACGGACTCAACGAGTCGAAGTCCGAGCTGGCCTCCCGCACCAACCCGCGCGGGCTGACCGGCGGCGCGGTCGAGGCCCTCGCCGGCGCCGACGTCTTCATCGGCGTCTCCGCGGGCCTGATCCCCGAACCACTCATCGCCTCGATGAACGACGACTCGATCGTCTTCGCGCTGTCGAACCCCGACCCGGAGATCCACCCGGAGGCCGCGGCCAAGTACGCCGCGATCGTCGCGACCGGTCGCAGCGACTTCCCGAACCAGATCAACAACGTGCTCGCCTTCCCCGGCGTCTTCAAGGGCGCGCTGGACGCCGGCGCACGCCGCATCAGCGAGGGCATGAAGATCGCTGCGGCCGAGGCCATCTTCTCGGTCGTCGCCGACGACCTGCGCGCCGACCGAATCGTGCCCAGCCCGCTCGACGACCGGGTCGCCCCGGCCGTCGCAGCAGCGGTCGCCGACGTCGCCCGCGCCGAGGGGCACTGCTCCTAGGCGAGGCCTCACCCACCCGAGACCGCCCCTGAAAGCCGCCCTTCACAAGCGACCCGACGCCATATAGCCGCCGGTCGCCCGCTGACGGGTGGTTTCCAGGCGCTTTCGGTGCGGGCCGGTCACCAGCCCATCAGCCCCGCCGACTCTTCGGCGATGGCCGGGCCGAGGGTCATCCCGCGGCCACCGGGGCCGGTGACCGCCCACACCCCGTCACCGATCGATTCCCGGCACACGATCCGATCGGGTTCGGTGCACTGGCTGTAGACACCGGCCCAGCGACGCTGGATTCGGGGTAGCGGACGGCCCAGCAGGCCCTCGGTCACCTCGACGAGGTGACCATACGGATCCTCGTCGACGTCGAAGGTGAACGGTTCTACGTACTCGTGGGTGTCGCCGATCGTCAGTCCACCGTGAAGGCGTTGGACGCAGAGCAACTGCATGCCGTTCGCCGCGGCCGTCGGACGTTGGGGTTCGGTTCGACGCAGCTCCTCGAGAGCGGGCCCCGCGAACCCCGGGTAGTACCGCAGGCTGTCGCCGTCGGCGATCGACGTCGTGAGGCTCGGTCCGAGTGGGGCCGTCTGCATCATCTGCAGTCGGACCCGGCGCACCGGCAACTCGCCGAACACCTCACGGAGCAGTCCTCGGTGAGTTGCGCCCGGGCACAACACGACACAGTCCCCGGCATGAACGATCCCGGTGTCATCACGGACCGAGGTGCCGGTGATCCCGCGTACCTCGACTCCCGGGACGAATGTGTATCGTCCGGACTTCTCGAGTCGAGATCGCATGGCGGGCATCGCTTGCCGGGATTCGACGGCGGCGTCGGATGCACAGTGCAGTCCGGCGAGGTAATTCCCCTGTAGCGCGGGGTTCTTCTCCGCGACCTCGAACCGTCGGAGCAAGGTGAACCCGCGGCGCTGCGCATCGTCGCGAGCGACGACCTCTTCGGCGACGGCGACCTCGGCTTCGGTGCGCAACAGAGTGATCGAACCGTTCGCCCGGAATCCGACCTCCGGGACCTGCGCACCGATCTGCTCCCACAGGACGCGGGAGCGCAGTGCGATGTCCAGTTCGGGAGCCGACCGCCCGGAGACCCAGACGAGCCCGAAGTTGCGGACGGTGGCGCCCCGCGCGTCGAGTTCGCGGTCGAGGTGGATCACCTCGTGCCCGCGTTCGACGGCCATCCAGGCGTGTGCGGTTCCGATGATCCCGGCACCGACGATGATCACGCGCATGTGTTCTGATCTCCTCTTCGACTGATGTTCTGCCGCGTCACGGCGCAACCGCGACGCGTAGCGCGGTGCCCGGCGCTGGTTGCAGGGCGTGCTCGATCTGTTCGAGCGGAAGCGGTGAGGTCACCAACTCCGACCACGGGTGTCGATCGGCGGTTCGCCCGAGGAAGTCGACCGCCTCGTGCAGGTGACGTGGTTCGTAGTTGTGGACCCCGGTGAGGGTCCACCAGCGCCGGACCACCTGCTCTGGATCGACGTTCAGGGACGGCCCCGGGGTGACCGAACCGGCCAGGACGAGGGTTCCGGCGATCTCCAGCCGCGACAGCCCATCGCGGAGGAAGTCCGAGGATCCGGTGAAGTCCAGCACGACGTCGACGTTCTCGCCGTCGTCAGCACATGCACCGAAACGGATCGCCTGGGTGACGCGCGCGACGTCGCGGTCGGCGATCCGGACCTCGGCGCCGCGGACGGCGCAGACCGCCGCCGCCGTCGTCCCGAGCATCCCCGCTCCCCCGACGAGCACCCGGCGACCGGACAGGTGACCGGCCCGTTCGACGACGGCCATCACCGTGGCCGTCGCACATGCAGCGGGCGCGGCGACGGCATCGCCCAGAGCGTCGGGAACAGCGACCACCGTTGTGCCCCTGGGTAACACGATGTGGCTCGCATAACCACCGGACAGCGGCCAGTCGCCGTCGAACGGTTCGTGTCCGATTTTTCGGACCCGACGGCATTTGGCGGTGACTCCCCGCCGGCACCGATCGCAGTCACCGCACGACACCGTGACCGACCAGACGACGCGGTCGCCCAGCTGTGCCGACGCGCCGTCGCCGATGCCGACGACTTCACCCACCGCCTCGTGCCCGAGAACGGACGGACACGGCGAATCCCGGCGTCCGCTCACCGTGTGCAGGTCGCTGCCGCACACCGTCGCCAGCCGAACCCGGACCAGGAGTTCACCGGGACCGATTGCGGGAAGCGGTGTTTCGATGATGTCGACCCGATCGCCGCGCCAGACGGCGGCGCGGGTCAGACCAGTCGTGAGCGTATCCAACCGGACAACCTTTCGATGGCGAAAACGATGACGAAGATGACGAGCACGATGGCCCCGGCGACCTCGAAGTCCAGCGTGCGGATCGACTCGAACAGCAGGAAGCCGATTCCGCCGGCCCCCACGATCCCCAGGACCGTGGACGTGCGGATGTTGACGTCGAGCAGATACAGCCCCGATCCGACGATGGACGGCATGGCCTGCGGGATCACCGCTGCGAACAGCGTTTTCCACCAACCACAACCGACCGAGCGGGCGGCCTCGACGGGACCCGGATCCGTTTCCTCCACGGAGTCGGCGACGAGCTTGGCCAGGAAGCCGACGGAACCGATTGCCAGCGCACAGGTTCCCGCCACCGGGCCCAACCCCAGCGCCGCGACGAACACCACGGCGAGGATGAGTTCCGGCACCGCCCGGACGACGAGAATCCAGGTCCGCGCCACCCAGTACACACCCGGGTGCGGGGTGACGTTGCGAGCAGCGAGGATTCCGACCGGGATCGACAACACGGCACCGATGGCGGTCGAGACCACGCCGATCGCGACCGTCTGGACTGCGGCGTCGAACAATTCTGTTCCGAGAGCGGTGAAATCGGGCGGGACCATGCGCCCGAACACCTCGAAGGCAGGTGGTATCCACTCGACCAGTGCCCAGGGCGTGATCTCCAGTACGACCATTGCCGCGACGGTCGCCACGGCCACGAGCAGCCCGAAACCCGTACGGACCAGGCGTTCGAGACCCGGCCGCATCGGCGACGGTGTCAGCAGCACACGCCGTATGCCGATGGCCAGCAGTTCCATTGCCGTGATGATCACGAGGATGACCAGGACGATCCCCAGCGCACGTGGGTAGATCAGCCCGCGCAGGGCGTCCTGGAGCGCGAACCCGATGCCACCCGCCCCGACGAAACCGAGGACGACCGACATCCGCAGGTTGATGTCGATGCGATAGACGAACGCACCGATCCACGCCGGAACGCACTGCGGGACGACGGCATTGATCATCTCACGCACATATCCGACGCCGGTGCTGCGTACCGCTTCGCGTGGCCCGTCGTCGACCTGCTCGATCGCGTCGGCGAACAGCTTGCCCAGCATGCCGATCGAATGCAGCGCCAGGGCCAGGATGCCGGGCAGTACACCGATACCCAGGGCGCGGACGAACAGTACCGCGAACAACAGGTCCGGCATGGCACGACAGAAGGTGATGATGCCGCGCGCAACGGCCTGGACCGCAGGGTGGGGGCTGGTGTTGCGTGCGGCCAGGAACGCCAGCGGCACCGAAGCGACCGCGGCGAGAACGGTTCCCAGCACAGCCATCAGCAGTGTCTCGAGCGCCAACACGCTGATCCGCCCGGGATCTCCGAGCCGTGGTGGCAGCATCCGCTCGATGAGCGCGACGATGTCCTCGATGCCGTAGATCAGCGTCGCAGGCGCGAAGTCGATCCACCAGGCGCAGACCAGCGTGGCGACGAGACCGCCGACCGCGATCCCGGGCAGGACCGCACGGTCCCACCCGGGTCGCATCCGGGATGGCGATCCCGCCCGCGGACGGTCCAGGAGCGGGGTGTTCATCGGCGTCGTACCGCGTTCGACGACGCCGCCACCGGGTCGACCCGCTGATAGACGTCCATCACCTCGTCGCGGTCAAGGCCGACCGTGGAGCGGTCGAGAACCTTCTGCCCGCCCCGCAACCCGACGATGCGGTGCGCCCAACCGAGCGCCAGATCCACCTGATGCAGGGTGCAGAGGATGGTCAGCTTCTCCTCGACGCACACCTGGAACAACAGATCCATGACGACGCCGGCATTCTCCGGGTCCAGGGAGGCCACGGGTTCGTCGGCGAGCAGCAGCACCGGCTTCTGCATCAGCGTGCGCGCGATGGCCACGCGCTGCTGCTGTCCGCCGGAGAGGGTGTCGGCCCGGCGATCGGCAAGGTCGGCGAGACCCACGCGATCGAGATGCTCCAACGCTTCCTGCCGCATGTGCTTCGGGTACGTCAGCGCACCGTAGCGAGGACACCGCAACCGCCCGAGCCCGCCCAGCAGCACGTTCTCCAGGCAACTGATCCGGCCGACGAGGTTGAAATGCTGGAAGACGAAACCGACGTCGCGCCGCAGTGCTCGCATCTCGGCGCGACCGGCGAGATCCACCCGGCGCCCCACGACGTCGACGACCCCGCTGCTCGCCGGATGCAAGCCGTTCAGGCAGCGGAGGAATGTGGACTTGCCGGAGCCGGACAGGCCCAGGAGCACGACGAGTTCGCTGCGACGGACATCGAGCGACACGCCGTCGACCGCGAGCGTGTCGCCGAATCTCTTGGTGAGTCCGTCGACATGGACGACGAGATCGTCGCCGGCGACCGGTGGCTGCGCGGCCATGTCAGCTCGCACACTTCTCGGACTTGGTGACCTCACAGACATGCCGGACACCGGCGTAATCATCGTCGGAGGCGGGCACGACGCCCCAGGCGCGCTCGTCGGTGATCAGGCACTCATCGCCCGAGCAGAATCCCGCCGCCTCCATGGACTCCTTGTTGACTTTCTCGGTGAAGACCTTGGTGAGGGTGTCGATGGCCTCGGGTCCGAGCGAATTGTTGGCCGCGAAGACTGATCCCGCGATCATCTCCGACTTCCAGACCGTCTTCAGCTGTCCCTGCTGGAGATCGCCCTTCTCGACGAGGGTCTCGTCGACCATCGAGTCGAAGGCGAAGCCGGCTTCGCAGTCACCGGACGCGACCGACAGCGCCGACGCGTCGTGCCCGCCCGCGTAGATCGGCGTGACACCCGCGGCGAGGTCGGTCTCGGTGCCGGACTTGATGACGCCCGCCTCGATGAGACCGGCGCTCGGGTACAGGAAGCCCGAGGTGGAACCGGGATCGACGAAGCACACCGTCTTGCCCGCGAAGTCCTTGATGCCGTTCACAGACGCGTTGTCCGCCTTCGCGATTCCGTATGACTGGTATCCCGGTTCGGCGCCCTTCTCCGACACCACCGCACCGAGCGGGGTGATCTCGGCGCCGTTGAGGCCGGCGACCACGTAGGCGAACGGGCCGAAGAAGGCGAGGTCGACGTTGTCGGCGATCATGCCCTCGACGACGCCCGCGTAATCGGAGGCCTGGACGAACTCGACCTTCGAACCGGTTTCCTGCTCGATCACCTTGATGACCGGGTCGTAACTGGCTTTGAGATCGGTGGAGTTCTCCGCGGGGATCGCGGCGAGAGTGAGGGTTTCGGGGAAGCCGTTGTCGTTGACGGCCTCGGAGTCGCCACCGGAACATCCGGCGAGCACGAGGGCCGTGGTGGCGAGAGCGGCAGTGATCGCCAGCGAGGACTTACGAATTGTCATCGGGGGTCAACCTTTCGGGACGTCACGGGGTCGGGGTGAGGAGCGGATCAGGGGGTGGTGATCAGGGCGGTCAGGTCGGCGACGGACGCCAGGACACGGTCTGCACCCGCGTCGAGAAGGGTCTGCTCGTCGTGCGCCCCGGTGAGCACGCCGACCGACAGACCGGCACGAGCACGTCGGGCGGTCTCGATGTCGCTCGCGGTGTCGCCGACGACCACCACGTTGGCCAGGTCGTCGACCTGGGCGGTGAGGGCAGCCGCGAGGACCAGATCCGGGTAGGGGCGGCCGCGCAGGCCGGCGGTGGGGGCGAGAACCTGGTCGACCGCGTCGGCCCAACCGAGCGAGTCCAGGATCCGTTGCTGCGTGGCAGGGCTGAATCCGGTGGTGAATGCCGTTGCGATGCCGCGCGATCGGAGGTCGGCAAAGGTCTCCACCGCCCCCGGGATCGCGTCGACACCGTCGTCGATCAGCTCGCCGTAGGCCTGTTCGAACGCCTGGTTGGCTCGCCGGGCCGCGTCGTCGGAGCCCAGCAGAGCGCGGAAGACGGCGATCTTGGACTGGCCCATCGTGTCGAGGACGTAGATGCGGGCACGGTCGCGCTCCTCGCCGTGCTCGGGGATGCCGACCGCGGTCGCGGCGACCTCGAAAGCCTGGGTGACCAGCCCGTCGTCGACGATGGTGGTGCCGGCCATGTCGAAGACGACGAGTTGGACCGGTGAAACACCGCTGGTGGATGTGGTGGTGTCTGCACCTTTGCGTGCGGGTGTGGTGGCGTCATCAGTTGTGCGCATGGGCCAACTGTCTCGTTTGGTATAGACCAATTCGGGTGCGTTGGCCGAACACGAGGTGAACACTCGGTAGCCATTTGGTCTAGACCAACATCTGGTATGTTCGGCCCATGACGCTGTCGGAACAACCTCGCGTTCTCAAGCATCAGGTGGTCAGGTCACAGCTGGAGGAACTCCTGGCGGACCTCGTCGAGGGGGATCCGTTCCCCGCGGAACGCGATCTCGCCGAGAGCTTTTCGGTGTCACGCGAGACCGTCCGGCAGGCGTTGCGGGAGTTGTTGCTGGACGGCAGGATCGAGCGCCGCGGCCGGATGACGGTGGTCGCCGGACCCAAGATCCGGCAGCCGCTGTCGATCGGCTCCTATACCGAGGCGGCCCGCGAACGGGGCATGGAGACCAGCCGCATCCTGGTGGGCTGGAAGCGACTGACGGCCGACGCGGTGCTCGCGGATCGACTGGCAATAGCCATCGGCGATCCGGTCATCCAGCTCGAGCGTGTGTTCACCACCGACAAGGTGCGCGTGGCCCTGGAACGTACCCGACTGCCCGCGTACCGGTATCCCGACCTCGAAGCCGACTTCGAGGTGACGTCGTCGCTGTATGCCGAATTCCGCAGGCGCGGGGTGCGTTTCGGACGGACCGAGGACACGATCGAGACGACGCTGCCCGACGCCCGCGAGGCCGCGCTGCTCCACGTCGACGCACGGACGCCGATGTTCTTGCTGAACCGGTTGTCCTACGACAAGGACAACACCCCGATCGAGTACCGGCGTTCGCTGTACCGAGGCGACCGGATGGCGTTCACACAGACGATGTACGCGGACTGATCAGTAGTTCTGGTCCTGCCAGGTGCACAGGCACACCTCGTTGCCCTCGGCATCGGCGAGCACCCAGAACGCGGGGGCGTACTCGTCGGTGAGCAGTTGTCCGCCGGCGGTGATCGCCGACTGCAACCTCTCGTGCAACTCGTCGGTGGGGACCCACAGGTCGACGTGCATCCGGCTGCGCTGCGGGCGCGGTTCGTCCATCTGCTGGAACCAGACGCTGGGTAAACGGCCGGCGGGATCGACGAGGTCGACGGGCTCGCGTTCGGTGGCCTCGCCGTAGCCGAGCACGGCTTTCCAGAAGGGCCTGATGGCCGGGATGTCGAGGGCGTCGATGGCCAGGTTGAACTGGGTGACGGGTTCAGCGGCCGGTTCGAGACCGAGGTCGGTGGCGATGCCCGTGATCTTGTTGGCCAGCGCGACATCGGCTTCCGTCAATTGGTGCGCACTGTGTGTCGTCAGCACGAGATGCACCGTGCCGTAACGGAGGTCGATGTCGGGGTGGTGATTCGCTTCCTCGGCGGCGTCGATGATCTTGGCGACGAACTCACCACCGCGCACCATCGACCCGGTTTTGTAGGCGGCCGCGAGTCTGTCGGCGATCACGCGCCACGGATCGGCCACCATCTCGGCGGCCTGTGCGGGAGTGAGCGGTGAGCGAGTGGAGCCGGTCATACTGCCCCATGCTGCCCCCTTCACCGGTTTCGCGAAAGGGTGGCCGCGGTTCAGCTCCGATTGGTGGTCGCGGCGGCGAGTGTCACGATCGATTGGTGTGTCGCCGGGAGGAACCCGCGTCGGGCATCGTGGTCGAGGGCGGTACCCGCGCCGATGACGGGGTCGTAGTCGAGGCCGATCACGCCACCGACCGCGCCCGACACCACACTGACCAGCATGTCGGCGAGTCCGTCGTTGTGCGTGGTCGGCACCTGCGAGGAGATGACGACGATCGTCTTTTCCAGTACGCCTGCCCGGTCCCATTCGGTGAAGACGACGCGCGCGCGGTTGAGCAGGTCTGGTCTCGCCGCGATGACGAGCACCGGCGTGAGGTTCGGGAGATCGTCTTCGGCGAGCTCAGGCAGCAACGTGAGCGGATGTGCGCCGGCGTCGACGACGGGAACGGCGCCCTGCCTCCAGGTCTCGACGACGGCGTCGGTGACCGTCGCATCGTCGGGCGGGAGCCACAACCCCGTCCCCGACGCCGTACGCAGCAGTTCTTGATTTCCCGAGCCACGCAATCGCAGCTCGATGTCACAGTCGTTGCCCGACGCGTCGACCCACCACGACAGAAGCCCGAGCGTCGACGACGCCCGATGCTCGGCAAGCAAAGCCGAAACAACCGACGTACCAACGCCGCCGGCTGTTCCGCACACGACGACGGCCCGCTCGGCCCAGGCCTGCGGGTCGCCGTCGCGTGGGGTGGTCGGGTTGGTCATACGGGGTCAGGGAACCAGCATGTGGAACCCGACGAGTCCGCCCGTCGGTGTCCGGACAGGGTTGTTGATGGCATAGGTCGTGATGCCGATGGTCGCCGGCCCCGACCCTGTCGGGACATCCCACACCTTCTTCGATCCGGGACGGGAGCCGAACGTTGCCGGCACCCACTTGTGCAGCGCGTAGCCCCGGATGCTTGTGTAAGTCGTCTGAAATAGCACGCGGCAGCTCGGATTCCGTTTCCAGCTGGCACCGTCCCCACCAAAGCCATTGGACCGCGCAGTCACCCGCACGACACCGCGCTTGTTTTGCGGCGTCTTTATAGTGACGTTCAGGGTCCCGCGGCAGAGGGAGTGGTCTCCCATTGTGCCCAGGTTGTTCCCGTAGAGCGCGATGTTCGGGATCGGCGCCGCAGTCGCCTGACCTGCCCCCGCCATACATAGCGCAGCAACAACAAAGCCGACGACGACGGCCGAGAGCATTCTTCTCATTCGATCCTTCTATGTCTTCCGCAGATGCTCATTTATGGAACCAACAGGTAAAAACCCGCCCCGTACGACTGAGGTGCTGCGATCGGACTGTTCGCCGAGTAGGCCGTAACACCGAAGACAACGACGCCCGAACCCGTAGGAACGTCCCAACTTTTGCTCTCGCCTCGTCGCGGCCCGAAGCTAGCTCTCACCCATTTCTGGATGTTGAGTCCTCGGCCGCTCGTATACGTGGTAGCGAAAAGGACCCGACACTTCGGATTCTTCTTCCATCCTGGGCCGTCTCCCGTGAACCCGTGCGACCTGGCGGTCACTCGAACCACACCGGGTTTCCCCGCCGGGGCGTCGAGACCGATATTGACGGCGCCCCGACAGAAGGAGTGGTCACCAAAAGTGCCGAAATTGTTGCCAGTAGTCGACAACTGCGGGATAGGCGCTGCTACTGCGGGACCACCGCCAGCGAAGGTAGCCACACTCGCGAAGGCGAGCGCGGCCACGAATACCAATAGTCTTTTCATTATTTCCTCATGATTGAGTTTGATTTGAAAGGTTAAAGCGCATCCGCGAACGTACTACACTCGCGCCTGCAAGCGACCGTCAAGGAACGAGCATGTAGTACGACAGACCCAATGATTGCTGTACACGGATCGGACTGTTGCGTGCGTACGACGACAGCTGAAGCTCGACCACACCGGATCCCGTCCTAATATCGCGCACCACCTGCTACCCACGTTTCGGACCGAAATCCACGTTGAAGAAACTCCACTGCGTGCAACCGATCGCACTGGTGTGCACCACGCCGATCAGGAGTTTGCACACCGGGTTGCGCTTCCAACTCGGCCCATGCCCGGTGAATCCTTGGGATGTGAGCCCGACACGGACGAAGCCTGGTTTTCGCGGAGCTGCAGTAAGACTGACGCGGAATACGCCATTGCAAAATGAGTGACTTCCCACTCTCGGGTGCTGCGGTGCTATCACCTATTCCAGCGACCAATCCGGCGAGCACGGCGGCAATCGTGGTCAACACGACCGCGAGGCGCCTTGACATCAAAACTCAACTCACTCTCGTTAGCGTTCGGCGGCATCTGCGCCGGCGTGTTCGGACGGCCAGGCGACGTCGCTGCCTGGAATCGCGGTCCTCAAACTCTCTGCCTGCCCTCGCGTCCAATCACGGACCGATTTCTCGGCGTGAGGACCTAGAACGGCGTACGGCGATCGGGCTTGAACACCTGACCAGCCGAAGGTGGAGGTCCCAATCTTTGCCTCAACATCGCCGCGATGATTGACGACGTAGTCGACAGCAGGCAGTCCCGAGCGCCGCGCCTGCTCTGATGTCAGGTGGAACTCGAATTGGTTCGGGCCGTCAGCGTCGGGCAACGCATGTCGTGGACCGTTCTGACGCCACGGCTCATCGGGGTTCGCGCCGGGGTCACCCGCCCCAAGCGCATAGGCGAGAGCTCCGCCAGCCGTCCCGCCGATTGCGAAACCGACTATCGCACCTGCAGCACCAGCCCCGGCACCACCAACACCGGCGCCGATCAGCGCGCCAACACCTGCCTGGAACGGCTGCGGCGGGAACGCGGAGCCGATCAGTGCGCCCACTCCCGCACCTACTCCCGCCCCCACAACCGCCGACGGAATACCAAGCGCGACAGCACCTGCGGTGCCACCGGCCATCACACCGATGATCGTGGCGGCAGCACGGCGGGTGGCCTCATCCTCGGGAACACCGGCAGAGATCAAACCCTGCGCGATCTTCGCCTCGCCATACGCCGACCACGCATTGATCGAGTTCACATCCCGCTTCGACATACCCTCCGGAATGTCGGTCACGAAGTTGCCCACACGGATCTTCTCCGGCGGCGGCGCGATCGGCCGCACCGGCGGCGCAACACGAGGAGCCACCCGATTGTTGATCAGCGGAGTGTAGGGCTCGTCATAGGACTGCGACCCCGGCGCGGTGTACGCCCGATACGGCGCCTCCACCGGCGGACCCGGGATACTGCCCGGACCAGGAACCACGATCGGCTCGACCGTCGCCTCGGCACCGGCACCACCGTCAGGGGACACATCCCCCGGACTCGTACCGCCCTGACCGGGCGCCGTGTCACCAGGGCTGGTCCCGCCCTGCTCCGGCACCGCGAACGCCGCTCCCGCACCCGCGGTGATCGACACAGCGACAACCGCCGACGTCACCGACAACAACGGACCACTCGGCACACGACGCTTCCGATGCCGACCCCGACTATGACTCATGGTGCTTCTACCTCTCTCGGTGCCCGGAACAGGCTGGGCGGGAACTCATTCGACAGACCTGATGGACTGGATGTAGGACTTGCCGCCGGTGGTCGTCGTGCGGATGACCTGGCGATAGGTGATGGGCGCAGCGTCGGGCTGCAGTTCGGTGAGCACGACCGAGTACTCGCCGGGCCCGCGGTCGGAGACGATCAGGCAGTGCCGGGTCCCGAGCGGTCGCTGGTTGATGTACTGCTGCATCACGTACTCGGAGGCCACCGCGCCAGGGGCCGCGACAGCGCGGGCCGCCCTCGCCGAACGCAACACGTAGTAGGCGTGGTTGAACGCACGGATCGCTCCGGCGCCCGACTCCTGGTTGCCGGCGTCGTCACCGTCGGACACCGTGGTCCCCGACCCCACCGGACGCTGCGTACACACAGGCTCACTCGCGACAGCCGACGTGGACGGCATCAGAGAGTCAGCGGCATCGCTGCTCGATGCTGAAGCCGTCGTCGGAGCAGGCTCGCTGCTGCGAGTGAGAACCACGCCCAGAACTGTGGCCACAATCACAACAATCGCCGCTGCCGCACCCGCGATTCGTAGTGGTGAACCGAAACCCGAGCGGCGTTCTCCGCGCGTGACCGGCCCGTTCTTGCGCTTCGCACGCACCGACTTCTCGGCTTCGGCCAAGAACGCGTCGAGCTCGGACGAGGGACGGGGAGCAGCTGGGTCCACCGCGCGGGCCGGGGCCCGGGTCGGCTCCTCGACCACCGGCACCGGACGCTCGAGGACGGCCACTGCCGCTGGCTGCGAAGTGGTGTGAGCTGGGCGTACGGAATGGTGTCGGGCCAGGTGAGCGGCCAGATCGGCGGCGGGTGTCGCCTCGACGGCGGGCCACGGCGGGACGTCGGGAAACCAAAATGCGGGAACACGTGGCGGCACCAAAGATCCCTCCCCCCGGCCGGTGATCATGTCGTGAAGTTGCGCTCGACGACGGCACGACGCAGGGGGTCCCCCGAATACGTCGGCATTGCCGTCGCTGACCTCGGGTCACCCTACAACAGCTCTCAGCGGCCTCTCAGCTGTCATCCACAGAGGTGACACGCACGTCGGACCGCAGGTCATGCACGACATCGACCCGCTCGCTAAGGTTGAAGACTGTGCTTCTCACGGCCGCAGTCGTTCGCGGGGTCGCCGACGGAACCGTCGACCTCGCCTTCCGGCGATGGGGCCATCCGCGCATCCATCCGGGCTCGAGCTTCATAGCGCTGACGCACGTGATCGAGGTGACGTCCCTGGAGCGCGTCGACCCCGAACGGATCACGCAGGACGAAGCGCGTCGCGCAGGCTTCGAGGACGCGGACGCCGTGCGGGCCACCTTGTGCGTCAACGTCCACAACCCGACCTACCGGATCGGACTGCAGTGCATCGGCGAGGACCCGCGGATCGCTCTGCGCGCCGATGACCATCTGTCCGACGACGATGTGGACGAGATCCGCACCCGCCTCGATCGCATGGACGCGCGGTCCACGCGCGGACCGTGGACGCGCGAAGTCCTCGACGTCATCGCCCGCCGCCCCGGTGTGGTGTCGACCGATCTCGCGGCCGAACTCGGCCGGGAGAGAGCAGGATTGAAGCAGGACATCACCAAGCTCAAGAAGCTCGGACTGACCGACAGCCTCGTCGTCGGTTACGAACTGTCGCCGCGCGGCGTCGAATTCCGTCGTCGCGACTCCGGGTAGCAGTCGCCGAAACGCCGTGCCGGACCGTCCGGTCGACGACAATTCTCTTCATGAACCGCATCCGAGCCGGGGTCGCGTCGGCCATGACCGCGGTGGCGGCGATGAGCCTGTGCCTCGTCGCGGGCACCGCGCACGCCGCGCCGTTCCCCGTCACGACCGACGCGGCGACCGCCATCGCCTCTCGGTACCTCAGCCCATCGTCGGCGTCGCCTGCCGGCTCGAATCGTTTCGACTGCCGGGACCGCGAAGACCGCAACCCCGTGGTGCTGCTGCACGCGACGGCCATGAACCAGGGCGCCAACTGGGCGTACCTCGCGCCCATGTTGGCCAACGCGGGTTACTGCGTGTTCAGCCTGACCTACGGTCAGACCAGTTGGAGCGGCAACACCGGAGGCCTGGGCAACAAGGAGGAGTCCGCCCGTGCGGTCTCCTCCTTCGTCGACCGAGTCCTGGCCGCGACCGGTGCCGAGAAGGTCGACCTCGTCGGCCACAGCCAGGGTGGCGCGATCGCTCAGCTCGTCACCCAGATACCCGGACGCGCGGCACACGTGGGCACGATCGTCGGACTGTCCGCGTCCAACCGCGGATACTCACGTGTCGGTTCGATCACCGACCGGCTGCCGGCCCGCGCTCCCGGTCAGAGCTACTGGGGTCCGCGACACCCCTCGATCCGGTACGTCAATCTCGCGACGCGGTACGACGAGATCTCGACCCCATACGTACTGACCTTGATGCCGCCGGGGCCCAACATCACCAACACCGTGGTGCAGGATGTGTGCCCGGCGTCGAGGATCGGTCATGTCGGGATGGCCTACTCGCCGACCGTCGGGACGCTGGTCCGCAATGCGCTCGATCCGGAGCGTCCGGTGCCGGTGGTCTGCGGTACCGACTTCCCGGGTTGACCCGATCGACGCTCCGGCGGAACCATCACCTGCCGTCGACGACCCGGGTTTTGTTCGTTCTCCGACCCTCGCTAGACTCGTCAGCGCTGCCTCGCGTAGCACGCCGCCCTAGCTCAGTCGGTAGAGCAATTCACTCGTAATGAATAGGTCAGGGGTTCGATTCCCCTGGGCGGCTCCATTTCGGCCCCGGCTTGGCGCCTTCGACGACCGCCGAGCGACGTTCGAACAGTTACAACCCCGGCGCGTCGCGTAGATGTCCCGATTTGCGTCATTCAGACGACACCATGCCCCCCGCGCATCGTCTACTATCTGAGCGACAAAGAGGGGACCCAGGGGTGGCATCACATCGGCGCGGCACGCACCGCGCCGTCGACAACGACGGCGTCGGTCCTCTTCGGCGACCCTCGGGTTTCGCCGGCACGTCCCTCACCCTCGCCGCGCTCTCGCTCTGCACGGTGATCCCGACGGCAGTCGCGTCGATCAACACCACCACTCTGGTACACGCCTTCGCCGTGCCGGCCACCGTCCAGGTGTCGACCCAATCACCCGCCGCATCATTCGGTCCGAGCCGCGCCCCGACGTCGGAGGTCGGGACCGCCTCGCCGGGCACGTCACTCGCGGCGCCGTCGACCGACTCCGGCTCGCTCATCGCACGAGACGTGCCCGTCACGGGCGCACCTCGGACTGTGGTCATCGACCACCCGCAGTCGATCGGCCCCATCATCGCCAGTGGCCCCAGCACCCGCGCCGTACTCTCGACGGAGTTCGACGACGAGACCAAAGAACGCGCCGTGCAACAGAACCTGGCGGTGATGACCGTCATCGCCGGACTGGACGCGGACAGCCCGTTCGTCGTCTACACCGGCGATCCCCAGGCTTCCGGCGGCCCGGGCGGGACCGACGGCAACACGAGCCTGACCCCTCCGCCGAGTACCGGCGGGCCGGTCATCGTCCTGGTGTCAGATCCGCGGGGACCGTGGAGCATCCGCGCGTGGCTCGAAACCATCCCGCTCGTCTCGGCACTCCTGAGGTCGCTCGGACGAGACGGCGTCCCCCCGAGAACCGAACGGCCTCACGAGACACCACGGACCGACGTCGACACGCGCGGCGAGCCGGACACCGCCGAACCACCTCGGGGGCGGCCCATCGAGCCGAACCCCGACACCCGCGACACCACTTCCGACGCCGGAACCGATGTCGAGGCGTCCCGCGACCCCGTGGAACCGCGGCAAGTGGATCGAGAGACGCTGCCGGACATCGATGTCGACAGCGTCGAGGGCACGCCGGACGAGCGCGAGGACAGTGCGACCACCGACACCGATTCGCAGTCGGACGATGAGGGCGACGACAGGCAGCCGGGGGAATCCCGCGACTCGGAGTCCGGTGACTCAGCAGGCCATACCGGTTCCGAATCAGGCGACGACGGCTCCGCATCGAGCGACCGCTCCGGGAGCTCCGGTTCCGGCGGCGAGTCCACGGACTCCACAGCCTGATCCGACATCGGGGGTCAGCGGTTCAGCCGAACACGCACGCGAGCGGACCGGCCGAGTCCGGTGACAACGGCGAGGCGAGCATCACCGGCCCCTGAGCCATGAATCGCGGTGTCGCACCGCGGTGTTCGTCGGCTGCATGCACCGTGAACGGGTGGACGACATAGACGTCGCCGGGACTTCCGGTCGCGTAGGCGACCCGACGGTCACGACTCGCCGCATCGAGGAGCGGGCCGACCTCGAAGGCACTCTGCCCCTCGTCGTCGAGGACGTCGACGGCGTCGAGATGCGACCCCACCCGGATGCGCGTCGGCGCGTCGGATGGTCCGACCTCGGACAACAGGGTCAGGACCAGCA
Organism: Gordonia sp. 11cp; assembly: GCF_057767225.1. Classification (NCBI taxonomy): domain Bacteria; kingdom Bacillati; phylum Actinomycetota; class Actinomycetes; order Mycobacteriales; family Gordoniaceae; genus Gordonia; species Gordonia sp. 11cp. The sequence continues at coordinate 2,317,746 of NZ_CM173437.1, read as the reverse complement.
CGGTGTGGGGCCGCCGGCTCACCACCCACGATCCGTCGTCGCACGGGGTGTTGGCGTCGATGTGCCAGCCTCGGTCATCGACGGTCGGCGGCACCGGGAAGCGAACAGGGATGTTGCCCAGCGCTCCACGCGGTGTCCAACCCCCGACGCCGCAGATCGCGTCGAGCGCCTCGGTCAGCTCCGGACTGTTGGTCAGCGCTCCGAACGGGCCGGCTCCCACCATGTCCGATGCCCAGCGCACGGGTTCGGTCCAGCCCGCGGGATCGTTCTCCGAGAGTCCGAGTTGGGCCCACAGACCCGCTCGCGCGCGGTCCGCCGCGCTTCGCAACGACGGACGCTCGATCTTGACGAAGCCGTTCTCGACGAAGGTCTCGGCGATGGAAGAGTCGGTGTCTGGGTCGATCACCGTCGCAGGATCGCACCGATCACGATCCATCGCCAGCGATTTTCACACCCCCCCGGCTGGGCCGCGATGAACGACCGCGGTCGATTCCGCACCGGCGAACGATGCACAGTCGACGAGAAACGACGCTCAGTCGACGGGAACTGGCGCCCAGTCAACGAGAAACGACGCACAGTCAACGAGAGACGACGCCCAGTCGATGGGAACAGACGCCCGGTCAACGAGAAACGACGCACGATCGACGAGGGCTCGCGGCGCGCAACGCCTCCCGTGGATCCACGTCAGCGGAGCGCCTGATCGATCAGGACTTCGGCGGCGGCACGCGCATCGTCGGCGGGACGGACCGAACCGGCGATCGCCGCCGTGGTCTGAGCACCTTCGGCGAGGATGGAGAGCTGTGCGCCGAGTCCGCCGGGGGCGCCCAACTCGGCGACCAGGCCGGCGACGTACTGCTGGAAGTCGGCTTTCTGGGCACGGACCGCCGAAGCCACGGACGGCATCTCGGCGCCGAGTTCGCCGTAGGCGTTGATGAAGGCACATCCGCGGAACTCGTCGGTGCCGAACCATTCGAGCAGGAAGTCGAACACGGCGAGAAGCTTGTCCCGCGGCGAGGACAGTCCGTCGGCGCACGCGGCGATCCCCGCGTTCCACTGCCGGGTCCGGTCGTCGAGAACCGCGAGGATCAGCGCTTCCTTCGACGGGAACATCGCGTAGATCTTCTTCAGCGACACCCCCGCGGCGTCCCGGACCTTGTCCATCCCGACGGCGTGGACACCGTGGGCGTTGAACAGCTGGTCAGCGGCACGGACCACTCGTTCACGCGGGTCCACGGCGTCGGTCACCACACACTCCTCTTCTGCCGATTCCCGGCTTGGGGTTGCGCAGGGAACGATCGTTCTCTAGTGTAGCAATCACCGGCGAGAACGACCGTTCTCCACACGCCGTATCCGATACCGATCCCGATCGGATCGCCTCATCAGAGAGAAGTGATCGCAATGGGTTACATCACCGTCGGCACCGAGAACTCCACCGACATCGAGCTGTACTACGAAGACCACGGAACCGGTCAGGCCGTCGTGCTGATCCACGGCTACCCGCTCGACGGCAACAGCTGGGAGCTACAGGCCCGCGAGCTGATCGACGCCGGCTACCGCGTGATCACCTATGACCGCCGCGGCTTCGGAAAGTCCAGCAAGGTCGGCACCGGTTATCACTACGACACCTTCGCCGCGGACCTCAACACCGTGCTGGAGACGCTCGACCTCCGCGACGTCATCCTCGTCGGATTCTCGATGGGCACCGGCGAATTGGCCCGCTACGCCAAGAACCACGGCACGGACCGCATTGCGAAGTTCGCGTTCCTGGCGTCGCTCGAGCCGTTCCTGGTCAAGACCGACGACAATCCCGAGGGCGTCGACCGTTCCGTCTTCGACGGCATCGCCGCGGCCGCGAAGGAGAATCGTTACGCCTGGTACACGCAGTTCTACAAGGACTTCTACAACCTCGACGACAACCTCGGCACCCGCATCACCCAGGAGGTCGTCGACGCGAACTGGAACACCGCGGTCAGCAGCGCTCCGGTCGCCGCCTACGCAGTCGTCCCGACCTGGATCGAGGACTTCCGGGAAGACGTTGCCGCCGTTCGTGACTCGGGCAAGCCGACGTTGATCCTGCACGGCACGGCCGACAACATCCTGCCGATCGACGCCAGCGGACGCCGCTTCCATCAGGCCGTTCCGGATGCTGAGTACGTCGAGATCCCCGACGCCCCCCATGGCCTGCTCTGGACTCACGCCGCCGAGGTGAACGAGGCGCTGTTGGGGTTCGTTCAGAAGTGAGCGCCCCGGGGTGAGTTCAGCCGCGAGCACACCCGCGTGGAGCAGGACGGCCGCCGGATGGTTTCCATCCGGCGGCCGTTTGTCGCATGCGCCCTACTTGACCTCGTCCTCGGCCTGCTCCGGGTCAGCGACCTCGTCAGACGCGTCCACATCCTTGTTGTCGGCGAGCGGGTCGTAGCCCGGGACACCCTCGAGCACCGTGAGTTCCTGGTCGATGGCGGCCGAGACGGCCTTGGCATCTTCCTTGATCTTGCGGATGAAGTCCGACATCGCCTACTCCTCGCTCATCGTCGCGCTCGCGGCTCGCGACCGTCGCTTCATGATAGGTCGCCGTCCGGGCCGGCCCCGGCGATCACGTCCAAGCGCGATCCGATCAGTCCCGGAACATGGCCGCGTAGGGCTCGGACAGCGCCGGGTAGTACACATCCCAGTCAATCGTCGCGACATCGCGGCCGGACTCCACGGCCACCAGACGATCCAGGTAGTACTCCCAACCGGGACCGACGTTCTCGGCGGACTCGGGTCGCGGCAGCCCTTGCGCGAAGACGAGGGTGGTCGTGCCGTCGGTCTCACTCAGATCGAGCTCGAGCAGCCACACCTCGTCGCCTTGTTCACCGGTGGTCGTCGACGTCATCGCGAGTCTCTGCGGCGGTACGCATTCCAGGATCGAGAACCGTTCGGACTCGACGTCGTCGCCTTCGGCGGTCATGCGGAAGTCGACGGACCCGGTCGCCGGATCACCAGTCCACGTGCCGATCCACCGTTCCATCCGCGACGGGTCGGTGATGGCCGCCCACACGGCGTCGATCGGTGCGGCGAACGTGCGCTCGAGGATCACATAGGGCACCCCCGCACGAATCTCCCGGCGGCCCGTCGCCGCGATGTCAGTACTCACCCTGTCTCCTTCTGTCTGCTGCTCGAACCTGCTGTCGGCGTGGCGTCGTCGGCGCTCGCCTGCTCACGCACCGTGCGCCGCACCTCGAGATCGAGGGCGTCGAGATGGTGCTCACCGAACCTGGGCGTGGCGGTACCGGCGTCCACCGCGTCGAGGAACTCGCGCACCTCGGCAAGGGCCCCGGGCACGAGTTCGTAATGACGCTCGCGCCCCTGGTCAACCGCGGACACGACGCCTGCCTGGCCCAGCACCCGCAGATGCCGCGAGATGGCCGGGCGGCTGATCGGATGGTCGGCGGCCAGGTCGACGACACGCGCGGACCCCCGAGCCAGGCGCGCGATGAGCGAGCGACGCACCGGGTCTGCGATCGCCTCGAATCCGTCCATACCCATTGGTAACACATCGGTTACCGATTTCCAAGGGTCTGCTCCCCGGGACTGAGACCGAGATTCAGCGGGCTTCGACTACACGTCGACCCGTCGCGCGAGCGCGAGTCCGATCCGCGCGACCATGTCGTCGACTGCGAACTTAGGCTTCACGTTCATGTCGAGTGCCTCCCGGCACGCGAGTACGGCCTCGACACACTGGAGCAGCTGCTCCGGCTTGGCGTAGCCGGCGAGCGGGTTCGCGATGTCCTCGGCCTTGTCCGGATGCATCGCGGTGACCTGAGCGCCCACACCGACGACGAGCGCGTCGCGGAAGAGCGCGGCGAGGTCGACCAGGGCGCGGTCGAGGACGTCGCGCCCGACCCGGGTGGCCCGCGACTTCTGTCGCCTCTCCAGCTCCTTGAGCGCGCCGGCACTACCGCGCGGCATCCGTGCGGTGCCCTTGCCGGTGCCGCCCGCACCCAGCGCGGTCTTCATCTCCTCGGTCTCGACCACGTCGAGCTCGGCACTGATCGCCTTGGCGGCCTCGTCGGCCGACCGGACCAGGTCCTCGGCGGCGGCGTAGGCCGTCGAATCCCGGGCCGCGGCACGTGCCAGCCCGAGAGCCTTCTCGCGTTGCGTGCGCGCCTCGGGATCGGTCGCCAGCCGACGCGCACGACCGATGTGGCCGCCGCACACCGACGCGGCCCAGTGCGCCTGCTCCGGGTCGAGGCCGTCACGCTCGACGAGGACGCGCTCGATGTCGGCGGTCGTCGGCGTGACGAGTGCGACGTGCCGGCAGCGGGACCGCAGCGTCACCGAGATGTCCTCCGGGTCGACCGACGGCGCGCACAGCAGGAACACCGTTCGCGACGGCGGCTCCTCGACGACCTTCAGCAGGGCGTTCGCGGCCTGCTCGGTGAGCCGGTCGGCATCTTCCACGATCACGATCTGCCACCGGCCCGTCCCCGGTCGGCGAGCGGCGGCCTGGACGATGTCGCGCATGGCCCCCACGGCGAGACTGAGCCCTTCCGGCACCACATGGCGGACGTCGGCGTGGGTCTTGGCCATGACGGTGACGCACGCGCGGCATTCGCCGCAGCCGACGTTCGCGGCGTCGGGCGACTGGCACTGGAGTGCCGCGGCGAAGCACTGCGCGGCGACCGAACGACCGCTGCCGGGCGGTCCGGTGAACAACCACGAATGGGTCATCGACGCCCGCGACCACCCCGCGTCGACGGCCGGGATCTCGTCGTCGGGCAGGAACAGGTCGTTCGAGGTCCCCGCGTCGAGCCTCACCGCGAGCACACGAGCGGCACGCGCGGCGGCTCGCAGATCGTCGGCGATGGCCTCTTGCCCGGTCAACCGATCGAAGACATTTGTCACAGCAACACCCTAATCCGCAGTTCGGACACGCCTCAGACACGGAACCGTGTTTAACGATTGCAAGCAGCCAGCTACCGTAGTCTCCGTGGTTCAACAACGGTCGCGGTGGTCAAAGGGCCTGCATCTGGCCCGATGGCTCATTCATACGCCGTGGCCGATTCTCGCACTCGACATGCTCCGGGCGAACCTCGTCGGCGCACTGTTCACCTTCGCGTTCCTGCGCTTCGGCATGCCGATCCAGGACTCGATCAGCCTCGACGAGATCACCGCGCTGAACCAGGTCATCTTCGCGGCCTACCTGCTGATCGCCATGGTCATCGGCGGCTTCGCCAGCATCCAGCTGTCCCTACCGGTGCTCATCTGGCATCGTCGCCGCACCCGACTCGACAACGAGGCCGCACGACGCCGCGCACTGGCCCTGCCGATGCTGCTCACCGCGGTCAACGCCGCGCTGTGGGTCGTCGGCGGCACGCTGTTCACACTGGTCAACCTGACCGTGTCGTCGAAGAACGCCTTCATCGTCGCGATCGCCAGCGCGATCGGCGCGATGGTCACGTGTGCGCTGAGCTACATGCAGGCGGAGAAGGTCATGCGGCCCATCACCGTCGCGGCCATGGCCAACAACCCCGACAACGCGATCGCGCCCAGCGTCACCACCCGCATCACCGCGTTCTGGGTGATCAGCGTCGTGGCTCCGATGCTGGTGATCATCGGGATGATCGTGCTCCATCGACTCGGGATCATCGAGGCCGACTCCACCGGCCTGGAACGCCCCATCCTGTGGATGGCCATCTCCGCACTCGCGTTCAGCGTCATCGCGATCGTGCGTGTCGTGGCCGCCATCAACGACCCGATCAAGCAGCTGCGCCGCGCGCAGTCCAAGGTCAGCGAGGGCGACCTCAACGTCGCGGTGAAGATCTACGACGGCAGCGACCTCGGCCTGCTGCAGGCCGGGTTCAACGACATGGTCGCCGACCTGCGCGAACGTCAGGAGCTGCGCAACCTGTTCGGCCGCTACGTCGGCGAAGACGTCGCGCGCCGTGCGATCGAGACCGGCACCGAACTCGGTGGCGAGGAACGGTACGTCGGCGTCCTGTTCGTCGACATCGTCGGCTCGACGCGGCTGGCGGTCAACCGGCCGCCACGCGAGATCGTCGAGCTGCTCAACGAGTTCTTCCGAGTCGTCGTCGGTGTCGTCGGACGTCATGGCGGGTTCGTCAACAAGTTCCAGGGCGACGCCGCGCTCGCGATCTTCGGGGCTCCGCTCGACCTCGACGACTTCGCCGGCCGCGCCCTCGCGTCCGCGCGCGAGCTGCGCGCCGAGCTCTACGAGTCCCTCGGTGACACCGACATCGGCATCGGCGTGTCGGCCGGCAAGGCAATCGCCGGACACATCGGCGCCGAACAGCGACTCGAGTACACCGTCATCGGCGACCCGGTCAACGAGGCGGCCCGCCTGACCGAACTCGCAAAAGACGAACCCACACGCGTTCTCGGGTCGGCACGCGCCGTGTTCCTGGCATCCCACGAAGAAGCCGAGCACTGGGAGATCGGCGAGGGCGTCGAACTCCGCGGGCGCGGGATCGAGACACTTCTCGCTCGCCCGCACCTCGAGCCGGACCGGCAGGGCTGAGCGACTCGCCCCGAGGCTGCGAGCTGCAGATCACCGCTGCTCCTACGCGGTACCCCTACTCGGCGTCCGGGGTCGCCTTCTTGGCCGCGGTCTTCTTGGCGGTCGCCTTCTTCGTCGCGGTCTTCTTGGCGGTCGTCTTCTTGGCTGCGGCCTTCTTCGCGGTCGTCTTCTTCGCCGCCGTCTTCTTGGCCGGAGCCTTCTTCGCCGCCTTCTTGGTGGCCTTCTTGGCCGGCCCGCGCGCCCGGCGATCGGCGAGCAGCTCCATCGCGCGTTCCGGCGTGATCGAGGCGACCTCGTCACCCTTGCGCAGGCTGGCGTTGGTCTCGCCGTCGGTCACATAGGGTCCGAACCGGCCGTCCTTGATGACCATCGGCTTGCCGCTGACCTCGTCGTCCTTGCCGAGCTCACGCAGCGGCGGTGCGGCCGCCTGCCGACCGCGACGCTTGGGCTCGGAGTAGATCTTGAGCGCCTCGTCGAGGGTGATCTCGAAGAGCTGCTCCTCGGAACCGAGCGATCGCGAGTCCGATCCCTTCTTGAGGTACGGGCCGTACCGGCCGTTCTGCGCGGTGATCTCGTCGCCGGACTCCGGGTCGACGCCGACGACGCGCGGCAACGACAGCAGCTTCAGGGCATCGTCGAGGGTGACCGTCGAGATGTCCATCGTCTTGAACAGCGAGCCCGTGCGTGGCTTGGGACCGGCCTTCTTCGCAGCCTTCTTCGCGGTTTTCTTCGCCGCGGGCTTCGTCTTCGTGGCCGTGCCGCCACCGGGCGCGTCGAGTGGGACGACATCGGCGTCGGCGGAGTCGCCGGCGCCACCGCCCGCCCCACCGTCACGCGGTGTCGGGCCCGCGGGAATGGTCGCCGGGGTGTCTCCGTCGTCGTCATCGTCGTCCGACGGCAGGACCTCGGTCACATACGGGCCGAATCGGCCCTCCTTGGCGACGATCTCGTGACCGGTCGCCGGGTCCGTCCCCAGCGAACGGCCCTCTTGCGGTGTGGCAAAGAGCTTTTCGGCCACTGCGAGGGTCAACTCGTCCGGGGTGATGTCGGCGGGCAGGTTGGCACGCTGCAGGTCGGGCTCCGCGTCGGGCGACGTGGCGACGTTGCGTTCCAGGTACGGACCGAATCGGCCGACCCGCACGTAGATCGGGCGTCCCTCCTCGTCGTCGAACAGACGGATCGAGTTCACCTGCCGGGCGTCGATCTCCTCGAGATTGACACCCACGAGCTTCTTCAGACCGCCGTGCTGCGCGATCGCCGACTGGGCGGAACGGCTCTCGCCGTCGGCGGCGCTGCGATCCTCACCGAAGTAGAACCCCGACAGCCACCGCGTCCGGTTCTCGTTGCCGGTGGCGATCTGGTCGAGATCGTCTTCGAGGGTTGCGGTGAAGTCGTAGTCGACGAGGTTCTCGAAGTACGCCTCGAGCAGCCCGACCACCGCGAAGGCGATCCACGACGGCACCAGGGCGTTGCCCTTCTTCACCACGTAGCCGCGGTCCTGGATGGTGCCGATGATCGAGGCGTACGTCGACGGCCGGCCGATGCCGAGTTCCTCGAGGACCTTGACCAGCGACGCCTCGGTGAAACGCGCGGGCGGGTTGGTGGAGTGGCCGTCTGCGGTGAGGTCGGTCGCGGTGAGCGCCTGCCCCTCCGTCAGCTGCGGGAGTCGGTTCTCGGCGTCGTCGGCCTGACCGCCGGTCTGCTCGTCGACGGTCTCGACGTAGGCCGACAGGAAGCCGGGGAAGGTGATCGTGCGTCCCGACGCGGCGAACGTCGCGCGCTCCCCGGAGGAAGCCGTGCCGGCGATCCGCAGGCTCAGCGTTGTGCCCTTGGCGTCGGCCATCTGCGAGGCGACGGTGCGCTGCCAGATCAGCTCGTAGAGGCGGAACTCGTCGGCCTCGAGCTGTCCGGCGACCTGCCCCGGGGTGCGGAAGGTCTCGCCGGCGGGACGGATCGCCTCGTGCGCCTCCTGCGCGTTCTTGACCTTGCGCGTGTACTGCCGCGGCGTCGGGTGGACGAAACTGTCGCCGTAGAGCTCGCGGGCCTGGTTGCGCGCGGCGTTGATCGCCGACTCGCTCAGGCTCGTCGAGTCCGTACGCATGTAGGTGATGAAACCGTTCTCGTACAGCCGCTGGGCGATGCGCATCGTGCGATCGGAGGTGAACCGCAGCTTGCGACCCGCCTCCTGCTGCAGCGTCGACGTCATGAAGGGCGCGTACGGACGGCGCGTGTACGGCTTCTCCTCGACCGACGTGACGGTCATCGCCGCGCCCCGCAGGCCGGCGGCGAGGCTCTCGGCACGATCGGCGTCGAGCACGATCACGCCGTCCGACTTCTTCAGGGCACCCGTGGCCTCGAAGTCGCGTCCGGTGGCCACACGCGCGTCGTCGACGTTGACCAGTCGCGCCTTGAAGGTCTGCGGGTTCGAGTCGTCGGCGCTCTCCGCGTCCATCGTCGCGGAGATGTCCCAGTATTCGGCCGACACGAACGCCATGCGCTCGCGTTCGCGCTCGACGATGATGCGCGTGGCCACCGACTGCACGCGGCCGGCCGACAGCTTCGGCATCACCTTCTTCCACAGCACCGGCGAGACCTCGTAGCCGTAGAGGCGGTCGAGGATACGGCGGGTCTCCTGGGCGTCGACGAGGTCGATGTCGAGGTCCCGGGGATTCTCGGCGGCTGCCCGGATCGCCGGTTCGGTGATCTCGTGGAAGACCATCCGCTTCACCGGGATCTTCGGCTTGAGCGTCTCGAGGAGATGCCAGGCGATCGCCTCCCCCTCGCGGTCACCGTCGGTGGCGAGGTAGAGCTCGTCGACGTCCTTCATCAGCGCCTTCAGTTCGCTGACGGTCGACTTCTTGTCCGGGGACACCACGTACAGCGGTTCGAAGTTGTCGTCGACGTTCACGCCGAGGCGTGCCCAGGGCTGGCCCTTGTACTTGGCCGGGACGTCGGCCGCGCCACGCGGAAGATCGCGGATGTGCCCGCGGGAGGACTCCACCACATAGTTCGACCCGAGGTAGCCGGCGATCTTGCGGGCCTTGGTCGGGGACTCGACGATCACGAGGCGTCGAATGCCCCCACTCGAGCGGGATGCGGTGCTGGTCTCTGCCACCGGGGCGTCCTTTGGTTGACTGGGTGGAGAACGTTCCTGCGTGTCAGGTCAGGTGTGTTCGTTGGGTTTGTACCTTATGTATAGCGCCGTTTGCACATTTGAATTCCGCGACGGATCGGCCCGGGCGACGGATCCGCCGCCACATTGACACGTTCTACCAGCTCAGAAGCCCGAGTGTGGGATGGCTAATGCTCGTCCACCGGCGGCCAGTCCGCGACGGCCTCGGCGCAGGGCGGCACCCCGACGTACTCGTGCAGGCGCGACAGGCGTCGATGGCCGGCGATCCGCAGTGCCGGCGATTGCCCGCGCGTACCGACGAGGGTCGGCGCGATCCCGACTCGCATCAACGCGGTCGCGAGGGCGGCGTGCGACTCCGGGGCGTGGGGATCCAATCCGAGTTGATAGCGGCCGGCATCGCTGTGACCTGCGGCGATCACCCACAGACGCAGCGCCCGATAGCTCGGGACCCAGCCGGACGGCATCGCCTTCACCGCGCCGGACGACCATGCCCTGTGCAACGGGTCCAGCTCATGACAGGAGGCGGTGCGTGCCAGGGGCGTGCCCTCATCCGACGTCGTCGACTCGGCGTCGAGGCCGGCGGCACGCATCTCGACGACGATCTGCTCGGCTCGCCAGCGATCGGCGACCACGATCGAGACCCGCGTACCGGTTTCGGAGCGGACGGTCTGTCCGTGCGCCGCGAGCAGCCCCGCGAGGTCGGTGTACGCGGGCTGTTCGGTCTCCGCGGAGAAAAACGACAACTGGCCCACGAGTCGAGACTAGGTCGTCCCCGGGGCCGGAGCCGGGGTTTGGGGTCGGCGGGTTCACGACGCCGCGGAGGACGTGCCGCCCGCGCACGCCGGGCACAGACAACAAACCGCTCCCGCCTCGACGAATCGAAACGGGAGCGGTGGTTTGCCCCGACTGCGTGGTGCAGTCACACGCGGGTGTTCTCAGACGGCGCGGACGCCAGTGGCCTGCGGACCCTTGGTGCCCTGACCGACCTCGAACTCCACCCGCTGGTTCTCCTCGAGGGTGCGGAAACCGGATCCCTGGATCTCGGAATAGTGGACGAACACGTCGTCGGAACCCTCATCAGGCGCGATGAAGCCGAAGCCCTTTTCCGCGTTGAACCACTTCACAGTTCCCTGTGCCATTCTTGCAATCCTTTACATATCAACTGTCGCGACACGATGGGTCATCGTGTCGTGGCCGGTCGACCGCCATACCTCAAAGAGCCCCGCGAAGATCTGCATCGATCCGCCAAACTAACCTCAGTACCACGGCTGCAACATGCTTGTCGCCCACCGGGCGGTGGGTCGCGAAAGCTGCGGCCGGAACCAGTCAATCATGTTCGGCCCCCCAGCGATAGTCACACGAACCAAAGTGAGTGAAAACCTCGTCAAACTTCAGATCAACGACATCAGCCGGTAACATCGCCGCAGGTCAGGGACCACGCAGCGACACTATTTCGAAGAGTTGTCACCAGAAGATGCAGTACTCCACATTCGGGACAGGGCTGCTGGCCCGGACCCTCGCGGGTTCCGACGCCGACCCCTCCCCTCTCACTCACCTGTCGGTAATCCCGTCGCGCTCAGCATCTTTCGACGACTGGCCGGAGTGGGTGCCGCAAGCTCTGATCGACGCCTATGCCGACAACGGCATCGAGAAGGTGTGGACTCACCAGGCGCGCGCGGCCGACGCCGCATTCCACGGAAATCATGTCGCTATTTGCACGGGTACCGCCTCAGGCAAATCGTTGTCGTATCAAATGCCCATTCTCACCGCTTTGCTGAACGAAAAGAATGCGACGGCGCTATACCTCGCACCGACAAAAGCACTCGGCGCCGACCAGATCCGGGCGGTGTCGTCGATCATCGCCGGACGGCCGGAGTTCGGGCATCTGCAGCCGTGCGCATACGACGGCGACACCGACCCCGAGATCCGTCAGTGGGCGCGCGCCCATTCACGCTGGATCTTCACCAACCCCGACATGTTGCACATCGGGATTCTGTCCCATCACCACCGCTGGCGGCAGTTCTTCCGGCATCTCCGATTCATCGTCGTCGACGAATGCCACCACTATCGTGGGGTGTTCGGGTCCCATACCGCGTTGGTGATGCGGCGATTGCTGCGCATCGCGCGGGCGGCCGGCGCCGATCCCATCGTCATCGGGGCGAGCGCGACGGTCGCCGAGCCGGCAGAGGCGCTGGGCAGGCTGATCGGCGAGCCGGCCGTCGCGGTGACCGAAGACGGATCTCCCCGCGGCGAGCGGACCGTCGCCCTCTGGGAGCCCGACTTCCTGCCCGTGGTCACCGGCGAGAACGGCGCACCGGTCCGCCGTTCGGCCGGCGCCGAATCCGCCCGCCTGCTGGCCGATTTCGTGGTCGAAGGGGCTCGCACGCTGTGCTTCGCCCGTAGCCGGCGGGGTGTGGAACTGACGGCGCTCAGCGCGCGGCACCTGTTGTCGCAGAGCGCCCCCGAGCTCGAGTCCCGGATCGGCGCCTACCGGGCGGGTTATCTCGCCGACGATCGACGGCGTCTCGAGAAAGCCATCTCCGACGGGGAGCTGCTGGGCGTGGCCACCACCAATGCGCTCGAACTCGGCGTCGACATCAGCGGGCTCGACGCCGTCATCGTCAGCGGTTATCCCGGGACGGTCGCCTCGTTCTGGCAGCAGGCGGGGCGGGCGGGGCGCCAGCGCGAGTCCGGCGACTCGCTCGTCGTACTCGTCGCGCGCGACGATCCGCTCGACACCTACCTCGTCCACCATCCCGAGTCGCTGCTCGGCAAACCCGTCGAGGCCACGGTCACCGACCCCGCCAACCCGTACATCCTGGGTCCGCATCTGCTGTGCGCCGCCATGGAGAAACCGCTGTCGGACAAGGAGATCGACGCCTGGAACGCCCGCGACGTGGCGCACGACCTGGCGAGCGAAGGTCTGCTCCGCAAACGCAAGTCCGGGTGGTATGTCACCGCCGGGACCGAGCCCCACGCCGACGTCGACATCCGCGGCGGGATCGGCGGACAGGTCCTCATCGTCGACACCACGACATCGCAACTGCTCGGTACGGTCGACACCGGTCGTGCCATGTCGACCGTGCACCCCGGCGCCGTCCACATCCACCAGGGCGAAACCTATCTCGTCGACGAACTCGACCTCGACGACGGTCTCGCGCTGGCCCACCCGGAGGATCCGGACTGGACGACGTCGGCGCGGGAGACGACCGACATCACCATCACCGCCACGCTCGCGAGCCGACGATTCGGTCCGCTGACGGTTGCGTTCGTCGAGGTCGACGTCACGCACCAGGTCGTCGGGTATCTGCGCACGTTGCGGACCGGCGAAGTACTCGACGCCGTCGAACTCGACATGCCCGAACAGACACTGAACACCCGCGCCGTGATGTACACCCTCACACCGGAGTCGCTGGCCGACGCCGGAATCGACGAGACCCGGTTGCCGGGCTCGCTCCATGCCGCCGAGCACGCGGCGATCGGCCTCCTTCCACTGGTGGCGACCTGCGACAGATGGGACATCGGTGGTCTCTCCACCGACCTCCACCCCGACACCGGGCTGCCGACGGTCTTCGTCTACGACGGCTACATGGGTGGCGCCGGTTTCGCCGAGCGAGGGCACTCGGCTTTCCTGACCTGGATCGACGCCACCCGCGACGCCGTCGCCAGCTGTGGTTGTGAGAGCGGCTGCCCATCGTGCGTCCAGAGTCCCAAATGCGGCAACGGTAACGATCCGCTGGACAAGAATGGCGCAGTAGCCGTCCTGGATCTTCTCCGTCGGGAATACTTGGCCCATGCATGACGAGGCATCCGACCGGGGGACACATACCTATCGTCAGGTCACTCGACCCTCCCGGGCCTTCTTCTTGCTCGCCCGACCAACGCAGAACACCGACCAGTTGCCGTCCTCCATCGGCGAACGCGATGTGTTCTTCTCCGAGGAGGAGGCACTCGACGCCCTGGACCTCCACTACGCGTGGTGCGCCGCCCGTTCCGGAGGATTCACCGACGTCGTGACGACAGCGCAGTGGTACCTCCAGACGGCGATGGTCGGCCCGCGGGTCACCGCGTCACTCGGCGAGGTCTACCTGGCGTCGTCCGATGCGCAGTCCGGCGAGACGTGGGCAGCGGCAGGAGGTTTCCTCACCGAAGGAGAGCTCATCCACTGGTCGTCGTTCGTTCGGGCCGCCCGGACGTGGATCCCGATGAACACCGGCACCGATGCCTTCGAACTCGCCTACCGCGGTGACACCGACGTGCACTTCCACCAATTGTGGTTTGCTCCCATGCAATCCATCCGGGTGTATCCCAAACGGATCTCGGTGGACGCGGACGGGCGCGGCTAGGTCCGGCGTCAGCAGTCTCCGACCCGACATCGACTCAGCCGACGGGTCCCGCCCGGGCCTGTGCCGTCGCGTCGTTCGTACCGAAGCTCCCGAGTTCGACCGGCACCCGTACGGTCACCACCACGTCCTCCCCGACGATGCGGCACCCGACGAGTTCGGCGCCGGAGGATTGCCGCCCGGCCAGGTCTCGCGCGGACGCACACGGATCCACCTCACCGGCGACATGATCGATTGCCGCGGCCAGCGCCGACAGATCGGCAGCCGACTGGGCCCGATGACGCGCCAGCACAGCACCCCCGACGTAGATCACCATCACGAGGACACCGGCCAACGCCGCGATCACGAACGCACCCAGCACCGTCGCGTGACCCTCGTCGTCGGCGACCAGACCCCGACCGGCCCTCACGGTCCGACCCCGGGTGCGAACACCACCTCGTCGGCACCTGTCGGCTCCTTCGCCGCCACTGCCCGCGCCGAGATCGTCAACCCCGGCAGCATCGCCACGTCTGACCGGACCTCGACGACGACATGCTCCTCCGAGGCCGAGATCGACACCCGGGCATCGTCTCCGGCGAGCTGTTGCGCAGCCTCTCGCGCCGCGGCATCTCCCGCGGCGGACAATCGCGCCACCTCGCGCGCCGCGTCGGTGCATCGGATCTGCGTGGTCACCGCGGCGATGGCGCCGACGGCGATCAGTACCATGACGACGATCGCCGCGACGGCGTACGCGGCCTCGACGGTCACCATCCCCGATTCGTCGGCGACGAAGCGTCTCAAGCGATTCCGACGACTCATCAGCCGACCGAGGTGTTGAGCGCCTTTCCGATGATGCCGGTCAACGCACTCACGATGTTGTCTCCGGTGACCACGGTATAGAGGATCGCACCGAAGGCGGCCGCGGCGATCGTCCCGATCGCGTACTCCGCGGTCGACATTCCTTCCTCGTCGGTCATGAGTCTGGTCATGTGTGCGCCGAGACGTCCGATCGTGGCGCCGCGATCGTGCCCCGCAGCGGCAGGGGTGTCGTCGTGAGTCCGGAACATGATGCGTGACATGGTCTCTCCTGGGAGTCGATGGAACCGCGGGAAACGGTGTTGCAAGTACTTGCGGTGTTACAGCTACTTGGACGCACCGCGTCCCGGTTCGGATCCCTCGGATTTCGAGACCATGCCGGGCCTGCGGGCAGACCCGGCCGGAGGTCGGCTACGAGGTCGTCCACACCCCGAGTTCGTTGCCGCTCGGGTCCGTGAAATGGAACCGGCGGCCGCCGGGAAACGCGTAGGGCCCGTTGACGATCTCACCGCCCGCGGCACGCACCTGCTCCGCGGTGGCGTCCAGGTCGTCGGAGTAGAGCAACACGAGCGGGCCACCGCGAACGGCGGCGGTGTCGCTCGTCGCGAGGCCACCGACCTCGGGCAGATCCGGGCCGCCCGGATTCACGATCCCGGCGTACGCGGGCCCGTAGTCGTTGAACTCCCAGCCGAACGCCGCGGCGTAGAAGGCCTTCGCCTCGGCGGCGTCGGTGACGGTGAGTTCGATGTAGTCGATCGCGTGGTGTCGAGATCCCGAGTCGCTCATGGAGGCCATTGTGCGTCGGTGTACCGACAGTGCGTCAGACCGAACCCAGAACCGTCGAGGCGAGCCCGACGACGACCGGGACGATGCCGAGGCAGATGAACGCCGGGAGGAAGCACAGTCCGAGCGGGCCGCTGATGGCGACACCTGCCCGCTCCGCGGCCGCGAGGGCGTCGTCGTGCGCCCGGCGCCGCACGTCCTCGGCGAGTTCGGCGAGTCCGCCCGCAAGTGACGAGCCGGCCCGCGCCGAACGGCGGGCCATCGCGGCGAGCGCATCGAGATGGTCGTCGGACGACTCGCCCCCGTCGGTGAGGACCGACCATGCCGCGTCCGGATCGGCCCCGAGTTGCAGCAGGTCCGCGACGTGCGCGAGTGGGCCGGCCATCGAGGCCGGCGCGCGTTCGGCTACCACCGACGCCGCGGTCCCCACCGGCAACCCGGCGCGCAGGCACACCGCGAAGAGGTCGAACGACGACGCGATCGCGAACGGGTCGTCGGGGGCGGGCCCGGCACCCAGCCACCGCGGCGTGCGAGCAGGGGGTGTCGGCGGCTCGGTCACGCGATACAACAGCCACCGGGGCGCGGGCCAGATCCACAGCGCCGCGGCGAGCAGGACCGCCGAACACGCCGCACCCGTCATCCCACCGGGGGTCAATGCGCCAGCACCTTTCCGGTGATGCGCTCCGACCAGCCGATGCCCGCAGCCACCAGGCCGCACCCGGCCATCAGCAGAATGCCACCCAGCCCTCCGCCGAGGAGGACCTGGATCGGTCCCGCACCCGTTGCCTGTCCCAGCGCTATCCCCAGGAGCGGCAGACCGGCCAGGACCGCTGCGGTCGCCCGTGGCCCCGACAGTCCGGCCCGGGTTCGATCGGCGAAACCCCGCCGGGCCTGCAGATCCGAACGCACCGCACCGAGGAGGTCGACCATCGGCAGACCGCGATCGTCGGCGGTCTGCCAGGCCACTCCGATGCGACGCCACGACTCCCCGTCCGTTTCCCCGCCCACGCGGACGTCGGCCCCGGACGCCGGGTCGATCACCGAACCGCCCAGTGCGGCACGACAAGCCATCGCCTCCAGCCCGTCCGCGATCCCGGTCCCGGAGCCCGCATCACCCGGATCACGACGACGGAGTTCGGCGACCGCGACCTCACAGGCCCGCACCGGCGGTGCGCCGACCGACAGTTCGGCGATCATCAACGACAACGCGAGAAGCAGTTCGTCCATCCGGCGATCACGTCGCTTCTCGGCCCGTCGCCGTCGGCGGACCCACAGCACGATCGTCACGACGATCCCCGCCGCGACGGCGGCCGGTAACCCGCCCACCAGGAGGGCACCGAACGGCGCCGTCATCGGGAGCAGCACGGCCGGTGTCGACGACCACGCAGGTGCGGTGTGTCCGCACACCGCGAGGAGCCGGGGGGTCGCCCGAGGCGGTGCGGACATCAGCACCGCGACACCCGCGGTGCCCAGCACCAGTGCGACCGCGGCCGGCGTCGACATCATCGACCATCCCCCGACACCGGCCCACCGGCGGCGACCAGCGCGTCGAAGTGTCGACGATCAGCGGTGAACCCCCTGTCGCGCAACCAGATCGGCACGATCGTCACGCGCCCTGCGTCGTTCCGGCGAACGACCCCGATCTCGACGAGACCTCGTGTGCCGCCTGCGTTCCGTGCCACCCCGAGTACCACCTGCCCAACTTATCTGGGGTTGAGACCAAAACTGGTGGCAAATCGGTGCGATACCAGACTATTCCCCGTGGGTTACATGTAACCTATTACCCATGCGTGCGCCATCGGACAGAGAACTACTGCGGCGTGTCACCACGACCAATGGAGGGTTAGGGGGTAAATTTTTGCCCCATGGAACTACACGACGATCCGGTGCGGATGCTGCTGAAGTTTCGCGAGCAGCACGAGTTGGTGTTGGGCGAGCTTCATGGCGACATGGTCGCCCGCGCCTCAGAGACCGATATGCGATTCGAGGACCAGGGCGAGCCTCGTCGTATCATTCGGTCGGCGTCGCTTCTGGAAACCGTGCTCAAGTCGCGGGAGCGACGGCAGACCAAGGAGTCCACGCTTCAGGCTCGGGGAAGCTACGGATTCTCGATGGTCCTCGAGGACGGACACGGCACCGTTGTACGCACGAAGTTGTTTCCGCGCGGCGACGATGGCGAGCGACTCAGACCAGTCCCGTATCTTCCTGGGCGTCAACCGACCCGGCGGCCGGACGAGCAGCAGCTGAGCTTCGAGGACGAGCTCGGCGAGCCGTTTGGAGTGGACGACCCGATGGCGCCTCCGCCGGGGTTCGGGTTCTACGTGCTTTGGTGGCCCGGCAGCCTGGGGCTCGGTGGTGCGGAACTCGCTGCGGGGTGGGTCAAGAACAAGATGGAGCCGGTCCTCTACGCGACCCTTCCTCTACCCGATGCCATCATGGAAGTTCGCGACGCTTCTTCGGCTGCGCCTGGGATCGCACCAACTCCGTTGGTGGCGGCATCGACGGCCGGCAAGGGCAAGAAGCCTCGTCGCATGGACGACGACTTCGATTCGGTCGTAGGTCCAGAGGAAGCTGCCCCGCCGCAGTCACCGTCCTAGGTGGCCGCGTGGAGGGTGGGCCGCGGCTCCGAGCGCGGCCCGATGATGTTGAATCGAGCACACGATGATTGAAGTATTTGGTGCACGAGTCAGGCAGGCCCGGGTGTTGCGGCGAATGTCGGCGACATCGGTGTGTGAGTCCATGGGGTGGAGTCCCAACCGGCAGACGAAACTAGAGAAGTCCTCGATTCTATGGTCCACGCCGGAAGAGGTCGAACTTTTCTCTGCCCTGTTTGGCTTTCCTGCAAGGTTTTTCAGTACCGAGCCTCGAACGCGGCTTACAGCCGGGGAGTTGTTGTTCCGCGCGCCCAAGTCGATGACGAAGGGTGAGCAAGAGTTCTTGGCGGTGTTCGCATCACTGGTTGGTGACATCCTGGGTGATCTCGATGACCACTCGACGCTCCCGCCTGTTCGGGTACCGGCAATTCAGGGCGGCCCGTCCGCGGGAGTCCCCATTGCTTTGGCGGCGCTACAGCTTCGCGAGGCGATGGGGCTTGAGGCTGATGAGCCTTTCGACGATCTGATGTATGAGGCGGAGCGTGTGGGCGCGCCCGTCATTGTGCGCCGTCGAGAGCGTGGTGAGTGGGATGGGGAGTTCGCAGCGTCAGCTGCGTACGCGCGTACTGAGCGGCATCTGGGTTATTCGAGCTGGGTCGGTGAGCATCGTGATCGGCCACTTGTGGTGCTTCGGGAGTCCGAGTCGTGGGAGCGAACTCGTTTCACGGTGGCTCATGAGTTGGGGCACTTGGTCTTACATAGCCGGACTTCCTGTGTGGTGGGTTCCGATCAGGAAAATGAGGCCGACCGGTTCGCCGCAGAGCTTCTAGCACCTATTGCGGCGGTGGCAACCGAACTACCCTCGATGATGTCGCTGCTGAACCTCAAGCCGCTCAAGGACAAATGGGGAATATCGCTGGGTGCCTTGATCCGCCATATTCGTGATGCACGTCTGATCGATCCGGTCCGCGCCGAAATGCTGACCAAGCAGTTGTACTCGCGGGTCAACCCCGATACGGGGCACACGTGGGGTGTGACGGAGCCGGGTTGGCAGGATCGCCAACCTGAGCGTCCGCGACTGGTCAGCAAGTTTGTGGGTCGCTGCTATGGGGCGGTTTCGTTGGGAGAGTTGGCAGCCCAGGGCACCACTGCTCTGCCGCTCGACGTGCTTGATTGGATTCTGGGGACGCAGCGTTCTGCGCCGTCGGTTCTTAGGCCTCAGAGCGCGAGCGCTCCGCGTCGACCGGACGTGACGTATGGCGCAGCTGATGTAGTGGCGCTTGATTCACGTCGTCACCGGGTGTGAGGCGTTGCGGTGGCCAGAGTGCAGCGATTGACGTTTCCTGATCGGACGCACTCGGTCACTGTCGTCGGCGCCGACCGGTTACCCGTGCCGCAGGCCCGCGAGTACCTGCGGTTTCTCGCCGGTGAGGGCGCGTCTCCCAATACGGTGAAGTCCTACGCGTACGGCCTGGCTGCGTGGTGGACGGTCCTGGAGCACACCGGTCATGCGTGGGATGACTTTCCCACCACGCTGTTCGGCGAGTTCCTTCGCTACCTCCGCAGCGGTGATCTCCCAGACACGGCGCGGATTGGTCCACCGGCCGACGATGCCGGTATGGCCGATTCGTCTCTTCAGCCTCGCGGCGCGGCAGTGCTGTCGATGTATCGGTACTTCGCCGACGCCCATGACCTCACCCGGCCCTATCGCAGGCTCTACTCGTCCCACGCCCGCACCGCACGTCGCAATCCATATTCGCCGTTCCTGACAGGAGTCGGCCCACAACAGACACGCGATCAACCCATCTACCGGCGTCGGGCACCCAATCGAGCAGAGACACCAGTCCTGCTGCCGGGCCAAGTCCTTGCGATCCTTGACGCCTGCTCGATGCAGGCTGAGCAAGGCTGGTCCGGGAGCGCCTCAGGTTTGCGCGACCGGCTACTATTCGCAGTTCTCGCGGAAACGGGGATGCGCCTGGGAGAAGCTTTGTCTCTGCGCCACCACGACTTTCACATCAGCGGCGGTGACACTCCATATGTGCAGATCGCGGGCCGAAACGACCACCCACACGGCGTGCGGGCGAAGTCAGGTGCACGTCGAATCTACGTCGGTGACGACCTGGTCGGTCTCTACAGCGAGTTCGTGTGGCAGCTGATCGCTCAGGGAGCCGAGGTCGCCGTCACCGACCTTTCGACACACTTCGTGTTCGTGAACCTCGCCAGAGGCGAGCGGTACGCAGCGATGCGCCCCGAGACCGTGTACGACAAGGTCAACACCATCAGCACAGCAAGACCTGATGTGCCAGAGCAATGGACACCACACTGGTTTCGGCACACGCACGCAACAGCACTACTCCTCAACGGCGTCCGCGAGCACGTCGTCATGAGACGACTGGGGCACGCCGACGTGCAAACAACTCTGTCGATCTACGGATGGGTGACCGAGGACGCCGAAATGCGTTCCGTCGCAGAGTGGAAGAACTACGTCGCGGGGTGGAAGGGACTGCATGACAACGGACAGGAATAGACCATCTGGCTCGCGGGCACGCCGCCCCGCCACTCCTGGCCTGGAACTGACCGATCTGGTGTGGGGTCGCGAATGGGCACGAGTGCCCGAGAAATGGCGCACGCTGCAGTACAGCATCGACACTGGCCCGGCGAACACAGTGTTCCTGCAGAATCAGCGCTACATGACAGCCAACCGCGCCGCCGAGTTCCACGACTTCACACCATCGTCTGTGCCGCAACGGTTCTGCGACGAAATTGCCTGGTGGGTATGGCTCTGCGGACACGAAGGAATCCGCAAGATCGAACCGTCACTGTTGAAGTGGTG
Organism: Gordonia sp. 11cp; assembly: GCF_057767225.1. Taxonomy (NCBI): domain Bacteria; kingdom Bacillati; phylum Actinomycetota; class Actinomycetes; order Mycobacteriales; family Gordoniaceae; genus Gordonia; species Gordonia sp. 11cp. The sequence goes on along the minus strand of NZ_CM173437.1, from coordinate 2,296,745 downwards.
CGGTCGCGCGCTCGAAGCCGCCGTCGCGGAATACCTGGCCACACACCATCGCGAACCAACGAGCATCGCCGACCTCGACGTGGCACCCCTGATCCGCCATGCACTCATCGGATTTGAACGTCGCAACCAGCGACTACCCAGCACCGGCGCCCGCCGCAACATCACCCACCTGATCGAGCAACTCCACCTCTACGTCTCTGTACGCTGCACAGCGAAACCTTGGTGGGCCCACGATGTGTGGGACCTACGCGCCGACCCGCGCATCCCCGTACGAGAACATGAACCCACCCACGACAAGTCAGTCCGACTCAGACCGATCGAACCGGTTTGGTTCCGCGAAGGCATCAGATTCTGGCTACGCACCTCGCTGACCGGCGAACTGCTGCGCTGGTCATCGGTGACCGAGCGTGCCCGCGACGCCGCCCGCCACCTCGGTCCGTTTCTGGCCTCCCACGGGATCGACGACCCGATCATCGCTGACAACCGTGCATCGCTGCGCCAGTTCTTCTCCGACTTCTCCGACTACCTCGCGTCACCAGATGCCGGATTCAGACCAGATAAACCACTGTCGGACAGCGCAATCGATGCAACCCAGTCTCAAACTCAGGTGTTCTACACGTTCATGGCCGACAACGCCGACGAAGCAGCGCTGGCGACCGGCAACAACGGATGGGCGGCGCTGACCGACTCACACACCCGGCTGTGGGGGCCGGCGTTCAAAGGCCGCCGAGGAAAGAACCAGCGTGAGCTGACGTGGTTCTCCACCTCCGAGCTGCAGCAGATGCTCTGCTACCTCGACGTACTCGCCGGTGATCGCGGAGTGCCCGTCGCCATCACTCACCCCGACTCGACGATCTCCCTGGTCGACGGCCTCGGCGACCCTCAAGCAGCCCGCACTTGGCTTCTGCAGGCACTGACCGGTCGGCGGGCATCCGAGATCCTGATGCTCGATTTCGACCCTCTCCTGCCGATTCCGGGCCAGGAACGCCCCAACGAGTCTGACGACCCTGACGCATTCGTGGCGAAGCTGAGATACCAGCAGACCAAGGTCGACGGGGTCCTACCGACGATTCTGGTCGAACAAGCAGTCGTCAACGTCATCCACGAACAGCAGACATGGATCAAACGTCGCTACCCGGAAATGACGCCGAAGTACTTGTTCCTCGGAATAAGACACCAGCATCAAGGGCAGCGTCCACGCACCTACCATTCCTACCGCGAGAAACTGAGCAAGCTCGATAGGATTCACGGTCTCACCGACACCGCAGGACTTCCACTGCGGTTCTCCCAGACGCATCGGTTGCGGCACACCCGCGCCACAGAGCTACTCAACGATGGTGTACCCATCCACGTCGTACAGCGCTACCTCGGGCACGCCTCACCGGAGATGACGCTGCGCTACGCAGCCACGCTCGCGGCCACTGCAGAGGCAGAGTTTCTGCGACACAAGAAGATCGGCGCCGCCGGGGTGGATATCGGTATTAGCCCCACCGATATCTTCGACATGACCCAACTGTCCCAGCGCACCGACCGGGTACTGCCCAATGGGGTCTGTCTACTGCCACCTCTGAAGACCTGCGACAAAGGCAACGCGTGCCTGACCTGCGGACACTTCGCTACCGACGCAACACATCTCGACGAGCTGGAGGACCAGCGCACCAAGACGCTCACCCTCGTCGACGTACGGCGCCGCCAGTACCTCGACCGCACCGGCCGCGAGCTCACCGACGACAACGTCTGGATCCACGAACGTCGCCGCGAGATCGCTTCTCTCGACGCAATCATCGAGCGCCTGCACACTGACGCGGCAGCCGACAGTGACGGCCGGAGCGTCAGCGGAGCCGGTACCGCAAACCGGTCGCCGCTGCTTCAAGTCAAGACCCGAGGAAGTCACGAGTCCGTGCTGCGCAAGGCCGAAGCCGCTTCCGCAGACACGACCCCAAGTCCCGATCCCGCGACCTTTGATCCCGGCGACCGTTCAGGTGAGTCCCAGTGAGCGCACCGAAGCCTCCCCCGCCAGGGGAGAAAGCGCAGCGCGGTCTCGCCCGCTACCGCGACACGGTTGCTGCCACCAAACGCCGAGACATCGACAAAGCACTCCGGGACCTGCGCAAGTCCAATGCACCGATTACGGTCGCGGCCGTCGCTGCACGGTCGGGTGTCTCCCGCAAGACCATCTACAAGCACAAGGACGTCGTAGCAACGATCGACCAATATCGTGTCACCCACCGTACGAACTCTGTTGCCGACCCCAGCAGTCGTGATCCGGCGATCGTGGCGGCACTACGCCGCAAGATCGCAGCGTGCGAGGCCGAGAATAAGCAACTGAGATCTGTCATTGCCGATCAGAAACAAACGATCGAGCTGCTGTACGGCCAACTCGACCGTTAGCCGTCAGGACTTTCACCACTTCGTCGAACGGGACGAGAAAGGTTCGGTGGCTCATGACCGCTCACTTCACTGAGCACATTGCGTTGCGCTGTGACTTGCGACACGCCCGTGGCCCCCTTTGTCGACTATAAGACGTCTAGACGTCTATAGTCAGTGCCCATAGCTAAGCTCACTCCCGCTACGCCACAACACGAATTCGGAGGTCGGCCACGATGACAAACAGTACCCGCAGGGGGCCAGGCGTCGTCCGCGATGCGATCATCAGGGTGTTTGAGGCCAAGAAGACAGAGCTCACCGTAGCCGAGCTCCGCGAAGCTGTCTGCGCCGACCTGCAGACCGAGGTCCCGGCGTCGAGCGTGCGGTCGTATCTGAACATCAACACGCCTGAGAAGTTCTCGCGCACCGGCAGGGGCCGCTACACCCTCAACAGGGCAAAGCGATGAGCCCAACGAAGACGAAGGACACCGAGACTCAGCCGTTCCGAACCGGGCATACCGAACTGCATACGGCCGATTGCCTGGACTGGCTCGGCAACCGCGCAGAGAAGTCCATTGCGGCCGTGGTGACTGACCCGCCCTACGGCCTGCACGAATACAGCGACAAGCACCTCGCGAAACTGCGTGCCGGCAAGGGCGGCGTATGGCGCGTACCCCCCTCCTTCGACGGCAACCAGCGTGCACCACTGCCGCGCTTCACCACAATGTCTGCATCCGACCTGGCCGCGCTGCACGAGTTCTTCACCACCTGGGCGACAACCCTTTTTCCGGCCCTACTTCCCGGAGGCCATGTCATACTCGCTTGCAATCCTCTTGTCTCGCCATATATTTCGATGGCGCTGAACAAAGCGGGACTCGAACGTCGCGGCGAGATCGTGCGCCTCGTACAAACCATGCGCGGCGGTGACCGGCCGAAGAATGCCCACGAGGAATTCGACGATGTCTCCGTCATGGCTCGCGCGCAATGGGAACCATGGCTTGTCTACCGTCGGCCTATCGAAACACGCACTGTCGCCGATAATCTCAGGAAATACAAGACCGGTGGACTACGACGGATCAGCGACGCCCAGCCGTTCGGGGATGTCATTCGTTCGAGCCCGACTCCCAAGAAGGAGCGCGAGATCGCACCACACCCGTCACTCAAACCGCAATCCTTCTTGCGGGCAGTGGTACGGGCATCGCTGCCGTTGGGCGAGGGTATCGTGCTCGACCCGTTTGCGGGGGCTGGGTCGACGTTGGCAGCCGCAGAAGCACTGGGCTACCAATCCATCGGAATCGAACGCGACCCGGTCTACGCGGAACTCGCGAGAGGCGCCATCGCTAAACTGTCGCAACTCGCCGTTCCTGGCGCTGAAAACGTGAGCGCACCCATACCATCCACCTAGCATCTCGCCCCACCTTGCTGGTCTAGTGTGCTCAATGTGGCGGACATCGACGAGCTGATCTTCGGCGAACTCATCGGCAACCAACGCGGCATCGCTGACACGCAGAACTGGCGCTACCGAGTCCTCATGGCTATCGCCGACTGCGGCGCGCATGGGTCGACCGACCATGAGCTCGACGAACGCCTCAAACCACCCGGCGGTGCGAGTAACATACGGCCTCGCCGCGGTGAATTGCTACAAAACGGCTACATCGAGGACTCGGGGACCAAGCGCAAGACCCGATCCGGTTCCCCGGCGACAGTCTGGAGGCTCAGCGCCGGAGATCAGCCAGTTCTTACTGTGGCATACACCTCCAGTGACTGCCTTCTTGCGGCCCAGGTGGCGCAGAGCGCATCGGGCGGTCCACCGCTGTCGAGCAGCGACCGGGCACGCGGCGAACGACTTCGTGCGCGGTTGGCCTTGCTTGGTCGCATCGCACGGCTCGCTACCAACGACATGGATCGCCCGGTGTCGATCGAAGCCCCGGCGCCGGGACCGATCGCGATCATCCTGACAAGACCCGAGAGCGGCGCCGCTGGCTTTCGACTGGCCGTCTCCCTCGATGATCAGGGCATGCGGTTGCGAACAGAGATCGACAGGGCGGACACGGCATCACCGAAAGCAAACGAGCGTGCCCAACGTTTCCGGCGAGCGTTGGCGGGGCTTCCGGCCGGTGATATCGATACGCTGGACGCACTACGGCAGGACGGCTGGGTCTTCACCATTTCCACGCCCAACGGCACGTCAACGCAGTCCGCTTCCTCGCACGATTGGGTGGCAGACTTAGCCGCCGACCCCGCCACCACCGGTGGCGTCGAGTTGCTTGTCGACCCGCAGTCACTGGACGCGGCTGGCGCATCGATCGCTGACCAGTTGCGCAGACATCTGCAGTTCATCGTGCCGCTCGACAGCGCGGCGCAAGGGACTGCGCACGACCCGATCCAAACACTCGTTGACGACCTTCTCTGGGACGAAGGTCGTGCACGCAGGCTCGTCGCACTCACTGGTAGAGCGCGACAACTACTCTTCTCCGGCCCACCCGGGACCGGCAAGACCCTCGCCGCACGCAGACTTGCCACAGCCATGACCGCACCCACGCGGATCAAACTTGTCCAGTTCCACCCGACCTACGCCTACGAGGACTTCGTCGAAGGAATCCGACCGGTCATGGCAGCCAACAACCCCAACAACGGCGACGCAGATGGCACAGAGAACAGTGATGGCGCAACGCAATCGACAACATCACAGGCCGACCCAGCCAACAGCGCCCTTCGCTACGAACTGCGAGATGGCATCTTCAAAACGATCGTAGCTGAGGCTCAAACCAATTACCCTGCACCGTATTTCGTGATCGTGGACGAGATTAACCGCGCCAATCTCCCCCGCGTCTTCGGAGAACTCCTCTTCGCACTGGAGTACAGAGGCGAAGACAACACAGTCAGCCTCGCCTACAGCAACGATAGGTTCTACATCCCCGACAACCTCTGGCTGATCGGGACAATGAACACGGCCGACCGGTCAGTGTCGTTGCTCGACGCAGCAATGAGACGGCGTTTCAAGGAGGTTCAGTTCGGAGTCGACTACGCCGCGATTGAACGTTGGCATGACCGCTACACCACGAAAGCGCTCGGACTCGAGGCTTCTGGCCGGCTCCGAAGCCTCAACGACCAAGTCACAGAACTACTCGATGATGACCGGGTGATAGGCCACGCGTTCCTCATTCGAGCTGATCTCGCCGACGTTGGTTTCGAGACCATCTGGGACGAGGACCTCGAACCCGTGCTCCGCGACCACCTACTGGGTCGCACCGATGACCTACCGGACCTCCGAAATGCCTTCCTGAGTAGTTAGAATGGCTGAAACACTTCACTTCACGGAGACCGACCCAGCCCAGGAGCACGAATTCTCTCGTGCGGAAATGCGGGCACTTCGCCGCGCCCGACACGGACTGCACGTGATAGAGGTGAGCGCAAGCGGAGCATCAGTTCTCGCGCGAGTCGGCCCCAAGACCGGGTACGCCGGGAGCGTCACGCTCCCCGGCGGCCGAGGAATCGTAGTGCAGCCAAAAGCTGCCATCAACAACCTGCCCGAGATGCTGGCGCTCGCGTACCGGACACTCGCCCCGCCGCCACCAGCTGGAATCACCAGCGTGACCGATACCTCCCCGTCTGACTGGCTCCTCATTCAGCTCGCGAGCGAGGTCAACACACTCATGGCCCGTGGATTGCGTCGAGGATACGTTGAACGGCGAGAGCAACTTCCGTTCGTACGCGGCCGCACACGGCCAATTACGAACCCAGCGAAGCTCCCCTTCCTAGATTGCGAGTACACCGACTTCGTGGTTGATACCCCGGAGAACCAGCTGCTCCGCGCGGCGCTGGATCTGCTCGCTCCGACTGTACGCAACCGCAACGTCCGGCGGATGTACGACGACGCCCTACACCACCTCAGCAATGTTCGCCCGACCAGATTGACTCTGACACAATTTGATCGGGTACAACTCACCAGATTGAACCAGCACTATCTGCCCAGCCTCCGGCTGGCGCGACTTGCCCTGGAAGGCGCCGGTGTCACCGACCTCGCAGGGTCTCTTACCGCGCCAGCATTCTTCGTACTCATGTGGAAAGTCTGGGAGAACACCATCGAATCTGCCCTTGCTGATGCCGGAATCACAGCACTCCGCTCGAAGCCTCGTTATCGAGAGGCGTTCGTACACAGCGGCGGGAAGCCCGACCTACCGATCACGATTGAACCCGATCTGACCATCGGTCCACGAACACACCCACGCTTGGCCATCGACCTGAAGTGGGGACCAGCCCTCATCAAGTCGCGTCACGGCAAGGTCGCCTTCAACAATGCTCATCTGTACCAAATCGGCACGTATGCAACAGCTCTCGGATGTGATGGCCTACTCCTGTATCCCCAGATGACCTCCCCGGTGGACGTAACGTACACATTCAACGGTCATGAGATTCACATACGAACGGTCGATCTGAACGTCCCGGACCTCTGTGAGCTTCGAGCCGAAGCCCAGAGAGTGGCCGACAGCCTGTGATTGACTGCGCTCAGGAAGACTCTCACCCGAACCCAGTCGGGCATGTGGAAGCATGGGGACATGGCATCGACCCGTGGTTCTGACGACGCTCCGGGCCTTCAGGAGTTCACGATCCATTCACTGAACAACTACTCCAACATCGCCTTTACCAGCCTCATCGACCGCTTCGACCTGCAATGCGATCAGGTGCAGACAATGCTCCGTCATGACCACAAGCTCCTGGTGGCGCAGCTGAAAGCTAAATCGATCGATTACGGCCAGCTGTCAAATGCGCTTGTGCCCAAGGCCGGACGCCACGAGGTTGCGTTCGTGTTCGATTCGATGCGATCTGAGCGAGCATCGTACGGATACGATTTCGCGCAGAGTTGGGTACCAGTGCTACGACAGTACGGCTCCGACAAGAGCGCCCTGAGAGCCGGTGACGTTGCTGGACTACCCGATCGATTCTTGTGGCAAGAGTTCGCGCATCGCCTGGTAGGTCCCGGCATTTGGCCTCGGCTACCTGCGAGTTGCTATTTCATCGTCTACATGACGAATCTGTCTGCAGCGCAGCGTACGAATATCGCTGCAGCACTGTTGAATGCATCCGGTGGATACCTCGGCTACGTTGACTGTTCTACATGGAGCCCACTCAAAGCGGGCCTGTACTTGCCGCAAGTGGGTCTACGTCTGCACGACGACATCATCTGTGATATGGATCTCGATGGCGACGTGAATCTATTTGGATATCCCTACGAGGCAAGTGGTTTCAGAGTCATTGGTATTGACGAGAGTCTGTACGGACCATTTCTCACGCACCGCCTTGACAATGGAATCCCGGAGTGGGCCGACGTCGATAGCTCGGTAGCGTTGAGCCTGCTTGGAGGCAAGCTTCAGCCAGCCACGACAACGCGGGTGGTGATCGACGAGCGGCGGATCACTTACCTCAACCGAGAACACCACAACTCACTGCGCACGGCGGGCCTCTCTGACCTGAATATCAACGCTTTGGCAGATGCCATCAAAGCGAAACTGACCAACGGAATCATCTACAACTTGCGATTCAGACTCGGCACACGCAACGACCAGCCCGCACCCGAGTTGGACGCGATGATGTATAGCGTCCAAGTCGAGTTTCCTGACGACGGTGGACTCGTTCGGCGGTATCAGGTCGGAATGAAGTACACCGCCGAAACGCACACAAGCGAGATGGTAACGTTCTACTAACTCCCCGAAGGTTTGATCATCTGAAAGTACCCCTGCTGCAACAGATACGAGATGCAAGTATCGGGCGACATCGCTATGCGTCTGCTCTCGGCGACCAGCTGTCGAGTCTTTCCCAACTCCCGAACGACGGGCGTTCCGCCGCTACTACGACGATACCGCCCGGTCCGACCGGATGGGACAGCACACTTTCGACCTCGAATTCGATCCCAGGTGCGTCACACGGAAATATCCAGGTGCCTTCTTCCAGCGCCGACCAGACATCGTTATCGTCCATCACCGGAGCCATGCTGGTCTCTACGACCGCCGTAGGACCTCCGTCGACGCGTCTCCAAATGCTGCTGCCGGGGCGTGGGGTGATCACCGTACCCGGCCGTTCTCGCGGGGTACGCCGGTGGCAGCCGCGCCGGACGTTCCGTGGCGTACGCCACACGCCCTGCCATCCGCAATCGGTAACAGTGGTCTCTGGAGGTGTACCCGGTTAGGCCGGCGGGGCGGCAGCAGGCCCATCGGTAACAATCAGTAACAGTAAACTCTCAACCCCAGATAACAACGCGGCACCCAGCTGACTGTGGAGCGCGTCGCGAGCCATACCTCCCAGTGCGGCAAGCGCTTCCATACGGGCCGGCACCTCCGACGTCGAGTTCGCGTGAACCGTCCCGGCGCTTCCGTCGTGCCCGGTGTTGAGCGCCGTCAGGAGGTCGATGACCTCACCACCGCGCACCTCCCCGACGATGATCCGGTCGGGTCTCATCCGAAGTGCCTGTCGGACCAGGGTCCGTACCGGGACCTCGCCCACACCCTCGACGTTCGACGCCCGCGCGACCAGCCGCACCACCTGCGGATGCCGCGGGGCGAGTTCGAGGGCGTCCTCGACGCAGACGACCCGCTCGCGCGGATCCATGGCACCGATCAGCGCGTTGAGCAGCGTCGTCTTCCCCGTTCCGGTGCCGCCGATCACGAGGAAGGCCACGCGCTTCCGGAGGATGTCGGCGATGACCGGCACGACCTCGGTCGGGATCGCGCCGCTGTCGACGAGGCTCGGCAGGTCCTTGGACGCCGACCGCAGGACCCGCAACGAGATACAGGTCCCATCCGCGGCAAGTGGCGGGATGATCGCGTGCAGCCGCACGGTGTACCCGCGGCGCCCCACGTTCGACAACTGCCCGTCCACCCAGGGCTGTGCGTCGTCGAGACGGCGCCCGGCGCCGAGTGCCAGCCGACCCGCGAGGCGTCGTACCGATGCCTCGTCCGGAAATCGGATGGTCGTCGACTCGAGTCCGGAACCGCGGTCGACCCACACCTCGTCGGGTCCGGACACCAGGATGTCGGCGATGTCGGGTTCGGCGAGGAGTTGCTCGAGCTTGCCCGCCCCGGTCAGCTCGGTCTGCAGGAATCGAAGTGCGGCGAGCAGGTCGGTGTCACCGAGCACTCCCCCGGCCTCCGCGCGGATCGCGTCGGCGATGACCGCCGGACTTGGGTCGGCCGCGTCGGCGGCCAGGCGCGAGCGGACCCGGTCCAGCAACGCCTCGTCGGCCTGGCCGTCCGTTCGGGAACGCGTCACGACGCGAGCCGTCCGCGCTCGGCGACCCTCGTGTACACCGTTCGTGCCGCACGACCGAGCGGACCGCGAGGTCGCAGCCGCAGCGGGCCGCCCTCCAACCGCACCGCCAGGCGGGGCTCCGGTCGATACGCGGCGAGCAGCGGCAGTCCGATCGCGTCGGCGACCTGCTGTGGGCGCAGACCGCCGGGCGAGGGGCCCCGCACCGCGAGCTCGACGGCCACCTCGTCGCCGACGACACGATCGACGATGCGCCGGGCCGCGGCGCATCCGCCGACGGTGGGAGTGGTCACCACGACCACGACGTCGGTGGACGCGATCGCCGCGCGCACCACCGGGTTGTCGCATCTGGGCAGGTCGAGCACGACGAGATCACCGTGGGTGTGGCCGGCATCGATGACCGCGGTGACCGCCTCGACACTCAACCCGGCAGCCGGGAGGCGCTGAGAGGTCAGCACCGCGAGACCGTCGCCCGCACTCGGCAGCGCCTGGTGCAGTGCCGTTCCGCCGACGACCCCACCGTCGAGCGAGAGATCCTGCCATCGCAGCCCTCGACGACGTTCGAGGCCGAGCAGGAGGTCGGCACCCGCGCCCATGTCGTCGAGGTCGAGCAGCAACGTGGGCGAGCCGGCGTCGGCCGATGCCAGCGCGACCGCGGCGGCCAGTGTCGAGGCCCCGGCACCGCCATGGGCCCCGATGACGGCGACGACGCCGGCAGGGCGGCGTCGCGGTACCCGGCACTCGGTCAGTACCCGGACGAGGCGTCCCTCCTCGGCCGGCAGCGTCGACGCGTCCTCGGCGCCCAGGTCCATCGCCATCCGCCACGTGTGCGCACCCGGTTCGGTTGCACTCACCAGCACCAGACCGGGCCGGCGGGGCGGGCGGACGCGGCTCAGGACAGCGATGGCGGGCGGGTCGACGACCACGGCGCGGGCCGTCAGCCATTCCCGCCGGCAGTCATCGGCGGGTGCCGTCTGTACGAGGTAGCCGGCCGCCGCGGCGCACCGCGCGACATCGTCGTGGAGGTCGGGATCTACGAGAACCAGGAGTTCGTCGGGCATGCGGACGATCATGCGGCCGGAGGAGCCCGTCGACCGGTGGGATTCCGGCGGTCTGGGGATGGGGCCGAAGCCTGTGGACAACGTGCCGCGCTCAGCGCGTTCCACGGGTAGAAAAGACCCCAGACAGAGGACAACCCCGGCCAGGGGGGGGAGGAGGCCGGGGTCGTCACGTTTCAGCCCCGGGGGGTCGGGCTGAAACGCACCGGTATGAGAACCGGGTAAGGATGACTATACACACGGATTCGGATTCTTTGCAAGCACAACAATCGCTTTCGCGAATGTCCGTTCTACTCCAGGGTAACAAGATGCGCGAATGGGCAATCCGAGTTGGGCGTTATCCGAGAAACGCGATTCCGGCGCGGAAAGTACGCAACGTCTTTGCAACGTTCCCTTTGACCACCCCGCGGGCCGGGATCGTGCGCGATCAGACCCCCATGCACCCATTCCTTCTCCGAACCCGCTGGGCAACAACATTTTTCACTGAAGCACGCAAGTTGTCCGACATTCCGACACTGAACGCTTGATGTGACCGGCATCACGGTGTAGAACAGTGGTTACGGAAACTCGGAAGGCCAAGTTCGATCCGGAAGAGAAGGAACGGACCCCCACGCCGAGCACTTCCCAGCACGGGCGGCAAGCACCCACGCGGAGCACGCCGCATATGGCAAAAGTGTTGTGCGCCTGCGACATCGCAGTCAGGACGACCGACCGCCACACTCGTTGCGCCATCGCCTTCCTCCCCTGAGGCGCCAGGCCCGGGAGGAACGGCACACAGCTGGCAGCACGTGGACGGTCCGCAATCCCGACTCGCGGTCAATCGCCGAGGCGGTAACCACAACCCACCAAGCACGCTTGGTAACTTGAGTCCGTGCTACGCGGGCGGCAACCGCGTCGTTTACGACGCCGGCGGCCGCCCGCAGCGCTGTCCGGGACAGATGCGCAACCCCGACCGCTATCCCGCCCGTGCCGCGTCGGCGATCGACTTCGCCTCCGCCGCACCGGCTTCCAGAGCCTCGCAGCAGAACACGATCCAGTCCCGCAGGCCGGCTTCGGTACCTGTCCCGAAGCTCGTCGCCAGCGTGCGATACTCGCCGACCCGCTTGAACCAGGTCACCTCCGGCACGCCGAGGCAGTGCGGGTCCAACCCGGTGGCGGCGGCGACGAGTCGAGACGCGGCGCGGGCGACGACGCCGTTGGCGGTCGGAAAGGCATTCATGGCCAGCAGCTCGCCGTGGACCACCGCGACGAGCACGGGCGCCGGAACCGACGTCGCCCCGGTTGTCAACTGCCCCAACAAATTGAGACGTTCGCCGACATCCGTCCCACTCCGTGGCCGCCCGAGCTCATCGGGGTCGTCGACGAGGTCGGCGGCGGCGAGAGTGTGCAGCCGCGCCAGAGCCTGGGCCGGCGCCCGCCGGATCACCGAGGTCATCGTGACCAGGGAGTCGCCGTCGAGTGCCTGCGACACCCGCATCGCGCCCGCGAGGATCGGGTCGTCGAAGTCGCCGTCACGCCGGAGCTCGACGCTTCCGCCGTCGATGGCGGCCGAGGAGCGACCGGCCCGCCACGAGGCCTCGGTGGCGGTCTTGTCCCATCCTCGCAGGTTGGCGGGGTGCCGGTGGACCGCGGAGAGGGCGTCACGCGCGCGATCGGCAGCCGAGGAGACGCCGGGTAGCTCCAGCAGGGGCAACAATGGGTCGGTGGTCACGAACCGACGATAGTTGCGTCGACGGCCGTCCCTTCCGGGACACCCTCGGTCTCGCGCGGTACGGCGGCGACAGAGGCCAGAGGCGCTTCCCCGTTCCCTCGAATCCGGAATTAATGAACCCTCATTGTTAGTCGCCGTTTCGAAATTCCGTGCGGCCTATTGTTCGTACCGCCGAGTCAGTCGCCCGGCTGAAACGAAGCGTCGCCGACTCCGGTCGCCGCCGACAGGCGTCCTACCGTTCGTCGTCACCCACCGGCCGTTCGTCGCGAATCGGTTGCGTTCGCATACGGGACGGTTCCTGGGTCGACGTCGACGTGACTACGCTCACACTGTTTCCCCGTACTGACGTCGGGTCACCTTACTGTTGAGTGACCGCCGTCGACAGCGAAAGGCCCTTCTCACCGATGTCCTCCACCGTCCAGGCATTCCCACCGTCCGACGAGTTCGCCGCCCAGGCCAACGGCACCGCCGAGATGTACGACCATGCTGATGCCGATCGCCTTGAGTTCTGGGCCGAACAGGCCCGGAGGCTGGACTGGGCCACCGACTTCACCACGACCCTCGACTGGTCCGGCGCCCCCTTCGCCAAATGGTTCGTCGGCGGCACCCTCAACGTCGCCGTCAACTGCGTGGACCGCCACGTCGCCGCAGGTAAGGGCGACCGAGTCGCCATCCACTGGGTCGGGGAACCCGGCGACACCCGGGACCTCACCTACAGCCAGCTGCTCGCCGAGGTCAGCAAGGCGGCCAACTACTTCTCGTCCATCGGACTCGTCGCGGGCGACCGCGTCGCCATCTACATGCCGATGGTCCCCGAGGCCCTGATCTCGATGCTCGCCTGCGCCCGCCTCGGACTCACCCACTCCGTGGTGTTCGCCGGCTTCTCCTCGGGAGCGTTGCGCTCGCGCGTCGACGACGCCGAGGCCAAGCTCGTGATCACCACCGACGGGCAGTACCGCCGCGGCCAGCCGGCACCGCTGAAGACCCAGGTCGACGAGGCACTCGGCACCGGCGACGACGCCGCGAAGTCGGTCGAGAAGGTTCTCGTGGTCCGTCGGACCAACCACGACCCCGACCTCAACTGGGTCGAAGGCCGCGACGTGTGGTGGGAGGACACCGTCGACGAGCAGTCCGACACCCACGAGGCCGAGGCGTTCGACGCCGAGCACCCGCTGTTCCTGCTCTACACCTCGGGCACCACCGGTAAGCCCAAGGGCATCGTCCACTCCTCGGGCGGCTACCTGACCCAGGTCAGCTACTCGTTCCACTACGTGTTCGACCACAAAGAAGGCCGGGACGTCTTCTGGTGCGGCGCCGACATCGGCTGGGTGACCGGCCACTCCTACCTCGTCTACGGCCCGCTCTCCAACGGCGCCACCGAAGTCGTCTACGAGGGAACCCCCAACTCCCCCAACGAACACCGCCACTTCGAGATCATCGAGAAGTACGGCGTCAGCATCTACTACATCGCCCCGACGCTGATCCGCACCTTCATGAAGTGGGGACGCGAGATCCCCGACGCCCACGACCTCTCCACCATCCGGCTGCTCGGCAGCGTCGGCGAACCGATCAACCCCGAAGCCTGGAAGTGGTACCGCGAGGTCATCGGCGGCAACTCCGCGCCGATCGTCGACACCTGGTGGCAGACCGAGACCGGCGCCATCATGATCTCGCCGCTGCCCGGGGTGACCGCGACCAAACCGGGCTCGGCGATGAAACCGCTGCCCGGCATCAGCGCCAACATCGTCGACGACCAGGGCAACCCCGTCGGCGCCGGCGAGCAGGGCTACCTCGTGCTCGACCAGCCGTGGCCGTCGATGCTGCGCGGCATCTGGGGCGACGAGGAGCGCTTCCGCGAAACCTACTGGTCGCGCTTCGCCGAGCAGGGCTGGTACTTCGCCGGCGACGGCGCCCGCTACGACGAGGACCACGCGCTCTGGGTCCTCGGACGCGTCGACGACGTCATGAACGTCTCCGGTCACCGCATCTCCACCGCCGAAGTCGAGTCGGCCCTCGTCGGCCACTCCGGTGTCGCCGAAGCCGCGGTCATCGGCGCCGCCGACGAGACCACCGGCCAGGGCATCGTCGCCTTCGTCATCCTGCGTGAAGGCGTGGAGAACACCGGAGACCAGCTGATCGCCGAACTGCGTCAGCAGGTGTCGGTGGAGATCTCGCCGATCGCCAAGCCCCGCGAGATCAACGTCGTGCCCGAACTGCCCAAGACGAGGTCGGGCAAGATCATGCGCCGCCTGCTCAAGGACGTCGCCGAGGGACGCGAACTCGGCGACACCTCCACCCTCGTCGACCCGTCGGTCTTCGAAGCCATCCGCGCGAAGAAGGCCTGATCCCGCCCGGACGACCGTCCCCTGCGGGGCTGTCCTGACCCGATGCGCCACCAGCGAACTCCCGCCGGTGGCGCATCGCACGTTCGGGCACTCCCCGACGCACCCATGGGTGGGCCGCCACGTCAGCGGCGCTCGCATGGCAACATATGGCCATCAGCCGAACAACGGAGGATTCTGTGAGCCCCAACGAGCACGGCCTGCCCGACGCGGGCCGAGACTCCGTCCCGTCGATCCCGCTCTCCGACGCCAATGCCGGCCGTAACGGTGAGCCGACGATCGGAAGCCTGGTCAAGGACGCGACCACCAGTGTCTCCACCCTGTTCCGATCCGAGGTCGCGCTCGCCAAGGCCGAACTCGTCACCGAGGCGAAGAAGGCCGGCGCGGGCACGGGGCTGCTGATCGTCGCCGGTGTGATGGCGCTGTACTCCAGCTTCTTCTTCTTTTTCTTCCTCGCCGAGTTGCTCGACGAGTGGGTCTGGCGCTGGCTGGCATTCCTCATCGTGTTCCTCATCCTGGTGACGGTCACCCTGATCGCGGCCTTTGTGGGCTATCTGTTCTTCAAACGGGTTCGGGGACCGAAGAAGACGATCGAATCGGTCAACGAACTGCCGACCGTCCTGCCGAACCGTCACGCAGAGCACGAGACCTCGCACCCGAGAATCCCGCCCGCCCGCGAAGGGTGATCCGTGAGCGAGGAGCCTGACCCCTCGAGCGTTCGACTCCCGGGCGACTGGGAGCATTTCGACGTCCGCGCCAACGGAGTCCGGTTCCACGCCGTTGCGCCCGCAGGCGTCCCCGCCGGCGACCGCCCGCTTGTGCTGCTGCTCCACGGCTTCGGCGAATTCTGGTGGAGCTGGCGACATCAGCTGACCGCGCTCACCGAGGCCGGCTTCCGCGCCGTCGCGGTCGACCTGCGCGGCTACGGCGACACCGACAAGCCCCCACGCGGCTACGACGGCTGGACCCTGGCCGGTGACACCAACGGACTCATCCGCGCGCTCGGGCACACCCGCGCCACCCTCATCGGGCATTCCGACGGCGGACTGGTCTGCTGGGCGACCGCCACACTGCACCCACGAGTCGTCGACCGGATCATCGTCATCGCGTCCCCACACCCCCGCGCCCTCCGCCGACGCGTACTGCGCGACAAGACCCAGCGGGCACGGTTCCTACCGCTGTTCCTGCGCAACCAGATCCCCCGGTTCGGCGAACGACAGATCACCCGCGACGACGCGGCCTTCGTGTCCGACTACTTCGCGGAACGGTCGTCGGCTTCCTGGCGAGCCCAGCCCGACTACGCGCACACCGTGGAACTCAACCGATCGGCCATGCTGATCCCCAACGTCGCCCACTGCAGCCTGGAGTACCGGCGCTGGGCGTTCCGTTCACAGTTCCGACCCGACGGCGCCCGCTTCATGGAACTCATGGATCAGCGGCTGCATCTCCCCGTGCTCGCCCTCCGCGGCCGCGACGACCCGTACATCCTCGACCACGCGATGGCCGACAGCCACCGGTGGGCGGCGCACCAGATGTACCGGCAGGTCGAGGACAGCGGTCACTTCGTCCATCAGGAACAACCGGCCGCGGTGACGGAGTACGTCCTCGAGTTCCTACGCCACGAGCCCGAACCGACCTCGGACGGCCCCCGCCGACCGGCCCGGAAAGTCAGGCGAGGACGCAGCGCTGTGTACTCACCCGTTCGCTTCGCCGCTCGGATTCGTCGAAGTCGGAGCGCACCTGACGGGCGGTGAGCACGAAACCGGTTTCATCGGCGGCGTTCTCGGCCGCCCCGAAGACCACTCCGAGCACCTCGCCGTCCGAGTTGAGCAGCGGCCCACCCGAATTGCCCTGCCGGATCAGGCCACGGACGGCATACACCTCGCGGGTCACCTGTCCGGTGCGGTAGATGTCGTCGCCGGTGTGCGAGAACGTCGCACGCACCCGCAGGGGGCTCACGTAGAAGGGGCCGGCCTCGGGGAAGCCGAGGGCGATCGCGTCGTCCCCGGTGGATGCGGGGCGTGAGGCGAACCGCAGGGCCGGCGCACGCAGGCCAGGGACGTCGAGCACCGCGATGTCATTCTCGCTGTCGAAGAGCACCACCCGCGCGGGGAGCTGTGCCCCGGTCGAGGTCTGCACCTCCAGCCGCTCGGTACCCGCGACCACGTGCGCGTTGGTCATCACACGCTCGGGAGAGACGACGAACCCGCTGCCCTCCAGCGCCTGCCGGCAGCTCGGCGCCACACCCTCGATCTTCACGACGCTGGGCCGGGCCTGCGTCACCACCGGCAGTTCGGCCAGCGCCTGATCGGGAGGGTCGACGTTCGTCGACGGAGTGCTGACGAACGGGAACTTCGGGAGCCCCGAACTGTCCAGGAGCGCCTTGAAGTCGTCCGGCAGGTCGTCGACCCACTGCGGCGACACCGTGTCGACGCCGGTGAGCACCTTGGAGTCACGCACCGCCCCGGCGATCGCCGGATCGGCCGACTCCCGCAGCGGGATCGCCAGCAGACCGGCGGCCAGCAACACCGCGACCACCTGCAGAAGCGAACCGACGCCGCTGTCGACAGCACGCAGCCCGGGCGACCGGATACCACCGCGTGCGGCACGTCCCAGGACCATGCCGGCCACCTCGCCCACGACGACGAGCACGACCAGAACCAGGATCCCGGCGAGCACCCGCACCTGCAGGTCGTCGAACTGTTCGATCAGGCGAGGCGCGAGCAACAGGCCGGCGACGGCACCCAGTGCGACGCCGATGAACGCCAGCGCCGAGGCGACCGCACCCGATCGGTACCCGCTGGCCGCGGCGAGCAGAGCGATGGCGATCACGATGACGTCGACCCAGGTCGAGCCGGTCATCGCGAACCTCCGGACTCGACATCGGTCGCGTCGACGACCTCCCGGTCGTCGTGGTGGAGTTCGGCGAACCCGGACTCCTGACGGCTGCCGGCGAGTTCGATCATCTTCTCCAGCGAACGCACGTCGTCGGAGTCCCACGGACGGTCCCAGCCGGACACCTCACTGATCGCGGCGACGAGCCCACCGGTGAATCCCCACACGAGCAGACGGTCGACGAAGAACGCCGGGCCCTTGTAGACGATGCCCACCGCCTTTCGCCGGACCTGGAACCGGTTGCCCGGGTCGAGCATCTCGCGCAGGTTGATCCGGTCCACCCGGGCGGTCTCTCCCTCGTCGACGACGCGCACCTCGCTCGGACGGTGCCAGTAGCCGATCACCGGGACGACGTCGAACCCCGAGACCCCGACCGGAAAGCTGGGGAGGGTCGCGAGGATGCTCACCCCGGATGCGTCGAGACCGGTCTCCTCGGCCGCCTCGCGAAGCGCTGTGCCCACCGGGAAGTCGTCGCCGGGATCGGCCGCGCCGCCGGGGAAGGCCACCTGACCACTGTGCTGGCGCAACGTCGGAGCACGCTCGGTCAGCAGCACCTCGGCGTCTGCGGGCAGACCACCCGGATGGTCGTCGGCCGCCTCCCAGGAGCCGGAGAACAGGATGAGTACCGCCGCCCCCCGCGACTTCGTCGGCAGCATCGACGCCCAGCGCGACCGGTCGCCGCCGCGACCGTCGACACTCCTCGCGACAGCGCTGACGTCGTCGGTGAGGGCTCGCAGCCAGGGCGGGATCTCATCGCGCGAGACCAGCGGCCCGGCGTCGGCAGAGCGACGCCCGCTCATATCCGCACGCCCAGGTGCTCAGCCACCGAGTCCGCGATCTCCTCCGGACTGTCGAAGACACCGGGATAGACCTCGGCCACCGAGCCGTCGGGTCTCAGGAACACGGTCGACGGGAACACCCGCGGCGCGCTGATGGCCGCGGCGACCTTCCCGTCGAGGTCGAGCACGGACGGCAAACGGACTCCGATCTCGGTGAGCAGCGTCAACGGGAAGAACGGATTGCTGCCGCCTTCCTTGGCGTGCAGGGCCAGCACGGTGACCCGGTCGCCGGCACGAGCGGCGAATTCCTCGAAGTAGGGCAACTCGGTCTTGCACGGACCACACCACTGCGCCCACACGTTGATCACCAGCGGGCGACCCGCCGTCGCCGCACCGAGGTCGTACGGCGCACCGGTGCCCAGACAGGGCTCGACGACGCCCGCGAGGACGGAATCGGGTGACTCCGGCAGACCCGTGACCGGGCAGTCCGGTAGAGCGGCGGCCTTCCGCGCCTCCGCCACGCGCGCCTCGTCGACCGGGGCGTCGATCGGGCGGGTCCCACTCGCCGACGGCGGCGCGCTCGACATCGGCGCCGGCTCGCCGCCGCGCGGCCAGATCGCCACGATCAGCGCGATCATCACGATCACGAACACGGCGCTCCACCGCGCGGCAGGCGGGAAACGGGAATCCTTCCGCGACGACGGACTCGCCTCGCTCCCGGCGGTCTCGGTGTCTGTGGTGTCGTTCACGGCGCGACGACCCCTGCCAACGCGAGAAGATGCTCGGTCTCCGGACCCTTCACCAGGGCGGCGGCCTCGGCCTTGTCGATCGGGCCGGTCCCCACCGACGGGCAGTCCTTGGCGAGGACGCACACACCGCAGGCCGGCTTGCGTGCGTGGCACACGCGGCGGCCGTGGAAGATCACCCGGTGCGACAGGTCCGTCCACTCGCGTCGCTCGATCAGCTCGCCGATGGCGTGTTCGACCTTCACCGGATCGGTCTCCTCGGTCCACTGCCAGCGCCGGACCAGGCGGCCGAAGTGGGTGTCGACGGTGATGCCGGGAACACCGAAGGCGTTGCCCAACACCACGTTCGCGGTCTTCCGTCCGAAACCGGGCAGAGACACCAGGTCCTTGAGGTTGTTCGGGACCTCCCCGTCGAACCTCTCGACGAGGGCCTGGCCGAGCCCGATGATCGAGTTCGCCTTGTTCCGGTAGAAGCCGGTCGGGCGGATCATCTCCTCGAGTTCGGTGCGGTCGGCACCGGCGTAGTCCGCGGCCGTCCGGTACCGGGCGAACAGCGCCGGGGTGGTCAGGTTGACGCGCACATCGGTGCACTGGGCCGACAGGATCGTCGCGACCGAGAGCTCGAGCGGATCGGTGAAGTCGAGTTCGCAGTACACGTGCGGGAAGGCGACCTTGAGGGTGCGATTCATCCGCCGCGCACGCCGGACCAATCCGAGATGGGTCTCCTGCTTGCGTGCCACGGCCGGTCCCGCGGTCGCAGTCTTGCGTGCGCTCACCTGATTCAGGTTAGCGATGTACTCCGCCAATCCCGATTCCACAGGCGCCCGACCCCGCGGCCCGACCGTGACAGCGCGGTCAGACTCCGCGTTTCCGCAGTTCAGAACGGCATCCATACCCTCCGGGAGGCCCCGCGAACGGCCACACCGCACAGCCGACCCACAACCTACGGTCAGGTAACAAGTCAGTGACGGCGGCCCTCCGGATGAGGATCCCGGCGGGTCCATTGTGTTTACTGGTCCCCATGCACGGTCTCGCGGCGCTGCTGTTCCCGGCTGTACTCATGCTTTTCGCCATGGGCATGGACAAGGTCCAGTCCCGGATCGACCGCTCGGCGGTCTCTCGCGACGAGGTCGAGGACTTTCTCGACTCGGCCGACGCCCAGAACGTCCAGACCCTCGCCCGCGAGGGGATGCCCGCGGCTCTCGACGAACTCCGCGACCGTCGCGTCACGCGTCACGAGTCGGCCGTCGCCGGCCACACCGAGTCGCCGCAACGGGCCAGCTGATCGGTCATTGCGGGTCAGCCGTCGTCTCGCCCCCGGACATCGCGTCGGCAGCTCGACGATCGGACACACGCGCAATGAGCTTCCAGTGACCCATCCAACACATATGCTTGTGCGCGGGGTAGCGTGTCCAAGGGCGCGATCTGACGCGTGGCTGTAGCAAAGATTTCGAGAAAGGTTCCCTAGGTGGAAGAAGTACTGGCGCGGGCGGGCATATTTCAAGGCGTCGAGCCTTCCGCCGTGGCGGCGCTGACCAAGCAGCTTCAGCCCGTCGACTTCCCTCGCGGACACGTGATCTTCCACGAAGGCGAACCGGGCGATCGGCTCTACATCATCATGTCCGGCAAGGTGAAAGTCGGCCGTCGCTCCCCCGATGGACGCGAGAACCTGCTGACGATCATGGGACCGTCCGACATGTTCGGCGAGCTCTCCATCTTCGATCCCGGTCCGCGTACATCGTCCGCGACGACCGTCACCGAGGTGCGAGCGGTGTCGATGGACCGCGACGCGCTGAAGGCCTGGATCAAGGACCGCCCGGAGATCGCCGAGCAGTTGCTGCGCGTGCTGGCACGTCGCCTGCGCCGCACCAACAACAACCTCGCGGACCTCATCTTCACCGACGTCCCCGGTCGTGTCGCCAAGCAGCTCCTGCAGCTCGCACAGCGCTTCGGAACCCAGGAGGGCGGCGCCTTGCGCGTCACCCACGACCTGACCCAGGAAGAGATCGCACAGCTGGTCGGGGCGTCGCGCGAGACCGTCAACAAGGCCCTCGCCGACTTCGCCCAGCGCGGATGGCTGCGCCTCGAGGGCAAGAGCGTCCTCATCGCCGACTCCGAGCGTCTGGCGCGCCGCGCACGCTGACAGCTGCGCCCGCTCCTCAGGGGACAGGTAGACAGCGCGCTCCTGAGGGACCAGGCACAACACGAAGGCCGCCCGCTCCGATGAGCCGGCGGCCTTCGTCGTGTCAGGCCTCTCGCAGATACTCCAACTGCGCCTTCACCGACATCCGCGCGGCGGGCCACAGCTTCTTGTCGACGTCGGAGTACACCTTGCGCACCACCTTCATCGGCTTCGCTTCGCGGGCCGACACCCCCATCGAGTCGAGGGCCGCGACGATCTGGTCGATCCGTTCCTCACGGTGAGCTTTGTAGTACCGCGCGACCGGTCCCAGGTCGGGATGGTCCGGGCCGTGCGCCGGGAGAAGCGACGCCCCTTCACCTTCGACGATGAGGCGGTTCAGCGAGTTCAGGTAGTCGCGCAACCCACCGTCGGCGGGATCGAGCACGGTCGTACCACTCCCGAGGATCGTGTCTCCGGTCAGGACCGCGCGCTGCCCGTCGTGTTCGACGAGGAAGCTGACGGAGTCTCCCGTGTGCCCAGGCGTCAACAGCACCGTGATCCGTAGGCCCGCGGCCTCGATCACCTCACGATCCCGGAGCGGAGCGCCTCTGCGACAGTACTTCTCGAGGCGAGCACGCACCGGAGCGCCGGTGCGCCGGTGCAGGCGCGACACCCCGCCGGTGTGGTCGTGGTGGCGGTGCGTCACCAACACCAGTGCGACCCCGGGTAGTTCGGCCAGGCGCCGGGCATGATGCTTGTACTTCGGCGGCCCCGGGTCGACGACCACGCATTCATCGCTGCCGGGCGCGCGCAGCACATAGGTGTTCGTGCCGTCGAGTTCCATCATCCCGGAGTTGTCGCACAACAGGACCGATGCGAACGGGGTCACCTCCCGGAGCACCCCGTAGGCCGGGTGTGTCGGTGCGGCGTCATTCGGTGAGCTCATGGTCTCCGAGCCTATCCACTCGGCGTGGTCGCCCGGGTGGACCCCGACGATCCGATCGTGCCGGGCCGAACCGCCTGGTCAGTTTTCGCGGACCGGGGTGCCGTTCACGTGGTGCTCATCGGCCGATCCGTCGACCATCGTCGGCACCACTTGGTCCTGCAGACTTCGCAGCAGCGCGGCGCCCTGGGTGATCACGCCGGTCATGATCTCGTTGACCCCCTCGGCGCCGTTGTACACCGTGAGGTTCGCGGTGCTCAGTCCCTTCGCGACCTCGCCGACGAGAGTCGGCAGGGCTTCGATGAGCTGCTGGTCGAGGGCGATCCGGTTGTGTTGAGCTGCCGCCGCCGATTGGATCTCGACCGCCTTGGCCTCTGCCTCGGCGATGATCTGACGGCGTAGCGCCTCTGCCTCGGCCGGCTTCACGACCTCCGAGATCAGTTCCTGCTCACGGAGTTCCGCCTGCGCCTGCGCGAGCACGGACTGTTCGCGGATGACCTCCTGGTTGACCCGGGCCTGAGCGAGGGGCCCGGCCTGGGCGGCTTCGGCGTTGGCCTTGTCGGTCTCGGCCTTGATCGCAGCCCGCTTGATCGCTGTCTCCCGTTCGTAATCGGCCTGATTGCGGAGCGATTCCTGCTGCGCCTTGGCCGACTCCTGGTCTGCGCGAGCACGTTCGACGGCGGCCTCGCGCTGCACTTTGGCGATGTTGGGAGCGGCCAGCGCGTTGATGTAACCGGAGTCCATGTCGTCGATCGACTGGATCTGGAACGAGTCGACGACGAGGCCTATCGATCCCATCTCACGTTTGGACGCGTCGAGCACCTGACGGGCCAGGGTGTCGCGTTCGCGGATGATCTGTTCGACGGTCATCGAGCCCACGATGGAGCGCAGATGGCCCGAGAAGACCTGTCCGGTCAGTTGGTTCATCTCGCTCTCCTGCTCGGAGATGAACCGTTGCCCGGCATTCACGATCGACGCCACGTCGTTGCCGACCTTGTGCGCGATGACCGCCCGCACGTTCAGTTGTATTCCCTGCGTGGTCACACAGACCTCACGAATCGTCGCTTCGTGCAGTGCCATCGACAGGAATCGGACCTTCCGGAAGAAGGGCATGACCCATTTGCCGTGTCCCACCACCACGACGAACGGCGCGTTGTCGGCGTCGGACTTGGCGCCCGAGATCAACATCGCCTCGTCGGGTTCGGGAACGTAGTAGCCGAGCATTGGTTTCTCCTCGTGTTCGGCGGAGTCGAGCGCGCCGTGTCTGGCAGTGCGGAAGCGAAGCGGGCAGAGTGTCGCCTGCTTCGCGACAAGGTGACCGATCGGGTGTGTCGGACTCAGATCCTGCCGCATCGAACGGCTCGCCACGATCGGTTGTTCACATGGCGTGGGGCCGGCTCACCGGGGCTCGGGTCCTGGGGTCCGCGCCCACGGTTCGACGTCGACGATGCGGCCGGGCCACTCGGCGATCACCAGGACTGCCTCGTCGAGTCCGATCGGCCCGGCGGCCCGCGCGAGGAACCGCTCGGTTCCGCCCGCAAACGGCAGTTCGACCTCGCCGAGGGGCTCGCCTCCCGGGATGGCCATCGTCACGGTCCCGGTGCGTCCGACGAGTTGCGGTACTGACATCCGACGCCTCCTCGAATCGCCCGACAGTGGACAGAACCCTAGGCCATCGAGGTCCGACGCCGGTCACGGACTCCGTCGAGCACGACGTAGGCCGCGGTCACCACGGCGACCACTGCGGCCCCGAGGACCAGCGCCGCGTAACCGAAGGTCCCGACGACTATCCCGGCGACCGCACCCGCGGCCGCGCCGGCCAGACTCATCGAGGTGTCCGAGACACCCTGTGCCGGTGCACGTCGTGCGGTGTCCACACTGTCGGTCAGGAGCGTCGACGCCGCGACCGTCGATGCCGACCATCCGACACCGAGGAGGACCAGCGCCACGACGAGGCCCGTCTGGGATTCCGCGAAGACGAAACCGATGACACAACTGACGACAAGCACCGCCTGCCCACCGAGGATCACCGGAATCCGGCCGGCCCGATCGGCGAGCAGGCCCATCACCGGTGCGAGCGCGTACATCCCGGCGATGTGCGCGCTGATCGACAGTCCGACCAGCGTCACCGAGGCACCCCCGTGATGCATGTGGACCGGCGTCAGCGCCATCACCCCGACCATGACCGCGTGCGCCGACACCACCGCAGCCATCGCCGCTCTCGCCGGCGGTGAGTGCACGATCGCCGAGAAGCCTTCGGCCAGAGACACCTTGGTGCGCGATCCGCCGGCTTCGCCGAGCGCCACGACGAGCGGATCGGGGCGCAGGCCGACGAAGAGCACTGCCGCCGCTCCGAAACACCCCGCGGCACCGACGAGGAACGGACCCGAGAGATCGGCCATCGCGAACCAGCCGGCGACGGTCGCACCCAGCGGGACCACCGCGGGTCCGATCACCGCGCCGACCATCGTCGTCCACACCACGAGCGAGAGATCGCGTCCGCGTGTGGCCGCCGACGACAGGTCGGTCGCGGCGAACCGCGCCTGCAGACTCACCGCGCTGCCCGACCCCACCGCGGCCATACCGACGAGCATCAACGCGAACCAACCGCGGTCGACGGCGACGGCCACGATCAGCGTCCCGAATCCGGCGATCAGCAGACCCGTCGTCAACGCAGGACGACGGCCGCGCCCGGCCGCCAGTGACGCCAGCGGCAGGCCCGCGGCGGCGGCGCCGAGCGTGACCACGGTGGTCGGCAGCCCGGCCAGCGAATCCGTCCCCGACAGCTCCTCACCGAGGATCGCGCCGAGCGCCAGTGCCCCGCCCATCGACAAGCCGGCGAGCACCTGGGCCACGCAGAGCAAGACGATGGTTCCCCGCTGCAGGGCGAGGCGGCCGGAGGCTACGTCGATCTTCACCCGATCAGCATCGACGCTGCCCCCTGCCTCCGCCAACCCCTGGCGGGTGACGGAGCGTGCTCACCCGGCGATCAGGTCGTACCCGAGCTTCCCGACCATGACCACCACCACCGCGAGCAGGACCCAGCGCACGAACGAGCTCCCCCGCCCGATCGCCATGTGGGATCCGATCTGGGCGCCGATGACGTTGGCGACGGCCAACCCCAGTCCCAACAGCCACAGCACATTTCCCTGCAAGCCGAACACCGCCAGAGCGCCGAGATTCGTGCCGGTGTTGATGACCTTGGCCATCGCCGAACTCTCCAGGAAGCTCGTCCCGACCAGGGCGGTCAGGCTGACGATCAGGAACGTCCCGGTCCCGGGCCCCATCACCCCGTCGTAGAAGGCGACGACGACACCGGCCAGTACGAGGCCGGCAATCGTCGAGATGCGCGACCGCGGGCCCGCCGACGCGTCACCGCCGAAGCCCGGGTTGAGCGCGACGAACAGTCCGACGCACACCAGCATCACCAGCACGATGGGCGTGAAGATCTCGGTGGGCAGGGCCACGGCCACCGTTGCACCGAGCGCCGAGAAGAACAGCGCCGCGGCGAAAACCGGGATCAGCCGACGAAGATCGATCCGAACATGACGCGTGTAGCGCCATGCCGCCGACGCGGTGCCGAACACCGCGGCGAGTTTGTTGGTCCCCAGGGCCGTCGCGGTGGGCAACCCCGGTTGAACGATCAACATCGCCGGGATCAGGACGAGTCCACCGCCGCCGACCACGGCGTCGACCCAGCCCGCCGCGGCGGCCGCGGCGATCAGGAGTGCGACGTCCAAGGCGGACGTCAGGCCACTTCGACGATCAGTTCCACCTCGACACACGCACCGAGCGGCAGTTCGGCGACACCGACGGCAGAGCGGGCGTGCACCCCGGCGTCACCGAAGATCTCGCCGAGGACATCCGAGGCTCCGTTGATCACGCCGGGCTGACCGGTGAAACCGGGGGCGGACGCGACGAATCCGACGACCTTGATCACCCGCACGATCGAGTCGATCCCGACCAGCGCGTCGATCGCCGCCAGTGCGTTGAGCGCGCAGACCCGGGCTGCCGCAGTCGCATCCTCCGGTTGAACGATGCCTTCGGCGCCCTCGTGGACCTTGCCCCGCGCCGACAACTCGCCGTCGACGACGGGCAGCTGACCCGAGGTGTAGACGAGGTTGCCGGTGCGCACCGCCGGGGTGTAGCTCGCCACCGGCGGCACCACGGACGGGAGCTCGATGCCCAGCTCGACGAGACGATCGGTCCACGTGGTCGCCATGGTCAGCCCTTCGGTCGCTTCAGGTATGCGACGTGCTGCTCGCCGGTCGGACCGGGCAGAACCGAAACCAGTTCCCAGCCATCGGCGCCCCACTGATCGAGGATCTGCTTCGTGGCGTGCGTCAGCAGCGGCACGGTCACGTATTCCCACGCGGTCACTTCACTCATGGACTCACCCTATCTGGCGACGGTGAATGGATAAGGTGTTGCCGTGGCCAATGAACAGGGCTCGCGATCCGGGTCGGGTGAGTCGCTCGATTCCGGCGTGACAGACGACGCTTCCGGCAGCGGTGCGACAGACGCTTCGTCCGTCGCGGGTGGGAACGAGTGGCCTGCGGCCGCCGCCCGCGCCCGCCTGCACTTCGTTTCCGGCAAAGGCGGCACCGGCAAGACCACGGTCGCGGCCGCGCTGGCGCTGGCGCTGGCCGCCGACGGCAAGAAGGTCCTCCTCGTCGAGACCGAGGGACGGCAGGGCATCGCGCAGGTCTTCGACATCCCGCCGTTGCCGCCGACCGACACCCGCATCGCGACGGCCGAGGGCGGCGGCGAGGTGTCCGCGCTGGCCATCGACATCGAGCATGCCCTGCTCGAGTACCTCGACATGTTCTACAACCTCGGCTTCGCCGGCCGCGCGATGAAGCGGATCGGTGCCATCGACTTCGTCACGACCGTCGCTCCCGGCCTTCGCGACGTGTTGCTCACCGGCAAGATCAAAGAGCGGATCATCCACACCGACAAGCAGGGCAACCGTGTGTACGACGCGGTGGTCGTGGATGCCCCGCCGACCGGACGCATCGGGAACTTCCTCGACGTCACGCAGGCGATGGCCGATCTCGCCAAGACCGGCCCGATCCGCAACCAGAGCGAAGGCGTGGTCCGGCTCCTGCATTCGGAGGAGACGATCATCCACCTCGTGACGCTCCTCGAGGCGATGCCGATCCAGGAGACCATCGAGGCCATCGACGAGCTCCGGGGCAAGAACCTCACTCTGGGCAGCCTCGTCATCAACCGCGTGAGCGCGCCCCATCTGCCCGCCGACGTGATCGACGAGATCGCCGAGGGCCGGATCGACGCGGGGCGAGTGGAGGACAGCCTGACCGCTGCCGGACTCAAGCTCGCCGACGGGGATCTGGCCGGCCTGCTCACCGAGACCATCGAGCACGCAACCCGGCTGCAGGCGCAGCAGATCGCCAAGGCGCAGCTCGACGAGGTCGAATTGCCGACGCTCGAACTCCCGTCCCTCGGCGACGGCGTCGACCTGGGATCCATCTACGAGCTGGCCAATCTCCTCCAGAAAGCGGGTGCGTGATGCCACTCGACCTCAAGATGGGCTCGGTGCTCACCGATCCGTCGACGCGCGTCGTGATCTGTTGTGGCGCGGGCGGAGTCGGCAAGACGACCACCGCGGCCGCGATGGCCATGTACGCCGCCGAGCAGGGCCGGACCGTGGCGGTGCTGACGATCGACCCGGCCAAGCGTCTGGCCCAGTCCCTCGGGATGTCCGAACTCACCAACGATCCGCAACCGGTGGCGATCGACGGCAAGGGCACGCTCGACGCGATGATGCTCGACATGCGACGCACCTTCGACGAGATGGTGCTCGAGTACTCGTCCCCCGAGCGGGCCGAGGCGATCATGGAGAACGCCTTCTATCAGACCGTGGCCTCGTCGTTCTCCGGCACGCAGGAGTACATGGCGATGGAGAAGCTCGGCAAGCTGCTGGAACAGGACCACTGGGATCTGATCGTCGTCGACACCCCGCCGTCGCGGAACGCGCTCGACTTCCTCGACGCGCCACAGCGACTGGGTTCGTTTCTCTCCGGCCGCCTGATGAAGGTGCTGGTCGGCGGCGGCCGCGGGGTCGGCCGCATGGTCACCGGCGCGATGAGCCTGGCCATGCGCGGTGTCGCGACGATCATCGGCGGCGACATGCTCCGCGACGTCGCGATGTTCGTGCAGTCGCTGGACTCGATGTTCGGCGGCTTCCAGGACCGTGCCGCGAAGACCTACGCCCTGCTCAAGCAGCCGGGCACCCAGTTCGCGGTCGTCGCCGCCGCGGAGGCCGACGCCCTGCGGGAGGCCGCGTTCTTCGTCGACCGCCTGTCCGAGGAGTCGATGCCGCTCGCCGGGTTGATCCTCAACCGGACCCATCCGAACCTGACGTCGATCCACGAGGAGGCCGCGTTGGTCGCCCTCGACTCGGTGACCGACGACCTCACCCGGGGAGTCCTCCGGATTCACGCCGATCGGGCGGCCACCGGCAAGCGCGAACTCCATCTGCTGCAACGGTTCACCGCGTCGCACCCGCGGGTGCCGATCGTCGGTGTACCCGCTCTGCCGTTCGAGGTGGCGGACGTGACCGCGTTGCGCGCGGTGGCCGAGCAGATCACCGGCCGGGGCTGATCACTGCTCCCCCTGAGTTCAGACCGCGTCGCGGTGGCGCCGACGCTGCGCGGCGAAGAACGCCGACCAGGATGTGACCTCGGGGTGCTGGCGGAGGAGTGCACGGCGCTGGCGTTCGGTCAATCCGCCCCACACGCCGAACTCGACGCGGTTGTCGAGTGCGTCAGCGCCGCATTCGAGCTGCACCGGGCAGTGGCGGCAGATCGTGGCGGCTTTGCGCTGGGCCGCGCCTCGCACGAACAGATCGTCGGGGTCTCCCCCTCTACACCGCGCCTGAGCAACCCACGCCAAGCGATCCTCTTCGTTGGAAACTGCCGCTGTCGCCATCCGCCACCCCTACCTGTCGTATCTGCGTAGCTGCGAGAACGTCTCAACCTCGCTGCTCAAGCCACATTTGCAGCAAACTGTTAAGTGAGTCACATTCTGCACTCAATCTAGGGATCTGTGCTGGGGGGCGCAACCCCTGGAAGCAACAAAGTGGGACAACCGTGCAAACTCATCTGTTCGGACGGTCCGCGATCACCCTGTCGCGCGGACGGACCCCGCCGCCCCGGGAACGCCGGTCGAGCCGGTCGTCGCCGTCGCCGCGGGCGAGTGCAGGGAGGTGTTCGGGAGGAACGCACGTATCCTGTCGGGGTGATGTCGAAGAAACTGTGGTCGCTGGCGTGGGCGAGCCTGCTGGCCGGAGTTCTCGTCGCCGGTCTGCTCTATCCCGCGGCCAGCGGAATCGGCGTCGTCTCCAACCGAGCGGCGGCCGCAGTCGAGAACGTGTCCTCTGAACTCCTCAACGGCACGTTGCCAGAGGTCACCACGATGACCGATGTCGACGGAAAGCCGATCGCGGTGCTGTTCGACCAGTACCGCTACCAGGTGGGCTACAACGACATCTCCCCCGACATGATCCGCGCGATCATCTCGGTCGAGGACCGACGGTTCCTCGAACACGACGGCGTCGACTGGAAGGGCACCATCCGTGCCGCTCTGAAGAACTCGTCGTCGGGCGAGGTCCAGCAGGGTGCGTCGACCCTCGATCAGCAGTACATCAAGAACTACCAACTCCTCGTGCTCGCCCGGACCGAGGCCGATCGCCAGGCCGCGGTGGAGACCACGCCCGCGCGCAAGCTCCGCGAGGTGCGGATGGCGCTGACCCTCGAGCAGACGCTCATCGATCAGGCCAAGCGCGACAAGGGACTCGACGACGCCGCTGCCAAGCAGGAGGCGAAGAAGCAGATCGTCACGCGGTACCTGAACGTGGTGCCGTTCGGCAACAACGCCTACGGCATCGAGGCCGCCGCGCAGACCTACTTCGGCATCCCCGCCAAGGACCTGCGGGTCGAGCAGGCCGCGTTGCTGGCCGGCATGGTCCAGTCCAGCTCCGCGCTGAACCCGTACTCCAACCCCGAGGCCTCCCTCGCCCGCCGGAACGTCGTGCTGGACACGATGATCGAGAACTTCCCGGAACGGCGTGACGAGCTGATCGCGGCCAAGGAGAAGCCGCTCGGCGTGCTGCCGCGTCCGCAGACCCCGACGCAGGGATGCATCGCGGCGGACAACAACGGCTTCTTCTGTGACTACGCGCTGCAGTTCCTGGCCGAGAACGGCATGTCCCGCAACTCGGTCCTGCGCGGCGGCTACATCATCCAGACCACGCTCGACCCCGAGGTCCAGCGCTCCACCGTGCGGGCGGTGAAGGCTCAGGCGAGCCCGACCGCCGACGGTGTCGCCGACGTGATGAGCACCCTCCGGCCCGGCAAGAAGTCGCACGACGTGCTGTCGATGGCGTCGAGCCGCGACTACGGGCTCGACCTCAATCGCGGCGAGACGATGCAACCACAGCCGTTCTCCATGGTCGGTGACGGCGCCGGCTCGGTGTTCAAGATCTTCACCGTCGCCGCCGCGATGGAAAAGGGCCTCGGCGCGGGGTCCAACATCCCCGTCCCCGGGTCCATCGCCGTCGAGGGCATGGGCAACAGCGGCGGAACCAACGGGTGCCCCGCCAACGCCTACTGCGTCAAGAACGACGGCCGCTATCCGGCGTCGATGTCGGTGACGAACGCCCTGGCACAGTCGCCGAACACCGCGTTCGTGAAGCTGCTCCAACAGGTCGGCGTCAAGCCGGCGGTCGACATGGCGGTCCGCCTCGGCCTGCGTTCGTACACCATCCCCGGTTCGTCGGGGTATGGCGAGAAGAGCATGGCGCAGTACGTCAAGGACGGGAACTTCGGCTCCTTCACCCTCGGCCCCCTGCCGCTCAACGGCCTCGAGCTCGCGAATGTCGCAGCCACCCTCGCGTCGGGCGGTACATGGTGCCCGCCCAACCCGATCAAGTCCATCAGCCGGATCAATCGAGACCAGTACGGCAACCCGGTGATGGGGCCCGACGGGCAGCGCGCCCTGACGGCCGTCCCGTTCACGCCGCCGCCGTGCGAGCAGGTCGTGGACGAGGGTCTGGCGCACACCCTCGCCAACGCGATGAGCAAGGACGACGTGGGCGCCGGCACCGCTGCCGGTGCGGCCGGATCCGCGGGCTGGACGCTGCCGATGGCGGGCAAGACCGGCACCACCGAAGCGCACCGCTCCTCGGCGTTCGTGGGCTTCACCAACCAGATCGCCGGCGCCGCATACGTCTACAGCGACGGCCCGAACCCGCAGGGCGTGTGCAGCAGCCCGCTGCGCTCCTGCTACGACGGCGACCTCTACGGCGGCATGGAACCGGCGCGCACCTGGTTCCAGGCCGTCAGACCGGTGGCGACGAAGTTCGGTCCCGTCAGCCTGCCCCCGATCGACCGTGAGTACTGGAACGGCAGCGACCGCGGTCGCATCCCGCAGGTCAGCGGCCTGCCTGCGAGCGAGGCGACGTCCCGTCTGCAGGGCGCCGGATTCAAGGTCAGCGAACTCGAGGTCGACAGCGGGCGTCCGCAGGGCACCGTGGTCTTCACCGCTCCGTCCGACTCGGCCATGCCCGGCAGCACCGTGACCATCTATGTCAGCAACGGCCGCCGCGCCGGTGGTGACGAGGGCGGTCCCACCGAGACCACGGTCGTGGTGCCCGGCGTCGGACCGGTGGTGATCCAGCTACCCGGCTGACCGCGATCGGTGAATCGACGCACCCGTCCGCGCCGCTGGAGAAACCGGGACGGAACCGTCGCACGGGATGCGTATTCTGGGGTGATGCAGCACTCCGAACTCGACTTCGCACGCCTCGGCATCCCCCGCCTCGGTACGTCCGGTTCCGGGGTACCCGCCCGCGCTCTGGCCGGCGTGGCGGGGCTCGCCGCGGCCGGGCTGTTCTACTCGACGGTGATCGAGCGCAACGCATTCGCGCTGCGTCACACGACGCTGTCGGTACTCGAACCCGGCGCCACGCCGCTGCGGGTCCTGCACATCAGCGACCTGCACATGATGCCCGGCCAGCGTCTCAAGCAGGCATGGATCGCCGAGCTCGAGGCGCTCGAACCCGACCTCGTCGTCAACACCGGTGACAACCTCGCACACCCGCAGGCCGTGCCGTCGGTGATCCAGGCGCTCGGCGGGCTGCTGTCGCGGCCCGGTTTCTTCGTGTTCGGGTCCAACGACTACTTCGGCCCCAAACCCAAGAACCCGCTCAAGTACTTCAAGAAGAACCATCAGCGCACCCAGGGCGAACCCCTGCCGTGGCAGGACCTGCGGGCGGCGTTCACCGAGCGCGGGTGGCTCGACGCGACACACACGGTCCGCGAGCTGGAGGTCAGCGGGGTGCGGGTCGTCGCGGCCGGCGTCGACGATCCCCACATCGAACGGGACCGGTACGAGACGGTCGCCGGCCGCCCGAATCCGCTGGCTCACCTGCGGCTCGGACTCACCCATTCACCCGAACCGCGCGTCCTCGACCGGTTCGCCGCCGACGGCTACGACCTGGTCATGGCGGGCCACACGCACGGCGGGCAGCTCTGTCTGCCGTTCTTCGGCGCGCTGGTGACGAACTGTCAGCTCGATCGGTCCCGGGTCAAGGGCCCGTCGAACTGGGGGTCGTCGATGAAGCTGCACGTGAGTGCAGGCCTGGGCACGTCGCCGTACGCCCCCGCGCGTTTCTGTTGCCGCCCGGAGGCCAGCCTGCTCACCCTCACCCCGGTGTCGCACGGTGACGCCGACTACGACGCCGACCAGTCGCTTCCGCAGCTGGCCCGGGAGACCATGTGAGCGCTGACCTTCATCCCCGTGTGAAGGTCCTTGCTTTCGACACGTTCGGGACGGTCACCGACTGGTACACCGGCATCTCCGGTGCCGTCCGGGCGATCGTCCCGGGTGTCGACTCCGCAGCGTTCGCCAAGGAGTGGCGACGCCGGTATTCGCCGATCCTGGCCCGGGTCGAGGCCGGTGAACTACCGTGGCGGCGCCTCGATGATCTGCAGACCGAGACGCTGCACGACGTCGCAGCGCTGTACGGGATATCGCTCGACGACGCGCAGGCACGCTCTCTCGTCCGCGCCTGGCGGACGATCCCCGGCTGGCCCGACGCCGCCGAGGGCCTCCGGCACCTGAAACGCGACCACATCATCTGCGCGCTGAGCAACGGCACCGTCGCGCTGCTCACCGACATGGCCCGCCACAACGGATTCCCCTGGGACGTCATCGGCGGCTCCGACCTCTGGCGGCACTACAAACCGGCGCGCGAGACCTATTGCGGGCTGGCCGATCTGCTCGAGGCCGAGCCCGCCGAGGTGATGATGGTGGCGACCCACCAGAGCGATCTCGACGCCGCGCGGTCCTTCGGGCTGCGGACGGCGTTCATCGAGCGACCGGATGAGTGGGGCGGGGACGAGAAAGACGACTCCGGCTCGCCGGACAACGACTTCCACGCGACGGATCTGCTCGATCTCGCGCGGCAGCTGAGCGGCTCCGAGAGCGCACCTCTCGGATGACACTCGACGACCTGCTGCGCTGGGAGGACTCCGGGGCGTCGTGGCGGGTGGTCCACCACGGACCGGACGGGGTCACGCTGGGTCTGCTGCGATGCGACGGCGGCGAGGAGGTCGACCGCATCCTCACCGACGACCCGATCATCCTGGCCCACATCGGCGGACGGGTCTCGTCGGACGAGGACCTCGACTGACCTGCAGAAACGAGGAGGCCCTGACCGGATTTCTCCAGGCCAGGGCCTCTACTGCTTCTCAACCAAAGCGTCGGGGTGGCGGGATTCGAACCCACGACCTCTTCGTCCCGAACGAAGCGCGCTACCAAGCTGCGCCACACCCCGTGTGTAGCCTGCGATAGCTTATACCCCACTTCGGGCGAGTACTAAATCGCCTGGTCAAAGATGTGCCCGGTGTGGCTCAAACACTGTGCGGAAGTGTGTCGCACACCCCATTCTTGTTGTGGTCCATCCGTACCAGAGCCGCCGCGCCGTCGGTCGGGACCAGGAGTCGGCGTACCACCACTGAAAGGACACGCCAAACCATGAGCGCTTCCCCTGACCAGCAGGCCAACTCGTCTGCCAAACAAGGCTTCGCTTTCGGGATCGCGATCGTGGCCGCCGCGCTGCTGTTCGTAGCCGGTCTGGTCTCGATCTTCCAGGGCATCTCCGCGATCGCGAACGACGATCTGTTCGTGGCCAGTCCCAACTACATCTTCGAGTTCGACCTCACCACGTGGGGCTGGATTCACCTGATCCTGGGCATCGTCGGCATTCTCGTCGCCGGTGGTCTCGCCGTGGGCGCCGACTGGGCGCGCATCTCCGCGATCATCATCGCGTCGTTGTCGATCATCGCGCAGTTCCTGTGGCTGCCCTACTACCCGGCGTGGGCGATCCTGATCATCGTCCTGGATCTGATCGTGATCTGGGCCATCTCCACGTGGAACCCCACCAACGAGTACAACCTGTGACCGACCGGCTCTGAGTCGGTGACAAAAAGTCGCTGAGACGAGGCCTGCGGGGGACCGACCAATCCACGACGCGCATCGGGTCCGAATCGTCTGATGACGCTGCTCCACCGAGGGAGCGGCGCGAACGACGTATCGCACGAAAGGAACACCATGCGCATCACCCGGTCCCTTGCAGCCCTTGTCGCGGGCGTACTCCTCAGCGTCGGCTTCGCAGCTGGGGCGGGGTCGGCCCAGGCCGCGCCGCTGGCCCCGGTGGCGAAGGTCGAGGTGGACCGCTACCTCGGCACGTGGTGGCAACTGGCAACCGTGCCGTCGTTCTTCGGCGTCACCTGCGCCCGGGACACCAGCGCCACCTACACCTACATCGATGCCAAGACCATCGGTGTCGACAACAAGTGCACCGGCCCGACCGGCATGCGAGGCGGCGTCGTCGGACGTGCGACCGTCGTCGACCCCCAGACGAATGCCCAACTGAGCGTTCGTTTCCCGCAGACCCCGGGGAGCATCAACCCCGGCAGCGCACCCAACTACATCGTCGCCTACCTCGAAGACGGTGCCGACCCCACCGGGCCCTACCAGTACGCGATCGTCGGTGACCCCAGCCGCGGATCGGGATTCCTGCTCTCGCGCGACAAGGTGGTGCCCAACTCGGAATTGCGTCGCCTGACCACGGAGATCGAGAAGGTCGGGTACAACCCGTGCACCTTCCTCGTGTCCCCGACCACCGGCGGGCGCAGCGACTACTCGCCCTTGTGCACTATGTGATGGCCACAGTCAGACGATGACCAGGTTCCGGCGCAGGCATGAAAATGCTTGCGCCGGAGTCGTTTCAGCTCGCCTCGGCGTCCGGTCCCGAGACCGGTGCCATGCGGCGGAATTCGTCGGGGGTGCACCCGAACTTCGACCGGAAGCGATTGCGCATCGTGGCCGTCGAGGCGAATCCCGATGCGTGCGCGATGGCCTCGAGTTTCAGGTTGCCCGGACCCAGGAGCAACCCCTGCGCCCATTCCAGGCGGCGGTCGGCGATCATCTCGGCGAGCGAGGTGGTGCCGCCGGCGAGTACCCGGTAGAGGTGGCGGCGACTCACGTGCAGGTGCCGGGCGACGATCTCGACACTGAAGTCGGGATCACGGAAATTGCGCTCGATGAGGTCGGTGACCGCGGCACGCAAGTACCGCTCACTCGTCCGCATGTCCGACCGTTGAGCACCCGAATTCGATTCCGGCACAACACGTATCGACTGCATGTCCCGACCATTGAGGATTGCGGTCACTGGGTTCCTTCCACACGAGAGCCTGCTCCCACCCGATACCGAGTTTATCGACGCGCACCCTCCTGGTCTTGGGCCTTTGGTCCCACTTTCAAGGATTCTGGTCCCGGGATCGTGCTGCGCGACGACGATTTCCGTGCCACGCGACGACGAGAGACCTGGTCGGGCGTCCAACATCAGGGCCCGGCCGGAACACTCGTCGTAGGGTGTGATCCGTGACCACCGACGACGCCGCAGCCGCTCGACGGACCGAGCTCCGCACGGCCGCGATCAGGGTCGCCGACCAGGTCTTGTTCCCGGCGGCCGGTGAGACCGACCGCACCGGCTCGGTGCCCGAGTCCCACTGGCAGGTACTGGCCGACGCCGGTCTGTACGGCATCGCCGCACCGGTCGAGGCCGGCGGGCCGGGACTCGAGTTCGGCGAGGTCACCGAGATCCTGGAGGTGCTGACCAGCGGTTGCCTCGCCACCGCCTTCACCTGGATTCAGCATCACGGCGTCGTGCTCTCGCTGTCCCGGACCCCGAACACCGACCTGCGCGCGGAACTGCTCGATGCGACAGTGGCCGGGCGGCTGCGCGCGGGAGTCGCCTATGCCGGGGTCGTGCCCACGCCGCCGCGAATGACCGCAACCGCCACCGACGGCGGCTGGATCCTCACCGGCCACGCACCGTTCGTCAGCGGCTGGGGCGTGGTCGACCTCCTGCAGATCTCGGCGCGCGACGCCGCCACCGATGACGTCGTGTCCGCGATCCTGCGCATGCCCGACCTCCTCGACGGCGCGTCGGCCGGTGCGGTCCGGGCCACGCCCGTCGACCTGTCCGCGGCCGCCGCGACCCAGACGGTGTCGCTGCGCGTCGACGGCCTGACCGTCCCCTCCGATCGCGTCGTCACCCGCCTGGGTCTCGAGGAGTTCTCCGCGACCCAGAACGTCGGCGTCCGACTCAACGGGACGCTCCCGTTCGGCCTCGTGCGCCGCTGCACCGCGC
Organism: Gordonia sp. 11cp; assembly: GCF_057767225.1. NCBI lineage: Bacteria > Bacillati > Actinomycetota > Actinomycetes > Mycobacteriales > Gordoniaceae > Gordonia > Gordonia sp. 11cp. The sequence goes on along the minus strand of NZ_CM173437.1, from coordinate 2,259,776 downwards.
TGCTCGATGTCGGCGGCCACAGTCGGGAAGCGCGGGCCCTCCGTGAGCGTGCCGACATCGTCCGGACCGCACTCGACGCGGGTATGGCGGATGCCACCGCGCTGCTGGCAGCCCGGGCCGACGCCGCCCGCCTGGCACTCGACGCGGCCGCCGCGCTCGTGGCAGCCACCGGGGGTCGCGCACTCGTGCGCGGGTCCGACCCCGAACGCCTCTTCCGCGAAGCCGCGTTCGTCCTGGTCGCCGCCAGCCGGCCGGAGCTGAAAGCTGCGCTGGCGCAGCGATTCAGCGGCCTCTGAGTCGTACGCTGAGTGTTACCTGCGGGCCGGCGCCCCGCGGGCGCCGAAGTCGCGTAGGAAGATGGCCTCGGCCAGCGCGGTCCGTTCGATCTCCGACGGATCGACGCTCTCGTTGGGCGCGTGGATCAGACACCGCGGTTCCTCGACACCGAACAGCATGATCTCGGCCTCGGGGAACAGCGACTGGAGGACGTTGCACAACGGGATCGACCCGCCCTGTCCCTGGATGAGGACCTCACTGCCGTAGGCGGTCGACAGCGCGTCGGTCAAGGTGTCGTACGCGGGGCCGTCGGTGGAACCGACGAAGGGCGACCCCACGGCCTCACGCTCGAAGGACACTCGCGCGTTCCAGGGCGTGACGCCGCGAAGGTGTGCGATGAGCGCGTCCTGCGCATGCACGGGGTCCATCCCCGGCGGCACCCGGAGGTTGATCCGCGCCCGCGCCCGCGGCTGCACCGCCGCCGATGAGCCGACCACCGGCGGGCAATCGATGCCGAGCACCGTGGCGGCCGGGCGGGCCCACACCATGTCCGAGACCGATCCCGAACCGACCAGTCCGACTCCGTCGAGAACCGTTGCATCGCTGCGGAACCGGTCGGGCGGATAGGACACACCGGGCCATCGGGCGTCGGCGTCGAGTCCGCTGACGGTGGTGTTGCCGTGCTCGTCACGCAGGGTGGCGAGCATCGAGATGAGGGCCGCGAGTGCATCCGGGGCGGCACCGCCGAACATCCCGGAGTGCATGGCCGACTCGAGGGTCTCCACCGACACCACGATGTTCGCGATGCCGCGCAGCGTGGTCGTCAGGCTCGGCTTCCCGACGGCGAAGTTGCCGGAGTCCGCGATCAGGATCGCGTCGGCGCGAAGCAGTTCCGGGTTCCGGACCGCGAAGTCCTCGAGGCCACCGGTCCCCTGCTCCTCCGACCCCTCGCCGATGATCTTCACGGTCACCCCGGCGCGGCCGGCGAGCGCCCGCAGCGCGGTGAGGTGTACGACGATGTTGCCCTTGCAGTCCGCCGCTCCGCGGCCGTACCAGCGCCCGTCACGGTCGGTCAATTCCCAGACGGGAGAGTCCCATTCGTCATCGCCGAGGGGCGGCTGCACGTCGTGGTGAAAGTAGAGGAGGACGGTCGGCGCACCGTCCGGGCCGGGAATGGACCCGGTGATCGCCTTGCTGCCGTCGCTGGTCACGTGTGCGGTGACGTCCTCGACACCGACGGCATGGAACGCTTCCAGCAGCCAGTCGACCATCCCGTCGCACTCCTCGACCGGGAACTGGTCGGGGTCGTGTACCGAACGGAACCCGACCATCTCCGCGAGATCCGATCTCGCCTGCGGCATCAGCTCGGCCACCCGCTCCCGCAGTGCTGTCTCGGTCTCTCGCGCAGTCGATTCCACCGGCGATCTCCCCTCTGTCGTCGAATCAGGCGGTTGCGGCCGGCTCAGCTCTTTCCCTCTGCCGCCAGGTCGTACACCTCGAGCTCACCCCGGCCGATGGCTTCCATCATCCTCGAATGATCGGAGTCGTTGAGATCCGCGTAGCCGATCGAGAACTCCGCGATGGCGTCGCTGAAACCCCTCGCCGTCTCCAGGTACTGGGCGATCTGCGAGCGACTCGCGGTGCGCGCATGGGCCTGACCGAGGACCAGTCCGCACAACTGCGCGTACAACTTCATCCCGTCCGGGCTCAGGGCCTCGACGACGACCGAGCCCTTGCCGTCACGAAGCTGGCGCACGTAGAAGTCGCGTCGCTCGCCGTTCTCGTCGGTCCCTGTCGACCAGCCGAGGAACAGGTCGCTGGTCGCCTGGAGCAGCCGCTGACCCTCGACCACCCGCTGCCCCTGATTGTCGAACCCCGACGCGGGCACATGGTCGGCGAGAACCGACCGCTGCGCCTCCTTGACCTGGAGGAACAGCGGGTCACCCATCTCCTTGCCGGTGAGCAGGATTATCCATGCCCGCGTGCCGACGCTGCCGACGCCCACCACCTTGAACGCGATGTCGACGATCTCGAACTGGTCGAGGAGGGCCTGCACGTGCAGCGGCACGGTGTCGCGGTAGGCCTCGATCCGCTCCCGGACCCTCTCGGCGACGATGTCGGCGGTCTCGGCCGGAAACCGTTCGTGCAGCGGCACCAGCAGCGGCGGTTCGCTGCGGATGTGCGCGGACCCGTCGGCATCGACCACGCAGAGCTTCGCGAGGGCCTGAGCACTGTCACGATGCCGGGCCTTCTTGAGCGCCTTTTGCGTGCGCTCGCTCATCGACGTGTCCAGCTTCGGTCCGAAGTCCGTCAGAAAGGCGTCGGCGTCGATCCCGGCGTACCAGTTCTCGAGCGTCGTCTGGGTGGCGCTGCGAGCGATGGCCCGCCGATACGCCTTGGCGACGGTCTTGGCGACCTTGCGGTTGGTCGCGTCGTCGAAACCGTTGTTGCGTCCGGCGATCGTGAAGCTCGCCGCGAGACGTTTCACGTCCCACTCGAACGGACCGACATGGGTCTCGTCGAAGTCGTTGAGATCGAACACCATCCGACGTTCGGGGCTGAAGAACAGACCGAGATTGCTGAGGTGCGCGTCGCCGCACAGTTGCGTGATGATCCCGGTGTTCGGGGTTCGCGACAGATCGTCGGACATCACGGCTGCCGCACCGCGATAGAAGGTGAACGGGGTGGCCGACATCCGCGCGTGCCGCACCGGGATGAGGTCGGCGACACGGTTCTGCGCCTGTGCCGCGAGGATTTTCAACGGGTCGGCCCGCTCGGTCGGCGTGGGGCACGCGGCGAGTTCGGCAGCGGCGGGCAGCGTGGACAAGGGTGTCGCCACGGGGTGCTCCTTCATATCGGTGCGGCCCCGCCACCGGCGGAGTAGCAGTTCTCCGGGTCCCGACCGGGGCCCGCGGGAGAACTGCCGCGAACGACGTCCGTCGGGTCCGGGCCGCCCGGTGACGTCACAGAGTCACTGGTACGACACGAACCACGGTGACGGGCGCACCGCCAGCGTGGTCGCGGGCGAGAACGTCGGCTTGTCCTCCGTGTAGAAATTCTTCCAGCCCATCCACATCCCCGCCGGGAGATCGGTGACCAATCTGCGCCACGTTTCCATCTTCACGTCTGGTGTGCCGTGTCCGTCGGCGTGCAGGACCACCTGCAGTTCCTCGCGACCGGTGACGATCGCCGGCCGGTCGTCGAGCATCCCGGCGTCGAACTGGTGCAGGACGAACAGTTTCTGCGGCAGGTGCCGGCTTCGGACGAGTCCGGCGAGCCATTCCGAGGTCCGGTTGACCTCCTCGGCGCCGACCGAACCGATCTGCGTGAGGTGGACCTGATCAGGTTCGAGTCGCCACTCGGGGTCCAGCGCCAGCCCGACGTGGGGTTGCGCCAGCAGGTCGGCGTAGCGACGCGCCTGCGTCAGGAAATCCATCCGCCCGGGCTGCAGATCGAGGGTGACGTAGACCCCGGCGCGGCCGGCGGCCTCGACCCACGGCCGGAGGGTCTCCGGATCGATCATGTTCGTGTACGTCGACCCCGGGCCCGGCTCGGCCGATGCGACGGAGGCTATGATCTCGAATGCCGGGATCACCGGTTCGGCACTCACCCGCTGGTAGTCGGCGGCGAGGCGGCGCACCCGGTCGATCGACGCCGCGATGCCCTGTCGTCCGAGCGGACCGAGCGCGGGCGCGCCCGGCGATCCGTACAGCGCGACCATCCGCCTGCCCGGGAAGACGATCTGCCCGCCGCCGGGCAGTTGCGGTGTGCCGCGGGCTTGTTCGGCGCGCCGGGCGAACTCGTCGGCCGAGCCGAACCCGGGTCCGACCGCCCGCACGGCGGTCCGTTCGGTCGCCGCCGCCTCGATCGTGGCCACCGATTCGGCGGTCGCCCGCGGATCCGGTACGGGCACCTCGACCACCCGGGCCGCCGACCGTGCCGTCATGATCGCGTCGGCTGGGGCGTCGCGGGTCAGCATCACCAGCGGGGCGGCCCCCGACCTCGGAGCGTTTCCGCGTAGGTCGTCGAGATCCGCGGCGGAGCGCGAGTCCGACACGCCCTCGACCCGGCCGAGACGGACCTGGGTGTTCACCCCGAGCCGTCGGAGCTCGTCACCGACGCTCGACGCCGTCTGCGACGTCACGGCCAGCACCGGCACGTGCCTGTCCTGCGCGACGCGCGCCGCAGCGGTCCGGATGGCGGCGTCGTCGAGGGCATCGCGACCCAGCAGGATCGCCTCGTCGGAGCGGGCATACAGCTCGCGACTGAGCAGGACCGCCTCCGGTGCATGACCGGACAGCACGTCGACACCCGGAGCCGGGCTCGTGTACGCGCCGCTCCCCGAGGGCCCGATCCCATGGGCACCGACACCCGTGGCCGAGGCACTCACGACGAGGCCCACGACCGCGCACAGGATCGACGTCCAGATCATCCGAGCCCTCACCCGCACATCCCTCCCGTTCGTCATCGAACCTCTCGCGCCGGCGGCGCCGGGCTCTTCCCGGTCGGCTCCGTTCCGGCACAGACGGTCGCCCAACCTAGCAGCGCCCGCACCCCGAGCCCGACCGTCGGCGGGGGCAAGGCCGTGACCGGCCACGACGAGGGCACCCTGTGACCCGCTTCACGACTGCAACAGGTTCTAGTTGTAGCGTGAACGCCGTGGACTACTGGGGTGTGATGGTCGGGTTGGGACTCTTGGCTACGGCGTTCGGCGTCGTCGGGTTCGTGCGATACCGGGAACGGGAATCGACGACCCTGCAACGCCAGACCCAGCTGGCCCGGGAACTGCGCGACCTCGCGGGCGACGACGAGGTACGGCTGGCCGCGGTCGACGAGTTCTCGCTGACCATCTACCAACGGCTCTTCTACGCCTCGGTGGTCGCACCGTGGATTCGCAGTGCCGCGTGGGCGCTGCTCGGCGCTGTGCTCGCCGGCGCCGGGGCGTTGGCGGTGGGTCCACTCGACGGCGCCTTCGCGACCGTCGTGCATGTCGCGGCCATCGTGGCCACCGGGATGTTCGCCGTGGCGACCCTGGTGTACACGGGAATCGCGCTGTACCACTCGGCGACCACCCCGAGGGTGTCCTTCAGCGACTCCTACGCCACCGAGGACACCGATCCGGACCCGGACGGTCCGGCGTCGGAGGTGCCGGACCCCGACGCCGGGGTCTCCGCGCGGTCCGTCGACTGACCGAGCCATCCGAGACACAACGAACCCCCGCCGGGCCGGAGCTCGGCGGGGGTTCGTTGCTGTGAGAGGGTCAGGCGTTCTCGCTAGGCGATCTGCGCCTGCCACATCCAGTGCAGCTGTTCGAGTTTCGAGGCGAACGAGATCAGCAGATCCTGGGTGACCGGATCGGCCTGCTCGGTGACCCCGATTCGTTCGCGGAGACCCGCGACCACTGCCTTCAGATTGGCGACGATCGCCTCGACGACGTCGCTGTCCTTGGTCCATCCCTCACCGAATCCCTTGGTGTGGGCGGTCTTCGCGACGGTCTCGGCGCGACCGTCGGGGCTCACGCCGATCGCGGTGGCCCGTTCGGCGGCCGCATCGGTGAACTCCCTGGACACGGTGACCAGTTCATCGAGGTCGAGATGCACCGAGCGGAACTGCTTGCCGACCACGTTCCAGTGCGCCTGCTTCGCGATGAGCGACAGGTCGATGAGGTCGACGAGAGTGTCCTGCAGCGCCTTTCCGGCGACGGACTGCTGCTCGTCGGTGAGTGTGCTCGTGATCGGGGTGGTGGTGGTCATGATCAAGAACTCCCTTCTTGTCATAGCTGCGTGCAGTCGTGATCCGACTGCCGCTGTGCGGCAAGGGCTGCGGTGCGATCACACGTGAACGGTGACCGCCGAACCGGTGTAGCCCCTGATCGCCTGTTCCAACCCACCCCGTCCGCGGAACATTCCGGCGACACCGTCGCCCGCGGGGTGATGATCACGACACCGGCGTGCGACGTCGGCACGCCACTAGCGTCCGCGCATCACCCGTGTGGGTTTCATCCGGGTCGACTCCGGCAACCACTGGTTGACCGGGCGCCGGAGGGTGCAGAGGGCAGCGACGACCAGGAGGCCGAACTGGACGTAGCTGAGGACGACCATGCTCGACGACACGTCGGGGTACCGGAACAGAAGGTCGACGCCGACGGGGATGCACAGCAGATGCACGACGACGGCTGCCAGGAAGAAGTTGCGGAGATGGCGGCTGTGCTGGGTCGCGGCGGCCACCAGACATGCGTACTCGATGGCCAGCACGACGACGATCATCGCCAGCATGAACGGCGGGAAGAATCCGGCGAGTGTGTCGACCTCGCTCTCCGGAGCGGAGTTCGCCGGATCTGCGACCACACCCTCGAGCAGCCGGCCACGCAGATCGTCGGTGATGGTCCCCAGGTTGAAGAAGCCGTAGATCGTCAGCACGAGCCCGATCACGGCAGCGCCCCACCACGCGAGGCGCGCATGCACCGCGAGCGCGTCCGGCGGCGGTCCCGGATCACCCGGCCGTGCCGGGTAGAGCGCAGCCAGGTCCCGATCGCGCGAGGATCGTTCGAGGGCGGCCAGGTCTTCGGCGTCCAGCTCGGCCTGGGTCGGGACACGGTCGGGGTCAGGCCCGGCTGGGTCACGGCCGGCTGGGTCACGGCCGGCTGGGTCACGGCCGGCTGGGTCGCCGGACGCACCACCGGTCGGGTCCTGCGGATCCGTCATGCCCCGATCCTGCCACTCGCCCCGGCGGGCCTCCAGCGTCGACGAGCGTGCGGCACCGTCCGGCCTATTTCCGGAACTCGGTCAGGACGAATTCCATGCCGGGAACGAACGTGCCGAGCATGGGCACGACATGGTTGACGATCGACTTCGTCAGGATGGGCGGGGTGGGATCGGTGACGAAGGTGACGTCGGCACCCTGTGCCCGCCAGTCCGCGGCGAGTTGCGCGACCTGGCCGTACGGGATCACGTCGTCGTGCAGTCCGCCTTCGACGAAGACGGGCGCATTCGGCTTGAGGCGCCCGATCCGCTGGTCCCGGACCACATCCTGCAGACCCGGGGACCGTGCGATGAGGGCCGACAGCGTCTCCCCGGTACGGGTCCACGTCTCGACGCGGCGGAAACCGAACGCCGGGATGATATCGCCGATGCAGCTGGTCGAGATCTGCTTCAGAGCGGCCTTGCCGGTCGGGTTGGTCTCGCGTCGCACCACGTCGGCGACGTCCGGGTATCGCTCGGTCAATCCGTTGATGGCGAAACCGATCGCCCCGGCGATCGTGGTGCCGTCGATGGCCGGGATGACCTTCTCGAGGTCGGCGGGGGGCGCGCCGGCGTAGGTGGCCCGGACGTTCAGTTCGGGCGCATACGTCTCGGCGAGTTCGGCGGCCGACGCCGCGGCTCCCCCACCCTGCGAGTACCCGGCGAAGCCGACCGGCGCATCGGCGGGCGCACCCGAGACGTCGAGCGCGGCCCGCGCACCGTCGAGCATCGCCTGTCCGGATTCGGCCCGATTGACGTAGGTGTGGACGCCGGGCGTACCCATGCCGACATAGTCGGTGATGAAGACACGGACACCGTGGACGAGCATGTAGTACATCTCCGGCGCGGTGTAGTTCACGCCGATGCTGGGCTTCGTGAGGTCGACCGCCAGCGGCAGACCCATCAGCTTCGACGGAGCGCACTGGTCGCCCTGACCGATCGTCCCCGACCCGACGACCAGCGTCGGTCGCGGACCCTTGCCGCGCCACGGCGCCGTCGGCTCGACGACGGTGCCGGTGACCGGGGTGGGCGTCCCGTCCTGGAGACGCGAGGTGTACATCACCGTGCGGGCCGTCCCCGGCCATTGGCCGGTCATTCCGGGGATCTGGAGCAGCAGCGGAGTCGGCTGGCTGCGGATCACCGAACCCGGCTCGGACGCGAACCGGGCCGGCGGGGTGTAGAAGTTCCCCGCCGCCGCGGCACCGACCGCCGCCGGGATCAATGAGGCCGCGCAGGCCGCCACCAGCGCCCCGGCGATACCGACGATCCGTCTCGAAGTGCTGCGATGAGTCACGATTCTCCCCGACCTCCCGTTCATGGAACTGTAACCTACCGCACAGTAACTTGAGTCAGGTGACTGGTGTCGCCCCGGGGGTGTGCTCGTCTTGCTGCCCAGTTCGACGACGGTGTCGGTGTTCACCCGCGTGGGCACCAACTGGACGTCGCCGACCCCGACCCTCACGCACCGGATCATCAAGAGCGTGCTCGCCTCCTCATGCGCCACCCCGGGTACGGTGACGTCTCCGGGAGGTGCGGCAACCGCGGCACGACACCCCGTCGAGCCCGTCGGCCGCCACGTCTTCGGCTCCCTCCACGCCCTCGACCTCAGCCCCACCGGACCGCGATCCCGATGTGGGACAAGCCGACCCGGAGACCACGAGTTCGTCCGCGCCGTCGACGGCCGCGGGATACCGCTGAGTCGGTCAGCGGGGTGCCGGTCGGTCCGAGCCCGCGCAGAAATCCGCCCCTGAAATCCACCCTCCACAACCTGCTCGACGACGATATGTCGACGGCCTGGGTCCTGAGGGCGGTTGTCAGGGGCGGATTTCAGGCGCTGCCGCGCACGCTCAGATGACCAGGCCGAGGGCGAGCACCACGATCAGTCCGGACACCGAGAGGACCGTCTCCATCATCGACCAGGCCTTGAAGGTCTGTCCGACGGTCATCCCGAAGTACTCCTTCACCAGCCAGAAACCGGCGTCGTTGACGTGGGACAGGAACACCGAACCGGCACCGATCGCCAGTACGACCAGTGAGAGCTCTCCCGAACCCATCCCATCGACCAGCCCCAGGATCAACGACGACGCGGTGATCGTCGCAACGGTCGCCGACCCGGTTGCCAGGCGGATCAGTGCCGCGAGGGTCCATGCGAGCAGGAGCACCGAGACGTTCGCGCCCGTCGCCCAGTCCGCCAGCAGTGTGCCGATTCCGGTGTCGACGAGAACCTCTTTGAAGCCGCCGCCCGCGGAGACGATGAGCAGGATTCCCGCGATGGCGGGCAGGGCCGCGCCCGTGCACTTCGAGATCGTCTCGCGGTCCATGCCGGAACCCCGTCCGAGAGTGAACATCGCGACGATGACGGCGATCAGAAGCGCGATGAGCGGTGTGCCGAGGATGTCGAGGACCTTGCGCACGGGCTGATCCTCGTCGGCGATGAAGATCTCGGCCAATGCTTTGCCCAGCATCAGCACGACGGGCAGCAGGACGCTGAACATGGTGATCGCGAACGAGGGGCGCTTCGTCGTCGGACCGTCGGCCGGATCGACGTCGAAGGTCGTCGGTGCCTCGACCGTCACCCACCGGCCCGCGAGCACCCCGAACAGGGGCCCGGAGACGATGATGGTCGGAATGGCCACCAGCACACCGAGTCCGAGTGTCGTGCCCAGGTCCGCACCGAGGGCGTCGATCGCCACGAGCGGGCCCGGGTGCGGCGGGACGAAGCCGTGCATCGCCGAGAGACCGGCCAGCGCGGGTATGCCGATCGGGATCAGACCGAGACCCGAGCGCCGGGCCACCAGGTAGATCACCGGCATCAACAGCACGAGACCGATCTCGAAGAACATCGGCAGCCCGATGATGGCGCCGACGAGGGCCATCGCCCACGGCAGCATCCGGGGTGACGCATGACCGACGATCGTGTCGACGATCTCGTCGGCACCGCCCGAATCCGCGAGGAGTTTGGCGAACATGGCGCCGAGTGCGATCAGGATGCCGACACCTGCTGCGGTGGTGCCGAATCCGGCGGTGAACGACTCGAGAACGGTCGGGATGGACTCACCCGCGACGATGCCGACGGTCGCGCCGCCGCCCACCAGAGCGAGGAAGGGGTGGACCTTCGCGATCGTGATCGCGACGACGATGACGGCGATACCGGCCAGCGCCGCGACGATGAGTTGCCAGCCGGGGGCAACGGGTTCGGGTAGATCCGCGCCGGCGGCCAGGATCGTGGTGGTCGGCAACATCGTCAGTTCTCCTCGCCGTCAGGGTCCGGGTCGTTCGAGTTGGGATCTTCCGGGAGGGACGCGACCAGCTCGTCGACGATGGCGTCCACGCTCTGGTCCACGTCGACGGTCAGGCCGCGTTCGTCTCCGGTCAGCTGTTCCAGGGTCTCGAACTGCGACGCGAGGAGCGCCGGGGGCATGAAGTGCCCCGGCCGCGATGCCTGGCGTCGAGCGATGACGTCGACCGAGCCGGCCAGATGCGCGAACAGTGTCGTCGGCGCGTGCTCACGGAGGCGGTCACGGTAGTTCCGTTTGAGGGCGGAACAGCTCATGACCCCGCCGTCGCCGTGCTCGGCAAGCCACTCGCCGATCGATTCGAGCCAGGGTCGACGATCGTCGTCGTCGAGCGGCTGCCCCGCCGACATCTTGGCGATGTTCGCTGCGGGGTGGAAGTCGTCAGCGTCGGCGAACGGCACTCTCAGGCGCTGTGCCAGCGCGGCTCCGACCGTCGACTTCCCGGACCCCGACACCCCCATGACGACTACGGGCGATCGCATGTTCACTCCTCACGACACTGTGCTGCTGATCACGTAGGCTGCCTCAATGATCATACTTTTGCAAGCCCGGTCGTCATTAAGTACGCAGATTCAGCAAGACCTCGACGAATGAGAAGATGAAACAGTGAGTCAGGGCACACGGAACGCGGGCGAGCGTCACGATGGGATCCTCGCCGCCATCGGTAGACGCATCGTCTCGGGAGCACAGCCGGCCGGGAGCGTACTGACCCTCGAGTCCATCAGCGCCGAACACGGCGTCTCCCGGACGGTGTCACGCGAGGTGATCCGGGTTCTCGAGTCGATGGGGCTCGTCGAGTCCAGACGTCGCGTCGGCATCACCATCCAGCCGCGGGCCCGCTGGAGCGTGTTCGACCCCCGGCTGATCCGGTGGCGCCTCGACGGCGCCGACCGCGCCGAGTTCCTGGCGACTCTGTCAGAGTTGCGGCGAGGCTTCGAACCGGTGGCGGCGGCACTGGCGGCCGAGCGGGCCGACGAACATCATTGCCGCATTCTCGCGGCGGCGGTGTCGGACATGTCGGTACACGGACGCGACGGTGACCTGGAGTCGTACCTGTTGGCCGACAAGGTCTTCCACCGAACGCTGCTCGAGGCGAGCGGCAACGAGATGTTCCGCTCACTCACCGGTGTGGTGAACGAGATCCTGGCCGGACGCACCCATCACGGGATGATGCCGGCGACCCCCAACCCGGCCGCCATCGCGCTGCACGACGACGTGGCCAGAGCAATACGCCTCCGCGACCCGGAGGTCGCGGAGGCGTCGATGCGAGCGATCATCACCGAGGCCGCGGCGGCCGTCTCCGAGGAGAACGGTCCGCCACCCGGCTGAGCTCCTCTAGACGAGCAGTTCGGCGATCTGGATCGTGTTGAGGGCCGCGCCCTTTCGGAGGTTGTCCCCCGAGACGAACAGCGCGAGGCCGCGCCCCTCGGGAACACCCGGGTCCTGCCGGATCCGGCCGACCAGCGAGGCATCCCGGCCCGCTGCGGCGAGCGGTGTCGGCACGTCGGTGAGCTCCACACCGGCTGCCGCAGAGAGGATCTCCTGTGCCCGGGCCACCGACAGCGGGTTCGCGAACTCGGCGTTGATCGACAGGGAGTGACCCGTGAAGACCGGCACGCGCACGCAGGTTCCGCTGACGAGCAACTCGGGGAGACCGAGGATCTTGCGCGACTCGTTGCGCAGCTTCTGATCCTCGTCGGTCTCGCCCGACCCGTCGTCGACGAGCGACCCGGCGAGCGCGATGACGTTGAACGCGATCGGGGCGACGTACTTGTTCGGAGCGGGGAAGTCCACTGCCGAACCGTCGTGGACGAGCTTCTCGGCATCGTCGGCGACCGCCCGCACCTGGCCGGCGAGTTCCTCCACGCCCGCGAGCCCGCTGCCCGAGACCGCCTGGTAGCTGGAGACGATGAGGCGCTGCAGGCCGGCCTCGTCGTGCAGCGGCTTGAGCACCGGCATGGCGGCCATGGTGGTGCAGTTCGGGTTGGCGATGATGCCCTTCGGCGGGTTCTTCGCCAGCTCGCCGTTGACCTCCGAGACCACCAGTGGCACATCGGGGTCCTTACGCCACGCCGAGGAGTTGTCGATGACGGTCACGCCCGCCTCGGCGAAACGGGGGGCCTGCTCGCGCGACATCGTGGCGCCCGCGGAGAAGAGGGCGATGTCGAGCCCGGACGGGTCCGCCGTCGAGGCGTCCTCGACGACGATCTCGCCGTCGCCCCAGGGCAGCTTCTTGCCCGCCGAGCGCGACGATGCGAAGAACCGCACCTCGTCGGCGGGGAAGTTGCGCTCCGCCAACAGCGTTCGCATGACGGCGCCGACCTGACCGGTCGCACCCACGACTCCGATACGTACACCCATCCTCATCGCCCCGTTCCGGCGTAGACGACGGCTTCTTCTTCGCCGCCGAGATCGAAGGCGGCGTGCAGCGCGCGCACCGCGTCGTCGAGTTCGGTGTCGCGGCACAGCACCGAGATGCGGATCTCCGAGGTGGAGATCAGCTCGATGTTGACGCCGGCCTCGCTCAGGGCCTCACAGAAAGTGGCCGTGACGCCCGGGTGCGACTTCATACCCGCGCCGACGAGCGACACCTTGCCGATGTGATCGTCGTAGAGCAGGTCGGTGAAGCCGATCTCCTCCTGGAGCTTGGTGAGCTTCTCCACCCCGAGCGGTCCGAGCTCGCGCGGGAGGGTGAAGGTGATGTCGGTCTTGCCGGTGTCGACCTTCGAGACGTTCTGGAGCACCATGTCGATGTTGATCTCGGCGTCGGCGACGGCGCGGAACACCCGCGCCGCGTAACCGGGCTTGTCGTCGAGTCCGACGACGGTGATCTTGGCCTCGCTGCGGTCATGTGCGACGCCGGTGAGAATGGCTTCTTCCACGGGGATGTCCTCCATCGATCCGGTCACCACGGTGCCGGGTTTGGTCGAGTACGACGAGCGCACGTGAACGGGAACGTTGTAGCGGCGGGCGTATTCGACGCAGCGCAGCATCAGCACCTTGGCACCACAGGCGGCCAGTTCGAGCATCTCCTCGAAACTGACGGTGTCGAGGCGCCGGGCGTCGGGCACGATGCGCGGGTCCGCCGAGTAGACGCCGTCGACGTCGGTGTAGATCTCGCAGACGTCGGCCTCGAGCGCCGCCGCGAGCGCGACCGCGGTGGTGTCGGAGCCACCACGGCCCAGCGTCGTGACGTCCTTGGTGTCCTGCGAGACGCCCTGGAAGCCGGCGACCAGCACGATCTTGCCCTCGTCGAGGGCGCTGCGGACACGTCCGGGCGTGACGTCGATGATCTTGGCCTTGCCATGGCTGCTCGTCGTGATCACACCGGCCTGGGAACCGGTGAACGACTGCGCCTGCGCGCCCATCGAGCTGATCGCCATGGCCACCAGTGAGTTCGAGATGCGCTCACCGGAGGTCAGCAGCATGTCCATCTCGCGGGCCGGTGGCGCCGGATTGACCTGCTGGGCGAGGTCGAGCAGTTCGTCGGTGGTGTCGCCCATCGCCGACACGACCACGACGACGTCGTTGCCCTGCTTCTTGGTCTCGACGATGCGCTCGGCGACGCGACGGATGCGTTCGGCCGTTGCGACCGAGGATCCGCCGTACTTCTGCACCACGAGGGCCACGTCGAGTTACCTCCCGCCGGCCAGAGTGCCGGTCGATAGACGTCAACTTGCCGGGACAACCTTACCGGGGAGTCTGAGGATGCCCTGACCTGGTCTCTGTCTGCCCCGTCCGGGCCGCGGCGATCCGATCCGCTCTAGGATCTCTCGCGTGGCCTCCCCTACCGACGTCGGCGATACCGGAGGCGGCGCCGATGGTCGGACCGGACGCCGCACCGACGACGACGTGGCGACAGCCGGAGGCGTGTCCGCCGGGACGGGTCGTCGGCTGAGGGCGGCGACCACCGCGTTCTTCGGTCCGCTGAGCTCGTCGCCCGCCGGACTCCGTAGCTATCGCTGGTGGCTCGACGCACTGGTCGTCTTCCTCGTCATCCGGGCCGTCGGCATCCTGGTCCTGGCCCGGTTCGCCGACCTCCGGGGCACCACGCTGGGCGATTCCCTGGCGGTGTGGGACGGACAGTGGATGATCGCGATCGCGACCCACGGCTACGACGGCGTGCCCTACGCCCTGACGGACGCACGGGGTCTGCACACGGCCGACACCGCGTACGCGTTCTTTCCGGGCTACCCGTATCTGGTCGGTCTGATCGCGAAGTTGCCGGGCCTGAGCCCCTTCGGTGCCGCGGTCACGGTGAACCTGGTCCTCGGGTGCGTGGCCGCGGTCGGCGCGGCACGGCTGGGCATGGTGTGCGCGCGGCTCATGGCGCGCCGGTCACCGATCGGCCCGGCGCCCGAGCGCGGAACCGGTTTGTTCCTGGTGGCGCTCTTCGCGGCGACGCCGATGTCGATCGTGCTGAACATGGCCTACACCGAGGCCCTGTTCTGTGCGCTCGCAGTGTGGGCGCTGGTCGGGGTGCTGGAGAAACGCTGGCTCCTCGCCGGCGCCGTGGCGGCGATCTGCGGGCTGTGCCGGCCGACGGCAGCGGTCCTGATCGGGGTCGTGATGCTCGCGGCCGTGGTGTTCCTGTGGCAGGCACGCGGGACCGCCGTGCCGAGAGGGGTGCGGGTCCGCGCGATCGTCGCCATCGTGATCAGCCCACTCGGCTACCTCGCCTACCTGAGTGTGGTGTGGGCGCACACCGGATCACCGACCGGGTGGTTCCGGATCCAGACCGACGGTTGGGACACCCAATTCGACTGGGGCGCGGCCGCGTTCCGCTTCGTCAACGAGATGCTCGTGCATTCGGCGGAGATCGCACCGGTGGCCACATCGTGGATCGTCCTGAGCACGCTGGTGATGCTGGGCGTCGCGGTGTGGTCTCGGATGCCGTGGCCGGTCCTGCTGTACGGTTCGCTGCTCGTCGCGCAGATCGTGCTGTCGAGCGGGCTGATGATGAGCCGGCCGCGACTGCTCCTACCCGCGTTCGTCTTGCTGATCCCACTGGCGATGGCGCTCGCCCGGATGCGACCGGCTGCCGCGGGCCTCGTCGTCGTGCCCATCGTGGTGGGTAGCTCGTGGTTCGGCGCGCACATGCTGACGGTCTTCCCGCATGCCATGTGACACCGGCGCATCTGCCGGGTGACGGTGGTTCGGAGATCCGCCGGTCCGGTCCCTACCGCTCGGATTCGCGACCGAGAGTCTGCGTTGCGCCGGCGCGACTCGACATCAGCACCGCCACTGCCGCCGCGACGACCAGCCAGCCGAGCGTCATGTACCACCCGACGAACGAGGGGCCGAGCGCGGTCAGCGCGGCCGACAACGTGAAGGGGACCACGATGTTGCTCATACGCCCGGCGCCGAAGGCCAGCCCACTGCCGGTTGATCGCAGGCTGCTCGGGAAGCTCTCCGCCATGAGCGCCGCGAGAAGCGGAGCGAACCAGGCGATCATGACGAAGTGTCCGAATGCGGCACCCGCGATGATGCCGGCCACGGGCACGGCGCCGTAGATCGCGGTGCAGACAGCCGCCCCGATGGCGGTGCCCACCATCAGGACTCGGCGAGAGACGCGATCCGCGATCAAGAACGCGAGCAGACATCCCAGGGGCGAGCCGTAGATCGCGATCGCGTTGATCGTCAGCAGCGACTCACCACTGAAGCCCCGGAGTTGGAGGATCGTCGGCAGCCAACTGCTGAAGGTCTGCGTGATCGACGCGTACACGATCCAGATGAGGCACAGCAGGATGGTCGTCCGCAACAGGCTGCCGCGGAACAAGTCCTGCCATCGTCCCGAACTGTTCTCGTCCTGGACCTGGACGGACGCGTTGGACTCGGTGGTCTCGACCGGCGGGAGTGGTTCCAGCTTCGCAGTGCCACGCTCGAGTCGTGTCAGCGCCGCTTCGGCGTCGTCGAATCGTCCCCGACTGTGGAGCCACAGCGGTGACTCGGGAATCCCGCGCAGGAACGGGACGACCAGCACACCGAACACGCCGAGCGCGAAGAAGACACGCCACCCGTCCGGCCCACTGGGAATGATGAAGCGGGACAACGTGGCGATGACGGCCGATCCGCACATTCCCGCGAAGTAGGTCAGCGCGGTCCGTGACCCGCGGCGGTGCAGCGGACTGATCTCGACGACGTAGGACAGGGCCGTCACGAAAAGTGCGCCCATTCCGAGTGCGGCGAACACCCGCAGGGCCATGAAGACACCGAGGGTCTCTGTCAGGGCATGCAGTCCCGAGCCCACGGATGCAGTCGTCAGGGCCGCGATGATGACGGGAATACGTCCGAACCGGTCTGCGGCGCGGCCGCCGAGTACCGCACCGAGGAACAACCCTGCGTACGTACATGACACGAGGACAGCGATGTCGCCGAGTTCGAAGCCCAGTTGGGCGCGGAGCGTCGGGGCCACGATGCCGAGGATGCTCTGGTCGGCGAGGTCGAAGAAGAAGGCCGCCCCCATCACGAGCAGTATCCGTCTGCTCACACCGCGCAGCGGTAACCGATCGAGGCGGGCCGAGATCTGTTCGACGGTCAGATCCGTTGCGGCGCTGGATGAGGGGTGAATGGGAGCGCGTCCAGAAGACATCGGGTTCCTCGATCAGGGCTGTGTGGGCGGACGGATGGTGTGGTGTCAGAACAAGTTGCCGCCGGCGGCCGGCGCGGTCGTCCCGTGTTCTTCGAACGCCGCGAGGACCTTCTTGCCGACTCGCCAACGGTGGACTTCATCCGGCCCGTCGACCAGGTGCTGCATGCGCGCTTCCGCGTACCACGCGGCGAGAGGGGTGTCCATCGTGTACCCCAACGACCCGTGCAGTTGCAGGGCGGTGTCGACGACCTTGCTCAGCATGTCCGCGATGAAGTTCTTGGCCATCGAATTCTCCTGCGAGATGTCGATCCCGTGTTCCATGCAGTAGGCGATGTGGAGGACCATCAACCGCGCGATGTACAGGTCGCGCGCGCAGTCCGCGAGCATCCACTGGACACCCTGACGGTCGCCGAGCGGCTTTCCGAATGTGCTGCGGGACAGCACTCTCTCGGTGGCGAGATCGAGGGCCTGTTGGGCGCGCGCGATACTCCACATCCCGTGCCGGATGCGTCCGTACCCGAGACGATGCTGGCCGGATGCGAACCCGCCACCGCGTTCGCCGAGGATGTTGCCGGACGGGACGCGCACGTCGGTCAGGGTGATCTCGGCATGGCCCGTCACGAATTCGCCGTTCCAGCTCGGTTCGACTCTGTCGTGCAGTGTGGGCACGTCACGCACGATGTCGAACCCGTCACAGGGCAGTTCGACGAGGAAGGTCGTGAACTGCCGGTGCCGCGGGGCATCGGGATCCGTCTTGGCCATCAGCAGGACGAGGTCCGAACGGCTCGCACCACTGGCGAACCACTTCTCCCCGTTGATGATCCAGTCGGACCCGTCCTCGACGGCGAGCGTCTGCATCCCGGTCGCGTCCGCCCCGGCCGCCTTCTCGGTCATCGCGAAGCAGACGCGGAGTTCACCGTTCACGAGCGGGCGGAGGTACTTCTCCTTCTGCTCCTCCGTGCCCAGCTCGAGCAGGGTCAGCATCGTCGCGTCCTGCGGTCCCATACAGTTCATCGCCCACGCGGCGAGGGGTGTGCGGCCGATCTCCAGTTGGATGACGGCATTGTCGACGTGCCCCAACCCCATTCCGCCCCAGGCAACCGGGATGAACGGGCACCACAGACCGGCGGCTCGAGCCGATTTCTGCAACTCGGCGACGATGTCGGCGAACGGTCGCTGTCCGACCTGTTCTTCGTAGGGGAGGACTTCGGTGTCGATGAACTCGGCGACCCGGGCTCGGAGAGCCGTGGTCTCGGCCGGAATGGAAAAGTCGATCATGATGTGGCTCCGTGGTGGTGGGTGGGTGTGCGGAGTGCCGACCTCAACTGGTCTGGCGATACCGTCCGCCGTCGATCCGGATCAGTGCGCCGGTCACGAACGCTGAGGCATCGCTCGCCAACCAGGTTGCGGCGCCGGCGAAATCGTCGGGCGTCCCGATGCGGTTCAGCGGCGTCCCGGAGATCGCCTCGTCCAGCATCCCCGGCGGCCAGTTGGCGGCTATGTCCGTGGCCACGCCGCCCGGAAGGATCGCGTTCGTACGCACATGCGGTCCGTAGGCCTCGGCGAGACCGACCGTCAGGGCATTCAATCCGGCCTTCGCGCAGGCGTATACGAGCTCATCCGCACCGGGTCGAAGCGAACCGATGGTGCTGACGTTGATGATGCTCCCGCGCCCGTTCGCGGCCATCAACTCTCCGAAGAGAGCGCTGAGGCGGAAGGGTCCCTTGAGATTCACGGCGGCGACCTTGTCGTAGTACTCCTCCGTCACCGAGACGAGCGACTCGTACCGCGGAGACATCCCCGCGTTGTTGACGAGGATGTCGCAGCGTCCGAACTCCGATGTCACGGCGTCCAGCAGGTTCTGGCAATCGTCCCAGTGGCCGACGTGACAGGCGACTGCGGAGGTGGGGTTCCCGGTGCCGGTGTGGATCGTCGACGCCGCGCGTTCGCACGCGTCCAGCTTGCGGCTCGCGATCACGACGGACGCACCCGCCTGTGACAGGGCGTCGGCGATCGCGAATCCGATCCCCCGACTGCCTCCGGTGACGACCGCGACTCGACCGGTCAGATCGAATGAGCCCGGTACGGGCGCCGGCGTCATCGGCGTGCACCCGAGGCGAACTGCCGGCCGAAATCGACGAGCCGATCCACCATGCGGGACCATTCGGCTGCTTGGCTCGGCGACGCCGCGCGCCCGACACGACCTTCGAGGATCGACGCCAGCTTGAACAGGGCCAGCGCCTGATAGAACGGGAGTTCGGCGAGGTCTCGGCCGGACCGCTGCGCGTACCGCTCTGCCATCTCACGCCGAGTGGGCAAGCCCTCACGGAGCGCCGCCACCCCGTCACCGATGTCCCAGGTGCCGATGGCCGGCTCCTCACCGGGTTCGGTCCAGCGCGCCAGCAGGTGGGCGATGTCGAGCAGCGGATCACCGATCGTGCCGGTGTCCCAGTCGATCACAGCGGCGAGTCGCGTGGTGTCGTGCGGCGATGCCATGACGTTGAACGGGCTGTAGTCGCCGTGCATCAGTCCGGCCTCGTTGTCGGCCGGACGGTTGTCGTCCAGCCAGGCCGCGAGTGCGCTGTAACCGGGGATGTCCCGCGTGCGGTAGCTGTCCACCTGTCGGCTCCACCGGGAGACCTGTCGCTCGAGAAAGCCGGCGGGCCTCCCGAGATCGGCGAGACCGCGGTGGACGTAGTCGATGCGCCCCAGATCCGCTGCGGCGTCGACCATCGCGAATGCCAGGTCTCGACGTGCTGCGGGCGAGGTGTAGGGACTCGGCAGCGTCCCGACGGGGGTGAAGCCGTCAACCGCACCCATGATGAGGAACGGCACGGACATCGGACAGCCCTCGGCATCGCCGAACAACAACGGGGTCGGGTGCGGCACGTCTGAGCCCTCGAGCGCCGTCAGGATCGACCACTCGCGGGTCATGTCCGATGCCCCCGGGGTGTTCGTGACGGCCGGTGGGCGACGAAGCACCCACACGGCGGTGCCACGTCTCAGCCAGAACAACTCGTTGGCGACCCCGGTGCCCGGCGCCATCCGCTCCACCGAGAGCTCCTGGCCGAAACCGGGGAGTCGGTCACCGATCCAGTCGTCCAACGCAGTTGCGTCCAGTTCGGTCAGCACGGTCACGGTCCGCTCCTTCTCGTCGCTTGGCCAGCCTTTGATGATTTATATAACTATATGTCAGTGGCTGTCAATGGCTGTCCGGGCAGGAACGACTCAGGGCCGCAATCCACTGGATGCGGCCCTGATCGATTGATTGTTGCTGTCCCGGAGCGGGTTACGGACTACGAGTCCCCCTCCGCAGGACCGTCCCAGCCCTCGGCCCATCGAGACCCGGCGATGGCGAATGCACGCCGAAGCGTGTCGGCCGGGTTGCTCGCACCGGAGCCCTCGACCCAGGTGGTCCACGCTTCGGTGGCCACCGCGGACATCGCGACGGCGAGAATGCGCAGTGCCCACTCCTCGTCGGGTCCCATCTCGTCGCCGTATCGCTGTTGCAGGACACCGGTGATCGCGTCGACACGCGACTGCCGCTCTCCCAATGCGCGGCTCCGTAGGCCGGGCGACGCCGACAGGAGGCGTCCGCGCCGACGCACCTTGTCCCGATGCCGAGGTGGTGTGTCGGCGGTTTCGATGTACGCGTTCATCAGTGCGATCCGCGGCGGCTCGGCGGGAGGCCGGTGGGCCAACGCGTCGACGAGGCGGGCGTCGAGCGCTCGCTCGTACTGCAGGACGACGTCGTCCTTCGACTGGAAGTACCGGAAGAAGGTGCGTTCCGACATGCCCGCGGCCGTTGCGATGTCCCCGACCGACACGGCGTCGAACGACGACTTGTCGAACAGTTTCAACGCGGTGTCGGTCAGCGCAACGCGAATCGCCTCGGTCCGGCGTTCGCGCAACCCCGCCGTGACGCTGGTGGTCGGTGTGCCTGGAGAGCGCTCTGTCATACGGCGACGCTACCGCCGGCACCAGCGCCGATCCTCACAACGTGACGAGGATGTCCGACCCGGAGCGATCGACCACCCCGGTGAGCCCGGTCGCGATGTCGGTGAGCCGGGAGGAACGTCGCTCCGTTCCCGAGACCACCAACCCGTGCGATCCCGCAGCGACCTCCCACTGAGAGCCGTCGACGTACATGGCGTCACCCGAGCCCGGAAGGCCGATGCCCATCGCCGGGCCGATCGGTGACATCGGGTGGCAGTCCACCCCTTGGCGTCGCAGGGTCCGATGAGCGCCGGGACGGGCCCAGATGAGACGGGGCTTCGACGCGAGCAGCGCAACGGTGTCGGCATCGGCGGAGATCGCGTCCAGCGTCTCCGACGGGAGTCCGAAGACCACCGTGATGGGCAGCCTTTTCAGCATCGAGGTGAACCGCGGCGCGTCCCAGCCGTGTTGCTCGACGGGGACGTACGTCGCACCGACCTCACGGAATGCGCGGATGAACGGCCCTGTCCACGGCAATTCGTGGTTCGGGGTGATGCTGAGGACGAGATCTCCCGATCCGATGCCGGCGCGGGCGACGACGGTGCGCGCCCATGCGCAGTCGCTCTCGTAGTCGTCCCAACTGATCTCGTACTCCAAGTCGACGCCGCCGATCTCGGTCACGACGATGCCGTGGATCGGGGCACGCGCGATAAGGTGCGTCGCCTGGATCATCGATGAACGTGTCATTTCTTGGCCACCCTGGGGAACTTTGCGACGCTGGAGCAGTACGTGAAGATCTCGTCGGTCGTCATCAGGTGCAGGTCTGTCCCGACCCCGAGCGACGACTCGAGTGTGTGCACGATCCGGGATTCGAGCTCACCCGGGTCGTCGGTCACCTCCGGCGCATAACCGACGCGGATGCGGAGTCGATCCATCGTCGTCGCGTGCTTGATGATCTGGAACAGAGCGTCACTCGTCTCCGGAAACACCTCCAGCATCCGCCAGATCTCGGCGACCACCACGGGTTTACCCGCGACCACGAGCTGGTCGCCCATCCGTCCGATCACCCACATACGCGAGTGGTTGCGCCCGAGACGGGACGTCGACCTCGTGCGACGTACGAGGTCACCGGACCTGAAGCGGATGTAGGGCGCCACCCGATTGTCGAAATCGGTGCAGACGAGTTCACCGATCTCGTTGTCGTCGACGGCGCGCAAGGACATCGGATCGATGACCTCGGGGAGGATGGTGTCCTCCCACAGGTACATTCCGTCGAGATCGGTGCCCTCCCAGGCCAACCCGCAATCACCGGCGCTGGTGTACATCGCGATGCGCACGCCCCAGTCCTCGGTGACCTTACGGCGCAGAGCGTCCCCCATCGGTTGTCCGGCGAACGCCGCGAACTTGAGGCTGGACAGCATTTCCCGCATGTCGTAGTCGTGTTCCAACGACTCCAGCTCGCGGACCAGTGGCATCACCAGCTGGACGTAGGACACCTCGTACTTGTGGATCATCTGCAGCAGGCGTTCGGCGTTGCCGATCCATGAGTCGACGTAGACCGGTACGACACCCATGGCGGAATACAGCGTGTCCCAGTAGTTCTTGAAAGTCCCCGCGGCGGCGATCACGCGATCGCCCGGACGCAGACCCCACTCCCACATGTCGCGAAGGCACACGGCGGGGATGGGTGGGATCTCGCTCCACACCTCGGCCATCAGCTCCGGTTCACCGGATGTGCCCGAACTCGTGACCACAGACGTCAATTCGCTCGGGGGTACACACAGGAGGCCGCCGAAGGAATCACCCGTCCGATCGCGGTACGCCCGGATGTCGTCCTTGGTCATCAGCGGGATCTTCTCGGAGAAATCCGCGATCGACGTGATGTCCGCGGGAGTCACTCCCGCGGCACCCCAGAACTCCCGGTAGAAGCCGGAATTGGCCCAGGCGTAATCGACGAGATCCAATACCCGCCGCTCCTGCTCGGCCTCGATCTCGGCGCGCGACAGCAGTTCGACGTGTGGTTCGAGGAAGTGCTCGTCGACTACACCGGCGCCTGCCGCGCCGGTTCTGTGATCGAGTTCGGCATTCATTCGCATCACCTTCTCCATGTGATCGTGTTTCGAGTCGTCGACCGACGGCGCCGGAGACCTGGGCAGCTCTTCAATCAGATGTATGATTGCACGACATGACAGTCGGTGTCACAGAAATCGCCGAACGGACGACAGGTCGTTCGCAATCATCAGGAGTTGAGAAATGACAAACCGTCTATTGGGGAAGTCCGCAATCGTCACCGGTGCCGGTTCAGGGATCGGGCGGGCAATCGCGCTGCGCTTCGCCGCCGAAGGCGCCACCGTCCTCGCGGCCGACGTCAATGAGGGGGTCGATGCTGTCGCACGTGACTCGGAGTTCATCGTCCCGTTCCGATGCGACGTCAGTATCGACAGCGACGTTGCCGCGCTGGAGGCCGAGGCGCAGTCCAGGTTCGGTGGCCTCGACATCCTGGTGAACAACGCGGGTATCGGCGGAGCGTCCAACACCCCGCTGCACGAGTACCCGATCGAGGTCTTCGACAAGGTCCACAGCGTGAATCTCCGCGGTGCGTTCCTCGTGCTGCAGGCCGGTCTCCGCCTGATGCTGGCCAGCGGCGGGGGGTCGGTCGTGAACACCGCCTCCACCGGCGGCTTCCGGGCGACCCCGGGCTCGAGCGGTTACATCATCTCCAAGGGCGGGATGGTGATGATGACGCGGCAGGCCGGCTATGAGTATGCGGCTCAGGGTATTCGGGTCAACGCGATCGCGCCGGGCACGATCCGCACGCCGATCCTCGACAGCGCCCCGGACGAGGTCGTCGCGAGGCTCGAGAGCCGGTCTCCCGAGGGGCGCCTGGGTACCGCGGACGAGGTCGCGAACCTGGCGCTCTTCCTGGCGTCCGACGAGGCCACTCACATCATCGGTCAGTGTTATGTCATTGACGGTGGCCGAACAGCGGGCTGACACCGACGGCGCCCTCGGTGTGGGCGGGACCTCCCCCTCACACCGCCGACGCCGCGAATCCCAGACAGAGATAATCGATTCCGGCGTCGAGCCGCGCGCGGGGATCGAGGAGCCGGCCGGCGTCGCGCCGGCCGGCCAGACGAGCGAGGTGCGACGGGACCTCGACCTCGGACTCGCCCGAGATCACCTCCGCGAGCCCGGCGGACGGCAGCAGCGAATCGTCGTGGAGCAGTTGATCGCTCACCGCGACGAGTGCGACACCGTGGACGAAACTCCAGACGGACAGCGCCATGTCGGTGGCTCGTTCGATGCCGACACCGAGTTCCAGGAACCCGGCCGCGAGCCAGTCGAGGCACGCCAAGGAATCCTCGCCGTAGCTGTGCCGTGGCGACGAGTAGGCCAGGACGACCCATGGGTGCCGGGTGTAGAGCTCCCAGTCGACGTCGACGGCGACCTGCACCCGTGCGCGCCATCCGGGCTGGGTGTCCACGGGATACGGGAACCGGCGTCCCACCTCGGTCGACATCGCCTGCAACAGGGCGTCCTTGTCCGCGACGTGGCGATACAGCGACATCGCCCCGACCCCCAGTTTCTCGGCGACCCGCCGCATCGACAGCGAGCCGATTCCGTCGTCGTCGGCGACGGCGATCGCGGCGTCCACGATCGTCGCGGTCGACAGTTTCGAGGTGTCGGACGTCACTGCGCGGTTCCTCCTGCTCAGAGCGGGAATAAAGCGATTGCGTACAGCGTACCCATCCCCGTACGCTGATCCGCGTACACCGTACGCGTAGGTAGCAGTCGTCTACCGCGAAGGAGGCAATGATGTCCGCCCAGCTCGACCCGTCGAACCGGCTACACCCGACCACCCCGGGTGCCGCCGACCGACGAACGTGGCTGGGACTGGCCGTGCTGACCCTCCCGGTGTTCCTGGTCTCGATGGACGTCTCGGTGCTGTACCTCGCGATCCCGTCGATCACCGACGCGCTCGCGCCGTCCGCGGCCCAGCAGTTGTGGATTCTCGACATCTACGGGTTCCTCATCGCCGGACTCCTCATCACGATGGGCAATGTCGGTGACCGCATCGGCCGTCGTCGCATCCTGCTCGCCGGCGCCGGCCTGTTCGGCGTCGCCTCGGTCATCGCCGCCTTCGCACCCACGGCCGGGATCCTGATCGCGGCGCGTGCCCTGATGGGCATCGGCGGGGCGACCCTGCTGCCGTCGAGCCTGTCGCTCATCGCCAACATGTTCTCCGACGCCCGTCAGCGCGGTCGCGCGATCGGCGTGTGGACCGCGGCGTTCGCCGGCGGCAGCGCGGTCGGCCCGGTCATCGGAGGCGTTCTGCTGCACCACTTCTGGTGGGGCGTCGTCTTCCTCATCAACGTGCCGGTACTCGTCCTGCTGTTCGTCTTCGGGCCGCGCCTGATCCCCGAGTACCGGGCCGCGACCAACGATCCCTTCGACGTCGTCGGCGTCGTGCTCTCGATGGCCGGAATCCTCCCGCTCGTCTACGCGATCAAGACGGTGGCGAGCGACGGTGCCACGACAGCCGTGGTCCTCGCCGGGGTGGTGGGCGCCGCGCTGCTCATCACGTTCCTGCTCCACCAGCGGCGAGTCGCGTCACCGCTGCTCGATCTCACCTTGTTCCGGAACGCGCAGTTCAGCAGCGCGGTCGCCGTCGCACTCATCGGGATGATGGCACTCGGCGGCATGTCGTACCTGACCGGCGTGTACCTCCAGTCGGTCATGGGCCACGACGTCCTGGCCGCGGCGATCGCCGGCCTCCCGATGGCCGTCGCGGTGGCGGTGTTCTCCATCGGCGCGACCAAGGTCGCCTCGTTCCTGGGCACCCGGCTGGCCTTCGTCGGTTCCGTCGGCCTCGCCGCCGCCGGCAACCTCGGCATGCTGACCCTCGGCACCTCGTCGCCGGTCTGGGTGTACGTGCTGTGCACGACGATCGCGGGCGTCGGCTACGGCATCCAGTTCAGCCTCGTGTCGGTCGTGGTCGTCGGCTCGGTGCCACCGGAACGGTCGGGTGCCGCGTCCGGCATCTCGGAGACGAGCTTCGAGCTCGGTACCGCGATGGGGCTGGCCCTGCTCGGATCGCTGGCCACCCTCGTCTTCCGGGACGGCGACCAGGGCTGGGCGTTCGGCGACACCCTCGGCGAGACGCTGCACCGCTCGACCGACATGGGCCCCGCCGGTGAGGGTCTTGCCGCCGCCGCGAAACAGTCGTTCGTCGACGGTATGCACGCCGCGTCGCTCGCGAGCGGTCTCGCACTCCTCGTCCTGGGTGCCATCCTGCTCGTCGTGATGCGTGACGAGCCCACCGATCCGCAGGCCGAGGTCGCCGACGTCCGGCTCCCCGACTCCGAGCTCCCCGACTCCGAGCTCTCGACGTCGGCACGCGCCGAGTAGGACCACGCGACACCGCTACCCTCGGGCGGATGCACGAACTGATCTCGGGGCGCTGGAGTGCCCGCGGCTACGACCCGTCGGCGACCGTCTCCGTCGAGGACATCACCACGATCGTCGACGCCGGACGCTGGGCGCCCACCTGGGGCCGGGTACAACCGGTGCGATTCATCGTGGGCCTGCGCGACGACCCGACCTTCGCAGCCCTCTGCGGCGTCCTGACCCGGGGAAACTCGGGGTGGGCGCCGCGCTCGGCGGCGCTCGTCCTGGTCTGCACCACCGATGATCCCGACGACGCGAAGGCCGACACCTACGGGGCGGTCGACTGCGGGCTCGCGGTGGCGCAGATGATCCTGCAGGCCGAGGCCCTCGGATTCAACGCGCACCCGATGGCCGGTTTCGACCCCGTGGCCGCCCGCGACAGCTTCGGCATCCCGGCGGACAAGCGGCCGCTGGTGTTGCTCGGCATCGGCGTACTCGCCGCCGACCCGACGTCGCTTCCCGAGGAGATCCGTGCCCGCGACGAGAAGCCCCGGTCACGGCTGCCGCTCGGCGAGGTGGCCTTCGCCGGCCACTGGGGACGTGCAGCGTTTTCCGAACCCCCGAAGGCTTGACCGGGGAATGTGACGAACGAGGCATATGAGGCAGAAGTTACTTGTGGTACTTCTTCTCCATGACTGTCTCACCTCCACGACGAGGATTCTTCCGTCGGCTGGGATCGCACGTCGCTCCCGTCGCCGCCGTCACGGCGCTGTCGGCCGCGGCAGCACTGTCCCTGCCGGCCACCGCCCACGCCGACGAGCCGTTCAGCCTCGAGTTCAACGGCGCGGCCGGCACGTTGCCGTCGGCACTGCAACACGAGACCGGCGCAGGCGGCTGGGGCAACAACGAGGTGCAGAACTACACCGCCGACCGTCTCAACTCGCGCCTGGACGGCAACGGCAACCTGCTCATCGAGGCTCGCCGCGCCTCGACGGGCGGCTGGACATCGGCCCGGCTGACCACCAAGGACAGCTTCGAATTCACCTACGGGACGATCTCCGCGCGCATCTCCCTGCCGCAAGGCCGCGGGCTGCACCCGGCGTTCTGGTTGCTGGGGAGCGACATCGACTCCGTCGGTTATCCGGCGGCCGGTGAAGTCGACATCGCGGAGACGATCAACACCTCCGACTGGGTGCACGTGGGCGTACACGGGCCGACGGCCCTCGGAACCGCCACCGGGTCCCTCGACATCTCGCTGACCGATCTCCTCCCCGGACTCCCGCTGCCGGGCCCCCTCGCCGGCCGCTGGGAGCGGGGCCACGATCTCACCGGCGTTGACCCCGGCGACTTCCACGAGTACGCGGTGACCAAGACGTCGTCGCAGATCCGCTTCACCATCGACGGCAACGCCGTCTACACGATCAACCGGTCCTCGCTCACCGGCGATGAACGATGGGTCTTCGACAAGCCGATGTACGCACTGCTCAACGTCGCCGTCGGTGGCCTCTGGCCCGGCCCGCCGTCGTCGACGACCCCGAGCCCGGCGACGATGACCGTCGACTGGTTGCGTTACACCCCGTGAGCCGTCGGCTCGTCTGATCCGAAGGGACCGCAGACCCACCGCTCCCTGAGGAGCGCCCGGAGCTTGCGGAGGGCGCGTCACGAAGGGTCCGGCCGCTGCCTCATCACGACTCCGCCCCGAGCCATCCGGCTCGGGGCGGAGTTGTGTGGGGTTGTGGAACAGTCGGTTACGCCACCAACACCTGCTCGTCATCGGTAGCCGACGCGCGCATCGTCTTGTCCTTGGTCTCGACGATCATGATCGTGCACACCACGCTGAGTGCCGACAGACCGGCGAGCAGGACACCGACCCAGATCGCACCGGGACCGGCGATCAGCGGGGCGGCGATCAGCGGCGGGATCGCCCCGCCGAGGATGCCGGCCAGGTTGTAGCCCATCCCCGCACCGGTGTAGCGGTACCGCGCCTCGAACAGCTCGGGCAGGAGCGCACCGGCGGGTCCGTAGGCGATGCCGAAGATGAGCAGCGTGCCGAGGAGCCCGATGACGAACGCGAGACCGCCGCCGATCTCGAGGATCGGGAACAGCACCAGCGACCACGGGATCGCGACGGCGCACGAGGTGAGGATGACGCGTCGACGACCGACCCGGTCCGACCACACCGCCGACGCCGCGGTCGACAGTCCGAACACCACGGCCGCACCCATGCCCGCGGTCAGCACGAAGGTCCGGGACAGCTCCAGCGACTTCGTGCCGTAGTTCGTGAGGAACGCCGTGCCCATGTAGAACAGCGAGAACAGGCTCGCCAGCGCGCCGCCGGCGATGAGGATCTCGCGCCACTGGTGGCGGAAGGCATCGAGGAACGGCAGGGCGGGGCCGTCGGCCGCGGCGTCGCCGGTCGCCTTGCGCTGCTGAGCCTCCCGGAACACCGGGGTCTCCGCGACCGCGAGTCGGACCCACAGCCCGACCGCGACCAGCGCGAAGGACAGGATGAACGGGATACGCCAGCCGTAATCGAGGAAGGCCGAACTGGTCTCGCCGAGGGTCAGGCTCGCGATGAGGAACGTGAGGCTCGACAGGAAGAAGGCGAAGGCGGGGCCGAGTTGCGGGAACATCGCGTAGAGCCCACGCTTGCCGGCCGGGGCGTACTCGGCGGTGAGGAGTGTCGCGCCCGCCCACTCGCCGCCGACGGCAAAGCCCTGCAGGAACCGCAGGAACACCAGCGCGATCGGCGCGGCGATGCCGATACCGGACTCGGCGAAGCCGAAGACGCCGGTCTCGTACCCGGGCAGGAGCCCGATCGCGACCGTCGCCAGCCCCATGATCAACAGGGTCCAGACCAGGGTGCGCTTGCGGCCGATCCGGTCGCCGAAATGCCCGAAGAGCATCGCGCCGACCGGCCGTGCGAAGAAGGCCACGGCGAAGGTCGCGAAGGAGGCGATCGTCCCGGTGACCTCGTCGGCGGATGGGAAGAACACCGTCGGGAAGACCAGGGCGGCGGCGGTGCCGTAGATGAAGAAGTCGTAGAACTCGATGGTCGTACCGATGGAACTCGCGGCGGCCACTCGTCGAAGGCTCGTACGCTTGCCCTCCGGCGGATCGGTCACCGGGGGCTCGGCGGGGATGGTCGTCACTGGCGTTCGTCCCTTTCTGCTGACGGCCGCGTCGGGGTGGGCGGCACGTATCCCGGACGGCGAGACCTCCGGGTCGCCCCTGTCGGCCGCCTGGATGAATTGGGTCACTCCGGCTGCCGACTGAGAGGCATGTCATAGTCTGGGACGTGGTCGGACGAGGCGGCACCCTCCGAAGAGGGGGAGCCGTTTTCCGTCTTCACCTGCAGCTTTGGCCGCTTCGTCGCCGGGGAGTACAGTCAAGCGCATGCAGCGCGCACTCCTCCTCGGTTGCCGCGGCGGGGTCTGAACCGACCGGCCCTCCGTCGCGGGGCCCGATCACGCGCCGGTCACTTTCCTTCCACACACGGAGAATGACCACCGATGGCACCAGCAGACACCTTCACATCCGGCGCGAGCCGAATCGTCGAGCCCGCGGGCCCGATTCCCGCCGGACAGCCCGTATGGAACCCGCAGCGCAGTTCGGCGATGCCGGTTCACCGTTACCGCCAGTTCGCCGACGAGGTCGAGACGATCTCGGTTCCCGACCGCACCTGGCCCGACAAGGTGATCACCACCGCCCCGATGTGGTGCGCGGTCGACCTGCGAGACGGTAACCAGGCACTGATCGACCCGATGAGCCCGGCTCGCAAGCGCCGCATGTTCGACCTCCTGGTCCGGATGGGCTACAAGGAGATCGAGGTCGGCTTCCCGTCGGCCAGTCAGACCGACTACGACTTCGTCCGCGAGATCATCGAGGACGGCGCCATCCCCGACGACGTGACGATCCAGGTGCTGACCCAGTGCCGCGACGAGCTGATCGAGCGCACCTTCGACGCCTGCCGCGGCGCGGCCAACGTCATCGTGCACTTCTACAACTCGACATCGGTCCTGCAGCGTCGGGTCGTGTTCCGCGCGGACAAGGCGGCCATCACCAAGATCGCCACCGACGCCGCGCACAAGGTCCTCGAGGTCCAGCAGAACTACCCCGACACCAACTGGCGCTACGAGTACTCCCCGGAGTCCTACACGGGCACCGAGCTGAGCTTCGCCAAGGAGGTGTGCGACGCGGTCACCGAGATCATCGCTCCCACGCCCGAACGGCCGATGATCCTCAACCTGCCGGCCACCGTCGAGATGGCCACCCCGAACGTCTACGCCGACTCGATCGAGTGGATGCACCGCAACCTGGCCCGCCGCGATTCGGTCATCCTGAGCCTGCATCCCCACAACGACCGCGGAACCGCCGTCGCGGCAGCCGAACTCGGCTATCAGGCGGGCGCCGACCGGATCGAGGGATGCCTGTTCGGCAACGGCGAGCGCACCGGCAACGTCTGTCTGGTGACCCTGGGCATGAACATGTTCAGCCGCGGCGTCGACCCCCAGATCAGCTTCTCCGACATCGACGAGATCCGGCGCACGGTCGAGTACTGCAACCAGCTCAACGTGCCCGAGCGTCACCCCTACGGCGGCGACCTGGTCTACACGGCATTCTCGGGCAGCCATCAGGACGCCATCAACAAGGGCCTCGACCAGATGAAGGTCGACGCGGACAACGCCGATGCCGACGTCGACGACATCACTTGGGCCGTACCGTATCTGCCGATCGATCCCAAGGACGTGGGCCGCAGCTACGAAGCGGTCATCCGGGTGAACAGCCAGTCCGGCAAGGGCGGCGTGGCCTACATCATGAAGGCCGACCACGGCATGAACCTGCCGCGTCGTCTGCAGATCGAGTTCAGTCGCGAGATCCAGAAGATCACCGACGGCGAGGGCGGCGAGGTCAATCCGAAGGAGATGTGGGATGTCTTCGCGGAGAACTACCTCCATCCGATCTGGCCGCTGGAGCGGATTCGCCAGAAGGTCGACGCCGCCGAGGTCGACGGCGGCGACGACCACATCACCGCGGTGGTGAAGGTCGAGGGCACCGAGCGTGAGATCTCCGGTTCGGGCAACGGTCCGCTGGCGGCGTTCGTCGACGCGTTGAGCAACGTGGGTTACGAGGTCCGGGTCCTCGACTACAGCGAGCACGCACTGACCGCGGGCGGCGATGCCAGCGCCGCGGCGTACGTGGAGACCGAGGTCAACGGCGAGACCGTGTGGGGCGTCGGTGTCGCGTCGTCGATCACCACCGCCAGCCTGCGCGCGGTCGTGTCGGCGGTCAACCGCGCATACCGGGTCACCTCGACACCGGTTGCCGAGGACGAGACCGCCCCCGGCACCTGGGCTCCCTGAGCTCACACTCCCGCCACGCCGTTTCCTTCCCGCTGATCGGATCTCATCGGCGGGAAGGAAACAGCGCCGCCGGAACAAAACGGACCCGAGTATCATTTACCGATCATGAAGAACATCGGTTTCCTGTCGTTCGGCCACTGGTCGGACGCCCACGGGTCCCAGGTGCGGTCCGGCGCTGACACCCTGCTCCAGTCGATCGACCTGGCGGTCGCCGCCGAAGAGCTCGGCGCCGACGGCGCGTACTTCCGCGTCCACCACTTCGCACGGCAACTCGCCTCGCCGTTCCCGCTGCTGGCAGCAGTGGGAGCCAAGACCAGCCGGATCGAGATCGGCACCGGGGTCATCGACATGCGCTACGAGAACCCGCTGTACATGGCCGAGGACGCCGGGTCCGCCGATCTGATCTCGGAGGGCAGGCTCCAGCTCGGCATCAGCCGGGGATCGCCCGAGCAGGTCATCGACGGCTACAAGTACTTCGGGTACGTCCCGCCGGAGGGTTCGACCGACGCCGACATGGCGCGCCAGCACACCGAGGTGTTCCTGCGGGTCATCGGGGGCGGCGGTTTCGCCACCCCGAATCCGCGACCGATGTTCCCCAATCCCCCGGGCCTGCTGCCCATCGAGCCGCAGTCACCCGGTCTCCGGGATCGCATCTGGTGGGGCGCCGGTAGTCGGGCGACCGCCGAGTGGACGGCACAGCAGGGCATGAACCTGATGAGCTCGACGCTCCTGACCGAAGACACCGGGGTGCCCTTCCATCAGTTGCAGGCCGAACAGATCCAGCGGTTCCGCAAGGCCTGGGCCGACGCCGGACATCCGCGGGAGCCGCGGGTATCGGTGAGCCGCAGCATCTTCGCCATCGTCGACGACCGGGACCGCGCCTACTTCGGACGCGGTGGCTCCGAATCCGATCAGGTCGGCGTCATCGACAACACCGTCGCCCGATTCGGACGGAGCTACGCCGACGAGCCGGACAAGCTCATCGAGCAGCTGCGCGAGGACGAGGCGATCGCCGCGGCCGACACCCTCCTGCTGACCGTGCCGAATCAGCTCGGCGTGGACTACAACGCGCACGTCCTCGAGTCGATCCTGACTCACGTCGCGCCGGCACTCGGCTGGCGCTGAGTCGGCGGCTCTGTATTCGGCCTGACGAAACCGCCACATCGGGCGACTCGCTGACCTAGCGTCACCGGAGTGCCCGATTCCGCCGTCCGCCACCGACGTACGGTCGAAGTGCACACCCCGTTGCCACCCGAAATGGAGTCACCCGAATGTCCGAAGTCATCGTCGTCGCCACCATCTCCCCCAAGCCCGGCGAGGAGCAAGCCGTCCGCGATGCCGTCCTCAAGGCCATCCCCCAGGTGCACGACGAGCCCGGATGCGGGAAGTACGCGCTGCACGAGGCCACCGGCGACTCGACCGATCTGGTGATGATCGAGCGCTGGGAATCCACGGAGGCCCTGGCGACCCACGGCTCCGCACCAGCGCTCACCGAGCTCGGCAAGGCGATCGGCGGCCTGCTGGCCGGACCCCTCGACGTCCGTACGTTCACCGCCGTTCCCGCAGGTCAGGACGACAAAGGCGCGATCTGACACACGATGGCGACGCCCTCACCCGGACCCCGGGTGGGGGCGTCGTGCATTTTCGCCCGTCCGTCCTGTTGATTCCGCAGCCGATCGCGTGCTACACCGGGTATAACGATCGTTAGATAAGTGACGCGAGCCATGCACACGCCGCGTCGCGCACCCGAGAGGAAACCCCATGCCCGAAGCCGTCATCGTCGACGTCGTCCGTCTCGCGTCCGGAAAGGGCAAGCCCGGCGGCGCGCTGTCGGAGACCAAGCCCGTCGAGTTGCTCGCGCATGTGCTGCGCTCACTGGTCGAGCGTAACGACATCGACCCGGCCCTCGTCGACGACGTGATCGGCGGCTGCGTCGGCCAGGCCGGCGAGCAGGCGCTGAACATCTCGCGGACCGCCCTGCTGTCCGCGGGCTTCCCCGAATCGGTGCCCGCCACCACCGTCGACCGCCAGTGCGGATCGAGCCAGCAGGCCGCCCACTTCGCCGCGCAGGGCATCATCGCCGGCGCCTACGACGTGGTCATCGCCGCCGGCGTCGAATCGATGAGCCGCGTCCCGATGGGCTTCACCACCGCCGGACGCAGCCCCTACGGTCCGAGCATCGCCGAGCGTTACCCGGACGGTCTTGTCGGACAGGGTATCTCGGCCGAGCTCGTCGCCGCGAAGTGGAAGTTCGACCGCGAGGCGCTCGACGCCTTCGCCGCCCGGTCCCACCAGCGCGCTGCCGCAGCGGCCGCCGAGGGCTTCTTCGACCGCGAGATCCTGCCCATCGACGTCGCCGACGCCGACGGCAAGACGTTCACCCACAACACCGACGAGACCGTGCGTGCCACCACCACCCCGGAGGGCCTGTCCGGGCTGAAGTCCTCGTTCTACAGCGAGGACTTCGCGAACCGCTTCCCCGAGATCAACTGGCACATCACCCCCGGCAACTCGTCGCCGCTGACCGACGGCGCATCGGGCGCCCTCATCATGAGCGACGTCATGGCGTCGAAGCTCGGACTGACCCCGCGCGCACGGTTCCACTCGTTCTCGGTCGCCGGTGACGACCCGATCTTCATGCTGACCGCACCGATCCCGGCCACGCACAAGATCCTCGCGCGTTCGGGCCTGTCCATCGACGACATCGACGCCTACGAGGTCAACGAGGCCTTCGCCTCCGTGCCGATGGCCTGGGCCCACGAGTTCGGCGCCGATCCGGCCAAGCTGAACCCACGCGGCGGCGCGATCGCTCTCGGCCACGCGCTCGGGTCGTCGGGTACCCGCCTGCTGGGCACCCTCGTCAACCATCTCGAGGCGACCGGCGGTCGCTACGGCCTCCAGACCATGTGCGAGGGCGCGGGCATGGCCAACGCCACCATCATCGAACGTGTCTGAGCCGGCCCGGACGGCTCCCACCAGGAAGCTGACGATCGAGACCGAGGGCCTGGACTGGCGGCGGCGCGAACCGGTGCCGCTGCCGACCACCCTCGTCGCGGCGAAGCACGCCTTCTACGAGCGGGGCTATCACGGCACCTCGATCCGTGACATCGCCTCGCGGGCCGGGGTGTCGCTGCCGACGCTGTACTACCACCACGACAACAAGCTCGGCATCCTCGTCGAGTTGCTCGAAGCGGCGATGACCTCGGTGCTCGCCTGGGTCGGCGCGGCGATCGAGGAGGGCAGGACTCCGAGCGAGCAGTTGTCCAATGCCATCGAATCGATCGTCCTGCACATGACCAGCGACGTCGAGCTGGCCAGTGTGGCAAGCGAGTTCCGTCATCTCGATTCCGACGACCCACGACGCGAGACCTACGTCGCGATGCGGACCGAGACCGAGGACCTGCTCGCCGACGTCATCGCCCGCGGCGTCGAATCGGGCGAGTTCTCGTTCGAGGAGGACGTGAAAGACGTCCTGCGCTACCTCTTCGGCGCGTGCCAGGCGGTCACCACCTGGTATCGCCCCTCGGGTGCCCGGACACCTGCCGAGGTCGCGGCGTCGTATGCCCTGATCTCGCTGCGCGTCGTGGGCGCGCACGGGCACACCGACGACGACTGATCATCGACCGACATCGAGTACAGACTCACTCACGAAAGGGAGAAGCCATGAAACGCACCATCTTCGAAGACGAGCACGAGGCCCTGCGGGAGACCGCACGCCAGTTCCTGCAGCGCGAGTGCGCTCCGTACACCGAGGAGTGGACGCGGGCCGGTCAGGTCGATCGCATCGCGTTCAAGAAGGCTGGCGACGCAGGCCTTCTCGGCTTCAACATCCCCGAGGAGTACGGCGGCGGCGGCGCGATGGACGACTTCCGGTTCAACGCCGTGGTGGTCGAGGAGTTCGCGAAGTTCGATGGCGCGGCGCCCGGCCTCAGCCTCCAGAACGACGTCGTCGCACCGTACTTCGTGCACCTCGCCAACGACGAGCAGAAGAAGCGCTGGATGCCCGGGATCGCCACCGGGGAGACGATTCTCGCGGTCGCGATGACCGAGCCGGGTGCCGGCTCCGACCTCGCGGGCATCAAGGCCTCGGCGAAGCTGGAGGGCGATCATTATGTCCTCAACGGCAACAAGACGTTCATCTCGTCGGGCATCAACTCCGACCTCGTCGTCGTGGTGTGCCGGACCAATCCGGATCCCGAGGCCGGCCACAAGGCGTTCTCCCTGCTGGTCGTCGAGCGCGGCATGGAGGGCTTCGAGCGTGGTCGCAAGCTCGACAAGATGGGCCTCAAGGCGCAGGACACCGCCGAGTTGCACTTCAACGACGTGCGCGTACCCGTCGAGAACCTGCTCGGACAGGAGGGCATGGGCTTCTACCACCTCATGCAGAACCTGCCGTCGGAGCGGCTGTCGATCGGCATCGGCGCCATCGCCGGCGCACGCGCGATCTTCGACGAGACGCTGCAGTACGCCAAGGACCGCAAGGCCTTCGGTCGTCCCATCGGCACCTTCCAGGCGAATCGCTTCACCCTCGCCGAGATGGCGACCGAACTCGACATCGCCGAGGTGTACATCGATCGCTGCCTGCAGGGCGTCCTCGACGGCGAACTGAACGCCGTCGACGCCTCCAAGAACAAGTGGTGGTGTACCGAGCTCGCCAAGCGGGTCATCGACAGCTGCCTGCAGCTGCACGGCGGCTACGGCTACATGAACGAGTACCGGGTTGCCCGGGCCTACACCGACTCTCGTATCCAGACGATCTTCGGCGGCACCACCGAGATCATGAAGGACATCGTCGGCAAGAGCCTGGGCGTCTGAGTTCTCCGACGACGTTCTCCGACAACCGCCGACAGCCCGGGGCACACGCCCCGGGCTGTCGGCGGATGCGGGCCGGCGACCGTCAGCCCTGGTCCACTCCCACGGCGCGCAGGTGGTCGACGACCTGCTGCACGGCCCCACGCGAACGCGGCCGGGCGAGTGCCTCGTACACCCGGGCGGCGCGAACCCCCTTGAGCACCAACCGTTTCACGTCGGGGTGGCGTACCGCGAAGCGCGGCATCAGCGCGATGCCGTGCCCGTGGGCCACGAGCGCCTCGATCGTGGTGAAGTCCAGCATCCGCTGGGTCACCCGCGGCGCCACTCCGGTCGCCGCCGAGATCGACAGCAGCACATCGTCGACCGGGAACCCGCCTTCGACACTGATCCAGTCGTGGTCGGCGAGTTCGGTGACGGCGACCTGGTCTCGCAGGGCCAGCTCGTTGTCGGCGGCGACGATCACGTCGACCGGTTCGCGCATCAACTCGGTGACCCGGACCCGGGGCTCGTCGATCGCCGGGGTGCGTTCGTCACGGTGCGTGACCACGATGTCGTGATCCGCGAGAGCCGGTGCGGCATCGTGATATCCGACGTCGAGATGCACCGCGTGCACGTCGATGCCCGACGCCGCGGCCCGCTCCAGGACCGACGGCAGCAGCAGGGTCGCACCGGACGGGAACATCGCCAGCCGGACACGCGCCTTGCCGGACCGGTACGACGCCATCTCCTCCTGCGCCCGATCCACCGCCGCGATCACATCGTCGGCGCGCAGCACGAGTGCACGCCCGGCCTCGGTCAGGCGGATACGCCTGCCGTCGGGTTCGAACAGCGCGACCCCCGCCTCCTCGGCCAGCACCTTGAGTTGCTGCGACACCGCCGACGGGGTCATGTGCATCGCCTCGGCCACCGCGCCGATCGATTCGCGGTCGGCGAACTCGCGCAGCAGCCGTAGACGCCGGACCTCCATGGGACAACGGTACTCATCCCGACCTCGAGCCTGTCCGGAATGTCTGGGACCCCGCCACCGTTGTGGAGTGCATGGCATCGCAAGAAATCACCCTGGAAACCTTCGAGGACACCATCGCCTCGGACGGCATCGTCCTGCTCGACTTCTGGGCTGGCTGGTGCGGTCCGTGCCGGCAGTTCGCGCCCGTCTTCGAGAAGGCGTCCGAAGCGCATTCCGACATCGTGTTCGGCAAGATCGACACCGAGGCCGAGCAGCAGCTGTCCGGCAGCCTGGGCATCCGGTCCATCCCGACCCTCATGGCGTTCCGCGACGGCATCCTGGTCTTCAACCAGCCCGGCGCACTTCCCGCGGCCCAACTCGAGGAACTGATCGGCGCCGTCGAAGGTCTCGACATGGACGACGTACGCGCGAAGGTCGCCGCCGCGCAGGAGTGACGCGGCGAACATTCAGTAAAACTGAATAATCCGTCCGTCTAAATTCGATTGTTCTTCAATTCTCCACGACCGACGATGGGGCCATGTCCACTCGTGATCGCCTCCTCGCGTTGTTCGTCGTCGTCCTCTGGGGACTGAACTTCATCGCGATCCGTCTCGG
Organism: Gordonia sp. 11cp; assembly: GCF_057767225.1. Lineage (NCBI taxonomy): Bacteria > Bacillati > Actinomycetota > Actinomycetes > Mycobacteriales > Gordoniaceae > Gordonia > Gordonia sp. 11cp. Next base: position 2,221,812 of record NZ_CM173437.1, on the reverse strand, counting down.
ACTGGACCACTTCCCGCCGTTCTTCCTCGCCGCGTTGCGTTTCGCGGTGCTCGCGATACCGGTGATGCTCTTCGTCAGGTTCCCGAAGGTGCGTCTCAGGTGGTTCCTGCTGTACGTGGCCGGCTTCGGCAGCATGCAGTTCATCCTGCTGTTCCTGGCGATGGATCTGGGTATGCCCACCGGCCTCGCGTCCCTGGTCCTGCAGACGTCGGCGCCGTTCACCGTCGTGCTCGGCGTGCTGTTCCTACGGGAACGGATGACCCTCGGTCAGGTCCTCGGACTCGCGATCGCGGTCGCCGGCATGGCGGTGATCGCGCTGGACCGGGTCCGCGGGAGCGACCTCGGTGCGGCCGCGCTGCTCCCGATCGGTCTCACCGTCCTCGGTGGTCTGAGCTGGGCCGCCGGCAACATCGGCGGCAGACTCGCCCGTCCCGACGATTCTCTTCGGATGACGTTGTGGATGGCCGTCGTCGCCACACCGCCGCTGTACGTGGTCAGTCTCATCGTCGAGGGTCCGGCCGCCGGGTTCGCGGCGCTCTCCACACTCGGTACCGACAGCGGCCTCCGGGCCCTCGGTGGTCTGGTCTACCTCGCGATCTTCGGGACAGTCATCGGCGCGGGACTGTGGACCACGCTGCTCGGGCGCAACGACGCCAGCCGGGTGTCGCCGATGTCGCTGCTCGTGCCGGTGGTCGGGATCACCGCGGCCTATCTCGTCCTCGGCGAGGTCCCGACCGTCGGAGAGATCGTCGGCGCGATCATCGTCGTCGCCGGATGCGCCGCCGGGGTGATGGCGCGGCCGCGGGGTCCCCGACATTCGGCGGCCGACGCCCAATCGACGACGGTCTCACCCGATTCCGAGCCGGGCGACGTGTCTGAACTCAGCGGCGGGAAGACCCCGGTGCGTTCAGGCCGGTGACGTCGTCCCCGGCGGCGGCGTCGCGGCCAGCGCATCGCGCACCACCGCGCACAGGCGATCGACAGCGGCGCGGGCCCCTGGACTGATGAGGGTCATGTTGACGAACCCGTGGATCATCGCGCCCTCGCGCCGGACCGTGACCGGAACGCCGGCCTCCTCGAGCCTGCGCGCGTACGCGAGGCCCTCATCGCGCAGCGGGTCGAAGCCGGCGACCATGACATGAGCAGGCGGGAGACCGGAGAGATCGTCGGCGAGCAGCGGCGAGCACCGCGGATCGCTCCGCTGCGCCACGTCGGGCAGGTAGCGGTCGGTGAACCAGGCGATGCCGTCGGCGGTGAGGAAGTACCCGGACGCGAACTCTCGCCGGGAGGGGGTGTCGGCGGACTGGTCGGTCACCGGATAGATGAGCAGCTGGAAGACAGGGGTCACGGAGTCGTCTCGGACCTCCCGGGCGACGACGGTCGCGAGGTTCCCGCCCGCGCTGTCCCCGGCGACGACGATCCGGTGGGGATCGAGACCCCACCGCGGCGCGACCTCGACGGCGAAGCGCCAGGCCGCCAGCGCGTCCTCGACAGCCGCCGGAAACGGCGCCTCCGGGGCGAGGCGGTACTCGACGGACAGGACGTCGAGTCCGGTGCCGTGCGCGAGGCGACGGACGAACGCGTCGTGGCTGATCCGGCTGCCGGTGACGAAGCCGCCGCCGTGGTAGTAGACGAGCAGCCCCTCCGACTCGGTCGAGGAGCGGTACCGGGTGGCCGGGATCGGGCCGGCGGGCCCGTCGATCACGAGGTCCTCCTCCACTGCCATCGGCGGCAACACCTCTGCCATGGAGGCGCCGCTCTCGTCGGTCTGCGCCCGCGACTGCGCCACCTCGCCCTGGAAGGGATTCAGGCCCGGCACGTGGTCGTTCGCCCAGCCGATCGCCGCGAGTTCGGGGGCAACCCGCTCGCCGTCGGAGTTGACCGGTGCCCGACGCCCCAGAACGGCCAGCGCGCCCGCTGGGATTCGCGCGGCGGCGAGCAACACTCCGCGTTGCACTCGAGCGGGCAGGGACAGACGCAGTTGGGTGTCGCGGCTCACAGGCGCAGAGCCTACGCGGCACCGGCGGATGGCACGACCACTCCCGCCGGATCGGCCTGTGACACACTCGTGCGCATGCCCGACCGACTCTCTTCCGCCGGTTCCGCAACCCGCACGAACACCCGCGTTCCCGCCCGCACCGCCGTCGCCCTGGGCGCTGCCGCGGCCGCCCGGTGGGCGTCACGAACCGCGGGACGAGGCAAGGGGTCGATGATCGGCGGTCTGGTGGCCGCGAAGATCGACCCCCAGATCATGGGCCGGCTCGCGGCGGGCAAGCGCACCGCGATCGTCACCGGAACCAACGGCAAGTCCACGACCACCCGGATGACCGCGGCCGCGATGGCCGAACTCGGTGAGGTCGCGACGCAGGCCGACGGCGCCAACATGGACGCCGGGATCATCGCCACCCTCACCCTCAGCCGGACGGCGCCGTTCTGCGCGCTCGAGGTCGACGAACTCCATGTCCCGCACGTCAGCGACGCCGTCGACCCCGAGGTCCTCGTGTTGCTGAACCTCTCTCGGGATCAGCTCGACCGGGTCGGCGAGATCAACATGATCGAACGCCGGCTCCGCGAGGGCATCGCGCGGCACCCCGAGACCACGGTCGTCGCCAACTGCGACGACGTCCTGGTGACCTCCGCCGCCTTCGACGCCCCCGACGTGGTCTGGGTCGCGGCCGGCGCGAGTTGGGTCGGCGACTCCGTCAGCTGTCCGCGGACCGGCGAGCCCATCGTCCGTTCCGCGGACGGGTGGCGTTCGACCGGTGACGACAACTTCCGCCGTCCCGCGCCCGACTGGTGGTTCGACGACGAGAACATCTACGGCCCAGACGATTTCAGCGCCCCCCTGGAGCTCGCGGTGCCAGGCAGGGCAAACCGCGGCAACGCGACCCAGGCGGTGGCCGCGGCCGTCGCGATGGGTGCCGACCCGCGCAACGCGGTGGCGGCCGTCGGCACGGTCGGCGAGGTCGCCGGCCGCTACGGCATCCACCAGGTCGGCAATCACTCGGTCCGAACACTTCTCGCGAAAAACCCGGCCGGATGGCAAGAGGCGATGTCCATGATCGACCAGGACGCCGACGGGCTGGTCATCGCGGTCAACGGTCAGGTTCCCGACGGCGAGGACCTGTCCTGGTTGTGGGACGTACGTTTCGAGGCCTTCGAGACCATGCAGGTCGTCGCGGCCGGCGAGCGCGCCGCCGACCTGTCCGTGCGGCTGCTCTACGCCGGCGCCGAGCACACCACCGTCCCCGACCCCATGGCCGCCATCGCGTCCTGCCCGCCGGGACGCGTGGAGGTCCTGGCCAACTACACGGCGTTCCGCGACCTCGGCACCGCCCTGGAACGCGCGGCACGATCGCGAAAGGCTGAGCAGTGAGCGAATCGACTCTGCGGATCGGCCTCGTCCTGCCCGACGTGATGGGCACCTACGGGGACGGCGGGAACGCCCTCGTCCTGAAACGTCGTGCACTGATGCGCGGCATCGACGCCGAGGTCGTCCACATCACGCTCGACGACCCCGTCCCCGACTCGCTCGACGTCTACACCCTCGGCGGCGCCGAGGATTACGCGCAGCGACTCGCCACCCGGCATCTCACGCGCTATCCCGGCCTGCAGCAGGCGGCGGCCGCTGGACGTCCGGTGCTGGCCATCTGCGCCGCCATCCAGGTGCTCGGCCACTGGTACGAGACGTCGGCGGGTGAACGCGTCGACGGCATCTCCCTCTTCGACCTCACCACGGCCCCCCAGGCGACGCGGAGCATCGGCGAGCTGCTCGTCGACCCGGCCCTCCCGGGACTGTCACAACCCCTCACCGGCTTCGAGAACCACCGCGGGGGAACGACTCTCGGCTCCGACGCCGCGCCGCTGGGGCGGGTGCGGCACGGCGTCGGCAACGGAGTCGGCGACGGCACCGAGGGTGTCGTGCAGGGAAGCGTTCTCGGCACCTACATGCACGGTCCGGCCCTGGCCCGCAATCCCGAACTCGCCGACCACCTCCTGGCCACCGCGCTGGGCGTGGAATCCCTTGCTCCGCTGGATCTTCCCGAGGTCGACCGGCTCCGTCGGGAGCGCCTCGCCGCCGGTCGCCGGCGGTAGTCCCTCCGCTCCCTGAAATGCGAGGAGCAACGGCCGCCTCCGCTCCCTGAAATGCGAGGAGCAACGGCCGCCTCCGCTCCCTGAGGTGCGAGGAGCGCTAGCGACGAGCCTCGAAGGGCCTCACCCACTCTCGATCCCCGCCGACCCCGCCGCCGCCGTGAGCACGTCCACGACCATGTCCACCGTGAGCCGCCCGGTGAAGGTGTTCTGCTGACTCACGTGGTAGCACCCGAACACCTCGAGTTCGGCACCGTCGCGGACGAGCGTCGTGGAGACGCCGTGCCCGAACTTCGGCAGTGGCCTGGGCACCGTCCAGCCGAGCTTCGCGAACGTGCGAAGCGTTGACTGCCAACCGAATCCACCGAGTGTGACCACCGCGCGGACCGTCGGTGCGAGGAGTTCCAGTTCGGCGTGCAGCCAGTACGAACAGGTGTCGCGTTCGGCGACCGTCGGTTTGTTCTGGGGCGGCGCACAGTGCACCGGCGCGGTGATCCGCGTGTCGAAGAGCTCCAGGCCGTCACCGATGGCCACCGAATGAGGTTGACTCGCAAGGCCGGCGAGATACAGCGCGGAGAACAGGACATCGCCGCTGCGGTCACCGGTGAACATGCGTCCGGTGCGGTTGCCGCCATGCGCCGCGGGCGCGAGCCCGACGATCAGCAGTCGCGCGTCGGGCGGGCCTATGCCGGCCACCGGCCGACCCCAGTACTCCTCGTCGGCGTACGCGCGACGCTTCTCGCGGGCGACGAGTTCGCGCCATTCGACGAGGCGCGGGCATGCGCGACACTCGATCAGCTGCGCGTCGAGCTCCGCCAGATCGCGGAAGCGTCGTCGGGTGGCCATACCTCGACACTAATCAGTCGAGGACCACACACCGTTCCCGCGTGCGATCCACGCCGAACCAGCCGCGCTCGAACTCCTGCCACGCCTCCAGATGTGCCCGCGCGTCCTCACCGTCGCGGGCGACCGTCCGTTCGAGCCGTTCGCCGGGGGTTCCGCCGTCGAGCCAGAGCGCGTGGGAGAGGCGGTCGGCGATGCGTCGTCGTGCCGAGGACACCCCTTCGATGATGAGCAGCGGCTGCCACTCGATCCACACGCGGGGCCCGGGTGTCGGGATGCCGTCCTGCCAGACGCGTGGCCGGTACCGGTAGTCGCGGCGTCGTGTGAAGGGATGCAGCACATCTGCTTCCAGCTCCGGCCACCACGCGACGGGGTCGTCCCACGTCGCGAAGTCGTCGGTGCGGACCAGGGTCACACCGACTCCCCGGGCCCGCAGGTCCGCGACCAGGAGGTCGGCGACCGTCGACTTCCCCGCGCCGGACGGTCCGTCGACGGCGACGATCCCCGTGTCGAGTCGATCGGCCAGTTCGGTGATTCGGGCGCGGGTCTGCGGGTTCACCCCATCAGGATGGGTCACCGACCGGCCACACCAGACGCCAACGCCGGCGGCAACTGTGTCAGCGGGGCCGTGATCGGTGCCTCGGCGACGCGCTGCACGCTGGTCCGGCCGGTGCGGAGGTACTCGACGATCGCGTCGTCGAGAGGTTTGTTGCCCCGGCCGAGCTGCGCGTGATCGCCGCCGCCGACCGTGATGAGGTGACTGCGCATGAGTGACCGCATCGTCAGAGCACCGCGGTAGGGGGTCTGCGGGTCGCCGACGCTCTGGATCTGCAACGGGGTCACCGCCAGTCCGCGATTGCGGATCTCGACCGGACGGGCCAGGGCCGGTGCACCTGCGCAGGCGAGTCCGGACTCGTAGGCGAGACCGGGCGCCTCGAACGGATCCCCGGTGACATAGTTCGCGATGAACGCCTGGAAACCGAGCGACGGCTGCGCGGGCACCCGATTCTCGTTGCACAGGATCGTGGCCTGCATGTCCTGTGAGACCTGCGCGGCTTCGAGTACGGCGGGCGCGGGCTTGGGCAGCGCCAGGCGGGGCTTCGCGGTCATCAACGCGACCGTGGGCCAGGAGTTCCGGTCGGGGGCGAAGGCGCGGGTCAGTGCCAGCAACGGCGAAGTCAGTTGCAGTGAGCCGGGAGTGAGCAGGGTGGCGACGAAGTTCTCGAACCTCGCCCGTGCGTCGGCGGTGAGGTCGGTGCCTGCGATGTACAGATCGGCGAACGCCCGCAGCCCCGGGGGCACGTCCCCCACCTGGGCGGGCGGCGCCAGGAGCGAGGGCGGCACGCCCGCCTCCGCGCTGACCCGGTCGCTCCACTTCCGGTACACCGCGAGCGGCGTCTTCCCGAGATGGTAGATCCGGTCATGGCGCGCGATCCACGCCATCATCGCGTGAACTCGGGCCTTGTATCCGGGTGTCTGAGCGGAGAGGAGGCTGTTCCACACCAGCCCGGGGTCGAAGCCGGAATCGAGGACCATGCGGTCGACCCGGTGCGGGAACAGCGTCGCGTAGGTCGACATCAACAGGGTGCCGTAGGAGATGCCGTAGAGACTGACCTTCGATTCGCCGAGAAGGCCGCGGACGACTTCCATGTCGCGGGCGGTGTTCTCGGTGGTGAGCGTCGCGCCCAGGCCCGGTGTGCGGGCCTCGCAGCGATCGCGGTTCACCTTGCCGAGCGCCGTCATCAGTTCGGGTTCGTCGCCGGTGATCGGTTCGCAGCGCAGCGGGGTGCCCGACACCAGACCGCGCGGTTGCACAGCCACCAGGTCCCATTCGTCGAGCATCGCCGCGGGCGGGGGCACCTGGCTGAACATCGCGATGCCGTCGCCACCCGGCCCTCCCGGGTTGCCCATCACGACACCGCGCCGGCGGGACTGGTCTCGCGCCTGGATACGGCTGACGCCGATCTCGATCGTTTCTCCATCCGGCTTGCGGTGGTCGAGCGGGACCTCGACCGTCGCGCACCGGACCGTCGCGGGGACGCCGTGGACCGCGGGACAGGCCCCCCACTCGAGTGCGGGCGCCGCAGACGCCGCCGGCGTCGACGCGACGTGACCCGCGGTCACCGTCCCGGCCACGACCACCGCCGTCAGGCCCGCTGCCACACCCCGAATCCGACGACGCCACCGACTACGCGAGTTCACCACCTGACAGTAGCCGTCCGGTTTGCCGGGTCCGACGGCCGGACCTCACGCCAGGATGCGACGACCCGACAATGCACGGCCGAGGGTGAGTTCGTCGGCGAACTCGAGGTCGCCGCCCATCGGCAGTCCCGACGCGAGCCGGGTGACCGACAGACCCGGGAAGTCCCTGAGCATGCGCTGGAGGTAGGTCGCGGTCGCTTCGCCCTCGGTGTTCGGATCGGTGGCGACGATCACCTCGGAGACGTCGACCCCGTCCTCCTGGTTGGCCAGCCGGCGCAGCAGTTCGCGGATGCGCAACTGGTCGGGTCCGATTCCCGACAACGGGTCGAGCGCACCCCCGAGCACGTGATACCGCCCGGTGAACTCCTTGGTCCGTTCGATCGCGTGCACGTCCTTCGGCTCCTCGACGACGCAGATCTTGCTGGCGTCGCGACGCGAATCCGAACAGATCCGGCAGAGGCGGTTCGCCGACACGTTCCCGCACTCGGCACAGAACACGACATCGTCGCGGACCCGGCCGAGCGCGGCGATGAGGCGATCGATGTCGGACTTCTCCCCGGCCAGCAGGTGGAAGGCGATCCGCTGCGCGCCCTTCGGACCGAGCCCCGGCTGTTTGGCCAGTTGGTCGATCAGGTCCTGGATCGGTCCCTCATACATGGTGATCTGCGTCCACGGTGTCCGGGGTTTCTACTAGTCGGTCGGCGTCGTGCGAGTGCGCTGTGCTCAGCCGCCGAGTCCGGGGAGGCCACCGCCGAGACCACCGGCGAGCGGGCCCATCTTCTCGCTGGCCAGCTGCTCCCGTTTCTCCGACAGGTCGGCGAGCGCCCCGAGCAGCAGGTCCTGCAGGGTTTCCACGTCGTCGGGATCGACGACCTTCGGATCGATCGTCACCGCGGTCACCTCGCCCGTGCCGTTGCCGGTCACGGTGACGAGTCCGTTGCCCGCGCTGCCGACCACCTCCGTCGCCGCGATCTCGTTCTGCGCGGACAGGAGCTTCTCCTGCATCTGCTGCGCCTGAGCAAGCAGTCCGGCCATCGGGTTCTCCCCGCCCTGACCGCCGCCGAACAACGCGCTGGGATCGAATGGTTGCGTCACCCGGCCCAGGGTAGTCGCCGCGTCAGCGCAGCAACCGATCGACATGCGCGGCGATGTCGTCGACGGTCGACTCGTCGGCGGCCGCGACCTCGAAGGACAGGACATCGTCGCCGAACAGCCGACCCGCTCGCGCCGTCAGCGCGAACTCGAACCGGTCGTCGACGCGGCGCCACTGCGTGATCGCACCGTAGACCGGCGCACTCGCCCCCGTCGTGACGCAGTACTCGTCGGCGCGCGGTCCCCCGACGAGGTCGCGCTGGATCTGGAAACACGCCAGCGACTCGTCGTCGATGAAGACCACGGCCTCGCAACCCAGGTCGGGATGCCGCTCGTAGGACGCTCGGATGGTCATGCGGCCAGGGTAGATCGCGGGGCTCCCTACCCCGCCGACACCGTCCGCATGCTCTCGAACCTTCGGTGCTCACCGGTCAGCGGGTCGGTGAACTCCAGGACCCGTGCCAGAAGCCGCAACGGCCGCGAGAAATCCCCGTGATCGGGGCGCGCCGCGAGATCCGGACGCACGTCGGGGTACAGCGGGTCGTCGACGATGGGTACTCCGAGCGACGCCATGTGCAGCCGGAGCTGATGCGTGCGGCCGGTGTGCGGCACCAGACGGTAGACGCCGTGGTGGCCTGCTCCGTCGACGAGCGTGATGTCACTGATGGCGTTGACGGGCCCGTCGACGACGAGAGCACGCAGGTCGCCCGCGGTCTTCTCGATCCGGTCCCGGACGGTCACGCTCGTGGCGAGCGCCTCGTCGGCCGGTGCGAGCGCGAGGTATTCCTTGCGAGCGGTCCGGGCTGCGAACAGGTGCTGATAGGCCGCCCGCACTTCGGGCCGGAGGGTGAACAGCAGCACTCCGGCGGTGAGCCGGTCCAGCCGGTGGGCCGGCGACACGGTGTCGGAGCCCAGCTCCCGGCGCAGCCGGACGAGCGCGGTCTCGGTCACGTGCCGACCCCGGGGCATCGTGGCGAGGAAGTGCGGTTTGTCCACGACGACGATGTTCTCGTCGCGGTAGAGCACCGGCAGGTCGAACGGAACCGGCACCTCGTCGTCGAGGTCACGGTAGAGGTACAGCGAGATGTTGGGCCGCGACGGCGAATCGAGATCCGCGGGGCGGCCGTCGGCGTCGACGATCTCACCGGCGGCGGACCGTCGACGCAGGTCCTCGGTGGTCAGTCCGGCCAGACTGGGCGCTGCCAGCAGCGCCTGGCCCACCGTCACCTCCGGCCCCGACCGCAGGACCACGCGCGTTGCGTCGACTCCGTCGCGGATGGGCAAGGGCGACTGTCGCGCCCGGCCACGGCGGCGTCGGGCCAGATCCGGGCGCCCCGCATCGTTCATCGGTCCGGCCGGGACGCGTCAGCTCTCGAGGCGTTTCTTCAGGTTGCCGAGCACCTCGGCCTGAATTCGATTGAGACCCTTCGGCGCAAACGTCTTTTCGAAGAACCCGCCGATGCCCCCGGCACCCTGCCACATGGTGGTGGTCGTGACGCGCGAACCGCTTCCCGACGCCGCGACGGTGTACGTGGTCACCATCGTCGAGTTGGCGTCGCGCTCGGTGACGGTGTCCGGGGTGACACTGACGGTTGCCTGCACGTCGCGTTGCCGCTTCGACGTGGCCTGCAGAATCCAGTGCACGACGGTGCCGTCACCGTTGCCGCCGCTGATCACCCGGTAGTCGCGGTACTGCTCCGGGAGAATGGCCGGGCGCACCTCGTTGTAGTCGGCGAGAGCTCCGACCACGGCGTCCGGGGCGGCGGCGATGTCGAGCGACTGCGATGCGGAAACCTGACCCACGATTGGACACTCCTCAGTACGAAACGATTGGCGGGCGAACTGATCAAGTCCTAGGCTAACCGGGTGAGCAACCGGCTGGAGATGGGGGGAGCGGCATTCGACCAGGGGGTGTCCGACCTTCTGGCCAGCTATCGTGCCATTCCACCGCAGGCAACCGTGCGCCTTGCGAAGAAGACGTCCAACCTCTTCCGCAAGCGCGCCGCCAATCCACATCCCGGACTGGACGTCTCCGGACTCGACCGGGTCATCTCGGTGAACCCGGATGCGCGGACCGCCGATGTCGCCGGGATGTGCACCTACGAGAACCTCGTCGCGGCCACCCTGCCGTACGGTCTCGCACCCCTGGTCGTCCCGCAGCTCAAGACGATCACCCTCGGCGGCGCGGTCACCGGGCTCGGCATCGAGAGCACGTCGTTCCGCTCGGGCCTGCCCCACGAGTCGGTACTCGAGATCGACATCCTCACCGGCGACGGCGAGATCCTGACCGCGACGCCGACCAACGAACACGCCGATCTCTTCTTCGGTTTCCCGAATTCCTATGGCACGCTCGGATATTCGGTCCGCCTCCGCATCGAGCTGGAGCCGGTGAAGCCCTACGTGGCGTTGCGTCACATCCGGTTCTCGTCGATCGCCGAGCTGCAATCGACGATGGACGCGATCGTCACCACGAGAAACCACGACGGCGAGCCGGTCGACTATCTCGACGGAGTCGTGTTCTCCGCCAACGAGTCCTACCTCACGCTCGGTCGCCAGACCGACGACGAGGGCCCGGTCAGCGACTACACCGGGATGGACGTCTTCTACCGATCCATCCAACAGAAGACGACCGACCGGCTCACGATCCACGACTATCTCTGGCGCTGGGACACCGACTGGTTCTGGTGCTCACGCGCATTCGGCGCGCAGAATCCCAAGATCCGGCGCTGGTGGCCGAAGCGGTACCTGCGCAGCAGTTTCTACTGGAAGCTGATCGGCCTCGACCAGCGGTTCGACATCGGCGACCGGCTCAACGCCCGCAAGGGTCTGCCTCCGGGCGAGCGGGTCGTACAGGACATCGAGGTGCCCATCGAACGCACCGCCGAGTACGTGGAGTGGTTCCTCACCGACATCCCCATCGAGCCGATCTGGCTGTGCCCACTGCGACTTCGGGAGCCGGCGCTTCCGGGTGCCGATCCGGTACGCCCCTGGCCGCTGTATCCGCTTGCCCCGCAACGCACCTACGTCAACGTCGGCTTCTGGTCGGCCGTGCCGGCCACCCCGGGCGATCCCGGGCACACCAACAAGATCATCGAACGCAAGGTCGCCGAACTCGACGGCCACAAGTCGCTGTACTCAGAGAGTTTCTACACGCCGGAGGAGTTCGACGAACTCTACGGCGGAGAGAGTTATCGGCTCCTCAAGAAGCGGTACGACCCGCGCGGCCGTCTGCTGGACCTCTATGCGAAAGCGGTGAAACGCCAATGACCACGTTCAAGGACAGCACGCCGTCGAGTGTGGACTCACACGCCGGCAGGATGACCCTGGCGGAGATCTTCGAGACACTCCTCGGCGGAAATCTCTCGATCCGGGTCACCGCTTATGACGGCAGCACCGCCGGACCTGCCGACGCACAGTACGGCCTCAACCTGAAGACCCCCCGCGGGACGACCTACCTCGTCACCGCGCCCGGCGACCTCGGGCTCGCGCGCGCCTACATCGCAGGCGATCTCGAACTCATCGGCGCGCACCCGGGCGACCCGTATCCCGCGCTGAAGGCCATCGCCAGCAATCTGCAGTTCCACCGCCCGTCCCCGCTGGCACTCGCACACATCGCCCGCTCACTCGGCATCGACCACTTCAAGCCGATCGCGCCACCTCCGCAGGAGGCCGTGCCGCGCTGGCGTCGATTCGCGGAGGGACTGCGGCACAGCAAGTCTCGCGATGCCGAGGTCATCCACCACCACTACGACGTCTCGAACACGTTCTACGAGTGGGTCCTCGGGCCGTCGATGACCTACACGTGCGCGGTGTACCCGGAGCGCGAGGCATCGCTGGAGACCGCGCAGGAGAACAAGTACCGCCTCATCTTCGAGAAGCTCCGCCTCAAACCCGGCGACCGTCTCCTCGACATCGGTTGCGGTTGGGGTGGAATGGTCCGTTATGCCGCACGGCGTGGCGTCCACGCGATCGGGGCGACGCTGTCCGCCGAGCAGGCGCAATGGGCACAGAAGGCCATCGCCGACGAGGGGCTCGGTGAGTTCGCCGAGGTCCGCCACAGCGACTACCGCGACGTCACCGAGAGCGGATTCGACGCAGTGTCGTCCATCGGCCTCACCGAACACATCGGCGTCCACAACTACCCGGCGTATTTCGGTTTCATGCGCGACAAGCTCCGCCCCGGCGGCATGCTGCTGAACCACTGCATCACCCGGCCCGACAACGCGAGCCGCACCAAGGCGGGATCGTTCATCGACCGCTATGTGTTCCCCGACGGCGAGCTCACCGGCTCGGGCAAGATCATCTCCAAGCTGCAGGACATCGGCGGCATGGAGGTCATCCACGAGGAGAACTTCCGCGAGCACTACGCGATGACGCTGCGCGACTGGAACGTCAACCTGGTCGAGCACTGGGACGAAGCAGTCGCCGAGGTCGGCGAGGGCACCGCACTGCTCTGGGGCCTCTACATGGCTGGTTGCCGAATCGGCTTCGACCGCAACATCATCCAGCTCCATCACGTCCTCGCCACCAAGCTCGACGAGGACGGCAGTCATCAGGTCCCGCTGCGCCCGTGGTGGGACGCCTGACGGAGACCCGGCCCTGACAACCGCCCCCCTCTGCTACCTGAAGGAGCGCAGGCGACAGCCCCGCTCCCTGAGGTGCGAGGAGCGATAGACGGTATGAGGGCCTTGGGGCCGAAGGCCTCAAGCTGCAAACACATCGTGGGTTGCTACTGCTGAGTTCACACTCGGCGGTAGCACCACATTGCAGATCAGGAGGCCTCCGGTGATTGTTCAGGGTACAAGTGTCGGATTGGATGTTCACGCACGTTCGGTGGTCGCTCACGCCATCGATGAGGACAGCGGCAACGTGATTCGGGAGACGTTGGTTCCCGATGCGGCGACCATCGTGAGCTGGCTTCACAGCTTGGCTCCGCCTGTGCGGGTTGCCTACGAGGCCGGTCCGACGGGTTTCGGATTGGCTCGGGCGATCACTGCGGCCGGGATGGAGTGTGTGGTTGCCGCGCCCTCGAAGCTGCAACGGCCAGCCGGGGACCGCGTCAAGACCGATGCCCGAGACGCTGCGCACCTGGCGAAGTTGCTGCGCCTGGGCGAGGTAGTCGCGGTCGGTGTGCCCGAGGAGGGTACCGAAGCGGCCCGTGATCTGGTCCGCGCCCGCGAGGACGCTCGCAGCGACCTGATGCGGGCGCGGCATCGATTGTCCAAACTGCTTCTGCGCCAGGGGATCGTCTACTCCGGCGGGAAACCCTGGACCGGTGTTCATCAACAGTGGCTGCAGCGTCAACGTTTCGAGCTGCCGCTGTTGCAAGCCGCCTTCGACAACGACCTGGACGCGGTGTTGAGCGTGACCGCACGCCGAGACCGCCTCGATGAGCTGATCGAACAGACCGCGGCCACCGATCCGTGGCGGGCTGTGGTCACCCGATTGTCATGTCTGCGGGGTGTGTCGACGCTGACCGCGTTCGCTCTGACCGTCGAGATCGGCGACTGGTCGAGGTTCAGTGGCGCCACGATCGGCCCCTACGCCGGGTTGGTGCCCTCGGAATACTCGACCGGCGGTACCCGCAGTCAGGGATCGATCACCAAGGCCGGGAACGCCCACGTGCGGCGGTTGCTGGTCGAGGCGGCCTGGCAACACCGGCGGCCCTACGGCACGCCCGGACAGACCATGCGCCGTCGGTGGGAGGCCGCCTCACCCTCGGCCCGCGCCCGTGGCCATGCCGGCAACCGACGGCTACACAAGCGTTGGCAACAATTCGACCGCCGCAGCAAACATCCCTGCGTGGCCAACACCGCGATCGCTCGTGAGCTCGCCGGCTGGTGCTGGTCGCTGGCGGTGCTCGACGACTAACCAGCACTGACACACAATCTTGGCCACCCGCCGCGACTGCGCTGTGGTGAACAGGGAACGAATCCACGGCGTCGCTATGTGCGCCAGCACCTCTGGGTGCACGGTACGCACGCTTACATAGACCCGTCGGTCAGCGTTTTCATCTCCTGTCGAACACCGTTGAGCGGTAACCAACCCGCGTATATCAGTCCGACAACACCGTCGCGAGTAACGACCACCACACACCGCGGCGGGTGGCCAACCCCCACTACAGCCCCCTAGCAAGGAGGCCAACTCGCCATGGAACTTGACAAAGCAGCACTACATATCAGCGACGAGCCTCGAAGGGCCTGGTGAGGCACGTTGCGATGCCCTTCGTGGCTCGCTTCGCTCGCACCTCAGGGAGCAGAGAATTCGGACGCTCACTAAGGTTCTTTCGGAGTCTACGAGCCGCCAGGCCGCAGATACCGAGGTGCGAGGAGCGCAAGCGACGAGCCTCGAAGGGGCCCGACGCTCAGGCGACCGGCACGTCGATGACCGGGCGGCGCACGTCGGCGCCGGGGCCGTCGAAGTGCCACCACTCCCCCGCGTAGACCGTCAGCCCACCGGCAGCCATCGCGTCGCGCAGGCGGGTTCGCGCGGCCCGCGCCGGCGCCGCCACCCCGTCCGTCGCATACGCGGTGGCCCGCGGGGTGAACGAGTCGAAGTCGGTCCCCATGTCGAGACGACAATGACCTCCGACGACACGAGTCGGCGGACAGTCCGGGCTCCGGACGGCAAGGGTCACGTCGACCGAACGCCCGGCCTCGTGACTGGTCGAATACGGCCCCGGCCGGGCCACCCACGCCGGATCGGGCACCTTCTCGAACATCCTCTGCTGCACCGAGTGTGGTCGATAGCAGTCCCAGAACACCAAGACTTCGCCGCCGGCCCGCAGCATCCGCGCGGCGGTCCGGAGACCCGGGATCATCGATTCGTGGACGAGGCAGCGGGCGTTCGGCGGGTACAGCCGCTCACCGACGAAGTTGTCGGTCGTCGCATACCGCAGGTCGAGAACGGCATCGGGAACCGCGGTCCGCACATCGACGAAGCCGACCGCGCTGACCCGCCGGTCGACGGGCATCCGTACCGACGGGGCGGGCCCGGGCGCGGGTGCATCGACCACCGATCCCGGTGTGCCGCCGCCGGGCGACGCACCATCCACCGGTGTCTCGGTCGGGGTCGCCGCAGCGCACGCCATCGACATCGTGAGTGCTGCCGTCACCGACATCAGTGACAATCCGATGCGTACCGTTACTCGTCGCATCTGTGCGTTCTACCACGATGAGCAGTGCACGAGCGTCGTGCGCGGAGCGTCCGCTCACTCGAGCGGCCGGGCCCCCAGCTCCGACTTGAGCAGTTCCAGCGCCACCTGGTCCGGGTCGAGCCGCTGCTCGGGGTTACCGGTACGCGCATCGGCCACCATCTCCGCGCGCTCGTCGGGCGGGATGTCCTCGTCGGCACGTGGCGGCTCGGGCTCCTCCGGTTCGGCAACCGGTTCCGGCGCGGGCGCCGGTGTCGCCGACTGGTCTCGTGCGCGACTCGGACGTGAGTACGACTGCCGCGCCTTGGCCGGCTGCTTCGACGGCGGTGCGGTGGCCGTATCCGTGGGAGCGGCGGCACCCGGCGCCTGGTGCACCGTCCGTACGTCGAGTTCGGTACCGAAGACCTCGGTCAGCGCCTCTCGGATGATCGTGACCGCGTGCGGCGCGGACAACCGCCCGACCAGCACCTCCACCGGATGCGAGAGCACCACGGTCGTTCCGTCGACGTCGGCGATGACCGCCGCCGACAGCATCGGCTCCAGACTCTTGGAACGCTCCCGCACCGCGGCCCGGAATTCCTGATACCGCTTGCGAACGGAGTCGGCGTCGAGTCCCGCGGGCGCCTCGGGTTCGGGTTCGGGCTCCGGTTCCGGTGTGGGTTCGGGCGCGCGGGCGCGTACCGGCGTCACGTCCGGCGGCGGGACCTCGTACTCGTCGACGGGCTCGTCGGGCAGCGGGATGTCGTCGTACGGGGACGTCGACGCGGGTTCGGCGGCCGGTTCCGGCGAGGGCGCCTCCCGAGGGCGCGACGGTGGCTCGGGGGCGGATGGAGTCCGCTCGGCCCGCGAACGGGGCTGCGCGGGCGTCTCGTGGGCCGGGACCTCGACCAGGGTCGGCGCCGGATCGACCTCGACCGCCTCGTCAGACGGCGGTTCCGCGATCAGCTCGTCGAACATCGATTCGTCGTCGGCAGGGCCTTCGGCCGGTTCACCGACCGCCAGGTCCTCGGTGGGAACCGTGGAGTCGACGACCGCACCGTCGAGGGACGTTCCCTCGTCCGCCACCGGTTCGGATGGTTCAGGTTCCGATGCAACAGGCTCCGCTGTAACCGGCTCCGGGACAACCGCTTCTGCCGCAACCGGTTCCGGGACAACCGGTTCCGGGACCTCGGGCTCTTCGACGACAGGAGCGGCCACCGCAGCCGGCGCCTCCTCCTCGCGACGGGGCGCGGGCTGAGCGGTGTCGGCCTCCACTGCCTCGGCAGCCGCGCGGTCGGAGTTCTCTGCGGCCTTGGCGTCTTCGATCGCCTTGCGTTGCGACGGCCGCACGAACTTCGGCTCCGGTTCCGGCTCAGCCGGTTTCGCGGGTATCGGGATCGACGTCGTACCGATTCCCGATTCGAGCCGTTCGAGTCGCTGCAGCAGCGCCGCGTCGTCGGCGGAGACCGCGGGTAGCAACATCCGCGCGCACATCACCTCGAGCAGCAGTCGTGGCGACGTGGTGCCCCGCATCTCCCCGAGCGCGTTGTGCACGATCTCGGCGAATCTGGTCAACGACGCCGGGCCGAGGGTCTCGATCTGGGTGCGCATCCGGGCGAGCTGGTCACCTGGCGCTTCGACGAGCCCGCGGTCCGCGGCATCCGGAACCGCTTGCAGCAGAATCAGATCGCGGAGCCGCTCGAGCAGGTCGACGGCGAACCGCCGCGGGTCGTGTCCGGCGTCGACCACCTTCTCCACGGTGCCGAACAACGCCGACCCGTCGGCGTCGGCGAGTGCGTCGACGGCGGTGTCGATCAGCGCGACGTCGGTGACGCCGAGCAGGGCCAGAGCGCGCTCGTAGGCGACCCCCTGATCGTCGGCCCCGGCCAGCAGTTGATCGAGGATCGACAGCGAGTCGCGCGGGGACCCGCCGCCCGCCCGGATGACGAGCGGGTACACCTCGGGGGCCACCGTCACGCCCTCGCGCTCGCAGATCTTCTCCAGCAGGCCACGCATGACCGGCGGCGCGAGCAGCCGGAACGGGTAGTGGTGGGTCCGCGACCTGATGGTCGGGAGCACCTTCTCGGGTTCGGTGGTCGCGAAGACGAAGATCAGATGCTCGGGCGGCTCCTCGACGATCTTGAGGAGCGCGTTGAAGCCCGCGTTCGTCACCATGTGCGCCTCGTCGACGATGAAGACGCGGTAGCGCGACTCGGCGGGTGCATAGAACGCGCGGTCGCGGAGTTCGCGGGTGTCGTCGACACCGCCGTGACTCGCGGCGTCGAGTTCGATGACGTCGAGGTTGCCCGGGCCGCCCGGCGCGAGGGCCACGCACGAGATGCAGGTTCCGCACGGCGTGGAGGTGGGCCCCTCCACACAGTTCAGCGAACGAGCCAGGATTCGCGCCGACGACGTCTTGCCACACCCCCGGGGACCGGAGAAGAGATACGCGTGATTGATGCGTCCGGAATCCAGGGCGCGGCTCAACGGATCGGTGACATGCTCCTGCCCCACGACGTCGGCGAAGGTAGCCGGGCGATAGGTGCGATACAGAGCCACGCGTCGAGACTACCGGCGACCCGTGACACTCGATGAGTGTGCCTCACACTGGCGGAGGGGGCCCCTGATCCGGTGTCTCGTTGACGGGTTCGCCATCGGTTCCGACCAGGTCATCGGCCATGCCGTGGGCGTGGTCGGTTCGATCGGACGCACCCTCGGCCTCGCGTGGTCCGGACCCGTCCGCGTCTGTCTCTGCCTGTCGCCGGTCCTCGCCCCCGGAGCTGCCCGCGTCGCCGGTCGGCAGGCCGCCGTCGGCGATGACAGCGGCCGCCACGCCGGCCGGGATGATCGGGTCAGAGGACGTCGACGACGTCTCGCGGCTGCCGACCATCCGCAGGCCGACGATCGTGGCGACCAGCACCCCGAGATACGCCCAGAGATACGGGCTGACGGTGAACCAGTTGAGCCACGTGATGTGCGTCTTGACGTACAACCCCGTGTAGTAACCGTCGGGGATCAGGGCGGGCACATGCGTCGGCCACGGGAACGCGAGGAGCACCAGCGCCGCCACACCCGCGCCTGCCCACAGCCTCGGCGCGCGCGGGCGCCGTACGTCGAGGACCAGGTGGACCCCGATGACCAGGACCGGGATGAACCAGACCCAGTGATGGCCCCACGACATCGGCGACACCACGCACGCGGTCATGCCGACGATGCTGACGGCCAGGAGTTCGTGGCCATGTCGATGTGCGTACGTCGCCACCGCAAAGCCGACCGCGAGCACCGCCAGCACCACCACGAACCACAGCAGCGTCGGCGGATTGTCGGTGTCGAGATGGTTGGCGAGCATGCCCCGGAGGGACTGGTTGCCGCGCAACTGCGCCGACCCCACCCGGTCGGACTCGAACAGTTTCCCCGTCCAGTACGACCACGAGTCCCCCGGCAACACCACGAACCCGACGAGCACGGTGGTCGCGAAACCGCCGACGACACCGGCAAGAGCACGCCAGTTCCGCTGCACGAGGAAGTACCCGGCGAAGATCAGCGGGGTGAGCTTGATACCGGCCGCGACCCCGGTCCAGAAACCCTTGAGGCGTCCACCGTCCGGACGCGTCAGGTCGGCCAGGATCACGAGCATCAGGAAGACGTTGATCTGGCCGTACCAGATGGTGGTGCGCACCGGCTCGAAGAGCATCGCCACCGCCACCAGCGACGCCGCGATCACCCGCAGCGGCCAGGTCACCGGCCGGCCCAGGCTGCGGAAGCTCAGCATGATCACGAAGTAGAGCGCCACGACGACGCCCGCGGTCCACAGCGGCCGTGCGAGGTCGAAGGACATCCAGGCCAGCGGAGTGAAGAGCAACGCCGAGAACGGCGAGTAGGTGTAGTCCAGGTCGCCGACCATCTTGACGTCGTACAGGCTGACGCCGTTGGTCACCGACCGCGCGCCCGCCTGGTACACGGCGAGGTCGATCTGATTGTTCAGCAAACCCCAGAATTGGGCGCCCAAGGGTACGACGACATCCTGGAGTGCCAGTGCGATGACCCCCACGACGGCGAAACCGGTTGCGAGAAGAACCGGCCTGGGCAGATTCACGATTTGAAAGCCTGTCACAAAGTGGCGTGCACGCCAGCGCACTCGCCGGAGAATGAGAGCAATCTAACGCCGCAGTCGGCGCGTTGCCGGTGTGTCGGCGTCGTCCGCGCCGCCCGCGGCCGCGATGTCGGCGGCCGCGGTGCGGGCGAGAGGTCAGCTGGACCGGGCGAGCAGGGTCTCCGCGGCGGCCAGCAGGACACAGGTGGACACCCCGTCCATGGCGGCACGCAGGTCGTCGGTGTTCGGGAACGTCGGCGCGAGGCGGATGTTCTGATCGCGCGGATCGGTCTTGTACGGGAACGCCGAGCCGGCACCGGTGAGCGCGATACCCGCCTCTTTCGCCAGCTCGATGGTGCGTCGTGCAGCGCCGTCGACGACGTCGAGGCTGATGAAGTAGCCGCCCTCCGGCTCCGACCACGACGCGACCTTCGACTCCGAGAGCCGATCTTCGAGGATGTCGAGGACGAGCTGGAACTTCGGGGCCAGGATCTCCCGGTGGCGGGCCATGTGCGCCCGCACGCCATCGGCGTCGCCGAAGAATTTGAGGTGCCGCAGCTGATTGACCTTGTCGGGCCCGATGGTCTTCAGCGACAGGTACTTGCTGAACCAGGCCAGGTTCGCCGGCGACGATCCGAAGAAGGAGACGCCCGCGCCGGCGAAGGTGATCTTCGACGTCGAGCCGAGGACGTACGCGCGGTTCGGGTGCCCGGCCTCCGCCGCCATGTCGAGGATCGGCAGGGCCGTCGGCGGGGTCTCCACCAGGGTGTGGACGACGTAGGCATTGTCCCAGTAGATCCGGAAGTCCGGCGCCGCGGACATCTCGAGCAATCCCCGTGTGACCTCCTCGGAGAAGGTGACACCGGTCGGGTTGGAGTAGGTCGGCACGGCCCACATGCCCTTGATGCTCGGATCGGCGGCCACGAGTTCGGCGCACACCCGCACGTCGGGACCGTCGGGCAGCATCGGCACCGGGATCATCTCGACGCCGAGGCTCTCGGTGATCGCGAAGTGGCGGTCGTAACCGGGCGAGGGACACAGGAACTTGATCGGCTGACGTCCCCACGGCTCGTCGGAGTCGGCCGTGCCGTGGAGCATCCCGAACACGGTGAGGTCGTGCATGATCTCGAGGCTCGAGTTGCCGAGCGCGATGAGGTTGTCAGGGTCGACGGCGAGGAGTTCGCCGAAGATCCCGCGCAGCTCGGGGAGTCCGTTGAGCCCGCCGTAGTTGCGGGTGTCGGTGCCCGCGCCATCGCGGTACTCGTCGCCGGGCAGGGACAGCAGACCGTTGGAGAGGTCGAGCTGCTCGGGGGCCGGCTTGCCGCGGGTGAGGTCGAGCTTGAGGCCCAGCGCGCGCAGCGACTCGTACTGCTTGGTCAGATCCGCCTGGGTGTCGCGGAGCTGGTCGGCACTCATCGAGTGGAAGTTCAACGTTGGCCCTCTCGCGGCTCGACGCCGGTGCGGGTGGCCGACGCCGCAGACCTAGAAAAAGTGAATCGGATATAGGGGACCCCGCGCACCCGAGAGAGCCCGTTGACCCTTGCTGCCTTCCGGCCCTGGGGGAGTTCACAGGATGCACGCCGCGCGGGATCCGTCGTCCAGTGTAGCGAGGGGTTCCGGCGGCATGAGCAGGGGTCCTCGAAGCCGTTCCGGAGGCCGGTCGGGTCATGGAAAACGACGAAGGTCCGCGGTGCACCCGGCGTGCGGGCGTCACTGCGGACCTTCGGTGGCGGAGGATAGGGGATTCGAACCCCTGAGGGCTGTTAACCCAACCCGCGTTCCAGGCGAGCGCCATAGGCCACTAGGCGAATCCTCCAACGTCGAGATGATAGCCGCCGAGCGTGCGCACACCCAAACCGTCCGGCGGGCGTTGGCGACCGCTAGGGTCGACGACATGGCGGATTCCTCTCCCATCGTCGTCGTCGGAGCCACCGGAGGGCAGGGCGGCGCCGTGCTCGACGCGCTGCTCGAGGCGGGTTTCCCGGTCCGGGCGGTGGTCCGCGACGCGGTCTCGTCGAAGGCCGCCCGCCTCGCCGACCGTGGCGTCGAACTCGCGGTCGGCGACATCGTGAGCGGCGCCGGTCTCGCCGAGGCCTTCGCCGGTTCGGCCGGAGTCTTCGCCCTGACCACACCGTTCGAGTCCGGCGTCGAGGCGGAGATCGCTCAGGGCACGGCGCTGATCCAGGCGGCCACATCCGCGTCGATCCCGTACCTGGTGTTCTCCTCGGTCGCCTCGGCCGATCGGCACAGTGGGGTTCCCCACTTCGATTCCAAGTTCGAGGTCGAGAAGATGCTCGCGGACACCGACATCCCGCACACCATCGTCGGTCCGGCCTACTTCTTCGACAACCTGCTCGGCGGGGCGGACGCGCTCGCGGCGGGCGTGATGCCGATCGCGATGCCCGCGGACAAGCCGCTGCAACAGGTCTCGCGGCGCGACCTCGGCCGGCTGGTCGCCGAGCTGTTCGCCGCCCCCGACGTCCACGTCGGGCAGCGCATCGACCTCGCGTCCGATCAGCCGACGCCGGCCGAGATGGCTCGCATCATCGGCGAGGTCCTCGGCACCACGGTCACGGCGGAGTCCTACGACCCCGAACGCATCGAGTCCGAGGACATGCGGGCGATGTTCACGTTCCTGAGCGAGCGCGGTTACGAGGTCGACATCCCCACCCTGCACCGCCGCTTCCCCGATGTCGGCTGGCAGAGCTTCGCCACCTGGGCCGCCGAGGCGCTGCGCCGCTGAGCTGACCGCTCGCGCTAGTCACCCGTCGGTGCGCCGGTTGCCTTTCTCGTCCCAGTGCTCGGCGACCTTCTTGCTCGGCTGTACGCGCGGCGGCTCGCCCGGCATCTTGGGGTAGCTGGGCGGATAGGGCATGTCGCCCAGGCCATTTGCGTCATCGGCCTGCACCATCTCCAGCAGCTTCTCGATGCCGCGCCGATGATCGGCGATGTCGGCCCACGGGTCGCCGCGATCCGCCAGGAGCTTCGGGACGGTCGCGATGGTGCAGTCGTCCGGGTCGACGTCGGCGAGTTCGTCCCAGGTGACCGGCGTCGAGACCCGCGCACGGGCGCTGCGCCGCACCGAATACGGTGACGCCATCGTGCGGTCGCGGGCATTCTGGTTGAAGTCGATGAAGATCCGTTCTCCCCGTTCCTCTTTCCACCACGACGGGGTGACCGCGTCCGGGTCGCGGCGTTCGAGTTCGCGGGCGATCGCGATGACGCAGCGTCGGGTGGCGATGAAATCCCACAGCGGTTCGATGGGCACGTACACGTGCACTCCGCGCCCGCCGGAGGTCTTCACGAAACCGGCGAAGCCCAGTTCGTCGAGCAGCGGCTTCAATCCCTCGAGCGCCACCCGCCGTACATCCTCGAAGGTCGTGCCGGGCTGCGGATCGAGGTCGATGCGGAGCTGATCGGGATGGTCGTTGTCGGGGTGCAGGGTCGGCCAGGTGTGGAAGGTGACGGTGCCCAGGTTCGCACCCCACACGAGATCCGCGGGCACCGTGGGCCGGATCGCATCGCCGGTTCGCTTCGACGGGAACACGATCGGGGTGGACTGCACGTGCTCGGGCCGCTTCTTCGCGATGTGCTTCTGGTAGATCTCGTCACCCTCGACGCCGTCGGGGAACCGCTGGAGGAACGTCGGCCGGTCGCGGGTGGCGCGCAGCAACGGACCCTCGCTTCCGTCGTCGACGCCCAGGGCCACGGTGCGGTAGTACCCGACGAGATCGCGCTTGCGGCCACCGTTTTCCCCGAGTTCGGGGAAATAGATCTTGTCCGGGTTGCTCATCCGGACGGCGACGCCGTCGACGTCGAGTTCTTCGGCGGGAGAACGAGATGCCATGGTCATTCCCCTTCGAGGACGTCGTGGAGGTCGTAGGTCAGCGGGACGTCGAGCTGGTCGTAACCGCAACTGCGTGGCTCCCGATCGGGTCGCCATCGAAGGAACTTCACCGTGTGCCGGAACCGGTGGTTCTCCATCTGGTCGTAGGCGAACTCCGCGACCAGTTCGGGTCGGATCGGGATCCACTCCCCCGACTTCTCCGACCGCCACCGCGTCGGTTCGCCCGGTGATGCATTCTCCGGGTCCAGCCGCATCGGCTCGAACATCTGCTGCAGCTCGATCCGCTTGGCGTCGGAGAAGGCACCCGCCCCGCCGACCATCCGCAATTCGCCGTCGTCGCCGTACAATCCGAGCAGCATCGAGCCGATCCCGGTTCCCGACTTGTGGATTCGATACCCGAAGATCACACAGTCCGCGGTCCGCTTGTGTTTGATCTTCAGCATCTCGCGCTTGTTCTCGACGTACACGCCGTCGAGTCTTTTGGCGACGACACCGTCGAGTCCGGCCCCTTCGAAGGCGGAGAACCAGTCCTCGGCGACCGCCGGGTCCCTCGTCACCCGGCTGACATGCACCCGACGATCCCGCCCGCCCGGACCGACGGCCCGCAGCAGGGCCTCCCGGCGCACCTCGAAGGGCTCGGCCATCACGTTCGTCGACTCCAGCGCCAGCGCGTCGAATCCGATGAAGATCGCCGGGGTCTTCTCCGCGAGCATGGTGACGCGCGATTCCGCCGGATGAATCCGCTGCGCGAGGGAGTCCCAGTCGAGCCGATGGGTGTCGCCGATGAGCGCGGGAACCCCGATCTCGCCGTCGAGGACCACCTTCTCGGGCAGTTCCTCCTTCACCGCCGCGACGATCTCGGGGAAGTACCGTGCGAGGTCCTTCCCGCCACGCGATCCGATCGAGACCTCGTCGCCGTCGCGGAAGATCAACGCGCGAAATCCATCCCACTTCGGTTCGTACGACCACGCCACCGAACCGTCCGGCTGTGGCGGCACGCTGGTCACCGCCTTGGCCAGCATCGGCGCAACAGGCGGCATGACCGGGAGATCCATGAAACTCATCGTTCCTCACTCGTCGACGCGACCGCAACGCCAACGCGCCGCCGCGTACCCGGCGGTCGTCGTCCGGGCCGCACAGGCAGACCGGTCCCGGCGCCGATTCTCATCGCCGGCGGTAATCTCGACGCGATGTCGACGCAGCGAGCGGGCCGGTATGCGCCCTCCCCCTCCGGGGACCTCCACGTCGGCAACCTGCGGACCGCCCTGCTCGCCTGGCTCTTCGCGCGCACCACCGGCCGACGGTTCCTGATCCGCATGGAGGATCTCGACCGGGCGGCTCCGGGCGCCGACTCCCGGCAGCTCGCCGACCTCGCGGCCCTCGGCATCGACTGGGATCCGCCTATCGTCCACCAGACCGACCGGATCGGCACGTACCGCTCGGTCATCGACGGACTGCGCGAGGACGGTCGCACCTTCGAGTGCTTCTGTACCCGCCGCGAGATCCTCGAGGCGCCGTCCGCGCCGCACGCACCACAGGGCGCCTACCCCGGCACCTGCCGCGATCTCACCGCGGCCGAGCGCGACGAACGCCGTGCCGTCCGGCCGCCGGCCATCCGGCTCCGCGCCGACGTCGAGGTGTTCGGCGTCGACGACCTTCTGCACGGTGCGTATTCGGGCACGGTCGACGACTTCGTACTGCAGCGTAACGACGGCACCCCGGCCTACAACCTCGCGGTCGTCGTCGACGACACCGCGCAGGGAGTCGACCAGGTCGTCCGCGGTGACGACCTCTTGTCGTCGGCGCCCCGGCAGGCCTACCTGGCGACGCTGCTCGGGGCGATCCCGCCGACGTACGCGCACGTCCCGATGGTGCTCAACGCCAACGGGATACGACTCAGCAAGCGGGACGGGGCGGTGACGCTGGCCGACCTCGCCGCCGACGGCGTTCCGACGTCGACGGTGTTGTCCCGCATCGCCCATTCGCTCGGCATCGCGGATCGCGACGAGCCCGTGACCCTCCCCCGGCTGACCGATCGTTTCGACCCGGCCGCCCTTCCGCGGGAATCGTGGTTCCTCACCTCCGACGAGTGGACTTAGCGGCCCACTTCCCCGCTCCCTAATCCGAAAGAACGCATGACCCCTGCTCCCTGAGGTGCGAGGAGCGCAAGCGACGAGCCACGAAGGGCCAGCGACGCACGCTCGTCAACCCTCCTACGCCGTGGTGGCCAGCAACCGCTGGAGCACGTCGTTGAGGGTGATGAGCCCGACCGCACGGCCGCCGTCGGTGACCAGCGCGAGGTGGGCGCGCTGTTCCCGCATGGCGGTGAGCGTCTCGTACACCGGCTGGGTCGACTCGACGCTCAGGACAGGGCGCATGAGATCGGCCGCGGTGGCGCCCGGCGACGCACTCAGACTGTCGCGCACGTGCACGACGCCGCGGACTGGCGCGCCGGACGCATCGTCACGCACGAGCAGTCGTAGGTGCCCGGACGTCCGGCCGGCCGTCTGGATCCGATCGGCGTCCGCGGTCGGATCGACGACGGCCAGATGGTCGTTGGGTGTCACGACATCGCCGACGGTCAGCGACTCCAGTTCCAGCGCGCTCGTCAGGTGAGCGTGATACCGCTCGTCGAGCGTGCCCACGGTGGCCGAGTGCTCCACCAGGTGTCGCAGGGCGTCGCTGTCCTGTCCGGTCGCGACCTGATCCACCGGTTCGACACCGACGCGCTTGAGGCACCAGTTGGCGAGGTGGTTGAGCTGCACGATGAGCGGGCGCGTGACCCACATGAAGGCGCGCATCGGCAGGGCGAGCATGATCGCCGACTTCTCGGGGTGTGCGATGGCCCACGACTTCGGCGCCATCTCGCCGACGACGAGGTGCAGGAACGTGACGAGGATGAGGGCCAGGACGAAGCCGATCACGTCGGCCGACCAGTACGGCAGGCCCCAGCCCGCGAACAGCGGTGTGAGCCAATGGTGCACGGCGGGTTTCGTGATCGAGCCCAGTGCGAGCGTGCACACCGTGATGCCGAGCTGCGACCCGGCGAGCAGTACGGACAGTTCCGACGCGCTGCGGAGCGCCGCACGGGCGCTGCCGCTGGTCGCGGCCGCATCCTCGAGCCGGTGCCGGCGGGCCGCGATCAGGGCGAATTCGACCGCGACGAAGAAGGCGCTGGACACGATCAGGGCGGCGGTGATGGCCGCCACGACCCACGGGTTATCCATTGTCGCCCTCCTGTCCGTTCTCGGCCGGATGCTCGGCGCCGGTGGTCTTCCCGTCTGTGACCTTCTCTGTCGGCGCAACGCTCATCGACAACAGCGCGGGCACTCGCTTGTCCACCTCGAGCACCGTGGCCCGGACGGTGCGGGGTTCCGCCTCGTCGTCGTCGAGCAGGGTCGACGGGTCGGGGTCGATCGTGATGGTCACCGTGTCGCCGACCTCGGGGAGCCCGACGAACTCGGCGATCACGAGTCCGGCCATCGTCTCGTAGTCGCCTTCGGGGAGATCCCAGCCGACGGTCCGGGAGACCTCGTCGACGTGTGCGTCACCTCGCACGCGCCAGCCCTCGGGGCTCTCCTCGATCGCGACGGTCGCCTCGGAGTCGTGTTCGTCGTCGATCTCGCCGACGAGTTCTTCGGCGATGTCCTCGGCGGTCACGACGCCGGCGAAGCCACCGTATTCGTCGATGACCACGGCCATCTCGTCGTGTGCGGCCGCGAGGTTCTCCAACACCTCGGGCAGCGGGAGCGTCGAGGGCACCACGACGGCGGGACGACTGAGGTTGACTGCGGTGGCCTTCGGATCAGCCTGCGGGGGTTGTTTTTTCAGCGCGTAGCTCCACTCGAGGAGGTCCTGTAGGTGGATCACGCCCCGCACCTCGCCGTCACCACCTGCGAGCACGGGGTAACGCGTGTGACCGGTACTCATCAGCGTCAGCACGTCACCGGCAGGCAGATCCGCGTCGACGTGATCGGTGTTGGGGCGCGGGATCATCGCGTGTTCGGCTGTGCGCGTGGGGAACTCGAGCACACGGTCGAGCAGGACGGACAGATCGTCGGGCAGGTCGCCCGCGTCCCGGGACTCGGCGACGATGTGCTCGAGGTCGCGCACCGACGCCGAATGCTCGACGTCGTGGACGGGTTCGATGCGCAACGCGCGGAGCAACACGTTCGACGACTTGTCGAACAGGGCGATGAGCCAGCCGAACACGGCGAGGTAGATCGTGGTCGATCGCGCGAGCGACCGTGCGACCGGCTCGGGCCGTGCGATGGCGAGGTTCTTGGGGAACAGCTCGCCGAAGACCATCTGCACGACGGTGGAGAAGATGATCGCGATGATCGTGCCGATCGCGACACCCACGCCCACCGGGATGCCCACGCCGCCGAGTAACTCGCCGACGCCGGAACCGATCAGGGGTTCGGCGACGTAGCCGACGAGAAGGCCGGTGACGGTGATGCCCAGCTGCGCGCCGGAGAGCATGAAGGACGTGCGGCGGGTGACGGCGAGCGCGCGTTTCGCGGCGGCGTCGCCTGCTTCGGCACGGGCTTTGAGGCGGGACCGGTCGACCGCCATGTAGCCGAATTCCTGGGCCACGAAGTAACCGGTGAGGGCGGTGATCAGGAAGACCACCAGAATTCCGAGTCCGATTCCGAGGACGGTCAGCATGTGACCGTCCCGGTGTCGGTGCCGGGCGGAACTCCCGGATGATTCAGTTCACAACTGGGGGCCGACGGGTGTCGTCGACGTTTTCGGCGCTTTCCGCGTCTCATCGTCTCTCTCGCTGGTGCTCGGGTGTTCCATACCGGGTGCCGAGCGCTGAGGCATGTGGGTAAATGTCCGGTATGAGGTCCCAACGTACCCAACTCGCCGCTTGTTCCGCGAGACGGCCGGCGATCGTCGGGGTCGGCCGGGGGGTCGACACGCGATGCCGATGAGCGCCTCGTCGCTGCGTGAGCAGGTCGCCGAAGCCGCTCGACGTCTGGCCGCCGAAGGCCTGCTGATCGGCACCGCCGGAAACGTCTCGGTACGAGAGGACGACCACCTCGCGATCACCGGAACGGGGGTCGTTCTCTCGGACTGTTCGGCGTACGACGTCACCGTCGTGTCCCTCGCCGGCGACGTCGTGGACGGGTCGGTTGCGCCGTCCTCGGAGCTCGACCTGCACCGTCGTGTGTACGAGCGGACGGATGCGCAGGCGATCGCACACACTCACGCACCCTTCGGCACCGCGGTCGCCTGCGTCAGCGGGCTGACGTCGCTGCCCGTGCTGCACTATCAGCAGCTCGGCCTCGGCGGCGCGATCCCGATCGCGCCGTATGCGACATTCGGAAGCCCGGAACTGGCCGACATCGTCGCCGACGCACTGGTCGACACCCAGGTCGCGCTGATGGCGAATCATGGTTCGGTGGCACGGGGCTCGAGCCTGGCCGACGCCGTGGAGAATGCGCTGCTGCTGGAGTGGCTGGCCACTCTCTTCCACCGGACCTGCAGCATGGGCCGGCCCCGTGAGCTGACCGCCGACGAGCAACAGTCCACCGTCGCCCAGGCGATCCGACTGGACTACGGGACGCCCCAGGAGAAACGCACGTGACACCCACCTCGCCATCGACCGTCCCGCTCACGATCGCGACCGTGGGCGTCCACGTGCTCGACATCCACGTCGTCGGGATCGAGGCCATTCCCCAGGGCTCCGACGGCGCGCTCGTCGAGTCCATCGGCTTCTCCGCAGCCGGTACCGCGGGCGGCACCGCGCTCGTCCTCGCCCGGCTCGGCGCCACGGTCCGAACCCACGGTGCGATCGGCGCCGACTCGATCGGGCGTTCGCTGACCGCCTTGCTCGACGCCGAAGGCGTCGACACACGCGGGCTCGTTCCGAAGGCGGGGGTCCAGACGTCGTCGTCGGTCATTCCCGTGCGGCCCAACGGGGACCGTCCCGCCTGGCACTGCATCGGCGCCAACGCTCAGTTCGTACTCGACGACCTCGATCCCGGGGCGCTCGACGGGCTGGATCACCTGCACCTCGGCGGCCCGGAGTTCCTCGGCGGCCCGGTGGCCGCCGAGCTCCTGGGCCGAGCCCGCGACCGCGGGATCACGACGTCGGCGGACCTGCTGTCGGGTGGCGACCCCGGGCTTCTCGAATGGATCGGCGACGCCCTTCCCCACATCGACTACCTGATGCCCAACGACGAACAGACCCGTGGGCTGACCGGTTCGGACGACCTCGCGGACGGTGCGCGCGCGCTGGTGGACCGTGGCGTCGGATGCGTCGCGCTCACCCGCGGCGCCGACGGCGCACTGGTCGTGACCGGCGACGACACGGTCGCCGTACCGGCGTACTCGGTGGACGTGGTCGACACCACCGGCTGCGGCGACGCGTTCTCCGCCGGTTTCATCACCGGCCGGCTCCGCGGGCTCGGCCTCGCCGGCTCCGCCGAACTCGGTTGCGCGGTCGCCGCGCACGTCGCCCAGGGCATCGGGACCGCCGCCAACTCCTACGACCTCGACGCGATCGAGACATTTCGGCGGGCCCACGCCGCCGACTGAACACTCGCCCGACCGGCCGCCGGTTTGGCCGACTCCCCCTCGGGTAGGCGATCACCACTGTTGCCGACAGGACGGGAGAGGTGCTCGACCGCTTCGGCTCCATCGACGTATGGGTGAACAACGTCGGTGTCGGAGCGGTCGGATACTTCTGGGACATCCCGATCGAGGACCACGCCCGCCTCGTCGACGTGAACCTCAAGGGGTTGATCTACGGCGCACACGCGGCGCTGCGCGTCTTCCGGTCGCAGGGTCGCGGCACGCTGATGAACGTAGGGTCGGTCGACAGCGCGGTGCCCATCGCACTCCAGAACACCTATGCGGCAACCAAAGCGGCGGTCCGCAGCCTCGGACACTCGTTGAGCGAAGAGCTACGTATCGCCGGCGACTACGACATCAAGGTGGGCACCATCATGCCGTGGGCGGTGGACACCCCGTGGTGGGTCCACGCCGCCAATTACACGGGGCACGAACCGCGCATGTCCGCTATGGACGATCCGCAGATCGTCGTCGATGCGATCGTCGCCGCCTGCACCGACCCGAAGCTCGACCAGCCGGTCGGCTACAAGGCCAAGGCCGCCAACGCTTCTCATCAGGTCATGCCGGGACTCACCGAACGGTTCTCGGCGGTGGTCGCGAAATCGGAGACCGAGAAAGGAATTCCCGTCGCGCCGCATCCGGGAGCGATCCACGACCCGAACCCGGACAGCACGGGTGTCTCCGGCGGCATCCGCGAACGGATGGTCGCCGAGGACTCCCGCTGAGACCAGCCGCCGACACCACCGACCTCGAACTCGTTGGCCTGTCAGTACGTCTTGGTTCGATTTGTAGGCCGTCCGAGAGCAGGGCAGATCAACCCTTGACTCGAACGCATGTTCGAATAGTATGGAGGTATGTCATCGGGGGCGGGGGCGGAATCCACCACATCGGTGGATGCATCATGCGATTCCGTCGAACCGCGCCTGCGCGCCGACAATGAGCTTTCTGCCGCCGAACTCGTCGAGGTTCTGAATCACTGTGCGGGACTGGCTGCGTCGGCGGCGCATCGGATGATGACCGTGGCCAGCCTCATTCACGACGAACGTGCGATGGACTACGCCCAGCGGCGCGCCGAGGTGCACAGCGGTGAACTCGACTCCCTCGAAGCCTTCGACGCGCTGTCGGCGCGGGTGGCCGCCGGCGAGAACCCCTACGAACAGTTCGGGCCCGACGGGCTCGAGCAGGCCATCGCCGAAGTCGGCGCCACCCTCACCGTCACACCGGCCGAGGCGAAAGACCTCATCATGGCCGGTGACGCCCTGCGCTACCGACTGTCCTTCACTGGACATGCCTTGGCCTGCGGGCGAATCGACAAGCGCCGCTTCCTCATCGCACTCAAACGCACCGATCTGATCACCGACGCCGACGAGATGCAAACAGTGGACGCCCACCTCGCTGAGGCGATCTTCGCCCGCGCACCCATGTCCACAGCACGCTTCACCGCCATGGTCGACGCCATCGTCGCCGCGTGGGCACCTGATGCGGTCCGGCGCCGCAAAGAGCGGGTGACCGCCGACCGCAACGTGTCCATCACCCCCGACCGGTTCACCCCCGGCCAGTCCCGGATCTCGGGCACGTTGCCCGACGCCGACGCCGCCGAGTTCGACGCCCGCCTATCGGCGATGGCCACCGCCGTCCACGCCGGTGACCCACGGACCCTGCCGATGCGACGTGCCGACGCCCTCAAAGCACTCGCTCGCGGCGAAGTCGCCCTGACATGCCGCTGCGCCGACTGCGACGCTGCCGCAGCCGAACCCGACACCACTGCGGGACAGGAGCTCGACGAAACCAGGGGCGACACCGACACTCTCGCCGACGCACCAGCCGTCGACGCGATCGTCGCCGAGCCGCACGAGCCGGCCACTTCGTCGTCGCCGTCGCACGCGCCGCGCGCGACCTTCCACATCGTGGTGAACCTGTCGACGTTGATCGGCCTCGACGACGACCCCGCGTTCCTCGACCGGCACGGCATCATCGACGCCGACACCGCCCGCCGGCTCCTCGCCGAAGCCCGACGCACCTACATCCAGCCCACCCCCGCCGACCCCGACGCGCCACCGGGACCCGCCGCAAACAGTTCAGTGACCCGGTACACCCCGTCGAGAAAGCTCCAGGCGCTGGTGCGTGCGGGCGAGTTGTGCTGCACCTTCCCGGGCTGCAATGCGCCGGTGTGGCAGATCGACCTCGACCACACCGACCCGTTCGACCACACCGACCCACGTCGCGGTGGCCGCACCGAAGCGCGCAACCTCAAACCGCTGTGCCGGTTTCACCACCGGATCAAGACCTTCACCAGCTGGCAGGACCACCAGGACGAGTTCCTGACGGCCTGGTTCACCACACCCACCGGCCATATGTTCGTCGGCAACGCCTACAACGGACGCGACCTGTTCACCCGGCTCGCTCCCGGCCGGCCTGCCGACCACCCGGCACGGGACACACTGGACACGTTGCGCACCAACGACTTCCGACGCCAACAGTGCGCCGAGAAACGCTGGAACGACGCCAACCCGCCACCCTTCTAGACACCGCCGGTCACGACAACACCGACGCGGTGGGCGAGATCATGAATTCCGGGAAGCTCCGTAGTAGCGGCGCAGGAACTCGTCGCGGTACTCGGCGTAGGTGCCGTTCTCGATGGCTTCGCGGGCCCGGTCGACGAGGGTGACGATGAAGGACACGTTGTGCAATGTCGCCAGGGTTGCACCCAACCCCTCCTTGGCCTTGAACAGATGGTGCAGGTAGGCCCGGCTGTATTGCGACGTGTAGTTCTCGATCTCGGGGTCGAGCGGCCGGAAGTCGCTGCGGTACTTGGCATTGGTGACGTTATACCGGCCGTCGAGTGAATAGATCGCACCGTTGCGGGCGACCCGGGTCGGCGACACGCAGTCGAAGGTGTCCACGCCGTTCTCGATGGCGGTGAAGATGTCGTCGGGTTCACTGATCCCGAGCAGGTGTTTCGGCGAGTCCTCGGGGAGCTCGTCGTTCACCCAGCCGACGATCGTGCCGAGGTTGTCCTTCTCGAGCGCCCCGCCGATGCCGTAGCCACCGAAACCCTTTCCGCCGACCGCGCGGTCCGCCTCGCTCAATGCGACGAGATCGCGGGCCGCCTTGCGACGAAGGTCCTCGTACTGGGCGCCCTGGATGACACCCCACAGCGACTGCTGGGGACGATGAGCGCGCTCGACACTCAACCGGTTGTGTTCGTCGAGGCACCGGATCGCCCACAGGCGGGTTCGCTCCAGCGAATTGACCTGGTACTCGCGGGTGTTCATCAGCGTGGTCAGCTCGTCGAAGGCGAAGATGATGTCTGCCCCGAGCTGGTGCTGGATCTGCATCGACACCTCCGGCGTGAACCGGTGGGCCGACCCGTCGAGGTGCGACTTGAAGGTCACCCCGTCGTCGTCGACCCGCGAGAGCCGTTCCTTGCCGTTGGCGGTGAGGTCGTCGTCTGGGGTGCCGGTGGCCTCCATCGAGATGACCTTCTTGAACCCCGCACCCAGCGACATGACCTGGAAGCCGCCGCTGTCGGTGTAGGTGGGACCACGCCAGTTCATGAACGCCCCGAGCCCACCGGCCGCGTCGATGATCTCGGGACCCGGCTGCAGATACAGGTGGTAGGCGTTGGCGAGCACGGCCTGGGCGCCGAGGGCGGAGACAGATTCCGGCAGGACCGTCTTGACCGTCGCCTTGGTGCCGACGGGGACGAACGCAGGGGTGCGGATCGGTCCGTGCGGTGTGGTGATCGTCCCCGTGCGCCCGCGGGTGCCGGCCAGGGTGGTGCCGACGACGTAGGTGGGGTCGGCGATATCGGTTCCGGTACTGCTCACGTCCAGCATCTTCGCAGGTCGAGGGCGCCCACCCCAAACCGGCGCAAGGCACCGGCGACCTGTTCGGCCGGTGGCATCCCGTTCGCTACGGTGGTGAACCATGTCGCGCAGAACTCGTCCCACCGGTGCCACCACGAGCCACTCTCGCCGATCGATCAGGGTTGCCGCGGCGGCCGTCGGCCTCGCCGCGGCGATGTCGACGCTCCTCGGATGCGGCGCGGAACAGGACGTGACCACCGCGTCGTCGACCACCCAGGCCGGCGCCGCGGAGTCGGGACCGCAGTCCGCCGAACAACCCGCCACCTCGCCTCCGGTGGTCCCCGGTCGCAAACCCGTGTCGTCGACGCAGACCTCCAGCGCGACGCAGTCCGACGACTCCGACACCACCTGCGGCACCATCCCCGGCCCCGACGGCGCGCTGCGCGTGCTGATCCTCGCCGGCGACGTCGCCTGCGACTCGGCGACGAGCATCGCCGCCCAGTACGGGCCGAAGATCGCGAGCGGCCAGCAGCAGTCGGTGGCCGGATGGACGTGCGCACCATCCCAGCTCGAAGGCGTCCTCGCCGCCTGCCAGAAGGGCACCGCGGTCATCGGTTTCGCACCCTGATCCTCGCAATGGGCTTGACCCTCACGTGACGTGAGGCAGCAGGGTGTCGATGTGAGCGAGGACAAGCACACTTCGAAGATGGATGCCCGGGAGCTGACCGTGGGTGTCGTCGCCGGCATGGTCGGCGTCAGCATCCGCACGCTGCACCACTATGACCAGATCGGTCTGGTGGTGCCATCCGGCCGGACCCCGGCCGGATACCGGGTGTACGACGACACCGACGTCGAACGACTCCACCAGGTACTCACCTATCGAGAGCTGGGCTTTTCCCTCGAGCAGATCGCGACCCTGCTCGACGACCCCGATGCGGACCCGCTGAGTCATCTGCAGACCCAGCGTGCGCTCCTCACCGACCGGATCGACCGCTTGCTCCGGATGGTCGCAGCACTGGAGGAGATGATGAACGCCAAGAACGAGGGCATCTCGCTGTCGGCGAGTGAGCAGGCCGAGATCTTCGGGGACGACTGGCTCGGGGACGAGTACGCCGCCGAAGCCGAGGAGCGCTGGGGGAACACCGAGGCGTGGACGCAGAGCCAGAAGCGGTCCGCCCAGTACTCCAAGGACGATTGGCAGCGGATCAAGGACGAGACCGACGATCTCGAGCGCCGTCTCGCCGAGGCGATGCGTCGCGGGGTGACACCTGGAACCGCCGAGGCGAATTCGCTCGCCGAGGAGCACCGCGCACAGATCGGCCGCTTCTACGACTGCGACCACGACATGCAGGTCTGCCTGGCCGACATGTACGTCGCCGATCCGCGCTTCACCGAACACTACGACGCCCAGGCTCCGGGCCTGGCCGTGTATCTGCGGGAGGTGATCCGCGCAAACGCGGGCCAAGCGTGAAGATCGCCGCCCGCCGGGCGTCGTGGTCGATTAAGTTACCTGTTCATGACCACTGACGAGGGCGTCCACAACCAATCCGGCGGAGCGCGCGCGACGACCAACATCGGCGATGCGATGTCGTTGCGGACCGTCTTCACCCGGA
This sequence comes from Gordonia sp. 11cp, assembly GCF_057767225.1. Taxonomy (NCBI): domain Bacteria; kingdom Bacillati; phylum Actinomycetota; class Actinomycetes; order Mycobacteriales; family Gordoniaceae; genus Gordonia; species Gordonia sp. 11cp. Next base: position 2,186,507 of record NZ_CM173437.1, on the reverse strand, counting down.
CGGGCGAGGCCACCGAGCTCCCCAAGTTCTCGCTCAGTGACTCGATGTTGTTGCCGGAGACGGCATATCAGATCGTCCACGACGAGGCGATGCTCGACGGCAATGCGCGACTGAACCTCGCGACCTTCGTCTCGACGTGGATGGACGGCGAGGCGCAGAAGCTGTATGCCGAGACCGTCGACAAGAACATGATCGACAAGGACGAGTATCCGCAGACCGCCGCGATCGAGGACCGGTGCTGGCGCATCCTCGCCGACCTGTGGCACAACCCCGACGTCGAGAATGCCATCGGCACCTCGACGATCGGGTCGTCGGAGGCGTGCATGCTCGGCGGACTCGCCCTCAAGCGGCACTGGCAGACGCGGCGCCGCGCCGAGGGCAAGTCGACCGAGAACCCCAACATCGTGCTGTCGACGGCGGTGCAGGTCTGCTGGGAGAAGTTCTGCAACTACTTCGAGGTCGAGCCGAAGTGGGTGCCGATCAGTCCCGACCACCTCGTCCTCGACGGTCACGAACTCGAGAAGTACGTGGACGAGAACACCATCGGGGTCGTCGCCATCATGGGGCAGACCTACACCGGCATGTACGAGCCGGTGACCGCGATCGCGGCCAAGCTCGACGAGATCCAGGCCGACACCGGCCTCGACGTGAAGATCCACATCGACGGTGCGTCGGGTGCGATGATCGCCCCCTTCTGCCAGCCCGACCTCGAATGGGACTTCCGGGTCGACCGGGTCGTCTCGATCAACACCTCCGGCCACAAGTACGGTCTCGTGTACCCGGGCGTCGGGTGGATCGTGTGGCGCGACACCGAAGCACTACCGGAGAGCATGGTGTTCCACTGCTCCTACCTCGGCGGTGACATGCCGACGCTGGCGCTCAACTTCTCCCGACCCGGCGCCCAGGTCTTGCTGCAGTACTACATGTTCCTGCGGCTGGGCCGGGACGGCTTCACGCAGGTCCAGCAGGGCTCCCTCGATGTGGCGCAATGGCTTTCCTCGCAGATCGCCCAGATCGACGGGCTCGAGTTGGTGAGCAAGGGCGACACCATCCCGGTCTTCGCGTGGAAACTGAAGGCCGGGCACACCGAGAACTGGAATCTCTACGACCTGTCCGACCGGCTGCGCATGAAGGGCTGGCTGGTTCCCGCCTACCCGATGGCCGACGATCTCGCCGACCTGACCGTGCAGCGAATCGTCGTGCGCGCCGGGCTCAGTCACGATCTCGCGCGTGCACTCATCGCGGACATCGAGGCCGAGGTGAAGTTCCTCGACCGCCTCGAGAGCCCGATGCCGCGCGAGGGCGACGGGTCACACTTCCACCACTGAGCTAGTCCAGCAGCGCCTGTGCCACGCGCTCGAGCGCGGCGACCCGACTGCCCTTGACCAGCACCGCGGCGCCCTCCTCGAGGGTGCCGAGTTCGGTCGCCACGCCGTCGACGTCGGAGACGTGCCGGGCGGAGTCGCCGTAACCGGCCTCGGCGACCGCGATGACCTCGATCCCGAGGTCACGGGCCTCGAGCGCGATCGCGTGATGCTGGGCGGGTGAGTCGGCGCCGAGTTCGGCCATGGTGCCGAGGACTGCCACCCGTCGCGTCGCGGGCAGGGCGGCCAGCGACCGTAGTGCCGCCGACATCGACGTCGGGTTCGCGTTGTAGGCGTCGTTCAGCACCACCACGCCGCGCGACGAGGTCGTCAGTTCCATTCGCAGGCCGGACAATTGCGCACCGAGCAGGCCGGTCGCGATGTCCTCGACAGCGACCCCGAGACCGCCGCCGGCAGCCGCGGCGGCGAGCGCGTTGGGGACCTGATGTTCGCCGCGTGCGCCCAACCGGACATCGGTCGATCCCCACGGGGTGTGCAACCGGAACGACGCGCGTAGTTCGTCGTCCATCACGATGTCGGAGGCGTACACATCGGCGTCCGGTGAGAGTCCGTAACGCAGGACGCGAGCCGAGGTGCGGTCCGCCATCGCCGCGACGTACCGGTGGTCGGCGTTGAGCACCGCGATCCCGTCGGCCGGTAGCGACTCGACCAGTTCACCTTTCGCGCGCGCGACGGACTCGATGTCGCCGAACAGCTCCAGGTGGACGCCCTCGACGCGGGTGATGACGCCGACCGTCGGATGCGCGATGGAACACAGCAGGTCGATGTGCCCGATTCCGCGTGCGCCCATCTCGAGGACCACCGCCTCCACGTCGTCGGCGGCCGCGGCGAGGGTGATCGGGAGTCCGAGCTCGTTGTTGAACGACTTCTCGCTGGCTGCGGTCCGATAGGTGGTGCCCAGAACTCCGGCGAGCAGATCCTTGGTCGAGGTCTTGCCGACCGAGCCGGTGATGCCCACCACGCGATCGGGGATCCGTGTGCGGACGGCCCGCCCGAGGTCGGCGAGCGCGAGTGCGGTGTCGGCGACGCGGATGGCGGTTCCGCCGACCGGATCGGTCCGTGAGGTGAGGTAGGCGCCGGCCCCGCCGTCGATGGCCGCCGGGATGAAGTCGTGGCCGTCGCGCTCGGCCACGATCGGTACGAACAGCTGACCCGGCCGGATGCTCCGCGAGTCGATGCTCGCCCCGTCGATCTGCACGTCGGGCCCCAGGAGTTCCCCGCCCACGGCCTGCGCGACCTCGCTCGCTCTGAAATGCACGGTCTCACGCTAGCCGACGAGCACTGCCGCCCCGCACACGGCGAGAGCCCGATCGCAAGGGGCCGTATCGTGACAGTCATGTCTTCTCGGCTGCTGCGTCTGGTGGTTCTCTACGGTGGCGTCTCCGCCGAGCACGATGTGTCGCGGGTCACCGCGGCGCACGTCCTGGCCGCCGCCGACCGGGCCAAATACGACCTGGTCCCCATCGGCATCGCCAAGGACGGGGCGTGGCTTCGCAACGACAAGGCGATCGCGGCCATCGCCGACGGGACGCCACTCCCCGACACCCTCGAGGTCGCCGGGACCGCCGTCGACCCGCTGACCGAACTGCGAGGTCACGCCGACGAGGCCATCACGGTCGTCCTTCCGCTTCTGCACGGTCCGCACGGCGAGGACGGCACCATCCAGGGGATGCTCGAGCTGTTCAAGCTGCCCTATGTCGGCGCCGGTGTGCTGTCGTCGGCGGTCTGCATGGACAAGGCGATGGCCAAGATCGTCGCCGAGCAGGCGGGCATCCCGCAGTGCCGCTGGGTCGAGTTCCGCGACGGCGTCGACGACCCGGAGACGGTCACCGCCCGCGCGATCGACGCCCTGGGGCTCCCGGTGTTCGTCAAGCCGGCGAACCTCGGCTCGTCGGTGGGCATCACCAAGGCGCACGACGAGGCCGAACTCGACGCGGCGGTGAACCTCGCGCTCCGCTACGACAACGTGGTCATCATCGAGGAGGCGGTGACCGGTCGCGAGATCGAGGTCGCCGTTCTCGGCGACACGGCACCCGAGACCTCGGTGCCGGGCGAGATCAAGCCCGGCAGCGAGTTCTACGACTACGAGGACAAGTACGTCACCGGTGCCGCCCAGCTCGTCATCCCCGCCCCGGTGTCCGACGCGGCGGCCGCCGAGGTTCGCGAACTCGCGGCGAAGACGTTCACCGCGATGCGGTGCAGCGGCATGGCCCGCGTCGACTTCTTCTACGAGGAGTCCGGCCGTGGCTGGCTGCTCAACGAGGTCAACACCATCCCCGGATTCACCCCGGGGTCGATGTATCCCAAACTGTGGGAAGCGAGCGGCGTGTCGTACCCGCACCTGATCGATTCGCTGGTGACCTTCGCGCTCGAGGTGCACCGTCGCCGCGTGGGTTTCTCCACCGAACACTGATCCACCCGGTCCGTGGCGGACATGTGCACATAGCGCGCACGTTTTCCACAGATCGCGAGCGTGTCGGGTTGTAGCATCGCAACCGTGACCCACTCCCAGTCTGCGCGGGCCCTGCGAGTGCTGGTCTATTCCGACGACGCGCAGACCCGCGCCCAGGTCATCGGCGCGATCGGCAGCCGCCCGGACCCCGGGATCCCGCCCGTCAGCTACATCGAGGTCGCCACGGCCCCAATGGTGTTCGCGCAGCTCGACGCCGGTGTCATCGACGCCGTGATCGCCGACGGCGAGGCCACCCCGGCCGGCGGCATGGGCCTGGCCAAGCAGATGAAGGACGAACTCGATCCCAGCCCGCCGGTGCTCGTCCTCCTCGGACGCGCCGACGACCGGTGGCTGGCGGACTGGTCGCGCGCCGACGCCGTGTCCGTGCTGCCGGTCGATCCGATCGCCCTGCCCCGTGCGTTCGTCGAGATGGTCGGAAACGCCGAACTCTAGAAAACAGTGACTCGCGCCACACACTCACCTAGGCTTGTGTTGCAGCTCACATTCGTACTGGCGGACCAGATCGGCAGCCGGCGCGGATAGGACGAACACCCGGGCCGGCCGCACCGAACAGGTGCACTCCGGTCGCCACAAGCGAGGAGGGGTCCGCGCTTTGAACGCCTACGTCCCGATCATGATCCTCGGGGCAATCGGCGTGGCGTTTGCCGTTTTCAGCGTCTTCATCGGCATCGCGATCGGTCCGAAACGGTACAACCGCGCCAAACTCGAGCCCTACGAATGCGGCATCGAGCCGGTCGAACAGAGCCTGCTCTACCCGACGCGACGCACCGCGGGCGGCGCCGTGGCGACCGGTTCGGTCCAGCGCGTGCCGGTCAAGTACTACCTCACCGCGATGCTCTTCATCATCTTCGACATCGAGATCGTGTTCCTCTACCCGTGGGCCGTTGCCTTCGACTCACTCGGGTGGTTCGGCCTCATGGCCATGCTCTTGTTCATCGTCAACGTGTCCGTCGCGTACGCCTACGAATGGCGCCGCGGCGGACTGAGTTGGGACTGAGAGCTTTTCGCACGATCCGACACCGGCAAGGAGGTCACCCATGGGACTCGAGGAGAAACTCCCCAGCGGATTCCTGCTGAGCACCGTCGAGGATCTGGCGGGCTTCATGCGCAAGGGCTCGCTGTGGCCGGCGACATTCGGGCTCGCCTGCTGCGCCATCGAGATGATGGCCACCACGTCGGGGCGCTATGACCTCGCACGCTTCGGCATGGAGGCGTTCCGGGCATCGCCACGTCAGGCCGACCTCATGATCGTCGCCGGCCGGGTCAGCCAGAAGATGGCACCCGTCCTGCGGCAGATCTACGATCAGATGCCGGAACCCAAATGGGTTCTCGCCATGGGGGTCTGCGCGTCGTCGGGCGGGATGTTCAACAACTACGCGATCGTCCAGGGCGTCGACCACGTGGTCCCCGTCGACATCTATCTGCCGGGCTGCCCGCCGCGTCCGGAGATGCTGCTGCACGCGATTCTGAAACTGCACGAGAAGATCCAGGAGATGCCGCTCGGGGTCAACCGCGAGGAGGCCATCTGGGCGGCCGAACGCGCAGCCCTCCAGGCCACCCCGACGATCGAGCTCAAGGGGTTGCTCCGATGACGACGCCCGCAGGCCACCAGGATCCCGAGAATCCGGCGCCTCCGCCCCCCGATTCCGAACAGATCGGCGTCCGGCACGGCCTGTTCGGCCCGCCCGGAACCGGCGACACGTCGGGATACGGCGGGCTGGTCCGGCCGGTCACGCTGCCGCCCAGCTCGTCCCGTCCGTACGGCGGCTACTTCGACGAGATCGCCGATCGCCTGCGAGACGAACTGGGCGATCGTCACGACGACGCGATCGAGAAGGTCGTGGTATTTCGCGACGAGATGACCATCCACGTTGTGCGCCGGCATCTCCCGGCCGTTGCATTGGCTCTTCGCAATGCGCCCGCCCTGCGCTTCGAACTCTGCCTGGGGGTCAGCGGTGTCCACTACCCCGGCGATGCGGACCGGGAACTCCACGCCGTCTATCCCCTCGCATCGCTCACGCACGGTCGACGAGTGCGGCTCGAGGTCGCGGCTCCGGACGCCGATCCGCACATCCCGAGCATCTGTGACATCTACCCGACCAACGACTGGCACGAACGCGAGACCTACGACTTCTTCGGCATCGTCTTCGACGGCCATCGATCTCTGACCAGGATCGAGATGCCCGACGACTGGGAGGGGCATCCCCAGCGGAAGGACTACCCGCTCGGCGGAGTCCCCGTGGAATACAAGGGAACCCGCATCGACCCGCCCAACCGGAGGAGGTCGTACAACTGATGACCGACACCCACACACGCACCTACACCGTGTCCGGGCAGGACTGGGACTCGATCGTGTCCGACGTCCGCACCCGCGCCGAACAACAACCCGGTGACGAACGCATCGTCGTCAACATGGGTCCGCAACACCCGTCGACACACGGGGTCCTGCGTCTGATCCTCGAGATCGAGGGCGAGACCGTCACCGAGGCCCGCTGCGGAATCGGATACCTGCACACCGGGATCGAGAAAAACCTGGAGTACCGCAACTGGACTCAGGGCGTCACGTTCGTCACGCGGATGGACTACCTGTCGCCGTTCTTCAACGAGACCGCCTACTGCCTCGGCGTCGAGAAACTCCTCGGCATCACCGACGACATCCCGGAGCGTGCCACCGTCATCCGGGTCATGCTGATGGAACTCAACCGCATCTCCAGCCACCTCGTCGCATTGGCCACCGGCGGAATGGAACTCGGTGCCGTCACGGCGATGTTCCTCGGATTCCGCGAACGGGAGATGATCCTCGACCTGTTCGAACTCATCACCGGCCTCCGGATGAACCACGCCTACATCCGGCCCGGGGGTGTCGCACAGGACCTCCCGGCGGATGGTGTCGAACGTGTCGCCGAGGTGATCCGACAACTCCCCGGCCGCCTGGACGAACTCGGAGATCTGCTGACCGACAACTACATCTGGAAGGCGAGGACCCAGGGCGTCGGTTACCTGGATCTCACCGGCTGCATGGCACTCGGGATCACCGGCCCGGTGTTGCGGTCGGCCGGGTATCCGCACGACCTACGCCGAGCCGAACCATACTGCGGTTACGAGGACTACGAGTTCGACGTCATCACCGAGGACACGTGCGATTCGTACGGCCGCTACCTGATCCGCGTCCGGGAGATGCGTGAATCGATCCGCATCGTCGAACAGTGCCTGGAACGCCTGCGTCCGGGGCCGGTGATGGTCGCCGACCGCAAACTCGCCTGGCCTGCCGACCTCGCGCTGGGGCCGGATGGACTGGGCAATTCGCCCGAGCACATCGCGCGGATCATGGGGACCTCCATGGAGGCTCTCATCCACCACTTCAAACTGGTCACCGAGGGCATGCGCGTCCCGGCCGGCCAGTGTTACATCGCCGTCGAATCACCGCGGGGCGAACTCGGCGTCCACATGGTCAGCGACGGCGGCACCCGTCCGTACCGCGTCCACTTCCGCGACCCGTCGTTCACGAATCTGCAAGCGGTCGCCGCGATGTGCGAAGGCGGGATGGTCGCCGACGTCATCACGGCGGTGGCCAGCATCGACCCCGTGATGGGAGGCGTGGACCGATGACCGATCCCGTGTTCGTGGACCTGAGCACCGCACCGCCGCCGGAGGGATCGGCGCCGGCGCACGCCACCCCGGTCCCACCCATCGTCTTCGACGGCCCGACGGACTACCCGGTCGAGGTCGCCGAGCACCTCGCCACACAGGCCCGGCCGATCGTGGCCCGCTACCCGCAGGCTCGATCGGCGCTGCTGCCGCTGCTGCACCTGGTCCAGTCCCAGGACGGCCGCCTCACGCGCGCCGGCATCGAGTTCTGCGCCGCGCTACTGGATCTGACGCCCGCACAGGTGGCCTCGGTCGCCACCTTCTACTCGATGTACCGGCGCACACCCACCGGCGAGTACCTGGTCGGCGTCTGCACCAACACCCTCTGCGCGACCCTCGGCGGCGACGAGATCCTGCGCTCGGTCTGCGACCACCTCGGCGTCGAACCCGGGGACACCACAGCCGACCACCGCATCACCGTCGAACACGTCGAGTGCAACGCGGCCTGCGATTTCGCGCCGGTGGTGATGGTCAACTGGGAGTTCTTCGACGACCAGACCCCGGAGTCGACCATCGAGCTGATCGAGGACCTCCGTGCCGGCGTCGAGGTCACCCCGGCTCGCGGAACCGGTCCGGTGCGATCGTTCCGAGAGACCGAACGGGACCTTGCCGGGGTGGTCGCGCCGGCCCCGGCCGAGCAGCCGACGAGTGCAGCACCCGACCCCGAGCCCGAACCTCCGGAGGCCCCGGTCCTGTCCCGCCACTGGAGCGAGCCGGAATCCTGGACCCTCGACAATTACCGACGCCACAACGGCTATCGCGCGTTGTCGACCGCGTTGCGGACTCCGCCCGACGACATCATCGAGATGGTCAAGGCCGCCGGACTCCGCGGCCGCGGCGGTGCCGGCTTCCCGGTGGGCATGAAGTGGTCGTTCATCCCCCAGGGCGACGAGACCATCCCGCACTATCTCGTGGTCAACGCCGACGAGTCCGAGCCCGGCACCTGCAAGGACATGCCGCTGATGCTCGCCTCACCGCACACCCTCGTGGAGGGCGTGATCATCGCGGCCCATGCCATCCGGGCTCACCACGCGTTCATCTACGTACGCGGCGAAGTCGCCTCGGTTCTCCGGCGATTGCGCACCGCCGTCGACGAGGCCTACGCCGCTGGTTATCTCGGCGCCGACATCCTGGGTTCGGGCTTCGACCTCGAACTGGTCGTCCACGCCGGCGCGGGTGCCTACATCTGCGGCGAGGAAACCGCACTGCTCGATTCGCTCGAGGGCCGACGGGGACAGCCCCGCCTGCGCCCGCCCTTCCCGGCGGTCGCCGGGCTGTATGCGAGTCCGACGGTCGTGAACAACGTGGAGTCGATCGCGAGTGTCCCGTCGATCGTCCGTAACGGCGTCGACTGGTTCCGATCCATGGGCACCGAGAAGTCGCCCGGGTTCACCCTCTACTCGCTGTCGGGCCATGTGACCCGTCCCGGACAGTACGAAGCGCCGCTGGGAATCTCGCTACGGGAACTGCTCGATCGCGCCGGCGGGGTGCGCGCCGGTCACGAGCTGAAGTTCTGGACGCCGGGCGGGTCGTCGACGCCGATGCTGACGCCGGAGCACCTCGACGTCCCGCTCGACTACGAGGGCGTCGCCGCGGCCGGGTCGATGCTCGGCACCAAGGCCCTGCAGATCTTCGACGAGACGACGTGTGTGGTCGGCGCTGTTCTGCGGTGGACGGAGTTCTACGAACACGAGTCCTGCGGGAAATGCACCCCGTGCCGCGAAGGTACGTACTGGCTGGTGCAACTGCTCCGTCGTCTCGAGCACGAGGGCGGGACCGCCGCGGACCTCGACACCCTCGCCGACGTCACCAACAGCGTCGTCGGCAAGTCGTTCTGCGCTCTCGGGGACGGCGCGGGCAGCCCGATCGTGTCGTCGTTGGAGTACTTCCGCGACGAGTATCTGGCTCACCTCGACCACGGGTGCCCGTTCGATCACTCACGGTCGACCGTCTGGTCGGGAGGCGTCCGATGACACTGGTTCACGGCAGCGGTCCGGCGACCGAGACAGACAACCTGGTGGGCATCACGATCGACGACCGTGCTGTCCGGGTTCCCAAGGGCACCTTGGTCATCCGTGCGGCCGAGCAGATCGGGATCACGATCCCGCGGTTCTGCGACCACCCGCTCCTGGAACCGGTCGGCGCCTGCCGGCAATGCCTCGTCGAGGTCGAGGGACAGCGGAAGCCGCTCGCGTCGTGCACGACCGTGGCCACCGAGGGGATGGTCGTGCGGACACAGCTCAGTTCCGAGATCGCGGCGGGAGCCCAGCGCGGGGTGATGGAGCTCCTCCTGATCAATCACCCCCTGGACTGTCCGGTGTGCGACAAGGGCGGCGAGTGCCCCCTGCAGAACCAGGCGATGTCGGCCGGGCGCGCGGAGTCCAGGTTCGACGGCGTCAAGCGGACCTTCACCAAGCCGGTCCCGCTGTCGTCGGAGGTCCTGCTCGACCGGGAGCGGTGCGTGCTGTGTGCCCGCTGCACCCGATTCTCCACGCAGGTCGCGGGTGATCCGCTCATCGAGCTCGCGGATCGCGGTGCGCTGCAACAGGTCAGCATCTACGCCGACGAGCCGTTCGACTCCTACTTCTCCGGGAACACCGTCCAGATCTGCCCGGTGGGTGCGCTGACGGGCGCGCAGTACCGGTTCCGCGCACGTCCTTTCGACCTGGTGTCGACGCCGAGCGTGTGCGAGCACTGCGCCAGTGGCTGCGCCCAGCGCACCGATCACCGCCGCGGCAAGGTCCTGCGACGGCTCGCCGGCGACGACCCCGAGGTCAACTCGGAGTGGAACTGCGACAAGGGACGCTGGGCGTTCGCGTACGCGTCGTCGGCGGAGCGGATCACCGCTCCACTCGTCCGGGACCGGCACGGCGAACTGCGTGAGGTGTCCTGGGCGCACGCGGTGCGCGTCGCGAGCGAGGGGTTGTCCCGATCGCTGGGCAACACCGGTGTTCTCACCGGCGGCCGGCTGACCGTCGAGGACGCCTACGCGTACTCACGATTCGCGCGGACCGTGTTGCGCACGAACGACGTCGACTTCCGCGCCCGCAGCCACAGCGCCGAGGAGGCCGCCTTCCTCGCCGCCCGCGTCGCCGGGCGCGGACTCGAGACCACCTACGAGGACCTGTCGAGCGCGCCCGCAGTGCTGCTCCTCGGGTTCGAACCCGAGGAGGAGTCCCCGATCGTCTTCCTGCGTCTCCGGCGCGCGGTCCGCACCTCGGGTCAGCGCGTCGCGACGCTCGCCCCGTTCGCGAGCCGGGGCGCAACCAAACTCGACGCCACGCTCTTCCCGACCGTGCCGGGTGACGAGGCCCGGATGCTGCGGTCGGAGGCGGTGCTCACCCACCTCGAGCCACCCGGTTCGGTCATCGTCGTCGGCGAACGGCTCGCCACCCGGCCCGGTGCGCTGCTCGCGGCCACGCAGCTGGCCGAGCGCACCGGCGCCCGACTGGCGTGGATCCCGCGACGCGCGGGCGAACGGGGCGCACTCGAGGCGGGAGCCCTGCCGGGACTCCTGCCCGGAGGGCGCCCGCTCGACGACGACGCCGCCCGTACGCCGGTGGCCGACGTCTGGGGCACCGACCTCGACCCACGGCCCGGCCGAGACACCGCCGGGATGATCGATTCCGCGCGCTACCACGGACTCTCGCTGCTGATCGCCGGTGTGGACATCGACGACCTCCCCGACCCCACCGCGGCGACCGAGGCGCTCGCCGCCGCCCCGTTCGTCGTCAGCCTCGAGCAACGCCACAGCGCCGTCACGCGATCCGCGGACGTGGTGTTCCCGACCGCCGTCGTCGCCGAGAAAGAGGGCACGTTCGTCGACTGGGAGGGCCGCCCGCGGAGCTTCACCACCGCCCTGAAGGATTCCGGCCATCTGTCCGACCACCGCATCCTCGACGCGATCGCCCGGCAGATGGGTGTCGACCTCCGATGTGGCGATGTGGCGACCATCCACATCGACCTGCGACGGATCGGTGGGTGGTCGGGCCGGCGGCCCGCCGTCGACGCCGTCGACATGCCGCAGCGCACTCCGGCCGCCGGCCAGGCGGTCCTGGCCGGATGGCACATGCTGCTCGACGAGGGACGGATGCAAGACGGGGAGCCGTACCTCGCCGGTACCGCCCGCCCGCCGGCGGCTCGGCTGGCGCGCTCCACCGCAGCCGAAGCCGGTGTCGCGGCGGGTGGCCGTCTCCGCGTCAGCACCGCCGACGGCGCCATCACCCTTCCGGTGGAGATCACCGACATGCCCGACCGGGTGGTCTGGCTCCCGCTGTTCTCACCCGGCTCGCACGTCCACGCGGCGCTCCGCGCGCAGGAGGGGGATCTCGTCGCCCTCGCGCCCGCTCCAGCACCGGTCGACATCACAGACGACACCGCAGGGGGCGCCCCGTGACACTCGCCGTCGACTACCCCACCCTCGACGACTTCGGGCTCGATCCGATCTGGCTCGTCGTCGCCAAGGCGGTGGCGGTGTTCGCGTTCCTCGTCGTCAATCCGCTCGTCGCGATACTGCTGGAACGAAAGATCATGGCCCGCATGCAGACCCGGATCGGTCCGAACCGGGTCGGCCCCAAGGGAATCCTGCAGAGCCTTGCCGACGGGGTCAAGCTCGCACTCAAGGAAGGGATCATCCCCACCGGCGTCGACAAGGTGATCTACCTGCTGGCGCCGATCATCGCGGTCGTTCCGGCGGTGATGGCCTTCGCGGTCATCCCGTTCGGGCCGATGGTGTCGGTGTTCGGTCACCAGACACCGTTGCAGCTCACCGACCTCCCGGTCGGGGTCCTGTACGTCCTGGCCGTGACATCGGTGGGCGTCTACGGGATCGTGCTGGCCGGCTGGTCGTCGGGCTCCACGTATCCACTGCTCGGTGGCCTCCGGTCGACGGCCCAGGTCATCTCCTACGAGATCGCCATGGGACTCACCTTCGCCGCGGTGTTCCTCGACGCCGCGACCATGTCGACATCGGGAATCGTTGCCGCGCAGGAGCACCACTGGTATGTACTGCTGCTCCTGCCCTCGTTCGTCATCTACGCCATCTCGATGGTCGGTGAGACCAACCGGGCACCCTTCGATCTGCCCGAGGCCGAGGGCGAGCTGGTCGGCGGGTTCCACACCGAGTACTCGTCGTTGAAGTTCGCGATGTTCATGCTCGCCGAGTACATCAACATGGTCACCGTCTCCGCGCTCGCCACCACGCTGTTCCTCGGCGGTTGGCAGGCGCCGTGGCCGGTGAGCGCCTTCGACTGGGCCAACTCCGGTTGGTGGCCCGTGCTCTGGTTCACGCTGAAGGTGTGGGTGTTCCTGTTCGTGTTCATCTGGCTGCGAACCAGCCTGCCGCGCTTGCGGTACGACCAGTTCATGAACCTGGGCTGGAAGGTCCTGATCCCCATCTCTCTCACCTGGGTGATGGTCGTCGCGATCATCCGGGCCGCGTTCGCCGGTGAGGACGCCGACCTCACCCGGGCACTCGTGTCCGCGGGAGCCGGGCTCGTGGTCACGGGTCTGATCGCCTACGCGGTCTTGCGGCTGATGAGGATTCCCGACACCCCTGATGCGGCGGATGAGTCCGGAGACCCGGCCGCACCCGACGAGTTCGACCCGATGGCAGGCGGATTCCCCGTTCCGCCGATGCCCGGTCAGGTGATCCAACCGGGGACCACATCCGAGCCGGGCACACCCGTCACCGATCCGACAGCGAACAGGGAGACCACCGATGCCTGACTTCCTGAAACCCGTGAGCGGTTTGCGTGTCACCTTCGGCGGCATGTTCCAGCCGACGATCACCGAGCAGTATCCAGAGGAGAAGCGACCCACCGCCGCGCGATACCACGGCCGCCACCAGTTGAACCGGCATCCCGACGGCCTGGAGAAGTGCATCGGGTGCGAGCTGTGCGCCTGGGCCTGTCCGGCGGATGCGATCTATGTCGAGGGCGCCGACAACACCTCCGAGGAGCGCTACTCACCTGGCGAACGGTACGGCCGCGTCTACCAGATCAACTACTTGCGGTGCATCGGTTGCGGGCTGTGCATCGAGGCGTGCCCCACGCGAGCGCTGACGATGACCAACGACTATGAGCTCGCCGACGACAATCGCGCCGACCTCATCTACGAGAAGGACCGTCTGCTCGCTCCGCTGGAACCCGGCGTCGAGGCGCCGCCGCATGCGATGGCACCGGGCTCCACCGAGGAGAACTACTACCGGGGTGAGGTGAGTGCCGACGGCCGTGTGGACCTGCCGGTTCCGACGGTCCGGGGTCACCGGGAGACGCAACCATGACCGCCGCGGACACCCTGTGGCTCGCCGACGAGGCGGTTCGCACCTCAACCGGTGAGGCGATCCAGTTCTGGGTTCTCGGAACCGTCGCCGTCGCAGGCGCTCTGGGCGTCGTCTTCGCCACCAAAGCCGTCTATTCGGCGATCTTCCTGGCCACCACGATGATCGTGCTCGCGGTCTTCTACGTCGCGCAGGGGGCACTGTTCCTGGGTGTGGTGCAGGTGGTGGTCTACACCGGCGCGGTGATGATGCTGTTCCTGTTCGTCATCATGCTGATCGGCGTCGACTCGTCGGACTCGTTGCGCGAGACGTTGCGCGGTCAGCGGGTCTCCGCCGCGTTGATCGGACTCGGCTTCGGGGTTCTGCTGATCGCCGGGATCGGCAGCGCCACCGTCGGAGTCGTCACCGGGGCCACCGCCCCCGACGCGATGGCCGCCGGCAGCGACGACGCCGTCGAGGCCATCGCCGAGCTGATCTTCGTCCGCTACCTGTGGGCCTTCGAGCTCACCGGCGCGCTCCTCATCGCCGCCACGCTGGGCGCCATGGTGCTGGCGCACCGGGAACGCTTCGGACCGCGGCTCACCCAGAAGGAACTGTCGCAGGCGCGGTTCCGCAGTGGGGTGAACCTGACCCCGCTGCCGACACCTGGCGTCTACGCGCGACACAATGCAGTCGACGTGCCGGCACGCCTGCCCGACGGCTCCCCGTCGGACTTGTCGGTGAACGCCATCCTGGCCGCGCGGACACTTCGCGCCCACACACCCGAGGAGCCGGGGGGTGGCCGGTGAACCCGGAGAACTACCTCTACCTCGCGGCGCTGCTGTTCACCATCGGCGCCGCCGGAGTACTGCTGCGACGCAACGCGATCATCGTCTTCATGTGCATCGAGCTGATGCTCAACGCGGCCAACCTCGCCTTCGTCACCTTCGCCCGGATGAACCAGTCGTTCGACGGCCAGGTGATCGCCTTCTTCACGATGGTCGTCGCCGCGGCGGAAGTGGTGGTCGGGCTGGCGATCATCATGACCATCTTCCGATCGCGCCGGTCGGCGTCGGTCGACGACGCGGATCTGCTGAAGCGGTAGAGGAGGATTGGTGAACGCCGAACTCACTGCGTCACTGCTCTGGTCGATCCCCGCACTGCCGCTCGTGGGTGCCGCGATCCTGCTCCTCGGCGGACGCGCGACCGACCGGTGGGGGCACCTGCTCGGTACGGGTCTGGCGATCGCGTCGTTCGCGGTCGTGCTGATCATGTTCACCGGCATGGTGTCCCGTTCCGCCGACGACCGCGCCGTGTCGGACGTCCTCTTCAGTTGGGTACCGGTTGGCGAGCTGCAGGTCGACTTCGGGTTGCGCCTCGACCAGTTGTCGATGTGCTTCGTCCTGCTGATCACCGGCGTCGGTTCACTCATCCATGTCTATTCGATCGGCTACATGCAGCATGATCCCGATCGTCGTCGATTCTTCGCCTACCTCAATCTGTTCCTCGCGGCCATGCTGGTGCTCGTCCTCGCCGACAACTACCTGGGTCTGTATCTCGGCTGGGAAGGCGTCGGGCTCGCGTCTTACCTGCTGATCGGCTTCTGGCAGTACAAGCCGTCGGCGGCGACCGCCGCGAAGAAGGCGTTCGTCGTGAACCGGGTCGGCGACATCGGGCTGGCCGTCGGGCTGATGATCATGTTCGCCACGTTCGGATCGGTGTCCTTCACCGCCGTCTTCGACGGCGCCTCGCAGGCGGGCGAGACCACGCTCACCGCACTGGGTTTCGTGCTGCTCCTCGCCGCGTGCGGCAAATCGGCGCAGGTACCGCTGCAGTCCTGGCTGGGCGACGCGATGGAGGGCCCGACACCGGTGTCGGCCCTGATCCACGCCGCGACCATGGTGACCGCGGGCGTCTATCTCATCGTCCGCTCGGGCCCGATCTTCGACCTCGCCCCCGCCGCCCAGGCAGGGGTCGTGGTCGTCGGCGCGGTCACCCTGCTGTTCGGCGCGGTCATCGGTTGCGCGAAAGACGACATCAAGAAGGCGCTGGCCGCGTCGACGATGAGCCAGATCGGGTACATGGTCCTGGCCGCCGGGCTCGGGCCGGCCGGTTACGCGTTCGCCATCATGCACCTGCTGACCCACGGCTTCTTCAAGGCGGGGCTGTTCCTGGGCGCAGGTTCGGTGATGCACGGGATGAACGACGAGACCGACATGCGCCGCTACGGTGGCCTGCGCACCCTGATGCCGATCACGTTCGCCACCTTCGGTGTCGGCTATCTCGCCATCATCGGCGTACCGCCGTTCGCCGGCTTCTACTCGAAGGATCACATCATCGAGGCGGCGTTCGGAGCCGGTGGCGCCAAGGGGCTGATCCTCGGTGGCGCCGCACTTCTCGGCGCCGGGATCACCGCGTTCTACATGACCCGGGTCATGCTGCTGACCTTCTTCGGCGACAGGCGCTGGCACGACGGCACCGACGCGCCGGTACCGCATCCGCACGAGTCGCCGCGGGTGATGACCGGTCCGATGATCCTGATCGCGCTCGGCTCCGTCGCATCAGGCGGCCTCCTGGCCATCGGCGGATCGCTGGAGACGTGGCTCGAACCCGTTGTCGGAGAACACACCGCGCACCACCTCATCCCGGTGTGGGCGATGACCGCGATCATCCTCGTCGTGGTCGCCGCCGGCGTTGCCGTCGCCTACCGTCAGTACGCGACCCGTGCGGTGCCGGTGACCGCACCCGAGGACGTGTCCGTGCTGACCGTCGCCGCCCGCCGCGATCTGTACGGCGATGCCGTCAACGAAGAGCTGCTGATGCGGCCGGGCCGGCGCCTCACCTCCGGGTTGGTCGCGGTCGAGTCCGACGGGGTCGACGCACTCACCAGCGGCGTCGGCGATGCGGTGACCGGTGCGTCGGGTCGAATACGGGGCTGGCAGAACGGGTATGTCCGGTCCTATGCCCTGTCGATGTTCGCGGGCACCACGGTGATCGTGGCCCTGGTGATGGCGGTGAATGTCCTGTGAGCATCCCCTGGCTGACCGTCCTCTGGGTCGCGCCCGCGGTCGGCGCGGCGCTTGTCCTGGCGGTGCCGGCGCACCGGGCGACCGCCGCGAAGTGGTTCGCTCTCGTGATGTCCGTGGCGGTTCTCGTCCTGGCGATCGGCCTCGCTATCGGTTTCGATCCCGGTGGCGAGCGCTACCAGTTCGTCGAGGATGTCAGCTGGATACCGGCGCTGGGCACGCGGTACGCGCTCGGTCTCGACGGCATCGGACTGGTGTTGGTGCTGCTGACCGCGGCGCTACTGCCGCTGCTGCTCGTCGCCGGCTGGCGCGATGCGGAATCCGTCGGCTCGCTGGACAGCTCGGGCGGTCGCGCGCAGAAGGGTCCGCACATCTATCTGGCACTGTTCCTCGCGACCGAGGCGATGGTGCTGATGAGCTTCGTCGCCCTCGACGTGCTGCTGTTCTACATCTTCTTCGAGGCGATGCTCATCCCGATGTACTTCCTGATCGGCGGGTTCGGCACCGGGCCGAACCGATCGGCCGCGGCGGTGAAGTTCCTGCTGTACAACCTCTTCGGCGGCCTCCTCCTGCTGGCCGCGGTGGTCGGGCTCTACGTGGTGACCGCGCAGGACGGGGTGGGCGCGGACGGTGGCGGGACCTTCGCGCTGCAGGACATCGCCGCCGCGGTCGCCGGCGGACAGATCGACGATTCGACCGGGCTGGCCAAGCTGCTGTTCCTCGGCTTCCTGTTCGCATTCGCGGTGAAGGCGCCCCTGTGGCCGCTGCACTCGTGGTTGCCCGACGCCGCGGTCGCAGCCACTCCCGCCTCGGCGGTACTGATGATGGCTGTCATGGACAAGGTCGGGACCTTCGCGATGCTGCGGTTCTGCATGCAGCTGTTCCCGGATGCGTCACAGTATTTCGCGCCGCTCGTCTGCGGACTCGCCGTGGTCGGCATCGTCTACGGCGCGATCCTGGCGATCGGCCAGACCGACGTGATGCGGCTGATCGCCTACACATCCATCTCCCACTTCGGCTTCATCATCCTCGGGATCTTCGTGATGAACGACCAGGGTCAGACCGGCTCGGCCCTCTACATGGTCAACCACGGGATCTCCACCGCGGCACTGTTCCTCATCGCCGGGTTCCTGGTGTCGCGCCGTGGGAGCACCCTGATCGCCGACTACGGAGGGGTGCAGAAGGTCGCACCGGTCCTCGCGGGCACCTTCCTGGTCGCCGGGCTCGCCACCCTCTCGCTCCCCGGGCTCGCCCCCTTCATCAGCGAATTCCTGGTTCTCATCGGCACATTCACCCGATACCCGGTGGCCGCGGTGGTCGCCTGCTCGGCGCTCGTCCTCTCGGCGATCTACATCCTCTGGACCTATCAGCGCATGATGGGCGGGCCGCCTAAGACGCCCGACGCCCGCTCGTCGCCGATGCGGGACCTGGCGGGACGCGAGCTGGTGGTCGTCGCACCGCTCCTCGCCCTGCTCATCGGGCTGGGGGTGTACCCGAAACCGATGATCGATCTGATCGATCCCGCGGTGCAGGCAACGCTCACCACCGTCGGCGTCGAATCGCCCGAACCGGCTGTGGCCGAGCCTGATGCGGAGGGCAACTGATGAATCCGAACACCCTCGTCGGAGACTCGATGACGCTCGCTGCCATCGACACCCCCAGCGTCGAGTACGCATCACTGTCACCGATGCTCATCGTGTTCGGCGCCGGGGTCGTCGGGGTGCTGGTCGAGGCGTTCGCGCCGGGACGCCTGCGCTATCCCATGCAACTGTCTCTCTCGCTCGGCGGACTGGTCGTCGCATTCGCTGCGCTGATCACGCTGGCGGTCGCGCAGACACACGATGGCGCGAACGGTGAGTTCGCGATGTCCGGCGCGGTCGTCGTCGACCGGCCGGCACTGTATCTGCAAGGACTGCTGCTGATCATCGCGATCGTTGCGGTCGGGTTCATGGCCGAACGTCGGCTCGAGCGCGTCGTGGCGCCCGTGACGATGCGCAGACTCGCCGGGGTCGGCGGGGCCGAGTCGGCGGCCGGCGCAGGCACCGCCGGCGTCGGTCCGAACGGTGGTGGGGTCGACGCGGACATGTTCACCCCCTCGGGAGCCTCGGTGCCCAACACCGACGCCGAGTTCGAGGCCACCCGCGCCGGTGCGGTGACCACCGAGGTCTTCCCGCTGGCCCTGCTCGCGGTGGGCGGGATGATGTTGTTCCCGGCGTGCGGTGATCTCCTCACGATGTTCATCGCGCTGGAGGTGTTCTCGCTCCCGCTGTATCTGCTGTGCGGACTCGCGCGGCGGCGGCGCCTCATCTCGCAGGAGGCCTCGCTCAAGTACTTCCTGCTGGGTGCGTTCTCGTCGGCGTTCTTCCTGTTCGGCTCGGCGTTCGTGTACGGCGCCACGGGTTCGCTCAACCTCTCGACGATCGGTGCGTCGATCTCGGCGGCCGCCGGCAGCGGCGGAGATACGACGCTGGCACTCATCGGACTGGCTCTCCTCGCCGTCGGCCTGCTCTTCAAAGTGGGTGCGGTGCCGTTCCATTCGTGGATACCGGATGTCTATCAGGGCGCGCCGACGCCGGTCACGGCGTTCATGGCCGCAGCAACCAAGGTCGCCGCCTTCGGCGCGCTGCTTCGTGTGTTCTACGTCGGCTTCCCCGCACTCCGCGAGCAGTGGGAACCCGCACTGTGGGCGGTGGCGATCGCCTCGATGGTGATCGCCTCGGTGATGGCGGTGACCCAAACGGACGTGAAGCGCATGCTGGCTTACTCGTCGATCGCGCACGCCGGGTTCATCCTGCTCGGCCTGATCGCCTTCGACGACGCCGGGCTCGGCGCCACGCTGTTCTACCTCGCCGCCTACGCCTTCACCACTCTCGGCGCGTTCGCCACGGTCGCCGTGATCCGCGAGCCCGACACAGACACCCGGACCTCCGCTCGCAATGCCGTCGTCCACGGCGCGACACCGACACCGCGCAACCCCCACCTGTCCGGCCGCGAGGCCACCGACCTCACCCAGTGGTCGGGGCTGGGCCGCCGATATCCGCTTGTGGGTGCCATGTTCGCGGTCTATCTGCTCTCGTTCGCGGGCATCCCACTGACCAGTGGCTTCATCGCCAAGTTCGACGTCTTCGCCGCAGCAGCCGGTTCCGGCGGCGGCGTACTCGTGGTCATCGGCGTCATCAGCAGCGCGATCGCCGCATACGTTTACATCCGCATCATCGTCGCCATGTTCTTCGACGACGTACCCGCCACCGGCGCCCCGCACGTGGTGAAACCCAGTGTGCTGACGACGTCCGGCATCGCCCTGTGCACTCTCGTGACGGTGGCCCTCGGCGTCTTCCCCCAACCGCTGCTCGATCTCGCCGATTCGGCGTCGGTGTTCTTGCGCTGATCTGGCGACACCTGGCCTTCTTCTGGGAACTTACCGGGCTCGCGGCGCGTCCGCCTGCAGCGAACGATCTGAATCAGAACTTGTCCACAGGCGATGATCTCTTCCGCCGCGGGAGTGTCGGTCCACTACTATCGCTACGGGTCCGAACTATTCGGACTCGCGAACGTGTCTCATCTTGGGGGGTCGCATGAGCGAGAAACTGTCGGTTGATCCTGCAGATCTACGCTACGGGGGTCATCAGCTCGGGGGTTGGCACGACGAGACCATCGACGTGTTGCATGGCGGATTCCGGACGGTGGGCGAAGCAGCCGACGCCGGCTGGGTGGGTGCCTCGGCTCGAGCATTGGAGGAGAAGCTAGGCGCACTGCAATCGTCGGCACGGAATATCACCACTCGTCTCGGTGACGACTCAGCTCGGTTTGTTGCGGCTGCGCGCCGGTACGAGGTCGATGACACGATCTTGGGTGCCGAGATTGCAGGCGCCGATCACAAGCACTCACCTCCGGTTGAACCCCAGGGCCGGATTCTCAACCTGTGATTTCGATCTCGGACATCGACCGGTGGAATGTAGCTGATATCGAACAGGTCTTTCGTGTTTGTACAGCCCAGGCCGAACACTGTACTTATCAGTCCTCCAACCTGAGGAATCTCGACACTTTCTCTACTTGGGACGGCGACGCCGCCGCAGCCGCGAAGCGTTCTGTAGGTCGTACCCGAGTGGACTTCGATGCTCACGGAAATCAAGTCACAGTAATCGCCGCCGCGGCACGGGCCGCTGCAAATAAGGTCGACACAATAAAGCACGTCCTCGGCCGGATCCGTGGTGACGCGTATGCCGACGGCTTCAGCATCGAAGACGACGGCCGGGTGATATCGACCTTGCAGACTGTGATGTCTGCCGAAGATTCCGGTAATAGAGAGGCACGCCGGACGGCTTTGCAAATTCGGATCAACCAACTCCTGATTAATGCTGAGGCAGTCGACGATGACCTAGCCGCCGCCATCAGGGCCGCGGACGGGGAGATTCGGCCAGACCAGATACCACCGGGAGCATTCGACGGTACTTACGCGGGAGTCTTCGGTATCGCATCGCTGGGTCTTCCACAATACCCGGATGGATCGCTGACGATTTCCGAGACTCGAAATTACTACGCGGAGGCCGAGAGGAGGTTGAAGTCCCTCAATGACACATTGGCGAAGTCCGACATGCCGATAGATCAACGGGCATTGATCGCGCAAGATCTGCGGAACGAGATCCGCACCAAAGCCCGAGTCCTCATGTCCGATCAGGCGCTCGCATCCGAGCTGTTTCGTAAAGAGCCAAATAAAACCATGGAACAGCTCATTGAACACAAAGCCCAAAAATACGGAATGAGCCGCGAGCAGGCACTGGAAGACATAATCAGGTCCTCGTCCACGAGCCGTGAGGCTGTGAACACGCATCTCGGAGTTAACCCGGAGAAGCCGGTTCTGCCAGACCTGAAGGACGTTGAATCTCGGGCACCTCGAGCGGGCCCAGTAGAATCGACACCCGACCGGGTCGGTGCGACAGCTACGAAGGTCGCAGCGAAGATCGCTCTACCGGCGGCTGTGGCTTTCGAGGTTTACGACGGATACAACCAGGTCAAGACAGGTGAAGAGAGCGTCCCAGAAGCGGCGGGGAGTGGCGTTGGGGCCGTCGGTGGGGCATGGGCCGGCGCCGAGTACGGTGCGTTGGCAGGCGCAGCGGGGGGTCCTGTCGGTGTTGGCATTGGGGTAGTCGTCGGCGGCCTTGCCGGCGGACTAATCGGAGGAACATTCGGAAAGCAGATTGGCGGCTTGTTCGATTGAGCGAGAATTGGACACTATACGACAGACTCGAACGGATGGCGGTAGTTCAGTCACGCGTCACCGATCCACGGACGCTCGCGGGAGACGTGCAGCTTGCGATCGACGCGAACTACCGAGCCGATCCATCGGGCACGGACATCGGACTACTGGGCCTTTACTTTGCGGAAAACCCTGCGGAGCCCCTGTTCAAGGACAACGTCGCCTTGATACTGACACGTTGCGTAGTGGATGCAACGGTAGACGTTAACGACCTGTTTGATCACGCGTTCGCCGAAGCTCGCGCGTTGTCCGACTGGACGGAACAGCGCGCAGATCGATTCCCGATCAGCACCCGGACGCAGGGCTCAACTGTGCAAGCGGGAAGCTATCGCCACAACGGCGCGTGGCTTTTCACGGTGAATAAATTCGAGGCATACCAGCGAGGAAACGTGGTCTATCTGCTGCAGTGCACCGCTACCACTGCCTCTACCGAACTCGCGACCTGGTCGACACTGATTGACACTGTCGTCTCCGCGCGTTTCGACGACTAAACAGTGAAGGAGCAGGTGTGGTAACACGCGCATCATCTGTCGCGGACCTCGACAAGGCACATGCCACGCGAGTCGAGTTCGTCGCGGACCCGCAAGACGAGTCGTGGTACGTCGGAACTGTGGATGGAAGTCCGATTTACGTTCGTATGGGCAACTTCCCAGACGAGGAGGCATATTCACTCTACCTCGGCCACGGTCGTTGGATGGACTTCAGCCGCGTTCCAGACAACTGGACCATCACGACTCCATCGGAAGGATGGCCGTCAACTGCTCGACGCCGACTACCTAAAGGCGAGTTCCATGTTTGACGATGGCTGCCCTTACCTGAGCAGACCCGATCGGGAATTTCTCATCACCCGATGGAGCGAGCCGCACCGTCGATACCACGACGTTCAACACTTACGTCAAATCCTCGCATCGCTACGTGTACTGCAATCCGCAGGCACAGACTTCGACGACGAAGCAGTTACTTTGGCGGCATGGTTCCACGATGCGGTGTACGCGATCGGCTCGTCTGACAATGAGGAGGACTCAGCGCTCCTGGCAGAGTCGATGTTGAAGGGTCGAGCGTGTGCCACGGAAGTGGCCCGACTTGTCCGGGTCACTTCTAGCCATGCCACCGAGCGTCGGGATCTGAACGGAGCAGCACTATGCGACGCGGACCTTTCGGTATTGGCCAGTAGTCCGGCCGATTACGCCGTCTACTGTTCCAGAGTTCGCGATGAGTATTCGTCCGTGACAGACGACGCCTATCGGACCGGTCGAGCGAATATACTCAATGGCCTCCTGCAAATGGACTGGTTGTACAAGACGGACTTCGGCCGCGTTCACTGGGAACGTCCGGCCCGTGAAAATTTGCAGGTCGAATTGTCGCGACTCCGACGCTGACCGAAGCCTGTGTCCGCTATCCGCAGACTCGAAACGAGCGCAGCGGCTCTCCATTCGAACAAACCATCCCCCGGTGGAGATCATCTCCGAGGTCCATACAGTTGCCGACTGATCGTAGCTAGCGAGCAACCATGACTGATCGCTGGAGCTGCCGCGACCGCGGGTGGTCACTATGAAATTGTGAAAGGTCTCGCACGGTCCCGGCTCTCGGGCCGCGGTCGGGGTTGGGAAGGGGCAGTTGTGTCCGGTATGCGGCACAAACTGCCCCAACGTCAGAGGCTGCGGCCCGTCAGGCCGCGTCGTCGAGTCGCATGGTGCGACGGTTGTAGGCGGGCAGGGGTTGGCGTCGGGGGTCGATGTCGGCAGGCGGAATGAGCCACGGGTGTCGGTCGAAGCCCATCGCGACGTCCCCACCCGCTGTGGTGAACCTGCGTGTGACACCTCTGGCACTGTAGGCACCCGTTGTCCAGGGATGTCTCTCCACCGTCAGCCCAGTGCACGAGATGGTGGACCTGCGTATGCGAGGGCGGTGCACCGTATTTGACGCAACACCGATCCCGAACGACGATCGCTGTGCGTAGATGTGCCGGGACGATCCTCTTCAGATGTCCATCTGCAGAAACACCGTCCCGCCACCCCCGGTTGCCGTAAAAACTGCTCAACAACCGTTTTCGTACCCGATTCCCAGACTTCCTTCCGTCCATGCGAGCTCGTTTCGGTCAGTGGTTCACTTCTGAATCGCAAACTCGGACCAATCGAACCAATTTCGTGCCCCCGATATGTCCCAGAATAGATCTCGCATGAACACTTGGCGGCCGGGACCACACCCCATCAGCTCAGTCGGTGCTGACACTCGCGACGTGTCGAATGATGTTCTGTGTCAATGTGTCCGGCTCGGACTCCGGTAGCCAGTGCCCACCGGCTATCTCGCGGACGTCCAGCCCGCGAACGACATCGGCTGTCTTGCGCATCACGTCCACACTGAAGAACGGATCGTCCCGACCGTAGATGTACGTCGTGGGCACAGGCTGTTGCGATGCAGGTGGCCGGGGATGCTTCGGCGGCCGCAGTCGCTCGAACAGCATCCGTCGATACCAGTTGACCGCGCCACGCGCGACGCCATCCGACCTCATGCGTTGCTGATAATGATTCGCACGTTCCGCGGAGAGGCCGGACCGTTCCAGGAACCGGGCCAGGTGCCGCGTCAGCACATGTTCCGGTACCGCAGGCAGCACCAACGCGAGCATGTACCAGCTCCGCACCGCCTGTCCTGTTCGTAGCATTCCCCATGCCAGGGCCTGCGGGTGCGGGGTCGACACGATCGTGGCGGTACGCAGTCGGTGCGGGTGAGTTCTGCGGATCGTCCACGTCAGAGCACCGCCCCAGTCGTGTCCGACGACATGAGCACGGTCCACGCCCGCGGCGTCGAGCAGCGCGATGACATCGGCAACGAGCCGCGGCGACCCGTACCGCGACACCGACCGCGGGCACGCCTCAGGCGAGTAGCCACGCAGGTTCGGGATGAGAACCCGAAAACCATATGTGGCCAGCGACTGCCCCACTTCGTTCCACGCCGTACGGTCCTGCGGGAATCCGTGTAGAAGTACTATCGCCGGGTCGTCGGCAGCTCCGAGATCGGTCACCTCGAAGGTGAGCCCGTCGGCTGAGAACGTGTCCACGTGGCATTTCCTCCTCGGATGATCCAGTCGTACCAACCATGCCATCCTGGAACCCGTGGATCTGATCAGGCACTTGCGGTTCTTCGTCGCCGTGGCCGAGGAGGGTCACTTCGGTGAGGCCGCTGCCCGTCTGGAGATGACGCAGCCGCCCGTGTCGCAGGGTCTGCGTCGCCTGGAGAAACAGCTGGGGCTCCAGCTCATCCGACGCACCACGCGCGGCGCCGAACTCACCGACGCCGGTCGCGAACTCCTCCCCCGCGCTCGCCTGCTCGTCGACGACGCTTCACGATTCATCGGCGAGGCCCGCCGGTTACACGAGCACACCGAGGTATTACGTTGGGGCGCTGCGTCACTGATCGGACCGACGATCACAGCCACCCTCGCACATCGCATCGCCGGCGTGGCGTCCGGACAGGACGCCGTCAGCGCATCGACAGTGAATCTCGTCGAACAGGTGTCGGCCGGCTCACTCGACTTCGCCGTCGTCGAAGCCCCCTGTGTCACCGGATCCTTGACCAGCGGGCCGGTTGTCGTCGTCAAACGCTCGGTGGTGGTGCCTGCGACGCACCCGGCGGCATCCGCCGACCGGCCCCGCTTGCGTCAACTGGCGGGTCTGCACTTCTGCCACACGCCACGGTCGTTCAACCCGCCCGCACACGACCAGCTGATCGATCGGTTCCGCGAGTCAGGACTCGACCCGCGGTTGTATCCGGTGACCTCAGCCGACCAGGTGCTGGCCGCGGTCGCTGCCGGGAACGCCTTCGCCCTGACGGTCGATCGCGACGTCCTCGCCGCGGTCGACGCCGTCCGCTGTCTTTCCATCGGCCGGGACGCCACGGCGCTACGCCTACGCGTCGTGTATCGCGAACCCGGTCTCAGCGAGGTGGCAGGAATCGTCACCGCCGCCCTCTACCGAATGGGCAAGGCCTCGTGAGCGCATCGACGTCCCTACCCGCGCCGGTCCGCGCCGAACTCGACCGCGTCATCCGCGAAACCTTCGCCGATGCAGGGTGTTCGGGCTGCGTGCATGCACGGACGATCGGGCCGACGCCGGTCGAGTTCAGCCACGATGCCGATGCGCCAGTCGTCCTGGCATCGGTGTACAAACTGGCGGTGTTGATCTCGTTGTGCCGCCTGGCAGATCGCGGTGACATCGACCTCGCCGCATCGATCACCGTCGAGCCCACGCGGTGGGCTCCGGGACCGACCGGGCTCGCGCTGTTCACCGACCCGGTGACCATGACCTGGCGCGACCTGGCCACGTCGATGATGACCGTCTCCGACAATGTCGCCGCCGACGTCATCCTCACCCACATCGGGTTGCCGCGGATCCACGCAGACCTGAACCAACTCGGCCTGGCGCACACCCGCATCGTCGGCGGCGTCGCCGAACTGCACGAGCGCCTGCAGCGGGAGACGGGCACGAGCACCGTCGCCGAGGCTTTCGCAGCACTGGCCGATCCCGACATCGACCCGTCGGTCAGCGCCTACGACGCCGCGTACTCCAGCTCCGCGACGCCCCGAGACTGTACGACGCTGCTCGACGCGATCTGGACCGACCGCGCAGCGTCCGCCGCGTCGTGCGAGTTCATTCGGCAGACGATGAGAAAGCAGGTCTTCACCTCGCGACTGGCATCGGGCTTTCCGTTCCGCCGGGTCAGCGTCGCGGGCAAGACAGGCACACTCGTCGCTGTCCGCAACGAAGTCGGCGTCATCGAGTTCCCGGGCGAACTGCCGGTCGCCATTGCGGTGTTCACGATGAGCGCGAGGTCCGAGATGGCGCTGCCCGAGGTCGATCGCGCCATCGGGGAAGTCGCCCGCGCGGTGGTCACGGAACTACGAACGCCGACGACTGATCACAAACCACCGTTTCAGCAGCGACCATAGCGAACCGCTATCGACCCATTGCGTGCCGAAACTTGGCATCGCGGGGCTTCGATGGGTTGGCTCGGGGCATGCGTCGATGGTGGGCACTCCTGAGTGCATGTGCGGTGATCGTGGGTACGGTGTCGGGCTGCTTCCTGTCGTCGGAGTCGCCGGAGGACGCGCTGCGGTCCTTCGCCGCCGCCCTCCAGGAGGGTGATCCCTCCGGCGCCGCTGCACTCACCGACGATCCGGTCGCGGCGAACGCGGCGATCGCTGCGATGTTCGACGGCATGGGTCAGACGCCGAAACTCTCGGTCACCGGCAGCCTCGTCGACGACAAGGAGGTCAGTGGCACCCTCGATCACCGGTGGCAGATCCGCGATCGCAGCGTCGCGTATCAGACCTCCGTCGTTCTCGCCGAGACAGATTCTGGATGGCGGATTCGGTGGCAACCATCCGTGCTCCACCGGCAACTCCGTGCCGGAGAGTCGTTCTCCTACAGCGATGACCGCGCATACCGAACCCCGGTTCTCGACGCCCGCGGTCGACCGCTGATGACGTGGCAGCCTGTCACACTGGTGAATCTGCAACGCGCGCAACTCGGTTCGGCAGATGCGCTCGCACGTGCACTCCGGCCCATCGAACCGGGCATGACCGCTGCGGGGATCCGCGCGTCCTTCGACGGCAACACTGCTCCGCAACAGACGGTCATCCGACTTCGCAGCTCCGATCTCGTCCGGGTCGAGCGCGACGTCAAGGCCATTCCCGGCGTCACGCTCAGTGAGCAGGGCGCACTGCTCAGCGCGACGAAAGCTCTTCATTCACCGGCGATGTCGGGACTCGAGGACATCTGGCGTGCGACCATCGACGCCACGGCCGGCTGGTCCGTCCAGATCGTCGACGCCGAGGGCACACCCACCCACCTCGTGGACTCGGCGCAGCCCGGTGCGACGCCCCCGGTGCGTACCACCCTCGATCGGGACATCCAGACCCGCGCGCAGCTCGCCGTCGACAATGAACGACGCCCGGCCATGATCGTCGCCCTCGAACCGTCGACCGGCGGAATTCTCGCCGTCGCGCAGAACGACGCCGCGGACAGGTCGGGATCGGTGTCGCTGTCCGGCCTGTACCCACCCGGGTCGACATTCAAGACCATCACGACCGCCGCCGCTCTGGATGCCGATGCGGTTCAGGTCGGTTCGCAGGTGCGCTGTCCGGGACGCGCCACCATCGAAGGCCGGACCATCCCGAACGAGGACGACTTCGATCTCGGGACCGTGCCACTGCCCACCGCGTTCGCACGGTCGTGCAACACGACGATGGGCGCCCTCGCGAACAAGCTCTCCGACGATGCCCTGACCACGATGGCGCGGCGATTCGGCATCGGCGCGGACTTCACCGTCCCCGGCCTGACAACCGTGACCGGTTCGGTGCCCAGGGCCGACTCCCCCGCGTTGCGGGTCGAGAACGGTATCGGTCAGGGCACCGTGACCGTGAGCCCCTTCGGCCTCGCCCTCGCCGAGGCGAGCCTCGCTCGCGGCGAGACCGCGGTTCCCACCCTGGTTCAAGGGCAACGAACGACGGGAGACGTCGAACCCCAACAGATCTCCGATGGTGTCGTCCGAGCGCTCCGAAGCATGATGCGGGACACGGTCACTCGTGGTACGGCGACTGCGCTCCGTGATATCCCCGGACTCGGCGGCAAGACCGGCACCGCGGAATACGGCGACAACAAGAACCCGCATGGCTGGTTCGCCGGGATCGTCGGGGACCTGGCGTTCGCGACACTTGTCGTGGGCGGCGGGTCATCGGGTCCTGCGGTCGAGGTCACGGGTGAGTTCCTGCGCCCCTTGCGGAATTAGAGGCGTCCTCGACAGTGTCTGATTCGTAACGGTTTCCGGCACTGATCCCGCACTCCGCGGGCCCCGGGTCTCAGCGCGCCGGTTCCAGCGCCTTGCGGTACAGCGTCCTGCCCGACGCGTCGACGAGATCCACGCTCAGCACCTTGGTCCTACCGTCGATCGCCACCTCCCCGAAGTGCTGGAATCCCTCGGCCGGTGACACATTCGACTCGGTCGGCGCGTGCACGAACTCGTACTCGGCGCCGAACGTGCCGTCCAGCGGACTCTCGGGGAACGCGCCTGCATGCAGCGGTCCGGCGACGAATTCCCAGAAGGGCGAGAAGTCCTTGAACGACGCGCGATCCGGCTCGTACGAGATCGCTGCGGTGTAGTGGACGTCGGCGGTCAGGAACACGACGTTCGGCACGTTCTTCGTCTCCGAGAGGATGCGCGCGAACGCGATCTCCCGACCCAGCGGGTCACCGTCGTCGCCCTGGGCGACGGCCTCCATGGCCTTGGGGCCGTTCGCCGGTGTCGTGTTCTTGTCCCCGACAACAATACTCAGCGGCAGGTCGTTGGCGACTACCTTCCATGTCGCGCGCGAACCCCTCAATCCGTCGATGAGCCACTGCGTCTGCTCGGCGCCGAGGAGACCGTTGACGTTGCCTCTCGACCAGGCATCCGGATTCGGGTCCTTGTAACTACGCATGTCGAGAAGGAAGACATCGAGCAGCGGGCCGTAGGAGATGGTGCGATACAACCGATCCGACGCGCCGACCTCGACGGGTTGCCACTCCTGCCATGCCTGGCGTCCGTTGCGCGCCAGTACGTCGACGCTCATCTCGGTGTAACCCTCGCGGCCCTGTCCGGACAGGCTCTCGCCGGGGAACCAGTTGTTGACGACCTCGTGATCGTCCCACTGCACGAGCTGCGGGACCGATCCGACGAAGCGTCGGAAGTGTTGGTCGGTGAGGTTGTAGGCATAGTTGCCGCGGAACTGATCCACGGTCTGTGCCACCTGTTCCTTCGCCGGACTGGTGATGTTCCGGTAGAGCTTGCCGTCGTTCTGCTCCTGCGTCGGCTCGACGGGGTTGTCGGCGTAGATGGCATCGCCGGAGTGGATGAAGAACTGCGGGTCACGGTCGGCCATGGTGGAAAAGATCGTCAGGCCGCCCATGTCGGGATTGATACCCCAACCCTGGCCGACCACATCGCCGGACCATTGGAACCTGATGTCGCTCTCGCGCACCGGCGCGGTCGTGAAGGTGCCACTCACCGGTTCGGAGCGCGCTCCGTTCTCACCTTCGAGGGTCACGCGATAGTGCACGACCTGTCCCGGTTCGAGGCCGGCCAGACGTAACCTCCCGGTCCCGTCGGTTGCCGGAGTCAACACCGGACCGCGGAGTGTGCGTGCACCGCTGAAGGATTCGGTCGATGCGGTCTCGACGATCATCGTCGCCGGACGATCCGACCGCGCCCACACCAACGCTCCGCCGCTGGTCACTTCCCCGGTGGACACGCCGTGGGTGAGAACGGGCCGGTTCCTGACCAGGCTCGGCGACGCCGCGCTCGGGTTCGACGATCCGCAGGCCGCGAGTGCCGATCCGACCGGGACGAGGAGCGCGCCCGCAGCGGAGATCCGCAGGATGGTACGTCGTGACGTCGGGCCGACTCGTTGAGATTGGGTCATGGTCGTCAGGGTCGCGCAACACTTCCAATGCATCGTGAAGCGCGGGTGACGAGAAGGTGTCCGCATGGCGATCCGGTGTTTCCGGCACGCCTGCCGCTTGACCGGACATACCCGGTCGGCTCAGATGGACTGATGAGTGACGAATTGTTCGAGCACAAGACCAAGACCGAGCTGTCCCGTGAAGAGGCCGCGAAGAAGATCCACGAACTCGCGGACGCGATCGCCCGCCACAACGAAGTGTCCTTCGTGGAGAACAACAAGACCGTGCGCGTCGACATCCCGGCCACGGTGCAACTGAAGATCGAGATCGAACGCGGTGAGGACGAGTCCGAACTCGAGATCGAGATCACCTGGTAGACCCGCCTGATCAGGGAACGTCGGCCGCGCAGGATGCCCCTCCTGGCAGCAACATCCAAGTGTTCCGCTCACTCTGACGCAGAACGTCGTCGTACTGGGCGGTGACAGATAGCTTCGTCGGCAAACCGCACTGTCGAAGGAGCACCATGACCGAGACCGCCACCCGCCTCAATAACGTGGACATCGCCGCTGTCGGCCAACTGGTCGAGGCGATCCAGGGCGACGCCACCAAGGCGCAGACGACGTGGGCCGCGCACGTCCAGTGGAACGGCTCGTTCGCATCCGAGGCGCGGATTCGCAACTTTTCGCCGGTCGCGTCCGACGAACCCGCCGCGCTCGGCGGCAGCGACACGGCACCGAACCCGGTCGAGCAACTGCTCGGCGCCTTGGGCAACTGCCTCGCCGTCGGCTATGCAGCGAATGCCACGGTGGCGGGCATCGAACTCAAGGACCTGCGGATTGATGTGAAGGGCGACGTCGACCTCCACGTCTTCCTCGGACTGGCGGAGGGACACGCCGGCTTCGAATCCATCACCGCGAAGGTGACAATCGACTCCGACGCTCCGCGCGAGAAGCTCGACGAGCTGCACGCCAAGGTCCAAGCCAGCTCACCTGTGGGACACACTCTCGGCAACGCGGTGCCGGTGGAGATCGTGTTGAGCTGACGCATTCCGATCTGGCCGATTTCCGACTTCATCGACTCTGGGCACGTCTGACCGCGACCTCCGTTCTGCAGATCTGTGCCGGATCAGCCGAAGACCGACACACGAACGCCCTCAGTCGATGACGATGGCCCGATGCCTACGATGACAGCGCGGCGAATCCTTGCTGGGCTCGCCGCAGTATTCGCACTGACCCTCGGCCTGTTGTTCACCGGAGCAGCCGCTGGAGGTGCGCCTGCGCACGCGAGCCCTGCCGTTCACGATGTCGATTACACATGTGGATCGGGATATTACGAGAACTCAGAGGGTAGCTGCATACCAGGTCCTGATGGTTCGCCGACCGGAATCCGCTGCAACGACGGAACATACAGTCACGCCGAGAACCGACAAGGTGCCTGTTCGCGGCACGGCGGCATCGCAGATGATTCTGGTGAGGCCGGAGCAGGGGGCGACGGAAGCGGCAGCGCCGAACTCGGCTTCGGCAGTGCCGTGATCGGCAGTTCCGTGATCGGTATCGGATTCCTCAGCGCGCTGCTCTTCGGAAGCAGCTGACCTTCTCGAGTATCGTCGCCGTGTGACCGACCGCATCACCGACGAACGAGCCCCCGAACACGGGGCTGCAGGTCACCCGCTGCTCGACAACCCGGCCCTCGCGGCCCTCACCGGACCGCACGCCCGCTTCGCCCAGCGGCACGGCGGGGCCCTGCGGTATCACCCAGACGTCTGCCCCATGGCGGCACTCCCCGACTCTCCCACCGAGCAGGACTGGTCAGATGCCGCCGAGCTCGTCGGCCCGGGCGGTTCTCTGTTCCTGCCGGTGGTCTCGAATCGCCCACCCGCCGACTGGGATACGACAATGGACCTGCCCGGCGTGCAGATGATCGACGTCGGCGCCGACGCGAGACCAGACGACGAAGCCGTGACGCTCACGACTGCGGACGTGCCGGAGATGACCGACCTGGTCCAACGCACCCGCCCTGGACCTTTCCGCCCGCGCACCATCGAGATGGGCACCTACCTCGGCATCCGACGCAACGACCGGCTCATCGCGATGGGCGGCGAACGGTTGAGCCTTCCGGGTTACACCGAGATCAGCGCCGTCTGCACCGCCCCGGAATTTCGCGGTCTCGGGCTCGCCTCACGACTCGTACTCGATCTGGCACACCGCATTCGGAATCGCGGCGACACCCCGATCCTCCACGCCGACGCCCGAAACGTCGGCGCGATCCGGTTGTACCAGCAACTGGGGTTCGTCGTTCGCCGAGAGGTTCTGTTCCAGGTCTTCACTGCACCGCAGTGACCGCACCGACCGATCTCGATCAGTTCCGCTTCAACGACTTCGCCAGCGGGGCGATCTCATCGAGGTAGATAGAAGCCAGCACGTCCGATTCGTCGGCCATGTGCCGCACCCGATCGGCCTCCGCTCGATCCCATTCGGTGGCGACGACGTGCTCGAAATCGTCGATCCCACCGACACGGTCGAGCCACTCCTGCTTCTCCTGACGCTGCTGGATCTGCGCGACGATGTGCCAGTAGCCGGCGAACGCCTCCAGACGCCGTACGAGTTCGTCGAGTCGGCCTGACAGCAGGAGCGACTTCTCGGCAAAGGTGGAAACCACTTCCGGGTCCGAAGCCAGGTGCCCCGACGGGGCCTCGCCGAGTATCGCGAACTGGTCTCGGAGGCCGACGGCAGCGTTCGCGATCGCGGTGACCTCGCCGGTCAGGTCGACGCGCACGGAGTGGCGATCGAAGAAGTCCAGCCGCCACGCGGGGATGTCACTGATGCGCTCGGCAACCGCAGCCGTCATCCACGCGATCTGTCCTACCGGGTCGGATGACAGGCGGCCGAGTTCGTCCGCCCCATGTCCGCCTCGGCCATCGGCATCGTCGGGTCCGTCGTCGCCGCGCTCCACCGATCGACCACACCAGATGTCCGAGGCCAGGACGACGAACCCGCCGGCATCCCTCGCCCCCTCGTCAGCGCCAGGGTCAGCGCTGTCCAGTCGATCCCGAATCGCCCGGCACGCCCCCTGGCGCCGCGCCTGCGCCGATCGAAGGGTGGCGTCGAGGTCGCCCAACGGGTCGACCGGGGAGCTTTCGGGCCCCTGCGCCGGGAGTGGGTTGTCCGAGGTCACCCGTGCGGCCGCCCTCCGGTTGCGGATGTCGTCACGCATACCGCTGAACATCGCCGAGAACGCGCCGATCGCCATGCCCAGCAAGACCACGAGAGCAGCCGCGAGCACCACCACGAAGACGGCGACCACGACGTAGGTCATGGATCCAGTGAACCACGACCCTCGGGCTCGGTGGTCGGATTGACAGCGAGGTCCGAGCCCTGTTCAGCGCGCGACCGAGAGCCGCGACCACGAACGAAGATCATCGCGAAGCGGTACCAAGCAAGCACTTGGTTTGCTAGGTTCTCCGTCGATGGGATTCCTGAAACAGACCACCCCGGAGATCGACTTCCCGACGTGGAGTCGCGGAACGCGCGCGGAGAAGATCAAGCCGATGGCCCGGCACTGGGCCGAAGTCGGGTTCGGGACGCCGGTGGCACTGCATCTGTTCTATGTGGGCAAGATCCTCGCCTACGTCCTCGTCGGCTGGGTCATCGTGATCAGCACCCCCGGCATCGACGGCTTCTTCGACGTCACCACCTGGTACGACGAGCCGATCGTCTTCCAGAAGGTCGTGTTGTACACGATGCTGTTCGAGGTCGTGGGCCTCGGATGCGGATTCGGTCCGCTGAACAACCGGTTCTTCCCGCCGTTGGGATCGATCCTGTACTGGTTACGGCCGAAGACCATCCGGCAGCCGCCGTGGCCGCGAATCCCGCTGACAGCCGGCGACTCCCGCGGTCCTGTTGATGTCGTTCTCTATGGCGCGCTCCTCGTCGTACTCGTCATCGCGTTGTTCAGCCCGGGGTCCGGTGCGATCCCCGAACTGGGCACGACGGTCGGCGTCCTTCCCAGCTGGCAGATCTGGGCCGTCGTGGGTCTGCTCGCGGCAGTCGGGTTACGCGACAAGACCGTCTTCCTCGCGGCGCGCGGCGAGGTGTACGGCGCGTTCGCGGTGGCGTTCCTGTTCAGCGGTGTCGACATGATCATCGCCGCCAAGTTGGTGTTCCTCTGCATCTGGCTGGGGGCGGCGACGTCGAAGCTGAACAAACACTTCCCGTTCGTCATCGCGACGATGATGTCCAACAATCCGATCTGGCGGTCCCCGAAGATCAAGCGCAAGTTCTTCGAGCACTTTCCCGACGACCTGCGTCCGGGGCGCCGCTCGCGATGGATCGCCCACTTCTCCACGGCCATTGAGGGACTCGTCCCGCTCGTCCTGTTTTTCTCGCACGGCGGGTGGGTGACTGCCGTCGCGGCATCTATCATGCTGATCTTCCACTTCGGCATCCTGTCGTCGATCCCGATGGGCGTGCCCCTGGAGTGGAACGTCTTCATGATGTTCGGCATCGTGGCGATCTTCATCGGTCATCCCGGCATCGGACTCACCGATCTCCAGTCACCCTGGCCGATCGTGCTCTTCGCAGCCTCCGCAGGTACGGTCATCGTCGGAAATCTGCTGCCGCGCAAGGTCTCGTTCCTACCGGGTATGCGATACTACGCCGGCAACTGGGACACGGGCCTGTGGTGCATCAAGCCGTCGGCGTCGGCCAAGATCGAGAAGGGCATCGTCGCCATCGCGTCCATGCCGGCCGCGCAACTCGAACGCTTCTACGGCAGCCCCGAAGCGGCCCAGATCCCGCTGTACATGGGATATGCGTTCCGCTCGTTCAACAGTCACGGCCGCGCATTGTTCACGCTGGCGCACCGCGCGATGCGACCGATGCCCGAAGAGCAGTATGTGTTGACCGACGGCGAACGCATCTGCAGCACCGCGATGGGGTGGAACTTCGGCGACGGGCACCTCTCGAACGAACAACTCATCGAATCCTTGCAACGGCGTTGCCATTTCGAGCCAGGCGAGGTTCGGATCGTGCTGCTCGACGCGCAACCGATCCACCGCCAGACCCAGGAGTATCGTCTCGTCGATCCGGCGGTCGGTGAATTCGAACGGGGATACGTGCGTGTGGCCGACCTCGTCACCCGGCAACCGTGGGACGACCAGGTTCCGGTCACGGTCACCTGGCGCGCCGACGTAGGCCAGGCGGACGAACACGCCGGGTGAGAGCGGCAGTGGTCTGTGTTTTCCGAATCAGGGAGCGGCAGTTGCGGTACGCGCTTCCGCCTCGCGCCGATCGCGGGCTTCTGATGACGGCGGACGATTCACCACCCAGGTGGCGCCGCAGGCCATCGCCAGACCGAGACCCGTTGCCCAGCCGAAGGGTTCGCCGTACATCGCCGTCCCCCACAATGCCGTGACGGGCGGCATGAGGAACATCAGCGTGTTGACCGAGGTGACGCCGGATCGTCGTAGGAGCACCCAGTACAACCCGTAGCCACCGAGTGTGGAC
The DNA here is from genome assembly GCF_057767225.1 of Gordonia sp. 11cp. NCBI lineage: Bacteria > Bacillati > Actinomycetota > Actinomycetes > Mycobacteriales > Gordoniaceae > Gordonia > Gordonia sp. 11cp. Next base: position 2,150,520 of record NZ_CM173437.1, on the reverse strand, counting down.
AGAACAGTCAGCCAGGCGATCGCCAACCAGAAGGTGCCATCCGCGGGCGGTACCGCCACTCCCGCGAGAAGTCCTGCCGCGGTGAAGATCACCGCGGACGCCCCGCAGTGGATCGCCAGGACGACCGTGGGTGAGGGCGAGTCGTCGACGCGTCGTTCGAGAAAGGTGGCCGCGACGAGTGCAGCCATTCCGAGCAGGGGTATGAGGTAGGCCCACCAGGGCGCAGCTGCCGAGGACGCCGCGTCCGACCAGGTCACGAGAACGACACCGGCCGCACCGACGAGCAGACCCCACCACTGGCGTCGATGGGTGACCGCACCGAGCAGCGGACCCGCCAGTGCGGCGACGACGAGCGGTTGGACGCCGTCGATCAGTGCGGTCGTCCCGGTGCTGACACCCAGCGCGATCGCCCAGTACACCGTGACCGTGTAACCCGCTTGGGAAAGACCCCCGACCACGAGCTGAGAACCGAACCACCTCAGAGACATCGGCGCCAGACCCCGCCGACGCCACAGGAAGTACACAGCGCCGCCGAGCACAGCCGCCACCACCAGGAATCGCCACATGAGGATGGTGAGCACCGACGCCTCGGCGGCTCCCAGCTTCGCCCCGATGAATCCCGACGACCAACAGACGACGAACGCCGCCGACATCGCGAAGGTCACCCACCGCGCCGGTATACCGATCTGTGAAGTCTGCATGGATGCGACTTTACCGATCGGTGTAGTGTTTGTCATGTGACCGCCGAGACCGCACCCCCGACCGTGGACTGGACACCCAAGGCCCGACTCATCCTCGAGGCGGCCTCCGAGCTGTTCTACGAGCGCGGAATACATGCGGTCGGCGTGGACTCCATCGCGGAGGCCGCGGGCGTCACGAAACGCACGCTCTACGACCGCTTCGGTTCCAAGGAGCAGGTGGTCGTCGAGTATCTACGCGCCCGCAACGCCGCCTGGCAGGAGTTCCTCCGGTCCCGACTCGACGCAGCCGACCCGACGCCGGGCGCCCGACTCGCGGCGGTCTTCGACGCGACGCGGGACTGGTCGGCCGCCCGAGGCCACAAGGGGTGCGCGATGATCAACGCGCACGCCGAGATCAGCGATCCCGACCACCCGGCGTATCCGATCATCGTGGGGCAGAAGCACGATCTGCGTGACCTTCTCACCTCGATCGCCACCGATGCCGGGAGCCCCGATGCGAGCGCACTGGCACGACGGTTGTTCATCCTGCACGAGGGCGCGCTGGTGACCGCCGGGATGGGAGTCGAACCCGATGCCCTCGACGCCGCTCGGGACGTCGCGCTCGAGATGATCGGCGGGCCGCAGGCGAATTGACGAACTCTTAGCGGCGAGATGTGTTCCGCAACAACGCCGTGCGGAGTAGATCTGATCCGGTGACCTTGTTCGACCTACTGCCCTCACTGAAAGGCGTCACCGTGACCAGAACGTTCGAAACCGCAACGTGGGGAACCGAGCTGCGCTCCTGCGGCGCGGACGTCGTCGCCGGCGACCTCTCGCTCCGCGCGGAATCGCTGCATCGCAAGATCGCGTTCTACCTCGATGCCGATGGTGAACCGGTCTGCCAGTCCTTGTGCCCTACCTCGGTGTGGTTCCCCACGCTGGTCACCCGGATCACCTCTGCGGTCGTCGCACGCGGTCGCGTCGTCGTCCACGTCGACGCCACTCTCCCGCTCCACTCCGCGCTGCTCGACGTCGCGTTCCCCGGGTCGCACCTCGCAGGCGCCACCATGGCCGACATCACCGTGGTCGATCTCTCCCGGCATCGTCGCACCATGCACGCCGAGGTCCCCGCCCACCTCACGGTCACCGGCACCATCGCGCTGGCGCTGTCGCCCGTGATCCCGCCGCGGACACCGACCCAGCGGAACGTCTCTCGGTCCGTCACCGCCTGACCCGTTCGAACCGGGCACGATATCGACTCGGCAAAGAGAAGCCGAAACCGCCGCAAAGGCCCATAATCGCTTGATGCAACCGGAAACGGTGTCACGGTTCCTGCCCGGGCTGGGAGTACTCCGCGGCTACGAGAGGTCGTGGTTGAAGGGCGACATCGTCGCCGGCATCGTGCTGACCGCCTTGCTGATCCCCGCAGGCATGGGATACGCGGAGGTCGCCGGCCTTCCACCGGTGACCGGCCTCTACGCGACGGTGATCCCACTGCTCGTCTACGCCGTCGTCGGACCGTCGCGCATCCTCGTCCTCGGCCCAGACTCGTCGCTGGCCCCGATCATCGCGGCGTCGATCATCCCGCTCGCGGCCTTCGACGCGGAGCGGATCGCGCTCGCCGGAGTCCTCGCCATCGAGGTCGGCGTGGTCCTGCTGATCGGCGGACTGCTCCGACTCGGTTTCGTCACCGATCTCCTGTCGAAGCCGATCCGGATCGGTTACCTCAACGGGATCGCGCTGGTCGTCGTGCTCAGCCAGTTGCCGAAACTGTTGGGCTTCGGCGTCGACGGCGATTCGGTCATCCAGGAGGCGATCAACATCGTCAAGGGCGTCGCGTCCGGTGACGCCGAATTGCTTCCGTCGGTCATCGGCATCGCCTGTCTCATCCTGATCTTCGGGCTCAGGTATTGGCGCAAGGCCATCCCGGGTGTACTCGTCGCGGTGGTTGCCTCGATCGTCGCGGTGGCGGTGTTCGGCTGGTCCGACGACCTCCCGGTCGTCGGCGCCATGCCTCGCGGCTTCCCGTCGCCGTCTCTGGAAGGCGTGACACTAGACGACGTCATCAGCCTCATCGGCCCGGCAGTCGGTATCGCGCTGATCGCCTTCGCGGACACCAGCGTGCTGTCGCGGACCTTCGCGGCTCGCGCCGGCGACCAGGTCGACGGCAGCCAGGAGATGGCGGCCATCGGCACCGCGAACATCGCCACCGGATTCCTGAGCGGATTCGCGATCTCGGCGTCGTCGTCCCGGACCCCGGTGGCCGAACAGGCCGGGGCCAAAACGCAACTCGCCTCGGTCGTCGGGGCGCTCCTGATCGTGGTGTTCATCTTCATCGCACCGGGGGTGACCGCCTACCTCCCGTCGGCCGCGCTGGCCGCCGTGGTGATCGCCGCAGCGATCTCTCTCATCGACATCTCCGGCGTGGTCGCGCTGTTCCGCGCCAACTGGGTCGAGGGCGCGCTGTCGATCGCCGCGTTCCTGGGTGTCGCGCTGATCGGTGTCCTGCAAGGCATTCTGGTCGCGATCGGCCTGTCGTTCATCGCGTTCGTGAACCTCGCGTGGCGTCCGTACCGGACGGAACTCGGCCGGGTTCCTGGAGTGCGCGGCTACCACGACGTGACCCGCCATCCCGAGGCCGAACGCATCGACGGCGTGCTGATCATCCGTTTCGACGCACCACTGTTCTTCGCCAACGGCGGCATGTTCGACGACTACGTCCGCGGCAAGGTCCGCGAGGCGAGAAAGGCCGGGCGAGAACTGCACACCGTGATCATCGCTGCCGAACCCATCGTCGACATCGACGCCACGGCGGTCGACGAACTCGTCGAGCTCGACGACTATCTCCGCACCCACGACATCACACTCGTCTTCGCGGAGATGAAAGACCCGGTGCGAGACATACTCCGACGCTATGACCTCCGTGTCGACGGCGAACCCCGGTTCGACGACTCGCATTTCGCGCCCACGACCGGTGCGAAGATCGACGAGATCACCGGGCAACCCCGGCGGGACATCGAGCGATCGGAGGACCAGGCCTGACGCCACGACCGGCCACCGACACTCAGCGCGCGAACATCACCGGGCCGAGGAACTCGCAGACCGTCAGCGCCAGAGCGAGATCCAGGCGGTCACGGTCTCCCGGGACCTCGGCGAGTGCCTTGCCGATGCGGTACTTCACCGTGTTGCGATGAAGGTTGAGTCGTTCGGCGGTGTGGAGATGGCTCTCCTTGGTGGCGAGGTACACCGAGAGCGTCTCCCGCAACATGGAGGCGTTGGCGGTGTCCTCGGCAAGCCCACCGAGGACCTCGTGGACCCAGGCACGCGTCGACTCGAGATCCTGCGCCAGAAGAGACACCACGGCCACGCCCCGGTCACCGAATCCGATCACCCGGCCCGCCGCACCACCCGGCATGGACGCCACGGAGTAGGCGGCGCGCGCCTGCTCGTGCGTTCGTCGAAAGCCCCGTGCCCCGGATGCGGGCATCCCCACCGCGACGCGGACACCCGCCGGAACGGTTGAGCGAACCGTGATCACCGACGAGTCGTCGGTGACGTCCCTACCGGTCAGCGGAATCCACGCCCACACGGTCGAACGGTCGATGGCGGTGACGATCGGCGTGACGCCCCCGCCGAGTCGGGCGCCGAGTTCGCGGGCCGCATGGGTGAGCCCGATGAGTTCGCGCGGTTCGTCCTCGGACGACCAGAGGATCAGCGCAAGATGACGCCGGTCGAGCTGGTACCCGGTCTCGGACTCGAATGCGCGCTCATCGGGTTCGGCACTGTCGAGGAACGAGAGGATGGCCGCTGACTGGACGTTCCCTTCGACCCCCAGCCAACGCCGGCGCTCGTCCTCGTACGCCTCGAACACGTACAGGGAGATCCAGTCGATGTAACCGAACAGCACGTCGGAGATGTGCCGTGTCAGCGCCATCGATTCCCCCGCATCGAGGTCGAGATCTTCGACCAGTCGATAACATCGGCGCATCACGCTGTTCTGCCCCAGATGGTAGGCCCGGACGAGCGAGTTCGAGGGCACGTCCCGTTGTGCCAGTCGCAGTGCGTATTCCACCGCGGCTGTGGTCGGTTGCAGGTGCTCGATCGGGATGTCGTTCGCGAGGACGTGGATGATCGTGGAGACGTTGCCGTGCACACTCGCCTCGAGCAGTTCCACGAGCTTGGGGTCTGTGTCGAGCTGATCGATCTCGCGGGCCATCATCGCACTCAATTCCGAAACGATGTCGGACACGTTGTCCTGCAGTGCCTTCGCGATCACAGCTGCTTGCTCGAGCAGTTCGGACCCGGCGGACGCGGGAACTCCCGCAAGCCGGTCGCGCGCGGCGTCCCCCGCCGGAGTCCGCAGCGCCCGCGACGGTCGCGAGGCGGTCATCGTGACGACCGCGCGTACCGCAGCGCCGACTCCGCGGCGTGGTAGCCGCACAACCCGTGGATACCGGCACCCGGCGGACTGGCCTGTGAGCAGATGTACACGCCCGGAACGCCGATCGCGTACGGATCGAGCGCTGCCCGGGGCCGCAGGACCATCTGCAGGCCGTCGTTCGCGCCGCCGATAATGTCCCCACCCGCGAAGTTGGCGTTGGATGCGTGAAGCTGTTCGGTACCCGCGCTCGCCGTCGCCACGATCCGGTCGCGGAACCCGGGCGCGAACCTCTCGATCTGGGCGACGACCTGTTCGGTGGCATCACCGTCGAAGCCACGAGGGACGTGCGCGTAGGCATAGATCGGATTGAGCCCGCCCGCGCTGCGACCGGGGTCGGCGATGTATTGCTGGCCGAGCAGGACGAACGGCCGCGGAACCATCACCCCTGCCGCTCGCTGTCGCTCCGCGTGCGCGATCTCGTCGAAACTTCCGCCGAGGTGCACTGTCCCGGCGCGCAGGCACTCCGGATTCGACCACGGGATGTCACCGTCGATCGCGAAGTCGACCTTGTATGCCGACGACCCGATTCGAAAACGCCGGTACGAGCGGCGAATTCGGGTCGGCATCTCGTCGCCGAAGATCGAGAGAACCTGGGCCGGGGACAAGTCCAGCAGCGTGATGTCCGCCGGCGGCAGGTCGGCACGCGAGCTCACCCGGACCCCGGTCTCGATCTTGCCGCCCGAATCCCGCAGCGCCCCGACGATCGCCGCGGTGATCGCTCCCGATCCGCCTTCGGCCACCGGCCAGCCGTAGCGGTGCCCGCTCGCCGCGATCATCAGCCCGAGGGAAGCGGTGAGGGGCCGGTCCAAGCGGGAGAACAGGTGTGCCGCGATCCCGCCGTAGAGCGCACGGGCCCGCTCGGTGCGGAACCAGCGGGCGAGCGCGGTGGCCGGCAGGATGGCCCGGGGCCCGAACGACGCGAGCCGGATCGGGTGACCGGGTACGCGGACGATCGGGCGGAGCAGATCGTCGCCGAGGTCATCGAAATGCTCGGCGAGATCACCGAACATCGCCTTCCAGCGCGGTCCGTCGGCGCCCAATCCCGCCGCCGTGGCGTCGATCGACCGGAACAGGAGGCCGGCGTCGCCGGAATCGAGAGGATGTGCACAGTCGGCTTCGGGCCACTTCCACACCAGCCCGTATCGTTCGAGACCCACCTCGGCCCAGAACGGCGAGCCCACGCCCAGCGGATGAAAAGCCGAACAGTGGTCGTGGATGACGCCCGGCACCGTCAGTTCCCCCGACCGTGCCCCACCGCCGACGGTGTCGGCCGCCTCCAGGACCTGCACGTCGACACCGTTGCGCGCCAGGTGCAGAGCGGCGGCGAGCCCGTTGGGCCCGCCGCCGACCACGACAGCTGTGGTCACTGCGGCGCCTGATCGGTCAGCCGGACCGGCGTCGCGCTGCGATCATCGGAGCGCATCTGCGGTTCATGCACCACCTCAGGATCGGTGACGGCGCGGTGAGCGTCAACGTCGAGGGTCCAGTCGACCTGGAACGGAATGGGGCCGTTCGGCAGCCACGGCTGCTCGTTCACCGCATCGGTCACCCGGTAGGTCCCGGTCTCGATCACACCCAGCGCCGCGTCGATCACCTTGAATCGCTGTGTTCCCCGGTGGATCGGCTGGGACTCGATCCATGCCACCGTGAACTCGCCCGGCGCGAAGTCACACCGCCTCTGCAGAGCCGCGATGAGCCGTTCGTCGTGGAGGTGCCCGTCACCGAAGTTGAAGGCCACCAGGGAGTTACACGAGAACTCCGCCTCGCGCAGTGTGTAGGTGTCGATGTCCGAGCCGAGGTGACGGATCATCAGCGAATACAGCGCTCGGCCCTGACTGTGCAGAGAACGCCACGCCAGCAGCTGGTGCATCACGACGTCGGCCACGTCTGCCGGATAGGACCCGAGCAGCTGGGTGCGGGTGTTCTTCGCGGGACGCACGATGTGCTGGTCGAGCTTCTCTTCGGCACCGGGTGCGAACGCCCAGGTGGCCGATGCCCAGTTACCCGCGTACTGCCGCATCGACGGAAGGAACGAGACCAGGTCTGGACGCAGGTTGCCGAGTACGGGGAAGAAGCAGAGCGCAACACCGATCAGCACCATCGCCCACGGCATCGATGTGTCGGATAGCGCGTAACCGTCCCAGGCCGGAAAGCCGAGGAACAGGAACACCGAGGCATACGCGAAGAGCAGGTTCCATTCGAGCGGAACGGCCAGGGGAAAGGTCGACAGGATGAACAAGTGGAAGCACACCATGAGGACGACCGCGGCCACGGTGAGCGTCTTGCTGGTCGAGAACAGCAGAACCAGCGGCGTGACGACCTCGACGATGGTGCCCAGGACGTGCCCGACGCCCCCGGCCAGCTTCGACGGCCGCATGTCCTCGGGGAAGTTGCGATAGTGCGCCCGCTTGATCTTCGTGCTCGGCACCCACGGGGTGTTCGACAGCATCGGTGGGATCACCATCGAAAAGTGATGTCCCAGCTTGGAGACACCGGCGCCGACCCACACCGACACGATGAGCAGTTTGAGCGCCAGGATCATGTCGAGGAACGGCAGGAAGCCGAAGAAGATCATCGCCGGGAGATACTGCTCGGAGCGCGCGGCGATGAAGATGACCTTGTCGCGCAGGCCGATCACGACGAGCATCGCGATGAGCGGGTACATCAGGACGGGGTTCACCAGGCCCTGGTTGTCACTCATCGCTGAGTCCAGTGAACTCGATGCGACTCCCGGAAGCGCGATCGCCACAGCGAGATTCGCGAGGATCAGGGCGTAGACCGCGATGTCGAACGCGGTGCGGGAGTCCCCCTTGGTGAAGGGCACCTTCCCCGGCCACGGTGGGAGCCGGATGGTCTGGGGACGAAGCCAGTACAGAAACCCACCGGTCATGGGTTTGAAATGACCGGCCAGTGGTCCCCACGACCCCCCGATACCCAGGACCTCCACCAGAACGGTCCACAAGACCAACTTCTGATAGACGACCGGCTGGTTCCACCACTCGGCCACGTGCAGCGGATCGAGTCCGGATGTCAGGGTCGCGAGCGCGATCCCGACGCCGCCGTAGAAGACGAAGACCTTCATCAGATAGATCAGATGCACCATCTTCGGCGTGCCGAAGCCATGATCGGCCCAGTGTGCCCCGAGGACGCGGATCCGGTCGAAGAACGGCCGCTGGAGAAATGTCTCCGGTTCCACCTGGGGAAAGTCTGGTTGGGTGAATCCCATTGCTGTGCACTCCTTGTCGTTTGTCTGTTGTCGGGTGGTGCGCCATCGCCGGTGTCGGCGCGCGGTTCACCGCCCTCGGCGTCGGGGTCGAGCGTCGGGGTCGGGCGGGGTGAGTGAGGGATCAGGCGGTCTGCGGACTTCGGAGACCCGATCGCAGCGCGGGCTTGTCGATTTTCCCGACAGGATTGCGCGGGAGTTCGTCGACGATGTGGATGATGCTCGGTCGCTTGATCTTTGCCAGCCGGTCGGCGAGGTGATCACCCAGGACCTCCGCGTCCACTCCGCGGTGCGGGTATGCGACGACGAACGCGGCGGGCAGCTCGCCGTAGAGTTCGTCCGGCGCCCCCACGACCGCGCACTCGAGTACGTCGGGATGGGTGGCGAGGGCGTTCTCGATCTCCTTGGGGTAGATGTTCTCCCCGCCCCGGATGATCATGTCCTTGATCCGGTCCACCAGCGTGAGGTAGCCGTCCCCGTCGAGGCGGCCCACGTCACCGGTGTGCAACCGGCCGTCGACGATGGTCGCAGCGGTCTCCTCAGACCGGTTCAGATAGCCGCGCATGACATTCGGTCCACTGATGACGACTTCACCGATTTCGCCGACGGGCACCTCCGCGCCCTGTTCGTCGACGATCACGATCCGCTGACCCGGAAGCGCAGGGCCCACGGTCCCGAGTTTGCGGACCCCGTCGATCGGATTGCAGGCCGACGCACAGGTGCCCTCCGTCAGGCCGTAGCCTTCGACGACTGGTATTCCGAAGGCGCCCTCGACCCGGTCGAGCAGTTCCCTGGAGATCGGGGCGGCCCCACACACCGCGAACCGGAGGGGACCGGTGGCCTCGGCGGTGAGCCCGTCCTGCGATACGAGAAGCGCGTAAATCGTTGGTACGGCCGAGAAATACGTCGGGGTGAGTCGTGCGACGTCATCGAAGAACCGGGACGGCGAGAATCGTCCGGTGATGCTCAGCTGTCCGCCCGCGAGCATCGGGGCCAGAAAGCTGACGCAGATGGCGTTGACATGGAACAGCGGCAACACCAGGAGCGCATGGTCGGCCTCGGTGAGACCGAAGTGCGTCACCATCGTCGACGCCATGTAGTGCAGGTTGCCGTGCGACAACCGGACGCCCTTGGGCCTGCCGGTGGAACCGGAGGTGTAGACCAGCAGTGCGTCATCATCGGCAGCCGGCGGATCCAACCCCCGCCAGTCCGGACTCGGCGCGGTCGCCAGCTCATCGGCCACGAGATGGACACGGCCGGGCCCACTTCCTCCGGCGCTGGTGCCGATCACGACTCGTGTCCCGGAGTCCGCCAGCTGATACTCGGCCTCCTCGGAGGTGAAGGCCGGGTTGACCGGTGTGGCGACCGCGCCGATCCGCCATGCCGCCATCAGCGTCACGAGGAGTTCGACCCTGTTGGGCAGGAAGGTCGCCACCACGTCCCCCCGTCGAACGCCAAGGCTGGTGAGCTGTTCGGCGAGACCCTCGACACGCCGGGCGAAGCCGGCGTAGTCCAGCGCGAGAACATCATCGCGAACACACGGGGCGTCGTCGCGGTGGGTCAGGTCCCATGCGAAGTACGTGCTGGTCACCGGGGTGCCTCCAAGATCCTCGTCGTCGATGTGATCCAGAACACTATGAAAAGGCGAGCGGAACGGAAACGGTCGCGGAGGCCAGACTTCGTCCGGACCTTTGTGCTCGGGGGACAATCCGGACCGAGGGCACCGTCGTCCGTTCGAGCGGTCCATCCGCCATGTCCCGGTAGCCTGTGATGTGCTCAGCGCGGGCCCCACGAGCGCTCCCCGAACTCGAGCCGGGCCATCGTTCCACCGACGTCACCCAGACCCGTTGAGGAAGCCTCACCGATGACCGCGCACGCCGACGGACCCTCGTCGTCGAGACGATCCCCGGGCGACCTGCGCGCGCTCGCCGCGGTAGCCGAGTTCGACGCCGCACTCACCGACCAGGAGCGGCGGGTACTCACCGAGCGCATCTACGCCGGCAGACCTCGTACGCAGGCCGAGGTCGCCGACCTCCTCGGACTGTCGCGCGAGCGCGTCACCAAGATCGACCGGTCCATCCGACACCGCCTGGCCTCGCTGATCGACGCGGATCGTGCTCTCGCCCAGTTGTCGGCGACGATCAACCTGCGGGCCGCTCCACTCGCGGACGCCGTCCAGCTCACCGCGGACTCGACTCTCGCGGGATCGCCGGTGGGCGACGCCGAAGCCCCCTGCTGGCGGGTGGTGGCCGCGGCGTCGGGTTTGCGTACCAGCGAGGACTGGATCATCCGGGGCACCTTGCGCTCGGTCGCCGAGTTCACGAAGTCGGCCGTCTCGGAGGCGGCGCTTCCCGGTGGGGTGGCTCCGATCACCACGATCGCCGATCATCTGGGTTTGTCCGACGATTCGGCCGCGCGATGGCTGCGGCGGGTGGGGTACGAACTGATCGACGGTCATGCGATCGCCACGCGGGCGACCACGGGCGAGATCGTCGCCGCGGTGCTCTCGATACGCGGCGCGGCAATGACCTTCGCCGAGATCGTCGATGCGACTTCCGCGATTCCGCGCGCCCACAACAGTATTCGCAACGCACTGGCGTCGGATTCGCGTATCGTCAAGACCGACCGCACCCGCTACGGTCTCGCCGAGTGGGGCCTTCCGCGATACGAGCCGGTGCACCTGCAGATCGGTGCGATCCTGGCGGACGGTGACGGGGCCGCACCCATCGACGAGGTCATCGCGACGATCCGCGGCCGACACGACGTCAGCGAGGCCACCATCCGCGCATACGCCGGCGCCGGTGAGTTCCAGATACGCGGCGGCGTCGTCACCCGGCGCGAGCGGGCGCACCGCCCCCGGCGAACCCCGGGACGGACGCGGGGTCTGTATCGCGAGGACGACCTCGTGCACTGGGCCACGACGATCACGCCCGCACAATGTCGCGGAACGGGATTCAACATCCCCAGCGCCGTCGCCGGCCTCCTCGGCATCGGACCTGGTTCCCCGGTCACCCTCGAGACCTCGCTGGGTACGCAGACTTTCACGTGGGCGTCGGTCCAGGCGCGGTCCGGTTCGATCCGACGGTTCATCGACGCACTAGAACTCGCACCGGGTACACCGGTGTTCTTCGACTTCGGGCCGCGCACGTTCGCCGTTCGACGGGCCGAGCTCTCCACCGCGTCGCCGACCGCCGCCATCCTGACTCGAATAGGCCGTCGCCCGGCACGGCTCACCAGACCTCGCCTCATCCGAGTGCTCGCGGAATCGCTCTGGCTCCCAACGGATTCGACACTCGACGACGTTGTCGACCTCCTCGTCCGACGCCGTGAGGCCGACCTCGCCGACCTGGTCGCCGCGATGCGCTGAGGCTTCGGACGCCCGGTCACCGAGCGGCCGGGGCTCCCCAGTCGGGCACCCCGAACGGGGCATCGACCGCAACGCACGCGCCGGCCGACGCACAGGCGAGGATGCGGACCATGGTCTCGCGGGTGCCGAGATCCCCTTCGAGTCCGACACGTGCACCACGATGCAACCCGTCGTGCTCGGCCACCCATTCCGCCTCGGCGACGAGTTGGCGCGCAGTGTCGAGAGACCCCGCGTCGAGGTCGGCGAGCAGGCCACCCTCCCCACGCACCGGATCGGGTCCGCCGAGAGCGGCGAGTACGAAGTCGTCGGCAACCCGGTACATCGCGCGGGAGCGACTCTGGTGCACAACGGTTTCGACGAGGACCTCGACCTCGACGCACTGGTCGATGTGGGCGAACACGAAGCCGATGTCGTCCGATCCGGCCGGTGCGCGGCGTGGGTCGAGGACGATCGGCACGGTCACGGCGTCGACCTCGAGAAGTGAATGCCAGGCGAGGATGAACTCCCAGCCCGTGTGGATCGCGAGACCCACCCGGCTCCCCGGGGTGACCCCGCAGGAGGCCAGCTGCTCGGCCATCCACTCCACGGACTCATAGAACCGTTCGTAATCGATGACGGCATCACCGGTGTGCACCGCGGGCAGCGCACCGTGGGAGTCGTGGGCTGCACTCAGCAGTGAACACGATACCGGTGTCCGAATCACACGTCCCCGCTTGTACAACGAGTTCGCCTGCAAATCAACCGAACTCGAGACCTTCGCGTGCGAGACCACCAGCGCGCGCCGGCAAGATCCTCACGCCTTGCAAAGGTTAGGCTACCTTTACCAGTTGGGATGGTGTCAACCCCCTACATAGTTTTTCACTCATCTCGTATTTAGGGTACGTTCACCAACGATCGCCACCCTGCCGCAGCTGACGGGCTCATCCCCCTGCGATGAGTTCTCGACGCATGCGACATCCCGTCCTCGGGCGGGTAGATGAAACGAGGAGAGCACGAGATGACACAACGAACCTTGCGGGCCGTCGGACTGTCCGCACTCATCGGCGGATCGGTGACCGCCGCGCTGCTCGCCGGCGCCGCGTCGGCGGGTGCGGACGCTTTCGTCCGCCTACCGGACGGCACCGCGACCGGTGACGGCATCCGGATCGTACGGTCCGAGGAGAGCGCACGGGTGTCTGCCTCGATGGCCGCCAACGGCGTGTCCAGGACCACCTGGGTCAGCGGTCAGATCACGCTGTATGCACCGAATCTCAAGCCTGCCAAGGCAGGACCGAGCGTCGGCGCCGCCGGCGAGACGACACTGCCCGGGAGCAACGGCACCGCGACGAACGGCGCCGCCGCCACCCTATCCACCGGTTACATCATCGGATGCCAGGTGAACATCAAGGGCCTCCAAGGCGGTCTGTCCGGATCGCTGACCCCGACCGCACCGTCCCTGTCGGGGACCCTGACCGTTCCGCTGGCTGCAGGCGACGTGACGTTCGTGGTGTTGAACACCAAGAACATCGAGAAGGCCGGCACCTACCACCTCGGCTACGACGACGCGCAGATCGATGTGCAGAACTGCGGCGGATACGCCCAGGCGCGTGCGTTCACCACGATCGAGACGACCGGCGAGGTGCACCAGAAGGTGAACCTCTACGGCAAGCCGTTCTCCATCGGCTGACCGCGAAACCGTTGACCATGACCATGACTCGCCGAATCGGAGCTCCCATGACCGCCCCCCAGCGCCACACCGCGCGCACCCGTATCCTCGCGGCCACAACCGCACTCGCCTGCGCGGCACTGGTACCCGCGTTGACCGCGGCACCCGCACAGGCCGACACCGTCGTCGCACTCCCCGGTCAATCCGTCACGAAGACGTTGAAAGACGGTACGACAGTGACCATCACGCGCAGCAACGAATCCGCGCGGATCACCCCGTCGATGGGCAGCACGCCCCTGCACCGCAATGCGTGGGTGTCCGGCAAGTACGTGGTGTCGACGTCCGACAAGGCGGCGAAGATCGGCGTCGGGGCGGGCTACATCGTCGGCTGCCAGCTCACGCTCGGCGGTAACTCGAACAGCCGGGCCGGCGCTTCCGCGCCCAACTACGACCTCCAGAGCGCGACCGCGACTGCCGAGACCGGCGCCGGCGTGACCATCGGCCCCGGCCAGGCGGTCAACTACGTGATCAACGACCGCGAGTACAAGGACGCGTTCGGCGCGGCCGGCCACTCGTCGTCGATCAGCTTCGCCGGCGGCAAGGGAACTCTCGCCTACACCAACGAGACCATGATGGTGAACGGCTGCGCCGGCTACGCACAGGCCCGGTCGTACGCCAAGGTGAGCGTCACGACCGACAACGTGTCGCAGTCGATCGCCGTGTACGGAAAACCGTTCAGCCTGGGCTGATTCGACGGCGCAGACCCGGACAGCGAAATGGCCCCCCACCCGTGAGGATGGGGGGCCATTTCCGGCGGTGGCGGAGGGATTTGAACCCTCGGTACGGGGTTACCGCACACAGCATTTCGAGTGCTGCACCTTCGGCCGCTCGGACACGCCACCGCCGAAGACTGTACCGCAGACCTGCGGTCAGACTTAAATCGGCTGGTCAGGCGTACAGGCGCCGAGCGGCGGGTGTACTAGTGGCCGGTCAGCTTGTCCTTGACGTCGTCGATCTTGCCCTTGACGGCATCAGCGGCCTCGGTGACCTTCTGCTTGCCCTGGGCCTGCGCCTGGTCGCCCTTGCCCTCGTTCTTGAGGTCCTGATCGTCGGTGAGGCTGCCCGCAGCTTCCTTGCCGCGACCCTTGAGCTCTTCGGCCTTGTTCTTGGCGTCGTCCGTGGTTCCCATGAAGCCTCCTGGGTTGAGGTTCGGCGCGGCCGGGTGCCGTCCGATGTGGAAGAACTCGGCGACGACCGACGCGCCGGCTGCTCGACACTGGCGCCGCCTGAGGAGCGGACTCCTGCCTCCCACCGTGCCACAGGTGCACACTGAGCTGCAGGAACGCAGGTCAGCGGCCTGTCAGCGGCTGGTGAACTTCTCCGACACCTCGTTCAGCTTGTCCTTGGCGGTGCTGAACACCTCCTGGACCTTCTCGTTCTCCGCGAGGTCGTTGAGCTTGTCCTTCGCGGTGGCCAGGACATCCTGGACCTGCTTGCTCTCGACGAGCTCGTCGATCTTGTCGCGGGCGGTTCCCAGCGCCTCCTGCACCTTGCCGCTCTCGGCGAACTCGTTGATCTTGGCCTTGGCGGTGTCGAAGGCCGCGGTCACCTTGTCGGACGGATCGGTCATGACTACTCCTCGCGGGTCGGGTGCTGCATTCCAATCTGCCAGGACCGCGCAGCGACGACCACCGGTCCGCACCCTGAGATCTCACCGATCTTGTCCTTGCGTGACCCCGAGACCGCGCGCGATCACGGGTGTCGGCGGGTGGCGAAGAAGTCGACCATGAGCGCGCGGCACTCGTCTTCGAGGACGCCGCCCTTCACCTGGGGGCGATGCGACAGCCGTGGATCGCGCACGACGTCCCACAACGAGCCGACCGCACCCGTCTTGGGCTCCCACGCTCCGAACACGACGGCGTCGACCCGAGACAGCGTGATCGCGCCCGCACACATGGTGCAGGGTTCGACGGTCACCGCGATCGTGCACCCCGGGAGCCGCCAGCCGTCACCGAACGCCCGCGCCGCCGCACGCAGCGCGAGGACCTCGGCGTGTGCCGTCGGATCGCCATCGGCCTCCCGGCGGTTCGCCGCGCGGGCCAATTCGACGCCCTCCGGGTCGAACACGACCGCACCGATGGGTACGTCGTCGGTCCCCGACAGCGTCGCCGCGTCGAGTGCGGCACGAACCATGGATTCCCAGGGGGGCGCACTCATCGCGCGGATGCCGACAGGCTCAGTGGCCGAGCGAATCGAGGACCTTGCCCAGCTCGTCGGCGAAGCCGAGCCGTGCGGCGATCATGCCGAGTTGCTCGTCGGCGTAGAGATCGGTGTCGCCGACGATGACGCTCATGACCGCGTCGGGCAGTCCCAGGTCGGCGAGCAACCCGAGATCCCCTTCTTCCCACGGATCGATCTGGTCGAGTTCGTCCGGATCGATGTCGGGCACCTCGACGTTCAGGGCGTCCAGCGCGTCGACCGCGATGTCGTAGTCGACGGAGGCGGTCGCGTCGGAGATCAGGAGACGCGCTCCCGTCGGGGACGGCCGCACGATGATGAAGAACTCGTCGTCGACATCGAGGAGCCCGAACACCGCGCCCGCGGAACGCAGCTCACGCAATTGGGTTTCGGCGTCCTCGAGGTCGGAGAGCGCAGACGGCTTCATCGCGGTGACCTTCCAGCCACTCTCGTCGCGTACGACCGCCACGGCAAAACCGTCGATGTCGTCGTCCACGTCCTGCGCGTTCGACCCCGACTTCCCAAATCCGGCACCGGCCATGCAGGAAACCGTAGCCCCTATCACCGGTACTCCCAAGTCCCGGTTCACCGTGCGTGACCGGTATGGGAACGTGTCAGGGTGACTGCCGCGCCGTCGTCCCCCGCTCTCACCCTCCCCCGACCGGTATGCGTGCTGGGCCTGGGCCTGATCGGCGGCTCGCTCGTGCGGGCCCTGCACGACGCCGGACACGAGGCGTTCGGCTACAACCGGTCGACGGCGACCGTCGATGCCGCCACGCGCGACGGATACGACGCGTCTTCGGATCTCGTTGCGACACTTGGCCGCGCGGCGTCGTCGGACGCACTGGTCGTGCTGGCGACACCCGTGACGACGATCGAGCCGCTGGTGAGCGCCATCGCCGAGCACGCCCCCGACGTCCTTGTCACCGACGTCATCAGCGTCAAGCAGGAAGTCGCGCGCGTCCTCGCCCACCTGCATCCCGGTGGCCGGTATGTGGGCGGTCATCCGATGGCGGGGACCAGCTCGTCGGGCTGGGCAGCAACCGACGCGACCCTCTTCGACGGAGCCATGTGGGCCGTCACCACAACAGACGACACCCCGTCCGACGACTGGCTCACGGTGGCCGCGCTCGCCGTGGCCGTCGGCTCACGGGTGGTGCCGGTCGCCCCCGATGCGCATGATCGGGCGGTCGCCGCGATCTCCCATCTACCGCACCTGACCGCCGCGGCAACGGCCGCCGTCGGGGCCGGTGAGAGCGACCTCGCGCTGCGCCTGGCGGCCGGTAGCTTCCGCGACGGCACCCGGGTCGCCGGCACGGCACCCGCCCTGCAGCGGGCGATGATCGAGGCCAACGGCATCGCCGTGCTCAACGTCCTCAGCGAGACCATCGACCGCCTCATCGCCGTGCGCGACGAACTGCGCGACCACGGAACCGTCGAAGTGCTCGTCGACGACGGACACCGCGCCCGGGCTGCGTACGAGCAGCTGCACTCCGGGACCGCGGAGGTCATCTCCGGGGTGACCGTCGGCGACGACGGCTGGCAGCAGGAACTCCGCCGTCAGGCCCACCAGGGCCGGGTGTGGGTGGGCTGAACCCGGGCAGGGCTCAGACGCGCCGCGCGAGACCCGGATAGTCGACGACGAAGTTGTTCTCGTCGACCGTGATCGTCGTCGTCGCGAGCGGCGACACCACGCGGAACCCGTCTTTGCCCGGGGTGTACGACATCGTCGCCGGCTTCACGTCGCCGCTGGGCAGATACATGTAGGCGACCGGGACCTCGACCGTTGTGGGCGTCGACGCCGACAGGCCGCGGCGTCGGATCGGCAGAGAGTTGAACATGGGCGACAGCGCGAGGTCCACGTCTTCGGCGCCGTCGAAATCCGAGCGGGTGGTCTCGCCGTCGGGGCGGCGGATCAGCCACGTGCCCTCGTCGTCGCGGGTGATGCCGAACTGCGTCTCCCCGTCCGCGCGCACCAGGTGCACGGTCAGCCGCTTGACCACACCGGCGTCGGTGGTCTGCAGCTCATAGGACGCGGAGAACGCCTCGTGGTCGGCGGTCGCCGCGGCGATGATCCGTCCGTATGCCTTGAGGCGCGCGCCGGACACGACCAGGCGGACCTGTTCGAGTCGATCGGTGTCTTCGCCTCGCCACGTGAGCATCGTCTTGAACTCGTCGTTGGGGGCGGAAGACTGACCACTGTCTGGGGCTGTCTGCGGGGAACTCACGTGACCAAGGTAGCGAGCCACGGCCCCGATCACACATCGGACGAGCAGGTCACCCCACCGACACGCGGGATTCGCGATGACGGGAACGTGACGGCTCAGGCGATGCAGGACGCGGTGCGACGCGTGGACGACGGCGTCACCGTGTCCTCCACCACCACCTCGCCGTCGACGGTGATCGAGCAGGTCACCGCACTACCCGTCCCCGCGATCACCAGCAGACGCAGCGGATTGATCCCGCCGGTGAACTGGACGGTCCACGGATTCGTCGGGGCGAACTCGGAGCGCAACCCGGCATCGTCGACGTACAGGATGGTGGCCTGCCCGTCGATGGTCGCCTCGTAGGTCACCGGTTTGTTCTGCGGGTCGATCCGCTCACCGGGTTGCCCCGGGAGCTGTTGTCCCGGCTCGGGCGGGGTGAGGCTGGGCGGTTCGAAGGTACGAGGGATCGGCATCGTGTCGGTGGTGAGCGGCGAATCCGCGAGGGGTTCTTCGGCCCCCTGACGGAGTCCGAGGAATCCGACGAAGGCCACCACGAGCAGCACCACCATCCCCGAGGTCAGGACCAGGGTCGCGGTGGGGACTCCGAGAACGCGGGAACCCGCCCGGCCGTCCGCGTCGTCGGCCTCCCGCTCGGCGGTCGCAATCCGCTCGCCCTCGGCACGCTCGGCGCGCTCGGCCATGGTCAGCTCGGTGTTCGTCGGCTGGCCGGGACGGAACAGCGGGGTGCCGTCGGAGGCGTACCCGAGCGGCGGATAGAGCTGCGGTGCGACGGGCTGTCCGTACAGATCACGCGGGGACCCGCCGGTCTGACCGCCGGCATCGTCGCGGTGCCGCGGATCGCGGGCGCCGGGGTCACGGCCCCCGTACGGCTGTCCCATCGTCGGCCTCCGGTCGAGATCGTGAGCGTCGTCGTCGACGACGCGTCGAGGCACCGGCTGCAACCGGGCGGACCGGCGCGACGCCGCGTGTCATTCCATCTCCGACCTTACGACGCGGGTTCGGATGCTCATCTCGGCGATCGGAAAGCCGCAGGCCACGACGACGCCACGGCGACAAAGGACCAGTTGGTCGAATGAGTCCCGGAACGGGAGAGATGACCGGGAATGGAGAACCGTGGCCGCGCTGCCGCCCCACCCCCAGATCTTCGGGGGCGGCAGCCCCCTGACAGGCCCCACCGATAGGAGTTCACCGTAGTGAACTGACAGTACTTTCACATACAGCACACCAGGCTGCAACAGGTGATGGGCTGATCGGGTCAAGTGGGACTGGAGTCCGTTTCACCCGCGCGAGCGGCGATCTCTTTTCCCCTTTCACCATAAGCCCTGGACAGGGGCTTGCCGCAAGACCCCCCTCGCGGTGCAGAATCGCTCTCTCACCTGCCGAGACAACCCCGCCGCCTGCCGATTCGGAGCCCTATCTGTGCCCTCAGTACCCGAAGCCCCTGCCGACGTGAGTTCGACGACCACCGTTGTGTTCGCCCTCCCCGACCGCCTGTCCCCGAAGAACGATCCCGTCCTCATCGCCGACGACACCCGACATCTCACCTCGATCACCACGAGTCTGCGGCGCACTCTGACGGACGCCGAGGAACGCCTGCAGGGACTGCTGCGCGAAGCCGGCGGCAAGGGGCGGCGGGCCGTCGACCGCGACATGGAGATCCATCAGCTCGGCTCTCGCATACGATCCCTACGGCGCTTCGGCCTCGACCTGTGCCTGGGCCGGCTGGTCCGCGACGACGGGGACATCCTGTACGTCGGGCGGATCGGACTGACGGATTCCGCCGGCGAGACCCTGCTCGTCGACTGGCGCACCCCGCTGGCCGCGCCGTTCTTCGCCGCCACCCGTCGAGACCCGATGGGACTGGTGAGCCGACGCCGCTACCGCTGGACGCACGGCCGGATCACCGACTACTGGGACGAGGTCTTCGTCGACGACCCCGCGGTGCTCGCCTCGCACGCCGCGCTCGACGAGCAGTCGGCCTTCCTCGCCGACCTCGGCGCCAGTCGATCCCCGCGGATGCGAGATGTCCTCGGCACCATCGCCACCGATCAGGACGCGATCATCCGAGCCGGCTCGCACGGCGCCCTCGTCGTCGACGGTGGTCCCGGGACCGGAAAGACCGTCGTCGCGCTGCATCGTGCCGCCTACCTCGTCTACGCCGATCCGCGCCTTGCGGGCAATCGCGGCCGGCTGCTCGTCGTCGGACCCCACCGGCCCTACCTCTCCTATGTCGCCGATGTGCTGCCGAGTCTCGGCGAGGAGAGCGTCCAGACATGCACTCTCACCGATTTCGTCGTCGAAGGTGGTTCGGCGACAACCGAAACCGACGTCGACGTGGCGCGATTGAAGTCATCGGTTCGGATGGTCGAGGCGGTCGAACCGGCGGTGAGATTCTACGAACAACCGCCCACGACGCCCTTGGTGGTCGAGACTCCGTGGGCGGAGACGACTCTGACACCGACCGATTGGGCGGACGCCTTCGACGTGCCGGAACACGGTACAGCGCACAACGATGCCCGCGACGAGGTGTGGGAGGAACTGGTGTCCATCATCGCCTCGCGACACGACGACGACGTGCCCCACCACGCGCTGCGTCGTGCGTTGGCGGCGAACGCCGAACTCGTGACGGCATTCTCGCGCGCATGGCCGGTGCTCGACGCCGCCGAGATCATCGGTGACCTGTGGTCGGTGCCGGCATTCCTCCGCATGTGCGCGCCGTGGCTGTCCCCCGCCGAGGTACGCGTGCTCCAGCGCGCCACCCCACACGCCTGGACCGATGCAGACCTGCCGGTCCTCGACCGCGCACATCGGCGAATCGGGGATCCGGCGGCGGCGGCCCGACGTCGCAGGCAGCGCACGGCCATGACGGCCGAGCGCGAGAAGATCGACCAGGTGGTCGACGACCTGATCGCCGCGGAGGTCCACGACGACGGCGAGGGACTGATGGCGATGCTGCGGCACGAGAACCTGCGTGACAACCTCGGGGACGAGATCGTCGGTGAGACCGCCGGGCCGCTGGCCGGGCCGTTCGCGCACATCGTCGTCGACGAGGCCCAGGAACTGACCGACGCCCAGTGGCAGATGCTGATCGATCGCTGTCCGTCGAAGAGTTTCACCGTCGTCGGAGACCGCGCGCAGGCCCGGCGCGGGTTCACCGAATCGTGGGAAGAGCGACTTCGTCGCGTCGGGTTGGGTGACGTCACCGAGGCGGGACTCACGATCAACTACCGGACCCCGGAGGAGATCATGGATGCGGCCGCACCCGTCATCCGCGCGGCGCTCCCCGATGCGAATGTCCCGACTTCGGTTCGGCGGTCGGGCATTCCGGTGACCTTCGGCGTTCGCGCCGACCTCGACACGGTGATCGCCGACTGGACGTCGACACATCGAGACGGGATCGCATGCGTGATCGGCGAACCGGACTTCGCGGGGACCGAGCGCGTGCGGTCGCTGACCCCCACGCTCACCAAGGGACTCGAATTCGATCTCGTGGTGCTCGTCGATCCGGACTCGTTCGGCCCCGGGACCGAGGGTGCCGTCGACCGCTACGTGTCGATGACACGGGCGACACAGCAGCTGGTGATCCTCCGCGCGTAGTCGCCCCCGCACCGATTGGGGTAGTGCCGTACTCGTGTCGACGCCACGGACACCGGCGAGGATGGATGGCATCACGGCAGATCATCGGAACCGACGGGGCTACTCCGATCGCCGCCCGATGTTCGCCGTGACCCAGAACGTGTGCACCGGCACCTCGTCCACCCACCCAGGGTTCCGGCGTGCACAGAAGAGGCCCGCCACCGGGATCGGTGACGGGCCTCTGTGGTGCGCCCGTAGGGATTCGAACCCCAAACCTTCTGATCCGTAGTCAGATGCTCTATCCGTTGAGCTACGGGCGCGTGATATTCAGTTGTCGTGCTCTTCAGTTGTACCGCGGTCGGCCGACTGCGGTTGGCGGAGGCGAGAGGATTTGAACCTCCGGTCCCGTTTTAGCGAGACAACTCATTAGCAGTGAGTCCCATTCGGCCGCTCTGGCACGCCTCCTCGGCGGAGTCCTTTCGAACTGCCGAGTCGAAAGGTTACACACCCTTCGCGGCCACAAGCAAACCGGTTGGTCAGAGCCGGTTTCCGCCCATACGCGACCGCGGCCTACATTGGTCGGGTGAGCCTGCGAATCCGCCCCGATCTCGACGACCTTCCCGTGTACGTGCCGGGCAAGACGTTTCCCGGAGCGGTGAAGCTGGCGAGCAACGAGGTCACCGAGGGTCCGCTGCCGAGCGTCATCGAAGCCATCGCCGCCGCCGCTGCAGCCGTGAACCGCTACCCCGACAACGGGATGGTCGAGCTGACCGCGGCGCTGGCCAAGAGCCTCGGCGTCACCGAAGACGAGATCCAGGTCGGGTGCGGGTCGGTCATCCTCTGCCAGAACCTCATCCTCGTCACCAGCGGACCGGGCGACGAGGTGGTCTTCGGGTGGCGGTCCTTCGAGACCTACCCCCTCGCGACCCGCGTCGCGGGCGCGACACCGGTGCAGGTCCCGCTCACCGGCGACCTGACCTACGATCTGCGCGCGATGGCCGACGCGGTCACCGACCGCACGCGGCTGATCTTCGTGTGCAACCCGAACAACCCGACCGGGACCGTGGTCGAGGCGGCCGACCTCCGTGACTTCCTGCAGCGCGTGCCGTCGGATGTCGTCGTCGCACTCGACGAGGCGTACTTCGAGTACCTGCGCCTGCCGTCGAACCAGGCGTACGACGCGCTCGAACTCCGGCGCGAGTTCCCCAACCTGGTGGTGCTGCGCACCTTCTCCAAGGCGTACGGACTGGCCGGCCTGCGCGTGGGCTATGCGATCGCCGACCCAGAGGTCATCACTGCCCTGGGAAAGGTCCACGTCCCGTTCTCGGTCAGCAGCGTCGCGCAGGCCGCGGCGCTGGCCAGCCTCGATGCCGGCGACCAGCTACTTGTCCGCACGGACGCGGTCGTCGCCGAACGCGCCCGCGTCACCACCCGACTGCGCGAGGCCGGATACCGGGTGCCCGACTCGCAGGCCAACTTCGTGTGGCTCGACCTGGGCGCGGCGTCGTCGGAGTTCGCACGCGCCTGCGTCGACGCCGGGGTGGTGGTCCGCCCCTTCGCCGGTGACGGCGTGCGGGTGACCGTCACCAACACCGACGAGGTCGATGTGTTCCTGCGGTTCGCCGAGAGCTGGGACGGCCCCCGGAGCTGACCCTCGTGGTCGGCCCGCTCCCGCGGCCGGACTAGAGCCCGCGACCGATGGTCGGCCAGAGGACCGCGAGGTCGCGCTCCCAGTACGCCCAGGTGTGGGTTCCGATGAGGCGGAACCCGTCGGTGTAGGGCACCCCCGCGGCGCGCAGCGTGATGGCGAACTCGAGCGAGCACCGGTAGGCGCCCAATTCGAGCGCCGACGACGACGCGGTCACGACCTCGCGCGGACCTTCGTCCGGCTCGATCTGCCGCTGCAGGTCGAGAGGTCCGATGGCACCCGACCCGGCCGAGATGAAGATGTTCTTGCCCCGCAGCCGGTCCAGATGGAGGCTCGGATCGTGCGCGCGCCAGCCCGCCGACCCGAACGGGCCCCACATGTTGGTGGCGTCACCGCCGTCGCGGCCGACGGTGGTCCGGACATACGCCTCGTTGACCGGTCCGGACACCGGCGGGCAGCCGCTGAGCGAGGCGACCCCGGTGTACATCTCGGGATGGCGGATGGCCAGCGAGAAGGCGGCCTGCCCGCCCATCGACAAGCCGATGACCGCATTGCGTCCGTTGCCGTCGAATCTGTCGTCGATCAGCGGGGGCAGCTCTTTGGTGAGGAAGGTCTCCCACATCGGCTTGCCGAGCGCCGCGTCTTTCTTCTGCCAGTCGGTGTAGAACGTGCCCTTGCCGCCGGTGGGGAGCACGACGTTGACGTTCTTGTCGGCGAAGAAGCGACCGGCCCGGCCCTTGGTGATCCAGTCGCTGACCTCGCCCTCGGCACCCGCGCCGTCGAGCATGTAGACCGTCGAGCGCGGCGTCGAGCCGCCGACCGGGGTGAGCACCGACAGCTTGATCCGCTCGTTCATCGCCGGCGAGAACACCCAGATGTCGGTACGCAGTGCACTCAGCTTCTCGGACTTGGCGATCCGCGCCACCTGTCTGGGAGCAGCGTCGGCGATGGCCGGGGTCGACAGAATCCCCACCATCAGGCACACCAGGCCCGCGATCAACCGCCTCGACATCTCGCCAACTCCCTCGCCGACAGTCCCCCCGAGCGCACCCGGACCCGTCGTGTCACCACGTGCGCGTCCGCGCCGGTCGGAATCCGAGCGGCGCGGACATCTAGACTCACAGACTACCCGGCGTACAGCGGAGTGGAAGGTCGTGACCACGGCATCTCACGGACACCGGGACCGCCGAGGAAAGTCGACGATGCCCAGTTCACGTTCTGTTCACCATCAGCGCCCCGGACCGGACGAGACATCGCCCACCGAGGGACTCGGCCCGAAGGACTTCGCCTTCGTCGCCGAAGTCGGGGTGCGGTGGTCGGACATGGACGCCTTCGGCCACATCAACCACGCACGGATGGTCACGCTGATGGAAGAGGCGCGCATCGCGTGGCTGTTGAGCGCCGGCGAGGACTACGCCCCGCTGATCACGAGCGCGATGATCGTGCACGTCGACATCCGGTATCAGGCCCAGCTGCGCCACGACGATTCCCCGTTGCGAATCGGGATGTGGATCAAAGGTTTTCGCTCGGTGGACTTCACCATCGGATACGAGATCCGCGGCGCCGGAGCCGAACCCGCCGGCCGGCCGGCGTGCGTGGCGAGCACCCAGATGGCCGTCGTCGACATCGAGAAGCACACCCTGCGGCGGCTGACGCCCTCCGAGAAGAACTACCTCAGCGCCGCCTCACGACGGCTCGTAGCGGGCGGGTAGCTCCCGCGGCACCGCCGGCGAGATTCGGGCGATGTTGCCCTGCAACACATCTCGATAGATCCGCAACTGCTCCTCGCCGCTGCGGACCTGCTCGGTGAGACGTTTGGCGTTGTCGACGGAGATCTCCCGGTCTCCAGACCTCGCGATCAGCGCGTCGATGCGATCGTCCAGGGTGGCCGCCTTGTTGTACTCGGCGAGAACCTGGAGTTCGACGGCCGCGGACTCGACGACGTGCGCCACCTCGCCGAGCGCCTGGACGCGGTCGATGAGCTCGGTCCACACCGGCCGCAGCGTCGTCTCCCGCTGATCGATCTGCGCGGCGAAGGTGCGGTCGAAGCCGCCGTTTCGCTTGGCCCGGTCGAGATCGATGCGCACGGCTCGCAGCGCGATGACGTCGGCGGCGATCTCGGCGACCTCGGCGTGCAGGTTCACCTGGGTGCGCTGGACCTCGAAGTGGTCGGAGCGCCACGCGGGGTTGCCGAGGATGCGGTCGTAGTAATGACCGGTGATGAACAACAGCGTCTCGTAGCCGTCGACGAAGGCCGCGGCGCGCGGCGCTCCGGCCGGGGATGGACCGCCCGGCGCCTCGCGCACGCCGGACAGGAATTGGTCAGCCCACTGCCCCGCCTGCGAGTTGCCCGACTTCGCGGCCACCTGGCCGACCACGCCCGCGATCCGGTCGAAGGCGGCGGTTCCGGCGCGTCGGACGTAGCTCGACGTGTTGACGTTGGGGGTCGGGGTGCACAGCAGACCGGCGAACAGGCGGTCTCGTTCCTCGATCTCGAGATAGACGTTCTCCCGACGCTCGCGCCGGATCGCCCTGGTTCCGGAGGCGAACACGCCCTTGGCGGCGACGATCTGTTTCCGGGCGTCCTCGCGGCGCCGCTGCAGGCCGTTGAGCCGGTTGCGCATCACGGCGCCGACCACGCCGGGCACGACCGGACTCGACAGCTGGTGTTCGATCTGGACGATCGCGCGCTGCAGGCGGCGGAGGTCGCCGAAACCCGCGGACATCGACGGCATCGGCCGGCCGGTGGAGATCCGGCGCACCACGATCGCCCGACCACCCGGGGTGAGATATCCGGACGCGATGAGCAGCGCCGCGGTGTCCGACAGCTCACGACGTTCACCCGGCACCGCCGAACGATCGCACCACTCGCGGATCTGTTCGCTCGTGCGCGCGGGCATCAACCGATGTCCGCGGGGATTGCTGTCGACCATGTCGTCGCCGCCTTACCTGGAGAATCGGTGCCCGCGCCCGTCCACAGACACCGATTTCGATGCTACCCGCGGACGACGACCATCCGGTGTGGCCGACATCGCGACTGCCTGTCGCACCGCCGGAACACGCCCGGCGGTGTCACGATGGCCACATGACTGTGCCCTCTGACGCGTCGGAACCTCGCGGCGTCGAACGCATCCGCGGTCAGATCTGGCGGAACGGGGAGCCGGTGGACGGCTTCGACCTCGGGGAGATATCCACCTGTCTCGAGGATTCGGACAAGCTGATCTGGGCGGATATCGAATGTCCGACGCATGAGACGCTGTCCCGGCTCGCCGCCGAACTCGATCTCGATCCGTTCGCGATCGAGGACACCGTCGCGGCGGCCGAACGCGTGAAGACCGTCACGTACACCGGGCACACCTTCGTGATGGTCTACGCGGTCTCACTGCACGACGGCGACACACCGTCCGACGACCAGGACGACCAGGACCGCGGTTCCACGGCGACCGAATTCCGCTCCTCCGCGAACGGTCGGGCGCGGATGTTCGACCTGCACCGCATCTCGGTCTTCGTCAAACACAACGCGCTCATCACCGTGCGACCGACCCCGGCACTCGACATCGACGAGGTCGTTCGCAGATGGTCGGACAGCGGGGCCATGCAGTACGGGATCGGCGCGCTCGTGCACGGCTTGCTCGACGTCGTCGTCGACGGGCATTTCGACGCCGTGCAGCGCCTGGACGACGAGATCGAGGATCTCGAGGCCCTGCTCTTCGACGAGCGGATCCCCGGTCGCGAATTGCAGCGCCGAACCTACGACCTGCGCAAGGACCTCGTCGTCCTACGACGGGTCGTCCTGCCGATGCGTGAGGTGATCGCCGGTATCCAGCGACGGCGGTTCGACAACCAGGCGCCACCCGAGCTCGACCCGCATTTCTCCGATCTCTACGACCACGCACTGCGTGCGTCGGAGTGGACGGAGTCGTTGCGGGACATGATCACCACCGTCTTCGAGACCAACCTGACCCTCGCCGACGCCCGGTTGAACACGGTCATGAAGAAGCTGACCGCGTGGGCGGCGATCATCGCCGTGCCGACCGCCATCACCGGCTTCTACGGACAGAACGTGCCGTTCCCCGGTTTCGAGAAGGCGGCCGGCTTCATCACCAGCGTCACCCTGATCCTCATCCTGGTTGTGGGACTGTACGTTTCGTTCCGCCGGCGCGATTGGCTCTGACGACACGCGGGGCATCCGGAATACAGTGCGCCGCAACGTGTTCGAGGCTACGGCAGCGATCCCAGGAAGGCACCTGCCGACATTGATAGCGTGAGTGCGCACATCACCTACGGAAGGTACCGATGGAGTCACCCGCGATCACGATCGACGGTCTCACCAAGCGGTTCGGCAGCCTGACCGCGGTCGACGATCTGTCGTTCACCGTCGCCCCCGGCCGTGTCACCGGATTCCTCGGACCGAACGGCTCGGGCAAGACCACCACGCTGCGCATGCTCCTGGGACTGGTCGAGCCGACGGCAGGCCGCGCACTCATCGGCGACCGCCCGTTCCGGCAGATCCCCCAGCCGGCCCAGCACGTCGGCGCCGCCCTGGAGGCGTCGAGCTTCCATCCCGGACGCACCGGCCTCGGGCATCTGAAGGCACTCGCCCCGCAGGTGGGGGTCCCGACGTCGCGGTGCCGGGAGGTGCTCGACTTCGTCGGACTGTCCCAGGCCGCGGACCGCCGGGTGGGCGGCTACTCGATGGGCATGCGACAGCGGCTCGGTCTGGCCACCGCACTGCTCGGCGACCCGCAGATCATCCTGCTCGACGAACCGGCCAACGGCCTCGACCCGCAGGGCATCGTGTGGCTACGCGGTCTGCTCCGTTCCCTCGCCCACGAGGGACGGACGGTGCTTGTCTCCAGCCATGTCCTCGCCGAGGTGCGGAGCACCGTCGACGACGTCGTGGTGATCGGCAACGGCAAACTGGTTCGGGCGTCGACGCTGTCCGACTTCGAGGCCCTGGCCGAACACGCGGTCGTGGTGCGAACCCCGTCACGTGCGTCGTTCGTCGCGCTCGCGGGCGAACGCGGGTGGCACCTCGAAGACACACACGATGGTTTCCGGATTCCCGGGGTGAGCGCTGCCACGGTCGGCAGCGCGACCTTCGGCGCGGGCATCGAACTCCACCAGCTCGCCGATGTCGGCGCCGATCTCGAGGCGGTCTTCCTGCACCTCACGAAGTCGTCGGACGCACCGACCGGTCATTTCCCGAGCGGTCCACCCGGTCCCCCGACCGCCGGCCCGACTTCGCCGGAGTTGATCCGATGAGGGCCGCGCTGATCGCCGAGTACCGCAAGTTCACCTCCACCAGGATGTGGTGGGTACTGCTCATCGCGATGGTCGTCTACCTGGGTTTCATCGGTGCGGCACTGGCCTTCTCGATGACCACCGAGAACGCCGTGCAACAACCGACGACCCTGGTCGGCGCCGACCTGGCACGCTCGATCTACGCGCTCACGAGTCCGATCGGCTACGTGTTTGCGCTGGTGATCGGCAGCCTCGCCGTGACCGGGGAATTCCGGCACAAGACCATCACCGCGAGCCTGCTCGTCGAACCACGACGCGGAATCCTGCTGGTGGCCAAGCTGATCGCCGGAATCCCGATGGGCCTGCTCTACGGCGTCCTCGGCACGCTGGCGGTCGTCGCGACCGCCGCACCGATCCTCGCGACGGTCGGGGACGGCGCATTCCTCGACGACAGCTCCACCCTCGAGGTGATCGGCCTGTCGATGCTGGTGATGGTGCTGTGGACAGCGATGGGCGTGGCGTTCGGCGCGGTGGTGTCCAATCAGGTCGCCGCCATCGTCATCCTGCTGGCCTTCACCCAACTCGTCGAACCCATCGCACGCATCGCCCTGGCGACGTTCGACGCCACCTCGTCGGTGTCGAAGTTCCTGCCCGGGTCCGCGGCCGACGCCCTCGTCGGATCGAGCTTCTTCGCGACGATGGGCGGCGGCAGCGACGACCTGCTCCCGCAATGGGCCGGCGCGCTGGTCATGCTCGCCTACATCGCGGCGTTCGCGGTGATCGGCCGCTACACGACATTCCGCCGGGACATCGCCTGAGCCGGATCAGCGCTCTCACGCCGGCCGCGGAACCGCCGACGAGATGCTCTGCCCGATCCACGACGGCACGTCGCGGGCCACATCCGCCGGGCCGTGGATCTCGACCCGGTCGGCGGCAAGCGCGAGCCGCCAGTCGATGTCGCCGCGCCAGATCTCGGTGAGAGTGCGCAGATCGGTCGCCACGGTGGCATCGAGTTCATAACCGGGGTCGAAGTCGCACACCTGCGCCTCACCACCGGCGACGACCAGCCACCAGGTACCCGCCTTGCCGATGACATCACGAAAGACGAACTGCACCATGGTGCGTCGGCGCGGCCACCGATCGATCGGGACGGTGCGGTGCATGTCCCACATGAGTAGATGCGGGTCGAGGTCGGCATCGCCGAGTTCACCGATCCAGCGGACACCCCACACGCTCAACGCCTCCACGACGGTCGTGAGCTCCTCCCCCATCGGCGTCAGTGTGTACACCGAACGACCGCCGACTTCACTGCGGTTGATCACCCCGGCGCGTTCCAGCGTGCGTAACCTCTTGGTGAGCAGCGCCGGCGACATTTTCGGCACACCGCGCCGCAACTCGTTGAAATGTCTACTGCCCAAGAGGAGTTCGCGGACGATGAGGATCGTCCACCGCTCGTCGAGCAACTCCATCGCCTTGGCCACCGGGCAGAACTGTCCATACGATGTCATCGCAGCCTCCCCACTGCTGGTCGAGCCGGCCCCGAGCGAAGCGAGGCGCCGTCTCATGCTGGTTGAGCCGGCCCCGAGCGAAGCGAGGCGCCGCGTCGAAACCTCCTCGATCCAGTACACACCCGACGTCGGCCGATGACCAGTACAGAAAGTGAACTGCCGCCGGTACAGATCTTGGTCTGGAGGGCGAACCGGACTTCGTCGGATGCTCGTTGTGTCCGATCGCGGACATCCACCCGACGACTCGAGGGATTCTCATCATGACCACGACGCAACCCGCCCCGTTCGACGCCGAGATCAAGGCCCGCCACCGCAAACTGTGGGCCTCCGGCGACTATCCGGCCGTCGCCGACCTGATCGCCCCGCTGGGGCGTCGCCTCGTCGACGCTCTGCACATCACTGCCGGGGACAAGGTCCTCGACGTCGCCGCCGGCGCGGGAAATGTGGCCGTACCCGCGGCCGAAGCCGGCGGGCACGTCGTCGCCAGCGACCTCACACCCGAACTCCTGGCCGTGGGAGAAGCCCGACACCGCGATCTGCCGATCACGTGGCGTACCGCCGACGCCGAAGATCTCCCGTTCGACGACAACGACTTCGACATCGCGACGTCCTGTGTGGGCGTCATGTTCGCCCCGAATCACCAGAGGTGTGCCGACGAGCTCGTCCGCGTCGTGCGCCCCGGCGGACGGATCGGCCTGATCAACTGGACGCCAACGGGATTCATCGGCGAACTGTTCGCGGTCATGAAGCCCTACGCCCCGCCACCACCGCCCGGTGCGCAGCCGGGCCCGCTCTGGGGCGACGCCGACCACGTGCGGTCGCTGTTCGGTTCCGGTGTCACCGGACACGAGTTCGTCACCGAGACCGTCGAGATCAGCGAGTTCGACGACGGCGCGGCGTTCCGCGAGTTCTTCAAGGCCCACTACGGACCGACCATCATGGCGTACCGCAACATCGGCGACGATCCCGCGCGCGCCGGCGAGCTCGACGCCGCGATCGCCACCCACGCCGACCGCTATCTCACCGACGGACGGATGGAGTGGGAGTACCTCCGAGCGGTGCTGACGGTCGGGTGAATCGCCCTCCCGCTAGTTGAGCCGGCACCGCACCACGCTGGTTGAACCGCACCCACCGCCGGCTGACGCCACCCTCCTGCTGGTTGAGCCGGCACCGAGCGCCAGCGAGGCGCCGAGTCGAAGCCACCCGGCGACCACCATCGATCAGGGACGCGGGAGCCCCGGATCACAGCTCGGCGTACTCGACAACCAGCGGGGCGTGATCGGACAGCCGGACGTCCGGCGCCGCTTCTTTGTCGACCGTCACGGCCCGCGCCCGCCGGGCAAGTGCGGGCGTGGCCAGCTGGTGATCGATTCGCCACCCGACGTCCTTCACGAACGACTCCCCCGCCCAGCTCCACCAGGTGAGCGGCCCGGGGCGGTCGCCGTGTAGCGCGCGGACGACGTCCACCAGCCGGCGTGGACCGGTGATCTCGCCGAACCAGGCGCGTTCCTCGGGCAGGAAGCCCTCCATCTTGCGGGCCGCGCGCCAGTTGGTGACGTCATGCTCGAGGTGCGCAACATTGAGGTCACCGAGGAGGAGGAACTCCCGGCCGGCACGGCGAGCGGCGAGCCGGTTGCGCGCCAGCTCACGGGTGAACCCGACCAGAAACCGTTGCTTGCGTGCGTGTTTGGCGCCCCCGTCGGGTGCTTCACGCAGCGAACCGGGGCGCTGCAACTCGGCCGGGAGCCCACCCTTGGGCAGATAGATGTTGGCGACGGTCAGCGGACGATCGGCCAGGTCGACCTCGATGTAGCGGCCTTCGTGAGCGAAGGCGGGCAGTCCGCGGGCCTTCGGCGGATGGGTCAGCCAGGTGCGCACCGCGGCCGGCTCGCGTCGGGTGAGCACTGCGACGCCGTTTCGTCCCGCGATGGTGCCGACGTCGATCGAGGCGTGATAGCCGTCGAAGTCGCCGACGTCGTCGATGCCACACCGGAGTTCCTGCAGTCCGACCACGTCGGGCTGCCGTCCGGCAAGCCAGGCGTCGAAGCCCCGACGACGCGCGGCCCGGATCCCGTTGACGTTGAACGACGCAACGGTGAAACCACCGGTGCCCATGTCTCCTGCCTTCCGTGGTCTCGGCGGTTCACGAAAAAGCCCCCACCCGGCGTGACAGGTGGGGGTCTCGGGCGGAAGCGGAGGGATTTGAACCCCCGGTGGTTTTACCCACGCTCGCTTTCAAGGCGAGTGCATTCGGCCGCTCTGCCACGCTTCCCTGACGAGCAAGGTTACACACCGGGCGTCGAACCGGACCTCACCTGGCACTCGCGTGCGCTGTGACACCATCGAAGAGGTGAAAGCCATCGTCGTCGAATCCGAGAACCTGTCCCTCTCCGATGTGCCCGACCCGACTCCCGCAAGCGGCGAGGTCGTGATCGATGTGGTCGCGGCCGGCGTGAACCGCGCCGACATCCTGCAGCGAGCGGGCAACTATCCCCCACCGCCCGGGGCGTCGGACACCCTCGGCCTGGAGGTCTCGGGGAGGATCTCGGCGCTCGGCGACGGGGTCAGCGGCTGGTCGGAGGGCGACGAGGTGTGTGCGCTGCTCGCGGGCGGCGGTTACGCGGAGAAGGTGGCGGTTCCGGCCGAGCAGCTGCTGGCGGTGCCCAAGGGCGTCGACCTGGTGTCGGCCGCGGCACTGCCGGAGGTGGCCTGCACCGTGTCGTCGAACATCTTCGACACCGCTCGCCTGACCACCGGCGAGCTCCTGCTCGTCCATGGCGGCTCCAGCGGCATCGGCACCCACGCCACCCAGATCGCCCATGCGATGGGCGCACGGGTTGCGGTGACCGCCCGCACCCAGGACAAGCTCGAGCGCTGCCGCGAGTTCGGCGCCGACATCCTCATCGATTACTCGAGCCAGGACTTCGCCGAGGTTCTCAAAGACGCCGGAGGAGCCGACGTCATCCTCGACATCATCGGCGCCAAGTACTTGAAGTCGAATCTGAAGGCGCTCCGCACCGACGGGCGCCTCGTGATCATCGGCATGCAGGGCGGCACGACGACCGAGATCAACCTCGGGCATCTGCTGGCCAAGCGCCTGTCCGTGATGGGCACGACGCTGCGCGCCCGGCCCGTGCACGGCCCCGGCGGCAAGGCCGAGGTCGTGGCGTCGACGCTGACCCGGACCTGGCCGCTGATCGAAGCCGGGACCGTCGTCCCCGTCGTCGACCGCGTGTTCCCACTCGCCGACGCCGCCGCCGCGCACGACCATCTCAACAGCGGTGACGTGATCGGAAAGGTTCTGCTCAGCGTCGGGGACTGATCGGGTGCGGCTCAGTCCGATGCGGGTGGTTCCGCGACGCGGACGGCCTCCCCGATCTTGCCGAACGCGACACCGAGCGCCGTGAACTCCTCCGGCGTCAGCGCGTCGACGACGAAGCGCCGGATCACCTGGTCGCGGACACTCACGTGGTCGGCGAGTGCGCGCCGGCCCTGATCGGTCAGCCGTACCAGTCGATGCCGGCCGTCGGCCTTCGACTCGAAACGGTCGATGTGTCCGTCGTCGCTGAGGCGGCCGATCATGCGGGACACCGTGCTGATGCGCATGTGCACGGCGTCGGCGACCTCGCTGACGCCCAACTGCCGGTTGGTGCACACGGCCTCGAGGACGCGTAGGTCGGATACCGAGAGTCCCCGTTTCGCGAACTCGTCGTTGACGCGGGCGAACAGGGCCCAACCGCCGTTGACGAGGTTCATCCAGGTCTCGGCCTCCGCAGTGGTGAGTGACCGGGGCGGGCCCTTTTCTGGACCATCAATCGTTTTTGCCGACACAGCATGACAACATACATTGTCGTTAACTCAAACAACACCATAGTGAATATCGCCACGGTGGCGGTGAACTCTCAGGCCAGTGATCCCAGCGTGCGCACCAGGTGATCCACCTCATACGGCGTCGAGTACGGGGCGAGCCCCACCGTCACGGCACCGCCGAAGTCGGGCGCGCCCATGCGTACCAGCGCGCGGTTGGGGAGGTCGGCGAGGGCGCAGACACCGTTGTCGGCCAGGCGTCGGACCACTTTGTCGGCACCCACCGACTCGACGGTGAAGCTCGCCAGCGGAATCCGATTCTCCTCGCTGCCGACCAGATTCACATGGTTGAGCTGGGACAGCGTCGTCACCAGGTAGTAGGTGAGACGCTGGAGGTATTCGTAGACGCCGTCCATCGAGGTGACGAGGCGGCGGCGGCGCTTGCCGATCCCGGCCTCGTCCAGCCCGGCGAGATGTTCCACCGATGCGACGAGCCCCGCGAGCATCGCGCCCTGGTGGGGTTCGGGTTCGAGCCGGGCGGGTCCGCGCGCGGCCGGGTCCATCGCCATCAGCTTCAACCGCTCGATCAGGTGCGGTTCACGAAAAGCCATGGCCGCCATCCGCGGACCACCCCAGCGCTCGGCCGAGACGACCAGCACGTCGGCACCCAGGTCGTGGATGTCCAGGCTGAGATAGGGCGCCGCGTTCGTGGCGTCGACCACCAGCAGGGCTCCCGCTTCGCGGACCAGGGGCGCGATCTCGCTGATGTCGGTGATCGCGCCCGTCGTCGACGACGCGAGGGTCACCGCGACGACCTCGGTGTCGGGCGTGACGAGATCCCCGAACTGCCACGCCGGGAGCCCTCCGGTCTCGACGTCGACCTCGGCCCAGCGGACGCGGCCACCGTAACGATCCGCGGCGCGGAGCCAGGGCACGATGTTCGGTTCGTCGTCCTGTCGTGTGACGACGACGTCGCCCCGCAACCACGCGTGCGGCGCCAGCGCCTCCGCGAGGCCGGACAGCAGCGCGTATCGCGACGGCCCCAGGACCACTCCCGCGGCGTCACCGCCGACGAGGTCGGCGATCGCCCGACGTGCACCGTCGACCACCTCTGCACTCGCCCGAGCCGACGGATAGACGCCGCCCGGGGCAGCGGACAGAGAACGAAAACTGGTGGTCACCGCGGTCGCGACCGAGTCGGGAATCTGCATCCCGGCCTGCGGGTCGAGGTGGATCCACCCGTCGCCGAGCGATGGAATCAATCCACGCACATAGGCGACGTCGAAAGGCATGGCCACGAGGATAGACGTCGGCCATCGGCGGTTTTGCGGTGTCCGGGCACAATGGAGCGCATGGCTATCGAAGGCACTCCAGGACCTGGCCCGACCTCAGGACCATTCGGCTCGGCCGGGGACTCCGACAACGTGATCGTCGTCGGGGCCGGCTCCCACCCGCAGGGCGGTGACGACGACGCATCGGAGTCGACCAGCCTCGCCGACATGGTCGAGCAGCCGGCAAAGGTCATGCGCATCGGCACGATGATCAAGCAGCTGCTCGAGGAGGTGCGCGCCGCTCCGCTCGACGACGCGTCGCGCAACCGGCTCCGTGAGATCCACGAATCGTCGATCCGGGAGCTCGAGGAAGGTCTCGCCCCGGAACTACGCGAAGAACTCGAACGGCTGGCACTGCCCTTCTCCGACGACGCGACCCCGTCGGACGCGGAACTGAGGATCGCCCAGGCGCAGCTCGTCGGCTGGCTGGAGGGCCTGTTCCACGGCATCCAGACCGCGCTGTTCGCCCAGCAGATGGCCGCGCGCGCTCAGCTCGAGCAGATGCGCCAGGGTGCGCTCCCGCCCGGGATGCCGGCCGCGGGCGGCGGACCGGGCCACTCCCCGGGACCCGGGCAGTACCTCTGAGATCGGCGGGCGGGGGCGGTGGCTTCGACACGGCTCCTCGCTTCGCTCGTCACCTGCTCAGCCAGCGGGAGCAGGCACGGCTCCTCGCTCCGCTCGTCACCTGCTGGCAGAGGGGCACCTGCTCAACCAGCGGGGAGCAACGGATGTGCGGACGGGTACGCTGACTCCTCGTGTCAGCGGTAGTAGAC
The DNA here is from genome assembly GCF_057767225.1 of Gordonia sp. 11cp. Taxonomy (NCBI): domain Bacteria; kingdom Bacillati; phylum Actinomycetota; class Actinomycetes; order Mycobacteriales; family Gordoniaceae; genus Gordonia; species Gordonia sp. 11cp. The sequence continues at coordinate 2,114,811 of NZ_CM173437.1, read as the reverse complement.
GACGACGCGATCCCCGCGCGTCCACAGGGTTCCGATTCGCGCAGCTTCGCGCGCGCGGTCAAGGACCTCCGCGACGGGTTCGCAAGCCGCGAGCTGTGGTTCCATCTCGGCTGGCAGGACATCAAGCAGCGTTACCGCCGTTCGGTGCTGGGACCGCTGTGGATCGTCATCGCGACCGGTGTGACCGCCATCGCGATGGGCCTGCTGTACGGCGAACTGTTCGGCATGGACATCACCGTGTTCCTGCCGTACGTGGCACTCGGTTTCATCTTCTGGAACTTCATCCAGAGTTCGATCCTCGAGGGCTCGGAGGTCTTCTCGAAGAACGAGGGCCTGATCAAACAGCTCCCTGCCCCGGTGAGCGTGCACGTCTACCGGGTGGTGTGGCGAGCGCTGATCATCTTCGCGCACAACGTCGTCATCATCGTCATCCTGTTCCTGATCTTCCCGCCGCCGCTCAACTGGACCGTGTCGCTGATCATCCCGGCCCTCGCGCTGTACGTGCTCAACTCGGTCTGGGTGACGATCGTCTTCGGGATCCTGTCGACCCGTTTCCGCGACATCGGCCAGCTCCTCACCACCGCGGTGCAGCTGGTGTTCTTCATGACACCGATCATCTGGACGACGCAGAGCCTCGGCAACGCGACCGGCGAGGCGTCGTCAAGGCTGAAGCTCGTCGAGCTGAATCCGATGTTCCACTATCTCGAGATCGCGCGCGGGCCGCTGCTGGGCGAGCCGGTGGAGTTCTACCACTGGGCCGTCGTCTTGGGCTGCACCGCCGTGGGCTGGGTGCTGGCCATGCTGGTGTTGCGCAACTACCGGGCCCGCGTGGCCTACTGGGTGTAGGGACGGATTCGATGGCCAGAAACAACGATCTCGGCGACGAGCGGGTCCGTGTGGACACGTGGGACGCGTGCGTGGACTTCCCGATCTTCGACGCCAAGACGCGTTCGCTCAAGAAGTCGGTGATCGGCGCGGCGGGCGGCGTGATCGGCTCCACGGAGTCGAACGTGGTGGTCGTCGAGGCCCTCAAGGACATCAACCTGCACCTCAAACACGGCGACCGTGTCGGCCTGGTCGGCCACAACGGCGCCGGCAAGTCGACGCTGCTGCGCCTGCTGTCGGGCATCTACGAGCCCACCCGCGGCGCCTGTCGTGTGCACGGCCGCGTCGCGCCGGTCTTCGACCTCGGCATCGGCATGGATCCGGAGATCTCCGGCTACGAGAACATCATCATCCGCGGCATGTTCCTGGGCATGACCCGCAAGGAGATGCTCAAGAAGATCGACGACATCGCGGAGTTCACGGAGCTCGGCGACTATCTGCAGATGCCGTTGCGCACCTACTCCACCGGCATGCGCGTGCGCATCGCACTCGGCGTGGTGACCTCCATCGATCCGGAAATCCTCATCCTCGACGAGGGCATCGGCGCCGTCGACGCCGACTTCATGCGCAAGGCACGCGGCCGTCTCCAGGCACTCGTCGAACGGTCCGGAATCCTGGTCTTCGCCAGCCATTCCAACGAATTCCTGGCCCAGCTGTGCGACCGCGCCCTGTGGATCGACCACGGCCAGATCCGCATGGAAGGCGGGATCGAAGAGGTCGTCGGCGCATATGAGGGTCCCGACGCCGCCGCGCACGTCCGCAGGGTGATCGCCGACCTCGAGAAGTCCGATCGTCGAGACACGAACACCGCTGGACCGGCCGAGTGAGCGACGGCAGCGGCGCTCCCACGGTGATCGCGGTGGTGGTCACCCACCGTCGCGTCGAGCTGCTGGCCGAGTCGCTGGCCGTCGTCGCCGGCCAGGACCGGCCCGTCGATCACCTGGTCGTCGTCGACAACGCGAACGAACCCGAGGTCGCCGCACTCGTTGCCACACAACCTGTTCCGACGACCTACCTCGGCTCACAGCGCAACCTCGGCGGCGCCGGCGGTTTCGCCCTGGGCATGCTGCACGCACTCGCCCTCGGTGCCGACTGGGTCTGGTGCGCCGACGACGACGGACGCCCCGACGGTCCGACGGTGCTTTCGACGCTGCTCGACTGCGCCGCACGGCACGATCTCGACGAGGTGTCCCCCGTCGTCGCCAACCTCGACGACCCGGACACCCTCGCCTTCCCGCTACGACGTGGACTCGTGTGGAGGCGGAAGCGGTCGGAGCTCTTCACCGACGCCGGGAGCGAAGCGAGCGGGTCACGTGTCACCGACGGCGAGACCCAAGACGATGACTTGCTGCCGGGTATCGCCTCACTGTTCAACGGTGCGCTGTTCTCCGCGCATTGCCTCGAGCAGGTCGGTGTGCCGGACCTGCGACTGTTCTTCCGCGGCGACGAGGTCGAGGTGCACCGCCGCCTGGTGCGCTCAGGTGTGAAGTTCGGTACGTGCCTGCGCGCCGGCTACCTCCACCCGGACGGATCGGCGGAGTTCCGGCCGATCCTGGGCGGGCGCATGCACACGCAGTACCCCGACAACGCGACCAAACGCTTCTTCACCTACCGCAACCGCGGCTACCTGATGAGTCAGCCCGGACTCCGTAGGCTGCTGCCCCAGGAGTACGCCCGGTTCGGCTGGTTCTTCCTTGTGCAGCAACGTGATCCGAAGGGCTTCGCCGAGTGGGTACGCCTCCGCGGCCTCGGACGCCGGGAGCGGTTCACCCGCCCCTGAGCAGACCTCCCCTGCCCCTGAAATGCGAGCGAAGCGAGCAGACCCCTCCTGCCCCCCGAGGTGCGATGCGAGCAGACCTCCCCTGCCCCCTGAGGTGCGAGCGAAGCGAGCCTCGAAGGGCTCGGAACCTGCGTCACCAGGCCCTTCGAGGCTCGTCGCTGATATGTAGTGCTGCTTTGTCAAGTTCCATGGCGAGTTGGCCTCCTTGCTAGGGGGCTGTAGTGGGGGTTGGCCACCCGCCGCGGTGTGTGGTGGTCGTTACTCGCGACGGTGTTGTCGGACTGATATACGCGGGTTGGTTACCGCTCAACGGTGTTCGACAGGAGATGAAAACGCTGACCGACGGGTCTATGTAAGCGTGCGTACCGTGCACCCAGAGGTGCTGGCGCACATAGCGACGCCGTGGATTCGTTCCCTGTTCACCACAGCGCAGTCGCGGCGGGTGGCCAAGATTGTGTGTCAGTGCTGGTTAGTCGTCGAGCACCGCCAGCGACCAGCACCAGCCGGCGAGCTCACGAGCGATCGCGGTGTTGGCCACGCAGGGATGTTTGCTGCGGCGGTCGAATTGTTGCCAACGCTTGTGTAGCCGTCGGTTGCCGGCATGGCCACGGGCGCGGGCCGAGGGTGAGGCGGCCTCCCACCGACGGCGCATGGTCTGTCCGGGCGTGCCGTAGGGCCGCCGGTGTTGCCAGGCCGCCTCGACCAGCAACCGCCGCACGTGGGCGTTCCCGGCCTTGGTGATCGATCCCTGACTGCGGGTACCGCCGGTCGAGTATTCCGAGGGCACCAACCCGGCGTAGGGGCCGATCGTGGCGCCACTGAACCTCGACCAGTCGCCGATCTCGACGGTCAGAGCGAACGCGGTCAGCGTCGACACACCCCGCAGACATGACAATCGGGTGACCACAGCCCGCCACGGATCGGTGGCCGCGGTCTGTTCGATCAGCTCATCGAGGCGGTCTCGGCGTGCGGTCACGCTCAACACCGCGTCCAGGTCGTTGTCGAAGGCGGCTTGCAACAGCGGCAGCTCGAAACGTTGACGCTGCAGCCACTGTTGATGAACACCGGTCCAGGGTTTCCCGCCGGAGTAGACGATCCCCTGGCGCAGAAGCAGTTTGGACAATCGATGCCGCGCCCGCATCAGGTCGCTGCGAGCGTCCTCGCGGGCGCGGACCAGATCACGGGCCGCTTCGGTACCCTCCTCGGGCACACCGACCGCGACTACCTCGCCCAGGCGCAGCAACTTCGCCAGGTGCGCAGCGTCTCGGGCATCGGTCTTGACGCGGTCCCCGGCTGGCCGTTGCAGCTTCGAGGGCGCGGCAACCACACACTCCATCCCGGCCGCAGTGATCGCCCGAGCCAATCCGAAACCCGTCGGACCGGCCTCGTAGGCAACCCGCACAGGCGGAGCCAAGCTGTGAAGCCAGCTCACGATGGTCGCCGCATCGGGAACCAACGTCTCCCGAATCACGTTGCCGCTGTCCTCATCGATGGCGTGAGCGACCACCGAACGTGCGTGAACATCCAATCCGACACTTGTACCCTGAACAATCACCGGAGGCCTCCTGATCTGCAATGTGGTGCTACCGCCGAGTGTGAACTCAGCAGCAGCAACCCACGATGTGTTTGCAGCTTGAGGCCTTCGGCCCCAAGGCCCTCATACCGTCTATCGCTCCTCGCACCTCAGGGAGCAGTGGGGGTCGGTACTTTCGGATCAGGGAGCAGAGGTGGGCCCTTCTTTCGGATCAGGGAGCAGAGATGGGACCCTTCTTTCGGATCACGGAGCAGTGGGGTCGGTTCTTTCGGATCATGGGGCGGTGGGTTGATGTCGCGGGGGTCATCCCCAGCGCCGAGATCGCGCCCACCACAGCGGTTCCGGTCAGGACCCACCACGCGGTCACGAAGGCGTCGTGCACATCGTCGTAGACGACCGAGGTACCGATGATCGCGACGAGGAGGCTGACGCCGAGTGACATACCGATCTGGCGGCTCATGTTGACCACTGCGCTGCCGGTTGCCGCCTGATCGGCAGGCAGGTCGGCAGTGGCCGACGACAAGATGGACGGGAGCGCGAATCCCACGCCGATGCCGCCGATCAGCCAGCCGGGCAGGAACTCGGTGACGAAATCCGGTGTGGCGTCGACCGACAACGCGACGAGCGCGATGCCGATCGCGAAGAGCGCGCACCCGATCGCGACCAGGACCCCCACCGAGATCCGCGCGCTGAGCCGGTGGGACACCGCCGCGAAGATCGGCACCATGAGCGGTCCGGTCGAGACCGCCAGACCTGTCTCGATCGGCGAGAAGTCCCAGATCTGTTGCAACCAGAGGATGTTGGCGAGAAGGGCACCGGCGAACGGGATCGAGAACAGCACCATCGTCACGTTCGCCATCGAGAACGCGCGGACGCGCAGCAGGGCGGGTGAGATCACGGGTTCGGAATGGTGTGCCGAACTGACGACGAAACCGGCCAACGAGACCGCTGAGACCACCCAGGCCCCCGTGATGCGGATGTCCGTCCATCCCCATTCGCTGCCCTGCACCAGGCCCAGGGTGAGTGCGCCCACGGCGATCACCAGCAGCGCCGCGCCGAGCGCGTCGGGGAAGCCACTCGCGGATTCGTTCCGTGAGCGGGACAGGACCAGTGCGCCTGCGATCAGCGCAGCGACGCCCACCGGGATGTTCACCAGGAAGACCCAGCGCCACGACGCCTCGACGAGCAACCCACCCACTGCCGGACCGAAGGCAGCCGCGAGCGCCCCCGTCGCCGCCCAGATGCGAACCGACCGGGCACGACGCTCCGGCGGAATGGTCGAGACCACCAGGCCCAGGCTGGCCGGGGTGAGTATCGCCGCCCCGAGGGCCTGGACCGCACGAAACGCGACGAGCCACCAGACCCCCTGCGCCGCAGCGCATGCGGCACTGGCCGCGGTGAAGATCGCGAGTCCGAGAAGGAAGCCGCCCTTGCGGCCATAGCGATCGACGATCCGCCCGGCCGGAACCAGCAGCGCCGCATACAGAATCGCGTACGCGTTGAGAATCCACGACATCTGCGACAGGGTCGCGTCGGGGAAATCCGCACCGATGTCGTCGAAGGCGACGTTCACGATGAAGACGTCAAGGCTGGCCATGAATGCGGCCCCGGACAGGATGAGCAGGACGACGCCGGGACGAGCGAGACCGGTGCCCTCAGCCTGCGCATTCGATGCTTCGGGTGTGACGGTCATCGGGCCGGCCATCCGATGACGCGTCGGCTCTGGCGTGCGGACGCCAGGAGCCGGCCGCCGCGGTCGCGCAGGGTGGTGTCGTCGACCGACCACCCGCCGGAGGTCGAGGTGTTTCGCGTGTGGACGAGCACCGGCGCCGGCGTGGGATCGTCCAACGGTGCGGTCACGTGCATGGAGAAGGCGACCGTCGGAAGTGCCAGTGGTGCGGTGAGAGTCGGGAACACCGCGGGCGGCAGGCAGTCGGCCAAGAGCGCGAGGTATGCCGCATCGACGGCCATCGGCGTCCGCGTGGTGATCCAGGCGCGCATCCACGCTTCGCTCGCGCCGGTGAGAGGCAGCGGACCGTCGACCGGCCGCAGGTCCAGTTGCGCACCCATCGGGACTATCTCCGGCGGAATCATGAAGGCGTCCAATCCTTCCGGACCGGGGACGCCCGAGATCCGGTCGATGACGTCCGCGGACCCTGATTCTCCGACACGCCCCGCGGTGATCGCCGCCGTCGCGATCTCGACACCGGCCTGCGTGACCTCGACGTCGACGACCCGCGTGTGTCGACCCACCTCCCGAACCGACGGGGTCAGGATCAGCTCCCCGCCGTCGGGCTTGCCCACGAATCGCAGATCCAGCGCGCGCACCGACCCCTCCGGTGCCGCCTCGGCGGCGACCCGCACGGCCAGGGCGGCGATGACGCCGCCGTGCGGACCCGACCATCCCCACCAGGTCGGATCGATGGTCGCCGACCATCGGCCGTCCCCGGTCGGGCTCGCGCCGAAGCTGTCCGACAGACCGTCGTCGGCCGCGTCCTGCCTGCTGAGTTGCTTCACGCAACTCATGCAAGCAGGTTGAGTTGCATCACGCAACCCACTACGCTCGACTCATGCGCCGCGCCTCGTTCGCCGACATGAACTGCTCGATCGCCCAGACGCTGGAGATCGTCGGCGAATGGTGGACGTTGCTCATCGTCCGGGACGCGATGTTCGGCGTGACGCGGTTCGATGAGTTCTCGTCACGGCTCGGCATCGCACGCAACGTGCTGGCCCAGCGGCTCGACACGCTCGTGGAGCACGGCGTCATGAAGAAGGTGCCGTACCAGGACAATCCGGTGCGCCACGACTACCGCCTCACCGACAAGGGGCGGGACCTGTGGACGGTTCTGGCCGCTCTGCGTCAGTGGGGCGACAAATGGACCGCGACGGACGGCGCCCCGGTGGTCTCGACGCACTCGTGCGGACACACGATGACCGTCGAGCCCACGTGCTCGGGGTGTGGGGAGCTGATCGCGGTCGGCGAACTGCGCGTTCACCCCGGCCCCGGCGCGACTGCGGACAATCCGCTCGCCGGGCGCTGACCGCACCATCTGGCACCTAACCGGATCGAACGCGCCGTGGGCGGATTCCACCGACGCCCGACGCACGCAACCCCCTCCATCGCCGAGAGCATCCTCTGTCGCAACGATGTCGCCGGCCGGATGACGGCTGCGGAAGCAGCCACAATCGACAGTTGCCATGACGCACGTCACGCCGTACGGTTGTCAAAACGTTTAACCAGACTGTGAGGCGAACATGTTCGACACCAGTACGGGCGACACTGTGTCGCCTCCCCGCCATCTGCCACCCAAGCGGCAGGCGAGGCGGGCGACACTCGCCGCGTACTTCGGCAGCATGCTCGAGTACTACGACTACTTCATCTACGCGTCGGCAGCCGCGTTGGTCTTCGACACCGTGTTCTTCCCGGCAGCCGGCGACCTGTCCTTGGTCCTCTCGCTCGGTTCGTTCGGGATCGCCTATGTCGCACGCCCTTTCGGAGCGCTCCTGTGGGGCCACTTTGGCGACAAGATGTCACGTAAACAGGTCCTCGTACTCACACTTCTCATGATGGGAGTGGCCACGCTGGCGATCGGACTCATACCGTCGTACGACTCGATCGGTATCGCCGCTCCGATCCTGTTGCTGCTCATGCGCATCGTGCAGGGCATCTCCGCCGCGGGTGAGACTGCGGGCGCGGTGAGTCTGGTGGTCGAGAGTTCCGGCCAGAAGAACCGTGCGCTCAACGCCAGCTGGATCCAGTCCGGCAACCTGTCCGGCTTCATCCTGGCGAACCTGGTCTTCGTCCCGATTGCGCTGCTGCCCGACTCCGCGCTGATGACCTGGGGCTGGCGAATCCCCTTCCTCCTCAGCTTCGGTCTCATCATCCTGGGCTTCGTGATCCGGCGCGGACTCGATGAGCCGGAAGAGTTCGCCGAGGTCAAAGCCCAACTGGGCGAACGTCGTTCGTCACCGTTGCGCGAGCTTTTCGGTCAGCACAAGTCGGCCATCCTCGTTCTGGCCGCGATGGGCCTGTTCCAGGGCACGCACACGATGATCACCGTCTTTGGCCTGGCGTACGCGACGAAAGTCGTCGGTTTGGCCAACAGCGGCGTCTTGTGGACGCTCGTTCTCGTCAGCGCGATCGCGCTGCTGACTGTGCCGTTCGGCGGGTGGCTGGCCGACCGCGTCGGATACAAGCCGGTTTTCCTCTACGGGTCCATCCTCAGCATTCCGGCGGTGGCGCTGTACCTCTGGTCCTTCACCACCGGCAGCAGCGTTCTCATCGCGCTGTGCGCCATCGTCGCCTACGCGCTCGTCTACAGCATCGGCAACGGCAGCACGATGGCGTTCTTCGCGGCACAGTTCGACACGCAGGTGCGGTACAGCGGACTGGCGGTGTCGCTGCAGATCTCGGGGCTCGTGTTCGGATTCGCACCCTCGGTGGCCATCGCCCTGGTCGGGTCCGACCCTCAGGCCTGGATTCTCGCCCTCTGCGTGCAGGCGGTGCTGGCCGGGACCGCGACCATCGGGTGTCTGTTCGCGCGTTCGTCGAGTACGCCCACGGCCACCCGGAAGCCCGAAACGGAGACTGCCCATGCGTAAGACCGATCTGCGGCACGACACACCGTGGCTCCAGGTGAGCAGTGACCCCGAAGACGTCGCCCTTGTCGACTCCGAACTGCTGTGGTCGATGTACGCGCACATCACCGTCATCAGAGGATTCGAGCGCTCGCTTATCAAGCTCGCGTCCGAAGGACTCGTGCATGGACCGATGCACTCGAGTATCGGCCAGGAGGGCGGCGCGGTCGGATCTGCCCTAGCGCTGGGCGCGGATGACAAGGTGAACGGCACGCACCGAGGACATCACCAGTTCCTCGCCAAGTGTCTGGCCTACCTGAGGTCTCGCGGCACACAGATCGAGGTTTCCGGCCGACTCGACGAGTCCGTCACGGAGCTGCTTCGACGGAGCTATGGCGAGATTCTCGGTCTCCGTGATGGTTTCAGCTTCGGTCGTGGCGGCTCCATGCACCTGCAATGGATCGAGGCGGGTGCGCTCGGGACCAATGCCATCGTCGGTGGGGGGATTCCGCTCGCGGCGGGAAGCGCTTGGAGTCAGAAACTGGACGCCGGCGGACCCGATGTCGAGTCGGTGACCGTCTCCTACTTCGGCGATGGCGCGGCGAACATCGGGTCGGCACTCGAGACGATGAATCTCGCGGGCGCCTGGAAACTACCCCTGTGCCTGTTCATCGAGAACAATCTGTACGCGGTGGCAACCCACATCGACGAGGTCACGGCCGAGAGCAGGTTGTCCGCGCGGGGCCAGGCATTCGGCATACCGTCCTGGAAGGTCGACGGCATGGATCCGGTGTCGGTCTACCTCACCACGCGCGAGGCGCGACAGCACATGGCATCCGGCGGCGGGCCCACCCTGATCGAAGCGGACGTCTATCGCTTCTACCACCAGAGCGGAGTCTTCGCCGGTAGTGCCTTCGGGTACCGATCCCGGGGTGAGGAACGTGCCTGGAAGGAACGAGACCCGCTCGTACAGGCCAGGACTCACGTCGTGGCCCGTGGTCTCTGCGACGAGTCCGCAGCGCGCGCGTTCGAGTCGGCGATCAACCAGGCGTGCACGGACATCGTCGAGCAGTTCATCGAGCTGGACCCCGACGACCGCCGCGTGATCGCCGAGCGGTTCTGGCCCGATGCCGAGCGGGTGGACGATCACATCCGTAGCGACCTCCGCGAGCTGGCGGACCTCGAACACCAGGAGCAGGATGAGAGTACCGGCGAGGCCGACGACGTGACCTTCGTCGACGTGGTGGCCAAGACTCTCGGCCGCGCCCTGGACTCCGATCAGCGGGTCGTGCTGCTGGGCGAGGACATCCACCGCCTGAACGGTGGGACCAACGGCGCCACAAGCGGATTGGTCGAGAAACATGCCGACCGGGTGGTCGCCACCCCCATCAGTGAGAACTGCTTCACCGGCGTGGCCGGTGGTCTCGCCATGCTGGGCACCTACCGGCCGGTCGTGGAGTTCATGTTCGCCGACTTCGTGCTCGTCGCCGCCGATCAGGTCTTCAACCAGGTCGGCAAGGCACGACACATGTTCGGCGGGAATGTCGAGATGCCGGTGGTCGTCCGCGCGAAGGTCGGCATCGGTTCCGGATACGGGTCACAACACTCGATGGACCCGGCGGGACTCTTCGCGATGTTCCCGGGGTGGCGCATCGTGGCACCGTCGAATCCCTCTGACTATGCCGGTCTGTTCAACACGGCGCTGGCCATGAACGACCCCGTTCTGGTCCTCGAGCAGACCGAGCTCTATCTGACGCGACATCTGTTCGACGGTCGCATCGATCATCACCTCTTGCCCGGCCGTGCTCGGCTCGCGCGGACAGGCGACGACGTCACGATCATCACCTACCTCAACATGGTCGACGAGGCGCTCGCGGCCGTCGACGAAGCGGAAGTCGGTGCCGACGTGATCGACCTCCGGTGGCTCGACCGTGCCAGCCTCGACTGGGCGACCATTGAACGGAGCGTTGCGAAAACCGGACGTGTGCTCATCGTCGAGCAGGGCTCGGCGCCGGCCGGTTACGGAGGCTGGCTTTCGGACGAGATCCAACGACGCCTCTTCGATCACCTCGACCACCCTGTCATGCGTGTCGCCGGCGGAGAGGCGTCACCGACGATCTCCCGGCGATTGGAACGAGCCGCCGTGGCTCGACGAGAAGAGGTGGTCGAGGCCCTGCGCAAGCACATGGGGCTGGCATCGCCGGGCGGACAGTCATGACGTCCGACCTCGACACGGCACATCGCTCGAGACCCGCCCGGCGTCCCTGCTCGCCGCTTGCCCGGCGTATCGCGCGGGAGGGTGGTCTGGACATCGGCGAGATCCTCGGGACGGGACCGGGAGGCAGAGTCGTCCGGCGAGACGTCGAACTGGCTCTCGACGCGACCAGGACAGACGACGACGCAGACAAAGCACATGCCCCCAATGTCCTCGCGACGGACACCATCGCGCAGATCGATGTCGTCGTCGAACGTCTCGCGCCAGATGATCGGGCGGACATTCCGCCCACGGGCCTGACCGAGGCGATCGAATCGGCCGTGCGCGCGGCATGGGCCGTCCGGATGGGCCCGGACTTCGCTGCCGGCATGCGACGACGCGGGATCCCGTTCTCCGTCAGGCGACGAGATTCCGAAGCACCGGTGAGCACCATCGGTGTCGACCGTCGCGGCGCGAACTGGGTTGTGCCAGAACGGCCTGAGGACACCGTGATCGCGGTCGCGGCCGGCGCGACGACAGACCGTGTGATCGCCGTGGACGGCGCGATCGGCATTCGCCGGGTCACGGTCGTGACTGCGCGAGCCGACGCTCGACTCATCGATGCGCGGGAGTTGTCGTCGTGGCTGGGTCTGGTCCGCGACCGCATCGAACACCCTGACAACCCACCCCGCACGACCGAAAACACCTCGAGGAGAGGCCAATGATTGAACAGACGATCGTCGTGACCGGCGCGGCTCGCGGAATCGGCTGCGCAGCAGCGCATGTGCTCGCCAACGCCGGTTACGGAGTCGTCCTCGCGGACCGCGACGACGTGAGGCTGGAGAAGGTCGCCTCCGAACTCCCCAGAGGCACCGTGGTCGCTACGGTGACGACCGATGTCACCGAACGCCGAAGTGTGGACTCGATGTTCACGCTCGCGTCCACGGCCGCAGCGGGTTCACTCCGCGGCTGCGTGCACTGTGCTGGAATCGTCGGCACGAGTCCCCTCGAAGCCACCGACAGCGACGAGTGGCACCGCGTGTTGGACGTCAATTTGACCGGGACTTTCCACGTCGTGTCGGCCGCGGCCGAGGCCCTCGTCGAGGGCGGGTCCATCGTGACGGTGTCTTCGCTCGCGGCCCAGACTTCCTCCCGTTTCGCCTCGCCCGCCTATGCCGCGTCCAAGGCGGGCGTCGTCGGCCTGACCCGCTCGTTGTCCACTCCCCTCGCCCAACGCGGGATCCGGATCAACTCGGTTGCGCCCGGCGCCATCGACACCGAGATGCTCCTGGAGTTCGGCGCGGCGAACCGGGATACCCTCAAGAGCGCCAATCCGATGGGCCGACTGGGTGATCCGGGTGAAATCGCCGAGGTGATCGAGTTCCTGGTCTCAGGCGCCAGTTCCTTCATGACCGGTCAGGTGGTCTCGGCGAACGGTGGCGCGTTCGTCGGATGACGGGACCGCCGGCGCCTTCGTCACGATGCCGGACCGGCGACCGAACCGCGTTCGACGAGTTCGCACGGAAGCACGCGATGGGTCGGCGTCCCGGGTTCAAGCGGGGCGCCGACTCTGTCGATGACCATTTCGACTGCACTCTGCCCCATCTGGAAGTACGGGATGGCCACCGTGGTCAGTGTCGGAAGCAGTCCCGCAGAGATCAATTCGAGATCACCGAACCCGATGATCGACAGGTCACCCGGGATGTGCAGGCCGAGGTTCGCCGCCGCCTGGTACACACCCATCGCCATGTGATCGCTGAAGCAGAAGATCGCCGTCGGCCGATCCGGCCGGCTGAGAAGCCGCCGGGCAGACTCGCGCGCCCCAGCCGGGTTCGTCTCGCTCGCGGCGATGAGGTCCGGGTCGTGAGTCACCCCGTATCCAGCGAGCGCATCCTCGTATCCGGCTCGTCGGGCATCAGCGGCGACGAGATCCTGAGTCGTGGTGACGAAGCCGATACGACGGTGCCCGGCATCGAGTAGGCGCCGGACCGCGCCGGCCGCGCCCGACCGTTCGTCTGACTGCACCTCGGAATGCCTCGACACCGTCGGATGACCGTGCACGACAGCGGTCAGCTGGTCGTCGAGGATCGCCGGTACCTCAACGCTTTCCTTCACCAGCGATGCATACAGGACGGCGTCGACCTGGTGGCGCAACAGAGAACGGATCGCGCGTTCCTCGGTGGCGGCGTCGCCCTCGCTGTTCACGACCATGAGGACGTGGTCGGCGCGCTGCGCGGCATACTGCGCTCCCAGCACGATCTTTCCGGCGTAGGGCGTGGTGACGATCTGATTGCTCACCATCCCGATGACCCCGGACTGTTGCATCCGTAGACCGCGGGCGAGCGAATTCGGTTGATAGCCGATCTCCTTGGCCGACTCCTCGACGAGTTTGCGGGTCGCCTGGCTGTAGCGCTCGAGTCGCTTGCCGTTGAGTATCTGCGACACCGTCGCCACCGAGACACCCGTGCGTGCCGCGACATCGCGGATGCTCACCCGACGTTCCATAAAGAGTCAGTCCTCGTCCGAGTCGGTCGTCAACCTGCCGTGACCTGAAGCCAGGGTAGTCGCCGACGATGAGGCAACACGACGGGGACCGGCCGTATCGCAGCGGATACGGCCGGCCCCTCGAGGTGCGCGGGGCTCAGGGGCCGACGCGCACCGGAGCAGCAGCGTTCTCGTGCTGGTGCCCGATCGCGGCGATGGGCATCCAAGCGGCTTCCCTGGATCGAGCACATGCGACTACCGCGACGCCACAGAGCACGATCTCCACCAGCACCGCGAGCGGCCACTTCGAGGCGTCGTTGCTGACGAGCCACAGGGCGATCGACGGGCCGAAGCCGTACACCAGGCCGGAAATCTGCATGCTGATCGCCAGACCGCTGTAGCGGACGTTAACCGGGAACTGTTCGGCGAACAGGGCCATGGTGCTGCCGTTGCCGATGCTGTAGGTCACGCTGTAGACCAGGACGGCAGTGACGACGATCCACAGCTCCTGCCCCATCGCCAACGTCCACATGTAGAGCGCGAACGCGACGATGCACCCGATCGCGCCGATGCCGAAGACCCGCTTGCGCCCGTACCTGTCCGACAGCCAACCACCGAGCGGCACCGTGGCCAGGGAGACCGCACTGACGACAAGCAAGATGGTCAGCATCAATGTTTCCGACACCCCGGCGAGGTCGGTGGCATAGGCGAGTCCGAAAACCGTGACCATGATGTGGGTTCCCTGGAACAGCCCCAGTGCGCTCACTCGAGCGACATCGGCCTTGTGATTCGCGAAGAGGTCTCGCAGCGGCGAGCGTCGCGACCGCGGATCGCTCTTGCGGTCCTGTTCGAAGACCTCGGGCTCGTCGAGGCGGATTCGGATGATGAACGCCGCGACGATGAGCACCAGACTCAGGTAGAACGGAATGCGCCAGCCCCAGGTCAAGAGGTCCTCTTCGGGCAGGGCGGAGACCGGGATGAATACCAGGGTGGCAAGAATGAAGCCGGTCAGATTGCCGGTCTGAATCCAGCTGGAGTTGAACGCCCGCCCCTTGTCTCCGGACGCCTCGACTACGAGACTGCTCGCGCCGGCGGTCTCGCCGGCGGCGGAGAGGCCCTGGAGCATCAGCATGAGAGTCAGCAGGATGGGCGCTGTGACGCCGATGGATTCGTAGGAGGGGATGAACCCGATAACGAAGGTCGCACCGCCCATCAGCAGGAGCGTCCAGACCAGGATCTGCTTCCTCGACAACTTGTCACCGAAGTGTCCCCAGAGCAGGGCGCCCACCGGACGGATGAGCCACGAAACCCCCAGGGTGCCCAGAGACACGAGGAGAGAGTAATCGCCTGCGCCCGCGAAGAAGACCTTGTCGAAGACAAGCGTCGCCGCGGCCGCATAGATGAAGAAGTCGTAGTACTCGAGCGTGCTGCCGATGTACCCGGCGAAGGTCGCGCGACGACTCTGCGTCGCCTCGGCCGGTGGTAGGTCGCCGAATTCTGGCTTGTCGACGTCGATTGCCATGGTGGACTCCGTAAGTTGCTGTGTGGCAGTTGAATGTGGATGTCAGTGCTTGGGGACGGCTGGTCGATCAGTGGTCGATGTCGAGGACGCCGCGGATGTTCTTGCCGGCGAGGAGGTCGTCGTACCCCTGGTTGACCTCTTTCAGCGGATACCGGTTGGTGATTAGCTCATCGAGCCGGAGCTTGCCCTCCTGATAGAGCCGCACGATCTTCCGGATGTCGGCATGGGGTGATCCCGACCCGAAAAGGCATCCGACGAGTCGCTTCTCGTAGAGGGTGAGTTCGAGGCTGGGAATCACGAGGTTGGTCGCCGGATTCGCCAGCGCGGTGACGACCACCACACCGCCCTTGCGTATCAGCGCGAATGCGTCGGAGACCACCTGGGGTTCGACGAGACTCACCGTTACGATGCACGAGTCCGCACCCTGCCCGCGGGTTTCGGACCAGACGAAATCATGTGCCTCGATCGCGGTTTCGAAAGCGTGGGTGGCGCCGAGTTCGAGTGCCTTCTCGCGCTTGAAGGCAACCGGGTCGACCGCGACCACGATCTCCGCGCCCGCATGCGCTGCGCCCTGTACCGAGTTGATCCCGATTCCGCCCACCCCATAGACGACCACCACGTCGCCCGGCCTGGCGTCGGCCGCATAGACCGCCGACCCCCACCCGGTGGGCACGCCGCACGCGGCGATCGCCACGACGTCGAGGGGCACATCGTCGTCGACCACCACGACCGCGGATTCCGGGATGACGTTCCACTGCGAGAACGTTCCGAGGAGATCCACCCCACCCATACCCGTACCTCGAGCGTGCAGACGTTGGGTGCCGTCGAGCATGGTGCCCTGCATGAGGAATGCCCCGTTGTCGCACAGGTTCGACTTGCCCATGAAGCAGAACCGGCAGCGCCCGCAGTGCGGCATCCAGGACGTGATGAAGTGGTCCCCGGGGTTGATGTGGCGGACGCCGGGCCCGACTTCCTCGACGACGCCCGAGCCCTCGTGCCCGCCGACAATCGGCGGGTCGATCTGCACGTCCCCGTGTCGCAGGTGTTCATCCGAATGGCAGAGGCCGGCGTGGTCGTATCGGACGAGGACCTCGCCCTCCTTCGGCGGATCCAGCTCGAGCTCGGTGATCTCGAAGTTGCCTGTGGGCTGCCACATCACGGCGGCGTTCGTCTTCATCGTGGGGACTCCTCATCAGACTGCGAACTCTCACCGGCGTGATCCCGGTCGAGTGGTTAAACGTTTTGACACCCGCAGTGTAAGAGTGGTCGCCGCCATAGGCAAGAGTTGGTGTTGTCCGCGTCTCAATCGCGGCGAGAACACCATCGGTCGAGTC
This sequence comes from Gordonia sp. 11cp, assembly GCF_057767225.1. Classification (NCBI taxonomy): domain Bacteria; kingdom Bacillati; phylum Actinomycetota; class Actinomycetes; order Mycobacteriales; family Gordoniaceae; genus Gordonia; species Gordonia sp. 11cp. The sequence continues at coordinate 2,098,500 of NZ_CM173437.1, read as the reverse complement.
GTTCCCCGCGCACGACAAAGCGGGCGGGTATTCGATGGATCGTCATCGAGTACCCGCCCGCCTCTGCGTCGTGCGGCCGCCGATTGGGCGTCGCTCGCCAGGAATGCCGGTACTGCAGCATCATTCGCGGCCCGCATGGTAGTCGGACCGGAGCCGCCCAGATAGGTTCGGATCGAACTCTTCCCGTACGGTTTCGGCCACGCCCTTGGGTATCCCCGAGCAGTTGCTCGACCTGTGCACCAACGGCGACAAGGCGCAGTTCGACGACATCATGCGCACCGCAATGGACGCACCAACAGGCCAGGCCAACCGCGAAACCTGGGCATTTCGGGCCCGCCCCTACGGTGTCGAGGGATACTCGGCAGCACTCGCCGAGGTCACCAAATACAACCTGGGCGCCTTCGACGCCCGCGTCGCTCCGCCCGCCTATGGGCCAGGCGCGGCCCAGGTTGACCTATGACTGGCGACCGGCGGCATTGAGGTCAAAGGGATACATCTCGTGTAGGTCGTACGTCGAGACTAGTGCGGCCAACAGCTTGACCACCTCCGCGAGGTCTGCGCGGTCACCGGATATGGCGCGTGACTGGCATGCCCGTCTGTCGAGCCGCGCGCATATCGACAATCTGTGTCGTTCGAGTTCGAGTGCGAGCACCAGAGCCTGGACCCGCGTGATTGCTCGACTCCGCTCGGCTGGGGGCATCCGGACCGACCTCCCTCGCTGACCCGCCCACCTCTGGGTCGCGCGCCACCGGTGGGCGTCGCTCGCCAGGGATGCCGGTCCGGAAACATCATTCGCGGAACTGCTGCTTGACCCACCCCTCTTCCCAGTTCGACACCTGGTGGGTCTTGCCGAGGAGTTCCTGGAACAGCCACTTGCCGTCTTGTTTCACGAACTGGTCGGTGTAGTTGATCGTCAGGATGACCGCATCCTTCTCGTCCGGGTCGTCCGCGGATTCGATTGTGCAGAGGCACAGGAGGTAGAAGTAACCGGTTGCCGTCTGACGATCCTCGGCGATCTCGATCCGCGGGGCGATCATGTAGTGCAACGCCCACGAGATCCTCTCCGAGAGCGCCCCGAAGTGGGCCTTGATCTCTTCGTGGCCCACCATCGATCCCCCTTCACCGTCGACGACCCAACGGCCGTCGGCGGCGAAGAGACTTGCGATTCCCTCGGGGTCGTATCCGTTGTCACAGAAGCCGGCGTATCGATACTTGAGATCTTCGATTGCCCGGATGTCCTCCAGACGGCCGAGGCGTTCGGCGAGTTCGGTGATGTCGACGGTCTGAGTGGTGGTCATGGTTGCGCCTCCTGTTGTTGCGATGTTCGTTGGCTCAGTCGAAGTCGGTTGATTCGCCGGTTTCAGCCCAGCTGGGCGAGGACCTTGGACACGTTGTCGAGGTTGCGCATCCCCTCGGCCGGACTGGCGGCGGGGTCGACCCACAGCACTGCGCGTTCGACGCCTTGCGCACGGTACTTCTCGAGAACCGCGGGGTCAGGTGGCGCGGATGCGACCGCCACCCCAACCGACTCGGGGTCGCGACCGACCTCTTCGGCCGCTCGGCGGAGTCGAGGGATGCTCTGTTCCAGCAGCGGATCCCCGAGTGGCGGGACAACGTACCACGCGTCGGCCCACTGTGCGGCGGCCCGCATCGTCGTCGGTCCGGAACCGCCCAGGTAGGTCCTGATCGTCCGCCGCTCAAAGGGTTTCGGCCATGCCCATGACGGTTCCAGCGAGGCGATGTCGCCGGTATAGGACGCTTCGTCCTGCTCCCACAGGGCCTGCATCACCTTGAGCTTGTCCCGGACAGTGGAGTAGCGCTTCTTCCACTCGACGCCATGCGCCTCGGCCTCCTCGACGTTCCAGCCGAAACCCACCCCGCAGACGACTCGCCCCTTGGACAAGTGGTCGAGGGTGGCGAACTGCTTCGCCTTCGCGATCGGATCATGCTGCGCCAGCAGACATACCCCGGTACCGAGCTTGATCGAGGTCGTTCCGGCGGCCATCATCGACAGGGTGACGATCTGATCGTGGGTGCGTAGGTAGAAATCGGGCAGGCCCGGCCCGCCGTAGGCGACCGGATACTCCGTTCGGCGAGACATCGGGATGTGCGTGTGCTCGGGCACGAAGATGGATTCGAACCCGTAGGCCTCGGCCGCTTGTGCGAACTCGACGGGGTCGGGCCCCTGGTCGGTGAAGAAGAAAACGACGCCGATGTCCATGACAGTCAACCTTTCTCGTTGGACAGTGTGCGTGTGGGATCAGATGACGTCCCGGTTCGACGCGGCCAGAACCTGGCCACCAATGTCCCGACATCCTGCTGCTGGACGGCAACGGCGACGGCGATCACCGCGGCCTGCACCAGGTACTGCGTGGAGGACGGCGCACCGAGGGAGAAGACCAACTGGGTGAGCTGGCTCAGGAACAGTGCGCCCACCGCGGTTCCGAGGATGTTGCCGCGACCACCTGTCAGCGCGGTTCCACCCACCACCACCGCGGCGATCGCCGGAAGCAGATAGCTGTTGCCGGCGTCCGTGTTCGGCGTGCTGACGTATCCCGCGAGCAGGACACCGGCACCCGCGTAGCACAACGCCGCGGCCACGTACCCGGAGATCTTGATACGGGAGGTTCGCACCCCTGCCACGAACGCTGCGCGCTCGTTGGCTCCGACCGACACGATCTGTCGACCCCAGGCCGTGCGCCCGGTCGCGAACATGGTCAGCACCATCAGCCCGAGGGCGAGCCACACCGTGTTCGAGACTCCCAGTGACTTCTCGAGCGCGAATGACGACACGGATTCGGGTGCGCGCGTTGGTGTTCCGCCCGAGTATGCGAGAGCACCGCCGAGCAGAACCGCATTCATCGCCAGCGTGGCCACCAGCGGCGACACCGAGAACGCGGAGACGACGAACCCGTTGAGGCAGCCGACGACCACCGCGATGACGGCCACGACAGCGATCGCGGTGAGGATGCTGCCGTGGTCGTTGGCGTACTTGCTGCTGACCAGGGCGCCCAGCGTCATCATCCCGGGCAGTGACAGATCGATGCCCTTGAGCATGACGACGATCGTCTGGCCGATGGCGGCGATCGCGAGTATTCCCGCGTACGGCAGCAGGGAGTCGATCGCACTGCTGGACAAGCTGCCCGGCGCGATGATCGCGCTGAGCACGAAGAGTCCGACGGTGACCGTGATCACCGAGAGCGACCGGCTCGACTGCACCTGGTGTCGCAGCCGGGATGCGCTCTGGCCCAAGGCGGGACCGGTTGGTGTGGTTGTGGTTGACATTCGGATCAGCTCCGCTCGGTGAGGGTCCGGGACTTCGAGTAGAAGGCCGCGGCCAAGATGGTGAGGCCGCCGAGCAGCCACTGCTGCCAGTACAGCGGCAGGCCCAGGAACTGGACAACCGTGTTGATCTGGGTGACCAGCACTGCGCCGAGAAGGGCACCGAAGAACGATCCACGCCCGCCGAAGATCGACGCGCCGCCCAGGACCGCGGCGCCGATGCTGGCCAGCGTGTAGCTGTCACCGATGCTTGCATTGCCCGTGCCGGACTGGACCATGAGGAGAATCGCGGCCGGGACGATCAGGATCGAGCAACCGGCGTAGGCGCACAGCGCGACCCATTTCGTTCGCACTCCCACCCGCTCGGCAGTCGGTGCCGCCGATCCGGTCGCCCGCAACCTGATTCCGAAAGTCGTTCGGTACAAGCAGAACTCCATGACGACGGCGACCACGATCGCCACGACCGCCATCACCGGCACGAAGCCCCAGGTACCAGAGACATACGAGAGGAAGAACGGGTCGATCTCGCCCGCGGGGAGGGGACGCATCAGCAGAGCCAGGCCCTGGAGCGCGGTGAAGGTGACCAGTGTGGCGATCAGAGGGTTTATCCGGACGACGCTCACCAGTGCCCAGTTGACAGTGCCGACGACTGCGGCCACCACCACGAGCACGAGGACCCCCAGGGCCATACCCACGGGAGTTCGGTACGCGGACAGGATGAATGAACCAACCACCACCAGCAGACCCGCGAGCGGCCCCACGGATAGATCGATCCCGCCGATCATCATGACCACCTGCTGGGCTATCGCGAAGAACGCGAGGGTGGCGAGTAGCGGCAGCACCAGCGAGAAGTTCTGCGCGGTCAGGTAGGTGTCGCTCTGGGTCGCGGCGATGATCCCGAGCACGATGGTCGCGAACGCGAGGATCGCACCGGGAGTGAGGTCGTTGCGCGAGATCTTGCGCAGGACACCGACGCGCGCGGTCTCCGCGCCCGCCTTCACCCGACCGTCGGTGGCGCTCAGCGCTGCCTGGGCGATGGCGTGTTCACTGACCTCGTCACCGACCAGTTCGCGGGCGATTGTTCCGCGAGAGAAGACCACCACCCGGTCGCAGAGTTGCTCGAGTTCGGCCGCCGACGACGAGAGCACGATGATCGCCTTGCCCGAGGCGGCTGCCTCGCGAAGGATCGAGTAGATCTCCTCGCGGGCGCCGATGTCGACGCCCTGGGTGGGCTCATCGGCGAGGATGACGCGCGAGTCGGTCAGCAGCACCCGGCTCAGGACAACCTTCTGCTGATTGCCGCCCGACAGGGTGTCGATGTCGACTTCGGCATTGGGGGCCTTGACGTGCATGGAGCTGAAGCTCGCCGACGTCAGTTTCCGTTCGCGGCCGGTGGAGATCACGCCCGCGGTCGAGATCCGGCGGAGGGCCGACAATGAGGCGTTCTCACGGAGGCTCAGACCGCCGAGAACGCCCTCGACGTGGCGGTCGTGCGTCAGATACGCGATACCATTCCGCAGTGCCGCAGATGGATTCGCGGCATCCACGCGGCGCTCGGCCACCGAGATCGCACCCGAATGTGCGGTGAGTCCACCGAGGGCGCGGATGACCTCGCGCTGCCCCTGGCCCTCGACGCCGGCGAAACCGACGATCTCACCGGCGCGAACAGTGAGATCGATGTCGGAGAAGCGCTTTCCCGAGAGATCGGATACGCGCAGGAGGTCGTCGCCCGGGTTCTGCCCCGCAGCCTTCGTGCGGGTGAAGGACCGGTCGAGCTCACGCCCGACGACCAGGTTGACGACGTCTTGCTCGGTGACCTCGGCAGCGTCGAAGGTACCCACCAGCGCACCGTCGCGCAGAACCGAGACCGTGTCGGCGATCTGCTTGACCTCGTTCAGGCGGTGCGAAATGTAGACCACCGCTCCCCCGGCAGCCGTGTGCTCGCCGATGAGGCCGAACAATTCGGCCACCGCGGGTGGGAGCAGGTGCTCGGTCGGTTCATCCAGGACGATGACCTTGGGTGCCTCGGCCAGCGCGCGAGCGATCTCGACAACGAAGCGAGCGTCCGGACGGAGTTCACGGACCGGCGTTTCCGGATCGATGGTCGCGACCGAGCTCCATCTGCCCAGGATGTCTGCGGCCCACCGTGTTTGCTCGCCGATGGCCGGACGTGCATGGGCCGGCATGCCGAGTCGCATGTTCTCGGCGACCGTGAGGTCGGGAAGTAGTGCGGGCTCCTGATAGACGATCGCGAGCCCTTGATCGCGGCACCACGCAGGTGAGGGCGTCTCGCTGGTCTGCCCCCCGATTTCGATCGTTCCGGAATCCGCGGCAACCGAGCCGGCGGCGATCCCGACGAGAGTGGACTTGCCTGCGCCGTTCTGCCCGACAAGGGCATGGATCTCGCCCGGCCGGACAACCAGGGACACGTCTTTGATCGCGTGCACACCCGGATATCGCTTGTCGATGCCGTCGAGCCGCAACACCGGTTCGCGGCCATCCGCACCCGACGCCGTCGCGGTCACCGCCGGAGCCGCGCGCCCCGAGGGTGAGGGCCCCGCGGTGGGACGTTGCCCCTCACTCAAGGTGTCAACCATTTCACTGTCCTTCTCGAAGTCGCAGATTTCGCTGGCAGTCCGTGGCGCAGCGGATACATACGAACGTTTGCTCGTCTATTGTGAGGTGGCACACGCCTGGAGTCAAGAGTGGCGTCAGCCGCACCTCAGGCGGGGCCGTCGGCGCGCGGAAGAACGTCCGCCGGCCGGGCACGAGCGCACCGGCCGGCGAATGATCCTGATGATCGGAGCTACTGGAAGACCGCGGCCAGCTCTTCCGGCGACAGCGCCGACGACAGGTCGGCATCCGGCGGCAGGTTCGGCTCGCAGGTCGGCAGCTTGCCGTTCTTCGTGTCCACGAAGGTCTCGAGTTCGAACTGTTCGGGCTCGTTGTCCGGCTTGTCGTTGAGCGCTGCGAGCGCCTTACGTGCTGCGATCCGCACGACGGTCGTGGTGCCGTCCAGGGTCAGGAGCTGGAACTGCGGATTCGACTCGTGATACTGCAACCACATGCACCCGAGCTCGTTGTCCGTCGCCGAGGTGGCGAGCGGCGGGATCGGCCGCCCGGCATTGACGAACGCGCGCAGACCACCCTTGGAAGCCACGCCGTAATCCGACACCAGTGCGTTGATCTGGGGGTACTTCGCCAGCGCTCCGGCCATGGCCCGCTGCTCGTACGCCGGATCCCAGTTCGACGGCATCGGCGCGTCGGTCAGCGAGGTGAACGGGTCGCCGATCTCCTCGGTCGTCTCCCAGAACCCGTCCCACAGGGCGACCGTGGACGGGCTGCCACCCGGCAGACCACCGGAGAACAGCACCTTGCCGTTCGCGGGGACCTGGGGCTGGAGCCACTTGGCCATCACGTCGCCCTCGAGGTCGAAGTTGTACTGGACGTAGCCGTCGTAGTCCACGCCGACCTTGCCCCCGGGATTCCCGATGTAGGGAACCACGACGACGCCGGCACGCTTCGCGTTCTTCAGCGCATTGAGCGCCTGACTACCGAAGTCGTCGTACGTGACGATCGCGTCGTAGCCCTGCGCCACATAGGAATTGATGGCGGTGATGTACTTCTGCAGGTCGCCGTCGGCCTGCGTGTACTGCAGCGTCACATTTGGGCAGGCCGACAGTTCGTCGGTCAGCTCGGCCTGGGTGATCTTGCGCCAGGAGTTGGCGCCGAAGCCGGCGACGTGCGCGATCTTCAGCGGCTGGTCACCGCACAGCTCCTCGACCGGCAGCGGCGCGCCGCCGTCGCCGGCAGATGCGCCGGCGCCGGAATCGGACGCCTGGGGAGGTGCCGTGGTGGTACAACCGGCCACTCCGATCGCCACGGCCACGCTCAGTGCCGCCACCCATGTGCGACGACGGAAGAGAGTTCTCATCGTTATCCTCAGTTCTACAGACGAACGTTTGCTCGTTTATATTGTGACCCAGGACACCGGTCTCGTCAATATGTGAGCGCTGCAATTCCTGAGGCGAGACATCCCATGCGACAGCGGATCTCAACGCAAAGCGCCGGCTGGGAGAATCCCAGCCGGCGCACCCGCCAACTCGACCGCTTCGCGGCGGCCGCCACGCGGTTCGCGTTCCGTGCGTTACGCGTTGGCGGCCGACGCCGCCTCGGCGGGCGAACGGCGCAGCATCATGCCTGCTCGTCGCACCGTGCACACCACCTCGCCACGCTGATTGAACCCACGATGCTCGAACCGCACCACGCCTCGGTCGTTCTTCGACTTCGATTCGCGTCGAGACAGGATCTCGGTCTCGACGCGCAGGGTGTCACCCAGGAACACCGGCGCCGGGAAGGTGATCTCCTCGAATCCCAGATTGCCGAGAGTCGTTCCGAGAGTGGTCTCCTGAACCGGGATCCCGACCACGACGCCCAGGGTGAACACGCTGTTGACGAGAATCTGCCCGTGCTGCGTCGACTTGGCGAAGTCCGCATCAAGGTGCAGCGGTTGTACGTTCATCGTGAGGGTGGTGAACAGCAGGTTGTCGGTCTCGGTGACCGTCCGCGTCACCGCGTGGGCGAGTTTGATCCCCGGTTCCAGGTCTTCGAAATACATTCCGGCCATGGATATCTCCTTGTGTCAGGCGGTAGGTCAGTAGCTTGCGATGGCGTCAGCTAGCTCGACGACCCCGCGGGCGGTCTTGATGTGGGCGATGTCGACGTGCTCGCCCTCGAAGAGCACGGCCGCCCGGCCGCCGCTCTGCGCCTCGTCGAAGGCCGCGATCATTCGTCTGAATCGGTCGACGACCTTGGGGTTCGGGGCGTAAACGTCGTTCGCGACGGCCACATGCGACGGATGGATCAGGACCTGACCCGCGAAACCCAGTCGACGGTTCTGCTCGGCGAACTCCCGGAGTCCGTCGAGATCCTTGATCTCCTGCCACAAGCCGACGATCGGGTGCGGTAGACCTGCTGCGCGACAAGCCAGCACGGCCTTGCTCCGATAGTGCAGCGTCTCCAGTCCCTCGGGCGTCCACTCGAAGCCGACCTCGCGCGAGACGTCGGCGTCCCGCGCGGCTGCCACCATGAGCGAGGCCACCCGCGGATGGGCTGCCGCGATCCGTTCGCAGTTCACGAGCGACTGGGCGGTCTCGAGCGTCGGAACGAGTTCGGTCGAACCGCGTTCGACGGCCGCCATGATCTCGAAGTGATCCAACAGTACGGCGAAATCGCGGACGTCCTGCTTGTCGTAGATCTTCGGCAGGAGCAGTCCGGTGAGCCCGGGTCCGACCACGGCTTCGAGGTCACGACCGAAATGCGGGGTGTCCAGCGGGTTCGGCCGCACCAGTACCGTCGTGTCGGGAAACTCGTTCGCCAGCTGGGCGATCGAGCGTCTCACCTCGTCACGGGCGTCCTGTTTGGACCCCTCGGGTACGGAATCCTCGAGATCGAGGATGACGGCGTCGACCCCGGTCCGGGCGGCTTTCTGGGCCCATCCGGCCCGGTGTGCGGGAACGAAGAGAAGTGATCGTAAGGGGCGCATGATTCCTCACAGATGGGTCGAGATGCGGACAGGGTCCGTGGTCATACCGGGATGACGCCGTTGCGTCGCGCCGGCGCCGTGCGATCGCGGCGAACATAAAGCCCCAGACGGCTGTTCAGCTCGGCGCGCAACTCATGCGCCGGCACGACTGCCTCGACGGCGTTCTCGTTGGCGATCTTGAAGACATCGATACCGTCGGCGTACTCCGCCTGCTTCTCGGCGATGAAGGCCGCCCGCTCTTCCGGGTCTTCGATCGCCTGAATCCGGTTGTAGTGGATTCCGTTGACGGCTGCATCCGGCCCCATCAGGGCGGGCTTGGCCGTCGGGAGCGCGATCAACGCATCGGGCTGCATCGGCGCACCGGACATCGCCAGGTACCCGCCGCCGTAGGCCTTGCGGAGCAGCACGGTGATCCGGGGCACGCGACACTCCGACACCGCGAAGATCATCTTCGCGCCGTGACGGATGATGCCCTGACGTTCCACGGCTGAGCCGATCATGTATCCAGCGATGTCGACGAGGAACAGGATCGGGATGTTAAAGGCATTGCAGATCCAGATGAACCGCGCGGCCTTGTCCGAGGAGTCCGGGAAGATCACTCCGCCCTTGACCGTCGGCTGGTTGGCGACGATCCCGACGCTGCGGCCGTGGAGCCGGGCGAAGCCGGTGACGAGTTCGGGTGCGAACAAGTCCTTGTACGGGAAGAAAGTCGAGTCGTCGACGAGTGCGTCGATCAGCTCGTGGATGTCGAAGACCTCGGACTCCACCTCGGGCACGATCTCCTTGATCGTCCGACCGGCAGAGGGGTCGGCGACCTCGGCCATCGGCGGCTCCTGCTGCCAGTTCGAGGGCAGGTAGGACAGCCACACGCGGATCGCAGCAATCGCCTCTTCATCGTCCTCGACGAGGACGTCGCTGAGACCCGACACCGTCGAGTGCATCTCGGCGCCGCCCATCTCCTCGAGAGTGACGTCCTCACCGGTGACCATCTGCGCCAGACGGGGCGAGCCCAGGTACGCGGTCGCGTGTCCCCGCACCATGATCGTGAGGTCACAGAGCGCCGGTACGTAGGCGCTGCCGGCCGGCGACGGGCCGAACAGCGCGCACACCTGCGGCACCCGACCCGAGTACTGCACCTGGTTGTAGAAGATGTTGCCCCATGCGCGGCGACCGGCGAAGCTCTCGAACTGTTCGTCGATCCGCGCTCCCGCGGAGTCGAAGAGGTAAACGATGGGCACACCCGTCGAGTCCGCGAGTTCCTGTGCGCGCACTATCTTCTCGTAGGTTCGCTTACCCCAGGTACCGGCTTTCACGGTGTAGTCGTTGGCGATCACCACCACGTCGCGCCCGTCGACCTTGCCGACGCAGGTGACCACGGCGTCACCCGGGAGTCCCTCGTCGAAGCGCGCCAGCAGGCCGTCCTCGAAGGACCAACCCTCGTCGAAGAGAAGTGCGAGGCGATCGCGGACGAGCATCTTGCCCGCCTCGATCTGCTTCTGGCGTTGCTTTTCACTGCCGCCGAGTCGTGCCGCGATGAGCCGGGCCTCGAGTTCCTCGTGCGGATCGAGGGCCATGCCCGCCGACTCGGGCGCTTCCGTTGTCTGTGTCATGTCGTCACATCCCGAATTCGTACTTGCTGTTTGCTTGACCTCGGATAGGGCCGGAACCTAACCTAAAAACGAACGTTTGCTCGTACGTTAACACGAGTTCGCATTTCACCGCTAGAAGGAGATTCCAATGACCTCGACGAACATCCGCAGTGCCGAGCGCATCGGTGTCCCCGACCACCGGTGGGAGGATCTCGAACCCGGCGTCGTGCTGTGCAGTGCGGGGATGACGATTACCGACGCACATCTGGTCAACTGGGCCGGATTGACCTGCGACATCGTCTCGCTGCACCTCGACGAGCAGTACGCCGCGAAAACACAGTTCGGACAACGGATCGCACACGGTCCGTTCACTCTGTCCATCGCCCTCGGCCTCATGACGCAGACCGGGTACTTCTCCAACGTGGTCGCCTGGCTGGGCCTCGACGAGGTCAGGGCTGCGCAACCGGTCCTGATCGGAGACACCATCCGGGCGCAGGCCGAACTCGTCACCGCGCGCCCGACGAAGAAGGCGGACCGCGGCATCTGGTCATTCGACTACACGGTGCTCAACCAGCGCGACGAGCCGGTGATGACCTTCCGCAGCTCGTTCATGATCTGGCGGCACGCCTCCGCATGACCGCCACGACGAGCAACCGGCCCCCGATCGACTCGATCGGGGGCCGGTCGCGCATCGAGGTCGGACCAGCCGACGCATACGCTTAGGACCCGGGGATGCCGAGTTCTCGGATCGCCAGCTCGATGTAGGTGTCGACAAGTTTGTCGAGGCTCTTCGGCCCCGAGGGGCGGTACCACGACGACACGTGGGCGCCCTGTGCCAGCACCGAATACGCCTGGATCTTCGGATCGAGGACGTCGGCGCCGGTCTCCGCCACCACCTTCTTCACCAGGCGGATGAAGAGATTCTCGTACTCCGCGCGCTTGGTCAGCACCTTGTTGCGGTTGTCGTCGTTGAGGGAGCGAAGCTCGGAATTGCCGATGAAGACCTGCTGGGCGTGCTCGGCGTGGTACCGGATATGGCAGCCGACGGCAGCCCGGTACCTGTCGACGGCATCACCGCCGGCCGCGTCGACCGCGTCATGTACCGCGTCGAGCAACTCGTCCATCACCGAGATCATAATGTCGGCGAGGAGGTCCTCCTTGCCGTCGATGTGGTTGTACAGGCTGCCGACCTGGAGATCCACCTCGGCGGCCACCCCACGCAACGACGTGGCCTCGTAACCATGTTCAAAGAACAGTTTGACGGCCGCGTCTCTGATGGCCGCGCGGGTACGGGCACCACCGGTGGTGAGGCGGGTAGCGCGAGGCATACAACCCTCCGCAATCTGTGTCTGGTGTCTCGTGATCAGGGAAATTACAAACTATCGTACGTTGCTTTCAGTTGCCGTCTCGACGGCGCGGCGGCGCCACTCGACCCGTCGTACCGGACCGAATGACACCGCCGCGGCTGAGATCGACAGATCACTCGCGGTCGACGACCACGTGATCCTCGAGGACCACGACGCTGTTGACGTCCAGGAAGTTCTCGACGTCGTCGAGCGCCTTCTGGCCTTGCGGCGAGGCCCATGCGGCGTCCATCACCTCGGCGCTCTCGTAGTCGAGGATGACCAGGCCGTCGAGCCCGAAGGCGTTGTCGGGCTCGTCCGCTCCGCCCTGCGGGACGATGTGACGCTGCACGTAGCGCACGACGCCCGGGATCTCGGCGGCCAGCGGCGCATGGACCTCGCGCCAGTACTTGTCGAATTCGGCGAACGACATGCCCTTCTTGCGCTTCAAGAGCGCGACGGTTCGAAGTGTCATCAACAGACCTCTCTGTGTGTTCAACTCTCGGATGACGCGGCTTGACCGCCGCCGTCTGACGCGGGCCGGTTCACCAGCCCATTGCACTGCGAATCCGGGTCTTGACGATCTTCCCGCTGGGATTCACGGGCAGGTCCTCGGAGCCCACCAGCTTGATCACCTTGGGCACCTTGTATCCCGCCAGATGGTTGCGCAGGAACGCGCTGAGGTCCGCCTCGGTCACCGTGACGCCGGAACGCACCGCGATCACCGCACGGACTTCTTCGTCCCACTGAAGACTCGGCACACCGATGACCGCTGCCTCCATCACCGCGGGATGGGTGTGCAGCAGCTGTTCGATCTCGGATGAGTAGACGTTCTCGCCGCCGGTCTTGATCATGTCCTTGGCACGGTCCCGGAAGTACAGGTACCCGGCCTCATCCCGCTCGGCGAGGTCGCCGGTACGAAGCCAACCGTCACCGTCGAGCACCTCCGCGGTGGCCTCGGGGCGACCGTAGTAACCGGTCATCACGCCGGGCCCACGCACACAGATCTCACCGATCTCACCGACCGGCACCGGTGTCGACGAGAAGAGATCCCGCAGTTCGACTTCGGCCAGCAGGTACTCCTTGCCGATCGACCCGTCGATGTCGGATCGCATCATGTCGGCCGGGAGGAGCCGGGTCACCATCGGTCCCGCCTCGGTGAGGCCGTACCGGAAGTACAGGTCGACACCGGGGATGAGGTCGGACACGGCCTGCTTGTCCGGGAGTCGGAGCAGTCCGGCCCCGGAATGCAGCGCCCGGAACGTCTCGCGGAACCCGTCGCGATCGAATGCACCGGCGTTGAGCATCCGTCGGATCATGTTGGGCACCAGGAACATGTTCGTGATGGACTCACGTTCGACGAGTTCGGCGACGCGCTCCTCGTCGAACTTTTGCACCAGGTAGCAGCCGTTGCCCGTGATGTAATGCGGGACAACCCAACACAGCAGTGCTGCGGAATGGAACAGCGGCGTCGTGACGAGTCCCCGGTCGTTGGGCCGGGCGCCGATCCCGCAGTCGGAGATCTCGTTGATCGCATTGGTCAGGACGGCGCGATGCGACAACACGACCCCCTTGGAGAAACCCGTCGTCCCGCCCGTGAAGAGGATGCACGCAGCGTCCTCGGCGGCCACCGACTGCTGGTCGAGTCGCTCGGCAGTCGGCAGCTGAGCGTCGATCTCGTTCTGCGCCAGAATCGTCAGCGGCCGCTCGATGTCCGAGCTCGCGGTGGCGCGGTCCAGCGCGTCGGCGAAATTGTCCGCCACCAGGATGACGGACGCACCGGTCTCGTTGATGCCGTGCACGAGTTCGCCCTCGGCCCAGCGCCAGTTGTACGGAACATACGCGGCGCCGGCGGCGACGATGCCCAACATGGTCTCGACACCGAAGATCCCATTGTCGGCCAGGACGCCGACGGTGTGACCCGGCTCGACGCCGCGCGACCGCAGGATGCCCGCCAGACGGAAGGCGCGGTCGGCGAGCTCACCGTGGGTGACACGGCCGTTGTCATCGGCCAGCGCCTCCGCGCCGGGGTTCAATCGTTCGTTGCGACGGATCGCATCGACGAGAGTGAACATCTCAATTCTCCTCATTCAAGGTCGTCAGCATGTGCTCAGCGGCGGCCCGGAGCGACGTGGAACCGTCCGTCGCGCAGGATGTCTACGCGACGGACGGAGGTCTAGCCGCCGACTTTCTGACTGGCACCGGCGTCGATGGGCAGGTTCACACCGGTGACGTACCGAGAGTCGTCGGTCGCCAGGTACACCACCGCGCGGGTGACATCGATCGGCTCCACGTAGGGCAGGTCGGCGAGTGAGTGCATGGTGGCGAAGGCCGGCTTGGCGTCCTCGACGGTGGGTGCGTCGAGATCGGGCCGGAACAGTTTGTAGAAGGTGTCGTTCTGCAGAAGGGCGGTGTTGACGTTCGTCGGCGACACGGCGTTGACGCGAATCCCCTTCGGTCCGAGCTCATTGGCGAGGGTGTGCATCAACCCGATGATGCCGTGCTTGGCGGTCACGTAGTGACCGACGTTGGGGTAGCCGCCGAGGCTCGAGGTACTTCCGGTGAAGATGACCGACCCGCCTTCGCCGCGACGGACCATGTCGGGAACCGCGGCCTTGACCGTGTGCCACACTCCGGTGAGGTTGATGTCGATCATGTCGCGCCACTGGTCCTGGGTGAGTTCGAGGACCGTGCCGGCCGAAATGACGCCGGCGTTCGCGCACACGATGTCGATCCGCCCGAGTTCGGCGATGCCACGCTCGGCCGCCTCGACCATCTGGTCCAGATCACGGACATCGGCTTCGGCGGTGACGACGCGACGACCGAGCGCCTCGACCTGACGGGCCGTCTCGGTGAGGTCCTCGGGAGAGGCCATCGCGTAAGGAATACTGTCGACCTGTTTGGCGATGTCGACCGCGATGATATCGGCGCCCTCCCGCGCCAGTCCGAGAGCATGCGAACGTCCCTGTCCGCGTGCAGCTCCGGTGATGAAGGCGACTTTGCCGTCCAGCTTGCCCATCTTCTCTCTCCTCTGATCTCCGATGACCCGCCGCCGTGGACGCCCTTTCGAGCGAAACTAGCGTACGTTCGTTTTCAGTGTGAGTCAGCTTACATACTCCTGTCAACCCTGATCCACCACCCCGTGGGGGCATCGTGCGCCGTAGCGTGCCCCGCCCCGGGAAGGAGTCGCGGTCGACAGTGTCCGGCAAGCGTGACAAACAAACGCCCGTTCGTTAATGTGGCCTTCGCTACACCACTGACCGACTGTGTACCACGTCGCTCCGATGACGCTGTTGGCACAACAAGGCACATATCGACGACGTTGAGAGAGGTGACGACCCATGTCAGTCGACAACGAGAGAGCAGAGTGGACCAGACTCTGGAATGCGCCGGAGATGCTCGCGCTCAGAAAGGACAGGCGGAGCTTCTTCCTGGTGGCCTGGACACTGTTCGGCATCGCATTCGGCGCCCTCCTGGGCTTCGCGGCCTTCGCGCCCTCCGTGATCGCGGCCCGTCCGGCCTCCGGACTGAGCGTCGGTCTGATCCTCGGCCTCGGGTACGTCGTCGTCGTCATGTCGCTGGGCGCGTGGTACGTGCGGCGCGCACGTCGCTGGGACCTGCTCGCCGCGGCCGCTCTCGAGGCCGACAACCGCCGCACCCAATCGCCCGAGGGAGTCGACCATGCGTGACGGATTCAACACCACGGCAGTCATCGTCAGCGTCCTCCTGCTGTCGGTGACCTTCATCGCGACCTACTACGCCGCGCGCCGGACCCGGACCTCGGCCGAGTTCTGGACCGCGGGCGGCACCATGACGGGCCGCAAGAACGGCATCGCGATCGCCGGCGACTTCCTGTCCTCGGCGTCCCTCCTCGGATACGCGGGGCTGGCATACCTGTACGGGATGGACGGCATCGTCTACGCCGTCTTTGCATGCGGCATCTTCCTGCTCGTCCTCTTCCTCATCGCGGAGAAGTTGCGCAACCTCGGACGATTCACGTTCGCCGACGCGCTGGCAACACGACTCCGGTCACGTCCGGTGCGGATCGTGTCCGCGATCTCGACACTGTTCATCTGCATCTTCTACCTGCTCGCCCAGATGGTTGCAGGCGGCGTCCTCATGGAAGCCCTTGCGGGGATCGACTTCTCGTGGGGCGTGGCGATCGCGGCGGTGCTCATGCTCTGCTACGTCCTGTTCGGCGGGATGCTCGCCACGACGTGGCTACAGATCATCAAGGCGCTCGCCCTCATGTCCGTCGTCGGACTGCTCGTGATCCTCGTCCTCATCCGGATCGATCCCAACCCACTTGACATCGTCGAGCAGGCCGTGTCCCAGAGTTCCTACGGCAGTGAATATCTAAGCACCGGGAACTCGTTCGACGGATCGTGGAACATCGTGTCCATGGCCGTGGCGGTGACCCTGTCGGCGGTGGGTCTGCCACACGTCCTCATGCGCTTCTTCACGGTGCCCGACGCCGTGCAGGCACGACGCTCCGCGATCTGGGCCATCAGCCTCATCGGCGGGTTCAATGTCCTGATCGCGTTCCTGGGCATCTCCGCCCGGGCCGCGCTCGGGACCGGCGGCGAGGAGGTCGCGGGCAAGGGCGGCAACCTGGCCCTGCCGGCTCTGACGGTGTGGCTCGGCGGCGGGGAGGGTTTCGCCTCCGACCTGCTGCTCGCGCTGGTCGTCGCGGTGTCCATCGCCACGCTGCTCGCCGTCTCGGCCGGTCTGGTGCTGAGCGCCTCGAGCGCAGTCGCACACGACCTGTGGTCGCAGACATTCCAGCGTCCAGAACGGGAGGAGATCACGGTCGGACGTATCGCGGCCGTGTCGCTGGTCGTCATCACCGTGGGCGTGTCGCTGGTCATCGGTGGTACGCAGAACGTGACGTTCCTGGCCACACTCGCCACCGCAACCGCGGCGAGCGCCAACTTTCCGGTGCTGATCCTCACCCTCCTGTGGCGGCGCATGCGCACGCTCGGTGCGGTCATCGGGGCCCTGTCCGGTCTCATCACCTCGCTGGTCCTCATCGTGCTCGGCCCGCTGGTCTGGCCGAGCCTGGCGCCGCTGATCTCGGACGGCCTCTCGACCGAGGCGCCGTTCCCACTCGCGTTCCCCATCCTGTTCTCGGTGCCGGCCGGCTTCCTCGGTTGTGTGATCGGCAGCTATCTCAGCAAGGACGGACCCGACGATGCGGCCTTCGACGAACTCCAGGTTCGCGCGCTGACCGGCAAGGGCCTCGACCGGTCCGACGTCCTGCACCACTGACCCGACGGCGCCGGAAGGACCGAGCCGATGACAACCGACAAAAGCGAACAGACACAGGCGTATTCGATGGGAACGGCGTCAGCAGCCCGCACCACCCCACGTGGGGTGGTCACCGGCGCCGGGGCCGGCATCGGCCGGGCCTGTGTCGACCAACTGGTGAGAGCCGGCGCTCTGGTCGACGCCTGGGATCGTGATGCCGACGTCGTGGCGGGGTTCGACGGGGTGTCCGACGTCGTCGGCCGGGTCGTCGACGTCACCGACGCCGACAGCATCCACCGCGCTGCCGAGGCTGCCGTTCGGCGCATGGGCACCGAGATCGACTTCGTCGTCAACTGCGCCGGCACATTCCTCGTCGGACCGCTGGCCGAGGTACCGCTCACATCGGTACGGGCGCTCTTCGAGGTCAATGTGATCGGCACGACGGCTGTGACCCAGGCTTTGTTGCCGAACTTGATCTCCGCCCGGGGCTCGATCGTCAACGTCGCCAGCTCGGTGGCGCTTCGTGCCGCGGCGAGCAACTCCCATTACGCCGCATCGAAGGCCGCCGTCGCCCACCTCACCCGTTGCTGGGCCGCCGAACTCGGCCCGTCCGGGGTGCGCGTCAACGCCGTGGCGCCCGGGCCGACGGCCACGTCGATCTATCGGGCGGCCGGGATGTCCGCCGACGACGAGAACGCACTGCTGCGCGACCGTGCCGCTTCGATACCCCTACGGAGGACGGGTGAACCCGTCGACACCGCTCGCTGGATCACCCGGCTCGCGTTGGAGGACAACTGGACAACCGGCGCCGTGATACCGGTGGACGGGGGTATGTCCCTGTGAACCGCCACCCCCACGCCGAACGCCGGCGGACCGGTCTCCCGGCCGCCGGCATTATGGTCTGATCAATCAGTTCGTGTAGCTGAAGACCGCGGTGGCACCACCGTCGATCGTCAGCGTGACCCCGTTGATCCCCCGTGCCTCCATGCTCGCGAGGAAGGCGATCGTCGCGGCGACGTCGTCGGGTGAGACGATCCGCCCCGCAGGGGTTTTGGCGATCATGCTGCGCTCGTTCGCGATGTCCACCATCGGCGTGCGCATGGCACCCGGAGCGACCGCGTTCACGGTCGTCTCGGTCCCCCAGAACTCGAAGAGCAGCGAACGGGTGAGACTGGACAGAGCCGCCTTGGATGCGGCGTATGCGGCCAGCGGATAGCCGATCTGCGCGCTGATCGACGAACAGTTGACGACGCGGCCGTGCTCGGCCGATCGCAGGTCGTCCAAGAATGCCTTCGCCAGCAGGAACGGTGCAGTGACGTTGACATCGAAGGTCCTACCCCAGTCGGCGGCACCGGTGTCGGCGACCGATCCCCGACGCAGGTATCCCGCGATGTTCAGGAGGTTGGACACGGCACCGACACGCTCGTGCACGTCCCCCACCAAACCCTCGATGGCAGCGGGGTCGGTCAGATCGCGGTCGAACGTGTGTACGTCGGCGGTCGTAGGGAGTTCGCCGATCGAGGCGTGCAGCGCGCCCGCGTCAACATCGACTGCGACGATGGTGTGGCCGAGGTCGACGAAACGTGCGACCACGGCCCGACCGAGCCCGCCGGCAGCACCCGTCACCAAGGTGACGGGAGACATCAGGCGTCCTCGCTCGCCGCCGGTGTGATGACGACGAGTTCGTCTCCCGACGCGACGACGTCGCCGACCTTGATCCCGAGGGTCTCGACGACCCCGTCGACCGTTGCCCGCAACGGGTTCTGCATCTTCATCGCCTCGACGATGACGAGCACGTCACCGCTCGAAACCGTCTGTCCGACTTGGACGTTCACATCGGTGATCGTTCCCTGCATCGGGCTGACCATGCGGCCGCTCCCCGCCGCGCGTCGTGCGCCCTTCCGCTTGCTCCCGCCACCACCGGAACGACGGGGAGCCGATGCCGATGCCGCGGGCTGGCCCCCGGCAGACTGAATCGCGGTCTGACCGAAGAACGGGATGACGTACCGACGTTCGCCGACCCACACCTCGTCACGGGACGACTCCTCCTCGTCGGCGACGTCCTCGTCTTCGCCGGCCGCCCCCGTCGCCGCCGGCAACAGTGCCGCCAGATCGATGTCGCGTTCCAGCCAGTTCGTGTTGATGGTCGCCGCCCCGAAGTCGGGCTGGGCGAGTACCGCCAGGGCGGCGGGGGCGGTCGTCGGCACGCCGGTGATCGTCAGCTCCGACAACGCCTTCTGCATACGGTCGATCGCGTGTTCGCGGCTCGGCGCCCAGGCGATCAGCTTGCCGACCATGCTGTCGTAGTGCGCCGCCACCTCATCGCCGGAGCTGTAACCCGAGTCCCAGCGGACACCGGTGCGGTCGGGGGCCTGCACGACGGACAACGGTCCGGGCGCCGGCAGGAACAGGCCGCCGTCAACGTTCTCGGCATTGATGCGCACCTCGATGGCATGGCCGCGGGGCTGGATTCCGGACCCGGCGAAAGACAGGGGTTCGCCCGACGCGACGCGGAGCTGCTCGGCGATCAGATCGACTCCGAGCGTCTCCTCGGTGACCGGATGTTCCACCTGGATTCTGGTGTTCATCTCCAGGAAGTAGAACTTGTCGTCGGCGGCCTCGACCAGATACTCGACCGTGCCGGCACCGACGTAGTCGACCTCCTTGGCGAGACGGACCGACGCCTCGCCCATCGCGGTACGAAGCTCGTCGGAGAGTCCGGGAGCCGGCGCCTCCTCGACGAGCTTCTGGTGGCGTCGCTGGACCGAACAGTCGCGGTCGCCGAGCCACACGACGTTGCCGTGCTGGTCGGCGAAGACCTGGACCTCCACGTGGCGCGCATGCGACAGATACCGCTCGAGGTAGACATCGCCGCGGCCGAACGCCGCGGTGGCCTCGGTGCGGGCCGCGTCGAGCGCGGGCTTCGCCTGCGACGGATCGGCCACCGTGCGCATGCCGCGTCCGCCGCCGCCATAGGATGCCTTGATCGCAACGGGGTATCCGTGCTCGGCGCCGAACGCGGTGACGTCGTCGGCGGTGTGGATCGCGCCGTCGCTGCCGGGTACGCCCGGAACTTCCGCGCGTTGGGCGACCGCCCGGGCCGCGACCTTCTCGCCCATCACGGTGATGGCGGCGGGCGGCGGTCCGACCCAGATCAGACCCGCATCGATGACGGCCTGGGCGAAGTCGGCGTTCTCGGCGAGGAATCCGTAACCGGGGTGCACGGCTTCGGCTCCGGAGTCACGCGCCGCCGCGATGATCTTGTCGATGTCGAGGTAGGACTCGCCGGGGGCGACCCCACCGAGCGCCACCGCTTCGTCGGCCAGGCGGACGTGGCGCGCCCCGGCGTCGGGATCGGAATGCACGGCCACACTGGTCACGCCCAGTTCGCTGCATGTCCGGATGATCCGTACGGCGATCTCGCCGCGGTTGGCGATCAACAGTTTCTTCAGCATCACTTCGCTCCTTGCACGACCGACATGACCTCTCGGGCCACGCATTGATTGCTACAGGCACCCAGACCGGAGATCTCCGTCCGAACTGTCTGCCCCGGTTCGAGGAAGACCTGCGGGTCACGGCCGGCCCCGACCCCGGACGGGGTTCCGGTGAGTACGACGTCCCCCGGGAGGAGGGTCATCACCGTCGACAGATACGACACGAGTTCGGCAGGCCCGAACAACAGATCAGCGGTCGAGGACTGCTGGCGCACCTCGCCGTCGACAGTGCAGACGATCTCGAGGTCTGCGGCGTGGTCCACCTCGTCTGGCGAGACCAGCCACGGACCGACCGGTGTCGTGGCGTCGAAGGTCTTGCCCAGCAACCACTGTGACGTGCGCCGCTGCCAGTCACGGGCCGAGATGTCATTGGCCACGGTGTATCCCGCGATCGCCGCCCGGGCTTCGGGAACATCGGCACGATGCACGCGTTCGCCGATGACGAGCGCGAGTTCCGCCTCCCAGTCCCAGCGTCGGGAGTCCTCCCACAGCGCAATCGGGTCGGCTGCACCGACCAGCGCCGTGGAGAACTTGGAAAAGATGTTGGGCACGTCGGGCAGTTCGTGACCCATCTCGAGGATATGCGCGCGGTAGTTGTGCCCGACGCAGACGACCTTCCCGGGGTCTTCGACGACCGGGGCGAAGTCCAGCGTGGTTCCGCCCAGTACCGCTCCGTCGACGACGTCGCCGTCGAATCGGTCCGGGTTACGGTGCGCTCCGGCTTCGAGCGCCGCCCGCAGTGAGGAGAACGGCAACGTCCGCAGCGCTCCGTCGGTGTCCGCAACGACGCGCGACCCCTGGGGCGTCCGCACTGTCGACAACCTCATCGTCATCCCATCTAGTAAAAACAAGCGTTCGTTTGTAATCTACGTCTCGGGGTGGGTCACGTCAACCGTGTCGGCCGTGCAATCCCCGACGGAAAGGAACCGGAGTGTCTCCGAACTTGTTTGCCGAGCTGCTGGACGTCCTCGCGGTGCAACCGTGCGGCCCCGACACCTACCTCGGACCGGTCGCGCGACATCGGCTCCCGCGCGTCTTCGGAGGTCAGGTACTGGGTCAGGCAATCGTCTCCGCCGGGCATTCCGTGGGGCCCGCGCGGCGTCCGCACTCCCTGCACGCGTACTTCCTCCGCGGCGGGGACGCCCGCCTGCCGATCACCTACCGGGTGCGGCGAATCCGCGATGGCGGCACCCTGAGCACGCGAGGCGTCGACGCCTACCAGGGCGACGCCCACATCTTCACGATGATGACGTCGTTCGTGTCGGTGTCGGTGTCGACGCCTGACGCCCCGTCCGATTCCGTCGGTCCACTGGACCACCAGAGCGTTCACCCGCCGGCACATCCCGGTCCGGACGGCCTGCTTCGCCTGGACACGATGCTCGAGCCGGTGCTCGACAATCTGCCGTCGTGGTGGCGCGACGGGCAGCCCTTCGACATCCGGTTCACCGAACATCCGGCTGCTCTCGCGGAGGGACGGACAACAGCTCCGTCGCAGTATTTCTGGGCCCGGCCGGACACCGCGAACCCATCGAGCCAGGACCCGACGACGCGCTGCGCGCTCCTCGCGCACCTCTCCGACCTCACCCTCCTCGACCCGGCCCTGATGCCGCTCGGACGATCCTGGTACGGCGCCGGATTCACCGAAGGCGCAAGCGTGGACCACTCGATGTGGTTCCACACGATCCCGCCGATCGACGAATGGCTTTTCGCAGAACAACACTGCCCGGTCAGCGCCGGCTCCCGGCCGTTGTGCACGTCCCGCTTCTTCGACGCCGACGGCACCCTGGTCGCGTCGGCGACTCAGGAGGGAGTGCTCCGCACAACCGGATGACGAACCGGGGATAGGCCTCAGGGCCTATTGCGTCGATCACACAGCCAGACGTACAGTAGCGAGCGTACGTTCGTTTGTTAGAAGGGAAGCATCGTGGCCGCAACAGACAAGCCCGTCATCACCCGAAAGGGAGAGGAATACGCCGACACCGGGCAGTCCGGAGGCGCCGTCCGCGTGTCCGGCGTCAGCGTCCAGCACACGCCGGCGACGAAGATCTGGTACGGAAAGGTCTCCAACAAGCCGGGTTACCGCTCGTTCCCCCACCACCACGGCGAGGCCGAGACCGGCGGGTACGTCCTCAAGGGGCATGGCCGGATCTACTTCGGCGAGAACTACTCCGAGTACTACGACATGACCGAGGGCGACTTCGTCTTCGTGCCGCCGTTCATGCCGCACGTCGAGGCGAACATGAGCACCACCGAGGAACTCGTCTGGTTGACCGCCCGGACCCCGGAGAACATCGTCGTCAACCTCGACGACGTCGATGACTCGACGCTCGAGGGCTACCGGCGCGCATAGCGTCTCGGCGACATCGAATCGGAGGAACAGACCATGACCACAACTCGTGGAGAACACGAGCGCCCCTCACGCATGGCCGGCAAAGTCGCCCTGGTGACAGGAGCCGCTCGCGGACAGGGCCGTGCGCACGCTCTGGCGCTCGCCGCCGAGGGCGCCGACGTGATCATCACCGATCTCAAGGGGACGGTCGACACAGTCGGATACGACCTCGGCTCCGAGGCCGAGCTGTCCGAGGTGCACGCACAGATCAGCGACCTTGGAGTCCGCGTACACAGCGCCGCGGTCGACGTCCGCGACGCCGACGGCATGGTCGCGGCGGTCACGTCCGCGGTCGCCGAGCTCGGCCGCCTCGACGCGGTCGTTGCCAATGCGGGCATTCTCGGTGCGCCCGTGCCGAGTTGGGAGATGGCTCCCGACGAGTGGCGGACGATGATCGACATCAACCTGACCGGCGTCTGGACGACCTTCCGCGCGGCGATCCCTCACATGATCGCGGCCGGCAACGGCGGGTCGCTCGTCGGCATCAGCTCGATTGCAGGTCTGCGCGGCATCCCCAACGTCAGTCACTACGTTGCTGCCAAGCACGGCGTCGTCGGCTTGATCGGGTCGCTCGCGAACGAGCTCGCTCCCCACAACATCCGGGCGAATTCGATCCATCCGACCAACGTGCGGACGCCGATGATCGACAACCCGTTGGCGGCCAAGATCTTCCGTCCCGATCTGGAGAGCCCGACCCTCGACGACGGAATCGAGGTCCTCAAGCGGATCAACCTCCTCGACACGCCGTGGGTCGACATCGCCGACGTGACCGACGCCGTCGTCTGGCTGCTGTCCGACGAGTCCAAGCGGGTCACCGGAATCAACCTGCCGGTCGACGCGGGAATGCTTGCCAAGTACGGCGGCTGAGGCCGACACACACAGCGAGAAGGAGCCCGGCAGATTCTGCCGGGCTCCTTCTCTGTTGCGGTATCAGGCCATCGAGATCGTGATCGCCTTGCTCTGGAGGTAGCTGTCCAGGGCTTCGCCACCCATCTCCTTGCCCCAACCGGAATCCTTGAAGCCTCCGAACGGAAGCGCCGCGTCGAAGACGTTGTAGCAGTTCACCCAGACGGCACCGGCATTCACAGCTTCGGCGTAGCGGTGGGCGCGGCCGATGTTCGTCGTCCAGACACCCGCCGCGAGACCGAAGGTCGTGTTGTTGGCACGCCCGATCACCTCGGCCTCGTCGTCGAACGGCATCACCGAGACCACCGGCCCGAAAATCTCCTCGCGTGCGACGGTCATGGTGTCGGTGACACCTTTCAGCACCGTCGGTTCGAGGAAGTAGCCGGGCTCGCGCACGGTCGCGCCACCGGTGAGTACATCTGCGCCCTGCTCGAGTGCACCCTCGACGAACGACACCACCTTCGAACGCTGGCGTTCGGTGATCATCGGGCCGACCAGGGTGTCGCGCTGGGCGCTGTCGCCGATCGCGATGGTCGGGACGAAGTCGATGATGCGCTGCTGGACCTCGTCGACGATGGACCGCTGGACATAGAGGCGCGAGCCCGCAGTGCAGGCCTCCCCCTGGGCGTAGAGGACGGCACCCAGTGCGCCGGGCACTGCCAGGTCGAGGTCGGCGTCGTCGTAGATGACGACCGGCGACTTGCCGCCGAGTTCGAGGGTCATTTTGGTCAGGTTCGACGCGGCCGCGGAGACGATCGTCTTGCCGGTCTCCACCGACCCGGTGAATGCCACCTTGTCGACGAGCGGGTGACCGACGAGGGCGGCGCCGGCCTCGTGTCCGTTCCCGGTCACGACATTGACGACACCGTCCGGGAATCCGGCTTCGACGGCCAGTTCGGCGAGGCGGATGGGTGCCAGCGACGCCAGCTCGGCAGGTTTGAGCACGACGGTACATCCGGCGGCGAGCGCGGGTGCCAGCTTCCACGTGGCAGCGAGAGCAGCCCCGTTCCACGGGATGACCTGCGCCACCACCCCGACCGGCTGGCGGCGGGTGAAGGACAGGTAGTCGTTCGGTTGCTGCCGCGACAGTGGGATGGTCCGGCCTTCGAGTTTCGTTGCCCACCCGGCCATGTACCGGACGAGGTCGACCATGTTCGGCAGATCGACATCGCGGATGAACGCGAAGGGCTTGCCGCAGTCTCTCGTGTCGATCAGGGCGATCTCGTCCGCATTGGCCTCGATCAGGTCAGCGAACCGGAACATGATGCGGGCACGTTCTTCGTGGGGCATCCGGCGCCACGGCCCCGAATCGAACGCGCGCCGGGCCGCCTCGACCGCGAGGTCGACGTCGGCGGAGGTCGCAGCGGCCAGCTCGGCGAGCTTGTCGCCGGTCGACGGGTTGTGTGTGTCGAGCGTCGCCCCGTCGAGGGCGTCCACCCACTTTCCGTTGATGAGGAGTTGGTGGCGGCTCACACCGTTGGACATGGGGTTCTCCGTTTCTCTGGTGTCGTTCGAACTATAGACGAACGGTCGTTCATACAATTGTCTTTCCCGACTCAGAATGAGCGAGGCATCCCGAGGTGCCGCTCTCCGAGGAAGTTGCGCAGCATCTCGTTCGTGAGCGGCGCAAAGGTATAGAGCCGTGCATCGCGAAACAGGCGTTCCATTGGATATTCGGTGCTGAAACCGGCCCCTGCCATCACACGCATCCCCGAGTCGGTGGCGAAGACGGCCGCCTCGGACGCCGCGACCTTCGCCATCGCGCTGAGCGTGTCGGCGCGGCGCCCGGCCGCGGCGGCTTCGGCGGCCCGCGCGAGGAGCGCATCGGCGGCCTCGATCTGGATCGCACTGTCGACCAGGCGCGTCTGCAAGGCCTGAAACGAGGCGATGGGCCGCCCGAAGGCCACCCGCTCGGCAGCGTAGGACGTCGCCGTATCCAGCGCGCCGCGAGCGATGCCGAGCGCGACCGCGGCCGCGTTCAGGCGCTCGCCGTTCAGGGTGGACAGGACCTGACGGAAACCCTGCCCGACCGTCCCGAGCACAGCCTGAGCCGGCACCCGGACGTCGTCGAAGCCGACGAGACAGGTGTCGAGTCCGTGAATGGCGAAGGTGTCGAGTTCATCAACCTGCACGCCGGCGGCATCCGTCGGCACCACGAACATGGTGATGCCATCGATGCTGCTCACCGCCGCTTCTGCGGTTCGCGCCAGCACGATCATGTGGTCGGCGACCCGGGGCCCGGAGATCCAGGTCTTCGCTCCGCTGATCGTCCACGAACCATCCGGATGTTCGGTGGCCCGCGTGCGCATCGCGGCCGCGACATCGGTGCCGCCGTCGGGCTCGCTCAACGCGAACGACACCCGCCCGACCCCGTTTACGAGCGGGCCGAGGACGGTTCGGCGCTGTAGGTCATTGCCGAACTGGGTCAGCAGTCCGACCCCCATGTATTGGACGACGAGACACACCGCCATCGACGTCGGGCCCGAGCCCAGCTGCTCGAGTACCGCAGCCTCGAGTCGCGGGTCTGGCTGCTCGGTCGAATGTTCGTCGACCCCGAGCCCGATCAGACCCGCCGAACCCAGCGCGTCGTAGAGCTCCGCGTTGAAGACACGCTCACGGTCGAGTCGACCGGTGACGTCCGGCGGTGAATGCCGGGCAACGAGGTCGGCGACCAGACCTCGGACCGCTTCAGCCTCCGCATGCCCTGTCTCGGTTTCGACTGCCGCGCTCATGTTCTCCTCCGCTCGTTGTCCAGCTCATTGCCCTGCCTCAAGAGTGACCATTGACACACTGCCACCCGCCCGCAATACTAACGAACGCACGTACGTTTTACTAGGGCGGCCCCACCGTCCCGGACACGTGCCAATCGACAAGCCGCATCAGCGGCGGCGAGGAGAAACGTCATCGTGTTGTTCGACAGCTATCAACTGGGTTCGCTGGAACTGGCCAACAGGGTCGTCATGGCGCCCATGACCCGGGTCCGCGCGACCAAGGACGGCCTGCCCTCCCCCTCAGCAGCCGACTACTACGCGCAGCGCGCGTCGGCCGGGTTGATCGTCAGCGAGGGTCTGTCACCCTCCCTCCAGGGACAGTCCGAGCCCAACATCCCCGGCATGTACCGCGACGACCACGTCGAGGCGTGGAAGCCGATCACGGCGGCCGTACACGATGCCGGCGGACGGATCTTCGCCCAGCTGATGCACGGCGGGCGCATCGGGCACCCCGAGATCAATGGCATGCAGCCACTCGGCGCCTCGGCGATCGCGGCGAACGGCACGATCTTCAACTCCGGTGGACGCCTGGCGTTCGTGACCCCCAAGGAACTCTCACGCGAGGAGATCCGCGAGCAGGTCGAGGTTTTCGTTCGCGCGGCCGAGCGCGCCATCGACGCCGGCTTCGACGGCGTCGAACTCCACGGCGCCAACGGGTACCTCATCCAGCAGTTCCTCTCCGACAACAGCAACCAGCGCGACGACGAGTACGGCGGGTCGCCGGAGAATCGGGTCCGCTTCCTCCATGAGATCGCGGTCGCGGTGAGCGAACGGATCGGCGCCGACCGCGTGGGGGTGCGCATCTCTCCCGGCGGCAAGTTCCACGACATGAACGAAAGCGACCCGGCCGCACTGTATTCCGCGCTCGTTTCGGCACTGAACCCGCTGGGCCTGGCATACCTGCACACGCTCGAGACCGCGTCGCCGGACGTGGCGGAGCTAATCCGCGACAAGTGGACGGGACCGCTCATCGTCAACCCGGCCACCGTCGGGAGCTCGCAGTACGCGAACCTCTCGTCCGCGCAGGACTCGATCGAACGAGGTGCCGACCTGGTGAGCTTCGGCCGCTACTTCATCTCCAACCCCGACCTCGTTCGGCGACTCCGTGACGATCTGGAGCTCACCGCTCCGGACGAATCCACCTTCTACTCCGGTGGGGACCGCGGTTACGTGGACTACCCGGCGTGGTCGTCGGAACTCGCCTCGCGCTGACCGTTCGTCATAGTCAGCACCGATCGTCGGAGTCAGCACCGCCTTCGGGAGCCGGCGCACCGCTGTGATGCGGTGCGTCGGCTTCGCCGTACACCCGAACGCCACACACATCCAGGAAGTCAGATGTCAGTCAAAGTCATAGCCCTGATCACATCCCGCCCTGACATCAGCCGTGAGCAGTTCCTGCACAGCTGGCAGGTGGAACACCCCAAGTACGTGTGGGCCATGCCCGGGGTCGAGCGTTACATCCAGAACCCCGCCATCGAGCACCGCAAGAAGTGGCCTCACGACGGGATGGCAGAGCTCTACTTCCCCTCGGTCGCCGCTGTCGCGACCGCCTTCGCGTCACCCGAGGCCGACGCCTTGCGGGTACACGAGGAAGAGTTCATCGCCGACATCACCTGGTTCCTCGTCACCGAGAATGAGGTTCGACCCACGGCCTGATATCCGCCCAACCTGCGACGATGCCGAACAGCATGTTGCCTAACTAGAACGTGTTCTACTGTGATGGGAGTTCCACTGCCGTCCCGAGGAGCATGATGCGGTTCACCTTCGCCGAGGCCATGACCGACCCGTCGTACTACGCGCCGCTCGCGCAGGCCGCCGAGGCGGCCGGGTACGCCGGCTTCACCATTCCCGATTCGCTGGCGTATCCGGAGGAGTCGGACGCGAAGTACCCGTACACCCCGGACGGCAATCGCGAGTTCCTGGACGGGAAAGCGTTCATCGAGACGTTCATCCAGGCGGCGGCGCTCGGCGCGGTCACCTCGACCATCCGCTTCACCCCCTTCGTGGTGAAACTCCCGGTCCGCCCGCCGGCGCTGGTCGCCAAGCAGGCAAGCTCGGTGGCCTATCTGACGAACAACCGGTTCGCGATGGGTGTCGGCACGAGCCCCTGGCCCGAGGACTACGACTTCATGGGCGTGGACTTCAAGCGTCGCGGTAAGCGGATGGACGAGTGCATGGACATCATCCGCGGACTCACCACCGGCGAGTACTTCGAGTTCCACGGCGAGTTCTACGACATCCCGAAGATCAAGATGACCCCCGCACCCACCGAACCCATCCCGCTGCTGGTGGGCGGGCACGCCGACGCCGCGCTGCGTCGTGCGGTCATCCGCGGCGACGGGTGGATGCACGGCGGCGGCCCGCCCGAGGAACTCGAGACGCTGCTGGACCGGATCGAGGAGATCCGCAAGGCCGAGGGAAAGACGAACGATCCATTCGAGATTCACGTGATCTCGATGGACGCCTATACCGTCGATGGTTGTAAGCGCCTGGAAGACAAGGGGATCACCGACGTGATCGTCGGCTTCCGGTTGCCGTACGTCATGGGCGAGGACACCGAGCCGCTGCAGACCAAGATCGACCATCTGAACTGGTACGCGGAGAACGTGATCGCCAAGGTCAACGGCTGAGATAGGGGTCCGCCCACCGCCCCCGGAGCAACGCACCGGCCCGACGCGCCACCGCGTCCGCTGTTGCACCACCCCTCGCCCTGCGGCAGACTGCACGGACGGACAAGTGTGCAAACCCCGGTGAGTGAACACCTCGGGCGGGAGGACAGCGATGACCGATTCGGCCGACGGGTCGATGTCGTCGTCGCTGAGCAGGCGAGGATTCTTCCGCGTCGCCGGAGTCGCCGGAACCGCCTTCCTCGGCGCGTCGGCACTGGCGGCGTGCGGTGGTGGATCGTCGGACAACGCCAACACCATCAAGGCGGCCATCGCCGGGGAACCCGACCAGCTCGATCCGCAGAAGTCGAGCTCCTACTTCACCTTCGAGGTACTCGAGAACGTGTTCGACACGCTCGTCGAACCCGACGATCAGCTGCAGATGCGCCCAGCCCTGGCGGAGAGCTGGGAGATCAGCGCCGACGGCCGGCAATGGGATTTCACGCTGCGCAACGGGGTCACGTTCCACAACGGCGACCCGTTCACCGCGGCCGACGTCGAATACTCCTTCCGCCGGATCATCGACGAAGAGCTCTCCAACGCATACAAACTCGAGGCCATCGAGTCGATCACCGCACTCGACGAACGCCGGGTCAGATTCACCGTCAACGCACCGACGCCCAACCTCCTCACCAGCATCGGCGGGTTCAAGGGGTTGGCCATCGTCAACCGGCGCAACGTCGAATCGGGTGAGATAGCCACCAAACCCGTGGGGACAGGTCCGTTCTCCTTCGTCTCGCGGTCGCCCGGTGCGTCCATCGTGCTCGCGTCCAATCCCGATTACTGGGGTGGCGCGCCCGCCGTCGACGGAGTCCACTTCAGCTTCATCTCGCAGGGCACCACCGCGGTGTCGGCACTGAGATCCGGCGAGATCGACTGGACCGACGCCATTCCCGCACAGCAGCTGAGCATCCTGCGCCGCGACGACACACTCGACGTCGGCACCGTGGTCGCCAACGACTACTGGTACGTCACGATGAACTTCGACGCCACGCCGTTCGCGGACACCCGGGTGCGCCAAGCGGTTGCGTACGCCATCGACCGGAAGTCGATCGCCCAGGTCGTCGGATACGGCACCGCGACGCCCAACGAGCTGGCGATCCCGTCGACGAGTCCCTGGTTCGCCCCCTACGACCGCTACACCGCAGGACTCGACCGCGACGCGGCTGTCGCGAGATCCAAGGAACTGCTCAGGCAGGCCGGCATCCGTGGGCTCGACATGCGACTGATGGTGACCACCGAGTACCCCGAGACGGTGACGGCGGCGCAGGTGATCGCGTCGAACCTCGGTGACGTAGGGATCGACGTGGCGATCGAACAACTGGACTTCGGGGCGTGGCTCGACCGCCAGGCGGCCGGCGACTTCGACGCCTTGCTGCTCGGCTGGCTCGGCAACATCGACCCGGAGGACTTCTATTACGCCCAGCACCATTCCGAGGGCACCTCGAACGCGCAGAAGTACTCGAACCCCAGGGTCGACGCGCTCTTGGACAGCGGCCGCACCGAACTCGACATCGAGGCCCGCAAGAGGATCTATGCCGACGCCGCGAGCATCATCGCCGACGACGTGAGCTACCTGTACCTCTACAACCCCTCGTCGACGCAGGCCTTCGTGAAACAGCTCCAGGGATACGTCGTCCGCTCCGACAAGGCCATCCGGTTCCGCGACGCCCGGCTGGAGAGGAGCTGAGATGACCGCACTGCACTCGCCGCTGCTGCGCTTCATCCTCGTGCGGTTGCTCTACACGGTCGCCGTGCTGCTCGGCGTGATCGTCGCGGTGTTCTTCCTGATGCAGATCGTCCCGGGCGATCCCGTGCGGATCGCGCTGGGCACCCGCTACACGCCGGAATCCTATGAGGCCCTTCGCAGCGCCTCGGGTCTGGACCAACCGCTCGCGACCCAGCTCGTCGACTACGTCGGAAGCGCCTTCACCGGCGACCTGGGAGTCAGTTTCCGCAACAGCGAGCCGGTGACCACCATGTTGTTCGACCGGCTGCCGGCAACCATCACGCTGGCGTCCGCCGCCATCGCCGTCGCGCTGCTCATCGCACTGCCACTCGGTTTCGTGGCCGCGTTGCGCGAGGGACGGCTCGCCGACAACGTGATTCGGGTCGTGAGCCAGTTCGGCATCTCCGTCCCGGACTTCTGGATGGGCATCCTGCTGATCGGCCTCTTCTCCACCGCGCTCGGCTGGTTGCCGTCGGCCGGATACCAACCCTTCGCCCATGACCCGCTCGGCTGGCTGGAACACCTGGTGCTGCCGGCGATCACGGTCGGGGTGGTCACCGGGGCGATCATGACCCGGTACGTGCGGTCGTCGGTGCTCGACGTGGTGAACGCACCGTTCGTGACAACCGCGAAGTCGAAAGGGTTGAACACCAAGCGGGTTCTGCTCGATCACGTCGGCCGCAACGCGCTCGTGCCGGTGCTGACGATCTCCGGTATCCAGTTCGCGGGTCTACTCGGCGGTGTCATCGTCGTCGAGGTCGTGTTCGCCTGGCCCGGACTGGGTCTGCTGGTCTACGACTCGGTCGCCGCCCGCGACTACCCGGTGCTGCAGGGCGCGATCCTGCTCATCGCGGTGATCTTCCTGGTCGTCAACCTCGTCGTCGACATCCTCTATGCCGTCATCGATCCCAGGATTCGCCTGTCATGACCCTCACCGCACCCGACCCTCCCGAGCCCGGCGCCGGCACCACCGCCGAGCCGAGCGGTGGCGCGTCGACCGATTCGGCGTGGCGATTGCTGCTGCGCAACCGCACGTCGGTGATCGGGTTGATCATCATCGCGGTCGTCCTCGTGTGCGCGGTGTTCGGTCCGCTCATCGCGCCCTACGGCGCCAACGAGATCGACGTCCCGAACGCGCTGCAGGCACCCAGCTGGTCGCACCTCTTCGGCACCGACGACCTGGGTCGCGACGTCTTCTCGCGAGTGGTGCTCGCCGCATCCGTGAGCATGCGCGTCGCCGTCATCGCGGTGGCGATCTCGCTCACCGTGGGCGTGATCATGGGGATGGTCGCCGGATTCGCCGGCGGGGTGCTCGACACCGCGCTGATGCGGATCGTCGACGTGGTGTTCTCGTTCCCGGTGCTGCTGCTCGCGCTCGCGATCGTGGCGATCCTGGGGCCGGGGGTGACCTCGGCCATGATCGCGATCGGCGTCGTGTACATCCCGATCTTCGCGAGGGTGGCGCGTGCCGACACCCTGCGGGTCCGGCAGACCCAGTACGTCCAGGCGTCACGAACCATCGGCGTGCGGACGCCGGCCATCCTGACACGCCATGTGCTCCCGAACATCTCGGGTCCGGTGATCGTCCAGACGTCGATCTCCCTCGCGTTCGCGATCCTGTCGGAGGCGGCACTGTCGTTCCTCGGTCTGGGCGTGCAACCACCGGATCCGTCGTGGGGCCGGATGCTCTTCGACGCACAGGGGTTCATCACCACCGCCTGGTGGATGGGCGTCTTCCCCGGTCTCGCGATCCTGGTGACGGTCTTCGCGTTCAACCTCATCGGCGACGGCGTCCGCGATGTGCTCGACCCGCGCCAGCGCACGCTGCTGCGCAACCGGGGGTACGAGCGCAGGTCGCCCACGGCGACAACACCGTCGGCCGGGAAGCGCGTCGACTCCGACGGCTCGGTACTGCGGGTGGAGGACCTCGTCGTCGGAGTCGGTCCGCGAGAGATCGTGCACGGCATCAGCTTTTCCGTCGCACCGGGCGAGACGCTCGGGATCGTCGGGGAGAGCGGGTCGGGCAAGTCGCTCAGCGTGCTGTCGGCCACCGGACTGTTCGACGCGCCGAGCGCCTACGTCCGCGGATCGGCGGTCCTCGGAGACACCGAGATCGTCGGCGCCACGCCAGCGAAACTTCGGGCTCTGCACGGTTCGCGCGTCGGTTTCGTCTTCCAGGACCCGTCGTCGAGCCTCAATCCCCTGCTCACCGTCGAGCAGCAGCTGACCGAGGGGCCGCGTCGGCATCTCGGGCTCACACGGGGCGAGGCACGCGAACGCGCCCTGACGCTGCTGCGCGATGTGAACCTGCCCGACCCCGAAAGCCGGTTGCGCGCTTACCCCCATCAGTTGTCCGGCGGCCAGCGACAGCGCGTCATGATCGCGATCGCACTGGCCTGCGATCCCGAACTGCTCATCGCCGATGAGGCCACCACCGCACTCGACGTGACCACGCAGGCACAGATCATCGACCTCGTCGCGAAGCTGCAGCGCGAGCGCGGGATGGCGGTCGTGTGGATCAGTCACGATCTCGGCGTGATCGGGCGGATCGCCGACCGTGTGATGGTCCTGCGTTCGGGGCGGATCGTCGAGAGCAGCGACGTCACCACACTCTTCGACGACCCGCAGGACGACTACAGCCGCACGCTGCTGGACTCCCGCCCCCTGTTGAGCAAGGTGTCCGAGCGCCGCGGAGCCCCGGCCCTCGCCAAGCGCATCGACGACGACCCGCTGCTCCGTGTCACCGGGCTCGGCGTCGACTATGTGGTCCGCGGCCCCTCGGGACGCCACGTGGTACACGCCGTCGACGGAGTGGACCTGCAGGTCTCCCGGGGCCGCACGCTCGGCATCGTCGGCGAATCGGGTTCGGGCAAGTCGACGATCGCGGGAGTCATCACCGGACTCATCACCTCCGGCCAGGGCACGACGGTGCGGGGCAGCGTGACGGTCGCTGTCGACGGCCGCGACGTGGAGGCCGTCGGAGTCGGCGGCGGCGACGAAGCCCTGCTCCGACGCCGGGTCGCGATGGTCTTCCAGGACCCGGCCGCCTCACTCGATCCGCGGATGACGGTCGCCGCGTCGATCGCGGAGCCGCTCCGGACGCACGGCCTCGCCGACGGCCGGGACGGAACGCGGAGTCGTGCCGAGGAGTTGCTCGCCGACGTCAGCCTCGACGCGTCGTTCCTCGACCGCTATCCCCACGAGATGTCCGGCGGCCAGCGGCAGCGTGTGAGTATCGCCCGTGCGTTGGCCTCCGACCCCGAGGTGCTGATCCTCGACGAGTCGACGGCGTCGCTCGACGTGTCGGTGCAGGCCAGCGTGCTCGACCTGCTCGCCGAGCTCCAGCGTCAGAAGGGGCTGACCTACCTGTTCATCGCCCACGATCTCGCCGTCGTGGAGCAGATCAGCGACACCGTCGCGGTGATGCAGGACGGGAAGGTCGTCGAAACCGGACCGGCATCGGAGATCCTGCACGACCCGGCGACCGACTACACACGCAAGCTGCTCGCGGCCATCCCGCCGGAGGTCCCGCAACGGGCGTGACCCGTCGACCGTGCGTCCGATCCCGTCGACTGGGCGTCGTTTTTCGTCGACTGGGCGTCGGATTCCGTCGACTGTGCGTCTCGAGCTCGCGTCCGGCTCCCCTCGCGCCCGTCGGCGCTCCGCGAACGTCGTCGGCTAGGGTGTCAGCGTGTCTCGACCCGACCCTGGTGACCACGTCCGCGATGACGACGAACCGAGCCACGACGACTTCGCCACGCGGCATGCGCCGATGCCGATCGAGCTGCCCTTCGACGACGAAGAGGCGTCGACGAACGTCGGCCTGAAGACCCAGCTCGTGCGCTTCGTCATCACCGGCGCGTTCTCCGGGCTCCTGGACTTCGGGCTGACGATCCTCTTGCAGTACGGCCTGGACATGCCGTTCTGGCCGGCCAAGTCCGCGGGTTTCATCCTCGGCACCACCGTCGCGTACCTGCTGAACCGTCGATGGACGTTCAGGGCCGAACCGAGCATGGCGAGGTTCGTGTCGGTCATCGCGCTCTATCTGGTGACCTACTTCGTCAACGTCGGCATCTACACCGCCCTGTCGCATGCGTGGCAGGAGACGCTGCTCTACAGCTTCGCGGCCTACGTCATCGCACAGGGCACCGCGACGGTCATCAACTTCGTCGTCCAGCGGATGGTCATCTTCAAGATTCGCTGACCCGGGAGCGCCCAGTCGACGGAAAACGACGCACGGTCGACGTGGAACGACGCCCGGTCGACGAGCGGGTCAGAACTCCTCGTCGACGTCGGAGTCGCGCGCGGCATGCTCGCCGCGATCGAGGGTGGCGAGTTCGGCCAGGTCGGCGGGGTCGAGAGCGAAATCGAAGAGGTCGGCGTTCTCGACCTGCCGGCCGGTGTGCGAAGACTTCGGGACGACACTGATGCCGTTCTGCACCGACCATCGAAGCGCGATCTGGGTAGGCGACTTGCCGTACTTGCGGGCGATCCGGAGGATGACCGGATCGGCGAGCAGCCCTTCCTTGCGGCCGGTCGGATGCCAGGCCTGGGCGTGAATGCCCTTGTCGGCCATGAACTCCCGAAGCTCGGTTCGCGCCAGGGCGGGTGAGCACTGGATCTGGTTGAGGACCGGCCACCGCCCCGTCTCGTCGAAGAGCATCTGCAGGTGATGTTCCTTGAAGTTCGACACCCCCGGGGTGCGGACATAGCCCTCGTCGGCGAGCGTCAGCAGCGCCTTCCACGAGTCGACGGTGCGTCCGAGGCTCGGGCAGGGCCAGTGGATGAGGTAGACGTCGATGTGCGCGACACCCAGGCGCCGTGCGCTCTCCTTCGCGGCGTTGATCGCCTCGTCGAAGCCCTGATCGCCGCCCCCGAGCTTGGTCTGCACCACGATCTCCTCGCGGGGGACACCGGTGCCGTGCAGGCCCATCCCCACGCTCAGCTCGTTGCTGTACCTGGGCGCGGTGTCGACGAGCCGGTACCCGGACTTGATCGCCGACCCGACGGCAGTGACACCCGGGCGGCCGAGCATGTTGTAGGTGCCGAGCCCCACCAGGGGGATCGAGGTTCCGTTGCTGAGCTCGACCGAGGGGATGTCCACCGAATCAGGATATGTCGACAACCACGTCCTGCGTCGTCTGTCGATCTGGAACCCTGGTCGGATGGGCACCGAAGACTCGTCGTACGACGACATCGTGGTCGGCGCCGGTCACAACGGGCTGACGGCGGCGGCGTACCTCGCCCGGGCCGGACGCCGCGTGCTGGTCGTGGAGAAGGCCGACCACGTCGGCGGCGCCACCGTGTCCGCGACGCCGTTCGCCGGTCTTCCCGCGCGGTTGTCGCGGTATTCGTACCTGGTCTCGCTGATGCCGCGCGAGATCATCGCCGACCTCGACCTCGACATCTCGCTCATCCGCCGGCGCTACTCGTCGTACACCCCGCTGCCGTCCGACCCGGCGCGCGCGATCCTGGTCGACAACCTCGACGACGTCGCGACGGCCGCATCGTTCCGGCAGGTGACCGGCTCCGACATCGGCTTCACCGCATGGCAGTCGTTCTACCGCAGGCTCGGCGTGATCGCCGACCGCGTGTTCCCGACCATGATCCAGCCGCTGCGCACCGCCGCCGAGATGCACGACCTCGTCGTCGGCCCAGACGGGTTCGCCACCGACACCTCGACCGCCGAACTGTGGGAGGCGCTCACCACGCTGCCGCTCGGCACGCTCCTGCGCCAGTACTTCGACGACGACCTGGTCCGCGGGATCGCCGCCACCGACGGACTCATCGGCACCTTCGCCGACCTCGACGATCCGACCCTGCGGCAGAACATCTGCTTCCTGTACCACGTCATCGGCGGCGGATCCGGGGACTGGGACGTCCCGGTCGGCGGGATGGGCGCGGTGTCCGGCGCTCTCTATCAGGCCGCTACCTCGGCAGGCGCCGACATCGTGACGGGAGTCGAGATCACGGGCGTCGATCCCGGAGACGGCACCGTCGAGACGACCGGCGGCACCTTCCGCGGCTCGATGCTCTACGCGGCGTGCGCGCCACAGGTGTTCAACACCTTCCTCGACGGGACGCCGATCCCCTGCGAGCCCGAGGTGCGCGGATCGCAGCTCAAGATCAACCTCCTGCTCGACCGGTTACCACGACTCCGCGACGGGTCGGTCCCGCCGGCGGCGGCGTTCGCCGGGACCTTCCACATCAACCAGACCGCCTCGCAACTGCACGATGCGTGGCGGCAGGCCGATCGCGGTGAGGTGCCCGCTCTCCCACCGTGCGAGATCTACTGCCACACACTCACCGACCCGTCGATCCTCGGTCCGGAGCTCGCGGGCAAACACACGCTCACCCTGTTCGGCCTGCACATGCCGCCCGAGGTGTTCGACGAACCCGGAGCCGTCGAGCACGCCGTCGGCGCAACCTTCGCTTCTCTCAATTCTGTACTCGGCGAACCGATTCAATCTGTCATCGCCCACGATCTGAACGGCCGGCCGTGCATCGAGGCGAAGACGCCGCAGGACCTGGAGGAGGCCGTCGGACTACCCGGCGGGCACATCTTCCACCGGCCGTTGCAGTGGCCGTGGGCCGAGACCGCGTCGGAGGTCGGCCGCTGGGGCGTGGAGACACCCCATCCGCGAGTGCTGTTGTGCGGCGCGGGCGCTCGTCGCGGCGGCGGGGTCAGCGGCATCCCGGGACGCAATGCCGCGGCCGCGGTCCTGGGTGCGGACGCACTCGGATTGCCCCGGTAGGCGACCCCGGCACGAGCTGCTCTTCGATCGGGGTCAGACGGCGCCGTCGTGCTCGGCGACCAGCTGCCGAAGCCGCTCGCGTTCCAGCCGATCGGTGGCCCCGCCACGCAGGGTCGGTGCGGACTTGACGAGGAGTCGGCTGTACGGGTGATCGGGCCGACGGAGCACTTCGTCGGTGGCTCCGTCTTCCACGATCGAACCGCGATAGAGAACGAGGAGACGGTCGGTCACGCCGGCCACCGATCCGAGATCGTGAGAGATGAACAGCAGTGTGGTGCCGCTGTCACGCAGCGAGGCGAGAATCTCGATCACATTGACCCGATTCGCCGAATCGAGAGCGCTGACCGGCTCGTCGAGGATGATCAACCGCGGATCGGTGATGAGCGCACGTGCGACCGCGACCCGTTGTCGCTGGCCGCCGGAGATCTCGGCGGGAAACCGGCCGAGGACATCGGAGTCGAGCGAGACGCTCGCGAGTCTTGCCGCGACCTTGGCCTCGATCTCGTCGCGGCGGTATCGGCCACTGATCTCGAGGGGTTCGGCGAGCGACTGGGCTATCGTCCGCTCCGGATCGAGGCTGCGGAGCGGGTCCTGGAACACGTACTGCACGATGCCTTCTCGGCGGAACGCCCGCCAGCGCGCCCGGTCGAAGGACGTCACCTCGTCTCCGTCGATGTGTATCTCCCCGGCGTCGACGTCGACGAGGCCGAGGACAGCTCGGGCGATGGTGGACTTGCCCGAACCGGTCTCGCCGACCAGACCGAGAGCCTCGCCCGGGGCGATCGTGAAGCTGACGTCGCGGAGCACCTGCTGGCGACGATGTCCGCGACCGTAGCTCACCCCCAGGTCCCTGACGTCGAGAAGCGGTGTCCGGTCAGACGACATGTGCGGCCCCCGTCTGTGCGATCTCCGTCGTGTACTTGCCGATGCCGTAGCGTTCGTGCTCGTCGACGAGCATCCGGGTGTAGTCGTGGCTCGGGCGATGGAGGACATCAGACGTGCGACCACGGTCGACGACGAGGCCGTCACGGAAGACGATCACCTGGCCGGCGACCTGGGACACCACCGCCAGGTCGTGCGATACGACGATGAGCGAGAGGTTGTGTCGTTCCACGAGATCGGCGATGAGGTCGAGGACCTCGGCCTGAACGGTCACATCGAGGGCTGTCGTCGCTTCGTCGGCGATCAGGATGCGAGGCTCGAGCGAGACCGCGATGGCGAGGGCGACCCGTTGCAGCATCCCGCCCGAGAGCTCATGCGGGTACTGACGAGATACCCACTCGGGCTCCCGGATTCGCACCTCGTCGAGCAATTCGAGCGCTCGACGGCCGGCGGCTCTACGTCCGAGTCCACGTTTGACCCGCAGGACTTCCGCGATCTGCTTCCCGATCGAGATGGACGGGTTCAGATACGACCCCGGGTCCTGGAAGACGGCGGTGATCCCGGTGCCGCGCAGACGGTTCCAGTCCGTCACGCTGTGACCGGAGATGTCCTCACCGAACAGTTCGATCGTTCCTCCGGTGATCGACAGGCCGTTCGGCAACAGACCGAGTACCGCTCGTAGGCTGATGGACTTTCCACTGCCGGACTCGCCGACGATGCCGAGAGTCTCACCCCGTCGGAGTTCGAAATCGACTCCGCCCACGAGCACGGAGCCACTCACCTCGTCGGTGATGCGGAGCCCGTCCACACGCAGGATGGTCTCCGGAGTGGTGGAATCGTTTGTCTCGGAACTTGTCTCGGACATCCGGACCGAAGTCGCCTGGGCCGCGGTTGTCTGGGGCAAAGTTGTCTGGGGCAAGGTTGTCTGGGTCGACATCGCGGTCAGGCTCCCTGTGTCGTGGCGGATGGCGCCGTGGTCGCGTCCCGGCGACGCGGACGAGTGAGTAGCTGACGGCCGGAGACGCCTCGGACATCGCGGATGACGTCGGCCAGAACGTTGAACGCCCAGACGACGATGATGATGGGAATCGCCGGGATCAACGGGGCGTAGGGACGGAAGGTGAGGTACCCCAGGTCCGAAGCGAGCATTCCGCCCCAGGTCGGGGCGGGCGGCTGGACACCGATGCCGAGGAAGCTCAGCGCCGCGACGGTGATGAGTCCGATCCCGAGGGTGCTCGCGAACACGACCGCGACCGCCGGGAGAACCTTCTTGGCCACATGTTTCCGCACGATCCAGGACACGTCGGCGCCGGCGATACGGGCTGCTTCGACGTACTGAGAATGTGCCACCGCGAGCGTCGCGGCGCGGGCGACACGGTAGAAGGCGGGCGCGGTGAGCACACCGACGACGATCATCGCCTGCGTGACAGCGTTACCGAGCAATGCGGTCACCGCAACGGCGAAGACGAGGAACGGTAGTGCGACGAGGGTGTCGACGAGGCGGAGCGTCGACCATTCGAACGCCCGGCCCGAGTAGACCGACAACACGCCGGGCACGGCGCCGATCACGAGTCCGATCACCGCGACCTGGACAGCGCTGAGCAGACTCAACGGGGTTCCGGCCAGCAGTCGGCTGAGGGTGTCGCGACCGAGGTAGTCGGTTCCGAACCAATGCTGGGCCGAGGGACCGGCGAGAATGTCCGGCGAGCCCTCCAACGGGTCGTACGGCGCCAGTAGCGGGCCGAAGACGACGAGGAAGAAGGCGATGCCGATGACGATCAGGGCAACGCGGCCGCTGCGGACCGCCCAGATGTCGCGAATCATGTCAGAGACCTCTCGTCGACGCGGGCACCAGTCGGTTCAGGAGGATGTTGACGATCAGGTTGAACCCGACCACCAACACGATCGAGATGACCAGGACGCCTTGGACCGCGGGCACGTCGCCCCGTTGTGCCGCGTCGGCCGCGAACCTGCCGTACCCCGCGATACCGAAGATGGCCTCGGTGACGACCGCGCCACCGAGCAGCGCGGGGAACTTGAGTCCGAGGAGCGCCAGAGTCGGGCCGATACCGTTCCGGAGGGCGTGGACGAAGAAGATGCGTCGGGATCCGAGCCCACGAACCTGTGCGCCGATGATGTAGTTCTGGTCATAGGCGTCGACGAGGCCGACTCGTGTCTGGCGTGCGACCTCGGCCACGGTGTCGACGCTGAGGGCGATCGCGGGCAGGGTGGCGAACCAGAGCCAGGACCCGAAGCCCTCGGACATCGGCGTGTATCCGGCTGCGGGGAACCATCCGAGACCGACGGCGAAGATCGACACGAGAAGGATGCCCACGATGAACGGCGGCATGGTGGAGATCAGGGTGGAGAAGGCGGTGATCGACCGGTCGAGGAGCGAGGTCGGTCGAGAGGCCGCCAATCCGCCGAGCAGCAGCCCCACCACCACTCCGATGACAAGTGCCAAGCCCGCGATGGACAGGCTGATGAGCGCGCGGTCGAAGAGGATCTCCGACACCGGGAACCCGTTGTGCCAGCTGTTGCCGAGATCTCCGCGCAGGACCGAACCGAACCAGTCGAAGTACTGGATCAGGAAGGGACGGTCGAGTCCCCACTCGCGTTCGATCTGGGCGACGAGTTCGGGCGTGGCATTGTCACCCGCCTGGAGATAGGCCGGACTGAGGCCGCTGATCGCCTGCAGCGAGAACGTGATGAAGGTGGCGATGATGAAGACCGGAATGAAGATCCCGATCGAACGCAGGACAGTGGCCCCGATACGTCGTGCGGTCGCCGTTCGCGAACTCCGACGCCGTGGCCGGACACTGCTCGGAGTCGGGGCTACGGGTTCTCGGTTGCGAGGCTCGCTCACCTGTGCGATGACCATGGCTTCTCCTCGGTGACCGGGTTCAGCCGACCGCGACCGGCGCGGCAGCGTGCGCCAGGCCGGCGTCGGAGTACGGCGCCGCCGGCAGCTGGGGATGAATCGCCTCGGCGATCACCGCCAGACTCTCGCGATAGTGGTGATCGGACAGGCCCAGCGGCACGCTGAAGAGGTAGTCGGTCGCCGCGTTCGCCGCCGAGTCCGCGGCGAGTTCGGCGACGATCTCCTCCGGGGTGCCGTGCAGGATGTAGAAGTCGCGCATGAGGTCTGCGGGCGACGAGCCGGGGGTGGCCCACGGCAGTGCCGTCGGGTAGCGCTCGAGGTAGTCGGCGAACAGGCGTCTCGCGTCCTCCTTGCTCTCCGCAGGAAGAACCGAACGGGACACCCCGATCCGGGGTGCGCGGTCGGACGGAAGCTCATTCACATACGCCTCGACGAGGAGCGCCTGCACCTCGCCGGTGGGTCCGCCCTGCGCAAATCGGTGGAGTTGCAGGCCATCTCCGGATCGCCCGATGTCACGCGCGGTGTCCGGCTTCGACGTCGCCTGCCACAGTCGTTGCGGTAGCTGCCCTGCGGGTGGATAGAAGCCGAAAGCCTGCCCCTCCGAGACGTGTTCGAGGTGGAAAGCGTCCCTCAGCCGCGTGAGCGCGTCGTGATACAGACTCTCGCGCTGCGCCTCGTCCAGGTCGTACACGTTGTACGCGGCGGTGGAGAACCCGCCTCCATTGCCCTTACCGACACCGAGTTCGAGCCGATCCCCACTCAGTGTGTTGACGACCGCGGCCGACTCGGCAAGTCGCAGTGGATGATCGAATGCCAACGGGATGACCGCGGTACCGAGGCGCAGCCGCTGTGTGCGCTGCGACAGAGCGCTGAGCAGGACCAGCGAAGAGGGAAGACCGATGTTGGAGAACCGGCCCTCGGCGACCCAGTACGTCTGGTAACCGAGCGATTCCGCTCTCACCGCGTTCGTGAGCAGCACGTCATAACCCGCGGCGGCGTCCGTCTCGGTGAGCGGCACCTCGAACAGGGCTAGTCCGGGGCGAACAGGAAGGAGAGACATGGGATGTCCTTGTCGGTGATGATCGTGCCGAGCGGTGGTGAGGGTCTCGATCAGCTGTTGGCGCCGACGGTGATTCCGCGCCAGTTCAGGAACCCCTCGCGATTGTCGAAGTCCGACGAGAGGTCCGCCGACGCCGCCCAGGTGATGGCTTGTGCGTAGAGCGGGATGGTGGAGCCCTCCAGGAATCCGGCGACCGATGTCTCCCGTGCCTTGTCCGGGTAGTCGGCAGCGTCGATCGGCGTCGCCCGCAACGCGGCCAGGGCGGACTGGAATGCGCCTGGGGAGTACGGGGAACTGAGATTGAGCACCCCGCCGACGTCATAGTGTTCGGTCAGCGTCTGCGCCTGGGAGTTCCGGCCGACGTACCCGTAGGTGGAGAACGCCTGGCTCTTGGCGAAGTACCCCTTCGACCAGTTCGGGTTCTTGTTGATGCTGACACGCACACCGATCGCGGCGAACTGCGACTGGATCAGCTCGAGCTGGGAATCGGGCACGAAAGGAGCGGAATCGAGCGTGATGTCCAGACCGTCTGGGTAACCGGCTGCGGCGAGGAGGCTCCTGGCCTTCGAAGGGTCATACGGGAACGCACCCTCGAGTTCTTCGGCATACAGCGGGTGTCCCTTGGGGAGTAGCTGATGCGCGACCTGACCTTCTCCCACGGTCACCTTGTCGACGAACTCCTGCGAGTTGACGGCGGCTCGGAATGCCTCGACCACGCGCGGGTCATCGAACGGTTCGAGGTTGCGATTGACACTGAGGAACTGCACCGACCAGTTCTTGGAGATGTCCCGGACGACGTTCAGGCCTGCGTCGCGCGCCCGCTGCACCTGGTTCTGGTCGAGGGTCACGAAGTTGTAGACACCGGTCTGGGCCGACGACACCAGACTCGTGGGATCGTTGCCGAATCTGATCTCCATCCGGTCGATCTTGATGTTGTCGGCGTCCCAATAACCCTGGAACTTCTCCAGGATGATGTGTGACTCGGGAACGAGTTCGACGACCTTGAACGGACCGGCGCCCACGGGATTGCGGGTGTTGAGCGCCTCGACGTCCTTCTCGCTCGCCGCCTTGCTCGTGATGAGTCCGGCGCGAATGCTGAACAGATAGGGGATCTGGTAGTCGACGCTCTTCAAGTTGACGGTGAAGTTCAGATCGTCGTCCACCACAACATCTTTGATGTTCCGGTACGACCCGATGAGCGCGCTGTTCTCCTGGTTGATCGCTCGGTCGATGTAGTACTTGAGCGCATCTGCGTTCACCGGACTGCCGTCGTGGAAGGTCAGTCCCGGGCGGAGGGTGAAGGTCACCGCGGTCCCGTCGGCGTTGTACTTCCAGCTCTCGGCCAGCGCCGGTGCGGGATTGCCGTTCTCGTCCTGGGTGAGCAGCGGCTCGTAGATCGGCGTGAGGTTGATGGTCGCACCTGTCGCGCCGGTGACGACCGGGTCCCAGTCCCCCGGCGGCGGGCCGGACTGGCCCCACTTGACGACGTTGCCGGCGGAGGAACCGCTCGGCGACCC
Source organism: Gordonia sp. 11cp (assembly GCF_057767225.1). Lineage (NCBI taxonomy): Bacteria > Bacillati > Actinomycetota > Actinomycetes > Mycobacteriales > Gordoniaceae > Gordonia > Gordonia sp. 11cp. The sequence goes on along the minus strand of NZ_CM173437.1, from coordinate 2,054,444 downwards.
GCAGCCCGCGAGCGCCAGTAAGGAGACGGCAACGAGTGCTACGAGTGCCTTGCGGCGGCGGGTGAGCTTCATCGGATGGCTTTCGTTGGGAGAGGTGTTCGTGGAGTGGGATGTTCGGGGAGTTCGCCGTTCAGACGGGCGCGGGAACGGCGGTGTCGATCGGCGTGGGCACCGCGCCGTTCTCGGACCGTGCACGGGTGTAACGGTTCTCGATGAACGGCAGGCCCAGGTTGCCGCGCAGGGTGTCGTGCTCGTACTCGTTCCGGACCACACCCCGCTCCCGGAGGATCGGCAGGACCTCGCCGACGAAGCGACGGAACTGAGCCGGATGACCGATGTGGATGTTGATGCCGTCCAGAGCACGACCGTCGAACCAACGCTGCAGTTCGTTTGTCACGGTCTCGGCGCTACCGGTGAACGGAGACTTCTTGGGCGCGTTCAGCGTCTCCACGGTCTGCCGCAGGGTGAAGCCGTTCGCCGACGCGAGCTCGGTGATCTTCTTCGCCTGTGTGTAGAAGCTTCGTTCGGCGTCGGCGAGGGCTTCTTGCGGGAAGGGAGCGTCGAGGTCGTACCGGCTGAAGTCGTGCCACCCGAAGGGCCGGCCCAGCTCTCGGAGTGAGCGCTGGAAATCGTTGTCTGCCAGCTGAGTCTCGCGCTCTATCTCCCGGGCTTCATCATCGGTGTCACCTACGGTGATGAACGCCCCGGGGAGGACGACAAGCTCCTCCGGCGACCGCCCGTACGCCGCTGCGCGCGACTTGATGTCGGAGTAGAACGCAACGCCCGCTTCGAAATTCGGTGCGTGCGTGAAGATACCTTCGCCGAACCGAGCACCCAGGTCACGTCCCTGATCGGAGTCTCCGGCCTGGAAGATCACCGGCTGTCCCTGGGCGGATCGGGAGATGTTGAGCGGACCCGTCACCGAGAAGTACTCACCGCGATGGTTGAGCGTGTGCTGCTTCGACGGATCGAGGAAACGCTTCGTGGCCCGGTCGCGGACGAACGCGTCGTCCTCGTACGAATCCCAGAGAGCCTGGACGACCTCGAGGTGTTCGGCGGCGCGGCCGTAGCGCGTGGCGTAGTCGTAGTGCTCGTCCAGCCCATAGTTTCCTGCCGTGCCACCGTCACCACTCGTCACCACATTCCAGCCGGCGCGTCCCCGGCTGATCAGGTCGAGTGATGCGAACCGGCGAGCCACGTTGAAGGGCTGATTGTACGAAGTGGTCAGAGTGCCGACGAGCCCGATGTTGTTGGTGGACACCGCGAGAGCGGAGAGAAGAGTCAGGGGCTCGAGCCGGTTCAGGTAGTGCGGTGGGGAATCGGCGGTGATGAACTGGCTGTCGACGATGAACACCAGATCGAACTTCGCCTCTTCGGCGAGGCGCGCGTATTCGATGTACCAATCGATGTCGACGCTCGCGTCGCCCGGGATCTCCGGGTCGAGCCAGGTGTACGGGTGGCCGGGACCGCCGGTCGGAGTGAGGACTGCGCCCAGCTTCAGCTGCCGTCTCGACATGATCGTGCTCCTTCAAATGGCTACGGGCGCGTGCACCCACAAGGTCTGTTTCACAGGATATTCAGAGAACCGACGGACGCCGAGTATTAAATTCCGCTTGCTCCGAACACATTTCGAATGTTGATCAGATGACCGAACAAAACAGTGTCAATCGAAGAACTCCCGCGACGACTCTGTGATGGCCACCGCCACGAGGTCCGCGAGTTGCCGGATACTCTCGGCGTCGTCGGGTAACTGGGTCGCCGAGATGCGCAGCATGTGGCGGTCGCGGACATCGACGAACGACCGGGATCCGGAACCGACCGAGATCCCCTGCCGGGCAAGAGCAACGAGCCCTGCCGTCTCGTCCTCCACAGGCACCCACACCACCAGACTCCGCGGTCCCGCGAAGGCCTCGATGCCCCGCTCGCGCAGCGCGGCCAGCAGTTGTGCACGCCGGGACGCGTATCGCTCGCGCGCTCGGGCGACGGCTCGCTCGGCGTCCTCACTCGCGATCAGATAGGCCAGCGTGTTCTGCAAGATCCTGCTGTTGGACCCTACGCCGTGACTGCGCTTCTTCATCGCGGCGTCGATCAGGTGCCGCGAACCTCCGAGCACCGAGGTTCGGACGTCGATGCCATAAGCCTTGCAGTAGCTCCGAATTCGGACGACCCGGTCCGGGAACACGCCACCGAGAGACGGGAGCGGTTCTGATTCCAGCGGCCCGATCGAATCGTCCTCGATGATCCAGACAGCAGGATGACGCTCCAGGACCCGCGCGAGCTCGCCGGCCCGCTCATCTGTGACGACGTGGTCGACGCCGAACGGGGCACCTGGCTGGAACACGAAGGCGGATGCTCCCGCCCGAAGTGCGGCGTCGAGTTCGTCCGCACGAGGCCCGTGCGCGTCGGTACCGATGCCGATTGCGTTCAGGCCCAGGTCACGGATCGTGTCCAGCACTCCCGGTCCGAGTGGTTCGTCCACGGCGATGGTGGATCCGGCGGGCGCCGCGGCCTCGATCGCGAGTAACAGCGCCTCGGTGCCGCCGCCGGCGGTGGCCCAGGCCTGCGGCTCGAAGGGCCAGGTCGGCGACGCCGCGGCTCGCAGACGTTCGGTCATGATCTCGCGGCCGAATACATTCAGGGTCTCGGCGCCGAGACTCGCGACCAGCGCGTCGGACAAGGACGGCTGCAGTGCCAGGTCCGGGGCATTCTGAGCGAGGTCGACGCCGCGCCACTCGCGAAGTCCCCGCTCGGGAACGCTGTCCTCCGGAGGGAGTACCACGGTGCCACCACGACGCCGGGTCTGAACGATCCCCTGTTCCTGGAGTTTCCCCCACGCCTGCAAGATCGAACCGACGCTGAGGTCACTGACCTTCGCCAACGTACGGACGGTCGGCAGTCTGGACCCCGGGGGGAGTTCGCCCGAGTGAACGAGATCAGCGACCGCATCCGCCAATTCACCACGGCGGTCGGCCACCCGCGCCAACAGCCATGACGGGTCGACGATCTCCGAGTCGGTGACTACCGTCACTCCACTTCTCCCCTCACCGCTGTCCGCGGACTCGGTCCTGACTTCGCGACTACGAGGCGAGGGTCCGGACGGGCTCACGACGGAGCAGGTCCTGGCCTCCGGGTTCGCGCAATCGCTCGAGGAACTGGACGATCTCCGCGGCGACGCTGCGGTGGGTCACGTCGTTGAGGATGTCGTGGCGACCACCGCGGACCAGCGTGAGACGTACGTCGGGCAGCGCGGTCGAGGCCGCGAGCACCGGGTCGACCGGGCTCACCGTGTCGGCGTCGCCGTGCACGAGCAGCACCGGGGACGTCACGCGCGCGAGCGACTCGGGGGTCGCGACGGACGTCGCCTCCTGCAGCGCCCCTCGGTCTATCGCATCGGGTTTCCCCAGTACGCCACGATGGACCGGACACGCGGACCGCGCGTCGAGCTCCGCGTCCCACTCGCTCGGGAGGGCCGGCGGACCGTCGACGAGTAGCCCTGCCAGGACGATCCCGGTGACAGCCGGATACTCGGGCGCGATGTCGAGCGCAGTCACCGCGCCACTGTCTGATCCGACGACGACCAGGGGGCCCGGGATCTGCGAAGACGAGAGCGCGCGGGCCACGGACTCACGGGCATTCTCCACGACCGTGACGCGGTACCCATCGAAAGCGATCCGCCGCGCGAACCGCCCATACACGTCGGCGTGCTCACCACGTCCGGCGATGACCACCACCGAACCTCGTGCGTTGGCGTCGGGTTCCAGCCACTCGGTACTCACGGTGTGTCCCTCGTTCCGGTCGATCTCGGACTGCTGATGACGCAACCCTGACCGATGCGGGGGCGAGCGAACAACAATATGGATCACGCCGAGCAGAACTGGTGTGTTCGTCGAACATTCAGTGTTTTGTTTCGAACAATCCCCACAGCGACGTAGAGAAGGATCGAGCACACTCATGCCCCAGTCCCCAGGGTTCGCGACCCGCCAGGTTCGCTCGGGATACACGCCGGGTACCGCACAGAACACGGTGATCCCGCCGATCTACCAGTCGGTCGCCTACGACTTCGGTGACTTCGCCCAGGCACGCGACATCTTCTCGCTGCGTCGGACGGGAAACCTGTACAGCCGCACCGGCAACCCGACCCAAACGGTCTTCGAACAGCGCATCGCCGATCTCGACGGAGGGGTTGCGGCGCTGGCGACCGCGTCCGGGCAGTCGGCGGTGGCGGTGGCCCTGCTCACGCTCGCCAAGACGGGTGAGCACATCGTCGCCGCGCGTCAGTTGTACGGCGGCACCGTCGATCTCCTCACCGACACCTTCGCGGACTTCGGCATCGAGGTGACCCTCGTCGACCAGGACGACCTCGACGGGTGGCGCGACGCCGCCCGGCCGGAGACCCGAGCCTTCTTCGCCGAGACCATCGGCAACCCGGTGGCTTCGGTGCTGGACGTCGACGCCGTGGCGCGGATCGCCCATGAGGTCGGGGTGCCGTTCGTGGTCGACAACACCATCGCTACTCCATATCTTCTTCGCCCCAAAGAGTTCGGCGCCGACATCGCCGTGTATTCGGCGACCAAGTTCATCGGGGGCCACGGGACCTCACTCGGGGGAGTGGTGGTCGACCTCGGGACTTTCGACTTCGGGGCGGAACCGCAGCGGTGGCCGCAGTTCACCGAACCCTATCCGCGGATCGGTGACCTCGTTCTGTGGGACACGTTCGGACGCGACCGCAGCGCACTCCTCGTCTACGCGAAGACGAAACTCGTCCACGACCTCGGACCCGCCCTCTCGCCGTTCAACTCCTTCCAGCTCCTGCAGGGTGTAGAGACGCTGGACCTCCGCCTCGAGAGGCAGGTGTCGACGGCACTGACCGTCGCGCGGTTCCTCGATTCACACCCCGCGGTCACTCAGGTCCACCACCCGGGCCTTGCCGGCAACCCGTGGCACGCTGCTGCGCAACGTTATCTGCCCCGAGGCGCCGGGTCGGTGTTCTCCTTCGACCTCGTCGGCGACGAGCGCGAAGTGGAGAAGTTCATCAATTCGCTGCAGGTGTTCTCGATCGTCGCGAACATCGGCGACGTCCGCTCGCTGGTGGTGCACCCGGCCACCACCACCCACAGCCACTTCGACGACGAGCGCCTGGCGTCGGCCGGGTTCAGCAGAAGCACGATTCGACTGTCGATAGGGCTGGAGAGTCCCGACAACCTGGTCGACGATCTGCGCTCATCTCTCGACACGATCACGAAGGACTGACATGCATTTCGGTTACTGGACTCCGATCTATGGCGGCTTCCTGCGCAACGTCGGCGACGAGGCCATGCCCGCCACGTGGGACTACGTGAAGCGACTGTCACAGCTCGCGGATCGTCTCGGCTATCACACGACGCTCGTCCCCGAGCTGTATCTCAACGACCGGAAGGGTATTCACGCGCCCAGCCTCGAAGCGTGGTCGTTGTCGTCGGCGATCCTCGCCGTCACCGAGCGCCTTCGGGTGATGACGGCGGTGCGGGCCGGATTCCACCTCCCGGCCGTCACCGCGAAGGAGTCCGCGACCATCACCGACATCGCAGGTGGTGCATCGTCGGATCCGGCACGCTTCGCCCTCAACGTCGTCGCGGCGTGGTGGGAGGAGGAGGCCAAGCAGTATGGTGGCGCTTTCACCCGGCATGACGAGCGTTACCGGCAGGCACAAGAGTTCGTCGACATCCTGCGTGGACTGTGGAATCACACTCCGTTCTCCTATGCGGGTGAACACTTCTCGGTCCACGACTCGATCCTGTCGCCGAAACCCGTCGCCCAGCCGCCGATCTTCGCCGGCGGGGAGAGCGAGGGCGGCCGCGAGTCGATTGCGACGTTCGCGGATTCCTATGTGCTACACGGCGGTACCGTCGACGAGGTCCGCGCCAAGATCGCCGACATGAACGACCGATCGCAGCGAATCCACCAGCGCGACATGGCCGAGTTCGGGATGTCGGCCTATGTGATCGTTCGCGACACCGAGGCGGAGGCACGGGCCGAACTCGACCGCATCACCACCATCGATCCTCGGTCACCGGGATACGCGTCATTCGAAGAGTTCGCGCGCAACTCCGAGCTCGACGTCGAGCTCACCAAGCGCGAGTACTCGGTCGGAACCCGCGGCCTCCGCCCGGAACTGGTGGGCACCCCCGAGGTGGTGGCCGAGAAGATCCGCGCCTACCAGGACGCCGGCCTCACACTCCTGCTGATCCAGTGTTCACCCGCCCACGACGAACTCGAACGCATTGCGCAGCAGGTGTTTCCCCTCGTCCCTGAGGTCAGGACCGAGGTGGTCTCGGTCTGATCGGCTGACGTTCTCGTGCGCCGGGGCTGCCTAGGTGAAGGTCAGTGCCGACACGAGCGCCGCAACGAGCCGGGGTACCGCGGTGTGATCCGCTGACGCGTGCGCGGGGTCCAGCTGCCCGATCGACATCCCCAGACAATCAGGGTCTCGCAGGAGCGTGACCAGGGCCTGTTCGAGGACCGCAATCGTCGGTCCACTGTTCCGTCCGTTCACGTTCTCGGCGATCGGCGCGTCCAGGAAATCGAGCACGTCGACGTCGAGGTGCACCACGAACGGTCCGGGGGCGAGCATGCTTCGCGCGCCGCGGGCCGCGTCTTCAGGGTCGTCGCAGAGCCTCGTCTGATCGACGATCGCAAGTCCCAGCGCAGTGGCCTGTTCGCGTTCCCACTCGGTTGTCTCCCGAGTCACATCCACCCCGAGATAGGCCAGGTCCGACGGGTGCAGTATCGGCGTGCGATTCGTGAGGCCGACCAATTCGGGCGCAGCCCCCTCGAGGGCCAACGCGTGCGCCATACCCATCCAGCTCAGCGAACCCTCCGCTGTCGAGCGTGGCGTATTGAGATCGAGATGCCGGTCCACGTAGACGATGCGGGGGCGCTCCCCGCACAATGCCATCGCGGCGCACATCCCGACCGCAACCGTGCAGCTTCCGCCGAGCACGAGCAGACGCTGCCCGGCTGCGAGCAGGTCGGCCGCAGCTGCGGAGAGCTCGATCAGTGCATCCGTCTCGTCGCTCAGGTTCTGCGCGAACGGACTCTCGCGGTCGGGAAACCACAACCGGGTTGTCAGATCCCCCGCATCGACGACCTCCGCGCCGGTGGCCGCCAACTGCTCGACGAGACCAGCATCTCGCAACGCAGCGGGCGCTCGCTCTACGCCCACACAGTAGGCACCAGCACTGCTCGGCGCGCCCAACACCGTGATCTTCACTGACCCTCCTCGGTCCTGTCGTCAGGCCTGTGCCCACCGCGTGCCCGTCGACGGGGACAGTGAAACCCGTCGCTGCACGCCGAGTCACGCGTCCAACGACGTTTCCGTCACCGGGCCTGTCGACCGATCCCGTGTTCGCTGACGTAGGCCGTCATCTCTGCGAAGGCGCACTTCGTCAGACCCGTTGCGCGACTGGAGGAATCCCTTCCGCGACGCTTTCGTTCCCAATCGAGCGTCGCGGGGCCAGCGACACGAACGGCGTCGGCCACCAGAACCACCGGCCGGACAGCCGCGCGATCGCCGGCATGACCAGGGTTCGGACGATGAGCGTGTCGATGAGGAGTCCGATGGCGACGGTCGTGCCGATCTGCGCGACGTTGTGCGCGTAGCTGGCGAGCATCGCCAGCATCGTGATCCCGAACGTCAGACCTGCTTGCGTGACAACACTTCCCGTTCCGACCATGGCACGTATCAGTCCGGTGCCACCGCCGGCGCCGTACTCTTCTCGAAAGCGGCTGACCAGCAACATGTTGTAGTCGGCACCCACGGCCACCAGGAAGGTGAACGCGATGGGCGCGACCGACCAGTGCAGCGGATTGCCGATGAGTCCCTGCCACAGGAACACCGACACCCCCATCGCGGACAGGTAGGAGAGCCCGACGGTTCCGATCACCGCGAGTGCGGCCACGAGGCTGCGCAGCAGGAACAGGACCACGCAGAACACGAATGCGAAGGCGGCGACGACGATCGCGATGAAGTCCTCGTGGGCGAACGACTCGATGTTGAGGAGCGTGCCGCCCGGTCCGCCGATGCTGACCGTGGCTCCGGCCAGCGACGTGTTCTTGATCGCCGCCAACGAGGTGGGTATCACCTCCGCGCTGACGTCCATCGCGTCGCGGCTGAAGCCCTCGCGCTGCGGGGTGACGATCATCCGTGTCGCCTTGCCGTCGTCGGAGAAGTAGTACGGGATGCCGCTCTGGAAGAGCGGGCTCTCCAATGCCTGGCTGGGCAGGAAGAATCCACCGGCGGCGGGACTGCCCGCCGAGTACGCGTCGCTCACCTCGTCGAGGAAGTCGGTGATCTCGCCGACCTGCGGGAGCAGTGCACCCAGGGTGGTCCGCAGCGGGCCGATGAGTTCACGGAGCTGCGTGACCGTGGCGCGCAGAATGGGGATCTGCCGCGCGGCGGTGGGCAGCGCTGCGCTCAGCGAACGGGTGCCGCCGGCGAGGTCGCGGACGGAATCTCTCAGGGCGGGAACGTCATCGAGGACCGAGAGACCGGTCAGCGCGGTGCGGCAGGCGGCGACATCCTGGCACTGCGGGATCGAGTTCACGATCCCGCGCACCGGGGCGATCCCGGCCGTCAGGTCGTCGACCTTCGCCAGCGTCGACTCGCTCGTCCGCTGCAATTGCGTGGTGGCGTCGGACAACGCCCCCGCACCGGCCGCCCCTTGCCGCAGCGCCGCGTCGACTCCGTCGATGGCGGTGTCGAGATCGTCGATCGTCGCACCGATCGCGTCGAGGTCGGTGATGCGATCCCGCAGAAGCGACGTCATCTGGCCGAACCTGTTGCCGACGTACCCCGCCTGGGAGGTGAGGGTGCCTTGATCGAGGGTCTGGCCGAGCGGGCGGGTGATCCCCTGGACCGCGCTCACACCGTCGATCGAGGCGACGGCATCGGTCAGCTGCGCGAGGGCGATCAGATCCGCCGAATTGCGCATGTCGTGGTCGGATTCGACGATCAGGACGCTCGGCGCCATGATGTTCGGCGGCAGATGCCGATCTGCGGCAGCGAATCCCACGTTCGCGGGCGAATCCGCCGGCTGGGCGCGGCGTTCGTTGTAGCTCGGCGCGTAGATCGAGAGCGGGATGATCATCACCGCGAGAACGGCGAGTGCGGCCGCGAGGACCGGGCCCGGCCAGCGCGCAACGGTGGTGCCGATCCGACGCCACCGTCGCGGTGACGCCGACTCCCGTGGCTCCACGAAACCCAGTCGCGTGGCCACCGCCAGAACCGCGGGTCCCAGGGTCAGCGCCGCTGCGAGCGTGATGAGAATGGCTATGGTGCACGGCAATCCCGACGTGCTGAACATGGCAAGGCGCGTCGCGACCAGGCAGGCCATCGCACCGGCGACCGTCAGCGCCGACGCCACGACGATGTGCTGGACCCCCGCCAGCGCGTCGTAGTACGCGTCTTCACGGTCGCGTCCCTTGCGTCTCGCTTCCTGATACCGGCCGACGAGGAAGATCCCGTAGTTGGTGCCGGCGCCGAGGACGATCACCGCCGACAGCGCCGCGGCGAAGATCGAGACCTTGATGACCTCGTTCTCGGCCAAGAACGAAATGGTGGCGCGGGCCACGGCCAGCGCCAGTCCCACCCCGAGCAGCGGGACCAAGGCGGTGACGACGGATCGGTAGACCAGCAGCAACACGGCGCCGACCAGCAACGCGCACACCGAGACCAGCAGGATGATGGAGTCGTTGATCGCGACCATCTCGTCGTTGACCACCGCGGACGGCCCGGTGATGTGTACGTCGATTCCGACTGGAGGCGTTGTCGCGGCGATGGTGTCGCGTGCGGACTGGGTCGACTCCATGGCCAGCGCGGTGCCCATGTTTCCGGCGAGGTTCACCAGGACGTAGGCGACGTGGCCGTCAGCACTCTGGGCCGCCGGAGCGAGGTCCGGGTTCGACCAGAGGTCCATCGCGGAGTTGACGTGTTCGGTGTCAGCGGTGAGCGTCGTCAGCAACTCGTTGTAGTACGTGCGAGCTTCCGGCCCCAAGGGGTCGTCGCCCTCCATCAGGACGTAGACGAAGTTGTTGCTGCCCCCGCCGCCGAAGTACTCCCCCATCTTGACCAGCGCCTGCACCGACGACGCCTCGTCCGGCAGGAACGACTGCGCGTGTTCGGTGACCGTTGACTCCAGTTGAGGCACAACGATGTTGAGACCGCCCGCGACGACGAGCCAGACGACGATGACCGGTAGGGAACAGGCGTACAGGAAACGGGCGAGGCGCGGACGTCCCGGACCGTGGTCACGCATCACGTCGAACCGAGCGGGACGCCTCACCTCTGCGGCGAGCCCCTTCCGCAGTTCGGTGATCCGCTCGCGCGTCGTGGCCATCTGTCGCTCCCCCGTCGTCCCGCGCACCTAGGCCACCGGGACCAGACAGTTGGCGACCGTGCTGCCATCGGCGCCCGAACCGTCCTGACGTACGCGCTCGAATCCGTTGACCCGCACCGCACATGACACCTCGCCGCGACCAGAGGACTGGGTCAGGACGCCGGCAGACGTCGTCAGTTCCCGCGTCCGGAGCACCACACGCCACGGAACCGTCACCTTGTCCTCGACGACGCGGCCCCCGGGCTCGATGTAGGACACCCGCGCGGACGACCCCTCCGGCCCGGTCACCACGTACTCGATCGACTTGTCCCGCACGACGCCGGCCTGCGGCGCGGGCGGCGAATGCCCGATCGCCCGGTCGGGGATCACGCTCAACCGCAGTTTGCCCACGTAGAACGCCGACACCGCCATCACCGCGACGACCACCAGAACAATCCACCACGCGACACCGCGCCCACCGGACTTCATCATCGGACCCCCATCGACATCAGGCGTCGAGTGCGTCGACCTGCTGGTTTCCAGGTCGACGCACCACTCAGCCTGCCAGTGGCAGGGACTCTATATGTGACATCGATCATTGGCAAGGTCTGGCGAGATCGGGCGCCCATGCAGGGGCCTCGAAACCAGCGGCGGCGCCGAACCCTCTCGAGAGAGCCGGCGCCGCGTCACAGATCGAACAGGTCAGGAGGCAGTCAATCCGCCGTCGATGACATGCTCCATGCCGCTGATGTACGAGGAGTCGTCAGAAGCGAGAAACAACACTAGGCTGGAGACCTCGTCGGGTTCGGCCATTCGACGAATGGGAACGGTAGCAGCGATACCGCCGCCTTCGGCGTCGGTGGCAGCCTCCATCATCGGCGTCTTGATGTATCCCGGATGCACCGAGTTGACGCGGATCTGTTCCGGCCCGAACTGGACGGCAACCTGCTTCGTCATGCCACGGGAGGCGAACTTGCTGCCCACGTAGCCGATGTTGGGCGCGCCGACGATCGAGACCATGCCGGCAGTGGAAGAGATGTTGACGATGGCACCGCCGCCCGCCTTGCGCATCGACGGGATCACGGTCTTCATGCCCCACACCTGCGAATGCTGATTCACAGCAATGACTTTCAGATACTCATCCGGGTCGATCTCGACGACGTCCTCGATGGGCCCCAAGATGCCCGCATTGTTCACCAGGATGTCCACCGGACCGAACGTGTCCTCCGCCTCGGCGACGACCGCGCGCCACTCGTCGAGCGAGGTGACGTCATGCTTGATGAAGTGCGCGCCGTCACCGAGTTCAGCCGCGAGCTTGCGGCCACCGTCATCGTTGATGTCGGTGAAAACGACCTTGGCACCCTCGGCAACGAACCGCCGTACATGAGCGGCCCCCATGCCCTGTGCAGCCCCGGTGATGATGGCGACCTTGCCATCCAACTTTCCCATTTCCAACACTCCTTCATCGCTCGGATGCATCGCGGACGCGATGCCGGGTCCCGCGTTGCAACGACCTGGGTGACATCTCGAGTGGTCGGTCGACGCAAGTAGTGGTACCGAGTACCACAATACGCCGGAGCCCAGCGCCGGAGCGAAGAATCGAGCGGTGACCGCATAAGTTGGAGCAATGGAGACCCGAAGACGCCCACCGGGACGCCCACCGGCGGCGTCGAAAGAAGATGTGGAGCAAGCAGCGGTCGCATTGATGATCGACCGTGGCTACGAGAACGTCAGCGTCGAGGACATCGCCGCTGCTGCAGGCATCGGGCGTACGACATTCTTCCGCTACTTCGGGTCGAAATCGGGGGTGATCTGGCTCGAGTTCGACGCGACGATCGAGCGACTGGCCGATGTCCTGGAAGCGTCGGCAGACGCGGACGACGTGCTCGGCTCCGTCCGTACCGCTGTCCTCGAATCGACGCGCCTTGCCGTTTTCAGCAGCGACGTGTGGTTGGAGCGCTTTCAGCTGTTGGACACCACTCCGGATCTCCACGCGGGCGCGCAGGCACGTTGGGAGCAATGGAGGTTGCCGATCGAGTCGTTTGTGGCGAACCGGGCCGGCGACCATGTGGACCACTACGTTCCGATGGTGGTTGCCGCCGCATGTCATGCCGTGTTCGTTGCGGAGCTCCGTCACTGGCGAAACCGGGACAGCGAGCGCATCGACCTCCTGACACGTTTGGATGCACACCTCGGGAACGTGCTCAGCCATCTAGACGGTTTGTTCGGCTGACCAGACCAGGGTGCACTGCCGTATCGCTCAATCCCCCTCGATCTTCTGCGAATTCGCCCACCGACGTCCGGGGTCGCCACCCCAGGCATCCCAGGCGACGCGTCCGGCCGTCGGGAAGCCGTCCTCGCCGTTCTTGAACCCGGTGGTGTCCCGGTCCACCTCATGGCGGGAGAAGTAGTTGCGCATCTTGCGGATCTGGTCGTCGTCGACATCCTTGCCCTCGGCCAGCTGGTGAGCCCGATGGCGGCCGGTGTCGGTGAACCCCTTGCCCGCCTTGCCGTCGTCGATCCACCGGACCGCGCGCTGGGCTGCTTCCTGGACATCCTTCGGTGGCTGGTGGCTCATCTGCGGCGCTCCTGTCGTGGGGTCTTGTCCGCCGCGTGCCCAGCAGAGCACCCGCCGAAACCCGGCATACATTGCAGCACCCCATGACTCCGGAACGGGTCGGCGCCTCCTGCCGCTACTATCTCGTTTTCTTCGAATCGTGCGAGGACCCGCTGGTCGCAATTGTTCATGAACCAACATCCAGCGCGGTGTATTCGTTTCAGACGAACGCCCAGCGTTCTGATGATCGTGGGCAGCGCCGTTCTCGCCGGAGGTGACGCCCGGCTGCGAACCCGACTGGGCTCGGCGACGAGGCCGACGTGAGTGCAGTAGTCGCGGTTGAGGTACCGCACGGGACCCACGCTTGCCTCTGAACCAGACTTCGGCCAGCCTGCTCGTGCATATGATTGCCGATTCGCCTGTCCGCCATAGGTGGAGGTTCAGCAGATTAGATAACTCCCCTAACTAAGAAATACTCCGTAAAATACCATTTCGCACGGTGTTCCCACAGCAGGTCACAATGTTTTCATACGTTCGGAATAGTTGATTCAAGTTCTCGCCTGCTTGACTCATAATTGTTAGCGGAACAAGAATGATCGATTTCCTGAATACCAACGCCGATCAAAGGATCGCTAAATGCGAGCAACTACCGCCCGAGCATTGACGGCACGAGATGACGAATTGTGGGACCGCTACGCCCTGGCGGCGGAAACCATCATCCGACACCATCAAGTTCTCGAGTTGCCAGCGTGGTGGGACAACTGGATCGACCCTGACGTAGTGGCGCGCCCCGTCATACCGCGCATTCCACCGCCGCCGGTTCCCATACCGTGGCCACGGCCTTGGCCTGGTCCACCCCCCTGGCCGAGGGGACCGGTGCCGGATCCGTGGATCACTGGGCCGACGCCCCAGCCATGGTTCGACGGCCTGGTGGCGCTGGAGGGCGCCACCATCGTCGGAAAGCTGCTGGACGCGGTCTCCGTCGCCTCGGCGACGGGCGGCGACGACTCCGGACTGGAACGAACTGTTGAACGTTGGGTCTCGCAGATCAGAGAGGCAGATTTCGACGGGGATGGAGACGGCACCGGCAAGCTCCCGGTGCGAATCGTTCTACCGCCCTGGTGGCGCCGATGGCGTCCGCCGGTCCCGAGGCCGAACGAGATCCTGGTAGATCCGGCGCTCATCTTGACCGTTGCCGCGGTCACCGTGCTCGAAGCTGACGTCGACTCCGAGCTACCGAGCAACGACGAGGCGGTGGCCCGCCTTCTCGACGCAGCTCAGCATGTCGTTCGGGAGCATTCCCGCTGACAGCGAGATGACGTAGTCCGAGCGCCACCGAAGTCAGCTCCGCGAAATCGGCCGGCGACGTAGGCCATAATCGCGAGCATGCAGAAGCCGGCTTGCCCGATCCGACGCCGGACCACACCCGAGGTCCGGGAGGCGCTGCTCGTCGCGGCCGTCGCCGAACTCGACGAGGCGGGTCCGGAGAAGGCGAGCCTGCGCGCCATCGCCCGCCGGGTGGGGATCACCCATCAGTCGGTTGCTCACCACTTCGCAGATCGTCGGGCACTGTTCACCGCGGTCGCGGTACGCGGATTCGACAGCCTCCATGCGGAACACACCCGCGCTCTCGGGGGACTGTCCGACGATGCGCCACTGGGCGAGGCTGTTGCCACGCTCGGGCAGGTCTATGTCCGGTTCGCGCGTGACAACCGCGCCACGGCCGCGCTGATGATGGGGTCCCGCCTGGTGGACAACAAGGCCGCTGAGCTGGTCGCGGCCCGGGCGCGGGCGTGGGAACTGCACACGAGCACGGTTTCCGACGCCGCAGACGACGGATGGGGCGGCGGAGTGCCGGGGAACCTCATCGCCATCGCGACCTTCGCCATGGCGCACGGCCTGGCCTCGCTGGAGACCGACTTCGCCGACCAGCTGCCCGACGGCACCGGAATCGAGGACCTGCTCTCACTGGTCAATGCCGCGATCATCACTCCCCCGCAACAGGATTCCTGAGCGACGGGCCCACCGACGCCGAGCCGTCAGAGCATGTGGACCTTGCGATAGATCCGCGCAGCGGGCCGGGTGAGCAGACCGACGTCGTCGAGAAAGCCCATCAGATGTGCACAACCAGAACGCACCATCGACTGGAAATGGTGGTTGCGGCGCATCTCGCCGACGGCGCGACGATGGTCCAATCCGGCGTCGGCATAGGCCTGCGGGCGGACGAGACTCACGAGGATGTACGACACCGCCATCGCGGTGATCACCGAACTGAGCTGCCGCCGAATCCAACTCGCCTCACGCATGGAGTGCCGGACCTCCTCGCGGGCGAACCGCATGTGCCGCGACTCTTCGAGAACATGGATCTCGTTGACGGTGCGCACGAGCGGCAGCACCCGGTCGTCGCGCATGCACCCGCGTTGCAACACGTCCAGGACCTCCTCGGCGGCAAGGATTCCGGCGTAAGCGATCTCACCGCCGGCCACCCGCATGAACAGCTTGCCGAAACGACCCAGACGTGGGTGCGGCGTGTAACTGGTACCCGTCAGCTTGTGTGAGGTCTTCGCGAACATGATCGAGTGCCGGCATTCATCGGCGACCTCGGTCAGGGCGAACTGGAACTCCGGGCGGTGATAGTCACCGAGGTACTGGTCGCGGATCACCATTTCCTGCAGCATCATCTCGAACCAGATACCGATGCTCATGATCGACGCGGTCTCGTGGCGGGTGAGGCGAATCCGCTGCTGCTCGGTCATCTCTTCCCAGTACGCGGTTCCATAGAGCGTCGACCATTCCGGACTGCAGCCGTACTTCTCCGGATCGAGCGGCCCGTCCCAGTCGATCTCGGTCATCGCGTTACGCGACAGCCGCGCCGCGGACGCCAGGAGGCGCGCAGCGACCTCATCGACCCCATCATCGGGGCGGGTCACATCGTTGAGTGCTGCTTCCATTCGGACTCCTCGTCGTACGCCGGGATTCAACCCTGTGATGCATGCCACCACGGATAGTGCCATCAGTCAATGGTTCGTTCGACGATGGCATGGACCCCGGCGGCCGAACCGACGACCGCTCTGACACCTGGACACCGCGAGCAACCCCGCACCGACCTCTGCGACCGTCCTCCGCACCCCATCTCCGAGTGCTGGACTGGCGCACCATGTCTCGGCAGAACAACCAGCCGGCAACAGGTGGCGAACCGCCCGCCGGCGGTGCTATCCATGAATCAGTCGCATTGTGCACACGCAGACACACCTCTCACCGAAAGGAGCTCCCCGTGCCCACTGCAGACGAGACGATCATCTGGCCCGACCCGAGCCCGCTCCAAAAGTGGTGGACACAGGTGATGACGGCATCCGACATCGCGCGCGCACGCCCCCCGGCCGGGCAATCGACCAGGCCCCTCGCCGGCCGAGCTCGAGTTCACCGAGCCGCTCCGGCCTCGTGAGATCACACCCAGCACCACGCACCCCGCCCGACACGAACTCGTCCACGCCCGAGACATGACCCAGCACTCCACCGTCCCTCATCCGCCGCAACCAACACCCGGCCGCGACCTCTGGTGGGCCGTGACCTACGTCATCGCGATGGCCGCGATCGTCGTGGCCCTGACGACGTGGGCATGACGCAAGACGGCGACGTCACCCTCGTCAGGGGACCACCGGTCGAACGGATCCACCGGGCCGCTGCGGCCACGGAGCGGCAGCTCGGCTCGGGACGGACGGTCCGTGCAGGTCGGTCACCCAGGTACCCTCTTTAGCGATGTCTACTGAAGAGTTGCTGCCGATCACGACCCGCAAGCTGGTGGGCTGGTCTCGCACCACCCCGATCGAGGGTCACGTCCTGTCCACGCCGTACCCCGAGGTCATCGCCGAGGCGGTCGCCCGGGTGGCCGACGACAACGCGGACAAGCCGGATTACCTCAAACGCGGCGTCATCGCCCGCGGGCTCGGACGCTCCTACAACGAGTCGGGCCAGAACAGCGGCGGACTCACGATCGACATGACCCCGCTGACCAGGATCTATGCGATCGACGACGAGTCGGCCACGGTCGACGTCGACGCCGGCGTATCGCTGGACACGCTCATGCAGGCAGCACTCCCGCACGGCCTGTGGGTCCCGGTGCTCCCGGGCACCCGGCAGGTGACGGTGGGCGGCGCGATCGCGCACGACATCCACGGCAAGAACCACCACAGCCAGGGCAGCTTCGGCAACCACGTCCTCGAGATGCAGCTCCTCGTCGCGGACGGCCGGATCCTCACCCTCACGCCGGGCGGGTCGGCCGATGACCCGGCCGGCGAGCTCTTCTGGGCGACCATCGGCGGCATCGGACTGACCGGCATCGTGCTGCGCGCGAAGATCCAGATGAAGCGCACCGAGAGCGCGTACTTCATCGCCGACACCGCCCGCACCGGCTCCCTGCAGGAAACCCTCGACCTGCACCTCCAGGACGGCTTCGAGGACGGGTACGAGTACGCCTCGGGCTGGTTCGACACGATCAGCGGACCGCCGAAGCTCGGCCGCGGCACCTTCTCGCGAGGCAACCTCGCCCGTGTCGACGAGCTGCCGGAGAAGTACCGGGACAACCCGCTGTCGTTCAACAACAAGCCGCTGGTCCGGTTCCCGGACATCTTCCCGCGCGGGCTCGCGAACAAGCTCTCGTTCTCCGCGGTCGGCGAGGCCTACTACCGGATCGGACCGCCCAGCGAGGGCAAGGTCAAGAATCTCGCGCAGTTCTACCACATGCTCGACGTGTTCGGTGACTGGAACAACGCCTATGGACGCGGGGGCGGCTTCTGCCAGTACCAGTTCATCGTGCCCACCGGTAACGAGGGCGAGTTCACCGCACTCATCGAGCACATCCAGGCGTCCGGCCACGTCAGCTTCCTCAACGTCATCAAACTCTTCGGCGAGGGCAACCGGGCACCGCTGAGCTTCCCGTTCAAGGGCTGGAACGTCTGCCTCGACTTCCCCGTCAAGGCCGGTCTCGCCGAGTTCCTCAACGACCTCGACCGCCGCGTCATGGCGATGGGCGGTCGCCTCTACACCGCCAAGGACTCGCGTACGTCGGCCGAGAGCTTCCACGCCATGTACCCGGAGATCGACGACTGGATCGCGACCCGTCGCCGCATCGACCCCAACCGGGTGTTCATGTCGGACATGGGCCGGCGACTCGAACTCGCCTGAGCGGCGGACATTCTCGACGCACCCAGTTTCCGACGCGCTCATGCGCAACCGACCTGTACGTCACCGAAAGCGAGTACACACATGATCAACGCCGTGGGCGTCCCACAGTCCATCCTGGTCCTGGGAGGCAGCTCCGAGATCGGGCTCGCCATCACCGCCGAATACCTCAGCAAGGGCCCGGCGCGGGTCATCCTCGCCACCCTTCCGGGTGACCCCACCGCCGCTGCCGCCGTCCAGAAGGCCAAGGACGCCGGCGCCACCGAGGTCACCCAGATCGACTTCGACGCCCGTGCCACCGACACCCACCGGGCGGTCATCGACAAGGCGTTCGCCGACGGTGACGTCGACGTCGCGATCGTCGCGTTCGGCATCCAGGGCGACGACGAACAGGCCTGGCAGGACCACGGCCTCGCCGTCGCCGAAGCCGAGATCAACTACACCGCCGCGGTTTCCGTCGGTGTGCTGCTCGGCGAGAAGATGAAGGCCCAGGGTCACGGTCAGATCATCGCGATGAGTTCGGTCGCCGGTGAGCGTGTCCGTCGCAGCAACTTCGTCTACGGGTCCACCAAGGCCGGACTCGACGGGTTCTACCTCGGACTCGGAGAAGCACTGCGCCCCTTCGGCGCTCGAGTCCTCGTCATCCGTCCGGGTCAGGTGCGCACCCGGTTGTCGGCGCACGTCAAGGAAGCGCCACTCACGGTCGACAAGGAGGATGTGGGTCGCCTGGCGGTGGCCGCGGCCACCAAGGGCAAGGAGATCGTCTGGGTGCCGGGACCGTTCCGCTACATCATGATGGTGCTCCGCCACATCCCGCGGCCGATCTTCCGCAAGCTGCCGATCTGATCGCTGTCGACCGATGACGCATCCCGCCACCACCGATCGCACCGACGCCACAGCAACAACCGACGACGACAACCAGAGCCGGCCCGGGACGACCGCCGACTACGGGCGGGCAGCACTGTCCCTGGTGATCGCCGTGGTGGTCGGCGGCGCGGTGTCGATGGCGGGGCTGACGGCCATCGGAACCGTCGAGTGGCCGGCGTTCAACTCGTCGAACGTCACCCGGTCGCTGACGACGGCCGGACAGGTGCTGGCCATCGCCATCCTGGTCGTGGCCGCGCTCCTCTACCGGTACGGCAAGGGGCGCCTGCTGGTGCCGGTGCTGTCCGCGGCCGCGATGTCGGGGTTCGTCACCGTGACCATCGGGATGCCGCTGGGCGCAACACGTCTCTACCTCTTCGGGTTGTCGGTCGATCAGGAGTTCCGCACCGAGTACCTGACGCGGATGACGTCGAGCCCCCACCTGGCGGACATGACCTATACCGAGCTGCCGCCGTATTACCCGGCCGGTTGGTTCTGGTGGGGTGGACGCTTCGCCAACCTGCTCGGTCAGCCCGGTTGGGAGGCCTACAAGACGTGGGCGATCGTGTCGATGGCGGTCGCGGCGGCCGTCGGCGTCATCCTGTTCATCCGGATGTTCGGCGCCGATCGCGGTGTCGCCCTTGGACTCGCGGTCACGACCGTCACACTGCTGTACGCCTCGCCGGAGCCCTACGCGGCGATCCTGGTGCTGATCGGCGTGCCGATGCTGATCACACTGACCTACGCCCTGCGCGGACGAACCCGAGCCGCCGACGGTCCGGTGGGCCCGCTCTTCGGCACGACGAGTTGGCCTGCGGTGGCGGCGTCCGGGGTGTTCCTGGGGATCTCGGCCGCGACCTACACCCTCTACACCGGACTGTTCGCTCTGACCGCCGTCCTCCTGGCCGGCTACTTCGCCGTGCAGGGGTGGCTGGGCGCGTCGAACAAGGCCACGTCGTCGGCAGCCATCCGGAGCCGACGGCGTGGTGTCGTGGTCGCGGTGACCGGGCGCCTCGTCGCCGTCGCGGTCATCTCCGGCCTTATCGCCCTGCTGGTCTGGGCGCCCTACCTGTGGGCACGCCTGACCAACACCCCGGCCAGCGGTGGGACCGCTGAACACTATCTGCCCGAACGCGGTTCGGTGTTGCCGCTGCCGATGTTCGGCCTGAACCTCGTCGGCGCCATCACGATGATCGGTCTCCTGTGGATCCTGCTGCGCTTCCGCACCCGCACCGTCGCCCTGGCGATGGGCGTCACCGTGCTGACGGTCTACGTGTTCTGCCTGCTGTCGATGCTGATGACCGCGTTGGGAACCACCCTGCTCTCGTTCCGTCTCGAACCCATCCTGGTGGCCACGTTGAGCGCGGCCGGCGTCTTCGGCGTCGTCGATCTCGCGCACTGGGCGGTGCGCCGATTCGGCGACGTTCGCGTGGTCGTGGGTGCGCTCGCCGTCCTCTCGGCCATCGCGATGGCACAGAGCATCCCGGGCCATCTGGCCACCGAGATCACCACCGCCTACACCGACACCGACGGGTACGGCGAACGCGCGGATGCTCGCCCGGCGGGAGCCGAATCGTATTTCGCGGAGCTGGACAAGCTGATCGGTGAGCAGACCGGCAGGCCGCGCACCGACAACGTGGTGCTCACCGCCGACTTCGGCTTCTTGTCGATCTACCCCTACTGGGGTTTCCAGGGACTCACCTCGCACTACGCGAACCCACTGGCCGAATTCGACAAGCGCGCAACCGCCATCGCGCAGTGGGCGGAGAGCGAGAACGCCGACCAGCTCGTCGATGCTCTCGACCGCTCGCCGTGGACCCCGCCGAATGTCTTTCTGTTCCGGTACAGCGCAGACGGTTACACGCTCCGCCTCGCCGAGGACGTCTATCCCAACGACCCGAACGTGAAGCGCTACACGGTCACCTTCGATCCGGCGGTCTTCGACGACCCGCGCTTCGAGGTCACCGAGCGCGGCCCGTTCGTCCTCGTCGTCCGGAAGTGACCGCGATGCGACCACCGTTCCGCACCTCGCGTCCGATGACGATCACCCAGGTCGACGGCGACTCGTCGACAACGCATTTCGTCTCCACCGATGTCGTGAACTGGATCCTCCTGGAAGAGGACGGCGAACTGACGCTCATCGACGGTGGCTACCCGGGCCAGGCCGGTCAGGTCGTCGAATCGATCGAACGGATCGGCCGCAAGCCCGAGGATGTGCGCGGTGCGTTGCTCACCCACGCCCACGTCGACCACCTCGGTGGCCTCGTGAAGCTGCAAGCGCGGTATGGGTTCGACGTCTACATGGACCCCGTCGAGGTGGATCACGCCCTGCGCCATCACCTCCAGCAGGCCAATGCACTCGATCTCGCCCCGCAGGTCGCGAATCCGCGACTGTGGGCGTGGCTGGCCAAGACCACACCGCTCGGCGTTCTCAGTCGTGCGGGCCTCGCGCAGGCGTCGGGGTTCCCCGTCGGCGGCGCCACCGATGAGCGGCGACCGCTCGATCTCCCGGGTGCGCCGGTCCCCGTCGCGAGTCCCGGTCACACCGACGGACACAGCGCCTACCTCGTCGCCGACGGCCGTGCCCTGGTGTCCGGTGACGCGCTGGTGAGCGGGCACGAGATCTCGCCGATCACCGGTCCGCAGTGCATCCCGTCGCTCTTCCAGCACGACGAACCGACCGCGCGACGCAGCGTCGAGCGATTCACCGAGCTCGACGCCGACATCCTGCTCCCGGGCCACGGCCCGATCCATCGCGGCGGAGTCGCCGCGGCCGCGCGTGAGGCACTGTCGCGCTGATTCCGGCAGCGCCGATATGAGCCGTCGCGGAGCTCGGGGGTATGAACTTCCGCGCGCACGGCGTTGCGATGCGCATGAACTCTCCCCGAGATGACCTCGACCCCGATCTCCTGCGCATCGTCGCCGACCACCAGGAGTCCATCCTCATCACGCTCCGGCGCGACGGCCGACCGCAGTCATCCAACGTCATTCATCTGTGGGAACCGGAGACGGCATCGGCCTTGATCTCGGTCACCGCGCCCCGGGCCAAATCGCGCAACGTCGAACGCGATCCCCGGGTCAGCCTCCACGTCCTCGGCGACGGATTCTTCTCGGCATACGCCGTGGCCGAGGGGACGGGCACGCTGAGCCCGGTCGCGGCGGCACCGGACGATCCGACCGTCGACCTCCTGGTCGACTGGTACCGGGCGTTTCGGAATGAGGACCACCCGGACTGGGACGACTATCGGGCCGCGATGGTGCGCGAACAGAGGCGGCTCCTGCGAGTGCGGGTCGAGCGGGTCTACGGAATGACCCGGTTGCCGCGCTGAGTACTGCGGCCGGCCGACGGGCCGACTCGAGGGACCGGAAAGGTCAGTGCCCGAACCCCACGAAGGTGGCGGCCTCCTCGACCGACTTCCGCTCGGAGATCACCGAGTTCGCCGGGAAGGTGTCATCCGGCCAGCCCAGCGCGATGCTCTTCATGATCACCTGATCGTCCGGGATCCCGGCATGTTCCCGGACCACCGGCGACTGCATGATGCCCTGACTGTTGATCACCGCGCCCAGACCGCGGGACCAGGCGGCGTTGACCAGGGCGGTCGAGACCGCACCGCAGTCGAACGGCGTGTCGTCGCTGCCGTCCAGGATGCGGTCGTAGGTCACGATCACGCAGACCGGGGCATCGAACTGACGGAATCCCCGCAGCACCCAGTCCTGCCGCATCTCCGTGTCCTCGCGGGCGATGCCCATCGCGCCGAACAGCTGCTTGGCAACCTGGACCTGGCGGTCACGATGTGTCCCCGTGAACTTCTCCGCGCCGGTCCGGAACTCTCGTGAGTGAGGCACGCCGGCGAGATTACGTTCGGTGTTTCCCGCACGGATGCGATCCAGGGGTTCCCCGGTGATCACGTGGAAGTTCCAGGGCTGCGTGTTCATCGACGACGGTGCCCGCATCGCGAGCGTGAGGATCTCCTCGATCAGCTCTCGGGGGACGGGATCGGGCGTGAATCCGCGGATGCTGCGACGCCCCATAACTACTTCGTCATACTGCATCGTCGATCTCTCCTTGCGCGCATCCGACAACCCGATCGCCGTCGTACGGGTCCGTCCTGCAGACCCTCCGGCGATCAGTGAACACGTTACATCCGAGCTTTCCGGTCACCTGCGACCGCGCTCGGGCGGCTCCGAGCGCGCACCGCAGCGTCGCGAAGGGTAGCTTTACCTGGCAAGCTGACGGGGCCGGAGGAGGGGCCGAGTCCCGCGCGGCGTGGCACCGTTGCCCGGGCTCGAGTTCCCGTGGCCCGTCCATGACCGTCGACGTCTCCCGCCTCCGCGGAAGTTTGAGGACATGAACAGCCAAGACGCTCTCGCAGCCCGTGAGACCCCCACCGATGGAGCGGGTGTGTCCGACCTTCCCGGTGTCGACGCAGCGCAGACCGCCGCAGCACGCTGGCGAGCCGTCGCCGCGGTGCGGGGCGACGCGATCGCCATTCAGACCCCGGAGAGGTCCATCACCTTCGCGGACGCGGCGACCCGCGTCGACGAACTCGCCCGCCGGATCGTGGCCACCACCGATCCCGACCGACCCGTCGCGGTGGAGATCGAATCCGACATCGAGTCGGTCCTCGCGATGCTCGCCGTCCTGTCGTCGGGGCGCCCCCTCGTGCTGCTCGACCCGTTCCTGCCGGCGGACCGGCTCGACGTCGTGCTGGAACGTTCCGGGGCGCAGCTCCTGAACGCCGCCGATGCCGGCGACCCTGGTCCGCAGGACGCCGTCGTTGCACCCCGCCCGGACGATCCGGCGGTCCTGTTGTTCACCTCAGGATCGACCGGCACCCCCAAAGGGGTTGTGCTCTCCCAGAAGATGCCGGTCAACCATGCCCGCGACGGTCGTCGCTTCCTCGGCATGCGACCCGAGGACCGTGCTGTCGTCCTGCTGCCCCTGAGTTTCGGCGGCGGCCTGGATGCGCTCGCGATGAGCCTGCTCAACGGTTCGACGATGCTGCTCTGGGATGTTCGCCGCCGTACCACGACCGGCCTGCGGGACTGGCTAGTCGCAGAGCAGGCGACCACCGCGCACTGCACCCCGTCGTTGCTGCGATCGTGGCTGGGCGAGTTGTCGGCCGCCGACGCCGTCGACTCCCTGCGTCTGCTGTCCACGTGTGGCGAGCCGGCCCACCGTGCCGATGTACAGCAGGCCCGCGACACGATCCTCGCGACCGGGGTGTTCTGTTGCTGGGCAGGCGCATCCGAGGTCGGCAACTTGGCCTTCAACCTGTTCCCGCCCACCCGTGAGGTCGAGCCGGGAGCCATCCCGGTGGGTGTTCCGGCCTCGGACAAGCACATCCGCATCGTCGACGCGGACGGCAATGACCTGCCCGTCGGCACCACCGGTGAGGTCATCGTCGAGTCCGCCCACATCTCGTCCGGCTACCACCGGAATCCCAAGATGACGGCAGCGCGTTTCAGCGGGCTTCCCGACGGCCGAACACGCTACCGCACCGGGGATCTGGGACGACTCGACGAGTCCGGTGAGCTCGCGCTCCTCGGGCGCAGTGACGACGCGATCAAGATCCGCGGCTACCTCGTCGAACCGCTCGAGGTCGAAGCCGCACTCCGCGCCCTGGCGTGGACCACCGACGCGGTCGTCACCGCCAACCGGGACGAGGCGCGACTCACCGCCCACGTCGCGGTGGACCCGGAAAAATGGTCACCGTCGCCGGCCGAGATCCGGCAGGAACTCGGGAAGACGTTGACCCCGTGGATGATCCCACGTGACATCGTCGTCCTCACCGAACTCCCGCGCAACGAACGCGGCAAGGTGGATCGGGCGGCACTGCCACCTCCGCCCGCCCGTCCCGACCACGAACCGCCCCGCGGAATGACCGAGATGGCGCTACACCGCTTCTGGTGTCAGATCCTCGGTCTCGAATCCATCGGCCGCAACGAGGATTTCGTCGAACTCGGGGGTGACTCGCTGGCCGCGGCGAAGATGCTGGCCGAGGTCCAGCATCACCTCCAGCTGGACGTGAACACCGCGATGCTCGCCGAGGCGCCGACGATCGCTCAGTTCGCCCAGCGCATCGAGTCCGCCGCGAGAGAACGGTCGGCGAACGCGTCGGGTGCCACCCTCATCCCGTTGCGCAAGGGCACCGGCCGACCGATCTTCCTGGTTGCCGGAGCCGGCAGCCTCGCGACGAGCCTCACCCCTGTCGTCCGCGCGCTGCAGACCGACCGGCCGGTCTACGCCATCCAGTCACGTGGCGTCGAAAAGCGTGGCCGCGCCGACCATTCCGTTCGGGCCGCGGCACGCCGGGCGATCGCCGACATCCGATCGGTACAACCGCACGGGCCGTACCAGGTCGGCGGTTACTCGCTGGGCGGTTTCGTCGCGATGGAGGTCGCGGCACGGTTGACCGACGCGGGCGAGAGATGCGATCCCGTCGTCGTCCTGGACTCGCTGTTCGACCCGGCACTGGCCCGCCGGGTCCGTGGCGAGAAGGTCGGAATCCTCGATCGCCTGCGTGCCCGGCGTGGTGACACCCAGGACACAGCTCTGCCCGACCGCACCGGGGACGATCCCGCTCCCGCGAGAGAACCACTCCCCCAGCGGGTGGTGAAGGAGGTCGTCCTGGCGGTCCTGGTCCGCACCGCGGGGATGGTGCAGCTTCCGACGCCCGTGCAATGGGTCGTGTTCTTCCGGTTGGGCACCCGGATGATCCGCCGCTACCGGCCCCGGGATTACGACGGCCCCGTCGGCGTGATCCGCGCCCGCACCAATCCCGACGACCCGGACCTGTGGCAGCGGATGTCGTCGGGGGAGGTGACCTTCCACGACGTCACGGGCGACCACATCTCGATGATCCGCGCGCCGCACGCCGCCGATACCGCGCGGGCGATCGACGACGTGCTCAACTCCTCCGCTCCCTGAGGTGCGCTCCGCACACGTCACGCCACTGACTCAATCCTGTTCGGCGCGGAGTTTGATGTCGGCGAGTCGGCGATCCCAGCCACGGCCGATCGTGTCGAGCCGATGCGCCACCCGGGACAGCTGCGCCCCCACGGTCTCGTAGCGGATCTCGCGGCCGACGCGTGACGACGTCACCAGCCCCGCCTCGGTGAGGACGCGAAGGTGTTTCGCGATCGCCTGCCTGCTGATCGGCAGCTCGGCCGCGAGACGAGAGGCGGACGCGGGTTCCGAACCCAGCCTGGTGAGGATCTGCCAGCGGCTCTCGTCCGAGAGCGCGGCGAAGACCTCCACCGGGACGACGTCAGGCATGCACGCCGCCGAGATGCGTTCGGGCCAGCTCGAGTTCGATGGTCCAACCCTCGTTGTTGCCGTCGAATCGAGCGCGTCGCTCGGCATCGGTTCCCGGCAGCGACGCGAATCCGGACTCCACGACCTTGAGGAGAACACCGGAATCCGATGGCGTGATCCAGAACTCGACGAGCGTCGAATCCGATTGCGGATCACCGGCATCGGCCAGCCAGCGGAATGCCGCGTACCGCGGCTCGTCGAGTTCGACGGTGCGGAACGTGAAGGCGCCGTGGACCGGGTCGTGGATGGTCGACAGGTCGCCGTCGCGTTCGATCCGGTGATCGGTGATCGCCTTGTCGTTGATGAACCACCCTGGTTCGCTGACCAGAGACCAGACCCGCTCGGCGGGTGCGTCGATCGCGATCTCGCGCTCGATTCGGTCGAATTCGCCTGCCGCCGAACCGGTCACGTCGTGTGTATCCGTGTTCTCACTCATCAGTGCTCCCTCGATGCGGATTTGTTTAGTGCAACCCTATGGTTGCACTAAAGCCGTCACGGCGCAATGGTTCGGAGCTGACATGGCGCCACACCCACCACAGATGGACACATCCACCCGTCATCCGGGTGAGGGCCTGTCCATCGATGGTGGGCGTGTGACGCGTGACCCGTAACGGCCGGCCCCCGCTAGCCCGCGATCAATTCGCGCACAGTCGACGGAAAACAACGCACAGTCGACGAAGAACGACGCCCGGTCAACGAGAAACGGCGCACAGTCGACGAGAAACGGCGCACGGTCGATGGAAAGAGGCGCCCAGTCGACGGGGCGCCGGGGTCAGTGGTCAGTCCACGAGCTCGGCAAGCCGGCGAATCGCGAACTCGTAGCCGCGGATGCCGTAACCGACGATCACCCCGGCCGCGATCGGCGACACATAGGAGTGATGCCGGAACGCTTCACGTCGGTGCACATTGCTGATGTGCACCTCCAGCACGGGGACATCGGGAATGACGAGTGCGTCGGCGAGCGCCACCGAGGTGTGTGTCCACCCGCCGGGGTTGATGACGATGCCGCTGATCTTGCCGACCGATTCGTGGATCCAGTCGAGCATCTGGCCCTCGTGGTTGGTCTGCGCGGCGCGCACCCCGAAGCCGAGCTCGGCGGCGGTGCGCTCGGCCAGATCGACCACGTCGGCGAGGGTGTCCGAGCCGTAGACGGCGGGCTCCCGGGTGCCGAGGGTGTTCAGATTGGGACCGTTGAGCAGCAGGATCGGCAAACGGTCTGGCTTCTCGGCGTCGGACATGGCGTTCACCTTACTGGCCCTGACCTGCCGGTCGGCGCCCCCCGGCGAGCCGATGGAGACGCGGTCGCGCCCGCACCGCCACCGGCCGGGGCGAGACGACCCAAGGTCTACCATCTCTCTTTGTGCCAGCGCAGACCGTTCGACGAGCGAGGATCGTCGCCATCGTCACCGGACTGCTCGGGTTCTTGCTCGCGCTCGCGACACCGCTCATGCCGGTGTCGCAGCGAACGGCCGAGATCGACTGGCCCCAGAACGGGCAGATCGGTTCGGTCGCCGCCCCACTGATCGGCTACACGCCCGTCGACCTCGACGTGTCGATCCCCTGCAGCGCGGTCGACGACCTGCCGCCCGGCGGCTCGGTGCTGCTCTCCACCACGCCCAAGCAGGCACCCAAGTCCGGTGAGCGCGGCCTGTTCATCCGCAAGACCGGCGCCCCTGACGCTCCCGCGGACCGGCAGGGCGTCGAGGTGGTGGTCCGCAACGTCTCGCTGGTGTCGGCGACGCTGCAGGACATGCGCGAGCAGGGTTGCCGCGAGATCGTCGTGCACGCGGACTCCGATGCGGTCACCGCCGAATTCGTCGGCATGACCAGCGGCACCCAGAACGAGGACGGCGAGGACGAACCGCTCGCGGGCACGACGGAGGACAAAGAAGCCTTCAAGTACTGGCCCGACCAGCGCCCCCAGGTGACCGGCCTCTTCACCGACCTGTCCGGACCCGCCGCCGACATCGCGGGGCTCGACGCCCACGTCACGATCGACTCTCGCTACAACACCGCTCCGACCATCTCGAAGTGGCTGGTCGTCATCGTCGGAGTGGCCTCGACGCTGCTCTCGCTTGCGGCACTGGCAGCGCTCGACTCCACCGACGGCCGCCGCCATCGCAGGATCTTCCCGGCCCGGTGGTGGCGGCTGAACGCGCGCGACTACGTGGTCATCGGCGCGCTGATCGTGTGGCACATGATCGGGCCCAACACCTCCGACGACGGCTACCTACTGACCATGTCGAGGGTGGCGCAGGACAGCGACTACACCGCCAACTACTTCCGGTGGTACGGCGCGCCCGAGGCACCCTTCGGCTGGTACTACCAGGTCTTCGGTCTGCTCAGCCACGTCTCGGTCGCCAGTCCGTGGATGCGGCTGCCTGCGCTCCTGTGCGGAATCCTGGTGTGGCTCATCGTCAGTCACGAAGTGCTTCCACGCCTCGGCCGCGCTGCGCTGACCCGGCCGATGGTCGCCTGGACGGCGGCCTTCGCCTTCCTCGCGTGCTGGTTCCCCTTCAACAACGGACTTCGTCCCGAACCGATCATCTGCCTCGGCGCGCTGCTGACCTGGTGCTCGGTCGAACGTGCCATCGCCACCGGTCGCATGCTGCCGGCCGCCGTCGCCTGTCTCATCGGCGCGTTCAGCCTCGCCGCCGGGCCGACCGGCCTGCTCGCCGTGGCCGCGCTGATCGCCGGCGCCCGCCCGATGATCATGGCGCTGATCAAGCGCGCCCGCGTCGTCGCCGAGCTGTCGTCCGCCGAGTCGATCTCCGCCGCATCGCCATCCGAGGAGCCGGCCGCCGGCGCCCGCGACGGCCGGCGCTCGCTCCGCTGGTCGTTCGTCGCGCTGATCGCGCCGATCCTGGCCGCCGGCACCTTCGTCGTCTTCGTCGTGTTCTCCAACCTGACCCTGCGGTCGTTCGCCGAGGCGTCGAGCATGAAGTCGGCGCTGGGGCCGTCGATGAGCTGGTACAACGAGATCGGCCGCTACTCGGCGCTGTTCGCCTTCTCCGCCGACGGTTCGATCGCGAGGCGTTTCGCGGTGCTGGCGATGATCCTGGGCCTGGTCGTCTCGGCCGCGGTGCTGATCCGCAAGAACCGTATTCCCGGCACCGCCATCGGCCCGACGCGCCGCATCGTCGCGATCACGTTCGCGTCGCTGGTCTTCCTCATGTTCACGCCCACCAAGTGGACCCATCATTTCGGTGTCTTCGCCGGTATCGCCGCCGCACTCGCCGCGATCGCGGCGATCGCCGCCAGTCAGCAGTCGATGCACTCGCGACGCAACCGCACCCTGTTCTGCGCACTCGTCCTCTTCATCGGCGGACTCGCGTTCACCGCCCCGAACTCCTATTACTACTACTCGGCATGGGGCATGCCGTGGGGCGTCGAACAGGTCACGATCGGCGGCGTCATGCTCGGCAGCGTGCTGCTCTACGCCGCGCTCGCGCTGCTGCTCGTCGCCCTGTGGTTCCACTTCCGTGAGCCGTTCACCGGGACCGATCCACACGTCGAGGAGTCCACTGCCGACGACACCTCGCACCAGCGCTGGTACCGGCGGCTGGGTGCCTCGATGGCGGCCGCTCCGCTGGCCTACCTCGCGTTGGCGGTCGTCGTCTTCCAGATCGTCACCGCGATCTTCGCCGGCATCCACCAGAGCTCGTCGTACTCTGTGCCCCGCTCCAACTTCGCCGCGGTCGCGGGCAACCCCTGCGGCATGGCCGACAAGGTCTGGGTGGAATCCGATCCCAACCGCGACATGCTGCGCCCGGTCGATCCCACCCTGCCGAATCCGCTCGGCGGACCGCCACCGGCACCCGGCACCTCACCGACCACGTCGGGGTTCTTCCCCAACGGCGTGCCGACGGCGCTGGAGTCGACGGCCAGCGAGGGTTCGCTCGGCGTGCTGTCTGGAGACGTCTGGCAGTCCCCCGACATCGTCAACTCCAATCCCGGCGGCACCGGCGGCGGCGAGATCGCCGAACCCGGGATCAACGGCAGCACCGCGGCGCTCCCCTTCTTCCTCGACCCGGCCGAGACCCCGGTCATGGGTAGCTACTCCAAACTCGACCAGGTCCCGGCCCGCCTCACCTCCGGCTGGTACGCACTGCCGCCGGACTGGCGGGACCGCCCGCTGCTCACGATGTCCGTGGCAGGCGAGTACGACAACCCGAACGTGATGCTCGAGTACACCGCCGAGCCCATCGGCCCCGACACCCGCGACGCCGACCTCGAGGCCGCCGGCGACACCGAGCTCATCGATCCCGGCCCGCGCCCGTCGTGGCGCAACCTCCGGTACAACACCGACGAGCTCCCGTCGGACACCACCGCGGTGCGGATCGTCGCGACCGACGACAACCTCGCCGAAGACCGATTCATCGTGCTGACCCCGCCGCGGATCCCGCAGATGGACACCCTCCAGGACGTCGTCGGCGACACCGACCCGGTCCACATCGACTGGACGTCGGGTCTGGCGTTCCCGTGCCAGCGTCCGTTCACCCACGACGTCGGGGTCGCGGAGATCCCGAAGTGGCGCATCAAGCCCGGATCCGACCTGGCAGCCGCGGTGTCCGCGTGGCAGAACAGCTTCGGCGGCGGCCCGCTCGGCTGGATCGAGGTCTCGCAGCAGGCGACGGCGCTGCCCACCTATCTGATGGCCGACATCGGACGGGACTGGGGCGCCCTCGAACGCTACGAGCCCTACGGCGACGTCGACACGCTCGCCGAGATCGAGACGGGAACGGCCACCCGCAGCGGGCTGTGGAGTCCCGCGCCGCTTCGGCACTGACGATTCGGCGGCGCCGACGACCGGTCGCCGTGGTGGTGGTCGGCCAGGCGAGCTGCTCTCCAGTCACCAGTGGTCGGCGAGTATGCGTGTGAGGGCTGCTTCGACCGGGGTCAGGGGTTGGGTGGTGAGGTGCTCCGGCGGTGCCGGTGGGTGGACGAGTTGTCGGTAGGCGAGTTCGAGGCGTCGGCCGCGGTCGCCGTGGCCGATGGCGTCGGGGCGCGACTGGTCTGGGCGCGCCTGTTCGCCGGGCCGGGGTGGTGGTCCGTGGATCTCGTCGCGCACGGTGTTCAGATGTTCTGCGAATCGCCGGGGTATGTCGGGCCGGCGGTTGAGGCGACCGGGGTTGGGTGGTGCGCCGGGTTCGGCGTTCAATCGCCAGACGCAGCGGCCTTCGTCGGGTCCGGACCGTGCGATCCGGGTGGTGTACTGGCCGGGCTGGTCACCGACCATGCGGTTGTGCCGTGGGCATGCGGGTGCGAGGTCGTCGATGTCGGTGAGACCGCCCTTGGCCCAGTCCTTGTGGGCGTGATGGAGTTCGACCTGGGTGGCGGGTTGATCGCACCCAGGTGCCGAGCACACCTCACCATCGGGGCGGGCGAAGGAGACGAGACGTTGTTCGCGGGTGGCCAGACGCTTGCCCCTACCGAAGTACAGCGGCACAGTGGTGGAGTTCTTGAAGATCGCCAACCACGGTTGAACGTCGGCGGCCATGGCGATGAGGTCGGGGATGGGCAGCAGGGTGCCGGTGGCGGTGGTGGCGAGTCCGGCTTCACGGACGAGGTCGCCGAGGTCGGCTTTGATGATCAGTCGCACGGGTAGTCCGCGGTGAGATCTCCCGAGCAGTCCGTCCTCGAGGACAGCCTTCAGTAGCGCGTTGAGCGCGTCGTGGTTGATCTGGGCCGGCGTGCGGTCGTCCCGGTCGGCTGCAGCGGCCAGTTGTTCGGGGTCGGCATCTTCGACCGAACCGGTCGGCGAATCTGGATCACCTGGGTTATTCATGCCGGGCTTGGCCCAGACGGCCAAGAGCATGGTGACGCGGGCGGCAAGTTCGGGGGTGAGGGTGCCGGTGAGTTTGGCGGTGCCGTCGGCGCGTTGGCGGTTGACCCACAGGTTGCGGCGTCGTTTGCGTTCGGTGTCGTCGGCCAGGGTGCCGTCGGGGTCGAGGTGGGCGAGGAGCCGTGCGCCGAGTTGGGTGATGTCGGCGGGGGTGTGGGCTTCGGCGATCTCGGCCATCTGTCGTTCGGCAGCGACTTTCACATCGTGGTCGGTGCCATGTGGGATCTGGTCGAGGACGTCGATGACGGCTCGGACGTGGGCGGTGCCGACCCGGCCGTCGGCCAACGCCTCGGCGAGGGTGGGGTGTTCGGGTGGCAGTGCTTCGCCGGTGTGGGTGAGGTGGGTGGCGGTCGCCTCACGCTGGTTGTTGCGGCGCATCGGGTCCGACACCCTCAGTCGGTGGGTGATGAACGCGGTGATGGAGCGGTATCCGGTGCGATGGGGTAGGTCGCGGTCGGCGATGGTGACCATCTGCCGGTCACCGGCGTAGGTGAGGCGGGCGATCGCTTTCTCGGTGTCGGCGGCGACGTCGACGAGTTCGGTATCCGAACACGCGCTCAGGTCGACGGTCTGTAGTTCACCGATCAGCCGGTGCAGTTCGGCGAGGAGTTCGGGCGCCCGCGACGTGGGCAGCGAACCGTCGATGTGCGTGGTGTCGGCCATGACGGTCACCCCCGAGAACCGTAGCTGCGAATGTACGTTCGACTGTACACGAAAGACGGGCAGTCGGCAGCTCGAAATATGCTGTCCAACAACTCTTTTCCTCCCTAGAGCGACCACTCTCGATTGTCGGTGGTTGCTGGTACCCTCCGCCTGCGGCCAAGAATCTGAGCGGTCCTGCGGTGCGGGACCCTTCGTGGCTCGTCGCTATCGCTCCTCGCACCTCACGGAGCAGGAGCACCGCCTGCGTTCCTCAGCCCAGGGAGCAGAGGGCCACCGCCCGCGCTCCTCAGCCCAGGGAGCAGAGGGCCACCGCCTGCGCTCCTCACCTCAAGGACCAGAGGGCCACCGCCCGCGCTCCTCAGCCCAGGGAGCAGAGGGCCACCGCCTGCGCTCCTCACCTCAAGGACCAGAGGGCCACCGCCCGCGCTCCTCAGCCCAGGGAGCAGAGGGCCACCGCCTGCGCTCCTCACCTCAAGGAGCAGAGGGGGCCACCGCCTGCGCTCCTCAGCTCAGGGAGCAGTGGTGCCGACGGTCACGCACCTTGTCGAGCAGGGCTGCGGGGTGGGCCCTAGGTGGCCCGGGGCACGTCGCTTACGATGAGGCACCGTGCCTGTGACAGCCCCGACCTCGCCAGAGGATCCCGCAGAAACGTCGTCGTCGGGGCCATCGACCAGGATCTCCGCGGGCACCGCCCGGTGGATCGCGACAGTGGCCGGGATCGCGGGCATCGTGTTGTGCGCCCTCACCCCACTACTGCCGGTCAAGGCCGTCGACGCCGGTTTCGCGTGGCCGGCCGGACAGGAGCTGGGTGCGGAGAGTTCGTCGGTGATGGCGCCACTCATCGCGCAGACCCCGCAGACCCTCGAGGCCCGCATCCCGTGCGCGACGCTGGCGTCCGCGGACGACGGCGTGGTCCTCGCGACGATGCCGACCAACGCGCCGAAGTCGAAGTCGTCGTCGTTGTGGGTCACCGCCACCGACGCCGCGATCACCGTGACCTTCCGGAACAGCCTCGCCGCCACCGCCGCACGCGCCGACCTGGACCGATGCCGGGAATTGCGCATCTTCTCCGCACCCACCGGTCCGGGCGCCCAGTTCGTCGGGCTCGGCGAGTCGACGACACTGCCGCCCGACCGCCGTCCGCAGGTCGACGGCATATTCAGCAACCTGAGCCCCGAGCAGGCACGCGCCGCCGCTGCCGACGGCCTGCGCGTGCAGGTGGACATCGACAACCGATACGAGTCGTCCCCGTCGATCCTCAAGATCGTCGTGACGGTGCTCGCCGTGCTGTCGGTTCTCGTCGCCGTCGTCGCACTCGGACTGCTCGACCGCATCGGCGGGTACCACCGGCGGATCGGCGCACGGACCCGGTCCTGGTGGCATTCGCTGAATCCCCGGGCCACCGACCTGATCGTCACCGCGATCCTGCTGGTCTGGAGCGTCCTCGGGGCCGGCTCGCCCGACGACGGTTACATCCTCAACATGGGCCGGACCGCCGACGGCTTCGGCTACCTCGCCAACTACTACCGCTTCTACGGCATCCCCGAGGCGCCCTTCGACTGGTACTACAGCTTCCTCGCGGTGTGGTCGTCGGTCTCGCCGTCGGTGCTGTGGATGCACATCCCGCAACTCGTCGCCGGGCTCGTGTCGTGGTTCGTCCTCAGCCGGGTGCTCCTGCCGCGCCTCGGTCCGGCGGTACGGCGGAGTTCATGGGCGATCTGGGCGGCCGCCATGACGTTCACCGCATTCTGGTTGCCGTTCTGCAGCGGGTTGCGCAGTGAGGGGATCATCGTCCTGGGTTCGCTGCTCACCTGGTGGGCCGCCGAACACGCCATCGCGACCCGACGACTCCTTCCGGCAGCACTCGCCGCGCTCGTCGCGGGTTTCACCCTCGCTCTGGCCCCGCACGGCGTCGTCGGCGTGGCCATCCTGCTGGTGGCGGCCCGCTCGCTGCTGCACATCCTCATCGATCGGCGAAAGCGACTCGACGGCTCGGTCTGGACGACGACGCTGACCCTCGTCGCGCCGATCGCGGCGGCCGGGATGCTCGTCCTGATCGTGGTGTTCCGGGATCAGACCCTGGCGACCGTCCTCGAGGCGATCAAGTTGCGCTACTCGGTCGGGCCGGTCATCTCCTGGCACCAGGAGTTCCTGAGGTACTACTTCATCTCCGTCGTGACCGACGACGGCGCGCTCACCCGTCGGGTGCCGCTGCTGCTCCTGCTCGCCGGCCTGTTCGTGACGGTCGCGGTCATGCTGCGCCGCACGAGAATTCGCGGAGTCGATCCGGGACCGGCATGGCGCCTCATCGGTGCCGTCGGCGTCACCCTGCTGCTGTTCGCGTTCACGCCCACCAAATGGACCATCCAGTTCGGCGTGCTCGCCGGGCTGGCGTCGGCGGTCGCGGCGGTGGCCACCGTGGCCGTGGCCCAGTCGGCAGCCCGGTCCGCACGGAACCTGACGGTGTTCGTCTCCGGGTTGCTGTTTGCGATGGCGGCGGCGATGGCGGGTTACAACTCGTGGCCGTTCCTCTACGAATACGGCATCTCCTGGTTCGACCGGGCGCCGGTCATCGCCGGTTTCCAGGCGTCGACCCTGTTCCTGATCCTCGCCGTGATCGCGGCCGGGGTCGCGGTGTGGCAGCACCTGCGGTTGGACTACGTCACCAATCGCGGTCTCGCCCACGC
The DNA here is from genome assembly GCF_057767225.1 of Gordonia sp. 11cp. Classification (NCBI taxonomy): domain Bacteria; kingdom Bacillati; phylum Actinomycetota; class Actinomycetes; order Mycobacteriales; family Gordoniaceae; genus Gordonia; species Gordonia sp. 11cp. The sequence continues at coordinate 2,018,977 of NZ_CM173437.1, read as the reverse complement.
CGACACCGGCCCCGGCGAGACCCGGGCGGATCGTCGGCGACTCTTCCTCGCCTCCTCACCACTGGCGGTGATCGCCGGCCTGCTCGTGATCGTCGAGTTGCTGCTGTTCGCCAAGGCCGCGGTGACCCGGTATCCGGCGTCGACCGCCCTGGCCGAGAACCTGAACACCCTGCGCGGCAACAGCTGTGGGCTCGCCGACGACGTCCTCGTCGAACTCGATCCCAACGCCGGCATGCTGACCCCGGCGGCGGGCGCGACCGCGACGCAGGCACTTCGCGGCGAGAACCCGGCGGGCTTCTCGCCCAACGGGATCCCCGACGACCTCCAGCCCGAGCCGGGGAGCCAGCGCCCCGGGCAGATGAACGTGTCGGCGAGCATGGCCCGCCCGTTCGCGATCACCGGCGGCCTGGGCGCCGGGACGACCGGCGGACGCGGACCGGAAACCGTGAACGGTTCCACCGCCAAACTGCCCTACGGGCTCGACCCCGCCACCACACCGGTCCTGGGCAGCTACGGATATCCGGGCGAAGCCCGCCTCACGACCGGGTGGTACGACCTGCCCGCCGATCGCGCGGCGTCGCCGCTGCTGGTGTTCAGCACCGCGGGCGCCGTCTCGACCGTCGACACCTTCGGCGTCCGGAACTTCGGGCAGAAGATGGTGGTGCAGTTCGGCCGCCCGGGCGCGGACGGGACCTTCGAACAGGTCGGCCCCGACATCCTGCCCATCGATCCCGGACCCGTGATCCTCAACATGCCCTGGCGCAACATGCGCGTGCCGATGTCGGCGGCCCCACCGCGAGCCAACGTGATGCGATTGTCCCTGCAGGACAACAACCTCGGCGAGAAGCAGTTCATCGGGATCACCCCGCCGCGCGCACCACGGTTGCAGACGCTGCAGGAGGTCGTCGGATCGACGGCACCCACGCTCATCGACTTCGGGGTGGCCTCGCACTTCCCGTGCCAGCGGCCGATGGGCGTCTCCCACGGCGTCGCCCAGGTGCCGCAGTGGCGCATCCTGGGCGACTATCCGCTGACCAACTCCCAGTCCAAGACCTGGCAGGCCGGCGTCGACGGCGGGCTGCTGGGCATCTCCGAGGCCACCACCTCCGCGGCAGCGGTCTCGACGTACCTGCAGGACGACTGGGTGCGCGACTGGGGCGCACTGGAGAAGCTGACACCGCTCGTGTCCGACGCATCCGACGCGCGGATCGACACGGCACAGACGACGCAATGGGGCTGGTCGCGCACCGGCTCGATCAGGGTGGAGCCCCAATCCGATGAGTGAGTCCCGTTTCTCCCGTCTGGCGACGGTCAACCCGAAGATCACGGCCAACCCGAAGATCGTCGCGACCGTCACCGGTCTGCTCGGCTTCCTCCTCGCGGTGCTCACTCCCCTGTTGCCGGTCAATCAGTCGACCGCGGAACTGAAGTGGCCGCAGGGCGGCGAGGTCTCGAACGTCGCGGCGCCGCTGGTGTCCTTCGTGCCGATCGACATGGACATGTCGGTGCCGTGCTCACTTGCCACCCGGCTGCCCGAGCAGGGCGGAGTTCTGCTGTCGACGATCCCCGAGGGCGGCCAGGACGCCGGCGCCCGCGGATTGTTCGTCCGCGCGAGCGCCGATGCGCTGACGCTCACCGATCGCAACGTCGCGCTGCTGAACACCGATCGCGCCGCCGCACAGTCGAATCCGAACTGCCGCATCGTCATGCGCGCCGACGGCGAAGGCGTGAGCGGGCGATTCGAGGGACTGCCGGAACCGGCCGCAGACTCGGGCGCCTCACATGGCTTCACACTGGCCGACCACGAGATGCGTCCCCAGATCGTCGGCATCTACAGCGATCTGCCCGCCGACGCACCGCGCGACGGGTTGTCGCTGCGCGCCACCATCGACACGCGCTACGTCAGCACCCCCACCCCGCTGAAGCTCACCGCGATCGTGCTCGGCATCCTCATGACGATCGTCTCGCTGATCGCCCTCGGGGTTCTGGATCGGCGGGATGGCCGCAGCCACAAGCGTTTCCTGCCGTCGGGGTGGTTCACCATCCGGCCACCCGATGTCGCGGTGTTCGCGATTCTCGCCTTCTGGTGGTTCGCGGGCGCCAACACCTCCGACGACGGTTACAACTTCATCGTCGGCCGGATCGCCGGAGACGCCGGCTACGCCGACAACTACTTCCGCTACTTCGGTGTGCCGCAGGATCCGTTCGGCTGGCATTTCCAGGTGATCTCGGCCATGACGGATGTGAGTGTCGCGGCACCGTTCATGCGCCTCCCCGCGTTCCTTCTCGGTCTGCTCGGCTGGTGGTTGATCAGCCGAGAGGTGATCCCTCGTCTGGGCCGCGCGGTCCGGCACAGCACCCCCGCCGTCTGGTCGGCGGCGTTCGTCTTCCTCGCGATCTGGTTGCCGTTCAACAACGGCTTGCGGCCCGAGCCGGCCGAGGCCGTCGGCGCACTGCTCACCTGGTGCTGTGTGGAGCGCGCGATCGCGACCCGCCGACTGCTCCCCTACGCCGTGGCGGTGGTCACCGCCGCCTTCACGCTCGCCCTCGCCCCCGGCGGGCTCATGGCGGTCGCCGCGCTGCTCGCCGGAATCCGACCGATCGTCAAGACACTGGTGTCACGTCGCTCCCGCGACGGGCTGCTGCCGATGCTCGCGCCCATCCTGGCGGCCGGCACGGCCGTGCTGTTCCAGATCTTCGCCGATCAGCCGCTCGCACCGCTGATCGCGGGCAACAAGGTCGCCTCCGACGTGGGTCCGACGCTGGAGTGGTGGCAGGAACCGATCCGCTACTACTACCTGATCCTGCCGACCGCCGACGGCACGCTCGCACGACGTTTCGGCGTGCTCGCGATGATCCTGTGCCTCTTCGTCGTACTGCTCCGCCTCCTGCGGCGTGAGCATCCGAACGGTGTCGCGCGCGCGCCGATCTGGCGTCTGGTCGCGGTGACCCTCGGCACGATGTTCTTCATCGCCTTCACGCCGACCAAGTGGACCCACCACTTCGGTGTGTACGCGGGCATCGCCGCGGGTCTCGCCGCCGCAGCGGGCGCGATGATGGCGCCGGCGGTGCTGCGGTCACGACGCAATCGCAGCTTCTTCGCGGCCGCGGTGCTCGCGATCACGGGCATCTCCTTCGCCGGCACCAACGGCTGGTGGTTCGTCGGCAGTTACGGGGTCCCGTGGTGGGATCGCCCACCGACGGTGGGCGGCCTCAACATCGCCTGGTTCATCCTTCTCGCCGCGGTCGCCACCGCACTGGCGGGCCTGTGGTTCCACTTCCGCGACGACTTCGTCGACGAGACGACCCGTACGCGGGGCAGCGACAAGTGGTATTCGAAACTCAAGTTCTCACCGCTACCGGTCATCGCCGGGCTGATGGTGCTGTTCATGGTCGCCTCCTTCGCGAAAGGCGCCTACGAGCAACGTGATTCGTGGTCGTGGATGAAGTCCAACGCTCGTGCGCTCACCGGCGACCCGTGCGGCCTGGCGAACGACGTCCTCGTGGAGGCCGACCCCACCGCCGGGCTCCTGCGGCCCGCGGCCGTGGACGGCCGTCCGGCCCCTGACATCGCTGCCGCACTGGCAGGTCCGGACGCCTCCGGCTTCACCCCCAACGGCGTACCCGACCGGTTGTCGGTCGATGCGACCGAGAGCACCGAGTCGTCGAGTACCTCCGGTTCGCAGAACAGCGCCCAAACCGGTGCGGGCTCGGACGAATCCGGCGACAGCTCGTCCGCACAGGGCGGTACCGAAGGCGGCCAGGGCGTCCGGGGCGTCAACGGGTCGACCGTGCGTCTGCCGTTCGGACTGAACCCTGCCGAGACGCCGGTACTCGGCAGCTACGGCTCGCCGTCGGGCACCGGATCGTTGACCTCGGACTGGTACCAGTTGCCCGAACGCTCCGACGACGCCCCGCTGCTGACGATGGCGGTCGCCGGCTCGGTCGAAGCGGTCGACGGGATCGGGGTGATCCACGCCGGGCAGAAGGTCACGATGCAGTTCGGCCGCGTGGAGGCCGACGGCCGGGTGAGCACCCTGGGCCGGATGTTCCCGATCGACATCGGCGAGACCCCGACGTGGCGCAACCTGCGGTTCCCGCTCGCCGACTCGCCACCCCGGGCGACCGTCGTCCGGGTCGAGGTCGCCGACACCGCGGCCGCACCGTCGGAATGGGTGGCGGTGACACCGCCGCGGGTCAGCACGCTGGCGACGCTCAACGACGTCGTGGGTCAGACCGACCCGGTCTTCATCGACTGGCTGCCCGGCATGGTCTTCCCATGTCAGCAGCCGATGAAGGTGCGCAACGGCGTCCTCGAGGTACCTCAGTGGCGGATCATGCCCGACGCCGAGGCCACCCGGAAGAACAGCCAGACCTGGATGTCGGGAACCGCGGGCGGCCCGCTCGGGATCACCGAGGCGATGCTGCGACCGACCCTGCTACCGACGTACCTGCGCAACAACTGGGGTCGCGACTGGGGCGGTCTGCAGAAGTTCGCCGAGATCATCCCGGCGCCGGCCGCGGAACTCGACCTCGGCACCGCTCGGCGCTCCGGGCTGTACGACCCCGCGCCGATGCGCTCCAGCGGCTACTGACCATTCGTCGAGCACCGCGTCGACCTGGGGTTTCTGCTTCCCCCGGGTCGACGCGGCAAACACGTGGACACGCTTCGTTATCTCACTGTGATGTGCCGTCTCGGTTCCGTCACTCATGGCCGTGAGCCCTCGTCACACGTCCGATCCCGGCCTAATTTCGAGTCATGCCTTCATTCACCGCACCTGGACTCAGCAACGAAGCCGCCAACGAGGTCGTGGGCATCCTGCAGGAGCGCCTCAGCGCGTTGAACGACCTGCACCTCACCCTCAAGCACATCCACTGGAACGTGGTCGGCGCGAACTTCATCGGCGTGCACGAGATGATCGACCCGCAGGTCGAACTCGTCCGCGGATACGCCGACACCATCGCCGAGCGGATCGCGACCCTCGGCGCGTCGCCCAAGGGCACCGCCAAGGCCATCGAAGCCGACCGGTCATGGAGCGACTACTCCATCGGCCGCGACACCGCGCAGGCCCACCTCGGCGCCCTCGACCTCGTCTATGACGGGTTCATCACCTCGCATCGCGACGGCATCGCCAAGATCGGCGACATCGACCCGATCACCGAGGACATCCTCATCGGACAGACGGCCGAACTCGAGAAGTTCCAGTGGTTCGTCCGCGCACACCTGGAGAGCTACACCGGCGAGCTCACTCACGCCGGCGCCAGCGGCGAGAAGGAAGCGGCCGACGCCGCCCGCTGACCTCGCCCACAAGACCGAGTAGCGGGTCACCACACCCCCGGACCCGCCCCCGGAGCCGCGGTCGCGACCTCCCGCCCCGTTGGTCGCGACCGCGGTAACACCCTTTTCTGTACCGACAAGCACGAACAGGCACTGACACAGCACGAGGACTCACAGCCGAATACGTTGCGCCGCTTGGAACCACGGGTACCAAGGGCCGCTTCATCATGTTCGTGGACCGACGGTTTGTTACGCTGGCCACAGGCTTTTGCCGCGAACAGGATGTGAAGCAATCCGCGTCCACCAGATCGATCGGGGCGCTTCTCGCTCTGACGGGGAGGCACGTGTGTCCGAAACGCGATCATTCACCCTGTTCGATGATCTGGAGCTCCACATGCAGTTCGCGCCGGTCTGCCGGCTGTCCGACGGCGCCCTCGCCGCCGTCGAACTGCAGCTCCGGGGTCCGGCCGGGACCCGCCTCGCCACCGCCGCCGCCCTCAAACGCGCCGCCCGTCTGGTCGAAGAACATCCCGTCCTCGACGAGCGCAAGCGCAAGATGGCCGCCTCCCAGCGCGCGCAGTCGCTGGCCAAGATCCTGCCGCTGCTGGTGTCCCTCGATCTCGACCTCATCGACAATCTCGACGACGACACCGCGCGCAGCCTCGAACGCCACGTCATGGTCATCCTGCCCGACGCCGTCGAGCGCAGTCCGCAACGCACACTCGCCCGCGTCGCCCGCGCCCGGGCGGCCGGCAAGATCATCTGCGTCGACGGCCTCGTCCGCAGCGAGCACGCGGCCACGCTGCTCTCCCTCGTCGAACCCGACATCATCGTCACCGGCGCCGAGTTGCTCACGTCGCGGACCAGCTCCGACGCCGCCCACCTCGCGCACGCGCTCGCCGCGCACACCGAACGCAGCCATGCCGTCGTCATCGCCGAGGGCGTCGACGACGAGGCCAGCCGGATCACGGCGCAGACCATGGGCGCCGTTTTCGGAATCGGCGACCTCTATCCGGCCGTGACCGATCCTGCCGTGCTCGCCAGCCGTACCGTCGTGCCGCTGCCCGAGATGCCGGTCTGGACCACGCCCGGCCCGGAGAAGTCGACTCCGTATCGCATCGCATCGACCTCCATCTCGCCGCGCATGGGCAACAAGCGCCTGCTCATCGAGATGAGCAAGGCGCTGGAGGAACAGGCGGCCATCGGCGGTGCCGCGATCGTCCTCGGCACGTTCCAGTTCGCCGAGCACTTCACCTCGCGGACCGCGAAGCGGTGGCGGGAGATGTCGGAGAAGACCGGCCTGGCCGGGGTCTACGGTGTCGGACTTCCCGACATCCGGGACGGGAACGTGCACCGCGCGCCCCTCGACGCCGACGACGACCTCATCAACGAGTGGAACGTCGCCGTCCTCGGACCGCACTTCGCCGCCCTGCTGTCGGCGCGCGACCAGCACGACGCCGGTCCCGATCTCGAGCGCACCTTCGAATTCGTGCAGACCTACGACCGCATGACCGTCACCCAGGCAGTGCACTCGATCCTCATGCGGTTCTCCTGATCCGGATCGCGCGCAGCGACTCGTAGCGTCAATGCGCACATAGCGCGCATTGACGCTACGAGATCCGGTCAGGGGATTTGGGTTTGTCACAGCATGGCTGACTACGATGCGCCTGTGCCGAAGTCGCCTGAAGTGTCCGCTGGCAGCGCCGACACCACCGCCGAAACCGCTGCGCAGCGCACGTCCGGCGAACCCCGATCCCGCACCGTCGCCCTCGTGGCCGCGGTCGCCGGTGTCGTCGCCGTCGTCGCCGGGGTCCTGACGCCCTTCCTCCCGGTCAGCACGTCCACGGCGTCGATCACGTGGCCGCAGCAGACGGGCGAGTCGGCGTCGGTCACCGCTCCGCTGGTCGCGCAGACCGCTCGTGACCTCGCGATCTCGATCCCCTGCCGCGTCCTGGCGACGACCCCCGATGACGCGTCCACCGTCGTGTTGTCGACGATGCCCGCGGCCGCGGCCACAGCACGCGACGACGGATTGTTCGTCGTCGCCGGCGCCGACGGCGTCACCGTGTCCAACCGCAACAAGACACTTGCGTCGGCACCGCGAGACGCCCTCGCCGGCTGCGCCGAGCTCCGCATCTTCGCCGACGCCACGACGACCGGCGCGCAGTTCGCCGGCCTCCCCCGGGGCCGGCCACCGCGGGCGGCGGCGATGTCGGCCTCGCCGGGCCGTCGGCGAACCCACAGATCGCCGGCGTTTTCACCGACCTCACCGCCGAACAGGTCCGGTCCGCCCCGGGATTCGACGTCCGCATCGAGATCGACGACCGGTTCGACTCGTCGCCGTCGATCCTGAAGTGGGTGGTGATGGTCGTCGGCGTCGGAGCGGCGGTCGTCGCTCTCGTGGCCGTGGGACGTCTCGACCGCATCCACGGTTACCACCGCCGCGTCGGTCGCCGTCTCCGGTGGCGCGCCGTGCTCCGGCCCGGGCCCACCGACATCGGTGTGACGCTGACGCTCGTGATCTGGCACTTCCTCGGCGCGGGATCACCCGATGACGGCTACATCCTCAACATGGGTCGCAACGCCGCCGACGCCGGATACCTCGCGAACTACTACCGCTTCTACGGCATTCCCGAAGCGCCGTTCGACTGGTATTACAGCTTCCTCGCCTATTGGTCGACCATCTCGACGACCGGCCTGTGGATGCGGTTGCCGTCGCTGTTGGCGGGCTTGGCCGCCTGGTTCATCCTGAGCCGGGTCCTGCTGCCCCGCCTGGGCGGCGCCGTCCGCCGGTCCCAGTGGGCGATGCTCACCGGGGCCGCGGTGTTCCTCGCGTTCTGGCTGCCGATGTGTTCGGGCCTGCGCACCGAGGGCATCATCGTGCTCGGCACCCTCGCGACGTGGTGGGCGGTAGAGGTCACGGTCTCCACCCGGCGGATGCTGCCGGCAGTCATCGCGGCGTTCACCGCCGCGATGACCCTCGCCCTGGCCCCGCACGGTCTCGTCGCGCTCGCACTTCTCATCGCGAGTGCCCGGCCCATGCTCCGCATCCTGGTCCGACGCCGCGCCGAAGACGGTCTCCTGCCCCTGCTGGCCCCCCTCCTGGCCGGGGTCGCAGTGGTCGTCATCCTCGTCTTCCGGGACCAGACCCTCGCGACCGTCTTCGAAGCACTGCGGATTCGCTACTCGGTCGGTCCGACGCTGGCCTGGTACCAGGAACTGCTCCGCTACTACTTCCTCGCGGTGAACACGACCGACGGCGCACTGGCCCGGCGCGTCCCGGTCCTGCTGTTCGCCGTCTCCATGTTCGTGGTTCTGGCGATCATGCTGCGGCGCAAGCGGATCGACGGGATCGATCCGGGCGCGGTGTGGCGGGCGCTGGGTGCCTCCCTGCTCACGATCCTGTTCTTGTCGTTCACCCCGACCAAATGGACCATCCAGTTCGGCGTCCTCGCCGGACTCGGTGCGGCGCTCGCCGCTGTCGCCTGCGTGGCGATCGGTCAGGCGGCACGCCGCACGCTGCGCAACCTGTCCGTCCTGGTCGCCGGGCTCCTGGTGGCCTGCGCGGCGGCCGCGGCGGGAAAGAACGCGTGGCCGTGGCCCGCCGACTTCGGGATCGCCTGGTTCGACAAGGCACCGGTCGTCGCGGGCATCCAGGTCTCGACCGTGCTGCTCGCCCTGGCGGTGCTGGCGCTGTTGTTCGCGATCTGGCAGCACCTCCGGATGGACTTCGTCGACGAGACCGGGCTCGCCCATGATCGCGGGGCGGCACCGGCCGGTTGGCGCATCGGTGTCGCCTCCGCGCCGATCGCGGTGATCGCCGTCCTCATCGTCGTGAGTGAACTCGCGGTGTTCGCCAAGGCCGCGGCCACCCGCGCGGACACCTTCACCATGCTGTCCGCGAACCTGGACTCGGCACGCGGAAACACTTGTGCGATGGCTGATTCCGTCCTCGTCGAACCCGATCCGAATCAGGGCATGCTGGCACCCGCGGGCGGTGGCACGGCGTCGTCGACCCTGCAGGGGCAGTCCGAGGGCTTCCGTCCCGACGGAGTGAAGCCGGATCTGACGCCGCAGGCCGGGGCCCAGAAGCCCGGCGCGATGAACACCTCGGCGGACCTGTCGAAGACCTTCATCGTCTACGGCAGCAATCCGGGCACCACCGGCGGAGTGGGTCCTCGTGGGGTCAACGGCAGTACCGCCGCACTCCCCTTCGGCCTCGACCCGGCGACCACCCCGGTGCTGGGAAGTCACGAAACCACCAGCGGCCAGGCCACTCTGACAACCGGCTGGTACCGGTTGCCCGCGCGCGACTCCTCACCGCTGATCGTCATCACCGCCGCCGGCGCGGTCTTCACACTCGACCGGGACGGCGTCCCGAACTTCGGGCAGTCGCTGGAGGTGCAGTTCGGCAGGCCGAATGTCGCCGATGGGAGGTTCGAGGAGGTCGGTGCTCCCGCGATCCCGATCGACCCCGAGCGGACGAACCGTCCGTGGCGGAACCTGCGTATCCCGATGGACCGCGTACCCGCCGAAGCGTCCGTGATGCGGATCGTCGCCCGGGACAACAACCTCGATCCAGATCAGTGGCTCGCCGTCACACCTCCTCGTGCGCCCGTCCTGCGGACCCTGCAGGACGTCGTCGGCTCCACCGATCCCGTGCTCATCGACTTCGCCGCCGGCGCGGTGTTCCCGTGCCAGCGACCGATGACCGCCCGCCACGGCGTCTTCGACCTCCCGCAGTGGCGGATCCTGCCCGAGTCGTGGATTGCCAACTCACAGTCCAAGACCTGGATGGCCGCCGAGGACGGCGGGTTGCTCGCACCGGTCGAGGCACTGACGCGACCGGCGACCCTCGCCACCTACCTCGACAACGACTGGTATCGCGAGTGGGGCAACCTGCAGCGCCTGACTCCGCTGGCACCGCAGGCACGACCCGCGGACGTGCAGACGGGAACGGCGACGACGTGGGGATGGTCCCGACCGGGGCCGATCAGGGTGGTGCCCGAAGATGACTGACCGCAGCGACCCGCACGCCGGCCCGGCGAACCCCGACACCGGAGAAGAGCGAGCAGACGTGGCGACCACCGAGACTTCCTCCGCCGAGAATCCCTCCGCGACCGCATCCTCCGGGGATGACCACCGGGACGGCTTCGCGGAACGCCACGCCGGCACCGCGCGCGTCGTCGCGATGGCCGCGGGAGTCGTCGGCATCCTCCTCGCGCTGCTCAGCCCGTTCCTTCCGGTCGACTACACCAAGGCCGAACTGACCTGGCCGCAGCAGGGTTCGGTGGGCAACGTGGCGGCCCCGAACGTGTCCTTCGTCCCGGTCTCCATGGACGTCGCGGTACCGTGCGCACTCGGCGCATCGTTGCCCGCGTCGGGTGGTGTGTTGCTGTCGACGGTGCCCGAAGGCGGCGCCGAGGCGGGCAAGGTCGGCCTCTTCGTCCGGGCCACCGCCGACTCGCTCCAGGTGGTGCAGCGAAATGTCGTTCTGCTCAACACCTCTCGGGCAGCCGCGCAGAGCACACCCGACTGTCGCATCGTCGTCGCAGCCGACACGAACGGTACCCGGGGCTCGATCGAAGGCCTGCCGGATGCTGCTTCGGAGACGGGTGCGGTCCGCTCCTTCGACCTGCGGGATCCCAACGCCCGCCCGCAGATCATCGGCGTGTACTCGGGCCTGCCGGCCGATGTCAGCACCGAGGGCCTGTCGTTCCGGTCCACCATCGACACCCGATTCGTCTCCACGCCCACGACGCTGAAGTTCTGGCTGCTGGTGATCGGGATCGCGTCGACGATCCTCTCCCTCGCCGCACTGGCCGTCCTCGACGCCCGGGATGCGCGCGGACATCACAAGCTCTTCCCGGCAGGCTGGTGGCGGGTGCGCCCGGTCGACGGTGTCGTCGCCCTCGTCTTGCTGATCTGGTTGTTCGTCGGCGGCAACACGGCTGACGACGGTTACCAGGTGACCGTCGGCCGGATCGCGAGCGAGGCCGGTTATCTCGACAACTACTACCGCTACTTCGGTGTCCCGCAGGACCCGTTCGGCTGGCATTACCACTACCTGTCGGCGTGGATGGAGGTCAGCACCGCGACACCTTGGCTGCGCCTGCTGCCGTTCCTGTTCGCGATGGCGTCGTGGTGGCTGATCAGCCGCGCCGCGATTCCCCGTCTCGGACGTGCGGTCCGTGAGTCGACCCCGGCGATCTGGGCTGCGGCACTGGTCTTCCTGGCGGTGTGGATGCCGTACAACAACGGTCTGCGCGTGGAGCCGCTGATCGCGCTGGGCACTCTCTTCACCTGGGTGTGCGTCGAGCGCGCGATCGCGACCGGGCGCTTCTTCCCGCTCACGATCGGGATCATCGCGGCGGCGTTCACCCTCACCATCCATCCGACCGGCGTGATCGCATCGGTGGCGCTGATCGCCGGGATTCGGCCGTTGCTCAAGCGTTTCTCGCTGCGCCGCAAGCGGGATGGATTCTGGCCGCTGGCCGTGCCGATCCTCGCCGCCGGTCTCGCGGTGATGTTCGAGATCTTCGCCGACCAGCCGCTCGCGGCGATCCTGGAGGCGGTCTCGGTCAACGGGCAGGTCGGCCCCACCAACAAATGGTGGGAGGAGCCGATGCGCTACTACATGCTGATGAACCCCACCGCCGACGGCGGCATCGCCCGTCGCTTCGGGATTCTGATCGTGTTCACCAGCTTCATCCTGGTCGTGGTGATGCTGCTCAACCGGCGCCGGCTGCCCGGAATCGCAACCGGCCCCACGTGGCGTCTGGTCGCCATGGTCGCCGGTTCGGCGGTACTCATGGCGTTCCTGCCGACGAAATGGACCCACCAGCTGGGCGTCTATGCCGCGATCGGCGGCGCGCTCGCCGCGGTGGCGGCCGCATGCGCGGATCGCACCATCATGCGCCGTCGGCGCAATCGCACACTGTTCGCCGCGGCCTGCGCGTATGTCCTCGCGCTCGCGTTCTCCGGACGCAACCAGTGGTGGTACGTCGGCAGCTACGGAATTCCCTGGCGCGACGCGGTTCCCGATGTCCGTGGGATCCCGCTGTGGACCGGCATCCTGGCGGTCGCGGTGGCCCTCACCGTCCTCGGCCTGTGGCAGCACTTCCGCGACGACTACGTCGACGAGGTGGCCAGGGCCGGACGGCCGCGGTCGGTGTTCACGCGATTGCGCAGCCCGTCGATCATCGTCGTGTCCACCATCATGCTGCTGTTCACCCTCGTCTCGTTCGCCAAGGCGGACTGGACGCAACGCAATTCGTGGTCGTGGCTGAGTTCCAATGTCAGTGCTCTGCAGGGACGACCCTGCGCTCTGGCCGACGCCGTGCTGGTCGAGGACGATCCGAACGCCGGCCTGCTGGCGCCCGCCCGGGTCGCCGGGCAGAACAATCCCTCCCCGGGCGCGGCTCTCGCCGGCACCGGAATGGAGGGTTTCGACCCCGACGGGGTGGCGTCGGACCTGTCCGAGGAGACCGAGGAGGAAGCCGAGGGTTCCTCCTCGGGGACCTCGACCGCCGAGGTCGATCGCACGCAGACCGATCCGACCGACGACGGCAGCAGCGCCGAGGCCGAGACGACGACCGGTTCCAGCGACACCAGCGGCGGGCGGACCGCGCAGGCAGGGGTCAATGGGTCGACGGTGAAGTTGCCGTTCGGTCTGTCGCCGAGTGAGACACCGGTCCTCGGTACGTACAACTCCCCCAATGGCACCGGACGACTCACGTCCGACTGGTATCAGCTGCCGCAGAACAGGTCCGACGAGCGCCCGCTCGTCACCATGTCGGTGGCCGGGCAGGTCGAGTACATCGACGATCTCGCGGTCACCCGGCCCGGACAGCGCGTGCGGTTGCAGTTCGGGCGGGTGGCGCCCGACGGCACGGTGGCGCCCGCCGGACAGATGGTGCCACTCGACATCGGTGGTGCACCCGAATGGCGCAACCTGCGCTTCCCGATGGACCAGGCACCCCGCGGAGCGACCGTGGTCCGTGTCCTCGCCGAGGACACCTCGACCCTGCGCGACCAGTGGCTGGCCGTCACACCCCCGCGCGTGTCGTCGATGGTGACGCTCGATTCGCTGGTGGCCAGCGAGGATCCGGTGCTCATCGACTGGGAGACCGCGCTGGCGTTTCCGTGCCAACGGCCCGCCCAGGTCAAGTACGGGGTCCTGGAGACACCGCAGTGGCGTATCTCGCCGGACCGGGAAGGCGAACGGGTCAACTCGCAGCGTTGGATGGCCGGCGACTCCGGCGGTCCGCTGGGCATCGTCGAGAACGAACTGCGCCCCCGCGTCTACCCGTCGTACCTGCGCAACGACTGGGCGAAGGACTGGGGCATGCTCCAGAGCCTGACCCCGATCCTCCCGCAGACCGACGCCGAGCTCACCATCACCACCGACACCCACAACGGGCTCTGGACACCGGGACCCATGCGGGCGGTGAAGAACTAGTCAGACGAGTGCATCTGGTGGCATCGACGTGCCTGCCGCGCCCACATCACACTGCTTGCAGCGGGTGTTTCACACTGGCCCCGCCGTCGACGACGAGGACCTGGCCGGTGATGTAACTCGCGGCTGGGGACGCCAAGAACGCGGCGACGGAACCGATCTCGCTCGGGTCGCCACGCCGGCCCATCGGAATCCGGTCGACGAGCCCCTCGTCGTCAGTACGGGCCGCGGTGGCGATCGAGCCCGGAGCGATGGCGTTGACCGTGATCCCGCGGGCAGCGTTCTCGAGGGCCAGGGTCTTCACGAGGGCGATGAGACCGGCCTTCGCCGCGCCGTAGGCGCCGTGGTGCGGAGCGGCGGACAACCCACTGACCGAGGCGATGGCGACGATCGACCCGCCCGAAGGCAGGATGCCCAGGACTTCCTGTGCCACAACCCATTGCTGGCGCAGGTTGAGTTGCATGGACCTGTCCCAGTCGTCATCGGTGAACTCGTCCACCAGCGCCCAGGTCGACCCACCCACCACGTTCACGACGATGTCGATCCGCCCGTGGTGAGCGACGACCTCGCGCAGGGCGACTCGGACGGACTCCCGGTCGGTCACGTCGACAGTGGCGGCCGAGGCCTCACATCCGACGTGGTGCAGCGCCTGCGCCGATGCCTCGGCGGCCGCGAGATCGCGATCGAGGCATACGACGTGGTTCCCATCACGAGCGAGCTGTTCGGCGCACGCCCGTCCGATGTCGGGGCCGCATCCGAGCACGACCGCCACTCTGTTCTCGCCGTCGACCATCGGACGACACCTCCATAGCTGATTGGTTGCTCCCCGAGTGGGGAGTCAGGTTCACGTACGAACGCGGGGCGGAGACAAGGTGATCCCGCTGATGCGTGACATCCGGTCGCGCAGGTCGTTGCCGACGTCGAGCACATCGTGCCCGGTGAGTGCCCCGGGGAAGTTGACCACGCACAGGGCGACGTCCACTCGTTCCTGACGATTCATGAGCGGGATGCCTACCCACTCGATCTCACGGGCGTCGGGGTAGTCGAAATCCGTGATGAGATACTGCGTTTCACGTAGCTGTTGCACGAAGTCGCTGACCACGGACTCGTCGTCCCGCGTCGAACCAGGCGCGGTCGGACCCAGCATCAGCCGCTCCGCCCGCGCTTTGGCGTCGGTCCGTGCCGCCGCCGCGACACCCTGCGATCGCAGGAAGTCCAGCGCGCTCATCACCGCATCCACCTCTCGAGGTGACGGGTCGGATGTGCTGTGCGAGAACCAGTCCTGGATCTCACCCATTCGACGCCCGGGCAGGAACAGCACTCCCAGCGGTGGTGCGAACGGCTGGGTCCGCGCACCGATCCGGAACAGTGTGGTCACACGCGAGGGGTCGCCCGACGCCGCGATGGGGACGATCCAGCCACCGAGCTCGGCGGTGAGTACACAGTGTGCGTCGTAGTGGCGCGCGATCTCGGCCATCTCGGATCTCAGGACGTCGACCAGCTCTCCTCGATGCCCGAGAGCAGCCTGCCCCACACCGGTGAGCACCGGCCCCAGATGCAGCAGCTTCTCACTGTCGCGCAGGAGATATCCCGATTCCACAAGCGTTTCCACCAGGGGATGGAGCGTCGATTTGCTGATGTCCAGTTCTCGCGCGAGCTCCGACAGCGAGTAGCTCCGTTCGGACCTCCTGGCGAGAAAGTTCAGCACGTCGACGACCCGGCGCGTCGGATTGGACATTCCCGAGGACCTCCTGATCCCTTGACACTCAACCTGTATCGACAACGTACCGGTCGATCAGGGCGACCGGCTCCGCAGTGCGCGAGGTGATGTGAACCAAACGTCGCCGGGGGTTGACCTGTGACACACATCATGGCAGCATTCGAACTATAAGACAAGCCGTTCGAGTATACGAACACTTCCGAGCCGGCGGCTCACTCAATCGATTCAGCAGGAGGACCCGTGCGCTTTCGACCTCGACCATCACCGCAACCCACCATCGCGATCGTCGGTGGTGGATTCGGCGGCATCGGCGCACTGGCGAAGCTGAAGGAGGCCGGCTTCACCCGGGTGACCCTGTTGGAGCAGGCACCCGGCCCCGGTGGAACCTGGTGGCACAACCGGTATCCCGGGGCCGAGGTCGATACGCCCTCGGTGTTGTACTCGTACTCGTGGATGCCGTGGAAGTGGTCGCGGACCCACGTGCGTCAGGCCGAATTGCAGGAGTACCTCGAGGCTGTGCTGAGCAAGTACGACCTGCGCGGTCACATCCGATTCGGGGTGAAGGTGGAGCGGGTCGTCTGGAACGAGGCGCGCCAGGAGTACACCATCTGGTCCGACGGGAAGCCGATCACGACTGCTCAACACGTCATCAGCGCGGTCGGGTTGCTCGGTGATCCCAAATTCCCCGATTGGGAGGGGCTGGCGGACTTCCGCGGCCCGGTGTTCCATTCGGCGCAGTGGGACAACTCGATCGATCTGACCGGTCGCACGGTCGGCGTCGTGGGTTCCGGCTCCACGGCCGCCCAGCTGGTCCCGGCACTCTCCGACATCGCCGGCGACGTCGTCGTCTTCCAGCGCGAGCCGGGGTGGGTGGTCCCCAAGAACTCCCGCGAGTACACCGCCGCCGAACGGAAAGCGCTCGAATCCCGCTTCGCACAACGCTTTCTACGCACCAAGTTCCTGCTGCTGCGCGAACGTGACCAGGTCGGTGGAGCGCTCTGGCGAGAGGGCACCGCGGTCAACACGGCAGCGCGGGCGGGCGCACTCGCCCACATCCACCGCGTACTCGACGGCCGGCCCGACCTGATCGAGGCGGTGACACCCACGCACCCGTTCGCCGGCAAGCGGCCGGTCATCTCCGACGACTTCTATCCCGCGCTGCGCAAGCCCAACGTCAGCCTGATCCCCCGCGGAGTCAAAGGGGTCGACGCCGATGGGGTCATCGACGCGAACGGCGAGCATCACGCCCTTGACGCACTCGTCCTCGCCACCGGCTTCAAGGCCGACTTCCTGACGACCTACGACGTGGTCACCCAGGGCGGTAAGACGTTGCACGCCAGATGGAACGGCGACGAAACCGCGTTCCTCGGAGTGATGGCCGCCGAGGTCCCCAACTTCTTCATCCTCTACGGGCCGAACACCAACGGCGGCACGATCGTGTCGAACCTCGAGCTCCAGATCGACTACACGGTTGCCGCCATCGCCTCCGCCGCGCGTCGTCGGGCATCGACTGTCGAGATCCGGCCCTGGGCACTCGCCCTGTACGACCGGCTTCTGCAGCAGAGACTGCGAGGCACCACGTTCGAGTTCGAGAACAACTACTACCGCAGCGCGTCCGGGCGCATCAGCACGCAGTGGCCGGAAGGCGTGATCAGCTACGCGATTCTGACCAAGCTCCTGCGCTGGCCGCTGTGGCGCTACGGCTTTCATCTCAGTTCATCGACGACCGGCACCGTCGCAGCTCATTCCGGCTCCGATTTCGACCACACAGGCCGCGAACGCGAGGAGACACACTCATGAGAACAACGCTCGTCCTGGTCGCCGCAGCAGTGCTGGCGCGACCCGTCAGCCAGGCGACCTATGACGCCGTCCGAGCCGTCCGGGCGACGCTCACGCTGCACCGAATGGACCTCAAAGCCAACCCCACCTCCGGCCTCTGACCATGTCCGCCACTCAATCCACCACCCCACCCGAGAAGTGAGTCACTCCCATGACCATTGAACAGACCATCGACCAGTCAACAACGGCGACCCTCGCCGACACCGACGCGGCGCGCGACGCCGGCGCCGTGTTCGCAGAATGGCTGGCGACCTTCACCACCGCTGTCGTCGGCCGCGACACCGCAACGCTGCGAACGATTCTCACCCCGCATGTGTGGTGGCGGGACATGGTCGCCCTCGACTGGCAGCTGTCCAGTCACAACGGACCGTCCGACGTGTCCGCGTTCGTCGAGTCGAGTCCGGAGGTCATCACCTCGGTGCAGCCGGACGACGGGATCGCCCCGGCGCTCACCACGCCGGCACCGGGGTCGACGTGGATCGAGGGTTTCTTCGGTTTCACGACGAACACGGTGAGGGGTCGTGGTCACGCACGCCTCGTCGAGCAGCCCGACGGCCAGTGGCGGGCCTGGACCGTCCTCACCGAGGGCGCCGAGTTGCTCGATCGACCTCTCGCCGTGCGCCATCGGCGACCACGGCCCAGCGGCCACGCGACCGAGACCCCCTGGCATCACAGCCGGGCACAGTCGACCGCACACGACCGTGAGGATCCCGAGGTCCTCGTCATCGGCGGTGCGCAGAACGGGCTCGGGCTCGCGTCCACACTGAGCCTGATGGGTGTCGACACCCTGGTCGTCGAGAAGACGCCTCGGGTCGGTGACGTCTGGCGTGACCGATATGAGTCTCTGGTACTCCATGCTCCGGTGTACAGCGATCACCTGCCGCACTTTCCCTTCCCGGACAGCTGGCCGGTGTACACACCGGCGCGAAAGTTCGCCAACTGGCTGGAGAACTACGCAGAGTCGCTGGAGCTGAACGTCTGGACCGGCACCGAGGTCCTCTCCGCCGACTTCGACGCGGCCGCCCAGAGCTGGACCGTGGTGACGCGATCCGACGCGGGTGAACGCACGCTGCGGCCGAAGCACCTGGTGGTCGCCACCGGAACCTCCTCCGTGCCGTGGGTTCCCGAGGTACCCGGCCGAGAGGAGTTCAAGGGCACGGTCATCCACTCCAGCGAGCACAGGACGGGCCAGGGCTGGGAGGGGCGCAACGTCGTGGTGATCGGCGCGGGCACGAGTGCGCACGACGTCGTCGAGGACTTCCACTACGGCGGGGCCCACGTGACGATGGTGCAGCGAGGGCCGACCTACGTTTTGAGCCGGGACTACGGGAACAAGATCCTGTTCGAGTCGGCCTACAGCGAGGATTCGCCTCCGCTGGACTATGCGGATCTGCAATCGGATTCGATTCCGTGGCCGCTCCTGCTCGAGATGGCGGTAGCCCAGACCGAGGCGATCGCCGAAGGGGACCGTGAGTTGCTCGACGGGCTCGAGGCCGCCGGATTCGCGGTGTGCATGGGTGATCCGCGTATGGGCGAGCGCGCCGGCCTGATGTCCTTCGGGTGTCGCCCCGGCGGACCGGGCGGTTACTACGTCAACGTCGGCGCGTCCGAGCTGATCATCGAAGGCAAGGTCGCCGTCCGGTCAGGGGTCGGCCTCGACCACTTCACCGCCGACGAGGTGGTGCTGACCGACGGGACACGACTCGCAGCCGACCTCGTGGTACTCGCCACCGGCTTCCTCGACATGCGGGAGAGCTCGCGGAAGTACCTGGGCAACGAGGTCGTGGACAGTACCGACGCGTTCTACGGCATCGACTCCACACGCAACGAGCGCGGGCTCATCTTCCAGCCGTCCGGGTATCCGCACCTCTGGTACGCGGGCGGCGGGGTCATCGAGGTCCGCCGCTACGGTCGATTCCTCGCCCTCCAGATCGCGGCACACCTCAACGGATTGGTCGGGTGACGGACATGTCGATGGACGAATTCCACGAGATGGCCGCCCAGGTACGCAATTGGGGGGTCTGGGGCCCCGACGACGAGATCGGCACGCTCAACTACATCACTCCCGATGTCGTCCGCGAGAGTGCGAACCTCGTCCGGAAGGGAGCCGTGTTCCAGCTGGGCATGGACTTCGCGCCGACGGGCCCCCAGGGTGACAACCTGTTCCGTCGCAACCCCTTACACGTGATGACCATCACCGGCGGTGATCGTCACGCGATGGCCGAGACCTTCCCGTCGTGGGAGACCAACGGTCTGGCACAGGAATTCAGCGCTTTCATGTCGTCGGACATCCTGCGGTTCACCGACGACATGATCATCATGCACACCCAGTCCGCGACCCAGTGGGACGCGCTCTCCCACGCGTACTACGACGACCAGCTCTACAACGGTTTCTCGGCGGACACGGTCACCAGCGTCGGGGCGTACCGCTGCGGCATCGACAAGGTGGCGGCGCGAGGGGTCACCTCACGGGGCGTACTCCTCGACATCGTCCGGCTCCGCGGGGAGGACACGTTCCTCCCGCACGGGACACCGATCACCGCAGACGAACTCAGCCGGGCCGCGGAGGCGCAGGGTGTCGAGGTCAGAGAAGGCGATGTCGTGCTCATCCACACCGGGTGGGTCTCGAAGTTCGTGGGCACCGGCGACCGGTCCCCCTGCGCGGGACTCGACTGGCGCACCGCGTCATGGTTCCGGGAACGTCACGTCGCCGCGGTTGCGGCCGACAACAGTGCCATCGAGGACGCCGCCTCCGGGATTCCCGGCAACATGCTGCCGATGCACCTTCTCTGTCTGCGGGAGATGGGCTTGTCTTTCGGTGAGTTCTGGGACCTCACGGCGCTCGCCGCCGATTGTGCCGCCGATGGGCGCTACGAGTTCCAGGTCGTCGCACCGCCTCTGAAGATCTCCGGCGGCGTCGGTTCGCCGATCAATCCGGTCGCCATCAAATGAGCGGCGCGAGAGGGAAGTCCGCGATCGTCACCGGTGCCGGATCCGGGATCGGTCTCGCGGTCAGCCGACTGCTCGCCGAGCAAGGGTGGCGGGTGGCGCTGGTCGACGTCAACGAGATCCCACCGGAGTCCATGCCCCCGTCCCGCGAGGGAGGCGAGCACCTGTCGATCCGGGCGAACGTGGCGGATGAATCCGACGTCGACGAGGCGGTCACACGGGCCGTCGACGAGTTCGGCGGCCTCGACGCGCTCATCAACAGCGCCGCGGTCACTTCCGCGGACGATGTCGGCATTCTCGATTCATCGGTGGAGACGTTCGACCGGGTGATCGCGGTGAACCTCCGCGGCACGTTCCTGATGTGCCGCCGGGCGATGCCGAGCCTGGTCGACACCGCCGGCGCGGTCGTCAACGTCTCGTCGGCCGCAGCGGTGATGGGCCTGTCGAGTACGGCCTACCCGGTCAGCAAGGGAGGGGTGAACGCACTCACCCGCGCCATCGCCCACCAGGTTGCCGAATCCGGTGTCCGGTGCACCTCGGTGATGCCCGGGATGGTCGACACCCCCATGCTCGCGGTCGCCGCGGGCAAGGAGGGCTCCTCGGTACGAACGACTCCCGGAGTCTTCGACAGACGCGCCCACCCCGACGAGATCGCCCACCTCATCGCATTCCTGGTATCCGACAATGCGCGGTTCATCACCGGCGGCGCCATCGCCGCCGACGGCGGACTCACCAAGTACTGACCGACACACGATCCCTCGGACAGGCGCCGAGGAAAGGCCGAAACATGACATCCCCCGCAGGAACTGCCCTCGACCGCCGCCGTGGCGAGATCGAGGCGGCAATGGGTTCCCAGCCGCCCCACCCCGATGCGACGGTGACCTCGGTGGCCGAACCCGGTTTCGCCGGCCTCCGGATCGATCCCGCGCAGTTCGCCGACGGCCCGACCCTCATCCACCTGCACGGCGGAGGCTTCCGGCTGGGGTCCGCGGCCGCGTGGGCGCCGTTCCTCAGTCATGTTGCGGTACAGACCCGATCGCGTGTGCTCGCGGTCGACTACCCCCTCGCCCCGGAGCATCCGTACCCGGCGGCCGCCCAGGCGTGTCATGCCGCCGCGGAATGGGTCGCGGCGACCTCGGGGAGCTTCGTGCTGTCCGGCGATTCCGCGGGTGCGGGGCTCGCCGCGGCGACAGCGCTGTCGCTGCGTGCCGAGGTCCGGCCCCTGCACCGAGCGACGATGCTCCTGTCACCCTGGGTCGACCTACGAGTGGTCAACGACAGCTTCACCGAATGCGGGCCCACCGACTCCCTGTTCTCCGCTCGGGACGCACGGGAGGCCGCCGCCGGTTACAGCGCCGGGCACGATGTCGCGAATCCGTCGCTGTCGCCGGCGCTGGGCGACTGGACGGGGCAACCACCGGTTCTCATCGAGACGAGCAGCACCGAGGTACTCCGGGACGACGCACGGCATCTCGCGGCTCGACTACTGGCATCGGGCGTCACCGTCTGGTTCCGAGAGGTCCTCGACCAACCGCACGATTGGCACATCACCGGGCCACAGTCGCCGGCCGTACGTTCGTCGTTGGATCTGATGCGCGACTTCGTCGGCATGACGTCGGCGCGGGATCGGGTGCAGGCATGAGGCGGGGACGATCGATCGTGTTCCGCGGCCAGCAGGCCGGACTCGACTGCGTCGAACGCGACGTTCCACCCCCCGGTTCCGCCGAGCTCGTGGTGCAGGTGACACACGCCGGGGTCTGTGGCTCCGACGGACACCATCTCACCGGCGAGGTCGCCGCGACCGGTACCGACCGCGGATACACCGCCATCAGTGCCTACCACTTCGGTCACGAGGGAATCGGGACGATCGTGGAACTCGGGAGCGGCGTGTCGGCGGACCGCGCCGGTGCACCATTGTCTGTGGGCGACAGGGTCTTCTGGTCACCCCCGACCCCGTGCGGGGTCTGCGAGAGCTGCACCGCGGACTGGCCGACGGCCCTGTGCGCGAACCTCGACTGGCCCCAGGGAGTCGGCAGACCGTCGTCGGCCTCGTATCAGGACTTCGCGACGATCTCCACGCGCGCAGCGTATTTCCGCATCCCCGATTCGGCGGCGTCGGACGCGGTGATCGCGTTCGGTTGCGCGATGCCCACAGCTCTCGGCGGGCTCCGACGACTGGGCGGCGTGTCTGCCGGCGCAACCGTGGTGATCCAGGGCAACGGGCCGGTCGGTCTGGCGGCGACGATGCTCTTCGGGCTCGGCCCGGCCTCGCGGATCGTCGTGATCGGCGAGCCCGGCCAGCGGATGACCGCAGCCGAGAACCTGGGTGCGACGCATACGGTTTCGCTGCCCGACACCGACGAGACGCAACGGCTGCAGTACATCCGCGACCTGACGGCCGGCCGCGGGGCCGATGTCGTCGTGGAAGCAGCCGGGCACATCAGTGCATTCGACGAAGCCGTGCCGATGCTCGGCCTGCGAGGGCGCCTCCTGGTCCTGGGCCTGTTCTCCGGTGGCTCCACGGTCCCGTTCAATCCGGTGCCGGTGAACAACCGGGAGATATCGATCATCGGTTCGCTCGGCTGCCCGATCGACGATTACGGCCGGTCCGTGGAGCTGGCTGATCGTCACGGCGCCGCGCTCGGCCTGCACAACCTGGTCACCCATCGGTTCCCGCTCGAACAGGTGACGGAGGCCATCACCGCGGCGACCTCCGGGGTGGCCGTCAAAGCCGTGGTGAATCCCTGACCGACCGCCACGCGCGCGAGCGCAGCGGATCACGACAAGCATCGAGAGACAATGACTCAGAGACTCACTCGCACGAGATCGACCATCGGAATCGGCCGACCGCTGAATCGCTGGTGGTACGTGGCGACCGGTGCGCTGTCACTGGTGTTCGGATCGAACACGGTGAACGCGCTGTTCAACGTGCTGGGCGAGCCGATGTCCGACGAATTCGGTTGGGAGCGTGGCGTCATCGCGACCGGGTTCTCGATCGAGACCGTGATGGTCGGGATCAGCGTCGTGGTCCTGGGCGTACTCATCGACCGGTTCGGGCCGAGAATCCCCAGCATCCCGATGTCTGTCGGTTTCGGCGTCGGGCTGATGGCCATGGCTGCATTGCCCGACAACCGCGCGGTCTTCTACCTCCTCTGTGTCCTCATCGGTTCGTGCGCAGGGGCTCTCGCGCCCATCGCCCACGCGGCCGTCGTGAGCGCGTGGTTCTCCGATCGTCGTGGATTCGCCCTCGGGATCCTGATGGCGGGTCTGGGCCTGTGCGGGGTGGTGATGCCGCCGTTGGCGAGCTGGACCCTCGACCTGGTCGGTTGGCGGGGAACCTTTTTCATCATCGGCGCCGTCTGCGCGACGGTGCCCGCGGCGGTCTATCTGCTGATCACCCGGATGCCCGAGGAGGGCGAGAGTGACGTGGCTTCCGCGTCTTCCGCGCAAGACGCCGGTGAGTCGCTCCTGCGCCTCGCGAGGAAGCACCGGCAGCTCTGGTTGCTGGGCGCAGTCAGCTTCCTGATCTCGGCGGCGAGCTTCGGCCTGATGTCGCAGGTCATCCCCATGACGACCGACAAGGGCGTCGACCTCGGACTCGCGGTTGTCGTGCTCTCGACCATCAACTTCTCGTCGATCTTCGCGCGGTTGCTGTCCGGGTACCTGTTCGATCGGATCTTCGCGCCTCTCGTCGGGTCCGTGGTCTTCGTGCTGGGCGCCGTCGGTGTCACGCTGGTGATCTCGTCGACCGCCTCGGGCATGCTGCTGATCGGTGCCGTGCTGATCGGGCTGGTCCTCGGTGCCGAGACCGATCTCAACGCCTACCTGACGAGCAGGTACTTCCCCAAGCACTCGTTCGGGCGCGTGTTCGGGTTCGTCACCCTCCTCTACGCTCTGGGGTCCGCAGCCGGAGTGACACTCCTCGCCCAGATCTTCACGCTGACCGGCTCCTACACCGCGGGAATCGTGCCGCTGGTCGGAATGGTGATCATCGCGATCGGTTGTCTGCTCGGCATGGGGTCGTACCGCTACTCGGTCGACGCGGTCCACATCGACGAGCCGGAGGGCGATCTCGTCGCGAAGTGACCGTGCCTCGTCATGACGCGACCGCATCGGCCACGACTTCATGGCGTCGGGTGGACCCATCGCCCGCCGTTCTTCGTCTGAACACCACCAAGAAGGAGGAACTGTGAGTTCATCAGCACGTCTACTGGACGGCAAGGTCGCCGTGATCACCGGTGCCGCACGTGGGCAGGGGCGGAGCCATGCCCTGACCCTCGCACGGCACGGTGCTTCGATCCTGGCCCTCGATGTCTGCCGCCGGGTGAGCTCTGCCTCGTACGAGCCTGCCACCTCGGCAGACCTCGAACAGACCGCCCACCTGGTCCAGGAGCTCGGCGGCCGCATCATCACCGGAGAGGTCGACGTCCGTGACCAGCAGGCGCTCGCCGATGTCGTCCGTTCCGGTACCCAGACGCTGGGCGGCCTCGACATCGCGATCGCCAATGCCGGAGTGAATGTATGGACGAGCCTGCTCGACGCGGACGACGACGACCCCTGGGACGACACGATCGGCACCAATCTGACCGGCGCGTACAACACCCTCCGGGCGGTCGCACCGATCATGGTCGACGGCGGAAGGGGCGGTTCGATCATTCTCACCAGCTCGGCGGGCGGCCTGAAGGCGATCCCCGGCATGATCGCCTATGCCGCTTCCAAATTCGGAGTCACCGGCCTCATGCGCGCCGCTGCGCTCGAGCTCGGGCAGTACAACATCCGGGTCAACACCGTGCACCCGTGGGCCGTCGACACCCCGATGGGCGGGATGCCCGCCTACGGCGAGAAACTGCTCGCCGACAATCCGTCGTACGCCGACAGCTTCAAACAGATCTTGCACGATCCCGAAGTCGCCTCGGCGCAGGACATCTCCGACGCGGTCCTCTTCCTCGCCTCGCCGATGTCGCGGACGATCACCGGCGTCGCGCTGCCTGTCGATCAAGGCAACACCATCGTGTGACGGGCACCCCGGTGCACGTCCAGAATCATTCTGCTGCAGCGGCTTGCGTCGACACCGCAGACGACCCTTCGAAAGGACCCGAACAATGACCACCTCGCAGCAGGGCAGGCACGAGGGCGATCAGGCGGAGGGCACGAGTATTTCGTCGGCCCTGTCCGCCGGCGCTCGACGACGCCCGCACCGCGTGGCGATCGAGGCGGAGGGAGTCGAGTGGACCTACCGCGATCTCGACACCGCGGTCGACAACGCCGCAATCAGCCTGCATCGAGCGGGGATCGAGGCCGGTGACCGGGTCGGGATCGTTCTCGACAGCACACCCGCCTATGTCATCCACCAGATCGCCCTCGCCCGGCTCGGTGCCGCCTTCGTCGCGCCGAATCCCAGCTGGACCCCACACGAGGTCCGGACGGCGCTCCGGACGGCCGGTGCGACCGCGGCGATCGTCGACGACGCTCATCGCGACCACCCCGGGAACGAGATCACGCTGCTGCCGGTCGACGACACCATTGTTCCGGGAGCAACACCCGGCGACGAAGCCGGACCGCCGAAGGTCGTCGTGAATTCTTCTGGGGAACTGTTCATCCCGTTCTCGTCTGGGACCACCGGCTTTCCCAAAGGAGTTGTCCACACCGTCGGCAGCGTGAGTGGAGCAGTCGAGCAGCTCGTGCAGCACACCGGACTCGGGCCCGACGATCGCATGCAGATCTCGATCCCGCTGTGCCACATCTTCGGCACGACGATGATGTTCGCCGCCCTCTCGGTCGGTGCGCGAGTGACGCTGTTCAGACGCTTCGACTTCGACGAATGCCTCGCCCAGTTGCGAACGGGTGCGGTCACCGTCTGGCCGCTCGCCGGAACGGTCGCCCATCGGCTCGCCCGACAGCCCGATCTCGGACCCGACCAGTTCCCTGCGCTCAGGTTCTTCATGTGGGGCGGCAGCCCGGTACCCGCGGATCTGGCCGCGACGATCACCTCGAAGACGGGGGTCGGTTTCCTGTGTTCGTACGGTATGACCGAGGCGATGATGGTCGCCTTCAACCCGGTCGACGACCCGGGACAATGGCGGCTGGACTCGCCGGGCTTCCCGACTGCCGGGACCGAGGTCCGTCTCGGCGAGGACGGTGAGCTGGAGGTCCGGGGACCCAGTGTCGCCGTTGCCTATACACACCTCGACGCCGGGAGCGACTCACCGTTCACCGACGACGGGTGGTTCCGGACCGGTGACGTCGCCCGCATCGACCAGACGAACAGGATCTGGATCGTCGACCGCAAGAAGGACATGATCAAGGTGTCCGGATTCCAGGTGGCCCCTGCGGAAGTCGAATCCGAGCTCCTGCGACATCCGGAGATCACCGACGCCGCGGTGGTCGCCGAGCCCGACGATCGCACGGGACAGAGAATCGTCGCGTACGTGGTCGCCGCGGGAGCCCTCGACACCGATCGGCTGCGACAGTCGATGTCGACCCGCCTGGCCACCTACAAGATGCCGTCCGAGGTACGGACGATCACCGCGATCCCGCGACACAGCTCCGGGAAACTCCAGCGCGGCCGGCTGCGCGACGCGGGCGTTCGCTCCGCCACCAGCCGGTAGCGCCTCGTGGTGCGCGCTAGATCGGCATCAGGAAGTGCTTGCGCGGGGTCTTGAGGACCTCCTTGTCGCGCAACTGCGCCAACGCCTTCCGGAGCTGCAGACGGGTCTCGGCAGGTTCGATGACCGCGTCGACGTAGCCGCGCTCGGCGGCGAGATACGGGGTGGCCATCATCGTGTTGTAGAAATCGATGAACTCACGACGGATCTTGTCCGCCTCGGCGGCCGACAGCCCCTCGGTCTGGCGTCGGGTCAGCACGGCAGCAGCCGATTCAGCGCCCATGACCGCGATCTTCGCCGTGGGCCAGGCGAAGTTGACGTCGGCACCGAGGTGCTTGCTGCCCATCACCGCGTAGGCGCCGCCGTAGGCCTTGCGCAGCACCACCGTCACCTTGGGCACGTCGGCCTCGACGTAGGCGTACAGGAATCGCCCCGAGCGCCGGATCGTGCCCTTCTGTTCCTCTGCGAGACCCGGCAGGATGCCCGGCGTGTCCACCAGGAAGACGAGCGGGATGCTGAAGGCGTTGCAGATGCGGACGAAGCGGGTCGCCTTCTCCGACGAGTCGGTGTCGAGTACACCCGACATCACGCTCGGCTGATTGGCGACCACACCCACCGACCGGCCGTCCACGCGGGCGTACCCGGTGATGATGTTGGGCGCGAACAACTCCCCAACCTCGTGGAAAGCGCCGTCGTCGAACAGCTTGATGATGATGTCGTGCATGTCGTACCCGGCGTTGTCGTTGTCGGGCATGAAGTCGTTGAGCGACAGGTCGGACTCGGTGATCTCCGGTTCCAGACCCGGGTTGATCACCGGCGGCCGCTCGTAGGCACTCGACGGCATGTACTGCAGGTACTCACGGACCCAGTCGAACGCGGCCTTCTCGTCGGTGGCGACGTGATGGATGTTGCCCCACCGCGCCTGATTGTGTGCGCTGCCGAGGTCTTCGGCCGAGATCTCCTCGCCGTTCACCTGTTTCAGCACATCGGGGCCGGTGACGAACATGTACGACTTGTCCTCCACGGCCACCAGGATGTCGGTGTTCGCCGGGGTGTACACCGCGCCGCCGGCGCACTTGCCGAGGATCACCGACACCTGCGGCGCGAGACCCGACAGCAGGTCGTTGCGACGACCCATCTCGGCGTACCACGCGAGCGAGGTGACCGCGTCCTGGATGCGCGCACCGGCGGAGTCGTTGATACCCACCATCGGACAACCGATCTTGCCGGCCCATTCCATCAGCGAGGCGACCTTGCGGCCGAACATCTCGCCGACGGTCCCGCCGAAGACCGACTGGTCGTGGGAGAACGCCGCGACCGGACGACCGTGCACCAGTCCGTGTCCGGTGACCACGCCGTCGCCGTAACCGCTCTCGGCCGCACCCGGCATCTTGGCCAGCGCGCCGATCTCGACGAAGGTCCCCGGATCGAAGAGCATGCTCAGACGCTCACGCGGAGAACAGATCCCCTTCGCGGCGCGTTTCGCGAGCGCCTTCTCGCCTCCCGGTTCGCGGGCGGCCTCCAGTTTCTGACGGAGGTCGGCGAGCTTGCCTGCGGTGGTGTCAGTCACGGTCCTTCTTCCTACTTACCAAGCCGGGCGACCCGATCGGCGAGATCAGCACCGATCTTGCCGATGTACGGCTCGTCGACGATCGACAGGTGGTCACCGCCGACGTGGATGATCTCCAGGTCGTCGACCACCTCGCCCCAGCGTCCGTCCTCGTCGATCTCGGCCCACTGCGGCTCGAGTTCGATTGCGCCTGCGTGCATCTTGTCGGCCCGGTACAGGACGACCTTGCCGTCATACGGTTGCGGCGCGATGCTGCTCAGCACGCGGTTCTCGATGAACGAGGTCCGCTGGTGCTCGATGATGCCGCCGGGGATCTTGGTGCCCGACATCGACATCATCTCCATGATGATCGCGAACTGGCCCTCGTCGTCGGCCTCGACGAGTCGATCCATCGGGATCGGCACCTCGGGGTCGAGATCGTAGTTGCGGATCGCGAAATCCTTCCAGCGCTCGAGTCGGGCCCGCTTGCTGTCGGGGGTCTCGGTCATGTCCGCGCGCGGACGCACCACGTCGATGAGCCCGACGAAGGCGACCTCTTCTCCGGCCTCGCGCAGCAGTTGCGCGACGCCGTAGGCCAGGGCTCCGCCGAAGGACCAGCCGACCAGCACGTACGGCCCATGGGGCTGCAGTTCGCGGAGCCGCGGAAGGTACTCGCGCACACGCTCTTCGATCGTCCCTTCGATCCCGCGGTCGAAGCCGATGACGGGCCGGTCCTCGGGAAGACGCTTGAGGAGGGCCTCGTATGCCGACGTGTTGCCGCCCGCGGGATGGAACAGCAGGATCGGTGTCGGGTCGCCCGCAGACGGGTCGTAGACCTTCTTGCCGTCCGGGACCAGGCGCAGATACCGCAGGAAACCATCGGTCGACGCACCGGCGTCGAGGTGGTCGCGAACGTAGTTCGCCATCTCCTCGATCGTCTCCGAGTCCAGGATGTCCTCGACGTCGATGTCCCCGCCGGTGCGCTCGTTGAGCCGGTCGGTGAGCTGCTGTGCGACGTCCTCCGACAGGACCGGCAGCTTGTTGAAGATGCCACCGGCCGAGGCCTTGGTCACGACCGCGTAGGTGCCGAACGTCAGGCGTTCGGCCGCATCGCGTGGTGGCACATCCGAACCCGCGGCCTCGGCGACCGCGCGCTGCGAGGTGATGTCGGTGGCCGGTGCGGGCGAGTCGGCCTGTACCGGCCGGCTCGGCACCTCGGGCGCCGGCGAGTTCGCCACCGCCTCCTCGACGTCGGCGACGTCTTCGGCGACATGCCGCTTCGGCTCCGGCGACTCCTCGGTCGGTTCCACGGACTCGGCCGCGGTGGCGGGAGCCGGTGCGTCCGCACCCTTGGCGTTCTGCTCGTCGATGTAGGCGTTGAGCGCGGCAGTGTCGAGTTCGCCTCCGCCGGCGGCGTTCTGGGCGAGATCGTCGAGCTGGTCGCGATGCTCGACCGCGAACTCGACGAACTTCTGCACGTCGGCCAGATTGGCCTGCCGCATCGCCTGCAGCTGCAGCTGGGGGATGTCGAACTCGTACTCCACCCGGTTCTTGATGCGGACCGCCATCAGCGAATCCAGACCGAGCTCGATCAGCGGGATCTCGCGCGGCAGGTCCTCGGGGTCGTATCCCATGGACTCACCGACGATGACCGCCAGACGATCTCCGACCGACTCACCCGATTCGGGACTCCACCGGTTGCCGATGTCGTCGACGACCTCGTCCTCGACGATCACGGTGTCATCGGCGAACACCTCGGCGCCCGACGGCTTCTCCGCCGCGGGTGCCTGAGTGACCGCACCCGCTGCGTCGTCGAGATCACCCGTGACCGCGGCCTCGAACAGCAACTGGAAGTTCTTGTCCGCCTTCGCATGCACACTCACCGCAGCACCACCGGGGTGCGGACTGAGCGTCGTCGTCAGGGTTCCCGAGGTGGGGATGTCGCCATGGGCGACCGACGCCCCGACGCCGGCATTCGTCAGCACCTGCGCCGCCGCGGCCCGTACCAGTTCGCGAGGATCGGTCACGGCCGAGGCATTGACCTCCCAGGCATGCCGGCCGTCGGGCAGCGCGACGTGCGAACCGGGGACGGTCCCCGCCGATCCGCCCGAGCTGATGCTGGCGGTGAGCCAGAAGTCCTTGCGTTCGAAGCGGGTTCGCGGGATGGCCGCGAAGCCGCCGCCGCCGAACAGAGATGCGACGTCTACCCGGTGCCCGTGCACGTACAGCTTCATCAGGGCGTTGACGAGACCGTAGCTCTCGTCCTCCTTGCGGCGCAGCGTCTCGATGAGCTCCGCATCGTGCAGACCAGCCGAGAACGTCACGGCCGCAACGGAGATCAGGACGGCCGGGTTGGGCGAGAGTTCGAGGAAGGTGCGGTGGCCGTTCTCCACCGACTTCGAGATCGCCTGGCTGAACCACACACTGTGGCGAAGCCCCTTGGTGAAGTAGTCGATGGTGTGCACCGGCTCATGGCCGGCGCGGTAGAACGCCTCACGGTCGACCGAGCTGTAGAAGCCGATGGTCGGACGCAGCGGTTCGATCCCGGTCAGCTCGTAGGCGAGTTCGCCCAGCAGCGGGTCCGTCTGCGAGGTGTGGCTGGCGCCCTTGGTCGCGAGCTTGCGACCGAGTTTGCCCTCTTTCTCGGCACGTTCGACGATGGCATCGACCTGCGGCTCCGGTCCGCCGATGACCGTGTGGGTCGGCGCGGCGTAGACGCAGATCTCCAGGTCCGGAAAATCGACGAGGACGTCGTTGATGTCGTCGGCGCTGTACTCCACGAGTGCCATCCGGCGGATGTCGTCGCCCTCCAGCATCGCCTCGCCCTCACCCATCAGCCGCGAACGCTGGCAGATGACGCGCGTCGCATCCTCCAGGGACAGACCGCCGCTGATGTAGGCGGCCGAGGCCTCACCCATCGAATGAGGCACGAGCACACCGGGTTCCGCACCGTGGTGGCGGAGCGTGTCGGCGAGCGCGACCTGGATCGTGTAGATGCCGACCTGGCTCTGCTCGGTTCCGTAGGTCTGTTCGTCGTCGACGAACATCTCGGCGATCGAGTATCCGAGTTCGTTCTGCACCAGCTCGTCGACACGGTCGACGTACTTCGCGAAGATCGGGTTCTCGGTGTAGAGCTGCTTGGCCATCTTGCGGTGCTGGGACCCGAAGCCCGACAGCAACCACACGGCGGACGCCGCATCGGGCGAATCCGACGAGTAGACGAGCGGATTGCTCTTGCCCTCGGCCACCGCCCGGACACCGGTGATCGCGTCGTCCAGGGTCCGGGCCATCACGACCGCACGCGACCGCCCGTGATTGCGGTGCGCCAGTGCCCGGCCGATGTCGGCCAGCGGGGTCGCCCGCCCCTCGTCGGAGTCGAGCCACTCGAGCAGATCCGCTGCGGTCTTGCGGCGGCGAGACGGCAGGAAGCCCGAGATGACCAGCGGCACAACCGAACCCTCGACCGCACAGGGGGCGAAACCGGCGGCCGGATCCGGCGCGGTCTCCACCACGGCGGTTTCCACGTTCTTCGCCTGCGCGGCGAGCACGGCCCGCTCGGCCTCGGTCAGGTACACGTCCTCGTCGTCGATTTCGACAGGCTCAACCGGCTGGGAAGGTTCGTCGGCCAGCGACGCCGACGCCGGGAGTTCGGCCGCGGCGGCACCTCCTGCCGCCGACGACTCCGGTGCGAGATCCTCGGGCAGCACCTCGCGCACCACGACGTGAGCATTGGTGCCGCCGAAGCCGAAGCCGGAGACACCGGCGATGGCGTGGCCCGAATACCGCGGCCAGGCGGTGGCCTCCGGGATCACCTTCAGCCCGTTGGTGTCGAACTGGATGTAGGGGTTGGGGCCGTTGTAGTTCAGCGACGCCGGGATCGTGCCGTGCTGCATCGACAGCACGACCTTCGCCAGCGCACCGGCACCGGCCGCGGACTCCATGTGTCCGTAGTTGGTCTTGACCGAACCCAGCAGCATCGGTGCGTCGGCGGGGCGGCCGCGCCCGACGACACGTCCCAGCGCGTCGGCCTCGATCGGGTCGCCGAGGATGGTGCCGGTGCCGTGTGCCTCCACATAGTCGACGGTGCGTGGGTCGACGGCGGCGTCGGTGTACGCGTCGCGGAGCACGTCGACCT
The DNA here is from genome assembly GCF_057767225.1 of Gordonia sp. 11cp. Taxonomy (NCBI): domain Bacteria; kingdom Bacillati; phylum Actinomycetota; class Actinomycetes; order Mycobacteriales; family Gordoniaceae; genus Gordonia; species Gordonia sp. 11cp. Next base: position 1,986,444 of record NZ_CM173437.1, on the reverse strand, counting down.
GGGCCTCCGGATTCGGGGCGGGCAGACCGTTGGACCGACCGTCGGAGTTGATCGCCGAACCCGCGATCACCGCGAGGACCTGGTCGCCGTCGCGCCTGGCGTCCGACATCCGTTTGAGGACGAACAACCCGCCGCCCTCGGCGCGGATCATGCCGTCGGCGTCGGCGGAGAAGGCCTTGATGTGCCCGTCCTTGGCCTGCGCGCCGATCCGGTCGAAGCCGAGGGTCGCAGCAGGCGTGATGAGCATGTTGACACCGCCGGCCAGAGCGAGGTCGGACTCGCCGGTGCGCAGACTGCGCACCGCCTGGTGGACAGCCACCAGCGACGACGAGCACGCGGTGTCCATCGCGATCGACGGGCCGCGGAAGTCGTAGAAGTAAGACACCCGGTTCGCCACGATGGCGGTCGAGGTGCCGGTCAACGCGTAGGCGGCCGTGTCCTCGGCGCCCTCGCTCAGCCCGAGGGTCGCCAGCAGCTGGTAGTCGTTGGTGGAGGTGCCGATGAACACGCCGACGGGCGCGCCCTTGAGATCACTCGGCGGGATGTGCGCGTGCTCCAGCGCCTCCCAGGTCAGCTCGAGCGCGAGTCGCTGCTGCGGGTCGACCATCTCGACCTCGCGCGGACTCATCTGGAAGAAATCGGCGTCGAACGAACGGACATCGTCGAGATAGCCGCCGCGGGTGTTCGCCGACTCCAGGACCTCGAGGAGACGTGGATCCGACTTGAACTCCGTCCACCGGTCCTCGGGCAGATCCGAGATCCCGTCGACACCGGCGATGAGCGCCTGCCACGTGGACTCCGGCGTCGTGCCGGACTTCGGGAAACGAGTCGACAGGCCGACGATCGCGATGTCGTCGTCGGCGCTCCGTTCACGCTGCCAGAAGGTGTCCGAGTCGTCGTCGAGACCCTCGTCGGGATCGCCCTCGATGATCCGCTGCGCGAGCGTCGCGATCGTCGGGTGGTTGTAGACCACCGTCGCGGTGAGGATCACCCCGGTCTTGTCCTCGACGTCGGCGGCGAGTGCCACCGCGTCACGGGACGAGAGACCGAGTTCTTCCATGGGGCGGTCGACGGCGATCTGTTCGACCGGGAGCCCGGTGGCCTGGGACACCCACTCGCGCAGCCAATCACGAAGCTGGTCGACAGTGAGGTCACCGGCGGTCTCACCGTCGGTGCCGGCCACGGCCGGATCGATGGTGCGGACCTCGTCGGTATTCAGTTCAGACATCGCTTCCAGACTACTGATCTCGGGGCACCTGAACTGGTGCCGGGTGCATTATGAGCCCGCAGGGTGTCCGGGCGCGGCATCTCGACGCACTCACCCCGCCCGGGTCCGCAGGATCGCTACTCGGCGTCCGGGAACGCCGTCTGCTTGTAGCCGCCTCGGAGGCTGCCGTCGATGTAGGCCGCACGTGTCGCACGGCGCGCGATCTTGCCCGACGACGTGCGCGGGATCGAGCCGGCCGGCACCAACAGGACGTCGCGAACCATCACGCCATGGCGCTGTGCGACCGCGGCGCGCACGGTGTCGGCGACCTCCTGCGGGTCGGCCTTGCGGCCGGGTCCGCGCTCGGCGACGATGACCAGCTGCTCGGACGCGTCGTCGGCGTCGGGCTTCAAGCCGCTGCCCGCGAACTCGAAGACCTCGCCGGGCAACTGGTTGGCCGGTACCGAGAACGCGGCGACGAAGCCGGGGCGCAGCGCGTCGCTGGCTTCCTGCGCGCTGTACTCGAGGTCCTGCGGGTAATGGTTACGGCCGTCGACGATCACCAGGTCCTTGACACGCCCGGTGATGTACAGCTCGCCGTCGAGCCAGACCCCGAAGTCGCCGGTCCGCATCCAGATCGCGTCCGCGGGCGCACCCTCGGCGTGGCTGTTCTCCGGGAGCGGGGTGACCAGCTTGTTGTGGAAGGTCTCCTCGGTCTCCTCCGGCTTGTTCCAGTAGCCGGCGCCGATGTTGAGGCCGTGGAGCCAGATCTCCCCGACGTGACCGTCGGGCTGTTCGGTCGCGGTCTCGGAGTCGACGATGGTCGCCCACTGGCTCACCGCGACCTGTCCGCAGGAGACCTGCGCGACCGCGTTGGGGGCGTCGGCGTCGACGAGGGTGAAGCTGCCGGCGTTGAGGTCGTCGCGGTCGACGTAGACGATCTTCGCCTCGTTCTCGCGCTGGGTCGCGGACACGAACAGCGTCGCCTCGGCCATGCCGTAGCACGGCTTGATCGCCGTCTTCGGCAGCCCGTACGGCGCGAACGCCTCGTTGAACTTCTTCATCGAACTGACGGTCACCGGCTCGGAACCGTTGATGAGCCCGATGACATTCGAGAGATCCAGCTCTTCGCCCTCCTTCGGCAGACCGCGCGCGGCGGCGTGTTCGAAGGCGAAGTTGGGAGCGGCGGCAAAGGTCTCGGCGCCGTCGGCGGCCGCGGCGAGCTCCTTGATCCAGCGGCCCGGACGGCGCACGAACGCCTGCGGGCTCATGATCGTGATGTAGCGGCCACCGAGGGCGGGCAGGATCACGGTGAGCAGACCCATGTCGTGGAACATCGGCAGCCAGGTGACGCCGCGGGCCTTCTTGTCGATGCCGATGGTGTCGGAGATCTGCAGCACGTTCGCGGCCACAGCCTGGTAGGTGATCTCCACACCGGCGGGGACCCGCGTCGAACCCGAGGTGTACTGCAGGTAGGCCACGGTGTCCTTGTTGTGGTCCCGACCGGCGACCGGCGCGACCCAGCTGGACCCCACCGAATCCGGCACGGCGTCGACGGCGATGACGCGCGGACGCTCCTTGGCCGGCAGCGGCGCGAAGAAATCGCGCACCGCCTCGGCGGACTTCGTCGACGTCAGGATGGCCGTGGGCTTGCAGTCCTCGAGGACCGCGTGCAGCCGATCGGTGTGGCCGGGCTCGTCGGGGGAGAACAGCGGCACGGCGACGTTGCTGGCATAGAGCGCCGCGAAGAACCCGATCACGTACTCCAGCGACTGGGGCGCGAGGATCGCCACACGGTCGCCCGGCTTCGTGACCTGCTGCAGACGTGCCGCAACCGCACGCAACCGCTTACCGAACTGCGCCCACGTCAGGTCCTGGGGCTCGCCGTCGCGCTCGCGGCTGTAATCGATGAACCGGTAGGCCAGCGTGTCGGCCTGCTCACGGACGTTCTGCTCGACGTAGTCGACCAGCGTCGCTTCCTCGGTGAAAGAGATGTTCCCGGTCTCGTCGATGAAGTCTTCGAGTTCAGTACTCAGCATTCATTACTCCTGTGCCCCCTCGTGGACTCCCCCACGCGGGCGCAGATCTCCGGCGAGGTGTTGGCGACGCCACCACGCAGTCCTGCCGTCCACGCCCTGTGCCGACCGCGGGATACGGTAGCGCACGTCCAGTTACCCAACGAAAAACTCGCGTTCGTCATGCTCGGTTTCGCATGGGTGCGCGTCGCCCCTCGACGCACACCCCCGGGTTCACCGACCCGTCACCTCGCTGTTGACTCGCGAGACCGTCGGCCATCCTACTCCCCCTTCAATTGCGCGAGCACAGGCGCAAAAGCATCCATCTGCGTCGGGAACACCCCGACGTAGGACATGGTGGTGCGGCGTCGCACCTCCCGGATCTGGTCCGCGATCTCCTCGAAGCTGCCGATCGCGATGTACGGCGAGGTCAGCACGTCCTCGACGGTGAACTCGGTGTCGTGCGCGATGTTGGGCGGATAGCCCTGTTCCAGAGCCTTGAGCGCCATCTCGGCGGTGGCGACCCGATCGTCGGTGATGACGATTACAGCGATCGTCCAGTTCAGCTCCAGATCGTCGAACCGGTCGCCGGCGGCCTCACGGATCCGGTCGACGCGCTCGGCGGTCTTCTCGATCGTCATGTCCGACAGCTTCATCTTGCCGTCGGTGGTCGTACCCGGAGCGACGGAGATGATGTCGGCGTGCTTGGCGGCCAGGGCCAGCATCTTGGGGCCACCGCCGCCGACGGCGATCGGCGGACGCGGCCCCTGCCGCGGTCGCGGACTGCCCTCGAGGCCGTTGATCTGGTAGAACTCGCCGTCGAAGTTCACCGTCTCGCCGCGCATCAGACCGTCGAGGACCGTCAGCGCCTCGTCGAGACGCCGGATACGCACGCCGGGTGATTCGAACTCGATGCCGGCCTTGTCGAACTCCTCTTTCATCCAGCCCGCGCCGATGCCCAACTCGAGCCGCCCCTTGCTCAGGACGTCGATCGTGTTGGCCTCCTTGGCGAGCAGGGCCGGGTGGCGCCAGCCGTTGGCGAGCACCGAGGTCGCCAGGCGGATCGTGCTCGTCGCCTGCGTCAGGGCGCCCAGCGCCGCGATCGGACCGACCTGGTTGCCCAGATGGTCGGGCACCGCGAAGGTGTCGTAGCCGTACTCCTCGGCGGTCTGCGCGAGCTTGACGAACTTACGGGCACCGCCCTCGTCCTTGTTGCCCTCACCACCCGCGCCGAAGCGGAACTTCCGCAGGCCGGACGAGGCACCACCGGCATCGCTCGGGGGTTGCGTCATCGCTGTCCTCTCATCGTGATCGCCGGCTGCGTGAGGTCGCGTGCGGCGTCCGCCGGTTCCGCGATGTTCCTCGGCCAGCCCAACACGTTAATGCAGCGTGACGGCACCGCCAAACGAATCGGTCGCCGCCGTCAGACGAGGCTACCGGCCGGTCAGTTCGACGGCCGGACCGGACTCGCCCGGCGGCACCCGGCCGGACATGTCCGATCGGCGCGGCCGGCCTCGCGTGAGGAGGTCAGTTGTGCTCGGGTGCGGGCGCGTCCTGGATGAGGCCCTTGGACCAGTCGTACATCCACTGGGTCGCGGTCTGGCCGTCGTTCTCCCAGTAGCGCGTCGTCGCATACATCGCGTGGATGGGGTTCGACGCCGCGTTCGCCAGCTTCGACACCGCGGCCAGCGGATTGACGATCGTCGGCGAATCACAGATGAGATCGCCGGGCGCGCAGATGGATTGGACCCGGTCACGAAGGTCGCCGAATCCGCCGGTGCGCGGACCGGTCATCGAGATGCCGGGGACGAGGTTGCCCATCCCGCCGAGCGCGATCTCGGCACCTACGCCGTTCGGACTCGGCGCGATGTCGTTCTGTTCACCCGGCTGGCGACGGCCGTCGGCGATGAGTCCGACACCGAGCACCAGATCTTGTTCACCCTCGTCGAGCACACCCCGGCCGTTGCCGATGTTGCTCGCGAGATCACCCGCGATGACCGCGCCCTGGCTGAAGCCCATGATCACGTAACCCGTCAGGGGGCAGCGCTCGTTGGTGGAGATGATCTTGCCCGCCGCGCGCTTGTAACCCTGGGTGCGTGACACGTTGTAGTCGACCTGACGGTCGGCCAGATTCGTCGGATTCCGGAACTGCGCCGTGTAGGGGACGGTGTAGATCTCGCTGCGCGAGGAGTCGAAGTCGTTCGCCAGGGCTCGGGACACGCGCAGCATCAGCGAGTTCGGATTCGCCGACGGCTTGTAGGGATCGTCGTCGGCGCTGGACTCCCAGGTCCCGGGGATGACGACCGTCAGGACGTCGGGGCAGTCCGCGGGCTGGGCGTCGGGTCGTTCGCTGGAGGGCGGGGCGGTCGACGGCCCGCCGGGCCCGATCGGCGCGGGTCCGGGAGCGAGCCACACCAAGACGAGCACGACGATGAGAACGATCGCGATGACCGCGAGCGCGAGGAGCAGCAGGGCGAACTTCCCCAGCCTGCGGACCGGACCCTTCCGGGTGCGGCCCGCGGCGTTTCGACGGGCGGCCACGTCAGCAGTAGTGCTGTTCTGCTGCGCGAATGACCTTGTCGGCCTTCACGTTCGCTTCTTCTACGTTGTCCGCTCCGGGCCCCACGGACGCGGTGACGAAGGCCTTCACCATGCTCGGGTCGGTGCCCTTCTGTTTGGCGCCGCAGACATACTTCGCCATGGTCAGGGCGACCGAGTTGTCGTTGTCCCCCATGAACGTGACGTCCTGCTGCTTCAGTGCGGCGAGGTAGGCCCGGGCCTTGTCGTCGAGCGGCTGGCCGCTGGGTCCGGGGAAACTGGCCGGGACCTTCGTGCTGGGGTTCGGCGCGGTCGCCGGCAGCTCCGAGGTGCCACCGGGCGTGGAGGGAGCGGTCTCCTCGGATGTGGAACCCGGCGTACTGGTCGAGGACTCCGCCGCCGAGTAGAGCGACGTCGTCGTGACCGGGTTGTTGGTGATCGGCGCACTGGCCGTCGAGTCGTCGGCGCAGGCCGACACGGACCCGAGCGCGAGAGCGAGGCCCGTCACGGCCAGCACCAGCCGCACACACTTCGTTGTCATCGCCACTTCCTGCCGAACCTTTCGGGTCTTGATTGCGCACCGCCGGGCAGTACTGTCCGGCGACACCTCACGCGTCCGGCCTGAGGCCGATCGCGACACAGGGGGTACCCTGCATCGCACACCACGTCAGGCTACCGCCCGTACGAGGGCCTTCCGTCCGCCGCACTCGCACCACCTGCACAAACGGTCCGATTCCTCAGCGAAGTTTCAGGCCGTACACACGTGGGGTCGAGGTTGGGGCACCGACGGGTACCCCCGTCGGCACGCTCCGTGGATCCCGGTTCGCTCCGCCGGCCTCCTCACTTCAGGACCTTGGTGCCGTCCTTCGCGGTCCAGGTGATCCGGCCGTGCTCGAAGTAGCTCACGCGGCCCTTGCCGTCGCGGGTGGGGAGTTCGTCGGTCGTCGGCTTGCCGAGGCGTCCGGCCGGACCGCCCGCGGCGACGTAGGCGCCGCCGATCGCACCGGTGACGATCTTGGGTCCCTTCGGGCCGGTGAACATGCGTCCCCCGGCGAAGTCCTGGGCCTTGCCACCGGCCACCGGGTACGACGGGGTGAGGCAGCCACCGAGGTCCGCCTTCCTGGCGTCCCAGACCTTGCGGAAGGCACCGTCGACCCGGCACGCGACCTGATCTCGCGAGAGTCCGAGTGCGGCGGCGGCCTGCGGCCAGGCCTGGATCATCTCGAACTCCCAGTACGGCCAGGTATGGGTGCCCGACGGTCGGTAGTTCGCCTGACCGGGAATTCCCTTGCGGTTCAGCTGGATCGCGAACTGCTGTGAGGTGACGCGGCTCAGCATCTCGAGTCCGACACCGGAGTAGTTGGTCGCGAGCATCGGGATGTCCGACGGCTTGTCGTGGGGACCCACCATGCCGTTGCCCGACGAGACATAGAGACTCGTCCCCTGCAGCTTGTCGACCAGCAGGTACGGATCGTGTTCCTTCCAGGCCGGATCCGAGGGCGGCCCGAACATCTTCATCGAGTCGTAGCCGCCGCCGTCGCGCACCGCGAACTGGATCGCCTGCGGCATGCCGAACGAACTCAGCTGCAGGATTCCCGAGAACGACGCCGCGAACTTGTAGAAGCCGGGATTGCGTGCGGCCAGCATCATCGCCGCGGAGCCGCCCATCGACAGCCCCTCGATGCCGCGGACGTCGGTGGAGCGCCAGTCGTTCTCCAGGATGGGCGGCAGTTCCCGCATGAGGAACGTCTCCCACTTGTAGTTCTTGCCGCGGTCTGGTTCCTTCCAGTCGGTGTAGAAACTCGACTCGCCACCGATGGGCAGGATGACGTTGACGTTCTTGTCCTTGTAGAAGTCGACGATCTTGGTGTTGATGATCCAGCCGCTCTGATCGTCCTGCGCGCGCAGTCCGTCGAGCATCGTCAGCTGCGGGAACTTCTCCTTCGGCTTCGCGTGCCAGTCGCGTGCCAGCAGGATCTGCACCTGGATGTTCGTGTTCATCGCCGGGGAGTAGACCCACAGGGCCACACGCCGGTCGGTGTACCAGTAGGTGTTGGTCACCTTCGCCGGCTGGGCGGCCGGCACCGAGGCCGGTGCGGGCGACGGCGCGCTCGGCGAGGCGGGTGGCGCGGGCGCGGCCGGCGGTGCTGCGGGGGCCGGCGGGGCCGGCGCGGGTTCGGCACCGGCGAGACCGTTTCCGACCACGAGCACGGCCGCCGTCACCAGCGCGACCACGGCGGCCTTCACCGGACGAAGGGTCGACCGACGACGGGCCGAACGCACGTCGGCCTGCCCCGCCTCGGCCGGTCGCGCGTCGACCTTGTCTGTACCACTGTTTCGCCGCATCACTCTCCAGAACTCCTTCGCCCCTGTGCGCCGGCAGCGTCGCAACTGATTCCCCTCAGTCACACGCGCCTCTCCAGAATCAAACGCCTCAGGAGTTTCTTACACGTCCGAACGCACCCCTGTCCGCACGCCACGCTGTGACACGTGGGATTTGTGTGACAGTTGATATCTCGCCCTGCTCCCTGAGGAGCGCCCGGAGCTTGCGGAGGGCGCGTCACGAAGGGGGCCGGCGCGTGGCAGCCGCCGCTGCCCGCAAAGCGGCCCTGGAAACCACCCTCCAGCGGGGGAGCAGCGACCATGTGATGCCGGGACTCCCCTGGAGGGTCGTTTTCAGGGGCGGGTTCAGGCAGGACCCCACAACACGACGACGCCCCGCCCGGAAACCCGGGCGGGGCGTCGTACAGCCGGAGGACCGGCGATGTCAGATCAGCGGAAGAATCCGCGGTTCTTGGCGTTCCAGATCATGTCCTGCCAGTAGCCCCAGGCGTGGGTGCCGTTGGCGTAGTAGGTCATCAGCGGGACGCCCTGCACGAAGGCCGCGGCCTCGAAGGCCTTGGACTGCGTGAACGCGAGCAACTCGAGGGTCGAACCCTTGAACAGATCGTCGAACACGTTGGGCAGTGCGTTGTAGCGGCCGAACAGACCGTTACCGGAACCGACGAAGACCTTCATGCCGCGCATCAGGCCGATGTTCCAGAAGGGATCGTTCTGGAACCAGCGGATGCTCCACGGCGGGCCCCACATCGCGTCGATGTTCCACGGCTTCGGGTCGACGTCGAGCATCGCCAGACGCAGCGCGGTACGCATGCCGGGTGCACTCAGGAAGTTGTAGCCCGAGAGCGAGCCGGCGCGGTCGAAGTGCTGGCGGTTCTGGGCGCCGAGGACGAGCGCGGCGTTACCGCCCATCGACAGGCCCATGATGGCGTAGCGCTTCGACGGTCCGACGCGGAAGCCGCGGGCGTCGAGCGCGCTGATCAGGGTCCGGCTGATGACGCAGTTCCAGCGGTACCGGTAGGGCTGCCGGTTGAAGTTGCTGGGCGCATCCCAGTCCGTGTAGAAGCTCGCGGGTCCACCGATGGGCTCGACGACGTTGACGCCGGACTTCACCATCTCCTGGACGTTGGTGTTGATCTCCCAGCCGCTGTAGTCGTACTGGGCGCGCATGCCGTCGAGAAGGATGACGGTCTTGTAGTTGCCGGGCTTCTTCCAGGCGCGGACCTTGACGTTCGGCATCCCGCAGCCGTTGACCCAGAACTCCTGCTTGCCGACCTGCGTTCCGCCGATCCGGGCGTTGGCCTGGCCGGCGACGACACCGGTCAGTCCCACGACTGTCAGGATGGCGACGAATGCGGCGATCAACCGGTTGCTCATCCGGTTGCGCGCAGGCCTCGGCGCCTCGGTGGCAGCTTCACGCATGTACAGAATCTCCCTCTTCAGCCGATCGACCGGAACTCGTAGTCCCTAGCGGCCGACCGATCCTTGTGCGTCACACATTTGTCGTCCCCCGGCTCATTGCGCGGCGCGACGTCGTTCACGAGTCGTTCTCGCATGCGATTCACCGTCGGCGAGCCTATTCGATGCCCCCGAACGTGACAAACCATGTGATAGCGATCACAACCCCCGTCACTTCGGCGTCCCAGCAGTTCAGAACGCCTCCGTCACGACCTTTCTATCGGCCGCGCCCACGGGGACGTTACCGATCCGAGATGTTCCGCGGCAACTCCACAGGTTCGACCCCGCGTTTTCTATACGTTCTCTTGGTGTCGTGTACTGGGGTGGGCGACGCTCAGCGCGGGTTCACCGGCGGGGGCATCTCCAGGCCGCAGCGCTGGATCTCGTACTCCGGCTCGCGCTGGATTCGATAACTGTTGAAGGTGAACGCCTGACGCAGGTTGTGCTTGAAGCGATCGAAGGACCACGGGGCCTCGAACGAGGCGAACCGGTCCTTGGTCTCCGGGCACTGCAGGGCGACCTGGGCCTGTCGGACCAGGTCCTCGTCGAGATACCCGGGCAGCACCGGACGCCGCGGGAACGCGCCGGCCTCGGCGACGACCCATTCGCTCGGCAGGATCTTGTCGTGCCCGATGCGGCCGTCCTCGAGGCGCTCGGTGTGCGCGGCGAGCGGGTACGCCAGACCCATCTGATCGATGACGCGCACATCCAGCGGTGCGTTCATGCTCGTCATTCCCAGATTGAGGAAATAGACGGTCACCTGCCGCTCGGCGCCCTTCGGCATGACCGGAGGCAGCTGCGCCACGTACCACTCGTCGTAGTTGAACGACGGCAGGATGACGCCGCCGTCCTCGCGGTACTCGTCGATCTTCTCGACCATCGCGCTCATCCGCGGATAGTCGAGGTAGTCCTCGGCGGTCACCGGATTCTCGTTGCCCATGTTGGTGACGTAGAAGCGACGCTCGTCGACGATGCCGCTGCGGCCGATGTCGATGCCGGCGTTCGGCAGGACGTTGGCGTGCGTGGCGACCGCCCACACGACGACGGTGATCCACATGCCGCTCATCGCCACCGCGCCGACGAGCTGGGCCCGCGCGCGACGACGATCCGCCGGCCCGGGTGCGGCCGGCTCAGGGACGGGGCCGAGGTCCGGATCGTCGCCGACGGGATCGGAGATCACCGAGTCGGAGTCCTTCAGCGACCGACGACGGAACGCCGCGCCGACGTGCGCGGGAATCGTCACCGGCACGACCATCAGCGGAAGCAGGGTGACGAAGACCGGAACCAGCAGCACCCGCCCGTGCATGAAGTCGCCGCCCTGACGCGTCCAGTAGACGATCAGCACGATGCCGGCGAGCACCACGACGGTCACCACCGCGGTCGAGGACTGCAGCCGCCGCGACCATCCGGCGAGACGCGACGACCACGACGGCGTCGCGTCGGCATCAGCGGCGTCGGCCCTGTCCGTGGTCGCCTCGGCGACCGGGGCGTCGGAGCTCGTGGTCCGCATCCGGCCGCCGACGACCAGCACCACGCCCGCCAGCGCCACGAGCACGGCAGGCAGCACCAGCACGTAGGGGCCGAAGAGGTTGGTCAGATACGCGAAGCCCTGATCCCACTTGGCGCCGCTGGCGTCTTTCGCGACCGCGGGATTGGGAACCAGCAGGGCGTAGTAGCCCATGCGGAAGATCTGGTAACCGACCGGCAGGGCGCCCGCGAGCACGACGACACCCAGTCGCATCTTCCAGCCGAGCGGCGCAAAGAACACCAGCAACAGGACCAGGCCGCCGAGTACCGCCAGTTCGGGTCGGATCAAGGGGGCGAGTCCCGCGGTGAAGGCCAGCGCGAGAGTGGCCGCCGCGCTCCTGCGGCTCGTCTGCACCGCACCGCCCCCACGGCTGGTGTGCGGGCCGCGCCGGGCCCACGCGACGAGCTGACACCACAGCAGCGCCGCCCAGAAGATGCAGAGGCCGTTCTCCAGTCCGCTGGTCGCGAAGTCGCGGGCGGGCGGGATGGCGATGTAGATGACCGCTCCGAACGGCAGCAGCAGGGTCCAGCCGTCGCCGGTGAGCCCGCCGACGCGAGTCCCGAACAGACGCGCGCTGCCGTACATCGCGATCGGGATCGCGGCGACCGAGCACACCAGCGCCACCCAGAGCGCGACGTACTCGAGCTGCCCGTCGGTGATCCACCCCCAGAACCAGAGCAGGTAGGTCCAGGCGGTCGAGGTGTTGGCCTCGACGCGCTCGCCGACGTTGAAGACCGGACCGTTGCCGGCGAAGAGGTTGCGGAGCGTGCGCAGGACGATGAGCCCGTCGTCGGCGATCCATCGGCGCTGCCACGCGCCGATCGCGAAGAAGGTGGTGACGACGACTGCCCCCACGACGAAACTGACGGCCGCAACCTTGTTGCGGCCGGTGCTCAGCGCCCGGAAACCGGTTGGCGATCCATCAACTGACTGCATAGACCGCGACACCCACACACACCAGCCACGCCAGGGCGAGCAGCTGCAGGACACGATCGCCCAGTGCGATCTCCTCGGGCTCACCCGCGGCGCCGCCGTCGACATCGACGGCGTAGCGCAGGATGGCCACCGTGAACGGCACCATCGAGATGGCGTACGCGACGTTGGTGTCGTGGTCGGAGCCTTTGTCGAAAGCCCAGAGGCCGTAGAAGATCACGACCGCGGTCGCCGACAGCGTCCAGACGAACCGCAGGTAAGTGGTCGTGTAGTACTCGAGCGCCTTGCGGATCTTGGCGCCGGTGCGTTCGGCGAGCTGGAGTTCGGCGTAGCGCTTGCCGGCCGCCATGAACAGCGAGCCGAAGGCCATGACGAGCAGGAACCACTGCGACAGCACGATCTCGGCCGCGACGCCGCCGGCGATCGCGCGCAGCAGGAAGCCCGACGACACGATGCAGATGTCGATGACGGCCTGGTTCTTCAGGCCGAAGCAGTAGCCGAGCTGGATGACCAGGTAGATCGCGATGACCACGGCTGTCTGCCAGTTCGCCAGGAAGGCGATGCCGATCGAGCCGGCGAGCAGGACGACGGCCAGGACGTAGGCGAGCCGCACCGGGACGACTCCGGCGGCGATCGGCCGGAACCGCTTGGTCGGGTGGTTACGGTCGGATTCGACGTCCATCGCGTCGTTGACCAGGTAGATGCTCGACGCCGCGAGGCAGAACGCGACGAAGGCGATACCGGCGGAGGCCAGCACCGAGGCGTCGGTGATGTTGCCCGCGGCGAGCGGAGCGGCGAGCACCAGGACGTTCTTGACCCACTGCCGCGGCCGGACGGCCTTGATCAGCCCGGACGTCAGGTTCTTCGGCGGTCCGAGAACCTTCCCGTGCTCGATCGGCTCCTCGCTCATGCACTCTCCCTGTGTCGTGTCACCCGCGCGATGACGGGGGACGCGGCAAGACGCAGCGGCCCGCCGGGTACCGCGGCCGTGAGGCCGAGGCGGGCCAGAAGGCGCGCCGCGCGGCGGGCACGCCCGTGGTCCGGGTCGTTCCGGGTGGGTTCGAGCAGCACCTTATCGCCCGCGATGACCGCCGCTGCGCTCGCGGCACCGATCGCGGCACCCGCGGTCACATCACTCGGGTAGTGGACACCCAGCACCAGTCGGGACACGAGCATCGGCGGCACCAGGACGGCGGGCAGCACCTTCGGGTCCCAGCCGGCGGCACGGCCGATGAGGATCGCCGCCGCGGTCGTCGAGGTGGCGTGCGAGGACGGGAAACTCAGCTTGCTCGGCGTCGACACCCCGATCGCGATGGCCGGATGGGCGGGCCGCGGACGCCGCACGATCCGCTTGATGATCACCGACGCGGCGTGCGCGCCGAAGGCACCCACCCCCGCCTCGAGCCAGAGCTGTTGCGCACGGACGTCACCGCGGCGGCGGGCCAGCGCCCAGCCGGTACCCGAGATCGCGAGCCAGCCCAGCGCGTGCTCGCCGACGTGCGACAGGCCGCGCGCCGCCGGACGGACGCCGGGGCGGGCGCCGATCCCGGCCTGGATGGCGACGAGTGCCTTTTCCTCCCCGCTCAGGGGACGCGGGATGTCGTCGGCCGGGACCCGGCCCGTCTCCGCGACATCGTCCAACGGATTACTCAATTCCGAAGACACCCGCCCAGCTCTCCTTCGATGTCAGATCGCGGTGCGCAGACCTGTACTGCTGCTTCATCTCCGGGAACTTCTCTTGCAGTTCCTTCACGAGGGCGAAGTGTTCGCGCGCGAGCTCGATCATCTTGTCGCGATCGCGCTGCCGATAGACGACGCCGCGGCCGTCGGCGGTCGTGACGGTGACGCCGTCGACACGCCCGAGCGAGAACCACCGCGCCTCGATCGGCGGGAAGTTGGCCTGCGGCACCTCGTGATGCCGGGGGTCGGCCGGACGCACGTTGTTCACCACGGCGCCGGCCAGCGCCTTGATCTTGCTGATGGGGTTCAGCGGGATCGAAGTGCCCAGATGTGTTGCCTCGCCCGAGGTCCGGGGCAACTCGGTCGCCGATGGCAGGACCACCGCATCCGGATACTGCTTGCGCATCTGCGCGACCTTCGGCAGCGCGGTCGGCAGCAGGCTGCGGATGTGATCCGGCCCGGCCAGGAAGTCGCGGATCGCCTCGTTCTGGATCGCGACGGTGGAGTACTCCAGGCACAGAAGATGTTTGGCGGTCGCCTTGGTCATCGACCGGACGATGCCCTTGATCGGGCCGTCATGGTGGATCGACGCGACGACGAGCCGGTTGCGCAGGTGGAAGTACGCCTGCCAGTCGATGGCGTCGTCTTTGTCGCTCCAGGCCATGTGCCAGATGGCGATTCCCGGCACGGTGGCGGTGGGGTAACCGGCCTTGGCCGCGCGCAGCGCGAACTCCCAGTCGTCCCACTTGATGAACAGCGGCATCGGCAGACCGATCTGCTCCGCACACTCGCGCGGGATCATGCACATCCACCAGCCGTTGCCCTCGACGTCGATGCGCCGGTGCAGGTTCTTCGAGTTCTCGCGGTCACGCAGCGGGTACTTGGAGAAGTTGTGGTCGTATTCGACGAAGGGCGCCGCGGTCCACATGAAGGTGTCGCGGCGGATCACCTCACCCATGCAGTGCAGGTGACTGCGGTCCTGCAGGTTGAGCATCTGGCCGCCGACGAGCATGGGCGCCTTGGCGAATCGCGACATGGCCAGCGCGCGCAGGATCGAGTCGGGCTCGATCGCGATGTCGTCGTCCATGTAGAGCACGTAGGGCGAGTCGGTGAGCCGCAGCGCCTCGTACATGATGCGCGCGTACCCGCCCGAACCGCCGAGGTTGCCCTGGTCGAAGATGTGCAGGCGGTCGCCGAGAGCCGCGGCGGCCTCGGTGTAACCGGGTTCGTCGACGACCTTCTTCGTACCCTGGTCGGGCATCATCACCGCGTCGATCACCTCGTCGACCATCGGGTCGGAGGTCAACGCGGCCAACGCGTTCACCGCGTCGGTGGGGCGATTGAACGTCGGGATCCCGACCGTGACGCGCTTGGTCTCCGCGTCCGGGGTCGGCGCCTCGACGGACGCATACCAACCGGCGGAGACGATCTCGGTCTCGGTGTCGGTGGTGACGTCGAACCAGATCCAGCCGCCGTCCTCGAAGGGACCGAGATCGAGTTCGAATTCGACCACGCCGCGGCCGGTTTCGTCGGTGTCGACGAGGTCACCGCCGATCCCGATCCGCGACCCGTCGATCTTCGACCGGTACAGGTCGACACGGCAGGTGCCGATCACCTCGACCCGCAGCACCACCGAGTCGAGGATGCTCCAGCGACGCCAGTAGGCCGCGGCGAACGCGTTGAAGTAGGTTTCGAAGCTCACCTCGGACTCGGCGCCGAGGAGCACCGAGGTCCGGCTCGGCGCGTGCGCCCGGCGGTTGTTGCTGTCGGACTCGACGACATAGAGCGAACGGACGTCGAGCGGCTCCCCGGCACGCGGGAAGATCACCCGCTGCAGAAGGGATTTCGCTTTCGACGGTCCGACGCCCGCGTCGGGGATGTCGGACTGGTTCACGGGAGTCACCGTCATCTATTCGGCTCCTGCGGGATCGGCCACCAGCGGCGCACCATCACGCAGATGCGGTGCCAGGGTGTTGTCGAACATGGTGAGCGCGCTCGCGATCGCCATGTGCATGTCGAGGTACTGATAGGTTCCGAGGCGGCCGCCGAACAGCACGCCGGCGCTGGCGGTCTCGGTGCGCGCGAGTTCCCGGTAGGCGGTCAGCATCGCCCGGTCCTCCGGGGTGTTGATCGGGTAGTACGGCTCGTCGTCGTTCTCGGCGAATCTACTGAATTCCCGCATGATGACCGTCTTGTCATCGGGGTAGGAATCCCGTTCGGGGTGGAAATGCCGGAACTCGTGGATACGGGTGAACGGGACATCGGCGTCGTTGTAGTTCATCACCGGGGTGCCCTGGAAGTCGCCGGTGTCGAGCACCTCGGTCTCGAAATCGAGTGTGCGCCAGCCGAGTCGGCCCGCCGAGTACTCGAAGTAGCGGTCCACGGGGCCGGTGTAGACGATCGGGGCGTCGGGACTGTCGGCGCGCAACTGATCACGCACATCGAACCAGTCGGTGGACAGGCGCACCTCGATGCGGTCGTCGGACGCCATGTTCTCGAGCCATGCGGTGTAACCGTCGACCGGGAGACCTTCGTACGTGTCGTTGAAGTACCGGTTGTCGAAGGTGTAGCGGACCGGCAGTCGAGTGATGTTGCCCGCGGGCAACTCCTTGGGGTCGGTCTGCCACTGCTTGGCGGTGTAGTGCTTGATGAAGGCCTCGTACAGCGGGCGGCCGATCAGGCTGATCGCCTTCTCCTCGAGGTTGCGCGCCTCAGCGGTGTCGATCTCGCTGGCCTGCTCGGCGATCAGCTTCCGCGCCTCGTCGGGGCTGAAGTACCGGCCGAAGAACTGGCTGACCAGTCCCAGACCCATCGGGAACTGATAGGCCTGTCCGTTGTGCAGTGCGAACACGCGGTGCTGGTAGTTCGTGAAGTCGGTGAACTGGTTGACGTACTCCCACACCCGCTCGTTGGACGTGTGGAACAGGTGCGCCCCGTACTTGTGGATCTCGATACCGGTCGTAGGTTCGGGTTCGGAGTACGCGTTGCCGCCGAGATGCTCGCGTCGGTCCAGCACGAGGACCCGTTTGCCCAGCTGCGTCGCGGCCCGTTCGGCGACGGTGAGGCCGAAGAATCCGGAGCCGACGACGATCAGGTCATAAGTGCTACTGGTTGCCACGGGTCCTCAGGGTAACGGACCCTTCCTGAGGAATCTCCGAGCCACGTGGCCTGGCACGGAAGCCGGGTAATGTTTCGATCATCGGCCTGTAGCCCCCGGGCCCGTACCTTCTCCTGTGAGTAGTTCGGGGTATGAGTGACGCCGCTGTTCGTTCGACCGCCCGACGACGGGGCGCCCGCCGCCCTCTCGCGGCCCCCCGGGGAACAGACCGACGCCCCTCCGCACGCGGTCGAGCGCATCGTCGTCGTGGTGCCCGTCCACAACGAGGCCGAACGTCTTCCCGCGTGCCTCGACGCTCTCGAGGGCGCGGCGACGGCGGTGGAGATCCCGGTGGAGGTGGTCGTGGTGCTCGACGCCTGCGACGACGACTCCGCGACGCTGCTCACGGCAGGTGTGTCGATCGTCATCGTCGACGTGCGGAGTGTCGGGGCGGCTCGTCGAGCCGGCTTCGCGGCGGCGGACTCCCCGGCGACCCGGTCGCACACCACCTGGTTCGCCACCACCGATGCCGATTCGACGGTTCCACGCGATTGGCTCGTCGAACACCTCGCCGCAGCGGATGCCGGTGCGGACGCATATGTGGGCACCGTGGTCCCCGACGGTTTCGACGGGTGGCCGGCGGGGACCGGCGCGAGGTACCTGCGGGAGTACGACGCCAATCGCGGACACGGCCACGTCCACGGCGCCAATCTCGGCGTCCGGGCCTCGGTGTACGACGAAGTCGGCGGGTTCTCGGCGCTCGACGCCGACGAGGACGTCGATCTCGTCGACCGGTTGCACGCAGCGGGGGCGGTCATCGAACGGGGCGCTCACGCCCCGGTCCGCACGTCGACGCGGTGCGACGGTCGGGCACGCCACGGATTCGCCGGCTACCTGCGGCACCTCGCCGGGAACCAGGCCGACGAGGTGGCCGGGTGACGCCCGCACGGGCACGGGCACTCCTCGACGATCCGTCCGTCGCGCTCCCCCGCCCGGGTGAGGGACGCACCCTCGACCGGTTCGCCACCCTGGTCCGTGCCTGCTCCGACGACATCAGCACGGGCCGGCTCCTGGAGGCGCACGCCGACGCCGACGCCATCCTCGCGGAGATCTGCGGCGGTGGAACCGCTCCGGGCGAGTTCTGGGGTGTGTGGGCCGCCGAGCCGCGCGGCACCCGCGTCGACGCCCGGCCCGGCGCACCGGGCTGGGAACTGAGCGGGGTCAAGGAGTGGTGCTCCGGAGCCACCTCCTGCACCCACGCGCTGGTCACCGCACACACCGAGGCCGGCAATCGGCTGTTCGCCGTCGACCTCGGCCGCCCGGGGGTGTCCGCGGACAGCTCGGGGTGGGCCAACACGGGTATGCGCGACACCGACACCGGGACCGTGACCTTCGACGCAGTGCCCGCCGACGCCATCGGCGAACCCGGCGACTATCTCGATCGGCCCGGATTCTGGCACGGCGGGATCGGGGTCGCCGCATGCTGGTTCGGCGGGGCCCGCAAGGTCGCGGCACCGCTCTACCGCGCCGGTTCCCGCACCGACGACCCGCTGCTCCGCATGCACGTCGGCGCCGTCGACGCCCTTCTCGCATCCGGGTGGGCGCATCTCCAGACCGCGGCTCGCGAGATCGACGCCGCCCCGACCGGGCCGTCGAAGCGACTCGCCTTCGCCGTGCGCTGGTCCGTCGAACAGATCGCGACCGCGGTGATCGACCGGGTGGGTC
Organism: Gordonia sp. 11cp; assembly: GCF_057767225.1. NCBI lineage: Bacteria > Bacillati > Actinomycetota > Actinomycetes > Mycobacteriales > Gordoniaceae > Gordonia > Gordonia sp. 11cp. The sequence continues at coordinate 1,967,923 of NZ_CM173437.1, read as the reverse complement.
GCGCGCTGGGCCCCGGCCCGCTCGCCGCCGACCCCGACCACGCGCAGGCGGTCGCCGATCTCGTCGTCTACATCAGGCAGTCCCACGCGGACCGTGACCTCGCGGTACTCGGCGGACTGACCAGGGGACGCATCCCCGGTCCGGGACCGGAGCCGTCGTGACGACCGACGATCCCATGTCGACCCGACGCTTCGGATCCACCCCGACGTCGGCAGACGGCACCCCGGAATCGGAGTGGCAGGAGTGGTTCGCCGCGCGTGGACCGTGGCCCGACTTCGAGCCGGACGTCCGTCGGCTCGTCGTCCTGGCGGCCCACCCCGACGACGAGATCCTCGGCGTCGGCGGCGTGATGGCGTCCGCCCACCGGCGGGGTGTCGAGGTCGTCGCGGTCTGTCTCTCCGACGGCTCTGCGTCGCACCCGGGTTCGCCCACCCTGTCCCCCGCCGAGCTGGCAGTACGTCGTCACGCCGAGGTGGACGCCGCGACCGCGATCCTGGGACTCGGTCCGACGCGATGGTGCGGGCTCGGCGACGGCACCCTCGCGAGCCGTGAGGACGAGATCGAGGCGATCGTCGACGCGACGCTCACGGAGACCCCCGACATCCCGACAGCACTGCTGGCCGTGTGGGCGCACGACGGTCATCCCGACCACGAGGCCGTCGGGCGATGCGCCCGACGCGTCGGCGCTCGGCTCGGTGTCCCGGTCTGGATGTACCCGATCTGGATGTGGCACTGGGCGAAACCCGACGACCCGGAGATCCCGTGGGAGCGGCTGCGGACCCTTGTCCTCGACGACGACGTTGCGGCCGCCAAACGCGCGGCCGTGCAGGCCTTCGAGACCCAGATCCATCCGCTGTCACCGGCGCCCGAGGACGCCGCCGTACTCGGACCGCACATCCTGGACCGGCTGCTCCGCGACCGGGAGTTCGTCTTCGGGTGACCGGGACATCGCCGAACAGGCGCGGGCCCGGCAGCGCGACCGGGCGAGAACAGAACGGGCGAGAAACAGGACGGCGAGGGCATGACCGACGACATCACCGAGGGCGACCGAAACGGATTGCCCGCCAGCTATTTCCACGAGATGTATCAGGACAGCGATGATCCGTGGGGCTTCTCGTCGCGATGGTACGAGCAGCGCAAGTACGCCCTGACCCTCGCGGCGCTGAGTTCCCCCCGATACGGGACGGTGTTCGAGCCCGGTTGTTCGATCGGTGTGCTGAGCGCCGAGTTGGCCAGGCGCGCCGACCGTCTGCTGTGCACCGACGTCAGCCCGCGCGCGGTGGAACTCGCCCGTCGCCGGCTCGACGGTCACGCCTCGGTCGAGGTGCGCGTCGGCGACATCGTCTCCGATTGGCCGCCCGGCCGTTTCGACCTGATCGTCCTCAGCGAAGTCCTCTATTACCCCGACGACACGGACCTCGACGACCTCATCGCACGTCTCCCGGACGCGCTGACACCGACCGGCGAAGTTCTCGCCGTGCATTGGCGGTGGCCGGTCGAGGAATATCCGCGGACCGGGGACGAGGTCCACGACGCGCTGCGGAGGTCGTCGTTGACCACGTCGGCGGAGTACGAGGACGCGGACTTCCGGCTTTATGTGATGACACCGTCACCTGGCACTTCAGTTGCGCAACGAGAAGGGATAGTCGGCGTCTGACCCGCACGGGGTACGGCATAATGGTCTTTTCGACATCGGGTGTGTTCGAAGCCGCGCTCAGCTGTCGGCCCCAGCTGAGGCGCGCGGATGATGTCTCAGAGGAGGCAGGGTGACTGAGTTGGCGGACTTCGGCGCGCAGATGACGCGCATCGCCGGTGAGATGCGCAAAGAGAGCGACGACACCGAGGCGGCGTTGCGTTCCATGACCAAGTTCGCGGTCGACGCGATCCCCGGAGCAGAGTATGCAACCGTGACCCTGGTCTCCGAGGACAAGGTCGAGACACCGGTCATGGTGGGTGATCTCGGTGGCGAGGCGGACAGGCTGCAGCGTGAGCTCGGCGAAGGACCGTGTCTGCGCGCGGCGGTCGGCGTCCTCACCGTCTGCATCCACGACATGCGCACCGAGCCGAGATGGCCCGCCTTCGCCTCGGCTGCAGCCGAACTCGGTATCCGGTCGATGGCCTGTTTCTACCTGTACATAGACGGTGACAACTCGGGCGCCCTGAACCTGCACAGCACCGTCGCGAACGCGTTCACCATGGAATCGCTGCAGCTGGGTGAGCTGTTCGCGGCCCACGCCGCGACGGCGTTGGGGGCGGTGCAGGAGAAGGAGCAGCTCAGGACAGCCCTGAGCTCGCGAGACATCATCGGTCAGGCCAAGGGCATGATCATGGAACGGTACCGGCTCGACGCGAACGCGGCGTTCGCGCTGCTCGCACGGCTCTCCCAGGACACCAACACCAAGCTCGTCGACGTCGCCGTCCAGATCGTGGAGGCCGGACCGGAGAGCTGAGGTGAAGCAGGGCTCCCCGAGGTCCCCCGATCAGCGAAACGCGTCGCGCTTCGGGAAGCCCAGCGCGGGGATGCCACCGCGATCCTGGTAGCGCTCGAGCCCCTTGCCGACGAGTACCCGCGGTCCGGTGGCCGGGGTGAAGAACATCATCCCCTTCTCGAAGAGCTGGGTGACGCCCGCGGCGTCCGGCGTGAGGGTCGGTACGCCCAGCGCCTGACCCAGCGGTCCGGTGATCCCGCCGAGGTCCGCGAAACGTCCGTTCATCGCCGATGTCGCCATGTCGAGGAACTTCGACGAGCCGGGCAGGAACTGCTCGGCGAGCTGATTGAGGCTGCCGAAGTCGATACCACCGCCACCGGGCGACGCCGGACCGGTGGGCGGTTTGACGATCCGGGGCGGTGCGGGCTGACCCTGTACGGCGAACCACGACGACTTCAGCTGCAGCTTGGTACGCGCTTCCTCACCGCTCACCTCGGCGGTTCCGCCGGAACCGACCGCGCGCACCTTGATCGCACGACCGTGCTCGGCGCCCAGACCGTTGGCCTCGATGACCTCGAAGCTCCGCAGGGCACCGACACCGAAGGCCGATCCGATGCTGCCCGCACTGACGGTGGCGGTCCAATTGTGGTTGGGCGACACCGTGTCCCCCTCGTCGACGACCGCCGGGAAACGGCCACCCGCGGTGTATCCGCCGGTCGACGCGGAGAACTCGGTGAAGGCCGGCTGCCCGTTCTGCAACAGGATCTGGCCCGCGGTGGCGTCGGCGGCCGCGTTGGTCCGCCGGTCCTCGCCCGCGACGCCGCCGTAGACCTGCGAATTCTGGGTGTCGTCGATCTTCTTGCCGCCCGCGATCGCCGCGAGCGCGTAGGTACGGGCGGCCACGGCTTGCGCCTGCAGCGCCGCCGCGCCACCGGAGTCGCCCCATGCGGGCAGGCTCTCGCGTGGGATGACGCCCTTGACGTAGTCGTCGACGTGGATGCGGTTGACCACGCGCCCACCTTCGAGACCCATGGCCCCGCGATAGGCCTTGTTGGATCCGCAGAACTTGAGGAACTCACCGGCGGGCCGGTTGGGGGCCATGCTGAGAGGTTCGACGAATGTGGCCGGTACCGACCGCACCGGTCCACCGCCGCATCCGCTGAGGATGGTGGCCGTGCCCCCGGACAGGCTGACCGCCTGCCCGGGAGCCACCGTCTGACCACCGACTCGCATGCCGGCGTCCGCGTGCACATTCACCGAGCCCTGACCCGTGAGGGCCACCAGGATCTCGGGCCTGTCCACCTTCCCCGCGGTGGTGCCACCGTAGTAGTGGCGCAGGATCTGCTGTGCGGTCCAGCCCTTACGGGCGTAGCCGTACGCTCCCCATTGCCCCATTCCGCGGCCGTGGCCATGACCGTGCCCGATCAGCGTCACCGTCGACCCGACCGAAAGCTCGACCTGATCGGCCGATTCCGATGAACCCGCGACAGCGAGGCCACCGGCGAGCAGTGCGGGCGCCAGCCCCGCCGCGGCCCAGGTCAACGCTCGGTTACGGGCCCGTCGGGGCCGCGCACCGCTCGCCGTCCATCTCGGCAGAAGCCGTGTAGGTCGGGCTTTGGTCACTGCTGAACACATCCTTCGGTCGCGACGACACCAGCCGCGGGCGCCGCAACGTCGCGGCCCCCGTAACGCCTGTGACTGATGTGACGATTGGGACTTAAGTGACCCTAGTGAACGAAGATGCGGATCACCAACCCGAGGGGATCACAACCGGATCACGAGTTGTCCGGTCCGCCGTGACCTCTGGCAGGGACCTGAAGGCGGCCCGGGATCGGAGAGGCGGCTCGGATTCGTATGTCGTTGTGCTCGGATTCCGGGGCTCGATGCCATAAGGGTGAACCCGGCATCGACACATTGATCACTTGTGTCACACAGATAACAAGAGCATCACGAGTTACCGGCTCGCGGCGTGTGCCGCCGTCGCGATCGCTGGCCGACAGCGACGATGACCGCCGTACCGAGCACAGTCGATGACGCTTCGGCGACTTCGGCTGCGCTGATGTCGACGGCTGACCGGACCCGACCACACACCCAAGACCACGGGCGTGCCGCGGTCCGACCAACCTGCGAGGAGACCTGAGTGCGTTACCCCAGACCGAAACCCTCGATCGCGCTCGCCGCGATCGCCGCCGCGGTCGTCGCGACTCCGTTCGTGGTGATCGCGAGCGAGTCCGAGCCCCGGCTCGTGGACAACAAGCAGACGGTCTCCAACACCGAGATCGAGCAGGTCCCGCTGCGGGAACTGCCTGCCGCCATCGTCGACGTCGCGACATCCGGACTCGCCGCGGCGGGTGTCGAACTGCCGCCGATCGATCCGGACGCGTTCCCGCTGCCGGATCTGACCGTCCCGTTGCCGAAGGGGCTCGTCCCGGGCGCAGGAGGGGCGTCGACGAGTGCCGACCCGTCCGCGTCGCCGGAGTCGTCGACGCCGGAATCATCAACGTCGGAATCGTCGGTGCCGGAGACATCGTCGTCGGAGACGCCCGAATCCTCGGCAACCCCCACCACCGACGCGCCCACCGGCGAGCGTCGGGCACCGTCGACGAATCGGGAGGCCCCCGACGACCCGACGGTCCCGGTTCCGCGCGGTGAGCGGACGCCCGGCAGCCCGACCGGTTCGCCCTCGGCGAGTACGAGACCCACGATGGCCGACGGGCGCGAGGTCGGGGCGGCGGTGACGCACATCGTGCGCGACGCGCCGATCAAGATGGTGGCTTTCACCTGGGACCGCCCGGTCGACGTCGATCTGAAACTGCGAGCCAAGAACCCCGACGGCAAGTGGGAACCGTGGACCGTCCTGGAACAGATCTCGCGCGGACAGGCGCCCAGCGCGAAGAATCCGGTCGGTACCGAGCCGGTCTGGGTCGGCGACGCGCGTGAGGTCCAGGTGGCCGCGAGCAAAGACGGACTCGCGATCCCGGCCGCCGAGACCCAGGGCGGCGATCTCGCCCAGCTGGCCGTCGGCACCGCGAGCACGGTGGTGACGAAGCTGGCCACGACCGCCCTGAACACGCTGAAGGCGACGCTCATCAGCCCGGAGAGCCTGCTGGGCCTGGGCTCGTCGCTGCTGACACCGTTGACCGGCGGACCGCAGGTCGTGGCCCGCCAGGCCTGGGGCGCCGACGAGTCAATCCGCTGTTCGCAGCCGGTGTACTCGCCGCAGATGCGCGGCGCGATCGTGCACCACACAGCCGGCAGCAATGACTACACCCCGCAGCAGTCCGCCGAGATCGTTCGGGGCATCTACGCCTACCACGCACGCAGCCTGAACTGGTGCGACATCGGCTACAACGTGCTCATCGACAAGTACGGCCAGATCTTCGAGGGCGCGTTCGGCGGGCTCGACCGTAACGTCGAGGGCACCCACACCGGCGGATTCAACAAGGAGACCGTCGGGGTGTCGATGATCGGCAACCTCGAAGAGGTGCCGCCGACCGCGGCGATGGTGTCGGCGACCGGCAAGTTCCTGCGCTGGCGCCTCGGCAAGGCCGGCCTCAATCCCGCCGGTACGGCGACCTTGACCTCAGAGGGCTTCTCCGGCACCAAGTTCGCGGCGGGGACGCAGTCGAACCTGCCCGTGATCTCCGGGCACCGGGACTACAACAGCACCAGCTGCCCGGGCGTGCACGGCTACGCCGCTCTGACCGCGATCCGGGCGCTCGCCGGGGGTGCCGCACCGGCACCGGAACCGGCGCCGCCCGCGGATCCCGCCGCCCCTGCGCCCCCGCCCGGCGAACCCGGTGCGCCCGCGCCGCCGGCTGATCCGGGTGCGCCCGCGCCGGTACCGCCGGCGGCCTGAGCCGGGTTCAGCGCTCGGCGAACCAGCGCTCGAGCACCTTGGCGACGCCGTCGTCGTTGTTGCCGACGGTGACCTCGTCGGCGGCATCGAGCGCTGCCGGGTGGCCGTGGCCCATCGCGACGCCGTGCCCTGCCCAGGTGAGCATCTCGGCGTCGTTCGGCATGTCGCCGAACGCGATCACGGCGTCGACGGGCAGTCCGGTGAGGTCGGCGAGGCGCGCGAGCCCCGATGCCTTGTGGGTTCCCGGCACCGACAGTTCGATGAGTCCGTTGTCGGTGGAGAACGTGACCTGGGCGAGGTCGCCGACCACGGGCCGCAGACGACGGGCCATCTCATCAGAGGCCATATCCGGTTTGCGGACAAGGAGTTTCACCGCCGGATCACCGAACACCTCGTCGTCACCGACCTCGACGTGGTCGGGGTTGAGCCAGGCGTGTTCGTAACCCGAACTGGCCACGAACGGCGCGGTCGCCGCGTCGTGCGCGGACCGGCCCGCCCGTTCGGCCGCGATCCCGCATCCCGGGATCTGTTGGTAGGCAATCTCTCCGAGCTTGACGAGCGCGTCGGGTTCGAGGTTTGCCGACCACAGCACGCGGTCGTTTTCGGCGTCGTAGATGATGGCGCCGTTGGCGCACACCGCGTACCGGACGAGCGCCTCCGTGCCGGCGAACTGATCGGTGATCTCCGCGATCCATCGCGGGGGCCGTCCGGTGGCAAGCACGAACTCCACTCCGGCGGCGCGGGCGGCTGCCAGCACGGACACCGTGCGCGGGGAGACCCGGTTCTCGTCGTCGATGAGGGTTCCGTCCACGTCGCTGGCGATGAGTGTGGGTGGACCGAATGTCATCAGCGTCTGCTTCCTCTCGACCGAGCTCTCTCGGCGGCTCGTTTCGCCCGCGCCTCGGCTTTGCGCAGCGCCTCGTCGGCTTCGATCACGGCGGCCTCCTGGGGTGTCGGTGCCGAACCGCCCAGTCGCGACGGGACCCAGAACTCACCCCGTGGATGCGGTCCGTAGGAGTCCTGGACCTCGTGGAGCATCGAGTTCATGGTTTCGCGGAGCCTCAGCGTCTCACGCTCCGGTGTCTCGTCGAGTCGTGGGGTGAACGGCAGGCCGTACCGGACGTGTACCGGGAGACGGCTGCGCCCGATGTTCCGCACTCCCCCCTTGGTCCACTGGCGATGGGCGCCCCACACGATCGCCGGGATGATCGGGACGCCGGCCTCGGTGGCCATCCGGACGGCCCCGCTCTTGAACTCCTTGAGCTCGAAGCTGCGGCTGATCGTCGCTTCCGGGTAGACGGCGACGATGTAGCCGTCCCGCAGGCGACCGAGCGCGGCGCGATAGGCCTCGGCGCCGCGCGACCTGTCGACGGGGACGGTCCTGGTGTGGTTGACCAGGAACCGCATGATCCCGATGTCCATCACCTCGGACTTGATCATGAAGCGGGTGCGGCGGCCGGCGCGCTGGACGCCGAGCGCGAGCGGGAGGAAGTCGACGTAACCGGTGTGGTTGACACACAGGACGGCGCCGCCCGAGTCAGGGATGTTCTCGATGCCGGCGAAGTGCAGGTCGAGGTCCTGCGCCCGGACGAGTCCGTTGGCGATGAGTTCCAGGGTGCGATACACCGGCTCGCGGTGTCCGTGCCTCCCTGCGCTCATGCGTCCAGGTTAACGGGGCGCCGCGACACCCCGGCGACGTCGGACACCGGCACCCCCGCCGGTCGCCGGCCAGACGGCCAGACGGCCGGTCAGACCACTCCGGGATCGTCTTTTCGCGGCTCGCGCTTGGCGGCGCGTTCGGCCTGCTCCTGGGCATCCATGCGGTTGGCTTCCTCGAGCGTCGGCGCGGAACCGCCGAGCCGGGCGGGAACCCAGAACTCGCCCTTCGGGTGCTCGCCGTAGGCGTCCTGGAGTTCCAGGAGTTTTGCGCTCATCACGTTGTGCAGCTCGGCGGTGAGGGCGTCGGCGCTGCCCGTGGCCTCGAGGGGCTCGCACACACCGATCGAGATCTTGTACCCGGTTCGACCCAGTTGCTTGGGATGGCCCTTGGTCCAGACGCGCTGGGCACCCCAGATGACGGTGGGGACGATCGGCGCGCCGGATTCGAGGGCCATCCGAGCGGCGCCCGACTTGAAGGCCTTCAGCTCGAAGCTCCGACTGATCGTCGCCTCGGGGTAGACCCCGACGAGTTCGCCGCGCCTGAGGTAGTCCACCGCATTGCGATAGCTGTCCGCCCCCTGGGCGCGATCGACGGGAATGTGCTTCAGCGAACGCATGATCGGACCGGAGATCTTGTTGTCGAAGACCTCCTTCTTCGCCATGAAGCGGACCTTGCGGCGCCCCTGCAGGAAGGCCGGGATACCCGCATAGGTGAAGTCGAGGTAGCCGGTGTGATTGATGGCGACGACGCCGGGGCCCTCGGCCGGCACGTGCTCGACACCCGACACCGTGAACTTCAGACCCTCGGCCAGCCACAGCAGCCGGGCGGCGGTGATCACGGAGTCGTAGACGGGTTCCATGCGAGAGAGCTTAGCCACTCGCCCCGGAACCCTCGCCGACGTCGCCGCCGGCGATCATCACCAAGCACGGTGAGTGCGGGGGCGAGTTCGGGGTCGAGCTGAGGGAACGTCGTCATTCACTCAGCATGCTTCGTGGTGTGTACTGCGTCACCAGCCACCCGTAGGGAGTTGCAGAACACGATTCCGACGCCCGTCGGACGGGATGCGACGTCACACCCTGCAGAGGACGGCGGCCTGCCGCCGCCGCACGCGTTCCCTCCCTGCCACCATGAGGACTCATGGCCCACGCACCCGCCCGGCACGGCTGGATATCCTGGACGTTTGTAGTGCCCTGCCGCGCAGCCCCGCGCACACCATGAAAGGCCCCTTCGTGCAGATCACCAGCATCGGTCATGCCGGTTTCCACATCCAGACCACCGCCGGATCGATCCTCTGCGACCCCTGGGTCAACCCGACGTACTTCGCCTCCTGGGTGCCCTTCCCGGACAACTCCGAACTCGACTGGCAGACGCTCGGCGATTGCGACTACCTGTACGTCTCGCATCTGCACCGGGATCACTTCGACGAACGCAACCTGCGGGAGAACGTCAACAAGGACGCCACGGTTCTGCTGCCCGACTACCCGGTGCCGGATCTGCGCCGCGAACTGGAGAAGCTCGGGTTCACCAAGTTCGTCGAGACCACCGACTCGGTCAAGACCACGGTCACGAACGACAAGGGTTCGCTCGACGTCATGATCATCGCGCTGCGCGCGCCCGCCGACGGCCCGATCGGCGACAGCGGGCTCATCGTCTCCGACGGTGAGACGGTGTGCTTCAACATGAACGACGCACGACCGATCGACCTCGACGTCGTCGGCGAGGCGTTCGGGCCCGTCGACGTCCATCTGCTGCAGTACTCGGGCGCGATCTGGTACCCGATGGTCTACGACATCCCGCGGAAGTCCAAGGCCAACTTCGCCTCTCAGAAACGCCAGCGCGGAATGGACCGCGCGCGTTCGTACATCGAACAGGTCGGGGCGACCTGGGTGGTCCCGTCGGCCGGACCGCCCATGTTCCTCGACGAGGACCTCTTCTACCTCAACGACTTCGGGTCGGGTGAGACCGCGGACGTCACCTCGATCTTCCCCGACCAGGAGACGTTCCTGGAGCAGATGCGCATCCACGGAACCGACGACGGCGAGAAGCACCGCGGCCTGATGATGGTGTCCGGTTCGGTCGCCGAGTTCTCGGGTCCGGTGCTGAACGAGGTCACGCATCCGTACGCTCCCGCCGACGTCTTCGGCGAGAACAAGCGCGCCTACCTCGAGCGGATGAAGGAGAAGTTCGCTCCGGTCATCGCCGCGGACAAGGCCACGTGGGCGCCGGCCGACGGCGAGCCGCTGATCGGCGCGCTCCGCGAACTGTTCGAACCGATCATGGCGCAGTCGGATCTGATCTGCGACGGCATCGGATACCCGGTCGGACTGGTGATGACGCCGGGCGGTGGCGCGGCCAACGAGGCCACCGAGACCGTCGTCCTCGACTTCCCCAACCGCATCGTGCGCGAGCCCAAAGAGGGAGAGGGCAAGTACCGCTACGGATTCCGGATCGCCACCGAGCTCGTGCGGACCGTCCTGCGCGACAACGAACCCGACTGGGTCAACACCATCTTCCTGTCGACCCGGTTCACCACCTGGCGGATCGGTGGCTACAACGAGTTCCTCTACACGTTCTTCAAATGCCTGACCGATGAGCGGATCGCCTATGCCGACGGCTGGTTCGCCGAGGCTCACGATGACTCGGCGTCGATCACCAAGGACGGCTGGGAGATCCAGCGGCGGTGCCCGCACCTCAAGGCCGACCTCGGCAAGTTCGGGGTCATCGAAGGCGAGAAACTGACCTGCAATCTGCACGGATGGCAGTGGGATCTGCCCACGGGACGCTGCCTGACGTCGAAGGGCCACGACCTCCGCGCCTCCAGGCTCGACTCCTAGTCGCCGGCGGATCACGACCAGAGATGACATCCGAGCGCACGTACGGCGGCCGCGCGGTGAGCGACCGCGCCGCCGAACGCCGGCAGCGCTTCCTCGATGCCGCGCTGGTCGAGTTCACCGACACCGGCTATGCGAAATCGTCGGTCACGTCGATCTGCCGGGTGGCGGGACTGTCCCGCCGGCAGTTCTATGCGGAATTCACCGACCGCGAGGAACTGTTGGTCGCCCTGTACGACACCGTTCAGGGCGCCGCGCGCGTCGCGGTGGCAGAAGCCCTGGCCGCGTGTCCTTCTCGCGACCTCCGCGACCTGAGCACCGCGGCGATGCGCGCCTACATGGAATCGGTGGGCACCGATCCCCGGCGCGCGGCGGTCTCGTTCGTGCAGATCGTCGGGGTGAGCTCACGCGTCGAGCAGCACCGCCTCGACGGCCGCGAGGAGTGGGCGGACTTCTTCGTCGCCGCCATGGCCGATTTCGCCGGCCGTCCGGCAACCGAGAGACAGCGCCATCTGGCCATCGCCTTCGTCGGCGCACTGACCGGACTCGTCCACCGATGGAGCGAGACCGCAGATCCCGCCGCCCTCGATGACATCGTCACCGTGCTGGCCGACATCCTGCTCGCCTTCGCGCGTCTCTGACGCCCGGGTCGTCCATTGTGTTCTGCGACACATCGGGTGTATGTTCTGCCGCAGTGTGAGACACGGTCGTCTCACTTATTGAGGAGGAATCCATGCGGGGATGGGTACAGCGCGGGCTCGCGCGACTGCTGATCGCGATGATGACGGTCGCGACCACGGCCGTCGCGGTGGTGGGAGGCACGATCAGCGCCGGCGCCGCGAGTGCCGTACCGGTCGCCCCGCCGCTGCCGTTCCCGGTTCCGCCCGCGATTCCGGAGTTCGACAAGGCCTTCTACCTACCCGACCGGTCGGTGGTCGCGGCCAAGAAGCCCGGTGAGCTCATCGCGGCGCGTCGAGTGCATGTGGCGGCCCTGTCGGTGATCCCGGTCAACGTCGACGCCTGGCAGATCTCGTACCGTTCGACGAACACGCGAGGTGAGCCGATTCCGGCCGTGGCAACGCTGCTCAAACCCAAGGGACCGGCCGAACCCGGACCATCGAAACTCGTGTCCTGGCAGTCCGCGGAGGACTCCACCGCGATGTACTGCGCGCCTTCCTACGCACTCCAGCAGGGGTCGATCCCGGGCCAGCTCACCGGGTCGGTGGACTCGAGCTACGAGGTCCTGCAGATCACCTCGCTGGTCGGTGCCGGCTGGTCGGTCGTCATCCCCGATCACCAGGGTCCCGAATCCGCCTTCGCGGCAGGGCCTCTCGCGGGTCGCATCACCCTCGACGGCATCCGGGGCGCGCGGGACTTCGCCCCGCTGGGACTCAAGAACGACCTGCGTGTGGGTCTGATGGGTTACTCGGGCGGGGCGATCGCCACGGGCTGGGCGGCCGAGCTGCATGAGGCATACGCCCCGGAGCTGCCGATCGTGGGAGCCGCCGAAGGCGGTGTGCCCGCGGACATCCGCGCGCTGGTCGACCTCGCCGACAGAAACGCGGCGTCCGGGCTGATCATGGCCGGGATCATCGGGGTCAGCCGTGAGTATCCGGAGCTGGAACGCTTTCTCCGACGCCACATGAATCCGCTGGGCACAGCGTTGCTGGCGAGCAAGAACCCCCTGTGCCTCACCTACCAGGCGGCGCTTGCACCCTTCGTGAACATCAAGGGCCTGGTGAACCTGCCCGGCGATCCACTCGACCATCCGGTTCCGCGAAAGGTGCTGGGAAAGCTCAGAATGGGAGAAACGACGCCCGACTTCCCGATGTTCATCTATCAGTCGAACCCCGACTGGATCGCCCCCGTGGGGCCGGTCAACGAGCTGGTCCGCACCTACTGTGGCGATGGCGCGAGTGTGCGGTATGTGCGCGACCATTTCAGCGAGCACATCACGCTCGCCGTCGAGGGTTTCGCCCCCGCCATCGTCTGGCTACGGGACCGTCTCGACGGCAAGCCGGCGCAGAGCGGCTGCACCACAAGCGATCAGGGATCGATGGCTCTCGACCCCGCCACCTGGCGCGCGTTCGTCAACCTCGTGGGCAACAACCTCGCCCTGGCGATCAACCAGCAGTTGGGCAATCCGCCGCGGGTGCCGTGACCCTCCCCCGGCCGGCTCCAGAGTGGGCGGCGTGTTTGCCGACCACGGATGTGGGTAGACCTCCAGCACGGCAGAGAGCCGCCCGAGTCGATCGTTACCGAGCCGTTGCATGCAGACACGATCCGACGTCGACGAACGCGCATCGAGACGACGGAGGCAAGTCGATTCATACGATGGCGTCAGGGCTTTCGGCCCGCGAGGACGTTAGGTCCGGACGTCGAACTTCGACCGTGAGGAGAACATCATGGCCCAATACCGCGTAGTGGACGCCAGCGAGAACGTCGTCGAGGAGAAAGAGTTCGACGACGCCACCAGCGCATACGACTGGTTCAAGACCGTCGCCGCCCCGGACGACAGCCTGGGCACCGTCATGCAGGTACACGATGCCGGTGAGTGGAAGAACTTCGAGGTGTCCGATGGTGGCACCAACGCCAGTCCGTCGGCCGACGCGGACTGAACCTCCCCCTCGGCGGGGGTCCCGTCGACATCGGTTTTCGCGCCCCAGGGATCGTTCCCTGGGGCGCGCGATGCGTCTTCAGACCCTGAACGCCGCCGGATAGGCGATGGTCCCGCGCGGGACGGGGCCGTCGTCGAGCGGCAGTGCCATCATCGCCTCGTCCGGGACGTCGAACGGGGCACGAATCCCGAAGCGCGAGGCGGGAACGAAGCCGAATCGCGGGTAGTACCCGGCATGACCGAGGACCAGGACCAGGTGCTCGCCGAGGTCGCGGGCGGTGGCGAGACCGGCGACGATGGTGGCCGACCCCGCCCCGGTCCGCTGCCGCGACGGCAGGACCGAACACGGTCCGAGCGTGAGTGCGGGCGCGCCGTCGATGTGGCACCTGGAAAACAGTGAATGCCCGACGACGATGTCCACGGCGTCGGTCGCGACGATCGACAGACCCTCGATCCAGGCGTCCGGGTCGGCGCGCAACTCGTCGACGATCCGCGCCTCGTCAGCGGTCGGGAAGGCCGCGATCACCACTTCCCGGATCGCGTCGGCGTCCCCGGCGCGCTCGGCGCGGGTCGTCCACCGGCTCACCGCGTGGCCCGACTCCGGCGCAGGTCCGCGAGAGATGCCGTCACCGGCCGCACCCGCCGGCAGGCTGGCCGGAGAATCGACGGTCGAGGAAACCGAGCGCTTCGGCGCTCCACGGGATGAACGCGCGGGTGTGATTCGAACCGCGGTACTCGGTGAACGTCGTCGGCACCCCTCGGCTGCAGAACGTGCCGGCGAGCCGGGCGACGTCGGCGGTGATCATCACACCGTCGCCGGTGCCGTCGACATTGCCGACCCCGAGCATCATCGGACTGCGCGGGGTGCCGAGCGTGCCCATCACGTTCTGCGCGACGGCCTGTCGCACGCCGGGGACGTCCAGCAGGCCGCCGACCGTCGGCACGAGGAGCTGATGATCGGTCAGAGCCGGGTACTTGTCGGCGAATGCCTCGATGCACTCCCCCGCCACCTGTCCGAGTACCCGCTTGCCTTTCGGGGAGAGGTAGGGCTGCAGGTCGATGCCGTACGTCTCGCCGTACACCGCCATCAGTGCCGGGATCACCCCGGCCCAGTCCTCGCTGCCGTTGACATACCCCAGGTTGTTGGCCGGGTTCACCACCACGCCACCCGCCGCGGCGCCGACGATGTTCAGGTCCGGCGCGTACCGCGGAGCCAACTCCGCGCCGAAGCCGGTGGGGACCGAACCGCCGGAGTAGCCGAACAGTCCGACGGGTGTCCGGGCCGGTGCACGCAGGTGGGCCAGCGCAGTGCGGACGCCATCCAGTGCCGCGTACCCCGACTCACGCGCCATCGTCCAGCGCAGCCCGCGGCCCTCGTAGTCGGGAGCGACGACGGTGTAACCGGCGGCGAGCAGTCCGGAGATGAGGGTGATGTCGATCGGTGCCTGCTTCGCGTTCCCACCACGCAGCGTGTAGGACGGGTCGCACTGCGAGCCGAGTGCGTCGTAGAACGAGTGGTAGGAGACGACGCGCCGCGGGGTTCCCGCACCGGCGCCCGGGGGCGAGATGACCGTGGTGACCGTCGCCGTCGGTCGGCCGAACTGGCTCGTCGTCCGGTACAGGATCTGGGTCGCCGAGATCGGGACACTGGTTCCGCGCCAACCCAATTCGACCTGACGCGTCCGCAGGGCCGCACCCGGTGAACGCGATTCGTAACCGGCAGGCGGGTCGTAGAACGGGTCCTGGGACGGCAACTGCGCCGGCGCTCCCACAGGTGCGGGGACGGGCGCGGCCGACACCGTGGGTGCGAGGACGGACAGGGTCGTCGTCAGCCCGAGGATCGCGGTCAGCGCTCCGAGGCTGCGGGAGAGAAGCCGCATGGGTGGTAATCATGCCCGATATGCGCCGTCTACAACGCCTTTCGTTCCGACTCCGCGGCAGGCCGGGCTCGCCGCGTCACCCGGTGGTGGCGTCCGGCACCGGACTCTCTCCGGCCCGCTCGACCGCCTCGACCACCGGCGACATCGCGACCACCACCGCACCGACCACCGCGGCGACGAAGGCGATCACCGCGACGACGCCCCAGCCGGCGCGCGTGGTGTCACCGAGCACCACGATGCCGATGACACCGGGCACGACCGTCTCGCCGACGACCAGGGCGGCCGACGCCGCGCTGACCGCCCCCTTCTGCAGCGCGACGGTGAACATGTAGAAGCCACCCGGTCCACACAGGACGATCGCGTACAGCGCCGGATCGGTGAGCAATTCGCCGAGATCGAAGGGATCGAGGCCGCCGAGGATGCGCACGGCGACGGCGAGGATACCGAACAGCACGCCGCCGGAGAGGCCCGCGAGTACCGCCACACGACGGTGCATCCGCGGCAGGATCGCGGCGCCGAGACCCAGGATCGCCGCTCCCACGACGAGTACCGCCCAGTGCAGCCACCACTCGTGCTCGTGCCCCTCGTCGCCGGCCGAGAAGCCGAGCAGGACCAGCGAGACCACCACGACCGCGATCGCCGTCCAGTCGCGAACCGACAACCGCGCGTTCAGGAACAGGGTGGCGAGCACGACGGTCACCACGAGGTTCGCGCTGACGATCGGTTGCGCCAGGAACAGCGGGATCATGCGGGCGGCGACCATGTTGCCCAGGAATCCGATCCCGTCGAGCGCCATCCCCGCGAGGAACGACACCGTCAGCATCGCGGTGATCGTCGACCGCAGCGACGGCGCCTCGCCCGGCCCGCCGGCGTCCTCGACACTCTGCGCGCCGCGCGCCTGCAACACCGAAGCGGTGCCGTACGCCAGCGCCGCGAACACCGCCGCGAGGATCCCGATCAGCATGGTCGAACAGTAGCCACCGCCGGGCGGTCATGCGGGCCGATGCCGATGTCGCCGCGTGCGCGCGTCGGGGCAGCCGGATGCGGCGAGCGGGGTGAGGTCAGTCCGACGCCCCGGTGACGTATGCATCGGCGAACTCGCCGACCGCGGGAATCGGCTGGATGCAGTCGAGGAGCACCCCATCGGGGCCTTCGACGATGAAGTGCCGCTGACCGAAGTCCTCGTCGCGCAGATCGAGCACCGGGCGCAACCCGCGTTCGTCCGTCAACCGTCGGTGCAGGCCGTCGACATCGTCGACCTCGATGTTGACCAGCAGTCCGGCGGCGGGTCGGCGGTGGCCGTCGGGGATCGTCGGATGGTTCGCGTCCACGAGCGCCAACTCGAACACGCCGGTGCGCATGCTGACGTACCAGTCGGCTGAGAAAGTGACGTCGAAGCCGAGAACTTGCTGGTAGAAGGCCGACGCCGACCCTACGTCCGCGGACATGAGGACCGGGTACACGCTGGTGACGGCCGCGCGTTGGATCGGATCCTCGCCGCCGTCATGTGACGCGCAGGCGGGAGATCACGTTGCGATCTGTCCCGGGATCCGGGATATGACGCAACCGGATCCCGCGGACCCTGTCGGCCTCTTATCGATGATCGAGCTCGCGAGGCGGATGTCCGTATCCGGCGGGCGCATTCGCGGCATCGGCAGTCTCGACCGCGGTGACCGCGCCCGACGACGCCAGGACCACCCCGCCGAGAACGGCTGCGACGAATGCCACGATCGCGACCGGACCCCATCCGGCACGGGTGACGTCGCCGAGGAACGCGATGCCCACCGCGCCGGGCAGGACCGTCTGACCGACGACGAGTGCAGCGGCCGCCGCGTTGACCGAACCGGTCTGCAGCGCCACCGTGAACAGGTAGAAGCCGCCGATTCCGCTGAGCAGCAGGGCATACAGCGCGGGATCGGTGAACAGCACCGACAGATCGAGTGGGTCGAGTCCGTCGAGGATGCGCGAAGCGACCGCCATCACGCCGAAGACGGCCCCGGCGATGAGACCGGTCACCGCCGCGATGTGCGTGCGCAGCCGGCGCATCATGATCACGCCCAACGCGATCAGTGCCGGCCCGGCGACGAGCACCGCCCAGTGCATCCACGCGGTGTGCTCCACACCTTCGCGACCCGCCGAGACCGCGAGCAGCACCAGCGACACCACGATCACCGACCCGGAGATCCAATCCCGCAGCGTCAGTCCGACTTTGAGGAACACCATCGCGAGCAGCGCGGTGGCCAGGAGCCGGGCCGAGATGATCGTCTGCGACAGGAACAACGGGATCAGTCGCGCCGAGGCGATCGTCGCGACGAAACCGATGATGTCGAAGACGAATCCGATCAGGAACGGCACCGTGAGCATCGTGGCCGCCGTCGAGCGCAACGACGGATGCGCGGCCGCGGATCGCCGGCGCTCCTCACGGATCGCCGCCCGCTGCGCGACCTGCTCGGCGCCCAGCGCCTGCAGAACGGCTGCGGCGGCGAACGCCAGCGAGCCGATCACCGCGATGACGATGCCGGCGGTCACGACACGAGCTCAGCTCAGCGCGGTGCGAGCACGTCGGTACCGACGAACTTCGCGAGTTCGGCGGGAAGCCGGACCGAACCGTCGGGCTGCTGGTGGTTCTCGAGGATGGCGACCAGCCAGCGGGTCGTCGCCAACGTGCCGTTGAGTGTGGCGGCGGTCTGCGGTTTGCCGTTCTCGTCGCGGTAGCGGATGGAGAGGCGTCGCGCCTGGAACGTCGTGCAGTTCGACGTCGAGGTCAGCTCGCGATAGGTGCCCTGCGTCGGGATCCAGGCCTCGCAGTCGTACTTCCGCGAGGCCGACGAGCCGAGGTCACCGCCGGCGACGTCGATCACCCGATAGGGCACGTCGATGGCGGCGAGCATGTCCTTCTCCCAGCCCAGCAGACGCTGGTGCTCGGCCGCGGCGTCCTCGGGCCGGCAGTAGACGAAGCCCTCGACCTTGTCGAACTGGTGGACCCGGATGATGCCGCGGGTGTCCTTGCCGTAGCTCCCCGCCTCCCGGCGGAAGCAGGTGGACCATCCGGCGTAGCGCTTCGGACCGTCGGACAGGTCGAGGATCTCGTCCATGTGATACCCCGCGAGCGGCACCTCCGACGTACCCACCAGGTAGAGGTCGTCGTCCTTGTCCAGGTGGTAGACCTCGTCGGCGTGAGCGCCGAGGAACCCCGTCCCCTCCATGACCTCCGGCCGCACCAGCACCGGCGGGATCATCAGGGTGAACCCGTTCGCGGTGGCCTTCTGCGCGGCCATGTTCAGCAACGCGAGCTGCAGGTGCGCCCCCTGGCCGGTGAGGAAGTAGAACCGCGACCCCGACACCTTGGCACCGCGCTCCATGTCGAGGAGTCCGAGCGACTCCCCGATCTCGAGGTGATCCTTCGGGTTCTCGATGTCGCGCGGCTCGCCGACGTGCTCGAGGACCACATAGTCGTCCTCGCCGCCCGCCGGTGCGCCATCGGCGACGATGTTGGAGATCGCCCGGTGGGCCTTCGTCGCCGCCGCATCGGCCTCGGACTGGCGCGACACCGCCGCCTTGACCTGCTCGGCGAGTTCCTTGCCCTTGGCGAGCAGCGCCTGCTTCTCCTCGCCCTGCGCCTTGCCGACCTGCTTGCCGAGGGATTTCTGTTCGGACCGCAACGCATCCGCTTCGACGATGGCCGCCCGTCGCTCCGCATCGGCGGCGAGCAGCGCGTCCACCAGGCCCGGGTCCTCGCCGCGGGAGCGCTGTGAGGTGCGGACGAGGTCGGGGTTGTCGCGAACAGTCTTCAGGTCGATCACGACTTCAAACCCTACTTGAGAGCGCGGTGCGAACCCGATCACGCCGCCTCGGTCCGGCCGGCGGACTCAGGTCCACAGACGGCGAAGATCCTCACGGCCGAACATCGACGCCGCGGTGTCGGCGGTCGGGGTTCCGCCGTGCGGGTCGGCCCCGGCGGCGACGAGGACGCGCACCACGTCGTCGAAACCCTTGAACACCGCGCCGGCGAGCGGCGTCTGCCCCTTGTCGTTCGGGAGGTCGGCGTCGGCGCCGCGGTCGAGGAGAGCCGACACCGTCGACGCGTGCCCGTGGTAGGCCGCGAGCATGAGCAGCGAGTCACCGGCTTGGTTCCGCAGATCTGCCGGGACGCCGGCGTCCAGATAACCGCTCAGCGTCTCGGTGTCCCCGTCGCGGGCCATGTCGAAGAGCCGGGTTGCCAGCTCCACGACCTCAGGGCTCGGGGCGCCGTCGGCGGGTCGATCGTCGGGATGGTTTGCCACCCCACGGAGTGTAGGCCCGCTCCCGCACGCCTCCGCCCGGATGGGACCGCTGGGGACCCCTCGTGTGGGAGACTGGGCGCGGTGTCTCCCCGTCCCGAAACACAGCACGAATCCGCAGGCCCCAGCGAGAGTTTCCTGACGGTCGTCATCGCGTTCGTCTCGAACCTGCTGATCGCCGTTGCCAAGACCGGCGCGGCGATGATCACCGGGTCGGCGTCGCTCGTCGCCGAGGCGGCGCACTCGTGGGCCGACACCGGGAACGAGATCCTGCTGCTGATCGCGGAACGTCGCGCCCATCGGCCTCGGGACTCCCGCCATCCGCAGGGATACGGACGCGAGGCCTACATCTGGTCGATGTTCGCCGCGTTCGGACTGTTCGCCGTCGGCGCGGCGGTGTCGGTCCAGCACGGCATCTCCGAACTGCTGTCGCCGGAACCGGCCACGGATTATGGCATCGCCTACGCGGTTCTGGCGATCGCCGCGGTGCTCGAGGGCATCTCCTTCGTCCGGTCCTACCAGCAGGCGAAGCGCGGCGCGGTCAAGCGCCGGATCAGCCTGCTCCGTAAGGTGTTCGCCACATCCGACCCGACCCTGCGCGCCGTCTTCGCCGAGGACGCGGCGGCGCTCATCGGCCTGGCGATCGCCTTCGTCGGCGTGCTCCTGCACCAGGTCACCGGGTCGGCCACGTACGACGCGATCGGGTCCATCCTGGTGGGCCTGCTCCTCGGCGTCGTCGCGATCGTCCTGATCAACCAGAACCGACGGTTCCTTCTCGGGCAGGCGGTCGACGACGCGGTCCAGCAACGGGTTCTCCGGGACCTGCTCGCTCACAGCAACATCGATCGCGTGACCTACCTACATGTCGAGTACACCGGGCCCGTTCAGCTGGTCCTGGTCGCCGCAGTCGATTTCGCGGGCGACGACGTGGAGTCCTCGGTCGCCGTCGCCCTACGGCAACTGGAGAACGAGCTGGAGCGCGACCCGCGGATAGCCGAAGCGGTGCTCACCCTGTCCGCGCCGGGGGATGTCGACCTCGTGCCCGACGCCCCCTGACCTCGGGGGATCCCACCGGGGGGGAGCAGGGACTGGTTACACACTGTGGAGTTGTCAAAGGTCGTGTGGCGCCGGATCGACGCCGGAGGGTCTGTGGGGTCGGGGTCGTTACACGAGGGCGTCGTCGAGTCGCATGGTGCGCCGGTTATACGCCGGCCGGGGTAGGCGTCGTGGGTCGATGTCCGCCGGCGGGATCAGCCATGGATGCCGGTCGGGCCCCATCACCACCTGCCAGCCGTGGTGATGGACCTGGGTGTGACACCGCTGGCAGAGCAGGCACCCGTTGTCGAGATCGGTAGGACCACCATCGGCCCAGTGCACCAGATGATGCACTTGCGTATGGGCCGCGGGGGCACCGCATTTCACGCAGCAGACGTCCCGCACGACGATCGCCTGACGCAGATGATGCGGGAACAACCGCTTCGTGGTGCCCATCCGCAACGGCACCCCCTCGCCGTCGAGCACGATCTCGGCCACCGCACCGTCGCAGGACAACCGCCGCGCCGACGACTCTGACACCGCCCCCACCCACGGCAACCGTGCCGGATCCGCGCCGTCGGCGGGAATGGTCACCAGCACCTGCGTCCGCGGGGCTCCCGCGGTGATCATCGCCGCGCCGATCGCCGCCTGATCCAGCAGCAGTTCCAGCCCGTCGGCGCGACGCTGCCCCACGCCGCGGCGATCGTCGGCGCCGTCGGGTTCGGGACGCGGACCGGATCGTTCGTCGATCATCGACAGAAACTTCTCCCCGATCACCGCCGTCACATCGGCGCTGATCCCCACCCGGCCTTCCTCGGTCACCCGAGCATGCACCATGTTGAGTGACGCATCATCAGCCGCCGCCACAGCGTTCGGGTCCTCGTCGGCGACACGCACGGCGATACTCCGGGCGTGCGAGTCGATCTCGGCGGGAGTGGCACCGGAGAACGCCTGGCTGAGCAACTCGGTCTCGAACACCTGCCGGTCGTCCTCGGAAAGCCCAGCCGCTGACCGTTTGTCGATCAAGCCGATACCTCGGACCACCGCATCGACACACTCCGCAGACAGATACCCTTCGGCGGCGCAGTCGGCGACCTTCGGCAACGACGCCATGCTGCTGGCGATCCGCACACCACGGTGGGCGACAGTCGGCGGCATCCCCATCTCGATCAGCCACGACCGCGTTGTCGACCCCGCGCGCGCCGCCGCACCCGACGCGTCCAAAAGGGCCACGTGCACAGCGATCTGGTGTTCCAGCACGTTGCGCAACACCCGGAGTTCGTCGAGTCGGTCGAACACCGCGCGACCACTCGGATCGCCGGGTGGTGGTTGCAAGACGATGAGGGTGTCGCGGAGTTCGGTGATCGAGGGCATGACACCAAGGTACTCGCCAAAACGTTCGACGGCGAGATTTCTCCACAGCCCGGGTTCGTCGAATACCCGTGCCCTGCAGTCAATGTCACTCATACACCAGCGGTGAACCGTGGTGGACTGTGGTGAACAGAAAACCCATCAGCCACACGGGCGGATTATTCCGAAGAAGGAACTGTGGATCTTTCGGACTCGGGAGCAGTGCCCCAGCAGGTCTCTCGGATCAGGAACCAGCGAATCACTCCGGCGGCGAACGGAACTGGTCCCGCTTCCAGTCGCCGTTGATCTCGTCGCGCTCGCGGACGGCCTCGCGGAAACCGGCGGTCGCGGCGCGCTGCTGGAAGGCGTATCCCTCCCGGGTGTGACGGGAGATCCCGTCGAACACCGTGCTGATCATCCCCGAGTTGGCCACTCCCTGTGCCAGGAGCGCACTGTTGAGTGCGAGTTTGGCCATCACCAGCTGGTTGACCGGCATTCGCGCGATCCGCTCGAGGAGTTCCTCGGTGCGGGCGTCGAGCTCGTCCGCCGGCGGCGCCTCGACGGCCAGCCCCCACTCGTGCGCCTGCCGGCCCGACAGGCAGTCGCCGGTGAACAGCAACCGTTTGGCGCGCTGATCGCCGAGCCGGTGCGCCCACATCCCGGCGGCGGGGATGCCCCACACCCGGGTCGGTGGGTACCCGATCTTCGTGTCGTCGGCGCAGATGATCTGGTCGGCGTAGAGGGCGATGTCCGTGCCGCCCGCGACCGCGAACCCGTGCAGCTTGGCGACCGTCGGCTTGTTCGCGTGCAGCAGGCTGGCGAACCCGCGGTTGAACCTGCTCATCATCGCGTAGTCGATCATGGGATCCCAGGTGCGGTTCGGGTCGTGATTGCGCGCCTGCACAACGGGATCGAGGACGGTGCCGGTCCGGGGATCGACAGAGTGCGACGGGTCGCCCCCGTTCTCCGCGAAGATCGACAGGTCGTATCCGCCGCAGAAACCCTTGCCCCGCCCGGACACGACGATCACGTGGACGCCGGGGTCGAGATCGGCGCGTTCCACCGCGTGCGACAGTTCGACGGGGGTGTCGATTGTGATCGCGTTGCCCTGATCGGGCCGGTTGAAGGTGATGCGGGCGATCCGGCCGGTGACATCGTAGGTGAGAGTGCGGTATTCGATGTCCGGTCCGCTCGCCGCCCGGCCGGCGAACAACGAATCCTCGCCGTCGCGGAGGCCGTCGCGCCACCCGGCCGGCCGCGACCCGTTCGACTCAGCCATGAGTGTTGCCCTGCACCGTCTTCGGGACCACCCGCTCGATGATCGACGCCGTGTCGACCCTCGACGGCAACGTGCCGAACACGTCGCCCCGGTCGTTGCCGAGTCGGCTCGCGACGAACGCGTCGGCGACCGCCGGGTGCCCGTACCGCACCAGCAAGGACGCCTGCAAGAGCTGGGCCATCCGGCCGACGACCCGGCGAGCCCGGTACTGCATCGCATCGCGGTCACCGAACTCTCGCCGGAGTTCGGCCGCTGCGGCGTCGAGTCTCCGGTCCGCCCCTGTCGCGCAATCGATCTCGTCGAGGAACGCGGTCACCGTGGCCGGTTGCTTGGCCATCGCGCGCAGTACGTCCAGGGCGGCGACGTTGCCCGAGCCCTCCCAGATGGACATGAGGGGCGCCTCCCGATAGAGCCGGGGCATCCGCGACTCCTCCACATACCCGTTGCCGCCGAGGCACTCCAGCGATTCGGCTGCATGGATCGGGGCGCGTTTGCAGACGTAGTACTTGCTGACCGCGAGGGAGATCCGTCGGAGGGCGTCGGCCGGTTCGTCACCGGCGCCGGCCTTGTCGGTCAGCTCGGCGAGCCAGAGCGCCGTCATCGTCGCGCCCTCCGACTCGACCGCCAGATCGGCGAGAACGTTGCGCATCAACGGCTGATCGACGAGCGCGGCGCCGAATGCCCTGCGATGGGTGGCGTGATGCGCGGCCTGCGCGACGCCGACCCGCATACCGGTCGCCGAGCCGAGAGTGCAGTCCAGGCGGGTCATGTTCACCATCTCGATGATCGTCGCCACCCCGCGGCCCTCCTCGCCGACGAGCCACCCGACCGTGCCGTCGTACTCCACTTCGCTGCTCGCGTTGGAGTGGTTGCCCAGCTTGGCTTTCAACCGCTGGAGCAGAAAGGTGTTGCGCGTCCCGTCGGGAAGGACCCGCGGGACGAAGAAACACGACAACCCGCCCGGCGCTCGGGCGAGCACCAGGAACACGTCGCACATGGGCGCCGAAGTAAACCACTTGTGACCGGTGATGCGGTACGTCCCGTCCGGTTGCGCGACGGCGGTCGTCGTGTTCGCCCGGACATCGGAGCCGCCCTGCTTCTCGGTCATCGACATCCCGGCCGTCAATCCCGCTTTCGACAGCGGGGTGCGCAGTCCCGGGTCGTAGGTCGTGGAGACGAGCAGCGGCTCGTACATGCCCGCGAGTTCGGGGTTGGCCCGCAGTGCCGGGACGACCCCGTAGGTCATCGACATCGGACAGCCGTGCCCGGCATCCACCTGCCCCCACACGCTCGACTTCACGGCGCGCTCGAAATGGGCCGTCGGGCTCGGGTCCGACCATGCGGTTCCGCCCAGGCCCAGGCCGATGCCCGTCTGCATGAGGTGGTGGTACGCGGGGTCGTAGACGACCTCGTCCACCCGATTGCCGTACCGGTCATGGGTCCGCAGCTCCGGCGGATGGGATTCGGCGAGATCGCCCCACCCGAGCGCCTCGGCGCCGCCGGCCAGGCGGCCGATCCGGTGCAGTTCCTCGAGCATGTGGTCGGCGCCCGCGCGGTGGACCGCCTCGGAGATGGCCGGATTGTCCGCGGCGTCGAAGTCGACGAGCTCGGGGACCTGATTGGTGACGGCATGGGTGGACATGGCGGGCCCGCCTTCCTGATCGGAGTCGCGACCCACGCTATTACACTTTTCACACGACCGACAGAGCTCTGTAATATCCCTGCGTGCCGCTGTCCCGGACCTCGCGGACTAGCATCGACGGCGTGCCCGAACGCGTGAACATTCCCAAGCTCACGGCGCGTTCGGTCATCCTCAGCGCCCTTCTCGGCCTCGACTCGCCCGACGCCTCGATCAACGGAATCCTGGCGATGACGACTGATCTCGGGCTCCGCGAATCGACGGTCCGGGTGGCCCTCACACGGCTGGTCGCCGCAGGAGATCTGGAACGCACGAACGGCCGGTGCCGGCTCTCGCCACGACTCGTCGAACGGCAGCGACGACAGGACCGCGCGCTGCATCCGGCGCGCCGCGACTGGGACGGCATGTGGGATCTCGCCGTCGTGACCGTCGGTTCCGAGAGTTCGACCGACCGCGCCCTCCTCCGTGACGCGCTGCAGAAGGCGCGGCTCGGCGAGATCCGGGAGGGAGTCTGGGCGCGTCCCGCCAACCTCGACATCGAGTTCCCGTCATCGGACCTGCGCCGTCGGCTGAACCTCTTCCGAGCCGTTCCCGAAGAGGCATCGGCAGACCTGGCAGCGCGACTGTTCGCGCCGTCGACCTGGGCGGAATCCGCGGTCGACTTGCTCGACGCCCTGGCAACCGCACCCACCGTCGCGGAGCGGTTCGAGGTCGCCGCCGCGTGCGTGCGCCACATCCTGCGCGACCCGCTCCTGCCCGTCGAGCTGCTCCCCGAGCCGTGGCCGGGAGACCGTCTCCGCGACGGCTACGAGCGCTTTCGGAACGAGCTCACCGGACTCGCCGCACGGCACCTCACGCCCGACGACGCGTGAACAACCGGCGCCCCACC
The DNA here is from genome assembly GCF_057767225.1 of Gordonia sp. 11cp. Classification (NCBI taxonomy): domain Bacteria; kingdom Bacillati; phylum Actinomycetota; class Actinomycetes; order Mycobacteriales; family Gordoniaceae; genus Gordonia; species Gordonia sp. 11cp. The sequence goes on along the minus strand of NZ_CM173437.1, from coordinate 1,942,175 downwards.
GACCGTCGACCTCGATCGAGGGGCATCGGCCGGGTCGGGCATCCACGCACGAGGGTGTGCCCGGTCGGGTCCGTTAGGCATGATGGAACCCGATGAACGCGCCCGACCCCGACCGCAGCCGCCCCGCCGACGCCGACGCACCGCACGCGTCGGCATCCGGCCGACCGGCCGGCGGAGCCCGCCGACCAGGCAACATCGCCCGCAATCCGGTCTTCGTGATCCTCGGCGCGATCGTCGTCGGCGCGATCGTGGCGGGCGGGATCGCCTTCACCATGGGCGTCTTCGACGACAGCGGCAGCGTCGGCGGCAGCAACATCGGCGAAGGCGAACGGCTCACCGAGAACGCCTTCACGAAGTCGGTCGCGGGCGACTGCCTCGACTGGCCGGCCGGAAACCCGGGGCAGCCGGTCGACGTGCCGTGCGAACAGAAGCACCGCTTCGAGGTCGCGGGCGCCATCGACACCGCACTGATCCCGGGTGCCGAGTTCGGCGAGGACGCACTCTGGCCGGGCGCCGAGCGCTTCGCCACGATCCGCGACGAACAGTGTCCGGTGATGGTGGACCAGTATCTCGACGGACGTCTCGACCCGCAGGGCCGCTTCGCGGTGGGCATGATGTACCCCTCGCAGGCGCAGTGGGACAAGGGCGCGCGTCAGCTGCGCTGCGGGGTCCAGGAGAACGGCGCCGACGGTGCGCCGGTCCAGTTCTCCGGTCGGGTCGCCGACCAGAACCAGTCGTACGTCTGGCCCGAGGGAACCTGCGTCGGGATCAACACCGAAACCCGTGCCCCGACCGGGTTCGCGGTGAGCTGCGCTGAGCCGCATGCCTTCCAGACCACCGGGATCGTCGACCTGTCGGTCCGGTTCGGTGACCGGATGTCGAACAAGCCGTGGCCGCCGACGGGTGCGCAGAACAACTACCTCGGTTCGATCTGCCCGGTCCAGGCCGAGCGGTTCGTGGGCGGGCGAAAGCCGCTCGACGCGACCACGCTCAACGTTCAGTGGTCGGTGCTCAGCGAGCCGAGCTGGCTCGCCGGGAGCCGCAAAGTCGTCTGCTACCTGGGCCTCCCGGACAAGCGCGGCGGGTTCGCGACGCTGGTGGGCGACGCCAAGGGCGGGGCCTTGCTGATCAACGGCCGCGCGCCGGTCGCGCCGCCCGAAGCACCCCCGGGACGTGCCCTGCCGACACCGGTACCGCTGCCTCCGGGGATCGCGCCCAACCCCGACGAAGCACCGGCCCCGGCGGGCTGACGCGATGTCCGTCATGATGTCCGACGACGAGTTCGACGGACTGGTCTCCGACGCCCTGGACACCATCCCGACCGATCTGACCGACGCGATGAACAACGTGGTCATCCTCGTCGAGCCGTTCAATCCCGAGGAGCCGGGCATTCTCGGGCTCTACCACGGTGTCGCGCTCACGATGCGGACCAGCGACTACGGCGGCTTCCTGCCGGACACGATCACCATCTACCGCGACCCCATCCTCGCGATGTGCCACTCGCGGGAGGAGGTCGTCCACGAGGTCGCGGTCACCGTCGTCCACGAGATCGCCCACCACTTCGGCATCGACGACGAGTGGCTGCACGCCAACGGCTGGGGATAGTGGTGCGCGGACCCCTACCGGGTCCGTCCGATCGATCTCGATGTTTGACCTGCGGCGGAACGCGGTACGAGGGGTAGCAGATCGAGCAGCCCTCTATCGCAGGAGTCAGCCCATGTCCTCAGACGCCATCGTCATCCTCCGGGACGACCACAAAGAGATCCGCAAACTGTTCCGCGACTTCAAGTCGCAGGGCGACAACGCCGTCAAGACCAAGGGCAAGATCGTCGACAAGATCATCGAGGCCCTCACCGTGCACACCTACATCGAGAACGAGGTGATGTACCCGGAGATCCGCAAGCGGGTCCCCGATCTGGAGGACGACATCCTGGAATCGTACGAGGAGCACCATGTCGCGGACGTCCTCGTCGTCGAACTCGCGGCACTCTCGCCGGACGCCGAGCGATTCGACGCCAAGACCACCGTCCTCATCGAGAACGTCGAGCACCACATCGAAGAGGAAGAGGACGAGTGGTTCCCGAAGGTCCGAGAAGCCCTGAGCCGCAAGGAGCTCCGGGAGATCGGTGAGGAGATGATGCGTCGCCGGGAGAAGGCCCCCCGCCGGCCGTCGCAACCCTCCGCCCTGAAGAAGACGGTCGACGCCATCATCAAATAGCCCCTGCCCCCTGAGGTGCGAGCCTGGCTCTGGCCTATGGGATTTGAACGTAGTAGGACACGCCCTTGTTGAGGTTCGGGTGGGTGGTGAAGGACATGAGGTTGATGCCTTGTCCGACTCCGCGGAGCTTCACGCGGACCGGCGCCTCTGGTCGTGGTCCGAGGTCCATCGGCACCACTCGTTCGCGGTACTGGATGCCGGACCAGTAGCCGATACCCATCGGCCATCCAGTAGCTCTACCTCCAGTAAGAAACATGTGACGCTGCACCTAAATGCATTTCGGGGAGAACCAGCTATCACGGAGTTTGATTGGCCTTTCACCACCCGAACCCGCATCATGACTGTGATGGTTGCGGGAGCACGGATCAGTTACGGAGGTCCCGTCGAGGCCGGCAACAGCGGCGGACGCATCCGCGCGGTAACGGTCGCCGTCGAAGCGCTGCCAATCGGCACGAACCTCTGGGCAGTGAAGGTAAACAACGGCACCTCCGGGCCCATCACCGACCTCGAAGTCGACGTGTACACGGTTGACGGAGATGGCGAGCGCTCGCCATCAAAATGCCTACCTGCGAAGGGCAACATCTCCTTCCGACAGCTAATCAGCGACGTGCTGTCAGAGGGCTTGAGCGGTGGCCTTGACGCTATCGGTCAGCGGGCCCAGTCCATGTACTCAGGATTGCCGCCGGGATTCGGCTTCGGTCCCCAGGTGTCGCAACTGGGCCAATTGGGAGACTTCGGCCCGATGTTGTCCGGCCAGTTCATGAACTCACCCCAGGGAGCTCAAGTACTCCAGCAGATTCAACAACAGATGGTCGACACCTTCCCGCGGGTTGTCCCGGCCGGACAATCGGCGAGCGTCGTCTACGTCGTAGACGGTGACGCCGAGGTTCGCGCCGACATGCAGTTCGCCGATGAGGTGGGAGCGCTCTGGCGTCGACCGTTCGGGGAGTCGCCGGAACCACTACTCGAGGACCGATAACCGGGCACTGCCACTCGGCACGTGATCAAAACTATGTCGGGGAGACCACTGAAAGCTCCTGTCCGTAGGAGTTTTTCAGTGACCATGGCAGATACTTAGATTGAGTCAGGAAGCTACCACAGAGCTACACCTGTCGCCTTTTTCACATGCGTGTTCACTCGTCCACCAGTCTTGCCGACGATCCGCTCAACCAACTTGTAATAGTCGTGGACCTGTTGATAAGTCACATCAGCGCCGGCGTCCCCGCGGTGGGCAATTGCCCCGCGGAGTTCCACAAAGCCGGTGAGTTGCGCGCGTGCCTCGTCCGATGTCATGAGTTCTTTCGCGGGACGACGCGGTTTGCGGACCTTCCACGTGTCGGAGATTCGTTCGATTCCTAACGCCTTGTCGAAGAGCTCGTCGATTTGCGAGGGCTTGGGGGTGTTGAACTGCCTGTTCCGTGACTTGGTGTAAGCCGCCAGGCGCGCGGTGAGAGCTGTACGCCATCCGTCGCCAGCGAGATCCCATACCGCCAAGTCGTTCTTGTCGTCCTTGAGGTCGTGCGCGAGCGCTTGGCGCAGCTTCTTCGGTAGAGCTTGAAAGTCACCGACGTGCGACACGAGGTGTTCCAGTCCCTCGGCGGCGATGTCTTCGCAGTACGCCTCCCAGAACGCCGTTATCAACACAATGGCGGCCTTGTGCACCGCCTGCTCGGCGTCAGGACCAGCGGCATTCTCTCGCGCGATCTCCAGTAGCCGCTCGACATCTTTACTGTTGCCACGGAACGCCTGTGACGATTGCGACGGCATGGGGCGATCCTAGTCGCCTGGCCTTGAGGTCGCCTGCGCATCACCGTCTCGTTTCTGGGCAGTGCAGCGTTCAGGACTGCAATAGCTCTATCGCCAGCTGTGAAGCCTCGCGACGGCGTCCCACGCCCCCTGTGGTGGTTGCTCCGAGTGGTGGGCATTCCCTTCCGATCCCGCATACTTTCGTCACTGGTGACAAAAGATGTTGACGCTCAACCACTTTCGCCGATAGCGTATCTTATGTCGCACTCGATCTTCTGTAGCTCGTGCGCGGGTTGGGTCCGGAGCCCACGGCGTACCGCGGCGGCGGTCGATGTCGATCGTCGGTTGGCCTAAGTCGTCAACTCGTCCCCCGGGTGCTCCGTCCAGGGCCCAGCAGTCACGGACCTAGAACCGCTGAGAAACAACGCACCGGTTATTGGCCCACCACCCGAGTCGTGCCGCCGCCGCAACGGCATATTCGTTTGGCCAGGCCGGTCGACTCTCCTCCGGCTTCCGCATTCTCTATTGGATTACCGCTCGCCAGGTCGACACGGCCGCCCCGGCCAGCAGGCCGGCGGTGAGGACGAAGACGGTGCCGGTTCCGGCCGGGCCGGAGGCGACGGCGGCAGCCAGGGGTATCGCGACCTGTCCAATGCGGTTGCCGGTGATACGCAGCGACAGTGCGGAGGCACGATCGGTCGGGGCGACCAGACCGGTGACCCAGGTCATGGTGAGTGGTTGCGCGAGGCCCCAGAAGAAGCCTGCGGCGGCCATCAGAGACCCTGTGACGACGGGGTGGGGGAAGGCGGGGACGAGGGCGATGGGCACCGCGGAGCACAGGGTTCCGGACACCAGCAACCACGGGCGTGGGACGACGCCGAGCATGCGTGTCAGCAGAACCCGCGACACCATGGCGGCCGCCGCGCGTGCGGTGAGGATCGCTGTCACCGTCATGACTGAGAACCCGTGTTGTTCTCCCAAGACGGGGAGGTAGGCGGTGGTGACATCGAGCGAGGCCAGTACGACGAGGCTGCTGTAGATCGCCGGGCGCATCCCGGTCGTCGACAGCATGGATCGCGTGCTCTGGACCGGTGGTCTAGGCGCGGCCGTCGGTTGAACACGGCACCGTAGGGCTGGGGCTGTGCAGACGCCGGCGGCGAGTACGGCGAGGGCCGCCGCGGCGGTCAGTGCGAGGGAGGTGTCGACATGTCCGGTGGAGTCTCGCGTGGACAGGAGCCCGACGAGGGGAATCCCGGCGAATTGACCCACCGAGACCCACAGGGTCAGCCCGGCGAACTGTCGATCATACTGTCCTGGAGGTGATTTGAGAGGTATGTAGCCCTGTCCGGAGACGATGGTGAGCATGTGTCCGGTCCCGAGCAGGACGCTCCCGGCAGCCAGGAGGGCGATTGAGTCCCCGAGCAGGACGAGACCCACTGCGACGACAGTCACGACAGCTCCGACACGCAGAACGGCGCTCGCGTGGGCACCGTCGACCATCCGCCCGATCGGAATGGCTACCAGCAACGGAATCAGTGAGTATGCGGCCGTGAGGATTCCGACGACGGTACTGTCGGCGAGTTCGAGTGCGTTGTAGGAGATGATGACCCGGACCGCTGCGTAGACAGCCTGCAGAAGGGCCGTGGCCAGACACAGGACCGCGAACCACGACCTCACGTCTGCAGGGGCGCCCCGGGTCCGAAACCGTCACCGACCCGACGGGAGTGGCGTACGACGGGGTTCGCTGCGAAGAAAGGGCTGGCCAGCTGACGCCACCGTGCGAAGTCCTCCGAGGCGCGGAAGCGGACCATGTGGTCGTCGACGGAGTCCCAGTTGACCACCAGGAGATACAGTGTCGGGTCCTCGACGGTGGCGCGCAGATGCATGGCACGGCACCCGGGCGCGCGGCGGAACAAGTCGGTGGCCTCGGGGAGGATCGCTTCGAAGGCGGCGGTGCTCTCCGGTGCGATGCGCAGTTCGGCGATCTCCCATACCTGCTCGTCGGTCACTCCGGTGCCGTTCCGTGTTCCTCGTCGATTCGTGTCGTCACACCGGTGGCGAGGACGGTGCGTGTCGCGTCGATCGAGGCGTAGGTCCAGAAGATGTGCAGCTCGTCGGTCTCGGAGGTGTTGTGGAAGAAGTGGGCGATGCCGGCGGGAATGAAGGAGTTGTCGCCGACCGAGACCGGATACTGCTTGCCGTCGATGTGCGCGACCGCCGATCCTTTGAGGATCAGTACCGATTCGTCGCAGTTGTGGATGTGTTCGGGGATCGCTGAACCGGGGCCGAACATGGTGATTCCGTTCAAGAAGTCCCGTGCGCCCACCCGTTGCGAGACCAGCGGGACGGTGCGGGCCCCGCCTCCGCGCTGGCGCGGTTCGATGTCGTCGGAGCGCAGTATGACGGCAGGGCGGCCGTCGTCGCTGGCGGTGTCGGTGTGACCGGGAGTGTCCGCGTTCATCGCTTCTCAGTTTCTCTTGTTGCCGAAGTTCGCTATTCGGATACGGGTGCGGTGGCGGCGGGTGCAGTCATCGACCACCAGGTGCGGACGTTGACGAACTCCCGGATGCCGGCGGAGGCGAGTTCGCGGCCGTAGCCCGAGCGCTTGGTTCCACCGAACGGCATGCGTGCGTCGGAGGCGACGACGGAGTTGATGAAGCAGGCGCCGGAGGTGATGCGTCGGCCGACGCTGATCGCGGCATCGATGTCCGAGCTCCACACACTGGCGCCGAGACCGAAGCGGGTGTCGTTGGCGACAAAAACCGCCTCGTCGGCGTCGGCGACGGGGATGATCGTGGCGACGGGCCCGAACATCTCGTCGTGGTAGGCATCCATTCCGGGGCGAACATCACCGAGGACGGTGGGGGAGTAGAAGTTTCCCGGCCCGTCAACTCGTTCACCGCCCGTCAGGAGCATGGCGCCGGCGCGCACCGATCGGTCGACCTGCGCGGCGACGCCGTCGAGCAGATCGGCCCGGGCCAGCGGGCCGACCTCGGTGCCCTCGGCTTCCGGATTACCCACCACCAGTGCGTCGACGGCCTCAACCACGCGACGTGTGAAGGGTTCCACGACAGCAGCTTCGACGATGAACCGCTTGGGTGAGATGCAGGACTGACCGGCGTTGAGGAAGCGGCCCTTGACGGCGAGACGGGCGACCTGGGCGAGATCGGCGTCGGCAAGGACAACGAACGGGTCCGACCCACCGAGTTCGAGGACGGACTTCTTGATCTCGCGTCCGGCGACGGCGCCGACGGCGCTCCCCGCGCGTTCGGAACCGGTGATGGTGACCGCGCCGATGCGGGGATCGGCGATCAGACGCTCGGTCGCCTCGGGGACGTTGGCCTCGGCGACTAACAGCGCAGTGAACAGGCCGGCCGGAAGACCAGCTGCTTCGAGGAGCTCCTGCGCACGCAGAGCAGTACCGGTGGTGTTGGGCGAGTGCTTCAACAGTGCGGCGTTTCCCGCCATCAGCGCTGGTGCCGCGAACCGGAACACCTGCCACAGGGGGAAGTTCCACGGCATGATCGCGAGTACAACACCAACAGGCTCATAGGAGACCCAGCTCGCATCCGCGGACGTCTCGTAGCGTTCGTCGGCTAGGAAGCGCTCTGCATTGTCCGCGTAATACTCCAGTCCGACGGCGCATTTCTCGACCTCCGCGCGTGACTCGGGGAGCGGCTTTCCCATCTCACGCGTCACCAGGAGCGCAAGTTCGTCGGACTGCGAACGCACGGTCTGCGCCGCACGGTGCATAATCTCCGACCTGTGAGCGAACGTGGTGCCCGACCACTGCCGTTGCGCGGCAGCAGCGGTGTCCAGGGCGGAGTCGATCTCGACATCCGACATGGCCGGGTACGACGCGAGCTCGATGCTGGTCGCGGGATTGACGGTGGTGATGTTCGAAGCAGTCACAGGTTCTCGTCCTCGTGGTCGTGTCACCGACACACGCCGAACGGCTTGTCGGTGATGTCGCGCGACAGGCTGCCAGGCGCGTGACAGCGACGGTAGCGACCAGAGCGGTATTTTACAATCCCGTAGTACCAGAACTTGTGAGCCGATTGCTGTGGGGAGTGCTGAGCAGAGGGTTCGATCGGGTTCGATCAGCCTCGGTGCGGCGACGTCACGGTGAGCTTCTCTGGATAAATGGTCGCGAGATGCCGGTGCATCAGTGAGCTCGCCCGTGCGTTGTCTCCTTCGAGGAGCAGGTCCGCGATATGGACGTGCTCACGGCATCGGGCCAACGATCGTTCCGGATCGAGGGTGTGCCGGTAGGCGATAAGTCGCCTGGTCCTGTCGATACGTCGCAATGCGTCGACGAAGTACATGTTCTGGCTGCAGGCGATGAGGACTTCATGGTGGTGGGAGTTCAGGTCGAACAACTCGGCGTTCGATACCGTGCTCAACCCGCCATCGACCAGCCACTTCTGTCGGTCACGTGATTGCTGCACCGCCTCACGGTCCAGCTCAAAGGTCGGCTCGAGCATGGCGGCCGGCTCGATCACTAGACGGAAATTGTAACTGTCCTCGTAGGCTTTCATTGAGGTCAGCATGGGTGCGAACTCCCACCCGTAGCCGGGCAGGCGCTCGATCCACCCCTCGTTGCTCATCCGGCGCAACAGCTCGGCGAGCTCAGATCGGGTCAGCCCATAACGACGGGCCAGCTCATTCTCGGTGATCTTGTCCTCGAGTCGACCGTCCAGACGGTCCTCAGCGACCCGCAGATATGTCTGATCCCGGCTCGCGCCCGAATCGACAGGGGCGACCATGGCCGGCGGTTCTGCCAGGACGACGTAGCCGCCGCGCTCGGCGGGCGCAATCACGCCCTGATCGGCCAAGAGCTTGAGTGCTCCACGCACCGGCGACCGAGACACCTTGAGTTCCTCGGCCAGGCGCCTTTCGACAAGACGCGCCCCTGGCTCGACATGGCCTGCCCTGATGAGGTCGGCGATCTGGCTCGCGATCCGCGTCATCAGGGGCGTAGCGGTGATCGTCACGAAGTCCACCTCCCGGGGGTCGACCGATCGTAGCAACGATCAGCCATGTTGGTATCAAGTGGTTGCAAAATACCTACAGCGCAGTTAGTGTCTTGCCTCACAGCAACGCGTGCCGCCCGACATTACCTCCAGCGGCGAGGGTCCGGATCACGCCGAGGCGTGCAGACCGACCCGCGCCGCCGCCCCCTCCGACCACCCGATCTAGGAGCATTCATGCTCGCAGTACTCGGCTTCGCCACACTCGGCTCGTTCATGCTCCTGGTCATGCGCCGGTGGGCGACGGCGTTCGTGGCCATCATCGTCACCCCCATCGCCTTTGCCACCGTCGCGGGGTTCGGCCCGCAACTCGGTGACATGATCCTCACCGGACTCGAAACCGTCGCTCCCACAGGTGTTCTGCTGCTGTTCGCCGTTCTCTACTTCGGACTGATGATGGACGCGAACTTGTTCGATCCGGTCTCGAACGCGATCCTGCGCGTCTCCAAGGGCGACCCGGTGCGGATCTGCGTGGGAACAGCAGTCATGTCGTTGACCGTCGCCCTCGACGGTGACGGAACCACCAGCTACATGATCATCTGCTCGGCGTTCCTGCCCATCTACCGCAGACTCGGCATCAATCCGCTGGTCATCGCCACCGTCGCCACCATGTCGTTGGGTCTCATCTCCGGGTCCACACCATGGGGCGGTGCTGCCACCCGTGCGATCAGCGTGCTCAACCTCGATGCAGCCGACTACTTCGTGCACATGATTCCCGCGCTCGGACTCACATCGCTGGTCATCATCGCCGTCGCCTATGTCCTCGGCCGTCGCCAGCGCCGCAACGTCGACCCGGATGCGGTGAAGACCCTGGCCGCCGAGATCCAGGCTGCGCGAAAGGAACGCAAGGAACGCGCAGGCTGGCGCATGTGGTTCAACGCAGCACTGACCGCCCTGCTGCTGGTACTACTCGTCCTGGGAGTCGCACCACTGGTCGTCTTGTTCATCTGCGCGTTCATCATCGCGCTGGTGGTCAACTACCCGGAACTGTCGACCCAGAACGAAGTGATCAAGCGACACGCCTCCAGCGCGGTCCCCGTCGTCATGCTCGTGCTAGGTGCCGGAGTCTTCACAGGCATTCTGTCCGAGTCCGGCATGATCTCCGCCATGGCCGACACCATGCTCAGAGTCGTGCCCGAATCGCTCGGCGGGTTCATCCCACTTTTCACCGCGATCATCGGAATCCCGTTGAGCTTCTTCATGAGTAACGACGCCTACTTCTTCGGCATCCTCCCCGTCTTGGCCGAGTCGGCGGCCCAGTACGGCATCCACGCCAATGAGATCGCCCGCGCAGGCGTGATCGGCCAGATGGCGCACTCCATCGGCCCCGCCTCCGCGCCCCTGTGGGTGCTGCTCGGGCTCCTCAAGACCGACCTCGGGTCCTTCCAGAGATTCGCCCTGCTCTGGGTACTCGGAGTGTCCCTCGCATTCGTAGCCATGGCAGTGCTCACCGGCGCCATCACCATCCCAATCTGACTCCGCCCCAACCACACCCGCCCCACAGGAGCCCTACATGGACATCGCCGTTCTCTACTCCTCGACCCCGGAAGGGCACGCGGCCCTCGCCGCGGCAGCCGAGAACGCCCGCGGCAGCAACGCATCACTGGCGGTGCTCGTCCTACAGCACGAGGTACCAAGCACGGACGAAGCCGCCACCGCACTGCGCGCCGCACTAACTGAGGACGTGCGCGAGACGATCGGCACCGACCTGCCGGTCACCATGACCGAGATCGTGCCGACCAACGGAGCCGACGCCGTCTCCTCTCTCATCGACTACGTCGCCGAGCAGAACCCGCGCCTGCTGGTGGTGGGCTCACGCCGACGGTCGGCCGTCGGCAAACTCCTGCTCGGGCGCGAGCTGCAGCGCATCGTCCTGGACGTGACATCACCCATCCTGCTGATCAAACCGCCTGCCGCCACCTGACACCCATCGCCTCATACCGACCCTGCCCCACACAACAACGAAAGTAGACACACCATGACCTCGACTTCACTGCGACTCGGACTCCTCAACGGCGACGGAATCGGCCCGGAGATCGTGCCCGCAGCGGTCTCCGCAGTCGACGCCGCTTTGTCCGCGGCGAACGCGCCTGCGGCCGAGTGGATCACTCTCCCGCTGGGCCGCTCGGCCATCGACACCCACGGCAGCGCCACCCCTCAGGAGACGCTCGACCAGCTTGCCGACACCGACGGGTGGCTGCTCGGACCCCATGACAGCGCTGCCTACCCCGAGCCGTTCAGGTCCGAACTCAACCCCAGCGGCACCATCCGCAAACACTTTGGGCTCTTCGCCAACATCCGGCCCGCCAAGTCCTTCGACGGAACACGCGCGATCGTGCCGGGAACCGATCTGGTGATCGTGCGCGAGAACACCCAGGGCTTCTACGCCGACCGCAACACCTTCGCCGGGACCGGCGAGTACATGCCCGACGAGAACACCGCCATCGCCATGGGCATCATCACCCGCTCCGCGGTGGAGAAGATCGCCGAGGTGGCCTTTGAGCTTGCCCGCACTCGCTCCGGGCGCCTGACCATCGTGCATAAGGCCAACGTGCTGCGCCTGACCACCGGGCTGTTCCGGGACGTATGTCGAGAAGTCGGCCAGCGCTACCCCGAGGTGACAATCGACGACTACCACATCGACGCGATGACCGTGCACCTGGTGCGCAACGCGGACAAGTTCGACGTCGTCGTCACCGAGAACATGTTCGGAGACATCCTCTCTGACCTCGCCGGCGAGATCGCGGGCTCACTCGGAATCGCCCCGTCCATCAACGCCTCACTCGACCGCGCCATGGCACAGGCATCCCACGGCTCCGCACCGGACATCGCCGGCCGCAACATCGCCAACCCGATCGCCATGATCAACTCCACCGCGATGCTGCTCCAGTGGCTCGGCACGAGGCACGACGACCCGGCACTGACCAAGGCCGCAGCGTTCATCGAGCAAGGCGTCGAAAAGACCGTCGCCGCGGGAACCGTCACCGCCGACATGGGCGGCACCAGCGGAACCCGCGAGTTCGGTGATGCCGTCGCCGCCACCATCGCCACTCTCGAATCCGCCTGAGACGACAGGGGGGATCCCCACCATGACCGACGGACCACTGATCGTCGTCGTGCACTCGACGACGGCTTCAATCGCGCCCGCGGCCGCGGCAGTGACCGCCGAGTTGCCCACCGCTCGAGTGTGGAATCTGCTCGACGATCGTCTCGGATCGGACGCCGAGGACGCTGGAACTGTCACCCCGGCGCTGGGCGACCGCATGAGCACCTTGATCGGCCACGGGCTGCGCGGCGGTGCCGATGCCGCGCTCGTCGTCTGTTCGATGTATGGAGCGGTCACGGCCGAGGTCGCAACCGCTACCGGTGTCCCTGTCGTCAGCTCCGACGCGCACATGATCGACGAGATCCTCCATCGCGCACCCCGCCGGGTCGCAGTGCTGGCGTCACTGCGCACCTCGGCGGCGGACTCCTCGGAGCGGATCTCGCATCGATTGCGAGACATCGGATCACCCACTGAAGTTGTGCCGATCTACTGTTCCGGCGCCGCGGCGGCGGCCTCGGCGGGCGACGAGGCCGCTCTCGCCGCGGCCTTGACGACCGGGATCGAGGAGGCGGGCGGGACGTTCGACCTGATATGCATCGCGCAGTACTCCCTTGCCCCGGCACACGCGGCGCTGGCGCGGCGCGTCGATGCACCCGTGATCAGTGCGCCGGTCCACGCCGCACGCGCCATCGCCGCTGCGATAGCGCCCCGGAAGGAGAATCGGCCATGACCGCTCCCCTCATCGGATGCATCGCTGACGACCACACCGGCGGGACGGACATAGCTGCGGCTCTGCGACGCAACGGCCTGCGAACCGTCCTGCTGTTCGGATCACCCGACATCGGTACCGAACTCGCCCCGTGCGATGCGGTGGTCGTCGCGTTGAAATCTCGGGCGTTGCCGGTCCGTGAGGCGATCAGCGCGACACTCGCCGCGCACGCTTGGTTGACCCGTGACATCGGCGTCGGGACGATATATCTGAAGTATTGCTCGACGTTCGACTCTACCGATGACGGCAACATCGGCCCGGTCTGCGACGCCGTAACCGAGGCCGACGGGCAGCGCGTCGTGGTGCACTGCCCGTCCGCACCCGACCACGGGCGCACCATGTATCAGGGGCACCTCTTCGTTGGTGACCGTTTGCTGTCGGCATCGTCGATGCGGCGACACCCGCTGACACCAATGACGGACTCGAACATCGTCGCAGTCCTCGGCCGTCAAACCCCCTACGCGGTAGGCCTCATTCCGTCCGCCGTCGTCCGCACCGGATCGGCCGCCATCCGCACCGCTATCGCGGGCATCGCCGACCGAGACGTGCGGCATGTGCTCATCGACGCAACCGACAACAGCGACCTCGCCACAATCGCTGCCGCCGTGCTTCCCGCCCGCGGGGTGCTCGCCGGGTCCGCCGGACTCGCCGGGGCTCTCGGGAGGGTTCTGCACGACAGCATGCCGCCGACCACCGACACCAACGCGGCCGCGCCCGCAACGTCTGGACCGGTCCTCGTTCTGGCCGGCAGTTGTTCAGACGTCACACTCGGCCAGGTCGCCCTCGCCCGCACCAGATTTCGGCACCACAGACTCGACCCGCGCGCCGGCGACGTCGACGAGCTGTACACAACGGCGCTGCAGTGGCTCACCGACAACCTCCGGAGTGAGCCGATCATGATCTATTCCTCCGCCCCTGCAGAGGAACGCGGCCCGTTCGACCCTGCACTCGCCGACCACCTCGAAACTGCCATGGGCGAGCTCGCTCGCGCTGCCGTCGCGCTCGGCGCAGCCACGATCGTCGTCGCGGGGGGAGAGACCTCGGGCGCCGTGGTGACCGCGCTGAACATCGGCAGCGTCACCGTCGAGTCCGAACTCGATCCCGGAGTCCCTTGGTGCCGTACGACTTTCGACGACCGCCCGCTCGCCCTCGTCCTCAAATCCGGCAACTTCGGCCGCCCCGATCTACTCCTGCGCGCCGCGACGACAGAAAGTTCTCAGAGATGACCATCGCGGACGACATTGTCGCTCTTGGGGCATCGTTCTTCTCGCGTGGACTGACCTTCGGGCGGACCGGAAACCTCAGTGCCGTCGACGAGGACGGCACCATCCTCATGACACCGACCGGTGTCTCACTCGGTCAACTGAACGCCCGAGCACTCTCGCGGATCGACCACGACGGGCGACTCCTCGACGGCCCCCCTCCGACGAAAGAACAGTTCCTGCACCTGTCCATGTACGCTGCGCGACCGGAAGCGCGCGCGGTCGTCCACACCCACAGCACCTACTCCGTCGCCGTGTCCTGCCTCGCCGACACCGACCCCCGCGACGCGCTTCCACCTCTGACGGCGTACTACGCGATGCGGGTCGGAACTCTGCCGCTGCTCCCGTATCACGCACCTGGCGATGACACTCTCGGACCGCTGGCACGATCACTCGCCGTCGACCATCACGCACTCCTGCTGGCCAACCACGGCCCGGTTGTGGCCGGCACCGACCTCGACACCGCCGCCGACGCGCTCGAAGAACTCGAGGAAACCGCCAGACTCCACCTCATCCTCCACGGCCGAGCCACCTCGCCCGTGACTTCAAGCGAGGCCACGCGCCTACAAAAAACACATCGCTGAGAAGGTGAAACACCCCAACGGCTCGGCAGTTTCGAGGACGGGGCCTACGCCGACTTTCCTCGTCAGTACGGGACCACGCCACGCTGGATTGAGCAGAGTAGCGACGGTCACACCATGCTTAGCGATCTGCAATGGAGCGCGTTCCGATGCAATATGGGTGAGGATGGCGCCCGGCCGCCGGGGAGGACGACTCGGGTGCCATCCTCGTCTGCCGCCCGGAAGGTGTTCCTGATGCGCGACAGCGCCTAGGACAGTTATCGTTACGTCACGTGACGAATAACTCAAGTTATCGCGGACTGGAATCCGTTATGCGGCAGCTGATTTCGTATGCCGATAATAGATATTATGTCGCGTAAACCACTGCTTATTGCATCAGGTGCATCAGGCCAGCCACTCCTTGTTCGATGACGACGTACTTGGGACTTTTACACCCTAGTTGAAACTCGATGACTCCTACCCGCGACTCCGAGGTCGCTTACCTGCACGAGCCCGGACCGGAACTTCTACATCGGTTGTCACCGAGGCTCTTTGACGACCGCCAACCCGCGAAGTCTCACATCCAATGACAGCATTGGCAACGCATCAAGTACCGCAAACCCAGGTCAGGGACCCCCAAGTGCCTGTCACCGCTACCGACGTGCTGTCACCAGACGGTCGCCGTCTGTTGGTGTCAATGACGTGCGCCGGCACCTGCCGACGCCACAGCCTCGAAAGTCCGCCGCACATGCCACACAAGGTCCAGGCGCAACGCCTCGGTTGACAGTAGCCATCGATACTCATCGTGCTCCGCGGGGCTGAGCACCACCGGCGCCAGCGGCGCAGGCTCAATCCCCAGAAAGGTCACCGTGTGGAAACAGATCGGCCGACCGCCAGTGTCGGCGTTGGTGAAATGTGTGATCTCGTCCGCGATCCGAACGTCCAGCGCCACTTCCTCGGAAGTCTCGCGAAAAGCAGCGTCGCGCGCAGTCTCGCCAGGTTCGACGCTCCCGCCCGGGATGTCCCACTGGCCGCCGAGGTAGCGGCCGGCGCCGCGCTTAAGCAGGAGGTAGCGGCCGTCGCGCGCGACAAGGGTGTGCGCAACCCACCGGTGGTCGGAGAACCGCAGTCCGTCGTCGTACATTGCCATCTTCCTCCCTTGTCGAGCTCTCATGCCGGAAAGCTCCCGAACCCCGATACGTGGCATCGAGCCTCAACTAGAGTGGCAGTGTCTCAACTAC
The DNA here is from genome assembly GCF_057767225.1 of Gordonia sp. 11cp. Lineage (NCBI taxonomy): Bacteria > Bacillati > Actinomycetota > Actinomycetes > Mycobacteriales > Gordoniaceae > Gordonia > Gordonia sp. 11cp. Next base: position 1,926,303 of record NZ_CM173437.1, on the reverse strand, counting down.
GTTGTCATCCGACACTCCTACTGATTCCAGAGCATGGTCGCGAATGCCGCTGCTGAACAGCGGCATTCGAGGGTTCGCTAACAGCGACGGCGCGGGCTCACGCTTGATGGTCTGGTGCAGACTACTGCCGGTTTCAACGCGACGACCTGCGAAGTTGGTGTCCATGATGCATCGGATGAGATGCTCCAGGAGCGTCCTACGTCGTCTGTAGCGCGCACCGGCGACCTGGGACACTCGGTCACGTGGACGAGATCAGCGACGTTGGTGAGAAAGCGGCGGTCATCCTTCGAACTGCGGGAGTCGAACTCGCCCCTGGCCTCACCGACGCCGAGTTCGATGCAGTCACAGAGCAGCATGGGTTCAGGTTCAACCCCGACCATCACAGTCTGCTTGCGACCGCTTTGCCCGTCGGAGACCGTTGGCCCGACTGGCGCAATGGCGATGAGACGTATCTGCGTCAGATGCTCGACTGGCCGGCCCGCGGAATGGTCTTCGACGCACTTCGCCAGGACCCGCCATTCTGGGGCGCCTCATGGGGCCACCGGCCTGCAGCAGAAAGTGACGTCGAGGCGGTCACGCGGCGTGAGTTGGCAAAGTGGCCACGGCTCATACCGATCTTCTGCCATCGCATGACACCTGCAGCTCCCTCACCGTCTGGGTCGCCGGTGTTCTCTGTCTGGCAGACCGACGTCATCTTCTACGGGGCCGATCTCCTCGAGTACCTCGAGAACGAGATGGCCGGGTACGGAATTCGGCACCTCTCCCCTAGAAGAGTCGACGTTCCTTACTGGACCAAGTTTGTCGAGGCAGCTAACAGCGCCGATGTGATCTGATGTCGCCGACGGAAGGACCATCACGCAGGGCGGTGTTCGGCCGCTCAGCGCACCCGATCTTGCCAGTGTCCTCATCGACCTCGATCTCTCGACGACGCTCTGCCTAGGAACACGCAGTGAACGAATATGCGGTGATACCAGCAAGGCACTGATGGTGTCACGCCCGACTCGTTCCGGGGCGGAATGCTCAACGGCCATGGCGTGTGCCGCTTGAAGTTCAGGAGAGCTCTTTGCGAAGCAGGGCAGCGCCCTGGGCGAGCGCGACCATCTTCTGCCGTGCGACGCCACGAGCGAGCGGCGCCATTCCGCAGTTCCCGCTCGCGTAGAGCTTGTCCTTGTCGACGAACGGGAGTGCGCTGCGCAACGTCGCTGCGACGTCCTCCGGCGTCTCGATGGCGTCGCTGGCCACGTCAATGGCGCCCAGCATGACCGTCTTTCCGCGAAGCAGTTCGATCACCTCGACAGGAACCCGCGAGTTGTGACTCTCCAGCGACACAATGTCGATCGATGACTGCTGCAACAGCGGGAACGACTCCTCGTATTGGCGCCACTCAGCCCCCAGCGTCGCCTTCCAGTCGGTGTTGGCCTTGATGCCGTAGCCATAACAGACGTGAACGGCGGTCGTGCAGCTCAGCCCTTCGGTCGCACGCTCGAGCGCTGCGACACCCCAGTCCTTCAGTTCGTCGAAGAACACGTTGAACGCGGGCTCGTCGATCTGGATGATGTCGACGCCGGCCGCCTGCAGGTCCTTCGCTTCCTGGTTCAGGATGGTCGCGAACTCCCACGCGAGCTGCTCGCGACTCCGGTAGTGGTCGTCGAAGAGCGTGTCGACCATCGTCATCGGACCGGGCAGAGCCCACTTGATCGGCTGATCGGTCTCGGCGCGAAGCCGCTTCGCGTCACCTGCGAAGACGGACTTCTCGCGAGTTACCGCACCGACAACCGTCGGGACGCTCGCGTCGTAGCGGTCGCGGATGCGCACGGTTTCGCGACGGTCGAAATCGACGCCACTGAGGTGCTCGATGAACGTCGTCACGAAGTGCTGGCGCGTCTGTTCACCATCGCTGATGATGTCGAGCCCGGCGCGACTCTGATCGTGTGCCGCGAGCGTCTGGGCGTCGAGCTTCCCTTGCCGCAGTTCGTCGTCGGCCAACTTCCACGGGGACCAGAGCTTCTCTGGCTCGGACAGCCACGAGGGCTTGGGCAGGCTGCCGACGATCGTGGCAGGCAGGAGCGTGTTCATCTCGGGTACCTCATTTCTCGCGTGATCAGGCCGATTGCTTTGTCGCCCAGCGCTCTAGGACATCGCCGTACGGTTTCATGAGACTCACCTCGGTGAGCTTTCCCTGGATGGACGCGAGCTGAGTGCGCTCGACACGGTCGTAGGTCACCTGCGGAAGCGAGTAGTTGCTGTAGTCGAGACTCGGCCGGTACACCTCTCCCGCCGCCGCGTTCGCGTTGTAGATCTCCGGACGGTAGATCTTCTGGAACGTCTCCATCGTCGCGACCGTTCCCGCGAGCGCTATGAACGAATAGTCGTTGAGCAGATCGCCGCGGTGGTAGAAGGCGAGCGGGGCAACGGAACCCGGAGGCATGAAGTAGCGGACCGTGAGCCCCATCTTGCCGAAGTACTCATCGGTGAGCGACAGCGCGTCCGCCACATACTCCACCCCGAGAATCGGGTGGTGGTTCGTGAGCCGGGTGTAGGTTCGCGACGTCGAGACGCTGATGCAGATGACCGGCGACTGGGAGAACCGTTTGCGGTACTCGTCCGATTCGAGGAAACGCTGAAAGACCTGTCCGTGCAGATCGCCGAAGTCGCTGGGAACACCTGTCGCCTGGTGCTCAGGGAGCCTAACGCTGAAATCGTAGTCGCGAATGTAGGAAGAGAGGTTGTTTCCGACGATGCCCTCGGTGCGGGTGCCCGTGGCGGTATCGACGACGTCCACGTCGAGCACCTCGATCACCGGAAACGCGGCGTCGTCCCCGGCCGATGTCAGATGCAGGTCCACCGAGACGATGTCGAGTTCGAGTTCGTAACGGTCGCCGCGCGGATTGTCCCAGTGGAGCAGCTCGTTGACCCGGGTGTTCATCATCGTCACCGCATTGCGCAGGTTCTGCTGACGGTCGTCGCCGCGTGCGAGATTCGCGAAGTTCGTCGTCCCGCGAGAGCGGCTCGACGGGGTGTAATCCTCGTCGAAGCGCGTCGTACCGATGCTGAAGACACATTCGTCCGTCATGTTGATCAAATTCCCCATCCACTTTCGCCGCGCTCGACGACGGGCGCGACCGCACGATTCACTGTCCGAGTTTCGAGGCACTTCGATGTCGGTCCCGACGGCCGAGCGCCAGTCGGCAAGGCCGACAACCAGAGTCGGCGGACCGAAGCGGCGTTGACAGCAGTCTATATAGAGGCGTGCCCATAGCCTAATTAGGCTGTGCGATAGCTGGATATAGGAATCAGCTATGTCAGTAGATCGACTCCGAAGCTCGAGACCACGTCGCGCATCTCCGCCACGAACCGCTCCGCCTGGGCGGTCAATGAGACCGACCCATGCCTGATCCAACCGATCTCGATGCGTTCGTCCACGTCGAGTGGGACAGCGACAATCGACGGATCCAGATCGTCGGAGATGATGCCGGTCGAGATGGTGTAACCGCCGAGACCGATCATCAGGTTGAAGATGGTCGCTCGGTCGCTCACGCGGATGTCTTGCTTCGATGAACGCGTGGAGAGGATCTCTTCGGCGAGATAGAACGAGTTGTTCACGCCCTGGTCGAACGTGAGCCGCGGCAGGTCTTCGAGATCCTCCAGCGTGACACTCTCTTTCCCGGCTAGGGGGTTCGTGCGGGCGATGAAGATGTGCGGTGTCGTGAAGAACAGCGGCGTAAAGGTCAGACCCGCTTCGCGGAGCAGCTTATTGATCACGTTCGCGTTGAAACTGTTGCGATAGAGCACGCCGACCTCACTCCGCAGAGTGCGGACATCTTCAATGATGTCCCACGTCCGGGTCTCCCGAAGACTGAACGCGTACTCCGCGGCGTCAGAGGCTTTCACCATGCGAGCAAAGGCGTCAACGACGAACGAATAATGCTGAGTGGATACGGCAAGGAGCCGGCGCGAGGGTCCGCGCCCGAGATAGCGCTGTTCCAGCAGCTCCGCTTGCTCGACGACCTGGCGCGCGTAGCCGAGAAACTCCGCCCCGTCGTCGGTGAGGGTGACTCCCCGGTTCGAACGGACGAACAATGAACGTCCAAGCCGACTTTCGAGGTCCTTGAGCGCCGCGGACATGGTCGGTTGAGCCACGTAGAGCGTGTCCGCAGCGGCACTGATCGAGCCCTCCGCTGCCACCTCCACGAAGTAGCGCAATTGCTGCAGGGTGATTCCACGTAGCGCGCCCTCAGCCTGCCGTGCCATCCCAGAAGACTAACGAAGCCACCGCCGTCACCAGTGCCGGGCACGCGAGATACGAGGCAGTCCTCAATCCGACGGTGCGATTCCCACCACGACCGTGCTGGCCCCCACCTGCGAGGCGGGTCGTTCGAACACCCGCACCGCGAGCCACCGTCGTCGCTCGCCGTCATCGTCACGGGCCGGGTAGAGCTCCACCGAGAACTGCAACGCGTCGCTACCTGGGCATTTGAGGCGTGCCCTCAGCCCATCGGTTCGTCGACGAGCGGCTCGTCGACGATCTCGAACGGAGCCGTCGCGGCACCCCATCGCCGGCACACCCACACCCCGTCGGAGTACTCCAGTTCGATGGAACCGGTGTTGCCCAGGTGGGTCGCGGCGGCGAACCGGGAGTCGATGCCGGCCAGACGTGCGGCGACCAGGCGAATGGCCGCACCGTGACTCACCAGGAACACATCGCGCTGGTCCGGTCCGGAGAGGTACATGTCGGCGAGGTCCTCGACCGTCGGCAGGTACCGGTCGTAGACCATCGCGAGCGACTCGCCGCCCGGGATGCGTGCGTCGAGGTCGCCGTCGTGCCAGCGATGCATGATGTCCTGGAAGACCTCGTACGACTCGCGGTCGGTGCGGTCCTCGAGGTCACCGGCCTGCACCTCGTGCACTCCGTCGACGGCCGCGGTCTCCACATCCCACACCGATCCGATTAGCTCGGCGGTCTGACGTGCACGGAGTGCGCGCGAGCTGAGCAGCACCGCGTGGTGTTCCGGAGTGTTCTCCAGGCCGAACCGAACACCTTGGCGCGCACCGAAATCGGTGAGTGCGGCACCGGGCAGGGCGGTGTCCAGTCGGCGCATGACGTTCGACGTGGTCTCGCCGTGTCGGACCAGATGCAGGCGTGCCATCACTTGCCCCCTCGTCGCATCGATTCGACCCAGGCGAGCGACTCCGTGTGATCGGGTGGTGCCGAGCCGGTGGTGCGCACCGCGGGCCACGACCCGAGGAACACCACGCGCTCGCACCGGCGCTGGAGGGCGGCAAGCGCTTCGGCGACCGCCGCGTCGTCGATGTGCCCGACGGCGTCGAGGAAGAATCGGTACCGTCCGGCGATGCTGCGGCCCTGGGCCTCGTCGCGCTGCGGGCGCGACTCGATACGCGTGAGGTCGATTCCGCGCGAGGCGAATTCGTTCATCGCCGCCATCAGGCTGCCCGGTTCGTTCGACAGGTCGAGTATGACCGAGGTCCGGTCGGTGCCGGTGCGGGGCAACGGGATACCCGGACGGCCCAGGAAGAGGAATCGGGTGGTCGCCTCCCGCGCATCGGCGACACCGTCGGCCAGCACGACGAGCCCGGACAGTCGCGCCGCGAGCCCGGTGGTGACCGCGGCGTCCGCCTTCCCGGCCGCAACATCCTGCGCGGCAGCGGCATTCGAACTCGAGATGACGAACTGCGCATTCGGGAACAGCTCACCCACCCGACGACGCACCTGCGCGGACGCAACCGGGTAGGCGGCGATGGTACGGACCTCGGCCGCGGGCAACGGCGAGACCGCGGCGATCGTGAAGGAGATGTCGAGCACGGTCTCCGCGAACGCCTGCACGCGCCCATCGGCGTCATCGGAGGTCGAGGGCACCAGCGCATCCATCGTCGCGGGCACCGAACCCTCCATCGAGCTCTCGATCGGCACACAGCCGTAGTCGGCCTCACCGCTGCGGACCATCGCAATCGTGGCGGCGGGACTCGACGCGGCCACCCGGTCGATCCCGCCCGACAGGTCGAGGCCGGCACTGGACTGATGCGCGGCGAGGACCGCGTCGAGTGCCATCTCGGTGAAGGTTCCGGGCGGGCCGAAGTAGGCGATCACAGGCACCACACGAGCCTAGTGGAAGCCGGTCCGGCGGGACCGTTCGCGCTCGACCGACATCGACGCATCCGCACCGAAACCATTGACGCGTGCGCTCTGGGAATTTAGGTTAGGGTTACCTTTCAAGCCCGCCGCCCCCGCGACGCCGACCGGAGAGACAGTCATGACGAGAACGACGACCGACCGCCCGACGGATGCCGAGATGATCCAGACGGCCTGTCGTCGGGTCGGTTCCGCCATCCTGGCCATCGAGGGTGCCGACGCCACCCCGATCGAGGTCGTCCACCTCTTCGAGTCCCAGGCGTTCGTCCTCGTCCCGACCACCGGTGATGCCATGCGGGCAGTCGACGAGGCCGAGGGCGTGCCCGCGATGCTCGAGGTGACCGACTGGGCGCCCATCGACCTGCGCGAACGCGTGCGGTCGGTGATCTGGCTGAACGGCACCCTGCACGAGGTGCCGCGCGACCTGGAACGTGACCTGGCGATCGAGATCGCCGCCGAACACCCCGACGACGGGCTGCTCGACATCGGGCACGGCGCATCGATGTTGCGACTGCAGGTCGACACCGCGGTGATCGCCTCGTCGGACGGTGCGGCCTCGGTGCCTGCCACCGAACTCGCCGACGCCGACCCCGACCCGTTCTGGGAGCACGAGGGCAGCTGGCTCGAGCACCTCGACACCGACCACGCCGACATCGTCGGCCAGCTCGTCCGCAAACTCCCCGCCGACCTGCGCACCGGACGGGTGCGGCCGCTCGGGCTCGATCGATTCGGCATCCGGTTCCGCATCGAGGGACTCGACGGCGACTCCGACGTCCGGCTCCCCTTCGCCCGCCCGGTCTCCGACGTGTTCGAACTCTCGCGCGCGCTGCGCAACCTCGCGGGTTGCCCCTTCCTGAACTCGATGCCCGACTGAGTCGCGTCGCGCGGTGACAACGCGCGCCGTCTGCCGATGTCGCCGCCCACCGCGGGGTTTTAGGCTGACCGGCATGGCCCTGCGCGAGTACCTGAAGCCGTCCCCGCACGGCATCCCGGTGGTCACCGACCGGATCGAACGACGCGGCATCATCGTCGAGCTGGTCATCGTCGGCGTCCTGACGTTCGCGTTCTCGGCACTCTCCGCGGCGCTGGCACTACTCGAGGCCCAGCTCGCCGGTGGGATCGGCGAGACGACGGTCGCCCTCAATCCCAGTCGCTCCGACCTCGGACCCATCGACGCCGTCCGGCAGATCATGAGCGGGCTCCGTCTGTTCGCCATCGCCGCCCTGGGCGTGTATCTGTTGTGGCGCAGTGGGATCGGACTCTCGCGAGTCGGACTGGGCCGGTGGACTCCACGCCGCGACGTCCCCGCCGGGCTGGTTCTCGCCGCCGTCATCGGCCTCCCCGGGCTGGCCCTCGTCGCCGTGGCCCGCGCCCTCGGCCTCAACGCGAGCCTCGTGCCCAGCCAGGCCGACACCTGGTGGGAGTGGCCGGTTCTCGTGCTGATCGCCATCGGCAACGCCGCCGCCGAGGAGATCGTCGTGGTCGCCTACTTCATCACCCGGTTGCGTCAGCTCGGCGCGTCCGACGGCGCGTCGCTCGCGGCCAGCGCGCTCCTCCGCGGCGGGTATCACCTGTATCAAGGCTTCGGTGCCGGCGTCGGCAACCTGGTCATGGGAGTTGTCTATGGCCGCTTCTACCAGGTCAGCGGTCGCGTCTGGCCGCTCGTCATCGCCCATGCGGTCATCGACGTGGTGGCCTTCGTCGGATACGGGCTGCTGCGCGATCATCTGTCCTGGGTCGGATGACGACCCCGACCCCCGTCGAATGCGCTGTTTTCCGGCGAACCTGCACTCTTTCCCGTCGACCGTGCGCGTCTACCGGACCGGTGTTGAACACGGTGAGATGATTCTATAGATTCGTCTCATGACCGTCGATGTGCCGCCCGGCCCGACCGCCGCGCCGGCCGACCTCCCGTTTCCGCGACGCCATCGAGCCGCCGAGTCCCGCGGCCGACGCATCGGCAAACTCCTGAAGGTCTACAACCATCTCCGCGAACCCACCGACGACGAGCTCGCTCGGCTCGGGCGCCGGCTGCGCGCCCGGGACGAACCCGCTGCGGCGCTGGTCCGGGCCATGCGTCTCCCGAGGGATGCCGACGGCCGGGTGTCGATGCGCCAGTTCGAGCAGGCGCTCGCCGGCGACATGCCGTCCGACGCCCCGGCCGCCCTCCGCGACTTCTTCGCCCTCGTCGAAGACACCCCGGACTGGGTCGGTCCCGATCTCTGCGACCGCGGCGCCGCGGTCTACCGACGGTTCGGCCAGAACGCCAACGACGTCCTGTTACAGCTCTCGCTGATCGGCGGCTACCGCTTCGGCGGGCCCGCCGATCTGCTGGTCGCAACCGGCGGCCTCACCGGGAACACCGTCATCCGACGGCTCGGCGAGACACAGACCTGGGCCATCGCGGTCGGCGAACCGGGCGGCATGGCACGCGACGGCGCGGGCTGGCGGCTCACCGTCCACGTGCGCCTCATGCACGCGCTCGTGAACGAGAGGTACGAGCACAACGGCCGCTGGGACATCGACCAGTGGGGTCTGCCGATCAACCAGTCCGATCTCGCCGCAACGCTGAACCTCTTCAGCGGCGCACTGATGATGGGGGTCCGCGCCCTCGGCGTCCCGGTGAGCCGCGACGACTCCCGCGCGCTGATGCATCTCTGGAAGTACGTCGGCTGGCTGATCGGGGTCGACGACGACTGGCTCTTCGACTCCGAACGTGAGCAGCACCAGCTGAGCTACGCGGTCCTGCTGGCACAGCACGACGTGACCGACGCCGGCGCGGCGCTCACCACGGCGATCGTCGACGCCCAGGATCGCCTGCACTACCGGCTGTTCCCCCGGCTGGCCGCGCGCTACACCCGGGCCCGCCTGGTCAGCATGCTGCAGGGTTTCCTCGGTGTCCGCGGCATGCGCGACCTCGGATTGCGGCCCGCCCTGCCCTGGGCCTTCGGTCTCGCGTGGATACGCAACACGCTCACCTACCAGGTCATCGCGCGAACGCCGGCCGGCCCGCGCTATCTGGAATGGACCGGTGCCCGCGCCCGACGCCGAGCCCTCTTCCGCCACTTCGGCCCCGACACTCCCGACATCGGTTCGCTCGCGGAGCGCTGACGGCCCGGTCCGGTCCGGTCGTCGAAATCGGTTCGTCCCCATCGTTGTCGCACGCGACATCGACCGGGAGCCCAATCGGGTTCGCGGGCAGGCGTTTTGCAGCGTGCGGGGACCGATCATGGCAGCACGATTCGGAGCTGCTCGGTCGAAAGACGCTCCCGCAACGGAAATCGACTGTCGCGGCACCGGCCCGGCGCCTACGGTGAACCGATGTCGATGACCGGGACGATCCGAGAATGGAACCACGACGAGGGCTGGGGTGTCATCACGTCACCGGCGCTGTCCGGCGCCATTCATGTAACCACTTTCGTCGTTCGTGTTCGGGCCGTTCAGAATCTCGACCAGCTGTCCCTGCCCGGCTTGCGTCCGGGGACCGTCGTCGACTTCGACCATGCGATAGCTGTTCCGCCGGAACGCGGATGTCGATATGTGGCGCTGTCGGTCTGGCCGTCCGATGTCGCCCAGCCGGACCGCACTCGCAGCGGCGCGTTCCGAACAGCGCTGTGGCACAGCGTGGGTGTTGCCGGCCCGGACGGTCTCACGACCATCGAAGAGACGGCGCTCACGGGGACACCGGCGCCGCCACCTCCAACCTCCCTCATGCCGAACACCTCTGGAACCGTGCGTTTCTGGAACGACGAGGAGGGCTGGGGCGTTCTCGACTCGGACGCCACCCCGGGCGGGGCATGGGCGTTCTACAGCGAGATCACCGGCACCGGCTTCCGGAACCTGTCGCCGGGACAGAGCGTCGAGTTCCAGTACGAGCACCCCGGTCAGGAGGGTTACGCCTACCGCGCGAACAACATTCGCGTCACGTGAGTCGCTCGTCGGCGTCGTCGTCGTCGTCGACACGATCATCGTCGACGTCCGGTCGTCCACCCGACCCGGTGACCCGCGCTAGGAGGTAGAGCCCGAGCCCGACGACGATCAGGATGCCCGCACGCAACCAGGTCGATGCGCTCTGCTGCGTCATGAGGACGACGCAGGAGATCACCGCGAGTACCGGCAGGATCGTCGGCGCCCGGAAGTGGTCGGTGTCCGTCCGGTCGCGGCGCAGCACCAGAACCGCGACGTTGGTGCTGACGAACACGAACAGCAGCAGGAGCACCACGGTTTCGGCGAGTGCCGCGACCGTGCCCGTCGCCGCGAGGACCATCGCGACGGCGGTGGTGGCCACGATCGCCGTCCAGGGCGTGCGACGACGGGGCAAGACCTTCGCGAGCGCGCCGGGGAGCAATCCGTCACGAGCCATGCCGAAGGTCAGGCGCGACGCCATGATCATCGTGAGCAACGCGCCGTTCGCGACGGCGATCAGCGCTATCAGGGAGAACACCCGGTCGGGTATCCCGACATCGGCGATGGAGACGACCTCCAGCAACGGACCCGACGACTCCACGAGCCGCTCGGGTGGTGCGACCACCGACACCGCCAGACCGACGAGCACGTACACCACGCCGGCGGCGAGTAGCGCGCCGAACAGCGCCTTCGGGTACACCCGTCGCACGTCGCGGACCTCCTCGGCCATGTTCGCCGAGGTCTCGAACCCGACGAACGAGTAGTAGGCGAGCAATGCGGCGCCGAGTACGGCGAGCGCCGGTGTGGTCTCGTCGGTGAACTCCAGCACCCGCCGCGGCTCGCCATCACCACGACCCAGCACGATGCCGGCCAGCACGACGACGAGGACGAGTCCGGAGACCTCCACGACGGTCATCACCACGTTGGCTCGCAGGGACTCGGTGATCCCGCGGGCGTTCAGTGCCGCGACCGCGACGAGAAACACCAGCGCCGCGACCGTGGTGGGCACATCGAGAAAGACCTGTAGGTAGTCACCGGCGAAAGCCAGCGCAAGTCCGGCGGCGCTAGTCACACCGGCGGCCAGCATGCAGAACCCGACGAGGAAGGAGACCAGCGGATGGCGGTAGGCGTGTCGCGCGAAGACCGCGGCGCCACCGGCCCGCGGGTACTTGGTGACGAGCTCTGCGTACGACGCCGCGGTCAGCATCGCCAGCGCGAGGGCCAGCGCTAGCGGCACCCAGATCGCTCCGCCGACCTCCCCGGCGACCTCGCCGACCAGCGCATATATTCCCGCGCCGAGGACGTCGCCCAGGATGAACAGGAACAGCAACTTGCCGGTGATGGCGCGACGCAGCGGGGTGTGGCCACCGTCGGTTCCGGTATCGCCGCTCCCGGTGTCATCGGAGGTGGCGCCGGCCTCGGCGACGTGTTTCTCGGTCATGGCCGGTCCTGTACCCCGTTCGGGCCGGAACAAGACCTCCGCGGCAGATCTCTCCGGGGAGTCGACGCCCACATCGGCACACCAACCGACCGACATCGGATACGGCGGCCCATGCGTACATTTGATGGGATGAACGAGCAGGACCCGCCGATCCTCCGGCGAGGTCGCCCCGGACCGCCGATGCCGTCCGGGCGGCCAGCGGGCCCGCCCCCGCGCCCGGGGCCGCCTCCCGGCCAAGGCCACCGCCCACCTCCCGGCGCCGGTGTTCCGTCCGCTCATCCGCAGGCCATGCCGCGAATCCCCGCGCACGGTCCCGACCCGCGCCGTGCTCCGGGCCCCGGTCCCAGCGGCCGACCACCGCATCCCTCCCCTGCCGACCGGCCGTCCCCGTCGGCGCGGCCCGGTCCCGCCGGGTATGCCCCCACCCAGAAGCCCGAACCGATTCCGGACCATCGGTCCCGCGGCCCCCGGCCGCCGCACGCGGACCGTCGCGACCGTGACCGGTCCGCAGGCCGGCCACCCGCGCCGCCACGACCGGTCACTCCGCCTCGTCCCCGACGCACCGGCCGCCGCGCGGTCCGCGTCGGCAGGATCCTGCTGATCCTGCTGCTCGTCGTCGTCCTCGGTTCCGTCGGACTGCTGTTCTACTACGACTCGAGACTCGACCGCATCGACGCGCTGCGCGCCTACGCGGGACGCCCGTCGGACACACCCGGCACCAACTGGCTCATCGTCGGCACCGACTCCCGAGCCGATCTCACCGAAGAACAGCGCCGGGCGCTGGCCACGGGTGATGCCGCCGGTTCCCGCACCGACACGATCATGCTCGTCCACAACCCCCCGGGCGGCGGCAAGGCGATCGTGGTGAGCATTCCGCGCGACCTGTACGTGGAGGTTCCGGGTCACGGCAGCCTGAAGCTCAATGCCTCGTTCGGCATCGGCGGTCCGGCACTGCTCGTGCAGACCGTCGAGAACCTCACCGGAATCCACATCGACCACTACGCCGAAATCGGTTTCGGCGGATTCGACACCCTCGTCGACTCGGTCGGCGGCGTCGACATGTGTATCGACCAGCCGCTGAACGATCCGAAAGCGGGCCTGCGCCTTGCGAAGGGCTGCCATCGGCTCGACGGGCGCCAGGCGCTGGGACTGGTCCGAACGCGCGCCTTCCCGCGAGCCGACCTCGAGCGTGTGGTCAACCAGCGAAAATTCCTCGCGGCACTGGTCTCTCGCGCCACCAGTCCGACGGTGCTGCTCAATCCGTTCCGGCTCTTCGGTTTCGTCGGCGGCGCCATCGACGCACTGACGGTCGATGAGCGAGATCACATCTGGAACCTCGCGTCGCTCATGTTCGCACTTCGCGACCCCATCACGACCACGACACCCGCCGGCGAGAGCACCTTCACCGACGAGGGGCTGGCGCTACCGGTCAACGAGCAGACCGAGGAGTTCTTCGGCCTCCTCCGCGCAGGTCAACCCATCCCCGACGAGCTCCTCGTCGACGCCGGATGACCGTCGTGGAAAGGGTCCCCAAACGCAGGCGAGACTAGCCTTACTTAGCCTGAACTTGCTGGTGAGAGCCATTTTTCGGCTCTACGATGGGCCACATGACCGAACACACCAAATTCCACCAACTGCTGCACGACCAGATCAGCAACGAGTTCTACGCCTCCCAGCAGTACATCGCGGTCGCCACCTACTTCGACAACCACGACATGCCGCAACTCGCCAAGCTCTTCTACCGTCAGGCAGTCGAAGAGCGCAATCACGCGATGATGATCGTGCAGTACTTCCTCGACCGGGACATGGAGATCGAGATCCCCGGCATCCCGGCACCCAACAACCGCTTCGACGATTACCGCGCACCCATCGATCTCGCTCTCGCACAGGAGAAGACGGTCACGCAACAGGTCGTCGACCTCGCCAAGTCGGCCCGCGACACCGGCGACTACCTGGGTGAGCAGTTCGTGCAGTGGTTCCTCAAGGAGCAGGTCGAAGAGGTCGCGACCATGACGACCCTGCAGACCATCGCCGAGCGCTGCAACGGGAACCTCTTCGACCTCGAGAACTTCGTCGAGCGAGAGTTCAACGGCGAGAAGACATCCGACGCAACCGCACCCCTCGCGGCCGGCGGAAACATCTGACGCAGAAGCACTTTCGTGCAGAGGTGCGAGCGAAGCGCGCCTCCTGCTCCCTGAGGTGCGAGCGCAGCGACCGTCCTGCTCCCTGAGGTGCGAGCGAAGCGACCGTCCTGCTCCCTGAGGTGCGAGCGAAGCGAGCCTCGAAGGGCTGGTGACCAGAACTCACCAGCCCTTCGAGGCTCGTCGCTTTCGCCCCTCGCACCTCAGGGGGCAGAGGGGCAACGTCGACACTCCTCACACCTCAGGGAGCAGAGGGGACGACGTCGACACTCCTCACACCTCAGGGAGCGGAGGCGGCGACGTCGACACTCCTCACACCTCAGGGAGCAGAGGGGGGGTGTCAGCGCAAGGTGACCTGACGACCGCGGATGCCGTCGCGCGAGCTGCGCTGCTCGATCGTCAGCGGTGAGGTGTCGGCGAGTGCCTCGCCGAGCCACTGGTCGAACTGGTTCAGACCGGCGTACCACTCCTCGTGGTGCATCTCGTTGTCGAGGTCGAAGACCGGTACGAGCAGTCCGTGGGTGCGGAACGACCCGGCGAACCGCGACCCCTCGCCGACCGTCAGCCGTCCGGCGGCGTGCAGCCGTGCCATCGCCGACATCAGGTCGTCCTCCGGCTCGGGCCGAATCCAGCGCAGGTGGGCCCGCTCGCCGGCGTCGACCCACCAGGGTGCACCCGCGCCGCTGTCGACCACGAGCCGCGCGGTCGGCAGCACCGACTCGTTGGCGCGCTCGAACATCGCGGTGATCTCGGCGGGGACATCGGTACCCTCCACGAACCACCAGCCGAAATCCTGGTGGACCGTGATGTCCAGGGTGGCATCGGGTTTCACGACCTCGTCGAGGGTCGGGGCCTCGTCGGCGGACTCCAGATCGAACTCGCTGCCCGCGTCGGCGTGCGCCGCCCACGCGATGGCGGCGGCCAGTTCGACCGTCAGCGCCGTTCGATCCGGGTCGGTCTGCAGACCGACGAAACCTTCTGTGGCGCCGTCGACGTCGCGCGCGAGGGCGGGCACCGCACCCGGCAGGATCGTCACTATCGAGACGTCGTTGCGCGAACCGGCCGGTTCGACGAGTTCCAGTCGCGCGGTCGCCGAGGCGACGAAGGTCCGCAGCGCGACGAAGTCGCACTCGGACGCGAACCCGGCGAACGGCCGGGGCGGCGGCGCCAGAGCTGCCGCCTGCCGCGCCTTACGTGCCGCTACGCGCTCCGCACGATTGCTTCCCGGACGTGGTCCACTGCCCCGTTTGCTCTTCTTGCCCATCGGTCCACTCTCTCACGCGGCCCGCGGCGCCCGACACGGTCGTGCACGCCGCAGCTCAGTCGACCGTGACCAGCCAGTCGCGCACCTTCGCCGGATGATTGGTGGCCAGCCACCGCACACCCAGATCGGCGCAGAGCTGGACGTCGACCTGTTCGTCGACCGTCCAGCAGTAGGTGACCCGACCGGCTGCGGCGGCGCGGTCGACGAGATCGGGGTACTGCCGCAGGGTCATCACCGACGGCCCGATGCCCGTCGCTCCGACCGCGGTCGCGGCACCGCCGCCGAGAACCCGGGCGGTGTCGCCGAGCAGGATCGTCGGCAGCATGGGGGCGTGGCGTCGGATACGCCAGACCCCCGCGGAGGAGAACGAGATGACCACGGCTCGGCTGTGATCGGCCGAGGGTGGGGTCGCCACCCCGAACTCGTGCAGCATCTCGAGGAGCTTCTGCTCGACGAGACTGCCGAAACGCACCGGATGCTTGGTCTCGATGAACAGCCGGACGGGACGACGCCAGTCCAGGGTCAGGGTCAGCAACTCGCGCAGCGTCAGGATCGACGCCGGCCCGCCCGACGCGTGCCAGCTGCCGAAGTCGAGTTCGCGCAGCTCGGCGAGCGTCATCTCGCTGACGATGCCCGTGCCGTTCGACGTGCGGTCGACGGTCCGGTCGTGCACGCACACGAGCTCGTGATCGGCGGTCAGCCGGACGTCGCATTCGAGTCCGTCCGCTCCCTGCGCAAGGGCGAGTTCGTACGCGGCCAGGGTGTGCTCCGGGCAGTCACCCGACGCTCCGCGGTGCGCCACCACCGCCGGCTTGCCCGAGCGCGAGACCTTCTCGGCCGCGCCCACATTCACCCCTGAGTTCATCCGACCGCCACCCACCGTCTCGTCGGGACCGGGGCCGCCTCGGCGGCTTCGAACAGTGTCCGCACCCGGCGTGCCATCCAGAAGGCGAAGGCCGCGGAGATCGCCGCGCTGACGATCACCATCGCCAGCGCATTCGCTCCGGTCTGCAGGGAGTCCGAACGCCACGCGACGAGCCTGGCGACGATCGCCGCCGCGGCCGCCACGTTGACAAGCACCCAGGCGACCCAGAGCTTGCGCAGTCGTCGGCCCACGAGATCGGCGTCGAGCGAGGGATCCTGGCCGACGCGGTGCGTGGCGACTTCCTGCAACACCAGTGGGGCGCCGATCAGGTTGATCAACGGCAGTCCGGACAGCGCCGCGGCCCAGCCGGGGCGGCGCGGGTCCGCAAGACCCGCCGACGCATAGGTGTCGGCGCGCAGTTCCAGGACCCACCGCATGAAAGCCAGCGTGGCGAGCACGAATCCGAGAAATGCCACGACCCCGACGAAGACGGTGAGCCAGTCCGACGCCACGATGAAAAACTCGGGAAGCGGACGGTCGCGGTTGACCACCAGCAGGATGTAGCGGACGAGATGGACCAGCGCCGACGCGGTCAGCGCGGAACCGGTGAGCACCAGCGCGAGTCCCAGCCGGGCCCGGGAACTCTCGAGCTTGCGGTGCGCGGTGTCGGTCTCGGCCGGTTCGTCGTGCAGACCCCAGGTGGGTATGTAGACGTAGCGAGGGATCAGTCGGGGACCGCGGCGGCCCGACGCGCCGCGGCGGGCGGGTATGGCCTCGGGTGGGCGGCGGGCCACCCATCGCACGTTGCGGCTGCGGTAGAGCCGCCCGGCGGGCATCGGGGCCGAGCCGGCACGAGGCGGGATCGGTGAGGGGCGCATCGCGACACCGGGGGCCGAGGATCGCGCCGACGACCCCTGGCGGACGGCCATCGCGCGAGCGGCATCGTCGACGACGCTCAACGGTCCACCACAACGTGGACAGTGTTCACGTCCGGGACGATGCGGCGCCTGGATTCGACACCGCGGGCACAGGTCGATCATCGGCCGGCGTCGCCCTCGGATCGCGTATCGCCGAACTCGACGGGCTTGCCGTGCTCCTGCCAGGCGAGCATGCCACCGCGGACGCAGATGCCGTCGTAACCCACCTGGGCGAGGTACTGCAGGACGCGCATCGACCGGCCGCTGGAATGACAGACCACGTAGAGGTCGTGATCGGGGTCGAGTTCGTCGAGGCGCCCCGGGACCTCGGCCAGCGGGATGTGCACGGCGCCCCGGATATGGCCGGACGCCCATTCGTCGTCCTCGCGGACGTCGAGCATGACCGCGTCGGTCCGCCCGGTGAAGTCGTCCGGAAGATCGGTCACCGGAACCTGAGTGATGTCGCCCATGGTCACTTTTCCATGGTGGCACAGAGACGGCCAGGTGCGACGCCAGCTGTCCACCAGGGCGCCCGCGCGCCGCCGCCACCACCCCTCGGTTCGGCGTCGCACGGTCACTATGTTGACCTACATAAACTTATCCACATGCACGTTCTGGACGTTTGTCCCCGGGTCGCAGACTGACCGTCTAGTTGGGGATGAGACTGTGGAATTGTGGAAAAACGCAGGCCAACGGTTATCTACTTGTGACAGCGGTCACTTGATTGATCGAATGTGCGCGTAGGAAATTCACGTCAGTGCAGCGGTCGAGACGACCTGAAGTTCCACTTCACTGAACAGCCCTGTGGATAACTTGGGGACAATACACAAGTAAAACCGTGTGAAAACCCTCGCCGGCAGGTTTCAGTCCCGGTGCAGGAGCGACATACGCAGCGACGGTGCGCGATCGAACGCCGCCAGAACTCCGGTCGTCACACTCTCCGCGAATCCGGCGACCGACGTCTGGCTTCCCACCAACCGCATCAGGAGCGGCTTGGGGGTCTCCACGACGGTGATCTCGGCATCGGGATACCGCTCGGCCACGACCGAGCGCATCACGCCGATGCCGTCGACGACGCCGAGTTCGGCGGCACGGCTGCCGATCCACACGTCGCCGTTGAAGAGTTCCTCGTCGGACGCGATCAGCTTCTTGCCGCGACGCTGCCTCACCCACGCGATGAACGCCTCGTGCAACTGCCCCTGGAGCCCCTTGAGCCATTCGACGTCCTCGGCCTGCTCGGGCGAGAAGGTGTCGAGCCGGGCCTTGTTCTCACCGGTCGTGTAGAGCCTGCGCTGGACACCGAACCGGTCGAGCACCGCCGAGAAACCGAAACCCGACGACACGACGCCGATCGATCCCACGAGGGAGGTGTGCGCGGCGAAGATCTCGTCGGCGGCACACGCGATCCAGTACCCGCCGGAGGCCGCGACGTCCTCGCAGAATGCGAGCACCGGCACGCCCTTCTCCGCGGAGAGCTGACGGATGCGCTCGGCGATGTACTCCGACTGCGCCGGTGAGCCGCCCGGTGAATTGACGACGACCACGACGGCCCGCAGACGCTCGGTGGCGAAGGCCTTCTTCAGGACCGGCTCGACCGATTCGGTGTTGACGCCGTGCTTGCCCATGCCGGTGATCCCGATCGGGCCGTCGAGACGGACGACCGCGACCTGTTCGGTCCGCGCTTTCGAGAATTTCTTCCCCACCGCTCCCAGCGGTCCGACAGTCATCTGCCCGAGTCTAACGATCTGGGCGGTCGAGCGTCCGTACCCGTTCGCACGCGCCGCGACACTCTGCGGCGTCCGGCGCACCGTACAATCTGCCGGGTGCAGGTGCGGTGGCTCAGCGCATTCCTCGATTTCCCCGCCGGGGTGTTCGGCAGCGAGGTGACCTTCTGGCGCGCGATCTCGGGCAGTACCGTCTCCCCGCCACGGGGTGAGCATCGAGAGTTCGCGTCGCTGGAACCGTTCTACGGCGACCCGCACCTGCGGGTCCAGCGGATCGACGACGGCCCGGGCGGAGTCCATCTCGACATCCACACCGACGACCCGCACACCGCCACCGCGGAGGCCCTCGCACTCGGCGCCACGCTCGTCAACGACGCCGGCACCCACCTCACACTTCGATCGCCCGCTGGGTTCGTGTTCTGCCTCGTCCCGTGGGAAGGCGAGACGAAGCGGTCGCGCCCCATCCGATGGCCCGGTGATGCGATCAGCATCATCGACCAGCTGTGCATCGACATCCCCGCCGACATGTTCGACGCCGAGGTCGGGTTCTGGACCCGATTGACCGGCTGGCCGACCAGATCGCGGAATCGACCCGAACTGATCGCGCTGCGGCGCGACCCGGCGGTGACCCTCGGAATCCTGTTGCAGCGCAGGCAGGATGAGCCGCAGGACGACGGGCCGGCGACCGCCCACCTCGACATCGCCACCAACTCCGTCGCCGACGAGGTCGCCCGGCACGAGGACTGGGGCGCCCGCGTGATCGAGCACTATCCGCACTGGACGACGATGGCGGATCCGGTCGGTCGCCCCTACTGCATCACCTCACGGAACCCGCGCACCGGTGACTGAGTCGCGGACCCGCTTCGGTTCGCAGTCGGCATCCGCAGGTGACCCGGCGTCCCGGTCACCGGGTACCGGCCGTGAACTCGCGGAGCCGGTCGACCTCGACGTCGACCTCGCCGCGTTCAGCGGCGGTCACCGGACGCAAGAACTCCACGACCGGAATCTCTTCTGCGTCGAGAGACCATGTGCCGGCGAGGAATCCGTCGACGAAGAGGAAACCGGGCGACCGGCCGTTGGCGGTCACCGTGCGCCGGAACATCTCCGGCTCGGCGACCCGGGCCCGGTCGGCCTGAACGCCGATCACGTGATCGAACGGGGCGATGAGCCGGACAGGTGCCGGCGTGTCCGGGTCGGCGAGTGCCAGACCGTCGAGGTCGTAGAGCACCTCACCGTTCGGCCCGGCGAGCCGGACGAGTTCCCAATCGGCTTCCAGCTTTTCGACGAGGGGGCGCAGCCGGGTGAGCCCGGACCAGGTCTGGATGGACTTCACGGTCGCCGGTCCGAACCCGCGCAGATACAACCGGATCAGGTCGGCCCGGGCATCGTCGTCGACGACGGCCGGCTCGCCGGGCCCGGCCCACTCGGCGAAGATCCGGTAGGTCGGTCCGCCCCGACCCCGCCACAGCCCGCGCGGGGGAACCTGGACCAGCGGCAGGCCGCAGCGGGCGATGGCGGTGAGTGTCGACGGGTTCTCGGCGGGATGGCGGGTGGCCAGTTCTCTCCCGAGTTCGGCGCCGGTGAGTTCCCGGCCGGCGAGGAGCTCCTCGGCGGACGCGAGAACTCCCGCCGGATCGGCATCCACCAGTTTCGGCGCGTGGATGTCGGTCAGCTCGCGTCGCAGCGTCGGATCGGCGAGCGGGCGAATCCAGCGTGCGTCCTCGGCGTCGATGAGGAAGATCGTCGACCGCAGCAACGCCATCCGCACGACCTCACGGTCGGTGAGCAGCTCGTCCAGCTCGAGGGGATCGAAATCCTCGATGCGCGACCACAATCCGAAGAACGCCGCACGCGGGTCCTGCGACTGCAGGCCGACGCAGCGGTCCAGTACCTCGATCGCGTCCTCGGCGACCCGGTCGAGCAGGTGCTGGCGTTGCAGCAGGGTGCGATTCCACTGGCGCAACGAGATCTCTTCGGTCACCGCACGTCTCGTCGAGCATGGAGTCGGACGACTCGGCCGGGCACCGCGGTGTCAGCCCGGGTAGACGACGCCGGTCGCGGCGTGGCAGCGGTACCCGTGGGGATTCTTGGCGAGGTACTGCTGGTGGTGATCCTCGGCGTAGTAGAACTGCCCGTCGCCTGCCTCCGCGAGCGGTTTGATCTCGGTGGCGATCGCGCCCTCGCCGGCGGCATCGAGTGCGGTCTGGAACGTCGCGGCGGTCTTCCGGACGGTGGCCAGGTCCTCGTCGGTCAGGGCGTACACCGCCGACCGGTACTGCGTTCCGATGTCGTTGCCCTGACGCATCTCCTGCGTCGGGTCGTGCGACTCCCAGAAGATCTTCAGCAGGCCCTCGAGATCGGTGACGGCCGGATCGAAGACCACCAGCGTGGACTCGGTGTGTCCGGTCCGGGCGGTGCACGTCTCCTCGTAGGTCGGGTTGGGCGTGTACCCGCCCGCGTAGCCGACCGCGGTGGTGTGGACGCCGGGGACCTGCCAGAAGATCTCCTCGATGCCCCAGAAACAGCCACCGGCCAGCACGATCGCGGCAAGACCGTCGTCGAATCCCCCGATGCCGTGCACGTACGTGCCGTCGGACTCGGGCCGGCCACGCATCGGGGTGCCGAGGATCAGGTGCTCGCCGGGGACCGTGATCTCGGAGCTGCGGCCGGGCAGGGCGGCGTCTGCGGCGACGAGATCCTGTTTGCGTGAGCCGGCGGCGAAGAGCTGGTCGAGCCAAGACATGCGCCAAGTCTACGCGCGGGAGAGGCCGCATCAACGAGACGACGAGTTGAGCTGATCGTCCGAGTCTGCCTATGATGGCGATCACATCCGTGACATTGTGATACCGATCACGTCCACGTCATCCCGGTTTCTCGACGGGAGGGATGTGCAGCCGATCACGGAACGAAAGGCGACGATGGCGACGCACGCGACCGGAGATCTCCGACGCGCCCCAGGGGTCGGGCGTACCGCTCCGCGCGCCAACTACGACGTGGCGAGGAGTTGCCGCACAAGCGCCCTGACCATCCTCGCGCTCGTAGCGGTCTTCGTTCTGCTCATCCTGATCTGAGCGCCGCGGACTCGACGCGGCCCAGACGCCGCTGCTCCCTTCGCTCGTCGTCACCGATTCGCGTTGAAATCTCAACCGCACTTGATGTTTCTTGGGTCGCGCTTGTTGCAATCACCCATGCTCTGCGGAAGGGTGGAACCATCCGCGTGGCGCCCGGCCGAGTCGTCGGACCCATGCGTGGACAGGGAAAACGAGTAGCACCTCAGAGAGGAACATCGTGGCTGATTACACCTTGCCGGATCTCGATTACGACTACGCGGCACTGGAACCGCACATCTCCGGCAGGATCATGGAGCTCCACCACAGCAAGCACCACGCCACCTACGTCAAGGGCGCCAACGACACCCTGGAGAAGCTGGCCGCGGCCCGCGACGACGACAGCATCGCCGGCAAGGTCTACGGACTGTCCGCCACGCTGTCGTTCCACCTGGGCGGTCACACCAACCACTCCATCTTCTGGAAGAACCTGTCGCCCAACGGCGGCGGCGAGCCCGACGGCGACCTCGCGGCCGCCCTCACCGAGCAGTTCGGTGGCTTCGACAAGTTCAAGGCACACTTCACCGCCGCGGCCACCACCCTGCAGGGGTCGGGCTGGGCGATCCTGGGCTACGACACCATCGGCGGCAAGCTCGTCATCCTGCAGCTGACCGACCAGAGCGGCAACATCCCCGCCGCCATCATCCCGGTCGTCATGCTCGACATGTGGGAGCACGCCTTCTACCTCGACTACCAGAACGTCAAGCCGGACTACGTCAAGGCGTGGTGGAACGTCGTGAACTGGGCCGACGCCAACGAGCGTCTCGCTCGGGCGAAGAGCCAGGGCAGCGGCCTGGTCGTCCCGGCCTGATCCCCGGTTCGCCGAACATCAACGGCGCCGGTCACCTTCGGGTGACCGGCGCCGTTGTTCGTCTGATCTACCGCAGACCAACTGGCCCGCCCTGCTCCCTGAGGAGCGTCCGGAGCTTGCGGAGGGCGCGTCACGAAGGGTCTCGCAAGGCAACTCACCAGACCCTTCGTGGCTCGTCGCTAGCGCTCCTCGCACCTCAGGGACCAGGGGTTATGCGGTTCTTTCGGATTAGGGCGCAGTGGATGTGTGATTCTTTCGGATCAGGGAGCGGAGGGGCCGGTACCGATCACAGGATGAGCGTCACCACTATCGCCACGGCGCATGCCACCACGATGATGCTGAGCGCCAGCACATCTGCGCGTCCGGGACCGGCGTGGTGGGCGGTAAGCCGGCCGGTGCCGCCGCGGGCGGTGATCGCCTCGGACATCTCGGCGCTGCGTCGGAGCGCCGAGGACATCGCCGCCGTGATCAGGTCCATGATCCCCATCTCCGCCGACGGATGATCGCTGCGTCCCCTGGTGGTGGGACGCAGGCGATGCGCCGCGCGCAACATGCGCAACTCCTCGATCAGCAGCGGAAGACCCCTGAGGCACAACGCGATCGCCACCGCCCACTCGTCGACGGGCAGCCGGAGCCACCGCAGCGGGCGCATCAGCCGCGCCAGCGCGGGCGCCACATCTGCCATCGGGGTGGTCCAGATGACGAGGATCGAACTGGCGACGAGGACGAGGGCAAGCGTGATCGCACGCAGGAACACCAGGGCACCGGGAATGCCGGCGAACGACACATTGAACGCGACGCCGATCCCGATCAGTCCCCAGAACCACCACGGCGGACGCGGTATGGCGCCCAACGGGATTCCCGCCACGAGCGCGGTGATCACGACCACCGCGGCGACCATCCCGAGCGCCGGCCACGACGGCAGCACCCAGGTCATGATCCCGAGGATCAGCACGATCACGAGCTTGGTCCCCGCCCACAGCCGGTGCACGAACGAGTTGCCCGGCACCTGCCGCAGGGGGACGGTACGCATCGTCATCGGATTCCTCCGTCCCAGCCGGTCGCCTGGTCGATCATGTGCTGCGAATCGGGTAGCAGCCGGCCGTCGACGAGCCGGACCCGTCGCGTACACACCGACTCCAGGGATTCGAAGTCGTGGGAGATGATCACGATCGTCATGCCCTCGGCCCGCAATCGGGCCAGCAGGGCGACGATCTCCTCGCGGGCCGGCGGATCGAGACCGGCCAGCGGCTCGTCCAGGACGAGGAGATCGGGGTGACGCGCGATGAGGCCCGCGAGCACGACACGTCGCATCTGCCCGCCCGACAGCGCGTCGACCTTGGTGATCGCCATCTGACGTGGCAGCCCGACGAGTTCGAGCACGCGGGCAACCTCGGCGGTGCCCACCTTCTCGCCGCCGGCCGCCATGATCTCGTCGGCGACGGTGACCTTCTGCAGCTGCAGTCGTGCGTGCTGGAAACCTAGCCCAACCGCGCCGACACGCTCGGTCATCGGCGTTCCGGCGTCGAAACCTGTTCCGGGATTGATCTTTTCGTGGGTATCCAGCAGACGGCACGTTCCGGTCCCCGGTGGGAGCAGTCCGGCCATGATCCACGCGAGGGTCGTCTTGCCCGACCCGTTGCCGCCGACGATCAGCAACCCCTCGCCGCGGTAGACGGTCAGCGAGATGTCCTGCAGCGCGACGACCTCCCACGGCGAGCCCGGCAGATGGGCGTACCCCACCTGGTCGAGAACGAGTAGCGGCCCACCGATCCGCGAGGTCGGCGCGGGCGGCAGCGACGGGCGCATCGCCTGCGCCGGCGCAGCCAGGTCGGCGTCGGGACTCGGCATCCAGTCCGGCGCGTGCGGCACCAGGCGCCCGGAGTCCAGATGGATCACCCGATCGGCCGCCGCGGCCTCGCTGCCGCGATGGGTGACCAGGACGACGGCGATCCCACGGCGCGCCGGCAGACCGGCGAGCAACGCCAGCAGTTGTCCCCGACCCTCCGGGTCGACCATCGAGGTCACCTCGTCGGCGATGAGGAGTTGCGGGTCCCGCGCGAGCGCGCCGGCGATCGCCAGCCGCTGCTGCTGGCCGCCCGACAGGTCCGTGGTCTCCCGGTCACCGAGGCCGGCGAGTCCGACCTCGGCGAGCAGCGCCTCGACATCGACGTCGACGCCGGGCGGCAGACCCCACACGACGTCGTCGGCGACGCGAGAACCCAGCATCTGGATCTCGGGACGCTGCAGGACGAGAGCGGTCCCGCCCTGCGCACCCAGACCCGGCAGGCCCGGCCGGTGGACCGTACCCGTCGTCGCGGGCCGGCCGGCGATGATCTTGGCCAGCGTCGACTTCCCGGACCCATTGGCGCCGACGACGGCGACGAACTCACCGGGATCGATCCGCAGGTCGATACCGTGCAGCACCGGGCGGGCCTCGGGCGAGTACGCGAATCCGACGTGGTCGAAGACCACGGGGAGCGGCGCGATGCCCGAATCGTGGGGCGCACCGGCGGACGCGGCCGGAGCAGACCCCGACGGGACGGCGTCGAGAGTGTCCTCACTCGGCACATCTCGCAACCGCCCGATGACGGAACCGAGAATCCACCACGCGACGACGAGCGAGATCGCGGTGCCCACGGTCCCCGACACCCAGACCCACACCCACCAATGGTCGGCGATGCTCCGGCTCATGGTGTCGAGCCCATCGGCGACGCCCCCGGTCGGGCCCCATCCGTGCAGCCACTTCGCGACACCGTGGATGGAGTTGGTCATGGCCTCGATCGTCAGCTCGCGCAGGGGCACCAGCACGAGCAGGATCAGCACGGAGATCCCGCCGAGCAACGGCGACGCCACGAGTGTCGCGACACCCAGGACGCCGATCCCCCGGCCCCGGCGCTTGATGTCTCCGACGAGCCCTCCGACCAGCGCGGAACCCAGGACGGTCGCCATCGCGCCGGTCCCCGCCATCGCGAACGCGACCGCGGTGGTGGCCACGGTGGCGGTGACGAGGGCCCGCGGCCGGGTGCGCGCCGCGATGAGTGCGAGCGGCACCGGGGCGAGCAGTCCGGCCGCCTGGGCCAGCGGGATGACCGACGCGATGACAACCGCCGCGACGGTCAGTCCGCCGAAGATCGCGACGGACGCGAACTCCATCGGACGCAGCGGGGGCGAGTTCTTCACCGGTCCAGTGTGCCTGGTGTCGTCGTCCCGACCGGCGGGGACAGCGCCCCCGAGCCGGGGCTGTCGGTCGTTCGCATGTTAAAGATCCATCACAACACGGTGATTCGAGTTGTCGGCGTCTCGCTGCGGGTGGATGGTCTTTTCACCCGGGTCGGTCATCGGTCCCCAGTCCGTGGATCATCGGCGAGGTCTCGCCCGGGCCGGAGGAGGACATGATGCAGTCGATTCCGATCGGTCTCACCCCGTTCCAGCAGGAGGGCACCCTGAACGGGATTCTCATCTCCGGCCGCTGGCCGGAGTCGACGCTCGAGTGGACGCAGACACTCGTGGCCTCGGTCCGGATCGCCTGCCGGCCGGGTTTCCTGTCGACGACGACGATCTTCGGCGTGGTCGAGCAGCGTCCCGAACAGGGTGAGGCGGACGCCGTCGGCATGATGGTCGCGATCGGCAACGTCGTCGACGACAGCTTCGTCGAGGCGGGCAGGTTCCTGAACAATCCGCCGGCTCTGGTCATGCTGCATCCGCCCTCGCAGACGCGCCCGTCGCTGCCCGAGTGCTCACAGGTCGCCTCCGGGTGCGTGCTGCTGCCCGGTCTCCCCGAACTCGGGCTCGAGCACCGGGCGGGCTGGGCCGAGGCGGAAGCCGACGGGACCGTGGTGAACCTCCGCAATCAGGTGGGGATCGACCCCAACGCCGACCCCGACACCGCGGTGCTCGCGATGCTTCTCGCAGCGTAGGGCGCCGAGGCTCCCCGAAGGCGTTTCGACGGGCCGCCAGAGCGTTCGATCACGGGCACCCGAACATTTGATTTTGATGCCCCTACCTGCGGAAATACGGGCATTCGACGAGTTGCACCGGCGAGTTCGGGCTGACTAACCTGGCGTCCGTGATTGCTGCCCTGCTCCTGAGCTTCGGCGTGATCTTCGTCGCCGAACTCGGGGACAAGTCACAGCTGATGGCGATGACCTATGCCCTGCGCTACCGCTGGTGGGTCGTCCTCCTCGCGATCACCGTGGCCACCACCGCGGTGCACGCGGTCTCGGTCTTCTTCGGCCATTTCCTCGGACTGTCCATCCCCACCGCACTCCTGACGATCCTCGCCGGACTCGCCATGCTGATCTTCGGCCTGTGGACCCTGCGGGGCGACCGGCTCGACGACGAGGAGTCCAGCCGGGCGACCCGCGTCGGCGCCTCGGTGTTCTTCGCGGTCATGTCGGCGTTCTTCCTCGCCGAACTCGGCGACAAGACCATGCTCGCGACCATCACACTCGCCACCGACAACGACTGGCTGGGGGTCTGGATCGGGTCCACGCTCGGCATGGTCGCCGCCGACGCCCTCGCCATCGGGGTGGGCGTCCTGCTGGGTCGCCACCTCCCCGAGCGCGTCATCGCCATCGGAGCGGCCGTACTGTTCTTCGCCTTCGCGACATGGCTGATCGCGGACGGGCTGATCGGTGCGTCGGTACCCGTGATCGCCGGCACCCTCAGCGCTGTCGTGGTCATCACCGGAGTGGGCGTGGTGTTGATCCGCCGCGAGAACCGCCTCCGCGTCCAGGAACGCGCCCGAGCGCTCGTTCGGTAGAACCGAGGGCTGATCGAGGGTCCTTCACGGCACCTGACTATCGTGAAACTGCAGCATGAGCCGGAGCGGCGTCGCCGACGACGGTGACGCGGCCGGCAGGAGAACGGGTCGGGTACCGCGAAAGGATCACTCACACATGGACGTTTCAGGCGCTTCCGTACTGGTCACCGGCGGGGCTTCGGGCCTCGGCGCCGCCACCGCACGGCGTTTCGCCGCGGCCGGCGCCCAGGTCTTCGGTCTCGACCTGCAGGCCTCTATCGACAAGGCCGCGCCCACCGACGGTGTCACGCTGATCGCCGCCGACGTCACCGACGAGGCTCAGGTCCAGGCCGCCATCGACACCATCGCCGAATCCGGGGCGCCGTTGCGCGTCGCGGTGAACTGTGCGGGCGTCGGCTGGGCCGCACGGATTCTCGGCAAGAACGGCCCCCACGAACTCGACCTCTTCCGCAAGGTCATCGACATCAACCTGATCGGCACCTTCAACGTCATGCGGCTGGCCGCCAACCGCATGCAGGAGGAATCCACCATCGACGGCGACGGCCAGCGCGGCGTCATCATCAACACCGCATCGGTGGCGGCGTTCGAGGGTCAGATCGGCCAGATCGCCTACGCGGCGTCGAAGGGCGGCGTGCATGCGATGACCATCTCGGCAGCACGCGACCTCGCGCGCATCGGTGTGCGCGTCTGCACCATCGCCCCCGGGACCATCAGCACCCCCATGCTGGCGGGCGTGACCCCCGAGTTCCAGAAGACCCTGGCCGAGGCCATCCCGTTCCCGCAGCGTCTCGGGGAGCCCGACGAGTACGCACAGCTCGCCGAGTTCATCGTCACGCACAACTACCTCAACGGCGAGACCATCCGCATGGACGGTGCCATCCGCATGGCCCCGAGGTGACCTGGCGACCCCGTCGCGCAGGAGCCGGCCGGCCGATCACCGGTCGGCCGGTTCCTCGACATCCCGCTGCGCCACCACTGCGCGGGCCAGCCTGACCAGTGGAGCGGCGTCGGCCTCGAGTCCGTCGCCCTCTGCCGGGGCCAGGTCTCGGACGGCGCCGCCGGTGCCGTCCCGCGGATCGTGCTCGGCGACGGCAGCGCGCAACAGCCGCGCCTGCACCTCCGGTTCGGCATAGGAGAACACCGCCGGAATCCGAGGACTCAACTGGGTCAACGCGTCCCGGGTCTCGACGACGCGCCGATGCAGACGTGTGGTCGGCGCCAGTCGCCCGGCGTCGGGTAGCACCACTTCCGGGACCGCGTCGGTCACCAGTCGCCACAGGGGCAGCAGTTCGGTGTCGAGCCGTCGACGGCGCCGGTTGGCGGCGACCGTCTGTATCCGCGCGTAGACCATCGGGTAGCTGATCCCCATCAGGAACGCGACGACACCGACGACGGCGACGACCCGGTTCGTCGTCAGAAGCCACGGGGACCGAACGACATTCGTCGCGGACACGACCACGAACACGACCTGGCAGACGGCGCCGATCGCAAGACACGTCAGGCCGGTCATCAAAAGACCAAGAGACACACGGAGATAGCCGTCCGCCGTGGCGTAGAACTTGCGGACACTGTTGACGCACGCGATGAAACCGTAGGTCAGGTAGCCGCTGGCGATCAGCATGAAGAGCGCGAAACCCCAGTTCTGAACGGTCCATTCGTCGATCGTCGCGGTGCGGATCTCCACCGGGATGACCAGCATGGTCACCTGCAGACCGACGAGGGCCATCACGAGCGGCAACGCCTCCCACCCGGCCCGACGTTCGCGCGTGACCTGTCCGGGGAAGAAGAACACCACCACGAGCGCCGCGACCCCGATCGCGAGGAGTGCGTAGAACGCCACCCTGGACAGGCCGGCGAACCCGACCTCGTTCAGCACGTCGGCAACCGAGTCGTCGACGACGACGAACGCAAGGGTCAGCGCCGCGACGGCAACCATCATCGCCAACGGCTGCAGCCCCCACCCGGCGCGCCGGATCTGATCGAGACGCCAGCAGAACGCGAAGGCGAAGACGACCGCGGCGACCGCATTGACCGCGCCGATCCCTACGTCCACACCCGACGCCAGATCGACCGACGACGCCTGGACCTCGGATGCAGGGACGTCCCACGACACCGGATGGACCGTCGGGCCCCCGCCCGCGACAGTGATCACGCCCAACAGGGACTCACATTCTCACCGCGGTCGCAACCGGCCGGCATGTCACAACCATCCCCGGTGGCCGCCGAGCAGTCGCTGCAGGCCGCGCAGTTCGTCGTGCGCGGCGGTGCTCCCGACGCCGGTGCTGGCGTCCTCGGCCCAGCCGAGGATCAACGACGCCAGCATCTCGGCTTCCCACTCGGCGTCGTCGGAATAGCACGTGCGCCGGAGCGCGGCCGAGGACTCGTCCTGGCTCAGAGCGGCGATGCCCTGGGCCGAAGCCTCCCCCAGGACCTGGTGGCCGGCGACCAGATGTCCGAACTCGTGGATGACGATCTGGTCGCGGTGCAGCCGGGACGTCTCGGCCTGGTGGAAGAAGTAGTCCGCGTCGGAGGCAGCCAACCAGATGCCGTTGGGCACACCGGCGGGCAAGGGATGCGCGATCAGCCGGATCGGCCGGCCGCGACGCTCGCCGTATCGGTCGCACAGTTGAGTGACGTCGAGGGGCAGATCGAGATCCAGCCCCTTCAACGTGGTGCGGCACAATGCACGCAATGCGCGCTCTGATCGACGCATGGCCTCATCGAAGCACGAGCGCCGTCGGCGCCGCGACCCACCCACGGCGATCGACCTCTCGGGCCTGTCCGGGCCGACACCCCTCGGTCCGGACTGATCAGGCTCCGCGAACGCCTCGGTCGCGGTCAGTCGTCGCTGTTGTCCCCGACGACGCGCAGGCGCGAATCGGCCGACGGCTTGCTGTCACTCAGGCCGGCCGCGATGACGTCCGGCGGGTCCTTGGGCAGGCCCTGCTGCTCACGCAGCACCTTGATCAGCTCGTTGACCACCGTGACCGAGTCACTCGACAGCCCGGCCAGACGGAATGCCGCCAGTTGGACGTTCGTGTCGGCCTGCAACCGCATCAGGTCGATCTCGTCGCGGGTGCGCTGCGCCGCCCGATCCTCGAGGAAATAGTGCACGTCGACCCCGAAAGCGGCCGCGATGCCCTCGACCGTGCGGAACGACGGGGACTTGGCCTTCCCCGATCGCAACTGGCTCAGATACGACTCGCCCAGCCGGAATCCCCGTTCGGTCGATCGTGCCGCGATCGCTTTCGCGCTGTACGCCCGGCCGTTCGGCCCCGGAACAGTGCGGAACAGCTCTTCGAGCCGCCGGGCGAAGAGCCCGGGGTCGAGAGCATCCGTGTCCGTGGTCTTCGAACGATCGGTGTCAGTGCGTCCGGTGTCGCCCATAGGCTTCTCCGCCCCTCCTGAAGTCATGACACTCTTCTCCGAAATGCAAAATTTGAATTTGCAAGCATTAAAGCCCGCTGTACACGGCCATTGCAACGATCGGTACGATCAGAAAGTACCGGACCGCCGCACTCGGCGCGTATCACCTGTGAAGATGGTGTAACGATCGATAGTGTGGCGTTCTTCACATTCTTGGGGGTCATGGGTTGCCGACACGGATCCGGCGGGTGAACATCTGGCTCCGACCCGGAGCGGGCGGCGGTCTGCCCCGCGGTGTCGGCGGCGTTCTCTGTCCCCATCGACTGTACGCCTGACGCCATGACCCACCGTCTCCCTTCCGGCCCCAATGCCGGCAGCAGGCCACGCGGCCTCGCCGTCCTCTTGGTCGTCATCGCCGCGATCGCCTTCATCGCTCTGGCGCCCGGTGTCGCGTCGCCCGCGCCATCGGACCCCGGCGCGTCCGGCTCCGACTCGGCCGGTTCCGCCGACACGGATGCCGACACCGACACGGACACCGATGCGGACACCGACGTCGACGCCACCGACGACGAGGACTCCACCGACACCGACGAACCCGGCGGCTCGGCGACCACGGATGATCCCGAGACCACCGATCCCGAAGACACCGACGAGCCCTCGTTGCCGTCGTTCCCCTCGGGATGCGAGTGCGGACCGACGCCGACGACCGGCACATCGGACCCGACGACGGAGACCACCGAGACGACCGAGACGACCGAGACGACCGAGACCAGCGAGACGACCGAGACCAGCGAGACCAGCGAAACGACCGAGACCAGCGACACGACGACAACAACGACGACCGACGATCCGGACCCCACGAGCACCGAGCCGCAGACCTCGTCCGGGAGCGACGGCGAGGGCGGCGTCACCGTCAGCCGCACCCGCGAGCCGGAGGCCGCCACGCCGACCTCCGACGACGACGAGGGCGGGTCCGATCCAGCAGGGGCACCCGCGGAATCCGGGCCCGCGAGCGGCGACGTGCCGTCGGTTGCGCCACCGAGCGGCGGCGGGTCCGCGGGGTCGTCCGGAACGCCTCCGTCCTCGGGTCCGGCGGGCGAGTCGAGGGCCGACCGCCCTTCTCCCGACGCGGAATCCGACGACACCGACGATTCGCAGACGGTCGCCGGTGCGCAGGAACCGCCGGCGGGTCCACCTCAGGCGTCGACCGGCACTTCGGATGGTTCGACGTTGACGTCGGTGCGGAAGTTCGTCCTCGGGGTGGCGCCGGGCGCGCTGCTCCTGCTGGGTGCCGTCGCCCTGTTCGGCAGCGGGTCGTTCCTCGACTCGTTACGGTCGATGCGTCCCTGAGTCGTTCCCGGCCGGTTCGTTCTCGGTTCAGCCCCGGTGGTGTCCGCCGGTGTCGACGGCATCCCGGGCCGGAGCCGGCGCAACGGGCGACCATTCGAGTAGATCCCGCTCGTGGGGCACCTGCGCGGCCGCGCCGTCGGACATCCACTCGCGCAGGACCTTGGTGGCGCGCACATCGTCTTCGTTGTACTCGAGAAGGCGCTGACGCTGGCCATCGTCGGGACGTCCACCGCCGAGCGCAACGGCCGCCCGGTACCACTCCATCGACGCCTCCCCGCTCGCGTCGTCGTCGCGCCAGGAGAATCCTGCCACCGGCGCCACCCGTTTCAGTCCTTTGCCGCGGGGACAGATGAAGTTCTCGCCGACGGCCTCGTAGATGTCCACCCATTCCGACGATCCGATGAAGGCCTCGACCTCGGCACGAGCGGGGATGCCCGGTTCACCCGCGAAGCGGTCGGCCGACCCCAGAAGCCACCGGTTCTCCGCCTGTTGGGAGTAGCAGTAGGCCGCGAACGTCTTGCCGGCGTCTCGCGCAGCATCCCGTTGCTCCATCAGCCAACCCCAGAACTCGGCGAAGGACCGTGCCTCGTCGCGGGTGGGCAGCGGATCCCAGGTGACGAACGGGCGATACTCGACGGGCACCGACTCATCGGTGGTGTCCGTGAGCAGGGTTCCCCACAGATACGCGCCGTGCTCGCCGTAGCTCTCCATGTCGACGTCGACCTCGACATCCGCGCGGTGGACCCGGGGCGAGTCGACGCGACGCACGAGCTCGGTGCCCGTGAGCCAGGCGATCGCATTGATGACCGCGTCCCCGAACCGGGCTCCGCCCGGCCATCCCTCCGGCGGTGCCCCGCGCTGCGCGGCGAGCTGATCGATCGTCGTGATCCCCGCGTCGATCAGCACCGCTCCCTGGTTGCCGGTCGCCACGAGACTGACGTCACGCTTCCCCTCCAACTCGGGTCCGCAGCGAACCCACCACGGACACGAGCGGCATTCGCTGATCCGCCGGGGCTCGGTCGGGATCTCCCCCGCCGCGACCGCGAGCCGGCGCTCGAGGATCGCCGAGTAGTCCTCGAGCATGGCTCCGGTGTCCAGGACGACGATGCAGTCGGCGTCCACGCCGATCACCCCGCCGCGCAGATCCGCCGTGTCGGTCGACGACGCCCTGCCGAGCTCGACGAGCATGGCGGTCAACTGTGCCAGCCGGAGGTTGTCCCGACGATTCGGCCGGCCGGTCCGATAGGGATCGGGACTCGGCGCCCACGTCCAGAACGGACTGGTCACCAGGGTGGCCGGACGTCCGTCCGGGTCCGGAGCCGACTTCGCCGGCTGGCTGACGCGGTGGTTGACGACGATGACCGGGACGTATCCCTCGCCGACCCGGACCAGCAGCTCGGAGTGGCCGCGCCGCCCGTGCACCTCGTCGACGGGGAGCGTCGCGTTCCAGATCCACTCGGCACCGTCATCGCAGGCTCGAAGCGTCGCCGCGACGCGGTCCGATGCGCTCGCGTCGGGGTCGACGACCACGAACACGCCGGGCTGGTCGCTGTGCACGCCGCGAAGCAGTTCGCGGACCGCGGCGCGGTGATCGGCGGCGGCCTCCTTACGACGCTGCACACCCGGCGGGTCGGGCTCCTCGGCAGGACGTCTGCTGTGGGCGAAGTCGAGAGCCACTCGGTGCTCGCAACCAGCGAGGTCGCGCGGTGACAACACGACAGGGGCCACGCCATCCCTTTCTGGGCTCGAGCGGAGGAGACACGTGGTCGGATACAACCACATGTCATGCTTGTACTTGTTATCACGCGCACCTGACGCCGGGAGCGAAGCGAGCGGGGCCACAGAAGTGCGGCGCCGTGGGCGGGCAAGCCAGCCGGTCGACCGGCGCCGGGAGCGGAACGGGAGCGGGCCGGGGGTCGACTGCGGTCTACTCGGCAGCAGCGAAAGGGCATTCGATGGGATTGTTCTCCTCCGACGGTACGACTCGTGCGCAGCGCAAGGCAGAGGCCAAGGCTCTCAAGGCGAAAGCCAAGCTGGAGGCGAAGTTCGACGCCAAGTCGCGGCGCAAGGAGCAGAAGGCTCGACGCAAGAACGAGCACAAGTACTTCAAGAAGGAGATGAAGGCCGAGCGCAAGACCGCCAAGCAGCTCGCCAAGTCCCAGACGAAGGTGAGCAAGGCCGAGGCGAAGAAGTTCGCCGTCGAGGCGCAAGCAGCTGCCGACGCGAAGGCGCTCAGCCCGGCCAGCGTGAAGCGCTACCTCACCGTCGCGCGGCTCGTGGCACCGATCGCCGCACCGGTCGTCTATCGGGCCGCAGTCGCCGGACGTGAGCAGCTCTCGACGCTGCAGGCCAACCGCGCGGGGGTCTCACCGGAAGTGTTGCGCCAGTTCAGCGGTCACGGCGCCAGCCTGTCCGCACGGATCGCCACCACCCGCACTGCCCTCGAGAAGGTCGTCGCGCAGGACACCAGTGCCGATGCCAAGGACTTCGTCGCGGCGATGACCAAGCGCCTCGACAACCTCGACATCGCGGTGCAGACCGCCGAGACGATGTCGGCCGGTCAGCGCCGCACCGCCCACAAGTCCATCGCCGACGAGCTCGAAGCGGTCGACGCCGACATCCTCGCCCGGCTCGGCGTCCGTTCCTGACGCGAGTCCCCTGCCTGCTCTGCAGGCACCGCCCAGGGACCACGACCCTCGTCGGGTGAGGGTGCCGACCCACTAGGATGGGCCCGAACGGGCCGCGCGGCGGAGCAGTCGCCGAGCGCATGCCGGACACTTGCGAGGGAGCACCGTATGACCGAGCCGGATCCGAATGTCACGCCGTCCGGCGGTGACCCGAACCGCGACGAGCAGGCACTGTTCCCGATCGCCACACCTGGCGATCCGAACGCCGACGCGTCGGCCTCGGCACCCGCACCCGCACCCGAGAAGCCGGTAGCGAAGAAGGCGGCCGAGAAGGCGCCGGCGAAGAAGGCCACGCCGGAGACAGCGGCCGCGGAGTCCGGCGGCGACAAGCTCCCGCCGAAGAAGGCCGCGAAGAAGACATCCCCGACCAAGGCGCCGGCCAAGAAGAGCCCGGCGAAGAAGGCAGCCGGCGTCGCACCGGCGAAGAAGTCGACGGCCAAGAAGGCGCCGGCGAAAAAGGCACCACCGAAGTCGGCCCCGCCCGTGCCGGAAACGCAGGCGCCGACTCCCGAACCCGAGGCGCCGCAGGTGTCGGCCCCGGTGTCATCGTCGAGTCCGCCGGTGACCCGCTCCCCGGAGCCGGCCTCCACGGCTCCGGCCGCCACGCCGCCCGCACCGACGTCTGAGCCCGCACACCCGCCGGTCGACGTGGTCGCCGAATCCGACGCCGCCCGTGCGACTTTCGCTCAGTTGCGCTCGGGCTCCCCGACCGAACCCCCGACCACCAATCTGACGCCCGCATTCGCGGGGCTGGCGGCCGCGGTCGCCCTGATCGTCTTCGTCGTGTTACGCCGAATCCTGCGCTGACGGACCGCCGGCCGGTGACGCGGTGTCCGTACCGTGGGCCGGGGTGGAATCCGTTGCGTCCGAGCCGGTTCGCGTCCGATGGTCGGTGACGCGGGCGAGGATCGCCGCCGCGACGTCGTCGGGGTGGGCCTCCGGTAACCAGTGGTCGGCGCCGGGCAGCACGATGAACTCGTAGTTCGCCTCGACCCAGCCCGAGCACAACCGGGCCGCGGCCGGGCCGATCGCGATGTCGGCGTCGCCCCACACGAACGTGGTCGGGACCCGCACCGGTCGTGGCGTGCTTCGCTTGTCCGGCAAGAACATCGCGCGGTACCACCCCAGCGCGCCGGGAAGTGCGCCGGAGTCGCCGATCTCGGTCGCGACCCGCGACGCGAACGGTTGCGGGAGTCCCATCCGCTCACCGAAATCCGGCTGCGTCCGCATCGCCGCGCCGAGGAGTTTCTCGGGCAGCACCGGGACCTGGAATGCGGCCATGTACCAGGAGCGGAAGATCTGGCCGTGGGGCATGGCGCGCAGGAACGCCCCGGGGTGCGGCACGGACAACGCGGTGAGCGTTGCGACCCGGTCGGGATGGTTCGCCGCGACCGTCCACCCGACGATCGCACCCCAGTCATGGC
This sequence comes from Gordonia sp. 11cp, assembly GCF_057767225.1. Lineage (NCBI taxonomy): Bacteria > Bacillati > Actinomycetota > Actinomycetes > Mycobacteriales > Gordoniaceae > Gordonia > Gordonia sp. 11cp. The sequence continues at coordinate 1,890,387 of NZ_CM173437.1, read as the reverse complement.
CGACGATGTGAGCTCGTCCGATGCCGGCGGCGTCGAGCAGGGTGACCACGTCGGCCGCGAGCTCCCCCTGGACGTAGTCTCGTCTCCGCGTGGGTCGGGCGCCGGGCGAATAGCCGCGCTGGTCCGGTGCCAGCGTTCGAAACCCGTTGTGGTGCAATGTCGGCGCGACCAGCTCCCAGCACGAGGCCCGCTGGGGGAACCCGTGCAGCAGTACGATCGGTTCACCGTCGACCGGCCCCGCATCGGTGACATCGAAGGTGAAGGGCCCGCGATCGAACCGGGTGAGGCGTGTCGTCATCGATGACCTTTCGTATCCGTTCACACGTGGACCGTTCACACCATTGCGAGTACGCGCGCCGGACCGCCGGTTCCGCCGGCGAACCTCGGGGCGCCGACGATCACGGTCGAGCCCTGCGGCGGAACCGCTTCCAGGTTCGCCATCGCCTCGACGGCGTACCGCCCGCTGCCGAGGATCGCCGTGTGGGCACCGGTGGCGCCGCGGACGTCGACGCTGAGCGTGTCGGTCCCGATGGCCACGACTCCCCGCTCGGTCACGAGCATGCCGACCGCGGCGGATGAGTAACCGGCGGCGTCCGCGCCACCGGTTCGCGGCTGCCACCCGGTGTGCAGCGCGACCAGCGCGCCGCGGGGAATCCGCCCATGTCTCGACTCCCAGTCCTCGACATCGCGTTCGGTCAACTCGGCCCGCCGGTCTCGGCGTGCCCTGGACGCGATACTGATCACCGCGAGAGGCGCGACGAGGTCGGCCGGATCGATGCGGTCGACGGTGATCCCGCCCCCGATCTTGTGGGCGGGCGCATCGACATGGGTGCCGGTGTGCTCGGCGAACGAGACCCAGTTGGTTGCGAAGCCCGAATTCCCCGCCCGTACACGGGATGTCGGCACGGTGACCATCGGCGGGTTGCCCGGCCACACCGGGAACGTCGGTGAGAGTGTGTGGGTGAGGTCGACGATCCGCCCGGCCGATGCGTCACCCGGCGCTGCGCGAGAGGGAGCTGCCAGTCCGGCTCCCGCGACCACCGAGGCCGAAATCCCCGTCGCCACCCCGGCAGCCACCCGCAGTGCCGTACGACGAGACATCCGGCGCGCTTCCTCGTGTGCGTGCTCGACGATCGCGTCGTCGCACATGCCTCAGCCGTTCCAGCGCACACGCAGGATGCGATCCGAACCTTCGCCGTCGCTGGTCGTCAGGACGAGTGAGCCGTCGGGCGCGACGGCCACCCCGCGCAGGCGGCCGTGCGCGTCCTTCAAGGCCTCGGTCTCCGAGACCACGCGTCGCCCGTCGTCGGAGAGCTTCATGAACACCAGTCGCTTGCCCTTGAGTGCCGTGAGCACGAGACCGCCGCTGTACGCGCCCCAGCCGGTCTCGGGCAGGAAGGCGATGCCCGGCAGGGCTATCGTCGTGTCGCCCGAGCTCCACACCGGGCCGATCGCACCCGGGACCCGGACCGGATCGGTCATCGGCACCGATTCGTCGTAGATCACCGGCAGACGATCGGGTTTGTACCCGTAGTTGCCCCCGGCGACGATGCGGTTGAGCTCGTCGTCGCGGGTCGTCCCCTGCTCGATGGCGTACACGCGGCCCGTGCCGGGCTGGACGGCAACGCCCTGGACGTTGCGGTGCCCGAGGCTGTAGATCGGACTCCGCGGGTTCGGATTGCCCGGAGCCGGGGTGCCGTCGAGCCTGATGTGCAACACCTTGCCGCCCAGCGAGGTACGAGACTGCGGAATCCACGGAGTGGCGTTGTCGCCGGTTCCGATCCACAGACCGTCGGCGGTCGCCGCCAGCCCGCAACCGCCGTGGCGTCCCGACGAGTTGACCGGAATCCCGCTCAGCACCGTGCGTTCGCGGGCCATCTGGGTCCAGTCGGAGCCGACCCGCCAGGACACGACCTTGATGGTCTGCCCGGTCTGCGGGAACTCGATCGGGATGTTCGACAACGACCCTGGCGCACCCGGCGCACCGGGCACGGTCGCCTCCGCCTGGCAGGAGTACACGCGGCGGGTCTGTTCGAAACGCGGATCGATGGCGAGTCCCATCAGCCCCGACTCGCCTTCGGCGAAGATGCGCGACAGGTCGGCGCGGACGTTCACGCGTTGTCCTCCCGGGCGCACCGCGACGAACCGTCCCGACCGCTCGCCGGTCAACACGGTCCCGTCGGGAGCGACCACGACGCCCCACGGGATGCTCAGCCCGCCGGCGACGGTCGTCACCTGGAGGGGAGGTGCCGCGTCGGCGGCGGGCGCGGACACCAGTGCGCCGACGACCGCTGCCGAGACTGCCGCGGTCAGCACCCCCAGACGCGTCCGGCGGGATCGGGTCACGGGGTCTCTGCGCATGCGGGGGCTCCGGGTCACGGGGCTACCGTAACCACGCTCACACCGATCGGGCAGGACAATCGGCTCACTCGGGGGCGGGAGGCGCCGCCGGGCGCTAACGGCCGGGCAGGTACTTCAGCGCGCGGACAGCGGCCGGGGTGATGGCGCGGTAGATGTTCGTCGGGACCACCGGCATGCGGTCGATGCCGATGAAACGCTGTTCGGCGATGGTCTGCGGCTCGGTGTACTTCAGCAGGCCCTCGTCGCCGTGGCGGCGCCCCACCCCGGAGATGCCCATGCCACCCATCGGGGCCGCCGTCGACGCCCACGCCGCCGCATAGCCCTCGTTGATGTTCACCGTCCCGGCCCGGAGCTGCTCGGCGACCTCCTGCGCCTCAGCGCTGCTACCGGCGAAGACGCTCGCGTTGAGGCCGTAGTCGGTGTCGTTGGCGAGCTTGATCGCCTCGTCGGTGGAGTCGACGGGGTAGATGGAGACGACGGGTCCGAAGGTCTCGTTCCCGAAACACACCATGTCGTCGGTGACGTCGGTGAGGACCGTCGGCTCGAAGAATAAGGGGCCCAGGTCGGCTCGTCGTTTCCCGCCGGCCAGCACCTTCGCGCCCTTGGCGACCGCATCCTCGACGTGCGCCTCGGCGGTGTCGATCTGGGCGGCCGAGGCCAGCGAGCCCATGTCGGCGGTGAAATCGTAGGAGGCCGACAGCTTCATCGTCGACACATGGGCGGCGAACCGCTCGGCGAAGTCGTCGGCGATCTTCTTGTCGACGTAGATCCGTTCGATCGAGATGCACAGCTGCCCGGAGTTCGAGAACGACGCGCGCGCCGCACCCCGGACGGCGTTGGCGATGTCCGCGCTCGCGGTGACGACCATCGGGTTCTTGCCGCCGAGCTCCGCCGAGAAACCGATGAGCCGACGCCCGGCCTGCTCGGCGAGGGTCGCCCCGGTCTCCGAGGAGCCGGTGAACATCACATAGTCGGTGGTGGCCATGATGGCCTGTCCGACAACCCCGCCCGGGCCGGGCACCACGGCGTACAGCTCGCGCGGCAGGCCCGCCTCGTACAGCAGCTCGGCCAGGGCCAGTGCGCAGTACGGGGTCTGGCTGTCCGGCTTGATGACCACGCCGTTGCCGGCGATGAGCGCCGCCACCGCGTCGGACACGGCCAGTGTCAGCGGGTAGTTCCACGGGCTGATGATGCCGACCACGCCCTTGGGCAGGTAGCGCACACGGACGCTGGTCGCACCCGGCAGCATGCCCTTGACCTTGCGGTCGGAGAGCAGCTTGGGTCCGTTCGTCGCGTAGTGCCGCGCGGTGATCGCGACGTCGATGACCTCTTCTTGCGCGTAGATGCGCGCCTTGCCGGTCTCGGCCTGCGCGATGTCCATCAGCGACGCCGCGTTGCGGTGGACCAGCTCGGAGAACCGATCGATGATCGCGGCGCGGTCGGCCGGCGTGCGGGCCGCCCACCCCTGCTGTGCCTGGCGGGCACGGGCGACCGCCACCTCGAGATCCTCGGCGGTGGCGACGGGAATGGTCGCCATCTCCGTCCCGCTGAACGCCTCGAGGACGGGGCGCGTGGGACGACTCGCGGCGTCGTCGATGGCGACGAGCGCACCCAGGCGGGCGAAATAGTCGGCGGTGGGCTTCGGCATGGCGGTGCTCCCTAGCGCTGTCGGGTGTCCGGTGTTCTCTTCGATGGCGATCGCCGGTCCCGGCGATCGGGGTTCTGCCCGGTGTCGGCCTACTGTGGTTCCGGCGCGACGAGCACGATGCCGTCGTCGTCGGAGTAGACGATGTCGCCGGGGGTGAACGTCTCACCGCCGATGGTCAGCGGGACGTCGCGCTCACCGGCGCCGGTCTTGGTCGATTTGCGCGGGTTGGTGCCCAGGGCCTTGACCCCGATCTCCATCCCACCGATGGTCTTGGCGTCGCGGATGGCGCCGTTGACGATGATCCCCACCCAGCCGTTGGACCGGCCGAGTTCGGCGATCAGGTCGCCCACCAGCGCGGTGTGTACCGACGCGTCGCCGTCGACGACGAGCACCCCGCCGGGGTTGGACTCACCGAGAACCGACTTCAGCAGGGCGTTGTCCTGGAAGCATCTGACCGTCGACACCCGTCCGACGAACTCCCGGTTGCCGCCGTACTGCGTGAACTGGGTGTCACAGCTACGGACATCGGCACCGATCTCGTCGACGAGGTCGGCCGTCGGGGTGAAGGTCAGCTCGCTCATGCCGAACAGTTTAGGTGTAACCGCAAGTAGCTGGTTACTCGCGGGTAGGGATCGATCGGACCCCACCGATGATCTCGGCGACGTCATCCGGGCGCTCGGAGACCAGGAAATGCCTCGCCCGCGGGAGAACGGCGATCTCGCGGGCGCCGAGCACCTCGGCGTATCGCCGTTGCTTCCATTCCCACAACTCGCGCCACCCCGGAAGCCTCGACGACGCCACGACGACGATCACCGGGGCGTCGGGCATCGGCGCGGACCGTCGCAGACTCCGCAGTGTCTGGTTCATCGACCCGAAGGCGGCGTTCTCGACGAGGAGCGCGAGCAGATACGGCGGCTGCCCGAACACGTGGGTGCTCCACCGGCGCTGCTGCTCCCCGCGGCCCTCCGGGGGCGCCGGCACCACGCGGCTCCACACCTGGAAACTCGGCCAGCGACGGATACCGACGCGACTCGTCACCGCACGCGCCGCACCGACCACCCGATGAGCGTTGCCGACCCGGAACGAGAGAGGGACGAGCCGCCATGGGAGCAACACGAACGACCCGTCGAGCACGACCACACCCGCCGTCCGTTCGGGATACCGCCGCGCGAACGCCTCCACGTACAGCGACGCCAGCGAATGACCCACGACCACAACCGGTTCGTCGACACCACGCGCATCGAGGACGGCGGCCATCCGTTCCACCTCGCCCAGCAGCGAGGGATGGTGGCCACGGCCGATGGGATCGGAGAGCCCGTAGCCCGGGCGGTCGTAGCGAAGGACCCGCCACGACGAGGACAGCCGCGCGACCAGCGGATCGAGGTCGAACCAGTTGCTCCCGAGCGCCGCCATCAGCAGCAGCGGCGGCCCCGAACCCTCGTCGAGCACGTGGAGATGATGCTCCCCGACCGTCACGAACGTGCCGGGTGTGTCCGGGCCCTCGTCGGGCATCCTCTCGCGCACTCGTCCAGTGTGCCCGGAGGGACCCGGCAGCGTCGGCGGACGATGCGACCGGACGCCACCGACGAGCCTGGTCAGCGATCGTCGTGCGAGTCCAGGCAGATCCGCAGCCGACGCAACCCGTCCCGGATCCGGGACTTCGTGGTGGGCAGCGGTGTGTCGGTGCGCGCCGCCACCTCCGGATAGGTGAGCCCGCCGAAGTACGACATCTCGAGGCTCCCGCGCTGCAGGTCGGTGAGGTGTCCGAGGCAGGTGCGCACCGCGCTCACCTCCGCCGCCCGGACGACTTCTTCGAGCGGAATGTTCTGCGCACCTTCGGGTTCCGCGTTCCGAGCGCCGTACTCCGACATCCGCTCGGTCTGCATGTTCTCGGAGCGGACCCGGTCGACGGCGCGGCGGTGCGCGATCGTCATCATCCAGGTGATGACCGACCCGCGAGCGGGTTCGTAGTCGGCGGCCCGCTGCCAGTACTGCAGGTAGGCCTCCTGGACCACCTCTTCGGCGTAGTGCCGGTCACGGACCACCCGGACGGCGAGCCCGTAGATGCGGGAACTGGTCAGATCATAGAGACGCGTGAACGATGCGCGGTCTCCTCCGGCGACGGACACCAGAAGATCGCGCAAGAGCTGCGATTCACCCCCGCCCCCGTGGTCCGCTCTCGCGGTTGCGTCGCTCTCCCTCGGCGCCACGGGTTCAGGTGCTGCGCAGCTCTTCGACGACCATTCCGGGCACCTCTCGTCAGACGTAGGGGGTTGATTACTAGGTCGTTCGACCCGATCCCACCGTTACAGATCGTGACCACGTGTAGCTCAAGCGGATGACAGGCGGTACCCCGGACTGGCTGTTGTCCGGCAAGTGCACACGGCGTGACTGTACAGTGCGTATGCACACAATGTCTTGTCGATGTACGCCCGTGAGACAGCCGGGTTTGCCTCCGGTCAGGCGTCCTGCGGTTTCGCGAGCGGGAACGCCAGCGACTCACGGATCGACTGTCCGGTGATGAGCATGACGACCCGGTCGACGCCGACGCCGAGACCGCCCGTCGGGGGCATCGCGTACTCGAGCGCCTGCAGGAAGTCCTCGTCGAGTTCCATGGCCTCAGGGTCGCCGTCGGCCGCCAAGATCGACTGCTCGGTGAGGCGCTTGCGCTGCTCCACCGGATCGGTGAGCTCGGTGTAGGCAGTGCCCAGTTCGACGCCCCAGGCCACGAGATCCCACCGCTCGGCGACGCCCGGCTTGCTCCGGTGCGCGCGCGTGAGGGGAGATGTCGACGTCGGGAAGTCGATGTAGAAGGTCGGGAACGTCGTGCGGTCCTCGCCGAGGTGCTCGTAGAGTTCCAGCACGATCTGCCCGGCATCCCAGTCCGGCCGGTGGTTGATCTCGAGGCGATCGCACACGGCGCGCAGGACCTCGACGGGGGTCTCGGGGGTGATCTCCTCCCCCGCCCCTTCCGAAACCACCTGGTGGACGGTCTTGACCGGCCACTCCCCCGAGATGTCCACGCGCTCTTCGTTTCCGTCGACGTCGGTCCGCACGATGACCGGCTCCCCGTAGGCGGCGGTCGCCGCGTGCTGGATCATCTCGCGGGTGAGGTCGAGCATCTTGAGGTAATCACTGTGCGCCTCATAGGCTTCGAGGCTGGTGAACTCCGGGTTGTGACTGAAGTCCACGCCCTCGTTGCGGAAGTTGCGGCCGATCTCGAAGACCTTCTCCACACCGCCGACGCAGAGCCGTTTGAGGTAGAGCTCCGGCGCGATGCGCAGGTACAGGTCGAGGTTGTAGGCGTTGATGTGCGTCTGGAACGGGGTTGCGTTGGCACCGCCGTGGATCTGTTGGAGGATCGGTGTCTCGACCTCCAGATACCCACGCGCGGAGAGAAAGTCGCGCAACGACTTCACGACGAGGCTGCGTGTCGCGAGTGATGCCCGGGTCTGCTCGTTGATGGCCAGGTCGACATAGCGCTGGCGGACACGCGCTTCCGGATCGGTGAGACCGGCCCACTTGTCGGGCAGCGGACGCAGGCACTTGCCGTTGATCCGCCAGGCGTCGATCAGGATCGACAGCTCGCCCTTGCGGCTGGTGCCCACGACGCCGCGCGCCTGGATCAGGTCACCGAGGTCGACGTCGGTGCCGAAGTCGGGAGTTCCCGGGATCACGCGGGAATCCTCGACGAGGACCTGGACCTCGCCGGACCAGTCGTGCACGTCGGCGAACACCACCTTGCCGAAGTCCCGAAGCCGCGTGACGCGGCCGGCGACGGTGACGACGGTCCCTTCGGGTTCGGCCTTGGCCTGCGCGATCGTGTGCGTGGGCCGGTCGGCCGGCGGGTACGGATCGAAGCCCCGTTCGACGAGCCGGTCCATCTTCTCGAGCCGGACGCGGACCTGCTCCGGACGATGGACGACCGCACCCTCCGGGGTGGCCGCCTCGGCGTCGAGTTCGGCGATGAGGGCGGGGGCGTCGACACCGGGCGGGATCGACGGCTGGCCTTGCGTGTAGTGCTTGGCCCGGCCGAAACGCGGCAGCGTGATGAAGCCCTCGGTCACGATCGCGGCCAGGCCCACCCGGGGCAGGATTCGGCTGTCCTCGAAGCACAGATAGCGCGACTGCCAGTCCGGCAGATACTTCGCATTCGACTTGTACAGCGACTCCATCTGGAAGAACCGCGAGCCGAACATCAGCACCGAGTAACCCATCCGCATCACGGGCCCGGCACCGATCTGGGGCCCCTGCTCGAAGAACGCCCGGAATGCGGCGAAGTTCAGGGATACCTCGGTGATGCCCAACTGTTCGGAGTCGCGGCACAATTCGGCGACCATCGTCTCCACGACGCCGTTGGGCCCGTGCCGGTCGCGACGCATCAGGTCGAGCGAGACCCCACGGCGCCCCCACGGCACGAAGGACAGCATCCCGACGACCCTCTCGTCGGGAGCGCCTTCGTCCACCACCGCCTCGACCAGCAGGCAGTCGCCGTCCGCGGGATCGCCGATGCGCGAGAGCGCCATAGCGAAGCCGCGTTCCTCGTCGGTGTCGCGCCAGTCATCGGCCCGCGCGACGATCTGCGCCATCTCGGCGTCACCGATCTCGGAGTGCCGCCTGATGCGGACATCGACCCCGGCACGCCGCGTGCGTGTCACGGCCTGGCGCACCGCCTTCATCGCGGGTCCGCTGAGGCTGAACTCACGCGTGTGGAGGATGGCCTCGTCGCCGATGTTGAGGGAGACGAAACCGGCGGCGTCGAATGCGGCCGCGCCACGTGGGCTCGACCCCATCGACGCCGGATGCCATCCGTATTTCTCGCAGAGCGTGAGGAATTCGGCGATGGCGTCGGGCCACGACTCGGGGTCGCCGATCGGGTCACCGCCCGCCAGTCCGACGCCGACCTCCACCCGGTAGGTGATGGCCGCGCGGCCGTCGGGCGAGAACACTACGGCCTTGTCGCGACGGGTCGAGAAGTAGGCGAGCGAATCGTCGTCGTTGAACCGCGCGATCAGAGCGCGGATGAGTGCCTCGTCCTCGGCGGTGATGAGCCAGCGCAGCCGCTGCGAACGGAACAACACGATCGCCGCGGCGATCAGCGCCAGCGCCCCGAACAATCCCAGCAACCCGTTGACGAAGAGATGCGTGTGCCGGCCGTCGAACGACGCGTCTTGGTCGATGGCGCCGAAGGCGACCACCCGGTTGAACGCATAGGGCAACCGGTCGCCACGGGTGAGCGTGTGCGGGAACGCCCATACGAGCGCCCAGCCCAGCAACGTCGCGATGACCAGGCCGGCGACGAGGGTGCCGAACGCCGCGGGGATCGCTCCCCTGCGGACCCGCGTGTAGAACTGCCGGTACGTGGACAGCAGGAACATCAGCGCGAGAGCGTCGATGAACAGGCCGAGGTAGATGTTGGTGCGGTCCCAGGTCGTGACGCCGAGGTCGTCCTCGAGCGCCGGCACCAGATAGAGAACGTTGGCCGTCATGAACAGCACGAGGTAGACCACACTGATCCACCAGGCGATCCGCTTGCGTGCGGAGAGCGCGACGGCGATGAGCGCCAGCACGAACGCCCAGGCGAAGCTGGTGTCGGGCAGGGTGATGATGTAGTCGTCGACGTAGCGTCGCGGGTCGTGGATCAGATGCCGGATCGCCGGAAAGAGACTGGACAGCAACGCGATGGCGGCGAGGACACCGACCACGGTGCCGGCGATGTGCGGAGCGCGGGTACCGAACCCGGTCGGTCGCCTGATCTTGTCGAGGAGCGCCAGGGATCGACGATCGGCGGCGGTGGGTGCGCGCGACGTGCCGATGTGACGCTCATCGGGGTTCTCGGGGTCGACCGGCGCGAGGGGGGTGTCGGTGGCCATGCGTAAACGGTAGTCGGGAACATGAGTATGTCCGGGCAGTCCACGCGGATCGGCCATGTCCGGCTCAGATCGTCTCCACGGACCGTTCTCCGGTGCGCGCCCGGCCGAGGTGGCCCCGCCCGCCCGGTACCGGCATGATCGAAGCCGTGTACGACGTGACGATCCGGGACGAGTCCATCCGCCTCGGCCAATTCCTCAAACTCGCCAACCTGATCGAGTCCGGCGCGGAGGCCAAAGAGGTGATCGCCGACGGTCTGGTCAGCGTCAACGACGAGGTGGAGACCAGGCGGGGCCGGCAGCTGGCGATCGGCGACGTGGTGTCCGTCGGCGGGATGAGCGTACGAGTGGTCTCCGGGACCGACGACCTACCCGCTCCTTGATCCGATAGTGCGCAAACCATTGGCCCACCCGCTCCGTGAGGAGCGAGCCTCCTGCTCCCTGAGGTGCGAGGAGCGAAAGCCGCCGGGCCGAGCAAGCGACGAAGGAGCGCGTCGAGGTCGACGAGCCTCGAACGGCGCTACGTGCGGACGCCGAATCGTCGGAGTTCGGCAGGGGTGATCAGACGTTCCGCTTCAGCGGGGAACATCGTCGTGGAACCGCGGCGGCCCCCGAGTCGCCCGCCGGTCAGCGAGTTCAGCAGGGAACCCCGGCGGGGTGGGTGAAATGGGTCAGCCAACTTCATGACCAATCACTTCCTGATACTTCACATTCGTTACAACGGACTCGAACTTTGTTCTACTGTAGCGGCTGTTCCGGATCGTGTCGCCGGACTATTGCGTGGCCTACGCCACGTCCCCCGCGACTGCCGACACGTGTGAATCCCGCACCTCCGGATCCCGAAGTGGCGAGTGCCGCACACGACGGCTAGATCGATCATTCCACGCGAAGCGTTACGTCGCGGTCAGCGACGCGCCCCTCACCTGCATGAATGACTCGGCACGCGTCTCGGCGAGCGCCCGGGGCAATCCGTCGGGTGCGGCTCGACGAATCCCTGTCAGCCCGCGGCGCGTGGGCGGGCACGGTATTGAGTGGAGGATATCGCATGGTCGAGGTGTCACGGACCTTCCCGGTGAGACAGCCCATCGAGACAGTGGTCGCGTACATGCGCGACTTCGCCAACGCCGTCGAGTGGGATCCGGGAACGCAGAAGTGCGAGCAGATCGGCACCGACCCCATCGCGCTGGGCACCCGCTGGCACAACGAGACGAAGCTGTACGGGATCTCGACGACGCTGACCTACGAACTCACCCGCGACGACCCGGACCACGTCGTGTTCACCGGTCGCAACAAGACCGCGACCAGCGTCGACGACCTGTCGTTCGCGCCGGACGGACCCACGCGCACCTCGTTCACGTACCGGTCCCACATCACCTTCAACGGCCGTGCCCGGCTCGCCGACCCGCTCGCGCAGCTCGCCTTCAACCGGCTCGCGGGTTCGGTGGAGGATCAGATCACCAGGGTGCTCAACACACTCTGAACGACCGAAGCCGGCCGCGCCTATCCGGCGGTGCTCGCTCGCCGGCGACGCACCCGCTTCACGACGAACCAGGCGACCATGAGGACGAGAAGCGCGATCACGATGTTGGACAGCGCCCCGCTCCAGCGTTCGAGCGCCGGGGCGATCGCCGGACCGAAACCGAAGCCGATCCCGATCCACAAGGCGTTCCACACCCCCGACCCCAGCGCGGTGTAGGCGGTGAAGCGCCAGAACGGCATCTTCTCGATGCCCGCGGGGATCGAGACGAACGATCGCACGAGCGGCACGCACCGGCCGAGGAGAACCGCCATGCCGCCCCAGCGGACGAAATACTCCTCCGCCTTGTCGAAGTCGTCGTAGTCGAGCAACGGCAGCCGGCCGACGAGCCGCCGGGTGCGGTCGCGACCCAGGGCGGCACCGATCCAGTACCAGAGCCAGGCGCCGACGAGCGACCCGACGGTCGCGGCCACCCAGGCGAGCCAGACGTTCATGCGGCCCTCGTAGGCGAGGAACCCGGCGCCGGGAAGGACCGCTTCGGAGGGGATGGGCGGCAGGAAGGTCTCGAGGAGGATCGCGACCCCCACACCCAACTCGCCGAGTGTGTCCATCAGGTCGAGGATCCAGCCGATGAAACCGCTGTGACCCTGAGACGGGTCGGTCTGGGCGAGTACGGCGGCGAGCTGCGTTGGCAAAGAATCAGTCCGTTTGTCCGAGGGGCGGTCGGCTGGTCCCCGGCAACGGTGACCGCCTCGGCAGCCACTCTAGTCGGAAGTCCGATTCATCCGGTTTCCGCGCAGGTCGACCGACCGGCATCGGCTCAGGCGAGTCCGGCGAGGAACCTGTTGGCCCACTGCACCGCGGTCACCCCGGGACGAACCTCGAAGTCCCGGTAGGTGCCGTGGGACCCGGACTGCAGGAACCGGTTGAACGATCTGATCTGTTCGCGGGCCCGGTCGTCGCCGAGTTCCTGCACGATCTCCCCGGGTCCGCCGAGGGTGAGCAGTTCGGCGAGGATCGCGCCCGCCTCCGCCTGATACTGGACGATCTGGCTCGGCGTCGGATCACTGGTCTCGGCGAGGTAGCCGACGATCCGCGTCACGTAGTAGTCGCGAGGCACGTTGCAGTAGACATCCCCGGGTTCACAGATCGTGAACGCTCTCGGCAGGACCCAGCCCATGCCGTCGAGGCGAGGGCCGCCGCTTCCCTCCCCGCGCAGCGGCGGACCGACGAGATTGTCGCGCTCGGACCGCCGCGGATCGGCGATCAGGACGACGCCCGCCACCTGACCCGGCCTGATGGCGGCACGTCCGGTGCCGATCTCGGAGGCCAGGTCCCCGGCGGCGTCGGCGCCCTGGCTGTAGCCGACCAGTGCGATCCGGGTACCCGGGCATCGACGCAGCATCTGCAGGGCCAGTCCCGTGGTGTTGGCCACGGCCTGCCCCTTCGACTTGCCGTAGATCGCCTTCTCCCAGGGGAACGCGGTGGCGTCGTATCCGACGTACTGCACGCGGGTCTCCGGTCCGAGCCCGGCGGTGACCTCACCGAGCAGGCCCGGGCTGGCGCCGTTGGACCACGTTCCGGGCACGGCGAGCACGTAGATCTCGGGGCATCCTCGCGGCGCGGCGTCGGCTTTCGGGACGGCGAGGCCTCCTCCGGCCAGGACGGCACACAACAGCGCGCACATGGTCGCGACGATCCGACGCATGGTCCGTTCCCTTCGTACTGGCCGGTGAGGGCCGACAGCGATGAGGCGAGTGTAGGGCGGGAGATACCTACCCAGCACGGTCACCGTTCACACGCAGAACTCCCGCCCACCCCCAAACGGGCGAGCGGGAGTTCTGTGTTCTGCTCTGTGCGAGGCGCGCGGTCAGCGCTGCGCGACCTGCGTCGGCACGATCGGCGCGGGCAGCTCCGACGCCCCGGTGAGGAACTTGTCGGCGGCCGCTGCGGCCGACCGGCCCTCGGCGATGGCCCACACGATGAGCGACTGTCCGCGACCGGCGTCACCGGCGACGAAGACGCCCGGCTGCCCGACGGCGGCGAAGTTGTTGTCGCGCTTCACGTTCCCACGGGGATCGTAGTCGACGCCCATCTTGTCGAGGAGATCCTCGCGTTCGGGACCGACGAAGCCCATGGCGAGCAGCACGAGGTCGGCCTCGAGCTCGAAGTCCGAACCCTCGACCTTCTCGAAGCGTCCGTCGCGCATGACGACCTCGTGGGCCCTGAGACCGGTGACCTTGCCGTCCTCACCGAGGAACTGTTCGGTGTTGACCGAGAAGACGCGCTCGCCGCCCTCTTCGTGAGCCGACGACACGCGGTACATCAGCGGGTAGGTCGGCCAGGGGGTCGACTCGGCACGCTCGATCGGCGGCTTCGGCATGATCTCGAACTGGTGGACGATCTCGGCCCCCTGGCGCAGTGAGGTGCCCAGGCAGTCGGCGCCGGTGTCGCCACCGCCGATGATGATGACCTTCTTGCCCTTCGCCGAGATCTGGCCTTCGACGGTGTCGCCGAGCTGCACCCGGTTGGCCTGCGGCAGGAACTCCATGGCCTGGTGGATGCCGTCGAGTTCGCGGCCGGGGATCGGCAGATCGCGGCCGATGGTCGATCCGTTGGCGAGGATCACCGCGTCGAAATCGGCGCGGAGCTGCTCGACGGTGATGTCGACGCCCACGTTGACGCCGGTGCGGAAGACGGTGCCCTCGGCCTCCATCTGCGCCAGACGTCGGTCGATGTGGCGCTTCTCCATCTTGAACTCGGGGATGCCGTAGCGGAGCAGACCACCGATGCGGTCGGCCCGCTCGAACAGCGTCACGTCGTGTCCGGCACGCGTGAGTTGCTGCGCCGCAGCCAGTCCCGCAGGTCCGGAGCCGACGACGGCGACCGCCTTGCCGGTCTTCGCCGACGGCAGGACGGGGGTGACCCATCCGTTGTCGAAGGCGTTGTCGATGATCTCGACCTCGACCTGCTTGATGGTGACCGGCGGCTGGTTGATCCCCAGCACACACGACGCCTCGCACGGAGCCGGGCAGAGACGGCCGGTGAACTCCGGGAAGTTGTTCGTCGCGTGCAGACGCTCGATGCCGTCGCGCCACTGGTCCTTGTAGACCAGGTCGTTCCACTCGGGAATGAGGTTCCCGAGCGGGCAACCGTTGTGGCAGAACGGGATACCGCAGTCCATGCAGCGGCTCGCCTGCGTCTTCAGGTGGCCCTTGTCGAAGTCGGTGTAGACCTCTTTCCAGTCCAGCAGACGCAGATCCACCGGGCGGCGGTCGGGCAGCTCCCGCTCGGGGTGCTTGAGGAATCCTCTGGGGTCAGCCACGTGCGGCCTCCATGATCGCTTCGTTCACGTCTCGCCCGGTCTTCTCCGCCTCGGAGATGGCCAGCAACACGCGCTTGAAGTCGCGTGGCATGACCTTGGCGAACTTGGTCTGGGCGGTGTCCCAGTCGTCGAGAAGTGCCGCGGCGACCGGGGAATCGGTCTCGGCACGGTGCTCGTCGATGATCGCCGAGAGGAACTCGACGTCCTCGTCGACGAGCGGCTCGAGGTCGACGAGCTCGGTGTTGAGATTGTCGGCCAGCTTGCCCTCGGGGTCGTAGACGAAGGCCATACCGCCGGACATGCCCGCCGCGAAGTTGCGGCCGGTCTCTCCGAGGACGACGACGCGCCCGCCGGTCATGTACTCGCAGCCGTGGTCGCCCACGCCCTCGACGACCGCCGTGACCCCCGAGTTGCGGACGCAGAAGCGCTCGCCCACGATGCCGCGCAGGAAGATCTTGCCCGCGGTGGCACCGAACCCGATCACGTTGCCTGCGATGATGTTCCGCTCGGCGACGAAGTCGTCCGGCGCGTTGCGCGCCGGGCGAACCACCAGACGGCCACCCGACAGTCCCTTGCCGACGAAGTCGTTGGCATCACCCTCCAGGCGCAGCGTCACACCCTTCGGCACGAAGGCGCCGAAGCTGTTGCCCGCCGAGCCGGTGAAGTCGACGATGATCGTCCCGTCGGGAAGACCCTGTGCGCCATAGGCCTTGGTCACCTCGTGGCCCAGCATCGTGCCGACGGTGCGGTTGACGTTGGTGATCTTCGAGGTGAAGGACACCCGGGTACCGTGGTCGATCGCCTCGCGGCTCTGCGCGATCAGCTGCTGATCGAGCGCCTTCTCCAGCCCGTGATCCTGCACGCCCGAGCAGTACAGATCCTGGTTCATGAACGGCGATTCCGGCATCGTCAGGATCGACGACAGGTCGAGCTTGCCGGCCTTCTCCGACTTCCAGTGCGCCAGCGCCTTGGTGGTGTCGAGTGCCTCGACGTGACCGACGGCTTCCTGCAGGGTGCGGAAGCCGAGGCGCGCCAGCAGTTCCCGGACCTCTTCGGCGATGAACATGAAGAAGTTCTCGACGAACTCCGGCTTGCCCGCGAAACGCTCACGCAGGAGCGGGTTCTGGGTCGCCACGCCCACGGGGCAGGTGTCCAGGTGGCACACGCGCATCATGATGCAGCCGGAGACCACCAGCGGCGCGGTTGCGAAACCGAATTCCTCACCACCGAGCAGGGCGGCGACGACGACGTCCCGGCCGGTCTTGAGCTGGCCGTCGACCTGCACCACGATGCGGTCGCGCAAACCGTTGAGCAGCAGGGTCTGCTGGGTCTCGGCGAGGCCGATCTCCCAGGGCGCTCCCGCGTGCTTCATCGAGGTCAGCGGGGTGGCGCCGGTGCCGCCGTCGTGACCGGAGATGAGGACCACGTCGGCGTGCGCCTTCGACACACCGGCCGCGACGGTGCCCACGCCGACCTCGCTGACGAGCTTGACGTGGATGCGCGCCTTGGGGTTTGCGTTCTTCAGGTCGTGGATCAGCTGAGCGAGATCCTCGATCGAGTAGATGTCGTGGTGCGGGGGCGGGGAGATCAGACCGACACCCGGCGTCGAACCACGGACTTCGGCGACCCAGGGGTACACCTTGTGCGGCGGGAGCTGGCCGCCCTCACCGGGCTTGGCGCCCTGCGCCATCTTGATCTGGATGTCGGTGCAGTTCGACAGGTAGTGCGAGGTGACACCGAAGCGTCCCGAGGCGACCTGCTTGATCGCGCTGCGCCGCCAGTCGCCGTTCTCGTCGTGATGGAAGCGACGCGGATCCTCGCCGCCCTCACCGGAATTCGACCGGCCGCCCAGACGGTTCATGGCGATCGCCAGGGTCTCGTGGGCCTCGGCGGAGATGGAGCCGAAGCTCATCGCACCGGTCGAGAACCGCTTGACGATCTCGCTCGCCGGCT
Source organism: Gordonia sp. 11cp (assembly GCF_057767225.1). NCBI lineage: Bacteria > Bacillati > Actinomycetota > Actinomycetes > Mycobacteriales > Gordoniaceae > Gordonia > Gordonia sp. 11cp. The sequence goes on along the minus strand of NZ_CM173437.1, from coordinate 1,873,753 downwards.
CGACCTTCTCGATCGGGATCGGGTCGCGATCGCCGAAGTTGAAGTCGAACAGGCCACGCAGCGAGGCCATCTGCCGGGACTGGTCGTCGACCAGCTTGGTGTACTCCTTGAACACCTTGTACTGGCCGGTGCGCGTGGAGTGCTGGAGCTTGAACACCGTGTCCGGGTTGAACAGGTGGTACTCGCCCTCACGACGCCACTGGTACTCGCCGCCCACCTCGAGCTCGCGGTGCGCGCGCTCGGAGGGACGATCGGAGAACGCCAGGGCGTGACGCACCGCGACGTCGTCGGCGATCTCGTCGAGGCCGATGCCGTCGAGCTGGCTGTTGAGTCCGGTGAAGAACTCGTCGACCGTCTCCTGCGACAGACCGATCACCTGGAAGAGCTGCGCGCCGGTGTAGGAGGCGATGGTCGAGATGCCCATCTTGCTCATCACCTTGAGCACACCCTTGCCGGCGGCCTTGATGTAGTTCTTCTGCGCCGTGGCCAGGTCGAGGTCGCCGAGCACGCCGCGCTCGATCATGTCCTCGATCGATTCGAAGGCCATGTACGGGTTCACCGCTGCCGCACCGAAACCGACGAGCGCGGCGACGTGGTGGACCTCACGGCAATCGCCGGACTCGACGATCAGGCCGGCCTGGGTGCGCTTGCGCTCACGCACCAGGTGGTGGTGCACCGCAGCCGTGAGGAGCAGCGACGGGATCGGTGCGTAGGTCTCGTCGGACTCGCGGTCGGACAGGATGACCAGGTTCGCGCCGTCGTCGATCGCGGCGCTGACCTTGGCGCGCACCTCGTCGAGCGCCTTGCGGAGTCCGGCACCGCCGTCGGCGACCGGGTAGAGGCCGTGGATGTGCACGCTGCGGAAGCCGGGCAGCGCGTCGTTGGAGTTGATCTCCACCAGCTTGGCGAGAGTGTCGTTGTCCAGGACCGGCGACGTCAGCTCGATCTGCCGGCACGACTCCGGGCCGGGGTTCAGCAGGTCGGCCTCGGTGCCGATGGTGCCGCCGACGCTGGTCACGATCTCCTCGCGGATCGCGTCGAGCGGCGGGTTGGTCACCTGCGCGAACAGCTGCTGGAAGTAGTCGAACAGCATGCGCGGACGCTTGGAGAGCACCGCGATCGGGGTGTCGGTGCCCATCGAGCCGAGGGCCTCGGCGCCGGTCTTCGCCATCGGCGCGACCAGGAGGTCGAGTTCCTCGCGGGTGTAGCCGAAGACCTGCTGGCGCAAGGCGACACGGTCGTGCGGCATGTGCTGGTGCGGCGGCGCCTCGATGTCGTCGACCGGCACGAGTCCCTGCTCGAGCCACTCCCCGTAGGGGTGCTCACCGGCGAGCTCGTCCTTGATCTCCTCGTCGTCGACGATGCGGCCGGCCGCGGTGTCCACGAGGAACATCCGGCCGGGCTGCAGACGCATCTTCTGCACGACGTCGGAGTGGTCGATGTCGAGTACGCCGACCTCGGAGGCCATCACCACGAGGCCGTCCTTGGTGACCCAGACCCGGCTGGGGCGCAGTCCGTTTCGGTCGAGCACGGCGCCCACGACGGTGCCGTCGGTGAAGCACACCGACGCCGGGCCGTCCCAGGGCTCCATCAGAGCGGAGTGGTAGCGGTAGAAGTCCCGGTGCTCGGGCTTCATCGACTCGTGACGCTCCCAGGCCTCCGGGATCATCATGAGCACGGCGTGCGGGAGCGAGCGTCCACCGAGGTGGAGCAGCTCGAGAACCTCGTCGAAGCGCGCGGTGTCCGACGCGCCGGGGGTGCAGATCGGGAAGATCTTCGACGCCGCGTCGGCCCCGAAGGCCTCGGTGTCGATGAGCGCCTCGCGGGCCCGCATCCAGTTCTCGTTACCGGTGACGGTGTTGATCTCGCCGTTGTGGGCGACGCGGCGGAACGGATGTGCCAGCGGCCACGACGGGAAGGTGTTGGTGGAGAAGCGCGAATGCACCAGACCGAGCGAGCTCTCGACACGCGAGTCCTGCAGGTCGACGTAGAACTCCCGCAGCTGCGGGGTCGTCAGCATGCCCTTGTAGACGAAGGTTCGTCCGGACAGGCTGGGGAAATAGACGGTCTCGCGGCCCGGGCCGTCGGCGCCGGCGCCCTTGTTGCCCAGCTCGTACTGCACGCGCTTGCGCACGACGTAGGCACGACGCTCGAGTTCCATGCCCTCGGCGCCGCCGACGAACACCTGACGGAAGGTCGGCATGGCGTCGCGGGCGAGCGCACCGAGCGAACTCTCGTTGGTGGGCACCTCGCGCCACCCGAGCAGGGTCAGACCCTCGGCCTCGATGACCTTCTCCACACCCTCGCAGGCGAGGCGGGCGTCCTCCGACCCCTGGGGCAGGAATGCGATACCGGTCGCGTAGCTGCCTTCCGCGGGCAGCTCGAAGTCGACGGTCTCCCGCAGGAAACGGTCCGGGACCTGGATCATGATGCCGGCACCGTCGCCGGTGTTCGGCTCGGCGCCCGCGGCGCCGCGGTGCTCGAGATTCACCAGCGCCATGATCGCCTTGTCGACGATGCTGCGACTGCGCCGTCCGTGCATGTCCACGACAAACGCCACGCCACACGAGTCGTGCTCGTTGCGTGGGTCGTAGAGACCCACCGGTCCCGGAGCCTGCTTCATAGTTCGCCTCACTTTGCGCGCGAGGGGTGCACGCACTACCCGTCGTCAATGTCTGGGGCCACACCCGGCCGTGTCGGGCCGCGGACCACGATGTCCCCGGCGTCGTCGTCATCCGCCCGCATCGGGGCTGACCTGGGCGGAGCCGACGATCACAGCGGCGGTGAGTCCCGGTCAGCGCCGTTGCTGACGGTCCCTTCGAGCCGCGTCGTCGGGGCCCGAACCACCCTGCTCATCGCAACTACCGCGCGCAGCACGCCAGAGCGCCCCCGGGCAGCCGTATGAGCATTGTGAGCCATTTTTCCACGCGGAGGGCCGAGTCAAGAAATCCGGATACCACAACAGCACCTCAGGTGCACGTCAGACGGGGATCTGGCGTTTCGGGGCCACCCCGGCCACGGTCTCGGCAGCGCTCGCGGCGAGGGGTTGCGGGCTTCGTCGGTCGCGATCGGATTGCGGCCGGATCTCGCCCGCGGAATCTCACCCCGCGGGAAACGCCGAACATCTACCGTCAGGTGATGAGTGTCACTGTGCCGGCGGATGAACCCGCCTTCGACCCAGCGGTCGAGCATCCGTTCGGTCACCTCGGCGTCGCACCCCATGGTTCGCGCCGCTCCCGGGCGGTCAACGCCTACCTGGCCCGCGTCGCCTGGCCGATGATGGCCGCAGCCGGGGTCAGCCATCCCCGGGTGACGGCACAGATGATCCAGCGGACCCGTCCGGCCCTCAACCGGACGATCGAGCGGATGAACCCGCCACCGGCCAACACCCGGGTGGATCTCGTGCGCGAGACGTTTCGCGGCGGGCAGGTCCGCGGCGAATGGGTCATCGGCCGGCACGCCGCCGCCCCGGCCCCCGGCACGCGGATCGTCTACTACCTGCACGGGAGCGGGTACGTCGTGTGCTCGCCGCGAACGCACCGCGGCCTGGTCGGCCGGCTCGGCAACAAGACCGGTCTGCCCGCGTTCAGCCTCGACTACCGGCTCGCCCCCGAACACGCGTGGCCGTGCGCGGGCAACGACACCATCCGCGGCTATCGCTGGCTCCTGTCACAGGGGTACCGCGCCGAGGACATCGTGGTCGCGGGCGACTCCGCCGGCGGTCACCTCGCGCTCGACCTGCTCGCCGTCAACCACGCGACCGGAACCCCGCAGCCGGGGTCGATGGTGCTGTTCTCGCCGCTCTACGACCCCACATTCGACCTGGCCGTACGCAACCAGCGCACCGGAGTGCGCGACCCGATCATCGACGCGATGTCCGCGCGGAAGATCCTGCGGCTCTACACCAGGGCCGCAGACCCCGATCACCCTCGGATGCGCGTCCGGCTGACCCGGGACATGGGTCTACCCAAGACCCTCATCCAGTACGGGGCACGCGAGGTGATGGGCGCCGACGCCCGGGCCACCCACGATGAGATCGTCGGCGCCGGCGGGGTTTCGGTGATCCAGGCGTGGCCGGATCAGGGGCACGTCTTCCAGCTGATCCCAAGACTGTCGGCCGAAGCGCGGTCGGCGATCGACACCGCGGCCCGGTTCATCGCGGTGACGGCGCCGGCTTCCTGAGGCCCGCAAATCCACCCCTTTTCCGCAAACCCACCACGCTCGGACGGGGTGGGTTTGCGGAAATAGGGTGGGTTTGTCGTCAGGCCGGGTCCGCGAGCCAGGCGCCGTGGAGCCCGGCGGGGACGCGGATCGGCAGTTCGACGGTGGCCACCGGCCCGGCTGCGGGGTCGTCGGCGGCGAGAAGGTAGAAGTACGAACGCATGTCGGCGGGATCCGTGCCGATCGCGCCCCAGTGGTCGCGTTCGGTACCCGGGATGTAGATCGGCTCGCCGATGGCGGTTCCGGGGCTCCAGAAGGTCTCGGTACCGGCGGAGAGATCGTGGAACCAGAGGCTGTCGCTGGCACCACTGTCGCGCGGACCCTTGGCCACCGAGGCGATCCGGTGGTGGTCCCGGGTGAGCAGGCGGTCGTCGACCCGTGGGAATTCCATGTTGAAGGCGTTGTCGCTGACCGTATTCCGGGTGATCGTCCCATCCGGGCGGATGATCGCGCGGGTGAGCGCCGAGGTCGCCGGCCGCGGTTCGTCGGCGAAACCGCCCGGGTAGCTCCATTCGACGTAGTCGACGGTCACGCCGTCCTCGGGTCCCGGGCCGTCGAAGGCGTTGGCGAAGTGCCACACCCAGAACGGGTCGGTGTGCACCCAGCGCACCGGACCACCGTCGCGCGGGATGAGCGCGATGCGCGTGCCGTCGTCGGGCTGCCACGACAGCAGGGACCCACCGGTCATCACGCCTTCGAGGTCGAAGATCAACGGGCACACGAAGAGAACGAGGTATCGAGACGTCAGCGCCATGTCGTGGATCATCACCGGCTTGTCGAGTCCGTCGACCGGAGTGGGGCCGGTGGTCGTCGTCCCGTCCGCGGCGACCACCGACCACGTCAGATACGGCGCCTCGAGCCCGTAGTTGAACAAGACCATCTCGCCGGTGGCCGGGTCGATCTTCGGGTGGGCGGTGCTACCCACCCGCATCGCACCGTCGCAGTCGGTCTTGGCCAGGGTCGCCAGCGACGACGGTTCGAGCAGATAGGGACGGTCGGATTCGGCCATCGCCATCAGGCGTCCGCCGTGCCGGACGATGTTGATGTCGGGCAGTTCGCGATACGTGCCGGCGAGTTCGTCGCCCACCATACTCGCCGGCGGCGTGTATCCGTCGGTGAGTCCTGACCAGAGGGCATGTCCGGCAGCCTCTTCCGCGAGGACCATCGGGGTCCGGACAAAACGGTTGGTGTACCCGACCCGACCGTCGTCGATGCTGATCCGGTGCACCATGCCGTCGCCGTCGAGGGGGTAGACGAAGGATCCGATCGGGTCGAAGCGCGGATTGGGGCCGTTGCGGAGATAGCTGCCCCGCAGATCCGCGGGGATCTCTCCGGAGACGGGCAGGTCGGCGACATCGACCTCTTCGCGCTGCGGGGCGAACACGCCGGTGAGGTGGGCGTGGTGCGCCATGTCGACGGGGGCGGGGGTGGGGGGCGTGGTGAGGGTCATCGGACCACCTTCGGGCTGATCGGCGACGGGCTGGTCGGGCGGCGGGCCGTCAACCGGCGGTCCGGGCAGTGGCGGTGCGCAGGGCGCCGAACTCGCGCATCTCGTCGACCACCGCGCGACGATCGGCGGACCGGGACGCGAGCACGAAACCCAGGGTATCGGCTGTGTCCGATTCGCGTGATCTATCCGCGCACCCTCACCGGCCGAATTCGGAACCGTAACCCTGCCGGTCCGCCGCCGCGGCGAGTCGCCGGTCGAGGTCGTCGGACCAGTCGCGCGCGACCTGAGCGTCGAGCACGGCCAGCCGCTCGGTCACCGGGACGCGCTGCGCCGGGCCGCATCCGTCGAGGAGGGACTCGAACAGCGCGCGCAACCGGCGTTGCACTTGCACCTGGCCGGTGCTGTGCCGGCGGATCTCGTCGGTCCCGATCGCGACGTAGTCCGCCCAACTGCGGCGGATGCCGCGCACCGAGGTGCCCGGTGCAGTCGGTTCGCCGCACAGCCGCGGTGCCAGCAGCAGCAGTAGATCCTCGGTGTGGTCGAGTGCCTGCACCACGACGCTCGGGTCGTTGCTGCCCGCGGACATCGCCTTGAGCGCGATGTCCGAGATCGCCTGCAGCGCCGCGGCGGGACTCACCGACGGCTGGTGGGTGTCACCGAACAGCAGGCAGGCCAGCACCCGGCGCGTCTCCACCCGTGCCGGGTCGCCGACGATCTCGACGACCGGGAGATCGTGCGGGACATGGTCGCCGACGGCGACCAGCAGGTTGATCCGCACGTCCCAGGAAGCCGCATATCGCCGCAGGCGGTCACCGTTGACCGCCAGGAGCACCCGACCGCGCGCGGTCACCTCCCCCAGCCTGATCTGTGTGCGCTCCGCCTCGATCTCCGCGCCCGGATCTGTTCCCCCATCGCCCCGGTCGGGTGTGGTCTCGACGACGACCTGGTCGTCGAAAGCGGTTGGGGCCGTGGTCTCGTCGTGCGCTGTCGGCGGCGGTAGCTGCCGGACGATCGCCGACCGGCCGTCGTCGGCGATCCACTGCAGCAGGCGCGCGGTGTTCAGGATCGTCCCGACCTTGCCGACGAGCGCGATGAAGAGGTACGCGCTGATCGTCGTGAGCATGAACGCGATCGCCGTGGACAGACCCGGAGTCGGCTCGTCGGGGCCACCCACCGACAGGTCGATCGCGATGATCACGCTGTAGACGAAGGTCGCGAGGAAGAAGCCGGTGGACCACCGCATGACGGGTTCCTGCTGCAGCATAGGGATCACCCGCACCGAGATCGACGACGCCCCGAACTGCATCGCGAGGGTGACAGCGGTGAACACGAGACCGGTCAGCGTCGCCATCGAACCGGCGATCACGCTGAGCAGCGTGGCCAGTGTTCCGGGGTCGACCTCGAGTTCGAGCAGTTCGTCGAAACCCACCGTCGTCCACGCCGCGACGATCGCGAACGTCACGAGCACGACCGGCAGCCGCCAGATCGGGACGGTGCGCAACGCCCGCCGCGTACGCCGCCACCGGATCGCGGTCGCCAGGGCGCTCGGTACCGCTTCCGTCACCACGCCGACCGCGGTCGGGGCCGGCGTCGGGTCGGGGACGGGCGCGAGGGTGTCGGGCACCCCGAATCGGCCTGCCACCGCCTCCTGCACGACGATCTTCCATCGCATCAGCGGTTCTCGATACCGCTGCTCTCGCCCGATCGCCCGAGCGATCTTGCGGGGACGGTTCTTGTACCGCCACCGGGCCCACGGTGATCGCGGGCGTGCCAGCCGGGCGGCACCGAACCACAACAGAACCGGGACGAACATGCCCACGAGGCCCGTCCACACCTTGCCCTTGAGGAGGGTGACGACTGCCAGGAGCACGTTGAGCACGACGACACCCGCCGCCACGAGCCGCGCCACCAGCCCGTCCTCCTTCCGGATGTCCCCGACGACCTCGAACGCCCCGAACGGCTGCAAGCCCAGGAGGAAGAGCAGGCCGATGGCGATCGCGACGAACACCGCGTCGATCGACGTCCGGCCCTCCTCCGCCCAGTAGACGTCGCGGAGGTGGAGGATGAGCGCGAACTCGTCGAGCACCAGGGCCGCGCCGATGCCGAACGCGACCGCCAGCACACAGTCGATGACCGGCGTGCGCAGCGGGTCGACCGCGACGAAACCGAAGCCGGACAGGAGCATCGCCATCATGCCGAAGAAGGCGTGATGGACGTGCACCCCGCCGGGTGTCACGTTCCCGGGCCACCAGCTGACCTCCGCGCGGATCATCCGCACGCTGAACCGGATGAACAGGAAGGTCAGGACGAAGGCGAGCAGAAGGAAGAACAACGGCAGACGACCGGTCTCGACGATCCGCTCATCGAACCATCCGGCCATCCCCCGACCCTAGCGGTATGTCCCGGAAACCTACGGGGTTCGATCGACGTCGGGAGGTCGAGTCGATCTCATTCGGTCATGTCGCCGTCGACGATGTCATTGCGGGTCCGGCTGATCGGACCGTCGGGCCCTGTTGCGTCGGACCGACGCCAGCCGCGACGACGCCTGCGCATGGAGGGCGGTGATGTTCGCCGCCGGCGCGGGCGCCGTCGCGGCGCCCAGCGACGAGGCCGGTAGTCGGCGGCGTAGCTCGGCGATCAGGTCCGCTGCCTGTCCGGGCGGGCCGTCGTCATCGTGGACGAGGCAGATCGCGAAGTCGGAATCACCCAGGCGTGCCATGGCGGTCTCGGTGGGAAGCAGATCGACGCAGGTCTGGGCCAGGTGCACGAGCTGTTGATCCGCCGCCTCGCGACCGAGCGTGTCGGTGGCCGTCGCGTCGTGGTCGATCGATAGTGAGATCACCGTGATCGCCGCGGCCGACCGACGCCCGTCGACAAGCCCGCTGGTGGCGAGTTCCCAACCCGCCCGGTTGAACACACCGGTGACCGGATCCGTACAGACCGCGGTGAGCAGCGTCCGCGTCAGCAGTCCGAACGACTCGGCGGCCGCCGGGATGGCGACGGCGACGACGATGTACGTGCTGAGGTACTTGGGCGCAGGTGCCACTGCCAATGCGACGACGCACGCGACGGTCAGCAGACCGATGAGCGCCCACGCCTGCCGGCGCGGAAAGGTGGCGCGCAGGTACATCGCCAGGAACATCGCCGCGACCATGCACAGGAACTCAGCACTGATCAGCTCGTGGAACGCCATCACCGCGGGGGTCGCCGCACAGGCCGCGATCACGGCCGGGAGCGGGCGCTGCGGACGCACGGACAGCCAGCCGAGCGCCGCGATGCCCAGCGCCACGGCGACGAATCCCCCGGTCGGGTCGGACAGCGTCGCCGAGTCGTCGACCGGGAACAGCGTGAGGGCCACCCCGATCGCGTACAGCAGCGATGTCACCGCGAGATAGGTTCGCAGCACGTGCAGCGGCGATCGCGGGAGCGGGCCCCGCAGCGCTCCCAGGTGCAAGTCCGGTCGGTACATCCCCCACTCCGATCCTCGGTATCGGTCCCCCGTCCCCGGTCCGAGGTTGCCAAACCGCGCCGCGATGCGCGACCGGCGGCGGACAGTGTGGTCGGGGCACCCCCTCGCTCGAAGCGCCGTTCGACCCGGTTCCAGCCGTTCCTCCACATATCCTGGGCCGATGGACAGCCTCGTCACCGTCGTCGTCGTCGACGACCACCCGTTCTTCCGCGACGGGGTGTCCCGCGGCCTGACGGCAAGTGGGCGGGTGCGGGTCGTCGGCGAGGCCGCCGACGGCATGGCGGGGCTCGAGCTGATCCGGCAGGAGAAACCCGACGTCGCGGTCGTCGACCATCAGATGCCGCTCATGACCGGCGTCGAGGTCGCGCATGCCGTCTCGCGCGACGGGCTGCCGACGCGGGTGTTGCTGCTCTCCGCGGTCACCGACGGGCCGATCGTCTTCCGGGCGCTCCAGGAGGGTGCGGCCGGTTATCTGTCGAAGGATGCCGATCGCGACGACATCGTCGGCGCGGTGACCCGGGTGGCCAAGGGCGAGACGGTGGTGCCACCGGAGCTCGCCGCCGGACTGGCCGGCGAGATCCGGGCGCAGACCCAGCGCGATGCGCCCGCGCTGAGTGAACGGGAACGACAGGTCCTCACCGGGTTCGCACGGGGGCAATCGATTCCGCAGGTGGCCGCCGAGCTCTACATCGGTGCGTCGACGGTCAAGACGCACACGCAGCGTCTGTACGAGAAGCTCGGGGTGTCCGACCGTGCGGCGGCGGTGGCCGAAGCGATGCGCCGTGGCCTCCTCGAGTAGCGCGGCCTCCTCGAGTCGAGGGGTCGACGTCGGCGGTGACGACAAGATCGCCGGGGCCACTCGGTATCTCGGCCTCGACGAGTTCGCCGACGAGCCGAGGATCCACGACATCCTGATCGATCACGCGATCCGCGGTATTCGGATTCAGGTGGTCCTGCGGCTGTTCCTGTCGGTGTTCGTGTTGCTGACCGTCAGTCTCGATCCACCCGCGCACGCGGAGACGTTCAGCGTCGTGACCGCAATCCTGTACGCGGCGTGGTGTATCGGTGGAGCGGTCGTCGTGGTCCGCCACGAGTCGGCGATGATCCGTTACTCGTGGATCGCGTTGCCCATCGACCTTCTCCTGCTCACCGCACTCGCCGTCGCGGCGAGCCGGTCCAACGAATTGAGTTGGACCACCGACGTTCTCCTCAGTGGTTTCGTCCTCGTGCCGATGATCGCGGCGATCGCCCTGCAGCCCAGGACATGTGCCGCGGTGGTGGTCGTCACGACCGCGGTGTACGCCGTCTCCTCCGCGTTGGCCCGCACGTCGAACGGCGAACCGTGGTCGGTGATCGTGCTGCGCATCCTCGTCGTCGCGGCGCTGGCCGTCGGCGCGATCCTGCTGTCCCGCTTGCAGCGATCCCGGGTGCGGACGATCGGGGCGCTCGCCGCCGAACGCGCCCGACTGCTCGATGCGACGATGGAGATCGAGGAGCGCGAACGGCGCGATCTCGCCGACAATCTCCACGACGGCGCCCTGCAGTACGTGCTGGCCGCGCGTCAGGAACTCGCCACGCTCCGTGATTCTGCCGACCCCGTGACCCTCGACCGCGTCGACGGTGCGCTGCGCGACGCGGCCCAACTCCTGCGTTCGACGCTGAGCGAGTTGCACCCGGCGGTGCTCGAGCAAGCCGGGCTGGCGGTCGCCCTGACCGATCTCGCGTCGTCGTTCGGCAGCCGCGCCGGAGCACCCACGGTCTCCGTCGACACCGCCGGATGGCCACCGGGGCTTCGTACCTCGGTCGATCCGCTGATATTCGCCACCGCTCGCGAACTGCTGGCCAACGTCGCCAAACACGCCTCCGCCACAACCGTCGAGGTCACCGCCGAGTTCGACGACGGGCGAGCGCGACTCGTCGTGGTCGACGACGGTGTCGGCCTGCCCGCCGACGTCGACGTCGAGGAGCTGATGCGGCAGCGACAGGCCAAGGGCCACATCGGACTTGCCTCGCGACGAGTGCGGATCGAGGGGGCCGGCGGCACGATGTCGCTCGCCGACCACCCCCGCGGCGGCACGGTCGCCATCGTGGAGGTACCCGCCCGCGAACAGTGAGGGCGTGTCCCCCGATCGGTGGAGGTGCGATTCAACCCCTCCATCACCCGGTCAGCGGAAACCACACACCGCCCCCGGCGAGCAAAGTCATTGGTGTCACCGAAACAACCCCACCACCACACCGGGAGCACACCATGAAGACCACCACCCGCATCGCCACCGCCACCCTCGGACTCGCCGCCGCCACCGGCATCGCCCTCGGCGCCGCCGGAGCAGCCCACGCCGGCACCCTGCCCATCACCCGCCCCGGCGAACCCACCGTCGCCATGACCATCACCAACCACACCGACAAGCCCGAATACCTCCAAGGCGCCAACGCCGACGGCGGCCAATGGGTCAACGCACCCCAACACATCCTCTACCCCGGCGCCACCGAAACCATCACCGCCACAGCCCCCTACAACAACCACCTCGACGTCAACGCCATCTACCGCATCGGACTGTTCGGCCCCACCGCCAACTACCAACTCACCAACCACCCCCACAACGTCAACACCGACATGACCACCATCTGGGGACCACACGCCCAGAACTACTGGATCAACCCACACATCGACACCGGCTACCCCCAGGTCAACGTCGGCTTCGACCAGTGGTGAGGATTCTCGAAAGGAGGATGAGGGAACGGTTCGGGGGTGGTGCTCCGCCCCCGAACCCCGCCCCTTTCACCATAAGCGAGGAGTAGGGGCTTGCGGCAAGGCCCCCGCGACCGTGCACAATCGCTCGACGACCGACACCGGGAGGCGATCGATGGCAGATATGGCGGACACACCGGAACGTTTCCGGGTCCACGAGTCCGGGGCGTACTTTCACGGCACGAAGGCCGACCTTCGCGTCGGCGACTTCCTGACACCGGGCCACCGGTCGAACTACCGTCCGGAACACGTCTCGAACTACGTCTACATGACCAAGGTGCTGGACGGCGCGGTCCTCGCAGCCGAGATGGCGGTGGGCGACGGTCGCCCCCGGGTCTACGTCGTCGAACCACAGGACGACGTACATGACGATCCGAACGTCACCGACAAAAAGTTCCCCGGCAACCCGACCCACTCGTACCGGAGTGCACAACCGGTGCGGATCGTCGGCGAGATGACCGACTGGGTAGGCCATTCGACGGATTACCTCCGGCAATTCCGCGCGGGGTTGGAGGCGCTTCGGCAGCGCGGCGACGCGGTCCTCTACGACTAGGTACGATAGCTCTCGTATGTTCCGCACGGAGGCACGCCGGGCGGTGTGAATGTGGAGAGAGGTGCGCGATGGCCGATGCCGACGGACATCCCGACGTCGACGAGTTCGACCTGTCCGCGGTGCTCCATGCACTGTCGGACACCAACCGACGGAGTGTGATCGCGCAGCTGGCCGCCGAACCCCAGGGGGCCGAACAGTTCTGCAGCGTGTTCGGGCTCCCCTGGGCGCCGTCCACGCGGACCCACCACTTCCGCGTCCTCCGCAAGGCCGGGCTGATCTGGCAGCGTGACGTCGGCAACGGCCGGATGACCAGACTGCGTCGCGACGACATGGACCGGGTCTTCCCGGGCCTGCTCGACGCGATCCTCGCCGCCGATACCGCGGACCGCGCGCCGGCCGGCTGAGGTTGCGGCACCTCCCCGGCCGCGCGTCAGGTCACCACGTGACCGGCAACGACACCGGACGGTGCACCAGCACCCCGGTCTCGAACTCGACCTCGGCGGGATCGACGGCGAGCCGCAATCCGGGGAACTCCGACGTCAGCCGGCGGAGCACCTCCACGATCTCCATCCGCGCCAGTGCCGCACCCATGCAGTGGTGCATGCCGTACCCGAACTGGAGGTGCCGCCGCCCCGAGCGCCGCACGTCGACCGTCCACGGATCCGGATACACCGCGGCATCCCGATTCGCCTCGTGCGCATCGGCATACACCACGTCACCCGGATACAGGACGCCGTGCTCGAGCCTCACCTCCGTGGTCGTCACCCGCGGGAAGGTCGAGATCCGGCCGAGCGGCAGCAGCCGCAACAGTTCCTCGGTGGCGGCCGGGATCTCGTCCGGGTTGTCGACCAGGTGGTTCCACAGCTCCGGGCGCGCCAGTGCCACGTAGGCGATCTTCGTCACCACCGACAGGATGTTCTGATCACCACCGACCAGCGATCCGAGCAGGATCGCCGCGTACTCACCGTCGGTGACCGGCGGCGACACCGTGTCACGCGCGGCGAGCAGGTCGCTGATCAGACCGGGCTCGACCGGCCGGCGTCCGGCGACCAGGTCGCCGATGTAGGTGTAGAGGGTCCAGAAGTCCTCCAGCAGCTGCGGTACGTCGGTGTCGTGCGCGAGCTGCATCTCCCGCGAGAGGTGGCGGAAGTAGGCGATGTCGGAGGCCGGGATGCCGAGGTAGTCGACGTTGACGCCGATGGTGAGCGGATCGAGCAGCGTGCCCACCAGGTCGGCCCCACCCGCCGCATGCTGCGTCCGCAGGTCGGCGACCGCTGCGTCGAGCACTCGCTGGACACTCGGGATGCGGCGGGCGATGGTGGCAGCGCTGTACGCCGACGCCACGAAACCCTTCAGCCGGCCGTGATCGGGATGATCGAGGTTCAGCAACATCTCGGTCGGCATGATCGTCGGCAGGAAGGTCGGGCCGTCGTCGACGTTGGTCTCCGCCCGCGCGAAGGTGAGGTCGGTGAGGACCTTGTGGACGTCCGCGTAGGACGTCAGGTGTGCGGCCGCGTGCCCGCTCGGCAGACGAATCTGTTCGAGTCCGCCCGCCGTCCGTTCGTCGATGGCGGTGTACATCTGCGGCGGCGAGATGTTCGGGATCGCACGCAGGTCGAACCGGACGGATGTGTCTGTGGCGCTGGTCATCTCAGATCTCCTTGTTCGGCGGGACGGTCGGTGGTGGCGGTCTCGGCGGTGCGGCTATCCCGGCTGCGCACCACCACGATGGCGATGGTGACGACGACGAGCAACGCGATCAGCACACCGACGGTGGTGACTAAGGCCGCGCGATAGACGTCCGGATGCCCGAACTGGCCGGCGGCGGTGTCGTCGGCCGCCGCCCCGGTGAGATGCGCGCCGACCACGGTGGAGAGGACCAGTGCATAGCCGGCGACGAACACCGCCTCGCTGCCGATCCGGAAGAAGTTCAGCAGGCCCGCCGCGGTTCCCGACCTCTGCGCCGGCACGACGGAGAGGGCGTGACCGTCGACCAGTCCGATCGGGAGACCGAAACCGAAGCCCAGCAGGATCATCGGGACGATGAGCCACGCGATCGATCGCTCCTCGGTGAGCAGCAGGACACCCACGTTGCCCAGCAGGAGGGCACCGAGGCTGAGGTAGACGACCACCCCGACGGTGAGCGCGCGGACGCGGGTGATCAACTGTGCCACCGCGAGCGGAGCCACCAGTACCGGGATCGTCATCGCCAGCATCACGAGACCCGAGGCGCCCGCGGACAGGTCTTTGATACCGCTGAACGCGGACGGCAGGTAGGTCAGGAGCGTCACGAACCCGATGGACCCGGCGACGGGAACAAGGCACATCGCCAGGAACTCCCGGTTGCGGAGCAACGACAAGTCCAGGATCGGTGCCTTGTCACCGGCGACCGGTCGCGCGGCCGGGAGCACCCGGGAGCCGACGGCGGCCGCCGCCAGGATCACCGCGTGCACGATGAACACCCCGCGCCAGCCCGCGAACGACACGAGCACACCCGAGATGGTCGGTCCGAGAGCGAGACCCAGGCCGTTCACCGTGCCGAAGATGGCGAATGCATGCGTGCGTCGGTCGCCCTCGAAGGCATTGGACAGCATCGAACTCGACCCCGTCAGGATCGCGGCAGCGCCGATGCCGGCGACCACCCGGGCGGCATCGAGGACGAGGAGTGTGGGGGCGGCGGCACTGAGGACGCTGCCGACGGTCACGAGAACCGCTCCCGCGGCGAATGTTGTGCGGTGGCCGATCCGGTCGCTCAGCGCGCCCCAGACAAGCGTCGCGAGTGCGAAGGCTACGTTGAACCCGTTGACGACCCATTGCAGTGCAGTGGGATTCGAGCCCAGATCACGTGAGATCAGCGGTAATGCGATCGCGGTGCCGGCGATCGCGGTCGGGGTGACGAACTGCGCCGCGAGGACGATCGGCAGCGTCCATCTACTGGGCGCCTCGGACTGCCCTTCGGCCGATGTGGCGGTGGCTGATGCGGTCTCGTCGGTGGTGGCCGACATGGGATCTCCCTTCGTTCGGTCATGTGGATCGATCGGGCGGAGTACGACTAGCGGCATCGTAGCTACGATGTTATTAGTAGGTACCATCGCTGTCGTACGGGTGCAACAGGAGGACTCATCGAGATGGCCAGTTCCCAGAGTCGGACCGACGTCGTGATCGTCGGGGGTGGGCCGGTCGGAATGCTGCTGGCCGCCGAACTCGCACAGCAGGGCACCGCGGTGACGGTGTTCGAGACACGGACCGAGGTCGACGAACGGCCGCGGGCGGGTACGGTGCACGCGCGCTCGATCTCGCATCTCACGCGGCGCGGGTATCTGCCGTCTGTGCGCGCCGACGACATCGTCCGGAACGCATGCATGACGCGACGCACCCCATTCCAGTTCGCCGCCCAGCCGGTGCTCTCGATCACCGCACCGGCCGTCGAGGCCGCGCCGATCGCCGGCATCCCCCAGGCCCGCCTCGAAGCCGCGTTCGAGCACAGGGCCCGGATCAGCGGTGCGCGAATCCTGCGTGGCCACACCGTGACCGCCATCCGACACGGGGACGCGTCGGTGACGGTCGACGCCGTGGCCGAGCAGGCCGGCGACACGGTCACGATCGACGCGAACTGGGTGGTCGGGGCCGACGGCGCGCGTGGGCCGGTAGCCGCGGCCGGCGACTTCCCCACCCGCACCTACCCCGCCACGATGAGCGCGATCGCCGGGCTGGCGATCGCCCCGGGGGCCGACGCACCACCGCCCGGATGGCACCCGACCCCGTCCGGGTGGACACTGCACAACCCCGATCCCGGTGGGCCCACCCGGATCATCGCGATGGACTTCTCGGGACCCGCGACCGTCCGGGACGTCCCCGGGACCGATGAGTATGTCGATCGCCTCGGTGCAGTTCTCGGCAGAACTGTTGAACTGCAGAAGATCTCGCACCTGACCCGGTTCAGTGACCACGGCCGGCTCCGGACCCGGATGCGTGACGGCCGGCTGTTGCTCGTCGGTGATGCCGCCCATGTCCATTACCCGCTCGGTGGACAGGGACTCAACACGGGGATGCAGGACGCCTTCACCCTCGGGTGGCGTCTCGCCTGGGTGAGCAGCGGTGCCGCAGACGACTCGATGCTCGACGACTGGTCGCGTTCGCGGGTCGGGGTGGCCGAGGCGGTCGTCGCCAACACCGTCCTGCAGTCGCGGATGATGGACCCGGCGAAGACCGACCTCCGCGATGCGGTGGTGACCATGCTGGCCGTGCCGGCGATCCACGACGCGGTCGCGGAGCTCATCAGCGGACAGTTCCAAGCCGGATTCCAGCACGACCTGGTGGTGACCGAGGACGACGGCACGGTCCACACGCTGGCCGAACTGCTCTCCGCGGGGCGGTATGTGGCGATTCGGCCGGACGTGAGTGCCCCGGTACCGGGAGCGGAGCGAGCGGGCCGGATCAGCACGGTGCCGGGAGCGGAGCGAGCGGGCCGGATCAGCACGGTGCCGGGAGCGGAGCGAGCGGTACCCGGGCCGGTGGTGGTCACGGGCAAGGTGACCCCCGAGCAGCCCTGGGTGAGTGCGCTGATCCGACCCGACGGTTACCTCGAGGCCGTCGGGTAGGTTCACGCCACCAGGCGTGCCGCGACCGCCGACCGGACATCCCGGACCGCCTGGGCCGCGTCCACGAAGCGGATCGCGGTCCAGCCGGCTTCCCGTGCGGCCGCACAGTTCTCCTCGAGGTCGTCGAGGAGGATGCAGTCCGCGGGGTCGATGCCGTTGCGGCGGGCAGCGAGATCGAAGATCTCCGGATCCGGTTTGCGGACACCGACCTTGCAGGAGTCGACGAGGTCGGTGACCACATCGTCGAGCCCGACCATCGGCCGCCAGTACGCCTCCCACTCGACGACGTTGTTGCTGAGGATTCCGACTCGCAGACCCTCGTCGGCGAGTTCGATCGCGAGGTCGCGCACCGGCTCGTTGACGACGTGCCCGGTGAACCACTGTCTGCCGAAGTCGGGTTCGCTGCGGGACAGGTCGAGGTCCGGGTCCTCGGCCCGTAACGCCCGGTGCAACCGGGCGACCCAGTCGCGTTCGTCGAGCAGAGCCAACTCGATGGGCGCCAGCGGGGGCAGCCCGTATTCCTGCCCCACGACCGCGATCGCCCGCTTCAGCGCGTCCGATGGGATGCCGGTGTTCTGCTCGTAGAGACCGAACAGGTCGTCGAGCGCCGGCGAGAGGACACCGCCGAAGTCGAACCACACGAACGGTCCCCGACGGGCGGCCGTCTCCGTGTTTCTCGATGCTGCGGTCACTGGACCATCGTCCAGACGTCGACCGGGAGGAGTTTGAGATGCACCCAGCCGGTGGCGATCACGTCGCTGTCCTGGGTCAGTTCGATGTCGGCGAGTGCACCGCGACCGTCGTCGTCGGCTTCCACGGTGGACCGTGCGACGGTGTCGCGTTCGAACTCGCCGAACTTCGTGAACTCGATGCGCAACCGATGCATCACCATGCGGCTGGTGTCCAGGCCGAGCGTCGCGTTGGCCGCTGCCATCGCGACCTGTCGGGCGGCCTCGAACTGCAGCATGCCGGGCACGTGGTCCAGCGCATGATCGAACAACGACGGGTGGTTGGTGTCGATGATGGTGAGGGCGTTGAGTTGTGGGCCGGCCAGTTCGGGATTGGCGAGGATCGCGTTGCGCGGGTTGTGGCGCCCGACCGAGTTCGGGCGCATCCGGGCGACGTGACTCACCGGCGGGATGGTGTGCTCCGGCGGGAGGCCCAGGCTCTCACGTCCGCGTTTGCGGATCTTCTTCCACGCCGCCGACGGCATCCACTGGTAGGTCATCGCCTCGCGGGCGGCGACCCGTCCTTCGATGGAGGCGACCATCTCCAGTGTGAGACCGATGATCTGGCCTTCACGCAGCTTCTCGTGGACCACGCGCGCCTCGATCACGCAGTGTCCGGGGCAGGCACCGATCCGCAGGGTCTCCTCGTCGAGGATCTCGAAGTCGGCGGCCCCGAAGATGAACTTCTCTGATCGGTCGGCCCCCACGAAGGTGTGGGCGTAGTAGATCGCCACCTGGCGGAACACCTCGATCAGAAGGAGCGGGTCGTAGGTGGTCGCGGTGCCTCGGTGATCGCTGAAGTACGAGTGGTTGCGCGGTAGTTGCGCTGCGAAGGTCGCCCCGTCCGGTGTCTGTTGGGCGTCGGTAAGGAAGACCTCGGCGATGGATTCGCGATGGACGATGCCGCGCGGGATGTTGCGGTCGAACGACAGTTCTTCGAGTGTGATGGACACGTCGTGCCTTTCTGTTGTCGGACTGCTGGTTTCGGACGTCGTACTCGTGGTGGATCGGCTAGCCGGTGCGGACGGCGATGTCGTACGCCCAGCCGTTCACCGAGTTGCGGGGTGGATCGAACAGTGAGGTGAGCCCGTGGACCTCGGACGTCGCGGCGACGCTGTTGCGATCCGTGTAGAGCGGGATCGCGACGGCGTTGTCGAGGATGTATCCGGTGACCTTGTCGAACAACTCCTTTCGCGTGTTCTGATCGGTCGCGCGGGTGGCATCGAGCAGCCAGCGGTCGACCTGTGGATCGGCGAGCTTGGAGCCGCCGACGATGGAGCCGAGGGTGATCCCGTCGATCTGGCCGTAGGTCAGATCGGGTTTGGTGGACCCGAAGGCCCGGTTCAACTGCAGCGACAGGTCGAGACCGCCGACCTGCCGGGGGAACGCCTGATAATCGTTCTGCGCGAGGAGGTCATAGACCTGGGCGTTCTCGACGTACTTGAGTTCGACGTCCACGCCGAGGTTCTGACGGAGTTCGGCCTGCCATGCCTTGAGGACATCGTCCTGCGGGTAGGTCGGCGTCGTCGCGACGAGGCGGATGGTCAGCCGCTGCCCGGCGTCGTTGGTCCGGATGTCCCCGTCCTGGCCCGAGGTCCGCCATCCGGCTTCGTCGAGCAGCTTCTTCGCGAGAGGCAGATCGGCGGGTGCCGCGTCGTCGTACTTGGCGTCGAAGTACTTGCTGTCCGGGGAGATCAGGCTCCACGCACGCTCCTGACTACCCTTTGTGACCGACTCGACGAGCGACTCGAGGTCGACGCCACGACTGATCGCCCGCCGCACCCGCACGTCCCGGGTCGCGCCGTCGGTGACGTTGAGCATGATGACGGTCGTCGATGCGGCGGAACCGGTCTGGGCGTACTGGAAGCCGGACACGTCCTTGAACAGCGGGATGTCGGTGGCCTTCACCGTCCCGATCGCGTCGACCTCACCGCTGCGCAGCAGGCCGGCCCGCGTCGAGGCCTCCGGGACGTACTTGACCACGACGTCGTCGACGTGAGCCGGTCCCGTGTGACGCGCGGTCGCCGGACCCCATCGGTAGCCGGGGTTCTTGCGGAAGTGGATCTCCTGGCCCTGCACGACCCGGTCCAGGATGAACGGTCCCGAGCCGATCATGTCCGCTCCGCTGGTCAGCGTGGCCTTGTCACCGCGCAGAGTGCTCGGCGCGACGATCGCGCCGCTCAGCCCGGCCAGGGTCGACAGCAGGTCGGCCCGCGGTTGGGACAAGGTGAGTCGCACCGTGGTGGGATCGACGACCACGACGTCGGACACGCTCGAGTACTGGAGGAGACCGTTGGTCGTCCACGACGGATAGTTCGGATCGCGCAGGGCGTCGAGATTCGCCTTGACGGCTGCGGCGTCGAGCTTCTCGCCGTTGGAGAAGGTGACTCCGTCGCGGAGGCGGAACTCGTAGGTTCGACCGTCCGGGGAGATCGTCCACGACGACGCCAGCCAGGGGTGGAAGTTCTCGTCGGCATCCTCGGAGATGAGGCTGTCGTAGGTGTTGCGCAGCACCTGCGACGCGTCGAACGCCGACCCGTAGTGCGGATTCAGGCCGCGTTCGGGGTACTTGTCGAGGGCGATGGTGAAGGTGCCGCCCGGTGCGGGCTCGCCCGACGGCGCCCCGCCGCCGCTGCCGGGTTCGGGGTCGGCCGCACAGGCGCCGACCACCAGCAGGCCGACGACCGTGCCAACTGTGACGATGAGTCGACGGAGTCTGTTGTGTATGAGGCTGTTTCGTGTCTGTCTGCTACGCACGGTCGGAACTCTTTCGGGCAGGGGCCGGATCGGCCGGGTCGGTGCGGTCGGCGGCCGACCGCAGGGTGGGGATGGAGTCGAGAAGCGCTCGGGTATGGGGGGAGGACGGTGACGCGAACACGTCGCGGGCAGGTCCCTGCTCGACGACGCGGCCGCGGTGCAGCACGAGCAGGCTGTGACACAGCTGCCGGACGACGGCGAGGTCGTGGGAGATGAACACCAGGGCCAGATCGCCGGTCTCGGCCAGTTCCCGCAGGAGTTCGAGGATCTGCGCCTGAACCGAGATGTCCAGTGCCGAGACCGGTTCGTCGCAGACGATCAGTCGTGGCCGGGCACCCACCGCGCGGGCGATGTTGACCCGCTGGCGTTGCCCGCCCGACAGCTCGCGCGGATGGCGTCCGGCGACGTCCGCGGGCAGGTGAACCGCGTCGAGCAGCCTTCGGACCTCGGCGGCACGGGATGCGGAGCCGGACCGCCCGGACGGGAGGCCGGCGGCATCGAGCGCCTCGGCGATGACCTCACCGACCAGGTACCGCGGATCGAATGACGCCACCGAATCCTGGGCCACCAGACCGATCTGGCCGATATGAGCCGCTGCGGGGTGCGGTGCATCGAGGAATCGGAGTTCCCCGGCGTCCGGACGGGTGAGACCGGTGAGCATCGACGCGATGGTCGACTTCCCGGACCCGGACTCGCCGACGACGCCGAGGACCTCCCCGGGCCGGACGTCGAACGAGACGTCCCCGACCGCCGTCACCGGCCGTCCGAGGACGCGGTAGGACTTGGTGAGCCCGGCCGCGGACACCACCGGGGTGCGATCGTCGGCCACGACCGGCGGTCTCGCCGAACCCCGTGGCACCGCGTCGATCAGGGCTCGTGTGTAGGGGTCACGCGGATCGTCGATGACCTGGCGGACGGGACCCGATTCGACGATGCGGCCCTCACGCATGACGAGCACCCGGTGGGCGACCGCCGACACCACGGCGAGATCGTGGCTGACGAGGATCACCGCGCGACCCGCCCGCGCCTGCGCCACGATCAGGTCGAGGACCTGTGCCTGGACGGTGACGTCGAGCGCTGTGGTGGGCTCGTCGGCGATCACGAGGTCGGGGTCGCCGGCGAGGGCGGCGGCGATCAGCGCACGCTGGCGCTGCCCGCCCGACAGCTGGAAGGACCGCTGCCTCCGCCTGACCTCCGGGACGTCGAGACCGACGGACCGGAGGAGATCGTCGACGCGGGCCGCGCGTTCGCGCCGGGACACCCTGGGACCGCTGGTCAGACCCTCGGCGACCTCACGCCCGATCGTCCGCAACGGGTCCAGCGCGGTCAGTGCGTCCTGCAGGATGAGGCCGACACCCACCCCGCGCAGGCGTCGCCAGTCCTTCTCGCCATGACCGGACACGTCCTCGCCGAGGACCTCGAAGCGGTCGGCGCGGACGTGTGCCGTGTCGCCGGCCAGACCGACGAGACTGCGTGTGGTGACCGACTTCCCGGAACCGGACTCACCGACGATGGCGAGGACCTCACCGCGGCGGATCTCGAGATCCACCCCGGTGACCACTTCGGGTCCGGCACCGAATGCGATGCGCAGGTTGGTGACCCGGACGAGCGCGTCGGTGACGACACCCTCGCTTGCCTCGGACCGGGCCACGGTGAGCGTCATCGCGCGACCCTCCGCTCGAACCGGCGTTGTGCCGCGCGGCCGAGCACCGTCGTCGCGATGACGGTCGCGGTGACGGCCACACCGGGGAACAGCACCGACCACCACGCGATCCGGAGATCATCACGAGCCTCGGCCAGCAGCGCTCCCCACTCCGGCGTCGGGGGCTGGGGTCCGAAGCCGAGGAAACTCAGCGCCGCCGCTCCCAGGATCGAGGTACCGAGCCCCAGGGTGACGAGGACGGGCAGTGTGCCGATCGCGTTGGGCAGCGTGTGTCGCAGCACGATTCGCCACCGCGATGGGGTGAGGAGACCGGCCTGGGCGACGAAGGCCGAGCGGTGCACGAGCGAGGTCTCGGCGCGCATCACGCGTGCATAGCGCGGTGCCGAGGCGATCCCGATGGCGACGATCAGGTTCGCGGTCCCCGATCCGGTCAGCGCGATCAGGACCAGGGCCAGCAGGATCTCCGGGAAGGCGCCGAGCAGGTCGAAGAACCGGGAGAGCACGGTGTCGACGACGCGGTTGCCGAGACCGGCGAGCAATCCGGCGGGCACGCCGATGGCCACGGCGAGCAGCGTCGCGGCGACACCGATGAAGAGCGAGAGTCGCGCGCCGTGGACCACACGGGTCCAGACGTCGCGGCCGAGTTGATCGGTGCCGAACGGGTGGGTGAGCGACGGAGCCTGGTGAGAGATCGCCAGATCCGTGTGCAGGGGGTCGCCCGCCGCGAACACCGAGGGGACGGCAACCGCGAGGGCCAGCGCGACGAGAAAGCCTCCGGCCGCCCACGTCCCGGCCGTGCCCGGCAGGGTCAGCGCGGGCCACCGTCGTTGCGACAGCGACAGACTCGTCATCGGACACCCTCCTTCAGTCGCGGGTCGATCCACACGTAGGTGAGGTCGATGAGGATGGTGACCGTCAGATAGATCACCGCGGTCAGCAGGGCGACGCCGAGGACGACCGGGAGGTCGGAGTAGGTGACCGCCTCGACGGTGACGGTGCCGAGTCCGGTACGCCCGAAGACCTCCTCGACGACGACGGTGCCGGTCAGGAGTCCGCTGACGGCCCAGCCCGCCAAGGTTGCGGCAGGCAGCAGCGAGTGCCGCAGTCCATGGGTCAGTCGCAGGCGGGTCGCAGAGATCCCGCGGGCGCGGGCCGTCACCGCGAACGGTTGCTCCAGCGCGCGTTCCACGCCGCCCCGCATCACCTGCGACAGCACGGCCGCGATGGGGAGTGCCAGGGTCAGCGCGGGCAGGATCAGGCGCTGGAGCTCGGTGCCCGAGGTGACCGGCAGTACTCGCAGGGTGAAGGCGAACACCCAGATGAGGATGAGACCGACCCAGAAGGCCGGCGCCGACGCGACGGCGAGCTCCACGCCGCTGATCGTGCGCGAGAACCAGTTTCGCCGACCCGCGGTGAGTACCGCGAGCGTCGGGGCGATGAGCACGACGAACAGGAGGGCGAGGCCGGCGAGCTGCGCGGTCGCCGCGAGCTGTTCGCCGAACAGGACGTCGGTGACGGCCTCGCCGCGGACGTAGGAGTAGCCGAGGTCGCCGTGCAGCACGTCGCCGAGGTAATCGACGTACTGCACAGCCAGGGGTCGGTCGAGACCCCATTCCTGCTCGACCTGAGCCCGGAGGTCGGGGTTGCTCGATTCACCCATCACCGCGGTGACCGGATCACCGGGCGCGAGGTGAATGGCGAGGAAGGCGAGAGTGGCGGCGGCCCAGATGGTTACGAGTGCGGACACCGCGATCGCGAGCACCCGCCGCGGGGCCGAGCGTCGTCCCGGTGCAGTGATCGGGACCGGTGCGGCGCCTGCCGAGCCGGTCGGGGCCGTAAGGGTGGGCGCGTCGGTGACGAGCCTCCCCGCCGTGTTGTCGGCGTCGGAGAGGCCCCGCGTCGCGGTCATCGCTCGATCGGGGTGCCCACGATGCTCCCCCACTCGGTCCACGACCCGTCGTACACACGCACACGGGGGTCGGAGAGGATGTCGGTCACCACGAGCCACCCCAGCGCTGCGCGATGCGAGAGTCGGCAGTAGAAAACGAGTTCCGTGGCGTCGGCGGCGTCGAGGCCGGCGACCCGGCGGCGCAGTGCGTCGGCGGGCAGCACCCGGCCGGCGTCGTCGAGCAGTTCGTTCACGTGCAACGGACGCGCACCGGGGATGTGACCGTGCCGCTGCGCCCCGTGATCGATCGGCTCGGTGTCCGGCGCGACCCGCTCGCCCGCGTACTCCTCGGGCGTGCGCAGGTCGACGATCACGGACTCGGAGTCGATCGCCCGCCGTACCCCGTCCCGGTCGATCACCGCGGACGACAACGGCGTCACCAGCGGGAGCGCCGACGCGGGCGTTCGCCGCTCGACGGTCGGGGAGGTGCCCGTCGGTGACCCGTGTCCGAGTTCCCACGCGGGAAGGCCCCCGTCGAGGTAGCGCAGCTCACCGCCGACACCGACGACGCGCGCCACCCAGATGGCGTAGGCCGCGAATTGCGCTGGGCGCCCTGCGAAGACCACGATCCGGTCCTCGCCCGCACCCAGCACTCGCAGCCGCTCCGCGAGGTCCGCGGGGTCGGCGAACCGACGGCTGGTCTCGTGCCACAGGAGGCGCTTCCAGAACACGGAACGCGCGCCGGGGATGACTCCCGGGCCGTCTACATGATCTGGATCGTCGGTGACCTCGATGACGACGACGTCCGGGTCCGGCAGACGACGCGCGAGCCAGTCGACGCCGACGAAGGCGGAGGCCTCCGGGTGGGGCGACTCCGAGGCGACAGCGCTCGGATCGACGGTGTCCACAACGTTGGTCACAGGACCTCCTTCCTCAGTTCGGGGCCCGGGAAGTCGGGCAGATGAAACATAAGCAGCCGACCCGGCATTGGTGAATACAAAAATCACGTCGGTCCGAAGTATGTTCTCAACCCGGCTTGATCACATAACTTCTCCCAATCCGATCCACCGACTCCCGCCCCTGATGCGAAGGACAGCCACCGATGCCCGACCGCCGCGACGATCTCGTGTGTTCCGCCTCCGAACTGGTGCGCCGACGCCCACCCGGGCTCGTGCTGCTCGACGTCCGTGTCGATGCCGGCGGCCTCTCGGACCGCGAGAACTACTTGCGCGGCCACCTCCCGCACGCCCACTTCGTCGACATCGACGCGGACCTCGCCGGGGAGGTCACGGCGGCGTCCGGTGCGCGGCCGTTGCCCGAGCCCGCGGCGCTGACGCACTCCCTGCGCCGGTGGGGGCTGACCGACGACAGCCCCGTCGTCGTCTACGACGACTCGAGATCCACCGCGGCGGCACGCGCCTGGTGGGTGCTGCGCTGGGCCGGGTTGTCCGACGTCCGGGTCCTCGACGGCGGCCTCCGTGCGTGGATCGCTGCCCACGGTCCGATCGCGATCGGTGAGGAACCACAAGGCAACGGGGACATCGAGGTCACCGGTGGTTCGATGCCGGTGGTGGACACCGACGACGTGGCCCGGTTGGTACGCTCCGGTGTCGTCCTCGACGCCCGCCCCGAGGCCGACCACCTCGGTCACGGCCACATCCCGGGTGCTGTCGCCGCCCCCGTCTTCGACGACCTCGACGCCCACGGCCGACTCCGCGACCACGCCGACCTGGAGGCGCGCTACCGCGCGTTCGGGGTCACCGATCCCGGGATCGAATCCGCCTCCTACTGCGGCAGTGGCGTCGCCGCCGCCCTGCAGGTCCTGGTCCTCGAGTCCCTGGGTGTCCGGGCTGCGCTCTATCCGGGCTCGTTCTCGCAGTGGTCCGCCGATCCGGCGCGCCTCGTGATCCGTGGGGCGCTCGCCGGGGCCCCGACCTCGGTCCGTCTCGGAGGTATCGCGTGAGTGCGGACCGTCAGGTCATCCTGAACGCCAACCTGATTCCGGGGGGGACCATCGGCAGTCCGTGGCGGCGGGCCGCACCCGACGGCGGGCACTTCGTCACCATCGAGCACTACGTCGACGTCACACGGGTGGCCGAAGCCGGCCTGCTGGACGCGGTCTTCTTGGCCGACTCTCCCGACCTGCAGGCCAAGGACTGGAACTCCCCCAGCCGTCTGCTCGACCCGTTCATCGCGCAGGCGGTCCTGGCGGCGCACACCGAACGGATCGGGCTCGTCGTCACCGCGACGACGTCGTACAGCGACCCGTACAACCTTGCCCGCCAGTTCGCCTCACTCGACGCGGTCTCCCACGGGCGCACCGGTTGGAACGTCGTCGTGACCGGCGGCGATGCGGCTGCCCGGAACCACTCGCTCGACGCGGCCCTGCCCAAGGAGCAGCGGTACGAGCGGGCTGCGGAGTTCCTCGAGGTCGTCACCGCACTGTGGGATTCGTGGGAACCGGGTGCACTGGTCGCCGATCGGGGTTCCGGCCGATATCTCGACCCCGCGCGGATCCACCCGATCGACCACAAGGGCGCGCACTTCCGGGTCGAGGGGCCGTTCAAGGCACCACCGCTGAGCGACGGCCGGCCGGTGCTGATCCAGGCCGGCGCGTCCACACACGGCGTCGAACTGGGTGCCCGCACCGCGGACGCGATCTACTCGGCGCACACCGATCTCGAGTCGGCGCAGCGCCGGCGCGGGGAGATCCGGCGACTCGCCGCCGACGCCGGGCGTGACCCCGACACCGTCAAGCTGCTGCCCGGTCTGATCATCGTGCTGGCCGACACCGAGGAGGGTGCGCGCCGACGGGAGCGCGAACTCACCGATCTGATCCCCGACCACGTGCAGATCGCGAATCTGGCCGCCCGTCTGGACATGCACGCCGATGATCTCGATCTCGACGCGCCGATCCCATGGGACAAGATCCCGACCGAGGCCGAGGTTCCCGGGTCACGAGGCCAGCGGGCGGTCTTCCTGGAGTTCGTCCGGCGCCGTGGTCTCGACACCCGCGGCGCCGCCCGCCTCCTCGCCGCCGGCGGCGTACACGTGACGGTGGTCGGGACACCGGAGCAGGTGGCCGATCACATCGAGACCTGGTTCCGCTCCGGTGCCTGCGACGGATTCAACGTCATGATGGACGAATTGCCGTCCGGACTGGAACTGTTCGTCGACACGGTGGTACCGATACTGCAGCGGCGCGGGCTCTTCCGCACCGAGTACGCGACCACCACGCTTCGAGGACACTACGGCCTGTGAGTACCCACCCGTGACAGCCAGGACGGTCATCGCGCCTCGTTCCTCGCTGTTCGTCCAGGTCCGTACGGGCCCGCCGACCGGCTCGGTCTACCGGTCGGCCATCGACCTGGCCGTCGAGGCCGAGCGCCTGGGATTCCACACGATCTGGTTCGCCACGCGCCATTTCGGCGCCCACTCGGCGGCACTTCCGACGCCGTTTCCCCTGCTCGCCGCAGTGGCCCAGCGCACCAGCCGGATCCGGGTGGGCAGTGGCGTCGTCGCATTGCCCTTCGAGAACCCGGTGCGGCTCGTCGAGGACGCGGCGGTCACCGACGAGTTGAGCGACGGCCGTCTCGAACTCGGCGTCGGCAAGGGCCTCGGCTTCGGCCTGTCGGCGACCACGTATGCCGGTTTCGGTCTCGCACAGGATGATCGGGAGGCGCTCTACGCCTCGCGGCGAGAGGCGCTGCACCGGCTGCTCGAGACCGGCCAGGTGGCGCCCGGGGTGCCCGTACATCCGGACCCCCGGTCGCTGCGAGCGCGGGTATGGCAGTCCACGGGTGACCAGGAGACCGCACGGCACGCCGCACGCTCCGGCGACGGCCTGCTGGCACACACCGCTTCCGAATCGGCCGGCCCCGGCGGCGCCGACGAGTTGATCGACGCCTACCTCGACGCGTTCCGGCCCGACGGCCCGGGGCACCCGTCACCGCGGGTCGGTGGCACGATCGCCGTTGTTCCCGGGGAGACCGACACCGATGCTCGGGACATCTTCGACCTCGACATCGCCACGAGTCCGGCCTATTACGCCGACAAACTCGACGATCGTGATGCGGCGACCTACCGCGCCGATCTCGCCATCCACTGCGGGGACGTCAGCACGGTGGTCGACGCGGTACGCGACAGTCCGCTGGTCACGCGATCCACGGACTGGCTGTTCCATGTCCCGCTCGCACTCGACCACGACCGATACCGGGAGTGCATGGCGCGGATCGCCACGCAGATCGTCCCGGCACTGTCGGTCCTGCGCGCCCAATACATCTGAGATCGCCTCGCCGACAGTCGTTTCGAGGGACTTTCAGTCAAGGAATTCGCGGTGCACGGCGCCCGCGACGGCCGCGACGGCATCCGCGAGCTCCGCGATCGCGCCCGGATCGTCGGGCAGTTGCGGCACCGCGATCCGCAACAGGCCATGACCCAACGGGTCGACGAAGGATCGCGCTCCGGAACCGACGTGAATCCCGCGGCGCGCCAACTCGATCTGGGCGCCGGTCTCGTCGCGCACCTCGGCCCACAACACCAGGCTGTTCGGACCCGAGCGGGCACGAACCCCGCGTGCGGTCAACTCGGCGAGCAGCGACTCGCGACGGTTCCGATAGCGCGTGCGTGCGGTCTCGATGACGGTGTCGGTCTCCGGATCGGCGATCAGATGCGCGAGGGCGTTCTGCAGGATGCGGCTGTTGGCCGCGATGCCGTGGACGCGGAGCCGGATCGCCCGGTTGATCAGTTCATCGCTGCCGCCGATGACGCAGGTCTTGATGTCCATGCCGAAAGCCTTGCAATAGCTGCGGACACGCACGGTCCGCTCGGGGAAGTGCTCACCGAGTGATGGCGCCTGGGCGTCGGCGAGCGGACCCACGGCGTCGTCCTCGACGATCCACGGGCTGCGGTCCGTGTCGGCCATGATCGCGACCAGTTCCGACCGACGGGCCGCGGTGAGGGTCCCGCCCGCCGCATAACCGCCCTCGGGTTGCAGGACGATCACGGCGGGGTCGGTGTCCAGCGCGGCGGAGAAGGACTCTGGGCGAGCACCGGACTCGTCCGACGCGATCCCGACCACGCGGTATCCCACCTCGGCGAGCGTGTCGAGGAAGCCGGGCATCACCGGCTCCTCGACGGCGACCACCGAGCCCGGCGGTGCCGCCGCCTCGACCGCCAGCAACAGACCCTCCGACCCGCCGCCCGCAGCGACGAACGATGCCGCCTCGAATGGCCAGTCCCCCACCACCGCATCGTGGAGTCGGCTCGTGATGTATTCGCGCCCCGGATGATTGAGATGATCGGATCGAAGTCCGGCCGACAGCGCACGCGCGAGATCGGGCTGCAGTGCGTAGTCGGGGCTACCGGTGAGCAGATCACGGTCGGCCCAGGACGGAGTCGCCGCGGCGGAGTTCACGACCACCGTGCCACCTCGGCGGTTCGTCTCGATCAGCCCCTCCCGCCGCAATTCACCCCAGGCCGACACGATCGATCGTGTGCTCAACCCCGATCGGTGTGTCAGTTCACGGATGGTCGGGAGGCGGGTGCCGACGGCCAGCTTGCCGTCCCGGATCAGGCGTGAGGTGACGTCGCGGACCTGGTCGGACGTCCGGGAGCCGTTCGCCGACAGTGAGGACACCAACAGATCCGTGCCATCAGTCACCGTCATCGGTCCACCGCGGAGCTCACGAGGACAGTATGCCCGTTATGTGATCATTGGTCGAGAGTTTGGTTGCATCGGGACGAAAACATAGCGAACCGGAATGCCGTGTCCCTCGTACCGGGGTTTGACTTCAGCCGCACTTGAAGTTGCAGCCTGTCCTCGTGATCGCAACAGTCTTCGACCGCCACGGCCCACCCGACGTCTTACGTCTCGCCGAACTGCCCGACCCCGAACCCGACGTCGGGGAGGTCCGCGTCCGCGTTCGGGCAGCGGGGGTGCAGCCGTTCGATCTCGCGGTGCGCAAGGGCACGATGCCCTGGGTGACCCCGGTGTTTCCCCAGCAGATCGGCCAGGAGTTCTCGGGGGTCGTCGACCTCGTCGGAGATGGGGTCACCTCGGTGGCACCTGGAGACGCGGTGCTCGGCTCGACGATGCTGCGTGGTCAGGCATCGATGGTGGTCACGTCGGCCGACACGCTGGTCCCCAAGCCCGCCGACCTGGACTTCGCCACCGCCGCGGGGCTGGTGGCCGCCGGGCAGACGGCGACCGGGGCCTTGGAAGAGCTCGGCGTCGAGCCGGGCGACGTGCTCCTGATACATGCTGCCGCGGGTTCGGTGGGAACCCTTGCGGTGCAACTCGCACGACTACTCGACGCCACCGTCATCGGGACCGCGAGCGCGGGCAATCACGAGTACCTCCGCGACCTCGGTGCGATCCCCGTGGCCTACGGGCCCGGACTCGTCGACGAGATCCGGGCCACCGGCCTCATACCGTCGGTGGCGCTCGACGCCGCGGGACGCGGGGCAGTCTCCGCGTCCGTGGAACTCGGAATCGATCGAGCCCGGATCGGCACCATCGTCGACGACGAGTCCGCGGCAGCGCTCGGCACGCGGGTGGTTCGGGCGCCGCGAGATCCGGCGCGCCTGGCCCGGGTGGTGGATCTGGCGGGGCAGGGCCTTCTGACGATGCCGATCAGGACCTATTCGTTGTCCGACGTCGTCGCGGCGCATGCTGCGGTCGAGACCGGCCACGGACGAGGGAAAGTGGTGGTGACGATCGACGACTGAGCGCGGCCACACGCACCTCCGGACCGCGCTGTTCTGCACGTCTCGGCTGAGACCGCTCCCGCGCCCGTCGGACCTACAGCCGAGGTCACCGATATCCGGCCGCACGCAGGGCGGCGAGCAGTTCCGACCGGGATCCGGCGTCGAGGCGGCGCCGGATCCGGGCGACGTGATGCTCGACGGTCTTCGCCGAGATGTACAGTCGCTCACCGATTTCCCGGTGGGTCAATCCTTGCAGCAGTTCGTGCGCGACCTCTGCCTCGCGCTCGGTGAGCGGCCCGCCGGCCGACGGAGTGCGGTGCCGGTCCTCGCCGGCCGATCGCGCGGTGTCAAGGAGGCCGGCCGCGGTCGACGGATCGTCGGCACGCAGAGCGGCCATACCCGCCAACCGGGCTGCCTCCCAGTGCAACCCGACACTTCGCAGCGCGTCGACGGACCCGGGGACCTCGTCCGCGGCGGTCTCGGCGCCGGCGTCGGTGCCATCGAGGGTCAGAGACACCCAGGCGTGGGCACTCCTCGCCAGCAGTCGGGCCGTCCGGTCCTGCGCAGCCGCGCGGTCCAGACGCGCCAACCGGTGCGCCACGGCGGAGTCATCACGTGCGATGGCCGCGGCCTGTACCCCCGCGAAGTCCCAAGACGCCGACCACGCCGGGGGGTTGTCGAGAGCCGCGAGCAACCTGTCGGCCGCGTCGACATATCGGGTGATCGCCGGCACCTGCTCGAGACACGCTGCGCCGATCCAGAACTCGCCGAGCGAACGCAGCAGATAGAGGTCCGCCTCCGTGGCGGCGAGCAGCGGCAATCCGTGCTGCCACGCCGCGGTCAGCGCCGGGATGTCACCCTGGCGTCGGGCCAGTCCCACTCGGATCGCCTGCCACCGAAGCCGATCGGACATCGCCACCGGATCGTCCGACGGCAACAGACGTGCGGTTGCCTCGAGATCACCGGCCGTCAGCGCGATCTCGGCGTCGATGAGAGCTCGCCCCGACTCCGGTGCCGCCGTCCGGATCGTCTGCGCGGCAGCGATGTCACCGTGGTTGAGCATCATCGCGACGGCCGCCTGCAGGATCCGGATCGCGTACGGCCCCCGTGACGCGGAGCCCCCGGCGGAGAGGCCACGGATCACGGAGTCCACCGCATCACCGGCGATCGTGTCACCCGCTTCTCCTACGGTGGCCAGCAAGCCGCGGACCACCATCGACCGAGCGGCCCGACTCGCCACCGGCGCGCGGCCGCGGTCCGCCTCGGCGATGGCGGTGACCGCCGCACGGTCGCCGACTGCGAGCAGCGAGACCGCGGCCGAAAGGGACTGCGTACTCGTCGAATTCGATCCGAGCCAGCGATACAGGTCGGCGGCGTGTGAGGCGAGACCGCGATGCGCGGCGACAGTGGCGGCGAGCTCTACCCACTCCTGCACCCCGGGGTCGGTCGGGCCGGCCGCCTCCAGCCGCTGATCGGCGACGGCGCCCGCACCGTCGAGGTCACCCGACGACAGGGCACGCTGCGCCATCAGCAGCCGGACGTCATCGCGTCCCGGCTCCACCCGATCGGCGGCCCGGAGGAGGACCACCGCCCGCGCAGCGGTCGCGTCGGCAGCACCGGCCAGTAACGCGTCGACGATGCGTGGGTCGTCGACGCCCGCCTCGGCCGCGAGCAGGGCGGTGTCGGGGGTGAGTTCGGCCGCGCGTAGACCGGCTGCCACGGAGTTGTGCCGGAGCTCGTCGATCCGCCGGTCGCCCAGCACATCCCGCAGCGGCCCGGCGGCCGCCGAGACGAAGACGTCCGATCCGCGCAGCAGACCACACCCTCGTGCCCGATCGATGGCCCCGGCCGCGTCGGCCCGGTCGACGCCGGTCGCATCGGCGACGCTGTCGGGGTCGAGTGGTGCCCGGACCGAGGCGAGGGCCAGCACCGCCAGCGTCAGCGGATCGAGCCCGCGCAGCAGCCGGTGATGCCATTCGCGGGCAACCTGATCGACGATCGCGATCACGTCGGCCGCAGGCTCGCCGACGATCTGCGGGACGCCGCCCGCCGCGTTCCGGATCGCCGCGAGCGCGGTGTCGACGAGTACTTGCGCACCACCACAGCGTCGACGGATCTGCGACGCCATGGTCGGTTCGAGCGTGATTCCCGCGCGGGCCGCGCGGGTCAGGACATCAGCGGTGCCCACCGCCTCCAGTTCGAGGACGGCGCCGTACGGCCGGGCGCGGTCGCGGAGTAGGCGGACGTTCGGGTCCAGTTCCCGCGGTTCGGTCGTGGCGATCAGCCCGATCGTCCCGGCGTCGAGCATGCTCAACGTGGTCGCGATCACGGGAGCGGGCCACAAGTGCATGTCGTCGGCGAGGACGAACACGGGGCCGGTCTCGCCGCCCGCGGGCAGGCCGACACTCACCGGCAGGCCCCGCCGCCGAAGCTGCTCGTGCACGGCGCCCAGCAGCGCCGACCGGCCGCTGCCCGGGGTGCCGACGGCGACGGCACACAGCGGATGGCCCCGGTGCGCACGGTCGACGACGCTCGTCACCCACGACGTGGTGCGCGACACGGGGGGCGAGGGGTCCGGTCGGTCGCCGATCGTCGAGACCGATGTCGTCGGCGTCATCGAACAGTCCACACCAGACCGGGAGTCAACGGGCTCAGCAGTCGACGCCGACGACGCCGGTCACGCCGCACACGATCCGACCGGTGCCGTCGAGGACCCGGCCGGGCACCTCCAGGACCTCGCCGGCCGTCCCGCCGCCGCCGGTGTTGCCACCGGTGCCGGGCTCGGGGAGTTCCGGCTCGGGCTGGCTGGGCGCCGGCGGGCCGCCCGGTGCCGACGGGACCGACGGCACAGCAGGTGCCGGCGCGGGTGCCGGCGCCGGTGCCTGACGCCCGGGGGTCGTTCCGGGGGCAGGCGCGCCACCCGTCGGCGCGTTGGTGGCGGCCCGTCCCGGTGTGCCGGTTCCGGCGCCGGGAGCCCGGGTGCCGGCACCGGTCGCCGGCGCCGCAGTGGTGCCGGGCCGTGCACCCGCCACGGTGGTGTTCCGGCCGCCGCCGGGGTTCTGCGTCGAGCTGGCCGTTGTGGTCGCCGCACCCGCTGGTGGGGGTGTGGCCTCGCCGACGGAGCCTACGAGTCCGGTACCGACGGAGAGTCCGGTGGCCGTGACCAGGGCCAATGCGGCGGCCCCGAGCGTGATCAGCGTCCCGCGCTTGCGCCGCGACAACCGTGGGGCGGGCTCGGTCAGCGGAGTGCTCGGAGCCGGGACGATCTCGCGGAGCGGCCGGTCTTCGGGTGAGGCCGGGACGATCGATGCGGTCGTCGCGACGGCCGCGGGAGTGATCGCCGACCGCTGCGCGGCGAGCGCCGCGCCCGCCAGGAGCGCGCCACCGGCTGCCGATGCGGAGGCCGGATCGGAGTCGAGGACGACCGGCAGGCGCAGGGTCGAGGACAGCATCTCGGTCACGAGTGGGATCGCGGCACCGCCGCCACCGAGGACAACCGCGCTCACCCCCGCCGGCTTCAGTCCTGCGGCAGCCGTTCCGGAGTCGACATCGCCCGCGGAGGCGGCAAGAGCTTCGCGGACGAGGGCAACCGATTCCATGACGGGCGCGCGGAGCAGATCCTCGATGTCGTCGCGGACCAATCGCGCCTCGGTGTGGACGGCTCCGATCCGCACTCCGACGACGGTGTCGGTGTCGACCGACAACGACTCCTTGGCCCGTCGGCAGTCGGCGCGCAACCGATTGACGTCGTCGAGGATCGCATCACTGCGCTGCGGATCGGCCAGACCCGAGTCGACCTCGGCGTCGGCACCGGTCACCCGAAGCGTGTGCGCGAGCACCAGGCGATCGAACTCGTTGCCGCTCACGGTGTCCAGGTGCACTGGCCGGCCGAGGCGGACCGGGTCGGAGCCGGTGGCCAGGACGGAGACGGTGAGGCCGGCGGCGCCGAGATCGCAGACGACGGCGGTGCCCTCGCCGAAGGCGCCCTCGGCGTGTTCGGCGGCGGCCAGGATCGCCTGCGATTCGGGCACCCAGGTGGTCGACTCCGCCGGCACCGTGTCGGGGTGGGCCGCGAGCGCCGCCCGGGCCTCGTCGACGGCTTGATCGGTCCAGTTGTCCGGAAACACGACACTCATGTGCAGATCGTCGAACGACGTCGAGTCCGCGCCGAGGTCGAGCCGGGTGATCAGCGCCGCGACCGCGTCGGCGTAGATGTCGGCGGCCGCGATCGTGCGTCCGTGCTCGTCGAGCATCGGTACCGGGTCGCCGACCCGTCCGAGGAAGTCGTCGGCATCGACCAGAGCGGACGTCTCGACCGAGACCGCACCCTCCCAGGACTGTTCCGAAGCAGCTACCGCGACGCTGTTCGCGGTTCCGATCTTCACACCGATCCCGATGGCCATGACGGTCACTCCTGTTCGCACCTGCAGACGGTGGTCGGTGACGGTCGCTCATCTCGTGAGCTCACCGTCGATGTCACGTGCCCCGGCCCCGGCGGTGCACTTCACTCAGTGTGTCGCGTACCGGTCCCCGGGTGTTAGCCCTGGCCGGAGATTAGGGGGAAAGTCCCGACACCCCCACCCGTGCGGCGGGACGAGCACCGATCCCCCGGTCGGATCCCCTATGCCGCCGACCAGACCCCCCTCCGCCACAGGACTGGGGATTTGCCCCGATGTCGTCGCGCGCCGAAGTCCATACGGTCGAACTCGACACGGGATCGAACTCCGATCTCCCCGACGCAAGGAACGACGCCATGCCGACCAACGCGGTACTCGACTTCATCCTCGGTCTGCTTCGCGACGAGGAATCCTTCAACGCCTACTGCGGCAACCCCCAGGCCGCCATCGACCGTGCCGGACTCACCGGCATCACCCCGGCCGACGTCTCCGCGGCGGCCCCGCTGGTGGCGGATGCCGGTCTGGCCGGCGGAGCCGCCGGTGGACTCGGCGCGATCATCGGTGCCGGCGGTGGAGCAGTCGGCGGCGCAGTCGGCGGCGGCGTGGTCGGCGGAGGCGTGGCCGGCGGCGGTATCGGTCTGGGCGGCCTGAACCTCGGCGACATCAACCTCGGCGGTGGCGACGTCGACTTCGGTGATGTGAACATCGGCGGGCTCGATCTCGGCGGCCTCGGCGTGGGTGGACTCGACCTGGGCGGAATCGCTCTGGGCGACATCGACTTCGGCGGCCTCCTCGGAGGCATCGGGCTGGGAGACATCGACCTCTCCGGTCTGTCCCTGGCCGATCTCGACCTCGGCGGTATCGCATTCGGTGACCTCGACCTCGCCGGCCAGCTGGCCGTCGCACTGGGTGCGGCGCTGGCGGCCGGTGTCGGCGCCGGCGGCGCGATCGCAGCACAGTTCGGTGCGGCACTCGGAGCCGCACTCGAGACGATCGTCGACGGCGGACTCGAGCTCGGCGCGGGCATCGGCCCGGTCATCGCCGGATCGCTGGCCGGTGCGATCGGCGCCGAAGGCGCTCTGGTCGCGCAGCTCGGTGCGTCGCTCGACGCGCTCCTCGCCGCAGGTGCCGACCTCGGCCTGGGACTCGGCGGCGGCCTCGCCGCACAGCTGTCCGCGGCACTCGGCGTGGGTGGCGAACTCGCCGGCTCCTTCGGTGCGACGCTGGGCGGTCTGCTCGGTGCCACGATCGGCGCGGGCGGCGCACTCGGTGCCGACCTCGCAGCCGC
The DNA here is from genome assembly GCF_057767225.1 of Gordonia sp. 11cp. Taxonomy (NCBI): domain Bacteria; kingdom Bacillati; phylum Actinomycetota; class Actinomycetes; order Mycobacteriales; family Gordoniaceae; genus Gordonia; species Gordonia sp. 11cp. The sequence continues at coordinate 1,837,281 of NZ_CM173437.1, read as the reverse complement.
GCTCGGTGCCGGCCTCGGGGCCGGCGGCGCACTCTCGGCGGTCCTCACCGGCGCACTCGGCCTCGGTGCCGAGCTGTCCGGAGATCTGACCGCGGCTCTCACCTCCACTCTCGACGTCGCCGGCGACCTCTCCGCGACGCTGTCGGGTCTGCTCGACGCGCAGGCCATCGCCGATCTGTCCGGCGAACTCGGCGCCACGCTCAGCGGCGCCCTCAGCTCGACCCTGGCCGCGGGCGGTACGGCCGCCGCGTCCCTCGGCACCGCACTGGGTGTCGCCCTGACCTCGACGGCAGCAGCGACCGGCGGCCTGGTCCTGACCGGCGCGGCCGGTGCGAACGCCGTGCTCGGTGGCGCCTTGACCGCCGCACTCGGTGTCGGCGGCGGCGCTCAGGCCGGTCTCGCCGCGGCGCTCGAATCCGTTCTCGAAGCCGGCGGGATCGTCGACGTCGAGGCACTGCTCGAAGCGGGCGGCGACCTCGGCACGACGCTCGCGGGCGCCCTGGCCGCCGGCCTCGAGGTCGGTGGCGAGGCTGCTGCCGATCTCGGAGCGGCACTGGGCGGCACCCTGGCCGCGGCCCTCGAAGGTGGCCTGGCAGCCGACCTGACCGCAGGCCTCGGCGGCGCCCTCGAGACCGGACTCGGTCTCGGTGGTGCACTCGGAGCCGGGGTCGGTGGCGCACTGGACGCAGGCCTGGGGCTCGGTGCCGGACTGGGCGCCGGCCTCGGTGGCGCGGTCGAGGGCGCACTTGGCGGCGGCCTCGGGGTCGTGGGCGGTCTCGGCACCGAACTCGGTGCCGCACTCAACGGTCTGCTGTCGGCCGGCGCAGGCCTCGACACCGCGCTGAGCACCGTGCTCTCCGGCGTCCTGGGTGCTGCCGCGGGTGCCGACCTGGGGGCAGCCCTGGGCGGTGCGCTCGAGCTGGGCGGCGTTCTCGGTGCCGACCTCACGGGTCTGCTCGAGGGCGGCCTGGCCACCGACCTGGCCGCGCAACTGGGCGCGATCGTCGGCGGTGGCGGCGACCTCGCAGCCGGACTCGGGGCCACCCTGGGCGGCGTGCTGGGCGCGACCACCGGCATCGAGGGCATCCTCGACGCCGCGGCCGGCGCCGGCCTGAACCTCGGCGAACTGCTGGCCGCGGATCTGGGTGGTGCTCTCGGCGTCGACGGCGCACTGATCGCGCAGCTCGGTGGGGCGCTGGACGCCGCGCTCGACGCCGGCGCAGGACTCGGCCTGGTGACCGAGACCGCAGCCGACCTCAGCGGGACCCTCGAGGCCGTGCTGGCAGCCGGCGGCGATGTCGGCGCCGACCTCGGCGCGTCACTCGGTGCCGTCCTCGGGACCGCGTTGAGCGGGGAACTCGGTGGTTCGCTCGCCGGCCAGCTGACGGCCGGAGCGGACCTCCCCGCGGCGCTCAGCACCGTTCTCAGCACCGCGCTCGACGTGGATCTGTCGGCCACCGACGGCCTCGTCGCCACCCTGGACTCGACCCTGGAGGCCACCGGTGGCCTCGGCGGCGCGCTGACCGGTGAACTCGAGGCGATCATCAACCCGAGCCTCATCCTCTCCCCCGAGGGCACCATCACCGTCGGCGGCCCGATCCTGGTCACCGAATCACTCGGCGGCACGGTCGTCGACAGCCTCACCGGCAACCTGGGCGCCGGGACCCTGGCCGGCCTGGGCACCGTGGCCGAGACCGGCACGGACCTGGTCGCCGGACTGGACACCACCCTGGAGGGCGGACTCGCCGGCACCCTGGAGACCGGTCTCGGTATCGGCGACGCCGCGCTGGGAGCCACCGCCGGTCCGGTGCTCGACGGAGCCCTGGGTCTCGACACCGGCGCCGGCCTCGGCGGCGGACTGGGTGGGGATCTCGGCCTGGGTGGCGACCTGGGCCTGGGCGGCGCGCTCGACACCGAGCTGCCGGCAGACGTCACCGCGGAGCTGACCAACGCGATCTCCGGCACCGCCGGCGGGGCGGTCGACGCGGTCGGCGAGACCGCGGGTTCGCTCGAGACCGGGATCGGCGGCGCACTCGACACGACCGTCGGCGGCACCCTCGACACGACGACGGACATCGTCGGCGGGGTGGCCGGTGGACTCACCGGTGGCGCGGTCGCCGGTGGCGGAGTCGACGCGGGTGGCGGAGTCGACGCGGGTGGCGGTGCCGGTGCGGTGGGCGGCCTCGACCTCGGCGGCGCGACCGACACCGACGCCGGACTCGGCGGCGCACTCGACACGACCGTCGGCGGCGTGGCCGACACGACCGCCGGTCTCACCGGCGGATTGACCGGGGGCCTCACCGGAGGCCTGACCGGTGGCCTCGGTGGCGACACAGACACCGGGATCGGCGTCGACACCCCGGACGCCGGACCCGAGGCCGACTGACCCCTTCAGGTCGGCAACCCGCCCCGGGACCGCCCATCGCTCCAGCAACCCTGGACGTGGGCCGGCCCCGGGGCGGTCCTCGTCCGCGTCCCGTCAACCGGCCCGACCGCGGTCGCACCGACCGGCCACATGCGAAAGCCCGGCCGATGCCGACCGGACGCGCCGACTCACCGCTACCGTGAGGACACCATGACGACTCCACCCGCCGAACCGCCTCGGGTCGGCCGGCACGCCGCCGGTCGGGACGCCCAGGACCCCGCCCCGGCCCGGACACCGCCGACCCCGGCCACACCGGCTCGATCAGCACATGCCGCCGTCCCGTCCCGGACGTCTCCGCCCGCGACGACGCCACCGGCCCACTCACGTCCGGCGGGAACGACACAGTCGCCCAGCACCATCGGCGACCTGCTGGCCACGATGTCCGAGGTGGCCCGGGAGGCCGGTCGCAACGATCTCGTCAGCCGGCTCGACGGCGCGCGCACCCGGATCACCGACCCCCGGCTGCGGATCGTCGTGGTGGGTCAGCTCAAACAGGGCAAGAGTTCGTTCGTCAACGCGCTGCTCAACCTCGACGTGTGCTCGGTCGGCGACGACGAGACGACCGCGGTCCCGACCGTCATCTCACACGCCCCGCAGCCGGCGGCTCATCTGATCGTCGACGGCCCGTCGACAGACAACCGCATCCCGGTGCCGATGGACGCCATCGCCGGCATCACCCCCGACTCCCCGCTCGCCGGAGGCCGCGAGGTCCTTCGCCTCGAGATCGAGGCACCCGGCCCGCTGCTGGCCGACGGCCTGGTCCTCGTGGACACCCCCGGCGTCGGCGGCCACGGGCACCCGTATGCCGCAGCAACATTGGGCATGGTCGCGGCGGCCGACGCAGTGCTCGTGGTGTCCGATGCCAGTCAGGAGTTCACCGCACCGGAGATGTCGTTCCTCCAGCAGGTGGCCGGGCTGTGCCCGACGATCGCGTGCCTGATCACGAAAACCGACCTGTATCCGCACTGGCGGGCCATCGTCGACGCCGACCGGGCGCATCTGCAGACCGCGGGCCTCGACATCCCGCTGCTCCCGGTCTCGTCTGTGCTCCGTGCCCACGCGCTGCGCCTCGGCGACGAGAAACTCAATGCGGAGGCCGGATTCCTCGAGCTGTACCGCTATCTGCGCGAGCGCGTGGTGGCGACCGCCCGGCAGGCGACCCGCACCACCGTCGCCACCGACCTGCGCGTCGTCAGTGAACATCTCGCCCTCACGCTGAGCAGCGAGCTCGCCGCCCTGCGTGATCCGGAGACCGCCGGCCGCGCCGTCGGAGCCCTCCGGGAGGCCAAGTCCGACGCCGAGGCCATGCGCCGGCAGTCCGCCCAGTGGCAACAGACGCTGGCCGACGGGATCGCCGACCTCGCCGCCGACATCGACCACGACCTGCGGGACCGTCTCCGCGCGGTGACCCGGGAAGCCGAACGGGCGATCGACGAGGGCGATCCGGGGGTCGACTGGGAACAGTTGAGCGACTGGCTGGCCGACCAGACCGCGGCGGTCGTCGGCGACAACTTCGTCTGGGCGCACGAGCGGTCGGTGTGGCTCGCCGAGAGAGTCGCCGACCACTTCGCGGCCGCCGGTCAGAACTCGCTCCCCGACATCGACGTCGCGGACCTCACCGGCGTTCTCGACTCCGTCGCCGAACTCGCCGAACTCGACAGCGGCAGAGTCGGTGTCGCCCAGAAGCTGCTGATCGGCATGCGCGGCTCGTACGGCGGTGTGCTGATGTTCGGGCTCATCTCGACGATGGTCGGCATGGCGCTGATCAACCCGGTGTCCGTCGGCGCCGGGTTGCTGCTCGGCACCAAGGCCTACCGGGACGACAAGGAGGCCAAGGTTCTCGAGCGCCGCGCCAAGGCGAAGGTCGCCGTCCGCTCGTTCACCGACGACGTCAGTTTCCAGGTCGGCAAGGAGTCCCGCGACCGGTTGCGGGTCATCCAGCGGGTCCTCCGCGACCACTTCAGCTCGGTGGCCGAACAGACCGCCCGGTCGATCTCGGAATCCCTCAGTGCCGCACAGTCTGCCGCGACCCTCGCCGATTCGGAGCGATCCGGGCGGGTCGCCGAACTCGAGTCCCGGCTCACCGCGGTGGCCGCCCTGCGCAAGGCCGCCGATCACCTCGACCCCGACGACCCCGCCACGGAGCTCCCCCGCCGATGACCGACATCGCCCGCGTCCGAGCACTTCTCGAGGCCACCCGCACCGCCCTCGCCGACGACCCGCGTGCACAGGCCGAACTCGACGTGTGCGCACACCGGTTGTACCAGCCGGTGCGGGTCGCGCTGGCCGGCTCGCTCAAGGCGGGGAAGTCGACTCTGCTGAATGCCCTTGTCGGACAGGACATCGCCCCCACCGATGCCACCGAGTGCACGCGGGTCGTCACCTGGTACCGCAACGGCCGGTCGCCGTCGGTCACCGCCCACGTCGACGACGGCCGCGCGGTCGGCATCCCGGTCACCCGGATCGACGGCCGGCTCGGCTTCGATTTCGGGCGCCTCACCGCCGAACGCGTCGACCACCTGGACGTCGAATGGCCGGCACGGGCGCTGCAGTCGACGACCATCGTCGACACCCCGGGCACGGCGTCGCTCTCGACCGAGCTGTCCGCGTCCACGCTTCGGCTCCTCACCCCCGACGACGGCCTGTCCGGCGTCGACGCCGTCGTCTACCTCCTGCGTTCACTGACCGCCACCGACACGACGATGCTGCGTCGTATCGGGTCCGCCATCGGCGGCTCGTCGGGTCCGCTCGGCGTGATCGGCGTCGTGTCCCGGGCCGACGAACTCGGCGCGGGCCGGATGGACGCGATGATCTCGGCGCATCAGATCGCCGGGCGGTTCGCCGGTGAGCTCGAACGCACCGGGCTCTGCCAGGCGGTCGTCCCGGTCGCGGGACTCCTGGCCCTCGCCGCCCGCACGATGCGGGAGGTCGAGTTCCGCGCGCTGGCACAGCTGGCGTCGACCCCGGGACCCGACCTCGAGGCGGCATTGCTGACCATGGACAGGTTCTCCCGGCCCGACATCCTGCCCGACATCCCGGCGGACCTGCGTCGTTCGCTGGCCGAACGCTTCGGCGCCTTCGGGATCCGGATGGCGGTCACGCTCATCCGCTTCGGCGCCACCTCGTCGTCAGCGCTGGCCGCCGAGCTCGTCGAGCGCAGCGGACTCTCCGAGTTGGGTGCCATCATCGACACCCAGTTCGGACAGCGCGCGGACCAGCTCAAATCCCATTCCGCTCTGGTGACGATGGATCATCTGCTGGCCGCGTCACCGTCGGCGGGAGCCCGCGACGTCCGCGCCTCGGTCCGTCGGGAACTCGCCGACGTGCACGGGTTCCGCGAATTGCGCCTGCTCAGCACCATCCGGGCCGGTGGCGTCGACCTGCCCCCCGACCAGACCGCCGAGGTCACCCGACTCATCGGCGGTTCGGGTATCGACCCCGCGGCCCGGCTCGGGCTGCCACCGACCGCCGATGTGTACACGCTGCGAGACGCCGCCATCGACTCCGCGCGTGTCTGGCGGGCACGTGCCGGCCACCCGCTCCTACCGCCGTCCTCGGCGTCGGCGTGTCAGGTGGCGGTGCGCAGCGCGGAGGGCATCGTCGCGCAACTGGGCGCGGCCGTCCAGGCCGGCGGCAACGGCGGGTTCAGCGCAGGGATGCCGTGACCGACCGGCTGTAGGAGAACCCGGTGGCGATCACCGCGACGAGTGCCGCGGCCGCCGGAATCCATTGTGCGAGAACCGGAAATCCTACATCGGCGAGAGCGGTCGCGGACGGACTCACCGTGAGGTGAAACGCCCCCGCGCCGGCCACGGCGACGACTGCCCCGACGGTCAGGATGGTCCGGCCGGACCGTCGGCTGTCCCAGAGCCGGGCAGATCCGTACAGGCCCAGGACCGCCACGATCCCGGCGATGACCGCGCCGACCATCAGCGAGATGTCGACAGCGCGTGCGGCGTCGGTTCCGCTGTCCGGATTGGCCCGAACCAGGTCTGCGGCCAGGGTGGCCCGAATGTCGTTGAGGGACAGCAGTGTCAGTCCGACTGTCACCACCACCAGGGCCACCGAGATCAGCCAGCCGAGAATCACATACCGGATGGCGGGGGCGCGGCCGACCGGCCGTTGCGGGCGCATCGGTGTGACGGCGACGCGCGGGCGGGGCGGTGGGGAGGCGTCGGCGTTCGACATTCCTCGATGGTAGTGCCCATGTGGGTTGCCACTCCCCGAACTCGACGCACCTCGTGTCTCGTCCCTATCGTTTCTCGTCCACATCGGCCGGTGTCCCCCGATCGGTGGAGGTGCGGTTCAACCCCTCCATCACCCGGTCAGCGGAAACCACACACCGCCCCCGGCGAGCACAGTCATTGGTGTCACCGAAACAACCCCACCACCACACCGGGAGCACACCATGAAGACCACCACCCGCATCGCCACCGCCACCCTCGGACTCGCCGCCGCCACCGGCATCGCCCTCGGCGCCGCCGGAGCAGCCCACGCCGGCACCCTGCCCATCACCCGCCCCGGCGAACCCACCGTCGCCATGACCATCACCAACCACACCGACAAGCCCGAATACCTCCAAGGCGCCAACGCCGACGGCGGCCAATGGGTCAACGCACCCCAACACATCCTCTACCCCGGCGCCACCGAAACCATCACCGCCACAGCCCCCTACAACAACCACCTCGACGTCAACGCCATCTACCGCATCGGACTGTTCGGCCCCACCGCCAACTACCAACTCACCAACCACCCCCACAACGTCAACACCGACATGACCACCATCTGGGGACCACACGCCCAGAACTACTGGATCAACCCACACATCGACACCGGCTACCCCCAGGTCAACGTCGGCTTCGACCAGTGGTGAGACGCTGCGGAACGCAGAATGCGTCATACGTATCGGCTTCCGATACGTATGACGCATTCTGTGTGGGCCGGCTAGGGGCCGGCGGTGGCCCCCGTCAGCGGCGGGGACGCCGCCAGGACCTCGTTCTCCTCGTCGGTGAAAGTCCTTGCACGCGAGAGGAAACGGACCCCTTCCGGTGCTTCGAGGCTGAATCCGGCGCCACGACCCTTCACGACGTCGAGGATCAGCTGGGTGTGCTTCCACAGCTCGAACTGGTCGCCGTTGATCCAGACCCTGACGGCCGGAATGGGTTCGGGGAGTTCGATCTCGCCGACCAGCACATCCCGCTGGCCCACGCGGTACTCCCCGACCGGGTAACACATCGGGGCCGAGCCGTCACAGCACCCACCGGACTGGTGGATCATGAGGCCGCCGTGCAGCTCCGACAACTTGGTCAGGAGCTGCACGGCGGAGTCTGTGGCGACCACGCGATCAGGAACACTCTGCTCGGCGGTCATCTCGCTTCACTCTCTGTCGTCGTGCGTGGACCCTTCGTGACGCTCGCAAGCTCGCTCCTCAGGGAGCGGGATGAAGCCGAAGCGCTACCCCCAGCTCCCCGGGGAGCGGGTCTGCGGGCGTCTTCTCTCCGCTCCCTGAGGTGCGAGGAGCGTTAGCGACGAGCCTCGAAGGGTCAGAAGAAACCCTTGGCACTCTGAGCGTATCCGACCAGGAGGTTCTTGGTCTGCTGGTAGTGCTCGAGCATCATCAGGTGGTTCTCGCGGCCGATACCGGACTGCTTGTAACCGCCGAAGGCGGCGTGTGCCGGGTAGTCGTGATAGGTGTTCGTCCAGACGCGGCCGGCCTGGATCTCGCGGCCCGCGCGGTATGCGGTCGCACCGTCGCGGCTCCAGACACCGGCGCCGAGTCCGTAGAGCGTGTCGTTGGCGATGTGCATGGCGTCGGCGAAGTCCTTGAAGGTGGTGACCGCAAGGACCGGACCGAAGATCTCTTCCTGGAAGATGCGCATCTTGTTGTTGCCCTGGAAGACAGTCGGTTTGATGTAGAAGCCGCCGGCCAGGTCGCCGTCGAGCTCGGCCGCCTCGCCGCCGATCAGCACCTCGGCGCCCTCGTCCCTGCCGATGGCGAGGTAGGAGGAGATCTTCTCGAACTGATCGTTGGAGGCCTGCGCGCCCATCATCGTGTCGGTGTCGAGGGGGTTGCCCTGCTTGATCTTTCCGACGCGGTCGACGGCCTTGGCGATGAACTCGTCGTAGATGTCCTGCTGGATCAGCGCGCGACTGGGGCAGGTGCACACCTCACCCTGGTTGAGCGCGAACATCGAGAAGCCCTCCAGCGCACGGTCGAGGAACCCGTCGTCGGCGGACATCACGTCGTTGAAGAAGATGTTGGGGCTCTTGCCACCGAGTTCGAGGGTGACCGGGATCAGGTTCTCCGACGCGTACTGCATGATGAGCCGGCCGGTCGTGGTCTCACCGGTGAACGCGATCTTGCGGATGCGGTTGCTCGACGCGAGCGGCTTGCCCGCCTCGACACCGAATCCGTTGACCACGTTCAGGACTCCGGCGGGGAGCAGGTCGCTGATCAGGCTGACCAGGTACAGGATCGACGCGGGTGTCTGCTCGGCGGGCTTGAGCACGACCGCGTTGCCCGCGGCGAGGGCGGGGGCAAGTTTCCACACGGCCATCAGGATCGGGAAGTTCCAGGGGATGATCTGGCCGACGACGCCGAGCGGCTCGTGGAAGTGGTAGGCGACGGTGTCCTCGTCGACCTCGGAGATCGAGCCCTCCTGGGCGCGCAGCGCGCCGGCGAAGTAGCGGAAGTGGTCGACGGCCAGCGGGAGGTCGGCGGCGAGGGTCTCGCGGACGGCCTTGCCGTTGTCCCAGGTCTCGGCGACAGCCAGCTTCTCGAGGTTCTCCTCCATGCGGTCGGCGATGCGGAGCAGGGCCAGCGAGCGCTCGGCGACGGGGGTCTTGCCCCACCCGGGTGCGGCCTTGTGCGCGGCGTCGAGCGCGAGGTCGATGTCCTCGGCCGTCGAACGCGCGACCTCGCAGAACACCTTGCCGTCGACCGGCGACGGGTTCTCGAAGTACTGCCCCTTCACCGGCGGGGTCCACTGTCCGCCGATCCAGTTGTCGTAACGAGACTCGTAGCTCATCACCGATCCGTCGGCACCCGGCTTTGCGAAGACGGTCATGGTTGCTCCTTGCGTGTGGGCCTCAGCGTGAGGACGCTCTGCGGATGTCACACAGGACACCGAGGGCGTCCGTTGTGATCTGTTCCACACCTTAGGAGCGCGGTGGTTGCACGAGCGTTGCAACGTTGATTCCCCTGCCAGGCCGCCAGGGGCTCGCCGACGGAACCGTGCACCCCGCCCGGCGATCGGGCTCGGCCGGCGGGTTGCAGCCTTCAGGCCCCGTACCGCTTGTCGAGGAGCCGGATGCGTCCACCCACGACGGCGCGGTCGGGATCGCCGACGGGCAGGCGGTGTTCGAGGCGACGCCACGCCGCCAGGTCGTCGCGTCCGTGCGTCGACGAGGTCCACCGGCGCAGGGCTGCTATGTCGCCGGTCGCGAAGAGACGCGACCGCAGGTCCTCTCGCAGTTCCTCGAAGATCTCGACGATCCCCGGTGCACTCGATTCGGCGAGCAGCCCGCCGCGGCCGAGGTCGTCGACGACCGACACGAGGTCCGACCCCGACGCGATACGCGACCGGAGGGCATCGACGTCGGAGGTGATGTCGAGGGTGAGCCGGTAGGGCCGGCTGGCGACGACGTCGGCGCCGAGATCGCGGCGGAGCCGGGAGATCTCGGCCCGCACGGTCACCGGGTCGACTCCGTCCTCGGCCAGCTTCAGTGCGAGTTGCTCGGTGTTCAGTCCCTCGGGAAAGGCTTGCAGCAGAACGAGTATCTCCGCATGCCGACGCGACAAGGTGCGGGCGCCCGATCCGTCGGCGGTGCGGTGCCAGCGTCCCGAACCGTCGCCGAGGACGGTGAGATGCGCTGCGGCCCGGGACCCGAGAGCCGGTTCGAAAGTGGACGGGTCGGCGAGGTCGACGGCGCCCGCCCGCAGTTCACGCTCGACGGCCGCGACCACCGACCGGACGGCTGCCAGCGCGAACGGCGCCGCGACCTCACGCCCGCCGGTCACGTCGACGACACCGATCACGTGCCCGGTCAGCGGATCGTGCACGGGGGCTGCCGCGCAACTCCACTCCTGCACCGGCCCGGCGAAGTGTTCGGGTCCGACGACCTGCACGCCCCGATCGACGGCCAGCGCGAGGCCGGGGGCGTTGGTGCCGACCACCTCCTCGCTCCACACCGAGCCCTCGACGAAGTTGATGTGCCCGGCACGGTCACGGGCGGCGGTGTCGCCCTCGATCCACAGCAGCCGTCCGGCCTGGTCGGTCAGCGCGACGACGACCCCGGTGTCGGCGATCGCGTCGACCATCAGCGATTGCACCAGCGGCCGGACCGCGGTGATGGGGTGGGCGGCTCGATAGGCGGCGAACTCGTCGGGCGACATCGCGGACGCACGATCGCCGTCCGGCGCTGCCTCGCTCGGGTCGACGCCCCTGGTCAGCGACCTCGCCCACGACTCGCGGACGATCGAACGGACCGCATCCGCCGGTGGGTTGACACCGGAGAGGAAGTCCTCGTACGCCCGGCGGATGCGCGTGGCCACCGTAGCCGCGTCAGTCATGCACCCTCCGTCGATTGCCCGATATGTCGTCGATTCTGCCTGCACCGATGTGATCTCGGCAACATTCGACCAGCTTGTCGCCGTCGATCGGTGCACGACCCTACGGTCAGCTTCCGGGCCCGGCCTGGGAGAACCGGGCCGAGAACGTCCGCGGGGTCATGCCGGTGACGGTCTTGAAGTCACGCACGAAGTGCGCCTCGTCGGCGTAGGACAGATCCGCCGCGAGCGAGGCGAGGGTCCCCGACCGTTCTCGCAGTCGCTCGGCCGCCTCGTGCAGACGACGACGCTGGATCAGCCATTTGGGGGTCAGGCCGAGGCGCCGCCGCGTCAGCCGCTGCAGGCTGCGTTCGGTGAGGTGGAAACGCTCGCAGATCTGCGCGACCGCCGTGACGGTCGAGTCGGTCTCGACGTACTCCACGATCGCGTTGATCAGCCGGCCGTCGTCGTCGAGCGGGAGATAGGACCGCAGCCAGTCCTCGACCCGGTCGGTCGCGGCGCGCTGGGTCTCCTCGAGCCCGGGTTCGACGGCCATCGCCGACCGCACCGACCGCTCGAGATCGCTGCCGCGCCGGCCGAAGACCTCGGACAGTTCCGCGTGCCGATCCGTCCACTCGCCGACGTCGCCGGTCAACAACCCCCCGGCACCCGGCGTCAGCATGACCCCGACCGCCCAGCCGCCACCCGTCAGCACCGTCTCCGACAAGCCGGTCACCACGCCGTAGAAGCGGGCGTAGGTGTTGCTCACGACGATGAGGCACACGGGGTACTGCAGCACGCGCTGCGGCGCCTCCGCCCCGGGCGGCACCCACCACACCGGAACCCAGAAACGACGCACCAGGTCGGCGAGATCGGGGCTCGGCGTCCACCGTCCGATGCGATAACTCGCGTCCGATGGGTCGACGAGGTGTGCGCGCTCGACGTCGTCGAGCCGCGCCCGCCCCGGATTGTCGGGTTTCATCAATCACCGTCCCGTGGTCTCGCGGTTGACTCTCATCATGACCGCAATCAACGACACCTCACCATTGCTCGACCACTACGCCCGCCTCGCCGACGGATTCGCCGCCGTCCTCGACGCCGCACCCGCGGACACCTGGACCGAGAACTCCCCGTGCGAGGGATGGACCGGCCGCGACGTCGTCGGCCACGTCATCGACACCCAGCGCGAGTTCTTCGCGCGCCACGACGTCGATCTCGGGCCCGCACCCTCGCTCGACGACCCCGCCGCAGCCTGGCACACCCATCGCGACACCGTCGCGGGTCTGCTCGCCGACCCGGCCGTCGGCGACCGCGCCTTCGACGGCCACTTCGGACCGACCACCATCGGCGAGACCCTCATCCGCTTCTACGGTTTCGACATGATCGCCCATCGCTGGGACATCGCCCGTGCCGCCGGGACAGAGCATCGTTTCACCGACGACGAACTGTCCGAGATGGAGACGGCCGTCGAGGGTTTCGGTGACGCGCTCTATTCCGAAGGAGTGTGTCGCAAGGTCGAGATCCCCGCCGGCGCCGACCGTCAGACCACCCTCCTCGCGCGCCTGGGTCGCGTCGCGACCTGACAACCGGCTCTCCCGATCCGAAAGGAGCGCGTAACCCTTGCTCCCTGAGGTGCGAGGAGCGATAGCGACGAGCCACGAAGGGTCATCGCAACCCGACTCACCAAGACCCTTCGTGACGCTCGCAAGCTCGCTCCTCAGGGAGCAGGGGGTGAGCCGCAAGCTCGCCCCTCAGGGAGCGGAGTGACGCTCGCAAGCTCGCACCCCAGGGAGCAAGCGGGGCAGCGGAACTCAGGGAATCCAGCCGTTGTGCCGCGGGTAGCGTGCGCGCAGGTGGCCGTAGACGTAGGTGCTGACGAGGAGCGCGGCACCGGTCGCGATCGACGGCCAGAGGAACTCGTTGTCGAGCGACCCACGGACCGCCGCGACGGCCCAGCCGATCACGAGCAGCACGAGCGCGATGGTCGCCAGGATGCGGATGACGAGCACGACGGTGGCCAGCACCGCCCACAACGCCTCGCGCGCACGCCCCGCCCGTCCACCCACCAGGTCATCGTAGTGTCGCGCCGACCCGCAGGCAGTGCTCCTGCGTCTCGCATTTGTGCCCATCGACCCGCACCGCATGGACAATGGAGGAATGAAGACCATCCTCAACGTCATCTGGCTCCTGCTGTGCGGACTGTGGATGGCGATCGGCTACGTCGTCGCGGGCATCATCTGCTGCATCCTGATCATCACCATCCCGTTCGGCATCGCGTCGTTCCGGATGGCGAGCTACGCGCTCTGGCCCTTCGGCCGAACCGTCGTCCGCAAGCCGACCGCGGGCGTGGCGTCGATGATCGGCAACATCATCTGGATCATCGTGGCCGGCCTGTGGCTCGCGATCGGTCACATCACGACCGGCCTGGCCATGTGCCTGACCATCATCGGCATCCCGCTCGGTATCGCGAGTTTCAAGATGGTGCCGGTGTCGCTGCTGCCGCTGGGCGCCGAGATCGTCCCGACCGATCAGCAGATGCCAGGTGGTACGCCGGTGCGGATGTGACCGACCGAACGCCGCGCTGACCTCCCCGGACCCATCCGACGCGCCGTCGGATCCGAACAGCGGGCATGACACTCACGACCGGCCCCGACGAGGGGCCGAGATCCATCGCCGTGATCGGCAGTGGAGTTGCGGGCCTGACCGCCGCCCACGTCCTGTCCACGCAGGCGACGGTGACCCTGTTCGAGGCGGATTCGCGACTCGGTGGTCATGCGCACACGCATCTGCTCGACCTGCCGTCCGGTCCGCTGGCCGTCGACTCGGGCTTCATCGTCCACAACGACCGCACCTATCCGACGCTGATCCGGTTGTTCGACGAGCTGGGTGTGGCCACCCTCGACACCGACATGTCGATGTCGGTGTCGTCGACGGTCACCGGCCTCGAGTACGCGGGCGCGCTCGGGGCGTCGGGACTGTTCCCGACTCCGCGCAATCTCACCCGTGGGCGCTACCTGGTGATGCTCGGCGAGGTCGTGCGGTTCCATCGCGCGGCACGTCGCGTGCTCGACGATCCGCGAGCCGACGTGCCTCTCGCACACTTCGTCGAGCGCGAGGGCTTCTCCGAGTACTTCCGCGACAACTTCCTGCTGCCACTGGTGGCCGCGGTGTGGTCGTGCGATGAGCAGACCGCGGCGGACTATCCCGCGCGCTACCTGTTCGCGTTCCTCGAGCATCACGGCATGCTCACCGTTTTCGGTTCGCCCACCTGGCGAACGGTGGCCGGCGGGTCGATCCGCTACGTCGAGGCGGTCGCCGACGGAATCGTCGCACGTGGTGGGCGGATTCGTCGTGGTTCGCCCGTCCGGCATCTTGCGGCCACCGATGCGGGCGTCGAGGTCGGCGTCGGCCAGCTTCCGGTCGAGATGTTCGACGCCGCGGTCGTCGCCACCCATCCGCACCAGGCGTTGTCGATGCTGGCCGCTCCGACGCCCCAGCAGCGCGAAGTCCTGAGCGCGATCCAGTACCTGCCGAAACCTGCTGTGCTGCACTCGGACACCTCGCTGATGCCACGGGCCCGTCGGGCATGGGCGTCGTGGAACTACCAGATCCGCAACGATTCGTCGGCGTCCGAGGTCGCGGTCACCTACGACCTGACCCGGCTGATGCGTCTACCCGACACCGCGCCGCGGATGCTCGTCACCCTTGGTCGGACGGACCTCGTGGACCCGTCGACGGTGCACGCCGAGATGCAGTACGAGCACCCGATCTACACCACCGAATCCGTTGCCGCGCAGTCCCGCTTGGCCGACATCGGGACCGATCGGCTGGCTTTCGCCGGCGCCTACCACGGGTGGGGCTTCCACGAGGACGGCGCGGCGTCGGGCGCCCGTGCGGCCGCGCGGCTCGGGGTGAGCTGGGAGCAGACCACCCCGCCGGTGCCGGCATGAGCACCGCGCCGACGGAAAGACCCCTTTCCACGACGACCGCGCCGGTCCTGCCGGCACTCGTCGACGCCGAGATCGGGCACTCGCGGATCACGCCGCTGCGACACGCGTTCACCTACCGGACCACGTCGTGGCTCATCGACCTCGATGCCCTCCCCACGCTGCCGCGCGCGTTGCGTCCGTTCGCCCGCTTCCGCCCCGACGACCACTTTCCCGAGCCCGCCACTCCCGGTGCGACACTTCGGGATCGGCTGGACGCGCACCTGCGTGGGGCGGGCGTCGAGCCACCGGCCGGGCGGGTGACCGCGTTGCTGTCACCGCGAGTGGCCGGTTATGTGTTCAATCCGCTGAGCGTCTTCTGGTGCCACGACGCCGGCGGCCGGCTCGTCTACGTCGTCGCCGAGGTCCACAACACCTATGGGCAGCGGCACTGCTACGTCGTGCACACCGACGCCGCCGGCCGGGCCGACGTGGACAAGGAGTTCTACGTCTCGCCGTTCAACCCGGTGGACGGCCGATACCGCCTCTGGCTGCCCGAGCCGGCCGGGCGGCGCGTCGCGCTGTCGGTAACCCTCGAACGTCCCGGCCACCGCCCGTTCGTCGCGTCCCTGTCGGGTACGACGACCCCCGCGACACCCCGGTCCGTCCTGTCCGCGCAGCTGCGAACGCCCCTGGCGCCCATCGTCGTCGCCGCGCGGATCCGCCGTCACGGAATCGCCCTATGGGCGCGCCGTCTGCCCCTTGTCCCCCGACCCGACCACCCCGTTTCCACCACCATCGCACTTGAGGAGAAGGTTCGATGAGCATCCCCATCCGCCATCCCGGCCTGCCCGACCACGCGTCCGTGGACAGCACACGCTGGCCCGACGTCGCCGCCCCGCCCGTGGGACGAACGGTGTCCACGCGCGCCCGGGCCGCCGAGCATCTGTTCCGCCGGGCCACCGACCGTCTCGACATCCGGATCGAATACCCGGATGGCGCTCTCGGAGGACTCCGTCACTCCGTCGTGCAGCCGCGGATGATCGTCCGCCGCCCCGACGCACTCTGGCGCCGGATCGGGTCCGGGGGACTCATCGGATTCGGCGAGGCGTTCATGGCCGGCGACTGGACCACCGACGACCTCGTCGGCGTCCTGACCGCCTTCGCCGAACGCCCCGGCGATCTCGTCCCGCGGCCGCTGCAGTGGTTGCGGGCCGCCGCGCTCCCGAAACATCCACTGTCCGAGCACAACACGGCTGCGAACACGCGCCGCAACATCGCCCGGCACTACGACCTGTCGAACGATCTGTTCGCGTCCTTCCTCGACGACACGATGAGCTACTCGAGCGCTCTGTTCGACCAGCCGCTGCGGGGTTCGGACCGGCCCGCATGGTCCGACCTCGCCACCGCACAGCATCGGAAGATCGACCGGCTCCTCGACCTCGCCGGAGTCGGGCCCGGCACCCGGCTGCTCGAGATCGGCACCGGATGGGGAGAACTGTGCCTGCGCGCCGCGGCGCGCGGCGCCACCGTCCGATCGGTGACCCTGTCCTCCGAGCAACGCGACCTCGCACGAACGAGGGTCGAGGCAGCCGGCCACGCCGACCGCGTGCAGATCGACCTGCTCGACTATCGCCAGGTCGACGGTACCTACGACGCGGTGGTGTCGGTCGAGATGATCGAGGCCGTCGGCCAGAGGTACTGGCCGGCCTATTTCCAGACCATCGATCGGGTCCTCGCACCGGGAGGACGCGTCGCCATCCAGGCGATCACGATGCCCCACGACCGGCTCATGGCCTCTCGCAACACCTACACCTGGGTGCACAAGTACATCTTCCCGGGCGGACAACTGACGTCGATTCCCGGTCTGCGAGCGGTCGCCGCCGGCTCCACCTCCCTACGCCTCACCGAGACCGGTGCCATGGGCCGGCACTACGCGGAGACGCTCCGACTGTGGCGCGAACGCTTCCGCGGCAACGCCGACGAGGTGCTGCGCCTCGGCTTCGACCAGACCTTCCTGCGGATGTGGCAGTTCTATCTCGCGTACTCCGAGGCGGGCTTCCGGTCCGGGTACCTCGACGTCCACCAGCTCCTCTTCACCCGCGAAGTCGCCGGCACTGGTGACGGTCCGACGGGCCGGTCACCGCGATGACCGGATGGTCCGGCTTCCTCACGATCACGGTGGCGAGCCTGGTGTTCCTCGCGGTACTGCAGGCCACCACCTTCGCCGTCGGTCACCGCATCGGCCGCTACAACGTCGTCGATGTCGCCTGGGGGCTCGGATTCGTCGGCGTGGCCTGGCTGGGTCTGCTGCTCGGCGGCGGTGACCCGCTGCGCAACTGGCTGCTCGCCGTCCTCGTCACGGTGTGGGGCGTGCGGTTGTCGTGGCACATGCACGCCAAGTCCACGGGCAAGGGCGAGGATCCGCGATACGTGGACCTGCTGGAACGATCCGGTGGTACCGGCCTCGGTACCGTCGCGCGCAAGATCTTCGGAGTCCAGGGGGCGTCGCAATGGTTCGTCTCGCTACCGCTGCAGGTGTCGGCGGTGACCGAGTCCGCCGGCCTCCTGCCGGTGATGATCCTGGGCACGCTGGTGTGGGTGCTCGGCGTGTCCTTCGAGGCGGTCGGCGACGCGCAGTTGCGCGCGTTCAAGGCCGACCAGTCGAACCGGGGCACGATCATGGACCGGGGTCTGTGGGCGTGGACGCGGCACCCCAACTACTTCGGCGACTCGTGCGTCTGGTGGGGGCTCTGGCTCATCGTCGCGAGTGCGTGGCCGGGCGTGCTCACGGTGCTGTCGCCGCTCGCGATGACCTACTTCCTGGTCTACGCCACCGGTGCCCGCCTGCTCGAGAAGTCGATGAGCCGACGGCCCGGATACCGCGAGTACCAGCAGCGCACGTCATACTTCTTGCCGCGGCCCCCTCGTCCCCGGACGCACGCGGGCACGTGACACCCGCCCACCGGCGGGCGAGCCCGGTGGACCACCCATTCAGGTCGACGACGACGGCAGGAGGTACGTGATGACCGACCATCTCGATCCCGACGCTGCCGAGTTGTTGGAGATGGCCCCGCTCGTCGCGCTCGATGCACTGTCCGACGACGAACTGCGAGACGTCCAGACTCGGGTCGCGGCGGCGCCGCAGGATCTCCGCACCCTGTTCGACAAGCAGGTCCGCGCGACGCGCGAGGCGATGGCCGCGATCAGCAAGACCACCGCGACCCCGCCCCCGCCGACACTGCGCGACCGCATCCTCTCCGCCGCGCGTGCCGATGCCGGTCTCGATGGGCCGGACACCACGGAACCGCACGCCGACCCGTCCGCCGGCGCGGGGAACCCCGAGACGTCCGACCAGCCGCCCACACCCGGGCCCGCTGCCCGGGAATCTGCTGTCCCACAGCAGGATTCCACGTCGATCGCCGCCGAGTCCGAACAGGAAGACCGACGACCACGACGCCGCTGGACGTATCTCGCCGCCGCGGCGGTACTCGCCGTCGCCATCGGCGCCGCCGGGTGGGTCATCGGACAGTCGAGTTCGCCGGAACCGGAGGTGCGGCCGCTGGCCTCACCCGCCGAGCAGGTCTTCTCCGCGGAAGACCTACGGTCGACGGGAGGTCCGGTCGCGACCGGGAAGGTCACCGTCTATCTCGCGAAGTCGGCGGACACCGGTGTGCTGGTGATGGATTCGGTCCCGCCGCCCCAGCCGGGGACCGTCTATCAGATGTGGCTCATCGGGCCGGACGGTCCGCGCTCGGCGGGCACGATGACCGACAAGGACGTCGAACCGGTCACCACCGCCGTCCTGTCCGGGATCAACTCCGCCTCGACCCTCGCGTTCACCGTGGAACCGCCCGGTGGTTCGGACCGACCCACCACCACCCCGGTCGCACAGTTGTCGCTGATCTGACGAAACCCGGTGTGGCATCGGGCCGCGGTCAGCCCCTGGTGCCGTGCCACGTCAACGCCGCGGCCGCCGACAGCATTGTCGCCGTGGCCGCGAAGACCGCTCCGACACCGCTGACGGCGGCCAGGCCTCCGGCTGCGACCGGGACGATCACCTGGCCGAGCCGGTTGCCGGTCATCCTCAGCGACAACGCAGATCCGCGGTTTCCGGGCGGCACGAGTTGAGCCACCCACGTCATGCTCAGCGGCTGCGCGATGCCCCAGAAGAAGCCGGCCACCACCATCAGTGCCGCGGCCGCCCACGGATCGGTGAACACCGGTAGCGCCGCGACCGGTATCACCGTGGCCGCGGTTCCTGCGACAAGCAAGGCGCGTCGGGGGACCCACCGTAACAGCGGGGTCAGGAACGCTCGCGAGATCATCGAGGCCACGGCGCGACAGGTGAGGATCGCCGTGACGGCGGCGACGGTCCATCCGCGCTCGACGCCCAACAAGGGCAGATAGGCGGCGATCACGTCGATCGCGGTCAGCACCGTGAGGCTGCTGAAGATGGCAGCACGCATACCCGGATCGGCGATCATCGCCCGCGCAGTCCGTGGCGGAACGGCCCCCGGCACCGACCGATCGGCGGTTGCGGTGAGGGATCGGGCACAGCTCACACCGACCGCGATCACCGCGATACCCGCCATCGCGAACAGTGCACCGACCGTGCCGGCCGGGGTCGATGCGACCGCGCCCGCCACCGGCAACCCGACGGCCTGCCCGATTGACACCCACAGGGAGAACGCGCCGAATCGCCGGTCGAAGTCGCCGGGTCGACTACGCCGCGGCACATAGGACTGGGCGGCGACCATCGTCAGCAGATTTCCGACGCCGAGCATGATGCTGCCGACGAGCAGCACCCAGAAGTCGAACGACAGCGCGATTCCGCACACGGACAGAACGGTGAGGACGACCCCGGTGCGCAGAGTCACCGAGAGATGGCGTCCGTCGACGAGTCGGCCGAGGCGGAGGGCGATCATCAGCGGCACGAGCGAGTAGGCGGCGGTCAGGACACCGATTGCCGCTGCGCCGCAACCCAATTCGAGCGCACGGTAGGAGATCAGGACGCGCACCGCCACGAAGACGGCCTGCAGGAGTCCCGCGAGTACGCAGAGCCACCGGAACCACGGCTCCCCGCAGGACTTCATGGCGAACCCGGAAACGTCAGCACGCCCCCACTCTTTCATGGAATGAGAGGAAGTCTCTGAGAGTGGTACCTGATCCCGGGCCTCACCGAGAGAGCTCCCATCGGGTGCCGGCCTCGATGGAGCGGCAGAACACCGCTTGACACCATCCCTCTGGTGTGATCACCATTACAGCATCAGGTGATAGCTACTATCAGAGAATGAGAGCAGACAATGAAAGTTGCCATCCTCGGACTGGGTGAGGCCGGTACCCTCTACTCCGCCGGCTTCCTGTCGGCGGGCTGGGACGTGTCGGGATTCGACCCCGGTGATGTCGCCACCCCGCCTGGCGTCGCGCGGCATGACGTGGTCGCTCACGCAGTTGCCGGCGCCGACCTGGCGCTCAGCCTGGCGAGCGCGTCGGTCGCGGTCCGCGCGGCCACGGATGCGGTGCCGTACCTGCGCGAGGGAGCGGTGTTCGCCGACATGAACTCGGCAGCGGTCGCGATCAAGACCGCCGTCGCCGAGGTCGTCGGACAGCGTGACGACATCGCATTCGCCGACGTCGCGGTGGTCGGCTCGGTGCCCGCCCACGGCGCCCGGACCGCCCTCGTCATCAGCGGTGATGGGTCGGAGGCCGCGACGCGGATGTTCGCCGGGCTGGGCGCGCAGGTCGAGGACATCGCCGGCGCCCCCGGTGACGCCTCCCGCCGCAAACTGCTCCGGAGCAGTTTCATGAAGGGACTCGGTGCTCTCATAGTCGAGTCGACCGACGCCGGGGTCGCCGCGAACGCCGAGGACTGGATGCGGGCCCAGATCGCCGCCGAACTCTCCGGCAACTTCGCCGCGTTGGACCGTCTCAACGACGGCACCCGCAAACATGCTGCTCGACGCTCCGTCGAAGCAACCGCAGCCGTCGAGCTGCTCGACGAACTCGGCGTCTCACCAGTCATGGCCCGGGCCGGTGCCAAGGTCCACCGGGCCCTTGCGGACAAGAATGGACGGTCGGAATCCAGCCTGGCCGAAGCCTATGCTGGACTACCGGTGGCCAATATCGGCGACGCCCGCAATCGGATGGGCATGGTCGATTCCGGAATCCGCGCGATGTGGAAGGGCGCCCGCGTCGTGGGTCGAGCCCGTACCGTCTGGACACGGGCCGGCGACAACAAGGCCCTGCACGCAGCACTCACACGGGTGCAACCCGGCGAGGTGATCGTCATCAACGGTCAAGGTGATCTCAACCGCGCGCTGATGGGCGAGCTCATCGCCGAGCGGGCGCGGTCGCGCGGCTGCGTCGGCATGGTGATCGACGGAGCCGCCCGGGACATCGACACTCTCGAGGAGATCGGGTTCGGAGTATGGGCCCGCGCGGTCAACCCGGCGGGCCCCTACAAGGACGGTCCGGGCCAGATCGACGTGCCCGTGGCGGTCGGCGGTGTGGTCTGCTGCCCCGGCGACCTCGTCGTCGCCGATGATGACGGCGTGATCATCGTGCCTGCTGCCGAGGCCTTCACAAGCCTCGACGGTGGCCGCGCGGTCGAGGCCGACGAAGCGCAACGACGCGCCTCCATCATCGCCGAGCGGTCCGCGTCATGAGTGCCATCTGGGCGCTCGTCGCCTTCATCTCCGCGATCGTCGTCTGGAACGCGGTTCTCAAGCGGAACATCGGCGAGGCCATGATCGTCGGTTTCATCGTGGTCGGCGCTTTCGCCGGACGCGACGCCCCGGCCTACATGTGGCATGGATTCGTGGAGTCCATGCAGGAAGAGGTCACCTTCGCCGGTCTCGCGTTCATCTTCATGAGCTTCATCCTCGCGAAGACGCCCGTGCTCGACCGTCTCATCGACATCCTGAACTCGTTCCTCGGTCGGCTCCCCGGCGGGCCGATCTACACCTCCACGGTGGCCGGCGGCATGTTCGGGGCCATCGCCCACGTCGGGGCATCGGTCACCGCCGCAGTCGGCTCGGTAACGGTGCCCTGGATGAAGCGCTCGGGAGTCAGCCCCGAGTTGTCGGCGACTGTCGTCGCGGGATGTGCGGGGATGGGCGTCACCTTCCCGTTCAGCGCCACGATGTTCATCCTCGTCGGCACGAGCACGGTCAGCGGCCTGATGGAACCTGACGAGATCGTCCTGCCGCTGGCCATCGCGGGACTGTGGTGTCTCGGCTACCGACTCGTGCTGAACTTCTACCTGGTCCGGAAGAACAATCTGCAACCGATCGCGGCCGAGGACCGCATGCCCGCGCGGCGCAGCCTCCGCCTCGGATGGACCTCGTTGCTGCTGTTCGTGCCGATCATCATCCCGCTGCTCTTGACCCGCGGGCCCATCGCCGTGCCGATCGCCGAGTACACCGAACTGGTCATGTCCAAGGCCCTCAGCCTCATCACCTGGATTCCGGTGCTGATGATCCTGCTGGTGCTGTTCCTCGGCCGGCGCCATCTCCCGCACAGCACCAAGGGCTGGTGGAAGGTCCTGGGTGAGGTGGCTCCGCAATTCGGCGTCATCGGCGTCACGATCGTCGCCGCATTCTCCGCGTCGAACGTCCTGGCCAACCTCGGCCTACCTGAGCAGCTCACGACTGTTCTCGAATCCCTCAGCGCCCCGGCCTGGTTGATGGCGATCGTCATCGGGATCATCATCGTCGTCATCGCCATCCCGCTCACCGCCTCGGCCACCATGGCCGCAGTCGGCGGCGTCGCGGTCGCGGCGCTGGTCGGGGTCGGGGTGCCCGCTCCCGTCGCCGCAGCAGCAGTTCTCGTGTTCGCCTCCACCGAAGGCGCGTCGCCTCCGTCGGGCGCACCCATCTACGTCGCCGCCGGAATCGCCCGTGTGGACCCGGCCAAGACCTTCATCCCGCTGCTGAAGTACTACTGCATCCCGATCCTCGGAGTCGGTGTGCTCATCGCACTGGGTCTTCTACCCGTCAGCTGATCGAATCGACAAGGAAAAGCCATGCTCGAGAACACACTCTCCGCGATCTTCCGGGTCAGCGTCGTGACCTTCCTCCTCGGTGGCCTCGCCATCGTTGTGCTCCAGACCGGCGGGCTCATCGCCGGCAGCGGCACATTCGTCGTCGAAGTGGAGGAGCTGCTCGCCCCGTGGGCGTACGGCGCGGCGGGGGTCGCCGGACTGCTCGCCTTCGCGCTGTCCTACTTTCGCTCCCCGGAAGACGACCCCGACGAGGTCACCGTCCGCGAGATGACGTCCGGCGCGGCATCGTGACCGGGTCGGTCTCTTCGGCGCCCGTGGTCGGCAGGACGAGCTCGTACCGCGAACTCCTCGATCGGTCGGACGCACCCGCCGGTTCGAGCTGGGGATTGTTCGACGAGCCCGACCGCGGCACGGCATCCTTCGCGGGGCCCGACGAGGTCGTCGCCGCGGCCGGTTCGGTGACCCGTGGCGCCGTCTTCAGTCTCGACCACCCGCTCGGCGCGTTCGATCCACCCATGTCGCGGTCTCGGTCGGCGCCGACGCACACCATCACCTCCGCGCACAGCGAGTCGCGCGACGACGTCCTGGACGAGTTCTACCTGCAGGCGAGCAGCCATCTCGACGGTCTGCGACACCGCCGTGCGTCGGGGCACGGCTTCTACAACGGCGTGGCCGACGACGCGATCGCTCCCGGCAGCACCCCACTGGGTGTGCAGGCCTGGGCCGACCGCCCCATCGTCGGCCGGGGGTTGTTACTCGACCTCGAAGCACTGTTCGCACAGGAGGGAACTCCCCTGGATCATCGTGTGGGTCCGGCGATCTCGCCGCAGGCACTCGACCGGGCGGTCCAACACCAGAACTGCGCAGTCCGGCCGGGCGATCTGATCCTCATCCACACCGGATGGTGTCAGTGGTATCTGGGGGCCGATCCGGAGGATCAGCGATCGGTGCGGGAGAACCGGCGCGCCACCGGATTCGCTCAAGACCGCGGCCTGCTCGAGTGGCTGTGGGATCACCGGATCGCTCTGTTCGCCACCGACACCTTCGCCGTCGAGGTCCTCCCGGTCCTGCCTTCCAGCCCGTTCCACGAGTCCGCGCCGGAAGACCAGGGGATGATGCATCAGGAGCTCATCGCGAAACTCGGAGTGCCACTTGGGGAACTGTGGAACCTCACTGAAATCGCGGCAGACAGCTGGGCGACCGGCCGCTGGGACGCGATGGTGACCGTGAAGCCACTCGCCCTCACCGGGGGTGTCGGTTCTCCCTGCAACGCGACCGCGCTGCGATAGCACGGTCTCGCAGAATGATAGGTTCTCTTGGCGCAACCCGAGCCAGGAGAGTGAGCATGTCGGCACCGTCCAACAACATGCGGTCGCTCGATCGCGCCTTCGATGTGTTGCACACGTTGCAGGCCGCGACGCAGCCCCTCCGGCTCAGCGAGGTGGCGCGCGGCACGGGACTGCACATCGCGACCGCCCAGCGCATCATCAATGTCCTCGTCGCCCGAGGCTATGCCGCCCGCTCCGGCGACGGATACACCGCGGGGCCGGCGGCGCTCGCTGTCGCTCACGCCTACATGATGACCAACCCGCTCAGCGTTGTGGCCCAACAGGTTCTTCAACAGCTTGCGGCGAACACCCGCTTCACGGCCTCGCTGTTTGTCCGGGTGGAGGACAGTCGCGTGCTGGTGGCGCGCGTCGAGAGCGACGATCCGCTCAGTTACGTGCTCCCGATCGGTGAGCGCCTGCCGCTGCATCTCGGCGGTGCGGGCAAGGTGATACTTGCCGAGCTCGACGAGGACGAGCAACAGCGAATCCTCGGCGACGTGTCGGCCGTGGACCTCGCCGACGGGCGCACCGTCGACCGCACGAGTCTCCTGGAGGAACTCGCGACAATCCGGGCCGACGGCTACGCAACGTCGGTGTCGGAACGCCTCTACGGCATCGCGTCGGTGACCGCCCCCGTCTACGACCCCGACGGCCACCTGGCAGCCGTGCTGGGTATCACCGGACCGGAGAACGCGCTCACACCCGACACCTTGGATCGAATCATCCCCGAGGTACGCCGGGCGGCAACGTCTTTGGGTTCACGACTGCCGCATCACCGGAGCTGAACGCCTTCGCCTTCAGGGTGACGCGAGCGAACGGGCGCGAGGGGCGCACTCACTTCAGCAGCGCGCGGATCGCCTCGATGCTGTCGGCCTGCCCGGGCGTCTTGTCCGGCCGGTAGCGCACCACGCGGGCGAAGCGCAGCGCGACGCCTCCGGGATACCGCGAACTGCGCTGAGCACCGTCGAGTTCGATCTCCACCACGATCTCGGGTCGCAGGTACACGGTGTACGAGTCCCGGTGCGTCTCGTGCTTCGGGAACTCCTCGGTCTGCCAGCGAAGCAGCTCGTCGGTCAGACCCTTGAACGTCTTACCGACCATCACGAGTTCACCCGTCTCGGGATCACGGGCGCCGAGGTGCAGGTTCGACAGCCATCCCGACCGCCGCCCCGAGCCCCACTCGGCGCCGAGCACCACCAGATCGAACGTGTGCGTCGGTTTGACCTTCTGCCACGCCTTTCCGCGGCGGCCGGCCACATACAGGCCGTCGAGCGATTTCACCATCACGCCCTCGTGTCCGTCGGCCATCGCGGCGTCGAAGTGTCGGCGCGCCTCCTCGAGGTCCGGCCGCGTCACCGCGGGGATCCGCAGGTGCGGGGCGATCGAGTCGATCGCCGCGAGCCGCTCGGAGAGGGGGCGGTCGATGAGGTCGGTGCCGTCGAGGTGCAGGCAGTCGAAGAAGAACGGCTTGAGCAGACGTTCGGGTTCGCCGGCGGCGGTCGGACCGGAACCGAAGCGGCTCATCGTGTCCTGGAAGGACCTCGGCCGACCGTCGTCGGACAGCATCAGCGTCTCCCCGTCGAGGATCACCGAGTCGCACGGCAGGGCGGCTATCACCGAGACGAGGTCGGGCACGTTGGACGTCACATCGCGCAGCGTGCGGGTGAACACCGAGATCTCGGTTCCCTTGCGGTGCACCTGGATGCGCGCTCCGTCGAGTTTGTAGTCGACGACGAGGTCGGGTCCGAGGAGAGCCAGCGCGGAGTCGAGGTCCTCGGCGGGTGTCGCGAGCATGGGTTCGACGGCGCGCCCGACCTGCAGGCCGACCCCGGCCAGCGCGTCGGCGCCGAACCGGGCCAGCGCCGCGGTCTCCGGCAGCGAACCGGTCAGCATGTTCGCCCGGCGCACCAGCGTCAGATCCTGCCCGGTGACCTTCGCGATCGCGTCGGTCATGACACCCGCGAGAGCCCCCTGCCTCAACTCGCCGGTGAGCAGTGCGACCAAGAATTTCTGTTCGGCTTCGGTCGACGCCCCGAACAAGGACGCGATGATCTCGCCACGACGTTTCGTCGAACCGGGGCCCGACGCCGACGCGAGTTCACCGAGCGCCGCGTCGACTGCAGCGACCTCCAGCGTCGGCGAATCGGCCGGGGGGGCCATCAGTTTCGACAGCGAACGCCAACCTACGCCGAGCCTGCCCTGCGGTATCTCGCCCGACAGCCAGGCGACGACGATCGGGAGTTCCACATCTGTCGCCGCGGTCAGCGCATCGGCCAGCACCGCCGTCTTACGGGTTCGCGACCGATCGCGAGCGACGTCGGCGGAGGTCTCGACGACATCGATCAGTCTCACGCCGCCCCACCACCTGTCGTACGAGCATTCATCCATTCGACGGTACGCTGCGCGTCCGACAATCCGGCTCGGTGCGTGACGAGTCGTACCGATCACCTCGCGAGCACTTCGGGCGTACTCGATCACCGGGTCGTCGCATCTGGTGACCAGTCACCAAACCGGCCCGAGTATCGCGGAGCGAACCCGAGGTCGCACACAACGTGCGTTCGCACGCGACACGTGCTCGTCTGGACCAGGGAGCGCGCGGTTCGTCAGATCAGGACGCGCACGTGCTGATCAGGTCGGAGACGTTGTGTTCGCCGCACAGCGGTACCGACATCTCCGGCGAGGTCCCGCTCGGGGTCACACGGCCCCAATGGGTGGCACTGCGGCGGCAGTCAGCGATATAGCAGGCGGGCGCTAGGGAGTCGTACACACGGAACACAACGGGTTTCGACGCTCTCCCATTCCCGTCACCAGCGCGCTAAGACCAGGACCGTTGGCGAATCACTGCGAGTACCACTCTTGGCGGCGGCGATATCTCGGGCCCGAAGTCAGCCGCTGGAATCGGATTTCCGGCCGCGAGGCCGCCTTGCAATGACTCAGCAGGTGAGCGTCAGTCGATGGGTGTCATGTCGCCGGGTATCCAGGTGTGGTCGAAGAAGGCTTGGCCTGGTCCGTAGAGGCGCAGGATCACGAAGTAGCCCTTCCCGGGCACCGTCCGCAGCCAGTTGGTGCTGTCGGCACCGGGCGGGGTGTCCGGTCCGAAGTGGATGTCGTGTGAACCGTCGGCGTTCGGTGTGGGTTTGTCCATGGTGTTGATCGAGGGAAACCGTTGGCCGTTGTCGAGGCCCGAGGCGGTCACGTTGTCGTAGATGGCCACTGACCAGAACAACGCAGCCGGTAGGTTGGCTGGTAGGCGAAGCCGGTAGGACTTCGCGCCGTCGAGCCAGTCGCCGTTCGAATCACGAAGCGTGGCTGGGTATTTGGCTCCCTTGTCGACGACGTTGACCACCATGCCCGGAGAGTCGGAGTACGCGGACGTGAAGAATCCCGTGCGCTGCTCGAGGTTGGTGAACGTACCGCTGGACTGGAACTCGGTGTTCTCCCCGGCAAAAGTGTTGATCCACGGCCTGTCTGCGTAGTAAGTACCGCCTGGTTCGAGGGCGAGCAGACTGGTGATCGTCACCTTGCTCAGTTAGAACGCGGTGCGCGCCGCCCGGTCGAGGAGTTCGCGATCACCTGGGCTGGGCTGGAATGGGCGCCCTTTCTCGATGCCGAGTGTGTGCAAGAATCCGCGCATGTCCAGGTCGTAGGGGTCGACGGCTTCGGCCTGGATGAACCGGTCGAGCATGTCGAAATACGCGCCGTCCGACGGGAACAGCAGGTCGACCGGAACGCCCGAAGCATGCGGGAACTGCATCGGCAGGGCGTCACCCTTCGCCTCCAGCGGGTAGATCACGGTGTCCTTGATCCGGGCAACGGCTGCCGTCAGATCGTCGGGATCCTGAAAGAAGGCCCGCCAGAACAGGAACACGTTGTGAGTACGGGAACGGTAGACGAAATCATCCTCGGGTTCGGGTCCGTCGTAGTCCGGCGGCAACAGCACATATGTGCCCCCGGCACCGGCATCCGGGCCGGCCAGACCCACGTCACCTTTCCACGTATGTCCGTCGATGGTCGGTCCGACGATCGGTCGTTGCCAGAAGTCGTCGAACATTCCCTGCACGCCAGGGGGCGCCTCGACCACCAGCGGACCGTACTCATGCAGGTCGAGATAGCCCATCGCATAGACGACGTCGAAGTTCGGAGTGGTCACCAGGGTGGCGGCATCGATCCGTTCCTGCCAGATCGGCAACACGTGATAGCCGGTCCCGAACTGTCGCTCAGAACCCTCCTTCATCGCCCAGATGTTGATGGCCGGAAGCGACCACAGGTAGCTCTGGACCGCGCGCTGGAAAACCAGCTCCGTGCGCAGGGTCTCGATCGTCTCCGAGGTCGGGAATCCGCGGTCGAATTCGGCATCGGCCAGCTCGTCATAACGGCTCATCCACACACCTCTGGTCAGCGGTATCGTCCGCAGCCAGTTAACCAAAGCACCGGCACGGTTGCGCCCGAATCGACCGGCACCGCATGAAGAGTCACGCGGAACCCCCGACCGTGCGTGCCCCGTCCCGCGTCACGTATCTAGGGATCGTTCGTGTCTGGCGGTGTCGCTGGATCGGGTCTCCCACGCGCCTGAGCGGTCAGCGCCTCGGCAACGGTCGGAAAGACCTGCAGCGCACTGTCCGGCGCGGCAGTGCCGATGACGTCCCGGAACTGTCCGACCTCACGGGCAATCGCGAATTGAATACCTCTGCCGGACAGCGCGTCATGGAGTTCGACGAGCATGGACACGGCACTGACGTCGATGAAGGGTGACGTCTCGGCGTCCAGGACGATGGCGCGGGTGTCTCCGGTGGCGAGGTCGGAGATCCGATCGCGGACGGTGTCGGCGTTGGCGAAGAACAATCCCGCTTCGACGCGGATGACCGTCACGCCCTCGACGTGGCGGGGGTCCGCCTCGTCGGTGGTCTCCACCCAGCGGGTTCCGTCCTTGACCACGGTCGCCACGTGCGGCCGCGAGACCCGGTAGAGGAGCAGCAGCATGGACGCGGCGATGCCGATGATCAGGCCGGGCAGGGTGTCGAAGACCAGAACACCGAACAACGCGACGAGGGCGGCGATGAAGTCGGCGCGAGCGGCGCGGCCGTAGATCGTGCCCAATCGGCCCGTCCACACCCGGTACAGGCGCCGCAACGCAGCGAGGTCGACGAGCTCGACCACCGCCGCGATGACCACCGCGGCCAAGGTCGCCTCGGGCAGCTTCTCGAACAGACCGGTCAGGAACATCAGCGTCAGGACAATCAGTACGGCGACGACGAGCCCGCTCGCTTGTGTCTTCGCGCCGGCACCCCCGTTGACAGCTGTCTTCGACAAGCTGCCGTTGACGACCATCCCCGAGCACAAACCGGAGCCGACGTTCGCGGCCCCGAGACCGATGAGCTCACGGTTGGCATCGACGGTGTATCCGGCTCTGGCGGCGTATGTCTTGGCTGCGCCGAGGCCTTCGGCGAAACCGATCAGCACGATCCCGGCCGCGGGTCCCACCAGTTCGAGGTACTGATCCATCGACATCCCGGACGGCAGACCCAGCTCGGGCAGGCCGGGATCGATCTCACCGACGATGTCGACACCGGAGTCATCGAGACCCAACAGCCACACGGCCCCGATACCGCCCAAGACCGCCACCAGTGATCCGGGAACCAGCGGTAGCCACCGCCGGATCGTCAACACCAGGACCAGGCTGGTCACGCCGATGATCGTGGTGCGCCAGTTCCATTCCGACAGATGGGTGAGGAAGGAACCGGCCTGTTCGAAGAAGTTTCCCGAGCCCTTCGGGACGCCGAACAGCTTCGGGACCTGACCGATGATGATGGTCAGCGCGAGCCCGACGATGAATCCCTTGAGGACCGGCTCGGAGATGAACGAGGCGATGAACCCCATCCGCAGGACGCCCGCGAGAAGCGCGGCCAGCCCGGCCGTGATCGACAGTGCGACCGTGGTGGCGAGAAAGAGTTGCGTATCGTCTCCGGCGATCGGGCCCACGGTCGCCGCGGACAACGCAGCGGTCGCCGACATCGGCCCGACCACCAGATGACGTGAGCTGCCGGCGGCGGCGTAGAGCACCAGCGCCGGGACAGCGGCATACAGACCCACCACCGCCGGCACACCGGCGATGGTCGCGTACGCCAGGGCCTCGGGTACCAGGACCGCCCACACCGTCAGCCCGGCAACCACGTCGGGGCGCAGGTAGGCCATCCGATAGTCGTGCAGGGAACTGAACACCGCTCCCGTCGGACGCCGCGCTGTCATCGTCCGGGGTCAGTCCGCGACGACGGCGCCGACCTCCGAGCCGAACCACTCACAGACCAACCTCCGCCACCGATCGTGCCCGGATCATCCACCGCCCCGGATGCGCACGGCATCCACGGCCAGTGTGCCGCAACGCGGCGCATCCGACAGCGATACGCCTTCCAAGCCCGCCGCGGGCGCGGCTCAGACCTCCGTGAGGTCGACGGTCTTGGTCTCCTTGACGCTGAGCAGCGCGATCATGGTGGCGCAGGCGGCGATGGCGAGGTAGACACCCACCCAGCCGACGCCGTAGTCCGCGACGATCCACGTGGCGATGAACGGGGCCACGGCGGCGCCGAGGATCGATGCGACGTTGTAGGCGATCCCCGAGCCGGTATAGCGCACGTTGGTCGGGAACAGCTCGGGCAGGATGGCGCTCATCGGCCCGAAGGTGAGACCCATCAGCGTCATTCCGAGGATCAGGAAGAACAGCATCATGCCGTCGGTCATCGACGACGGGTCGAGCAGCCACTGGAAGCAGAGGCCGAACACGATGATCGCCGCGGTGATCACGATGAGGAAGGCGCGACGGCCGTACCGGTCGGCGAGACGCCCCGAGATCGGCACGCAGGCGGCGAAGAAGAGGACCGCGACGAGCTGTAGCTGAAGGAAGTCGACGTAGCTGATCGAGAGCTTCACGCCTGACTCGTCGGTCACCTTGCCGGTGCCGTAGGAGATCACCCAGGTGGTCACGATGTAGAACAGCGTGTAGGTCGCGACCATGATGAACGTGCCGGCGATGAGCGGGCGCCAGCTGGTCTTCACGACCTCGGCCAGCGGAGCCTTGACCTTCTTGCCGTCGGCGACGGCCTTGGCGAAGACCGGCGTCTCGGTGAGCTTCAATCGGACGTACAGCCCGACCGCCACCATGATGGCGCTGGCCAGGAACGGGATTCGCCAGCCCCAGGTCATGAACGCATGGTCGGAGCCGGAGGACGAGGCGTCGAAGTCGAGCCCGAGCATCAGCAGCAAGAAGGTGCCGTTGGCGAAGAAGAAGCCGATCGGTGCGCCGAGCTGCGGCCACATGGCCGCCCACGCGCGTTTGCCCTTCTCCGCGGTCTCCGTCGCGAGAAGCGCTGCGCCAGACCATTCTCCGCCGAGGCCGAGACCCTGGCAGAAGCGCATGAGCGCCAGCAGCGCGGGCGCGAGGTAGCCGACGGAGTCGTAGGTGGGCAGAAGTCCGATCACGAAGGTCGCGATTCCCATGGTGAGCAGCGAGCCGACGAGCGTCGCCTTACGCCCGACCCGATCTCCGAAGTGGCCGAACAGGATCGAGCCGATGGGCCGCGCCACGAACGCGAGGCCGAAGGTCGCGAACGACGACAGCAGCGCCGCGGTGTCGTCGCCCTTGGGGAAGAACAGGACTGGAAAGACCAGGACCGCGGCCGTCGCATAGATGTAGAAGTCGAAGAACTCGATGCTCGTCCCGATCATGGACGCGACCACGATGCGGCTACGGGGTACCGGCGCCTGATCGGGGTGGTCGATGTTGCGGACCGCGGAATCGCTCATTCGCGCGACGTTACGCCTGCGGATCGGCGCCCGAGCTCCGACCCCTGAGAAAATCCTGAGCGCCGTCCCTGGACAATCCGGGGAGCTGTCGGGTCTCCAGATTCACTACTTTTGCCCCCGCCGTGCGTGGTGCCCACACACGGCTAGCAAGTTCTCGGCGCGGTGCTTCAGCGCAGTGCGGCTGCGACCTGGTCTGCCATCGCCTGCTGGCCTCGTGTGTTGGCGTGCATCGCCGGGAAGCTGACCGCACCCAACGTCGGTTCGACCCATCGCTGATCGCCCGCGCAGGCATGGTGGCCGGCGGAGACCTTGGTCATGTCGACGTAGGTCGCATCCGTGGCCGCAGCGGCGCGGCGCATGGCGTCGTCGAGGGCGGCGAAGACCCGGTGCAGGAATCCGATATCTCCGGGCGCGGTGAGCAACGACGCCGAGCAGAGCGCAGTGCCCCTGGCCGGGAAGATCTGCGGATAGCCGACGAGGAGGACGCGGGCGCGCGGCGCGGCGCGGTCGATGCGGCGCAACGCGTTCACGAGGTCGGGATAGGTCGAGGTGTTGATCTTGTCGACCAACGAGGTGCCGAACTCGTCGCGGCACGGGGTGGCCGACAACGGCGCGGACAGCCAGGCCTGCTGGCAGGCCGAGGTCGAGTCGTTGAACAGCCCGTTGTTGTTCGCGCCGATCGTCATGGTGACCAAGCGGGTGGCCGGCCCCAACGCGCTGATCTGCGGTCCCTGCCACCGGTATTGCGACTTGGTCAGATTCTCGGTCGTCGCGCCCGCGCAACTGACGTCGGCGACCGGGGTGCCGCGTCGCTTGGCAACGAGGCTGGAGTAGTTGACCAGCGAGTTCGAGCAGAAGGTTGCCGCACTCGTCGCCTGGGGGAACACCGATGCGCCCGCGCTGTAGCTGTCGCCGAGATTCACGTACGGATACCCGTCCGCTGCCTGGGCCCCACCGGCCTGGACGAGTCCGCCGACGAGCGCGACGGCAGTGGCCGCCGCGGTCAGCGCGGTTCGGATGCCGAGGCGTCGGCGCGGTCCGCGGCGGTACGGCAAGGGCATTCCGAACTCCGGATCATGGTGCTCAAGTTACTGATGTTGTTATTGAGACTAACACTCGCCTCCCGACAATCCCGCGTCCGGCGTGCGCATCAACGGGAACAGTCCGATCAAGAACCCGCAACACTTCGTCACTGACGACGAAACCCGTTGCATCACAGATGCACTTACCAGGCGTCCTGGTGTGCGAACTCAGCAGTTGTCGCGTGCCGCGAGTCGCGGTACGCCGTCACGCCGAGGTGGGATGCCGCGATCACGATGGCGGCCACCGTCATGGGGGCGCCGCCGACCATCAGCAGCCCCCAGAAGCCGGTCCAGTGCGCCACCCCGTAGACGGTCACACCCGCCAGCGCCGCTATCGCGAGCCACGACACCCACCAGCGCATCACCAGCGCGGCGACAACAGGTGCGGCACTCAGCAAGACACCGACAGTCACCGGCGGCCATGCGCCGTACACGAACCACACCGGGTCATCACACGTGGCGTCTGCGCGAACACCAGGCTCGTCCAGTTCGCCGATCTTGCCGCACGACATCGACGACCACCCAGCAGGTTCGAACGCGTTCCACACCGCGAACGCGACGCCGAGCACTCCCAAGACCACCCAGGCCGCCCGCACCCACTTCATGGCCGCACGCTACCCGCACACGACGACTCACAGATCCTGGTGCCGCCTTCACGCAGTCTCCGGTCAGCTACCCCGCTTGATCCACTCCTCCAGGTGAGGGGCCTCGGTGCCGACGGTCGTGCCGTCGCCGTGGCCGGTGTAGACCTTCGTCTCGGGGTCGAGGGTGAAGATCTTCTCGGTGATCGAGGCGATGATCGTGGGGAAGCTCGAGTACGAGCGACCCGTCGCGCCCGGCCCGCCCTGGAACAGGGTGTCGCCGGAGAACAGCACCTTCGCCTCGGGCAGATGGATCACCGACGAGCCCGGCGAATGGCCCGGGGTGTTGATGATCGTCAGCTCGGTACCGGCGACACCGATCTTCTGGCCGTCCTCGAGGTCTTGGTGCGCGACATCGGGATGGGTGTCGTTCCAGAGCATGTCGTCGCCGGGATGCAGCAGGATCGGCGCGCCGGTGGCCTGCGACAGTTCCGGGGCAACGGTCACGTGGTCGTTGTGGCCGTGCGTGAGCACGATCGCCTTCACCGTGCGGTTGCCGACGCCGTCGAGGATCGGCTTCGCCGAGTGCGCGGCGTCGATGATGATCACCTCGTCGTCGTTGCCGACGAGCCACACGTTGTTGTCGACGTCCCAGGTTCCGCCGTCGAGACTGAAGGTGCCCGAGGTGACGACGTTGTCGATGCGCAGATCCGACATCAGAGTTCCACCACCGAACGCAGCACCTTGCCGGCCTCCATCGCCGAGAACGCCGCTTCGACGTCGTCGATGCCGATGCGTTCGGTGACGAACTTGTCCAGCGGCAGGCGGCCCTGTTCGTAGAGGTCGATGAGCATCGGGAAGTCACGCTCGGGCAAGCAGTCGCCGTACCACGACGACTTGAGCGCACCGCCGCGGGAGAAGAAGTCCACGAGCGGCATCTCCAGCGTCATCTCCGGGGTCGGCACACCGACGAGCACGACGACGCCGGCGAGGTCGCGGGCGTAGAAGGCCTGCTTGTAGGTCTCCGGGCGGCCGACCGCGTCGATGACGACGTCGGCGCCGTTGCCGTCGGTCAGTTCCTGCACCGCCGCGATCACGTCGTCGACCTTCGAGCCGTCGATGGTGTGGGTGGCACCGAGGTCTTTCGCCCACTCGAGCTTCGAGGCGTCGCGGTCGATCGCGATGATGGTCGTCGCGCCGGCCAGGCGGGCACCCGCGATCGCGGCGTCACCGACACCACCGCAGCCGATGACAGCGACCGAGTCGCCACGACCGACGTTGCCGGTGTTCATCGCCGCGCCGATACCGGCCATCACACCGCAGCCGAGCAGCCCGGCCACGGCCGGGTCGGTGTCGGGATTGACCTTGGTGCACTGCAATTCGTGAATGAGGGTCTTCTCGGCGAACGCGCCGATACCCAGCGCCGGGGTCAGTTCGGTGCCGTCGGTCAGGGTCATCGGGACGCTGGCGTTGAAGGTGTCAAAGCAGTACCACGGGCGTCCGCGCTTACAGGCGCGACACTGCCCGCACACCGCACGCCAGTTCAGGACGACGAAGTCCCCGACCTCCACATGGGTGACGTCGGAACCGACCGACTCGACCACACCCGCGGCCTCGTGGCCGAGCAGGAACGAATACTCGTCGTTGATGCCGCCCTCGCGGTAGGCCAGGTCCGTGTGGCAGACACCGCATGCCTTGATCGCCACGACCACATCGCGTGCGCCCGGGTCCGGGATCACCACGTCCACGACCTCCGTCGGCGCCTTCTTGCTGCGCGAGATGACTCCCTTGACTGTCTGCGACATGCGCTCTTCCTTCCGCAACTGCGTTGTTCGGGGTACGTGTGCGACGTGTGTCCGCGGGCGAAGCGACGCACCGCGGCATCGCCGGAACACATCGTCACAACCTTATCCGTAGGTCGATCGTCGGTCCACTGGGAGTGGACAACGTCCACTATTGATAGTCAGTCGTGTCGCACGGCCCAGGTTTGTTTCGCGCCGCGGGCGCGCGGGCACACCGAAGAGGAACCACCACTCACGTTCGATCACGAGGAGGTCGACCATGGCACAGAACAAGAAGGACCCCGGACCCTCGGTCAAGGACGACGAACTCTACGAGAAGCTGCGCGACGAGGGAAACTCGAAGGAGAAGTCCGCGCGCATCGCCAACGCCGCCGCCAACAGCTCTCGCTCGGACGTCGGCAAGAGCGGCGGGAAGTCCGGCTCCTACGAGGACTGGACCGTCGACGAGCTCAAGAAGCGCGCCAAGGAACTCGACCTGTCCGGCTACTCGGATCTGAAGAAGGACGAGCTCATCGAGAAGTTGCGGGATCACTGAACCGGGACGAACCGGTCCGACAACACCGAAGCCGCCGACCCTGAGGGATCGGCGGCTTCGGCGTGTTGTGGGACGGTGCCGGTCAGTGCGCCTCTCGGCAAACAGGCCGCTCGAAGCGGCAAAAGGGTGGGACCCGGGGCATTGAGTCCGTCACCGTCGCGGGGTACAACTGCGGCGATCGGAAAGTTATTCCGCCGGGTCACCACCACGTGCCGAGGGCGTCCGGGCACAGTGACCCGCCGGTCACCGGACCAGGCCGAGACGCTGGAAGGCCGTGAGTGCGGTCTCCCCGGTGTTCCAGAGCGCGCGGACATCGTTACGCGCACCGGCGGCCGCGCGCCCGTCTTGGAGCGCGAGGCCGTTGCGGAAGGTGAGCACGTTGTAGCCGACGTCGGCGGCTCGCAGCATCGGCCCGGTGGCCCGGCCGGCGCCGACCACACGGTCGAGGCCCTCCCCGACGGTGTAGAACCGGAAGATCGGTCCGAGGTCGACGCCGTACTCCCGAAGTGTAGATGTCACAATCGAGTTCCCATGCGCTGCTATGGCATCGACGATGAAGAAGAAGTCACGCGCGTTTCCTGTCGTCGCGCGGGAGGCGGCCGTCGCGTAGGCGAGGTCGACCGTGATGTGCGAGTTGTACCCGGCCATCGCCACCCGCTGACCCGGGACAGCGCAGTCGGCCGCCATGTCGAAGTAGTGCCGCCACTGGGATGCGACCGGACCGCCCCCGAACTCGCCGCGCACGGCGTCGAGGAACCGGTTGAGGAGTTCGAGGCTGATGACCGGGGCCCATCGCGGGGTCTGGAAGACGCGCGGGTTGTTCTGCAGGGGCATCACCGCGTCGCGTTCCACCGCGGCAAGTCCCAGGGCGAAGAGCCCGCGGCGGTCGCGACGGTCGGTGAGGATGTCCACGATCCCGTACAGCTTCGTGACGTTGCGTCGTAGCTGTACCAGGGGCAGGTCTCGCGAATCACGCTCATAGGTACTGAGCTCGACGAGCCGCTCCCGGTCGGCGGGGCGGAGCTCGGTGCCACACGTCTCGGCGGGTGCCGCCGTCGACGTTGCCGGCGCGGCGACGAGGAGTGTTCCGAGCAGAGCGGCGGTCAGCAGTGCCACCGAGAGTGTTCGCATGGAACCCGGTGTTACCCCTCCGCGCGCGGATCAACCCTCCGACGGGGTTGCGAGACCCTTCGTGACGCTCGCAAGCTCGCTCCTCAGGGAGCAGGGTGACGCTCGCAAGCTCGCTCCTCAGGGAGCAGGGTGACGCTCGCAAGCTCGCTCCTCAGGGAGCAGGGTGACGCTCGCAAGCTCGCTCCTCAGGGAGCAGGGTGACGCTCGCAAGCTCGCTCCTCAGGGAGCGGAGGTGCGGGTTGCGAGACCCTTCGTGACGCGCCCTCCGCAAGCTCCGGGCGCTCCTCAGGAAGCGGAGGTCCTCAGGAAGCGGAGGTCCTCAGGAAGCGGAGGTCGTCAGGGAGCGGGGGTCGTCAGGGCAGGAGACCCGCGCTGCGGGCGGTCACCACGGCCTCCAGCCGCGACGACGCCCCGAGCTTGCGCATCGCATCTTTCATGTAGCCCTTCACCGTGTACACGGTCACGCCGAGCGTCTCGGCGATCCGCGCATTCGAGTATCCCAGTGCGGCAAGGGAGATCACATCCTGCTCGCGCCCGGTCAGATCCACCTGCGTCCGCGCTGCCGGGTTCGCCGCGACCAGGACCTCGGTGATCGCGGCGAGCTCGTCGGCAAGCCGGTCGTCGTCGACGGTGTCCACCAGCGATCGGAGTCGTGTGTAGGCCGCGGTCATCCGGTCACGCATCTCCGCCTCGTCCCGGGCGGCGTGTTCGAGCCGCGCGCGCGACGCGACGATCTCGTGTTCGACGGTGCGGGCCTCCATGGCGAGGACGTCGAGCATCCGTCCGCCGATCGGGTCCGGGGTGTGCAGCGCGCCGTAGAGCACCGCCACGGGCGTCCGATCGACGATCACCGGCGCGGCCATCATGGCGCGCAACCCCTCGCGCTCGATGATCGTGTTGTAGCGATGGGTGATGCGCGGGGTGCGGAGGTAGTCGTCGACGACCATCGGACGGTTCAGCGAGACGACCTTGCCGCCCAGCCCGTGCCCGACGTCGACCGACACCCCCCTCAAAGCTCCGACCGTCGAGCCGGCGAAATGCTGCAGACGCAGGTTCGACGGCCCGTTCAGGACACCCGCGAAGGCCAGCGGCACCCCGCTGGACTTGCGAACCCGGCGCAGCGCGTCGGTGACGATCCCGCTCAGCGGCTCGGGCATCTCACCTCACTCTCCCCCTCTTCGGAGGGTGTTCCAGGAAGTCGTCCGCGGAGGACACTGTGACTCAGCTTACTCAGTCAAGAGCGAGGTTCACGATGACACAGGCCACCACGACCCCCACCGACCTGGTCGACCGCTGGTTGGCGATCTACGGGGCGCCCGACGCCGACGCCGCGTCGCTTCTCGTCGACGGACACGATCCCGACGCGGTCGCCTTCTCCGTGATCGAGGTCGAGCAGACCGGCGATCACCAGTCCGGCGACGTCCGGCCGGTCACCACCGACGTCACCTACGGCGAGCTGGCCGAGCGGTCCAAGCGACTCGCCGCGGCTCTCGCGGAGCTGGGCGTCGGTCGCGGCGACACGGTGGGCGTCCTCATGGGCAAGCGCGAGGAGCTCGTCGTCTCGCTGCTGGCGATCGCTCGCCTCGGCGCGGTCTACATCCCGCTGTTCACCGCCTTCGCGACCCCCGCGATCGAGATGCGCCTGCAGGCCGGTGCCGCGAAGGTCGTCATCACCGAGCCGAGTCAGGCGGACAAGCTCTCGGGGATCGACGGCATCACCACCGTGGTCGCCGGCGAGCAGTTCGAAGAACTGATCGCCTCGCACGACGCGGTCACCGAGTCGGTCGCGGTCGGCGGCGACGGGACGTTGATCCTGCTCTTCACCAGCGGTACCACCGGTGCGCCGAAGGGCGTTCCCGTGCCGGTCAAGGCGCTCGCCTCGTTCGTCGCCTACATGCACTTCGGTCTCGACGTCCGGGCCGACGACGTGTTCTGGAACGCCGCCGACCCCGGCTGGGCCTACGGGCTGTACTACGGTGTGCTCGGCCCGCTGGCGGCCGGGCGGCGCAATCTGCTGCTGCACGCCGGATTCACCCCCGAACTCACCGCCAAGATCCTCGGCGACCGCGGCGTCACCAACTTCGCGGCGGCACCGACCGTCTACCGCTCGCTCAGCAAGGACTCGCGCATCTCCGGGTTCTCGCTGCGCCGGGCATCCTCGGCCGGTGAACCCCTGACCCCTGACGTCATCGACTGGGCGCTGGGCGCCATCGGCACCGAGGTCCGCGACCACTACGGCCAGACCGAGCACGGCATGTTCATCAACAACCACTGGCACGAGTCGGTCCACGAGACCCTGGTCCCGGGTTCGATGGGCCGGCCGATGCCAGGGTTCGCCGCGGGCGTCGTCGACGGCCAGATCGCCATCGACGTCCCGGCCAGCCCGCTGATGTGGTTCTCGGGCTACCTCGACGCCCCGGAGAAGACCGAGCAGCGATTCTCCCCCGACGGCCGGTGGTACCTGACCGGCGACACCGGACGGGTGGACGACGAGGGCCGCTACTTCTTCACCGCACGCGACGACGACGTGATCATCATGGCCGGGTACCGGATCGGCCCGTTCGACGTCGAGAGCGTCCTGATCACCCACCCGTCGATCGTCGACGTCGCCGTCGTGGGCCGTCCCGACGAGCTCCGTGGCGAGGTCCTGGAGGCGTTCGTCGTCCTCGCGGACGGGGTCGAGGGCACCGATGCTCTCGAAGCCGAGCTCCAGCAGTTGGTGAAGACGCGGTTCGCCGCGCACGCCTATCCGCGCACCGTCCACTTCGTCGACGCCCTGCCCAAGACCCCGAGCGGCAAGATCCAACGGTTCCTGCTGCGCCAGAGATGAGTCGCGTTCGCGCGTAACGGCCTCACCGTGTGTGAGCGATGAACCGACTGCGCGGCCACTGACGCCGCCGCGCGAAGACCGACTGCGCCGGCCGGGCTTCGACGACCTCGCCCGGCCCACGACGCGGTCACCGGACGCGCAACCAGCGGGTCACACCCCTATCCGCTGGTTGCGCTTCTCCGGTCCCTCCCGGTCACTTCAGCCAACATCCCGCGACGGGTCCACGAGCGCCCGCACCGAATCCGGCGGCGACTCCCCGCTGTGGGTCACCGGGGCGTCGTAGACCGTCCGTACGGGGACGACGCCGGTCCACTCCGCCGACTCCCCACCAGGCCCACCGGTCCGCGCCTTCGCGATCCACTGTCCGTCGACGATCGGCAGACGCAGTGCGACGGTCGCCGCCAGCTCTTTGCGCGTCGTCGACCGGACTTCGGCGACCCGACCGGGAATGAGTTTGTCCGACAACATCTCCAATGCCGCCTGGGCATCGTCGGCGACTTCGGGCACACCGCGTACGACGGCCGACCGGTAGTTCGCCGAATGGTCGAAGAGGGTGTCGGCCACGACCAGCCCGTCCAACACGAACACCGTGAAGGTCACCGGCGCGCCCGCCGCCACGTGCCGCAGGGCACCGGCCCCGGTCGATCCGTGCAGGACGATCGAGTCGCCGTCCCGCGCAAAGAGCATCGGCACCGACCAGGGGAGGCCGTCGACGACGGTGCCCAGGGTCCCGACCTTCGCCTCGTCGAGCAGGGCGTCGAGCAACGCACGGTCGGCTGCCCGCTCGGGTTTGCGCGTCAAGGACGAGAGCGGCGATGCCGCGTCCACCGGAGTACCGCCGTTCGAAGTCATGCGGACATGGTCGCCCGCGACGGCTGTCGGCTCAACAGGTTTGCTGGGGCACCCCTGCTGGAAACCACCCGCCACAGCGCGCCGAGCGACACATGGTCGCCAATCCACTTCTGTGGGGTGGTTTTCACCAGGGCTGACCAACGAGGACCGAAACTGTCCTCTATCGCTCATAGCGTGGTCCTCACACACATCGAGAGGACACACCATGAGCACCTACACCCCCGCAGAACTCAGCGTCGAGGTCACCGGCGAGAAGAAGGAACTGCTGACCGTCCTGCAGGACCAGCGCAACATGCTGAAGATCACGGCGCGCAACCTCTCCGACGACGACGCCCGGAAGCAGTCGACGGTCAGCACCCTCACGATCGGCGCTCTCATCAAGCACCTCGCACACGGCGAGGAGAACGCTGCGCGCGTCATCACCGAACGGGACGAGAACGCCGAGTTCGACATGAGTCAGGCCATGACCGAGTACGAGATGGGCGACGACGAGACCCTGGCCGGCTGGCTGGACGCCTACGATCGCGCGGCGGCAGAACTCGATCGCGTGATCGCCGGCGCGGCGAGTCTCGACGAACTCATCCCCCAGCCCACCGCGCCCTGGGCACCCGAGCGGGAGTGGGTTTCTATCCGCACGATGATCGCCCATCTGCTCCGCGAGACCGCCCATCACTCCGGCCACGCCGACATCATCCGCGAAGCACTCGACGGCCAGACCACCATGGGCGCGGTGTCCGAAGGGCAGGACTGGGCCGACGCCGAGTGGGCCCAGTGATGCCCAGGTCGCGGTAGGGAACGGCCGGCATTCGGCGATCAGTCTCGCCTTCGACCAATCCGCGGGGCCCCCTGCACCGAAGACGTTGTGAGGCTGCCGATCAGACGCAGTCGACACCGACCCCACAGATTGGATCGACGATGATCAAGCGAGTTCCCCGTGTAGCAGGTGCGTTGACAGGACTGGTCCTCGCTGTCGGCGTGATGGCCGGCTGTTCCAGTGACGACTCCGACACCTCGAGCGAAACGACCGGCGCTGCAACCGAATCCAGCGCCATGATGAGCGAGAGCGCGATGGCGGACCCGGCCGCGAACCTCGTCGGACCCGGTTGTGCCGCATATGCCGAGGCCAACCCCTCGGGCCCGGCGTCGGTCAACGGGATGTCCACCGTCCCGGTCGCCACCGCGGCTGCCACCAATCCCGAACTCACCACGCTGACCCAGGCCCTCTCGGGCCAGCTGAATCCCGAGGTCAACCTCGTGAAGACGCTGAACGAGGGTGAATTCACCGTGTTCGCACCGACCAACGATGCGTTCGCGAAGCTGCCCCCGGAGACCATCGAGCAGCTCAAGACCGACGCCCCCTTGTTGAACAAGATCCTGACCTACCACGTGGTCGAGGGTCAGACCGCCCCCGACCAGATCGTCGGTGAGCACACCACGCTCGAGGGCCAGCAGGTCACCGTGACCGGATCCGGCGACGACCTCAAGGTCAACGAGTCCGGCGTCGTCTGCGGCGGCGTCACCACGTCGAACGCCCAGGTCTACCTGATCGACACGGTGCTGATGCCCCCGGCCGGCGAGTGATTTCCCGGTAGCGCTGTGTGACAACGTTTTCCGCGATCCCCACCGGCGAAATCCGCCGGTGGGAATCGTGCTGTGCGGGGCCGGCCGTGTGATCCTCGTCAGATCCGCGCCGACGGCACTGCCTCGCCGGGCCGCACGTGGGTGTCGGTCAGAGCCGCCACCTGGATCGGAACCCCGGTCATGTTGGCCATCCCGGCGAGCCGCTCGAGGTCGGCCGGATCCGACGAGATGAGGGCATTGACGTTCACGCCACCGGCGCCGAGGTCGTTCTCCGCGGCCGCGTTCGCCTGCGTCCACCCGCCGGATCCGTTGTGCCCCCACCCATGCGGGATCGCGACCACACCGGGCTTGATGTCCTCGGTGATGGTGACGGGCAACGAGATCCGTCCGTGTCGGGACGCCACCGTCGCGAGATCGCCCTCGGCCAGCCCGCGTGCCGTGGCATCGTCGGGATGCATTCTGGCTGCGTGAGATCGTCCTCCGCGCAACAACATCGGTGCGTTGTGCTGCCAGCTGTTCTCCGAACGGATCTCGCGCATGCCGATGAGCCGCAACGGGTAACCCGTGTCGTCCTCGACCGCCAGTCGTTCTATCTCGGCCATCAGTTCCGGTGCCGCCAACCGGATCTTGCTGTCGAGGTAGGTGATGTTCTTCCCGAGCTGCCCGGGTGCGAGATCGTCGGCGACCACGACCCCGTGCGGATGGTCCTCGACCAGACGCCGGTAGGTCAATCCGCCGCGGCGCAGACCGAATCGGTCGCCGCCCAACCCCATTCGGATCACCAGGTCGGAGATGCCGCGCGGGGTGACCGGACGCCCGAGGCGTCGTGCCAACCGGTTGCCGGCGTGCAGTGACCGGATCAGCAGATTCTCCGGCGCCAGGAAGCCGATGAGCTCGTTGATCACCGTCCACTCCTCGCGGGCCTCGCCCTGCGGTGGGATCACGGCCTCGGTGGCCTGTTTGAACGGGGTCGTGAACAGCGCCTGGAACGGGAGCAGGAAGTCCTCGCGCTCGTACATCGTGGTGGCCGGCAAGATGTAGTCGGCCCGGGCGTTGGTCTCGTTGCGGTAGATGTCCAGGGACACCATGAGATCGAGTTCGTCGAGCGCCGAGCGCAGTTCGTCACCATTCGGGACCGACAGCACCGGATTGCCGGCACTGACGAACAGCGCGCGGAGCCGGCCACGTCCGGGTGTGGTGATCTCCTTGGCCATCAACGACGCCGGCGCCGTCCCGAGGACCTGCGGCAGATTGCCGACACGACTCCGGCGTCCGGCCCAGCGAAAGCTCGACACCCGTTGCAGGGCAGTCACACCCAGGCGCTGTCCGGGAATTCCCAGATCGCCGAACATCGAGCCACCGGGCACGTCCAGGTTCCCTGCGACGAGGTTGACCATGTCCAGGAGCGCGGTCGTCAACGTGCCCGTGCGCCCCAACGACGTACCCACCCGCCCGTACACCGCGGCCCGATCCGTCCGCGCGAGCGACCGGGCGACCTCGCGCACCCGCTCGGGATCGATGTCCGTGCGGGCGGCGGTCACCTCCGGTGCATATGCCGCGACGAGCGTCTCGAGCTCGGCCACCCCGCGCGCCTGCCGCCGGAGCCGATCACGGTCGGCGAGGTTCTCGTCGAAGAGCACGTGCAGGAGCGACAACAGGAACAAGGCGTCGGTGTCGGGCGTGATCGGCAGCCAGTCGAACTCCCGGGCGGTCTCGGTGTGGCGAGGGTCGACGACGACGACGGACCCACCGCGTGCCGTGATGGCGTTCAGGCCCTCGCGGATACGCGGCGAGCTCATCACACTGCCGTGCGACACGACCGGGTTCGCGCCGATGATCACCAGATAGTCGACCCGGTTGATGTCGGGGATCGGCGCGGTCAGCGGGTTGCCGTACAGGAAGTGACTGGCGACGAACCGGTTGTTCACGTCCTGCGACCCCGCCGAGTACACGTGCGGCGTCCCGAGCAGGTTCATGAATATCGCGGTCCACAGCACGTGTCCGGTCGAGAACGTCGCCGGATTCCCGAAGTACCAGCCGATCGAGTCGCTGCCGGACGACTTGTACACCTCGACCAAGCGCCGCCCGATCTCGTCGAGCGCGGTGTCCCACGAGACCTGTTCGAAC
The DNA here is from genome assembly GCF_057767225.1 of Gordonia sp. 11cp. Classification (NCBI taxonomy): domain Bacteria; kingdom Bacillati; phylum Actinomycetota; class Actinomycetes; order Mycobacteriales; family Gordoniaceae; genus Gordonia; species Gordonia sp. 11cp. The sequence continues at coordinate 1,792,731 of NZ_CM173437.1, read as the reverse complement.
TCACCGTCGGGGCGCCGGCGGAGCGGGTGCCGGAGACGGTCGGGGTCGTTGACGATCTCGGTGAACGCGATCCCCTTCGGACACGCGAAGCCTCGCGACAGCGGATGCTCCTTGTCGGGCCGCAGCGAGACCAGCCGATCGTCCTCGACGGTCGCGATCATGCCGCACAGCGGCTCGCAGATACGGCAATAGGTGTGCTTGTCCATCGGCATCGGTGCGTCCCCTCGACCTCGCGCAATGATGTTCCGCAGACGGGCCGGCCTGCGGTTCGGTGTGATTCCGTTCACATCTGAGGACAAGTGTTGCATGATGACAGCACCTGAGGCATCCCCAGCGAGGAGGTCCCTGTGACCGACAGCGACACCGGCGCCACGCAGTCATCCGTGCGCGACGTGATCATCATCGGCGCCGGTCTGTCCGGCATCGACTGCGCCTACCGACTGAAGGAGCAGAACCCCGACGCCGACTACCTGATCCTCGAGCGCCGTGAGCGCATGGGCGGGACGTGGGACCTGTTCCGGTATCCCGGCGTGCGCTCCGACAGCGACATCTACTCGCTGAGCTACCCGTTCGAGCCATGGCGCAAGCCACGTGCGCTGGCCCACGGGGACGACATCCGGGAGTACATCGAGGACACCGCCCACAAGTTCGCCATCGCCGAACACATCCGGTTCGGCCGGCACGTCCTGACCGCCGACTGGGATTCGGCGACCGACACCTGGACGCTCGGGGTCGAGGTCGGCGAGGACCGGCGCCACGAGACCCACCGCGCCAGGTTCGTCATCTTCGCGACCGGCTACTACGACTACGACAATCCGTACACGCCACGGTTCACCGGCGCCGACGACTTCACCGGCCAGATCGTGCACCCTCAGCACTGGCCGGAGGACCTCGACTACCGGGGCAAGCGGATCGTGGTGATCGGAAGTGGCGCAACCGCGGTGAGCCTCATCCCGAGTCTGGCCGAGAAGGCCGAACACGTCACGATGCTGCAGCGCTCGCCGTCGTACATCTTCTCGTCCAAACAGAAGCAGTACCTCGCGCCGCTGGTGCAGAAGCTGCTCCCGCCACCGGCCGCGCACAAGGTCATCCGCACGCGATATGCGGCGCAGACCGCCGCGATCGTCCATCTCACCCATCGTTTTCCGAAACTCGGACGCAGGATGATCCGGAACAACGTCGTGGCGAACCTGCCGGCGGACTATCCCGTCGACCTCCACTTCAACCCGACGTACAACCCGTGGGACCAGCGCATGTGCATGGTCCCCGATGCCGATCTGTTCACCGACATCGCTGAGGGCACAGTCGAGATGGTCACCGACCACATCGATCGATTCGACGCGTCGGGGGTCACCCTCACCTCGGGTCGGCACCTCGACGCCGACATCATCGTGACCGCGACCGGGCTACAGCTGCTCGGCTTCGGCGGCACCCGGCTGCGCGTCGACGGTGCGGAGGTGAAACCACACGACCGCTTCGTCTTCAAGAGTTACCTCATCGAGGACGTCCCGAACCTCGCCTGGTCGGTCGGGTACACGAACGCCTCGTGGACCCTCCGCGCGGACATGACCGCCCGTGCCGTCGCCGAGCTGGTGAAGTACATGCGCACGCACGGCTACACCCATGCCTATCCGCATCTCGGTTCGGAGGTCATGGGTTCGCGGCCCGTGTGGGACCTCAAGGCGGGCTACGTCGAGCGGTCCCCGGAGGCGTTGCCGAAGTCGGGCACCCGGGGTCACTGGCAGGTGCGTCACAACTACTACCGCGACGCCATCGATCACCGGATCAACAAGGTCGAGGACTCGATGGTGTTCGGCAGGGTCTGACTTCCGCGGAACCGGGCCCAGGTAGGTGTCGGCCTCCCCGCCCACGGCGTTACGCCGGTGTGGTCCAAACGGTCGAGATTTCGCCACACCATCGTAAAATTGCTGGTCAAGCCTTGCTCCTCACTCTCCGCCGCGCCAATACTGGGCTCGGCGAGCCAGCCGTCTCGCTGAATCCGCCCCGCCCCCGCGGGGCGCCGCTCCCCACCATGTGACCCAGCGGGAGTGGACCAGTAGGAGCTGCGAGATGACCTATCCGCCCGGTCCCCCGACTCACCCGCCAACCCCGTACGGCCCGATTCCGCCGCAGTCCGACAGCCGGCGCGCGCTCACCCTCGTGCTGGGCGCGATCGTCGTCGTCCTCGCGCTGATCCTCGCCGCGGGCATCGTCTTCGTGGCCAAGGCGCGCGACGGGGACATCTACGTTCCCGGGCTCACCCTCACCGCGGCCAACGACCCGGGGATCGACCCGTTCACCGATCCCGTCCTCGTGGCCGGATCGGGCGACCTGCCGGCGAACGTGGCCCTCACCGGCACGGCGGGGGCCGCCGACCTCGGCGGCCGCGCGGTGAACGGCACCGACGCCGGGTTGTACGGCTCGGGCGACGCCGCGGCCTGCGACACCGCCGCACTCAGCAACCGGCTGCTCGCCGATCCCCCCGCGGCCCGCGCCTGGGCGAGTGTCTACGGCATCAGCACCGCCGACATCCCGCACTATCTGAACACCCTCACCCCGGTGGTGCTGACGACCGACACCTGGGTCACCAATCACTCGTACACGTCCGGCCGGGCCGTGCCGTTCCAGTCGGTCCTGCAACGCGGGACCGCCGTCTACGTCGACTCCGCCGGTGTCCCGCGCGCGATGTGCTCGTGCGGCAATCCACTCGCCCCGCCGACCGCCGCCCCCCTTGGTGGATATCGACTCGAGGGTCGGCCGTGGGAGGGGTACAAGAGTCGATCTGTCGCCCGGATCGCGTACAGCAACCAGCACGTCACCGCGGTCGGCAAGTCGACGACCATCGTTCCCGCGCCGCCTGCGCCGGAACCGGGCACACCCGCCGGAGACGTCCTCGAGTTGCTGAATTTCCTTACCGGACAGCTCTTTTCTCAACCGGCGGGCGGACTGCTCGATCTGAGCGGATTCCCGCCGCCGTCCGGTCCCCTGCCCACTCCGGCCGCGTTGAACACCCCGTTCGAGGCGGGCACCGACGAAGACGCCGAGCGCAACGGCCTCCTCGCCCCGGGCGATCCCGCGGCCGCGCCCGCATTGGAGAAGCGCGCCGAGGAACACGACGGTCTGCCGGAAGGCGCGCCGTCCACGGACTCCCCGGCTCCGGACTCATCAGCACCGGACTCAGCCGGGCCCGATACCCCCGATCCGGGCTCGGACGCGCCCGCCCCGGACGCATCGGTGCCGGCTTCCGACGCCCCCGCGCCGGAGGAGCCCGGTTACGAGGCACCCGGTTCCGAGGTCCCCGGACCGGCGTCTGAACCCGGTGCACCCGGTGTGCCCGGACCGGAGACCCCGGCCGAGGCCCCCGCGACGCCGACAGCGTTCAGCGGCTCGGGCGAGGTCGTCGGCAGTTTCAGCTTCGACGACGCCGGGTTGTCGGTGGGCTGCACCGTTCCCCACACCCCCGAACTCGGCACCGTCGCGCTGTCCTGCACCGACGGCGTGGCGAGGTCGGTCGCCGGCGCGGCACTGCAACGCGCCTCGGTGTCGGGTTCCACCACCGGCACCGGTGTGTGGACGCTGACGCTGACGGCGGTCGGTGCGTCGCAGACGGTGACCGTCCGATCGGCCAACTGGATCGTCGTACCGCCCGCGGCCCCGGCGTCCGAGCCGCCGGCACCCGACGTCTCCACAGATGCCGCGCCGCCCACCGAGGAAGCCGCCGTCGACACGACCACGACGACGACCACGGAGAACCCACCTGCCCCGGAAGCGCCCGCCGAACCGGAGGCACCTGCGGGAACGCCGTGACACGTCCGCGATTGTGAGCTGTCCAACAGCAAGCACCCTGGCACGTCCGTACCATCGCGCGCATGTCTGTTCTGACGACGTCGACGCGACGCCCCTCTGGTGACCTCCGTCCGGAATCCGTCCGCAGACGTGTCCGGGTGCGTCTGGCGAGCGTCGCGGTCGTGGCTGCGCTGACGTCGCTGGTGATGCTCGCGCCGAGCGCGCAGGCCGACCGCATCATCAACGGGCATCTGGTGGGCGGGAAGATCGGAGAGGCCTACTCCGCGACGGGTGGCTTCTTCAAGTGGGGCGTTCCGACCGGTCCCGAACGCGCGGCCGCCAAGCGCGGCCGCTTCCAGTCGTTCTCACGCGACACGTCGTTCTACTGGCATCCCGCCGCCGACGCCGGCACCGCGCATCAGGTCGGCGGCGCCATCCGGAGCCGCTGGCAGAAGGCCGGGGCCGAGCGCGGCGCGCTGGGATACCCGGTCAGCAACGAGTACAAATCGGGCAGCGGCCGGAGCAACGACTTCCAGGGCGGCGTGGTCACGTGGTCCAAAACCGGTGGGGCACAGATCGTCTGGGGTCAGATCCGGCAGAAGTGGGAGAACACCGGCGGTGCCGGCGGGTACTTCGGGGTTCCGCTCGGCGGGGAGTACCGCACCGGGGGCCGGTTCGCACAGGACTTCTTGAACGGCACCATCTTCTGGCCCTGACGCGACGAACCGCCGCGGGTGGCGTTGGTGTGTCCCGGGCCCGACTCGTCCGGGTCCGGTCACTGACGCCCTTCGGACTCGAACCGTTGCGCGGCGGTCACCGCTCGGCGATGTCGGCATGGGCGGCCGCCGGGCCGAGTATCCGCCGCAAACCGGCCTCGGTCACCTCACCTGCGGGTTCGATCATCGCCCGTACCCGGGTAGCCAGATCGGCAGGAGGCGGGAGTCGCAGCTCGCCGAACCAGTTCCCCAGCAGATCTACCAGCGCGTCGACGGTCTTCTGGCTGTCGACGAACGGCAGACCGACACCGGTGAAGCCGTCCTCGATGTCGTAGCCGGACCGGGTCCACCGGCCGTCGAAGCCGTAGACGAACCCGATCCACATCCCCTCGGTGCGCTGCCTCTCGAGGTGGGGCGCGATGGCCGCCTCCCACCACGGTGGCGCGCCGTCGAGCAGGTCGGTCTCCGGCTCGCCGAAGTACGCCGCGCCCTCCCGGAAGTACGTCTCGGAGTACTCATGGTCATGCCCGACGAGCACCGCCCGGTCGTCACCGACCAGCACCATGTCGGCCCAGTTGCCGCCGCCGTCGTCGTAGTGCCACCCGTCAGGGGTCGCACGCGCGCCCTGCGCCCAGCGCTCGCCTCGCACCGCCAGTAGGGCCGCGTAGGCAGCCCACCTCGGTCTCATCTTCGCGGGAGCCGGCAGCTCGACCGTCTGCAACGTCATGGCCTGACACCTCTCTGTCCGGATTGTCCGGACCCGCACGCCGCCAGCGTATTGCCGGGGCCACCCGCCGCGCTCACCGGATCCGATTCCGAACACCGAATGAGTCTGAGCGGGAACGGGATATGTGAGCGGATCGTAGACCAGGACGCGTTCGCAGTACGGTGTGGACCGTGACCCGATGGCATCGCAAGGTTCTGACACTCGCCGCATGTGCGGCGGTCGTGCTCGGGAGTTCCGGTGCGGCCGGCACCCTCGCCACCGGTCCGGCGACCGGCTCACCGCCGCCCGCCGGCGAAGCCGGTTCCGTCGTCTCGTCGAGACCGCTGCCGCCGCAGTACTGGGTGCCCGGTTCCGCCGACGCCTCCGTCCTGACCTACGTCACCACCGACACGTTCGGCAACAGGGCACTGAGCACCGGGACCGTCTTCATCCCTCGGGGCACCGCCCCGGCCGGCGGCTGGCCGGTGATCTCGTGGGCCCACGGGACCTCCGGGCTCGGCGACGACTGCGCACCCTCGGTCCGGGGACCGGGCCTACCCGAGCGCGACCTGCCGTACCTGGCGAAGTGGATGCAGCAGGGCTACGCCATCGTCGCGAGCGACTACGCCGGGCTGGGCACCCCCGGTCTGCACGCCTACCTCGACGGCCGGACGACGGCCCACAACGTCGTCGACATGGTCCGCGCGGGTCGGGAGTTCTCCGCGACTCTCCCTGTCACCCAACGGTTGTCGCGCTCATGGGCGGCGGTCGGACAGTCCCAGGGCGGCGGGGCGGCGATCTACACCGCGCGCCACGCCACCGAGTTCGGCGGTCCCGAACTCGACTACCGGGGCGCCGTGGGCACCGGCACGCCGGCCTACATCGAACGGCTCGTCCAGATCGCCGGCCCGGGCGTACCCCCGGTGGCGATCACGCCGGCACTGACCGCCTACCTCAGCTACATCACCGCCGGCCTCCGGTACGCACATCCCGAACTCGGCATCGACCGCATCCTCACCCCGACGGGCCGCAAGTACGTGGCGCTCGCCGAGACCCGGTGCGTCGGCGACTTCGAGGAACAACTCCGGGGAGTCTCCGTCGGCGACTACTTCACCGCCCCGCTGAACAGCCTCCCGAGGTTCTCCGCAACCCTCGCCGATTACCTTGCGATGCCCGAAAAGGGTTTCGACAAGCCGTTTTTCATGGGCCACGGCCTGCTGGACACGGACGTGCCGTATGCCACCACCGCTGCGTACGCGGCGACGCTGACGGCCAACGGCCAGCCGGTGACCTTCCGGACGTATCCGAGTGACCACAGTGGCACCCTGGTCCGTTCGCAGGCCGACACCATCCCGTTCCTCAACCGGCTGTTCGGCAAGTAACCGCTCATCGACTCCGCCGAAATTCTCGCGCACCCCGGTTCCGACGCGGCGTCGTCTCGTGGCACGATGGACAGCACCGGTTGAGCAGCTGCCGTCACACATTTGCCGGGACGGGCGGCCGCGTGTCGGCCTGCCGCGTCCCCCGTGGAGAGGGCCATCAACCGATGCAGGCAGAACATCCTGACGCTGTGATCGTCGACGACTCCGGCCTGAGCGCCGGCCGCGCCCTGATGACGGTGGTGTCGGCAGCACACGAGCAACTGGTGATCCTGACCGTCGAGGGCAGCATCGACGTCCTCACCGCTCCGCAGTTGTCCGAGGCGGTGTCCGAGGCGCTGAGCGGTCAACCGGACGGTCTCATCATCGACCTGACCACCACCGAGTTCCTGGCCTCGGCCGGGATGGCGGCGCTCGTCGCCGCACACGAGGCCATCGCGCCCAGGGGCATGTTCGGGGTCGTGGCCGCCGGACCGGCGACCACCCGTCCCCTCACCGTGATGGGGCTCGATCAGACGATGGTGCTCTACCCGACACTGGACGACGCGGTCACGGCCATGACCACCACAGAGGGGCTGGCCGACCGTCCGGCTGGATAGACCCCGATGGTGTGGATTTCGTCGGCCCACCGCCCCGCAGACCCGGACGGTGGCCTCGCGCTCTCGGTCACGGCCACCCCCGAGGCCGCCTTCCGCTTCCGGCAGCACTTCGCGCAGTGGCTGGACGCGACGGTCAGCGTGGACGCAGAACGTCGCAGCGACATCGTCCTCGCGGTCTACGAGGCGGTGGCCAATGCGGCCGAGCACGCGTACGCCGCCGGCACGCAGTCTTCGAGCACGCAGCCGTCGGGCACACGACCCGGTGCCATCGAGGTACGGGCACGCCTGACGCGTGAGGAGTCGCTGGAGGTCACCGTCACGGACGGAGGGCGCTGGAAATCCGATGCCTCGTCGTCGCCGTACCGCGGGCGCGGACTCGCCCTGATCTCGGCGCTCAGCGACGCGTCGGACGTCACCAGCGGGCCGGACGGGACCTCGGTGACACTGCGCTGGCACGAGCGGCTCGGCGTCTGAGGCCCACCTCCGCGAGCATGTCCCCAGCGCTGGGGACACAGGCGCTCGTTGTCGGTTCACAACCCCTGCCTGACACAGCCAGGTCACCGACCGAGGGGTACGGTTCGGACAGGAGTTCGTCGTGGGTCTGTTCAACCGACCAAGTCTGTCGGCCGAGTCACCTAACCTGATCTCCGAAGGCGGGTTCGGGGCCGGCCGTCGAAGAAGCTCGGTGGAGCGTACTCCCGATCCTGACATCGCTGCACAATGCGCATGCACGTCAGCGCACGAGGAAGGGAGTCGACATGACCGACTTCACCGTGGACTCGAACATCGACGACGCCTGGCGCACGTTCGCCTTGCACGTCGGTGATCGGCTGTCGCATCTCGAGCCGGGCCAAACCCTCACGATCCAGCAGGACCCGATGATCCCGGAGGGTCCGCACGGGACGCTGCGGTTCACGATCACCGGGTCACGTCGGTTGCGCTGCACCATCGACGACACCGACCTGCATCCGACCGCCGAGTACTTCGCCGAGCACCTGGCCCTGCTCGCCTCCCTCGGGTGGCGGCGCCTGCGCAACGGCACCCACATCTTCGAGGTCGGCCGCCGCCGCGTGGACCAGCTCGCGCACGTGACGGTGCAGACGCTTCGTCAGGTCTGGGAGGTCGTGCACCCCGCGTTCCTCGACCATTCCCCCGCCGCACGCCCGGAACCCCAGATCGAGGTCGCGGTCCAGCCCTTCGATGCCGACCATCTGCGTGCTTTGCTCGTCGGCTCGCTCGAGGACCTCACCGGCTGCCGCATCCAGACCGACGCCGACGGCGACATCGCCCTGCCCACCAAGCCCGTCTCGTCCTGGCTGAGTCCGCGCAGCGACGCACCGCGTCTCGAGTTCTTCGCGCGCCTGGCCGGCGACATCACCGACCGGCGCCGCGCCGCCGACATCGTCGCCGCCCAGCCGACCATGGGTTCGGCGGTGCGGGTGCACCTCCTCGAGGACGAGGTCTTCGCGACGCTGACCGTGGAATGCGCCGTCTTCCACCCGCACAACCTCAGTTCCGCCCTGGCCGAGTGGTTCTCGTTCCTGGCCGACTGCGCCCCGTCCGTCATCGCCAAGGTCGGTGAGGACGCACCGATGACCGCGCGGAACGGCGGCCGGCTCCCGGACGCGCTGCAGACCCTGCTCGAACTCGACCCCGACGGGCGGTCGCTCAGTGCCCGCGAGGTCGCGAAGATCTGCCGCTACAACCAGGCCGACATCCTCTCCTTCATCAACACCAGCGAGGAGCAGCACCTCACGTGGCGGCGGTCGGCGGTCGACGCGGCCGCGGCGTCGGACTCGGTGGAGGCCGACGCCTGCCGCCACGAGGCCGACGCCTGGAAGGCGACCACGCACAACCTGCGGGCCGCGCTGCGCGTCGTCGTGCTGTCCGACGACGACACCGCGGACCGGAACTCGCCGGCCAAGTGATCCGGGCAAATCGGGCTCCGAATAACTGGTGCACGTAGTCTGCGCGGACGATTTTCGACGCCGGGCATCGCGCCGGCGCCAGCCGAGGCGTTCAATTGTTAGGTAACCCTCAGCGGTTCGCGTCGTCGATCGGAGCCCTCGCATGGCCATCACCACGGATCGCGGCGCGCTCACGTTCACCTTTCCCGAACTGGGTCGCGACGCGCGGCTGCACGTCACCTTCCAGCGGACTCTGCGCACCCCCGACCCGGTCGGACGGTACGGCCCGGTCGGTGACGACGGCGCGCTTCGCCTCGCTCAGGGCTCACCCGACGGCGATGCGCACGCAACCATCCCCATGTGGCAGTCCGAGGCCACCTGGCTCGACTTCTCCTCGCCGCACATGCATCCCTTCCTGGTGATGGTCGGCGTCGACGGCGTGAACGCGATCAGCGGTGACGTCTTCACCGGTATGCCCGACTTCGACGCCGACGACTACCTCGAGGTCCCCACACAACCGTCACTCGCCTCCCACCGGGGCCCGGCCGGCGACGGGTTCGACGACCGCCAGTTCATCGCTCCCTCGACCCACACCGTCGCGGACGGCGGTCGCACCGGGACGCTCGTGCAGCTGACGGTCATCCCGATGCGCGCCGACGCCTGGGCCCGGCGACGCCGCCACCTGCCCTCGGCTCCGGGAACGTGCGTGCTCTGCGACATCTCACGAGCCGAACAATCCCGTGCCCGTCCCCGCCTCACCGCGCCTCGCGTGACAGGTCCACTCGAGTCCGCGGACACCTGGCATCCGACGACGTTCGACACCGCCGCGGTCCGGATCGTCAACTCGGTCGCGTGGAAGTCCCTGACCGGAGAACCGGTGCCGCGCGCCGCGCTGACGAGCGCCGACTACGCCGCGCACGACCTCCCCTGGTACCCCGTCTACGACGAGACGGTCGAGCACTCGGCCCCCCTGTAGATCTGTCGCGGGTGTCGCCCCGGGTGTCCGCTCCGCGTCGTACTATTCGGATCCGGTCCGCGTACGTCCCGCCCAGGAGGAGCCGCATGTCCCCCGATTTCGACGCCGTCCTCGAGGCGGCCTGGCGGGACTTCGCCGACACCCTCGCAGTCCGGGTGCCACGCCTCCTGCCGGGTCAGAGCCTGGCCATCGTCGAGGCGGCGGCCGGGGGCTGGCGCCGGCGGATGACCTTTGCGATGACCGGAACCCCCGGGTCGACCGACCGCCTTCGCTGCACCATCTCCGCGGGCGACCTCACCTGGACCGACAAGGACCGGTGGATGCGTCAGGCCACCTACATCGTCGACCGCGGCTGGTGTCGGCTCGAGGGTCGCAGTGCCTTCTGCTTCGAGGTCGATCCCCTTCGGTCCAGCGACCTCGCCGACGCCGCCGTGCGAGCGTTGCGCGAGGTGTGGGGCGTCATCCATCCGTCGTTCGTCAGCATCGGCGACCCGTCGTTCGCCCGCCACCACTCACCGGTGCCCGCGGACGATCTCGACACCGATCGGGACCGGCTCCGGCCGTCGGAATCGGGTCGAGCGGTCGGAGAGGATCTCGACGACACCGTCCGCATCACCGACGCCGACACCCTCCGCTTCACCGCACCGGCCCGGTTCGTCGACGCCCCGGTCGAGGGCGGTGTGGTCCCGCAGTCGAAGGACCATCTCGTCGAACTGGTCCGCGCCGCGATGACGGCGGCCGGACGTCCCGCGGTGGTCAGCCCGCGCAAGGCCATCTTCCTGCGATCGACCGGCACCTCGCTGTTGCGACCCACCCGCGACGCCCGCTCACTGGAGATCGTGACCATCCTCAGCTCGTCGGTGCCCGCACCCTCACTGCTCGGTATGGTCGTCGCCGAATTCTCCCCGCGGTGGCCCGAGGTCGCGGTGGTCGTGCGCAACGGGCTCGTCTACGCCCAGCGCCGCATCGATGTCGCGGTCTTCAACCCCGCGAATCTCGATGCCGCGCTCCGACGCTGGGACGACTTCGCCCGGACGGCCCGCGGCGAGATGATCAGACGGCTCGACAGCAGCCCGAAACTGGAACGCCGGCGACGCGGCGACCGGCTCCCCGGCGCATTGCTGGGGCTACTTCGGGTCAACCAGAAACTCGACAACACGCTGTCCCCCACGACCGTTCTCGCGGCCTGTCACCAGGACCGGGAGCGCGTGCACGAGTTCTTCGACATCTGCGCCGCCGAGATGCGCGAGTGGATGGACAACCTCACGGCCGCCCGCAAAGCAGAACTCGGCGAGGAGGAGATCGCACTGTGCGAGGCCGAGCACCAGGCCTACTCCCGGATCGCCCGGCTGCTCCTCACCGCCATGGACCTCGCCGGCGGGGCGCCTTCCGCTCCCTGATCCGAAAGAACCACATACCCGCTGGCCCGCCCTGCTCCCTGAGGAGCGCCCGGAGCCTGCGGAGGGCGCGTCACGAAGGGTCTTCGCAACCCGACTCGCCAAGACCCTTCGTGACGCTCGCAAGCTCGCTCCTCAGGGAGCAGGGGTGTCGCTCCGCTCGCTCCTCAGGGAGCAGGGGTGTCGCTTCGCTCGCTCCTCAGAGAGCGGAGACGCTCGCATCTCTGGGGCCGAGGCCGGCCGGAGCCGCTCAGTCGGCGGAGCTGTACGAGAGGTGCACGACTCCGTTGTCGAAGACGTCGGTGCCGACGAGCGTGAGCGGCAGATCGGCCAGACCGTCGAAGAGGCGGGCACCGCTTCCCAGGACCACCGGATAGACCAGCAGGTGCAGCTCGTCGATCAGCTTGTCGCGCAGCAACGCTCGCACGAGCGTGCCGCTGCCGCTGATGTAGAGATCGCGCTCCTGCTTGAGTTCGCGAATCCGGTCGGCGTCATAGGCACCGATGACCGTCGAGTTCTGCCACGCGCTCGTGTCGTCGAGAGTCGACGACACCACGTACTTGGTGGTGTCGTTGAAGAACGGGGCGCCGGGGTCGTCGTCGACGGTCCGGGTCGACCAGGCCGGGGCGAACATCTCGAATGTGTTGCGCCCGAGCAGGATTCCAGTGCAGTCGGACATGAAGGACCCCAGGAGCTCGCCCATCCCGTCGGCGAATCCGTACGGCATCGTGAAGCTCGGGTCCTCGTAGCTGCCGTCGAGGGTGATGAACTCGTGGACGTGGATCTTTCCCATGGTGTGCCTCTCGTCTCTTCGCGGTGAACGTCACGATGTCAGACCGGGCGTCGCCGGGAAACTCATCGGCGTCAGAATGCCGCGCCTGAGCCCCGTCCCCGCCGCCTGAGCCCCGTCCCCGCCGCCTGAGCCTGTCGAAGCCCCCCGTCTGGTAACTCTGGACCCACACATCGGCGATCGAAGGAGATCCATGGACGTCGCAGACAAGGTGGCCATCGTCACGGGTGGCGGTGGGGGTATCGGCGCGGCGATCGCGCATGCGCTGGTCGATGCGGGCGCCAAGGTCGTCGTCACCGACCTCGACGAGTCCGGTGCCCGGGACGTCGCCGGGTCGCTCGGGGATGCGGCGACCGCGCTCGGCGGTGATGCCTCGTCCGACGACCACATCGATGCCGCGGTTCGGCTGGCGGAGAGCACCTTCGGTCCGGTCGACCTGTACTTCGCCAACGCCGGCGTCGGCCTGGGCGGCGGGGTCGACACCGACGAGGCGGTGTGGGATCTCGCTGTCGACGTCAACCTCCGCGCCCACATCCGAGCGGCCCGACGCCTCGTCCCGGACTGGGTGGAGCGCCGAACGGGATACTTCGTCAGCACCGCGTCGGCCGCGGGCCTGCTCACCCAGATCGGCAACGCACCGTACTCGGTCACCAAACACGCCGCGGTCGGTTTCGCGGAGTGGCTCAACATCACCCACTTCGACGACGGCGTCCGGGTCAGTTGCCTCTGCCCCATGGGCGTCGACACCAAATTGCTTCGGCCGGACGGTGATTCCGCGAGCGAAGAGCAGCGGCTGATGCAGCGCGCCGTGGAGAGCGCGGGCGCGGTGCTGACTCCCGGGGCGGTGGCCGCGATCGTGCTGGAAGCCGTCGCCGACGAGCGCTTCCTCATCCTCCCCCACCCCGAGGTACTCGACATGTACCGCCAGAAGGGCGCCGACTACGACCGGTGGCTGCGCGGGATGCGCCGGTACCAGACCAGCCTGCGATGATCCCGCGCCGATGTGTCGCGGTTGCTACTCGAAGTAGCGTCGCGGCACGTCGACGAGCATCGTCGTGATGTCGGCCTCGCTGACTCCGCGCTCTCGCAGCGCCGGCAGCACCTCTTCGCTGATGTGTCGGTAGTTCCATTTGGGGAGTGCCTGTTTCTTGGCCTCGTGGTCGAACCAGTCGATGAAGCAGGCGGCGTCGTGCGCGAGGGCCATGCGGTCGGCGTATCCGCGCCTGCACAGTTCGGCGACCGTGTTCACGCGCTCCTCGAACGGCAGGAGGAGGTCGAGACCGAAGCGGTCCATGCCGAGGATCGAACCGGCGTCGGCGAGTCTCATCAGGTAGTCGAGGTCGACGCTGTCGCCGGAGTGGCCGATGACCACCTTCGTCAGGTCTGCCCCCTCCTCGGCGAACACCTTCTGGGCGACCAGTCCCGACTGGCTGTGCGGATCGGTGTGGACGGTGATGGGCGCGCCGGTCTGGGCGCTGGTCTGTCCCACCGCGCGCATCACGCGCTCGACGCCCGGTGTGAGGCCCTGGGATTCGATGGCGCACTTCAGGAAGGCCGCTCGCACACCGGTGTCCGCGATGCCCTCGGTGAGGTCCTTGGTGAAGAGCGTGACCAGTGGCTCCGGCACGTCGAACAACATTCCCGGGCCCGCATAGTGGAATTGGAACGGGATGTCGTTGTAGGTGTAGAGACCGGTCGCGACGACGATGTTCAGGTCGATCTGTTCGGCGATCCGTTGGATACGCGGGATGTACCGGCCGAGGCCGAGAACCGTCGGGTCGAGGATCGTGTCGATCCCGAGCTCCTTCAGTTCCGTCAGATCACGGACCGCTTCGGCGACCTTCTCGTCCTCGTCCCAATCATCCTGGTAGTTCTGCCGGAATTCTTCGCCGACGATGAAGACGTGCTCGTGTACCAACACGTTTCCGAGGTCTGCGGAATCGATCGGGCCGGTCGCGGTGTGGACGGTGGCCATGGAGCCTCCTCATCAGGAGGCGCCGTTGCCTCCCACTGCGGCGAACCCTAGTCGATTCCCCCGGCGTGACAGGCGGCTTTCGTCCGTCGTTCTCGTCGACCGCTCCCGCAGGGTTCGCCGCGGCGCGTCACGCGGCGCGCGGCGCGGTGAGCTTCTCCATGACCCAGTACGACGAGCCGGCGACCACCGCACCGGCAAGCCAGGACAGGTCGATGCCACCCAGTGCGACCGCAACCGGACCCTGCAGTGCCGGCAGCATCCCGTACATGAACATCCAGGTCGCGGTGACACCGAGAGCGAGTGCGACGAGGGCGGTCGGCCGGACCATCGGCAGGACGCTGTCCGCCGGTGTGGCGAACAGGCTCTCGGCGTCGATCTGTTGCCGAGCGATCAGGAACCAGTGCACGAGAACAACGCTGCCCCAAGGGCTCAACCAGCCGACGATCGACACCAGCCAGAAGTCGATGGTGGTAGCGAAGTCGCTGTTGAGCACGAAGTAGACGACGACCGCCATCGCCACGACGCCGATGATCAGGTTCAGCACGCGCCGGTCGACGCGGATGTCGAGCGCCTGCGTCGACACCGTGCACGTGTAGATGTTGAGGATGTTGGTCGCGAGCGGTCCGTGGATCACCAGCAACAGAACCGGCAGTGCGAGAACGCCATAGGCATCGACGATGATCTCGCCCGGATCGGCGGAGTCGCTCAGGGTGGCCAGCGACGCACCCAGCACGCCGAGCCAGACGACCGGAATGAACTGCCCGAGTGCGCTCGCGAGGAACAGCTTGCGCGACGGCACGTCCCGGGACACGAAGCGCGAGTAGTCGCCGGCGTAACCGATCCACGTCAGGCCCCACCCGATGCCGATCGCGGTCATCACCGCGGTGATCGCACCGATGTGCGCCGATCCCGTGAGCTCTGGCGAGGTCGTCTGTCCCCAGTTCACGTCCAGACCGACCCACGCGACGACGGTCATGACGAGCAGGATCGCGACCGTCGGCGGCACCGTCCACCGTTCGAAGGCCGAGATCACCCGGTACCCGAACCAGGCGATCGTCACCTGCATCCCCATGATGATCGCCGCCACGACGATCCGCGCGGCGTTGTTGTCGAGGTCCGGGTCGACGAGTCCCATCTCACCGAGCAGCGCCATCACCAGGTCGAGAACGATCCAGGTGTTGACCGCGCACCAGCCCATGCAGACCAGGGCCTGGACGGCGGCGGGAACGTAGGCGCCGCGGCGTCCGAAGACGGCTCGCGACAGCACCATTCCGGTGACCCCGGTGCGCTGACCGATGACGACGAAGACGCCGAAGATGGTCATGCCGATGGCATTGCCGACGACGAGGACCGCCACTGTCTCCCACAGCCCGAGGCCCATCGTGACGCCGAGTGCACCCAGCACCCAGTTGATCGGCGCGATGTTCGCACCGGCCCAGATCCAGAACTGTCCGCGCACGTCATGGGTCTTCGCGGATTCGGGGATCAGTTCGAGTTCGGCCTCGGCCTGCGGGCCCGAATGGCCCGGTCCGGGTGCCGACGGGGTCGCGGCGTCGAGTGCGGTCATTGAGTCCGTCCAGGAGGTGTCGGCCCCCGATCGGGCGGGGTGCGTTCGGGCATGGCGCGCGACGATGCGCAGTGCATCCATGGTGGTCGCACCGCCCGTCGCGCGATACCTACAGAACGTTCGCACTCCTCGGGTACGGAACGGACAGAATGTCACACCTTCGGCGTTCCTCGCACAGCCAGCTGGACTGTCCGGGCTTCTCCTGCATACCGGCCTGGGGGATGCGTTGTTCGGCGGCGTCGGCGATGCGTAGCTGTTCTTAAGCCCGGTAAGCCAGGGCGACGTCGTGGTCGCGGCCGGTTTGGGCGTCGGCGGCCGCCGGGGTTGTGGCGCACGAGGGTTCCGAGGTCACGGCGGCATTGTCTGCAGGGGTGGCCCTGGGTGTCGGTGGGGATCGCGCAGCCGGGCAGGGCGCAGCGGGGGAAAAGTTCGGCGGTGATGGTCACGATGGTCCCTCGAGGTGGCGGGTGTGAGCGGGGCCGGGGCGATGGGCCACGACCGTGAGCGGTCGCGGCCTACCGCTGGACGGGGTCTAGTCGGGTGGCACGTCGACGGCATCGGTGTCCCCGGCGATGACCTTCTCGACGTCGGAGAGGGTGTACTCGTTCCGCAGGATCAGCTTGGAGAACGCCTCGACGGCCGAACGGTTCGTGATTGCTCCACAGTTTCGTCATTGATGACGAAATGACCTGACTTTCTCCAAGATTCGCCGATAACCTACGTTATGACATAATTCCCGCTAGTGTTCTGAGTCATTAATTCGTGTGCAGTAGTGGGCGATGGAGTCGAGGATCTGGTCAGCGGTCTTGACCCACACGTAGGGGCGGGGGTTGTCGTTCCAGGTCTCGATCCATGCTCTGATGTCGGCGTTGAGCGCTCTCACGGTGCGGTGGGTGGAGCGTTGGAGCTTCTTGGTGGTCAGTTCGGCGAACCAGCGTTCGACGAGGTTCATCCAGGATGAGCTCGTCGGGGTGAAGTGGACAACGAATCGTGGGTGCGAGGTCAGCCATCGTTTGACCGCGGGCGTCTTGTGGGTAGAGGCGTTGTCCATGACCAGGTGGACGTCGAGCTCGTCGGGCACCTCGGCGTCGATCTTGCGGAGAAACCCGATGAATTCTGTTGCCCGATGCCGTGAGTGAAGCGAACCGATCACTTTTCCCGACGCGATGTCCAACGCCGCGTACAGACTGGAGGTGCCGTTGCGCACATAGTCGTGGCTGGCCCGTTGCGGGGTGCCCGGGAGCATGGGAAAGATCGGCTGGGTGAATCACCCTAGGGTTTTGTGCCGCCTCCAGTGTGGGCTGGTCCTCGGGGCCGAGGCCAGCGTAGTGGAGCGTTTCGAACTCGGTCGGGGGAATCTGGCCGATACTCGAGTGCAGCCTGCTGTTGTTGTACCAGTCGACCCAACCAGCGGTCGCGAACTCGACGTCGGAGATCGTCCGGTACGGGCCGGAGTGGAAGATCGTGGTCCGGATGCACTCGGTCTTGTACAGCCCGTTCACCGACTCGGCCAGAGCGTTGTCGTAGGCGTCTCCGACCGACCCGATCGACGCGGCGATGTCTTCGAGCCGCAGCCGCTCAGTCAGTGTAACCGATGTGTACTGGGCGCGTTCAATCGGTCGATGCAACACTGGGTTGTTGTAGCGAGTGTAGTTGTTCGCCAAAGACTTCGGCGGGAGTTTTCCATCCAAGGACTTTTCTAGGACGGTTGTTGAGGGTGTAGGCGATGGCCTCGAGGTCCTCAGCTGACCACCGCGACAGATCAGTTCCCTTAGGAAAATATTGGCGCAGAACACCATTGGTGTTCTCGTTGGATGGTCGCTGCCACGGTGAGTGCGGATCGGCGAAGAACACCTGCGTTCCGGTGTCCATCGCGAACTGGGCGTGAGCGGACAGTTCCTTGCCGCGATCCCACGTCAACGTTTTGCGCAACTGCTGCGGCAGCGCGGCGATCGACGCTGTCAGTCCTGCATTCATCGCGATGGCACCGTAGCCACCGAGTGCGGGCCCGTTCTTCACAGGCGGCTGCTCACCCCAGCCCTGCTGGCGTGGCAGATGCACCAGAAGTGTTGCACGACTACGACGTTCAACGATCGTGCCGATCGCCGATCTCCCAGTTCCGATAATCAGATCACCCTCCCAGTGCCCGGGGACGGCACGGTCCTCGGCCTCGGCAGGGCGCTGACTGAACACGACATCGGAGGTGACGTGACCCTGCGGCTTGTTGCGCGAGCGGGCCCGCGGCTCCCTCAGTGCACGTCCGGTGCGCAGGCACGCGACCAGCTCACGTTTGAGCGCGCCGCGGCCCTCGATGAACAGGGACTGGTAGATCGCCTCGTGACTGATACGCATGGATTCATCATCGGGGAAGTCGACCTTCAAACGCTGGGAGATCTGCTCTGGACTCCACGCCAGCGACCACCGCCGGTCGGCCCGGTGCGGTTTGTTAAGCCCCTTCCATGGCGGTGGCGTGGGGCCCGCAGCGATCGTGCCATCGGGACGGCGGACAACGCCGGCCAGGCGGTCCTGTACGTACTCCCGCAACTCGACGTGGGCCACGAGCTTCGCTGTTTTCGGGCGCTTGGCGGCCTGCTGGGCTTTCCACTGCGCCACCAACGCCCGATACTCGAGCTTCCCGCTCCTGGTTGCGGCGTTGCGCCGTAGCTCACGCGAGATCGTGGCCGGACTCCGCCCGATCCACCGTGCGATCTCACGCACCCCACGATCCTGGGCGCGTAGCAGCGCGATCTCTTCCCGTTCGGCGAAGGATAGATAGCGGCCCGAAGGCTCATCCAGACTCAGCGGCCTCATGCCGCCAGCGTGGCGGAACCAGCGTGTACCCACCGGCACCGACACACCGACAGCGATCGATGCCTGTGCCGTGCTCACCCCCGTCGCGACCACCCGCCAAAACTCACGTTGCACCTGCCGCGACGGCTCCGGCCGCCCCGGCGATCGCATCGCCGGCCGAAGTGCACGATCAGCACGCCACTGCCGACGAACACCTACCGCCACATCGCTGGTCCTCCGACTCCAGTCCGCCGTAGCCACCGCAAACACCTCCATGATCATGGTGTTGCGACGACCAGTTGAATCCGCCCTGACTTCCAGCATCCGAATGATGAATCAGCTCAGCAGCTTTCACCGGATGACCCTCTCGTTTCCGCTGCCACAGCGCCATCCGAAGCGGGACCGTCACCAGCTCCACCGTCTTCGACGTCGAGGCGTGCCACGCCACGATCCGACGTGAGAACACGTCGATGATGAACACCACGTACACCCACCCCGCCCACGTCCGGCAGTAGGTGAAATCGGTCACCCACACCCGGTTCGGCTCGACGGCACTGAACTGTCGATTCACCAGATCCTCCGCACGTACACCATCAGCGGACCGCACGGTCGTACGGACTCCCTTGGACCTTCGAATCCCGTTGTGGCCTAGCACTTTCATCGCTCGATCAACGGCGCCATAGGACACCCCGGGCAGTGTTGTCCGATGCAGATGGGCGCGCATCTTCACCCGCCCGTAGAGGCCCTCCGGAGTCATCTTCCGCCGGCCGTCGTCACCGGTCCGCCAGACCACGGTGCGCACCGCATCGACGACGTGAGCATCGGAGACGGTCCGAGCGGCAGGCGTGCGTGTTCGCCACGCCCGATAGGTTCGTGCGGCAATCATGCAGCCCTGCTCACGCAAGACCCGACAGATCGACTCGACCGCAAAACCGTTGGCGCGCATCTGATCTATGAACGCCACAATCATCGATTGCGGCGGTCGAGTTCCCCCGCGAAGAAAGTCGTCGCCGCTTTCAAAATGGCAACGTCCTCTCGCAACTGCTTGTTCTCCGCCTTGAGTCGCTTGATCTCAGCGGACTCCTTCGACGTGGTCCCCGACCGGGCGCCGGCATCGACCTGGGCCTGCACGGCCCACCGACGTACCGTCTCCCCACCGACACCGACCTGCTTGGCGATCGCCTCTGCCGCGGCAGTCAACGACGTGTACTCGCCGCCGTGCGCCTCCAGCAAACGCAAGGCCCTCGAACGGACCTCCGGATCGATCTTCTTAGGCATGTGCTCATCCTTCCTGACTCAGAAGGAAGCGGCATCAAACCAGGGGTGATTCACGGACCTTCTCGGTGAACAAGGGATCTCTCGACAGCTTCCACGAATCCTGTTTGTGCGGAGCCAATCCGAACGCCCGCCACACACGCGACACGGTTGACTGTGACATGTCGAGATGCTCGGCCATCGCCCGCGTCGACCAGTGTGTCGCATTCTTCGGAGTGGTCTCGAGAGTCGCGGTGATCAAGTTTTTGATCTGCTCGTCGTCGACGGTGCGAGGTCGCCCAGGCCGGGGTTCGTCGAGCAACCCCTCGCAGCGGTGCTCGACGAACCGGCCTCGCCAGCGCCGCACGGTACTGCGATTGAGGCCGAGTCGTTGTGCCACTTCAGTATTCGAACCGCCATCAGCGGCGGCGAGAACGATTCGTGAGCGCATCGCCAAACCCGAGGCCGTCGTTCGCCGACGCGCCCACCCTTCGAGCTCACGGCGCTCGTCATCAGTCAGAACAATATCCACTGCTCGCGGACCCCGGGTTGCCATTCCCTAGCCTAACAACCGAACGGAAATTAATGACTCAGGACACTAGATCCGCAGCAACTAACGATTTTCTTTCCGGTGCATACTATAAGAAGATCGCTCAGACCCTTGAACGCGGAAAGTTTGATCTTCTTTTCCTTCCGGATGCTCTCGCAGTCGAGGACAGCTACGGCCATGATCTGCAAACAGGCGTCGGACTGGGCGGCCAGGGCGCGATCGCACTCGAGCCCGCCACGGTGGTGGCGACGATGGCCGCCGTGACCGACCGGTTGGGACTTGGAGCCACCATCTCCACCACGTATTACCCGCCGTTTCACGTCGCCCGTATCCTGGCAACGCTGGATAACCTGTCCGACGGGCGGGTGTCGTGGAACATCGTGACATCGCTGAACGATTCAGAGGCAAAGAACTTCGGAATCGATGCTCATCTTGAACACGACACCCGTTACGACCGCGCGGACGAGTTCGTCGAGGTCGTACGTAAGCTGTGGAACTCGTGGGACGATGATGCGCTGCTGTTGGACAAGATCTGCGGCCGGTTCGCTGATCCTAAGAAAGTTCATTACGTCGATCACCGTGGTGACTGGTTCGACGTGCGCGGCCCCCTGCAAATCCCCCCTTCAAGTCAGCGCGAGCCAGTACTCCTCCAGGCCGGATTGTCGCCTCGCGGTAGACGTTTCGCGGGCCAGTGGGCCGACGCCGTGTTCAGCATCTCGCCGACGCTGGAGATGATGCAGCGCACGTACCAGGACATCAAGGGGCAAGTGAGTGCCGCGGGTCGCAACCCCGACGCCACGAAGGTTTTCACAGCTGTCATGCCCATACTTGGGGAGACCGAGGCGATCGCACGCGATCGCCTCGAATACATCAACGGTCTCGTCCACCCCGAGGTCGGTCTGTCGACGTTGTCGAGTCATAGTGGAATCGACTTGTCCGCCTTCCCCCTAGACGCGAAGTACTCCGACATCGTCGCGAGCTTGGGGGACGCGCACATCCCCACCATGCTCCACATGTTCTCCACGGTTGCGAGCGACGGCGAGGATCTGACACTGGCCGACCTTGGAAAGCGTTATGGCACGAACGTGGGTTTTGTCCCGCAGTGGGGAGGAACGCCCACCCAGATCGCCGACAGACTGGTCGAGTACTTCGATGCGAGAGCGGCTGATGGGTTCATCATCTCCGCCGCCTATCTGCCCGGCGTTTACGAGGACTTTGTCGACCAGGTGGTGCCGCTGTTGCAAGAACGTGGGGTATTCCGCGACGAGTATGAGGGATCAACGCTGCGCGACCACCTCGGCCTGGAACTGCCAAGCGGGGCGGCGGCGCTGTGACCGACACCAGCTCAGCGGTCCACACCCTCGCGTACAGCAACTGCCCTGTTCCCAACGCCCTGCTGGTTGGCCGCGAGTCGCAGTTGCTCGCCGAGGCTGGCATCAATCTGGACGTGCTGGGAGGGCCGCTGGGCTCCTTGCACTTCACCTACGATCATCCCGCTTACACCCGATTCGGCGGAGAGATCCCGCCGTTGGTGAGTGAGGGCCTGCGTGCACCGGGTCGCACACGCCTCCTGGGCGTCACCCTGTTCGAGGGAAAGCTGGGCTTTTACGCGGCCGACCCCACCCTGACCGCACCGGAGCAACTGGCGGGGCATCGTGTCGGCGTATCCGCATCGGCAATCCGGATCCTGCGCGGCGACCTTGGTGACTACCGACAGCTCGACCCGTGGCGCCAGACTCTCGTCGCACTGGGCACTTGGGAGGCGCGAGCCCTGCAGCACACCCTTCGTCACTCCGGCGTAACAGTAAACGATATCGAGCTCGTACCCATTGAGACGGCGGGAGTCGACTTACCGCAGGACCGACTCAGCGCATCGGCATCAGTGAACGGTTCGGACCTCTTTCCCGCCGTCGGGGCCCATCAGGCACAAGTCTTTGCCGGGGGGACGGTCGATGCGCTATTCAGCTGGCTTCCGTGGTCCGCGGAGTTCGAAGACCTCACCGGTGTTAGACCGCTGCGTGACCTGAGCTTGGACAGGACAAGCCACTACGCCAGCGTTTGGACAATCAGCGCGCAACTCGTCGATAAGAACCCGTCACTCGTGCAGCATCTGGTGGATACGGTGGTCCGGGCAGGCTCCTGGGCGCGCGATCATCTGACCGAGACAGTCGCGATTCATGCCCGCAACCTCGGTGTTAGCGAGACTGCGGTGACACGCGGTTTCGGCGAGCACTTCACCGACAACTTAGTACCCACCCTCGACCACGATGCGCTCACTGTCCTTGCTGCGACACAGCGGTACCTGGTCGACCACGATCTGGTGGATAAGGCGATCGACCTGACTGATTGGTCGGCCCCGGAATTTCTGCAGACGAGCCTGCGTACATGCGCGGCCGGCACATCAGCGATTGGAGAATACGAATGACAGTCACCGACGACACGGCGGCGGCCACCGATCGGCGGGCGGGCGATCCTCTCGCGGTGGCTCGAGACCTTGCTGCAAGCTGGCGGGAGGGAATCGTCGAACGGGATCGCGATGGGGGGCCAGCCACCCGTGAGAAAGAGGACTTACGCCTAAGTGGTCTGCTGGCGCTCGCGGTACCCGAGGAGCACGGTGGTTGGGGCGCAGATTGGCCGACGGTCTGAACCGCCCCGGGTCTGTCGGAGGCTCTCGAACCTGTGAAGGATGGAGAGCATGGCAGCACCACGCAAGTACAGTGAGGAACTCAAGGACCGGGCCACCCGGATGGCATGTGAAGCGCGACGAGATCCCGATTCGTCGAGAGGTGCGATCAAGCGGATCGCCGATCAGCTCGGAGTCCATCCCGAGGCGTTGCGCAATTGGGTTCGTCAGGCCGAGATCGACGGCGGGGTCCGCCCGGGCACCACGAGTGAGGACGCTGACCGCATCGCGGCGTTGGAGCGGGAGAACCGTGAACTGCGGCGAGCGAACACGATCTTGAAGCAGGCTTCGGCTTTCTTTGCGGCGGAGATCGACCGCCCACAGCGCTGATCGTGGAGTTCGTCGCGGCTCACCGCGATGAACACGGAGTCGATCCGATCTGTGCGGCATTGCGCGATACGTCCGCCCAGATCGCTCCGTCCACGGTACGAGCCCACCTGAGCCCCCAGAAGACCGAGGCGCCTCGTGTGGTGCGTGACCGGGAGCTCCTTACCCAGGTCCGCGCGGTGCATGCCGACAACCTCGGCGTCTACGGTGCCCGCAAGGTGCATGCCCAATTGCGCAGACAGGGCCATAGTGCTGCCCGCTGCACCGTCGAGCGATTGATGAAAGCCGATGGGCTGCAAGGGATAGCGAGACTCAAGACACGCAAGACCACGCGCAGCGAGGGAGCTGAAACACCCCGGCCGGCTGACCGGGTCAACCGTCAGTTCACCGCGGCGGCACCGAACGCGTTGTGGGTGGCGGACCTGACCTACATCCGCACCCACTCGGGCTGGGTGTACGCGGCGTTCGTCCTGGACGTGTTCTCGCGGATGGTCGTCGGCTGGCAGGTCTCGACCACCATGCACACCGACCTCGCCCTCGACGCCCTGAACATGGGATTGTGGGCACGGTCGCGTGCCGGCCACGACGTGGCCGGGCTGATCCACCACTCCGACCGCGGAGTGCAAGGCGGATTCAACTGGTCGTCGCAACACCATGATCATGGAGGTGTTTGCGGTGGCTACGGCGGACTGGAGTCGGAGGACCAGCGATGTGGCGGTAGGTGTTCGTCGGCAGTGGCGTGCTGATCGTGCACTTCGGCCGGCGATGCGATCGCCGGGGCGGCCGGAGCCGTCGCGGCAGGTGCAACGTGAGTTTTGGCGGGTGGTCGCGACGGGGGTGAGCACGGCACAGGCATCGATCGCTGTCGGTGTGTCGGTGCCGGTGGGTACACGCTGGTTCCGCCACGCTGGCGGCATGAGGCCGCTGAGTCTGGATGAGCCTTCGGGCCGCTATCTATCCTTCGCCGAACGGGAAGAGATCGCGCTGCTACGCGCCCAGGATCGTGGGGTGCGTGAGATCGCACGGTGGATCGGGCGGAGTCCGGCCACGATCTCGCGTGAGCTACGGCGCAACGCCGCAACCAGGAGCGGGAAGCTCGAGTATCGGGCGTTGGTGGCGCAGTGGAAAGCCCAGCAGGCCGCCAAGCGCCCGAAAACAGCGAAGCTCGTGGCCCACGTCGAGTTGCGGGAGTACGTACAGGACCGCCTGGCCGGCGTTGTCCGCCGTCCCGATGGCACGATCGCTGCGGGCCCCACGCCACCGCCATGGAAGGGGCTTAACAAACCGCACCGGGCCAACCGGCGGTGGTCGCTGGCGTGGAGTCCAGAGCAGATCTCCCAGCGTTTGAAGGTCGACTTCCCCGATGATGAATCCATGCGTATCAGTCACGAGGCGATCTACCAGTCCCTGTTCATCGAGGGCCGCGGCGCGCTCAAACGTGAGCTGGTCGCGTGCCTGCGCACCGGACGTGCACTGAGGGAGCCGCGGGCCCGCTCGCGCAACAAGCCGCAGGGTCACGTCACCTCCGATGTCGTGTTCAGTCAGCGCCCTGCCGAGGCCGAGGACCGTGCCGTCCCCGGGCACTGGGAGGGTGATCTGATTATCGGAACTGGGAGATCGGCGATCGGCACGATCGTTGAACGTCGTAGTCGTGCAACACTTCTGGTGCATCTGCCACGCCAGCAGGGCTGGGGTGAGCAGCCGCCTGTGAAGAACGGGCCCGCACTCGGTGGCTACGGTGCCATCGCGATGAATGCAGGACTGACAGCGTCGATCGCCGCGCTGCCGCAGCAGTTGCGCAAAACGTTGACGTGGGATCGCGGCAAGGAACTGTCCGCTCACGCCCAGTTCGCGATGGACACCGGAACGCAGGTGTTCTTCGCCGATCCGCACTCACCGTGGCAGCGACCATCCAACGAGAACACCAATGGTGTTCTGCGCCAATATTTTCCTAAGGGAACTGATCTGTCGCGGTGGTCAGCTGAGGACCTCGAGGCCATCGCCTACACCCTCAACAACCGTCCTAGAAAAGTCCTTGGATGGAAAACTCCCGCCGAAGTCTTTGGCGAACAACTACACTCGCTACAACAACCCAGTGTTGCATCGACCGATTGAACGCGCCCAATACCGAGCCATCCGCTACACCGAACGACTGGCCGAAGCCGAAGCGGTGACATCTGTTGGCTCCAAAGGGGATTCATACGACAACGCGATGGCTGAGGCGTTCAACTCGCTGTTCAAAGCCGAATGCATCCGTAACCCCGTGATGCGCCCGCGAGGCGGCTGGGCAGGTGTGGGCGAGGTCGAGATCGCCGTCGCTGAGTACGTCGAATGGTTCAACCACCGCCGCCTGCACGGCGAGATCGGACACGTCCCACCCGTCGAGTACGAGAGCGCCTACTGGTCGACCCACACCGTCACCAGCTACCGTGAGAACCCGGTCCCCGCAAACGCTGGAACCAACTAACCGAGCCTCCAGCAAACCCGGGGCGATTCAGTCTTCGCAGTAATCCGCGAGATTGCCAAGGTCGACGGCTCGCTTGGCCACCTCTACGGATACCACCTCGTGTGTGCAGCCTTCATCGAACTCCTCGGCTCGCCGGAGCAGCGCGACGCCACTTACCGCCGCGTGGCGCAGGGTTCCTGGACGGGGAACGCGTTGAGCGAGAACAACAGTCACATTCTCGACTGGAAGGTGCGTGCAACCCCACGCGACGACGGTGGTTACGTGCTGAACGGGACCAAGCATTTCTGTAGCGGGGCGCTCGGATCCGATCTGCTTCTGGTGTTTGGCGTGGCGCAGGATGATGACTCACCCGAGCGGTCGGGAATTATCACAGCGGTCATACCCACCGACCGAGGGGGAGTGCGTCCCAACAATGACTGGAAAGCCCTGGGGATGCGGCGGACCGACAGCGGTACAACGGACTTCAAAGATGTTCAAGTGCTTCCGCACGAGGTGTTGGGGGCTCCGAACAGCGTGATCACCGACTTTTTCGGCTATAGGCGCGCCAGCCTATTCGGCCCGTTGGTGCAACTGATCTTCTCGCACGTCTACATAGGAATTGCCGCCGAAGCGCTGGACTCCGCTCGCGAATACACGCTGGAGCACGCACGGCCATGGACCCCTGCGGGGGTTTCTGAGGCCACGCAGGATCCATACGTAGTTCGGACCTTTGGAGAGCTTGCGATTAAACTACAAGGCGCTGACGCGGCGGCCCGCGATGCGTCGCACGCGGTGCAGCGGATCTGGGAGAAGGGTGATGCTTTGGCACCCGCCGATCGGGCCTCGCTGATGGTTCAGGTGTCGGGGGTGAAGGTCTTGGCCACCGAGGCGGGTCTGTCTATAGGCAGCCGGATCTTCGAGGTCATCGGGGCGCGTGGGACACACCCGCGTTTGGGGCTGGACCGGTTCTGGCGCAACATCCGGACGCACAGCCTGCATGACCCGGTGGCCTACAAGATTGCCGACGTCGGCCAGTACTTCTAGAACGACCGTGATCCCGTCCCAGGCTTTACATCCTGACAAGTTCGACAACACACATCGGCGATCCCCCCACCAGGTCGCGGGCGGAAGCGACATCGGCGGTGGTGCCACGAAGTTCCTGGACAAGCTCGTCGTAGCGTGCACGCACCGTCGGGGTGAGGCCGCCACGGTTCTCCATGGCGATAAACGCCGTTGTCTTGGCGCCTTTCTCCCCGAACGCCGTGCCCATCCGGTCGAATGACTGAAACGACGGCACTCCCGCAGGGATCGGGTCGACCGACTGCTGCCGCACGACTGTCTCCAGCTGCGGGAACGCTCGTGACCGCCTCGACGGTGACAGCCTCCACTCCCCCGCTGCGCAGCAACACCGCCGTGGCGTCGAGCAGACGGTTCCGGGAACGAACCCGCCGCGGATCGACGTCGTCGAGGCCATTGATGCTCACCGCCACCAGGTCTCCTCACGCTGTTGGTCCAGCGTGGATGTGGCATTCTACCAACGATACCGTTGGTAGTGGTCTGCTACCGGCACGAGCATCGATTCGAGGACTGTGATGTCAGCACCCACCAAACTGCCCGCACACTCCCCATCGTGCATGGGCTGCGGGCCGGAGAATGCCAGCGGCCTGCAGCTCGAGGTGTACCGCGACGGCGACCGCGTTTTTGCCGATCACTCTTTCACCACCAAGCATTCCGGTGGACCAGGTTTGGCGCACGGAGGCGCTATCTCGGCCGCGTGCGACGACATCATGGGATTCACGCTGTGGATCGCCGGCACCCCGGCCGTCACGCGCACGTTGACCGTCAAGTACCGCCGACCGGTACCCCTCCACGTACCAGTACGTCTTACGGCGTGCATCGACGAGGACGCCGATCACATCCTGCACATCGGGGCGAGCGGGACTGTGGACGGCGAGACCTACTTTTCCGCCACCGGCGAGTTCGTGAAAGTCGATCTCATGCACTTCGCGCGCTACGCCGACACCTCCACGGTAGACAGCTTTTTCGTCAATCTTCTTCGCGCGGACTGACCTGCTCAGATGCCCGGCGCTGCCTGCCGATTCGCCGGTGCGCGGCGAAACCGCGTCGGGGAGCATCCGACCCACCGTGTGAACGCATGAGAGAAGCTGGCGGCGTCGGAGTACCCCAGTTCTGCGGCTATCTCGCCGACACCGATGCCCGGATCCAGCAGTCGCGCGGTGGCCCGTTCTTGGACGAACTGCTGCCGCAGGCGACGCAGGGTGGTGCCCTCGGCGTTCAGGCGTCGCTTGAGTGTGCTCACCGATATCGACAGCTCCGCCGCGATACGAGCACCGTCAGCGCGGGCAGGGTCGGCATCGAACTGTGCGCGGACCAGCTGCGTGTAGGAACTGGGCCTACGCTGTTCGTAGACGCGTCGAAGCTCGGCAATACCGATCCGGTAGGCCACGGGGTCGGAGAAACGGCACACGTCGTAGAGCACGGCAGCCGGTATGTGCACGAACGCCGCGGGCGCGTTGAAAACGATCCGATGGCCGATCTCACCCACGGCGATCAGGTCTGCCGGCGCCTGGCATGTCAGATGAAGCTCCACGGAGGGGACGGCACCGGCGAGCATGTCCACCAACCGCAGGACAGCCAGACCACCGTAGGTGACGGCGAAACAATCGGTGCCGGCGCTGTCGGTGCGCCCGGCCAGAGCGATCGTCAGTCCAGAATCTCCGTGCTGGAACTCGGTGCTCAGCGCGGTCGATATCAGGGGCAAGAACTGAAGCAGTTGAACAACTTCGACGACGGAACCCGCACTGACCAGCGGCAAACTGATGGGGCCGAACGAGGTGAGCTGAGCGTGCTCGGCGAACGCTACGCCCAACCGGAATCCCTGCTGGGAATCCATCGCCGGATACACCTCGTGAAACCACCGGACAGGCACTTGGCCCTGTCGCGCAATGACGACCGCGAGATCGACGCCCTCGCGGGCCATGATGCGTTCGAACGCTCGGGTCTCCGCCGCGCCCAAGGCGCCGCTGTCGAGGAGCTGGGCGAACGCCAGCGGCGGCATCCCCGACTCGACAAGGCTCATATGAGCCAAGTTAACAAGACATCGCGACGTCCGAACCTGGATCGACCACATTCGCCGCGCGCACACTCATCTCTACGACCCAGGAACAAGGAGGTGGCCATGGCCACGATCACCTACGTGACCCACGACGGCGAGGACTACCCCGCGCCGGTGATGCCCGGCAGGTCACTGATGCAGACCGCGGTCGACCAGGCGATACCGGGCATTGATGGCGACTGTGGCGGTGAGGCGGCATGCGGAACCTGCCACGTCGTCGTCGACAGCGCGTGGATCGACACCGTCGGCCACAGCACAGACGTCGAAGAAGGCATGTTGAGCATGCACCCCGAGCGTGAGGCCAACTCGCGGCTGTCGTGTCAGATGACCGCGCGCGAAGAGTGGGACGGGTTGACCGTTCACCTCCCCGAGTTCCAGTTGTGAAGTGAGAGAATGAGAGCGACTTTCAGATGAGCATTACCACCGCGATCGCCGAGAAGGCGCAGTCCATGATCCCGATCGATCTGCAGATCCGTGGCGCTCACGTCTATGACAAGACCCGCCGGATCGTCACCCGAACCGACGGCAAGAAAATCTTCACCGAGACCCCCATCCCGCCGGTCGAGGACGTCGAACTCACTGACATCGATCTGAGCAACCCATTTCTCTACCGACAGGGCATGTGGCGGTCCTACTTCGAGCGTGTGCGCAATGAGGCGCCCGTTCACTTCCAGCCCCGCAGTCCCTTCGGGCCGTTCTGGTCGGTCACTCGACATGCCGACATCATCGCTGTCGACAAAAACCATGAAGCGTTCTCCGCCGAACCGTTCATCATCATCGGTCGGCCCCCGCGTTTCATGGATATCGCGATGTTCATCGCCATGGACCCGCCGCGGCACGACAAGCAGCGCGCCGCCGTCCAGGGAGTCGTCGCACCGAAGAACCTGCGCGAGATGGAGGGCCTCATCCGGTCTCGCGTCCGGGAAGTCGTCGAGGAGCTACCGCTCGACGAACCGTTCGACTGGGTCCAGACCGTGTCGGTCGAACTGACCGCGCGGATGCTCGCGACATTGCTCGACTACCCCTACGAGCAGCGCCACAAACTCGTCCAGTGGTCGGATTTGGCCACGTCGATGGAGCAGGCCAACGGCGGACCATCGGACAACGACAAAGTTTTCCGCGAGATGGTCGCGATGGCACAGGGCTTGAGTGCGCTGTGGCGAGACAAGGCCGCGCGGACCGCGGCAGGCGAGGAGACCGGATTCGACCTCATCACCATGCTGCAGAGCAACGAGGACACCAAGAACCTTCTCGACAATAGCCCGATGGAGTTCCTCGGGAACCTCGTGCTGCTGATCGTCGGCGGCAACGACACCACCCGCAACTCGATGAGCGGCGGAGTGCTGGCTCTCAACGAGTTTCCCGAGCAGTTCGAGAAACTCAAAGCCAATCCGGATCTGATTCCCAATGCGGTGTCGGAGATTATCCGGTGGCAAACCCCGCTGGCATACATGCGTCGGGTCGCCAAGAAGGACGTGATGCTCAACGGTCAGTTCATCCGCGCAGGTGACAAAGTCGTCATGTGGTATGCCTCCGGCAACCGCGACGAGCGAGTGTTCGACCGCCCGGACGAGCTCATCATCGATCGGTCCAACGCTCGCAACCACATCGCGTTCGGTTTCGGTGTGCACCGTTGCATGGGAAACCGTTTGGCCGAATTGCAGTTGCGCATTCTCTGGGAAGAACTTCTCGAGCGCTTCGACGACATCGAGGTGGTCGGTGATCCGGAGTACGTGCAGTCCAACTTCGTTCGTGGGATCAGCAAGATGATGGTCCGTCTGACTCCCAAGCCGGAGACGTGAGTACTGATCGGGTCGTGATCGTCGGCGCAAGCCACGCGGGCGCACAGCTGGCGGCCAATTTGCGCAAGGAGAAGTGGGCTGGGGCCATCCTGCTGATCGGCGACGAGGGCCGCCTGCCGTATCAGCGGCCGCCGCTGTCCAAGGCATACCTGGCTGGCGATTGCCATCTCGACGATGTCGCGATTCGGAGCCGCCAGTTCTACGACAAGCAACGGATCGAGCTCGTCGACGGGACCGTGACCTCGATCGACCGTGCCGAACGAACCGTCACTCTTGGCAACAACGACGCGGTGTCCTACTCGAAGTTGGCCCTGTGCACCGGCGCTCGAGCTCGCGCACTGCCGGTCCCCGGCGCCGACCTGCCGGGCGTGCACTATCTGCGCACCGCCACCGATGTCGAGGCCATCCGCGCCGCCGCGGTCCCGGGTTCGCGGGTCGTCATTGTCGGCGGCGGGTACATCGGCCTGGAGACAGCGGCCTCGCTTCGAACCCTGGGTGTCGAGGTCACCGTCCTGGAGGCGGCAGGACGCGTACTCGAACGTGTCACGGCGCCCGTCGTGTCGGAATTCTTCGATCGAATTCACCGCGAGAAGGGTGTCGAGGTACGGACCGACGCAATGGTCGAAGGGTTCCGCGGCGACGAACGAGTCGACGGCGTTGTCCTGTCCGGGGGGGAGACGCTGGCCGCTGACCTGGTCATCGTCGGCGTCGGCGTCATTCCGAACACGGAGCTCGCAGCAGCTGCGGGCATCGACGTCGAAAACGGCATCCTCGTCGACGACCGCGCTCGTACCAGCGATCCTGACATCGTCGCAGCCGGCGACTGCGCCAACCACCGAATCGAGCGGTACGGGCGACGTGTTCGTCTCGAGTGCGTGTCCGCAACAACCGAGCACGCCAAGATCGCGGCGGCCACAATCTGCGACAACACAACCGGTCGCGCCGCACTGCCATGGTTCTGGTCCGACCAATACGACCTCAAACTCCAGATCGCCGGGCTCAACACCGGATACGACGAGGTGCTGGTCAGCGGCAACCCCGCCCATGGCCGCGACTTCACCTGCTACTACTTAACCGCCGGAGAACTGATTGCAGCTGACTGCGTCAACAGACCCGCTGACTTCGTGACCGCCAAGCGCGCCATTGCACAACGAGCGCCGATCGTCAGGTCCGAATTGATCGGAGCGGCCCCATGACCACATCACCGACAAATGCGGTCAGCCCGGCGGCGCTGACGGGTTCACGCTTCCTCGACATCGAGCACGCCACCGTCGCAACCTTCACACGCGAAGCCGTCGGCAACGCGACCACCGACAAAGACAAAGCCGGCCGCCTGTTCACCGCGGTGCGCGACGCCATCCGCTACGACCCGTACACCGTCTCCAACGACCCAGAGCACTACCGGGCCAGCCATGTAATCGAATCCGGGCGTGGATACTGCGTCCCCAAGGCCGTCGTGCTTACCGCCGCATTCCGCGCCGCCGGGATCCCAGCGCGGCTAGGCTTCGCCGACGTCCGTAATCACCTCCAAACGGGCGCCCTACGTGAGCTGATGGGAACCGACGTCTTCGTCTATCACGGGTACAGCCACGTCTACATAGACGGACGGTGGCTCAAGGCGACACCCGCGTTCAACTCGGAACTGTGCGCGCGGTTCGGAGTCGCCCCGATCGACTTCACCGGCGACAGCGACGCGTTGCTCCACGCTCACTCCGCGGACGGCTCAACACACATGGAGTACGTCCGCGAAAGAGGTGTGTACAACGACCTGCCTCTCGACAACATCCTGGTGGCTCTCAAAGAGGCCTATGGCCCTCTTATACTCACGCAGCGTGCGACGTCACTAGATGCATTCCACGCCTAACCCGGTCTGCCTCAGTCGTCGGCCCGGCAATCGACAATTTTCGTACCGCCTCAACACAGGAGGATCGTGTCAGTGTCCGGCCCCTCGATGATCGACCCCTACCCGCACCGAATGGGTGGCCACTGTGGGTCCGGTGCGATGCGAGACCTCATGGAGTGGACCGGGCTCGGTTACGACGGCCCACCCGACGAGGGCCTCGTCTTTGCCCTCGGCGGAGCCCTCTCCCTCACCTACATTCGATCAAAAGCGCTGATGCCACCCGTGTACTTAGTCGGACGAGGACCTGATTTTGAGATCGACCTCCCCCGCCGTCTGGGCGGCACCGTCGAGGTGCTTGCCACAGACGACCCGGCCGAGGGTTGGGAGAACCTTCGTGGCGAGATCGATCAGGGACGCCCTGCACTGGTCTGGGCGGAGATCGCAGAACTCCCCTACCTGCGGGTCCAGTTGCGCATGAGCCGCCACGACATCGTTGTAGTCGGCTACGACGAGACGCAAGGCGTCGCGTACATCGCCGACAACGATCGCGAAGACCTTCAACGCGTCCCACTGGACGCACTCGCACGCGCGCGCCGCTCGACCTCCTTCCCGGAGCCAACCCGACACACGCTGTTTCGTATCAATTGGCCACAGACGCCACCTTCGATTCTCGAGGTGGCCGCACAGGCATTCGCACAATCCGCAGCGAGCCTGAGCACCCCAGGCGCATCGACGATCGCCGGGCCCGCAGAACACGGGTCACACGGCCTCGACGCTGCCAGCGCGCTCGCATCCGACGTCTGCAGCTGGGGAGCCCTGTCGACCGACGACCTCGAGATGCATTTATTCAGCCTCGGCGCCTTCATCGAGAAAGCGGGGACCGGCGGCGGCCTGTTCCGCCGACTGCTGGCACAGGGCTGCGACGAAATCGCGCGCCTCACCGGCGATCACGCCACCGCCATCCTTGCAGCCAACGCCCACCATGCGGCGACATCCTGGACTGCAGTCGCACGCGCAGCAGTACAGAAGGATCACGCCTCATCCGAGCGGCTCCGATCCGTCACAACCCTCGCGGCGGCTCTACCCGAGGCGGAAACGACCCTGGAGGCGTCACTACGAAAGGCCGCAGCATCCTTGTCAGGCTAACCGGCCTGTCGCGGCAAGTCCGCGAGGAGGACGCTAAGCAGGGCCGCCGCGTTCACACAAACGCACGCAGGAGCATTACCATCAGCAGGACGCCGGTTCCCGCTGACCCGGGTCCTGTGACATCGACAGGAGGCAACCGGGAAGCCTGCAGTTCTTCTCGCAGCGTCACGTATCCTGGCCTTCGACCACGCCACCGTGCAGGCGTCCACCCGTGATGCTACCGGCGACGCGGACAACGATCGAGACATGGCGCGGAGCCACTTTGCCGCGGTGCGAAACCAGATCCGCTACGACCCCTACACAGCAGCCCGCATCCTCCTCGAAGTCGGCGACGGTTCAGCATTCGCCACCGCAGGCCACCTGGCCGCCTACGCCGGCATCGCACCAGTCACCCACCGATCCGGCACCTCCATCCGTGGCGAGCACCCCGCCCGATTCGGAAACCGCAAACTCAAACGAGCCTTCTTCCTCTCCGCGTTCGCCGCACTGCACGACCCCACCAGCCGCGCCTACTACGACCGCAAACGCGCCGAAGGAAAGAAACACAACGCCGCCCTCATCTGCCTGGCACGCCGACGATGCGACGTCCTCTACGCGATGCTCAAGCACAGCGAGCCCTACCGAACCCCAATCGCTTCAGCTGCTTGACAAACCCATAGGGACACCCCCCGTTCTGGACGACCCCCACCCAGCGTCTCACGCACGCTCACCACGAGCTCGGCGGGAATCGGGCCCCGACGGGTCTGTCCGATATTCGGTGTAAGCGGCGGTTTTCCGATTGCTCGGCGGGTCAGCGTTCTTCGGCTGCGGGCATACGATCGGCGAACGTGATGGCCGGGGCGTTGAGCGCTGGCTTCCAGCGTACGGCCCACTTCGTCTGACCGGTACCCTTCGGGTCCAGCGACCGGGTGACCAGGTAGAGCGTTTTGAGTGCGGACTGCTCGTTCGGGAAGTGTCCTCGAGCGCGCACCGCACGCCGGTAGCGGGCGTTGAGACTTTCGATCGCGTTGGTGGAGCACAACACTCGCCGTATCTCGACGTCGTAGTCAAGGAACGGGATGAACTCCTCCCACGCGCTCTCCCACAGGGTCACGATCGCCGGGTACGGCGTGCCCCATTTCTCGGCGAATTCCTCCCACCGCGCCCGGGCGTCAGCGGCGGTCGGCGCGGTGTAGATCGGTTTGAGATCGGCGCTGATCGTGTCCCAATACTTGCGGGAGGCGTACTTGAAGGTGTTGCGGATCAGATGGATGATGCACGTCTGTACCGTGGCCAACGGGAACGCGGCAGATACACTGTCGGGCAACCCTTTCAATCCGTCACACACAACGAAGAAGATGTCGCGGACACCCCTGTTCTTGAGGTCGGTGAGCACCGCCAGCCAGAACCTGGCCGACTCGCCGTCGCCGTCGCCGGCCCACATGCCGAGGATGTCTTTGTGCCCGTCGAGATCCACCCCGATCGCGGCGTAGATGGGCCGGTTACGCACCTGCCCATCCCGGATCTTGACCATGATCGCGTCGATGAACACCGCCGCGTACACTTTCTCCAGCGGGCGTGCCCACCACGACACCATCTCTTCGATGACCCGATCCGTGATTCGGGAGACGGTGTGAATCGCCCCGGGTTTGCTGGAGGCTCGGTTAGTTGGTTCCAGCGTTTGCGGGGACCGGGTTCTCACGGTAGCTGGTGACGGTTTGGGTCGACCAGTAGGCGCTCTCGTACTCGACGGGTGGGACGTGTCCGATCTCGCCGTGCAGGCGGCGGTGGTTGAACCATTCGACGTACTCAGCGACGGCGATCTCGACCTCGCCCACACCTGCCCAGCCGCCTCGCGGGCGCATCACGGGGTTACGGATGCATTCGGCTTTGAACAGCGAGTTGAACGCCTCAGCCATCGCGTTGTCGTATGAATCCCCTTTGGAGCCAACAGATGTCACCGCTTCGGCTTCGGCCAGTCGTTCGGTGTAGCGGATGGCTCGGTATTGCACTCCGCGGTCGGAGTGGTGGATCAGCCCGGCCACGTCGTGGCCGGCACGCGACCGTGCCCACAATCCCATGTTCAGGGCGTCGAGGGCGAGGTCGGTGTGCATGGTGGTCGAGACCTGCCAGCCGACGACCATCCGCGAGAACACGTCCAGGACGAACGCCGCGTACACCCAGCCCGAGTGGGTGCGGATGTAGGTCAGGTCCGCCACCCACAACGCGTTCGGTGCCGCCGCGGTGAACTGACGGTTGACCCGGTCAGCCGGCCGGGGTGTTTCAGCTCCCTCGCTGCGCGTGGTCTTGCGTGTCTTGAGTCTCGCTATCCCTTGCAGCCCATCGGCTTTCATCAATCGCTCGACGGTGCAGCGGGCAGCACTATGGCCCTGTCTGCGCAATTGGGCATGCACCTTGCGGGCACCGTAGACGCCGAGGTTGTCGGCATGCACCGCGCGGACCTGGGTAAGGAGCTCCCGGTCACGCACCACACGAGGCGCCTCGGTCTTCTGGGGGCTCAGGTGGGCTCGTACCGTGGACGGAGCGATCTGGGCGGACGTATCGCGCAATGCCGCACAGATCGGATCGACTCCGTGTTCATCGCGGTGAGCCGCGACGAACTCCACGATCAGCGCTGTGGGCGGTCGATCTCCGCCGCAAAGAAAGCCGAAGCCTGCTTCAAGATCGTGTTCGCTCGCCGCAGTTCACGGTTCTCCCGCTCCAACGCCGCGATGCGGTCAGCGTCCTCACTCGTGGTGCCCGGGCGGACCCCGCCGTCGATCTCGGCCTGACGAACCCAATTGCGCAACGCCTCGGGATGGACTCCGAGCTGATCGGCGATCCGCTTGATCGCACCTCTCGACGAATCGGGATCTCGTCGCGCTTCACATGCCATCCGGGTGGCCCGGTCCTTGAGTTCCTCACTGTACTTGCGTGGTGCTGCCATGCTCTCCATCCTTCACAGGTTCGAGAGCCTCCGACAGACCCGGGGCGGTTCAGTGTCTTTCGATACCGACGCACCGTATGTTGACGACGCCTGAAAACTGACCCCCTGACGACGGGTGAATTTTGACCCCCCCCGTCTTGTTAGGAGGGTGATTTCAGTGGAGCAATGGGCAGAGATCCGCCGTTTGCATCGCAGTGAGGGTGTGCCGATCAGGGAGATCGCGCGCCGGTTGGGGGTGGCCCGCAACACCGTTCGTGCGGCGTTGGCTTCGGATACCGCGCCGAAGTACTCGCGGCCGGCGACGGGCTCGGCGGTCGACGCGTTCGAACCGCAGATCCGGGCGTTGCTGCGGGAGTATCCGACGATGCCGGCGACGGTGATCGCCGAGCGGGTTGGGTGGACGAGGTCGTTGACGGTCCTCAAAGACCGGGTCCGGGCTATTCGTCCAGAGTTTCGTGGGGTAGATCCAGCCGATCGGGTGATCTATCAGCCCGGCGGCTGTTCACAGTGGGATTTGTGGTTTCCGGACTACCGAATCCCTCTGAGCCACAATCAGTTCGCCATGCTACCGGTGTTGGTGATGACGTTGGCGTTCTCCCGGTACCGGTCGGCGGTGATGATCCCGTCTCGCCAGGGCGGAGACATCCTGACGGGAATGTGGCTGCTGCTGTCGCAACTGGGCGGGGTGACCCGCAAACTGGTGTGGGACCGCGAAGCCGCGATCGGCCCCAAGGGCACACCCACCGCGTTGGCGGCCGGCTTCGTGGGCACGTTGGGTACGCGGCTGGAGCTGGCGCCACCGCGAGACCCCGAGTACAAGGGCATGGTCGAACGCAACAACCGGTTCTTCGAGAGCTCGTTCCTGCCGGGCCGCCAGTTCAGCTCACCGGCCGATTTCACCGCCCAGTTCGATCGGTGGCTGGCCGATCATGCCAACACCCGAGTGGTGCGCGCGATCGGTGATCGACGCCCGTGTGACGTGTTCGCCGAGGACCTCGAGCAGATGACCGGCCTACCTCCGACCGCACCGCATATCGGCTTGAGTAGCCGGGTGCGACTCGGTCGCGACTACTACGTACGTGTAGCCGGCAATGACTATTCGGTGCACCCGTCGGTGATCGGTCGGTTCGTCGACATCACTGCCGACCTGCAGCAGGTGCGCATCCTCTGCGGCGAGGTCACCGTCGCCGACCACGCGCGCAGCTGGGCCAACCACGTCACCATCGCCGACCCTCAGCACGTGCGAGCAGCCAAAGAACTGCGCCGCGATTACCGCCGCCAAGACCTCGCCAACCGGGCCCGAAACGCCGCCCGCATCCGCGCCCACCCTGATGGCCACGAGGTGCCGATCCGGGCGTTACCGGACTACGACGAGCTGTTCGGGGTGAACTTTGCCACCCCGCCCCAAGCTCACCCGCCCACCACATCCACCAGCATTGAAAGGTGAAAGACTGTGTCCGACAATCAAACAGGTAAACAGATCGAGTTCGCGGCGCGGGCGTTGAAGATGCCAGCGATCCGCCGATGCTGGGCGGAATTGGCCGAGCGGGCCCGCACCGACAACTGGACCCACGAGCAGTACCTCGCAGCGATTCTTGACCGCCAGGTCAGCGAACGCGAAGCCAACGGCACCATGCTGCGGATCAGCGGCGCGCGCTTCCCTGCGGTCAAAACACTCGAGGACTTCAACTTCGACCACCTTCCAGGACTGCGTCGTGATGTGATCGCCCACCTGGCCACCAGCACCTGGATCGCCAAGAGCGACAACGTGATCCTTCTCGGACCACCCGGGGTGGGAAAAACCCACCTCGCGATCGCGCTCGGGATCAAAGCCGCACACAACGCCTACCCCGTGCTCTTCGACACCGCCACCGGATGGGCCACCCGCCTGACCGAGGCACACACCACCGGCCGCCTGGCCGCCGAACTCAAACGGCTCCGCCGCTACCGACTGATCATCATCGACGAGATCGGCTACCTCCCATTCGACTCCGACACCGCCAACCTGTTCTTCCAACTCATTGCCAGTCGCTACGAACAAGGCTCGATTCTGATCACCTCGAACATGCCATTCGGCCGTTGGGGCGAAGTCTTCGCCGACGACGTCGTCGCCGCCGCACTCATCGACCGCCTCGTCCATCACGCCGAGGTCATCGCTATCGACGGCGACTCCTACCGCACCAAAGCCCGACGAGAACTCGTCAACACCGACCAGTAACCACACCAAAGGGGGTCAAAATTCAACCGTCGATAAGGGGTCAGTTTTCAGCCGCCGTTGACACCGTAGACATCGGCGAAATGCGCTGAGATCTCGCCGGTTGTGAGGCCTTTGGCATACAGCGACAGCACTACCCGATCCACATCGGTGACGCGACGTTTGCTCTTACCGACAATTACCGGGTCGAAGGTGGCGTTGCGGTCGCGGGGCACCTCGATGGGCACCTGCCCGCACGCGTCGGTCAGGACCCGTTTCGTGCGCGTGCCGTTGCGTGAATTGCCGGTGTTGCGGCCGGCCACGTCATGTTTGTCATAGCCAAGATGTTCGGTCATCTCTTCATCGAGCGCGGCTTCGAGCACGCTCTTGGTCAGCGCTTTGAGCAGCCCGTCAGGACCGGTCAGAGCCACTCCCTGAGCGCGTGAGCTACGTACCAGATCGCTCACCAAAGCCTGCTCGGCCTTCGAGAGCTCACGCACCGCATCCGCGGTGGTGACATCGTGTTCCTGACCGGTCTGAACCGGCCCTGCCACCGGGGCATCCACGCCCCCGATTGTGTCGGTCATCGTCGTGATTCCTCCTGCCCCACGCCGGGGGCGATCAAAACCACTTACACCGAATCAGCGACAGTCCCCAACGCCGCGACGGGCCCTCCTGCGAGTTCTACCAGCGTCAACGACGCGAGGGGCGCTCGCACGTGGGTCGGGTGTGGTGCCGCGGCCGACCGTCGAGCGGGTGTCAGTCGATGAGGTGGGCGCGATGGCTGGATGACTGGCGGGGCCGGTCAGATCTCGGCACGTGCGTGCGTACTAGCGGGACGCTGGATGCGTGTCGGTTCGGGTACTCGGCCACCAGCTTGCTCTGCCGACAAGTGTGGCGATGGTCGGCACGACGATGGTGCGGACGATGAAGGTGTCGAGCAGCAGGCCGATGCCGATGATGAGTCCGACCTGGGTCATGATCGAGATGGATCCGGCCATGAGTCCGAACATGCTGGCAGCGAAGATGAGGCCGGCCGAGGTGATGACTGATCCGGTGTTGGTGACGGTTCTCAGGACGCCGATGCGGATGTTGTTTTGGGATTCTTCGCGTAGGCGAGAGATGAGAAGCATGTTGTAGTCGGCGCCGACCGCGACGAGGACTATGAAGGCCAGTAGTGGTACGGGCCAGGCGATGTCGGTTTTGAGGATGTGTTGAAAGATCAGGACGCCGATACCCAGTGCCGCGGTGTAGTTGAGTATGACGGTGCCCAGAAGGTATAGCGGCGCGATGAGTGCTCGGAGTAGGAGTATCAGGATCAGGCCGACGATGGTGAGGGTGGCCAACGCTAGGAGTCGGAAGTCTTCGGTGAGTAGACGTTGCAGATCGGCGTTGATGGCGGGGAACCCGGCTGTCGCGATGTTGGAGTCCTGCAGGGTTGTGTTCGGTCTGGCGGCGAGTGCGACATCGGTGATTGTGTCGGCCAGTTGCATGGCCTCGGTGCTGTAGGGGTCGAAGCTGGTTTGTATTGCGTAGCGCACGGTATGGCCGTCGGGCGAGACGAACTGGCGAGCGACGTCGACGAAACGGCGGTCTGCGTTGGCCTGAGGTGGGAGGTAGAAGCCGGTTGCTGAGTTTGTTCCGGCGGTCTCGCGGGCGGAGGTTTGTAGTTGTGTGGCTAGCGCGGCCATCCCGGCGAGTTGTTGAAGGTTGCTGTCGATCAGCGCGGATACACCGGCGGCGAGTTGGCGTGATCCCGCCGCGAGTTGACTGATACCTGTTTGCAGTTGGGTGAGCTTGCCGGGAAGGTCTTGGCTGCTGATGCTTC
Organism: Gordonia sp. 11cp; assembly: GCF_057767225.1. Lineage (NCBI taxonomy): Bacteria > Bacillati > Actinomycetota > Actinomycetes > Mycobacteriales > Gordoniaceae > Gordonia > Gordonia sp. 11cp. Next base: position 1,752,008 of record NZ_CM173437.1, on the reverse strand, counting down.
CCAGCGTGGAGCCCAGTGAGTTGACGGTGGAAGTGAGTTGGTCGGTGACTGTTGAGATCGGTGTATCCAGCTGCGCGAGTTGTGTTGACAGCGTGGCGATCTGGTCGAGGGTCCCGTTGCTCAGTAGGGCGTCGAGATTGCGGGTCTGCGCGCGCAGAGCTGCGCACTGCGGGACTTGGGTGCACCAGGGCGCATTATCGAGGATGGGCAGGATCGAGGTCACTGTTGCCAGGGCTGCAGATGTTTGGCGGGTGAGCGCGGCCAGCTGTGGGGCATTCTGAGAAGCGCGATCGAGCGCTGGTGCAGATGCGGCGAGTTGGCGTAGTAGTGGCTGGTACTGCTGAATTTGCTGCCCGGCTGTGCTTGCCTGATCGAGGATGCCGGCCAGGGGGGCCAAGTTGGTGCGTACCTGGGTGTCGAGCTGAGTAAGCCCGTCGGCGAGTTGGAATGCGCCTGTACGGAGCTGTTCGAGGTCACCGCGGCGGTTCTGGCCATCGTCGACCGCACCCGCCAGCCGGTTCCCGATCTGGCCGTTCTGCCAGGACAGCTCGGCTTGCTCGAGCTTGTCCCCGGTGGGACGGGTAACGCCGATGACTCGAGTCACTCCGGGGATCTGGGATACACGTGAGGCCATTTGCTCAAGATCGGCCAGCCCGCTGGCAGTACGGAGATCGATCGGTGCATCTACGACGAGGAACTCGGTGATAGTGACGTCTTGAGGGAAATGACGGTCGAGCAACGCGTAGCCTTCGTTGCTGTCGGTTGTCGCGGGTTGCCCCTCACGATCGTCGAAGGTGATCTGGATGCCCGTCGCGAAGACGCTAAGCACGATTAGCCCGACCAGGGTTAGTGCCAGCAGCGGCACAGGACGCCGCACGACGAGCACGGCGACGCGATTCCAGTACTTTCGGGTCAGATCTCGCCTGGGTGCGCCCCAGCCGAATCGTGCCGCCCACAGCAACACCGGTGGTAGCAGGGTGACCGTGGCGAGGAATCCGATGAGGATGGCGATCGCGCATGCCGGACCCAAGGTGGAGAACACGCTCAGCTGACCAAAGACCATCGCCAAAAAGGCCAGCGCCACCGTGGCAGCTGAAGCCAGGATGACCCGTCCGATAGTTGCTGTCGCGTCCACGAGCGCAACCTCGGTGGTGGCGTCCTGGCGTAGCCGTTCGTGATAGCGACTGATGAAGAAGACTGAGTAGTCGACCCCGGCTCCGAGCAGGATGACGGTCATGAACGCGACGGTGAACTGCGATACCGGCATACCGAGTTCGCCGAGTGCGGACAAGATGCCACGGCCCACGCCGAGGCTGACACCGATCACCAACAACGGCACCAGCGCGGTGAACAGCGATCGGTAAACGATCAACAGAATGATCGCGATAAGCGCCACCGTCGCCAGAGTGATCACGACTAAATCGCTTTCAGCACTGACGATCTGGTCACTGAAAGTGGCTGTCGGCCCGGTGACATGGACAGTGGTGCCCGTACCGTCAAACACGCGCTGCGCGGTTTGGCGCACGGTCTCCACAGCATGCGTGGCCGTTGGCCCTCCCAATGTTCCGGTGACCCCGACAGGCAGGTACCAGGCTTGCCCGTCCTCACTCAAGGCTTGGCCGGCCGTCGTCGGATCGGAAAGCAAATCCCGCACTGACTGCACATCGTCGAAATTTTCGCGCAGCTGCAGAACGAGCATGTCGTAGCGTTCCCGCGCCACGTCGGTGAACCCGTTCGGGTTCTCCATGGTCACGAAAACAGTGGTCTTGGCGCCCTTCTCACCGAACGCACCACCCATCTGATCGAGTGCTTGAAACGATGGAACCCCAGCAGGGATCGGATCAACAGACTGCTGCCGCACCACCGTCTCCAGCTGGGGAAACAGAATCGCCAAGACGATACCCACAGCCACCCACGCCCCGATGACGAGGAATCTGTGCGCCAAGGTGAACCGTGCCAACCGCCCCAATGTCGTGCTGTACTCGCTGCGTTCCGCCAACCGGCGCGCCGCCAAGCGCCCACCACTTGGACGTTGGACCACCATATGCAGCACCTCACCCTCGACCCAGCCCGTCTACGAAACCGACGGTATCGTTACGGTACTAGCAGTACCGTAGATGGGGAAGGAGGTCAGGAGGTTTGGTGTCGCCGGTGGGCCATGAGGAAATCGTCGACAAGCTGTTCGAGATCGCCAACGGTCATCGACCGAATGCCCGTGAGCTTGGCAAAGATCAGCGGGCCCGCGAGCTGGGTGACAGCCATGGTCAAATCGAAGTTGTCGAGCTCAGCCGTGGCCACGTCACTCGTCAAAACTCGATCGAATGGTTCTCGATACTGCTCGACGACTCGACGACGCAGTGGCGCGAGCGCGTTCTGATCCCCGTCGGATTGCCCGGATTGCCGGGGCTGCTCGGGAAGCATTGCCAACCATGCCAGCGTCGTCAACTGCAGCGGTGCCTGCTCGATTAGTTCAGCTTGCCGCTGCATCAGCTTTAGCAGGTCATCGCGGATCGACGTCGTCATCGCGGGGGTCTCGGCCTGGGGTAACAACCGCTCGAAAGCAGCCGCCACCAGATCTGTGGAGCTCTCGAAGTGACGATACAAGGTAGTGCGAGCAACACGAGACAGTCGAGTGACCGCCTCCACGGTAACGGCTTCGACCCCGCCGCTGTTCAGCAAGGTCACAGCGGCATCCAACAAACGCTGGCGCGACCGAACCCGCCTCGGGTCAACATCGTCGAAATCGATGGTTTCCACCCTGGCCACTCCCTACGAAACCAAATCAAGAACCTCTGACTGCACAACAATACCGTCGGTAACAGAACGAAACAGCCAGTGGCGGTACCGATGGAAGGCTCGAGGGGGGGCCTTATGAGTGGCGCCACGACTGTGGCACTGTCGTCAACAGTACTGTCTGTAGCGCTTCGCTACTAAGATGAGCGGCGACCAAGGATGATCCCCCATGACAGCCAGCAGTCAGGATTGTGAAATGCGCTCCGTTTGTGTGAGCAGTTCTGCCGCGTGCGTGACTACAGGGCGGACCACCCGTACGAAGGGGATCAGACGGCGTCGAGGCGAGTGGCGAATCCAGGGTTGCCTAAGGGCCTGTCCCTATGAAATCGAACGCCTACTGTGGCCGCAGCGCCGTCTATGATCCCCCACGACGTCTGGCACAGGTGCGCGGCAAACATGTCCCTGCTCATTCCATTCTGCCGACCGTTATCGATCCACCACTGGGTCGCTGATAGGCCGGCCCCCAGGATGGAGGCTACTGCTACGGCGACGGGGGACTCCTCGGCACCGACCTCTCGGAGGCCACGTGCGAACTCGTCGGAAATAATCTCCATTGCCGATCTCAGCTGATCTGCGGCCCCACCCTCGCCGGACTCAGAGTACTGGAACATGTGGTTCGTCATGAGGAAACGGACGACCGCTGGATGTTCATCAACCAAGGATACGTATGCGGACACCGCTGAACGGAAAAGTTCGTCGACGGTGCTGTCTGCCTGTCCGGAGAGCAGAGTTGACTGCGCTGACTCCCACATCATAGAACCCAGACGGGCTGCCACGGCGGAGTAGAGCCCAGCCCTGTCACCGAAATGGCGGTAGAGCTTAGGCTTCGACGCACCAGCCTCTTCCGCAAAATCGTCCATGCTCACGGCATCGCCGAACTTTTCGATCGCGCGTATCGCTGCATCGACGAGTTCAGCTTTGACGACGGCGCGGTGGTCGTCCCAGCGCGTGCTTCGAGCGTCGCGCACACGTCGCTGCACTTTCACCGGGGCCGCGGAGATGCGACGGACTACAGACATGACCTCCTACGTTATCAGGATGGCTGACTTGTCGCGCCAGTGACGCACTAGCCAGTGAACATGGGTTGGGTCGACGAGACCCGCTTCAGGCGGATTTGTCTAATCTGGCCACGGCTGAATTGAAGTCTTCGACGGCCTCTAGGTTGGACATGTGACCGACTTTGTCAAGAAGAGTGAATTCAAATAGAACGCCCTTCCGACCCAGGCGCGCTGCGAGATCCACTGAATGGGTCGCTGGGGTCAGTCTGTCGGCATCACCTACGATGACCGTCGCCGGCACCTCCAGCGAGTCAACCCCCTTACTGACGTCGATTGTCGCCAACACTGAACCCCACATCCCGCGCACCTGTGGTGGGCATCGCAACACGATGTCGGCGCACTCATCGACTACCTCGGCAGTCGCGCCCGGGCCCAGGGTTCCGTAACGAATCAGGCGGCGAGACAAACGCGTGCCCTGCATCTCGGGTCCGGCGACTGCAAGACTGGCCGCGAAGGCCCGCTCAAGTCTCGGTCGTAGCTGTCGGGGAACCTTGAGCAATGTAGACCGATCCACCAACTGTGATGGCCCGGTGCTTGCCAGGACTACTCCGCGGGCCAGCTCCGAAACCGAGGCGGGGTACTCAGCCGCCCAACTCATGATGGACATGCCTCCCATGCTGTGTCCGACCACGACAGCCTTGTCGGCGGGAGTCGCCACTGCCCGGACTACGGCCTCCATATCATCGGCCAGGAGCTTCGCCGAGAACGGTACCCGGCCCCGGTCGCTCAACCCGTGTCCGCGTTGGTCGTAGACCACCACCCGATGCGTCGCCGCGAACTGCTCGACCTGCGGACGCCAGAAACGTCCCTGACAAGCCCAGCCGTGACTAAAGACTAGGAGCGGAGCATCCCGGCCCGGACCGAATTCCTGAGCGAACAACTTGGTCCCGTCGGAGGAAAGGACCTCGAGGTCACGCGATCCTCGCGACGCACTCGCTAACTCAGAGGTCATCGAAGCTCACCGTGACAGCATCCGTCAGCGGAAGTGCCTGGCATGCGAGCCGTTCACCGTCGGCAACATCATCCTCAACGAGGATGTGGTTTTGCGCCATTTCTACATCACCCTCGACCAGCTTGCATACACACGCGCTGCAGGCTCCTTCTCGGCAGGAGTACGGGGCATTGTGGCCTTGGGCCAGTAGCACGTCGAGCAACGGCGTGTTGCGCGGCCACTCAGTCGTGATGGACTGCCCATTCAGATAGACCGTAGCGGTCGCCACACCGTCGTCGTCACCAAGCTGACGCATCGTGGCTGTATCGAACGGATCCCCGGTCAGTGACTGGAAGACTTCTCGATGTACCGAGGAGTGCTCGACACCGCAGGCCTCCGCCGACTTCTGCACCAGATCCATGAACGGCGCCGGACCGCAGGTGAAAATCTGTGCACCGCGGTGCTCACGTATGGCGGACTCGACATTCTGAGGCGTCGGAATACCCATAGCCGACTCCAACCAATGGAAGACGGTGAAACGCTCAGGAAACTCGGAGACGATCTGCGTCAGTTGCCCCCCGTACATGATCGACTCGGCATCGCGGTTCGCGTAGAATAGTGTGACTTCGCCCCCGCCGCACACAAGTGCCGACTTAATCAGCGACAAGACCGGAGTGATCCCACTTCCTCCTGCGAAGAATAGAAAATCGACGTCGAGATTCTTCGCCGTGAAATGCCCTGACGGCGGGAGGACGGTCAATTCCATTCCCGTGATCGCGTTATCGCACAGCCAGTTCGATGCGTAACCGTTCTCGGTCCGCTTGATGCCGATCTCGAGACGGAAGTCGTCGACGTGAGGCGAGCTGCTCAATGAGTAGCACCGTGCGACATGACCGGTCCGATCAGATGGGATCTTGACGGTGATGAATTGCCCTGGGGTATGCTTGAACTCCTCGACCATGGCGTCGGGGATTTCGAACGAAATGGTAACGGAGTCTTTCGTTTCCTGGATCACTTCCGAGACGGTTAAGGTGCGTGAGCGGGCCGCCGCGGCAGCCGGACGTGAATCGGGTTCGACGGTCACTTGAGGATCCCCTGTCTACGTGCGACCGCGTAACCCGCTCGTGTCAGTGGAGCCGCGATGTCCTGGTAGCGGGGACCGATCACCCGTGCCACGAAGTCGAAACCGCGGGCGTCCGCACCGATCAGCACTCGCGCTCTCTTCTTGTCCATACCTTTCAGGATTGTCGCCGCTGCTTTCTCTGGGGTGCTTCGTGCGATCTTGTCGAACAGCGAGGCGACAGTCGCGGTGTCTGCCCCCATGGCGGAGACGCCTCTGGCATTGTTGACGATATTGGTTTTTACCCCCCCCGGGTGCACACAGGTCACTGTGACCGGGTAACGACTGATCTTCATCTCCTGTCGGAGCGCCTCGGTAAAGCCTCTGACGCCGAATTTCGCGGCATTATAGGCGCTTTGGCTGGGGATTCCGACCAAGCCGAACACGCTCGATGTGTTGATGAGATGTCCGTCCCCGGACGCGATCAGGTGAGGCAGAAACGCCTTTGACCCGTTCACGACTCCGCCAAAGTTGATGCCCATGAGCCAGTCGAAGTCTTCCCAGGCCATGTCGACTACGTCGACGCCCAAAGCCACGCCGGCGTTGTTGAACACCATGTCTACGTGGCCGGACTCTGACCGCACTGCGTCGGCATAGTCCTGAAAAGCAGCACGGTCCGCAACGTCTAACACGGCGGCGGTTACCGTTGCCCCATGCGTGGTGCGGCAAAGTTCTGCAGTCTCCTTCAAGTGCATCTCATCAACGTCGGACAGTGCCAATGCCGCACCTCGCTTCGCCAACTGGAGTGCCAGAGATCGCCCGATCCCTGACGCAGCACCGGTGACCACTGCCACCTTGCCGGTATAGTCATGCCGATTAGAACTGCTCACCGTCGTCCCACCATCTCTTCGAATCGTGTCTCCGTGCGTTCGGGCATCAGGCGATGTCGTACTCGGCGGGCTCGAAATCTTTCGTGGCGCGCCAGTACTGCCAGGTGAAGCCCGGCCACACGGTGCGGTTGACGCCCTTCGAATCGAGATACCAACTCGTGCAGCCGCCGTTGGTCCACACTCCCTTGGCCAGCTTCCGCTGGATGTCGGTGTTGAAACGTTCCTGCACGGACGGGCGTACGTCGACCTTCTCAGCGCCTCGGCGTTCTACTGCGTCGATTGCCTTCATGATGTACTTGATCTGCTGCTCAATCATGAACACCACGGAGTTGTGGCCGAGGCCCGTGTTGGGTCCGAGGAGGAAAAACAGGTTGGGAAAACCCTCGGTCGTGATGCCCAGGTGCGTATTAATGCCAGTCTGATGCCAATGGGACGGGAGATCCTCGCCACTGGCGCCCTTGAGGGCGAGCTGATCGAAACCGTCAGTCACGTGAAAACCGGTCGCATAAATTATAACGTCCACGAGATGCTCGACACCGTCTGAAGTAATGATGGAATCAGCGGTCACCTTCTCAATCCGGTCGCTGATGACAGTGGTGTTAGGTGCCGCAAGCGCCGGGTAATAGTCGTTTGACCCCAGAATCCGCTTACAGCCGATACGATACGACGGGGTCAGTTTCTTGCGCAATGCCGGATCAGTGATGGAGCGTTCGATGTTCCATTGAGCGACCTTTTCAATTGGCCGCATGAGGTTAGAGTGACCGTTGAGGCCGAAGGCCAGGCTCTCCGCACCCCAGTACACCGACCACCTGGCGATACGACGTGCAATCGGGAGTTTACTCAGAAGAGTCCGCAGGGCCGGCGGAACGGAGAAATTCTTGCGGGGTAGGACCCAGGCGGGGGTTCGCTGGAATACCTTGAGGGACATGGCCTCCTTCTGCACGAAAGGTACAAACTGGATAGCGCTGGCGCCAGTGCCGATCACGGCGACACGCTTGCCCTCTAGATCCACCGAATGATCCCACTGTGCGGAGTGAAACGCGTCGCCTTTAAAGTCCGCAATACCCGAAATTTCGGGGAAATTGGGGATATGCAGCGCGCCGACTCCTGACACCACGAACTGAGCAATGTACTCACGTCCGGACTCAGTGCGCAGGTGCCACCGCGACTCCGACTCGCTCCAGTATCCAGAAACCAATTTCTGGCCGAAATGAATCTTTTGTGTCACGCCACGCTTATCCGCGACATCCTGTAGATACCGCTCAATTTCTGGCTGTGATGACCACACCTTCGACCAGCTACCTCGACTCTCGAATGAGTACGAGTACATCAGCGACGGAACGTCACATGCACAGCCTGGATAGGTGTTGTCGCGCCAGGTCCCGCCGACGGAGCTGGCCTTTTCCAGAATCAGAAAATCGCTATACCCGCGACGTCTAAGCTGCGCGGCCATCCCGAGACCAGAGAACCCGCTTCCAATAATCAGAATCTTGGTGGAAATCGGGTCGTTGGTTGAATCCGTCTTGGCGGTTGCGCGCGTGGCGCGCCGGGTAGTCGATGATGCCATGGTTATGCTTTCTCCCTCGTAGGTTGGATCGCACAACACATCACCTGCGCACAGTGGCGGCAGGTGATCTGTTGAGGCGGAAGTGATCGCGAAGCGATCGAGCATGCTTCGCGCGGGTCTATAGTGTCGATCACGACGTCACGGTCGCGTGAACGGAGATCAGCGAAGATCGTCGGGAAGGCTGCGCGTCGCACGCCACATGGCCATTGTGAATTTGCCTTCCAACATTCCCGCCTCATGGAAGAACCGAATCATGGGCTCAGACATAAATTGCAGGTTGGTTCGGTAGTTTGGGCTGGTCTGCTGCGCCCACACGCCACGCCAGCGACTAATTCCCACTGCGGGGTACACTTTCGGATTGATGAGCAGCGGGTACGCCAGGTTCGCGATGACGGCGAGCACGCCTCGGTGCCAGGCGCGCGTTGCCTTACGACGACGCTGCATGCCTTCGATCATCTCCAGTCGCGCAAAGGTAATGTGGCGGGCTTCCTCAAGGACGTGGATCTTCATGAGCTGGCGAAGCTGCGGCTGCATGTTGGGGTCGTTCATCGCCTCGCGTTGGGCGCGGTCCAGGATTTCCTCGATCAACAGCGTAGCTCCAGACACCGACGGCCCGAGAGGGACGAAATGCAGGATCTTCGCGAAGCTTAAGAAGCCCTTAGGAAGCTTGTAGGGGGGCACGCCCGTCTTGTTGATGAGGCGCGCGAACATAGTGGAGTGGCGGGACTCATCGCCGATCTCTGTCAACGCGTATAGAGACTTCTGATCGGTTAAAGCCCCCTTCGCCGACATGCGCAGAAGCGCTGAACTCAACAGATTCTCTGCGTAGATGCCGAAACTGAGGATGCTTACGATCTCATGGCGCCCCAACTCGCGGCGCTGCTCCTCAGTCATCTTGTCCCACAGCCTGGTGCCGTATAGCGACACTCGATGCTCTGGCAGAAAGCACTTGCCGTCCTCCCAGGGCGACTCCCAGTCGATGTCGATCTCCGCGTCGTAGAACTTCTCTGCGGAAGACCGCAGCAATCGACCCGCAGATCGTTCCATGTCGACGGGCTTACGCCCGTTCACCCGAGCCATGCCCTCCTTCGAAAAGTCGGGGTTCATCTGGACATCCTGCACGGTCATGTCGTCTCCTCGGTCGTTCAAGGCTGGGAGTTGGGTCTGGCGCCCAGTACCCATTACTCGTAGTATCTGGTACTGCTAGTATCCACGAACTGCGATATTTGTCAACGCTCAGTGCGAAGAAGGTAGGACTGTATGTCTGACGACCATGACCTCGACTACTCCGGCGAAGGGACCCTGGTGTGCCGCGGGGCGGAGATCCATGTCGAAGCGAAGATCAAAGGCTATTTCCAGCCGCTGAACGGCCTGTACACCTGGTATGGCCGTATTCAGAAGAATGAAGAGCTCGACGGTCTCCTGAAAGGCGCTCGCGCGATCGCTGTGTTTACGACCCCCGAGGGCCGAGCGGAGTGTGTCGTCGGGGATCCCGACTTCTGGGGCCGATACCGCATCTCAGGCAAGAGCACTCCCCCATACCACCTGCCCACCACTCTCGAGGAAGTCGAGAACATGGTCGAGCATCACCACAAGTGACAATCATCCACCGCATGGACGTTCGCGAAACGGGTCCGCACGATTGGGTCGCCCACTGTAGGTCGAGAGGATATTGCACATGGTGAGTTCGTCTCCCATTCGAACCCGCCCGTCGAGAGGGGGCGAGAGACTCGGCGAGTACAGTCCGACCCTTGAGCGGGTTGCATGGTTTACCCTCCGGCGCAAAGGAATTGTGACGCTGGTCTGGCTCGGCGCTGCTATCGGCTTAGGCCTTGTCTTTCCTCAACTGGAGTCGGTGGTCAGGGAACAATCTGTGGATCCAATCCCGGCCGGAGTCCCGTCTTTTCAGACCTTGGACCGTATGGGTGCCTCGTTCGACGAGCGCGGCGCCAAGACCACTGTATTCGTTGTGATGGAGAGCAGTGCAGGCCTGTCCGACAACACCCGCGATCGATATCACGTGCTTGTCGACACCCTGCGGGCGGACGACAGGCACGTCATCGCTGTCCGGGACCTGCTGAGCGATCCCCTCACCGCAAGTCAGGCTCTCAGCAAAGACAAGCAAGCCTGGTATCTGCCCGTGGGAGTGGCCGGCACACTCGGGGGACCCGATACCGCGGAGGCGGTCGCAGCGGTGCGTGAGATCGCTGAGAGTATCTTTCGTGACAGTGGGACGACAGTCCGTGTGACAGGCCCGCCCGCGACCTTTAGCGACCAACTCGCCGTGGGCGAGTCGGATCTGGTCCTGATCACTGTTGCCACCGTGCTGCTGATCGCCGTGATCCTCCTGATCGTCTATCGTTCGGTCTTCACCGCGCTGATGCCGCTGCTTGTCGTGGGCATGAGCTTGGCTGTGGGTCGCGGAGTTCTATCTGGACTGGGCGAGCTGGGCATGCCGGTATCCCAGTTCACATCAATGTTCATGACCGTCATCATCTTCGGTGCCGGAGTTGACTATTCGGTGTTCCTCATCAGCCGCTATCATGAAGGTATTCGAGCGGGTTACTCTCCTGATGTCGCTATCGCCCACGCGAATGCAACTATCGGCCGCGTGGTTCTAGCGTCGGCGGGCACTGTGGCCCTAGCGTTCCTGGCTATGGCCTTCGCCAAGCTCAGTGTGTTTAACACTTTGGGTCCGGCCTGCGCAATCGCCATAGCGTTCGCATTCTTGGCGACGGTGACATTGCTGCCCCTCGTACTCTCTTTCGCTGCCAAGAAAGGTGCCGGCCTTCCCCGCCGTGACCTGACGCGGGATTACTGGAGAAGAGTCGGAGTCATGGTTATCCGGCGGCCGGTCCCTCTGCTCGCGATCAGTGTGGTCGTGTTGATCGGCCTCGCCATGGTCGCCGCAACAATTCAGATCACCTACGACGATCGCGAGGGGCAGCCAACTGACACAGGGAGCAACGAAGGATACGCGCTTCTCAACCGCCACTTCCCGAAAGACATCATCATCTCAGAATTCTTGGTGGTGGAGTCCGAGAACGACATGCGCACGGCTCAGGGCCTTGCCGACCTCGACCAGCTAGCCTCCCGCGTCGCGCAGATTCCCGGCGTGACCAGGGTCATTGGCGTGACGCGGCCGACCGGTGAGAAGCTAGAGCAGGCGCAATTATCTTGGCAGAATGATCAGATCGGTACCAAGATCACCGAGGAGACCGGTGATGGACAGGCCCGCAAGGGTGATCTGGCCGTCCTGAAGACGGGGTCAGAGCAGCTCGCCGGAGGCCTGGCACTGTTAGAAGACCAGATATCCTCCAACCTCGCTCCGCTGTCGGGGTTGCTCGACGAGGTGTCGTCATTTGGCCCGCAGCTCGACGAGTATCGGCCGCTTGTGAACCAACTGGCGAACGCTGCCCCAAGGCTTAGACAGTTTTCCAAGCAAGCGCCTGAGCTGTCTCAACTCGCACGTCGGGCCCAGTCTGCGGCAGATGCGGTCGCGCCGGCGTTGTCCGCGTTAGACAATCCGTGGTGCCAGCAGATCGCGCAGTGCTCGGCACTGCGCGCGCAAACGGCCGACATCCGGGCACTCGCGGATGATCAGTCGCTTGGGAGGGTGGCTGACTTTGCCGCGCAGCTCGGCCGCGTGAGTGCGCCAGGCTCGACCAACATTGCACAGCTGCAGCGTTCTCTTCAAACGCTGGATTCTGCACTACAAGCCATCGGCGGACAGGACCTGGGGAACAGGCTCTCGCAACTCGAATCCGGCGTCGGCGCACTTGCCGACGGCGCGCGTCAGTTGTCGAACGGAGTCGGTGCTCTGGTGGACAGCAACCTTCAGCTACTCAGTGGACTGGCACAGGTCGCCGCACAGCTTCGGGCTCCCGCACGGGAGGTCGGCGATTCTGACTCGGCAACCGGCTTCTATCTCCCCGCGGATGCGTTCAAGGACCAGCAGTTCAGTCAGGTCGCTCGACAGTTCATCTCGTCCGACGGGAAAACCGTGCGCTATGCGGTACAGACCGCCTACGACCCATACTCTGCCGATGCAATGACGCTGGCGAACGAGCTGTCCAGCGTCGCCGAGAACGCGATGCCGAACACCACTCTGGAGGGCGGACGTGCTTCTGTTGCGGGCTTTCCTGCGATCAATTCCGACGTCCAGCGGCTGTTGTCGTACGATTTCAAACTGCTCGGCATAGCCACCCTTCTCATCGTGGGTCTGATCCTGATGCTGCTGTTGCGGGCCGTCGTTGCACCTGTCTATCTCCTTGCAACCGTCGTCTTGAACTACATGGCGGCTCTCGGTATTGGTGTGCTCGTACTTCAACACATCCTCGGTGCCGGGATCGCCTGGCCCGTGCCACTGGTGTCGTTCATTGTCTTGGTGGCGGTGGGCGCCGACTACAACATGCTGCTGGTGTCACGGCTGAGAGAGGAAACGAGGTGGAGCGTGCGGGTCGGCGTAATGCGTACCGTCGCTTACACCGGGTCGGTCATCACCTCGGCTGGGTTGATATTCGCGGCCAGCATGTTTGGGCTGATGGTCGGGTCCATCGATGTGATGGTGCAAATCGGGTTCATCATCGGTGTCGGTTTGCTGCTCGACACGTTCCTGGTGCGGACCTTAGTAGTCCCGGCGCTAGCGGTGCTGCTGGGCACTGCGAGCTGGTGGCCGGGTGACATCGACCGTTTCCGGCTCGCCCCTTGACCATCGCAAAAGTCACGCGGACGGACAAACTCACGCGGACGGACCCATGGGGATCTGACAAGCGTCGGTCGCTGAATATCCCGACCATTCCGTCAACAGGTAGGAGGGGCATAAGCATGACGCAGCACCGTCGCCCGTGATAGATGAGTTGCGTCCTAATTCAAACGCTAGCTGCACTGACCTTGGTACGCGGCTGGCTGGTGGTTGAACCGCCCCGGGTCTGTCGGAGGCTCTCGAACCTGTGAAGGATGGAGAGCATGGCAGCACCACGCAAGTACAGTGAGGAACTCAAGGACCGGGCCACCCGGATGGCATGTGAAGCGCGACGAGATCCCGATTCGTCGAGAGGTGCGATCAAGCGGATCGCCGATCAGCTCGGAGTCCATCCCGAGGCGTTGCGCAATTGGGTTCGTCAGGCCGAGATCGACGGCGGGGTCCGCCCGGGCACCACGAGTGAGGACGCTGACCGCATCGCGGCGTTGGAGCGGGAGAACCGTGAACTGCGGCGAGCGAACACGATCTTGAAGCAGGCTTCGGCTTTCTTTGCGGCGGAGATCGACCGCCCACAGCGCTGATCGTGGAGTTCGTCGCGGCTCACCGCGATGAACACGGAGTCGATCCGATCTGTGCGGCATTGCGCGATACGTCCGCCCAGATCGCTCCGTCCACGGTACGAGCCCACCTGAGCCCCCAGAAGACCGAGGCGCCTCGTGTGGTGCGTGACCGGGAGCTCCTTACCCAGGTCCGCGCGGTGCATGCCGACAACCTCGGCGTCTACGGTGCCCGCAAGGTGCATGCCCAATTGCGCAGACAGGGCCATAGTGCTGCCCGCTGCACCGTCGAGCGATTGATGAAAGCCGATGGGCTGCAAGGGATAGCGAGACTCAAGACACGCAAGACCACGCGCAGCGAGGGAGCTGAAACACCCCGGCCGGCTGACCGGGTCAACCGTCAGTTCACCGCGGCGGCACCGAACGCGTTGTGGGTGGCGGACCTGACCTACATCCGCACCCACTCGGGCTGGGTGTACGCGGCGTTCGTCCTGGACGTGTTCTCGCGGATGGTCGTCGGCTGGCAGGTCTCGACCACCATGCACACCGACCTCGCCCTCGACGCCCTGAACATGGGATTGTGGGCACGGTCGCGTGCCGGCCACGACGTGGCCGGGCTGATCCACCACTCCGACCGCGGAGTGCAAGGCGGATTCAACTGGTCGTCGCAACACCATGATCATGGAGGTGTTTGCGGTGGCTACGGCGGACTGGAGTCGGAGGACCAGCGATGTGGCGGTAGGTGTTCGTCGGCAGTGGCGTGCTGATCGTGCACTTCGGCCGGCGATGCGATCGCCGGGGCGGCCGGAGCCGTCGCGGCAGGTGCAACGTGAGTTTTGGCGGGTGGTCGCGACGGGGGTGAGCACGGCACAGGCATCGATCGCTGTCGGTGTGTCGGTGCCGGTGGGTACACGCTGGTTCCGCCACGCTGGCGGCATGAGGCCGCTGAGTCTGGATGAGCCTTCGGGCCGCTATCTATCCTTCGCCGAACGGGAAGAGATCGCGCTGCTACGCGCCCAGGATCGTGGGGTGCGTGAGATCGCACGGTGGATCGGGCGGAGTCCGGCCACGATCTCGCGTGAGCTACGGCGCAACGCCGCAACCAGGAGCGGGAAGCTCGAGTATCGGGCGTTGGTGGCGCAGTGGAAAGCCCAGCAGGCCGCCAAGCGCCCGAAAACAGCGAAGCTCGTGGCCCACGTCGAGTTGCGGGAGTACGTACAGGACCGCCTGGCCGGCGTTGTCCGCCGTCCCGATGGCACGATCGCTGCGGGCCCCACGCCACCGCCATGGAAGGGGCTTAACAAACCGCACCGGGCCAACCGGCGGTGGTCGCTGGCGTGGAGTCCAGAGCAGATCTCCCAGCGTTTGAAGGTCGACTTCCCCGATGATGAATCCATGCGTATCAGTCACGAGGCGATCTACCAGTCCCTGTTCATCGAGGGCCGCGGCGCGCTCAAACGTGAGCTGGTCGCGTGCCTGCGCACCGGACGTGCACTGAGGGAGCCGCGGGCCCGCTCGCGCAACAAGCCGCAGGGTCACGTCACCTCCGATGTCGTGTTCAGTCAGCGCCCTGCCGAGGCCGAGGACCGTGCCGTCCCCGGGCACTGGGAGGGTGATCTGATTATCGGAACTGGGAGATCGGCGATCGGCACGATCGTTGAACGTCGTAGTCGTGCAACACTTCTGGTGCATCTGCCACGCCAGCAGGGCTGGGGTGAGCAGCCGCCTGTGAAGAACGGGCCCGCACTCGGTGGCTACGGTGCCATCGCGATGAATGCAGGACTGACAGCGTCGATCGCCGCGCTGCCGCAGCAGTTGCGCAAAACGTTGACGTGGGATCGCGGCAAGGAACTGTCCGCTCACGCCCAGTTCGCGATGGACACCGGAACGCAGGTGTTCTTCGCCGATCCGCACTCACCGTGGCAGCGACCATCCAACGAGAACACCAATGGTGTTCTGCGCCAATATTTTCCTAAGGGAACTGATCTGTCGCGGTGGTCAGCTGAGGACCTCGAGGCCATCGCCTACACCCTCAACAACCGTCCTAGAAAAGTCCTTGGATGGAAAACTCCCGCCGAAGTCTTTGGCGAACAACTACACTCGCTACAACAACCCAGTGTTGCATCGACCGATTGAACGCGCCCAATTCCGATCGCGAAAATTCGTACACGCCTTGAACACTCATGGACTCACGGGGTCGATGGGCAAAGTCGGAGCGTGCGGGGACAACGCAGCGATGGAGAGTTTCTTCGCACTCCTGCAACGCAACGTGCTCGACCGCCAACGCTGGGACACCCGCGAGCAGCTTCGGATCGCGATCGTCACCTGGATCGAACGGACCTACCGCCGCCGGCGCCGGCAAGCCCGCCTCGGTCGGTTGACGCCTGTCGAGTTCGAAGCAATGATCAACACCGCCGCTGCCGCGGCATGACACCCAAACTGTCACCTATCCGTGCAGCAGTCCCCATCGGCAAATGCATTGCTTCTATAGAAGTGTGCCCACCGAACGCTGACGACGTTCGGTGGGCACACTTGCGCCCTATAGCGGCGCTAATTCGATACAACCGGCAGCTCGCCCTGCTCATGCTTCGCGCGTAACACCTTCTTATCGAACTTGCCCACGCTCGTACGCGGTACCTGCTCCACGAACGTCCAGTTCTTCGGGATCCACCAGTGTGGGATCTCCTCCGGGCAATTTCTTAGGCACCACTCGTGAAGCGTGTCAGCCGACACCTTGCGACCCGGTACCGGAACCACCACGGCGAGAGCTGTTTCCTGCCACCGGGGGTCGGGCATCGCGACAACCGCGGCCTCGGCGACATCTGGGTGCGACATGATCCAGTTCTCGAGCTCCACTGACGAGATCCATTCGCCCCCTGACTTGATGACGTCCTTGGACCTGTCGGTCAGCGTCAGGTACCCGTCCGGGCTGATGTGTCCCACGTCTCCGGTCCGCAACCAGCCATCCCGAAACCTCTCGGCGTCCTCGAGCCGGTAGTAGCTGCCTGTGACCCACGGACCCCGCACTTCGAGTTCGCCGACGGACTTGTCGTCACGGGGAACCGGCAGGCCGCCCTCGTCGATGAGGCGCATCTCCACCCCGCAAATTGCCCGTCCCTGTCGCTTGCGGTACGACATTTCCTTTGTGGGGCTGATCCCGGCGGGAGGCCGACTTACCGCTGCAAGCGGGGACGTCTCAGTCATGCCCCACGCCTGGATAATCTGTACGCCGAAGCGGTCCGCAAACCCTTCGATCAACGACTGCGGGACAGGAGCTCCACCACAGGCGACAAGGTCGATTGATGACAAGTCGACACCCGGATTCGCGATACCGTACTGAAGAAGATCGTTCCAGATTGTCGGTACTGCTCCTGCCTTCGTGGGGCGATGCTGTTGGATCAAGTCGGCGAGCGGCGCCGCTTGAAGGTATCGATCAGGCATGAGCAAGTCCGCGCCGGCCATCAGCGACGCGTAGGGCAGACCCCAGGCGCTGGCATGAAACATCGGCACGACGGGAAGTACACGATCGGCTTCTGCGATCGCCAGAGCGTTACCAGTACACGCTGCAATGGAGTGCAGAAACACCGAGCGATGACTGTAGACGACCCCCTTGGGATCGCCTGTAGTGCCGCTCGTGTAACACATACCCGCAGCCGACCGCTCGTCGGGATCGACCCAAGAGAACATTGGTGATTCTGCTGCGAGCGCGTCATGGTATCGCATCACGGTCACGCCGTGGCCGTCGAGCGGGGAGGTGTCGCCGTCGCCGGTAACGAACACAACCCGAACCGTCGCCAAGCCCGGTAAGACCGCCGCCAACAACGGCACCAGCGACCCGTCCACAATGATGACCTTGTCTTCGGCGTGGTTCGCGATGAACTGCAGCTGAGCCGGTGACAACCGGATGTTCAGCGTATGCAGCACCGCGCCCATCGCGGGTACCGCAGCGTACGCTTCGAGGTGCTCCTGGTTGTTCCACAGCATGGTTGCCACGCGGTCGTCGCCGACCACGCCGACCCGGCGCAGAGCATTCGCCAGACGTGCGCATCGCTCTTCGAGATCGCCGTAGGTTGCGTACCGGGCAGAGTCGCTCGCGGAATAAGTAATCACCTGCCTATCAGTATGATTGGTTGCGACGTGACGCAGTATCGATGACACTGTCATCGGCACCTCCTGCATGGTGCTTTTCATCAAATTCTCCTTTCGCGGCGGACGCTGGATCATTCGGCAGGTCCGTAATCCTGGATCTGCCAGCCGTTCTCGGTCTTCAGCACGACTACTTTCAACAGTGTGGGGAGTTCGCTCGGCTGAGGGTTCTGAACATTCTGGGTCTTCTGGGTGGCGAAGACCAGCACCGTGTATTCCCCCCGGTTCTCGCTGGCGCTGCCGGTGACACTGGTCGCCAGTACGCGTCCCGACGCTTGGACCTTGGCCTGTTCCATGATTTGGGTCAGGGTGGGTTCGACATCGTCGTATCGCTTGACCAACGCATCGCTGGCATTCTCTTTCACTTCGGTAAAGAATGCGCCGGTGTTTTGGTAGCTGTAGGTGAGCGACTTTGTGGTGTAGTCCGATGCTGCCTGCGCTGCCTGCGCTCGTTGTGTGGCAGCGTTCTCCGCGGACGTCTTTGCTTCCCTCATGTCAATGTAGAGGTAAGCAAAGAGGCCGGCCAGCACCGCGAGTGCCACCACGAAAGCGCCGGCGGCCACCGCCTGGACGCGTGCTGATCTCCATCGGTGCCTGGCATCGGACGTCGGGGGGCTTGCCTCGTCCGGGGCGGGACCGTCTTGGGACGTCGCAGATTCTGTAGCACCAGTGGCGTCGCTGCGATCTGCTTTGTCGGAAGCCGCAGTCAGCTTATCCTCAGCGCTGCTGTCCTTGGATTCTGGTCCGTTGTCTTGTGCCGTCATTTGCTGCCTTCTGTGAATGCTGGTGTAGGAGGTATCCATCGGGCGTCAGCGAGGTGATGGCGTGACGGCGATCGGAATCTGCGCCTGCCCCCGATGTGACGCTGGGAATGTTCGAGCCAGAAGATCACCGATCGATCCGAAGTCGATGTATGTGTCTGCGACTTTCGCCGTCGCCGGCTTCACCGCGCGGGTAATGGCGACAATATCGGGCTGGAGTATCTGGATGTAGCCGCTGAGCTTTTCCACTAGCTTCAGGATCGGTGGCCATTTGTCGTAGGACGTAGAAGTGAAAACGATGAACGCACGTTGGATCCTCGCCAAACCGTCGACGGCATCCGGGGTCCGGACCGACGCGGTGCTGAGCACACCGCCCACGTTCGACATAAGGCCCAGGAGGAACTCGGCATTGTCCGCAGTGGTACGGACGGCACCGTCGTCACCGACGAAGTCCACGAGGCGGTGCATCATGTCTCCGATCGTGTCGAGGTCCTTTTGCCGGCCGTCGACTGCCGCCGAGATCGTTTCGTTGATGGACTGAATCGATGCTGGATCGAGCGCGTCCGCCACTGCCGACATTTTCGGGAGCACCTGGGGAACGGATTGCGACACGCGGATGGCGCCGGCGGGCACTAGGTCCCCACTACGCAAGTACTCACTGGTGGTTGTGCCCGGTGGGATGAAATTGATGTATTGTTCTCCCGCGACCGAGAGGTTCTGAATCGTCATGACACTGCCGCGAGGAATCTTATAGTCGGAGTCGATGGACATGTCGACGGCGAGCTGATTACCTGTGACGCGAATAGATGTCACTTTTCCCACCGGCACCCCCTCTAACATTACCGGTGATGTGTCTAGAAGGCCGCCCGAGCTCTCGAGTATGGCCGAGATCGCGTAGTCGGTGCGGAACGGGTTTACCCGTGCCACGTCGATGATCAAGTATGTCGCTCCGACGAGGAGAACGAGGACAAGGGCAACCAGCGATACGAGGGTGCTGCGGATCATGGCATCATTCCGATCGCTCGCAAGACGGTTATGAACGACTCGGCATCACGCCGCGCCAGTTCTCGGCCATCGATAGACACATCGGAGACGTTGATATCTGGCGAGCTGACGAATGGGATGAGCCTTTCGCGTATTACACGAGCCGCCTTGTCGGAAACATCCTTGGAGTAGATGTCCGAGTACGCGATGGACGCGACCACTGGCGCGATCGCGCCCACCGTTTCCTTGATGCGGGAATACTCAGGGTCGACGATACGGCCTGCGGATACCGCGAAGTCGCGCAGATTAGCGATGAGTAGCGCTACGTCAATTAGCGAGTAGCCCAGACCATAAAAGTTCACTCCCCCCTTGGTCAACATTCGGTCTGTACCTGACGGGTCGGCCAGGATCACTTTGAGTGTGCGATCGGCTGACTGCAGGATTACGTCGAGTTTGTCGGTGTTGGCAGACACCTCAGACACGGTGCGCAAGGTCGTGCGGTAGAGCGCATCGAACTGGGCGGGGTCACTCGGAAAAGTCGAGTTCAGCGTCGATATCGCGGTATGGATTTTATCGAGTTCACCCCCGCCCAATACGTTAGCCATACCCCGCATCACGTCCTCGACGTTGGCAGCCGGTTCGGTGCGTGAGAGAGGTATTACCGATCCCGCGCGCAGCAAGCCTTGGGTGGACTGCTGTGCAGGGGGAAGGATGGCCACATAAATCTCGCCCAGGAGAGTGTCTTGGCGGAGTTCCGCGCGCGAATCTTCCGGCAGCTGGGCGTCTTTATCAATTCGGGCAGCAACCAGCGCGTGGCCTCCGTCGTAAGCGACGCTGGTGACGGCACCGACGTCAATCCCTCGAGAGAGGACTTTGGCACGGGCAGGCAAGTTCAGAGCACTCGTGAACTCGATCTCGATGTCGTAGCCGTCTCGGGCGGATGATCCACCGATGGTCGGCGGGTTGTCAGCACTGATGCTGCAGGCGGCGAGGGCGATAGTCGCTACGAACAGCGTCACGATCGCGGCCGTGACACGACGAAGGTAGCCGTAGATCATCATCGAGGTTGCCCTCCGATCAAGTTGGCGATCGTCGCCGCTTCGTTACCCGTCGCGCAAACGTCCTTGACGGAAGGAGGAGCGCACGCGTTCTTGAGGGCCTGCAGTGGTACAGATATTGCGAATGCCCGCAGGATCGACTTCGCATCTGGATGCTCAACGATGAGGTCAGCTGTTCGAGCGGCGACGGACGCAAGTATGTTTTCTTGCTTGCCCGCTTGCGAGAGGAGGGGAACCGCAGCATCTCCAAGTGAGAAAATAGGTGGCCCGAAGTCAGACGATAGGCGCGACAGGATAGGGACGAAGGTGCCTGCGTACTCTGTTGCGGCGCCGAATGTTTGACCGAAAGCAACAATCACCTCAATTGCGCCTACGAAGTTGTCGAATAGCTGGGTCACCTCAGTACTGTTTTCGGTGGCAACACCGGTTAAGGTGGCGAGATTGGCTACAATCCTGCGTATCTGGCTATCACGCCGGGTCGGATCGTTGATTAGCGTGGCCGAGTCCTGGAGAATGCCGGATATATCACCCTGGGTCCCTTCCATGTTTTTCGAGACGAGTGTAAGTGCCTGAAGAATCGCATCCGTGTTACGTCCGTCGTCCTTGACGAGTTCGTCTGAAAGAGTGCTGATCGCGTCGAGCGTTTGACTAATCCCCAGTGGAGTCCTGGTCTTTTCCAGTGGGATACACTCAGCCGACTTGTAATATTCTCCGCCACGATAGGGATGGGTGAACTCGATTTGTCTTTCGGTGACAATCGAGGTGGACACCAGGGTCGCACCCACATCTGCGGGAAGCGGCACGGTCTTGTCGATCCGCATATCGACACGCACACCTTTCTGTCCCTCCTCGTGAATGCCTACGACCCTGCCCACCTTCTTGCCGAGCATCGCGACGGAATTGCCTTCGTACAGACCTGATGCGTCAGAAAACTCCGCACATAGTGATCGCGTGTCGTCGTCGGCTGTCGCATAGTCGATTCCGACGCCGCCGATCACTACTGCCAGTGTGACAATGGTGGCGATCGGGATCAGATGCCGACGCATCCGCTCCGTCAACATTTGTTATCACCAATCGGGATACAGACGCGGACGGTCGGTTCAGGACTCGCAGGTCCGACCTGCGGAGCATTGAGGAGAATGCTCAGTCTTCTGGTGATCTGATCGACCTGGGCCAGCGCGTCTTGGTAGGCGGGCATCTGGGCCGACACCTTGTTTAGAAGGATCTTAAACTGCTGTACCGATGGTTCTATACCGTCGCGGTACGCGACAAGCGGCCGGGTCAGCAACTTAAAAAGACGACGTAGATAATCGAACCCGCTCTGGACGTTGGCGATGTCTGGTCCAAGGGTGCGGGCAAGGAAGCTGAGCTGGCGTAGGAAGTCCACGAGTACCTGCTTGCGGTTTGCGAGGGCAGCGACATACTCGTCGGACAAAGCCACCGTCTTGTCGAGTTGTGCGTACTGACGCTCCAGCAAGTCCATCAGGCTGCTCGCGTTTTGCAGGGCATCAGGGATATTGGTGTTTCCGTCGGAAAAGGCATCCTGTAGCAACGCCGCCGTGCGCCGTAGATCAACACCACGCACGTCACGGAACACCGGTGTAGATGTCTCCAGGGTGCTGGAAATATCATAGGTGCTGCCTGTCTGCACCAGTGGGATCGCGCCGTCAATGGCCGACGGGCCTGAACCTGGGTCGAGGTCCAATACACGTCCACCGATAGGGGTGAGGAGACGGACGTTCGCCGTCGCGTCCGACCGAACGGCAATCGAGTCATCCAGCCGGAACCGCACGGTGATGAACGTTCCGGTCAGGTCGACCGACGCTACCTTGCCTTTCCTGATCCCGGCGATACGTACCTGGTCGCCAGCTTCCAATCCGCCGGTATTGACTAACTCCGCGCTGTAGATAGTTTGTCCGGGCGGCGAGATATACACAGCTCCGGCGGCGACGAGACCGGCCACCGTGACCATCGTTACGACCCCCGCCAGGATGAGGTCCCGCCGACGCTGCGGGCGGTGATGCGGACGCTTGCCGAAGAAACGGGTCACTGGCACACCACCAGTCGTTGACCCATCAGGGCGATCTGCACTGTTCTCGGTAGGTCGAGCACCCCTCGGGCACACCCTGCCGCCGAGGGCGGGGGAGTCGCGTTGGATGTTGCGGCCAGGGCGTCCAGGAGCGGCTTCAGGAGAACGGCACCATTCAGTAGGCCTTCTGTATCCCCTGGCTCCCGCACTAATCTCTGAAAGATAGCCGCGAAGCTGGTGTCGTAGGTCGACTCGATCTGCTCACCGGCGAGTACAGTCTTTGCCATCGAACGGTTGACCTCTCGCAGCGAGGCCCGCAGTCGATCGCTCACGCGGCTGAACGCATCGACGATTGACCCCAATTTGTCTATCAACTCAACCAGTTCAGCGGAGCGCCCCATCAACTGGTCGGACACCTGCCCCAGGCTCGTCACAATATTGGTGATGATCTCTGAACGCTGGTTCCCGTAATCAGTGATGTTCGCGACTTGCTTCATGACTGGTGCGATACCTCGACCGTCTCCCTGGGCAACCCGTAGAAGGTTCGACTGAAGCTCGTTGATTTCCGCAGTATTCAATGTATCGAATACTGGTTTGAAACTGTTGAATAGTGTCGATACGTCGAAGGACGGGACGGTCTTCTCGAGTGCCACCTGTGTGATCGAGTCCTGGTCGGCGCCTTGTCCGGCATTGATGAGTTCCACATACCGCTGCCCCAGCAGATTTTGGTAACGCACAGCGGCAGTCGTCGCGGGGGTAATCGCGACACCGTCATCCAGTTGGAAACGGACGATCGCTGTTGAGCCCTCGAGATCGACAGCCGTTACATATCCCACTTTCACTCCAGCGAGTCGTACCCCGTCGCGGGGCTTGAGTCCGGAAGCGTCGGCAAACACCGCGGAACGCTGCGAACTGGGTGACCCTTCGTTGGTCGGCTGCAGAATCGCGATGATGACATATGAAAGGACTCCGATGAGAGCGATGAAAGCGACGATTTTAATGATTGTGGGTGTTAGCGACCTCAGAGTCATCGCGTGGCACCCCCCATTCTCAATGCGCCTTGTAGGGCAGGCGACGTCTGGACCACCAGTGCTAGCTGGAGCTGGACCCGTTCGTTGAATTTCGGCAAGGCTTTGTCGATGCCATCGAGGATCTGCGGGATCGTGTACACCGTGCGAACTAGCCCCGAGGCGGATCTGGCGACGGGCCGCGCTAGGTCAAGGCCGACGTCTAACAGCGAACTCAGGGCTGGGTAATTCTTATCGAGCAGGCCGCCGAGCCCACCGAAAAGAACCTTTCCCGTGTCGCCGAGATTACTCTTCGTGCGGTCGATGTTTTGTTGGGTGGCGAAAAAGTCAGCGATATCGACGTTCTTCAAGACGCCAGGGACAAACGGCGTCATGAAGTCGGCGACTCCGGTGGACAGGTTAGCCGCAATTCCTAGGTCCTCCCCGACCGGCCGTTTCTGGACATCTCGCGTGAGTTGCGCAATCTGGAGAACGAGTCTTCCGCTATCAGCCATTGCCTGCGAGTCCTCAACGATGAACCTCACTACCGCTTCAAATGAGGGCTGGTCCAGTGCCTCGACCAGCGTGGAGATCTTGCGAACAAGCGTTGACACCGAGGTCTGTTCAGATTGCAACCTGCTCACGTAGACACTCCCGCCGGAACCGATGGGTGGTCCTTGTCCAGGATCTACGATCTCCAGTGCAGTTGGTCCCAATGCGTTTGACGAGGTGTAGTTCACCGTCATGCCCTGCCGGAGAACTAGGTCGTTACCGGAACCGGTGAGGTTGATTTTGACCGCCGCGCCACGGTCTCGAACCGCGATGCTCGAGACCTCCCCCACGGTGAACCCAAGGTACTTCACATCCGATCCCCCCTTCAATCCGTCGCCTATCGCGTCGGTGTTGATGGTCAACGACGTGTGATCGCTGAAGTCGCCGTTAGCGTCACTTATCAGTAAGTAGGCAGCTATCGCGCCGAGGATCAATAGGGCGACCCCCCGAAGGGCCAGGTTCCCGTGCGACGGCTCGCGTCCGGACGGATCATGAAAGACAGCCACTGAACCCCCTACCCTGAAATCCGTACGCCGGAATCGAATCCCCACATCAGAAGGGTCAAGATCATGTCCTCCACGACGATGACTATGAGGCTCGTGCGGATCGCTCGACCGGACGCTCGACCCACCCCCTCAGCTCCGCCTGTGGCGAAGTAGCCCTGATAGCTATGGATAATCACTACAGAAATGACAAATACAAGAACTTTGATAAGCGAGAAGGCAAGATCCTGAGGTTTGAGGAACTGGTCGAAATAGAAATCGTAAGTGCCGCCGGATTGGCCGTGAACTTGTGTGACGACGAGTTTGGCGGCCCCGAATCCGAGAATAAGCGCGACGATGTACAAAGGAATCACGGTCGTGATCGACGCAACTACGCGAGTGCTGACGACGAATGGAATAGGACGTACCGCCATAGCCTCGAGAGCGTCGATCTCCTCGGAAATGCGCATCGAGCCGATCTCAGCTGTCAACCGGCAGCCGGCTTGTGCTGCGAACCCGATCGCCGCGATCATTGGCGCAAGCTCTCGGGTGTTGGCATAGGAAGAGATGAACCCCGTCAGTGAACCCATCCCTACGAGGTCCAGAGAGGCGTAACCCTGGATACCGATTGAGGCGCCGACGGCGATGCCGAGGATGGCGAGGACGATGGCCGTTCCACCACCGACCAAGACTGCACCTCTACCCCAGGCGAATTCTTGTATGTAGAGCAGGGTTTGGCGTCGGTAGGTGGTGATCACATGGCGGATGCCGAGGACCGCGGCGATCACAAAGGTCGCGACGTGCCCCAAGCGTTCAGGTACGTGTACAACTGGCGCGATCACGGCTTCGACAGGGCGGGTGGCGGCGGAGAACCTCCGGGAGGGAACGGTGGTCACGAGGCGTTTCTCATCCAATAGTTTGGGGGACGAACATGGTTGTTAATTGCGTGATAAAGACATTGATCACGAAGCATGCGACGACGCCCAGTACTACGGTGGCATTTACTGAGGTTGCGACGCCTTTAGGGCCGCCTTTCGTCGACAGGCCGCGGTGACAAGCAATCGTCACCACTACAAGTCCGAACACAAGCGATTTGCATAGAGCGACAACGATGTCTGTTATCGATGCGAACGAAGCGAACGAGGCGACGTAGCTGCCTGGTGTGATGCCTTGGACGTCGACGCTGATGGCGTAGCCCGCCAGCAGCCCGGTGAAGACGATTAGCATGCAGAGCAGCGGCGCGGTGATCAACACAGATACGAACCGGGGCGCTACGACTCGCCTGATCGGATTGAGTCCGAGTGTCTCCATGGCAGCAATTTCTTCGCGAATCGTTCGAGCACCCAAATCAGAGGCAATCGCTGATCCGGCCGCGCCCCCGAGTAGGAGGGCGGTAACGATGGGCGCTCCCTGTTGAATAATCCCGAGGCCACCAGCGGCGCCAGCTATTGACGTGGCCCCAACTTGCTGAGTGAGGCTACCCACCTGTACTGACACGATGACACCGAATGGCACAGCTACGAGAATCGCCGGCAGAGTTGTCACGACGATGACGAACCAGGTCTGCGATACGGCTTCGCGAAACGGAAATCGTCCTGTAGCAATGTCTACTGCTACCCACCGCAGGGCCTGACCAGCCAAGCCGACGGTGTTACCAAAAGTGGCAGCGCCGTCTAGCAGACGGTTGACGCCTGTGCCGGTGGTGATGGCCATCTCCCCCCCTAGTGCGCGTGGTGTGCGCCACTCCATTCGCGTGTGCGTAATGGACAGTATCAGGTACTGGCAGTATTACCTATAGTGGTGAGCACAGACCGTGTTCGGGACCGGTTCCCACACCTCATCGATCCCCCCGCACCCTGTTGCGTAGGTGGCGGGCTGAGTTAAGGACAACGATCAGAGATGACCCCCGAAGCAAGACTGCCGGCACACTCGTCCCAGTGCATGGGCTGCGGAAGCAGCAACCCCCACGGACTTCAACTTGAGGTCTACCGGAGCGGCGAGCGGGTGTACGCCGATCACACCTTCGACGAGAAACACCTCGGCGCGCCCGGGTTGGCGCACGGTGGCGCGATCTCGGCCGCCTGCGACGACATCATGGGTTTCACCCTGTGGATCGCGCGGACCCCCGCGGTGACCCGCACCCTGACCGTCGAATACCGCCGGCCGGTCCCGCTGCACACTCCCATACGTCTCACTGCCTGGATTGACCACGAGTCGGATCGCCTACTGCACATCGCGGCCGCCGGATCGTTCGATGAGCAAACGTACTTCACCTCTAGCGGTGTTTTCGTCAAGGTCGACGTTGCTCACTTTCGACGTTATGCCGACGTATCAACAATCGATGACTTCTTCGCCAACTTCACGCGGTCAGACTGACGCCGCACGCGTCTCCGTTCTGCGCGCCGCCAACTCTGCGAGGTACGCGACCACGTTCGGCGATCCACCGCCAGCGGTCAGGCTGCGACGGTCAACAGGGCTGGAACTGCAAACGCTCGGCCTTCCACTGCCGGTTCAGTAGCGACAGGAAAACAACACCGCAAGGACCGGCTTGACCGCGAGGGTCAGGCCGAGCGGATTGCCCGCCCACCAGTCGCGGCGCTGCAGCATCAGGCTCGTACACAGCGGCTGAACCATAACGGTCACCGGCAGCACTGTTCTCACAGGATTGGAGGGGAGGGCGGCGAGCTCCCTCGAATGTGCAGCTCTCTTCCTTCCGTCCTGGCTACAGTTGAACCGCCCCGGGTCTGTCGGAGGCTCTCGAACCTGTGAAGGATGGAGAGCATGGCAGCACCACGCAAGTACAGTGAGGAACTCAAGGACCGGGCCACCCGGATGGCATGTGAAGCGCGACGAGATCCCGATTCGTCGAGAGGTGCGATCAAGCGGATCGCCGATCAGCTCGGAGTCCATCCCGAGGCGTTGCGCAATTGGGTTCGTCAGGCCGAGATCGACGGCGGGGTCCGCCCGGGCACCACGAGTGAGGACGCTGACCGCATCGCGGCGTTGGAGCGGGAGAACCGTGAACTGCGGCGAGCGAACACGATCTTGAAGCAGGCTTCGGCTTTCTTTGCGGCGGAGATCGACCGCCCACAGCGCTGATCGTGGAGTTCGTCGCGGCTCACCGCGATGAACACGGAGTCGATCCGATCTGTGCGGCATTGCGCGATACGTCCGCCCAGATCGCTCCGTCCACGGTACGAGCCCACCTGAGCCCCCAGAAGACCGAGGCGCCTCGTGTGGTGCGTGACCGGGAGCTCCTTACCCAGGTCCGCGCGGTGCATGCCGACAACCTCGGCGTCTACGGTGCCCGCAAGGTGCATGCCCAATTGCGCAGACAGGGCCATAGTGCTGCCCGCTGCACCGTCGAGCGATTGATGAAAGCCGATGGGCTGCAAGGGATAGCGAGACTCAAGACACGCAAGACCACGCGCAGCGAGGGAGCTGAAACACCCCGGCCGGCTGACCGGGTCAACCGTCAGTTCACCGCGGCGGCACCGAACGCGTTGTGGGTGGCGGACCTGACCTACATCCGCACCCACTCGGGCTGGGTGTACGCGGCGTTCGTCCTGGACGTGTTCTCGCGGATGGTCGTCGGCTGGCAGGTCTCGACCACCATGCACACCGACCTCGCCCTCGACGCCCTGAACATGGGATTGTGGGCACGGTCGCGTGCCGGCCACGACGTGGCCGGGCTGATCCACCACTCCGACCGCGGAGTGCAATACCGAGCCATCCGCTACACCGAACGACTGGCCGAAGCCGAAGCGGTGACATCTGTTGGCTCCAAAGGGGATTCATACGACAACGCGATGGCTGAGGCGTTCAACTCGCTGTTCAAAGCCGAATGCATCCGTAACCCCGTGATGCGCCCGCGAGGCGGCTGGGCAGGTGTGGGCGAGGTCGAGATCGCCGTCGCTGAGTACGTCGAATGGTTCAACCACCGCCGCCTGCACGGCGAGATCGGACACGTCCCACCCGTCGAGTACGAGAGCGCCTACTGGTCGACCCAAACCGTCACCAGCTACCGTGAGAACCCGGTCCCCGCAAACGCTGGAACCAACTAACCGAGCCTCCAGCAAACCCGGGGCGATTCAAGTCGCTACGACTCGCGGTAGTACTAGGTTGGCCGACTGTTTAGGCCAGTGCGAGGAACAGTTTCTCAAGCTCCGCTTCCGTGAGCGGTGGCTGCTCGCCATCTTACGGTCGCGATGCATTGACGCATCCCTGATTAGTCCGGATGGTCCACCGCCAGTCCGGGAACTCGGTCTCGAGCCGTTCGATCCGCTCGGCCGACAACCGGCCCTTGCGGTAGTCAGCGCTGCGGCTCTGCACCCAGGTGCCGATCGCGAATCCGTCAATGACATCGCGCCGGCGGGCGTTGCTGGTGCCGTACACCGCGACGTAGCGGTGCAGGTGCTCGAGCCCGGCCTCGAACCGCCCATCGCCAATAGATTCAGCCACGACAGCTCACGAGTGTGTTCGACGTTGCCGTAACGGGAAGACCGCGCTCAAGTGCGGTCATCACTGGAATGTAGCGCGGCGAACCCCACCTAGTGTCCTGAGTCATTAATTTCCGTTCGGTTGTTAGGCTAGGGAATGGCAACCCGGGGTCCGCGAGCAGTGGATATTGTTCTGACTGATGACGAGCGCCGTGAGCTCGAAGGGTGGGCGCGTCGGCGAACGACGGCCTCGGGTTTGGCGATGCGCTCACGAATCGTTCTCGCCGCCGCTGATGGCGGTTCGAATACTGAAGTGGCACAACGACTCGGCCTCAATCGCAGTACCGTGCGGCGCTGGCGAGGCCGGTTCGTCGAGCACCGCTGCGAGGGGTTGCTCGACGAACCCCGGCCTGGGCGACCTCGCACCGTCGACGACGAGCAGATCAAAAACTTGATCACCGCGACTCTCGAGACCACTCCGAAGAATGCGACACACTGGTCGACGCGGGCGATGGCCGAGCATCTCGACATGTCACAGTCAACCGTGTCGCGTGTGTGGCGGGCGTTCGGATTGGCTCCGCACAAACAGGATTCGTGGAAGCTGTCGAGAGATCCCTTGTTCACCGAGAAGGTCCGCGATGTCGTCGGGCTCTATATGAACCCACCCGAACGTGCCCTGGTGCTTTGCGTTGACGAGAAGACCCAGATCCAAGCTCTCGATCGCACCCAGCCGATCTTTCCCATGCTCCCGGGCACCCCGCAACGGGCCAGCCACGACTATGTGCGCAACGGCACCTCCAGTCTGTACGCGGCGTTGGACATCGCGTCGGGAAAAGTGATCGGTTCGCTTCACTCACGGCATCGGGCAACAGAATTCATCGGGTTTCTCCGCAAGATCGACGCCGAGGTGCCCGACGAGCTCGACGTCCACCTGGTCATGGACAACGCCTCTACCCACAAGACGCCCGCGGTCAAACGATGGCTGACCTCGCACCCACGATTCGTTGTCCACTTCACCCCGACGAGCTCATCCTGGATGAACCTCGTCGAACGCTGGTTCGCCGAACTGACCACCAAGAAGCTCCAACGCTCCCCCCACCGCACCGTGAGAGCGCTCAACGCCGACATCAGAGCATGGATCGAGACCTGGAACGACAACCCCCGCCCCTACGTGTGGGTCAAGACCGCTGACCAGATCCTCGACTCCATCGCCCACTACTGCACACGAATTAATGACTCAGAACACTAGCTGCCTACGCCGAGGCGGCTCGTATGTCGCAGCCCGAACTGGTGGCTGCGTTGCGAGATCTGCTCGGCGCGCGGCTGGTCGCCTACCTGGGTCGGGTGAGCGAGACCCGGGCGGTGCGGCAATGGGCTGACGGCACCCGCACCATCGCCAACCCCGAGGACGTCGAACGGCTCCGGATCGCCTACCGCGCCGCCCGCCTGATCACCGAACGCGACACCCCCGCCGTCGCACAAGCCTGGTTCCAGGGCCTCAACCCGGTCCTCGACGACCGGGCGCCGGCATTGCTGTTGCGCGACGGCGAGCTCGCCGACGTCGGACCGCAAGTACTCGCCGCCGCCCGCCAATTCGCCGCGGTGGGATGAACCAACCACAGCCTTCGACGATCAGCACCCCGCACGGCCCGATCACCACCAGCATCCGGACTGCCACGCCCATATATCGAGTCGGATACGCGCCCAGCCCGTGGGAGTGGACACCATGGGAGTACGCCACCGACGACCGCTTCGCCGGCCGCTGGGACGACCCCGACGGGGGTGTGGCGCACCTTGTACTGCGCCGACACTCCCCTGGCCTGCTACCTCGAAGTCCTCGCCTTCGCCCGACCCAGCCCACAACTGATCGCCGAGCTCGACGACATCGTCGTCGACGAGGAAGACGAGCAGGACTACCCCGCGCTGCCGCCCGGCCACGTTCCGCGATCGTGGTGCGATCTACGGATGATCGGTCACGGCACCCTGACCGGACGGTTCGCGGTGCCCGCCGACCCGGACAGCCTCGCCACCCTCCGGACGGTGTTTCGGCCGCTCGCGATCCGCTACGGGCTCGATGACCTCGACACCGCCGCGTTGCGGGACGGCCGGCCCCGCGGGCTCACCCAGGCCATCTCCCGCTGGATTTACGCCCTCACCGACCACGGCCATGCAGCGGTCGACGGGATCGAGTTCGACTCCCGACACGGCGACCAGCTGCGCATGTGGGCGCTCTATGAACGCGCCGCCGACCCCGACATCAGCCCCCACATCGACGTTGTCGATCACTGCCCCATCGACGCCGCGGATCCACAATTGGCCCGCGCCCTGACGCTCCTCGGACTCGAGTGGACCCCCGCGTAGACCGGACTGAAAAGGCCGTGCCGCAATGTCGAACGAGTATGAGTCTGGCTCGACCAGCCGTGGTGACTACGATCGTCTCTTCGAGACCGGGATAGCGAACCTGCACCGCTACGCCGCCCACACCGGTGGACGCCGATTCCCGGCCTCGTCTCAGCCGTGGTGCCCGCCCGGCAGTTGCGCCAGTTCACGATCGTCGGCTCCCTGGTCGACCAACCTCTTCCGGGTCCGCTCCAGCCACGTACGGGCCCACCCCGGGTCGGCCGCGGTCAGCATCCGATACTGCTCCGCCCAGATCCGGCGCAGATAGTCGGGCGCGCCGGGCGAGTGCAGCCGATACGACGCCGCTTCGGCGATCGCCACCGCAACCCAGCTCAGGAACTCCTCTGGATCGCTGGACTGCCGGTCGAACATCACCGTGCCGCGTTCGCGAATGATCAAGTGCCACACACCGTCCGAGTCGCGCACGCACGAGGGCGTCGCGTCGTCGAGGATGTGACCCAGGCGAGGCACATCGGACGGCTCCGCCGACATCGTCGCCGCGAGATCGGCTATCCGGCTGCGCATCTCGGGGTCGAGCTGGTCGTCGGCGCCCGACGTCATCCGGGGAAGACGCTCTCGAGCACACCCGAACACAGCAACCACTGGGTGTTGACGAAACCGCCTGTCTCGTTGAAACATCCGCGATGGTCCTCGATCAACCCGGGATCGAGGAGCTGCTGGTCGATCTGATATTGAATGCCGCCGCCCGGCTGACCGAAGCCCTTGGCGATACGTCCGGTCCACACCTTCACCGAGCGCATGACCACGTACACGTGGTAGTTGCAGAACTGAGGGTTGTCTTTGTCGACGAGGTTCTCCGGCGGAAGCGCCCGCCTCTTGTAGTGCGTGCCCGCGGGGGCCAGGAAGCGACCATTGGCGGGACCATAGCGATCTATCCGCTTGTTCGGGTTGAGGGTGGTCAGCGACTTCTTGGCGGACCCGTCGGGGTTCAGCGTGTATCCGTCGTGGTCCGGATAGTCCCACTTGTCCCCTTTCCGATACGTCTGCAGGAACTCGCTCGGACTCAGACCCGCGAGCCGGTCGTAACCCCTCAACTGCGGACCCACCGGGGCATCGGTCGCCAGAATCTTCGGACCGAACAGTTCGTCGTTGTACAACAGCTGTGCGGAACATCCACCCGCCTCCGGCCCGCCCAGCGATCCGAAATCCAATGCGCCCAAAGGGTTCGGCGCGGCGGCCGCCACCCCTCCCCCGGAGAGTGCCAGCGTGACACTGATGAGGGTGGCAAGCAGAGCATGGCGACGTTTCATGGCCGCGCCTTTCGATGGGTCCGTCGGAATCACGCAGTGCGGAAACTAACCGATCGGCGTCGCCGCGTGGTCTGAACTGCGAAGTTCCGGCACAGATTCGAGCGGTACCCCCGGAATGCCTACCGCCGACGGTGTTCCGACGGCGGGATGCCGTAGCGCTTCTTGTACGCGGCCGCCAGCCGACTGGGGCTCGAAAAGCCCCATCGCGCAGCAACTTCGGCCACCGTGTCGGTGTTGTCCGCTTCGGTGAGGTCGTGGTGAGCCCGGTCGAGTCGGATGTCCCGTAGCGTCTGGGTCGGACTCGCACCGACGTGTTCGGCGAAGCCCTCCTGCAGCCGCCGGAGGCTCGAGCCGCCCAGTTCGGCCATGTCCGCCAGACGCCAGTCGCGTCCCGGATCGTCATGCAATGCGTCGAGCACACGCTTGACCATCCGCGGGCGCAGACCGGTCCCCGCCTCTTCCGGAGAGACAGCGAGGAGGAACGCGCTGCTGATCGCGCTCGCCAGCTGCGGTCCGACCAGTGGGTTCGACAGGAGGTCGGCGGGTTCGCGCACCTGGGCCGACAACGCGCGCACGAGCCCGAACCACGCCTGCTGGTCGGGTCCGGCGAGATCCAGCTGATCGGGCAGCCGCAACTGTGAACGCAGCGCCGACGCCCGGACCCGGTCGGCCTCGCATTCGAGGTAGTCGGCGTCGAACTTCACCCCGACCACGACACAGTCCGCGGACCACCGGGTGATCGTCGACGGGCGATCCGCGGTGAAGACCGTGGCCTTGCCTTCCTCCGACGTCGTCTCCACCGACCCGGCGCGCGAGTCCAGGACACCGCGGATCGGGATGTTGATCTCGTAGGCACCCGGGTAGTCGCAGGAGATGGAGACGTCGGTTCCCCAGTTGAGCTTGCCGATCGTGACCGGTCCCAGCTCGACGGTCTGCAGGTTCAGATTCAGCTGATCCGGCGACGACAGCGCGGTCAGCTCATGCGGGAAGTACACCTCTTCGACGGCACGATGCGCCGTCTCCCAGTCGCTGGTCGATGTCGTGCTCCGCATGGACTTCTTCCTCGTACTCCGGTCGCGCAGGGTCGTGCATCTCGATTCAACCCGGTGACACACGACACTCGCCACCCGGTTCGGAGACTGCGATCACATTGCCGCGCGATCGGTGCCGCCGACGCGCGAAGCGTATCGACCGCCCGGTCGGCGGTCCCTAATGTCACCTCGCACCGGGTCGCCGACAACCTGCCGGCCGCCGCCCCCGGCTCTCGAGACGAACACAGCGGAGGAACCCATGACCAGCACCATGTCGTGGATCGACGACATCACGATGACCGAACTCGAACGCAACCCCTACCCCGTCTACGAACGGCTTCGCGCCGAGGCGCCGCTCGCCTATGTCCCGGTTCTCGGGTCGTACGTCGCGACGACCGCGGACATCTGCCGGTCGATCGCCACCAGCCCCGACTTCGAGGCGGTGATCACCAAGGCCGGCGGCCGTACCTTCGGACACCCGGCAGTGATCGGGGTGAACGGTGCGATCCACGACGACCTACGGTCGATGGTCGATCCAGCCCTGCAACCCCAGGAGGTCGACCGGTGGATCGACGACCTCGTCCGGCCGATCGCCCGCCGGTACCTGAGCGACTTCGAGGACGTGGGGCGCGCCGAACTCGTCGGCCAGTACTGCGAACCCGTCAGCGTGCGCGCGCTCGGCGACCTTCTCGGCCTTCAGTCGGTGAGTTCGGACAAGTTGCGCGAATGGTTCCACAAACTGTCGGCGTCGTTCACCAACGCGGGAGTCGACGAGAACGGCGAGTTCACCAACCCGGACGGCTTCGCCGAGGCCGACGCCGCGAAGCTGGAGATCCAGTCGATCGTCAATCCGCTGATCGACAACTGGATCGAGAATCCCGACGACAGCGCGATCTCCCACTGGTTGCACGACGGTATGCCCGAGGGACAGACGCGCGACCGCGACTACATCTACCCGACGCTGTACGTGTACCTCCTCGGAGCGATGCAGGAGCCTGGCCACGCCATGGCCTCCACACTGGTCGGCCTCTTCAGCCGGCCGGACCAATTCGAGCAGGTCGTCGACGAGCCGAACCTGATCCCGCGCGCGATCTCGGAGGGCATGCGGTGGACGTCACCGATCTGGTCGGCCACGGCCCGGATCAGTACGAAGGACGTCGAGGTCGCGGGCGTCGACCTACCGGAGGGCTCAGTGGTCCTGATGTCGTACGGTTCGGCCAATCATGACCACTCCGTCTACGAGGCACCGTCGGACTACGACATCACCCGACCGCCGTTGCCGCATCTCGCATTCGGTGCCGGCAACCACGCCTGCGCAGGAATCTACTTCGCCAATCACGTGTGCCGGATCGGACTCGAAGAGCTGTTCGAGTCCATCCCGAACCTCGAGCGCGACAACAGCAGCGACGTCGAGTTCTGGGGTTGGGGTTTCCGCGGGCCGACGTCACTGCACACGGTGTGGGAGGTGTGACGTGTCCGACCCGACGACCCGGCCCGGCCCGACGGCCTTCCGAATCGACGCCGGCAACACCTCGGTGACCTGCGGTGACCGACAGCGAGTTCTCGATGCCCTGTTGCGCCAGGGGGTGTGGATTCCCAACTCCTGCAACCAGGGCACCTGCGGCACCTGCAAGGTCCGGGTGATCGACGGCATGGTGACCGCCCCGCCTGCCCCCGACAGTGTCCTGTCCGACGCCGAGCAGCAGCAGGGATACGTGCTGTCGTGTCAGTCGACACCCATCACCGACATCGCCGTCGAACCGCCCGCCGCCGAGTGCGGCGAGCGCCATCACCTGTTGCGCGATGTCGCCGGAACGGTCGGTTCGATCACCGCGGTGGCCGATGACACCGTGTCCATCACGGTGTCACTCGACGAACCGTTCGAGTTCACGGCCGGCCAATACGTCGAGTTGTCGATCCCGGGCACCGGCCAGACCCGGCCGTACTCGATGGCCAACCCGCCCAGCGAATCCGACACTCTCGAGTTCCACGTCCGAAGGCAGCCAGACGGTCTCGCCACCGACCGGTGGATCTTCGATTCCCTGACGGTCGGGGCGGCGGTGTCCATGACGGGACCGTGGGGCGACTTCTGCCATCAGCCGGGCGAACCCGACGTCGGGCTCATCCTGCTCGCCGGGGGAACCGGTCTCGCGCCGCTGAAGTCGATCGCGAGAGCAGCACTCGACGCCGACCCCGATCGTGAGATCCACGTCTACCACGGCGTCCGCACCGAGGCCGAGCTGTACGACGTCGACTTCTGGCGCGCACTCGAGACCGAGCACCCGAATGTCCGGTACACGCCCTGCCTCAGCCGCGAAGAGTGGAGCGGCCGTACCGGTTACGTCGGTGACGCGATGATGGCCGACTTCGACTCCTGCCGCAACCACTCGGCATACCTCTGCGGCCCGCCCGCGATGGTCGAGGCGGGGGTCCGGGCCCTCAAGCGACGACGCATGCCGCCCCGGCGGATCAAGCGGGAGAAGTACACGCCCGCAGCGAGTCTCGTGACCCTCTGAGTCGACCCGGAGGCACGTCGGTCCCGGTGCCGACGACCAGCTCAGGCCACGTCCTGCACATCCGCCGCCGACGCTCCGGAGATGATGTCGAGGACCCGCGGGTACTCGGGCGCAGTCGAGGTGACCACCGACCCGTGGTTGCCGCCACGGATGAGAACGGCCTCGGCGTCTCCGCCGTCACGCACGACGGCGGCGACGTAGCGTTGCGAATTGGCCGGCGCGACCATCCGATCGGCGGTTCCGTGAACGGCGACCACGGGGGTGTCGGGATCGATGTTCTGGATGGGATCGACCATCGTGTACCGCTGCGGGACCTGCGCCGGGGTGCCGCCGAGGGCGGTCACGATCCGGTCGTCGCCATGCGTGGCCGCATAGGTCATGTCGAGTGGACCGGCGAGCGAGACGACCCGCGTCGGGCGAAACAGCGGCCGCGCACCGACCTCGTCGTCGTCCAGTTTGTGCCGGGTGCCGCCCCAGACCGCGAGTTGCGCTCCGGCACTGTGCCCGACAACCAGCTCGTCGTCGGTGTCGATCTGCGGGAACTGCCGGTCCACCACGACGACGTGGTCCAGGGCGCTCGCGACGTCCCGGAACGTCGTCGGCCAACCACCGCCCGATCCGACGCGGCGGTATTCGATGTTGTACACGGCCATGCCCCGATCGGCCAGGTCTCGTGCCAGCGGCTCGAAGACGTCGGCCCCGAGGGCGCTCTGCCAGGCACCGCCGTGGATGAGGACCACCAGCGGGATCGTGTCGACCCGTTGCTCACCCGCGGGCAGGTACAGCTCGGCCCAATTCTGTTCGGAGTCACCATCGTCCGGCGTCGGGTAGTCGAACCGGTGGACGGTCACCTCGTCGAGGTACTCGACCGGGGCGGCTGTGGCACTGCTGCTGGGGGTCGGGGTCGGCGTGGTTCCCGTGGAGCACGCGGACAGTCCCAACACGCCGGCGACGACGACCCCCAGTGCGATGCGGACGCGACGCGACGTGGCCGTCACCGCACGCTCAGCGGTACAGGCGTGATCGACGCGCCGCTACGCAGGGTCGCCGGCAGCGGTCCGAACCCGGGCCACAGATTCACCGGCACCGTGACCGTCGCGCCCGCGGGCAGCGAGATCGACGTCGGGCTGACCGCGACGCGATCGGTGAAGGTGTCGCTGCGTTCGACCTCCAGTCGGAGCCGCTGTGCCCGTCCTTCGGATCGAACGGTCACTCCCGACGGAGAGGTGGCCCCCACCGAGACCGCCGAGCCCGGGCCGATCGCCAACTGCGTGGTCTCGGTCGACAGTGATCGCAGCGAATTCTCGGTCGCGACTTCGAACTCCGCGGTCGACGGTGCCGACGAGGTCACCCGCATCCCGTGCCGGGCCGGATCGGCGTCGATGACCGCGACCGCACCCGCGGGCACCTCGAGATCACCCATCGCGACCACGCCGCCCGCGCTGAGCACTGTGGCGTCGATGTCCGCGGTCCGACCCGCTTCCACCCCGTCCACGACGATCCGGAACTTCCGGTTCGCGGGCACCGTGAACGTGACGGAGTTGTCGTTGTTGAACAAGATCTTCTTGTCGACACCCGGGATCGCACGACCGGCGGGATCGGTGACCCGCACGTCCCAGTCGACGTCGCCGACACCGCGTGCACCGCCGTTGTTGTCCGACACCATCACGACCGTCTCGTCGTTACGCAGCTCCGGATCCTGATGACGTGCCAGGATCGGTGCCAGCGGAACAAGCATCATCTTGTTGGCCGGCGACCCCTGGAACAACAGTGTCGG
Source organism: Gordonia sp. 11cp (assembly GCF_057767225.1). Lineage (NCBI taxonomy): Bacteria > Bacillati > Actinomycetota > Actinomycetes > Mycobacteriales > Gordoniaceae > Gordonia > Gordonia sp. 11cp. The sequence goes on along the minus strand of NZ_CM173437.1, from coordinate 1,713,994 downwards.
CTCGGACGGGTTGGTGGCCGTCGAGTAGTACCAGCTGTTGGCAGCCGGGTCGACGACGATCATCTTCTCCACGCCGGGGAAGTTGTTGTCGTAGACGACGATGCCGCGCTTGCCCTGCCCGAGGTCGCGGATGGCGATCGGGTTGATGGCGTGCCCGGCGCTCTGCTCCTCATCGGTGTAGATCGCCAGGACGTAGTTGTCGTTGCGCGCCCACGCCGAGCGCAGTCGGGACAGCGCCTCTGTGACGGTGACCTCTGACTCGAGGAGGTCGGTGGGCGGGAAGCCCTGGGTGATGAACATCCGCGCGATGAGTTCGTCGAGCGGCGCCGACGGGCCGATGCTGTAGACGGACTGCCACGGCATCGCCAGCGGGAACGGGTTCAACCGCTTGGTGGCATACAGTCCGGCCAGGGCGGCCATCCCGAAGCAGTGCCCGCCCGCCATCGACTCGTTGAATTCCTGCTGGACGAGCTCGGCAACCGTCGTCGGCGAACAGACTCCGAACACGATTCGGGCGCAGACCTCGTCACCGAAGACCGCCCGCATGCCCTCGATGCTCAAACCACGAGTGTGCAGAGCGTCGTTCGGCCCCCAGTTCTCGAACGAGAAACCGTCTCGTTTGACCTGGAAGTCGGCCTGCGCGACGAGCTTTCCGGCCTTGGGGTTCACCACGGGCGCCGCCTGCGACGGACCGGGGGCGACGATCGCCAAACCTGCGGCCACCGCCAGCACAAGTGCCGTCACCGAGAGACGCACCAGCCATCGATTACCGCGCGTGCCTGTGAGCATCGCTAAACACTAGCGGACAATTCAGACACCGCCCGAGTAGCCGGTGAATTCACCGGATCGATTTCTGAAATACGTCCCAAAATGTTTGTTGCGGCAGTTCGGCCCGCAATTCGGACCGAGCTGCCGCAACGTGATTGCGGTTGTTTCGGGATTCCCCTACTTGACGCCCGAGAACACGTACTGCAGTACGGCCAGTGCCAGTTCGTTGTCCTGGATCGCCTGCCACAGGATGTTGTCCACCATGTTCGTCTCCGTTTCGATGTTCGCGTGAGGGGTCGGGTCCGGCACCGAGCAGGAAACCGTGGGTCGCCCCGCCCCGGCGCTGTCGATCCTACGTCGACTGCCGGGCGAGAGTTCGCCGGGCGATCCGCGCGACCGCCTCGTCGATCAGACGGCCCGCACTGTCCGTGGCCGCGGCGCCTCCCGCGGCGTCGAAGGCGGTCAGGACGTCGCGGGCGGAAGCGACCTCGGCGTCGGTCGGCGCCATCCCTGCTCGGGCAGGGGCGATCTGTCGCGGGTGGATGCAGGCGCGCCCGAGGAACCCGAGGGCGGTCAGCCGTCGGGTCTCGTCGGCGAAGCCGTCCGGGTCGTCTATGACCGGCGACGCCGCGCCGAGCGGTGGACCGATCCGCGCCGCCGCCGACGCGGCGACCACCTGCGAGCGTGCCCACAGCAGTTCGTTGCCGACCACCGAGGTGACCCCGAGGTCGGCGGCGAGATCGACTTCGCCGATCTGGACGAACTCGACCCGCGGTCCGGCCGCGATCGACGCCGCGTTGCAGAGTCCGGCCCCGGTCTCGATCAGCGGCGACACCGGTGTGCGGGGTCGTCCCCACTCGGCCTCGAGCTCGGCCAGCATGGTGTCCACCCGCTCGAGCGTCGCCGCGTCGTCGACCTTGGGCAGCCAGACGCCGTCGGCGCCGGCCCGCACCGCCATGGTGAGGTCGTCGCGGAGTTCGGCTCCGGGGTTGACCCGCACCCAGACGGGGACGCCGTCCCGGTCGCGGTTCTCCAGCCACGCGCCGACGGCGATGCGTGCGGTGTCCTTGCCCGACAACGGCACCGCGTCCTCCAGGTCGAGGACCACGGCATCGGTCCCCGACCCGACCGCCTTGTCGAAGCGCTCGGGCCGGTCGCCCGGGACGTACAGGAAGACCAGCGTCTGCGTCATCCGACCGTGACGGTGCCGTTGACGAGCGCCTTGGCGATGACCGTCCGCATGATGTCGTTGGTGCCCTCACCGATCGACATCAGCGGCGCGTCCCGGTAGTAGCGCTCGACGTTGAACTCGGTCGAGTAGCCGTATCCGCCGTGGATGCGCATCGCCTCGAGGCTCGCGGTGATCGCGGTCTCCGACGCGAAGTACTTCGCCATGCCGGCCTCGCCGTCGACCCGGGCACCCGAATCCGCCTTGGCCGCTGCCCAGTACGTCATCAGACGCGCCGCCTGCAGCTGGGTGGCGATGTCGGCGAGCTTGAGCTGGATGGCCTGGAAGTCCGAGATCGGCTTGCCGAATGCCGTCCGCTCACGTGAGTAGTTGAGCGCGGCGTCGTACGACGCCTGCGCGATGCCGACGCTACGGCCGGCGATGTTCAACCGACCGATCTCGAGGCCCGACAGCGCCTGCTGCATGCCCCGGCCCTCGACGCCGCCGAGCAGCGTCGACTGCGGGACGCGCACCTCGTCGAGGAAGATCTCGCACGACTCCGTGCCCTTGTAGCCGAGCTTGCCCATGTCCCGCTGGACCTCGAAGCCGGGCGTGGTGGTGTCCACCAGCAGGATGCTCATGCCCTTGTGCGCCGGAGTGGCCGACGGGTCGGTCTTCACCAGTACCGGAAGCACATTCGCGTGACGCGCGTTGGTGATCCACGTCTTGGTGCCACGGATGACGTAGTCGTCACCGTCCTTGGTGGCGGTTGTCTTGATGCCCTGTAGATCGGTTCCGGCCCCGGGTTCGGTGAGGCCGATTCCGGTGCGGCACTCACCACTTGCCAGGCGCGGGAGCCACTGTGCCTTCTGTTCGTCGGTGCCGTGGCGCGCGATCATCCAGCAGGACAGGTTGTGGCTGCCGAGGATTCCGGCGATGCCCATCCAACCGCGTGCGAGCTCCTCGTAGACGAGGGTGAAGGACACCATGTCGAGTTCGAGTCCGCCGAATTCCTCCGGCGTGGTGATCCCGAACAGACCCATCTCCCGCAACCGGTCGACGATCTCGGTGGGATACCGGCCGGTGCGCTCCCACTCGTTGGCGACCGGGATGATCTCCTTGTCGACGAGCTGACGCAGGGCGGCGCGGAAGTCGCGCTGTTCGGAATTGAAACTGAAATCCATTGTGATCCTTGCTCTCAGGCGTGACCGGACGGGTTCGCGGCGGCAAACCCACGGCGAGATGGGCGTGGTGTGTGTCAGCCGGCGGCGACGATGGTCGTCGCGAGGGTGGTGATCGGTACGACCGACGACGCGTTCGGGAGACCGAACACCGCGTCGACGAGGTCATCGGAGGCATCTCCGCCACCGCTGTTCCCACGGAACTTCGCGGCCACGGCGGCGTCGTCCATCGGCCGGCCCGAAGTGCCACGGCTGCAGGGCACCTCGCCGACGACCCGGGAGCCGTCGGCGAAGGTGATGACCGCCCGGCCGGCGGCGTCGGCGGCCGGGCGGTCATCGGGCACGGTGGTGACCTCGACGAGTCCCGCGGTGGTCGCGACCTCGGGGCGCCCGATCGAGTCCACAGCGTAGGTGCCCACGGTGACGGCACCGTCGTGCACGAGGGCGGCGACGCTCCACGGCAAGTCGAACTTGGCGTCGTAGACGCTGCGCGGGCTGCGCGTACCGGTGCCAGGGCCGCAGACGATCTCGACGCTGTCCGGGTGGACGTCGACGGCGATGCTCGCGATCTCCCCCGGCACGATCTCGCGACCCTGCTCGCCGGCCGTGACCAGTGCGGCGCCGACCGCGTCGAGCGCGGCATGCATCAGCTGGCAGCTCGGATACGGCTTGATGCCGATACTGGCACTCTCCCAGCGGGTTCCGAGGTCGGCCACGATGATGTCGGGATCGATGTCACGATCGGCGAGCGCACGGTACAGACCGCGGCGGCCTTCGAGCACCGACTCGGGTCCGCTCGCCCCGGCCACCGCGAGCCGCGCGGCCAGGACACCGCTGAAGCCGGCGTTCCCGGGGTGCAGGGTCTTGGTGTTCGCGCCGGTGTCGAGGAACTCGAGGAGCCCACCCGACGACGACGCGGCGATGCCGATCGCGTTGGTGAGCACATCGGTCCCGGCGCCGTACAGCAATCCGGCGGCGACGGCACCGGCGAGCGGACCGACGACGGCGGTGGCGTGCAGTCCGCGCGCATGGAACCCGTGGGGCGCGGCCGCGCCGAGACGGCACGCGACCTCGAGCCCGGCCACCAGCGCGACGACGGTGTCGGCGCCGGTCGCGTCGACCTCCTCGGCGACCGCCAGCACCGCCGGGGCCACGACCGTCGTCGGGTGCACCAGCGCGCCGGCGTGCGTGTCGTCGAAGTCGAGCGCATGCATCAGCACGCCGTTGGCGAACGCCGCCGCGGGGGACGAGATCGCCTCGGCATCTCCGAGCGGGTGGGCCTGGGCGGGACCGCCGAGCGCGCGAGCCACCGTCAACCCCGGTCCGCCCTGGTCGAGGCGCCGGGCCCCGATCCCGTTGCCGATGCCGTCGAGCAGGTGTCGGAGTGCGGCGCGGCGGGTGGTCTCGGGGATCGCGTCGATACTCAGGCCGGCGGCCCAGCTCGCGAGTCGGCGGGCGGTCACGACGGGGCCTGACCGGAGGGAGTCTGGGCGACCGCGCCGAAGGCGCCGCCGTCGACGAGACCACGGACGTCGTCCGCGCTGTAGCCCAGCAGACCCATCACCTCGTCGAAGTTCTCGTTGCGATGCGGTGCCCGACGATACTCCGTCTTGTCCGTGCCGAAACGCACCGGCGAGGTCACCTGCCGGACCTCACCCCACACCTCGTGTTCGGTGGTGGCGATGAGACCGCGTGCGAGCGTGTGCTCCTCGGTGAGCGCCTGCTCGACGTCGTTGATCGGCCCGGTGGGAACCCCCGCGTCGGTAAGCAGCGACACCCAGTGGTCGACGGTCGACTCGGCGAATCGCTTCTCCAGGATCGGCAGCAGTTCGTCCTTGTGCTGTCCGCGGGCGGCGAAGTCGGTGAACCGCGGGTCGTCGAGCAGCTCGGCCAGACCGATGGCCTCGGCGAGGCGCACCCAGAACTTCTCCTTGGCGCAGCCGACGACGAACCAACCGTCGGAGGCCTCGAAGGCCTGGAACGGCACCAGCGACGGATGCGCCGAGTTCTTGGTGCGACCCGGACGGTAACCGGCATTGAGATGCCATGCGGCCGGGTAGGTGAGCATGGAGACCGCGGTGTCGTACAGCGAGACGTCGCAGTCGCCGCCGACACCGTCGCGGCGCGCGGCGTGCAGACCGGCCATCAAGCTCAGGGCCGCGACGAATCCGCCGGAGAAATCCACCAGGGACAGACCGGATTTCGTGGGTGGTCCGTCCGGGTCGCCGGTGAGGTCCATCCAGCCGGCCAGGCCCTGCAGGATGTAGTCGTAACCGGGCTGTTTGGCGCGCGGACCGGTCATGCCGAAGCCGGTGAGGCTGCAGCAGACGATCGCCGGGTTGAGGTGTTTGAGGTCGTCGTAGGTGATCTTGATCTTCGCCGGGACGTCGCCGCGCAGGTTGGAGTAGACCGCGTCGCTGGTCCGCACGAGGTCCTCGAACACCTTGCGACCGCCGGGGGTCGCGAGATCCAGTGAGAGACTGCGCTTGTTGCGATTGAAGGCCTCGAAGAACAGGGAATCCTCGCCCGAGTTGTACGGGGGGACATACCTTCCGACGTCGCCGCCGGACTGCGGCTCCTCGATCTTCAGCACGTCCGCGCCGAGGTCGGCGAGGTGGACGCTGCCGAACGGGCCGGCGCCGTACTGCTCGATGGCGATGATGCGGACGTCCTCGAGCGGCTTCATCCGACGCTCCCCTCGGTGGTTCCGGTCAGCTCGGTCAGGGACGGGGCCTTGACCTCGGGGAAGTAGTTCTGTCCGATGCCGCTCTCGCGGGTCGCGACCATCACCGAACGCTTCCAGGAGATGACGACCTCGCCGTCCTGGTTGATCCCGCGGGTCACCATCGACACGATCCCCGCGTAGGGACGGGACTGGGACAGGCGCAGGTCGGTGCAGATGCTCTCGGCGTAGATGGTGTCGCCGACGTAGACCGGGTGGGCCAGTTTGACGTCGGTGAACTGCAGGTTCGCGACCGCGTTCTGGCTCATGTCGATGACCGAGAGTCCGAGGACCAGGGCGATGGTCAGACCCGAGTTCACGATGACCTTGCCGTCGGTGATGGGATTCGTCGCGGCGAGGTGGGAGTTGAAGTGGTTCTGGTTGGTGTTCATCGACAGGCATGTGATCCACGCGTTGTCGGTGTCGGTGATGGTGCGGCCCATCGGGTGTTGGTAGACGTCGCCCACGACGTAGTCCTCGAAGAAGCGTCCGAGAGTGGCGGGATGGGTGGTCAATGGTCCTCCTCAGGGTGCGGCGTCGTGGAGTGCACACAACGAGCCGTGACGCGGACCACCATAAACATCTGATCTTTAGAACGTCAAGGATCTCCTCATCCTGGCAATACCCTGAGTTTTGCCGCAGGTGTTGCCGAAACCCTCCGAGGTATTGCATGATGCTCCGGAGCGCAGCTATGGCTCAGATCACTCCCGTCATCGGGGACACAGCTGAAGACGTCGGGGTGACGGCATGTACAGAGGAAGCGAGTTTCGATGAAGCGAATCGGCGTGGATGTGGGCGGCACGTTCACCGACCTGGTCCTGTGGGACGACGACGGGACGGTCACGGTGCACAAGACGCCGTCGACCAACCACGATCCCTCGATCGGCACGATGGACGGGATCGGGGTGCTCGCCGAACGTGCGGGCATCGACGTCGCGGACATCGAGATGTTCTTCCACGGCACGACCGTGGCCACCAACATCGTGCTGGAGCACAACGGCAGTGACGTCGGCATGATCACCACCGACGGCTTCCGGGACATCCTGCACATCGCGCGCAAGAAGCGCCCCCTGAACTACTCCAACTACCAGGATCTGCCGTGGCAGAAGTGGCAGCTGGTGCCCCGTCGCAACCGGCGCACCGTCGCCGAGCGAATGGACGCGGCCGGCAACGTGCTCACCCCGCTCGACGAGGATGCCGTTCGCCGCGAGGTGGGCCTGCTCCGCGAGCGCGGTGTCGAGGCCATCGCGGTGGCCTTCCTGCACGCCTACCGCAATCCGGCCCACGAGCACCGCGTCCGGGACATCATCGCCGAGGAGTACCCCGGCGTGTTCGTCTCGCTGTCCAGCGACGTCGCCTCGCAGTACCGCGAGTACGAGCGCTTCTCCACCACCGCGCTCAACGCGTTCGTCGGCCCCAAGACCTCCCGCTACATCGAGAACCTGGCCGGCAAGGCCAAGGCCGCACAGGTCGGCGAGGACGTCCACCTGATGACCTCCGCCGGCGGTCTCGTCACGTCGCGCAGCGCCAGCGAGGTCCCGGTCTCGCTCCTGACCAGCGGTGTCGTCGCCGGACTCCTCGGCGGCTGCTTCATCGGCAAGGCGTCGGGCTACCCGAGCGTCATCACCCTCGACGTGGGCGGCACCTCCGCCGACATCGGCGTCGCCCCTGACGGCAAGCTCCGCATGAAGCACCTGCTCGACACCCGCATCGGCGACTACCACGCGATGGTGCCGATGGCCGAGGTCGACACCATCGGTGCCGGCGGCGGATCCATCGCCAGCATCGACGAGGGCGGCATGTTCCGCGTCGGACCGCGCAGCGCCGGTGCCATGCCCGGCCCGGCCTGCTACAACCGCGGCGGCACCGAACCCACATCCACCGATGCGATGGTCGTCATGGGCTGGCTCCGCGAGGACAGCTTCCTGTCGGGAACCATGGAGGTCAAGACCGAACTCGCCACCGAGGCGGTCCAGACCCACATCGCCGACAAGCTCGGTGCCGACATCGAGCACGCGGCGATGGGCATCTTCCAGATCCTCGCGCACTCGATGACCGAGGCCATCTCGCTGCACTCGGTGCGCAAAGGCTATGACCCGCGCGAGTTCTCGCTCGTCGCCGAGGGCGGCGCCGGGCCCCTGTACGCCTGGCAGATCGCCGAGCACCTGGGCATTCCGCGTGTCATCGTGCCCGGTCACCCCGGGATCACCTCGGCGGTCGGCCTGCTGACCACCGATGTTCGCTACGAGGTCCCGACCACCGTGTGGACCTCGTCGGCCGAACCCGATCTGGAGCTGCTGCGTCGCGAGATGGACCGGTTGTCCGAGCAGGCAGTCGCCCAGCTTCGCGCCGACGGTATTGCCGAGGACGCGATCACTCTCGAGCGCAGCGTCGACTGTCGTTATGTCGGACAGGGTTACGAGCTCCGGGTCCCCGCACCTGCCGGCGACATCACCGACGAGTGGGTCGAGCAGACCGCGGCCACCTTCCACGAGGTCCACGGCCGTACGTATTCGCAGCGCTTCGACGACAAGCCGGTCCAGCTGGTCAACATCCGCGTGACCGGGGTGGGCGCGGTCGAGCACATCCGCATCGCCGAGATCGAGAAGGGCGACGCGGACGCGTCGTCGGCGATCAAGGCCACCACCCGCGCGCTGTTCTGGAAGAACGACTCGGCCGATCCGGAATGGGTCGACACACCCATCTACGACCGCGCACTCTTCAAGGCGGGCAACACCTTCGACGGTCCCGCGATCGTCCAGCAGTTCGACTCGACGACCATCGTCGGCATCGGACAGAAGGCCACGGTCGACGCCGTGGGCCACATCATCATCGAGAGGAGCGCCTGACATGGCGAAAGCTCTGATGCCCACGGACGGCGTTTCGCTTGCCGCCGAGGCCAACCGGACCTGGAACACCGTCGAGGTCGACCCGATCACCCTGCGCGTCATCGGTGGTGCGCTGAACTCGATGGCCAAGGAGATGGCCCAGGTTCTCTACCGGATGGCCTACTCGAGCCTCATCCGCGAGTCCGAGGACCTCGGCGCCGGCATCTTCGACGTCAACGGCCGCGAGCTGTGCGAGTCGGATTCGACTCCGATGCACTGTGGTTCGATCCCCGCGTACATCCGCGGCGTGAACCGCAAGCTCGCCGGTACCTACAAGCCCGGTGACGTGATCCTGCACAACCACCCGTATCACGGTGCGGCGCACTCCCCCGACTACGGCGTGATCATCCCTATCTTCTGGGAAGGCGAGCACATCGGGTTCGCCGGCTGCACCGGTCACGTCTCCGACATCGGTGGCAACTTCCCCGGCCTGTGCATGGACGTCGTCGACGTCTGGGCCGAGGGCAAGCTGATGGACTCGATGAAGATCTACGACGGCGGCGTCCGCAACGACATGCTGATCCAGCACATCCTGGACAACGTGCGTACCCCGGAGCAGAACCGCGGTGACCTGGAGGCTCTCATCGCCTGCTCGCGCATCGGTGAGAAGCGGTTCGTCGAACTGCTCGAGAAGCACGGGCTCGACACCGTGATTAGTGCCGCCGACCGGTGGATGGACTACTCGGAAGAGATGCTGCGCAGTCGGATCCGCCAGATCCCCAACGGCAGCTACGAGGCACCTATCGGCTACCTCGACGACGACGGCAAGAACCGCGGTGTGCCGCTGAAGGTCGCGGTGCGCGTGCAGGTCGAGGACGAGGACGTCCTCATCGACCTCACCGGCTCCAACGACCAGGTGCCGACGGCGTTCAACGTGCCGTTCGAGGGTTCGGTGTTGCCAGTGGCGGTGAGCGCGATCCGCACCATCCTGCTCGACGAGTACCTCACCGAGGAGTTCGTCCCGCAGAACGACGGGTGTTTCCGACCGGTGCGCGCCTACGCGCCGGAGGGCACGATCTTCAACCCGGACTTCCCGGCATCGTGTTTCGCACGCTTCTCGCAGGTCAACCGCATCTTCGACTCGATCAACCTGGCGCTGGCACCGGTGCTGCCCGAGCGGGCGATCGCCGGTTCGTCGGCGGCGCTGTGCGCCATCGCGTACTCGGGTCTGGCCGAGGACGGTGAATCGTACTGGGTCTACATCGAGATCAACGAGGGTTCCTACGGCGCACGTAACGGCAAGGACGGCATGGACGCCGTCGACGCCCTGATGGCCAACACCCGCAACAACCCGATCGAGGAACTCGAGCTCAACCACGCGATGCGTGCCGAGCGCTACGAGCTCCGCGACGAGTCACCGGCACCCGGCCAGTGGCGCGGCGGCATCGGCAGCGTGCGGACCTGGTACATGCAGACCGACACCTTCCTCGGCTCCGAGGCAGACAACCGCACCGACCCGCCCGCGGGCGCGCTCGGTGGCGGCGACGGCGCGTCGGGTTCGTTCGTCCGCAACCCCGGCACGCCCGAAGAGGAGGTGCTGTTCTCGAAGGTGACCCAGGAGGTCATCCGCGAGGGCGAGCGTCTCGAGATCCGGATGCCGTCGGGCGGTGGCTTCGGCGATCCGTTCCTGCGCGATCCGTTCGCGGTGCTCTCCGACGTGTGGGACGAGTACCTGTCCGCGGACGAGGCGCGTCAGGACTACGGTGTCGTCGTGAACACCGACGACTGGACCGTCGACGCAGCGGCCACCGAGCAGCTCCGCGCGTCGCGGGTGGCGTCCTGACCAGTGACATCGGAGGGGCCGGCGATTCTGTCGTCGGCCCCTCCGGCCATTCCCCGGAAAGCACCGCGGCGCAATCTGTGAGAGACGTTGCCGCGCGGCTCAACACGGTCATCTCGTGGGTGCCCGAGCAGTTCGGTGTCGACCCCGATGTCGCATCCGGTCCGCTGTCCGGCCTGCGGATCGGGGTGAAGGACAACATCGAGGTGGGCGGCGTGCGCTCCACCTGTGGGTCCGAGTACTTCGCCGACCGGGTGGCATCTGCCGACGCGGCCTGCGTGCGTGCGGTGAAGCAGGCCGGTGCCGTCATCACCTCGACGCTGAATCTCGCCGAGTTCGCCGTCGGTGTGACGAGTCAGAACTCGGCATCGGGTGGGTCGGTGAACCCGTGGGCCGCCGATCGCGTACCCGGTGGATCGAGCGGTGGGTCGGGTGTCGCGGTGGCGGCGGGGATCGTCGACGTGTCCCTCGGCACGGACACCGGCGGATCCATCCGGCTGCCTGCCGCGTGCTGCGGTGTGACGGGCCTGCGGCCATCTGTCGGAGTGCTCGACATGACCGGGATCTTCCCGGTGAGTGCCGATTTCGACACCGTCGGCCCGCTGGCACGATCGGCGGCACTGGTTCGGGAGACGTTCGCGGTGCTCGCGGGCGCCGACTCGGCACCGTTGCGGAGCGCGTCGTTGCGGATCGCGCTGCCCTGGCCGTTCGTCACCGAGGACGTGGACCCGGCAGTGCGCGACGCGGTGGTCGGTGCCGCGGACCTGCTTCGCGACCTGGGCCACAGTGTCGTCGACGTGCCGGTTCCGCACAGCGCATCGGCGCAGGACGTCGTGTACACCCTCATCTACTCGGACTTGGCGAAGACCCATGCCGAACGACTGCGGGACGAGCCGAGCCGATTCCAGTCGGCGACGCGCGAGCGGATCCTGCTCGGACTCAGCATCTCCGACGGTCAGGTGACCGCGGCGCGGCGACAACGTGATGTGTTCCGCGCTGCCACGGCCGAGCTCTTCGACGACGTGGACGTGGTCCTCACCCCGGCGATGCCGGCGGACGTCCCCCTGCTCGGTGGTGGCGATGCCGTTGTCGCACAGGCACGTCGGATGGGGCAGCTGACCTACCCGTGGTCGTTGCACGACGGCCCGACGCTCGCGCTGCCGGTGGGAGTCCACCCGTCCGGGATGCCGATCGGGGCTCAGCTGACCGCGGCCCACGACGCCGAGGCCACGCTGTTCGCGCTGGCCGAGCAATACCAGGAGCACACCGACTGGCACCGTCGACGCCCGCCGGTCCGCGTGGACGTGTGAGGCGTCCGCGTCAGCTCTGGCGTCGGAGCAGGTCCATCTGCTTGTAGACGTCCCCGAGGTGGTCGAGGTGGCGGCGCATGAGCGTCATCGCGGTCATCGAGTCCCGCGCCTCGACCGCCTCGAGGATGGCCCGGTGGTCTTCGTCGACGCACTTCCAGAAGTCCTCGGGTGCGGTGTCCCGGCTGAACCGGCTGCCGATCACCCGGAAGACCGGCACGGTGATGAGGTCGAGGAGTGGGTTGTCGGCGGCGCGGAGCAGCACGCGATGGAATTCCTGGTTGTTCGCGTACACCTCGGGACCGATCTCGCCCAGAGGATCGAAGATGGTGGCGCGCAACTCTTCCAGATGCACGTCGGTGTGGCGGTACGCGGCCACGCCCGCCGCGGGGACCTCGGTGAGCTGCCTGACCTCCATGAGCTGATCGACGGTCACACCCTCGGCCGCCGCCAGCAGGGTGACCCCGGCTTCGAGGTGGGCGCTGAGCTGGCTGATGTCGGGGGTCGCAACAAACGTCCCACCCGTCACGCCACGCGTGGTGTGCACCAGGTTCTCGCTGGCGAGCGACCGGATGGCCTCACGTACGGTGCTCTGCCCCACGCCGAACTCGGCGCGCAACTCGGTGTCGGGTGGCAGTCTGGTGCCCGGGGTCAGCTCGCCGGCCAGGATGCGAACCCGAAGCGCGTCGGCCACGACCTGGTACGCCGGGCGCCGGCCGGACTTATTCGCTTCCGTCACAACATCTTCCGATCGTGGAGGGGTGTGACTCAACTTACCAGATCGACGACCCGGACACGACACTGCGGCAACGGTTTTGGGGATACGTCCGACAAGTGGCCGGTCGACGCCCCGCACGGACCTCCAGACATGTGCGCGCAGGGGGTGTCACGCGGTCCGTCGGCGCCCGGCTCGCCGATTCGACGCCTCGACCTCCGCGATCGCGACGCGGAGCATCTCCGCGAAGCGGCTCCAGTACGCGGCCTCGGCGTCGTAGAGCCGGATGGTCCGCGGATCGGCGCCCGCCAGTCGAGCAGTGTTGACCATGCTCTGCCAGTGCTCCCACTGGTCGTCACACACCTCGAGATAGCCGGTGAGTGTGGCGGCGTCGTGGTTTCCCAGTGCGGCGATCCTGCTCGGCATCGAAGTCCCCTCGTCCGGTATCAGTCGCGCACACGCTATGCCGTGGGTACGACAATCCTGCGGTGCGAGCGACGCCAGCCACTTCCCGCTCCCTGATCCGAAAGAATCGCGACACCTCCGCGCCTGAGCCCGAGAGACCTGCTGACCCGATGCTCCCTGCGTAGCGCCCGGAGCTTGCGGAGGGCGCGGCGCGCCGACCCACCCGACCCGCCGGTACGCGGTGGCGAACTGCATTGCTATGCAACATGGTTCGCTACGAGACCGGCGGGCGGGATTGGCTTCACGCTGTGGAGTTGTCAAAGGTCGTGTGGCATCGGGATCGACGCCGGAGGGTCTGGTGCGCGGGATGGTTAGACGAGGGCGTCGTCGAGGCGCATGGTGCGCCGGTTGTAGGCGGGACGGGGTAGGCGTTTGGGGTCGATGTCGACGGGTGGGATCAGCCACGGGTGCCGGTCGGGCCCCATCACCACCTGCCAGCCGTGGTGGTGGACCTGGGTATGACAGCGTTGGCACAGCAGGCACCCGTTGTCGAGATCGGTTGGGCCACCGTCAGCCCAGTTGGTGTCGGCCCCGGGCGTAGTGTCTGCGATTGCTCGCAGGCTATTTCCCGGGGCCGCACCGCCGAACCGGACGTGCGGCTTTCACCGCATCCGGCTCTCCATAGGTCACGCTGGGATGGCGTGTGAGGTGTCCCAGGGGGTCGGGATCTTGGTGCCGCGATAGCGATAACGCTGGATGGTCATCGTTGCCGGGTGATAGAGCCTGACTCCGTTGTATTCCGGCCACCGGTGTGGGTTGTATCTGGCGAACAGGGCCCGTCGACTGGTGTGGGGGTGTTTGTTCTTGATCCAGTTCCACACGCGCCACCACAGGTAGTGCCCGAGGGCGCTGAAGGTTGCGCTGGCCGAGCTGTGCCGGAAATACAGTGCCCAGCCCCGTGCCGTCCTGCCCAGTCGCAGGAACAACTGGTCCGGGGCTTGGTGGGTGATCTGTCGGGTCATACCCTTGAGCTTGCGTCGGATCGAAGCGACTGACTTCTGTGACGGATAGCTGTAGATGTATGACCGGGTGCCGCCTTTCTGGGTGTGCCGCTGGATGCGGAATCCGAGAAAGTCGAACCCTTGTGTGGTGGAGACGATCCTGGTCTTCTCTAGGGCGAAACGCAACCCCATCGGCGCCAAGATCGCTGCCACGGTGTCCCACAACTGTTCAGCATGAGCACGCGATCCGTGCACCAGAACCACGAAGTCATCGGCGTATCGGACGAGCCGATACGTCGCTCCGCCGCGGTTGCGGTGCGCAGCGCGTGCGCTGCTGTTGTTGTGGGCCGCCCACCAGTCATCGATGTGAATCACCCTAGGTTTTGTGCCGCCTCCAGTGTGGGCTGGTCCTCGGGGCCGAGGCCAGAGTAGTGGAGCGTTTCGAACTCGGTCGGGGGAATCTGGCCGATACTCGAGTGCAGCCTGCTGTTGTTGTACCAGTCGACCCAACCAGCGGTCGCGAACTCGACGTCGGAGATCGTCCGGTACGGGCCGGAGTGGAAGATCGTGGTCCGGATGCACTCGGTCTTGTACAGCCCGTTCACCGACTCGGCCAGAGCGTTGTCGTAGGCGTCCCCGACCGACCCGATCGACGCGGCGATGTCTTCGAGCCGCAGCCGCTCAGTCAGTGTAACCGATGTGTACTGACTTCCAGCATCCGAATGATGTATCAGCTCAGCAGCTTTCACCGGATGCCCCTCTCGTTTCCGCTGCCACAGCGCCATCCGAAGCGGGACCGTCACCAGCTCCACCGTCTTCGACGTCGAGGCGTGCCACGCCACGATCCGACGTGAGAACACGTCGATGATGAACACCACGTACACCCACCCCGCCCACGTCCGGCAGTAGGTGAAATCGGTCACCCACACCCGGTTCGGCTCGACGGCACTGAACTGTCGATTCACCAGATCCTCCGCGCGTACACCATCAGCGGACCGCACGGTCGTACGGACTCCCTTGGACCTTCGAATCCCGTTGTGGCCTAGCACTTTCATCGCTCGATCAACGGCGCCATAGGACACCCCGGGCAGTGTTGTCCGATGCAGATGGGCGCGCATCTTCACCCGCCCGTAGAGGCCCTCCGGAGTCATCTTCCGCCGGCCGTCGTCACCGGTCCGCCAGACCACGGTGCGCACCGCATCGACGACGTGAGCATCGGAGACGGTCCGAGCGGCAGGCGTGCGTGTTCGCCACGCCCGATAGGTTCGTGCGGCAATCATGCAGCCCTGCTCACGCAAGACCCGACAGATCGACTCGACCGCAAAACCGTTGGCGCGCATCTGATCTATGAACGCCACAATCATCGATTGCGGGGGTCGAGTTCCCCCGCGAAGAAAGTCGTCGCCGCTTTCAAAATGGCAACGTCCTCTCGCAACTGCTTGTTCTCCGCCTTGAGTCGCTTGATCTCAGCGGACTCCTTCGACGTGGTCCCCGACCGGGCGCCGGCATCGACCTGGGCCTGCACGGCCCACCGACGTACCGTCTCCCCACCGACACCGCCCTGCTTGGCGATCGCCTCTGCCGCGGCAGTCAACGACGTGTACTCGCCGCCGTGCGCCTCCAGCAAACGCAAGGCCCTCGAACGGACCTCCGGATCGATCTTCTTAGGCATGTGCTCATCCTTCCTGACTCAGAAGGAAGCGGCATCAAACCAGGGGTGATTCAATGTGGTCATCGAGGACCGAGAGGGCGATGTTGGCCAGCAGGGGAGAAAGAATACCGCCCTGCGGGGTGCCAGTGTGTGTGTCCCGGAAGGCTTTGTCCTCATCGAGGATTCCTGCTTTGAGGAAGGCCTTGATCAGTGCCAGAACCCGTTTATCGGCGATTCGGGCCCGTACCCGCGCCAGCAGCGCGGGATGGTCGATCTCGTCGAAACACGAGGCGATATCGGCTTCAAACACCCAGTCATAACCTCGGGCCGCATGAAACCGAATGTCCTCGATCGCGTCCTGTGCTCGCCTGCCGGGTCGGAATCCGTAACTTGAGGACGAGAAATCGGCCTCGAAGATCGGTTCCAACACCAGTTTCAGGGAGGCCTGCACGACCCGGTCGGTGACGGTCGGGATTCCCAATCCTCGTTTCTTGCCATTGGCCTTGGGAATCATCACCTGTCGTACCGGGACCGGGCGAAAAGTCCGTGCTTTGAGTTGCGCGCGGACGTCTTCCAGAAACCCGGTCACACCCTGTGCGGATGCCTCGATCGAGGCCGCGGTACGACGATCGATCCCGGATGTCTTTGCTCCCTGGTTACCCCGAACTCGTGTCCACGCCTCGACGAGGAAACACGGATCGGCCACAAGGTTGTACAGATCCTCAAACCGACGACCACGATCGGCCGCCGCCCAACGATGCAACTTTGTCTGCATCCCCAGTACCCGCTGACGTGCCGTGAACGACTTATCGAGCGCGGCACCGATATTCATCGGTGCATCTTCTGTCATTACAGTCCAATCGTTGCCTGTCCTACTGCGGCCCTTCCCCATGTGGCCGGCTCTCCCGTCCTCGGAGTACTACGACCGCTCCGCCCCCACCCGATGCCGTTGATGGGCAGTGCATCTACCCGCCCGGTTGCCGCTGGCCGCGGCCTTACCCGGCGGGAACACCCGATGGGTTCCCCTGTTCACGATGTTCCCGATCGACGAGGGAGGTGCCCAGCTTTACCCCGATGGCCCCGGCAGATACCCCACAGCACTTCTCCACCGGCTACCGGACACCGCAGGCCACGGTGTTCGGCGGACGCGTCTGGTAACACTTCCCTCCGCGCGCACCATCGCCCGACCAATCCACCAGATTGCAGTCGGTTCCACCTAACGAGGCCTCTGACACTGGTTCCTCACGTACACCTTCTCGTCTTGCTCACCAGGCCCGCGCCATCTGGCAGTACTGACACGACCCAACTTTGTCGGAGGCCGCTTGCCACCCGAACCTCACACACTCCCCACGAGATCCGAGCTGCCTCCCAGCTTCCTCAGGCCGCTGTGACGACCCGAGATCGGGGGTCTCTCACCCCCGATCGGTAACAACGCGCCTCAGGGCGCACGTGGACCAGATGGTGAACTTGGGTATGTGCTGCTGGCGCACCGCATTTCACACAACACATATCGCGGACGATGATCGCTTGGCGCAAGTGATGCGGGAACAGTCGTTTCGTCGTCCCCATCCGCAACGGCACCCCTTCGCTGTCGAGGACGATCTCGGCGACTCCGCCGTCACACGACAACCGGCGCGCTGTCGATGCCGTGACTGCCCCGACCCACGGCAATCGTGCCGGATCTGCGTCGTCAGCGGGGATGGTGACCAACACTTGGGTGCGGGGTGCTCCGGCGGTGGTCATCGCGGCACCGATTGCCGCCTGATCCAGAAGGAGTTCCAGGCCGTCGGCGCGGCGTTCTCCGAGACTGCGACGATCCTCGGCGCCGTCGGGTTCGGGACGCGGGCCGGATCGTTCGTCGATCATCGACAAGAACTTCTCCCCGATCACCGCCGTCACATCCCCGGTGATGGCGACTCGGCCCTCCTCGGTCACCCGAGTGTGGACGGTGTTCAGTGATGCGTCATCGGCGGCCGGAACCGCGTCCGGGTTCTCGTCGGCGACACGCATGGCGATCGAGCGGGCGTGGGTGTCGATCTCGGCGGGTGTGGCACCGGAGAACGCCTGGGTGAGCAACTCGGTCTCGAACACCTGGCGGTCGTCGTCGGACAGCCCAGCGGCTGACCGTTTGTCGATGAGGACGATCCCGCGGACCACCGCGTCAACACACTCAGCGGACAAATAACCGTCGGCGGCGCAGTCGGCGACCTTCGGCAACGACGCAAGGCCACCGGCGATCCGCACACCACGGTGGGCGACCGCCGGCGGCATCCCCATCTCGATCAGCCACGACCGTGTCGTCGATCCTGCGCGTGCCGCCGCACCCGAGGCCTCCAGAAGAGCTATGTGGACAGCGATCTGATGATCGAGCACGTTGCGCAGCACCCGTAGTTCGTCGAGACGCTCGAGCACCGCGCGACCGGTGCCGTCGTCGGGTGGTAATGGCAGCGAAATGAGGGTGTCGCGGAGCTCGGTGATCGAGGGCATGACACCAAGGTACTCGCCAAAGCGTTCGACGACGAGGTTTATCCACAACCCCGAGATAGGCGAGTTCCACTGTGCTGCAAACGATGCCACTCATGCCCCAGCGGTGAACCGTAGTGAACTGCAGTGAACACAAACCCGACCAGTCACAGCCACGAGCCGGCCGGGAGACTGCCGATCACCAGCACGCGGCCACCGATCAGGTCGCGCCGATCAGCACCGCAGCGCCGAGCCAGACGAGTGCGACGACCTTGACCACCTCGAATCCGACGTATACGAAGTGGGCGTGACTGCGGGGTCCCTCATGCCCGGCGAGCACCGCGTCGGACCGCTTGGTCAGTGCGGGCCGCACCGTCACCAGCTGAACGATGAGGGCGGCAATTGCCACGCCGGCCGCGATCGGTTCCGCGAGACCACCCCACTCACCGAGCACAACGGCCACGAGAATGCCCACCGCCCAGATGATCTCGGCGGTATTGAGCGCGCGGAACACCAACCGACCGATGCCGAGCCCGATGGGCAGGGTCACCCCCGGTGCGCGGAACTTGAGCGGTGCCTCGATGAACGAGATGGCGATCACCATGCCGAGCCACAGGAACGTCAGCGCGGTGACGACCGCGCCGGCAGCGCTCATCGTGCGCCGGTCCGCAACAGCTCCGGTCCGAACGTCTCGTAGTGGATCCGGCTCTCGTCGACCTCGCGACCGATGAATGCCTCGCGCATCGACGAGAGAAATCCGGTGGGCCCGCACAGCATGACGTGCGAGTCCCGATCGACGTCGACGTCGTCGAGTGTCATCTGCCCGACCCGGATCGCGTCCGACACCACGTGGGGTGACGTGCTCTCATACCACTGGATCAATCGGCCAGACGGCAGTGAATCGACAAGGGCGGCCAGCATTCCGCGGTGCGGTTGCCGGTCTCGCGAACGGTCGGCATGGAGCACGGTCACCGGCCGGGTGTCGCGCTGCTCCGACAATGCGGTGAGCAAGCCGATGACGGGTGTGCAGCCGATACCCGCCGAGGCGAGCAGAAGCGGCGCCTCGTCGTCGGGCAGGACCAGGTCACCGAAGGGCGTGCTGACGTCGAGTAGATCCCCCTCGAAGACCTGCTCGTGCAGATGCGCCGACACCTCGCCGGCGAGTTTGACGCTGAACCGCCACCGCGACTCGGCGGGGGAACCGGTCAGACTGTACTGACGGATCTGTCGAGCACCGTCGAGAAGCGGCACTTGCACCGAGATGTACTGTCCGGGACGGAATCCGGGCAGCTGTCCGTCGACCGCTGCCACCGTCAGCGCGATCGTGTCGGGCGAGACCTGCACGCGCTCGGTGACCCGGACTTCGCGCCAGACGTGCCCGGGATCGACGGCTGCGTCGGCATAGAGCTGCGCCTCGGAAGCGATGAGCAGGTCTGCCATGTCCCAGTAGAGCTGGTCCCAGGCGTCGGCTACCTCGGGCGTGACCGCGGCACCGAGCACTTCGACGATCGCCGCGAAAAGATGCTCGTGCACAACGACATACTGCTCAGCGGTGACACCGAGAGAGGCGTGTTTGTGAGCGATGCGGTCCAGGATGAAACGCTGGCGCCGAACGTCGGGTTCGAGCTGAAGCCGCGCGAACGCGGCGATCGACCCGGCGAGCGCCTGCGGTTGCTCACCCGACTTCTGGTGCGTGCGGTTGAAGAGGTTGTCGAGCAGGTCCGGGTGCGCGGCGAAGAGTCCGCGGTAGAAGAGCGGGGTGATCTCCGCGAGCGACCCCTCGACAGCGGGAAGCGTGGCGGCGATCGTCGCGCGCTGGGTGTCAGACAGCATGAGAACTCCTTTGTTCATCTGCTCATCGGTTGGTGTGCAGTAAATCTGGGGTTTTCGGCGTACCGGCCGACCCGGAGCGCTCTAGGAGCCCGGGCGTCGAACTGTCATTGCGGACGATTCATGGCCGGCCGGACGCGGCGTCAGCGACAACAACACCGCGCTCGTCGGCTCGCGGGCGAGGTCGGCGACCGTCTCGGTGTCCAGGCTTTCGTAGAAGGCCGTCACCGCGCGGGCCAGCGAGCCCCGGAGCCGACACGCATTCCGCAGCGGACAGGGTTGGGCGCCCTCGCATTCCACGACCTCGCCATCGCCTTCGAGCGAACGTGCGAGCCAGCCGACGCGGGCATCGCGGCCGAGTTCGGTGATCGTCAGCCCACCTGTTCGACCGCGTCGAGCATGGACGACGCCCATCTCCGACAGCCTCCCGACGACCTTGGCGACATGCGTGTACGGGACCGCGAGTTCCCGGGCGAGGTCCTTGGTGGTGAGAGCTGTTGCAACCGAGCCACCTTGATCTGCGACCGCCAACCGCATCACGACTCGGAGGCCGATGTCGGTGAAGCGGGTCAATTGCATGGTGCAAGTAGACCATAAATTGGTACGGAAAATACCAATTAATATCGGTGATGCCGGTCACCCGACGCGTACGGGCTGCCTATCCGCCGTCGGCGATGCGGGGCCGGGTGTGAGTGGTCCAGGTCTGACCGTCGTGGTACCGATCCGCGACCGGGTCCTGCGGGTCCGGGTACCAGCCGGCCACGACATTCCGTGAGCCGTCCACAACCGAACCCGCCGACCTCCGGGACACCAGTACGACGATGCCTGCGACCCCGGCACCGAGGACGGCCAGCAGCGCGAGCAGGACGACGAGCATCAGCAGGATCGACATGCTCGCACCGTACCGAGCGCCGGGTGGGCTGCCACGTCGTCGGCGGCAACTGTGCTCCGATTACGTCGAACGATGGACCCGCCCGTGCCGCACGGCCGACCGACCGAATCAACCCTCGACGGTCTTGACGGCGAGCCCCAGCCGCTGCGCACGGCGAATCATGGTGAACGCGTTGTCGATTGCGGCACAACCCGGGTCATTGTTGAAGTAGATGTACACATCGCACGAGTCGTCGTAGAACTCCGAGAGGCGGCGCAGCCAGCTGTCGATCGCACGGGTCCCGTAGCTCATCGGTCGTCGCGACGTGCCGTCGTGAAGTCGCAAGTATCCGAAATCGGCTGTGCGCCAGAGTGGATTGAGGATGCGGTTCTTCCGGTCGGCCCAGCACAATGCCGCGTTGTGCCGTTCGAGGACCGACCGGGTCTCGTCGGTCCACCACGAGTCGTGCCGGGGCTCGACCGCGACCTGAATCGTCTTCGGGAACAGCGCGAGCGTCTCGTCGAGGGCGTCGGGCGCGGCGCGGAGGTTGGGAGGCAACTGGAGGAGCACCGGCCCCAGCCGACCGTCGAGTCCCGCCGACCGGTCGAGGAAGCGCTGGACCGGTTCGGTCGGCTCCTGGAGGCGCTTGATGTGGGTCAGGTAGCGACTCATCTTCGCCGCCATCCGGAAGTCGGCGGGAACGGTCTCGGCCCAGTTCTCGAACGCCTTCCTCTCCGGCAGCCGATAGAAGGTGTTGTTGACCTCTGCGGTCGGAAACCGCTGGGCGTAGTAGTCCAACCACAGACGCTGCGGAAGCTGCTGGGGGTAGAACGCACCCCGCCAGTCGCGGTACTGCCACCCGGAGGTGCCGATGAACAGCACCGTCGTGCCTATCCGTTGGGGACGGGGCTACGAATCCCGTCCACGACGAGTAGTCGGCATGCGCGTGGGTGTGGATTCACGTGCTCCGGGTACCCGTCGGCGGCATATGCCAATCACCGAGACGGGAGCGACACATTGACCAAGCTGGCGATCATCTATTACTCGGCCACCGGGCACGGCACCGCGATGGCGCAGACGTTGTCAGACGCCGGCGAGTCCGCCGGAGCCGAGGTTCGTGTCCGACACATCGCCGAGACGCGGGATCCGGAGACGTTCGCCGAGAATCCGGCGTGGTCGGCCAACTACGAGGCCACCAAGGACCTGCCCGCGGCAAGCGGTGACGACATCGTCTGGGCCGACGGGGTGATCTTCGGCAGCCCGACGCGGTTCGGTAGCACGGCCTCGCCGTTCCAGTCGTTCATCGACTCGCTCGGCGGACTCTGGGCGGAGGGCAAGTTGGCCGACAAGGCCTACGCCGCCTTCACCTCGAGCCAGACCGCGCACGGCGGCCAGGAGACCACGCTCACCGGGCTCTACACGTCGCTGATGCATTTCGGCGGCATCCTCGTCCCGCCCGGTTACACCGACGGGCTGAAGTTCGCCGACGGCAACCCGTACGGCGTCTCCCACGTCACGGGTCCGGAGAACAAGAACGACCTCGACGACGCGACGAAGGCGGCCCTGGCACACATGGCACAACGCGTGGTGCGCATCGCGAAACTCCTCGCCGGCTGAGTCACCGCGAAACGGGTTGACAGCGGTCACCAGGAGGTCCACCATCGGTCCTCGTGTCTGTCCGAGTGTCGCCCTTCGGGCGTGAGGAGGTCGTCGGCGTCGTGCGCGCCGACGGTTGAGCACCCCGCCCCGACCGGCGCGCGTCCCTTGTTGTGGACCGCGCCGGTCGAATCGTGCCCTCCTCCATCCTCCGACACCTGAGGTGTACACAGCCATGCATTCCTTGACCGAAGCCCAGATTCGCTCGTCGTTCGTCAACGCCTCGCTACGCGAACGCAAGAGCATGACCCTCCCACCCGACTTCGACGAGTTCTACTGGGAGAAGCTGGATTTCGCCGGTTGGCGGGATCCGAAGCTCCCGATGGTCGGATACGTGGTCATCCCGACCGACGACGACGTCGTCGGGATCATGCTGCGACTCGGCGGCCGCCAGCCGCGCAACCGTCCGCTGTGCTCGTTCTGCGAAGATGTCCAGCTGCCCAATGAGGTCGCCTTCTTCAGCGCGAAGTTCGCCGGCGCCGCAGGCCGCAAGGGCAACACCGTCGGGACATTGATCTGCTCGAACTTCGAATGTTCGACGAACGTCCGCGCCAAGCCGTCGGCCATCTTCGGCACCGACGACCCCGAAACCGTGCGGCAGCAACGCATTGCCGCGCTGCGCACCCACCTCGCGGGATTCGCACAGCGCGTGGCGAGCGGGGACAGCTGAGCGGAGCGTCGACCGGCGAACCGGTGTTTCAGCCGGTTCGCCGATCGCGGTTCGGCGATAGTGGACCAATGACCTCGCTGTTCATCCGAGCACTTCAGACCCACCAGTGGCTGTACGAGCATTCGGGCGGTCTCGTCGGCCACCGCCTGCTCATGGGCAATCCCACGCTGCTGCTGCGGACGATCGGGCGCCGCACGGGTGAGGCGAGGTGCAACGCACTGACCTATGCCCGCGACGGCGAGGCCTACCTGGTGGTCGCGTCGAACGGCGGGTCGCCGCGACCGCCGGGGTGGCTCGCCAACCTCAAGGCCCATCCGAATGTCGAGGTCCAGGTGGGTCGGCGCCGGATCCAGGTCACCGCGCGGGCGACCTACCCCGACGACCCGGACTACGCCCGACGCTTCGTCCTCGTCGACGAGGTGAACCGCGGTCGCTACGCGGGTTACCAGAAGAAGACGACGCGTCCGCTGGCCATCGTCGAGCTGACACCGCGGTAAGGGGTCCCGCCCTTTCGATGATTTACGCAGCGCCGGGCCGCCCTTCGCCGCTGGTCCACCGCCTGGCGTACTCGTCGATGTAGTTCTGTCCGGACCGCTCGCAGATCGTCGCCATCAGTTCGTCTGTGAGGACGCGGATTCGGCCCTCGGCGACGTCTCCGCATCCGAGGTCGATCGGCGGGAGGATGTCGATCGTGACCCTGCGTCTGCCTGGCAACCGGCCATCCGCTCGCCCGGTCCCGGAGATCGCAACGGGTACGAGCGGCGCACCCGTGATCAGCGCCACCCGCACGGCCCCGGTCCGTCCGCGATACATCCGCCCGTCCGGGGATCGGGTGCCCTCGGGGTGGATTCCCCAGGCTCCCCCGTCATCCAGGATCTCCACCGCTCGTCGGAGCGCCGACGACGCTTCCGTGCCGCCACGACGATCGACCGGGATCTGCCCCAGGGTGAGAAAGAACCAGCGTTGCAGGCGACCGACGGGACCAGGCCGCTCGAAGTACTCGCGCTTGGCGAGGAACGTCACCGGTCGACGCGCGGCCAGAGCCAGGTAGAAGGAATCGAGCACGGACAGATGATTCGCAGCCACGATGACCGGCCCGGTGGTGGGCAGATGCTCGCGGCCCGCTATCCGGGGTCTCCCCCACAGGACGAGTGCCGGACCGATGAGAACGTACCGACACAGGGCGTACGACAGCCTGGTTCTCTCGCGCATAGACAGTGTCTACCCGAGCATGGGTGACACTGTCTACGTGGAGTCAGCGAAGACCAGGATCGCGTTGGTTCGTGCCGGCGTCGAATTGCTCGAGGAGACCGGCTCACCAGATGTGGGACTACGCGAGATCGCACGCCGCGCGGGCGTCTCACACGGCGCTCCCCGCAGATGGTTCCCGACGCACCGCGCGCTTCTGGCGGCCATCGCCCGCGAAGGCCTGGAGGACCTGTCGTCGGAACTGATGCGTGCGGCGGGCGAGGTACCCCAGAACATCCGGCACGTCGCATTCGCGTACGTCGCGTTTGCCCGTCGTCGACCTGCGATGTTCGCCCTGATCTTTCGGCACGACCTGCTCGAGGGCGGCGGGGCCGACCTTCGCACCACCTCACGGCCACTGTTCGCCTGGCTGGTCTCGCTGATCGAGAACAGCGGCACCGTCGACGCTTCCGAGCTGCGCGCAGCCGAGCTGTGGGTCGGCGTACACGGGATCGCGATGTTGTCCTCGACGGGATCGTTGGCACTGGCCGCGCCCGGGATCGGCGACGACGAACTCGTCGACCGGATCGTCGAGAACTGTCTGCGGCCGTCGCGCTGATCCCCCGATGACTATCGCCCGCCCCGCCGGTCGGTATCTGGGAGAACATTGCGACGACTCTTCAGGAGAAGCATGCGAACGCTGGCGATCACCCAGAACATGACGCTCGACGGCTCGATCGAGATGGTGACCGACTGGTTCGACCCGACCGTCGAGGCGCCGGACCTCATGGCCGAGTCGCACCGACAGGACGCCGAGGCCGACGGTCTGCTCGTCGGAAGGCAGACCTTCGAGGACTTCCGCAGCTTCTGGCCGCACCAGACCGAGGACGCCACCGGGATCACCGACTACCTGAACACCGTCGACAAATACGTGGTGTCGAGCACGATGACCGACCCGGACTGGCAGAACTCGACGGTGCTGTCCGGCGATGTCGTGGATGAGGTCACCGCGCTGAAGAACGCCGATGGCAAGGACATCGTCGTGACCGGCAGCATCAGCCTGTGCCACACCCTGATCGGCGCCGGTCTCGTCGACGAGTACCGGCTGTTCGTCTACCCGACCGTCCAGGGATCGGGGCGGCGCCTGTTCCCGGCCGGTCTGGAGATCCCGACCCTGCGGCTCGTCGACACCAAGGCCTTCGAGCTGGGCGTCTCGCTGCTGCGCTATCGGACGGTGTGACGCGGTTCAGGTCGGATCGGAGTCGATCTCCTCGAGAGCACGGGCGCGGATCGCGGCGAGGTCCATCCCGTACGTCGGTCCGTGCGACTGCTCGTACTCCGTCAATCGCGCAGCCGCGCGGTCGTAGAGGCGTCGCGCGCCGACGGCGTTGCCACGACGATGGTGGGTCAGTCCGACGCAGAGCTGGGCCAGTCCCTGCCACAGCGGACGCTCCGCCGGCGGACACGACTTCCAGCGGGTCTCGAACACCTCGTGCGCGGAGAACGGACGACCCTCCTCGAGCAACCGCCATGCCAGCGCAATCGTCTCGTCGGGCGGCAACGGCTCCTCGGACACGGGCTCGACGCCGCGCTCGCCATAGGGCAGCGGCCGTCCCAGCTCGTCACGTGGCCGGGCCTGACGCGCGCGACCGTCGGGGTCGCGATCGCGGGGCTTGTCCATGGGCACCTCCGGTTCGTCACGGCCAATCTGGCTGTTGCGCCGCGTATGTACAAGAGATGACCCGCGCTACGTTAGTCCTAACCCCCGACCGGGAGACGGCCATGTTCAGCAATTATTTCGTTTCCCCGGCGTCAGGCCGCGCCCAGAGCGTCTTCCCTTCGTCGGTCAAACGCGTGAATCCGTTGACCCTGATCAACAACTCACCGTCGACACTTGCACGTTGGCGGTAGGCAAACCCGCCGGACGTGCTCACCCTCTGGACCGGTTCTAAACCCGGATCGAACTCGACGACGAGGTCCTCGTCTTGCATCTTGCGCCACCAAGCCTGTAATCGCTTGAGCTTGTCCATGCTCATTTCACGACCACCAGTCACTACGCACTCGGCGTGATCACGCAGTCTTCGATACGGAATGGCGCCGCAATGTTCGCTAGAGGTCTCCCACGGCCAGTGGTCGTTCAAGACCTGACGTGTCGACCTCGTCCCTCCATACGTCTTCAGGTGCCAAGATACGGCTTGTCGAGTAACTCCAAACATCTCCGCGATCTGCGACTGATTGTGACCTCTGAGCTTGAGTGCCTCGATGACTTCCTTCGACAAACCGGTGCCGTCAGTCTCCAACATGCGCAGCATGGTTCCTTCCTCCCGACCCGAACCTACGACCATATTCGTCTGACGCAGCGACTTCTTCGACGGGGCGAACCCTACGCAACGAGGCACTGTTCGGACCCCGTCAACTGATCTGCGCGGACTGCACGCTGCTGATCGGCAGCACACTTTCGTTTAATGCGCGCCACACCTGCATCGCCTTTAGTCAATTCGTCTTTCCAAGAGTCTTCGTCGCCCGCGCGGGGCGTCACTCATCCATTCAGCATGACGACACCTGCCGACCGGCCGGGCACACTCTCCCCACAACGCGCGAAAGGGGCACCGGTGACCACAGAACTCGGTCCGGTCGACTACGTCGTGGTGGAACTCCCCACCGGTGCATCGTCCGTCTACGGCGACGTGTGCGCCGAGCTCACCGGCTTGGTGGACAACCACCTCGTTCGCGTACTCGATCTGCTGCTCATCACTCGCGGGGCGGACGGCACGGTGAGCGTCGCAGAGTTCGAGGACATGACTCGGGACGGACTCGGTTCGCTCGCCGGCTCGCTGGTCGAGTTGCTGTCCCTGGAGGACGTCGAGAACCTCGCCACCACGATCGCACCGGGCCTCTCCGGCCTCGCGATCGTCTGGGAGTACACCTGCACGGAGCCGTTCTTCTCGGCAGTGACTCGGCCGGTGCGCAACTCACCGCGGTGGGTCGGATACCCGCCCGGGCTATCGTCGCCTCGCTGCGGGGACACTCGGAGCAGCCGTGAACTGGATTCGTTCGCGCTGTCTCACAGCAGATTTCGTTCGCGAGCTCGATCGACCGCGTCACGTCGCGACGACACTCCCAGTTTGCGATAGATCGCCTGCTGGTGGGTTTTGATCGTGTTGACCGACACGAACAGGTCCGCCGCGATCTCTGCCGCCTTGTACATCGTCGGAAGGTAGCGGAGAACGACCAGCTCGCGCTCGGTCAGCGGATCCTCGACCGACTCCAGGACGTCGAGATCACCGGTCTGCGGTGCATCGTCGCCGAGGATCCCCAGCAGATCGAGGACGAACCCGAGATCGACCCGCGGCCCCGCGATCCGCACATGCCACGCCAGCAACGCACGTGCCGGTTCACCTGCCACCGCGAACGGGCGGACCTGTCCGACCTCGGCAGCCAGGGAAACCGCGGCGGCGATGTGATCGAGCGCCACCGAGTCTCGGCGCAATTGGTGCGCGGCCACTGCCCACAGCACCCCCGCGTCCACCGCCTGCAACCGAAACGGGGCGTACTCGGTCAGTTGCCCCAGCTGGGAGATCGCGTCGGCCGGCCGGCCGAGTTCGACGAACGCCCTGGCCCGGACGATCCGGCCGAGCGCTTCGGGGTAGGCACCGACCGCGTCTGCGGGCGGGAATCCCGTTGCCACGACCGACATCCCGACGATCGACGCCGCATCACCCGCGAGAATGGACACCTCCGCCGACACCACCGCACACCAGCTGCCCAGAAGTGCCGGCAGCGGACCACATCGTGCGGCGACCACCCTCATGCGGCCTTCCGCCGCCCGGGCCCCGAAGGTGTCCCGGCGGGTCACCGCGACGCCCACCGCCGCGATCTCGACCAGTAGCAGAGCCGCAGTGTCGGATGCCTCACCGACGGTCAGGCGAGCCGTGTCGATCGCCGACTCGGCCGCGGTGAGGTCGTGACGCTCGAGCAGCAGCAGGGCCTGCGCCGCATACATCGCCATCATCTGCGGCTTTTTCAGCCAACCTCGTCGTCGGGCAATCGATTCGACTGTCGCGACCCGCTCGGCCGTCCGTGCGAGATCGCCGACGATGAGATCGGTCAACGCCAGGTGCGCCTGCGCGGCAACGGCCATCAAGCCCATTCCGCGCGCCTCCGCGGCCGCGTGCACGCTCTCGAGCTCGGCCACCGCGTCGTCGACATCGCCCCGGTGGACCAGGCCCATGGCGCGATTGGCCCGAGCCATCAGTGCGTAGGCCGGAGCCGCGGGCAACCCGACATTCGACGGCGCGGTCGCCAACGCGAACACGGCATCGCAGCGACTCACCACGTGGCCGACCGCCTCGACCCGTGCACGCACCATCGCGGCAAGGGCGAGGATGATCTCGGCGGTCGCGGAACTCCCGCCCGCCCGACGTGACAGTGCGGCCTCGGCTGCGTCCGCACGATGGAACATGACGCCGAAGTCACGGTCGTGGAATGCGACGATCACGCCCGCGAGCAGCGTCTCCGCCGTCGGCCGACGCGCAGCCTCATCGACCGCCGGCGCCAACGCGGCGGCGAGCTCACCCGACTGCGGTGAGAGCACGAGCGGAACCGCACCACCGCCCAGCACCTCGAGTAACGCCTCCCAGTCCGATGCCGCCGCCAGATGTCGGATTGCCGAGATCGGGTCGCCGGCGCGGACGAACCACGTCGCCGCGCGACGATGTAGTTCGGCCGGCGCGTCCGGGTTCTCGGCGGTCAGACGTTCGGCCAGCAGCTCCCGGAACAGCGGGTGGTAGGCGTACCAGTCCGGTCGGCCCTCGAGCCGAACGGTGAACAGGTTGGCGTCGGCCAGCGACGCAAGGATCCGGCGGCAGTCGGGGCGAAGCGTGATCGCTTCTGCGAGCGCAGGGTCGAGTGCCTCGGCGACACTGCTCGCGAGCAAGAACTTGCGGTCGGTCGGCGGGATCTGTTCGAGCACTTCCTCGAGCAGGTACGACGCGATCAGCTCGTCGTGGCCGCGATCCAGCCACGCGCGCAGTCCCGCTGTCCCCGCACTCAGCAGCGCGAGTCGGACACCCGCAGGCCAGCCTTCCGTGCGCAGCCAGAACCCCACCACGTCGTCGTCGGACATGGGTTCCGCGCCGGCACGCTCGGCGAACTGGCCGACCTCGCCTCTCGTCATGGTGAGGTCGTCAGCGCCGATCTCCGTGAGCCGATCGTCGAGCTGGAGTCTCCGCAGATGCAGGCGGGGGGTCGTGCGCGAGATGACGACCAGGTGGACCTGGTCGGGTTGCGACGCGATGAAGCGCGCGATCGATTCCAGCACAACGGGATCGGTGATGCGTTGCACCTCGTCGAGAACAACGGTCAACGGTGTGGAGTACGTTGCGAGAGCATCGGCGATGTGGTCGACGTCGGACAGCGAGAAGTCGTTGCCGGGCGCCATCTCCGCCAGGGACTCACCTGATATCCGCGCCGCCGACAACGCGCCGAGGAAGTCGCCCCAGAACGTCGGCAGCCCGGCCACGTCACTGACGGACAGCCAAGCAGCGTTGTGTCGATCGCCGCGGTCGGCGAGATGGGCTGCCACCGCGAGGGTCTTGCCGTATCCGGGGCCTGCCGTGACCACGGTGACGTGACGACGGCCTCGCGGATGCAGTTGCCGGTCGATCCGCGGCCGTGGGACGAAACCCGGCGGAAGCGTCGGTCGGGAGGTGCGCAGCCGGAGGGTCGGTGGCAGGTGTCGGCTCGCGTCGTCCACCACGCAGCCCCCATCGCCGTCCCCACGACCCATGTCGCGAAGGTCTGGCGGAAATAATAATCGCGGCGCCGCGCGTCCGCGCCGGAAAATAGTCCTGTTCGGATGACGACGAAATGACGCCGACGGACGACCATTCGAGATCCCCACCCGCCAGACACCGGAGGATCTCGTGCCACTTCGCACCGGCCGGTCCGACCGTCCCGCCGTCATCGGTCATCCCGTCGTACGGATGCCTCCGTCGCCGGGTTCCGGGGAGTTGATCGTCGATTCCATCCGCCGCCGGGCGACAACAGCGCTGTCGCACAACGGTTTCGATTCGCGAGAGCCGGCGACGGACGGTGACGGGCAGCAGCTCGATCGGCCCGCGGAGTAGACGTTGCCCGCCATCGCAACTCATACGAGCCGGGTGATCCGATCAACCGCCGACCCCGACATCCTGATTCTCAGACGACCTGCCATCGGCCGGTCGAGAACCGTCGTTCCGCTGCGAATAGCCTCACCCGAAGGAGAGACAAATGTGGGACTCGTTTTGGGATTTCATCTGGTACACGCTCGTGATCTTCGCGTTCGTCGCCTACTTGATGATCCTGTTCAACATCATCACCGACCTGTTCCGCGACCGTGAGTTGTCCGGGTGGTGGAAGGCGATCTGGATCATCGTGCTCATCGTCGTGCCGTTCCTGTCGGCGCTGGTGTATCTCATCGCTCGCGGCAACGGTATGCATGGCCGCGCTCTGGAGGCGCAGAAGGAGCTGCGGCAGCAGACCGACGACTACATCCGGTCCGTCGGCCCGAAGTCTTCAGCGGAGCAGATCGCCGACGCGAAGGCGCTCCTGGATTCGGGTGCCATCGACGACAACGAGTTCTCGGCCCTCAAGGCGAAGGCGCTCGCCTGAGGCGAGTCCGATCGCTGCCCACCGGATGTCAACCAGCCAAGGAGCCACTCATGACACGGTTGTCCGACGACCTCGCAACCCTCAGTGCGGACGCGTACACGTACCTCTATTCCTTGGTGACGATGGACGTCAGTCGTCGCCAGCAGACCTCGCCCGAGGCGGCCGACCGGCCGGGCTTCGGGCCTGCCAACCAGTTCCACCATCTGTCCGAGTTCCCCCCGGCCGACTTCCGCGCGGTGGTCCGGCCCAACTTCGACACGTTGTATTCGTCGGCCTGGCTGGACCTGACCGGCGGTCCGGTCCTCATCGACGTGCCCGACAGCGACGGCCGCTACTACATGCTGCCGATGCTGGACATGTGGACCGACGTGTTCGCCTCACCGGGTAAGCGGACCAGCGGAACCGACGCGCAACGATACGTCGTGGCCCTGCGCGAACACGACACCTCGGGCATCGAGGACGCCGTGGTCATCACGGCGCCGACGCCGTTCGTCTGGGTCATCGGCCGAACCCAGACGAACGGGCCTTCCGACTATCCATCGGTCAACGCCTTCCAGCAGGGCCTGTCGGTGACGGCGCTCGGATCACCGGTCACCACATCCGATGAACCGGTCGATCCGTCCGCGGAACCACTGCGCATCGTGAATGCGATGTCGGCAGTCGAGTTCTTCAGTCGGGCCGCCGAGGTGCTGAAGGTCGTCCCGCCACACGTCACCGACAACTCCGTACTGATGCGGATCGCAGGGCTCGGTCTCGTCCCCGGACGCAACTTCGACGCGACGCGCTTCGGGTCCGACGACATCGCCGAAATCGAACGGGGCGCGAAGTCGGCTCTCGCGGCCATCACCGATGTCCTGCGGCTCGGCCGGGTCGCCAACGGCTGGGAGATCGTCACGAAATCGATCGGGGTGTACGGCATCGATTATCTCGCCCGCGCACAGGTCACTCTCGCGGGACTCGGGGCGAATCCGCCCGAGGACGCGATCTACCCGCTGCTGCTGACCGATTCCGACGGCGAACCGCTGTCCGGCGAGAACGACTACCGCCTACATTTCGCGGCCGGTGAGCTGCCGCCCGTCGACGCGTTCTGGTCGGTCACCATGTACGACGCCGAGGGCTACCAGGTCGGCAACGAGATCGATCGGTACGCGATCGGCGACCGCGACGACCTGCGGTTCAACGACGACGGTTCCCTGGATCTCCACCTCCAGCACACGAACCCGGGTCCCGAGCTGGTCGACAACTGGTTGCCCACTCCGCGTGGACCGCTGGGCGTGACGCTGCGGTTGTACGCCCCGCAACAAGCCGCTCTCACCGGAGCCTGGAATCCCCCGGCCGTGCAGCGGGTCTGACGCCGGCCGGTAGGCCGGCCCAACGCAAAAAGATCAGGTCGCAGGCGACCTGATCTTTTTGTGTACGGAATAGTCCGCTTGTGGTGGTCAGAGTTCAGGTGATCCAACACGTTCAGCAGCAAATGCTCGACCAGTTCCCGCGCGTCATCCCGGCAGGCCAGTCGTCAGGTGTGCTGTACGTGGTCGACGGCGACGTCGAGGTCCGCGCCGACATCCAGTTCGCCGACGAAGTCGGAGCGCTCTGGCGCCGCATGTTTGGAGAGTCACCAGAACCTGTGCTCGAGGAGAGCTAGAGCGGGAGCAAGTATCGTGCCCACCTCCAGCTGGCACTCTTCAAGTCGGTGAGCCCCTTCGATCGAAGCGACAGATACCCCGTTCGTCTGGCTCGCTGCTAGAAGCAGCGGTTCGGCGATCTATCTGTATCGCACACCGTGTAACACCGTACGATCTACGCAGGATATTCCGCCAGGAGGGAGGCGTCATGGCTGGCCTGGGCGAGCACATCACCGCGATGGTCCGCAATCACGCGGCAGGCGACGACGCAGCCTTCTACTCCGTCGCACTGCAGATCGCTGCACGCGAAGCACGACAGGGGCACCACGTCCTTGCCACCAACATCAAGGAAGCTGTAGACGCGTCCCGTGAACGCGCTCCCCTCTCGAACGTCACCTCGCTTCCGCGAGTTCGTGGCGAGTTGGCCGAACTGGTCGAGGTGTCACACCCTCAGGTTCACCTTCGTGAGCTGGTAGCTCCACCAGAGCGAACTGGACAGATCAAGCAACTGCTCGCTGAGCAGCGTCAGCGAAAGAACCTGCTTGAACATGGTTTCGCACCCGCGCATCGTTTACTCCTTGTAGGTCCGCCAGGAACCGGGAAGACGATGACCGCATCGGTTCTTGCCACTGAGCTGTCGCTGCCGATGTTCACCGTTCGTCTCGATGGTCTGCTCAGCAAGTTCATGGGTGAGACCGCAGCGAAGCTACGCATCGTATTCGACTCTGTCGCGGCGGAGCGGGGCGTCTACCTGTTCGATGAGTTCGACGCGCTAGGCGCCGACCGCTCGGGAAACGACGTCGGCGAAGCTCGCCGAATCCTGAACTCTTTTCTCGTATTCCTCGAGAACTCGAGTCCCGAATCGATCGTGATCGCGGCGACTAACCACCGCTCCATCCTCGACAAAGCGCTCTTTCGGCGCTTCGACGCGGTCCTGGACTACACCCTCCCGGACGCTCGACAAGCCGCCGCGGTGATGCGAGCCCGGCTCGGCTCCCTGGTCCATAAGGGCAGTCTTACGAAGCTAGGCGACTACACAGAGGGACTTAGTCACGCAGACTTGGTGAAAGCCGCAGAGTCTGCGGCCAAATCGGTCCTGATGCGGGGCGAGACGATGGTGGAGCGCGACGATCTCATCGCGGCACTCACTGCTCGGCGATCGGCCACCATTGGCTGAACAGGACCAGCCGCTCGACCACCTCTACGTTCAGGGATACACCACAGCTGAGAGCTTCGATCGCTACTCCGGCGGTGGGGGTGGCGGATTCAAGCGCCGGAGCGTAAATCGGAGCTTGCACGGCGCTGCCCGCAAGCAAGAGCTGGCTGGCGCATTCGATGAACTCGATAGCGACCGTGAAGAGTTTGAGCTTCTTGACGATGAGCTCGCGTCACAGGGAATAATCCTCGTTCTCGAAGGCGAGGGTGCGTCGTACCCGTTGAAGCTTGAGTCATTGAACCGGATGACCGCCCACCGAAGGACTCCGAAACAGCCTCGCTGGCTGTTGCTTTCGGTTAAGCCAGCGATCGAGGATGCACCCGAGCGGGCAACCGTGTGGGTCGCAGACGAGCACAGGGCAGCCTTCATGAAGCTGTTCGAGGACTACCTCCATGGCAGCACGCAGACTGGGCAGCCGCCGAATCAAGACCTCGTCGCCAACATCTCACGAATCCGTAAAGCCATCCTCGCCGATCTGTGGACGTCTGAAGGCGAACCCCCGCTGCGCGGGCAGCATTGGTGGGAGCTTTGGCTCGACACTTCGAACGGTGACTTCGAAGCCATCTATGGGTTCGTGAGTGCCTACGAGCTTCGGATGCTGCCTCGGTCGATCCAGTTACGTGACCGCTTCGTAGTGTGGGTCGAGGCCACCTGGAACCAACTCGAACCGCTGCCGTTCACAGTCGTGCCGCTGGCGGAGATCCGAGAGCCGGAATTCATCGAGACGATCGAAGACCTACCCGCTCCTGAACAGGACGAATACGTCCAGGACCTGGTCGAACGCTTGAGCACTGCCGACGGCAGCGCACCAGCGGTTTGTCACCTCGACACAGGCGTGCTGCGCAGCCACGTGCTGATCGCATCGTCACTCGCTCCCGAGGACCTGCACACCATAATCGGCGCTTCGGGAACAGACTCGGACCCCCGGGGTCACGGCACGTCGATGGCTGGCCTTGCCCTGTACGGCGATAACCTGGACGCGGCGCTGCAGAGCCGCGAGCCTGTACAGCTCCGCCATCGCCTCGAGTCCGTGCGAATGAAACCCGGTCCACGCGAAGCCCGGATCGATCCCCTGGACTACGGAAGCGCCACGGTCCAGGCAGTGGCACTCCCCGAAATTACCGCTCAACGCCGCCGCGTATTCGCCCTCACGCTGAGCACAAGGCCCGACAACCCCGGCGACCCGACCTTGTGGTCAGCTGCAGTCGATGCCCTCGCAGTTGGCACCGAAACCACAAGGGACGGCGATCGATTCCGGCTCATCTCGGAGCCCGATCCCGACAATGCACGCCTCATCGTCGTAGCTGCAGGCAACGTCGACACCTACACGAAGGACTATGCCGACCACTCCGACCTTGCCGCGATCGAAGATCCCGCCCAAGCATGGAACGCACTAACGGTTGGTGCCTTCACCAACCTGACCGAATCGCCCCAACATCCGCAGTACGCGGGATGGTCAGTATTGGGAGAGGCTGGCGGCCTGTCGCCCCACAGCCGTACATCGATGAGGTTCCGCCACCGCATCGCACCGATCAAGCCGGACATCTGTATGGAGGGCGGCAATGTCCTCACCGACGGCGGCCAGATGTTCGAAACCAAACTCCCGGGCCTTTCACTTCGGTCGACGGGGAACGAAAATGACATCGCCCTGACCTCAGCGAACGCCACGAGCGCCGCAACCGCGCAGGCCGCACGTTTGGCTGCGCTCGCAATGGCGAGGTACCCCGACTACTGGCCGGAGACGATCCGCGGCCTACTTACGCACGAGGCCGAATGGACACCGGCGATGGCCCGCAACGTCCAGGCCAATCAGCCCAAAGCCGCTCGGATTGAGCAGCTGCGTCGCTACGGGTGGGGTGTCCCTGCCGAACACTCCGTCCTCAACTCATCGCGACGGGCGGTTACGCTCGTCACCCAGGACCATTTCGTACCATTCGATGGCAGCAATTACACAATGCGCCGATTCCGGCTGCACAAGCTCCCATGGCCAACTGAGGCCCTCGAAGAGCTCGGGTCTGCGGCGGTTCGGCTTCGGATCACATTGTCGTACTTCATCGAGCCGTCAGCATCGCGACGCGGATGGCGGCAGCGGTACGCCTATCCGTCTCACTCGCTTCGGTCCGACTTGCAGGGAGCGTTGGAGAGTGGCCAGCAGTTCGCTGCTCGAATCAACCGCAACGCTCAAGCTCAAGAAGCCGGTCGAGCAGGCGCGGGAACAACCTCTGAGAGGTGGCTCCTCGGCGAGCGTCAACGCCACCTCGGATCACTACATCAAGACGAGTGGCATGGCACGGGAAGTGAATTGGCACAATGCAATTCAGTCGCCGTGTACCCCGCTGGTGGCTGGTGGAAGAACAACAAGCGGCAGGACCGGATCGATATGCCGGTGCGGTATTCGTTGATCCTGTCGCTCAGGACACCCGAACAGGGAGTCGACCTGTACACACCCATCGCGACCCAACTGCAAGTTCCGATCGCGACTGCGATCGCAACGGACTGACTCGGGCCTGGAACAACGCGCGTACCGCGCCTCGCACATGGTGGAAACGCAGTCATGTGCATGCGCTCAACGCCCCGATGACTGCTCGATCCGCCATCCACACACCCGCATGTTCTGTTGTTCCGATGATGTTCCAGATAGGGCTTGACAGCGCGTCTAGCATCGCTAATACTCAGTTTCGGAACATCACTGGAACAACGAGGTAGGAGGGAAATGAAGTTTTACACAGCAAGCAAGAGTCGCACCCAAGGGAGAGAGTCGTGGTCCGTGATTTTCCGACATCCTGCGCGTCTGGATGTTGCGACGGGCAAGACAGGTCGGCGCGTTCGGCGCGGCCTGGGTACCCGCGACGAGACGGAGGCGACTGAACTTGTAAAACAGTTGAACGAATTGCTCAGCAATCCGGAACTCTGGGAGATCA
Organism: Gordonia sp. 11cp; assembly: GCF_057767225.1. NCBI lineage: Bacteria > Bacillati > Actinomycetota > Actinomycetes > Mycobacteriales > Gordoniaceae > Gordonia > Gordonia sp. 11cp. The sequence goes on along the minus strand of NZ_CM173437.1, from coordinate 1,677,317 downwards.
CGTCCCGTGCTACGGCGATAACCCGCTTTGACTCCCGCGTGGTTGACATCTTCTACGAGGGAATGGAGATCGCAGAAACCGATTACGCAAACCTTCGTGACGAGTTGCTGCCAATACCGGGCAGCGACGAAGGCTACCGCACTGTACAACTGCTCGGCACCACTGGTGCCGGAAAGACGACCGTCGTCCGACAAATGCTGGGAACCGATCCGGACAATGAACGCTTTCCATCGACGTCAACCGCGAAGACGACGGTTTCCGACACCGAATTGATCACCACCGCTGACGAGACATACAAGGCCGTCGTGACCTTTGTTCCCCGCGACCAAGTGATCGACTATCTGACAGAGAACGTCTCCGAAGCGGCGCTCGCTGCGTTCAGGGAGCGCTCCGACGACGAGATCAGAAGGCGCCTCCTAGATCACATTAATCAGCGGTACCGGTTCAGCTACGTACTCGGGCGTGGCGCGCCGCTGGCAGACGCTGATGACTTCGACGATGATGACGACGACGACGATCATGAGCTCACGTTCGACCCCAGTGACTTTGGTTCAGTCGATCTTGAAACAACCAATAAGGTTGTGACTGAAGCTGTTTCGGCAGTGAAGTCAGTCGTTGGCCGCTACGCAGGTCAACTTCGCTCCGTTGAGACCCAAGCTGAACAAGATGAGCGAGTCCTGGAAGAAGTGATCGAGGAACGACTCGACAATGATCTCCGGCAGTCCGAAGAGTTCCATCTCATCGTCGACTCACTCATTGACGAAATCGAAAAGCGTTTCGCGGCCTTAAGGCTCGGCAAGGTAACGCGAAGCCGACAAGGGTGGCCAACCACGTGGACATGGGAGTCCGCAGATCGTTCCGCCTTCATCACCCAGGTAACGCGGTTCTCCAGCAACTATGCGCCTCTATTCGGAAGCCTCCTGACGCCACTGGTCAACGGAATTCGAGTGTCCGGCCCCTTCCAGCCCGACTGGGTCTCCGAGCCTATTCGACTAGTGCTCGTCGACGGCGAGGGTCTCGGACATACGCCTAGGTCCGTCGCGACGCTGTCTACTCATGTTGCCACTCGACTACAGGAGGTCGATGCGATTCTCCTCGTCGACAACGCCGCGCAGCCGATGCAGGCCGCTGCAGTGGCCGCCCTCAAAGGAATCGCTGTGTCCGGCAACGCCGGCAAGCTCCACACCATTTTCACACATCTCGACCAGGTCAAAGGCGACAATCTACCTGGATTCACCGATCGTAAACAACACGTCCTGGCGTCGGTCGACAACGTGCTCAAGTCCATTGGTGACGAACTCGGCCCTGCCGCCGAACGAATCCTGCGACTCAGAGTTGACCAGGCCAGCTTCTTCGTGGGCGGCATTCAGGGCAAGCTAGATGCAAACAAGAAGGCTGGCTCGCGCTCGATCTCGCAACTCGATGCTGCGCTAAAGCTACTCGGGCACCCGGAACTAGCCGCTGACGCTGGTCCTAGCCGGCCGGTATTTAACCGTATGAATCTCTCGCTGGCGGTAACGGAGGCTGCCAAGACGTTCCATGTACGATGGCGCGGCACTCTGGGGCTTGATTTCAATCCCGACGCACCCAAGGAGCATTGGACTCGGGTGAAAGCTCTCAGCCGTCGCCTCGCCGAGGGGTGGGACGACGAGTACGGAAACTTGAAACCGGTAGCCAATCTTCGTTACTTCTTGCAGATGCAGGTCTACCTAATGCTCCAGCAGCCTGAGCGATGGATCGGAGGGGAGCCAAGCGATGACGAGAGGCAGGCAATCGTGGACTCGCTGTCCCACGCCATCACAAGCCGGCTTGTGGAACTGACACAGCGCCGACTACGCGACGAGGTGCGGCAGGGTTGGCAGACTGCCTATCTGCAGAAGGGGCCGGGATCGACATTCGAAAGGGCCAAAATCATCGCGGCCGATGTCTACGATCGCGGTGCGCCTATTCCGACGGTGAGCGCTTCGCCAGATCAGAACCGATTCCTCCGGGAGGTTGCCGCGGCGGTGGAGGACGCGATCCAGGAACTCGACGGGACCCTGGAGTGAGTTGGTCATCATTCCGCATTAAAGGAGATGTCGGGCCCGCGCGAGTTGCGCAGCAAACTGTTTCGTCTTGCGCTTCCGTCCAAAGGTTCGGAGGGTCGCCGCGTCGAGGTCGGCGTCGCTGATCTCCGGGGTATCAGCTCGGAGCAAGCGCATTGCGTTGGCGATCTCGGCTGGACTGATCTCGGTGAAGGGTCGATCGACAGTGCTGTCGTTGGGCCGGAACTCGGTCCACGTCGCTGGGTCGAGATCGGTTGGCCAGACGCACTTGTCATCATCGATGACCAGTCCGGTCTGCTTGATCTGGTAGATCAGTTTCTTCTCGCGCGCTGGCCAGAGCCGCTGGACTCCAAAGGATGCAGCCGTGAGCTGGGCAAGTCGATTGATGTGTATCGGGCCTTCGAACTCGGCGATCTCGGTCGCGACAGCACGGACTTGTTCCTTGGCGACCTTTTTCGGCAAAGCGTCGAGAATATCGACATCACCGACCACGACGACTGTCCACGGCTCGAACTCCGACCGGCCGGAGCCGATAGTCGGGGTGCTCACCGAATCGGAACGCTTTAACACGGAAGGGTCTGGGCGGACGATGTCCGAGTCCGACTCAGCTTCGGCGTCGGGCTCCGAAGCCTCGGTGTGCGGTTGCGGCGGTGTCGGTGCGACGTGCTCAGCGATGACTCTCGCCTCCACCAAGGCATCGAATGCTTCATCACGTAGCTTTCGCGCATCGACGGCACCCTGGTCGTCGCCGAAGTGTTCCAGGAGTCGTACCGCGAAATCGTTTGCGCGCCAGGCATCCAGTGTCGTCAGGTCATCGTGGTGTGCCCACCGGTTGCGGACGATCCGTAGCTCGTTGCCAAGTGTGGTGACTAGGCGGGTGTGGTCATCGAACGGGAACCCGAGTTTGCCGAGGCGTTCGGTGATCATTCTGAGTTGCGATTGCAGGTCGGCCGCAGAGTATGACTTCGGTGGTTTGCCCTTCATCTTGTCGAGCTCACTCAGGACTGTCGGCCACGGAAGGCCGCCGAGGCTGGGCGCCAGTGTGGTGCTGATGATCGGATCGAGTCGCTGCGCGAGGTGGTGCAAGCTTTGATCGACCGAGTGCCGTGGATCGAAGGTCACTGGGCTGCCTCCTCGAGCGCCCGGGTGCCTTTCACAGCAAGCCAGGTCACGAGGCGGACTTCATGCTTTTCGACATCGGGGAGTGGCTCGCGTGGCGGTGGCGCGCTGATTCCAGCCTCGTCGAGCACCTCGGCGATGAGCTTGATGCGTTCCTCGTCCGTGCGCCCCTGGTTGAGAGCCCCGCGGACCTGACGCGACACTTTGGCGGATGGGACGCTCCGAAGGCGATTGGCGAGCGCGATCTGAGAGTCTCTGCCGAGGTATCCGCCCTTCCGAAACACAAGCGCGTAGGCGTCCCGGAAGGACAGTGGCAGGTCGGGCTGGAACGCATTTGGGTCGGTTAGCTCTTGCCAGGCGTTGTAGACGCTGTCGCGTGCAGCCTCCCACGCGTCGAACGCGTGGTCGTAGACCTCATCAGGCAGCCACCGCTCGGCGCTCGCGTTCTGTGGATCAGCGACGCGGAGGGAGAGCAGTGTGTCCGATGAGATCAGCGGTTGGCCGTCCTCGGTGTGGCGGAGCGACCAGTTGTCGTCGACTGGCACGTACCTGAACCAAGGCTTCGGGCTCTTTCCGATCTTGACGCAGAAGACGTACCCGTTGCCGTTCACCACCGGGTTTACGAAGCCGCTTCCCGAACCGTATGGGAGGCTCAGGATATCGGCCCTCAAGAGGGGCTCCATGTTGAAGGCGCCTGACAATCGGCGTCGGTATTCCTCACCGGAGAGCGAAGCACTCGACCCGCCGGCGTCGAGAAGCTTCTCGAACTCGTCGACGACGTTGTCGTCTGTAAGATTGACTTCGTGGCCCGGTCCCCGACCCGGGAGTACATTCCCAGCTCCGACCGCGGCGTTAGCTAGCGCCAGCTTCGCTTCCAGGCGTGCCTCGAGGTCCAACAAGGCGTCGAGGCGCTCGGCCGGAAAGAAAAGTCCCAGGTAGACGTAGTCGTGCTTGGAGCCGATGCGATCGACGCGGCCGTGTCGCTGCACAATGCGCATCGGGTTCCATGGCAGGTCGTAGTTGATCATCTGCCCGGCTTGCTGGAGGTTCACGCCCTCGGAGAGCACATCGGTGGTGAAAAGGATGTCGTACTCATCCTTCGCGGCTGGCTCGCCCTGCGCATTTCGAGGTCCGGCCGTCGCGGGCGCGAAGCCAGCGATCGTTGTCGCCCGGCCTCCCTGGTCGACACCGCCACTGGCTCCACGCTCGTGCGCCTTCGCGTAGGAGCCCATAATCGGCGGAGCGATGCGACCACGGAAGTCCGCCAACGGGGACCCTGTCGGCGCCGCTTCTATTGCTTCTGCGACGGCGTCATGGATGGGGAGGATCGTGTCGGTGAATGCCGAAAAGACGATGACCTTCCGTCTGTCGGCGTGCGAGAGTCCTCGTGGATCGATTCGCTGTGCCTCTGCGGCAATTGTTTTCAGCTCCTCAACTAGCTGATCCACCTTCGGCTCTAGACCTTCGACCACGGCCTCAGCGAGATCTCGGAGTGCACACAACAGGACGATGTCGGACTCAACATCACCTTGTAGCTCTGACAGGTGATAGCCGTCCACCGACTCGACCTGTTCGTCGTTGTCGAACTCAGCAACAAAGTCATCTAGGTCGTCGGAATCGGAGGAGACCCACTCGTTGAGCGCCTCGCTCTTGAGTACATAACCCTTCTCAAGCGCGTCAAGAAAACTCTCGTGCGACGCAATCATCTTCACCAAAGACGCGTGCAATGCCTGTGGGCTGGACTCCAGACGCTTCAGCAAGCCAGACCGAAGCAAGCCCGCATTGGTTATCTGGTACTCCTGCAAGTCATGGTCGACTGTGTACATGCTTGAGAGGTAGCGCGCGAGCATCAGCCGCTGCGGATCGCGACTGCGATCCGCCCATGCGCGCGGGGCGTGTGGGTCGGTCGGGTCGTCGAGTGCGTAAACCATGGCGTCAATGAGCGCCAGACCGGCATCGTTCAGGTTGTAATCGATCCGACGAACCTTTGGCTGGGGGAACTTCAGGGTGGTGAGCTTGCCATCCGCGCCTCGGATCAACTCGTTGGCGTAGTGCTCCTTGACGAACTTGCGGGTGCGTCGCACGGCAACCTGGTCCATAAGGTCAAATAGATGCTCGGGTGTCAGGTTGGCTGGGTCGATTGCCTGCGCCTGCTTGATGTACTCACGAATGCTCGGGATACCCAGCGCCGCAAAGCGGGCATCGTCGCGGATGAAATACCTCACCAGAGTTTCGAGGTCGGTAAGCGAGTTGTTGACCGGGGTGGCAGTTAGCAGCACAACGCGCTTGGACCCACCGGCGGTTATGACTCGGTCAACTGCACCCGAGCGTTGCGCACCGGAGTTACGCAGGTTGTGCGCTTCGTCAATGACCACCAACGAATAGTCCGCAACTTCCTGGAGGAAGGCGTCGATCGATCCCTTGTCTGGGTCTAGGCGGTTGCGTACCTCCTCGTAGGAGTAGACCTTTACCCAGCGGCTGAAGTCGTAGGATTCCAAGAACGGTTCCCACATAGACGATTTCAGCGCGGCGGGTGCAACGATCAGCACACGCTGGCGATTGATGTTCGCCGCGCGGTAGATGACTTCGCCAGCAAGGTACGTTTTGCCCAATCCCACCTCGTCGGCGACAAGGACTCCTCCGTGTTCATCGAGAAGGCGCTCCATGCGCACGACTCCATCCGCCTGAAAGCGAGTCAGTTCAAGGCGCGTATGGGGTTCAGGGTTCTCGTCACTGTCGAGATGCTCCCCGTACAACTCCCAAAGCATCCGAAGGTAGACCACCCACGGTGTATGCGGATCCCACAGACGGCCATACAGCTCAGCAAGGTCATACGGGTCGCTCTGCGACCAGTAGTGCTCAAACCACTCTCGCACCTTCCCTGCGGCGCTTGTCCCGCCACCCGTCCCGAGATTCAACTCCGCGTTGCGGGCGAGACCGGCATAAGTCATGTTCGACGATCCCGCGATCGCCGCTTGCGCCGCGTTGTCCTCGACAAGGTAGGCCTTCCCGTGGAGAAAGCCACCCGAGTAGCGACGCACCTCTACTTTCGGATTACCCTGAATATCTCGGCTTTTCAGCCACTTGACCATGCGCTTCGCCTCGGCCGTGGGAACACGAGCGAATCCCATTGTGTCACGCTCGGCCTCTAGCCAAGCCTGATGGTGTTCTATCGCCGCGTCACGGCGCTCATCCTGATCAGAGTCACCCGAAGTGATCGCCCGGACCGACTCCTCCTCGGGCTCTGCACCGAGCAATAGCCTTACACTTGGCGCAGTCTCTAACTCATCCGCTAGTAGCGCGAAACCAGCTGAGTTCACATAAGCCGTAGCGATCGCTATAGCTGGTGCAGTCAATTTGTTCTGGCGTAACATGCGAAACAGCTCGTTAATTTTGATCGCAACAGTGCCCGAGGCGTCCTCCGGCGAGTGATTAGTTGCGAAATCCGGAAGGTGGGTCATGGCGATACTCCGCCCACCATGCGGATCAGATCCGTGCGATACCGAGTTGGAACTGCATCTTTCGAATCTTTGAAATCCGAAAGAATTACCTCGACATCATCCGCGTCGAGGTGGAACCCGTTTGCTGCCAAGCAATCTAGGCTGAGACGAAGATCCCGATCCGACATCGGTGCCAGTCGGGATTGGCTCGTCACCTCATGGCCACCGGGTAGGTTACGGATTCCGCCGCGTGAAATCAATTCCTCCACGTACGATCCGGCCTCGCTGATCTGAATCTCAGTCCAATCGGGTAACGGAAGGCCGTTAATGACCCGGGACCCAACGTGCCTATCGACGAACCTTCTAGCCCACCAATCAGCCACGACGCTATTAATATAGCCCAAGAGAGCAAGCTTTCGCCTGACTGGCGTTCCCTTCGGATGGACAATACCGTGGGAATAACCCGTCGAATACAGGAATCCTGCGGCCGGCAGCGTAGTTGCGATCAATGTTCTTGAGTCGTCGTTCCTCGATGGAAATCTGTATGTAATGATCGGATGCTCGTCACTCAGCAGGAGGCGGCCACGTTCCATTACAAGCCCTCTTTCCGGCTGCTCTCTTGCCAGCTGGCCAGGGTCGTTGACGAACCTCCGAATTGGGTCGCTGGCGATTTCGTACTGGTCGACATGCCGAGTCATCAGGACGCTCCAAGCCCCATCACCGGCCTTCGATGTAGAGGCGAACGCCTTGTGCTTTCCTGAACCCGAAAAGTCCCATCGCGAGGAATCACTCTTTCCTCCGATCCAGCTCTCACCGGTGCTCAGATTATGGTGAGTCCGCATCTTCGAAAAAACACGCTCATCCTGTGCCGAGTTGAACCATGGAACAACAGAATCTTCGGTCAATTCCTGGATCTCGCTCAGGGGGATGCGCATCGGCCCATTCTCAATTCCCCGGCGAAAGAGGTCCAGACTGGTGACGCCCGGGTAAATTGCGACTTCCTGCGTGCCGTCAGACTGAACCAGCCCAAGAGATAGGAATACGATTGTGTACGACCTGTGAACATCCTCGAACAGCCATCCGCCCGCGTTACGCGCCTCGACGGCAGCGACAGTTCCTCTCTTCAGTAACGCCTTTCGCAACTTGGCCCAGCCACCAAGAAGGAGTGCGCCCTGTGGCAGGACTACTCCCAGAGACCCACCTTCACGCATGACGTCGAGGTATCGCTCTGCAAACATCTTGGCGAAGTCAAAATGGCCAGTACCTAAGAGGCTATAGCTGTTCCGCGCCGCGTCTTGAAGCAACTCACGCTGGCGCTGCTCAGCCTTCTCTTCAGCGGCGTCATTAGGCCGTGTGTCACGGAGGTGTTCGATGTGCGCGTCACGTTTGGCAGCAGGCAATGCATTGAGCCCTGGGTCCCTCACCACCCAGAACTGCTGAGGCTCGTGTCGCACCTTGTCCCACGGGGGATTACCGACGAGCACATCGAATCCCGGCCTGAGGCGCAAAAAAACTTCGGGGAACAGAAACGGCATATGTGCAGGCTGGAGGGTGTTCGAGATCTCCACCACCCCAGAACGTTGACCGAGTGCCTGCAACTCCTGCTCGCTGGAGATCACTCCAACGGCAACGCGACCAAGTCGAGCGGCGACCGCGATATCGAAAATCTCGCGCGCCGGCCTCGCCGCGGCTGCCGCTTCGGCCAGCAGACGAGCGCCCTCTTCCACTTCGCTCTTATTGGCTTCAGAAGCGCTCGCGACATCGGTAAGAAGTTTCCGAGCTTCGACGAGGCTGTCCGTCAGGACAGAATCAAAGAGCCCGTACTCATCCGGACTCCTGCCAGGCTGAAGCGCTTCCAAGGCTTCATTGACGCTGACCATGCCCGTAAGGCTGTTCGCTTGTACGAGACCGTGGTCCAGGTTGCTCATAGGTAGACCCGGAACAAACGTATGAATCCACAGTGCCAGGCGACATAGCTCAACAGCCATCGGGTTAACGTCGAAACCGTATATACATCGACGGGCAATCTGCCTACGGAGAAGGCCAACCTGGTCGACTTCGCTCTTCGCGACATCGTCAGTTCCAAGCGCCTCGCTTGCAATCTCTGCCAGTCGCAATAGTTCGTCAGTGACTCCTGGCACGGTATGCTCAGCCAGGAACGTGCGCATCAGCGCTTCAATCTTATCAACGGCGGCAACTAGGAAGTGCCCCGAACCCATGGCAAGGTCCGCTACCCGGAAGTCAAAGAAATCTCGCGCTGCCGCAGACGCGTCGCCCCTCGAAAGGTGATCGTCGATGCCCTTCAGGTGAGTGGAGAGCCCCGGAACAATCGCCTGTTCGATGAGATGATCGACGACAACCTTCGGAGTGAAGTAAGAGCCGGTTGCCTTCCGCTCACCCGAGGCGGTGTGGAAGTAGATGTCTCCCTCTGCCACAACAATACTGTCAGCGTTGGATGCTGCGACCCAACGTCCTTTGTTGTCGTGAGCGAGGTCCTGGACCGCGACGGACAGTGAACTCTCTAACAGGCCCTCGTAGATTGTCCCAAATTCCCTGACGCTCAAAGAGCGGAAATCAACCGGGCCGAGAACGCCGTCTTCATTGACGTCGATGAGTAAACTGCGGAGCACGGGACCCAGAACGGTGTCTGGCAACGAAAGACCACTCAGAAGTGCGCCTTCACGTGATCGTTCAGGGTCAGATGAGAACAGCCCCCCGTTGTACGAAGGAATCTGCCATTGGGGATTACCTTTGTCGATGGCGTTCCAGACTTGAACGAGATCGAACCAGATCGTTGACGACTCGCCGAACTGTTCAGCGTCAGCTTCGATTAGACGCCTGGCGTTGGTCTTGAGACTATTTGCATCAAACGCTTCATTCCGTCCCGACGGCAACAGCCCGCGGTCCTCCGCGTACGCCTGGAAAATCAGCCTGAAGAGGAGGTGAAGCGCTACCCGGTAAGCGAGGTTAAGTCCTTCAGCGTCTAACTTCAAATTGGAGGACCTGGAAAGGCGCTGAGCAACCTCTACCGCAAGCGGCGGGACGATCTCTTCGTATATCCGTTCACGAAGACGCTCGCCCAACTCAGTCGCAAAGCGCGCACTGTCGCGCAACAACTCGTCCGCAGTACCGTCGTCGACCAATGCCTCTGCCGAAAAGGCCAGCGGGAGCAGCGCGGCAAACTTGGAATCGAGAGTCGACAGGTCAATTTCAAAAAACGTATCCGCCTGGCCCTTGGAACCAACACCAACGCCGTCTCGTCCGGGATAGAGCCTAATCTGGTCCTTGCGAAGTACAACGAGCCACGGAACCTCGTGCCGCGATGCCACCGCAAGGCCGAACGCCACCGGCGAGAGCTGGAATCGCTGGGTCTTGGTGTCAAACTGTTCGGAGTCATCCAATAAGACGGCGACCGCGCGGGGCGGATGGCCACCGATCGACAGCAACTTCGTCCCGTTCGGCCCTGGCGACGTACCGAACCCAAGCGCCTCTACAAGCTGCTTACCCCGCTTGCTGAGCAGTGGCTCGGCCTTCCTGCCGAGAGCCTGCCAATCGGGTCGCCTCGGGACATTGCTCGTAATGTGATGCGTCGCAAACAAACCGCTGTTGGTGAAGCCAACGGCACCTGTCGTGTCATTCGCTTTACGGAAAACTGCGTATCGCTCCGTCGCGGCCAGTACGTCGGGCTCGTCGAGGACGGACTGGAGCTGACGTTGAGCCTGCTCAACTGGGAGTTCAACGGCCTGCGCCTGAGGGTCGGGGCCAAACAAGTACGCGGTTCCGCTGTGGATCACTGCGATGGTGAGCTGGACCTGCGTCTTACCCTTACGTGCGGTGAACAAGTCCCGAAGCGTCTGCTTGGATGGTGCCGACGTAGCGCTCGCGACAGCCACCTGGAAGCCTCCCAGATGGTGCGGGTCTGGGCCAATGTAGATCTTCTCGGGACTGACCTCGTCTGGCGCTGACGCTGCATTCCACTTCACAGTCCTGTCGCCGCTCAAACGCACTGCTGCACTCCTCCGGCTCACCTCGGCGGCCATCGTGCCACCCCGATCAGACACCCTATCCGCGGCGGCCGACGCAATGGGGGAAGTCCGCGCACGTCGGCAGTGACTCGATCAAGCTCCACGCTCTGAGGCGATCCAGGACCAACAATGGGTGTGTGACATCGAAGACCAGTGGCCTGCCCCACCGCATTACGAAGCTCGCAACCGATATGTTCGCGCGCGAGACTGGATTCAGCGGACCGGAGATTCACGACATCTTTGCTGAGTACACCGATGCCCTTGGCCCATACCAAGGCTGGGGTGGTGGAGCAATGTCGCGATGGCAGGTCTTCCAGGCTGGACTCAAGTCAATGCCCGTGCAGCAGCAGAAGAGGTTTCTGCTTGAACTCTGCAGTTACGACGGTGGCAGCAGGTACGGGATGCCTCCCGAGGAGCAGATCGAGAAGCTCCGCTCGCTCCTGTTAGCCGATGGGACACCAGGTGCCAAGTCGGCCGGCGAAGGCTTGGAGAAGCTGGAGGACTGGCAGGCAGTCGCGAAGTCCTGGACGGCAGCGCTGAGCAAGGTGACGTCAGATCCGGACGGCGCGATTACCGCTACACGCACAACGCTGGAAAGTATTTGTAAGCACATCTGCGACGAGCGGTCGGTGGCTTACGAGAACTCTTGGGACCTCGCAAAGCTGTACAAGGTCACGGCGTCGTCGATGGAGGTTTCGCCTGACCAGCACTCCGAACAGATAATCAAACAGATCCTCAGCGGTGCTACGACTGTCGTCAGCGGCCTCGCCGGGATGCGCAACGCCCTCAGCGACGCTCATGGTCGCGGCAAAGGCTCTGTTGGCCCCGCACCGCGGCACGCGAAGCTCGCGGTCAACGCGGGGTTTGCAATTGCCGGGTTCTTGATCGATACCCACATCGAGAAACCGGCTAGGAACTCGTGACCCCCGAAGTCCGTCAGTCCATTGTCATCGCCCGCAGGCGCGCCGCACGGGAAACGTCAACCCAATATCCCCACGATCAAAGGTCTTGGCCGGCCGCCGAGCCGACCGCGACAAAACAAAAGGTCAGGCCGCATTTCTGCAACCTGACCTCATGTACCGATTTGAGCTGAACTGCTCGCGGTGGGCGAAGGGGGACTTGAACCCCCACGTCCCGAAGGACACTGGCACCTGAAGCCAGCGCGTCTGCCATTCCGCCACTCGCCCGTGGCCACCGAAGTTCCGGTGGGCGTGTCGTCGAACTGGGTGTGTCCGGCGACTGGACGACGATAGCAGCACGCCGCCACCGAAACAAAACTCGATCCCCGACGTTGCATTTGTGCAGTACGTCGGGTTACGTCAGATGCCGAATACACACCAATGGGACGGGAGTTGCACACGGTGCACCAGTTGCCTTGGTGGCACAGTTGGCCGTTGATGTCGCTATCATCAAACAAGGCCAGATGCACGGCGACACGCTCTATTGCCGCGAAAGGAGGTCTCGGTGGGGATCCTGCAACGACTGGAACGCAAGCTCGAAGGTGCAGTTGACGACGGTTTTGCCCGTGTCTTCGGTGGTCAGGTGGCCCCGCAGGAGATCGAGAACGGGCTTCAGCGAGAAGCCGAGGAGTCGCTCGAGAACCTCGGTGACGGTACGGTCCTTGCGGCCAACAGCTACACCTTGCTGTTCAGTCCCACCGATCATCAGCACATCGCTGCGGAATACGAGCTGAACCGCAAGACTTTCTCGAAGCATTTGGAAAACTTCATCAAGGACAACGGATGGCAGACCTACGGCAGGGTCGTCGTAGAGTTCGAGCAATCGCCGTCCTTGCACACGGGGATCTTCCGCGCACGCGGCACGGTCAACCCGGACGCGCGGCCCCGCCCGGCGGGCGCGCGTTCGGAGCATCCGCACGCTGCGCCGGTCCCCGGCCCGCCGGCCGGACGCCCGGCCCCTGTTCCCCCACTTACCAACGCCCCCGACCAAGGAGCCCCCAAGATGACTCAGAATCCCGGATACGACCAGCGCAGGGGCGCCGATCCCGCCTACGACCAGTACGGCCAGGGATCGGGACAGCCGGGAGACCAGGGCTACGGCCAGCAGGGGTACGACCAGTACGGTCAGCAGCCCGGCTATGACCAGGGGTACGACCAGCAGGGCTACAGCCAGCAGGGCTACGAACAACAGGGATACGACCAGCAGGGCTACAGCCAACAGCCCGGCTACGGACAGCAGGGCTACAGCCAGCAACCCGGCTACGAGCAGCAGGGCTACAGCCAGCAACCCGGCTACGGCCAACAGGGATACGACCAGCAGGGCTACGGACAGCAACCCGGCTACGAGCAGCAGGGCTACAGCCAGCAACCCGGCTACGGCCAACAGGGATACGACCAGCAGGGCTACGGACAGCAACCCGGCTACGACCAGGGTTACGGTCAGCAGGGCTACGAGCAGCAGGGCTACGGCCAGCAGGCGTACGCCCAGCAGCCCGCGGGATACGACTACCAGGGTGGCTACGACCAGGGATACGGCGCGGGCCGCCCGGCCGCAGGCTACGCCCCGTCGTCGATCACGCTCCTCCTCGAGGACGGCAGCAACCGCACCTTCCAGCTGCACGAGGGATCGAACGTGATCGGCCGCGGACAGGACGCGCAGTTCCGTCTGCCCGACACCGGCGTCTCGCGCCGCCACGTGGAGATCCGCTGGGACGGCGCCACCGCCATGCTCACCGATCTCAACTCGACCAACGGCACCACCGTCAACGATCTCCAGGTGAACACCTGGGAACTCGCCGACGGCGACCGCATCCGCGTCGGACACTCCGACATCACCGTCCGGTTCCAGTAGACCCGCATACGCCGAGCGCACGCCCACCTGTCGTGGGCGGCGGTCGAGACTGGCCCGCGACCGCTCCGGCCGGTTGATACTGAACTGTCACATCCGAATGACCGGGTTCGGCGAATCTGCCCATAAGATGCAGTCGGGTCCGCTCGTTTCGCTCGGCGGTCCCATGATCGCTGCCGTGGGTACGACCCGACCGAGACGGAACGCGCTGGAGGTGAACACGACATGCAGGGCTTGGTGCTGCAACTGACCCGCATCGGTTTTCTGTTGTTGCTCTGGTTGTTCGTCTTCGCCGTGATCCGCACGCTGCGCGCCGACATCGCGTCGGCCGGCGGACTCCGCATCCCCCGGTACTCCGGCGGCTCGGAGAAGCGACGTCGCAGCGGCGGCGTCCGCGGCGCGGCCCGCTATCTCGTCGTCACCCACGGCGCGCTGGCGAACACCCGGATCAGCCTCGGTCAGCAGCCGGTCCTGCTCGGACGCGCCGACGACTCGACCCTGGTGCTGACCGACGACTACGCCTCCGAGCGACATGCGCGGCTCTCCAGACGCGGCGACGACTGGTATGTCGAAGACCTCGGCTCCACCAACGGCACCTACCTCGATCGTTCCAAGGTGACGACCGCGGTCAAGGTCCCGCTGAACACGCCGATCCGCATCGGCAAGACCGTGATCGAGTTGCGCCCGTGACACTTGTGTTGCGCTACATCGCGCGCAGCGACCGTGGTCTCGTGCGGTCCAACAACGAGGACTCGTTCTACGCGGGTCCTCGCCTGCTGGCCCTCGCCGACGGAATGGGCGGCCACGCGGCCGGCGAAGTCGCCAGCCAACTGGTGATCCGCGCGCTCAGCACCCTCGACGACGACGAGCCCGGTGGCGACCTCCTCACCCAGCTCGACGGCGCCACCCGTGCCGGCAACGAGGCGATCGCGGCACAGGTGCACGAATCACCCGAACTCGACGGCATGGGCACCACGCTCACCGCGATCCTCTTCGCCGGCAGCCGAATCGGCCTGTGTCACATCGGCGACTCGCGCGGATACATGTTCCGCGACGGGGCGCTGACCCAGATCACCCGCGACGACACCTTCGTCCAGACCCTCGTCGACGAAGGTCGCATCACCGCCGAACAGGCACACACCCATCCGCAACGCTCGCTGATCATGCGCGCGCTCACCGGAACCGAGGTCGAGCCGACCCTGACGATGCGCGAGGCCCGCGCCGGCGATCGGTACATGCTGTGCAGCGACGGCCTGTCCGACGTCGTGACCGAGGAGACCCTCGCCGAGACCCTGGGGTCCATCGCCGACCCCAAGGAGTGCGCCGACCGTCTCATCGAACTCGCGCTGCGCGGCGGCGGCCCGGACAACGTCACCGTCGTCCTCGCCGACGTCGTCGACACCGAGTACGGCGACTCGCGCCCGATCGTCGGTGGCGCTGCCGGCGGCAACGAGGAGATCTACACGCCCGACCCGGCGACCGCCGCGGGACGGGCGGCAGCACTTCGTCCGCCCCCCGCCGAACCGCAGCGCCCGACGGTGCTGACCGAGGACGAGCCCGCCGCCAAGCACAAGAGCAAGTACCGACGCTGGATCGTCGCCGGTGTCGTGCTGACCGTGGTGGCCGCGCTGGTCGTCGGCGTCTTCGTCGTCCGGTCCGTCGTCCGCAGCAACTACTACGTGGCCGCCGACGACAGCGGCGACGTGCTCATCTACCAGGGATCACCGGAAAAGGTGTTCTTCCTCTCGATGAGCAACCCGGTGCAGCGCGTCTGCGTCGAGAACCTCGATCAGACCGAACCGAGCTACACGTTCATCTCCTACGACGACGGCACCTGCGAGTTCCCCCTCAACGTCGACGACCTGGTGTCAGGGCCGGCGCAGTCGGTCAAGAACGTGATGATCCGGAACAAGAGCGAGCAGCAGATCCAGGGCGTCGTCACCGACGAGCTGACCTTCCGCTGCGACAACGCGCCCTCGTCGGCAACGCCCGCACCGACTCCCCCGCCACCGGCACCGTCGGAGTCCACACCGAGCACCGACCCGTCCGCGCCCGCACCACGCGCCACCGCGGCGCCCGCGCCGGGAATCCCGCAGCAGGGTGCGACCGAGTCGGTGGCTCCGCCCACCGGCAACGCCGGACCTTCCGCCACGCCCGCACCTGATCAGGACGCCGGCACGAGTTGCCGGCAGCAGGTGAGATGACTCAAGCCGCGCCCGCACCGCACGCCCCGCCACGCCAACCCGCCACGAGCACCGGTCGCAACGCCGAACTGATGCTCCTGGTGTTCGCCATCGGTCTGGTGACGGTGGCGTTGCTCATCGTCCAGGCCGCCCAGGGTCAGACCCTCACCTGGGACATCCTCAAGTACGTGGCCGCCTACACCGGGCTGTTCGGTGTCGCCCACCTCGTGGTCCGACGCTATGCACCCCACGCCGATCCGATCATGCTGCCCGTCGTCGCCGTCCTGAACGGCCTGGGGCTGGTGCTGATCCACCGGCTCGACCTCGGTACGGGCAACACCGGGGAGTCGGTGAACGCCACCGAGGCGACCCGCAACGCCGACCAGCAGTTGCTGTGGGCGGTGCTCGGCATCGTGGCGTTCTCCGCGGTCCTCATCCTGATCCGCGATCACCGCACGCTGTCGCGCTATGCCTACACGCTCGGCCTCGGCGGACTGGTCTTCCTGATCATCCCGGCGATCCTGCCCAGTGCGTTCTCGGAGATCAACGGTTCGAAGAACTGGATCATCACACCGTTCTTCTCGATCCAGCCCAGCGAGTTCTCCAAGATCCTGATCATCATCTTCGCCGCGGCGGTGCTGGTGTCGAAGCGCGACCTGTTCATCACGGCCGGTCCGCACGTGCTCGGCGTCGACCTGCCGCGCGCCCGCGACCTGGGTCCGCTCCTGGCCGCCTGGGCGATCGCCATCGCCGTGATGGTGGTCCAGAAAGACCTGGGTACGTCGCTGCTGATCTTCGCGACGATCCTGACGATGCTCTACGTGGCCACCTCACGTGTCGAATGGCTGGTGCTGGGCATCGGGTTGTTCGCCATCGGCGCGGTGTTCGCGTGGTCGATCTTCTCGCACCTGCAGACACGTGTCTCGGTGTGGCTGGATCCCTTCGCGGACTTCGACGGCTCGGGTTACCAGATCGGGCAGAGCCTGTTCGGCCTGGCCACGGGCGGACTGTTCGGCACCGGCCTCGGTTCGGGTCGGCCCAACATCGTGCCGTTCGCCAACACCGACTTCATCATCTCGACCATCGGTGAGGAGCTCGGCCTGGCCGGCCTCACCGCGATCCTCCTGCTGTACATGATCTTCATCCACCGCGGACTACGGACCGGCATCGCCGTACGCGACAGCTTCGGCAAACTCCTGGCGACCGGACTCGCGTTCACCATCGCGATGCAGATCTTCGTCGTCGTCGGCGGCGTCACCAAGCTGATCCCGCTGACCGGTCTCACGACCCCCTTCCTGTCCTACGGCGGGTCGTCGCTGCTGGCCAACTACATCCTGGTCGCGCTGCTCATCCGGATCTCGAACGCCGCGCGCGAACCCGATCCCGGCAAGAAGCGGCCCGCGGCCAAGCCCGTCGAGGCACTGCCCACGCAGGTGGTGAAGCGCCGGTGAACAAGCCGATCCGCAATGTGTCGATGGCGGTGATCGTGATGATCATCGCGCTCCTCGCGAACGCCACCTATGTGCAGGTCTTCAAGGCCGACGCGCTGAAGACCGACACCCGCAACAACCGCGTGCTGCTCGACGAGTACTCCCGCCAGCGCGGTCTGATCACCACCGCCGACGGCACGGTCATCGCGCTGTCGGTGCCGATCGACAGCCGCCTGAAGTTCCTCCGTCAGTACCCGCGGGAGGGCGCCGAGGCCTTCGCCCCGGTCACCGGCTACTACTCGTTCCAGTACCTCGCCAGTCAGATCGAGCACTACGAGAACAGCATCCTGAACGGATCCGACGACCGGTTGTTCGGCCAGCGGTTCATGGACATGTTCTCCGGCCGCGACCCGCGCGGCGGCAACGTCGTCACGACCATCAACCCGAAGGTCCAGCAGGCCGCCTACCAGGCGATGCTCAACGGCCCGTGCGACGGACCGTGCCGGGGCGCCGTCGTGGCCCTGCAGCCGAACACCGGGAAGATCCTCGCGATGGTCTCGACCCCGAGCTACGACCCCAACAAGCTCGCCAGCCACGACCAGGAGGTCCGCGAGGGCAGCTGGGAGGCGTGGAACCGCCCCGGTGACACCGCGCAGCCGATGCTGAACCGCGCGATCAGCCAGCTGTACCCACCGGGGTCGACCTTCAAGGTCGTGACGTCGGCCGCCGCCCTGCGCGACAACATCACTCCCGGCATCCGTCTCACCGCCGCGCCGACCTTCCCGCTGCCCGGCACCGATGTCTCGCTGCCGAACTACGGCGGCGAGACCTGCCCCGGGTCGTCGGGCGGAACCGTGTCACTGGAGACGGCGTTCAAGTACTCGTGCAACACCGCCTTTGCCGAACTGGTGACCGAGAAGATGTCCGACGCGATCCCGAAGTTCACCGAGACCGCGAGCCTCTTCGGCCTCGATCAGCCGGGCCCCGACATCCCGATGCCCGTCGCCGACTCGACTGTCGGACAGATCCCGTCCCTCGACGTCCTCGCGCAGGCCTCGATCGGGCAGCGTGACGTCCGGCTCACCCCGCTCCAGAACGCGATGATCGCCGCGACCGTGGCGAACGGAGGTGTGCGCATGCAGCCGTACCTGGTGGACAAGTTGCAGGCCGCGGATCTGCGGACGCTGCAGACCACCCCGCCGACCACGGCCAACAAGCCGATCACGCCCGAGCAGGCCGCCGAGCTGACGTCGATGATGATCGAGTCGGAACGGTCGACGGCCGGCGCGGGCGGTCCGGTGTCGATCGCGTCGAAGACCGGAACGGCGGAAAGCGGGTCGAGTACGGACACCCCGTTCTCCTGGTACATCGCCTTCGGGCCGTCGTCGAACGCGCAGATCGCGGTCGCCGTCGTGGTGGAGAATGGACAATTCGGTGCGGACTCGGTCGGCGGAACCGTCGCGGCGCCGATCGGACGAGAAGTGATCAACTCACTGGTGGGAGGTGGCAGTCGATGACCCTGCAGAACGGCACCACCATCGGCGATCGGTATCGGCTCATCCGCCTGATCGCCACGGGCGGTATGGGACAGGTGTGGGAGGCGCTCGACACGCGTCTCAATCGACGTGTCGCGGTGAAAGTCCTCAAGGCCGAGTACACCAGCGACCCGGAGTTCATCGCCCGGTTCCGCGCGGAGGCACAGACCACCGCCAAGCTGAACAACCCGGGGATCGCGAACGTCTTCGACTACGGCGAGACCCCGGACTACAACGGCGGCGATCCGCTGGCGTATCTGGTGATGGAACTCGTCGACGGCGAACCGCTGAACTCGGTGATCTCCCGGCTGGGCCGGCTGTCGCTGACCAACACGCTCGACATGCTCGAGCAGACCGGTCGCGCCCTGCAGGCCGCGCACAACCAGGGTCTCGTGCACCGCGACGTCAAACCCGGCAACATCCTGATCACGCCGGTCGGCCAGGTGAAGATCACCGACTTCGGTATCGCCAAGGCCGTCGACTCCGCCCCGGTCACCAAGACCGGGATGGTCATGGGGACGGCGCAGTACATCTCCCCGGAGCAGGCGACCGGTGACGAGGCGACCGCGGCGTCGGATGTCTACTCGCTCGGAGTCGTCGGTTACGAGGCGCTCACCGGCCGACGGCCGTTCCTCGGCGACGGCGCGATCACCGTCGCGATGAAACACATCCGGGAGTCGCCGCCTCCACTGCCGTCGAACCTGCCGTCGGGTGTCCGTGAACTCATCGAGATCACGATGGCCAAGGATCCGCGGCAGCGTTACGCCAACGGCGGCGAGTTCGCCGACGCGGTGGCCGCCGTACGCGCCGGGCGCCGTCCGCCTCGTCCGGGGGCGATCGCCGGTGCCGCTGCGGGAGCAGCGGGTGCCGCGGCGCTCGGTGCCGCGGTCGCACGTGGCGCCACGCCACCGACCGGGGCCGCGTCGCGACCGATGACACCCCGGCCGACGTCCCGCACCGCGGTCGCGCCACCACCGCCGGACAACAGCTGGACGACCGGGCAGAAGGTCCTCGCCGGCATCGCGGCCGCCCTGCTTGTCGGCGCCATCGGACTCATCGGGTTCTATCTGGTGAACAGTGGGAACGGTGGGGCGGCGACGCCACCCCCGTCGTCGTCGCCGACGGTCACCGAGACCACGACCACCGATGCACCGACCGAGGAGACCGACGAGCCGACCACCACCCGGCGCACGACTCGTACGACGACGAGCGAAGAGACCACGACCACCAGCGAGACGAGCGAGGAGACGACCACACTCGCGCCGTCGGGACCCCCCGACTCGCCGCCGGATCCCGGTGCCGCCACCGGAACCCCGTGCTTCCCCGGCGTGCCGTTCTCACCGTTGTGCTGATGGACAGCTGTACTGGAGACAACCGTGCCGGGGCACCCGCAGTGCCTGTGTGCCGAATGTCTCCGACCGAGAAGTTTCCGACCGATATGTTCTGATCTGAGATCCTGAGGGGCGAACCACCGAGGCCGATGTCGACACCACACCACCTCTCCGACCGCTACGAACTCGGCGAAACGCTGGGTTTCGGTGGCATGTCCGAGGTGCACTACGCGCGCGACCTGTTGCTGCATCGCGACGTCGCGGTCAAGGTGCTGCGTGCCGACCTCGCCCGTGATCCGTCGTTCTATCTCCGCTTCCGTCGCGAGGCGCAGAACGCGGCGAAGCTGAACCACCCCACGATCGTGCAGGTCTTCGACACAGGCGAGGCCGAGACCGACGACGGTCCGTTGCCGTTCATCGTGATGGAGTACGTCGACGGCGACACCCTGCGAGATGTGTTGCGCGCCAACGGTCCGATCTCTCCGCGACAGGCGATGACCTGGATGGCCGACGTCGCGGCCGCCATGGACTTCTCGCACCGGAACGGCATCGTCCACCGCGACATGAAGCCGGCGAACGTGATGATCGACAAGTCCGGAGCCGTGAAGGTCATGGACTTCGGCATCGCTCGGGCGATGAGCGACGCGACGTCGACGATGACCCAGACGTCTGCGGTGATGGGAACAGCGCAGTACCTGTCTCCGGAGCAGGCCCGCGGCATCAAGGTCGACCCGCGCAGCGACATCTACTCGATGGGGTGCGTGCTCTTCGAGCTCCTCACCGGTGAGCCGCCGTTCACGGGTGATTCGCCGGTGGCCGTCGCACATCAGCACGTGCACGAGGATCCGCCGTGGCCGTCGCACGTCCGCCCCGAGATCCCGCGCGAACTCGACTCCGTCGTCCTCAAGGCGATGAGCAAGAACAAGGACAACCGCTATCAGTCGGCCGCCGACCTGCGCGCCGACCTGATCCGGGTTCTCGCCGGCGGTAAGCCATCGGCGCCGATGCTGCTGTCGGACGAGGAGCGCACCGAGTTCATCGACACCGGGCCGCGGCGCCCGACCCGCGCGGAGACGACAGGTCCGCGCCGCGCGATCCCCGCCCGGACCGCGAACGGCAACGGGGGCAATCACCGCCGCGACGACGAAGACGCGGGGACACCACGACGCCGGTCCCGGGTGCTCATGGCCGGCGCGGTGGCCGTCGTCGTGCTGTTGGTCGGCACGCTGTTCCTGTGGTCGCCGTGGAGTTCGGGATCCGCTCCGGAGGTGTCGGTGCCAGCGGTCTCGGGACTCAGCTCGGACGACGCCCGGGCCTCCCTGGAACGCGCCGGCTTCGAGGTCCGCGTGCTCGAGGAACCGAGCCTCGACGTCGCCGCGGGTGTCGCCACCCGGTCGACGCCGGGCGAGGGGGTGATGGCGGCCGAGGGATCCGAGATCGCGCTGTACGTCTCGACGGGTCCGGAGCGTGTGCGGCTGCCGTCGGACCTGGTCGGCAAGACCCCGGCGGAGGCCGCCAGACAGTTGGAGGTCCTGGGGTTCACCAACGTCCGGACGGACCGCGTCGATTCGACGGCCGAGATGAAGGACAAGGTGGTCTCCACCGCGCCCGCGATCGGTAGCGAGGTACCCGTCAACGGTGCGGTGGTGGTCAACGTCGGCAACGGGCCGCGCGAGGTCACGGTTCGCGACGTCGTCGGCATGTCCGAGGACCGGGCACGGTCGGTGCTGGAAGAACTCGGCATGACGGTCGTGGTCGTCGCCGCCGATTCCGACCGTCCGGCCGGCGAGGTCATCAGCACCTCACCGGGTCCGGGGTCCACCGCCGAACAGGGCAGCACCGTCCAGATCAGCGTGTCGCGAGGCAACCTGTTCACCGTGCCGAACCTGCGGGGCAAGACTCCTGCCGAGGCCCAGGCCGATCTCGAACGGGCCGGCTGGGAACGGTCGACCCTGACGCGACAGACCCGGAACGTGCCGCTCGGCAGTCCCGACGACGGTCGGGTCGTCGGACAGGAACCGAATCCGGGTTCGCAGGCCCGCAAGAGTGGTTCGATCACGATCGTCGTCGGCCAGGCGAGCCTGCTGCCCAACTGAGCGAACCCGCCTCCGGTCGCGGACCGACACCCGGTCGCGGCGCGGGTCAGCCGATCGCGGTGGCCATCTCCGCTTCGAGGGCGGCCACCCGGGCCTCGTCGATCTCGATCCCGCAGGTCTTGAGCCAGTTGGCGAGCATCCGGTGGCCGCCCTGGGTCAGAACGCTCTCCGGGTGGAACTGCACGCCGTGGATGGGGAGCTCACGGTGCGCCATCGCCATCACGATGCCCGACTCGGTGCGTCCGGTGACGACCAGTTCGTCGGGGATCGTCTCGGGCAGCACCGTCAGCGAGTGGTATCGGGTGGCGGTGAACGGATCGGGAAGTCCTTCGAGAACACCGGCGTCGTCGTGGAACACCAGCGAGGTCTTTCCGTGCAGGAGTTCGGGTGCGCGGTCGACCGTGCCACCGAAGGCCGCGCCGATGGCCTGGTGGCCCAGGCACACTCCCAGTAGCGGCAGTTGTTCGTCGGCGGCGACGCGGACCATCGGCATCGTCGCGCCGGCCCGCTGCGGGGTGCCGGGGCCGGGACTGAGGAGCACGCCGTCGAATCCGGCGACGGCCTCGCGCAGACGGTCGGGATCGGCCGGGGAGAGTTGCGGGTCGTCGTTGCGCCACACGACGGCCTCGACACCGAGCTGGCCCAGGTACTGGACCAGGTTGTAGACGAAGCTGTCGTAGTTGTCGACTACCAGGATGCGACTCACCCGAAAAGGCTACCGCCGAAGCGGGTGGTCGGCGTCGGCGACCTGGTGAGATACCGTAGATCTCGAGTGTTTGCCACTGGCGGGGACGTGTGTTGTCGCCTCCCGCTCGCGTACGACCGCTCCGGCGGTGCCGCACAACAGAGGAAGTCATGCCGAAGTCAAAAGTCCGGAAGAAGACCGATTACACGATCAACCCGGCCAGCCGGACGCCGGTCAAGGTCAAGGCCGGCCCTTCGAGCACCATCTACGTGGGCGTCATGCTCGGCCTGATGGTGCTCGGCCTCGCCTGGCTCGTCGTCTACTACCTGGCCGCCACCCCCACCGCGTACGGCGGCGAGGGACAGGTCCTGCACTGGATGGCCGAGCTCAACTCGTGGAACTTCCTGATCGGCTTCTCGCTGATGGTGGCGGGCCTGTTGATGACGATGCGTTGGCGGTAGGCGCCGTCGGTCGTTCGCGTGTCGAATGCGCTGAGCTGCTGAAACACACGCTTGTAAGTTATCCCCACTGTGGAAATCACATGTGTGTAAGTCATCCCCACTGTGAGTAACTCCTGTGGATAACTCTGAGGACTACACACATGCCTGGGCGACGCCCGTCGGCGCCGGCCTCGCGGGCTGCGTCGGTGGCGTCATCCTGGTCGTGGCGGCCGTGGTCGTCGCCGGCGACCCGGCCGGATCGGTCCTGATGGGTGTCGCCGGGATCCTTCTTCTCGCCCTCGGCGCCTACACCCTGCTGGTGCGTCCCCGTCTGGCCATCTCGTCCGGGCCGTCGCCCGTGCTGGTCATCCGAACCCTTCGCGGGCCACGGGCCTACCCGCGGGAACGCATCGAGCGGATCCGCGTGCTGTCGATCCGCCGCGTCGGACGCCGCGTCGGGCAGCTGGAGATAGACGTGCTCGACGACGAGGCAGTCGCTTCGCCGCCGAACGCTCACGACGCGGGTCCTCGCGACGACACCCGCCTGGTCGTGCTCAGCCGCTGGGACCTGGGGACCGACCTGCCGACCGTCGTCGACGCATTGCGCGAGGCGGGGTTCGTCGTCGACGAGGGGTAGACGTGTCGCTTCCTGAGCAGACCGGACCGTAGAACCGCCGCTCCCTGAGGTGGCTCGCTCGACTCCTGCAAGCCGGGCGTCAGCGGATGTAGGTCAGCCCGTCGTAGGCGAGGCCCGCGCCGATGCCCAGCCCGACCGCGATGACAGCCAGCGTGGCGAGCGCGATCCAGCCGACGCGGCTCGCGGCCCGGGGATTTCTGCGACCCGCGGGCAGCACCGCGTCGGGGAGGTAGACGATGGCCGCGGTGGCGGCCGCTCCGAAGACCAGGCCGCCGAGATGCCCCAGGACCGAGATCCCGGGGAGCGAGAACGACAGCACCACGTTGAACCCGATGATGAGCAGAACCGGGACGGGGGACACACGGGCCTTGAGGACGATCACGAGCATCGCGCCCATGAGTCCGTAGATCGCCCCGGAGGCGCCGGCGGTGAGGGCTCGGTCGTCCTCGAAGAGCATGACCGCGGCACTGCCGCCGAGGAGCGCGATGCCGTAGACGGCCAGATAGCGCGCGATACCGAGTGCGAGTTCGAGGTCACGTCCGAGGATGTACAGCGAGAGCATGTTGACGGCCACGTGCATGACGCTGAAATGCAGGAAGCCCGCGGTGAGGAGCCGCCAGTACTCACCCGAGGCGACGTCGCTCTTGAGGAGGTCGCCGGCGCTGAAGATCGACGCGCCGCCGGGATCGCCGACCCCGGACTGGAGAACACACAGCGCGAAGACGAGCAGGTTCACGGCGATGAGCGCGTAGGTGGCGTACGGCTGCGTCGCCGCCGCGCGGGTGGGCGCCATCCTGCGGACGCCGCGTCCCGGTCCGCCGAGTGACGGCGACCGCTGCACTCCGTCGTCGCGGAGGCAGTCCAGGCAGTGCTGGCCGACCGACGCCGGGCGCAGGCACTCAGGACATGCCGGACGTCCGCACCGGCTGCACGACAGGCCGGTGGGACGGTCGGGATGCCGGTAGCACACCGCCCGCTGCGGGGCGGTGTGCTCCGGAGAGGTCAGTTGACCTCGATCTTCTCGATGACGACCTCGTCGAGCGGACGGTCGCTGCGGTCGGTCGAGGTGGTGGCGATCGCGTCGACGACCTGCTGCGACGCCGGATCGGTGACCTCACCGAAGATGGTGTGGCGACGGTTGAGGTGCGGGGTCGGGCCGACGGTGATGAAGAACTGCGAGCCGTTGGTGCCCGGTCCGGCATTGGCCATCGCGAGCAGGTACGGACGGTCGAACTGCAGTTCGGGGTGGAACTCGTCACCGAACTGGTAACCGGGGCCGCCCATGCCGGTTCCGGTCGGGTCGCCGCCCTGGATCATGAACCCGGAGATGACGCGGTGGAAGACAGAGCCGTCGAAGAACGGGCCGGAGTTGCCGCCGGATGCGTTGGGCTTGCTGTACTCCTTGCTGCCGTCGGCCAGGCCGACGAAGTTCTCGACCGTCTTCGGCGCGTGGTTCGGGAACAGGTCGACCTTGATGTCGCCGCGATTGGTGTGGATGACTGCGGAGGTTTTCTGTGTAGTCATGTCTCCATCCAACCACTTGCCTCTGCATCGATGACCCGGTGATGGTCCCGAGGTGCGGATATGCGACGGGCGGGGTGGCAGCGGCGGGCACCGACTGGCAGTCTTGAGCCCATGTCCAAGAATTACCTTTTCGCCGCGCTCGGTGTGGTCGCCGCGTCCGTCACCGCCGTCATCGTCGTCGGCTCTCTGCGTCGCGCACGACGCGTGGTGGCCCCGGTGTCTCCGACCGTCCCGCGGATCGAGGAGGTTCGCGAGGCGCTCGCCGAGAGCACCGAGACGCAGGCTTCGTGACCCGCCGCGTCGGCCTCGGCACCGGGCCGCACGTCGTGCACGGGTAATTTGGACTCGTGACCTCAGACGACGAGCGCTCCCCGAACCCGCCGCCGGGGTCCGGCGGCGCTGACGACCGGACCCACGAGTCCTGGTCGACGCCCGAGAGCTCTGCGCCGACGAGCAGTCCGGCGCCATGGGAACGGGCTCCCGCGAGGCCGGTCAGCGCGCCGTCGCGGTCAGCAGACACCCCCGAGCGTCCCGACGCCGGCCGGCAAGCACCGCGCGGGGGATTCACTCCCCCTCCGGGCGGCAGGCCTGCGGCCAGACCCGGTCCGCCTCCTGGCCAACGACCGGCCCCACCGCGCGGCGACACGTCCGGGCCGACGGCAGGTCCGCCTGGACCGCGCCCGCCCGCGCCGGGAGCGCAGCGAGCGGGTGGCAACACCACCGCGCCGGGAGCGCAGCGACCGGGGCCGAATGGTCCCGTGCCCGCGCCGCGAGCGGGCGGAAACACCACCGCGCCGGGTCAACGCCCGCCGATGTCGCCTCCCGGTCCGCCGGGGCATCGACCCCCACCCGGTCAGCGTCCGGGTCCCGGTGGGCCACCGCTCGGCAAAGGTGTTCCGCCACAGAACAATCGTCCCCCGGAGGGTGGGCGTCCTCCGCTCGCCGGTCCCCGTCCCGGCGCCGCGCCGAGTGGGCGGCCCGACTCTCCCACTTCGGATTCGGACCGCGACAACCGCACGGCGAAGGTGGCCGGCGCGGGCCTGCTCGTCGGTCAGTCCGATGATCGGGCGTCGGACACCCGCGTCGTGAACAGTCCCGGCGCGGCGAGCGAACCTCGTGTCGCCGACCGCCCGGACACCGACGGTCCGGGGCCGGCCTCCCCCGCCACCCAGGCCTATTCAGCAGTCGATCCCACCAGAAGTTCGGAGGACAGCGTGGCTCCCCAGTCCGGTGCCGGTCCGCGTGTCAATCGGATGGCGTTGTGGGCCTTGGCGTTGTCCATCCTCGGGATCACTTTCATCGTGGGGCTCGTCCTCGGATACCGTGCGCGCACGCAGATCCGGCAGCGGCGCGAGCTCGGTCTGCCCTTCGCCACGGCCGCGATCTGGGTCGGCTGGGCCTACCTCGGCGTCTTCGTCTTCGGGTTGCTGGTCTACGGGTGGATCTTGTTCATCGCCTGATCCGGGTGGCGACATTCCGTCCGATACCTGAAGTGCGAGCACCGATAGCGACAGCCACCCCCGCTCCCCGAGGAGCGAGGAGCGCACGACAGCCACCCCCGCTCCCTGAGGTGCGAGGAGCGCGCAACAGACACCCCGCTCCCTGAGGTGCGAGGAGCGCAAGCGACGAGCCACGAAGGGTCCGGCGACCGAGATTGCGAAACCCTTCGTGACGCGCCCTCCGCAAGCTCCGAGCGCTCCTCAGGGAGCAGGCGGGCCAGTGGGTCTGTGGTTCTTTCGGATCAGGCAGCAGAGTTCCGTCGTGGTCCACGCCACCCGCCTGGCCGCAGATCCGGTCAACTCCGGTCAGAAGTAGCCGTTACCCGGCAGCGGGGTGTCGTTGACGCGCAGATCTCCGATGGCGACGGCCTTGTACGCGGTCGGGTTGTGCAGGGTGATGGTCCGGATGTTGCGCCAGTGCCGGTCCAGGTTGCGGCTGCGACTGGCCGCCGACGCGCCGCCCACGTCGAAGACGGCCGCGGCCGCCGGGAGCGCGATGCGGTCGACGTGCACCTTGACGCGCGCGGCGGCGAGCGATGCCTGCGCGAACTGCGCGACGTCGATGACCCCGCGCCGTGCCAACGCATTCGCCGTCTCGACCTGCCGGGCCGCGCTCAGGACCGCGTCGCGCGCCACGTGTGCGGCGGCATCGATCTCGCCGATCCGTTCCAACAACAGCGGATCCTGCCTGGGCTCCGGCGTGGGTGCGTGCTCGAAGGTCCGTGCCCGCGAATGCAGCAGTGTCACCGCGTCATCCGCCGCGGACAGGAGGATGCCGGCGATCAGCGCCTGGAGGAACAGCTGCAGGAAGGGGCCGTCGTTGGCGGCGGGCGGCGTGGACTCGTCCAGTTCGACGAACTCGAGGACGTCCTCGGAGGTCACCCGGACATCGTCGAACAGGGTCGAGCCGGTGCCCGTGCGATGCTGCCCGATCCCGTCCCAGTCGTCGACGACGCTCACCCCGTCGCGGTCCACCGGGACGACCACTTTGACCAGCCGTGAGCGCAGGGCGTCCGGGACGATGGCGAGTACCGTGACGAAATCCGCGAAAGCCGTTCCGGTGCTGTAGAACTTCTCACCGCGGAGCCGCCAGCCATCACCGTCGGTGACCAGTTGTGTCGCGTACTGGCGCGACCCGGCGGCGACGCCGCGTTCGCTCGACGCGTTGCCGACGATGGCTCCCGCGGCGATTCGCTCGCTCCAGCGGCTGCGCACCGGTCCGATGGGCAGTCGTTCGATCTGCTCGACGAACCAGTAGTGGGCGCGCAGGATGTGCGCCGCGATCGGGTCGGCGCGGGCGAGGTCGATGATGAACTCGAAGAGTTCGACGCTCCCGGCCCCGCCGCCTCCCGACTGTGTGTCGAGGGACAGCGCGGTCAACCTCGACCGTCGTAGGAGCGCCACGGCTTCTCGCGGGTCCTGGCCCAGGCGTTCGCGTTCGGCCGAACCGGCCGCGATCTCCGCGAGGATCTCGTTCCGGTCGGTCACGACCCGCGCGGGTGCGGTCATGCCGGAACCCCGGCGAACGCGCCGCGATAGCGTGCCGCGGGGTGCGACTCCGGAAGCCGGTCGCGGCCGGTGAGTTTGGCGCGTGAGGTCCCCTCGGCGTACTCCCGCTTCGCCAGGCCCCGCTGGCGCAGGACGGGCAGCACGTGCTCGGCGAACTCGACATAGCTGCCGGGGATGGTCGCGTTGATGACGTTGATGCCACCCACGCCGGCGTCGCGCCACTGCTCGAGACGGTCGGCGATCTGGTCCGGGGTCCCGACGACCCGCCCGGTTCGGCTGCGCAGCTGAGCGAGATCGCGCACGGTCGGTTCGCGGTCGGGCACGGCCTCGCGCAGCCACAGCAGGTGGCTCTGGGAACCCTCGGTGTGGATCTGCCCGATCGGGGTGTCGAGGTCATAGTGTCCGAGGTCCACCCCGATGCCACCCGCGGAGTGGGCGATGATCGTGCTCGGATCGATGAGCTCGTCGAGATCGCGGGACTTGCGCGCCGCTTCGTCCTCGGTGCTCCCGACCACGAACGAGAGTCCCTGGAAGAACTGGAGATCCGACGGATTCCGGCCGGATTCGACCGCGAGGCGCCGGGTGTCGGCGATCAGCGTGCGCGCGGCGTCCGGCGACGGCGAGAGGATGAACTGGGCCTCGGCATTGCGGGCCGCGAAGCGCCGTCCGGCAGGCGAGGATCCGGCCTGGAAGAGCACCGGGGTCCGCTGCGGTGACGGTGACACGAGATGAGGACCCTCGACGCGGTAGTGCTCGCCGACATGGTTGATCTTGTGGACGCGGTCGTAGTCCCCGTGGAGGCCGCCCGACTTGTCCTGGATGAGCGCGCCCTCGTCCCAGGACCCCTCCCACAATTTGTATACGACGTCGACGTACTCGTCGGCCCATGCGTAGCGCTCGTCGTGTTTGGTGATGCCGTCATATCCGAAGTTGCGCCAGGCGTTGCCGGACAGGCTCGTGACGATGTTCCACGCGATCCGTCCCTTGCTCAGGTGATCGAGGGTGGATATCTTCCGCGCGAAGTCGAACGGGTGTTCCTGCAGAATCGAACTCGTGATCGCGATGCCCAGATGCTCTGTGTGCGAGGCGATCGCGGAAGCCAAGACGAGCGGGTCGTTGCTCGGGATCTGCAGGCCGGAGTCGACGAACTTCTTCCAGTCCCCCTGGTAGTCGTCGTACAACCCGACCACGTCGGCGAAGAAGATGTAGTCGAACCGGGCCTCTTCCAACAGTTTCGCGAGTCCGATCCAGTGATCGAGGTCGTTGAAGCGGTGCTGCTGCGCCTCGGGTGCCCGCCACGCGCCGTGCAGGATGTGCGATGTCGTGTTCATGACGAAGGCGGCGAAGTTCAAGGGTGGCGCGGACATGGCTGCTCCTGATCACGAGGCGGCGGACTCAGCGCGACGTTACGGACGAGGACGCGCGTGCGGCGACTTCGGATCACGGTGGCCTCAAGGGGTGCCCGACACCGTCCGAAGCCCCTACTTTGTGGTGATTCCCATCCCGACGCCGGGCTCGCGCTGTCGTGTACCAGGACCTCGAGCCGCGTTCGCCGCCATCTGTGCTGCCCGAGGAGAGTTCTGTGCTGCGACGAAGTCCTGTGCTGCGACGACCGCGGCCATCCCGCCTGTTACCCGCGGTCGGCATCGCTCTGACCTGTGCGGCATTGCTCGCGGGATGTGCCCAGCCGCGCACCGGCGACGGCGAGTCGACGGGGGTCTCCGCCACGCCGGGCGAGTACGTCTTGGGCGGGACCATCTCCTACGGCCATGAGCAGGAGCCGCCCTGCGTGCACGGAGGGTGGGTCCAGAACGCCTATCTGGCACGGCAATACCTCGACAACCTGGTATCGCTGGACGACTCGGGACGAGTGGTGCCGTGGCTGGCCACCCGCTGGGACGTCTCCCCCGACGGACGCTCGTACACCTTCCATCTCAAGCCCGGCGTCGAATTCAGCGACGGCACACCGCTCGACGCCGAAGCCGTCCGTGCCACCTTCGCGTCGTATCTGAATCCGGACAAGCCCAACGGCACGGTGGTGTCCTACATCGGCAAGTATTTCGAGTCCGACGAGGTCGTCGGGCCGCTGACCTACCGGATGAACCTCAGGTCCCCGTACACCCCGCTCCTCACCGTACTGACGCAGGGCTACTTCGGAATCCAGTCGCCGACCGCGCTGGCGCGTGGTCCGAAGGCCAATTGCACCAGCCCGGTCGGGTCCGGCCCGTTCATCATCGAACGCTGGGATCGCAATCGCAGCATCACCTTCGTCCGCAACCCGAACTACACCTCGCCCCCGGCGAACGCGAAGAACCAGGGTCCGGCCCACGTGGACAAGCTGATCTGGAAGTTCCTCAAGGATCCGGTGCTCCGCTACGGATCGCTGCGCAGTGAATCCTCCGACGTCATCTACAACGTGCCGGCCATCAACTGGGCGGACGCGACCAGCCGCTATCAGGTGAGTCGGTACGTGACGCCGGGACGACCGAACGCCATCACCCTCAACGTCGACCATGCACCGTTCGACGACGTCCGGGTCCGCCAGGCGTTCGCGTACTCGGCGGACCGTCGGAAAGCCGTCGAGACGGCGTTTCTCGGCGTGGTCCCCTACAACGCCAACGGCGCCCTCAGTCAGAGCACCCCGGACTACGACCCGGAGGCCGGGAACTACCCGCATGACCCGGAGGCGGCCGCTGCCCTGCTCGACGAGGCGGGCTGGACGGGCCGCGACGACGACGGCATCCGCACGAAGGACGGACGGCGCCTGACCGCTCGGGTCGTGTACGCCGCCGACGCGATCGTCGGACCCGAGGGTGCCGCGATCCTTCAGGCGGTGGCTCGACAGGCGCGTGACGTGGGCTTCGACATCCAGCTCGTCCCCGCCACCCAGAGCGCGTATTTCGGCGGGCAATACGCGAAGGCCCCGACCTACGACGCCTACGTCGGCTACTGGACCAGCCCGACCCCGGGCCTGCTCTACATCAACTGGCGTCAGCGACTTCCGGACAGTCCCAACCCGCACAACACGGCGTACTACAACGACCCGCGCCTGCAGAGTCTCATCGAGCAGGGCAACGCATCCCCGGATCCGGTGCAGGCCCGGGCGTTCTACCGGGACGCCCAGCGCCTCATCGGTGACAACGCGCTGTCGATCGGGTTGTATACGCAGACAACGTCGTTGGCGGTGTCACCGCGCCTGCACGGGGTGTGGGTCGAGAAATCACAAGGCGAACCGGTGTTCGCGGATGCGAGGTTTGTGCGATGACCCTGGTCGACGACTCGGCCGTGACCGCGGCCCGGCGCCAGGTACTCCCACCGCGGGGCCTGACCCGTTGGGCGGGCAAGATCGGTTCCGCTGTCTTCGTGCTGTGGGCGGCCGCGTCCATCACCTTCCTGCTACAGGTCCTCGCACCCGGTGACCGCGCCACGCTGCTCCTCAACCTCTCGTCGGGTGAGAGCCGCGAACGCACGCCGGACGAACTCGCTCCGGTCAACGCCGAGTACGG
Source organism: Gordonia sp. 11cp (assembly GCF_057767225.1). Classification (NCBI taxonomy): domain Bacteria; kingdom Bacillati; phylum Actinomycetota; class Actinomycetes; order Mycobacteriales; family Gordoniaceae; genus Gordonia; species Gordonia sp. 11cp. Next base: position 1,645,505 of record NZ_CM173437.1, on the reverse strand, counting down.
CTTCGACGATTCGGTGTGGTCGCAGTATGTGGACTATCTCGGCGGTCTGCTGCACGGCGATCTCGGCATCTCGTTCCAGCTGCAGCAGCCGGTCACCGAGATCATCGCCGACCAGATCGGGCCCACGCTCGTCCTCACCCTCACCGCCCTGGTCGTCGCGTGGCTCTTCGTGCTCGTCCTCACCACGCTCACGGCGGGCCGCCGCGGGCCCTGGGGCGCGGCCGGGTCCCTGATCGAGACCGTCAGCGCCGGCCTGCCGCAGTACTGGGTGGGATCGATCCTCCTGGTGGTGTTCGCGATCAACCTCGGCTGGTTTCCCGTCGAGAGCGGAACCGGCCTGTGGGGACTCGTCCTGCCGGTGCTCACCCTGGCCATTCCCCTGTCCGGTTTCCTCGGCCAGATCGCCCGCGACGAGTTCGCCCGCGCACTGGACCAGCCCTTCGTGCTCACCGCGCGCAGTCGCGGACTCGGTGACCTGTCGGTCCGGTTTCGACATGTATTGCGGCACTCCGTCCTTCCCGCGGTCACGGTCTCGGGCTGGGCCATGGGTGCGCTGCTGTCCGGTGCGGTGATCGCCGAAACCGTCTTCGCGCGTGCGGGTATCGGTCAGACACTGGTCGCGGCGGCCAGTTCGCGTGACGTCCCGCTGGTGAGCGGCATCGTTCTCTTCGTCGCGCTCGTCTACACGATCGCCAACCTCGCCGTGGACTTCCTCTACACCGTCATCGACCCCAGGATCGAGGTCCCATGACCCTCACCAATCCGGTCCGGCCCGCATTGACGAACGCGCTCTCCGCGGTACGCAGGTCCACCACCGGCACGCGTCTCGGCCAGGACCACCACCCGCGTCGCTCGTGGCCGCCGGCGGCGGTGATCGCCGCGCTCGTGGTTCTCGCCCTGTTGCTCGTGGCCGCGGTCGCACCCAACCTGCTCGCTCCTTACGACCCGCTCGCCGTCGACCTGGACGCCACCCTGCAACCGCCGAGCTGGGCTCACCCGTTCGGCACCGACCTCTCGGGACGAGACCTGCTGAGCCGCGTCATCGCCGGTACACGGCAATCGCTGATCATCGGGCTGGGCGCAGTCGCACTCGCCTCGGTCTTGGCGGTGTTGCTCGGCATCGCCGCGGGACTGTCGGGTCGCGTCTCCCAGGCACTGGCCAATCGCTGGATCGAGGTGATGTTCGCCTTCCCCATCGTGCTTCTCGGCCTCCTCCTGACCTCGGTCTTCGGCCCCGGACAGGTGACCCTGATCCTCGCGATCGGTATCGGTATCGCGCCGGGGTACGCCCGCATCGTCCGCGGACAGGTGCTCGCCGTCCGCAACGCGCCCTACATCGAGGCCGCGACCGCCCTGGGCCACCCTCGCCGCCGAATCCTCCTGCAGCACATCGCGCCCAACGCGCTCCGCCCGATGATCGTGACCGTGACGCTCGGAGTGGGACAGGCCATCATCTGGGCGTCGGGACTGGCCTACCTCGGACTCGGCGTGCCACCACCCGCACCCGAGTGGGGCGCGCTGCTCGACGCCGGACGCACCTACATCACCGTGGCCTGGTGGCTGGAGATCTTCCCCGGCCTCGTGATCGTCACGGTGGCACTGGCATTCACGACCGTGGGCCGGTATCTCGGCACACGCCTGGAAGGAGAACGCCGATGACCGTCGTCACCCGAGAGGCAGTGGCCTCCGGCACCGAAGACCGGACCGACGCGCCGCTGGCCGAGGTGCGCGACCTCCGCGTCTCGTTCGCCGGCCGCGAGGTCGTGAAGGGGGTGTCGTTCAAGGTCGATGCCGGCCAGTGCCTGGCGATCGTCGGCGAATCCGGCTCCGGCAAGTCCGTCACCGCGCGCACCCTCATCGGGCTCACCGGTCCGGGAGCCGAGATCGACGCCGCCGCATTGTCATTCGACGGACGTGACCTGCGCGGCCTCGTCGACCGCGAATGGCGCGCCATCCGAGGCCGCGAGATCGGATTCGTGCTCCAGGACGCCCTGGTGTCCCTGGATCAACTGCGCACGGTGGGCAGCGAGATCGCCGAATCGCTGACCGCTCATGGTGGCATCGGTCGCCGGACCCCGACACGGCTCGGACGTGCGCTCCGCGAGGAGCGTGTCGTCGAACTGCTCGACCTCGTGGGCGTTCCCGAACCGCGGGTACGGGCGCGTCAACGCCCGCACGAACTCTCCGGCGGACTCCGCCAGCGTGCCCTCATCGCGTCGGCCCTCGCCCAGGACCCGAAGCTACTCATCGCCGACGAGCCGACGACGGCACTGGACGCCACCGTCCAGGCACAGATCCTCGACGTGCTGGCCGAAGCGAAGACGCGAGGCAACGGCATCATCCTCATCTCGCACGATCTGGCCGTCGTCTCACGGCTCGCCGACCGCGTGGCGGTGATGCGCGACGGCGAGATCGTCGAATACGGCAACGCGCGCGAGGTGCTGACGGCCCCGCAGCACGAGTACACCCGGGGTCTCATCGACGCGATCCCGTCCCGCGCATCCAAGGGCACCCTGCTCGTCAGCGGTGAGCAACTCGGCACTCCGGTTACTCCGGCACCCGAACAGCCGCTCGCGCTGCGCGTCCGCGACCTGCGCAAGTCGTTCAGCGGCAAGGCGATCACCGCCAGACCAGCCGTGGCCGGGGTGAGTTTCGACCTCGCCGCCGGCCGCACCCTCGGCATCGTCGGCGAGTCGGGCTCGGGCAAGACGACGACCGCGCGGATCATCCTCGGTCTAACCGAACCCGACTCCGGCACTGTCGAACTGAATGGCGAACCGTGGTCTGGACTCACCGAAGCCCGGCGCCGGGAGTCGCGTCGGCTGATCTCGGTCATCTACCAGGATCCGCTCAGTTCGTTCGACCCGCGATGGACCGTCGATCGCATCCTCGCCGACGCCCTGCGCGTGACCGGCGTCCGCAGCGCGGATCTCGACCACCGGATCACCGAACTCCTCGACCAGGTCGGTCTGCACGAGGAGCACCGGCACCGGCACCCCTCGCGACTGTCGGGCGGACAACGACAGCGCGTCGCGATCGCCCGTGCGCTCGCACCACGGCCCGCCGTCATCGTGTGCGACGAACCGGTATCGGCCCTCGACGTGTCCATCCAGGCACGGATCCTCGACCTGCTGGCCCGCCTGCAGGCGGAAACCGGTGTCGCCCTTGTGTTCATCTCCCATGACCTGGGCGTCATCCACCACGTCAGCGATGACATCGCGGTGATGCGTTCGGGCGAGGTCGTCGAGTACGGTGCGGCCGATGCCGTCTTCGACGATCCGCAACACCCCTACACCCGCGAGCTCCTCGCCGCCGTGCCTCGGATCCAGGTGGCCTGACGCCGCGCCGGCATGACGAACACCGCCGCGAGGAGGGCACACCCGAGGAGCCCGGCGGTGAGGTAGTACGTGTCGGCGACCGCGGACGCGAGTTCGGGCATGGCCTCGACGCGTTCGGCCGAGCTCAGCGACATCGCACCCGCCACTCCCCGGCCCTCGACGACCGCACTGCGCGAATTCATCAGCGCCGCAATCGTGGCCGTGACCGCGGCCGACGCCAGCGCGACGGCGAACTGGTTCGAGGTCGTCAGGATGGTCGTGCCCCCGGGGGTGTCCGCACCTTCGAGGTCGCGGGTGGCGGCGGTCATCGTGGGCAGCATCGTCGCGCCGACCCCGATCCCCATGAGAGCGAGGATCGCGACGATGACAGGGTACGGGGTCGCGTCGTCGAGCACCGCGGCCATCGACGTCATCGCCGCCGTGGACATCACGATCCCGCAGATCGCGACCCGGCGCGGGTCCACGGAATCGGCCACCCGCGTGGCGATCTGGAGAGTGATTCCGCTCAGCAGCGCGGGAAGGACGAACAGCATGCCGGCGGTGGTGGCCGAATCGGACCGGACCGACTGGACATAGATGGGCAGGATCGTCATCGAGCCGAAGTACGCCCCGGCGAAGAAGATCATCACCACCACGCCACCGCGCAGGCGCGCATGTGCCAGCAGTCGCAGATCCAGGACGGGTGTTCGGCTGCGCAGCGACCGTCGGACGAAGTAGCCCAACAACATCAGGCCGACGCCCACCGGGACCAGAATCGACGCCTCCAGCAGCGAGCCGGTGTCCCCGGCGCGGGACAGGCCGAGGACCAGGAACGCACCGCCCGGTGACAGTGCGGCCACCGCTCGCAGGTCGATACGCGGCATGCGGCGAGAAGCGGTCCGGGGGAAGAACCGCCACGCCAGTGCCGCCGCGATCAGACCGAGGGGAACGTTGACCGCGAAGATGACGCGCCAGCTGCCGTGGTCGACGAGAACACCGCCCAAGACCGGCCCGAGCACGGGGCCCACGAGCGTGGGCAGTCCCAGGATGGCCATCATCCGTCCTCGCAGTGCTTCCGGTACCGCCTGCAGCGCGATGGCCATGCCCACGGGTTGCAGCATTCCGCCGCCGAGGCCCTGAAGGGCCCGAAAGACGATGAGACTGCCGATGTTCCAGGACAGCGCGGTGAGAAGTGATCCGAGAACGAAGACCATGAGCGCCGCGCAATAGACCCGCCGGCCGCCGAATCGGTTGCTGGCGTAGGCGGACAGCGGCATGACCGCGACGAGAGCCAGTGCGTACGCGGTGGTCACCCACTGCACGCTGGACAGCGGTGCGTCGAACTCGGTGGTCAGTTGTGGGAGCGCGACGGTCACCACCGTCACGTCGAGCATCACCATGAGGGTCGGGACGACGAGGATGAGGCCGATGCGCCGGCGGGCCGGGTCGAGTGTGGTCACGACGACGAGCAGACAACCTCAAGTCAACTTGAAGTCAAGGCCGGTGTGAAAACGTGCGTCTTCGGGCAAGGTGGAGAGATGCCGGACAACGAGAAGCCAACCTGGACGACGAACGAAGACGAACTGAAGACCGATCCCGATCTGCGCGACGATCCCGACGAGGAGAACGGCCCCGAGTCGGTTCTGCCGGCCGCCGGTGACACGGAGATCGGCGAGACCGACCGAATCCGGGAAGACAAGGCGTCCTACGACGGCGCGCAGCCACCGGCCGACCACACCGATGAGGGTCACGCGGTCGGCGGATCGGAGGGCACGACCGATGGCCAGTGAAACCCCGTCCGGACAGAAACGCACGATCGTCCTCACCGGCGCCAGCGACGGGATCGGCGCGATCGCGGCGCGATCCCTGGCCGGACCCGAGACCGAGCTCATCCTCGTCGGACGCTCACCGAAGAAGCTCGCGCCGATCGCGGCGGAGACCGGTGCGACCCCGTTCACCGCGGATTTCTCGGATCTGTCGCAGGTGCGGGACCTGGCCGCGGAGATCAATTCCGCCGTGGGGACGATCGACGTCCTGATGAACAACGCGGGCGGGACGTTCGACTCGTCGCAACGCTCCGCGGACGGGCACGAGCTCAACTTCAAGATCAACCACCTCGCCCCGTTCCTGCTGACCCACCTCCTCCGGGATCGGTTGGCCGCGGCCCCGCAGTCCCTCGTCCTGAACACCTCCAGCGTGGGCAACCTCTTCGGCCAGGTCGACCTCGACGACCTCGACTACGAGAAGCGTCGCACGCTGGGGATGCGGCCCTACGGCACCGCCAAGCTGATGAACATCCTGTTCACACGCGGGATCGCCCAGCGCTGGACCGCTGACAAGATCTACTCCGCCGCAGTCCATCCCGGACCCGCGGCTACGAGTTTCGGCCGCGACTCGCGGTTCGTCGGACTCGCCTACCGGTCTCCGCTGACGCGCCTGGTGACCATCACCCCCGAGCAGGGAGCCGCCCCGCTCATCGCCCTCGCCGAACGCGGCGCCGACCCGAGCGTCAACGGGGTGTACTTCAACCGCCACAAGGCCAACGGCCGGGAGAACCGTCAGGCCCACGACCAGAAACTGATCGACGGCCTGTGGCAGCGCTCCGCCGAGCTCACCGGTCTCGCCTGACCTGACCTGCGTCGTGGCCGACACCGCGGTTTGTCTCTACGTTGGCGGACGACGACCACACCGACTACCTGGGCACAGGAGGTTCAGATGACACGAAACATCCTCTTCATCATGACCGGCGCCGGAAGCTGGACGCTGAACGACGGCTCGACTCACAAGACCGGATTCTGGGCCGAAGAGGCCGTCGCGCCGCTGGAGGTGTTCCGTGCGGCCGGCTACAAGGTGACCGTGGCCACCCCCAACGGTGTCCAGCCGCCGGTCGACGAGACCAGTCTCGCGGTCGAGAGCATCGGCACCCCCGAGCGTGCGGCCGAGATCCGTCACGTCGTCGAGACCGCACCCGAACTGAAGAAGCCGATCGCCCTCACCGACGTTCGCATCACCGACTACGACGCGGTGTTCGTCCCGGGCGGACACGGTCCCATGGAGGACCTGGCCGTGGACTCGAACGCAGGTGGCCTCCTGATAGCGGCCGACGAGGCGAAACTGCCGCTCGGGATCGTGTGCCACGGACCGGCGATCCTGCTCGCCGCCACCAACTCCGACGGTGTCAACGCCTTCGCCGGTCGCACGGTGACCGGCTTCAGCAACGCCGAGGAGGAACAGGCCGGGCTCGCCGACAAGGCACCCTGGCTCCTGCAGGACCGGCTCACCCAGGCAGGGTTCAAGGTCACCCTCGGCGAGCCGTGGGCGGTCCACACCGAGGCCGACGGCAACCTGCTGACCGGCCAGAATCCCGCGTCGTCGGAATCGCTGGCACGCACTCTGCTCGATCGGCTCGAGAACGTACCGCAGGGCTCCAAGTAGCGTCTCTACCCCTGCTCCCTGAGGTGCGAGGAGCGTTAGCGACGCTCCTCGCACCTCAGGGAGCAAACCCGTCAGTGTCGTGAGTCGTACGGCAGCAAGGCCATTTCGCGCGCGTTGCGGATCGCCGTGGCGACCTGACGCTGCTCCTGCGGGCTCAATCCGGTGAGCCGCCGGCTGCGGATACGGCCTTTGTCGGACAGGAACTGTCGCAGCAGCGCGACATCCTTGTAGTCGACGGGAGTACGCCCGTCCACGCGCACGCCCTGTGCGACGAGCAGGTTCCGTTTGCGTTTGACCGGTTCGTCGTCGCGTCGACGGGTTCTCTTGTTGGCCATCACCATTCCTTGTTCTCGTGGAGCCTTCTCACCAGCTGGACTTCTGGATTCCGGGCAGCTCACCCCTGTGAGCGAGTTCGCGGAACCGCACGCGGGACAGACCCGCCTTGCCGATATACCCGCGGGGGCGGCCGTCGACCGCGTCCCGGTTGCGCAGACGCGTCGGACTTGCATTGCGCGGCAACCGCTGTAGGCGATGTAAGGCCGTCATCCGCTCCTCGGGCGTCGAATCGGGCGCCACACTTGCGCGCTTCAGTTCGGCGCGGAGGTCGGCATACCGCGCGACGACCTCCCGGCGCTGCTCGTTCCGGACGATCTTGGACTTCTTGGCCATCAGCGGTCCTCCTTGAAATCGACGTGGGCACGGGCGATCGGGTCGTACTTGCGGAGCACCATGCGGTCGGGATCGTTTCGGCGGTTCTTCCGCGTCACGTACGTGTATCCGGTCCCGGCGCTGGAACGCAGTTTGACGATCGGCCGGATCTCGTTGCGCGCCATCAGACTTTCTCTCCGCGCGCACGGATCCTGCGCAGCACCGACTCGATGCCGTGCTTGTCGATCGTCGAGATCCCCTTGGCGCTCACACGCAGCGTCACGTACCGACCCTCACCGGGCACGAAGTAGCGGCGTCGCTGGATGTTCGGGTCCCAACGGCGCGAGGTCCGCTTGTGCGAATGCGACACCTGCTTGCCGAAGCCCGGTACCCGACCGGTGACCTGGCACCTCTTGGACATGCTGCTGCCCCCTCCTTATCGACAATGATTGGCATTAACTGTTCCGCCACGGTACCGTCGCCGGAGCACAAATGGAAATCATTCTCAATAGATCGGAGTGGAGTCGTGCTCGACGATGGACTCGCGAACCGCCCGGATGGTGCCGGACCGACCGACCGTCGAACCCCGATCGTCGTGGTCACCGGGCTCGACGCGTCGTCGATCCACCGGGTCGGCGACGCGCTGGAGGGCGGGGGCGCCGGCAGTGTCCAGGTGCACCACGACCTGACCCAGGTCGAGGACGGCCGCGTCGTCCGGACCGTCAGCTGGCGGGGACCCGACGGACGCAGCCGACATGACGTCTGCATCGTCGAGCTGGCCCACGGATGCATCTCGTGCACGCTGCGGGAAGACCTGCTCCCGCTGCTCCGCCGACTTCATCGTCGACCGTCGGTGAACCGGATCGTCCTCACCCTGGACCCGGTCCTCGAACCCGAGCAGGTCGCGTGGTCGATCGAGAACGTCATCGTCGCCGACATGCCGGGGTTCGACGACGCCCCGGCAGCGGTCGACGTTCGCATCGACCTCACGGTTGCCTGTGTGGCCGAGGACGATTGGCTGACGTCGGCGACCGGCGACCTCTCTCTCGCCGAGGGTGGGCACGTCGCACTGGACGACGACCGCACGCTCGCGCAGGTGGCGGTCGGGCAGGTCGCGTTCGCCGACGCCCTGGTGGTCGCGGCGTGCGACCCGACCGTCCGCGACGCCTGGGCGTCGGCGCGACTCGTGGCCGTCCTCAAACGGCTCGCACCCAACGTCCCGATGATGTTCGAGCTGCCCCAGCGCCCGATCACCCCCACCCTCGCCGAACAGTTGCTGGCCGCGGTGCCGCCGCGCTCACGACGAGGTCGCATCGACGGACCGCACGACCCCCTCCTCGCCGGCGAACCCCCGTTGGAGTCCGACTGCGGCGTCACGTGGGTCGAGTTCCACAGCGATCGACCGCTGCATCCGGGCCGATTCCACGAGGCGATCGACGCACTGCTCGACGGGGTCGTCTGTGCGCGCGGGCGAGTCTGGATCGCCACCCAACCCGACGAGGCACTCTGGCTCGAGTCGGCCGGCGGTGGGTTGCGCGTGGCCCACGGAGGTCCCTGGTTGGCCTCGATGTCCGACGACGAACTCGCGCAGGTACCCGCCGAACGTCGTGCTCTCGGCGCACTGCGCTGGGACGAGACCTTCGGCGACCGGCACACGTCGCTGGTCGCGCTCGTCCATCAAGGCGACCCCGCCGAGATCGAGGAGGCGCTCCGCAACGCCTGCCTCAACGAGGTCGAACTCGCTGCGGGCCAACAGTTCTGGTCGACCTTCGACGATCCCTTCGGCGAGTTCCACGCCGACCCCTGCGACGACCTCGACGTCGCCGAGTCGACCGTGGACGCGGTGCCGGGGCTCGACACCTCGGACCCGCGGGACAACTGACCCCTCGCCGACACCCATCTCACCGGAAGGCACTCATCATGAAAAAGGGCATCCACCCCGATTACCACCCCGTCGTCATCCGCGACGGTTCAACGGGCAAGGAGTTCCTCACCCGCTCCACCGCGACGTCGCCGACCACCGTCACCTGGTCCGACGGCAACGAGTACCCGCTCATCACCGTCGACGTCACCAGCGATTCGCACCCGTTCTACACCGGGGTCAACACGATTCCCGACGTCGCCGGCCGGGTCGAGAAGTTCCGCCGCCGCTACGCGCACCTCGAGCGCTGACCCGAGTCAGCGGCCATCCGGGTTCGATTGCCTCGCTGTGGCAATCAGTTCTTGTCGTCCTTCGGTTTCCCGTTGCCACTGTTCCCGTTGCCGCTGTTCCCGTTGCCGCCATTTCCTCCGGAGTTTCCCCTACCGTTCCGATCGTTCTCGGTCGGAGTCGGCCCCGTCTGGGGCACACCGGTCTGCGGCAGTTCTGTCTGGGTCGGTTGCGGCGTCTCGATGGTGCTCGCCGGGATCGAGGGCTCTGCGGCGGGCAGTGAGGCAGGGGCGGGGTTCGTCGGCGACGGCGCGTCCTCGTCCGAGCTCGTCGCCGCCACGGTGATGGCGACCAGGAGCGCCGCCAGCAGTGCGGCGGATCCGCCGACCAGCGCGACCCAGGTTCGTCTCCGTGGTCGCGGCCGCCCCGTGGAGAGAGGTGCCGTCGGCGACCCGCCCCCGACCGGGGGTACGGGCCCCGGTGTCGCCGACAGCGGGGTCATCGACAGCGGGGTCACCGACAGCGGGGACGTGAGCCGGCTCGTCGCCGGATGTGACAGCGGTTCGGCACCATGGCCGGACAGCGCCGCAAGCATCGCCGCGGCGTCGGCGAACGATGCCACGTCACCGGGGCGCATGGCCCGATCGATCGTGTCGCGCAGGGCCGGTGAAACGTCTGGACGCACAACGGTCAATGGCGGCAGGGGCGAGTGCAGGATCGCATGCGCGACAGCGGCGGGATTGTCCTGGTCGTACGCGCGACGGCCCGTCAGCGCTTCGTACGCGACGACGGCGGCCGCATAGAGATCGTCGGCAGGTGTCGCCGCCTGACCCAGCACGCGTCCTGGGCTGAGATAGCAGATGGTGCCGACGACTTCACCGGTCGCTGTGTGCGCCGTGCCGGCGGTCTTGGCGATGCCGAGATCGGCCACCTTCACCCGGTCACCGGACATCAGCAGATTCGCGGGATTGATGTCGCGATGAAACACGCCGGCTGCGTGGGCGGCGTGCAGGGCCGCGAGGACGTCGGCAAGAATCGCGGCAACACGGTCGGGTGGCATCGGTCCGTCGACCATGAGGTCTCCGACCGTCGTGCCACTCAGCCGCTCCATCACGATGTACGGAGTCCCGTCGTGCTCGCCGAAATCGTGAACGGCAACGATGTTGGGATGGTTGAGTGCGGCGGCCGCCCGCGCCTCTGCGGCGAACCGTTCACGAGCGACTACCGGGGTCTCCGGCGCCGACCGCAGCAGCTTGATGGCGACCGACCGGTGGAGCCGCCGGTCCCACCCGTCGTGCACCACCGCCATGCCGCCACGTCCGAGAACTCCCCGGATCTCATAGCGTCCGTCGAGCAGATCGCGGTCCACTTGTCCACGGTAGCGGGTGCCTCGCCGGTCGATCATCGGCCCGACCCCGTGCGGACCGCGTACTCAACCGGGCAGCAATCCGTCGACCAGTGCGTCGACGATGTCGTCGAGCGGCACATCCGGGAGCAACGGGCCGGTCAGCTGGTCGAGCAGGAGGCCGTCGACCGCGAAGTGGAACAGGGCGATCTCCCGCGCCGACCCCGGCAGGCCCGCTTGCTCGTTGAAAGCGACGTCCCCGGCGAACCCGGCCCGACGCCATTCGACGATGATCTCCGCGACCTCGGGGCGACGGATCCCCTCGAGTCTCAGTTCGATGAGCGCGATGGTGACCTCGCGGTCGGCCAACAGGCGTTCGACGATGTTGCGAAGGTACTCCGCGAACAGATCGCGGGTCGGGGTGCGTCCGGCCCGTTCGGCGATGAAGTCGTCGCTCGGTGCGAGCCGCTCGTAGATGCGCTCCACGAGACCGGTCAGAAGTGCTGAGCGAGAACGGAAGTAGTTCGTCGTCGTACCGACGGGGGCGCCGGCGGCACGGTCGACCGCGCGGTGGGTGAGTCCTCGCGCTCCGGTGTCGGCGAGGACTTCGAGACCCGCGTCGGCGAGGGCTCGCCGCCGGTCATCATTTCGGACCATGGGAAAACGATAGCCCAACCACTACAAGTGCTGTAGGTTCTCAACCACTACATCTGAAGTGATTGGGGACAACATGCGTGAACTCGTGTACTACGTGGCCGTCAGTCTCGATGGGTACATCGCGGGACCAGACGGCCAGTTCGACGCCTTCCTGATGGAGGGCGATCACATGGACGGCATCAACGATCGGTTCGCCGACACGATGCCGACCGACTACGCCGCCGCGCTCGGTATCGACCAGAGCGCAGGCATCTTCGACACCGTGCTCATGGGAGCGAGTACCTACGCCGCCGGCTTGCCCGAGACGACGAGTCCGTACCGCCACCTCGACCAGTACGTCTTCACCCACCGCCGACACGATCCCGTGGACGGCGTGACGTTCACCGATCGTGACCCGGTCGAGGTGGTCCACGAGCTCAAACAGGCTGATGGCAAGGACATCTGGCTCTGCGGGGGTGGCAACCTCGCGACGCAGCTGTCGGATGAGATCGACCGGTTCGTCCTCAAACGCCAGCCGGTGCTGTTCGGCAGTGGGATTCCCCTGATGGCTCCCGGCCGCTACGCCCCCAGACGGTTACGTCGGGTCAGTGGTCGCGACTTCGAGACCGGGGTGTCGATCGTCGAATACGCCGCGTCGTAGAAGCGGACCTACGTCAGGACCGCGAGCGCGTCGTCGAGTGAGATGAGGTCGGCCATCGTCACACTCCTCGTGGTGCCTCGGAGGTCTCTCGCTGCACGCGTGGCGGCGAGTGCGGTCAGCCTGCCGGTGGCCTCGGACTGTCCGGTGCCCGAGGCCTGCCGTCGCTCGCCGGTGCGTCGATTCTCGGCGACGACGTGCCAGGCCTCCGACCCGAGCGGAGGTGCCCACGTCAGGGTGCTGCGCAACGCGGGCACCCGCCCGACCAGGCCGAGTGCCGCCGTCATCGGTGCCGAGCTGAGGGTGAGATACGAGCGGATCACGCCGGGCTTGTCGTCGAGGAGGACATGGTCGGGGAAGTCCGCGCGCAGGTAGCGCCTCGTGCGCCCGTCCGGACCGGTCGCGCGGCGGCTCTCACCCAGATTGCGCACCGGCCGGCCTTCGGGTGGGCAGTGGACATCGGTGCCGACCAGACCGACAGTCCAGGCCACTGCCGCCGGGCCGTGCTTCTCACCGGCGCCGAGGAGTACGAGGACGTCGAGGTCGTCGCCGGCGTGGGAGTCGAGCGCGCCGGTCAGGATGGTGCTGAGGCCCGGCGCCAGACCGGCGCCCAGGACGACCGGTCCGACCGCGGCGGCGCGCAACTCGTCGAGGTAGGCACCGGACGCCGCGATGTCGACCAGCGGCGTCCGAGCCGTCGCGGCACCGAGGTCTGGACGTTCGATGCCGGAGGCGTTGACGACGACGTCGTGTTCGGCCGCGAGGGTGCGCAGACCCGCAAGGTCGTCGCGTAGATCGATCCGGACATCCCCGGGTGCGGTGCGACTCGTCCCGGTCACGATGTGGCCGTCCCCCTCGAGTTCGCGCCGGACGACGGCGCCCACCGCACCGCGCCCGCCGAGGAGCAGGACCCGCAGGTGCGCGCGCTCGTTCGATTCGTCCATCCGACACCACTTTCGCTGTTCCCGATTGCCTGGAGACCATGCTCGGCGACAGCGATCGCGACCGGTGAGGACTTTTGCGGGATCTGCAAAGATGACGCCATGACCGCGGAGCTCACCGACCTGATCGATGCGATCGGCCCGCGGCTGCGCACCCTCCGGCTTGGGCGGGAACTCACGCTGACGGCGGTGGCCGAGGAGTCGGGATTGTCGATCAGCACACTCTCGCGTGTGGAGACCGGTAAACGGCAACCGACACTCGACGTCCTGCTCCCCCTCGCGAAGCTCTACCGCGTGTCCCTGGATCAACTCGTCGACGCACCGCCAACCGGTGATCCCCGCGTGCACCTCGAACCGAGGTCCATCGCGTCGGGAGGCATCATCGTCCCGCTCACCGGCTACCCGGGACGCGTGCGGGCGTTCAAGCACGTCCTGGGCCCGCGCGAGCCGCGACTGGTCACCCATGACGGGCACGCGTGGCTCTACGTGCTCGCCGGCAGACTGCGCGTGCTCCTGAACGACGACGAGCACATCCTCGAACCCGGCGAGACCGCCCAGTTCGACCCGACGACACCGCATTGGTTCGGACCGGCCGACGACAGCCCGGTCGAGATCCTGCATCTCTTCGGGCCGCACGGCGACCGCCCGGTGTCGCGCCTGGATGCACTTCCACCGCGGTGACCACGGAGTGCGCCGGAAACACGAAAGGCGACGAGCGGGCTCGTGGAGCGCGTCGTCGCCGTCGCAGTACATCGCCGACCGATGCCGGCTTCGAGATGAAGGTGGTGGAGCCTAGGAGATTCGAACTCCTGACATCTGCCTTGCAAAGGCAGCGCTCTACCAACTGAGCTAAGGCCCCGTGCCGTACCGGATCGGTTCGGCGGGATGCGAATTCGATGTCCGAAAACATCCGTCGCAGTGGGCCTAGGAGGACTTGAACCTCCGACCTCTTCGTTATCAGCGAAGCGCTCTAACCGCCTGAGCTATAGGCCCTTGAACCGAGGAGTGAGATTACCCGACCGATGCCCCAACAAACAAAACGGCTGGTCAGGACCTCGGTCAGTCGAGGTCGGCGAGCGTCACCTCAGCGCCGCCGACGAGGTCGGCGCAGATGTTGTAGATGTAGCTGCCGATCGTCGCCAGGGCCGTCAGCAGGATGGCGTTGATGGCCCCCAGGAGGGCCGCAGCGCCGAAGACGGTGCCCGCCCCCACGACGTCGCCACTCGTGCTCGATTCCTCGGCCATGAGCGTTCCGAAGCTGTTGTTCACCTGATCCCACACGCCCATGCCGTCGAGGATCAGGTACAGCACCGCGATGGAGATCATCCAGATGAAGAAGCCGACGACCGACAGCACGGCCGCGATCTTGAACGTCGCCCACGGGTCGATCCGACGGACCTGCACCGCCGCGCGCAGCGCGGTACCGGCGGCGAGCACCTGGCGCGGTGCCGACCGCGGCACCGACTTGCCGCCCGGCGCCTGCGAGGCCTCAGGCCGCTTCAGATCCGCGGTGTGGTGGATCTGATCGAGATCGGGCAGATCGTTCGCCGGGAGGTGACCCCGATCGATCGTGCTCGTGGGTGACTCGACGAAGCCGGACTCCTCGGTCGCCGTCGCCGCACCCGAGCGTCGAGGACTCTCGAGTTTGGTGACCGGCGCCTGCTGGCCGCTCATGCTGGCCGCAGCGGTACCGCTGTTCGTCACGACGCCGCGCGGCGGCGGGCCGCCCGGGTTGTTCTGCGGCGGGCCGCCCGGGTTGTTCTGCGGCGGGCCACTCGGACCGTTCTGCGACGGACCGCCCGGATTGCCGTCCGATCCGGGCCGGCGGGTGTCGTCACGAGTGAACGTCTCGGTCGGCGCGCCGGCCGAATCCTCGGCCGGACCTCGCTGCCACGGAGGCACCAGTCCCCCGGTCGGGGTACCCGTCCCGGGGCCCGCCGGCCCCCCGGCGGGGCGCCCGTTCTGGTCCTGATGCGGCTCGTTCGGTGTGCTCACAGACATTCCCTCACTCAGGCGTTGCTGACGTTGCTCGCTCGGCGCCGGGTCCGAACCCATCGCTCCCCGACCCGCCGGCGGACGACGGGCCGAGAAACAGTGGTCTTCACCCTAACGCCTAGGAAGAGACCTCTGTCTCGTCCGGCTCGTCGGCGTTGCGGGCGATCGCGATGACCGTCGTTCCCTCGTCGATGTTCATCAGGCGCACACCCTTGGTCTGGCGACCGGCCTTGCGGACCGACTTCGCCGTCGTGCGGATGACGCCGCCGCCCGAGGTGATGGCGTAGAGCTCGGAGTCGTCGTCGACGATGAGGGCGCCGATCAGTTCGCCGCGCCGTCGATCGTGGGCGATCGTCAGCACACCCTTGCCGCCGCGGCCCTGCACCGGGTAGTCGTCCATGCCGGTCCGCTTGGCGTACCCACCGGAGGTCGCGACCAGGAGGTAGGTGCCGTCGCGGACGACGTTGAGCGACAGGAGCGTGTCGTCGGTGTTGAACCGCATGCCCTGGACGCCCGAGGTCTGCCGGCCCATGGGCCGCAGGGCCTCGTCGTCGGCGTGGAAGCGGATCGACTGTCCCTTCTGCGACACCAGGAGCAGATCGTCGTCGGCGCTGCACAACTGGGCGCCGACCAGTTCGTCCTCACCGCGCAGGTTGATCGCCGCGATGCCGCCGGAGCGGTTCGAGTCGAAGTCGACCAGGCGGGACTTCTTGACCAGGCCGTTGCGGGTGGCGAGCACCAGGTACGGGGCATCCTCGTAGGTCTTGAGCTGGATGACCTGGGCGATGCGCTCCTCCGGCTGGAAGGCGAGGAGGTTGGCGACGTGCTGGCCGCGCGCGGTGCGGTTGGCCTCGGGCAGCTCGTAGGCCTTGGCGCGGTAGACCCGTCCCTTGGTCGTGAAGAACAGAATCCAGTCGTGGGTCGAGCACACGAAGAAGTGCTTGACGATGTCGTCCTGCTTGAGGCCGGCACCCTGCACGCCCTTGCCGCCGCGACGCTGGCTGCGGTACAGGTCGGTCTTGGTGCGCTTGGCGTACCCGGTCTCGGTGATCGTGACGACAACGTCCTCACGCGCGATCAGATCCTCGTCGCTGACGTCGCCGTCGGCCGCGATGATCTTGGTACGACGCTCGTCGCCGTACTTGTCGACGACCTCCTTGAGCTCGTCGCGCACGATCGCGCGCTGACGCTCCGGCCGGTCGAGGATGTCCTTGTAGTCGGCGATCTCGAGTTCGATCTCGGCGAGCTCGTCGACGATCTTCTGGCGCTCGAGGGCCGACAGCCGGCGCAGCTGCATCGCGAGGATGGCGTCGGCCTGGATCTCGTCGATGTCGAGGAGGTCGATCAGGCCGGTGCGTGCGGTCTCGGTGTTCGCCGAGCGGCGGATCAGCGCGATCACTTCGTCAAGGGCGTCAAGAGCTTTCACCAGACCGCGCAGGATGTGCGCGCGCTCCTCGGCCTTGCGCAACCGGTACCGGGTCCGACGCACGATGACGTCGATCTGATGCGCCACGTAGTAGCGGATCATCTGGTCGAGTCGCAGCGTGCGCGGCACACCGTCGACGATCGACAGCATGTTGGCGCCGAAGCTGGTCTGGAGCTGGCTGTGCTTGTACAGGTTGTTCAGCACGACCTTGGCGACGGCGTCACGACGCAGCGTCACCACGATGCGCATGCCGACGCGGTCCGAGGACTGATCCTCGATCCGGCTGATGCCCTTGAGCTTTCCCTCGTTGACCTGCTCGGCGATCGACTGGATCAGGTTGTCCGGGTTGACCTGGTACGGCAACTCGGTGACCACCAGCGTGGTGGCTCCCTTGTTCTCCTCGATGTCGACGACGCTGCGCATCCGGATGCTGCCGCGACCGGTCGTGTAGGCGTCCTTGATGCCCTGGCTGCCGACGATCAGTCCGGCCGTGGGGAAGTCGGGTCCCTTGATGCACTCCATGCAGGCGGCGAGGGTGGTCTCGTCGTCGGCGTCGTGATTCTCCAGCGCCCAGAACACCGCCTCGGCAACCTCGTTGAGGTTGTGCGGAGGCATGTTGGTGGCCATGCCGACGGCGATACCGCCGGAACCATTGATCAGCAGGTTCGGGATGCGCGACGGCAGTACCGTCGGCTCATTCGTCTTGCCGTCGTAGTTGGGGACGAAATCGACTGTCTCCTCGGTGATGTCACGCAACATCTCCATGGCGAGCGGCGTGAGACGCGCCTCGGTGTACCGCATCGCGGCCGCACCGTCGTTGCCGCGCGAGCCGAAGTTGCCCTGCCCGTCGATGAGCGGGTAGCGCATCGACCACGGCTGGGCGAGCCGGACGAGGGCGTCGTAGATCGCGGTGTCGCCGTGCGGGTGATAGTTACCCATCGTCTCCGCAACGGGTTTCGCGGACTTCACATAACTGCGGTCCGGCCGGAAACCGGCATCGAAGGACGCGTAGAGGAGACGGCGGTGCACCGGCTTCAGGCCGTCGCGCACCTCGGGGAGCGCTCGCCCCACGATCACGCTCATGGCGTAATCGATGTAGCTCTTCTGCATCTCCTGCCCGAGATCGACGGGCTCGATGCGATCGCCTTCGCCTCCGGCGGGCGGCAGAGTGGTGTCAGTCATTGTGTGTTCTTTCTGCGATCACTACGAATCGAGACGATCCGTGATCAGACATCGAGGAAGCGAACGTCTTTCGCGTTGCGGGCGATGAAGCTGCGGCGGGCGGCGACGTCCTCACCCATGAGGATGGAGAACAGTTCGTCGGCGGCCGCGGCGTCGTCGAGCGTCACCTGGCGGAGCACACGCACGGCCGGATCCATCGTGGTCTCCCACAGTTCCTTGGCGTTCATCTCGCCGAGACCCTTGTAGCGCTGGATGCCGTCCTCGGTGTTGATCTTCTTGCCCGCGGCGCGGCCGGCCTCGAGCAGTCCGTCACGTTCACGGTCGGAGTAGGCGAACTCCGGCGCCGACTTCTGCCACTTGAGCTTGTACAGCGGCGGCATGGCCAGATAGACGTGACCGTGCTCGATGAGCGGTCGCATGAAGCGGAACAGCAGCGTGAGCAGCAGGGTCGAGATGTGCTGACCGTCGACGTCGGCGTCGGCCATCAGCACGATCTTGTGATAGCGCAGCTTGCTGATGTCGAACTCGTCGTGGATGCCCGTGCCGAAGGCGGTGATGATCGACTGGACCTCGGTGTTCTTGAGCACCCGGTCGATCCGTGCCTTCTCGACGTTGATGATCTTGCCGCGCAGCGGGAGGATCGCCTGGTACATCGAGTCGCGACCCGACTTCGCGCTGCCGCCTGCGGAGTCGCCCTCCACGATGTAGACCTCGCACTTGCCCGGGTCGTTGCTGCGGCAGTCGGCCAGCTTGCCCGGGAGACCACCGATGTCGGTGGCGGTCTTGCGACGCACCAGATCACGAGCGTTGCGCGCGGCCATCCGGGCCCGCTGGGATTCGACGATCTTCTTGATGATGGTCTTCGCCTCGGCCGGGTTGGCCTCCAGCCAGTGACCGAGGTGCTCGCTGCAGACCCGCTGGACGAAACCCTTCACCTCGGTGTTGCCCAGTTTGGTCTTGGTCTGGCCCTCGAACTGCGGATCACCGACCTTCACCGAGATGACCGCCGCGAGTCCCTCACGGATGTCGTCACCCGAGAGGCGGTCTTCCTTCTTGTCCTTGATGAACTTCTTCTCCACCGCGTACTTGTTCACCGTGAGGGTCAGCGCAGCACGGAAACCCTCCTCGTGCGTACCACCCTCGTGGGTGTTGATGGTGTTGGCGAAGGTGTGCACCGATTCGGAATAGGTAGCGTTCCACTGCATCGCGACCTCGACCTCGTGACCCGTGCCCTGCCCGGTGTAGCCGATGACCGTGGTGTGGATGGACTGCTTCGTGCGGTTGAGGTGCTTGATGTAGTCGACGAGTCCGTCGGGGTAGTGGTAGGTGCGGGTCTTCGGCTTCGCCGCGGCCGCCGCCTTCTCCTCCGCGGACTTGATCTCCTCCGCGGCCTCGGTGAGGGTGCTCTCCTCGTCGCCGTCGGCGTCCCCCGGCGCTTCGATGGCCTGCGGGCGCTGATCGGTCAGCGTGATGGTGAGGCCCTTGTTCAGGAAGGCCATCTCCTGCAGACGACGCGCCACGGTCTCGGCGTTGAATCGCGTGGTCTCGGTGAAGATCTCGGGGTCCGGCCAGAACCGGACGGTGGTACCGGTCTTACGGGTCGGGCTCCCCTTCTCGAGGGCACCGGGCTTGGCGTAGTTGTAGGTCTGCTCCCAGTGGAAACCGTCGTTCTGGATCTCCAGCTCCACCTTGGTCGACAAGGCGTTGACCACCGAGATGCCGACGCCGTGCAGACCGCCCGACACCGCATAGGCGTCGGAGTCGAACTTACCGCCGGCGTGCAGCTGGGTCATGACGACCTCGACGGTCGGGACGCCGGTCCGGTGCATGCCGGTCGGGATTCCACGACCGTCGTCGACGACCTGGACACCGCCGTCGGCGAGCAGGGTCACGTCGACGCGGGAGGCGAAGCCGGCCATCGCCTCGTCGACGGAGTTGTCGACGACCTCCCAGATCAGGTGGTGGAGGCCTCGTTCACCGGTGGATCCGATGTACATACCGGGCCGTTTGCGAACGGCCTCCAGACCCTCGAGGATGTTGATCGAATCGGCGCCATACTCTGACGGCTTCTTCTTGTTCTTCTTCGGTCCGGTGTCGCTGGTGTCGGCCACGAGGTGCGTCCGCTCCTGTTCTGCTCATCGACGGATCAGGTGGTCTCCGGATCCGTCGTCGATCCTTGTCGACGGGGCACACGGCGGTTGCGCGCACAGGAGTACCCGGCGGGTACATCCGGGTAGCCTGGCGGCGCTGTCTGTCTGTCGTTGTGCACCCCTGTCGGGACAACTCTCCATAGTGTACTGCCTGACTCGCCCTGGAACGCGCATCCGGGGCCGCTAACAGGCCCTCAGAACGATTTTTTGGCCTCGTCCCCGGTTCGATCGTGGCTTGGGGATGGAAAACGGCCCACGAGGCTCAGCAACTAGTAATGTGTCAGCGACTCTGCTAGCGATGCGTCAGCCGTAGGTGTCGCGCGGGCCCCGGCCGCGGACATGCCGCTCACCCTTGCGCCACGACGGACCCTTCGGACCACTGATCCGCAACGACGTGACCTGGCCGTGGCCGATGGCCGCGGCTATCTTGGCGAGGATCTGCGACTGGACGTAGCGGAGTTGTGTCGCCCACGCCGTGGACTCGGCCTGGACATGAAGTACGTTGTCGCGCAGTGCAATCGGCTGCGCGTGCGCGGCGATGTCGGAACCGACGATCTGCTCCCACATCCCGAACAGGGTGCCCTCGCCGATCTTCTCCTGCCAGCCGCGTTCTTTCGCCAGACCACCGACGAGGCGGCCGAACGGCTGCGGATCCCGCGCATCCGGTCCGGAACCGGACCAGCGCCGGCGCCCCTGGGATCCGCGCGGGACACGACGGACGGGTGAGGCCCGGCCCCGGCCGACGGACTTCCCCGCGGCTCGGGCCTGCGCGCGCGCCTCCTCCAGCGCCTTACGAGCGCGCTCGTACCCGCCCAGCTCACCGGGCGGGGTCGGGCGCGGCGCGGGCTCGACGGGATCGGAGGATCCGGCCGGGAGATCGTCACTCATGGGTCTCCTCCCCCGCGGCCACCACATCGGCGTCTGCGTCGTCTCCATCATCGTCGTCGTCGACGATGTGTGACCGTCGTCCCTCGCCGTCGTCGACCACGTCGACGCCGATCCGCCGGCCACCGATCTGGCCGGGGATGTCCTCGGCCACGGCAGCGGTGATGAGCAGCTGCTCGGCTTCGGCGGTGAACTCGACGAGTTGCGCGCGCCGCTTGGCGTCCAATTCGGCGAACACATCGTCGAGCATGATGACCGGCTCGACGCCCTCGGCACGGGTCAGCTCGACCGATCCCAGCCGCAGGGCCAACGCCAACGACCACGATTCCCCGTGCGAGGCAAAGCCTTTCGCGACATCGTTGCCGAGCACGATGTCGATGTCGTCGCGGTGCGGCCCGACCAGGCACAGGCCGCGCTCGATCTCCTTGTCGCGCAACTCCGTCAGGCGCACCGCCAGCACGTCGGCGATGGCCTCCGGGGTGCGCTCCTCGATCTCCGCACCACCCGCGGGACGATAGCGGAGCACGGCCGGCCGTGAATGCGGCGCGATCGAGGCGTACGAACCCGTGAAGTGGGGCTCGAGCTCGGCGAGCACCGACAACCGTGCGGCGATCACCTGACCGCCGAGATCCGCGAGCTGACCGTCCCAGACGTCGAGCGTGCTGATGACCGAATCTGCTTGTTCCCCACCACGTCTCAGTGCCGCCGCGGCAGTCTTGAGCAAAGCCGAACGCTGGCGGAGGACCCGGTCGTAGTCGGCGCGGGCCGCGGCGAAGCGGGGTCCTCGCTGTGCGACGAGCTCGTCGACGAAACGTCGTCGATCGCTCGGATCCCCACGCACCAGGGAAAGGTCCTCCGGTGCGAACAGCACCGTGCGGAGGATGCCGAGCAGGTCGCGGGGTCGTCGTGCCGGGCTCCCGTTGATGGCCGCCTTGTTGGCCCCCTCGGCGTTGATCCGCAGATCGGCGGTCAGCTCGCGACCGTCGTTCTCGACCGTCGCGATCACCGATGCCGACGCGGATCCCGCGTGGACGAGAGGCGCATCGGAACTCACCCGATGCGACCGGAGGGTCGACAGGTAGAACAGCGCCTCGAGCAGGTTCGTCTTGCCGAAGCCGTTACGGCCGGTGAAGACGGTCGGGCCGGGCGCCAGATCGAGGTCCACGGCCCGCCACGATCGGAAATCCTTCAGATGCAGCTCACGGACGAACACGAGTCGGCGTCGATCCTGGTGACGGCGAGGCCGGCGGCGGCCGTCAGCCGGGGAGGCGGACGGGCATCAACAGGTAGCTGAAGGCGCTCTCGGGAGCGACGAAGGCGCCGGACTCGTCCGCCACCGGATCCTCGCCGCTGGCCGGGCGGAGCACCGCGGGCCGGCTGGGGGTGGTGAACCCGAAGTCCACCGCGTCGGCGTTGATCGCCGACAAGCCGTCCTGCAGGTACCCGGGATTGAACGCGATCGTGAGGGGCTCACCCTGGAACGACACGGGCAGCTCTTCCTCGGCCTTACCCGCCTCGTCACCGCCCGCGGTGAGGAGCACGGATCCCTCGGAGAACTCCATCCGGACCTGTGCGCCGCGCTCGGCGACGAGGGCCACACGACGGATCGCCTCGATCAGCGGGCCGCTGTCGATGGTGGCGACGGCGGTGTGGCTGGCCGGCAGCAGCTGACGGAACTTCGGGAACTCCGCGTCGAGCAGACGGGTGGTGGTCTTCTTCGTCTCACCGAGGATGCCGAGGATGCCGTCGGAACCGATGGCCGCGCCGCCACCAAAGGCCAGCGAGACGACTCCGGTGCCCTCGGCACCAGCGGTCTTGGCGCTCTCCGAGAGCGTCTTCGCCGGGACCAGGACGGCGCCCTTGGTGTCGGGATCAGAAGGCTCCCACTGCAATTCGCGCACTGCAAGGCGGAAGCGGTCGGTTGCGGCGAGGACGACGGAGTTGCCCTCGATCTCGACGCGCACGCCGGTCAGCATGGGCAGCGTGTCGTCCTTGCCCGCCGCCACGGCCACCTGGGAGATCGCCTCGGCGAACAGTTGCGACGGGATCGTGCCGGTGATGGCGGGGACGTCGGGCAGCTGCGGGTAGTCCTCGACCGGCATCGTCGGGAGCGAGAACTTCGCGCTGCCACAGGTGATGGCGACGCGAGAACCGTCGAGAGTCACGTCGACCGGCTTGTTCGGGAGGGCTTTGGTGATGTCGGCGAGGAGCCGGCCGGAGACCAGGACCTGTCCGGGGTCGGCGACCTCGGCGCCGAGGTTCTCCTGCGCCGAGACCTCGTAGTCGAAGCCCGAGACGGTCAGGCCGGTCTCGCCGACGTTGAGCACGACACAGCCGAGAACCGGGACGGGCGGACGAGACGGGAGACTGCGGGCGACCCAGGCGACGGAATCAGCGAACTCGTCACGCGCGACACGAAACTTCATGCTGGGAGGTTGCCCTTCTCTCGTTCTCGTTCCCGCCTGGATCGCCGGGTCGGCGCCGCAGTGGGTCGGCCGGCCTGGAGTGGGATCCCGCATCCGGGAGTCCCACTGTAGAACGCCGCTGCCCGGACCGGGGTGGTTGGGGGCAAGTCCGGCCCTCGTCGGGGCGATGTCCGACCGGCCCGGTCGGCACCGGTCTGTGCACAGACCTTCTTACAAAAGATTCTCTTTATAGAGGGATCCATCTCAGTAATAGGAGCTGTGGAATCTGTGGACAACCATGACATCGGGCCAGTCCGGGCGGGTGCACGCGTGTGTATGACCGGTGGAGCAACGTCGAGCGGATCCGGCCGCCGGTGTGGAGTTTCGATGTTGTTCGCGCGGCGTCCACCGTCGGTGCACATCCGGACACGGGTTATCCCAAGGATCATCCACAGCTGGTGATCATTCGTGAGCAGGGCAGACGTCGACCGGATCCGACCGCGCGACCCGCCGTTTCGGAGCCGGAGACCCTCGACCCGAGGAGCAGACTTGGCATTCCCGTGGCGCTGTCGGGGGTTGGTGTCGGGGTTGCCGTCGAGGGCTGCCATTCGGGTCCACGGGAGCGGGACGAGACACCGAGGGAACCCGTGAGACGACCGCACCCCCGGGCCGTTGCCGGCTCGGGGGTGCGGGGGCCAGAGATGTGCGCCAGGGCCACAGGTACGCCGGGCCACAGACAGGGAGAAGGACGCCTCAGCCGACGGCACGCTGCTTGATGCGCGCGGTGAGCTCCTGGACGTGGTCGTACACCCGTCGCCGCTCGGCCATCTCCTTGCGGATCTTGCGTTCGGCGTACATCACTGTCGTGTGGTCGCGATCGAAGGTCTCACCGATCTTCGGCAGCGAGAGATCGGTGAGCTCCCGGCACAGATACATCGAGATCTGACGTGCCTGCGCGATCGACCGTGTCTTACCGGGACCGCGCAGTTCTTCGAGGGAGATGTCGAAGTACTCGGCGGTGATCGCGAGGATGCTCGCCGCACTGACCTCGAGCGTCCCCGAGTTGGGCAGCAGCGCCTGGAGAACGACGTCGGCGAGGGACTTGTCGAGTGCGGCGTCGTTGAGCGAGGCGAAAGCCGTGACCCGG
The DNA here is from genome assembly GCF_057767225.1 of Gordonia sp. 11cp. Classification (NCBI taxonomy): domain Bacteria; kingdom Bacillati; phylum Actinomycetota; class Actinomycetes; order Mycobacteriales; family Gordoniaceae; genus Gordonia; species Gordonia sp. 11cp. The sequence goes on along the minus strand of NZ_CM173437.1, from coordinate 1,621,186 downwards.
ATCAGCGCACCTTCGAGCTCGCGGATGTTGCGTTCGATCTTCGACGCGATGAGCTCGAGGACGTCGTCGGGCACCGCGATGTTGTCCATCTGCGCCTTCTTGCGCAGGATGGCGATCCTGGTCTCCAGATCGGGCGGCTGCACGTCGGTGATCAAGCCCCACTCGAACCGAGTGCGGAGCCGATCTTCCAGTGTCGCAAGCTGTTTCGGTGGACGATCGGACGAGATGACGATCTGCTTGCTCGCGTTGTGCAGCGTGTTGAAGGTGTGGAAGAACTCTTCCTGGATACCTTCTTTGCCCACGAGGAACTGGATGTCGTCGACGAGCAGGACGTCGACGTCGCGATAGCGACGCTTGAACGCGACCCGCCGGTCGTCACGAAGTGAGTTGATGAAGTCGTTGGTGAACTCCTCGGTGGAGACGTACTTGACCCGCATACCGGGGAACAGACGCTGCGCGTAGTGCCCGGCGGCGTGCAACAGGTGCGTCTTGCCGAGACCGGACTCACCCCAGATGAACAGCGGGTTGTAGGCCCGGGCCGGGGCCTCTGAGACCGCCACTGCCGAGGCGTGCGCGAAGCGGTTCGACGCGCCGATGACGAAGGTGTCGAAGGTGTACTTGGGGTTGAGGTTCGCACCCGTTGCCGGTGGCGTCGACGTGGGTCGCTCGGCGAAATACGACGCCCAGTCGCCGGACGGGCGTGTGGACTCCGCCACCGGGGCCGAGGCCAGACCGGCGCCCACCGGGGCCGCGGAGTGGTCGGCGGCCGCGGCCGGTACACCGAGGGACCGACCTTCGGCAGCCGGCGCCTCGGGTGCCGGCTCGTCGTTGCGCGGAGTCGCGATACGGACGCCGAGGTCGACGGGTTCGTCGAGGTGACGGCTCAGAACCGAGCGGATGGTCTCACGGAGATTGCGTTCGATCTGCTCCTGGACCAGCGCCGTCGGCACGGTCAGCAGAGCGAAACCCTCGGTGAGGGTGAGGGGTCGAACCAGCGACAGCCATGCCTTCTGCTGGCGTGTCAGTGGTTCGTGGTCGCGTGCGGCTTCGTCGTCGTTGAGTTCGGCGACGACCTGCTGCCACACCTCGCCGAATGAGTCGCGGTCTGAAGTCACGGGGCTGGCCTCCTGGTCCGGAAAACTACCAGCGTTGACGAGACTGGTGACATCGGCGCCGGGAGACCGTCTCTTTCCACAGGGTTATCCACACCTGTGTACAAAGGTGACGACGAGCTGGGGACTTCGGTCTGAAGCCAGGTCCCGAGGAACTTCCTCGACGGGACGGGTGGCCGACGCTGTGAGTGAACGTAACAGAGGTCGCAGAGGGTCACAAAGCGATCGGGACGTTTGACTCGAATCTGCTGAGAATCTTGCTTTCGTGGCCCAGAACACACTGGTCGGGAGCGGTGTCGGCGGGGTGACGCCGTCGTTTGATTTGAACGCTCGGTGTCAGTAGTCTCGACTGGTCATCCAGGTTGCGGATTTGCGCGGCGATCTTTCATGTTCGCCGAGTCATCACCGACACCAGTTCGGCACCGTCCTGGATCAACAGACCAACGACAACATGTGGGTCATGCCCGGGTAACCGGTGTGTGCCCACAGGGAGCACAAGGAGTCACCGTGGCCAAGGGCAAGCGTACTTTCCAGCCGAACAACCGTCGTCGCGCACGCGTGCACGGTTTCCGTCTGCGCATGCGGACCCGCGCCGGGCGTGCCATCGTCAGCGGCCGCCGTTCCAAGGGCCGCGCGAAGCTCACCGCCTGATCGTCGGCTCTCACCGGATCCCGGTTGCGGATCCGGTCAGCTGTTCGATGACTGCGCCCCTTCATCGGATCTCACGGGGATCCGACTTCTCTCGCACCCTCAAGTCCGGTGCGCGGGTGAACAGTCGTGACTTCGTCGTCCATCTCGCGATGGTCGGTCGTCACTGGCCGGACCCTCGAGGTCTGCGTCGCGACGTGGCGATGTCCGGCGGACCCTGGCTCGGCCTGGTGGTCAGCAAGTCCGTCGGCAACGCGGTGACGCGCCATCTCGTCGCTCGTCGTCTGCGCGCGGCGTTCGCGGGCGCGTCACATCTGCTTCCCGACGAGACCTACGTGGTCGTCCGCGCTCGTCGCAGCGCGGCAGATCGATCCAGCGACGAGCTCGCCGATCAGCTACGTGACGCGTTCACGAGCAGGCGGGTAGCCGGTCTGGCCGACGCCGTCTCGGCTCCGGCCGACGGGGCGAGGTCGCAGCGATGAGCGGCACCTCCGGCACCACGTCGTCGCCTCAGCCCCACGTCGAGTCGGCGGCGATCCACCCCGACCCGTCGATCGGACGCGGTGCTCGCCTGGTGCGCGGATTGCGTCTGCTCCCCCGCCGCACCGTCATCTTCCTCATCGAGCTGTATCGCACCTGGGTGTCCCCCATGCGCCTGCCATCCTGCCGCTTCGAGCCGACCTGCTCTGGATACGCGGTCGAAGCACTCGACCGGCACGGCTTCCTCTACGGCTCGGTGCTGTCGATCATCCGGCTCGCCAAGTGCGGGCCGTGGCACAAACCCGGCTACGACCCGGTCCCCGAGCGCGGCTTCGGAGACCTGTGCCGCGACCTGTGGAGTGCGGTCACCACCGGAACACACCGACCTCGAAACCATCAGCACGCGTCCGGCGAGACGCGTGCCCTGTGAGTACAACAAGTGAGGGGTAACTGACCCGTGCTCGACTTCATCTATTACCCGGTCTCCGGGATCATGTGGGTCTGGCATTGGCTCTTCAGCCATGTCACGCCCGACTCCCCCGGTGGCGACGGGATCGCCTGGGCACTGTCGGTGGTGTTCCTCGTGTTCACCCTGCGCGCGATTCTCTACAAGCCCTTCGTGAAGCAGATCCGCACCACGAAGAAGATGCAGGAGATCAACCCGCAGCTCCAGGCGATCCGCAAGAAGTACGCCAAGGATCGGGTCAAGATGACCGAGGAGATGCAGAAGCTCCAGAAGGAGCACGGGTTCAACCCGCTGCTCGGCTGCCTTCCGATGCTGCTGCAGATCCCCGTCTTCATCGGTCTGTTCCACGTGCTGCGGTCGTTCAACCGTATGGGCACCGGCATGGGCCAGCTCGGTATGAGCGCCGCGGAGACGCGTTCGCAGGGCAACTACGTCTTCAGCGCCGAGCAGGTGCAGAACTTCCTCGACGCCCGTCTCTTCGGTGTTCCGCTGTCGTCCTACCTCGTCGAGCCGGCGACCGAGTTCCAGGCGTTCGTCGAGCCCGGGTCCCCCATCGACTTCACGCGTCCGCAGATCGCGTTCGTCGTCGTGCCGATGATGATCGTCGCCTCGATCGCGACGCACCTCAACTCGCGGGCCTCGGTGGCCCGCCAGCCGGAGGCCGCGCTCGAGAACCCGCAGACCCGGATGATGAACAACCTTGCGCTGTACATCTTCCCGATCGGCATCCTCGTCACCGGTCCGTTCTTCCCGGTCGCCATCCTCTTGTACTGGATGAGCAACAACATTTGGACCTACGGGCAGCAGCACATCGTCTTCGGGCACATCGCCAAGGAAGAAGAAGAGGCCAAGCTTCTCAAGCAGGAGAAGCTCAAGGCGAATGCGCCGAAGCCGGGCGTGCGGCCCGACCGCAAGAAGCGCCCCGCGGCCACGAGCGGCAACGGCGCCGAGCCGACGGGTGTGTCCCTCTCGAAGGACGGGACCGCGGACAAGTCCGGCACCGATGGAGTCGAGCCAGAGGTGTCTGCGCCCGACGACGCAACCGCGGCAGCAGCGGACACCGGCGTGGGTGCCAAACCCAAGCCGGGCCAGAAACCCGCGCGCCCCGGCCCCGGCGCCGCACCGGGCAAGAAGCAGAACCACAACCGCGGAAGCCGTTCGACCGCCAAGCGCGGCAACAAACGCGGTGGCAAGCGTTGACCGCCCCAGACTTGTTCGATGAAGCACAGAAGTTAGGTGAATGAGATGACAGCAGAGACTGCAACTCAAGCCGGTACAGATGCCGAGGCATCGGCCGTGGCCCAGACGGAGGATCAGTCCGACGACGCCGCACAGACCGTCGCCGGTGACGGGGCTGTGGTGGAGAACGACGCCACCGAAGCGGACAACGGCGCGGACGACACCGTCGAGGACACGTCGGGTGAGACCGATGACGCCGCGGACATCGATGATGACGACTCGGATGATGACTCCGACGATGACGACGACGAGGACGACGAGGACCGTCTTGTCGAAGAAGGCGAGATCGCCGGTGACTACCTCGAGCAGCTTCTTGACGTCCTCGACTTCGACGGCGACATCGACCTCGACGTCGATGGCGACCGGGCGGTCGTCAGCATCGACGGTGGCGACGATCTGACCAAGCTCGTCGGCCGCAAGGGCGAGGTCCTCGACGCGCTTCAGGAGCTGACCCGCCTCGCGGTGCAGCAGGCGACCGGCGAGCGCAGCCGCCTGATGCTCGACATCGCGCGCTGGCGCTCGGATCGCCGCGATCGGCTCGCACGCCTCGGTCGCGAGGTCGCCGAGCGGGTGCTGGCGTCCGGCGAGCGCGAGGCGCTGGATCCGATGACTCCGTTCGAGCGGAAGATCGTGCACGACGCGGTGGCCGTCGTCGACGGCGTCGTCAGCGAGAGCGAGGGCGCGGAGCCCAAGCGTCGCGTGGTGGTCCTTCCCTCCTAGTCCGCACTCCCCTCCCCCGCGGAGGCGATCAGGCCCCGACCGATGGTCGGGGCCTGATGTGTTTCCGGGACCGGACTCGCGGGGGTTGGCAGGCTGTCACGGAGAGTTACATGGTTGTTGTTTCACGTGAAACGAGGGTGCTTCGGAAGGACGCCGAGCTCTCGTTCGTCGTTGTGATCCGGCGTCGCAAGGGACCGCGGACTGTCGAGGCTCTGCTGCGCGAGCGCTGCCCGCCGCCCGAGCCCGGCCGCCCGAGCGCGCTGCCGGCGGGCTGTTGCGGGCGTTGTCCTGACGCGATGCGGTGAGGTAGCCACGCCTAGGCTTCTGCGGAGGGCGGCAGGGACCATCGAATTCCCCGGCACGGGTTCGTGGGCCGTGGGTGTCGCGGGAGCCGAGACTTCGGCGCGCCGGGTCAGGTGAGGATGTGTTCCGACCGCTGTAGTCGCCGATGCCCGTCCCACACCTGGCCACCGTTCGTTCGCACGAACCAATGCCGCCGAACCACATCAGGCGGCGGCGGCCGAATGCACGAGCCGGAACTTGCGCTGTGGATAGGTGTCCTCGGCGGGGCCGGCCCAGGTCCTGTGAGCGGTCGCGGAGCAAGGGCTTCTCGTCAGCTTGCGGGCGCGCTCGTAGAGGTCGAACGCGCGTGACTGCGGCCGGCGCGGAGGCGAGCGATACGGTCGGTGACGCTGGTAGGCCGCGCGGACAGTGCCGCGATGATCGGGGTCCCGTCGCCTTTGCCTCGACCGTCGGAGAGCTGGCGTCCGCTCTCGAGAAGCCGAGGCCCACGCCCAGTGCCGCGCGGCGAGGGCGCTGCTGGTGACCGTCCTCGGGTCGCGCCGCCGATACATGCGTCACGAGATCAGGGCGGTGTGGATGGTGAGCGACAGAGCTGTTCGGACTGGGACTGGGACTGCTTCTGGCGAGGTGGCGTCCACTTACGCCGCGCGATGGATCCCCTGCCGGGTGGCTCCACCGAATGACAACGATGTTGTTTCACGTGAAACAGTGCCCGGACGTCCGATGTGTACCGACCCGACGGGCGCATAGGTTTCACGTGAAACACTAGATACCGAGTCCCATCCGAACGGAGGCGAAGTGCCGTCTGACGCACAACCCGAGCACGAGCACGATCTGGACGCGTTGGCGGTTCCGCCGGCTGCGGCCGCCGACATCTTCGGCGAGCGGTTGAAGCTGGCGGTCGACTACTGGCGAATCCTCGCGACCGATGGAATCGATCACGGCCTGATGGGTCCGCGGGAGGTACCTCGCTTGTGGGACCGGCACATCCTCAACTGTGGAGTGCTCGGCGAACACATCTCGGACGGCGCGCGAGTGATCGACATAGGCAGCGGTGCGGGACTGCCCGGGATACCCCTCGCCATCGCGCGCCCGGATCTGTCGGTCACGCTGATCGAACCACTGCTCCGACGCAGCACGTTCCTGGAGCGCACAATCGCGGCGCTCTCGCTCGACAATGTGACCGTGGTCCGGGGGCGCGCTGAAGAGAAATCCGTTCGCGCCGCAGTCGGCCTGGCAGACGTGGTCACGTCTCGGGCGGTCGCTCCCCTGGAGCGACTGTCGAAGTGGTCCGGTCCCCTGGTTCGCCCGGGCGGGCAGATGATCGCGATCAAAGGATCGTCAGCGGGCGAGGAGATCGAGCGTGACCGCGCGATCGTGGGCCGCTCTGGAATCACTGACCTGACGGTGCGCACGTGCGGCGATCGGTTCCTCGAGACGCCGACGACCGTGATCGTGGGGACGAAGAACGAACGGTCGCGGAGCGGCCGCTCCGGACGACGCTGAGGAGGCGATCGGATTGGTGTGGAGTCCGCGGAGGGCGCAGAATAAGAGGCGTTCTGTCGGCACCTCTGAAGGTGCTGCAATCGACGCTTCCGCGGCAGTGGGATCGGCGGCTCCAGCCGCCGGCGGTACTGGCGCGAGTCCTTACGAGGTCGGTCAAAGGAGTCCACGCGTGGTCGATCAAGACCCGAATGTTTCACGTGAAACCTCGGCAGGGGGCCGCCCCGGTACGGACGGGCAGCCGTTCGCCGACACCCCTATCGCCATGGCTGCGGAACGCGCGAGCCAGGTCCTGACTCCGGGGGGTGCCGGGCAGCTCCCGAAACCTCCCCATACCCGAATCATGACTGTTGCCAATCAAAAGGGCGGGGTCGGAAAGACCACCACCACGGTGAACCTGGCAGCGGGTCTCGCGCTTCGCGGACTCCGGGTTCTCGTCATCGACCTCGACCCGCAGGGCAACGCCAGTACTGCACTCGGCATCGATCATCGCGCGCAGGACATCGCTTCGGTGTATGAACTGCTGCTCGGTGAGGTGACGCTGAAAGAAGCGGTTCAAGAGTCGCCGAGTCAGCAAGGTCTGTTCTGTGTACCGGCGACGTTGGATCTGGCCGGAGCCGAGATCGAGCTGGTCTCGCTCGTCGCCCGCGAGAACCGTCTACGTAATGCGCTCGCCGATGACATTCTCGCTGAGTTTCAGATCGACTACGTATTCATCGACTGTCCCCCATCGCTCGGGTTGCTGACCGTGAACGCGATGGTGGCCGCTCGTGAGGTTCTCATCCCGATCCAGTGCGAGTACTACGCACTCGAAGGGGTGGGACAGTTGCTGCGCAACATCGAACTCGTGCAGGCACATCTCAACCGCGAACTCCACGTCTCCACGATCGTGCTGACGATGTACGACGGCAGAACGAAGCTGGCCGATCAGGTCGCCGAGGAAGTGCGTCGCCACTTCGGCGACAAGGTCCTGAGCACGATCATCCCCCGCAGCGTCAAGGTTTCGGAAGCACCCGGATACGGGATGACGATCATCGAATACGACCCAGGCTCACGTGGTGCGATGAGTTACCTCGATGCGGCGCGCGAGCTGGCACTGCGCGCGTCCCGGGAAGCGTCGGCGTGACCCAATTCGTCGACGGTTCACGTGAAACGCTGACCGAGCACCACCACCGCGAAAGGGAGTACCAATGAGCCAACGGGACACCGCTCAGCGTCGGGGCGGACTCGGTCGTGGACTGGCCGCACTGATTCCGACGGGACCGGCCGAAGACCAGTCGGACGCCCCTCGCCTCGGCAACGCTGCGGCCGATGTCGTGATCGGCAGGGGTCCGGCGGCGCCGACCGGCGACGCGAAGGACTCGTCGACCACCCCCTCGACAGCTGCGGGAACGCAACCCCTCAGCCCTGAAGAGGCGGGCGCGGTGTACCGCGAACTCCCCCCGAAGCAGATTCAGCCGAACCCGAGCCAGCCCAGAACGGTCTTCGACGACGAAGCCATGGCCGAGCTGGTGCACTCGATTCGGGAGTTCGGGCTCATGCAGCCCATCGTCGTGCGGCGCCTCAAGAAGCCCACCGCCGACGGAATCGGCTATCAGATCGTCATGGGTGAGCGCCGTTGGCGGGCAAGCCAGGAGGCCGGGCTCGAGGCGATTCCCGCGATCGTCCGCGAGACACCTGACGGCGACATGCTGCGGGACGCATTGCTCGAGAACATTCATCGAGCACAGCTCAACCCCCTCGAAGAAGCGGCGGCCTATCAACAGCTGCTCGAGGAGTTCGGCGTCACGCACGAGGAGCTGGCTACTCGCCTTGGTCGCTCCCGGCCACTCATCAGCAACATGATCCGGTTGCTCAAACTGCCGATCCCGGTCCAACGACGTGTTGCCGCGGGGGTGTTGTCGGCCGGCCACGCCCGTGCACTCCTCTCTCTCGAGACCGGGAGCGACGCGCAGGAGGCACTCGCCGCGCGAATCGTCGCCGAAGGTCTGTCGGTACGGGCGACGGAGGAGGCGGTGACGCTCGCCAATCGTGGAGATGGGCCGGATGCCAAGTCACCGACTGCACCGAAACGCCGTCCGATGCAGATGCCGGGACTGCAGGATCTCGCGGAGAGACTGTCCGACAGTCTGGACACCAGGGTTACAGTCAGTCTAGGGAAGAGAAAAGGCAAGATCGTGGTGGAGTTCGGCTCGGTCGACGACCTGGAACGCATCGTCCAGTTCATCGATCCGAAGAAGTGAACTCAGGCGCGAGATTTTCGGTACCACCTAGACGCGGAAGTAATGTCACTGTGACGATAGACGAACCCGACGGGCAAGTTTCCATCGAAAGGTGTTGTTGCTCAGACACTTTGGTGGTCTCGGGCGCGTTCACCCGGAGTGCGCTGACATGAGTGTGTCCGTCACCCGCTTGGATCTGGAATCTTTCGCCTCACTCCCCCAGCACACTCGCAAATGTGTCTTCTGGGAAGTCGAGCCGGCGACCGAGACCAATCGTGCCGCAGGAATGACGGCGGCGGGCTTCAGCGACTTCGAGCCGTACGAGAGCGAGTTCGACAAGGAGGCGTGGATCTCGGGTCTGCTCCTCGACTGGGGTGCCTGCGGTCAGGTTGCGATCGAGTCCGGTACGAACAGTGTCGTCGGCACAGCGTTCTACGCACCTCCGAATCGAGTTCCTCGATCACAGCACTTCCCCACCTCGCCGGTGAGTCACGACGCAGTGCTGCTCACCAGCATCCGTACCGAGCCCGGTTACGACGAGGTGGCCACGATCCTGCTGGACGCGGTACTGGGCGATCTCATCCGACGCGGTGTCCGTGCGGTCGAATCATTCGGACTGGTGCGGAACGGGACGGGCACCGACCTGTTCAAATCAGTCCGCGGTGCGGCAGGACTGGCCGATGAGGTCGAGTTCTGGTCGGATGAGGCCATCGCCGAAGTCACGCGCGAGATCCTCGACGACCCGCAATCCGATCTCTGCACGTCCTGTATGAACGATGCGTCGTTTCTGAAGGACTCCGGATTCGACGTCGTGTCGTCGCACCAGCGGTTCCCGCGTTTCCGGCTCGAGCTCGACGAGGGTCTCGGATGGAAGTTCGAAGTCGAGAGTGCGCTGCAGAAGCTGGTGGTCATGGCCCAGATCGATCTGGCCGGCCGGCAGCAGACGGCGGTCCCGGTGGGAACCGGGCCGCGTCCGATCAGCGAGCGCCGTTCTCCGCTGCCAGCAGATCTGCGAAAGTGTAGGTGCCCGTAGGACGATCGTCCTGGTCGAGCAGGTACAGACGTTTCACGGCGACGACGATGGCGTCGGCGATCACGTTGCGCCAGTTTGAATCCCCAAGCACCGCAGCGTCGTCGGGGTTGGTGATGTATCCGATGTCGATGAGGGCGACGGGCATCTTCGTGAGTCGCAGGAGGTCCCAGGTGCGCTCGTGGGTTCGGCAGTCCGTCAACGGTGTCCGCGCCGCTATCTCGCGCTGGATGAAGCCGGCGAGGTTACGGCCGATCGTCGAATACGAGTTGTTGTTGCCGAAGTAGAACGACGCGACGCCGTTGGCGCGCGGATTCCGGTAGTGCCCACACCGCAACGAGATCATCAGGTCGGCGTCCATCAGGTTGGCGACACGAGCACGCTCGTCGTCTCCGGGACGTCCACGCCCGTCGTGGGAGAGGAACGTCTGCATCCCCGTGGCGGCCATGCGACCTTCGAGGCGAGCACCCAGGTCCCAGAGCAGTTCGGACTCGCGGTCGGCGACCTCATCGGTCGACAGCGCGTGAAGTCCGCCGGATCCGGGGTCGATGAGAATCCGCTTGCCGGACAACTGGGGACCGGATCGTCGGACATGCTCTTCCTCGCGGATGGCGTAGGGAGAACCGCCGGTCACTCGCGTACCGAGACGCTCGAGCGAGCGCAGCGTGGCCGGGCCGCAGATCCCGTCGGAGGCGAGACCGTACTCGCTCTGGTACAGGCACACGGCGTTGTGCGTCGTCAGCCCGAAGACGCCGTCGACGAGGGAGGTGAAGTAGCCGAGATTCTGCAGCCGGCTCTGCAGGGTGGCGACGTCGTCGCCGACCATGGGCGCCGACAGCTGATACGACAGCACACGGGCTCCGAGACGGTAGGACGCCTCACGCAGAACCCGGTAGGTCGCCGGCCCGACGATGCCGTCGACGAGCAGGCCGCGTTCCTGCTGGAATGCCCGGACTGCCCGGTCACAGGCTTCGTCGAAGACGGCGTCGGGCGGATTCCACCCGTTCGTCGTACTGCCGTTTGTGGCGCTCGAGGTTCCGTCGGCGGGCAACAGTCCGCGTCCGACCAAGATGGCGCGGATCTCGGCTACCGCCGAGCCGTGATCACCAAGTCGGAACACTGGCATCTCGTCACCCCTCGTACGAATCGCGGCAGGTGCGGTTCTGCGCGATGTGCGATGTACGCGAAGCGGTACACCGGTCAAACGTCAGCCTGCATTCTCGCAGCTGGACTTCACTACACCAAACTGCCCGTGGTCGGATCGTCCCGGCTCAGAGCACAGGGGTCTCCCGTCGAGACCACGGCCGACACTACCAACGCGAACAGTCCGCGGGTGGAACGGCAGCGTCGTTCACCCGTCGGACTGTCGCGACGATATGGAGATAACGGCAGGTCGTCAGGCCGACTGGCCGACGATCGAATCCAGCTCTCGGAGCAGGGCGGCCTTGCCCTTGGCGCCGACGATCGTCTTCACCGGCTGACCCTTGTCGAACAGGATCATGGTCGGTATCGACATGATCTGGAAATCACGCGCGGTCGACGGGCTCTCGTCGACATCGAGCTTGGCGACGGTCAGTTTGTCGGCGTGGTCACGCGCGATCTCCTCGAGGACCGGAGCGACCATGCGGCACGGTCCGCACCAGGTGGCCCAGAAGTCCACCAGGACCGGCTTGTCGGCGCCCAGAACGGCGTCCTTGAACGTGGTGTCGGTGACTGCAACGGTGTTTGCACCCATGATGTGACCTCCTTGGTCGAACCGGGCTGTGATGCCCGGGTGGAATGTGGTGTGACGGCTCAGGCGTGTGCCTGAACTGCGTCGATCTCGGAAACGGCGGCCGCTTCGGCATCGTCGACGGTGAGGTCGGCCGCTTCACCCTGCTCGGCCAGCCAGCGCTCTGCGTCGATGGCGGCCGAACATCCGCTGCCCGCGGCGGTGATGGCCTGGCGGTACGTGTGGTCGACGAGGTCGCCCGCGGCGAACACGCCGGGCAGGGAGGTGAGCGTCGTACGTCCCTGAACCAGGACGTAGCCCTCGGGATCCAGATCGACCTGCCCGCGGACCAGCTCGCTGCGCGGATCGTGGCCGATCGCGACGAACATGCCGGTCACGTCGAGAGTGCTGACCTCGCCGGTCCGCGTGTCCTCGACCTTCAGGCCGGACACCGACCCGTCGCCGACGACGGAGTGGACGGCGGCGTTGGTGACGAAGCGGATCTTGTCGTTGGCGCGTGCGCGCTCGAGCATGATCTTCGATGCCCGGAACTCGTCGCGGCGGTGGACCAGGGTGACGCTTCGCGCGAACTTGGTGAGGAAGGTGGCCTCTTCCATCGCCGAGTCGCCACCGCCGATGACGGCGATGTCCTGGTCTTTGAAGAAGAATCCGTCACAGGTCGCACACGCCGACACTCCGCGCCCGAGGAGTTGCTGCTCCCCCTCGACGCCGAGGTAGCGTGCCGCGGCACCCATGGCGAGGATGATCGCGCGGGCCCGGTAGACCTCGCCGCCGACCTCGACCTCCTTGATCCGGCCGGTCAGCCGAACGGTGTCCACGTCCTCCATGCGCAGGTCGGCGCCGAAACGGATCGCCTGTTCGCGCATCTCGTCCATCAATGCGGGACCCTGGATACCGGTCTGGAACCCGGGGAAGTTCTCCACCTCGGTGGTCGTCATCAAGGCGCCGCCGAACTGGGTGCCCTCGAAGACGATGGGAGATAGCTCGGCGCGCGCGGCGTAGATCGCTGCGGTGTACCCGGCAGGACCAGATCCGATGATGATCAACTCGTGGATCTGCTGGGTCTCTGGCTGGCTCACTTGTCCTCCGTGCTGTGGGTTGAGCGAGACCCGCCCAGTCGAGGCGGGTCACGGCTGCTTCAACACCAGGGTAAGCGGAGATGTTCCCAGGGACGCGCTACGTACCCCGGCCGGTCCGCCCCCAGCGTGTGGACGCATCGGTCACCCGCCGACGATGCCGCGCGAGATCAGCGCCGGGTTTCCGAGGTCACAGTCGAGGCCGACGATCAGTGCGTCGAAACGTCCCGCGATGCCGGTCGAGAGGAGGATCGCCGCGGCCCCGGAACCGTCGACGAGGATGCGGCCGGAACCCACGATCACGACATCGGCCGAGACACGATGGGCGGCGGTACAGCGGCGGAGCGCCTCGACGGACCCGAATGGTGCGCCATCGGTCCGGCCGAGAACCGCGAGTGCGACCGCGACGTCGGCGGGCCCGCTCCCGGCCGGGGCCGACGACGACTGTGCTCGAGGTGTCCGGTCGGGAGTCGCGTCGGAATCCGAGACCAGCCGCAGGACTCCGAGGGACCCGGCCGCCACGACGACGACCGCGGCGGCGGCCACGAGCATGCGGGTGGCCGTTCGGCGGTGGCTGCGTGCGGACGGATCGACGCTCCGGCGCCCGCGGCGTGCGGCGGCCAGGTCGACCGGTGAGGGTGCCTCTCGTCCCAGCGCGGCGAGAGCGGCCGCGACGTCGTCACGCACGTTGTCGGGAACGGGAGCCGGCGCCGGTCCGGCGGCGCGCAGGTCGAGGGCGGTGCGGTCCAGGGCGGCCAGGATCGATTGCGCAGCAGGGTCATCCGCGATCTGGGAACGAATGTGGGCCGCCACGTGGTCGGGCAGCGCACCGGCGTGGAGGTCGGCTAGGATGTCCGCCGAGTACGGCGGATCGGGCAGATCACTCGTCTCGTGGTCATCGGGTCCCCGAGGGGTCATGGTGTCAGTCTTCCATTCCAGGGGTCGCGGGCGTTCGTGGTGTTCGCGTCGGGTCGGCGTCGGATACTTGGACGCGTGCCGCCCCGATTCGGTTCCCCCGTGATCGCGATCGGCCGGATCGCGGTCGACGTCGTCCGGTGGGACCGGTCAACCGTCACGCAGATGGCCGAGGACCTGCGCGAGCTTGAGACGGCCACGCGCGCATCGACTCTTGATCGTGCCCTCGGCGACCCCCAGGATCGTCGCCGCCTCCGCGACCGTGTAGCCCTCTATGTCGACGGCGACGATGGCCGCTCGCTGGCCTTCCGGGAGGACGTGCAGGGCACGCCCGATCGACACCGACAGGTCGACCGCGGCGATGTCGTCGGTGGTGGCGGCGATCGACGCCACATCCCACTCCGGGAGCGGCACGGTCCTGCGAACCCGGTTGCGACGGATGCGATCGAGCCCGGCATTCACGACGATTCGATGGAGCCAGCTCGTCACCTTGGCATCGGACCGGAAGTCATGCGCGGTCCGGTGGGCGGCGAACAGGGCGTCCTGCAGGGCGTCGGCGGCATCCTCGGGATTCTGGCTCGTCCGCAACGCCACGGACCACAGGTACTCGAGGTGCCGGTTGATCAGATCGGAGAAGGCGTGTGGGTCACCGGCGAGGTGGGCATGCAGGAGTTGCTCGTCGGTACGCGTGTCGGTCGCGTCGTTCCCCCCGGGCATGGGCTGAGAGTAATGGAGCCGACATCGGGTCATCCGATGGAGCGACGCCTGTGCACAGATGCCCGTGAAATGCGGATTCTTCCTCAGGCCGGCCGGTCAGGCCTGCAGGCGCGCACGTACCGCGTCCATCTGTGACCGCAACTCGCCCTCGTCGATGACACCCCGGTCGAGCAGGGTGTGTGCCAGCGCGACGAGCTGGTTCTCCGGGTAGGGCAGGTCGGCGTAGATCGTCGACGACAATCGGTCCTCGTCGTCGCGTCGTTCGACCGCACCGGGGGTGTCCGCGCACGCCGCCGTGGAGTCGGCGACCCGGTCGAGTGCATCGCAGAGTCCGTCGAGGCTCGTCTTCCATGGCGGAACCGGGTTCTCCACACCGTATTTCGCCGCCATGCGGTGCCACACCTGGTTGCGCTCGACGATCTCGTCGAGCGGGCGATGGGAAGCGGCGTGTCCGTCGTCGGTCATGTGGCTACTCCCCCGCCGGGTGGACGGCCGGCCGGATGGTGGAGACGACGTTGGTGGTGACGCCCGGTTTCGGCAGGGCGACGCCGATGAGGCAGTCGCGGGTGATGATCTCCGACAACTGCTGCTCGGTCCATCCTTCGGTACCCTCGGGGCGCTGCGGCATCACCATGAACCGATGTTTCTGATTGGAGTCCTGCACGCGCACCGAGACTCCATCCGGGAGTTGAAGTCCGAACTCCGACAGTACTTGTCGGGGCCATCGCACCATCCGGCGACGGTAGTTCGGGGTTCGGTACCACTCGGGTGAGTTCCCCAGGATGGGACGCGGGTAGCACGAGCACAACGCGCACACGATCACGTGGTGCACGGTGGGGGTGTCGGCCAGGATCTCGAAAGCCGTGAAGTCACTGGGTGTTCCGAATCCGGTCGGTTCCAGCCAGTCGACACCGACCTCCTTGCTGGCCGCCATCGGGTCGTCGAGTGCGACCTTCTCGAACTCGGGATCGAGCCAGGCCCGGGCGACGAGTTGCGCGGCGGGCGTCGGTCCGATCTGCTCGGCGAACTCGGTGAAGCGTCGATGTTCCTCGGCAGTGAAGAGCCCCTTCTCGATGCAGAGCTCACGCAGCGCGATCTCGAGCACCTCGAAGTCGGTGATCTCGTCGACCATCGGCTTGACCGTACGGTCGTGGTCGTGGTCATGAGAGCCGTGGTCGTCGCTCATCGGTCTTCGTCCTCTCCATCGGCCGATTCGAGCCAGCGTTCGGGGATCTCGGTCTGCAGGGTGTCGTCGGCGGGCCCGGTGTAGCCGTGCCAGAGGTCGCCCATGGCGAACCGGATCACGTAGAACCACTCCGGTTGGGCATCGGAGAGACCCCAGGTCTCGTCCTCGGGCGCGGGGCTCTCGTAGGCGACGGCGGCGACCTCGCCGATGGCCCCCCGGACGTATTCCGGTGTGCGCGTGTACAGCAGGACGGGAAGCTCGCGCACTCGGACCCGGTCGCCGATCGCGAACGCGGCGTCACCTGCCCGTCCGGCATAGATCTGCGGGTCGCCGACCCCGATCGCGTGGCGGTGATGGGTGTTCCGGGGAACGTCGGATCCGTCGCCCACGCTGCGGGGCCGGGCTTCGAGGCGCCGGCCCTCGAGCCCCCCGGCGTATCGCTGTCCGACGTCGAGCATGCGCTCACTGAGCTCACCGAGCGCGATGTGGTGTTTCTCGACGAGAATCCTCGCGACGGCCAGCAACCAGCGTCCGTAGTAAGGGATTCCGAGGTAGACGGCGCGACCGACGTCGACGTTGCCGATTCGACGCCGCTCCTCGGACAACCAGATCCCGCGCCAGGCCAGCACCTCACACATGACGTAGGTCATGTGCTCCCATTCCTCGTAGGCCTTGCCCTCGTAGGTGATCGGGGCGTCGGGCTCACCGCCGACGTCGTGCACAGGCTTCATGTAGGCGACGAATCGGCTGTGATCCAGGAGATCGGGCGTCGGCGCATCCGGCAGCTCGGGATACGAGGACTTCAGTCGCGCAACGAGATCGAGTTGCCTCGCACGTTCTTCGGCAGTGCTCACCGGACACCTCCCGGACGCCATGTCCGATATTGTCGAGCGCAGTTGCGGGAGAATTTACACGCAGTCAGCAGGATCCCGAGGCGTTTTCTCCGACCCCGGCGGCACCCGGCGAGCCCCCGTGCTCCCTGAGGTGTGAGCGAAGCGAGCGCCCCGTGCTCCCTGAGGTGTGAGCGAAGCGAGCGCCCCGTGCCCCCTGAGGTGTGAGCGAAGCGAGCGCCCCGTGCCCCCTGAGGTGTGAGCGAAGCGAGCCTCGAAGGGTCAGGTGAGGAGCCGGCCGTAGGCCGCGACGAAGAGCTCCACGCACACGTCGAGGATCTCGTCGAGCGCGAAGCGCTGCGTGTCGGACTCCCCCGCGCCCGCGACGTACCAGTCGACGAGCAGCTGGGTGACCGCTCCGACGAGGCCCACCGACGCCAGGCGCTCGCGGTCGGACGGCGGTCGCGCACCACGGGCCAGCGCCAGGATGAGTGCCGCCCAGTCGTGGATGGCGCGCATACGGACACGTTCGATCTCCGGGGACACACCCACCACTTCGACGAGCATCACCCGTGCGCGTCGGGGATCGTCGGCGAGGCAGGACATGAAGGCGCCCAGGGCGGCACGAGCGACATCCGGAACACGTTCGGCAGCAACACCTTCCGAAGAACCCAGGAGTTCGGGATCGGCGTCGGCGATCTCGGCGGCGGACCGTACGGTCGCCGCCCGGACGAAGGCCACACAGTCGTCGTACACGGCGACGAGCAGATCGGCGCGGTCGGTGAACGACTCATAGAAATATCGCTGCGTCAGACCGGCGTGGTCGCAGATGCCCTTGACCGAGACCTTGGCGTACCCGTCGGTACCGAAGGTGTCGAGTCCGGCCGCGATCAGAGCGGCGCGACGACGTTCCCGGCGCTGCGTCGGGTCGGCCCCGCCATACCGACGTCCGGGCGAATTCTCCGACGGCGATGGCAATGGCGGCGTCGACGCCGACGGGGACGGCTCCGGCACGGACGCCACGCGATCTCCCTCCGACTCTTTACAGCGCTACTTCTGACACGATACCTTGTCAGAATGAACTGACATGGAGTCGTGTCAGATGATGTCGTGAGGGGTACACCGTGTTGGAGTTCTTGCCGGAGCCGATGCGTGAGCCGACGGTGCTCGCGATCCCGTTCTTCGTCACTCTGCTCGCCATCGAATGGTTCGCCGCGGCCAAACTGGAGCACGACGAGCACGCGCTGACCGCGGACGGTGCCGCCGAGTCGGACATCGCCGGACGACCCGGGCAGGCGCCGCCGGGCGCCTACGACTCCCGGGACGCGCGGTCGAGCGTGTCGATGGGACTGGTGTCGATCGTGACCAGCGCCTTCTGGAAGTTCCTCGGTCTACTGCTGTACACCGCACTGTTCGCCTATGTCGCCCCGTGGCAACTCCCGGCGGACGAGTGGTACACGTGGGTGATCGCGTTCGTGGGCGTCGACCTCCTCTTCTACTGGAGCCATCGCGTCTCCCACCGGGTCCGCCTGGTGTGGGCGACCCACCAGGCCCATCACTCCAGCCAGTACTTCAACTTCGCGACGGCCCTCCGGCAGAAATGGAACATCAGTGCTGCGGTCCTGATGTGGATTCCGCTCCCGCTGCTCGGGGTCCCGCCGGCGCTGGTGTTCGCCGCCTATTCGCTGAACCTGATCTACCAGTTCTGGATTCACACCGAGCGGATCGGAACCATGTGGGCGCCCTTCGAATTCGTGTTCAACACACCGTCGCACCATCGCGTGCACCACGGCTGCGACCCCGAGTACCTCGACCGCAACTACGGCGGCGTCTTCATCGTGTGGGACCGCATGTTCGGCACGTTCGCCCCGGAAGTCCGGCGCCCGCGCTACGGATTGACCAAACCCGTCGACACCTACAACATCGTCCGACTGCAGACGCATGAGTATGCGGCGATCGCGCGGGATGTCCGCGCCGCGTCGTCGTGGCGTGCCCGCCTCGGCTACGTCTTCGGACCACCGGGGTGGACGCCCCGCGATGTCGGACCGGACGCACCGGCCCCGGCGTCGACCCCGACGGCCGTCACCGGCTCGACGACGGCGGAACCGGCCGCCTGAGTTCGGCCGCGCGGCACCACGATCGGCGCGTCAGCCCGCCATCGTGATGCGAGAGATCTCGGCCTGGTAGCCGCTTCCCGAACTCGGCAGACTCGTGAGCCAGACCATCACGTATCGGGTGGTCGGCGCCTGCGCGATCGGAATCGTGGTCGACGCCTGGTCCACCTGGCCCGACGCCACCGTCGTGGTCCGGGCGAAGGCCGGGCGGGCCGACGGCGCGGTACGGATCTCGACACCGATGCCCGGCGTCGGACTCTCGATGGTGACCGACCGGACCGCGCGCTCCGTGCCGAGGTCGAACATGAGTCCCAGCCCCGGCTTGAGTCCGCCGAAATCCGGTCGGCCGCGGTAGTTGTCGGTCTGCCACGGCGGCGCGGCGCCGGTGATCACATTGCGCACGTTCGCCGAGTTGTCCGGCGTCTGCGCGGAGAAGTCGACCACCGACACCGATTGCAGCGCGATGGGCTGCGGTGCGGCCGGTGTCGCGGGGGTCGGTGGCGGGTTGGCGCCGGGCGTGGGCGCGGGTTCGCTGGTGGTCAGGATCGAGTCGATGTCGCTCGGCCCGCTGCTGCCCCCGAAGACGTTGGTGGCACCCACGATCAGCGCGATGACGATGAACAGCGCCAGGAGGCCGGCGCCGATCAGCAATGCCAGGTTGCGGCGCGGCGGCTTCTCGCCGCCGCCACCCAGACGCGGTGTCACCGTCACCGGCGGCGGAGCGTCGGCGTCGGTGATCGCCGGCAGCATGTCGGTGTTCAGGTCGACCACGGTGGCCTGATCGAGGACGTGCTGCACGGTGGCAGCGGTGCGGATGCCGCGGGATCCGTCGAGTGCGCGCGCGGCGACCGCCGAGATCTCGAACGGGATGTCGGGCTTGGCGACGCGCGGCTCGACGGGTTGTCCGTCCTCGCCGGGGGTCGCGACCGGAATCCCGCCCACGGGTTCGGTGCTGTCGGCGGTGGTGATCAGCCGGGAACCGTTCGCCGGGTCGAGGGCCCAGCGGTTCAGCAGCAGCGCGTACAGCACGGCTCCGAGTCCGCGCACGTCGGACGCCTTGTCGTCACCGGCGAGGGTGCCCGGGAAGGCGAGAACAGCATTGCCGTCGTGGCTGATGCGGATGCGATCGGGATGGTCGATCGACAGCGCACCACCGGAGCGGTGGGCGATCTCGGCGGCCGCCGCGAGCGAACGCACCGCACGAGCGGCCCCGATCGGCGACGGTTCGGACCTCGCCACATCGGCCAGCGACGACCCCGGCACCCACTCGGCGACGACGATCCCGCCCGACGATCCGCGGACGACGTCGAGGACGCGTGCCACCCCGTCGGAGTTGATCTGGCCGAGACGCAGGGTGCGCGACAGCACTGCCTGGGGTCCCTGGTCGGAGATCCTCGCGCCCTGGCCGCGTTCGGGTGGCGGAGCCAGTTGCTCGGCGTCGACGAAGGTGAGCGCGACCTCGCGGTCGAGATTGATGTCCTGCGCCCGCCAGAACTGGAGTCCGCGGGTGCCGCCGTGTTGCTCCAGCAATCGGTATCGACCGCCGGCGACCGCCGCGCCGGGGACGAGGCGGGGTCCGCGGCGGCGTGGGCTCGACGAGTCGTCGGTGGTACCGGTCGTGCCGGTATCGGCAACGGCGGGAGTCGGGATCGGCGGAGTGGGTGCGTCGCCTGCTCCGGGCTCGGCGGGCGGCCCGGTGGCAGCAGTGGTGTCGATCTCACTGTCACTCACGCGACGGACTCCTCTCCTGCGGTATCTGATGTCGCGCGGTACCGGCGCGCGCTCCGGGATGGGACGCACATCCCGCGTCGCGCCGATGGCGCCACCGGAGTGTACGGAGTACGACTGCCACGTCGCGGTACCTCTGTCGAAGCGGCGCAGCACCTGTACCTGACCAGAGTACGGGAGCGATTCGTCGCCGGTGACCCGCGGAAACTGAACTGTGATCGCCGGTGACTGTTCACGTTCGGGCTGCGGCGGCGGTGCGAGGGACGGGATGAACCGGCCGAGGAGTCGTCGTACCGCGAGGCCGATCGCGACGACGTCGGGCACGCGGGCCGCGGCGAGGCCCGCGTAGGTCACCGCGAGCACCACTGCCGCGGTCAGCCCGAGGTAGAGAACGGATCCCACCTTGCCCAGCCAGCCGATCATCTGGTCGAGGCCGGTCAGTTTCGCGACGGCCCACACCGTCGCGGACACTCCGATCGAGACGGCGAGGGTGACGACGGACGTGCGTGCCACATCGGAGAGCCGTGCCCCGTGGAGCCGGCTGCGGAGCAGGAAATGACCGACGACGGCACCGACGAGATAGCCCAGGCCGTTGGACAGCGCGAGCCATCGCACGATGAGTTCCGGATCGTCGAAGAGCACCGGCCCGAGGTACGACGACGCAACTTTCACCACCGTGATGCCCAACGCGATGAACGTCGGGGTCCACGCGTCCTCGCGCGCGTAGAAAACGCGGAGCTGGACGAGTGTCATCGAGTACGGGATGAGCGTGAACGCGCCCCAGGACAGCACCGAGCCCAGCTGCGACGCGGACGCCGCGTCGAACTTGCCGAAGTTGAACACCGCGATGGCGATGGCCGGTCCGAAGAACGTCATGAAGGAGACGACCGGGACCAGCGCGACCATCGTGAGCCTGGTGGCCAGCGACAGGTCGTCGACGACGGCCTTGGTGTCGTCCGCGGTGGCGTTGCGGGACAGCCTCGGCATGATCGCGGTCAGGATTGTGACGCCCAGCACGCCGTACGGGAGCTGCAGCAACTGCCAGTGTGTGAAGTAGATGCTGACGCCCGACGCGTCGGCCGACGACGCGATCCGGTAGGTCACGATCAGGCCGACCTGGAGAAGCGCGACGTACGCGACGATGGCGACCGCCATGTTCCCGAACTGGCGAAGCCGGGCATCGATGCCCCATTGGAGGCGGAGACGCACCCCCGACTTGCGCAGGAACGGCACCAGGATGAGCGCCTGCAGGACCACACCGGTCGTGCAGCCGATGCCCAGCACCAGGAGCTGCGGATCCGACATCCGAACGGGATTGAGTGTGATCTCGCCGGGCACCACCGCGTAGAGCACGAGCGTGCTGATCTGCACGACGTTGTTCAGGACGGGCGCCCACGCACCCGGCTTGAAGTGCCCGCGCAGGTTGAGGATCGCGATGAACAGCGCGGACAGTCCGTAGAACAGGATCTCCGGCAGCAGCAGGTAGGCCAGCGCGGTGGAGAGCTCGCGATTGACCTGCCCGTCTCCCAGATTGAGGTAGGTCAGCAACGGCGCCGCGATCACCGCCACCACCGTCGCGGTCCCGAGGACGACGACGGTGATGGTGAAGATCCGGTTGATGAACCCCTCCCCGCCATCGGGGTCCTCGGCTTCGGCCCGGGCGAGCAGCGGGATGACGATCGCGGTCAGGACGGCACCGAGGACGACCTCGGCGATCATGTTCGGCAGCACGTCGGCGGCCTGAAACGCCGACGCGATCGCGGGTCCGAGCATCGCGAGGATCAGCACCGTGCGCAGGAAGCCGGTGATCCGACTGAACAGGGTGGCGATGGCGATCGACCCGCTGGTGCGCAGGATGCTCGAGTCGGAGTCGCGCGCCAGCCCGGTCGACGACGCCTTCTCACCCGACGCCTTCTCGTCCGACGCCGCGACGTTGGTCACCGGGCCGCCCGGCGGCCGGTCGGGCGCTGGCGCGGTCATGACCCGCGTGTGGCCCTGAGCGGGTGACGCGACGGGTCGGGCCGGCGCGGGTGGGGTCGACGCCGGTGGGGGCGCTGCCGGCGCGGGCGGGCGGGGCGTCGGCGGACGGCCGGCCGAGGGAGCAGGCCGACCGGGTCGTGCATTCCCCGACCGCGGGTCGGCGGCTCTCGGCGTGTCGGTCCTCGGGTCGGGAGCTCGCGGCGGGGTCGATCGCGGGTTCGGGGAACCCGGCGGGATCCTCGTCGGGGGAACCCGGTCACCCGGTGTCCGGTCCGGCGGGAGCCGTCGGGGTGCGGCGCGCTCGGGACGTTGGTGCGGCGCCGGGCCGGGGTTCCCCGACCGCGGCGCGCGCGGCTCATCGTTCCAGGTCACGTCGCTTCTGCCGCCGTCCTCGGGTCGTCTGATGTCGGTCATGAGGGGTCATCGCCCGGTTCCTCGCCAAGCATCCGACCCTCGCTCTGCAGGGTACGGCGTCGTTCCTGATACCCGCTTCCGGCGAGCATCCGCTCGAGTTCGTCGGGTTCGGGCCGATCGGCATCGGCGGGATCGGGCTGGCCGCGGAAACGATGCCACAGTCGGCGGGCGGTGAGCAGGACGAGCGCTGCCGCGGCGAGAATCGTGATGTAGAAGAGCGGTTTGCCGTAGGCGTTGGTGTGCACGGACAGACTGATCGACTCACCGAGCGGCACACCGGTGACCGTCGACAGCCGGATCTCGACACTGATCGCCTCGGACGTCTCCCCCTGTGTGGGCAGCTGGATCTGTCGGGTGCCGCGGGCCGGGATCTCGATGACGCCGAGGTCGCCGATCTCGATGTCGGCCGGCTCGGACGTGGTGATCCGGGCACGCACCGGCAGGGCGAGGTCGTTCTTCACGACCAGCAGCAGCGGACTGCGTTCGGAGGCCAGCGTGTAGCGGCCGCCGGGATCGAGGATCGTGACCGACTGGGCCATCCGATGCAGGGTCGACGACACCGCGTCGATGCGTTCGGTCTGCGTCCGTCGCAAGTGCGTGTAGACGGCCGAACCCCATGCGTCCGGCGAGCGGATCGCGCGCAACTGGTCCTCGCGCAGCGGGGACATGTAGCGCTCGGGGGTCGCGGCGACGTCCGCCGAGCGCACCAGGGCGCCCTCGAACTGCCAGCTGTCCTCGACATTGCGCCGGATCGATGCGGTCGCGTCGGTCGTCAGCACCGACCCGATGCGACTGATCGGTCCGACCCCGGGCGGGTCGATCAGTCGTCCCTGCTCGGGCGCGGACCCGAGTTCGGACACAAGCGTCGCCAGCGGTGTCGGGGTCGCCGCACCGGACTCGAGCAGCAGGCGCGCGGTGGTGAACAGGGCCTCGGCGTCCGCGCCGGTCGGTGACCAGTACGTCGGCGGCACGAGAAACGCCGATCTGCCGACGACCGGGTCGCGGGGCGTCGGCCGGGCATCTGACCCCGCCGGATCGGACTCCGGAGCGGCGATCGCCGGATACGCCAGCGCGCCGATCGCACTCTGACGCCGGCTCCCCTCGGACTCGTCGGACAGGTCGACTCGCTGATCGGGTGGCGTCAGCGCGGGGGTGGACGGTGCGGTACCGATGGCCGCGAAGGACGCCGTGACGGGTGCGTCGTAGGTCTGCGCCGCGAGTTCACCGATCCGGTAGCGGCCGGCGTCGTCGCGGCGACCGGTCGGCGCGACGGAGTTCGACGACACCGCGGTCGCGGCGAGCTGTGCGGCGGTCAGCGTCGCCGCGCCGTCGGAGTCGATGGCGCCGAGGGCCGGTATCGACAGACCGCGGACGCTCCGGACGCCGAGCACGGTGTCGACGATGTCGGCCGGCGAGCGCAGCGCGGCCTCGGTGAGTCCGGCGTTGCCGATCCGGGACAGCGAGTTCAGGTCCGCCTGCGCATACGGCAGCGCCACCACGCACATCCGCTGTGCGGTCCAGCGCAGGGTGTCGAGCCAGCGGCCGGCCGCCTCGGCGCCGCTGCCCGGGCGGGTCGACGACCTGGGGTCGGCGGGATTGTCGGACACCTCATATCCCAGTGACATCGCGCGCACCGTGACGAGGAGGTCGGGATCGATGGCGAGGCACATGCTGTCGGCGAGTTTCTCCGACCCCGGCAGGGCACCGGGTTCCGGGCTCTCCGATGTCTCGGACGGGGGAGCGTCCGACGCGACCGAATCCGACTTCGCGGGCGGGGGTTCGCCGACGACCTTCTGCAGGGAGGTCAGCAGCTCGTCGAGCCGCCCACCGTCGGCGACGGATCGCGCCAGGTTCTCGTTGATCAGCCGGACCGGTTCGGTGTTGCCGCCGAGCACACCGGGTGCGAGCTGCGGCGGCGCGGCCAACGGCCACAGCATGGTCATGCGCGCCGGACTCGACAGGTTCGCCGACACCGAGCCGTCCGGTCCCAGACCGGTGACCGGGTCGGTGTCGGAGTACTCCGTGGACGGGTCGACGTACCCGGCGGCCCGGGTGTCGTCGGGCGGCAGGGACAGGACCGGTAACAGCATTCGTGATCCCGCGACCTGCGCGGTGTCGCCGTACTCGGGGGTGCCGTTGACGTTGACCTGCATCGGGTACACACCGGTCCGGGAGATGGCCAGGCCCTGGCCGTCGGGACCGTTGCTCGACGAGAGCGCCATCGACATGCGGAACCCGACGCTCTCGCCAGGTGCGAGCGAGTCGGAGAGATTCTCGAACGGACCGGCCACCGCGACCGCCGGATCGTCGTCGGCCAGATCGGTGCGCAGTCCGGCGGCGGACGCGACCGGGTCCCCGCGCTCGAGCCGGATGGTGAGGTCGGTGATGGACCGGTCGCCGACGTTGTCGACGCGGCCGCTGACGGTGACGACCGGCCGGCTCGTCGTGGTCACGATGCTCGGCGTCATCGAGTCGATCACGATGCGGGCGAACCTGCTCGGAGACTCCTGATCCGACGTGTCGGAACCGGTGTCGGACCCGCTGGTGCTCGTCTCCGGCGCCGCCGACGCCGGTCCCGTCGCACCGGACAGGACCGTCAGACCGAGGACGGCCAGGACAACGGCCAGTGCCGCGGCCGCGCCGGACCGCGTCGCACGCGACAGCGCGAAAGGTCGGGACGAACGGGGTGCGGCGGAGGACGGGCGCGGGTCAGCCATCGCCTGCCGCTGGCCGTCGAGGACGGCGTCGGCGCCGACGAGGACGAGCCGGGGGCGGCGGCTCGTTACGGCGCTGGTTGCGCGCGGCGGCGGCTTTCTCATAGGCGTTGGGTTCGGTGCGAATGCTCTCGGCCTCGGACTGGGCCAGCCGGGTCGGGTCGGCGGCGAGTTCGGCGATCACGCCGCGGGCCATCCGGGCGAGTCGTCGCTCGTCAGAGTACGTGAGGCGACGCGGGAGCTCGTGCAACGGCACCCAGGCCACCTCGGACACCTCGTAGTCGGCGTCGGAGAGTTCGCCGCCGATGCACCGCAGAAGGTAGTGGTGCACCGTCTTGTGGATTCGACGCCCCTCGCTGACGAACCAGTAGTCGATCTTGCCGAGCGGGGCCACCACCGTGCCCTGGATACCGGTCTCTTCCTCGACTTCGCGGATCGCGGTCTGCTCGGCGGTCTCGCCGGTCTCGATGTGGCCCTTGGGCAACGACCACATGGTGCGACCCCGCCGGTCGACCCGGCCGATGAGCGCAGCCGACAACTGATCGACGGGGAGGTCGAGGTCGGAGATGACCAGACCACCCGCAGAGGTCTCGCGCACCGTCCGGAGCTTCTCGTTGCCCGCGCGGTCGGAATGCGCGCGCTCGGCGGCGGGACGCTCGGATCCGCGGTCGGTTCGCGACGCGCGTCGTCGTCCCTTCGACGCCTTGCCGCCGGCCTGAGCCGAACCCGCCTGGGCCAGGCCGGTCTTGGTCAGCTTGGCGCTGACGGCGACCATGTCCGAGGGCTTGGGTGGCGTGACACGGGGCCGCGCGCGGTCGGGATCGACGGGGAGTTTGTCGACGGGTTCGGCCTCGACCGGGTCCGGGCATGCGGGATCGGAGGCGCGGGCGCGTGCGAGGTCGTTGGGTGTCGGGTGGTGCGTCGAGGGCGCCGGTTCGGAGGCCGGATTGGGCGAACCCGGTTTGTGGCCCGGCCGGGAACCCGCCTGAGCGGGATTCGGCTGTTTGTTCTTCGGCTGTGTATTCGAGGACTGCGGATGACCGCTCTGCTTGTGCGAAGCCGGGGTGTGCGCCGCCGAGGTACCTCGCGCCTCGGATTTGCGACGGCCCCGGCGTCGACGGCCGCGCCGGGCACGGCGGCCCTGGCCGGCGGGGTTCTGGTCGCCCTGTCCGCCGCCCTCGCCGTGCGCACCCGACGAGACGCCGCTGACGTCTGAAGGGTTGGTGGAGGAATCGGTGGACACTCCACGATGCTAGCGGCTGGTCACCTGCAGTTTGTCCGGACGCCTCCCAGGACGCGTAGGTTGTGGAATCCCGCCTCGGGGGTGCGCCGGAGGTGTATGAGCGGTCGGCGACGAACTGTGCGGCGTCGTCGGCGCGGGTCACGACGGTAGGGTGACAAGCCGTGAACGACACATCCTCGTCCGGGGCGGCGGCGTCTGGGCCCTCACCGAATGGGGCGGTCCCATCGGACACGGCGCGCTCGGACGGGCGGACCGGTGCGAGCGACCCGGAACGGCGCACGCGCCTGCTCGCCTCCGCCGCGATCGCGCTGCGCGGACTCGACGATGTCCTCGTGCCCCTCGGCGAACTGTTCGAGACCGCGGGCCACGAGCTGTACCTGGTCGGCGGCTCGGTGCGCGACGCCGTCCTCGGCCGTCTCGGCAACGACCTCGACTTCACGACCGACGCGCGTCCGGAAGCGGTCTCCCAGCTGCTCCGGGGCTGGGCCGACGCGTTCTGGGACGTCGGCATCGAGTTCGGCACGGTCGGGGTCCGCAAGGGCGATCACCTGATCGAGATCACGACGTTCCGGGCGGACTCGTATGACCAGGTCAGTCGTAATCCCGAAGTCACCTTCGGCACCTCGCTCGAGGACGATCTGATCCGACGCGACTTCACCGTGAACGCGATGGCGGTGCAGATCGGTTCGTCGGGGGCCCAGGATTTCCGGGACCCGCTGGACGGTCTGACCGCACTGCTGTCGGGGATCATCGACACCCCGGCGACCCCCGAGCAGTCCTTCGGCGACGACCCGCTCCGGATGCTGCGTGCGGTTCGGTTCGTCTCCCAGCTCGGATTCCGGCTCGCTCCGCGGGTGTGGCAGGCCATCACCGAGATGAACGGTGAGATCGATCGCATCACCGTCGAACGCATCCGCACCGAGCTGGACAAACTGATCTGCGGCGAGTTCCCGATCGAGGCGATCGACGCCATGGTCGAGACCGGTCTGGCCGAGCGGGTGCTGCCCGAGGTGCCGGGGATGAAGCTCACCATCGACGAGCACCATCAGCACAAGGACGTCTACCAGCATTCGCTGACCGTGCTCCGCCAGGCCATCGACCTCGAGGACGGCGATCCGGACCTGGTGTTGCGCTGGGCAGCCCTGCTGCACGACATCGGCAAACCCGCGACGCGCCGCCACGAACCGGGGGGCGGCGTCAGCTTCCACCATCACGAGGTGGTGGGCGCGAAGATGGTGCGCAAACGGATGCGGACTCTGAAGTACCCGAAGGCGGTGGTGGCCGACGTCGCGCAACTGGTCTTCCTGCACCTGCGGTTTCACGGGTACGGCGACGGCGCGTGGACCGATTCGGCAGTCCGTCGGTACGTCACCGATGCCGGTCCCCTGCTGGACAGACTGAACAAACTCGTGCGCGCCGACTGCACCACTCGCAACAAGCGGCGCGCCCGGCGACTGCAGCAGAACTACGACGATCTCGAGCAGCGGATCGCCGCCCTGCAGGCGGCCGAGAACCTCGAGAAGGTCCGACCCGACCTCGACGGCAACGCCATCATGGAACTCCTCGGCGTGCCGCCCGGCCCGATCGTCGGCCAG
Organism: Gordonia sp. 11cp; assembly: GCF_057767225.1. Lineage (NCBI taxonomy): Bacteria > Bacillati > Actinomycetota > Actinomycetes > Mycobacteriales > Gordoniaceae > Gordonia > Gordonia sp. 11cp. The sequence goes on along the minus strand of NZ_CM173437.1, from coordinate 1,593,219 downwards.
GCGTGGCGTCACCTCAAGGAACTTCGACTCGACCGCGGCCCCCTGAGCCGCGACGAGGCGGAGGACGCCCTGCGGGAATGGTGGGCGGCCCGCGGCGGGAACTGACCAGTCCGTGCCGACGGTGGACCCGCCGCGCTCAGCTCGCGGGTGCGAACACCTCGATCGCGTGGGGTACCGCCTCGAAGACGGCAGGCAGCTGTCCGATGAGGTCACCGTCGACCGACACGAGGGCCGGCGGGTCGCAGTAGAGTTCGACCTCCGCGCCGCGCATCGTCCGTACGTTCGGGCTGTCGATGTGCTTGCCCGAGAACACTTTCGGGAAGACGCGAGCGATCGTCCAGCGGGCCATCCGCGGCGGGGTCAGCGCGAGTGTCACGTCGAGCTGGCCGTCGGTGATCGATGCCGCAGGCGTGATCTTCATACCGCCGCCGTATGACGTGGTGTTGCCGATCGCGGCGAAGATGAGGTCGGATTCGACGGCGTGGTCGTCGACGCGGACCTGATAGTGGCGCGACCGCAGCGCGAGGAGTTCGAGCAGCGCCGCGATCGTGTACCGGGACTGTCCGCGCGGGCGGCGCATGTCGATGGCCCGCGCGGTGACGGCTGCGTCGAATCCGGTGGCGGCGACCGTGCTGAACAGCGCGGTCTGACCGTCCGGGAAGCTGACGCGTCCGAGGTCGATCGCTCGCCGGTGACCGGCGAGGATGACCTCGACGGCGTCCGCCGGATCGAGTGGGATGCCGAGGTTGCGGGCGAAGTCGTTCCCGCTGCCGGCCGGGATGACGGCCAGTGGTTTGCCGGAGCCGATGGTGGCCTCGACCGCCAGACGCACCGTGCCGTCGCCCCCCACGACGACGATGACGTCGGTGTCTCCCCGGGCTGCCTTGCCCGCGAGGTCGGCGGCGTCGGCGACGTCCTCGCCGACGATGATCTCCACCTCCACGTCCCGGGCGCGCAGGAGTTCTGCGGCATCATGGGCTACACGGAGTCCTGCTCCGTGACGCGCGTACGGACTGGCCACGAGTGTGGCGTGTTCGATAGTCATATGAGTCGGCCCCCCGCCGTTCAAGTGATCCGTTACAGTGTTACACATCATGGCAATCCGTAACGAGGAGATCGGCGATCTCGTTCTGGATGCAGCACGGAGCTGTCTGCTGCGAAGCGGCGGACGCAAGGTGACTGTCTCCGAGGTGGCCCGACAAGCAGGCGTCAGTCGACCCACCGTGTACCGCCGCTGGCCCGACATCACCGAGATCATCCGCGCTCTGTTGACCCGCGAGGTCCTCGGGGTGGTCGAGGAGGCCATCGGCGGGGCCGGCGAACCCGCCGACCTGGAGGCGCTCGTCGCCCGGGTGGTGTCGGTGGTCGGCGCGCTCCGGGACGACGAACTGATCGCCTCGCTGTGGCGCGAGCAGCGAGACTTCATGTCGCCGTACGTCTTCGAGCGTCTCGGTACGAGCCAGCAGGGAATTCTCGCGATTCTCGCGGACATGCTGTCGGCGGGTCAGGAACGGCGTCAGGTGCGTGCGGGCGACGCCAAGCGCATGGCGGCGATGGTGCTGCTGATCGCGCAGTCGTTCCTGCAGTCCGGAGCGCTGGTGTCCGACATCCTCGCGGAGGGGTGGAGCGTCGAACTGCACGAGATGCTGGCCGGTTACCTGCGGCCGGTCGGTCCGGGCGCCAACGGATGACGGCGTGAGTGCCGATGTCACGGTGGTGAATTCCTGATGGCGACCCTGTCCGCCGGCACGCGCCGCCGTGCGCTGGACCGTCTCGCGTCCGGTGAGCCCCTCGACCTGCTGGTCATCGGAGGTGGCGTCACCGGCGTCGGTGTGGCGCTCGACGCCGCCACCCGGGGGCTGCGCGTGGCTCTCGTCGAGAAGGACGATCTGGCAGCGGGCACCTCGCGATGGAGCAGCAAGCTCGTCCACGGCGGCCTGCGGTACCTGGCGAGGGGCGAGCTCCGGATCGCGCGCGAGAGCGCCATCGAACGTCACCACCTGATGACCGCCATTGCCCCGCATCTGATCGCCCCCCTTCGGCAGATCATCCCCGATCGCGGCGGCCGGCACAGCTCGATCATCCGTTTGGGACTCCGAACGGGGGACATCCTCCGACGCAACGCGGGTACCCCGGACTCGTTGTTGCCCCCACCCTCACGGCTGTCGGCGCTGGAGACGCTCGGCCGTTGCCCGGCCGTGTCGCCCGACGGCTTGCGCGGCGGGATCTCCGCCGCCGACGGTCAGCTCGTCGACGACGCGCGGCTGGTCGTCGCCCTCGCGCGGACGGCGGCGGGTTACGGCGCGTCGATCTGCACCCGCGTCCGGGCCGACCGCGTGGACGGCCGCGGGGCCACCCTGACCGACCGGGAGACGGGCGAGAGTTTCGACGTCGGCGCCCGGATGGTCGTGAACGCCACCGGCGTCTGGTCCGGCGGTGTCGACGATGCCATCGCCGTACATCCCAGTCGCGGAACGCATCTCGTCATCGACGCGGCCAGGCTGGGGTTTCCCGACGCCGCCCTGATGAGCCCGCTGGGCACCTCGGTGTCGCGGTTCGTCTTCGCGATACCGGCCCAACTGGGACGTGTCTACGTCGGTATCACCGACGTCGCCGCGCCGGGGCCCATCCCGGACGTCCCGACGCCGGACGAGTCGGAGATCGACTTCCTTCTCGATGCGATCAATCCCGCGCTCGCGCGGCCACTCGACCGCTCGGACATCGTCGGCACGTTCGCCGGTCTGCGACCGCTCGTCGACACCCGCGGCGGCCGTGACGCCGACGCCCTGGCCGATGTCTCGCGGCAGCACCACGTCGGTGTCCGCGGCGATGGCCTCGTCAGCATCCTCGGCGGCAAGCTCACCACCTACCGGCGCATGGCACAGGACGCCGTCGACGCCGCGCTGGCGACCACCGATCTGTCCGCCGGAGACTGCGTCACGACCACGACGCCGCTGGTCGGGGCGCTGCGGAGTCCGCGCGAGCACGGTCTGCCGTCGTCGTTGGTGCAGCGCTTCGGCGGTGAGGCCCCCTCGGTCGTGGACGCCGCCACACTCGACCGTCCCCTGGACCCGATCGTCCCCGGCATCGACGTGACCCGCGCCGAGATCGAGTTCGCGATGACCCACGAAGGGGCTCTCGACGCCGACGACATCCTGCACCGGCGCACGCGGATCGGACTCGTCCGGCGCGACGCCGACGCGGCCCGCCCGGAGATCGAGCGGATCGTCGGCGAGATCCTCGGGTGAGGAGTCCGGTGTCGAGGCGTTACCGGGTGTGTCAGTAACCCATCGTCCGCAAGGCGTCGGCGACGCGGTCGAGGTCGGCTCTGCGCACGTCGAGATGCGGGCTGATCCGGAGGACCGGATGTTCGGTCGCGAGCGGCGCGCGCCAGGTGTCGGCGGCGGTGACCAGGACGCCGAGTGAGAGCAACTTGTCGCGGGCGGCGGCGATGTCGTCGAACTGCCACCCGGGGGGCGGCGCGAGGGTGACGATCGCGGACGGCTCGTCGAGTGGTTCGAGCACCTCCCAGCTCGCGATGCCGTGGAGCCGTTCCCGGGTGGCCTGACCGATCTTCGCGAGTTCGCGGAAGACGCGCTGCTGACCGATCTCGAGCAGCTCGCGCACGGCGACACCGAGTCCGAGTCGTCCGGCGATGAACGCATCGGAACCGTCGATGTGGACTGGCCGCAACGAGTCTCGGCGTACCGCGACGAACCCGACGCCACGCGGGCCGGTGAGCCATTTACGGCTGGTGCCGTAGACCACGTCGGCGCCGGTGACGGTGGGGACGTGACCCACCGACTGCGCCATGTCCACCACGACGGGCACGCCGGCCCGGTGTGCGAGTTCGACGATCCGCGTGACCGGCTGCACCACACCGGACATCGAGCCGATGTGGCAGACGTGGATGAAGTCCGGCTGATCGAATTGCAGCATGTTCTCGAGTGCGTCGGTGTCGACGTGACCGTAGACGTCGCCGTCGGGCATCGTCCGTACCGCGTAGCCGCGGCGCTCGAACTCCTCGAGGTTGGGCCCGAATTCGTTCTTGGCCACCCACACCGTCGAGGTGACGGGGAGGCTCCAATGGGTGAGAAGCGCACGCAGCGCGGCACGGGCGCTCTCGCGGAAGACGATTTCGTCGCCGGTGTGGCCGATCAGAGCAGCGAGATTCCTTGTGTCGCGCGCGATCTCGTCGGCGCGGTCGTCAGCGGCGACATAGGAGCCGCGTTCGGTCTCCCGCCACAGGTGCGCGGTCATCGCGCCGATCAGCGCATACGACGAGCGGCCCGCCGAAGCAGAGTCGAGATGTGCCAGGGCTGGTTCGAGCCGGGCCGCGTGCCACTGCTCGCCGAGATCGCTGACATACATGGGCCACAACCTACCGGGTGGTCGTGTGCTGGGTCACCACGTGGGTGGTGCGGGTGACGCACTGTCCGGGCTGTGTTCCGTCCCGGGGGAACCGGACAGGGTCCCGCTGCGTCCAAGAACCCATGGAGCCGGTGATCGAGTACTTCTTCGGGCCCGGCGACGGTTCGATGACGCGCTGGTTCTCGCCGGCCGACCTCATCCTCGGGGAGACACCGGGCGGGGGCACCGAGAATGCCGTCGCGCTCGACTTCGACGGCGACGGACGTCGTGACGACGCGATGTGGGACACCGACGCGGACGGTGTCGCCGATGTCGCCGCGCTCGACGTCGATGACGATGCCGGACCCGAGGCCTTCTACCGCGACTCCGGGGCCGGTCTCTGGGACCGGCCTGTCGCCTGGCTCGAACTCGATGAGCCGGTACCGCGACACGACGCGCCCGAGCGGACCACGGAGTCGCCGGCGGCGCACGTCACCCGGGTCGACCTCGACGACGATGGTGACCCCGATGCGGAGATCGTGGGAGCCGATCGGGGCGGCCGGATCGTCGGCGAACGCCTGTACGTGGATGCCGACGCCGACGGCGGTCACGATGTGGTGCTGGTGGACGTGAACGGAGATGGGGTCGCCGACGCTGCCTACGACCGACGGGATCCGCGGTTCACGCGGCGGGGTCGGTGACGGTCGTCCGCACCGTCGTGGGATCGGCGGACCAGTGCCCGCGTGGATGCAGGAGGCGCACCACGAGCATCCCGACCAGGTACAACACCACCCCGAGCACCACCAGCCCGACCGCCCGGCCGTCGTCGGGGATCGCGAGGGCCGCGACGGTCACCGCGCCCACGTAGGCGATGTTGAACACCGCGTCCTGGACCGAGAAGACCTGGCCGCGCACCGCGTCGCCGACGTCGACCTGCATGGCCACGTCACCACACAGCTTCGCGACCTGGCCGATGAGCCCGAGCACGAACGCCGAACCGCAGATCACCGCGAACTCGAAGCTCAGCACCGACAGCTCCGCGACGGCCCCGACGCCCAGGGCGACGAGGAGCGTCACGTACCGACCCACCCGTGCCACCGCGATCGGCGTGATGACGGCGGCGAGAAGCGCCCCGGCGCCGGTGAACCCGATGACCACGCTGACCCGGTCGACACCGTCGCCGGGACCCATCTGGCGCGTCAGAACCAGGATCATGAGTGTGTTCATCCCGAACACGAGCCGATGGGCTCCGATCGCCGACAGTGCGGCGGCCACGGTCTTGTGGTGCCGGACGGCTCGAGCGCCGTGCCACAGCCCGACGGAGACCGCGTGCAGCGCCGATCGGCCCGGATCGTCGGGCTCGTCGGGTCCGAGCTGCAGCGGACGGAACCCGTGTGCCAGCCCGCCGGAGACGACGGCCAGCACGATCCCGGCGAGCATGGTGAGTGCACTGCCGACGTTGTCGTCGCCGAAGATCGCGCGCAGCCCCAGTGTGACGCCGAGCCCGACGGTGAGCATCCCGCCGCCCAGTGTCGTGAACAGCGCGTTGGTGGCCACGAGCACCTCGCGCCGCGCGACGTGCGGCAACCCGGCGGACAGACCGGCGGCCACGAACCGGCTCGCGCCCGTCGCGGCGAGCGCGGAGATCAGCACCACGACGTCGGGTGCGCCGGAGGCGACCGCCAGTGCGACGAGCCCGATGATCAGCCCGCGCAGGAGGTTCGCATACAGCAGCACGTTGCGTCGATCCCAGTGGTCGAGCAACGCCCCCGCGAACGGGCCGATCAGCGAATACGGCAGCAGGAGAACCGCAAGACCGCCGGCCACCGCGAGTGGGTCGGCGTGACGCTCGGGGTTGAAGAGAATGCTGCCGACCAGCGCGGCCTGGAAGATGCCGTCGGTGATCTGACTCGACAGACGGACCGACAACAAGCGGCCCAATCCCGGTGAGGATCGGAGGGAACGGATGAACACCGACCACCCGCGTGGGTCGCGGGTCACCTGGGCGTTGCTCACTGATCCAGGGTACCGAGCCGACGATGGACCTCGTCGGGCACGGACGTGCGATGATGGTCGGGTGGCCGGAGGTGAAGACGCAGACGATCCCACACCGGAATTCCGCCCCGGAGAACACTCGGCGGGCAGCGGTGGTGGTGCACGTATGCCCGGAGTCCCCTGGGACGCCGACCCCACGCCGCGGGTGCGTCCCGGTACCGCGCTGATCGCGTCGACCGACCTCGTCGAGCCCACTTTCGCGCGGACTGTCATCTACGTCATCGAGCACAACGAGTCGGGCAGCCTGGGCGTCATCCTCAACCGGATGAGCCAGACAGCCGTGCACAATCTGCTGCCGCAATGGACCGACATCGCGGCGTCGCCGCGCGCCCTCTACGTCGGCGGACCCGTGAACCAAGAGGCCGCGCTGTGCCTGGGTGTGGTCAAACCCGGCACCGACATCGACGGCGTGCCTGCTCTGCGCCCGGTGGACGGCCGGGTCGTACTCGTGGACCTCGACGCCGACCCCGAACCTCTTGCCGACGTCCTGGAGGGCGTCCGGATCTTCGCGGGGTACAGCGGCTGGGGAATCGGGCAGCTCGACGACGAACTCGACCAGTTCAGCTGGATGATCGCGTCGGCACTCCCCCGCGATCTGCTCGCGCCGCCGGCGTCGGACGTGTGGTTCGACGTCCTGCGCAGGCAGGCCTGGCCCAAACCCCTCCTCGCGACCCACCCGATCGATCTCAGCCTGAACTGAACCCCGCACGGCCGTGTCGGTGATGCTGAGCATTCCCTGGGACACCCCGTGATCCAGGTCACGAACGAGGTGTTAGGTTGTTGTCGGCTTGGTCACAAGCTCGCTGGATGAACCGTTTGTTTCGCCAGCGCATGACATGCGGGGGTGTGCATGAGCGGGTCGAAGAGTGCTCGGGTTCTGGTCGGGGTGGTCCTCGCGGTGGTCGCGCTGATTGCGCCGATCGCGGTGGCCGGCGCCGCGCCGGCCGGACCGAGCGGCGGTGCCGATGCGGCGCGGTGGGCGGCGAGCCATGACGGCCCGCAACCGTACGCCGGCGTCAACGTCACCTGGGACGTGCCGATCCGGATGAGCGACGGCACGGTGCTCCGGGCCAACGTGTACCGCCCGGCCGACGTCCGCGAGCGCCCCACGTCGACGAAGACGCCGGTCATCGTCAACATGACGCCGTACACCAAGCTGATCACCACTGTCGGATCAGCGGTGCTGCAGAACCCGGTCCTCGAGCCCTACCTCCTCCAGATCGCGCGGTCGATCAACCTGTCCGGAACGCCGATCGACGGCATCAACGACATCGCGCACACGATTCGCGACGGCGGCGCGAAGACCTTCCTCGTCGACTTCGACCTCGTGCGCAGCGGGTACACGCAGGTCGTCGTGGACGTGCGGGGCACCGGCTTCTCGCAGGGGGTCTGGGATGTGTTCCAGTCGCGGGAACAGCGCGACACCATCGAGGTGATCGACTGGGCGTCGAAGCAGCGGTGGTCCAACGGCAAGGTCGGCATGTCGGGTGTGTCGTACTCGGCGATCAACCAGATCCAGGCCGCCAACAAGAACCCGGCGGCACTCAAGGCGATCTTCCCGGTCGAGCCGGGCGGCGACCTCATCCGCGACATCGTCGCCCCGGGCGGCGCGCTCGGCGTCGGCTTCCTGCCGCTGTGGCTGACGCTGGTCAACACGACGAAGATGATCCCGAACGTCGCGTCGATGCTGAACGGCACGTTCGACTGGAAGTGGCTGGCGGACCGGATCTCCGACCCCTTCACCTTCTACCCGCAGCTGTTCGCCGCGCTCCTGACCCCCGACATCCCGTCGGTGCCACCGAATCTGAAGGCGTTGCTGGACACCGATTCCGAACCGCGGTCGTCGTGGCTGGACCACGCCGATCGCATCACCACCCCGACGCTCATCTACGGCGGCTGGTTCGACCTCTTCACGAACAGCGAGGTCCGGATGTACAACAACATCCCGCTGCCGCCCGGCAAGAAGCAACTCATCATGGGCGACGGCTATCACCTCACGATCGGCGGCGGCCAGCAGGGTCGAGCCAACACCCCGCCGCGGCTCGACGTCTTGCAGAAGGCGTGGTTCGACAAGTGGCTCAAGGGAATCGACAATGGCGTCGACGCCTACGGGCCCGTCAACCTCAAGCAGGTCGGCGACTCGTGGATCACCGCCCAGCAGTTCCCGCGTGCCGGTATGGAACGTCAGCGGCTCTATCTCGGCGACCGGCGCAGCGGTACCGCGGCGCATGCGGTGCGTGACGGCAGCCTGACGCCCGCGCCCTCCACGTCGCGGGCCCGGATGACCATCGCCCCCGGCCTGGCACCGATGTGTTCACGCGACGCCGCACAGCAACTGGCCGGTGCACTCGCGATCTTCCCCTTCTGCGCCGACGACGCACGCATCTCCGAGCGCGCCGCCTTGTCGTTCACCACTCCCCCGCTGACCACGACGCGCAGCGTGTCCGGGTACGCCAACGTGCGGTTGAACACCGTCCTCGACGCCACCGACGGCTACTGGACCGCCACCCTGAACGACGTCGCCCCCGACGGGACGTCGAAGGTGCTCACCTCCGGTCAGGTGATGGCCTCGCTGCGCGGGTACGACGATGCGGCATCGCAGTTCGCGCCCAACGGTGACGTGATCGACCCGTTCTACGAGCTGACGCTGGCGTCGCGCCAGCCCGTCGTGCCGGGCCGTCCGGTGAGCGTCGACATCGGCCTGCTGCCGACGGAGGCCCTCATCAAGCCGGGGCACCGTCTGCGGGTCGACGTGTTCGCGATGAACTTCCCACGAGGACTGCCCCTGCGTCCGCTGCTGAACGAGTCGGGCCTGCGGCCGCAGCACATCCAGCTCGACCCGAACCAGCCGAGCTTCGTGAACCTGCCGGTGTCGACACCGATCGGGTAGGCGTCGACGACCGTGGTGCTACGGGGCGCACCGTTCCCGGCCAGGTGGGTTCATCGGGAGCAGTCATTGTCGACGTAGATGATGTTGGGACTCATCACGGCGAATCGTGAATTCCTGAACCAGTTCTCCACGGATACCACCGTCCGTCCGCACGCGAACGACGCGGCGGGCTCGACGTCGATGACCGTGCGGAATGAGATTCCGCCACCGCCGCTGTTCAGTCGGACCCCGATCGGCGCGGCGCCGAGATCCGGACTCGGTGCTCCGTTCGGCTGCGTTTCGTTGAAGATCGAGGTCGATCCGTCACGCACGTGGGCCTTGTCGCCGACGACGACGCTCTGCAGCGACAGGTCTCGGTACTGGTCTTCGACGTAACCGGAGCCGACCGACTTCAGTTCGACCGAGAGGTCAAGGGCGACAGGAGTTCCCGGAGCCACCGTGATGGACTGGATGTGATCGGTACCAGATACCGTGCCGTTTCGCGACGGTTCACCGGCGAACACCTCGGACCGGATCCGGAGATTCTGCGCGAACGACGAGAGGTCGACCGGCGTCACGGTCAGGGCGGCCGGCTCAGCGACCGCAGGCGGCTCAGCGGCATCGTCCGTCATCTCGGTGAACGAAACCCCCGCCACTGCACCGATGATCGCCGCCACGACGAACCCGGCCGCGATCGCGGGCCGCGACGTGAGCGGACCCAGTAGCCGCGGCACTCCGGTCGACGTACGCGCGGACGGCGTCGTGACCCGTTCGGATGAGGGAGGACCCGCCGGGGGCGTGTCACCGCTCGACCCGTGCGACACCTTCGTGCCGAGCACCTCATGGTGCAGGTGGGCGGATACGTCGGGCTTTCGCCAGTCCAGCCGATGCAGATTGGAGAGGTTGTAGCGGAACATCTCCGACAGCGGGGTGTCGTCCAGCATCAGCGGGATGATCGGCTTGTCACTGTCCGCGGCGAGCCCGACCTCGCGGGCGCAACCGCGAGACGTGGACGTCTGCTTGGAGTAGACCAGCAGCAACACATCGGCTTGCCCGATGGCGCTGTTTATCTGAACCGTGTAGTCGCCTCGATGGACATCGCGGAACATCGCCCAACACCGCGCCTCACCCGATGCTTCTACGGCGTCGACGATGTCACGTACCGTCGACTCATCTCCTTCAGAGTAGGAGACGAAGACGAGCCGCTTCGGGTTTCCGGCAGACGGGGTGGCGTCCATGCCCGCATATTTCCACAAGTCCGGCCGGAGAACCTCACTCATTGAGACCGATATCCGATCCTTTCGCCGCAGAGGCCTCCACTCGTGGCCGAGTGTTGCCTGAGGAGTCCCTGTTGGGTGAGTTCCGGGACACGTCGTTTCACTCGGAAGACTCCCGGTTCCAACCGAGTATCAAGTCGAACGCCTCGACGAAGCTCTGGCACACGAGCGAGACGGTCGACGCCAGTTGTTCGACGCTGATACCGGTCTGCAGCGGAATCGCCCCGGATATCTCCAGCGTCAGGTCGTCACCGTCCCTGCTCACCCCGGCATGGGCGGCGGCATGGATCCCGTTCCATCGCCGGCAGATGCGGTTCATCTCTTCCACCGAGTGGTCGTGCACCGAGAGGGCCATCGAACTCCGGGCGGCGAACCTCCGAGGTCCGTGCTCAATCAGGTTCCACCGCAGGGTCACCGGCCGTTCGGTCCCTCGCCGGCCGGCAATCACCACCAACTCACCGGTGTCCGCGCTGGTGACGACATCTTCGTGGTGGAAGAGCACCTCGAGGTGTTCGAGCGTGGGATCCATCAGCCGAACCGACCGCACCTGGCCACGTGTCGCGGTCGTGTCACCGGCCATCGCCCGGACGACCTCCGTGATGACACCGAGCCGTTCGATCAGCACGGTCGTCCGGTAGTCCGGCACGGTACGCGAGAGCCACTCTGAGGCGCCTTCGTCGTCGTTGCTGTCGACGAGCTTCTCGAACTCGGCGAGCTGTTGGTCGGTCAGGCCTGCGCTCAACTCACTGCCGACACGCTTCTGCACTTGTGTGAAGGCGCGGTTGGTGAGTTCGGCGAGGTCCGTGTCGTCCAGTCCCGGCAGCAGTACCCCCAGAACTGTGAGCATTCCGTGGTCGGCGACGGGTGCGGTCGTCGTGGTGGCGGTCATCGGTGCTCCTTGGTAGACGGTGTCTCTCAGCCCGGTTACCGATCCCGTCATGCGCCCAGCGCCTCCTCCTCACTCGGCTGCGTACGGTCGGGCAACTCGTCCTCGAACCCGACGACGCCGCCGCACCCGGCGTCGTTCGCGCCGGCGGCTGTTCCGTCCGCGGCCTTACGCTTTGCGAGCCACTCGTCGAGGAAGGACGATCCGTCACCCGTTTGCCGTGACGGCGTGGCGGTACCGGCCGACGCCTCGCCGACGCGGGACTTCCCCAGTGCGGCGGCCGCGGTCTCCGCGCGATACGGGTCGACCAGGAGGGCGTGACTGCGCGCCGACACCATCTGCTCGAAGGTACGTAACTCGCGACCGGCGCGCGGTTCGATCCGCTCGTTGTGATCGATCACGAGCGTGTGCGGCACCGCCGCCGCGATCGCCGACCGCATCACGATCGCCGACAGATCGGGCAGGGTCGTGAGAGTCGATGGCTCGACCATGCCGCCGAACCGAGTCGTCAACGCGGGGAGATCCGAGACCGCACTGCGAAATGCGATCGTGGTCCCGACGTTCCCGTCGACGGCCGGGCGCAGGTCCTGATCGAGTTGATCGATGTACTGGTGGGCCAGGGTCACCGACAGCCCGAACTTCCGACCTTCGGCGAGCATCGTCGACAACGAGCCGGAGATCAGCGAGTGTGCCTCGTCGACGATCACCGAGAACGGTCGCTCGCGGCGCGATCGCAGCAACGCACCCGCCCACACACGATCGAGGTAGAGGTAGCCGAGCAGCCGGGCCGCGGTCTCCCCGATCCCGGCCTTGGACAGATCGACCAGGATGATCCGATCGGAGTCCATGGCGTCGGCGAAATCGACTGCATTGCGACCTGATCCGAGGATCGCACGCACTGGCGCCGTGCCGGAGAAGCCCTCGAACTTCGAGTTCACCCACGACACCAGCTCCCCGTGATCCGACGACCTTCTCGCGGTCTTGTCGTTCTTCCAGAACGCGATCAGCCGCGCATCGGTCGTCCGCTTCAACGCCTCGATCATCGCCGAATCGTCGCCGAGGATGACTGGGACGTCCAGAACCGATGCGGTGTCCCCGTACAGCGCGGTGAGGGCCCGCAACCCCATCGCGACACGTTCGCGGAAGCGCGGACCGACGATCCCGGTCTCCTTCTTGTCGAAGAGTTCCTGGAAGATCGCGCAGGTGGCGTCGATCGCGATGTCGCGTCGCACGGGATCCGACTCCGCCAGAGGCGAGATCGGGACTGCGTTGTCGACGTCGCCGCACCTGATCAGCCATACACGATCGGCACACTCGGCGGGCATTTCGGCGATGACCCGGTCGACCAGCGTCCCATGTGGATCGAGCAGGATCAGACCCTCACCCGACGTTGCCGTGTGGTGGACGAGACCCGCGATCGCGGAGCTCTTGCCGGTTCCGGTGCGTCCGACGACGTGAAGGTGCCGCACCCGCTCGTGAGCGGAGAGTTGAACGGTCGCAGCAGTTCCGGCTGCCGTGACGGCGCTGCCGATCCTGACCGCGCCGAGAGTCTCCGTGCCGCGCACCGGTGTCACGGGAATGGGTGAGGCGGGAGCGGTGTAGCAACCGGGCATCGGGTCGGGACCGCCGACCGGGATCGGGAACGCCGACGACAGGTCGTCCGGATCGATGCCGAGCCAAGTCGGCTCAGCGGCGCCGGCGTCACCCGCGTGGCCGACGACGAGGCCGGGAAAGTGTCTGCGCGCCATAGCGCGGACACGGATGCCGGGCGTCGTCGACGACAGGATTCCGTGAGAGACCAGAAATCCGTCATCGGCGACTCTCAGTCGTGCGGTGAGTCCGGTGCCGGGGAGGGAACTGAGCTCGCGCAGAAACGCTTCCAGGTCGGTCTTCCGATCGGGCCGCCAGGTGTCGCGGCCGCCGCCGGAGCCCGTCGATGCAACCACGAAGCCCAGACGGGCGTCGCGATGTTCGGGCACCAGGGGACGGACTACACATTCCGGGAGGAGATCTCCCGATGACGTTGTCGTCTCGGCGATTCCACGGAGCGCGTCCGCCACGGCATCGACCAACTCGGCGGAACCGTCAACCCCGACGACCGCGATTCGAATCCCGACGATTCCGAACTCGTCGGCACCCATTTCGAGGGCCAGTTCCGCCTCGGGCACCTCGCGCAGGATGCGACCGAGGGCGGCCGGCACGGCGTCCCGTAGGACACGGGCGCGTTCCTGCGGAAACCGGCGCAACGCCGTCAACTCGACACCGACCCCGGCGTCGGTCCTCTTCGGCCCGTTGTCTCGGCGGTCTTCCACTTGGTCCTCCCTTGTTCGGTCGATCGATCACACTCGAGAGTTCTGGCCGGCGGGGATCACGGGTGATCGGTTCCGCAACCGGCGTAGGTAGGCAGCATGGCCGACGCGTTCTGCCGCGCGTAGGTGTCGCCGCAGGCCCTCCCCGTAAACGGGGTCCGGGTCGTGTCGGATGTGTTCGGCGAGTTCAGGACTGATGTCGGCGGCGGTGAGATAACACCAGGCGACGTATTGGCACAGTCCCTCCTCGGAGACGGGATCGAGGTGCCCGGCACCTCCGAGGTGGAGCAGCGCATGGGTGCCCTCGTGTACATAGACCATCGAGAAGATCCGCGGATCGAGCCCCGGACGGATCGCGATCGTGGCGGACCGGTCGCCTCGCGACGAGATACCTTTGACACACTGTCCCAACTGCTTTCCACGAAGGTCGCCGGAGAGCCGGAGCGGTATCGTCGGCAGACGAAGCCCGAGCAGATCGGCCAGACCGCGGTCGGTCACGGCCGCCGCGGCGTATGCATCCGTGTCGGACTGAACGGCCTCGCGACGATCCGTGCAGCGCGCCCGATGGTGACCGAGACAACGGCTACATGGCGCGTGGCCGCCACACACGTTCTCGCCGAACGGTGTACGCGTGTAGCGGCCGGAGATCGCCGTCGCGCAGACCGCGCATTTCGGGTGGCCCGACGCCCGGGACCGGGGGCGTGCCGGTCCCGGACGCCATTCGCGCAGTCGTCTCATCGCAGGATGATCTCGACGCGACGGTTCGCCGCGCACTGCGCCTGGGTGTAGCGACCGTCCGGTTCGGGTCCGGCAAGGGGTTCGCTGACGCCCCGGCCCACGGTGTTGATCCGCCCCGGGTCGACTCCCGGCATCTGGGCGAGCAAGGCTCCGACCGTCTCCGCACGACTCCAGGCGATCCTTTCCTGGCCCGCGCGGGAACCACTGTCGTCGCAGGCGTGCCCGACGACGAGGACCTGGCGTGTCGAACGCCGGGTGATGTCCGACGCGACCTTGCGGAGCGCTGACCGCACGGATGCCGGGTCCACGAGATCGGTGGTGTCTGGCCGGAACGCCGCGGAGTCGACCCGGAAGGTCGTGCTCGCGACACCGGCGACCGGGCTGACGGGGGCCAGTGGCGGGTCCGCCGGGATCCTCGCCGGCACGTCCTCTGCGACCGGGACGTGGTCGTCGAGCACCGAGCAGTCCCCTCCGGCGGCTTCGCAGAGCGAGGTGTAGAAGGACGTCAGCCACGAGCGCCCCGCCTGCGTCTGGTTCTGTCCGATCCCGTAGTAGCTCACGGGTAGACCGCCGAAGGTCGGGAGCTCGTTCGCGGCAGCCACCCGGCTCGCAACCGCGGCCGGATCACCGGCGGGAAAGTTCTGCTCCCGGAGGTCGAGGCTCCCCGCGTTCGCCTCCCCGTCGGAGATGACGACCACCCGGGTGTCGGTGCCGGCGCGTTTCGCCGCTTGCGCGATGCGCGCTGCGGCCTGCTGCGCACGGAGTTCGTCGCTGCCCTCCGTACCCGGGGTCGGCGCCGCATCGAGCGCGACATCGACGCACTCCCCCAGCCTGTTGAGTAGTCGTTCTCGTCGGGCGGATCCGGCCGACGGGTCGGTCAGAGCCGCACCGTCGAGTACCGTCGGCGGCGCCTCACCGTCTCCGCCGACGGTGACCAGGGTCAGTGCCCCTACCGGATCGCCTGCGCCCCCGGCTGTTTCGGACAGCTCACGGAGTACCCCGGTCGGGAGCCCGGCGCTCGCCATGAGGCCGGTCCGGCTCATCACGACGACGGTGTGTCGAGCTCCCGGACTCGCGGGTTCGGTCAGGTACGGGCACTGGTTGTCCGTCAGAGCCTGGTGCACCGAGGGGTCGGCCGCTACGATCCCGCCGATGGATCGGTCGTGGTCTGCCGCGCCGGAGGGCTTCTGCTCGAGTACGGCCACCGCGCCGACGGCGACCACCGCGGCCACGCCGATGGCGGCGGCGATCTTGGTGTTTCGTTTCATGCGATCTCCTTGTCGATCTGTTTGTCGATGGTGTTGTCGCCGGAGGTGATTCCGGATGGGCTGTCTGGTGTCGCCCTACCGGTGAGACCGATCCCGTGAACGTCGCGACCGGTGGCCACCGCGATCGCCTCGACGACCGCGGTGGCCAGACCGCCGCCGTCCCCGCCGCCGACCACGTGTGCGGGGTCGTCCGGGTATGCCGAGCGCCAGCTCAGTGGCGCGGCGTCGCCGAATGAGCCCGATGCCGGGATGAGCAGGGCCACGCCGTCGACGCCCGCGCTGCCTGCGGCGGCTCGGCCGCCGGCCTGTGTCAGATCCGACACCAGTCCATCAGAGATGAGGACGGCAACGGTGGGATGGTTCGTGCCGGGGAATGCGGAGATGAGCTCCCATGTCGGGCCGAGCATCGTCGCGTACGAATGCAGTGCCGGGTCGGCGAGGGTACTGCCTCGGGCCGGTGGGCTCGGCGGGAGCCGGACGCACGCATCGCCGCCGAACGACACGACCGCGAGTTCGTCGTCGGGCCCGAGGTTGCGGTGTGCCCACCCGAGCAGGCCTTCGAGAACGGCCTCGCGCATCACGGCTATCGAGTCCATGGAGCCGGATAGGTCCTCGCACACCACGATTCGCACGGGTGCACCGGGCGCGAGCCGGACGGCCGACAGGGCCTGCCGCACCGCCCGGCGTGCCGCGCGACGCTCCGCACGTGATCCGCGCGTCGCGCCGCGGGGGCCGCCGACGTGCCACGGACTCCGTAACGGACCCGGTCGACGGCCTCCCGTCGGCCTGAGCAGGCCGCGTGGACGAGTGAAGGCGGACATCAGAGCGAGCTCCCGTTGATCGTGGGCGCGGCGGCGCTGACGCCGGACAGCGGCTTGGTGAGAACTGTTGCGGCATCGTGTGAGTCATCGTCTGCGACGATCTCTCCGACCTCATCGTCGGGCGCGTCGTCGCGGTCGTCTGCCTGCTGGGTGGGTTCGCCGCCCTCGGCCACTGCCTCCGCTCCCCGGTTGAGTGCGCCGGACACCGAGGCCATCCAGTGCTCGAACGCGAGAATCTCCTGGGCTTCGATGGCTGCGTCGAGCCGATGGAGGATGTTCAGCTTGACCTTCGGGATCGGCCCGGCGAGAACGGGATCGAGAGCCTTCGCGGGCAGCCCGCAGTCCACCCACTCCGTCGGCACGTTCTGCGCATCGGCTGCAGGCCACAGCAGATCCGCGCGGTCGGCGCCCTGGTGAGCGCGCTCCTGGGCGATGAGATCGGCAGCGGCGCGCAGTGACTCGTTGAGACGGAGTTCGAGTACGTCACGGAGCTCACGGGCGTGCTCCACGGCGGCGACGCGGGCATGGTGCAACTCGCGGGCGCGCGCCAGGTGTGCTTCCACGTGGACGGCGGCGCCGGCGGCGTCCTCCGTGCGCAGGCGATCGATCTCGACGTCCTCGTTCTGGCTCAGCAGCTCGGCAAGGAGCAGGCCCGGAGGGAGAAGCAGGAACAGGAGTCCGACGAGCAGGGAGCTGATCTCGGCGGCTCCGACCCCGTCCGCGAGTTCTGCAACTCGTTGGCGCACGGCGAGGATGAGGACCATGACCGACACTGCGAAGATCGCTCCGCTGATCGCCATCCGGATGGTGCGGCCCGTGTCGCCGGATTCAGGGCGTCGCAGCGAGGCGAGGTCGGGGCCGAGTGCGTGGCAGCTCAGCAGCAGGGCGACGGGTGTGATCATGCCGTAGAGGAGTGACTGGGCCGTCTCCACCGAGATCCATGATGTGGCTTCCTCGACGTCTCGCCAGAGGGTGACGAAGAACGCGAGGTCGGCAGCGGCCAGGACTCCGTAGACGAGCCAGTACATCCAGGGCTCGATCCGCCGCCGGCGCCTGATTCGACGGGCATCGGCGTCGTTGCCCGTCAACGTCCCGCGGATGTGGCCGGCGCCGGCGTCACGTGCGGCCTGCCATGTCCCGGTTTCGGTGAGTTCCACCTGCGTCAGCCAGGTCGCGGCCTCCTCGGCGGAGCGGTGCATGGTGTCGATCGCGGTGGTGACGTCTGCGGCGTGGTCCCTCAGAGTGGACTCCATGCCCTGGACCGCGTGTACGTAGACCCGTAGTTCGCCGTAGGACACGGTGCCGGCGTCGCCTCGGGGCTGGTCGACGTCGAAGACCTCGGCCCGGATCGTCGCCTGGGGTGGTTCGAGTTGAGGCTCCTGATCGGTCGCATCGTCGGACCAGCTGTCGCCGGCGGCTGCGGAGTTCGGGCCGTTCCAACGGGAACCTCTGTGCGCCAGTATGTTTCTGACATCCATTGGGTGTGCCTTTCGTCGGGGTCAGCGGGGTGTCCGCTGTGCGGACACCGAACCACCTGCTGTGGCCGTGACGTGATCACGTGTGATCACCGGTCCGGGAGCGGTCTGTGTTTGCTGGGGTTCCATCACCCATCGAGCACGGAGGCGTAGATGACCAACCCGTTGTCCGGCCCACCCGACTGGCGTAGCCGTGTCGCAGGATCCGGCAGGAATGAGCCGTACGTAGCGGGGTCCGGCGGGAATCAGCCGAGTGACCCACGGCGAGCACCGTCGAATCAGTTCGTGATCACCGGACGAGTGATCTCCGAGTCCGAGGCACCGTGGTTGCACCGGGCGGCAGGAACCCGGCCGCTGGCATTTGTCCTCCTGGTCGCCGTGCTCCTGGCCGCACTGGCGTCCGGGGTGCTGGCTTCGATCATGGCCGGTGTCGTGGCGATACTGCTGCCGTTCCTACTCCTCTTCGTCCTCGTCGCGTATGTGGCCGGCCGGATTCCCGGGCTCCGATTCCTCGGCGGCCTGGCGAGTTTCGGCGCGTGGCGGGCGCGTCCGCCACGGGCTGCGGCGGCAACCGTCCCCGGGCGTCAGCTCCTCGTCTCGACAGCAGACGGCCGGACGGAGGAGCTGATGGTGGCGAGCGCACGGAGATTTCCGGCGGGCACCGAGGTGACCGCTTTCGGTCCGCAGCTCGCGGGGCGTCGGCACGTGTGGGCGATCCGGTCGACGGGCCACACGTTCAGCTGGTCACGTGGAGTGCTCCCGCTGATGGTCTTCGGTGCCGTCGCGATGCCGATGATCTTCCTCTTCGCGATCGCGGGTCTGTCATGATCGTCGTCGGCCACGACCTCCAGACCGGGAATCCCTTGGTCACCGGGGACGATTGTCACGCACTGGTTCTCGGGCCGCCGCGGAGTGGGAAGACCACCGGGAAACTGGTGCCGTCGATTCTCACGCACCGAGGCCCCGTCGTGGTCGCGTCGAGTAAGCGCGACGTCTTCGACCTCACGGTGGAACACCGACTCGCCGACGGTCCGGTGTGGGTCTTCGCGATCACTCCCGGCGACGTGCCGCAAGAATTCGGTGTGCGACGAGCGGCGTGGTCGCCGGTGACCGGATGCCGCAACTGGGACAGTGCGCTTCTACGCGCACGATCACTCACCACGGCCGAGCCCAGGCAGCGGGAAGACGAGTCCAGCAGGTTCTTCCGCTCCTTGGCCGAGCGCTTGCTGGCAGCCCTGCTACACGCCGCTGCGCTCGCCGGACACGGCGTCGAGGACGTGACTCGTTGGCTTCTCCTCGGGGATCTGAGCGAACCGTCCCGCATCCTCACCGCAGCCGACGCGACGTGGGCGCGGATCATCGTGACCGGATTCGACGCCGCCGACGCCCGGCTGCGGGACTCGATCCTCGTCACCGCATGCGACACGATGCGCGTCTACGACAGCGAGTTCGCGCGCCGGCAGGCCGAGGGAGCGCTCATCGACATCGGCGAGTTCCTCCGGGCCGACGGCACGATCTACGTGATCGCGCAATCGGACGTCCAGCAGCAGTTCGCCGCACTCGTGGTGGGCCTGCTCGACGACGTCCGCCGGACCACTTACTCCGCCTTCGGCCCTGGACGCGGGACGGTGTTGTGCGTGCTCGACGAGGCCGACAAGATCGCCCCGTGGCCCGCACTTCCCGGTGTGCTCGGCGAAGGTGGCTCGCAAGGGTTTCAACTGCTGGTCTGTGTCCAGGACCTGTCCCAGGCGCGGACTCGGTGGGGCGCGGCGACCGACGGGTTCGGCACCCTCTTCCGGCACAAGGTGCTGCTCGGCGGGATCGCCGACGCCCGCACCCTGGAGAGCTTCTCGGCGGTCCTCGGTGAGGAACACGTCCCGGGTTCGTCCCACACCGCGACGCGTCCACTGTGGCCACCACACCGGCTGGCCTCCCTGCCACCGGACACGGCAGTCCACATCGACGGTGTGGTCGCCCGTCACGTGAGTGTGGTTCGAGCACACCAGGTCGGCCGTGCACCATCGGCGCGAGGTCGCCGGTGAGGACCGGGATCGGCCGACGGTTCGGCAGCTGGCGGCGTGCCACCGCACGCTTCCGCGCGGGCGCCGAGGTGGCGATCAGGACGGGCGTACTGATCGGCGACACCGCCCGGGTCGTCGGCACCGCGCCGATTCCGCCGATGCCCGACACCGCGCGCAGGCGCGATGCCGGCGTCGAGCAGGTGGTGAATCTCGAACGCGACGGCACCGCACGCCTCCGCGACTACGGCAGATACGAGCTCGACCGCAGGGTCCGACACGTCGGTGACGCCGCGACCGGACCCGGCGGTCGCGATGTCCGCAACCCGCCTGCCGCGGTGGAGCGTTCACGTACCGCAGTCGCCGGGCGTGGTCGTCAGGGCCGCGGTCGTCAGGGTCGGGAAGCCCGCGGTGTGTAGTCCGTTCGGGTATTTTTTGTGTCGTTACGCGATGTCGGTGGGACATGTGGTTGTCCTCATGCTTCTTCCCTCGGAATTCATGATGGAGTTGGCTGATGTCCACCATTCGACGTGCGCTGGTTGTCGGGATCTCGAAGTACAACGACCAGGAGAGTTATCCACGGCTCATCGGGTCCGCGAACGACGCGAGGGGCATCGTGGATTGCCTGGAGGAACACCTCTACCCGGAGGAGCGTCCGAACTGGTCGGTCACTCCCCTGGTCGACTCGGATGACGACAAGGTGTTCGGCGGCGCACTGCGACATCACGCGACAGACCTTTTCCTGGGGAATCCAGACGTGCCCACGACCGACATCCCCGACACGTCCGGCACCGCCGAGGAATCCAGCACCGAGAAGCCCGCGCACGAGCTGCTCTTCTACTTCTCCGGCCACGCCGTCTTGGAGAAATGGGGTGGCGAGTTGGTCGCCTACGACGGGCCGGCCATCTCGTTCAACGACCTGATGAGTCTGGTCAACCAGTCGACCGCCGATGCGATCACGATCATCCTCGACTGTTGTGTCTCGGGAGGTCTGGGGAACGAGATCGATCCGTTTCGTCCCGACCGCGCAGTGATCCGCGAGGGACTGGCGATTCTGACCGCGAGCCGGAAGGGCGAGAACGCAACGGAGAGCAAGTCGGGCACTCCGATCGGGTCTTTCACGGAACTGCTCATCAGTGGTCTCAGGGGAGCTGCCGCAGACATCCTCGGCGCCGTCACCGAGCTCGACCTCTACACCTACGCCATCCCCGGCTTCAACGACGCCGAGCAGCGACCGACCCTCAAGTCCCACATCACCACGGTGCGACCACTCCGACAGGTGAGGCCGCGTGTGCCCGCGAAGCGTCTGGTCGAGATCAGCAATCTGTTCCCCACCCCGCACCATCTGTTTCCGCTGACCATGGCCCACGACTACGAGGAGTTGGAGGAAGTGGGCGAGGGGGAGAATCCCCCGATCAAGCGCGAGGGTGGCGAGTATCAACCTTTCACCGGTAGCAGGTCACAGGTCGAGCTCGACCATCTCAAGGTGTATCGGGATGCGGGGCTCGCGATGGCGAGTGACGGTCGCGACTTCTGGGAACTCTGTACCAGCAAGGAGAAGGGCACCGTTGAACTGACGCCGCTCGGCAGACACTATTGGACGCTGGTCAAGCGAGGGGCGATCAAGGCCGAATGACCTCGATCCGCAATGTGTGGCGGGAGGCATGGTCCCTGCTTCCAGATGAGGTCCACACGACTCTCTCCAGTCGCGACGGCGAGTGGTGGTTCCCGTCGAAACGCACCGCCACCAACCTCTTCCCGACGGTGTTCAGCGCGGACATCGATGCGGAGTTCGCCCTGCCCGGAAAGCTGTACAAGTACCGGTACATCCGTACCCACTCCAAGGTCCATGATCTGGATCCGACCTATCCGGAAGAGCAGCAGATCGCGCGGATCCGTGCCGCCGTCGATCGGCAATCCGGCCGATTGGCAGCTGCCGCGGTGTGGCTACCGGCACTCGAGAAGGCGAGCACCGGAGAACAGATCGGCGTCGTGGACAAACGTGGGGCGTTGCTCCGGCTTGCGTGGCAGCAGTCGTCATCTGATCCGGCCGTCTCTGTCGACGGCGAAGCGCATCTTGCCGAGGTCATCGCCGGCATCGCGGCGACGCCCTATGCCGGCCGCATGCGGCGACTGCTCTACGCAGACGCCGCCTTTCTCGAGACCTTGGAGGCGGAGGGACGCCGTTGCCGGCGTCCGCACAAGAAGCCAAAGGATCTCGCACGGCGAATCCGACGAGCCTATCCCGTCATTCGTGCCTTCCTTGACGACGAACACCTGGATCACCGCAACCGGCCTGCCGACGGGACCGCTGTCCCCCAGACGACGTGGACGGCGGTCACCGAGCTCGACACCGGGTTGTGGGAGTGGAGTACCACGAGCCTCGGTTTGTCCTCTACGTCGCCGCCGGCACCGGCGCCCCTCCGTCGATCGGAGGAAGTCCCCGAGGACCCCGGGACCGGTCGCGTCGCGTCGATCGAGTCGAGGCGCCTGGACTGGAGTGTCGAGCGACGACTGGAACTCGTCCTCTCCGGTGACCGGGCCCAGCGCGTCGACCTACCGGACGAAGAAGCACTGCTCATCGCAGAGGTCCGGCGCGCCGCTGCCCCTCTGGGGATCGAGAGCCCGCACGGCCGCGCGCTTCTCGCCGCCGGGGCGACGCTGACGATGATGATCGCCGACGGCAAGTCGGTAGCCGGAGACGAGGAGGACGACTCGACTGCCTCGCCGGCCGACGACACCCGTGTGGCGCAAGCCGTGCGGACTCATTTTCAGAAATGGCGCGAGCTCGCCGACAAGAGGGCCAAGAAGGCAGGCCTGCCGAGCATCGCGTCGACTCTGGTCCAGGACCCGAGTCGCTATTACGCGTCCACGCTGTGGGTTCGGATTCATGGGCACGATGTTCACGGCCGTGCCGACTACGATGCGGTCACAGCGCGCGACCTGCTCACCGGTGTCGCCAGGTCGGTCACCGACAGGCTCGATGGGCGCTCGTCGGTCACTACCGGCCGTCCGACCTCGACACCCGAGCGCGATCTCTCCGCGGACGAAGACAACACAGTGCTGATCGCCCAAGCCGCCGAACTGGCCTGTGAGAAAGCGGGTCCGGGTGAATGGGAGGCCGTGTGCCGGGTGATCATGACCGCCGACACCGCGACCGACGGCGAGATCGCGCACGCTCGGGAGATCTGGGACCGGCTCTGCGTGGCCGCGGGGGTGAAACTCATCTTCGATGAGTTCGTGGCCTGGTTCGAATTGCACAGGCCGGAATAGAGGCGGGACCGGTAATGACTCAGGTGGAATACCAGTGCGGACGACAGAGAGAGACGAGCAAGTGAGCCCAGAAGCAGATGCGTGGGGGAGGGTCACCGTCGGATGGGACGGTGATCTGATCTTCGTCACTGCCCGTGACGGCGAGAGTCCCGCCGTGCACACGGGGACGATCCCGGCGATCGGTGGCACCCTGTTCGTCGACGTGACGAGGTCCGGTGACGTGCCGACGGCATGGATCGCCGAACCCGAACTCGCCCAGGCCTGGCTCACCGTCGTCTACGGACCGTTCGTCGCCGATGCGGTCGCCGACCTTGCCGAGCAGGACCCAGGAGAATCCGATGGGACAGTCAGACACAGCGTGTCCGCGACCCGGGGTGAGCTGTCCGGAGTGGTGGGGCGACTCGGCGTCGGTCACTGGCTGCATCGCTGGTGGCCCTCTGGAGCGTCGGAGGTGCCCGAGATCGACCCGCGCTTGCTGGAATTGGAGATCGGCGCTCTTAGTTGGTTGGGCGAAGCGTTGTTCGTCGAGACGAGCAGCATCGAACGTCTCCTTGCTCCCCATACCGATCTGCTCGCCGCATTGGTCGAGGACGTTCGGTCACGTGCCGGCAGTCAGGCCGAGCAGGATCTGGGGATACTGACCACGGCTCTGCGTGCCGCGGTCGACCTCGTCGACGACACAGTGCTCGGCTATTCCACCGCCGGCTCGCTGTTGGAGTCGATCGACGCCGAGAACGCAATCGTCGCGAAGGCGCTCGCGGATGTCGATTGGAATGCCGCCGCAGCGTCACTCACCGATGCGGTGATCTCGGAAGTGATCGAGTCCTGGCGAGTGGTCGCCCCGGAACCCGAGGGTGAACCGACCGTCGCCCGTGGTGGCGGGATCGGCAGTCCAGGCCGACCTCTCGTCGCCGACGCGTCGACGGTCGATTGGATACAGGTCGGCCCGCGGGTTGTGGCCGCACGCGACGACAATGTCTCGTGGGCGGTGCACGTCGACAATGAGGGCGCGCGACTCACGGTGTGGGTCGAAGGTGCGCCCAATCCCCATGGCGGTGCCCTGCCACCGGTGCTGATGACGCGGGTCTACCTCGGGGAGAACCCGGTACCGCGGGTCTTCGCCCTGGAGTTGAATCGTGAACGTGCGGTGTTCACCGGAACGCATGGCCTTCCGGACGTTCCGGACGGTGACATCCGCATCGATGTCTTCGAAGCGGCCCACGTTCACCGTCCGCGACTGAGCGCCGAGGCCCGAGGTGCGGCAGCGGCTGAACGGAGAGGCATCGGCGAGTTGATCTCGGAGCGTCACCGCGCTGGCACCGGTGACACCTTCCTGGCCGAACGGGCCGCCTGGGATGGTGGCCGACCGTGACCGGTTTCGAGAAGTACGCGCCGGGGCGCACCGCGGTGTTCCTGGACGTGGAGAATCTCTTCCGTCCGTTTAGGGAGCACATCCGCTTCGAGGACACCGAAGCCGGTGACGAGCACCGGAAGGGGTTCGAGAGCGCAGTGGAGAAATCTCGGCGAGCTGCAGAGACAATGATCGGCGGTCGGCCTGAAACTTTCGAGGATGTCCACGGTAAAGGCGCCGAAGTGGCCGCTCGCCTGGTCACCTGGTTCGCCATACACGGGTTCACCGTTGCCGAGAACCACGGTCGGACATACGGAAACATCGGCGATCGCGGAGTCAGGGCAGCGTGGCCCACTTTTGTCAACGAGATGGACTGGAACCACGTCGCCACGCGGAAAGGTCCTGACCGTGCCGACCGGTCGCTGTTGAACGATGTGAAGCTCTTCGCGGGAACGGGTCTGGACTGGGTCTTTGTCGGCTCCTCCGACTTGCAGACCGTGCAATCCGGTACGGCCGAGGTCTTCGGCGATCACCCTGACGTACGCCTCGCCGCCATTCTCCTCGGACCCGGTGACTCGGTGAAGAGGATGCGCGAAGAGCCCGCGTTCCAACGGTTTGACATGCGTTTATATCTGTGGGGTCTCTACAACGAGGTTCTGCACATCGAAAGGCACGCACCCGGACGGCTGCCGAGACACGCCGAGGCCGAGGTGTCTGCGGCGACATCCGTCGCGGGTAGAAAGCGCGCGTTCCGGAAGAAGAACAGGCACAACGCGAACCAGCGCCGTCAACAGCAGCATGATCACCGGGTGCAGAAGGTTACGGCCTGGTCTGCTCTGCCCGACACCGAGCTGACGGAGGCGATACGGCACATGTTCGCCACGGTCTCGGATCTCGCCACAGTACGAACGGTGGGCGACCGTTATTCCACTGCGGCATGCGAACTCGTGGAGCCCCACGTCCGAAAGCGAATGCTCGATCTCATCGGTTCCGCGCTGCACCAGCGGATCACCGAGCTCGATTCTTCCAAGGAGCGATGACGATGACGGCACCCACCACCACGGTCGGCATCACCGGGCACATTTCCCTGTCGAGGGCCACGCGGGCCGAGGTGGCGGCCGAGATCACCCGGGTTCTGTCCGAATATGGCTCTGCCACAATGGGGTACACGTCCCTGGCGCCGGGTTCGGATCAGATCTTCGCGTGGTCGACCCTTGCGGTTGGCGGACGGCTGGTGTTCGTCAGACCATGCGAGGCGATCGCCGACACCATTCCCGCGGACAACCGCGCGGCCTTCCATGCGGCGGCCGGACTCGCCGCCGAGACGATCACGATGCCCCACACGGAGCCAAGTGAGCAGGCATACTTCGACGCCGGTGCCCACATCGCCGATACCGTTGACCTGCTGATCGCGGTGTGGGACGGCAAACCCGCCGGTGGATTCGGCGGTACTGCCGACATCGTCGAGCGGCGACAGGCAGCGGGACGTCCGCTGATCGTCGTCTGGCCCGAACGCGCGAGTCGGGAGTAGCGACATGACCGGTACACACGAGAACCCGGGCTCGGGGGAGGAGAACCACGACCCGGACCGCCAGAAGCGCGACGAGGACAGGGCCAAGTTCGAGGCTTCTCGACGGTCGTCCGTGGAGAAAGCGATTCAGGCCTACTTTCAGCACCAGGACTCGAAGGCCCTCCACACGCTTGTGAGGACCGTCGAAGCCCACAGCTGGTCCAATGAATTCGATGCCGCCAGGAGCGAACTCGAGATCGGTCGCATTGATCTCGGCCAGTATGTCGACGACCATGCGGCGGCGATGCTGCTGGCCCTGGGCTGGCTGGAGAGACCAGACGTGGTGTCGTGCCCCCATCACAACGATGACGGTCGGGCCGAACGTGAGGCCCGACTGAACAAGCAGGCGATCGGGATCGTTCTGGAGCGACAACTGGCCACGAGCGGCATCGTCGGGGCGACAGTGGACAGCGAACGGCTGAAGCTCAGAGACGGGTCACTTGATCGGCGACCGGCCCAGATCGTCGCAGATCTGAAAGAACCGTTGTGGACGGCTTACCGAGCCACCTGTTCTTCACCGCCCGTGCCGAATGATCGGAATGATCGCGTCTCCTCTGTCGAGGTGTCGAAGGACGCGGGGGCATTCCGTAGGGAGTTCGAGGAGAGAACGAAATCGGACACGATGTCCCGTGACAAGGTGCTCGTACCCCGATCGTCCATCAAGAACAGTTTCTCCAGCCCGAAACTGGCTGCGGCGGCGCGCGAACGCATTTCGGCCGCACTGATCGACATCAGATTGCGCATCCGCCCCGAAGAGTGCAAGCCTGGCCGGGAGGAAATGGCGCTGCGCTTTCTCACCACTTATCCGCGGGCGGATCTTCCGAAACCGAAGAGCAATCGATCGACCGATGAACTATTGATCGATGCCGCGCGAGTTCTGCGTGACTACCAGGAGACGTTGGAAACAACCGGTTTCGACAGCGCCCGTGTCATAGCGTCATTCGCCAGGCGAACGCTCGATGCGCCACCGCCGGTGGCGACCAAAACAGCACCTGTCGGCGAGGCCGGGATCGCTGATCTGGACGGGATTCCCGATATCGTGTATCGAGCTGTCAAGAGACTTGCAGCACAGGACGATCCCGCCATCGACGCGGTCAGGGATGCTCTCGCACAACCGGACTCGGATGACCTGACGCGCAATCAGGCAGCCAGCAGTCTCCTCGGCGTGGCGCTGCTCGAAGTACTCCGTTCTCACGGAATGACTCTCGATGAGTCAGAGGACGGCGAAGACTGATGGCGCTCGACACGCCGGGGCGGATCTCCTACCGCCGCGATGAACCCACACCGACCGGGTTGTCCTGTCACGTCGCTCTTCCCGGCGGTCCGGCCGTCGTCGACCTTCTCGACCCGGCGCATCCATATCTGATCGAGATGGACACCGATCGGGCGACGGACGATCTCATCGCGCACCTGGCGCCCGGTCCCGGTGTGGGTCTGCCGGTTCTTCCCGATCCGTGGACGCGGCTGGCGCTTGTGACCGGCGTCGACCGGTGGTTCGAGTTGCCTCCGGACATGATTCCGCGCTTCTCGGAGTCGGTGCTCCATGCGGATCTGGCCTTGGCTCATCGCGGTGTCGGCAACAGTGAGTCGGCCGACCACTATTTCGACGCGGCCCGGCCAGCGTTGGAGTGGTTGGTCGATCGTGTGCCCGCAGAAGGTGCGCTGTTCGACGAGTTCGCGCTCATCTTCAGCCAGGCACCGTTCGGGTGTTCGCGCGACGAACTCGTGCATCGTCGTACTTCTCGAACGGGGGTCGAGATCGTCGACGAACCCGTGATGACAGCGGGTCTCACATCGGGGATCCGGACGCGGGGAAGCCGGCCTGTGGCTGTAGCTGTGAATGTCGATCCACGTTCGGTGCCCGGTCGTGTGTTGATCGCGGACACGGCCAGCGCGCTCCGGGACGGCGACGTGATCTCGGTGTCGGTGAACATCTTTCCTGATGTGGCCGCGTCCCCGATCTCCGGACGACTCTTCGCGCGTCTCCTCGTCGGGGAGGTCACCGTCGGACTCGGTTCCCTCACCTACCGCGACGGTGTCGCCGAGGCGAGCCTGCGCGTCCCCCCGGACCTCACCCCTACTGTCGACCTCTTCGATTCCGCAACTCCTGGTGGACCGTATGTCGGTGAAGAGTCACGAGACGTCGCCTGGCGTCTGGGCGACGTCCGGACGGCGTGGTCGTGGAAACGCCTGGCACATGCCGCTGCCGCGCTTGGACGGGACATCGAATCCAGCATTGCCGCGGAGGCTGCTGACTCGTCTGCCGCGAGGCAGCCGCGTCTCCGTCTACCTGAGCGCATCAACGACCCGCTGGTCGGCGGCGGCACCGGGGCGGTGCGGCCTCTGCTCGCCGAACTCGTTGCGGAGATCGGGCTGGCGATTCACGCGTGAAGTGAGTGGTGCGTCGCCTGCGTCGACGGGCCTTACCTCCGTGGATCCAGGCGGGATCGGTCTGAGGGGTGAGCCGACAACACCGCCGGTGCATCCTTCACGAAAGGCCCTCACGATGGGAACGCAGCAGGACCCCACCGTCATCAACCTCGAGCCGAGTATCGATCCGGTCACCGGCCGGGAGGTGTTCGCCGCGCCGGTTCCGGTGATCACGACCCTCCCGGGCGATGACATCGAGCCGGGGCGATTCGACGGGGGCGCCCAGGATCCACCGATGATCCGTAAGGGCGCCGTTGTCGCTGCCGATCAGCCGGCTGACCCGGACTCAGGAGTGAGCCTCACAGGCGAACGCTTCTCCTCCGGCTACGGCGATGAGTTCGCGGCCATCGAGCGTGCGCAGGATGCGGGTGAGGAAGTCCGGATCGTCAACGGACAGTTTGTGACCGGCAGTGGATCGGCCGCTCAGTCCGCCGAAGGCGTCGGCCTCACCGACAAGCGGTTCTCCGCGATGTCGGCCACCGAGATCGCCGCGGTCCGCAATCTCGCGACATCCGGTGCCGCCGGGAGGTACGTCAACTCGCTGCGCCCTGCCAGCGACATGCCGGAGTACTTTCCGAACGGTGCGGCAGGCATCTATCTGCACACCAAGCCCACGAAGTACGGCGACGAACTTCACGTGGTCATCAAGCGAAACCCGTCGACATCGCTGTATGAGGCCCATCTGTGGGCGTTCACGCGCTGCCAGGGTAACCGGACCGAGCGCATCGACCTCGGTCGATGGGTGGGCACCCCGAACAATTCGGCACACCAGTACCACCTGTACCCCGGTTCGAACGGGTCTGGCGGCGTTCTCTGTCTCTCCACCGACACCAACGGCGGTATGCCGTCGCTGGCGTCATGCGTTGTCCGCTGCGCCCAGTGGGCTGTCGGCATGGGCGAGGTCGTACGTGGCCGGCCGTTCCCCTACCGCGAGTGACATCCGTGCGCTCGACTTCACCAGGCCCGGTCGAACGGACCGGCGACCCCAGGCCGTCATCCGGCACCACCCCCCCAATCCATTTGAACGGAGTCCCATGTTCTCCCGCCCGAAGACCCCGGCCCCGACAGCGAGGGCCCCGCGAGCAACGGTGAGATCCGTCCGCGCGGCCCAGCCAAAACGAGGCACGGCATGGTCGTTCACCGACGAGGCGATCGCCCTAATCGATCGCCAGATCGCCGTCCACCGGCCCGAACGCGGAGGAGCTCTGATCACCGCACGGGACAGCCGGGTCATCGTCGACTTCGTGCCCGACCCGCGTCCCGGTGAGCAGATCACCTACTGGCACAGCCCCGCCCTGCGACAGCTGTTGAACGAGTACCTCTCCGCGCATCCCACCCGGCGATACGGCGGTACTCTCCACAGCCATCCGGGCAGCTATGCCGAACCGAGCGGACCCGACCATGAGGCATTCGCGACGCAGCTGCTCGACAACCCGTCGGTCCGCGAGGCTCTGTTCCCCATCGTGGTCCAAGCACGACGCGGAGCCCTCGGCAGCGTGTTGCGGTTGGGAGAAGGCCATCTCGTCGATCTCGACCACGGGACGCTCGCGGCCTACTCGGCCACGCCCGACCCTGAATCCGTCGAAGTCCGGCCCGCACCGGTCCACGTGATACCGCTGCGCGGCGACATCAGCCATGCCTGCGCAGAGATCGGTCCCGATGTGCGGGCCGGGTCGACCTTCGAGGTCGAGGTGGAGGGCCGCTATCTTCCGGCGGTTCCGGTGTTTCGCGGCGACCGACGCCGCTGCACCGTCGTCTTCCCGGACGTCTATCCCAGCCAACCGCCGCTGATGGTGACCGGCGACGGTCCCTTCACCCCTGCCTGGCGTGTGGACGGAGGATCTGCCGAGCAGCTCGCAACCGCACTCGAGCACGTCCTCGACGAGTCGCCCCCGCCAGGCCCGGTTGGTGCCGATGACTCGGGTGAGACCATGGAATCCCGTCTGGCACATCATCTGCCCGGCGGAATCACGGCACGATACCTCGTGATCGGTGCCGGCTCGGTGGGATCGAACGCCGCGGAGTTCCTCGTGCGCAGCGGTGTCACCGACCTCACGGTGGTCGACGACGACGTCGTCGAGTTGCCCAATCTGTCCCGGACCACGTACGAGCGCACCGATCTCGGCATGCCGAAGGTCGAGGCCCTCGCGCGGGGACTGCGCGCCATCAACCCGGCGGTCGAGGTGCGGCCGGTGGCAACGCGTATCCAGGACCTCGATCTGTCGGTACTCACCGACATCGACGTCACGATCCTGGCCGCCGACGACCTGGCTGCCGAGTTCTGGCTCGGTCACCACCTGTATCACCTTGGTATTCCGTCGGTTTCGATCAAGATGTTCGAACGTGGCGAGGCCGGTGAGGTGGTGACGGTGGTCCCGGAGGCGGGCACCGCATGTACGCGCTGCATCATCGGCGACGCGGCCGGCGGCGGCGACCGGGGCTCCACCGACTACGGCACCGGGCGGCTCGTCGCAGCCCCGGCTCTCGGCGTCGACATCGTCGCGACGGTGGCGCGCGGGGTGCGGGTCGCGCTCGCCCTCGGCCAGGGGCGAGGGCCGCTGTCGGAGTGGCTGGCCCCGTTGATAGCTCACGAGCGCACGTACTTCCAGCATGCGAGCGTCTCGGATCATCCGCGCCTGACCGCGCTGCGGCCGAACCACACCTCGCCGGCGTTCGATGCCTCCTGGTACCGGACCGGCCCATCCCCGGAATGCTCGGTGTGCGGTGTCGACCGTGTGGAACCGGCCGACACCTGCGGGGGCGAGGACGTTCCCGACATGCTGCCCCCGGGGGTGGCGTCCACCGGTTCAGAAGCCGAGCACCGAGATGTGGAGCGCGGACCCGCCGCCGATCACGCGGTGCTGTGAGCATCCGCCGAACGGGCCGCCGGTCACTCGTCGGCTTGTTCGGCGAATTCGATTGCGCGCCGGATGATCCGCCGTAGATCTGCAACCAGATGGCGCGCACCTTCTCGTAGGGGATCAGCCACTGGGTGTCGAATCATACGGTTCGTCACCGTGGTAGGCCTTGACCGGTGCTTTGCCGTGACCCGTGTTCAGCCCCGAACCGGTTGGTCGGCGCAGTCTAGTTCGGCGACATACTGTTTGGACCGTTCCAGCATGCCGTCCGCGATCCGCAGCCAGTTCTCCCGGACCTGTTCGTACGGTATGAGCCACTGGGTTTCGCGTGTCGGCAACGTCTGGCCCAGTTCTTCGAGCCACACCTCGACCGGGATGTACGCCATGCCCCGGGATCGTTGCGGGTCCACTGCTGCCACCGCCGCCTCGATGTCTGCGGGATCGAGGGTGAACAGTGCGCGGAGGGTGAGAAGGTACGACATGCCGAGGCCTCGTCGCTCGGTGGTGCCGATCTCCTCGATCCGAGCCAGCACACCATCGAATCTGAGTGTGTCGGTGACGAACGCATATCCGAGGATGCGCAACAACTTTCGTGTGTTGGTCCGTGATGTTCCCCGCGCGATCTGCTCGGCGATCCGGCGTTCTGTATCCTCGACGTCGATACCGGTGAAGTGTGCCTCGGCGATCAACTCGGCGATGGCCAACTCTTCCCGAAGCCGCCGTGAGGACTTGCTCCGGATGTAGCGCTCGCGGAGCGCGGGATCATGATCGCCGATGCCGTGTGCGCGATCGATGGGCAGTCGGAGATGAGGGAGTCCCTCAGGGTCGTGATCTGCCTTGCTCGCGATCGCGTCCCGGAAGTGCCGGCCGATCTGCAACGTGATCGCGTACTGATGCCAGAGGTACCCCTGTTGGTCAGGGTATTTGTCCAGAAGGTTCGCCGAGAGGGTGATCGCCTCGTCGTAGCGTCGCAGCGTTCGCAACCGCATCACGGTCCAGCTGTCGACGCGGAAGGCGACTTCCGAATTGTCGGTGCGAATCGCTTGCAGTAGTTCCAGCGATTTCGACGTCATCTTGGGCATCGAGTGGATGAACTCGATCAGTGCGCCGATGTCCCCGACCTTCGTCAGCGCCTCGACGGAGGGGATCAGAGGAGCGAGAGCGGCCATGCTCGGCCCGTCGTAGACGAGGTCGGCGAGTCCGGGGACGTAGGTGTCCCATTCGTAGCCCAGGCGGATGGCTAGGGCGATGCCCTGGAGTTGTTGTTCGTCGGATCCCTGTTCGTGGCCGTCGCGGATTCGGCGTATCGCCTCGTCCATTCCGCGGCGGGCGGCGTTCAACCAGTCGCTCTCGGACCAGTATCCGTGTGAATCGCGGTCGAGTCTCACGAGCCGGCGGATGTCGTCGTGGACCCGGTAGGGATAGACCGGCGAATTCGACGATTCCACGAGCGCGAAGCGGATGGCACGTTCGACGTCGCCGGAGTCGACTTGGCCTACCGCGGCGGCCAGTTCGGGATCGAAGCTCGGCAACACGCAGGCCGCGCGAAACGCTTTCGCCTCGGCGGCGGTCAAGGTTCGCAGGAGCCTGCCCACCACGTCGGGGAGCTCCCGGTCGAGCTGTTCGGCGGTGAGGACGGTACCGGGATTCTGACGCACCGTCGTCGCGGCGAGCTGGAGGACGGCACCGATGTGCAGCGGCAGACCGGCTGATCGGCTGACCAGTGCATCGACCAACCCGTCCGCCATCTCCCAACCGTTGATGTTTCGGTGGTGTTCGTAGAGCCTGCGTGTGTCCTCGTCGCTCAATCGCCTGAGCATGTGCTGCCGTGGCTCCTCGAGTGAGCCGAGCACGAGGCCCGGCCAGACCGCCGGGCCCGCGAGGTGGAGACCGGTGCGAGCGGGATCTGCCCAGTTGATGCGGTCGCGGCCGGTGATCACGAACAGTGCGTACGGGAGTTGCGCGACGAACGACGCTATGGCCGCGTCTGCGATGGCCGACTCGCCGCGCTGGATGTTTTCGAAATGGTCGAGGAAGAACACCAGCGCCGGACGCCTGGCCGGTTCGATCTCCCAGATGTCGAGGGTCAGGAGGTACAGGATCTCTGCGACGACCTCCGGAGCGTGCATGCCGCTGTGCAGCCGGCGAATACGGTCGAGAACATCCACAAGATCGTGGTTACCCGAGAGCGCATAGGGGGACGGACGGTCCGCACTCGCGCGGACACGCCCCGCGACGCGGCGGATGTCCTCGCTGGTCAGCGATGTCGGTGGACTCATCTTCAGCTGTGCGGCCACGACCTGCAGTGACCGCAGAACACCGTCGGCGGCCTCACCGCCGAGGACTCCCCTGGCGGTGCCGCCGACCGCTTCGAGATAGGCGGCGAGTGCGACATCGAAGGCGTAGCAAGCGTTGTCAGAGTCGGCGAGGGCCGCGCGGAGGGCATGCAGAAGTCGGGTGAGGTCGAGGTTGCCCACGGACTCGTGGAAATCCCATCGCACCGAGATGACGTGAGGGTGTGGCCAGGTTCCCCACTCGGCGGTGCCCGACAGGCCTCCTCGCACCCAGGTCTCGAGTCGTTCGGAGAGCCCGCTCTTGCCCACGCCTCCCCCGCCGTGGAACACAAGGACGGTCGGGTACACGCCGGGTTCCAGTTCCTCCGCGCCGGAGAGGCGCCGAAGCTGCCGGGCCACCGACCGGATCAGCGCGTCACTCTCGCCGACACGATCGACGAACAGCTCGGACACCGATTTGGGGACTGTCTGCTGCGGCGCCTTCGGTGGCCTCTTGCCGGGGTCTCTGTTCGGTCCGCACTCCGGCCCGCCGCGTGCGAGCGGTTCGCCCTGCAACGTGTATTCGGGCCTGTCCAGTACCTTTCGGATCTCGGTGATCCACTCGTCATGATCCCGACGTCGGTAGGTGAGGAACTGGCGGTGCTCGGTGAAGAATCCGACGCTCGGGGGGAAGCGCGTCTCCTCGAGACACACCGCGAGACAGCGCTTGCCGTGCGTGTGTGCCCACTCGATTTCGAGTTCGATGCCGTCGCGTTCCACCGAGACCCGTGTCACGAACAGCACATAGAGTTGGCAGCCCGAGATCTTGTCGGCCAGGGTTTCCGGCCACGAATCCGTGGGCTCGATCCCCTCGTCGTACCAGATTCGGTATCCGCGTTCGTGAAGGTCCGCGACAAGGGGGTACACCAGGTGGCTGTCGGCGTGCGCATACGAGACGAATGCGTACGGCTCGCCACCGCGGTACGCCTCGAACGGTGGGTCGGTCGTCACACGCGCATTCTGCCCCATCCGCCGCTTTTGTGGGGCTTCACCGGCGGCGATGGGACCGAACGGCGTACAGCAGGAAGGCTGCTCCGGCGCTGGCGCAGCAGGGGCCGACAAACCAGTTGCCGGGTGCCGGACCGTTCTTCAGGGCGAACCACACGAACGCGAGGATGACACCCAGTACGGCCCCTCCGAGGGCACCTGTGCGGGCGATCTCGGCGATGTCGTTCTCTCTGGTGTTGAGGTGCCGTTCGGCGACCATCGCGAGCGTCACGGCGCCGAAGATCACCACCCAGGTGATCAGTTCGGGGAATCCGCCACCTTGTCCCGGGGAGAAGCCCGATCCCGCCCATATCTGGGTGACGAAGGCGGCTGGGACACCGACGCCGAACCAGGACACCGAGATCATCACCAGCTCGCCGGCCAGGGACCGTCGGCGAGCGGGCGGTCGGGGAGAGCGAAGGGCCGGTGCCGGCCGCGGTGGGACGCGGCCGGCCCGGGGGGCGGGCGGCCGGGGGGCTGCCGGCTGTGGGTTTCGGGCGGTGCCGGGGATTCCGGGGCGGCTCGGTCGCCCCTCGGGGAGGTGCTCGGTACCTGGTGGTGGACCGGTGAAATCCATCTGCGGTGTCCTTTCCGGGGTGGTGGTCAGGAGGCGAGGTCGTACTGCCGGGCGGTCGGTTCCGGGCTCAGCTTGAGGACCCCGTGTAGCTGGGAGGCGTCCCACAGTCGCCGGCTGACCAGACCGCGCCCGCCGAGTTGCCACACGGTCATGCCCGCGGTACGAGCCCGGGTCGCCATCTCCGCGAAACGTCCGTTGCCGCTGCAGATCACGTAGGTCGAGTAGCGACCGGCGGCGTGGTGCTCATCGGCGCGGTGCAACAGTTCGGCGACGCAGTCACGGTCGGTACTCACGTAATAGCGCACGCCGGTGCCGAGCACGAAGATGGCGATCTTCGCCAGAGTCGGTCCCGAGGCGACCAGGACCTGATCGCCGGGAGTGATGAGGGGGCGGATCTTGGCCCATACCTCCGCGACGCCGTCGGCGCTGCGATCACTGCCCATCATGTTCTCGAGATCGATGACGATGTACTTGCGCTGACCGATGCTGCTGTCCATCTTGTTCTCCTGGTCCGGGGTGGCCTGTCGATGTTCAGACCGATCCCGCCGCCGGCCGCGACATTCGCCGCGACCGGCGACGACGATCAGCGGTGGTTGTGGGGGCCGACCCCGACACGTCCGCCGACGCCGTTGCAGGAGGGGCAGGTCTGGCGCCTTTCGACGCGGCACTCTTGCCCCTTGTGGTTCCGTTCGTACGTCACCACCTGTACTGTCCCGTCGCCGCGGCACTTGGCGCAGCGGTGACAGTTTCCACAGGATGGGTTGTAGCCGGGCATGTCGGTTCTCCTTCGCGTGCCAACCCTTGGCACTCGAGCCTGATACCGATCCCGCCCACGCGGAAGTCATGTCACAGCGATGACCGCGGCCGACCGCGTCGACGCCGAGGCTCGACGTGGGCCACCGGCACCGACTGGCGTCAGGCGGCTTCGAGTGCCTCCGCCTCACGCCCGTACCGCGTCGCCAGCCACGAGCAGATCATGAGCTGGATCTGGTGGAAGATCATCAGTGGCAGCACGATGAGGCCGACGGTGGTTCCGGCGAAGAGGACGGTCGCCATCGGCAGGCCGGTGGCCAGGCTCTTCTTGGTGCCACAGAACTGGATGGCGATCGTGTCGGCGCGGTCGAAGCCGAGACGTTTCGGAACCCAGCCCGTCACCGCGAGCATCACCAGGACGAGCAGCAGCGAGATGACCGTCACCGCGATCACCTGACCCACCCCGACTGTCGACCAGATGCCCTGGACGACCCCCTCACTGAACGCGACGTAGACGACGAGCACGATGGCGCCGCGGTCGGCCAGCTTGGTGATCTTCGCGTGCCGGGTGAAGAACGGGCCGACCCATTTGCGGGCGAGCTGCCCGAGCAGGAACGGCACCAGGATCTGCGCGACGATCTTCAGGACCGACGTCGCGTCGATGCTGATGTCACCGGCGTTCTGCATCAGCGCGACCACGAGCAGCGGGGTCAAGAAGACGCCGAGGATGTTCGACGTGGACGCGCTGACGATGGCACCGGCGATGTTGCCTCTGGCCATCGAGGTGAAGGCGATCGAGGACTGCACGGTCGAGGGCACCAGGCACAGGAACAGCAATCCGGCGTACAGGTCCTCGCCGATCAGCGGCTCGACGATCGGCTTCAGCGCGAGTCCCACGATCGGGAACACGATGAACGTGAACGCCAGGATCGTGACGTGCAACCGCCAGTGCCGGAGACCTTCGAGCGCCTCGCGTGGATGTAGCCGCGTGCCGTACAGGAAGAACAGCGCGGCGATCGCGACGATCACCACCCAGTCCAGTGCCTCCGCGGCCGCGCCGCGGACCGGCAGGAAAGCGGCGACGACGACGGCGATGATGATGGCCAGGATGAAGCCGTCGATCGGAGAGCGATCGAGGAGATTCTTGAGCGTACGCATGAATGTGCCCCGAGGTCAGAGGTGTGAGACGACGCCGGCCGGCTCAGGCCGGGGTGGAGTCGCCCGCGCAGACGCCGCGCAGCGAGCAGGCGCCGCAGCTGCTGGTGCCGCAATCGGCCGCCGGGCCGGAGGGGTCCTCGTCGGCGGCGTGGCTGTGGGCGTCGTCGCCCGAACAGCAGGAGCAGCCGCCGTCGTCGACGGGTACGGCTGCGGCGGCGCGTACGCCGATGCCGCTGACCAGCCCGATCACCACAAGCGCGGCGACCAGCGCGACGAGTCCGAAGGCCAATGCCCATCCGCCCGGGACGGCGAGGGTCGCGATGCCGCCCAGTGCGAGGATCAGACCGGCGCCGAGGGTGCCCGGGCCGGCGATGCGGTTGGCGATGCGGAACGCCTCGTCGGATCGCATGGTCTCCGCGGAGCGGACGCCGATCCAGCGATTGCGCGGGAGGGTGCCGCGCAGTCCGCGGATTCCTACCACCGCCCAGAGTCCGGCCAGCACGAAGAGCAGTACGGCAACGGCGACGGACACGGCATTCACGACCCACAGCATACGACCGTGCGTCGTACCCGCCGAATCGGCGTACCGCGGCCGTTGCCGGCGGCGGCCGAGGCGACCGGATTGGGGAGCTGCGACCGACAGGATTTACCCTGGTCGCGTGACTTCAGCCGAGAAGACGAGCGGCGACACCGCCGGCACGACCGCACACCGCTACACGGCGTCGGTCGCCGGCGAGATCGAGCAGCGCTGGCAGCAGACCTGGTCCGACGAGCGCGCCTACGAGGCGCCGAACCCCGTCGGGCCGCTCGCCGGTGACCTGTCCGCCTTCGGCGGCGGCGACGCCGACGCTGCCGACAAGCTCTTCGTGCAGGACATGTTCCCCTACCCGTCCGGGGCGGGCCTGCACGTCGGCCACCCGCTCGGCTTCATCGCGAGCGACGTCTTCGCCCGCTACCAGCGGATGACCGGCAAGAACGTGCTGCACACGATGGGCTTCGACTCCTTCGGTCTGCCCGCCGAGCAGTACGCCGTGCAAACGGGCACCCACCCGCGCACCACCACCGAGCAGAACATCGAGCGCTACCTGGGCCAGATCCGACGCCTCGGGTTGGGCCACGACGAGCGTCGTCGGGTGGCCACCACCGACGTCGACTTCTACCGCTGGACCCAGTGGATCTTCCTGCAGATCTACAACGCCTGGTACGACGCCGACCAGGGCAAGGCCCGGCGCATCTCCGAGCTCGTCGACGAATTCGCTTCGGGTGCACGAGCATTGGGTGGCAAGTACGAGGGGCGCGACTGGGGCGACCTCTCCCCCGCCGAGCGCACCGAGATCCTCGACGACCATCGCCTGGTCTACCTGAGCGATTCCCTGGTCAACTGGTGCCCGGGACTGGGAACCGTGCTGGCCAACGAGGAGGTCACCGCCGACGGCCGCAGCGACCGTGGCAACTTCCCGGTCTTCCGGAAACACCTGCGGCAGTGGATGATGCGGATCACCGCGTACTCCGACCGGTTGCTCGACGATCTCGATCTGCTGGACTGGCCGGACAAGGTCAAGACCATGCAGCGCAACTGGATCGGACGCTCGCGCGGCGCCCAGGTGCGCTTCGACGTGCCCGGCGTCGGCGGCATCGAGGTCTTCACGACCCGTCCCGACACGCTCTTCGGCGCCACGTACATGGTCCTGGCGCCCGAGCATCCGCTCGTCGACGAGCTGACCGCGGGCCAATGGCCGTCCGGCACCGATGACCGCTGGACCCGCGGAGGCGCGGATCCCGCTGCTGCCGTTGCGGAGTACCGCGCGTCGATCGCCGCGAAGTCCGACCTCGAGCGCCAGGAGAACAAGGAGAAGACGGGCGTCTTCACCGGCAGCTTCGCGGTCAATCCCGTGAACGGCGAGCAGGTTCCGGTCTTCGTCGCCGACTACGTCCTCATGGGATACGGCACCGGCGCGATCATGGCGGTCCCGGCGCACGACGCCCGTGACCACGAGTTCGCCACCGTGTTCGGACTGCCGATCCGCGAGGTGATCGGCTCGGACACCGACATCGCCGCCGAGGCCTACATGGGCGACGGTCCCCTGGTGAACTCCGGGTTCCTGGACGGTCGCAACGTCGAGGATGCGAAGGCGGCGATTGTCGAGCGCCTCGAGGCCGACGGTGTGGGCACCGGGAGGATCCAGTACAAGCTGCGCGACTGGCTGTTCGCGCGCCAGCGCTACTGGGGCGAACCCTTCCCGATCGTCTACGACGCCGCCGGCCAGCCGCATGCGTTGCCCGAATCGATGCTGCCGGTGGAGCTTCCCGAGGTCGACGACTATGCGCCGGTGTCGTTCGACCCCGACGACGCGGACAGCGAACCGTCGCCTCCGCTGGCCAAGGCCACCGAGTGGATGACGGTCGAACTCGATCTCGGTGACGGTGTGCAGACCTACACCCGGGACGCCAACGTCATGCCCCAGTGGGCGGGCAGTTCGTGGTACCAGCTGCGCTACATCGACCCCACCAACTCGGAAACCCTGTGCGCCAAGGAGAACGAGGCGTACTGGATGGGTCCTCGCCCGGCGCTGCACGGCGCGAACGACCCCGGTGGCCTCGACCTCTACATCGGTGGCGTCGAACATGCGGTGCTGCATCTGCTGTACTCGCGGTTCTGGCACAAGGTCCTGTTCGACCTCGGTTACGTCACCAGTCGCGAGCCGTACCGAAAGCTGTTCAACCAGGGCATGATCCAGGCGTACGCCTACACCGATTCGCGGGGCATCTACGTGCCGGCCGAGGAGGTCACCGAGGAGAACGGCGAGTTCTTCTACAACGGTGAGAAGGTCCGCCAGGAGTACGGCAAGATGGGCAAGTCGCTGAAGAACTCGGTGGCGCCCGACGACATCTGCCGCGATTACGGTGCCGACACCCTGCGCGTCTACGAGATGTTCATGGGTCCGCTCGACCAGTCACGACCGTGGGCCACCAAGGACGTGGTGGGCTCGCAGCGATTCTTGCAGCGGATCTGGCGGCTCGTCGTCGACGAGGAGTCCGGCGCCCTGCGCGTCGCCGACACCGAACTCGACGACGACACGAAACGGTTGCTGCACAAGACGATCGCCGGCGTCCGCGAGGACTACGACGCGCTGCGCAACAACACGGCGGTCGCCAAGCTGACGGTGCTGACCAACCATCTCACCAAGAACTTCGAGAAGTCGGGCGCGCCGCGGGACGCCGTCGAACCTCTGGTGACCATGCTCGCTCCCCTGGCGCCGCACATCGCCGAGGAGCTGTGGCACCGGCTGGGTCGTGACACTCTCGTGGTGCGGGGCTCGTTCCCGGTGGCCGACGAGGCGTGGCTGGTCGAGGACACCGTCGAGATCCCGGTCCAGGTCAAGGGCAAGGTCCGCAGCCGGATCACCGTCGCGGCCGACGCCGACGAGGACACGATGCGCGCCGCCGCGCTCGCCGACGAGAAGATCGTCGCGATCCTTGACGGCGCCGAACCCCGCAAGGTCATCGTGGTCCCCGGCCGGATGGTGAACATCGTCCCCTGACAGCGCCCCGCTCCCTGAGGCCTGGCGGCCGTCGTGGACTGCGAAAGAGCACTCGTGAGCGTCCGAATTTCATGCTCCCTGAGGTGCGAGCGAAGCGAGCCACGAAGGGTGTCGCAAGGGAACTCACCAGGCCCTTCGTGGCTCGTCGCTTGCGCTCCTCGCACCTCAGGGACCAGGGGGTATGTGATTCTTTCGGATTAGGGAGCGGGTTGGGCTCGCAAGCTCGCTCCTCAGGGAGCGGAGGCCGGTCGCTATCTACTTCTTCGGCAGCTTGCGCGCGTAGTCGGAACCGATGGCGATCCAGCGGGAGAGTTGACGATCGGTGGCGATGCCCGCGTCGTCGACGCGAAGCCACCCGCGGGTCTCGCGGCCGGACATCACCATCGGTCGGGTGTGTGGATATTCGAGAAAACCGGCCGTTTCCTCCGGCGCGACGCGGACCAGGATGCCGCCTCTGCGGCTGGCCGCGACGGCCATGTTGCCGTTGATCAGGAACGCCAGCCCGCCGAACATGGCCTTCTCGTCGAGGCCGCACTCCGTCGCCAGTAGAGCGCGGATGCGGTAGGCCAGGTCCTCGTCGTACGCCACCGGTCCAGGCTATTCGGCTTCGGTCACGAACCGGGACTTGGCAACGAACTTACCGGGCAGTAAGGTACTGTCATGGCGATCAACCTGGAGCTCCCGAAGAAGTTCGATTCGACGGTCGAGCGCACCCACATGGCTGCCGAGCACCTGTTCCGGCCGATCTCGCGCAAGTACGACCAGGCCGAGCACGAGTACCCGGTGGAGCTCGATGAACTGGCGAAGCTCGCCAAGCAGGGCCGATCCTCGGAGAAGTCGGAGGACAGCGAGAGGACGGCGTCCGACGCGCCGTCCGCGAACGGCGCCAACATGCGCGCTCTGCTCTCGGCGCTGGAGATGAGCTGGGGCGATGTCGGTCTGCTGCTCTCCATCCCGGGTCAGGGTCTCGGCAACGCGGCGATCGCGGCGGTGGCCAACCCCGAGCAGCTCGAACGCTTCGGCGATGTGTGGGCGGCGATGGCCATCACCGAGCCGAGCTTCGGCTCGGATTCGGCGGCGGTCTCCACGACCGCGACCCTCGACGGCGACGAGTACGTCCTGAACGGCGAGAAGATCTTCGTGACCGCGGGCTCGCGCGCCGACCACGTCGTCGTGTGGGCGACCATCGACAAGAGCGTCGGACGTGCAGCCATCAAGAGCTTCGTCGTACCGATGACCACCGACGGTGTCACCGTGGCCCGCCTCGAGCACAAGCTGGGCATCAAGGCTTCCGACACGGCGGTGATCCGGTTTGAGAATGCTCGGGTTCCGGCCGAGAACCTGTTGGGTTCGCCGGAGATCGACACCAAGAAAGCCTTCGGCGGGGTCATGCAGACCTTCGACAACACCCGCCCGGTCGTCGCCGCGATGGCCATCGGACTCGGCCGCGCATCTCTGGAGGAGCTGCGTCGAATGCTGGAGGAGGCGGGCCACGAGATCGACTACGACCGCCCCGCCTCGTCGCAGCACGCCACTGTCGCCGAGTTCATCAGACTCGAATCCGACTGGGAGGCATCGTGGTTGCACACGGTGCGGGCAGCGTGGATGGCCGACAACAAGCAGCCGAACTCGACCGAGGCGTCGATGTCGAAGGCGAAGGCCGGCCGGGTCGTCACCGACATCACCAACAAGACCGTCGAGATCGGCGCCACCGCCGGATATTCGGAGACGTCGCTGGTGGAGAAATGGGCTCGCGACTCGAAGATCCTGGACATCTTCGAAGGGACGCAGCAGATCCAGCAGCTGATCATCGCTCGACGTGTGCTGGGCAAGACCTCCGCGGATTTGAGGTAGTGGTTCGCGGTTGGCGAACTCTAATGCGCAAACCGGACACATCTCGGATGTCCGAGTGTGACGATGGGGAAGGACGAGGGCCGAACCAGGCGCCCTGACCGAGCACCCATCCATCGGAGGTGGTGTGGCATGACCGCACCCGACAACATCGCGATCGATCCGTCACTGATCGACCTGTACAAGGACCTGCACCGTAATCCGGAGTTGGGTTTTCGAGAAGGTCGGACCGCTTCGATCGTCGTGGATCACCTCCGCGCATCGGGATTCGAGGTCACCACCGGGGTGGGCAAGACGGGTGTCGTCGGCGTCCTCCGAAACGGGGACGGGCCCACCGTCGTGTCCCGGGCGGACATGGATGCGCTACCCGTGCGAGAGGACACCGGTCTCGATTACGCCAGCACCGCCACCGCCATCGACGACGACGGTGAGTCGGTTCCGGTCGCGCACGCCTGCGGTCACGATCTGCACACCACCTGCCTTCTCGGTGCGGCTGCTGTCCTGGCAGGTGAGACATCCGCCTGGTCGGGCACCTTGATCGTCGTGTTCCAACCCGCGGAAGAGTTGGGTGCCGGAGCCCAGGCGATGGTCGACGACGGCCTGTGGGACAGGTTTCCGAAGCCGGATGTCGTTCTCGGTCAACACGTGTCACCGCTGCCCGCCGGGAAGATCGCCGGTCACGCGGGTGCGTCGTACGCCGGCTCGGATTCTCTGCGGATACGTCTGGTGGGTCGAGGTGCGCACGGCTCGATGCCGGAGGCCTCGGTCGACCCCATCGTGTTGGCGGCCTCGACGGTGCTGCGATTGCAGACCGTGATCTCGCGGGAGATCCCGAGCACGGCGACGGCCGTGCTGACCGTGGGATCCATCCACGCCGGGGATGCCGCGAATGTCATCCCGGGGGAGGCGGAAATACAGCTGAACATCCGCAGTTACGAAGAGAGCGTGCGCAGTCGGATCCTCGACAGTGTCGAGCGCATCGTGCGCGGCGAGGCTGCAGCATCGGGTGCACCGGAAGAGCCGACCATCACCGAGATCGAGCGCTTCCCGGTGGTGACGAACGACGCCGCGGCGCTCTCCACGACACTCGTTGCGTTCGCGGACTGGTTGGGGGAGAACAACATTCTCGATCCAGGCGCGGGCGCGGGAAGCGAAGACGTGGGGATCCTCGCGACGAGCTGCGGAGCGCCGCTCTCGTACTGGCTGCTCGGCGGAGCGGACCCGACTCTCTTCACTACTGGTGACATGACGGATCCGGCCCTGTTGAAGGTTCCGTCCAACCACTCGCCGCACTACGCGCCGGTCATCGATCCGACGCTGTCGATCGGGGTGCGCGCGCAGGTCGTCGCCGCGCGGACCTGGCTGGGCCCGGCCGCCTGATCGCCCACCGAACCGGGAACCTCACACCCGGCCGATGAGCCAGTCGGCGATGGTCGCGGCGTTGCGTGGATCGGTCGCCACCCCTGGGTGTCCGGTGAAATGATCGGTGTAGGTCACCGACACCCCCGACCGTCGGTAGGTGTCGACCAGACCGGCCACCAGCGGTTGCGGGGACACGGTGTCGACGGTGCCGGAGTCGACCCGGACCGGAAGAGCCTTCGAGAAGCGAAGTCGCGCAACATCGTTGTTGCGAAGGGTCGTCAGCAGCCGCTGCTTCATCT
Source organism: Gordonia sp. 11cp (assembly GCF_057767225.1). Taxonomy (NCBI): domain Bacteria; kingdom Bacillati; phylum Actinomycetota; class Actinomycetes; order Mycobacteriales; family Gordoniaceae; genus Gordonia; species Gordonia sp. 11cp. The sequence goes on along the minus strand of NZ_CM173437.1, from coordinate 1,548,809 downwards.
CCTCGCCGCGGGGTCCCAGCAGCTGGGTGGGTGCGAGACCGCCGAACGAATCCGCTGCCGTCAGGTCTGCGTAGCAGCGGGTCTCGACCTGTGGACGCAGTTCGCGCGCCCGGGCGCTGAGTCCGCCGTTGTCCATCAGTTCGTCGAACGCGGGATCAGCTGCAGCCGCACCGCTTCCGATCAGCGCGGCCAGTCCCATGAGTTCGTTGACGGCCGGCCCGGCGACGGGTACGTTGGACGCGCCGTCGAGCAGGTCGGCGACTCGTGTCGGTGGTGCCAGCGCCGACACGGCCCGTAACCGCAGGGGTCCCCACTCCGATGACGGACGAGCAGCGGCCGACAGTGCGGCGACGGCTCCCTCCGAATGGCCCGCCACGACGACGTCGCGACCGATGCGCGGATCGTGATCGGCCGCCGCGAGCGCCATGTCGATCGCCGACCGCGCCAACGAGTCCCCGATGAGATAAGGATGTGGCCCCGGCCCGCCGATACCCTCGAAGTCCGGGCGCACCACGACGAAACCGGCGTCGAGCAGCCGGGCGACGATGCCATCGCCGGACGTCATGCGGGGTAGTTCGCTGTGGCCGGCGTGGGCAACCGACGGGGCGCACGCGTCGGCTGCCCCCACGGTCATGTGGTTCCACACGGCAAGGGGCCAGCCACCTGCGGGTGGCGGCGTCGGCGGGGTGAGGAGGGTTCCGGACATGACCGTCGGCACGCCGCGGATCGAGGTCGAGGTGTATCGCACGCGCAGCGTCGAATCAGCCTGGGGTAGGGCGACAGTCCGGTCGGCCACCATCTCGGTGTCGATGATGCGAGGGACCGCGTGCGAGACGGTCACCGATCCCTCGCTCGGCGCTGCCCACGACGGGGCGGCGCCGGTGAGGACTGCGGCACAGGCCATTCCGACAACCAGGAGGCCGGAGGCCAGTCGTCGGCCAGCGGCTCGGCTCTTGTCCTTCGCGGTAAGGGTCACCGTCACCCCAGTAGCCTAGCCGCGATGGATGGGTCGCGTGCCGGGCTGAGCCCTGCCGCGGCACGGATCATCGCAGCAGACGTTCCCGCAGTTGGGCTTCGCGCGCGAGTCGTTCGGTGTCTCGGCGCCGGCGCTCGGCCATGATCGCCGACAACACGTCCTCGAACTGGGCACCGGGCGGGGGAGCGGGGGCGACGAACGGTGCGAGGTCGAACACGATCCGGCGGGCGGCGTACGCCCGTGGTTCGGGCTTCATGCCGTGCCGGCCGTTGAGGAACTGCCTGATGACCACCGCGAGCGGGTCGGGAAGTGCGGCCATGTCGGCGGAGACGGCCCATGACCGCAGACCCGGCGGCATGTCGATGGGGGCCTGTTCGACGAGCCGATGACGGTCGCGGATCACGTAGGTCCCGGCGAGCAGATCACCCAGGCGCTTGTTTCGTCGGGAGATGGCCGCCGAGATGAGCGCCGGGAGTCCGAGACAGGCGTAGAGCTCGATGAATCCGATCAGCGCGCGGGTCAGTGAGTGCCGGAAACCCGTCGGACCGGCGTCATCTCGGACCGTCCGGAGTCCGAGGACGAGGTGGCCCACGGACTTTCCCGGGGTGACGGTCTCCAGCAGTGTCGGAAGAGCGACGACGGCGAGGATGGGAATCAATGTGTTGATGGTTCCGCGCCACGCGTCACTCGCCTCGCCGGCGACCTTGAACGACATCCACCACAGGAACAACCACAGTCCGAAACCGAGCAGGACGTCGATGATGCCGGACAGAATTCGGTAGCCGAGGTTGGCCGGCGGCAGTGCGAGAGCGACGGCTTCGCCGGAGACCAGGTCGTCGCGCCCGACGCCGACCGTCGTCGTGGCGCCCGCACCCCATACTGGGGGTCGCGGCGGCACGGGATGAGACATCACGCCTTACCCTACGACGCGATACCGCGACGCGGCGTCGGGAACACACACCCGCGAGGTCCCGCTGAATGACACGTGCCTCGGTCGCGCGAATGCCGGATACCCTGGCCGCGTGGATCTCGACGCCTATGTGTCCGCGCACCGCGCGACGTGGGAACGGCTCGACGCGCTATCCCGGCGTCGCCGACTCACCGGTGCCGAGGCCGACGAGATGATCGACACCTATCAGCGCGTGGCCACCCATCTGTCGGTCATCCGGTCGACCGCCCCCGACGCGTCGCTCGTCGCGTACCTGTCGGCTCTCCTGGCTCGCGCCCGCGGCCGTGCGACCGGAACCCGCGTCAGCACGCCGACGACGGTGATCGAGTTCTTCACCCGGTCGTTCCCCGCCGCCCTGTACCGGATGCGCTGGTGGTGGCTGTCGGTGATGGGTGGGTCGCTCGGCGCAGCGGCGATCATGACGTGGTGGGTTCTGGCCCATCCGCGCATCGAGAGCTCGTTCGCGTCGCCCGCCGAGATCGAAAGCCTCGTCACCAACGACTTCGAGAACTACTACAGCGAATACGAGGCGACGTCGTTCGCCGCGCGGGTGTGGACCAACAACTTCTGGCTGGCCGCCCTGTGTATCGCTTTGGGGGTATTCGGCTTCCCGGTGATCTGGATGCTCTATACGAACGTCCTGAATCTGGTGGTCGTGGCGTCGATCATGATTCGCCACGGTCGTGGCGACCTCTTCTTCGGACTGATCCTGCCGCACGGGATGCTCGAGTTGACCTGCCTGTTCGTCGCCGCGGGGGTGGGTCTGCGGATCTTCTGGGCGTGGGTGTCCCCGGGAAATCGGACGCGTGCAACGGCTCTCGGGGAGGAGGGCCGGGCGGCGGTCGGAGTCGCACTGGGTCTGGTGGTCGTGCTGTTGCTGTGCGGGGTCATCGAGGCGTTCGTCACGCCGTCCCCGCTGCCGACCTGGGCGCGCATCGGGTTCGGTGTGACGGCCTGGTCGCTGTTCATGGCCTACGTCTTCGTCGCCGGCCGTCGCGCTCACGAGTACGGGGACACCGGTGACCTCGACGAGGCCGACCGCGGACTCACGGTGCCGACGGTGAGATAGCGCCTGTCGGGGTCCGGTCGCGACGTGCCGGCGCTTACGATCTCCGGGAGAGTCGACGACGACGAAGGGAACACTCTGATGGCCACTCGCAAGGGATCACTGGACGCTGTCTCGCTGCTGGGCGGGGGACTGGCCGCGACCGGCGTGGCGCACTTCGTGGCGCCGCAGGTCTTCGCTCCGATCACCGCGCCGGTGTTCCCCGACGACACCACCACCTGGACCTACCGCAACGGTGCCTCCGAGACCGCGATCGGCCTCGCGCTGGTGTTGCCGCGGACCCGGCGGCTGGGCCTCATCGGCCTCGCCGGCTACCTGGGTTTCCTCGGGTACCGGGCGGCGCTGGCACGCGGCTGACTCTGTTTCGCGTCAAGGGGTCTATAGCAATCCCCGCGACTTGAGCAGCAGATAGTGATCTGCCAGCTTCGCTGGCAGCTTGTCGGGGGCCGCGTCCACCACGTCGACGCCGAGCCGGCCCACTGCGGCAGCGGTCCGATCGCGCAGGGTGAGCGTGCGTGCCGCGGCCGCGGCGTCGTAGATCTGGGTGGCGTCGTCGCGCTCGGTCAGCATCGCGTCGAGGGCAGGGTCGGCGACGGATCCGATGATGACCTTGTAGCGCTGCGCGAGTACCGCCAGTGGGGGGAGGAGCGACTCCTCGACGGCTGCGGGTTCGAGGGGTGTGAGCAGCACCAGCAGCGCGCGCTGGCGACCGATCTTGGCGACCTCGGCACCGAGCAGCGGCCAATCCGCCTCCAGGAGAGCGGGTTGGAGGTCGGCCATGGCGGTGACGAGACTGTTGAGCAGCATGGTGCGGCCGACGCCGACCACCCGTCGATGGACTCGGCGGTCACCGGCGATGAGATCCACCCGGTCACCGGCGTGCGACGCGAGGGCGGCCAGCAGCAAGGCGGCGTCCATCGCGGCGTCGAGTCGAGGGGTGTCGCCCACGCGCCCGGCTGACGTCCGTGAGGTGTCCAAGACGATGACGATGTGTCGGTCCTTCTCCGGCTGCCAGGTACGGACCACCGTCGAACGGCGCCGGGCGGTGGCCCGCCAGTCGATGCTACGGACGTCGTCACCCTCGACATAGTCACGAAGGGAATCGAATTCGGTGCCCTGACCCCGTACCCGCACTGCGGATCTGCCGTCGAGCTGACGGAGGTGGGCCAGCCGAGACGGCAGCAACCGTCTCGAGTCGAAGGGCGGGAGTGCGCGGACCCGGCCCGGCAGGGGTACCGACCGTTGGCGTCCGGCGAGGCCCAGCGGTCCCACTCGCCGCACGGTGACCCGGACGGCGAGCCGGTCACCGCGCCGCGTCGGGGTGAGAGTCGTTGTCACCGAAAGCGTCTCCGCACGCGGAATGGTCACCCGATGGGTGTTCTCCGACGCACCGGCCGAAGGCTGCCAGCTGTCCCGCAGCACGCCACGGAAGGTCCCGGAGCCGTGGTTGGTGACCGTGATCGAACATGTCGTGGTCTGACCGAGCCGGATCGGGCCGGGCGCCGAACGCGACATGGTGATCGACTTCGTGGACCCCGCCAGCGCGATGTCGAGGCACATGAGCAGGACACAGAACATCGTCCACAGAACGGGGACCGCATAATTCGGCCAGATCAGGATGGGCACTGCGCCGAGCAGCACCAGGATCAGGAAGCGGCCGGTGAGGAACATCAGCGGGGGACGGGCACCGAGTTGATGGCGGCGTCGAGCACCGAGCCCACCGACACTCCCTCGAGTTCGGCCTCCGGGCGTAACGACAGGCGGTGCGCCAGCGTCGATTGGGCGAGCGCCTGCACGTCATCGGGGGTCACGAAGTCGCGGCCGTTCAACCACGCCCATGCGCGGCTCGTCCCCAGTAGGGCGGTGGCTCCTCGCGGGCTGACGCCGAGTGCCAGCGACGGTGAGAACCGGGTGGCCCGAGCGATGTCGACGATGTAGGCGGTGACCTGCGGAGCGACCGTCACCCGACGGACCTGCTCGGCGCCGGCCTCCACGTCGGCGGCGGTGGCGACCGGTCGGAGCCCCGCCGCGGACAGGTTGCGCGGATCGAATCCGGATGCGTGCCGCGTGAGCACGGTGATCTCGTCGTCGCGAGGCGGGAGCGGCAACGTGACCTTCAGCAGGAACCGATCGAGCTGTGCTTCGGGCAGGGGGTAGGTGCCCTCGTATTCGACGGGGTTCTGGGTCGCGGCGACGAGGAACGGGCTGGGTAGCGGGCGCGGATCGCCGTCGACGGTGACCTGACGTTCCTCCATCGCCTCCAGCAGCGATGCCTGCGTTTTCGGCGGGGTGCGGTTGATCTCGTCGGCCAGCAGGAGATTGGTGAACACAGGTCCCTCGCGGAACGTGAACTCAGAGCTGGCGGAATCGAACACGAGCGATCCGGTGACATCACCGGGCATGAGGTCCGGAGTGAACTGCACACGCTTCGTCTCGACGTCGAGCGCGGCGGCCACCGACCGGACGAGCAGCGTCTTGGCAACGCCGGGAACGCCTTCGAGCAGGATGTGCCCCCGGCAGAGCAGCGCGATCAGGATGCCTGCCACTGCCGGGTCCTGGCCGACGACGGCCTTGGCGACCTCACCGCGGACGGCCCCGAGCGCATCGCGTGCGCGGTTCGGCGCCCCGCCGGGCCGGTGGTGGGCGTTCTCCGGTGGCCGGCCGGGAGTTGCTTTGGTGAACGGGTCTGGGGCGAAAGGGTCTGGTGTGAACGGACCGGGGCCAGGGTCGCGGGACGGGTCGACGGTCATGGTGTGTGTCGGACTTCCTTCTCGAGGTTGGTCAGATCGGCGGTGAAGTGCACGAGCTGGGCGGTGGTGGTGGGCAGCGGACCGGCGAGCAGTGAACGGATCTCGCCGAGGTCGCGATGGGTCGCCCCGGCCACGGCGATGACGATCGCCGACACCGTCGGGTCCGCGGTCTCTTGTGGCGCGACGACGGCGTCCCAGTCTGGCTGCGACAGTGCATCGGTGGCCCGTGCCGCGTCGAACGGCAGGCCGAGATACGACGCCAGCGAGCTCAGCGTGTGGATGCGCAACGCCGCAGCGGCCCGTGCGTCGGCTCCGGCGCGGTGATACATCCGGCCACGCGCACGGGTGGTCTCGACCGCCTTGACGACGGCGGGCAACGGCTCGGTGACCAGCGATCCGAATCGCCTGCCCCGCCAGAGCATCAAGGCGAGAACCGCGAAGACGGTCAACACGATGAGCGGCCCGACCGCCGCCGGGATGTCGGACTCTTCGTCGTCGGATGCCACCTGGTCGGTGAAGAACGGTACGTACCACAGGATGTCATCGGAACCGGCGAACACGCGTATCGCGACGCCCGCGTTGTCCTGTTGCGCGAGTTGCTCGTTGGTGAGCATCCCGCCGCTGATCACGACGAACTCGGGTCGCTCGGCGGTTCGCGGTACGACGACGAGATCCGACGTCGTGCCGGCGGTGAAACAGGCGGTGGCCGAGGGTGAGGTGGGTGAGTACCCGAAGGGGGTGAAGCCGACGATGTCGGTCTCGTCGATCCCGGGTGTCCGGCAGCCGGCGGCGACCGCGGAGGGGCCGTCGCCGTACGAGGACGTGACCGGCAGGTCGAGCGCGGTCAGGACGGTGTTGTCCGGTGCGATCAGGATCACGCGGTCGGCGTCCTGCACGCGGTCGCGGAACTGCTCGGTGGTACCGGGATTCAACGACGACGTCGAGCTCACCACCACCGTGGTTTCCCCGTCGGGGCGCGGAGCGTCGGTGAACTCGTCGAGTCCGCGCACCAGCCGGAGGTCGGCACCGCGGTCGTCGAAGATCTGCGCGAGCGCCCGCGACCCGCCGGGTTGGGCGTTGTCGGGGTCGTTGCTCACCCCGGGCCCGGGCGTACCCCGCACCCCGGTGAGCGCGGTGACACCGAGGATGCCGATGCCGGCGACAACGACGACGATCACCACGACGATGACCACCCAGACCCAGGCCGGTGTCCTGTTCTTCGCGGGCGGGGGACGCAGCGGCGGGGCGGCCTGCAGGGTGCCGGTCATCGGGGCACCGCCAGGCGGCGCGGTCGGTCGACATCCGGCTCGGCTGGTCGCGCGGACGAGACCGCGCGCTCGAGTTCGAGAACCTTACGCGCGGATTCGGCGGACGCGTGCCGGTCGCCGTAGGCGATGGCGTCGAAGAGGTCTGTGGCCCTGCGTAATCCGGCATCGTGTGCGGGGAAGCGGGGTCCGAGGTCGAGGGCCACCTCGTGGGCGGTGAGGGACGGCTCGTCGGCCAGCAGTCCGCGCTCGATGCCGCGGCGGGCCACGGCGCGCACGGCGGCGAGCACGCACGCGTCGTACTGTCCCGCCGCGAATGCGGTGTCGGCGTCGGACCGGAACTCGGCCGCTGACCGAGCCGGACCGGTCAGCACCGATTCGGATGGCGCCGCACCGGTGGGCCGGGGGATGCGCGGGTTGCGACGGAGATGACGGATGACCACGACGACGAGTCCGAGGACAAGCGCGATCGCCAGGACGATCACGATGGCGCGCAGCGTGTCGGAGCCGCCGAACCAGCCGAAGACGTTGTCGGCGATCCACTCCCAGAGGCGCTCACCGAAGCGGTCGAACCATGACGGCTCGGGCGGTTGGTAGTCGGGCTCGGAGAGCTCCTGTTCGGCCCACCGGCGTGCCTCGTCGTTGGCGGGGTCCAGGGGCGCGGCGAGGATTCCGATCACCGGTCGCCCCGTCCCGGGACAGCCGGTGTCGCTGCCGACTCGGCGGCGCGCGCGTCGTCGTAGAGGACAGCCGGCACGACGGTCAGTACCGGTTGCACGACGATCGACGCGACGACGGAGCCGACCACCGAGACGACGGTCTCGTACGTGTCGGCGTCCGCGTCGTCGAACCATGTGCCGGCGAAGGATCCGAGGAGATCGAACGGATACATCATCGTGGTCATCGCGACCCACGCCAGCACGAGCATGACCGCCAGGACGCCGAAGGTGCGCCAGAATCGCTGCGCGGCCAGCGAACCCGAGCGGGCGACCGCCTCTCGCATAGTGAGTCTGTCGAGCACGATCGCCGGTGCGGTGAATACTGTGCGGACCAGCAGCCAGGCCACCGGGACGAGAGCGACGAGGGCGAGGAGCAGGCTCCCGGCGAGCAGCACGAATCCGCCGGACGCGGCGCCCAGACCGAAGAGCGCGACGGCGGGTGTGAAAGCCGCCGCGACGGCGAACCCCAGGAGCACGGTCCAGGCCAGGAGCCTGGGGAGGGCACGCCATGCGTACCGCAGCGTGTCGTCGAAGGCGGGCCGAGAGCCGGCACGGACGCGCGCCACGGGGTGTGCGGCGACACCGGTGAGCGTCCCGGCCACCACGATCCACTGAACGAAGACGACGCCGACGATCGCAGCGAGAGGAGCGATGATCGATGCCCAGTCGCTCGGGTCGTCGACGGCCGGATCAGTGGTCTCCGACCATAATGTGGCCCCGGCAAGGGGCGGTGCCGCCACCACCCACGTCATCGCGACGAGTCCGAGAAAGATACGGGGTGCAGTGACAACGGTCGAGAAGATGCGCTGCAACAGGGCGCTGAGCGTCGTGGGGTGGTGCGCGGGCATCCATTCCGGCCACCCGCCGTGCTGGGCCGAACCCCACGCCGGCTGCGGTCCGGGCGCGATCGGGGGTGGCGGTGTCCCGGCCTCGGGGATCGGGCTCCATTCGTCGGAGACGTCGGGCGGCCGCCACTGAGACGCGCCGGCGGGTGGCGTCGGTGCGTACGGTGGCTCGGACATCGAGAAGGTGCACCGGCCTTTCCGCGCAGGAGAACTGTGCGGCGAACGTATCAAACAACTCCGACGGTGCACCGGAATCATCCACCGGTTGACGGACGCCGTGCTACGGTGCCGAATTAGAACACGTTCTAATTTGTGGAGGATTCATGACCGTGGAACAAGCCGGGCTCGCCGAGAAGATCGAGGCGGCCGTCGACGCCTACATCGAACTGCTCAATTCGGGTACCGCCGAACAGATCGCCGACCTCTACGCGCCCGACGCGACCGTCGAGGACCCCATCGGCGCGGACATCCGCGACACCCGCGAGCAGCTCATCGAGTTCTACTCGGTGATCACCGGTATGGACGAGCGCACCGCAACGCTCAAATGGAAGAAGATCGCCGGCGACACCGCCGTCTTCGAGTTCACCCTGGTCACCAAGACCGCCGGACTGGCCTTCGAGATCACCCCCGTCGACATCATGGTCTTCGATGCCGACGGCAAGGTGTCGACGATGCGCGCGGTGTGGCAGCAGTCGGATCTGAAGCAGCTCTGACGGAAGCGACGTCGGGGAGGGTAACCGGGCCTCCTCGTCCTCGGTGGAAGCGGTGGCACGGCTAGGTGCCTAGTGGCTGCGAGGCCCGGTCGCCGTCGCCTCGGTTATGAACGCAAGGTGACGATGACGTGAGGCCGGCTGCGACAAGCCCACAGCACCGACGATCCTGAGCCGACAGCACGGTGACGGAAACTCCAGAGCGACGACGAGGCATTCTTCCTGTCTTCAAACTCGACAGCCGTGTTGACTGGTCTGATGACGTTCTCTGGGACTGTGGTGGTTGACCACCATCAGTTCGTCGTGGGGGCGCCCTCCGCTGAAACCTACAAGCCAGCCGTGACTGGCAGCGCGATGGAGATTGGCCCGAACTTCGTCACCATCAAGACCGGCGTCGCCTACGGTCCGGTGTCATTGACGGTGGAAGTGTTAGATGGACAGCCTGACGATATTGATGTCACCCCCAACGACTGGGAGGTGGTCGAGGAAGCCACCGTCAGAGTCAGCAAACCACCGCTGACCCACCGCACCACCTTCATGGGCTGGCAGCCCGCCACCAAGGACGGACGACTGATTCGGAACCTCGCCCGCTAACTCGTTCAGGCGCCCGGGATGGATGAATCGACCGATCGGCAGCCTGACTACGACCAGCCCGCCCGCCGCTCCGGCTGGTGGAAAGGCGTGGCAGCAGTACTGACGTCGTCTACGGCGAGGTGTTCAGCGCGTTCCCCGACTCCAGCGCGTATCTGGTCGTCGTCACACCGTCCGCCGATGGGCTGTCCCAAATTCTCGACCGATCGAAATTCCCCCCCGCCGACACCGATCGATCCGGACGACGACAGCGTGAGAACCAGCACCAGGCATGGACCGGCACCCAGCCCCAAGCTCGTGAGATCTCAACGGTGGCAGTCCACCAACTACCTCACAGCGACATGGGACCCAGTACGAGACCCCAGAAGGCTATACGTCAGCGCAACCCAAACCTGACTCGCCAACGCCCAAAGAGAAGTTGGAAGCACAACTGCAGAAATGTAGAAGTACCTCACCGCGGAAGGTAGTAGCGGCGCTACTCTTCGAATCCCGCATGCTTTCGTCACTGGGTACGAAATACGTCGGTGCTCAGCACCTTTCGCCGATATCTGTAGGCGATGTCCACCAATGGTGAAGGCCTCAACTGGCAGTGGGGGTTGTGAGTCGATTAATGACGTGCGTGTCGGCTGCTGGGGATCACGGCTGCAACTATTGACGCGGCTACCGCAACTGCGATCAGTCCTGCCGGCGCCAACCATGTGGGCCCGGCGCTCGCGAGGATGCCGCCACCGGCCCATGACCCGCCGGCGATCCCCAACTGGAACGCGAGCACATATACCGCCGACGTCGCGAGCGGGTCAACGCGTGGGTCATCATGGGACACAGCGAGTACCGCGCTTTGTAGGGCCGGTGCCGCGCAGGCGAATGCCGCTCCCCAGACCAGCACAGCCGTTGTGAACAACCACGGCCCGCCGCCGGCGGCGATCACGGCGAGCGCGGCTGCCAGGCCGGCGAGAATGATTGCCAGGACAGTTCGCAATCGGTCGTCGAGGAAGCGACCGACCAGCGATATCGAGATCAGACCGGCGGCCCCGTAGCCGATTTGCAGTAGGGACAAGGACGTAGACCGGATTTCGACGTCGGCGGCCAGAACCGAGAGGTAGGTGTAGGGGATGTAGCAGGCCGTCACCACGGCCACCGTGGCGGCGCTGATGCCCCATACCTGCGCCGGGACGGTCGGGAGGCGGCGTACGCGGCTCGGTCGGGGTGAATCGGCGTGCGTGGCGGCGCCCCCGGACGTGAGGGTCACCCGGGCGGCGGCGGCGAGCAGGGCCGCGACCAAACCCACCGACACTGCGGTCGCGCGCCATCCGATCACGCCGGTTGCTGCGGTGACGGCCGGGGCCCCGATGACAAGGCCCAACGCCCCGCCGACGAAAACCCTTGCTGTCGCCCGGCCCGGTGCTCCCACGTTCATCGACGCGGCGACTGTGGGGACCGTTGACCACAACAAGCCGTGGGGAATGGCGGCGACCACCCGCGCGGTATAGGCCCACCACAAATTGTCGGCGAGCGCGAAGGCCACCTGGGATGCTGCCAAGACGAGCAGCGAGACGACGATGAGCTGGCGGCGATCTCGGTGGCGCGTCAGTAAGACCACCGGAATGATCGCGGCGCCGGCCGCTATCGCGTACACCGCGAGCAGGGTGCCCGCGGCCGCTTGGGAGCAGCCCAGCGCCACAGCGAGCTCGGGCACCACGCCCACCGGGAACATCTCGGCTGTCATGTAGACAAACAGCGCACCGGCCAAGGTGGCGGAGGCCCTGGTCCAGCCTGCAACGACGGCCGGATCCGAACGCGCGCCGGTCATAGACGGTGTGTGTCTAGAAAGTCATTGATGTCCGTGATCCACACCGCGGTTTCATCGGGTGTGAAGATGTGACCGGCGCCGGGATACTCGATCATCTTTGCGCCGGGGATCGTGTGCGCCAACGCGCGAGTGGTGGTGGGGAGCACGATGCGATCCTGCCCCGCCACTATCACCGTTGCCGGAACGCTGATTCCGGCCGCGGCGGCGGTTACGTCGAGAGACACCGCGAGCAGGGCCTGATCGGGTCCTCCCGCGGGAAGTGTCGCAGCGGTGTCCTGGACTGCGTGCTCCAGCGCGTCGAGGGTCAATCCGGCGAGGACGGTGGGCGCAGAGAGCATCACCAGGAGTCTCGCCAGCATCAGCGGATCTGTCGCAGCGAGCGATCGCCACAAGTCGACCACCAACCGAATCTGAGCGTCAGCGCGGGCGAATCCGACGGTCAGGACGAGTCCGGATACCCGCTCTGGGTGCCGATGCGCTGCGGTGAGGGCGACGGCACATCCCAGAGAGAGCCCGACTACCGGGAAACGTTCGTGGCCGTCGGCGACCGCTGCGGCAACCAGGGAGTCGGCGAGATCGCCGAGGTCGAGGGGGTCTGACGCCCGCGGTGTGGTCCCTGAACCGGGGTAGTTCACGCCCACCACGCGCCTGTGAGACGACATCGCATCGATCACATGACCGAAATTCAGGCTGATCGAACCACCCGCACCGTGTGCCAGCACGAGGGGCGGCCCGACGCCCGTGGCGACGGTGTCGGGTTCGGTGCGCGCTGTCGAGTGGCTCATGTCGATCGACGCTAAACTCTGACCCCAATGTGAGGGTCAAGGGTGAATCGGCACCAACCGCTGCGGCGTGCGCAGGGTCACACGGTGGGCGGGCAAGTTCGTACCAGGAGGCGAGGCCATGAGAATCGGTGAGGTGCAGCGGCTGACAGGTGTGTCCGCGCGGTCGCTGCGACACTACGACGCCCACGGATTGCTCGCCACAGCCCGGAACAGCAACGGGTACCGCGACTTCGGCGAGGGAACGGTAGAACAGGTCGGCCGCATCAAACGGCTGCTCGCGGCTGGTTTCTCCATCGATACGATTCGTCACGTGCTGCCGTGTGTGAACGGCGATCAGGTGGAAATGTGCCCCAAGGTGGCAGCACTGATCCGAGATGAACTCCTCGACATCGACAATGCGATGGCCGACCTCACCCGCAAGCGCGACCTCGTCACGTCGATGATCACCGAACAGCGTCTCGCGAAATAACACTCTCGTTGGCCGAACACGCCACCGGCATGACGACACAACGGACCCAGTCGCAGTTCAGCGTTGTCGTCGTCATCCCGCGCGACCCGAGTAGGCCGATCTGGGCGCGCCCTCAGGGCTCGACGCGTGATCGGTGGATCATGTCAGAAGCTCCGTAAAACAGTTGCCGGACAACAGAGTTCAACCAACGAGAACCGCCAATTCGTCCGTTCGGTGCCTCGTGCTACCCGCTGAGGGCGAGTGGTGACTCCGGCGTGCGCGTCCGAGCCTCCTAAAGTTGCTGCCATGCCCATCCAGGACCACGCCGGCATTGTCGCTGCGATCTCGGACGAGGTGCGGGCGTTGAAGCCGATCGACGAGCTCGAGACAGCGCATCGAGTCGAGGTTTTGCGGTGGTTGACGTCGACGTCGGATGTGTTTCGTCGGACGGCCGATCCTGTCGCACCTGTCCGCCATCTGGTCGCGTACTTCCTGATCACCGATCCCGGTAGTCGATCATTCCTGCTGGGTGACCACATCAAAGCCGGCAAGTGGCTTCCGTCGGGGGGACATGTGGAGCCAGGTGAGCATCCGGCAGCAACAGTCGAGCGTGAGCGCCTCGAGGAGCTCGGGGTGTCAGCGAACTTCAACCCGTCGACCGGGCCTCATCCTCTGTTTGTGACGATCACTGACACCGTCGGCTCGGCGAACGTCCACAACGACGTGAGTCTCTGGTATCTGCTTGAACTGCCCGAGCACGCAATGCTGACGGTCGACTATGACGAGTACCGATCGGTGCGCTGGTGGTCAGCAGCGGAAATCAGGGCGGATGACCCTGGCCGGTTCGATCCACACATGCACAGAATGCTCACCAAACTGGAGTCCCTGTACGACACGAGATAACCCAGATGATGCGTAAGCACTACTCGGACAGCGTAACCCGATGACGGCCGCGCGCGAGGTCTGTGTGAAAGCAAATGGATTCGGCGAATCACATTGCACGGCAGAATAGTTCGCCACCAGCGACGAAAGTATGCAGAATCCATGAACGTCCCCACTACATGCCTGCCCGCGGCGAGGCGGTTCTCAGTAGAGGTCTTGCTCAAGCTCGGCGGAGCGTTGCGCTCGTCGGATCAACGCCACGACGAACGCAGCCAGCGTGAACCCGCCGGCTATCCAAACGAGCCAGGCAGGAGCCGACACAACAACATGTAGGACAAACAGCACGACTGTGACTGCGGCCAGAACAATCGTTGCTCGCGTCCCCAGGCTCCAGCCGGGACGTGCGACGCCGCCCTGAGAATGCGTGGCCGTTTTCTCGCTCGGCGTTTCATTTGTTGCCATTGCTGCTCCCCGAATAGCTGCGCAGTCAACACGATGCTTTGCAGAGCTAACTATAGCAATTCAGACCCAATAGTGGGGATACTTGCGGGCTTACACAGAAACGGGAACTCCCGGGCCGGGGCCCGGCGAGTTGTCCTCGAAACTGCGTCTATCCGTTTCGTACCGGGTGTGAAAGCATGCGCGGAGGTTGGTGTCGGTTCGGGTGAAGTGGGTGTGTACGCGGTGTTGTGGGATCTGATGATGATCGGTAGTCCGGCGCTGCCCTACTCCTCGGTGATTGTTGGTCTGGTCCTGTTGGCGTGGGTGGTCGGATTGATCGATGTGTTGTGCCGCGACGACACCGGCGTGCGGTTGTTCCCGCGGTGGGGATGGCTGTTGATGGTCATCGCCGTGCCGATCGTCGGGACGGTGGTGTGGCTGATCTTCGGCCGTCCTCGTGCTCGCCGTCGGCGCCGAGCGCGACGTGGCCCGGGTGAGCGTCGGCCGTCGCGTGCGGTGGTGTCGGAGTTCCCGGAGTATGACCGGCCGGGTAGGTATGTGCCGCAGGACCCGGCCGCAGATGCGGAGTTCCTGCGACAGGTCCGCGCACGCGCTGAGGAGCAGCGCCGACGAGGTGAACTCGAACGCCGACGCCGCCGGCAGGATGGCGACGTCGCCTGACCCCGGCCGCAACACTCGGGCCGACCTCAGTCAGATGCCCAGTTCATCTCTGCAGCAGCAACTTCGAGCGCCTTGAAATGGACTCCGTACTCGTTTGGGGATGTTGCCGCTGGGTCATGATGGCTCGTCGAGGACCAGGACGACGAACATGTCGTTGGTGATGTCCGACGTGGGGGTGCCGGCTGGTGCGCGCCGGTAGGCGATGATTCCGGCCGGGCCGGGGACAGCTTCGTCGATCTGGCGTATGACGCCGGTGACGAGTCCGCCGATGCCGGGAGGCCGGTTTCTGCTCTGGGCCGTGGGATTGTCGAGGTCGACGGCGATCCGGTCCCCGCGGTGAGCAACGGTGGGCCCGAAATACGTCGGTGGTGCGGTGATGTGGAGTGTCCGCCTGGCGATTTCCAGTTCTGCCCGGTAGTCGGTGATCTGCTGTGGGGTGGGTTCGACGAGCACGAGGTCGGTGAGTGTCACGACGGCGCCGCCGGGTTCGAACGCGCCGGCCGGGGTGATCAGGGGTTCGGGAAACCTCTCGACGCGCTCCGCCGGCCGCACGGTCTCACCGCCTGGGTCGGCAGTCGTGCCGAGGTAGATCTGGCCGACGCGGGTGATGGTTGCGGTGGCCTCGACGCCGGGTAGGCCGTCGGAGTGCCAGGACAGCCAGATGCCGACGGGTTGGTCGAAGGGGTTGCCGCGGGTCGGTTCCCACCGCGCGACCCCTCCATCGACAGTGACCAGGTCGCGATCGCGGTCCCAGCCGGTCACGCGTACCGGCGACCGGTCAGACGCGGTGGGATGGGCGAAGAGAGTGCCCGTGACGGTCTCACCGACCGCAGGCGGTGTGCGGCAGCATCCGTACTCGAACAACGCAATCCGAACCGTCAGCGACGGCGGGGGTGTGATCACCATGTTCACCGGGAGGTAGGCGGTCCGCAGCACGAAGGCGACGGGTCCCGGTGCACCTGAGCACGAACTGTACGTCCCATTCCCCAGCGTCGTCCATCTTCGGGCCCCTGGCTCGCCGGCCGCCGCGCCGACTACCGCAAAGGCCGTGTCGCGCGCCGTGCTGATGCACACTGGCATGGTCGGCCGTGCCGGCATTCTGGCAACCCACGTCGATCGCGCGTGCCGAAGTCCGGAGGTTCCTGTGAGTGCATTACCGGGTCGATTGGGGCAGGTCCGCCGCGACGGCGAACTCCCGCACCGGGACGACATACCCGTCGTGTTCGACGAACTCGACTATCAGATGGCTTGTCAGGTCTACCTCTGGGCGCTGCCGTTGGTGTCCTATGCGCAGTGGCAGAAAGTCCACCGGGAGGTGTTCGGCGCCACGGAATCCGACATCGTCCACTATGTGACCTACCGGGATCGGCTCGGTCTGATCACGGCCAACGCCACCACCCCGTACATCCTGAATTTCTTCGACCTGGGTGAGACCGGTCCGCTGGTGATCGAGCTCCCGCCCGGACCGACCGCGGGTGGCCTGTCGGACTTCTGGCAGCGAGAGATCGGGGTCATGGGGGAGATGGGGCCCGATGGCGGGATGGGGGGCAAGCACCTCGTCATCCCTCCGGGCGGGTCTGTGCCCGATTCGGCTGACGGTTTCTACGTCCAGCACGCCAGCGGGATGAACATCATGTTCGGTTTCCGCACCCTCGACCCGGACCCAGCGCGAGCCCAGCAGCTCGTCGAGCAGGTCCGGATCTACCCGTTCGCCGAGCGGGCCGCTCCGCCGGCGACGAGGGTGGTGTCTCCCGAGGGACGGCCCTGGTCGGGGGACCAACCGCGGGGACTCGACTACTGGGTCCGGTTGCACGACATCTATCAGCGCGAAGTCGTCGACGAGCGCGACCGGTTCTACATGGCCATGCTCGCCGCGCTGGGCATCGAGAAAGGCAAACCGTTCGAGCCCGACTCCCGGGTGACGTCGATCCTCGAGACCGCTGCTGCCGCCGGGGAACTGATGGCTCAGGCGAATACGTTCGCCAAGCGGTTCCCGGGTTCGACGTACTGGCCGGACCGGCACTGGGACCTCGTGCTGGCACTGGACCAGTCGAGTCAACGTGCCCGATTCCACGATCAGCTCCTCGAGAGAGCCGCGTGGTTCTACGAGGCGGTGAGCTTCTCCGCAGCGATGAAGAGTACGACCCCGGGGCTTGGGCAGGCGTATCTGAGTTGCTACACCGACGGTGACGACCAATGGCTCGACGGCGGACAGGACTACACCCTGCGCGTCCCCGCAGACCCGCCGGCGAAACTGTTCTGGTCGGCAACGGTGTACGACGCCGACACGCGATGTCTCGTCGACAACGAGCAGCAGCGCGGCGACCGCGGATCGCGAGACGCCGATCTCGACTACAACGTCGACGGTTCCGTGGACCTCTGGTTCGGGCCGCACGCACCGGCCGGCCGGGAGAGCAACTGGATACAGACCGTCCCCGGTCAGCACTGGTTCTCGTACTTCCGCCTGTACGGTCCGCTGGAGAGCTACTTCGACCAGAGCTGGAAACTGGGTGACATCGTCCGGTCGTCCTAGACCGGGTCGGGCGAAGCCGGTTCGGACGGGTCAGCCCCGACCCGTGGGCCTCAGCACGATCTCCTCCGGATGGGCGTCGGCCGGGGTGTGGACGGCCTGTACGACCGCACGGGCGACGGTCGCGGGACGCAAGAACTTCGACCCGTCGTACTCGTTTCCTTCGATGGCGACGATGTCGCGCTGCATGTCCGTGTCGATCCGCCCGGGGAAGACGGACGTCACCCGGAGGGTCGGTTCCTCGGCGCGTAAACCGTCGGCGAGAGCGCGGACCCCGAACTTGCTCGCGGCATACGGTGTCCATCCGGCGTTCACGCGGCGTCCCGCACCCGAGTTGATGAACACCACGTGGCCGCCGGCCGTCCGCAGGGCGGGCAGGAGCAGCCGCGTGAGTTCGGCGACGGCGACGAGGTTCACCTCGAGGATGTGGTGCCATTCCTCGACCGGGGTCTCCGCGACCGGCTCGAGGCTGCTGGCCACCCCGGCGTTGTGGACGAGCACGTCGAGTTCGCTGATGGCCTCCACGGCGGCCTCGACCTCGTCGTATTCGGTGAGGTCGACGGCGAAGGTGCTCGCGCCGTCGAGTTCGGTGGCCAGTCGATCGAGTTCGGGGGAGGGGCGACCGCCCAGCAGGAGGTCGTGGGTCGGTGCGAGCTGGCGGGCGATCTCGGCTCCGAGGCCACGGCTCGCCCCGGTGATCAACGCGGTGGGCACACCCCGACCCTACTGGGGTTCGGTGACCGGGAGCCCCGTCGGGTTCGATGAGCAGAGGCCGACGGGGCGGGGCACAATCGTCGACGTGGCCAGGTACGGATTCACCCCAACGCAGTTGTCGGCACGTGCCGCGTACCTGCTCCGAGGCAATGACCTGGGCACGATGACAAGCGCTGCACCGAAGTTGTATCCGCACATGTGGAGCTGGGATGCGGCGTTCGTGACGGTTGGCCTCGCACCGTTGTCGGTGGAGCGGGCTGTCATCGAGATGGACACCCTGCTGTCGGCGCAGTGGCGCAACGGCATGATCCCGCACATCGTGTTCGCGAACGGTCGCGACGGTTACTTCCCCGGGCCGGGTCGCTGGGAGTGCGCCCGGTTGGCCGAGTGCGCGCCGGATTTCCCGGACACCTCCGGCATCACCCAGCCACCGGTACACGCGATAGCGGTACAGCGGATCCTCGATCACTCCCGGCGCCACGGTCGCACCACGCGTGCCGTCGCCAACGAGTTCATCGACCGGCGCTGGAGTTCCCTCGTCCGATGGCACCGCTGGCTCGCGCACGCACGAGATCCCAACGGGCGCGGCCGGATCACGATCTTCCACGGCTGGGAATCGGGTATGGACAATTCCCCCCGCTGGGATTCGGCATACGCCAATGTCGTTCCTGGGGAAGACCTTCCGCCGTACCAACGCGCCGACCTCGACCATGTCGACGACTTCTCGATGCGTCCCACCGACCTCGAATACGACCGCTACATCTGGCTCGTCGAGCAGATGAAGCGCGCGAACTACGACGACGAGCTGCTCCCGAAGGCGATGAGCTTCGCCGTCGAGGACGTCTTCGTCAGCGCGATCTTCGCCGTCGCCTGCGACGTGCTCGCGACGATCGGCGAGGACTACTCCAAGCCGCGGTCGGATGTGCGGGACCTCCGCGCGTGGGCCGACCGCTTCCGGGCCGGTGTTGTCTCTGCCGCCAACGACCGCAACGGCGCCGCAAGGGATTTCGACCTGCGGGCCAACTCGTGGATCAACACCGAGACGATCGCGGTGTTCGCGCCGCTGCTGTGCGGCGGCCTCTCCCGGGAACGCGAACGCGCACTGCTGCGCCTCTTCGACGGTCCGCGGTATTGCGGCCACCCGGACCTGCGCTACGCGGTCCCGCCGTCGACGTCACCGATCTCGGCGGACTTCCGCCCCCGCGAGTACTGGCGCGGTCCGGTCTGGCCGGTGATGACCTGGCTCTTCAGTTGGGCCTTCGCCCGCCGCGGCTGGACCGAGCGGTCCGCACGTCTGCGCGAGGAGGGACTCCGTCAAGCCACCGACGGTTCGTTCGCGGAGTACTACGAGCCGTTCACCGGTGAGCCGCTCGGCAGTATGCAGCAGAGCTGGACTGCGGCATCTGTACTGGATTGGCTTGACTGAGCTTCCAGGACGTACGGCCTACAACTCCCGGATACGACGACAGACATCGTCGTAGACGTCCAGCAGTGCGGGGCCCTGGCCGGTTTCGTTCAACTCGACCCACTCCTCGAACGCGCACTGGACCTCGAGGTTGGCGATCTCGAGGATCATCCGGATCTGACTCTTGGTCCGCGCCGAGCTGCGATCGCCGAGCGACTCGGGTCGTCGCCGACAGGTGTCGGCGTGTCGGCCGAGTGCCGCGCGGCTCAGGGTCGGGGTCGCCAGCACCAGCTTCTGCACTCGAAGGAAGTGTGCCGACACGTCGTCGCTGCGGTCGTCGAACCCCTCCAGGCGCGCCCGATAGACGCTCTCGATGTCGGCGAGCGCCAGGCTGTCGGGATCGATGTCGGCCAGACGCGCGTCCAGTGCCTGCTCGAAGCCGAAGCGGTCGAAGAGCACGCACTCTTCCTTGGTCGGGAAGTAGCGGAAGAAGGTCCGCGGCGAGACCCCTGCGGCGGCGGCGATCTCGTCGACCGTCGTCTCGTCGAAACCGTTGCGCTCGAACAAGTCCACCGCGGCCTCATGGATCTCCATGCGGGTCGCATCCCGCCGGCGGGCGCGCAACCCACCGGTCTCGGAGGAATCTGGCATGCGTCGAGCCTAGCGCGCACCTCGTCGCGGTGTCATTTTCTGCCACTTTGGCAGACACTGCCATGATCCGGTAGCTTCGTCGTGTGATCGACCGGACGACCGACGTGATGGAAGAACGACAGTGACCGAGAACGCCGCCCTGCAGGGCACCGACAATCGAACCGACACCGGCACGGATCGCAGCGCCGTGCTGCTCATCGGTGTGCTGCTCGTCGCAGCCTTCGTGGTGATCCTCAACGAGACGATCCTCAGCGTCGCGTTGCCCACCCTGATGACCGACCTCGACATCACCGCCGCCACCGCGCAGTGGCTCACCAGCGGCTTCCTGCTGACCATGGCGATCGTCATCCCGATCACCGGGTATCTGATGCAGAGGTTCACCCTCCGGTCGATCTACATCGCGGCGATGACCCTGTTCACCGTCGGCACCCTCGTCGCCGCCCTCGCGCCGGGATTCGAGCTGCTGATCATCGCGCGCGTGGTCCAGGCATCCGGCACCGCGTTGATGGTTCCGCTGCTCATGACGACGATCCTCAACGTCGTCCCGGAGCAGAACCGCGGCCGGACGATGGGACTGGTCTCCATCGTCATCGCCGTCGCACCGGCCGTCGGACCGACGGTGTCCGGTCTGATCCTGCAGTCCCTCAGCTGGCGGGCCATGTTCTGGATCGTGCTGCCCATCGCGATCGGCGCGCTGATCCTCGGCGGGGTGTTCGTCCGCAATGTCACCGAGCGGCGGCCCGCACAGCTCGACATCATCTCGGTCCCGCTGTCGGCACTGGGCTTCGGCGGAGTCGTCTACGGCCTGAGCACCATCGGAGAATCGGCGGGCGGTCACGCCCCGATCCCGGCGTGGGTCCCGCTGCTCGTCGGCGCCGTCGCGCTGGCCCTGTTCGTCGTGCGACAGCTCAAGCTCGCCGACCGCGGCCTGGCGCTGCTCGATCTTCGGACCTTCGCGATCGCGCCGTTCCGCCTGGCCGTCGTGCTGATGGCCGGCTTCATGCTGACCCTCTTCGGCGCTCTCATCCTGCTGCCTCTGTATCTACAGAATGTGATGGGCAAGGACGTCCTGACCACCGGCCTCGTGTTGTTGCCCGGCGGTCTCGTGATGGGTTTGCTCGCACCGTTCGTGGGAGCGCTGTTCGACAAGGTCGGCGCGCGACCGCTGGTTCTGCCCGGCACGGTGGCCGTCAGCGCGGGCACGTGGTTGCTCACCACGCTCGACGCCGGATCGTCGTTGGGCATGGTGATCGCGGCCCACGTGATCCTCAGTGCCGGAATCGCTTTCGGTCTGACCCCGCTGATGACCTCGGCGCTGGGATCGCTGAGCCCGGAACTGTACTCGCACGGGAGCGCGACGGTCAGCACGGTTCAGCAGGTCGCCGGGGCGGCCGGGACCGCCTTGTTCATCACGCTGATGTCGCGGGGTACGCAGTCGGCCGTCGACGACGGGGTGGACCCGCTGCAGGCGGGTGCCGACGGCATTCATCTCGCGTTCGTCGTCGCGGCCTGCCTGTCGCTCGTGCTCATCGCGGCGGCTGCGCTCGTCCGAGGCCGAACCGGTGCGCCGAAGGTCGGAGTACCCGAGCCGGCCTAGCGTTCCGGCTCCCGGGTCCGCCCGTTCACCGGGTTCGGTAGTCCAGCAGACCGGACCAGAACTCGTCGGGTATCTCGTCGCCCGCGCGCAGCACCTGGGCGAGACCGGCGGCCATGAACACGCCGAGCAGGCCGAGCCACAACCCGGACACCGAGATCGCCACCCAGGCGATGGCTACGGCGACCGGCCACGGGTCGAGAATCAGCAGGATCGGTGCGAAGAAGAACCCTGCCCCGATGAACCAGGACGACAGGGCCCGGTCGCACCGCATCACCGCAGTCAGCCAGCGTGGGCTCGAGGTCGTGGGTGCGACGAGCGTGGGCGGCCTCGTGCTCGCGATGGTCGGTGTGCTCGCAATGGTCGGTGCGGCGGTCATCGGACACCTCCTCCGGGAATCGTCCTGATCCCAGATTCGGCGCGGAGCGTCGTGAAAGCCACTACCTCTCAGGTAATCGCGACTCCCGCGGTCGGCGAGCGCCGGGGCGTCGATCACCTGTTCCGGTTCACGCTGTGGTCCGGCGGTCCTCGTGCGGGTGAGTCTGCGGAAAGCCGATGGATTGCAGGCGGTTCAGCGCATGGGTGCGCGCCCGGTGCTGGTTCCCCGGCGGGGGAACGTAGACACCCGCCCAGATCCCGGTCAGATGGGTCGGATCGTCGAGGGCGAGTCGGGCGCAGCTGGAACGGATCGGACAGCGGACGCACCCGTCGAGGGCGTGACGGTTCGCCAGGCTCCGGGGTCCGGCGGCCTGTTCCGGGAACCACGCGTCCGGGTTCGAGGTACAGGTGGGACGCACGTCAGACAACCCACCGCGGTCGACGACGTCACTCGCACGAACTGTCGCGTCCGCTTCTCCGGCCGCGACGGCAACCGTCACCCACTGACGACGATGTCCCACAGAGCCCTCCGATCAAACTGAGAACGTATGTTGTCAGAGTCTGGTCGCAGACGCAACAAGGTCGCGGGATACGTTGCCGCGCTGGGCGAAAAGCGGGACCGAACGAGACGGTCGCAGGTTCGGAGAGAACGGGGCGCCGGGGCGGTGCCCGGCTGGGTTCTCAACCGGGCACCTGGGCCGGATCGCTCGCGAGGGGCTGAACCGGCTTGCCGACCGCGGTACCCGGGGCGCTGGGGTCCGAAACGGACAGCGCTCGCCGGGGCGCGGGGCCCGGACATGATCGTGCGCGAGTGCCGTCGCTCGGGGGCCGGCGAGTCGCGTAGCACGCCATTACAGAGTCGTCACACTTCCGAAACACGACGCTTGTTTCATAACAGGGGACAAAGTCCACTGAGGGGAGTCGACCGCGTCGCGGGTGGTACGGCGACGTCATCGACGTATCACCTTCCGCGAGTACGCCCCGTGAAACATATGGAGGAGCAACGTGACCATCGAGAGTGCCAAGGCGTTGGAGTTCCGCGTGACGAGCGGCGGATATGAGGATCTGCCGAAGATGCCCGAGGCCGAGTACCCGGGCACCCAGGGCTTCATCGGCGACGTCTACGAGAACCCGGACGGAAGTCCCATGTGCAGCGGCTACTTCGAGCTGCGCCACACCGACGAACCGCTGTACTACGAATACGAGTACGACGAGATGAAGGTGGTCCTCGAAGGCGAGTTCCTCCTCGAGAACAAGGAGACCGGGCAGAAGACGGTGGCCAAGGCCAAGGACGCGATCTTCTTCCCGAAGGGCTCGAAGATCTACTTCAGCACCCCCGACTACGCGCTCGCCTTCTACACCGGGCTGCGCGACGCCACGCTCCTCTGAGCCGCGGCCATGTCGCAGATCGCCTTCTCCAGCGTGCCGAAATGGGCACGCCCCGGTGATCCGAGCGAGGAAACGACGCCCGCGCCGACCGGCAGCTCCTACGTGCTGGTCGGTGTCGGGGACGTCGTCGAGACCCTCGCACGCTGGGAATCGGCGCTGCCTCCGCGTGCCACCACGCGTATCCACGCCGACGCCGACTCCGCTGCTGCCCAGCTCGCCGGCACCTTGGCCGAAGCCGTTGTCGGCGTGCGGGTGTGGATAGCCGCGGATGCGGGATCGGCGCTGACCCTGCGGGCGGTCGCGCTCGGCGCCGGACTCGAGGACGACGAGATCTCGGTCGTACCGGTGACTTCTGCGCCGGAGGTCGTCGTGGAGGTCTTCTGCGCGCACTGCCGATCGGTCACCCGCGCGACCGCGTCTGTCGACGACGTCGTTCCGTGCGCCGGATGCCGGCGTGACCTGCTCGTGTACCACCACGTCTCGCGTCGAACCGGACATTATCTGGGGTTCATGGTCGACGCCGAGACCGCCCAGCCGGCCTGTCCGGACACCGAATCAGTCGAGGAACCCGTCTCATGAACACCGGAGTCGCCGAGATGAGCATGACCGAGTCCGTCGCGCGCCGGGCATCCGCCGCGACGACGATGGACCTCGTCGTGACCGCCGTCAGCGCGCCGTCGCGAGACATCCGCACGATCACCTTCGCCGACCCGGGCGGACGGCCGCTGCCCGGCTACGTCCCGGGCAGCCACCTGGTCGTGCACGCGGGCGCCGCCACCAACGCCTACAGCCTCACCGGTGACGGCACACATCCGTCGGAGTACTCGATCTCGGTGCTCCGCCTCCACGACGGGAACGGCGGATCACGATGGCTTCACGACGAACTCGACGTCGGCGCGGTCGTGCCGGTGGGGCTGCCGCGCAGCGCGTTCGCACCGATCGCCCGGGCGCGCAAACACCTCCTGATCGCCGGTGGGATCGGGATCACGCCGATGGTGTCACACCTCCGCGCGGCGGCCCGTTGGCATCGTGATGTCCAGCTTCTCTACGCCTTTCGCGAGTCGGCGGCGGCGCATCTCGACGAGGTCACCGCACTCGCTGGGTCTCGTGCCGAATTGTTCACCGACCGTGTCTCTTTCACCGACCGCCTGTCACAAGCACTTCGGCGGCAACCGATCGGGACGCACCTGTATGTCTGCGGACCGTCCGCGATGATCGACGCGGTGGTCGCCGCCGCCACGGATGCCGGCTGGCCCGGCTCGCGAGTGCATTTCGAGCGGTTCGGTGTCGGCGCCCTCGACGACGGCGACCCGTTCCGCGTGGCGCTGACGGCCTCGGGCCGAACGGTCGACGTGCCGTCGGGGACCAGCATGCTGGATGCCCTCGAGAGCGACGGCGTCGCCGTGCCGAACCTCTGCCGGCAGGGGGTGTGCGGGCAGTGCCGCATACCCGTTGTCGGCGGCGCCCCGATCCACCGTGACCTCTACCTGAGCACCGAGGAGAAGGACGCGGGCAACGCCATCATGCCGTGCGTCTCACGCGCGGCCGCCGCAACCACACTGGAGGTTCCGCTGTGACGACCCTGTTCGACCCGCCGACCGGAGCCGGCACGATGCCGGACCTCGTCGCCGGTTTCCCGTTCCCGTTCCCCGAAGACCGCTATCGGTACAGCACGAACGTCGAGCCGGCCCAGGTGCCGGTGACCACCGCCGCGGGCCGGTGGGGTGCTGCAGTCGTCGACGTCGATTCGGAGTACCGCGCCGAGCTCGACCGGCGTGCGATGATCCTCGCCACCGATCCGACCCGTCACGCGGTGTTGCCGCACATGGTCCCGGCCGCGTGGGATGCGATGTTGACCATGATGCGCGAGCTCGACGCGACCTACCCCGACCAGATGCGGCTCCGGTCGACCGGAGCCGACACCTGGTCGTGGTGCAACGACATCCTGGGGATCGAGCAGCACTTCCGCTACGGCGACCCCGCGACTCTCCCCGAGGAGCCGTTGCGGTACATCACCTCTCAGGTCCAGGAGGACATCGCACTCCTCGACCAGCGCAACGATCAGCTCTTCGTCGACGCCGGGGTCGTCACCTTCGCCGCCGACTGGAGCTTCGGATTCGACGTCGGGATGAGCTTTCTCGAGATCCACGGGCCGGTGCCGCGCGTACGCCAGGAGGGCGTCATCACGCGTGCCCACGAATTCCTCAAACGTCTCCAACCCCATGAGCCCTACCGACGGACCAACTGGACCCTGACGATCGACCGCCGACTCGACGTCTCGACCGAGATCTATCACGAGTGGGGACCCGACCGGGAGACGATCCAGCAGGTGCCCGACGACGAGTTCGGCAGGCGAGTGCATCTCCGCGTCGAGGTGCAACATCTCATCCGGCTCCCCGATTCGGGTGCGGTGATGTTCCTGATCCGGACCTACATGCTGTCGCTCGAACAACTCGCGACCGTCGAGGCGTGGCGTCGACGAACCGCCGAGGTGCTGGACGAATTGCCCGGCGACATGGCCGATTACAAGGGCATCATCAAGTTCCGCGATCGTGCGGCACAGTGGCTTCGTGCCGCCGCACCCGCGCCGATCGCGACACCCGGACCCGGCATGCCACGCTGGCCCGCCTCGCCGCCGGCCGTCGACACCACCGGCTCGGCCTTTCTCATCGTGGCGATCGGGGACGACGCCGAAGCCGCGCACGTGTCCCGGAACTGGGTCGGAGCGGCCGAGGCGGCCGGCCAGACGCGGTTGCTGGTCCTGGACACGCTCGTCGGGTCGCACGACCGTTCCGCCCTGCGCTCGGCCCTGGACGAGTGCCGCACCGGCACCCGGATCCTGGTGACCGGTGGGCAGTACGAGGTGCTGACCGCGCTGGCGATGGCGCGTGCCGCCGGCGCGGTGGCGGCGGAGTTGTCGTCGTACGTCACCCACACGCGCGACCTGCCGCTCTACTGCGCGCACTGTCGCGACACCTTCCGTGTCGACGCGGTCGTCGGCGGTACCGTCGCGTGTCCCGGTTGTGCTCGGGATCTCGAGGTGCACGAACATCATTCGCCCGTGATCGGTGGCTTCCTCGGTTCTGCCGTGGGAGACGACGCATGACCGCGGTCGTCGTGGGGGAGTACCCGGCCCACCTCCATCCCGCCTATGTGACGGGTCCGCGACCGATGCGGGTCCTCGCGGTACGACGGCTCACCGACGAGGTGACACACTTCCGGTTCGGGCCGGCCGACGACGCGGCGCCGTTCCTCACCTCATACCAGCCGGGCAGTCATCTGATCGTCTCCGCCGGCGGGCAACGGAATGCGTACTCGCTCGTCGACGACGGGATGTACCCGACGAGCTACGGCATCTCGGTGATGCGACGCGGTGCCGGCGGCGGCTCGGACTGGTTGCACGACAACCTCGTCGAGGACGCCGTCGTCGAGATCGAGGGCCCGCGTTCGATGTTCCCGCCGGTCCTCGACCAGCACGGTGCGCTGCTGGTGGCGGGCGGGATAGGGGTGACCCCGGTGTTGTCCCACGCCCGTGCGCTCGCTCGTGACGGACGTCGGGCGGACATCGTGTACTCCTATCGTCGGGGGTGCGGTGCCCACATCGACGACCTGCGTGCACTCGCGGCGCAACCCACCGTGACCCTGCACGAGGTGTCCGGTGCCGCGGCCACCGTGGAGGTCATCGCCGACCGGTTGCGTGCCCAGCCGCTCGGCACGCACGCCTACGCCTGCGGTCCCACGTCGCTGCTCGAGACCTACACACAGCTCGCGGAGGCCGCCGGGTGGCCGAGCGCGCGGGTCCATCTCGAGCGCTTCACGGCGCCGGAACAGGACCCCGGCGATCCGTTCACGGTGACCGTCGCGTCCTCCGGCGCCCGTGTCGACGTACCCGCGGGTGTGTCACTGTTGCAGCGGCTGCTCGACAGCGGGGTCCCGGTGCCCAACCGGTGCCGTCAGGGCGTGTGCGGCGAATGCCGAATCCCCGTCCGACGCGGCCGGATCGAGCACCGCGACTTCGTATTGACCGACGACGAGAAGGCCATGGGCGACGCCATGTTGTGCTGTGTGTCGCGCGGCCAGGACATCGAGGTGGACCTGTGAGCATCGATTCGTTTCCGACCCGGAGGGTGGACCACCTGGCGAACCTGCCCTGGCCCTTCCCGGACGACCTGGAAGAGTTCTCCTACAGCGTGAACGTCGAGCCGGCGCGCATCCCCCACGCGACGCGTGCGGGCGAATGGGGCAGGCATCTGGTCGATCTAGGCGGTGCGGAGTATCTGGAGATCATGGCCGAGCGGCGTCGCATCCTCGACGCCGACCCGACACGGGTGCGGGTGCTCCCCGGTATGGAACTCGCGTGCTGGGACCTGCTGCTGTACTACCTCCGCGATCTCGGCCATGCCTATCCCGACGATATGACCTTGACCGAGCACGGCGACGGCCGATTGCATTGGCGCAACCGGCTTCTCGGCACAGACCAGGAGTTCGTCCTCGGCGACGCGGCCACTCTCCCGTGCGGACCGATGGAGTTCCTGGCGCGGGAGGTGCCCGACGACCTGCTCCTCGTCACCGAACGCGACGGACACCTGTACTTCGACGCAGGAGTGGTCACGTTCGCCGCCGCCTGGTCGGTGTCGTTCGACGTCGGCATGGACATGTACCAGATCCACGCGCCCGTTCCCCGCATGCTCCGCGAAGGCATCGTCGCCCGCGCCGAGCAGTTCCTGCGCAGGCTACCCGC
Organism: Gordonia sp. 11cp; assembly: GCF_057767225.1. Classification (NCBI taxonomy): domain Bacteria; kingdom Bacillati; phylum Actinomycetota; class Actinomycetes; order Mycobacteriales; family Gordoniaceae; genus Gordonia; species Gordonia sp. 11cp. The sequence goes on along the minus strand of NZ_CM173437.1, from coordinate 1,520,489 downwards.
CGATCAGGTGTATCGCCGGGTGAACTGGACGCTGTCGGCGTCGGACTCGCACAAGCTCGACGTCAGCCTCGAGGAACTGCCGGAGTGGGCAGCCGACGTCCCGGGCATGGTCGCCGACGGCGATTTCGCCCGCGCACGACTGCGAATCGAGCTCGAACACTTCGTCCGGTTGCCGATGTCGGGTGCGGTGACGTTCAATATTCGGACATTCATGGCCTCGCTCGAGGACGTGAAGCGAATACCCGAGTGGGCCGGTCAGCTGGCGACCGTCATCGAGACGCTCGGCGAGGACATCGCCGCCTACAAGGGATTCCTCGACTACCGCGACAGCGTCGTCGCATATCTACGCGGTCAATGATGCCCGTGAGCTCAGGTCCCGAACACCTCGACTTCTCGTAGAGTCCCTGAACCGAAAGATCGCTCATGGAACCCATACTCGCCGCCAATGCCGACCTGGCATGGATGCTGGCGGCCTTCGTCTTCGTCCTGCTGATGTTCCCCGGCCTGGCCTTCTTCTACGGTGGCATGGTCGGATCGAAGAACGTCCTCAACATCATGACGATGGTCATGTCCACCCTGGCGATCACGGCGGTTCTCTACGTCGTGATCGGACACGGGCTGGTGTCCGGTCCGTCGGTAGGCGGGTGGGGCATCATCGGCAACCCGACCGACTACATCGGACTGACCAACTGGCTCACCGACGACGCCTCCGGCGCCACCCAGACCCTGTACTTCGCAGCCTGGTTCATCCTGTTCGCGGCCATCACGATCGCGATCGTGGCCAGCGGCGCGGCCGGCCGGATGAAGTTCTCGTCCTGGCTCGTCTTCGCTCCGATCTGGCTTCTGGTGGTGTACTTCCCGGTGGCGCACTGGGTCTTCGCGGCCGACGTCGACGACAACTACAGCGGCGGCTTCCTGCTCAACGACCTCGAGATCGTCGACTACGCGGGCGGAACCGCGGTCCACATGAACGCCGGTGTCGCAGCACTCGCCCTGGCGGTGGTGCTCGGTGCCCGCAAGCGACGGATGGAACGTCCACACAACGTGCCGATGACCATCATGGGCGGCGGCATCCTGTTCTTCGGCTGGTTCGGGTTCAACGGCAGCTGTGCGCTCGGTGCCAACTTCCTGGCGCAGGCCGTCATCCTGAACACGCTGTTGGCCGGCTCGGCGGGCATGATCGGCTTCGCGATCATCGAGAAGTGGCGTGAGGGGCACGTCACCTCGCTCGGCATGATCACCGGCACCATCGCCGGCCTCGTCGGCATCACCCCCGCGGCCAGCAGCATGGCACCGCTCGGTGCGCTCCTCGTCGGCATCTTCGCCGCCGCGGTCGTCGCATTCCTGCTGAGCTTCAAGAACAGGCTCAAGATCGACGAGACGCTGGACGCCTTCGCCGTGCACGGTGTCGGCGGCATCGTCGGAACCCTCTGCATCGTGCTGTTCGCCACCGAGGCGGCGCCGGCCGGTGTCCAGGGAATCCTGTTCGGCGGACCCGTCGACATCGTCTGGCGCGAACTCGCCGGCATCGTCATCACCTGCACCTACTCGTTCGTGATGACCTGGCTGATCGCCAAGGGACTGGACAAGCTGATGGGCCTGCGCGTCGACGAGGAGACCGAGATGACCGGTCTCGACGCCGTACTGCACGCCGAGACCGCCTACGAGATCCCCAGCGCTTCTGTCGGACACGCCGGCGGACTCTCGACGATGTCACCGGCTCGAGCGGCAGAACGGGTGGAGGAGGCGATGCCGGCGTCCTCGCCGGCCTCGGCACCACCGGCCGGGGTCTGATCGACGCCTGCACACGACGGCTCGGGGGTCCACCGTTCGACGGTGGGCCCCCGAGCCGTCTGCGTTGCTCCCGCGCGGACATCGTTGTCGGACAAACCGACACGTACCGCTCACGGAGCCGAAACAGGGTCGAAACAACCAATATGTCTACTAATAGTAGACAAAGGTTCACAAGAGTGGACACGCGGACCGAAAGCCCCTAGAGTCGACCCCCGGAGCACATGATGACAACCACCGAGACGACGACCGGCGACCTCGCCGATCTCTGCGCGACGCACGGCACCAAGTTCATCCTCGCGATGTTCGTCGACCTCCGCGGCAAACCCTGCGCCAAGCTGGTGCCGGTGGAGGCCGTGGACGAATTGGCCACCGATGGAGTCGGTTTCGCCGGTTACGCCGTCGGTGCCATCGGGCAGGAGCCGAAGGACCCCGACCTCATCGCCATCCCCGACGTCCGTTCCTTCCTGCCCATCCCGTTCATCAAAGAGGGCCTCGCCGTCGTCCAGTGCGATCCGCATGTCGAGGGCAAGCCCTGGCCCTTCGCGCCCCGCAACATCCTCAAGGCCCTCATCGCGCAGACCGCGGACGCAGGCTTCGAGCCGTGGGTCGGTGCGGAGGTCGAGTACTTCCTCCTCAAGCGGGCCGCCGATGGGTCCTTGGTGACCGCCGACGCCGCCGACGACTCGGATCAGCCCTGCTACGACGTCCGCGGCCTGACCCGCATGTACGAGCACCTGACCGCGGTGTCCACCGCGATGAACCAGCTCGGCTGGAGCAACTACGCCAACGACCACGAAGACGGCAACGGTCAGTTCGAGCAGAACTTCGCCTACTCCGACGCTCTGACGACCGCCGACCGCGTCGTCACCCTCCGCTACCTGCTCTCGGCCCTGGCTGCGGAGCGGGGCATGATCGCGACCTTCATGCCGAAGCCCTTCGCCGAGCGCACCGGCTCGGGATTGCACTTCCACCTGTCACTGACGCGGGCGGGTGACCCGGTGTTCCCCGAGGTCACCGACGACGAACGCGGCCTGGGGCTGTCGGAGACGGCCTACGGGTTCATCGGCGGAATCCTGGAGCATGCGCCCGCGCTCCAGGCCGTCATCGCACCGACGGTCAACTCGTACAAGCGAACCGGAGCGACCGCGACCCGCTCGGGGGCGTCCTGGGCTCCGCGGCGGGCCACCTACGGCGGCAACGACCGCACGCATTACATCCGGGTGCCCGACGAGCAACGCGTGGAACTGCGCGGTGGCGACGGGTCGGCGAATCCGTACCTGGCCGTCGCCGCCCTCCTGGGAGCGGGACTCGACGGCATCAAGCGGAGTCTCGATCCCGGTGCCGTCGGGAACTGTCCCGGCCACATCGCCGAACTCCCGCTCACCCTCCTGCACGCGGTGGAGGCGCTCGAGACCGACACGGTGGTCGCCGGCGCGCTCGACGCCGCACTCCCGGAGGACTGGCCGGACGATCAGCAGCGGGTCTCGGCGTACTTCGCCGGCCTCAAGCGCGACGAGTTCTTCGACTGGCACGCGGCGGTCACGCCGTGGGAGGTCGACAAGTACCTGACGGCGTTCTGACCGTCGATCCCTGAGCGAAGCGTTTCTCCGACAGCAACATCCACTTCTCGACGTAAGGACCTGACCATGTGCGGAATAGTCGGGCTGCATCTGCGCAACCCGGACCTCCACCCCCGGCTCGGCGAGCTGCTCGCCGAGATGCTCGGCGAGATGCAGGACCGCGGAGCGGATTCGGCGGGTATCGCCGTCTACGGAAACCCCGCGTGGGCGCCGCCGGGGCACGGCTGCATCTCCCTCCTCGAACTCGACGTGATCCCCGAGGAGGTATCCGCGACTCTGAGCGCGGCGCTCGGGGTGGCGGTCGCGGCGCAGACGATCGACGTCACGCTCGTGATCTCCGCCCCGGTGACGGCCGACGAACTGCTCGCCGCCGCACGCGCCGCATACCCCCACGCACTCGTCGCGGGCTTCGGGTCGGACCTCACCGTCCTCAAGGGTGTCGGAGCGCCCCGGGATCTGACCCGATCCTGGGGACTCGCAGCAGCGTCGGGGTGGCAGGGGGTCGGCCACACCAGGATGGCGACGGAATCAGCCGTCACCTCCTCGGGCGCGCACCCGTTCGCCGTCGGTCCCGAGCAGTGCCTGGTCCACAACGGCTCGTTCGCCAACCACGCCACGATCAGGCGCGAACTCCGCGCCGCGGGAGTGGAATTCGACAGCGAGAACGACACCGAGGTGGGCGCGCGGTTCGTCGCGCACCAGCTGGCGGCGGGTAAGGACGTGGAGACAGCCCTGAAAGAGGTGTGCGCCAACTTCGACGGCTTCTACACCCTGCTGGTGTCCAACCGCGACTCGTTCGCCGTGGTCCGCGACGCCATCGCGTGCAAACCGGCGGTGATCGCCGAGACCGACGACTGGGTGGCCATGGCGAGTGAGTACCGCGCGCTGACCACACTGCCCGGCGTGGAGAACGCCCGCATCTGGGAGCCCGAGCCGGAGGTCGTGTACGCATGGACGCGATGACTGCCGAGTTGGCAACCACCCCTTCCGTTCCCGCCTCCACCGACACGGCGAAAGCTGAGACGATGAGCCCCAACCACACCTTCGACCTCGCCGCCACCCCGCTGCGCGAGATCAATTCGGCGCTGCACGGCGACATCTCGGGAGAGGTCGTCATCGAGAACCCGGCCGGCGCCCACAGCGTCGCGGCCGGGGTCAACCTCCCGCTGAAGATCACCATCAACGGCCACGTCGGCTACTACGCGGCCGGGATGAACCAGCAGGCCGAGGTCACGATCAACGGCAACGCCGGTACCGGTGTCGCCGAGAACATGATGAGCGGCAGCGTCATCGTGAAGGGCAATGCCTCCCAGTCGGCGGGCGCCACCGCGCACGGCGGGTTCCTCGTCGTCGAGGGCGACGCCGCGGCACGGTGCGGCATCTCGATGAAGGGCGTCGACATCGTCGTCGGTGGAAACGTCGGGCACAACAGCGCTTTCATGGCACAGGCCGGCCGTCTGGTCGTCCGCGGAAACGCCGGTGACGGTCTCGGCGACTCGATCTACGAGACCCGCATCTATGTGCGCGGCGATGTCGCCTCGCTCGGTGCCGACTGCATCGCCAAGCCCATGCGCGCAGAACACCTCGAGGAGCTGACCGGACTGCTCAAGGCCGCCGGCTTCGGCGACGACGACCCCCGCGACTACACCCGTTACGGATCGGCCCGCGAGCTGTACCACTTCAAGGTCGACAACACGTCCGCGTACTGAGCCCCACTGCTCCCTGAGGTGCGAGGAGCGCAAGTGCGCCGACCCACTGCTCCCTGAGGTGCGAGGAGCGCAAGCGCGCCGACCCACTGCTCCCTGAGGTGCGAGGAGCGATAGCGACGAGCCTCGAAGGGCCCCACCGTCGCCCACCACACGACGAAAGAGAACCGTCATGACCGACAACCTGAGCATCGAACAGCGTGGCCTGCGCGAGTCGGCCACATTCGACCGCACGACCATCGCCGCGATCCAGCGCGCCGCCGAGACCGGCATCTACGACATCCGCGGCTGGGGCGCCAAGCGCAAGCTGCCGCATTTCGACGATCTGCTGTTCCTCGGCGCGTCGATGTCCCGCTATCCACTCGAGGGCTACCGCGAGCGCTGCGACACCGACGTCGTCCTCGGTAGCCGAAATGCGAAGTACCCGTTGCATCTCGCCACCCCGGTGACGATCGCCGGGATGAGCTTCGGTGCATTGTCGGCCTCGGCGAAGGAAGCACTCGGTCGCGGCGCCTCGGAGGTCGGCACCTCCACGACCACCGGTGACGGCGGGATGACGCCCGAAGAGCGGGGGCAGTCGAAGCATCTCGTCTACCAGTATCTCCCGTCGCGGTACGGGATGAACCCCGACGACCTGCGCAAGGCCGACGCGATCGAGATCGTTCTGGGGCAGGGTGCCAAACCCGGCGGAGGCGGAATGCTGCTGGGACAGAAGATCTCCGAACGGGTCGCCGGGATGCGCACCCTGCCACAGGGTATCGACCAGCGCAGCGCATGCCGTCACCCGGATTGGACCGGGCCCGACGACCTCGCGATCAAGATCAACGAGTTGCGCGAGATCACCGACTGGGAGAAGCCGATCTACGTGAAGGTCGGCGCCACCCGCACCTACTACGACGTCAAGCTCGCGGTGCACTCCGGCGCCGACGTCGTCGTGGTCGACGGCATGCAGGGCGGAACGGCCGCCACCCAGGACGTTTTCATCGAACACGTGGGCATCCCGACCCTCGCCGCGATCCCTCAGGCAGTGCAGGCCCTGCAGGAGTTGGGAGTTCATCGAGAGGTGCAGCTGATCGTCTCGGGTGGGATCCGCAACGGAGCAGATGTCGCGAAGGCGATGGCGCTGGGCGCCGACGCCGTCGCCATCGGAACCGCCGCGCTGATCGCGTTGGGTGACAACGACCCCCGATACGCCGAAGAATACGAGGCGTTGGGCTCGGCCGCCGGCTTCTACGACGACTTCCAGGACGGGCGCGATCCCGCGGGCATCAGCACGCAGGACCCGGAACTGTCCGCCCGCTTCGACCCGGTCCTCGGCGGAAAGCGACTCGCGAACTTCCTGCGCGTGATGACGATGGAGGCCCAGACCATCGCGCGTGCGTGCGGGAAGGCACATCTGCAGCATCTGGAACCCGAAGACCTCGTGGCGATCTCGATCGAGGCGTCGGCGATGGCCCGCGTCCCGCTCGCCGGGACGAACTGGATTCCGGGGTCCGGGCTGTGAACCCGGAGTCCGCGTCGGTCGTCATCGTCGGCGGGGGTCTCGAGGGCGCGGCCGCCGCGTGGGCGTTGGGACAGCGCGGCGTCACCGATGTGATCGTCTGTGAGCGCGACACCGTCGGCGGTGGGATGACGGGGAAGTCGTCGGGAATCGTCCGCTGCCACTACGGTGTCGGCTCACTGGCAGCCATGGCCGCGATCGGGCTCGAGGTCTTCGAGAAGGCCGAGGAGATCTTCGGAACGGACATCGGTTTCCGGCAGACCGGGTACGTGGTGGGCGTGGGGGAGGCGAATGTCGAGAACATGCGCAAGAGCCTCGCGGCACAACGCGTGATGGGTGTGCAGACCGAGGAGATCGACGTCGCCGACGTCGCCGCGATGTGGCCGACCGCCGACCTCGAACCGTTCGCGGCCTTCGGATGGGAGGAACGGGGCGGGTACGGTGACGCGTATCAGACCGCGCAGGCCTTCGCGGCCTCCGCACGGGCGGCGGGAGTCCGAATCCGTCAGGGCACGAAGGTGACCGGCCTCGTCGTCGACAAGGACAGGGTGACCGGCGTCCGCCTCGCCGACGGCTCGACGATCTCCGCGGACACCGTCGTGGTGGCGACCGGCGTCTGGTCCAGGCCGTTCCTCGCCCCCTACGGGATCGACGTCCCGATCGAGGTGCATCGCGAACAGATCGTGATGATCGACCCGGGTGAGGACCTCGGCGAGGTGCCGGTCTTCTCGGACCTGGTGTCACTGCAGTACGTCCGTCCCGACGTCCGCGGTGAGATCTTGTTCGGCAACAGCGATCTGGCCGCCCTCGACATCGCGGATCCGGACGACTACCGCAATCGCGCGGATTCGGACTTCATCGACCTCACGGTCGACAAGGTCGGCACGCGGTTCCCCGGTTTCTCCGCGCCGGCGATCACCACGAGCTATGCCGGGTGTTACGACGTCACGCCGGACTGGAACCCGATCATCTCCCGTGGACCGCTGGACGGGCTCGTGCTCGCAGCCGGATTCAGTGGGCACGGGTTCAAGATCTCACCGGCGGTCGGCCGGTTGATCGCCGATCTGGTCGTCGACGGGCGCAGCGCGGACCCTCGTATCCCCGAGTCGGACTTCCGTTTCTCTCGGTTCGCCGAGGGAGACCTGCTGACGACACGCTTCCCGTATGTCGGCGCCGGCGAGATGCGCTGACCCGGCCTTCCGATGACCTGAGGCCCGACCGTCGACGGGAGCCGACTTCGTGTGTCAACTGTCAGGAAACGTTGTTTCTCACTATGCTGGCAGCGTGACGGACGACCCTTTGATCCGGAATCAATCCGGCACAGCGCGAGAGCGGCCCGTCGACCAGTCGGTCGAGGAGTTGGAGCTGGAGACGGCGATCGCGCACAACGTGCGGCGTCTGCGACGCCAGCAGGGACTGTCGGTGGGGGACATGGCGACTCGCGTCGGCATCTCCAAGGCGATGTTGTCGAAGATCGAGAACGCCCAGACCTCGTGCAGTCTCAGTACGCTGGCCCGCCTGGCCAACGGGTTCGACGTGTCGGTGACCTCGCTGTTCCGCGGCGCCGAGATGGAACGGTCGGCCGTGTTCGTCAAATCGGGTGAGGGCTCGGAGATCATCCGCGAGGGGTCTCGGGAGGGCCACGAGTACGAGCTGCTCGGTTCGTTGCGCGGTGAGCACAAACGGCTCGAGTGCCTACTGGTCACGCTGACCGAGAAGTCGGTCACCCAGCCGCTGTTCCAGCACGCGGGAACCGAATTCCTGTACGTCCTCGAGGGCGTGATGGACTACGCCCACAGCCGCTCGGTGTACCGGATGCATCCGGGCGACTCGCTTCAGCTCGACGGCGAGGGAGCGCACGGGCCTGTCGAACTCGTCGAGCTGCCGGTGCGTTTCCTGTCGGTGATCGCATTCCCGGACTCGGCCGTCTGAGACGAATGGCTCACGTGCGCGACCCGCTGAGATCGAAGTCGTGGCGCGACGTCGGCACCACGTCGAGATTCCGGTCCGCGCCGAACCGGGCCACGCTCTGGAGCATGAGGGTCATCCGGCGTTCGAGTTCCTGCTGGTCCCCGCCGCTTCCGTAGAAGGCGTGGATGTCGCTGACCGCCTCCATCGGGAACAGTTCTTCGACGATGGCCGCGACCGGCGGGGCGTTCTCGGTCAACGGTCGTTCGACGATGTTCTGGACATATCCGAACGTGGCCTGGGTGTCGATGGCGACCTGGGTGTGGTCGTCCAACCACCGACGGAGCCACTCGTCGCGGTCGAGTTCGTCGGGACGACGCAGGAACGCGATGTTGGACAGCGCGTCGATGCGCGTTCCCTCGGCGGGTAGTTCCGGATCCAGCGGCGCTCGATCGGTGACCGCCCAGGCATCGATCCGAACGCCGAGGTGGTCGTCGACGGCCGCCAGGACAGGGCCGGGCTCGGGGGCCCAGAACGCCAGCACCGCAGCGATCGGCGGGTCGAGTTCGTAGATGCGCATGGCTCCCGACACCAGGTCGTCGTCGAGGTTGACCTGGACGCGCGTCGCGCCCGCGGCGGCACAACCCCGGACGAGGACATCGGCATCGGCGAGGGTCGGCGCATCGCCCCGGATGGCAACGATCACCTTCGAATCCGTCACCCCGCGGACGGTACCCGGCGATTCACGCGCTGGTCACCGATTGGCAGATCGGCGCCTAGAACTCCTCGGCGCCGATGAGTGCGGCGTCGTCGGCGACCTTGCGATCGTGGGCGACCTTGGCCAGCGACACCGCGACGAGGGCGACGACGCAGTACGCGGCGGCGAACCACCACGGGGTCGCCTCCGAGCCGGTCCACTTGGCGAGGTAGGCGACGAGTACGGCCGCGATCGCGGCACCCATCCAGCGGAGGAAGCTGAACCCGGCGCTCGAGACCGAGCGCGGGGTGTCGCCGCCGACCGCCGACATGGCGACGTCGGTGAAGAGGGTGTTGAGCACGCCCGACGGGAAGCCGGACAGGATCACGGCCAGACCGATCAGCCAGACCTGGTCGGTTGCGGTGCCGATCCCGGCCAGCACCATCACCAGCCCGTAGACCGAGACGGCTACGAGGACACCTGACTTCTCACCGATGAGCCGTGCGAGCAGCGGTGCGACGAAGACGCCCGCAATAGCGGTGAGCAGACCCCAGCCGAAGAACACCAGTCCCGCGTACATGGGACGCAGACCCATCGCGATCGGCGCCCAGGCGATCACGGTGAACAGCGCGCCCGTGTAGAACGCCGAGCCGACGGAGGTGACGAAGAGGGTGCGGTTGCGGAGGACCTTGAGCGGGTCGACGATCCGCACCTGGATGCGTTCGGATCGCGGGCCGTCGGCGGGGAGCATGACGGCGCAGAGGACGGCGCCGGCCAGCATGAGCAGCGCGGTACCGGCAAACGGTGCGCGCCAGGTCCATTCGCCGAGTGTTGCGCCCAGGAGCGGGCCGACCGCCAGGCCGATTCCCAGTGCGGCCTCGTACATCATGATGGCGCTGTTGCGGTTGCCGACCGCGGACTGGACGATGAAAGCCAGTGCGGTGGCGAGGAACAACGCGTTTCCGAGGCCCCAGATCACCCGCAACGCGATGAGCTGGTCGATGTTGTCGGCGAGGGCCGAGACGCCGGCGGCGACGACGATGAGGACCAAGCCGACGGTGAGAGTTCGTCGGGGACCGAAACGGTATGCGGCCCAGCCGGTCAGCAGCATCGCGACGCACTGCACGCCGACGTAGACACCGAACAGGAGCGTGAGCTTCTCGGGCGGGGCATTCAGCGCTTCGGCGATGCTGTGCAGGATCGGATCGACGAGGCCGATGCCCATGAAGGCGATGACGGCGGCGAATGCGGTGATCCACACCGCGCGCGGTTGCGCGCGCAGGGAGGCGAGCATCGACGGCTCGGCCTCGGTGCGGTCGGCTCCGCTCGCGACGGTGTCGCTCTGGGTGTGTTCGGTGACGGTCATGGGGTCCTTTGCCAGATCAAGGCGGGGTGGCCGGTGGCGACGCGCCGGCTCCCGCTCACACGCGTGCGGGGGACGCGGCGTGTGATGCCGGATGGTTGTCGAGTTGGTCGCGCAGGGCCAGCAGGGCGGGTCCGGCCGCGGCGATGGCTTCGCGTTGCTGATCGCTGAGTTCGGCGAGCGCGCCCGTCAGGACGACGTCGCGTTGCTCACGGATCCGCCCGACGAGAGTGCGCCCGTGGTCGGTGAGGCCGACGAGCACGGCTCGACGGTCAACCGGATCGGGTCTGCGTTCGACCATCTCGTGTTTCGTGAGTCCGTCGATCACCGACGTCGCTGTCGGCATGCGGATGGATTCGCGGTCGGCGAACTCACCCATGCGCATCGGCCCGTGGTCGGCGAGGACGCTCAGGGCGGACGATTGCGCCGCGGTCAGCTCGACCGACGGTGCACGACGACGAAGAGCGAGGTAGAGCCTCGTGATCGTCGGCCGCAGGGCCTGGGCGAGTTGGGCGGGGTCGGAAGCGGACACGTTTAGCAAGTCTAATACTTAGAACTTCGAAGTAATGCATGGCAACGGTGTGACGCTCCTTACGGACGGGGCCACACGGTGCTCCCCCTGGATCCGTATGAGGTTGTGCCCGTGAACAGGGCACAACCTCATACGGAAGGTCGCGGCTTCCTCGTCGGAAGCGTGGGCTCTGCGGTCAGGCCCCGATCTCGGCACCGCCGTCGCGCCACACGGCGACGATGGAGGGGCGCGGCTGGGAATCGCCGCCGTCCGGCCAGTGCGACGCCGGGTTGTCCGCGGAGTGATCGTCGAGCTCACCCGGGTGCTGGACGGCGATCAGGACGCGGTTGGTGTCGATGATCGGGCCGCAGGTCTCGCCACCCTTGGGTACGGTCAGGAACTGCTTGGTCTCCCCACGCCGGTCGCCGTCGAGGGCAACCGCGAACAGGCCGTCGTTGCTGTCGAGCGCATTGCCGTCGGTCGAGATCCACAGGTTTCCGTGCGGATCGAAGGCGACGTTGTCCGGGCACGAGATGGGGCTGACCGCGGTCTTGTCGAACCCGCCGTAGTAGGTGTCGGCGGCGGCGGGGTCGCCGCACACCAGCAGTAGTTCCCAGGTGAACTCGGTCCCGGTGTGGTCGTCGGTCATCTCCAGAACCTGACCGTTCTTGTTCTCGGTACGCGGATTGACGGCGTCGGCAACGGCCTCTCCGTCGGTGCCGCGGTCGTCGTTGTTCGTCAGTGCGCAGTACACCTTGCCGGTCTTCGGGTTCGGTTCGATGTCCTCGGGGCGGTCCATCTTGGTCGCACCCACGGTGTCGGCGGCCTGCCGCGTGAACACCGCCACCTCGGCCGGGGTCATCCCCGGAATGTAGGAGCGAGCCGAGCCGTCGGCGTTGACCGTCAGCAGCGGTTTCCACGAACCCTTGCCGGTGAACTTCCCTGAGGCGGGCGGGGTTCCGGACCCGTCCACGGGGTCGGTCGAGTCTCCGGTGAAGGTGGCGACGTAGAGGGTGCCCTCGTCGAGGATGCCCATGTTGTGCTCGCGGGCGGTCCGTGACAGACCGCTCTTCATCTTCCGGCTGGACACGAACTTGTAGATGTACTCGAACTTCTCGTCGTCACCGCTGTAGGCCACGACCGTGTCTTTGTCCGGGCCGCTGCCGACGACATAGATGTTCGCCGACTCGTGCTTGAACCGTCCCATCGAACTGTGTTTGACCGGAACGGAATTCGGGTCATGCGGGTCGACCTCGACGATGTAGCCGAAGCGATTGCCCTCGTTCGGTTCGACAGCGAGATCGAAGCGTTTGTCGAACCGTCCCCAGTGGTGCTCGTCCCCGTCGTCCTCGAAGGAGTAGCGCTCGAGTCGCTCCGCCGCCTTGGGGTCGGTGACCTTGCTCGGGTTGGCGAAGTAGTTGTTGAAGTTCTCCTCGCCGGAGAGCATGGTGCCCCACGGGGTCAGTCCGCCGGAACAGTTGGCGAAGGTCCCCAGGACGGTGGTCCCGGCCGGGTCGGCAGCGGTCTTGACGAACTCGCTGCCGGCGGCTGGTCCCGTCAGGCGAAACGGGCTGGACGCGGTGAGGCGCCGATTACGCGGTCCCACAACGGTTGTGAGTGCACCGCTCCCGGACTTCGAGGTGACCTCGACGATCGCTATGCCGACCGACGCCATGGCGATCCGGGCCTGCTGCTCGGTGGGCTCGCCGTCGTTGTACCCGGCGAACATGAACGGTTCGGTCGGATACTCGAGGTTGGCGACCAGGTAGTGGTGGTCGGCGACCCCGTCCACGGGGATGAGCCCCGCGAAATCGTTGTTGAACCCGAACTGCCCCGCCTGCGCCTCCGGGGTCTGATTGGCGAAGTCGAACTCGGGAGCACCGGGCAGAATGGGATCACCCCATCTGATCACGACCTCTTGGCGGTATCCCGCCGGGATCACCACGGCGTCTTCGGTATTCGGTGCGACGGCATCGAACTTCATGCCGGGCAGTGCATCTCCGGACGATGCGCTGCTCGGCGATGCGGGGTCCGATGATCCGGAGTCCCCGCACGCCGCCAGCAGCGAGGTCGCGCCGACGGCCACGGCGGCACCGGCGGAGGTCTTGAGGACGCTGCGACGCGACACCGCGGTCCGGACGATCTCGCGGAAATAGGTGTTGTCGCTGGTGTTTCCCGGGTCGTGGCGGCACGCGTCGCCACACTTGTATCGGCAGGTCACGTAGGCGCGGGACGAGCGTCCGGCATCCTCGCCGGTGGACATGAACAGCTGCAACGGAATACGCACACGGGCTCCTCTGGAAGCATGGTCGCGCCACGGGGCCGGCGCACGACGAAGAGCACGTTAGGAGGGCGAAGCGAACCGATGGCTACCCGTGTGTGAACGGCAACCCAACACCCCTGTTGGTTCCACGTGGAACAACGCCAGGCTTCGATTGGGCCCGCTCGCCACGCTCCCGGCGCCGGTGCCTCAGAAGCGGCCGCCGGTGCCGATCCGTCCCGAGGACCCGGAGCCGCCGAACGACCCGGGGCTGCGTCCGCCACTGCCGAAACCCCCGCCGAAGCCGCCCCCGGCGAAGCCTCCGCCGCGCCCACCGATGGTGCCGCGCAGGAAACTGTCGACGAGGATGCCGCCCAAGACCGCGCCGGCGGTCGATGAACCGGTCGGGTGTCGCTGTTGCGACTGCTGCCAGCTGACCACGTCGCCCTGGGCGGCCATCAGGGCCTGGTCGGCCAGAGATCCGGCGCGACGAGCGGTCTGGGTCGCCGCCGGCGGGTCGGTGGCAGCGGCGTCCGTCGCGGACTGCAGGAGGCGTTGCGCCTCGGCGAGCCTGGTGCGGGCGGTGGACTGGACGGCGCCGCGGCGGGTGCCGATGAAGTCGGCGGCGGCGGTCACCTTGGCGCCGGCCGATTCGAGTGCGGCCGTGAGGACCTGTGCGCGGCGGACGCGCTCGGCAGCGGCATCACGCGCTGCCGCGAGTGCGTCGTCGAGGTCGGCGTCGGCGTCGACCAGCGCGGTGAAGGTGCCCAGGGGATCGGTGTCGAAGCTGCTGCGCGCACCCGCGACCGCCGCACTCGCGGTCTCGATCGCGGTCACCAGCGACGTGCCGCCGGCCTCGGCCAGGGCATTCGCCTCGGCGAGTTCCTCCTCGACCTCGGCGACGAGCGCCGGCATCCGGGAGCGGGCGGCGGCAATGTTGGCATCCGCATGGTCGATGGCGTCGAGGAGCACCGTCGCCTGCTCGATCGAACCCTCCGCCGACCGGATGGCGGCGACCGCCGGACCCTGCTGACCGACCGGTGCGGTGATCGCGGCCCGGCCCTGATCCGCGGTCGCCTCCGCGAAGTCGATCTGGGAGCGGGCCAGGTCGACGTTGTCGAGAATCGAGGTCAGTGTGCCCTCGCCGTGCTTGCCGACGAGATCGGTCAGCTGCTGCGAGGCAGTCTCCAGACGGGCGCGCAGGCCGATCAGCTGCTGGGTGATCGAGTCGAATCGAGCGTCCGCGTTGATCAAGAGGTTGCGCATCGCGTCGAAGTTGTCGACCTGATCGTCCAGCACACTGTCGATCTCGGTGCACATGGTGATGATCTGCACCAGGATCGACCGACGCTCGTCGTCGGTCTCGGCGACGTTGTCGTCGAGCCGTTGCCGAAGCGCGAATGCCCGCGCCAGCGCCTGCTCGGCCTGCCGGACGGAATCGGTGAACGGTGCGGTCTCGACCTCGCCGAATTCGCCGACGGCCAGTTGCAGCTCTTCTTCACTGGTGCGGATCGCGTTGTCGAGGTCGGTGAGCACCTCGCGTGACCACGGGTCGAGCACGTCGACGGGCTGGGCGGCCAACTGGTCGACGGTCAGTTCCTGCTCGCGGAGCGTCTCGACGCCCTCGGTGATGCGGCGTTGCCTCCGTCGTCGTGAGTAGAGGTACGCGCCGCCGCCACCGAGGACGACCACCCCGCCGACGACACCGGCCGCGATGATGCCGGTGTGGCTCGGATCGAGTGCTCCGGACAGACCGTTGACCGCGGCCAGTCCGGCTCCCGCCCAGTTCTCGTCGCGCAGCTGCGGGACGACGTCGTCGTTGGCCACCTCTTCGAGCGTCGACTGATCCAGGCCGCCGGCGCTGTCGGGCGCGAACAATCGGTACGCCCGATCCTCGGTCGCGACGGCGAGCAGGGCGTCGTGATCACCCAGCTCACTGGCGACGGCGGTCTGATCTGCCCACTGCTCGCTGGTGAGACCGCCGAAGTCGCGGACGTACACGATCCACATCTGGACCGCGTGGTCGCTGTAGAGCGAGTCGATCGCGGCCTCGAGTTCGGTGCGTTGTGCCGGACTGATCGCGTCCGCGGAGTCGACGACGTAGTTCGGCAACCGGGTCGGCGGTTCGGCGGACGCCGCGCCGGGTGACGCGAGGGCCACAAGGACTCCCAGCAGTCCTACCAGCGCGGCCGTCGAAGCCACACGTGTCAGCAGTTCCCGAAGTGCCGGCACTCGATGCATGATCACAAACCTAGTCGTGCAGACGTGCGATGCCGACGAGGCATCGGGTCGGGTGTTGCATCCGGGCAATCGTCCGGCCGAGCGAATGACGGGCGGCGCCATACGGCGCCGCCCGCGATGCGGTCAGTTCCGCGAGTCGCGCCACCGGCACAGCGCCTCGAGGGCGGTGAGGTCATAGTCGGGCCCCGTGACGCCGACGGTCAGCAGAGTGACGCCCTCGTCGGCGAGTGCGTCCGCGTCGCGGAGCAGTGCGTCGGTGTCGCCGCTGAAGTTCACCCCGGACGACCGTTCGATGGTCTCCGGGTCGCGACCCACGGCCGCGCAGTGCTCGGCCAGCACCTTGGACTTGTGCCGGTACTGCTCGACGTCGTTGAAGCCGTGCCAGACGTCGCCGTGCTCGGCGATGTAGCGCAGTGTCTTCTTCTCGCCGCTGCCACCGATCAGGATCGGGATGTCGCGGGTGGGAGCCGGATTGAGCTTGGCCAGACGCGACTTGATCCGCGGCAGCGCAGCGCCGAAGTCGTTCAGACGTGAACCGACCGTGCCGAACTCGTAGCCGTACTCGTCGTAGTCCTTCTCGAACCAGCCGGCCCCGACACCCAGGATCAGGCGGCCGCCGCTGATGTGGTCGACGGTGCGGGCCATGTCGGCGAGCAACTCCGGGTTGCGGTACGAGTTGCAGGTCACGAGTGCGCCGATCTCGACGCGTGAGGTCTGCTCGGCCCACGCGCCGAGCATCGTCCAGCATTCGAAGTGTTCGCCTTCGGGTGCGCCGTAGAGCGGATAGAAGTGATCCCAGTTGAATGCGACGTCGACGCCCGTGTCCTCGGCGCGTCGAACCGCGTCGCGGATCAACGAGTACTCGGGTGCGTGTTGGGGTTGGAGTTGGACACCGATGCGAATGGGGAATGCCATGCCGACCAGTCTGCCTGCTGTCAGCGCAATCGTCGACGAAGGCGACCGGCGAGACCGTGATGCCCCGACCCCGCCGGTGTCCGCCCTGACCCCGCGCCGGACTTCCTGCGGGTTCGGCAACGGTCCTGGCCACCCGCGACCGCGCGTGCCACAGTCGACTGCATGGCCACCGAGAACAGCCGTCCCGACACCATGACCGAGCCATCGAGACCCGACGACCCGGGTACCGCCGAGGGCTGGGATGCGCGGTACAGCAGCGCTGACCGGCTCTGGACGTCGGACGTCAACCCGGCACTCGTCGCCGAGGTGTCCGGGATCGATCCGGGCACCGCACTCGATGTCGGGTCGGGGGAGGGCGCCGACGCCCGCTGGCTCGCCGATCGTGGATGGCAGGTCACCGCCCTCGACATCTCCCAGGTCGCCGTCGACCGGGCTCGGGAGATCGATCCACGACCGTCGATCACCTGGTTGCGTGCCGACGTGATCGCCGATGACGTGCCGGCGACCGGCGTCGATCTCGTGACGGCGCACTACTTCCCGATCCCGAAGGAGAACGTCGACGCGGCTCGCCGACTGGTCGACGCCGTCGGGCCCGGCGGGTCCCTGCTGGTGGTCGCCCACGCCCCCGAGGGCGTGCGGGCCCATGGGTTCGACCCCGACGCGTACGTCCAGCCCGGGGATTTCGCGGATCTGCTCGGCGACGGCTGGGACATCGTGACCGACGAGACGCGGGAACGCGGGAAGGCCGCCGGAGGCGGACACCACACGCACGACGTCGTGTTCCGGGCGCGACGCCGGGCCGACTGAGATCGAGTTGCGTTCTGGCCCGGAAACCGGGACAAATCGCACCCTGATCTCGACGAGGTGTACACGCACACGAGCACGCCCAACGCTTGCGCCCCGGAATTGAGTGCACATCTGTACACTCAGGGCCATGACCGCCACGACCACGCGTGAGGCCGAGCTGCGGGCGCTCACCCACCTCGGTCTCTACGAAGCCGGCGCTGCCACGCGAGGCGTCGGAGCGATGCATCGTGTCATCGCCGGTGGTGTCTTCCGGATGCTCCGGCCGGTGTTGGGGAGTTCCGTCGACACGGCACAGATGGTGCACGACGCCGTCAGCGAGGGCACCTACAACTCCATCGCCGCGGCGCTCGACGCCGGGAGGTCGGCAGCGGACCACATGCCGTGGCCGGAGGGCCGCGCGCCGTCGCACACCCATCGTGGCGCCGTGCTCCTCGGCATCCTCAACGGCCTGATCGGCGATGAACTGGAGACCGCGGAATCGCCCCTGACGGCCGACATGTCGATCCGCGTCGATGGCCGTCCGGTCGCGCTCGACGCCGAGTCGCTGCGCGCGGGCTTTCCCCACGCGGGCGGACACATCGTCGTGTTCCTGCACGGCCTGATGGAGTCGGAGTTCGCCTGGTCCCTCAGTGAGCGCGCGACCTACGGCGAGAAACTGGCCGACGACATCGGCGCCACCGAGGTCCAGGTCCGGTACAACACCGGTCGCCACATCAGCGAGAACGGCCGCGCGCTCGCCGACCTCCTCGCCGACCTCGTACTGCTCTGGCCCGCACCGGTGACCCGGCTGACCCTCATCGGTCACTCGATGGGCGGGTTGGTCATCCGAAGTGCTTGTCACACAGCCGTTCAGCGCAGCGAGTACTGGACGGGTCTGGTGTCGGAGACGGTGTGCCTGGGCACGCCGCATCTGGGTGCGCCGCTGGCTCGTGGTGTCCACCTGGCCACGAATGCGCTGCGGCGGACGCCGGTCACGCGTCCGATCGGCTCCCTGCTGCGTCGTCGGAGTGCCGGGGTGCGAGACCTGTTCCACGGCAGCCTGACCGACGACGACTGGGTGGGACAGGACCCCGACGCGTGGTCGCAGCCGCCCGGTGCCGACGTCCCGCTGCTGGCGGGCGCACGGCATCTCTTCGTCACCGCCACGATCACCCGCGATCCCGACAACCCGTTGGGACGCCTGCTCGGTGACGGTCTCGTGCTCGCACCGAGTGGGCGCGGGCAGCACACACGCCGGCGTCGTGGTCTGAAGTTCCAGGAGGGTTTCCATATCGGTGGCGCGCACCACTTCACCCTGCTGAACAGCGACGCGATCTACGACTGGCTGCTGGGCCACCTCACTCCACGAAAGGCGCTGCCGGCCGGCCGGTCGTCGTAGGACCAGAACGGGGTCCGTTGACAGCCCGGGAATTCAGTGCGGCCGGCGCTGACGGTAGCGACCGCGTGCGGCAAGCACACCCACGACCCAGCCGACGACGAAGACGACGGCCAGGATGAACCACAACGGCGACTCGACGCTCACCCAGAACAGCTCGATACGCACGGTGGTCCGGTTCTGAACGATGAAGACCACCGCCAGAATCGTCAGCCCGAGCGCAATCCATTGCGGCAGTGACACTCTCGACAACGTGGAGGGTCTGCCGGATGCCGGCGTCGGGGCGCCGCGGTCTTTCGCCATGTCTGGGACTCTAGGTGCTCTCAGCAGCGGCCGTCTGCGATCCGGTTGCGTCTTGTCCCGGAAACCGGGACAAAACGCAACCTGACGTCGAACCCTCACGCCGGCGGGCGGCACCGGAGGCCGTGCGCCGCCCGCCGGGTGTGGCTACTTTTTGCCCGGGTCGTCGGCGGCTGCGATCTCGACCTCGGCGGTGGCCTGGATCAGCGCGAGTAGATCCTTGTCCAGTCCGGGCGCGAACTCCTCGCGCCGTTCGGGTGCGATGGTCATGGGGAATCCCTCGGGCATGATCTCGGTGCTCAGTTCGGTCCCGTCACCGCTGGGGGACGCACCGCGGTACAGCTTCGCCGCGTCGCTCTGGTTGTCGGCGCTGAAGGTGAACTGAACGCTCTGCAATCCCTGGTCGACCAGCTTCTTGACCTCCGGGTACCGCTCGGCATTGGTCTTCGGGATCGGCAGGATCGATCCCCAGTTGACCCCGAGGCTCTCCAGGGCCTTCGCGAAGGCGTTCTCGTGCGCCTGATCACGGACGATCAGGTAGGCGATCGTGGAGCGGGCTGTCTTGTTGTCGGTCATCTCGTAGATCCGACATTTCTGCAGTCGCCCGGTGGATTCGAGCATCAGGTTGTAGAGCAGATCCAGAACGAGGTTCCCGCTGTTGTACACGTAGGACCCCGACCAGGGATTGCCGGCGGCGTCGACCGGCAGTGCACCCTGTGCGCCGACGAGGTAGTGATGGATGTTGCTGGTGTCCAGCGCGATCTTGAGGGGTGTGGACCCCTTCTCACCCGGCTTGTCGACCGGATCTGTCTTCTTGCCCTTGTACTCCGGCGAACCGTCGAGCAGGCGCGAGATGGTGGTGCCGATGAGTTCGACGTGGCTGATCTCTTCGGTCCCGACTCCCTGCAGCAGATCCCGGTACGGCTTCGACGCCGGATCGCCGCGAAAGTTCATGGACTGGAACAGGTACTGCATCATGGTGCGCATCTCGCCGAACTGCCCGCCCAGCCCCTCCTGTAGGGCATTCGCAGCGGCCGGATCGGGCTCGTCGACGGCGATCTCGTTGATCAATTGCTGAGTGTGTAGGTACACAGGCTCTCCTCGAACTCGTTGGGAGGCGGACCGGCGGTGCCGGAGTTCGCATATGGAGTGATCGGTTGGCCCCGGACCGGTTGCGGCAGAGGATGAGCAATCCGACTCGCAGACACCCATGCCTCGCCGACGCCGGTCGAGGGGGCCACATCATCAACAGAGGCCACGTTTCTGGAGCAACTGGTATGCCGAGCGATACCCACGCAACCGGCGCCCAAACACGCCGGGCGGGTCAGCCCTGTCCGAGGGGTGTCCGGGGTCGGTTCGACGAACTCGACGATCGATACGCGGTCAGCGGCAGACGGCCCCCTGCGACGCGGAGGTGACGAGCTTGGAGTACTTGGCCAGCACCCCGCGGGTGTAGCGCGGCGGCAGGGGAGTGAATTCCTGTGCACGTGATGCGAGTTCGTCGTCGTCGACCAGGAGGTCGAGGAGTCCGCGGCCGACGTCGAGTCGGATGCGGTCGCCGTCGCGGACCAGCGCGATCGGTCCACCGTCGACCGCTTCCGGTGCGACGTGACCCACGCACAGGCCGGTGGTGCCGCCCGAGAACCGTCCGTCGGTCATCAGCAGCACGTCCTTGCCGAGGCCCGCGCCCTTGATGGCGCCGGTGATCGCGAGCATCTCCCGCATCCCCGGTCCGCCCTTGGGCCCTTCGTACCGGATGACCACGACGTCCCCGGCGGTGATCGTGCCATCTTCCAACGCGTCCATCGCGGCGCGTTCCCGATCGAATACCCGTGCCGTTCCCTCGAAGACATCGGAGTCGAAGCCTGCGGACTTCACCACGGCGCCTTCGGGAGCCAGCGAACCCTTGAGGATCGTGATGCCGCCGGTGGGATGGATGGGCGATTTCGTGGCGCGCAGGACCTGACCGTCCGGATCCGGCGGCGCGATGTGCGCCAGGTTCTCGGCCACCGTCGATCCGGTCACCGTCAGGCAGTCGCCGTGCAGGAGCCCCGCGTCGAGGAGCGCCTTCATCACCACCGGCACACCGCCGATGCGATCGACGTCGGTCATCACGTGCCGGCCGAAGGGTTTGACGTCGGCGAGGTGCGGGACGCGGCTGCCCACGCGGATGAAGTCGTCGAGGGACAGTTCGACCTCGGCCTCGTTGGCGATGGCGAGAAGGTGGAGCACCGCGTTGGTCGAGCCGCCGAACGCCATCACCACCGCGATCGCGTTCTCGAAGGCCTCGCGCGTCATGATGTCGCGCGCGGTGATCCCGCGGCGCAGCATCTCGACGACGGCCACACCGCTGCGCCGGGCGAACTGGTCGCGGCGCTTGTCCGGGGCCGGGGGCGCGGCACTGCCGGGCAGGGACATGCCGAGGGCCTCGGCGGCGCTGGCCATCGTGTTGGCGGTGTACATGCCGCCGCACGCACCCTCACCCGGGCAGATGGCGCGTTCGATCGTGTCCACGTCCTCGCGGCTCATCAGTCCGCGGGCGCACGCGCCGACCGCCTCGAAGGCGTCGATGATGGTGACCTGGCGCTCTGTGCCGTCGGACAGCGTCGCGTAACCGGGCAGTGTGGAACCGGCGTAGAGGAACACCGACGCGAGGTCGAGGCGCGCCGCGGCCATGAGCATGCCGGGCAGGGACTTGTCGCACCCGGCCAGCAGGACCGAGCCGTCGAGTCGTTCGGCGCTCATCACTGTTTCCACGCTGTCGGCGATCACCTCGCGGGAGACCAGCGAGAAGTGCATGCCCTCATGGCCCATCGAGATGCCGTCGGAAACCGAGATGGTGCCGAACTCGAGCGGATATCCACCGCCTTCGTGCACGCCTTCCTTCACGGCCTTCGCCAGCCGATCGAGCGACAGGTTGCACGGGGTGATCTCATTCCACGACGACCCGACCCCGATCTGCGGTTTCACCCAGTCGTCGTCACCCATCCCCACCGCGCGGAGCATGCCGCGGGCCGCGGTCTTCTCCAAGCCGTCCGTGACGTCGCGACTACGCGGCTTGATGTCGATCTCGGCGTCCGGTTCGGTTCGCTTGGTCATGAGGGCAAGAGTAGTGGTGATCGTCGGGACGCGGTCGGAGTCGGTACCGGCGCCGCGAGATCGGGCCGTGCGTGGTCAGCACAGAACCGTGCGCTCGTGACCAGATGCGTGGCAGCGGGAGTGGTTAAGGTCCACCTCGACCCCCGTTGACTCGTGGAAAGGCCGCCGACATGAACCCCAGGACCGCGCTTCGAAAACTGGCCGGACGGGCACTGCTCGTCTCGACATTGGTGGCCACGGCCGCCGGCCTGTCGGTGGTTCCGGCCGAGGCCCAGCCGACCGCACCGACAGTGGTCCTGGTGCACGGGGCGTTCGCCGATTCGTCGGGCTGGCGTGACGTCGCGCAGGACCTGCGCGGCCGCGGACTCGCGGTGCAGACCTTCGACAACCCCCTCCGGTCTCCGGCGTACGACTCCGCGCAACTCGAGAAGAAGCTCGCGACGATCGACGGGCCCATCGTGCTCGTCGGACACTCCTACGGCGGCTTCGTCATCACCAACACCCAGGACCCCGACGTCCGCGCCAACGTCTACATCGCCGCCTTCGCACCCACCACCGGCGAGTTCGTCCAAGGGCTGCTGAACCCGATCACCTACCCGGGCAGCCGGTTGTTGCCCCCCGCTCTGCAACTCAAGGTCGTCGAGAACGACCCCACCGGACTGGCCGGTCGCAACGTCGACGGCTACATCGCACGCCCGTACTTCCGGGACATCTTCGCCCAGGACGTGACGCCCGCGGTCGCCGCCGACATGTTCGCGCACCAGAAGTCGGCGGCTCTCCGCGCCAACCTGGAACCCTCGGGACCGCCGTCGTGGTCGCGGGTGCCCAGCTGGTACCTCGTCTCACAACAGGATCGGGTGATCCCCCCGGCGCTGCAGCGATTCATGGCCGGACGGGCCGCGCCCGGTCGCACCTCCGAGGTCAACGCATCCCACGCCTCGCTGGTCTCGCGACCCGACGCCGTCTCGCGGATCGTCCTCCGAGCGGTCGACGCGACGTAGCCGGACCGACTGTCGGCGTGATGGCCCCGGCTCAGGCGATCGATCGACCTGGGCCGGGACCTCGTCCTCGTCGATCCCGATCGTCCCGTCGCCGTGAGCCGGCCGGAACCGGGGCCGGGGTTGCCACAGCGTCTTCGCGGGTCGTGACCTGGATGTTCGCCGTCGTCAGCGGTCGGACTCGATAAGCTCTGACAGCATGGTTGGAGGAGATTCGCTATCACTGCTCGGCGAGCGGACGAGTCGCCGGCTGCGCGACAACGGCCTGTTCATCACGTGCATGCTCCTGTTCGCAGTGTTCTTCGTCGGAATGGCCGTGTCCGGCTGGCAGGTCTACAACGCCGAGCAGCTCTCCCACGGCGGCTCCGGACAGGTGTCGTTTCTCGGCTACTTCCTCACCGGCGACTTCATCGAGGCGACCTTCGAGAACTGGGAATCCGAGTTCCTCCAGATGGCCATGTACGTGGTTCTCACCGCGTTCCTGTTCCAGCGCGGATCCTCCGAATCGAAACCCGTCGACGGCGACGCACCCCAAGACGCCGACCCTCACGGGTCTGATCAGCCCCGCACGCCGTGGCCGGTCCGTCGCGGCGGATGGGTACTCAAGATCTACGAGAACTCGCTGGCCATAGCATTCTTCGCACTCTTCTTCGCCTCATTGGCACTGCACGCGGTCGGCGGTGCCCGTGCCTACAGTGCCGAGCAGCAGGAACACGGTGAGGCGGCCGTATCGGTGTGGCGCTATTTGACCACTTCGCAGTTCTGGTTCGAGTCCATGCAGAACTGGCAGAGTGAGTTCATCGCGGTCGCCGCGATCGTCGTCCTGTCGATCTTCCTGCGCCAGCGGAATTCTGCCGAGTCCAAGCCGGTCGCAGACCCCCATACCGAGACGGGTTCGTGAACGGCGACGGCGGCTCGCGACCACGGACGTACGTCCCTGTCGAGGACGCGCATGGGCGGCCGCACGCCGGATCGGTGTCGGCGGAAGTCGCGGTGGCGCACACCCCGCGCGGCGGAGCGTTCGAGCGGTGCGCATTCTGGCGGGAGTCGTCGCGCCGGGTTGAGGCGGAATTGTGCCGTGACCGGCGGCAACCCCGCCGTCGCACCGTGTTCGCCGGTATTCTTCCTGTTCGATCACCCGTCGTCGCACGGCGAACATTCGGAGCTGAGGGGGTCCGGGCATGGCCATCGTCTTCGCCTCGCACGAAGTGACGGAGAAGGACCGGCGTGAGGCGACCTACTCGGCGTTTCTCGACCAGATCTGGCCGACCTCGGTGGAGTTCGACGACCCGCTTCGTACGGACGCGACGTTGGAGCGCATCCCGTACGGCGACACCAGCATCTTTCGTTCGTACCTCACCGGACTCCGGCTGTCGCGCAGTCCGGCGCAGATCCGCAGCGGCCCGTCGGAGGTGCTGGCGCTCGCGGTCCAGGAGCGCAGCGTCGGTGGATTCGATCAATACGGAAGTCAGCAGTTGCTGCAGGCCGGTGACATGATGTTGTGCGACCTGAACACCCCCTACGACTATTACTGGCCGGGTAGGGGCTCATCACAGGCCCTGTACATCCCGCTCGAACAACTCGACCTCCCCCACGAGGTCATCCGCGGCGCGGCCGGCCGGCTGGCGTCGAGTCCGCTCTGTTCGCTGATGACCGACCGGATCGGGGCGATGGCGAACAACGGTGACGTGCTGGCAACGAATCCGATTGCGGCAGAGGCCATCGGATCGTCCACGATCGACATCGCCCGGGCGTTGCTGGCGTCGGCCTACGACCCGGATTACGCGCGCCACGCGATGGCAGCCGTTCTCCTGCCGCGTATCCGCGGTTACGTGCGGCGGCATCTCGGCGATCCTCAGCTCTCGGCCGGGATGATCGCCGACGCGCACGGGATCTCGGTCCGAAAGCTGTTCCGGCTCTGCGCGGACGCGGGTTTCGGACTCGAACAGTGGATCATCGCGTGCCGCCTGGAGGGTATCCGCGACGATCTCGCCCGACCGGAGACCCGGCATCAGTCGGTCGCGCTCATCGGACGTCGGTGGGGAGTGACCAACCCGTCCTTCCTCGGCCGCCGGTTCCGTGAGATGTACGGCATGACACCGAGAGCATGGCGGGTGATGTCCCTGGCGCAGGAGAACAGCCCGTGATCACCGGTCAGACACAGGCCGGTCCGGAGGGTTCCCGATGCGGGCCGTGGCGCGACGTCAGGGGCGTCGAGGCGGTGGTCGCACCCGAACGTCACCCAGACGCGCCGACCGCGACGCACTGGCCGATGGGTGAGGGCATGTGGTTGACCATTGCCGACCATCAAGGGATCACTCTGTCCCGCAAACGATCCCACCGTGGCCGAGCCGAGGTGGCACTCGTGGTCGCGGTGCCCGGAGACGATGGCTGGACGCTTCGTTGCGGTCCCGGCGAGGAGGCGAGTCCACGCGGACTCACCGTTGTCGATGTGTTGTCGCCCTTCGATTTCCGTGCTCACGGCCCGGGTTCGATCGTGGCGTTGCAGGTGCCGCAGGGATGGTTGGGACTTGCTCCCGAAACAGTCCGGCGCGGTCTCGATCGCCTGCGCGACGCCAACCCGCTGCTCGGCTTCGTCCGTGATCACGTCCTGCATCTGAGGCGTCTGGCAGCGGACTGTCCCGAGTTGCTCCCGGATCTGGCCGCTCCGACCAGTGCCGTGGTCAGGTCCCTGCTCCTCACGGCGCTCGACGCCGGTGACCAGCCGCAACCGTCGGAGCTGGTCATTTCGGTGAAGAACCACATCGATGCTCATCTCACCGACCCCGGGCTGTGCGCGGACACAATCGCAGCCGCCCACCACGTGTCGACCCGGAAGCTGTACTCCGAGTGGCCTTCTGCAGAGGTCCGGCTGAACGACTACATCATCCGCCGGCGACTGGACCGCGCCCGGGACGCACTCGTGGTCCGTCGACAACTAACCATCCCGGCAGTCGCCCGAGCCCACGGCTTCAGCGACGCCACCCATTTCGCCAAGCGATTCCGGGCCGCGTACGGGGTCTCGCCGTCGCAGTGGCGCCGCGACAACGCGGTGTCCTGAATCTGTGGTGCCTTTCGACCCCGGGCTGCCCGGCCACCCATCCGGCGCCGCGTCGGAGGTGGCCGGCGCCACATTGCGTGCGGAGTGATTCTAAAGCGGCCGCGGGCGGCGAGGGTGGCGCAATGCCCTGCGCCCGAGCGTGGCTCGCAGGTCAGCGCGCATCACCGGTGGCGCATTGCGGTGGGGGCGCGACCAGCGCCGGCAACAGTGATCCCAGAGTCGACGTGATCGCGTTATCGTGCCATCCATGCAGCTCAGGACCACAGCAGCCGGACGGCTTCGGGCGGACAACGCCCGTATGGTCGCCGACGTCCTCCGGCGCCAGATCCACGACGGCGACCTCGCCGACTCGCTGGACGAACGCGCACTCATCGCCGACTTCAATGTCTCCCGCAACACCATCCGGGATGCGCTCGCGATCCTCACGGAAGAGCGACTGATCGAGCGCGCGCCCCGGGTCGGCACCCATGTGGTGGCCCGAAAGCTCGACCACGGTCTCGATGCGCTGCAGGGATTGAAGGAGACGTTCCGCATGCACGGCGAGGTACGCAACACGGTCAAGATCGCCACCCTCGTCGACGCCCCGCGCGCGGTGGCGAGGCGATTGCAACTCGACGATGCGCAGGCCGTCTACATCGAACGGCTCCGCTACCTCGACGACGAGCCGATCAGCCTGGACATCACCTACCTCGTGCCGGACCTCGGGATCCCGCTGCTCGAGCACGACCTCGAGAACAACGACGTGTTCACGCTGCTCGAGCAGATCTCCGGCGGACCGCTCGGACACGCGACGATGACGGTCGAGGCGGTCGACGCCGATCCGCACTCGGCCGCACACCTGGAGATCGGTTCGGGGACTTCGCTTCTGCTCCTCGAACGACTGACCCACCTCGCTCACGAGAGCCGGCCCGTCGACCTCGAGTACATCCGGATGCGTAGCGACCGTGTCTGCCTGCGGAGCACCGCTCGGCGTGAGGTGGCCGGATCATGAGCCAGGTCAACAACCGGGTCGACGTACCGGTCACCATCGACGAATCCCTGTGCATCGAGGGTTGCACCCTCTGCGTCGAGGTCTGTCCACTGGATTCGCTGGCCATCAACCCGGAATCGGGCAAGGCCTTCATGCATGTCGACGAGTGCTGGTACTGCGGCCCGTGTGCGGTCCGGTGCCCGACGGGTGCGGTCACCGTCAACATGCCCTACCTCCTCCGCTGAGTTCTCCCGCCCACACCGCCGGCGCCACAACGCAACCGGCGGCAATGGCCCATGCCGTCATCTGTCCTGCACTTCCTCCATCCCCGGTCCCAGCCCGAAGGACACCCGATGAGAACACGTCTCCGATCCCGACAACTGGCGGCGATCACCGTCACCCTCGCTGTTGCTCTTGGCAGTGCGGCCTGTTCGCTGGAGGACACCGGTGATTCCGACGCGGTCCGGGTCGTCGTCGGCTACCAGTCGAAGACGATCAACACCGTGACGGCGGGCACCCTCCTCCGCGCGGAGGGCCAGTTCGAGAAGCGGCTCGCCGAGGTCACCGAGCGAACCGGCCAGAAGTACACGGTCGAGTGGCAGGACTACGACACCGGCGCGCCGATCACGACCGGGATGGTCGCGGGCAAGATCGACATCGGATCGATGGGTGATTATCCGTTGCTGATCAACGGGTCCCGGGCCGGTGCCGAGGAGGCGACCCGAACCGAGATGTTGTCGGTCACGGGGTCCAGCGCGCGGGGTTCGTTGAACATGGTTGTGGTACCGCCGGATTCGCCGGCCACGACGATCGCCGAGCTGCGCGGGAAGTCGATCTCGGCCAGCGTCGGATCGGCGGGTCACGGGACTCTCGTGCAGGCTCTCGACCGTGCGGGAATCGACCCCACGACCGGCGTGCAGGTGCAGAACCAGCAACCCCAGGTCGGGGCGTCGGCGCTGGAGTCGGGCAAGGTGGATGCCGTCGCCCAGTTCGTGGCCTGGCCCGGTCTGCTGGTCTTCCAGGACAAGGCCCGCTTGCTCTACGACGGTGCTCAGCTCGGTGTCCCGACGCTGCACGGAGTGGTCGCGAGATCTGCCTACGCGCGGGAGAATCCCGATGTGGTCGCGGCATTCATGCGGGCGCAGCTCGATTCGACCGAGTCCCTGACCCGCGACCCGCTCGCCGCGGCCCAGCTCGTCGCGGAGAACAGTGGGCTGCCGGCCGAGGTCGTCTACCTGTACAACGGCCCGGGCGGAACGGATTTCAACCCCGGTATCAAGCCGAACCTCGTCGAGGCACTGCGAAACGATGTTCCCTACCTGAAATCGATCGGCAGCTTCCCCCACGAGATCGACCTGGACACCTTCGTCGAACCCGGGCCGTTGCAGGAGACCTTCTCCGCGGCCGGCGCGGACTACTCGGAAGCGGTGAATCGCACCGGCAACGCCTCCGTCATCCGTGGCGACGACCCGGTCTGCGAGGTGGAGGTCGACCCGGCCACCGCCGGTGAGATCTGGCTGCGCGGGCAGGAGCGGACCCAGCCCGCCGCCGACCCGACCTGCTTGCTGCGTGCGGTCGATCGGGCTCGGCGACAAGGGCAGGAAGTCAGGGCCGCCTACATCTCCGACCCGCAGCTGGGGACCCGCTGGTTCGCCGACAAGGCGGTCTGGCTGCGGGAGGGCAACCGGTACGTCGCGTTCACCACCCTGGACAGCGCGCGGCAGTATCGGGCGACGCATCCCGGTGCCGTCGACGTGACCTATGAGCAGGCACTCGCCGAGGTCGCGTCATGACCACCGCGACGGTCGCCCGGCTTCCCGTCGACGACGTGGTTTCCGGCGAGGCGACAGCACGGTCCCGCGACGGATCGAATCGCCTCTGGCAGTGGGGAGTACGACTACTGGTCCTGGTGACGGCCGGGGTTCTCTGGCAGCTGCTGACGACCCACGATGTGGTCCTGTGGGCCAGGTTCGACACCATTCCCTCACTCACCGATGTCGCCCACGCGTTCTGGGGCGCTCTCGGCACCGGCCAGTACTACCTGGATCTCGGGCAGTCACTGATCAGGATCGGTACGGGATTCGCGCTGGCGGTCCTCGTCGGCATCCCGGTGGGCATCGCTCTCGGACGCTCCAGGGCGGCCAGACTCACGGCGGGCACACTCACCGAGGTTCTCCGCCCGATCCCGGCGATCGCGCTGGTTCCGGTCGCGATCCTGGTGTTGCCGACCGACGAGGCCGGCATGGTCTTCATCACCTTCGCGGCGGCGTTCTTCCCCATCCTCGTCGCGACCCGGCATGCCGTCCGGGCGCTGCCCACGATCTGGGAGGACTCGGTCCGGACGATGGGCGGCACGCGTCGAGACGTCGTGATCCGGGTGATCCTGCCCGGCATCGCCCCGGGCGTGTTCAGCGGACTGTCCGTCGGCGTCGGCGTCGCCTGGATCTGCCTCATCTCCGCCGAGATGATCTCGGGCCGGTTCGGCGTCGGATACCGCACCTGGCAGGCGTACACAGTGGTCGACTACCCGCAGGTGTTCGTCGGGATGCTGACCATCGGGGTGCTCGGCGCCCTGACGTCCGGGCTGATCGAGCTGTTCGGCCGGCGGGTCACCCGGTGGCTGCCGCGAGGGCAGGAGCAACGATGAGCACTGCGACGACGAGACGGGACTCGGCCAGCGCGATGCGGCTCGACCTCGCCGACATCCGCATCGGGTACGGCGAGTCGACGGTGATCGAGGGCCTCGACCTCGTCGTGGGCGCCGGCGAGATCGTCGTTCTGACCGGGCCGTCAGGGTGCGGAAAGTCCACGCTCCTGCGTGCGATCGCGGGCCTGCTGCCGGTTCGGGGTGGACGCATCCTGGCCGACGGCGATCCGGTTTCGACCACGTCTCGGGATCGGGCCATGGTGTTCCAGGACGACGCCCTGCATCCCTGGCGGACTGTGCGAGGGAACATCATGTTGGCCTTGACGTTACGCGGTGTTCCGCGGCAGCAGCGCCGGGAACAGGCCGAGCAGTGGATCGCCGAGATCGGCCTGGACGGCTTCGGCGACCACCTGCCGAAGTCGTTGTCCGGCGGGATGCGTCAGCGGGTCCAGCTCGCCCGCGGTCTCGCCGGGTCGCCGAGAGCGGTTCTGATGGACGAGCCCTTCGGCGCTCTCGACGCGCAGACACGGACCTCCATGCAGGAACTGCTGCTGCACACCCTGTCAGGTCACCCCTCGACCGTCGTGTTCGTGACCCACGACGTGGACGAAGCGCTGCTCCTGGGTGACCGGGTGGTCGTGCTCGGCCGCGCAGGCGAACCTGTCCGCGCTCTCGTCGACATCCCGCACCCACGCGACCCGCGGCGGCGGGGCGACGACGTGACACTGCGGTTACGCCGCACCATCCTCGAAGCATTGGAGAAGTGAACCAGCCGTGGACATCCCAGACATCGACGATCGCACTCGACTCGACTGCGACGTGCTGGTCATCGGCGGCGGCACGGCCGGGACGATGGCCGCCCTCACCGCCGCCGAGAACGGCGCAACCGTTCTGCTGCTGGACAAGGCGCACGTCCGCCACTCCGGGGCGCTCGCGATGGGAATGGACGGGGTGAACAACGCCGTCATCCCCGGTAAGGCGACGCCTGAGGATTACGTCGCCGAGATCACCCGGGCGAACGACGGCATCGTGAACCAGAAGACGGTGTATCAGACGGCCACTCGCGGTTTCGCGATGATCGGGCGGCTGGAACGCTATGGCGTGAAGTTCGAGAAGGACGAGTACGGGGAGTACGCGGTCCGGCGGGTACACCGGTCAGGGGCGTATGTGTTGCCGATGCCCGAAGGCAAGGACGTGAAGAAGGCGCTCTACCGGGTCCTGCGCAAGCGCGACATGCGCGAGAAGATCACCATCGAGAACCGGCTGATGCCCGTGCGGGTCCTGACGGCGAACGGCCGTGCGGTGGGTGCGGCCGCATTGCACACGCGGACCGGCGAATTCGTGGAGATCGGCGCGAAGACGGTGATCCTTGCGACGGGACCGTGCGGCCGGTTGGGCCTGCCCGCGTCCGGCTACCTCTATGGCACCTACGAGAACCCGACGAACGCCGGGGACGGATACTCGATGGCCTACCACGCCGGCGCCGAGCTCAGTGGTATCGAGTGCTTCCAGATCAACCCGCTGATCAAGGATTACAACGGTCCCGCATGTGCCTACGTGGCGAACCCGTTCGGCGGATACCAGGTGAACGCCGAGGGTGAGCGTTTCGTCGACTCCGACTACTGGTCCGGCGACATGATGGCGGAGGTGAAATCGGAGATCGAATCCGCCCGGGGTCCCATCTACCTCAAGGTGAGTCACCTTCCCGACGAGACGCTGGACTCCCTCGAGTCGATCCTGCACACCACCGAGCGGCCCACGCGGGGAACGTTCCACAGCAACCGCGGACACGACTACCGGACCCACGACATCGAGATGCACATCTCCGAGATCGGCCTGTGCAGCGGACACTCCGCATCGGGGGTCTGGGTGGACGAACACGGGCGCACCACCGTCGACGGCCTGTACGCGGCGGGTGACCTCGCCTGCGTGCCACACAATTACATGATCGGCGCGTTCGTGTACGGCGAACTCACCGGTCAACACGCCAGTGACACCGCTCGCGACCTGACAGCGCCCGCGGAACTGCCGATGGACCAGCTGCGAGAGGCCCACGAGCTCATCTACCGGCCGCTCACCCATCCGGATGGGCCTCCGCAACCGCAAGTGGAGTACAAGCTGCGCCGCTTCGTCAACGACTATGTGGCGCCGCCGAAGACGTCGAACAAGCTGGCCATCGCCATCGAGACCTTCGAGCGCATGCGCACCGAGATCGAGGAGATGGGCGGGCGGACCCCGCACGAGCTGATGCGATGCGCGGAGGTGTCGTTCATCCGCGATTGCGCCGAACTGGCCGCGCGGAGTTCGTTGACGCGCACCGAGAGTCGCTGGGGCCTCTATCACGAGCGCGCCGATCTACCCGAGCGCCGGGACGACGAGTGGGGTTACCACCTGAACGTCCGCAAGGCGGCAGACGGCACGATGGAGTTCCTCGGACGGCCGGTGGAGCCGTTCCTGGTCGGGGTCGAGGGCCTGGACCACATCCCGCCCACCGACCGTAGGGTGATCGCGATCGAACAGCCGGTCGTGTCGACGGGGCCGGGGTACCGCGGTGTCGAGAGCCCGGTCCGTGTTTCTCCGCGGGACGCAGAACCGGCCGCACCGGGTTCGCCTCGGATCGTCGAGCTGCTCGGGACGTCGGTGACACACGCGTCGGACCTCGATCCCTACCTGGAAGACTCGGACCCGACCGTCCGCCGGACCGCGATCGCGATGCTGACCGAGAACACACCGGACGGATTCGAGATGGCCGTCGTCGGGGCGCTGTCGGATTCCGTGGGGTCCGTCCGGGGCGCGGCCACGCAGGGTCTGCGGGAACTGGTGGAGATCATCGATCCGACGGTGGAGTTCGTGTCGGCCCTCGCCGGTCACGTGGAATCGACCGACCCGGTCGTCCGGGCGACCGTCATCGACCTGCTCCGCGCCGTGCGCGCCGACCGTGTCGACCTGTTCGTCACCGCAACCGGAGATCCCCACCACCGAGTGCGCATCGAGGCCATCCGGGCGCTGGTGTCGCGCGACGAGTCCGGCCTGATCGCCGGCCTGGCATCGGATCCCGATCGTGAGGTCCGCATCGCGGTGGCCGAGGGACTGGCGACGGTCGGTGCCGGTGGTGCGGAGGCCGTGCGTCGGCTCGGTGCCGACCGCGATCCGCTCGTGCGGGCTGCGGCCTTCTCGGCGATGGCGGTGGTCGGTGACGGCGCCGCCGACGGCCCGATCCTGGTCCGGGCGTTGCGGGAGACCGCGTGGCAGGTGCGCGTCGGCGCGGCGCGCGGGTTGTCGGTCGCGAGGGACGAGACGACGGTCCAGGCCCTGGACGCAGCTCTCGCGGACGTTCACAACGACGTCCGGCGTGCCGCTGCCCTCACCCTCGCGGACTGGGGTGACGATCCCAACGTCCGGCGAATCCTAGAATCCGCCGCGGACGATCCCGACGCCGACGTGCGCGCCGCGGTACGGCGGAGCCTCGCGAGTTCGTTCGTCCCGCACTGAGTTACTGCCCGCCCGGACTGAGTTCACAAACGTGAGGTCATGCTCGTCGGTCCTGAACTCACGGTCGTGAGTTCACGGGTGATAGCCGTGAGCGCAGTCGACAGGGCGACATCGCGAGGGCTACTGCGGGCTGCCGGCAGGTCGCACGACGATCGAGTTCACGTCGACCTCCGGTGGTTGCGAGATCGCGTAGGCGATGGCGTCTGCGATTGCCGACGCCGGTAGCGCCACGGCGCGGTAGGCCTTCATCGACTCGCGTGCGTCAGCGTCCGAGATCGACTCGGCCAATTCCGATTCGGTGACACCGGGAGACACCAGGCTGACGCGTATGGTGCCGTCGGTCTCGATTCGCAGACCATCGGTGATCGCCCGCACAGCGAACTTGGTGGCGCTGTAGACCGCCGATGTCGGAGGCACCTCCCAGGCGCCGACGGAGGCGATGTTGACGATGTGCCCGCCGCCCTGCTCCTGCATCACCGGTAGCGCTGCGGCGATCCCATGGAGGACGCCGCGGATGTTGACGTCGATCATGCGATCCCACTCATCGATCTTCAACGCGGCGAGTGGGGACAGGGGCATGACCCCCGCGTTGTTGATCAAGGCATCGATCCTCCCGAACTCGGCTCCCGCCGTGTCGACGAAGCCCTGCACATCGGATGCGTCGGTGACGTCGAGTTCCCGAAAGGACGCGACACCTCCCTGCGCAGCAATCGATTTCACCAGTTGCTCCAGCCGGTCGGTGCGCCGGGCGCCCAGGAACACCCGATGGCCATCGGCGGCAAGTCGTGCTGCGGTGGCTGCGCCGATGCCGCTGCTGGCGCCGGTGATCACAATGTTCTTCGGATCTGTCATACGTTCTCTCCTTCGAATTCCGGATGTGGTTGTCACCGTAGGAACATCCGGGCGGTGCGTGCCTGGGTGTACTGCACCCACGCAGGCGACCTGCAACAACGGCGCCGGTGGCCCGTGCACGGCTCGCTAGGATGGCGCGTATGGCTGATGACGATCTCGGAGCCTTCTTGCGCGCTCGACGTACTGCCGCGGCCCCGCAGGATTACGCCCTGCCCACCCACACCACGCGTCGGGTACCTGGTCTGCGGCGTGAAGAAGTCGCCGAGATGGCGGGAATGAGCACCGACTACTACACGCGGTTGGAACAGGGACGTGAGCAGCATCCCTCCGAGCAGGTGGTGACCGCGCTGACACGGGCGCTGAGATTGACCGGACATCAAGGCAATCACCTGCGGCTACTCGCAGGACTCGCCCCGCTCCCGGTGTCGACGACGACCCATCTCGATCAGGCGCTCACGCGCATG
Source organism: Gordonia sp. 11cp (assembly GCF_057767225.1). Taxonomy (NCBI): domain Bacteria; kingdom Bacillati; phylum Actinomycetota; class Actinomycetes; order Mycobacteriales; family Gordoniaceae; genus Gordonia; species Gordonia sp. 11cp. The sequence continues at coordinate 1,485,948 of NZ_CM173437.1, read as the reverse complement.
ATGGATTCGTGGGATGACTCCGCAGCTTTCATACTCGATCCGCTGCTGAACATGACACGGCTCAACCCGCTGGCCGAGGCGCTCTTCAGTTCGTTCCGCGACAACCGGAACTATGCCCGAAACGTCTTCCTCGATCCGGCCGGACGACGCTTCTTCGCGGACTGGGACCGGTCGGCGCAGTCGAGTGTCGCATCGCTCCGGGCGACGATGCACCAGCACCCGTCACCCCAGGAGCGGGCCGCGCTCATCGAGGAACTGCGGACGGACGACGAGTTCGACCGGTTGTGGGAGCAGTACGACGTTGCGCCCAAGACCGCCGAGGTCAAGACCCTCAGGCACGAGAGGGTCGGCGACATCACCGTGAGCTTCCACGCCTTTGCCGTGATGAGCGCGCCGGGCCGGCAACTCATCGTCTACCAGCCAGAACCAGGATCGGTGAGCGAGAGCAGATTGTTGACGCTGCGGATCGGAGCCCTGCATCCGGGGCCGACCGGCGTCGGAGCCGCGTCCGACTAGCGCATCGCCGGCCGCCTCCACGACCGTGCCGCGTCACGGACAGCACAGAACAGTGCACCCTCGACACGTTTCGCGAACCGGTTTGCTCCTACGGTGATCCCACATCGACACCGGAGGACTCGGAGGGGCCATGCCGTACGTCACCACACTCGACGGAACCGAGATCTACTACAAGGACTGGGGTGCCGGACGCCCGGTCGTTCTCAGCCACGGGTGGCCGCTGAACTCCGACAGCTGGGAGTCGCAACAGCTCTTCCTGGCGCAGAACGGATATCGGGCCATCGCACACGATCGACGCGGGCACGGACGGTCGTCACAGACCTGGTCCGGCAACGAGATGGACACGTATGCCGATGATCTCGCGGAACTGATCCGGCACCTCGATCTGGAGGAGCTCACGCTCGTCGGATTCTCCACCGGTGGTGGCGAGGTCACGCGCTACATCGGGCGGCACGGGACCGATCGGGTGGCGCAACTGGTGCTGGTCTCCGCGGTGCCCCCGTTCATGCTGAAGACCGACGACAATCCCGGCGGGGTTCCGATCGAGGTGTTCGACGGCATCCGTTCGGCGTCGACCGCCGATCGTTCGCAGACGTACCGGGATCTCGCCGACGGGCCGTTCTTCGGCAACAACCGCCCCGGTCAGAATCCGTCACAGGGGATGCGCGACGCCTTCTGGCGGCAGGGCCTGCAGGCCGGCGCCCACAACGCCTACGAGAGCATCGCCGCGTTCTCGGCCACCGACTTCCGCGCCGACCTCGACACCGTGGACGTGCCTGCCCTCGTCATCCATGGTGACGACGATCAGGTGGTGCCGTTCGAGGTGGGCGGCAAGGCGTCCGCCGCCCAGATCGCGGGCGCCGAACTGAAGGTCTACCCCGGTGCGCCACACGGGATCACCGACACGCACAAGGACGAGCTCAACGACGATCTGCTCACCTTCCTCGACACCTACACCGCCCGCTGAGCCCACACCCCGACCATCGACAAACGGAGACAACACATGACCACACCGTCCCCCGACACCATCGTCCTCATCCACGGCCTGTGGGTCACGCCCCGGTCCTGGGAGGAGTGGATCACCTACTACCAGGACAAGGGGTATCGGGTCATCGCGCCCGCTTATCCCGGCTTCGAGGTGGAGGTCGAGGCGCTGCGCGAGAACTCCGATGTGATCGCGAACCTCACCGTGCCCGCGACCGTCGACCATCTCACCGAGATCATCCGTGCGCTGCCGACGCCGCCGATCATCATGGGCCACTCCTTCGGAGGCGTCCTCACGCAGCTGCTGGTCGCGCGCGGTCTGGGCGCGGCCGCCGTGGTGATCGACTCGGCGCCGACCGAAGGTGTACGCGCGCAACCGCTCTCACAAGTGCGATCGCTGCTCCCGATCCTCAAGCGCTTCTCGAACCGGCACAAGGCCGCCGGATTCACACCCGCGGAGTGGCACTACGCGTTCACCAACACACTGAGCGACGAGCATTCGCGCGCGGTGTACGACCGGTACGCGATAGCCGCCCCCGGGTCGTGGGTGTGGAAGTACGGCGTATTCGCGAACCTCACACCGGGACATCAGGAGACCTGGGTGGACTACCGGCGCGACGACCGTGCACCGCTGCTGTTCATCGCCGGCGGGGCCGACCACATCATGCCGCCGGCGGTCAACAAGTCGAACGCGAAGAAGTACCGTCGGTCGAAGGCGGTGACGGAGTATCACGAGTTCCCCGGACGATCACACTGGACCTGCGGTGAGCCGGGGTGGGAGAAGGTCGCCGACCATGCGCTCCGGTGGGCCGAGGAGCACTCCGGGCGGGCGGCGTTGCCGAGTTGAGTGGTCCCGGGCCCGGCCGGGCGACCATGCTCGGCTCACCTGTGATGGTCGCCGACCGCATGTAGCGTGGATCCCGTGCCACGCGCGACGTCCGCAGACAGCGAACCCATGAGGGCTCACCGGTATGACTGAGCCACCCCTGACGAGTCCGACCTTTGAGTGCCCCGCCGGGACGATCATGGCTCGTGTGGACGGACAGGTCCTCCGCGCCACGGGTATTCGCTACGCGCATGCGACGCGCTTCGAGCAACCGTCCCCGGAGCCACCGGCCGTCGCGCCGATCGACGCGACGTCGTGGTCTCCGGCATGCCCGCAGCGCGACGGTGAGGGGATCGTCCACAACACCTTCGGCGACGCCGCGTTGGGCGAGATGGTCGGCGACGAGCACGCGCAGTACGTGTCGGTCACGGTGCCGGTGGATCGGGGACCTGACGAGCTGCTCCCGGTGATGGTCTGGATACACGGCGGGTCCTACATCATCGGCGCCGCCGACGCTCCCTGCCACGACCCGGCGGCGCTGGTCGCCGAGCAGCGGGTGATCGTGGTGTCGGTGACCTATCGCCTCGGTCTGTTCGGTTTCCTCGGCGACGGCGTCACGCGCCCTGCGAATCTCGGCGTGCTCGACATGATCGAGGCGCTGCGTTGGGTGCAGCGGAACATCTCGTCATTCGGCGGAAATCCCGACGCGGTCACCGTGTTCGGCGAATCGGCGGGCGGGGACGCGATCGCGCAGCTGATGGCGGCCGACGGTGTGCCGGGTCTGTTCCACCGCGCCATCATCCAGAGCGCGCCGCTCGGCATCACCCGCCGACGCGAGCGGTTGCATGCCGACATGTTCGCCGCGTCGCACACGGTGTCGGAATCCGCCACGGTCGAGGAGGTCCTCGCCGTTCAGGATTCGATGATGGCTCCGAAAGCGATTCTGCGACACGGACTACCGGCGTTCATGTCTTTCGGGCCACAGTACGGTCATCATCCGCTGCCGCCTGAGAGCGAGGTGGACGCGGTGTGGGCGGAGCGTGCCCGGGATGTCGAGGTCTTGATCGGTTGGAACAGCCGTGAGGCCGGGTTCTTCACCGCTGCCATCGGTGGGGTGTCGTCGTTGCCCGCGGTGCCGGTGGTCGGTTCCCGCCTGTACGAGTGCCTCGTTCATCAACTGACGAGTGCCATCTACACGTCTGCGGCCGATCGCTTCGCTCGGCGACACCGGCGGGCCGGTGGTAAGGCCGCCCAGTACGTCATCGACTGGGGTGCCGACGATCACCCACTCCGCGCGGTGCACACCGTCGACATCCCGTTGCTGTTCGGAAGTCCGGAGATCTGGGCAGGGGCTCCCATCCTGGCCGGACACGAAGCCGACCGGGCTGAGCGAGACGGTCGGCAGCTCCGCCGGATCTGGGCCGATTTCGCCCGGAACGGGTGGACCTCACCGGGCGACGTGCCCGGTCTGATCCGGTTCCCGTGACCTGCGGCATCTCGGAGCGACGTCGTCAACACCACCGACACCCCGGCGACCGGGAGTTCTTCACCCTCCTGGGTTTCGAGATCAACGGCCGGCCGGTTCGATCCTCGCTCACCCCCTGGTGACCGGCACGAGTAGCCGGGACGGGGCGTCCGGTCCCCAGTGCACGGTGGCCCGCCCACGGGAACCGCTTTCATAAGCCGCGGGTGCATTGCCGGTGAGCGGGTTTCGCGGCCACAACCAACGGCCGGCGATGACCAACCGTAATTGTTCGCCGTGCCGGAATGCAGTGGCGGACGGGCCGAGTGGGATGTCGACCTGCACGATCTCGCCCGGCTCGAGGGGTTGGCGGCGTTCGTAGGTGGGGACGGGTGCGTGGGGCGTGGACAGGGCGGGGTCGAGCTCGCGCAGGGACGCGCGCAGCCAGCCGGTGGTGATCCGGTCACGGCCGAAGCCGTAGGAACCCTCGAACGGAACGTACTCTGTGCCACGCCACTTCTCGAGTCCGACGAACAGGTCGACGTCGTCGGCGTCGGTGACGGAGACGAACAGGCGCAGCGCCGCCGGCCCGCAGATCTCGGTGTCGGCGCCGAACGTGATACCGAAGCGCACAGCGGTTTTCGCTGGATCGAAGGAGATCGAACCGGCGTCGGGCTCATCGGATGTGAGCCCTTCGGAGCCGACGAACAGCGAGGTCCACTGCGTCGAGGCCGGCGGCCACCGGCTCTCGTCGCGGACGTCGACCACCGCGTCCCGGCTCTCGCGCACCTCGAGTCGGACCGCCGGCAATTGCGGCGCGGTGGAGTCCTCTCCCAGATGTCGTGCGAGGAAGTCGATCTGGGCTCGCTGCGATTCCGCGGAGTAGAACGTCGCCCACTTGCCGCCGCGGTGGGTGTAGAGATGCTTCTCGATCGACGAGATCTTCTCGAAGCCGCGCATCGATCCGCGGCTGTGCAGGTTGTTGTCGGAGAAACTGCCGCAGACCAGGGCGGGTACCTCGATGGCGGCGAGGTCGGGCACGAGCGAACGCCAGTAGTCATCACGCAGGGGATGTTCGGCGGTCTCGGTGCTGATGTCGTACGCGAGACGGTTGGTCTTCACCCCCCGACTCCACATCTTGATGAAGCCTGTTTCCCGAATGCCGCCGGGGCGCATCAGATCCCGGTACGCGTCGGTGAAGCCCTCCCAGGGCACGATCGCGACGAGATGTGGTGGTCGTGTCGCTGCCGCCTCCCACTGGGTGATCGCGAGGTAGGAGACACCCAGCATGGCGACCCGCCCGGTGCTCCACGGCTGCACGGCCGCCCACTCGACCAGGTCGTGGACGTCCTCGCCCTCTTGGCCGGCAAAGGGGCTGCCGATGCCGTCGGAGTGGCCGCAGCCACGCAGATCCGCGTTCACGACGACGTAACCCTGCGCGGTCCAGAACGCCGGATCGGGGGACTCCCAGCTGGTCAGCGAGGAGAAGCGCACGGGTGCGGTCTGCCGCAGGGCGCGGTACTGGAACGGCAGCGTGTGACCCGTGCCGAACCGCTTCGGGGTCGGGAGATTGTCCTTGCCGTACGGGTGAGCACTGAGAATCACCGGAAACGGACCGTCACCCACCGGACGGTGGACGTTGACCCGCAGGACGGTGCCGTCGCGAGTGAGCACCTCGGAGTCCCGCTCGATGACCATCGAGTCCGGATCGGGCGTGTACACCTCGACCGGCGGACGGAGGGCTCCTCGAATACGCGTCAACGCGTACCGCGCCGCACCGGGGCGGCGCCATGGGCGGTCGAGCGCGGCGGCATCCGACGGTGTGTGAGGCAAGAACGGCGGTGTCGGGACCATGGATTCTCCTGGCATTCTCTGCGCGCGAAACGTCCCTCACCGTACGGGGGTTTCGGTTGCCGGGGGCGGGTCCGCGCAGGGGGGATCGGGTCCTGGTGCATGTCCTACCCGCATGCGAACATGTGTTCTATGCACATCGAGCGTCGGGAGCGGCGAGACGCGTCGATCCTGCACGCCGATCTCGACTCGTTCTACGCGTCGGTCGAGCAGCGGGACGACCCGGCACTGCGGGGGCGACCCGTCCTCGTCGGCGGGGGAGTCGTCCTCGCGGCGAGCTATGAGGCCAAGGCGCGCGGCGTGCGATCGCCGATGCCCGGCCACGAGGCGCGCGCACTGTGCCCCGACGCAGTGGTGGTGTCCCCGCGATTCGAGGCCTACATGGAGGCCAGTCGCGAGGTCTTCGACATCTTCCACGACACGACTCCGGTGGTGGAGGGGATCTCGGTCGACGAGGCGTTCCTCGATGTCGGCGGTCTCGGTCGCATCAGCGGAACGCCGCACGAGGTGGCGGCGACGATCCGGCGGCGCGTCCGGGAGGAGGTGGGACTGCCGATCACGGTCGGCGGTGCGCGCAGCAAGTTCCTCGCCAAGGTCGCCAGCGCCGTCGGCAAACCCGACGGCCTCCTCATCGTCGAACCGGGTACCGAGCTCGACTTCCTGCATCCGCTCCCGGTCCGCCGGCTGTGGGGCGTCGGACCGGTCACCGAGGCCAAACTGCACGATGCGGGCGTCGAGACGGTGGGTCAACTGGCCGCCCTCGGGGAGCGATCGTTGCGCGGCATCGTCGGTTCAGGTTCCGGTAGACACCTCTTCGCGTTGTCGCTCGCGCAAGACCCGCGGCGGGTCGAGACCGGCAAGAGGCGCAGCTCGATCGGTTCGCAGCGCGCGCTCGGTCGGCGCCCGAAATCCGAGGCCGACCTCGAGGCGACGATCACCGCGATCGTCGAGCGGCTGGGCAAACGACTCCGAACGGCCGAGCGGGTCTGCCGGACGGTGGTGCTGCGGCTGCGCTTCGACGACTTCACCCGGGCCACCCGGTCCCGCACGTTGCTCGAGTCCACCGACCGCACCGACCTCATCATGGCGTCGGCGCGCGGTCTCCTCGCCGATGCCATGCCGATCATCCGCGAACGGGGGTGCACCCTCGTCGGACTTTCGCTGACCAACCTGGACGACCACGACAACATCCAGTTGACCCTGCCCTTCGACACCGACCACGCCGAAGAGCTCGACGCGACGATGGATCTGCTGAAGGAGCGGTTCGGTCGCGACTCCGTCACCCGCGCGGTGCTCATCGGACGGACCCACGGCGACGACGCACCGATGTTGCCCGACTGAGGATTTCGTAGCGAGAATGCGCGCTATCAGCGCATCCGCGCTACGAATTTCCCGGAAATCCTCGGGTGCGCGAAAAGCGCAAAACGATACTTATGCGCTCAAGCGTGACTGTGATGCCGGTAACGCCAACACTTCTGATGTGACCACCGATGTGGTCGTCCTCACATCCGCTTGAAGAATCGAGTAAGACAATGTTGGTAGCACTCGGCCTCGGGATGGTCGCCACCTTCATGGTGCTGATCATCACCAAGCGGGCGACGCCCGTGGTGGCGCTGATCCTCGTCCCCGTCGCCTTCGGCCTCTTCGCCGGTGCCGGCCTCGGCATCAGCGACATGATCACCGACGGCATCAAAGACCTCGCCCCGACGGCTGCGATGCTGTTCTTCGCGATCATCTTCTTCGGGATCATGATCGACGTCGGCCTCTTCGACCCGGTGGTCCGGGCGGTCGTCCGCGCCGTGCACGACGACCCGGCGCGGCTGGTGGTCGGCACCGCGGTGCTCGCCGGTGTCGTATCCCTCGACGGCGACGGTTCGACGACCTTCATCATCACGACGGCCGCACTGCTGCCGCTGTACCTCAAGCTCGGTGTCAGCCCGGTCGTCCTCACCGTCGTGGCCGGACTCACCAACGGCACGATGAACATCCTCCCGTGGGGCGGACCCACCGCCCGCGCCGCGAGTGCGCTGAACATCGACACCAACGACGTCTTCGTCCCGATGGTCCCCGCGCTGGTGGCCGCTCTGGTCGTCGTGCTGCTCTTCGCCTATCACCTCGGTGTGCTGGAACGCCGCCGCATCGGCAAGCTGCAGATCAGGGACTCGATCCTCGCACCGAAGGAGGAGGTGCTCGTCGCCGCCGGCGGTGGGACCGGATTGCCGCCCCGGAGTCGTCGTGCACGCGGTTCGGGTTCGGCCGGGACCGGCTCAGCCGCTTACGACGACGCCCCCACCGGCGATCACGACCTGAGCGCCACCGTCGCGAACCCGAGTGACGACGACCGCGATGCGTCCTTCTCGGGCGTCCTCGATCCCAACCGGGAAACCCTGCGCCCCAAGCTCTTCTGGGTGAACGCGGGCCTCACCGTGGCTCTGCTGGCCATCCTCGGCGCCGACATCATCGCGATCCCCGTGCTGTTCATGATCTTCGCCGGGATCGCCCTGGCCATCAACTTCCCGCACGTCAAGCAGCAGCAGGAGGCCATCACCCGGCACAGTTCCAGCATCGTGTCGGTGGTCGCCATGGTCCTCGCCGCCGCCGTGCTCACCGGGGTCTTCAACGGCACCGGAATGGTCGACGCCATCGCGCACTGGCTCGCCGACGGCATCCCCGACTGGATGGGCCCCCACATGGCCATCGTGATCGGCGTGCTCTCGATCCCGCTCACCTTCCTGATGAGCAACGACGCCTTCTACTACGGAGTGCTGCCGGTGCTGTCGGAGACCGCGACCCGCTACGGCATCGACCCCACGGAGATGGCTCGCGCCTCGATCACCGGCCAGACCGTGCACATGCAGAGCCCGCTCGTCCCGGCCATCCTGCTGCTGGTCGCGCTGGCCGGGGTCTCCCTTGCCGACCACCACAAGAAGGTCCTGTGGCGCGCCACGGTCGTCTCCCTGGTGATGCTCGCAGTCGGCGTCCTGGTCGGGGCCATCCCGTTCTGATCGACGTCGCGGCGACGCCGGTCCCTCTCGAAGCCGACGCGGCGATCCGTTCCCCACGGATCGCCGCGCCGGCACGGCACTAGGCTGGCGTCATGCGTTTGCGGACGCAGGTGCTGCTCCTGCAGCTGGCGGTGATCGCCGTCAGCCTCGTCGTCGGGTTCGGTCTGGTCATCGCCGGCGCCGACGACCGCGTGCGGGAGGAATACGCACAGCGGGCTCTCGCGATCGCCCAGTCGGTCGCCGCCGATGCCGAGGTCCGCAGCGAGGTGGCCGCCCATCCGGGCACCCGAGTGAATGCGTCCGACCTGCTCGACGGCCCGCTCCAGCGTCAGGCCGCGGCTGTGCGGGCGCGCACCGGAGCCCTGTTCGTCGTCATCGGCAACGATCGCGGCATCCGTCTCGCTCACCCGGAGGCGTCGGAGCTCGCCAGGATGGTGTCCACCGACCCGTCGAAGGTGCTGTCCGGGTCGGACGACGTCACCACCGACCGGGGCACGCTCGGGGAATCGGTACGGGCGAAGGTTCCGGTCCTGAGCGCGGACGGCACGGTGGTCGGGTTCATCAGCGTCGGCGTCTCCACCGAACGGCTGGCGTCGGAGACCCGCAGCGACATCATCGCGACCTCGCTCCTCGCGCTCACGGCACTGGGCATCGGGGCGGTGGGCTCGGCGCTGCTGGCTCGCCGCTGGCGTCGGCTCACGCTCGGATTGGAGTCCGACGAACTGGCCGAACTCGTCCGGGAGCAGGGTGCGGTGCTGCACTCGATGGCCGACGGCGTGCTCGCCGTCGACGCCGACGGCATCGTCCGCGTCGTCAACGACAGGGCGCGTGCACTGCTCGCCGTCGACGCACCCGTCGGCACGCCGGCCGCCGACCTCGGCCTCAGCCCGCGGGTGGCCGCCGTCCTGGCCACCCCGACCACCGAGCCACTCGCCGCGAGTGTCGGTGAGCGGGTCGTGCTGGTGAGTTCGCATCGGGTGCGCGCCGACGGCCGCGATCTCGGCATGGTCCTGTCGGTGATCGATCGCACCGACGTCGAGGCGCTGAGCCGCGAGGTGGACTCGATCCGATCGATGAGCACGGCCCTACGCGCGCAGCGTCACGAGACGGCCAACCGGATGCACGTGCTCGCCGGCCTCCTCCGGCACGGGCACGCCGACGAAGCGCTGGCCTACCTGGACGAGGTCACCGGCACCGGACCGGGCGGAGCGCTCCTCACCGGACTCGACAATGTGCGCGAGCCGCATCTGCACGCATTTCTCGATGCGAAGGCGGCCCAGGCACGGGAGCGCCGCGTCGTGTTGCGACTGGGCGACCAGACCTGGCTCCAGGGTGCGCTCACCGAACCCGTCGTCGTCACCACCGTGCTCGGCAACCTCGTCGACAACGCCATCGATGCCGCCGGCTCGGGCGATGGCACGGGAGCCGAATCCGGCACGGGGGAGACCGGGGAGGTCGAGGTCGAGGTGATCGCCGACGACGACACCATCCTGGTCACCGTCGGGGACTCGGGTCCGGGCATCTCCTTCGACGATCCCGACGACGTCTTCGCCGAGGGCGCCACGACGAAGTCGGGCGCGCACGTGCCCGGCGGCCGCGGCATGGGCCTCGCCCTGGCCCGGCAGATCGCGCGTCGAATCGGTGGGGACGTCTGGGTCGCCGACGCGGGTGGGCAGGCTCACGGCGAGCAAGAGCTCCGCGGTGCCGTGTTCGTCGCCCGCCTGCCGGGCGTACTCGCGCCGACGGAGGGCACCGCGAGCAGCGACGCCGGGGACCTCGGCGACACCGACGAGCCGGGAGGCCACTGATGACCGACGACCTCGGCGTCCTGATAGTCGACGACGACTTCCGGGTCGCCGCACTGCATTCCACGATCGTCGATGCCGTGCGGGGGTTCACCGTCCGTGCGCGTGCGGGGAGCATCGGTGCCGCGCGGCAGGCGGTGGCCGAGCACCCCGACATCGACCTCGCGCTGCTGGACGTCTACCTGCCGGACGGCTCGGGCATCGATCTGGTCGCCGAACTCGACTGCGACTGCTTCATCGTCGGCGCCGAGACCGATGCATCGGCGGTGCGTGCTGCGATGCGTGCCGGTGCGCTCGCCTACCTGATCAAGCCTTTCGACGACGCCGACCTCGCACGTCGGCTGGCCGGTTACGCCCAGTACCGGCGGGTGCTGGCGGGCGAGAACGTCGACCAGCATGCCGTCGACGCCGCCCTCTCGGCACTGCGCTTCGGTACTCGCGCCGCGGACCGGGCAGAGGGTGGGTCACCGACCGAACAGCGCATCCTGGCACTGTTCACCGCCGGTACGCCGCTGTTCGCCGACGACGTCTCCCGCGAGATCGGTGTCGCGGCACCGACCGCGCGCCGGCACCTCGCGAACCTCGTCGCCGCCGGCCGCCTCAAGATGTCGCTGCAATACGGCACCACCGGCCGGCCGCGGCAGGAGTATCGGCTGCCCGAGGCGTGAGTCCGGGATTGCCCGGCACCGGTCGCCGACGCCTGCCGAGGATTAGAGTGGTGACCCATGACGACGCGTGTTGAACCCGGCGCCGGGAGCGGAGCGAGCGGGCCGAGAGTTGCGGGTGGGGGCAATCCGGATCTGATCACGGTGGATGTGCCGACGCATTGGTACAACCTCGCCGCCGAGCTCGACTCCCCGATCCCGCCGCACCTGCATCCCGGCACCAGGGAGCCGGTCGGCCCGGACGATCTCGCCGCACTGTTCCCGAGTGGGCTCATCGCGCAGGAGGTGTCCACCGAGCCCTACATCGAGATCCCGGATCCGGTACGCGAGATCTACCGCATGTGGCGGCCGTCGCCGTTGATCCGCGCGCGCCGTTTCGAACAGGCGCTGAACACCAAGGCGCGGATCTACGTGAAATACGAGGGCGTGAGTCCGGTCGGCAGTCACAAGACCAATTCCGCTGTCGCGCAGGCTTACTACAACAGCATCGATGGTGTCACCAAACTGACCACGGAGACCGGGGCCGGGCAATGGGGCAGCGCGCTCGCATTCGCCGGCGCGCAGTTCGGTATCGACGTCGAGGTGTGGCAGGTGCGTGCGTCGTACAGCTCGAAGCCGTACCGCGGGTTCCTGATCCGCACCTATGGCGGCACCATCCACCCGAGCCCCTCGGAGCTGACCGAGTCGGGCCGTGCGATGCTCGCCAAGGACCCCGACACCACCGGGAGCCTGGGCATGGCGGTCAGCGAGGCCGTGGAGGTCGCCGCCGCCGATCCCGACACCCGGTACGCACTGGGCAGCGTGCTCAATCACGTGGTGCTGCACCAGAGCGTCATCGGGCAGGAGGCCGTCGAGCAGCTGAACGCAGTGGAGCCCGGCGGTGCCGATATCGTGTTCGGTTGCGCCGGAGGCGGTTCGAATCTGGCCGGGTTGTCGTTCCCGTTCCTGCGGGAGAAGCTGCACGGTCGCTCGGACCCGCGGGTCGTCGCCGCGGAGCCCGCCGCGTGCCCGTCGATCACGCAGGGGGAGTACCGCTACGATCACGGTGACGTCGCCGGACTCACGCCGCTGCTCAAGATGCACACTCTCGGAATGGATTTCGTGCCCGATCCGATCCACGCCGGTGGTCTGCGCTACCACGGCATGGCACCGGCGTTGAGCCACACGGTGGAGCTCGGCCTGGTCCAGGGCGTCGCCATCTCCCAGCATGATGCGTTCGCCGCGGGCGTGCAGTTCGCCCGGACCCAGGGCATCGTCCCGGCCCCTGAATCGACCCACGCGATCGCGGCCTGCGCCGCGCACGTCGCCGACAGCGACAAGGAGGAGGTCGTGGTGATCGGATTGTCGGGCCACGGCCAACTCGATCTGCCGGCCTACGCCGAGTTCCTCGAGGGCAACTTCTGAATCGAACCCGCACAGTGTTGCCGGCGATGCGGACCGTCGGCGTCGACCTGTCCGCATCGCCGGTGAAAACAGCTGTGGCATGCGTGGATTGGCGTGCCGACCGGGCGGAGCTGACCGAGCTCGTCGTCGGTGCGGACGACGCCGCCATCCGGCGGCTGGCCGACGGGGCCACCCGGATCGGGATCGACTCTCCCTTCGGCTGGCCCGACGAGTTCGTCGACTTCGTCGTCGCGCACCACCGCAACGAGCTGCCGAGGGGCCGCGAACTCGACGACATCACTCGTCGACGACCACTTGCGCTGCGTCGCACCGATCTCCGGATCGTCGAAACCGGAGTGGGCCGCCCGCTCAGTGTGTCGGCCGACCAGATCGCGCACGTCGCGTTCCGATGCGCGGGGTTGCTCGCGGACCTGGGCGTCGACGACCGCGTCGACGGATGGGCGGTCGAGGCGTACCCCGCGGGGGCGCTCAAGCGGTGGGGACTGACCTCGCGCGGATACAAGCGTGCCGCGAACGTGCCGGTTCTCGCCGCACTGGCCGACGCTCTGCAAGCGGCTGCGCCATGGCTGGATCTCGGCGATCACGCCGAGACGATGGCGCGTGACGACGACGCGTTCGACGCCGTGATCACCGCGCTGATCGCGCGCGCCGCGCAGCTCGGCCGGACCACGTCGCCCGACACGGCCGATCGGCCGGTCGCCACCCGCGAGGGTTGGATCCATGTACCCACCGGCGAACTGTCGGAATTGATCTGACCTCCCCCGCGCGGCTCGGCGCGAGCACGCTCAGACCAGTGCCAGGCGCATGAGCACGCGCGGAAACCCGGCGAGGACCGACGAGGTGTCGGCGGCCTTGACGAATCCGGCCTTCTCGAACAGGCCGCGGGTCCCGACGTAGGCCATCGTCAGATCGACCTTGGCGCCCTTGTTGTCCACGGGGTAACCCTCGATCGCCGGCGCACCGTTCGACCGCGCGTAGTCGACGGCCCCGGCGAGGAGCGCATGCGAGATCCCCTGCTTGCGATGACCGGGACGGACGCGGATGCACCAGACCGACCACACCGGGAGGTCGTCCACATGGGGGATTCGCCGGTTCCGCGCGAAGCTCGTGTCCGCGCGCGGCGACACGGCCGCCCAGCCGACGACCTCACCCGCGTCGTCGTAGGCGAGCACGCCCAGCGGGATACCGCTGTCGCACAGCTCTTTCACGAACTCGCCGCGCTGTTCGCGGACCAGCTCCTGGTTCTGCTTGCTCGGTATTCGGTAACTCAGACACCAGCAGACGTTCGAGGTCGGCTTCTTCGGGCCGACCATCGTCGCGATGTCGTCGAAGATCACCGCGGGACGGACCTCGATGGGCATGTCCCCCAGCATCGCCGCTGCCGTCCGAGACAGCAAGGGGGACACATCCAGCCGCGGCGCGATTGGATGTCCTGGCCGCCCGGATCAGGGAGCCGGGCTCGCGGGCCCCGATCCGAACACGGTGCGGTACCAGATGGCGGTGAGGATCTCGATGGCCGTGTCGTCGTCGGGGACGGGACCGGCTGCGTCGTTGCGGACCGCGAGCCAGGTCCAGCAGTTGGATTCGAGGGTTGCGACCAATGCGGACGCCAGCGGTTCGAGCGGCAGCCCGACGGCGTAGCCCGCGCGTTCGGCCGCGTGCAGCCCGGACAGCACCTGCTTGATCCCGGACACGCGGTTGGCGTGCCATCGAGCGCGGAAGTCGTCGTCGAGCATCGACATCTGGAACAGGCCGATGATCTCGGGCAGGTACTTCTTGTAGGTCGTCCAGTAGGCCGTCACGGCCGCGCGGACACCCGCCTCCGGGTCGGTGTGCCTCGTCGCGAGCGACTGTTCCACCACTTCTTCGGAGAACCGGTCCAGCAACGCTTCGAGCAACCGGTCCTTGCTGTCGTAGTAGTTGTAGAACGAACCCGTCGAGCGGCCCGCAGCTGCCGAGATGTCGGCGATCTTGGTGTTCAGATAGCCCTTCTCGGCGAATGTCCGACGCGCCGCGTCGAGAAAAGCGGCCTCGGTCTGGCGTCCCTTGTTCGTCGGCGGCACCGTGAGCTCCTTCCACGCACCGATCACTCATCGAACCACGTGATCGTCGAGCCGGTGCACGTGGATCGAGACTGAGTGTGACCCTTGTCATCTCCTGAACCTGAATCTAGCATCAGAAAATCGCAGAGAACAGGAGTTCGGCATGGAATCGTTCATCCAGCACCGCTCAGGGCGCACGCCTCGGCAGGTGCACCGAGATGTCGGCGACCTGAAGGACGATGAGCTCGGGCGGTACGGATTCACCGGTCGCACCGCCCATCTGTACCGACGCAACGATCCGACACAGTTCCGGGCGGTGGGCACCCATACGGGGGTCGATCGGATCGTCACCGATCTCACGCCCACCGACCAGACCGATCCCGCGGGCGAACCCCTCGTGATGTTCCACAACGAGGACTGCCGCATCTCCTTGAGCCGTCGAATCGAGACCGCTCCCTTCTGGTCTCGTCCGGTCGACGGCGACGAACTCGTCTTCGTCCACGAGGGTGCCGGTTACTTCGAGACCGAGTTCGGCCGATTGCCCTATCGCCCCGGCGATTACGTGTACATCCCGAAGGGGTGTACGCATCGCCATGTACCGGACGGTCCGTCGCTGCTGCTCATCATCGAGGCGGTCGACGAGTTCCGGGTTCCCGAGCCCGGAGTGCTCGGCAGGTTCTTTCCCTTCGATTCGTCGCTCGTCGTCGTTCCCGAGGCGGAGGCGTTCGATGGTGACGGCCGAGACGAGTACGAAGTGCGGTTCCGGCAGCGCGACGGGCAGACGTCGTTGTTCTACCCGTTCCATCCGCTCGACGTAGAAGGCTGGCGCGGAGACAATTTCCCCTTCGCGTTCAACATCGAGGACTACGACGTCATCACGTCCGAGACCGTGCACCTGCCGCCGACGGTCCACCTGTTCATGCAGGCGACCGGGGTGTACGTGATGAATTTCCTCCCGCGCCCGGCCGAGGCACGCAAGGGCGCCGAACGTCTGCCCTGGTATCACCGCAACACCGATTTCGACGAGATCGCATTCTTCCACGGCGGCAGCATGTTCGGGGTCGGAATGCCGCCGGGATTGATCTCCCACGCACCCCAGGGCATGCATCACGGCATTCCCGAGCGGGCACGGGAACGGTCCCGTCGCAAGTTCGACGAGTTCGATCGAGTGGAATGGCAGGTGATCTCGATCGACACGCGTCGTCGGCTCGTCGCCGCACCGGCGATGCTCGAATCGGACCTGTCCGACGCCGCGCCGGCCGACGGAGAGTCGCGAGCATGACCGTCACGACCGATCCGGCTCGTCACGACTACGACCGCATTCCCTATCTCGTTGTCTTCGACGACCTCTCGGCCTACCAGGACACCTACGGCGGGGTCACCGAGAGTGTCGTTCTCGAGAGCTACCTGCTGCGGCCCAGGGGCGTGCCGTCGAAGAACGTCATCGTCTTCATGCATCCGATCGGCGGCGGTGCGTACCTGCCGATGACCAACGCGCTCGCTCGCGCCGGTCACCATGTCATCTACTGCAACAGCCGGTATCGCGGCGTCGACAGTGCGTTGATCATGGAGAAGGTCGTGCAGGATCTCGGTGCGTGCGTGAAGGATGCACGCGAACGTCTGGGCTACGAGAAGGTGATCCTCGCCGGTTGGAGCGGCGGGGGTGCTCTCTCGCTGTACTACCAGCAGCAGGCGCAGCACGCGACCGTCACCGCGACCCCCGCCGGTGAACCACCCGACCTGACAGCCCTCGACCTGCCCGCCGCGGACGGCATGATGCTGCTCGCCGCGCACGTGTCGCGACACGGGACACTGACCGAGTGGATGGACCCGTCGATCCTCGACGAGTCCGATCCCGATCGCCGCGATCCGGAGCTGGATCTCTACAACCCGTCGAACCCCAACCAGCCGCCGTACTCCGCGGACTTCCTCGACCGGTACCGCGCGGCGCAGATCGACCGGAACAGACGGATCACCGCATGGGTCAAGGAACGACTCGACGAGCTGCGCCGGCGCGGTGAGCCGTTGCTGGAGCACGGATTCGTCGTCCACGGGACGATGGCCGATCCGCGTTGGCTGGACCTCACCGTCGACCCCAGCGATCGCTCACCCGGTTGTTATCTGGGAGATCCACGGATCGTCAACATGGGTCCGGTCGGGCTTGCCCGGTTCACCACCCTGCGTAGCTGGCTGTCCCAGTGGAGCTTCGACGAGGCGAACGGTGACGGCCCGCGGTGCGCCGCCGATCTCGCGGTTCCGACCCTGGTCATCGGCAACTCCGCGGACAACGCGTGCACGCCGAGCCACACGCACCGCCTCTTCGACGCGGTGGGTCATCCCGACAAGACCCTGCACACGATCACCGGAGCGACCCACTACTACTCGGGGCGCGACCAGATCCCGCACCTGAAGGAAGCGGTCGGGACGATCACCGAGTGGATGGCCGAACGGGGATGGGCCGACTGAGGACGTCAGCCTGCCGAAAACCGCCCCCCGGACGCGACGGGGCGCCTTATTGTCGACTGTCCGTTTCTGACGGGCGGTTTAGCGCAGGGTGGCGCCCGCGCACCGTGCGACTGCGGTGGTACCCGTGCGCGACGATGTCCGCGATGTCGGTGTAGGTGGCGTCCCAATCGCCGAACACTTGCGCGTAGGTCAGTCGCAATGGGAAGTAACCCCGAGCCACCAGCTTCCGGTCCCGGGTCCGATCCTCCTCGTATCGTTCGACACCGGTGTGGTGTTCGACGCTGTCGAGTTCGAGGGCAAGTCGGTCTCCCACCAGGAGATCGATCCACCCGACACCGGGCACCTGATGTTGGACGGCGACTCGCAGTCCTGCGCTTCTCAGACGAAGGCGAGCGGCTGTCTCCGTTCCCGATGCGGCGAGGCGCTCGGTCTTTGCGACAGCTCTCTTGATGAACATCGGAGCGTCGTCGAAGTGGGCGCGGAGGCACTCCGGCGTGATCTTGCCGGTGTTGAGTGCGGAGTCGCAGAGGATGATGAAGCCCTCGACGTCGAAGCAGCGGGCGGCGTACTGCAGTGCAGTGGGGACGTCGTCGACGGCGCCGTGGACTGGGCTCGGCCGGCCGTACCGTCGGCATCGATCGTGCGACTGCCGACGCTCGTGGCGTGTGACTCTGGAATGAAGTTCTCTGGGGTGCTCGGGTACCCATAGACCATGACGTCGAAGCGCGGAGGCGCAGTACACGACGCCCCGGTCGGCAACCGCCCGGGCCACTTCCTCATCGGCCGCACCGGTGCGGTACCACCCGTGCCGGATGGGAGTGATCGTGCCGGAACGGTGGGCATTCCGGATCGACGCAGTGGTCTCGCCCGCGGCCAGGAGTTGATGGATCGCGACCACACCCCCGAACCGATCGATGAGCTCATCGAAATCCATGCGAGACAGTGTGATCGTGATGTCGGTTGTCAGGCCGGAGTCATGGACACCTGTGGACAACCGGGTGCACTTGCTGAGAACCGCCCGTAGAAAATGGACAGCCGACACTATGACGACGGTTCAGGTCCACCGGGCGGTTTTCAGACAACCCCAGTTCAGCCGAGCAGTTTTTTCTGCACCTTGCCCATGGCGTTGCGCGGGAGGGACTCGACGAAGCGGATCTCCCGGGGCCGTTTGTGATTCGACAGTTCGCCGGCGACGAACTCGATGAGTTCGGTGTCGGCGACCTCGTCGCCCACGACATAGGCGACGATGCGCTGCCCCAGGTAGTCGTCGGGTACGCCGATCACGGCCACCTCGCGGACCGCCGGGTGAGCCAGCAGGACGGTCTCGATCTCGCCGGCCCCGATCCGGAAGCCACCGGACTTGATGAGGTCGGTCGCGCGTCGGCCGACGATCCGATGCATCCCGTCCGCGCCGATGACCGCGACATCACCGGTCGCGAAAAAGCCGTCGGGAAGCCATGATTCGGCGGTCGCGTCGGGGCGATTGAGGTACCCGGCCGTCAGCATCGGTCCGCGGACGTGGAGATCGCCGACGGTCTGACCGTCGTGCGGCAGTGGCTCCCCGTTCTCCACGAGGCGGGTTTCCACGTGGGCGAGAGGCAATCCCACCCACCCGGGTCGGCGTTCCCCGTCGACCCGCGCACTGACCGTGATCAACGTTTCGGTCATGCCGTACCGCTCGACGATCTGGTGTCCGGTGAGTTCGTGAACGCGATCGAAGACCGGAACGGGTAACGGGGCGCTTCCGGAGACGAGGACCCGCGCCGACGACAGTGTCTGTGCGGCAGACGGTTCGGCGGCAACACGACTCCAGACCGTCGGCACGCCGAAGAACATGCTCGCGCCGGCCCCCGCGGCGGCGGCGTATGCGTCGGCTGTCGGTGTGACGGTGTGGATCAGTCGTCCGCCGCGGCGCAGCGGGCCGAGGACACCCAGGATCAACCCGTGGACGTGGAACAGCGGAAGACCGTGCGCCAGAGTGTCGTCGGCGGTCCAGAGCCAGGCGTCGGCGAGTGCGTCGAGTCCCTCGGCGATGCTCTGCCGACTGACCGGCACACCTTTGGGGAGGCCGGTCGTGCCGGACGTGTAGAGGATCAGCGCCGTCGAGTCGGCGTGCGGTTCGGGGTGGCGGTGCCACGATTTCGCGTACCGCCGGACCGGGATGACCGGCAGCGTCGGCTCGGCCGGGGACTGCCCCAGCCAGGCCTGTGCCCCCGAATCAGCGAGGATGTGCTCGAACTCCCGAGGGCCCGAGTCGGGCGGGACGGGAACCACCGGGACGCCGGCGATCAGCCCGCCCACCACCGCGAGCACCGTCTCGACCGTCGGGGTGGCCAGCACTGCGACGGTCCGCGCGCCGGCGATCCGTTCCGCGACCGCGGTCGCCGCACCGACCAGGTCCTCGCGCGACAACTTGTCGTCGCCGACACGGATCACGGCGGGGTCGTCCGGTGCGGTGGGGGTCAGGGTGGGCAGCAGCACGCCTTCACTGTGCCACGCGGAGACCCTTCCACCGATCACCTGCGCGGATCGCCGAGGTCATGCGGCGTGCGGCAGCCACCACCGACCTGGTGGCATGATCTCGTGCACCAGGATCGACCGATCGGGGGGATTGGCAACGATGTCCACACGCTTGCACCTGAGCACCATGCGCCCACGGGACCCGGACGAACCGGGTCGGACGGCCAGCACTCTCGAGCTCTTCTTCGATCTCGTGTTCGTGGTGGCGGTGAGCATCGCGGCGGTCCAGTTGCACCATGCGCTCACCGAGAACCACATCGTCGACGGCGTGGTGTCGTACGCGTTCGTGTTCTTCGCCATCTGGTGGGCGTGGATGAACTTCACCTGGTTCGCGACATCGTTCGGCACCGACGACTGGCTCTACCGGGTCCTCACCTTCGTCCAGATGGCCGGGGTGCTGGTGCTCGCGGCGGGGATCGAATCCGCATTCGTCGACCACGAGTTCTCTCTGGTCGTCGTCGGCTACGTGATCATGCGCGTCGCGATGGTCGCCCAGTGGCTGCGTGCGTCCGGCTCCGCCGGGGACCGCCGCCGGACCACCCGGCTCTACGCCGCCGGGATCGCAGTCGTCCAGGTCCTGTGGCTGCTGTGGCTGCTCGTCCCGTCGGGTACCGCCGCGACCATCGGCTTCGTGGTGCTCGTCGGCGCCGAACTCGCCGTGCCGGTCATCGCCGAACGCCAGGGAAACACCCCTTGGCATCCGCACCACATCACCGAGAGGTACGGCCTCTTCACGCTCATCCTGCTCGGCGAGAGTCTGCTGGCGTCGTCGAACGCCATCATCGAGGCGTTGCACAGCGAGCAGGAACTCGCGCCGCTGATCTCGATCGCGATCCTGACCTTCGTCGCGACCGCCGCCCTGTGGTGGATCTACTTCTGGCCGCCGCACCACCGGGCGATCGGATCGCTGGCGGATTCACTCCGGTACGGATACGTGCACTACTTCGTCTTCGCGGCGGCCGGCGCGTTCTCGGCAGGCATCGAGGTCGAGATCGATGTGCTGACCCATCACAGCGAGCTGACGGAAACCCAGGCGTCGTTCACGGTCACGATCCCGATCGCGGTCTTCATCCTCGGGATCTGGTGGATTGCCATCCGCGCCAACGCCGACCGCGTGGTGAACACCGTGGTTCCGGTCGGGGCCCTGCTCGTCCTCCTCGATCCCGTCATCCCGGTCCCGTTCGCGCTGACCGCCGTGTTCCTCATCGCGATCGTGACCGTGCTGGTCCTGCGACCCCCACTGACCACGGACGCCGGCGTGCACGGGTGATCTGTGGCGGGGTGTAACGCTCGCGTGCGGGCGCGACGCCGACGGGACCCGCTCGTGTTTGGGACCGATAGCCACGGGTAAGGGTGTACTCAGGTCGCGAGGATGAGGATTGAATGCGGCCCCCGATGACGCAGATCGGCGGGGGTTGAGCAGCCAGCCCCCACCGATCTGGCCGGAGGCGTGGTGGTGGGATCGACCGCACGCGGGACCCCACCACCACGCTTCGACGGCCCCCGACGGTCTGCGACGAGGCTGGGGAACGACCACGAGTGACTTGTCGTCATTCCGGGTACACCGGCAACATGGCTGACAACGACCCCGCCCGGAAACCGTTCAATCCGCAGAACCCCGACCCGGCGAGCACGGCGGGACTCGAACCCGGAGGCGGAGTCGCGCCAGGTGACACCCCGCCGGCCGAGTCCGCGGTCGGAGGGGACGAGCACGAGCCGCCGCAGCGCAGGCGGGTCGGCGGTGTGATCGTGATCGCCGTCGCGGCGATCATCTTCCTGCTGGTCGCACTGGGTCTCATCGGTCGTGCGGTGGGTCTGTTCTAGATCGCCGACGGGCTCCTCATCTCGTCGCCGGGATCTCGACGCCGCGACGCCACCGCAGGGCCAGTACGACCTCGACGATTCCGACGACGATCATCGGGGGCTGTAGGAAGAAGAAGACCTGGAGCAGTGCGAGCTGGAGAACGATCCATGCGATCAGCGACCCGCCGGCGAGCAGGCCGCCGATGATGCCCAGACGCGCGGGCACGGACGGCACGGCGATGGCCGCGGCTGCAACGAGTTGCGGAATCGCGACCGCCGCGATCAACGCGATCCCGGGACCGGTCCACGTGGCGAACGGCGTGTTGAGGAGCCACTCCCGCGGCATCGCCCACTGATCGCCCATCAGGGCCAGCCCGCCGGCAACGGCCGCGAACGCCACGAGGACCTCGACGATCGCGAGAGCCCACGCCGCGGCCGTCTGTCGGTTGCCGATCCGCTGGATGCCGGAGGTGTCAGAGGTCGCGGTCACGCTCACAGTCTCCCGCACGTGTCGCCTGGTGTCGTGAGCCCAAGGGCACCATCGCGCGGACACCGTGCCGGTCATCGAGCCTCAGGGCCGCACCCACCCGTCGGTGATGAACTCGACGAGGAGCTGGGCCTTGTTCCCGATCGGCCGGCCGGCTTCCTCATATCGTCGTGCGACTCGCCGATAATGTTCGCGCACCGTGCTTTCCGCGATCTCGTGGGCGCGCGAGGTCTGGCGCAGCGTGGCACCCAGCGTGTAGGTCCTGAGGATCTCCAGTTCCCGCTCGGTGAGTCGTACCCGGTTCGCGAGTTCGGGGGCGGACTGCGGCGTCGGTGGGCCCGCCGCGGTCGCCAGCGCGCGATGTAGTGCCTCCTCCGCTCCCGGGGCGCGGGGGGAGACGCGGATGTGTTCGAAGCCCGCGACACCGTTGCCCACGAAGATGATCTTGACCGAGCGCAACGCCGGCACGCGCCGGACGAATCCGAGCATGGCCGCGGACCGCACGAGGATCGCGGCCGCATTCCGCAGGCCGGTGAGCTGGGCGGGTTCGACGACGGTTGCGTCGTACCCGGCACTCTCGATCAGCGCGGCCAGGGCGGCGTCGAAGATGTCGCCCTCGGCGACAACGGCAGCCATACGCGCGGTCTGCTCGCTGCCCTTACCCGGCTGCGTCGCACGCGGGTGTGGCGGTCGGGGTTCGTTCGACGATGCGGACAAGCTCTCGGTTCTCCTGGGTCGGTGCGCAAGCGGAGATTGCTCACGGGTTCCCGTTTCGCCCATTCCGCACGCGATTGTTTCAGCCTTTCGAATATCGACTCCGATATCAGCGGCTTCGACGACCGAATGTGACCTTGGCCGAGTATTTAAACGCACGAACCGATCAAATGAATACGTGATTACGCATCGAGCATGCACTTCAGGCAAAATCGTGCATGTGCCGGACAGTCTGAGAGTGTTGCTTGTTTCTCCGCTCGGGCATGTCGGTGCGGCACCCCTGTCGCAGGCATTGGACGACGCGACCGTCACCGTGGCGACGGGGCAGGACGAATTCATCCGCAGCATCGTGAACAACGTGCGTTTCGACGTCGTGGTGGCCGACCTGATCTGGAACGGACCCACCCTGGAATGGACCTTCGACGGACTCGACCTCGTCGACGCGCTGGATTCTCACGGACGCCGGGCGCCGGTGATTCTCGCATCGGATGGATCGGCGATGGATCGCGACCATCTCGACGAAGCGCGGTTGCGGGACGGGGTCGCCGGCGTGATCGCGAAGCCCGACGGATACGCCGTCCTGACGGAAGTCGTCAAGGCGGTCGCGCTCGGCCGGCGGCCACCCGGCATCCAGCGCGACGTCCGGCATCCGACGTTGTACGGCCTGCTCACCGGTCAGCGCGGTCATACCGCCGGTCGTCTCGCCGGTGCGATCGCGTCTGGCAACGCGTCCGACAACGCGACGCTCGCACGTGCGGCGAAGGTGTCGCCGAACACGGCGAACAAGATGACGAGTCACTACCTGGGCCCGATCATCACCGAGCTGGGAGAACATGACGCCACCCTGCCGATGACGCAGGCGGCCGTCTACCGCTGGTGCGGCCTGCATGCGCGCTACCTGATCAGCTGGTGCCGACGCCACGGGCACTCGGATGTCCTCGGATCGATGCCGGCGTGATCAGCCCGCGTGGACACCGGCGGTGGCGCCCCGACCGGTGGGGTCGCTCGGCTCTACCGGGTCCAGGCCGGTTCGTTCGCCGAACCACCTCAGGATCTCGACGCCGGCGAGTGCCCCGGTGTGCGCGGTGACCCTCAGCCCCGGCGACGACCATCCGAGCGACTCGAGCTCACCGTGCCGAGGGCGGATCGCGTGATCTGCGGCGAGCAACAGGTCGGTGTCGAGCCAGCCGTCACCGGCCGCGTAGAGCTCTGCCGAGTCGTCGAGGGTCCCGTCGGCGACCAGCCGTCGCCGAACCTCGGCGATCGCCGCCGACTTGGTCACCGGTTGCGGAGTCGCGTAGATCTTCCGGCCCTGCTGGGACGCCGTCCAACCGCGCGCGTCGCACCACCCTTGCCACTGCTCGAGAAACTCCGGCGGCTGGGCCGACGGGTCGACGACGAGGTAGCAGAAGAGGTCGTCGGCGGTCCGCAACGCCGTCACCCACGAGTCGTCGATGCGGGTCCTGAGCTCGTTGCGGACCTCGTCGAGCGTGGCGCCCGCGCGGGTCACCTCGTTCTCGATGTGCGCGCGCCAGACCGGGTCGTCGGCGCCGTCGACGAGGATCCGGCCGCCGTTGCTGACCACGGCATATCGGAACGGGCTGCCCGGTAACGTGATTCGCTCATACTGTGCCGGGGTGCGAGTGGTTGTCGGGACGACGACGACCTCGCGCGCCAACCGGGTCATCAGTTCGACGGCGGCCTCGGCCATGTACGACAGCGGTGCATCGCGGTAGATCTCGACGCACACGGTCTCCAGGGTCGCGAACTGTTCGTCACCCATCGCCGCGCGGGAGTAGATCATGGTCCGGTCGAGATCGGTGGCGATGATCGCGTTCACGAGTCCTCCTTGATCAGCCCGACACACGAATACGCGAGATCGGGCGAGACCTCTACGGGCACATCTCGTTCGGCGGCGAGCAACCGGATGTGGCGATGCTCCGGCAGGTCGTCGGCGCGCACCAAGATGCGCCACGGCACGCGACGCAACAGCACTCTGGTGGTTTCGCCGACCCCGGGTTTGACCAGGTTGATCGATGACAGGCCGTACTCGGCCTGGATGCGCTCCACGGATCGCCAGCCGGACCAGTCCGGCCGGCGAGTTGGCGGCGTCATCGAGGCCACCGTCGCCCGGACCCGGTCGGCGACCGCGTCGAACTCCGCACTGACGGTGTCCAGGAACACTCCCGACACATCGAAGTCGCTCAGGTGGCGGTAGAACTTGGCGCCGTGGAACTCTCCCGGACCGATGTGGTCGGCGTTCAGCACGGTACGTGAGACCAGCCCGGACACAGTGGAATTCAGGCAGGCCGACGCGATGAGGAAGTCGTCCCGGGTGCCGAAGAGTGTCGTGGCCGAACCCGGGTCGGCCAGTACCGCCAGTTCGTCGTGCAGCTGCGGACGCCCGGCGCGTGCGTACTCGCCGACGGCGGCGGTCAGCTCCCGCTGGATGGCGCCCTTGCCGGTCCAGCCGTCGACGAAGACGACCGACTCGGCAGGATGGCGTTCCACGATGTGATCCAGTGCGACGGTGTCGATCCCACGACCGCGCACGATCGAGATCGTGTAGTGGCGGGGGTCGACTCCGTGGACCGCGAGCATCCACCGACGGATCAGGATGCCGACCGGCGTTCCGGCGCGCGCCAGTGAGACCAGTGTCGGTGCGGAGTGGCGCTCGGCCAGGATGAGTTCGGATACGACACCGACCGCTTCGGCGAGGCGCTGAGCCGAGGATCGCAGCGTCGCGTGGAACAGTTCCTGATACTCACGGCCCGGTTGATACTCGATCGGCAGGGACTCGGCATAGTGCGCCTGTCCGGACTGGATGCGACGTTCCCGTTCGCGCAGTTCCCCTTCCAGCGCCACATCGGACAGGTCCTTGAGCAACCAGGTGACCTCTTCGGCCGCATACGAACCGAACTCCGGGCCGCGCAACGGTGGAGTGGTGGTGGCGATCCCGTGCATCACTGCACCGCCTCTCGCGCCCGGGCCAGGGAAAGCTGGTCCGTTGCGGGCAAGACGGTCAGGACGACCGGGTGCCCGGCGGCGGTGAGGACGTCGACCAGGCCGCCGGCCGCGCGCAGCTCGTCGGTGTCGGCCGGCGAGTCGATCACCAGCACGACCTGGGGATCGGGGTGCTCGACGGATGAGACGTTGTAGACGTAGCGAGGCGTGTCCGGGTCGGGTTCCGGTGCGACGAACCGGAACCCGCGTCGGAGTGGATACCCCGGGACGTCGTGCACCTGGGCCGGGGACCTCGTGGTGGTCTGGTACGCGGTGGCGAAACCACGACGCTCCAGGGCCTCCGCGACACACAGCGGCGCGTACATCAGCTCCTCGTGTCCGATCACGACCACCGGACGCCCCGGATCGAGATGTGCCGCCGCGGTGTCCGCGGCGTCGTCTGCGGCTCGATGGAAGTCCGTCGAGTCGGCGCGAAGGATCCCGTGCCTGCCTCCGTCGGGAACCGCCGCGGGCCAGTCGGGCGAGACCTCGACCAGGTCGCCGCGTCGCGGTGCCACCGGATTGAGGTCACCGGATTCGAGCTTCCACACGTCCTCGAGGAGCGTCGGCGGAAGCGTGATCGAGCCGTGGGCGAGCGTCACGTAGGTGACCTCGACGCCGAGTCGCGCTGCGAAGGCCTCACATTCGGCCTCCTGATCGGGTGTCCGCATGTCCACCAGGGACGCCACGACGAACCGCGTGCGGGGACGTTCCGCGACAATGGCCTCGATGGCGCCGAGCGCGGTCTTGCCGGTGGAGACCTCGTCGTCGACCATGATCAGCACCTCGTTCGGCGAGGTCGCGTCGAGGAAGGCGGGGTCGCTCGGCTGCAACAGGTGGGTGGTGGCGTGTGAATGACCTTCCTCGAAGGTGCCCGACACCGTCACGCCCGGTCTCCTGCGCCGCGTCGAATGCAGGTACCGGGATGCGGAGATCCGTTCGGCCACGCAGTGTCCGAGGCCGGTGGCGGTCTCGGCGAAGCCGAAGACGACGGCGTCGCGCGCCGAGTTCGCGCCGATCGCGGCGATGATCGCAGCGCCGAGATCGTCGGCGGCGCCACGGACGATCGACGGTGGCGTCGGGATGTGTTTGCCCAGCACCGTCGAGACCAGGAGATGCGCGCGGCGCCTATTGTGGCGCAGTCCGAGTGAGACGAGGTCGTGCACCGTGTGACCCGTTCGGGCGCCGTCGGCGGCGGAGATCTCGACGCCGAAACGTTCGGTCACCCAGTCGATGCCGACGGTGTCCGGGTCGCTCACGATGCGCCCGGCCCGGGCGAGGCCAGCGCGGTGAGCAGGTCGACGAAGGAGACCCCCTGCCGTGTCACCCCGAAAGCGGCCGCGCGATCGATGACACGCAGTGCCCAATTACGGTGCGGCTTCAGCTCGTTCATCTTGTTCCGATACGACGACGCGCGTACCCCGCCGGACTCCCCGGCCAGGATGTCGAGTGCGTCGTGATACTCCTCGTGGGTCACCGCCGACAGCGCATGCACCGCGGCGACGTGCGCGGGGTGGATGACCGTCTTTCCGTGCAGGCCGTTGGCGCGGTCGAGGGTGATCTCGCGCAGGAGGCCGTCCATGTCTCGGCTGACCAGTTGCTGCCGGAAATAGACGGCGTCGTTCTCCCGGAACGGCGTGTGCCGCAACATGGGCTGGAACATGCGCTCGTGGTCGGCGAAGTACTCCCAGACCGGGCCGGTGACGACGAAACCGGTCTCGTCGCTGCGCCCGAGATGATTGACGATGCCGGCGATCACATCGGCGGCAACCCGGACGTCGTAGATGGTCAGGTCCCGATCCCGGCGGATGCCGAAGAAACCGCAGATGTCGGTGGCCCCGATGCGAACCGCCAGCACGCGGTCCCGGTGCTCGCCGAGCAGCGATGCCAGGGCGGTCAACTCGTCGTCCCGGGTCTCACGGTGCACGACCGACGCCGACTCGAGGACCGGCATCACCCAGAGGTGCTTGTCGAGGATCTGGCCCGCGCGGGCGACGGCGTCGAGGGCCGCGGGCGCAGTGTCCGAGGCGAACTTCGGGATGACGAACCCGGTCAGCACCGACGGCGTGCTCAGCGCCTCTGCGAACGGCACGATCCGGTCGGCCGAACGCGGACGGACGAACAGCAGCATCGGTGGACCCGGGTTCTCGGCCATTCTGCGGAGCGCGGCCACTGCATGGTCGATCGCCTCGGCTTCCTCGTGGTCGGCGACCGCGTCCTCGAGGTCGATGACCATCGAGATCACGCCCTCCGCGCGTCGTCGGCGGATGACGTCGGCGAGGTCGGGGCGGGTTGCCGGGACGTACAGGGTGGCACCGAGGGCGACCGCGAGCCGCTGGGCGGGCCAGGTCGGCTCGATCGGCTCGGGCTGCCGGTAGAACAGATGCTCCGCGACCGACGGCTCCAGATGATCGAAGTGTCGGATCGTCCCGGGCTCGAGGCCGGTGTCGTCGTGCCGTGCAGTGGTGGTCATCCTGCGGCCACCTGTCCTCTCATCCGCGAAACGATCTCGGTGATCCGGTCGTCCACCGCGCGGAGCTGGGTCAGGTAGCTCCAGTAGTCGGGGTGGATGCGGTCCAGCTCTCCCTTGGCGCGCTCGATCCGGTCGGCCTGAGCATCGAGGACCGAACCCCATTCGTCAACCAGGGCGTGATCGACCGCGAACAGCTGGGCGTCGCGGAGCCGGAACCGCACACGCTGCTCGGCACCCTTGGGGTCGGACCGGACCTCGCGCAGGAGGCGCAAGCGGTCGAGCACGGCGTTGACGGCCTTCTCGGCCACGGCCAGGTCGTCACGCGCGGCGTCGGCGCGGTCGATGGCCTGGTCAGGGTCGTCGGCGAGCATGGAGCGGGCTGCCACGAGCTCGGCGTCGGCATGTGCGAGCCGCTCGTCGACGACGGTGCCGTTGCGTTGGAGATCGAGAGAGCAGTCGGCACTGAACTCCCGGCGCAGTGCCGACAGGGTGTCGGGGAGCTGCGCGCTGCGTGTCGACACCGCGCTCCGGCGGGTTTCCACCGAACGGATGACCTGCTGTGCCCGCTCGGCGAAAGCGGGCGCCTCGGCGAGGAGCCGGTCGAGCTGCCGCGCCGCGCTGAGCACGGCCGCCGCGGCGGTCTGCCGTTCGCGCAGGCCCGTGGCCTGGTCGAATGTCGTGAGCACCCGTGCGAGGTCGTCGGTGGCACCTGATACCGATTGCAACCGTGTCACCGCCGGAGCCGCGTTCTCCAGGGCGGTCATCGCCCGGTTGGCGGCCACCCGGGCCTGGTGATCCTGGGCGTCGGCGGCACGCACCGTGGCGCGAGCCCGCTCGAGGGTCCCGGCGTGGGTCTCGGCGAAGTCGCGCATCGAGGCGGTGACCGCCCGCAACGCCTGCGTCGAGCGCTCGAGATCCTGCGGGGCGACACGCGTGCCGGCGGGCGGCGAGGCCAGTCGCAGATAGTCCGACGTCGCCTGGGCGTGCTGCTCGCGGATGCTCGACCACGCGGCGCGCAGCTGCGACCGCGGCTCGAGGGTGGAACTCACACCGACGGCCGGATCGATCTCGGCCAGGACGGATTCGGACTCCAGGAACGCCGCTGTCATTTGTTCCGATGATGCAGGTGGTGCGGAATTCGTGCGTGAATCGTTCCCGAACCATCGACGTACGAAGTTTCCGGGCACCACACGATGCTATCGGCTATTTTCATCTCCGTATGAGGCCGGATTCCCCGGCTCACGACGGGCTGGAACGGCCGGTCGACGGCGGGTGCCGTGGTGCGGGGATGGCGTCGGGAGACGAACGAGGGACGGTCGGTCGGCGACCTCCCCGCGGCGCGAGAGAGGCACGTCGAATGCAGTTGGTACAAAGGTCCAAACGCGTGGTGGAAGCCAGGCTCAACAATTCCGCGGTGCGCGCGATCAGCGGGTCGATGGTCGCCTACGAGGGGCAGGTCACCTTCAAGTCGGCGGGCTTCGGCGGCGGCGACGGCGTGCTCGCGGGCCTCAAGCAGCGGGCCACCGGAGAGGCGTTGTCGCTCATGGAGGCGTCGGGCAGCGGCATCGTCTACTTCGCCCACAACGCCGCCGAGACGACGGTCATCGAGCTGAACAACGAGACGCTGCAGGTGGAGTCCGAGCAACTGATGGTGCTCAACGGCAACCTGCAGACCAACGTCACCTTCGCCGGTCTGCGCGGCGCATCGTCGGGTCAGGGGCTGTTCACCACGACGGTGAGCGGCCACGGTCAGATCGCGCTGCTGTCCAACGGCGGTCCGCTCATCCATCTGGAGGTGTCCCCGCAGTATCCGCTCGTGGTCGATCCGGACGCCTTTGTCTGTGCCCGTGGGCAGTTGAGTCAGTCGTTCGTCACCGACGTCTCCTGGCGGTCGGCGCTGGGACAAGGTGGCGGTGAGGCGTTCTCGTTGCGCTGGGATGGCAGCGGCGTCGTGTCGATCCAGCCGGCCGAGCGGTGAGGGTGAGGTAGCGAGAATGTTCACCAAGGTCAACAGCAAGGTCGTCTCCGTCGACATCGGTCGGACCGGGCCCGTCATCGCACGACGCGGGGCGATGCTCTTCTACAAGGGAGACGTGCACTTCCAGCCCCACCAGATCGCGGGTGCGGGCGGAATGGGCGGCGGGATGCCGGGTCTGGGCGGCATGGGCGGCATGGCCGGTCGGATGCTCGCCGGCGAACACGAGTCGACGATGATCGCCCAGGGACACGGCGAGGTGCACTACGGCTTCCTCGGCATCGAGGTGCACGTCGTGGATCTCGGAGCGGTCGGCGGAACGATCCGCGTCGAGGCCTCGCGTCTGCTCGCCTACGGGGCCAACCTGCAGGCGTCCGTCGTCTCGGTCGCTTCCCAGGGCGGTGGCGGTGGTGGCGGCGGCGGTGGCGGTCTGTTCGGGGCGCTGCGGAACGCGGCGGCCGGGGCCGTCACGGGCCAGGGCATGTTCACGACGCAGCTGGCGGGTCCCGGCTCGGCGGTCCTCCTCGGGCACGGCGGGGTCTTCGAGCTCGAGGTGTCGCCGCAGAAGCCGCCGGTGACTGTCGATCCGCAGGCGTTCGTCGGGTCGGCGGGGCAGGTCAACACCAGCCTGCGATCGGCGATGAGCTGGCGGAACGTGGGCCGATCCGGCGGCGAGGCAATGCAATTGGAGTGTTCCGGACAGGGCGTCGTGTACGTGCAGGCATCGGAGGAGAAGCTGTGAGCCAACTCAACACCGTGTGGAGTCCGATGAATCTGCCGTCGGACGACAATGTTCCGGACAACAACTACTCGTTCTGCATCGACCTCAATCAGCCCTGGTTCATGTCCAAGGGCGCGATGATCGCCTACTACGGACAGATGCAGTTCACCGCGCTCACCCAGGGACTACAGGGCAACATGCTGCAGATGGTGGCGCAGCAGTTCTCCGCCCCGCTGTACCTCGGTGACTACGTCGTCGCCGAGGGCCACGGCAAGCTGATCATCGGTGACCGCGGCTACGACATCAACGCCTACGACCTCGAAGACGGCAACCTCACCATCCGGGCCGCCAATCTTCTTGCCTTCCAGCCGAACCTGTCGCTGAACCAGTCCATCGTGCCGGGTTTCCTCACGCTCATCGGCACCGGCAAGTTCCTCGCGTCGTCGAACGGACCGGTGATGTTCGTCGAACCGCCGGTGCGCGTCGACCCGGAAGCCCTTGTCGGATGGTCGGACTGCCCGTCGCCGAGCCACCACTACGACGAGGCGTGGGTCAACGGGTTCATCGCCGCGGCGGGCCGGCGGATGGGGCTGAACTCCGGTGAGGAGCGTCAGTTCGACTTCACCGGCGTCGGAACGGTGTTGGTGCAGTCGAGCGAGAAGGTGCGCGACGACTCGGCGATCCTGCGCACGATCCAGGGGCACCTCCCCGGCATGTCGGCACCGAGCCTGCACCAGATCAATCAGCAGGTCACCCAGCAACTCGGCCAGCAGCAGGGCTGAGATCCAGCATCGAGAACAACTGCGCCCCCCTCTGCTTCCGGAGGTGCGGGGAGCGAAAGCGACGAGCCTCGAAGGGCTTGGCGACTCAGGTCGCCGAAACCCTTCGAGGCTCGCTTCGCTCGCACCTCAGCGAGGATGCGGTCAGATGTTGACCTTCTCCTCTTCCTCGCCTCGCGCGGCGATGCGATTCCGCCGGACGATGCTCGAGATGAGCGCGGCGACGATCAGCGCGACGCCGATCAGGCCGGTGATGACCTCCGGCACGTGGGTGCCGATCGAGTACAGCAGGATGAACGCCAGCGCACCGATGGCCCAGTGGGCACCGTGCTCGAGGTACACGTACTCCGACAGCGTGCCCTTGCGGACGAGGTAGACGGTGAGCGAACGGACGAACATCGCACCGATGAGGCCGAGGCCGAGCGCGATGATGATCGGATCGGCGGTGATGGCGAACGCACCGATGACTCCGTCGAACGAGAACGACGCGTCGAGCACCTCGAGGTAGAGGAACAGGAAGAACCCTGCCTTGCCGGTGGCCTTCGCGAGGGTCGTCGGTCCGGACCGCCCGTTCGAGTTCTCGACGGCTTCCTTCTCCGCGGCATCGGTGCCCGGCTCGGCAGCCTCGTCGGTCTCTTCGGTCTCTACGTTGAAGTACTCGCCGAGGCCGTTGACCAGGATGTAGGTGATCATGCCGAGCGCACCCGCGATCATCACCGTCGACCGTTCTTCGGCCGGGGCGATGTAGGTGGCGGTGAGCACCAGGAGCGTCATCGCGATGACGACCTCGAGCATCTCCAGCTTGCCGATCTTCTCGAGCGGGCGCTCGATCCACGACAACCAGGTGATCTCCTTCTGCTCGAAGAAGAAGCCCAGGAACAGCATCAGCAGGAACATGCCACCGAAGGCGGCGATCTGCGGATGGGCGTCGGTGATGATCGTCTCGTAGCTCGGGTCGCCGTTCGCGAAGTACGCCGCATCGTTCGGCGGCGGATTCAGGGCGAGGTCGAGCGCGTCGGCGGGGTTGAGGCCGGACGCAAGCCACACGATGACCAGCGGGAACACCAGGCGCATACCGAAGACGGCGATCAGGATGCCGATGGTGAGGAACATCTTCTGCCAGAACTCACTCATCCGGCGGAGGATCGTGGCGTTGATGACCGCGTTGTCGAAGGAGAGCGAGATCTCGAAGACGCCGAGGATCGCCGTCAGGATCAGCGCTTCGACACCGCCATAGAGGAACGCGATGATCAGCGACACGATCGTCACGACGACCGAGAGGCCGAAGATTCTTACTACCACTGGTTTGTGGCCTTTCTAGGGTGCGTGTGGACCAGCCGACCGCATTGTCGGAGAGGAGTGGTGACGCGCGGATGCCGCACCCGTTCTCACAACGGGTGCGGCATCCACGGCACGTTCAGGCGGACAGCCGAAGTCTACGGAGACTCAGACGTTCACACCGAAATCGCGGGCGATGCCCGCAAGACCCGAGGCGTAGCCCTGGCCGACCGCGCGGAACTTCCACTCCGACCCATGACGGTACAGCTCGCCGAAGACCATCGCGGTTTCGGTGGAGGCATCCTCGCTGAGGTCGTAGCGGGCGATCTCGGCGCCGCCGGCCTGGTTCACGACGCGGATGAACGCATTGCGGACCTGGCCGAAGGACTGCGAGCGTGCGTCGGCGTCGTAGATCGACACGGGGAAGATGATGGAGTCGATCTCCGGCGGCACGCCCGCGAGGTCGACCTTGATGACCTCGTCGTCGCCCTCGCCCTCGCCGGTCAGGTTGTCACCGAGGTGCTCGATCGAACCGTCGGGGGAGCGGAGGTTGTTGAAGAAGATGAAGTGCTGATCGGACACGACCTTCTTGCTGGAGTTCAGCGCGATGGCGCTCGCATCCAGGTCGAAGTCGGTGCCGGTCGTGGTCCGGATGTCCCAGCCGAGGCCGACGGAGACCGCAGTCAGGCCCGGAGCCTCCTTGCTGAGGGAAACGTTTCCGCCCTTGCTCAGGCTCACGCCCATGGTTTGCGCCTTTCTGTTGGTACGAGGTCTCGTGATGTCCGATGTGCCCGATACCGGGCCACTCGGAGCAATCGACAACACTCTATGTGAAGGGTCTGGCGCGGTCACTGATTTGGTCGGATGACCTGCGGTTTCCGTCGAGCGGGGGTTGCGCGGGCGGACGGTGCCCCGCACATCCGGGGCACTGAGGACGATCACACGGTGGTGGCGCCCAGTGCCCTCATGTCGGCGACCATCGGCTGGTGCGAGAGCAGGCCGGCGTCGACCTTGATCTCTTGCCCGTTGATTCCGGCGGCGTCGTCGGAGGCGAGGAAGACGAAGACCTTGGCCTGCTGCTCGGGCGTCGGCATCTCGGGGTTGAGGTTCTGCCTGCGGAAGATGTCCTTGATCTGATCGGGCAGCTGCTGCGCGGGAGGCGAACTCGTCGTCCCCGGGCTGACGGCGTTGCAGCGCACGCCTTCTCGGCCGTACTGGGTGGCGAGGAACTTGGTGAGCGCGATGACGCCCGCCTTGGAGGCGCCGTATCCGCTGAGGCTGGTGTCGCCCGCGGACCCATGGGTGGACGCGGTGCTGACGATCGCTCCGCCGGCCTTACGCAGGTACGGCAGGGTGTGCTTGCTCAGGAGCATGACGCTGCGGAGGTTGACCGCCATGACGTTGTCCCACGCCTCCACCGTCATCTCGGCAACCTCGGTGTCGTCCGGGGGGAAGATCCCGGCGATGTTCATGACGATCGTCGGTTCGCCGAGTTCCGCGACGGTGGTCCTCACGAGTTGCTCGATCTGCTCCTCGGATCGGACGTCGGTCTCGACCGCGATCGCCACGGTGGACCCGGCGCTCTCGTTCAGCCGGTCGGCGAGCCGCTTCGCGCCGTCGATGTTGGTGTCGGCAAGCGCGACCTTCGCTCCGCTGGCGACGAGTTCGGTCGCGGTGGCTCCACCGATGTTGAGGCCGCCCGGTTCGACGAACGTCGCACCCGTCACGATCGCTGTCTTGCCTTCGAGATTCGGCATGTTGCTACCTTCCTTCTTTGGATGGGGTCTCGTTCGTTCCGGCCGTCAGCCACGCGGGGAAACACAGCACGAGCTGACCGATCACCTGCGCCTGCGACATTCGGGGCTGCGCATCGTCGAGCCACCGCTCGATGACTCCGAGTACGCCACGGGCCAGGAAGCGTGCCAGTACCACGGTGTCGACCTCGGCGGGTCGGGTGGTCATCCGC
The DNA here is from genome assembly GCF_057767225.1 of Gordonia sp. 11cp. Taxonomy (NCBI): domain Bacteria; kingdom Bacillati; phylum Actinomycetota; class Actinomycetes; order Mycobacteriales; family Gordoniaceae; genus Gordonia; species Gordonia sp. 11cp. The sequence goes on along the minus strand of NZ_CM173437.1, from coordinate 1,451,203 downwards.
GTGATCGCCGCGGCGGTGAGGTCCTCGAACGCTGCCGCGATCTGCCGACCGGCCCCGGCCGGTGCGTGCGGTCCGAGTAGTGGGGCGTAGACCGACCGGCGCGCACCGAGGAATCGCACCAACTCCGTCATGGCACTGCGGCTCGCCTCGAGACCGTCGACCGCGAACCGGCCGCGCATCACACCATCGGCGTCGCTGAGGGCGGCGAACAGATCCCTCAGCATGTACACCGCGAGGTCGTCGGGCGACTCGAAATGCTTGTAGAACACCGACCGGTGCACCCCGGCGGCCTCGGTCAGGGCCGCGACCGTGACCGGGCCCGAGCCTGCGATCCGGGCGAACGCGTCGACCAGCTTCTCTCTCGTGCGTACGGCGCGCGGGTCGTCGCTGTTGACGACAGTGCGATCACCGGCGGCTGGCTGCGACGAGGTGGACATCACCTTCCGAAAGTAGCACTAAGCGACATGTGTCGACGAAGTCTTCGGTGTACTGGGCGCAGTGCGGATGTGGAACAGCACAGAAAACAGCAGCGGCGCTTCCTGATCAGATCAGGAAGCGCCGCTGGGATGTGTTCTACGAGGCTCAGGCCTCGATGATGAACTCCTCGAGCTGGGTGCGCGCGACGTCGTCGGCGAGCTGCTTGGGCGGGGACTTCATCAGGTAGGCCGAGGCCGGGATGACGGGTCCGCCGATGCCGCGGTCCTTGGCGATCTTGGCGGCGCGGACGGCGTCGATGATGATGCCGGCCGAGTTGGGGGAGTCCCAGACCTCGAGCTTGTACTCCAGGTTGAGCGGCACGTCACCGAAGGCGCGGCCTTCGAGGCGGACGTAGGCCCACTTGCGGTCGTCGAGCCAGGCGACGTGGTCCGACGGTCCGATGTGGACGTTCTTGTCCTCGACCTTGCCGGCGAGCGAGCCGGTCAGGTTGGAGGTCACGGCCTGGGTCTTGGAGACCTTCTTCGACTCCAGGCGCTCGCGCTCGAGCATGTTCTTGAAGTCCATGTTGCCGCCGACGTTGAGCTGGTAGGTGCGGTCGAGAGTGACGCCGCGATCCTCGAACAGCTTCGCCATCACGCGGTGGGTGATGGTGGCGCCGACCTGGCTCTTGATGTCGTCGCCGACGATCGGGACACCGGCGTCGGCGAACTTCTGGGCCCACTCGGGGTCGGAGGCGATGAACACCGGCAGTGCGTTGACGAAGGCGACGCCCGCGTCGATGCAGCACTGTGCGTAGAACTTGTCGGCCTGCTCCGAGCCGACCGGGAGGTAGCTGACGAGGACGTCGACCTCGTTGTCCTTCAGCGTCTGGACGATGTCGACGCCGGAGCCGTCCGCCTCGGTGATGGTCTCGAGGTAGTACTTGCCGAGACCGTCGAGGGTGTGACCGCGCTGAACGGTGACGCCGGTCGGCGGCACGTCGGCGATCTTGATGGTGTTGTTCTCGCTGGCGAAGATCGCGTCGGAGAGGTCGAAGCCGACCTTCTTGGCGTCGACGTCGAACGCGGCGACGAACTCGACGTCGCGGACGTGGTAGGGGCCGAACTTCACGTGCATGAGGCCGGGAACGGTGGCGTTCTCGTCGGCGTCCTTGTAGTACTGCACGCCCTGCACCAGGGATGAAGCGCAGTTTCCTACGCCCACAATGGCAACGCGCACCTTATTGGGCTCACCCATGGTCGGGTTCTCCTTCTTCTCGCGGCATCGCAGTCGTTCGCTGCGCAACCGGTGTTTTCAGTTGCTCGGGTTCGTCCCGGCTCGGCGTCGAGTCCGGGTCTTGATATTCGTCATCGGCTCGTCCGGTGGAGGCATTGGGCCGCCCCGAATCGAACTGTGACCGTTCGCTGTCGGCGAGGTCGTCGTCGAACTGCGTGTCGAACGGATTCGGCGCCCCGTCCTGCTGGGAGCTCTCGGCTGCGATCAGCTCGTTGAGCCAGCGGACTTCGCGTTCACTGGACTCGAGGCTCAGCTGATGTAGCTGACGGGTGTACCGGTCGACGGCCCGGTTGGACCGTCCGACGATCTCCCGCAACCCCTCCCGACGCTCCTCGACCTGCCGGCGCCGGCCCTCGAGGATGCGCATACGCGCAACCGCGGGGGTGCGGCTGAAGAACGCCAGGTGCACCCCGAAGCCGTCGTCGGTGTAGTTCTGGGGACCGGTGTCGGCGACCAGCTCGGCAAACCGTTCCCGGCCTGCGTCGGTGAGCTGGTAGACGCGCCGGCCACGCCGCACCTTGGCGCCCAGGGGCGTCTCGGGTTCGTCGATGAGGCCGTCGGCCTGCATGCGGCGCAGCGTCGGGTAGAGCGATCCGTACGAGAACGCACGGAAGGCACCGAGCAGTCCGGTGAGCCGCTTGCGCAGCTCGTACCCGTGCATGGGGGATTCGAGAAGTAGTCCGAGAATGGCCAGCTCGAGCACTTCGCCACCCCCTTCACGGTTCTGCCGATGATCTGTCACTTTCTCCTCGGACTTGATGTACCGGCACGCTCTGACGCGCCGACACCTCGTTCCGATGTAGTTCCCAATGTATCGCACCGATATAACTGGTGTCCACGAGTGGTCGGTCAGGGGAAGGACTGGTGTCGGGGCGGCGTCCGGACGGCGTGATGCATGTCTCCGAGGGGCGGACGCGGTTGATTTCCGCGGCGGTCACGCGGGACCCCGTCGCGCCGACGCCCCGGCAGAGACCACGTACCCTGAAAACCGTGCAACGCCAGATCGTCGACTACGCCCTGCAGCGGCGCGCTCGGCTGTCCTCGGTCCATGCGGGCCGGACCGCCGTTGCCGAGGTCTGCGACGCGAGTCCGTACCTCCTGCGCGCGGCGAAGTTCCATGGTCGGCCCAGCACCACGATGTGCCCGATCTGCCGAAAAGAGCAGGTCACCCTCGTGTCATGGGTGTTCGGCGAACGACTCGGTCAGGTCAGCGGTTCGGCGCGTAGCAACGAAGAGATCGCCCGGCTCGCGACAACCGCCGAGGAGTTCTCGGTACATGTCGTCGAGGTGTGCCGGACCTGTAGTTGGAACCATCTGGTCCAGTCGTACGTTGCCGGGCTGCCGCCGCAGTCCACGCGTCGCTCTCGACGCGTGGCCAAGTAGCGCGCCGGCCTGCGGGTTTTTGCCCGGGGCGGTTGCCTGCTGTCACAGTGGAGCGGCACGAGGCCAGAGAAGTCGAACGTGATCGACGGGCGAGGACGTCCGCTCGATCCGGTAGGAAGGTGGACGATGAGCGAGGCACGCGGTTCTTCGCCCACGCCCCGACGCACCGGCATCCGTCCCGGTCCGGGCGGTGGCGGTCAGAACGGAAGCGACACGGCAACCCGGCACCGGCGGTTCGCGTGGGCGCTCGGGATCGTGGGCGCCGTCGTCCCGGCGATCGTGCTCGTGCTCATCGTCGCGTTCGCGTTCACCTACTTCACCGCCGAGATCCCGGAACCCGACGTGAGCCAGAAGGCCACCATCGTCGACACGTCCGGTCGCACACTGGCCGACATCACCTCACCCGACGGCAACCGCACGGTCGTCCCCTTCGACGAGATCCCCGAGACGATGAAGCAGGCGATCGTCGCCGCGGAGGACCGCGAGTTCTGGACGAACAACGGTTTCTCGCCCCGCGGCCTCTCCCGTGCCGCGATAGGGCAGATCACCGGCAACCAGACGGCCGGCGGCGGTTCGACCATCACGCAGCAATACGTCAAGAACGCGATCGTCGGTGACGAGCGAAGCTTCGATCGCAAGTTCAAGGAACTCGCGATCGCCGCGAAGATGAACGACCGTCATGGCTGGTCCAAGGAGAAGGTCCTCGAGGCCTACCTCAACACGATCTACTTCGGCCGCGGCGCGTACGGCATCGCCGTCGCCACGCAGAAGTACTTCAACAAGTCGATCACCGACAAGCGTCGCGCCGAGCGCAACCCGCTGACCTTCGAGGAGGCGGCCCTGCTCTCGGCGGTCATCCGGGCACCGTCGTATTACGACCCCGATTCCAACCGAGAGGTCACCGAGTCCCGCTGGCGCTATGTGCTGGAAGGCATGGTCGCCACCGGCGCCATCACCCAGCAGCAGGCCGACAACGCGGTGTTCCCGAAGACGATCAAGGCGCGCGTCACCGAATCCGACGAGACGCCCGGCCCCAACGGACTGATCAAGCGTCAGGTGCTCGGCGAGCTCGACCGTATCGGCATCACCGACAAGCAACTGCGCACCGGCGGCCTGAAGATCAGCACGACGATCGATCCGCAGGTGCAGAACGCGGCGGTGCAGTCGGCGTGCCGCAAGAACCGGATCTACAAGTGCCCGGAGGGCGAGCTCAACGGCGAGCCCGACGACGTGCTCGCGTCGGTGGTGTCGATCGACCCACAGACCGGCGGCGTCCGCGGGTACTACGGCGGCGACAACCCGTCCGGCTGGGACCTCGCCCAGGCCGGGCTGCAGACCGGGTCGTCGTTCAAGGTGTTCGCACTCGTCGCGGCCCTCGAACAGGACATCCCGCTGTCGAAGACCTACAGCTCGGCGCCGTTCCAGGCCAGCGGTGGCCTGACGGTCGAGAACTCCGACGGCGAGAGCTGCGGCACCTGCAACCTCGCCACGGCGATGAAGATGTCGCTCAACACGGTCTACTACCGCCTGATGATGGATCTGAACGGTGGAGCGCGAGCCGTCGCCGACGCCGCGCACCGTGCGGGTGTCGCCGAGTCCTTCGGCAACATCGAGCGGACCCTGCAGGAGGCGAACGGGCAGCCCGAGGGCGGCGTGGTCCTCGGCCAGTACCAGTCGCGGGTCATCGACATGGCCTCGGCGTACGCGACGCTCGCGGCATCGGGCGTCTACCACGAGCCGTACTTCGTCCAGAAGGTCGTCGACTCCGAGGGGCAGGTCCTCTACGAGCGCAAGACCGAGGGCAAGCGCGTCTTCCCCGAGAAGGTCGCCGACACCGTGACCGCGGCGCTCGAGCCGATCGCGGCGTACTCCAACGGCAACTCGCTCTACGACTCGTCCCTCGGTTCGCGACCGTCCGCCGCCAAGACCGGCACCGTCCAGCTCGGCGACACCGGGCAGAACAAGGACGCCTGGATGGTCGGGTACACCCCGCAGCTGTCGACCGCGGTGTGGGTCGGCACCAACGACGGCACGGCCCTGACCAACTACAACGGCGCCTCGATCTACGGCAGCGGCCTGCCGGCGTCGATCTGGAAGTCGGCGATGGACGCCGCGCTCGAGGGCAAGGAGATCAAGCAGTTCCCCGAGGCCGACGAGCCCATCGGCGGCGAGACCGGAATCCCGTACGAGGCGCCGGCCACCACCGAGGCGCCGACGCGGACGCGTGGACCCTCGGTGCCGACCTTCGACATCCCCGACCAGGCCGGTGATGGCAACCTCACCCTCGCTCCGGGAGTGACGATCCCTATCCCGGGCGCTCCGCGGAACGGCGGCGGCGGCGGAAACAGCCCGGACGGCGGCGGGCTGGCCCCCGCCGACCCAGGTGGCGGTGACGGCGGCGATTCCGGCGGCGGGGTACCCGGCGGCGGTGACGGAGGCGGAGGAGTCCCTGAACCGCCCATCGGCTGACCCGGACCCGGCTGCCGACTCCGCGGCGAGCGGCTCCGACCCCGTCTGGGACAGCCCTGCACCCATCGCGAGTGATCTGCGCGTCGACGACGCGCGCGTCCTCCCCACGCGCACGGACGGTCTGGTGCGTGAGGCGAGTTCGCTGGTCGGTGGACCGGTGGGGACGCACGCCGTCATCGGCCGGGCCCGGCATCTGACACCGCTGCGCGTGCTCTTCGCGCTGGCGTTGTGCGGACTGGCGCTCGGGTGGTTCGGCAAGGCCGCGTGCCTGCAACAGGCACCTGCCGACGGCGGTACGACCGCGAACGCCGAGATGCGGCTGGACTGGGACGATCAGCGTCAGTTCACCAACCTCTGCTACTCCGACGTGATCAGCTTGTTCGGTGCGGAGCGGCTCAACCGGGGCGCGTTGCCCTACCGCGACTTCTGGTTCCAGGAGGACTCCGACGGGCAGACCATCAAGCGGTACATGGAGTACCCGGTCCTCACCGGGATGTTCATGTACGGCGCGGCCCAGCTGACCCAGGGGTGGCTCTGGGCAGAGACCAACTGGGGTGTACCCGGCGCACTCGACGTCGTCCTGTTCTTCACCATCGTCGCAATGGGACTGACGGCGTTCTGGCTGGTGACCATCTGGGCGACGGCCCTCACCGCACGACACCGCATGTGGTCGGTGTGGCTGGTCGCGTTGTCCCCGCTCGTCGTCGTGCACGCGTTCACCAACTTCGACGCGATAGCCACCGCAGCAGTGGCGGCGGCGCTGCTGGCCTGGTCGAGGGAGCGGTTCTGGCTGGCAGGTGTGCTCATCGGGCTCGGTACCGCCGCCAAGCTGTATCCCGCCCTTCTGCTGGTGGTGCTGGGTGTGCTGTGCCTGCGGACCGGGAAGGTCCGCGAGTTCGGGGTCGCGGCTGCGACGGCGATCGGCGCGTGGCTGGCGGTGAACCTGCCGATCCTGATCCCGTACCCGTCCGGTTGGTGGGAGTTCTTCCGGTTCAACGGTGACCGGTCCGCGGACCCGGACACCATCTACCGGGTCGTGGCCGACGCCGCTGGTTGCACATGGAACATCGGCTACCTGAATGCGCTGTCGGTGGGCCTGACGGTCGTCGTGGTCGCCGCGGTGGTCGCGGTCGGTGTCCTGGCGCCATACCGGCCCCGGGTGGCCCAGCTCGCATTCCTCGCCGTGGCCGGCTTCCTGCTGGTGAACAAGGTGTGGAGTCCCCAGTACTCGTTGTGGCTGGTTCCGCTTGCGGTGCTTGCCATTCCGCACACTCGCCTGCTGCTGGCCTGGATGGCCGTCGACGCGCTCATCTGGGTGCCCCGGATGAGTCTGTTCCTCGACGCCGAGCGCCGGTGGCTCCCCGATCAGTGGTTCACCGCCGCTGTCGTGCTCCGTGGACTGATGGTGGTGGTTCTCTGCGCCGTCGTTCTCTGGCAGATCTGGCATCCGCGCGACGACCTGGTCCGCCACGGAAACGACGGCAGGTGGTACGACGACCCGGCCGGCGGCGTCCTCGACGGTGCTCCCGACCGGCTCGGACGACGGTCGAGAGCGACCCGGACGGCGGAGGACCCGCGGGAGCCGGTGCCGGCGGCCGGATAGCGGTCGCGCTTCACGGGAGCCGTACCGACGATTGGGCGAAGGTTTCGGTGGGTATTGACGGGTCATGTCGGATACCGCACCTCATATCTCGGACGACACCGCGGAAGCGGTCGGCAAGGTGGGGGAGGCGCTGGAGTACATCGAGCGCGCCCGCGGCCACCTGTACTCATTCCATCAACTCATCGGACGCGGGGACCTGCTGCTCGGCGAGGCCGTCGACGAGCTGGGCGAGGCGGGCCATGCCGGGTTCGCCGATGAACTGTCCACCGAACTGGTCGGACGCAACGTGCTCGATGGTCGCTGGACGTTCCAGATCGTCGAGGAATTCGACGACACCTACTGGGGCCCGCTGCGTGAGTACGTCGACCGGGTGCGAGCCGATCTGACCGATGGTCAGCGGCACGTTCACGAGGCGCGCTTGAAAGAAGATCGACGCACCCACGGGCATCCGAAGCACACCGAGAAGCCCTGAGCCGGCGGTCAGGCGGTGATCCGCTGCAGCAGGCGATCTCTGGCCGACGGCCAATCGTCATCGGTCATCGCGTACAGGGCGGTCGTGCGCCAGCCGTCGCCGAATCGGCGGTGCTTGCGCAGCAGACCCTCGAAGGTCGCACCCAGCTTGGTGATCGCGGCGCGCGACTGAGCGTTGAGCTCATGGGTGTGCCAGGTGAGGCGGACGGCGCCGCAGTCCTCGAACGCGTGGCGCATCAGCAGGAACTTGGCGGTGGGGTTCACCGCGGTCCCCTGGACGCGTTCGCTGTAGAAGGTGTAGCCGATGCACGCGGATCGGTTGGCCTCGTCGATGTCGTAGAAGCTCGTCGACCCGACGACGCTGCCGTCGGTGTTGTCGACCACCGCGAAAGCCACTCGCGACCGAAGAGCGGACTCGACGTACCGGCGTGCACTGTCCTCGTCGGTCGGCACCCCGGGTGCCCATCGGAAACGGGTGGGGTCACCGATCAACCCGGCGAGCGCGCCGACATCGTCGAGGCCGATCGGACGTAACGTGATCCGGTCACCCACCAGGGGGCCGGTCGCCAGCCACGAAGTCACGGGGACCCTTTCGCCACGGCTTCTCGTCGCGGGTCGAGGGTCACCCCGGAGGCGGCGGGATCAGTCCCATCTCGCGCGCTTCCGGCCACACGGGAGGCCAGCGGCTCACGAAGCGGGGTGCCGACGAGGGTCACGATCAGATAGACGAGCAGGACGGCGTGCACCCACACCGAACCCGCGACGCCGGTGACGATCCACCACGGCAGCGGATCGCCGGCATCCCGGATCGGGAACAACCGGAAGATCGTCAGATCGAGAGCGAGGTCGGTGAGCAGGTACGCCAGGATGACCGGCCAGCGCACCTTCATCAGGACGAAGAACGGCAGTATCCAGAGCGTGTACTGCGGGGAGTGCACCTTGTGGAACAGCATGAAACCGGCCAGCATCGCGCCGCTCACGCCGATCCACGGGAAGGTGCCGACGCGTTCGAAGCGGCGCCACCCGAGGTACATCGCGACCGCGAACGAGGTGAGGATCAACAGCGGCGACATCACGCTGACGATGGAGTGGTAGGTGTCGGTGGTCCCGGTGACATACCGCAGACCCCAGTACCAGATGGAATTGGTGTCGACGTCGGCCCGCCGACGGCCCTGGAAGGACAGCGCGGCCTTCCACCCGTCGAATCCGAGGACCATGAACGGCAATTGGATCGCGGCCACCGTCACGACGGCGGCGCCCGCAACCCAGCCGGCGCCCGTCCAGTCGAGGCCGCCTGTGGCGTCACGTCGTCCCGCAACCGCGCGTGCGCCGCCGGCGCCGCGCGTGAGAACGTATGCGGCCAGCGGTAACACGAAGATCCCCGGGTAGAGCTTGAGACAGAAGCCGACCGCGAGCAGAACAGCCGCGACCACCGCGCACGTCCGAAGCGGCAGTCGTCGCCGGCCTGTTCCGGGCTGGACGGACGCGCCCCAGGCCATCACGGCGACTGCCCCGACGGCGGTCGCGACGACCGGCAGCTCCCAGTTGTGGAAGGAGTACAGCACCAACGGGGGCGTCGCGGCCCAGAGCAGCGCCCACCATCGGACCATCAGGGCGAGCAACACGGTGATCGCGACCCCGAACGGCGCCAGCAGGAGCGCGGAGTGGGTGAAGAACTCGGTGTCGGTGTCGGCGCCGATCGCACCGAAGAACATGAGGACGCCGGAGAGCACCGGGTACTCGACGACACCGCCGAACAACGTTCCGTCGGAAGCGATTCCGCCGTGGATGTAGGGAAAGACGTGGGTGTTGATGTCGCGGCCGAGCCAGAGGTACATCAGGTCCGAGTAGCAGGGGATCACCGCATCCGGATCCCCGACCGGCCAGTTGCCGCTGCGCCCGAACGCGTCGAACGGTGGGCCCCCGCACCGGAGCTTTGCCCGGAAACTCCAGAACATCGTGACCGTGGTCGCGAGCACCGACACGACAACGATCAGGGCCGTCTCACCACGGCCGGACAGCCGTGCGGACCATCGACCCGGGGTTGTCCGCCGTTCCGACATGGGCAACAGCGTAGGTGGTCCGGCAGTGCGCCGCCGAAGCGACCCGCGGCCTCGGATTTCTCTGCGAACGGGCAGGTCATGTATCTTGGACCGGTTGCCGACGCAGGCGACCCTCCTGCCACGGACAGTCCGTGGCCGACCTAGCCCATAGGAGGTGATGTGGTCTTATGCGTCACTACGAATTGATGGTCATCCTCGATCCGAACCTGGACGAGCGCACCGTCGCACCCTCACTCGATACGTTCCTCAATGTTGTCCGCAAGGATGGCGGTTCGGTGGACGGCGTCGACATCTGGGGCAAGCGCCGTCTTGCCTACGAGATCCTCAAGCACAACGAGGGCATCTACGCCGTCATCGATCTCAACGCCGAGCCCGCCACGGTCACCGAGCTCGATCGTCAGCTGAAGCTGAACGAGTCGGTTCTGCGCACCAAGGTCCTGCGGAAGTAATCCACAGGCTTTCTTGATCGTCTGAACACGTCGGTACCGGGTTCTAGGGTTGAACCCAGAACACCCGGTGCATGTCGATCAGCGAGTGCCCACCAACGACCCAAGGGGAACACACATGGCAGGCGACACGGTCATCACCGTCATCGGCAATCTCACCGCCGACCCGGAACTGCGGTTCACGCCGTCCGGGGCAGCGGTTGCCAACTTCACGGTGGCTTCCACTCCGCGCACTTTCGATCGCCAGACCAACGAGTGGAAGGACGGCGAAGCGCTGTTCCTCCGCTGCAACATCTGGCGTGACGCCGCGGAGAATGTGACCGAAAGCCTGACCAAGGGTTCCCGGGTGATCGTGCAGGGACGGCTCAAGCAGCGGTCCTACGAAACCAAAGAGGGCGAACGACGCACGGTCGTGGAACTCGAGGTCGACGAGATCGGCCCCTCGCTGCGGTACGCCACCGCCAAGGTCAACCGCGCCTCGCGCGGTGGCGGCGGTGGTGGCGGATTCGGGTCCGGCGGTGGCGGCGGTAGCCGCGGCGGCGGGAACTCGAACCAGCAGGTCGCCGACGATCCCTGGGGCAGCGCGCCTGCCAGCAACAGCGGGGGATCGTTCGGTGGCGGGGACGACGAACCACCTTTCTGATATCGCTCGGGGCATGATCGACCCGCCCCGAACAGCCCGGGAACGGCAGTGACCGTCCCCGAAGCATTGACTGGAGCAACACACACATGGCAAAGGCAAAGCCGAGCCGGAAGCCTCGCGTCGAGAAGGTCACCAAGACCAAGGCGTGCAGCTTCTGCAAGGACAAGAAGGCCGTCATCGACTACAAGGACACCGCGCTGCTGCGTCGTTTCCTGTCCGACCGGGGCAAGATCCGGTCGCGTCGCGTGACCGGCAACTGCGTGCAGCATCAGCGCGACGTCGCTGTGGCAGTGAAGAACTCGCGTGAGGTGGCCCTGCTGCCCTTCACCTCGACCAGCCGATAAGCGGAAAGGATCAGTTGACATGAAGCTCATCCTCACCGCCGCCGTGGAGAACCTCGGCGAAGCCGGCGACATCGTCGTGGTCAAGGACGGCTACGGCCGCAACTACCTGCTGCCCCGCGGCCTGGCCATCAAGGCCACCCGTGGAGCCGAGAAGCAGGTCGAGGGCATCCGCCGATCGCAGGAAGCCCGCGAGGTCCGCGGTCTCGAGCACGCCAACGAGCTGAAGCAGGCCCTCGAGGGCCTCGCCGATGTCTCGCTGGATGTGAAGACCCACGACTCGGGCAAGCTCTTCGGTTCGGTCACCGCGGCAGACGTCGCCGGTGCCATCAAGACCGCAGGCGGCCCGACCGTCGACAAGCGCAGCGTCGAGCTGCCCAAGGGACACATCAAGGCAACCGGCAGCTACCCGGTCATCGTCAACCTGCACCCGCAGGTCTCGGCGACCGTACAGCTCGCCGTCGTCGCCGCGAGCTGACCTCAGCGTTACGACCAAAGGCCGGGTGGAGATCCTCCACCCGGCCTTTGTCGTGTCTGCCTGACCGAATGATCGAAGCCCTACTTCGGGGCCGGTGGATTCGCCGGCAGCTGGTTCCAGTACTGCAGCCGCGGCGGAAGGTATTGCGGTGCCGGGTTGGCGCTGTGGTCGACGGCGTTGTTGCCGGGGCCCAGGGTGTCCCACGACGGGAAGAAGAACTTGTGCCAGGCCGGGGTGAAGATCAGCGCGCGGTCGCCGGTACGGCAGGCCACGGCGTCGCGGCGGGGGACGGTGCACGTGACGCCTTCGATGGTGACCCGTTTGCCGACGCCGAGGACCGGTGGTCGGAAACCGCTCTTCGGACCGAATCGATAGGTCTGATCCGTGCGCGCCCACCACGGACCCTGCTGGTCGTCGGAGATGACCGCGCCCGACGCGGTGGGCGGTGCGGTCGCGGGACGGCCCGCACAACCGACGTAGCGGTAGCCGGGACCGACCTGGCACACCCACCGGCCGGTGGTGAAGAACGACCGGCCGTTGTCGACGTAGGCCAGCGATCGGAACGTCGTGGGGTTGACGGGTTGGTAGCGCGAGAGATCGAACTCGACGGGCATCGTGGGCCCGGGCGCGGCGAGAGCCGATGGGGCCGTCGTCAGTCCGGCGGCAGCGGTCAGGGCGGCCAGCACGGTGACCACGCGGCGGACGACGACCGACCTCAACCCCAACCTCGACACGCTCGACATTGCACCACAACCGACGGCGTGCCGTCGGCGATCGACGGTAAGTCGCGCGACTGATGACGCCCGCGACCTCGTCTGGCCAGGTGTAACGCAGACCACACCGGATGTTCACCCGAATATTCGCCACCAGGAGTTGAACAGGCGTCCGCAACACGCCCGCAAGGCGACGCGCCGAAGAAGCCCCAACGATTTCCAATTCGTTGATTGTGGAAATTAGCGAAGGCGCTGACCTGCGAGAACTGTGTTGTTCACACCCGAATTCCTCAGGTTGTCCACAAAGGGTGCACAACGCGTCCCCCGGCCACTCACACACGCTCCACAAGTGATCCCCAGATTCGTCAACAGGTCGGTTTGAGTCGCGGTCGTGGAGGTCCTAGTGTCACGCCTCAGCGTCTCCGTCCGTCTCGGCGCACACGACAGTCCGACTGTCGGTGCCACCCGATAGGAAGAGACAGACCGAAACACGACGTCGACACCGGGGACTCGCGACGTGGCCTACCGGGGCCGACACCAGACTCAAGGTCGTACTCATTCGATGTCGGGTGGGATCGAACGTTGCGAGAGGTTTGACACGCGTGGCTGTTGTGGATGACCGCGGGCGCGGCCCCGCCGCCGGAGGGCGAGGACGGGGAGACGACGAGATCCCCGCCGAGGACTTCGGCAGGCAGCCCCCGCAGGACCTGGCCGCCGAGCAGTCGGTGCTCGGTGGCATGTTGCTGTCCAAGGATGCGGTTGCCGACGTCGTCGAGAAGATCCGCACCGGTGACTTCTATCGTCCTGCCCATCAGGCGGTGTTCGAGGCGATCCTCACCCTGTACTCGAAGGGCGAGCCCGCCGACGCGGTGACGGTCGCCGCGGAACTCGAGCGGGCGGGCGAACTCAAACGGATCGGCGGGGCGCCGTATCTGCACACCCTGATCTCGACGGTGCCCACCGCCGCCAACGCCGGCTACTACGCCGAGATCGTGGCGGAGAAGGCACTGCTGCGCCGGCTCGTGGAAGCCGGCACACGCATCGTCCAGTACGGCTACGCCGGCGCCGACGGCCAGGACGTCGCCGAGGTGGTCGACCGTGCCCAGGCCGAGGTGTACGAGGTCACCGAGAAGCGCACCGCCGAGGACTACGTCGCCCTCGAAGATCTCCTGCAGCCGACGATGGATGAGATCGACTCGATCGCGTCGCGGGGCGGCATCTCGCTGGGGGTTCCCACCGGCTTCGCCGACTTCGACAAGCTCACCAACGGTCTGCACCCCGGGCAGATGATCATCGTCGCGGCCCGTCCGGGTGTCGGCAAGGCGCTGGCGCTCGACACCCCGCTGCCGACGCCCACGGGGTGGACCACGATGGGCAAGGTCGGCGTCGGCGATCACCTCCTCGATGCGCACGGCCGGCCCACTCGGGTCGTCGCCGCTACCGAGGTGATGACCGAACGGCCTTGCTACGAAATAGAATTCAACGACGGTGCGACGATCGTCGCCGACGAGCAGCATCAGTGGGCGGCCGAGATCGACGGCAAACGCCGGGTGGTCACCACGGCCGGCCTGCGGACGCATGTCGGCGGCGCGGTCGTGCGAAACACCGCGCCGCTCGAGTTGCCGCGCAAGCGATTCGCCTACGGCCCGTACACGGTGGCGGCGCTGGCCGGCATGGCCTTCGACGATCCCGAGATCAGCATGCGGATCGACGCGGAGGGCCCTGTCGACGTCATGACGCTGATGGCCGACCTCGGCGGGCGGATCCCGTACGAGTACCTACGGGGTTCGATCGCGCAGCGCCGCGCCCTCCTCGCAGGTTTGCTGGATGCCCGTGCCTCCGTCGACGACGACGGCTGGATCACCGTGCCGGCCGCCACCCGGCACATGACGGCCGTCGTCGCCGACCTCGTGGCCGGACTCGGGTTCAACTACAAGCGGTCGGCAACGGGTTGGTTGCGCGTCGACGCCGACGACGATGTGTTCACCGTGCACCACAAGGCGATCCGTCACAAGGAGCTGCGCAGGCGGGCCGGGGTTCGTCGCGTCGTCGCCGTTCGTCCGGTCGACCCGGTTCCGGTGCGTTGCGTCCAGGTCGACAACGCCGACCATCTGTATCTGGCGGGCGAGGCGATGGTCCCGACCCACAATTCGACCCTGGCGATGGACTTCCTGCGATCGGCCGCGATCGGCCACGGCCTCACCGCCGCCATGTTCTCGCTGGAGATGAGCAAGACCGAGATCGTCATGCGTCTGTTGTCGGCGGAGGCGAAGATCAAGCTGGCCGACATGCGTGCCGGCACCATGAGCGACGACGACTGGACACGTCTCGCACGCCGTATGGGTGAGATCTCGGAGGCGCCGTTCTTCATCGACGACTCACCCAATCTCACGATGATGGAGATCCGCGCCAAGGCGCGCCGGCTCAAGCAGCGTCACGACCTGAAAGTCGTTGCGGTGGACTACATGCAGCTGATGACGTCGGGTAAGAAGGTCGAGTCGCGCCAGCAGGAGGTGTCGGAGTTCTCCCGTCAGCTGAAGCTGCTGGCGAAGGAACTCGAGGTCCCCGTGATCGCGATCAGCCAGCTCAACCGTGGCCCCGAGCAACGTACGGACAAGAAGCCCCAGGTGTCGGATCTCCGTGAGTCGGGATCGTTGGAGCAGGACGCCGACATGGTCATCCTGCTCCACCGTCCCGACTCGATCGAGCGCGACGACCCCCGCGCGGGCGAGGCCGACATCATCGTCGGCAAGCACCGTAACGGCCCGACCGCCACGATCACCGTCGCGCACCAGCTGCACCTGTCCCGGTTCGTGGACATGGCGCGGGGGTAGCGAGCGGGAGCGAGCTCGAGCTCGAGGACTACGTGCCTGAGTGGCCGCCGTTGGTGTTGGCGTCGGGCCTCGATACATGGTCAGGCTCCACGACAGAACGAACAGCAGGTACGTCGGCCACAACCCAACTCGACACGGAGTCGGACGGTGGCATCGACCCGGAGAAGCGCCGTCTAGACACTGGGCCACCAAGCCGGAATCGTCTGCTCGAGTCCGCGCACCCACCGGTCGGGATCGGCGTCCTCCTCGGCCGCCTCACACCACGCTTCCAGAACGCCGACGAATCCGCTTGCGCTGTAGGCGAGTACGACGTCCCGATCGACGGTCGGGATCCGTCCTTCGGCCTCCCACCGGTCGATCATCCTCGCCACCTGCTCGGCGACCGCATCGCGCAGAGCGATGCGAAGGTGGCCGGACTCAGGAGAGGCGAACGCGGCCCGAAACAGTGACCGGTCGGCGGCCATGCGGGTGAACGATGGCCGGGCAATCTGCTCGAAGGCGGCCACCTCCTCACTGTCGCTGCGATCCGTCTGCGCCGGGGGAAGCCGCAGCATCTCCACGATCTCTGTGGTCATCGTCGAGACCAGCAGATCTGACACAGAGGTGAAGTGCGTATAGAAGCTCGTGCGATTCACGCCGGCGAGTCGGCAGATGTGGGCGGCGCTGAGATCCGGCGGATCCTGGGCCAGCGCCAACCGGACACCTGACCGCAACGCCGCGATGGTGCGCGGTGAACGTGGGTCCGCGCGGCGCGTTGCGGCCGGCGGTGGGAGCGAGGTCACAGCGTCGAACTCGTTTCTCCAGTAGATTCTGACACCTGTCAGAATATAATGATTTATATCTTTGCACGAAAACCGGGAAGGGGCGTCGGCGATGACGCGATTCGAGGGCAAGACAGCTTTGGTAACCGGCGCGGCTTCGGGCATCGGCGCCGCGATTGCGCGTCGACTTCATGCCGATGGCGCGACAGTGATCGTCGCGGACGTCTCCGACGCCCGAGACGACGTGGCAGCCGAGCTCGGAGAGCGGGCGGTCGCCCGTCATCTTGATGTCTCCGACGCAGCCGACGTTGTGCGTACCGAGGAGTGGATCCGATCTGAATACGGTGGCCTCGACATCCTCGCGAACAACGCCGGTATCGGTGGCCCCACCTTCTTGACCCACGAGTACCCCGTCGACGTCTTCGACAAGGTGATCGCGGTGAACCTGCGCGGGCAGTTCCTTGTGCTGCAAGCAGGCATCCGCCTCATGCTCGCCAGCGGCGGCGGTGCGATCGTCAACACCGCGTCCATCGGCGGTTTTCGGGGTACACCGCAGTCGATCGCCTATATCGCGTCGAAAGGCGGCGACGTGATGCTCACTCGCACCGCTGCGCTCGAATATGCCCAGCAGGGCATTCGCATCAATGCGGTCGGCCCCGGCGTCATCGGCACCCCGATCATCGCCGATGCCCCGCGGGAGTTGGTCGAGGTACTCGAGTCGCAGGTTCCGCAGGGGCGGCTGGGACGACCGGAGGAGGTCGCCAACGTCGTGGCTTTCCTCGCCGACAACGAGCAGGCGTCGCACGTGACGGGTCAGGTGTGGCTGGTCGACGGCGGCCGTTCGGCGGGCTAGAAGGCAACCGCTGCATCAAATGCACACCGCCACAACGTGGTTCGGCGTTTGCGGTTCGATCGAGCCCCGCGCGCCATGCGCGTCGAAGGACATCGGGAGCGGTGAACGCCTTCGCGACGTCGAGCGACTCGTGAACCCATGGCGCGCGGGTGGTTCGTCGCATCCCTGAGTATGGGGTGAGAACTCGCTGATAATCGCGCTGCCGGGTGCTTCTCGATGGGAGAAGTCGTCCGCCGGCCCGGTAGCGTGCGTCCGGGACGTGTCCGCGAGAGTCGTGGTGGAGTTCGGATCGGCTGGCGTTGTGAGTGTGAAAACTGTTGTGAGCAAGCGTGTCCCGGCGTCGATGGTGCCGGCGGGTGCGCTTGCGGTGCTGCTGGCTGCACTGTTGGTCGGCGGGGTCGTCTACCTGGTGCTGCCCACGGACTCGGCGGACGCCGAGGACACCAGACCACCGGCTGAGCAGATCGACGCGGCAGGCGACTCCGTGTCGTCGGCCAAGATGATGTTCCAGCTGATGTCCGCGGGCCTGAACAGCGCGACCGGCGGCATCGCCACCGCGACGGCGAGCGCGCGCGACATGTTCGACGCCGTCGACACCGCCGCTTCGGCGTCGGATCAGCTCGTCCGCGGTCTGGGCAACGCGCCCGACGTGTCGTCGGCGACACGACAGGTCAACGACGGTGCGCTCGCGGTGTCGGCCGTGCTCGGGCAGGCGTCCGCCCTGTCGAACTCCGTCACGCAACTCGATTCACTCGTGACACCGTTGATCGGTTACCTCGAGACCGCGCGGACCCCCGGGTCGGCGGACGCCCTCGACCGGCTGCGCGCTCTCCAGGGTTCGAGTCGCGAGATCAGCGAGCAGCTCGGCTCCCTCGACTCGCTGCAAGGCGAGTTGGCGACCATGCGGAAGTCTCTCGAATCCGCCGCCGCCGGCATCGACTCCGCGATCTCCCAAGCACAGACCGCGGCCGGCCAGCTCTCCACGGGTCTGAACCGCCTCGCATCCGCGCGGGAGGACACGCTGAGTGCCACCGACAAGGTGAACGCCGGGGTGAAACAGCTTCAGGGTGTACTCAGCTCGATCAACGACGACCTCGACAACGCGTCGATGAACCTGACGCCCGTAGCGACCGACGACACCGCGCCCCAGGCATCGAACGAGTCCGTCGGGAGTGTCGCCGAACGCGTCGGTTGGGCGGTCGTCGCCGGTTCGGCGGTGGGTGCGATCCTGCTGGCACTACTGCTGATCAGAGTGGCGCGGTCACGGCCCGACGACGCTCCTGATCGGGCAACCGACGACGCCGACCTGGTCGGAGCATCGGCGGGCGCCGACCGCTGACGAAGCATCCGCAGAGTGCGGCCTGAGTGCCGGTTTCCGGCGCCCATCCCGCACTCTGCTGGGAGGCCGGCGCTGACCTCAGCTCAGCAGCACCCATCCGAATCGCAGGCACAGGGCCGTCAACCCGAGGATTGCGGTAGCGACCAGCCAGCGCCGGGCCAGTCGTTCGGCGTGCAGATGGTCGTCGCCGGGCCGTAGATAGACGTACGCAGCGGTCAGCGCACACACCGATGCGGCGGTCCCGACCATCAGGACGAGGACGAGCATGACCATGATGACCATGGTGCCGTCATTCGGAGCCCATCTCGATGATCGCCCGGCCGATGATCTCGCCGCGGGCCAGGGCCTGATAGGCGTCGTCGACGTCCTCGAGACGATAGCGGCGGGTGATCACCCGTTCCGGCTCCACGATCCCCCCGGCGACCATGCGCAGCAGCGCCGGCATGTCGCGTCGGGCCTTCGCGCCGTAGGAGCCGCGGATCTGGAGGCTGCGGCGTACGAGGCGGGCCAGGTCGAGTTCGCCGGGCGTGCCGGCCGGTGCGATGCCGACGATCACGGCGCGGCCGCCGTCGTCGAGGATGTCGAGCGCGGTGGCGAAGGTGCTCGGATGTCCCAGGGCCTCGAAGGCGACGTCGACGCCGTGGCCGCCGGTCAGTGCCCGGACCTCGGCGACGACGTCGGTGTCGCGGGAGTTGACGGTATGCGTCGCACCGAGTTCCGCCACCGCCCGGAGCTTGTCGTCGTTCACGTCGATGGCGATGATCTGGGCGACTCCCGCTGCCGCGGCGAATTGGACGATCGACGACCCGACGCCGCCCGCCGCAACGACGGCGATGCGATCGGCGAGCCGCAGTTCGGCGTTGTTCACCGCACCGAGCGCGGTGAACGAACTGCAACCGAGGATGGAGACCTCGCCCAGCCCCACTCCGTCGGGGACGACGAACGCGTCCGAGGCAGGGACGACACAGTATTCGGCGAGTCCGCCCATCGAGTACATGGCGAGCGGGCTGCCGTCCGCGCGGGCCAGACGGGTCTCGCCGTCGTAGAGCGTGCCCTTGAGTCGGTTGTGCGCGAAGAACTTCTCGCACAGATCGTCCAACCCACGCGCGCAGTGCCGACATTCGCCGCACGGCATGATGAAACTGCACACGACCCGATCGCCCACGGCGAGGGTGTCGACACCCTCGCCGAGCTGCTCGACCACGCCGGAGACCTCGTGGCCGAGGACCGCCGGCGCAGGGAAGGCGACCTCGGACTTCAGCACGTGTAGATCGGTGTGACAGACCCCGCATGCCGTGACCTTGAGCAGGATCTCGCCACGACGGGGTGTCGGGCGGGGGATCTCCTCGACCGCGAGTCTCGGTGTACTTCCCTCCCAGACAGCAGCTTTCATGACGAGTCCTCCTTCTGTGGGCGGGACGAGTCGGGCCCCGCAGAGGCCCGACTCGCATGCGAGGGGGTTCCCCTCCGGCGGGCCGGTGTCGACAGCACCAGGGGCGTTCGACGGGTCGTCGTCAATCGATCATAGGGTCGGAGCTGTCGGCTCCCGGCCGGGTCGGCGACCTTCGGCTCCGCTGCGATCCGGGAACCGGGGATGCTCGGAGAGTGACCGTTCATCTCTCACAACCGCCCGTTCGACGACGATGACAGGTCCCGATCGCAGTTCGACGGCAGGTTCGGGCGGGTAAGGTGTCGGCACCGACCGATCAGCCGACCCCGGGAGCCGCATGACCGTCGCCGACAAGCCCGCCACCCGGCGGCCGCGCGGGCAGAAGATGTCCGCGCGGGTGGCCAACATGGTGGCCGAGGAGATCCTCGGCGGCGGCATCGTCGAGGGCCAGCGCCTCCCGACCGAGAAAGAGATGGTCAGCGAGTACGGCGTGGCCCGCACGACCGTGCGCGAGGCGCTGCGTCTCCTCGAGAGCCGCGACCTCGTGACGATCAAGGCCGGAATCGGCGGCGGACCGATAGCCAAACGGCCCGAACTCGATTCGCTCGGCAACATCATGAAGCTCTTCCTCCAGATCAACGGCGCGAACATCAGTGACGTCATCGATGTCCGTCTGATGCTCGAGCCGATGGTTGCCCGGGCCGCCGCGCAGAACGTCACCGACGAGCAGGTCGAGTCGATGCAGTCGGCTCTGGACCGGATGCGGGATCATCTGGAGGACCACGCCAGCTTCCAGGAGAGCAACGCCGCATTCCAGCGCGGGGTGTACGAGGCGGCGGGTAATCCCGCGTTGCGCGTGGTGATGGAGACGTTGTGGCTGCTCGTCCGCGACGCCGAACCCGTGGAGCATCCCCTCGCGACGCGGCGCGCGGCCTACGAACTCCAGCAGGACGTCCTCGACGCGATGCGCGCTCGCGATGTCGAGGCGACCGCGGCGGCGATGGACTTCTTCAACCAGGAATCCGCGCGGTACTACCGCCGCCGGCTCCGCGACATCATCTCCCGGCCCGTGCAGTGGCGGATCTGAGTGTCGGTCACACCACCCGCCGCAGAACCCCCGGCACCACCTCGTCGTCGGCCGCCAGCGCGAGCACCTCACCGAAGCCGGCGACGAGGCAGTCCGCGAACAGCTCGAGGTCGGTGACCGCGGCACCATCGGAATTGATTCCGAGACAGGCTGTTCCGTTGTGGGTGATCATCGTCGCCATCATCGCGCAACCGGGGAGCGGGCCGAAGGGAAACATCCGCTCGACCTTGGCGCCGGCCACGTAGGTGTCCCACGGGATGCCCGGCACGTTGCTCGCCTGGAGATCGTTCTGGCTGGTCGTCCCGCTGAACTGCATGAGGACCGAACCGGGGAGCCAGGCCATCACCGAACCGAGGGTGTTGAAGATGTCGACCGCCGGTTCGTGCCTGGCGACGCGCACCTGTTCGCGGATGGTGAGCACGCGCTCGAACGGGTCGGTGATCCCGACCGGTCCGGCCAGTCGACCCACCGCGATGCGGTTTCCGCCGGCCGGATCCTCCGGACGGCGTACCGAGATCGGGATCGCGACCGGCATCGTCTCGATCGGGGTGCCCATCTTCTCGTGATAGAGGCGGAAACCGCCGACGAGCCCGGCCAGGTAGATGTCGTTGATCGACGCATGGGTCGCCGTCGCGGCCGCCTTGAGGTCGGTGAACGGGACCTCGAAGGCGCTGAAACGCCACGACAGGCTCCGGTGCGCGAGCAGCGGGGAACCGGGTGGACTGACCAGACCCGCGACCCGCGGAACCGAGCGCCCATATCGCAGAACAGAACTCAGTGCTCGCCGAGGGTGGGCCAGGGCGCGTACGCCGCGGAAGGTGGTGTCCACGCGGTGCGGGATTCGCCGGATCTCCTCGCCCACCTGACGGCGTAGCAGGTCGAGGGAGGTGATGTTCACCGGGTCGGGACTCGGTGGTTGCGGTTTGCCCGGGTTGTGCTCGCGCGTGGGCGAATGCAGCTGTGCGAGTCCGATGATGGCGCCCATGCCGTCGGTCAGGGCGTGGTGGGCCTTGAGGAAGTACGCCGCCTTGCCGTCGGGGAGGCCTTCGATCAGCGTGCCCTCCCACGGCGGCCGGGCGGCGTCGAGGGCGGTCATCGCGAGCTGCTCGCACGTGACGAGCAGCTCGCGCATGCTGCCGTTGCCGCCCAACCGGATTCGGCGCAGGTGGTAGTGCAGGTCGAAGTCCGGGTCGACCGCCCAGCTCGGCGTTCCGGTGCCGAACGGCGAGTCGACGACGCGCTGCCGGAATCGCGGTGCCATCCGGCTACCCCATTCGTGGGCGGCCACGAGCCGGTCCCAGTCCGGGGCGCAGTCGTACACCTCGAGCATGCAGATCGTCCCGCGCATCCGCCGGTCGGTGTCGCCGCGCCACATGATGGTGTCCACCGAGCTCATGTGCGGCTCGTTGGCCCAGTCCAGCGGCCGGTCCACCCCATCGGTCAGGTCGGTCTCGTCGCTCACAGTTGCCTCTCCTCGGGGACCTCGACCGGTGGCCGGACGTCGTCGTCGGCGAAGAAGTCCAGCGGCCAGTCGGCCAGGGCGCTGACGTACATCTGCCGAACCTCTTCGGCGCGGGCGCCGATCTCCTCTGGTGACCAGGTGCTCGTGTCCACCGGCGGCAGGACCATCACCTCGACGGTTCCCGGACGGATGAGTTGCGCTCCGCGCCACATCAACTCGCCGGTGTTGCGCAGGACCACCGGTACGACGGGAACACCGGCCTGCATGGCGATGTGGAAGGGCCCCTTCTTGAACCGGCCCACCCGTGGGGTGGGCGACCGGGTGCCCTCGGGTGCGACCACCAGCGACATCCCCTCGTCCCGTAGCGCTTTCACCGCGGGCGCCAGTTGTTCGATCGCGCGGCCCGGGTCGGCGCGGTCGATGAACACGAGCCCGGCCTGCTGCAGGATCGGACCGACCACCGGGACCCGCTGCACCTCCTTCTTGGCGACCCCGGTGGCCTCGGACCGGACCAGGTTGATCATCACCGGCAGGTCGAGCTTCGACTGGTGGTTGAACAGGAACACGCACGGGCGTGCCGACGTGAGGTACTCGCCGCCTTCGAGGACCTGCACGTGGATTCCGGCCAGTGACAGCCCGACGTCGGTGCCGGTCGGCAGGGCCTCGACGAGTGCGTGGGGATCGCGTCGGACGAGCCCGGTGGTGACACCCACCGCGGCGGATGCGAGAAAGGAACTGTAGAAGGCGCCGGTTCTGGCCAGCATCCCGAGCCGGTTGTACGTGGGATTCTTCAGGTCGATGATCGGCCAGCCGCGGGATTCGGCCTCCGCCCGGAGGATTCGACGAGGAGACACCGCTGCCGGGTTGCCCACGGACTCGAGGTAGGGGATGTCCTCGTTGCCGTCGCTGTAGGCGAACGAGGCGGTCAGATCGATACCGTGCTCGCGCGCGAGAGTCCGTACCGCGGCGGCCTTTCCGGGTCCCCAGAGCGGTCGGCCCCGGATGTTGCCGGTGACCACCCCGTCGACGACCTCGACGTCGGTGGCGAGCGCGAAGTCGGCCTCGATCTCCCGCGCGATGGGTTCGATCTGGAATCGGGTCGCCGACGACGCGATCACGATGGTGTGTCCCATCTCCCGGTGCGCGCGCAGGATCTGCCACATCTGCGGCCGCAACTTGGCTGCCGTCTCGTACTTGAAGAGGTGTTCGCCGAACTCGATCAGCTCGGCGTACGTCTTGCCGGCGAAGGTCGGGCGCGTGGCGTCGAGTACTTCCGCGTAGTCCTGTTCGGAGACGACGCCGCGCAAGCCGATCAGCAGGAAGTCGGCGAGCTCACCAAAACCGAATTCCATGCTGCGCAACCGTGCTCGCATGATGGCCGCCGCGGAGAACCCTTCGATCAAGGTGCCGTCGTAGTCGAAGAGCGCGGCGACCTTCTTGCCGGTGGGCGCAGATCGGATGGCCCGCATGCGGTCGGTGAAGGCGCTCACCTCGTGACCTCCGACCAGACGGCGGGTTGGATGTCCTCGATCGACGCGATCCGCGCCAGCCGCCCGCGCATCGACTCGACCTCGTCGAGCCAGGCCTGCCGCGCGGCAGCGAGGTCCGCAACGTTCTCGCCGTGGATCAGGTTGCGGTTGTCGGCGAGCTGATAGCAGCCGTCGTAGAGGTCCTTGGACACCGAATCCTTGCTCCGCACAACACCCTGTAGCGACAACTGACGACCGAGTCCCAGACAGTCGGTGATCAGGTCGTCTTTGTCGTGTGACGCCGTGCCGAGTTCCACGAGCTTGGCCGCGAAGACCAGCTGGGCGTCGAAGAACGGCTGCAGGGTACGTCGGGCCAGGAGGCCGCCCGTGTGCCCGTGCAGTACCTCATAGGTCCATTCCCGGGTCGGGGTGACCGCACGCCAACCGGGGGCGAGCAGGTCGAGTTCGAGGCCGAGGCGGTGTAGGAACTCGGTCTTGGGCGGGAAGAAGAACTCGAACTTCAGCAGGTCCCGGATCCGAAGGGCCTCGCGTTGCGACGCGGCGAGCAACCCCTCGTCGGCGATCGGACCGTCGGCCGTCTCGTCGTATCCGATCGGGGTCTCCTCGGGCGGGATGTCGTCGGCCCGGACCTCGCCGTCGGCCACGGCGAGCATGGCGACCTCGACGATCGCCCGGTCGACGAAATGGTGCAGCGCGCCGTTGCGGTAGTAGGCGGCGACCGCATGGTTGTCCGGCACGATGGACCACACCGGCTCGGACCCGCCGTCGAAACAGCTCACGACGCCGTTGCCGGCGAGGACACGCAGGGTCTGGGTGAGGCCGACCCCGCGGCACAGGGCTGGGTCCGGCCCGGGCAGCTCGCGCCGGCGGATGTAGTCGAGCAGGGGAGCCAGGATCGCCTCGATCTCGGCGAGGGTGTACGCGCGGTCGTGCGCGCCGAGGAGGGCGAAACCGGCCAGTGACGTGGCCGATATCGGTGTGGCGGAATTGATCTCGTCCATCACCCGGAACGCGACCTTCTCGAGGCGTGCGCGTCCTTCGCCGGCCTCGTCGAGAGCGGTTCGCAGCGAGATGGGCGTGCCGAATCGCACCCGCGCCTCACCGAGATAGTCGCGTTGCGCCTTCGCGTACCGCAACAGCCACCCGACCCCCTCGGGTTTCTTCGTGCCACCGGCATCCTCGGCCGCCATCGCGCCGATCTCCTGGAGCTGGTCGTACACGATCGACGTCGGCACGATCGTGACGTCGGCCTCGTCGAGCTGGCCCACGGCGTCGACGACATAGGTGAGCAGGCCGAGTTTGGGCTTCCGCAGCTTGCCGGTCCGGCTGCGACCCCCCTCGATGTACCACTCCAGATTGAAGCGCTTCTCGACGATGTAGGCGAGGTAGGAACGCATGGCGAACTTGTAGACCGGGTCCGCGCCGAACTTCCGTCGGATGAAGATCATCCCGGCGCGGCGGGCGACCGGACCCACCGGCCAGAACGACAGATTGTTGCCGCCCAGCACCAGATTGGGTGGGAAATCGTTGGTGCGCAACACTTTGGCGAGGACGAGCGGATCGACGTAGGACCGGTGGGACGGCAGGAAGATCAGACCGGTGGACTTGTTGAGCGTGCGCAGGGTGTTGAGGTTCTCGACGTCGACCGTGACGTTCCAGGCCCGCTCGTGCAACCGGTTGAAGGTCGCCGAGAACACGTCGTCCATGAGGCGGCTCTGAGTGGCGACGAAGGTCGAGAGTTTGTCGGTGGCCTCGGCGACCACCGCATCGGTGGGCCGGCCCAGTTCGGCTGCGAGTTTGGCCGCAGCCGTCCGGAATCGAGATGAACTGCTGATCTGCTCGGCGACCAGCCGGGGGACCTTGTAGCGGTCGCCGACGATCTGACGTTCGGCTCGCTCGGCCGACATCGACGCCTGGAACAGGACGAACTGGGCGAACGGCTCACCCTGTGCCTGGTGGTGGGTGTAGCGGGCGCGTAGTTCCGCGATCGTGGCGGGCGCACCGGCGACGACGCGAAGACTGTCCGGCCGTCGTCTGCGGATCAGCGGCTGAACCGCTCCGAGCGGACGCCGCGGATTGGACAGCACCAGCACGTCGCCCAGGGTGACCCGTCGCTCGCCCTGCCGGACGGCCGGCAGCCACACCGCCCGGACCGGGACGAGGAGGGTTTCCGGCGCCATCGCGTCGAAGTCGAGCTCCACCGATCGGGAGATCGTCGCGTCCGGGTAGTTCGCCGATGTCCACTCACGCACTGCCCGCATCTCGCACGACGTGCGGGCCCTGGTCAGCACCACCACCGGATCGGTCACCTGCATCACCCTCACGTCTCCTCGGGCCGCACCACGCCTCATTGTGACGTGGACTACATCGGGGAGGGCGGGTTTTCGTCAGGACGGCCGACGCGCCGCGAGTACCTTGCTGCGCACCTCACCCGGCCAGATGTTGCGGGTGGGGGCGACCGTGTCGGCGGCCCGCAGTATCGATGCGGTGAGCGCCAGGCTGCGCTGGTCGGACCGCGACGGCGTCACGCCGAGATGCTCGGCGGCCGCGGGGTGCTGGATGGCGCGCACGGCGGGGGAGGGAAGTGCGCGGAAGTACCAGTAGTCGGGCCGCAGCAGTTGCGCTCGGTACCACCCGAGCCCCGGGTCGGGATCGAGTTCGGTCACCAGCGCGTCGGCGAAATACTCGTCGAAGTCGGTCAGCGTCGCCGGAAGCTCGCGGGCGGAGATGCCGTATCGGCGGTACCACTCGCAGGTCTCGGCATACAACCGCTCGCGATCGTCAGGGTCGAGCCCCCCCCGAAGAACACGTCGACACAGGTGAAGAGCGCGTCGACGTAGGTCGCGTGCTCGAAGAGGAAGGTCGCGGGATTGAGTGCGTGATAGCGACGCCCGTCGGGTCGTCGACCGTGAAAGTGGTCGTGGCTGTAGCGGATTCGGCGCAGAGCGTCGAAGTCGTCCTCATAGGCCGACCGGATGATGCAGGGAGTCGTCCGTCGTTTGTGGACGAAGACACGACTCTCGACCATCGAGAACCGGTGCGATCGACGGGTGCAGCATCTGCAGCGAGACGGCTCGGCAGATCGACATGACGAACCGGCGGTCGCCGACACAGCGCCAGAGAAGTGAGTTCTCGTCGAGCGGCACACTCGTCTCCCGTCCGCGTCAGACCAGCATCTGACCACGAACGTTATCAGATATGGCTGTGACGCCCCGGAAACGACGAAACGCCCCGTCCGACCGAGAGGCCGAAGGGGCGTTTCGCGAAAGTCAGGAGCTCAGAGCGCGCTGACGTTGGTAGCCTGGGGGCCCTTGGCACCCTGCTCCACGTCGAATTCGACGCGCTGGTTCTCCTCGAGGTTGCGGAAGCCGCTACCGGTGATGGAGGAGTAGTGGACGAAGACGTCTGCGCCCTGATCGTCGGGAGCGATGAAGCCGAAGCCCTTTTCGCCGTTGAACCACTTGACGGTTCCCTGTGCCATACTGCTGTACTTCTTTCTTCAGTGAGCGCAACCACCAAGACCGATGGCTGCGCTAACAACTCTTTCACAGATGTCGGCGGTTGCAAACCCGAGGGCGGGATCACAGCAGAAAAACTTGATGAATCTTCCCCCGTATCGAACCCTCAGAGGGCCCGGCCCGGCGTGAGTACTCTGGACAGAGCACCAGGCGATCGACACGCGATCGAGGCAAGTCATGGCCGAGAACCATCCGCTGACAACACAACGCGATGCCGTCCGCGACGTCGCCGGTGAACTGGTGGCGTCAGGTTTCACCGACCCGGTCGAGATCGGCCGAGGTGGTTACGGAGCGGTGTACCGCTGTCGGCAGCCGGCCCTGGACCGCGACGTCGCGGTGAAGGTCCTGACCGATCACCTCGACGCCGAGAACCTCGAAAGGTTCGTTCGTGAACAGCGGGCCATGGGACGGTTGTCGGGCCACCCCAACATCGTGAACATCCTCGAAGTCGGTTCCACCCCCGAGGGATTTCCGTTCATCGTGATGCAATATCACCCGCACGCCTCGCTGGATGCGCGCATCCGCAAGGGCGGACCTCTCGCCTGGCAGGAGGTCCTGCGGTACGGCGTCAAACTGGCGGGCGCACTGGAGACCGCGCACCGCGCCGACACCCTGCATCGGGACATCAAGCCCGGCAACATCCTGCTGACCGAATACGGGGAACCACAGCTCACCGACTTCGGGATCGCGCGGATCTCCGGCGGCTTCGAGACCGACGCCGATCTGGTGACCGGTTCGCCGGCATTCACCGCGCCGGAACTGTTGGCCGGTGATCCGCCCTCGGTGGCCGCCGACCTCTACGGCCTCGGCGCGACGCTGTTCTGCGCGCTGACCGGGCACGCCGCCTTCGAGCGTCGCAGCGGCGAGCAGGTGGTCGCCCACTTCCTCCGGGTGGCGAGTGAAGGAGTGCCCGACCTCTCGGCGGCCGGGTTCCCGGTCGAGGTGTCGCGCTGCATCGAGCACGCGATGGCCCGAGAGCCCCGGAACCGTCCTGATTCAGCGGCGGCGCTGGGGGAGGAGCTCCGCGAGGCGCAGCGGCGTCTCGGCGAACCGCCTGACGAGATGGCTCTGCCGGCCGGTCCGGCGGTCTACCCGTCCGCGCCCCAGTCGGCGCGTCGCCGGATCACGACCGGCCCGCCGACGCCGTCGACCAAGTTCCGGCCGCCACTGCGACCGCGCGCCCAGGTCTCGCGTGCCCGGCTCATGGACGCGCTCCGAGACGGGGAACGCCGGCGTCTGATGCTCATCCACGCCCCGACCGGTTACGGCAAGACGACGCTCGCGGCGCAGTGGGCGGAACGTCTCGTGGACGCTGATGTGGCGGTGGCCTGGCTGACGGTCGACGACGGCGACAACGACGTGGTGCGGTTCCTCGCGAACCTCGTCGAATCGCTCGGCCGCGCCGAACCCGAGCTCGTCGGTGACCTGGCCGCCGTCGTCGAGGAGCACGGCGAACGCGCCCAGGAGTACGTGCTCACCTCCCTCATCAACGACATCCATTCCCGCCGCCGAAATCTCGCACTCATCGTCGATGACTGGCACCGGGTGAGCGATCCCGCGGTCCTCGGGGTGATGGACTATCTGCTGGAACACGGATGTCACCACTGGCAGATGATCGTGACGAGCCGCACGCGGGCCGGCCTCCCGATCGGTCGTCTCCGAGTTCACGACGAGATCGTCGAGATCGACATGACCCGTTTGTGTTTCGACGCGGCCGAGGCCGGCCGGTTCTTGCGTGACGTCGCGGGGCTGGAGCTGGGCAACGACGATGTGGACCAGCTGTGGAGCTCCACCGACGGGTGGGTTGCCGCGCTGCAGCTGGCGTGCGTGTCCCTGCGTACCTCGGACGCGCCTTCGGAACTCATCGGTCACATCTCCGGACGCCACCATGCCATCGGGGATTTCCTCGCCGAGAACGTCCTCGGCGCCCTGGAACCCGAGGTGTTGCAGTTCCTTCTCAAGGCGTCTCTTCCGGAACGCATCTGTGCCGGGTTGGCCACCGCCCTGACCGGTGAGCCGCGCGGGCAGGCGATGTTGGAGCAGATCGAGATGCAGGACCTGTTCCTGGCCCGAACGGACCAGGCGGGCGAGTGGTTCCGATTCCACTCGATGTTCGCCGAGTTCCTGCGTCGACGCCTCGAACGTGATGAGCCGCAGGTGATCACGTCCTTGCACCGCACGGCGTCGGAGTGGTTCGCGGCGCACCGCATGCTGGCGGAGGCGGTCGATCACGCGCTGGCCGCCGGGGACGTCGACCGTGCGGTGGAACTGGTCGAGACCGATGGTCAGTCGCTGATCGAGCATTCCCGGATGACCGCCCTGCTCGCGCTGATCGAGAAGCTCCCGCCGGTGACGGTCGAGGCCGATCCGATCCTCCAGCTGCAAGTGGCATGGGCGAATCTCTTGCTCCATCGCACGGCGGATGCCGACACGGCACTCGATCGTGTGGATTGCGCGCTCGAGCGGTTGCCGCAGGCCGAGGCCGGCGCCGGGATACGTCTGGAGGCAGAGATCGCCCGCGCCTGCGTGGGCGCGATCTCCGACCGCGTCGACGGGCTCGATGAGCTAAGCACGAGGCTCGTCACGCAGACCGACGAGCTGTCGCCGTTCCTGGTGTCCACCGTGCACAACGTCGGAACGCTGAGTGCCATGTTCCGATTCGACTTCGAGGGCGCTCACCGCTGGCAGCAGAGCGCGATACCGGCGCACCAGCGCAACAAGGGGCCGTTTGCGGTGATGTACGGCTACAGCCTCGACGGGCTGGCCTACCTCGAGCAGCTCGACCTCGACCATGCCGAGGCGTGTTTCCGTGTGGGGCTGCGGTTGTCGCGCGAACGTGGCTCGCCGGTGCTGTCCCAGGGTGCCCGACTCGCCTGCGCTCTCCTCGCCGAGATCCTGTATGAGCGTGGCAAATTGGCCGAGGCCGAGCGGCTCCTCGGTCAGAGCACCCTGATCGGGGCCGCGGAGGGGGTCGTCGACATGATCGAGGCCCGCCACCTCATCGGGGCGAGAGTGGCGTTGTGCCACAACGATCGTGAGACCGCGGCGAAGTATCTCGACGAAGCCGTGGATGTCGCCGACCGGCTCGGCACCCCACGACTCCGTGCCCTCGCCGAGAACGAGCAGGTGACGCGGCGACTCCCGACTCGGCGGCCGATCGTGCCCCGGGTCGATACCGACCGGGATACGCCGAGCGAGGGCATCGCCGCGGTCGTCGCGCAACTCGACGCCGAGACCGCGATCCGGTTGCTGATGGATTCCGACGATGGTCCCGACGCGTCCGACGCCGCGTGTCGGCGAGCGCAGTGGTGGGTCGACAGGTTGACCGGGACCGGGCGACGACGGGCGCTGTTGCGGGCGCAACGACTCCTCGCCGTGTGCCTCGCGGCGGCGGGACGGTTCGAGGAGGCCCAGGACCTCACCGTGTCGGTCCTGGAGCAGTGCGGGGCGGCCGGGCTGGTGCGATTCCCGCTGGATGGCGGTGACGGATTCCGGCGGCTAGTCGAGGCGGTCGCGACAGGTATCCGCGCAGGTGAGCGGTCGAATCCGGCGTCACTGCCGCCGGAGTTCCTCGATCAGGTCATCGGCGGCGGGCCGGTTGAACGATGAGGTGTCGGGAATACCGGAACCGACGGATCGACTTGAACCTGAACGCGGCCACAGCCGGGCGCCTCGACTTCGGGTGTCCCGATCGGCTCGTCCCGAGGACGGCGCCGCGGCCGGTATCGCCAGACCCCAACAGAGAGGACAAGTTCGCATGACAGTCCCCACCATCACTCTCAACAACGGAATCACGATCCCGCAGTTGGGTTTCGGAGTTTTCCAGATTCCGCCGGAAGACACGCGGGAGGCGACTCTCACCGCGCTCGAGGTCGGGTACCGGCACATCGACACCGCTGAGATGTACGGCAACGAGAAGGGTGTCGGCGAAGCGGTCCGGGACTCCGGGATTCCTCGCGACGACATCTTCATCACCAGCAAGCTGAACAACGGCTTCCACGACCACGACGATGCGCTGAAGGCACTCGACGGCACCCTGGCCGACCTGGGCATCGAGCAGATCGACCTCTTCCTGATCCACTGGCCACTGCCCGAGGTGGGCGACTACGTCCAGACCTGGAAGGCCCTGGAGAAGGCCTACGCCGACGGGAAGGCGCGCGCCATCGGCGTGTCGAACTTCCACCAGGCTCACCTGCAGCGTCTGTTCGACGAGGCCGACATCGTGCCCGCGGTGAACCAGATCGAGGTGCATCCGTACCTGTCGCAGAACCCGTTGCGCGCGTTCAATTCCGAGCACGGGATCGCCACCGAGGCGTGGTCGCCGATCGCGCAGGGCAAGGTGACCGACGACCCGGTCATCACCGAGATCGCCCAGGCCAAGGGCCGTTCCCCGGCGCAGGTCACCCTGCGGTGGCACATCCAGCGCGGTGACATCGTCTTCCCGAAGTCGGTCACCCGCGCACGGGTCGAGGAGAACTTCGCCCTGTTCGACTTCGAACTCTCCGACGCCGAGGTCGCCCAGATCGACCGTCTGAACAGCGACGACCGCATCGGCCCCGACCCGGACACGTTCAACTACGTGCCGGAGTGACCTGACCCCCCGTCGACTGTGCACTGTTTTTCGTCGACTGTGCATCGTTTTCCGTTGACTGTGCACTGTTTTTCACTGACTGTGCGCGAATCCGTGCGGCAACTCCCGCTCCCTGAAGTGTGAGCGGCGCCCCCCTGCTCCCTGAGGTGCGAGCGGCGCCCCCCTGCTCCCTGAGGTGCGAGCGAAGCGAGCCTCGAAGGGTTCGGTGGCGTGACGTCGCCGCCCTTCGAGGCTCGTCGCTTTCGCTCCTCGCACCTCAGGGGGCGGGGAGGCTCGTCGCTTTCGCTCCTTGCACCTCAGGGGGCGGGGAGGGTCGTCGCCTTCGCGCGCCTGGACCGCGGGACACGGAAGATCAGGGAAGTGCTTCGGGCCGAGCGGGGTTCGTCAGCGAGGCACGCAACTGACTGAACCGGAAGAGCGCAGGCTCACCGACGACATCGGCGTACCGATCGATGACGGCACCGACGAAGTCGTCGACCGCGCTGTCCGGCAGTCGGCTTGTCCAGTCCGATGATCCGACCGCGAACCAGGCACGGAAGTCGGCAACCGAGTCGAACTGCCAGCGCAGGTCTTTCACCGACAGATCGTCGACGACGAATCCGGCGTCGGTTGCCAGTTCCCCGAATCGGACCGGTTCCACGTGAACGTACGGCGCGGTGAAACCGTCGAAGTAGCGCTGCCATTCCGCCTTCGCAGCGACCTCCATGGCCACCTCCTCGATGCTCGGTCGCTCTGTCGCACAAACCAACTGGAGTACCGCCCGGCCGCCGTCGACGAGACTCCGGACGATCCCGCGTAGCGCCGTGCCCTGCTCGTGCACCCAATGCAGTGCGTTGAACGACACCGCGATGTCGAAGTCGTCGTCGAAGGGCAGTGCCAGCACGTCGTCGACGTGGAACTGGACGCGCAGCAGATCCGGCGGGACCCGAAGCAGCGCGCGTTCGATCATCCGGCGCGAGGCGTCGACGCCCACAACCGAGCCCGACGGGAGCCGGTCGGCCAGCAGCATCGTGATGAACCCGTCGCCGCAACCGATGTCCAGCAGGCGTTCGGTTCCGGCGAGTTCCAGATCCCCGATCGATTCCTCGGCGACCATGCGCTGCAATGCGCTCACGTCCGCGTACCGCTCGCCGTCCCAATCGACCATCGCGCGCTCCTCGGTTGTCCTGACCTCCGGTCATTGTCCCCGGCGGCGGCAGTCGTCGCGCGGCTTCGGCGTTTCAGCCAGGCGAGTCCCAGCCGTCCTGGCGCGCAGGCTCCGACCCTCCTCCACAGACCCAGCCTCAGGCCAGCAAGCGCCACAGGCCGATCAGCCCGACGAGGACGATCACCGCGCGAAGCGCGGGCGGCGAGAGGCGGCGTCCGTAGCGGGCACCGATGAAGCCGCCGACAAGCGATCCGACCGCGATGGCCGCGGCGGCCGACCAGTCGATCCGGTCGAACGCGACGAGCGTGTACGTGACGGCGGCGACGACGTTCACGACCAGGGCGAGGAGGTTCTTCGCCGCATTCATGCGTTGCAGATGATCGGGCACCACCACGCCGAGGATGCCCATCAGCAGGATGCCCTGAGCAGCCGTGAAGTAGCCACCGTAGACGCCCACGGCGAAGGTCCCGACGATCATCGCGGTCATCCGTACGGGACCGAGGTGTTGTGGGGTGAGGTCACCGCCGGTGGACGAGCGGCGGCCCACCCATTTCTGGATGTAGGGCTGGGCGACGACCAGGATCAGTGCGGCGACGAGCAGAACCGGGACGACCGTCTCGAACACGGTCTCCGGGAGGTGGAGCAGAAGCCAGCAGCCGACGATCGCGCCGACGAACGACGCGGGTATCTGCCAGCGGAGGCGCGGCCACTGGCCCTCGAGTTCGCGCCGATATCCCCATGTGCCGGACACCCCGCCGGCCACCAGGCCGATCGCGTTGGACATCGTCGCGGTCACGGGCGGAACGCCGAACGCGACCAGCGTCGGGAACGTGATGAGGGTCCCGCTGCCGACGAGGGCGTTGATGGCGCCCGCCCCGACGCCGGCGACGAGTACGGCGACTAGTTCCCACATGGTCACAGAGTTCGAGGGTGCCCTCCAGCGACAGCGGTGGAGTCACCGGGGTGGTTTCGACGGGGCTCAGTGCGCGGTCGCGTCCTTCTTCCGACGCGGGATGACGTGCAGGATCGCCACGATGATCGCACCGACCACCAGGCCGACGACGGCGGAGAGCACGGTGCCGGCGGTCCAGGAGAGCACGGCGCCGAAGCCGCCGTGAACCAGCTCGCCGAACCAGTGCTCGACGTCGTGGAGCCGGTCCGCCGGCCAGTGGAAACCGGCTTCGCCCACGTTCACGATCAGGATGTGGCCGCCCACCCAGAGCATGGCGGCGATACCGACGACGGTCAGCGTCGACATGATCTTGGGCATCGCGCGGACCAGGCCGCGGCCGATCTTCTGCAGCGCTGTCGAGTCGCGCTGGGCCAGCGACAGGCCGACGTCGTCCATCTTCACGATGATCGCGACGACGCCGTAGACGAGGGCGGTGATCAAGAAGGCCACGACCACGAGTACGGCCAGGCGCGTCCAGAAGGGTTCGGACTCCACCGAGGACAGCGAGATGACCATGATCTCCGCCGACAGGATCAGATCGGTGCGGATCGCGCCGCTGACCATCGTCTTCTCGAACTCGGGACCGGCCTGACCGGCGGTCTGTTCCTCCTCGTGGTGGCCGCCGCCGATCGCCTCCCACACCTTTTCGGCGCCTTCGAAGCACAGGAACAACCCGCCCGCGATCAACAGGTAGGGCAGCGCGCCGGGAAGGAACTGACTCAGGATCATCGCAACCGGCAGGATGATGAGCAGCTTGTTGCGGATCGATCCGATGGCGATCTTCCGGACGATCGGAAGTTCACGGTCCGGACTGAACCCGTGGACATAGCGCGGCGTGACCGCGGTGTCGTCGACCACCACGCCCGCCGCCTTGACGCTGGCCTTGCCGGCCGCGGCGCCGATGTCGTCGAGAGATGCGGCGGCAGCCCGGGTGAGGGTCACGATGTCATCGAGCAAGGCGACGAGACCACTGGCCACGGGAACCTCCGGTTTCGAGGGAATGACTTCTCGAACAGTATGCCGAAACAGGTGCAGGTGACAGGGCGCGGCCGTCGGAGGTGTCCGTTTCGTCGGACCCCACGTGCGGCGCTCCGGACACCGGAGGGATCGCCGACCCGCCGGTGCGGTTCGGCGCATTCGTCCGTCGCGTCGTCGCTGACCTGCGGGGACCTCGTCGTCGAGTGGCGAAATCCACATGCCACGAGCGGGTCTCCGGACCGACACGCTCGCGTTGTCGAATGGCGTACACGGCGTGACGCAACGCCGCCGTTTCGCCACATGCCGAGGAGGCCTGATGAACGTCATCGAGAACGCCGTCGATGCCCTGCGCGCCGGTCGGCCGGTCCTGGTGACGGACGCCGCCGACCGCGAGAACGAGGGTGACGTCATCCTGGCCGCCGACCGCGTCACCACCGAGTGGACCGCGTGGACGGTACGCAACACCTCGGGTCTGGTGTGTGCGCCGATGACGTCGGAGCGAGCCGACATTCTCAAACTGCCACCGATGGTGACGAACAACGAGGACCCGAAGGCGACGGCCTACGCGGTGAGTGTCGATGCCGCGCAGGGTGTCTCGACGGGTATCTCCGCCGCCGACCGTGCCCGGACCCTGCGGACGCTGGCCGCGGCGGCCACCGGTCCGCGCGACCTCACCCGTCCGGGGCACATCCTGCCGCTCCGGGCCCGGCCCGGGGGTGTACTCGAACGTCCCGGTCACACCGAGGCCGCCGTCGATCTCTGCGCGCTCGCCGACATCGCGCCCGTCGGGGTCATCGCGGAACTCGTCGCCGACGACGGCTCGATGATGCGGTATCCGAAAGTGGCGGAGCTGGGTTCGCGTATGGGACTACCCGTGCTGACCATCGAGGAGCTCACCAACTACCGCCGGATCCACGACGCGCGGCGGTGGACGACGGTGCCCCGGGTACGCCGCGGCGCCGAGACCGTGTTGCCGACCCCGACCGGCGAACTCCGCGCGATCGGCTACCTCGACACCGAGACCGGCGCCGAGCACATCGCCCTCGTGAGCGACGGCGTAGACGGAGCGGGGCCGTCCGGCGACTCGGTCCTGGTCCGAGTCCACTCCGAGTGCCTCACCGGCGAGTCGTTCGCGTCGCAACGCTGCGAATGCGGCCCACAGCTCGACGCGGCGCTCGAGCGGATCTCTCGCGACGGGGGCGTCGTGGTGTATCTACGTGGCCACGAGGGTCGGGGCATCGGGCTCCTGAAGAAGCTGGCGGCATATCGGTTGCAGGACCAGGGTTTCGACACCGTCGAAGCGAACCTGGAACTCGACGAGCCGGTCGACGCCCGCGAATACGGCGCTGCAGCGGCCATTCTCGCGGACCTCGGCGTGTCACGCGCCCGGGTGATGACCAACAACCCGGACAAGGTCCGCGGGCTGACCGCCGCCGGGATCGAGGTCACCGCACGTGTGCCGCTCGTCGTCGGCGTGATGCCGGCGAACGTCCGCTACCTGGATGCCAAACGCCATCGGCTGGGGCATCTCATGGGAAGCGTGTCGTAGCGCGGTGGAGGCGCCCGCGCCGCCTTGAACGCCCCGGTGATACCGAATGAACCTCGACCCGGCCGACGGACTTCGATCGAAGTCCACCAGTCGAGTCGAGGTTCATCCGTCGGCCGGTGACCGGGTCACGCACTCAGCCGTGCGAACGCGGAGCGGTGGAACACGATGGGTTGCTTCGAGTGGTCGTTGGCTAGGCCGGTGACACGGAGGACGACGATGTCGTGGTCGCCTGCCACATGTGAACTCTCGACCGCGCACTCGAAGTGAACCGGAGCGTCGTCGAGAAGCAATGCGCCGCTGGGCAACACCGTGGTCTCGACCCCGGTGAAGCGCTGTGCCTTGTCCTTTGCCGACAGCTGTCGGATAACGTCGGTGTGGGCCTCGCCCAGCACGGATACACCCAGGGCGGGAAGTTCGCGAAGAGTGGGCCACGTCGTGGATGTCTGCTGGACGGCGAACATCACCAGCGGCGGGTCCTGGGACACGCCCACCGCGAACGATGACGCAACGAGGACGGTCGGTACCGAGTCCGACAGCGCGGCCAGCGCGACGACGCCGGTGGGGAAGGCGCCGAATGCCGTCCGGAGGTCGGCGGGTTGCAGGTCGGTGGCGGCGATCAGTGTGGTGCTCATCGGTCGGCCGCCGTAACCGGGGTGCTCGCCGACGCGAGCACGACCGAACCCCATCGGTCGATCCAGGGTGCGAAGGCGTCGGCGTCGTCGTGCAGCTTGTCCACGATGTACAGGCCCGCTGCGGGGACGGTCGCACCCAACTCGACGAGTACGGGCTTGAGCAGCAGCTCCGGAGCGAGGTAGTGGGCGGGGCCCGCACCGAGCATCAGCGGAACCGCGGTGACGTCTTGGAGACCGTCACTGGTGGAGAACTGGTCGAGGAACAACTTGAGCAGGCCGGTGTAGGTCGCCTTGAACGTCGGGGAGGCGACGACGACCAGGTCGCTCCCGGCGACGGTGTCGACGGCCTGCGACACGGACGGATCACCCCAACCAAGCAGTCCCGCACCTAGATTCACCACGTCGATCACGTGGTCGGGTGCCTTGCCGGTCAGGCTCGTCGCCAACAGTTCGGCGGCGGTCAGTGTCCTCGATGCAGGTTTCGGGTTTCCTGCCACCACGGAGACGATCACGGTGCTCCCCTTCGAATGTCACGTGAAATGCGTTCGAGTGCAGCGTGCTCGGGGGAGATTGCCGAACCGTCAATGGGTCATTTCACCCAGATTGCGCGAGCGGCCCCTCGGAGGTGTCCGCCGAGTGCTGCGGATTCGTGACCCCCGAGTGCGATTCCGATGTCGGCGGAGTCGAATCCGGCGTCGGACACCAGGTGACATCGGAGTTGTGGATGTGTGACTCGAAGCGGATCCGGTCGGCCCGGAAGCGGTCGAAGACGATCTCCAGAGGGGCGCCCTCGGCCGTCGTGTACAGGATCTCCCGCGACAGCAGGGTCTCCCCCGTCCGGACGTCGAGGAGGCGGGCGGTACGTTCATCGGCGCTCTCTGCGCCGATCGACACCGTGGCGCCCCCCGGCGCGACCCCGAAGAACTCGGCGAGGGTCCGCGCCATGGTGATGGGTTTGCCCCCCAGCATGTTGGGGTCGGCGTTGAACCGCGGGGAGAAGTATGCGCTACGCATCCCGATGATCTCTCCCCGGGCGATGAATGAGTTCTCGACCAACCGGACGACGTCGTCGTCGATACGAAGCCGCGACCGGATGAGTGGAAACGTGGGCACGATGCACTGGTCGGTCACCTGGATCTGGACCTGTTCGCCGCCCGTGTCAGAGATATCGGCTAGTGCCACACCGAGATCCCGCCGGTTGACGCGAGTGCCGACCCGCGGGCGTCGGATCACGACGCCGGCCTCGCTGAGGTCGTTCAGTGCGGCGCGGACCGACCCGCGGCTCGAGTTGAACATGATCATCAGATCTTCTTCGACCAGTTGCGCATCGATGTCGATCGTGCCGTTCCGGATCGAGGCGAGGACGAGATCGCGGACGCGGCGGGACGAGACCTGACGTCCGCGTGCGGACCCGCCGCGTGAGCGCGGATGGTGTGGTGGCGGTGCGGTCATGGCGAGTCACCTGCGATTCGATCAGAGGGTGGGTGAAGCCGATGACCAGTGATTCTAGGAGCTTTCTGCACGCTCGCATCTGCAAGTAGTCGGCGTCACATTCGGCGCAGAAAAGTCGAGGATCGGTTGCCACACCCGTTTGACCTGCATGAATGGGATCGCGGGCTCGTGTACGAACCCGCGCAATTGATCAGTCACGACTTGGCGCGGGTTCTGAAACAAACCGCCCCCACGATGAGTGCCAATCAGATCGAACTCCACAGGGAGGGGTCGAGTGACCATCCAATCCAGCAAAGTCGACGCCCGGCTCAGCCTCACCGTGCCCGGTGCGGGCGGGCCCGGCGTCTCGGCCTCCCACAACGGCCTCCCCGGGCGTCTGGCCGAATGGGCGTGGATCGGACGCGCCGCCGGTCGAGGCGTCGTCAATTTCCTGATCTTCGTGGTGGTGGCCTTCTTCCTGGTGCAGTTGATTCCCGGAGACCCCGTCGTGTCGGCGTCCGGTGGTCAGCTCAGCGCCGAGGGGGTGACACTCGCGCGTGAGAGCTACGGACTGAACGACCCTCTGCCGGTGCAGTTCTGGAGCTACCTGACCAATTTGTTCAGTCTGGATCTGGGTAGCTCGATCGCGACCGGGCGACCCGTCGCAGAGGACATGGCGACCAGGGTCCCGGCCACCCTCGAGTTGATCGCCTCTGGATTGTTCTTCGCCTGCGTGGTGAGCGTGCCGATGTCGTTTCTCATCGTGACCCGCCCGACGGGCCGGTTCGCCGCAGTGCTCCGCTCCTATGCGAGTTCAGCCGGCGCCATTCCCGAGTACGTCGTGGGAATCGTGTTCCTGTTCGTCTTCTTCGCGACCCTGGCGTGGGTGCCCGCCCCGTCGGGTCGTCTCGATCCGATCCTCATGCCACCACCGCAGGTGACCGGGTTCCCGATCGTCGACGCGCTCTTGGCGGGGGACAACGCCGCTGCCAGTTCGTATGCGGCACATCTGATCCTCCCCGTCACCGTCATGGTGGTCGCCCATTCGGCGATCCTCGTCAAGTCGTTGATCCTCGCGCTCGACACCGAGATCGACAGCCCTGCCACGCGATTCCGCATTGCGTCCGGGGCGCCCCGGCGTGTGGTGATCATGAGTGTCTATCGTCGAGCACTTCCCTCGGCGGTGGCAATGCTGGGCATGATCTTCGGTCTGCTGCTCGGCGGGGCGGTGGTGCTCGAGTCTCTCTTCGGCCTGGGGGGCTTGGGACAGTATGCCGTCGACTCGGTCCGTACCTCGGACGTCTACGCGCTCAGATCCTTTCTGGTGGTCGTCGCCGCGCTATGTCTGATCGTCTACTTCATCACCGAGGTGGCCACCGGCCTTCTCGATCCCCGTCGCCGTGACACACGAGATCTGGAGGTCTGACATGCTCGTCACGCCCGCACCCGGTGCCGCGGTGCCGACCGCCGCCGACATCGACCCCGGAGACATCGATGCCGCCGACATCGACACCTCGGCCACCGGCGGGTCCGTCCCTTCGAAGGTCGGCCCACGCAACCGCGTACGCGAGTACGCACCCCTGATCCCGTTCGCGATCGTGTTGTTACTGGCGGTTCTCGGCCCGCTGCTGGCTCCGCAGTCGGCGACGATGGTCGTCGGCACCCCGTCGACACCACCCTCGTCGGACCACTGGTTCGGCACGGACGCCAACGGTTTCGATGTGCTGTCGCGCACCCTCACCGCGTTCCGGCTCGACATTCTCATCGCCGTCGCGGTCACCGCGCTCGCCACCGTCGCCGGCATCGCGATCGGATCGTTGGCCGGCATGTACGGGTCGCGTCGCGGTGCCCTCGGTTTCGTCGCGGCAGCACTCGGTCGCACCATCGATCTCGTGCAGTCGATGCCGGTGATGATCGGCGGATTGGTGATCGTGTCTTTCTTCGGCCGCAACTCGGTGGTGATCGCGCTCGCACTGGCCTTGGTGGTCATGCCGTTCCAAGGACGCCTGATGCGCAGCGAGGTGCTGCGCACCCGTGGCGACGGATTCGTCACCGCCGCACGGATGAGCGGTGAGTCCGAGGCCCGTGTCCTGGTTCGTCACGTGATCCCGAATTCCTGTGCGCCGGTGCTGGAGAACGCGTCGGCCATCTTCGGCATGGCGATCATCTTCTGCGCCGGTCTCGGCTTCCTGGGGGTCGGTATCCCGACCCCCGCGGCGGAATGGGGCAACATGCTCGCCGCCGGCGCCTCGGATGCAGCGGTCGGGCGCTGGTGGCCTGCTCTCTTTCCCGTTGTCGCCCTAGCAGTCTCGGTGTGGTCGGCCTCTAAGGTGGCGACCTTCGTCGCCCGTCGCCGTCGCACCTGAGTCATCCGCCGCTGTCCACCATTTCCAACCCTGTCATGCCCCCTTCAGAACGGAGATCTCGATCCTCATGAGACGCCTATCCACTCTGCTGAGCGGTACCGCCGTCGCTCTGGCGGCGACGTTGACGCTGGCCGCCTGCGGCGGCGGATCGTCATCCGATTCCGCGTCCGGTGGTGTCGTCATCGTCACCGCCGCCCAGCCGCCGAGTTTCAGCTACGAGACCAGTGCCACCGGCTACGAGGCCGCGGAGTTCTTCGTGAACACCGGAGCGACGCTGATCCGTAATCCGTACGTCGCGGGCGAGGACGGCCTGGCCGCGCACCAGGAGCTGTTCGAGTTCACCCCTCGTCTCGCGCAGAGCTATGAGGTCAGCCCCGACGGCAAGACCTTCACCTTCCGTCTGAACACCGAGGCGAGAAGTGCTTCGGGAAACACGCTCGACGCCGATGACGTGATCTTCACGATGAAGCGAAAGTTCGACGTGGAGACGAGCATCGTGCCGTTCATCAGCGCACCGGTTATCACCTCGCCGGACCAGTTCCAGAAGGTCGACGACGCCACCGTCACGGTGTCGATCCCCGACGCCGGATACGGGTTCACACTGCTCTCGCTGCTGTCGAACTCGCCGTACTCGATCTACGACTCGGACGTCTTGCAGGCGGCCGCGACGCCGGATGACCCGTATGGGGTCGAGCACTCGAAGACCAACGCCGACTACGGATTCGGTGCGTACAAGCTGGTCAGCTACACACCCGGGCAGCAAATGGTCTACGAGGCCAACCCCGGGTACGCGCTCGGCGAACCCGCGGTCAAGCGGATCGTCCAGCGGGTGGTCGCCGACGCCGGTCAGCGATCCAACCTCGTCCGCAGCGGCGATGCATCGATCGCGACGCAGTTGCGCCCGGCGGACCAGGTGGCGTTGCGAGACGCCGACGCGGCACAGATCTTCACCGTCCCGAGCAACGCATACGTCTACGTCCCGCTCACCACGACGATGGCGCCGTTCGACAACGTCGAGGTCCGGCGGGCCTTCTCCCACGCGGTGCCTTATGACGCGATCATGAAGGACGTCTACAAGGGTCGGCTCGGCCCGATCTCGTCGATCCTGAACGACACACTGCCGGAGTACAATGACAGCGGTCTCGAGGCCAACACCACCGATCCGAACCGATCCCTCGAGATCCTGCGCAACGCCGGGATCACCACCCCGGTCCGGTTCGAGCTCACGGTGAACAGCGCGGTCCCCGACCTCAGGGAGACCGCCGTGCAGATCCAGACCGCCGCGCGTGCCGCGGGTTTCGAGATCACCATCAACGAGGTGAACTCGGCGGCCTTCCAGGAAGGTCTGGCGAACAAGACGTTCCAGGCGTCGATGGGCCGCGACTACGCGGTGATCCAGTCCCCGCCCTATGTGTTGTCGCTGTTCTACACCCCGGGGTCGCCGATCAACTGGCCCGACTTCGACTATCCGCCGATGAATGCGGCGGTGGCCGCGGGCAACGCCGCTGGTGACCCGCTCAGCCCACCCGCATGGACCCGGTGGAACGAGGCCGAGCGAATCCTGCAAGACCAGATGCCGACGGTGTACATCGGATATGTCCAGCCACTCAACGCCTTTGCGAACGGAATGCAGGGTTACGCATTCCGCACCGACAGTGTGATCGACTACTCGGAGCTGAGGTCATGAGCGGCCCCGTGCTCGAGGTGGCCGACCTGACGATCCGCTACGGCGGAGTGGAGAAGGTCCATCCGAGTTCGTTCACGGTCGGTTCGCGTGAACGCGTCGCGATCGTGGGGGAATCCGGTTCAGGGAAGACGAGTGTCGCCAACGCCCTGGGTGGGTTCGTCCCGCCCGGTGTCGGTGAGGTGGCCGCCACCACGATGTCACTGTCCGGCCGGCCGCTGCTCGACGCCGAGCCGCGACGGATTCCCCGCCGGCGAGAGGGCATCTCGATGATCTTCCAGGACGCGATGAGCTCACTGGACCCGATCTGGTCGGTGGGCAGCCAGCTGACCGCGGTGCTGCCGGTGGCCGATTCGGGGGCACGTCGGTTCGGGTCCCGACGGGCGCGTGCCGCCGCTGCGGAGGAGCGCCTCGGGCAGGTCGGGATCTCCGACCCCGGCCGGGTGATGTCGTCGCTACCCGGTCAGCTCTCGGGTGGCATGCGTCAACGCGTCATGATGGCCATCGCCCTCGCCTCCGAACCCGAGTTGCTCATCGCCGACGAGCCGACCAGCGCACTCGACGCTTCGCTCTCGGTGGCGGTGATGGAACTGATGACCGGGCTGACTCTCGACAACGGGGCGTCCCTGGTGTTCATCACGCACGACATCGCGCTCGCTCGGCGGTTCGCCGACAAGATCCTGGTGATGCGCGATGGTCATATCGTCGAGACCGTTTCGGCGCGGGACCTCGACCGTGCCACCCACCCCTACACCCGCGGGCTCCTCGAGTGCATGCCGACCCTCGGTTCCGCCCAAGCGGACCGCCTGCCCACGCTGGACACGGTGATGCTCGAGGAGAGTGCGGCATGAGCACCATCATCGAGGTCGTCGACGTGCACAAGAACTACGGACGCAAGGTCACTGCGGTCGGTGGCGTGACCACGACGCTCGAAGGCGGGTGCGCTGTCGGCATCGTGGGTGAGAGTGGTTCGGGCAAGTCGACTCTCGGAAAGATGATCGTGGGACTCGCTGCACCCAGTTCCGGCCAGATTCTCGTGGATGGACGGGATCTGACCAGGATGCTCGAGCGGCGGCCCGGGCGGATGGAGTACCGCCGGAAGGTCCAGCTCGTT
The DNA here is from genome assembly GCF_057767225.1 of Gordonia sp. 11cp. Classification (NCBI taxonomy): domain Bacteria; kingdom Bacillati; phylum Actinomycetota; class Actinomycetes; order Mycobacteriales; family Gordoniaceae; genus Gordonia; species Gordonia sp. 11cp. The sequence goes on along the minus strand of NZ_CM173437.1, from coordinate 1,407,702 downwards.
GCGCAGGACACCACCACGACATTCGATCCGCGGCGAGTCGTGCGGGAGGCCATCCGCAGACCGGCGCAGATCCTCGGCGGGATGGACCGGGTGGGCGCCGACGACGCCGTCGATGCGATCGTCGCCGAGCTCGGGATCGATCCGGAACTCGTCGACCGGTTGCCCCATCAGTTGTCCGGCGGCCAACGGCAACGTCTCTCGATCGCCCGTGCCCTGGTGGTCCATCCCGACATCCTGGTGTGCGACGAGGCGGTCAGTGCACTCGATGTGTCGGCACAGGCCGTGGTGCTCAACCTGCTCAAGAGTTACGTCCAGACGCATTCGCTCGGCTTGGTGTTCATCTCTCACGGTCTGCCGGCGACCGCGTTCATCACCGACGACCTGATGGTGATGCACAAGGGCAGGGTCGTCGAAGCCGGTGAGACGACATCGATCCTCGGCAAGCCGTCGGATGCCTACACCAAGACGCTCGTCGCGGCCTACCGGGAACTGGAGGATGTCGCGTGACCGGACGTTCGCCCCGGCCCGTCGGACGCGTTCGCCTGCAACAGCTCTCATCCAAACCCGCACATCCTTCCGCACGACTGCGGAACGCAGACACTCACAAGCAAGGAGATTGAACATGTTCCATATGGGTTGGTTTCTCGGCGACGGCTTCGGCATCCATCCGTGGAGTCCGACGAACGGCGACGGACCGTGGACCGGTACCAACGCCACGGATTGGATGAAGCCGGGGATCTACGTGGACATGGCCACGAGTCTCGAGCGCGCCGGGTTCGACTACATCCTGATCGAGGACACGTCGATGGTCGAGGACTCCTACAACCAGTCCTCCGAGACCTCGCTGCGACGGGGGTTCATGGCACCGAAGAACGATCCGCTACCGCTCGTGCCGTTGATGACCCAGGTGACCGATCACATCGGAATCGTGCCGACGGTGTCGACGATCCAGTATCCGCCGTTCCTTGCCGCGCGCGCCTTCACCACCCTCGACCATCTCACCGAAGGGCGCGTGGGGATGAACGTGGTCACCAGCGTCACCGACCGGGTGGCCCAGAACTTTGGCTACGAACGACATCTCGAGCACGACGAGCGCTACGACATGGCGATGGAATGGATCGACGTCGTCAAGGCGCTGCAGAACTCGTGGGAGGACGGCGCGGTCATCGCCGACCCGATCGCGGGTGTGTACGCCGACCACACCAAGGTGAACCCGATCGAGTTCGTGGGCAAGTACTTCAAGTGCCGCGGGCCGCTGAACACCATTCCGGGACCGCAGCGCACAGTCCCGGTGTGCTCCGCGGGTAGTTCGGAGATGGGCCGGGTGCTCGCCGCCCGGTACGACGACACCCAGATCGCCATCGTCAAGGACGCCGCCGCGGCGAAGACCTATCGCGCGGGCATGCGTGCCCGAATCGCCGCCGCCGGACGCGATCCCGACGACGTGAAGTTCCTCTTCATCGCCACGCCGACCATCGCCGCGACCGACGCCGAGGCCCAGGCGAACTACGAAGCGGCCCAGGCGTTCCGCTCGTCGGACAAGGCCATCGAGTACAACCTGTGGAACATGTCCTACACATCCGGCGGCCGGATCGACTTCGGCGCGATCCATCCGGACACCCTCGTCGGCGACATCGATCTCTCCAAGCAGAACGGCGAGTTCACCTCCATCGCCGGCCTGTTCGACGGCCATGAGGACAAGACTCTCCGGGAGGTCGTGTCGAAGAGTTTCCAGGTCAAGGACATGGGCCTCATCGGATCGCCCGCGACGGTCGCAGCGAAGATGGGGGAGATCATGGACGAGGCGGGCGGCGACGGGTTCCTCTTCTACCTGCCGACCACCCGGATGAACCTCGCCATGGTCTCCGACGGTCTCGCACCCGAACTGCGCCGGCGGGGTCTCATCCGCGAGGAGTACACCGGATCGACCCTGAAGGAGAACCTCACCGCATTCTGACCCGGCACCACCCCGACAGGCCGCCCCGCGCACCGAGCGAGGCGGCCTATCGGCGCGTCCGGGTACTGGTGATCACCGGTATCGACCTACGTCACCGATCTGATGACGTAGGTTGTCAGAGTTGGTAGTGTCTCGCCACGAGATCGCCGTTTCGGCTGACCCGCATCGGGGCCGCCTCATGGTGACCTCCGTGCGAATGCGGTGAGCAGCACTGTGCACAAACAGATTTGGTCGAAACGGACATCGGCCGGTGGGGTCGGCAATATCCTTCACCTGTATCGCGACTGGTGACGAGGGTGACCAGAGGTGCGTCGAGCGCGCAGCCGACCCGAACAGGATGACAACGCGGCTCAGCCGCGAAAGGTGGGGTGGACATGGTCTCGGTGACCGGTGCAGTCGGCACGGTGGTCGAATCGGCGCAGGACGCGTTCGGCGCGTTCAAGGTCCTGCGGCGGTCGGGCCTGGTGGATCCGACGCGGCCCAAGGAACTGCTGACCACGATCAAGCGCGCCAAGATCATCGGTCCGTGCGCAGCGGCGGTGGCGCACGGAGCCGACGAGTACCCCGAGGCCGGGGCGGTCGCCGACGAACACGGCGAGCTGACCTTCGGTGAACTGAACGCACACGCGAACGCACTCGCCAATTTCTTGCTGTCGTCCGGGATCAAACCGGGGTCGGTCATCGGCGTGATCGCGCGGGACCATCGAGGCCTGTTGACCACCATGAGTGCCGCGGGCAAGGCCGGATTCCGCCTCGCGATGATGAACACCGGCTTCGGCAAGACGCAGTTCGCCGAGGTCGCCGAGCGCGAGAAGATCGTCGCGATGCTCTACGACGAGGAGTTCACGGACCTCGCCGACACCCTGCCCGCCGACACCCTGCGCATCGTCACGTGGGTCGACGGCAACCGCCCGACCGGCGACGGCGTCCGGACCCTCGACGACATCGTCGACAGCGGCGACTCGTCCACCCCGCCCGAGCCGGCGGAGTGGGGTGGGCTCGTCATCCTCACCAGCGGTACCACGGGGCTGCCCAAGGGCGCCCAGCGTTCCAAGATGTCTCCGTTCGCCAGTGCCCTTCTCCTGGACCGCATTCCGTTGCCCCAACGCAGTGCCATGGTGATCGTCTCACCGATCTTCCACTCGACCGGCTTCGCGCTCTGGGGTGTGGGGACCGCGCTGGGCAACAAGACCGTGGTGATGCGCCGGTTCGACGCCGAGAAGACGCTGGCAGCGATCTCCGAGCACAAGGCGGAGGTGTTGGTGGCGGTCCCGACCATGCTGCACCGCATGGTCGCTCTCGGACCCGAGGTCATCGGCAAATACGACGTGTCGTCGCTGAAGATCATCGTGCTTGCGGGTTCCGCACTGTCGCCGACCCTTTCGGAGGCGGTGCAGGACACCTTCGGTGACGTGCTCTACAACCTGTACGGTTCGACCGAGGTGGCGATCGCCACGGTCGCCCAGCCGAAAGAGCTGCGCCTGGCGCCGGGCACGGTGGGTCGTGCGCCGGTCACCAGCCGACTGGCGCTCTTCGACGACGACGGCAAGCGGATCTCCGGAACCAACGTGCGCGGAAGGCTGTTCGTGCGCAACGGCGCCCCGTTCGAGGGGTACACCGACGGCCGCAACAAGGAGGTCATCGACGGGTACATGTCCACCGGCGACATGGCCCGGTTCGACGAGCACGGACTCCTCCACATCGACGGCCGCGACGACGACATGATCGTCTCCGGCGGCGAGAACGTCTATCCGCTCGAGGTGGAGAACCTCCTCGGCCGACATCCCGACATCGACGACGTCGCGGTGATCGGCGTCGACGACGACGAATACGGAAAGCGGTTGCGCGCCTTCATCGTCACGGCCGAACACGCCAATCCGACGCCCGAGGACATCAAGGCGCACGTCAAGGGTCACCTGGCTCGCTACAAGGTGCCGCGCGACGTCGTCTTCGTCGACGAACTGCCACGCAACCCCACCGGCAAGCTGGTCCGCCGGCACCTGCCGACCGGGCCGCTCTGACTTACAGTCGCGGGTCGACGGCCTCCGACTCCATCGCGAGGACGCCGAACACGCACTGGTGAACGCGCCACAGCGGCTCTCCGGCCACCGCTCGACGAAGGGCTTCGAGGCCCAGCGCGTACTCCCGAAGCGCCATCGACCGTTTCAGTCGGAGATTGCGGTTCTTGAGCCGAGCGAGCGTCGTCGGGTCGGTGTAGTCGGGGCCGTAAATGATCCGCAGGTACTCGCGCCCACGGACTTTGAGTCCGGGCTGTACGAGGCCCTTGGGGCCGCGCACGAGATTGGCGAGCGGCTTGACGACCATACCTTCACCGGCGTTCGCGGTCAGGTCCTCCCACCAGGTCACACCCGCCGCGCGAGAGGATTCTGCGGTGGTCTCCACGACGAGGCGGCGGGTGGGCCGGAACAGTTCCGGGTCGGCGACGGCCAGGCGGTCGGCGATGGCGAGATGCCATTGGTGATCACGGTTCTCGTACGTCGCGGCATCCCCGGCGAGGATCTGGAAAGGTGCAACCTGGATACCCAACGGGGAGGCGATCGGTTGGACGTGATGGCGATAGGAATCGACGAAGAGGCCGGCGTTGACGCCGCGCGTTCGGGTCCTGTCGAGTAGGTCGCCGACGTCAGCCCCTCGCGCGGCCGCAGCCGTCAGCACGTCGATCGTGGCCGGTATCGCGGTTGTCGCCGCGGCGCCGACCCTGGCGTACTGACTGCGAATCATCGGCTCCGCCTTCGCTGTCCACGGCAGCACCTCGGCGTCCACCAGTAGGCGGGTGGTGTCGAGCTCGGTCCACAAGCCCGCCTCGGTGACGGCGTCGGCAATCCGCGACAGCACCGCCGCCTGCCGTTCGTCGGAGAAGAACGCCCGCCCGGTGCGGGAATGGACGCAGCCGGACCCGTCGCGCGCCACACGGACGACGGCGCGAGACCCCATGTGCTTCTCTTCGCAGACGACCCGACCGATCGAGTGCTTCGCGTAGTGGTCGAATGCCTCATCCGGGTGCTCCAGGAATCCGTCGCGCGACGAGCTGTCCACCGGCAACATCGTCGGCGGCAGGTAGAACAACCCGGCCGGCGCAATCGCGAACCTGCTCATCACTTCCAGTGCGCCCGCGGCGGTCTCATCTCGTACGGAGATCCGTCCCATGTACTCGGTGGAGATGACGCGGTGCCCGAGGACATCGGTCAGCCTCAACACCTCCGGGCGGCGGGACGGCGGGACCAGGGGGCGGATGGGCTGGTAGTACGTCGCCCGCGCCGGTACCGACACGACCTCTCGCTCGGGATATCGCAGCGCGGTGAGGCTACCCCCGAAAACGCATCCCGTGTCCAGGCACATCGTGTTGTTGATCCACTCGGTCTCGGGTACCGGCGTGTGCCCGTACAAAACGGTTGCCGCACCGCGATACTCATCAGCCCACGGGTAGCGGATCGGTAGGCCGAACTCGTCGGTCTCACCGCTCGTGTCGCCGTACAGGGCGAACGCCCGCACCCGGCCGGAGGCCCGGCCGTGATACTTCTCGGCCAGGCCCGCATGGGCGACGACCAGTCTGCCGTCGTCGAACACGTAATGGGCGACGAGGCTGTCGCAGAACCGACGGACCTCGGCGACGAACGCATCGTCCTCGGTTGCCAGCTGATCCAAGGTCTCCTGCAGACCGTGGGTCGCCCTGACATCCTTCCGGCCCAGTGCGCGAACGAGTTTCGCCTCGTGATTGCCCGATACACAGAGGGCGTTGCCACTCGCGACCATACCCATCACCAGACGGAGGGTGCCGGGAGAGTCCGGACCGCGATCGATCAGATCGCCGACGAAGACCGCTCGGCGACCATCTGGGTGTGCGGCGTCCACGGAGTGGCCCTCGTCGCCGACGATCGCGTAACCCAGTCGCCGGAGGAGGATCTCGAGCTCTTCGCGACAACCATGCACATCCCCGATGACATCGAATGGACCGTGTTCGTCCCGACGGTCGTTGAGCAGGCGTGTCCGCACGATCGAGGCCGACGCGACGGCCTCGGGGGAGTCCAGGACATGGATCGTGCGGAATCCCTCGCGCTTGAGGCCGCGCAACGACCGCCGTAGCTGGTCGTGCTGACGCTTGACAACGTGCGCGCCGAAGTCGCGGTCCGACCGAGAAGCATTGCGCTCCAGCGCCAGTGCGACCGGAAGATCGAGGACGATCGCCACCGGGAGCACATCGTGATCCTTCGCCAGTGCCACCAGCGACTTGCGCGCGGAGGCCTGCACGTTGGTGGCGTCGACGACGGTCAGCCGGCCGCGATCGAGCCGCTTGCCGACGATGTATTCGAGCAGGTCGAACGCATCTGTGGTCGCCCCTTGGTCATTCGGGTCATCCGAGACCATCGCGCGGCAGTCGTCACTGGACACGACCTCCGTCGGCAGGAAGTGGGTGCCCGCGAACACCGACTTGCCGGAACCACTGGTCCCGACGAGGACGACCAGGGACAGTTCCGGGATGCTCAGTTCGGTCATGCTGATCCCCCTGTCGTGGTCGATTGGGCGAACACGGCCATCTGTGTCGGCGACCCGACCTCCTCGTCACATTCGCCGACCGGCCGCAGATCGACGTCGTATCCGTAGCGTTCGCCTACCTGGCCGGCCCACGTTCCGAACTCCCGGCGGGTCCACTCGAAACGGTGATCGGGGTGTCGGAAGCCGCCCTCGGCCAGAGCCGGATACCGCACGTTGTACTCGCTGTTGGGTGTCGTGACGACGACCCGGCGTGGCCGCATCGTCCCGAAGACGTTGTCGACGACCGCCGGAAGCCGTTCCGGGTCCATGTGTTCGATGACTTCCATGAGGATCGCCAGATCCAGGCCGTCGAGGCGATCGTCCTCGTACTGCAGCGACGACAACAGCAACGTCAGGCGTCCGGACTGGCGCTCGGTCATCCGGTCGACATGCAACCGCTTGGCTGCCTTCGACAGGGACGAGTCGGACACGTCCGTTCCGATGACACGTGTCACCCCGTGCAGCTCGAGCAACGAACCGAGCAGCGCGCCCGGTCCACACCCGAGGTCGACGATCGTCGCCGGCCGGAACTCACGCACGACGTCGAGGACCGCGTCGTGCCTCCACCGCACCAGGGGGCGCGAGACATCGGGCTCGGCGTCGTCCGCCGCGTCGTCGACCGGCCGGTCGTCCAGCTCGATCAGTCGCTGCGTGGCAGCGTCTTTCAGTCCGCGCTGATGGGCCAGATAGCGATGAGTGATCAGCTCCCTCTCCGGGTGGGCGGCCAGCCACCCCGATCCTGCGCGGACCAGCTTGTCGACCTCGTCGTCGCCGACCCAGTAGTGCTTCGCGTCGTCCAACACGGGCAGCAGGACGTAGAGGTGATTCAGCGCGTCGGCCAGACGAAGCGACCCGACGAGGGTCAGTGACACCAACGGTGCAGCTCCCCATTCGGGTCTGGTGGCATCCAAGTCGATCGCGTCGGCTGTGACGTCCCACCCCATGGGTTCGAACAAGCGGCGCACCAGATCAGGATCACCCGGGACCGCGGGGAGGGCGATCGTCAGATCCAGCTCCGACTCCGCGAGTCGATCCCGAGAGGCGCAGCGGCCCTGGAGCGCCGACCGGAACACCTTCCCCATCGCCACCGCGAGCAACGACGACGCGACGTAGGGACGGTCGTTGACGTACTGGCCCAGCGCGTACCCGTCGCGCGCACCAGAACGTCCCCGCACCAACGCAACCGGATCGACCTCGATCACCATCGCGGCCGTGCACCTGTCGTCGTCGACCTCGGGGTAGAAGACATGCGCCGTGCCTCCGTACACATCGAACGCCTGAACCCTCTCCGGATGCTTGTGCAGCAGGAAGCCCAGATCGCTCGGTGTTTCGAGGGTCGACGAACGTTCGGCGGAGATGGTCAACAGCATTCGGACAGTCTGACTGACCGAGTGTGGCCGGGAAACAGGTTTCTCGGCTGGGCGGGCCCTTCGAGGCTCGTCGCTTTCGCTCCTCGCACCTCAGGGGGCAGGGGGGCTGGTTGCTTTCGCTCCTCGCACCTCAGGGGGCAGGGGGCTGGTTGCTTGCGCTCCTCGCACCTCAGGGGGCGGAGGGGGCGGTGTCGTTGAGCACACGCACGACGAGATGCAGTGCGGCGGTGGTGGTCAGCGACCGGATACGCTCGCGGTCGCCGGGAAACCTGCGGGTGACGGTGATGGTGGGCCGGCCGCGGAGGGCCACGCCGAAACACACGGTCCCGACGGGCTTGGCCTCGGTGCCGCCACCGGGTCCGGCAACGCCAGTGGTCGACACGGCGACATCGGTGCCGAATCGCGTGAGAGCCCCTTCGGCCATCGCCGCCGCGACCTCCACGCTGACGGCGCCATGCGTGGCGATCAACTCGGTCGGGACGTCGAGCAGGTCGGATTTGGCGTCGTTGGAGTACGAGACCACGCCGCCCATCACATAGGCCGAGGAGCCGGGCCGATCGGTCAGCCGGGCGGCGACGAGTCCGCCGGTGCAGGACTCCGCGGTCGCGATCAGCTTCCCGTCCAGCGCTGCCACCAGCTGGTCGTCGATCGTGGAACCGTCGGTCGAGAAGATCTGCCGCCCATGGTGTTCGGTGAGGAAACCCAGCAGGGCGTCGTAGACCGGGGTGTCCACGGCGGCGAATCGGGTCACCATGTCGAGTTCGCCTCGTCGTAGGCAGGTGGTGATCTCGAGTCGATCGAACGAGGAGATCGAGGTCTCCGCCGATCGGAGCGTCTCGGCGAGTTCGGCTTCGAGGAGTCCGTAGGCGCGGATGGTCGCCTGACGGAGATCGTCGGCGCGGGACAAGACATCGGCGACGGCCGCGGAGGCGATCGCCGTCGGCCACATCGCCTGGAGCTCGCTGGGAGGACCGGGCAGGACGACGATCGTCGGCACACCGGCGGCAGCGGGGATGACGACACCCGGCGCGGTGCCGGTGGGTGGTACCGGAGCAGCCCCGACCGGTACCAGGACCTGTTTGCGGATGCCGGCGCGCGTCGGACCGGAATCGACGTCGAATCCGACCCCGCGCCAGCGCTGGATGATCGCGGCGATGTGTTCCTCGAGTCCGGGATCGAGGAGCAGTTCGCGACCGCAGAACGCGGCGACGGTGGCGACGGTCAGGTCGTCGGCGGTGGGACCGAGCCCGCCGCTGGTGACGATGAGGTCCACCTGTTGCTCGGCGAGAAAGCGCAACTGAGCGGTGAGGTCGTCGGGTCGGTCGCCGCAGATCGTGATGTGGGCGACGTCGACCCCGAGTTCGAGGAGTTCCGCGGACAGCCAGGGTCCGTTCTGGTCGGCGATCCGGCCGGTCAGGACCTCGGTTCCGGTCACCACGATGCCTGCGCGCACACTCACGGATTCGAGCCTAGTGGTGTGTCTGCCGCCGACGCAGAACGCGCCCTCGGCGAGAGGGCGCGTTCCACGGCGTTCGGAGAGGACAGGATGTGACGATCAGGCCTTCTCGGCCTTCGCCTTCTCCTGCATCGACGAGCGGGCCGGGTTGGCCTGGTCGTCCTTCTTGGGGTCGGATTCGTCCTGCTTCTCGGTCACCCCGGACTTGATGCGCGCGCCGATGTCGGGGTCGACGCGATGCCAGTACTCGAAGGCCCGCTGGAGGATCGGTTCGGAGACGCCGTTGAGGAGGTGTCCGACGACGTTGTCCACGAAGCGTTCACGCTGCTCGTCGTCGAAGACCTCGCGGACCAGCGTGCCCGCCTGACCCCAGTCGTCGTCCTCGGGGTGGTCGACGTAGGCGCTGCGGAGGATCTCACCGTTGGCCGCCCACTGCGGCTCGCCCTGTCCGGGATAGAGCGCGGACGGCCCGCCCTTCGAGTTCGGGGCGTACACCGGGTCCGTGACGTTGTGGATCCGCATGGCGCCGTCCTTGGAGTACGAGTGGACCTCGTTGGTCGGCGCGTTCACCGGGATCTGCTTGTAGTTGCCGCCGATCCGGTGGCGGTGGGCATCGGCGTAGGAGAACACGCGCGCCAGCAGCATGCGGTCGGGGCTGAAGCCGATACCCGGCACGACGTTGTTGGGCTCGAACGCCGCCTGCTCGATCTGCGTGTGGTGATCCACCGGATTCGTGTGGAGGGTCATCTTGCCGACCTCGACGAGCGGGTAATCGCCGTGGGGCCAGACCTTGGTCAGGTCGAACGGGTTGAACCGGTAACTCACCGCGTCGTCGAACGGCATGAGCTGCACCTTGAGGGTCCAGCTCGGATGGTTGCCGGCGGCGATGTTCTCGAAGAGGTCCCGAGTGTGGAAATCGGTGTCAGCCGCGGCCATCTGGTCGGCTTCGTGCTGCGTGAGATGCTCGACGCCCTGATCGGACTTGAAATGGTACTTCACCCAGTGCTTCACGCCTTCGGCGTTCACCCACAGATAGGTGTGGGAGGTGTAGCCGTTCATGTGGCGCCAGGTCTTGGGGATTCCCCGGTCACCCATCAGCCAGGTGACCTGATGTGCGGACTCCGGTGAGAGCGTCCAGAAGTCCCACTGCATGTCGTGGTCGCGAAGGTTGTTGTCCTGTCGGCGTTTCTGCGACCGGATGAAGTGCTGGAACTTCATCGGATCCTTGACGAAGAAGACCGGCGTGTTGTTGCCGACCATGTCGTAGATACCTTCGGACGTGTAGAACTTCAGCGCGAAACCGCGCGGGTCACGCCAGGTGTCCGGACTTCCGCGCTCGCCTGCGACCGTCGAGAATCGCGCCACCATCTCGGTTTTCACGCCCGGCTGGAACAAGGCGGCACACGTGTATGCCGAAATGTCCTGCGTGGTCTCGAATGTGCCGAAGGCGCCGCTGCCCTTGGCATGTGGCTGGCGCTCGGGGATCCGCTCGCGGTTGAACTGCGCCATCTGCTCGATCAGATAGTGATCGTGCAGGACGATCGGGCCGCCGGCGCCGACGGTCAAGGAGTGTTCGTCGCTCCCCGCCGGTGCTCCCGAATCCCGGGTGGTGAACAGTGAATCGTCGGACATATCGCCTCCGAGAGGTCGTCGTATCCGTGCATGAACAACGGGACCCGAGGGCTGCAGGTCCGTTCCGCCGATCCTACGCTGACGGGGTCTGCGGGACGTCGATCCCGAATTCCCGCAAGACCTCCTCGGTGTGCTGCCCGAGTGCCGGGACAGGGCCCATCGCCAGTTCCACGTCGTCGAAGGTCAGCGGCGGCAGGAGCGCCCGTACCGGGCCGACCTCGGTGTCCACCTCGCGCCAGCGGCCGCGCTCGCTCAGCTGCGGATGGTCGACGACGCCCTCGAGGTCGCGGATCTCGGCGGCGGGTATGCCCGCCTCGGCGAGACGTCGGTCGAGTTCGTCGGTGGTGAACCGTTTGGTCTCCGCGCTGATCACCGCGTCCACCTCGGCTCGTCGCGAGACCCGGTCGATGTTGGTGCGGTAGCGGGGGTCGTCGGCGAGATCCGGGCGGTCGAGGGCGACGCGGGTCAATGCGTCCCAGCCACGGTCGTTCTGCACGCCGATCAGGATGTCGCCGTCCTGGGTCGGGTACTTGTCGTAGGGCACGATCGCCGCGTGTCCGAGACCGGCGCGGGCGATCTGCCGGCCGCCGTAGAGACGCAGGTACATCGGGTGGCCCATCCATTCGACCGTGGCGTCGAACATCGCCACCGAGACCCGGGCGCCGAGTCCGGTGGTGGCCCGTCTCAGCAGCGCCGACAGCACGGAGGTGAGGGCGTACATTCCGGCGGCGATGTCCGAGGAGGGGATGCCGGTCTTCGCCATCTCCTCGGGTGTCCCGGTCACCGAGATGAGCCCGGCCTCGGCCTGGACCAGCATGTCGTAGGCCTTGCGGTCGCGATACGGTCCCGCGTCGCCGTACCCGGACATGTCGACGACGACGAGTTCGGGATGGTCCGCGCGCAGATCGTCGGCGCTCAGACCGAGCCGGCCGGCCGCGCCGGGGGCGAGATTCTGGACGAAGACGTCTGCGCCCGCGATCAGGGTTCGGATGGCGTCGCGTCCGGCCTCGGTCTTGAGGTCGAGTGCGACCGACTCCTTGCCGCGGTTGAGCCATACGAAGTGCGAACCGACTCCGCCGCGCACCGCCGCGTCGTAATGCCTGGCGAAGTCGCCGTCGCCGACCCGTTCCACCTTGATGACCCGGGCGCCGAGGTCGGCCAGATGCCGGGTGGCCAGCGGTGCGGCGACGGCCTGCTCGAGCGCCACCACGGTGATGCCTTCGAGGGGCAGCGGTCCTTCGTCCGGGGTCACCGGCCAAGGATCGCCGACGGTGTGACGCGCGTCAACGAGAACCCTCGCGGTCCTCGAGGTCGTTGGTGGCCTCGGTGAGACGGTGCAGCAGGTGGGTGAGCGTCCGGATGTCGTCGGGGTCCCACTGGGTGAGTCGCGCGCGCCAGTCGGTGACCGCGGAGGCGAGTACCGCGTCGATGCGCTCGCGACCATGGTCGGTGAGGGTGACCACGCGGGCGCGCGCGTCGCGCGGGTCGGGGTGCCGCTCGGCCAGTCCGAGCCGCACGACCGCGTCGATCTGACGCGTGACCGTCGACTTCTCCATGCCGACGGCGGTGACCAGCTCCGACATCGGCATGGAATTGTGCCGGGCCAGCACGGTGATGAGGGGGTAGCACGACGGGTCGAGCCGCGGATCGATGGCGCGGGCGCGCAGGCGGGTGCGGACCCGGCCCCGCCGCCAGAAGTCGGCGAGTTCGGCCTCGAGACCGCTGATCGGATCCGGGCTGATGGGACCCGGACTGACGGGATCCGGACCGGCGGGGTCGTCGGCCGACGCGGTCATCTCCGAACCCATGCGGGTCAGATTACCCAGCGGATGTGGGGGAGGCGACGTCGGACGACGACCGCACGTGGTGCACGATCGAGAGGTGGCCACCTCACAGCGCACCAAGCCGAATCCCTGGGAGTACGTGAAGTACGCCTACTGGGCGCGTCTGCCGAAGTCGATGCTCGACTGGGTGGCCCACGATCTGGCCGGTCCCGGTGCCTCGGTCCGGATGGTGGTCCGCTGGGCGGTGCCCTGCATCGTCGTGCTGATCCCGATGCTCTTCGTCCCCGCCGACTGGGGTGTCCGGATCACGATGACCATGCCGATCCTGCTGGCCTACCTGTTCTTCTCGATCGCGCTGAACCGGGTGTACCGGCGTCACCGGCTGGTCCAGCACGGCCTCGATCCCGATCTGGTCAACAAGCTCGAGCGGGAGAAGAACTCCGACCTCTACGACGAGTACCACCGCAAGTACCGGGGCGAGCGCCGGCGACCCGGCCCGACAGGTTGACCGTCCCGCCCGGTTCCGGACTCAGTACAGGTAGTCCTCGCCACTGGCCCGCACCGTCACGTCCGACAGGCTGATCCCCCACGGCTGGTCGATGACGTGCACGACCGCCCGTGCGAGATTCTCGGGGGTGATGAGCCAGTACTTCACCGAGTCGACGTCGGTGAGTTCCGCGGGCAGCGTGCCCTGCATCAACTCGGTGATGTGCTCGCGATACGACGCGGCGCGCTGTCCGACGATTCCGCGGATCGCGCGGTCGTTGACGATCCAGCTCGCCAGGTTGGTGCCGGCGACGCCGGTGGGTTTGACCGTCGTGACCTTGATCTTGCCCTTCGCCTCGATGCGCAACGAGTCCGACAGCATCGTCACCGCCGCCTTGGTCGCGCTGTAGACCCCCGAGCCCTCGAAGCCGCCGTTGCCGTAGATCGACGCGATGTTCACCACCTGACCGCGACCCTGCGCGATCATCTGGTCGTACACGGCGGAGATGCCGTTCACGACGCCCTTGATGTTGATGTCGATGGCCTTGTGCCACTTCTCCCAGGCCCGTGCGTGGTCGGCGAAGAACGCCAGCGGCATGACGCCGGCATTGTTGACGATCACGTCGATCGCGCCGAAGCGATCCACCGCCACCGCCGCGGCGCCCTTCATCTGGTCCATGTCGGTGACATCGGCGAGGTGTGCGACAGCCGATCCGCCCGCGGCAACGATGCCCTCGACGGCTCCGGTGAGTCCGGCATCGTCGATGTCGACACCGACGATGTTGGCGCCCTGCGCCGCGCACATCTCCGCGATGACCTTGCCGAAACCGCCTCCGGCGCCGGTGATGATGATGGTCTTGCCCTGCAGATGATCAGACATGGAGCTCCCCGGCCGCGACAAATGGTCGCGCCATCCTAACAACGCTGGTCCCCGCCGCCCGCTCGGCGAATACCCTGTTCCTCTCCCTTGCTCGTCGGTACCGTGCAAGCGGTCCTGACCCCGGTCCACGCGAGAAGTACTCCGCCGCAACCATGCCCGCGAATCATCCGCGACATCCGATCGCCGCTCCATCCACGCCCGGGGACGATTCAGTCACATGACTGATGGGGTTGTCAAGGGTTACGTCGGCCATGGCCCAGATCACTGCTGCTCACCGAAGTTGCGCTTGACACAGCAGACGGTCATGGCAAATCCTGTGTCCCGACGGCCACGCCCCGGCACGTCCTCCGCGGAGTCCCCGACCCCGCAACCGGTCTCCCCGTCTCTCGAGATCAACGAAACGCCATGCGTCGAGGGCTTTCTCGCGCACCGACGACAGGAGAACCATGACCGGGGTGTCACCGACGAGACGTACCTTCCTCCGAGCGGCGGCGATGACCGCGGCGGGCGCGGCGACAACCGTCGTCGCCGGCGCCGGTCCGGCGTCGGCTGATCCCTCGCGGCGAATTCGGCGGACACGCGAGGAGCATCGGGTGGTGATCGTCGGCTCGGGTTTCGGCGGTGGCGTCGCGGCGCTTCGCCTCGCGCAGGCCGGTGTGCCGGTCCTGCTGCTCGAGCGGGGCCGATGGTGGTCGACGGGTCCGAACTCGGAGACGTTCCCGCGTGCGTCCAGTCCGGACAAGCGGATGTTGTGGCACGAGTCGACCCCGAATCTCTTCGGCAAGCCGTTGAGCGTCGAACCCTATGTGGGACTGTTCGAGTCGGTCGCCGGCGCCAACATGACCGCACTGTGCCCGGCCGGACTCGGCGGCGGTTCGCTTGTCTACCAGGGCATGACCCTGCAACCGAGCGAAGCGGTGTTCAACGAGCACTTTCCCGACGCGCTCGACTGGCAACTGCTGAACCGGGTGCATTACCCGAGGGTCGCGCGGATGCTGAAGGTCGCGGTGGCGCCCGACTCGGTGGTCCGTTCTCCCCAATATCTGGCACCGCGACAGTTCGCCAAGAGGGTCAGGGCCGAGGGCCTTCCGCTGCAGAAGATCCCGATGCCGATCGACTGGGGTTATGCCGCAGCCGAACTGCGCGGCGAGATGAAGCCCGCGTACACCAACGGCGACGGCGCCATCGGCGTGAACAACGGTGGCAAGCACAGCGTCGACGTCACCTACATCCGTCAGGCCGAGGCGACCGGGCGCGTGCAGGTCCGCACCCTGCACACGGTTCGGCAGGTCTCCCGCCGACCCGACGGCCGGTGGTCCCTCGAGGTCGAACGCACCGACGAGTCCGGAAAAGTGGTGGAACACAAGGAATTGATCGCACGGACCCTCATCATGTCCGCTGGCAGTGTGAACACCACCAAGTTGCTGGTGAAGGCACGCGCGACGGGCACCGTGCCCGACCTGCCGGATGGTCTGGGGCACGGTTGGGGCACCAACGCCGACCGGATCTACACCTGGACCAGCCCCAGCATCGACTTCGGGACGGTGCAGGGCGGTCCGGTCGTCTTCGGCAGTCCCAACTGGAGTGACCCGAAAAGCGCGTTCACCGTCATCCAGGCATCCCTTCCGCCGCTGCCCGTCTACACCGGCACGACGATGATGGTCGGCTTCGGAGTGAGCTCGGGTCGCGGTGTCATCTCCTACGACTCGACGATCGGGGATGCGTTGATCCGCTGGCCGCACGAGGGTGACTCGGAGATCCAGACCAAGCACATCGACCGAACGGTTCGGCGGATCGCCGGGCCGGACGCCATCCTCACCGACACCAACGCGGTGTTCCCGTCGACCTGGCACGCACTGGGCGGGGCCAACATGGGCACGGTCTGCGACCTCGAGGGACGGGTCGAGGGCCAGCGCGGGCTCTACGTGATCGACGGCGCACTGATGCCCGGCAACACCGCGGCGTGCAATCCCTCGATGACCATCGCCGCGGTGGCCGAGCGTGCACTCGACCGGATCGTCGCCGAGGACGTCGGCACGGTGATCTGAGCCGTGCCGACGACGACGGGAGGGCGGACGAATCCGTCGATCACGGTGGGGTGACCGGCGCGAGCCACATGCCGGTGAGCGCGTCGACGACGAGATCGCGCTGATGTTGCCAGGTCTGGGGTGCCGGGTCTGTTCGGCCCGCTCGCTCTGCTCCCGGCGCCGGGTCGATTCGGCCCGCTCGCTCCGCTCCCGGCGCCGGTACCTCAGCTGCCCGCTCGATGTCGGCCAGCGCGTTGACGATCATGTGGCGCGTCAGGTTGTTGCGTACCGCGAGCACGTCGTCGGGGAAGGTCGGCAAGCTGCCGTAGAAGCGGTCGAGAATCGTCATGAGGGCTTCCGATCTCGCCGTCTCCTCGTAGAGCAGGACTGTCGCGGACGGGTCACTCGACACCTGGGCGAAGAACCGCGCGAAGTAACTGGGTGCACCGAGTTGCGCCAGATACTCGACCTCCGGCCCGACGAGGCAGCCGAGCCAGTCGCGGACCCCCGGGTCGGGTCCGACCTCCGCCAGACACTTGCGGCGGAGGCGTTCGATCGGGACGTTGTGCGAGGTGAGCGTGGCGCGGAGAAGATCGTCCTTGGAACCGAAGTGGTGGCCGACGGCATAGTTGTTGCCCTGACCGGCCGCCTTGCTGATCTGGCGGTTCGAGACGGCTGCCACGCCGTTGAGGGCGATCAGCTTCTCGGCCGAGCCGATCAGCAGCCCACGAGTGCGGGCAGACTGCTCCGTCTTGCCTTCGCCCATGACTAGATGATGCCCTACCGGAGCACGATGAAACGGCGGGAGGCCCGGCCGTCCGGTCGAGCGCGGGAAACAGGCATTGCGGACAGGCCGGCCGGATCGTGCCTCGGCTCGACGCGCGAACCGACCTCCGCCTACACGGGAAGCCCCTGCGCGAGTGGACACCCGGACCTAAGGTGAATCGACGAACGCCCGGATGATGATCCACCGTCCGAACGACCATCGGTCGCAGGACCCGACTGTTGGGAGGGACACGATGGCCACTGCGCCTCCGGCCACGGCGAACCTGAGGGAACTGACGCTTCGAGGAGCCGTCCTCGGCGGGATCATCACGCTGGTCTTCACCGCAGCCAACGTCTATCTCGGACTCAAGGTCGGCCTCACCTTCGCCACCGCGATCCCGGCGGCCGTCATCTCGATGAGCATCCTCCGGTACTTCTCCAACCACTCGGTGGTGGAGAACAACATCGTCCAGACCATCGCGTCCGCGGCGGGGACGCTGTCGGCGATCATCTTCGTCATCCCCGGTCTGGTCATCATCGGGTGGTGGACGGGCTTCCCGTACTGGATCACGATGGCGGTCTGCGCGATCGGCGGAATCCTGGGCGTCATGTACTCCATCCCGCTGCGTCGCGCGCTGGTCACCGGATCCGACCTGCCATATCCCGAAGGTGTTGCGGCGGCCGAGGTCCTGAAGGTCGGCGACTCCGCGGGCGGTGCCACCGAGAACAAGGCGGGCCTGCGCACGATCGTTCTCGGCTCGGTCGCGTCGGCCGCCTTCGCGTTGCTCACCAAACTGAAGCTGCTCTCCGACTCGATCTCGACGACGATCAAGATCGGCACGGGCGGAACGCTGTTCAGTGCCGGTCTGTCGATGTCGCTGATCGGCATCGGCCACCTCGTCGGGGTGACCGTGGGCATCGCCATGCTCGTCGGGGTGGTGATCTCCTACGTCGTGCTGCTGCCAATCGAGACCCAGGGGCGCACGGCGGGAGAGGATCTCGGCGATGCGGTCGGCGAGATCTTCGCCAATGACGTGCGGCTCATCGGTGCCGGGGCGATCGCCATCGCGGCCATCTGGACCCTGATCAAGGTCATCGGTCCGATCGTGCGTGGGATCAGGGCGGCCATGGTCTCCTCCCGATCGCGCCGTGAGGGGGTGACGGTGGACATCACCGAGCGGGACATGCCGATCAACATCGTCGGCGGCAGCATCCTCGTGCTGCTCGTCCCGATCGGGTTCCTGCTGTGGGACTTCGTCCACGACACCGTCCTGGAGGGCAATGCGACCGGGATCATCGCGGTCAGCATCGTGTTCGTGTTCGTCATCGGACTTGCCGTCGCCTCGGTGTGCGGTTACATGGCGGGCCTCATCGGGTCGTCGAACAGCCCGATCTCCGGTGTCGGCATCCTGGTGGTCCTCATCGCCGCGCTGCTCGTCAAGCTGACCTTCGGGCCCGCGGACGCCTCGCAGACCGACGCGCTCATCGCCTACACGCTGTTCACCGCCGCGGTCGTCTTCGGTGTCGCGACCATCTCCAACGACAACCTGCAGGACCTCAAGACCGGTCAGCTCGTCGGGGCGACCCCGTGGAAACAGCAGGTGGCCCTGATCATCGGTGTGCTGTTCGGGTCCGCCGTGATCCCGCCGATCCTGCAGCTGATGTACGAGGCCTTCGGGTTCGTCGGTGCGCCGGGAGCGACCGAGGACGCGCTCGCGGCACCGCAGGCCGGCCTGCTGACGACCCTCGCGCAGGGCGTGCTGGGGGCGGACCTGAACTGGGGACTCATCGGTATCGGGGCGCTGATCGGCGCCGTGGTGATCGTGATCGACGAATTTCTCGGCCGCGCAGGGCGATTCCGCTTGCCGCCGCTGGCCGTCGGCATGGGCATGTACCTGCCGATGTCGGTGGTCCTGGTCATCCCGATCGGTGCGTTCATCGGCCACTTCTACAACCGGTGGGCCGAACGCAGCGGTGGCGCGGTCGAACACAAGAAGCGAATGGGCGTTCTGCTGGCCACCGGTCTGATCGTCGGCGAGGCGCTCTTCGGCGTGGTCTTCGCCGGGATCGTCGCGGCGACCGGCGACGACTCGGCACTGGCGATCGTCGGAGACGGGTTCGAGCGATGGGCACAGATCCTCGGCGTCATCGTCTTCGCCGCGACGATCGCCTTCCTGTACGACCGGGTCCGCAAGATCGCGATCGCGAGCGCAGCAGAGTCGCCGACGACCACCGGCACGAAGGACTGAGGGATGAGCGAGGGGGCACTGCCGCGCGCGATCGACGACTTCACGGCCGGCGCCGAGCATCTGACGCAAGTGGTCGACCTGATCGGCGACGACATGTGGGACGGTCCCGGACTCGGCGAGTGGTCGCTGCGATCGCTGGTGGGGCACGCGAGTCGATCGCTGACCACCGTCGTCAGCTACCTTGCCGAGCCGAGCTCGGATGTCGAGTTGCATTCCACCGCAGAGTATTTCGCTTCCATCCGCGGCTACGGCGACCCCGCCGAGGTCCGCCGGCGCGGAGTCGACGCCGGCCTGGCACTGGGAGGCGATCCGCGAACCGGGGTGCGGGAACGTCGGGCGCAGGCCGTCGAAGTCCTTGCGGGAGCGGATGATCGTCCGCTGACGACACCGTTCGGCGGGATCATGCTGTCGGACTATCTACCGACCCGGACCTTCGAACTCGCGGTGCACGGCCTCGACATCTCCCGCGCGATCGGAGCGGATATCCCGCTACCGGCGTCGGTGCTCGCCTCGGCCCTGTCGACCGCAGTGGCGACGGCAGCACTCACCGGCCAGGGGGAGCAGGTGCTGCTCACCCTGACCGGCCGGGAGTCGGCGCCGGTGTCCGTGGTCTGAGGCTCCTCCGCGCGGGAAGTCAGCTCGCGACGTTGCTGTGGGCGACTTCGGCGACGATCGCGGCGTTGAACGCTGCCAGGTCGTCGGGTTTGCGACTGGTGATCAGAACGTTGTCACCGTCTCGACACGTCACGACCTCCTCGTCGACCCAGGTGCCGCCGGCATTGATCACGTCGGTCCGCACGCTCGGGAAGGACGTGAGCGTCCGCCCGCGGACCACGTCGGCCTCGATGAGGGTCCAGGGCGCATGGCAGATGGCCGCCACCGGCTTGCCCGCGTCGAAGAAGCTGCGCACGAATCGCACGGCGGGTTCCGAAGTACGCAGGAAGTCGGGGTTCGCGACACCGCCGGGCAGGACCAGCGCGTCGAAATCCATCACCCGAGCGTCCTCGAGGGTGAGGTCGACCGGAAAGGTGTCGGCCTTGTCGAGGTGGTTGAACGCCTGGACGGTCCCCGAGTCGGTGGACACCAGGACGGGCTTTCCGCCGCACGCCTCGACCGATTTCCAGGGCTCGGTGAGTTCGACCTGCTCGGCGCCCTCCGAGGCGACCAGGAAGGCGATCGTGGTGCCGTTGAGTTCTTCGGCCATGCTCGTGTACCTCCTATGCGCACCGCCTAGGGCAGCGGTGCCTCGTCAGGTGCGATACCCGCAGGTGTGCCGCACCAAACGGTCGTACCCCGCCCGGACCCGGCCCGACCGGGGTGTGTTGAATGTCCCCGGGTGACGACTGGGAGGTAGTGGTGGGAGGCTTCGACGGCGTCGCGACGCTGGTTCATCTGGCGCGCGGCGGACAGATCGGTGAGTCGCACGAGACCCCGCACACGCTCATCGCCGACGGACCGCATCGCACACTGCGGCGGTACGGCAGCGACGACGAGGTGGTCGCGGCCGTCGGCACCGGACGCCGGCCGGTGCTGCTGATCCCGCCGCTCGCGGTGTCGACGGCGTGCTACGACCTCGCCGAGGGACTGTCCGTGGTGCAGTTCCTGCTGTCGACCGGCCGGGTCCCCTACGTGCTCGACTTCGGCGACATGACCCGCGCCGACCGTCACCTGGGGTTCGCCGACTTCTTCGACGACATCGTCCCCGGGGCCGTCGCCGCGACGGTCGCGGACTTCTACGGCACCGACGACCGGCGTGAGTCCGGCTCGAAGTCGGGTACCGCCGACGTCGACGTGCTGGCCTGGAGCATCGGCGGGACCATCGCCCTGCTGACCGCGGCCGCGAACCCGGATCTGCCGCTGGCCTCGGTGGTCGCGGTCGGGACTCCGCTCGATTACGCCAAGGTCCCGCCCTATCCGCTGGTGAAGAACGTGATGCGGCCCGTCGGCGCGACACCGGTGAAGCTGGTCCTGCGCGCACTCGGCGGGATTCCCGCGCCGCTGGTGCGCCTCGCCTACCGAGGCACGGCGTGGCAGCGCGAACTGAAGAAGCCCGGGTACATCCTGCGCAACGCCGACGACCCCGACGCCCTCGCGCGGATGAAGGCCATCGACCGGTTCCAGGAGACGATGCCCGGCTACCCGGGCAAGGTGTCCGAGCAGATGTGGGAGAACTTCATCATGCGCGGCGAGCTGGCCGAGGGCGTGCTCGACTTCGACGGCCGCGTCGTCGATCTCGCCGAGGTCGCGGTACCGGTCGCGCTGTTCGGCAGTCACCGGGACGCGATCGTCAGCTGGGCGGCGGCCCATCACGGGGTCGAACTTCTGGCGGGGTCGCCGCACGTGGACTTCACCACCGTCGAGACCAGTCATCTCGGGCTGATCGCCGGGTCCGCCGCGGTCGAGTACACCTGGCCGCGGATCGACGAGTTCCTGAACGGACTGGACCGCCGCGACCCGTAGATGAAAAAACCTTCATCTACGACTCATGGACGGCTCACCGGAGTCCGACAGAGTCGTCGGCATGAAGATCTCACGAGTACTCGCCACCCTCGCTCTCGGTGCACTTGCGATCGCTGTCGTGACCGCCAGCTTCTTCCTCATCCGTTCGCCCGAGCCCGACCTGGCGTCCGACGCGGTGCCGGTCGATGTCGCGTCGCAGACGGCCCAGACCGCGGCGCCCAAGGCCCAGACCCCGCCGGCCCCGGCCCCGGTTCCGCAGATCCCGGCCGGTGCGCCGGTCCAGCGGGCCGTCCCGCCGAATCTGAACTCCGACGACGATGACTGGTGCGACGTCCGGGCGGTCGACCGCGACGACGACTGCGACGACGATCGCGGCGGCTGGGACGATCAGGACGACAACCGGGATGACCAGCGCGACGACTGGGACGATGGCATCGATGACGACCAGGACGACTGACGACGCCGACGGGCCGAGAACAGCCGAGAGCGTGGGTGTGCGACAGCGCCCCGCGCTCTCGGCGCGCTGGCGTATCACGGCCTGGATCATGCTCACCACGTTCCTGCTGCTGGCGGTGGTGTTCGTGGTGACCCGCAACCTGCTGCTCCGCGACGTCGACAGCCGGGCCAATCATGACGTCGCGCAGGAGGCCAGCGAGTTCCGGACGTTCGCGGCCGAGGGGGTCGACCCGACGACCACCGAACCGTTCACCTCGGTGTCACGGCTGCTGGAGGTGTTCCTGTCCCGGCAGTCTGCCGGGCAGGGCGAGGTCATGGCCGGTGTCGTCGGTGACACCGAGATCCTGGAACTGCCGGGTAATGCATGGCCGGCTGCGGGCGAGGGACCCCGGGTGCTCGACGAGCTGCGAGCTCAGACCGGTCCGGCCGGTGTGCTGATGACCGACCACGGTGAGATCCGCTGGGGCAAGGTCGATCTGGAGCCGGTCGGTGCGTCCCCGGCCGACCCGGCGGCGGCGCAGCCGGGGACGTTCATCGTCGGCATCTACACCGATCCCGGGAGGGAGTTGGTGGACCGCACGATGCGGGTCCTCGCGATCGTCGGCCTGGCCGGCATGATCGTCACCACCGGTGTCGCCTACCTGGTCGCCGGTCGGATTCTGGCGCCGGTGCGCAGCGTGCGGGTGGTCGCCGCGGAGATCAGTGAGAACGACCTCACCGCACGCGTGCCGGTCATCGGACGTGATGACGTGGCCGCGCTGGCGCAGACGTTCAACGCGATGCTCGACCGCATCGAGGACGCCTACACGACGCAGCGTCAGTTCGTCGACGACGCCGGCCACGAACTGCGCACACCCATCACGGTGGTGCGCGGTCATCTCGAGCTGTTGCCCGATGATCCGGAGGAACGACGCAAGACGCTCGACCTCGTCGACAGCGAGCTGGGTCGCATGGGGCGCATCGTCGGGGACCTGCTGCTGTTGGCGAAATCCGAGCAACCCGACTTCGTGGTGGCCAGGACGGCTGATGCGGCTCAGCTGATGCTCGACATCGAGTCGAAGGTCCAGCCGCTCGGTGATCGGCAGTGGTTGCTCATGGAGGTTGCCGAGGGGACGTGCACCGTCGATCACGAGCGGATCACCCAGGCGATGCTGCAGTACGCGTCGAACGCGGTCCGCCACACGCACGACGGCTCCGTGATCCAGCTGGGGTCACGGTTCGCCGGTGCGGGCACGCAACGCCACCTGTCGATCTGGATCACCGATGACGGTCCCGGTATCGAGCAGGAGGACGCGGCGCGGATCTTCGAACGTTTCCAGCGCGGCCGGAGCGCGTCGGCACCGGAGCACTCGGCCGGCGCCGGCCTGGGTCTGGCGATCGTGCGTGCCATCGCCGACGCCCATCATGGCGTTGCCTGGGTGCGAAGCATCCCGGGTCACGGTGCGACGTTCGGCATCGACGTCCCGGCCCCCGACAACTCGTACGCCGGCGCCGCGCAGTCGGCGCCAGGAGAAGGAGAACGGCGATGAGCCGTGTTCTGATCGCCGAGGACGACGCGAGGATCGCCTCGTTCATCGGCAACGGCTTGCGTGCGGCGGGGTACAGCACCGAGCACGTGTCCGACGGACTGTCGGCGCTCGAAGCCGTGCGCGGCGGCGGTTTCGACATGGTCGTCCTCGACATCGGTCTGCCGTCGATGGACGGGTTCGACGTGCTGTACTGCATGCGAGGCGAGGGGATCACGACGCCGGTGGTCGTGCTCACCGCCCGAGACAGCGTGAGCGACACGGTGAGTGGGCTCGAAGGCGGGGCCAACGACTACATGACCAAGCCCTTCCAGTTCGCCGAGCTGCTCGCCCGCATCCGGCTCCGGCTCGTCGACGACTCGGCCGTCGCGTCGGAGAACCTGTTGGCCGCCGGTGATCTGCGGTTGGATCTGAAGTCGCGGCGGGCGCGGGTGGGCGCGGACACGATCGATCTCACCGCGCGCGAATTCGCACTGCTGGAGGTGTTTCTCCGGCACCCCGATCAGGTGCTGTCCCGCGAGCAGATCCTCGGCCACGTCTGGGGTTACGACTTCGACCCGGCCTCGAACGTCGTCGACGTCTATGTGCGGGCGCTCCGGAACAAGATCGGCTCGCATCGACTGGAGACGGTTCGTGGCATGGGATATCGGCTTCGCGCCACCACCGATCAAAGCCGGTAGTTGCCGGGAGGTCTGCGTTCTCGGTGTGCGGACTTCAGCGTGGCGTTCGTGCGCGGAACCTGAACGCAACGGGTGACGTGTCGACCCGCACGTCGACGAAGCCGGCGTGCACCAGTCGATCGTGAAGGGACGCCGGCGGAATGGGGTTGTAGGTGTCGTTGATGTGCATCAGGGCGAACGGCGTTGTCGGGCTTCCGTCTCCGCCCACGAACACCCCGCCCGGAGCTAGGAGGCGGCGGGCCTCGACGAACAAGGCGTCCTGCAAGTCCGCCGTCGGAACATGGTGGAGCATGGCCATGGAGACGACCGACGAGTAGTCGCCGGCATCCAGGTCGGAACCCGTGGCGTCACCCTCGACGATCAGGACTCGCTCGTGGGCGGCATAGCGCCGGCGCAGATGCTCGACCAACGCATGATCGATCTCCACCGCGGTCACCGTCTTCGCGTGTGAACCGAGATACGAGGTGTTGGCGCCGAAACCGGGACCCATTTCGAGCACCGAGTCCCCGAGGAGCGCGTCGTCGAGTGCGAAGGGCAGGAGAAAGCGTCGGCTGACGAGGGCCCATGGACGAGAACGACAGCCCCAACG
The DNA here is from genome assembly GCF_057767225.1 of Gordonia sp. 11cp. Lineage (NCBI taxonomy): Bacteria > Bacillati > Actinomycetota > Actinomycetes > Mycobacteriales > Gordoniaceae > Gordonia > Gordonia sp. 11cp. The sequence goes on along the minus strand of NZ_CM173437.1, from coordinate 1,382,831 downwards.
GTGCAGCAGGTTCATCGCCATGCGAGTTAGGATACCCTAATTCAGGGTCCCGGTGCGACGCTGAGCCAGTCGGCGAATCCCGACGGGTCGTGCCGGCCCAGTGCCCCGTGTTCGAAGAGTCCCCATCCGGTGCGGGTGGTGCCGTCGGCCTCACGGCATTCGGCGCGTCCGACGTGGTCGATCACCCCGAACGGCATGCGCCCGACGATCTCGGCGCTGGTCATGTCGTAGGTGAGGCGTTCGGTGAAGTCCGCTCCACGCCAGACGCCGTGGGACCAGTCGGGGTCGCCGCCGTATCCGCCGCCCACGTGGATCGGCACGGGGAGCAGCGAGTGGACCGTCAGCGTCACTTCTGAGCCGCCCGCGCCGGTTGTGGAGATCGTGGCGCCGGTGGGCACCCGGGTGCCGGGTGCGTAGTCGACCGAGACCCGGGGCCACCCGAGTTGCTCCACGCGCCCGTCCTTCCAGACGCGCGAACAGTCGTTGAGCGTGCGGTAACCGTCGGGGTCCTCCTGGATGATGACGACGAGCTGGAAGTCGTCGAAGGCCATCGGGACGTACAGCCACCACATGCCTTCGAACGGCGGGTCCGACGGCCGTCCGGCCGGTTCGGGCTCACCGACCGGCCGGATTCCCCACGAGCGGTCGCGGGTCCCGACCCAGGTCGACGGGTCCACGTCGATGTGTTCCCCGTCGACGGTGATCGATCCGCGCCAGCTGCCGACCTGCGCGAACCGTTGCGCGTCGAGGGTGACCTTCGTGCCCTGCCGCATCACGTGCGGCTGCTCGAGCAGGGCGTCGAACAGGCCCTCCCAGTGCAGATCCAGGGCAATGCCCTCGGTCTCGGCGACCGTCAGGTGGAGGGTGCGCAGCGGATCGTCGACGGCCAATCGATAGTTGCCGACGCGCTGTTCGAGCCGGTTGTCGTCGATGGCGTCACCGAAGTGCACAGCGGTCTGGGTGTCGGTGCCGTCGGGCCTCCGCCGCCGGATCAGGACGAAGGCGTCCTTGACGCCGAGGTTGGGGTAGTACCCGATGCCGGTGATGAGGAAGATGGTGCCGCTGCGGTCGTGCGCGTTCAGATAGGCGCGGTCGTAGAAGTTCCGGTCGCTGTTGCCCGGCCACGCGATCGGCTGCGGTAGTTGATGAATGGGATATTCGTCCATCGGTCCCAGGCCGGATCGGCTCATGCGGTCAGTCCTCCTCGAGGAGTCGTTCGAGCAATGGTCGGTGGTAGAATAGGGTGCCGTCGACGTCGTCGGGGCGTTCGAGTTCGCCGAAGTGCACGCGGCGGGCGCCGGTGCGCATGAAGACGCAGCACCACTGCACCGCGGCGTGCACGTAGAACCAGCGCAGGTCGCCCAGTTCGACGCCGGTCCGCTGCCGGTAGGTGTCGCGGACGTCGTTCTCACGCAGCAGGTCCGGCAGACCCGGGAGGCCCGCCATCGTCGCCAGTTCCTGAAAGACCCGGTGCGCGAACACCACCCAGGCGATGTCGAGTTCGCGCGGACCGGTGCGCGCCATCTCCCAGTCGAGGACCGCCGTGGGGGTGAAATCGACGAACATCACGTTCCCGATACGTGAATCACCCCAGGACAGAACGGGTTCGGTCCTCGCGACATCGTCGGGGAAGTTGTCGGCCAGCCAGGCGAGTGCCCGCTCGACCAGAGGCGACCGACCGATTCCGTCCACCGAGAAGTCGTACCAATCCCGAAGCCAGGCGAGCAGACGGGCGAGGAGGGTGTCGCCGGCGGGGAGGTCGTCGGCGAGGAAGCCGAAGTGCCGCGCCGCGTCGGGGATGGAGTGGAGGTCGGCGATCACACCGACGACCGACTCCTGGGCGCGGCGGCGGTCGGACTCGGCGGCGTTCCCGAACCAGTTGTCGCCGAACGTGTACGGCATCACGTCGGGCGGGACCTCGCCCTCACATCGGTCCATCAGGAAGAACGGCGCACCCAGCAGTGAACCGCTCGGCTCGAGGTGGTGGACCGCGGGGACCGGGACGTCGCTGAACCGTGCGATCAACCGCATCGTCTCGTACTGGTGATCCATCCGGTAGGAGCGGAAGACGGGGACGTCGGCGCTCGACGGGGCCATCCGCATCACCCAGTGCCGGGTGGGCTCCCCGGGCCAGGACACCGACACGGGGATGGTCTCCGACGACATGCCGTTGCTGTCGACGCCCGCGGCCACCGTGACCCCGGGCGCGGCGTCGGGAGTGTCGTCCTGCTCGGCCAGCCAGCGTGCGAGCGTGTCCGGGACCGAGGTGTTGTCCCGGCTGGAGCGTTGCAGATGGTCGACCTGCTCGACGGCGGGTTCGGTGGCCATGGGCACCCCCAGAGATCATTACCGACAGATTCGCTACGGTGAGTAGCGTTATGACATCAGAACGGTCGCGCGGTTCGCAGCGACTTCGGGAAATCTCCGACGGGAAGGTGGGCGATGAGCGGTGAGACGACAGGAGCTGTCTCGGGGCGTCCACGTGACCTCCGTATCGACTCGGCGGTGCTCGACGCCGCGGCGGAGCTACTCGTCGACGTCGGATACCGGAAGCTGACGATGGCCGCGATCGCTGATCGCGCGGGGACGACGAAGACCGCGCTCTACCGCCGCTGGTCGGGCAAGGCGGAGCTGGTGCACGATGTGGCGTTCTCCCGGATGGCGCGGCTACCGCCGTCCAGGGGTGCGGTCGAGGCCGATCTCCGGATCATGGTGGCGGCGGCGCGCGATCTGTTCGCCAGCCCGGTGACCCGCGCCGCACTGCCCGGGCTCATCTCGGACATGGCTGCGGAACCCGAGCTCGCGGCGCGCGTGCACGCCGGCTTCGCGGACGTGTTCGGCGCGTTGCGTGACCGGCTGGTGGTCGCGGTGGAGCGCGGCGAGGTGCACCCGGATGTGGATCCGGACCGGCTCATCGAGGCCGTCGGCGGGGCGGCGATGTTGCACGCACTGTTGCTCGACGACCGCGAATTCGACACCGCGTGGGCCGATCAGCTCAGTGCACTGGTCGTGCACGGAGTTGTCCGATGAGAACTCCGAACCCACCTACACTCGTGGGATGACCACACCGAGCATCAACACCGACGATGTCGTCGAGCAGATCCTGTCCACCTACGACGCGATCACCGTGGTCGGGGCCAGCGCGAATCCGTCGAAAGCTGCCAACGAGGTCCCGGCCTACATGAAGAGCCGGGGCTGGCGGATCATCCCGGTGAACCCTGCGGCCGACGAGATCGTCGGCGAGAAGGTGTACCGAACTCTCGCCGACGTCCCCGAACAGGTCGGCCTCGTCGACGTCTTCCGCCCGGGTCCCGAGTGCGCCGATGTCGCACGGGCGGCCGTCGCGTCGGGTGCGACCGCCCTGTGGCTGCAACTCGGAATCCGTTCGGCGGAGGCGCGGGCGATCGCCGAGGAGGCCGGCCTCCTGTACGTAGAGGACCGCTGCCTGATCATCGAGCAGCGCCGCACCGGCATCGTCCCCGGCTGACGGCAGCGGTGGCCCGGTGAACTTCCTGGACGAGCTCACGCACCAACGACTTCCGCTGTTCCTGCTGTTCGCGTCGTTCGTCGTCACGTTCATCGTCACGCGGGTGATCACGCGACTCATCCGGGCGGGCAAAGGCCCCTTCCGCAACAACGTGTCGGACGGTGTCCACGTGCACCACATGGTGCCGGGCCTGATCCTGACGATCGTCGGCGCCTTCGTCTCGGTGGGTGTCAACGGGGCGTCACCGGGCGCGGAGATCAGTGCGGTGCTGATCGGCGTCGGCGCCTCTCTGGTCCTCGACGAGTTCGCGCTAATCCTCCGTCTGCAGGACGTGTATTGGTCACCGGAGGGCCAACTCTCGGTTCAGGTGGTCGCCTTGACGGTCGCCGCGCTGGGGATGGCGGTACTCGGATTCAACCCCCTCGACGACGCGGATGTGGAGCTCGGTCCCGTCGCTCTGGTGGCCACTGTCCCGATCAACGTCGCGTGCGCGTTCCTGTGCGTGTTGAAGGGCAAGTTCTCCACGGCCATCGTCGGTGTCTTCATCCCGGTGTTCGCCTGGGCCGGTGCGATCCGGCTCGCACGGCCGCACTCGGCCTGGGCCCGCCGTCGATACTCACCGGCCAAGACGGACAAGGCCCGGGCCCGCGCGAAGCGCTTCGACGACCGCTGGGGCCGTTGGGGACTGAGTATCGGCGACCTCATCGCCGGGAAGCCCACCGATCCCGTGAGCGTGGTGGTGAAGACGCCGGACGATGCGACGGCCGCCGATGCTCGTCCCTCACCCCCGGCCTCGTGATCCGTCGGGAGGTGCGGTGACCTACGAGTACTCCTGCGAGATAGTGATGTTCGTCGTCTCGTCGAAGCATGCCTACTTCGGCCGGCCCAAGGACGGCCCGGCCGGCGAGGTCGAGACCCGCACACCAGAGTTCGTGGAGGTCGTCGCCGACAAGGGGATTCGCGGAGACCGCTTCTTCGGGGTCCGCGCCCATACCGAGGCTGCGGTGACGTTTCTCGCGCTCGAAGCGTGGTCCGCTGCCGCCGGGGACGCCGACCCGGTTCTGGCACGGCGCAACGTCGTGGTGCGCGGGGTCGAACTCGATCCGCTGCGTGGCCGGGAGTTCGAGCTGGACTCGGGGGCGGGCCCGATTCGATTCCGCGGGGGGCGTCCTGCGCATCCGTGTTCGTGGATGGACACCGTCGCCGGCGACGGCGTGCGCAAGGCCCTGATCGGCCGGGGTGGATTGCGGGCGCAGCCGCTGACGTCGGGAACCTTGAGTCTCGGTCGTGCGGTCTTGATCAGCGATGTCGAACTCGACGCCGCGCGCGCCGCCGACCAGGTGCGTCGGGCACAGCCGTTGTAGCGGGGCAGTAGGAACGGAGACTTGGGCCCTCACTCTGGAGTTGTCAAGGGACGGACGCGGTCCCGAGCTGGGCTCGGGTGCGGAAGGTGCTACGCGAATGTGTGGGTGGGCCGAGTGTGGCTGGGCGGGTCTGGGTCAGGCGGCGTCGTCGAGTCGCATGGTTCGTCGGTTGTAGGCGGGTAGCGGTCGGCGTCGTGGGTCGATGCTGGCGGGAGGAACGAGCCAGGGATGTCGGTCGAAGCCGAGGATTACGTCCCAGCCGTGGTGATGGACCTGGGTGTGGCAGCGTTGGCAGAGCAGGCAACCGTTGTCGAGATCGGTGGGACCGCCGTCTGCCCAGTGCTCGACATGGTGAACCTGGGTATGTGACGGTGGGGCACCGCATTTGATGCAGCAGGTATCTCGCACGATGACCGCCCTGCGCAGATGTGCTGGGAACAGGCGGTGGGTGTGCCCCATCTGTAGCGGTACGCCTTCGCCGTCGAGGATGATCTCTGTCAGCGACCCGTCACAGGACACCTGTTTGGCGACGGCCTGACTGACCGGTCCGGTCCACGGCATGGTGGCGGGATCAGCGCCGGTGGCGGGGATGGTCAGCATGAGTTGGGTGCGGGGAGATCCGACACTGTCGAGTGTGGCGCCGAGTGCGGCTTGGTCGAGGATCAACTCGAACGCGTCGGCGCGGCGCTGCTCGGCAGTACGCCGATCGTCGGCGCCGTCGGGTTCGGGTCGCGGGCAGGATCGTTCGTCGATCATGGACAGGAACTTCTCGCCGGCCACCTGGGTGAGGTCGGCTCGGATGTCGACACGGCCGTCGTCGGTGGTGTGGGCATTGACCGTGTTCAGCGATGGATCGTCGGCGGCCGGGATACCGGTGTCGGTCGCGTCGGCAATCGTGGTACCGATCGCGCGGGCGTGTTGAAGCACTTGCGTCGGCGTCGCACCGGATAGTGCTTGGGCGATGAGTTCGATCTCGTACTGGGAGCGCTCATCGTCTGAAAGCGCTTCACGACAACGTTTCTCGATCTGGCTGATGCCGCGGACGATGGCATCGACGACTTCGGAGGAGAGTCGTCCGTCGGCGGCGTGACGGGCGAGGGTGGGCAGCGTCGGGAGAGCGTCGACGCTTCGCATGGCGCGTAGAGCCGCGGCGGGTGCGTAGCCCATCTCGATCAACACCTTCTTGGTGGTCCCACAGGCCTTTTGTGCGACTCCGAGTTCATCGAGTTCTGCTGCATGCGTGACGATCTGGTGGTCAACGATGTTGCGGATCAGCCGGAGGGTGTCGAGCGCGTCGAAAGTCGCTCTGCCCGTGGGATCGTCGGTGGGCGTGGTGGTCTCGATGAGCTGGTCGAGCAGGGTGGCGAGCTCTGGCATGACTCCACTGTACGGGAACATGTGTTCGGTTACGAGGTTTCTCCACAACCTATCCGCGCGGAAACCAGTGCTGTGTAGCTATTTTCGGCGACGATTCGCTTCTTGGCAACAGCAGTGCACTACAGTCACATCCGTATCACTTCTCCGCCGGAAAGCGGCGATCCTGTTGTCTGCCGGTCGCCCACGCCGGGGGTGGCAAGGTTCCGCCCCCATCCCATTCGGCTCCTCCGAACACATCCGTGGCCACCTCGACGAAACGCGCCGCAGCAGCGGACGGTTTCGAACCCCACAGCAAGCCGAGATGCGCGGTGCCGTCGACGTCGCGGATCGGAACCCCGGCCACACGTTCGTCATCCGCGACGATTGACTCACTGAGAATGCCGACTCCCATTCCGCTACAGACCAACTCGATGATCGCTTCCGGTGAGGAAGCTTCAATGGCCGGCCGGATGGGTCCGCCCGCTGAAGCCGCCGCCGCGTCGAAGACACTTCGGATGCCCGCGCCGCGGGGCAAGCAGATGAGCGACCGGTCGCGAAGCAGTGCGAGATCCACCGGCCGGCGAGGGGAGCGGCCGTCCGCGGGCATCACGGCAACGACGCGCTCGGCGATGATGGTCATGGAGGCGACTCCCGGCGGGAGTTCGCCGCCGTATCCGGCCAGTGCGACGTCGAGGCGACCGTCCTCTATCGATGCGATCAACTCGGTCGACGGCGACTCGCGGAGGCTCAGCTCGATCTGCGGGTGAGTCGTCCGGAAGGTGCCCAGGGCTGCGAACAGGGGGGCGATCGTGCACCCCTCGACCATCCCGACCGCCAGGCTCCCGCGGACCAGTCCGGCGACCTCGCTGACGGTTCGGGCGACGTCGTCGGCAGCGGCGAGCGCGCGCCGCGCTGCGGGGAGTGCTGCCCGCCCGGCGTCGGTCAGGCGGACCGTACGAGCGGACCGGTCGAAGAGGGCCGAACCGAGTTCCCGTTCGAGGGTGCGGATCTGCGCGCTGATGTTCGGCTGGGTGGTGTGCACGCGCGCCGCAGCCGCGGTGAAACTGCCTTCCGCGGCGATGGCCGCGAAGTACTCGAGCTGCCGGAGTTCCATAACTGTCAATGATAGTCGGCATCTGCAACATCACTTGGACTTATTCGGGCGTTGGGGAGACGCTGGGGGGGAACACACCGAGAGGAGCTGTCATGACCGACTACGAAATCGCACGCACGCCCGAGGATCTGACCAGGCTGTTCGTCGAGTACTCCAATGCAGGGGACGCGGACGCCGTGGCCTCCCTCTACGACGAGGAGGCTGTGATGGCTTATCCGCCCGGAGAAGTCACGCGCGGACGGGCCGCTATCCGCGACCTCTGGGCTTCGGTTCTCGCGCACCGGCCCACGTTCGTGCCGGAGCCACCGTTGCCGACCTTGATGTTCCGGGACGATCTCGCACTCACCTCGACGCCGCCGCGTGACGGCGCCGGTGCTCGCGCACAGGTGGTGGCGCGGCGATCCGACGGATCGTGGGTACGGATCATCGACCAGCCGGAGTTCCAGACGCCCGACCACTGAGACTTCGGCACCGATTTTCTGAGGCCGGATTCAGATCTCGTGCTAGCTTCGCTGTGGTGGCGGTTACACCCGCCCAGGCGACGGCGAAGAAGGGACGGATCGGCGTGGCAGTACCGGAAGCAGGCGGTGTCGCCGCGAAGATCGCATCCCGACTCGCCGGCAAGCGCGGTACCCCGATCTCGGTCGAGTCCGCGAGACTGCTGCCCGCGGGCGCGAGTCGCGCCACATACGCCGCCACCCTCGTCGAGAGTTCGGGACGGTCCGAGCCGATCATCATCCGCGCCGTCCCGGCAGCGACCGACGACGGCGGACTGCAGGCCGAGGCGCAGGTCCTGCGCGCTGCAGCCGATGCCGGCGTCCCGGTGCCGGAGATCCTCGACGCGGGTTTCGACGAAGACGGCAATGTCCTGGGGTTTCCCTATCTGGCAATGAATTTCATCGAGGGAGAGTCCATCCCCCGTCGGATACTGCGGGACGACGCTCACGCCGGTGCGCGTGCCTGCTTCGTGGATCAGTGCGGCGAGATCCTCGCCCGGATCCACCGGATCGACGTGGCCCAGACGCCCGGTCTCGCCGAACTCGCCGATCCCATCGACGGGTTGCGGGAACTGTTCCCACGCGAATTCGAGTCCATGCCCGCGGGATTGGTGCTGGCGACCCAGTGGCTCACCGACAACCGCCCCCAACCGTCACCGCGGCAATGCCTCGTGCACGGTGACTTTCGGCTGGGAAATCTCCTCGTCGGCGCCGAAGGTATTGCGGCGGTGCTCGATTGGGAACTCGTCCACCTCGGCGACCCGGTCGAGGACCTCGGCTGGCTGTGCGCGAAAGCGTGGCGCTTCGGAGGGTCGTCGCCGGTGGCCGGGATGGGAAGCCGCGACGCGCTGCTGGACGCGTATGCGCGAGAGGCGGGCTGGCGTCCCACCGAAGCCGCGCTGCGCTGGTGGGAGCTCTACGCGACCGTGAAGTGGGGACTGATCTGCGCGGTGCAGGCCGCGCGACATCTCGACGGGGTCGAACGGTCGGTGGAACTGGCCGCCATCGGACGTCGAAGTGCGGAACAGGAATTCGACGCCCTGCTCGACCTGGGCCTCGTGACACCCGAGGTGGTGCCCGATCCGCTGATCGGGTCGTCGACGCCCGACCCGAACGACGGTGTCTACGGCTCGCCGAGCGCGGTCGAACTGCTCGAAGCGGTCGCCGAGTTCCTGCGGTCCGATGCGGTGCAGGCGGAGTTGTCACCGCAGGTCCGCTTCCATACGAGGGTGGCGGGGAACGTCGTCGACGTCGTGCGTCGGCAGACACTCCGGGCGGCACAGGACGCGACCGCGAGTGCGCAACGCCTGAGTGCCCTCGGAATCGCCGACCAGCGCGCACTCTGTGACGCGCTGTGGTCCGGTGAACTCGACGGGACCGACGAGAAGGTCCGCGCCGCCGTCGTCGCCGACGTGCGGGCCCGACTCCTCGTCGCCAACCCCAAGTACTTCGCGGTCCCTCATCCGTGACCGCCGGACATCCGATCCCAACCGAGAGGGGTTCATCGTGGACTTCGCACTGCCCGAGTCGCTGAAAGACTACCTGGCCGAACTCGACGCCTTCATCGAAGCCGAGATCGTCCCCCTCGAGCAGGCCGACGACAACATCCGGTTCTTCGACCACCGGCGTGAGGACTCCCGAACAGACTGGGAGCGAGGCGGTCTGCCGAACAAGGAGTGGGAAGCGCTCCTCGGTGAGGCAAGGCGGCGGGCCGATGCCGCCGGTCATTTCCGCTACCCCTTCCCGGCCGAGTTCGGTGGCCGGGACGGATCGAACCTGGCGATGGCGATCATCCGCGAGCACTTGGCGTCGAAGGGGCTCGGGCTGCATTGCGATCTGCAGAACGAGCACGCCATCGTCGGCAACAACATCGGTCTGCTCCTGATGCTCGAATACGGCACGCCCGCGCAGCAGGAGGAATGGGTCGAAGGACTGGCCGCGGGGACGAAGTTCTTCGCCTTCGGCATCACCGAACCCGACCACGGCTCCGACGCCACCTACATGGAGACGACCGCCGTCCGCGACGGCGACGACTGGATCATCAACGGTGAGAAGACGTGGAACACCGGTATCCATGCCGCGCACCGCGACATCGTGTTCGCCCGCACCAGCGGAGAACCCGGCGATGCCCGCGGGATCACCGCTTTCCTCGTCGACCCGCAGGACCCCGGGTTCGCTGTCGAGGAGTACCTGTGGACGTTCAACATGCCGACCGACCATGCACACATCTCGCTGCGGGATGTCCGGGTGCCGGACTCCGCGGTGTTCGGCGCCGAGGGCGCCGGCCTGCAGGTCGTGCAGCACTTCTTCAACGAGAACCGCATCCGCCAGGCGGCGTCCAGTCTGGGTGCCGCACAGTACTGCGTCGACCGTGCGGTGGCATACGCCAACGAGCGTGCCCCTTTCGGCAAGAAGCTGTCGACGAATCAGGCGATCCAGTTCCCGCTCGTCGACCTGCACACCCGGTGCGCGATGATCCGGGCCCTGATCCGCGAAACCGCCTGGAAGATGGACACCCACGGGCCGTTTGCCGCGTCCGCGGAGGTCTCGATGTGCAACTACCAGGCGAATCGGCTGTGCTGCGACGCTGCCGACCAGGCGATGCAGGTGTTCGGCGGACGCGGTTACTCGCGGCACGAACCGTTCGAGCACATCTACCGTCACCATCGGCGCTACCGGATCACCGAGGGTGCCGACGAGATCCAGATGAGACGCGTCGCCGGATACCTGTTCGGTTTCATGTCGGGAAAGGCGCCCAAAGGAGTGCAGTCGTCCTGAGTAGGCTGACCACATGATCGCGGTCATCATCATCGTGGCCACCGTGGTGGTCGCACTGTTCATTCTCGGCGGCGCCGCCTGGTTCGCGTACGACTCGGACAAACGAGTGCGCACCTTCGCACGATCCACCGACCTGATTCCCGGCCGACCGGGCCGCGCGCCCGATAGCTGGGCCACCGACAACACCCGAGAAGCGCTGCTGCATCGGCGGATTCGGTATGCCATCGCGGACGTGCACGCGAACCCGGCGATCCCGCACGACGACGAACTCGTCGCGGCGCGCAACCGCCTCGACGACGCGGTCTTCGAACTCGACGACCGGCTCATCGCGTCGGTGGACCTCGGCGAGGACGAGGCGACCGAAGCGCTCGATCACGCCGAGGCGGCTGTCAAGGATCTCGAGAAGCTGCCGAAGAAGCTGTGGGAGGCTCCGCGGGAGGAGCAGCTCGCCGATCTGGACCGCGTCGCGCGCGTTCTGACGCGCGGCTGACCGCTCAGATCACCGTGGGCCGAGGCGGCGGGTCCGGCTGCGGGGGTGCGGGCTGCGGGTCGGGAGCCGGCGGCGGAGTGGGTACGGGGATCGGCGGTTCCGGTGGCGGCTCCGGGATGGGCTCCGGCGCCGGAATGGGCTCGGGCGGTGGCGGTGGCGGCGGGACCGGTTGACTCATGTCCGGACTCCTCTCGACGCGAACGTCTGGTTCGTCTGGTTTGTCTCGTGATGCCTCCACCGACGCTACGCCCGTGCCGGGGCACGGGCCACCTGATCAGTGCTAGGAGCCGGCCAGCTCCAGCAGCTTCCGGACGGTCCGCAGATTACGTCCGGTTCCCTGCACACCCAGACCGCGAGCGATGACCGGCGCGGTCAACGTCGAGCGGCCCGCACCGTCGGCGTAGCGGATGTGCAGATCGGACCCGATGACCCGGACGACGTCCTCGCCGAAGTCCTTGCGCTCGAAGGCGGTCACCTTGTCGGGCGCCGGTTCGCCGGTCAGGAAGTAGACGTAGGAGTACTTGTCGTCGACGATGTCGAACGGATGCGCGTCCAGCGCGGCACGGACCTGGTCGGTCGTGCGGCTGATGACCTCGCGGAACCAACCGTAGCGCTCCTCCATCGCGGTCTCGAGAGCGCGGTCGAACTCGTCCGGGTCGGGAGGTGGCGAACAGATCAGATTGCCCGACGCGATGTAGGTCGTGACCTCATCGGCACCGAGGTCGGTTGCGATCTGGCGCAATTCGGCCATCGGGAGTTTCGCCCCGCCGACGTTGACGGCGCGGATCAGTACGATGCGCCGGCTCACGGACGCACCTTCGACAGGTCGGTCCGCACCAGCATGACGTTGTAGTCGTCCCATCGCGAGACGACGAAGTAGAGGTCCTCTCCCGACGACCGAGGGTGGATGTAGGGCGTGTACAGGCCGCTGGACTGCCTCTGGGAGATGAGCACTCGCTCTCCGCTCCACGGTCCCACGGGTGACGGCGACGTGCGCATCATGATCGTCCCCGCGCGCTCGGTCAGCATGACGAACCGGCCGAGAAAGGCGTTGTAGGCCACCGAGATCTCGCCCACCGGACCGGCGACGATCGGCGCGGCCTCGGCCGGATTCGACGACCACGACGTGCCGCCCCGGAAGTACTGATACCGGTTGAGGTTCAGGATGTCGGCGGGACGGAACCGGGCCACGTGGGCCGAGCCGAAACGCCCATTCGGCGTGCCGTATTGGTAGATGTACTCACCGCTTCGGAGGAAGGCGCCCATCTGAAACCGGTTGTGGCCACTCGCCACCTGGGGAACGCCGGGAATCGTCAGGTCGGTGTTCCAGCGGAGGGTGTTGTTGTCGACGGTCCAGGTCTGACCATTGTTGTGCGACAGGGCGATTCCCGAGTAATTCGTGCTCCACCGGCCGGGGCCGAGCCAACGATGGATCGACATGAAGCTGACGAACTGGGTGCCGTTGACCGAGATCCCGCCGGTGGGGATTCGACCGACCTCGATGTTGCGCACCCCGACCGCGTTGAACATGGGTTGTGCCCATGTCGGATGTGCCGATGACACCGAGGCACCTGACCGGACCGATCCCGGTACGGCGTTCGGGAATCGGATTCCCTTGGCCAGATCGGAGTTCGCGTCACTACGCAGCATCGTGTTGTGCTTCCAGGCCATCTGGCCCGCGCACTTGCCCCATGTGTCGCCGAAGGCCATCAGTATCTGACCGGAGCCGTTGTCCCACGGCACGCCGACGTCGGTGGCGGTGATACCGAAACGGGTGTCGGTGCGAGCGGGACTTCGCGGACCGGTCACCCACGAGACGGCCTTGCTGGCACCGGTGAGTTTGGGGAGCGGCCCCTGTGGCTTCTTGCCGCCCGCCCGATAGCTGCCGAAGTCGAGACTGCCCCACCCGAGCTCGCTGGACCCCGAACTTCCGGTGCTCCCGACGTCTCCTCCGGTGATGCCGGTGACGTTGCAGACCGCGGCTCGCGCCGGTGCCGGCACAGCAGCGAGCACGCCGCCGGCCAGGCCGACGGCGGCAACGGTTGCGATGACGCGGCGTCGGACATGGTGGGCAGGGCGCAGACGAGTCCGGCTGCGTCGAGGCATGGACGTACCCCCTGAGGAAACGACAGTGGCGTCAGTGTTGCAGAAGTGGCACGGGGCAGCGTCGCCGATGCCAAACCGATGCCGGTGCGTGACCCTTCGACGCTCGCTCCGAATTGTCGTTCCCCGATTCCGATGAACGACGCGAGCGCTGTTCTCCGGAGGGGGGACGAGGTCGCGAGGATCAGCGGCGAGTGGCCACGGCGAACGTGCGGCGGAAGGGCAGAACGGTACCCCACTCCCGTCGCGGATAGGCCTCGGCGAAGCGTTCCTTCAGATCGGCGATGAAGCGCTTCCGGAGGTCGTCGGTGAGCGCCTGCAGGTAGGGCCGCGCGCCGGTTCCCGACATCCAGTCGAACACCGGATCCTGGCCGTCGAGCACGTGGAAGTAGGTCGTCTCCCACGCGTTGACGTGGTAGCCGCGCTCGGCGAAGAAGTCCAGGTACACCTCGGCGTCGAGACGCGGCAGCCCGCGTAGGTCGCCGAACGCCCCGACATACGGTTCGGTCACGGCGAGCTCGGCGAGAGCCGCGTGGGTCGGCGAGTCGGTGTTGTTCGGGACCTGTAACGCGAACGCGCCGCCGTCGGTGAGATAACCGAGCAGCCGGTCGATCACCTCGAGGTGATCGGGGACCCACTGGAACATCGCGTTGGAGATCATCAGGTCGACCGGCCGGTGCGGCGCCCACTGCGAGACGTCGACGGCGTCGTAGTTGGCGCGCGGGTCGGTGTTGTCGCGGATGGCCCGGTCGACCATCTCCGCCGAGTCGTCGATGCCCAGGATCTCGGCCGCCGGCCAGAGTGCACGCAGGTGCTTGGTCAGATGGCCCGGTCCGCAACCCAGGTCGACCACCGACAGCGGGTTGGTCGGAATCTGCGCGATGAGGTCGAGAAACGGCCGCGCGCGATCGTCGGCGAATTGCAGATAGCGTGTCGGGTCCCACACAGCCATGGGTCCACCCTAGACACCACTGGTGCCCGGCGCCCGAGATGTCGGGAACGCCGTCGGTTTGCCCCCTCGACGAGGGTGCTGCCGGCCGTCGCGCCTGCCGTAGGCTTCCGTGCGTGACAGCTTCTGCGAACCCGACAGCCGACGGCTCCTCCGCAGACCCGGGAGCGGGGTCGGACGTCGTCGAGATCTCGACCGACGGTGCCTGCCTGGGCAACCCGGGCCCGGGCGGATGGGGTGCGGTGCTCCGCTACAAGGGCACCGAGAAGCGGATCTCCGGTTCCGAGCCCGATACGACGAACAACAAGATGGAACTCACGGCCGCCATCGAGGGTCTCGCGGCACTGACCAGACCGTCGAAGGTCATCATCTACACCGACTCGACGTACGTCCGCAACGGGATCATGAAGTGGGTCAACGGCTGGCAGGCGAACGGCTGGAAGACCAAGGACCGCAAGCCGGTCAAGAACGCGGATCTGTGGCGCCGTCTGGTCGAGGAGGAGAAGCGGCATCAGGTGGAGTGGCGCTGGGTGAAGGGGCACGCCGGCGATCACTTCAACGAGATCGCCGACGAACTGGCGACGACCGCGGCCCGGTCGGTCGCCCGATGACCCCGGTGGCGGTGGCCCTCGAACCCGTGCGCGACGAGCACCTGGTCGAGGCGATCGAGGGTGCGGGCGGACGGATCGTCGGCCTCGACGACGCGCGGGTGCTGGTGTGGATCGGACCGCCGTCGGACTTTCCGGAGCTGCCCGACACGGTCGAGTGGGTGGCCCTCAAGACCGCGGGGATCGAGGACTTCGTGGCCGCCGACATCCTCGACGACCGCCGCATCTGGACCAACGCGTCGGGCTTCTATGCCGAGAACGTCGCCGAGCATGCGCTGGCGCTTCTCCTCGCGGGACTTCGGCAGATCAACACCGCCGTCCTCCGGCACTGGGACAAGGAGCGGATCGACACCGCGGTCCGGTCACTGCACGGTTCCACCGTGGCCATCGTCGGAGCCGGCGGGATCGGCGCATCGCTCGCTCCGCGCCTCCGGGCATGCGGTGCCCGCGTCGTCGCGGTGAACCGGTCGGGCCGAGAGGTCCCCGGCGCGCATGAGGTCCGCCGGTCGGACGAGTTGGACGACCTGTGGGCGACGATCGACCACGTCGTGCTGGCCGCGCCGGCGACCCCCGAGACACGGCACATGATCAACGCCGACAGCCTCGCCGCGCTGCCCGCGCACGCGTGGGTGGTGAACATCGCGCGCGGCCCCCTCGTCGACGAGGAAGCGCTGTACCGCGCGTTGGCCGACGGTCAGATCGCCGGGGCTGCTCTCGACGTGACCGATCCCGAACCGCCCGCCGAGGACCATCCGCTCTGGTCCCTGCCGAACGTGATCATCACCCCGCACGTCGCCAACCCGGCGTCGGGACTGACGCGTGAGCTCGCGCCGTGGGTCGCCGAGAATCTGCGCAGGTTCGCCGCGGATGAGGATCTCCTCTCCGTGGTCACCGTCGGAAGCGACTACTGAGGTCTCGTCAGGCCGGTTACGAACGATTTTCTAGAACACGTTCTCGTTTTCGGGTGCGACGTGGCATGGTCGACGGGTGATTCTCGACAGATTCCGGATAGACGACCAGGTGGCCATCGTGACCGGCGCGAGCCGGGGGCTCGGGGCGGCGATCGCGGTCGCCTTCGCCGAGGCCGGCGGCGATGTGGTGATCGCGGCGCGCAGCGAGTCCGACCTCGAACAGGTCGCCGAACGGGTCCGTGCCGCGGGCCGGCGCGCCCGCACCGTCGCAGTGGACCTCGCCGACCCCGACGCGGCGGCCGCGCTCGCGCAGACCGCGGTCGATGAGTTCGGGCGACTCGACACCGTGGTCAACAATGTCGGCGGTGCGATGCCCCGGCCGCTGTTCGACACGAGTCCCAAGCACCTGCGGGATGCCTTCGACTTCAACGTCGGTAATGCACACGCGCTCGTCGTCGCCGGTGCCAAGCAGATCCTCGCGACCAGCGGTCAGGGTTCGATCATCAACATCACCTCCGCGGTCGGCCGCCTGCCCGGGCGTGCCTACGCGGCCTACGGCACCGCGAAAGCCGCTCTCGCGCACTACACCCGCATCGCGGCGATGGATCTGAATCCGAAGATCCGGGTGAACGGGATCGCGCCGGGCGCCATCCTGACGTCGGCGCTGGAGATCGTCGCGGGTGACGAGGGGATGCGCAGCGCCGTCGAGACATCGACGCCGCTGCACCGGTTGGGCGATCCGGAGGACATCGCCGCGGCCGCGCTCTACCTGGCGTCACCGGCGGGCGCCTACGTCACCGGCAAGATCCTGGAGGTCGACGGCGGCATCATCGCGCCCAACCTCGACCTTCCGATCCCGGATCTCTGATCAGTCCGAGCCGCGCTCGAGCGCCCCGGCGATCTGCTGTTCGAGATGTGCGGCCGCCACCTGCGGAACGTCGATGATGCCGTCGAGCTCGGCGCGGACCTTCTTGTAGGCGGCCTGCCGCTCGGCCGGCGTGGCCCCGGCGTCGGCGGCGACGTTGATCAGTTTGCGCGCCCGGTCGAGTGCCTCGCGCTCGACCGGGGAGAAGCCGGACTGCTTGCGACGCCGTGCTTCTCGCTCGGCTGCGTCGAAGGCGGCGGCGTAGTCGCCGACCGCATCGCGGTATTCGGCGAAATCCGCCGGCGACATCGATGTCGCGGCCGTGGAGAGGTCCGCGGCGGCGGGATCGGGTCGCAGGTCGTCCGCGCGCACCCGGGCCCGGTGGAAGGCGAGGGTCAGCGGCTCGCGCATGTCGGTCATCAGCGGGTACTCGATCAGGGTCGCGAGATCGAGTTCGTAGGCGAACCACTTCTCGTTGAGTGCGTCGTGCTGTCGGAGCACCCTGCGCAGCTGATCGGCCGAGGTCGTCGTGAGCTTGAGCTGCTCGGACTGTGCGGTGGCCTTGATCCGAGCGAGCTCGATCTTGTCCCTGCGCCGCTTCTCGTTGTACTTGCCGATCGAACCCGCCCACCCGCCGACGACCGCGCCGATCGGGAAGATCAGCCACCAGTTGTCCGTGGCAAAGTTGACGATCTCGTTCACGGCTCAACTGTACCGAGACCTGGACGTAGGTCATTAGGGTTGACGAATGGCCGATCCCGATGCCCCGAAACTCACCGTCGAGACCGTCGATGCGTGGCGAGAGTGGTTGCGCGACAATCACGAGACGTCGCCCGGAGTGTGGCTTGTGTTCTGGCGCAAGGGCTCGGGCCGGGAGCCGATCGACTACGACGAGTGTGTTCGCGAGGCGCTGTGCTGGGGGTGGATCGACGGTCACACCCGTGTCATCGACGAACAACGCCGCGGCATGTGGTTCACCCGGCGCGGGCGCAACAGCGGGTGGTCGGCGTCCAACAAGGCGCGCGTCGCCGACCTCGCGGCCGCCGGCCGCATCCAGCCCGCCGGACAGGCCGTCATCGACGACGCCCAGGCCCGCGGCCTCTGGACCCTGTTCGACGATGCCGAGGCACTGATCGAGTCCCCCGAACTGGCCGCCGCGCTCGACGCCGACCCCGCCGCCCGGGCCAACTGGGATGCGTTCCCGCCGAGCGCGCGCAAGTTCGGACTGTCCCAGATCGCCCTGGCGAAACGACCCGAGACCAAGACCAAACGCATCGCCGGCCTCGTCGAACGCGCGGCGCGCAACGAGCGACCTTCGTGACCCTTCGAGGCTCGTCGCTTACGCTCCTCGCACCTCAGGGATCGGGGGTGGGCTCGTCGCTTACGCTCCTCGCACCTCAGGGATCGGGGGTGGGCTCGTCGCTTACGCTCCTCGCACCTCAGGGAGCGGAGGGGACGCCTTTACTGCTCCCTGAGGTGCGAGCGAAGCGAGCCACGAAGGGCTCCGAAACCCGCGTCACCAGGCCCTTCGTGGCTCGTCGCTAGCGCTCCTCGCGCCTCAGGGAGCAGAGGGGGTCGCTCAGGTCGCCTCGATGGCTCCGGTGAACTGACTCTCGTAGAGCCGGCAGTACGCGCCGCGGGCGGCGAGCAGTTCGTCGTGGCTGCCCTGCTCGACGATGTGACCGTCCTCCATGACGACGATGACGTCGGCATCGCGCACCGTGGACAACCGGTGCGCGATGACGAAACTCGTACGGTCCGACCGCAGATTCGCCATCGCCTTCTGGATGAGCAGCTCGGTGCGGGTGTCGACGGAGCTGGTCGCCTCGTCGAGGATCAAGATCGTGGGACGGGCGAGGAACGCCCGCGCGATCGTGATGAGCTGCCGCTCACCGGCACTCACCCCGCCGCCCTCGTCGTCGAGGACGGTGTCGTAACCGTCGGGAAGGGTCCGCACGAAGTGGTGGACGTGACTCATCCGGGCCGCGTCGAGCACTTCTTCCCGCGAGGCGGTGGGGTCGCCGTAGGCGATGTTGTCGTAGATGGTGCCGCCGAAGAGCCACGAGTCCTGCAACACCATGCCGGTGCGTTCACGCAGGTCGTCGCGGGTCATCTGGGTCGAGTCGACTCCGTCCACGCAGATGACGCCCGAATCGACGTCGTAGAACCGCATGATCAGGTTGACCAGGGTGGTCTTGCCCGCGCCGGTCGGACCGACGATCGCGACCATGTGTCCGGGGCGGGCCACCAGGCTGAGGTTCTCGATGAGCGGTTTGTCCTCGACATAGCGGAAGGAGACGTCGTCGAACTCGATGAGTCCCTTGTCATCGGTCGGGGTCTTCGGGCTCGCGGCGTCCGGCGACTGTTCGTCCGCGTCGAGGATGTCGAAGATCCGCTCGGCGGATGCGACGCCGCTCTGCATGAGGTTGATCATCGAACCGATCTGCGTCAGCGGTTGGGTGAACTGGCGCGAGTACTGGATGAACGCCTGCACCTCACCGAGACTCAGCGATCCCGAGGCCACGCGCAGACCGCCGACAACCGCGACCGCGACGTAGTTCAGGTTCCCCAGGAACATGATCGTCGGCATGATGACGCCCGAGATGAACTGCGCCCGCCAACTGGACTCGTACAGCTTCTGGTTGCGTTCGTCGAAGGTCGACTGGATCTCGCGCTGGCGGCCGAAGGCGGTCACCAGCTCGTGGCCGGTGAAGGCCTCCTCGACCTGAGCGTTGAGGGCGCCGGTCGAGGACCACTGCGCCGAGAAGTGCGGCTTCGACCGTTTGGCGATCACGCCGGTCGCGATGATCGCCAGCGGAACCGTGGCCACGGCGATCAGGGCAAGCAGCGGCGAGATCCAGATCATCATGATCAGCAGCGCGATCACCGTCAGCACCGAGTTGGCGAACTGGGAGATGGTCTGCTGCATGCTCTGTGACAGATTGTCGAGGTCGTTGGTCACCCGACTCAGCAGCTCACCACGAGGCATGGTGTCGTAGTAGCGCAGCGGCAGGCGATGCACCTTGGCCTCGACGTCGTCGCGCAGCCGACGGATGGTGCCGACGACGACGATGTTCAGCAGGTAGCCGGCCAGCCACGCGAGCAGTGACGAGACGACGTAGAGCGCCAGGGTGATGAGCAGCACGCGGCCGACTTCGCCGAAATCCACTCCGACGCCGGGTGTCACGTCCATCGAGGAGACCATGTCGGCGAAGGTGTCGTCCCCGCTCTCGCGGAGACCGGCGACCGCCTGTTCCTTGGTGAGTCCCTCGGGCAGGGTGCGTCCGATGACGCCGTCGAAGACGAGGTCGGTGGCGTATCCGAGCACGCGGGGCGCGATCGCGATCAGCACGACCGAGCCCACCAGCGAGGCCAGCGTCACGGTCATCAGCATGCGATAAGAGGCCAGTTGTGCGACAACGCGTTTGACCGAAGGCCAGAACGAACGGGGTTTGGATTCGGGTCCGGCCGCCATCGGCGGACCTGCGGGCCGGGTCATGCGCGCTCCTCCATCGCCATCTGCGATTCGACGATCTCGGCATAGGTGGGACACGACTGGCGCAGGTCGTCGTGCGTACCGAGACCGACGATCCGTCCGCGATCGAGGACGACGATCTGCTCGGCGTCGATGATGGTCGAGATACGTTGGGCCACCACGATCACCGCCGCCTCGCGTGTGGCCGGACGCAGTGCGGCGCGCAACCGTGCATCCGTGGTGAGGTCGAGCGCGGAGAACGAGTCGTCGAACAGGTAGATGGCCGGTCGGCGGATGAGTGCCCGAGCGATCGCCAGGCGCTGGCGCTGTCCGCCGGAGACGGTCGTGCCGCCCTGGGACACCTTGGTGTCGAGCCCGTCGGGCATCGCCGACACGAAGTCCTCGGCCTGCGCGATCCGCAGGGCCTCCCAGATCTCGTCGTCGGTGGCGTCGGCCTTGCCGTGCAGCAGGTTCGAGCGGACGGTTCCCGAGAAGAGGTACGGCCGCTGCGGAACCAGACCGACGACCGATCGCAGTTCATCGGGGTCGAGCCGCTTCACGTCCGTACCGCCGACCCGGACCGCGCCGGACGTCGTGTCGATCAGTCGCGGGACCAGCCCGACGAGTGTCGTCTTACCCGAGCCGGTCGATCCGACGATCGCGGTCGTCGTGCCCGGCTCGACGCGGAAGTCGATGCCGCTCAACACCGGGTCGTCGGCGCCGGGGTAGCGGAACTCGGCGGCGTCGAACTCCACCATGCCCGGATGGGTGGCGAATCCGATCGGCTCACTGGGCGGATGGACCGAGGTGTCGGTGGCCAGGACCTCGGAGATGCGCTCGGCGCAGACCGCCGCGCGCGGTGCCATCATCGCCAGGAACGACGCCATCATCACCGACATCAGGATCTGCATGACGTAGCTCATCACGGCGGTCAGCGCGCCGATCTCGAGCGAACCGTCGGAGACCGCGTGACCGCCGAACCAGATGACCGCGACGATGGTGACATTGGTGATCACCATGACGACCGGGAACATCAGGGCCATCAGCCGTCCGACGTGCAGGGTCGCATCGGCGAGATCGTCGTTGGCGACGGCGAACCGCTTGCGCTCGTAGTCCTCCCGCACGAACGCCCGGACGACCCGGATGCCGGTGATCTGCTCGCGCAGGACGCGGTTGACGTTGTCGATCCGTTCCTGCATGGCGCGGAAGCCGGGGATCATCTTCGCGATGATGGCCCCCATCGAGACCCCGAGTACGGGTACCGCGATCGCGATGACCCACGACAATGCGGGCGCCTCGCGGACTCCCATGATGATGCCGCCGATGCACATGATCGGAGCCATCACCAGGATCGCGCTGCTCATGACGATGAGCATCTGCACCTGCTGGACGTCGTTGGTGGTGCGGGTGATCAGCGACGGTGCACCGAAGGTGCCGACCTCGCGTGCGGAGAAGGAGTTCACCCGGTGCAGCAGGTCGCCGCGGATGTCGCGCCCGACCCCCAGCGCGGCGCGGGACCCGAAGAACTGGGCGGCGACCGTGACGATGATCTGCGCGACGCTCACCAGCAGCATCCATCCGCCGATGCGCAGGATGTAGCCGGTGTCCCCGCGGGCCACGCCGTTGTCGATGATGTCGGCGTTCAGGCTCGGCAGGAACAGCATCGCGGTGGTCGCGAGCAGCTGCAGCACGATGACGAGGACGACGTTGATCCGGTACCGCGCCAGGTACGTGCGGATGAGGCGGGTCAGCATCTGACCGCCGGGAGCGAGAGCGGGCCGTGTTCTACTGCGATCACCTGCGCAAGACTAGTTGCCGCTCGCAACGGACGCCTCTGAGTATCGCCCGGGCGGTGTGCGGGGCCGGCGAGGACGGCGGTCTGCCGCTCAGACGGTCGGCGGTTCGGTCAGCGCGACGGCCGCCTCCGCAGTGTGGGTGAGGAAGGTGAACGACTCCTGGAAGTAGAGGTTCACCACATCGCCGTCGTGTGAGTCGTAGCCGATCGACACGTCCTGGCCGATGGTCAGCTCGAAGTCGCCGCCGCGGGTGCTCATGACGAACGCGCCGCTGATCGCCGGCGCCCACACGATGTCGCCGGTGAACAGCCGCTGGATGTGTTCGAGGATCGGGTAGCCGTGGTTCGACGTCTCGTTGACCTGGGTGTAGGCCTCGGCCGACAGGGCCACCGCGTACGGACCGTCGACCGACGCGAGTCGTAGCGTGCTCAGCGCCTGACTGACCGCCTCCGGGTAGTCGCGGACGTCGGTGGGCAGCGGGATCGGAGAGGCGGAGGCCTCGGCGCGGATCCCGCTGATCGACGCCGCGGTGTAGCCCTCGAAGATGGCCCGGTCCTCGGCGAGTGCGAGTTCGCGCGCGGCGTCCACGACCGGATCCCAGTCGGAGTCCTTCGCGCCGCGATCGACGTCGTCGATGGCCTCCCGGGACACGGTGAACGGGACCTTGAGTTCGACCAGCGACTGGGTGCGACGCTGGAACGCGGTGATGCCCTGGGCGGGGGAGTCGATCTTGGTGCGATGCCCCAGGGTCACCGACGCGGTGTCGGAGCCGAGCGGCCCGGTGACGTCGACGAGGCGCCGGCCCGCGACGTTGCGCTTGAACGAGCGGGTGGCCTCCTCCTCGATCTCCGCCCACGCCGCGTCGGAGATCGGCGCGAGTTCGCGATGCAGGTTGTTCATGGTGTCCTCCTGGTGCGGCCGGGATGGGGTTTCCGGGTGCGGTGGTCGGGTGTCGTGTCGTCAGTGCAGTGACCCGATGCCCAGCGAACCGTCGGAACGGGTCGTCGGGGACGGGGGAGCGGCGGGTGCGGCGTCGGGCGCGGGCGGCAGCTCTTCGAGGAAGTCGAGGGTCGGGGTGAAGAACTGCGACCCGGTCACCGCGGTGGTGAAGTCGAGGAGGCGGTCGTAGGTGCCGGGCGGGTCGCCGATGAACATCTTGCGCAGCATCTCCTCGGTGACGTCGGGCGCTGCCGAGTAGGCGATGTAGAAGGTGCCGTTCACGCCCGTGCCGGAGACGTCGCCGTAGGGCATGTTGTCGCGGACCACGTCGATCTCCTCGCCGTTCTCGTCCTCGACGACGTTCAGCGCGATGTGGGAGTTCGGTGGCTTCACCTCGTCGGACATCTCCACGTTGTCGAGCTTGGTGCGTCCGATCGCGGCTTCTTGCTCCTCGGTGCTCAGGCCGTTCCACGACGACAGGTCGTGCACGTACCGCTGGATCGCGACGTAGCTGCCGCCCGCGAAGTCCGGGTCCTCCGCACCGACCGTGATGGCGTCGATCGCGGCCTGTCCGGTCGGGTTCTCGGTGCCGTCGACGAACCCGATGAGGTCGCGTAGGTCGAAGTAGCGGAAGCCGTGCACCTCGTCGACCACGGTGACCGCGTCCCCGAAGGACTCGGTGATCTTGGCGCCGAGTTCGTAGCACAGGCCCATGTCGTCGGACTTGATGTGCACGAGCAGGTCCCCGGGCGTCGCCGGGGCGGTGTGGACCTCGCCCTCGTAGGGAACGAACGGACGCAACGAACGGGGCCGCGGGCCGGCGAACAGGCGGTCCCACGCCGCAGACCCGATCGACACGATGCCGGCCAGTGCGGCCTCCGGTGCCCGCGAGGACACCGCGTTGTTCAGCCCGGGAATTTCCTCCAGCGCATCGCGAACCGCGTCTTCACCGCCGTCGTCGATGGTGAAGACGAGGAAGATCGCCGACTTCGTCTTCCGGGTCAGGATCGTCTGGGGCACCGGCACGCCCAACACCCTAGCCGATCGTCACCCGGCGTGGGGTGGCAGATCATGCTGCGAATGTATAGGGCAGGCAACCCTTTTCGACGACGAGGTGCGGACGAGTCCGCGTCAGCTGCGCGGTGTGGCCCGCGCCACCGCCCGGCCGGCGGCGCGCCCGGAGAAGATGCATCCGCCGAGGAACGTCCCCTCCAGGGCGTTGTACCCGTGTACGCCGCCACCGCCGAAGCCCGCGACCTCACCGGCGGCGAACAGGCCGTCGAAGGCGCTGCCGTCCGGCCGCAGCACCTGGGAGTCGAGGTTGGTCTCGAGACCGCCCAGGGTCTTGCGGGTGAGGACGTTGAGCCGGACCGCGATCAGCGGGCCGTGCTCCGGGTCGAGCAACCGGTGGGGCTTGGCGACGCGAACGATCTTGTCGCCGAGATACTGTCGCGCATTGGTGATCGCCATCAGCTGGGCGTCCTTGGAGAACTTGTTGCCGATCTCGGCGTCGCGCGCGGAGATGATGCGCTCGATCTCCGCGAGGTCGAGTTCGGGGCCGCGAGCGATCTTGTTCATCCCGGCCACCAGCTCGGGCAGATTGTCGGCGACCACGAAGTCGACGCCGTTGCGCACGAAGGCGTCCACCGGTCCCGAGGCACCCTTCGCCAGCCGGCTCTTCGCGGTGAGCTTGAGGTCCTTCTCGGTGATGTCGGGGTTCTGCTCCGACCCCGACAGCATGAACTCCTTCTCCACGATCGTCTGCGTGAGGATGAACCACGAGTAGTCGTGGCCCGCCGACAGGATCGCCTTCATCGTCGAATTGGTGTCGAAGCCGGGGAAGTTCGGCGGTGCGAGACGATTGCCGTTGGCGTCGAGCCAGAGTGACGACGGGCCGGGGATGATCCGGATCGCGTGATCGGGCCAGATCGGGTCCCAGTTGTGGATGCCCTCGGTGTAGTGCCACATCCGGTCGCGGTTGACGATGTTGGCGCCGGCGCTCTCGGTGATCTCCAGCATCCGGCCGTCGACGTGCGCGGGGACGCCGGAGATCATCGTCTGCGGAGCGGGGCCGAGACGATCGACCGGCCAGTTCTTGCGAATCAGATCGTGGTTGTGCCCGATGCCGCCGGAGGTGACGATGACCGATCCGGCACGGATCTCGAAGTCGCCCACGACATCCCGGTTCGACGCCCGGCCGCGCTCGGCGTCGGTCGGGGCGAGTGTCACACCCCGCACGCCCACGGCGGTGCCGTCGTCGACGACGAGTTCGTCGACGCGATGCCGGAACCGGAACTCGACGAGCCCGCGCTTCTCCGCCTCCAGGACCGGCTCGGCGAAGACCCGGACCACCTCCGGTCCGGTTCCCCACGTGAGGTGGAAGCGGGGCACGGAGTTGCCGTGGCCGTCGGCGAATCCGCCGCCGCGTTCGGCCCAGCCGACGATCGGGGTGATTCGCAGACCGAGGTCGTGCAGATACTGCCGCTTCTCGGTGGCGGCGAAGTCCACATAGGCGCGAGCCCACTGGCGTGGCCAGTAGTCCTCGTCCTCACGATCGAAACCCGCCGATCCCATCCAGTCCTGCAGCGCAAGGTCGGCGGAGTCGGAGATGCCGAGGCGGCGCTGCTCGGGTGTGTCCACCATGAACAACCCGCCCAGGGACCAGAATGCCTGCGCACCAAGGTTGTTGCGGTTCTCCTGATCGACCACGACGACGCGACGCCCGGCCTTGGTGAGCTCGTATGTCGCGACGAGTCCCGCCAGGCCCGCACCGACGACCACCGCGTCGGCCTCGTTCTCCGCCACCGCATCTCCTCCCGCCGCAGCCATGCCGGGTTGCTCCGGAGCATGTGCACTCGCAGAAGAGACTAGCCCCGCACTAGAGCACGATGTCGGCGTACCGGTGGAACCACGGTGCGGCCGCCTCGAGGCCGGCCGCGAGCGCGAGGAGATCGCCGTCGGCACCGAGACGGCCGACGAACTGCACGCCGAGGGGGAGGCCGGCCGCGGTCCAGTGCAGCGGCACGCTCATGGCCGGCCGCCCGGTGAGGTTGGCGAGCTGGGTGTACGGCACCCAGCCGAGGCTCTCGTAGACGAGTTTGTCGATGATCCCGAGACGGGAGATCGCGCGGCCTGACCGTGCGCGCGAGGCGAGCCGCGCCGCCCGCTGGAGGGCAGGCGGCGTGGTCATCGAACCCACCCGCGGTGGTGGCACGGCGAGCGTGGGCGTGAGCAGCAGGTCGTGGGTCTGATGGAACCGGTCGAGGGCCAGGACGTGGTCGTTGATCCGGTCGAGCGCGCTGAACAACGGGACGACCCCGGCTGCTCGGCCAAGCTCGGCGAGGGTCAGGGTGTCGGCTTCGAAATGCGAGTCGGGAGCTCCGGTGAGGCGTCGGACCTCGTCGACCTGCGCGGCGCACTTGGCGAACCAGATGTCGAGGAAGTCGCGTGCGAGGGCGGCGTCGTCGTGCGGCGGGTCCACCTCCTCGACGTTGTGGCCGAGGTCGGTCAGCACCGACGCGGCGTGTTCGACCGCGGCCACGGCTTCCGGATGCGGGTTCCCGTTGATCGCCGACGTCGTCGTATAGCCGATCCGCAACAACCGGGGCGGGGTGGCGATCCGGGCGGTGTAGCTCTCGGTGTGCAGGGGCGTCGGGTAGGTCGACGACGGCGTCGGCCCGATGAGCGCGTCGTAGAGGGCCGCGGCGTCGCGGACGGTCCGGGTCACCACGCCCTCGACGCCCATCCCGAAGAGCGGCTCGCCGGTCTGCGGACCGAACGGCATCAGGCCACGAGAGCTCTTGAGCCCGAACAATCCGGTGCATGCGGCGGGGATGCGGATGGAACCTCCGCCGTCGCTGGCCCCGGCCGCCGGCACGATCCCGGCAGCCACCGCGGCGGCGCTGCCGCCCGACGACCCGCCCGGGGTCGCATCCAGGTCCCAGGGATTGCGCGCCGGACCCCAGAACGTGGGCTCGGTGATCGCCTTCGCGCCGAATTCCGGGGTGTTCGTCTTGCCGAAGATCACCAGGCCGGCATCGAGGAAACGCCTGACGCCGAAGGAGTGTTCGCGGGCGATGTGCGAGGCGAGGGCGCGAGAGCCGCGTGTCGTCGGGTACCCGCGGTAGTCCTGCGCGAGGTCTTTGATGAGGAACGGGACGCCGGCAAACGGCCCGGTGAGGTCTCCCCGGACGCGCGCATCGGCTTCGGCGTCCATGCGGATCACGATGGCGTTGAGGGAGGGATCGACGGCGTCCGCACGTGTTCGCGCGAGGTCGAGGAGTTCGGCTGCCGTCACCTCGCCGGAGGCGACGAGACCGGCCAGGGTGGTCGCGTCGCAGGACAGGTATTCGCCCATGTGCACGTCCCGACACTAGTGGTTCCGGGGGCGGGTCGAGCGGACTTGGCGGTGATCGCCGGACAGGCGGGCGGCCGGGCCCGCTGTCCCGAAAACCACGGTCACCGTTGCCCACCCAAACCGATAACGGCCTCATCGCGGGCACGTGGACCGAACAGACGAAGAAATCGGCCGACGCGTCCTCTATGTACCAAATGGGCTGTTCAGCCGCGGAGGGTGTGACATGAACCACCGTCGGCAGGCATCACAAGACCCGCTCTCACCTTTGCCGTGGCGTTATCGTGCCGTTACACTTCAGCGGGACGGGTACCACTGCCCGGGGGGACCAATACAATCCCTCCTCGTACGACTTCGTACACAAGCCCGCAGCAGTACCCGGTAGGCAAGACCCGCAAGCGGCCGGTTCCGGCCGTGGTGATCCAAAGGAAAACTGACGAATGCTGACACGCGCCCGTAAGCGCCTCGTCGCCGGACTCGTGGCTCTCGTGGCCGTGTCGGGTGCGACGCTGGTCGCAGCTCCGCCGGAGGCCTCCGCGGCCAACGGCTGCAATGTCGAGTACGTCCGCTCGAACGCCATGAACCGGACCGTGCCCGTGTGCATCGTCTCGGCCGGCGGTGGCGGACCGAAGCCGACGCTGTACCTGCTCGACGGCCTCCGTGCCCCCGCCAACAACAGCGGCTGGCTGATCAACACCGACGTCGCGCGCTACATGGCCGGCAAGGGCACCAACGTCGCCATCCCGTTCGGCGGTGCAGGCAGCTTCTACACCGACTGGCAGACCCCCGACCCCCGGCTGGGCGTCAACAAGTGGGAGACGTTCCTGACCCGCGAACTGCCGGGCTACATGGCCGCGCGTCACGGCAGCGACAACCGTCGCAACGGGATCGCCGGGCTGTCCATGTCGGGCACCTCGGCGCTGAACCTCGCGTCGCGTCACCCGAACTTCTACAAGGCCGTCGCCTCGTACAGCGGCTACCCGACGGTCACCCTGCCGGGCTTCACCCAGGGCATCATGGCCTCGGTCGCGGAGGTCGGTGGCAACCCGTTCAACATGTGGGGCTTCTTCCCCGCCGGGACCTGGTTCCAGAACGACCCGTTCCTGAGCGCGGGCAACCTCGCCGGCAAGAACGTCTACGTCTCGTCCGGTAGCGGTGTCGGTAGCAAGTACGACTCGTCGGTCAACCCGTCCAGCAGCAACTTCGACCCCGTCAAGTTCGCGCAGATGATCCCGCTCGAGGTCGCCGCGTCGACCAGCAGCCAGCTCTACATCGGTCGCCTCGCGCTCGTGCCGGGCGTCAAGCTCACCACCCGGATCACCCCGGACGGTGCGCACTGGTGGGACTACTGGCAGAGCACCTTCAAGGAGTCGTGGGCCAAGACCTTCCGCCCCGCCTTCTTCTGAGGGCCGCGGTAGTCTCGCGCACGTAAGACAGTCGGCAAGGGCCGGTGACCTTCGGGTCACCGGCCCTTGTTGTATCTGCTGGGTGAGCCGCTCGTGCACGACTGCTGGGTGAGCAGCTGTGCACGCGTAGCGTGCCCGCGCGCCCCTGCTGGCCGAGCAGCTCGAGCACGCGTAGCGTGCCCGCGCGTCCGTCGAGGTCACTTGTGGGGGCTGGTTGCGGAGGGGGCTTCGACTCGGCGCCTCGCTCCGCTCGGGGCCGGCTCAACCCGCGGGGGTGTGGCCCGGCTCAGCGCGCGGGGGTGCGGCTCAACCCGCGGGGTGCGGCTCAACCCGCAGAAGTGCCGGACCGAAAACACCGCGGGCGCACCCGGTGGATACCGGATGCGCCCGCGGTGTGTGCTCTGCCGCTCGCTACTCGGGCGGGGGCTGCTTGCGGAAGGTGCGCGTGGCCGAGTCGTCGGCCGGCGGTGTGTCGCCGACCTTGGGGATCTGCTCGGTCGGTCGCTCCCACGGATTCGCGCCCGCAGGTGCTGCTCCCGCCGGCGGGGCGTCGCGCTTGATCAGGGTGGTGTCGCGCTCGTCGGCGGGGGGAGTCGTGGGCGGCGGGGTGTCGTCGACCCGGGTGTCGTCACGGCGTCCGCGGAAGAACAGGAGCAGGGCGGCGATCAACAGGATCGCTCCCACGATGCCGAGGATGATCGGCACCCACACTCCGCCGACCTTCAGCTGGTCGACGTAACCGCTGGCCTTGCCCGCCTGGTTGGAGACGGTGTCGTCGGTCCACTTGAACGTGCCCTTCAGGGCGTCCATGCGGAACTCGCGCACCGCTTCCGGCGTGGCGTCGCTCTGGTCGGGGGACTTGAAGTACTGGTGCTGGTCCTCACGACCGTCGACGATGGTCCCGGTCTCCGGCTCCACCCAGACGTGGCGGGTCGCGGCGGCGTACCGGTGCATGGTGATGGGATCGTTCGCCCGCACCCCGCGCCCGGTGATGCCCCACCAGCGGGCGGGCATCGTCAGCATCGTGCCGAGTGCCGCCTCGCCCTGCGCGTTCGGGAGGTTGGAGAGGTCGGTCTCCGGGACGTCACACACGAAGTGGTACGTGTTCACCCCGTCGATGGTCTCCTCGCCCTCGAACTTCGCCGCGCAGTCCTGGCGGGTGTTGAGGTCGTAGTACGGGTAGTCGCGCTGCTGCACGTCGAAACCGAACTTGTACTGGTAACCGGTGCGGTTGTCGATGGCGACCGACACGTCGTTGACGTTGCCGCCCTCGGGAACCGCCTCGAGTTGCAGCGAGCTGACCGCACCGTTGGGTGCCGAGGTCTTGCGATTCACCGACACCCGGTCGATGGTCGCGGTCAGCAGACCGTCCTCGCACGTACGCGTCTCACCCTCGGCGGCGACGGTGGGTTCGGTCTCGGTTCCCTCGGCATCGCGCAGGCGGTCGATGCGCACGGTCTGCGCCGACTGCAGGCTGGCCTGGCGGCTGTCCGACGGTTCGATGATGATCGAACGTCGCTGCTGCGTGAGGTGCGCCTCCAGAGTGCGGGCACGATTCTCCGACACCGAGCAACGATCGAAGATCACCGCTGGAAAGCGTTCTCCGGTCGAACCGTCCGCGGCGACAGTGGTGGCGTCGGACGTGATGTCCAGATCGAGCGGAACCACCTTCAACTGCGGCACGAGATAAAGCGGTATGGCGACGGCCGCCGCGATGCACGCAGCGCCGAAGAAGGCCAGCACTGCCGGCACAAAACGTCTCATGTGTGACTCCTGGAATCAGCTGATCGCTCCCACCCTAACTGTCGCGTTTGCCACAGAAGGGCACAGTGGGTCCGACATGCCGGGATACGCGGCGCCCGGTCAGCGCCGGTCGGCTCGCCGGTCGCGTTCGGCCTCCTTCAGGATGCCGGCCATGTATCCGTAGATCTCCTTGTCGGACATGGCCTTCCATCGGGGTGCGAGAAGCTTGGTGTACTTCTCGACGTACAGCAGCTGCTTTCCGACGAGGACGAGTTCCCGGGGCAGCCGCGCATCGTGGGCCTTGGCGACCGCGGCGAGTTGCCGCCCGAGGTCGGTGTAGGACATCGAACCGAGGTCGGTGGTCGACAGCGGAGTCGTCACCTTCTTGATGTCCTCGGCACCCTGGGACGTCGACCCCGGCTTGTGCACGGCGCCGAGAAGGAAGATGGCGCGGCCCGCGGACTCGTAGTCCCCGCGCACCACGAGATCGACGACGAGCTGGCGGAGGATGCGCCGGGTGCGGGGGGTGAACCGTCCGACGATGCCGAAGTCGAGGAGGACAAGCTTGCCCGCGTCGTCGACGAGGACGTTCCCGGCGTGCAGGTCGCCGTGGAACAGTCCGCCGTGGAACGCCGATTCGAGAAGCGACAGCAGCAGGTTGCGGCAGAGCGCGACACCGTCGTGGCCTGCGGCACGTACGGCCGCGGCGTCATCGATGCGGGTCGCGTGGATTCGCTCCATCGTCAGCACGCGCTGGGTCGTGTAGTCGTCGTAGACGTGCGGGACGCGGACGCGGTCGCCGAACGGCCCGGGCTGGAGACAGGCGAACCACTCGCGCATGGTGTCGGCTTCGATGCGGAAGTCCAGTTCGGCGTCGAGGCCGGCCGCGAAGTCCTCGACCACGTGGCGTGCGCTGAGCATCCGCCCGTACTCGGAGATCTCGGCGAGGCCGGCGAGGCGTTCGAGGATCGCGACATCGGGGGCCAGGCGGTCGGCGATGCCCGGGCGCTGGATCTTGACCACCACCTCCTCGCCACCGGGGAGGGTGGCGGTGTGCACCTGGGCGATCGACGCCGACGCGATCGGCACCGGATCGAAGGTCGCGAACACCTCTTCGGGAGCCCGACCCAGTTCGGCGATGAACTGTTCGCGCATGAGTGCCGGGTCGGCCGGCTTCACCCGGTCGAGCAGCGATTCGAACTCGGCGGACATGGACTCGGAGAACACGCCGGGACTCGAGGCGATGAGCTGACCGAGTTTCACATAAGTCGGTCCGAGATGTTCGAAGGTCGTGCGGATCTCGTGGGCTACCCTCGCCGAACCCGGCGCGCGGCCCCGGAGGGCGTCGCCTGCCGTGTGGAGGACGAAGCGTCCGACGCCCGCGGCCGCATGGGCGGTGGTCGTCCCGAATCGGCTGAGCTCGGCGATGGGGGACACCGGGTGCAACTGCGTGCGCTGACCGTCGTCGACTGAGCTGTTGATCGTCACCGTCGGTCATTGTAACGATCATCGACGGCGAATCCAGTGTCGGAGCGCATCGGCGGAGGGTGACTGCGACGCCACGACGTGCCGTTATGGCAACGAAGCCGACCTCGGGGCACACTGGCAGCGTCGGACACATGCACCAGCCCGCATCTGTTCGCGTCGTCGGTGCGTCGCGCACCACCACATCTGCCACCCTCCGAAATGTGCACCGAGGAGCCCGCATGCCCACCACGGTCAACGCCTACGCCGCCCCGGCAGCCGATCGTCCGCTCGAACCCACCACCATCGAACGACGTGACCTCGGCCCGAACGACGTGTCGATCGACATCGCGTTCGCCGGGATCTGTCATTCCGACATCCACACCGCACGCGACGAATGGGGTGGGACGAGGTTCCCGGTGGTACCCGGCCACGAGATCGCCGGGACGGTCGCCGCCGTCGGCGACGAGGTCACCCGATACGCCGTGGGAGATCGGGTGGGCGTGGGCTGCTTCGTCGACTCGTGCCGTGAGTGCGAGCCGTGCCGACTCGGCGAGGAGCAGTACTGCGAGCGGGGCAACGTGGGCACCTACAACGCCGTCGGACGCGATGGGACACCCACACAGGGCGGATACAGCACGTCGATCGTCGTCGACGAGAACTACGTACTCCGGATTCCCGACGGCATCGCACTCGACGAGGCGGCCCCGCTGCTGTGCGCCGGGATCACGCTCTATTCACCGCTGCGGCACTGGGGTGCCGGGCCCGGGAAGAAGGTCGCGATCGTCGGCCTCGGCGGTCTCGGGCATGTCGGGGTGAAGATCGCGCACGCGCTCGGTGCGGAGGTGACGGTGCTGTCGCAGTCGCTGAAGAAGATGGAGGACGGTCTGCGACTCGGAGCCGACCACTACCACGCGACCAGCGACCCGCAGACGTTCCGGGAGCTGCGCAACACCTTCGACCTCATCCTGAACACCGTGTCGGCCAATCTCCCGATCGCCAAGTACCTCGGCATGCTCGCCCTCGACGGCACGATGGTGGAACTCGGGCTCCCCGAACATCCGATCGACGTCCCCGCGGGCGCGCTGGTCGGAAAACGTCGCAGCTTCGCCGGTTCGATGATCGGCGGTATAGCGCAGACCCAGGAGATGCTCGACTTCTGCGCGGAGCACGGCATCGGCGCCGAGATCGAGGTGATCTCCGCGGATCGGATCAACGAGGCCTACGACCGCGTCGTGGCCTCGGATGTGCGCTACCGCTTCGTGATCGACACGTCGACGCTCTAGTGGTGGGTCTCGGCATGTTTGCCGCCTGAAATCGGTGGGCACCCTCGTGAGAGTCGACTGCCCCGACATCAGGCAAGGAGGCCGCGCATGAATTCGACCCGATTCCGCGAGCTGGCGACCGCCACCGGTCCGTTCGCGACCATCTACATCGACGACTCCCACAACACCGAAGACGCCGCCCACACGGTGGAACTCCGCTGGCGGGCTCTCCGTGCGGAACTGGAGTCGGCGGGTGCCGATCCCGCCGTGGTGGAGTCGATCGGCACCACCCTGCTGGACGGGACGCCGGCGGTCGGGCCCAGCGGTCGTGCTCTGATCGCGGGTCCCGGCGGCGTGCTGCTCGACGAACACCTCTGCCGTCCACCGGTCACACCCGTGGCGCGGTATTCGCCGGTGCCGTACCTGGTTCCGCTGATCGAACACGGTACGAGCGCCCCGCGGCATGTGATCGCCGCGGTCGACCACGCCGGCGCCGACATCGAGCTCTTCGAGGCCGGCGGGTCGTCGATGAGGCGCGAAAGCGTTGAGGGAGAGGGTTATCCGATCCATCACGCGGCTGGTGCCGAGTCGCCGGGGTACGGTGATCCGCAGCAGCGCAGCGACGAACAGAACCGCAAGAACATCCGGCAGATCGCCGATCGCCTGACCGCGATCGTCGACGCGGACACACCCGAGATCGTCTTCGTCATCGGCGAGCTCTCGTCGTTGTCGGACCTGCGGGCGGCGGCTCCCGAGCGGCTCGCAGAACGGTTGGTCGATCTCCAACTGGGAGCCCGGGACAGCGGCATCGCCGACGAGGACATCCGCAAGGCGGTGACCTCCGAACTCGAACTGCGCCAGAACCGCACGATGGCCGACGCGGCGGAGAGCCTGCAGGCGGGGCTCGGTCACGACCCGGCGCTCGCCGTCGAGGGGCTGACGGCGGTGTGTGGAGCCCTGCGCAACGGCGAGGTCGAGAGGCTCGTCATCGGCGACCTCGAGGACGCGGTCGTATTCGACGGCGGAGACGCCGCGGGAGGCCTCGCCGCGGTCGCACCGACGCCGGAGAACCTGTCCGAGTTGGGCGTCCCGCCGGCGCGCACGCTGCGTGCCGACGAAGCGCTGCCGATGGCAGCGGTCCTGACCGGTGCAGACCTGGTCCGGATCGACGAGCGCATCTCACCGCGCGACGGCATCGGCGCCGTCCTGCGGTATGCACCGAGAACGTCGGCCACCGACTGACTGGTTCACCCACAACCGAACCGTTCGCTGGGCCCGGCGCGGCGTGACGCGCCGCGCCGGTTTGCCCGCGGTGACGAACGGGAACCCACCCATCTGACAGAGGCACCATCGAGACCCACCGACGGAAGGTCGACGCACACGATGACCGAAGAACTTCCCATGGAGCCCGCCGAGACCGGGACCCCCGACGCGACGCCGGATGATGCCCGCCGCAAGGTCGACGAACTCGAGGAGCGGACAGTCCACGAACCCGACACCGATGAGCAGGTGGACCCCTCCGCCGCCACCGCCCGCGACGACGAGGACAACCCGGCCTCCCCGGCCGCTGGTGAGTCCGAACCGCCGGACTGAGACCGCTTGGACGACACGACGGCACGGCTCATGAACAGCCAGGAAAGTGACGATCGACGCGCCGGTGCCTTGCGCATCGTCGCCGAACACGGACTCCCCGCCACCCTGATCGAGGGTGGCGAGGACCGTTTCGCGCGGATTGCCGAGGACCTGTCGCTGGAGTACCGCGGCCATACCGTCACAAGGGACACCACGCTGCAGATGACTCCGCGTGGTGACCTCGAGACGGTCTGGGGCACTGACGATGCGGCCGACGAGGTGATCGTGTTCGTCACCGAGATGCCGCGGCTGTACAAGCCGCGGGACAGTGACGAAAACGACCGCAGTCCCCACAATTTGGTGGTGCTGGCCGAACTCGACCGCGAGCGCCACGCCGCCGTCGTGTCGCTCCCCGCGCTCGGCCCGGTGCCCCGGCGGGCACTGCGCACTCTGATCGCGACCATCGCCGGGACGATGACCGGTGAGGATTCGATACGCGGGTTCGAGCAGCAACGCGGCATCCTCGTCACATCCGACGGCGACACCGAATACGTGTGCGCCGAAGGCTATTCGCGCCGGCTCAAGCTGATGGCCGGAATGGTCCGGGGGAATCGACCGTGGCGGTTGATCCCGACCCTGACCGGTATGACGGCCGCAGCTGCGGCGGCGGCGTCGTTCGGCATCTTCTTCTCCACGATCTGGTCCATGGCGAACGCGCTGAGCGCCTGGCGTTTGGCCGCGATCACGCTGCTGTCACTGGTACTGGCCTCGGTATGGCTCATCACCAACAACAGGTTGTGGGAACGCGCGACGGTCACCGCGAGACCGCGCGCCCGCCTCTACAACATGGCCACCGTCTGTACGGTCGTGTTCAGCGCGGTGGTGCTCTACGCCGGACTGTTCGCGGCCACCCTGGCCGCCGCGCTCATCGTCATCGACGAGAGCTTTCTCGCCTCACAGCTCGGACATGCG
Source organism: Gordonia sp. 11cp (assembly GCF_057767225.1). Classification (NCBI taxonomy): domain Bacteria; kingdom Bacillati; phylum Actinomycetota; class Actinomycetes; order Mycobacteriales; family Gordoniaceae; genus Gordonia; species Gordonia sp. 11cp. The sequence continues at coordinate 1,347,323 of NZ_CM173437.1, read as the reverse complement.
GTGGGACTACGCAATTACGTGTACCTGTCGTGGCTCGCGACCTCGATGGGGATCTTCGCCGGAGCTCTCGGGTCGAGTGCCGACAGCTACGACGATGTCCTGCGCGCCACCTACGGATACCGAGAGCGCCTGCGTCGACAGGCATCAGAAGCCGCCGCTGATCGTTCCGAGAGCGAGATGCACTGATCGGTGAAAGCCGACCTCCTGCCGTGGTGCAGTTTTCATCGCGCGGCCACGTTTACGTCCCGCTCATCGGATCTCATCAGCGTGACGTAGACAGGACCGCGGGAGTGGAACCCACTGTCGCAGAGACTATTCGTACGGCGGAAAGCTGTTCTGCGACAGCAATCGCGCGAGATGTACCGCGTTACGGGCGGCGGCGCTGGTGGCCGAGGCGACGGGGTCGGGCACCGCGTCGAGATCCTTGTAGTCGCGGCCGCCCATCGCCTCGTCGTTCCAGTAGGTGTTGCCCTGCCCGGGGATCGTGAACCCGATGTCGTCGAGCGCCCCGAAGACGTCGGCGATGATCTTGTGCGCACCGTCCTCGTTGCCGACGACACCGCACAGGGCGACCTTCCCGAGCATGGTCGGGCGGCCGGCGTCGTCGGTCTCGGAGATCTCGGCGTCGAGTCGCTCGAGGACACGCTGGGCCACGCTCGACATGTGGCCCAGCCACGTCGGGGTCGTGATCACCAGGATGTCGGCCGCGGCCACCCGCTCGAAGATGGCAGGCCACTCGTCTCCGTCACCCATGTCCCGTTCGACTCCGGGCCGGATGTCGTGGTCCACTGCCCGGATGATGTCGCCGGACACGCCGTGTTCGGCGAGTGCGTCGAGGATGTGCCGGGCCATGAGGTCGCTGCTCGATTCAGCGGGCGACGGTTTGAGGGTGCAGGTGATCGCGAGTGCTGTGGTCATGTCGGATCGCGTACCCGAACCGACCCGATTGCAACCAGGCGTCAGCCCGCGTGGTTCTCGGCGAGCATCGCCAGTCGTCTCAGGCATTCGTTCAGACGCGGGGACATGACCGCCTCCTGGACGACCGGCGGAATCCACTTCAGCGGCGCGGTCTCGACGAACTCCTCCATGCCGATCAGGGAACCGTTTCCGTCTTTCTCGACGGTCATGCGGATGCGCGCGCGGCCGAAGGGCCAGCCGGCAGCCGACAATTCGAGGAGGCCGGCCTTCGACTCCACGGATTCCGTCTCGTCGTCGAGCAGGGCGGGCCACACGCCCGCCGAATGATGGATCTTGGATCCTGCCTGCGGCCACGACTGATCGACGTCGCGGATGCGGGAGGCCCCGACGACCCAGGAGGCGTAGAGCCAGCCGTTGGACAGCACCGACCAGACCTGCGCCGGTGTTGCGCTCGTGTGACGTTCGACTCGGTTCATGCTCGGGTCTCCGTTCAGTGCTTGTTGTCGGTTGTCGTCAGACGCCGGATGACGTTGCGGTCGAACAGTCTTCGGGGTAGACCACGGACGCCGTCCGATGCGAGGGCAGCGCGCGCGGCGTTGTTGCCGCACGCGCCGTGTACACCGCCACCCGGGTGGGCGCCCGATCCGGCGAGGTAGAGCCGGTCCACCGGCGTCGACGCACCACCGAGGTTGGGCGTAGGGCGGAAGATCAACTGCTGGAACAGCTGTGCGGTGCCGCCGTTGACCGTGCCGTGGACGAGGTTGGCGTCGGAGGTCTGGAGGTCGCGGGGTGTCTGGACGTGCCGTCCCACGATGAGGTCGGCGACGCCGGGTGCGTGCGCCTCGAGTACCGCGTCCATGCGCCGAGCCAGCAGCTGCGCCGCTTCGTCGTCGGTCACCCCGCGCGGGAGATGGCTGTAGGACCAGGCGCTCTCCGTGCCGGCGGGAGATCGCCCGGGGTCGGCGGTGGTCATCTGGCCGAAGAGCAGGAACGGGTGTTCGGGGACACGGCCGGTTTCGATGTCGGCGGTCGAGTAGGCGATGTTGCGTGCGTCCGCGCCGAGATGTACCGTGCCTGCCCCGCCGAGATTCGCACTGCGCCAGGGGATCTTCTCGCCGAACGCATAGTTCACCTTGACCACGGGGGTGTCCCAGGTGAAGGTTCGGAGATCGTCGAGGACGCGCGCCGGCACGTCGTCGGCGGAGAGCAGTTCGGTGTACAACGCGGGCGCCGAGACGTCGGCGAGAACGGCCCGTCTCGCCGGCCACCGCCGACCCGTGCTGTCCACGACCCCGGTGGCGCGTCCGCCCTGGACGTCGATGCGGGTTACCCGTGTGTCGCACACGACGGTCACCCCGGCGCTCTCGGCGCCGCGCCGGAGCGCCGCCGACAGTTCCCCCGCACCGCCGACGGGTACCGGATACCCGGTGTCCTGGCCGAGCATGGTCAGCAGATACCCCATGAGGCCGCTGCCGGGCGCGTGCAGGGGGATGTCGGCGTGCAAGGCGTTGCCGAGGATCAGCAGACCGGCCTTCTCGCTGTGAAAGAGCTCCCGCACCATCTGATCGGCGGGCAGGATCAGGAATCGGGCGAGGCGCAGGGCGTCGGCCGTGCCGAGCGAACGCAACACCGACAGCAGCGCGCGGACGGGTGGAAACGGGCCGAACAGGGTGTTGAGGATCGCCGGGCGCAGCTGCTGCCACTGCTCGACCAGGTCGAGCCAGGCGCGCCGGTCACGCTCGTCGAAGCCGGCCAGGTGCGCCGCGGTGTCGGCGGCATCGGGGAACACGACGGGCGCGTCGACGTCGTCGGGACCGGCGGGATGGCCGAAAGCCAGAGGTGCGCGGCTCCACTGCAGGCCGTGGCCGGCGAGGTCGAGGTCGGCGAACACCGGTGACGCCACCGCGAGCGGATAGAAGGCGCTGAACAGGTCGGTCACATACCCGGGGGTGAGTTCTGCGCTGCGGACCGCGCCACCGACCTCGGGCTGCGATTCGAGGAGCGTCACATCCCACCCGGCATCGGCGAGGCGTATCGCGGCGATGAGGCCGTTGTGACCGGCTCCGATGACGACTGCGTCCGACACACTCACCGATCGACTCCTCTCCGCCGTGGCCACGTCCGTCCGGTGCGCGGGGTACCCGCGGCCCCACACGGTAAACGCGTGCGGGCGACGCCGTGGCCGCGTCAGGTGATCATGGGCGATGTGTAGTGGCCCGGCAAGGGGGTAGTCCGCTCGGGTGACGAACTCGTCTGAATCCCGGTCGCGACGGCCGGGCCTGCCATTTCCTCTCGAACGCCTGTGGCACCCGCGGGTCTCCGACCGTCGGCTACGTCGACGATGTGCCGGACGGCCGGTGGTGATCACCGGCGCCGGGGCAGGCATGGGCCGGGCGCTGGCGCGACGATTCGATGGCGCGGGTGTCGAGCTGTATCTGGTCGACGTCGACGTCGCGGCGGTCCGGGAGACGGTACGGCTGTGCGACGCGGGGGCCCGCGTCCACGTCGACCAGACAGATGTGTCCGACGCGGACGCGATGACCGCCTATGCGGACGCTGTCGTCGACGAATCCGGGCCGCCGGCAATGGTGTTCAACAACGCCGGGATCACGATGGTGGCCGGGGTCCTCGAGGAGGACGACGATTACGCGCGGCGGATCATGTCCGTGAACCTGGGCGGGGTGGTGAACGGCACGGTGGCCTTCCTTCCGCATCTGGAGGCGGCCGGGAGCGGTTCCATCGTGAACACCTCGAGCGCGTTCGGTTTCCTCGGTTCGCCTGCGCAGTCCGCGTATTCGGCGTCGAAGTTCGCCACGCGAGGGTATTCCGAGACCATCCAGCACCAGCTGCGCGCCGCCGGTTCCGGTGTCCGGGTACACGTCGTGCACCCCGGCGTCGTGCACACCGAGATCGCCGCCCGTGCCCGCTATGTGACACCCGGGGTGCGGGACTTCGTGACCCGCGGATTCGATCATCGACTGCCCGGGACCAGACCCGCCGCGGCGGCCGCGGCCATCCTCGACGGAGTGCTGGCGGGCCGGGACCGCATCCCCGTCGGACTCGATGCGCGCGCACTCGATGTCGGCGTCCGGCTGCTCGCCGGCGCGCTGCAGCGCCCGGTGGCGACGCTGACCCGCCCTGTGTTCCGGCGGATCCTGGGGCAGGCCACGTTCGCGGGGACCCTCCGCCATCCCGATCCGGGGTTGTCCCGGTCGCTGTGACCGGTATGTGCGAGCCTCAGTCGTTGTGCGAAGCCAGGTTTCGTGTCGCCGGCCCTTCGAGGACCTCGCCAGTGTGGCTGAACCGCGAGCCGTGCAACGGGCAATCCCAGGACTGCTCGGCGTCGTTCCACCGCAACACCCCGTAGAGGTGCGTGCACAGCGGCGCGACCGACCGCGTCTGACCCTGCACCGTGCACACGCCCTCGGGCTTGACGCCGGAACGTCCGACATTGCCGTCGCCCTCTTTCGGTGCGCCGTCGGTCGGCTTCAGCAGCGAGAGATAGCCCGCCGCCATGTATCCGGCGACCTGGGCATTCGCCGACACCGCCGAGGCCAGTGACCCCGGACGACTGATCTCCGTGGTGCGCCACGGACGCAGGGTCGCCGACCACGGCGGCTCGGACCCCAGGATGCGACCGGCCATCGCCAGCGCCGCCGCGACGCCGTTGGTGAGACCCCACTTGGCGAAGCCGGTCGCCACCTGCACGGACTCGACGCCGGGGAGAATCGGTCCCACATAAGGCAATTCGTCGATGGTCGTGTAGTCCTGGGCCGACCAGCGGGCCACCATCCGGGCACTGGGGAAGTGCTTCTCGGTCCAGCTGAGCATGTCCAGGACGTGCTGTCGCTCGGACTTCGTCCGGCCCACCTCGTGCCCGAATCCGCCGACCATCAGCAGTTCACGGTCGTAACCGGGTCGCCTGACCGTCCGCAGCGAGACCGACGGGTTGTCGGAGCCGAGGTACATCTCGCGCGGGATGTCCCCGTCGACGATGAACGCGGCCGCGTAGGACCGCTGGGGATGGACCCGGGCGAAGAATCCGCCGCGGTCGAGGAAGGGCTGTCCGGTCGCGATGACCACCGAGTCGGCGCGCACGTCGCCCGCGTCGGTCGAGAGGACGTTCGGTGAGCCGTGGCGCAGGCCCTGCACGCGGACGCCCTCATAGAAGTGGCCGCCGTGCGCGCGCAGGTCGTCGGCGAGGGCACGCAGCACGACCATCGGGTCGATCTGCGCCTGTCCGTCGAGGCGGATCGCGGTGCGGACGTCGAAGGGCAACTCGGGACAGTCGACGTGTTCGACCGGGAGGTCGTGGGCGCGGCAGGCCTCGAACTCCTTCTCGACCGACTTCGCGCCGGACGAGGTGGCCGCGAAGGTGAGGGCGGCCCGCTCGTCGACGGGCAGCCCGCGATGTTCGAGGTAGTGCCGCAACCAGGCCTGGCCCTCCCGATTGGCGTCGACATAGTCCTGGACGGCCGCGTGCCCGTGGCGGCTCGCTATCGACGACAGTCGGGTGCCCTGCAGCAGTGAGAGTTTGCCGGTGGTGTGGCCGGTCGCGGCGGCGCCCATGTGGCGCGCCTCGAGGACCGCGACCGACTGACCGGCGCGGGCCAGGAGCAGGCCGGTGGTCAGGCCGGTGATCCCGCCGCCGACGACGACCTGGTCGAAGGTGTCGACGACGTCGATGGGCATCGTCTCCGGACGGACATCGGGCAGGGCGTCGGGGGCTGCCTCGCCCGCGGGGTCGAACCAGAGGGTTTTCATGCTGGTCGGGGTTGCCCCAAGTGGACGTGGTCAAACATCGCCACACGGCCGCCGTCGAGCATGTCGTCCCGTCCAGCTGCAGGGTAGGGTTTTCGACTGGGAATCGAAAACGGTTCGGGACTGTTGTCCCGGATGCCGGCCACCGGGTGTGGGGGCTTCGGATGCCGCGGCGAGAGGCGAGTGACATGAGCGGGTCCATACGCATGGGAGCCGGGACGGATCAGACGGTCCGCGCCGACCTGGTGGTGGTCGGTGCCGGTATCGCCGGCCTGACCGCGGCGCTGTGGGCCGCCCAGGACGGACTCCGGGTCGTCGTCCTCAACAAGGGTCCGCGCTGGGACGCCGAGAGCGGGGATCAGCCCACCTCGACGTTCTACGCCCAGGGCGGTGTCGCGGTGGTGATACCGGGAACGGAGCCGGGGGGTTGGAGCAGCGACGACTCGGTGGACCGCCACCTCGCCGACACGGTCGCCGCCGGCGGCGGACTCACCGAGCCGACGGCCTCGGGTCTCATCCTCGCCGATGGCTGGGCCTCGGTGTCGGCCCTCATCGGCTGGGGCGCCGAATTCGACCGCGACGCCGACGGTTCGCTGCTGCGGACCCGCGAGGGTGGTCACACCCGGCGGCGCATCATCCACGCCGGCGGTGACGCGACCGGGGCGGCCATCCAGCGGGCGCTCCACGAGGCCGTCCGACGCGCCGGCGGGGACGTGCCGCCGATCCGATTCCTCGACGACACGATCGCGACCTCGGTCCGCCTCGAGGACGGTCGAGCCGTCGGCGTCGACTGCCTGCGGGCCGGGCGTACCGAGTCCGTCCTGGCGCCGACCGTACTGCTCGCCACCGGCGGAACCGGGCACCTCTACGCCGCGACCACCAATCCGGCCGGGTCGACCGGCGACGGCATCGCGCTCGCGCTGCGAGCCGGGGCGGAGGTGGCAGATCTCGAGTTCATCCAGTTCCACCCGACGATGCTGTACACCCAGGGCGCGCGGGGACGACGGACGCTCATCAGCGAGGCCGTGCGCGGGGAGGGCGGCCGACTCGTCGACGTCGACGGCCGGTCGGTCACCGCGGGCGTCCACCCGATGGGTGATCTCGCGCCCCGCGATGTGGTGGCCGACGCCGTGCAGACCGCGATCGAGCTCACCGGACACCCGTGCGTCTACCTCGACGTGAGCGGCGTCGTCGGCTTCGAGACCCGCTTTCCGACGGTGGCCGCGGGGGTCCGGGCCGCCGGGCTCGACCCCGCGTCCGGACGCATCCCGGTCGTGCCGGGAGCCCACTATCTGTGCGGCGGCGTCGTCACCGACGAGTCGTCGCGCACCGCGGTGGACGGGTTGCTAGCGGCGGGCGAGGTCGCGCGCACCGGGTTGCACGGTGCCAACCGACTGGCGTCGAACAGTCTCCTCGAAGGTCTGGTGATGGGCCGTCGCGCGGCAGCGGTGGCGACCGCGCGGCGCGGCCTCCCGGTTCCGGAGAGCGGTTGCCGGCGGTGTGAGTCACCCGTCCCGATCCTGGACCGCGATCAGCTGCAGGACACGATGACGCGCCGAGTGGCCCTGCGACGGTCGGCCTCGGGGCTCGCCGCGGCGGCCGACACGCTCGCCGCCGCACCCCGGCGGGTGGCGGAAACGGTGCGTGACGTCGAAGACGCGGCGCTCACGCTCACCGCGACGGCGGTCGTCGCCGCAGCAGCCGCGCGCACCGAGTCGCGGGGCGCGCATGTCCGCACGGATTTCCCGTTGACCGCCGACGTGGCGGAGTCGCGCGTGTTCCGGATCGTCGACGGCGAACTGCGGGAAGCGCGCCACGCGGGCGTACCCGGCTGACGCGACCGGTCAACTCGGTGCGCCCGGTGGGCCGTCGGCGTTAGATTGGCCCCGATGACCCAGATCTCAGCAGACGGCTCGGGGCACGAGGGCACCCCCGATCACGGTGACCCGGTCGCCGCGACGCCGGAACGGATCACCCTCGAGCTCGGACACATCACCCTGCACGCGCTGGCGTGGGGTCCCCTGGCGGGGCCCGTCGTCGTGTGTCTGCACGGATTCCCCGACTCGGCGTGGACGTGGCGGCACCTCGGACCCGAACTAGCCGCCGCCGGGCATCGCGTGATCGCTCCCTTCACACGCGGCTACGCACCGTCGGAAATACCGGCGGACAACGACTTTCACGTTGCGGCGCTCGCCTACGACGCGCGAGCGATCCACGGCGCCGTCGGCGCGGACGACGACGCGGTGCTGATCGGGCACGACTGGGGCGCGATGACGGCGAACGCGGTGGCCCACCGCGACGACAATCCGTACGCGCGGGTGGTCTCGATGTCGGTGCCACCGGTCCCGGCGGTACGACGCTCGGTCGCCGGCGGGATCGACGGTGCCAGGATCCTCGCGCGGCAGGCGCTGATGAGCTGGTACATCGCGTTCAACCAGTTGCCGTGGCTGCCCGAACGGGCGCTCGACCGACTGATTCCGCTGCTGTGGCGCCGCTGGCGACTGAACACGGGCACGGCGGCCGCTCGACCCGACCATCTGCTCGACGTCGACCACGCCCTGGCTGCGTTGCCCACCCGCGCACACCGCACGGCCGCCCTCGGGTACTACCGCGCGCTGCGCCGCCCGCGGACGCATCCCCGCTACGCCTCGCTGCGAGACGACTGGCTGGGTGAACCGCGTTGTCCCACGCTGTATCTGCACGGAGCCGATGACGGGTGCATGCAGTCGCGCCTCACCGACCACGTCCGCGACGTCTTACCCGCCGCCAGCGCGGCCGCGGTCGTCGCCGGGGCGGGTCATTTCCTGCACCTCGACCGGCCGGACGAGGTGAACGAGAGGATCCTCGCGTTCGTCACTTCAAACGCGCGGGGCCGAGAGGGTGGCACCGGACCGGCCCGCTTCGTAGACTGACCCGCGGGATCTTCACCAACAGTGGCCACCGGGGGCGGCCGCTGCAGATGTGCATGCCGGGGGGCTTGCGATCGGGGCGGCACGACGCCCTACGGGCACGAGAAGACCACAATGCGCATCACAGGGGTGTGGTCGCGCGAAGATCTGCGGCGATGCAAGGCATGAAGGGGAGTCCGTATGAACGGCGAGGGCTGTTGGTCGACGGTGGTGTGCCGGCCGGCCGAACGCGCGGCGCTGGGACTGTCGGGTGACTCCGATTGGTTGCTCCAGTGCCGGCTGGCGATCGGCCACCGGGGCAACCACGCCACCGACGCGAGTACGCACCCGCGGCACGATCGGCGTCTCTGGCTCGAGTGGAACGACTTCGACGATCGCGCCCAGTCGCTCATCGAACGCAACCCCTGCCCGGTCCCGTCGCCCGAAGGCGCGGGATGTGTGTTCTTCGCCGGACATGGCGGTCCGCACTTCTACGCGCGCAGCAACGGGCACGCCCCATCGGTGATGACCGGTGCGGGCGCACCCAATCCGCAGTCCGGCACGCCTGATCGCGCCGTCGATCCGCATCGGCAGTCACCCCCGCGGATGGGCTCGCACCGCCTGCCCGACTCGCACCCGGCCGCGTCGCTCTCCGCCCAGCCCCCGGCGCCTGCCGATCCCGAGCCGCACACGTCGTATCGCGGCGGACGGCGCTCGACCAACGTGGAGCCACTGACCGCCGACGATTACCACGGCCGACGCCATCGCACCGATGGTTACGACGTCGCCTACTCGCCGTCGACGGACCCCGCCGATCCACTCGACGGCCCGGGTGTCGGCAGCCCGGGTGCCAGTGGCCCGGTCGTCGGCGGTCCGGGTATCAGCGGCCCGACCGCCGTCCGCCCGGGTACGGGGCCGACGGGGATTGCGCCGGGGAACCTTCCGGCCGTCCCGGGGCCGGACCCAGGCGCTCCGGGTTTCGACGCCGCCCGGGTCGCCGCCATCGGAGCCGCGCTCGACGAGGTGGCCGCCGCCCTGGCCAAGCTGGCTGCCGCGCTGCGGTCGTAGGGGAGGGCACGGCTGACCACCCCCCGGGGCCCTCGGCCCGGGTTATTGGCCGGCGCGCCTGTCCGTGAGCAGGCGACCTCCTCCGCAGGGGCCGACGCCCGCGCGCAGGCGGTGACGTGCCCAGACTCTCCGATACGGTAGGGGGGTACCGTTATCGGCCCGCTGGTGGTATACCTGGTCGGGCATACCCTTGAGGGGTATTCGGACGGGAGAATCATGGACGAGCATCAGCACGGCTACATCGGCCGGAAGGACGACTACCTCCGCCGACTGAAGCGCATCGAGGGCCAGGCGCGCGGACTGCAGCGCATGGTCGAGGAGGACACCTACTGCATCGACATCCTGACCCAGGTGTCGGCGATGACGAAGGCGTTGCAGGCGGTCAGCCTCGGTCTGCTCGAAGAGCACATGGCGCATTGCGTGGTGCATGCCGCGCAGGAGAGCGACGAAGCCGGCAAGGCGAAGGTCGACGAGGCCATGGCCGCGATCACGCGCCTGGTCAAGTCCTGATCGTTCCCGCCTGATCCATCCCCGCAACACGACGATTCGAGGAGTACCGACATGAGCACCACCAGTACCTACACCGTCACCGGCATGACCTGCGGCCATTGCGCCGCGTCGGTCCGCGAGGAGATCGAGGCGCTGCCCGGCGTGACGAGCGTCGAGGTCACCGTCGACGACGGCTCGGTGCGGGTGGCGGCCGACCGTGAACTCGGACGAGACGAGGTCGCGGCAGCCGTCACCGAAGCCGGTTACGCGCTGGTCTGACGATGAGATCCGCTGTCACCGGGCCCCTGACGTATGTCGTCGCGCTGATCGCGGTCTTCGCGATCGCCTTCGGCGTCGGGCGCGCCTGGGGACCCGACGTCGAGCCCGCGCCGCACGATGCGCCCTCGCATGGCGTCGTGGTCACCGACGACCCGTCATCCGACACGCACGGAGGTGATCACCCATGACCGCGAGCACCCGGCAACTGGTCGACCTGGACATCTCCGGGATGACCTGCGCGTCCTGCGCCAACCGCATCGAGCGCAAGCTCAACAAGCTCGACGGCGTGACCGCATCGGTGAACTACGCGACCGAGCGCGCCCACGTCGAAGGGCCCGCCGGCCTGGCGGCCGGGGACCTCGTCGAGGTGGTCCGGGCCGCCGGTTACGATGCCTCGCCGATCCTGCCCGACCCGCCGGCAGACGCCACGGAACACGCCCCGGCGGGGTCCGGCGATCCCGAGCTGGACGGCCTTCGGCAACGCCTGATCGTGTCGGCGATCCTGTCGGTGCCGGTGATCGCGCTCGCGATGGTCCCGGCGTTGCAGTTCACCTACTGGCAGTGGCTGTCCCTGACCCTCGCCGCGCCGGTCGTCGTGTGGGGTGCCTACCCGTTCCACCGGGCGGCGTGGATCAACCTGCGCCACGGCGCGACGACGATGGACACCCTCGTGTCGGTCGGTACCCTCGCGGCGTTCGGATGGTCGTTGTACGCACTGTTCCTCGGGACCGCGGGCACTCCCGGACTCACCCACGGCTTCGATCTCCTGCCACAGCGGACCGACGGGTCGTCGCACATCTACCTCGAGGCCGCGGCCGGCGTCACGACCTTCCTGCTGGCCGGACGCTACTTCGAGAAGCGCGCCAAACGGCGCGCCGGTGACGCGCTCGCCGCGCTGATGGATCTCGGGGCCAAGGACGTGGTCGTTCGGCGGCCCGGCGGCGACGAGAACCGAATCCCCATCGCGCAGTTGGCAGTCGGCGACGAGTTCGTCGTACGGCCCGGTGAGAAGATCGCCACCGACGGCGTCGTCGTCGACGGTGCGTCGGCCGTCGACGCGTCGATGGTCTCCGGAGAATCGGTGCCGGTCGAGGTCACCGCCGGTGACTCGGTGGTCGGCGCGACCGTCAACACCAGCGGTCTGCTCGTCGTCCGCGCGACCGCCGTGGGTTCGGACACCGCGCTCGCCCAGATGGCCCGCATGGTGACGGCGGCACAGGAGGGCAAGGCCGACGTCCAGCGGCTGGCCGATCGGATCTCCTCGGTGTTCGTCCCGATCGTGATCGCGATCGCGCTTGCCACGCTCGGCTTCTGGCTCGGGGTGGCGTCCACGACCGACTTCGCCGGTGGCGATGTCACCTTCGCGTTCACCGCCGCCGTCGCAGTCCTCATCATCGCGTGCCCGTGCGCGCTCGGGCTCGCCACGCCGACCGCGCTGATGGTCGGTACCGGACGGGGTGCGCAATTGGGCATCCTGCTGAAGGGTCCGGAGGTGCTCGAGTCGACGCGGCGGGTGGACACCATCGTGCTGGACAAGACGGGCACGGTGACGACAGGAGAGATGTCGCTGTCCGGGATCACCGTCGTCGACGGCTACGAGACCGAGCAGGTCCTGGGATGGGCGGCGTCGGTGGAATCGGGGTCGGAACATCCGATCGCGGCGGCCGTCGTCGACGCCGGGCGCGACCACATCGACTCGCACGTACGCGATTTCGTTTCGACGCAGGGCGCCGGTGTGGCCGGGATGGTCGGCGACCGGCTGGTCAGGGTTGTGTCACCGAGCAAGGTCGATGTCCCCCTGCCGCGCACACTGGACGACGCGGTCGCCGCCGCCGAATCCGACGGCGCGACCGCGGTCGTGGTACTGGCCGCCGACGGTGTATCCGAAACCGCAGCTGCGCAACCGGTTCCCGTTGCCGTGCTCGCGGTGGCCGACCGGGTCAAACCGTCGTCCGCCGCGGCCGTCGCCGAGTTCCGGCGGCTGGGACTGACGCCGAAGCTGCTCACCGGCGACAACGAGGGTGCCGCCCGGGCGGTGGCGTCGAGCGTCGGCATCAACGACGTCACCGCAGGCGTCAGTCCACGCCGCAAGCTCGAGGTGATCGCCGAACTACAGGAGCAGGGTCATGTGGTGGCGATGGTCGGCGACGGGATCAACGACGCCGCCGCGCTCGCCCAGGCCGATCTGGGGCTCGCGATGGGGACGGGCACCGACGTCGCGATGGCTGCCAGCGATCTGACCGTCGTGAGTGGCGACCTGCGCGCGGTCGCCGACGCGATCCGGCTCGCGCGTCGCACCCTCGGCACCATCAAGGGAAACCTGTTCTGGGCCTTCGGATACAACGTCGCGGCCATTCCACTCGCCGCCGCGGGCATGCTGAACCCGATGATCGCCGGCGCGGCGATGGCCCTCTCGTCGGTCTTCGTCGTCGGCAACAGCCTGCGACTCCGCGGGTTCACGCCGGGGCGGTGACCGAAAACCGCCCTCGCCGGCAGCGCCGACGACGCTCCGCCGTCTGTGGTCCGCTGGAGGGCGGTTTTCGACCGGGGTGTTCGACCCTCACGCGCTGGCGGTGACCCGGGCGGCAGCGTGCCGCCCGGCGCGGCGTCCGAAGTAGGACCCTTCGCCCAATTGCGTTCCGCTGCAGTATCCTTTGCAGTCCTGTGCGATGTTGGTGGCGCTGGCACCGGCCGCGTACAGGCCGGTGATCACGGTCCCCGATTCGTCGAGCACCTCGCCGTCGATCGAGGTCGCCATGCCGCCCATCGTGAATCCCGCATACATGGCCTTGCCGAGTGACAGGTCGTAGGCCGCCCACGGCCCGGTGTCCTGCGGCTCGAGGAACTCGGCGGCCTTGTGGAAGTCGGGGTCCTCTTTCTTCGCGGCGTTCTCGTTGTAGCGGGCCATGGTCGCCTGCAACCTGCCTTCGGGGATGCCGAGGTCCCGCTCCATCTCCTCGATGGTCTCCCAGCCGTCGATCAGCGGGACGAGGTAGTTCTGCTTCTCGTTCATGTGCGACTCGTTGACGATGAGGTAGGCGACCGAATCCGGCTGCTCGAGAACGAATCCCGATGTCCTCGCGTGGTAGGAGTCCTCGGTGACGAACCGGTCACCGAACTTGTTCACGATGACACCCATGACCATGCTCGCGGGTGGGTAGATGGGGGCGGTGATGAATGCCTTGTCCATGTATTTCAGTGCGGCGCCGACGGATCGGCCCATGCGCAGGCCGAGGCCGTCGTCGTAGGTGTTGCCGAGCACGAACGGTTTCTCGGCGAGATGCGGGGTGTGTTCGGCGACCATGTCGGGGTTCATGACGAAGCCGCCGGCGGCGATGATCACCGAGTCGGCGCGGATGACGCCCTCCGCATCGGGGGTCTTCCACGTCACGCCGACAACCGCTCCGTGTTCGTCGACGACCAGTTGCCGGGCGCCGGTCTCATACCGGACCTCCGCACCCAGCTCGTCGAGCCGGGAGACGAGCAGGTCGATCACCAGCTTCGCGCCCCCGGTCTCGCCGGGCACCGGCACCTTGTGTCCGCGGGGTGCGGGAACGGCCTGGTCCTTGAACGGCCAGACCTTCTCGTTGCCGGTGAACATCAGTCCTTCGGTGCCGGGCTGGATGACGGCCTTCTCGGGGTAGAAGCTGCGCTCGAAGGTGAAGCCCAGGCCTTCGAGCCAGTTGAAGTGGTCGACACTGTCGGCGCAGTAGGCATGGATCTTGTCTGCCTCGGGATCCAGCGACACCGCGGTGAGGTACTTCTCCATCTCCTCGACGGAGTCGTCCTGGCCGGTGGCCTTCTGGACGGCGGTGCCCCCGCCGAGGTAGAAGAACCCGCCGGACAGCGACGTGGTGCCGCCGGGTGCCGCGGCGCGTTCGAGCAGCAGTACGCGCGCGCCGTTGGCGGCGGCCTCGGCTGCCGCACATCCGCCGGCGATGCCGAATCCGATCACGACGACGTCGACCTCGTCGGAGAACTCGCTCACAGAATCGAGTGCGACGGTCTCCGGGATCTCGGTGCTGGTAGCCATGCGGATCAGATTAGCCGACAAACTAGAACCTGTTCTAGTCTCTGGTAACGATTGGTGCGGCGGTGTGCCCGGATGGTCACCGCCCGGTCTCGGAACCGATCGCACACGGCGTATTCACAGGTTCCTCCGCTATCAAGAAATATGCCCTCGATCACGACGCGTCATGCAACCTCGCCGGCTCCCGCGCTGGCGGGTGTGGTCGCCGTCGGTGCGGCGCTGGCCGCGGGCGAACTGGCCGCCGTTCCCGTGTCGCCGGACGCGTCCCCCTACTTCGCCGTGGGATCCACGGTCGTCGACCATTCGCCCGAGGCGGTCCGCAAGTGGGCGATCGAGACGTTCGGGGTCGCCGACAAGCTGGCGCTGTTCATCGGCATGGGCATCCTCATCGCGGTGCTCGCGGCGGCGTGCGGATACCTCGAACGGCGACGAGCCCCGCTCGGCTCCCTGGTGATCGCGGCCTTCGGGCTGGTCGGGGTGCTCGCCGCGATGAACCGGCCGGATGCGACCTGGACCCACGCGCTGCCGTCGATCGTCGCCGGCGTGGTCGGGGTCGTCGTGCTGCGGGTCCTGATCGCGCAATTGGGTTCCGACGATCCACCGGCCGCCGAGACTGATACCGACCCCGCGGATGACACGCCGAAACCGGCTGCGCGGTCGGCATTCACGCGCCGCTTCGTGCTCACCGCGGGCGGCGTGGCGGCTGCCGCGGTCGTGGTCGGTGTCGTGGCCCGACGGGTACTCGCCGACACGGCGGGCGTCGTCGCCGACCGCGCCCGGGTGCTGTTGCCGCGCGCGGCCGAGAAGGCGCCGCCCATCCCGGCCGGTGCGCAGCTCGAGGTCTCGGGCGCAACACCCTTCATGACCGACAACGCCGATTTCTATCGAATCGACACGGCGCTACAGGTCCCCACGCTGACCACCGGTGAGTGGCGACTGCGGATTCACGGAGACGTGGACCGCGAGGTGACACTGTCCTGGGATGACCTGCTCGCCATGCCGATGACCGAGCGGATCGTGACCCTCGCCTGCGTGTCGAACGAGGTCGGCGGCGATCTCGTCGGCAACGCCAAGTGGCTGGGGGTGCCGATGCGCGAGGTCCTCGACCTCGCGGGTGTGCGGCCCGGCGCCGACATGCTGCTGTCCACCAGCGTCGACGGTTGGACTTGCGGCACACCGATTTCGGCGGTCACCGACGGACGTGACGCCCTTCTCGCCGTGGGGATGAACGACTCGCCGCTTCCCCTCGAGCACGGATATCCGGTCCGGCAGGTGGTGCCTGGGCTGTACGGATATGTCTCGGCGACGAAGTGGGTCGTCGATTGGGAGATCACGCGCTTCTCCGAGGCCAACGCCTACTGGACCACACGCGGGTGGTCGGCGCTCGGACCGATCAAGATGGCCTCGCGCTTCGACCGTCCGGCCGACGGAACCGAGCACCCGGCAGGCGAGGTAGTCGTCGCCGGCACCGCATGGGCCCAGCACACCGGTGTCGAGCGCGTCGAGGTGCGCGTCGACCAGGGGCCATGGCAGCCCGCCGAGCTGACCACGGAATACAGCATCGACACCTGGCGGCAATGGAAGTTCGTCTGGCAGGCGACGAAGGGCAACCACACCCTTGAATGCCGGGCGATCGATCAGCAGGGGAAACCGCAGATCGAGCGATACCAGGCGCCGGCGCCCGACGGTGCAAGCGGGCTGGACGACCGCACGTACACCATCGTCTGACGTCGACGGTCCGGCGACGCGAGATGCGCCGGCAGCGCTGGGTGCGATTCGAGGAGGACCTCAGGCACGCTCCCCGTTCAGCATCCGACCGCCGTCCACCACGATCTCAGAGCCCACGGTCCATGCCGATTCATCCGACGCCAGGTAGAGGACGGCGCGCGCGACCTCGTCCGCGGTCCCGAATCGCCCGGCCGGGATGCCGGCGGTGATGTTGGTGGCCATCTGATCGCGATGCTCGACGGGTAAGCCCATCTTGTCGTACAGCGGGGTCTCGACCGGACCGGGACTGACGGCGTTGAAACGCACTCCGCGGCTGAGGAACTCGCTAGTGAGCGTCTTGGACAGGTTGAGCAGTGCCGCTTTGGACGCACCGTACACACTCGAGTTCGCGGACCCCACATGGGCGTTGACCGAGGTGTTGAGGACCACCGACGCCGGGTCGGCGAAGACGGGCATCAGCGCTTGGGTGAGGAAGTAGGGACCCTTCACGTTGATGTCGAAGACTCGGTCGTAGCTCTCCTCGTCCCAGTTCTCCATGGGCTGCCACACCGACACCCCTGCGTTCAGGAACGCGACGTCGAGCCGGCCGTAGTGATCGGCGATCGTGGCTGCGAGTCGGCGCTGTGCCTCCACCGACGCTGAATCGGCGGCCACGACGAGGACCTCGGATCCCAGCTCCTCCTGCGCCTGCGCCAACGACGTCGGGTTGACGCCGGTGATCACCACGCGGGCGCCCTCGGACAGAAAGAGCTTCGCCGTGGCGAGCCCGATGCCGGTGGTTCCACCGGTGATGAGTGTACGTTTGCCGCTGAGTCGTGAACCGGACATGTCTTCCTCTTTTCTACTTGTTGATTCGTGAACTGGTGGCGCAGAACTTGTACTGCGACAGCTGAATTGACCGTCAGTCGGCGATGCCGCCGTGCGGGGCGATCCGGTCGATGCGGGCGAGATCGTCGACGCTGAGCTCGAGGTCGGCGGAGGCGTTGTTCTGTGCAACCCGTTCGGCGTCGCCGGATCCGGGGATGGGGACGATGTACGGCTTCCGGGCGACGAGCCACGCCAACGCCAGCTGTGAAAGAGTCACACCTTTGTCCTGGGCGAGGTCGGCCAGCCGCCTGACGATGTCGAGATTCGCCTCGAAGTTGTCCGGTCGCCACCACGGTGAGCGACGGCGGAAGTCGTCGGCCGCCAGGGCATCTCGGGGCTGCACGGCTCCGGTCAGAAATCCTCGTGCGAGCGGGGCATAGGCGACGAGGCCGATGCCCAGTTCCTCCAGCAAGTCCAGAACCGCCTCGGACTCACGGGAGAAGATCGAGTACTCGGTCTGCAGGACGCTGATCGGGTGCACGGAATGGGCCCGGCGGATGTTCTCCGCGTTCGTGTTGGACAAGCCCAGGTATTTGACCTTGCCGGCGTCCACGTACTCCGTCATCACCCCGACGACTTCCTCGATCGGCACCGCCGGGTCGTCGATGTGCTGATAGAGCACGTCGATGTGATCGACTCCGAGGTGGCGGAGGCTGTTGTCGACGACATCGCGTATGTGGTCGGGTCGGGAGTTCGGCTCCAGGGGCGGCTCGAAACCGAACTTCGTCGCGATCGTGACGTCGTCGCGAACGGGCGCGAGCGCTCTGCCCAGCAGCCGCTCGCCCCTGCCCCAGCCATACAGTTCCGCGGTGTCGAAGAGCGTGACACCGTCGTCGACGGCGCGGCGGATCGCCGCGATCGACGCGTCGTCCGTGCTGGTGTCGGTCCCCAGTGCGATGCGCATCGCGCCATAGCCGAGCACTGACGTCGTGAGTCCCTGGCGTCCGAGTTCGCGTGTCCGCATGACCTGTCCTTTCGTCGCTGAGAGTCACACTACGCCACATGTGTCAGAATCTGACAATCAAGTCGGACAGCGACACGGTCCGCAGTCTCTGTCAGGCCGTTAGGGTGGGGTGATGAGTGTGGGCGACGCTTCCGGAGGACTTCGCGCAGTAGCCAGGGATGCCGTGCGGCAGCGCCTGTCCGATGTGGCGATCGATCTGTTCGCCGAACAGGGTTTCGAGGCCGTGACGATCGAGCAGATCGCCGAAGTCGCCGGCGTGTCGGCGCGCAGTGTGCATCGCTACTTCCCGGCCAAGGAGGACCTGGTCATCGGCATGCTCGAGGCCAACGGCGAGTTCGTGCGGGATGCGCTCCTCGCGCGGAACGGCGACGAGCCGGTTCTGAAGTCCTTGCACGCCGCGTACTCGGAATTGGTCGAACAGGGATCGTCAGCACCCCGCTACCGGGTCGCGATGCGCCTGTTGTCGAGCACGTCGACGCTGCGCGCCCGCAATGTCGAGAAGCACCTGGCGTGGGCGGAACTGCTCACGCCGATTGTCGCGGAACGGCTTCGGGGCACGGACGCCGATCTTCGAGCTCACGTGCTGGTCGAAGCCAGCCTTGCCGCTTTCCAGCTGGCCATGATCGCGTGGGCCAACGATCCGGATGATCGTTCGAGGCTGGAGTTGCTCGACATCGCCTTTCGCGACCTGGAATGACAGCGGAGGGAAGGCCTCTCGAGCGCCGGACCGGAGGGGTTCGACAGGTGGGTGCTCCTCCGAGCTGGCGGCCGCGGGGTGTTCCGAAGGAAGGCGGGCGGACGACACCTGTTCAGACATGTGTCCAGAAATGAGCGAAACCGCAGCGTCAAGGGTTGAGTGAGGTATCTGACTCACCTGAGTTCCCGCTGAGAACGCATGTTATGTTCAACGCACATTTATGTGAGCCGGGTGACAGTCATCCCTAGTCCCACCCGTGCACTCGTGACCTGCGCCAGGTCGTCCGTTTCGCCGACACACATGGCGGAGCTGCACGATCTGGGAGCAGGTCACCTCGTTGACAAGACGCGCCGAGCACAGGCGCCAACCAGCGGCGCCGCGGTGAGCGGCGCCGGATCAGACAGGTGAGACAGATGACAGTGGGTGTCGTGCGCGAGACGGCCGAGGGGGAGCGCCGGGTGGCGCTGGTCCCGAAGGTCGTTGCCGCGCTGGTGGGCAAGGGTGTGCCCGTCGTGGTGGAGTCGGGGGCCGGTCTCGGCGCTCTGATCCCCGACGAGGCGTACACCGAAGCCGGAGCGACGATCGGCGATCCGTACGGCGCCGATGTGGTTCTGCGGGTGTCGCCGCCGTCGGATTCCGAGATCGCGAAACTGCGCAGTGGGCAGAAGCTGATCGGTTTCCTCGCGCCGCGTAACGCCGACAATCAGATCGGCACGCTACGCGCGGCCGGTGTGGAGGCGTATGCGGTGGAGGCCATCCCGCGTATCTCCCGGGCGCAGGTGATGGATGCGCTGAGCTCGCAGGCCAACGTCGCGGGCTACAAGTCGGTCGTGGTGGCGGCGGATGTGTCGACGCGGTTCTTCCCGATGCTGACAACCGCCGCCGGAACGGTGAAGCCGGCGACGGTGCTGGTACTCGGCGTCGGCGTGGCGGGTCTGCAGGCACTGGCGACGGCCAAGCGCCTGGGTGCGCGGACCACCGGGTACGACGTGCGTCCCGAGGTCGCCGAGCAGGTCCGTTCGGTCGGCGCCCAGTGGCTCGACCTGGGAATCGACGCGGCCGGTGAGGGCGGGTACGCCCGTGAGCTCACCGAGGACGAGCGCGCACAGCAGCAGCAAGCGCTCGAAGACGCCATCAAGGGGTTCGACGTGGTGATCACCACCGCGCTGGTGCCGGGTCGTCCGGCCCCGCGCCTGGTGACCGCGGCCGCGGTCGAGGGCATGAAGCCGGGCAGCGTGGTCGTCGACCTCGCGGGCGAGACCGGCGGCAACTGCGAGCTGACCGAACCGGGGCAGACCGTCGTGAAGCACGACGTGACGATCGCGGCACCGCTGAACCTGCCGGCGACCATGCCCGAGCACGCCAGTGAGCTGTACTCGAAGAACCTGCTGGCGTTGATCGAGCTGATGCTCGACGACAACGGCTCCATCACACCGGATTTCGACGACGAGGTCGTTGCGGCCGCGTGTGTCACACGCGAGGCACAGGAGGTGTCTGCCTGATGTATGCCGGACTTCTCGCGAATCTCGCGATCCTGGTGCTCGCCGGGTTCGTCGGCTTCGCCGTCATCTCCAAGGTCCCCAACACCCTGCACACACCGCTCATGTCGGGCACCAACGCCATTCACGGCATCGTCGTGCTCGGCGCGCTGGTCGTCCTGGGCAAGTTGCCCGCCGACGCCGGGTGGGGTGTGCGCATCATCGCCTTCGTCGCGCTGGTTTTCGGCACGCTCAACGTGATCGGTGGCTTCGCGGTCACCGACCGGATGCTGGGCATGTTCAAGGGTAAGAAGGAGGCGGCCAAGTGAACGGCTCGCAATTGGTGCTCGCGGCAGGCGCGCACACCCCGAGCGAAGGCATCGCCTATCTGGTGACCGCGCTCTACATCGTGTCGTTCTCCCTGTTCATCTACGGTCTGATGGGCCTGACCGGGCCCAAGACCGCGGTGCGCGGCAACTGGATCGCCGCGGTGGGTATGGGCCTGGCCGTCGCCGCGACGCTGCTCTACGTCTGGAATGAGGGTGCGGTCGGTTCCGACGGACACTCGACCGAGGGCGTGCCGACGATCAACTGGGTGCTGATCGCGGTGGGTCTGATCCTCGGTGTCGCACTGGGTATCCCGCCGGCACTGAAGACCAAGATGACGGCGATGCCGCAGCTGGTCGCACTGTTCAACGGCGTCGGCGGTGGCACCGTCGCGCTCATCGCGTGGGCAGAGTTCATCGAGACCTCCGGGTTCTCGACGTTCCACAACATTGAACCCGCCTCGCCGCTGGTGATCGGTTCGCTGATCGCGGCGATCATCGGCTCGATCTCGTTCTGGGGATCGTTGGTGGCCTTCGCCAAGCTGCAGGAGATCATGCCCAAGGGGCTGGAGAAGACGTTCGTCTCCAACGCCAAGCTGTTCCAGGCCGCCAACATCGTGCTGCTCATCGTCGCACTCGGTGTGGCGATCTACCTCGGAGTCGACGCCTCGAACGGTGGGGGCGCGAGCATCTGGTGGATGGTGGGTCTACTGGTAGCCGCGGGCGTGATGGGACTGTTCGTGGTGTTCCCCATCGGCGGCGCGGACATGCCGGTGGTGATCTCGTTGCTGAACGCGATGACGGGTCTGTCGGCTGCGGCCGCGGGTATCGCTCTGGACAACACGGCGTTGATCGTGGCCGGCATGATCGTCGGCGCCTCGGGTTCGATCCTGACCAACCTCATGGCCAAGGCCATGAACCGGTCGATCCCGGCCATCGTGTTCGGCTCCTTCGGTGGCGGCGATGCCGCTGCCGCAGGCGGCCCCGGCGCCGAGGGCGGCACCGTCAAGGCGACCTCGGCCGCCGACGCCGCGATCCAGATGGCCTACGCCAACCAGGTCATCGTCGTTCCCGGTTACGGTCTCGCCGTGGCGCAGGCCCAGCACGCGGTCAAGGAGATGGCAAAGCTGCTCGAGGCCAAGGGCGTCGAGGTCAAGTACGCGATCCACCCGGTCGCCGGCCGCATGCCCGGTCACATGAACGTGCTGCTCGCCGAAGCCGACGTCGAGTACGACTCGATGAAAGAGATGGACGACATCAACGGTGAGTTCAGCCGGACCGACGTCGCCATCGTCATCGGCGCCAACGACGTCACCAACCCCGCGGCGCGCAACGATCCGAGTTCGCCGATCCACGGCATGCCGATCCTCAACGTCGACGAGGCGCGGTCCACCATCGTGCTGAAGCGGTCGATGAGTTCCGGTTACGCCGGCATCGAGAACCCGCTGTTCTTCGCCGACGGAACCAGCATGCTCTTCGGCGACGCCAAGAAGAGCGTCGACAGCGTCATCGAGGAACTCAAGGCGCTCTAGCGTTTTCGCGTACCTCTCGGGACCCCGGCTACCGTTCTGGTTGCCGGGGTCTCGCAGTTCATTGCTCCCTTCAGGTGTGAGCGAGGCGAGCCACCCCTGCTCCCTGAGGTGCGAGGAGCGATAGCGACGAGCCACGAAGGGTTTGGCGAGTGGGGCCTGCCAGACCCTTCGTGACGCGCCCTCGCAAGCTCCGGACGCTCCTCAGGGAGCATGGGGGTCGCATCTTTCGGATCAGGGAGCAGGGCGGGCCAGTGGGTTCTGCGGGTTCTTTCGGATCAAGGACCAGTGGTCGCGGTGTCCAGTCGTGATCGAGCAGGAATCGAGAAGCGACCCCCGCGCGTCGGGCCGTAGTGTCGACGCCAATCGCCCGATCGGCCACGGAGGAAGAAGAGATGTCCCTGTCACCACGATCCCTGTCGCTCTGGTATCAGCGAAAGATGAACGAGCGCACCGTCACCCGCATCCGGAACAAGTCCGGATCGATGTGGGGTATGGAGATGCTCATCCTGCGCACGACCGGTCGGCGGTCCGGCCTGGTGCGCGAGACGCCGCTGAGCTGGTTCGCCGACGGCGACCACTGGCTGGTCGTCGCATCGGGTGGTGGCGACAGGAACCCGGACTGGTTCGCCAATCTGACAGCGAATCCCGGAGGCGTGTCAGTCGAGCGCCACGGGGAGGTGCCGGTGGCCGTGCGGCCGGTCGTACTCGACGCGGATGAGCGCGCGACGGCGTGGAACCGGGTGGTCGAGGCGCAACCGAGATACGCCAAGTACCAGAAGAAGTCATCGCGGGAGTATCCGCTCGTCAAGCTGGTTGCCTCTCAGTAGTGATCTCCGGGCCGGGATCGAGGCCGCTCGGAGCATCGAGAATATGACGAGGGTGAATAGCGATGATCCACAGTTCGTGTTCCGCGGAACACTCGTGACCTCGGGTTTGTGGCCCGGAGAATTGTCGGTGGTGCCCGATATCTTGTTCTCGTACCTTTCGTTCGGTTCAGGGGGTTGCGGTGGGGGTCAGTGCTTTTCGTTCGGTCGGGGACGTTGCGTCGATGTTCGACGGTGCGGATCCCGGGTCGTTGTCTGATGAGGTTCTCGAGGCGAGGGTGCTCGGGTATGCCGCGCAGATCACGGCGCTGACAGCGGGTTTCCTTGACCTGGTGGGGGAACTGGACGAGCGGGAGTCGTGGCGGGGGCCGGGGATTCATTCACTGGCGCACTGGTTGTCGTGGAAGGCCGGCATTGCACCGCGAACGGCGCACGAGCACCTGAGAGTCGCAAAGGCGATACGAGAATTGCCGGTGATCCGCAAGGCATTTGGCGAAGGTCGCCTGACGTATTCGAAGGTGCGCGCGTTGACGCGGGTGGCCACGCCGGAGCGCGAGCAGGAGTTGGTGAATGTGGCGCTGTCGTGCACGGCGAGTCAGTTGGATCGGGCGGTGCGGGCGATGGGCCAGATCGACCGCACCCGCGGGGTCGCCGAGGGCAGTGCTCCGCCGGTGGAGTCGACGGGTCGGTGGAAGTGGAACGCTGACGGGTCGTTGTCGGTGTCGTTGAGGTTGAGTCCGTTGGATGGGGCGCGGTTTCTGGCCGGTGCGGTGCGCGCGGAGTATGAACGCACCCGGACCTGCGAAGATGCGGATCTGCCTACAGCTGCGAGTGTTCCGCGGAACACTGAACCGGAGTCGGGTGACGGCGAATTGGAGGTGGTTCCGTCGCGGCGTCGGGATCTGTGGCGGCAGGTGCCGTCGGATGTGGCGCCGGCGGTGGTGGTGATGGCCGGCATGGTGCATGACGGGATCGCGATGCCTGACGTTGCGCCGGGTGTGGAGATCCTCATTCATGCCGGTGAGGGGGTGGAGTCCGCTCATCTCGATGATGGTCCGGCGTTGCCTGAGGAGGAGGTGGCCGAGGCTCGGTGCGGCGCGTCGACTCGAGATGTGGTGAGTCGCAGGGTTCCCGGGCAGCCGGGGAAGCTGGCTTTGTTGGGTGCGGGTCGTGTCACCGGTCGTTGCATCGGGGTGAGTTCTCGATCACTGCGCATGGGTTGCAGCGGTTCACGTTTCACCGGCCTGACGGGGCCGAGATCGCGGTTGCTCCGCCGACGGTGAGACCTGCTGGGTGGCGGCCTGATCCGCGGGTGGGTGTGGAGGCGACGGTCCCGATCGGTGGGGGTCGGATGGACCTGGGGTACACCACCGAGGTGCTCTACGCGGTATGGGAATGGAAGGAACGCAACTCGTCTCGCGTAAACCTCGCAAGGTCGGCCGCGTAGTCGTCGATCGTCGTCAGGCCAGTGATCTCTGCGGTGCCCGGACAACGACGCCAGTCCGTCCCCGAGGGTGCAGGCCGATCCGACGATGAGTTCTGGCGAGCAGGCGTGTCTATCCCTGCACAACCCACTCGCACCACTCGCCAGGAGGCCATCATGACTCGCAACAGCACCACCGGAGACACCGCCAGCCCGGCGGCCACGACCAACATCACGTCCTCCGACGAGGCGCGACCGGCCCGCCGGAACCGGCGGCGCACCACGGGAATCGTCATCAGCGTCCTCGTCGGCGCGTTCCTCGCCTTCGACATCGTCATCAAGCTGACGCGCCCGCAGGAGGTGGTCGATTCGATGGCGAAGCTGGGCTTCCCGATCGATCAGGCGCTTGTGATGGGTGTCGTCTTGCTGGTCTGTCTCATCGTGTTCGCCATCCCGCGCACCGCGGTCCTGGGCGCTCTGGGCATCACCGCCTACCTGGGTGGTGCGGTGACCGCCAACATGCGGATCGAGGCACCACTCTTCGACACGGTCCTGTTCGCGGTCTACACCGGCGTGCTGATGTGGATCGGTCTGGCCCTGCGTCGTCCGGAACTGCTGAAGGTGGCCGGCCTGAAGCGCTGAGCTTCGCCCGCCGCATCCGACCCCGCACCCGTTACCGATCTGGGATCGAACGGGTGTGGGGTCGTTGCGTACCTCTCGTACTGTTACGCGAGTGACTGGTGTTACCAGAGTTAAGCGGAGGACAACTGCGGCGGTGGCGGCGATCGCCGTCGCCGCGCTCGGCGGCGTGGCGGTCGGGACATTGCCGGCGCAGGACGCCTCGGTGGTGACGACAGCGTCCGCGATCGACCCGGCCGGTCTGTACAACAACGCGCAGTCGAAGTTCGCCGGGGGTGACGTCGCGGGCGGCCTCGAACTCCTGCAGCAGGTCCTCGCGGTGGCGCCCGCCGATTCCGATGCACTTGCACTCCAGGCGATCTGGTCGGACCAGCTCGATGACGTCGTGGTGGGCCGGTCCGCACTCAACCGACTGGCGATGATCAATCCGGCGTTGGCGACGACGGCGCGCAACATCATCTCGGGTGTCGCGACCGCCGCGCAGATCGTGCCGGCGACCACACCTCAACCGGTGTCCGGGCGAGTGGCCATCGTCGTGCTCGGGTACGGACTGAATGCGAACGGGAAGATGGCGCCGGAACTCGTCAACCGGGTGTCGGCCGGCAAGGCGCAGTCGGAGGTGACGCCCGGGGCTCCCCTCGTGGTGACCGGAGGCGTGCCGAAGAAGGGCATCACCGAGGCGGCCGCGATGCGGACGTGGCTCCTGGAGAACGGTGTCAGCGCGAGCCGCATCCTCGTCGAGGACAAGTCCGGGTCGACGGTGGGCAACGCGCAGAACACCGCCGAGATCCTGCGGGCGCAGGGTATCCGGGACATCGTGCTCGTCACGTCGCCCAATCACATCCGACGCGGTGCCGCGGACTTCGGAGCCATGGGTCTGCGGGTCGTCGGGTCCCTCACCACCGCAACGGACCTCGAGAAGTACCGAACCCCGCTCACCAAGGCCCAGCAGACCGGTATCAGGTTGGAAGCCACCCGGACCGCACGCATCCCGGCCACCCATGAACCCGGTCTGCTTCCGCAGAATCTCCCCGAGACCGGCCCCGGTCTCATCCCGGAGATCGGCGGGAAGATCCTCCAGGAACTCCTGAAGGCGGGATCGTCGGCCTGACACCCGGATCCGACCGCCCCCGTGGCCGATCGGCGTGAAGTGAATCACAGTTCCGCCCTGCTGCCCTGCGGTTTCACAGCATTACGCCGCGGGAGTTCATCTGATGTCAACAAACCGTCGGTAGCGTCGGACATATGCGAAAAATGGGGAGTCGGGGCCCCGGAATTCGCGAGGTGGTGCGGTACGACCTACCCGCATCTCTCGTCGTTTTCCTTGTGGCCCTTCCGTTGTCATTGGGTATCGCGATCGCGTCGGATGCCCCCGTACTGGCCGGGCTCATCGCCGCGGTCGTCGGTGGGATCGTTGCCGGGCTGATAGGTGGTAGCGCACTACAGGTTTCGGGACCGGCCGCTGGTCTGACCGTGGTCGTCGCCGACATGGTCGCCAACTTCGGTTGGCGCGTCACATGTTTCATCACCGTCGGTGCGGGCGTCTTGCAGATCCTGTTCGGTCTGAGCCGGATCGCGGGCGCCGCGCTGGCCATCGCGCCGGTGGTCGTCCACGCGATGCTCGCCGGTATCGGCATCACCATCGCGTTGCAGCAGATCCATGTGCTGCTCGGCGGGAGTTCGGCGAGCAGTGCGTGGGAGAACGTGACCTCGCTGCCCGCGGGACTGGCGGACATCGAGACTTCGGACGCGCTCGTGGGTGGCACGGTGATCGCCGTCCTGCTCATCTGGCCGCTGATGCCGGCCGCGGTGCGCAAGGTGCCCGGCCCGCTCGTGGCGATCGTCGGTGCGACGGCGTTGACGATCGTCTTCGGCCTCGACGTCGAACGGATCAGCATCGACGGCAACTTCTTCGAAGCCATCACTCTTCCCGAACTCCCCGACAGCAGTTGGGCTGCAGTGCTTCTCGGGGTGCTGACGGTCGCGCTGATCGCCAGCGTCGAGTCGCTGCTGTCCGCGGTCGCGGTGGACAAGATGCACACCGGTCCGCGCAGCGACCTCAATCGCGAACTGCTCGGGCAGGGCAGTGCGAACATCACCTCGGGGATGCTCGGCGGACTGCCGGTCACCGGTGTGATCGTGCGCAGCACCACCAACGTCAACTCCGGCGCGCGGACCTCGGCGTCGGCGGTCATGCACGGCGTGTGGGTGCTGGTCTTCGCCGCGCTGCTCACCGGGCTGGTCGAGCAGATCCCGATGGCTGCTCTGGCGGGCCTGCTGGTGGTCATCGGCATCCAGCTGGTGAAGCTGGCACACATGCGGATCGCGCTGCGCACCGGAGATCTGTGGGTCTATGTCATCACGGTGGTGGCGGTGGTCTTCCTCAATCTGCTCGAGGGCGTGGGCATCGGCCTGGCGGTGGCGATCGGACTCGTCGTGTGGCGGGTGGTCCGCGCCGAGATCATCTCGGAGGCAAGCGGTACCGACGATGGTGCGCAGCAATGGACAGTACGCGTGCGCGGCTCGCTGAGCTTCCTGTCATTGCCGAAGCTGAACAAGGCGTTGTCGCAGGTGCCGGACGGGGCGCACCTGACGCTCGAACTCGACACCGACTTCCTCGACAACGCGGCGTCGGAGATGCTCGAGGACTTCCGCTGGGCGCACGAGGCCGGCGGCGGCACGGTGCTCGTCGTCGAGAAGGGGCGTGCCCGGCTCGTCGACGCCCCTCGACGTCCACCGCGGCGCCACACCTCCGGTTTCGCCGGACTGACACCGTGGCGCAATCGAACCGAGTCGGAGACGTCGGTGGACCCGGACCGTCCGGCCGCGCTCCGGTCGGTCCTCGGCGGAGTCGACGAGTACGAGAACGAGCATGCCGACGCCCTGCGCGCGATGCTGGCCGATGTCACCGAGGCGCAGGACCCCGATTCGTTCTTCGTGACATGTGCCGACTCGCGGCTGCTGCCCAACATCATCACCGCCAGCGGTCCGGGCGACCTGTTCACGGTGCGCAACGTGGGCAATCTGATCCCGACCGACAGTGACGACGTATCAGTCGAGGCCGCACTGGAGTTCGCTATCGGGGAGCTGGGGGTGTCGTCCATCGTCGTCTGCGGTCACTCGTCGTGCGGGGCGATGCACGCGCTGCTCGACAGCGAACGGTCAGACAATCACGACCACCAGACCGGATCGGCGACCCCGTCGGAGCAGACGCCGATCCAGCGTTGGCTCAAGCACGCGGTCCCGAGCCGAGTGGCCTTCCGGCACGGGCACCCGGCCGGACGCGCCGCGGCCGAGTTGGGAATGGCCGAGGTCGACCAGTTGGCCGTGGTGAACGTCGCGAAGCAGATCGAGACGCTCGCGCGGCACCCGCTCGTCGGACGCGCCGCGGCAGACGCGCGACTGCGCATCGTCGGACTGTACTTCGACATCGCGACCGCACGTGTCTACGAGGTCACTCCGCAGAGCATCGCGCCGGTCACCGGTGACGATTCGCTCCGCTCCCGGCGCCGCGATCCCGAAACGACATCTGCGCGTTGACGATGCTGCTGCGGGCACGCGTCAGAACATCACCGATCGGAAGTGGGTGACGAACCGCTCGTCCTCGTAGAGGTGGAACGCGATCCCCGGCGGCTGACCGCGATTGACGACCTCCCGGCCCTCGAATGGGAGGTTGAGCGTCGACGACACACCCGGCGCGACGCACAGCGGGCGTTCGGCGAAGGTGGTCACCGCCGGGGTGTGCGCGTGTCCGCAGAGGAACGCGACGATGTTCGGATGTTGTCCGACCAGGGCGGCGAGGCGGTCCTCGTCGTACTGGCGGATCGAGTCCATGAACGGCATGTGCAACTCGACCGGCGGATGGTGAAAAGCGATGAACACCGGGGTGTCCGAGGGTGTCGCGCTGAGCCGGTCCGACAGCCAGGCGATCGTCGCGTCGTCGAGGCGGCCGTCGTTGCGGCCGGGTATGGAGCTGTCACACATCAAGAAGAGAACATCGGAACCGTCGCGTCCGCGCACCGTCCGGGCGTGATTGATCGGACCGGAGGTCTCGGTGCCGATGAGGGCGGCGCTGAACGGTTCGCGGACGTCGTGGTTGCCGGCCGTGATCAGCATCGGCAGCGGACTGTCGAGCACCCCGTGGGCCTCGCGGTACTCGCTGGCCGCACCCTCGTCGGCGATGTCGCCGGTCACCAGCAGGACGTCGATGCCCGCGGCACGAGCATTGATGTAGCTCAGTGCGGCCTGGATGCGGGCCCGATTGAACCGAGTCCCGTTGAAATGCAGGTCGCTGATGTGGGCGACAACGAACACGAAGAGCTCCTGTCACGGTTCCTGACTCCCACGAGGCTAACCGCAGGCAGGGTCCGGCGATGCATCGCCCACTGCGCCACGAGGCGCAACGCACTTCCGCGCCGCCGATGTGGCTCAGCCCGCTTCTCCGATCGACGCCGGTAACGTCGGACGGCCCGCGAGCGACATGAGGGTGAGTCGCCGACCTGCCAACCCCCGACCTGGCAGGTCGGCGGCTGTCTTCGGGTGCGTACCCGGGCGACCACCCGATCCCCGGCATCGAACTGTTTGCATTCTCTCGCGTGTGCGCGCACACTTGCGATCGGCAACTAGTTGCACACCGCAACTAATTGCAAAGGGAAAGTAAAGACGTCGCCCGGAGGTGAGTGCTGTGCCGGCTCTCGATCAGCAGGCGTTCGACGACCTGTTCGAGACGCTGCAGCGGTTCGTGCGCATCCGCGAGCGGGCGGTCCACACCACGTTCCGGACGCGCGAGGGTGAGTTCGAGGCGGCTGCGTTCAAGGCACTGTTCCCCCTCTCCCGACGATCGATGCGATCCCGTGAGCTCGCCGAGGCGATGAGTGCCGATCCGTCGACGGTGAGTCGTCATGTGGCACAGCTCGTGGACCACGGACTGATCCGCCGTGAGGCGGACCCCGACGACGGACGTGCGACCCTGCTCGTCATCACCGACGCGGGCCGGGACCGCGTCCTGGGTATGCGCGAGATCCGGCGATCAGCGATGGCCGGCGTCATGGCGGATTGGTCGGACGACGAACTGCACACCCTGGTCAGGCTTCTCGGACGATTCGTCGACGCTGCCGACGCGGCCCTCAACCCGGCGTGCCCAGCCCGCACGCCGGACGCGGATGCATGAAACCCGTGAAAGGACGACAATGACAGACTCCCCGTCGGGCGCCGACACAGTGGCCCACGACGATGAGGTCGCCGGTGCCGGACTGACCCATCGCCAGATCCTGACCATCCTGGCCGGACTCATGATGGGCATGTTCCTCGCCGCGCTCGACCAGACCATCGTGTCGACTGCGATCCGGACCATCGCCGACGACCTGCAGGGCTACGACATGCAGGCCTGGGTGACCACGGCCTACCTCGTCACCGCGACGATCGTGACACCCCTGTACGGCAAACTGTCCGACCTCTACGGCCGCAAACCGTTCTTCCTGCTGGCGATCTCGATCTTCATCGTCGGTTCGTTGCTGTGCACGATCGCCACGTCGATGTACGAGCTGGCCGCGTTCCGCGCTTTCCAGGGACTCGGCGCGGGCGGGCTGATGACCCTCGCCTTGACCACCATCGGCGACATCGTGCCGCCGCGCGAACGTGCCAAGTACCAGGGCTACTTCCTCGCCGTGTTCGGTACCTCCAGTGTTCTCGGCCCGGTCCTCGGTGGCCTGTTCGCCGGCCAGACGACGATTCTGTGGGTGGCCGGCTGGCGCTGGGTGTTCCTCGTGAACGTGCCGATCGGCCTCGTCGCACTCTTCGTGGTCTACAAGGTGCTCAACTACGACCAGCAGAAGGGTGTCGGCGGGCGAACCGACTACTGGGGCGCGACAGCGCTCGCCGTCGCGGTGGCGCCGCTGCTCATCGTCGCCGAACAAGGGCGCCAATGGGGTTGGAGCTCCGGGCTCTCGATTCTCTGCTACGTGATCGGCGTGCTCGGTATCGCCGCGTTCATCTGGATCGAGCACAAGATGGGCGACGACGCGCTGATTCCGTTGCGCGTCTTCCAGAACCGGGTGTTCAGCCAGGGCATCATCATCTCGGTCGTCATCGGTGCCGTCATGTTCGGCGGAATCTCGATGCTGCCGCAGTACTTTCAGGTCCTCCGCGGATCGAGCCCGATGGTCGCCGGGCTGCAGATGCTGCCCATGGTGCTCGGTCTCATGACCGGCTCGATCCTGTCGGGCCAGCTGATCTCCCGTACCGGCCGCTACAAGATCTTCACGATCGTCGGTGCGGTGCTGATCACCGCCGCCACCTTTCTGCTGCACCTGGTCGGCACCGACACCCCGGTCTACCTGGTCATGCTGATGGCGGCGCTGCTCGGTTTCGGTCTCGGCAACCTGATGCAGCCGATCACCCTGGCCATGCAGAACATCCTGCCGCCCACGGACATGGGCCTGTCCACCGGTACCGCCACCTTCTTCCGCCAGATCGGCGGGACACTCGGCGTCGCGGTCTTCTTCTCGATGCTGTTCTCGTTCATGGGGCCGAGCATCCAGGACGAGATGGTCGCCGCGGCAGCCCAGCCCGAGTACCGGGCCGCGGTCGTGGAGGCCTCCCAGAGCAGCGACCCGCAAGTCAGCGCGTTCGGACAGTCGCTCATCGCGGCCGCGCAGAACCCCGGCGCCGCGGCCGGATCGTCGGACAGCGTCATGAGTGACACCTCCGTCATCGAGAAGCTGCCCACCGAGGTGGCACAGCCGATCAAGGAGGGCTTCGCCGACTCGATGGACCGCGTGTTCCTGGCGGTGTCGATCATCTCGCTGCTGGCCATCATCGGCACGATCACGTGGAAGGAACTCCCGCTGCGCCAAGGACGCCCGATCGGTGCACCGGAGTCGACGCCCGCCTCGTGAGGAGGCCTGCTCCCTGAGGTGGGTCCGTGATCCTCAGGAGGCGCGGGCGGTGGGGAGATCGGTGGCGTAGCGGATCACGGAATCGACTCGGCCGAAGCGCCGTTCGATGATCACGATCGCCTCGGCGAGCTGCTCGGGATCGTCGACATCGGCGACGAGTGCCGCCGTGTACCCGTTGTTTCCCACCATGAACGGCAAGACGGCGGAGTACTCGCTGCTGACGACGGCCACCGGGATGTCGAGGCGGAACAGGGCGTGGGCGTAATCGATGGCGGCGGGATCTTCGAGGACCACGAGCGGGACGGAGACGGTGTTCTTGCTTCTTCTCATGTGTCGAGAGTGGACTCGTAGTGTGGGGTCGGGTTCGGAATCCTCTGTGGATTGGCTGTGAACGTCGCAGCGACAGCGCATCTCATTGCCGGTTGTCCGGCCACGTGCCGCGACCGACTCACTCGGACAAGGTCCTGCCGAACAGGGCCTCGAGTTCGGTGAAGTGATGTTCGCAGGCCTCGTGGTGGTAGGCCTCCAGGTCGGACATCGTATAGCCATGCGGTGCACCGGGGTAGACGGTCGCCGAATGCGCCACGCCCCCGCCGATCAGGGCGTGTTCGAACTGGGCCACTGCCATGGCGGGTAGCGACCGGTCCCTGTCGGCGTGGATCGCGAGGACGAATGCGTTGATGCCGACCAGATGCAGGTGCGGACTGTCGTGGTCGTCGGTGACGAGTTCGCCGGTGTGGAACATGCCGACCGCGGCCACATCGTCGGGCCGGGCGGCTGCGATGTTCAGCGCGAGCCGACCGCCCATGCAGTAGCCGGTGACACCGATCGGGCCGGGCGCGACGCCCGGCAGGGAGCGCAGCGCGTCGAGGTAGGCGACGAGGTCGGGGCGCACCGCGTCGGGGGTGAGGGTCCGCGCCCGAGGCATCGCGGATCCGAAGAACGCGGCCCGAGCCTCGGGTAGCAGGAGATCCTCGGTGGGTGCCCAGTCGGCGGGGGACCCGAACCGGTGGAACAGGTGCGGTACCAGCACGACATAACCCCACGACGCGATGCGGTCGGCCATGGCCTCGATCCGAGGTCGTAGTCCGATCACGTCGGTGAGGAACAGCACGCCGGGTAGAAGGGCGCCGGGTGACGACGAGTCAGGCCGGGCCACATAGGCATCGGTGTCATCGTCGGCCGCGGCGATGGTGATCGTCTCGCCGGTCATGTCCACGCTCCTGTTCTCGTCCGGTCGCAGTGCCGTCGCAGCTCAGAGGTCGCCGGGCAGTTTGTCCCGGCGGATTCCCCGCCAGCTGGGGTGACGCAGGTGTCCGGCCGTCGTCCAGTCCATGAAACGGACCTCGCCGACGATCTTGGGGAGTACCCACACCGCACTCGACTCGACCGGGCGGTCGAGTTTGTCCAGGAACGGCGACCGCGAGATCTCCAACGGGCCGAGTTCCTCGGCGAGCGAACGCAGCTGGGCGTCGGTGAAACCGGTGCCGACCCGACCGACGTAGCGCAGTCCCGTCTCCTCGGGCAGACCGATCAGCAGGGAGCCGATGGTGTGCGCGCGGTTGCCGCGCCCCGGTCGATATCCGCCGACGACGACCTCGATGTCGCTCCAGTTCTTGTGCTTCAGCCAGGTCGTCGACCGACGCCCCTGCTGGTACACCGAGTTGCGGCGTTTGGCGACAACGCCTTCGAGATTGTGTTCGCGGCTGTACTCGACAGCGGCCGATCCCGGGCCGGGGAGCAGCGGCGGAACTTCGACGAAGGCGGAGTTGCGGAACGCGGGTGCGAGTTCCTCGAGGAGCTCGCGCCGGACCGACCACGGCTTGCGCAGCAGCGACGAGCCGTTGAGGAACAGGATGTCGAACAGGTGTAACCGCAGCGAGTACGGCTCGTCGGTGTGCCGGCGCGAGGTCAGGAGGGTGAAGTTGGTGCGTCCGGAGGAGTCGATGGCGACGACCTCGCCGTCGAGTACCACGTCCATGAGCCCGAGATCGTCTGCGAGACCGGCGAGTTCGGGGAAGTCGGCGGTCATGTCGATGCCTGATCGGGAGGTGAGCCGGAAGTCGCCGCCGACCGAGCGGATGAGCAGCCGGTACCCGTCCCACTTCCCCTCGAACGCCCAGTCGCGGCCGTTGAGACCGTCGATCGACTCATCGGTCGCGAGCATCGGGCGTGGATCGGTGAGGCTGTCGGGGACGATCGGCCGCGGCTCGTCGCTCATGAGGTGGGCGAGCCAGTTCTTCTCCCCGGTTCGGATCAGCGCGTACCGCCCCTGGACGCGCTCGCCGTGCAGGCGGACGATGACCTCCTTGTCCCGCCACTTCTCGAGCTCGAATGTGCCCTTGTCCCAGATGGACACGTGCCCGCCGCCGTATTCGCCCGCCGGGATGTCGCCTTCGAAGTCGGCGTAGTCCATGGGGTGGTCCTCGGTCTGCACCGCGAGCCGGTTCTGATCGGGATCGGTGGGCAGGTTCTTCGGCACCGCCCACGACACCAGGACGCCGTCGTGCTCGAGGCGGAAGTCGTAGTGCAGGCGTCGGGCGTGGTGTTCCTGGATCACGAAGATCGGTGCCCGGTCCGTCGGGGAGTCCGTGGAATCGGGCTCATCGGAGGGACTCTCGGACTCCACGCGCTGCCGGTACACCTCGTCGCCGAAAGGCTCGGGCGTCTTCGACTGGTCGCGCTTGCGCCGGTACTCCTTCAGATTGATGACCTGGCCCGCCGCGGGCTCGACAACGGGTTCCGGCCCGCCGTCATCGGCGTCGCGGTAGGGGTCGTCGAGACCGTCGAGGAGATCGCCGAACTCGTCGACCCGGTCGAGCACCTCGGTGTAGAGCAGCTGGGCGAGCTTCGGGTCCTCCATCTCCTCCCAGGTGCGAGGCGCCGCCACCCACGGTTGCTCGCGACCACGCAGCGAGTAGGGGGCGAGGGTGGTCTTGGCGGCGTTGTTCTGGCTCCAGTCGATGAAGACCTTGTCGTCGCGCAGCGACTTGGACATCTTGGCGGTGATGAAATCGCTGTGCTGGCGCGCGAACTCGTTGGCGACCTCTTGTGCCACCTTGCGCGCCGCGTCGGACGTCACGGGTTTGGGAAGCCGTGCGTAGAGGTGGATGCCCTTGCCGCCGCTGGTCACCGGGTAGGTGGTCGCCCCGCCGAGCCAGTTGCGTATTTCGCACGCGACCTCCGCGGTCCGGTGCAGCGGCACCCGTGGACCGGGATCGAGGTCGAAGACGATGCGGTTGGCCATGGGCGCTCCGTCGGGCCCCATGGGGAGCCGCCACTGCGGTGTGTGGATCTCGAGCACGGCCATCTGGGCGAGCCAGACCAGCGTGGCGCGGTCGTCGGCCATCGCATAGGAGATGACCCGTTCACTGTGCTGGATGCCGTGGCGTCGAATCCATTCGGGCGCGCTCTCGGGGACGTTCTTCTCGAAGAACGGGGTCGATTCGACGCCGTTGGGCCACCGCTTGCGGGTGATCAGGCGATTGCGTACATGGGGGAGGAGGACGTCGGCGATGCGCGAGTAGTAGTCGATGACCTCGAACTTGCGGGTCCCGGTCGCCGGATAGAGCACCTTCGAGAGGTTGGTGATCGAGATCCGGCGGCCGTCGACCTCCAGAATCTCGCCGCCTGCCATGTCCCCCATTGTCCACAATGTCGGCTGGATGGGTCACCGGCCGGCGGATTCAGCTGCCTCGCCACAAGCGGCGCCGGCGGACCCGCCGATTATGTCGGGTTGAGGAGCGTCGAAGCGCTTCCGGTGCTGTGCTTGTCGGTGGCTCGCGTCATGATCTCGCGCGCGGTCCGTGCATCGGTGTCCGGGGGGATCACCGCGAGTGTGAGCGTATTCGCGGCGCCCGTGAATCTGACGGTTGCCGGTGTCCAGACCGTGAACCCTTCCAGACTGATCCGTTTTCCGTCGATCGCGATCTTGGTGGTGTCGGAGGATTCCCAATCGCGGACGGCGTAGCCGACGCGTTCGAGTCGTTTCAGGTGTTCTTCGATCGCGGGTGCGATTGCGCGCGTCTCGTCGGCGAGGTCTCGGGTGTGGGGCCACCACGCTCCGTCGACCGAGCCGCGGTCTGATCCGGCGGGTTTGAACTGTATCCGTGACGAGGGTGAGGCATCTGGAGTCATGAGGTGCTTTCCTGGGGTTGATGTCCGTTCCGGCCATTCGCCGGGATCGCGGAGGCGGAGGGGGCGGCGGGGG
Source organism: Gordonia sp. 11cp (assembly GCF_057767225.1). Taxonomy (NCBI): domain Bacteria; kingdom Bacillati; phylum Actinomycetota; class Actinomycetes; order Mycobacteriales; family Gordoniaceae; genus Gordonia; species Gordonia sp. 11cp. The sequence continues at coordinate 1,311,306 of NZ_CM173437.1, read as the reverse complement.
AGGGGGAGGAAGTCGCGGCCTTGGCGATGATGAGGTCGTTCTCCAATTCCGCCACGGCGCTGAGTATGTGGGCGCCGAGGTCCTTGATCACAGCCGCGGTCTCGGGGTCGAGCGAGCTGCCGGCGGCGAGGCCGAGGAGCTGGGAGTTGAGCTTGCGGGTGATGGGCGGGAGATCGGTTCGTGTCGTCATCGGCGTGCCGAGTCCGCTTCGATCAGCACATCCGAGAGAGTCCCGCCGCGTTCTGCCGCCAGGATCACGTGCTGCCAGATCTCTTCGGCGAACGACCGGTGGACGTCGGTCGCCAAGAGGATGACCGGGTGGGAGTCGTCGTCGACAGTCGCTGTGCGTGAATGGCGGGAGCGTCTCACGTTGCGCCGGGCGAGCACATCACCGACGGGTCGTCCCGGGGTCGCGGCGGTGGCGGGGGCGAACCAGACGTCCCATTCGGCCAGCGTGTCACCGGGTACGCGCCGAGAATCCTCCTCCTGGATACCGGAGACGACGATGTCCGGATGGTGAGAATGCCCGGGACGCGCCCGGTGATAGTCCCCTGTGTGTCCGTACAGACGGCTGCGTGGGGCGGTGTCGAGAATTCGCGAGGTGGTGATCATTGGGCGACCGCCCTGCCTGACCGCCAACGTCGAGCGGCCATACGGCACCGGGGCGCTGGCAGAATGCCGCCAGATATGAGATCCGGTGTATCGCCCAGCCTACACCCGGAAATCCACTCCGGAGCGGTGCTCGCCACCCGGATTGCCGTTCCCTACCGCCATCAGAGCCCAAGTCCTGGCAGAATGGCATCCATGCGCTCGATCTGGAAGGGCGACCTCAGCTTTGGTCTGGTCAATGTGCCGGTCAAGGTCTATTCGGCGACCGAGAGCCACGACCGCAAGTCCTACCAGGTCGACTCGTCGGACGGCACCCGCATCCGCTATCGCCGCGTGCGCGAGGGAACCGACACCGAGGTCGACTACGGCGACATCGCCAACGCCTACGAAGCCGAGTCCGGCGAGACGGTGATCCTCACCAAGGAAGACCTCGCGTCGCTGCCGGTGCAGAAGAGCCCCGAGATCTCGATCCTGGAGTTCGTGCCCGCCGAGCAGGTGGACCCGATCTACTTCGACAAGCCCTACTATCTCGAGCCGTCGTCGAAGTCGCCGAAGGCCTACGTCCTGCTGGCGAAAGCGCTGGAGGAGACGGACCGGCTGGCGATCGCCTCGTTCACCCTGCGCAACCGCACCCGCGTGGCCGCGCTGCGTGTCGTCGACGGCGTGATGACGCTCCAAACCCTGTTGTGGCCCGACGAGGTCCGTAAACCCGACTTCGGCTTCCTCGACGACGACACCGAGATCCGCGATCAGGAACTACAGATGGCGGCGTCCCTGATCGAGTCGATGGCGTCGGACTACGACCCCTCGGAGTTCGAGGACACCTATCAGAACGAGTTGACCAAGCTCATCGAGGCGAAGTCCGAGGGGGGCGAGGCGTTCCCCGAATCCGACGACGAGGACAAGGACACCGACGACTCCGACGTCGCCGATCTCCTCGCCGCACTGCGTGCCTCGGTGAAGGACCGCGGGGGTTCGGACGCCGACTCGAAGGACACCGACTCGAAGGACACCGGCACGGAGGGCACCGGGGCCGAGAAGGCGCCGGCCAAGAAGGCTGCGGCGAAGACCGCCGCGAAGAAGGCCCCGGCCAAGAAGGCGGCCGCCAAGTCGACCGCGAAGAAGACGTCCTCGGGCGGTTCGGCAGGCAAGACGACGGCCAAGAAGTCCCCCGCCAAGAAGTCCTCGCGGAAGGCGAGCTGACCGCTCCACCGGAGAACCGGCGTTTGCGAAAATCGGCTGGCACTCCGCCTGGCGGTTCGGGCAAGCTCGAAGGGTGACATCCGCCGTCGACTCCCGTCTGCCCCGCGCGCTGTTGCCGTTCGCGCGCCGGCAGTACCGGCTGCTCGCGTCCGGACTGATCCTCGCGATGTTCGCCGACGGTGTGTGGACGATCGCGGTGATCTGGCAGGTCATCGCGCTCGGTGGCGGCCCGGGCCAGGTGTCGCTGGCCACCGGCGCGGCCGCGGTGGGGATGCTGTTCTCCACACTGGCCGGCGGTGTGCTTGCCGACCGTATCTCGCAGCGCCACATAATGATCGGGCTCGAGGCCGCGAAGATGGTCGCGTTCGGTGCGATCGGTCTGGCGTCGATCACGGGTGTGCTGCAACTCTGGCATGTGGTGCTGGCGTCGCTGCTGGGCGGTATCACCACCGGGATGTACTACCCCGCCTACTCGGCGCTCCTGCCCGGCATCGTCGCGCCTTCGGAACTGCAGGCGGCCAACGGGATCGAGGGATTCTTCCGTCCCGTCGTCTTTCAGGCGGTCGGCCCGATGGTCGCCGGTGCCGTCATCGGTGCCTGGGCGCCGGGACCCGCGGTGCTGATGGCGGCGATCGCGGCGATCGCCTCCGGTGCTTGTTATCTCGCGATGTCGCCGGTCACCGCACGGCGCTTCGGAGAGGCGGCGCAGGACCAGCCGGAAGTGGCGGTCGAGGGCGCCGGCGTCCGCCGGATCGTGACCGACCTGGCCGAGGGATTCGTCTACATGGCGCGGACTCCGTGGCTGTGGGGGACGCTGCTCTTCGCGTGTGTGCTGGTGCTGGCGACGCTCGGTCCGATCGAGGTCCTCGTCCCGTTCGCGCTGCGCGAGCGCATCGACGGAGGTGCGACCCAGCACGCCTGGGTTCTGGCCGGATTCGGGCTCGGTGCGGCCGCGGCGTCGCTGGTCTTCGCCTCGATCCCGATGCCGCGCCGGTACCTGACCGTCATGTTCTCGCTGTGGGCGTTCTCGAGCCTGCCGCTGGTGTTGATGGGTCTCGCCGATTCGACCTGGATGTTCATCGCCGCCGGGGTGACCATGGGCATCTTGTTCGACGGCCCGATGGTCCTGTGGGGGACGCTGTTACAGCGTCGGGTCCCGCCCGCGCTGCTGGGTCGCATCGCCAGCCTCGACTTCTTCGTGTCGGTCGCGCTGATGCCGGTGTCGATGGCGATCGCCGCCCCCGTCTCCTCGGCCATCGGACTGACCGCCACGTTCGTGCTGGCCGGGTTGTTACCGGTGCCGATCGCGTGGGCCTTCTACGTCGCCGCGCGCATGTGGCGCGACGAGATCGAGAACCCCCTCGTCGACGACGCGCACCCGAAGCTGGTCGACCCCGCCGTCCTATAGTCCGAAATCGCGCGAACCGCGGCTTCGGGCTATGGAATCGGCTCTAGAGAACACGGGCGGCGCCTTCGACGACACTTGCCGTGAGTGCTTGTAGCAGAGGTGAACTCAGCTTCCAGTACTGCCAGTACAGCGGGACGTCGATGTGGTGGTCGGCGATGAGGCGGACGCGACCCGCGTCGAGAGCCTCGGCGATCTGGACGACGGGGACAGCGCCCCAGCCGATCCCGAGCGTGACGGCGCGGTGGTATTCGGTCGACGCCGGGATGTAGACCGCCGGCGGGTCGACGGGCCGGCCCGCGAGGGCCGCCGAGATGTTCCGCTGAATGTGATCGTTGCGGTCGAACTGCACCATCGGGGCGCGGGCCAGGGAATCGGCGTCGGGTCCGTCGGGCAGCCAGGTCTCGATGAATTCCGTTGTGGCAACGGGCAGATAGCGCATCGTGCCGAGCGACTGGAGTGCACACCCGCGAATCGCCAGAGGCTCCGAGGTCACCGCGGCGAGCACGTCGCCGGTGCGGAGCAGGGTGCTGCTGCGTGTCTCGTCGTCGCGGAAGATCTCGACCGCCACCGCGTGTTCCCGGTGGAACTGTGCCAGTACCGGCAGCAACCAGGTCGCGAGGGAATCGGCGTTGGTGGCGATCGGGAGGTGGATGCGTGGACGCTCGACCAGTGGCAGCCCGTCGTCGTCGGGGGCGCCGACGAACTCGGCTCGTGTCTCGGCGAGCAGGAGTTCCCATTGTTTGGCCAGGCGGACCAGCACCTCGCCGTCAGGGGTGGCGGTCGCGGGCTTGGTCCGCCGCAACAGGACCCGGCCGGCAGCGGACTCGAGCGCCTTGATCCGCTGGCTCACCGCCGACGGGGTGATGTGCAGGGCGGTGGCCGCGGCGTCGAACGTTCCCTCGCGCAGCACCGCGGCCAGCGTGCGCAGGCCTTCCTGGCTGATGTCCACGAGCCGAGGCTAGACGACCCGGATCAGGCCGGGACGGAACTCGGCTCGGCGGCCCGGCGCCCGCGCATCACCCCGAGTGCGAGCAGTCCGGCGCCGATCGCCACCCAGCCGACGAGCACGGCTGCTTCTCCGGTGATGCTCGCGGCCGGGAAGTACGCGACCGAGCGGAGCAGCGTGCCGCCTGCGCCGGGTGGCAGCCACTGTCCGATCGCTCCCCACGGGGCGGGGAGCAGGTACGGGGACGACGCCAGACCCGACAGCGGGTTGGAGATCAGCACCATCACCAGCGCGGACACCCCGACACCCGCGGTACCCAGAAGGCTTCCCGCGCCGACCGTGAACCAGGTGATCGCACCGATCATCAGCGCCGCGGCGAGACCGACGGCGCCGACTCCACCGTCGATGACGCCCAGCCATGACCATGTCGCCGCGAAGCCGAAGCCGGCCATCAGCGGACCCAGGACCGCCAACGTCACCTGCATCGCGACGCGCCCGCGCAGCGCGACCGCCGCTGCTCCGCCCAGTGCCATGCCGGCGATCAGCAACGGCAACAATCCGGCGGCGAAACCGGTTCCGCGGGCGTCGGTTTCGGGGGTGGGGACGACTGCTTCGATGGCGACGGGTACGCGTTGAGCGGTGGCGATGCCACTGCCCACCCCGGAGACGACCTGCGCCAGCACGGGGGATCCCGCCTCTGCGGTCAGGACCGTGACCCCGCCGGGTCCGACCGCGATCGCGCCCACCAGATCGCGCCGTTCGATCGCGGCGCGGGCGTCGTCGACGTCGGTGAATCGTTCGACGACGAAGGCGTCGGGGCCCGCCCGCTCGGCGAGTGCCGACTCGATCGTCTGCGCGGCGGCCGGAGGTGCGACGAGACCCAGTGGGGCCTCGTGTGGTTCGGGATCGACGGCCAGCGACACGAACATCGCGGCGATCGCGACCACGAGCGTCGGGATTCCGACGATCATCGCCGCCACCTGCCGCCAGCTCGGTGCATGGCCTGACGCGGGTCCCGCGGTCGTGCCGGGGCCATCTGGTCGGGTATCCGTCGGGTGCAGCTCGGTGGTCATGACATCTCCTAAAAAGAACGAGCCTTCGTTTTGAAGAGTATGCGCCGACCGTAGGCTGGAATCAAGAACGAATATTCGTTTTAGACTGTCCGCATGCCGAAGATCAGCGACGAACGCAAGCTCGAACGAAGTCAGCAGATTCTCGACGCCGCTCGCCGCTGCTTCATCGACAAGGGGTTCCACCGCGCGTCGATGTCCGACGTGATCCGGGAATCCGGGCTCAGTGCGGGAGCCGTCTACTCGTACTACTCCTCGAAGGAGGAGCTGATCGCCGCGGTCGCGCGGTCGATCTTCGTCGCATACGAGACGGGCATCAATGGCTTCGACGACCCGGGGGCCCGACCCGCCTCACCCGAGGCCGCGGTGCGTTCGCTCGCGGAACGGATCCTGCTCGAGATCGCCCCGTTGACCGACGGTTTCCGGATGGTTCTGACGGTGTGGGGTGAGGCCTCGAACAATCCCGCCCTTCGCGAGACCGTGGGCGACATCGTCCGTGGATTGCGTGGGGTCTTCGAGCGCGTCTTGACGGACTGGCGGGCGGCGGGTCACGAACTGCCCGCGGAACCCACGATCCTCGCCCAGGTGATGGTGTCGGTCATGCAGGGAGCGGTCGTGCAGCAGGGACTGGTCGGCGACGTGGAGATCGACGACTACATCGACGCGTTCTGCGCGGTCCTGCGCGTCGCGGGACTGGGCGACGACGCGACCTAACCTGAAGCTCAGCTGTTGATTCGTGAGAAACTTTCGCTGTACTGAGGCAGGTGGGCGCTCCTAACGTCGTCCCCGTGACCGTCTATCTCGTTCCCGCGCTCGCCGGACTCCTGACCGGAGCCGGCCTGATCATCGCCATCGGACCCCAGAACGTCTTCGTGCTGCGCCAGGGTGTCGCGCGCCGACACACCGCGTCGATCGTGGCGGTCTGTGCGGTCTCCGACATCGTCCTCATCGTGGCGGGTGTCGCCGGACTCGGCGCCCTCGTCGGCGCGCATCCGGAGGTGGTGACGTTCGCCAAGGTGGCCGGCGGACTCTATGTGGGGGCGCTGGGGGTGCTGGCCGTCAGACGCTGCCTGCGCAGCAACGAGGTGATCGAGGCCGAGGCCACCGGGGTCGACGACAGGGGAGCCGAGTCCACCGGACGCTGGATCGCGGTGGGCACGGCGCTGGCCCTGACCTGGCTGAACCCCCACGTCTACCTCGACACCGTCATCACCATGGGCGCCATCGCGAACGGACACGGAAACGGCAAGTGGGCGTTCGCTTTCGGTGCGTGCATCGCGAGCGTTCTGTGGTTCACCGCCCTCGGCGGCGGGGCGCGCAGGCTGTCCGGGTTCTTCGCCAGTCCGCGTGCGTGGAAGGTGCTCGACGCGGTCGTCGCCCTCATCATGCTGGGTATGGCGGTGGCTCTGTTCGCCTCGATCTGACGCCGGATCGGAGTCGTCCGGAGATCGCCCGACACGACCAGCGGCAAGCCACTGCGGCGTAGGCGTGGAGTTTTCGGGTATCCCGGAGGGGTGACACCGCGCCGATCGGCCCCCACGGTGACTCGCGAGACCTCGTTCCGCGAGCACGCGAAGACGCTCGACGTCCGTGCGCTGGTGGCGGATGTCCGCACCACCCTCGGCCGCGGGGACCTCGCGGCTGCCGCCGCCACGCTGACCTACTTCGCCGCGATCGCCGTCGTCCCGTGGGCGCTCCTCGGAATCTGGTCGACGACGTGGCTGCGCGGCCCGTCGGCCGCCGAGTCCCTGTCGGAGCTTCGCGTGCTCATCCCGCCGGCGATGGGCGGCCGCGGTGTCTTCGACGAGGCAGTCGTGATCGGCACCGGGCTGTCGCTGATGAGCGCTGTCGTGCTGCTGTTCCCGGCGTCGTTCTACGGCGAGGGACTTCGCCGTGCGTGCATGACGCTGTATCCGCGGGACGACCGGTTCACCGGCTGGCGGTCGCGGATCTGGGTGCTGGGGCTGGTCGTCGTCGTGCCGCCGCTGGCCTTCGTCGTCGTCGGCGTCGCGGGCACACTCACCACGCTCGCGCCCGACGGCGGCGGGACGGGCGGTCTCGGGGATCTCGTGGTGCGGATCGTGGTCGAGTTCATCGTCGTCTGGCTGACGGTGGCCATCGCGCTGACGTGGGTGTACTGGCGGGTGACGCCCGGCGAGCCGACGCTGGGAGTCGCGGCGGTCACGGCTCTCGGGACCGCGTCGTTCATCGCCGGGTTCTTCCAGGGCTTCCTGCTGTTCCTGTCCCTGCCGATCGACGTCGGTATCCCGTACGGGGGGCTCCGGGTGATCGGCGGCGTGGTGGCGGTCGGGCTGTGGCTCTACGTCGCGCATGTCATCGTGATCGTCGGATGGGCGGTTGGGCAGGCGATCTCGAAGCAGAGGAGGGACCGTGTCCGCGGAACCTGAACACCTCGCGGCCGGCCGGATGGAGCCCGCCCGGGACGAGGCCCTCGACGCCTGGTCGGAACTCCACGGCGGTATCGATCCGCGGCAGAACCCGTGGGTGCGCGGCTGGGTGCTGATCAGCCATTGGTGCGCGCGCCCGCTCGCACGGCTCGGTGTGTCCGCCAACACCGTCACGGTGCTCGGCGTGGTCGCCACCGCGACGGCACTGTGTCTGACGATCCTCGGGGGCTGGTGGCCGTTGCTCGCCGCACTGGTCATCCTGGTGGCGGCGCTGCTCGACGGCGTCGACGGCGCGATCGCGGCCCAGACGCGAACGGCGTCGCGGTGGGGCCGGCTCAACGACGCCGTCGCCGACCGGTGCTCCGACGTCATGCTGATCGGCATCGTCGTGGTCGTGGGAGCGCCGTCGTGGCTGGGCGTCTCGATCGTGGTGCTGACCCTCATCCTCGAGACGACCCGTGCCACGGCGCAGGCGGTCGGGATGACCGGGCCGGGTGCGGTCACCGTGTGGGAACGACCGTCGCGGGTGATACTGGCGATCATCGCCGCGCTGTGTTCGACCTGGTGGTGGGCTACCGGCCTGGCCTCCGGCACCGTCACGGTGCTGGCCGCAGCCATCGCGGTGACCGGAGCCGTACTCGCGGTCGTGGGCACGGTCCAGCTCGGAGTCGCGGTGCGGAAACAGACCCGACGGCTCGGATGATCCCGGGTGACGGACAGCTCCCCATCCGGATCGGGCGTCGGCGACGAAGTGCCCCCTGAACGACAATGCCCCGTGACGAACAATGGGGAACGGCGGGTGCCCGCTTCCACGATCTCGACGCGATGAGGAAATCTTCGATGACCAACGACTCGGTGGTTCTCGCCGACGCCGACGGCCGCCCATGCGGCACCGCCGACCGCGAGGCGGTGCACGGGTTCGACACCCCGCTGCACTTCGCCTTCTCGTGCCACCTCGTCGTCGACGGCCGCATCCTCATGACGCGTCGGGCATTGTCCAAGCGGAGCTGGCCCGGTGTGTGGACCAACTCGTTCTGCGGGCACCCGCGTCCGGGTGAGGACGTTGTCGACGCCGTGCACCGGTACGCCGTGCGCGAGCTCGGTATCGAGGTCGCCGACGTCCGCTGCGTCCTGCCCGACTTCCGGTACCGGGCGGTCGACGCGAGCGGGATCGTGGAGAACGAGATCTGCCCGGTGTTCGTCGCGCGCCCGCTGGCAACGCCCCGACCCGCGCCCGACGAGGTCGCCGAACACGTCTGGGCCGATGTCGCCGACGTGTGGTCACTCGTCGAACGCACCCCGTGGTCGGTCAGCCCGTGGTTCGTCGAACAGGTGCGCCAGCTGCCGAATGGTCACGACGGTTCGGTCCACGAGACCCATCCGGCGATGTCCCGGGCATCGAATTCATGACGTCAGGCAACCCGCGAAGTCACCAGGTCGAGGAGCGGTCGGATGATGCACATTCCCGGTCACACTGAGGTGGTCCCACCTCACCGGCGGTACGACGAGGTCGCCGAGGCCAGCGCGGCGCTCGTCATCAAGTCGTATTCGAGTTCATTCGGGCTCGCCTCGCGGCTCCTGCCCCCGCGGATCCGTCGCGACATCCAGAACATCTACGCACTCGTCCGGGTCGCCGACGAGATCGTCGACGCCCCGCGCCCCGAACAGGGACTCGTCGACCGCAGCAACGAGCTCGACCAGCTCGAAGAGCAGACCAGCGTCGCGCTGGTCACCGGCTCGAGCAGCAACCTCGTCGTGCACGCTTTTGCCCAGACCGCCCGCCGGGTCGGCATCGACCTCGATCTGGTGGGGCCGTTCTTCGATTCGATGCGCAGCGACCTGACCCAGGTCCAGCACGACTTCGACTCACTGGCCACCTACATCTACGGCTCGGCCGAGGTGATCGGTCTGATGTGCCTGCGCGCGTTTGTCGCCGACGAAGCCAAATCGGCGGCCCGGTACGACCACCTCGCACCGGGTGCCCAGCGGCTGGGCGCAGCGTTCCAGAAGATCAACTTCCTGCGCGACTTCGGCGAGGACAGCGACGGGCTGGGGCGACGCTATCTGGTCGGCCTCGATCCCGACGATCCGGCGGAGTCCGCCTGGGCGCTCTGGCTGGACGACATCGATCTCGACCTCAGCGCCGCCGCGGCCGCCATCCCGCACCTCCCGGTCGGAAGCCGGGTCGCGGTGTGCACCGCGCACGATCTGTTCGCCGAACTGACCGCTCGTCTGCGCGAGTCGTCGGCCGCGGAGGCCCGCCGCAGCCGCGTCCGCATCCCGAACCCCGGGAAGGCCCGGATCGCGGCGGCCGCCGTCGCCCGGCGCGGCATGCCGCGAACCGCTTCCCGCGCCGAGGCCGTCGACGTCCGCAGAAGGAAGATCAACGCATGAGCGACCCCAGACGTGTTGTCGTCATCGGTGGCGGTGTCGCCGGACTGGCCACCGCCGCCCTCCTCGCCCACGACGGGCATGACGTCGAACTCGTCGAGAAGAACGATGATCTCGGCGGTCGTGCCGGTTCCTGGGACCGCGACGGTTTCCGCTTCGACACCGGCCCGTCGTGGTGGTTGATGCCCGAGGTCTTCGACCACTTCTTCGAGATGCTCGGGACGTCGACCGCCGAACAACTCGATCTCGTCCGACTCGATCCCGGGTATCGGGTGTTCTTCGGCGACAGCGAGGACGCCGATGAGAAACCGATCGACGTCTTCGGCGACCGCGAGCGCAATCGCGCCCTCTTCGAGCAGATCGAACCGGGCGCCGGAGCTGCGCTCGACGACTATCTGCGCTCCGGTCGACAGGCCTATGACCTTGCGGTGGAACGCTTTCTGTACACCAGTTTCGACTCGCCGCGCGCTTTCCTGGGTCTACCGGTGTTGCGGCACGCGAAGACCCTTGTCACCCTGCTGACGACGTCGTTGCAGTCCTATGTGGCGGCCCGTTTCACCGACCGCAGACTCCGGCAGGTCCTCGGGTATCCGGCGGTGTTCCTGGGTTCATCGCCCGAGCGCACCCCCGCGATGTATCACCTGATGAGCTGGCTCGACCTCGCCGACGGGGTGCGATATCCCAACGGCGGCTTCACCACGTTCGTCGATGCGCTGGAACGGGTGGCCCGCGAGCGGGGTGTGCGGATCCACACGGGGACCGCAGCGACCACCGTCCTCACGCGGGAGCGTGCGGGCACGAGGCGGGTACCGTGGCGCCGTCGTGCCGAGGTGGCCGGGGTACGCGTCGAAGGGCCCGACGGTACCTCGCGAGACCTGCTGGCGGACATCGTGATCGGTGCCACCGATCTTCATCACCTCGAGACGCGTCTGCTGCCCCGGGAACTCCAGACGTTCCCTGAGCGCTACTGGGACCGCGCCACTTCCGGTCCCGGTGCGGTGCTCGCCCTCCTCGGAGTGCGCGGTGAGGTGCCCGAACTGGCGCACCACTCGCTGTTCTTCACCGAGGACTGGAAGACCAACTTCGACGCCATCTTCGAAAGCCCCACGCGGGTGCCGGACCCGGCCTCCCTCTACGTGTGCAAACCGTCGGCCACCGACGCCTCGGTGGCGCCGTCGGATTCGGAGAACCTCTTCATCCTGGTGCCGGTTCCGCCCGATCCGGGTCTCGGTCACGGCGGTGTGGACGGCAGCGGTGACCCCGACATCGAGAAGGTGACCGACCGCGCCATCGCGATGATCGGACAGTGGGCGGGTGTACCCGACCTCGCCGATCGCGTGGTCGTCCGGCGCACCATCGGCCCCGCCGACTTCATCGACTCGGTCAACTCCTGGTGCGGCGGAGCCCTCGGCCCGGCGCACACCCTGCGTCAGAGCGCGTTTCTGCGCTCGACGAACAGGTCACGCAAGGTCGACGGCCTGTACTACGCGGGATCGAGCACACGGCCGGGTATCGGCTTGCCGATGTGCCTGATCAGCGCCGAACTCATCCGGAAGAAGCTGCGGGGTGACCGGTCGGTGGGCCCGATGCCGGTCGCGAACCGCTGACCTGCGCGTAAGGAATCGCCGGTCGAGGTTTGGAATCCGTGTCACCCGGGTACGGGCGCGTGACAGTGCTCACAGCGAGAGGTGCGGGTGACATGCAGGGAACCAGTTGGAGCTCACGATGGCGCGCCCCTCGGTGGATGCGGACCCGCCGGGACCTCACCCCCGAGGAGCGCCGGAATCTGCAGGCCTCCCGCGTGCCGGTGGCGGTCGTGACCGCGTCCCTGGGTGGCCACGCGTACACCTATCGCGATCGGGTCTGATCAACAATCTGTCGGCGGCCCTGGTGTAGGGCTGCATCGTGTCGACGATGGCGCGCGTCTCTTGCGCACCTCCCACCCGTGGCAGTGCCGCGGACGGCGCCTTCGATGACGTGGGTACACCGGCGCGGCATGCGGTCGCACGAAAGGCGAGAGGTGCGTCTTGCCGGCGAACAGGTAGTGGCAGAGGCGTCGTTGTTTCCGGCATGGCTCGCGTCGAGTGAAGCAAATTACGTTGCTGCACAGCTTGATTCGGAGACATGGGTGGCCAAACAGCTGCCGGAGCGACGAAACGCACGGCTGACCCCCGTGCAGGGTCAACCATCGTTGATGGCCGCCACTCTCAAATTGTCTGCAGCAGTGGAACTTTCGCAAGTGTCAAGTGCTGGCCATGGGCGGCCGCCTTGTGCTGGGGGCCTGGCCTGCAGGCGTCCACTCCGCCATGGGTCGGCCTGTCACTGATGGACGGATGACCGAAGTCGTTAGGAAGCCAAACTCATTTTCTTGCAACGAGGGTCGGGATGAAATGCGTCGTGTCGGTCCGAGGCGCCGCGCAAACGGTTGAGCCCCTAGGGCATTGACCAGCACCGATTGCCTGGTTATAGTCCACAATGATTTACCTATATTGGCCACGTCGAGGAGGACGCCATGTCGAGCGCTACGAGCAGGACATCTTCGTCGACCGGCCACCGCCACCGCCAGCGTTCGATCATCGCCGCTCTCGTGTTGGCTCTGTTGTTCGTGAGCGCGCCGAGCGCCTTTGCCGACAACCCTCCCGCCGCAGAGTCGGAGTCCCGGCAGCCACTGCTGTTCCTTCCGTCGTTCGGCAGCAACGTGGTGTCGGTCCTCGATACACGGACGGACCGCGTGATCAAGCACATCGGTATGCAGGCCAAGGGAGCGAGCGTGGCCTATGCCAGTCCAGACCAGAAGACGGTCTACGTCGTCGCCGGCGCCGACCACTTCGTCAGCGAGATCGACACGGCGTCGTTGAGCGTCCGGAGGGTCATCCCCTTCCGGGGCACCATCGGTGACCGCGGATCGGCACTTCCCGCCGACGGCGACCTCTTCTGGCTGACCACCCTGCCCGAAGGAAACATCCAGGCGATCGACACCAGCAAAGGCAAGGTCACGCGGGTCCTCAAGGGCGGCGGCATGATGTTCGCCAACAGCCGCGACGGCCGCTGGATCTATGTGGTGACGAACAACCGCACCTTCGAGGTGCGCGACGCGACGAACTTCCGGGTCGTCTCGAGTACCCCCGTCCCGCACAGCATCGGCCTCGCCGCGATGGTCTCGCCGGACGGTCGGCGCGTCTACCTCATCGGCGGCTCCGACATCCCGCTGCCGATCTCGACCGTGACCCACGGCTTCGTCGACGTGATCGACGTCGCCGACCCGCGTGCGCCACGAGTGGCCGAGAGCATCAAGACGGGCTCGTACACGTTCAATGCCGAGTTCACCCCCGACGGTCGTCAGCTCTGGGTGCTGAACGCCGGTGAGGGCACCATCGACGTCATCGATGTCGCCACCAACCGGATCGTGCACCGGATCGCGACCGGGCGCCAGATCACGTCGGTCAGCTTCTACAAGAACAAGGCGTACCTGATCCAGGACCCGAGTCCCATCCCGCCGACCTACGCGTCGGCCGTCGCGATCACGATCGCCGGCCCCTTCGGCGGGGCGTTCCTGACACCCGAGTCGGGCCTGACGACCACCCGCCCGGTCATCGACGCTCCGGCCGAGATCGCCGTCTACGACCGCTTCACCTATGGGCGGACCGCCGCGCCGACGGTGCCGCTGCCGTCCATGGTGTTCACGCCGGCGCTGGCGAGCCGGTAGCCGGCCGGCGGCGGACCCGCCTGGACCGCTGCGCATCCTGCCAACCGGCCTCCGGAAGCGTCGGCAGCGCACTCGGCCGGCGACCGAGTAGGCAAACCGTCGCCGGAAGGCGACGATCCGCCGACAAGTCAGATCGAACCCGCGACCGGTCATCACCTCGAGGTGCGGGTCGGCATGGGAGTCGAGCCGGCCCGGCTCAGATGGCTCCGTTCTGCCGGACCGCGGCCATCGCGTCGTCGAGGTAGCGGGCGAACGGTTCACCACGGTCCGACGCGAGATACGCCAGTCGCGCCGCCTGCACACATGCGAATGCCGCGCCGACGACCGATGCGGGTCGAGGGTCGGTGGGTTCGAGGTACTCGCCTCCGAGCCGATGTCGGACACGTTCGGTCAGCAACTCCTGCACGCGCTGCATCTTCTCCAGGTATCGCGCAGTCAATTGTGGAGTGGTGCGAACGATTGCTTCCATCGCGTCGTTGCGCGCCCGTTGGTGGTCATCCTCGACGTAGTCCAGCGTCATGTCGAAGACTCGACGCAGGGACTCCCACACCGGCTCGTCGACTGGACGGGCATCGAACGCTTCAGCCATCCGCTCGGCGAACAGGTCGTACTTCCCGATGACGAGATCGTCCTTCGACGCGAAGTATCGGAAGAACGTGCGCTTCGACATCCCCGCCGCAGCCGCGATCTGCTCAACCGTCGTGTCCTCGAACCCCTGGGCAAGAAACAGATCCTGAGCGACTGCGGTCAATTCGGTCTGCGCGATCTTGCGGGTGCGCTCACGGATCGGCGTCGGCCTGATCTCTTCCATGGCGACATTCTATCCCCAAGGCGCGGCCTTGACACCCGGTGTCAATATCGGCGTATGGTGTCTTCAGGCGCCAGAGGGGCGACCTCGCCAGGAAGGAATGTCATGAGCAGAGTGTGGTTTGTCACGGGCGCATCGAAGGGTTTCGGTCGGGAGTTCGTCATTGCGGCCCTGGAGAACGGCGACAAGGTCGCGGCCACCGCGCGCAACACCGACACCCTTGCCGACCTCGTCGACAAGTACGGCGACGCGATTCTTCCGATTCAGCTCGACGTGACCGATCGCCGCCAGGTGTTCGACGCGGTCACCTTGGCGCACAAGTCTTTCGGAACCCTCGATGTCGTGGTCAACAATGCCGGCTATGGGTTGTTCGGCACCGTGGAAGAGATCACCGAGCAGCAACTCCGCGACCAGCTCGACACCAACCTGTTCGGCGTCTTCCACGTCACCCAGGCAGTACTTCCGATTCTGCGTAAGCAGGGCTCGGGCCACATCATCCAGATCTCCACAATCGGCGGCGTCGCCGCCTTCCCGACCCTCGGCGGCTACCACGCATCGAAGTGGGCGCTGGAAGGACTGACCGAATCCCTCGCGCAGGAGGTGGCCGGATTCGGAGTCAAGGTCACCCTCATCGAGCCCGGGGGCTTCGACACCGATTGGAATGGCGCCTCGGCCACCGTCGCCGAACCACTGCGCGAATACGCGGCCATCCACGATGCCATGGCCCAACGGGCAGGCGGTGCGAGCCCCAAGCCCGTCGGCTTCGGCTCAGCCATCCTCAAGATCGTCGAAGCAGAGAAGGCGCCACTGCGCGTGTTCTTCGGCGAGCAGCCCACCCAGATCGCCCCGCACATCTACCAGCAACGGCTAAATGAATGGGCCGAATGGGCCCCGGTATCCCGCGAAGCCGAAGGGAAGTGAACTTCGGAATCGCCCAGGACACATGGGAATCCGGGAATCTCGCTACCTGATCATCGGATCACCGTGAACCGATGTGCCCGGAATAGCGCGGATCAGCACACCAGCCGCGACCCGTCAGCGTTGTGCCCCGCGGAACACGAGGGCGAGCTTTCGTCGGAGCATCTCTTCGGGCGGCAGCGACAGTGACGCCGCGAGCGCGTCGCGCAGCGTCCCGCCCACACCCCGAAGGGTCTGCGGATCGTGGTCGTCGGAGCGCCACCCGGCTGCGCCGTGGGCATACGAGATCTCCAGCAGGATGTCGGCCAGTGCGATGACGTCGATCGGATCGAGGCCACTGCGGGCGACGGTGGTACGGAGGCGTTCGACGAAGGCCCAGAGATGCGGCTGCAGTTCTTCGAGCGCCTCGGACACCCGGTATCGCCCGGCCAGTTCGTCTTCGAGACCGGGGTGCGCGCGCAGCAGGCGCCACAGCTCGACCACCAGCGCGGTCGCGTCGTCCTCCCAGCTCCCGGTGATCTCGGGCCACGGCGCATTCGCGAAGATGCTGTCCACCGCCAGGACGACCATCTCCTCACGTCCGGCGACGTGGTTGTAGAGCGTGGAGTGATTCACTCCGAGGGCTTCCGCGACGCCCACCATGCTCAGCTGGTCGATGCCCACCCGGACGGCGGCCTCCACGACCTGCTCGCGGGTGATCTGCGGCGGCCTCCCCACGCGGCGTCGTGGCTTGCCGTCCCTGGTCTGTTCGCTCGTCATCCGTCCTCGATCGTTGAATCCGAAGAGGCGCTCGTGACCTCGGCCACTGCTGCTGTGAACCCCGTGTAACAGTTTCCGTCAGCCTGTTGTAAATGTCCACAGCGCCGTGGACTCTCTTTAACAACACGTTGTCAGTAACTGTCGCGAGGAGCGTCATGACTCAGAGACCCGACGAGGCGATCGCCGTCACCGGAAGCCTGGACGAGACGATCGTCGTCCGAGACCTGACGAAGACCTACGGCGCGGGCGCGAAGGCCGTCACAGCTCTGGCCGGCGTCGACGTCGAACTGGCACCGGGATCGTTCACGGCGTTGGTGGGCCCGAGCGGCTGCGGCAAGTCGACCCTCCTACGCATCCTCGCCGACCTCGAGATCGGCTCGAGTGGCTCGGTCACCATCGGCGACCGATCGCCACGGGATATCCGGACCAGCGGTGAACTCGGCATCGCCTTCCAGGAGCCCGCTCTGCTGCCCTGGCGCTCCGTCCGTCGGAACATCGCGTTCCCCGCGCGCGTGTCGCGTCGTCGGATCACTCCCGAGCGCATCGACGAACTCGTCGGTCTGGTGGGCCTGGACGGATTCGCCGACAAGCGGCCCTCCCAGCTCTCGGGCGGGATGCGGCAACGCGTCGCGATCGCACGCGCCTTGTCGACCGATCCGCGGCTGCTGCTGCTCGACGAGCCGTTCGGCGCACTCGACGAGTTCACCCGGCAGCGCCTGAATCTCGAGCTCCAGCGCATC
Organism: Gordonia sp. 11cp; assembly: GCF_057767225.1. Classification (NCBI taxonomy): domain Bacteria; kingdom Bacillati; phylum Actinomycetota; class Actinomycetes; order Mycobacteriales; family Gordoniaceae; genus Gordonia; species Gordonia sp. 11cp. The sequence goes on along the minus strand of NZ_CM173437.1, from coordinate 1,294,340 downwards.
TGGATGCACGAGCGCACCACGACGGTGATGGTCACGCACTCCATCACGGAGGCGGTGTTCCTCGCCGATCGGGTGGTGGTGATGTCACCGCACCCTGGCCGCGTCGTCGAGGTCGTCGACGTGCCGTTCGACCGTCCACGTGCGCCCGAACTCCTGCTCGACCCCGCCTTCACCGAGATCGCAAACCACGTGCAGCGCCTCATCTTCGAGATGCAGGGCGAGCAGTTGCGGAGGACCGCGTGACCACCGCCGCCGCGCCGCCACTGACCGTCGCCGCACCCGCCGTCGCCCCCGTGCGGTTCGGGCGAGTGGGCCCGCCCCTGCTGGCCACGGCGGCGCTGCTCGTGCTCTGGCAGATCGCGGCGTGGGCCGGTCTGGAGAGCGCGCAGATCCTGCCGGGTCCGATCGCGATCGCACGGGGATTCGTCGACGCAATCCCCGCGATCACGGCGAACCTGCCGCTCACCGCCGGGGCCGCGCTCTCGGGGTTCGTGGTTGCCGCCGCACTCGCCATCGCCGTCGCCTGCCTTGCTGCGACCTGGGCGCCTGCGCTCACCCAGGTGGTTCGCTCGGCGATCGTGCTCGAGAGCCTTCCGGCACTCGCGCTCACCCCCATCGTGGTGATCGTCGCTCCCGGCCACGCCGCGGGCGCGATCCTGGCGGGTCTCGCGGTGTTCTTCATCGTCCTCATGGGCACGGTAACAGGTCTCGGCAGTGCTTCACCTCTCATGCTCGAGGTGCATCGGGCGGCGGGTGGCCGCCCGGCAGGCGCCGTGTGGAGCGTCCGTCTGCCGGCGGCCCTGCCCTCGATCTTCTCCAGCCTCATGATCGCCGTGCCGGTCGCCGTCGTCGGCACGATCATGTCCGAGTACCTCGTCGTCGGGGAGGGTCTCGGCGGCGTGATGATCGCCGCGTACGAGGCCATGGACGCCCCCCGCGTATGGGCGGTCGCGCTCGTCAGCGCCGCGTTCACCGGAGTGCTCTTCCGTGCGATCGGGCTGGTGCGCGACCTGGTCGTGCCGTGGGCGCAGTCCCGTTCCACCGAGTACCGCGCGGCCGCGGCGCCGACCACCGGACCGGCCAGGCGCATCGCCTCCGTCGTGCTGACCGGCGCCACCTCGGTGCTGGTCGTGCTGGGCCTCTGGGTGCTCGCGCTCCGCGGCTTCGGACTGAACTCGTTCTTCGCGAAGTCGCCCGCCGATGTCTGGGGATACCTCGTCGCCTCGCCGGACGCCGGCGCCCATCTCGACGAGATCCTCGGCTACCTCGCGCCGACACTCGTCAAGGCGTTCGCAGGTCTCGTCGGTGGCACCGTCGTCGCGGTCCTGGCCACCTGGGTGATCTTGAGCGTGCCTCTGCTCGAACGCGCCACGATGCCGCTCGTCGTCGGCTTCCGGGCGGTACCGCTGCTCGTTCTCACGCCCGCCATCGGCCTGATGGTCGGCTCGGGCGCGGCAACCGCGATCGTGCTCGCGGCCGTCCTGTCGTTCTTCACCACCCTCATCGCCCTGGTGCAGGCGGCCCGCTCCACCCCGACGGACGTCCTGCTGCTGGCGCGCAGCGCGAACGCGGGCGCCTTCGACACCCAGTGGTTGGTGACGGCGCCGTTCGCCTTGCCCGCCCTCTTCGGCGCCCTTCGCATCACGGCTCCCGGCTCCCTCGTGGCAGCCATGAGCGCGGAGTGGTTGATCACCGGCGACGGCATCGGCTTCCTGATGATCCAGGGCGGCATGGAATCGCGCTTCACCACGATGTGGTCCGCCTTCGTCGTCCTCGCCCTCGTCTCCCTCCTGATCTTCGCCGCGGTCACTCTCGCCGAGCGTCTCGTGCTGCGCCGCCTCTCCTGATCCGAACGAAACACCTTCCCTCCCAAAGGACATGTCATGAATCTGACCCGTGCCCTACTCGCTCCGGTCGCGCTGGCGACCGCTGCCGTCATCCTCAGCTCGTGCGGGAGCACCGACGGCGGCACCACCGCCGACGGGACCGCGGTCTCGACGCTCGCCGTGCAGAACCGGTGGGTCAACAACGTGCAGTTCGCCGGCGGCTTCGTCGCCCAGGCCTCGGGGTACTACACCGACCAGGGCCTCACCGTGACGACCACTCCGGGCGGCCCCGGTGTCAACGTCGAACCCCTGGTCGTGCAGGGCACCGCGGATGTCGGGCTGAGCAATCCGACGAACACCGCCAACGCTGTCGCCGAGGGTGCTCCGCTGACCATCATCGGTGCCGGATATCAGACCAGTCCGTCCGCGGTGATCTCGCTGGCCGACGACCCGATCGAAGAACCGGCGGACCTCGTCGGGCGGTCGGTGGGGGTGACCGCGGCTTCGACGGCGGACTTCGTCGCGTGGCTCGAGTCGACAGGCGTCGACGAATCGGAGGTGACCATCGTCCCGATCCAGGGTGATGCCGCTCCGCTGATCAGCGGGCAGGTCGATGCCATCTCCGGCCTCGCGACCAATCAGCCCGCCGCGCTGGAGCTCGCGGGGAAGGACCCGGTTCTCCTCCTGCTCAGCGACTTCGGACGCGAAACCATGGACCTCACCTACACGGTCGCCACGGCCGATCTCGAGGACCCGGATAAGCGGTCGGCGCTGGTGCGCTTCCTCGCCGCGGAGATCCGCGGCTGGCAGAGCGTGATCGCCGACACCCAGGCAGCCGTCGACACCGTGGTCGGCGGGCCGGGGGCCGACCTCGATCTCGATCCCGAGCAGCAGTTGCAGCAAGCGACCCTGACCAATCCCTACATCCAGCCCTCAGATGACGTGCGGGTGCGGTCCATGTCGGACGCACTCATCGAGGAGACGATCGCGGCGCTGGCCATGGACGGGGTCTCCGCCGACGCGGAGATGTTCGACGCCTCGCTCGTCGAGGAAGCGTACGCACTGATCGAGGAGAGCGAGTGACCACTGTGGCCGACGTCGAGGTCGTCGTCGTCGGGGGCGGCCCGACGGGCCTCGCGCTGACTCTCGACCTCGGACGTCGAAGCATCCGGACCGTCGTCGTCGACCGTGGTCTCGCGCCGCTGCCCGGTGTGCGCGCCGGCGGACTGAGTGCGCGGATGATGGAGCACCTCCGCCGTCTCGGTGTCGCGCCGATTCTCAAGGATGTCGCTCCGCTGCAACCGGGTTGGCCAAAGTCGAACATTCTGACCACCCGCCTGGCCGGGCATCTCGTGGGCGAGTTCACTCCCAGCGAGACGACTCTGGACTTCCTCTCCTTCGCGGCGGAGATGCCGCAGAATGCGCCGTCATGGCTTGTCGAGTCGGCCATTCGTGGTCTGCTCGTCGAGGAGCCGACCGTCGAGACACTGTTCGGCTGGCAGTTCCGTGATGATCTCGTCGATCTCGGGGACCGCGTGGAGATCGGCCTCGAGGGGCCGAACGGTGCGGTGCGGCGGATTTCGGCGGCGTATGTGGTCGCTGCGGACGGGGCGAACAGCCGCGTCCGCCGCACGGCAGGCATCGAGATCGAGGGGAGCGCCAGATTCGACACGCGGTGGACTGTCGAATTCCGCTCCGTCCTGCTCCGTCACATCATGGGCAAGGGGCGCCACAACGGCTACAACTTCACCAACGCCGACGTCAGCGGCGGGGTGTTGCAGCAGGATGCGACGTCGCGCTGGACCATGCACTTCCATGCGATCGCGCCAGGCGTCGACCGGGATCCGCGCACGCTCATCCGCCTCGCCGTGGGCGCCGACGTACCCGTGGAATGGACCAGCGAGTTGAAACAGTGGCACGCGAATGCGTTCTCCGCGGCGACCCTCGTCAAAGGCCGCGTCCTGCTGGTCGGTGATGCGGCCCACGCGATGCCGCCCGGCGGTTACGGTCTGCACCTGGGCAATTCCGACGCAGCGGACCTCGCGTGGCGACTCGATGCGGTGTTGCGCGGCTGGGGAGGTCGCGCCGTCCTCGACGCTCTCGACGCCGAGCGGCTCCCGCTCGGTCGCGCCTACGTCGGCATGGTCGACACATCGGGGCACGCACCGTCTGCGCCCGCCGACGCCGAACTCGAGACCCCGGAGGGCGCCGCGGTGCGCATCGCCTGGGAAGCCGCGGTTCGCGAGGGTGTCGTGCGACAGATGGAGCGGCTGGCCACGTCGCTGTTCGACACCGTCGGGCCGTCGCCGCTCATCCTCCGGGATGACACCGACCCGCTGGACTGGTCTCGGCGGGAGGAGGTCGTGCCCGGCCGTCGCCTGCCGCACAGCTGGCTCGCGGACGGCCGGTCTCTGTTCGACGTGCTCGGACCGGGCTTCACCATCGTCTACGTCGACGACGCAGCCGGGGACGCGGCGACCCTGCTGACCGCGGCGCGCGACCGGGGCATCCCGACCACCGCCGTGCGCGTGGACCGGCTCGACCCGATCACCAGAATCGCGCTCGTCCGTCCCGATCATGTCGTCGCGTGGCGGTCGTCCGACGCCTGCTGGGACCCGCAGCACGTGGTCGCCGCCGTCGTGGGGGCCGCGGTACCGGTTGATCCGGCGAGTGCAACGCTGCGCTGAAGTTTGAGTAGGACCTCGACAGGGTGGCGTCTCGCCGCGGAGCAGGTGGTAGCGGTGGTGCTCCTGGTCCCTGCACATTCGCGTCAGACTTCACGAACTACATTGCTGCACGGTCAGAGTCGACCACACCTACACATGTGGATCGTCCCGTCCTGCCTTGCGAGGATGGTCCAATGATGCGTTGGTCGTCATCTCTGGCATGCATGTCCCGCCCCGAACACGCTGACTCACGTGGACACTGTGAGTCAGGACCCGGGTCAGTCGAGGTGACAAGGAGCAGCGCCGATGAGTTCACAGCTGGAATCAGGCAGTTGGTCCGAGGGGTTCCGCGTGCGGGCTGTGCAACGGTCCGAGGGTGCCGATCCGCCTTGGGCAGTCGGGAGTCGGCTCGACCCAGCGATCGTTCGGAGTCTGCAGAAGTTCCAGGTGGGCGAGAGCGGCGATGGGGCTCATCTGATCGCCAACGCCGCCGCTGCCGGCGACCGCGACTACGAGACCGCCGTGCGGCTCTTCGTCGCCGAGGAACAAAACCACGCGCGAATGCTGGCGCTGCTGCTACACGCGGGTGGGGCACAGACCAAACGCTGGCACTGGTCCGACAGCGTCTTCGTCCACCTTCGGCGACTGCTGGGGTTGCGGCTGGAGTTGATGATCCTGACCGTCGCCGAGGTCGTCGCGTTGCGCTACTACCGTGCGCTGGCCGAAGGCGGGGGCGACCGGCTTCTGGTCGAGGTGTCCGAACGCATCCTCGCCGACGAAGGTCATCACGTCCCGTTCCAGATCCGGCGTCTGCGGCTCGGCTTCCGTGACACCCCCGCGGCGGCTCGGATCGCGATCAAGCAGACCTGGCGGGCCATCGCGGCGGTGGTGATCGTTGTCGTTGCGCTCGACCACGGTCGCGCCCTACGCGTGTGCGGGGTCTCGCGCCGAGAGTTTGCCACCGCCACCATGCGGATCTTCGACGACACCGCGACATCGGTGTTCTCTCGGGACGAGAGCCTCAGATCGTGAACTCCGATGCTGAGTGATGCGTCGCCGGGGCCGGCTCGGCGTGACACCGTGATCAACACATCAACGGCGCGACCAAGCCGCCCGTCGCCGATCGGCCTTCTCCGCCGGCTCTTTCCGCGAGTCGTTGGTCTCGCAGTGTGCGGGCTTGTGGTCGCCGCAGCAGCGTCGATGGGCGCCGCCGGCACTGCGTGTGCGTGCAGTTGTGTTGGCTACACAACCGAGGAAGCTGCTTCACGGGCTGACGGTGTCTTCGTCGCGCGAGCCACCGACAAGGTGTCGGCCGGATCGCATGACATCTACGAGTTCGAAGTACTCGAGGTCTTCAAAGGGAACGTCGGAACCGTCACCACCGTCGAAACACCTTCGCAGGGGCCGTCCTGCGGCATCAGCTACACCGCGGGCGTTGAGTACCTACTATTCGTGTCCGTAGGCGGTGGGGCCGGCCACTCATGGAAAAGCAGCTTGTGCCACGGACCGTCCACCCCCTCGGCGGTTGATGTACGGTCGGCACTCGAGCGAAAGTACGGGCCACCGCATCCTCCGCACAGCGCCGGACCGGCCAGCGAGATCAGTTGGTGGACCAGGACCACGGCTGTCGTGCCGTTTCCGCTGATGGCCATCGCGGGCGTCGTCCTCACCGTGGTTCTATGGCGGACCGTGGTGATCGCGCGACGCCGTCGAACGGGACACCAGGCCGGCAATGGCCGCGCGAGATAGCTGCGAGAAACCGCACCGGCTCTCAAATCGTTGCCATCAGTTGTCATCGCCGATGTCCACCAGACGATCTCATGTCCGACCGTCGCCCGACACGACGACTACGGTCGAAGACATGCCACATGTCATCGTCACCGCCGAGTCGATTCAGCCCGGCCGCGGCCCACATCCAGCGACAAGCCCCTACGACCGCCGCATCAGCGAAGCACTCAACGTCACGGCTTTCGAGATCTATCAGGTCGAGCTGCCGGCCGATGCCGAGACGGTTCCGCATGACCACCTCGACGACCACACCGACGACGTCTACGCAATCCTCGCCGGCACCGGATGGATTGTGATCGACGGAACCGCGGAACCTGTTGCGCCAGGCCAATACATCTCGGTCGACATGCACCACCGCCGGCATCTACGCGCCGGACCCCACGGACTCACCTTCATCGCCGTGTGCGCAGAAGCAAAGCCAGAGCTCGCCGGTGGTGGCGACTGAACCGGCGGCGCCGGGCGATCACGTTCCCGAAATGGCTGTCCGGCACCTTCGGTCAATGACGCTCGGGCGCGGGTCCGATCAGGTCGGCGACGATCTTCGCCGACATGACCACGAGCGGCAGACCGCCACCGGGATGCGACGATCCGCCGACGAGGTAGAGACCCGGCACCGGTGAGGTGTTCGACGGCCGCAGGAACGCCGAGCGGGGTCCGTTCGACGACGAACCGTAGATCGAGCCGCCCGGTGTCCTGGTCCGGCGCTCGAGGTCGGCGGGCGAGACGATCAGACGGTGTCGCACATGGCCGGCCACGTCGAGTCCGCGGTCGGCCATCACCTCGAGGATCTGGTCGGCGTAGGAGTCGGCCAAACCCTGTGTGCCCCAGTCGACGCCGTGGTCGGGATCGTGTCGGGGTGCGTTCACCAGCACGAACCACGCACCGGTTCGCGGGCCGGGGACGATCGCGGGATCGGCTGGCGCCGAGATGTACACGGTAGGTCGCGCGACGGGGCGTGGTGGGCCGCGGAAGCCGAAGACCGCGTCGAATTCCTCGTCGTAGTCCTCGGCGAACAGCACCTGGTGGTGTGGCTGAGGGGGAGGGTCGTCGAGGGCGAGCAGCAGTACGAACCCGGACAGTGACGGCGTGGTCCGTCGCAACAGCGCGGCAGGCCGGCGGGCGGCCCGACGCGGCACGAGGCGGTCGTAGACCTGCCGCGCATCGGCGTTCGCGACGACCAGATCGGCGGAGCGTCGGCTTCCGTCGGTCAGCACCACACCATCGGCTCGGCCGTTGAGGCCCACCGAGATCCGGTCGACCTCGACGCCCAGTTCGACCCGCCCGCCGAGTTCGGTGAGCCGGTCGCGCATGGCGCTCGCGATGCGGCCCAATCCGCCTCGGACGTACCACGATCCGTACGCCTGCTCGGACCAGGGCACGGAGGCCAGTGCCGCTGGTGCGCGACGCGGGTCGGAGCCGGTGTAGGTCGCGTAGCGGTCCAACAGCATACGCAGGCGCGGGTCGTCGAGGTAACGCTCGCCGAGACCGCGCAACGTTTGCCACGGCGCGACGGCGCGCACGTCCGACGGGGTGGCGATTCCGCCGATCATCGTGCGAATGCTCATCGGCGATTCGAGGAAGGGTTCATGTGTGACGTCCCAGACACGTTCAGCGCGTTGGAGAAACGACGACCACTCGGTGCCCCGTCCGGGTCCGAGCGCGGCGTCGAGGGCGGCCGGGATGTCGTCGAGGTGTCCCGGCATGTCCAGGCAGGTGCCGTCGGGGAATCGGTAGCGGGCGGCGACCGGGAGTCTTTCGAGGGTCAGGTGGTCATGGATCGACGAGCCCGTCGCCGCGAAGAGTTCTTCGAACACGTGCGGCATGGTGACGAGCGAGGGGCCGGTGTCGAAGACGAAACCGTCGTGCTCGATGACCCCGAGCTTGCCGCCCACATCGTCGAACTGTTCGAGGACGGTGACGTCGTGACCGGTCGCGGCGAGACGCATGGCGACGGAGAGCCCGCCGACGCCCGCACCGATCACGAGAACCCGGGTCATCGACGGACCTCGATGGGGCGTCCCTTCCATTCCAGGACTCCGCGTTGTCGGGCCAGCGTCGAATCGACTGCCAGACCGGTGAACACGAGTATCGACAGCGGGTGACCGAAGGCGTCGGGCCACGCACGGCCGCCGGTGCGCTGCGCCGACACCGCCCGGGACGCCACGCCGGCCGCGTACCCGACCAACCCCACCCGTGAGCCGAACAATGCTGCGGCCGCAGGCAACACGTACATCAGGCAGAGCAAACCCGTGACACCCAGTGTCCCGCCCGGTGACCCGAACGCGGACCACAGCGATTTGCGATAGCCCGCGCGGACCTCTCGCCAACCGTGGTACATCCGGCAGGTGGCGACGTCGCTTCCCTCCGCGACCACGCCGCGGCCACCGGCCGCCTTGATTGCCCGCAGCAGTGCGATGTCCTCGAGGACGACGTCGTGCACTGCCGCGTGACCGCCGGCGCGCCGATACGTCGCGGCATCGACCACCAGGAACTGTCCGTTTGCGGCCGAGAGGGATTCGCGCGGCGACCGCTCGGCGAGCCCGAGTGGCAGGGTGCTCAGCCACGACCATTGCAGGAGTGGTTGCACCAGTCGCTCGCCCGCCCCGACGGCGACCTGTCGTGGATACGGGCTCACCAGGTCGAGCCCGGCGTCGCGGAGAAGGGCCGACGACGAGGTGAAGGCATGGGGCTCGACAACGACGTCCGCATCGAGGAACACGTGGATCCCGTCGGTAAACGCCTCGTCCGCGAGTTGGGCGCAGGCCCAGTTCTTCCCGAGCCAGCCGGGAGGTGGCGCAGTGCCGCGGTGGACGTGAATCCGGTCGTCCAGTGCGGCGAGGCGGACGAGCACGGCATCGGTCCCGTCCACCGATCCGTCGTCGAGCACGAGAATCCGGATCGGTCCGGGCCATCGGTCCGCCGCCTCGACGACGGCCAGCAGGCACCGTTCGGCGGATTCCACCTCGTCGCGCATCGGGATGAGCACCGAGAGCGGTTCCGGCGCAGGGATATCAGTCGGGACGGGTCGGCGTACTCGGCGCGCGTTGTCGAGGGTCAGGGCCAACGACACCAGCGACAGCGCGGTGCCCGCCGCGACCAGCGGCCGCACCAGGTCAGACGCCCGCACGGCGCCCCCTGATCTCGACGACCAGCAGCGGGATCGCGATGACACCCATGAGGAGTCCGCCGGTGAGGGCGACCGTCGGGCGCCCGAAGAAGACCGCGTGGGCCATCACCGACGAGAAGTAGGTCCACAGGTACGCCGTGACGGGCACGGCATCCATTCCGGCGCGGTCGGTCTCGCCATTTTCGTCGCGACGGATCAGGAGATCCAGCGTCGCGACGATGAGGAACGAGACCAGCAGCCAGCCGGCGAAGTTCGTCAACGGGATGTCGGCGACCCCGGGTAGGGAGGGTGTCGGGTACCGCCACACCCAGTTTCCCTGATCGACCATCTGCGGGTCGAGGAACACGTCCCAGGCCGTGAGTGCGTATGCACCCACCACGGCGGTGGCCGGCCGTGCCCATCGCCGGGCCACACCCGACGCCCGGACCAGACGTCGGGTCACGACCAGCGCGGGCCACGACATCATGATCCAGGCCAGCGGGACCAGGACCGGCACGCCAAGGACCTTCAGTCCCAGGCCGTCGGTGTACTCGTAGGTGCCGAACGGGAATCCGGTGCTCACACCGACGGATTCGGCGATCAGCCCGCCGCCGCCTGCCACCACAGCGAGGGCGACCGCGGCGGCGGCGCCCCGGGTCGCGGCGACATGGACGAGTGACGCCGACGCCAGCAGCAGCACGCTTGCGACGGTCAGCGGAAGGGTTCCGCCACCGGTCAGCGGAAACGCGATCTGGACGCCGATCGTCGCGGCCAGCAAGATCCATGCCAGGGTGACCAGACCCCGATTCCAGGACACGACGCCGACCACCCGCCGCGATCGGGACGGTGGGGTTCGGTGAGAAGCGCTGCCGTGCAGCAGACTCACGCCGACCTCCCCTCATATGTGCCGACCACCTCGGTGACGGCGAGACGGGCGAACAGTTCCTCGGCGTACCAGCGTGACGGTGCGGTCCGCCGGACCGCCGACAGATGTGCGGGGGAGCGATAGGCGAAGTCGGTCAGGTCCTGTGCGGAGTCCCAGATCGAGAAGGTGCCCTGCACCCCGACCGGGAGCTCGCCGACGCCGAGCGCCAGCCGATTGCCCTGTGCCCCGGCGAGTTCGGCTGCCACCGGCGGGACGGCGCGCCAGAACGATGCCATCTTGGTCGGCCTCAGCCGCGCCCGCGTCAACGCGGCGACGGGGCCTGTCCACCCCTGCCCGGGTGCACGGTGGGCGTCGGACGACTGTGCCGTCTCGAAGGGATCGACGCGCGACCATCGTCCTTTCGACCGGATCGGTCGCATCGTGACCCGGAGCTCCTCGGTGCTGGAATCCTGCCAGCGGTCGAAGATCGGGGAATCTCGTGCCGCCGAAGCGGCTTCGTCGTCGTGCCAGACCGTGAGGGCGGCCCAGTGCTTCAGGTCGGCGCTCTCCAGGGTGAATGTGCGGGCGGTGCCGGTGCCGAGGAGCTTGACGAAACGCAGACCGGGGGCGCGGCGAAACGTCCGGCGACTCGACGACATCCGTCCGAGCGCGGGTAGGACCCGATCGACACCCCAGACGCGGAGTTCGACCGTCGGTCCGGAAGGAGCGGTCATGCGCGCCGCCACACGCAGCGTTCGATCAGGGAGGTCAGGGCCCGTCGGCTCTGCGAATCCATCGGGGCATCTTCGACGATGCCGAGCGCGTCCTCCGCGAGATCGACGATGCGCTGTTCCACGTGTTCGACGGCGCCGGTGGAGTGCAGGACCTCGCGCATCCGTGCGGCGCCTTCCGCATCGAGATCCGGGTTGCCGAGGCAATCGGCCATCACGCGGCGCTCCATCCGGCCCGCCGATGCCTCGGCCACCGCGATGAGCATCGTGCGCTTGCCCTCCCGTAGATCGTCGATGGAGGGCTTACCGGTGATCTTCTCATCGCCGAAGACACCCAGGATGTCGTCGCGGAGCTGGAAGGCCTCGCCTGCGGTGAGGCCGATTCGATCGTAGGCGTCGAGGAGCGCCGCGGGAGCGCCGGCGAGCGTGCCGCCGAGTCGCAACGGTTGGCCGATCGTGTAGCGCGCGCTCTTGTAGCGCAGGATGCGCGCCGTGCGGTCTGCGTCGGTGGTGTCCTCGGTCTGACTCAGCATGTCCAGGTACTGGCCGGCGTACGCTTCGTCGCGCATCGCCGACCACGTGTCTCGAACGGCCCGGCGGACGTTGGCGGTCGCGTCGTCGGCCGCAGCGGCGGCGAGGTCGTCGGACCAGGACAGGCACATGTCACCGACGAGGATCGCGACGGCGGTGCCGTGTCGCTCGGCGTCCCCCCGACGCCGCGCGCGGCGATGATCGTCGGCGAAGTGCCGGTGCACCGTGGGCAGGCCACGACGGACGTCGCTGTCGTCCATCACGTCGTCGTGCACCAGAGCGGCGAGATGGAACAACTCGATCGCGGCCGCCATCTCGACGATGCCCGGAACGGTCCGACCCTCGGCCGCGCCGCGCGCCCCCCACAGGCAGAACGACGCGCGCAGGCGCTTGCCACCGCCGATCCGGGCCGACACGACGTCGATCGCGGGTGTCAGTTCCGTACCGACCTGCCGCAGGGTCGATGCGTGGCTGCGGAAGTGAGCGGCCAGCACTTCCTCGACGAGCTCGAGATCGGTCGTCGAGGAGTCGATGGTGTGCAGGTCGCAGGCCGGGGAGACCGACTGTGCAGGCGGTGCTGACGAGTCGGTCATCTCGGCGGTCGGTGTCATGACGGGGCCCTTCGGAGTCCGGGGGTGAGGCTCGGTTACCCCGTCTTCGGAGCAGTAACCGTCGACGGATGGGTGTCGGCGCGGTCGCGGTAGCGTGGGTCGCATGGCTGTGGATGCAACGGTGCCCGTGGTGGCGGTCGGTCTCGTCGGTGGTTTCGCTGTCGCCCGGTACAGCGGTCGCCGCGAACTCGGAGGTGTGGTGCTCGGCTCGGCCGGCGCCTGGTGCACCCGCCGGTGGGCGCTGACGCAGGGCCCTGCGGTCGCGGGCGGTCTGCTCGCCGGTTACCTGGCGGCGTTCGGCGGTTCGCATCCCCTGGCGAAGAAGATCGGTGCGTGGCCGTCGGTGGCGGTTGTGACCGTCGCCGCGGCGGGCGCCACCGCTGTCGCCACCCGCTGAGCGGCGCGCTCCGGCAATACCGGCCGGACACCCGACGCCGGCGTTACCATCACCACCCATGACCGCGGGATACGGGCGTGCACGGCAGAACGACATCTACACCGCCGGGGTTCATCGGCGAAAGCCGCGCGTACCAACGGATTTCGCCGAACTGGAGCGCCGCGCCAAGCGCGCGATGTCCGCCCGCGCCTGGGCGTACATCGCAGGTGGCGCCGGGGAGGGCCGCACGATGGCGGCCAACCGAGCGGCACTCGACCGCTGGGCGATCGTGCCGCGGATCCTGCGGGATGTCTCCCAGCGGAACCTGAGCACCGACCTGTTCGGCAGGCGGCTGCCTGCGCCGGTGCTGTTCGCGCCGATCGGAGCCGGTTCGCTCGCCGCACCCGGAGCCGACGCGCTCATCGGGCGCGCCGCCGCCGAACTCGGTGTCCCCTACATCTTCTCGAATCAGGCCAGCGTCTCCATGGAGGACGTCGCCGCGGCGATGAACGAGGTGGACAGCGGTGCGCCGCGCTGGTTCCAGCTGTACTGGTCCACCGACGACGACCTCGTCGACAGTCTTCTGGAGCGCGCGGCGGCGATCCGCGCCGAGGCGGTGGTCGTCACCCTGGACACGACAATGCTGGGGTGGCGGCCCCAGGACCTGAACCTCGGCTCGCTGCCGTTCGCGCGTGGTGAGGGCATCGCCCAGTACACGTCCGACCGCAGGTTCGTCGACATCGTCGCCCAACGGTTGCGCGCCGCGACCGACGAACGCCCGGAGATCTCACTCGGCGCGATCGCGACCCTCATCTCCATCACCCGCAACGCACCGGGCAGGTTCTTGCAGAACGTGAGGTCGCCGCAGCCGCGTGCCGCGGTGCAGACGTTCCTCGACATCTACTCGCGGCCATCGCTGAACTGGGACGACCTCGCCGGTCTGCGCGCACGCACCTCACTGCCGATCGTGCTGAAAGGGGTCCTGCATCCCGACGACGCGCGTCGTGCCGTCGACGCCGGGGTGGACGGCATCGTCGTCTCCAATCACGGCGGTCGGCAGGTCGACGGCGCGATCAGTTCGATCGACGCCCTCGACGCCATCGCGCCGGTCGTCGACGGCCGGATCAAGGTTCTGATCGATTCGGGGATCTACACCGGTTCCGACGTGTTCAAGGCGCTTGCCCTGGGTGCCGACGCCGCGTGTATCGGCCGGCCGCACATGTATGGTCTGGCGCTTGCCGGCGCCGATGGGGCCCGAGACGCGGTCGCCGACATCATCGCCGAACTCGACCTCACCCTCGGACTCTCGGGACACACCGACGTCGCCGACCTCGATCGCGAGGCGCTGCGGCGGTTGTAGTCCCCCTGCTTCCTGAGGTGCGAGGAGCGCAAGCGACGAGCCTCCTACCGCTCCCTGAGGTGCGAGGAGCGCAAGCGACGAGCCTCCTGCCGCTCCCTGAGGTGCGAGGAGCGCAAGCGACGAGCCTCGATCAGACCAGCGGGCGACCGGTACGCATGCGCCACCGCACGTCGGCGAGTAGGACGTTGAACGGGAAGGCGCGTACCGGCCGCGGGGCCCGTGTGACGATCGCCCGCAGGACCGCGTTGTGCTTGTCGAAGTAGAACTCCTGCCACGGCGAGAGCTGGACGCGCATCTTGCGGCGGAAGTTCTCGGGCAGGAAACCGATGGCCATGATCTGGAAATGCCAGCCGAACAGTCGCGAGATCACGGGACCGAGGAATTCGGCGCGGGCGATCGACATCAGGTACTCACGGATGGTGTCGTCGATCTCGAGGGTCTCGACCGTGTCGTTCCAGTAGGTCTCGAAGTCCTCGCGCGTGGCGGGCCACATCTCGCGGGGGACCTGGAGTGTCGTGCCGAGGACCGCGCCGGCCTGGTAGCGCTCGTCGGTCACCTCGGTGATCCCGCCGAAGATGCGATGGACGTCCTCGGTGCCGCGGTAGAGACAGGCCGCGACCCACAGCTGCAGCTTCGGGTCGAAGGCGTTGTACTTCACCGGGCTGTCGGCGGTCGAACGGACCTGCGCGTGAGCCTTGCCGACCGCCTTGCGATAGGCCTTGCGGTCCTTGGCGCTTCCGAGCCCGGCGACGGCAAGGTAGCTCAGCGTGGTGCGGCCGCGCTTCATCGGGTGTTTGAACAGGTTCCCCGAGTCCACGCGGCTCTCGTACACGCCATAGCCCACCGCGGGGAGACTGAGCTGCATGATCACGTTCGCGGCGCCGGCGAGCACGCCGATGCCGAGCGGGTCGAGATGGCTGGTGGGGAGAGCGTCGAGCTCCGCTCGGGACATCCGGGCGGTGGAGGGAAGGAACTCGGTGTCCGGTCGCTCCGCGGCGAGGAACTCCTCGACCTCGACGGTCACGTCCGTTGACGCCTGTGGTGACAGGGCCGAACTTCCACTGGTGATAGGCTCCGTTGCCATCGAGCACCCCTCCCGAATCTGGAAACGTCTGTTTCCCGTTTTATGACACACCTAACTTACCGGGGTGTCAAGATAGGAATCATGGGACGAGCACCATCGACTCCGGACAGCCGATCCGCTGCGGCGTCGGACTCGACCGGAACGCTGCGGGCCTACGGCGGCGAAGGCGGCGACACCCGGGTCGCGCGGCGTCGGTCGGCGCTGATCGACGCCGGTCTCGATCTGCTCGGGGCCGATGACGTCGGGGCGGTGACGGTGCGCGGCGTATGCCGGCGTGCCGGACTCACCGCCCGCTATTTCTACGAGAGCTTCGAGTCGGTCGATCAGCTCGTCGGCGTCATGTACGACGAGGTCATCGAGGAGATCGCGCAGGCCAGTCTCGCCGCGTTCTCCGAGGGTGCGAGCATGCGAGCGAAGGTCGCCGGCGCGGTGACGGCGATCGTCGACGTCATCGACGCGGACCGCCGCAAGGGCCGGCTACTGTTCTCGCAGGCATTGCTGAGCCCCGTCATCGCCGCCAAGCGGATGGAGTCGACCGCGCTGTTCGCGGGCCTCACCCTGCAGAGCACATCGGCCATCCTCGACGTCCACGTGGGACCCGCGGCGGCGGTCGGCGTCGCGCACTATCAGGTCGGCGGACTCAGCCGGCTGCTCGCGGCGTGGCTTGAGGGTGACGTCGACCTGGACAAGGCCGAGGTGGTGGATCTGAGCATCTCGTTGCTGGTCTCACCCGCCGAGATGCTGGAGAAGAGTCTGTCGCGCCGCACCGGCGATGCGGAGTAGTTCTGCGCGGCGGGATATGTTTGATGCCATGAGTGGCGGACCCGGCGAAGCAGACATCCGTCCGGCAACGCAACAACTGGACGGCTGGCGCGACTACGGCGAGCCCGAACTCCCGGTTCCGTTGGCGGCGGCGCTGGCCGCTTTCGCCGAGCAGGGCTACCACGGCACCTCGGTCCGGGAGATCGCCGCGCGCGCCAATCTGTCGGTGCCGGGCCTCTACCACCACTACCCGTCGAAGCAGTCGTTGCTGCAGGGCCTGCTCGAGCGGACCATGACCGATCTGCTGGCGCGCTCGGAAGCCGCGATCCTCGAGGCCGGACCCGAACCGATCCGGCAGTTCGACGCCGTCGTCGAGTCGCTCCTCCGATTCCACATGTATCGACGGGAACAGGCGTTCGTCGGTTCCACAGAGATCCGCAGCCTCGACGACACCTACCGGCCCACCTACATCGGGCATCGGGACCGGCAGCAGCGGATGGTCGACGAGATCGTGTTCGCCGGCGTCGAGGCGGGCGAATTCACCACCGAGTACCCGAAAGACGCGGCGCGGGCCGTGGCCACCATGTGCGTCGGGGTGTCCACCTGGTTCAAGCTCGACGGCCTGCTGGGCCCGGATGAGCTCATCGCGCGCAATCTGCAGCTGGCCCGCGCGCTGGTCGGCTACCGGGTGGACTGAGGGCCTGGGCCGACTCCATCGTCGGTTGAGCTTGACCAGGCGGGTGTGGCCTGGCAAGGTATGGGACGCCGAGCGAGCGATCGGTCGGCGATCGGGGAACTCACCAGCGCCGGGAGCGAAGCGAGCGGGCTGAAACCGATACCGGCCCATGCGTTAAGGAGTCACCATGCCCATAGATCTTCGTCACGACGACGATGTGCTCGATGTGGTCGCGAAGACCGAGACCTTTGTCCGCGACTACGTCCTGCCGATCGAGGACGAGGCGGCGGGCGACATCACGGCCGCTGGTGGTGACGACATCCGCCGCGAGATGAATGCGAAGGCCAAGGAGGCCGGGATCTTCGGGCCCCACGCACCGGTCGAGTTCGGCGGACTGGGTCTCAACATGTGCGACCGCGCTCCGGTTTTCGAGGCGGCGGGTTACTCGACGTTCGGTCCGATCGCGCTGCACATCGGCGCTCCCGACGAGGGCAACGTGCACATGCTCGCCCACATCGCGAGCGAGGAGCAGCGGCAGAAGTACCTCGCTCCGCTCGCGGCGGGTGATGTCCGCTCGGCCTTCGCGATGACCGAACCCGCACCCGGTGCCGGCTCGGATCCCAGCGCGCTGCGCACGGAGGCCGTCCGGGTGGACGGTGGCTGGAAGATCAACGGCGACAAGCACTTCATCACCGGAGCCGACGGTGCCGGGTTCTTCATCATCATGGCGCGGACCTCGGGGGCGCCCGGTGACCGCGGCGGGGCCACGATGTTCCTCGCGCCCGCCGACACCCCCGGGTTGTCCGTCGGTCGTCACATCAACACCATCGACAAGGCGATGATCGGTGGTCACTGTGAGGTGACCTTCACCGATGTATTCGTTCCCGACGAGGACATCCTCGGCGAGGTGAACGAGGGCTACCGCTACGCGCAGGTCCGGCTCGGACCCGCCCGCATGACCCATGTGATGCGATGGCTCGGTTCGGCAAAGCGCTGCCAGGACGTCGCCGTCGACTATGTCTCGCGCCGTGAGGGATTCGGCGGACGTCTCGGAGACCTGGGCATGATCCAGCAGCTCGTCGCCGACAACGAGATCGATCTGGCGGCCACCCGCGCGTTGCTGCTGAAGGCCTGTCACGAGCTCGATCTGGGCAACCACGCCTCCGACGAGACGTCCATCGCCAAGACCTTTGCGGCCGAGGCGTATTCGCGGATCGCCGACCGCAGCATCCAGATGTGCGGAGGCCTCGGCGTATCCGCCGATCTGCCGCTGGCCCGCCTGTCGCAGGAACTCCGGCCGTTCCGTATCTACGACGGCCCGTCCGAGGTCCACCGGTGGGCGATCGCCCGTCGCGCCGTCGGGCGCGCGAAGAAGGCCCAGCAGGCGCTCGAGGCCAAGGCATCGGCGGGTGCCCGATGACCGCCGTGGATGCCGCGCTGGACCGGGACCGCCTGCGCCGGTTGCTGATCGACAACGGTGTCGAACCCGCCGGTGAACTCGCGATCGATCTCATCAGCGGCGGCAAGTCCAATCTCACCTACACCGTCACCGACGGGGTCACCACCTGGGTGGCGCGCCGGCCGCCGACCGGTGGACTCACCCCGTCCGCTCACGACATGGGCCGCGAGTGGGCGGTCACCAGCGCGCTGCAGTCGACGTCGGTCCCGGTCGCGCGAACCGTCGCCTTCGATGCCGACGGTTCGACCATCGGCGCACCGTGCACCGTCGTGGAATTCGTGGACGGCCGAGTCGTCCGGACCGCCGCCGATCTGGACGCGTACTCCGATGACGAGGTCGCACGCAATCTCGACGCCCTCGTGCAGACCCTCGCCGACCTGCACGCCGTGGATTATCGCGAGGTCGGACTCGGCGAATTCGGTCGCCCGGCCGGCTTCGCCGCGCGTCAGGTGAAACTGTGGGCGCGACAGTGGGGGCACGTGAAGACGCGCGAGCTACCCGATGTCGAGCGGCTCGTCGACGCGCTGGCCGCACGCGTCCCGGAGCAGGCGCGAGAGTCGGTGGTGCACGGTGACTTCCGCGTCGACAACACCATCATCGACGCCGACGATCCGGCGCGGATCGCGGCGGTCGTCGACTGGGAGATGTCCACCCTCGGTGACCCGCTGACCGACGTCGCACTGATGTGTGTGTACCGCACCGGCGCCTTCGATCAGGTCCTCGGGTTCTCCGCGGCCTGGACCAGCGATCGGTACGCATCGGTCGACGAGATCGCGCAGAAGTACTCCACCGCAACGGGGACCGATCTCGGTGACTGGGACTTCTATCTCGGGCTGGCCAACCTGAAACTGGGCGTGATCGCCGAGGGGATCACCTACCGCGCGCTCTCGGGCGCGTCGTCGGGCGACGGTGCCGAGAAGGCGGCCGAGGCCACGGCGACGTTCATCGCCGAGGGATTGCGCCACATCGGCTGATCGAAGCCGTGATGTCAGAACACACCGCGCGGGTTCGCGCGCAGTCGAGGGAGTAATTGCATGAGTGAGACGAGCAAGAACCGTTCCGCGTTGGTGACCGGCGCGTCACGGGGGATCGGTGCGGCCATCGCAGACCGATTCGCCGCCGACGGCTGGGACCTCACCATCAGTGCCCGCGGGCGAGAGGCGCTGGAGAAGAAGGCCGCCGAGCTACTCGAGCGGGGTGCCGGGCGGGTGGAGGTCGTGCCCGCGGACATGACCGATGCCGAGGCGATCAGCGCGCTCGGTACCGCACATGCGGAGGCGTTCGGACGGTTCGACGCGTTGATCATCAACGCCGGCATGGGCTCGAAGGGCATGATCGCCGACCTCCCGGTCAAGCGCTTCGACCGCCTCTACCAGGTCAACGTTCGTGCCCCCTATGTTCTGCTGCAGTCGGCGTTGCCGGCACTGCGGGCGACCGCAGAGGCGCATGGATCAGCGAAAGTGATTGCCGTGGCGTCGATCACGGGTGTGTACCCGGAGCCGGAGCTGTCCGCCTACGGTGCCACCAAGGCGGCACTCATCTCGCTGTGCGAGACCTTCAACCTCGAGGAATCACGCAGCGGGGTCAGCGCCACGACGATCGCACCCGGGTATGTCAACACCGACATGACCGACTGGCTGAAGGATCGCATTCCCGCCGACGAGATGATCACGGCCGACGACATCGCGGTGGTCGCTCACTCGATCACGCAACTGTCGCGGTTCGCGGTGCTCCCGAACGTCGTCATCACCCGGCCGGGGGAGAACCTGCACCGGGCGTAGGGTTCTGGCTCTGCTCTCGTACCTGCCTCAGCGGAAGGTGGCGATTCCGCCTTCGCGGTCCGACAGGTGACCGTGCTCGTTGAACGAGACCACCGAGACGCCGCTCCGGCCGACGATGAGCTTGCTGGTCGAAGCGTTGACCATGGTGCGGGCCATCGCGGGCCAGGTGTCGTCCGGGATGCCCCACAACTGGGCGATCCACTGGGTGATGGTGCCGGCCGAGGAGACGACGAGCACGGTCTGACCCGAGCCGGCGAGTTCGGTCGCGCGGGCGGCCGCGTCGGAGACGCGTGCCTTGAACTGGGGGTAACTCTCGGCCGGGCCGCCGTCGAGGCCGGGGGCCGCGTCATGCTCGCCGGCCGCGATCCAGGCCGCGAGTCCCTTGTCGAGCTGTTCCTGATAGCTGCGGCCGTCGCGGTACATCTCCGGCGTCGCCTCGCCGACGAGCGCGGGCAACGAGTACTCGTTCCAGCCCGGGTCGACGTGGGGGCGGGGCCGGTCGGTGGCGAACGCTCCGAGCACTCCGTCCAGCGTCTGCTGCTGCCGGGGCAGGTCGCCGCTGGCCGCGGCGGTGAAGGTGTCGATCTGCCCGGCGAGGAAGCCCCCGGACAGGGCGGCCTGCGTCGCCCCGGCGGTGGTGAGACCGCCGGGCCCGTTGCTCAGGTCGTCAGTGGCGTCGGCGATGCCGTAGGCCAATGCGTTCGCCTGACCATGACGAACCAGATAGATCACACCCATGCCTGCACCCTATGTCGGCTTCGATGAGTTCGGGGCGCCGGGCCGGTCAGTACCACTGACCCCCGACATGTCTGGAGTGCGCCCGTGACGCCGATGCTGTTCGTCAACCTGCCCGTCGTGGACGTCGCGCGGTCGCGTCGGTTCTTCGGCACGCTCGGGTTCCGTTTCGATGAGATCTTCTGCGACGCCGGCAGTGCCTGCATGATGATCAACGACTCCGCGATGGTCGTGCTCATGCAGCACCGACGATTCGCGGGATACGCGGCCGGAACGGTCGCCGATCCGTCGCGCGGTCGCGAATCATTGCTCGCGATCTCCGCGAACAGCCGCGCACACGCGGACCGACTCGCCGACGCCGCGCTCGGGTGCGGCGGCAGTGAACTCCGCGCGGCGGAGGATCTGGGATTCATGTACTGCCGCAGCTTCTGCGACCCGGATGGTCATGCCTGGGAGATCGTCTGGATGGACCCGTCGCAGATCCCCCAGACCCCCGACGACTGACCGCGGGACCAGAGGAGCGGGGGATCAGAGGAGCGGGGGATCAGTGCCAGGGACTCGCCGCGGAGCGCGCCGGTGCGTCGTACGGGGTCGCCGGAAGCCCGAAGCGTGCGAACTCCGCCTCCAGGTCGTCGCTGAAGAAGGCGACGACATGGCTGACCTTCCCGGCCGTTGCGTCGATCTCGAGCACCTGTAGCTGGAACGGTCGGTGGACACCGTCGGGTTCGCGCATGTACAGCCCGTATGCAGGCTGTCCGTTTGCGGTGGTGGGCAGCATGATCTGATCGCCTGGCTTCTCGGCCGGGCAATTGTGGCGGATGAGGGTTCCGATGTTCTCGGCGCCCTGGTACCAACCGGTGAACGGCGGCATCTCCCAGATGGCTCTGTCGGTGAACAACTCGACCATGGCGTCGACGTCGTAGCGTTCGAAGGCCGACACGTAGCGGGCCAGCAGCTCACGTTTCGCGTTGTCGTCGAGCGTCGTCGCGGCTGCCTCGCCGACCGAGTCCTGTTGCGGCCGAGCGGTCTTGACCTGTTCGCGGGCCCGCTGCAGAAGACTGTTCACGGTGGCGGTGGTGACGCCGATGGTGTCGGCGACCTCGGCGGCGCGCCACTGCAGCACGTCGCGCAGGATGAGGACCGCGCGCTGCCTCTCGGGCAGATGCTGCAGAGCGGCGATGAACGCCAGCCGAACCGATTCGCGGGCGCCAACCACGTATGCGGGGTCCGCATCGTCGCCGGGCGCGATCTCGTCGGCGGTGCCGGAATACGGTTCGAGCCAGGGCACCTCGTGGTTCTGCAACAGGTCGTCGGTCGGGTCGAAGGCGTCGCCACCGAGACCGGAGGGGAGGGGTCTGCGTTGGGAACTCTGCAGCGCCGTCAGACAGGTGTTGGTCGCGATCTTGTGCAGCCAGGTACGCACGGATGCCCGGTGGTCGAACTTCGCGTAGCCACGCCATGCCCGCAGGAAGGTCTCCTGGGCGAGATCCTCGGCGTCGTGATGGGACCCCGTCATCCGGTAGCAGTGCGCAATGATCTCACGGCGGAAAGGCTCGCTGACGTCGAGGAACTCGGCGTCGGTCACGGCGCTGGACTCAGCCGCTGGGCTCGTTGTGGTCATGCTCACAATCTACCGGGGTGCACCGACAGCCTCGACTCGAGTGGCCAAGCCGACCACGGTCCGCTTCGCCCTCGGTCCGCAGGTCGGGACGCCGGCCGCCGGGCGAGTTCGGATCAGGGTGAGTGCAACCCCTGTCTGCGGGTGGCCGCGAGCCTATTCTCGCCGGTGGACGCGTGTGCCGCCGGTCCCCGACGCCGTCGAACGGGGGCCACACGGGCTTGCCGGTGCGGGGTCGCGTTGCTAGCTTGATCCGCATGACAAGTGCCGACCACAAGCTCACGGAGGTCACCTATGTGACCACCGCGCTGGGCTGTCGTCTGCCGCTTGCACGCGTTCTCTGTTGTTGTCGTCGAATGCGCTGACCGACCCCCGCCGAGTCAATCTCCTCCCCGGGGCGTCGTTTCTCGAGTCTCTTCTCAGAGCACCAGCTTCCGGCTTCCGCCCCGCGATCCGCGGGGTCTTTCGACGAGGACGATCATGACCACCACACTGCCCGAACTCTCCACCCGTACCCTGCGCAACGCCCCCGCCTCTCCTGTCCGGCGTCAACCGGTCACCCGCACGGTGCGTCGTGCTCCGCAGGGCACTCGCCAGCCCGTACCGTTGACTTCCGTACCGTCGACTCGGACCCCGGGTCCGGTCGTCGACCGTCGCGGACCAGTGAAGGGGGACCAGCGGGTGCACGTCGCAACGCCGCGCCTGGAGTTGTCGACCAAACCCGCGGCACTCGTCCTGAGGGCTGCTCGACTGTCGGGACCGCTGTTCCGCGACGACGCGGCCGAGCGCACCGGGCTCAGCATCTCCACGGTCAACCGCCAGGTCAGCGCGCTGCTGAAGGCGGGACTGATCCGTGAGCGGGCCGACCTCGCGCCCTCGGGCGCCATCGGACGTCCGCGGCTGCCGTTCGAGGTCAACATCTCCGAGTTCCTGACCCTCGGCATCCACATCGGTTACAAGGTCACCGCGATCACCACGCACGACCTGCTGCATCGCGTCGTGGGCGCCATCCAGATCCCGACTCCGCACGCGGACACACCGGAAGAAGCGCTCACCGCGATCGGTGTCAGCGCACGGCGTTTCGCCGAGCGGTGGACGGGCCGGCGGGTGCTGTGGGTGGGCGTCGCGCTCGGTGGGCGCGTGACCGACGGCGGTGTCGTCGACCATCCCCGGCTCGGCTGGGAGGGTGCGTCGGTCGGCCGGACGATCGCCGAGGCCGTCGGACTGCCGGTGTCGGTGGCATCCCACGTCGAGGCCATGGCGGCCGCCGAACTCGTGCTCAACCCCGACGACCAGCAGTCGAGCTTCCTCTACTTCTACGCGCGCGAGATGCTCGGCATCGCGTTCAGTGTCGGCGGGACGGTGCACACGCCGACCGCGGGCCCGCCGGTGATCGGGCACTTCCCGACGGGTTCGACCACTCTCCTGGACCCGAACCGGACCGGTCGCCTCGAACCCGCGGTGAGCGACACCGGCGTCGTGGAAGCGGCTCGGGCGCTTGGCCTCTCGGTGACCGATGTCGAGGATGTCCATGCTCTCGCCCGCAGCGGTGACGTGACGGCCCGCCGTCTGCTCGAAGAGCGGGCGGAGGTGCTCGGACGCACGGTCGGGCTCATCGCCGACATCTTCAATCCGGACCACATCATCCTGGGCGGTCAGGCCTTCACCGACTATGCGGCCGGCCTGCCCACGGTGGCTCGCGCCGTGCGGGACACCTCGATCGTGCCCAAACGCGATGTGCGCGTCTCCCATTCGGGTGCAACCGTGCAGCAGCAGGCAGCGGGCGCCGTCTCACTCGACGCCATATACAGCGACCCGCTGCAGGCGATCACATTGACTGCCTGAGCGGGTCGCGTCGACGAATCTCGGTCGGGTGGTGGTCTAGTCCGAGGTTCGCTTGTTGTAGGCGCGCAGCGCGAACGGGGCGAAGACGAGCGTCAGCGCGACCGTCCAGATCAAGGTGGCGAGGACCGGATACTGCATGGGCAGAGCCGCATCCGATCCGAAAGCCGGTCCGTTGCCCCACAGCACACGCAACGCCTGCACCAGAGACGACATCGGATTCCATTCGGCGATCGTCTGCAGCCAGGTGGGCATCGGTTCGGTCGGGACGAACGCGTTGGACAGGAACGTGATCGGGAACAGGACCGAGAACATGAAGCCGTTGACGGCCTCGACCGTCCGCAGCCACGAACCGATCAGGATGCCGAACCAGATCATCGCGAAGCCGAAGAGCAGGAGCAGCGCGAAGGCGAGGACCGCCTCACCGAACGAACCCCGGATCCGCCAGCCGATGGCCAGGCCGGTCACCGCCATCACGACGATGCCGATCGAACTGTGGAGCAGGCTGGCGATACTGCGTCCGATCAACACCGACGACCGCTGGATGGGCAGCGACCGGAATCG
Source organism: Gordonia sp. 11cp (assembly GCF_057767225.1). NCBI lineage: Bacteria > Bacillati > Actinomycetota > Actinomycetes > Mycobacteriales > Gordoniaceae > Gordonia > Gordonia sp. 11cp. The sequence continues at coordinate 1,269,959 of NZ_CM173437.1, read as the reverse complement.
GTCGATGATGCCCTTCTCGAGATCGGCCGTGATGCCGGTGGAGACGATGAACGCGGTGAACACGATCGTCTGGCCCATGATGCCCGGGAGCAGGAACTCCTTGTAGGAGGCCGAGTCGGTCTGGATCGACGCGCCGAACACGTACGCGAACAGCAGCACGAACATGATCGGCTGAATGGTGACGTCGGAGAGCATCTCCGGCATCCGCTTGGTGTGGATCATGTTCCGCTTGACCATGATCCAGGCCTGTTGCCAGATCGTGGTCGGGTGGACCCGCGGCTTGTCCGCGACCACCGCGTGGGTGTGTGCCGTGGTGGTCATCAGGAACGCTCCTCGTCGGTGGTGTTGTCGGTGTCCTCGGCATTGCTGGACTCCTCGGCGCGGTGGCCGGTGAGGGAGAGGAAGACGTCGTCGAGGCTCGGACGGGAGAGCCCGAAGTCGTCGACGGCGATGCCGCTCTCGTCGAACCAGGCGGCGACGCGCGGGAGGTCGCCCAGGCCGCCGGCGGCGGTCGTCAGCCGGCGGGCCGCCACGTCGACGAACACCTCCGCACCGTTCTTGCGGAGCAGGGCCTCCGCGGCGGGCAGGTCGGCTGCGTGCGAGACGGTCAGCACCAGGCTGGCCGAACCGGCCTGTTCCTTGAGCTGCAGCGAGGTGCCGTGCGCGATGATCCTGCCCTTGTCGATGACGACGATGTCGTCGGCGAGCTGGTCGGCCTCCTCGAGATACTGCGTGGTGAGCAGCAACGTGGTCCCCTCGGCGACGAGCTCGCGCAGGACCTCCCAGAGTTCGGAACGGCTGCGCGGGTCGAGGCCGGTCGTCGGCTCGTCGAGGAACAGCACCGGGGGCGTGGCCAGCAGACTGACCGCGAGGTCGAGTCGGCGACGCATGCCGCCGGAGTACGACTTGACCTGTTTGTCACCGGCCTCGGCGAGGGAGAACTGTTCGAGGAGTTCCTCCGATCGGCGAGTCAGGGTCTTGCGTCCGATGCCGTAGAGGCCACCGATCATTCGCAGGTTCTCGCGGCCGGTCAGGATCTCGTCGACCGTGGCCGCCTGTCCGGTGAGGCCCATGTTCTGGCGGACCATCCCGGGTTGCTCGCGGACGTCGTAGCCGGCGATGCGCGCGGTTCCGCTCGTGGGTGGTGAGAGGGTGGTCATCATGCGGACGGTGGTGGTCTTGCCCGCGCCGTTGGGGCCGAGCAGTCCGAGTACCGAGCCCCGCGGCACGGTGAAACTGACGCCGTCGACAGCGGTGAAATCGCCGAAGCGTTTCACGAGGTCGATGGCCTCGATGGCGACGTCGGACGTCGCGACTTCTCCCGGCGCGGTGGCGGGAACTGTGATTGAGCTCATGATTCTCCACGGTATCTATGGGGTGTGACAGCCGCGACTGAATTTCGTGGCGTCCGGGTGACGTCGGGGAACAATTCAGGGCACCTTCGGGGTGTGGTGATCTTCTTCGAGAGGTCAGACCGTCCGCCCGCAGCGAATTCATCGGTTCTTCGACGACGAATCCGACGGCCGGATCGCATTCGAGCGTAGAACCTCAAGTTCACTTGAGGTCAACACTTTCAGAGTCCGCTGATGCGGAGATATTGAGCATTTATCGCCGCGCATGCGGGTAGGGTGTCGCGGTGACTGCTATTCGGATCAAAGACGCCGCCGTGCTGCTCGGCGTCAGTGACGACACGGTTCGGCGGTGGGTCGCCACCGGCGTCCTCGAACCCTCCGATGACGGACCGGTCGCCTCCGTCGACGGGGCACGACTCGCCGCCCTCGCCCGCGAGCGTGCGGTGGCACCGGACGACGGCGCGTCGGTGGGGCGCTCGGCGCGCAATCGGTTCACCGGTCTCGTCACCGACGTCCGCACGGATGCGGTCATGGCTCAGGTGACCCTGCAGTGCGGGCCCTTCGAGGTGACGTCGCTGATGAGTGCGGACGCGGTCCGTGACCTCGACCTGCGACCGGGCGTCGTGGCCACTGCCGTCGTCAAGGCGACGACCGTGATCGTCGAGACCAACCGGGAGAACAGATGAGGAGGTGTGCCGTCGCGGTCGGTGCCGCCGGGTTGCTGCTCACGGCTGGTTGTTCCGCCTCCGGCGGGGTGGATGCCGGCTCCGGCGACTCCGCTGCAACGACTCTCGACGTCTCGGCCGCGGCGTCGCTGAAGAAGACGTTCACCGCGATCGCCGACGAGTTCGAGGAGCAGCACGACGGTGTCACGGTGCGGCTGTCGTTCGACGGCTCGTCGACCCTGGCCAACCAGATCCGGCAAGGCGCGCCCGCCGACGTGTTCGCCAGTGCCGACGAGAAGAACATGGACAAACTCGGTGACCTCGCCATCGCCCCCGAGGTCTTCGCCACGAACACACTCGTGATCGTCACGGCGCCCGGCAATCCCCGCGGCATCAGATCCTTCGCCGATCTGAACAAACCCGACGTGACGACCGTCATCTGCCAGTCGGCCCAGCCGTGCGGGGCGGCAACCGAGACCGTCGAACGCAACACCGGGATCACCGTCGACGCCGCCTCGGAGGAACAGTCGGTGAGTGCCGTGCTGACGAAGGTGACGACCGGGCAGGCGGACGCGGGCGTGGTGTACGTGACCGATGCGCGCGGCGCCGGTGACAAGGTGGCCACCGTGACCGACCCCGCCTTCGCGGCAGTGGTCAACTCGTATCCGATCGCGACTCTCACCGGCGCCGGGGACGTCGAACTCGGCACGCGGTTCGTCGAGCTCGTCCTGGGCGTGGACGGTCAGCGCATTCTGCGCGATGACGGTTTCGGTGCGCCGTGACCATCCGGTCATCGCTCCGGTCACGACGAGACCCCGCGGGTCTGCCCGGTTGGATGTACGGTCCGGCACTGATCGGCGTCGGGCTGATCGTCCTGCCTCCTCTGGCGCTGGTCCTCCGGGCGCCGTGGGGCACCTTCGTCGAGCAGATCTCGTCGTCCTCGTCGCTCGATGCGTTGCGACTGTCGCTGATCACCGCCACGTGCAGCACCGCCATCTGCCTGGTGGTCGGGGTGCCGATGGCGCTGATCTTCGCGCGACACGACGGTCCGCTCATCCGGGTGCTCCGCGCGCTCGTGCTGCTGCCCTTGGTGTTACCGCCGGTGGTCGGCGGTCTCGCACTGCTGTACACCTTCGGCCGGCTCGGGATCGTCGGCGACCATCTGCACGCGGCCGGTGTCGACATCGCCTTCACGACAACGGCGGTCGTGCTCGCGCAGAGCTTCGTGGCGCTGCCGTTCCTCGTGATCAGCGTGGAAGGTGCGGTGCGTGTCGTCGGCACGCGATACGAGGAGGTCGCCGCGACCCTGGGTGCCGGTCCGACCCGGACGCTGTGGCGGGTGACGCTGCCGTTGGTCATGCCCTCACTCGTCGCGGGCCTGGTGCTCTCTTTCGCGCGTGCGCTGGGGGAGTTCGGTGCGACTATCACGTTCGCCGGGAACGCGCCCGGGGTGACCCAGACCGCGCCGCTGGCGATCTACGTGTCGGCCATCGACGACCCGCAGGCGGCGATCCCGTTGTCGCTCATCCTCGTCGCCGTGTCGCTGGTCGTCGTCGTGGGAGTGCACAGTCGCCGGCGTCGTGGTTGGGCGGGTGCGGTGTGAACGACGATCTGCTGGTGTCCATCGACAACGCGGTGCCGTTCCTGCAGATCGCGCATCGGTTCGCCGCCGGTGGCACGACTGCCGTCGTCGGGCCCAACGGTGCCGGCAAATCGACGATGCTGCGAACGATCTCCGGATTGCTGCGTCCGGACGAGCCCAGTCGGATCATGCTCGGCGAGACAGTGTTCCGTGATCGTCGACGGTCGGTGCCGCCGCATCGTCGCGGGGTCGCACTGCTCTCGCAGGACGCGCGTCTGTTCCCGCACCTGACCGTTGCGGAGAACGTCGCCTTCGCGCCGTCGGCGCAGCGGTTGTCGAGGGAAGAGGTCGGTGCGCGTGTGGATCGATGGCTCGGTGCCGCCGAGGTCGCCGATCTGGCCGACCGTGAACCACACCAGCTCTCCGGCGGACAGGCCCAGCGGGTCGCGATCGCCCGTGCGCTCGCCGCAGAGCCGCGAATCCTGTTGTTGGACGAACCCTTCCGCGCCTTGGACGTCGACGTCGCGAGCCGGTTGCGGACCTTGTTGCGGAACCTGCTGGCCGACCGGGGTCGGATCACCGTGATGGTGACCCACGATCCGGTGGACGCTCTCGGGCTCGCCGACGAGATCATCGTCCTCGACTCCGGTCGCATCGTCGAAACCGGCGCCACACGTGACGTTCTCACCCGTCCGTCCAGTCGGTTCGCGGCGTCGCTGTCAGGCCTCAATCTCTTCGTCGGCAGCATGGCCGGTCCCGACACCGTCGTCGACGCCGACGGCCACCGAGTGGTCGGCTCGGTGGGGGACGGTCCTGCGGATGTGCCCGCTCCCGGCGCACCCGTCGCGGCCACGTTCTCGCCGCGGGCTGTCGCGGTCTACCTCGACGCCCCGCACGGCAGTCCACGCACCGTCCTGCCCGCGACGGTCCGAGACGTCGTGCCCCGCGGGGATCACGCCGTCATCAGTACCGACGTCGGCGGCCAGATCGTCGCCGCCGAGGTCACCTGGGCGGCGATAGCGGACCTCGGTCTCGCCGCCGGTCTCGCCGTGCACCTCGTCATCAAGGCGAGCGAGGTGCGGATCAGCGCGGTCGGTCCGGGCTCGAGTTGATGGCGGTGGGTCAGTCGTTGAGCGGGCCGTCGCGGTGCGGCTCGAGAACGCGTGCCTTGAGGTGCTTGTATCCGCGAACACGGAGCGTCGGAATCGATTTGAGGAAGAATCGGTCGTCGTCTCGCAGTGCATCGGCGATCGTGTCGTCGACGAGGGTGGTTCCCGGCCTTGCCGAACTGGTGAGACGGGAGGCGATGTTGACCGGTTCCCCGAAGACGTCGCCGAGTCGGGTGAGCACCGCGCCGCGTGCCATGCCCAGACGTAGCGGAGGGAGGTTGTCGTGGTCGGACAACTGATGGATCACGAGGGCGGCGCTTGCTGCCGCCCCCGCATCGTCGAAGGTGAACATCACGGCATCACCGAGCGTTTTCACCACGCGGCCACCGTGATCGACGACCACATCGAAGGTGTCGTCCTCGAACGAGCCGAGGAGGGTTTCCAGGTCGTTCAGGTCGATACGACGGGAAAGGCTTGTGTAACCGACGATGTCGGCGAAACCGACGATGAGGTCGATCTCCTCGTCGGCGGAGTGGTCGGCGTGCCGCTCGATGGCCTGGGCCATGTGCCGACGCCAGATGAGCTGCTGGATCTGACCGAGGGCGACGCTCATCTGCTCCATGTCCCACGGGACAGCCGGATCGTCGGCGATGTCGCGGAGAAGGTCGGCCTGCCACTCGGCCAACCGCGCCATGGTCTGGCCGATGGCCCGTGCCATCGCGATCTGCGTGGTCTCCGGCATCGCCGACGACGAGCTGGCGAAGACCTTCAGAGCTGTGACGTCGCGGTCGGAGAAGACCTTGTCCGACGAGGGGCGTCGGACGAATCCGAAGGCATTCCAGGCTTTCTCGGCGAACTCCGGTGACAATCCGAGTTCGGCGACCAATTCGTCGCGTGTGTGACGAGGTTGATCCCGATCACCCGACTCTTCGTGCATTCGACTTGCGTCCCCTCACCGGCGTCGGCTCAGCATACCGGCATCCGGACGTGGTCGGTGCCCACTCAGAGAAGCGCAACGGGCGGCGACATGTCAGGGTGACGGCGCGGTCACCATCCGGAGTGTCGTGTCGGACACGGGGCGGATGAGGTCGTCGAGTGTCAGCGCGCCGCCGGGGCGATACCAACGCCACACGCTCGCGAGGGCACCGAGTAGGAGACGGGAATGGACACCTGGGTCTCCTTGCACGAAGTACCCCTCGTCCATTCCGCGTCGGAGCAGTTCGGTCCACTCGTTCTCGATCTCGGCGACCAGTTCTCGCGATCGGAGGCGCTCGGCCTCCTCCTTGTCCGACTGGCGCGGCGCGCTCAGGATGTGCATGTGACTCTGCAGAATTCGACGTTGTAAAGCGTCAGTCGGTCCACCGCGGAGGTGGGCATCGATCGCCGAGCGGGCGGCCTCGGCGGGATTCGGTATCCCGGTGACACCGGTGTGGAAACGCTCGAGCGAGTCGGTGAGCTCGAGGCGCATGATCGTCAGCAGACAGTGTGCCTTGGACTCGAAGTAGTGGTACAGCGCCGTCTGGCCTATGCCGACCTCGCTTGCGACAGAAGCCCACTTGGTGGTCTCGTAGCCGTCGCGTCCGAATCGTTCGATCGCGACGGTGAGGATTCGCGTGCGCTTGGAACGGGGGCCGTCCTCGTGTACTTCTGCAACCACCGGCACGTCTCCCCTCGTTTCGACGGAGGATATACGTCGACCGAGCTGAGTTCGAGTGCCCCCTTCGCTGCACAGCCCCCCCGGGTCTGCGCGGATCAGAGCGCGAGTACGCCTTTCATGAGATAGGCCATTCGCGCGGCGAACTGCGGACTGTCCGAGCCGCGCCGCATGCGCACGGCGTCGTTGACGATCGAGAGCGCGGCGTGCACGGCGACCGCGCCCTGATCGCGCTTGATCTCCGGGTCGACCTGCATGAGCAGATCCACCCAACGCGCCACATAGCGTCGCTGCACGTCGACGAGATGGGCGGCACTCGGTTGTCCGGCGAGCGCGGGAGAGTTGTTGAAGTTCACCGACAGGTCCGGTGTGCTGGTGATGGCTCCGACGTACGAGTCCACGAGGGTGGCAAGAAGTTTGGCCGGGTCGGACGTTGCACCGTACGCGGCCATCACGCCGGCCTCGAGTCGTGCGCCGCTGCGCTGGCCGATGGCCACCAGGATCGCCATCTTCGACGGAAAGTGTTTGTAGAGACTGGGTCCGGCGATGCCGACGGCCTTGCCGATCTCGTCGACTCCGACCTCGGAGTAGCCGCGCTCGGCGAACAGCTCGGCAGCGGCGTCGAGGATCTCGTCACGGCGGGAGGGCGTCGCCGAGTTGACGATCGGGGGCGTCTCGAAAGGTGGTGCCGCAGCGGGGCTCAGGGCCAGGACCCGACGGATGAGCTTTTCGATCTCGTCGCGCGCCCGTGCTCCCGACATGCGGGTGTGGTGCACGGTGAGGCTGCCGCTGACGCTCAGCCCCGCCCACGCCAGCTGTACGGCCTCGCGCTCGGACAGATCCGTTCGCCGGGCGGCGAGTGCCGACGCCCAGTGCCCGATCACCTCGCGGGTGCGAACTGCCACCAGTTTGTTCTGCTCGGTGGTGAGGTAGTTGCTGGTCCACCGCCACAGCGACGCCGCCTGGGGGCGCTGGACGGCCAGGTCGCAGACCCTCGAGATCAACGCGTCCGCGTCGTCACCGTCGGCCAGGGCCCGGTCGGTACAGGACTCGAGGTCGTCGACGCCCGCCAGGACCGCGGCGGCGAGCAGGGACTGCTTGTCATCGAAGTGCCGATACACCGACGGCGCGGTGACGCCTGCCGAGCGCGCGATGTCCGCAAGCGACACCTGCGCGTACCCACGCTGCAGGAAGAGCGCTGCCGCGGAGTTGACGAGTTGTCGCTTGCGGTCGGCGCCCCGGGTGCGGGTGGTGGGTTTCCGGTCAGGCATGGTGAACAGACCATAGCGCACATTCGACGGAACACCAGACCTCTTGACCACCGGGTATAGCCAAACAAGTTATTCCGCGTTAGCCTCGGTGGGTAACCAACCAGTGGTTCGTGTGAAAGGAACACTTTCGTGCCTGATCAAGCATTCATCTACGAGGCGATCCGTACGCCTCGTGGCAAGCAGCGCGGCGGTTCGCTGCACAGCGTGAAGCCGGTCGACCTGGTCTCCGGTCTCATCAACGAGGTCCTGTCGCGTCACGGCGGCCTCGATCCGGCCGACGTCAACGACGTCATCCTCGGTGTTGTCTCCCCGGTCGGCGAGCAGGGTGCGGTCATCTCGCGCACCGCCGCCCTCAACAGCGGTCTCCCCGAGACCGTCCCCGGCACCCAGATCAACCGCTTCTGCGCCTCGGGCCTGGAAGCCACCAACCTCGCCGCGGCCAAGGTCGCCTCCGGCTTCGACGATCTGGTTCTCGCCGGTGGCGTCGAGTCGATGTCGCGCGTCCCGATGGGCAGCGACGGCGGCGCACTCTTCACCGACCCGGCCACCGCATACGACCACTACATCGTCCCGCAGGGCATCGGTGCCGACCTGATCGCCACCATCGAGGGCTTCTCCCGCGAGGACGTCGACGCCTACGCCGCCGAGTCCCAGGCCCGCGCCGAGAAGGCTTGGAACAGTGGCTACTTCACCAAGTCCGTGGTGCCCGTCAAGGACATCAACGGTGTCACCATCCTCGATCACGACGAGCACCGTCGCCCGGGCTCGACCGTCGAGAGCCTAGGCAAGCTGAAGGCCGCCTTCGCCGCACTCGCCGACATGGCCGGCTTCGACGACGTCGCACTGCAGAAGTACCCGAGCGTCGAGAAGATCAACCACGTCCACACCGGCGGCAACAGCTCCGGCATCGTCGACGGTTCGGGTCTGGTGCTCATCGGCAGCGAAGAGGCAGGCAAGCGCAACGGCCTGACCCCGCGTGCCCGCGTCGTCTCCTTCGCCGAGATCGGTTCCGAGCCCACCATCATGCTCACCGGACCCACCCCGGCGACCGAGCTGGCGCTGAAGAAGGCCGGCCTGACCGTCGACGACATCGACGTGTTCGAGCTGAACGAGGCCTTCGCCTCGGTCGTCATGAAGTGGATGAAGGATCTGAAGATCCCGCACGAGAAGGTCAACGTGAACGGCGGCGCGATCGCCATGGGTCACCCGCTCGGTGCAACCGGCGCGATGATCTACGGCACCTGCCTCGACGAGCTCGAGCGCACCGGCGGCCGCTACGGCCTGATCACCCTCTGTATCGGTGGCGGCATGGGCGTCGCGACCATCATCGAGCGTCTCTGACGCTCCCGGCCCTGCCACTTCACGAGAAAGAGCTCTGCGAATCACCATGAGTGACAACATGATCAACTGGGAGAAAGACGCCGATGGCGTCGTCATCCTGACCATGGACGACCCCAACCAGGGCGCCAACACGATGAACGCGCTCTACCAGGAGTCGATGGCGGCCACCGTCGATCGCCTGGAGGCCGAGAAGGACGACATCACCGGTGTCGTCCTCACCTCGGCGAAGAAGACCTTCTTCGCCGGCGGCGACCTCAAGGACATGACGAGCGATCGCAGTGACGTCTCCAGAGAAGAGATCGCCACCCAGATCACCGAGACCACCAACGGCATGAAGAAGGTGCTGCGCCGTCTGGAGACCCTGGGCAAGCCGGTCGTGGCGGCCATCAACGGTGCTGCGCTCGGCGGCGGCCTGGAGATCGCGCTGCACACCCACTACCGCATCGCCGCGGACGTCAAGGGTGTCCAGATCGGTCTGCCCGAGGCCACCCTCGGCCTGCTGCCCGGTGGCGGCGGCGTCGTCCGTACCGTGCGTCTCCTCGGCATCCAGAACGCCCTCATGGGTGTCCTGCTCCAGGGCCAGCGCTTCAATCCGACCAAGGCCAAGGAGACCGGCCTGGTCAACGAGGTCGTCGGCTCCATCGAGGAACTGATCCCCGCCGCCAAGGCCTGGATCAAGGAGAACCCCGAGGCTCAGCAGCCGTTCGACGTCAAGGGTTACAAGATCCCGGGCGGTGCACCCACCAACCCGGCGTTCGCCGCGAACCTTCCGGCTCTGCCGGCCCTGCTGCGCAAGCAGATCAAGGGTGCCAACATGCCGGCGCCGCGTGCCATCCTGGCCGCTGCCGTCGAAGGTGCCTACGTCGACGTCGACACCGCCGACATCATCGAAACCCGGTACTTCGTCTCGCTGGTCACCGGCCAGGTCGCACAGAACATGATCAAGGCGTTCTTCTTCGATCTGCAGCACATCAACGGTGGCGGCTCGCGACCCGAGGGTTACGACAAGTTCACCGCCAAGAAGGTCGGCGTCATCGGCGCCGGGATGATGGGTGCGGCAATCGCTTACGTGTCGGCGAAGGCCGGCATCGAGGTCGTCCTCAAGGACATCGATCTCGACGCCGCCAAGCGCGGCAAGGGCTACTCGGAGAAGCTCGAGGAGAAGGCTCTCGCCAAGGGCAAGACCACCCAGGAGAAGAGCGACGCACTGCTCGCCCGCATCCACCCCACCGTCGACGCCGCCGACTTCAAGGGAGTCGACCTCGTCATCGAGGCCGCCTTCGAGTCGGTCGAGGTCAAGCACAAGGTGTTCCAGGAGATCGAGGACATCGTCGAACCCGACGCCGTCCTGGGCTCCAACACCTCGACCCTGCCGATCACCATCCTCGCCGAGGGCGTGAAGCGGTCCGAGGACTTCATCGGAATCCACTTCTTCTCGCCGGTCGACAAGATGCCGCTGGTGGAGATCATCAAGGGTGAGAAGACCTCGGATGCGGTGCTGGCCAAGGTCATCGACTACACGCTGCAGATCCGCAAGACGCCGATCGTGGTCAACGACAGCCGCGGCTTCTTCACCAGCCGCGTCATCGGCACCTTCATCAACGAGGCCGTCGCCGCCGTCGGTGAGGGCGTCGAGCCGGCGTTCATCGAGCATGCGGGCACCCAGGCCGGTTACCCGGCCGCGCCGCTGCAGCTCATGGACGAGCTGACCCTGACCCTGCCGCAGAAGATCCGCAAGGAGACCGAGGCAGCGCTCAAGGCCGAGGGCAAGGAAGTTCCGCAGCACGGCTCGAACGCCGTCGTCGACTGGATGGTCGAGAACGGCCGCACCGCCCGCAAGGACGGCAAGGGCTTCTACGAGTACGACGAGAACGGCAAGCGCACCCAGCTCTGGCCGGGTCTGCGCGACCACTTCAAGTCGGGCACCACGGAGATCCCGCTCGAGGACATGAAGGAGCGCATGCTCTTCGCCGAGGCCCTCGAGACCGTCAAGTGCTTCGACGAAGGTGTCCTCACCTCCGTGCCGGACGCCAACATCGGTTCGATCTTCGGTATCGGCTTCCCCGCGTGGACCGGTGGTGTCATCCAGTACATCAACGGTTACGAGGGTGGCGTGCCCGGCTTCGTCGCGCGTGCCAAGGACCTCGCCGGCAAGTACGGCAAGCACTTCGAGCCGCCCGCCTCGCTGGTCGAGAAGGCCGAGCAGGGTGTCACCAAGCTGACCGACGAGAACCTCGCTGCGAAGTAGGGTTTTCGCCGGGTGACCGGCAGACAACAAGGGCCCCGGCTGGATTCGTTCCGGCCGGGGCTCCTGTCTGCGCTCACCGATTCCGTTCTCGCGTCGCTGTTTCCGTCCCGCTTATCGAATCCGAAAAGCGGGACGGAAGTGCGCCCGCGGGAACTCAGTCGTCCGACGGGACCTCGGCACCGCCGACGCTGAGGACGACGCGCGCGCCATAGGGCACCGCCTCGACGAGGCGCAGCTGCGCCAGCGCCGGGTGGGCGTCGAGCAACCGGCCGGCGTTGGCCAGCGCGCGCAGGGCGGCGGTCTCCGCCCGAGCCGCCTCCAGCTTTGCCAGACCGCGGGTCTTGGCGGTGATCACATCGAGGGCCGCGCTGCGTACCTCGGCCGGGATGATGACGTCGCGGATGACGACCTCGAGCACTTCAAGGCCCACCGCGCCTGCGGCCTCGGCCGCAGAGGCGCGGATCGGTGCGACGTCGACGGTATCGCCGCGGCGGATGAGGTCGTCCGCGGCCACGCCGGCGCAGAACTCACGCAACGCGATCTGAGCGGTCAGGTACACCGTGCCGATCGGGTCGGAGGACCGCTCGACGAAGGCGACGGCATCGATCACGCGGGCGCGCAACGTCATCGAGATCCGGACCGCCATGGAGTCGGCGGTGAGCACCTCCTGCGGTGCGACCTGGACCAGGCGCTCGCGCATGTCGACGCTCAGCGTCGCGTCGGGCTTGCGCACACGATGACGACCGGTGGGGAGCGTCTGCACCTCGGCGCCCCGGTAGGCCAGCACGGTGTGGCCCGGTGGGACGGTCATTCGATTGTGGAACAGCATGGCGATCCTCCTTTCCGTTGCGTCGCAATGCATGTCGGGCCGGGTGAGTTCGGATGGCGACACCGCTCGCGGGCGGGCCGGTCGGTGGGGAACGTCGCGGAGCCGCGAACGACCCGGACGACGCCCGCAGAACCAACCGGGCCCGTGCTCCCGGGAGCGGTGGGAGTGTCAGGACTCGAACCTGCTCGGGTGGTATCCCTTGCCATCTGAAGGCGGACGAGGATTCCGACGCGCAGAAACACATCGCGGTACCCCGCTCCGGCCTGCTGGTCCTCGTGCCGATCGGGAACTATGCCAGCGTCGTGCGCTGCGGCGCAACGGATTATCGGTTGCGGGTGGGCGGACCCTTCGAGGCTCGTCGCGATCGCTCCTCGCACCTCAGGGGGCGGAGGGCGGCGCCATCGCTCCTCGCACCTCAGGGCGCGGAGGGCGGCGCCATCGCTCCTCGCACCTCAGGGGGCGGGAATGGAACCGAGGGGCGCCGACCTGCGTCCAAGTGCCGTGATCCCGATACCCACTGATCGTTCCGGCCTCATCCTGCGCGAGCACGCGGTGCGCGCCGGGCTCTCCGACGCCGACCTCGACGAGGCGGTGACCCGCGACCATCTGGTGTGTCGGGGTCCCGGCGTGTTCGCGCTCGCGGTCGGGTACCTGTTGTGGTCGCGGCGGTGACGGCCGGCGTCGAGACGACAAACGGCGCGCCGGGAGGGTTCCCGGCACGCCGTTCGGCTGAGGCTCGATGCGCGTCAGGCCGGTCCGCCGACCGCCTGCCCGCCGACCGACTGCCCCCGAAGGGGCGCAGATCCGGTCGACTCGCTACCGGCCGTGTCGTCGGGCACCGTCGGTTCCGCGCGACGGAGCAGCAGAATGAGTCCCAGTGCGACCGCGACCGGGGCGCAGGCGATGAGCACGATGGCACTCGTCGACAGTCCCAGTCCGATCAGGGCGCCGCCGACGATCGGGCCGACCACCGATCCGAGCCGACCCATCGAGGACGCCCAGCCGACTCCGGTCGCGGCGGTCGCCTGCGGGTAGATCGACACCGCCACCGCGGCCTGACCGATCATGCCGGCCTGCAGCCCGAGCCCGACCCCGCCGAACACCAGCAGCAGCAGCGCCTTGTCGGCACCGAGGAAGGCCGACAGGATCAGGAAGACGATGGCGGCCACCGTGGTCCCCGCGAGCACGGAGCTCATGCGGAAGCGGGTCGCGCCGATGATCAGGATGCCCGCGCCGACGATGCTCCCGATGCCCAGGGCAGCCGAGCCGAGCGGGGCGAGTCCGGTGCTGAACCCGTAACTCGTGAGCAGGGTGGGCAACCACGACGAGAAGATGTAGTAGACCGAGAACACCATGAAGGCGAAGCCCCAGAGCAGGAGGGTACGTCCGCGGACGGCTGGGTCGAAGAGCCGGGCGACCGCGGCATGGTGACGGGCGTCGGATCCGTCGACCACGCCGGTGACGGCGCGCTCATCGGGCAGCCACAGCCAGAGGAAGGGCAGGAGCAGCGCGGAGGCGATCGCGCCGACGACGAACACCGACGGCCAGCCGTACGAGGTCACCAGCCGTGACCCGAGGACACCGGCGATCAGCGCGCCGAGCGAGATGCCCATCGTGACGAACACCGCGATGGACTGCCGGTGCCGGGCCGGGTTGAGTGCGGTCGCTTGGGCCACCGCTGCCGGCATGACCGCACCGAGACCGAATCCGGTGATCAGGCGCAGCACGCTCAGTTCGACGATGTTGCCGGCCCAGGCCGTCAGCAGGCTGCCGATGGTGAAGACGACGACCGCGGCCAGGATGACCTTGCGGCAGCCGAAGCGCGCGGTGAGCCGTCCGACCGCGATGTAGCCGAGTGCCACTCCGAGACTCGTCAGCGAGAGCGCCGGGGTGAAGTGAGATGCCGGGACACCCCAGTCCTCCTTGAGCGCCGGCACCGAGAGGCCCAGGGCGATGGTGTCGTAGCCGTCGAGGACGACCGCGACGAAGGCGAGGATCAGCACCGGCCAGTTGGGTGTGGTGATGGCCGCTGCGGGATTGTTGGGGCTGTTGGAAAGAGTTGGTCCGCTCACGATGGCGTCCTCGGTGTGTAGTCGGCGTGGCTGACGCCGGTTCGAGTGATTCTAGTCGGCCGCGGGTGCGGCCTTCGGGAGGAATCCCTGTGCCTCGACCTCGACGCTGAGGCCCGGCTCGACCAGTGCCGACACCTCGACGAGGGTCGAACACGGGAAGTCTCCGGAGAACATCGCGCTCCGGGCGCGTCCGACGGCCGCCTTGTCGGCGATGTCGGTGACGTAGATGCGCAACGCGACGATGTCGTCGACCGTGGCGCCGCACGCCTCGGTCAGTGCGCGAACACGCCGAAAGGTCTCGACGGCCTGGGCATGGGTGTCGTCGCCCCCGACCGGGCCGTCTGGGCCGCCGGCGTGCATCCCCGACAGGAAGAACTGGTCGCCGACGACACGGGCGTTGCTGAACATGTCCCGACGCGGCGGTTCCGCGACGTCGGGATGTCCGACCCGGCTCATGGCGTCACCGCTCGTCGGGCGTCGGATTCGCGGGTCAGTCGTTCGCGCACCGGCACGAAGTCGTACGTCGGGTAGAAGTCGGTGGCGAACGCACCCCAAGCCCGGCGCTCGAGTTCGACGTTCACCGCGGGAAGGCGGTCGGCCGGGAGTCGGAGGGTGACGACCTGTCCGAGCCCCATGGCGACGACCCAGGAGACGATCTCGCAGCCGGCAGGCGGAAAGCCATGCCACCAGTCGTGGTCGTCGAGCCGCCCCTGCAGCTGCTCGAGGTCCTGACTCTGATCGTGGCGTAACACCACGGTCAGCAGCATCGTCTCGTCGGCGCTCATGCGTTCGCGCTCGCGAGTCGTTCGGCCTGGGCGACGGCGTCGGCGCGATAGATGCGGCGAATCCGGGAGACCCCGAGATCGTGCTGGTAGAGGTGCTCCTCCCGGTCGGCGTCACCGGCGAGCGCCTCCAGGACGAGCCGGTCCTGTTCGAGGACCTCCCAGTGCTTGGCCTCCAGCGTCGTGCGGTACAGGAACCGCCAGGTCTCGCGTTCCCATCCGCTCACGCGGCGCGTGCGCCAATGGAAGATCGCCGACGTCGACCGGTCGATCGGCGTGCTCATCCCGACGATCCCGAACACTCCGCCCGGGCCGGCGCCGGGACCGTACGGGATCTCGAGGTCGACGTAGTCCATCGATCCGCGGACGAACTCCACCCAGTCGAAGTTGACGCCGCGCTGGTCGGTCTTCTCGAAGAAGAAACCGCGGTCGGTCTCCCGGATGCGGAACCGCGCGGAGGTGTCGCCGCCGAACATCGAATGCGAATTGCGGTGCAAGAACGCGCCGTGCATGGGGTCGAGGACGTTGTCCATGTAGAACCGCCACGGGCCAGCCCACTCGGCGAAGTTGCCGAACCAGGACACCTCGGGATCGGACAGACGGTCCGGCAAGACGAACGGTGTCGGCACCGAATCCGCGGTCAGTGGCAGGAAGGCGAAGATCGTGTCGGCCGCCTCGACCACCTCCAGCGACACTGTCGCCCGCCGTCCCTCGAGTGCGCAGCCCGGCATCCCAGGAACCGACACGACGGTGCCCTCGCCGTCCACCTGGACGCCGTGGTAGGCGCAGGCGATGCGGTCGCCGAGATGCTGACCCACCGACAGCGGCGCGCTGCGGTGCGGGCAGCGGTCCTCGAGCATGCGGACCCGTCCCTGCGCGTCGCGGAACAGGACCCAATCGACCTCGAGCCGGCGGACCGGGACCATGGCCCCGGGTTCGAGCATCCGTGAGGGGAGGATCGGGTACCAGCGGTCCCGGAGGCCGGTCGCCGCGATCTCGTCGGCGTCGAGGTGACGGCGGGTGCCCACGGCGTAGGTAGGAGTACGGCGGGCGGAGGGCCGACTGCGGGCCGCGGACCGCTGGTCGGACGTGGGCTGTGTGGTGGTCATGTCATTTCCCCAATCTGCGCATCTCGGCGCGGAAGGTCTCGACGGTCCACGGGCCACCGTCGGGTCCGTGGAGGCCGAGGGCGTTCAGGCCGTCGGTGACCTCGTCGAGAGTCGTGGCCCCCGCGGTGAAGATCTCGGTGACCGAACCGGCGAGCTTGAGCTCGTACGGTGTCAGCGGCTCCGGATGGGTCTGGTGTGTCTCGAGGTAGGGCTCGCGGGCCGGGCGGGTCATCATCGGAGAACTCCTTCGTCGATGAGTGGTGTGGGCTGGGCGAGGAGACGGCCGTCGCGGGCGGCGAGGCCCTCGGCGATCGCGACGAACGAGACGGTCCACTCCTCGAAGGACTCCCGGCATTCGGTGTGCGCGGGGACGGGCGCGCCGTCGAGGACGACGAAGACGCCGTTGTCGATGTCACCCGCAAGCGTCTGTGCCGCACCGAGATCGGTGTCGGCGTCCGGAGCGGATGCGAGGACCAGGGTCGGAACCCGGACGGCGGGAAGCATCTTCGTCGTCTCCTCGGTGAGGGGTGCGGGCTCGGCCAGGATCAGGCTCAGCACCAGATCCGGGTTCTCGACGGCCAGCGCGACCGCATCGGCGACATCGGTCCCGGAGGCGAAGACGTGGGCCTGGTGACCGGAACGCACCCGCGTCGCGATGTCGTCGTCCCACCAGAGGGTCGGAGCGGTCATGACTGGGTCCCGGAGGGCTCGGGCCCAGACGGAACGTGCACGGGCGGGACGAACGGGCCGGGAGTGGGCTCGATGGCTTCGACATCCACCTCGATGAACGACGGTCCGCCTCGGTTCACCGCGTCCGCCAAGGCCTCGGCGACGACGCCCGGACCCCGCACGAGCCGGTAGGGGATGTCCATCGATGCGGCGAGCAGGTCGAACCGCGGAGTGTGCAGGTCGACACCGGAGCGCCGGAAGCCGTTCTTCTGCTGCATGTTCCGCAACACTCCGTACCCGCCGTCGTTGACGACGAGCACGATGACCGGGGCGCCGGACCCGGCCAGGGAGGCGAGTTCGCCCAGGTGGACGGCGAGTCCGCCGTCACCGGCCAGCACCAGTGTGGGGACGTCGGGTCGGGCATGGGCAGCACCGATCCCCATGGCGAGTCCCTGACCGATCCCCCCGCCGAGCGGGAAGATGTTGGTCCCGCGCTCGTAGATCGGGAGCAGACGGTTGCCCCACTGGCTCGATGGGATCGTCACGTCGCGGGCGATCACCGAGCGGCGCGGCAGCGCATCACGGATCGCGGCGCAGATCTCGGCGTAGCCACCGATATAGGTCGCGAGATCTGTCCGGACCTCCTCACGGACGGAGGTCACGCGCGCCGGCCACTGGTCCGTGGTCGCGACCGCGTCGAGCTGCTCGAGGATGGCCGTGATCGTCTGTGCGGCGTCGCCCACGAGTCCGACCGCGGCGGGGTAGACGCGTCCGATCGTCGTCGGTTCGACGTCGATCTGGATCAGATTCTCCGGCAACGACAGTGAATAGGACGCTGTCTCGTTCGACCGGAAATGCGTGCCCACGGCGAGCAGTACGTCGGCGTCGTCGAGCAGTGCCCGCACCGCTGGGGTGGTGGCGAAGTTGCCGATGACCAGAGGGACGTCCTCGGGGACGATCCCGCGTCCGGAGTTGCTGGTGAGGATGCCCGCACCGAGACTCCGCGCGAGCTCGGCCACCTGGTCACCCGCTCCGGCCGCGCCGCCACCCAGCCAGAGCAGTGGCCGTTCGGCGGTGCGCAGCAGATCGGCGGCGCGGGCGATGGCGTCGGGGTCGGCGGAAGGCGTCGACACCGTGACCGACGGCGCCGGCCGCTGGGCGTCCGGGGCGGCGAGATACTGCAGATCCGTGGGCCATTCGACGCTCGCCGGACCCGACGGTGCGGCGAGTATCCGCGCGATCGCGGTCTCGAGTTCGGCCTCGACGTCCTTGGCCTCGGTGATGGTGGTGGCGTACGCCGAGATCGCGTCGAGCATCTGCGGCTGGCCCGGGAACTCGTGGATGACACCGCGACTGGCGGCCGGCCGGTCGGGCGCGAGGAATTCGCTCTCGATCTGTCCGGTGATGTGCAGGACGCCGCTGCCCGCGGTGAGTGCCTCCACCATCGAGCCCGCGGCATTGCCTGCTCCGGTACCGGTACTGGTCAGTGCGACGCCGAGACCGCCGGACGCGCGGGCGAATCCGTCGGCGGCGTTCACCGCGGCCGCCTCGTGACGCATCTCGACGAAGTCGAGCTCGCGGTCGACGGCCTCCACCAGCGGGAGGTTGTGGATGCTGATCACCCCGAAGACGGTGGTGACGCCGTGCCGGCGTAGCACGTCGACGAGGACGTCGCCGCCGGTCGGGCGGCGGTTCCCGGTGTGTTCGGTCATCGGATGGGTCTCCTGTTGCTGGGCTGGTCCGGGGTGGACGGGACTGGGATCGGACACGACTGGGTCAGACATAGCGGTGGACCCCGCCGCCGACCTCGAGCGTTGCGCCGGTCGTGTAGCTGTTCCGCGGCGAGAGCAGGGTGGTGATGGGGAAGGCGAGTTCGTCGGCGGAACCGAAACGGCCCAGCGCGATTCCGCGGTCGTCGGCGATCTCCGCGCTCCAGGCCGCGAAGTCCTCGGCGCCGCTCGCGGCGAACCTGCGCTGCCACTGCCCGGTGTCGATGAGGCCGAGCAGTACCGAGTTGACCCGCGTCCCGTCGCTCGCGAGCTCCTCGGCGAGCGAGCTCGACAGGTTCAGCAGGCCCGCCCGGGCTGCCGAGGTGACCGCCAGGCGGGTTTCGGGCTGTCGGGACAGGATGGCGTTGACGATCACCACGGAGCCGCCGTCCGACGCCGCGAGTGCAGCACGCGTGGCACGGATGACGTGCAGCGCGCCGAAGATCTTGAGGTCGAACTCGTCGCGGATCTCCTCGTCGGTGGTCTCGTCGAGTGTGCGCATGAGCGACCGTCCGGCGTTGCAGACCACGCCGTCGAGACCACCGAGGCGGTCCACGGCGGTGGCGACGAAGGCGTCGACGGACGCGCGGCTGGTGACGTCGCACGAGGCGGTGACCACATCGGTGATGGCGGCGAGATCGGCTGTCGCGGCACGGAGACGGTCCTCGTCCCGGGCGCAGAGAGCCAGCCGCGCACCTTCCTCGGCGAGCAGCCGGGCGGTGGCGAGACCGATCCCGGAGCTCGCGCCGGTGATCAGCAGCCGGCGACCGGCGAGCTGCAGGTCCATGGGTACTCCTCGGACTGGGTTGGGGCTGGGGCGGATTGGGGGCCGGGGTTGATCGGGGCCGGGGCGAAGGGTGGCTGGGCGCGGGGGACCGCGTCTCAGCGGAAGATGAATCCGCCGTCGACGACGATGGTCTGACCGGTGACGAAGGCGGCGTCCTCGGACAGCAGGAAGCGGACCACCCCGGCGACGTCCTGCGGGGTCTGTTCGCGGTCGAGTGCGCGTCCGGCGACGTAGGTGCGGTAGCGGTCTTCGGGGACGCCTTCGGTCGCCTCGACCCGGATCAGGCCGGGCGCAACGGCATTGACGCGGACGCCGTGGGGTCCGGCGTCGCGGGCCATCGATCGCGTCATGCCGATGACCGCCGCCTTGGACGACACATAGTGCACCAGGCGAGGCGACCCGTACATCGCGACGTCGGAGGCGATGTTGACCACCGCGCCGCGCGAGCGGGACAGCAACGGCCACAGGTACTTCGTGACCGACCAGGTGCCCCGGACATTGACGTCGGTCAACCGGCCGAACTCGTCGTCGGCGAGCTCGAAGAACGTCGCGCCGCCCACGCCGTCGGCGATCGCC
The DNA here is from genome assembly GCF_057767225.1 of Gordonia sp. 11cp. Lineage (NCBI taxonomy): Bacteria > Bacillati > Actinomycetota > Actinomycetes > Mycobacteriales > Gordoniaceae > Gordonia > Gordonia sp. 11cp. Next base: position 1,250,144 of record NZ_CM173437.1, on the reverse strand, counting down.
GCGTTGTTGACGAGGCCGGTCACGTGGTCGCCGTCGGTCTCGAGGCGATCGGCCAGCGCGCGGACGGCGTCGACGTCGGCGATGTCGGTGACGACCGCGCGGGCGTCATGACCGGCGTCGCGCAAGGCGGCCTCGGCCGCGAACGCGGTGCCCGGGTCGCGTTCGGCGATCACGAGCCGGTGCCCGTCGGCGCCGAGACGTTCGGCGATGGCACGGCCGAGTCCGCGTCCGCCGCCGGTCACCACCACGGTCCCGGCGCTCACGGCAGCGTCCCGACGAAGCTCAGGACGTGATCGGCGATGACGTCGGGTTGCTCCTGGATCGCGGCGTGGCCCGCATCGGGGACGATCCGCAGCTCGGCGCCGGGGATCTCGTCGGCGAGGAGGCGTGATTCGTCGACGCCGGTGACGATGTCGTGCGCACCGACGAGAACGAGGGCCGGGCGGGCGAGCCGGACGAGGTCGGGTCCGAGATCGGTCGCGGCCATGTACCGGGCCGCGGCGGCGAATCCGGGCTCGCGTATCCCCGCCATGGTGGCGCGGACCTCGGCGGTGACCGCCGGATCGCAGTCCGGTGCGGTGAGCGCGCCGGCGCGGTCGGCCGCCACGTCGGCGGCGCCGCGGTCGACGAGATCGGGTATGCGCGCGAGCATTCCGGCGGCCCGCTCGGCGGTCACCCCGGAACCGCGGGTGCTGTCCGCGATGACCAGCGCGGTGACGAGATCGGGTCGGCGCAGCGCCAGATCCATGGCGATCACGCCACCCCACGACGTGCCGAGGAGTACGACCGGCTGTCCGGGGACGAGCGCCTCGATGAGTTCGGCCATCTCCTCGACGGGGCCGATGCCCGGCCGCGGATCAGCCGAACGTCCGTATCCGGGTGCGTCGGGGCACCAGCAGTCGAGACCGGCGGCGGCCAGCCGCGCGGCAAGCGGGCCGCACGACGTGGCGCTGCCGCCGATCCCGTGGAGCAGCACCACGCTGTGCCTGCTCCGGATCTCGCGGCTCGACGGGTGCGCGAAGACATGCACGCGGTCGAGCACGGTGACGGTGGTGGTCATGCCACGCCCACCGTCTCGGGCAGATGGATGAAGTAGTCCGGATCGCGCGGGGTCACCAGGGAGCTCGCGCCGTGGTCGGGGATGCCGGCCATGGCCGAGCGGACCGCGGTCGTCGGCGGGCCCGCGGTGCCCCACTGATCGGAGAGTTCCGGTGTGCGGCGCCAGGTCCGGCACAGCCAGGCGTCCTCGTCGATCTGCGCGACCTCGGAGGTGTATTCGCAGACCAACCCTGCCGGGTCGGTGAAGTAGGAGAACGTGTTGTCGCCGGGACCGTGCCGACCCGGTCCCCACTGCGGGGCGATCCCGTGGGAGCGCAGGTTGCCGATGCCGCGCATGAAGTGGTCGATCGAGGTCATCTCGTAGGCGACGTGGTTGAGCGCCGGCCAGGCCGCCTGGTTCAGCGCGATGACGTGATGCTCTGAATTGCACCGGAGGAATGACATCTGGCGCTCCGACCAGTCCGACACCCGCATGCCGAGGACCTGGGTGTAGAACGCCGTGATCCGTTCGATGTCGGTGGTGTTCAGCACGACGTGGGCGATCTTGCGCGGGATGGCACGACGACCCGCCGGCTCCTGCGACGACACGGCATGGACGTCCGCCGACAGCTCGACGGTGCGTCCCTCCGGATCGACCAGTGCGAGACCGTAACCGCCGCCGGCGTCGTCGAGCGGACCGGGCTCGCGGAGCAGCGGTACACCGATCCGGTCGAGTGCGCGGGCGGCGTCGTCGACCTCACGGGGTGTCCCGAGTGCGAAGCTGAAGCCGCCCAGGGCGTTCGCGTCGCCCCGGCGGAGGTTCAGGACGTGGTGCTCGGTGCCGGTGGCGCGGAGCCAGAACCGGTCGCCGTCCTCCTCGACGGTGCTCAGTCCCCACACCTCGTGATAGAAATCCCGCGAGGCCAGGGGATCGGGGACGCTCAGGGTGACCGACCGCAGGCTGCGCAGACGGCACACCGGCCGGTCGGTGAGAACGGGAAGCTGGGAGTAGAGCATGGGATTCCCCTAGAGGTCGAGTACGAGTTCGGCTGAGCGGCAACGTGAGACGCAGGGAAGCATCATCTGACCGCTCGCGTGTTCGGTGTCGGTGAGCACGAAGTCGCGGTGGTCGAGGTCGCCCTTGACGACCGCGACCTCGCAGGTGCCGCAGATGCCTTCCGTGCAGGAGCTGGGGACATCGACGCCCGCGTCGGCGAGTGCGTCGAGGACGGATTTGTCGGCCGGTATCGGGATACGCTGCCCGGTCCGGTCGAGAACGACGTCGAACGCGGTGTCCCCGCCGGTGTCCACCTCGACGACGGGCGCGGCGAAACGTTCACTGCGCAGGGAGATGTCCGACGGCACGACGGCGGCGACCGCGTCGAGCAGTGCGCCGGGCCCGCAGCAGTACGCCACCGATCCGGGCGGGACGTCCTCGAACAGCGCTCGCAGATCCGGCAATCCGCCGCGCTCGTCGTCGGCATGAACGGCCGAAGTCGAGTGCGCGGCCACCTCGTCGACGAAGGCCATCGACCGTCGTGACCGGCCCGCGTACAGCATCTGCCAGGACCTGCCCTCGGACTCCAGTCGGCGCATCATCGCGACGATCGGGGTGATGCCGACCCCGCCGGCGATCAGGATGTGTTGTGCGGCATCGGGATCGATCGAGAAGGCGTTGCGCGGGCCGTCGACCTCGATCTCGGCGCCGACGGGCAGCCGGTCGTGCACGTAGGTGCTTCCGCCCCGGGAGTTCTCGGCCCGGAGGACGGCCACGGTCCATCGTGACGTGTCCTCCGGCGCCGAGCACAGCGAGTACTCCCGAACGAGTCCGTCCGACAGACGAAGTGCAACGTGGGCTCCGGGTTCCCACGCGGGGAGCGCGGCCCCGGACGGATCGACGAGCGTCACGCTCGTGACGCCGTCGGCCTCCCAGGTCTTCTGGTGCACCCGAAGAACTCTCGTGGTGTCTGTGGACATCGCGGATACCTCTCGTGGTCAGGTTCGGTGACGAACGCCGGCGTTCAGCGCGTGACGCCGAACATCTCCGAGCTCGGCGGGTAGGTGGGCAGCTGCGGCTTCTCGGCGCCGATGATCACGCAGAACAGCGCGTCGGTGTCGCCGACGTTGGCGAGGCTGCGGGGGACGCCGGCGGGGACGCGGATCAGGTCGCGGTATCCGAGGCGACGAACCGCCTTCTTGGTCCCGTCCTCCACGTCGTGGACGGCGACCTCGAGCTCGCCTTCGAGGACGAAGAACACCTCTTCGACGTCGTAGTGGGTGTGCTCGGGTCCGACGGCGCCGGCGGGCAGGCGCATGTTGGAGAAGGTGAAGTGGTCCGACGGCAGTGTCCGGCTGTCGTTCTCGTGGTTGCCGGTGGCACCTGAGCCGATGTAGCGGATCTGGGCGCGCTTGAAGCGGTCACCGCCGGCGGCGGCCTGGAATCCGAGGGTGTCCCAGTCCTCGTGGCGGGTCTCTCGGCTGGCGATGCAGGAGTCGATCTGCTGCTCGAGGTCGGCGACGGTCTTCTCTGGTGCGGTCATGGGATGGTTCCTCTCGGTTCTGGGGTGGGGTCGTGGGGGGTGTGGTCAGGACGCGTGGGCGATCGCTTCGATCTCGACGGTCGCGCCGTAGGGCAGCGCGGCCACCTCGACGAAGGACCGGGCCGGGCGCGGTGCGTCGAAGACGCTCTCGTAGTGGCGGTTCGCGGCATCGCGCAGGGAGACGTCGGTGACGAAATAGGTGGTCTTGACGACGTCGGACAGGGTCATGTCGATGGTGGCCAGGCGTTCGCCGAGACGGGCCATCGCCGCGTCGAGGGCGGCTTCGACACCCGGTACGGCAACGCCGTTCTCGTCCACCGACAGTGCGCCCGACACGAATCCGAAACCGGCGACGGCGAATGCGGGACTGTACGGGTGCGCGGTGGCCTGTTCGGTTGCGGCGGGGTCGATCGGGGCGGTGTCGATCGAGGCAGGGGCGGTCATGGGCGTGGGTCCTTTCATCGGGGTGGGCGGTTCGTCGGGGTGCACGGTCCGAGCGGTCACGGGTGGCGACCCCACGCGATCGGCTCGTCGCTGCGGTCGAGGTAGATGCTCTTCTGGTCGGAGTACTGCCGGATCGCCTCGCGCCCCTTCTCGGTGCCGAGCCCGCTGTCGCGGAGACCGGTGAACGGCGTCGAGATCGAGAACTGCTTGTAGGTGTTGACCCAGACGGTTCCGGCGTCGACGGCGTCGCCGAGCCGCAGGGCGCGCCGATAGTCCTCGGTCCACACGCCGCAGGCGAGTCCGTAGACGGTGTCGTTGGCCTGGGCCACGACGTCGGCCTCGTCGTCGAACGGGATGATCACCGCGACCGGCCCGAAGATCTCCTCCTGGCTGATCCGGTCGGTGTTCGACACCCCGGTCAGGATCGTGGGTGGGTAGTACCAGCCGTCCGCCAGCGGACCGTCGACGGGAACGACTCCACCGCAGCGTAATTCGGCGCCATCGGCCACGGCTTGGCTGACCTGCGCGGCGACCGAATCGCGGTGTGCAGCCGAGATCATCGGCGCGACGTCGGTGGCGGGGTCGGTACCCGGACCGATGCGCAGTAGCTGGGTGCGGCGCACCAGATCGTCGGTGAAGGCCTCGAAGATGCTGCGCTGGACGAAGACTCGCGAACCGGCGATACAACTCTGCCCGCTGGAGGAGAAGATGCCGTACATCACTCCCTGCGCGGCGCGTTCGACGTCGGCGTCGGCGAAGACGATGGTCGGGGACTTGCCGCCCAGCTCGAGGGTGATCGGCATGAGCTTGTCGGCCGCGATCCGGCCGAGGTGCCGCCCGGTGCTCGTCCCGCCGGTGAAACTGACCTTCGCGACGTCGGGGTGGCGGACCAGTGCCTCGCCGACGGTCCGGCCCGGTCCGGGTAGGACGGACAGGACACCGCGCGGCAGGCCGGCCTCCTCGCAGATGCGGGCCAGCAGCAGGGTCACCCAGGGCGCCCAGACCGGCGGCTTGCTGACCACCGCGTTGCCCGCGGCCAGCGCGGGTGCCAGCTTCTGGGCGTCGGAGGCGATCGGCGAGTTCCACGGCGTGATGGCGCCGACGACGCCCATGGGGCGGTGCGTCGACATCGTGAGCCACGGGCCGCGCGGGGTCGTGAGCACTCCGTCGGAGGTCTCCGCCGCGGCGGCCATGTACCGGAAGGTGTTGGCCGCACTCGCGGCAAGAGCTGTCGTCTCGGCAAGGGTCTTGCCGGTGTCGAGGGTCTGCAGGCGTGCAATGCGATCCCGGGCGGCGTCGATCCCGTCGCCGATCCGGTGCAGCACCGCCGCGCGTTCGTGGGGAAGTGCACTCGCCCAACCGCTTTCGTGGGCCGCGCGGAGGCCGGCGCGGACCGCGGTGTCGACGTCGGCTGGCGTGGCCCCGTGCAGCGTCGCGAAGACCCGGCCCGTCGCGGGGTCCACGGACTCGATCAGGTCGCCGGCGCCGACCTCCCAGTGCCCGCCGACGTGGATGCGGTCGTCGAGATCGCGGGCGTCGATCCCGGGATGGGTGGAGGTACTCGTCACGAGGGGCATGTGAATCCGTTCAGAGGAGGTGGCCGAAAGCCGAACCGAATATCTTTGCGCTAAGACAGTTGTAAAGCCTTAGCGCTAAGAGGTCAACCTCGAAGAAGCCCACTACAGGGGCTTGTTACACGGGATTTACGCGTCCGAAACGGAAGAGATGCAGGTCACACCGCATGTGTCGGCCATCACGGGCGGCCCGAAAAAGATTTGAGCGCGTCGCTCAGACGGCTGCGATCGGGTCCGCTTCGCCGGGATCGAGCCCGTCACCGAGAACCGCGAATCGTGCCGAGTGCTCGAGCGCGCCCAGGAGGCGGGCGAGGTCGGCGGCCTCGTCCTCGGAGAGTTCGGCGAGCATGGTGCGGAGCTTCGCGAAGTGCTCGTCGGCGATCCGGTCGACGAGAGCCGCGCCCTCGGGGGTCAGTTCGACGTAGACCACACGCGCGTCCGAACGGTCTCGAGTGCGCGTCACGAACCCCGCGTCCTCGAGTCGTTTGACGCGCAACGACAGGCCGCCCGTGGTGACGAGGGTCTGCTCGGCGAGTTCGCCCGCGGTCAGACGGTGGTCGGGAACGGCTCGGCGCAGGCACGCGAGGACGTCGAAGCCGGAGTCGGTGATGTTGTGCTCGTCGAAGGTGGAGGCGATGCGTGCCTTGTAGACGAGAAAGCTGCGGTGGAGCCGGCCGAACACCTTGAGCGCCGAGACATCGAGCTCGGGCCGGGCGACGGCCCAATGGGACACGATGACGTCGACACCATCCATGCAGGCGAGGTTAGTGGATCACCGTGCGAGGAAGGCCCCCACGGTCGCCTCGAAGGCGGCCTTGGCCTCGATCATCACCCAGTGCCCGCACTTCGGGAAGATGTGCAGCTCGGCGTCGGGGATGAGTCGCATCGGGATCATCGCCATGTCCGGCGGGCTGACGCGGTCGTCGCGGCCCCAGGTCAGCAGTGTGGGACAGGCGACCTTGTGCATCGATGCCCAGTACGGCGGTGTGTCGGAGGCGGCCATGAACTGCTGCTGCATCTCGAATGCCGCTGAGCCGTACATCATCTGCGCCGTCTTCTGCGCGTCGGGATTGATGGCGGCCTCCCAGCGCTCGGCGATGAGTTCCTCGGTGACCAGCGAGCGATCGAAGACCATCGACGTGAGCCAGCGGACGAGCTTGTCCCGGTCCGGGGCGTCGGTGAACTCCTGCAGCAGGCGCAGGCCTTCACTGGGGCTGGGGCTGAACACATTCGGGCCGACGCCGCCGATGGTGACGAGCTTCTCGACACGCTCGGGCTTCTTGATCGCCAGGTTGACGCCGACGACGCCGCCCATGGAGTTCCCGATCATCGCGGCCTTGTCGATGTCGAGTGCGTCCATGAACCGGATGACCGAACTGCCGGCGGTCAGCACCGGGTGACCCTCGACGGCATCGCTGACCCCGAACCCGGGGAACTCGATCACGAAACAGCGGTGTGTCTGTGCGAACTGCCCGAGATTTCCGCGGTAGTTGCGCCAGCCGGTCACACCGGGCCCGGACCCGTGCAACAGGATCAATGGCGGCGCGTCGGCGTCGCCGGCCTCGTGATAGCGCAGCGTGCCCTGATCGGTCGTCAGTTCCCGTTTGGTCGCTTCGAAGGTGACATCCACGTCGACCAGACTAGAACGTGTTCTAATCCGTTGTCACCGGGTGGGCGTGATCCGACCGGTCTGCGGCGGTGAGGTGCCCGACCCCGATGATGTCGTGCAGGATGCGATGCACGATCGCGTCGCCGACGACCTCGTAGTGGACCATCCGTCCGGCTTTCTCCGAGCGGACCCATCCCTGGTCGCGCAGTTTGCGGATCGACTGGGACGCGGCGTTCTCCGTGATGCCGATACGGGTGGCCAGTTCGGCGACCGTCGAACCGGGCCGAGCGTGCATCTCCGCGACGAGTCGTAGGCGGTTCGGATCGCTGAGCAGCATGAACCGCGCAGCCCAGGAGTCGGCGTCGAATGAGTCCGGGTCGAATGAGTCTGCGTCGAATGAGTCTGGGTCGAAGTCGGTCACCGGCTCCTCCTCGTCGCTCGCGTCAGTGGTGTGCCCATCGTTCACCACCGCCTCAGGTGGCGGCAAATGCGTGTCTGGGAGAACATGTGTCTGTGTACACAGGTGTTGGTGGATCGTCATCCACCGTCCGTCGCCTCGCCGCGGCGGGAGTGGCGGTGCTGATCGCGACGGTCGCACTGGCGGGATGCTCGACCCCGGGCCGCACGCCCGTGACCGACCAGATCGTGCTCGCAGAGGGCCAGGGACTCGGCGACTTCAACCCGATGCTGGGTTACGCGCAACTCGGCGTCTCGCCCGTCTTCGACGGTCTGCTCATTCCGGCCGCGGACGATGACGACCGCGTTCCCGACCTCGTCCCGGCCCTTGCCCGGTCGCGGCCCGAGCGCGTCGCCCCGCGTACCTGGCGGGTGCCGCTCAAGACCGGTGTCACCTTCTCCGACGGCACCGCTTTCGACGCCGCCGACGTCGTCGCGACCTACCGGGCGGTCGTCGATCCACGGGTCGCGTCCGAGATCGCGACCGACTTCGCGCCGATCGTCGCGGTCGAGGCCGATGGGCCCGGGGCGGTCACGGTGCGGATGAACACCGACGCCGATCCGTCGCCGTACCTGCTCATGGGCGTCGTGCCCTCGGAGCGGGTGGAGGGCGCGCCGGCCGCGGAGTGGGCGCTGAACACCGAGCCGGTGGGCACCGGGGCGTACCGGCTCGAGTCGCTCGACCCCGATCAGGCCGTTCTCGTTGCCCGCGAGGACTACTGGGGCAAGCGGCCGACAGTCCAACGCATCGTCTACACCCACGTTCCCGACGACAACACGCGCGCACAACGGATCTCGGCCGGCGAGATCGACGGTGCCAACCTGCCGCCGAGGCTCGCCGCGAGCCTCGAGGGACGTGACGGGATCGACGTGGTCACGGTGAAATCCGCTGACTGGCGCGGTATCTCGCTGCCGAGCACGAACCCGTTCACCGCCGACCCGGCCGCCCGCCTCGCCATGAACCTGGGCGTCGACCGGCAGGCCGTCGTCGACGACGTGCTCACCGGCGACGGCGAACCCGCCAGCACGCCGATCGCCTCGGTGTACGGGCCGGACGTCTACGACGAGGAAGCGCAGTTCGACTTCGACCCCGAGGGTGCGGAGGACGCACTCGACGCGGCCGGGTGGCGACCGGGTGCCGACGGGATCCGGGTCCGCGGTGCCGACCGGGCATCGTTCCCCCTCCTGTACAACGCCCAGGACACCCTGCGCCGCGACCTCGCGGTGGCCTTCGCCGCGTCGATGAAACGGATCGGCGTCGAGGTACTGACCCGCGGCACGAGCTGGGACGACATCGACTCCGAATTGAGCACGGCCGCAGTTCTTCTGGGCGGGGGAGCGACGCCCTATGCCATCGACTCCCAGGTCCACGACACCCTGCACACGCGAGTCGCGAACTCGTCGCGGTACGCGAACCCCGGCGACCTCACCGCTCCGGGACTCGACGCGCTGCTCGACGAGGCGCGTGCGAGCGCACCCGGACCGGAGAACGACCAGCGGTACCAACGCATCCAGCAGGTCTACGCGGCCGCGCCGTCCTACGTCTTCCTGGCCTTCCTGCACCACACCTACGCCTCCCGCGGCGACGGCTGGCGGCACGACGCACCCATCCTGGAGCCGCACTCACACGGCGTCACCTGGGGCCCCTGGTGGAACGTGCCGTCATGGCAACCGGTCTCATGACCTCACTCGCCCCGGAAGTCCGGTCGGCACCCGGCGTCGACCCAGCGAACCGGTCACGCCAGCAGCGGCCGCGACGCGAACGGTCGCGGCGGGGGAACTCGCGCGCACGGCGAGCCGGACGGCTTCTGCTCCGCCGCATCCTCGTGATGATCCCCACGACGATCCTGGTGTCGCTGGGGATCTTCGCCGTCGCCGCGGCGTCGCCGTTCGATCCGCTCACCGCCCATCTCGGCGACAACTACCAGTCGGCGACCCCCGCGCAGCGGGAGGCGATCGCGGCCGCCTACGACCTGGACCAGCACTGGCTGAGCGCGTGGTGGAACTGGTGGAGTGCACTGCTGCACGGTGACCTGGGCTGGTCCGCGACCCAGGGCCGGGCGGTGGGAGACGTGCTCGTGCAACGGCTTCCGTTCACCGTCGGGATCTCGACGGCCGCACTGGTCTCCGCGGCCCTGATCGCCGTGGTCGGCGGCGCCGTCATCGGCATGCGGCGCGGCGGGCTGATCGACCGGGCGTGTACCGCGCTGGCGGCCATGCTCGCCGCGACCCCGCCGTTCGTGGTGTCCCTGGTGCTGGTCAGCACCTTCGCGGTCACGCTCGGGTGGTTTCCGACCTCCGGTGCCCGACGCCCCGGCGACGACTACTCGGTCGAGGGACTGCTCACCCACGCCGTGTTGCCGTACCTGGCGCTGACCGTGTCGATGATTCCGTGGTTGCTGCTGACCATGCGGGCCGCCGTCGTCGATGCCACCGCCTCGGACGCGGTCCGGGCCGCACGCGCTCGGGGAGTCGACGGTTGGGCGCTGCTCAGGGGGCACGTGGTACCGGTGTCGGTGTTGCCCACGCTCGCGCTCCTGGGCACCCGCCTGCCCGAGCTGATCGCCGGCGCCGCGATCGTCGAGACCGTCTTCGGTTGGCCGGGTCTCGCCGAGGCGCTCGTGGATTCCGCGGTGGCGCTGGACTTCTCGTTGCTGGCCGCGCTCGCCGTCGGATCGGCCATACTCGTCCTCCTCGGGTCGGCGCTGTCCGATGCGGCGGCGGTGTGGATCGATCCGCGGATCGGGCTGACCGCATGACGGCCCTCGGTGGGGCGACGGGTGTGCCGGTCGAGCGCCGTCGGGCCGCGATCGGTCACCGCGCCGCCGTGGTCGCACCGTGGGTGGTGCTGGCGGTCCTGGCCGTCACCGCGGTCGGGTGGCCGGTGGTCGCAGGCGAACAGACCGCCGACTTCGCTCGTTCGTTGCTGCCGCCGGGGGCGCAGGCCGCGCTGGGGACCGATCACTCGGGATACGACCTCGGTGTCAGAACCGCCGAGGGTGTGCGGATCTCGCTGCTGATCGCCGCCGCGTGCGCGGTCCTGGCGACGGCCCTCGGCGTCATCGTCGGGCTCGGTGCGGTGACGGTCGGCGGGTGGTTCGACGCGGTGGTCATGCGCGTCGTCGACGGCGTCAACGCTTTGCCACACCTGGTCGTCGGAGTCGTCATCGCCGCGATGTGGCGCGGTGAACCGGTCGCGATCATCGCGTCGATCGCGCTGACCCACTGGCCGTCCGTGGCGCGCGTGGTGCGAGCCGAGCTGCTCGAGGCGAGGTCGTCGGGGTGGGTCGAATCGGCTCGGCTCGCCGGCGCCTCCCGCACCTTCATCGCCGTGCGTCATCTGTTGCCCGCGGTGAGCGGCCAGGTGCTGGTGGCGATGACCGTGTTGCTGCCGCATGCGGTCTGGCACGAGACGACGCTGTCGTTCCTGGGCGTCGGACTCTCCCCGGACGCCGCGAGTCTCGGAACGCTGCTCGGGCAGGCGCGGGGTGACATCCTCACCGGTGCGTGGTGGACGTTGGTGGTGCCCGGCGTCGCCCTGATGCTCACCGCGCTCGCGTGTGCGGCCGCGGCGTCGTCGCTGCGACGCGCCACGTCGCCACCTGTCGGTGAGGTGTGGCGATGAGCGCCGCGCTCGACGGGGTGACGGTCGACATCGTGGCGCGGAATCGGTGGAACCGGTCGGTGGTCCGCGTCCTCGACGACGTCACGCTGCGGTTGCCCGCCGGATCGATGACCGCGCTCGTGGGCGAGTCCGGCTGCGGCAAGTCGATGGTCGCGGCCGTACTGTCCGGTCTGCTCCCGCCGGGTTCGGTGCCGACCGGACGGCTTCGGGTCGGCGACGAGGTCTTCACCGATCGCGAACTCGCCGGCGCCGACCACCGCTGGCGAGGCCTTCGCGGGCATCGCGTCGGCCACGTTCCCCAGTCGGCGTCGACCTCGTTCACGCCCGTGCGCAGCGTCGGCGCCCAGCTCGACGAGGTGATCGGCATCCTCGGCGGGTCGCAGGATGCCGTCGAGCTGTGCCGGCGCGTGCACCTCGACCCCGATGCACTCCGGCTGTATCCGCACGAGCTGTCCGGCGGCATGGCGCAGCGCGCCGCGATCGCCGCGGCACTGGCCGGCGACCCGGACACGATCGTCGCCGACGAGCCCACCTCGGCGCTCGACGCCGAGCTCGCCGCCGAGATCTGGGACCTCCTCACCGACACGGCGCGGGCCGGCGCGGCGGTCCTCGTCATCACCCATGACGTGGAGACCTTGCGGCGCGGGTGCGATTCGGTGGCCGTCATGCGTGCGGGACGGATCGTCGACCATCGCCGGCTCGATCAGATCGCGGCCTCCGACGACGCGTACGTGGCGGGCTTCTTCGAGAGGGTGCCGTGACCGCCGGCGACCTCGTCGTCGGCGCGGGCCTGACGGCCCGCTTCGGAGACACGGTCGTCTTCGAGAGCCTCGACGTCGGCGTCGGGCCCGGCTCGGTGACCGGGGTGGTCGGGCGATCGGGGAGTGGCAAGACGACGCTGCTGCGCATCCTCGCGGGGCTCGCGGACCCGGCGGCGGGGACGGTCGAGTGGCGGGACGGCCGGCGCCCCGGTGACCTCGGTCTGATCGCCCAGCATCCACGGCTGGTCACCAACCCGCGATGGACGTTGCGCCGGATCGTTGCCGAACCCGCGGCGATCGCGAGACGCGACTGTGACGTCGAACGTGCCGCGACCCGCGTCGGGCTCGACCCCGCTCTGCTCGACCGCTACCCGTCACAGGTGAGCGACGGTCAACTCCAGCGGGCGTGTCTCGGCAGGCTCGTGGTGCAGCAGCCGCGGGTCGTGCTGTGCGACGAACCGACCGCGATGCTGGACCCGGTCGCCGCTCGCGCCGTGGCCTCGCTGCTCGACGACCTCGTCGCCGACGGCGCGGGACTGCTCCTGGTGAGCCACGACCGGCGGTTCGTGGGTTCGCGAAGCCGGGACGTCATCGACCTCGACGCGCGGTGAGGGACCGTCACATCTGCAGGCGGACGGCGTCGTCCTCGCCGAACTCGTCTTCGAGCACCTCGGGGGAGTAGTCGAGGTCGATCTCGGCGACCGGTCGTCCCCGGGCGGACTCGATCGCCGAGAGCCGGCGCTGGGCGCGGTCGGCGGCGTAGGCCAGGAACTCGTCGTTGTCGAGCCCGAAGGGCTGGACCTCGAACTGCTGGTTGACCCACTCGATCATGCCCAGTGCGAGTGGCAGCAGTTCGTTCATGCGTTCGCCGACGGCATCCCACAGTGTGTCGTCGGCCGCGACGTGCCGGCGACACGTGAACGTTCCCCACGCCATGTGCCGGCGCTCGTCGTCGCCGATGAACCGGATGAGCTTCTGCATCCCGGGGAAGATCCCGTACCTCGTGCACACCTTCTGCCAGGCGTGGTAACCGGTGAGCGCCAGGCTGCCCTCGATCACGTGGTTGTAGGTGACGCTGGCGCGGATCTGGTTGCGCGGCGACGGGTCGTGGTCGAGGACGCGCAGCGACGCCGGCAACTCCTCGTAGAACAGCTGGTGATAGTAGGGATTCGCGCTGACGAAGCCCTGGAGGTCGCCGGTGAGGCCGACGGCGTCCATCCATCGCCGGAACACCTGGGTGTGTTTGGCCTCCTCGAAGCAGAACTGCGACAGGTACATCTCGTCGCCGAAGCGGCCCTCGGTCGCCATCGCCTTCATGAACGGCTGGATGTCCTGGGTGACCGCTTCCTCGCCCGCGATGAACTGACTCACCAGGTAGGTGGCGCTCCGGCGCTGTTCGTCTGTGAGCTCGACCCAGTCCTGTGCGTCCTGGGAGAAGTCGATGGCGGCCGGGTCCCAGAACCGGGCGTTGCCTTTCACGAAGAGCCGCAACGGAAACGAGTCCCAGTTGAGACCGCCCTGTCGCAACGAGGAGAAGTCCTGCCGGCCCTCCGCCTTGTGTTCGATGAGAGTCATGAGATCACCAGCCAGACACTTCGGAATCGGAATACCCCGACGCTAACCCCTTCCTCGATCCGGAGACGCGAAATCGGTCAACTCTGTTGCCCCGGAAAGGGTTTCCGGTGTGCGCGGGTCGACCGTCGGCGCCGCCGCCGCCGAACCCCGCGTCGTCGACCGTGCGGCCTTTCTCGTCGACTGGGCGGCTTTTCTCGTCGACTGTGCGGCCCACATCGTCGACTGTGCGCCTTTTGTCGTCGACCGTGCGGCCGTACCCGAGGTCGCCGGTGACCTCTGGCGCCCCGCCGGATCGAGAGGCTGGAACGTCACCCCCAATCCTGTGCCATGGATCGAGTGAAACGCCTGCGAGAGTGTCGGCAGTGGACCACCATGTGATCTACGTCGCATAAGCAGACGGCGATATCTGACGCCCCGAATCGGGGTAGCACGAGCAAGGAGCACGAATGAAGACCAAAGGTGCAGTTCTGCGCAATCCGGGCGAAGAGTGGAAGATCGAGGAGTTCGAGCTCGGCGATCCGGTCGCGGGTGAAGTCCAGGTCAAACTCGTCAGCTCGGGTCTGTGCCACTCGGATCACCATCTGCGCACCGGCGACAGCCCGGCGCCCATGCCGGTACTCGGAGGTCACGAGGGTGCCGGTGTCGTGACCAAGGTGGGGCCGGGCGTCACCCGCCTCAAAGAAGGCGATCACGTCGTCACCGCGTTCATCCCCGCCTGCGGCACGTGTGAGCCGTGCTCGCGCGGCCAGCAGAACATCTGCGACGAGGGTGCGCGCCTGCTGACCGGTTTGTCCATCGCCGACGACACCAACCGCGCGTACACGCACGACGGGGTGCCCCTGGTGCAGATGTGCATGCTCGGTACGTTCGCGCCCTACATCACCGTCAACCAGGCGTCCCTGGTCAAGATCGAAGACGACATCCCCCTCCAGGCAGCGGCGCTGCTCGGCTGTGGTGTCGCCACCGGATGGGGGTCGGCTGTCGAGATCGGCGGAACCCACGCCGGCGACACCGTCGTCATCGTGGGCATCGGTGGCGTGGGCATCAACTCGGTGCAGGGAGCGGCCGCGGCCGGCGCGCGTAACGTCATCGCCGTCGACCCTGTGCCGTTCAAGCTGCAGATGGCCGAGAAGCTCGGTGCCACACACACCTTCTCGTCGATGGAGGAGGCGCTCGAGGCGATCGGCGACATCACCTGGGGCAAGATGGCCAACACCACCATCCTGACGGTCGGTGAGATCGACGGCTCGATGATCGCCCCGGCCCTCGCACTGACAGGCAAGGCGGGACAGGTCGTCGTGGTGGGCATGGGCAACTTCGCCTCTATGGACGCCCAGATGAACCTCTTCGATCTCACTCTCATGCAGAAGCGCGTGCAGGGCGCGATCTTCGGTGGCGCGAGTCCCCGGACGCAGGTCCCGGCGCTGCTCAACGAGTACCGGGCGGGCAAGCTCAACCTCGACGACCTGGTGACCCAGACCTACCGTCTCGATCAGATCAACGAGGCCTACGACGACATGCTGGCGGGCAACAACATCCGCGGCATGATCGTCTACAGCGACGACGACTACTGAGCCGACCGGCCAGGGTCCACGGGATCGCCGCGGGCGAGCAAGCGACGCCAGATCACCGCACGGTGATCTGGCGTCGCTCGTTGACCAGCAGGTTGAGGAACCGCAGTCCCAGTCCGAGCAGCACCAGCGTGCTGGCCATCTGGATCGACACCGCGACCCGGGCGCCCTGCGAGTCCGGCGCGATGTCGCCGAACCCCGTCGTGGTGAAGACCGTCAGACAGAAGTACAGCGCATCGACACGAGTCAGGGACTCGTTGAAACTCCCGTTGTCGTACTCGGAGAACAGGAAATAGGTCGTGGCGAACACGACGATGTAGAAGCTCGCCAGTGCCACGAGCATCTCCATCGCGGTCGCGACCGGCCGGTCCGAGTGGCTGAACCGGCGGACCTCCCAGACGCAGAACCAGATCAACGCCACGGCACCGATGATCAGACCCAGGTAGTTGACGTCACTGGCCTTGTTGATGGGCAGCAGGAAATAACCCGTCAGCAGGAGGACCGCCGCGCCGATCGGCCGCAGCAGCGCGATCGTGAGATCGCGCCCCCGCACCAGACCCAGTGATGCGGCCGTGCCCGGCGCAGGCGTGTCTCGCGGACCCGTGCCGCCGGGAACGTCGTTCACCAGATCCGCACGCGCTCGGCCGGGTCGAGATACAGCGCGTCCCCCGGCTCGACGTCGAAGGCGTCGTAGAACGCATCCATGTTGCGGACGACGCCGTTGCAGCGGAACTCCGGCGGTGAGTGCGGGTCGATCGAGAGGCGCCGGATGGCTTCGGCGTCACGGGTCTTGGTCCGCCAGATCTGCGCCCAGCTGTAGAACACGCGCTGCGTCCCGGTCAGGCCGTCGATGACCGGTGGCTCGGAGCCGGCGCCCTCGGTCGCGATCTGATACGCGACGAGAGCGATCGACAACCCGCCGAGGTCGCCGATGTTCTCGCCGATGGTGAAGTCGCCGTTGACCTTGTGCTCGGGATCGAGCCCGGTCGGCGTGAACTCCCCGTACTGGTCGATGAGTTTGCGTGTCCGCGAGGAGAACTCGGTGCGGTCGGTGTCGGTCCACCAGTCGACGAGGTTGCCGTCGCCGTCGTACTTGGCGCCCTGGTCGTCGAAGCCGTGCCCGATCTCGTGCCCGATGACCGCGCCGATGCCGCCGTAGTTGACCGCGTCGTCGGCGTCGGGGTCGAAGAAGGGCGGCTGCAGGATCGCGGCCGGGAACACGATCTCGTTCATGCCGGGGTTGTAGTAGGCGTTGACCGTCTGCGGGGTCATGAACCACTCGTCACGGTCGACGGGCGCACCGATCTTGGCGAACTCGCGATCCTGCTCGAACGACGAGGCGCGTGCCACGTTCCCGATGAGGTCGCCACGGTCGACGGTCAACGAACTGTAGTCTCGCCACTTGGCCGGATAGCCGATCTTCGGGTTGAACTTGCCGAGTTTGACGAGGGCCCGCTCCCGGGTTTCCGGTGTCATCCACGGCAGGTCGGAGATGTTGCGGCGGTAGGCCTCCACCAAGTTGGCGATCAGCTCGTCCATCCGCGCCTTGGCCTCGGGTGGGAAGTGCTTGGCCACATAGAGTTTGCCGACCGCGAAGCCCATCGCGCCCTCGACGAACCCGACGCCCCGCTTCCACCGGTCACGGTTCGTCTCCGCGCCGGTCAGGGTGCGGCCGTAGAAGTCGAAGTTCTCGTCGACGAACGGCGAGGACAGATACGGTGCCGCGGAGCGCAGCAGGCGCCAGGTCAGCCAGGTCTTCCATTCGTCCAGCGGGCGCTCGGCGACGAGTTCGCCGACGCCCGACACGAAGGACGGCTGCGCGACGACGACCTCGGCGAAGGTGGCGTCGCCGCTGGTGCCCAGGCCGCCGAACCACTCCGCGAACGGGAATCCCGCTGCCGTGGCGGTCAACTCGTCCAACGACATGAGGTTGTAGGTGAGCTCGGCATCGCGTCGCCGAACCACGTCCCAGTGCCGGCCGGCGATCGCTGTCTCGAGGTCGAGGATCGCCGCTGCCCGAGCGGCGGCGTCGTCGAACCCGGCCAGCGCGAACATGCGCTCGACGTGTGCGACGTATGCCGTCCTGGTGTCGGCGTGCTTGTCCTCCCGGTAGTAGGACTCGTCGGGCAGTCCGAGGCCAGACTGCGTCAGGTGCACGAGGTAACGGTCGGACTGCTTGGCATCGGTGTCGACGTAGTAGCCGAACAGGCCACCCGTGCCGTGCCGCTGGAGCCGGCCGATCCGCCGGGCGAGCGCCTCGACCGAGTCGATGGCCGCGATCTTCTCCAGTTCGCCGGTGATCGGGCCGATCCCGAGGGCCTCGATGTGGTCGGTGTCCATGAACGAGGCGTACAGGTCGCCGATCTTCTGCTCGTCGGAGCCGCTCTCCGGGTTCGACGCCGCGCACTCGGTGATGATGTCGCGCACGTTCTCTTCGGAATTGTCGCGGAGCACGTGGAACGCGCCGTCGACCGAGCGGTCTTCCGGGATGGCATGCGACTCGAGCCACTTACCGTTCACGTGGGCGAACAGATCGTCCTGGATGCGGACAGAATCGTCGACCCACTCGAGGTCGAGTCCGGAGTTGAGGTCAGTATTCGATGCGGTCACGCGCTCCATCCTGTCACCGGATCAGATATTCGTCAGCCGCATCTGCCGTGGGCGAAACTCGAGACGTGGTGTCCGCATACTCGCCGACCGCGGGCACGCATCCCACCTACCCTGAACCGATGGAGTCAACCTTCGATGTCGTCGTGATCGGCGGCGGTCCGGTGGGCGAGAACGTCGCCGATTACGCGATCCGGGGCAGTGATCGAACCGCTGTCGTCATCGAGCACGAGCTCATGGGCGGTGAATGCTCGTACTGGGCGTGTATGCCGAGCAAGGCGTTGCTGGGTCCCGGGTCCGCGCTGGCGGAAGCACGTGCGCTGGCGGGCGCGCGTGAACGCGTGAGCGGGGACCTGCCCGACGCCGCCGGAATCCTCGGATGGCGTGACACCGTGACCGGGCGCCGCGACGGGCCCGGTGCCACCCATGACGATGCGGGGCAGGTCAGGTGGGCCGAGGGTGCGGGGATCGAGGTGATCCGCGGACACGGCCGCATCACGGGTGAGCGGCAGGTGACCGTGGGCGACGCGGTGCTGACGGCGCGCGAGGCGGTGGTCGTCGCGACCGGGAGCACGGCGTCGATCCCGCCGACACCGGGTCTGGCCGACGCACTCCCGTGGACCTCCCGCGACGCGACCAACCTCGTCGAGGTACCGGATCGTGTCCTCGTCCTGGGCGGCGGAGTGGTGGCCTGCGAGGCCGTGACCTGGTTGCTCGACCTGGGGGTGCGTCAGGTCGTGATGGCCATCCGGGGTGACCGGTTGCTGCCCAAGATGGAGCCGTTCGTCGCGCGTCGGGCCGCGGACTCGTTCACCGATCGCGGCGTCGACATCCGGTTCGGTACGACGATCGAGTCCGTCGACCGGCCCGGCGTCGCCGACACCGGCTACGGACGCGTCCACGGCGGACCCGCGACCGTCGAGCTCGCCGGGGACGGCGCCGGTCGACTCGTCGTCGACGAGATCCTGGTCGCCGCGGGGCGATCACCCGCGACGCGGGATCTCGGTCTGGAATCGGTGGGCCTCGAGGCGGGCGGCCCGCTGCGAGTCGACGACCACCTGACGGTGCCAGGTCGTCCGTGGCTGTACGCGGTGGGCGACGTCAACGGCCGGAATGCGTTGACACACATGGGTAAGTACCAGGCGCGCGTGGCCGGGGACGTGATCGCCGCGCGCGCACAGGGCCGCGACCTCGACGGCCCGCGATACGTCGCCACGTCGGATCACGGTGCCGTACCGCAGGTGGTGTTCACCCGGCCGGAGGTCGCATCGGTCGGGCTGACCGAGAAGCAGGCGAAAGACGCCGGCATCGACGTGTGGATCGCCGACGGGGACATCTCGGTGGCGGGGTCGTATCTGACCGATCCCGAGTACTCGGGCCACGCCTGTCTCGTCGTCGACGCGAGCCGCGACGTCCTCGTCGGCGCGACGTTCGTGGGGTCGCAGACCGCGGAACTCGTGCATTCGGCGACGGTCGCGATCGTCGGTGAGGTCCCGCTGTCGCGGCTGTGGCACGCGGTTCCGTCGTATCCGACCATCAGCGAGGTGTGGCTGCGGCTGCTCGATCAGCTGCGTTGAGCCGCGGCCCGTCGGCCTGGGAGTCGGGCCCGACCGCCGTCAGAAGCTGAGTCGCCGGATCTTCGCCGGCCGGATGACGATCCGCACCCAGTCGTCGGCGAGGATCTCGGCGAGATCCTGTGCGCGGGTGGGGTCGTCGAGGTCCCAGTAGCGGTCGGCGAGTCGGGCCGCGAGTTCACGTGCGGCCGTACCGTCGGTCTCGACGCGGGCGGGACCGGACAGGGAGATCCAGCGCTCGCGTTCCTCGACCGGGGACGCGACCACGATCGACGCGCGCGGGTCGTCGGCGAGGCGGCGGACCTTGATCGAATCGGGGCCGGTGAAGATCTGGATCTCACCATCCGGGGTCGCTTCGAACCAGACCGGCCGCGGTTGCGGGGGCGTCGGGCCGCTCGCGGTCGAGAAGAAGCCGAGGAGGGGGCGGGCCAGGAATTCGAGGTCGTCGGCGGTCAGCGTGTCGGCAGAGGTTGCGGTGGCGTCGCTCATGCTGGGTACAACGACGAATGTCGCGGTTGATTCCGCCGGGAATATTGGTAAGACCACTTGACCACCAGGCCGCTCGCATCTACGGTTCGACCATGCCTTTCGAACCGGTGACGCAGCAGAGCGCACCCGAGATCGTCTTCGGTCAGATCGTCGAAGGCGTGTTGTCCGGTGATCTGCCGGCCGGGGAGGCCCTGCCCAGCGAACGTGAGCTCGCGCGCATCCTCGGCGTCTCGCGACCCACCGTGCGGGAGGCACTCAAACGGGTGGCGGCGGCGGGACTGGTCTCGATCCGCCAGGGCGACGGTGCACGGGTCCAGGACATAGCCCGGACGGGGGGCCTCGATCTGCTGCCGCGATTGCTGATCCGGGGCGGTGCACTGGTGCCGAGCGTCGCGCGCTCGATCGTCGAGGCGCGCGCCGCGATCGGCCCGGACGTCGCGGGCCTCGCGGCGAGGCGGGCGACCGACGATCACATCGCACGACTGACGGCGGTCCTCGCCGATCTGGCCGCCGAGCCGGACCCGGTCGGGCAGCAGGTCGCGGCTCTCGAGTTCTGGAGCACGGTCGTCGACGCGGCCGACTCCATCGCCTTCCGGCTCATGTACAACTCGCTCCGCGCCGCCTATGAACCGGCGGTTCCCGCACTTGCGTCGATGTTGGAGCCCGAGGTCGGGAACATCGACGGTTATCGCGCGGTCGTCGACGCGGTCGCGACCCATGATCCCGAACGCGCCGAGGCCGCGGCCCGTGAACTCCTCACGCCCGCGACCGCGGCTCTGCTCGACCTCTGTCGAGCCCTCGAGGACGCCGAATCCGACGCCGGTCAGGAGAGCTGATGTCTGCCCACGAGATGCGCAACGATGACCCACACCACGGCGACCCACCCGGCGATGACATTGACGCCAGGGCACGCAAGCAGGTGGCGGCCGAGGAACGGCGGATGCGGTCACGGCGGACGACGAGTCTGCGCGACGCATTCGTCGAGTTCCTCCGGCATCCGTCGCCATGGATGATCGCCGCCTTCCTCGCGACCTCGGTCACGGCGCGAACATTTTTGGGCGGATGGGGGATTGCCGATCTGCTGGTTCCGGTGGTGATGATCGCGAGCTTCCCGCTGACGGAATGGCTGATCCACGTCTTCGTCCTGCATTGGCGACCGAAGCGGGTTGGTCCGATCACCATCGACCCGCTGGTGGCGCGCAAGCATCGGGAACACCATTCGGATCCCCGGAACATCCCGCTGGTGTTCATCCCGTGGCAGGTACTGGTCGCGGTCGTCCCGGCAGCTGTCGCGGTGGGTCTCGTCGTATTCGCCACTGCCGAACGCGGTCTCACGTTCATGGCGACGCTCGCCGCGATCGGCCTGGTCTACGAGTGGACGCACTATCTGATCCACTCCGACTACCGGCCGCGCCACGCATACTATCGCCGGTTGTGGCGGAATCACCGCTTCCACCACTACCGCAACGAGCACTACTGGTTCGCGGTCACGACGGCCGGGACCGCCGACCGGTTGTTGCACACCTACCCCGACCCCGAGACGGTCGAGAAGTCACCCACGGCAAAGGATCTGCACGCGCTCTCGCGCATAGCGCACTGACCGGAGAACTCCATCGCGTTGCGTTTTGTCCCGGTAACCGGGACAAAGCGCAACCTGATCCGGGATACTCTCGACGCATGCGGGTATTCGTGACCGGCGGCACGGGGGCCATCGGGGGATACGCGGTGCCCGCGTTGGTCGCCGCGGGACACGACGTGCGCGCCCTGGCGCGCTCGGATGTCGCCGCCGCAGCGCTGCGCGCCCACGGTGCCACACCGGCCCGCGTCTCGTTGTTCGACCGGGACGGCCTCGCCGAGAACTTCGACGGCTGCGCCGCGGTCGTCAATCTCGCGTCGGCCTTGCCGGGAACGACGTCGTTCATCCGGAAGTCGGCGTGGGCGGAGTGTCACCGGATCCGGCGGGACGGCTCCGCGGCGGTGGTCGATGCGGCCATCGCCGCCGGCGTACCGCGGGTACTGCAGGAGTCGGTCGCCATGATCTACGCCGATGCCGGTGATCGGTGGATCGACGAGGAGTCCCCGGTCGACAACTACCCGATCGCGGTGGGCAATCACGCCGCGGAGGCGTCGGCCCGTCGGTTCACCGGTTCCGGCGGTGTCGGTGTGGTGCTGCGGTTCGGGCTGTTCTACGGCATCGGCGCCGCCCACAGCGAGCAACTCGTGGCGCTCGCGCGGCGTCGGATCGGGTTCCGGGCGGGCCGGCCCGACGCCTACGTCTCCTCGATCCATCTCGCCGACGCCGCCGACGCCGTAGTGTCCGCACTCCGGACCGATTCCGGCACATACAACATCGTCGACGATCTGCCGGTCACCAAGCGGGATCACACCGCGGCCCTGGCCGGTGCGGTCGGCAGGCATCCGGTCGTGACCGGCCCGGGTCGTGCCGCGCTCCTGCTCGGCGAACGCACCACGTCGCTGACGCGCTCGCTCCGGGTGTCCAACAAGCGGTTTCGGTCGGCCGCCGGCTGGCGGCCGCACTACGCCTCGGTGTGGGAGGGCTACGCGCACATGGTGCGTCGGCCCGCCTGATCACCCGGTGATGGCGGCGGCAGGCCTGTTGGGTTCGACGGCGCCGGTACGGGCCGGTGTGTCGCGTCCGAGGTAGCGTAACCAGCCACGGTACTCCGTGATGTCCGTCGCGGACTCGAGAGCGGATGCAGCGCAACCGAACCCGGTCATCGTGCGGCCGTCGGACAACGCGACCGGTCCCAGCGCCATCGGCGACGGGAGGCTACGAGCGAATGACGCGAACCCCGCGGCCGGGACGCGCCAGATGCCGCCGGCGATCTCGACGCCGCCGGCATGCGCATGGACGAGACCCGGTTTGGGCGGGGTGGTGTCCAGCGCGTACAGCCGATACGACGGGGCGGTACGGGCCGGACCCAGATATCGCGCACCGCGCGAGTACATCTCGTGTTCGAGGGGCTGGCCGGGAAGATGCGCCCCGACTACGAAGAGATCGACGAAGGACGCGCCGGCCGCCTCGATCCAGGGACCGGCGGGATTCAGCGGGCCGGCAGCTCCCGGTACGGCAACGGCGTCGGGTGCGATGAACACGCGCCGGGCCAGGTCGAGCGCCACGGCATCACCGAATGCCCGGCACAGCACCGTGACCCCGAACTGGGCGTCGCCCGCCATCCCGGCAGGTGTCGCGACGCCGCACAGGTCGAAGAGATTGGCGAAGTTCGTGTAGGTGCCGAGCCACGAGTTGACGCCGATCGGATCGGATCGAACGGCCTCGATCGTCGGATGGCCGGGGGCCGTGGGGACCAGCAGTGCGTCGAACCCCTCGAGCGACGCCAGGGCGTGCGCGCGCAAGGTGTCGAGCCGGGCGAGGTCCCGGACCATCCGCGACCCGGAGACGCGGCCGGCCGCGGAGATGATGTCGCCGACGGTCGGGTCGATGCGCGCCGGGCCGGACGAGGCGTCGCGATGCGCATCGACGAACTCGCCGACCGCGGCATGTCGCTCGGCGACGAGACCGCCGTCGTACAGCAATCGGGCGGCGTCGAGGAACGGGGTGAACGGAATGGTCTCGACCGCAACGCCATCGGCGCGGAGCCGGTCGATGACGGCGGAGAACGCCGCAGTCCACGACGCGGACATCCCGGGCAGCTCCGCGGGTACCGCGACCCGTGGTGCCGGGGGCGCGGCGAGCGGCGCGTCATGCGGCACCGGACGTGCATTCGCTCCGCCGGCCATCTGGGCCATGGCGCTGTTCGCGGTGTCGAGATCACGAGCCATGATCGTCACGGCGTCCCACGAGCGGCACGCCGGCACCAGCCCGCGGGTGGACACCAGGCCGAGCGTGGGCTTGATCCCCACGATGCCCTGGAACGCCGCGGGCACACGGCCGGAACCTGCCGTGTCGGTGCCGATCGCGATGTCGGCGAGGCCGAGGGCGACGGCGACCGCCGAGCCCGAGCTCGACCCACCCGAGATGTGGTCCGGGCGGCGCGCGTCGCGCACGCCGCCGTATGGGCTGCGCTGCCCCACGAGGCCGGTCGCGAACTGGTCGAGATTGGTCGAGCCGACCACGGTCGCCCCAGCCGCTCGTAGACGCGCGACCGCCTCGGCATCGGCGTCGGCAGGCCCACCCGCGAACCCCGGGCAGGCGGCGGTGGTCGGCAGGCCCGCGACGTCGACGTTGTTCTTGACGGCCAGCATCAGGCCTGCCAGCGGGCCGTCGGCCGCCGACGCCTCCCGCGTCACGCTCGTGCGGTCGCGGATGTCGATCCACACCTCGGGGCGTCCGACGGCGTCGACACCGTCGAAGAATGCGGTGACTCGTGGGGTCATGGTGGTCGTCCTCATCCCTGTGCCGGGTGGTGCTGGTCAGATCTGTGCCGCAGGTCGCTGATCAGCGAACCGAACGCGTTGTCGAGGTGGGCCGCGTGTGCGGTCCCGGGCAGGACGCGCCGATCGAAGCCGCAGAGCGCGGCGACGGCGTCGACCGACGCGTACCGGGCAGCCGGGGATCGCTCGCCCACGGTCAGTGTCACCGGCGACACCTCGGCGACCGGCGGTCGCGGTTCGAACGACCGGAACATCGCCAGTTCGCGTGCGACAGAGGCCTCGTCGGCCGTCGTCATCGCCGCGCGCCAGGCCGGTCCGTAGAGTGTCTGGCCGAAACCCTGCACA
Source organism: Gordonia sp. 11cp (assembly GCF_057767225.1). Lineage (NCBI taxonomy): Bacteria > Bacillati > Actinomycetota > Actinomycetes > Mycobacteriales > Gordoniaceae > Gordonia > Gordonia sp. 11cp. Next base: position 1,225,580 of record NZ_CM173437.1, on the reverse strand, counting down.
CCTCGTTCCCGGAAGGCCTCCGCCACGGGGTCGAGCAACCCCGGGGCCATGGACCCCGCGGCCGGTTCGTGCAGGAACGCCGCGGCCATCTCGACGCCGCGCGCGGCGAGTTCCACGCCGAGGGTGGCGCCGCCGCTCACCCCGAACACCACCGCGCCGTCGCACAGCGGCGCGAGGAACTCGACTTCGGTGTCCAGGCAGCCGGATCGGGGACGCATCGGCACGGTGACGTCATAGCCGATCGCGGTGAGCGCGTCGGCCGTCGAGGCCCACACCGGAGGATCGACGGCGACGCCGCACACCAGGACCGCGCGGTGGCGGGAGGTCACGATCCGCCGGCCGAGGCGGTCGAGGTGACCGAACCGAGCGTCGTCAACAATTGCTCTGATGTCGCCGTGGCCCCGAAGACGCCGCCCTGCATGGCGATCATGCTCAGCGCGGCGAGGTGGTGACCGTGGTCGGTCGCGCCGGTGCAGTCCGACAGCACCAGACATTCGAAACCGCGGTCGTTGGCCTCGCGCATCGTGGTGTGGACGCAGACGTCGGTGGTGATCCCGGTGAGGATCAGGTGGGTGATGCCCGCGGACCGCAGGACGAGATCGAGATCGGTGGCGTAGAACGCGCCCTTGCCGGGCTTGTCGATGATCGGTTCCCCGGGCCGGGGCGCGACTTCGGGCACGATCTCCCACCCCGGTTCCCCGCGGACGAGGATCCGGCCGCACGGGCCCGACGAGCCGATCTCGGCGCCCGCCCGCGCCGACCGCCACCGTTTGTTCGCGGGCAGGTCGCTGAGGTCGGGCCGATGGCCTTCTCGGGTGTGGATCACCAGCATCCCTGCCGCACGGCAGGATTCGAGGACCGACGCCGTGGGAGCCAGGCCGGCCCGGGTCAGGGACAGGTCGTATCCCATCGAGTCGACGTAGCCTCCGGGACCACAGAAGTCGACCTGCCAGTCGATCAGCAGCAGGGCTGTCCGCGAGACATCGAGCGTGCCGTCGTAAGGCCACGGATACGGAGTCGCGTCGACGGTCGACGTCACAGGTCTGCCCCTCGGTTCGACGGGGCGGTGGGTACGGGATCGACCTCGTAGACGACGGTGACGCTGCCCCCGCCCGGCCGGCCTTGGTGCTCGGCGCCGCCGGACACGTACACCGCTCCGTCGCCCTTGACCGCGGCGGTCAGTGCGCCGACCGCGGCGCGGGCGTGACGAGTGGCGTTGATGTCGGAGTCGGTCAGCATCGTGTGTCGCAGCCCGCGGATGGTGCCGGAGGGGTCGGACTCGGCCTTCACGAACAGCTGGCGGATTCGGCCCCCGTCCTGCGCGACGACGTCCGCGGCCTTCTGCAAGGCTGCGAGGTCGTAGGCGTCGGCCATCTCGGTGTGCAGGGCCCGCAACGGGTTCGACGCCTCGGTGCTCACCCCGAGCACCAGCACGTGGCAGGTGTTCAGCTCGGCTCCGGAGCTCGCCGACGCGCGGTTGGACCACGCGGTCCGCTGCCCCGCGAGTGCGGCCCGGGCGGTGTCCTCGTCGATCTCCCCGAGGGACAGGGCGATGCCCAACGAGCTGGCCGCACGGGAGCGAGCCATCGACTCGTAGGTGTCGCCGCTGGCCGGTTCGATTCCGCGGTCACGCAATCCGGTGATGTCGGTCGACGTGAGGAGCGGGCACTTGACCAGCACCAGATGCACATCGTCCGCGCTGATTCCGAGGTCCACGACGAGTTTGGCGACGGTGTCGCGCACCGCCTCCATCTGCCCCACTCGTCCCAGGTCCTCCGGTGGGATGACAGGTGTCTCACCGACCGCGGCCACCAGCCCGCGATCGTGCCGAGGGTCGTGCGTGTCGTCGGCAATCAGGAGATTGACGTGGGGCGCGAGAACACCTTCGGTGCCGCCGGAGAAGACGGTGACCGCATCGGGCCCGATCCGCGGTTCCCAGGCGGCGGCGGCCAGTGTGCGGCTGAAGTCGTTGACGCAGCCGTTGCCCTCGGTCTTGCCGACCACGGCCAGCACGTCGTCGGCCGAGTATCCGTTGCCGGAGAGTGTGTCCAGTGCGTCGGTGTCGTCGGGTCCGGTGGTCGGGACGGTGAGCAGTCGTACGCCGGTCATGCCACGGCCTCCTTGTCTGCGATGGGGTCGGTGGTGGGTGGGTCGGTGCGGCGCCGGCGGGGGAGGTGATGAAAGAAGAGGTTCAGCACGAAGGCGGTGATCACCGCGCTGCTGATCGCATTGCCGAAGATGATCTGCACTTCCGCCGGGAAGTTGCTGTAGATGTCCTTCGACACGATCGGGATCATTCCGGCGCCCAGGGCGAGGGACACGATCAGGAGGTTGTCGTTGTTGCGGTAGTCGACCTTCGACAGCGTGCTGATGCCGGTTCCGGCGACGGTCGCGAACATCACCAGGCTCACCGAGCCGATCACTGCGCCGGGGAGACTCGCGATGGTCTCACCGAGCTTCGGGATCACGGCGAGCACGATGAGGATGGCACCGGCGACCACGACCACGGTCCGGCTGGTCACCCTGGTGAGCCGGACGAGGCTCACGTTCTGCGCGAAGATGGTGTCCGGGAACGATGTCCACGCGCCGGCCAGGACCGCCGAGACACCGTCCGCGGCGAGCCCGCGGGCGATGCGCGGCGGGTCGGCGTCGATGCCGGTGGTCTCCGAGATCGCCATCATGTATGCGGTCGACTCGATGAAGATCACGATCATCACGATGCTCATCGAGATGATGCCGGCGAGGGGGAACGTGGGAGCGCCGAAGAAGAACGGCTCGGGGATGCCGAACCAGGCGGCGTCGCCGACTCCGGTGAAATCGGTCAGCGACATGAACGCGGCCGCGACGGTGCCCAGGACCAGAGCGATGAGAACTGCTGCCTGGCGCAGGAATCCGTTGCCGTAGCGCATCAGCGCCACCACCACGACGACGATGCCGAGGGCGAGCGAGAGGCGGGCGCCGTCCGCCGGCTCGTCGTCGAAGATCATGGACACGGCCTTGCCGATGAGCGAGAGGCCGATCATCGTGACGGCGGCGCCGCGTACCGCGGGCGGGAAGAACCGCAACAGTTTCGAGAACGGCACCGCCATCAGGATGGCGAAGACGCCCGCCCCGATCATCGAACCGTAGACGGCATTGAGGCCGTACTCCTGCCCGATGAGGATCATCGGGGTGACGGCGGTGAACGAGGCGCCGGCCACCACCGGCATCCGTGCGCCGAGGAACTTGCCGACGCCCGCGGCCTGGATGATGGTGACGATGCCGGCGATCAGGAGATCGGCGTTGACGAGCAGTCCGATGGTCTGTTTGTCGAGGCCGAGGGCGGCGCCGAAGACCAGGGGGACGGTCACGCAGCCCGTGTACATGACGATGACGTGCTGGGCGCCGAACACACCCGTACGCCACCATCCCGCGAGGCCGGACCCGGCCGGTGATGTGAGGAGTTTGTGCATACGAAGATTCGTATACGTTCCTCATGTCTTGTACGTTAGCCAGTGTTACCAGGCGGTAAAATGGACCAATTTCGTATACGAAACTGGTCAGTGGAGCAGTGTTCGGACCAAGTCTTCGTCTTTCCGGACATGCTCGTCCATCAGGTATCCGGCCTGGACCGGCGAGCCGTCGAGGATGGCCCCGGCGATCGCGGTGTGGTCGCGCCAGCACCCGTCGGCACGAGTGGCGACCTCGCGATCGAAGACCCACGCGATGCGGCGCAGGGTCCGGTCCAGTGTTCTGGCCAGCTCGCGATTGCCCGATGCCTCGGCGACGAGCGCGTGGAACTGCATCACCAGCGGCGGCACCGCGTCGTGCTGCTGCATCTGTTTCGCGGCGGTGCCCGACTCGGTGACCATCCGCAGCTGCTCGGCGAACTCGCCTCCCCGGCGTTCGGCCGCGAGTTGGGCGCCGAAGACCTCGAGGCCACGACGGACCTGCATCACCTCGAGTGCGTCGGTCCGTGACGCCCCGGACACCGTCGCGCCCTTGTACCGCTCGAGGTGGACGAACCCCTCACTCTGCAACTGCGACAACGCCTCACGCACGGGCACGCGCGACACCCCGAACCGTTCCGCGAGCATCGGCTCGGGAAGACGATCTCCCGGCGAGAGCCGGCCGTCGAGCACGTCGTCGCGGATGGCGGTGGCGATCGCATCCCTCGTCGCCGGTCGCGCCGGACCACCGTCGGCGATCGTCGGCTCGTCGATCGTCAGGACGGGGGTGGGGTCGGTCGTGTCTGCTTCGGGCCTCACGCGACTCAGGATAGGCCGAGATGGTGGGGCTCACCCGGCCTGACCGCCGCCCAGCCCGGCGGCCATGGACCACACCAGCACCTCGGCGTCGCCGTCGGTGCTCGCGCGGATCGACAACGGCGCCGAATCGACCGCGCGCACGGCATCGCCCGGACCGAGAACACCGATCTCGCCGACACCGATCTGTCCGTCGACGACGAAAAGGTGAGTGAACCGGGAGCCGGGCACCTCGACGCCCTCGCCGGGCCGCAGGCGCGCCGCGTACAGGGTCGCGGCCGAGTTGGCGACGGAGATCGCGGCGTCGCCGTCCGCGTCACCCGACGCGATCGGGACGAGTCCCCCGGCTGCGAGACGCTCGCGGACGTCGGCCTGCGCGTAGGACGGCGCGAGGCCATGGCGGTCGGGCATCAGCCACATCTGGATGTACCGGACGGGCTCGGTGCCGGAGCCGGCGAGACCGGGCCAGTCGTCGTTGCGCTCGGAGTGTTCCACCCCGGTGCCCGCGCTCATCCGCTGAACCAGGCCGGGGTAGAGGACACCGGAGTGCCCGGCCGAATCACGGTGGACCAGCGTTCCCGAGACCACCCACGTCACGATCTCGCTCTCCTGATGGGTGTGCAGATCGAAGCCCGCGCCCGGCGCGACGACTTCGTCGTTGACGGCCAGCAGCGCGCCGAAGTGGGTGTTCGACGGGTCGTAGTTGTCGCCGAAGGAGAAGCAGTGCCGAGAGGTCAGCCAGTCGGTGGTGGTGACCGCGCGATCGTCACTCCGGAAGACGGTGAAAACCATGTATTCATTCTCGCAGTCCGGCAAGCTGAGGGCGGTCGGGGATGGGCGGGTCCGGCGGCGTGGATGTGGTTGCCGGACGGCGATCTCGTATGTCGCGGTGTGTCATAGGTCCCTATGGCGAGATGAGTTCGTGACCGGCTTGATCCCCGAATGGAAGCTCACGACGTCGAATTCGGGTGTTACACGAGTGAAAATTGATGTCATGAAGATCTGGGTCAAGCGCGCGACGACAGCCGCTTGCGCCGCGGTCACGTGCGCGGTCATGGTGAGCTCCTGCGGGTTCGCCGGTTCGTCGGACACGGGTGCCGCAGCCGCCATCGACGCATTCGCCGCCGCACTGAGCCGCCAGGACGCCGGCGGGGCCGCGGCGTTCACCACCGCGCCGGGACAGGCCGGTGACAGTCTCAGCACCACTCTGAAACAGATGTCCGCGCAACGTGTCGATGTCGACGTCGAGAACCCCGTCGAATACAGCGACGGGACGGCGACGTTCTCGGTCACCACCACCTGGAACTGGGACAAGGGTCGCGAGTACGAGTCGACGAGCGGCGGCACTGCCCGCAAGCTGTCGTCGGGCTGGAAGGTGACCTGGGACCCCGCGATCCTGCACGCCGGCCTCACCGCCGGTGGCACTCTCCGCGAGATCCGCACCGACGCGAAGCCGGCACCGACCGTCCGCAGCCGCACCGGCCGGGTCTTCATGTACGCCCAGCCGGTCAACGAGATCGTGCTCGACCCCACCCGCACCGCCGACCTGAACGCCTCCGTGCGGGCCCTGGCCGGCGTGATCGCGCCCATCGCACCCATGATCACCGGGCAGGTGATTCGCGAGAAGCTCGACGCGACCCCGGGCAAGGCCGTCACCGCGGTCGGTCTGCGTGACTCCGACATGGAAGTCCTCGCGGGCGACCCGCGGCGGGTACCCGGTGTCACGGTCAACCGGTCCGACCAGCTCGTGATGGCCGACCGGCGGCTCTCCTCACCCCTCGAGGACGGACTCACCAACTACTGGCAGGCCATCCGCGACGCCACCGCCGGCTGGCAGGTCGAGATGCTCGGGCCGGGCGCGGCGCCCCGCAAACTGGCGGGCGAACAGGGTCCTCCCGGACCGGACGTGCCGACGACCGTCGACCAGGGTGTCCAGCTGACCTTGGGTGACGCGGCTGTCGAGGTGGGTCAACCCGCGACCATCATGACCCTGGATGCGCAGACCGGGGCGATTCTCGGGATGGCCCAGAATTCGTACGCGGTCGAGAGCGGCGTCGACATCGACCGGCCCTACCCGGTCGGCACGACGCTCAACCCCGTCTTCGACGCGATCGGACGAGCTGCCGGGCCGCAGCACGAGCGCGGTGACGAACTCCTCGACCGGTTCGGGCTCGGCGTCCAGTTCACGGTGCCGGGCGCGAGTGTCGCCGCCCCGGATCGTCCCGGTATCGCGACCATCGATTTCCGTCCCGGTCAGAGCATGATGTCGATGACGAACATGGCTGCCTTCGGTGTCGCGATGGCCCGCAGCGCGTCCGGCCAGACGTCGTCGGTGCCGCCGTTCGTGATCAAGAACGTGCCCACGAAGATCTCGGGCGGAGACCTCGGCGGTCTCGACCCTGCTGTCGTCCGGCCGGTTCTGCAGGCGATGACCGCGACTGCGGCCACCGGCGACGCCAGCGACCTCACCCGGGCGCCGGGACTGCGGGCCCTCGTGGGCACCAACGGTCCCGAGGGACCGGGGTGGTTCGTGGGCCTGCAGGGCGGTCAGGTCATCGTGGTCTACACCGAGGGACCGAAGTCGGGAACCGCTGCCCTCCAGGTCGCGCAGAAGTACTTCACGATCAAGTAGGTCCACGTAGGTCCACGCACAGATCGCGGTAGCGGGGGGCGGTCAGGCGGGGGTCTTTCAGGCGGAGGCGCGACGGCCGAGCACGGCGAAGACGGCTCGCCAGCCCAGCATGAAGGCGGCGAGCACGAGGGCCGCGACGATCACGAAACTCACCGCCACTCCCTGGCTGAGGATGAACCGCAGGATCATCGCGACGGTCACCGTGCAGAACCAGACGACGAGGCCGACCGGGACGACCCGGTCCGGACGATAGTCGTGGCCGAAGAAGTCGCTCGACCGCACGTGGGCGTAGACGTAGGTGATCGACCAACCGGCGGCGCAGCCGGCCAGGAAGGGCCACAGCGTGTGCAGCACCGACGCCAGCGCATATCCCTCTTCGTGGCTGGCCCGGCCGATGAGCACGAAGACCGTGATCGCCACGGCGTCGAACAGGGCTGCGACGGGAGCAGTCGCGGTCCCGCGCGCCGGCGAGGTCCCCGTCTCCGCCGCGTCGGAGCCCCGGTCCGTCTTCGAGCTCAGCATGGTGGACTACCGTACCGGGTCCGAGGGCGGATCGGTGTCGGACGTTCGGCCGGAGTCCGAGCGGAAACCGTCTCCGGGCGGCCCGTCCGGAGACGGTCCGTCGACCGACGGACCGGTGGGCCGGCCGTTCGGTGGGCTCCGGTCGCCGGACGTCACATCGCCGCCCGCGGGGTCGGCGGGCCCGGAGTCGGCCGTCGCCGAGGTCTCGTCGGCCGCGCGTTCGAGGACCTCGGCGTCTCGCTCCACCTCGTCGATGAATGTGTCGTCGCGCTTGATCCGGTTGCGGAACATGAGGCCGATGACCACCCAGCCGATGGCCGAGACGATCACGTAACTGATCAGGCGGTAGATCAGGACCGCGGTGATCGCGTCGGCCGCGGGCATCCCGGCGCTGGTGAGCGCCGGCACCAACACCGCGTCGACGACGCCGATACCGCCCGGCAGCAAGGGGATGGCCGAACCGACGGCCTTGCCCGCTGCGTAGGCCACCATCAGGCCGGAGATGCTCGGATGCGCGTCGACCGCCCAGCAGGCGAACATCAGGCATCCCACGTCGGCGACCCAGTTGAACAGGCTCCAGCCGAATGCGACCGAGGTGTCGCGCTTGCCGAGCTGGACCGCCCGGAGTTGTTCGAGCGTCTCGAAGAGCCGTTCGGTGCCCTGGTCCTCCGGTTTGTTGCGGAGTTGGTTCCACCAGCCGAGGACACGAATCCCGGTGCTCTTCAAGGATTCCGGGTGACTGGCCAGGTACTGCAGCACCACCGCGACCGCGAGGAACCCGGCGACCGAGAAGACCACCGAGAACGGACTGGTCTTCGCGCCGGCCAGGAGGGCGCCGCCGAATCCCAGTACGGCGAGACCGATGCCGGCGAGTAGACCCGACATCACCACCTGCCAGGACGCGATGACCGGCGTCGCGCCCCACTTCCGGGTCTCCCGGTAGGTGAACGCCGGGGCGAGGACCTGCCCACCCGGCATCGTCTGGCTCAGGGAGTTGGCCGCCAGGATGACCGACAGGGATTTCCACTGCGTGACTCGCAGGCCCGCTGAACGCAACAGTGCGCGCTGGACCTGGGCGAAGCTGTCCATCGACAGCATCGCGGCGACCAGACAGGCCGCGACCCAGTGCCACTCGATCTCACCGATACGGAGCCAGGCACCCTTGAGCTCGGGCCAGATGAGGACGACTTCGACGGCGAGGATGATCAGGACGACGGTGAGCAGGACCCAGCGCACCCACCAGAACCGAGGACGGATCGCCGGGGATGCCGCGCCCCCCGGCGAGCCAACATCCTCCGACGACATACGTGCCACCATAAGGTAGGGGCCCGGTGTCGGTGACGACCCCCGTAGGCCACCCGCACCACTAGTGTTGCTTGCGTGACCGAAGCCGAACGCGCCCAGCGGCCGCGCGATGCCCGCGACCTCGCGTCCATCGATCGGGCCAAGGTACACCCGCAGGTGCGGGCTGCGGCGGAATGGGCGTGGCGGCTGCTGCTCCTCGTCGCCGCCGGCTACGTCGCCACCCAGTTGTTCCGGGAGTTCGAGGAAGTCCTCGTGCCGATCGCCCTCGCCATTCTGATCTCGGCGATGCTGGTCCCCGGCGTCGACGCCCTCGACCGGCGCGGACTACCGCGGTCGGTGGCGGTCATCGTCAACCTCGTCGTCGCGATCGGACTGCTCTCGGCCGTCATGACGTTCGTCGTCCGCGAGTTCATCGACGGCGTCCCCGAACTCGCCGAACAGGTCCGGGTGACCGTCGAGAAGACCAGGGAGTGGCTCATCAACGGGCCCCTGGGCCTCGATCGTGATCAGGTGCGGAACTTCGGCACCGACACCCTCGACTTCATCCAGCACAACCAGGACCGGGTCACCAGCGGCGCACTGGCCACGGCCACCACGGCCACGGAGATCATCACCGGCGCTCTGCTGACTCTCTTCCTGCTGATCTTCTTTCTCTACGGCGGGGGCCAGATCTGGCGGTTCTCGGTCAACGTGATCCCGCAAGCCAACCGGAATCGGGTGTGGGAGGCGGGTATCGCCGGTTTCGGCACGCTCGTCGGGTACGTCCGGGCGACCGTCGCGGTGGCCTTCGTCGACGCGTGTGGGATCGGCATCGGTCTCGCCATCCTGCAAGTGCCCCTGGCTCTTCCGCTGGCGTCGCTGGTCTTCCTGGGCGCGTTCATCCCGATCGTCGGCGCCCTGGTCACCGGCACGCTGGCGGTGCTCGTCGCCCTGGTGACCCAGGGCTGGATCGCGGCGGTCGTCGCGCTCGCCATCGTCGTCGGCGTCATGCAGCTCGAAAGCCATGTGCTGCAGCCGTTCCTGCTCGGCCGGTCGGTTCGTCTGCACCCGGTCGCGGTGGTCCTCGGGATCGCTGCCGGCCTGGTGTCGGCCGGCATCATCGGCGGTCTGCTCGCCGTGCCTCTGATCGCGTTCTTCAACACCGCGGTTCGGCGCCTGAAAGGGAGCGTGGCCGACGGTCACGACGCCGCTGACGACGGCCGGCGCCCGGGGGTCGTCGCCGAGCCGGACCCGCCGGTCTGGGACACCGACGATCCCGACGCCGCGGCCGAGACGCTCTCGCGACAGGCGCCGGGCACGGACTCTCGCGCGGGGGACGTGGCACCGGAGGGACAGGGCCAGGAGATCTCGGACCAGAACCCGGCCGGAAGCGATCAGGACGGGCGCGGCACGACATGACGCGCCAGCGGCCGCCGGTCGTCGGCAACCCGCCGGATCGGGAGCCCGCCCCGGACCGTCTGGCCCGGGTCGTCGACAACGACCCGGTCGGTCCGCTGTGGCGGGGTGCGCAGATCTTCCGGCTGCTGTCATACCTCTACGCGCTCGGCTTCCAGATCGCCGTGAACCCCGACCTCGACCGTGGCGGCGTCGCCTGGGTGCTGTTCGGGCTGCTCTCGGCATGGACCCTGGTGAGCGGGATCGGCTACTTCGTCGGATTCGCACGCAACCTCGTCTGGGTCGGCGTCGAGGTGGTCGTCGTCTGCGCGCTGATGCTGTCGACGTCGTATGTCGCCGACGCGCAGTGGGCGTGGAACAACCAGACCTGGCCCACCACGCTGTGGGCCACCAACGCGGTCATCTCGGTCGCGATCCTCACCGGGCCGGTCGGCGGGATCGTGGCGGGCCTGATCGTCGGCGGCACCAGTACTTTCGTCAAAGGCGAACTCAACCTCGACTTCGGCCGGAACGCGACGATCATCGTGATCGTGGCGACCGGCATGGCGGTCGGCCTCGCGGCCGCGAACGCGAGGCGTGTGCAGGAGCAACTGTCCCGGGCGGCGCGTATCGCCGCGGCCGCCGAGGAACGCGAGCGGCTCTCCCGGGAGGTCCACGACGGGGTGCTGCAGGTCTTGGCGCTGATCGCTCGACGCGGACGCGAGATCGGCGGCCCGACAGACGAACTCGCCACCCTTGCTGCAGCGCAGGAGCGCACTCTGCGCCGACTGATCTCCGACACCGACGAACCGGTCCCCGCTTCCCCCGATGCGCTCTCCCCCGATCCGCAACGCAGCGTCGACCTCGCCGCGGTCCTCCGCGCCTTCGCCGCCGATCGGATCTCGGTCAGTGCGCCCGCCGATGCGGTCATGGTCCCGGCGCACACCGGTTCCGAGATCCGCGCGGCGGTCGGCAACGCGCTCGACAACGTGGCGAACCACGCCGGTCCCGGTGCGCGCGCGTACATCCTGGTGGAGGATCTGGGGCGGGACGTGGTGGTGAGTGTGCGCGACGACGGGATCGGCATCCCCGACGGCAGGCTGGCCGAGGCGGTCACGCAGGGGCGCGTCGGGGTGTCGAAGTCGATCGTCGGGCGGATCGAATCCCTCGGCGGGACCGCGCAACTCGACACCGAACCGGGTGCGGGCACGGAGTGGGAGTTCACCGTTCCGCGGGACGACAGCTGACAGTCGAGGGGAGTAACGGGTATGGGTGCAGGCCGGAGTGACGAGGAACGGGCGCCACTGCGGATCATGGTCGTCGACGACCATCCGATCTGGCGTGAGGCGGTGGCCCGTGATCTCGCCGACGAGGGATTCGACGTGGTCGCCACCGCGGACGGCGTGGGCAGCGCGGGCCGGCGCGCGGCCGCCGTCACGCCGGACGTCGTCCTGATGGACATGCAGTTGCCCGACGGTACCGGCACCGAGGCGACGGCCGCGGTCCTCGAGGTCTCCCCGCGAACACGCATCCTCGTGCTGTCGGCGTCGGGCGAGCGCGACGACGTGCTGGAAGCGGTGAAGGCCGGGGCCAGTGGCTATCTCGTGAAGTCGTCGTCGCGCGAAGAGCTGGTCGAGGCGGTGCGGGCGACCGCCGACGGGCAGGCGGTCTTCACGCCGGGACTCGCCGGCCTGGTGCTGGGCGAGTACCGGCGCATGTCCCAGCAACCCGACGCCGCGCCTGCTGCACCCGTACTCACCGAACGTGAGACCGAGGTGTTGCGCCTGGTGGCAAAAGGACTGAGCGCCAAGCAGATCGCGCGGCGCCTCGACCTGAGTCACCGGACCGTCGAGAACCATGTCCAGGCCACTCTCCGCAAGCTCCAGCTCGGCAACCGGGTGGAGCTGACCCGTTACGTCATCGAACACGGCCTCGAGGAGGAGTGAGCGGGTCGCGGTGCCGGCCGGCTACTTCTGCGAGCGACTCCGCTTCAGTAACTCCTGGACGCTGATCTGGCCGTCGTCACCGGTGTCGTCGGACCGGGCGTGCCGGTCCGTGCGCGGGCGACGGCGACGAGTCGAGTCATCCGCCGGGCGATCCTGCTCGCCCGAGGCGGGCCCGCCGTCGGGTCGTGAGGCGGCCGCCGGTGTGGCGTCGGCGCTCAGGCCGCGCTCCATCGGTGAGGGACCGGCGCTGCGACGTCCACGAGACGACGGGGTCGACGCCTCCGGGCTGACCGAGGCCGCGAGGGGGCGGCGGCCGGTCTCGTCGAGGGCGGGCCGTCGACCGAGCGGTGAACGCTGGCCGGTCGGCTCCGGGTTCGGCCGAACCGGGCCCGGAGTCGGATTCGGGCGCCCACCGGACTCCGGCACGCGAGGCGGGCCGGACGGGGGAGTGACCGTCGGACGGTCGCCCTTCGCCGACCGAGGTGCGGCGTCGCCGAGTCGGATGCCGCCTTCGCCGAGGCTCCAGCCACCGGTGTCGGGACGATCACTCTTCGACAGTGCGGAGCGACGGTACGGCGCCACCGGGCGGCGTTCGGCCGGCTCGGGGTTCGGAGCTCCGGGTGCGGGTGACGGTCCGACGCGCGCCGGCGGCGTGCGCGGCGGGGTCGGCCCGGTGTTCGGACGTCCCGTGGTCGTCGGCGGACCTGCCGGCGGACCCGTCGGAGCCGGTGTCGGTCCGGCACCGGTGCGCTGGTCGGGTGTCTGGCCGGACGGTGCGCCCGTGCGGGCGGTGCCGTGTAGGCGGTCCGGAGCGGGCCGGCCCGGTGCGGCGGACCGCGCGGTGCCGACCGGTACCCGACCCCGGCCGGGGACTGCGCCCGCCGGGACCGGTTGCCTGCGTGCCGCGGCCATCACCGACGTCGGGGCCTCGGCCACCACGGTGCCCGCGCTCACCGGACGGGCGCCGGCACCGGCATCGCGCTGCTCGTCGGGCTCGTCGTCGAGCACGGTCTCGCCGAGCCCGATCTTGCGCTGGACCACTCGCATCCACCGCGGCGCCCACCAGCAGTCGTCGCCGAGCAGCTTCATCACCGACGGGACGAGAAGCATGCGGATGACCGTGGCGTCGAGGATCAGCGCGGCGATCATGCCGAACGCGATGTACTTCATCATCACGATCTCGGACAGACTGAACGCGCCGGTGACCACGACGAGGATGGCGGCGGCCGCGGTGATGATGCCGCCGGTGTGCGCGGTGCCGCTGCGGATCGCCTCGGTCGTGCTCGCGCCCTTCTGTCTGGCCTCGACCATGCGGGAGAGCAGGAACACCTCGTAGTCGGTCGAGAGGCCGAACACGATCGCGATGATGAGCACCAGCACGGCCGCGAACAGCGGGCCCGGGGTGAAGTTGGCCAGCTCGGCGCCGTGGCCGTCGACGAAGATCCAGGTGAGTATGCCGAGCGTGGCACCGAGACCGAGGGCCGTCATGAGCGCGGCCTTGATGGGCAGGACGAGCGAGCCGAACTGCAGGAACATCAGCAGGCCGGTGATGAGCACGAGCATGACCGCCATCAGCGGGAGTCGCTGCATCAGCGCGTCGATCGAATCCTGCGTCAGTGCCGGGGTGCCGGCCACGTACATCGTGAGGCCCTCGGTGTCGATCGCGCGCAACTGCTCGATCGCCTGGGCGGCGGTGTTCCGGTCCTGGAGGCCCGCCGACACCTGATAGACGCCCACGTTCGGGTACCGCTCGGCGTCGAAGGAGCCGAAGTCGGACTTGTCGGGGTCGCTGAACTTGTTCGTGAAGCCGGGGACCTCGTCGGCGCGCTTGGCGATCGCGTCGAGCTTGTTCTGGTCGGTCTGACTGGACTCGTCGTAGATGATGACGAGCTTGATGGCCTCGGTCCGCTCGCTCGGGAAGTACTCGTCGAACTTCTCCTGCGCGACACGGTTGGGATTGTCCGGGGGCAGGAACTTCTCGCTGATACCGCCGAACTGGATGCTGCCGAACGGGATGATCAGCGCGAGCAGCAGGAGCACGGTCGGGACCGCGGTCCGGACCGGATGCTTCATCACCCAGGTCGCGAGGCGGCCCCAGAAGCCGTTCTCGACCTCTTGGCTGGTCTTCATGCGACCGCTGAACCGGTTCTCGATCGCCACGGCTCGTTCCTCGCCGGAGAAGCGGCGGGCCAGCGGCACCGCGGTGTACTTCATGATCGTGCTGATCGACAGCATGTTCACGCGGGGGCCGAGGATGCCCAGGATCGCCGGCAGGACCGTGATCGACAGGATCGCGGCGAGGGACACCGATGCGATCGCGCCGTAGGCGACCGACTTGAGGAATCCCTGCGGCATGATCAGCAGACACGCCAGCGCGGCGACGATGATCGTCGCGGAGAAGACCACCGTCTGGCCGGCGGTCATCACGGTTCTTCGGACCGCCGCCTTCGTCGAATAACCCTCACCGAGTTCCTCGCGGAACCGCGACACGATGAACAGGCCGTAGTCGATCGCGATGCCGAGACCGATCAGCGTGACCACCGACTGCGCGAAGATGTTCAGCTCGGTGGTGAGCGCCAGGATCTTCATGATGCCCAGCGACCCGGCGATGGTCAGACCGCCGATCAGGACGGGCAGACAGGCGGCGACGACGCCGCCGAACACGAAGAACAGCATGATCGCCACGAGCGGCAGCGCGAGCACCTCGGCCCGGTGGATGTCCTTGTCCATGCCCTCGGCCATGGAACCGGCCACCGGCTGCAGACCTGCCAGTTCGAAGGTCGTACCGGGTAGATCGAACCGTTCGGGGATGTCGTCGAAGAACGGTTCGATGGTCTTGTAGTTGGCGAGGACCGTCGTGTCGTCGTCTCCGGCGACACCGATGCTGATGAAGGCGTGTCTGCCGTCCTCGGTGAACAACCGGTCCTGCAGCGTGCTCTGTGCGGGCTGGACGAGGAACGGGTCGTACAGGCCGGGATCGGCACGTCCGACGATGTCGGGATGGGTCGCGATCAGATCCTCGACGAACGTCTCCACCTTGGCCCCGAAGGCCTTGTCGTCGACGCGGGTGCCCTCGGGCGGGGTGATCATCAGGATGACGTCGGAGGTGTGGTCGCGCCCCAGCGCCTGGTCGGCGTACCGCGCACCGGTGTCGGACTCCGATGTCGGATCGAACCAGCCGCTCTGGCTGAGGTGCTTGCCGAGATCGAGACCGTACAGTCCGAGTCCGGCCATCATCGCGATCAGCACCGCGATGACGAGGAAGCGCATTCGGTAGACGAATGTGCCGATGAACCGGAACACGCTGATGTCCTTTCGTGTACGACGACGAGACGGGCACTCCGGTCGCCCGCCTTCGCGGAGCGCCGGGGGCGATTCTGTCAGTTTCCCGAAAGATCCTGACAGTGTTGCCTGAGTGATCCCTGAGGCGTCGGCCTCGGATCACCCGCGAGCACACCTGGGCCGACGCCCGACGGCGGGTCGCCGACAACCGGCCGACTACCCTGGGACGACCACGACGCCGCAGGTCAGCGTAGCAATGCGCTGAGCGGACGGAAGGGCGTGAGCCACGCACCCTCGTCGGGCAGGGAGTCCAGCCCGATGCGCGGAAGCGGCTCGCGGAACACGCCGGCGATGTCCTCGAGATCGATGAACTCGATTTCTTCGGTGCTCAGTGCCCAGCTGGCGTGTTCCCGGAATCCGATGACGGTGACGGGCACGCCGTCCCCGACCACCTCGAGCAGCGGTTCGCGGAATGCCTGGCCGTCGGCGGATGCCACGATCACGCCCGCTAGTCCAACAGTGTGCCTGCGAAGCTCGATGTGGTCGAGCATGTCGGAGTCGACGTCGCTGTCGTCGGACAGTTTCGGCTTGGCGAACACGGCGAAACCGACGTTTCGGAGGGCGTCGACCCACGGCCGGACGACGTCGGCGCTACCAGGGGCGATGTTGGTGAAGACGGTGGCCTCCGGCTCGACCGCGCCGCCCCCGTCGGTGAGAGCGGACACATCTGCGGTCCGCTGCAGCAACCAGCGGCCGAGAGCGTCGAATCGGGGGCGGTGCGCCGCGGTCGGTCGCCCGCCGAGCAGAGCACCGAGACCCATGTCCATGTTGGGCGCGTCCCACACCAGCAGCATGCGGCGCGTACCCGTCTGACCGGCGATGGTGTCGGCGAAGCCGGTGGGGCTGTGATCAGTCATGGCGGGCTCCCGTCGGGGTGTCGCCGGTCGCGGTGACCGGCGGGATGGGCCGCGTGTACACGAACTCGCTGACGTAGCGGCCGTCGCGCTCGGCTCGTCCCTCGAACTTCGTCGTCGGCCGCTCCAGCAGGATCGGTGACTCGCGGGTCAGCTGGACGACATGCGGGCGATCGGCGTCCTGGGTGGCGAGCGCCTCCGCGATCCATTCGGCGTACCCCGCGTGATCGGTCGCGATGTGGAGCACTCCCCCGGGGATCAGACGGTCGGCGATCAGCTCCAGTGTGCCGGTCTGCACGAAGCGCCGCTTGTGGTGCCGCGATTTGGGCCACGGATCGGGAAAGAACAGTCGGATCCCGGTGAGGCTCGACGACGGGATGAGCTCGGTGAGGACGATGGCCGCGTCGCCGCGGATCAGACGCACATTGGTGAGCCCGTTGCGGTCGATGAGACCGAGGAGCTGGGCCAGGCCCGGCTTGTAGACCTCGACGGCGACGACGTCGACGTCCGGCTCGGCCTCGGCCATCGCCGCGGTCGAGATGCCGGTCCCGCTGCCGATCTCGAGGACCTTCGGGGCGTCGCGCCCGAACAGCTCGGTGAGGTCGAGTTGCGGCTCGGGCACCCGCTCCGGGCCGATCTCGAGGTCGCGGCCGAGAACCGGCCACAGCGTCTCCCAGTTGCGCTGCTGGCCGGTCGTCAAGGTGCCGCGGCGGAAGCGGAAGCTCGTCACGCGGGGGTACAACCGGGACCTGTCGGGGCTGTTGTTCACGCGTCCATCGTTGCGCATCGAGCCGTCTCGACGAAGTCGCGGGCGAGTCGGCTGCCGCAGTCGTGGGTGGTCGCGGCGGCCCGGATGTGCGCCGAACCGGCCTCCGGGCGGCATGTGGAGGTAGCTCCGCCGTTCGCGCCGATCCCGATTAGTCTCGGCCCTGCCGCGGTTCACGTGCGCTGATGTCCGGGGGGTCGTCGGCGTGCCGGGGCCGGGTCGCGAGATGCGCGGGGGGTCGGATGACGAGGAGGCTGCGGTGGGGGCACCGGTGAACGGCGGCCGGCGCGGTGGGCCCGCCGGGAGCGAGTTGTCGGTCGCTGCCGAGCAGGGCCGTCTCGCCGATCTCGTCGACCCGGGGTCGCCGCTGGTGCCCGTCCTGACAGCCGCGGGCCGGCGGTTTCTCCGTCCGTTGCACGTCCAGGTCGTCGGCCGGCCCGGGACCGGCCGGGACACGATGGCCCGCGCTCTCCGAGAACGTCTGTCGCTCACCGTGATCGGACCCGGCGAGGGCGAGCAGGGTGCTGCCGACGCCGATCTGTGGCTCCTCGTCCTGGCCGGGTTGCCCCGACGCGCGGACCGCGAACTCCTCGCGTCCCTGCCGTCCGATCGTGTCCTCGTGGTGCTCGGCAAGGCCGACACCCACGGCGACTGGGACTCCGCGGTCGCGGTCGCGTCGACGTGTGCCACCCGTCTGGGCACACCGGTGTATCCGGTGTCGCAGTTGCTGGCGTGCGCCGACCTCGACGCCGCCGAGTTCGCGGCACTGACGACGATGGCGGCCGCGGGTGTCGGGATGCCGTCCATGGCGGGCCGGTTCCTCGTCGGACGCCCGGGTTCCGACGAACGTCTCCTGCGCCAGGGGCTGCTGCGCCGGATCGACGCCTATGGCATCGACACCGCGCTCGCCCTCATCGAGTCCCGGTCACCCGTCGCCGCCACCGCACAGGAGCTGAGCAGGGCACTCCGGGACGCCTCCGGGGTGCCCGATCTCGCGGAACCCCTCGGGGCTCGCGTCGGCCACATCCGGCACTGGCGGGAGGTCGAGTTGCGCAGCCGGCTGGAGGAGGCGGCCGCGGCCGGCCTCGACCGTCCCGGGGCCGAACGACTGCTGGCCGGGGCGGGGGTTGCCGGATGACCGACACGGCACTCGACGACGCACGGGAGCTGACCGGGTTCGACGCCGATCGCGTCGGCACCGGCAGCGGCGTGCTGGTCGTCGGCACCGACGGGGTGGGCGTACGCACCCTGGTCGAGGCCTGCCGTGCGCTCGCCCCGGATCTCGACATCGCCGCCCGCACCCGGGGAGACGGAGCACCGGCTGCTGCGGCGCTCGTGGTCGTGGATCCGTCGTCGTCGGTCGGGGACGAGGAACGAGCCCTCGTCGAGCAGATGCGCGCGCAGGTCGGGACCGTGGCGATCGTGTGCACCAAGATCGATGCGTTCTGGGAGTGGCCGCGGACCGTGCGTGCGCACCGATCCGGCCTCGACCCGTTCGGGTCGCTGCCCCTGTTCGGGGTGTCCGCGGTCGCGGCCCTGGGGGGTGCCGTGGACGAGTCGGGGGTCGAGGCCCTCGCGGAATGGCTTCGCGAGGCGACCGGCGCGCCGGCTGCACTCCGCGACGAGCGCGCCCGCCTGGGGGCGGGCATCGGCGCGGTCGAGCATCTACTCGCCTCCGCGGGGACCGGCGCCGACGACGAGGTGTCCGCGCGTGCCGACGCCGATGAGCTCCTGACCGCTCGCCGCCGTCTGCTCGCCACCCGCGAACGTGGGCGCACGGACCGTCTGGCGGCCGTCCGCGCCGGGCTGTCCCGTGTCCGGTCCCAGTCGTCGGCGGAAGTGCACGCCGGGGTGCGCGATCTGGCGGCGGCCGCCGCCGACCGTGCCCCGGTCGCCGACAAGGAGTACGGCGCCTGGGTCCGGACCGGGTGGTCCGAACTCGCCGACCGCATTCGTCACCGTGTCGACGAGCGCGTCGACGCCGTGCGGGCGACCGCCCTGGTCGGCCTGGACGCCGAGCCGACGACGGACGAGCCCTGGCCCGCGGTGGATCTCCACACCGAACGACCGAGCAGCCGGGCGCGGCGCGCGGGCGCCGAAGACGCGCTGCTCGTGGTCATCGGCGCCTCGACCGGTCTGGGTGTCGGACGGCTGGTCGTCGCGCCGATGGCCTCGGTCCAGACGCTCCAGTGGATCAGCATGCCGCTCGCCCTGCTCCTGGGCGTGGCGGTCGCGGCGTGGGTGATCCGCGTCCGGCGGAGTGCGGTGGATCGTTCCGAGCGGGTGGCGCGTACGGCCGAGCTGCTCACCGAGGCGCGGACCGCACTCGATCATCAGCTCGCGCTGCGCGTCACGGCTGCCGAGACCCGGATCGCCGGGCAGATCGCCCGCGCTCACGAACGCCGCAACCGGGAGGTGTCGACGGAGATCGCGCGGCTCGACGAGGAGATCCGACGCGTGCGCAGCGGGATCGATGTCCGTGACGCCCGGGTCCGGCGCGAGCGGGCCGAGGCCGTCCGCCGCGATCTCACCGCGCGGTCGGAACGGCTGTGGGCGCATCCCGCCCGAGGCGACGATCCGGGACGAGAATCCGACGACCCCGCCGGGCATCGAGACGATCGACGGCATGACGAACCGGCCGCGGGCACCCGCGCCGGCCACGACGACGGGAAGCAGTGATTCCGATGGACCCGATGTTCTCCGACGACACCCCGGACCCGGACGAGTCCTCGTTGTTCGGTGAGGTGGGACGCTCCGACGACCCGCGGTCGTTCGAGTCGGTGGCCGCGCTGCACGAGACGCCGGCGTCCGACGAGCTCGACGATCACCTGTGGATGCACGAGGACGGGCGGATCTGGGATCTGGGACCCGCCGAGGTCGACACCGACAACGACGGGATCAACGACTCCCTCACCCGGAACGGCCCCGACGGGTTTACCGTGTACACGGACAGCGATCGGGACGGACAGGTCGACAAGATCACCGAGATCGGCGCGGACGGCGAGTTCCGTTCGGCGGTGCTCGACCCGGACACCGGCGAGTGGATCTCCGGCGGTTCGGGACGCATCGGCTGACATGTGACCGGACGTCCGAACCGGTACGCTTCGCGCCGAGACCAGGCCGCGCGCGACTACCAGGGACTTTGGTCATCTGTCCGCTGGGTGTGGGATAGACCGCACCTGGTGAACCCCGTGACCTAGCGCCCGTTCGGTGTACGTATCCTGGACGACGAGACGACCTGACAGGTGGCCATTCCAAGCGGCCACCACCTCGGAGGAGGCCCCAACGATGACCGCAGCCACCATTCCCGGACTGGACCCGAGCAGCGCTCCGACAAAGCACGCGGGACTGCTGGCCTGGGTGGCCGAGGTCGCCGAGCTGACCCAACCCGACCGGGTGGTGTGGTCGGACGGCAGCGACGAGGAGTGGGAGCGCCTCACCGCCGACCTCGTGAAGGCCGGCACCTTGGTCAAGCTGAACGAGGAGAAGAAGCCGAACTCCTTCCTCGCGAACTCCGATCCGGCCGACGTGGCCCGCGTGGAGTCGCGGACCTACATCTGCTCGGAGTCCGAGGACGACGCCGGCCCGACCAACAACTGGGTCGACCCCGCCGAGATGCGTTCGACGATGACCGCGCTCTACCGCGGCAGCATGCGCGGTCGCACCATGTTCGTCATCCCGTTCTGCATGGGCCCCCTGGACTCCGACGATCCCAAGCTCGGTGTCGAGCTGACCGACTCCGAGTACGTCGTGCTGTCCATGAAGATCATGACCCGCGTCGGTCCCCGCGTTCTGGAGATCCTGGGCGAGGACGGCTTCTTCGTGAAGGCGCTGCACTCCGTCGGCGCGCCGCTCGAGCCCGGCCAGGCCGACGTGCCGTGGCCGTGCAACACCGAGAAGTACATCACCCACTTCCCGGAGACCCGCGAGATCTGGTCGTTCGGCTCGGGTTACGGCGGCAACGCCCTGCTCGGCAAGAAGTGCTACGCCCTACGCATCGCCTCGGTCATCGCCCGTGACGAGGGCTGGATGGCCGAGCACATGCTGATCCTGAAACTGACCAGCCCGGCGAACAAGGTCTACTACATCGCCGCGGCCTTCCCGAGTGCCTGCGGCAAGACCAATCTCGCGATGCTCCAGCCGACCATCCCCGGGTGGAAGGCCGAGACCGTGGGCGACGACATCGCCTGGATGCGTTTCGGCGCGGACGGTCGTCTCTACGCGATCAACCCGGAGTTCGGTTTCTTCGGTGTCGCCCCCGGCACCAGCTACGACTCGAACCCGAACGCGATGAAGACCATCGAGGCCGGAAACACCCTCTACACCAACGTCGCTCGCACCGACGACGGCGACATCTGGTGGGAGGACATCGACGGCCCGGCGCCCGCGCACCTCACCGACTGGCTCGGCAACGACTGGACTCCGGAGTCCGATCACAAGGCCGCACATCCGAATTCGCGCTACTGCACCCCCATCTCGCAGTGCCCGTCGCTGGCCGACGAGTGGGATGATCCGCAGGGCGTGCCGATCTCGGCGATCCTCTTCGGTGGCCGTCGCAAGACCACGGTTCCGCTGGTGACCGAGGCCCGCGACTGGCAGACCGGTGTCTTCATGGGCGCCACCGTCGGCTCCGAGCAGACGGCCGCCGCCGAGGGCAAGGTCGGCACCGTGCGTCGCGACCCGATGGCGATGCTGCCGTTCATGGGCTACCACGTCGGTGACTACCTGCAGCACTGGGTGAACATCGGCAAGAACGCCGACGAGTCGAAGCTGCCGAAGGTCTTCTACGTCAACTGGTTCCGTCGTGGCGACGACAAGCGCTTCCTGTGGCCCGGATTCGGCGAGAACAGCCGCGTGCTGAAGTGGATCATCGAGCGCATCGAGGGTGAGGCCGAGGGCATCGAGACGCCCATCGGAATCGTCGCCAAGCCGGAGTCGATCGATGTCAGCGGGCTCGACGTACCCGCCGAGGACGTCGCGGAGGCGCTTGCCTTCAAGCCCGAGGAATGGCGCGAGGAGATCCCGTCGATCGAGGAGCTCTTCGACTTCGTGGGCGAGAAGCTGCCGAGTTCGCTGCGTGACGAGCTGGACGGCCTGAAGCAGCGCCTGGCCTGACGCGGGGTGCTGCGGGGCGTCGGGGCTGAATGTACGGATGGGTCAGAAGTGACGGTTGAGGTATCGTGCCCCTCATGAAACTACGTGTGTGGGGCGCCTCGATCGTCGGTGCCTGCGTACTCGGTCTGGCCTCTCCGATCGCGGGTCAACCGGCCTCCGCGACACCGCCTTCCGGGGCAGGCGTGTCGGCGTTCTTCACCGATTCGACGACGATCGGGGACGGACTCCCGACGGTCAACCGGATCTCCGGAATCGACCGGACCGGCAACGGCAGCTACGTGCTGATCGCCGAAGACGTGCTGCCGGCACGCTTCTTCACCGCCTCGATCGGATACACCTCGGTGACCGCGGCATTCGCCGGGCAGCCGCGGATCAATGGGGGCGGCACGGTCCTCGGTCCGTGGTTCCTCCCGTTGCTGCCCGGCCAGGCGCAGTTCGAGGGCATCCGCAGGTCCGCGGGCGGCTACACCGTCGTCAGCGGTGGCAACAACCAGTTCGTCCGTCAGATCGGGCCCATCGGACAGGTCATCCGCGACCTGCCGATCCCCTCGGCGTGGCGGCCGTCGCCGAAGTCGGGTCTGGCGGGTCAGCGCGGACTCACGGGTGCGGCGGTCGGACCGCAGGGTCAGGTCAGCGTTTTGACGGCCGGTGGACTCCGGCAGGACGCCGCGCGTTCGGCCCGCCTGCTGACCTTCGGCAAGAGCAATCGCGAGTTCGTCTACCGCACCGACGCGAACAAGGTGGCCGCCGACGTACTCGCCGTCAACTCGACCGACTTCTTGGTCCTCGAGCGTGGACCGGGCCGGCTCGCGAACATCTTCTGGACGACCACCCGCGGTGCCACCTCGGTGACGAACAAGAAGAAGCTGAGCGGACGCGAGAAGGCGATGACCAAGCGGCGGATCTTCTCCACCACCGCGACGCCGCACCTCCTCACCGGCAACATGTCGGGTCTCGCCTGGGGCAACTGGCACCCGGACAACCCGTTCGCCAAGACCCGCACCCGCACCCTCCTCGTGGTCTCCGACAACGTCGGATCGCCCAACCGGTTGCACTCGTTCGAGGTCCAGATCCCGAAGTAGAGTGCCGAACGTCACCCCTGTCAGGGTGGGGTCAGGGTGATACCTGATGGCCAACCGGCGCAGGATTTGGCACGGTTGAGGGCATGACGACGACTGATGTGGCCGCTCGAGACGACGGTGGCGATGATTTCGGGGCGCCCAAGCATGCGGTGGCTGCCGGAGCCGACAACCTTTCCAAGCGGTACGGCGTCGGCGACACCGCCGTCGAAGCCCTGAAGAGCGTCTCGATCTCGTTCCGGGAGGGCGAGTTCACCGCCATCATGGGTCCGTCCGGGTCGGGCAAATCGACCCTGATGCACTGTCTGGCCGGCCTCGACGTCGCGAGCGACGGCAAGGTCTTCATCGGCGACACCGATCTGACGGCGTTGTCGGACAAGGCGATGACGATGCTGCGCCGCGACCGTATCGGCTTCGTCTTCCAGGCGTTCAACCTCGTGCCGACGCTGACGGCCAAGGAGAACATCACCTTGCCGGTCGACATCGCCGGCCGCACCGTGGACACCGAATGGTTCGACGCCGTGGTGGCCCGGCTGGGTATCACCGACCGGCTCGGACATCTCCCGAGTGAGTTGTCGGGTGGTCAGCAGCAGCGCGTCGCGTGTGCCCGCGCGCTGATCGGCAAGCCGTCGATCATCTTCGGCGACGAGCCGACGGGCAACCTGGATTCCCGTTCCTCCGGCGAGGTGCTGTCGATCCTGCGGGCCGCGACCGACGAGTTCAAACAGACCGTCGTCATCGTGACGCACGATCCGCGGGCCGCGTCGTATGCCGATCGCGTGGTGTTCCTCGCCGACGGCCAGATCGTGCAGGAGCTCTCCCGGCCCTCCGCCGACGATGTCTTCGAGGTCATGAAGAACCTGGACAACGTCCCTGCGCCCGACGCCGCCAAAGCGCACTGAGCCGTGGCCTCCTCCTCGGTGATGCGCAGGGTTTCGCTGCGAAACCTCCGCGCGCACAAGCTCCGTCTCTTCCTGACCCTCTTCTCGATCGTCCTGGGCACCTCGTTCGTGGCCGGGTCGATGGTGTTCACCGGATCCATCTCGAAGGCGTTCAACGACATCTTCGACAGCGCCGCACCGGGCGTCGCGGTCGAGGTGACCCCGGCCGACCGGCAGTCGCCGGGGGTGCCGAACTCGATCGTCGACCAGCTCCGGGATCAGCGCGCGCAGTTCGGCATCGACAAGCTCGTCGTCAACAACAACGGACTGGTCACGGTCGCCGACTCCGACGGCAAGGCCATCCAGACCGGTGGTGCCCCGAGCGTGGGCAGCACCTACATCCCGCCCGACGAGGCGCTCTCGCCGGAGGAGTCGACGATCCTGCCGGGCGGCCGCGGGCCCGAGAACGCCGGTGAGATCGCGCTGAACACCTCGGCCGCCGAGGCCGCCGGCCTGAAGGTGGGGTCGAAGACCAAGGTCGTCGTGGGCCAGGGCAATGCCACGCCGCTCGAGGTGACCGTCGTGGGTCTCGTCGACGCGCCGAGCTCGACGGGTGGGTATGTGAACGTCCAGTTCGACGCCGCGACGTCGTCCCGGTTGTTCACCGACGGCGAGCATGTCGGCGTCGTCGACATGTCGGCCGCCGCCGGGGTCACCCCCGAGCAGCTGCAGGACCGGATCATCGCCGGGCTCGGCGCCGACGCCGACCTCTACGACGTCCGCACCGGCGATCAGGTCCGCGAGGACCAGAAGGCGCAGGTCAACGAGTTCCTGCAGATCTTCCAGTACATCCTGCTGGCGTTCGCCGCGATCGGTCTCGTCGTCGGCACGTTCATCATCTACAACACGTTCTCGATGATCGTCGCGCAACGGAACCGCGAATTCGCGCTCCTCCGGGCGGTCGGCGCGAGCCAACGCCAGGTGTCGCGGTCGGTGCTGTTCGAGGCCTTCGTGGTCGGCGTCCTCGGTGGCGCCCTCGGCCTGGCCATCGGCATCGCGCTGGCCGCCGGCCTGAAGGCGATCACCAGCGCGACGTCGGGCCTGCCGGACGGTGAGCTGGCCGTCGGCCCGGACGCGATCCTGGCCGGCGTCCTGGTCGGCGTCGTGGTGACGATGATCAGTGCGTGGGTGCCCGCGGCAAGAGCAGCACGTGTGCCGCCGGTCGAGGCGATGCGCGCATCGGCCGCCGAGGGGTCGGCCTCGTTGCGCAACCGCACCATCCTCGGCGCGATCATCGGCGTCGCCTCGATCGCCGCGATCGTCATCGGTGCGATGGGTGAAGGGACCGGCCCCGCGGTCACGGTGGGTGCCGGCGCTGCGGGTGCGGTCTTGTCGGCCGTCCTCGTCGGCCCGGCGCTCGCCCGCCCGTTCGTCAGCGTGCTCGGCCGGGTCATCGGGGCACCGTTCGGCATGATCGGACGCCTGGCGCGGACCAACGCGGTCCGCAACCCGCGGCGTTCTGCCGCGACGGCGTTCGCGCTCACCCTCGGACTGATGCTGGTCGCGATCATCGGCACCCTCGGACAGTCGTTCAAGGGCACGGTCGACGACGCGGTCGACGCGGGTATCACCGCCGACTACATCGTGGCGGGCACCAATCAGTCGCCGCTGCCTCCGGCGGTGACCGACGCGATCGACGGTGTGCCCGGCGTCGGCGACGTGGTGTCGTTCGGCATCGTCCAGGCCAAGGTCGACGACAAGTCGGAGACCGGGTTCTCCGCGCTCGGCGGACCGCTCAACAGCGTGACCGTGATGGACATGCAGGACGGCGCGTCGTCGGATCTGCCCGCCGACGGGATGCTGATCAGCGAGCGCACCGGCAAGTCCAACGGCTGGAAGCGCGGCGACGTGGTCACGTTCACCTCCGCGACGGGCGCGCAGGTCCAGGTCCCGATTGCCGGCGTGTATGCCGACAACGAGGCGCTGCAACCGTGGGTGGTCGGTCCGGACGTCTACGAGAAACTCGTCCCGCCTTTCGCACGGGTCAACGTCACGCTCTTCGTGAACGCTGCCCCGGGTACCGACCTCGAGACCCTGCGCACCGATCTCGAGGACGCGACGGCCGCGTATCTCACGGTCCAGATCCAGGATCGGGATCAGTTCAAGGGGCAGATCTCGTCGCAGATCGACCAGATGCTCGGCACGCTGTACGCGATGCTCGGGCTGGCGCTGCTGATCGCGGTACTCGGCATCATCAACACGCTCGCGCTGTCGGTGGTCGAACGTAAACGTGAGATCGGGATGCTGCGCGCGATCGGCATGGTCCGGGCCCAGGTCCGGCGTTCGATCTACCTCGAGTCGGTGCTGATCTCGATCTTCGGTGCCGTGCTGGGTGTGCTCCTCGGAACCGTCATCGGCGTCGCGCTGGTACGGACGCTCGCCGAATGGGGCCTGGGCGCCCCGGTGGTCCCGTGGTCGCTGATCGTGATCACTCTCGTCGCGTCGGCGGTTGTCGGAGTGCTGGCCGCGTTGTGGCCCGCGGTCCGCGCGGCGCGAACCGGGCCGCTGGAAGCGATCGCCGACATCTGACGGTGATCGCGGCGTCCGCGGCGGAGGGCCGCGGACACCGCGACGCCTCACGAGCGCCCGGCGAGGAACTCCAGCAAGTCGGTGGCCAGGGCACGCGGCTGTTCGAGCGCGGCGAAGTGACCGCCGCGGGGCATGACCGTGAATCGTTCGACCGCGAAGTGGCGGTCCGCGAGGTCTCGGGGCGCGACGGCGATGTCGCTCGGGAACATCGCGAAGGCGGTCGGCACCCCGACGAAGGCGGTCTTCCATCCGTCGGCCCCGGTTTCGCCCGACCAGTCGCCGGTGTCGGATTCGGCGGGTTCCTCCGGGCCGGCATCGCCTTCCGAGGCCGGCGGGTCGTCCCAGGCCTGCGCCGGCTCGGTGTAGAGCCGCATCGACGACCGAACGGTCCCGGTCAGATAGAGCATCGCAGCGTTGATGACGACGTGGGCGTCGTCGATCGGGTCGTCGCGCCACGACTCGTAGAGGGCGCCGATCCACGATGCGAGGCCGATCGGGCTGTCCTGCAACGCCGTTGCCACCAGCGTGGGTGCGGCGGTGTTCGCCTTCAGATACAACGCCTCGGCGCCGAACTCCTCGATCCTGTCGAGATAGGCGATCTCGGCGGGGCCGGCTGCGTCGCGGTCGATGGTGAACGCTAGGTCGAACGGAACGTCGGTGAGGTGCAGCGCCACCACGGCTTCGGGCTGTTCCTGCGCGATGGTCTGCGCCACCGCCGACCCCAGGTCCCCGCCGTGGACGGCGTACCGCTGGTGGCCGAGCTCGGTCATCAGCGCCGAGAAGTCCGCGGCGACGAGCTCACGGGACATCTCGCCATCGGGCTCGTCGCTGCACCAGAACCCCGGGATCGCCGGCGCGACCACGTCGTGACCCGCCGCGGTCAGCAACGGGATGAGGTCGAGGAATCGGAGCGGCGAGTCCGGCCATCCGTGGATCAGCAGGATCGGGACGCCGGTCGCCTCCTCGGCACGAGCATGGATCGCGGCCAACCGCCGGCCGTCGGAGGTCCTCGTCTCCACGTAACCGAGTTCGTCCACTCGCGCCTCGACCGCGCGCCAGTCGAAATCGCGCCAGTGCGCGAGGAGTCGTTCACCCAGTCCGGCTCCCGGTCCCGGCGCGGCCGCCGCGCCGGTGGTCAGGTGGATGAGCCGGGTGTCGGCCAGGCGCCGGGTGAGCAGTCGGAGTTCGTCGTCGGAGACCGGGGGCAGAGTGTTGGTCCGAGTCATGGTCGTGTCCTCTCGGTGGCGAAATGCATGACACCACCTTTCCGGTCGCGCCCACCCGAGGATTGAAGGAAACGGCCGACTCGTCACCCGTCCCGGAGCGGGCGGGAGTCGAACGGGGTGACACCCTCGCGCAGGATCCGACCGGGTGACCGGCCGGCAAACGCACGGAACGCCCGCGTCATGTGGGCCTGGTCGGCATAGCCGGCAGCAAGCGCCGCGTCGGCGAGGGGCAGACCCGACTGCAGGAGCCGATATGCCTCGCGTGCCCGTCGCATCTGGTGGATGTCCTTGCGTCCCAGGCCCGTGGTCGTGCCCACCTTGCGTCGAAGGCTTCGGTCGGAGTACGCGACGTCGCCGCCGTCGAGCGCGGCCCGGACGGTGGGTTCCTCGACGAGAAAGCCCTGTGTGACAAGGGAATCGGTCAGGCGCTCGAGATCATGGACCGCCGGGAACCCGAAGCGGACGCCTCCCAGCGTGAACCAGCGGCCATCGGTGGGCAGTTCCCGCAGCTCGTCGATAGGCTTCTGTGCCGGCCCGCGCAGGGACACGTGCGCCTCGAACTCGATTCCCCAGTGGCGTTCTCCGGGGACCATGCGCAGTTCGCGCGGGGCGGTGGAGGGACCGATGAGCGTCGCTGACGGCGAGCCATCGACGAGCCTCCCGAACGAGATCCCCCAGTACTCGGTGGCGGCCTCGGTGTAGCTGCACTCCTCATCGACATCGGCCCACCAGATCAGGGACGCGAACGGCGAGGTGGACCGACGGTAGTCGTACGCCACGTGATCGCCTCCCTGTCGGCTGATGGTCCGGTCCCGGCGGCGAAGTGCCGCGATTCGCGTGTATTGAACCATCGGCCACCTACAGGGACGCTGCTGCGACCCGGAGGTGCTCGATCCGATCCTCGGTCCGTTCTTCGACGGATGACCGTCGCCGTCCCCGGGTCGGGTTCCGATCCGGGATGACAGAATCGAGCGCATGACCCGACCACCAGAGGGCGATCCCAACGATCCGCGGAACGATCCGCCGGAGACCCGGCAGTTCGATCCCGACTTCGACCCGTCGGCGCCGCCGTCGCAGGCATATACCGAACAGCAGCCCGGACAGCCGTACCCGGGTCCGTACACCGAGCCGCACCAGGGCGGGCAGCCGTATCCGGGTCCGTACACCGAGCCGCACCAGGGCGGGCAGCCGTATCCGGGTCCGTACACCGAGCCCCAGTACGCCGATCCCCACTACACAGGCGGCTCGCCGTACGCGTCCTCGCCCTACGATGCACCGGCCGGTGGTGAGCCGCCTCGCGGTTCCGGATCGAAGGGGCGGACGATCGGGCTGGCGCTGGCTGCGCTGATCGCGCTCGTGGTGCTCGGCCTGGTCGTCGTCCTGGTCACCCGGTCGGGCGACGGCGACTCCACCAGTGCGGCCTCCTCGTCGACCACTGAGTCGACCGGCCCGGCGACGACCAGCGAGACGACATCGTCGAGCACCACGACCACCGAGGAGACGACGTCGACCACCACGACGACGCAGCGCTCCGGAACCGTCACCTACCAGCTGACGGGCAACGGCGACGTCGTCGCGCTCACGTTCCGTCGTGGCCCGGGGTCGCCGACCGTGATCCCGGCGACGGGGTCGCCGTGGTCCCAGCGGGTGCAACTCGAGGGGACCCGGGCGAGCCTGTCGGCCATCGTGGTCCGCGGCCCGGTGTCGTGCGCGATCCTCGCCGACGGCGAGCAGCTGGCTGCCGCGACCAGCCAGGGCGGCACGCTCAACTGCACCGCGGACCTCGCTGCGGAGTAGTCCGGGCCAACCCCGGCCTTCCCGTTGCGTTTCGTCCCGGGAACCGGGACAAAACGCAACGGGATCAGGCGAGCGAACGGCTCAGAGCGTTGTGCACCGCAGTGACCACGTGATGGCCACGTTCGACGACATCGGCCCAGGTGAAGTTGAGGACGGTCCAGCCGGCGGCGGTCAGGGCGTTGCGTTTGGTCCGGTCCCTCTGAAACGTCGGGACATCGCGGTGATGCGCGAAGCCGTCGATTTCGACGGCCAGCTTCCCGTGGGTGAAGGCCACGTCGATGAAATACCCTTCGGCGGGCAGTTCGGTGTCCAGCCCTTCAGGCCCGAGCGGTGGAACAGGGTGGCGACGATTCGCTCGGCCTCCGATCGGGCGCCGTCGTCGAGGAGTCGCAGGTACTGGGCAATGGCCGGGGAGCCGTGCCGTCTGGGGTACCGCGAGTGTGCGGCCTGTAGGTCGGTGAGTTTCACCGTGCCGGCCAGGAGAGTCGAATCGAGGACGGCGATCCCGAGCTCGGTGGCAGCGTCGAGGACGGTGAGTGCCGTTGCGGTGACCCGGAGGTCTGCGTGCGTGGTGACGTCGACGTCCGCGAGGCGTCGGTGCCGGACCACGGCAGTCGCCGACGACCGCGCATGCGCTCCGCGAGCGCCGGTGAGCACGAGATGTTTTCGAGGTTCTGCGGGATGCAGACCCAGCCACCACGCGGCGGCGACTCCGCCGAGTGCAGTGTCGGAGGCGACGGAGAGCACCGCGATGCGGGCTTGTGCGCGCGCCTACCGATGGTGGCCGGCCACGAGGTAAACAGCTCGGGCGACTGCCACCCATTCACCGGAGGCACGTCGCTCGAAGGAGAAAGCAAGACGCCCCGAAGTTCCGGTTGCGGTTTGTCCCGGGAACCGGGACAAACCGCAACCGGATACTCACAGTCGACGCAGGACGAGCACGAGATTGGTGCCGAGAACGTCGCGGAGCACCGGTAGGCGCATCACCCACCACATCCAGCGCGGGATGTAGCGGGGAAACGCCGCGACGAGTTCGGCATGCCCGCTGCCGGTCGCCGACCGGGCCCAGCGCAGCCCGTCGGCGGCGGAGACCGCGAACAGCGACGTCCCGTAGAGGTTCTTGGGCGGATGACCGTTGCGTCTGGTGTACATCCGGGCCGCGCGGTGGCCGCCGAGGTAATGGGTCAGGCCCATCTCGTGGCCGCCGAACGGTCCCCACCAGAGTGTGTAGCTGATGATGACGATGCCGCCGGGACGCGTCACCCGCAGCATCTCGTCGGCCATCTGCCACGGCGTCGGGGTGTGCTCGACGACGTTCGACGACAGACAGACGTCGACGCAACCGTCGGCGAAGGGGAGGGCCTGGCCGGAGCCGCGGACCGAGCCACGATGCTCGAGCCCGCCGGCGTGCATCTCGTCGGGATCGGGTTCGACGGACACGTAGTGTGCGCCCCGGGCCCGGAAGGCGTCGGCGAAGTACCCGGGGCCGCCGCCCACGTCGAGGATCACCGCCCCGTCGGGACCGGTCCCGGCGAGGTCCGGTACGAACGCCTCGACCATGTTCGCGGTGTCGGCGGCGAGCGCGCCGTAGAAGCGTGCGGGGTCGGACTGCTCGTAGCGGAAGTCGTTCAGCAGTCCGGCGGCACGGCGCAGGGTGGCGAGCCGGGCCATCCGCGCACCGCCGGGGAATGGAGTCGTCATCGTCGGGTCACTCTAGTGGCGCGCCCGCGCGGTGGGTACCGGCGCTCCGGCCGCGGTGGGTAGGCTGACGGACGATGCGCGCACCGTCTGACGTCCTGCTCCTGTGCTGGCGGGACACCCGCCACCCCCAGGGCGGCGGCAGTGAGACCTACCTGGAACGCGTCGGGGCCGAACTGGCCCGCCGCGGCGCGCGGGTCACCTTCCTCACCTCCGCCTACCCCGGGTCCGTCCGCGAGGAGACACGGGACGGCATGCGGTTCATCCGCGCCGGCGGACGCATCAGTGTGTATCCGCGCATGCTCGCGACGATCCTCGGCGGCCGGCTCGGTCTCGGGCCGCTGGCCGGGTGCCGGCCCGATGTCGTCGTCGACACCCAGAACGGTGTCCCGTTCTTCTCGGCGCTGGTCTCGCCGGCCCCGACGGTGGTCCTCGTCCACCACTGTCACCGCGAACAGTGGCCGGTCGCCGGTCGTCTCCTCGGTCACGTGGGATGGTTTCTCGAGTCGCGGGTCTCGCCACGGGTCCATCGTCGCAACCGATACGTGACGGTCTCGGCGCCGTCGAAATCCGAACTCGTCGCACTCGGGGTGGACGCCGAGCGGATCGCGGTCGTGCGCAACGGGATCGATCCGCTGCCCGAGGGCATCGGGGCGACCGGTCCCGATCGGGACGCGGTTCCCGGTGGGCCGGACGGCCCGGTGCGGCTCTGCGTGTTGTCGCGGCTGGTGCCGCACAAGCAGGTCGAGGATGCGCTGACGGTGCTCGCGCGGCTGCGCCACGACGGCGTCGACGCCCACCTCGACGTCATCGGCGGCGGCTGGTGGGCGGACGAACTGCACCGCGCCGCAAACGATCTCGCGGTGACCGACGCGGTCACCTTCCACGGCCACGTCGACGAACACCGCAAACACGAACTCCTCGCCCGGGCCCGGGTCCACCTCATGCCGTCGCGGAAGGAAGGGTGGGGACTCGCCGTCGTCGAAGCCGCCCAGCACGGTGTCCCGACGATCGGCTACCGCGGTGCCGCCGGACTCGCCGACTCCATCGACGACGGGAACACCGGATTGCTCGTCGACGGGGTCGACGAACTGGCCAGCGCGACAGGAAAACTCATCGACAATCCGGATGAGGCACGCCGTCTCGGACGGAACGCACAGGTCAAGGCGAGCCGCTATTCTTGGTCAGCGACCTGCGACGGATTCATGGCGACGTTCGACGCCGTACTGTCCGCGCCCGGCCGCTGACCACACCGATGCCGACGCCGATCAGCCCGGCGACCAGGAGCGCGGCCCACACCAGGTGTGCGGCGGTGGCGATCGCCCGGTCGGTGACGCCCGCGGAGCGATCCGCCGGGTCGCCCACCTGATAGAGCTGCAGCGACGGACCGTCGAAGGCGAGGTGCCCGGAATCGGCGAGTTGTGCTGGCGGGGAACCGTTCTCGACCAGAACCCACCCGACGCCGAGTTCGGCGAGAGCGGTCGGTGACCCACCGGACTCCAGTACCCGCGTCACCGCTGCGGCGTGCGCGCCGGGCGGGTCGATCACCTCTCCGTCGACGCGGAGCTCGCCGGACTCGACGACCGGCGCCCGCATCATCCGTGCGGCGGGGTCGAGCGACGGGTCATGGGCGAACGGGTACTCGCGGACCGTTCCGGGAGGCCACAGGGCGACCGAACCCCGATCCGGCGGCACGATCTCCGCGACCTGTCGCCACTCGTCGGGATAGTCGATCGCGCGCACCGCGCCACCGACGCCCCACGCGAGGTCGGGGAGCGGCGCCACCACCAGCAGTACGACCGCGGTGAGCGCGAAACCCGCGGGTACTCGACGCCGCGCGGCCGCCACGGCCGCCGCCACGCAGACCGCGACCGCCGGGACGAGGAGCGCCGAGAACTTCTGGGTGTCGCGCAGGAGTCCGCCGCCGCCGAGGTGCTCGACGACGAAGCCCAGGACGGTACGGGCCGGTCCGAAAGTGCTCAGCAGCAACACGATCGCGGTGACCGACGCCAGGACCGCGATGGCTGGCACCGACGGATCCAGCTCGCCGCGACGACGCCACAGATACCGCGCGCCGACGGCGACGACGAGGAGCAGGCAGAGGGTGGCCACCGCGGCCCACCCGATGGTCCGGCTGGCGGGCACGGCGTCGGCGTTCCAGATCCCGCCCAGTGAACCGACCGTGCCCACGGGCCCGAGCCAGGGCTCGGAGCGCAGACCGAAAGCCTCCACCCCGGCCGCCGCGGAGGTGGTCGGGGCGTCGGTGATCAGTGACGTCAGCAACCACGGCAGCGTGCTGAGACCCCAGAGGGCGAGGGCGGCCACCGTGGGTCGCGACCCGATCGGGCGCGCCAGAAGCGCCACCACCAGCACGATTCCGGCAAGGACGGACCCGGTGGGCGTCAGTCCGGCGACGGCGAGCAGCGCACCCAGTTGCAGCAGCCGGACGGCGTCCGCTTGTACTCGCAGGTCCATGACCGCGACGAGAATCCACCCCAGTGCCGCATACCCGGCCAGCAGGCTCCAGTGGCCTTGCAGGAGCCGTTCGGCGACATAGGGATTCCACACCGCGACGAGAGCGGCCGCCGAGGCACCGGCCCGCCCGGCGCCCGGGACCAGTCGGGCCGCCAGGCGTCCGTAGCCGACTCCCGCGCACACCAGCGCCGCGGCGAGGACTGCCAGCACGACGATCCCGCCGTCGAGGACGGTGCTCACCATCGCGAGGAACCAGTCCTGCGGCACGGCGCGCGGCGGCAGGTCGCCGATCCCGAGCGTGGTGTCCGTGACGTGGGTACGCGGTGTGGACACCGCATCTCGGTACAGCAGGTACCGGTCGCCGACCCCGATCAGGCCCGGCAGCAGCGGCGCCAGGATCACCGCGGTCGCGCCGATACCGGTGCCGTACAGGGCCGGCAGCAGTCGTCGGGGGGTCACCGCGGTGATGCCGATCAGAAGTGGTGGGTGTCCGAGGGCGCGGGAGCGTGCACCGGATCGTCGTCGTAGTCCGATTCGGTGATGCCGTATGACCGGGCCAGGTCGAGGATCTTGGT
The DNA here is from genome assembly GCF_057767225.1 of Gordonia sp. 11cp. Taxonomy (NCBI): domain Bacteria; kingdom Bacillati; phylum Actinomycetota; class Actinomycetes; order Mycobacteriales; family Gordoniaceae; genus Gordonia; species Gordonia sp. 11cp. The sequence continues at coordinate 1,191,160 of NZ_CM173437.1, read as the reverse complement.
CGCCCGCGCGATCCGTGGCAGGTCGGAGCCGTTGCGGATCTCACCGCCGTCGCGCTCGAATTCGGCGAAGAACTCACGCGCCCAGGTGATCTCGTCCTGGGAGGGGGAGAGGCCCTCGTTGACCTGCGCGCACTGGCCGGGGGTGAGGCAGATCTTGCCGGTCATGCCGAACTCGGCGCTGACCGCGGTCGCCTCACTGAGTCTGAGTGCGCTCGAACCGACCGTCGGGCCGTCGATGGCGCTGGGCAGATGGGCGGCCTTGGCGGCGATGGTGAAACGCGAACGGGCGTAGGCGAGGGTCTGCGGGTTGTCGCCGAAACCGGTGTCGCGGCGGAAGTCCCCGATGCCGAACGCGAGGCGGAAGGTGCCTTTAGCGGCCGCGATCTCACTGATGCGCTCGAGCCCCCGCGCGGTCTCGACGAGTGCCACGATGGGCAGACCGGGCAGGCGCTTGGCGGTCTCGGTGACGTGGTCGACCGACTCGACCATCGCCAGCATCACCCCGCCGACCGCGGTCTGCGACAGGGCCTCGAGGTCGTCGGCCCACCACGGGGTGCCGAATCCGTTGACGCGGACCCAGTCTCCGGCGCCGGGGCCGGCGGTCCCGTCCTTCGGCCCGAGCCAGCGGACGACGTTGTCGCGCGCTTCGACCTTGTCCTTGGGAGCCACGGCGTCCTCGATGTCCAACACGACGATGTCGGCGCGCGAACGGGACGCCGGCTCGAACTTCGCGTAGTGGGAGCCGTTGACCAGCAGCCAGCTCCGGGCCAGCACCGGGTCGATGCGCGAACCGATGTCTGTCGACTCGGCGTCGTAGGTGGGGTTGTCGTCGTACATCAGGGTCTCTCGGTCTGTGGAGCTCGGGCTGGGTGGACAGCAGCCTTCCCATCGTTGCCTACGGACGACAGCCGGTGCAAAGCGCCTCGCGGCCGATCGGCACACTTGGTCCATGCAGCAGACGCGCCGGACGACGGGCACCGTCGGCGCCGTCGGGTCGGTGGCGGTCGGTTCGATGGTGGCCAACGTCTGCATGTACGTGGTGCACCTCGCCGCGAGTGCCCGCTTCCTCGATGTCAGCGAATACGGCGAGTTCGCGGTGCTGCTGTCGGCCATGCTCGTGCTCGGCGTGCCGGCCATGGCCCTGCAGAACGTCATCGCCCGGGAGGTCGTGCTCGGCGGCGACGAGGGACGCCTCCGCGCGCTCGGGGTGGTGACGACGTCCTGGGTTGTCGTGCTCACCGTGGTCGCCACCCCGCTGGTCGCGCTGCTGTTGCGCACCGATGTCGCGACGACCGCGGCAGCACTCGCCTCCGCGCCGCTACTCGCCCTCATCGCCGCAGGTCAGGGGATTCTGCAGGGGCGCGGCGAGTTCCGGGTGCTGTCCTGGGTGCTGGCCGTGGTCGGTGTCGCCCGGTCGATGCCGATCATCGGGGCGTTCGCCGCCGGCGCCGGGCCGGCGGGTGGGCTCCTGGCCGGGACGCTGGGGGGCGCGGCCTCGGCGGTCGTCGTCTGGCTCGTGGTGTGGTCGGTGGCGCGGGCCGACCGGCCTCGAGGTGGGGCGTCGGGTTCCGCCGGGGTCCTCAGCGTGGTGCGCGCGTCCCAGGTCCAGCTGGTGCTGATCGTCGCCTCGTCGATCGACCTGTTGCTCTCACCCCGGGTCCTCGACGCGGAGGAGGTCGGGGTGTACGCACTCGGCGCGATCGCGACCAAGGTGGCCTTCTGGCTCCCGCAGGCGATCGGCGTGGTCTTCTATCCCCGCCTCGCCGATCCCGCGCGGTCGCGGGCCTCGCTGCGTCAGGCGGTGACGGTTGTCGCCGTGATCGGGGTCGTACTCACCGTGCTGGCCGGTGCGGCCGGGCCGGTCGTCCCGCTCGTCTTCGGGGACGGCTACGACACGCTCGTGCCGATCCTGTGGTTGTTCGCCTACATCGGCGCCGCGCTCGCCGTCCTGCAGGTCGTCCTGCTGTCGGCGATCGCGCGCGACCGGACGCGCGTCGCGCTCGGCACCTGGCTGGTGGTGGCCGCCGAGGTGCTGATCATCCTCACGGTCGCCGGGTCGGTGATCGGAGTCGCCGGAACCGCCGCGGTGGCTGCCACGATCGCCGCGCTGGGGACGTGGGCGGTCGCGCGCTGATCGGCGCGCCATCGTGGTCATCGAATCCGCTCCCTGAGGAGCGAGCTTGCGCCCTCCACGCCCGCTCCCTGAGGAGCGAGCTTGCGCCCTCCACGCCCGCTCCCTGAGGAGCGAGCTTGCGAGCGTCACGAAGGGTCTCGCAACCTCGGTCACCGGACCCTTCGTGACGCGCCCTCCGCAGGCTCCGGGCGCTCCTCAGGGAGCACAGGGCCCTTGAACGTTGCCGAGTACCCGAAGTTTCGGCAGTGTTGTGTCATGAGCGACAACGAGAGCACACAGGTCACTGTCCAACGCACGATCGAGGCGCCCGTCGACGCGGTGTTCGACGTTCTCTCCAATCCCGAACGGCATCAGGCGCTCGACGGTTCGGGGTTCATCCGCGGTGTGGACCACGCCGACCGCATCCAGCAGGTGGGTGACGTGTTCACCATGAACATGGCGGGCGACCACATGGGCGGCGAGTACAAGACGGACAACCATGTCACGGGCTACGCCAAGGACAAGCTCCTGGCATGGCAGACCGCGCCCGCCGGCACCCAGCCGCCCGGATGGGAGTGGCTGTGGGAGCTGGAATCCCAGGGTCCCAACGAGACGTTGGTACGCCACACCTACGACTGGTCGAAGGTCACCGACAAGAAGCTGCTCGAGAAGGTCAAGTTCCCGCTCACGACCGAGGATCAGCTCAACGACACTCTCGGCCGGCTCGCCGCCGAGTCGGCGTCCTGACGCCGATCCTGATCACTCCGGCTGCCCGCCAACGGTTTTCGCGTCACGCCGACGCCGAAGCCGGGCGGGCAGCCAGGCGGGATTGATCAGCATCAGCCCGGCCAGCAGGGCCGCGACGCCGAGGATTCCGGTGCCGATCGGCACCAGGCGGCCCCAGATCAGGATCGGGGACGCGAGGTCGGCGGCCAGGTCGGTCATCCGCGCCTGGGTGTTGTCGTCGTAGGTGAATGTCGCTCGTAGGTGCGGCAATTCGAAGTCGGCCGGGACGCCGGGGGTGCCGTCGGGGAAGCGGTACACCTCGTCGACGGTGATCGTGGCGTCGACTATCGTGCCGGTCCGGGGGTCGACGGCGAGATCCCATGAACTCCGGTGGTGCAGGTCCGCGGTCAACGGTCGGCGCGTGTCGCCGACCCCGAACCACGACGCCGGCCGCGTGATCGAGACGTTGGTGCCCACGGGCCGGCCCAGTGCCTCGCGAGCGAGGTCGGTGTCGGGGACCTCGGCGCGGAACCGGGCGACGTCGCGGCCGCGGACCTCGGTGTCGCCGTCGTACACCAGCGGGACGGCGGTACGGGTGACGGCGTCGAAGAACTCCCGGTCGGCCGTTTCGGTGTCGAAGGGCAACAGATAGGTGACGCCGCGGCGGTCCGGGACGAGGACGGCCGCCTGTCCGCTGTCGTATTGGATCTCCGACGCCCCGCGCGCGGCGAGTCGTGGTAGCGCGTTCTTCCGGTCGAGTGTCACCCGATCCTTGACGGCGTTGACGGTCGCGTCGTTGCACGGTAGCGACCCGTCGTCGGACTGGTTTCCGGGGTCGGCGCCGGGGCGCGGATCGCCGGGGTCGACCTCACGGTCGTCGATGCGCAGCGTCTCGGCCTGGATGGACGTGCCGGCCTGCAGGGTCACCCGGTGTTCGTCGGACGGTTGCACCGCCACGACGCGTTGCTGGCGGACGAGGTCGGCGCCGACGGTGCTGGCCGAACGGGTCCCGAGCGAGCACCGGTCGAAGATCGTCGCGTCGTCGGCGGTGGCGACGGTGGTGAAGTCGGTGCTGAGCGGGATCGTCCGGAAACCTCCGACCAGCAACGTCGGAAGGGCGATGGTCACCGCGAGCAGGAAGCCGCCGACGAAGATCAGGGTCGGACCGACGAGGTCCGCGGTCGACCAGCGATGGGGCTGCAACTCGGACTCCGGCTCGGGACCGATCGACGACGAAGACATGGTGGCGAGGGTACGCAACGGGCGACGGCCGGCCGGTGGGCAGGATGTCGGCCCATGAGCGGTGGCGACGTGTGGTCGGTGAGGAGGTCGGCCTCAGTAGAAGTTCGGCTCCACGGGCCCGCATGCCTGGCGGCGCGGGACGCGTGTCGGCAGGGTGCGTCGGATGCGTCCGACAGCGGGTGCTCTCCCTGACGTGCGCTGACGAAGCGAGTTCGCGGCGACGGAGCGCAACCAGCGGCAGGTGCCACTGGCTGCGCTCGTCGCCGGCGCGACCAGCGGGGTGTTTGCGGGTCGCGCTCAACGCCGGCGCAGCCAGCGAGGGGCGCTGGCCGGGAGTGTCGTCGGCGCGGCGTCTGGCGTGTCAGGCGGCGTCGGGCTCGCTCTCCGTCGAGTCAGAGGATGTGTCTGTCTCGGTGGCCGTCTCGGAGTCGGGAGTGTCGTGTCCGGTGTCCGCGTCCGGTGTGCCCACGTCCGGTGTGTCCGAGACGTCGGCGGTTGGCGCTTCGGTGCTGTCGGAGGAGGGCTCGGCATCTGTGGAATGGCGCCCGACTCCGGTCAGGCGGTGGCGTCCGCCTTCTGTTGGGGAAGCGACTTCGGGCGTGCTCCCGGAATCGCTGGTTTCGGGAGCACGATGGCGCCCGCCGGTCTCGGTGATCGGTGGTTCGGAAGTGGTTTCGACACGGCTCCTCGCTGCGCTCGTCGCCTGCTCAGTCAGCGGGGACGTCGTGTCCTCCACTGGTACTGCGGCATTCGATGCCGTCGGCGTCACCAGCGGATAGAAGGCGTTGTTCACAGCATCCCACCGAGCGATGTCGGATTCGCTCGGATCGATACCCACGGCGTCGTTCAGGATCATCGCGGCCAACGTGAGCGGGTGGTGCTTCGGTTGGTAGACGACGTAGGTGGTGTTGCCGTCCCGGCTCCGCATGGTCGTCGGCGGCTCGGTGTAGTCGATCAGGTTGCCGTAGTTCTCTTCGCCGAGGCCGCTGTGGATCGCGATGAAACCGGCACCGTTGACGAGTAGCGAACTCAACGGCCGCAACGTTTTCCACTGGAAGTTGGCAACCGGATCGCCGACCACGACGACGGACACCACGTCCAGGTCCTCGCCCGTTGCCCCTGGATCGCGAGCGCCGTTGCTCTCGGCGCCGAACAGTTCGAACACCGCGCCGACCACCGGATGGTCGTCGGCCCACGCCTTGAGACCCCACGGGCTGCGCGGGTCGGAGATGAGGAGGATCATCGACCGGTCGACGTCGAGGGTGCCACCGGCTACGGCTGTCTCGGCGGCATCACCGAGTGCGTCAGCTCCCTGGGAGTACCCGGTGTACACGACGAAGGGCTGTCCGTCGGTCTGCTGCGCGAACGCCCGCATCACGGCCAGGTTGTTGTCGACGGCGACATCGCGCGAGCCGTCGTAACCCGGTGCGAAGATCGGCAGCACCGCACCCGAACGACCGGAGACCAACGGCCCCAGCGCCTCTGGGTAGTCGATGATCAAGGTCTGGCGGCCCGCGCGCAGACCTTGAATACGCGGGAACAGGGTGCCGTCGTCGGTTCCGGGTGTCACCACCACGATCGTGTTGCCGTCCGCCCGTGGGAACGTCGTCGAGAGCCAATCCGGCCCGAGCCCGTCGTCGGGTTCGGCGGGGCGGAGGACGCCCGCATCGTCGAGCTCGGCAATGGTCTGCTGCGTCTGCGGCGACAGCATCGGTGCCGCGACCGCGGTCGACGACAGTGCCGTCGGAACGATCAGGCCCAGGCACAGTGCGCACCCCACCGAAGATGCGCGCAGCGCCTGCCGAATGCCCGTCATTTGTTTCCCATCCCCGGTGAATGTCACGTCGACGTGACACCCCGTGTTGACATACTCAATCGACGCTCCGCGATCTCGAAACTCCGCCAATTGTCTGCTCTCGATGACGGGCGCGACAAGTTACCGGCGGGTTTTCACCCGATCGGGGGAACGGGGTTCGGTTGCCTGCGAGGGCGTTTGACTCGGCTGGTCGGTCGCACTCGTGCTTCACGTGCACTCAGGGGCCGGACATGAGCCCGGCCCTTGTGATCGAACGCAAGGTTCTCGGAAGAGTGGTCATCGGTTTCGCTGAGCCCGCCGACGTCGCGACGCGGCCACCGTCTACGAGACGGTGGCCGCGTTGCGTTTGCGGACTACCGAGGTCTTACCGCCGATAGGGTGTGGGCTCGGCCTTCGACCAATCCTTGTAGATCGGGTCCTCGGGGTGGAAGTTTCCCCAGTTCGACTCGCGCGGGACGTTGACGATGTCCCAATCAGGTTTGGCCGGTCGGACTTCGCACCAGTCCCACACACATGTCCGTGTGAGGATCTTCCAGACCCCGTCCCGCTTTTCGCAGAGATCCCGGTACCTGCCGGCCTGGAACATCGTTACGTCCGGCTCCTTGAACACGGCCACACAGATGAACATGCTCTCCCGCTTCGCACGGTCGCCGTCGATCTCACTGAGCACATTGCTGACATGGTGGTTGACGCTGTGCGCCTGGTCTTTCCACCCGAAAGCGGCGTCGGCCCATCCCTGACCGTTGCCGATGTAACCGCCGTGGTCGTCAGTGGAGTCCGGCCAGTAGGTCGACCTCATCAGCTCTCGATCCATTCGGTCGACGCCGCGGCAGTAGGTCATGAGGTTGTCATGGAGCGCTTGCTTGTCGTACAGGTTCTGGAGTTGTTCGTCGGTCAATGCCATTGGGTTTCGACTCCCTTGCAATAGTTCTCAGTGTCCTGGCTTTCGAGAATCGTCTTGTCGGCGCTGATCGCGACTTCCCCCACGTGCTGTCCGCTCTCGAGGTGCTGGAAGGCGCCCGGTAAACCGCGAACGAGTACGGACAGCTCGGATCTGGTCTCGCTTTCGCTATGGGTGCAGTGCATCGAGGCCGCCGGAAGAGCGTTGAACCGGGCGCCCGGCGTGGAGAGTCGCGACTCCCACCTGAATCCAACTGATGTGAGGAGCGCCACAGGCGACAGAGGAATAGTGCACTTTGACCGTGCACGGTGTCAAGCGCACTATCCCACTTATCTAGTGCGGTTGACAGAGTTGATCGTACAGACGCACTATGTGAGCAGTTGTTGCATGTTGCTCCGGTCACAGTCGCGGCGTGGTGGGTCGTGCCGTACAGCGACCCGCCGCTCGAAACGACGACCGTGGGGGCGCGACGACAGACCGAAAGCCGACGGATTTGAGGAGTGAGAACGTGGACAGGTTGCTCGAAGGCAAGACCGCCATTTTGACAGGCGCTGGTTCTGGGATGGGACTCGCAACAGCCAGGCTGTTCCACAAGCACGGCGCGAATCTCGTCCTCGCCGACATCTCCGGCGCACAAGACACGACGGCCAAGGAACTCGGTGACCGTTCAGTCGCAATCCAGACCGACGTGTCGAAGGCGGCTGACTCCAAGGCCATGATCGATCTGGCGCTCAGCGAATTCGGCGGGCTGGACATCCTGTGCAACATCGCGGGCGCCATCGCGCCGATGGTGTCGTTTCACGAATCGTCCGAAGAGGATTTCGACAAGATGGTCGACGTCAACCTCCGAGGGGTGTTCCTCTCGATGAAGTACGCGATCCCGGAACTGCTGAAGCGCGGGGGCGGATCGATCGTCAACGTGGCGTCGACGGCGGCCCTCATCGGGACCCCGAACCTCGCCAGCTACAGTGCGGCGAAGAGCGGAGTGTTGGGGTTGACCAAGACGGTTGCACTCGAATACGCAGAGCAGCAGATCAGGGCCAATACTCTGTGCCCGGGCACGATCAAGACGCCGATGATGGATCAGGGCATTGCTGACAATCCCGGCGCGTACGAGTATTTGCGGGACCTCGTCCCCGTGCGCCGGGTCGGCACCGCCGATGAAATCGCCAACGGAATGCTGTTCCTGGCCAGCGACCAGTCGTCCTACATCACCGGTATCGCCCTACCGGTCGAGGGTGGTCAGACGGCGGGCTAGTTCCGATCGTGTTCGCACCGGTCATGTGCGCAGTCACCGACGGATGATGACCAGACGGCGTTCGGCGCTGCATCCGTTACATGTAGCAATGTGGAGGTTCCATGCTCACCGGCGACCCGACGTCGATCTTGCCGATCAGCGGCGTCCGAGTCCTCGATCTCTCAGACGGATTCTGTGAGGGTGCGGGACGAATTCTGGCGGATCTGGGTGCCGAGGTCGTCAAGATCGAGGAACCGACCGGAGCTCAGTCACGTGCGCGCGGTGTGCAGGTCGACGGCGTCAGTCTTTCCTTCGCCGCCAACAACGTGAACAAGCAGAGTGCGGCTCTCGACCTCACCGAGCCCGGGGGACGTGACCAGTTCCTCGGGCTGGTGCGGACAGCCGATCTGCTTATCACCGGGGGCCCCGCAGGACAACCGCTCTCCGGGGTGCTCAGCCCGGAGAAATTGTCGGAGGCGAATTCGGCACTGATCGTGATGGAACTGAGCTGGTTCGGCACAACGGGGCCGTACCGCAATTGGGTCGGATCCAGTGACGTCCTGGCCGCCCTGACTGGCCTCCTTGCGAAATCGGGTCTGCCGGGCCGTGATCCACTGTTACCACCGGAGCATCTGATCGATGCGGCGGCGTCGTCACAAGCGGCGTGGACGGCGATGCTCGCGCTGTGGAAGCAGCAGCAAAGCGGTGAAGGCGAGCGGATCGACTTCTCGGTGTTCGAGGCCGTCGCGGTCAGTTTGGACCCGGCTTACGGGATCAGCGGTTCTGCGCGCGGGGCGGCCCTGGACTTGCCGCGAGACCGGCCCGACGCACGGCACCTCTACCCGATCTTCGCGTGTGCCGACGGGTGGGTGCGCATCTGTCTCCTGAGTGCCCGCCAGTGGAACGGCATGTTCGAGTGGGTGGGACGGCCAGAGCCGCTCAGTGATCCCAAGTTCGCGGTGCTCAAAGAACGTCACAACGCAACAGAACTCATCACGCCGATCCTCGCCGAGTTCTTTGCTCAGCGGACGCGACAGCAGGTCGTCGAGGAAGGCGTGAAGTTCGGTGTGCCGGCAGCCGGGTTGTTGGTCCCGTCCGAGGTGTTCACCGAGTCGCACTACCTCGAGCGGGGCACGTTCGTCGATGTCGCGGTAGGGGAGACGACTGCGAAGCTGGCACGCGGCTACTTCGAGATCGATGGTCTGCACATGGGGTTCCGCACAGCGGCGCCAACGGTGGGTGAGCACACCGACGCGGTGCTGAGGACACATGCCAGGAGCTACGCAATCCCGAAGAGAACTGATCACCGTAGGCCGTTCGACGGCCTTCGCGTTCTGGACCTCGGGGTCATCGTCGCCGGAGCCGAGGCCGGTCGGTTGTTCGCCGACTGGGGTGCCGACGTGATCAAGGTCGAGAACCGGCAGTTTCCGGACGGGAACCGGCAGAGCGTCGGACCCAACACCGTCACCGCGAGTTTCGCGCGCGGGCATCGCAACAAACGCAGCCTGGGGGTGAACCTGCGCTCAGAGCGCGGACGGCGACTGTTTCTCGATCTGGTCGCAGAATCCGACGTGGTGCTCTCGAACTTCAAACCCGGAACTCTGGAGTCCCTCGGTCTCGGTTACGACGTTCTGGCACAGGCGAACCCGCGACTGATAGTGGCCGACAGCAGTGCTTTCGGCGCCACCGGGCCGTGGAGCCGACGGATGGGTTACGGCCCTCTGGTGCGGGCGAGCACAGGGATGAGCTGGCTCTGGAGCTACCCCGGGGACGACGACGGATTCAGCGACGCGATCACGATCTATCCCGATCACGTGGCAGCGCGATTCGTCGGCGTCGCAGTGGTCGCGCTGTTGATGCGCCGAGAGCAGACCGGTTGCGGTGGTACCGCCAGTGTCGCCCAGATAGATGTCCTGATCGGTCAGATGGCCGACCAGTTCATGGCGGAATCACTGCGTCCGGGCACCTTGACCGTCGCCGGGAACGTACGAGGAGGCGACGCGCCCCGCGGACTGTTCCCGGCCGCCGGGGATGACGAGTGGTTGGTCGTCGACGTGCACACCGATGACCAGTTCCGCGCGCTCGCCGGGGTGCTGGACAGACCGGAGTGGCTCGACCGAGCCGATTTCGCGTCGGCGGAAGGACGGGTCGCGAACCGGGGTGAGATCGAGGACAGCGTGCGTCGCTGGACCGCCGCGCACGAACCGCGCGAGGCGATGATGATCCTCCAGAAGAACGGCGTCCCCTGTGGTTTCATGCAGCGCGCGAGTGAATTCGACGAGGATCCCCAGTTCGCTGCCAGGGAGTTCCTGCGGTTGCAGGACCAGCGACAGTTCGACGGTGCGCTGGTCACACAGAACGGCGAGGCCGTCTTCAGCACGATCGGGGAGCCGGCGTTCGGCGCGGCCCCGATCCACGGCGAGCACACCGAAGAGATCTGTGCGCAAGTGCTCGGGATGTCCGACGACGAGATCGCCGAATTGATCGGCGACGAGATTCTCGAGATCCCGGATCTGTCTGCGGCAGCGCCGAACTGAACGAGAGGAAGAGCAGTGCCTGTGAAACCAGGGGACGGTACGGAAGCCGAGCTCGTCACGACGGAGCGTCGTGGCCATGTGCAGGTGATCACGATCAACCGTCCGGAGGCACGGAACAGCATCAACAAGGCGGTGGCCGAGGCTCTGGGCGACGCCCTCGAAGCAGCCGACTCCGATCCTGAAGTCCGGGCGATAGTGCTCACCGGCGCGGGGGACAAGGCCTTCTGCGCCGGCGCGGATCTGAAGGCGCTCTCGCGCGGCGAGTCGATCATGCCCGACGGCGACCGCGCCGAGTGGGGTTTCGCCGGGTACGTGAGCCATCCGGTGAGCACGCCGACCATCGCCGCGGTCAACGGGTTCGCCCTCGGTGGCGGAACGGAGATCGCACTGGCCAGCGATTTGGTTGTCGCGGCCGAGACCGCCACATTCGGGCTACCCGAGGTCCGACGCGGCATTGTTGCAGCTGCCGGTGGCGTTTTTCTTCTGCCGCAACAGGTTCCGCGAAAGATCGCCCTCGAGTTGATGTTCACTGGTGAGCCGGTCCCGGCGGGACGGGCATACGACCTGGGTCTCGTGAACCGCGTCGTCCCTGAGGGGAAGGCGCTGACAGCGGCGATCGAGCTCGCCGACACCATCTCGGCGAATGCCCCGCTGGCGGTCCAGGCGAGCAAGCGCATCGCCGGCGGGATTTCCAACGGCCGGGTGGCGCGCGACGACGCCGACTGGGCCAGAAATCGTCAAGAGGCGAGGGCGGTGATGGGCTCGAACGACGCGCGTGAAGGCACAAGGGCTTTCGCCGAGAAGCGTGCCCCACAGTGGACCGCGTCATGACTCGGCAGCGAAGCGGACGTTCCCCGGTGATCGTCGGCCTCGGCATGACCGAGATCGGTAAGGTCTATGGGCGCAGCGGTCAGCAGTTCGCGGCGGAGGCGTCTCGTCGCGCCGTGGCCGACGCCGGCATGGCTCTTGCCGACGTCGACGGGTTGCTGGTCTCCGGCGGCGCCTCGAACGACGTCGCTCTGGGGTTGCAGGTCGACCTCAACCTCCGCGACCTCAAGGTCCTGAGCATGATGCAGTCGTTCGGTTCGACAGCCGGTGCGATGGTTCAGTTCGCGTCCATGGCCGTGCAATCCGGTACGGCCGAGGTCGTCGTCTGCGCGTTCGGCGACTCCCCCCTCACGGAGGGCAAGGGCGCCGGAGATGTGTACTCCGCGAAAAACCGCACTCCGAGTGGGTGGACCGGTCTCCAGCGCTCGACCGGTGCCGCCACACCGAACATGCTGTACTCGCTGGCAGCGAGGCGTCACATGCTCACGTATGGAACGACATCGGAGCAGTTTGCCGCCGTGGCAGTCGCGCAGCGTCAGTGGGCGGTGTTGAATCCCTTTGCGCAGATGCGCAAGCCGATCACCGTCGAAGACCATCAGAACTCCCGGATCATCAGCGATCCGTTCCACCTCTTCGACTGTTGCCTGGTCTCCAACGGCGGCGTGGCCGTCGTGGTGACCACCGCGGAGCGCGCGGCCGATCTGCGGCAACCTCCGGTCGACGTGCTCGGCTGGGCACAGTGCCACCCGGGGACGATCCTGCGCCGCGACGAGAACTTCGGTCTGGTGACGGGCGCGGCCCGATCGGGTCCGGCGGCGATGGAGATGGCAGGTGTGACCGTCGACGACATCGACATCGCCGAACTCTACGACTGCTACACCTACACCGTGCTGGTGAGCCTCGAGGACTACGGATTCTGCGCGAAAGGCGAAGGCGGAGAGTTCGTCTCCACGCCGGGCAACATCGGCCCGGACGGCAAACTCAAGCTGAACACCGGTGGCGGGCAGCTGTCGTCCTACTACATGTGGGGGATGACCCCACTGTCGGAAGCGATCATGCAGGCGCGCGGTCAGGCCGGTGAGCGTCAACAGGAGCAGCACGACCTCGTGCTGGTCTCCGGCAACGGCGGCATCCTGGACCATCATTCGACACTGATCCTGGGCTCATGACACGGCATCCGGCATACCGGCGAGAGATGGAGACGATGTGTTCATCGCACCTGTAGTACGAGATCCGGCGACCGCAGCGTTCTTCGACGGAGCTGCCCGCGGAATCTTCCTGTTGCGCAGATCGGTTGTCACCGGCGAGATCCTGAGCCCGCAGGTCCAGCAGGACAGCGTCGGTAACACCGACCTGGAGTGGGTGCCCGCATCGGGCCTGGGAAAAGTGGTGTCCTGGGCGTTCGTCCCCAAACGCGTTGCCGGTTCCGACGAGCTCGCCTCGATCACCATCATCATCGTCGAACTCGATGAAGGTCCGTGGTGGTGGACGCAGCTCGTCGATGCCTCGCCGGCCCAGATGGTGGAGGGACTGCGGGTGAGGGCGCTGTTTCCCAGGTCGGGTCCCGACGAATCCGACGAGTTCGTCCCGGTTTTCGCGCCGGTGCGCGACGCGGACGCGCGAATCGACTGTAGATGAGCGCCCGCGACCAAGAATCTGTCGCCGGTCGAGATCGGTGGACTGGACAACGCGACCGATGCGCTCGCGCGACCGTTCAGCGGCGCATACGACGGCAAACTGACTGTGCGCGTGGTCCAATGACCGACGAGAGTGGTCTCGAGTAGAGGAACGTCCGATGATCAAGATCGTGTTCTGCCTGCGCGGAAAGCCTGAACTGACTCCGGAAGAATTCTCCCGATACTGGCTGGAGGAGCACGCGCCCTTGGTACGTACCCACGCCGAGGCCCTGGGGATTCGCCGTTACGTCCAGAGTCACACGTTCGACGACCCACGTCTCGCATCCACGCTCACCGCGCGTGGATGCGAGGGCGAACCCTACGATGGTGTGGCCGAGATCTGGTGGGACAGCGCTGATGAGTTCGCGGCGGTCCGCAACAGCGACGCCGGGCGAGCCGCCGGTCTGGCGCTTCTCCGGGACGAGCGAGAGTTCATCGATCTGGCGCGCTCACGCATCTTCTTCGCCCGGGAGCACACGATCATCTGATCAGTACGGCCCTGTCGTCTCCTTCGATGTGTGATGGGGGTTGCAGCCGTCGCCATTGCCGGTGTCGCCACGCGGGGGCAGGCGGGCGGACCGATTTCGCCGTGGGACTTCGCTCTGACCGTCAGCGAAAGTCTGAGGAGTCGAGAAGCGTATTCGCCTGCTCGAACAGCTCTTTCGCGCGCTTACCGAGCGAGTCGCCGATCTCTTTCGTCGTGCTGCCGGCGTATGCCCGTGCGTTGGAGCCCTCGAGAAGAATGGCGAGCCGGTAGCAGGCCAGCACGGCGAACCATTTGTAGTCGCTCACGTCGCGGCCGCTGGCGTGGGCGTAGCGCTCCACGGCGTGAGCCGTGGTGGGCATCCCGGTGGCGACGGGTACTCCCAATCGATCGGGGAGGGCGGGGTCCGGCCAGTTCGCGAGGAGGTGTCCGAGGTCGAGCAGAGGATCACCGATCGTGCACAATTCCCAGTCGACGATCGCAGTCACCCTCGGCTCACTGTGATCGATCATGACGTTTCCGAAGTGGAAATCGCCGTGAATCAGTCCTGGATTCCAGCTGCCCGGGATGTTGGCGTCGAGCCACGCCGACACCCGCTCGAGGTGCGGGAGTCGCGGGCCCGGATACTGCCGGATCTCGCTGTAGGAATCGAGCTGAGAACGCCACCGCGGCACCTGGCGGGTCAGCCAGCCCTCGGCCTTGCCGAAGTCGGCGAGTCCGTGCTCGATGTGGTCCACTCGGCCGAGTGCGGCCAGCGCGTCGATCATCGACTCGCCGAGTTCGCGTTGCTGCCCGGGATTCTCGGCGATGTGGTCGGGTAGTGGGAGAGCGCCGACACCGTCCACGGGTTCCATCAGATAGAAGGCCGCCCCGAGCACGTCGGTATCTGTGCAGGCGGCGATGAGTCCGGGATGTGGGACCTCACTACCATGCAGCGCTGCGAGCACCCGTGCCTCGCGTCGCATTGTCTCGTCACTGTTCTTGCGCTTGCTCAACGGCGGTCGGCGCAGGACATACGAGCGACCGTCGCGCGCGAAACTGATGAGGATGTTCTGCGTCCCGCCGGCAAGTGGCCGAACATCGGTGATGGGTCCCTCGCCGAGGTTCTGCTGGGTCATCCACCCGGCGAGAACGTCCAAGTCGACGCCGTCGACGGCGTCGAGAGTCTTCTTCACGCGGTTGTGTCCTTCGTGTCGGATAGCTGCTGGCGATGTCGTTCGGCGTAGAGGCGCTCGGTCTCGGGCGACAGAGGCGCCCGGATGATCGCAGCGACCACGTCGATGATGCGGCTGACGAACAGTTGGTCGTCCGCGTGCGGCCGCTCGGATGCTCGTCGGGCGAGCTCGACTGTCGAGAAGATGATGGCCGAGTAACGGGTGTGGAGTTCCGCGGCGCCGGGCGGGAGGATGCCCTGGGCATGCTGGCGCCAGCGCCAGATGCTGGTACCGGTGTCGACGAACATCCCGTTGGGGTGCTGGTTCACCTGGGCGTAGATGCGCAGGAAGTAGCGGCCGTCCTCGTCATCGAGTTCGCGCGCCAGGGGTCGGACCAACATCGCCGCGATATCTCTGGCGTCGAGGGTGGGGTTGGCCTCGTAGTTGTCCAGCATGGCCTCGCGGCGAGTGTCGACACGAGCTTCGTGCGTGGAGAGGATGGCAGCAACCAGACCATCGCGGTCGCCGAAGTGATACTGGACGGCCGTCGCATGCTTGATACCGGCCTCCCGAATGATCTCGCGGAGGCTCACGCCGTCCAGCCCACGCTCCGCGAAGAGCCTCTTGGCGGTGACCAGCAGGCGTGATCGTGCGCCTTCAGTTTGGGCCGACATGTCAGCCCGCCGCCCATGCGACGCCACCATCGACCTTGATGACCGAGCCGGTGGTGTAACTGGATTCGTCGCCTGCCAGGTACAGGGCGGCCCCGGTGATCTCGTCGGCATTCCCCGCTCGCTGGAGGGGGATCGTGTTGCGCGTCATGTCCGCCAATGTATCCGGGTCCCAGGCCTTCGAGATGTCGGTCAAGAAGAGGCCGGGCATGATCGTGTTCACCCGGACGGTAGGGCTGAAGACGTGTGCAAGTGCCGAACTGAGGTTGTTCACACCGGCTTTGGCGATGGCATAAGGCACTTCGGCACCGCCTGGTTGCACCGCTGCGATACTGCTGATGTTGATGATCGACCCGCCGCCGTCGTTCACCATGCGAGTCCCGATCAGAGTCGCCAGGCGGAACGGTCCCTTGATGTTGACTCCCATCACCTTGTCGAACAGTTCTTCGCTGACGTCGGTCAACGAGGGATAGGTCGGCGACATCCCCGCGTTGTTGACCAGGATGTCGAGGCGGCCGAAGCGTTCGTAGACCTCGTCGACCAGGCGGTCGCAGTCTTCCCAACGTCCGACATGGCAACCGAGCCCCACGACCTCGCGCCCGGTCTGGTCGGCGAGTTCGGCTGCGACAGAGGCGCATACGTCAGCTTTTCGGCTGGCGATGACCACGTTCGCGCCGGCCAGTGCATACGCCCGGGCGATCTCCAGGCCCAACCCGCGGCTCCCGCCCGTGATAAGTGCGGTCTTGGCGGTCAGTGCGGTCATCGGTGTGCCCCCGGTGCGGGTTCGAACCGGCTCTCGGCGCGCTGATCATGATTCACACCCACATAGTGCGTACGTACGATATCTGGTGTCAAGCGCACTACCGTGCGGTGCCGCGAAAATGTGCATGTCATGACGGTCCATCCCCTACGAGGGCTGTCCCGCAGCGGCCGTGTCGGCGAGCAGTTGATCCTTGAGTTTACGCTTGACCAGCTTGCCGGTGGGGGTGCGAGGGAGGTCGGCGACGAACACGATGGTCCGGGGGATCTTGTAGCGGGCGATGCGCTCGCGTAGGTAGTCCAGCAGCTCTGACCGGAGTACGTCGTCCCCGGCCACGCCTGGTGCGGGGGTGATGACAGCGGTGACGATCTCGCCGAGTTCTTCGTCCGGCATCCCGATCACGCCTGCGTCGAGGACCCGGGGATGTTCGACGAGCGCGTTCTCGATCTCCTGCGGGTAGATGTTGACGCCACCGGAGATGATGAGGAAAGAATCGCGGTCGGTCAGGAAGAGGTAGCCGTCTTCGTCCAGGTAGCCGAGATCACCGGTGGTGGTCCAGGTCGGGTGGAGAGGGTGCTGGGCGTCTCGGGTTTTCTCGGGCGCGTTGTGGTACTCGAACGGCAGCGCGTCGCGCTCGAAGTAGATCGTTCCGATCTGTCCGGTGTCCACGTCGTTTCCGTCCGCGTCACAGATGTGCGGAACGCCGAGCGCCGCGCGGCCGACGGTTCCCGGCTTACGAAGCCATTGCTCGCTGTCGACGATCGTCATGCCGTTGTATTCGGTGGCCGAGTAGAACTCCCACAGGATGGGACCCCACCATTCGATGATGCGTCGCTTGGTCTCGACGGGACACGGAGCCGCCGCGTGGATCGCAACGCGCAGACTGGAGATGTCGTATCCGAGTCTGGTGGAGTCGGGCAGTTTGAGCATGCGGATGAGCATGGTCGGGACCCACTGGCTGTGGGTGACCTGGTAGCGCTCGATGAACTCGAGTACTGCCTCGGCGTCGAAGCGATCGACGAGAATGACGGTCCCGCCGAGAGATTGGACCACGCCGAACCAGCGCAACGGTGCTGAGTGGTAGAGCGGGGCGGGGGACAGCGCAACGGTGTCGGAGCCGACGCCCCAGACCGTCCGATTGGTCTCGATGAGGTTGTCGCCCGGGTCTCCCACCTGGCGTCCTGGCAGAGGCGGCTTGATGCCCTTCGGTTTGCCGGTGGTTCCCGACGAATAAAGCATGTCGGTGCCGCGGGGTTGGTCCTCCATCGGCACATCGCTCTCGGCTTCGGCGGCGGAATCGAGATCGGTGTATCCGTCGACGTCGCCACAGAAGACGAGGCGGTGTTCGAGGTCGGGTGTCAAAGGCAGGAGGGCGCTGACGAGTTCCGGTAGCGCGGCGTCGACGATGAGGGCCTTGGCGCCGCAGTCGTTGACGATGTACGCGGCTTCGCCGGGTGTGAGGTGCCAGTTGACCATCGTCAGGTACAGCCCTGATCGCATTGCCGCCCAGTAGATGTCGAAGACCCGCGCGGTGTTGGTGGCAACGACGGCGAGATGGTCGCCCGGGCGTAGGCCCAGCGCGTACAGGTGACGCGCGATCCGAATGGAGTTGGACTCCAATTCGGCATAAGTGACCACAGCGCCGGTCTCGGCAGTGATCACCGCAGGCTTGTCGGGAAAGGTGTCCAGATGGGCGCCGGGATACATCGATTCTCCAAGGATGAGGACGGGGTCAGTGGTGGGGAACCACTCACACGGGCGGGTTGTCGGGGATGCCGAAAGGGAGACTGCGCTCGAAATCCAGGCGGGACCGGCGGTCGTGGTTGCCGGTTCGGTTGTAGAGTTCGGGGAGGCGTACCGACATACCCCACACCGGGGCCAGGCCCCATCGACCGTGTGTATCGCCGATCTTCGTCGACTCCGCAGCGACGATGAGATCGCAGCCGAGTGCGAGTTCGAGTCCACCGGTCAGGCAGTACCCGTGGATCTTCGCGACAGTGGGCATCGGTAGTGACTCGAGTGAATCGATGGTGGCCGCCTCGAATGTGATCGTGGCGGGGTCGGAGTCGCCGTCGAGTGCCTTGAGGTCGTGGCCGGCGCAGAACGCCCGGCCAGCTCCTTGTAGGACCACACATGTGACGTCACTGCCGGCCCGTGCTCTCGCCAGGTGCCCGTCCAGTTCTTCGAACACCTCGAGGGTCAGGGCATTGAGTTTATGCGGGGAGTTGAGGGTGAGAGTCAGAACCGAATCGCGTTCGTGCGCCAGAACCAGACTTTCAGACATTCTCGGCATCTCCTCGGTGGCAATCTCGACGGCGTCGTCGGGAAACAGAGTCATCACGCTGTCCCGCATCAGCATGCGTCAACGCGTTCCGAAGTAGATCGACTTTCGCTTGTAGTAGGGATCGATGCCCTCGGGACCGAGCTCCGTACCGAGGCCGGAGGATTTCACGCCGCCGAACGGCGCGGCGAGATCGAGGGCGTAGTGGTTGACCCCGACGGTGCCGCTGTCGATCCGGGCGGCGATCTCCAGCCCGCGGTCCTCGTCGGCGGTCCACACGGTGCCGGCGAGTCCGTACTGCGAGTCATTGGCGATGCTTATCGCCTCGTCGATGTCGGAGTATGCGGTGACGGTGAGCACCGGACCGAAGATCTCTTCCTGGGCGATCACCGCGGAGTTGTCGACGTCGGCGAAGACGGTGGGTTCGACATACCATCCGGCGTCCAGCTCCTTGGGCTTTCCGCCACCTGCAGTGATCCGGTAACCGGCAGAACGGCCCTGCTCGACGTAACCGAGGACGCGGGTTCGCTGTGCGGCACTGACGAGTGGGCCGATCTGGGTCGAGTGCGCAAGCGGGTCACCGACCGACAGCGCCCGAACCGTCTCGGTGACCGTCTCCACCACGTCGGCGTAACGAGACCGCGGTGCGAGGATCCGGGTACTTGCATGGCACGTCTGGCCGTTGTTGATGAGAGACACGTCGAGCAGGTTGTCTGCGAAGACGGCGAGGTCGGCATCCTCGATGACGACAGCAGCCGACTTTCCGCCGAGCTCCAGCGTGACCGGCCGCAGGAGTCGGCCACAGACCTCGCCGATCGCTCGCCCGGCCGGCGTCGACCCGGTGAACGCCACTTTGTCGACACCGGGGTGCTCGACGAGGTAGGCCGACTCCTCCCGACCTGCCGGGATGACGTTCAGGACGCCGCTCGGCAGACCGGCTTCGCGCGCGGCGTCGGCGAAAATGAATGCGTCGAGCGAAGTTTCGGGCGCGGGCTTGAGGATCACAGTGCATCCGGCCGCGAGTGCGGGAGCGATTTTCATGGCGGCCAACGGATGAGGGTAGTTCCACGGGGTGATCGCGGCGACCACGCCTACCGGCTCACGCCGCACCACCGTGCGTCCGCCCCGAGCGCTCGGGCGGACGTCGTCCCCCGATTCCTTCCGGATCAGGTCGGCGTAGTAGCCGAGCATCCGGGCGGGCCCGTGACCGTTGACTCTCTCCGAAAGGGTGATGGGCATGCCGTTTTCCCGGCTCACGAGTTCGGCGGTCTGGCTCGCACGAGCCGTCAGCGCGGCGGCGAACCGATCGATCAGGTCGGCACGCTCGTCAGTGGTCAGGGAGCCCCACGGTCCCCGGAGCGCCGCACCCGCGGCGCCGACCGCGGCGTCGATGTCGGCGCGCGATGCCATCACCGACTGTCCGAGGACTTCTTCGGTCGACGCCTCGATGACGTCGATGATCGAGCCGCCCTGCGACTCGACCCATTCTCCGTCGATGAACACGCGTGTGCGGTGCATGAGCGCCTCGGTCATGGAACTCCCCTTCGAGTTGATGTTCAGCAGTCGTCGTGACTGGTCCGAGGTGGCGAACACGCCGGACCAGGCACGTCGGAACGGCCGTGCAGATAGTGTCAGTACAAGGCCACTGCCAGATCGAGGTGCTCGGCCAATTTCTTCTCAGCCGCCAGGCGGCGGGTGGGGATGTGTTCGGTCGGGAAGAGCCCCTCGATGGGTGTGACGTGCTTGAGCAGTTCCTTGGCGACGGTCATCTGATGGACTTCGGTCGGTCCGTCGGCAAGCGCCATGACCTCGGCTTCGACAAGGAGGGCGGAGAACGGCATCTCATTTGAGATGCCCAGCGAACCGTGCATGTGCATCGAGCGGGTCACCACGTTGTAGAACACCTTCGGCATCGCGGCCTTCACCGCCGAGATGTCCTTCTTCACCACGTTGTAGTCCTGGTGCTTGTCGATCAGCCACGCGGTCCGGAGGACCAGCAACCGGAACTGTTCCACCTCGATCCAGCTGTCGGCGATGTTGGCCTGGATCAGCTGCTTCGAACCGAGGGGGCCCGACCGAGTGTGGCGGGAGGCGGCGCGCTCGAGCATCATGTCGAACGCACGTCGAACCTGTGCAATCGTCCGCATGGCGTGATGGATGCGGCCGCCCCCCAGGCGTGCCTGCGCGATCCCGAATGCGTCACCCTCTTCGCCCAGCAGATGATCGGCCGGGACCCGCACATCGCGATAGCGCATGTAGGCGTGGGTGGCGACTTCCTCGGATTCGGTGCCGACGCCGACGTTGCGGATGATCTCGACGCCCGGAGTCTCGGCAGGAACGATGAACATCGACATCCCGCCGCGGGTTCCCCGCTCCGGATCCGTGAGTGCCATGACGATGAAGAACTTGGCGAAGCGAGCGTTGGAGGAGAACCACTTCTCGCCGTTGATGACCCACTCATCGCCGTCGCGTACGGCGAGGGTGGTGAACAGGCCGGGGTCGGCTCCGGCGTGCGGCTCGGTCATCGAGTAGCAGGACGAGATCTCGCCGTCGAGAAGACGACGAAGGTAGCGCTCCTTCTGTTCCGCGGTGCCATAACGTGCGAGGATCTCCGCGTTGCCGGAGTCCGGTGCCTGACAGCCGAAGACGGACGGCGCCCACCGTGACCGGCCGAGGATCTCGTTGAGCAGTGCCAGCTTGACCTGACCGTAGCCCTCGCCGCCGAGTTCCGGGTCGAGATGACAGGCCCAGAGCTTCTGTGCCTTCACCTGATCGTGGAGAGGCCGGATGATGGCCATCGACCGCTCGTCGTCCTTGTCGTACTGGTCTCCCAGTACGAGGTCCAAAGGCTCGATCTCGTTTCGCACGAAATCGTCGGCCCAATTCAGTTTCTCCTGGAACTCTGGTTCCGTTTCAAATGCCCATACCATGGCAACATAGTGCACATGCACCAAAGGATGTGTCAAGCGCACGCTCGACCTGACATTTCTATCGGCTAGTGCGGTTGACACCTCCGGTCGTACAAGTGCACTATAGCTCCCGTGGGTCCAGATGTATCCCTCGTCACACTCGTAGGCCGTACCGGAGTGCCGGCCCTGCAGCGACGACCAGCGCAACCTGGTCGGTCAGCGTTGATCTACCTGGAGGACAGATGAAATACGTGGTGGGAATCGACATCGGTGGCACCTTCACCGACTGTGTCGCGATCGATTCGGATGGTCATATAACGATCGGGAAGTCCTCGTCGACACCGCCGAACTTCGATCAAGGTTTCATGAACGCGATCGGTGTCGTCGCCGAATCGCTCGGTCGCACAACCGAGGATTTCCTACCGGACGTGGAGGCGCTCTTACATGGGTGCACTGTCGGAACCAACGCGCTGGTCGAGGGTCGCACGGCGAAGGTCGGACTGATCGCGACGGCCGGACACTCGGAGGCCCTGTTCGTGATGCGCGGTGGGGGCCGACTGACCAACCAGTCGCCGGACTACATCGCGCACGTTGCGGCTCACCGCAAGCCTGCTCCCCTCGTTCCGCGATCGCTGGTGCGAGTGGTCAACGAGCGAATCGTCCACGACGGGACGGTCCTGGCGAAGCTCGACGACAACGAGGTGCGTTCGGTCATACAGAGCCTGCTCGACGACGGGGTGACCGCGTTCGCGGTGTCGTTGCTGTGGTCGGTGTCGAATGCCGCACACGAGCAGCGGATCAAGGAGATCATCGCGGAGATGGCCCCGGGTGCCTTCGTCTCCTTGTCCTCGGAGATGGTCAGCCGCATCGGGGAGTACGAGCGCACCGTCGCTGCTGTGGTGAACTCACTCATCGGCCCGGAAATGACCTCCTACCTGACCACAACGCGAAAGTCGCTGGCGCAGGCGGGATTCCACCGTGAACTCGGGATCATGACATGTTCGGGCGGACTGGTCGATGCGTCCCTCGCCCAGGAGCGTCCACTCCTGACGATCGGTTCCGGCCCGGTGGCCGGCATCATCGGATCGCAGACCTTGGCACGACGCGGCGACCTGGCCCGTCCCGGGGCCGACCCGAGCGTGCCCCTCAACGTGATCACGGCCGACATGGGCGGAACCACACTCGATGTCGGCATGCTGGCCCGCGCTGTGCCGATGACCCGCGCCACGAGCTGGCACGATCAGTTCGAGTACTTCGTACCGACGATCGATGTGCGTTCGGTGGGCGCCGGCGGCGGCTCCATCATCCACCGCCATGAGAGCACCGGCACCATCCGTGTCGGGCCGGAGAGCGCGGGCGCCAACCCGGGACCCGCCGCGTTCGGCCGCGGCGGGACACGGCCGACGATCACCGACGCCGATCTCGTTCTCGGCTACCTCAATCCCGACTACTTCCTCAAAGGTGGCATCCAGCTCGACCTCGATGCCTCTCGACGGGCACTCGAGTCCGTGGGGGAACCCCTCGGGATGTCGGCGGAGCAGGTCGCGGCGGCAGCGGTGCGGATCGTCGACAATCACATGGCCGACGAGATCCGCCTGCTCAGCATCCACGAAGGTCACGATCCGCGTGACTTCTCGGTTTTCGCTTTCGGTGGCAACGGTGCCGTCCACGCGTCGGCATTCGCCCGTGAGCTGGGCGTGAGTCAAGTGGTTGTTCCCCTCGGAGACCTTGCCTCCGGCTTCTCGGCTCTCGGTGTGGCCGCGTCGGAGTTCCTGGTCGTGGAGGAGACAGCCGCGATGACCGGTTATCCCTTCGACCTTCCCAAGGTCAACCGCCTGTGGGCCGAATTGGAAGAAGCAGCCTACGCGCAGATGGCGGCACAGGGCGTCAAGCGTGAAGACGTGCGATTCGAGCGCGGCGCCGAGATGCGGTACACCCAGCAGGTCCACGAAGTCCTGGTGCCTGCACCGGAGGGGTACTACACGCAGGAGACCGCGGACGCGCTGGTCGCCGAATTCGAGAAGGAATATGCGCGCGTCTACGGAGAGACGAGTCTGATGCCAGGTGCGGGTCACCTGATCCGCACGCTGGTCGTCAAAGCCCGGGCCGAGGTTCGCTCCGTCGACATCTCCCGCGCCGGTGCCACCGGTGCGGGATCTCCGCCGAGCAAGGGGGAACGTGGAGTCATCTGGTACGAGGACGGCCTCGAGCGGGTCGCCACCCCGACCTATGACGGCACCGGGTTCGTCACCGGTATGTCCGTGACGGGGCCGGCGATCGTGGAGTACCCCGACACCACGTTGGTCGTCCGCGGCAAGCAGATCGCACGGGTCTCGGAGACCGGATCGGTCGTCATCGAGATCAACACCGAGGAGAAGAACTGATGACCATCACCAATGACGCGCCCGACACCGCGGCCGGGGCTGTCGCTGCCCCAGCCGTCAACTGGGACGGACAGTTTCACAGCTACCGACCGGCCGCCGATTGGGCGGACAAGTTGTCCCCGCGGGTCAAGTTCCTCGACCCGGGGCCGATCGAGGTCGATCCGATCGTGTACGAGGTGCTCCGCTACCGGATGTGGACCATCAACACCGCACACGGCGCGACGCTGGTGCGCATCTCCGGTTCACCCATCCTCCAGGGCCTCGACTTCAACATGTGCATCCTGACCGCCGAGGGGGAGGTGGTGATGAACGCGCCGTACTACCAACACCTCAACTCCGGCGCACCGTTCACCATCCAGTACATCCTCGAGCACTTCGGCGGGGAGCCCGGTATCAACGACGGAGACATCTTCCTGTGCAACGACCCGTGGATCGGTGTGGTCCACCAGATGGACGTGTTCATCGGCATGCCGGTGTTCGTCGACGGCGAGTTGGTCGCCTGGGTGACGAATGCGGCGCATCAGGCCGACCTGGGTGGCACCGCACCCGGCGGCTTCCCACAAAACGCACCCGACGTCTTCTCCGATCCGACCATGCTCCCGCCGGTGAAGATCGTCGAAGGCGGCAAGATCCGCAAGGACATCGAGAACATGTACCTGCGTCAGTCGCGGGCGCCGGGCATGGTGGCCATGGACCTGAGGGGCCAGATCGCCGGCGTGCAATTCGCTCGCGGAGAACTACTTCGCGCTTGCGAGCAGTTCGGAGCCGCGACCGTGCGCGCCACCATGGCCCGGGTGCTCGACGGCGCGCAGCGCGAGTTCGCCGAGACTCTCCGACAGATTCCTGACGGAACATGGTCGCAGGTCCGGTACCTGGACGAGAAGATGCCGGGTGACCGCCAGACCCACAAGATGCAGGTCAACATCCACAAGGTGGGCGACCGGCTGCGAATCGACAATCACGGCACCGAAGTGCAATCGGAGGGTCCCAACGGCTTCACTTTCGCCTGCCTCAAGGGTGCGGTCCTCGGTGGCATCACCCTGAGCATGCTCTACGAGCAGCTCTTTGCAGCCGGCGGCGCCGATCGTCAGATCGACTGGGACGTGGAGCCGGGTCTTCTCAACTGCGTCGACTGGCCCGCGGCGGTGAGTGCCGGATCGCCCCAGCAGTTGATCACCGTCGACCTGGCCTTCGAAGCCATGTCGAAAATGCTCGCGTGTGTGCCCGGGAAAGAGTCCGACGTCCAGGCACAGAACGGCGCACCGAACGTGCTCGTGTTCTTCGGTGCCGAAGGAAGCGAGTCCCCGGCCCTGCCCTCGACCGACGCCATGTCGACCGGCGCGGGCGCGCATCTGGACGCCGACGGCGTCGACACCACCGGATACGTGTACTCACCGTTGTCGCGCTATCCGAACGTCGAAGACATCGAGATGCAGTATCCGATGTTGTACGTGTACCGCGAGCAGCAGGTCGACAGCGGCGGTGCCGGCGAGTTCCGAGGAGGAGTCGGAACCAGCTTCGCGATGGTTCCGTACCACAGCAGCACCCTGGGTCTCATGACCGCGGGTGCCGCGCAGTCGGCCACGACCCATGCCGCGCCTGGCTTGTTCGGTGGTTACCCCGCGCCGACGAGCGCGGTGGAAGTCCTTGCCGACACCGACCTGGACAAGCTGTATGCCGCTGGTCGCATCCCGGTCGAACCGCAACATTTCGCGAGGCAGTCCGAACTCGCACTGCGCAGCAAGACCGAGATGATGGCGTTGGGCGAGAGTGACGTCGTGGCCGTTCGTATCCCCGGAGGGGGAGGCGTGGGCGATCCGCTCTTCCGCGAGCCGGGGAGCGTCGCGCGCGATGTAGCGAACGGAGCCGTGTCCACCGATGCCGCCCGTGATGTCTACGGCGTGGAACTCGACCCCGAGGGCGGAGTCGACGAGGACGGAACTCGCTCTCTGCGTTCGCAACTGACGAACGATCGCAAGTCGTGGACGCCCGCAGCGACCCGATGGGCGGACGCCCGCAGAGTCGAGCACGTCGCAGCCACGGGTGCAGATCCCGTCCGCATCCATCCCCGTATCGAGTCGGTGGACGATGGCGAGAACAGAGTTCTCAAGTGCACCTGTGGGCAGGTGCTCGTGCCGAGCTCGGAGAACTACAAATTGGGGTTGCTCGTCGACGAGTCACCGGTGACGGCTCTACCCCTGGTGCAGGATCCGTCGGCGATGCTCGATGAGGACATGGTGTTCCGTCGCTATTGCTGCCCGGGTTGCTTGGCGCTGATGACCACTGAAGTGGCCAAGGCAACGGATGTGCCGGTCGCCGAGGTCATTCTGGCCTGAGTCTGTGGGCGAAGCCGGCCGGGTGACCGGCCGGCTTCGCCCACAGCCCCTGTTCGTGCTCGGAATCCCGGCCACGCTGTGAGTCGGATCAATACCCTGATGAAGAAGAGGCTCAAAAATGGGAACACGTTTTGACGGAAGGGTCGCCATCGTCACCGGCGCGGCCAGTGGCATCGGAACGGTCGTCGCGGAACAGTTCGCCGACGAGGGTGCGTCGGTTGTCCTGGCGGACATCGATGCCGAAAAGGGCGAAGCGGCAGCCGAATCCATTCGGTCCGCCGGCGGAGCAGCTGTTTTCATGCGGCACGATGTAATGAGCGAGGAATCATGGGTGGAAGTGGTCGCGGCCGCCAGGTCCGAGTTCGGTGGCATCCACATCTTGGTCAACAACGCCGGAGGGAATCGACCGAATCGTCTGCTGGACATGAGCCTGGAGGACTGGAGGTTTCAGGTCGCGCTGAACCTGGATGGTGCATTCCTGGGTATCAAGTATGCGACTCCGGTGATCTCGGAGAGCGGTGGCGGCAGCATCGTCAACGTGTCGTCGGAAGCCGGCCTGAATCCTTGGGTGAACAGCGGTGCGTACTGCGCGAGCAAGGCGGGCCTGAAGATGCTGACCAAGGTTGCGGCGCTCGAAAACGGTTATGACAGAAACAATGTGCGGGTGAACTCCATCCACCCCGGCATCGTCGAGACGCCCGCGTGGGGGCCGCTTACCATGCTGACCGGAGACGACCCGACGGAAGAGACCGGCATCGCGAAGTTCGCCAATCTCACCACGCCACTCAAGTTCGTCGGAGCACCGTCCGACATCGCGAACGCGGTGCTCTTCCTGGCCCATGATGACAGTCGCTTCATCACGGGATCAGAACTGGCGGTCGACGGCGGACAGGCAATCTCGCCGCCGGATGCCGTCAATCACATTTAGTAGTCGCCCGGGCCTCTGGGGTCGGAGTAGGAGAAGTCGAAGTGCCCGCACAGTTTGAAGACAAAGTAGTCCTCGTTTCCGGTGCCGGCGGCACCAAAGGCCTGGCTCTGACGCAACGTCTGGTGGCCGAGGGCGCCAAGGTCTACATCACCGAGCTCGACGTGGCGAAGCTCGACGGGGTTGCCGAACAGACCGATCACCCCGAGAACGTCACCCGTCTCAAGCTGGACGTCGGGGAGGAGAAGGACTGGATCGATGTGGTCGGCCAGATCAAAGAGACCGACGGACGAATCGATGTCCTGATCAACAGCGCGCGCCGGATCGGCGTCGGCAAGATCGACGAATTGTCGATCGACGAGTGGCGACGGTGCACCGCGGCCAACTTCGATGGCACCTTCCTGGGCGCCAAGACGGTTCTACCGGTGATGATCGAAGGTGGAAGAGGGGGCTCCATCGTCAACCTGGTCTCGATCTCGTCAGTGCATCCGACCCACAACACACCCAACTACAGCGCCACCAACGCCGCCACCATGAATCTCCTCAAGACGATCGCGATCCAGTACGCCGAGCACGGAATCCGAGCGAATGCCGTGGTGGCCGGGTTTTCCGCGAACTCGCCTCTCGACGAGGATTCCCACGAACTGGCCAAGCGCGTGGTGCCGATCGGAAGACCGGGCAACGGCACCGACATGGCGAACGCCATCGTCTGGTTGGCCTCCGATGAAGCCTCGTACGTGACAGGGTCAGGGATCACCGTTGACGGTGGGTGGACACTTGGACTCAACATGTGAGCCGAACCGACGTCTGTGTGAGTGAGAGGAGTCCGATGTCTGCAGTGCGATCGGCATTCAGTCTGCCCCTTGTGGGTTCGGTGGCGGAGAACGTCGAGCTCGCGCAACTCGGCGAACGACTCGGTTACGACGATGTCTGGCTTGCCGACACTGCCTCGATCGACGTGTTCGTACTGGCGGCGATGCTGGGCTCGGCCACCGATCTCGTGCGAATCGGGACCGCGGTGGTTCCGGTCTTCACCCGCCCTCCCGCCCTTCTCGCCGCGGCGGCCGCGTCGGTCAGTCAGGTCGCCGGTCCCGACAGGTTCATTCTGGGTCTCGGATCGTCGTCACCGGCAATCGTCGACGACTGGTGCGGTGTTCCCTTCGACCGCCCGGTCGTCCGCGTCCGCGAAACGGTCGAAGCCCTCCGGCAGATCTTCGCCGGTCCGAAGACCACGTTCGACGGGGAGACCGTCCGCGTCAAGAACTTTCGGCTGGGGGTGTCCCCGTCCGGCGAGGTCCCCCTGTGGGTCGCCGCACAGCGCCCCACCATGGCGGGCATCGCCGGTGAGTATGCAGACGGCGTCGCCTGCAACTTCATTCCCGCTTCGGCGGTGCCGGCCTTCACACAGTCGGTTGCGGTCGGAGCGGCACGCGCGGGAAGGACGGAACCACTCCCGTTGGTCGTGCGGTTGCAGACCATCGTGACCGACGACCGCGCGGCGGCCTTCGACAAGCTGCGGGGGACGATGGGACCGTACCTGGCGACCCCGACCTACAACTCGTTCCTCGCGTCGTGCGGCTTCGAAGCCGAAGCCGCGAAGATCAAGGCAGGGTGGGAGAATCGCGATCGGGCAGACCTGGCCGCCGGCGTCACCGACGACCTGATCGACGAGCTGGCCGTCGTCGGTGACGAGGCCGAATGTCGAGATCGGTTGCAGCAGTTCGTGGATTCGGGTGTCAACATTCCGATGATTCATCCGGTGGTCGAGACGAGGGACGAGGCTGCCAGGGTTCTGGAAGCGCTGGCACCGAGATGATCGAGGCCGAACTACACGTGATCGCCGCGCTTGGCGGCGGTCCTTTCATGAGATCAACTACGAGCCGACCCACCGACCCAGGCCCCGGCAACTCGCCCGATCGTAGCCCTCAGACGGGTCATCCCGTGGGTCGAAGTTGCTCTGCCGTCGTATCCATGGCCTCGATGTAGGCGGTCAGTGCGTCGCGATTCTGCTCCAGACACGCGATGCGCTCGCTCATCTTGTCTCGCTGAGCGATCAACAGTTCCTTCAGTTCCGGGTCGGGGTCGGCCACCACGATGCGCGAGCCCTGGTTCAGGCATGGGAGCATGTCGCCGATGATGCGTGTCGGGATACCCGCTTCGAGGAGTCCACGGATCTTGCGCACCCGGTCGACGAGGTAGTCGTCGTAGTCTCGGTACCCGTTGGCGAGGCGGCGGGGTGTGATGAGCCCTTGCTCTTCGTAATACCGCAGCATCCTCGTGGGGACGCCCGTCTTGTCCGACAGTTGCCCGATCCGCATCGTTCTCCTCGTCACATGGTCGACGACCAGCTTGACCTTACCATGGGTGTGAAGGTTGGACACTCATCCCATGACGCATACGCCAACCCATCCGGTGACGCCGACGGCGATGAGAAATGCACTCGCCGGCTTCGCGACAGGCCTGGCGGTCGTCGCTGCCGAGATCGACGGTCGAATCGTGGGTATGTCCGCCAATTCCTTCGCATCGGTGTCGCTGGATCCGCCGCTGGTCTCGATCGCGTTCGCGCACACGTCGACGACCTGGCCCGTGCTTCGTGGCGCACCGCGCTGGGGCATCAGTTTCCTGGGCGACGACCAACTGTCGGTACTCGAGAACCTTCGGCGGCCGGCATCCGAACGGTTCCGCGACGTGGAGATGAGCATCGATGACGGTGCCGCGTATGTCAGGGGAGCGCTCGCCACGTTGTCGGTCACTCCGCAGACCGCCGTAGAGGCCGGGGATCACACTCTCATGCTGCTCCAGGTGACGGACCTCAGCCGGGATGAGTCGCGACGTCCACTCGTCTTCTTCGGCAGCGCGACACACACGCTCTCGCACTGAAGGGACACCCCATGACGGACAAGAAGATGATCCTCGGCATGGCTCTGACCGCCGGCTACGGCAGCCTCACCGGCGCCTGGCGCGCGCCGAACGTCGACGCCGGCAACTACGCGAACGTCGAAGCCAACATCCGCTACGCACAGGCCGCGGAACGAGGAGGGTTCGCATTCCTGTTCACTCCGGACTTCCCTGCCATCCGAGGTGGCGACGAAGCGAACGGCTACCAGAACATCATGGACCCGATGATCAATCTGGCCGCGATCTCCCAGGCCACCAGTCGAATCGGCTTCGTCGCAACGGGATCCACCACGTTCCAGGAACCGTTCAACACCGCCCGACAGTTCAAGGCGCTCGATGTGATGAGTCATGGCCGCGTCGGGTGGAACGCGGTGACGACCGCCGACCCCACCGTGTCGGCCAACTATGGTGTGCCGCCGGTCGATCGCGCCGAACGGTACCAGCGTGCGCACGAGACAGTGCAGATCGTTCAAGCGTTGTGGGGCAGCTGGGAACAGGACGCCTGGATCAAGGACCAGGCCAACGGACAGTTCTTCGACCCGTCGAAGGTCCGTCCCGTCAACCTCCGGGGCGAACATGTCGCTTCCCGTGGGCCGCTGCCGATCCCACCGTCGGAGCAGGGGCAGCCGGTGATCTTCACCGCGGGCGGTCCGAGTCCGCACATCCTGGAGCTCGCCGGTCGCTACGCCAGCGCCTTCATCGGTGAAGTGTGGACGATCGAACAAGGTCGTGCCCAGCGAGAGCAGGTGCGGAGCGCCGCGAAGGAAGCCGGACGCGACCCCGACGAGATCAAGTACATCGCCGGCCTCATGACGACTGTGGCCCCGTCGGTGCGGGCGGGTCTCGACCGACGTCTCGCGCTGGCCGGTGACGTCATCGACGAACGCCTACCCGCGCTCGGCGCGCTGCTCGGCGTGCGGATCGACCCGAACCGGTACGACGCACCCCTCACCGAGCAACAGTTGGCGACCGCCCAGGCGTCGCCGATGGATCCGCGCTCCGAGGTCGTCCTGGCGGTGGCGAGACAGGGCTGGTCGCCGCGCGACATCCTCGCCCACGGTGTCATCGACTACCACCCGACAACCGTCGGGCCGGGGGAGGTGCACGCCGATCACCTGCAGGAGTGGTTCGAAGCGGGTGCGGCCGACGGGTTCTGGCTCTTGCCCGACGTCTACGAGGACGGTGTGGACGCCTTCGTCGACGAGGTCGTGCCAGAACTTCGCCGCCGCGGGATCTTCCCGGACGAATATGTGGGCGCGACCCTGCGAGAGAACCTCGGCGTGCCCGCGCAATACGGTCTCGACCCGCGCCTCGCGAGCGGAGCCTAGCCCGCCGGTAGCGTCGGGCAAAGGCATGGGGACCAGGCGCGAGGAGAGCCCGGCCCGGAACGGCTAAGGTTCGAGGTGAGCGCTGTCTGCGCCCGCGAAGACACTAGGATCGAATCGACGTGAGTCCCGCCTTAGCCCACACTGCCGCCGACGGCACGGCGAGACGGTTCTATCCGCAGCTCGAGGGCATGCGGGCGATCGCCGCGATCGGGGTCCTGGTCACCCACGTGGCGTTCCAGACGCGGGCGGTCGAGATCCCCGTGCTCGGACCGGTGCTCGGGCGTCTCGACCTCGCGGTCGCCCTGTTCTTCGCGCTTTCCGGTTTCCTGCTGTGGCGACCGTGGGTCGACGCCGCGCATCGCGGAACCGGTCATCCGTCGGTGCCGAGGTATTTCCGCCACCGGATCGTGCGGATCTGGCCCGCCTACCTGGTCGTGGTCACGCTGGTCATCCTGCTGCTCCCCGAGGCGCAGGGCGCCGACGCCCAGGTCTGGCTGGCGAATCTGACGCTCACCCAGGTCTTCGTGCCGCTCACACTCACCGCGGGTCTGACCCAGATGTGGAGCCTGTCGGTCGAGATCGCCTTCTACGCCCTGCTCCCGCTCATCGGCTTCGCGCTCCTGCGGCTGCGCGGGAGTCGCCTGCGTGCGCGCATCCCGGTGTTGTTGCTACTGGCCGCGGTGAGCCTGGGCTGGGCCTGGGTCGGCACCTCCCTGCCCGTGGCCGCCGGCGTGGAGACCAAGAACTGGGTGTTCGGTCACCTGCCGTGGTTCGTCGCGGGTCTGGTCCTGGCCGAGGTCGCCGGGGTCCTCGACTCCGGTTCGGGTGCCGGGGCGTCGGCGTCCGGGCAGACCCGTCCGGGACGCTGGCTGGGTGGTGCGATCCGCCTGAGCGCGAACCGTCCGCTGATGCTGGGCGTGCTCGTCGTCGCCTATGCGCTGGCGTGCACCCGGCTCGCCGGTCCGACGGGTCTCGGCGCGGTCACCGAGATCGAGTTCGCCACCAAGATGGTTCTCGGCGCCCTCTGTGGTTACGCACTGCTCGCACCGCTCGTCTGCAACGACGGACCGTTCCGCATCCTCACCTCGCGGGTGATGCTGGCGCTCGGGAGGTGGTCGTACGGGATCTTCATCTGGCACGTCGCGATCCTGGCGGTGGTCTTCCCGCTGTTCGGCATCGTGCCGTTCAGCGGTGACACCCTCCTGGTGCTGGTGATCACCCTCGGTCTGTCGATCGGTGTCGCCGCGGCCAGTTACGCCTTCATCGAGGAGCCGACGCGGAACTGGTTGCGCAACCGCGAAAATCGTCGTCGCAACCGCTCGCGCCATGTCTCGTCCGACGCCTCGACTGCGCCGGCCTCGGCTCTGCCGGCCTCCTCTGCGCCGGCCTCGTCCACGCCGCCGTCGATCGGCACCGCGCCCGACGACCGGCCGTCGATGGCCGACCAGAACACCAGCCACGCGGTTATCGACACCGCCACCAGCGCCGGCAGCTGAACCCACCACTGCGACCCGTGGTAGCCCCCGGAGGCGTGCCACGGCCCGGCCGCCAGCCCGATCGTCGCGGTCATCATCGCGACGAATGCCGTGGTGACGCCGGCCTTCGGCGGTACCGCAGCGGCGACGGCGCCGACCACGACCGCGGCCGCGAGTCCCCACCAGCCCGACACCAGCCACGCCGCGGCGAGCACTGCGCCCCCGGCGACGAGCACCGTCCCCCGCCCGGCCGGGGCCACGATCGGCACTCCGGCCGGTGGGCGACGCGTCGACGGCCACCACGCGGCGACGAGGAGCAGCACCATGAGCGCGAGGCCGATCACCAGGGCCCAGCGGTACAGCGAGTCGAATCGGTAGGTGAGTTCGATGGTGCCGGCCGTCCCGGCCGGCACCACCCAGCCCTGTTGCCAGCCGTCGACGACGACCGGCCGCAGTGGCGTCCCGCCGAGCCGCGCCTGCCACCCGGGGTTGGTGCTCTCGGGCACGACCAGCAGTCGCTGCGGGCCGCTCTCGACGGTCACCGCACGCCGTACCGCCGACCATTCGGTGACCACGGGGACAACCGACGCCGGTGCCGACACCGGGTCTCCGTTCACCAGAGAGAGGGCGTCGACGGTGAAGGCGTCGCCGGGATTGACCGACACCTCCTGCTGACCGGCGGGCAGGGCGAGCCGGCCGTCGCCGCACGGCCGCCCGATCACCGGCTGGCCGTTGCGGAGGTCGGCCGCGGTGGCGCGCACGGACATTCGGACGACCTGGCCCGCGGCGGTGAGGCCGATCCCGGCGTCGCAACCGATTTCGACGACCCGCCCTTCGTCCGCGCCGGCCGATGGCGACGGTGACACCCGGACCTCGGCGATCCCCGGTGGTGCGGGACTGGCGAATCCGAGGCTGTTGACGTCGATGAGGTCGGATTGGGCGCGGATGGTGATCTCCACGCGGTCGGTCACCGCGGGGTCGAGCCGCACGATGCCGCTCTCGTCGACCTCGCGGATCTGCTCCCCGGTACCGAGGTCCACGGCGACCTCGGTGGGCGCGGCGGGATAGCCCCTCGGGGCGTCGATGGTCAGCGAATCCACCCGCTGCGCACGCGGGAGATCCAGCACCAGGGTGGGACTGTTCTCGTCCGCTGCCGGGTCGGTCTCCGCGCCATCCGCTGCCGCCCCGCGTTCCTGGGACGCCCGCTCGTCAGGGATCTCCGGTGCGGTCCACGACGTTCCCGGATCGCCGTCGACGGCGGCCGCGGGCCCGCCGCGCGGATCGGTCACCGGACGGGGCCCGCGCGCCGTGACCCGATCATCCTCGGCGAGTAGCCGATCGAGAGCATCGCCGGGCCGGGGCCGCAGGATCGCGGTGGGAGATACGGTGACATCCGACGGAACCGAGAGTGCGCGTCCGAACACCGCGGACGTCTCCGGGGAGAGGCCGAGTCCCGGTGCACATCTGGTCATCTGCCGCTCCGGGTCGGCGACGCAGGACGCCCGGCCGGACAACTCCTGGTACAGCAGCCACTGGGCCACCTCGGTGCCGGCCTCGAGTTCGGGCAGGACCACGCGATGGCGGATTCGCAACGGCGTCGCGGTCCGCAGGTCGGACACCGTCACCTCGCCGAGCGCGAATTGGTTTCCGGCCGTGCCGTCGTCGGTGCGCAGTGCACGGATCTGCACCCAGCGGGTGGCCCCGCTGGGCGCGGTCACCGTCATCGGTTCGCCCGGTTCGAGCCCCGAGACCACCGTGCTACCCGCCTCGGTGGTGACCAACGCACTGGTGACATCGGGTCCGAGTGCCTTCGCGGTCGTCAGGGTCAGTGCGAGGTCGGACCGCGGGGTCGTGAAACCGATGCGCATCCATCGTCCGACCGCACTCTCCAGACCGCCACTCACCCAGGCGCTCTGCGGATTGCCGTCGAAGGCCGCGGCCGCCGAGTTGGCCGGCGAGGTCTGCCCGGGCTGAACCGCGTCCGCCGCCGATCCCGACGTGGACACGTCGACCTCGCCGCTGTCGTTGTCCAGCAACCACTCTCCGTGCACCAGTGGCTGGCCGTCGACGGGATAATCGGCGACGGCGTTCTGTGTTCGACGCGGATCCGAGGGGGATCTGATCGCCGAGCTGTGGTCGTCGACGCGGCCGAAGTCGGTCTCCCGGTCGCTGGGTGTGTCGGTCACGATCAACGGACCGTCGACGACGCCGGCGCGGCGTGCATCGGCATCGAGCACGACCGGTCCGAGCGGCGGAAGTCCCTGACGTGCACGAACTTCCGCCAGTTCGGCGACGGCTTCGGGACCACCGGCCACCCGCGGCAGTCCCGCGGTGTCGACAAGGCGGGGTCCGGTACCGGCGTCCGGCACGCCGGCAGCACCGACGGCGAAGATCTGCACCGCGGGCATCGTGGGCCGCAAGCCGTTGTCGCGCACCACCCCTCGAACGCTCGGCGGGCCGATCTGCGGACCGAACGTCGCGACGCGGCGTAGTCCGGGCGAGTCGTCGAGTGCCTGTTGCGCGAGCAGCGGACGGGCCGACCGTGAGGTCTCGGGGTCGAGATCGGCTCGCAGGACGACGAATCCGATACCCTGCCCGGCGAGGGTGGCGGCCAGGCCCGGTGATCCGCGGCCGGCGGCGATCTCGCGTTGCACGGAGTCGAGCGCTCGGATCGCGCCCGGCGGCGTGAGGGGTATCGCGTCGCGGACCGCCCACGGGGTGTCGGACAGCGGCTGCAGCGGTTCGTCGCGGGTGAGTCCCCACAGCTGATCGGCGAACGGGGCGCCGGGGACGACGAGTGCACGGGAGGGTGGGGCGCCGTCGCTGCGTTCGCCGTGCTCGGCCAGCCAGTTCGCGGTGTCCTGCCAGTGGCGCGGGATCGCCTGGTAGGTCCCGTTCGGTGCGAGCTGGCCGGTCCACATCAGCGATCCGGCGCCGATCACGGCGACGAGCAGGACGATCGCTGCGGCGACCGGACGCGACCGCTGGGGCTGGGCGAAGGCGGAGAGCGTCTCGCGGCGACTCGCGCTCCCCGGCAGCGGGACCCGCGCGAGCAGGTGGGCGACACCGAGGGCCAGCGGGATACGGAGGAGCGGCTCGAACTTGTGGATGTTGCGCAGGGGCGCGCCGGAACCGTCGAGGAAGACGCGTACCTGCTCGGCGATCGGCGACCCGAGCCCGCCCGCGTAGCCGGTGCACACCACGACGAGACCGACACCCAGGATCGCGACGAGCCGGCCGCGGAACGGCATGTGCCGCATGCACAATCCGGCGATCCCCGCGGCTGCGATGGTCCCGGTCGCCAGGACCGCGGCGGGTTGGGTCACGAGCACCGCCCCGGCGACGCGCTCCGGGGACACGAAGGGCGTCCACGAACTGGCCCCGCGCAACACCTCGGTCAGCGAGGTCCACTGCGTGGTGACCCGGGACGACTCGATGTAGTCGAGGAAGGGCGGACTCACGCGCGAGAGGATCAGCAACGGGACGACCCACCACGCGCAGGCCAGGGTCAGGCCGGCCGCGGTCCAGGCGCCGAATCGCCACCAGCGGCGGTCGCGCGGGCTGTGCAGCAGCCACCACAGGGCGGCGACGCCGAGAGCCGCGAGCGTGGCGACGGCGTTGACCGCACCCATCAGTGCGACCGCGGCCGCCGCACGTGCGGCCTCACGCCAGAGCGGCGGACCGTCGTCGGCACCGCGCGTGTCCAGCGCCCGCACCACCGGCAGGAGCACCCACGGCGCGAGCATCATCGGCAGGGTCTCCGACGAGATCGAGCCGAGCGTGGTGAGGACCCGAGGGCTCAGCACGAAGACGGTGGCGGCGATGACCCGCGAGGCCGGCGACCCCAGTCGGAGGGTCTCGGCGAGGCGGACGATGCCCACGAAGCCGACGGTGAGCAGCACCGCCCACCACAGGCGCTGCACGATCCACGGCGGGACGGCGAGGAGGTCGCCCACCGCGAAGAACGCGCCGTGCGGGAAGAAGTACCCGTAGGCCTGGTTCTGTACCTGCCCCATCGGGGCGTTCGGCGTCCACAGATGCGCGGCGCGCGCCAGGAAACCCAGCGGATTCGCGGTGAGGTCGAGTTTGGTGTCCGCGGCGATGCGACCCGGTGACTGCAGCAGGCAGATCAGCAGCGACATGGCGGCGACGACGGCGACGCCGCGCCGACTCAGCCCAGACCGATCGAGCCCAGACCGAGTCAGGACGGACTGATCCGGTGGTGGAGGCGGAGTACTCAGTTGCTGCTGCCGTCGATCAGGGGACGCCGGGACCGGCGGCGTCGTGGATGTGTCAGTTGGTCTCGCCGGCTCCGCCGCGCGAACCGTAGTCCACCGAGCCCTGGATGAATCCGTTGTTCGGGCTGATGTTGTTCAGGTCGGTGGACGGGCTGTTCTCGGAGGCCAGGAAACCGCCGAGGAACACCGCGCCGAGTCCCACCAGGATGCCGGCGACTCCGGCGACGGCTCCGGCGACAAGGCGGTTGTTGGTCATGGCGATGAAACTACCATCGCCGAAGTCCGATTCCGGGTGACACCCGCGGAGACCTGCGTATCCACTCCGCCGCGATCAGCGCCGGGAGCGCACTGTGGTGAGGGCGCGATCCCACAGCAGACGCGCGCTCGCCTTGAGCAGCTCGGGTTTGTCGACGTCGCGGGTGAGCAGCATCGTCGATGTGGCGATCGTGCCGGCCGACGCCTTGGAACGATGTCCGGAGTCCAGATGCGGTTGGGGGTCGTATTCGATGATCAGCTGGATCGCCTCGGCTCGTGCGCGCCCGGCGATCTGCTCGGCCAGCCACAGCGCGAGGTCGATCCCGGCGGACACGCCGGCGGCGGTGACGAGGTCGTCGTCGGGCAGGGCGCGGACGACGCGCTCGTCGGACACGGCCTTCGCCCCGTGCAGGGTCAGTCCGGCCATCGAGGACCAGTGCGTGGTGGCCGGCTTGCCGTCGAGCAGACCCGCGGCGGCCAGCACGATCGAGCCGGTGCACACCGATGTCGTCCACTGGGCGCCGGGTCGCACGGCCCGCAGCCAGTCGAGGACCTTCTCGTCCTGCGACGCCGACAGGAATCCCGGCCCGCCCGGCACGAGGACGACGTCCGGCGACGGCGTCTCGTCGAACGAATGCGTGGCACCGACGACGAGCACGCCCGAATCGGCGACGATCGGCCCCGGCTCGTGCCAGACGAACCTCACCTCGGCGTCGGGCAGGGTGCGCAGCACCTCGTAGGGGCCGATGAAGTCCAGCGCGGTGAACTGCGGGTAGAGGACGATCGCGATCTGGGTCATGGGGGGCCTTTCGGTAGGTGGGATGGGCGGAGAAGTGGCGAGGGGGAGCGGGATCAGCGGAAGGTGCGGCGGTAGGTCTCCGGCGGTACGCCGAGTCGCCGGACGAAAGTTCGGCGCATCGTCTCGGCGGACCCGAATCCGCACCGGGTGGCGATCACCGGCATCGTGTCGTCGCTCTCGGTGAGTGCGCGTCGGGCGGCGTCGGTCCGGATTCGTTCGACGTAGGCGCCGGGCGCTTCGCCGGTCTCGTCGGTGAAGATGCGGGAGAAATGACGAGGACTCATCGACGCGTCGCGGGCGAGGTCGTCGACGCGGTGTGGCCGGCTCGGTTCGCCCTCGATGCGCTCCTGGATCTCGCGGATCACCGTGCGCCGGGCCCGCGGCATCCACACCGGTGGCGCGAACTGGCTCTGACCGCCGGGGCGCCGCATGTAGAGGACGAGCCACCGTGCGACGAGCTGCGCGAGGTCGGTGCCGTGGTCCTCTTCGACGAGGGCGAGCGAGAGGTCGATGCCTGCGGTGACTCCGGCGGAACTCCACACACGGTCGCAGCCGCGGACGAACAGGGCTTCGGCGTCGACCTCGATCGAGGGGTACCGCTCGGCGAGCAGGCCGGCGGCCGCCCAGTGGGTCGCCGCGCGTTTGCCGTCGAGCAGGCCCGCCTCGGCTGCGAGGAACGCGCCGTTGCACACGCTGACGACCCGTCTCGCCCGTCCGGCGGCCTGCCGGATCCAGTCGACGAGATCGGGATCCCGAGAAGCGTCGTGGACGCCGGTGCCACCGGGAAGGATCAGGATGTCGATCGGATCGGCCGGATCGGGCAGCGGGTGCGCGACGAACTCCAGGCCGACGCCGGTGCCGACGGGTTGTCCCGAGTGCGAGACCAGACGCAGGTCGTAGGAGATGGGTGAGCCCCGGTCGGCGAGCGCGAGGGATGCGGTGGTGAACACGTCGGCGGGACCGGTCACGTCCAGGGCCTGCACCCCGGGATAGCCGAGAATCAGCACCGATCGAGTCATGAGGACATCGTTTCCGACCCACACCGTGGCGTCCAGGCCACGCATCCCACAGATCAGGACATCTACGGCGTGACCTGTGGCTCCTTGTCGCACTTGGCGGGAACGATGAACACCGGCCGATGGCAGTGTTTGAGAACCCGCTCGGCGACGCTGGAGCGCAACAATGCCTTGAGTCCCGACGCCCCGCGGGTGCCGGTGACCAGGAGGTCCACGTCGAGCGCCTCGGCCGCGGCGACGAGCGCGCCCCACACCGTCGACTCCACTTCGACGAGCGTTCCACGCGCGGACAGCCCGCACTCGGCGGCGAGCGTCACGCCACGCTCATTGATTGCGGCGGCCTCGTCTTCGAGGGCTTGGTCGACGCCGGCGTCGAGCTGGGTGTCGATGAACGGTTGCATCCCGCCCGCGAGGGTGGACATCCGCGCCGGGGTCATGCCGCCGGGCTGCCAGGCGGTGACGACCACCGCGGACTGCGCGCGTAGGAATTGTCCGGCGTAGCGAATGGCGCGATCGGCGTTCGGTGATCCGTCGTAGGCGATCATCAGTGTCTGCGCGCCGTTGTCACCGCCGCTGCCGCTTCCGGCGGCGGCGGACCCGGACGAAACGGACCCCGCGTCCATTGGCTCAGACTACATGCCAGACTCGAGCCATGGGCCCAACTCGCAGACCCCGGCGGATTCGTCCTGAGGGGGTTCGTCACGCGTGGATTCGCAATGCGGTGACGACGGGAACGGTCGCCGTGGTGTGTGCGGCGCTCGCGGCGTGCACGTCGTCGACGCCGGACTCGCCACCGCCGACGCCCTCGTACTCGGCGTCGGCCGATGCGGGGGCGACGTCTTCATCGGCGTCGACATCCGTCACCCCGGTCGCGAATGCTTGCGGTGCAACCGAACTCGCGAAATTGTCGGTCCGCCAGAAGCTCGCGCAGCTGATCGTCGTCGGTGTGACCGGGGCGGCCGATGCGCAGCAGATCGTCGAGAACGAGGAGATCGGCGGGATCTTCGTCGGGAGCTGGACCGACAAGGCGATCCTGACGAGCGGTGCGGCAGCACGGATCTCGCAGAATTCCTCGATTCCGTTGATGGTCACGGTCGATCAGGAAGGCGGCCGGGTGTCGCGGCTGTCGGCCCTCGGTATCGACCACGCCTCGCCGCGCGAGCTGGCGCAGACCAAGACGCCCGAGCAGGTGCGGGCGATCGCGGCCGGCGTGGGCCGCGAGCTGAAGAGCCTCGGGGTCACCGTCGACTTCGCTCCCGTCGCCGACGTCAGCGACGAATCTGATGACGAGGTGATCGGCGACCGCTCCTTCGGCAACGACCCCGCGGTCGTCACCCGATATGCGGGCGCCTACGCCGCCGGGCTGGCCGACGCGGGAATCACGCCGGTGTACAAGCACTTTCCGGGGCACGGACACGGCTCGGGCGACTCGCACCTGGGTGTCGTGACCGTCCCCTCGCTCGCCGAGTTGCAGGACAGCGACCTCGTGCCGTTCCGGACGCTGTTGCGTGACCCCGGGACCGCGGGAGCGATGGTCGGACACCTGATCGTCCCGGGCCTGACGAAGGGATTGCCCGCGAGCATCAGCCGGCCCGCGATCCAGATGCTGCGCACCGGTGTCGGCTACGACGGTCCGCGCTTCGACGGCGTGATCTACTCCGACGACCTGTCGGGCATGGCGGCGATCAGCGCGCAGTACCCCATCGAGCAGGCGGTGGAGAAGTTCATCCTCGCGGGCGGCGACGTCGCGCTGTGGCTGTCCACCGACCGCGTCGACTCGGTGCTCGACAATCTCGAGCGCGCGGTGTCGACCGGTCGTCTCGCACCCGCCCGCCTCGACGACAAGGTGGTGCGCATCCTGCGGTCCAAGGGTGTGGTGAAATGTTGAACTGCGCAGGCCCGGCCCATGCGAATGGGGTTTCACCTTACCGATTGGTAAGTTGTTGATATCGTCGGTCGAACGGATGTGGTGAACGGAGGTGGCGGTCATGTCGGGCGGAACCAAGCGACTGCCGCGCGCGGTGCGCGAGCAGCAGATGCTCGATGCGGCCGTCAAGGTGTTCGCGCAGAACGGCTTCCGTGAGACGTCGATGGATGCGATCGCCGCCGAGGCGCAGATCTCCAAGCCGATGCTGTATCTGTACTACGGCTCCAAGGACGAGCTCTTCAGTGCCTGCATCGCCCGCGAGTCGGGCCTGTTCATCGACGCGATGAGCGTCGGCTTCGATCCCTCGCTCTCGCAGCGCGAGCAGGCGGTCACGGTGATCCGCGAGTTTCTCCGCTTCGTGCACGAGCACCGTCAGTCCTGGCGAGTTCTGTACCGCGTGGCCATCGGCACGGCCGGTTTCGCCGGCATCGTCTCCGAGAGCCGCCAGCGCGTCACCGAGATGGTCACCGAGCTGATCAAGGCCGGCACCACGGTCGAGGGCGCCAGCGATCTCGACTTCGAACTCACCGCCGTCTCGATCGTCGGTGCCGCCGAGGCGGTCGCCGACCGCATCACCGAGGGCGACGTCGACCTCGAGAAGGCCACCAACCTCCTCGTCGGCATCACCTGGCGCGGCCTGAAGGGTGTCGGTACCGACTCCTGAGCGACTTGGCCCCGGACGAGCGCGGGAGCGCAGCCTCTGGGCCTTTTGAGAGCTGACAACCTCTGTGCCGCAGAAACTCCCGCGGCCCCGGTTCCCAGCCGCTGATCAGATCCGATCAGCGGGACGGAAACGGGACCGCGGGAGCGAAGAGCGGAAGCCCTCAGCCCTCCCGCGTGGTCGCGGTGAGGTGCGGGAATCCCTTGCGACGGTCGCGGATCGCGATGTCGAAGCTGCCCTTGCCGTCGATGCGGCGGGTGTACAGATTCACCTTGGCAGGCAACAGGATCGGCTTGCCGAACTTGACGTCGTAGGTGACCGCGTCGGGCAGTTGCGCCTCCACGTTCGCGATGGCCGCTGCCGCACTCCACATCCCGTGGGCGATCGCCTTGGGGAAACCGAAGGCCTTGGCCGGCAGGTTGCCCATGTGGATCGGGTTGCGGTCGCCCGAGGCGGCCGCGTACTCGCGGATCCGCTTGAGGTCGACGGCGAGGATCGCGTCCGGCGGCGGCGGGGTCTTCGACTTCGGTTCGGGACCACGCGGTTCGTCGGACAGGCTGGTGCGCTGTTGCTTCAGGAAGGTAGCCGTCTGCGTGGTGACCAGTTCCGATCCGACGCTGACCTCGCTGACGACATCGATCAGGATGCCCTTGCGGTGCTCCCGGAGATTCTGCGCGTGCGTGACGATGTCGAGCGGTTCGCCGGCCGCGATGGGCCGCTTGCGCTCGATCGTGTTCGTCATGTGCACGGAACCGACGGCGCCGAACGGGAATTCGTCGGACGTCATCAGTTTCATGGTCACCGGGAACTGGAGCACGAACGGGTACGTCAGTGGCAGGGTGTCGCCGAATCGTTGCCCCGTCGCGTGGCAATACGCCTGCAGCGCAGCCGAGTCCACCCGTATGCCCTCGAGCCGGTAGCGCGTCTCGGGTGCGGTCGCGTCGGCGGGGACACGCGGCGGCTTGCCGATGCCGGGCAGCAGCGCGGTGACCGCCTTGCCGTACAGCTCACCGGTGCCGGGTGCCGCCGGGAGTGTGATCGTCTTCGGCATCAGGCCCCCAGGAATCCCTGGCCGCAGACGCGGACCACGTTGCCGGTGATGGCATTGCTCGCCGGGTTGGCGAAGTAGGCCACGGTCTCGGCGACGTCGACGGTCTGGCCGCCCTGCTGCAGCGAGCTCATCAGGCGTCCGGCCTCGCGGGTCGCGAGCGGGATGGCCGCGGTCATCTTGGTCTCGATGAAGCCGGGGGCCACCGCGTTGATGGTGATGCCTTTCTCGGCCAGGATCGGCGCGTAGGCGTCGACGAGTCCGATGACACCCGCCTTGGAGGCGCCGTAGTTGGTCTGGCCGCGGTTGCCCGCGATGCCGGCGATCGACGACACGTCGACGACGGCGCCGCCCTCGCGCAGCGCACCCTTCTCGAGCAGCGTCTCCACCAGGGTCTGCGGTGCGATGAGGTTGACCGCGATGACCGCGTCCCAGCGGGCGTCGTCCATGTTGGCGAGCAGCTTGTCGCGGGTGATGCCGGCGTTGTTGACGATGATGTCGATGCCGCCGTGCCGCTCGAGGGCGTGCTCGGCGAGCTTGGCGCCGGCGTCGGCGGCGGTGACGTCGAGCGGGAAGGCCGTGCCGCCGACCTTGTTCGCGGTCTCCGACAGTGCGTCACCCGCCTGCGGGACGTCGGCGGCGATCACGTGCGCGCCGTCGCGCGAGAGCACCTCGGCGATCGTCGCGCCGATGCCGCGCGCGGCACCGGTCACGACGGCGACCTTGCCCTCGAGCGGCTTGTCCCAGTTCTTCGGGGCTGTCGCATCGGCGCCGCCGACCCGGATGACCTGGGCGTCGACGAAAGCCGACTTCGCCGACAGGACGAAGCGTACGGTCGACTCGAGTCCGGTCAGACCGGTCTTGGCGTCGGGGGAGACGTAGACGAGCTGGACGGTGGAGCCCTTCAGGAGTTCCTTGCCCAGCGAGCGCGTGAAGCCCTCGAGTGCGCGCTGTGCGACACGCTCGGACGGGTCGGTCACCAGTTCCGGGGTGGTGCCGATGACGAGGAACCGGGCGCACGGTGCGGTCGAACGCATCGCGGGCTGGAAGAACTCGAAGAGCTGACGCAGCTCGGCGGGGGAGGTGATGCCGGTCGCGTCGAAGACCAGGCCGCCGAACTTGTCGGCGCTGCGGCCGGTCGTGGCGTTCTGGATGAGGTCGTAGTCCTCGGTGGAGAGCATCTCGCGAAGTGGTTCGACGAGTCGGCCGGACCCGCCGAGCAGCACCGGACCGGGCAGCGGCGGCTCGGTGGGCTTGTAGCGCCGCAGCGGCGGCGGGACGGGCAATCCGGCCTGCTTGGCGATGAATGCGCCGGGCGCGGAATGGACGAAGCTCGAGTACAGGCCAGTGTTTCCGTTGGCGGCCACGGTGATCTCCTCTGACGGTCGTTCGACAACGAACTTACTGATGAGTAAGAATACGCTATAGATACCGCACACGACCCTGGGAGATCGACGTGGCCGAACAGTCCAACCCCGCCAGCAAGCCCAAGACCCGGACCGACCGCCCGGTCGCGATCCTCGGCGGCAACCGCATCCCGTTCGCGCGCCAGGACAAGGCGTACGCGAAG
Source organism: Gordonia sp. 11cp (assembly GCF_057767225.1). Classification (NCBI taxonomy): domain Bacteria; kingdom Bacillati; phylum Actinomycetota; class Actinomycetes; order Mycobacteriales; family Gordoniaceae; genus Gordonia; species Gordonia sp. 11cp. Next base: position 1,146,965 of record NZ_CM173437.1, on the reverse strand, counting down.
GTCGGCAATCAGGAGATGTTCACCGCGGCCCTCGACGGCCTGGTGAGCCGGTTCAGCCTGCAGGGTGAGCAACTCGGCATGGTCGCCGGCGGTGCCGTGCTGAAGCACGCTCGTGATTTCAATCTCATCCGCGAGTCCGTGCTCGGTTCAGCCCTCTCGCCGTACACCCCCGCCTTCGACATCCAGCAGGCGTGCGGAACGGGTCTGCAGGCCATCACGACGGTCGCCGACGGCATCGCCCGTGGCCGCTACGACGCCGCGATCGGCGGCGGCGTCGACACCACCTCCGACGCCCCGATCGCCGTGGGTGAGGGGCTGCGTCGTCAGCTGCTCGAGGTCAACCGGGCACGCAGCACCAAGGACCAGATCCTCGGCGCCGCGAAGTTGCTGACCAAGCTCGGCATCGAGATCCCGCGCAACGGCGAGCCCCGCACCGGCATGTCGATGGGTGAGCACGCCGCCGTCACCGCCAAGGAGTTCGGCATCAAGCGCGCCGACCAGGACGAGCTCGCCGCGCGCAGCCACCAGAACATGGCAGCGGCGTACGACGCGGGCTTCTTCGACGACCTGATCACCCCGTTCCTCGGCCTGACCCGCGACCAGAACCTGCGCGGTGACTCCACCGCGGAGAAGCTCGCCAAGCTCAAGCCGGTCTTCGGTGTCTCCCTAGGCGACGCGACCATGACGGCGGGCAATTCGACGCCGCTCACCGACGGCGCGTCGACCGTGCTGCTGGCCAGCGACGAGTGGGCCGCCGACCGTGGACTACCGGTGCTCGCCTACTTCGTCGACAGCGAGACGGCCGCAGTCGATTACGTCAACGGTCCCGACGGATTGCTGATGGCGCCGACCTATGCGGTTCCGCGACTGCTCGCCCGCAACGGACTCACCCTGCAGGACTTCGACTTCTACGAGATCCACGAGGCCTTCGCGTCGGTGGTCCTCGCCACCCTGCAGGCGTGGGAGTCCGAGGAGTACTGCAAGGAGCGTCTCGGCCTCGACTCCGCGCTGGGTTCGATCGACCGCAGCAAGCTCAACGTCCACGGTTCGTCGTTGGCCGCGGGTCACCCGTTCGCCGCCACCGGCGGCCGGATCGTCGCGCAGGCGGCCAAGCAGATCAAGGAGAACGGCGGCGGTCGCGCACTGATCTCGATCTGTGCCGCCGGCGGGCAGGGCGTCACCGCGATCATCGAGGGCTGACCCGGACGAGGTCGCATCCGACGCGGCGAGGGACCGGATCCCGACAGGTGGGACGGGTTGGCGACTGATCAACCGATCCGTCTCACCTTCGTGGGACGAAACGGGGTACTTCGTCACATATTCGGCAGAATCGTCCTTTCGGGGATGCCTCCGGCCGAAAAGTAGCGTAAATATGTCTATAGCTCCGGCTGCGCTGTCAGACCCCCGACCCGACAGCTCGGCCGGAGCGCCTACTTTCCGACCGTAGTTCTGCGGCCACCCCCTGATCTGCCCACTCGTCAGCCCCACCCGGCTGTCAGCCACGATGGATGGAGTTGTGACCCCAGGCTCTCGCCGAGCACGATCCGCGCTTCGCGCCGTGCTCGCCGTCGTCGCCGTGGTCACCCTCGTCCTCGCCGCCGAATTCGTCGCCACCCGCTCCGATTCCGCGCGCAACGCCGTCGTCGGCGGAATCGACGCAGGTGGTCGGGACACCGCCGGACTCACTCCCGTCCTCGACGAGCTGGCGGCGCGCTCGACCCAGCCGGTCATCGTGCGGACGCCGGAGGGTTCGGCCGAAGTCGCGCCGGCCGATCTCGGACTCTCCTTCGACCTCGACGCGACACGCACACGTCTGCTCGAGCAACCGCGCAACCCTCTCGTGCGACTGGGCGCCCTGTTCGGCCGGGACGCCCACGTCGAACCGGTCGTCAGGCTGGATCGGGCCGCGATGAACGCCGCTCTCGACGCCCAGCGCACATCACTCGAGAAGGCGGCGGTCGAAGGTGGCGTGCACTACGACGGCACCCGGCCCGTCGGAGATCAACCCGCCGCGGGTGAGCGCATCGCCCGGGACGCGGCAGCCGCCGCCCTCGTCGACCACTGGCTGGACGGCAGACCCGTCGACCTGCCCATGGAGCCCTTCTCGCCGACCGTCAGCGCCGAGGTCGTGGCGGCCACCGTCGCCGGACCTGCCGAACGCGTGACGTCGGCTCCCGTGCGTCTCGTCGACCGGCGGAAACGGACGGTCGAGGTACCCGCGGGAGACCTGGCGTCGATGGTGACCTTCGGTCCCGACGGGCGCGGCGGACTCACGCCCCGAGCCGATGAGAAGGTCGCCCGCCAGATCCTCGCCCCCGACCTCGACGCGTCCCAGCGCGCCCCGGTCAGTGCGAGGTTCAGCCTCGCGTCCGGCCGTCCGACGGTGGTGCCCGGGGTCGCCGGCGCATCGGTCAACTGGCCGAAGACGCTCGAGGCCGTTGCGACGAGGGCGGCCGCCGACGGTGGCAACCGCACGGTCGAGGTCGTCTACGACGAGGTGGAACCGAAGCTCACGACCGATGCCGCCCGCAAGCTCGGTGTCACGGAACTGATCAGCGAGTACACGACGGGTGGCTTCTCGAGTGCCTCCGGGGAGAACATCCGGCTCGTCGCCGCCGAGGTCGACGGGGCGCTGGTCATGCCCGGAAAAGTGTTCTCGCTCAACGGACACACCGGACCGCGCGGGTCCGAGCAGGGATATGTCGAGTCGACGATCATCGACCAGGGCCGGGCGTCGACCGCGGTCGGCGGCGGTATCTCCCAGTTCGCGACGACCCTGTACAACGCGGCGTACTTCGCCGGACTCGAGGACGTCGATCACACCGAGCACGCGTACTACATCTCGCGGTACCCCGAGGCGCGGGAGGCGACGGTCTTCGAAGGGGCCATCGACCTGAAGTTCCGCAACAACACGCGGCACGGCGTCCTGATCGAGACCAGCTGGTCGTCGTCGTCGGTGACAGTGAGGTTGTGGGGCACCAAAGCGTTCGAGGTGGAGTCGGTGACCGGGGAACGGTACGCGACGACCGACCCGCAGCGCGTCCGCGTTCCGCGCGGAGACGACTGCATCCCCAGCAGCGGGAGCAAGGGTTTCACCACGTCGGACACCCGCATCATCAAGGATGCGCGCACGGGACGGGAGATCGACCGGTCCACCCGTACCGTCCGTTATGCGCCCGAACCGATCGTGAAGTGCGTCTGACCCGACGGGGCGTTTCGCGGAGGGACTTTACCGAGCGATAGAACGATCGATAGGCTCCGAGTCGTGGATATCAATGGAGCTAGTGCAATCGTCACGGGTGGCGCCTCCGGCATCGGCGCAGCAGCGGCTCGCCAGCTGGCGGCCAAGGGTGCGAAGGTCGTCGTCGCCGACCTCAACGCGGACAAGGGCGAGGAACTCGCCAAGGAGATCGGCGGGCAGTTCGTCAGCGTCGACGTCACCTCGACCGAGCAGATCGAGGCCGCGGTCAACGCGGCAACCGAACTCGGCCCGCTGCGTGCGCTGGTGAACTCGGCCGGAATCGGCTGGGCGCAGCGCACCATCGGCCGCGACGGCGAGTTCGGTTCGGCACACAACCTGGACGCCTACAAGAAGGTCATCGCGATCAACCTGATCGGCACCTTCGACGCCATCCGCCTCGCCGCCACCGCGATGAGCCGCAACGAGCCGCTCGACGCCCACGGTGAGCGTGGCGCGATCGTCAACATGGCCAGCGTCGCGGCATTCGACGGCCAGATCGGCCAGGCGTCGTACTCGTCGTCCAAGGGCGGCGTCGTTGGCATGACCCTCCCGGTCGCGCGCGACCTGTCGGCGGTCGGCATCCGCGTCAACACCATCGCCCCCGGACTGATCGACACCCCGATCTACGGCGAAGGCGAATCGGCCGAGGCGTTCAAGGCCAAGCTCGGCGAGTCGGTGCTCTTCCCGCACCGACTCGGAGCCCCGGACGAGCTCGCCTCGATGGTCGTCGAGCTGGTCACCAACAGCTACATGAACGCCGAGGTCATCCGCGTCGACGGCGGCATCCGGATGCCACCGAAGTAGTCAACAGCCATGATGGACTCCCGCCGGAACGCCGGCCTGGGTCTGATCGGAGCGATGGCGGCCGTGCTGATCACGGCCGCGTGTGCAACCGAGACCTCGGGGACCGCTGTCCCCGAGGTCTCGCCGATCGCAATCACGACAACTGAATCCGCGGTGACCTCGACCGCGACGACCACGACGTCACCTGCCACGACCGGCCGGACCACCCGGCCACCGGCGGCGGTCCCGCCGCAGGCGGGTGCGGCGACCGACCCGGACGAGATGACCTGCGGCACCTATCTGTCGCTCACCGATTCCGAGCAGATCGCCACGATCACCGCGTTCGCGGACCGGCACGGCAAGGAACTGGTCAAGAGCAACCCCAACAGTTACCTGTTGGTTCGCGCATTCTGTGTGGGCGACCCCGACATGCTTCTGAAGGACAACCTTCTGCTGCAGGGCAGCTGACCGACGTCGGCGATGAGGACCTCGACGAGTAGACGCACCGCCGATCTGGCGGTGCGTTTCTCGTTGTCCGGGACCTGGTCACGTGAAAGAACTTTCATCCGCGTCTCATGGAGGTGTCACGCCGGCGACCCATAGTTGTCGCCATGAACGTTCCGCCCGCGACCGAACGACTCCCGGACCACCCGGGGCCGGTGACGATGTACGCGACGCGCCCACCCGTCCGGCCGATGGTGCCGCCGCCGCCTCGACGCAGCTTCGCCGACATCCGCGGCGGAGTGCTGTCGCCCTGGGCGGCAGCAGGTCTCGTCGTGATCGTGATCGCCGGCGCGTTCGTCGGACACGCCGGCTGGTCGGGTGGGTTGTCGTTCGACGCCGTTGTCACGCTGCTCGTGTTCCTGGTCGCGGTGTGGGCGTGGATCTTCTCGCCGCTCGATGACACCTACGTCGCCCTGGGCGGCGGCATAGCGCTGGTGATCTTCGGGATCATCGACGCCGACACCTTCGCGGGAACGTTGGGCTCGGGTGTGATCTGGCTGCTGATAGGCGCTTTCGTGATCGCGGCTGCGGTCACGGCGTCGGGATTGTCCGCTCGTGTGTCGGCGCGGGTGGTCCGCCGGGCCCGCACGCCTCGTCAGCTGGTCCACCTGATCACCGCCGCGCTGTTGCTGACCACATTCGCGATCCCGGCGACTTCCGGGCGCGCAGCACTGGCACTCCCGATCTTCCTCACGCTCGCCGCGGTACTGCGCGACCGGCCGCGCCTGGTGCTGTGCCTCGCGTTGGTCTTCCCGCTGGTGATCCTCTTCTCGGCGGTCGGGTCGCTCCTGGGAGCCGGGGCTCATCTGATCACCGCCGAGATCGTCTCGGCGGCAACGGGTGAGGGTATCGGCTTCGTGCACTGGGCGGTCCTCGGTGTACCTCTGGCCATCGTGTGGTCGCACCTGGCGGCCGAGGCGGCGCTGTGGCTGATGACCGATCACGACGAACGGGCACGTGGGCTGTGCGTGCCGCCGGCCGCGTTCGAGGAGACCGGGACGGCGACCTCCGGACCGCTCACCGCCGCGCAGCGTCGTGTGTCCGTCATTCTCGGAATCGTGGTGGTGCTCTGGTGTTCCGAACCGCTGCACGGCGTCGACCCGGCGGTCGTCGCGGTACTCGGCGCCTTGGCCGCGTCCGCGCCGGCGGTCGGAGCGACGACGCTGAGCGCGGCACTCAAGACCATCCCGTGGACGCTGCTGCTGTTCATGGCCGCCACCCTCGCGCTCGGCATGGCCCTCAACTCCAGCGGCGCCGCACAGTGGCTGGCGGACCGTGCTCTCGGTTCCATCGCCGAGACCGGCCCGGCCGCCGCGATGGTGTTCGTCGTCGTGTCGGCGGTCGTGTCGTTGCTCGCCCACCTGGTGATCCAATCCCGTTCTGCCCGATCAGCGGTGCTGATCCCCATCATCGTGGTGACCGCCCCGGCCGTCGGGGTGGATCCGGTCGCCGCGGCCTTCTTGTCCACCGCCGCCGCAGGCTTCTGCATCACCCTCACGAGTTCGGCCAAACCCGTCGCCATGTTCGCCGCGAGCGACGACGTGCCGGGTTATCAACCGCGACATCTCCTCACGATGTCGGCGTTGCTCGCACCGGTCTCGCTGGTGTTGCTCATCGTCTTCGCCTGCTGGGTGTGGCCGCATCTCGGCCTTCCCCTCCTCTCGTCCTGACCGTCTCGTGCCGACCGACTCGTTCCTTACAGCTGTGCCGCGCAGGTCATGCCGGTCCGATTTCCATCCCGTCACCAACCCTCGTCCGATCGATCAACAGGAGTGCCGATGTCCGTCCGAGTTCCGCAACGAATCCTGGTCGCCCCGAGCGGTTTCAAGGAGAGCCTCGACGCCGTGTCGGTGGCGGCCGCCATCGCCGCGGGAGTTCGGCGCACGATTCCCGGAGTGCGCGTCGACATCGCGCCCATCGCCGACGGAGGTGAGGGAACGGCGCGCATCCTGGCCGCAGCGGGCAACGGGCGGCTCCACGAGCTGACCGTGTGCGGCCCCACCGGCGAGCCCGTGCAGTCGCACTGGGCCGAAGTGGGCGTCGGCCGCAACCGTATCGGCGTCGTCGAGATGGCCGCTGCCGCAGGGCTGGCGCTCGTTCCGGCGGGGCAGCGCGACCCCGGTGCCACCACCACTTTCGGTGTCGGACAGCTGATCGCCGCGGCCCTCGACGCCGGTGTGTCGGCGATTCTCGTCGGCTGCGGCGACTCGGGCACCTGCGATGGCGGGGCCGGTGCGCTGCAAGCACTCGGCGCCCGCGTCCTGGACTGCGACGGACGCGAGATCGGACGCGGTGGTGACGAACTGGCACGTGCCGCGTCGCTGGACCTCACCGGTCTGCATCCGCGGCTGCGTGAGACGGAGGTGGTGGTCGCGGGCAATCCGCACAACGTCCTCACCGGACCGAGCGGCGTCGCGCGTGTCTTCGGCCCCCAGAAGGGAGCGACACCCGCGCAGGTCGACTCGCTGGCTTCCGCGCTCGACGTCTGGGCAGACGTCTTGCAGCGAGATGGTCTGGCCGACATCGACTATCGCCACGGAGCAGGCTCCGGCGCGTCGGGCGGGCTCGGGGCGGGACTCGCCGCGGTCGGCGGAATCCTGCGTTCCCGGTTCGACGCGCTGCTCGATTCCGGCCTGTCGGGAATCGACCTCGATCATCGGATCGGCAAGGCGGATCTAGTGATCACGGCCGAGGGTTCCATCGACTTCCAGACCCCGCACGGGAAGGTGCCCGCCGAGGTGGCTCGCCGCGCCCAGCTGCGGGGTGTGCCCGTGGTCGCACTGGCGGGTTCGCTCGGGCACGGTGCACCGTCGGTCCACGACGTCGGGATCGGCGCGATCGCCTCGATCATCGCGGTACCCATGCCATTGTCGGAGGCGGTCGCCAACGGCGAGCAGCTCCTCGCCGACGCCGCCGAGCGCACGATGCGGATGATCCTGCTCGGCGCGGCTGTCTCCGCCCGGGCGGGACAACGGAAGCGCAAGAAGGCCGTCTGAGTGCCCCGCACATCCACCACCGTTGGACACTTCCGCAACCTTCTGTGGGGTGGACGTGTCCAACGGTGGTGGATGTGTGGGGTGGAGGTCTGGGGCGGGGTCGCCGGTGCGCTGGACGTACCGGCGGGTGCCGGTAGTCTTCGCGCGTGACCAACTCGCCATATCAGCCGGGGGACCCGCGGTACGGGCCACAACAACCCAACAATTACCCACCGCATGGCGGGTTCCCGCCACCGAATCAGCCCTACGGGGCTCCGCCGCCGAATCAGATGCCTTACGGCGCGCCGCAGCCGTATCCACCCGGTCCGATGCCGGGAGGGATGTACCCACCCGGGCCGCCCTTCCCGCCTCCGCCGAAGAAGAAGCGCACCGGCTTATGGGTCGCACTGGGCGTCGTGGGGGTGTTGTTGCTGATCGTGATCGCCGGCGGCGTGGCGCGGGTGCTGGTGTCGTCGGCGCAGGGTGGCGGGATCTCGGACGTCAGTGACGTCGATGCCGGCGACTGCATCACCGTGACCGCGGAGCCGGACACGCTCAAGGCCACAGAAGTATCGTGTGGTGACACCGATTTCCACTTCGTCGTCGCGGAGAAGTCCATCTCGCAGGGACTCTGCGGATCTCAGTACTCGCGGTACTGGGTCGCGGGGGAGGATGGCGCGCTGTGCCTGGCGCAGGTGTACCAGGAGGGTCGTTGCTACCATCTGCCGTCTGCGACCGGTGGCACCGCGCTTGCCGACATCCGTGAGATCGACTGTGGTTCACCGGTATCGGGTGGAACCAACTTTCGCGTCGACACGAAGGCCGCGGGCGAGCCCGACTGTTCCGGTTCGGACGGGACCTACTTCGCGGAGAGGCCGAAGCCGGTCGGGTACTGCTTCAGCGTGATCGAGTGACATCACCGTATCGCCGGGTCTGAGCCGCGATCTGCGTTGACTCCACGCAAACAAGAACTCCCACCGGCGATTGCACCGGTGGGAGTTCTTGTTGAGCGGAGAGTGTCTCAGAAGGCCGCTTCGTCGAGTTCCATGATGTCGTTGTCGATGTTCTCGACGGTGACGCGGACGGAGGTGAGCAGCGGCAGCATGTTCTTGGCGAAGAAGCTGGCCACGGCGACCTTGCCTTCGTAGAAGGACTTGTCGGCGTCGGAGGCCCCGTTGTCGAGGGCGGCGAGGGCGACCTCGGACTGGCGGAGGAGCAGCCAGCCGATGAGCAGGTCGCCGACGGCCATCAGGAAGCGAACCGAACCGAGTCCGACCTTGTAGAGCTCGGCCGAGTTCTCCTGTGCCGCCATCAGATCGTTGGTCAGCGACGCGGCCATCGCCTGCACGTCGTCGAGTGCGGTCTTCAGCAGTGTCCGCTCGGTCTTGAGCCGGCCGTTGCCCGCCTCGGAGTCGATGAAGGTCTGGATCTGCCCGGCGACATGTGCGAGGGCCTGGCCCTTGTCGCGGATGATCTTGCGGAAGAAGAAGTCCTGGGCCTGGATGGCCGTGGTGCCCTCGTAGAGCGAGTCGATCTTGGAGTCACGGATGTACTGCTCGATCGGGTAGTCCTGGAGGAATCCGGAACCGCCGAGCGTCTGCAGCGACTCGTGGCCGAGCGTGCCGTAGGCGCGCTCGGAGCCGACGCCCTTGACGATCGGGAGCAGCAGATCGTTGACGCGGTGGGCCATCTCGGGGTCGGCGCCCGACACGATCTGAGCGGCGGCGGTGTCCTGGTGCGACGCGGTGTAGAGGTAGATCGCGCGCAGACCTTCGGCGTAGGCCTTCTGGGTCATCAGCGACCGGCGCACGTCGGGGTGGTGGGTGATCGACACGCGCGGTGCGGCCTTGTCGGTCATCTGGGTCATGTCCGCACCCTGGATACGCTCCTTGGCGTACTCGAGCGCGTTCAGGTAGCCGGTCGACAGGGTCGAGATGGCCTTGGTGCCCACCATCATCCGCGCGTGCTCGATGACCTCGAACATCTGCGCGATGCCCTTGTGGACGTCGCCCACGAGCCAGCCCTTGGCGGGTGTGCCGTGCTGACCGAAGGTGACCTCGCAGGTGGCCGACGCCTTGATGCCCATCTTGTGTTCGACGTTGGTGACGTAGACGCCGTTGCGTTCGCCGAGTTCACCGGTCTCGAAGTCGAAGTGGAACTTGGGCACGAAGAACAGCGACAGGCCCTTGGTGCCCGGTCCGGCGCCCTCGGGGCGGGCGAGCACGAGGTGGAAGATGTTCTCGGTCATGTCCTGATCGGCCGAGGTGATGAACCGCTTCACGCCGTCGATGTGCCACGAGCCGTCTTCCTGCTGAACGGCCTTCGTGCGTCCGGCGCCCACGTCGGAGCCGGCGTCGGGCTCGGTCAGCACCATGGTGGCGCCCCAGCCGCGCTCGGAACAGATGGCGGCCCACTTCTTCTGCTCGTCGGTGCCGTTGTTGTAGAAGATGTTGGAGAAGCCGGCGCCGGCGGCGTACATGAACACGGGCGGGTTCGCACCGAGGATCATCTCGCCGATCGCCCAGTACAGCGACCGCGGCGCGGGGAGGCCGCCGAGTTCCTCGGCGATGCCGATCTTGTCCCAGCCGCCCTCGACCAGGGCGTTGTAGGACTTCTTGAACGACTCGGGGATCGTGACGCTGTGCTCGTCGGGATCGAAGACCGGGGGATTGCGGTCGGCGTCGACGAAGGACTCCGCAATCGGGCCCTCGGCCAGCGCACGGACCTCGCGCAGCATGTCGACGGCGGTCTCGTGGTCGAGGTCTCCGAAGTCGCCGGACTCCAGTACCTTGTCGAGCTCGAACAGTTCGAAAAGGTTGAACTGCAGGTCGCGCATGTTGCTCTTGTAATGGCCCATGGTGGTTCCTTGTCTGGTGTGGCCGTCTGCGTTGGCGTCTTCGGCCCGGTCCGATCGCTCACGAGATGTTCGCGTACCGGCCGGGACGAGGTGACTGTTCGGCTCAAGCTAAGTTACTCGCCGGTAACCACCAGAATAGACCGAACTCCCGGTCTGATCAATCGGAAGATGTGTGATCTGCGCCGGCGGCGACTTCGACACGAGAATCTCCCAACGCCGACGCGCGGGCCCGATCTGCGCTCCAATGACTGAATGCACAGAGCCCGCACCGCCGGACGCCGAAACGGCGTGCTCGTCTCCGCGAGCGTCGTCGCCGCGGTACTCGCCCTGGCCGCGGGGCTGCTGGTCAGCGTCGCCCCCGCCGACGCGGCGCCCGCGCCGAGGTGGGACGGCGTGTACTCGCTCAAGAGGTTCGCGGCGTCCAAGACCGGGACCAGCCTCGCGGCCCGACAGCGCGAACCGGATTTCTCCGACGACTACACCTTCGCGACCGACTGTGTGCGCAGTCGATGCGTCGCGACCGTCGTCGGAGGTCCCAAGCCGGCCAATCCGACGTTGCCGCAGCCGCCGCGATACACCTGGCAGAACGGTTCGTGGGTGCATCGTTACAGCTGGCAGTGGGACTGCTGGCAGGGGGTGGGCGTGCCCAAGGTGTGGCGGCCGGCGCGGTCGGTCGCGACCTACAAGCCCCAGAGCGATGGATCACTGAAGGGTGTGTGGCGGACCACCATCTACGGCGGGCCCTGCCGAGGGACGGTCGTCATGAACGTGGCCGCCTACCCGGTGCGGGTTCCGACCTCGTGAGGTGAACGCCTACAGCGCCTCTCGCAGATAGGCGAGATCGTCGGGGATGCCGTCCCCGGGCGTCTCCAGGATGACCGGAGCGCCCGCCGCCTCGGCGACCGCGACGAGGACCTCGGGGTCGATGTGACCCGACGCGAGGTTGGCGTGACGGTCGCGACCTGAGTCGAACTCGTCGCGAGAGTTGTTGAGGTGCACCAGATCGATCCGGCCCGTGATCTGGCGGACCCGCTCCACGAGCCCGACCAGATCTTCGCCGCCGGCCCAGGCATGGCAGGTGTCGAGGCAGAATCCCGCCTGGTCGAAGTCGCCGACGGCCTCCCACAGCCGGTCGATCGACTCCAGGGTGCGTGCCATCGCGTGGTCGCCGCCCGCGGTGTTCTCGATCAGGATCGGGACACCGAAGCCGCCCTTGTCGACCTGGCGGTCGAACAGCTTGCGCCAGTTGGCGAATCCCTCGGCACTGTCCTCGCCGTCGCGCAGGTGCCCGCCGTGGACGACGAGTCCGAAGGCACCCAGCTCGGCGGCGGCCGCGGCCTGCTGTTCGACGGCCTTGCGTGACGGCATCCGCAGCCGGTTGTTCAGGCTCGCGACGTTGATCTGGTAGCTGGAGTGCACGACGACGTCGATGTCGGATTCGCGGAACTCCGCCGCGCGGGGGTTCGGCTGCGGCTTCTTCCAGCTCTGGGGGTCCGTGACGAACATCTGGAAGACGTCGATCCCGAGCTCGGCGGCCGTGGCCAGGGGATCGGCGTCCTCGCGAAGATGTGCTCCGATGCGCATGCGACAACGATAGTTGTCCTCACCGACGGTCGGACGCCCCCGTCGATGTCGATCGGCGGACACGCCGTGGGCGCCGGAATTCGTCCCGTCGTCTCGAACCCCTGTCCGGGGCCGCTACTCACCCATGCACGGCTCGGTCTCGATGGTGATCGGCACCCCGGCTGCGATGAGGAGCCGGCACGGTGCCGCGCTGTCGTGATAGAGGTTCAGCCACTCGTGTCCGCGGGTCCCGTCGGCGTACACGGCGTCGAGAGTGCGGTTGAGGCGGGCCTCCGCCTCTTTGTTGATGATGTAGCGCTGGTCGCCGTAGCGCAGGTAGCGATTGGGCACCGAGACCTCCTTCAGGGGATCGACGACTCCAGTGTGATCCACAACACCCCGTCGGGCGAGGCGTCCGCGAAAACCGCTGTCGGCGCGCGTGGGCTGGGCGGCGCCGCGCCGAAACCACTCGAATCCGACATGCCTGACCGTCGGGGTCGCTCGCCAACAAGAGATGGCCATTACACTGACGGCAGGTTAAGTGGGTGGTTGCCCTGCGGGGTGTGACAGGCGGGGTTGTGTCGGGTGAGTGTCGACGAGACGATGGGCGTCCCGCAGCCGGGCAGAAGACCTTCAAAGCGCGACGAGCGCCAGAATCCCGAGACGACCGCCGAGACCGACTCCTCGCTGGACACCGAACGTGAGGACGCTGATCGCGAGGACACCGGTCCCGCGGGTGTGAATCCGGTCCTCGACGACTTGGCCGCGGCCGCCGAGATGGAGGCCGACCCGGAGAGCCGCCGCGATCTGACTATGGTCCGGCGCATCGCGATCGGCGCCTGGGTCGTGCTCATGGCGGTGCACGTCGCGCTCTATGGCCTCGCATTCGACCGCACGCGACTGATCGTCCTGATGTGTCTGGGACTCGCCGCCGCCTGTATCGGCCGGCGCAAGTTCATCACGATCCTCATCGACTGGGCGCCGTTCGCGCTGATCCTGATCCTCTACGACTGGACGCGCGACGTCGCGCGCATCGTCGACATGCCCACCCACTGGCACCTGGCGATCGATTTCGACGCCTGGCTGACCGGTGGTGTCAATCCCACGGCGTGGCTGCAGGAGAACCTCAAGCAGGCGACCCCGCCCTGGTGGGAGGTCATCGTCAGCGTTGTCTACATGTCCTACTTCATCATTCCGTACGCGGTCGCGGCGGTGCTGTGGCTGAAGGACCGGGCCGCATGGCGACGTTACGCGGCGTGCTTCGTGGCCACGACCTTCCTCGCCCTCGTCGGATACACCCTCGTCCCGGGTGCTCCGCCGTGGGCCGCCGCGCGATGCACCGCGGCCGAGGTCCAGGACTTCCCGCGCGACCCGATCTGCATGTACTCGCCCGAGGCGAAAGAACCCGGCGGGCTGCTGGGGCCGCTGGACAACGCGTACCCGGACGCCAATCCCTACGTCGAACGCATCTCCGCGCGGGGCTGGGGCTTCCTCAACATCCACGCCGCCTCGAACCTCGTCGAGGTCGGTCAGGGCAAGTCCAACCTGGTGGCCGCGATCCCGTCGTTGCACGCCGGTCTGACGATGCTCCTGGCCCTCTTCATGTGGCCACGCGTGAAGGCTCTGGGTAAAACACTGTTCATGGGCTACGCCTTCGCGATGGCGTTCGCCCTGGTGTACACCGCCGAGCACTACATCTTCGACATCGTGCTCGGGTGGGCGCTGGCCGCCGCGGTCGTGGCAACCTACCTGGTCATCGACCGCAAGATACTGATCCCACGACAACGACGCCGGGCTGCCGAAGAGGCTGCGGGGGAGTCGGGAGACGAGTCGGTCCCCGACGGCGCCAGGGCGTCGACGCCGGCGTCGTGAGCTCGTAACCTGGCACCGTGAGCCGCCGCCGTGGAACGGGTCGCGGTGCCGTACGCCGGCGCCGCGGGCTGGTTCTCGTGCTCGCTCTCGCCGTGATGCTGATGCACACGGTGGTGTCGGGTCACGCGGGTTCGCCGGCATCGTCCGCTTCGGCAGCGGGTCATTCTCAGGCCGGGCCATCCGGCGGCGACATCGGGATGTCGCACCACGCCGGTCATTCGGCGCACAGCGGGTCGTCGACGATGAGCGCCGCGCCGGAGATGGCCGGCCCGGAGATGACCGACACCGACGACTGCGGCGAGCACTCGCACGACTGCGTCTTCATCCGCGCGGCGGGCGTCGATCTCCCGGCCGTGGTGCTCGTCCTCCTCGTCTGGTCGCTCGCGGCGCTGCCGCGCATCGCTGACATAGCCCGCCGACGAACGACAGTCCTGGGTCGGCCACCGCCGTGGGCTATCTACTCCCATCTGCAACTACAGGTGATCCGCTGCTGAGATGAGCGTCTGCGGACCGCTGGGTCCGCTCTGTCCTCATCTCTCCCATCCGGCCGGCCGTCGCGCCCGCCGGATACTCCGACAGCAGCAAGGAACTCACTCATGCACACGTACAACACATCTCGACGCCGTATTCGGGCAGCGACGGGAATCGGGCTGACCGCGGCGGCACTCATCGCGGTCGCCGGATGCTCGCCGGACGAGTCGCCGGGTGGCACCACGGCCGGTGCCACCTCGTCCTCCGGGTCGGCGACGACCTCCGCGCCCGGGTCGGCCGCCCACAATGAGGCCGACGTCGAATTCACCTCGACGATGATCGGCCATCATCGCCAGGCCGTCATGATGGCCGAACTCGTCGAGGGCCGAACGGACAACGCGGAATTGATCGCCCTCGCCTCGACGATCGAGAAGGCCCAGGACGCCGAGATCGAGCAGATGGAGGACCGGCTCGAGAGTTGGGGCGAGCCAGGCGACGACCACGGGGACATGGGCCATGGCGGTCACTCCGCGATGCCTGGCATGCTCACCCCGGACCAGATGGCCGCCCTACGCGACGCACGCGGTGGGGAGTTCGACCGGCTGTGGCTCGAGGGCATGATCCGGCACCACGAAGGCGCCATCGCGATGGCCGATGCGGTACTCGCCGACGGCGTCGACCCTGCGACGAAAGCCCTTGCCCAAGAGGTCAAACGAACCCAGCAGGCGGAGATCGATCAGATGAAGGGCATGCTCGGCCAGGGCTGATTGCCCCACAGACGACGCCGGGGCGGTTGGGTTCGGAAACGGACGTCAACCGCCCCGACGTGTCGGTGGGTACCTACCGACAGGCGGCAGGACGAGTTTCGTATCGAATCGAGTTAGGACCGTAACTGTCCTAACTCGACGACACACTCGGATCATGAGTGAAACCGAATCGACTGCAGGACAGCCCGATCAGACCACTATCACCGACTATGACGATCCGAACGCGCCGTGGAACCAGGCGTGGGAACAAGAGGGCGGCATCGCCAACTGGAACGATGATGTGATCAAGGAGTTTCGGGAGAACGCGGGCAAGGTGGCCGGCGCTTACACGGGCACCGACCTCATCCTGCTCACCACCACCGGGGCCAAGAGCGGAAAGCCACACACGACTCCACTGGGACCCTGTTACCGCGACGACACCATGTACGTGAGCTCGTTCATCGAGGACAAGTACCCGGCATGGTGGTACAACATCAAAGCGAATCCACAGGTCAGGATCGAGTTCCGGGACAAAACCCACCAGGGGACCGGCAAGGTGCTCGAAGGCGTGGAGTATGACGAGTTCGCGGCCTGGGTGCTGGCCAACAACCCACTGCTGGCGGACTTCCAGTCCAAGGTCGAGCGCCCCATCCCGCTGGTCGTGCTCACCATCGCCGGCGAGGGCTGGGCGCTGGCCACGTGACCTGAGCGCGGGGAGTTCGCCGTGTTCACGTGGTAATCGGATCTGGCGCGCCTGGGGTCGACCACAGCCTAGACGGTTCGGACGCGTGGGGGGACGTGTCTCAGGAGGTGAGTCGGACGGCGCCGAGGCCGGAGCATTCCATGTAGGGCACGGTGGTGCCGCCTTGGTAGCAGCCCCAATTTTGTCCGGCGACGGTGACGGTGATGGGGAACTGGGCGCCGGTGGCGCGTTGAGCGCCCAGGGCCGATGACACCGATTGGGCGGTGGCGCAGTCGGGTCCGAAGGCCCATACGGCCAGGCCGTTGTAGCCGGCGCCGCAGTAGGTGCCTGCGGCGGAGGGTTCGTTGGGATCGGTAGGGCGTTCGGCGGCTGGGGGTGCTCCCTGGTCGGGTGTGGGACCGGTCGCCTCGGCGGGCTGCGGTTGATCCGGGGCGTCGCCGCCGGGATCGACGCCGGGGTCGATGCCGGTTTCGGCGCCGGGGGCACCGCGGGGAGCTGCAGTGGATTCACCGGCCGCCGATGTGCTGGTGCTGCCCGTGGCTGCGCTGCCCGGCGCTGACGGTGACTGGGTGTCGGTGGGGTCGCTGGTACAGCCGGCCAGTGCGAGCGTCGTGGCGGCGGCCGCGACGGCGGTGAGTGTGCGGATATGCCTCATCGGTTGTGCCCCTTGCTGTCTGTGTGGTGGGTCGTAGGGGTTAGGGCACGAGGAGTGCGTTGAGGCCGGGAATGATGTTGTTGGCCACGGTGCCGCTGTACTGCTCGCGCAGAACGGTCACGGTCGCTACGACGGGTCCTGCCCCGGTCGGTGCTGATGCTGTGGTGGGCAGGGTGGAGGGGTATCCCGTGAGGGGGATGGTGCCGGGGGCGAAGTTCGGTCGCTGCCAGTGCCTCAGGTCCACGGTGCCGGTTGCACCGGTGGTGAGGTTGCGCCACGCCACCTGCACGTACTGGTAGGCGTAGAAGGTGTTGTAGTGCGCCAGGTTGGCGACCGCGAATGACACCGATGATCCGGCGGCGGGTCGGGCGGTCACCAGGGTTTGGCGAAACAATCCACCTCCCACATAGCCCGGGCCGACATTCGGGCCGCTGATCGCCGGGAGGGCGAACGTCAATTCCGGTGCGGCGACCGGGGTTGCGGGGTCTGGGGTCGCTGATGCTGTCGGAGCGATGGCGATCGATACTGCTGCGGCGCCGGCCAGGGCGATCCCGGCAGCGGTTGCTCGGATGCGGTGGAGCATGGGTGGGTCCTCACTGTTGAAGAAGCAAAGATGGAAGGAAGTGCAGCAAGACTTTGCTACATCGAACCCCCTTGTGATGATGGTCGCCCCCGCCTCGCTGGGTGTTACCGCGTCCGATGATCGAACGACGAGCTGAACAGTCTCCATGGCGTCTGCCGGGACATGTGTTACACGGTGGGCGGGTTGAGCAGGGCGAAGCCTTCCTGTCGTCGGTAGGGGAAATAGGGGTAGGGCGCCTCGACTGCCGAGGCGTCGTCGAGGTAGCGGACCTGTTCGGTGGTCAGTGACCATCCGGCCGCGCCGAGGTTGTCCAGGAGCTGGGAGTCGTTGCGGGCGCCGATGATCACGCTGGACACGGTGGGTCTGCGGCTGAGCCAGTTGAGGGCGACTTGGGCGACGGTGTGACCGGTCTCTTCGGCGACGTGGTCGAGGGCGTCGACCACGGTGTAGAGGTGTTCGTCATCGACCGGTGGGCCGGCGTCTGCGGTGGAATGCAATCGACTCGTCGGTGGCAGGGGCGCGTCGCGCCGTATGCGTCCGGTCAGCCGACCCCAACCGAGGGGACTCCACACGATCGCGCCGACGCCCTCGGCGGCGGCGAGTGGCATCAGCTCCCATTCGTAGTCGCGCCCGATCAGCGAGTAATACACCTGATGAGCGACATGCCGTGGGGCGTTGCGTCGGTCGGCGGTCGACAGTGAACTCATCAACTGCCAGCCCGAGAAGTTGGACACACCGGTGTAGCGCACCTTGCCGCTGCGCACGAGCACGTCCAGGGTGTCGGTGACCTCGTCGAGGGGGGTGGCGGCATCGAAGGCGTGCAGCTGAAACAGGTCGATCCAGTCGGTGTCGAGGCGCCGCAGCGCTGCGTCGACGGCGTTGATCAACCGCGTGCGGGAGGTCCCGCGATCGGATGGGCCCGCACCGATGGGCAACGCGGCTTTCGTCGACAGCACGACACGATCGCGCCGACCGCGTAGTGCCGCACCCAACACTTCTTCGGATGCGCCGTCGGAGTACACATCAGCTGTGTCGAACAGGGTGACACCGGCATCCAGACACAGATCGACGAGCCGGCGCGCGGCCACGACGTCGGTGTCTCCCCACGCGCCGAAGAATTCACCCCGTCCGCCGAATGTGGCGGCACCAAAACCGAATTCCGAGACCACCAGACCAGAACGGCCCACCTGCCGATACTCCATACCCACTCCTTAACGGGACAACAGAACCATTAGCAACGATACCTGCCGAACCCCATAAAGGGAACTGGGTTCCCGATAAGGCGTGCGCGGTCGTAGTATGAAGTCATGGCTCAGTCCCGCCCGAGTGCCGCTCAGGTCGCTGTTCATCCGGTCGTTGCTCGCCCCGGCGGGCGCACCGCTGCAGTACGCAAGGCGGTGCTGACCGCGACTGAAGACGCGCTCATCGAGCACGGCTTCGCCGGAATCGACCTGCCCTCGATCGCTCGGTCGGCGGGGGTGGGAAAGACCACGATCTACCGCCGGTGGGGGACGCCTCAAGCGCTGGTGGCCGACCTGCTCGATGACATGGCCACAGCATCGGTGTCCGCGACACGAACCGGTGATCTGGACGCCGACCTGAGCGCCAACGCCGAACTGCTCGTACGGACGCTCACACACCCACGTCAAGGGCCTCTGTTCGCTGCGCTGATCGCCGCAGCCACCCACGATCGGGACACCAAGACCGCACTGGCCAAGTTCTACCGGCGACGCGTCGAGGAATGGTCGCTACCGATCCTCGACGCCATCGACCGCGGCGACGTTCCCGCAAACACCGACGCGACAGCCGTCGTACGCCACCTGTCATCGCCGCTGTACTACCAATTTCTCACCACCACAACACCACTCGATGACAGTGCCGCCGAGCTGGCGGTACGCACCACACTTGCGGCATTGCATGCACACTGCTTCACTCGGTCCGGTGCCGCACCGACCTCGCCCGCAGCTGCGACGACACCCCCCGCGTCCGAGGCGATAGAGCACTGACGCCCTCTTGGCGCTCCTGAGTGCAGCAACCACCGCTGAGTTCGTGCGTGGCGGTCTATCCAAATCCCGATACCCGAGAGAGGTCGAGTTCTGACTCATGGACACCGAACTGCCGCGGCCGCACTACCTCACGGTCGACGGAATACGTGTTGCGACGTACGTTTTCGAGCCCACGCACCAGGCCGTTGGAGAGGTTGTGATGTGTCACGGCACCCCGTGGTCTGCGCGTGTATGGGCTGAGGTAGCCCGCCATGTCGGTCGCGATCGCCGCGTGTTCCTGTGGGACATGCCGGGATACGGCCAATCGATCACCCCCGATGCGCCACTCGACCTGGCAACCCAGATGTCGAGATTCGCCCAGGTGCAGTCGTTGTGGGGCGTTACCCGGCCGCATGTCGTTGCTCATGACATCGGCGGTGCGGTCGCGTTGGGCGCCCATCTACTCCGCGATTGCGGGTATGCATCGTTGTTTCTCTGGGACATCGTGACCCTCGATCCATGGGGATCACCGTTCTTCCGCCTGGTCGCTGACCATCCAGAGGTGTTTGCTCAACTTCCCGACGCGCTGCACGCCGCGCTGGTACGCGAGTACATCGCCGGAGCCATACCCCACGGACTGCCCGCAGAACAGCTCGATGCGCTCGTCCAGCCATGGCTCGGCGGGAACGGCCAAGCCGGCTTCTATCGGCAGATCGCGGCCCTGCGACCAGAGCACACCAGGCCCGTCGTGGAACGACTGTCACAGGTACGGTGTCCCACCCGCATCGGTTGGGGCGCCGACGACCCATGGATTCCCGTCGAGCAAGCCACCCGGTTACAACAGCTACTACCCGGCCGTCCCGACCTGGTCACGCTCGACGGCGTCGGTCATCTGGCCCCCGTGGAATCCGCGGCGCAAGTCGCCCAAGCCATCGACGACTGGCTGGGCGAATTCGCGTGAACCGACCGGATCACGGGACGGTGATGTCCATCTCCCGACGTGTCGGGGGTGGGCAGTGGTAGGTCAGCCGCGACGCAGCGGTAGCCGCATCAGGTAGACCTGGTACCCGATGGAGATCGAGTAGGTGAAGTAGAGGGTGCTGCCCTTCGACCACGGGTGGATGTAGGGTGCGTAACCCGTGTACGGGTCCACCGAGGGTGCGACGATCTCGCCGGAAGTCCACGGGCCCCAGGGCTTGTCGGCGGTGCGCAGGGTGACGCCGACATCCTGGCTGGCCAGTGAGATGTACTTGCCGAGGTAGTCGTTCCACTGCACCGACAGCTCGCCTGTCGGCGCGCCCATCACCGGGGTGGCGGCATCGGGGTTGTTCGGTACCCAATTGCCGTAGGAGAAGTACTGCCACTTCCCGAGCTTCTCGATGTCCTTCTCGTCGACGCGGGCGAGATAGACTCCGCCCCAACGTCCGTCGGGCGTCCCGTAGTAATAGATGGTCTTGCCGACCTTGAGGAAGGCGCCCATCTGGAATTTCTTGTTGCCGCCCCCGTTGGGACGGAACGAATTCACCGCACGCCAGTTCTCCCCGTTGTCGGCGGAGGAGACCAGACCGGCCCAGTTGGTGGTCCAGATGCCGGGCGAGTCCCAACGTTTGACCGACATCACGGTCATGTACTGCTTGCCGTTGGCGGCCACACCCGCGGTCGGGATGATCGTGACCTCGCGGCGGACGTTCGGCTTCAGCAGACGCTTCGCATGGCCGGGGCGGCCGGCATGCGAGGTGAACGTCATCCCGTCGTTCAGATGCCTGTCGGTGCTGCGGAGCAGGACGTTGGACCGCCAGTAGAAGAGCTCGCCGTACAACAGGGACCACCCGTTGAACGACTGGGTGTCACCGAACGCGGTGAGGATCTCGCCGCGACCGTTGTCCCACATGACACCGAGATCGGTGCCGACGATGTTGAACCGCCCGATGGTGTCGTTCATCGCGAACGGGCCGGTCAACCGGTTGACGATGGTCGCCGGACCATTGGCATGCGGGGCGGCGTGCGCGGGTGAGGCGGCCAGGGTGGTCGTCAAGGCCAGGGCCAATACGGAGACGACAAGACCCAGGAAGAGCCGTGAGAGGCGCCGTGTCATGGCCGTGACCTTATCAAGACCTGAGATATATGTGTGAGGTGCACTACGGCGCTTCGCGAGCCTAATGGCTGTGTGTCCTCAGGCTTCACGATAGCGCTCCGAGGTGTCCACGGTGGTGAAGTCGATCTGCGCCGCCGCATTGTTCACCGCGGTCACGAGAGCGGTCCCGAACATCCCGTCCGCGTCGTAGAGGCCCGCATTGCTGACCGAGACACCGTCGTCCTCGATGTGGACGTCGGCCTCGACGCCGACCCGCTCGCCCGACGGCAGCCGGCTCAGCGCAACGGTCAGATCGCAGTTGATGAAGCCGATGCCCGCGCTGCCCCAGTTCGAGACGAAGCTCGCGGCCTCGGCGCTGACGACCGCGCTCTGGAACGGCGTGGGTTTCTCCCCGGTCACGATGGGCGCGGCGCGGGACCACCGTCGCTTGCGGTGCGCGTTCTGATGAGCCGCCATGTCCCGTCCCCACTCGCCGACGGCGCCGACCGTGGCGTCGGAGGCGAACCGGGGGAAGAGGTCGTCGTCCTCGGCGGCCACCGCGGGCGGGCGGAAGGTGATCGTTTCGGCCGGACGATGCCACCGTTGCCCGGGCGGGTTGCTCGAGGTGCGCAGGAACACGGTGGAACCGCGGGCGACGACGACCTCGTCGCCATCGTCTGGATGCTGTACGACCTCGACGTCGACGACCCGGATGCGTCCGCCGGATCGCACCGGGCGGACCCGTGTCGAGGTGACGATGTCGCGCGCGGCCCGGAAGAGATCGATGGTGCACCGGGCGGGTAGGAACTCGTCCCCGCCGAACTCGATCTCGACCGCGCGCGCGGCGAGGCCGCACACCGACGGACCGTTCAGGGTCCCGGGTGCCCACGGGCTGGCGGCGAAGCGGGTCGGACGGTACCGGATCCCGCGGTCGGCCCCGCCGGTTCCGCTGATCGGCTCGAAGTAAGCGATATCGGTCATCGTTACTTGTTACCCCGTGTTCATTCGCGTCGACGACGACGGTCGGGTTTGTGCCACTCCTGCGCGAATAGCGCGCCGGATCCTCCTGCGGCGGATAACCTCCGACCATGACCTTCGCCACGGTGTACACCAAACACTTCCCCGACGAACTGGTCGGTGCCGTGCGCACGGCACTGATCATCACGTCGATCGTCGGCATCGTGATCGGGGTCGTCGCGATCCTGTGGCCCGGGCCGACCATCGTCGTCGTCGCGATGCTGTTCGCGATCTCGCTGATCATCGCCGGCATCTTCCGCATCTACCAGGCCTTCGCGGCGTCGTTCCTGAGCACCGGGGTCCGGGTGATGCTGGGGATCGTCGGCGCAATCGTGCTGCTGGCCGGTGTGATCGCACTGTTCAGCCCGGGCGATGCCGTGTGGCTGCTCGCGGTGTTCATCGGGATCGGCTGGATCTTCCAGGGCGTCGCCGACCTGTACGCGGCGATCACCAAGTCCGGTCATTCCCCGACCTGGTTCCTGATCCTGTCGGGCATCGTCGCGATCATCGCCGGCATCGTGATGATGGTGCTGCCCGCCTTCTCGCTCGAGGTGCTCGCCCTGGTCGGCGGCATCATGCTCGTCGCCCTGTCGATCGCCACGCTCCTCACGCTGCCCAAGAAGGTCGAGCAGCCGGCCGCCGGAGAGCCCGCGGTCTGATCGCACCCTCTGCCGGTTGAGCTTCCCTCTGCCGGTTGAGCTTCCCTCTGCCGGTTGAGCTTGTCGAAACCCCGTCAGCGCGGCCAGGGAGCGATGGGGTTTCCCTGCCAGCGGGTGTGCGCCGGGACGACATCACCACGCATGACCAGCGACGCGGGGCCGACGGTCGCCGAGTCGCCGAGTCCGGATGCGGGCAGGGCGACGCAGTGCGGGCCGAGGGTCGCACCCGCACCCAGGGTGACGCGATCGATGGCCATCACCCGGTCGTGGAACAGGTGGGTCTGCACCACGCAGCCGCGTTGCACGGTCGCGCCGTCGCCGAGGGTGACGAGGTCGGCCTCCGGCAACCAATAGGTCTCGCACCAGACGCCGCGACCGATCTTCGCGCCGAGCATCCGCAACCACAGGTTGAGGATCGGTGTACCGGTCGCGGCGTTGGCGAACCAGGGGGCCGCAACGGTTTCGACGAAGGCGTCGGACAATTCGTTCCGCCAGACGAACGAACTCCACAACGGATGCTCGCTCACCCTGATGCGTCCGACGACGAGCCATTTCGCCGCGGCGGCGGTGACACAGGCGATCGCGCCGACGACCAGCAGCAGCAGGCCGCTCACCAGGGCTGCGACCCCGTAATGCACGTGTCCCGCCACATATTGCAGCGCGAGCAGCAGGCCGATACCCAGCCCGAACGACACCATGACGGGCACCAGGCGCAGCGTCTCGATGAGTGAGCGGGCGACCTTCAGCGTGGCCGATGGCTCGAAGGTGCGCGAGGTGTCGGTCTCGGCGGCGGTCCGGCGCAGACGTACCGGCGGGCTGCCGAGCCAGCTCGACCCCGACTTCGCCCGGTCAGGCGTCGCCGAGAGCACCGCCACCAGACCGTTCTTGGGGACCTTGCGGCCGGGACCGGTCATGCCGGAGTTGCCCAGGAAGGACCTCTTGCCGATCTTCGCCTCGTCGATGTGCAGCCAGCCGCCACCGAGTTCGTAGGACGCGACCATCGTGTCGTCGGCGAGGAAGGCGCCGTCGCCGATGGTGGTGAACCGGGGGAGTACGAGTGCGGTCGAGATCTCGGTCCCCGCACCGACCTTCGCGCCGAGGATGCGGAACCAGATCGGGGTCAGCAGGCTCGCGTACAGCGGGAACAGGTAGGTGCGCGCGGCGTCGAGGAGGCGTTCGGTGATCCACACCTGCCAGCCGACGCGGGAACGCACCGGGTGGTAACCGGTGTACAGACCCAGTGAGGCGAGCCGGACCAGGGCCGCGGTGATCGCGGCGAACACGAAGAGACTCGTGACGGTGGCCGCGGGCAGCAGGATCAGCGCGCGAATCCCGGCGTCCCGCAGGCGGTCCGCGGTCAGTGCCCAGGACCCGATCACCGCCAATCCCGACGCCAGCGAGATCAACGGGATCGCGGCCAGCCCCAGTGAGGACAGGCCGAAGACCGGCACCCACCACGTCGCCCGCGGGGGCCGGTGGTCGGGCCAGGGATGTTCGGCCTTCCCGATCTTGACCGCGGGCGAACCGGCCCAGTGCTGGCGTGCCTTGACCCGGCCGAACACCGCCGACCCTGGGGCGACCACGGCGTCGCGTCCGACGACCGCGCCCGGGGTGAGCGTCGACCGGGCACCGATCGACGCCCCGCGTTTGATCGCGATCTC
Source organism: Gordonia sp. 11cp (assembly GCF_057767225.1). NCBI lineage: Bacteria > Bacillati > Actinomycetota > Actinomycetes > Mycobacteriales > Gordoniaceae > Gordonia > Gordonia sp. 11cp. Next base: position 1,122,616 of record NZ_CM173437.1, on the reverse strand, counting down.
ACCGATGTGGACGTCGTCGCCGTCGATCCACCAGCCGGAGATGTCGACCTCGGGTTCGACGGACACGCCGTCGCCGACCGTGAGCAGCCCCGTCACCGGTGGGATGGTGTGCAGGTCGACGCCGCGGCCGATCGTCGCACCGAGCGCCCGCGCGAGATAGATCATCCACGGCGCCCCGGACAGATTGGCGGCACCGCTGGCGTCGAGGAGCCGCTCGGCCACCCACAGCCGCACGTGCACGTTGCCGCCGCGTGGGTACACGCCCGGAGAGACGCGGGCGAGGAGTACTCGCGCGCCGATGGCCGCGATGCACATGCGTCCGGGTGGGGTGATGAAGACCAGGAACGCCGCCAGCAGGACCCACCAGTTGATCTCGACCAGCCACTCGACCGTGCGGTCCATCCGCTCGGCGGTGAGGACCGCGAGGTTGTTGACCACGCCGAGCCACGTCGCCCACTGCAGTCCGGTGAGCGTCGTCAGCGGGAGGGTCAGTGCGAGCTGTGCCAGCCCGGCCGAGCGCGGGGTCGGTTCGATGTGGCGTTCGTCGATGCTCGTCGTCGGGCGCCGGGCGTCGAGCATCTCGGCCATGGAGCCCAGGCGCGGGTGGTCATAGAGATCGGCCACCGAGATGTCGGGATACCGTTCGCGGACAGCGGTGACGAGCTGTGCCGCGGCCAGTGATCCGCCGCCCTCGGCGAAGAAGTCGACATCGGGGCTGGAGACGGTCAGACCGAGGACATCGGTCCACAGTTGCGCCAGCCACAGCTCGGTCTCGCTGAGTTCTACGTCGTCATCCACTGGTCTGCCGCTGCCTGGCAGGGGCCAGGGCAGCGCATCACGATCAACCTTTCCCGAAGTGCGCGTGGGCAATTCGTCGACAAGGGCAAGAGTGGGCACCATGGCGGCGGGCAGTTGGCGCCGCAATTCGGCGTGCGCGCCGGCCACGTCGAAGCCGGGGTCGGCGGACACGAGATAACCGACGAGCAGGCTGTTGCCGGCCGCGGATTTGCGGACCGCGGCCGCTGCCCCACTCACCCCGGGCAGGTTCTGCAGCGCGTTGTCGATCTCGCCGAGTTCGATGCGCCGGCCGCCGACCTTCACCTGGTCGTCGGCGCGGCCCATGAACAGCAGGCCCGCGGTGTCCAGCCGCACCAGATCGCCACTGCGGTAAGCACGTTCCCAGCCGAGCGTCGGCATCGGAGCGTACTTCTCCGCATCCTTCGCGGGATCGAGATACCGGGCCAGGCCGACGCCGCCGATCACCAGTTCACCGACCTCGCCTTCGGCCACCGGTTGGCCCTGGGCGTCGACGACAGCGAGATCCCAACCGCGCAAGGGCAATCCGATCCGTACCGGACCGCCGCCGCCCAGTGGTGCGGCGCAGGCGACGACCGTCGCCTCGGTCGGGCCGTAGGTGTTCCAGACCTCACGGCCCGGGACGGCGAGCCGGTCGGCGAGCTCGGGCGGGCAGGCCTCGCCGCCGAAGATCAACAGCCGCACCGCTTCCAGGGCTTCGGGCGGCCACAGCGAGGCCAGCGTGGGCACCGTCGACACGACGGTGATGTCCCGCGCCACCAGCCACGGTCCGAGGTCCATGCCGCTGCGTACCAGCGAGCGCGGTGCGGGTACCAGGCACGCGCCGTTGCGCCACGCGAGCCACATCTCCTCGCAGGACGCGTCGAAGGCGACCGACAGCCCGGCCAGGACCCGGTCGTGGGGGCCGATCGGGGCGTCCGGGAGGAACATGGCCGCCTCGGCGTCGACGAAGGCCGCGGCGTTGCGGTGGGTGACCGCGACGCCCTTGGGCTTGCCGGTGGACCCGGAGGTGAAGATGATCCACGCATCGTCGTCGGGTGTGGGGCGGGCCGGGGGTTCCGCGGGCGTCGAAGCGGTCGACGCCGTTCTCGTCGAACGGGGTCCGTCCGCGTCGACGATGGCGTCGACGTCGGCCTCGCCGAAGACGAGCTCGGCGCGTTCGTCCGGGTCGTCGGCGTCGACCGGCACGTAGGCGGCGCCCGCGTAGAGGGTTGCCAGGATCGCGACATAGAGGTCTCGCGAGCCCGAGGGCATCCGGATGCCGACCCGGCTGCCACGCCCGACGCCGGCCTCGCCGAGGCGCGCGACGGTGCGGCGGACCACGGCCAGCAACTGGCCGTAGGTCAGGGTCATCTCGCCGTCGTCGATGGCCGCCGCGTCCGGGTGTGCACGGGCGGTGGCGGTGAGTACGTCGCAGAGGGTGCGAGGGGGGTCTGCCTGCGCAGACAGCAGGAACTGGGGTGGGATCGGCACCTAACCGGCACCTGCCGGGCACATCCGCGATGGGGTCACGAGTCCGAGAATATAGCCGACGAAGGTGACCGACCGGCCTCGACACAGTGAACGCGGCCGCCGATGAACGGACTGAAACGTGTGGCTCCGAGGTGTAGTTTCGGGCCAGGAGGAATCTGATGCCCATCGTTCACCACCGTCGGCCCAGCCTGCGGTCGTTCCCCATGTGGCTCGGTGCACGTGTGCTCCTGAAGCCGACCCTGGCGTTGTGGCCGGTCAACAAGCCGGGACTCGCCGGTCTCTTCCTCATCGACCGGCTCATCGCGATCGGACCCAAGCCCCGGGGCGTGGTCCGCGAGCAACTGGTCCTCGCCGGCCGGCCCGCCGAACTGATCATGCCGGTCGGGCCGTCGCGCCGGGACAGCGACACGGCGATGCTCTATCTGCACGGTGGCGCCTTCGTGGTGTGCGGGCTCGGCACGCACCGCTCGATCGCGGCGCGGATGGCGCGGGCGTGTGAGGTGCCGGTGTTCTCGCTCGAGTACCGCCAGCTGCCGAAGGCGGGTGTCGGTACGTCCGTCGTCGACGCGGTCGACGCCTACGCCGAACTGATCAACGAGCGCGGGTTCCGTCGGGTCATCGTCGCCGGGGATTCCGCCGGCGGTTTCCTGGCCGCCAAGGTGGTCGAGGCGGTCGCGGCCCGGGACCTCCCGACCCCGGCGGCCCTCGTCGGGTTCTCGCCGCTGCTCGACATGGATCTGGGTACTCATCCGGACCGGTCCAGCCGTTCCGACGCCTACCTGCCGAAGACCAAGATGGCCCGGCTGGCGCCGCAGTTCGACAGGGGCCCGATCCCGCTGTCGGGTGTGCGACGCATCGTCGACGCCGACCTCGCGTCGTTTCCGCCGACCGTCCTGGTCGCGGCCGAGGGGGAGATGCTCGAGCCCGACGTCATCGACCTCGTCGAATCGCTCGACGAGGCGGGTGTCACCGCGGTGGCCCACATCTACGCCTGGCAGATCCATGCTTTTCCGGTGCTGAGCTCGCATCACCCGGAGACACTGGACGCGGTCGAGGTGACCGCGGCCTTCGCCACCGACGCGATCCGAGAGGGCAAGACCACTGACGAACGAACGGGCAAGCGCGCCGGCTGACGACGTGAACACCCCGGCCCCGGCGAACCCGGGCACCGCCTACGCCGACGAGTTGGAGACCAGACCCCCGGGCGCGGTGGACGCCCGGTTCACCCTGGCCGCGGAGCGCACGCTGCTCGCGTGGGTCCGGACCGCCCTCGGATTCATGGCGGCCGGGATCGCCGTCGTCTACCTGTCGCCCGACGAGACCACCCCGCTCATCGACGTCGCGCTGGGCGTCCTGATGGTCGGGCTGGGTGCTTCGCTGGCCGTACTCGGGGCCTGGCGATGGCGACGGACGACGCGCGCGCTGGTCACCGGAGGCGAGATGCCGGGCCCGAAGCAGGTCATGCTCGTGGTCGCTGCGATAGTGGTGGTGGCGGTCCTCGTCGCGGTGGTCATGGTGATCCAGTCCTGACCTCGCCGTTCACCACGACACTCCTACCTTCGGGACGGCCGCGACACTCAGCCGTCCACCATCCAGGGAGATCGACGTGACCACCGGCCCCGACTTCTCGCGGAGCGCGCAGACGTTCTCGATGACGCTGACCATCGTCGGCGCGACCATCCTCATCTTCTGCATCGGCTGGCTGACCGTCGGCTGGTGGCAGGAGGGCCGGTGGTTCTGGGTGGCCGTCGGGATCGCCGTGGTGGTCGTGAACGTCGTGCTGATCGGCATGCAGCTCCGGCGCCGCCTCGGTGAGCGGGTCAAGGACACCGACGACCGCCCCCGGCGCCGCGGGTTGATCGACAACTTCGACGACCTCGACGACTGAGCCCGCGGGCGCTCACGCCGTCAGCGAATCCGAGTCCTCGGGATCGTCGTCGGCGAACTGGGTGCGGTAGAGCTCGGCGTAGCGACCGTTGCGGGCGAGGAGTGTCGGGTGATCACCGCGTTCGACGACGCGCCCGGCTTCGAGTACGACGATCTCGTCGGCGGCCCGGATCGTCGAGAGCCGGTGTGCGATGACGATCGAGGTCCGTCCCTCGAGTGCTTCACCGAGTGCTTCCTGGACCGCAGCCTCCGACGTCGAGTCGAGATGCGCGGTGGCCTCGTCGAGGATCACGACCGACGGCTGGGCCAGGAGCAGTCGGGCGATCGTCATCCGTTGGCGCTCACCGCCGGACAGCCGGTAGCCGCGTTCGCCGACGACGGTGTCCAGTCCATCCGGAAGTGATCCGACGAGGTCGTCGAGCCTAGCTCGCCGCAGCGCGTCCCAGATCTCGTCGTCGGACGTGTTCGGCCGCGCGAGAACGAGGTTCGCGCGGATGGAGTCGTGGAAGAGATGCCCGTCCTGGGTGACGAGGCCGACCGTCCGGTGGACCGACGCGGTCTGCAACTTCCGGATGTCCACCCCGGCCAGCTGGATCGACCCCTCGTCGACATCGTAGAGGCGGGTCGCGAGACTCGCGATGGTCGACTTACCCGCACCCGAACTCCCCACGAGGGCCACCATGCTGCCGGCCGGAACATCCAGGTCGACGTTGTGCAGAACCGTCGTCCCGGCTCGATTGTCCAGTTGGGCAACCTCTTCCAACGAGGCCAGGGACACCTTGTCGGCCGCCGGATAGGCGAACGAGACGTCCTCGAACCGGACGGACACCGGCACGGGTCGGCCACTCTCGGTGCCGGGCACCGCGATCGCATCCGGCGCGTCGGTGATGAGGGGCCGCAGGTCGAGCACCTCGAAGACGCGCTCGAAGCTGACCAGCGCACTCATGATCTCGACGCGGGCATTCGCCAGGGCCGTCAGTGGCGCGTACATCCGGGTCAGCAACAGCGCCAGTGAGACCACCGCGCCCGCGGACAGGTGATCCTGTACCGCAAGCCATCCGCCGAGCCCGTAGACCAGGGCGAGGGCGAGCGCCGACACCAGCATCAGCGTCGTCATGAAATACGCCTGCAGCATCGAGCGGCGTACCCCGATGTCGCGGACACGGTCGGCGCGTTCGGCGAATTCCCGGGACTCGAGGTCGGGCCGCCCGAACAGCTTCACCAGCGTGGCGCCGGGAGCGGAGAAGCGCTCGGTCATCTGCGTCGACATCCGGGCGTTGTGCTCGGCGGCCTCGCGGGACAGCGCGGCCATCCGCCGGCCCATGCGCCGCGCCGGTACGACGAAGACCGGCAGCAGGATCAGCGCGAGCAGCGTGATCTGCCAGCTGATCGCGATCATCACGGCGAGGGTCAGGGTGAGCGTGACGATGTTGGAGACGACGCCCGACAGGGTGTCGCTGAACGCGCGCTGGGCACCGATGACGTCGTTGTTGAGCCGGCTCACCAGTGCCCCGGTACGGGTACGCGTGAAGAACGCGACCGGCATCTGCTGCACGTGGTCGAAGACGGCGCGACGCAGGTCGAGGATGAGGCCCTCGCCGATGTTCGCCGACAGCCACCGGACGCCGATGCCCGCGCCGGCCTCGGCGACGGCGATCAGCGCGATGGCGACTGCGAGTCCCACGATCATCGCCTCCGAGCCGCCCTCGGTGATGAGGTTGACGACCCGGCCCGCCAGCAGCGGGGTCACGACCGTCAGCACCGCGGTGAAGACCGACAGGACGAGGAAGAAGGCGATACGACGCCGGTGCGGGCGGGCGAAGTCGCCGATCCGGCGAAGTGTCACCCGGCGGTCGCCCCGCAACCGTTTGCTGCTCGGCTGGGTGGAGGACTTGTACATCATGTCCCAGGCCACGGACTGCATGCTCATGCCGTCCACGGTAGAACTTCAAGTTGGCTTCAAGTCCACTCTGTTCGCTGCCGGAGGAATCCTCCGGCAGCGAACACACCGCCCCGCGGGGACGAGAGCGCTATCCGGCGAGCGCGTCGGCGACCCCCGCGCCGAGCACGTCGAGGAGGTCCGACGACGCGGCGACGGCGCCGAACACACCGCCCTGCATCGTGACCATGTTGAGCGCCGCCTCGTGGTTGGCGGGATCGGTCGCACCCGTGCAGTCGGAGAGGATCAGACATTCGTAACCGCGGTCGTTCGCCTCGCGCATCGTGGTGTGGACGCAGACATCGGTCGTGATGCCGGTGAGGATGATGTGCGTGATCCCGTTGGTGCGCAACACGAGATCGAGGTCGGTCGCGTAGAACGCGCCCTTGCCTGGCTTGTCGATGACGATCTCGCCGTCGAGCGGAGCGACCTCCGGCACGATCTGCCATCCCGGTTCGTCGCGGATGAGGATGCGCCCGCAGGGGCCGGTGGAGCCGATCTCGGCCCCGATCCGTCCCGACCGCCAGCGCTTGTTGGCCGGGAGGTCGGACAGGTCGGCGCGGTGACCTTCCCGGGTGTGGATGATCGTGAGGCCGGCGTCGCGCGCCGCGGCCAGGACCCGGGCGGTCGGCTCGAGCGGTGCCCGCGTCAGCGACAGGTCGTAGCCCATCGAGTCGACGTAACCGCCGGGACCGCAGAAGTCGGTCTGCCAGTCGATGCAGAGGAGTGCGGTGGAGGCGGGGTCGAACCCGCCGTCGTAGGGCCACGCATACGGCCGTGCGCCGCCGATGGTCGAGAATTCATGTGGTGCAGCAGATGTCATGGTCGATTCCTGGTCGGGGGGTGCGGATGTCGGGTGGTGATCTGGGTGATGACGAACATCAGTCACACCGGCGCCGAGGTGGTGTCCTCGACGGTGACGTCCGGCGTCGACGACGTGGCGGACGTCCGCCGGCTCAGAACCGCCGCGAGGGCGCCGGACACGACGATCCCCACCGCGACGACACACAGGGCCGGGGCGAAGTAGTGGGTGACGAGCGCTGCGATCGCACCGGCGCCCCACGCGATGAACGCCGTTGCGCGCCACGGTGTCGAGGCGTCGGACGACGCGGCCCGCCTGGTCAGCGGCAGCACCTGGTCGACGATGAGGACCGCGCCGAGCGGTGGGACGACGACGCCGAGCAGGTTGAGCCAGTCCTCGAAGTGCTGCCAGATGCCGGCGACGGCGAGCGCGACGCCGATGGCGCCGAGTCCGACGGTGAGCACGCGCATCCGGATGCCGGTCAATTCGCTCCAGCCGACGGCGCCGTTGTAGAGGCAATGCGTGCACACCGAACCCAGGTTGATGAACACGAAGGCGACCGCGATCGGCACCAGCGCGCCGCCGTTGTCGATGAGGATGCCGAGGAATCCGCCGCCGTTGGCGGCCGGATCATCGCCCGCGCCCATCGCCACGATGACGCCGCCGATGGTCAGCGCGACGGTGTTGCCGACCGGGAAGGCGCTGAACGCGGCGAGGAACGCCTGCTTGCCGTTGACCGACCAGCGGGTGAAATCCGCTGTCATGGTTCCGGAGTCGGCGAACAGGGCGACCACGAGCGTGACCGCGGCTCCGAACGTGAGCGCGGTGGCCCCTGCTCCGCCGGTGTAGGAGGCGAAATCTCCGGCGCCCGGCGCGGACGAGGCGTCGACGATGGCGAGAACGCCGAGGATCAGATAGAGCGGTGCCGCGATGATCCCGATCACGGTCAGTGCCCGGATGCCGAGCAGGGTCGCCGCGACATAGCCGACGCCCGCTATCAGGGCGATCAGCGTGGCGTTCCACCCCATGCTCGCCTCGAGCGTCGATCCGGTGAGACCGGTCTGGAAGGCGAACCAGCCGATCACCACTGTGGTGAGGAAGGCTGCCGGGATGCGGTAGCCCTTGGCGCCGAACGTGCGGGCCGCCATCAGCGCGAAGTTCTCGCCGGTGCGGCCCGCCTGGTAGCTCAGCAGTCCGACGTAGGCCATCAGGATCAGATTGCCGACCGCGATCGCGGCCATACCCGGCCAGAACCCGAGCGAGTACACGATCATGCCGCCGAAGACGGCGCAGGTGAGGATCATCGGGAACCCGAGCCACACCGACGACACCGCGAAGAGCGATTTGCGCGCCGATACCGGTACCGGCCGATCCTCGTACTCGTCGAACGCCGACGTATCGCCGTCGGCGTCGTCAGGGCTGGTGCCGGCGACCGGTATGTCTGAGGTGGATCTCATGGTTCCTCCCGAACCTCGTTGCAAGTTCCTATAGGAAACGCCGGAGGCGTCGCGCTTCCGTTGCAGCTTCGTTAACAGCCGATTAATCCGCATAGTCCGCGGTGCAGCGAGCGCGATCTCGCGCGGTGTTGACGCCCCCATGCGCACCTCTGCGCGAGACGGCCGTCGTCATATAGGATCTCTGCATGATCGAGCGTGCCCCCGTCGTGGGCGCCACCCCCGCGCCTGCCGACCGGATCCGCGCCGACGTGGAGGAGGCCATCCTCTCCGGACGGCTTGCGCCGGGCACGAGGATCAACGCCGACGAGCTCGCCCGGGAGTCCGGGGTCAGTCACATCCCGGTGCGGGAGGCCCTCCGGTCCCTGGAAGCCGAGGGATGGGTCGTCCGTCGTCACAACCGCGGGACCTACGTCCGGGACCGGGACTCCGCCGAACTGTCGGACCTGTTCGAGGCGCGGCTCATCGTCGAGCGGAAAGCGGCGTGGCTCGCAGCGCAACGACGGACCGCGGCGCAACTCGACGATCTCGTGCGGATCGTCGAACGTCAGGACGCGACGACCGATGGCGCAGTGCTGTCCGCGATCAACTGCGACTTCCATGTCGGCCTCGCCGGTTGTGCGCACAACCGTGTTCTCGAGTCGATGGTCGCCGACGTGAACAAGCGGGTTCGCTTCTACTACCTGCCGACCGCGGGCCGACGGCACGACGTGTCGGTGGCCGAGCATCGCGCGATTCTCGACGCGGTGCGCGACCGCGACTCCGAGCGTGCGGCCGACTTGCTGGAGCGGCACATCGCCGACACGAGGGCAGGAGCGTCCCGGACGCTCACCGCCGGTGAGGTAGATGAGGCGGGTACGGCCGGAAGGCAGGCCGGCTGACGCGGCGGCAGGCTGGCGACGCCGGGGTTTCCACGCATGCTCTACGTTGGTATGCGAGGTCACAACACGATTCGGCCGACTGACAGACCGGCCCGGGCCGGCGATGAGGGCCGGTGGCAAAGGAGCGAGGCGACATGGCAGAACTCAAGCTCGGTTTCAAGGCGTCGGCGGAGCAGTTCGATCCGCGCGAGCTGGTGGAGATCGCGGTCGCGGCCGAAGAGCACGGCATGGATTCGGTTGCGGTGAGCGATCACTTCCAGCCCTGGCGGCACAACGGCGGGCACGCGCCCTTCTCCCTCGCGTGGATGGCGGCGGTCGGTGAGCGCACCAAGCGGGTGCAGATCGGCACCTCGGTCATGACCCCGACCTTCCGCTACAACCCCGCGGTCATCGCGCAGGCCTTCGCCACGATGGGTTGCCTGTACCCCGGTCGCATCATGCTCGGCGTCGGAACCGGCGAGGCACTCAACGAGTACGCGACGGGATTCCAGGGCGAGTGGCCGGAGTTCAAGGAGCGCTTCGCGCGCCTGCGTGAGTCCATCAAGCTGATGCGCGAGCTGTGGACCGGCGAGGAAGTGAACTTCGACGGCGAGTACTACCACACACAGGGCGCGTACATGTATGACGTTCCGGAGCAGCCGATCCCGGTGTACGTCGCCGCCGGCGGTCCGGTCGTCGCTCGTTACGCGGGCCGCTCCGGCGACGGTTTCATCTGCACCTCCGGCAAGGGGCCCGAGCTCTACACCGAGAAGCTGCTGCCCGCGGTCGCCGAAGGTGCGGAGAAGGCCGAACGCGACGTCGACACCATCGACAAGATGATCGAGATCAAGATCTCCTACGATCCCGATCCCGAACTGGCACTGGAGAACACGCGCTTCTGGGCGCCGCTGTCGCTGACGCCGGAGCAGAAGCACAGCGTCAACAGCTCGACCGAGATGGAGCGCCTGGCCGACGAGTTGCCGATCGAGCAGGTCGCCAAGCGGTGGATCGTCTCGTCCGATCCCGACGAGGCCGTCGAGAAGGTCAAGTTCTACACCGACGCCGGGCTCAACCACCTGGTGTTCCACGCCCCCGGGCATGACCAGCGCCGCTTCCTCGAGAACTTCGAGCGCGACCTCGCCCCACGACTGCGCAAGCTCGGCTGAGCCTACGGAACCGTCTGGGCGACAGCGGCGTCGAGCATGTCCAGCACTCGCCGGACCGGGGGTAGGTCGAGTCCGGCCTGTCGCACCCTCACCCGCACCTCGCGGGCGGGCGTGGGGTCGACGATGGGAATCGACGCGACTCCGGGTGGCAGGTCGATGAGTGCGAGCTCGGGGACGACGGTGAGTCCGACGCCGGCGGCGACGAAGCGGATCGCGGTCGGGTAGTCCTGCGTCTCCACGCTGAAGTCGGGAACGAAGCCCACCGAGGTGCAGGCGTCGAGCAGTGCCTGCCGGCAGGGTCCGCGTGCCACGTCGTTGTCGACCCAGGGGACCTGGGACAGTTCGCGCAGGGTCACCGAGTCCAGCGCGGCCCACGCTGAATCCTCCGGCACGACAGCGTGATAGGGGTCCGTGGTCAGTCGGCGACCGACGAACCCCGCGACCTCGGCGGAGGGTCGTCGGCTGTCCGCCACGTAGATCTCGATGTCGGGCGACGCCGACGACGGACCCATCAGTTCGATGAGGCGCAGATCGAGCCGCAGCCCGGGGAACTCGCGGGAGATGGTGGCGACGATCGGCGGAATCCAGGTGGCGCCCGCGGAGGCGAAGTAGTTGATGCGCAGCTGGCCGAGACGCCCGTCGCGCAGCTCCGAGATCAGGCCGTCGACGCGCGCGATCTGTTCGAAGACGGTGTCGGACTCGCGTGCCAGGATGAGGCCGGCCTCGGTCGGCACGATGCCGCGCCCGTCGCGCTCGACCAGTGACAGCCCGGTCTCGCGCTGGAGCGTGGCGATGTGCTGACTGACTGCCGACGGTGTGTATCCGAGCGCGGCCGCGGCCCCGCCGATGGACCGCTCGCCGATGACCGAGCGCAGGACCCGGAGGCGGTGGATGTCGACCATGCGGAGACGATACAACGGGAACGCTACAGCGGTGCTGAAGTATCGGAAATGAGTATTCACTTGTCCTGAAGTGCGGAATGGGCGAACCTGGAGGACATGTCCTCGCGCCTGACGCCGGCCTCCTCTGTGTCCGCCGCCGCATCACTGCCCGCGCTCGCCGCACTCGTGACCGTCGTGTTGTGGGCGTCGGCGTTCGTCGGCATCCGTGCGCTGGGCGACACGTTCTCCCCGGGTGCCATGGCCTTTCTGCGGTTGCTCGCCGCGGTCATCCCGCTGACGATCCTCGTGGCGGTGGTGCGTCTGCGTGCACGGGCCGCCGGGGCGCAGGCACGGCCACTGTTCCCGCGGGGTCGAGCGCTCGCCATGGTGACGGCCTACGGCGTCGCCTGGTTCGCCGGGTACACCGTCCTGCTGAACTGGGCCGAGCGTCACCTCGACGCCGGGACCGCGGCATTACTCGTGAACCTGGCGCCGATCCTCGTCGCCGTCGCCGCGGGATTGTTTATGGGAGAGGGATTCCCGCGCCATCTCGTGATCGGCATGACGATCGCTTTCGCGGGGGTGGTGCTGATAGCACTCGGCGGGTCGGCGACCGCGGACGCGCACGCCGACTGGCTCGGTGTCGTGCTCGGGGTCGCCGCGGCGATTCTCTACGCGACCGGCGTGCTGCTCCAGAAATCCGCACTGCGCACCGTCGATGCGCTGACCGCCACCTGGCTGGGTGCGGTCGCGGGCTTGGTGGCGACTGCGCCGTTCGCGCCCGTCGCCGTCACCGAATTGTCCGGCGCCGAGCCGGGCGCGATCTGGGCGGTCATCTACCTCGGGGTCGGACCGACCGCGATCGCATTCTCCACGTGGGCCTACGCGCTGGCCCGGACCGACGCGAGCGCGATGGCGGCCACGACGCTCGTGGTCCCCGCACTCGTCATCGTCCTCTCGTGGGCGCTGCTCGGCGAGCTGCCCACCGGTGTCGGCATCGTCGGTGGACTGCTGTGCCTGGCCGGCGTCGCCATCGCGCGCCGATTGCTGCCGAGACGGCCGCGCGTGGCCCGGCGTGCGCGTAGCCTGGACGCATCGTCGCCGGCGTTGACGCCTCCCGAGCCACGACGGGTTCCCGGCACGACCGCAACCGAGGGGACACCGCCATGCGCAAGCTCGTCGCCGGCCTCGCCATCGGCGGGTCGCTGACTCTCGGTGCGGTGGCGACGCTGCTGACCGTCGACTCGGAATCGCCTGCGGCGCCGCCCACTGTGAGCTGCCCACCGTTCTCCGGTTCCGGGCCGATCCCCGGATGCTCGTTGCGTGTCGACGGGACCCATCTGCAGATCACTCTGTACAACAACGCCACTCGAAGCCCTGCTGTGGAGTGCACCTTGACGCCGAGCGGTGCGCTCCGTCCCACCGACTCCGCGTCGATGGGGCCGGGCTCGCGCGGGACGCTCGGGGCCTCGGTGTTCCCGAGCGTGTCGAGGGTCTTCGTCGTCGACTGCCGTGGCGGCGGTACGGGCGCCGACCGCGTCGAGCGCCAGACCACGATCAGCGCGCGCGCCGAGGCGCCGGTACCCGAGCGGACGACGCCGCCGGCCCGTCGATCATCACCTCCGCCGGCCCCCTCGGCGCCCTCCACGTCACGCGAGTCCGACGTGCCCGCGGATGACTCGGCACCGCAGCCGGGTACCGGGGATGCCGGGTCCGCCGAAGCCGCGATCCCGCCGCCGACCGTCACCACGACGACCACGACGGTTCCCGCCTCATCCTGATTCGCTACGGTTTTCGCATGGATCGCGACCGCATGGTGGATGTCGGAGTCGGGCTTGTCTCCCGGTTCGGGGCCAAGACGCTGAGTCTGACGTCGGTGGCCCGGCACGCCGGGGTCGCGCGCGCCACCGCCTACCGGATGTTCGGCGGGCGCGAAGCGCTGGTCACGGCGATCGTGGAACGCGAGGTCTCGCTGCTGCGGGTGAAGCTGGTGGAGTGGTCGGCGAGTGCACCCGACGCGGCGGGCAAGATCCACGCGCAGGTGGTGAACGTGCTGCCCTACATCCGCAACCACGACGCATTGCAGTACGTCCTGCGCAAGGAGCCCGAGGAGGTCGTGCGCGCGCTGGTCGCCACCAGCGATTCGGCCGGGCCCACCCTCATCCACCAGATCGTGTCGGAGACCCTGCCCGACCTCGAACCCCAGATCGGGGACCAGCTGTTCCCGAACCCGCGGGGAGCCGCGGAGTTCCTCGTCCGCACCATCTACTCCCTCATGCTCATCCCCGACAGCTTCCTGAGCGATGAGCAGATCGCCGAACTCGTCGTCCGGGCGGTCGTGCGCACCGACGCTGAGGGAGACGCCCCCGGCGGGGATGATTCCGGGGGTGTTCCGCCGACCGGCGGTGCCGCACCGGGCGCGGCCCGATGACCGACGAGCGGATGTCCGACGAGACCGCGATACCCGTCGTCCAGATGCGCCGGCCGCGATGGGGGGACCCGGCGCGCACGGCCGAACTGCCCGGCGCGGCGGCTGCGCTCGCCGGCGGCCGGGACGCCGACTCCGGCGTCGACCCGGCGACGATCACCCCTCCTCGACCGGTCGTCGATCCCAGTGTCCGAGAGGAGATCTCGGCGATCGTCGGTGCCGGAAACGTCACCGACGCGGATGCCGCACGGGTTCAGCACACGCGCGGGTACTCCACCCCGGACATCCTGCGGTTGCGTGCGGGCGACGCCGGCGATGCGCCCGATCTGGTGGTGTACCCCGGTGGCCACGACGAGGTGGTCGCGATCCTGCGGCTGTGTTCGGACCGGCGGATCGCCGTGGTGCCCTTCACCGGTGGGACGTCCGTGGTCGGTGGCCTGACGCCGGACCGTGCTGCGGTCACCGGTGTGATCAGCCTCGACCTGCGACGCCTCGACCGGGTGGTGGAGATCGACGAGATCTCCCGGATGGCGACCCTGGAGGCGGGCCTGCGGGGGCCGGCGGCCGAAGCGCTCCTGCGTGAGAAGGGGTGGACCATCGGGCATTTCCCGCAGTCTTACGAGGGCGCCGGGATCGGTGGCTACGCGGCCACCCGATCTGCCGGCCAGTCGTCGGCGGGCTACGGGCGGTTCGACGAGATGGTCGAGGGACTCGTGCTGGCGACCCCGCGCGGCACGATCGAACTCGGTACCGCGCCCCGCTCGGCGGCCGGCCCCGATCTACGTCAGCTGGTCCTGGGGTCGGAGGGTGTGTTCGGTGTCATCACCAGCGTGCAGGTACGCATCCGGCCGGTGCCGGTGGCCCGAGTCTTCGACGCCTGGCGCTTCGCCACGTTCGCCGACGGCGCGACCGCGCTTCGCCGGCTCGCCCAGGACGGTCCGCTGCCGACGGTGCTGAGGCTGTCCGACGAGGTGGAGACCGCGCTGAATCTCGCGGATCCGGCCGGCGCCGGGAGCGAAGCGAGCGGGCCGGATGACACCGGCGCCGGGAGCGAAGCGAGCGGGCCGGATGACGCCGGCGCCGGGAGCTTAGCGGGCGATGGTGGGTCCGCGGGGTGTCTGGTCGTCGCCGGATATGAGGGTGCCGCCGACGAGGTGGCACGCCGTCGCGACGCGGCGTCGGCGGTCCTGACCGACGCCGGCGGCAGCGCGCTGGGCGACGGTCCCGGGGAGTCCTGGCGGACAGGCCGTTTCGCCGCACCGTATCTGCGCGATCCGTTGCTCGATGCGGGCGTGCTGGTCGAGACGCTCGAGACCGTCGCCTTCTGGTCGCGGTTGCACGAGGTGCGCGACGCGGTGACGGCTGCCCTCACGGACTCGCTCACGGCGTCGGGCACGCCGCCGCTGGTGATGTGCCACATCAGTCACGTCTACGAGTCGGGCGCCTCGCTGTACTTCACCGTCGTCGCACCGTTCGGCGACGATCCGCTGACGCAGTGGGCGGCGGCGAAAACCGCGGCCAATTCCGCGATTCGGGCGTCCGGGGCCAGTATCACCCACCACCACGCGGTCGGTCGGGATCATCGGGACGCCTACCACGACGAGATCGGGCCCCTGGCGCTGGAGGCGTTGCGGGCGGTGAAGGCGTCGCTCGATCCGGCCGGCGTGTGCAATCCGGGAATTCTGATCTGACCCTCGATCCGACGGGCGGGGTGCGTGGCTCGAGCGCCACTATGCTGGGGCGCATGGCCACGGATGCAGTCCAGACCGCCGACGGACCCGCGAGTGCGGAACAGGTCGTCGCCGACACCACGACGAGTATCTACATCGCCTCCGCGGAGGGGGAGACCGGCAAGTCCATCGTCGCGTTGGGGCTGCTGGCGCTGCTGTCGGCCACCGGCGGGCGGGTCGGCGTGTTCCGCCCGATCTCGCGGACGGCCACCGAGGACCGGGATCCGATCCTCGATCTGCTCCTCGACTACGACTCCGCCGACCTCCCCTATGAGGACTGTCTCGGTGTCACCTACGAACAGGTCCACGACGACCCAGAAGGTGCGATCGCGGAGATCGTCGCCCGTTTCCACGCCATCCAGTCCCGGTGCGACCGCGTGGTCATCGTGGGCTCGGACTACACCGACGTCGGAACTCCGTCCGAACTGAGCTACAACGCCCGGATCGCGGCCAATCTCGCTGCCCCGATGGTGTTGGCCATCAGGGCGATCGACCGGTCGCCGGCAGAACTGCACGGTCTGGCCGAAGGCCTCATCGCCGAGGTGAAAGCCGCGCACGCGACCCCGGTCGCGCTCGTCGCCAACCGATGCGATCCCGATCGGCTCGTCGAGATCCGGGAACAGCTGCGCAGCACCGGGATTCCGGCGCTGTGCCTCCCCGAGGAGCCGGTGCTGTTCGCGCCCACGATGGGGGAGCTGAAAGAGGCGCTCGGCGCGACCATGTACAGCGGCGACGAGGAGCTGCTCGACCGGGAGGCGCTGCGGGTGATGGTCGGCGGCATGACCGTCGAGCACATCCTCGAAAGGCTCACCGACGGCACGGTGGTCATCACTCCGGCCGACCGATCGGATGTCCTGCTCGCTCTGGTGAATGCGAACACTGCGCAGGGGTTTCCGCGTCTGTCGGGCATCATCCTCAACGGTGGGCTCAAACCGCACCCGATGATCGAGGCGCTGGTGAGTGGTCTCAAACCGACGCTGCCCATCATCAGCTGCCCGCAGGGCACCTACGACACCGCGCGTACGGCCGCGCACACGCGGGGCAAGCTCGGTGTGGGCTCCGTGCGCAAGATCGAGGCTGCGCTGTCGATGATGGAGACCCACGTCGACCCCGAGAAGGTCATGCACAACCTCAACGTGTCGACGCCGACGGTGGTGACGCCGCAGATGTTCGAGTACCGGCTGATCTCCCGCGCGCGTGCCGACCGGAAGCACATCGTGCTGCCGGAGGGGGATGACGACCGAATCCTGCGCGCGGCCAACCGGCTTGCCCGGCGCGGCGTCGCCGATCTCACCATCCTCGGAGATCCCGACACGGTCCGGGAACGCTCCATCGAACTCGGACTCGACCTGGCCGATGTGACGGTCATCGACCCGGCCGAGTCCGAGTACCTCGACGAGTTCGCCCGGGTCTACACCGATCTGCGCAAACACAAGGGCATGGATTTTGAACGGGCACAGGAGAAGATGCGGGATGTGTCCTACTTCGGCACGATGATGGTGCACACCGGCCGTGCTGATGGGATGGTCTCGGGGGCGTCGCACACGACCGCACACACGATCCGGCCGGCTTTCGAGATCATCAAGACGAAACCGGGGGTCTCCACCGTCTCGAGCGTGTTCTTCATGTGCCTGGCCGACAAGGTGCTGGCCTACGGTGACTGCGCCATCGTCCCGGACCCGTCCGATGAACAGCTCGCCGACATCGCCATCTCGTCGGCGCAGACGTCGGCGGCCTTCGGCATCGATCCGCGGGTCGCGATGCTGTCCTACTCCACGGGAACGTCCGGGTCGGGCGCCGACGTCGAGAAGGTCAAGACGGCTACCGAACTCGTACGCGAGCGGGAACCAGGGCTGCTGGTCGAGGGACCCATCCAGTACGACGCCGCGGTGGAACCGTCGGTGGCGAAGACCAAGATGCCCGATTCGCCGGTCGCCGGTCGCGCGACCGTGTTGATCTTCCCCGATCTGAACACCGGCAACAATACGTACAAGGCGGTTCAGCGCAGCGCGGGCGCGATCGCGATCGGCCCGGTGCTGCAGGGATTGAACAAGCCGATCAACGATCTGAGTCGTGGAGCTCTCGTCTCCGACATCGTGAACACCGTGGCCATCACCGCGATCCAGGCCCAGCAGGGGGATGTGGACCCGATCGCCGGGAACGCCGACACCGACGACGCCGAGGCCGGTCGATGAGCGGGGCGTCCGGTGCGGTGCTGGTGTTCAATGCCGGCTCGTCGTCGCTGAAGTATCAACTGGTGCAGCCGGCGGACGGGACGGTGGTCGCGGAGGGCATCGCGGAGCGGATCGGCGATGCCGGTTCGTCGATGACGCATGAGCAGAACGGTGAGACGGTCACCGAGACATTGCAACTCGACGATCACCTCGCCGCGGTCCGGCGTGCGGAGCGTTTCTTCGCCGACAACGGAACCGACTTGGCGAAGGCGGGACTGAGTGCGGTGGGGCACCGGGTGGTCCACGGCGGCAGGTCGTTCTACGAGCCGACCGTGGTGACCCCCGAGGTGATCTCGGAGATCGAGCGGATCTCCCCGCTGGCACCGCTGCACAATCCGGCCAACCTGGTCGGCATCCTGGCGGCACAGGAGTTGCTCCCCGATGTCCCGTCGGTCGCCGTCTTCGACACCGCCTTCTTCCACGGGCTCCCCGACTCGTCCGCGACGTACGCCATCGACCGTGCGGTGGCCGACGAACATGCGATACGCCGCTACGGTTTTCACGGCACCAGCCATGAGTACGTGGCCGGCCGGGTGGCCGAGTTCCTGGACCGCGACCCGGCGTCGCTGAACCAGATCGTGCTGCATCTCGGCAACGGCGCGTCGGCCTCGGCGATCGCCGGCGGACAGCCCATCGACACGTCGATGGGTATGACCCCGCTGGAGGGGCTGGTCATGGGAACCCGCAGCGGTGACATCGACCCCGGGCTGGTGTTGCACCTGAACCGGGTGGCGAATCTGTCGGTCGGCGAGATCGACACGCTGCTCAACAAGCGTTCGGGACTTCGAGGTCTGTGCGGCGAGAACGACTTCCGCACCATCACCGAGCTGATGGACTCCGGCGACGACGCGGCCCGTCGCGCCTTCGACGTCTACATCCATCGCCTACGTCGCTACCTCGGCGCCTACGCCTTCGCCCTCGGGCGCGTCGACGCCATCACCTTCACCGCCGGAGTCGGTGAGAACTCGGCAGTCGTCCGGTCTCGTGCGCTGGCAGGGTTGGAAGGGTTCGGGATCGTCGTCGACGAGGAGCGGAACACTGTGCGCGGCAAGGCTACTCGGCGGATATCGGCGGATGACAGCGCAGTGGATGTGCTCGTGGTGCCGACCAATGAAGAGCTGGCCATCGCGAGGCAGTCGGCTGCGGTGGTGGCGGGCTGATTCCCGGTGGTCGGCATCTTCTCGACGGCGTACTCGAAGGTCGATATACCGGCACTGAAGGAGTACGGCGCCGCTGATGTTCCAGGATGGCTGCGTTCGGAAGGCTGACGGGTAAGAGACCAAGCCGCAGGGTGGTTCGATATTCGGCCGCCTCTACCACGCACCACCGACAAGATGCGCTCTGCAGCGGGTCATCGAAAACCGTTGCACACCAGCGTTATAGCCGCTACACTCGAACATGTATTCGCGCAACGTCTCCGGGGGGTGACCATGTCTGACGAATCCGCCGCATCACAACCCCGTGCTGTCGAGCTGGTGGCCGAGCTGAATGCGATCCTCGACGAACTGCGGACGGTCGACCTGGCCCCATGCACCGACGAAGAACTGATCGACATCGCCTCTGCCACCGAACGGGCCATCGCGCGAACCACTTACGCCGGCGACCGCCAAGTCGCCGAAGTCGAGGCTCGCGACCTGCCACGCAAGACCGGATACCGCACTCTCACCCAGTTCATGAACCATAGCCTCCGCATCACCAATCCTGTGCGGCGGCGGAAGCACCTCAACGCCACCGCCACCCTCACCTGCCTCAACGGCGAACGCCTCGATCCCGAACACCCCACACTGGCAGAAGCTTTCGCCGTAGGGACTGTCGGAACCGCACACATCCAGGCCGCCCTCGACGTCCTCGACCACATCCCGAACGCTGTCGACCACGATGTGAAGGTCGCTGCCGAACGACAGATGGCCGAGATCGCCGTAGCCCACACCCCCGCCGACATCACCCAACTCGGCGCGCGCCTGCTCGCCCACCTCGACCCCGACGGCACACTCGCCGACGACACCGACCACAAACGACGCCGCAACCTGTGGATCGGTCGGCAACGAGCTGACGGCACCGCCAAGATATCGGGCACCCTGACCCCCGAACTCGTCGCCCGAATCTCGATGATGTTCGCGGTCTGGGGCAAACCTGGACTCAACAACCCCGACGACCCCGCCTCACCGAGCGGACCGGGCGGCACCGCCGACCCCGATGCGGTGGCAGCCGCAGCCGATCGTGACGGGCGCACCCTGGCCCAGATCAACCACGACGCCCTCGATGCCGCACTCACCGCCGGATTTGCCGACGGCAGGCTCGGCACCTCGCACCGCGGCCTGCCCGTGCAGCTGATCATCAAAGCCGACCTCGGCGACCTGATCCGCGAAGCCGGCCTGGCCACCACCGCCACCGGCACCCTGCTGCCCATCCCCGACCTGATCGCCATGGCCGGCGACATTCAGCCGTGGTTGGCGATCTTCAAAGATCACACCGCGGTGCCTTTGCACTTCGGTAGGGGCAAACGTCTGGCCACCCGCGAACAACGCCTCGTCTCGTTCGCCCGCCCCGACGGCGAAGTGTGCTCGGCTCCCGGGTGCGATCAACCCGCCACCCACGTCGAACTCCATCACGCCCACAAGGATTGGGCCAAGGGTGGTCTCACCGACATCGACGACCTCGCACCCGCATGCCCACGACACAACCGCATGGTCGGCACGAACCCCGGCCAGTACACCACCCGCATCGAACGGTCCGGACCAGACGAAGGCCGATGCGTCTGGACACTCAACGCCGAACCCGGCGGGCCACCCAACCCCGACCGCCTCAACCGCCGACCCGACATACCCCGGCGATTCGCAGAGCATCTGAACACCGTGCGCGACGAGATCCACGGACCGACCACCCGGCCCGGCGATCAAGCACGCCGCTCATGGCTGACGATCAGCCACGTCATCGACGTCCGACCACCACGGCGCGTGCGTGGTACTCGCCCATCGTTGGTCGAGGAACACCTCGAGAATCTCCTCAGCCAAGAACCGCTGGTGCGTAACGCAACAGCACCGTTCCGGTCGGCCTAGAACAATGTATTCGGCCGAACGTAGTTGGCGAGATCGACGAGCATGAACCGGTGGTCCCGGTTGGTGCGGGTCAGACGTGCCAGCTGACGCAACGAGCGCTCTGTGCCGGTCCGAATCCCGTACTCGGTGAACGGGAATCCGAGCAGTGTGGACGGCTCCTTGTCCAGCAGGGCGTCGTCGGGGTTGTCGTGAATCCAGCCCAGCGCGGTGCCCAGCACGATCAGCAGCATCCGGGCCTTGCGCGGTTCGGTGTCCGGGATCTGTTCCAGGCGCCGCGCCGCCTCGACGATCTGCTCACGGGTCACCTGCGTGGTGGGCCGTCCGTGGACGAGCGCGATGATCGCCGTCGCACGTGCGGTGTTGAAGTGGCGGCTGGTCGCGGGAACCTCGTCGAGCGGCTGGATGGCGGCGTCGATGTCACCGGCCGCCACCGCGAGCCGGGCCAGACCGAACGCGGCGGTCACGATGCTGTGATCGGTCAGCCACAGATCGTGATAATGGTGCTGCGCAACGTCATATAGTTTGGCGATCTTCTCCGCGGATTTCGCCGGACCGTTCTCGTCGGCGAGCCAGCGGCCGATGAGTTCGGCCGTACCCGCGACGGCGAGCTTGGGTGCGACCTCACCGGGCATCGCACCCAGGACCTCGTCGAAGCGCTCATAGGCCAGTTCTGGCTCGTCGTTCATCAGCGCGCAGATACCCATGTACCACTCGACCCGCCACGAATCGCCGTGGTGGGCACGGACTTCCTGGAGGAGGGCGAGCGCGGTGTCGACGTCGTCGAGCTGCAGGTGCGCGCGGGCCTCGGCGAGGTCGATCTCCCGTGAGGGATGGGCGTTCTCGACCGGCCGCCCGCCGAAGAGCGAGGCGAAACCCTCCGCCCGCGCGGTGTTGATCGAGTCGAGGGTCTGACGCGGATCCGACAGCGCCGCCGACGTGAGCAGGCTCGCCGCCGGGTCGAGCGGGTTGACCAGCGGTACGGGCAGCGCGTTGGCGATGTCCACCGGGTCGTAGAACGCCGCCTGATCGGGGTCGAAGAAACCGTCGACGGGCGCGAGCATGAGGTCGGTGCCGAAAGTCGAGCGCTGCGGCGTGAACACCGTCGACAGTGCGGGTCGCGGAACGCCGGTGTGGACGGCGACCGTCTCACGCAGCACGTTCAGCACCTGGGTGCTCATCTCCTCCGCGGAGACGAAGCGATCGGCGGGGTCGGGTGCCGTGGCACGCTGCAGGAGACGGTAGTACGACGGATTGTTCCGGAAGACAGGAGTTTTCGACGCGGCGGGCAGGCCGTCGACGTAGCGCCCGTTCCGCATCTCCATCGGCACGGTGAGGACCGCGAGGGTGCGCCCGATGCTGTAGATGTCGGTCGCGATCTGCGGTCCGGTCTTGACGATCTCCGGTGCCTGGAAGCCGGGCGTCCCGTACAGGTGTCCGTAACCGTTGATCGGGGAGACGGCGCCGAGATCGATCAGCTTCACCTCGTCGCTGCCGACCATGATGTTCTCTGGTTTGACGTCGTTGTAGACAAGTCCGACCGAATGCAGATAGCCCACGGCGAGAAGCACTTCCAGGATGTAGGCCAAACCCTGCTCCACCGAGAGCAGGGCGTTGTCGGGATCACCTCCGGTGATCTGCTTGAGCGTCTGGCCGCCGATGTACTCCATCACGATGTACCCGAAGCGGTCATCGTCGTCGACGTGCTCGACGAAGTTGTAGATCTTCACGATCCCGGGATGGTTGACCGAGGCCAGGAACTGCCGCTCCGCGACCGCGACGCGCTGGGCCTCCGAATCCGAGGAATTCAGCAGACCTTTGAGGACGACGGGCCGATCACTCACGTTGCGGTCGATGGCCAGGTAGATCCAGCCGAGGCCGCCGTGGGCGATCGCGCCGGCGATCTCATACTGGTCGGCGACCAGCGTGCCCGGCGCCAGGCCCGGGACGAACGAGTACCGGGCGCCACAGTTGCCGCAGTCGCCGGTCGGGGGGCCGGCACCGTCGCCCTCGCGACGGCCGACCGGTTTGCCGCAGCGCCAGCAGAACCGCTTGCTGTCGGCGATCACCGGGTCGTCGATGACGGCGTCGGCGGGTTCGATGTCGGTGATCTTCGGCATCTCGACCAGGCCGCTGCCGAGCCGGCGTTCGTGCACCGGAGGCCGACGATGCGGCACCAGTCGTCGGCCGAGCGGACCCGAGTCGGGTTCGGGATGGGGTACGGCCGGACGGGATCGGACGACGCGGTCGGTCCGGTCGTCGGGGTCGACCCCGACGGTGAACACCGGTGCGACGGCCTGTGTTCCGACATCCGGGTCGGCGCGGCGCCCGGGCCGTGGATCGGTCGTGTCGTCGGAGCCGGCGGTCAGTGCCGCGAGGTCGGCCTTCTGGGTGCCGACCTCGGTGACCTTCGCGGTGGTCTCGGCGTCGCTCCCGTGTGGGTCATCCCCGAGAAGCGAGTCGAGCGAGACCCGCTGCGTGCCCAGCTCGTCGCCTTCCGCGTCGGCGCGCGAGTCGCCGCGCACGTCGTCCGGCTCGTCGTCGCGGGCGGTGCTGTCCATGGGCATCAGTCCCGGTAGTACGGCTGGGGTGCGCCGTACCCACTGTCGAGGATGGACAACCAGCGGTCGCGGATCTCCTGCCAGCGACCGGTGACGCGAATGCGCTCGAGCACCCCGTTGACGAAGCGGACCATGTCGTCCTGCCCCTTGGGAATCCCGACGCCGTAGAACTCCTCGCCGAGGCTGGGACCGACGACCCGTACCCATGGGTCCTGCGCGGCGAGGCCCGCGAGGATCGCGTCGTCCGACGTCACCGCATCGATCTGGCCCTGCTGCATGAGCACCAGGCAGTCGGCCCAGGTGGTGGTGCTGACCATGCGCGCGCGTGGCTGGATCGACTGGATGCGACCGATCGAGGTCGTCCCGCGCGCCGCGCAGACGCGTTTGCCCGCGAGTTGATCCGGACCGGCGACGTTCGAGTTCCGGAAAGACAGAATCCGCTGCGAGGCAACGTAATAAGGGGCGGAGAAGCTGATGTCGCGCAACCGGTCGCAGGTGATGCTCATCGTCTTGATCACCACGTCGACGGTCATGTCCCGCAGCGCGTCGATGCGCTGCGCGGAACTCAGGACCTGGAATTCGATCCGGCGGTCGTCCCCGAAGATGGCCCCGGCGATCTCGTGCGCGATGTCGACGTCGAAACCCTGGATGTCACCGGTGATCGGATCGCGGAAGCTGAACAGGTTGGAGCCGATGTCGAGGCCGACGATGAGCCGGCCGCGTTCCAGGATCCCGGCCATCGTCGAATTCGGTGGCATCTGACGGGGAAGCGGCATCTGGGCGGGCGGCCGCAGGGTCAGCGTCGCGTTGCATGCCTCGGAACTCGGTGGGGGTTCGACGGGCACGTCGACCTGCACGCCGGGCAGCACGGGCGATCCGGCGGTGGCGGTCGGCGGCGGTGATTCGGGTGCGGGAAAACGCACGCATCCCGTCGCGACCAGACCGGTGAGCGCGAGCACGACCACGACGGTCAGCAGGCGGCGAGTCGAGCGCGTGGTCGTCATCGGTACTCCCGGATCCGGGGGATGAGACCGCCCACGACCGCGACGCCGGCGAAGACGGTGAGCAGCAGGATCCCGGTGCCGGTGAACCCGAGTACGCGCTGCGCGGTGTTGATGTCGTCCCGGAACGAGTTCCGGGCGGTGGTGATCGCATCGACCAGGGCGGTGTCGACCGCGGTGTAGGCGCGCGCGGAACTGTCCGGCCCGTCGCCGACGGTGTGCAGGCGAGCGAGACCGAAGTTCCCGGTCTGGATGTAGCGGCGGACGGCGGCGTCGGTGCGCCGCCACTCCGTCAGCGCCGCGGTGACCGTGTCCAGCTGCTCGGGGGTGACGGCGCTGTCACCGTCCTCGGTTCCGTCGCGCACGTCGTCGACGATGGTGCCGATCTCGCTCGTCGCGACGGAGAAGCTGCGTTCCAGACCGCTCTGGTCGCCGCGGCGGATGAGCGACAGTGTCTCGGCCGACCGCGCCTGCTGGGTGAGGATGCGCGCAGCGGTCAGGTCGCGGAGCGGGTCGGCGCCCTCGGTGCGGGCGTCGCTGGTCGCGGCGACCGACATCAGGCCGGAGGCGAGCAGCCACAGGGTCCCGATGCCGAGGGCGAAGATCGCGGCGACGACCCCGACGTTGAACCGTCTGCGGGTCCGGCGCGCGAGATAGCGGGACGTCAGCACCAGCGCGGCGAGCAGGAACAACAGCGGCGCGTAGACGGTCCAGGGCGGACGGGTCAGCGTGTGCTGTGGATCGGCGATGGCCATCGAACGTCGTTCGTAGAGACGCTGCGCGGCCGGCAGGATCTGATCCTGCATCATCGACGACGCCTGTCCGAGATACGCCGACCCCACCGGATTGCCGAGCCGGTTGTTGGTCCGCGCCGTCTCGATGAGTCCGCTGTACACCGGGATCGACGTCGACAGCGTCTCCAGATCGGCGCTGACCGCCTGCTCCGACCGGTCCGACGTCATTCCGGAACCCGGCTCGCTGGAGGTGCCGGTCGCCAGGATCAACGACGACGACGCCGTCGCCAACGCATCCGAGTAGCGCTGCCGCAGATCAGGGGTCTCGAGTCCGCCGGAGATGAACGCCGCGTTGGCCGAGGCGTCGGCGATCGACAGTGAGCTGTAGAGGACCTGGGCGGCCTCGGCGAGCGGCTCGGTCCGGTCGATGAGGCGCTGCAGGGTCTGGGTGCGGTCTTCGAGAACCGTCGATGCGTACAGCCCGGTGCTCAGACAGCCCAGCGCCAGGATTCCGCAGATGATGATGAGCTTGCCGGGGGTGGTGACCGCGAAGTGGCGGATGGTCTGGAAGGGCGACTGGGCGCGTTCCCGGGCGGTGGCGACGAGTTCGCGACGGTCGGCGAGCACCTGGCGGATCGGGGGCGAGGCCTGCGCCGGCCGGATCGTGCGACCGCCACGCGTCAGCGCCGTCCGCACGGAGGACGCGTCGCCGGTCACCTACCTGATCCCTTCTCAAACGCTGGATCGTCTCCGGTGCGGTCGTACGGTCACCGGTTCCCCGTTCCGGATTCGCGTGGCCGGGCGATCAACGCCAGGTGTTGTGTCACTTGGGTCATCGTTCACCGGGTCGTGCGTGTTTCACCCTATGCCATCGGGCAGGGTTCCTCCGGGTTGACCGACGCCGCGTCGCCGACCTCGGCCGTTCGGCTCGCGCTGCGTGAAACCGGCGTCTCCGCACGGTTCTCGCCCCCGTGGTCGGCACCGGTTTGCGATGTTCCTGGCAGGTGGCGCGCGTCTCACTTACGGTGGAGGCACCCGGTCGACGCGATCGGGATGCGAGGAGGCGTGGTGCGCGGCGACGGCGACGGCTGGGTGATCGATCCCGACGGTTCACGATATTGGGGAATCCACGGCGCGGCAGGCCTGCTGTTGCGGGCGCCGCTGCCGGAGGGATCGACCGGTGTACTCCTCCAGCACCGCGCCGCGTGGTCGCATCAGGGTGGCACCTGGGCGCTGCCCGGCGGCGCCCGCGACTCGCATGAGGGCGCCATCGACACGGCGATCCGCGAGGCCCAGGAGGAAGCCGGTATCACCGGGGACGACCTGCGCGTCGTCGCGGCGGTCGTCACCCACGAATCGCCCGGCGGATGGACCTACACGACCGTCATCGCCGAGACCGACACGCCGGTCCGCACGGTCGCCAACTTCGAGTCCACCGAGCTGCGGTGGGTCGACGAGAAGCGGGTGGACCAGTTGCCGCTGCACCCCGCGTTCGGGCTCGCCTGGCCCACCCTCCGCGAGCGCATCGCGATGCTCGACCCCCAGAGCTGAGCTGAACTGATCTGTCGGCGGGTCAGCCGACCCGGCCGCCGTCCAGGAGCCGGTTCGCGCCCGCGACCAGCGCGTGGACGTTCGCCTCGTCGCTGCTCGCACCCTCGCCGGCGGCCCAGGCGTGGCGGCCGTCGTTCTCGCACAGGAGGAACGTCGTGACCACGCCGTCGACGACCCGCTGATGCAGACGGACGATCTGAACGGGGGCTCCGACGTCGTGGAGGATCGACGTCATCGCACCGACCGGGCCGGCGGCGACGGCGCTGCAGGACCTGATGCGGTCGGCGATCGCGAGCGTCGCCCGGCACTCGACCAGGTCGCCCGAACACGACGCGACCGACCATGACCCGAGCCGGATCGTGCCGCCGCGGGAGTACTCGTCGGTGAATTCCTGCCAGGTCATCCCGGTGGCCTCCTCGTGCATTCCAGGGGGAAGCGGACGGCCGTACCGCTCGGTGAACAGATCGCCACCGCGGCGGTCGTCGTGCTCATGCCACGAACAGGATCGATGAGACAGATGAAGAGGGTGCATCTCGGTAACCGATTTCGGTCGAAGAATGGGTGACCGACGATAGAGCGCAACCGACCCGCAGCGGGGGGTCGGTCAGATTCAGACCCCGCTGCGGCGGGTTACGAGAATGCTCGTGATGCACAACATGATCGGTCCACCATAGACCCGCGACACCGACCGGGCAAACCTGTTTCGTCCCCGACGACGACTCGCTACAGCACCCCGGCGAGTTCCCGGGCCGCGGCGGTCGGGTCGGCGGCGGCGGTGATGGCGCGCACCACGACGATGCGCCGGGCCCCGAGCGCGGTGACCTCGCCGACGCGGCCGGCGTCGATCCCGCCGATGGCAAACCACGGTTTCGCTGATTGCGTTGCCCCCGACAGCATTTCCGCAGTGGCGGACACGAGGTCGAGGCCGGCGGCGGCGCGGCCGGGTTTGGTGGGCGTGGTCCAGCACGGGCCGACGCAGAAGTAGTCGACGTCTTCGTCGGAGATCGCGGCGGCAGCCTGCTCGGGGTCGTGGGTCGAGGCGCCGATGACGACGTCGCGGCCGACGATCCGGCGGGCCGCCGACGGCGACAGGTCGCCCTGTCCCACGTGCAGGACGTCGGCGCCGGAGAGCGCCGCGATGTCGGCGCGATCGTTGACCGCCAGCAGCGCACCGTGCGCGTCGGTGATCGCCCGCAGTCCCGCGAGGATCTCGAGCTCCTCCCGCGCCTCCAGGGTCCCGAACTCGCGTTCGCCCGGCGAGTTCTTGTCGCGGAGCTGCACGATGTCGACGCCGCCCGCCAGCGCGGCGCCGACGAAATCGAGGAGGTCGCCGCGCTCGCGTCGGGCGTCGGTGCACAGGTAGAGGCGGGCCGAGGAGAGCCGACGACGACGGTCTGTCGCGTGGCCGGAATCCGCGGACCCTGACCTGGTGTGGTTCGGGGTCGTCACGCCGACCAGGCTAACCGGACACCTGACGCCCCCGCGTAGGGTGGACCGCACGAACACACGGGAGCCCGGACCGGCCGGGCTGAGAGTGCGGACCGATCCGCTGACCGTCGAACCTGATCCGGGTCATTCCGGCGAAGGAAGGTGATTCCAGCGTGAATTCCCCTCGGAAGACTGCTCACCGCACCCTGACGGTGGTGGGCGGCGGCGTCATCGGGCTGACGTGCGCACTGGCCGCGGCCGACGCCGGGTGGCGGGTTCGCGTACTCGACGCCGGAACCGACGAGCGCGCCTCGTGGGTCGCGGGTGGCATGCTCGGCTCGCTCGGCGAGGGACATCCCGGCGAAGAGGCGTCGCTCGCCCTGTCGGTGGAGTCGGTCCGGCTCTGGCCCGCGCTCGTGAAGCGGCTCGACGACCCCGCCGTTGTCACCGCCACCGACTCGCTGTTCGTCGCGGCCTCGGCCACGGACATCGAGTACCTGCGGCACCTCGCCGACTTCGTCTGGGCCGGCCAGCCCCGCACCGACTCGGCGTTGCAGCCGGTGACCGGCCGCGACATCCGGGCACTCGAACCGTCGCTGAGTTCTCGTCTGGTCGGTGGCTATCGCGCGGTCGGGGAGTGGTCCGTGGACAACCGGCGCCTCCTCGAGGCGTTGCGCGCCGCGGTCACGACGGCCGGCGTGGAGCTGACCACCGCCCGCGTCGGGTCCCTGGCCGATCTCGACGACCCCGGCTCCGACGGGCAGATCCTGCTCGCCGCCGGGCTCGGCACCGCTGCCCTCTGGCCCGGCGCCGACCTGCACCCGGCCAAGGGCGAGATCCTCCGGCTTCGTCGCACCCGCTGGTCCGTGCCCCCGCCCGCCCACGTCGTCCGGGCACGTCTGCACGGTCGGGCCGTCTACCTGGTGCCACGCGAGGACGGTGTCGTCGTCGGCGCCACCCAGTACGAGGCCGAGGGGTTGACCGACCGGGCGCCGCAGGCCGGTGGGGTCGCCGACCTGCTCGCCGACGCGATCGAGGTCCTGCCCGGACTGCGGACGTATGAACTGACCGAAGCGGCCGCGGGTCTGCGGCCGTGCACCGCCGACGGGTTGCCGCTCGTCGCCCGCGTGGACGCACGCACCGTCGTGGCGACCGGGCACGGACGCAATGGGATCGTCCTCGCCCCGGGTACCGCCGAGCGCGTGCTGTCGATCCTGGAAGGAGTCGAGGAATGAGTATCACGGTGAACGGCGAGAGCATGGATGTCGACGCCGACGCCTCGGTGCGCGATGTGGTCGCCGGGCTCGGGTTGCCGGACCGTGGGATCGCGGTCGCGGTGGACGGCGCGGTCGTCCCGCGCGGTCGCTGGGACCGGCACACCATGACCGACGGCGCCGTCGTCGAGATCGTCACGGCGGTGCAGGGTGGCTGACCAGTCGACACCGGATCCGTTGCGGATCGCGGGCCGCGACTTCTCGTCCCGGCTCATCACCGGCACCGGCGGGGCGTCGAATCTCGCGACCCTGGAACGCGCACTGGTCGCCTCGGGCACCGAACTCACCACCGTCGCGGTCCGCCGCGTCGACGCCGCCTCGGGTACCGGGGTCTTCGATCTGCTGCGCCGGCTCGACATCGCCGTGCTGCCCAACACGGCCGGCTGCCACACCACCGCCGAGGCGGTCCTGACCGCACAGCTGGCGCGCGAGGCGTTCGAGACCGACTGGGTCAAGCTCGAGGTGGTCGCCGACGAACGCACCCTGATGCCCGATGCCATCGAACTCGTCGACGCGGCCGCCGCCCTGGTCGGCGACGGGTTCGTCGTGCTGGCATACACCAACGACGACCCGGTTCTGGCCGCGCGACTCGCCGATCTCGGGGTGGCCGCGGTGATGCCGCTCGGGTCACCCATCGGGACCGGTCTCGGAATCCTCAACCCGCACAACATCGAGATGATCGTCGACGACTGCCATACCCGCTTCGACGACCCGCTGCCGGTCATCCTCGACGCCGGCATCGGCACCGCGAGCGACGCGGCGCTGGCGATGGAACTCGGTTGCGACGGAGTGCTTCTGGCGACCGCGGTGACCCGCGCGGAGAATCCCGAACTGATGGCGACGGCGATGCGGCACGCGGTGATCGCGGGCCGGCTGGCCGGGCGGGCGGGCCGAATTCCCAAGCGCTTCTGGGCTCACGCGTCCTCGCCCGGCCGCGATCCGGGCTGACGGGCGGCTGCGACAGGCCGTACGAATGACAGACCGGGCCGCTTTGGATTCGACGGCTATGGTCGAGGCGTGTTGCGGGTAGCGAATCTGACGAAGGACTTCGGCGGTCAACGCGCGGTCGACGATCTCACCTTCGAGGTCGGGCCGGGACGGGTGACCGGCTTCCTGGGGCCCAACGGGGCGGGCAAGTCGACGACCATGCGCATGATGCTCGGTCTCGATCGTCCGACCTCGGGCACGGCGACGATCAACGGTCAGCGCTACCGGGACCTCGACCATCCGCTGCGTCAGGTCGGTGCGCTGCTCGACGCTCGGTGGGTGCATCCGAACCGCAGTGCGCGCTCGCATCTGCGGTGGCTGGCGGCGAGCAACCAGATCCCGGCTGCCCGCGTCGACGAGGTGCTCGAGACGGTCGGGCTCACCTCGGTGGCCAAGAAGCGCGCCGGCGGTTTCTCGCTCGGCATGTCGCAGCGGCTCGGGCTGGCGGGTGCCCTGATCGGCGATCCGCACACGCTGTTGTTCGACGAACCGGTCAACGGCCTCGACCCGGAGGGCATCGTGTGGATCCGCGGGTTCATGCGCAAGCTCGCCGCCGAGGGTCGGACGGTGCTGGTGTCGAGTCACCTGCTCACCGAGATGTCGCTCACCGCAGATCATCTCGTCGTCATCGGGCGGGGCCGGCTGATCGCCGACTGTTCGGTCGCGGAGTTCACCGGGCGGGCACGACAATCGGTCCGGGTGCGCGGCCCGCAGCTTGAGCAGCTGCACGCCGCGCTCGCGGCGGCGGGGTTGAACCCCGCCCCGGGTGACCCGGACGGTCAGGGGCGTCCGGTGATGCGCGTTCCGGACACCACGACCGATCACGTCGGCGATCTCGCTGCCGCCGCGGGCATCACCCTGCATGAGCTCTCCGCCGAGTCGGCGTCGCTGGAAGAGGTGTTCATGTCGATGACAGCCCACGCTGTCGATTACCACGGGGGAGTGAACCGGTGATCGCCGCGATCAACGCCGAGCGGATCAAACTCGCCAGCACCCGATCGCCGTACTGGTGCCTCGGGGTCGTCGTCGTGCTGGGACTGGGCCTCGCGGTGCTGCTCGGTGCCGTCGCCGGGACCTCGTACGGAAGTCCCGGGGAGGCCGACACCCTCACCGACGACTTCCTGATCGGCGTCGACCAGTTCGGGGTCGCGGTTCTCGCGATCATGGCGATCCTGGGTGTCACCACGGAGTATCGCTTCGGCACGATCCGCCCGACCTTCGCCGCGATCCCGCGCCGCCCGCGGGTTCTCATCGCGAAAGCGGTCGTGTTCGGCGGACTCTCCTTCGCGGTGGTGGCGATCCTGTGCGTCGTCGCGGTGGTGGTCGCACAGGTGCTCTCCGGCGTCGGAGTCTCGCTGACCGGCCCCGAGACCGTCCGGCATCTCTGGGGCACACCGGTTTTCGCGATGCTGTGTGCACTGATCGGTCTCGCCGTGGGTGCGCTCGTGCGGCATTCGGCCGGCGCGGTGGCGATCATGCTCGTCTGGATGCTGGCGCTGGAGCGCATCGTGTCGGTGCTCCCGCGCGTCGGTGAGCACATCGTGTCGTTCCTGCCGTTCCTCAACGGCTGGAACTTCCTCGCCGGCGGCAGTGACACCTTCCACTGGAACGCCTACGGTTCGTTGCTCTACTTCGCGGGTTTCACACTCGTACTGCTGGCGGCCGCCGTGGCGGTCACCAACGCCCGAGATGCGTAGTTCGCGTGGTTTTCCTCCGCTGATGTCACACGCGGAATCCGCTGAGAGCCGGTCGATGCCATCCGGTCGGACCACATTGATGCGTCGGCGCGGCCCATTGTAGGGCCCGGCAGACTAAAATTCGCGAATATGTCCACGAATTGGCCGCTTGTCGAGCGCGATCGGGAGTTCCGCACGATCCAAGCGGCGCTCAGGGGTGAGACGACCGGCTGTGGTGTGGTGCTGACCGGTGACTCCGGCGTGGGCAAGACGACCCTCGCCCGCCACGTCACCGCGGAGTTGCCGACGGGTGTGCGCTGGGTGGCGGGCACGGAGTCCGCGCGGTCCATCCCGCTCGGTGTGTTCGCCCACCTCGTCGGCCCGGCGACGTCGAGCGATCCCGTCACCTACCTTGCGGCAGCGCGTGAATCGCTGCTCGCCGACGGCGATGTCGTCATCGGTGTCGACGACGCCCACCTGCTCGACGAGCTGTCGGCGACGCTCCTGCACCAGCTCGCGATCGACCGCGCGGTGCACATCGTCGCGACCGTGCGCAGCGGCGAGACCGTCCCGGACGCCGTGACGTCGTTGTGGAAGGACAATCACCTCACCCGGATCACATTGTCTCCGTTCACCAAAGACCAGAGTGTCGAGCTCGTCGAATCGGTGCTCGGCGGCCAGCTCGAGGAGCACTCCGCGAATCTCATGTGGGAGGCCTCCGGTGGGAACGCACTGTTCCTCCGGCATCTCGTGGACGGCGCCCGCCAGGCGGACACGCTGCGCCAGGTCAACGGCGTGTGGCAGCTCCGCGGCCGCGCCGCCATCACCTCGGAGCTGGCGTCGTTGCTGGAGGGACGGATCGAGCAACTCGACGGCCCGGTCCTGGGTGCGCTGAAGTACCTCAGTCTGTGCGAGCCGCTCGACATCGACGTCCTCTCCGAGCTCGCCGGCGAAGAAGCCGTCGAGGAGGCCGAGATCGCCGGGTTGGTGCGTATCACCCGCGACGGACGCCGCCTCGACGTCGCGTTCCACCATCCGCTGTTCGGCGAGGTGATCCGACGCCGCCTCGGTCAGGTCTCGTCGCGACGGCTGCGCGGCCGGCTCGTCGAGGCCCTGCAGTCGCGGCCCACGAACACTCCGGCCGAGCGGATTCGTCTCGCCGACCTGGCGATCGAGAGCGACGTCGAGATCGATCTGACGCTGGTGCGGACAGCTGCCCGCGACGCGCTGAACCTCGCGCAGACGCCGCTCGGCGAACGATTCGCGCGGGCGGCGCTCGACGAGGGCGGGGGACTCGAGGAGGCCGAGCTGCTCGCGCGGGCGGTCATGTGGCAGGGCCATCCCGACGAGGCGCGGGACATCCTGGCGCGATTCTCGCCGGACGACCTCGACGAGGGCCGGCTCGTGCTGTGGGGCAACTCGATCATCGGCAACACCTTCTGGGCCCTCGGCGACGCCGACCGGGCCGACGAGATCCTGCAACTGCTGACCGAGCGCGTCACCCACCCCGCGCTCAAGCCCATCGTCACCGGCATCGCCTCGGCCTGTGCTCTTTTCGAGAACCGGATCGACGAGGCGATCACGTTGTCCGACACCGTGCTGGCCGAGTCCAAGGTGCTGCCGTGGGCGGTGGAATGGGCGGTGTTCGGCGGCAGCCTCGCCCGTGCGGTGGCCGGCCGCGGCGCGGAGGTCCGGGCGTTGGCCGAACACTCGCGGGAGGTCGAGGTCGACGGGCTGCTCCGGTTCCCCACCGGCTTCGGGGAGACGCTCGCATTGACCCTCACCGGCCGGCTCGACGACGCGGATGCCGCCTCCGGGCGCTTCGTGTCGGCTGCGCAGACCGCCCAGTACCTGGGTTGGGCGATGTCCGGAATCCTGGTCGCCGCAGTCGAACTCGCACGTGGATCGTGCGGGTCGGTGACCCGGCGGATGGAACAGACGCTCGCGATCCTCGACAGCGGCCGGTTCTCCGATTCCTGGAACTTCCCGGCGCACATCTTCCTGGTGCAGGCGCTCAGCGCGTTGGGTCAGGCCGACCGCGCCGCCGCCGCGCTGGCCAAGGCGCGGGAGAAGTCCGGCAAGCATGTGGCGGTGTTCGGGCCGATGCTCGCCATCGCGGCGGCGTGGCAGTCGGCGGCGGCCGGAACCGTCACGCCCGCCGTCGAACTCGCCCATTCCGCGGCGGCGGCGGCCCGTGCTGCCGGTCAGTTCGCGGTGGAGGCCGAGGCGCTGCACACCGCTGCGCGCTTCGGTGACGAGGGCGTCGCCGATCGGCTCGCCGAACTGGCGGAACGCATCGACGGCCCGCTGTCGGATCTGTACGCGCGGCACGCCGCAGCCCTCCGCGACGGTGACGCGGTCGAACTCGATCTGTGTTCGGCAGCCTTCGAGGACTCCGGGGTGCGTCTGTCCGCCGCCGACTCCGCGGCGCAGGCCAGTGTCCTGCACGACGCCGCGGACAAGCGGTCGGCCACCGTGGCGTCGGCCGCGGTGGCGAACCGTCTGGCGTCCGAATGCGGTGGCCTGCGGACGCCAGCACTGATCTCGGCCGCCCAGCCGTTGCCGTTGACCTCGCGCGAGCGCGAGATCGCCAACCTCGCGGCGGCCGGCCTGTCCAACAAGGACATCGCGCAACGCCTCACCGTGTCGGTGCGTACCGTCGAAGGGCATCTGTTCCGCGCCTACACCAAGCTCGATGTCGGTGACCGCGCCGAGCTTGCCGCCCTTCTACTCAAAGACGCACGGCCGCAGAACCACTGAGAACCGCCCGGAGGAAACGGACAGTCGACGATATGTCGGCGGTGTCGCCCGGACGGGTCGTTTTCGGGGGCGGTTCTCGGCTCAGCCATCCGACCGGTCGAGGGCGGCGATCACCTCGTCGTCGTCGACCTGGGTGAAATCCTCGTACGACAGTCCGACGGCGCGGAACGGTTCCGGCATCACGAGGACGACGACCTCGTCGACGCCCCGATCCTGGAGTCGGCGAACCGAATCCGACGGGGCTGTCGGTGCGGCCACCACCACGTGCGCGGCGCCGGCGGCCCGGACGGAGTCGACCGCCACGGCCATGCTCGAGCCCGTGGCGAGACCGTCGTCGACGAGAATGACCGTCCGGTGCGAGAGTTCGGCTTCCGGACGGTCACCGCGATAGCGTCGCTCGCGGGCACGGAGGACCCGCCGCTCCCGGTCGGCCGACTCCTCGAAGCCGGTGCGGGACACCCCGAGCCGACGGGGCACATCGTCGTTGACGACCAGGTGGTGGGCGGTGAGTGCACCCATCGCGAACTCCTCGTGGCCCGGCGCCCCGATCTTGCGGACCACCAGGACGTCCAGCCCGCACCTGCCCGTCGCCCGGGAGATCGCGTCGGCGACCTCCCGCGCAACGGGGACCCCGCCGCGGGCGAGGCCGAGGACAACCGGTGCAGACACCGGTGTGGCCGCGGTGTTCAGGACCGCGACGACCCGCGCACCTAGCAGACGACCCGCTTCGCGGCGGTCGGCGAAAGTGCGCGGGCGCATCGTCAGACCTCAGACCCGCACTGCGGGACCGACCTTCAGAGCGAAACTCGGCAGGTCGGCGAGACCGATGGTCGCCTCGTATGTGCGGTCGTAGCCGGTGCTGCTGATGCGCCAGCCGCCCGCGGTGCGGCGGTAGGTGTCGTCGTAGAACGCGGCGCCGATGAGCATGAACGAGAACTCGGCGACGATGACGCGGTCCTGGAGGTACCAGCGTCCGCGTGCGGTGTCGCCGTCGATCTCGATCTCCGGATGCGCGACGCGGTGTTCGGTGATCACTGCGGGACCGACGTTCTCCCTCATGTACCCGACCAGCTCGTCCCGGTTGGAAAAAGCCAGTCCCTCACCGTAGTTGCCCGTGACATCGTCGGTGAGAGTCGACGAGAACGTCGCCCAGTCCTTGGTGTCGAGGGATCTCAGATAGCGGTACTTGAGGTTCTCGATCGCCCGTAGGTCCTCGAACCGTCCGTCGGGTGCGCTCACTTCGATCTCGTTCCCGGCAGTATCCCCGCATCGATGACAGCTTTCACGACGGGCCTCGTGCGCTCCAGCAGATCATCGGTGCCGGCCCAGATGGATTCTCCCACAGCGTCGGTGGTGGCCTCGATGTCGTCGTAGGTCGCCGCTCCGGAGGGGGTGAGCCGGTGCCCGTCCTCGACACGCTCGACCAGTCCGGCGTCGACGAGGCGGTCCACGCTGTCCTCCCACTCCTCTTCCGACCACCCCCGGGTCAGCAGCAGGATGCGCTTGCCCAGGGTGCGGCGGCGAACGGTGGGATCGGGGAGCTGCGACTCGTGGAAGACGGCCGCGTCGAATCCGTTCAGGCCGTGGAGGGCGAGGGCGGCGATGTGGTTGTCGCCGCGCCATTCTCGCAGAATCGCGACGGCGTGCCACAGGCGGAGCCGCGCGGTGTCCGGCTTCGGGGCGGTCGACCAGGCGGCGGCGAGCGGGCGGCCGCCGAGCGGTAGGCCGGCCGCGAGTTCGTAGTAGGCAGAGGCGAGTTCGTCGAGGCTCGCGTCGTCGACGGAGTCGCCGAGGATGTCGCGGAGCGAATCGTCGAGCATCTGGTTGCGCCGCTCATGGACGCGGTCGAGCCCGGCGTCGACGGCTGCGGCCCAGCTCTTCGCGATGAGTTCGAAGTTGAAGTTGTAGAAGGCAGAGGCGATGACCGACGACGTGCACGGGCCGAACGGGGCACCGCGCGCACCGACGTAGAAGGAGTATCCGTTCAGCCCGGTGTCCTGCTGCGCGCTCTTCAGGCCCGGATTGAAGTAGGCGATGATGTGGAAGGGTTCGAGGGTCTCGTAGGCGAGCCGGGCCGCGGAGCCCGTGCTGGTCGATGTCATCAACCCACCCTCGTCACCCGAGACGCAGGTGTCAACCACCTGGTGAGCGGGGAAAGCGGTCAGTTGCGGCGGGAGTCGCGAGCGTCGAAAACGGAGTTGTCGACCTGCCATGACTCGGCATCGGGCGCCGGGCCGACGTCTCGCCGGGCGTCGTCGGCCTCGCCACCGAACCCGTCGGTCTCCGCGGAGGAGTCCGCCCGCGGCTCCTCGGACCCCGGCTCCTCGCGGCCACGGCGCCACCCGCCCTTCATCGGCGGGGCCTCACCCAGGTGATCCGGGTCCACCGAGCCGTACCAGGCCACCAGCACGGCGCCGATCACCGCGCCGACGAAGCCGAGGATCGCCAGCCAGCCGAGTCCGGGCTTGGCCGTGTCCTCGAGGAACACGACCCCCACGAGGCTCGGTCCGGCCGTCTCGCCGACGACGAGCACGGCCGTCACCCCGTTCACCGCGCCGAGCTGCAGGGCAACGGTCTGGACGTAGAAGCCCACCGCGCCCGCGGCGGCGATGGTCCAGGCCGCCGGATCGGTCAGGAGGGCGACGGGATCGAACGGCTGGACCCCGTCGAGGATGCGGACGGCGATGGCGATGATGCCGAACAGCAGACCGGCCGCCGCCCCGCCGACGATGGCACCCGCCGGGCCGAGGTTGTACACGCCCACCAGCGCCAGGGCGCACAGGGCGAGGGTCGCGACGAACAGGCCCCAGTGGAATCCGACCTCCTCGCCGCCGCCGGTGTGATGGGACGACGCCACGCCGAGCAGGCAGAGCGACATCACGACCAGCCAGATGGCGACCCATTCGCGGGTGTGCAGCGCGATGTTGAGGATGATCGTGCCGAGCAGCGCGGTGATGACGAGGTTCGCCGAGACGATGGTCTGGGAGAGGAACAGCGGCAGGAATCGGGCGGCGAGGGCGCCGCCGGCGAATCCGAGGACGACGAGCGTCGTGCCGAGGATGAAGGCCGGGTCGACCAGCGTCGACATGGTCGACGAGAGCGTCGGTGCGCCGTTCTCGTTGGTGATGCCCTCGCCATCGTCGGCGGCGGCCTCGGCCACGCGGCGCGCACCGAGTGCACGCAGGACCGTCGACATCCCGTAGGCGACTGCGGCGAGGCACGCGGCGATCACGCCGATGACGAACAGCTGCATGCCTCCTCCAACTCGGTCCGGATGAGCCCCATAGGCTCGGACCGCCGACCACCCCGACTGCGTACACGCGCGATCGGCCGCCGGCGCTCTGCTGCAATCGTGCTGGTCGCAGGACTGCAGACATCGACGTGCCTGCCGATCGTGGAGAAACTAACAGGACGAACCGACAGGACGGTATCGAATATTCCCGCCCCCGGCCGAATCACACCGGGAATCCTCGGCCCCGGCCGGCCGAACGCCTTGCGCCGTCGGCACTACACTCGCTCGGGTGAACAGCGCCGGACGAGCCCATGTCCTGATCACATTCGGCAGGTCCTTCCTGACCCTGGAACTCGCGCGGCTCATGGCCGCGGCCGGTCATCGTGTCAGCATCGTCGATTCGATCCCGGTCGGGATCGGTCGATTCTCCAACGCGGTGAGCGACTTTCATCGGGTGCCGCCGCCGAAGTTCGAACCCCTCGCGTACTGCCACGCGCTCGCGCGGATCGTGGCCGAGAACGACGTCGACATGGTCATCCCGGTGCACGAGGAGACCGACATCATCGCGATGCTCGCCGACGTGTTCCCACCCGGATGTCGGCTGTTCCTCTCCGATTTCGCCACCGAGAACCGGCTGCACAACAAATACGATTTCCAGGAACTGCTCGTCGAACTCGGTATTCCGACGCGCAAGTTCGCGCGGGTCACCGGACCCGAGGACGTCGGATCGCTCGATTTCACGCAGCCGTTCGCACTCAAGCGTTGTTACTCGCGTGGTTCGCAGAAGGTCCACAAGGTGACGCCCGGTGATCCGCTCACCTGGCTCGAACACGACGAGCAGAACCCGTGGATCGCCCAGGAATGGGCCTCGGGAAGCAACTACTGCACCTATTCGGTCTGCAACGAGGGTCGCGTCTACGCACACGCAACCTATCCCGTCGACTACGCCATCGACGGCAGCTCGTGCCTCAACTTCCGGTCCGTGGACCATCCGCGGATCGCCGAATGGGTCAGCGATTTCGTCCGCCGGGTGAACTTCACCGGGCAGATCGGCTTCGACTTCATCGAGGACCGGACCGGTTCCGGTGAGGCCGCCGATCTGTTCTGCATCGAATGCAATCCGCGTGCCACGAGCGGGATCATGATGTTCACGCCCGACGACGGGGTCGACCGCGCGTTCCTCGGGACCTGGAACCCCGACGACGGGCCGATCACGCCCGGCTCGGGCGTCGACAAGATGATCGGACTGGGCATGCTGCTCTACGGGTGGCGCTCCTCGTCCCGCAAGGACCGGACCCTGCGTGACTTCGTCCGCGATTTCCGGGGCGCATCCGACGTCGTCAAGAGCCCTGGCGACCCGAAGCCCGCGCTGATGCTGCCCTTCGCCTATGCCGGAATCCTGCGCAGCTGCTTCAAATACCGGGTCGGGCTCGCCGAGGGGTTCATGCACGATCACGAGTGGGACGGGCTCCGCATCAGCCTGTGACGTGCAGCGCCCGGGGCGTAGACTCTCCAGTCACCATCACCTGCGTGTTTGCCCCATCCGCAGGGTTGTCCGGGGGGACTCGAGCTCGAGGAGAGCTGCTCATGAACATGTCCAGAATCATGCGTCGTACGTCTGTCGGGGTGGCCGCGGTCGGTGCCGCCTGCGCGATCGGTCTGGCCACCGCGCCGGCTGCCTCGGCCGCTCCGGCGGTACAACCGGTGCAGCCCGTCCAGGCCGTCGGTTCGGTGTCGATCTGCTTCGGCATCCCCATCGGGCCGGTCACCATCAGCGTCTGTCTCTGATCTGATCCGTATGTGATCGCGTTGCGGTATGTCCCGGTTTCCGGGACAAACCGCAACCTGATCTGACCGCGCGACCATCTTGTGCCCTGACCGGCGCGATCCCCGGCCGAATGGCGCTCGCGCACGTACGATTCCCCGATGACGTCGACAACGGCCGAGGTCGAGGCGGGGACGGCCCCGAAGCGGGCGAAGGCGATCCTGGTCGCGCTGATCCTGGTCGCCGGGGTGGCCAACATCAATCTCGCGGTGGCGAACGTCGCGCTGCCCGACATCGGCAAGGCACTCGACGCGAGTTCGACGCAGCTGAACCTGGTCGCGGTCGGCTACTCGCTGGGTCTCGCGGCGTCGGTGCTCTACTTCGGCGCGCTGGGAGATCGGCACGGCCGCAAGCGAATGCTCATCATCGGCATGTGCCTGTCGATCCCGGCGTCGCTCGTCGCCGGGTTCGCGCCCAACGTCGAGGTCCTGTTCGGCGCTCGTCTGGTGGGTGGAATCGCTGCCGGCCTGGCCTTTCCGACGACCCTGGCGGTGATCACCGCCCTGTGGTCGGGACCCAAGCGCGTCCGGGCGATCGCCGCGTGGTCGGCGTTCGGCGGTGCGATCTCGGCGCTGGGGCCGGTGCTGTCCGGAGCCCTTCTCGAGGTCTTGTCGTGGCACTCGGTGTTTCTGGTGACCCTGCCGCTCGCCGTCGTCGCGCTGGTCACCGCGTGGCGGCTGGTGCCCGCCGACACCGGTGACGAGGCGGCGGTCGTCGACAACCTGGGCGGCGTCGTGTCCATCGTGATGGTGGGCTCGCTCGTCCTCGCGATCAACTTCGCCCCGAATTCCGATCAGCGACTCCAGGTCTACATCCTGGCGGCGATCGCGGTGCTGACCGGAGCGGGCTTCGTCTGGCGGCAGCTACGCGTGCGGGTTCCGCTGTTCGACCTCCGCATCGCCTCCCGACGCACCTTCTGGGTCGCGGCGGTGGGCGGGCTCATCGTGTTCGGCACGCTCATGGGAGCGATGTTCATCGGTCAGCAGTACATGCAGAACGTGCTGGGGTACTCCACACTCGCGGCCGGCGCCACGATCCTCCCGGCCGCGGCCGCCATGATCGTCGTGGCACCGCGGTCGGCGAAGCTGGTGCAGAACATGGGTTCGCGGTTCACCCTGCTGTCCGGCTACGCCTTCATCGTCGTCGGCCTGGTGCTCGCGATGCTCACCTGGGACGAGGACGCTCAGTTCTGGCATGTCGGCCTGGTCTACGTCCTCGTCGGGGTGGGTGTCGGCCTCGCGGGGACACCGGCGTCGCAGTCGCTGACCGGCTCGGTACCCGTTCAGCGTGCCGGAATGGCGTCGAGCATGTCCGATCTGCAGCGCGACCTGGGCGGCGCGATCCTGCAGTCCACCCTCGGTGCGATCTTGACCGCGGGTTACGCGAATCAGCTGCGGGAGACCATCTCCGATTCTCCGCAGGCCGATGAGGTCACCGAACAGACCGAAGCCGCGCTGACGAAGTCGTTCTCGAGCGCGGAGGTCTTGGCCGAACGCTATCCGCAGTACGCCGATCAGATCATCGCTGCGGCCCGCGACGCGTTCGTACAGGGCGACAAGTACGCCTACGGCGCGGCGGCCGGCATCGTCGTGCTGGGTGCGGCGGTGGTGTTCTTCTTCTATCCCAAACACGACGCGGAGCGAACGGCGATGGCGGAGTACGCGAAGCAACGCAGCCTG
Organism: Gordonia sp. 11cp; assembly: GCF_057767225.1. Taxonomy (NCBI): domain Bacteria; kingdom Bacillati; phylum Actinomycetota; class Actinomycetes; order Mycobacteriales; family Gordoniaceae; genus Gordonia; species Gordonia sp. 11cp. Next base: position 1,081,182 of record NZ_CM173437.1, on the reverse strand, counting down.
TGATCCCCGGGAACGCTCAGCCCTCGAAGCGGCTGGCGGCGGTGACGTCCTCGGTCAGGCAGTAACCGACCGAGAGAGGCTGTGTGAAGGACCATTTCGTCTCGTCCTCGGTACAGGTGAGGGAGTCGCCGCCCCGGCTGACGGTCTTGGCGAGGATGGTGCTCTCTGCCGGGGAGGCGTCGCATTCGACCTCACGGTAGTCGGCGAGCTTGCCGCCGCCGACCGGGATCTGGTAGCACGTGTCGACGGCGAAGTTGGGTGTGAGGCAGAGCTTCTGGTCGCCTTCGCCGAACGTGAGCGCCGAGGTGTTGGGTGTTCCGCACTCCGCCGAGGTGCCGACCTTGTCGGCGGCGTAGAAGGTGAGGCCCTCGGTCCCTTCGCAGTCGGCCTTGGTCGCCTCGACCTTGCCCTCGCCGGCCTCGGCACCGATCTGCAGGCACTCGCCCACGTCGATGTCGGAGGCCTCTTCGACGGATTGCGTGCCGACGCTGACACTGCAGGCCGCCAGCGCCGAGAAGCCCACACAGGCCGCGATCACGGCGGCCCGCCGGCCGAGCTGCCAGAAGGGCTTGTCCACGGAGGGAACGTCGATGCCGGACCCGGCAATCCGATCGTCGGTGGCCTGCGAATGGCTGTGGGTGCTGCGCGACATCGTGGTTCCTATCGTCTGGAGTGGGCGGATGCCCGGTCTCGGCGGTTCATCGTGGTGATCAGGTGATGAACGACAGGATGTCTGCGCGCGCTTGGCGCGAACTTGGGGTCGACTTGTCCGGCCCTTGAGGCCTGTCCAAGTCGCCCCCAGAAGTCGCGCCTGCGAGAGGAGAGCCGATGTCCGTCGCGTCCGGCGGTGTCGTCCGTGTGGTGTTGCCGCATCAGTTGTTCGAATCGCACCTCGACGCCGAGCCCGGCACCCGCTTCGTCCTCGTCGAGCACGATCTGATGTTCCGGCAGTACCGGTTCCACGTGCAGAAACTCATCCTGCACCGGGCGAGTATCCGCAGGTTCGCGGAGCGATTGCGCGCCCGGGGCTTCGAGGTCGACGTCCTGGAAACCGACGCGGACGAGTCCAGTCACGACCAGCTCGTCGGATACCTCTCCCGTCGGAAGCCGGCGTCTGTCCACCTGTACGACGTCGTCGACGACTGGCTGATCGGGGACCTGCTGGCGGCCTTCGAGCACGCCGGGTGCCCACTCGCGGTCGACGACATCGCCGAGAGCCCGAACTTCCTCACCACCCGACGCCAGATCCGGGAGTTCTTCACCGGGAAGCGGCCGCGGATGCAGCAGTTCTACACCTGGCAGCGCCGGCGACTCGGTGTCCTCGTCGACGCCGACGGCAAGCCGGAGGGCGGCCGGTGGAGCTTCGACACCGAGAACCGGAAGAAGCTGCCGAAGGGCCGCGAGGTTCCGCAACCGACACCGCCGGAGCGCCATCCCGAGGTCGACGCCGCGATCGCCTGGGTGTCGGACGAGTTTCCCGACAACCCGGGTGACGCCGACGGCTTCGGCTGGGCGACGTCTCACGACGAGGCGCGCGCGATGCTCGAGCAGTTCCTCGCCGACCGGTTCGCGGAGTTCGGGCCGTACGAGGATGCGATCAGCACCGAGCACCCGTTCGTGTTCCATTCGCTGCTGACGCCCGGCCTGAACATCGGGCTGGTGAGTCCGCGGACGGTGCTGACCAGGGCCCTGGAGGTCGGGGATCGCAACCGCGTTCCGCTGGCCGGTGTCGAGGGTTTCGTGCGGCAGCTGATCGGGTGGCGGGAGTACATGCGGGCGTCCTATGAGATCCGCGGCCGTGGTCTCCGGAGCCGGAACCACCTGGGCCACGACCGGAAGCTGGCGGACGGATGGTGGACCGCGGAGACCGGCCTCGAACCGGTCGATCTCGTCATCCGGCGGGTCCTCGCACACGGGTATGCCCATCACATCGAGAGATTGATGGTCCTGGGCAACGCGATGTGTCTGCTCCGCACCGACCCCGAGGAGATCTACGAGTGGTTCATGGAGATGTTCGTCGATGCCTACGACTGGGTGATGGTCCCGAACGTGTACGCCATGAGTCAGTTCGCGGCGGGAGACGCGATCACCACCAAGCCCTACGTCTCGGGTAGCAACTATCTGCGAAAGATGTCCGACATCCCGCCCGGGGAGTGGGCCGAGGAGTGGGACGGTCTCTACTGGACGTTCGTCCGCGACCACCGGGACGTCTTCGAGGCCAACGCCCGCTCGAACTTCCTCGCGCGGGCCTACGACCGGCTGCCGGCGGGTACGAAGGCGGCGCACAGCCGACGGGCCGGCCGCTGGCTGAGTTGACGACCCCGCGGCTCAGCGCTGTTCGAGCGAGGCGTCGAGTGCCTCGAGTTGTTCGGGCCGCACGTCGCGGAGCACGGCGAGGGTCGCGGTGATCGCGAGGTCGCAGGCCTCGTCGACGCCCGCGCCGTCGACGATGAGGGCGCGGTGCGCGACGTCCAGGCTCATGCCGAGCAGGAGTGAGGCGAGGGTGTCCGCGCTGGCGGCGATGCCCGCGCCGCGTTCGGCGTAGTTGTCCCGCAGGCGTGCGGCGATCCGCGGTTCGAGCGCGGCGTAGAGCCGACGGTCGCCACCGCCCTCACGATGGCCGATGAGGACGCGCAAACCGGCCGGGTGGCGTCGGGCGTAGTCGAACAGCGCCTGCACCGAGTAGCGGGCGCGGGCACCGTAGGGCATGTCCTCACTCGCGTCGTACACCTCGAACATGAACGAGGTGAACGTGTCCAGCTCGCGTGTCATCACGCGATTGACCAGTTCGTCCCGGGACCCGAAGTGCGCGTACAGGGTCACCCGGGTGGTGCCGCCGCGTTCGGCGATGGCGGTCATCGTGGTGCGCTCGGCGCCGACCTCGGCGATGACCGCGCACGCGGCGTCGAGCAACTCGTCGTCGGTGGGCCGGTTGCGCGTGTTGCGTGTCGGTCGTGCGGTACCGGCGTCGGTTGGTACCGGATGGTTCTCTGCTCCGGTGGCCACGTCGCTCCCGGTCCCCGTTCGTCTCGTCCGTGCGCCTGCTGACCGTCGCGGCCTACGAGGCGAGATCCCCGACGGTGCGGCCGAAGTAGGCCGCCTCGACCATGTCTCGGCGACTGCGGAGTTCGCTCGCGGGTGCCGAGAGTGCGACACGACCATGATGGAGCACGATCGCGGCGTCGGCGATGCCGAGGGCCAGATCGATGTGCTGTTCGACGAGGACGACCGCCATCTGGTGTTCGTCGGCGATCGACCGCAAGCGGGGCAGCAGGTCCTGCACCGCGACCGGGGAGAGGCCGAGGCTCAGCTCGTCGATGAGCAGGACCTTCGGGTTCGCGAGCAGCGCCTTCGCGAGCGCCAGCATCTGCTGTTCGCCGCCGGACAGGTTGCCGCAGCGCCGCCCCCGCATCGTCTTGAGCTTGGGGAAGTACTGATAGACGGTGTCGAGGTCGGGTCCGTTGCGACGCTTTGCGAGGCGGAGGTTGTCCGACACCGACAGGCGGTGGAACACGCCTCGCGTGTCGGGCACCAGGGTGACGCCCCGGCGCGCGTTTCGTTCGACCCGGCGGTCGATCGGGACCCCCAGGGCGGTCACCGTGCCCGACATCACGCCGAGGGCGCCGACCGCGGCGAGCAGGCTCGTCGTCTTTCCCGCCCCGTTCGGGCCGAGCAGGGCCAGGATCTCGCCGGGGCGTACGGACGCGCTGAGGCCGCGCACCGCCGGCACCCCGCCGTAACCGACGGTGATCTGGTCGATCTCCAGCACCGGTGCCGTCGGGTCCGTCGTGCTCATCTCGTCTCCTTCGGGGCGTGCCCGATCGGGCCGTTGTCTGACGGTCGTTCGGTGCCGATGTCGCCGTCGGACGGGCCGGCCGCCGGAACAGGTGCCTCGACGACGGCGTCCGGATCCACCTCGGGACTGCCGAGGTAGGCCGAGATCACCGCGGGGTCGTCCTGGATGGCGGCGGGTGGTCCGCTGGCGATCACGCGACCGAAGTCGAGCACGTACAGGCGGTCGCACACGTCGAGCACCAGGGACATGTCGTGGTCGATCAGCAGGATGCCGATGCCGGTCGCGGCGATCCGGCGCAGTTCGGTACCGAACTCGCGGCTCTCATGGGTGTCGAGTCCGGCGGCCGGTTCGTCGAGCAGGACGAGTTGCGTCCCACCGACCAGCGCGCGCGCCACACCCACGAGCTTCTGCTGTCCGAGGGCCAACTCGCCGGGGAGCTGATCGGCGGCACCGGCGAGGCCGACGAGTTCGAGCGCCGACGAGATGACGTCGGCTGGCGGCCGGGAACCGTTGACGACGTCGGCGAACATGGCCCGCAGACCGACGGGTTGCACTGCAACCGCGAGGTTCTGGGCGACGGTGAGGTCGGTGAACAGTTCGCCTGCCTGCCACGTGCGGGCCATGCCCGCCCGGCGGCGGCGATGTGAGCTCGCCTTGTCGAGTCGCTCCCCGCGCAGCGACACCGTGCCGGTGGCTTTCGTGAACCCGGTGACGGCGTCGACGAACGTGGTCTTGCCCGCACCGTTGGGGCCGATCAGCCCGACGATCTCGCCTGCCGAGACCGTGATGTGGATGTCGGTGTTGGCGCTGACGCCGCCGTACCGGACCGACAGTCCGCCGGTCTCGAGGAGCGTCGTCGGCGCGGTCTGCGGTTCGGCTGTCGACTCAGACATGTGCACCCTCCTGTGCGTTCTGGGCCGCGCCCGGCGCTTCCGGATGGGGTGGTGGCCGGTGTCTCTGGGCGCGAATCCGGTCGCCGAACTCCGACACCGCGCCCGCGACCCCGACCGGGTTCAGCACCGCCATCAGCAGCAGGCTGCCGGCGGCGAAGAGTTCGTAGTACTCACCGAGATCGAGGGTTTGGTTGAGGAACACATAACCCACGCCCAGCGGTCCGATGATGCCGGCGAGGACCGCGCCGGCGAACGACGTGATACCGCCGACGTAGGTCATCGCGAGCAGCGTCAGCCCGATCATGACCGTGAACGAGCCGGCGGACAGCTGGCCGCGGCTGTACCCGATGAGGCAGCCGCCGATGCCGGCGAGGAAGGCCGACAGCGCGAAACCGAGCAATTTTGTTGCGGCCACGTTGATCCCGACCGACGACGCCGCGCGCTCGTTGGACCGCACGGCCAGGAAGGCCCGTCCGGTCGAGCCGCCCATGAAGCGCAGCACCACCAGGGTCGCGATGGCGACGACGATCAGGACCATCAGCGAGAAGCGGATCGTGACCAGGTTGGTGCCGTCACGCACGCCGAGGTCGAGGCCGAAGATCGTCGGGTCCTCGATGAGGTTGCCCTCGAAGGACGTGATCGCCGGATTGTTGAAGATGAAGCTCTGGATCGCCAGCGCCGCGGCAAGGGTCACGACGGCGAGCTGTGCACCCCGGATCCGGAGTGCGGGTACGCCCACCAGGACACCGAGACCGGTCGCGATCAGGGCCGCGAAGATCATGCTGAACGGGAAGGGTACGTCCCAGTTGGTCGTCAGCTTCGACAGCGCGAAACCGGCCGCACCGGCAAAGGCCATGCTGGCCAGTGAGATCTGGCCGAGGTAACCGGTGAGGAGCACGAGGGACAGGGCGATGAGGCTGAGGATCACCGAGGTCACGACGCCGAATCGCCAGCTGCCCGAGGTGAGCAGGATGGCCGCGACGACGACGGCGATGCAGACGGTCGCCGGGATCACCCGGATGCGCGGGATCCGGACCGCGGGCATCCGCACCTCGCCGAGTGAACCGCGGGACGGGATGCGACCGCCCAGCAGGAAGAGGGCGATGACGACGATGATGAACGGGACGGCGTCGCCGAGGCCGGCCTGCGCCCATTCGGGCCACCAGTCCTTGGTGGTGAGCCACGTGATGACCGACTGGAATGCGCCGAGGACAAGACCTGCGGCGCAGGCGATCCCGAAGGAGGTGAGCCGGCCGACGAGCGCGACGGCCAGCGCCGGGATGACGAAGAAGGTGTAACTGGTCTCGGTGAGTCCGATGGTGTACGACGCGAGCACGACGATGAGTCCGGTTGCCGCTCCGGTCAGCGCCCAGACGATCCCGGCGAGGCGGTCGGGTGAGTAGCCGGACAGTCGCGCGGCCAGCTCGTCTTCGGAGCCGGCGCGGGTCGCGACACCCAGGGTGGTGAGGCGGAAGTAGGCCCAGAGCACCAGCGAGACGGCGATGGCGACACCGGCCAGGATCAGATCCGAGACGTTGACGATCGCACCGGCGATGTCGACCGTGCTCTCCGGCAGGATCGCCTCGGCGAACAGGTTCTCGGTCTCGAAGCGCAAGTGCACCAGTGCCTGGATGAACAGCATGAGACCCACCGAGGCGACCACCTGCGCGAGCACCGGGGCCGAACGCAGCGGACGGAAGACGAGCACATGCGCGAGCAGGGCCCAGACCACCGCGCTGAGCACACCCAGGACGACCGCCAGTTCCATCGACGTGGGATCGGATTCACTGCCGAGACTCAGGGTGCCGATCGGCAGGACGAGACTGCCGTCGGTGCGTAGTGCGGCAACGAGATAGACCGAGTACAGGCCGATGGCGCCCTGCGCGAAGTTGATGATGCCGGTGGCGGCGTAGATGCCCACGAGCGACGACGCGAGCACCGAGTAGATGGCACCGGCGGATAGTCCGAGGAAGACGAACTGGAGGAACTGGCCCATGTGGTGTACTCATTCGTTCGGCGCGTAGGGATCTCACGCGCGTGGGGGTTGAAAGAAGGGTCGGGGTCGCGACGCAGAGTCGGATGTGGCGGGGTGGGTGTCCACCCCGCCACCTCGAGACCTGTCTCAGTAGGCGCCCGGGATGCGCTGCAGCGCAGCCGGGAGCGGGGTGATGAAGCCGCCGGTGGCGGGTTCGGTCTTCTTGTCGGCGACGACGTCGAAGAGCAGCATCTCGGTGGTGCAGTTCGGCGTGGTCGGCTTACCGCAGTTGAGCTTCGGGCCGATGAAGGACTGGTAGTCCGTGACTGCCTTCAGTGCGCCGAGCACGTTGGGTCCGGTGTAGTCGGTCACCTTGGCGTTGTTCAGCGTGATCGCGAAGTCCGCGAGGGTCGCGAACGTGCCGTAGGCGTAGAAGCCCGCGGTGCCACCCTGCTCGTCGATGAACGTCTGGGCGATTCCGAGATTCGCCTTGGCCGGCTCCGGAGCGGAGTCCTTGGCCGGGGGCTGCCAGATCGGTGAATAGGTCTGCGCACCAACGGCTTGCGGGCCCAGGGTGTCGATGAACTCGGTGCAGGCCGCCATGAACATGGTGCCCTCGTAGTTCACCGAGCGCAGTGACTGGGCGAGCTTGGTGCACACGTTGTCGTTCGGTGCCGTCATCAGGCCGGCGGCCGCGGGGTTGCCCTCGGCCAGCGTTGTGGCGAGTGAGGTGAAGTTCGGGCCGGTCGGCGGGTAGTAGACCGACTTGACGTCGATGCCGAGTTGCGTGCCGAGCGGCTTCATCAGCCCGTCGAACACCTGATGTGCCTGCGGCAGATCGGCATTCGCCAGGGTCAGCGACGTCTTGTTCGACGCCTTGAGCTGCTGCATGAAGCCGACGAGGAACGCGGCGGGCGGCGGGCCGAAGTAGACGCGGTTCTCGGCCGAGGCGCCGGTGGAGGTGTTGAACGGGATCTGGCCGACCAGCGGGATGCCGGCCGAGGTGAGAATCGGTACCGCGGAAGCGGACTCGGCGTTGTAACCGTCGATCGCGGCGACCACGCCGGCCTCGACGAACTGATTCGCGCAGGACACCGTCGATTCCGGTGCGGTCTGGTCGATTCCGCAGTCGACGATCTCGACGGGACGGCCACCGATGCCGCCGATCTGGTTGTTGATGTAGTCCAGGGCGGCTTCCTTGCCGGTGGTGACGCCGCCTTGGGTCGCGGGTCCCTTGCTGGGGTTGAACAACCCCACCTTGATCGCCTCGCCCGAGGCCTTGGTGCCACTGGCATCCGCGGCTGAGCCGTCCGACGATCCGCCGTCGTCGCTGCTACACGACACGACCGAGAAGATGCAGGCCGCGGCGATGGCGACCGCCGCCAACCGTCCGGATCTCCTGCGTGAATTCGACCAACGCATGTTTCGACTGCCTTTCCCGATGAACTCCGGGCACGACGACACAGCCCTGCGAGAGGGCATGGCGACATCGCCCCGGCGGGGCTGAGAAGGAATGAGTTCATCGACCCAGCGCTGTGTCTGGGTCTGTGATTCCGGCACCGTCCGCCCAGGTCACGGCGGTGAGTCCACGTCGGATGTGATGTGGGCCACTCGAAAAGTAGCCACATCCTTACGCTGGTGTCAAGCTGTTGCGACAAACTGGACACACACTGCACCAGATCGATACGGAACTGCCGGTTGCGAACGAGTTCGCAACCGGCAGTGGGACAAACGATTAAGTCATCGTGAGGTCGGGGCGGTCCTCAGCGAACGGTCACCCGGCCGTCGGGGCCGACGGCGACATCGGCGGTGTAAGCCCGCACGAGGTCGAGGCGCTGCCAGGAGGTGCGGCCGGGGCGCTGGTCGTCGAGCGGGTACCCGGCGGGTGCCGCCGTCTGTGCCAGGACCTGGCGTCGCTGCTCGTCGGTGAGTCGCGGGTACGCCGAGGCGATCAGGTCGACGGCCTGGGGCGGTACCGCCATCGGATGCGTCGACGAGGCGACGCGACCGAAGCCGTAGGTCATCCGCTGCGCGTAGATCGTGCGGGCCTCGGCGTCGGTGACATAGGGCGTGTCGCGCGCGATGCACACCGACAGGGCTGCACCGCAACGCCATTCGAGTTCCTTGCGGATCTCTGCGGCGGAGGCGGTGAGGAGCCGGCGGAATTCGGGGTCGTTCCAGCGATCGGCGGCGGCGGCCTGCCCGACCATCGCCCCGCCGATCACGTCGAGCGGGTAGTGCACGCCCAGCACGATGCGGTGATACCCGCCCTCGGAGGCGCGGGCGAGGAACTGCGGCGCGAGCTCGGGCAGCATCGACGCGAACAGCGTGCCCCGCCAGAAGAACAGGCTGCTGTGACCGGACGGGAACGACGGGTTGCTGCCCAGGGCGTCGTACTCGCTGGCGCCGGGGCGCATGTACTTGCGGATCCGCTGGGGCGCCACGATGAACGGTCGCTGGTAGCCGAAGGCGTACTTCTCGACCAGTGTCGCGTTCGCCAACCCGCCCGCGCGGGCGAGGTAGTCGCTGAAGAGCGCGGTCGTCTTCGGCAGCCGGCCGGCGGCGAGGGCATCGGAGAAATGGCGTCCGAGTCGTGCGCCGAAGGCGTCAGACATCGTCTGCAGCGGATCGTCGTGTGCGTCGGCGAGCGCTCGACGCTGCAACGCCGGGTCGTCGGCCGCGGACTGGTTGATCGCGACCGCGGTCTCGAGGTTGCGGGCCATGACCTCCGGGTGATCCCGGCGCAGCGCGGTGAAGGTCTCGACGGGCGGCAGGTAAACGCCGCCGGGGTAGGACGAGACATCCGAGGCGTAGAGCCGCGCCAGGTCGGTGACGGGGAACGGCGACGGCGCGGGCTTGGCCGGCGCGGCCTGGGCCGGTGCCGCGAGCGAGAGGGTCGCGGCGATGGCTGCCGCGGTACCGACCAAGGATGCGGCAAACCGTGACCAGCGGACCGAACCCCCTGCTGCCTGAGCCGGCGACGAGCGCAGCGAGGAGACTGAACCCCCTGCTGCCTGAGCCGGCGACGAGCGCAGCGAGGAGCCGAGTCGAAGGCCGGTCGTCGTTCGCGGTCGGGCGGCGCTGTCCGAGATCACGCCCTCGATCCTAGAGGGGAATGTTCGCGGGGCGAACGGGCGCGTGCATCGCGCCTTGCGGGCCGCGGCCGACTCACCCGAGCGGCAATCCCTGCTCGAGCAGGTCGATGGCGCGCAGTGTCGTCTCGAGCGGCGGCATCTCCCGGTTCTCGTCGATCTCGGTGGCCAGGTGGAAGGTGACCCCGGCGACCGCGTCGAGGAAGACCTTGAGCCGGAAGTCGTCGGGCGCGATCCGCAGATAGTCGGCGATGAGCTGGGTCATGTCCGAGATCATGCGCTCGGACTCGACCTGAAAAGTCTTCTGCAGCAACGGTTCGTTGCGGATGAGCTGCATGCGTAGCGGATTGCCCACCCACGGGTCGTCGACCGTCAGGCGGTGCAGCTCGGTCATCAGGCGTCGGATGAGGTCGAAGTGGTTGAGCCCGGGCGGCATCGACTCGACGATCGCCCGCGCCTCGGCGTGCAGGTGCTCGTCACCGATGACCACCCGTTCCTTCGACGGGAAGTAGCGGAAGAAGGTCGTGTGCGAGACGCCCGCGGCTTCTGCGATCTGCTCGACGGTGGTCTTCGCGTATCCCTGTTCGGCGATCAACGTGATCGCGGCCTGCCGGATCGCGTTGCGGGTGCGTAGTTTGTTCTGTTCGCGCAGGCCCATCCGACGCCCCGGGGTCGATCCCGGGGCGTCGGAGGTGTCGTGCACCGTCAGGCAATCGCCCATGTGTGCTCACTCATTGTCGAAAGGCATGTCCAGCTGGTCAGTTCGCCGGGACCGGAGTCCTGGTGTCGTCCGGCTCCTCGAGCCCGCGATGGCGGACTGCTTCGCCCTCGATGTCGAAGTTGATCACGAAGCGGTCCAGCCATCGCGGCAGTCCCCAGGCGCGGTCGCCGAGCAGCGCGATCACTGCGGGAACCACCAGCATGCGGATCACGAAGGCGTCGAAGAAGACTGCCGCGGCCAGGGCGAAGCCCATCATCTTGGCGGTCGTCTCCGGGGAGAGCATGAACGCGGCGAAGACGCTGATCATGATGATCGCCGCAGAGGTCACGACCCGCGCGCCGTGCCGGTAACCGGCCACGATCGCCTCCTTGGCCGACATGCCGTGGATGTACTCCTCGCGCATTCGCGTCACGAGGAACACCTGATAGTCCATCGCGAGCCCGAACACCACGCCGATCAGGAAGATCGGCAGGAACGAGATGATCGGCTGGGTCTGGGTGATCAGTCCGAGCCAGCCCTCCTGGAAGATCGCGACGGTGATGCCGAAGGTCGCGAGCACGGAGAAGATGAAGCCGACGGTGCCGACGAGCGGAACCCACAGCGAGCGGAACACGCCGATCATGATCAGGAACGCCAGACCGACGACCACGATCAGGTAGGGGATGAGCGCGTCGTCGAGCTTCTGCGACAGGTCCGACATGATCGCGGTCTGGCCGCCGACGTGCAGTTCGGCGCCCCGCTCTTCGACGGTCGGCGCGAATGCGCGGATCTGCTCCATCAGTTCGTGGGTCGCCTGCGACGACGGTGAACTCTCCGGCGTCACGATGATGAGCGCGGTGTTGCCGTTCTGCCCGCCCTCGTTGCCCGTCCAGGTGAGCGCCGGGGCATTGGCGACGTCGCCGAGCCCGGCGATGTGGCGGACGGTTTCGTCGGCGGCGGCCTTGATCTGACCGTCGTCGTCGTGCACGACGACGAGCAGCGGGCCGTTGATGCCCTCGCCGAATCCGCGGCTGAGCAGTTCTTGCGCGGGCGCCTCGGCCTCGCTCGTCAGCGACAGGCCCAACTCCATCTTGGTGGCCGGGATCGCCGCCACCGTCAGCGCCAGAAGGCCCAGGACGATGAACGGGATCGGCCACTTCACCACTGTGCGGCCGACTCGGATCCCGAGGGTGTCGTCGGATTCGGACTCCTCGGCATGCTTGATCCACGGGATCTTGGGCACGAAGGCGAACCGTCCGAAGGCGCCGAGGAGGGCGGGGATCAGCGTCAGGGCGGCGAGAACGGCGATCAGGACCGCGACGCCGGCACCGGCGCCCATCTGGGTGATGATCGGGATGCCGATGACCACGAGCGCGACCACCGCGATGATGACCGTCAGGCCGGCGAACACCACCGCGGACCCGGCGGTGCCGACGGCCCGGCCCGCCGCGTCTTCGGGCGCACCACCTCGCCGGAGTTCGGCTCGATAGCGCGACACGATGAACAGGGCGTAGTCGATGGACACCGCGATGCCGAGCATCGTCACGATGGCCGTCGCCGACTCGTTGATCGACAGGACCTCGGCCGACAGGTTGAGCAGCATGATCGTGATCGAGACGCCGACGATGGCGGTCACGAGTGGGATGAACGCCGCGATCAACGCACCGAACGCCACGATCATCACGACGAAAGCGACTGCGAAGCCGATCAATTCGGCGGCTCCACCCGGTTCCATCACCTGCATGAGGGACCCGGTGGCCTCCACCTGCAGGCCGTCTCGGCTGTTCTCCTCGAGGATCTTGACCAGCTCGTCCTTGTTCTCGACGGTGAGGTCGAGCATCTCGATGTTCTGGCGGACCTGGATCAGCCCGACCCGGCCGTTGTCACCGACGACCGTCGGCGCGAGCGCCGGCTGGGCCGCCGCGACGGCGAGCGGGTTCGCGACGGTCTGGGGATCGATGACATCCGGCAGGGTCCGCAGATCTTCGGCCAGCGCCTCCAGTTGCGCGGTGTGATTCTGCAGGCCACCCTCCGCCGCGACCAGGATGCTGGTGGAAGCCCGCTCCTGCTGCTGCATCACCTGCGGGAAGTAGTCCTGGACCTGTTCGGTGGCGATGCCGGAGTCGGTTCCGGGGAGGCTGAAGTCCTTCGCGAACTTCGGTTGCAGAGTGCCGACGAGGCCGGCGACCGCGATCAGCGCGACCAGCCAGGCCGCGATCACCACCCATTTGTGCCGGAAGGAGAACCTCCCGAGTGCGAACAAGTACGACGCCATGACGTGGAAACCCTCCGGTGCTTCGCGGGACCGGCCCCCGACGGGCGCGGCAGGTGATCGATAAAATGATAGCCACTCACACTCGGCACTGAGTACCACTTTTGTCGATGTGCTCAGTCACACTGCGCGTGTCGATGTGGGGCAGATCGCCACTCGCGGGGGTTCGGGGCCGCGACGCGCCGCCGGAGGGGTCCCTCGGCGCGCGTTGGCTTCTTATCGCTCCATGAGGAGGCCCGGAGCGTGCGGAGGGCCGTCTCGAAGGTCTCGTCAGCGGGCGTTCGGCGGCGCCTGGTCTCCGCGGGGATCGACGTCGGGACGGTTACGCGGATCGATCGGATTGTTCGAATGCCGACCGGACTGCTGGCCGGCACCGGCCGCGTTGCCCCATCCGTCGGAGTCCTGTCCGTCCGCGGTCCGCCCGTCTCCATTACGTCCGTCTGCATTACGTCCGTCAGCGTTCCGTCCGTCTGTGTTTCGTCCCTCTGCGTTCCGTCGCACGTCGGGGTCCAGCCGATCCGCGCGAGCGAACTCACTCTCGACCTCTTGCCGTGACTCCGCGGCATGTCCCTGGTGGTGTCGTGCCTGCTCCTGGAGGCGCTTGGCCTCCGCCGCCTTCGCATCCGCCTCGGCCTTGGCCTGGCGTGCACGGGCGTCCGCCTCCTCGGCGACGGCCTCACGATGGCGGACCGACGAGACCTGCTGGGCGGCGTTCTGCCGGATCTCCTCGGCTTGTACCCGTCGGCGCGCCTTTCGCTGGCGCAGCAGCAACAGCACGAGCGCAAGGACGACGATCACGACGACGACGGCGATGATGATCCAGATGGCGGTGTCCACGGCTCACTCTTTTCCTCGATGATGGTGGTGTCGGGTACCCCGCCCCGGGGTTGCCTAACCCACGCCGGACCTCGCGCTGAGCTGCGGCCGCGTGGCGGTCACCGCGGTGCGCCCACGCGCTCCGGCGGCCTCCGCCGATCGGCGGACGCGGTGATGCGGTCGTAACTCCGGTGCCACAACCACTCCAGGGGGCCGCGTTCGAAGCGGCTGAGCCAGACGTGGGAGAACAGCATGAGCACTGCGGTGATGGCGAAATAGAGTGTCACCGTGGCGGGCACCAGCGTCGTGCCGTCGAGATGCCGAGCGAGTCCAGCGCCCCAGCCGTAGCAGACCGCGCCGGCGATGGCGTTCTGAAGCACGTAGCAGGACAACGCCATTCGCCCGATCGACGTCAGGGCGCGACCGCATCGCCCGGGGGTGTGGCCGTCGGCATAGTAGCCGGCGACCCAGGCGAGCAGACCGAGTGCGACGACCGGCGCCAGGCCGTATCGCCCCACGACGAGTCCGGCGTCCCCGCCAGCCAGCCCGATGGCGAGATCGAGGGGAAGTGCCACTCCCAGTCCGGCGACCATCAGGCGGCGGCGCAACCTGGCTCCGCGCGCTTCGAGAAATCCGGCACGCAGAAGCGCGGCGCCGACGAGGAACAGCGCGATCGACATCGGCAGGATGAAGATGACCTCGGCGCGGAACGTCAGCAGGTTCTCGGCGCGGAACGCGACGAGATCGATGAAACTGCCGTCCGCGTAGGGATTGGGGGACAGTTCGCCACCGGAGCCGGCCGGTGCCGGGGCGGCGAGGAGAGCCCAGGTCACCAGGCCCAGCAACATCACGTGCGTCGACGCAGCGACTGCGATGGCGACGTACTGGCGTCGAAGTCGCATCGACAGGAGGTAGGCGACGATGAGCCCGGTGACCGCGTAACCCATGAGGACGTCGAACTCGGTGAAAAGGAAGTAGTTGATCACGCCGTCGACGAACAGCAACGCGGCGCGCCAGAAGTACCGACCGGGCCAGCGGCGGCCTCGTCGAACGGCCGATCGCTGCTGGATGGCGAGTCCGATTCCGAACATGATCGTGAGCAGCCCCAGGAACTTGCCCTGGGTGAGTTGCTGTAAGAGGTCTTCGGCCACCGCCCAGGAGCCGGTGGCGTGGTGTGTGCCCTGGATGTAGCCGATGAGCCCTTCCGGGTTGGTGAAGATCCAGATGTTGGTGGCGAGGGTGCCCAAGATCGCGATACCGCGCAGGACGTCGAGTGCCGCGTGCCGGGTCGTCATCGTGTCTCCGTCCTTTGCTGGCACAGTCGTGCTATCAAAACACGAGATCAACGTAGCACGGGTGTACTACCATGAGTCAATGCCCAAGTTGATCGACCGAGACGAGCGACGCGCTGAGATAGCCGAGGCCCTGTGGCGGATCGTGTTGCGCGAAGGGGCGTCTGGGATCTCGGTCCGCGAGGTGGCGGCGGAGGCCGACATCTCGGTGGGTTCGCTACGCCACGTCTTCGCAGACAAGGAAGAGCTGCTCGAATTCTCGATGCGACTGATCTACGAGCGGGTCGAGCTTCGTCTGCGCCGGCACGAGCGGATTCGCAATCCGCTGCGTTGGGCCGAGGCCGTCTTGTCGGAGGCCCTACCGCTCGACGACGAGCGGCGCGTCGAGATGCATGTCAACATGGCCATGATCTCCGAGTCGGTGGCACATCCCGGACTCGCGACGGCTGCGCGCGAAGCCCACGACGGCCTGCGCTCGCTGTGCCGGACGGTGCTGAGTGTCCTCGACGAGCACGGGCTGATCGGCTCGGGCCGCGACCTCGACTCTCAGGCGATCGCGTTGCATGCCCTCGTCGACGGCCTGGCGATGCACCTGCTCCTCGCCGACACCGATTCGCCGGCTCGGGTCAGGCGCGTACTCGGCGACTACCTGACGGGGTTGGCGGTCGAGTCCGGAGAGATGTCGCAGTGACGCATGGTCGGTTGTCTGCGGGAATGGTTGCGCTGCCGCGCATCTGCCCGCGTCGAGCTAGGCCTCCGGGTCCGTGTCGCCCTTGTCGCGGGCGCGTCGCTTGTCGGCGTGGAGGGACTTGACGCGCCGTTCCTCGCGACGGACCTCGATCTGGGTGGCGCGTTCGGCGGCAAGCCAGTCCGGCATCTCGCTGAGGAGCTCGTCGATCTGGGCCGTCGTGAGTGCCTCGGTGATGCCGCCACGGACCAGGCCCGAGTTGGAGATCCCGAGTCTGGCGGCGACCAGGTTCTTCGGATGGGGTCCCTCGGCACGCAGCGTGCGAAGCCACTCCGGCGGGTCGGCCTGGAGGGCGGCGAGTTCGGCCCGGGTGATCGGGCCCTGCTGGAACTCCGCAGGAGTCGCCGGCAGGTACACGTCCAGCTTCTTGGCGGCGGTGGCCGGCTTCATCGACTGCGAGCTCATTCGTCGAGGGTATCGGGCGGTAGCCTTTGTGCGTGACCACACCCGACGTTCACACAGCCGGCGAGGCCCCGGTCTTCCGGCTGGCGTACGTCCCGGGGGTCACGCCGAGCAAGTGGGTCCGGATCTGGGCGGAGCGACGGCCCGATGTGCCGCTGGAACTCATCGCACTCGACGTCGCGGACTGTGCCGACGCGGTCGGGGAGGGGCGCGTGCACATGGCGATCACGCGGCTGCCCGAGGCGCTCCGGCACGGCGATGCGCGGCAGCATCACACCATCGAACTGTACGAGGAGAGCACCGTCGTCGTCGTGCCGAAGGACCACGTCCTGACCGCGGGTGAGGAGATGACGCTGGCCGATCTCGCCGACGAACAGTTCCTGTGGCCGCTGGACGAGCCGTTGACCGTGTCGGAACGACCTGGCGCGGCGGTGGAGCACCGGCCCGAGACCACCGGTGACGCAATCGAACTCGTCGCGGCCGGAGTCGGCGTGTTGCTCGTGCCGCAGTCGCTGGCGCGTCTGCATCATCGCAAGGATCTCGTCTACCGCCCGGTGACCGATGCCCCGACTTCGGCCGTCGGACTCCTGTGGCCCGCTCCGACAACGGAATCGGCGGACGAGTTCGTCGGGATCGTGCGCGGCCGCAAGGCGACGTCGTCACGTGGACGCACCGACGAGGTGCCCAAGCGGTCGGCCCGGGAGAAGGCGGCGGCGAAGAGGGCGGCACGCGAGGCTGCCGGGAAGATCCCCGGCAAGAGTGCGCGTCGAGGGCCCGGACGTCCGAAGCGTCGGTGACCTCACGCAGTGGCGTGCCGCCCCCTGAGAGCCTCTGTCAGGCGCGCCATTCCGCGGTGCGTTCCGGTGATGCCTCGGCGAGCGCCTTGAGGGTGTCCTCGACGCCGAAGTCCTTGCCGTACACCGGGGTACCCGGCTGCTGACGCCACGATTCGGCGAGCGGGCCGGCGTCGACCGGGTCGAATCCGAGTTCGTCGACGACCCGGAACACGATCTCCTTGCCGGCCGCGTCGTCGCCGGCGATCGGCAGCGCGATGCGTCCCTCGGTGCCCGCGGGTACGCCCTTGTTCAGCAGGTGCTTCCAGAAGATGCCGTTGAACACCTTGTACACCGGTACGCCGAGCAGCTCCGACACCCAGACGCTCTCGGGTGTGCCGTTCTCGATCGCCTCGATCTTCCCGTCGCGCTGCTGCGGGTAGTAGTTGTTCGTCTCGATGACCGGCGCGCCGGCCTTGCGGGAGTCGAGGATGCCCGGCGCGAGATCGGGGGTGTTCTTCTGCGGGATGCTGACGATCACCAGGTCCGCGTCCGCAGCGGCGTCGGCCGCCCACACCGCCGTGGCCCCGGTTTCGGAGGCCAGCTCGGCCAGCGTCTCCGGGTCGCGCGAGTTCGCCACCTGCACCTCATGCCCGAGCGACGTCAGACGACGCGTGAGCGTCCCGCCGATGAATCCCGCACCGATGATTCCGATCTTCACAACCGCACCTCTTGCCTCTTGTTGGACGATGTCGATGACCATTCGCGCAACGAGGGCGTGTGCCGCGTCATTCCCGGGCGGGACGAAGGGTGACGAGCGACTCGGTCGGGTGCGTGGGACCGGCGCGCCGTGCTCGGCTGCTGCTGGACCCAGACATCGATGTGCGTGCCTACGAGGTGGCCGACCAACCGTGCCACGTCAGAGACTCCACGACGATCACCGGTCCGTCGGGCCGTCGGAGTCGATACTGCGGGTACTTCGCGGCCAGCACGTCGATGCCGTGACTGCCGACGGGTTCACCGGCCTCGACGACGTGTGCCCGGCCGTCGACCCGCACCCACCAGAGTTCATCCCAGCTGTCGGAGTACAGATCAGCCAAGAGCGACACCGCGGGATTGTCCGCGATGTTGGCGAGACGACGTAGTGCGGTGGTTCGTTTGGGCTTGTGATCCACGCACGTGTAGATGACGTCGTCATCGATTGCGAATACGACGGGGACCAGGTGCGGTTTGTTGTCGGTTGACACGGTGGCGAGCTTGACCGACCGGGCGGCGGCGAAACGTTCGCGAGTCAGGGGCGGGTCCATCTCACGAGGATGACATGCGCCCACGTGCCGAACTGGGCGCCGGAAGGGTCGGAACGCCGCGCCTGCCGGGAGATGAGGCTCGACGTGACCGATGAGCACGGGCACCGGTTCGGGTCCACCTCTGTGTCCACCCCCGTTCCGGGGAACCCGACCAGAAAGGGTCTGCAGCATGACTCACGACAACGTTGCCGTCAGCCTCACGATCTCCGCCACGCCCGACGAGGTGTTCGCGACGCTCGCTGACCCCCGCACCCACCAGGCGATCGACGGCACCGGCTGGGTTCGGGACGCAGTCGACACGACACCGCTGCGGGAGGTGGGTCAGGTCTTCCGGATGAACATGTACCACCCGAACCATCCGGACGGTGACTACCTGATGGAGAACCGGGTCGAGGTGATCGAACCGCTGTCGGCGATAGCGTGGCAACCAGGGCAGCGCAACGATTCGGGGGAGCTCGAGTTCGGCGGCTGGACATGGCGGTACGATCTGGTGCCCGTGGGGGAGTCGTCCACCGAGCTCACCTTGACCTACGACTGGTCGGCCGTACCCACCCACATCCGCGAGTACATCCAGTTCCCGCCGTTTGCCGACGACCATCTGCGTAACTCGTTGAACCACATCGCCGAGCTCGTCGGCTGATCGGCGACGTCAGCACACAGAGTTCGAGACCCGGTGCCCCACCCCGCGATCGCCCGACGAGCCGGTCAGCCGACGAGGTCCGGATCCGGGTCTCGATGCGCCGACGCGGCCGATGCGGGTGACAGATCGGCCGTGAGTAGGTCCACGGTCGGACTGCGTGTGATCACCTTGTGGCCCCACCACAGAGCGAGGAACACGAACAGCGCGCCGTAGGCGGTGAGCCACAGTTCGAGATTCCCTGCGGATCCGTCGCGGATCGCCGGGAGATTCTGCCCGGCGATCACTGCAACACACATGAGCAACGCGATGATCGGGCCGGCCGGGTAGAGCCACGCCTTGTACGGGAGTATGCCGAGGTCCAGACCTTGCGCGTGCCACGCCCGTCGGAACCGATAGTGAGCCCAGGCGATACCCATCCAGGTGATGAAGCCGGCCACCGATGAGGCGGTGACAAGCCAGACGTAAGCGCGACCGTCGCCCACCCGACTCGCCAGGAAGCAGAGGGCACCGATGGCTGTCGTCGCGGCCACGGCGAGGAGTGGCACACCTGATCGCGTGACCCAGGCGAACACACGTGGCGCGTTGCCCTGAACCGACAGGCCGTACAACGCGCGGGTTGCCGCGAACAGGCTTGCGTTGCCCGCCGACAGAATCGCGATCAGGATCACGGCGTTCATGATCGATGCCGCCACCGCGATCCCCGCCTCGGAGAACACGAGGGTGAACGGGGCGATGGCGATGTTCTCCTCGGACGCATTCAGCAGATTGGGATCGGTGTACGGGATCAGGAACGCGATGATGGTCAGGGTGCCGATGTAGAACAACAGGATGCGCACGAAAACGGTGCGCACGGCGCGCGGAATCGCGGTCTTCGGTTCGACCGCCTCGCCGGCGGCGACCGCAATCATCTCCGTGCCCTGGAATGCGAAGCCGGCGATGAGGAAGACCGACAGCATGCCGAGCGGGAAGTCCACGAACGGAGCGTCGTCGATCGTCCAGTTGCTGAATCCCGGCGACGGGCCGTCGCCGACGACACCGAGAATCAACAGAACGCCGACGATGAGAAAGACGACCACCGCGATCACCTTGATCGTCGCGAACCAGAACTCGGCCTCGCCGAACGCCTTGACCGCGAACAGGTTCAGCGCGAGCAGACCCGCCAGGAACACGACCGACCAGATCCACGACGGCACGTCGGGTGCCCAGTACTTCATGATCAGCCCGGCGGCCACCAACTCGGCGGCCAGGGTGACCGACCAGTTGAGCCAGTAGTTCCACCCCGCCGCGAAACCGAAGGACTTGCTCACGAAGCGTTTGCCGTATTCCTCGAACGGGTTGCTGCACGGGATGTATGCCGACATCTCGCCGAGGCTCTGCATGAGGAAGAAGACCATGCAGCCCATCAGCAGATACGCCACGATGGCGCCACCCGGGCCCGCGTCGGAGATGGTGGCGCCGGAGGCGACGAACAAGCCGGTTCCTATGGCGCCGCCGAGCGCGAGCATGCTGATGTGACGACTCTGCAGTCCCTTGCGCAGGGTTTCGTCGGGGGTGATTCCCAGAGGACTGGACATCGGCAGAGTCTAACGGCCGGTCGGCCCGTCGGCCGAGTGTTGCACCGCGGCCCGAGTACCGAGCCTCAGTCGAGGCTGGTCAGTTCGGCGACCAGGTCGTGCGCCGGGTCATCGGGGCCGATGTCGTAGGTGCACATGCTGTGCCGCGGGTCCGGGACGAACGCCCAGAACAGTGCGGTTGCCGTCCCGGCCGCCCGCTGACCGGCGACCTTGGTCCGGAAGTCGTCGACGCGCCCGGACCGTGAACCGCACGAGCCGGCAAACTGGCCGATCTCGTTCACCGCGAGAGGTTTTCCGACTGCGCGCGCCTGCCGAAGACGTTCGGCCAGTCCGTTCCACTGATCCCCGGGGAGCGCGACACCATCCGCACCGTAGTCGTGATAGTCCAGGACATCCACGTACGGGGAGCCGGCGACGTACTGGTAGTCGGGCCCGGCGGTGCCGCACTGACCACCGCCGGTGAAGCCGGACCAGATCACCGCACCGCCGTGCAGCCGGGTGAGCACAGCACCGGCGGTGTCGAAGAACGACCGCAATACCAGCTCGGCGTCGGCCGGGCACGACCGCTGCTGCCAGGCGCACGTCTGATCGCCACAGACGGACGGCTCGGGTTCACCCACCAATTCCCATCCCGCCAGTGCCGGGCTGCCCTTCCAGCGTCCCACCGCCGTCTGCACCCATTCCTCGAACGTGAGTCCGCCCGCTCCGGCGGCTGTTCGCCAGCCCGATCGGTACCAGTCTCGTTCCTTGAAATCTCCGCTCTCGCAGGCACCATCGGCGGCGGCCAGTACCGGCAGGACCATTTGACCGTGCCGTGCCGCGGCGTCGAAGACGGCGTCCATCGGCCTGAAATCCAACTGCTGTGTGTACTTGTTCAAAGCCAGTCGAGCGAACAGATTGAAGCGGGTGAGCGAATGCGGGGGTAGGGCAGAGAAATAGTCGTCCAGATCCACCATCGCCCCGCACCCGGCGTTCACCGACCAGTCGGTGGCGAGCTGGTAGGCGTCGAACCCGGATGGCCACCACTGGCGTCCATCGAGCGTCAGTCCAGCCGGCGTGGCATCCACCCGATCGGGCGCCGCATGTGCGGGCGGAGGAAGCAGCCAGCACATGAGGAATACGATGCCAAGCACCAGGATCGGTCTTCTCACCACGTGTAGATACATATGTGCGTCCCGTATGGATCTCGATCGCCGGCGCGGTCTTCTGAACCGCGTGACCGTACCGTACTCGTGGCTTGAGGTCTCGACTGCGGAGAATGCGTGGACAATCCGGCAAATGGTGGAGCCGATGACGGGAATCGAACCCGCGTATTCAGCTTGGGAAGCTGATGTTCTGCCATTGAACTACATCGGCGAGCGAGTGCTGGACTCGCGACCGACAGCCTAGCAAACCCGCCGCCGGGCCGGTCGCCGGGACGCGCAGATGTCGCGGATCGTGGCGCTGGGCGCTACGAAGTGCTACATCTGGCCGGCGATGGGTCGGTGCGCCGGAGAAGCGGCGCCAACCGACACCGGCGCAGATCCTCCCTGACCATTCGATAGCCTCGACACCGTGCTGCTCTCCGACCGCGACATCCGCGCCGAGATCGCCGACGGGCGCCTCGCCATCGATCCGTTCGATCCTGCCCTCGTCCAGCCCTCCAGCGTCGACGTCCGGCTCGACCGCCTGTTCCGGGTGTTCAACAACACCCGCTACACCCACATCGACCCCGCACAGCGCCAAGACGAACTCACCTCGCTGGTCGAACCGGCCGCCGGTGAGCCCTTCGTGCTGCACCCGGGCGAGTTCGTGCTGGGTTCCACACTCGAGGTGTGTTCGCTGCCCGACGACCTCGCCGGCCGCCTCGAAGGAAAGTCCTCACTCGGCCGCCTCGGCCTCCTCACCCATTCGACGGCGGGCTTCATCGACCCGGGCTTCTCCGGCCACATCACCCTCGAACTCTCCAACGTGGCCAACCTGCCGATCACCCTCTGGCCCGGGATGAAGATCGGGCAGCTCTGCCTCATCCGCCTCAGCAGTCCGGCGGCGGAACCGTACGGCAGCGCGTCGGTCGGATCGAAGTATCAGGGACAACGCGGACCGACCCCGTCGAAGGCGTACCTGAACTTCCAGAAGGACTGACCCCGCCGCCGGAAGTTCACCCTGCCGATCACCACCCGCCACGGCGTCGATGGTTACCGGCAGTCCCGGCTGGGTAAGCGTTGCGGTCATGAAGCTCACGGTGATCGGATGCGGCTACCTCGGTGCCACCCACGCGGCCTGTATGGCCGAACTCGGGCACGACGTCCTCGGTATCGACGTCGACGCGTCCAAGATCGAACGGCTCCAGGCCGGGGAGGTTCCGTTCTTCGAACCCGGTCTGTCCGACATCCTGCGCCGCAACATCGACGCCGGACGACTCCGGTTCACGACCGACCACCTCGCGGCCGCCGACCACGCCTCCGTCCATTTCCTCGGCGTCGGGACACCGCAGGAACCCCGTGGACACCGAGCCGACCTCTCGCACGTGTACGCCGCGATCGACGCGCTCGTCCCGACCCTGCGGGGCGCACACCTGATCATCGGCAAATCGACCGTCCCAGTCGGCACCTGCGCCGAACTCGCGCAGCGGATCTCCGTGCTGTCGCACTCCGGAGCCGACGTCGAACTGTCGTGGAGTCCGGAGTTCCTGCGCGAGGGGTTCGCCGTCGAGGACACCCTCGAACCGGATCGCCTCGTCCTCGGCACGGGCTCGCTCGACCCCGACGGCGTGAACACCGCAGTCCACGACCGCGGCGCCGGGTCGTCGGCCGGTGAGGTCGTCCGCGAGATCTACCGCGAGATCCTCGAGACGGGCGTCCCGCTCATCGAGACCGATTGGGCCACCGCCGAACTCGTCAAGGTCTCGGCGAACGCCTTTCTCGCCACCAAGATCTCGTTCATCAACGCGATCAGCGAACTGTGCGAGATCGCCGGGGCGGACATCAACACCCTCGCCGACGCCATCGGGCACGACCCGCGCATCGGACGCAAGTTCCTCAACGCCGGGCTCGGTTTCGGTGGGGGATGCCTGCCCAAGGACATCCGCGCACTGACCGCCCGCGCCGAGGACATGGGTGCACCGCGGGCCGTCGGATTCCTGCGAGAGGTCGACGCCATCAACATGCGTCGCCGCGGTGCGGCAGTGGAACTCGTCTTCGAGGCCCTCGGTGGTGAGGTCCTCGGCCGCAACATCGCCGTGCTGGGCGCCGCGTTCAAGCCGGAGAGCGACGACGTCCGCGACTCGCCCGCACTGACGGTGGCCAGCAGGCTGGCACTCGAAGGCGCGTCGGTCACCGTCTTCGACCCGAAGGCCATGGACAACTCGCGACGCGTCCACCCGAGCCTCGACTACGCCACCTCGGCGCACGATGCCTGCGACCGTGCCGACGTCGTCGTCATCGCCACGGAATGGGCGGAGTTCGTCCACATCACGCCCGAGGAGCTCGAGGGCGTCGTCCGCGCCAGACGCATCGTCGACGGCCGTCGCTGCCTCGACCCGCAGATGTGGCGCGACGCAGGGTGGGATTACCGTGCGCTGGGCGGTCCGGCACCCACGCGCCCCGCACCGCGAAACAACCCGTCCGAGCAGGTGAGCGGACTCGCGCCGGGGGCCTCGGTCCGCTGAGTCGTGCTAGGTTGAGATTCGCGACTGTCCAAGGGGCACGTTCTCGCCGGGGGGCCTGGGGCGAGGTGCACGTGAGGTGCAGGAATCAATCACATGACCGACACGGTGGCCGATCCGGCCGTGACGCCGACGTCTGCGCAGGCAGAGGTCACGGTCAGTGCTGCCGTGGTCGACGCCGTGCGCGCCCAGCTCGCCGGCCGCGGAATCCCTGAGACAGCCGAGGTCGTTCTGTTCGATCTCGATCCGCGCGCGGGTGTCACGGTGGGGCGCATGGACCCCGCCCGCGGGACCATCGCCGATCCCTATACCGATTCCGGCCTCACCCTCGACGCCCTCGATCAGGTGACCGCCGACCATCTCGTGCGCGTGGGGCGCGTGGCGGCGCCGACCTCGCGCGAGTGGCACGAGGAGGTCCTCGACCTCGTGCGGCGCGGCCGCGAACGACTCCGCGAGTCCGACGGCACGTTCCTGATGGGCCGCGACCACATCCGGTTGTTCCGGATGGCACGTCGCGACATCGCCGAAGCAGGCGCGCCGCTCACCGCCCGCGCCGAGGACCTCGCCCGCGCGGCCGTGTCCGGTGTCGCTGCCCCCGCGGTCGTCATCACCGACCGCGTCAGCGCCTGGCCGGGCCTCCGGGACGCCGTCGCGCGAGCAGTTCCCGTTCCCGTCGTCGACGTCGAGCCCTCGGGGAACGCGACCCGGCCCGCGATGATCGGCGGGCACGCTGCCGAGCCCGACGAGCCAGAGGCCGGAGTGGTCCCCGACCGATCTGTTCCCGACGACCCCACGACGGAACGCCGGGAGGCGACCGCACCGGAACCCACCCCGATCTTCGAGGCCGTCAACCAGTCACCGCCGACGCCACCGCCGACGCCGGCGCCGACGATCGCGACGGCGTTCGGGGCGCTGGCCCCGTCGGGCGCCACGCCCCACGATCCGTCCTCTTCTCACGGTGCCGGACAACGTCTTCCGGACCCACCTCCCGCCGACCGCCCGGCTCCCGATGGGAATGTGCCCCACGCCGGGGTGGGCCCCGAGCAGCACCCGACGGCCGATTCGGCACTCGCCGGGTCCCCACTCACCGGCGGTCGACGTCGACGAGGCACACGCGTTCTCGCCGTGATCGGGGTGCTGTGCGCGGTGGCCGTCGTGGCGGTGGCCACCGCCTTGGCCGTCACGCACGACGAACCGTCTCCGGCCGTCGCCGCGCCGCTTCCCCAGCGCACGATCTCCTCACCCGAACCCGAATTCGCCGACCCCGCAATCCTTGCCGAGGCCCGGCAACCCGCGCGTCGATACACGCCGCCGCCTCCGCCGGAGACGTCGGCCTCGGTCGAGTCCGCGACGCGGCCGCGCCCACGACCGCGAACCCCCCGTCCGCAACGCGGGGTGACGATCCCGAACCCGATCCCCGGTCTGCCGCCGATCGTTCTGCCCTGAGCCGGCGTCGTCGACACCTGTGGGAGAGGCCCCGGCTCGTCAGCTACCGGGCCGCGGTGCGAGCGCGCGCGCGACGAAGTCGAGGACGTTGTCGTAGTAGGCCGACGCATCGACGTCGGGTTGATAGGCGCGGGCGAGTTCCAGGCTGACCGCGCCGTGGACGGCGGACCACGTCTGCATGCCCAGGTCGCGCGGGTCGGCGGACATGACCACCCCGGCGACCTGGCCATACCGGATGATGTCGACGAGGACTGCGAATGCGTGTGCGGCGACCTCGATCTCGGGTGCGCACTGCGCCGAGAACATCAGACGGTAGATCACCGGATTGGCGAGCGCGAACCTCCGGTATGCCAGCCCGGCGTTGCGTAGACGTGTCACCGGATCGTCGTCGGTCGCTGCGATCGCGTCTCCGAACTCTGCATAACCGTCCGTGACCAGCGCATCCAGTAGGCCGTCGCGACCGTCGAAGTGGTTGTAGACCCCCATCGGGGCCACCTGCGCCTCGGCCGCGACGGCACGGACCGTCAGGCCGGCCTCGCCGTCGCGCTCGAGGATCGTGCGGCCGGCTCGGAGCAGGGCGGAACGCACCTCGGCGGCCGAGGTGCGGGTGCGGGGCTTCGCGGGGGACATATTGACAACCTACTAGAACAGTGTTCTTCTTGAATAGAACACTGTTCTACAACACTGGAACGATGTTCTACCGACTCTCTGTCCGGCTGTCAGCACATGCGTCTCGAGCGGCCCCACTGATCAGGAGAATCCGATGCCAACAGAACGCACACACACCCGTTGGTGGGCGCTCGGCGCCCTCAGCTTCGCCGAACTACTCGTCATGATCGACAACACGATCGTCAACGTGGCCCTCCCGACACTCGCTCGCGACCTCGGCGCGGGGATCTCGGGCCTGCAGTGGATCGTCGACGCCTACACCCTCGTCTTCGCGGGCCTGCTGCTGACCGGCGGCTACCTCGGTGACCGCTTCGGGCATCGCCGGATGCTCCTCACCGGCATCGCGGGGTTCATGATCGTGTCGGTCGTGGCGGCGTCGTCGCAGGACATCGGTCAGCTCATCGCCAGCCGCGCCGGTCTCGGAGTCTTTGCCGCGCTGGTCTTCCCGGCCACGCTGGCGATCATCACGACCATCTTCGTCGACGCCCGGGAACGGGCGATGGCGGTGGGGATCTGGGCGGCGGTGTCCGGGGTGGCGGTGGCCATCGGCCCGGTTCTCGGTGGCTGGCTGCTCGAACACTTCTCGTGGACATCGGTCTTCTGGGTGAACATCCCGTTCGGTGTCCTGGCCCTGGTGTTGGTCCTGGCCGTCGTCCCCGGTACCCGCCCGCTGGCGGTGCCGCGGTTCGACGCCATCGGGGTCGTCCTCTCGGTCGCCGGTCTGGGCTTGCTCACCTTCACTCTCATCGAGGCGCCCCATGTCGGCTGGACCGAGGTGCGGACCATTCTCGGCGTCGTTGCCGCACTGATGATCCTGGCGATCTTCGTCGCGACGCAGCTGCGGATCGCACATCCCATCTTCGACGTGCGGCTCTTCGCCAACCGGCGCTTCGCGACCGCTGCCGGCATGATCAGCGTGGCCTTCTTCGCGCTGTTCGGCTTCATCTTCCTGATCACCCAGTTCTTCCAGGCGGTGAAGGGATACGGCCCGCTGGCCGCCGGGATTCGGACCCTTCCGTTCGCGATCGTGATGGCGGCGCTCTCCCCGGTCGCGATGGCGCTCTCGCACCGTTTCGGGCCCAGAATCGTGTCGGTGATCGGCGCATTCCTGATGTCCGGCGGGTTCGCGCTCGTCGAGATCGCCTCGCGCGCCTCCGGTTACTGGGAACTCATCGTCTGGTCGATGGCACTGATGGCGGCGGGTCTGGCGTTCATCTCCGGTCCGTGCACGCAGCTCATCATGGACGCCCTGCGCCCGGAGCAGGCCGGTGCGGGTAGCGCGGTCAACGACACCACGCGCGAGCTCGGCGGGACGCTGGGAGTGGCCGTGCTCGGCTCTATCCTGACGTCCGCCTATGTCGCCGGTGTCGGAGAACGGTTGTCGGGCAACGGGGTACCGACCGAAGCGGTCGACGCCGCGAAGCAGTCGGTGATGGCCGGGGTCGAGGTGGCGGATCAGTTGCCTGGTGCGCTGGGAGACGCGGTGCGGGTCGCGGTTCAGGAGGTCTTCATGAACGGGTTGCACAACGCGGTCTGGGCTGCCGTCGCCGTGACCGCGATCGCCGGTGTCGCGGCGGCATTCCTGTTGCGCGGCAGCGGGACCGGGCCGCAGGTGGTTCCGTCGGTGGAGGCGAAGGAGGTCGAGGGCTCAGAGATCGAGGGTGAGGTTCCCGCCGGGACTGCGTGAGACGCAGGTGAGCATGGTTCCGGCCTCCCGCTCGGGCTCGGTCAGGATGTTGTCGCGGTGGTCGATCTCGCCGGACAACGTCCTGACCTTGCAGGTACCGCAGAACCCCTGCCGGCACGAGTACGGCACCGACGGCACCACCCGGCGGATCGCGGCGAGCGCGGATTCGTCTGCGGCGACCGGGATCTTCTGGCCGGTCGAGGCCAAGGTCACCGTGAACTCGGTCCCGTTCTCCACCGGTGGCGGGCTGAAGCGCTCGTAGTGCAGTTCGATGTCGGGGCGGTCGGCGAGATGTCGACGCAGTCCCTCGAGCATCGGAACGGGCCCGCAGCAGTAGACGGCGAGGTCGGCGCGACCGTCGTCGACGGGACCCACCAGCTCGTCCATGGTGGGCAGGCCGTCTTCGTCGTCGGTTCGGATGGTGATCCGATCCCCGAACCGGGCGACCTCGTCGAGGAAAGGGATGGAGTCGGCGCTGCGGCCGGTGTAGATCATCGACCAGTCCAGACCGAATCGTTCGGCGGTGGCCAGCATCGGCAGGATCGGGGTGATCCCGATACCGGCGGCGATGAACCGGAGCCTGCGTGCCGGCGAGCCGTGACCGGGGACGGCGAGCGGAAACGCGTTCCGCGGACCCTTGATCGAGATGACGTCACCGACGGAGAGCGTGTCGTGGACCTCGATGGACCCGCCACCCCCGTCGGGGATGCGGCGGACGGCGATCCGGTAGTGCTCCCGGTCGGCCGTGTCGCCGCACAGCGAGTACTCACGCATGCGGCCCGACGGGAGCAGCACATCGATGTGGGCGCCGGCATGCCACGCCGGCAGGCGCCCGCCCTCGGCCGCCACGACAGTGAGGGCGATGACGTTCTCGTCCTGCGCGACGACCTCCCGGTCGACGACCCGCACCTGCGTGATGCCGTTGTTGGGCGGGCCGGGCTGCAGGGGTGACACGGGCCGCCACATCGGCCACCACGCCCGGAACACCATCGTGCCGAGCGTGATGACCGGGTCGTGCCGCCACCGGCCGTGCAGGTGCGGCGGGGGCGCCGTGAGCGTCGTCGAATGTGGGTGTGCGCGTTGGTTCATGACGTTTCTGGGTGGTGGTCGGTGGATGATCAGGCCGCGTTGCGGGCGGCCGGGGAACTCGCGAGGTAGGCGACGGCCTGCGCGGTGCTCCCGATGTCCTCGGGCCGGAAACCCGGTCGGAAGTAACTGAAGGTGGAGAAGATGATCGTGCGCATCTTCGGCAACGCACCTGCCCGCACACCCCGGTGGTAGTGCCAGGTCTTCTGGAAGTAGTTGTACGACAGCGTCGTGTCCTGTCTCATGATGAAGCGGTAGCCGCGCTGCACGAGGAACAGCAGGATCGGCAGCACCGCGAACATCGCGCGACCGCGCCGCAGATATCCGTCGCCGAAGTACGCGGCGACGTCGTGGGCCACGGCGCGGTGCTCCACCTCTTCGGCGCCGTGCCACATGAAGAGGTCGGCCATCGTCGGATGCGCGCCGAGCCGAGTCCAGGAGTTGTTCAGCGCGAAGTCCCCGAGGATGGCGGTGTAATGCTCCAAAGCTGCGATGAGCCAGAGACGTTCGACGAGGTGCTTCTCGCGGGCTTCCTGGTTGCCACCCTCCAACGGCCCGAGGACCTTGCGGAAGATCCACTCCATCTGCAACTGGTAGGGCCGTGGGTCGATGCCGTGGTGATCGAGGAACTCCCACAGGACATGATCGTGCGCCTCGGCGTGCATCGCCTCCTGACCGATGAACCCTCGCATCCGGGCGGCGAGTTCGTCGTCGGCGACCAGGGGCAGGGCCTCGTTGTAGGTCTGCACGAACCAGCGCTCACCCTCGGGCAGAAGGAGGTTGAGCACGCTGATGAAGTTCGACGCGACCGGGTGACCCGGAATCCAGTGGAGCGGGACGTCGTCCCAGTCGAACGCCACATTGCGGGCGTGCAGCTCGACGGGCCCCGGATCGGCCGATGCATCGTCCCGGTGCGCGGGAGTGTCGATGTGCGTCATATCCGTTCACCCCGCGACTTTCTGGCGGGCCCCGAGACGCGAGAGCCAGGGCGCGAAGCGGTAGATCCGGTATCCCACCTTGGCTTCCACGGTCACCGGCACCACCGCCTTGTCGTGCTCGATGGCCGCGACGATCTCGCTCGCCACCCTGTCGGGGGTGAATCCCCGGCGCCGGTAGAACCGATCCAGCCGATCTCGTTGTGAGTGCTCGGTTTCGGCGTCGAGTCCGGCAATCGGTGTCGAGGAGACGATGTTGGTGTCGACGAGTCCGGGGCAGATCGCGCTCACACCGATGCGGTGCTCGGCGAGTTCGGCGCGCAATGACTCCGAGAACAGCAGAACGCCCGCCTTCGACGCCGAGTACAGCCCGAGGCTACGCGACGGGGTGAACGCCGCGGCCGACGCGATGTTGACGATGTGCCCGCCGACCCCGCGCTCGACCATCTGGCGGCCGAATTCACGACTGCCGGTGACGACTCCGCGCAGGTTGACGTCGAGGAGACGGTCGACCTGTTCGTCGGAGGCGGCCAACACCCCGCCGGCCAAGCCGATCCCCGCATTGTTGACCACGATGTCGGGGACTCCGTGGGTACGCCGGACCTTCTCGGCGAACGCGGCGAAGGCTGCGGTGTCGGCGACGTCGAGTTGGTAGGCCGTGGCCTGCCCGCCGAATCGTTTCGTCTCGCGCGCGGTTTCTTCGACCGAATCGAGGTCGAGGTCGGCGAGTACCGACTCGCAACCGCGTTCGGCCAGCGCGTACGCGGTCTCCCGGCCGATTCCGCTGCCTGCGCCGGTGATCACCACGAGCTTGCCCGTCAGCCGATTCGGCGGACCGACGACGCGAGACCGACCGAGTGGGGACGAGGGGTCGATGCCTGCGGTCTGGGCGGCGATGAAGTCACGGGCGACGTCGGCCACATAGTCGGGACGTGTCAGCGGGAGCCAGTGACCGGTCGGGGTGCGGTGCCGCCAGAGGCGATGGGCGTAGAGGTGTGTGTCGTCGAAAATGGCCGGGCGCAACGCGATGTCGCGCTCGTTGATCACCTCGAGCACCGGCACGGATGTGGGCCGGGGGTCGGGATTGCGCAGCTTGGGCCGGATGTTGGCGCGGTACAGGCGGAGTCCCGAGATCATGTCCTCGCGGAGATTCGGCTGGAAGGTGGCGTTCTCACGCGGCGTGCCCTCGACCCGGTACAGGAATTCGCGCCAGAGACGTTCGGACCCGGCCGCGCGGAAGAAGAGCTTCGGCAGGACCGGCAGTTGGAAGAATGCGGTGTAGGCCGACGAGCCGCCCTGCGCGAGGCTCTGCGCGAGCCGCCGGGGCGTCGGGCGAGACAGGTTGTTCCGCGCCCAGGTCCCCAGCTGGTCGAGGTTGGGGCCCGAAATGGACACGAAGGACGCAATACGGTTCTCGGCGCCGGGACGCACGACGGCCTCCCATGCGGTCACCGAACCCCAGTCGTGCGCGACGACGTGCGCCGGCTCGTCCGGACTCGTGGCCTCGAGGACCGCGAACAGGTCGTCGGCCATCGCACTGAGGCGATAGGCGTCGTCTCCGTCGGGATGGTCGCTGTCTCCGAAGCCGCGACAGTCGTACGCGACGACATGGTGGTCTTCGGCGAGTCGGGGCGCGACGTGGGTCCACAGGTGATGACTGTCCGGCCAGCCGTGCACCAGCAGCACGGTGGGTTTGGACGAATCGCCCAGTTCGTAGGTGGCCAGCCGGATGCCGTCGTCGGTGACGGTTCCCCGCCGCCAGTCCGGTTGCTGTCGTGCCTTTTCGGACATGTGTGTCACCTCGCTGTGAATGGCCCCGACGCCGATCCTCGGCATGGCCTACGGGTTCATGCGGCGAGACGCGGAACGTTCGACGACGGACCCGATGGAGGTACACGTTACCAACGGTTACACAAATGTCCAGACCCTGGCGAAACAGCGAGGGCCCGGTCGCATGACCGGGCCCTCACCTGGGACTTTTCGCAGGATTCCGCGGAATCACTGCCGATACGACGACAGGAAGTTGCCGATACGTTCCACGGCCTCGGTCAGATCCCGCGACCACGGCAGGGTCACGATGCGGAAGTGGTTGTGGTCGTCGAGGTTGAAGCCGGTGCCCTGGACCACGAGGATCTTCTCCTGCAGCAGCAGGTCCTGGACGAACAGCTCGTCGTTGTGGATCTCGTAGACCTCGGGGTCGAGGCGGGGGAACGCGTACAACGCGCCCTTGGGTTTCACGCAGCTGACCCCGGGGATCTCGTTGAGCTTCTCCCATGTGACGTTGCGTTGTTCGTACAGCCGGCCGCCAGGGGAGACCAGGGCCTCGATGGACTGGTATCCGCCGAGCGCCACCTGGATCGCGTGCTGGCCCGGCACGTTGGCGCACAGACGCGTCGACGCCAGGATGCCCATGCCCTCGATGAAGCCGCGGGCGTGGTCCTTCGGTCCGGTCATCACGACCCATCCGGCGCGGTAACCGCAGACGCGGTACGCCTTCGACAAGCCGTTGAACGTGAGGCACAACAGATCCGGCGCCAGCGACGCCACGTTCACGTGCTCGGCGTCGTCGTAGATGATCTTGTCGTAGATCTCGTCGGCCAGAATCAGCAGCGAATGCTGCCGTGCGAGTTCGACGAGCTGCTCGAGGACCTCACGTGAGTAGACCGCGCCGGTCGGGTTGTTCGGGTTGATGATGACGATCGCCTTGGTGCGGTCGGTGATCTTCGCGGCGATGTCGGCGACGTCGGGGTTCCACCCGTTCTCCTCGTCGCAGCGGTAATGCACGGGCTGCCCGCCGGACAGCGAGGTCATCGCGGTCCAGAGCGGGTAGTCGGGCGCGGGGATCAGGACCTCGTCGCCGTCGTTCAGCAGCGCCTGCATCGTCATGGTGATGAGCTCGGAGACACCGTTGCCCAGGATGACGTCGTCGACGTCGAAGTACGGGAAGTCGGGGATGAGCTCGTAGCGGGTCACGACGGCACGACGCGCCGAGAGGACACCGGCGGACTCGGAGTAGCCCTGTGCGTAGGGGAGGGCGTGGATCATGTCGCGCATGATCACGTCGGGGGCCTCGAAACCGAACAACGCCGGGTTGCCGATGTTCAGCTTGAGGATCCGGTGGCCTTCTGCCTCGAGGCGCTGCGCGTGCGCGTGGACGGGACCGCGGATCTCGTAGCACACGTTCTGCAACTTGAGCGACTGCTCGAGCGGCTTGAGGTTCTGGTTGAGGTGCGAAACATGGGGCCTACTCACGGGTACATTGTCGCAGCCGGTGGCAAATGCGTTTCTGCCAGTGGGGCGCCGCGCCCTTACCGCCCGAATGAAGGCCGGCGGCCGGTGTGGCTAGTAGTCGACCGCGTCCCTGATGAGCGGACACGTCATGCAGTGGCCGCCGCCCCGTCCGCGTCCGAGTTCGGCTCCGACGATGGTGATGACCTCGACGCCCGCCTTGCGCAGCAATGTGTTGGTTGTCGTGTTCCGGTCGTAGGTGATGACCACCCCCGGCTCGAGGGCCACGGCGTTGTTGCCGCTGTCCCACTGCTGGCGTTCGGACTGGTACACGTCTCCACCGGTCTCGATCACTCGCAGCGCGTCCAGGTCGAGCGAGCGCGCGACCGTGTCCACGAAGGAGCCGGTGCCGTGGTCGATCACGTCGACTCCCGGTGCCGTGTCCGACGGCAGCAGCGAGAAGGTGTGCACCGCGTCGATGATCCTGGGGTACAGCGTGACGATGTCACGGTCGGCGAAGGTGAACACCGTGTCGAGGTGCATGGCCGCCCGCAGCTTCGGCATCCCTGCGACCACCACGCGGTTGGCGGCGCCCTTCTCGAAGAGTGTCTTCGCCACCTGGGTGATCGCCTGGCGCGACGTCCGCTCGCTCATACCCATCAGGACGACCCCGTTGCCGACCGGCATGATGTCGCCACCCTCGAAGGTGGCCCGGCCCCAGTTCTGTTCGGGATCGCCCCACCAGACCGTCGCGTCGACGAAATCCGGGTGATACAGGTAGATCGCCTTGTAGATCAGGGTCTCTTCGCGCCGCGCCGGCCAGAACAGCGGGTTGAGGGTCACCCCGCCGTAGAGCCAGCACGTGGTGTCGCGCGTGTACAGGGTGTTCGGCAGCGGCGGCAGCAGATACTCGCGTGCACCGACCTGCTCGCTGGCGAGTTTGAGGTAGCCGGACCGGAAGTCGTCGGGCAGATCATCCGTGGCCAGCCCGCCGATCAGGACCTCGGCGAGGGCTTGCGACGTGATCGACTCGAGGTAGCTCCGTGTGCTGTCAACGAGACCCAGGCCGACGCGGTTGGTGACGATCGTGCGATCGAGCAACCAGTCCCGGGCACCGGGGAGTTCGAGTGTCGCGGCCAGGACGTCGTGGAGTTCGAGCACCTCGACGCCGCGCTGCGTCATCTTGTTGACGAAGTCGGCGTGGTCGCGCTGCGCGTTCTCCACCCACATCACGTCGTCGAAGAGCAGGTCGTCGCTGTTTGACGGGGTCAGGCGCCGGTGTGCGAGCCCGGGAGCGCAGACGAGCACCTTGCGCAGGCGCCCGACCTCGGAGTGGACACCGAGTCCGGCGGTTCCGGATGTGGCTGCGGAGATCATCGGGGGCAGGGCCTTTCGATCGAGGACGGTTCGGTGTGGTCGGTTCCGGAACGTGTCACAGAGTGATCGCCCCGGTGGCCAGCGCGCCGATGCCGAGTACCGCGCCGGCGACCAACACGGCGCACAGGACTGCCTCGGCGGGCCGGAAGATCCGCGCGCTGTTCTCCCGGCGCGCCATCACGTACAGGATGGTGCCGGGCGCGTAGATGATGCACGACAGGATCAGGAACTCCGGCCCGGCCGCGAAGACGAGGAACACCGTGTACACGGTGGCGAGCACCGCGATCGCGAGCGCTCGACGTGCCTGCGTCCCTGACCCGCGTTCGGGGAACGCGACTTTCACCGCGAAGGCCGCGGCGAGGAAGTAGGGGATGAGCGACAGACTCGTGCACAGGTCGAGGAGGAAGTCGAGCGAGTCCTCGGCGAAGAGCACGACGATGATCAGCGTCTGAACCATCAACGAGGTCAGCGCGAGTGCCGCGATGGGGGCGCCGGCACCGTTCTGCCTGGACAAGAAGCGAGGCATGTCGTTGTCCTGGGCCGGGGTGAACAACACCTCGGCGGCCATCAGGGTCCACGCGAGGTAGGCGCCGAGGACCGAGATGACGACTCCGAAGCTGATGAACGCGGTTCCCCAGCTACCCACGATCTCGGCCAGCAGTGGCGCCATCGACGGCTGCCGAAGAGCCGCGATCTCGGCCTGCGGGAGTATCCCGTAGGAGAGCAGGGTGACAGAGGCGAAGACGCACAGCACGCTGACGAAGCCCAGGATGGTTGCGCGGCCGACGTCCTCGCGCCGTCGGGCGTAGCGGGAGTACACGCTTGCGCCCTCGATCCCGAGGAATACGAACACGGTGATGATCATCGTGTTGCGTACTTGGTCGAAGACAGCGCCGGCGGTGACGTCCTCGGTGCCCCAGAAGTTGTCCGTGAAGACTCCGACGTCGATCGCGACGGCGGCGACCGCGATGAACACCAGGATCGGCACGATCTTGGCGACCGTGACGATCCGGTTGATCGCCGCGGCATCCTTGACGCCGCGGGCGATCAGGGCGGCGAAGACCCAGATCCCGACGGTCGAGAGCAGCGCGGCGATCACGGTGTCACCCTCGCCGAGCGCCGGCCAGGCCTTGCCGATGGTGCTCATGATGAAGACCCAGTAGAAGGCGTTGCCCGCGCAGGCGCTCGCCCAGTATCCGAACGCCGAATTGAAGCCGACGTAATCTCCGAAACCAGCCTTGGCATAGGCGAACACACCGGAATCGAGTTCCGGCCGACGAATCGCCAGCCGCTGGAAGACGAGTGCCAGGGTCAGCATCCCGACGCCGGCGATGGTCCACGCGATGATGGCTGCGAAAACGCCTGCGGACGAACCGAAACGGGCGGGCAGTGAGAACACGCCGGCGCCGATCATCGAACCGACAACCATCGCGGTCAAGGTCGGCACGCTCATACCGGCGGTCCGCTGTACGGCGTTGTCCTCGACTGTCATGTCCGACTCCCGATCATGGGCTGCGATCAGCTTCGACTCGCTAACGATGCCATAGCCGCGGACTCTCGGCAGGACTTCGGTTCCGGTGGGGTGCGATGCCGACGGCACGACGCAGAACGGGCCCCGACCGGTCGGTCGGAGCCCGCTCTGGGTACTTCGGATCCTGCGTGGCCGGACTACTTGTGGCCGGGCCGCTTCTTCCCGGCCGCGATGCCGAAGCCCTTGGCCTTCGACGCCCCGGCCTCGGCGACCGTACGAGCCGCGGACGAGCCGTTGCTCGACGCATCGGGTGCCTCGGTCGCGGGTGTCTCCTCGACCGGGGTCTCGTCGGTCTGCGCGGCGTCGGGTTCCGGTGCCTGCTCCGGCTCGGGAGCCGCTTCCGGTGCCGGCTCGGGAGCCGCTTCCGGTGCGGGCGCGGCTGCCGCCGGGGCGGCCTTGCTCGCGCCGCCCGGACGCTTCTTGCCCGCTGCCATCCCGAAGCCCTTGGCCTTGGCCGGCTTCTCCTCGGTCAGCACGGCAGCCGAACCACCTTGCGGTGCCTCGGGTTCCGGTGCCTCCGCCGTCTTTTCGGCCGGGGCGTCGACGGCCTCGGTGGCCGGTGCCGGCTCCGCCTCGGTCGGCGTGGGAGCCGCCTCGGCAGCTGCAGCGGTCGCAGCCGGCTTGGCTGCGGACTTCCCGATACCACCGGGCCGCTTCTTGCCCGCGGACATCCCGAAGCCCTTGGCCTTGCCCGGCTTCTCTTCCGTTGCGGCAGCGACAGATGTCTCGGTCGCAGTCTCGGTGGTCGCAGTCCCGGCGGTCGCCGATTCGGTGTCGACGGTCGGTGCGGCGTCCGGTGCCGATTCGCTCTCGTCGACCTTGCTCTCGGCGGGAGCGGTCACCCCGGCCGCCGGAGCTGCCGCGTTGGTGGTCTTCTGACCCGGCCGCTTCGCCTTGCCCATACCGAAGCCCTTCGATGCGGGCTTCTTCTCGGCCGCGGTCTCGGTGGCGGTCTCGGCGACCTCCTCCTTGACCGCTTCCGACGACTCGGTCTCGGCAGGCACCGGCTGCGCGGTCCCCCCGGCGGGCTTGCCGGCCGCGCCGGGACGCTTGGCGCCGCCCTTCATGCCGAAGCCCTTGGCGGCGGGCTTCTTCTCGGCGGGTGCCTCGGCAGGGGCCTCCGCGGGTGCGGAATCCGTGGCCGGAGCGGCGGACGATGCCGCGGCGCCGGGCTTCTTGCCGCCCTTCATCCCGAAGCCCTTGGAGGCCGGCTTCTTCTCGGCCGGTGCCTTCTCGGCGGGGGCTTCCGGCGCTGCGGTCTTGGCCGTCGCACCCGGCTTCTTGCCGCCCTTCATGCCCAGGCCGACCTTCGGCTTCGGCGCCGCCTCGGTGGTCGCCGAGGCAGATGCGGTCGCCGCGGCGGGAACCTTCTCGGGCTCGGGTTCGGGCTCCGCAACGGTCGGACGCGGTCCGAGGAACCGGCCGCCGAGCTTGACCTCGGTCCGGTCGCGCTTGACCGATTCGAGCAGCAGCTGCGCGACGTCGACGACCTCGACCTTGCCCTCGGACTCGGTGCCGCTGGTCCGTGCGGTCACACCGTCGGTCAGCATCACGCGGCAGAACGGGCAGCCGGTCGCGACCTTCTTGACCTGATCGCCGGTCGTGTCGCCCAGGGTGTCGAGTGCCTCGTCGACCCGGTCGAGGTTGATCCGCTTGCCGATCTGCTCTTCCATCCACATGCGGGCACCACCGGCACCACAGCACATGGACCGTTCGCCGTGACGCGGCATCTCGGTGAGGGTCGAGCCCGCGGCACCCATCAGCTCACGCGGTGCGTCGTAGACCTTGTTGTGACGGCCCAGGTAGCACGGGTCGTGGTAGGTGACGCCCTCGCCGAGCGGTGCCACGGGGACGAGTCGCTTGTCGCGCACGAGGCGGTTGAGGAGCTGCGTGTGGTGGACGACCTCGTACTTCGCGCCCAGCTGCGGGTACTCGTTGCCCAGTGCGTTGAAGCAGTGCGCACAGGTGACGACGACCTTCTTGCGCTGGTCCGGCGCGGTCGCGAAGACCTCGCCGAGCATCTCGATGTTCTGCTGCGCGAGCATCTGGAAGAGGAATTCGTTGCCGGCGCGTCGCGCGGAGTCACCGGTACAGGTCTCGCCCTCGCCGAGGACCATGAAGTTCACGGCGGCCATGTCGAGCAATTCGGCGACGGCCTTGGTGGTCTTCTTCGCGCGGTCCTCGTAGGCGCCGGCACAGCCGACCCAGAACAGGTACTCGAAGCCCTCGAACGACTCGACGTCCTTGCCGAAGACCGGGATCTCGATGTCCATCTCGTCGATCCAGGCGGTACGCGCGGAGGCGTTCTGGCCCCACGGGTTGCCCTTGTTCTCGAGGTTCTTGAACATGCCGGCCAGCTCGGTCGGGAAGTCCGACTCGATCAGGACCTGGTAGCGGCGCATGTCGAGGATGTGGTCGACGTGCTCGATGTCGACGGGGCACTGCTCGACACAGGCACCACAGGTGGTGCAGCTCCACAGGGTCTCGGTGTCGATGACGGCGCCCAGGGCCTCCGGATCGAACTCGCCCTCCACGGCCTCGACGACCTGACCGCCACCGAGATCGCCCTTCGACTCGCCGACCAGCTTGCGGGCGGCCTCGGCGCGCGCCGCCTCGGGGATGGCGTTGAGCTTGTCCTCGTCGACGTTGCCGTCGGCGTCGACCAGGCCGACCTCGTCGCCGCCCATGTCCTTGCGACCGCCGGCCAGCAGGTAAGGAGCCTTGGCGTTGCCGTGGTCGCGCAGCGACATGATGAGCAGTTTCGGGCTCAGCGGCTTGCCGGTGTTCCACGCCGGACACTGCGACTGGCAGCGACCGCACTCGGTACAGGTGGTGAAGTCGAGCCAGCCCTTCCAGGAGAAGTCCTCGATCTTGCCCGCGCCGAACGCGTCGACGTCGGGGTCGGCGGTCTCCATGTCCAGGACCTCGCCCTGGCTCATCATCGGCTTGGCGGCACCGAGGGCGACGCCGCCGTCCTGCTCACGCTTGAAGTAGATGTTGAAGAAGGCCGAGAAGCGGTGCCAGGCAACGCCCCAGCTGATGTTCATGCCGACCATGGCCAGCCACACCATGCCGCTCATCAGCTTGATGACGGCGAAGATCGACACCAGCGTCGGGGAGGCCGGCAGGATCTTCGCCACCTGCATGGTGAAGAAGTCGGAGTAGACGTTCGCGTGACCGTAGGTCGCGATCTTCGACGCCTTCACCAGGATCATGCCCAGACCCTCGAGCAGCACGACGCCCTCGACGAAGTACGCCGGACCGAAGCGCGAACCGCCGAAGCGGGACAGCCGTTCCGGGACGCGTGGGTGGTTCAGCTGCCGGATGACGATGAGGACGATGATGCCGACCACGGTCGCGATGCCGAGGAGCTCGTCCCACAGGTGCCACGCGAACGTGTCACCGAAGACCGGCCAGTGGAACTCGGGGTTGATGGACTGGCCATAGGCCTCGAACCACAGCAGGAAGCCGCCGAGGAAGCCGACCATCACGAGCCAGTGCGCCCAGCCGACGGTGCGGAACTTCACCATTCGCGTGTGGACGATGAACTCTTTGAGCATCGTCATCATGCGCGGCAGGATGGGCCAGAAGCGGGAACTGTCGACCTTGTGTCCGAGCTTGATGGTGCGGTAGATCCGCACCACGCCGCCGAGGAACAGGTACCAGCAGAACAGGCTGATCACCGCGGCTGTCGTGCCGATGGCAATCGTCGTGGTAGTCACGGGCGCGTACCGGCCTTTCGTCTAGGTCGTCCGCCGCCGGGTCGCGGAACGCGAGGCTGGGTACCACGGGGCGGTGTACTACAGATAACCGTAATTCCTTGCGCCACCGGCGCGCTGCCAAGGCTGGCCTAATTACGCAGGTCTACCTCATGACCGATGATACTCGCCAGTAACTTACTGTCGAGTCAGGGTGGGCGACACCACGTCTGTACCGCGAGCCCCGCGGGGGTTCACCGCGTGTGCGCGACCTTCTCGAGCTCCTCGAGCGCGGTGTCGAGGTGTGTGAGCAGCCGTTGGAGGCTCGGGAGCTGGGCGCGAGCACCGATCAGGCCGAAGTTGATGTGATCGGCGGTGCTGGTCACGGTGATGTTGAGCGCCAGTCCCTGCGTCGGGATTGAGACGGGATACACACCGTCGAGTCGGGCGCCGTTCCAGTAGAGGTGCTTCGTCGGGCCAGGCACATTGCTGATGATGATGTTGAACTGCGGCGGGACGTACTGCACGAAGCCGGGGACGGTGGCGAAGGCCAGGGGCGCGAAGTTGGCCGCGCCGAGGGCGAGGGCCTGCAACGGCCGCAGACCGCGGACCACGGACTTGCTGTGTCGCGCCGAATCCACGAGCTTGTCGAGCCGGCGTTCGGCATCGGGTTCGTCGGTTGCCAGGCTCACCAGGATCGCGGTCACCGCATTGCCGTCGTCGTCGCCGTCGGTGTGCATCGACACCGGTACCGCGG
Source organism: Gordonia sp. 11cp (assembly GCF_057767225.1). Classification (NCBI taxonomy): domain Bacteria; kingdom Bacillati; phylum Actinomycetota; class Actinomycetes; order Mycobacteriales; family Gordoniaceae; genus Gordonia; species Gordonia sp. 11cp. The sequence goes on along the minus strand of NZ_CM173437.1, from coordinate 1,040,842 downwards.
CGATCAGCGGCGCGTCGGGCAACGCGTCCTGGTCGATGAGGTACGACCGCAGCGCGCCCGAGCACATCGCGACGATGACGTCGTTGAGGGTGATGCTGCGGGCGTCTGCCACCGCACGGAGACGGTCGAGTTCCCACTGCTGGGAGGCGAACCGGCGGGCGCTGCCGATCGCGACGTCGAGGATGGTGCGCGGTGCTCGTCCGAGGGGCGCCACGAAGTCCGGATCGCGCAGACCGGCAACGGCCACCTTGGCCGCGGCCGGTCCGAGGCCGGCGATCTGGCCGGCCACGTTCGCCAATCCCGACACCCGGTTGCGCAGACTCGGCGCGGGACGGGGACGGCGACGTTCGGCGAGCGCCGGGTCCCACGGTGCGGTGCCCGACCGGTCGCCGGGGTCCTCGGAGAGCGTGCGCTGCAGGAGTCGCAGGGCGGAGACGCCGTCGACCACCGAGTGGTGGATCTTGCTGTAGAGCGCCACCCGCCCGTCCGCGAGGCCCTCGATGACATGGATCTCCCACATCGGGCGGAACCGATCCAGCAGTGCCCCGTGGTTGAGTGAGACGTATCGCAACAGCTCGAGCACGCGTCCCGGGCGGGGGAGGACCGCACGACGCACGTGGTAGTCGAAGTCGATCTCGTCGTCGTACGACCACGCGACGTTGCCGAGTATCGTCACCGGCGAGGCCGGGCGTTTGCGGAAGAGCGGATGGATCTCGGTGCAGCCGCAGAACGCCTCGATGATCTCCTCGGCGAGCTCGCTGGACGACTGGCCCTCGCGTGGCACGAACAGCTGGAGTCCCCCGACGTGCATGGGTTGCTCACGTGTCTCGGCCAACAGGAACATCGACGAGGTGACCGGCATGTACGGCATCGCACCATCACTTTCAACACCGCGGGGTGGTGCGCACAGGCTGAGCGCGACCGGGTCCTCCAAGTATCACGGGGTGACCGCCGGGCCCGGGCTGGAATGGCCATGTTGGGGACGGGCTCCCTACCTTGTAGGGGTGAGATCGGGTGCTCGTCTGGTGGTGCCGGCACTGCTGGTGCTGGTCGAACTGTGGATCACCGTGGCCGTCACCTGGATGTACTTCGCGTCGGCGGGCAGGGTCGACGACGCGCCCGCGCCCGCTTCCCGTCCGACGCTGCTGGTGTTGGGTTCGCTCGTCCACGACGACGGGTCTCCCGGCGACTACGTGCGCGGTCGCCTCGACACCGCGCTGGAGCTGTACCGCGCCGGAGGGGTGGATCGGATCATCAACTCCGGCAACGGTTCCGAGGAAGCCGGGAACGAGCCGGCGGTGATGCGGAGCTATCTGGAGGATCGCGGCGTGGCGTCGCGGGCGATCGTCGGCGACCCGGCCGGTCTCGACACCGCCGCGAGCTGCCGGCGTGCGCGGGAGGTGTTCGGCGTCGACGAGGTGGTCATCGTGACGCAGGACTTCCACCTTCGCCGGGCCATCGCGTTGTGCCGGGACCAAGGTGTCGACGCGCGCGGTGTCGCGGCCCGATGTGACTGTCCCGCCTGGACTCTCGTGCGCAATCACATCCGCGAGACGGTGTTCGCCGGACCGCGTGCGGTGCTGACCGCGGTCAGCTGACCCTGCTGCTTCCCGAGGTGACTCACCACCATCGCAGCGACCGCTGCAGGTCGGCTTCGACGGCGGGGATGAGGCTGCGGACGAAGGTCGCCGACAGGTGGTGGAAGTCGTGCCACACCAGGATGTTCCCGACGACCGCGGGGCAATAGGTGTCGTCGCACATGGCGTCGGTGTAGTCGAGGAAGCTCATGTTGGGGAACTCGCCGGCGAGCGGGGCCGCAGGGTCGGCCGGTGCCATCGCCTGGTCGCGGGGCACCCCGCACACCTCGGGTTTGCGGCCGCTGGCGAGACACTCCGGTGGCTTGAGTTGTCCGGTCGCCCAGGGGTTGTCGCGGACCGCGACGACGCGCTGGCCGCGGTCGCGGAACTCGGCGAAGATCTCCTCGTAGTCCTTGGGCACGTAGTCGCCGTCGCCCGACTCGACCGGACGGGTGCTGTTGGTGAACACGACGTCGGGTTTGTCGACGGCCAGACGTTCCATGACCCGGCGCGACCAGTCGTTGCACTGGTAGTACTTCTGGCCGAACCAGGTGAAGACGTGCTCGGTCGTGAGAGCACACCCGACCTTGAGGTAGGTGGTCACGCGGAAGCCGTGGCGTTTGCCGATGGCGTCGAGGGCGGTGATCCACTGTTCGGCGTGCGAACCGCCGACGAGCGCGATCGTGCGAGTGGCGTCGACGTTGCCGTAGTACCCGACCTTGATGGACGGGTCCTTCCATCCGCTGATGATCGAGTCGTAGGAGGTGATCGGCCAGTCCATGTCGACGACGTCGGGGCTCGGTTGCGCGGTCACGTTCGGCACCGGCGCCCCGTCGAGGAACGCCCGCGCACCCGGGTAGAGGCGCGGGTCGAGATTCTGGGTGTCGAGGGTGGCGTTCGCGGCGTCGCGCTGCCAGGTCACCGCGGCAGCCCCGGCCGCGACGCTGATGACGACCAGCACCGCGACGAGCGCGCGACGGTAGCCGCGGGTGTCCTGCGGCGCCGGCCGCGCCGTGTCCGCCCGCTTGCGGTCGGCCTTGCCCGCACGCAGCGGCGCCTCGACGTACTTGGTCGTCAGCCAGGCCAGTAGGACCGACACGGCCAGGATGGCGGTGCCCTCGAACCACGAGACGTCGTCCTGATAGCGCCAGGCCAGGTAGAAGATGAGCACCGGCCAGTGCCACAGGTACAGCGCGTACGCGATCGAACCGAGCCACACGAGTCTCGGATGCGCGAGGCCCCGGCTGACCCCGGACCGGATGGAGGTCTGGCCGGCCGTGCCCGCCCGGTCGATGGGGGCGGTCTGCGACGATCCGACCCAGATGAGCAGGAGGGTCGCACCGACCGGGACGAGCGCCCACGCGGCCGGATATTCCTGGACCCCCGCGATCCACCACCCGCACGTGACGATGAGGCCGAGGGCGATGATCCCGAGCAGATCACGCACCCGCTGCGACAACGGGATACGTGGCATCCACACGGCGAGCAGACCACCCACGAGCGGTTCCCACAGGCGGGCGACGGTGTCGTAGTAGGTGAACGGCTGGTTGATCCCGTGGCGGTGATTCGCCCACGCGAACGAGCCCAGTGCGACGATGCCGAGCGCGATCCCGACGACCCCACGGACCACCTTGGGGTCGGCGAAGAACGCGGATCGGCGGCCCAGGGCGCGCAGCACCGCGCCCAGCGCCAGCGCGCACACGAGGGTGAGGACGAAGAACTGGCCCTGCATCGACATCGACCAGAGATGCTGCATCGGGCTGTTGGCGGAATCGGCGGCCGCGTAGTCCTGCGACTCGAACGCGAGATGCCAGTTCTGGTAGTACAGCGCGCTGGCCTGGAGTTCGGCGCCGAGCGGTCCCCACCGGGTCGTCGGCATGATCAGCGCGATCAGGCCGGCCGTGACCGCGAGCACCAGCAGCAGGGCGGGCAGCAGCCGGCGGAGGAGCCGGGAGAACCGCGGCCACGGATTGATCGCCGCACGCCACGAACTCGTCGCGGGCTGCGTGGCCAGGACATGTTTGAGCAGGGAGGCGACGAAGAAGTAGCCCGACAGGGTGAGGAAGACGTCGACGCCGCCGGACACCCGGCCGAACCAGACGTGGAAGATCGCCACCAGCGCGATCGCGACACCGCGCAGCCCGTCGAGGTCCAACCGGTACCCGGACGTGTTACCGGTCGCGGCGTCCTCGTTCGGGGTCGCGACGGGTGTCGCTTCGGTCAGGGGCGTACGCACAGAGGGCGATGGTACTTGCCGGCACCTGAGGCCGGCCTGGCACGAGCGGGGTGTCGTCGGACCTCACAGCAGACTCATGGGAATGCGCGCTCTCCACGAAGTCCGCGTCGCGGGCCCGGCAGCGCCGTACCATCCCTCGCATGCTGCTCTTGTCGATGGGCGTGTCGGTCGACGGCTTCATCTCCGATCGCGACGGCGACTTCAACTGGACGGTCCCCGACGACGGACTGTTCGCCTTCCACACCGAACGGGTGGCCGAACTCGGCGCCTTCGTGTGCGGCCGACGTCTCTACGAGGCGATGGTGGTCTGGGAGACCGACCCGCGGATGCGTGAGAACGAGGCCCACGCCGCGTTCGCCGACATCTGGACGGAGCTGCCCAAGGTGGTCTTCAGTCGCACCCTCACGGCGGTCGAGGGCAATGCCCGGCTGGCTCGGGGCCCGCTGGCCGACGAACTCACCGCGGTGCTGCACTCGACCGACGCCGACGTCGAGATCGGTGGTGCCGACCTGGCGCGGCAGGCCATCGAACTGGGATTCGTCGACGAGTTCCGCATCTTCCGGTATCCGATCATCGTCGGTGGCGGTACACCGTTGCTGCCGCCGGTCACCTCCCCGGTGCAGCTCCGACTCGCCGAGACCCGCACCTACGAGCAGGTGGTCTACGAGCGCTATCTCCGCGTGCGCGACGAGGCGTAGTCCTCAACCCCCAACGGGCGCCGGCGCGCGAGCCATTCGTTCTCGATGCGTCTAACCCTTCATCCGCACCGATCGCCCCGGCACCCTGTCGAGCAGCCATTGCACGCCGACAACCAGGGGAGATCCACACATGACAGCACGACGATCGGTAGCGATCATCGGGGCCGGGCTGGCCGGTACCAGCGCGGCGCTCGGCTTTCTCGACGCCGGGTTCGACGTCACGCTCTACAGCGATCGCGACCGCGAGTCGCTGCGCGACAAGGTGCCGCCGACCGGTGTCGGCGTCCTGTTCGGCAAGTCCCGTGAGTGGGACGCCGAGATCATCGAAGACCTCTACGAGGTCGGCAACACGACCGGCATCAGCGCTCGCCTGTACTCGGGCGTCGGTGACGAGCGTGCCCCGGTCCTCGAGTTCAACCCGGACTACGGCTACGTGGCCCAGGCCGTCGACCTGCGCCTGAAGGCCGACGACCGTCTCGGCCGATTCCTGGACCGCGGTGGCCGATTCGAGGTGGGTCAGGTCGACACCGACCGCCTCGACGCGATCGCCGCCGACGCCGACATCACGCTCGTCGCCACCGGCAAGGGCGGGCTCTCGACGCTCTTCCCGGTCGACGAGTCGCGCACGCACTACCGGGAACCCCAGCGCCGTCTGCTGCAGGTCACGCTCACCGGAGTCGATCACGGCCCCGAGTCCTTCGCCTACCGCAGCAGCGCCGGCGGTGACCACTCGCTGTTCAACCTCGACGCGCAGAACGGTGAGATCTTCGTCGGACCGTTCCTCCACAAGGACGCCGGACCGACGTGGTCCTTCATCGTCTTCGCCAAGCCCGACGGAGCGTGGGCCGGCCGGATCGACGACGTCCACGACGCGGTGTCCGCCCGGCAGACGATCTCCGGCATCTTCGCCGAGTTCTTCCCGGAGGACGCGCCGGTCATCGATCGGCTGCAGGTCATCGAATCCGACCCGGTCTCGTGGCTCAAGGGCGCGGTCACCCCGACGGTCCGGCAGGCCGTCGCCACCACTGCGGGCGGGCACCCCGTCGCGGCGATCGGCGACACCGCGATCGCCGTCGACCCGGTTGCGGGACAGGGCGCGCAGAACACGCTGATCCAGGTCGCCGAGCTCGTGAAGGCTGCGCGGGACCACGACGGCGAGTTCACCGCGGAGTGGCTGTCGGCTGAGTTCGAGAAGCACTGGGAACGACGCGGACGGGCCGCCGTCGAGGTCACCCGGCTCTACCTGGGTGATCCCGACTACGCGACGCACCTGGAGCTGTCGTTTCCGGCTGCCGCCGTCAGTCCCGCGATCGCGTCGGCCCTGTTCGGTCTGCTGTCCGAACCGAATCCGCTCCTCGGTCTGCGGACCCGCGAGGACGTGGAGGGATTCATCTCCGCGGTGGCCGGAGAGCCGCACGACGAGGTCCTCGCCCGGTTCGCGCCGGCCGGGCGGTTCAGCAGCGCCACCCCGGCGGCCGTGAGCGCCTGACACCCGCCCCTCGGCGCCGATGTGATACGAACGACACCGTCGTTCGAGTCGGCGTCGAAGGGGGCAGATGTGAAGTCGGGGTGGACGCTGGCCGACGCGCCGCCGCAGACCGGCCGGGTTGCGGTGGTGACCGGTGCGAATTCGGGGATCGGACGCGAGATCGCGCTCGGGCTGGCGACGCTGGGCGCACGTGTCGTGCTGGCGTGCCGCAATCCGGAGACCTCCGCGGAGGCCCGCGACGACATCGTCGGGAAGGTCTCGGGCGCCGAGCTGGAGATCGTCGATCTCGACCTCGCCAGTCTGGATTCCGTCCGTGCGGCCGCCGCCGAGATCGGCGCGCGTCATACCCGGATCGACCTGCTGGTCAACAACGCCGGGGTCATGCGGGCGCGCCGTGACCTGACGCCCGACGGTTTCGAGATGGACTTCGGCACGAACTACCTCGGTCACTACGCGCTCACCGGACTGCTGATGGACCGGATTCTGGCGGCCGATGCCGGGCGGGTGGTCACCGTCGGCAGCCACGCCCATCGAGCAGGCACCATCGACTTCTCCGATATCCCCATGGACCGGACCTTCAGCAGCGCGGGTGCGTACTCCCGTGCGAAGCTCGCGCAGATGCTGTTCGCGCTCGAACTCGACCGGCGCATGAGAAGTGCCGAGGTGTCGGCGATTTCGCTCGCCGCCCACCCCGGCGGCACCCGCACCGGGGTGATGCGCGAGCAGAGCAGATTCCTGCAGTGGGCATACCACGCGTCCTCGCTGCGATGGCTCACCGATCGTTTCATCATGGATCCGCCGGACGGAGCCCTCTCGGTCCTCCGCGCCGGCACCGATCCGAAGGCGCAGGGCGGCGAATACTACGGTCCCGTGGGAGGTTTCGGGCTGGCCGGTCCGCCGGTGCTGGTGGAGCCGTCGGCGAAGGCGAAGGACCGCGGCGTCGCTGCGCGACTGTGGGACCTCGGTGCCGAGCTCACCGGGGTGACCATCGACCTCGGCTCATCCTCTGCTCCCTGAGGGCCGCAGCGACTCTCGTCAGATCGCGAACCGTCCGGCGAACGACCGCAGCGGGAGGTCGGTGCTCGTGACGATTCCCGGAGCGGCCTCGACGACCGAGCGGATGGCGTTCAGGGCGGGCAGCCCGGTGACCGTCATGCCGATGGAGGCGAAGTTCTCCGGTTTGGAGAGGTCGAAGCCCTTGCGCGGGAAGATCATGTGTTTGGAATAGATGTTGGGGTCGCCGGTGATCTGGGTGATGTAGCAGGCCTGGATGTTCCACGACGGGTCGGTGTGCGGGGTCATCTGCCATTCGAGATGGGACTCGACGCGGGCCACCCCGTCGACCATGCCCTGGTACTTGATGTGGCTGCCACCGAGTGAACCCTGCGGCAGCTGATACCAGCCGAGGTCGACGTCCTTGGTGCAGGCGCCCAGCTCGTAGGAGAACGCCACCTCGTCGAGTTCGAGTTGGAAGGCGTCGGCCATCAGATAGACCGAGTCAGCGAACACCGCGGTGTACTTGTACAGCGAGTCGGGGATGCTCGGGTCGTCGACCGGCAGGCCGTATCCGACAGCCTTCCAGGTGTCGACGGAGTGGTGACACGAGACGTCGACGGATTCGATGACCGTGACGTTCTCGATGTCGGCCACGTCGGCGGTGTGCACGATGCCGAGGATCTGCGCCAGGCCGGGATTCATGCCGGTGCCGTAGAAGGTGGCGCCACCGCGTGCGCAGGCCTCGGCGATGACGTCGCTGACCTTGCGTCCGGAATGGTGCGGGTGATTGGTGTCGCGATGGAAGCCGGTGATCCAGTCTGCGGTGGTCACGACGTTGATGCCGGCTTCGAGAACCGCGACGTAGAGGTCCTCGTCGGGGAACACGCCATGGAATGTGAGCACATCCGGACGCGCGGCGATGATCTCGTCCACCGTGCCCGTGGCCGTCACCCCGACCGGATCGAGCCCGACGATCTCGCCGGCGTCGCGCCCGATCTTGTCGGGCGTGTAGCAATGCAGGCCGACCAGTTCGAGGTCGGGATGGGATCGGATGCGTCCGATCATCTCGGTGCCCAGATTTCCGGTGGCGACTTGGAAGACCCGGATGCGTTCGGCGGCGGTCATGGGAGATCCTTTCGGCGGAGCGACTTGTCAGGGCTGCGCGGCGGCGCGCAGCGCGTCGAGCTCGGATCGGCGGATGCGGACGAACTCCTCGCCCGTCGGGGGCACTGCACCGCTCGGTGACGAGGGATCGGCACCGTCGGGTCCGCCGTCGGGGTAGAACTGACGCGCCCAGTTCCGTAGGGCGGTGAAGCCTTCGAACTCCTTGCGGGACAACGCGGGTGGATCGGAGTAGCGCTGGTGCGCCCAGATGTCGATGTCGGCGGCGAACTGCTCGATGACGAGATCGGCCATGATGGTGCCGTAGCGGGTGATCTCGCCGGTTTCCTCGCCCGGCTTGCGGCCGATCCACACGGTGAACCGGACGTCGGAGGTGTGCTCGTCGACCGGGGTGACCGCCGGCATCGTGCGATTGTCGACCATGCCCCAGCTCTTGGTGACCGAACAGCCCAGCCCGGCATTGATGGATTCGACTCCGCTCGTTGCATTTTCGAGCGTCGCGCCTTCGTCGAAGGCGATGGTGAAGTCGACGTAGGACACCGGTCCGCCGAAGTCGTGCCGCGTGAACTCCGGCATGAACGGTGTCTTGTGGACGAACTTGAAATGGGCGAAGTCGACGCCGTTCTCCATGATGTACTGCGGATGGATCTCGAGTCCCGGCCGGAAGAGGGTGGCCGCCGGGACCGGCGGGTAGTAGTCGGCCGCGGTGCGGTCGTCGCCGAAGTCGCCGAAGATGTCGGGCACGTCGAAATGCGGTGGGCGTCCGTCGATGTCGTGCCAGATCCAGACGGCCTCGTTGCGTTCGACGACGGGGTAACTGCGGATGCGACGCCCCCGGTTGGGGTGTCGTTCGTACGGGATGCACTCGTTGCGACCCTCGCGATTCCACTCCCAGCCGTGGAACGGGCAGACCAGGTTCTCGCCCTCGACGTGGCCGCCGTGTCCGAGGTGGGCACCGAGGTGCTCGCAGAAGGCGTCGAAGACGGAGACCGTGCCGGACGCGGATCGCCACGCCACCATCTCGCGCCCGAAGTACTTCATGGTGTGGACCGACCTCACCGGGATCTCCGAGCACCAGGCGACCTGGAACCAGCCAGTGGGTGTCATCGAGAGGGGCGTTCTCGCCATGCGGCAACGGTAGGTCTCGTCGACGCAGAATGCAAGAGGGTTCTATGAAAAGTATCGCGCCTGGTCAGCTGGCGGTTTCGGTGATCTCCGGACTCGGCGACGCCGTATGCATGACGCGGTGTATCTCCGCGGTGAAGTCCTCGGCGGCCTCGATGTTCGACGCATGGCCGGTGTCGAGGACGACGAGGCGGTCGAGTTGGCCGCGAACCGACAGCGCATGGGCGATGCGCTGGGTCATCGCATGTGGGAGGAGCAGGTCGTGCCGACCACCGATCACCGTCGTAGGCACCGAGATCGCTTCGGCGCCGGTGGGGCCCATCGCCAACTGCAGAAGGGCGACCGCGGCCTTGGCGCGGGAGCTCGGCGTGCACGAGCGGGTCATCGCCAGGACGAACGCGGCATGATCGGCGGTCGCCGACCGGCTGTTCAGGATGCGATGCCGGATCACACTTCTCGTGAATCGGTCGCCGGGTAGGGGGAGCGGCACCGCCAGGGCCATCTGCAGCAACCACAGCGGTGCCTTGATGGGGCCGTTGACGAACGGCAGGACCCGACTCTCGGTGGCGATCCCGCCCCAGGTCGTGTTGGCGAGAACCATTGCGGCGGCGCGGTCCTCAGCCTGTTGCCGGTGCCGGTGTGCCCACGCCTGGAGCGTGATGCCGCCCATGCTGTGCCCGACGAAGACCGCTTTCGAACCGTCCGGAACCGTCTGGGAGACAACCGTGTACAGGTCGTCGGCGAGTACATCGGAATCGAACTTCCGCCGGCCCCACGTGCTGTCGCCGTGTCCGCGCTGGTCGTATGCGATGACGTGATAGCGCTCGGCGAGGGCGTTGATCTGCGGATTCCAGTACTCGATGCAGCACGACCACCCGTGGATGAGCACCAGAACAGGAGCCCCCGAAGGGCCGTGATGGTGGACCCGCAGACGTGCGCCGTCGTCGGTGACCGCCCACGACGTCCTGTCCGGTTCTCTCGAGTTGAAGAGGGCGTCGACGTACTGCCGCCGGCGGAGTCGTCGACGTGCTTCTGCCGGACTCAGTCGCGACCGGGCCCGACGGGCGACGGCTGCTCCGCTCACACTCATGGTGTCCTCCTCGACCCCGTGACACGCGTCACAGCAGACGCCCAATGATACAAACCGGGTAACCCCTCGTTCGCAAACGAAACATCTCGCCGGTCACGGCCTCGGCCATCCGGCTACGATCGGCGACCATGCCCACCTCGGACTCCGGCATGCCGGCCGACGGCCCCGCGACAGCCATCCGGCGAGTCAATCGGCGCGGGCAGGCGACGCGCGACGCGATGCTCGACGCCGCGATCACCTCGCTGGCATCGGGTGACCCGGCATCGGTGTCGGGCAACCGCATCGCCAAGGACATCGGCGCCACGTGGGGTGCGATCAAGTACCAGTTCGACGACATCGACGGTCTGTGGGCCGCGGTGCTGCACCGCACCGCCGAGCATCGCGGCGACCTCCCGGTGAGTGTGAAACCCGAAGCGCCACTGGACCAGCGGGTCGCGGCCATCGTCGACCTCATGTACGACGGGCTGACCGCGCCCGAATCGCGGGCGATCGAGACACTTCGGGCGGCACTGCCGCGGGATCCGGACGAGCTGCGCCGGCAGTTCCCCAAGACCGCAGCCGAGTTCGCCTCGTGGGGGCCGTCGTGGATCGACTCGTGCCAGCGAGCGTTCGCCGACCTGGACGTCGATCCCGAACGTGTGCGCGAGGTGGCGGCATTCCTCCCCGGGGCCATGCGGGGACTGGTGTCGGAGAAGCAGCTCGGCACCTTCCAGGATCAGCAACTCGCCCGCCGCGGCCTGGCCAGGGCCATCGTCGCGCTTCTCGCGGCCTGAGCGCAGGCGGGGAGCAGCGTTCAGGACCCGGTGCCGCTGTCGGCGGCTCCCTCGTCTGGTTTCGTCGCAGGCCGGTTGGGTTATCCCGCGTCCGGGATGTCACGCCTTCACAGAAGGGGACGGTGATGCTTCTGCCGACCGGGCCGAGGGCCGAATCGTTCGCGATGCGCCGGGCGTTGACGTGCGTGCTGTGCCTCCTCCTGCTCGCCGGATGCGCCCGGCAGCCCGGTGGCGTGATGGCCGAACTCTCGCACTCGTCCGGTGACGTGGTCAGCGCGGTTGCTTCCGGAGAGGAAGGGCTGCGTTCGTGGGCCGAGGGTCGTGCACCGCGACAGTACGTTCGCGTCCTCTTCGACGACCTGATCGAGCAGTCGCTGTCCGCCTATGGAGCGGTCGTCAACCTGGACATCGACGACGTCGCCGACGAGCCGATGCGGGCCGGGGTCGAGGACGCGATGGCGGAGGCCACCCGTGTGCTCGTGGCGGCGCGGTCGGTGACGCTGCTCGAACGGGCGGACCCACGGGTGTCCGACTCGCGCGGCGCGCTCACCGAGATCGGCGAACGGTTGCAGCAGATCGTCGACGATCCGCGTTCCGCGGCCGGTGCGAGGGGATGAGCCGGTGAAGAACGTCATCGGCGTCGCGCTCGGCATCCTGACCGCCATCGGCGGGTTCCTCGACATCGGTGACATCGTGACCAACGCGGTCGTCGGGTCCCGGTTCGGGTTCGGCCTGGTGTGGGTCGTGGTGGTCGGCGTCATCGGGATCTGCCTGTTCGCCGAGATGTCGGGACGGGTCGCCGCGGTGAGCGGCCGGAGCACTTTCGAGATCATCCGGGAACGGCTCGGTCCCCGCATGGGCGCCGCCAACCTGGTCGCATCGCTGTTCGTCACCGGTCTCACCCTCACCGCCGAGATCGGCGGCATCGCTCTCGCGCTTCAGCTGGCCAGTGGGGTCGCACCGTTGCTGTGGGTGCCCGTCGCCGCGTTCGGCGTCTGGATCATCGTGTGGCGCGCCAACTTCAAGATCATGGAGAACGTGACGGGCCTGTTGGGGCTGTGCCTGGCGGTGTTCGGCGTGGTCTTCTTCCTGTTGCAACCGCCCTGGGGCCAGGTCTGGGATCAGATCACCGCGCCCGCCATCCCCTCGCAGGAATCGGTACCGACGTACTGGTACTACGCCATCGCGCTGTTCGGTGCGGCGATGACGCCGTACGAGGTGTTCTTCTTCTCCTCCGGTGGCATCGAAGAAGGCTGGCGGCGCAAGGATCTCGCCCGTGAGCGATGGAATGTGCTGATCGGTTTTCCGCTCGGGGGTCTGGGGTCGATCGCGATTGCCGGTGTCGCAGCGTTGTACCTGATGCCGGCCGACATCTCGGTGGACTCGTTGTCGCAGGTCGTGTTGCCGGTCGTCCAGGCCGGCGGGCAACTGGCACTGGCGTTCGCCATCATCGGGCTGGTCGCGGCCACGACGGGTGCGGCCTTGGAGACGGCGTTGTCGACCGGTTACACCATCGCCCAGTACGCGGGGTGGCCGTGGGGCGCGGCCAAGAAGCCGCGTCAGGCAGCCCGCTTTCACCTGGTGATCATCGTGTTCCTTCTCGGGGGTGTCCTGATCCTCCTCACCGGGGTCGACCCGATCATGGTCACCGAGTACTCGGTCGTCTTCTCCGCGGTCGCCCTGCCACTGACCTACCTGCCGATCCTCGTCGTGGCGAACGATCGGGAATACATGGGAGACAACGTGAACGGACGAGTGCTGAACTTCTTCGGAACCATCTATCTGGGCATCATCGTGGTCGCCTCGGTGGCGGCGATACCGTTGCTGATCGTGACGGGGGCCGGGCGATGAGCTCCGACGACGACCGTCGGCTGTCGCGCCGCACCACGATCGATCTCCGCCTTCATCTGCTGGACAGGCAGATCCACGACCGGGACGGTGTGCCGCTCGGCGTCGTCGACGACGTCGAGATCGACATGCCCGACGACGGACCGCCGCGGGTGTCCGCGCTGCTCACCGGACGGGCGCTCTTCTATCGACTCATCGGCGGAGGTCCGCATGTGAGCGAGCTCGACCGGATCCCGTTCGACCGCGTCCGCGACATCGACGTCCGGGTCGCGATCGACGACAAGCAGGACGATCTCGAGCTCGCGTGGCCCGAACGATGGTGCCGGGACCACATCGTCGCGCGTATCCCGGGAAGTGGGCAGCGATGATCGCCAGCGACCTGTTGAGCTGTGCCGTCCACGATTCCGGCGGCGATCACCTAGGTCACGTGATCGACCTCCGCTTCGAGGTGGAGGACGACGAACTGCGGCTCGTCGGGTTGCTCGTCAACCGCCGAAACCGCGTGTCCTTCCTCGGCTACGAGCGCCAGGGCGTCTCGCGGCCCTGGGCGCTCAACCGGTTCTTCGCTTGGCTGCATCGCGGCACGGTGCTCATCCCGTGGGCGGACGTGACTTCCGTCGAGGACGGGGCGGTGTGTGTCCGGGACGGTTTCCGTCGCCTCGACGCCTCGCTGGACACCGCGCATGCCGACGGTTTGGGGCGCCCGGTCGACGGGTAGATCTGGGACGGCCGACGCCGCGGTCCGCCCGGCGTGAATACTCTGCGATGGGAGTGTTGTCGCTGATGACGCAGGGACGCGATGATGGCGTGCAGGACAGCGGCGGTGCGGTGACAACGACACCGCGCCTGGCCCGCGCGGGGCTCGGGGACACCGGGCGAGTCCTGCTCGGCGTGCTCGCCCCGGTGATCGCCGAAGGTGTTGTGGCGCGCCGGAAGACGATGGTCCGCTTCGGTGGGCGATTCGACACCCACGGCCGGGCCGCCCGGGTACTCAACGGCCTGCGGTCCCGCCACGACGCCGACGCGCTGGCTCTGACCTTTCCGCGCTCGATGGTGCTCGCGCTGCGCCCGCCGGCGGTGACGGCAACCCTCCACGGCACGCCGGAACCCTTCACCCCGGCGTCGAAGGAGAAGGTCGCGGCACTCTCCCGGTTTCAGCCGTCGGGTGTGCTGATCTCGGACAACCGGCATCGGCAGGCGAGGCGGGAGCTGAACGAACTCGCCCTGCAGACATCGGCGGATGTGCACTCTCTCCACGGGCGGTGTGGGGAGATCATCGAATCCGAAGTCGCGGAACTGCTCCAGACCCTCTCCGAGGGCCATCTCACCTGGGACACCTACGTGGTCGCACACTGGCGCATGGTGCGCCGCTTCGTCTTCGGGGATGCAGCGCGTGACGACGAGACGGTGACGGACCTGCTGACGGTGCTCCGACGAGACGCCAACTGGGGGTACGCCTTCCCTCGTCGATCCGCCACCTACAACAACTTCCGACGACGTCTGGACCATCTGGTGGCCGCGGCTCCCGAGGACTCGTTGGCCGCAGTGGTCCGCGACGCGGTGGGCAAGCCCGGCTCGTTGGACCCGATCGGTCAGATCCCGCACTGGCTGTTCGCGTTCGACGCCGTCGCGGTGGCCATCCATCGGGCACTCGCACTGCTCGCGTCCCACCCCGTGACCGCGGCCGCCGCCCGGACGGAGGCCGCGGTTGTGGACTCCGCGGAGCCACGGGTACTGCCGACACTTCGGGCGACCGTCCTCGAATCCCTGCGTCTGTGGCCGACGACCCTCGCCATCCTGCGGGAGGCGACCCGGGATGTCCCGTGGGACGGCGGCGTCGTCGCCGAGGGTGCGACCACGATCGTGATCGGGGAGTTCTTCCAGCGCGACGACGATGCGATGGACTTCGCACAGCGCTTCACCCCGGACGCCTGGACAGACGGACGAGCTCAGGAACTCGCCGGCGTCGTCCCGTTCAGCGACGGGCCGGGCGAATGCCCGGGACGCAATGTGGTGCTGATGTTCGCCACGGCAGTGCTGGCGGCGATCTGTCGCGACGTCGACCTCGACGACAACGTGCTCTCGCCGCGGGCGCGAGCCGGTGTAGTGGACATGCCGCACTCGCTGGACCACTTCGACCTGAGGATCGAGCTCCGAGCCGTGCCGGGGTCGACGCGAGAAATATCCCGCCCGCACGATTGACCAAAGCGCTTGTTGGGTAAGGACACCGAACCGACGAGCGGTTCGCGAGCGGGAACGACACCGGAGTCCGAGAAGTGGGCTGGTCGTGACCGGGAGAACCGGGGTGCCCAAGGCTGGGTTCGGTGCGGCACGATAGGAGACGACCGATGGGGTCTCACTGCAAGACGACGCGCGATCACGACGAGATCCGGGAATGGGTGACCACCCATCAGGGTGTGCCGGCGCGCGTTCGCGACGTCAGAAGCGTCGGCGGAACCGGAGTGCTCCGCATCGACTTCACCGGCCGGACCGCCGACGAGTGCCTCGAGCACATCAGCTGGGACGAGTGGTTCCGCAACTTCGAGCGTGCCGAGCTCGCTCTCGTCTATCAAGCGGAGAAGTCCGACGCCGGCAGGACTTTCGCGAAAGTCGTGCCGGCGCCGGACTTCTGAGCCGTGTGAGCTTCTCCGGTCAGACGCGCCGGGCGACGTATCGGGCGCCCTCCAGCGTCATACCGTTCACCGAGTACAGCACATGCAGGGCGTTGGGGCCGCCGACCGGAGCTCCGTCGCAGATGGTGTCACCCGGGATGCAGTAGCGAACGGTGCGGCTGCGGTACGGCGCGGCGACCTTCACCGGGGGAGCGCCGATGTCGTCGATGAACCGATCCGATGGGGCGCCGTAGAGCACGATCGCGGCGACATTGCGGGCCATGTTCGCCGGCAGCGGCGGCGGGACGAACCGGTCGTAGGTGGCGTACCGCGCCGGCAGGTCGAGTCCCGCGTGGACGGAGTATCCCGCGACGACGGCGCCCTGGGAGTAACCGCCGAGGACGACCTTGGTACCCGGGCACTTCGCCGCCAGGTACTTGATGCGGTTCTGCGTGGTGCGGACGCCGTCGGCGACCGTCTGGGCGAACTTCAGCCGATTGTCGAACTTGTCGCTCGCGGGGTAGGGGACGCCGTAGGAGCTGACGGACTTGCCCGGCAGCTGCGAGCGAACGGCCTCGACGAAGGAGATACCGGTGAGACCCAGCGGCGGAGACGTCTCGACGGTGCCGCGCGCGAACACCACCTCGACGTCGGAGCACGATGGTGCGGCCTGCGCGGTCGGTGTTCCGAGGGCCACCGCCCCCGTGATCGCAGCGATGACACAGAGGACGGAAACACTCAGGCGTTTGATCACCCGCCCCATGGTAGAGATCACAGCACGGCGGGGTAAGGGCCTCATCGTCTCAAAGAACGAGGGAGTCCACACCCATCCGCGACCGGGTGCGCAACGAAGGACCCCGATGACCAGCCCATGGATTTTGTAGGATCACGTGACGTGCCGGACTCGACCGGCCGCTCGAAGCAGAGGTGAGTGCCCGGTGGACGCAGATGTGCATTTCAAGATCGCCGAACTGGCGCGGCAGATGCATGCGGTGCCGGAGAGCATCGAAGACAGCACCGGCCGGGTCCTGGACTCCATCACCGCCGGGGCCGTCGAGCATGTCCCCGGAGCTCGGTACGCGGGTGTCCTGCTCGTCGACCAGAAGAAGAACTTCGACACACTCGCGCCGACCGACCCGCTGATGAACGAGGCCGACCGGATCCAGCGGGAGACCGGGGAGGGTCCGTGCCTGCAGGCCGCCTGGGACCATCACACCGTGCTCGTCAACGACATCCGTCGCGACGAGCGGTTCCCGGCGTTCTCCGCCCGGGTCATCGACGAGACGCCGCTGCGCTCGAGCCTGTCGTTCAAGCTGTTCACCGACAAGGGAACCATCGGTGCGCTCAACGTCTTCTCCGACGAGACCGACGTGTTCGGGGAGGAATCCCTGGAGATCGGGCTCCTGTTCGCGACCCATGCCGCACTGGCGCTGCGAGCAGCGCGCCAGCAGCAGCATTTCCAGAGCGCCCTGGCGAGCCGGGACGTGATCGGCCAGGCCAAGGGCATGATCATGTACCGCTTCCGCATCGACGCGGTCCAAGCGTTCGCGCTGCTCCGGCGGCTGTCCCAGGACACCAACACGCCGCTGGCCAAGGTCGCCGAACAGCTCATCGAGCGGGAACTCGCCGAAGCCGTCGAGGCGGGAAACGGCTCGCCGTCCTGACCCCCGGTCTTCCGTCGACTGGGCGCCGTTTTCCGTCGACTGTGCACCGGCTAGGTTGGGCTCATGCGCAGCCGGCATGTGAGCGTGGTCATCGACGCCGAGCCCGCGAGGGTCTACGACTTCGCGGCCGAACCCGACAATCTGCCGCGGTGGGCCGCAGGACTGGCGACGTCGGAGGTGACCCGGCGTGGTGACGAACTCCTCGTCGAGTCGCCGATGGGCACCGTCACCGTACGGTTCGTCCCGCGGAACACACTCGGCGTCGTCGACCACGAGGTCGTGCTCCCCACCGGGGACACCGTGCTCAACCCGCTGCGCGTGCTGGCGCATCCGCAGGGCGCGGAGGTGGTCTTCACCATCCGGCAGCTGGCCATGTCCGACGACGAGTTCGACCGCGACACCCAGATGGTGGAGAAGGACCTCGCACAGCTCAAGTCGCTGCTGGAGGCGGGCGGTCCGGCCTGAAACCCCGGCACGCTGAGGCCGGGGGCATCATTTCGGCTGCACCGTGAAGTCCGCAGACTCCGCTCGACGCAACGCTTCCCACTCGACCGAGCTGACGCCGAGTGCGTCGAGCAGGTAGGCGGCGACGGCGTCGGCCACCAGGGAGACCCTCGCCGGGTCCTCATCGGTGGTCTCGCGTACCGCCTCGCCCGCGATGCCGCCGAGAGTGTGCTCTCCGTCCGGGATCCACATCAGGTCCGTCGCGCCCGGGCCGAGATGGAAGGCATCGGTCAGCCAGTCGGGGCCGCGCGTCGACAGTGCCGAGTCGTCTTTGCCGCCGGCGATGACGAGTGCCGGGGTCGTCATGGTCGAGAAGTCGGGACGCATGAACGGAAGGTGTTCGCGCGCATACTCGCTCAAGCTGTCGCCGGTCCCCGCGGTCGCGATCAGTGCGCCCGCTCGTACGGCGGGATGTGCGAGATCCGCGCCGACGACGCCGTCGGGTCCGATCACACGCGCGCCGAGGAGAGCGCCGACGGTCTGACCGCCCCACGAGTGGCCGGCTGCGGCGAGCAGGTCGATGTCGACTCGGGAGCGGAGGTCCCCGCCGGCCGCGATCAGTATCTCGTCGAGATGGTCGATCACGGCGTGCGCGTCCTGCACCCGCATGCGCCAGATGGACGTGAACCGGGGATCGTCGAATCCGATTCCATGGCGCCGGGAATCCAGGTGCGTCGGTTGTACGACGACGAATCCCGAAGCGGCCCAACGATCGACGAGCGGCTCGTAACCATCCATCGACCAGGCGTTGCCGTGGGAGAACACGACGACCGGGAGGCGATCACCGGCGACAGGTGCGCTGACCTTCGCCGTCAGAGGGAAGGGCCGATCCGAGGTGGGGACGAGAATGGGCTTGACGGCGACGATCTGGCGGGCGAGCAAATCCGTGGACATGGGAGCTCCTTCGGGACGGGGCCGGGTACGCGATAATCTGGACGGAACGATGTTCCGCCAAACTAGCGGAACAATGTTCCGCGAGCAAGGGGTGGACGGTGTCCGAAGGTAAAACCGCACGTCAGGCACAGGCTGAACGGAGTCGCACGGCACTCCTCGAGGCGGCGGCCGCGGCTTTCGTCGATGTGGGTGTGCAGGCCCCGGTGCGCGACATCGCCACGCGTGCCGGTGTCGGCGTCGGGACCGTGTACCGGCACTTCCCGACTCGAGCGGAACTGGTCACCGCGGTGTACCGGCATCAGGTCGACGAGTGTGCGGCACTGGCGGAAGAGCTGCTGGCCGAACAGATCCCGCCGCGCGCGGCGCTGTGCCGGTGGACGTCGGCATTCACCGACTTCCTCGTCACCAAACACGGACTGAGCGACGCACTCAGCTCCGACGATCCCAGCCTGGCCGACCTGCACGCGCTCATCTTCGACACCCTCGTGCCGGCGTTCGCCTCCCTGCTCGAGCCGGCACAGGCCACGGGGGAGGTCAGCGAGGACATCTGCGCGCTGACCTTCCTGCGCGCGATCGGCAACCTGTGCATCGTCGGACCCGGCTACACCGACGCCGACGCAAGGGCGATGGTGGGTCTGTTGTTGATCGGCTCCGGTGCGTCGTCGGCAGAAGACGAGAACGAGGGGCGATGAGAACGGCCACGCGCCGAAGTCAACCTTGATGACCGAACGCGACTTCGAGGAGATCCCATGCCCCAGCGTCGACTGTTCTTCATCCACGGTGCGGGCGGTTACGTCGAGGACGGGCCGCTCGCGGACTCGTTGTCGGCTGCCTTTGGCGCGTGTCTCGACATGCCGAGGTTCTCCGACGACGACATGTCGATCGAGGCGTGGGCTCGACCGATCCGACAGCACCTCGTCGGGTTGGGCGCCGACGATCTCGTCGTCGCGCATTCCTTCGGTGCGACGGTACTGCTGCACGTCCTCACGGCGGACGGCGTACCAGAACCGAGAAACGTTGTGCTGCTTGCGATGCCGAACTGGGGACCGGACGGCTGGGATGTTCCCCAGTACGTACTGGCCGACCACTCGCTCCCGAGCCACGGAGGGCTGACTCTCTCCCTCCACCACTGCATCGACGACGACGTGGTGCCCGTCGAACATCTGGATCTGAACACGACGCTCCTCCCGGCGGCGACGGTGCAGCGGCACCCGATGGGCGGCCACCAGTTCGACGGGCTCGCCGATGTGCTTGCGCGCGGGCGAGGTGGCCCCGACCCTGGGTAGGTACGCGACCCAGGTCCGGAGGGCACACATGGACGACAACCGATGAGCGAGCACGGCTCGGCCGAGACCGGGTCCCGAGGGGTGCCGGCAGCGTCGCCGGCGGGTCGATGGTTGATCGTCGCCGCGGTCCTCGGTTCGGGCGTCGCCTTCATCGACGGGACCGTCGTCAACGTCGCACTGCCGGCCATCGCGCGTGACCTCGACACGGGCTTGCGCGGTCAGCAGTGGGTGCTCGACGGGTATCTGCTGACGCTGAGCTCGCTGTTGCTCATCGGTGGCGTCGCCGGTGACCGGTACGGGCGCCGGCTGGTGTTCGCAGGTGGTCTGGGTGTGTTCGCGGTGGCGACGGTCGCGTGCGGGCTGGCACCGACCGTCGAGCTGCTCGTCGTCGCGCGGATCGTGCAGGGGATCGCCGCGGCCGCCGTGGTCCCCGGAAGTCTGGCGCTGATCAACGCCGAGATCCAGCCGTCCGACCGGGGCGCTGCCGTGGGCTTGTGGGCCGGGATGTCCGGCGCGACCACCGCGCTCGGACCATTCCTCGGCGGCTGGCTCGTCGACGCGGCGTCGTGGCGATGGACGTTCCTGCTGAGCGTGCCGCTCGCCCTGGGCGCGCTGTGGATCGCGGTCCGGCACGTGCCCGAATCGCGGGGCGCGCCGTCCGACGCCCGGCTCGACGTCGCGGGCGCGATCGCGATGACCGTCGGTCTCGCCGGCGTGATCTATGCGCTGATCGAGGGGCCGTCGACCGGGTGGAGCGGCGCAACCCTCGCCGCCGGGGTGACCGGTGTCGTGTCGCTCGTGGGTTTCGTGGTGATCGAGTCACGGGTCGCGGCGCCGCTCCTGCCGCTCGGGCTGTTCCGCTCGTCGCAGTTCACCGGCGCCAACCTGACGACGCTCCTCGTCTATGCGGCGCTCGGTGGTGCGCTGTTCCTGCTGGCGCTGCAACTGCAGCAGAGTCTCGGCTACTCGGCGTTGGAGGCCGGCGCGGCGATGTTCCCGAGCACGTTCATCATGCTGTTCGGGTCGCCGCTGGTCGGCAGACTCGCGCAGCGCACCGGGCCTCGGCTGCCGATGACGGTCGGCCCGCTCATCGCGGCCGGCGGGTTCGCGCTGATGTCCCGGGTCGAGCCCGGCTCGGGATACGTGGATGCCGTCCTGCCGGGAGTGTTGCTGTTCGGGCTCGGGATGACGGTGACCGTCGCGCCCCTCACCTCGGCGGCACTCGCCGCCGTCGACGACGAACTCGCCGGAACCGCGTCGGGCGTGAACAATGCGGTGGCGCGACTCGCGGGTCTGCTGGCGGTGGCCGTACTGCCGGCCGTGGCCGGGATCGATGCGGGGCCCGGGGATCCGCTCGGTGACGGTTTCCGCATGGCGATGTACATCTGCGCGGTGTTCTGTGCGGTCGGCGGGCTCGTCGCGGCGTGCACGATCAGGTCGAGCACCGACGTGCGGCCCCAGGTGCGGGCGGGCATGGACACCGCCTGCCAGGATGCGGCGACCCGGGCGGGTTAGTCGCGACGTTCGCCGGTGCCGGCCGCGATGGCCCAGAGCACGAGGACGGGCTGGAAGAACAGTCGAGTCAACCGCTTCTCGTCGGTGTCGAGGCCGAAGGCGTCGATGTGCTCGACGTACTGGTTGATGTTGCCGGGGAAGATGACGACGAAGAACGCGGCCACGATCCACGACACCACCTTGCGGTGACGGGGCAGCGCGATGAGCGCGGCGCCCAGCGCGATCTCGACCCCGCCGGAAGCCAGCACCACGAAGTCCTTGCTGAACGGCACCCAGTCGGGCACCTGCGCCTGGAATTCTTCGCGCTGGACGGTGAGATGGCCGACGCCGGCGATCGCCAGTACGGCTCCCAGGGCGATCCGCGCAATGGCCCGGCCCAGCGGCTGACGAGTGGTGGTCGGCGTGACGATCGACATGCAGGCTCCTCGATGGGGGTGGGTTCGGTTCTACCGCACTTCGTGGCGGAAGAGGTTTCGGACGGCCGGCATCGGTGACTTCGCGTCGTCGTGGGTCTTGGGGATTTTCTGGCACAGAAGTACCCACCTGTGATTGCATGTTGTGACCCCGGCCACTCCGACCGGGGTTGCTCGTTGCTCGCAGAGGACCGCCCATGACACTCGACACCGCACAGCCGCACCGACTTTCCGCCCCGTGGCTGCACTCGATGTCCGACGTCGTGCGAGGCGCGGCCGGTGTCGTGGTCACCACCGCGGCGTTCCTCGTCGCCGTCGCGGTGTTGGTCGTCGCGCAGATCGTCGTGGTCGCCGCCCGGGCCGCGGTCGACCTCACCTGAGGTTCGCGACCGGTCAGGAATCGAGAAGCATCCGGGCGGCTCGACGTCTTAGCGTCGAAGCATGACGAACATCAACGCACTCACACTCGAAGTCTCCGACATTGCGGCGGCACAGACGTTCTACGACAAGGCTTTCGGACTGGCTGACCGGTTGCGCCTTCGCGCGGGAGATTCACCGACGACGGGCTTCCGCGGCTTCGTGGTCTCGCTCGTCGTCGCCGATCCGACGGTCGCCGACTCCTTCCTCCAACCGGCGATCGACGCCGGCGCCACCGTCCTCAAACCGGCCAAGAAGTCCTTCTGGGGATATGGCGGCGTGGTCCAGGCGCCCGACGGCACGATCTGGAAGGTCGCCACTTCGTCGAAGAAGCCGACCGGCGCGCCGGAACGTAAGGTCGACGATCTGGTCCTGCTGCTCGGCGTCGACGACGTCGCGGCCACCAAACAGTTCTACGTGAGCCACGGATTCGCCGTGGCCAAGAGCTTCGGCCGGAAGTACGTCGAGTTCGAGAGTGACGTGAACTCGATCAAGCTGGCGCTCTACGGACGCAAGGCCGCGGCCAAGGATGCGGGTGTTCCCGCGGGCGGTTCGGGTTCCCATCGGCTGGTGATCGGCGGCGACGCCGGGGAACTGACCGATCCGGACGGGTTCGCGTGGGTGCCCACGCCCCGTTCACTCCTGGCATAAATCGCTCGGGAACAAGATTCCTGCCACCTGGGTTGAGTCGGTCAGACTTAACTCTGGAGGTTTCATGTCGAAGACATATTCACTACCGGTTCTCTTCGTCGCCGACGTCGTCCTGCTGCCCGGCATGGTCGTGCCCATCCCGCTCGACGATGCCGCCCAGGCCACGGTCGACGCCGCACGGGCGAGCGAGACCGGAAAACTGCTGGTCGCGCCGCGTCTGGACGACCGGTATCCCACCTACGGTGTCATCGCCTCGATCGTCCAGGTCGGACGCATCCCGGGCGGCGGCCTCGCCGCTGTCGTCAAGGGTGAACAGCGGGCACAGATCGGGACCGGAACACCCGGCCACGGTGCCGCGCTGTGGGTCGAGGTGACCGAGGTCGACGCCGTAGACGCCACCGACGAAGACCGTGAACTCGCCGGCGAGTACAAGAAGCTCGTGCTGGCGATGCTGCAGCGCCGCGAGGCGTGGCAGCTCATCGACGCCGTCAACAAGATGTCCGAGCCGTCGGATCTCGCCGACACGTCAGGCTATGCGGCGTGGCTGACCGACGAACAGAAGCGCGAGCTGCTCGAGACGCCGGTGACCGCCGAGCGGTTGCGTCGGCTCATCGAATGGACCGGCGATCACCTGGCCGAGTCCGAGGTGACCGAGAAGATCGCCGAGGACGTCCGGGCGGGCATGGACAAGCAGCAGAAGGAATTCCTGTTGCGTCAGCAGCTCGCCGCGATCCGCAAGGAACTCGGCGAGGACGAGCCCGAAGGAGCCGACGACTACCGCGGCCGCGTCGAAGAGGCCGACCTGCCGGAGAAGGTGCGCGAAGCCGCGCTCCGTGAGGTGGGCAAGCTCGAACGCGCCAGCGACCAGTCGCCGGAGACCGGATGGATCCGCACCTGGCTCGACACCGTGCTCGACCTGCCGTGGAACACCCGCACCGAGGACTCCACCGACGTCAAGGGCGCTCGCGAGATCCTCGACGCCGACCACCACGGCCTCGATGACGTGAAGGACCGCATCGTCGAGTACCTGGCGGTTCGTGCCCGTCGCGCCGAACGCGGCCTGCAGGTCGTCGGCGGACGCGGGTCGGGCGCTGTCATGGTGCTCGCCGGTCCTCCCGGCGTCGGCAAGACGTCGCTCGGTGAGAGCGTCGCCCGGGCGCTCGGCCGCAAGTTCGTGCGTGTCGCCCTGGGCGGTGTGCGCGACGAGTCGGAGATCCGTGGTCACCGCCGCACCTACGTCGGCGCGCTGCCCGGCCGGATCGTGCGGGCCATCGGCGAGGCGGGATCGATGAATCCCGTTGTGCTGCTGGACGAGATCGACAAGGTGGGGTCGGACTACCGGGGCGACCCGGCCGCCGCGCTGCTCGAGGTCCTCGACCCCGCGCAGAACCACACCTTCCGGGATCACTACCTCGATCTCGATCTCGACCTGTCCGACGTCCTGTTCCTGGCGACCGCCAATGTCATCGAGAACATCCCGTCGGCCCTGCTCGACCGCATGGAACTCGTCACGCTCGACGGTTACACCGAGGACGACAAGGTCGCCATCGCCCGCGACTACCTGCTGCCCCGGCAGGCCGAGCGTGCGGCCCTGACGCCCGACGAGGTGACCGTCACGGATGCGGCGTTGCGCGAGATCGCGGCCAACTACACCCGTGAACCCGGTGTGCGACAGTTCGAACGGTTGCTGGCCAAGGCGCTCCGCAAAGCGGCGACCAACCTCGCACAAGGGACCGCGACGGCGCCCGTCACCATCGACGAGCCCGAGCTGCGCGACTACCTCGGCCGACCGCGCTTCACGCCGGAATCGGCGGAGCGCACGGCGGTCCCCGGTGTCGCAACGGGTCTCGCGGTCACGGGCATGGGCGGCGACGTCCTCTTCATCGAGGTGAACGCCACCGACGGTGAGCCGGGTCTGAAGCTGACCGGCCAGCTCGGCGACGTGATGAAGGAATCGGCACAGATCGCCATGTCGTACGTGCGGGCGCACGCCGAGCAGCTCGGCGTCGATCCGAAGGCGCTCGACAAGACCATCCACGTGCACGTTCCCGCCGGAGCGGTGCCCAAGGACGGTCCGAGCGCGGGCGTCACCATGGTCACGGCGCTGGTGTCGATGGCCACGGGTCGCCAGGTTCGCAGCGATGTCGGTATGACCGGTGAGGTCACGCTGAACGGGCGCGTCCTTCCGATCGGCGGCGTCAAGCAGAAATTGCTTGCCGCACAACGCAACGGGCTGAAGACCATCTTCATCCCGCAGCGCAACGAGCCCGACCTCGACGACGTGCCGGCCGAGGTGCTCGACGCCCTCGACGTCCGCCCCATGACGGACGTGGCCGAGATCGTTGCGCAGGCACTGGAAGCCGCTTCCGACGCGCAGGCGACCGCGGCCTGACGGTGCTCGAACGATGACACCCCGGCGGGTGCGTGGATCGTCCACGCGCCCGCCGTTGTGTTGTCGTCCGTCAGAACGGCGGTGGGTCGTCGTCGTGATTGGTCGCTCGATGGTGGGCCGCCTCCGACCGGGCATGTCGATTCGCTTCGCGCTGTGCCTGATTGCGGGCACGTTCTTCTCGCCGCTTCGCGTGTTTCGCGGCGGTTCGTTCGGTGATCGTGCGCGGTGGTCGGCCGTGCCGGTCGGGCACGATGACCCGCGGTGTCGGTGGGGCTTTCGCGGCTTGCTCGAATCGGATACGACGCAGGTTGGGGAAGAGGTCTTCGAGGGTTTCGGCCTCGCCGGGGATCACAAAACCTTCCGGCGTCACGAATTCGGTGACCAGACGGCCATGCTCGTCGCGATACTGCACATCGGTCCAGTCGCCGTGGGTTTTGTGGAGATGCCCGGCACGGCATTTCGCGTTGAGGTTCTCACTCGACGTCGCGCCGCCACGCGCTGGCCGGGCGTGGTCGTACTCGGCGACGTGATCGACATCGGCGGTGAACGCCGACCGCGTACACCCGGGTTCGGTGCAGTAGCCGTCCCGCACCCGCACGAACTGCGCACACGCTGTGGTCGGCCGATACGGATCACCGGGCAGAGCACCTGGAAAGACCACCACAACCTCCGAGGGTGCTGGCGATCCGCTCTCGTCGGCGACGACCCGGGCGGGTGGTGTGCGTACCGGGGTGACCGGGGTCAGGGTGGCGTCGGGCCGGGCGGCGAGGTCGCGCACGTGCTCATCGCAGATCACCCCGTGCCCGTCGACCCACCCGGGCCCGGACCCACCGGCCAGCGTGTCGGCGTCGGTCACGACGTGGATCACGATCTCGGTGCCCGACGCCGCGGCGGCCGGGGCAGGAGGTGGTGCGGTGCAGTCGGATTCGCCACACGCGCACGCGAACACCGATCGGGTGAGCAATGCGCACATGGCATCGGACTTACGTTGACCCAGGGTGCGCCCATCCCGATCGCACACCGATGCGGCAAGCGCGCGCACCGACGCCTGGCAGGCCCGAACGTTCTCGGCGGCCATGACCGCGGTGATCTCGGCGGTGCCGTCGCCATGGTTCTCGGTCCATACGCCACGGTTGTCGAGCGCTTCGCGGCGCCGTTCGCGGACCGCGTCGGCATCGTGGCCGAAGACCAGACGGTCGATCATGTCGCGTAGACCCGATGTCGACCACGACCCGCCCCGACCGCGTAGCAGGTCGGCGATCGATTCGTCGAGAACCTCGATGATCCGCCGACTGTCGGGGTCGTCGGGATCGAGATGGTGATCGTCGGACACCAGGTGGGTTCGGCTGATGATCTCGCGGATCTGGTGCGGGGCGATGATGCCGTCGCGCAACGTCTCCAACACCCGCGGTAGCCGATCACGAAGACACAGCGCGTCGTCGACCAGCGCCGCCGCACGGTAGCGGGTGATGCCCGCTTCGCGGGCCACCCGGGCGACGATGTCGCCGAAGCCATCCGACACATAACTGGAACCGGTCGTGGTCAACAATCGGTCACACAGCACCAGGATCGTCTGGTAGCGGCACCACGCCAGATACGACTCCCCAGCCCGGACAGCACCTAGGCGTTGCATGTGTGAGACCGTGTCGGCGTCGGCCGGGCGGGCAGCATCGACCCCGGCGAGAAACTCGCCCGGTAGATCCGTCCACGCCCCCACAGTGCCCCCCCAAGACGCTGCAACCCGATCGAATCGACCGGTCCGACTGAATGCTTCCAAGGTAAACCCGACCACCGACAAGAATGCTCCGTCATCCGCTACGTGAGCCCGCCGGTGCGGGCGGCCTTCTCCGACAACAGGTACAGCGCATAGGCGAAGTACGCCACGATCGCGGCGGGCAGGAGCCACAATGCGGCAACGGCCGCAACGAGACTCGCCGCCCACTGTCGTCCCCACAGCGGTGCGGCGATGAAGATCATCAGCAGTGAGAGCGCGAGCGAGACCGCCGGTGACGACGCCGGCCACGGCCAGCCGAAGAGCAGTGCCCCAGTCGAACCGACAGCCGCCGAGATGCCGACGACGCTCAGCAGCAGCCACACGACCACACTGAGGCGTCGCCATCCGCCGGCGACCCACCGCGTGCGGAGCGCCACCGCCGACCACATGATCCACCGTTTCAGCCAGGGCACGCCGGAGGTCCGCATCATCTCGCGGAAGAAGCGATCGGACAGCGTGTCGCTTCCGAGTGCACCGGAGTTGACGGTGCCCGTGATGAGTTCGTCGTGTATGAGTGCTGCGAGTGAATGTCTGCCGTAAGGGTTTTCGAACCAGCGCAGGAACCGGGGGATCGAGGCGAGGTCGGTCGGGTTGTCGTCGCGGGGGACGAACGTTCGGGCTGTGTCGACGGCCCGTCGTGCCTGCGGCTCAGTTGCGCCCCGATCGATCAGCTGTCCGACGAGGTACTCCTCGACAGCGGGATCGTCGAACCGGAATGCGTTGCGCACGAGGAACTGTCGTTCATCGGTCTGCGCGATCTCGACCTCTCCGCGCCCGGTCGGATCGTCGACGACGAAGCCCGATCCGGGTGCCACCCGCCATGACACCCATCGCTCGTCGCCCGATGTGTGCTCGGCCATCACCACCTCCGCGTCGAAGGGATGTATCGACGGTAGCGCTGATGTTCCGCGGGAGGGTGCGGAATGCCCGGCTCACCCGGTGGTGCGGTCGAGCAACGCCTCCACCAACTGCTTTCCGGTCTCGATGGGGGCGGTGGATCGGGCCATCTTCGACCCCGACAGCGCGCCGTCGTAGACCACCTGGATCTGCCGCGCGATCACGTCGGGTTCGGGAGCGCCGAGTGCGCGCAGGTTGTCGCTCAAGGTGAAGAGCAGCCACGCCCGGTGCGCGGCGATGGGTGGTAGGTCGGTGTCGGGGAACTCGGTCGCGGCGTTGGCGTACTGGCAGCCCCGGAAGTTGCGGGTCGGGGCACCGGCGATGGCGAGGTCGAAGAACGCGAGGATGCGTTCGCGGGGGCCGGCAAGGGTCTTGGTGGCCTCGAGCCATCGGTTTTGATCAGCCTGATCCAAATGGTCGAGGTAGGCGACCACGAGCCCGTCCTTGGAGCCGTATGCGGAGTAGAGGCTGGCCTTGGCGACCCCGGACTCGCGCAGGATCTGATCTATGCCCACTGATCTGATCCCTTGTGCCGCAAAGAGTTCGGATGCAACGGCAAGGAGTCGTTCGGCCGGGGTGTTCTTCCCGGTCGCGTTCGACGCGCGCCGGGCGCTCGCTTGGGCGGGAGTGCTCACGTCGCCAAGCGTAGACCACGATCCGACATAGACAGACCGGTCTGTCTATGCCAGGGTCGGTGCGGTCACCAGCGGGCACACCGACGCAGAAAGGCTCACCCATGGCGCTCTTCCTCTACGAACTCGAACCTGCCGACAAAGATGCGGGCAAGGTCGAGGAACTCATCAAGGGGCTCGACGCGCACCTGCGGACCGCGGGTGGCGAACTGATCGAGACACAGGTGACCGAAGGTGCCGGCCGACTGTTCGTGATCGCGGAGTTCGAGGGGTGCCGCGCCGCGGGACTCGACGAGGTCGAGGCGTTCAAGGGACTCGTCGCCGCCGGACCGGACGAGGTCCGGCTCGTCGGCGCGGATCTGGAGGAGCTGAAGAAGGCACGCCCGACCGCCGGCTACCTCGTCGAGTGGGACATCCCCGAAGCCATCGACATGGACACCTACCTCGCCCGCAAGAAGGCCAACTCCCCGAAATACGCCGACGTCCCCGAGGTCAGCTTCCTGCGAACCTACGTCCGCGAGGACACCGACAAGTGCCTGTGCTTCTACGACGCCCCGGACGAGGCGGCGGTCCGTCACGCCCGCGAGGTCGTCTCGACCCCGGTGGATCGCCTCCACCGTCTGCAGGGCTGAACGGCATGGTGCCGACGCTGACCGGTGAGCTCGACGAGGTGGTCGCCTCCGTGGCCGATCGCGCCCGCGACCTCGACGTCGGGCACACCGACACCCGGGTCGACATCACCGCGGCCGGTGCGGCCGGTCTCCTGGGGAGGGGAGTGGTCGACGGTTCGCTCGCGTCGATGATCGAGGTCATCGAACGTGTGTCGTCGGTGAGTCTGTCGGCCGGGTTCTCGCTGTGGGCGCAGCGGATGACGATCGAATACGTGGCTCGGTCACCGGAGCCGTTGCGGGAGAAGCATCTTGCGTCCCTACTCAGCGGTGAGCGGATCGGTGTCACGGCAATGGCGGCGGGTCTGAAGCAGGTTGCCGGGCTCGGCGAGGTGCCCATCACCGGGCGTCGCGGCCGAGCAGGTGTCGTCGCGAGCGGACCCATCCGCTGGGCGTCGAACGTCTACGACGAGTCGCTCATCGTGCTGCCGGTGCGTACCGAGGACACGACTCTCGTCGCGGTCGTCGACGCGGATGCGGCCGGCGTCGACATCCGTTCCGCGCCGGACCTGATCGGGCTCGGGTCGACCGCATCGACGTCTCTCGAACTCGCCGACGTGACGATCCCGGACGACAACGTGATCTCCGCCGACCTGACCGCGTTCGTCCGGGGGATTCGACCGGTCTTCCTGTTGCTGCAGTGTGCGTTCTGCAGCGGAGCGATCGGTGCCGCCCTCGACGGCGCCGCCGAGTCGCTGGCCGGCGTCAACGAGGTGTTCCGTCCCGAGTTCGACGAGCGAACGGCCGAATTCGACTCGATACGTTCGCGTCTCGCGGTGTACGCCGCCGAGCCGACGACACCGTCGCCGGCCGATCTGATCCGGTTGCGCCTCGATGCCGCCCGAACCGCGGTCGCGGCCTCCCGGCTCGAGGCGACCGTGTGCGGCGGTGCGGGTTATGCGACCGGAACCGCCACCAACCGGCGTTTTCGGGAGACAGCTTTCATCCCCATCCAATCACCTTCGGAAGGACAGCTGCGGTGGGAACTCGCGCAGTTCGAATAACCGGTGGCCGGAAGGCCTTTCGTGGCACGACGGTGCTGTCGGGAATCGACCTCACGGTCGACGACGGCGAGTTCGTCGCCGTTCTCGGGCGCAGCGGCAGCGGAAAGACCACACTTCTGCGTGTGCTCGCCGGTCTCGAGACGCTGGATTCGGGAAGCCTGGAGTGGCAGGACGAATCGGGCGGGGAGCGGCCACACACGGGGGTGGTCTTTCAACGCGCCCTGCTGATGCCGTGGCTGACCGTCGAAGAGAACATCCGGTTCGGCCGACGATTCGCCGCCCACCGTGCGTCGTTCGAGAACGAGTACGCGCTCGGCCTGTTGCGTCGGTTCGGGCTCGACGGTCTCGCCGACCGGTACCCCGATCAGCTGTCGGGCGGTCAGGCGCAGCGAGTGGCGATCATTCGTGCGGCGGCGATCCGGCCCCGGCTGCTCCTGCTCGACGAACCGTTCAGCGCACTGGATCCGGCCGTGCGCGGTGAGTTGCGGGGTTGGCTGGCAGAACTGGCCGGTGAACTGGGGATCACCGTCGTCCTCGTGACCCACGACGTCGACGAGGCGCTCGAACTCGCCGACCGGATCGTCCTGCTGTCCGAGACCGGACGTATCGGCGGGGAATGGGGCACCGGCTCGGGCGTCGATCGAACCGATTCGGAGCGGCGCGCGGAGATCCTGATGCACTTCGGCCGACAGGTGGGGCAGCAGGTGTGAACGCGCCCATCTCACGCCGACTCCTCCTCGCCGGGGTCGGTGGTCTCACCGTGGCGGGCGGCATCGGAGGCGTCGTCGGCCTCGGCCGGGCCGCGACGGAAGCGCCGCCGGGCGCCTCCGATGCGCTGCGGGTCGGTTACCTCCCCATCACCGATGCGGCGCCGCTCCTCGTCGCACATGCCGCCGGACTCTACGACCCGTCTGCGGTGAGTTCGACGAAGCCGGTGCTGTTCCGGAGCTGGTCCTCCCTGGCGGAGGCCTTCGTGACGCGCAAGGTCGACGTCGTCCATCTGCTGATGCCGATGGCGGTGGCACTTCGGTACGCGATGAAGAGCCCGGTGCAGGTGCTGGGCTGGAATCACACCAACGGATCGGCGCTGACCGTGGCGCCCGACGTCGTCGACCTCGAGCAGCTCGCCGGCGCGCAGGTGGCCATTCCGGCGTGGTGGTCGATCCACAACATCATCCTGCAGCGGATGCTGCGCACCCATGGATTGCGACCGGTCATCCGTACCGGGGCATCGCGTGGCGACAAGACCGTCGAACTGGTCGTGATGAGTCCCTCGGACATGGTGCCGGCGCTGGCCAACGGATCGATCGGCGGCTACGTCGTCGCCGATCCGTTCAACGCGATGGCCCAGGTGCGTGGGATCGGCCGCATCCACACCTTCCTCGGCGACGTCTGGCGCCAGCACGCGTGCTGCGCGCTCCTCGTCCACCAGTCGGCCATCGACGAACGCCCGGCCGCGGTGCAATCCCTCGCCGACTCCGTGGTCGCGGCCCAGCATCACATCGACCTCGACCGTCCCCGGGCCGCTGTGGAACTCGCCGGCGGGTACCTCCCGCAGCCGAAACCGGCCATCGCCAAGGCGCTGACCTACGACCCGGCCGACTTCGCCGTGAGCAACGCCGACTGGCAACCGCAGCGACTCGGATTCCAGCCGTTCCCGTTCGCGAGTTTCACCGAGCGGCTCGTCACCGAGATGGACAACACCCTCGTCGACGGCGATCGCCGATTCCTCGCGCGCCTCGACCCGGCAACCGTCCATGCCGACCTCGTCGACGATCGATTCATCCGTAGCGCCATCGGATTCCGTGGTGGCGCAGCCGCTCTCGGACTACCCGCCGACCTCACGAGAACCGAACAGGTGACGTCATGACGCTGCTGACCCAGGACGAGACCGCGACGGCCCCGCGCCGGCGATCCGGTTCTGCCCTCGCCCCGCCGCTGGTCGCGATCGCGGTGCTGGTCGCGATCTGGTGGGCGACGACGACAGTCGTCCCCGCCGAGGACTCCCTCGCCCGCCAGTTCGCTCCCCAGCAGGTGTTCCCGGCGATGTGGGAACTCCTCGACCGCGGGGTGTTGCTGCCCGACATCGGACTGAGCCTGTGGCGGTTGCTGATCGGCCTGCTGATCGCGGTCGTGCTGGGCCTCCCGCTGGGCCTGCTGATCGGTCTGAGTCTCACCGCGGAGCGCGCCGCGAATCCGATCGTCGCCTTCTTGCGGATGATCTCGCCGCTGTCGTGGGCTCCGGTCGCGGTGATGGTGTTCGGCATCGGCAACGAACCGGTCATCTTCCTGATCGCGATCGCGGCGATCTGGCCGATCGTCATCAACACGGCCGCCGGGGTGAAGTCGATCGACCCCGGCCTCGTCGAGGTCGCGCGATCGTTCCATGCCACCCGTACCGAAGTCCTCACGGCCGTGGTGATCCCCGCGATCCGCGGCAACGTGCAGACCGGTGTCCGCGTGGCACTCGGGATCGCCTGGGTGGTCCTGGTACCCGCTGAGATGCTCGGCGTGCGCTCGGGCCTCGGCTACCAGATCCTCAACGCCCGCGATCAGCTGGCCTACGACCAGGTCGCCGCCCTGATCGTCGTGATCGGCATCCTGGGCTTCCTGCTCGACGCGGCAGCCCGCTTGTTGCTCACCCGACGACGGTGAGCGCTGGTCCGCGACGCCGGTCACCTGGGTAGTTCCTGGTGTGAGCGGTTGATGATCCGTATGACGGTGTGCCCGGAATCCGGGCACACCGTCATACGCATCTGTGGTCTCGCCGGGACTGAGCGGCATCCGCTCAACTTTTTTCGACGACCCGGGAACAATCCGCCGATGAGGCCCGTTACACACTTCGAGAAACCTGAGTGATGTGGACTCAAGTAGGTTTGACTCGGACCCACTTTTTCAGTAGGACATGAGTCGGACGCACTGAAGTCCGGTCCCGCAGAGTTTCGCCACGACATCCCCGCGGTCGCGAGACCTCGGGACAAGGACTCGGGTGCACACCCACAAACTAGGAGGAAGCCAAACATGTCTCGTGCTGTTGGAATCGACCTCGGTACCACCAACTCGGTGGTCGCCGTGCTCGAAGGCGGCGAAGCCGCCGTCATCGCCAACGCCGAAGGCGCGCGGACCACACCGTCGGTGGTCGCGTTCGCGCGTAACGGCGAGGTGCTGGTCGGTCAGCCCGCGAAGAACCAGGCGGTCACCAACGTCGACCGCACCATCCGCTCCGTCAAGCGCCACATGGGCGAAGGCGACTGGACCGTCGAGATCGACGACAAGAAGTACACCCCGCAGGAGATCAGCGCGCGCACGCTCATGAAGCTCAAGCGCGACGCCGAGTCGTACCTGGGTGAGGACGTCACCGACGCCGTCATCACGGTTCCCGCGTACTTCAACGACTCCCAGCGTCAGGCCACCAAGGAAGCCGGCCAGATCGCCGGCCTCAACGTGCTCCGCATCGTCAACGAGCCGACCGCGGCCGCCCTGGCCTACGGGCTCGACAAGGGGGAGAAGGAGCAGACCATCCTGGTCTTCGACCTCGGTGGCGGTACCTTCGACGTCTCGCTGCTCGAAATCGGCGACGGTGTCGTCGAGGTCCGCGCGACCTCCGGTGACAACCACCTCGGTGGTGACGACTGGGATCAGCGCGTCGTCGATTGGCTCGTGGAGAAGTTCAAGAGCCAGAACGGCATCGACCTGACCAAGGACAAGATGGCCCTGCAGCGTCTGCGTGAGGCCGCCGAGAAGGCCAAGATCGAGCTCTCGAGCTCGCAGAGCACCTCGATCAACCTGCCCTACATCACCGTCGACGCCGACAAGAACCCGCTGTTCCTCGACGAGCAGCTCTCGCGCAGCGAGTTCCAGAAGATCACCTCTGATCTGCTGGAGCGCACCCGCGCACCGTTCCAGGCCGTCATCAAGGATGCGGGCATCTCCGTCGGCGACATCGACCATGTCGTGCTCGTCGGTGGTTCGACCCGTATGCCGGCCGTCACCGACCTGGTGAAGGAACTGACCGGTGGCCGCGAGCCCAACAAGGGCGTCAACCCGGACGAGGTCGTCGCCGTCGGCGCCGCACTGCAGGCCGGTGTGCTCCGCGGTGAGGTCAAGGACGTGCTGCTGCTCGACGTCACCCCGCTCTCCCTCGGCATCGAGACCAAGGGCGGCGTGATGCACAAGCTGATCGAGCGCAACACCACGATCCCGACCAAGCGGTCGGAGACCTACACCACGGCCGAGGACAACCAGCCGTCGGTGCAGATCCAGGTCTATCAGGGTGAGCGCGAGATCGCCTCGCACAACAAGCTGCTGGGCAGCTTCGAGCTCGGCGGCATCGCCCCGGCACCGCAGGGTGTCCCGCAGATCGAGGTGACCTTCGACATCGACGCCAACGGCATCGTGCACGTCACCGCGAAGGACAAGGGCACCGGCAAGGAGAACTCCATCCGCATCCAGGACGGTTCCGGCCTGAGCAAGGACGAGATCGACCGCATGATCAAGGACGCGGAGGCCCACGCCGACGAGGACCGCAAGCGCCGCGAGGAGGCCGAGACCCGCAACCAGGCGGAGTCGCTCGTCCACCAGACCGAGAAGTTCCTCAAGGAGAACGAGGACAAGGTCCCGGCGGAGGTCAAGGAGAAGGTCGAGGCAGCCGTCTCCAACGCGCAGGAAGCGTTGAAGGGCACCGACACCGCCGCGATCAAGACCGCGATCGAGAAGCTGTCGGAGGAGTCGCAGGCCCTCGGCCAGGCGATCTACGCCAACGCCGCGGCAGAGTCCCCCAACGGTGAGGCTGCCGGCGCCGACAGCGATCCCGACGTCGTCGACGCCGAGGTCGTCGACGACGCTGACACCAAGGAGAACAAGTGACCGCAGGATCCCATTCGACGAATGGGTCCGGCGAGGAGCCGGTGACGGTGACCGACCGTCGTCGCATCGACCCGGAAACGGGTGAGGTGCGCGACGAGCCGGCCGCCGGACCCGGCCCGGCCGACGCCGGACCGGTCGTCGACGAGTCACAGGTCGGCGAGGAGCAGGCCGACGCCGCACCCGACGAACCGGATGCACGCGTCGCCGAACTGACGGCCGACCTCCAGCGTGAACGCGCCCAGTTCGCCAACTTCCGACGGCGTGCCGCCGAGGAGAAGCAGGGCTCGGTCGCCTACGGCAAGCAGATCCTGATCGACAAGCTGCTGCCGGTCATCGACGACCTCGACCGTGCCCGCGAGCACGGCGATCTCGACAGCGGGCCGCTGCGTTCGGTCGCCGACAAGCTGGCCGGTGTGCTGGCCGCCGAAGGTCTCGTGGCCTTCGGTGCGTCGGGTGACGAGTTCGATCCCGAACTCCACGAAGCCGTGCAGCACGACGGCACCGGAGCACATCCGGTGATCGGATCGGTGTACCGATGCGGCTACCGCCTGGGCGAGAAGGTGATCCGCACCGCGATGGTGACGGTCACCGATCCCGCTCCCGCGGGTGACCAGACCGGTGCACAATAGAGCGAACACCGATCCCTGAGGTGCGAGGAGCGCAGACCGCGAACCTCGCACCTCAGGTTCTTCGCAAGACATTCATCCAGACAACAGAACTCAAAGGAGGTGACGTCTGGTGGCACCACAACGTGAGTGGTTAGAACACGACTTCTACAAGGACCTGGGCGTTGCTTCTGACGCTTCGGCTGAAGAGATCAAGAAGGCCTATCGCAAGCTCGCGCGCGAGCTGCATCCGGATGCCAATCCGGGTGACACCGCGGCCGAGGAGCGCTTCAAGCGGGTGTCCGAAGCCCACAGCGTGCTCGGCGACTCCGAGAAGCGCAAGGAATACGACGAGACACGCGCCATGTTCGCCGGCGGACGATTCCGCGGCGGCGGCAACGGCTTCCCGGGCGGATTCCCCGGCGGCGGAACGACCTACACCACCGGCGGTAACGACTTCGACCTCGGCGATCTGTTCGGCGGGGCGCAGACCGGCGGCGGCGGGGGCGGTTTCGGCGACATCTTCGACGGACTGTTCAACCGCGGCGGCGGAACGCAACGTACTTCGACGGCGAGCCGTCCGCGTCGCGGCAAAGACCTCGAGACCGAGACGACGCTCTCGTTCTCCGATGCCGCGCTCGGCACGACCGTCCCCCTGCGGGTGACCAGCCCGTCCCCCTGCACCACCTGCCACGGTTCGGGCGCCAAGCCCGGAACGAGTCCGCGTGTGTGCGCGAACTGCAACGGTTCGGGCTTCGTGAGCCGCAACCAGGGCGCGTTCGGTTTCAGTGAGCCCTGCCAGGACTGCCAGGGCACCGGTTCGCGGATCGACGATCCGTGCACCGACTGCGACGGAAGCGGAGTGAAGGTCCGCGCACGCACCATCAACGTGCGGATTCCCGCCGGCGTCGAGGACGGACAACGCATCCGGCTCGCCGGACAGGGCGAGGCCGGGCGGCGTGGGGCCCCATCGGGCGACCTGTACGTCGTCGTCCACGTGACCCCGCACAAGCAGTTCACCCGCAGCGGCAACGACCTTCGGGTGCAGTTGCCGGTTCGGATCTCCGAACTCGTTCTCGGAGCGACTGTCTCGGTCCCGACACTCGAGGGCTCGGTCGGGGTGAAGATCCCGCCGAACACCACCGACGGCCGCACCCTGCGGGTGCGTGGTCGCGGTGTGCCCAAGCGGTCCGGCGGTGCGGGCGACCTGCTCGTCACCGTGAAGGTCGCGGTGCCGAACAAACTCGACGAGGCCGCGGTCGAGGCGATGCGCGCCTACGATCAGGCCGAGCGGGCAAGCGGTTTCGACCCGCGGGCGGACTGGGGGCGATGAGTGATGGCCGGTCAGAAGAACTTCGACGCCGACGGCGCGACCTTTCTGATCTCGGTCGCCGCCGAACTCGCCGGCATGCACGCGCAGACCCTGCGGACCTATGACCGTCTGGGGCTGGTCACGCCGCAGCGGACGAGTGGTGGCGGTCGCCGCTACTCGTCCCGAGACGTCGAACTCCTGCGGGAGATCCAGCGTCTCTCGCAGGAGGAGGGCGTCAACCTCGCGGGCATCAAGCGCATCATCGACCTGAGCAATCAGGTGGAGGCTCTCCAGCACCGGGTTCGCGAGCTCACCGACGAGGTGCAGGCGTCGCGGACCCGCCGCGGTGGCGAACTCGTCCCGGTGCCGCGCACCAACGCCCTGGTCGTATGGCAGCCGCGACGTAAGCGCACCACCGACTGACTCATCACACCCTCGCCGGGCCCGACATCCGATCGGGCCCGGCGTCGTGGCGTCCGGGCGCAGTTTTCGACGCGAGCCGGTCGACGTGCGTAACGTTGACCGCATGGCTTCTGAACCCGTCACCACCGTCGACTCCGGTCCCCACAAGGTCTCGCGTCGGGTGGTGGTGAACGCCCCGGCCGCCGATGTGTTCGCGCTCGTGTCGAACCCCCATCGCCATCCCGAACTCGACGGCTCCGGCACGGTGCGCGACACCCCCGTCAGCGGGCCCGAGACATTGACCCGCGGCGCGCGTTTCAGCGTCGGGATGAAGCAGTTCGGTGTGCCGTACAAGATCACCTCGACCGTCACCGACTTCGAACCCGACCGGGTCGTCGAGTGGCAGCATCCGATGGGCCACCGCTGGCGGTGGGAGCTCGAATCGACCTCGCCGACCACCACCGCCGTCACCGAGACGTTCGACTACTCGACACTCCGGGTGCCGAAGGTCATGGAACTCATCGGCTACGACAATAAGAACGGCAAGGGGATCGAGGGCACGCTCCGGGCGCTGGCGGCCCGGTTCGCCTGAACCCCGGCCGCAGATGGACTCCTCCGCCGGCTCGCCGGCTCAGCCCGTCGTCGTCCTCGGCATCGTCGGGGCGCCCGGCCAGGCCATCGGTCTCGCGCGCAAACTCGTCGATGACGGCCTGACCGAACACGTCCAGACGACGTTCCCGGGCGCCCGATGGCAGATCGAACTCGTCGAGGCCGGACTCGTGCAGCCGCCGGCCGGCGACGCCGAGATCGTCGATGCCACGAGAGACCTTCTGCTCGAACGTGAATGGGACCTGGTGGTCCACCTGACCGACCTTCCGCTGCACGTCGGCAAACGCCCGGTCGTGGCGCATGCCAACGCCGTGCACGGCGTCGCGGTCCTCTCGGTGCCCGCGCTCGGCGCGACCGGCGTGCGACAGCGGACCCGCGCGATCATCACCGGACTCGTCGGGCAACTCCTCGGCGCCGACGCCGACGACCTCCGCGAACACCAGAAGTCGCCGGCGCGATCGGCGTTGCGCCACCGCGTTCGTCAGCTGGGGACCGACGTCGACGACGAGGGCACCGCCTTCACCGCGCGCGTCCTGACGGGCAACCTGCGCCTGCTCACCGGCATGGTGCGGGCCAACCGCCCGTGGCGTCTCGCACTCGGCCTCACCCGCGCGCTCACCGGAGCGATCGCGGCCGGGGTCTTCGCGTTGGTGACCGCCGACATCTGGCTGCTCGCAGACACTTTCGGCGGGATTC
The DNA here is from genome assembly GCF_057767225.1 of Gordonia sp. 11cp. Classification (NCBI taxonomy): domain Bacteria; kingdom Bacillati; phylum Actinomycetota; class Actinomycetes; order Mycobacteriales; family Gordoniaceae; genus Gordonia; species Gordonia sp. 11cp. The sequence goes on along the minus strand of NZ_CM173437.1, from coordinate 1,002,075 downwards.
GACTCACCGGTGTCGCGCTCGGATCCATCATCGCCATCACCGCGACGCTGATCATCGGTGCCGACCTCTGGGAACGCGGCAGCTCTCGACAGACGCGAGAACAGGTGGCGCTGTTCAACATCGTCACCGTGATCACCGTGGCCCTCGGTGTCGCAGCCCTCTACGCGGCACTGTTCGTGCTGTCCGCGCTCGGCGCGATGTGCCTCGTGGTGCCGGAGGTGTTCAGTTCGACCCTCGGACACCCGGCCGGCTTCACCGACTATCTGGAGGTCGCCTGGCTGACCTGCTCACTCGCGACCGTCGGAGGAGCCCTGGGGGCGGGCCTGGAAACCGACGAGGCGGTCCGCGTCGCCGCCTACACCCAGCACGCCGCCGAGCCGATCTGAGCAGTACACCGGACACGGTCGGGTGCCCCCCTCTACACGCCAGCCGCTAGGCTTGCGGGTCAGGACGCCGCAGCAGGCCGGCGACGGGAGGTGAACCATGTCCGAGGTACCGGGAACCGGTCCGTTGCCAGGGTTCGTGGTTCTGGGCATCTCCGTCGTCGACGACCAGATCAGCTCGGTGGTTCGTGACGCCGACGGACACATCCTGGCGAGCAACCTCGTGGACCTCCCCGACGCGTCGGCCGCCGGTGCCGAGGCCGCCATCGTCGAACTCGTCGACTCCGTCCCTGTGGAGGTCGATCGGATCGGCATCTCGGCGTCGCGTGCGGACGTCCGCGATCATCTGGCCCGGGTCTTCGCGCCGGGCGCGGCCACGGGGCCGTCCTGGAGCGACAAGGTCGTCGTCACCGGATACGCCGCGGCACTGGCCGAGATCGCCTGCACCTACTCGACCCGCGGCGGTGTGGTCGCCGTCGTCGACCTCGATCGCAACGCGGCACCCGCGGCCGGCACGACGCTGGCGACCGTCGACACCGCGTCGGGCGCGGTCCTCGGCACCGCCGACTTCGCGCCGGGTGAGATCGCCTCGGTCACCGACCCCGACGCCGCGTCGCGGCTCGCGACGACGGTCAGCGGGCTGCCACGTGGTCGAGACGTCACCTCGGTGATCGTGGTCGGCCCGGGTGCGCAACTCCCCGGGATCGCGCCGGCGTTCGAGTACGCGGCGCAGCGCCCGGTCACGGTCGCGGACAACCCGTCTCTCGCCTCCGCGATCGGTGCCGCCGACGCCGCGGTGGTCGCGCCGGCCACCGCCGTCGCCACCCGGACGTCGACCGGTCGCCGCTGGTGGTTCGTCGGCGCCGCGATCGGTGCCGCCGTGTTCCTGGGTGCCGTCGGGATCACCCTCCTCCTGACCGCCGAGTCGAGCATCGTCGAACCCGCCGCCCCCGTCACGGTGACCGAGACGCCGGCGGCGGTCACCTCGACCGAACAGGCGACGGTCACCGAGACCGAGACGGCGACCGACGTCCGCACGACGACCGTGACGAGCACTCCACGCCCGGTCACGCGGACGGAGACGGTGACCGAGTCGGCTGCCGAGACGGAGACCGTGACCGAGACCGAGACCGTCTACTCGGCTCCGGCCGGCGGCGAACCGAGTCTCGAAGTCCCCTGAGCGGCCCTAGAACACGGGGTCGTGCTGGATACGGCTGGCCCGCACACCGGCGATGATGAGGGTGCGTCGGGTGTTCTCGATCATCTGGGGTGACCCCGCGATCAGGACCTGGCGGTCCTCCCAGTTGCCGGACCGGGCCACCACGTCGGCGAGTGTGCCGATCTCGTGGTCGACACCGAGTTCGGCGGGCGTCGCCACCGCGTTGATCCACCACGGATCGGTCTGCTCTTCGGACACGGCGGTGACGCGCAGCCACGGATTGGTCGACGCGATGCGGTGCAGCACCGTCAGGTCGTACAGCTCGCCCGGGTAGCGCATCCCGTAGAAGATGTGCGTCTCCGGCGAGTCGGCGCGTGCGGACATCTCGATCAGCAGTGCGCGCAGGGGAGCGAGTCCGGTGCCGCCCGCGACCATCAGGACCTTGCTGTCGCGGTCGACGTGCAGCGTGCCGTGCCCTTGGGCGAGGGTCCACACGTCGCCGACGCTGGTCTCGCTCACGATCGCGGTGCTCACCGTTCCACGGGGGACCGCGCGGACGTGGAACTCCAGTTCGCCCGCCGGGTTGGGCGGGATGGCGGGGGAGAAGTTGCGCCACTGCTTCGGCCACTGCGGGGTGTGCACCTCGAGGTACTGGCCCGTGTTGAACGTCAGCGGCGAATGGGCGAGGAGCCGGACGACCGCCAGGTCGCGGGTGATCCGGTACTTCTCGACGACTTCGGCGGTCCAGCGCGCGGGATGGGTCGCGCTCTCGGCGGCACCACGCATCACCCCGGTCACCAGCATCATGGCCTGCGAGATGGTCTGTTCGGTCTCGGCGTCCCAGTAGCCGGCCATGAGGCTGCCGAACTCGCCCATCAGGGCCGCGTACATCACGTGGTAGTGCTCGGGCTCGACCCCGAACTTGCGATGGTCGCGTCCGAGCTGCGCGAGGAACTCCACGAGTTCGGCATGACCGGACTCGGCCGGGATCGCTTCGAGGACATGGTCGATGACGCGATGGAAGGCTATCCGCTGGGCGGCCATCGACACACCGAACAGCTCCCGCAGGTCGGGGTCGATCGCGAACATCCGGGTGTAGACGTTGGTGACGAACCGGTCGGGCTGCCGATTGACTGCCGTCCGCAGCTGATGCAGCGCATGGCGCGAATGTGTCGCCATATCGAAAAGATCACACCTCCGTCGCGGCTCGTTTCCCCACCCGGTTCAAGAGACCCACACTAGTCCTTCGGTGCGTCCGAATTCAGGATCCGGCATCGTATGTCGAGCGGTTGTGAGGTGTGGCAAGGTACCGGTATGACGTCCCTCGAAGGGGTCCTCACGGGCATCGTTGATGCCCATGTGCAGCACTGGAACCCGCGGCGCACCCCATGGGCGGCCACGCGCGCGTCGAGGCTGTACGGGTTCGTCCCCACATTGGGCGACCGGGTTTTCCCCCTCATCGTCTCCCGCGCCGACCGCGAGTACATCCTGACCCCGCGCACCGTCGCCCGGGCCTACGAGCCGCGACAGTACGCCACCGACGCGGCGCTGGTCCCGACCGTGGTGGGAGTGCCCATCGACACGGTCGTCCACGTCGAGTCGCATTGGCGTCGCGAGATCCCCGACGCCACGGGGCCCCCGGTGGACAGCACCGCGGTGGAGGAGACGCGGTACCTGGAGAGCCTGCCGTTCGGCCAGGCCGGCACCCCGCGTCTCGGCGCGATCATCTCGCACGGCGACCCGCGGACCCGGACTTTCGCGGACATGCTCGACGAGCAGTTCGCGGCGTCGTCGCGATTCCGCGGCATCCGCATCGTCGCGTCTCGGCATCCCGATCCACGTGTCCGCGACGGCGGGGACACCGACAACCTGCTGTCCTCGACGTCGTTCCTGGAGGGATTCGCCGAGCTCGCGAGCCGCGGTCTCGTCTTCGAGGCCTCGGTGTACTCACACCAGCTCTACGACGTCATCCTGCTGGCGCGGGAGTATCCGGAGACGACGATCATCCTGGACCACTTCGGCATACCGGCCGGGGTCTTCGGTCCGGTGGGTATGCGTACCGGCGCGACAGCCGCTGCGCGCGCGGACATCTGGCGGCTGTGGCGCGAACGGATGACGACCCTCGCGAACTACCGCAACGTGGTGGTCAAGCTGTCCGGTCTGGCGATGCCCATCCTCGGCTATGGCCACGAGCGGTGGGGCAACATCGGCGGTCAGGCCACCCTCGCCGAGATGATCGGGCCGTTCGTCGAGCACGTCATCACCCATTTCGGGTCCGATCGCATCATGTTCGGGACCAACTACCCGATCGACCGGCCCAACGCCGCGATCGACGTCCTCGTGGGCGCACTCCTCGACTGCGTGTCCCAGTGGGGGTCCGAGGCGTTGCGAAAGGTGTTCCGCGACACAGCGGTTCGCGTGTACGCGATCGACGGTCCGAGGAGCTGACCGTTCATCGGGTCCGTGGCCACCACGTCGAGCGCTTCTCCGGTTCTGGCACGGGCACGTCGCGCATGAGCCGGTTCAGGATCTCCACGAGTTCCGTGCACGAGGAGTACCGGTCCTCGGGAGACTTCGCCAGGGCCTTGGCGAAGATCGAGTTCGTCGCCGACGGCAGCCAGGGCCGGCGTCGGGTGAGTTTCGGCGGGTCGTCGTTGAGGTGCGCATAGGTGATCGCGAAGGCGGTGTTGCGTGGATACGGCGGTGTACCGGTGATGAGTTCGACGAGCGTGCAGGCAAACGCGTAGAAATCGGTTGCCGGCGTGAGTTTCTGCGCCTGCAGGAGTTCGGGCGAGGCGTAGCCGATGGAACCCTGTACGCGGCCGTTGCGCGCGAGTGGCCGCGTGTCGTCGAGGAATTGGGCGATCCCGAAGTCCGACAGGTAGGCGTCGACCGGACCGGCGCCGTCCGATCGTGGGCCGGGGGTGCGGGACAGGAGGATGTTCGCGGGTTTGACGTCGCGGTGCAGGATGTCCTGGGCGTGCGCATGGTCGAGTGCATCGGCGATCTGCGCCGCCACACGCAGGACGGTGTCCATGTCCGGCTCGTCGCCACGTTCCGGGATGAGTGCGGTCGCGGCCGGTCCGCCGATGTACTGCATGGTCAGCCACATCGACGGCAGGTGCCGCGGGCCGAGCGATCCGCGCGGTGGCTCGATCTCACCGTGCGAGAGCATGCGCACGATGTGGGGATGGTCCAGCAGCGACGCGATGCCGAATTCTCGCTCGAAGCGCTCGCGGACCCGCGCGTGGTCGGAAGCGTTCGGGTGCAGGACCTTCAGCGCGACGGACCCGTCGCGTCGGTCGTGCCGAAGGTCCGACGGGTCCCCGTCGCTGCCGGTGCGATGGACCCGGAACACATCCGCGCTCGCCCCGCCACCGAGGAATTCGTCGATGGTGAAGCCGGCCACGCTCTCGCCAACCTCGAACACGCTTCTCACAGTAGATGCGTCGACGGACCCGCGGCGGGAACCGGCGGGGTCAGCGAGCCGGTGTCAGGCGGAAGATCGGGAATCGGCGGCCCTGAGCGGTCTCGGTGTACTTCAGGAACTGCTCGGAGGCCTCGATGAACTTCTGCCACGCCGGTTCCCAGTCGTCGCCTTCGACTTCGCTCACCGCGGTGTCGAGACGCTCGATGCCGTTCTCCGACGGTGCCTCCACGGCGACCGACTCCGGGTGGGCACGGAGATTGTGCACCCAGTCCGGCGTCTTCGGCGAGCCGGCGAACGACCCGATGATCAGCCAGCTGTCGCCGTCGGGAAGCGCGAACAGAGGACTGATCCGCGGCTCGGCGGATTTGGCGCCCAGCGTGTGCAGGAGCACGAGATTCTTGCCGAAGCCGGCGGTCTCGACATGGCCGTTGTTGGATCGGAACTCGTTGATGACGGTCGCATTGAAATCGTTCACGAACTCCATTGTTCCGGTACGGGGGAAGTCCGGCCATGTTTCACAGTGCAAACCGTGGTCGTCGGCCCGGCGAATACTCTGAACAGATGAGTGCCGACCCGAGTTCGCTCGCCGATTCCCTCCCCGACGGCATGGTGGTCACCGACGCCGACATCCTGGCCGGCTACCGGCAGGACCGCGCCGCCGACCCGACGGCGGGCACTCCGCTCGCACTGGTGCGGCCGACGACCACCGAACACGTACAGGTCACCGTCCGCTGGTGCGCGGCCAACGGTGTCCCGATCATCACGCGGGGTGCAGGCACCAGCCTGTCCGGGGGATCGACGGCGGTGGACGGCGCGATCATGCTCTCGACCGAGAAGATGCGCGACATCGAGGTCGACCCGGCGACACGGACCGCGGTCGTCCAACCCGGCCTGTTCAACTCGGAGGTGAAGGCCGCGGCCTCGGCTCATGGGCTCTGGTACCCGCCGGACCCCTCGTCGTTCGAGATCTGCTCGATCGGCGGGAACGTCGCCACCAACGCCGGCGGGCTGTGCTGCGTGAAGTACGGCGTCACCACCGACTACGTCCTGGGTCTGCAGGTGGTGCTCGCCGATGGACGCGCGGTCCGGGTCGGGGGCAAGCAGCTCAAGGACTCCGCAGGCCTGCCGCTGACCAAACTGTTCGTCGGAAGCGAAGGGCTCCTCGGGATCATCACCGAGGTCACCCTGCGGCTCCTGCCGCCGCAGGGTCCGGCGAGCACCGTTGTCGGAGTGTTCGGTTCGGTGCACGAGGCCAGCCGGGCCGTTCTGGCGGTGACCGCAGAGATCCGTCCGGCGATGCTCGAGTTCATGGATTCGGTCGCCATCAACGCCGTCGAGGATCTGATGCGGATGGGCCTCGACCGGGAGGCCGGCGCGCTCCTCGTCGCGCAGTCCGACGCCCCGGGTGCCGCCGGCGCGGCCGAGGTCGAGTTCATCCGGAAGGCCTTCGAGACCAACGGTGCGGGGGAGGTCTTCGCGACCGACGATCCCATCGAGGGCGAGGCATTCACCGCCGCCCGTCGCGCGGCGATCCCGGCCGTGGAGAAGCTGGGATCGTTGTTGCTCGAGGACGTCGGTGTGCCCCTCCCGTCCCTGCCCGATCTGATCGACGGCGTGGCGGAGATCGCCGACGACAATCGGGTGATGATCTCGGTGATCGCCCACGCGGGCGACGGCAACACGCATCCGCTGATCGTGTTCGACCCCACCGACCCGGCCGAGGCGCAACGCGCGCAGGTCGCGTTCGGCCAGATCATGGACCTCGCGATCCGGTTGGGCGGCACCATCACCGGCGAGCACGGTGTGGGACGCCTGAAGAAGGGCTGGCTGCCCGACCAGGTCGGATCCGACGTCATGGAACTGACGGCGCGGATCAAGCAGGCTCTCGACCCCGACGGTCTGCTGAATCCGGGGGTGCTCCTGTAGCCGGCCCGAAGGTGGGGCGGCCCGCCACCACGTAGGTGCCGCGCCCAGCGGCCTTGGCGTCGAACAGCGCGTCGTCGGCGACCTCGAACTCGTGCCGGATGAACGCGTTGGCGTCGGCGGAGGACATGTGGCCCGCCGGGGTGACACCGACGGCGATGCCCAGGCTGACGGAGGCCGTCGCGCCTTTCCGGGTGGTGATGAGCTGCGTGCGGATGCGTTCGGCGAGAGCCCGCACCGAGGCCTCGTCCGCGAGCGCCGCGATCGCGAACTCGTCGCCGCCCAACCGCGCTACGATGGCCTGTCCGTCCGTCGCCCCCTGCAGGATCGCCGCGACGCGCTCGAGGACGTCGTCGCCGGTCGCGTGGCCGTGCTCGTCGTTGATGCCCTTGAATCGGTCGACATCGGCGGTGAGGAGGGCGAACGGGCGGGCGGGGCTGCGTCGGAGCATCGTCGCCGTCGCGTAGAGGAATCCGCGGCGATTCAACAAACCGGTCAGCGAATCGGTGTTCGCCATGATCAGCTGATGTTTCAGCGAGCGCTGGAAATCGGATGTGTAACTGCGATGAAGAGCCGTCGTGCCATTGGTGACGACCAATAGCGCAAGCGTCGTGAACACCACACTGAGAATCGGGGTGCCATTCGACCACGAGAGGATTCCCAGGGCGCCGACGGCAATGCTCGAGTAGATCATGTGCGCGTACGCGACCGGGCTCCGTACGAAATGAGCCACATATGAACCGACGACCGCGAAGATCGCCGCGCAGAACTGGGCGAGGGTGATGTCGGTGATGGCGAGGAGGGCCACGGTCAGCACGGCGTCGGCCCACAGGACGAATGCGGTGTTGAATCCTCTGAGCGAGGACTGCTTGGTCCACCAGATCACCCCGAGGTGGACCCGGCTGACGGCGAAGGCCATCGGGATCGTCGTGGCCACGGCGATGCCGAGCGCGATCGAGCGCGGGGCGGAACCCTGCGTGCCGCTCGGTGTGAAGAGCGCGATGGTCCCGAGAATCCCGCAGACGGCGACCAGCACGGAGATGGTGATCCGGACGTGCCGTTCGCGCATCCGCACCTGTTTGAGGACGTGGTCGGCGTCGTCGTAGAGGTGGCGGTGTCCGGTGATCTCGCCGGTCATCGGCCCGTGCCGAAGTGCCCGGAACCGCGCTGTTCGGCGCGCGTCGGGCCCCTCGTGTTCCGGGTGGTCGATGGCCGCGTCCTCTTTCTCACTCACGACGCGCGTGTACGCGCCTGTGTGCGAGGCAGAAATCGCCGAACACACGTTACGGAGTTTAGAGGACGATTAAAGATCGTTTCATCTCGAATTCCGCGATATGACCCGACGGAGTGAAAGATGTAAGAATCGGCTGAATCGCCGTCGATCTGATGTGCGCTGAGAAGGTCATGCCAATCGGGCCCGATCGGCCGCTTCCTGCTGGGGTCCTCCCGTCCCCTCCGCGGGAGGGACCCCAGCAGGTAGTCCATGTGCGATGTGGCCGGCGCACTCGCGGCCTCGCAGGATTCAGCATATGGGCTCGATGGTCAACCTACAATCACATCAATCGGGATAACTGACAGGAGATGGTTGATGAATGGTCCCGGGGAGCCCGGACTACGCGATATCGACCTCCGACGACTGCGAATGTTCGTCGTGGTGATGGAGGCACCGAGTCTTCGTGTCGCCGCGGATGACCTGTTCATCAGTCAACAAGCGCTCTCGTCGGCCATCCGCGAACTCGAGCGCCACCTCGGTGTCGAGCTCTTCTCACGGTCACGTCGGAGCCTGACGCCGACCCCCGCCGGGGAGGCGCTCTACCGCGGGGCGGTGCCCTTGCTGGCCGGTGGTGAGCAACTCGCCACCCAGGTGCGTCGCGTCGACGCCGGGTCGCCGGCGCCGTTCGTCATCGGCCACGCCCCGGACCTGGCCTCGTCCGAGGTCTTCCGCATCATCGAGCCGGTGGTGCTCGCCGACCCGTCGGTACCGATCACGGTCCGACCGGTCTTCGCCGAACTCATCCGCGACGAGTTGTTGTCCGGGGCCATCGACATGGCCCTCGGTCGTGGTGTGGCGGCGCCACCGGACATGGCCACCACCATCGCGACACAGCACGAACTGCGCCTGGCGGTTCGTGCCGACCATCCGCTCGCCGCGCACGATCGGGTCGACATGGCCGACCTCGCGGGCTACGAGATCGTCGTCTGGGGCCCCGAGCACGAGTACGAATACACCGACATCCTGGTCGGCCTGTGCCGGCGCGCGGGGTTCGAACCGCGAATCATCTTGTCGACGCTGCTGGGTACGCCTCCGCACACCGCGGTGATCGCACACCCCGATGCGTGTGCCTTCGTCACCAACGAGCCCGGCTGGATCTACGTCAACCGCATCCGGATCGTCGAATTCACCGATCCCCCGTTCGCGCCCGTCCGCGCGATGTGGCTGCCCAACACCTCGTCGACCCTCCGGCGTCAGATCCTCGCCGCTGCCGAGAACTCGCTGTGAGTGAGGTGATCGGCGTTCAGTGTCGCTCGAGGATCGCACCCAGGTCAGCGCCGGCGGGAAGGGTGCCGTATTCGAGGCTGCGGTCGGGCCCCAGGCGCGCGGCGATGAACGCATCGGCGACCGCGGCGGGACTGTGCCGGACGAGAAGTGACGCCTGCAGGGCCAGGGCCATGGCCTCGACGGTGGACCGTGCCCGCCGCTGGGCGTCGGCGGGATCCATACGGGAGAGTTCGCCGAGCTGGTCGCGCAGGTGGTCGAGATGGGCGTCGAGGGTGCGATCCGCGCCGCGCGCGAGCGAGATCTCGGCATCGAAGGCGGCGATGGACTCGGGTTCGCGAGTCATGGCCCGCAGGACATCGAGCGCGATGACGTTGCCCGAACCCTCCCACACCGCCATCACCGGCTGCTCGCGGTAGCGCATGGCGAGCGGGAAGTCCTCGGTGTAGCCGTTGCCGCCCAGGCATTCCAGGGACTCGTAGGCGTGATGGGGGCCGCGTTTGCAGATCCAGTACTTCGCTACGGCGGTGGCGAGGCGGCGGAAGGCCCGCTCCTGCGGGTCGGCGTCCTCGTCGTGCGCGCGAGCGAGTCGGATCGCGGTGGTGGTCGCGGCCTCCGATTCCAGTGCGAGATCGGCCAATACGGCGGTCATCGCCGGCTGATCGGCCAGTGTCGCGCCGAATGCGCTGCGGTGCCGCGCGTGCCAGACCGCCTCGGCCACGGCCTGGCGCATGCCCGCAGCCGAACCGAGGACGCAATCGAGTCGGGTCTGCGCGACCATCTCGATGATGGTGCGTACGCCGCGGCCGGGTTCGCCGATCATGATCGCGACCGTCCCGTCCAGTTCGATCTCGCTCGACGCGTTGGATTTGTTGCCCAGCTTGTCCTTCAGGCGCTGGATGCGGAAGACGTTGCGGGTGCCGTCGGGCAGGATGCGCGGGAGCAGGAAGCACGAGAGCCCCTCGCCACCCGCGCCCTGCGCCTGTGCGAGGACGAGGAAGGCGTCCGACATCGGGGCCGAGCAGAACCACTTGTGCCCGGTGAGCAGGTATTCCGCGCCCGGACCGCCGGTGCCCGCCGGAGTCGCGACCGTCGTGTTGGCGCGCACGTCGGAGCCGCCCTGCTTCTCGGTCATCGACATGCCGAAGATCGCCGAGCTCTTGTCGGCGGCGAGGTCGGGAGAGTAGGTGCGCGACAGCGCTTTCGGCACCCACTGGGCGGCGACGTCGGGCTGGAGTTCCAGAGAGGGGATGACCGCATGGGTCATCGACACCGGGCACGCGTGACCGGGCTCGATCTGGCCGAAGAGCATGAACGCCGCGGCGCGTACGACGTGCGAACCCGGTTGCGGGTCCGCCCAGCACCGGGTGTGGGAACCGTGGGCGATCGACGCGGAGATGATGCGGTGGTAGGCCGGGTGGTACTCGACCTCGTCGATGCGGTTGCCCCATCGGTCGAAGGTCCGCAGCACCGGGGTGACGGTGTTCGCGAGATGGGCGTCGTGCTTGAAGGATTCACTGCCGACCAGCGCCCCGATCTCGCGGAGCTCGGCGTCGCCCCACGCCGCGTCGTGGCGCGTGACCGCTTCGCGCAGCACGGTGTCGAGTTCGTACTCGTTGACGTCGACCCGCGGGGCCGACTGGTTGAACACCTCGTGGGTGAGATGCGGTTGCGGCCGAACGGAACTCGTGGACCGGGTCATCATGCCTCCTGTGTTGCGTGTGATGTCGTGTCTGTGCCGACCGGGCGGAGCGGACTGTCCAGGATCTCGTCGGGGATCTGCAGATTGGTGAAGACGACGGCGACGGCGTCTTCGAGTCGATAGCCGAAATCGACACCGGTGGCGGCCTTCTGGACCGCCAGGCCGAAGATCGCCGACCAGAAGGCCCGGGCCTCGACGTCGATCCCGGCGCGCAGTTGCCAGCCGGTGCGGACGAGCGTGGACAGCAGGGCCTCTTCACCGCGCTCATGGAGCAGGGTGAGGGTGTCGGTGATGAGCGGACGCAGGTCGGTGCGCCGTGCGACGAGGAGCATCGCGGTGGCGAAGAGTTCCACGTCCCGTGCGCACGGACCGAGCAACGTGCCCACGAGCGTGTTGGTGTAGTCGCGGACCGTGGCGGCGCCGGCTGCCGCTTCCTCCGCGCGCCGGCCGGCCCGGAGTACGCCTGCGCTCGCGACTTCGACGAACAACTGCTCTTTGGAACCGAAGTAGTACGTGACCTGATTCGGGTAGGCGTCGGCGCGTTGACAGATCTGCGCCACGGATGCCGACTCGCCGTGCTCGGCGAACACCTCCGCGGCAGCACGGAGCAGCGACTTGCGCGTGGCCTTGCCGGCTTCTCGCGTGGCGCGTCCGGTGGTCGGCATTCGCATCCTCGTCCTCTGGCAGTGTTTGTATGACAAACAATAAAATGTCAACCTGGGTCCAGGCAAGGGTTTACCTGCTGGCGGCCGCGGCGGCGGGGATGGCCTCAGCCGCCGTCGAGTGTGCTGACCTGCACGTACTCCACATCCAGGATGCGGGGGTATGGGAGCGGAGAGTCCGGGGCCGCGCGGTCGGGGAAGTCGAAGATGCTCAGCATGAGCTGCATCGGGTAGCCGATGGACTGCCGGACCTCCTTGACGACGCGCCCGTCCATCGTGAACACGAGACGGTCGGGTCCCCACTCGACGACGTACTCGTGGAGGTCGGCGAGGTCCTCGGCCATCTCGATGACGGAGAAGTCGTCGACGATGCGCGGATCGCGGTGTGGATGTACCCCGACACCCAGCGTCCACGATTCGCCGGGCCGCGGGCCGAAGATCTCCGCGACGCAGATCTCCCCCGACTCCTCTGGTCGCTCCTCCGTCCCCAGGAGCCAGAACGCCACCATCGACGCCGGGTCGCGAATGGCTCTCATCGTCACCGCGAAGCGGCCGTGCCGCTGTGCGAAGAGGATCTCCGACGGGCGGTAGGTCACCACGGTGAGCCCGTCTCGGTGCGCGTGCTGGCCGACCGTGCTGCCGACCTCACCGGCGTGGTGCCCGGTCTGCAGGCTCGAGACCCGCATCGTCGACTCCGACGGCCGCCATGCGGGTTGGTCGTCGTCGATGCACAGTCGCGAACGTCCCCCCGAAGCGGTCCACCGGGCCGCTGAGTTCGCCGGTCTCGTCCAGTGCGGGAGATAGTCGGCGATCCATGTCCGGCTGTCGAAACCGTCGCCGGAGAAGTCGTCGCGCAGGGTGATCATCAGACCTCTCCTCGGTGGGCGGGATCGTTCGTGCACTCGATCGCGTCAGGCGTGTCGTTCCATGGCGGTACAGTACATCGACTTTCGACGTGCTCCGCGTAATGTGTGCTGGTCGGCAGGCGTGTGAGCAGAGGCGGGATGACATGGAAACAACAAGTGCGGCAGACACACTCCGTCGGTGGGCGCTCGACGAGGAGCTGAAGTCCCGGGTCATGGCCGATCCCGCGCTGGCCGAATGTGCGCGGCGGATCGCCGAACGGTACACCGCGGGAGAAGATGTCGACTCGGCGATCCGCGCCGGGGAGCGCGCGGTGGAACGCGGACACCTGGTGAGCATCGAGTACACGGGTGAGAGCGTGCGCGACGCCGCCGAAGCGACCGCGGCCACGGAGGTCTTCGTCTCCGTCGCCGAACGCATCGGTCGGACCGGTCTGCCGTCGACGGTCTCCGGCGACCTGTCGCACATCGGACTTCTCGTCTCCGGAGATCTGGTGCGGGACAACGCTGCCCGTCTGGCAGAGGCGTGCGCCGCGGTCGATTCCGTCTTCATGATCTCCGCCGAGGGATCGGACCGGACCGATCGGGTTCTCGAGGTCTACGACTGGCTGTCGCATCGGTACGACAACGTGGGCATCACCCTGCAGGCCAGGCTCCATCGCTCGGACGAGGACGTGGATCGACTACTCGCCGCCGGTGGCCGGGTCAGGCTCGTCAAAGGTGCGTTCCTGGAGGCCGAATCGGAGGCCCTGCCCCGGGAGGACCCGGAGTTGCCCAAGCGGTTCGGACGACTGGCGCGCCGCATCGTCGACGGCGGCGGCTCGCTCACCCTCGCGACGCACGACGAAGCGCTGTTGACTCATGTCCTGGGGTCTGTGGGCGCCGCCGAGTCCGTCGAGGTCGAGATGCTGATGGGTCTGGGGACCGACCTGCTGGACCGGTTGGCGACGGACGGGATCGCCACGCGCGAATACTGCATCTTCGGCTCGGAATGGTGGTTGTACGTGCTGAACCGCATCGCCGAAGACCCGACGCGGGTGTTCCAGGCTCTCGTCGACCTCGGGCGCGGGCCGATCAGCCCGCCGGCCAGCGCTCGGTGATGAGCTCGACCATCTGGTCGACCCAGGCGTCGTCGAGTGCGGCGTCGCTTCGGATGAGAATGCGGAAGATCGCGGTGCCCGCGACGACCTCCGCGAGCATCGGCAACCGGTCGTCGTCCCGGCGTTCCTGGCCGAAGCGGGACTCGAAGGCGGGGAGGTCGCCGGCGAGCCGGGCGATCATCTGACTGTGCACCTCGGGTGACGCAACGGTGTCGGCGATCAGGCCGGGGAGTGCCACGCGCGCCTCGGGCCGGTTGAACATCGCGCGCACGATCTCGACGAGTGCCCGGATGTCCTGGCGGACATCTCCCGAACCTGTTGGCGGATCGAGGGTCTCGGCCGACAGCACCGCCTCGTGCACGAGCTCGGCCTTGCCCGACCACCGCCGGTAGATGGCGGCCGTCGTCGTACCCGCGCGTGCGGCGATGGCCGACAGCGACAGCGCCGGATAACCGGTCTCGAGGATCAGCTCGCGGGTGGCCGCGATGATCGCTGCGTCGATCCTCCCGTCGCGGGGCCGCCCGGGCGTCGAGGGTTTGCGCCTCTTGTCTTCCCTGTGCCCATCTGCTGTCATGAGATACATCCTAATTGCAATACAGCGCGCATCGTATTTGAGGGAGAGTTCGTGAAGCTGAGTCCGCTCGACGAGTACCCGATCCATCAGACACCGGCGCCGATCACCTGGCCGGCGAGCTCCGACCGCAATGTCTACGACCGCTCGTACTTCAACGTGCTGGACCGCGAGGGCCGCTTCATGGTGCTGACCGGCATCGGGTACTACCCCCGGCTCGGGGTGAAGGACGCCTACTTCGTCGTTCGCCGCGGCGACACCCAGACTGCGGTGCACCTGAGCGACGCCATCGACGACGACCGGCTCCACCAGCACGTCAACGGCTACCGCCTCGACGTGGTCGAGCCACTGCAGGAAGTCCACCTCACGCTGTCGGAGACCGAGGGCATCTCCGCCGACCTGACCTGGCGCGGACTCTTCCCCGCGGCGCTGGAGAAACCGCACGAGATGCTGACCGAACGCCGGGTCACCTTGGAGGCGTGCCGGTTCGCGCAGGTGGGCACCTGGCAGGGATGGATCGACGTCGACGGCGAGCGCCTGAGCGTCGATCACGACAGCAGTGTGGCGAGCCGGGACCGGTCCTGGGGCATCCGTCCCGTCGGTGAGCCCGAACCGGCCGGGAGGCCGGACGCCGCGTTCCGCGGAATGTGGTGGCTGTACCTGCCGCTGGCCTTCGACGACTTCCAGTTGTTCCTGATCCTGCAGGAGGATCCGGACGGGCATCGCAGCCTGTACGACTGCACGCGGCGCTGGCGGGACGGCCGCGTCGAACAGCTCGACGGTGTGCGTGTGACCATCCATTACACGTCCGGGACCAGGATTCCGCACGGTGCACACATCGACTTCCTCAACCGCGCCGGGGATCGGATAGAACTCGACGTCGAGTCGAAGTTGTTCGCTCCCATCGCCTTCGGGTCCGGTTACGGTGGTGACTCGTCGTGGGCGCACGGCACATGGAAGGAGGGCACGTTCACCGAACGCGTCACCTTCGACCTCACCGACGACGAGGTCATGGCCCGTGCACCCTTCAGCCTCATCGATCACGTCGGGTCGGCCGTGTGCACCGAGCCCGACGGCACCGTCCGGTCGGGGGCCGGCTTGTTCGAGCACGGCGTCATCGGCCCGCACCACCCGTCGGGATTCTCCGACTGGACCGACGTGGTCGGATAGGGCACCCGATGAAGGTCATGACGGCGTTGTTCAACCCGACGGGTGCGGTCGATCGCGCGCGGGCGCTGCAGGAGGCCGGCGCGTCCGGGGTGTTCACCTTCGAAGGTCCGCACGACGTGTTCACCCCGCTCGTGCTGGCGTCGGCGGTGGAGGGCCTGGACATCATGTCCAACGTCGCGATCGCGTTCCCGCGCAACCCGATCCAGCTCGCTCACCAGGCCAACGACCTGCAGCTGCTCAGCGAGGGACGCTTCATCCTGGGGCTCGGCACGCAGGTGCGCGCCCAGATCGAGAAGCGCTACGGCGCCGAGTTCAACCGTCCGGTCGAGCGGATGAAGGAGATGGTCGGTGCCCTGCGGGCCATCTTCGCGACCTGGAATGACGGTGAGCGCCTGGACTTCCGGGGCGAGTACCACTGGCACACCCTGATGACCCCGACGTTCGTCCCCGGGCCGAACCCTTACGGACCCCCGCCGATCTATCTGGGCGCGTTGGGGCCTCGACTCACGCGCGCCACCGCTGAGGTCGCCGACGGTCTGCTGGTGATGCCGTTCGGATCGAAGCGGTTCCTGCACGGCACGACGCTGCCCGCCGTACGCGACGGTCTCGCCGCGGCCGGCCGCAGCGAGGACGACTTCGAGGTGGTGCCCGAGATCATCGTGTCCGTGGCGTCGGGCGCCGGGAGCGCAGCGAGCGGGCCGAATGTGTCGGGCGCCGGGAGCGACGACCATGCTTCGACGCGGATGTTGCTGGCGTTCTACGGTTCCACCCCGGCGTACCGTCCGGTGCTCGATGCGCACGGATGGGGAGACCTGCAGCCGGAACTCAACACGATGTCCAAACAGGGGCGCTGGCAGGAGATGGCCGGACTCATCGACGACGAGATGCTCCACACCATCGCGGCCTGTGGCACGCCGGCCGAGATCGCCGCACACATCCGCGACCGGGTCGACGGTGTGTCGGACCGGATCTGCCTCTACCAACCGGGCCCCATCGGTGTCGAACCGCTCGCCGAGATCGTCGACGCCCTGACCGGTGGCGCGAGATGAGTTCGGCAACGGTCGAATTCGAGGACATCACCGACGACCGGTACGGCGGCAAGGCGGCCGGTCTCGCGCGCTTGCGACGTCTGGGACTGGCGGTGCCCGCAGGCTATGTCATCACCTGTGTGTCCTCCGGGGCGCGCGACGTCGACACAACACGATTCGACGAGATGGTCGCCGCCGGGTCGACACCGGTCGCGGTTCGGTCCTCGGCGGTCGGGGAGGACGGGGCGGACCAGTCCTTCGCCGGCCAGTACGACACAGTACTGGGGGTCGATTCCGTCGACGCGCTCGTCGCCGCGGTCCGCGCCTGCGCCGACTCGGTGCACTCACGACGCGCGTCGTCGTACAGCGGGAATTCCGCGGCCACCATGAACGTGGTGGTCCAGCGGATGGTCGATGCCCGCGCCGCCGGCGTGGTGTTCACCGCGGACCCGGCGTCCGGGCGCCGGGATCTGATGGTCATCGACGCCGTCGCCGGACTCGGCGAGTCGCTCGTCGACGGGACAGCGGCTCCCGATCACTTCGTGCTCGAAGTCGGCGGTGCCGTCATGGTGCAGGAAACTGTTGCGGCGCCGGTCTTGTCGGCTGCGGAGATCGGCGACATCCGTGCCGGTGCCCGCCGCGCGGAGCAGGAGTGGGGCCGACCGATGGACCTCGAGTGGGCCATCGACGAATCCGGAGAACTCTGGTGGTTGCAGGCACGGCCGATCACCACGCTGCCCGGGGACCTCAACGAGATGGACTCGCCGGTGGCCGGGGCCGACCACGTCTACACGCGATGCAACATCGGCGAGATGATGCCGGGCGCGTTCTGCCCCCTGACCGCATCGGTCTCCGGGTTCGCGATCGACTACGCGATGCAGATGGTGCAGGTGGTTGCCCGCGCGCAGCAGAGTTACGAGAGACCATGGCTCCAGGTGGGTTACTTCTACGGGCACATGTTCCTCAACCTGACCGAGGGCACGGCGCTGAGTTCGGGCATCCTCGGCAACTCGCTGGAGCAGTTCTCGACGTCGATCTGCGGGCGGGTCATCGACGAATTGACACCGAAGCCGCCGCAGCCATTCCGGCGCAAACTCGGCAACACGATCCGGCTCACCGCGCATGCGCTGTCGGTGGGGCCGGCCATGCGTCGGCTGCCGGCCGAGATCGCCGCATTCGCGGTGCCGACGAGCCGCGACCCGCGAGTCGTGCTGCGGGAGATGGAGTCCGGTGTCGACCAGTACCGTGAGGTCACCCTCGTCCACGTGCGGTCGTCCTCACGCGCTGCGGTCGCGGCGAATGTCCTCGAGAGCGTCCTGGTCCGGCAGGCGGTGAAGGACGGGCGCACGGAGGATGACGGCAAGGCCGAGGCGGCCCGGCTCATGGCCGGCGCCGCGGAGGTCGAGAGCGCTCTGATGCTCGCCGAACTCGATGCGGTGGTGCGCGCCATCGCCGCCGACCCCGCGGTCGCCGACGAATTCCTCTCCGCGGCACCAGATGACGCGGTCACCACGCTGCGGGCGACATCCGGCGGCCCCGGCCGTGCGCTCCAGGGGTTCCTGGAACGCCACGGTCACCGGGGATACCGCGAACTGTGCATGCGCGATCCGTCCTGGGCCGACGACCCCGGCGGTCTGGGCGCGATGATGCAGGTGATGTTGCGGTCGGTGGCGACGCGGTCGGACCCGCCGTCCGTCCGCGCGGCCGCTGACCTGCACCCCGCTGACTTACCCCCTTCTGGATCGATCCGACTCCTGGCACGGCTGGCGCAGGGCGGTGCGCGAGGACGCGAGGAGACCAAGTCGCGGATGGCGCTGATGGCCCACCGGCTCAAACGGGGCTACCGGCACCTCGGTGAGATCCTGGCCGAGTGCGGGCGGTTACCCGACGCCGACCTCGTGTACTTCTTCGACCGCGCGGAGCTGCACCGGGTCGTCGAGTCCGACGACACCGGGGACCTCGTGCTGAGCGCGCTGAAACGTCGAGAAGCGTTGTCGTATCAGGATCGCCTCGAGTTCGACGACGTCTCGGTCGGCCGCCCGTCCCCACGCGTCGTCGCGCCCGTGACCCATGCCGGCGACGGCCGGATCGTGGGCCGTCCGGCGGGCCGGGGAACCGTCGAAGGTGTGGTGCGTGTGGCGAAGTCGGTAGTCCAGGCGCGGGACGTCCAACCCGGCGAGGTCCTCGTCGCGCCCGTCACCGATGTCGGCTGGACGCCGTACTTCACCGTCATCGGCGCGCTCGTCACCGACATCGGTAGCTCGGTGTCGCACGGTGCGGTGGTCGCCCGCGAGTACGGGCTGCCGTGCGTCGTCAACACCCTGGTGGGCACCCAGGTGCTGCGGACCGGCGACCGGGTGCGGGTCGACGGCGATCGCGGGATCGTCGAGCTGATCGAGAGTAATTGACCGCCAAGGGCACGCGGGGGATCGCGACCCGCCGGACGGTTCAGTCGGCGACGGCCGGATAGGCGTCGAGCATCAGCCCGGCGACGGCGCCGAGTGCTTCGGTCCAGGCCGCGGTCATCTCGTCGGTCCAGTCTCCGCCGCCGCGCTCGGCCATCGTCGTGATGAGCGCGCCGGCCACCCATCCGTACATCTCGGGCGTGACCCCGAGGTCGGCGTGCCGGCGTCCCAGCGCGCCGAGCGTGCGGCCGAGCCACTCGGCGTCGTCGAGGTGGTCGAGAACGGCCGCTATGGCCTGCTGGAGCATCGTGGCTTGTGGTCGCAGGTCGGCGCCGAACAGAGGCCGGACTTCGGGGTGTTCGTCGAACAGGCGGTCGTAGAAGGCGAGCATCAGCTTGTGCTCGTCGTCGATCACCAGGGACAGGCTGTCCTGCAATACTTCTCGGTTCAACATGGTGGGGCTGCACCTCGTCGGTCTCGTGATGTATCAATGACACAATGACTGTATCTCTGTAACATCTAGCACGACGCGCGGCCTCGTACAGCGGAATGGCCGGACCGGTGTGGGTCGGGCTGACGCGACTCAGGAGCCGGCGACCTCGCTGGCTGCGTAGGAGGCCAGGAGCTGTAGCCGCTCGGCGCTCGGGGAGCCGGGTTCGGCGGTGTAGATCATCAGGATCGTGCCGGGATCGGCGGTCACGGCGAGCTCTTCGTAGGCCAGGGTCAGTTCGCCGACCACCGGGTGGTGGAAACGCTTGGTGCCGGCGCCGTGGGTGCGGACGTCATGGGCGGCCCAGAGGGTGCGGAAAGTGTCGCTGCGCGTGGACAACTCACCGACGAGGTCCTGGATCGCCTTGTCGTGCGGATCGCGCCCGGCCTCGGCGCGCATGATGGCCACACACATCTCGGCGAACAGGTCCCAGTCGGGGTAGAAGTCGCGGCTGGCCGGGTCGAGGAACTGAAAGCGCGCCAGGTTCGGGGTTCGGCCGCCGTCGCCGATGACCGGAGAATAGAACGCGCGGCCGAGCGCATTGGTGGCCAGCAGATCCTGGTGGGAGTCGCGGACGAAGGCGACGGCGTCGGTGATCGCTCCCAGTGCCCAGTGGAGGCTGTTGCGCGTGGTGGTGCTCTTCGACGACCGGCGCCGGGAACGCCCGGACGCCGGGATGCCGTCGGCCGCGCGGGCGAGGTCGAGGAGGTGGGCACGCTCGGTGTCGTCGAGCTGCAGTGCGCGCGCGAGCGATTCGAGGACCGACGACGACGCGCCGGCGATGGTGCCGCGTTCCAGGCGGGAGTAGTACTCGACGCTCACCCCGGCGAGGGTCGCCACCTCGCTGCGTCGGAGGCCCGGCACCCGGCGATTCCCGCCGGGCGGCAGCCCCGCCGTCTCGGGCGAGATCTTCGCGCGCCGCGACATCAGGAATTCGCGGACCTCGGCACGGTTGTCCATACGCCCAGCGTAGGACGGTCCGCGACCTCCAGGGGTGCCCTGTCGGTACACCTCCCGACAGGAGCTGTCGCCGACACGACATATGCGGTTGCCTTGAAGGCGAGCACGCGGCGAACCGAACGAAGAGGAGTGCACATGCGCGGAGTGATCATGGACGCCCCCGGCAAGATCCGGGTGGACGACCGCGACGACCCGACCATCCAGGAACCGACCGACGCGATCATCAAGATCGCCGCGACCTGCGTCTGCGGGTCGGACCTGTGGCCGTACCGCGGCGTCGAGGACGTCGACCATGCGCCGATGGGCCACGAGTACGTCGGCACCGTCACCGAGGTCGGGGACCAGGTGTCGTCGATCAAGGTGGGGGACTTCGTGGTGGGTTCGTTCTTCGCCTCGGACAACACCTGCGAGATCTGCCGCGCTGGCTACCAGTCCCGGTGTGTCCACGCCGTGGGAATGGGTGGCATCGGCACCCAGGCCGAGTACGCGCGGATCCCACACGCCGACGGCACCCTCGTCGCGACACCCGGTCAGCCCGACGACGACCTCATCCCGTCACTCCTCGCCGCGTCCGACGTCCTGGGTACCGGCTGGTTCGGTGCCGTGGCGGCCGAGGTGGGGCCGGGCAAGACCGTGGCCGTCGTCGGCGACGGCGCGGTCGGGCTGCTCGGTGTGCTGGCGGCGAAGCATCTCGGTGCGGAACGGATCATCGCGATGAGCCGCCACGAAGATCGTCAGGCGCTCGCCCGCGAATTCGGGGCGACCGACATCGTGGCCGAGCGCGGCGACGAGGGCGTGGCGAGGATCAAGGAGCTCACCGATGGACTCGGCGCGCACTCGGTCATCGAGGCGGTCGGCTCGCAGGAGTCGATGATGCAGGCGGTCCGGTCGACCCGGCCCGGCGGCCACGTGGGCTACGTCGGCGTCTCACACGATGTGGAGCTCCCGGGTCTGGAGCTGTTCTTCTCCGGTGTCCACCTCCACGGCGGCCCCGCCCCGGTGCGACGCTTCCTGCCCGAGCTGATCGACCTGATCTGGAACCGGACGATCGATCCCGGCAAGGTCTTCGACCTGACCCTCCCGCTCGACGACGCCGCCGAGGGTTACCGCGCGATGGACGAACGCCGCGCGACCAAGGTGTTACTCGCCGTCTGACCACGGTCGGTACCCACACCACAAACGAAAGGTGTTCAGTATGAAGATCACTCGCAGTTCCATCGACACCGTCAAGGGACCCGGCGACTGGTTCACCGGCGATGTCTACATCGACGCGGCGGCCGCGTCGCCACCGCCCTCGCGGGTGTCGGCGAGCCTCGTCCACTTCATGCCGGGTGCGCGGACGCACTGGCACCGGCACCCCCTGAGCCAGACGGTCTTCGTCACCGAGGGCGTCGGCCTGTGCCAGCGGCGCGGCGGGCCCATCGAGGTCATCCGACCCGGTGACCGCGTGCTCTTCGAAGCGGACGAGGAGCATTGGCACGGCGCCGCCCCGACTCGCCTGATGGTCCACCTCGCGATCAACGAGGGCGACGACGACCACGAGGTCGCGCAGTGGCTGCAACCGGTCACCGACGAGGAGTACGCGCAGGCGCCACACGAGGTATGAGCGCCTGCTCGCCTGCTCGAGGTCAGTTGTGGGTGATGACGACCTTGCCGGCGCGTACTTTACCGGCGTCGACGTGGGAGATCGCGTCGACGGTCTGGGCGAAGGGGAAGGTGGTGTCGATCACCGGCCGTAGGTGCCCCTTTTCGTAGAGGCCGGCCAGGTTGCGTAGCTGCGGTCCGTCGGCTCGCATGAAGAAGAACGAGTAGTCGACGCCGTGCTTCTTAGCCTGTTTGCGTACTTTTCGGCTGAGCAGCGACAGTACGAACTCGAACGGTAGGGGAGCGCCGAGCTGCTTGGCGAAACCCGCATCAGGTGGCCCGGTGACCCCGAGAGCCAGTCCACCGGGCTTCAGTACGGTCAGCGTCTTCATGAGGTTGTCGCCGCCGACGGCGTCGATGGCCAGGTCGTAGCCGGAGAGGACGTCGGTGAAATCGGCCTGACGGTAGTCGACGACGACGTCGGCGCCCAGGGTGGAGACGAGCTCCGCCGAGTTCGTCCCGGCCGTGGTGGCGACGTGCGCGCCGAGGTACTTGGCGAGCTGGATGACTGTCGAACCGAGTCCGCCGGCGCCGGCGTGGACGAGTACCTTCGATCCGGCGCCGATGCTCGCGCGCTCGACCAGCATCTGCCAGGCGGCCAGAGCCACCAGCGGGACCGCGGCGGCCTCCTCGAACGTCAGGTTCGCCGGTTTGCGGGCGACGTCGGCGTGGTCGATGGCGATGTGGTCGGCGAAGGTGCCGATGCGCAGATCGCGCGGCCGGGAGTAGATCTCGTCACCGACTTCGAAGTCGGTGACTTCGCTGCCGACTTCGGTCACCACGCCTGCGACGTCGTGGCCCAGGATCAGCGGGAACCGGTACTTCAGCAGTGGTGTGAATTCGCCGTTGCGGACCAGCTTGTCGAGCGGGTTGACGCTGGCGGCGACGACTTCGACCAACACGTCGCGAGGCCCGACCTCAGGCATCGGGACTTCGGCTTCGTGGACGGGTCCTTTGTACTTGTCGATGACGAATGCCTTCATCGGATCCTCTTCACGGTTGTCGATCGGTCGGTTCGGGGTTTGTGGTTCACGGTGCGCCGAGGAATTCGAGCACCTCGGGAACGAACTCTCGGTGGTATTGGAAGATGCCGCCGTGGCCGGAACGCGGGTAGATGATGACCCGGGCGTCGGGGATGCGGTCGGCTAGTTCGACCGAGTGCTCACTGGCGACCATGACGTCGTTGTCACCGTTGGCGACCAGGGCGGGTTGGGTGATCACCGACAGGTCGTCGGGTGCGGCTTTGCCGGCGGCCACGATGGTCCGCAACTGTGCCAGACGTGCCTGCAGCGAGATCTTCCGGTCGCGATCGACGCGGCGTTCGGCCAGGCGGTCGAAGTAGTCGGCGGCCGCCTGCTTGCCCTCTGGTGTGCGGGGGAAGAACAAGAAGTTCCGTGCGTCTTGCCGGGTCAGCGCCGCTTTGAGGTAGGCGCCGCCGACGATGCCGGCCATCTTGTCGATGCCCCCGCCGCCGCGCGGCCCGGTACCGGTCAGCACGATTCGTCGGATGAGTTCAGGGGCTCGCAGCGTGACCACCTGGGCCACTGCACCGCCGAGTGAGAAGCCGAACAGATCGACCTTCGTCAGGCCCAGCGCCCGGATGAACGCGATCGCATCGGCGGCCATCTGGTCGATGTCAGTGGGGACTTTCGAGCCGGTGCCGCCGACGCCGCGGTTGTCGAAGGCGATGACGTGGTGGGCCGAGGCGACTCCGTCGATGATCCGCGGGTCCCAGTCGTCGAGTGTGGCGGTGAAGTGGTGCAAGAACACCACCGGCACACCGCCGGCCGGGCCGAGTTCGCGGTAGACGAATCGGACCCCGTCGGCACCGACGCTCTTGGTGCGGGTGTCTGTCCACGTCGTGGTCACGACGCTGCTCCGGCGTTGTTCGTGCGCAGGCCCGGATACATGTCCTCGATCGATCCGCTGAGACCGGCTTTGACGGTTGCGGTGAGGTCGTCACCGATCACTTCGAATCCGCCGCCGGCAACGGTGTCGTAGATGTCGGCGACCAGCTCGGCCGGTGCCAGCTTCGGGCCCGGTGCGTGGGTGGCCATGGCGGTGTCCACGTACCCCATGTGCACGCCGACCACATGCACGCCTTTCGGCGTGAGCTCGAGACGCAGCGCATTGGTCGCCGACCACAGCGCTGCCTTCGACGTGCTGTAGGCGCCGCCGAGGGCGACCCAGCTGAGCACGGAGTGGATGTCGATGAGCACCGCGTCGCGGGCGGCGATCAGGGCCGGGGCGAACGCTTGCGCCACCAGGACCGGCCCGAAGAAGTTGGTCTCCATGTTGGCGCGGAGGTCGGCTTCGGGCAGGTCGACGAGGCCGGCCGACGGGGGTGCCGCGCCCGCGTTGTTGACGAGCACCGAGACATCCGGTGCGGCCGCGACTGCGGCAGCGATGGACTCACCGTCGGTGACGTCCAGGCGCAACGGCACGATGCGCTCGTCGTCCCATCGGCGCGGAGAACGCGCCGCGGCGTACACCTTTGCCGCGCCACGCTCGAGCGCCTGGGTGACGAGTTCTTGTCCGATGCCGCCGTTGGCGCCGGTGACGAGCACGACGGAGTCGTGGAGAGAAGGCATGAGGGTGGTGACTTTCTTTGGTGGGTTCGAGCGGGAGTGAACTGTGTGTGCGGTCAGGCCGCGAGGAACTCCAGCGCGGTCGCAACGAAGTGCCGGTGTTCTTGGAAGATGCCGCCGTGCCCGGCGTCGGGGTAGATCCGCAGGCTCGCGTCCGGGAGCCGGCGGGCGAGATCGTGGGAGTTGCTCGTGGGCACCATGCGGTCGTCGTCGCCGTTGGCGACCAGGACCGGGTGCGTGATCGTGCTCAGATCGGCAGGTGCTCGGGTGGCCCAGCCGTGGATGGCGCGCAGCTGGGTTCGGAACGTCGTCAAAGACACCGGATCATCACGGTCGTCGGTACGCTCGTTCAATCGTGCGATGAACTCCCGCGACCGTGCCTTCCCGTTCTGGGTGCGGGTGAAGAAGAGGTTCTGTTTCGGGTCCTTGCGTGTCAACAGGGCCGTGATCGTGTCCGTATAGGTCACCCGGGTCACCTTGTCGATACCCACGCCGCCGGCGGGGCCGGTGCCGGCCAGGATGATCTTGCGAACCAGCTCGGGCCGCCGCGCGGCGATGACCTGGGCGAGGAACCCTCCCAACGAGAATCCGAGCAGATCGACCTTCGCCAGTCCCATGGCGTCGATGAACGCGATGGCGTCGGCCGCCATGGCCTCGACGGAGTCGGGGGTGGTGCCACCGGACGCGCCGACACCTCGGTTGTCGAACGCGATCACGCGATGGCGGCTCGCGATCCCGTCGGTCAGGCGGGGATCCCAATTGTCGAGGTTGGCCGCGAGGTGATGCAGGAACACCACCGGCACGCCGCCGGTCGGACCGTAGGCGCGATGAGCGAAGTCGGTGCCCCCGACCGAGATGGTGCGAGTCGGCACCGTGGACCACGACACCGTCCCCCCGTCTGTCGACCTCTCTGTCGACGTCCTTGCACGGTTGTGGCTTGTCATCACGGCGCTCCCCCAGGGATGGAAACTGATCGGTGTACCGCCACGATAGGTGGGATCGTCACGTTTGTAAACCGATCGGTGTATCTTGGCGAGGGAACACAGAACGGACCGACAGATCGGCTGGCGGAATGACGACGACAGAGAAGAGCGCCCAACCACCGCGTGGGTCGGGCCGCCCGAGTCCCAGAGACCGGATCCTCTCGGCGGCGGCTGGGCTCTTCTACGTAGAGGGCATCAACGCCACGGGTGTCGAGCTGATCGCGTCTGAGGCGGGAGTGTCGAAAAGGACGCTGTACAAGTACTTTCCGAGCAAAGTGACCTTGGTGGAGCAGTACCTGGCATACCTGCGTGAAATGGTTGTCGACCCTCGGGGAGGGCAGGCCGACGGGCCGCGCGAACGACTGATGCGACTGTTCACGATTCCGGAACCCGGCGACGGCCGGCTGCGCGGATGCCCGTTCCACAACGCGGCCGTGGAAGCAGCCTCGGCGATGCCCGAGGTCACCGAGTTCGTCCACACGCAGAAACGGGCCTTCGCCACCGCGATCGTCGACCTGTGCCGGGACTACGGAGCATCCGATCCGTCCCTGCTGGGCCACCAGATCGCGCTGCTCTACGAGGGCGCGGCGGCGCTGTCGACATCACTCGACGACGTCGAACCGTGGGCGTACGCCCGCACCACCGTAGAGATGCTGCTCGACCACGCGCGACCGGACGCCAGGGCCACGGCTTCGGCCGCTGCAAGAGCATGATCGTTGACCACACCGACTGCACGGATAGGAACAGCTCATGAACAGCCCACGGCCGATCGCTCCGGACGGGGTCTGGCTCGATGACATCGCCGAAGGCGCCACCTTCGTCACCGACACCCATACCGTCGACACCGCGGAGATTCTCGAGTTCGCACGGCGCTATGACCCACAGGTCTTTCACACCGATCCCGACGGCGCTTCGGGAACGTTCTTCGATGGGCTCGCGGCCAGCGGCTGGCATGTCGCTGCGATCACCATGTCGTTGGTCGTGACCAGTGGCCTTCCGGTGGCGACCGGCATCGTGGGGGGCGGAGCCGAGCTCACCTGGCCCAGCGCCACTCGTCCCGGCGATGTCCTGCGTGTGACCGCCACGATCGATTCGATCAAGAGGTCCACGTCGCAACCGGCACGTGCGTGGGTGAGCCTGACACAGCACACCGTCAACCAGCGCGACGAAGTACGTCAGATCGCACGACCACGGATTCTGATGTGGGACCGGCCGAGCGCCTGACCGATGTGGCGTGGCGACCCCGCCCGCCGGGGTCCGAATCGCGCGGTTTCGATCACCCTCCGACGCGCCGTACTCGCGCGTAGCGATTTGACTCGTAAGAATCACACCGTCTGACCACCTCGCGCGTCCCGGATCTCCACTGAGCTGGGTCGCCGCGCTGTACCGTACCTGCGGACCTTCAACCGCACGACGACGACGTGAATGGAGTCGGTGTTGTTTTCTCGTATCGCCATCGTGAACCGAGGTGAGGCCGCGATGCGGCTCATCCACGCCGTTCGGGGCCTGTCGGAGGAGACCCGGCAGCCCATCGAGGTCATCGCACTGCACACCGACGTGGATCGCAACGCCACGTTCGTGCGCGAGGCGGACGTCGCCTACGACCTGGGACCCGCGGCGTCGCGCCCGTACCTGAACATGAAGGTGCTGGAGCACGCGCTGTTGGAGACCGGTGCCGACGCGGCGTGGGTCGGCTGGGGATTCGTGGCCGAGGACCCGCTGTTCGCCGAACTGTGCGATCGGATCGGCGTCACCTTCGTCGGGCCGTCGGCCGAGGCGATGCGCAAACTCGGCGACAAGATCGGCGCGAAGCTGATCGCCGAGGAGGTCGGCGTGCCCGTGGCGGCGTGGAGCCGCGGCGGGGTGGACACCCTGGACGAGGCGGTGGCCGCGGCCGGCCAGATCGGTTACCCGTTGATGCTGAAGGCGACCGCCGGCGGCGGTGGCCGCGGCATCCGCAAGGTCACCAACGACGCCGACCTGCGCGACGCCTACACCCGCACCCGCGAGGAGGCCGAGCGCGCCTTCGGCAGCGGTGTGGTGTTCCTGGAACGGCTCGTGACCGGCGCGCGGCACGTCGAGGTCCAGGTCATCGCCGACGGTCAGGGCACCGCCTGGGCGCTGGGCGTGCGTGACTGCTCGGTCCAGCGACGCAACCAGAAGATCATCGAGGAATCGGCGTCGCCGGTCCTGCCCGCCGACCGGGTCGCCGAGCTCAAGGCCTCGGCGGAGCGGCTCGCCATCGCCGTCGGTTACCGCGGCGCGGCCACCGTCGAGTTCCTCTACCACCCGGGCGAGAACCTGCTGGCGTTCCTCGAGGTCAACACCCGTCTGCAGGTGGAGCACCCGATCACCGAGGCGACCACCGGCTTCGACCTGGTGCGCGCGCAGCTGCACGTGGCGTCCGGTGGGCGCCTCGAAGGCGAGCCGCCGAGCGAGCGCGGCCACGCCATCGAGGCCCGCCTCAACGCCGAGGATCCCGACCGCGACTTCGCCCCCGCCCCGGGCCGCATCGACCTGCTCGAGCTGCCCGCCGGACCGGGCATCCGCGTCGACACCGGCGTCAGCGAGGGTGACACCATCCCCGCAGACTTCGACTCGATGATCGCCAAGATCATCGCCTACGGCCGCGACCGCGACGAGGCGCTCGGCCGACTGCGTCGGGCCATCCGCGAGACCCGCGTGATCATCGCCGGCGGCGCGACCAACAAGAGTTTCGTGCTCGAACTGCTCGACCAGCCCGAGGTGATCGACGGCAGCGCGGACACCGGCTGGATCGACCGCGTGCGCGCCGACGGTGGACTGGTCGCCAACCGGCACTCCGCGATCGCGCTGATCGCCGCGGCGATCGACGCCTACGAGGAGGAAGAACTCGTCGAGCGGCAGCGCCTGATGTCGACCGCCTCGGGTGGTCGTCCGCAGGTTCAGCACGAGAGCGGTCGACCCCTGGACCTGAAGCTCCGCGGCGTCGCCTACCGCGTCCGGGTCGCCGCCATCGGGGCACACCGGTTCCGTGTCACCGTCGAGGCGCCGGGGGAGACCCGCACCGTCGATGTCGACCTCGAGCGCTTCGACGACCACGCCGCGCAGCTCATCGTGAACCGGGTCCGCTACCGCCTGGTCACCGACACCCACGGGCCCGTCCACCTCGTCGACGTCGACGGCGTCACCCATCGCGTCAGCCGTGACGAGGGCGGCGTGGTGCGGTCGCCCGCGCCCGCACTGGTCGTCGCCACGCCACTGCAGGCCGGTGACGAGGTCGAGGCCGGCGCCCCGATCCTGGTCCTGGAGAGCATGAAGATGGAAACGGTGCTGCGCGCACCGGTGCGCTCGCGGGTCAAGGAATGTGCGGTGTCGGTCGGCACCCAGGTCGAGACCGGGGCCACCCTGATGCGGCTCGAGCCGCTCGCCGACGACGAGGACGAGGTCGTCGAAGAGGTGGGTACCAGCATCGACCTCGAGTTGCCGGAGGATCCCCAGCTCGATCCCACCGAACGCACCACGCGCAGCCAGGAGGACCTCCGTAGTCAGCTCCTCGGCTTCGACGTCGACCCCAACGACCGGACGCGCCTGCTCGACGAATATCTCTCCGTGCGACGGGCGGCGATCGACAGCGGCCGCCGTCCGCTGGCCGACGAGCTCGAACTGGTCACCGTGTTCGCCGACCTCGCCGAACTGAGCCAGAACCGGCCATCGAGTCAGGAGGTCGGCGTCGAGCACGTACACAGCGCACGCGAGAACTTCCACACCTACCTGCAGAGCCTCGACGTGGAGCGGGACGGACTCCCGGCGGCGTTCCACGACCAGCTGGGCCGCGCGCTCGGTCACTACGGCGTCACCGATCTCGACCGCACCCCCGAACTCGAAGCCGGGGTGTTCCGCATCTTCCTCGCGCTGCAGAACCCCAACGACTCGGCCTCGATGATCAGCGCGCTGCTGCTCGAGTGGCTCGACGAGCCGACGCCCCGCGACGAACTGCGCGAGGCGGTGGGCACCGCCCTCGACCGCCTCGTCGCCGCCACCCAGGTTCGCTTCCCGGCGGTCGCCGACCTCGCGCGCGGTGTCATCTACGCCTGGTACGGCCAGCCGCTCCTGCTGCGCGACCGCGCACGCGTCTACAGCAACGTGCGCAAGCAGCTGAAGTATCTCGACGAGAACCCCGATGCCGCCGACCGCACGAGCCGTATCGACGACATGGTGCGCAGCACCGAGCCGCTCGTCCGGCTGCTCGGCCAGCGCATCGAACGGCACGCCGACAACACGGTCATGCTCGAGGTGCTGACCCGGCGTTACTACGGCAACCGGGGTC
The DNA here is from genome assembly GCF_057767225.1 of Gordonia sp. 11cp. Taxonomy (NCBI): domain Bacteria; kingdom Bacillati; phylum Actinomycetota; class Actinomycetes; order Mycobacteriales; family Gordoniaceae; genus Gordonia; species Gordonia sp. 11cp. Next base: position 972,208 of record NZ_CM173437.1, on the reverse strand, counting down.
TCGCCGACATCCGGATCCGCCAGGCCGGTGGCGCGACCTTCGTCGTCGCCGAGCGCGACGCCGGGAACGTCGCGTCGGCCGCGGTGGGCTTCGACGCCCTGCCCGCGACCATCGGTGGACTCGGCGAACTCGCCCGCGACACCGCCGCCGTCGATGCCGACATCTATCTCGCGTGGGAGCAGCAACCCGACGACTTCGATGTCCTCGCCGGGACGCTGCACGACATCGTCGCCACCAGTTCGCTTCCGCCGCAGGTGCATCGGGTCACCATCACGGTCGCCGGCAGCGCCGACGCGCGAATGCATCACCACGTCACGTTCCGGCCGTCGGCGACCGGTATGGCCGAGGAGCGCCTGATCCGTGGTCTGCACCCCTACATCGCGCAGCGCATGCAGATGGAACGCCTGCGCAAGTTCGACCTCACCAGGTTGCCGTCGTCGGACGACGAGGAGGTCTACCTCTTCCGTTGTGTCGCAAGGGAGAACCCGTCGGACCGCCGGCTCGTCGCCTTCGCCCAGGTCCGCGACCTGACCGCGTTGCGCGAGCAGGACGGCCGGTTGCTCACGCTGCCGACCGCCGAAGCCGCGCTCGCGTCGTGCGTCGACTCGATCCGGCGTGCGCAGCGCGGTTCGACCAACCTGTCGAGCGCCAACCGGATCATCATGTACGTGTGGCCGCCGATCGACGTCGACGCCGACATCCTCGACCTGATCGCCGATCACATCCGCGGCACGACACAGGGAGTCGGCCTCGAAGAGGTCCAGCTCATCGCGCGTCGCCGTGACCGCGACACCGGCGAGCTGAGCAAGGTCTCGGTCCACTTCTCCGTCAACCCCACCGGTGGATTCGACGTCCGGGTCCTCGACCCGACCGACGAGCCGATCGAACCGGTCGACGAGTACCGCCAGAAGGTCCTGCGCGCGGCGAAGCGCAACACCGTCTACCCGTACGAACTGGCCGCGATCCTCGGCGATTTCACCGAGTACGACCTCGACGCCGAGCAGCGTCTCGTGCAGGTCGACCGTCCCAAGGGCCGCAACTCGGCTGCGATCGTCGCCGGTGTGGTCACCACGCCCACCGAGAAGTACCCGCGGGGCGTGACCCGCGTGGTCCTGCTCGGCGACCCGACGAAATCGCTGGGCGCGCTTGCGGAACCGGAGTGCAGTCGGCTGGTCGCCGCGCTCGACCTCGCCGAACAGATGCAGGTCCCGCTCGAGTGGTACGCACTGTCCTCGGGCGCGCGGATCTCCATGGATTCCGGTACGGAGAACATGGACTGGATCGCCCGCGCGCTGAAGCGGATCGTCGAGTTCACCCAGGCCGGTGGCGAGATCAACATCGTCGTGGCCGGCATCAACGTCGGCGGGCAGCCGTACTGGAACGCCGAGGCGACGATGCTCATGCACACCAAGGGTGTTCTGGTGATGACACCGGAATCGGCGATGGTGCTCACCGGCAAGCAGTCGCTCGACTTCTCCGGCGGTGTGTCGGCCGAGGACAACTTCGGCATCGGTGGCTACGACCGCGTGATGGGACCCAACGGGCAGGCGCAGTACTGGGCGCCGAACCTCGGCGCCGCCCGCGATCTCCTGATGGCCCACTACGATCACACGTACGTGGCGCCGGGCGAGCAGACGCCGCGTCGGGCGATCACGAGCGACCCCGTCGACCGCGACATCTCCGACTACCCACACGTCTTGGCGGGCAGTGATTTCACCACGGTCGGGCAGATCTTCTCGACGGCCTACAACCCGGACCGCAAGAAGCCGTTCGACATCCGCACGGTCATCCGGGCCGTCGCCGACCAGGATCATCCGGTCCTGGAGCGCTGGGCGGGTATGGCCGACGCGGAGACCGCGGTCGTCTGTGACCTGCACATGGGCGGAATCCCGGTGTGCCTGTTGGGCATCGAGTCACGCGAGGTGCAGCGCCGCGGTTACACGCCGACCGACGGCCCCGACACCTACACGGCCGGCACGCTGTTCCCGCAGTCGTCGAAGAAGGCGGCGCGCGCGATCAACGTGGCGAGCGGCAACCGACCGCTCGTGGTGCTCGCGAACCTCTCCGGGTTCGACGGGTCGCCGGAGTCGCTGCGCAAGCTCCAGCTGGAGTACGGCGCGGAGATCGGTCGCGCCATCGTCAACTTCGAGGGCCCCATCGTGTTCTGCGTGATCTCGCGGTATCACGGCGGAGCGTTCGTGGTGTTCTCGAAGGCGTTGAACCCCAACATGACCGTGCTCGCGATCGACGGTTCGTTCGCGTCGGTGCTCGGTGGTGCCCCCGCGGCCGCGGTGGTCTTCGCCGGCGACGTGGCCAAGCGGGTCGGCGCCGACGCGCGGGTGCGTGAACTGGAGGCCGAGACCGCGCAGGCCACCGGCCCCGAGCGCTCGCGGCTCAACGCCGAACTGGCCGACCTGCGCCAGTCGGTGCGGGCGGAGAAGATCAGCGAGATCGCCGCGGAGTTCGACTCGGTGCACAGCATCCGCCGCGCCGTCGAGGTCGGTTCGGTCGATGCGGTCATCCAGGCCGAGGAGCTCCGGCCCCAGATCATCGGCGCCATCGAGAAGTCGCCGGCGTGGGGCAAGCAGGATTCCGAGGTGGTCAGCTCGTAGCGTCCCTGCCTCCTGGGGTGCGCCGAGCCGCGCACCCCAGGAGGGAGCGGGGTCAACCGCGCTCGGCGATCTCCTTGATCGCGGCGAGGGTGGCCGGGATGCCCGCCAGCGCGGCATCGCGACGCTGCTCGAGTTGGGTGTCCGCATCGTCGCCGTACCGCTGCGCGAACAGCTCGAAGCCGGCGGGTTGCACAGCCCACGACTCGGTCAGCGTCGTGCCGTCGCCGTCGGGGGTGATCGTGTACGACCAGCGGACCGCGTTCTCGTTCACCATCCACGCGAACTCGCGGGGTTCCTCCGCGACGACGACCAGCGATCGCGTCTCCCACACGCGGTCGGGGGTCTCGTTGCGGCCGTGAAAGTAGGCGCCGACCTCGGGCCCGGTCGCCGGTTCCGCCCACCAGCACGCCTTGCAGATCGGGCTCCACTCGCCGGTGCGACCGATGTCGGTCACCAGATCCCACACCTGGTGCGGCGTGGCGGCGATGCGAACGGACTCGGAGTGGGTGAATCGAGCTGTGCGGTCGTCGTGGCTGGTCGTCATGGGCCCTTCCTGAGATTCGCGTGTGCATCGATCCTATGCAGGGGTCACGGGACCAAATCCGAGCGTCGTGGTGTTGTGCACGGTGACGCCTCCGATGCACCGTCGATCGACGGAGCCGGAGCGCGTCGGCAGGAGGAGAACGTGAGCAACACCTACCGCAAGACCCCCGAGGCGTTGAGCCGCCTCACCGACGTCCAGTACCGCGTCACCCAGCGTGACGGCACCGAGCGCGCCTTCGACAACGAGTACTGGGACAACCACGAGCCCGGCATCTACGTCGACGTCGTGTCGGGACAGCCCCTGTTCTCGTCGACCGACAAGTTCGACAGCGGGACCGGATGGCCGAGCTTCACCCGGCCCATCGATCAGGACGCCGTGGCGACGAAGGTCGATCGGAGCCTGTTCATGCGGCGTGTCGAAGTGCGGTCCGCGGGAGCCGACAGCCACCTGGGACACCTCTTCGACGACGGGCCCCGCGACGCGGGAGGCCAGCGATACTGCATGAACTCGGCCGCGCTGCGGTTCATCCCGGCCGCCGAGCTCGAGGCCGAGGGGTACGGCGAGTACGCCGTCCTGTTCACCGGCACGAACAGCGCCGATTCCCGCACCACCGACACTCACGAGGAGAACGCATGACGACCGACACCGGCCAGATCACCGTCCGTCCCGGCACCGAGACCGCGGTCCTCGCGGGCGGATGCTTCTGGGGCATGGAAGACCTGATCCGCAAGCAGCCCGGAGTTCTGGGCACCCGGGTCGGTTACACGGGCGGGCAGAACGACCACGCCACCTACCGCAACCACCCCGGGCATGCCGAAGCCGTGGAGATCGTGTTCGACCCGACGCAGACGACGTATCGCGACATCCTCGCGTTCTTCTTCCAGATCCACGACCCGTCGACGCGCAACCGGCAGGGGAACGATGTCGGCACGAGCTACCGCTCGGCGATCTTCCCGGTGACACCGGAGCAGGAGCGGGTCGCCCGGGACACCATCGCCGATGTCGACGCGTCGGGACTGTGGCCCGGCAAGGCGGTCACGACGATCGAGGAGCTGGGCCCGTTCTGGGAGGCCGAGCCCGAGCACCAGGACTACCTGCTCAACTTCCCGAACGGCTACACCTGCCACTTCCCGCGTCCGGGATGGGTGTTGCCGAAGCGGGATGCGGCGTCGACGCGGTGACGCGCATGACCGGCTGAGAGCACCGGCGCCCGTCGGCGGTCGTCCGACAACGATCGTCGACGGGTTCGTCGGCGTATGCTGATGCGATGTAGCACTCTGCTACACATGCGCGGGAGGTCTGCGATGAGCACCGGTACGGACAAGGTGACCCGGCTGTCTGCCGCATTGGTGACCGATGCCGCCCGGGAGGGCGCGCGCGAGCAGCGGTCGGCGCGGCAGCAACTCGAACACTGGGCCCGTCTCGGCCGCAGCGTCTCGCAGCGCACCACCGCGTCGCGTCGGCGGGTCGAGGCCGCGCTGGCGGGCGACTTGCCGGGAGAGGTGTTGACCGCCGAGGAAGCCGTCGTCTACGACGCCGAGATCGACGCGCACCTCGAAGCGCGACTCGCCACCGACGACCACGTGGTTCGTCGTGCATCGGAGGGGTTCTCCTCGGTCGTCGTCGATGACGACGGACGGCTAGTCGAACACCGTCCCGACGGGACGACGGTCATCCTCGGCCGGTGACACCGCGGCTCGACCTGGTCGTCGGGTGTAATGGCGCGGGGAAGTCGACGCTGGTCGAGCATCATCTGCAGCCCTTGCTGCACACGCCCTTCGTGAACGCCGACCTGATCGCCCGGCAGAAGTGGCCCGACGCCGCGGAAGCGCATTCCTACGACGCCGCCCGGTTGGCGGCGGCCACCCGGGACAACCTCATCGAGACCGGCACCTCGTTCATCGCCGAGACGGTCTTTTCGCATCCATCCAAACTGGAACTCATCGAACGTGCGCACGCCGCCGGCTACCGAGTGGTGCTCCACGTCGTGATGATCCCCGAGGATCTCGCGGTTCATCGCGTCCGGTTGCGCGTCGACAGCGGTGGGCACGCGGTCCCGGAGGTCAAGATCCGCGAGCGGTTCCGGCGCCTGTGGCCGCTCGTCCGCACGGCCATCCTCCGTAGCGAGCAGGCAACCGTGTACGCCAACGAGCGACCGACCACGCGCATCGTCGCGCGGTACGTCGACGGTATGGTCGCGGGCATGCCCGACTGGCCGGACTGGACGCCGGATGCGCTGACGCGTTCGGAGCCACGATGACTTCCCACGATCGAGCGACCGGGCTTCTCGTCGTCGGCGCCGTCAACGTCGATCTCGTCGTGGAGACCGACCGATTGCCGGGTCCCGGTGAGACGGTCGTCGGTCCGACGGTGACTCGGCACGGCGGCGGGAAGGGCGCGAACGCCGCCGTCGCCGCCGCGCGTGCGGGTGCCGAGGTGCGTTACTGCGGCGCAGTGGGTTCCGACGACATGGGTGCGGGCGCACTCGACGAACTGCGGGACGAGGGTGTCGACGTCACCGACGTGGCCGCGCTCGAGGATGTGTCCACCGGTATGGCGCTCATCGTCGTCGACCCTCGCGGCGAGAACCAGATCGCGGTGGGCGCCGGTGCGAATGGCCTGCTGACCGCGGACGTCGTCCGTACTGCGGTTCGGCGGGCGGCCGGCTGGGCCGGGTGTGTGCTCGTCAGCACCGAGATCCCGGTCGACGCCGTCGACGCGGCGGTCACGACGGCGGCCGAGCGGGGTCTCCGATGCGTCGTCAACCCTGCCCCCGTGCCGGCGTCGATGGTCGACCTGATGGGGTCGGCGCCGGTGTTCACGCCCAACTCGTCGGAACTTCGTGACCTGCACGCGTTGATCGACGACGGTCGGGACGCCCCGGAGGTGCCGGCGGCCGAGCGGGCAGTGGCGGTGGCCTCACGTACGGGTGCACCCGTACTCGTGACCCTCGGTGCCGAGGGTGTGCTGATCGCGAACCCGTCCGGCGACGTGCTCACCGTCCCCGCTGGGCACGTCGACGAGGTCGTCGACACGACCGGAGCGGGCGACACCTTCAACGGCGTGTTCGCGGCGTCGCTCGCCGCTGGTTCGACGGTCCTCGAGGCGGCGAAGCGGGGTGTCGCGGCGGCGTCGCTGTCGGTCGGCGCCGTCGGCGCCCGGACCGGGATGCCGGGCGACGCGGAGATCCGCCGCGCGGTGTGAGGCACACCCGTCGACCGGGCGGTCAGCGCGTGGCGGGTCTCGGTCGCTTCATGAATCGGTGATGGTCGTCGCTGGGCAGGAAGTAGTCGCCCTGCCCGCCGGCTCGCAGGAGGGGTCGTGCCCCGGCCGTGTCGAAGGTCTGGTCCTCGCGCAGCAGTCCGGTCGCGATGTGGATCTTGACGACCTCGCCCAGGACCATCCAGGTGTCGACGAGTTCGTCTGCGGCCGTGCGCAACTGGAACGACTGGGTGACGCGGCACTCGAAACCGACCGGGCTCTCGGCAACCCGCGGCGCGGCCACGAGGTCGGAGGCCAGCGGGGTGAGTCCCGCGGCCTCGAACTCGTCCTCACCGGCAGGGATCGCCGCCGAGGTGGCGTTCATCTGTTCGCCGAGATCGTCGGTGGCGAGGTTCCACACGAACTCTCCGGACTCCCTCGCGTTGGCGACGGTGTCCTTGTAACCGACGCTGGCAAAGCCGACGATCGGCGGGGTGTAGTTGAACAGGTTGAAGAAACTGTAGGGCGCGAGGTTGCGCACCCCGTCGGCGGTCACGGTGGAGATCCAGCCGATGGGTCGCGGCGCGACGATCGCGTTGACCGGGTCGTGCGACAGCCGATGGCCCTGCGACGGTTCGTAAGAGTGGTAGATCGTCACCGTCGCAACGGTACGTCAGCGGCCCGACGTGCCGCCGCCTGCGTAAGGTGAGGTGCGATCGACCACTGCGCACTTCGACGATCGGGAAAGCTGTGACTCTCTCCTCCGGCCCTGACCTGCGGACTTTCGCCAACATCCGGGATCTGGGCGGCATGCGGGTCGCCGGCGGCGGCATCACGGCCGCCAACGTGCTGATCCGCAGCGACGCCCCCTATCCCGACGACGAGGACCCGGTGGGCATGCCGTGGCCGCCGGCGACCGTCGTCGACCTGCGCGACCCCACGGAGCTGGGCCGGATGGCCGTCACGTGGCCGGCGAATGTGCGGGTGGTGCATCGTCCGGTGTCGTCGGGCGCCCGCGTCGACCGGCTCGCCGACACCGCTCTCGTCGACATCTACACCGCCATGATGCGGACGGGCGGCCACCGGCTGACCGCCGCGCTGAACGAGTTCGACCTCGACGGGGCGACTCTGGTGCACTGCGCGGCCGGCAAGGATCGCACCGGCGTGATCATCGCGATCGCGCTGCTCCTGGCGGGTGTCGACGAAGAAGCCGTGATCGCCGACTACCACCTGACCGAGGCCGGTATCGCGGGCGTGTTCGCGCGTCTGCGGTCCCGCAAGCGGATTCCGGCGGGCACCACCCTGGAGGCCCCCATCCTGCGCACGCCGCGGGAGGCCATCGAACTGGTCGTCGCCGACGTGACCGGCGCCCGCGGTGGCGCCTGGGGATGGTTCGAGGCGCAGGGCGGCGACGTCGAGCACTTCCGGCGGTGGGTCGAGAAGTTCGTACGCGCCGAGGCGGGGGAGGCCGCGCGTGGCTGACGAGAACATCTCGGAGACGGCGCAGTTCGCCCCGGACGTCGTGGCGGCCGTGCTGGCACACATGAACGACGACCACGCCGACGACTCACTGCTGATCTGCCGCACCCTCGGCGGCCGCCCGGACGCGACCGCCGCCGTGATGACCGGGTTCGACCACGAGGCAGCGACTTTCGACGTCTCCGTCCCCGACGGGGTGGTCGGCGTGCGCCTCGCCTGGGATCGACCGGTCCGCGATCGCGCCGACGTTCGCGTCGCGGTCGTCGCGATGTTCCGTGCGGCGCAGGAGCGTTCGGGCGCCCCGTCCTAGGCAGGCGTCGGGACGCGTCACGTACTCCCGCGAGCGATCAATTCCACCGGCAACCGGCGGGATTCGACGTCGCGTCCGATGGTGAGGTCGAGGAGACCGCGCACCGCGGTCTCGCCGATCTCCCGTGCCGGAGACCGGACCGTCGTCAACGGGACGGGAAGCTGGGCGGCCACCGGGATGTCGTTGTAACCGATCAGGGCGAGGTCATCGGGGATGCGCAGGCCGAGGTCGCGTGCCACGCCGAGGACTCCCACCGCGATCGTGTCCGACACCGCGAAGATCGCCCGTGGGCGGTCGGGACGGTCGAGCAGTGCCGCGCCGGCCGCGGTGCCGCCGTCGACCTCGAAGTTCGACGTGACGATGCGGTCGTCCGGGAGCGTGATCCCGGCGTCGTGCAGCTCGGCGGTGAATCCGCGGAGGCGGTCGGTCGCCGTGGTGGCGTGACCGGGACCGGCGATGACGGCGAGGTCGGTGTGTCCCCGATCCAGGAGATGGCGGGCGGCGATGCGCCCGCCGCGCTCGTCGTCGCCGCCGACGAAGGGGAGTCCGGCATCGGCGTGCCGGGTGAGCGTGAGCAACGGCAGGTCGCCGATCCGCAGGGACTCGACGAAGTCGCGACCCGGCCGGTGCAGTCCGCTCAACAGCAGGCCGTCGACCTGCCGGCCTACGAGGAGTTCGATGGCGCGCCGCTGGGCGGCCTCGTCGTCGGGCGGGCTCGACAACAGCACCGAGTACCCCGCGCGGGTGGCGGCCTGCTCGATTCCCTGGTACGTCGTGGCGACCACGCCATCGGTCAGCCGCGTCATCACGACCCCGATCGTGGTCGTCTTGCGGGTTCGCAGACTGGCCGCCCACACGTTCCGCTGATAACCGAGCTGGTCGGCGACCTCCCGTACCCTCAGCGCCGACGCCGACCAGCCGTCGGCCGGCTCGGGCTGACGGAGCACCCGCGACGCCGTGGACACGTGCACGCCGGCACGCCGCGCGATCTCTTTCAGCGTGGGCGCGCGCTGACCACCGACCACGCTGTTCCTCCCTCTGTCCGGTGTCCTCTGTCCGGTGCCCTCTGTCCGGTGCCGCGGCCCGGGTTCGTGCATTGACCGACGACGGCAGAACACCTACCTTAGGCGATGCAAACGTTCGTGCAAACGTTCTCGCGGCGGCGTGGGTCCGCCCGGTCGCCCGACTCTCGACGGAGGTCTTCGATGTCCCGCCCCAGTACGGTGCCCCAGCTCTTCGCCCTGGACTCGTTGCTCGATGCCGACGAGATCGCCATCCGCGAGAACGTGCGGGACTTCGCCGCGTCGAAGTTGCGCCCGCACATCGCCGACTGGTTCTCCGAAGCCCAGCTGCCCGTCCGCGAGATCGCCCGCGAACTCGGTGAGCTCGGCGCGCTGGGCATGCACCTGGACGGTTACGGCTGTCCCGGGATGAGCGCGATGTCGTACGGGCTGGCCTGCCTGGAACTCGAGGCCGTCGACTCCGGAATCCGGAGTCTGGTGTCGGTGCAGGGGTCGCTCGCGATGTTCTCCATCCACCACTGGGGGTCGGAGGAGCAGAAGAACGAGTGGCTGCCGCGGATGGCGGCGGGCGAGGCGATCGGCTGTTTCGGCCTGACCGAGCCCGACTTCGGCTCGAACCCGTCAGGCATGCGCACCCACGCCAAGCGCGACGGCGAGGACTGGGTGCTCAACGGGACGAAGATGTGGATCACCAACGGTTCGATCGCCGACGTCGCCGTGGTGTGGGCGCAGACCGATCTCGCCGACAGTCCCGGCGGCATCCGCGGATTCGTGGTCCCCACCGACACGCCGGGCTTCTCGGCGCCGGAGATCACCAAAAAGATGTCGTTGCGCGCCTCGGTCACCTCGGAGCTCGTCTTCGACGATGTCCGGCTCCCCGCGTCGGCGATGCTGCCCGGCGCGGAAGGCCTGCGCGGTCCGCTGACCGCGCTCGGCGAGGCGCGATTCGGCATCATCTTCGGGGCGATCGGCGCCGCTCGCGACTGCCTCGAGGTCGCCATCGACTACGCGCAGTCGCGCGAGGTGTTCGACAAGCCGCTGGCCGGATACCAGATCACCCAGACCAAGATCGCCGACATGGCGCTCGAGGTGGGCAAGGGCCACCTGCTGGCTTATCACCTCGGCCGGTTGAAGGACCGCGGCGAACTCACCCCCGAGCAGGTCAGCGTCGGCAAACTGAACAACACCAGGGAAGCGATCGCGATCGCTCGCGAATGCCGAACGATCTTGGGGGCGAACGGCATCACCCTCGAGTACCCGGTGATCCGGCACGCCAACAACCTGGAGTCGGTGCTCACCTACGAGGGGACCTCCGAGGTCCACCAGCTCACCATCGGCCGCGCACTCACCGGAGCGTCGGCGTTCCGCTGAGGGAGACCCGATCGCTCGCACGGGATCGGACGGCTGCCGCCGGGCGCCCACGGGGAATCGAACACTGGGCTAGGTTTGGTTCAGCACGCCGAGAAACGCGCGTCCGCGGTCGTTGCGTTCCGGGTCGGGCGTCGGAAGGAGCTCGACCATGACCGATCGGTCTGACGAGGACGTCCACCGCAAGATCGCGGAGCTGGCGCGTGAGCTGCACGGAGACGACTCCGACGAGCAGGTCGCCAAGACGATCGTCGAGAACGCACTGGTCGACATTCCCGGCGTCGAGTACGCGGGACTCACGGTCTCCACCCGGCGGAGATCGATCGAATCGTTCGGATCGACGCACGACGTCGCCGATGTGCACGACCGGATTCAGGCGGAACTCGGTGAAGGGCCCTGTATTTCGGCGGCGATCGGTGACCGGGTCGTTCGCGTCGACGACCTCGAGAAGGAGACGCGCTGGCCCGGGTACCGGCGCCGGGCGCTGGCCGAGACGCCGATCCGGTCGGTGCTGTCGTTCCAGCTCTTCGCCGACACCACCACCATCGGTGCGCTGAACCTCTTCGCCGACCGACCGCGGGCCTTCGATCTCCATGCCGAGGACATCGGCGTGATCTTCGCGACGCACGCCGCACTCGCCTGGAACAAGGTGAAGAAGGACAAACAGTTCCACAGCGCCTTGGCCAACCGGGATGTCATCGGTCAGGCCAAGGGCATGCTGATGGAAAGGTTCGACATCGACGCGGTCGCCGCGTTCGACCTGTTGAAGCAGCTGTCGCAGGAATCGAACACGAAGCTGGTCGAGGTGGCCCGTCTGGTCACCACCAACCGGTGACCCTTCGAGGCTCCGCGCACCTCAGGGGGGGCGTTACTCGGGGACGGTGAACTCCATCGTGCTCGGACCGACCCGATCCTGGGTCAACGCGCGCCCGGCGTCCTCGATCGTCTCGAAAACCTTGACATAGGGCGCCATTCCGCAGAGTTCCAACGGACGGGTAACGGTGCGACCACCGACGACCACGACCGGGATGAAACGGCGGCCGGCGTCGTCGATGAACGAACGCAGGAGCACCAGCCCGACGGTTCCGAAGAAGTTCAATCCGGAGAAGTCGAGGACGATGCCGTCGACGGATCCGCTGCTCACACGGTCGAGCGCGGCGGCGAAATCGGCTGCCGAGTCGCGATCGACGCTGCCCGAGAAGCCCTGTACGCAATAGGAATTCGGTGAGACGAACTGGGGCTGATGTGCCTTCGCCTCGGGTTCCTGAGTGGGATCGAATGCTGACCGAAAAGTGGTCGAGGAAGTGAGACTCATGGTGTTCTCGTTTCAGTAAGATGCGTCGTGTGGCCGACCGTCACCTCTTGGGTGGAAAGCGTTGCTACTCCGACGAATTGAAGCGGAGCAACCCAAGTTCACGAATGTCTGTGTGCAGAATCGACCGTGATGGTGGGAAGCGATGAGGCCCTGGGCGCCTGTCACTTGGAACGCAGCTTCTACCTGAACCGCATTACCCACCCTACGTTGCCGACGCAGTAGGTACAAGGTTGTGCCGAGTTCGGCAGATTTTGTGCGATGCCTTCCTGCCACACGGCCACTCTGACCAGCCCCGGTCCGGCGCAGCTGGACGCAGTCGGGCGACCGTGGTTGGCTGGACTCGGATATGCGTCGAAACCGGTGCGCACATCATTCCTGTTTCGGATGCGACACGAGGTCTGCGCATCGAATCTCGAGCTGTATGCGAAGTCTGGTGGTGAGAATGGCGTCGGGTGACCGGGGCGATCACGACGACTACAGCGATGTCCTGCCGTCTCTCCGCGCGATGCGCGACGAGGTGGACGACGATCGCCGTACCCGGCTGCGAGAGGATGTCATCGCGCGGTGTCTGCCACTGGCAGACCATGTCGCCAGGCGCTTTTCCGAACGCGGCGAGCCCATCGACGATCTGCGTCAGGTGGCGCGGATCGGGCTCATGCACGCTGTCGACCGTTTCGACGTCGAGCGCGGCAACAACTTCCTCGCCTTCGCGGTGCCGACCGTCATGGGTGAGGTGAAGCGCTACTTCCGCGACAGCACCTGGTCCATCCGGGTGCCTCGCCGGGCGCAAGAGGCCTCACTCAACATCGCCAAGGCGAGTGAGGAGTTGTTGCAGTCGCTCGGACGGTCGCCGCGCCCGAGTGAGATCGCCCAACACCTCGACCTGCCCGTCAGCGAGGTGATCGAGGGGATGGTCGCGCGGTCGGCCTACACCGCGAGTTCGATCGACGCCGAAGCCGGCTCCTCGACCGACGGCTGGACTCTGGCCGACACACTCGGCGACGAGGACTCGCGCCTGGAGCTGGTCGAGGAATTCGTGACGCTGCAGCCGGCACTGGAACGGCTCACCGAACGGGAGCGCACGATTCTCACGCTTCGATTCTTCAAATCGATGTCGCAGAGTGAGATCGCACGCGAGGTGGGCATCTCGCAGATGCATGTGTCGCGATTGCTGACGCGCATCATCGAGACCTTGCGCGCAGAGGTCGTCGTCGAGGGTCCGGACGGCGACGACGTGCAGGCCGATGCCGGGCGTGCCGCCACCAAGGGCCGCGGCACGCCTCCGGGCGTCACGGCTTGAGGATGACCTTGACCATGCCGTCCTTCTTCTGCTGGAAGGTCTCGTAGGCCTGCGGGGCCTCCTCGAGCGGCAGTTCGTGGGTGGCGAAGGTGTCCACGCCCAGCGGATCGTCGTCGGTGAGCAGCGGCATGATGTCGTCGACCCACCTCTTGACGTTCGCCTGACCCATGTGGAGCCGGATCTGCTTGTCGAACATGGTCAGCATGGGGAGCGGGTCGGCCGCGCCGCCGTAGACCCCGGAGAGCGAGATCGTCCCGCCGCGCTTGACGATGTCGATCGCGGAGTACAACGCACCCAGCCGGTCGGTGCCCATCTCGGACATCGCCTTGCGGGCCACCGCATCCGGTAGCAGTCCGACCACGCTCTGCAGCGCCTTGTTGATCGGTGATCCGTGAGCCTCCATGCCGACGGCGTCGATGACGGAATCGGTGCCCAGGCCGCCGGTCAGGTCGCGGATGGCATCGCCGACGTTGTCGACTGCGTCGAAGTTCACCGTCTCGATGCCGCGGGCCTCGGCCCGTGCCAGCCGTTCGGGCACGCGATCGACGCCGATCACCCGCGCGCCCTGGTGGGCGGCGATACGGGCGGCCATGTCGCCGATGGGGCCGAGACCCAGCACGGTGACGGTTCCGCCCCGCGGGATCTCGGCGTAGGCCACGGCCTGCCAAGCCGTCGGCAGCACGTCCGACAGGTACACATAGCGCGAGTCGGGCTTCTCCAGCGGCACCTTGATGTGTGTGAACTGGGCCTGGGGCACGCGGAGATACTCGGCTTGCCCGCCGGGCACCGACCCGTAGAGCTGCGTGTACCCGAACAGTGCCGCGCCCGTCCCCTGGTCGGTGACGCGGGTCGTCTCGCACTGCGTCATGAGGCCGTCATGACAGAAAAGGCATGTGCCACAGGAGATCTGGAATGGAATCACCACCCGGTCGCCGACGCGGAGATCGCCGGTGTCCTTGCCGACCTCTTCGACGATCCCCATCGGCTCGTGTCCGAGGATGTCACCGGCCTGCATGAACGGGCCGAGCACTTCGTACAGGTGCAGGTCGGATCCGCAGATGTTGGTCGAGGTGATCTTGATGATGGCGTCGGTGGGCTCGATGATCTTCGGGTCGGGCACGGTGTCGACCGACACCTGTCGTTTGCCCTGCCAGGTCACTGCACGCATGCTCAGGCCTTTCCATCGTTGTGTCGACGACCGTCGTCCTGCATCTCTTCCAGGCGGTCGTCGCGTCCTCGCTCCCGCTTGCCGGCGTGTTCCACCGGGAAGTCGTGGAAGCGCTCCTCGTACCGTTCGGCTTCCTCGGCGGTCGTCTCCGGCTGGATCGGGTCCTGATGGGCCCGATCGCCGTCCCTGGCCGCGCGACGTCGAAGCAGGACGCGGCTGCTGATGAGCAGGCCGATCGCCAACAGCCCGACCAGGACGGCGCCGATCGCCAGCCACACGGTCGCATCGCGGTCGCCTGCTCCGGCGGCGATCGCGAGGCCTGCGAGCACCAGCATGAGTCCGAGGCAGACGAAGCCGAGGAGGCCGATGGCCTTCAGTCCTCGTGACTTTCGTGCCGGGCGGCGGGCGATGGCCTCTCGTGAGGCGACTTCTCGTTCGGGTGTCAGATCTGGCATGGTGCACTCCCTGCGCTGTCTGGTGGTGGTTCGGTGGTCAGCGGCTGGGCAACCGACCTCGGTGCGCTCGGTGTACCGCTACAGGCCGGAGATGAAACGTCGACGTGCCGACACCTTCGTCGGAAATGGGACGTACCGAGACGTGCATCTCATCGAATCCGACCGCCGGCCGGAGCTCTGCTACCGTGTCGAGACGTGTTGGGGGCACTGACGGGCGCGGCCACTCCATTCGAGCCGCGGTTTGGAACACGGAATCACGGGGCACTCATGACCAGACCAGCCGAGATCGGCACCACCAATCAACGGGCGAAGAAGACTCATTTGATGACCGATTCCGATGCGACCTCCCAGCTATCGATCGCCGGCGGTACGCCGACGGTGCTGCGGGTGCCGGCCGCCACCGATCGTCTCGCACTCGTGCGCGCCCTGGTCGAGACCGCTCTCTACGTCGATGACTGGGCGCTCGACGACGTGATCGACGCGAAGGTGGCCGTGGACGAGATCTGCTCGCAGATCATCTCCGCCGCCGCCGACGGATCGTCGATCGAGCTCACTCTGTACCTGTCATCGCAGGGCGTGATCGGCGAGATCCGTGGCGAACTCCTCGGGGACGTGACCCTCAAGCAGTCGACGTTCGGATGGCGGATCGTGCAGACCGTCACCGACACCCACACGATCACCTACGACGAACCGGGCCCGGACGCCGCGTCCCGAGGCGTCGTCATCGCGTTCTCGAAATTCCGCCGCTGACCGGTCGCCAGTCATCGCCGGCGGCGTCGTAGGCGGCCAGGCCGCGTTCGGCGAAGGCCCGCAACCATCCCTCCATGGGCCACGTGCCCCAGCGCCGGTGGAAGACCCGGGCGTTGCGGAGGATGTCCTCGAGATGCTCGACGGGCGGCTTCGAGACCGGGTGGTGCTGGTGATAAGCGTGCGCTCCGCCGACCCAGGCGATCCGGAATCCGTTGTCGCGCGCGCACATCGCGAAGTCCGTGTCTTCACCCCCGTAACCGCGGTAACCGGGGTGGAAGCCGCCGAGGGCGAGCCAGTCGCAGGTCCGCACGGCGAACGACAACGACCAGAACAGCATCAGTTCCGACGACAGCTGGGTCTGCCCGCATCCCGGTGACGGGCGTGCCGGATGTGGATCGGTGAATCGGGGGAGTTCGCGGGCGTCGAAGGTCGGCTGGTCACACGGCAGATAGGTGACCGGACCGCAGTAGAGGAGAGTCAGGTCCGGCGTGGCCGCGCAGGACCGCAGGTAGCGTTCGAGCATGTCCGGGCCGGGTATGCAGTCGACGTCGAGGAACACCAGGATCGACGCTCCCGCCGCGATCGCGGCCGCCGCCCCCGCGTTGCGCGCGTCGGCGAGTTGCAGAGTGCTCGGGTCGTCGTTGCGGAAGTGGATGACACGCACCGGATGTCCCGCGACGACCGTGGCGATCACCGGATCGTCCATCGCCACGATGAGGTGTATGTCGGGCCGGTGGGTCGAATGGGCGAATGCATCGAGCTGGCGTCGCAGGTGGAGGTGTCGCCCCGACACGATCGTGATGACCGCGACCACCTCGGGGGAGCCGGTCATCGGTGCGCGACCGCTTCGATGGCCCGCGCGGCCCGCTCGGCGGCACCCTCGGTCTGCCAGCGCGACCACGCCGGCGCCGAGTCCCCGACGGTGTCGAGGATCGACCGCCAGCTCTCGGCGTCCGGCCACGACGACGTGACGAGTGCGAGTTCGGAGCGTGCGAGCGTGTTGCCGGTTGCCCGCTGTTCGGCGAACGGTCGGTCCTCGGGGATCACCACCGCTGGCCGGCCGGCTGCGGCGGCATCGGCGACGCTCCCCTGACCTGCGCCGATGACGGTGACCCGGGCGCTGCACAGGAACGGCCACGGGTCGTCGACCCAGGTTCCGAAGGCCGGACCGAGCCCGACGACGGTGCGGCCCGGAAGCTCGTCGGCGAGGGTGGTCGCGGGGTGAGGTCCACCGGGTTTCCCGCCGGCACCGGTCAGGACGAGGACGTCGGTGGCGAACGTGGGGTGCGAGACGGGGAGTCGCCCGTCGAAACGGGAGATTCCGCCGGTGAAGACCGTCTTCGGCAGATGCTCTCGAAGCCAGTCCGGCTGATAGAGCTCTGCGGGCCAGGGCGCGATGATCGCATCGGCAGCCCGGTAGGCGAGCTGATGCGGTAGGTCGTCACGAATGCCGGGCTGCGCCGTCACGATCACCGGTACGCCGAGCAGCCGGAGGAACAGGGTCACCTCCACCGACACGTCGACGACGACGGCCGCCGGGGTGCGTTCCGCGACGAACTCGGCCAGTTGCGCCATACGCGTCCGCAGACCGCCGTCGTGTCGTGGCGCCCAGTGCAACAGACCGCCCGCGTCGACGTCGCGCGGCTCCGGCTCGGCGTCGTCGCGCTCGAGGGTGATCACCTCGCTGAACGCCGGATCGGACAGCGGGGCGCTGGTCAGCGCGACGACATCGGTGCCGATGCGGCCGGCGATGGCGGTGGCACGCGAACAGTGGCCGCGTCCCTGATGATGCACGTAGTAGCCGATCACACCGGTACCTCCCGAGCGAGCGGCTCGGTGCCGGTGAGCGGACGTCCGGCGACCAGATCGGCGTAGATGTCGGTGTACCGGTTGATCATCGCGGTGTCGGAGCAATGATCCTCGGCGCGGCGTCGCACGAGATCCCGGTCGATGGTGAGCGCCTCCTGCGCGGCGAGGGCCATCGCGTCGACGTCGCCCGGCGGCACCAGGACGCCCGCGTCGTCGCCGACGATCTCCGGGATGCCGCCGCGGGCGAAGCACGCCACCGGGGTTCCGCAGGCGAGCGATTCCGCGACCACGAGGCCGTACGGCTCGTCCCAGACCGGGGTGACCAGCGTCGCGCCGCACGAACCGACCAGGCGGGCCAGGTCGTGCTGGTGGAGGTGACCCTCGTAGTGGACGAGGTCGCCGAGCGATGGCGCGATGTGCTGCTCGAAGTAACGCGCATCGCTGATCGGGCCGGCCAGCCGGAGCCGGCGACCGGCACGGTGCGCGGCCTCGATGGCGAGGTGAGCGCCCTTCTCCGGGACGAAGCGACCGAACCAGACCAGGTCGTCCCCACCTGGACCGGCAGGCCAGCGATCCAGCTGAACTCCGTTGTGCACCACCGGTATCTCGCCGATCACATGCGACCACGACCGCGCTGTGTGCCTGCTGACCGCCACGCAGCGGGTGTCGGGTGCGAGGGCCAGCGCCGACTCGAGCCACGGCGTGGGCGGGGTGTGCAGCGTCGTGACCATCGGCGTCCGCACCGCCGGACCCATGGCAACCGGGAGATAGTGCAGGCTGTGGTTGTGGATCACGTCGTATTCACCCGGGTTGCGGGTGAACGAGAGCATCAGCGACAGATACGAGTGATGATCCTGCAGCGCTTCGAGCTGGGGCATCGACACGTCCGAGCGTGCGGCCGCGGAAGGTTCGAACAGCTCCGCGCGCAGGCGATCCGAGTCGACCGGGAGGTCGCTGCCCGCGCCCGCGAACAGCGTGACCTCGTGGCCGGCGAGTGTCAGGGCGCGCGTGAGATGCCAGACATGGGCCTCGAGTCCGCCGGCGAAGGGCTGTGCGATCGGATAGCGGCTCGACGCGACGATGGCGATCTTCAGGGTGTCACGCATCCATGATCCGGGTGTAGAGGGCGGCGTGGTCGTCGGCGAGAGACCGGCGCTGTGCGCGCCGCTCCGGCCACAGGGCTGCCGACGGCCGGGCCGTATAGGCCTGTGCCAGAGCCGAAACCAGCGAGTCCGGATCGAAACGGTCCTCGGTGAACTCGTACGACAGGCAGTCCTGTTGCTGGTGGTAGTAGCCGCAACTCGGTGCGATGACGGTGGTGCCGAGATCGTGGCAGGCCTCGAGCCAGCCCGAGTGGGTGCCGAATCGGTACGGAAGTACCGATACCGACAGGCCCCGCAGGTAGTCCCACAGCTCGTCGTCGGTGAAGTAGTCGTGGACCCGCACGCGCGCATATGGATGCCGGGACAGCGCCAGCGCGGTCGTGCCGAAGTCGGGGTTGTAGGCGTGTGTGCCCGGGACGAACACTTCCTCGTGCAGGTTGATCGCGACGGTCATGTCCGGGTAGTCGGCGGCCGCTTCGAGCAGGGTCATGATCACCGGCAACGGGTCCATGTTGGCGCGGATGCTCTTGGCATGGACGCCCACGACGAACTCGTCGGTGTGCGGTCTGCGCGCGGCGAACCGTCCCGGCGGGACGACATGGGGATGGGGGAGCACGGTCGCCTCGCGCTGCCAGCGGCGTGCGATCTCATCGGCCGCACCGGGGGTCAGCGTGATGACCTCGTCGGCTGCGGGCACCAGGATGTCCAGGACCGCTTCGTGATGGCCCGGCTCGGGGTGGTGCGGATTGCGCAGATCGTGCAGCGTGTACACGAGCGGTTTGCCGTGTGTGCGCAGTTCGTCGACCACCGCGGACATCACCGCCGGCTCGATGGCGTCGAACCCGAAATGGAGGTGGAAGACGTCGAACTCGTCGTGGTGCCGCGCGATCCAGGCGGGATCGAGCATCAGCGGAGGCCACCAGCCCCCCGGAACCGTCGCGCCGTCGGCGGGCTCCGGATCGGGCAGGCGCACCACCGAGACCGGCCCGGTCTCGAGGTTGCTGACCGTTCCGTTGAGCGGGGACAGGTGGCGGACGTACACATGGGACTGCGGGACCGACGCGACGCGCACACGCGCGACGCCGGTGCCCGTCCGCGCGCGCAGACCGGTCGACATCGCCGTCCGGCCTCGTGTCGTGCTCGCCCCCGCCGTCTCGAGGGTTGCTGTTCCGCTGGGCTGCCCACTGCTCACTGCCACATCCGTTCACTCGGGTCCGAACGGCTGTCTACTCAACCGGGCCTACGCGATCGCGGCTTCGCGAGCCGCAGGGACCACCGCCGATCTCCGGCGAGTCGTCATGCGGTCTCTGATACCCCAGATCGCCTGCGACGAAACCGCCGCGGGGCGATGAACGAACGGTGTGGTGATCAGTGTGAGTTCGAGTGCGGAGAGCTCTGGTTGTCCGTCTGGTGGGCGTTGAGCAGCAGGTGGTCGAAGGACTGCCGCACCGGGTCCGGCAACACCACGTACTTGTGAACGCCGGTGACGATCGACCGAGCGAGCTCGTTCACCTTGACGTTCGCCGTCTGGGACCGCCACCGCATGACCTCGAATGCACGATCGGCGCTCACGCCGTAGGCCAGCGAGATCATGCCCTTGGCCTGTTCGATGACTCCCTGATGCTCCCGGAACCGCGCGACGTGCTCGTCGACGCGGTCCTTGACGGCCTTCTCCTCGATCGCCGTCAGGTCGAGGTAGAAGCCCTCCGCGCCGATGACCGTGCCGGACTCGTCGGTGAGTTGCTGCGAGACGACAGCGACATGACGGACCTGACCCTCGGTGTCGACGATGCGATGCCGGCTCGAGAACGGAATCCGCCGGTCGAGCATGGTCGCGAGCAGTTCCTCGAACGACTGCCTGTCGTCCGGGTGCTTGTGCCCGGCGATCAACTCCGTCGTCGGAGTCACCTCACCGGGCCGATAGCCGTGCATCTCGGCGACCTCGTCGGACCACTCCCACTCCTGGGTGTCGAACAAGAACCGGAAGCTGCCGACGTGACTGATGCGGGACTCGCCGGCGGTGTGATCGTTGGCGTCTGTCACCCTCACCCCTACAAACCACAAATCAACAAGGAAGCCAGCGGTCTCGGGCGAAAAATGAGCTTACCTGGCCGTCGCGCCGGGCGGGAATCGACCTGGTCGTGTCACCGATGCCGGACTCGCGGAGATCGTTTCGGGTCGGTGTCACCCGGGTATCTGCGAGCCGCTCGGGCCGGCGGCATCGAGGCGCCGACCGCAACGGGCACCGATCCCGGTTACGACGAGGAGGACGAGAATGAGCACCGAGAACGCGGGTGACAGCGCGACGGCGGCAACCGAGGGCATCAACCCCGATCTGACGTCGACGGCCGGTTTCGAGGACCTCGACGAGGACCGACTCGGGCAGGACCCGCTCGAGGAGGGCATGGATCCGCCGGAGGACTGGTCGGCCAGTGACCGGACCGGCACGACGGCGCGGGAACAGCGCGAGGGGGAGTCCCTCGACGAGAAGCTCGACCAGGAGATTCCGGACGAGCACCCCTGACGCTCACCGACCCGGGGCGCGTGGCGATGTTTCCGCGCGCGTCCGCGCGGGCAAACGTCGGACATGAGTGACGAGAACCCCGAGCACGTGGCGAAGACGATCCCGTACCCCGGTGAGACCGATGAGATGGGTGACCGACCGCGGGACGAGATGCGCGAGTACCGCGGTCGCGATCTGCTGGCGGGCAAGACCGCGCTCATCACGGGTGGTGACTCGGGTATCGGTCGGGCGGTCGCGGTCGCCTTCGCGAAGGAGGGCGCCGACGTCGCCATCGCCTATCTGGAAGAGGACAACGACGCCCGGCACACCGTCGAACTCATCGAGGCGCAGGGACGGCAGGCCCGTGCCTACCGCGGCGACCTCGCCGATCCGGCGCACTGTGCCGATGTCGTGAAGCGGACCGTCGACGAGCTCGGGGCGTTGGACATCCTGGTGAACAACGTCGCCTATCAGGAGATCGTCGACGACTTCATGGAGTTGACGCCGGAGCAGTGGCGGCGGACGTTCGACGTCAACATCGACAGCTTCTTCCACACCACCCGCGCGGCGGTCCCGCATCTGACCGGCGGCGGCGCCATCATCAACACGTCGTCGATCAACGGCTTGCGCGGCAACGACAGCCTCATCGACTATTCGGCGACCAAGGGGGCTGTTCTCGCGCTGACCTATTCCCTGGCGCAGGCACTGATGGAGCGGAAGATCCGGGTGAACTGCGTGGCCCCGGGACCGGTGTGGACACCGCTCATCCCGGCCACGATGCCCGCCGACGCGGTCAAGGACTTCGGCACGCAGGCGCCGATGGGACGCGCCGCCCAGCCCGACGAGATCGCACCGTCGTATGTGTTCTTCGCGGCCGAACAGCTGTCGTCGTACTACACCGGCGAGGTGTTGGCGCCGATCGGCGGTGAGACGCTACCGGGGTGATCCCCGAGGTCAGGGCACCGGAAGCGGTGCCAGGCTGTTCCCGCGTGGCAGCGAACCGCAGTTGCTGTGCGTCGGCGCGCCCGCGAACCTCTCCGTGAGGTACTGCAGGGCGAGGGGCTCGAACGGCAGGAACGCCTCCTGATGCGTCAGGCCGTTGAGCTGTCGATAGGTGATGTCGACGCCGCGCGAGCAGTATTCGTCCGCCAGGCCGATGACATCGCCGGTGATCATGAGGGTGTCGCCGATCGCGTTGTAATGACCGACCGCGAGGAGCATCTTCGTCGACGGAGTGCCCGAACGGCCCATGATGTTGTCGTTGATCGCCCGCACCACCTGCGGCACATCGAGCAAACCGGTGTACGGCGGCTTGACCATGTCCGCGCTCGTGAGGCCCGCATACTTCGACGCGAACTCGGAGATGCACTCGTCGCTGACGTCCTGGGCGACCTGCAGGCCCCGCGCCGACAGGAAGGTCGAGGTGTCGAGACGGTACGTGCGCTGATAGGCGACCACCAGCGCGGGGATGACGCCCGCCCACTTCGCGCTGCCGTTGATGTAGGGCAGGTTGTGCGCGAGGTCGACGGGGAGACCGCCCGCGGCCGCACCCACGATGTTGAGTTCGGGGGCGTACCGCGGCGCGACCTCGGCTCCGAACTGCGTGGGGATCGACCCGCCGGAGTAACCGACCAGGCCGACCGGGGTCGATCGCGGCAGCCGCAGGAACGATTGGGCGGCGCGGACGCCGTCGAGAGCGGCGTATCCCGACTGCCGGCCGATGGTCCACTGCAGCTTCTCGCCCTCGTAGTCGGGGACCACGACGGTGTAACCGGCAGCGAGATAGCCTGCGATGACGCCCTGTTCGGCGGTTGCGGTGCCGTTGGTGTACCCGCCGCTGAGGGTGTACGACGGGTCGCACTGGGACCCGAGCGCGTCGTACGCCATGTGGTAGGAGACCAGGCGGGCGGGACCCGGGGTCAGCGGCCGGAGCACGGTCGCCACCGTCACCACGCTCGCGCCGAACTGGTCGGTGGTGCGGTAGAGCACCTGCGAGCCGGTGATCGGTGTGGACATCGTGGGTGTCCGGAACTGCATGGGACGGCTGCGGAGCACCGCGCCGGGTGCCACCCCGGCCAGCGACGCGTCGTAGGAGTAGAACGGATCGGCCGACGGCAACGGTGAACCCGGGCCGGGTGCCGCCTGCGCGGGAGGCGCGCTCGCGAGCACTCCGGCGATCACGCCGAGGACAAGACCGATGACACCCACGCGCAGCCAACTCGTGCGCAGCCCGAACGACATGGCTCATCTAAACATCGAACGGGCCGGCATGGGGCGACTTGACCTGTGGGCCACGGACCCCGGGCCCCGTCTGCAGAGCGACGCTCATGCGGCGATCTTGGCCAATGCGGGCTCGAGGGCGTCGACAGCCCACGGAACCGAGTAGACCGTCGGCGTCCCGAATGCCGAGGCGGTGTCGTTGGTCAGGAACACCGTCGCGCCGGATCGGACCGCGGGCAACGAGTCCCATCCCGGGATGGTCCCGAAGACCTCGGGTCCGCCGACCAGCGGCCAGAAGATCAGCAGATCAGAGCCGAGCAGATCCACTCGTTCACTCGATACGACGACGCGCTGACCGTTGTCCGACAGCCCGGTGACAGCGGGGTCCAGCCGCAGGCCGACCTCCGCGAGCAGCTTGGCGGAAGGATCGTTGTCGGAGGTGACCACACCGAACTGCCGCTCGGGTGTCAGCTGACCGAAGGTTGCCGTCTTGTCCTGTGCCGCAGGGTATTTCTTCTTGATCGCGTCGATCTTCTCCTCGACCTCCGTCTGCGCCTGCGACGCCTGGTCCTCCTTGTCGAAGATCTTGCCCGCGGTGCTCAACACCTGCTGCCAGGTGTCGTTGACCGTCTCGGTGCTCATCACCGGGATTGTCGGCGCCACCTTCGCGAGGACGTCGTACGCCGCTCGATCGGGCAGGTATCCCGCGAGGATCAGATCCGGCTCGAACTCGGCGACCTCGGCGACGCCCGGCGAGGCGCCGACATCGACCGGGATGACGGTGGACTCGTGCGGCGGGGTCCATGCGAACCGGTTGTCCGGACCCGAGTATCCGGCGGAGACGAACTCGGCGGTGATCGGGACGTCGAGCTTGATCAACGAGTCGGTCCAGGCGGTCGCACCGGTGAGGGTGACCACCCGCTTCGGGACGCCGTCGATCACTGTCGATCCGTACTGGTGGTCGACGGTGGTCGTCGCCGTGGCCTCCGCGGAGTCCGCGCCGGAGTTCCCGTCGTCCCCGGACGAACATCCCAGGGCGAACACGAGTACGGCGATGAGCATGAACGGGACGGCGAGATACCGCTTCGGTTGCATGGTGGTTAGGTTAGGGTAACCAACCATTTCTGATCAACCGTGGGCATCTGCCGTGGGTTGGGCAGACGCCGCCGAGATCGCGACTGCGGTACAGGGTTTCCTGAATACAGGAAATTCTGTACTGTCATGTCCCATGGAATCGGCGGCGGTGGCTCAGCGTGACGCATTGACGAGGTTCGGGTACGCGTTGTCGGACTCCACGCGTACCCAGGTGCTGCTCCGGCTGCGCTCGGGTGGGGCCTTCCCGTCCGAACTCGCGGACACCATCGGGGTCTCGCGTCAGGTGTTGTCCAATCACCTGGCCTGCTTGCGCGGATGTGGCCTCGTCGTCGCAGTGCCGGAGGGTCGTCGAACCCGATACGAGCTGGCGGACAGCAAGATCGGGCATGCATTGGATGATCTCCTCGGGTTGGTCCTGGCGGTCGATCCGGCATGCTGTCCCGCATCAGGCGAGGAAGGCTGCTGCTGATGGCCGCCGAACCGGGCTCCCTGTCGGTGCGGCGGCCCGGCCCGGGCGCCGCGCGACGGACGTTGTTGCAGCGCCGTATTCGCTGGTTCGTCGCGGCGACCATCGCCTACAACGTGATCGAGGCCGTGATCGCGATCAGCGAGGGGATGCGTGTCTCCTCGGGTGCCCTGATCGGGTTCGGTCTGGACTCCGTCATCGAGGTGTCCTCCGCGGCTGCGGTTGCGTGGCAGTTCGCCGGTTCCGACCCGGAGCGGCGGGAGAAAATGGCGCTGCGGATCATCGCGATCTCGTTCTTCGCCCTGGCGGCATACGTCGGCGTCGACTCGGTCCGTTCGCTGGTCGGTCTCGGCGACGAGGCGCGGCACTCGTCGATCGGTATCGCGCTGGCCGCGGTGAGTCTGCTCGTGATGCCGCTGCTGTCGTGGGCCGAACGTCGAACCGGCCGCGAGCTCGGCTCGCTGAGCGCTGTGGCCGACTCCAAGCAGACGCTGCTCTGCACCTATCTGTCGGCGGTGCTGCTGGTCGGGTTGGCCCTCAACGGATTGCTCGGCTGGTCGTGGGCAGATCCGGTTGCTGCCCTGGTCATCTCGGTGATAGCGGTCCGGGAGGGGATCAACGCGTGGCGCGGCGACGCGTGCTGCGTCCCCGCGATCGGTGTCGACGGCGGCCGTCCGGCGGCCTGCGACTGCTGTTCCGCTGAGAGTTCCGGTCGGGTCACCGAAGCCGGTGCCCGCGCGTCTGGCTGCTGACGCCGCGGTCGCAGGGGGCCGGGACGCCACGGTCGGACGGGGCTTAAACATGGGATGTTAGGTTGTTTCGGTGTCCGGACAGATCACCCCACCGCGCAGGACCAGCGAGCTCGTCGTGCAACGGATGCAGGAGCTGATCACCGACGGCACCTGGCCGCTCGGCGAGCGGATTCCTGCCGAGCCCGAACTCGTGGCGCAGTTCGGCGTGGGCCGGAACACGATTCGGGAGGCCGCCCGGGCGCTCGAACACGCCGGCATGCTGGAGCCGCGGCGCGGCGACGGAACCTATGTGCGTGGTCGGAGCCCGCTCGCCGGTGCCATCGCCCGACGCTCTGCGCCGTCGGAGCTCCGGGATCTGCTCGAAGTGCGTCGCGCGCTCGAGAGCGAGGCGGCGGCCGGTGCGGCCGGTCGGGCCGACGCAGCCGACGTGGAACGGCTGCGCATGCTGCTGGCGCGCACCGAGGCTGCGCTGGCCGACGGCGACCTCGATCGATACACCGAGGCGGACATCGCCTTTCACGCCGAGATCGTCGTCGCCTCGCGCAACGCGCTGCTCATCGAGATGTATGACGGAATCGCCGAGGTGATCGCCCGAACGCACCCGTCGGTGGTGCGAGGTCCGCTGGCCGAACAGACGCACCCGCGTGGCCATCGCGACGTCGTCGACGCCATCGAGCGCGGCGACGCCGGTGCGGCGCGCGCGGCCGTGTACGCCTACGTCGACTTCACCGAGGTGCCGGAGTGAGCGGACAGGCCCTGTCCGCCCACGAGAAGACCGGCGTCGGGGTGATCGTCACCGCCGTCGGGGTGATGCTCGTCGCCGCCAATCTGCGGCCGGCCGTCGTGGCCGTCGGGCCCCTCATCGGCACGATCTCCGACGACGCCGGATTCAGCAGTGCGGTCGCCGGTCTGCTCACCGCGCTGCCGGTGCTCTTCTTCGGGATCTCCGCGCCGGTCGCGCCGCGCCTCGCCAACCGCTTCGGCATCGAGCGGGTCATCTTCGGCGCGTTGCTCGTGCTGATCGTCGGCATCCTCGTGCGCCTGATCCCGTCCGCGGCGGCCCTCTTCGCCGGCTCGGCCGTCATCGGAGCAGCCATCGGGACCTGCAACGTCGTGCTGCCGGCGTTGATCAAGCGAGACTTCGCCCATCGCTCCGGGCTGCTGACGGGCCTCTACTCGATGACGCTGTCCGGCGGGGCCGCGGTGGCATCCGGGGTGAGTGTTCCCATCAACGACGCGCTGGGCGGGAACTGGCGCCTCGCTCTCGCGACGTGGGCGCTCCTCGCCCTGGTCGCCGTGGTCGTCTGGATTCCGCAGCTGCCGATGGTTCATCGGGTGACCTCGGCCGGGCAGGCGACGTCGTTGCTGAAGAACCCGATCGCGTGGGCGATCACGGTGTTCATGGGAACGCAGTCGTTGATCTTCTACACGTTCGTGGCCTGGTTGCCGCAGTACCTCGTCGAGACCGGGATGTCGCCGCTGCGGGCGGGCGCCGTGCTGGCGTCGGCGCAGGTGGTCGCCCTGATCATGTCGCTGCTCGCGCCGATCGTCGCCGGTCGCTTCGCCGATCAGCGTGCCGTGACCCTGTCGGTGATCACCGTCTGCGCCGTCGGTTTCGTGGGTCTGCTGAGCACCGACGTGTGGCCGGGGTTCTGGGCGGCCTGCGTGATGGTCGGGCCGGGCTCGTCGATCAGCCTGGCCCTCCTCTTCATGGTGTTGCGCAGCTCGGGGTCCGAGCAGACGGGCCAGGTGTCCGGGATGGCGCAGTCCGTCGGCTATCTGGCGGCGGCGGCCGGTCCGATCGTCATCGGCGCGATCCATGACGTCACCGGGTCGTGGACGCTGGCGATGGCGGTCCTGGGCCTCGTCCTGGTGCCGCAGGCCCTGTCCGTCCTCGGCGCCGCCAAGGACGTCAAGATGACCGGGTGAGCGCCGGCCGTCGTCGGGAGGGGATGGGAAACAGCGCATTCCCGGTACCGGTCAGCACTGACCGCTAATCTGTGGCGCATGCATTGCGTGGTCGTGGGCGGGGGACTCGCCGGTCTGGCGTCGGCGGTGTGGCTCGCCGAAGCAGGTCAACGGGTCACCGTCCTCGAACGACGCGGTTCTCTCGGTGGTCGCACCATCTCGATGCCGCTGCACGTCGTCGACGATGTCCCCGACAACGGCCAGCATGTGTTCGCCAGCGGATACGAGCACCTCATGCGTTACCTGGACAGCGTCGGCACTCGCGAGCATGTCGCCTTTCCGGGACACATGACCGTCCGGATGCCCGGCGGAGCGACCCGCAGGTCGGGCTTTGCGGGCCTGTCCGGGCTCCGGGCGGCGCTCGGCGATCTGCCGGGAGTGACCGGTCTTGACCGGTTGCGGACCGTGCGTGCCCAGATCACGCTGATACGCCAGGCTTTTCGGCAGCCCGACTGGCTCGACGACGTCACCGCCGACGAGTGGTTCCGCCGTATCGGGATGCCGCAGTCGGCACGGGATGCGCTGTGGGACGGCATCGTCATCGGCCTGACCGGTGACAAGCCGGACATCTCCTCGGCCAAGGTCCCGGCGGATCTGCTGGTGACGGGTGCCCGGCGGGCGCGGGAGACGCGGACGCCGATCTCCATCGGTTACCCCACCGTCGACCTCGACACCTTGTTCATCCACGGTGCCGAGAAGCGCTTCGCCGATGCCGGTGTGGAGGTCCGCCACCGCGCGGTGGTGTCGTCGATAGACGTGACCGACGGGACCGTGACCGGTGTGACCCTCGCCGGCGGCGAGAAGGTCGCCGCCGACGCCGTCATCTGCGCGGTGCCGGTGTGGGATGTGAAGGGACTCCTCGATCAGGTCCCGGGACACGACCGGATCTACCGCGCCGTCGAGAACCTGACCCCGGTGCCCATCGTGAGTGTGAACCTCTATCTCGACCGCTCGATCGGGATGGCCGACTGGGGCGAGATCCTGTACGGCGGTGAGGGTGTGCTGGAACAGGTGTGGGACCGCCAGCGCATGCACGGGCGCGAACCGCGCGACAATCACTTCTATTCGACGACGGTGTCGGCGTCGTATGACCTGATCTCGAAGACGAACGCCGAGATCACCGAGATCCAGATGGACATGTTGCGTCGGTACTTTCCGCAGGCGGCCGACGCCGAGGTCGTCCACAGCCACGTGGTCCGGATGCCGAAATCGACTTTCGCACAACGACCCGGAACCGCGGGCCTGCGCCCAGACCAGCGCACCGAGGTCGGCGGACTCGCGCTCGCCGGAGACTGGACCCGTACCGACTGGACCACGACGATGGAGGGTGCGTGCCAGAGTGCCGCCCGGGCCGTCGAGGTGATCCTGGAGTACGCCCGGCGCGGCTGAGTCGATGACGGTGTCCGCCCCGCATACCAGCATGGTTGCGGGGCATCGTTGTTGCTGGCAGGGTGCAGATATACGGACGAACCCGGCATGCGTGAAGACCGATCGCGCCGCCGACGCCGTACGAGATCGCGACGCATGGTCGTCCGACGATCGCACAACACAATCACCTTGCCTGCCGCCGAGGCACATTCTGCTTCGAGAGCGGCCGCCGGATGAGGGAAAGGATCGAACAGATCGTGGGAACTCACACAGCAACACGAACTCCAGAGGCCGGGCATTCCGCGAACACGAGTGTCGACGTCTACCGCACCCGGCTCGCCCGGCGGAGTCAGATCGAGCCGCGCCCGCACAACACGGTGTGGGGCAGCATGGGCAATCCCGGGCCCCTGTCGGCGCCCGAGCTCCGACGCTACGCCGACCGTGGATATCACACGGAGACAAACATTCTCGCCGACGCCGACATCGCTGCCTGTCTCCGCGAGGTGGAGTCGATCACCGAGCGACTGGGCGACGACGAGCGGGTGATCCGCGAATCGTCCAACGGTGACGTCCGATCGCTCTTCGCGGTGCATCGGCTCAGCGACGTCATCGCCGAGATCTGTTCGCGGGAAGCCATTGTCGGGGTTGCCCGGCAGATCCTCGACGACGACGTGACGATCCATCAGAGCCGGATCAACTTGAAGCCGGGTTTCGCCGGCGGACCGTTCTACTGGCACTCGGACTTCGAGACATGGCACGCCGAGGACGGCATGCCCGCGCCGCGCGCACTGAGCGTGTCGCTGGCACTGACCCCGAACTACTCGACCAACGGTCCACTGATGATCATTCCCGGTTCCCACCGCCGGTTCGTCAGTTGTGTGGGCTCGACACCCGGTGACTACCATCGTGAATCGCTCACCTCGTACCGGCCGCCCGTCGGGACGCCGGAGGAAGAGGACGTCGCGAGCCTCGCCGACGAGCTCGGCATCGACACGATCACCGGACCGGCCGGGTCGGCGCTCTACTTCGACTCCAATTGCCTGCACGCGTCCGGTGGGAACATCACGCCCTACCCGCGCAGCAACCTGTTCGTGGTCTTCAACGCGAAGTCGAACGCGCTGCAGGAACCGTACGGTGGGACGCCACCACGACCGGACCACTTGGCGCACAGGTGACTTGGGCTGCTCCCTGAGGAGCGAGCTCACCAAACCCTTCGTGGCTCGTCGCTAGCGCTCCTCGCACCTCAGGGAGCAGAAAGGCCGTGTATTGCTCTGTTCCCTGAGGAGCGAGCTTGCGAGCGTCTCGAAGGGTCAGAACCCGGTCGACGAACCCAGGTCGGGGGCCGGCCCGGCGAATAGGTGCTCACCGTCGAACCTCGCGGGCAGGCCCGCTGCCAGGTAGGTGCCGATGCCAGGCTGGTCCAGCTCGGCGAACAGCGGATTACGCTGCAGAACACCTGATTCGACGACCTCGCCGAAGGTGCGGTACCGCTCCCAGAGGACGGACGAGTTGGCCAGCTCGGCCTCGACCTCGGCGGTGGTGTGCCGCGCGAACCACGCGGCGAACAGCGGTGTGAGCACACCGCGGTGGAGGAACCGGTCGTCCTCTCTGCCGAAGTCCGCGTCGAGTGCCCGTTCGACGGCCGCGACCGCGTCACCGGTGCCGGTCATCTCGACGAGGCCGCGGAAGTGACGGGGTGTGAGGGCGACGAGCATGAACCGACCACCGTCGGCGGCCACGAAATCGGTGCCGTACGTGCCGTAGACGTCGTTCCCGGTGGCCGGTCGGCTGCCGCCACCCAGCTGGGGCTCGGTGAGGTATCCGAGCGTCCCGGCGATGGCGAGGGCGGTGTCCTCGAGTGGCAGGGTGATCTGTGCCCCGGCACCGGTCTGGTCCCGGCGCCGGACGGCGGCCGTGATAGCCAGTGCGGCATAGAGACCGCACGCGATGTCCCATGCCGGCAACGCGTGGTTGACGACGCCGGCGTAATCGGTGGGTCCGGTGATCGCCGGGAATCCCAGCCCCGCGTTGACCGTGTAGTCGACGCCCGGAGTGCCGTCGGTGCGGCCGAGCAGCTCCAGTGTGATGACGTCGGAGCGTCGGGCGGACAGCGTCTCGTGGCTCATCCACGACCGCCCGCCCGCATTGGTGACGAGGATTCCGCCGCCCGGTCCGCTGTCGGTGACGAGGTCCTGGATGGCATTCTGGCCCTGGGGATCACGGAAGTCGACGGTGACGGACTTCTTGCCGCGATTGAGCCCGGTCCAATAGATCGAGGTGCCCTCGCCGGTGACCGGCCACCGGTGGATATCGGCGGCGCCGCCGATCGGGTCGACGCGGATCACCTCGGCGCCGAGCTGGGAGAGGGTCAGGCCGCACAGCGGTGAGGCGACGAAGCTCGACACCTCCACGATGCGGAGGCCTTCGAGCGGGCGGGGGATCGGGCTCATGTGAAGAGACTCCTCGGGGAGAGACGGCTGTGCGCGACAGGGTGTCAGGCCATCAGGACGCGGTAACGCCAGTCGAGGACGTCGCGGTCCTCGTCACCGTGCGCGACGACCTTGGAGTGCAGGTGCAGGATCCCGCCGCCGGCGGCGAGCGGGGTGGCTTCTGCGACAGTGATCTCGGAGCTGAGGGTGTCGCCCTCGTGGACCGGACCGGTGTGGTCGCACGAGTCCCAGCCCAGAACGGTCACCAGATTCGGAAGCGCCCGATTGGCCTGGGAGAGAGCGAGTCCGATGGTGTGCCCGCCGTAGACCAGACGACCACCGGCGGCCGCACCGGCCACCCGCTCATCGTGGTGTGTGGCCGCGATGTTCAGTGAGAGCCGGGCGAGTTCGGGTGCGCTGGACACCACGTCGGCACTGGAGGTGAAGACGCGGCCAGCCAGCTCAGGTGAAAAGTGCTCTCCGCGCACGGACGTCCGGTAGGTCTCGAGGTCCCACTCGGGGATGGACGGTGGCGCGTCGGTCCCAGGTCCGATGGTGCCCAGGTCGTCCGCGTGCACGGTCCGCTCGGGGTCGGCATCGGGGGACAACGGCAGCATCGCGCAGCGGTGGAAGTCGAGAACGGTGGCGCCGTGCTGATCGGTCGTCACCATGTGCAACGCGGCCAGACCGGTGGGGGCACGACCGGGTCTGGGCGTGTTCTCGCGCAACCCGACCACCTCGGTGACGGTCGTCAGCGTGTCGCCGATCCGGGGGTGGCTCAGGAACCGCAGGCCGCGGTAGAAGAGGTTTGCCTTGACATGATGTGTGGCCAGGGTGGATTGACCGATCGCGATGTCGGTGACCAGCCCGGGATGTGCGAGAGTGCCGCCGCCGGTCACCCGTGTGGACAACTGCGCGTCGAGTGCGAGGCGCAGACGATCGCCGAGGATCATCTGATGTGACGCGGCGAGGCCGTCGGTCAGCGTGAGCGACGGGGCGTCGTCGAAAATCTGCCCGTGTGCGAGGTCGTCGAAGTGCGGGCCGCCCACGGTGATCGGCTCAGACATCGATTCCGCTCTTTGCCAGAACGCGTCGCGCGGAGACGGCCAGCGCCTCGTCGAGCATCCGGCCGTCGAGCTCGGCAGCGCCCGCTCCCGCGGCGGCCGCCTTCTCGAGCGCGTCGAGCACGCGTCGCGCGTCCTCGATGGCCGCGTCGTCGGGTGTGAAGATCTCGATGGCACTGGCGAGCTGGGCCGGGTGGATCACCCAGGTGCCGTCGAAGCCGAGGTCGCGGACCCAGCGTTTGGAACCTCGGAAGTCCTCGTCATCGGCGATGGTCAGGTGCGGTCCGTCGATGACGTCCACGCCGGCCGCGCGCGCGGCGAGCAGCACCGAGTCCTGGACGACGTGCCAGGTGTGCATGGGCAGGCCGGGGCTGCGTCCCAGGGAGGCGGCGAGATCGGCGTAACCGATCAGGACGGCGTCGAGCCGCTTCGTCGCCGCGCAGATCGCACCCGCGTCACGGATGCCGCGAGGTGACTCGAGTAGCGCTTGCAGTCGGACCGGCGCTCGGCCGAGCTGTTCGTCGGCGGACCGGAGATCCGCGGGCGAGTCGGCCTTCGGCAGCACCACCGAGGTCAGATTCGGCATCTGGGCGCACGCGGCGAGGTCGGCGGCAGCCCACTGTGTGTCGATGGCGTTGATGCGCAACGAGATCGCACGATCGGCGCCGAACTCGGCGACCAGGTCGGCGGCCGCCGCGCGAGCCGAGTTCTTGTTCTCCGGGGTCACCGCGTCTTCGAGGTCGAGGACCACCTCGTCGGCGATCGAGGCCAGCGCCTTGCGGGCCTTGCGGTCGTCGGAGGCCGGTGCCACCAGAACGGCTCGTCGTCTCTGCACTGTTGCTCCAGGGGGTCGGATTCAAATGTGCGGCCAAATCATGCCCTCACGGTTCTATCAGACTTCAGTGGCCGTTGTGAAGCTTGACAGCGATCCGCAGTGGCCACAAAATGGCCGTACAAATTGAGTCCCCACGCAGATCGCAGGTGAACCCCCTCATGAGCACCCTCTCCGCCGAAGAGTCCTTCCTCGTCGAGACCGTCCGGTCGTTCGTCGACCGGGAGGTCAAGCCGTCCGTGCAGGAGGTGGAGCACGCCAACACCTACCCCGAGAAGTGGATCGAGCAGATGAAACAGATCGGGATCTACGGGCTCGCCGTGCCCGAGGAGTTCGGCGGCTCACCGGTGTCGATGCCGTGCTACGCACGCGTCACCCAGGAACTCGCGCGGGGATGGATGAGTCTGGCGGGCGCGATGGGAGGGCACACCGTCGTGGCGAAACTGCTGACGTTGTTCGGTACCGAGGAGCAGAAGCGGACCTATCTGCCCCGGATGGCCACCGGTGAGATGCGGGCGACCATGGCGCTCACGGAGCCGGGCGGCGGCTCGGATCTGCAGGCGATGTCGACGGTCGCCAAAGAAGACGGTGACGAGCTGGTCATCAGCGGCTCCAAGACGTGGATCAGCAACGCCCGACGTTCGGGGCTCATCGCGTTGATGTGCAAGACCGATCCCTCGGCGACCCCGCGACACAAGGGCATCTCGATCGTGCTGGTGGAACACGGTCCGGGACTGACCGTCTCGCGCGACCTGCCCAAGCTGGGCTACAAGGGTGTCGAGAGCTGCGAGCTGTCCTTCGACGGGTATCGCGCACCGAAATCGGCGATCCTCGGTGACGTCCCCGGCAAGGGTTTCGGTCAGATGATGAAAGGCCTGGAAACGGGTCGAATTCAGGTGGCATGTCGCGCACTCGGTGTCGCGACGGCGGCGCTGGAGGACTCACTGGCCTACGCGCAGCAGCGCGAGTCCTTCGGGCAACCGATCTGGAAGCATCAGTCGATCGGCAATTATCTCGCCGACATGGCAACCAAACTCACCGCTGCTCGTCAGCTGACGTGGCATGCGGCCGAGCAGTTCGACAGGGGTGAGCGCTGTGACATGGAAGCGGGCATGGCGAAGCTCTATGCGTCGGAGGTGGCGATGGAGATCGCCCTGAACGCCGTCCGTATCCATGGGGGTTACGGTTACTCGACGGAGTTCGACGTCGAGCGGTACTTCCGCGACGCGCCGCTGATGATCGTCGGTGAAGGCACCAACGAGATCCAGCGCAATGTGATCGCGGCGCAACTGGTCTCGCGCGGGGGGATCTGAGGCGGACGACGCCGTGTGAGTCGATCGGAGCGGAGGCGGTGGGATGAGTGGGTGACGCGGGCCAGTCCGAGCCGGCGTACAAGACGCTGGCAAACGAACTGCGATCGCAGATCGTCGCGGGCAAGTACGCCGGCGGCGTGCGGCTGCCGACCGAATCCGAACTGTCCCAGGAGTACGCGCTCAGCCGGCAGACCGTCCGTCGGGCCTTCCTGGAGCTGGTGACCGAGGGGGCGGTGTACCGCGTACCCGGTCGCGGGACGTTCGCGACCGAGAACGCGGGCCAGTACCTGCGCCAACTGGGTTCGATCGAGGACCTGATGAACCTGTCCACCGACACCGAGATGCAGGTGCTCGAATCGCCCGCGCGCCGTGTCGATCTCGAGGCCGCGGGCCGGTTGCGGCTGGACACCGACGTGGTGTACCGCATCGTCTTCCAGCGCTTTCACGACGGTGTCCCGTTCGTCGTGACGACGGTGTCGTGGCCGGAGCCGGTGGCACGTCTGGTGATCGACGCACCCGAGGTCGAGCAGGGCGCGATCAGCGACCACACGATGATCGGTCTGCTCGAACCGCACCTCGTCGATCCGATCGAGGAATGCGCGCAATCGATCACGGCCACGACCGCCGACGCCACGACCGCGGACCGGCTCGGTTGTCCGGTGGGACACACCGTCTTGCGGGTCGACCGGTTGTACACCGATTCCCGCGGGCGGGCAGTCGAACTCGCGGTCAGCCACTTCCTGCCGGAGCACTACACCTACCGGGTGACGCTGCGGCGCAGTGGGATCTGAGAGCTCGCTTCGCTCGCACCTCAGGGAACGGGATCCCGTCAGTGCCGAGCCGGAAGCGGCTGCTCCTCGGGCACATTCGACGATCCACGGCGCGCCGGGATGGTGAGTGTGATGGCCATGCCGACGAACGCCGCGGCGGCCGCCACCAGGAAACACCACGTGAACGTCGATTCGTCCGGTACCTCGGTGCCGCCGAGCGAGATGGTGGCACTGGCCAGGATCAGGGCCATGACAGCCGATGCGATCGTGGTACCGAGCGAACGCATGAGGCCGTTGAGTCCCACGGCCGCACCGGCCTCGGTCGCCGGCACCGACCCCATGATCAGGGTCGGCATCGCCGCGTAGCCGACACCCACGCCGATCGCGCACACGATCGAGGCCAGCATCAATTTCCAGGCGGCGTCCATGAGGAAGAACGCGAGCAGGTAACCGCATCCCAGGATGGCGGCGCCGATGGCGAGCGTGATCTTGGCGCCGATCCGGTTGATGAGGATGCCCGAGACGGGTGCGAAGATCATCATCATCAGACCGCCCGGTGCCATCCACAGGCCCGCGGCCAGGAGGGACTGTCCCAGACCGTATCCGGTGGCCTCCGGTAGGCGCAGGAGCATCGGCAGGACGATGGACTGCGCCATCATTCCGAAGCCGATGGCCGCGGCGGCGATGTTCGTCAGCAGGACCGCGGGGCGTGCGGTGGTCCGCAGATCGACCAGCGGATCCCGTTGGCGGAGTTCGAAGACTCCCCACACGAGTAGCACGGCGATGCCGCCCAGTCCGAGTCCGAGGGTGCGTCCCGAGGTCCAGCCCCAGTCGTTGGCCTTCGACACCGCGATGAGGAACGCCGAGAGTCCCACGGCCAGGCCGATGGCGCCCGGGACGTCGATGCGCCCGCCCACCGCGTCGTTCACGCGAGGTACCAGCACGAGAACCGCCACGCTGATGAGCACGCCCAGACCGGTCGCCACGTAGAACAGGGCGTGCCAGTCCCAGGTCTGCACGATCCAGGCCGCCAGCGGCAGGCCGATCGCGCCGCCGACGCCGAGGGTCGCGCTCATGGCGGCCACGGCCATCGAGGTGATCCGGGGTGGGGTGATCTCGCGGATCAGGCTCATGCCGACGGGGATGAACCCCATCGCCAGGCCCTGTACGCCGCGGCCGATGATGAGCGGAACCAGGGTGTCGCCGAGTGCGCAGATCAACGACCCGAGCGTGAGCAGGACCGCGCTGACGAACAGCACGCGCTGCTTGCCGAACATGTCGCCCAGTCGCCCGGCGATCGGCATGGCGACGGCCGCGGCGAGCAGGGTGGCGGTGATGATCCACGACGCGTTGCCGATCGATGTCCCGAGCAGCCGGGGCAGGTCCGGCTGGATCGGGATGATGAGCGTCTGCATCAGCGACGCGACGAGGCCGCCGAAACAGAGCACCACCACACTGCCGACGGCGCCGGCAGGGGCCTTGTCGACGGCTTCGGCGGCGTCACGGGTGAGTCCCGGCGTGGCACCTCGTACTCGGCTCATGGGAGACCTCCTTCGAGGTATGCAGCATACATATGTAACGTACACATGCAAATCGGACAGTAGATTGTGTCCGTCGAGGGATGGAGGACGAATGTCGGAGGAGCATGCGCCGTGGCAGTCGGCGGTGCATCGTGATCTGGCGCAAGAGCTGCTGCGGATGTCACGGCGTCGCAGCCTCGTCCATCCGGCCGCCGGACTGGAACGATCGGCGTTCGCCATCCTGTGGGTGCTCTCCGATGGCAGGCCACGCACTCTGAGAGAGCTCACCGCCGAGCTCGGCCTCGAGCAGTCGACCGTCAACCGCCAGGTCAACGCGGCCATCAAACACGGTTACGTCGAGCGCTTCGAGGTCGAGAACTCACTGTCGAAGCTGATCCGCCCCACCGAGGAGGGCAGCAAGGCCTTCCGGCGGGACGGGCTGCTGCGCGCCCAACGGCTCGAGCAGGTCTTCGCCGACCTCGATCCGGGCACGCCGCAGGCTCTCCTGCACGAACTACGGGCCTTCAACGACGCCTACGAACGCACCCAGCACCGGCACGGCACCACCGACAGCGTCGACCCCTACAAGAAGGGTCTGGGGTGACCGTGGGCGGGACATACGCGGTGACCGGATCGGCGTCGGGCATGGGGGCGGCGGTGGCGCGGTCGCTGCGGGCCGAGGGTCACACGGTCATCGGCGTCGACCGGCAAGACGCGGATGTCGTCGCCGACCTGTCGACGCCGGAGGGTCGCCACACGGCGGCGGCAGAGGTCATGGCCAGGGCGGGCGGCACGCTCGACGGTGCGGTCCTGGCCGCTGGGATGGGCCCGGCCAAGGGGCGCGAGCGGACGATCGTCGAAGTCAACGTCCTCGGTGTCACGGAGCTGCTGACTGCGTGGCGCCCGGCGCTGGCTGCTGTGGACAACGCGAAAGTCGTTGTCTTCGGCTCGAATTCGACGACGGTCACGCCGCTGGTGCCGGGTGGTGCGGTGCGCAGGCTGGTCAACGGTGACGCCGAGGGGGCCACCCGCGTGATCCGCCGCCGACGGGGTGTCACCGGGCCGGTCGCCTACGCGTCGTCGAAGATCGCGGTGACCCACTGGTGCCGACTGCACGGAACCGCACCCGAGTGGGCGGGAGAAGGAATCCGGATCAACGTCATCGCACCCGGACCGGTGATGACCCCACTGCTGCAAGCCCAGCTCGACGGCCCGCAGGCCGACAGCGTGAGATCCTTCCCGGTCCCGGTGCGCGAGTTCGGGACGCCGGAGCAGCTCGCCGCGTGGGTGATGCTCATGCTGTCGCCCGCGGCCGACTTCATGGCGGGCGCGGTTATCACCGTCGACGGCGGCACCGAGGCCCTGATGCGGGCCCGGTCCTGGCCGAGGCCGCTTCCGGTCCAGGGGATCCCGAAGCTGCTGTGGGCGATGTATCGCGCCCCCAAGAAGGGCCAGGTCGCGCGGTACCGGGAAGCCGCCGCGGACGACGGGCGTCCGGCGGCGTCCTCGGATGGAGTCGTCTACTGAGGCCGGTGGAAGAGCGCGAGTTGCGCCCCGGCCGCGGTCAGCCCGACTCCGGCCGCCACCGCAGCCGCTTGTCCCGACGTCAGTTTGGTGTCGATGCCGAGTGCACGATCCACACTGAAACGTCCCGGACCGATGGCCGCGAGGGCGATGGCCGCAACCGACAGGTTGGCGACGTATTCCCACCCCTCCGACGTGATGAAGAATCCGTTGGGCTGGTGCACCGAGCGGGCGGCGACCGCCATCGTGCCGACGATGGCGGCCGAGGCGAGGGGAGTGCCCGCACCCGCGACGACGGCGGCACCCGAACCGATCTCGACGACGGCCGAGGCCTGGGCCTGCAGTTTGGGCTGCTTGAACCCGATCGAACCGAACCATCCGGCGGTTCCGGCCAGGCTGCGAGCGTGTTTGACCCCGTGGGCGATCATCGTCCCGCCGATTGCAGCGCGCAGGAGCAGCTGTGCGGCAGTGTGATTCGAGGTCGGTCGCGGGGTTGTGAACAGGCGCGCCACTTCGGGATCCTTCCGGCGATGGGTAAGCCACCGGCGGCAGCTTCGGCGAGAACTACAAGCAATTATCTAACTATATACCTCAGCCGCGCCGGACGGCTCGTCCGGTCTCACAGTCCCGCCCGTTCGAGCGCTTCGTCGAATTCCTCTGAGGCCTGCTTCTCGCTCTTGCCGTCGGCGAGCGCCTCGCGGTAGACGGCGAACAGTTCGGCGCCGTGTTCGGCGTAGGCCCGCGTCCAGCGTTCGGCGTCGACACGCCAGTAGCCGATGACGTCGTAGGACCGGCGGTCCCAGCGAAGGTCCCCGCGTAGGTGCTTGCGCACCGCGCGCGACTCCGCGGCCTCGCCGGCGAACCAGCAGTAGGCGCCTGAGGTCGGCAGGTCGAGGCCGCAGACGGTGTCGGCGAGCCGGCTCGGGGTGCGGGAGTTCCCGCCCACGAGGGTGATCAGCTCGACGTCGCGCTCGGGCAGGTACGACAGTTCGGTCGGAGCGGGCACCTCGACCACGGCGGTGACCCCGTCGGTCGAGGGCAGTTCGTCGAGGATCCGGGCCAGGGCGGGGAGTCCGGCGAGGTCGGCGGCGAGGACCAGGCGCTCGACGCCGGCGGGTGGTGCGTACCAGCTCCGGGCGTGCGTCATCACCACGTCGTGCCCTGCTTCGGCGCGCTGCGCCCACAGCGTCGCGGGTCCGGCGGCGTGGATGACGAAGTCGACGACCATCGTGCCGGCGGAGTGGTCGACCGAACGGATCGAGTAGTTCCGGCCATCGGGGGCCGGCTCGATGTCGTAGTAGGCCCACGTGCCGTCGCGACATTCCATATCCGGTGTGACACGCTCGGGTTCGTGTGGGAAGTAGATGCCCACGGCTTCGTCGGCGCCGCCCGGTAGGCCGAGTCCTGGCAGATCGGTCACGTCGAAGACGATGCGACGCAGATTGGGCGTCAGGTCGGCGACGTCGGCAACGCGTGCTCTGGAATAGCCCATGAGGTAACCCTAACCTGACTGTGGCCGAACCTGACTTGGGGCTGGACCCGGGTTACTAGGATATGCAACCATCTGAGGAGCCTGTCGGTGTGGAGAGGAGTTCGTCCGTGTCGGAACCATCGGTCTTGACGGAGAAGAACGGGTCGGCGCGGTCGCTGGTCCTGAACCGTCCGAAGTCCATCAACGCGATCGATCACGAGATGGTCGGCTCGATGGCCGAGCACCTCGAGGCCTGGGCGGCCGATGACGCGGTCGAGGCCGTCGTGCTCTCGGGAGCCGGCGAGCGTGGGCTCTGCGCCGGTGGTGACATCGTCGCCATCCATCGCGATGCGGCCGCGCTGAGCGGGAATCCGGGGTCGACCGACACCGAGGCCGAGCAGTCGCCGTCGGCGAAGTTCTGGTTCGACGAGTACCGGCTGAATGCGCTGATCTCGGGCTATCCCAAGACGTACGTCGCCATCATGGACGGCATCGTGATGGGCGGCGGTGTCGGGGTGTCCGCGCACGGCGACGTCCGCGTCGTCACCGAGCGCACGAAGCTCGCGATGCCCGAGGTGGGCATCGGGTTCGTGCCCGATGTCGGTGGCACACATCTTCTCTCACGCGTTCCGGACGGACTCGGAACCTATGCCGGTCTCACCGCCGGCCACCTGCGCGGCGCCGATGCCCTCGCGATGGGTCTGGCCGATCATTTCGTGCCATCGGAGTCGCTGCCGGCGTTCCTCGCCGCGATCGGCGAGTCGGGAGTCGAGGCGGCACTGTCCGCGCACGCCGTCGACGCGCCGGCCTCCGAACTCGCCGAACACCGTGAGTGGATCGCGGAAGCGTTTGCGGCCGACTCTGTCCCGGAGATCATCGAACGATGCCGCGCGGTGGGTTCGCCGTTCGCCGACAAGACCGCCGACGCGATCGCCGCGAAGAGCCCGACCGCGCTGGCGGTCACGCTGCGGTCGCTGCGCGAGGCGGCCGGTGACGCGACCCTCGAGGACTCGCTCGTGCGCGAATTCCGCGTCTCGGTGCGCTGCCTGCTGCATCCTGACATGGCCGAGGGGATCCGAGCCCAGGTCATCGACAAGGACCGCAACCCGAAGTGGGCTGCGTTCTCCGAGGACGCCGTGGACGCGTTCTTCGCGCCGCTGCCGGGCGACCTCACGTTCCCGACCGTCTAAACCGAGACCTTCCCCGGGTGGGGGTCAGCCCGTAACATCCCGCCCGTCATCGAACCGAAAGAGGACTCACCGTGACCGAACACCAGACCATCGTCGTCGAGACCAGCGGCCGGGTGGGCATCATCACCCTCAACCGCCCGAAAGCGCTGAACGCGCTCAACACCGAGTTGATGAACGAAGTGGTCGGCGCCGTCAAGGAGTTCGACGTCGACCAGGGGATCGGCGCCATCGTGATCACCGGTTCGGAGAAGGCGTTCGCCGCGGGCGCCGACATCAAGGAGATGTCATCGAAGTCCTACGCGGATGTGGTGAACGAGCAGTTCTTCGGCGCCTGGGATGAGCTGTCGCGGGCGCGTACGCCGATCATCGCCGCGGTGACCGGCTACGCCCTCGGCGGCGGCTGCGAACTCGCGATGCTGTGCGACACCATCATCGCCGGCGACAACGCCGTCTTCGGTCAGCCCGAGATCAACCTCGGCGTCATCCCCGGCATCGGTGGTTCGCAGCGCCTCACCCGCGCCGTCGGCAAGGCCAAGGCGATGGACATGGTGCTCACCGGCCGGCAGATGAAGGTCGACGAGGCCGAGCGTCTGGGCCTGGTCTCGCGGGTGGTGCCCAAGGAGGACTGCCGCGCCGCCGCGATCGAGGTCGCCGAGGTCATCGCCTCGAAGTCGCTGATCGCCGCCGCGGCCGCCAAGGACGCGGTCAACCGTGCCTTCGAGTCGAGCCTGGTGGAGGGTGTCCGCGCCGAGCGCGCGCTGTTCTACTCGACGTTCGCGACCGACGACCAGACCGAGGGCATGGCCGCCTTCGTCGAGAAGCGGGACCCGAACTTCACCCACCGCTGATCCGAAACATTCGCAAACCCACCCTTTTTCGGTATTTCCACCCCCTATGTGGTGGGTGGAAATACCGAAAAAGGGTGGGTTTGCGGCGTTCAGGAGAGGGTACGCAACACCGCCAGGGCCCGGTCGACGAGTGGGGTTCGGCGCCCGTCCGGGAACGCCACGGCCAGTTCGACCTCCTCGGGGGCATCGAGCGGCCGGTACACGACGCCGGGTACGCCGAGCGCCGAGGTGGGTTCGGGGACCAGGGCCACCCCCACCCCGGCGGCGACCAGTGTCAGGAGCGTCGACGTCTCCTCGACCTCGTGCCGGATGTTCGGGACGAAACCCGCGCGTCCGGCGGCGGCCGACAGGACGCCGTGCATGAGCGACTTCCCGCCGCCCGCATGCACGACGAAGTCGTCACCGGCCAGCAGTGCGAAGTCCACGGTCGCATCCGGTGCGCCGTGGGCGAGCCGATGATCGTGAGGCAGTGCCACGATGAGGCGGTCGCGGCGGATCGATTCGACCTGCAGGCCGGTCGTGTCCATCGGGACGCGCAACAACGCGAGGTCGATGTCCCCGGACGCGAGCGCGGCGATCTGGGCGGGTGCCAGCATCTCGCCGCGCACGCTGACGTCCACGTCGGGTAGTTCGACACTCAGGGCGCGCACCAGCGCGGGCAGCAGCGAATAGGTCGCCGAACCCACGCACCCGATCGCGAGGTTGCCCTGGCGTCCGTCGGCGATCCGTTGCGCCTGCCGTGTGGCGGCGTCGACCGAGTCCAGGATCGCTTCCACTCGCTGCAGGTAGTCCGCACCCGCGGGGGTCAGTTCGACGCGACGCGTCGACCGGACCAGCAGCGCGACCCCGAGCTCGTCCTCGAGTTGGCGGATCTGCTGCGACAGCGGTGGTTGGGCCATGTGGAGTCGCTGCGCGGCCCGGCCGAAGTGCAATTCCTCGGCGACGGCGCGAAAGTACCGCAGATGGCGGAGCTCCATACCGCCAGTGTAGTCGTTTGATATCTATTGCATATCAAACTCTGCGATACGAGTACTTCTCCATATCGACGACAGTTCCTAAGGTGGAGCGCATGGCTCCTCTCACCATGGACGCGGGTTCCGATGTCGTCGTCTGTTCGCCGCTGCGTACCCCGGTCGGGCGCATGGGTGGTGCGCTGGCATCGGTTCCCGTCACCCGGCTGGCGACCGACCTGCTTCGCGTACTCGCGGAACGCACCGGGCTCGGCGAGGGCGATGTCGATGACGTGATCCTCGGGCAGGGTTACGCCAACGGAGAGTCACCGGCGCTCGGCCGGATCGCGGCGCTGGATGCCGGCCTCGGTGTCGGAGTACCCGGAATGCAGGTCGATCGTCGCTGTGGTTCCGGCCTGCAGGCGATCCTGACCGGCGCCGCAGCCGTGGCGACCGGGGGTGCCCGCCTCGTCGTCGCCGGCGGTGCCGAGTCGATGTCGACCGTCGAGCACTACGCGCTCGGCCTCCGGTCGGGGATCAAACAGGGCGGCGTCGAACTCCGCGACCGTCTCGATCGCGGGCGTCTGACGGCCGGCGGCGAGTCGCACCCGGTTCCGGGCGGGATGATCGAGACCGCCGAGAACCTGCGTGCGAGATACGGCATCTCGCGGACCGAGCAGGACGCCCTGGCGGCCCGTTCGCACGAACGGGCGATCGCGGCTCACGACAGCGGACATTTCACCGACGAACTGGTGCCGGTCACCATCCCGGGACGGCGGGGCCGGCCGGACACCGTCGTCGATCGCGACGAGCACCCGCGGGCCGACGCGACCGCGGAATCACTCGCCGCCCTGCGTCCGATCCGAGTCGGCATCGACCCCGACTCGACGGTCACGGCCGGGAACGCGTCCGGCCAGAACGACGGCGCGGCCATGTGCGTGGTCACCACGCGCGCAGAGGCAGAGCATCGCGGGATCGAACCCCTTCTGGCGCTGCGCTCCTGGGCGGTCACCGGGTGTGAGCCCGCGACCATGGGCATCGGTCCGGTCGGGGCCACCGCCGCCGCACTCGAACGCGCCGGCCTCACGCTCGACGAGATCGACCTCATCGAACTCAAC
Organism: Gordonia sp. 11cp; assembly: GCF_057767225.1. Taxonomy (NCBI): domain Bacteria; kingdom Bacillati; phylum Actinomycetota; class Actinomycetes; order Mycobacteriales; family Gordoniaceae; genus Gordonia; species Gordonia sp. 11cp. The sequence continues at coordinate 928,371 of NZ_CM173437.1, read as the reverse complement.
GAGGCATTCGCCGCCCAGGTGCTCGCCTGCCTCGCCGAGTGGAAGATCGACCCGACCGACGAACGGCTCAACCCCAACGGATCCGGCATCTCCCTCGGCCATCCCATCGGTGCCACCGGTGCGCGCATCCTCGCCACCGCGGCCTACGAAGCCCGCCGCCGCGACTCCCGGTACGTCCTGGAGACGATGTGCATCGGTGGCGGACAGGGTCTCGCGGCGATCTTCGAGGCGATCCGATGAGCGTGCAGGTCCATGCCGTCGTCACCGGGCGACCCGACGGGCCGGCGGTCGTGCTGTCCAATTCACTGGGGTCGACGCACCGGATGTGGGACGCCCAGATCGCCGCGCTCGAAGAGCGGTTCCGGGTCGTACTCTACGACACCCGAGGGCACGGCGATTCGCCTGTGCCACAGGGCCCGTACTCGATCGACGAGCTGGCCGACGACGTGATCGCCCTGCTGGACCGCCTCGACATCGAACGCGCACACCTCGTCGGCCTCTCGCTCGGCGGGATGACCATGATGCGCGTCGCCGCGCGTGATCCCGAACGCGTGGACCGCCTGGCCCTGCTGTGCACCGCGGCGTACCTGCCGCCCGCACAGGGCTGGACCGACCGTGCCGCGCTCGTGCGCGCCGACGGCACCTCGGCGGTCGCCGCGGCCGTGGTCCAGCGGTGGTTCACCCCCGGATACCTCGCCGCGAACACCGAGGCGCGACAGGGGTACGAAGCCATGGTCGCCGCCACCCCGGCCGAGGGATACGCGGCCTGTTGCGAGGCGGTCGCCCTGATGGATCAGCGGCCCGACCTGCCGTCGATCATCGCGCCCACGCTCGCCATCGCCGGCGCCGACGACCCGGCCACCCCGCCGGATCTGTTGCGCGAGATAGCCGACGCCGTGCCGCACGGTCGACTGCTCGTCGTCCCGGAATCGGCTCATCTGGCCAATGCGCAGCAACCCGACATCATCACTCCCGCACTGATCGAACACCTGGAGCAGCCATGAGCACTCTCGACAGCTCGGCCACGACGACGGTCGTCGACCGTCCCGGCGGCCCGACCAAACTCGCGGCGTCGGCGGCACACGCGGTGGCCGACATCCCCGACGGCGCGAGCATCGCGGTGGGCGGCTTCGGGCTGGCCGGCATCCCCGGCTTCCTCATCGACGCGCTCCTCGAGCAGGGTGCGGCGAACCTGACCATCGTCTCCAACAACTGCGGAACCGACGGCGCTGGCCTGGGATTGCTGCTGGAGGCCCGTCGCATCGACCGGGTCGTCGCGTCCTACATCGGGGAGAACAAGGAGTTCGGGCGCCAATTCCTGTCCGGCGAGGTCACCGTCGAACTGACCCCGCAGGGCACGCTTGCCGAACGCATGCGCGCCGGCGGAAGCGGGATCGGGGCGTTCTTCACCCCCACCGGGGTCGGCACGCTCGTCGCCGAGGGCGGGCTGCCCTGGCGCTACCACTCCGACGGCACCATCGCGGAGGCGTCGCCGCCCAAGGAGGTCCGGACCTTCCACGGTCGCGAGATGGTGCTCGAGGAGTCGATCGTCACCGACTACGCACTCATCCGGGCCGCGGTGGTCGACACCGACGGAAACTGCCGATTCCACGCTGCCGCACGCAATTTCAACCCGCCGGCAGCAATGGCCGGGCGCATCACGATCGTCGAGGCGGAGAAGGTGGTCGAGGTCGGCGAACTCGGACCCGACGAGATCCATCTGCCGGGCATCTTCGTGCAGCGGATCGTCGAACTCGCCCCGGACCAAGTTGCGCGCAAGGGGATCGAGAAGCGCACCGTCCGTGAACGTCCCACCGCATCGCCGTCAGCCTAGGAGTGTCGACATGACCTGGACCCGTACCGAGATGGCCGCCCGCGCCGCCCGTGAACTCACCCCCGGCGACTACGTCAACCTGGGAATCGGGCTGCCCACCATGATTCCCGACCTCATGCCCGACAACTCCGGTGTCCACCTGCACGCCGAGAACGGCATCCTCGGCGTCGGACCGTTTCCCTACGACGACGAGGTCGACCCCGACCTCATCAACGCCGGCAAGCAGACCGTGTCGGTGTTGCCCGGAGCGTCGTACTTCGATTCGGCGACGAGTTTCGCGATGATCCGCGGCGGTCACGTCGACGTCGCGGTCCTCGGTGGCATGCAGGTCGCGATGAACGGCGACCTCGCCAACTGGATGGTGCCGGGTGCACTCGTCAAGGGCATCGGCGGCGCCATGGACCTCGTCAACGGTGCAGGCCGGGTCATCGTGCTGATGGACCATGTCACCAAGAATGGTGAACCCAAGCTGCTCGAGGGCTGCGCTCTCCCGCTGACCGGGCGCGCCGTGGTGAGCCGGGTCATCACCGATCTCGGCGTGTTCGACATCGCCGGAACGGGATTCGACGTCGTGGAGTTCGCCCCGGGCGTCGACCTGGGGATCGTCGAGGCCAAGACCGGTGCACCCGTCACCGACCGGACGGCGGGCTACGCAGCGGCCGGGGTGTAGATCGCCTAGATGGTGATGCCGAGGTGCTCCCGCCAGCCGCCGGCGACGGTGATCTCCTGGGCTTCCATGTCCACCGGCTCGCGGCGGCAGACCATACTCAACGAGTGAGATCCGTTCTCCAACTGGACCACTGAGAGCTCGAGCTCTTCCGGTTCGCGGGGAAGCAGGTCACGGTACAGGTCGGCGTACGTCACTTCGTACAGTTCACCCGGCACGTGCCAGCCCTCGTCGCCGTCGGCGGTGCACAGCCCTGGGAACTCGTCGTTGAACGAGTAGAACCGGTACTTCGCCGCTGTCCGCGTCGGGCCTCGGAACGTCGCGTTGACCAGCGCATCGTTCAACGGCCCGCCGCGCATCGCCTGTCCGTTGACGAACATGCAGACAGTGTTCTGTTCCCGACTCATTCGTGGTTTCCTTCCGGATGGGTGTGGTCGTGCGGACCGGCGGATTCGGTTGCCCGGATCGCATGTACGCGTTGGGCTTCCCGTGCGCGCGTGAGGTCGCCGCTGGACAGGTCCTGCAACAGCTGATGATGTTGGGCGATGGGGTCGATACCGGGTTGCTGTACGTAGTCATCCGACGGATACAGGAATGTCTGCCGTTCGATGTATCTCGAGGTGAAGGCGCTGAAGGCAGCACGGTTGATCGCGTTGTGCAGGTCGAGGTGTGCCATCGCGAACTGCGGGCTGCCGACACCGTGCTGGTGGTAGGCGTCTCGGAGTGGTTCCAGCAGCTCGTAGAGCGATTGCCAGTCGACGGTGCCGGCCTTCTCGGTGAGCAGTTCGGCTGCCACCTGATCGAAGGCGATGCGTATCTTGTGCAGTTCGGCACGGGTCTCGTCGTCGACCGCGGCGACGATCATCTGTCCTCGGCGTACCCGCACCACCAGACCGTCGCTGACCAGGCGTTGGAGCGCTTCCCGGATGGGGGTTCGACTGATCCCCAGTTCCTGCCCGATCTGCTCCTCGACCAACCGGATCCCCCCGACGAGCTCGCCGGTCGTGATCTTCTGTCGCAGATAGAGATACACCCGCTCCCGGGCATCGGTCGCCTCGTAACCGAGGGACGATCCCAGCATGATGTCGCCACCGTTCATCTGAAGAGCTCCTTGATCAGCGCCGCCCGGCAGGCGTTGGTAGTACGTTGCATGTAGACGCCCGACATCACCGGCATACCAGCTGACAGCGCGATTCGTTGCAGTTCGGACACGCGATTGTTCAGGTCGAACAGGCTTGCCTCCAGTTGGAACATCGTGTCGAGGTCGAAGCCGAACGGCTGCTCTTCGGACTCGTCGGTCTCACCCCAGGTCGTCGTGTTCACCACGACGAGGCGCCGGAGACCCGACAGGGCCGCGTGCAGATCGCCGGCGGCCACGACTCGCGCGCGGTAGGTCTCCGGCCAGTGTGACAGCTGTTCCGGCCGCCGGGCCGCACCGACGATCTCGGCATCAGGCCAGAGCCGCATCACGGCGGCTGCCACCGAGTTCGACGAGCCACCCGATCCCAGGATGACGATGTGCGATGGCGGGGTCCCGCCCGAGAGTGCTTGCAGCGCAGCCTCTGCTGCAAAGGTGTTCGTGTTCACGCCGACCGAACCACCGCCATGCCGGACGACCGTGTCGATGACCTCGGTGAGCTTCGCACTGTGCGTGACGGCATCGACCTGCGTGGCGACTTGCTGCTTCCACGGGCTGAGCACCAACGCGAGATGCCAATCAGGATCGTCGAACAGGACTTTCGGTTCGTCTGCGTCGGAGACGCCACCGATCGTCAGTCGTTCTGCTGCCAGTGCGTCGTGCAGCAGGCTCCCGCGGACCGCCCGGGCGGCCGTCGTTCCCACCCCCGACAACCTGACCGCGTCCGAGGCGCCCAAGTGTGCGTCGGCGGAGGCGGCCGCACGGAATTCGGCGATGCAGTTGGCGACCGCCTCGGCGCGGATGGCGTGACCGTCGGTCATGATCGACCCTGCCCGACGGCACCGACCACTGCGCGAGGTGCCACTGCGCGGGCGGGGGACACCTGCCGCCCGTGGCGTTCCCGGGTGAGTTCTCCCTGCGCGTAGATCTCCTGACCCCGTAGATAGGTCGCCTGGATCTCGCCGACGACCGTCCATCCGTCGTACGGCGTGACATTGTGACGGGAATGCAGGGCGTCGGCCGAGAGCTTGTGTTCCTTCGCCGGGTCGACCAACACTAAGTCGGCGTCGAAACCGGGTGAGAGCTGGCCCTTTTGGGCCATCGACCACCGTCGTGCCGGGGTGTACGAGCACAAGCGGGCGATGTCCTCATACGTCATCCGGCCCTCGGCGCTCGCGGTGAGCATCAGGGGCAGCATGGTCTCGACCCCGATGAACCCGCCGAAGGCCTTCCACACATCGGTTTCGGCCTGCTCGTCGCATGTGTGCGGGGCGTGATCGGTGGCGATCATGTCGATCGAGCCGTTGGCGATCCCGTCCCACAGGGCGGTGACATCGGAGCGTGGGCGAATGGGGGGATTGAGTTTGATCAGGTTGCCGTAGGTCTCGTATGCGGTGTCATCCAGGAGCAGGTGGGAGACCAGCACCTCGGCAGTCAGCTCGTGCCCTTCTGCGCGCAGGGCCCGCACACGTCGCAACCCCGCGGCCGTCGAGAGGTGGTGGATGTGGAGTTTCGTTCCCGCCGCCGATGCGAGCGTCGCGATCCGGGTGACGGCCTCGACCTCGATGAAGTCGGGACGACTCAGCAGGTGCGCGCGTGGGTCGGTCCGTCCGCTGGCACGGAGACGCTCGCCGAGCAATCGCAGGATGTGGTCGTTCTCGGCGTGGACGCCCACCACGAGATCGGCTGCATGGGCCGCCTCGAGTCCCCGGAAGATCGCATCGTCGGTGGGACAACGGTTGTCGCCAGTCGTTTGCCCCATGAAGAGCTTGAGACCCATGGCGCCCAGCTCGGCCATCCCGGCTATGTCAGCCGAGTTGTCCTGGCCGATCATCCCGTAGAGGCCGAAGTCCACGTTCGCCTTCGGACTCACCATGTCCAGCTTCGACCGGAAGAGTTCAGCAGTTGTCACCGGGGGGTAGGTGTTGGGCATGTCGACGACGGTCGTGACGCCGCCGGCAGCGGCGGCCCGTGTCCCGGTGTAGAAATCCTCCTTCTCGGTCATTCCCGGCTCTCGCAGGTGGACGTGCACATCGATCAGACCGGGGAAGACCAGCAACCCCGTGGCGTCGACAACGCGTGCTGCGGGCGTGACGAGATCCTGACCGACCGCGACGACCTTGCCGTCGCGGATACGGATGTCCACCTGGGCGCGGCCATCGTGGGAGATGACCGTGCCTCCTGTGACGACGATGTCACCGGTGTTGTCGTACATGTGTTTCCTCCGGGTTGTGTGCGAGATTGGTGCGGGCGCGACGAGTGTCGGGATCAGGCGGTGAAGGTGAGGGCCGGATCGTCCTGGTGAACCTGCTGAATGATGCTGAGGTCGAACAGGTCCTCGACGGACAGGTTCATACCGCCCTTGGCGACGGCCCGGGCACTCTCTTCGGCCTGTGCCTCGGTGATGGAGATGGGTTGGCGGTGCGCTCCGTAGTCGGTGATCAAGTCGTTGCCCACGATCGCGGCGGCGTACTCCTTCGCCGGGTCGAGCCCGAGATCTTTTCCGTACTGGTTCACGGTGAGGTCGGTGGCGTACTGCGGTTCGGCGAGAACATCGAGCCATCCCCGGATCTCGGCCCGCAGGAAGCCCACGAGCGCATCGCGGTTGGTTTCGATGTTCTCGGTCGTGGTGATGTACGTCTGGCCCACCTGGGGGTATCCGGCATCGGTCAGGGTCAGCGTCGTGACCTCGAAACCCTTCTGCTGCAGATCGATCACCTGGTTGTTGAGGAATCCGAGATAGGCGTCGAACTCTCCTGCCGTTATCCCGATCGGGTTGCCCTGGACCGGGATCGTACGGAATCGGCTCTCGTCGAGACCGACCGACTTGATGAAGTTCTCCCAGATCGGTTGTGCCGACGACGCCACGCCGATCGTCTTCCCGTAGATGTCGTCGACCGACGCTATCGGGTTGTCGGCCATCGACAGCAGGCATCGGGCGTTCTTCGGGTACAGCGCACCGATGATCTTCAACGGCGCGCCCTTGTCGATCGCGGCACCCACCAGCGCAACCTGCGACACCCCGATCAGGGCGCGGTCCAGGACGTCGGATTCGATGGGCGGCGCAGTCGGCCCACCGGGGATGAGCTCGACGCCACTGAAACCCTCCTCGATGAAGTAACCCTTGCTGTCGGCGACGTACGCGCCGGCGAACTGTGAGTTGGGAACGAATGCCAGGCGTTGCGACGCAATGCCGAGTCCGCTCGCGCCGCCGTCTCCGCTGCTGCACGCGGCCAAGACCGGGGCCGCTGCCGCCAGACCTGCCAGGGTGGCTGCACCGCCGAGGAACCTTCGCCGGCTGAATCCGTTGTTCACTGGTTGCTTCCTTTGTGTCGTGGGAATCCGAGAGTCGGGGGTGATTCGAACGAGGTGTGACAGATCGTCACTGCGACAGGGACAATCGCGCGTTGACCGCCTTCTCGGCGATTCCGGCGATGTTGTACAGGGCGATACACGTGACCGTCAGGATGGCCACCGCCGCCCAGAGCCGGTCGAACTCGAAGGTGTTGGCGTCGCTCAGCATCTGGCCGCCCAGTCCTTCGCCCGAGGCCAGCCACTCGCCCAGGAGCGCGCCGATCACACTTGTGGTCACCGCGATGCGCGCGGCCATGATCCACGTCGGAACAGCGTGCGGTAGAGAGACTTTGCGAAAGATCGCCCACGGCGATCCGCCGAATGCGCGGCACATCAGTACATCGGATTTCGGGGCCGTGTGAATCCCCTGGATCATGAGGAGCAGGGCCGGAACGAACACCACGACGGCTCCGATGACAGCCACGCCCAGGGTCTCCCGCCCGAAGATCAACACGAGAATGGGTGCGAACGTGATGGTGGGGATCGTGCTGAGTGCCGTGACCGTCGGCAGGAACATGTCCTCCAGGATCCTGGTGAAGTAGAAGACCAGGGTGACCGACGCGGCCGCCCCCATACCCAACAGGTAGCTGAGCGCGGCGTTGCCGAGGGTGTGAGTCAGGCTCTGCAGGATCGAGTTCCGGTGCTCGGCGGCCGCATCATCGGTGATGAGATACTGCCAGATGTCGAGTGGTGTCTTGGCCACGAACGGGCTGACGTCGATGACTGCGATGAAGGCGGTCCAGATCGCCAGGATAGCTACGACCGACACAGTGAAGGTCACGAGACTGCCGGCGACTCGATGCGCAACACCACGGGACCGGCTCTGCCGCGGAGCCGCAGGCGGTTTCGGTGTGACCGGGGATGGCGTACTTTTCACTGTGATCGTCACGTCAGACCTCGATTCGTGCTGGGAGCCCATGGGGTGGCGAGGCGTTCGACGACCGCCAGGAGGATGAACAGGACGCCGGTGAGCAGCGCCGCGATGGCTGCGAGCGCCCAACTCCGGGTGACGTCGCTGCCCTGCTGGGCCACGACCAGGGCAGCTCCCAGACCGCGTTGCTGACCCATGAGCTCACCGACGATCGCGCCCAGAAACGCGGCGGGGATCGCGATCTTCAACGCCGTCAGCATCCGGGGGAGGGCAGAGAGCAACTGTGCCTTGCGAAGCACCATCATGCGGTCTCCGCCGTAGGCGCGGATGACGTTCTCGGTGGTCTTGTCGCTGCTCTTGAGGCCGCTCACGGTCGCAACGAGAGTCATGAAGAACACCGAGATCGCCGCCATGATGATCGCCGCGGCGTCGCCGCTGAACAGTGACGCCATGATGGGCGCGATCGCGACCAGGGGGACACATGCGGAGGCGATCCCGATCTGCATGGCCACGGTCTCCAGCCGCGGGACGGCCACGACCAGGATCGACAACCCCACGGCCGCCAGGTTGCCTGCGGCATAACCCAGTCCGGCCGACTGCAAGGTCGCCCAGATGTGGATTCCGTAGAACTCGAAACCATCGCCGATCATGCGCTCGACGATGTCGGTGGGTGGCGCGATACCCGGACCGAGGACCCCCGTCATCCCGGTGATCTGCCACGCCGCGAGCAGGATCAGGGCACCGATGGTCGGCTTGACGGCGCCGTGGGTCACGACGCCCGCTCCACGACCAGCGGCTGGCCGGTCGCGCGGGTGCTTCGTTCCGACTCGAACACGAGCGCCGTGATGTGGTCGACGTAGTCGTGGAATTCCCTCGTGCGCATGAGTTCCGGAGTGCGGGGCCGAGGGAGATCGATCGACACGACCTCTTGCACCCGCCCGGGGCGAGCGCTCATGACGAAGACGGTGTCGGAGAGGAAGACGGACTCTGCGATCCCGTGAGTGACCATGAGCGTCGTGGCCGGACGCTCGGTCCAGATCCGGAGGAGCTCGATGTTCAGTCGCTGCCTGGTCATGTCGTCCAGAGCCCCGAAGGGCTCGTCGAGCAGCAGAACCCTGGGCCGTACCGACAGCGCACGGGCGATCGCGACCCGTTGCCGCATCCCTCCGCTCAACTGGTGAGGGCGCGAGTCGGCGAAATTGGACAACCCGACCAACTCGATCAGCTCGTCGATCAGCTCGTGATCGGGCTTCTTGCCCGCCACCTCGAACGGCAGGCGGATGTTGGTCCGGACCGACCTCCAGGGCAGCAAGGCGGCTTCCTGAAAGGCGATCCCCAGGTGATGATGCTTGCGCATGTCCGCAGGTGTCTCGCCGTGCACCAGTACCGTGCCTTCGTCCGCGGTCTCCAGGCCGGCGAGAATCCGGAGAATCGTGCTCTTGCCGCATCCGGAAGGTCCGAGGAGGGTCACGAATTCGCCCTCGCGGCTGGTGATGGTCACATCGTCGAGCGCGGTTGTGTGTGAGGTCCGCGTCCTGAACGTCTTGCTCAGGCCGCTGATGTGGATCCCTGGTGCGGTCGGTGCGGGCACGAGCCCTCCTCATGGACGTTGCTTGCTTCGTATCCAAACTTGTGTCCAAGTCTCTGGGGTGTTTGTTGCCGGTGTGTGACGCTGCGCGTCACGCAGGTAAACAGTTCAACCCGGCCGATGGCGGCCTCGCTTGCCGGCCTCGGTCCAGCCGTCGGCGTTGATTGATCGATGTCATCGATCAATCCACCCAATTTGTGTCTTTGTCATGTATGGATCGGCGATCTACCGTGAGACGTGTCCGCGGTCACAGCCGCGGTGGGTCGATCGGCGAGACGAGGCGGGTCATGGAACTACGGCACTTGCGGTATTTCGCCGCGGTGGCGGACACCTGCCATTTCGGCCAGGCGGCGGAGTCATTGCATGTGGCGCAACCCGCGCTGTCGTACGCCATCCGGCAGCTCGAAGCCGAACTCGATGTCACGCTCTTCACACGGACCACTCGGCAGGTGTCGCTGACCCCGGCCGGCCAGTACCTCAGAGTCCAGGCCGAACGGATCCTCGCCGGCGTGGACGAAGCCGTGGACGGCGTGCGTCGGATCGCCGCCGGCCGCAGCGGTCTCGTCCGGGTCGGCATCACCGGTATCGCCGCCTTCTCCCACCTTCCGCGTATCGCACGAGTCGTCAAGCGCGAGTTGCCCGACGTGGATCTCCGTATCCGGTCCGACATGCTCACGCCGGGGCAGTGCGATGCCCTGCGGGCAGGCAGCCTCGACCTCGGGGTGCTCCGCCCGCCGGCGATCGGTGAGGGCATTGCGACGAAGGTGATCGATGTCGAGCCGATGGTGCTCGCGGTGTCGGTCGATCACCGCCTCGCCGTCGAACCCGTGGTCTCGGTCGCCGACCTTCGCAACGAGCCGTTCGTGCTCTACGACAGCCGGGACTCGGCGGTCAACGATGCCGCGGTGCGTGCCTGTCGCGCAGCGGGTTTCGTTCCGCATCGGGCTCACCAGGCGCCGGGTACCGCTGTGCTGCTGGCGCTGGTCGCCGCCGGCCTGGGTGTCTCCCTGCTGCCGGCCTCGGTGCGTTCACTGCCTCTCGACGGCCTCGTGGTGCGCGACCTCGCCGACGCCGACACCGTCGAGGTCGCACTCGCGTGGAGGTCGGGCGCCGACGACCCGGTCGTCGCCGCGGTCGCCGAGGTCATCGCCGGCGCCTTCGCCCCCGATCCCGGCGAGACCCAGCTCGCCGACCATCGTTCCGTGAGCGCCCGTCCGGGTGCGCGATCTGGAGAGACATCGTGAAAATCACTGCTGTGGAGGCGATACCGTTCGCCATCCCCTACGGGAAGCCGCTGCGGTTCGCCTCCGGTGAGGTGCACGCCGCGACCCACGTGCTGGTCCGGGTGCACACCGACGCCGGGGTGGTCGGCGTCGCCGAGGCGCCGCCCCGGCCCTTCACCTACGGGGAGACCCAGGACGGCATCATCGCCGTGATCGAGGGCATCTTCGCGCCTGCCGTCGTCGGCCTCACCCTGCTCGAGCGTGAGGTCGTCGCCGCCCGGATGGCCCGGACGATCGGCAATCCGGCCGCGAAATCGGCTGTGGACATGGCGATCTGGGACGCGCTGGGCAAGGTTCTCGGACTCCCGGTCGGCGACATGCTCGGTGGCTACACCGACCGGATGCGGGTCAGCCACATGCTCGGTTTCGCCGAGCCGGCCGCGATGGTCGCCGAAGCCGAGAAAATGGTCGACACCTACGGGATCCGCACGTTCAAGGTGAAGGTCGGGCGTCACCCCGCCTCCCTCGACACCGCGGTCGTCCGCGCGCTCCGCGAGCGGTTCGGCGGCGACGTCGAACTGTACGTCGACGGCAACCGGGGCTGGTCGGCCGCCGAGTCCGCGCGAGCCATGCGGGAGATGGCCGACCTCGATCTGTTGTTCGCCGAAGAGCTCTGTGACGCAGCAGATGTGCTCGGCCGGCGCTGGCTCGTCGAACAGCTGGCGGTGCCGTTCATCGCCGACGAATCGGTGCCCACCCCCGCCGACGTCACCCGCGAGATCCTCGGCCGGTCGGCGACCGCCATCAGCATCAAGACCGCACGCTCGGGGTTCACCACGTCGCGCCGCATCCACCACCTCGCCGAGGGCCTGGGCGTGCCGGTCGTCATGGGCAACCAGATCGACGGCCAGGTCGGGACGGCCTGTGCGCTCGCGTTCGGCAGCGCCTTCGATCTGACCTCGCGTTACGCCGGTGAGCTGTCGAACTTCCTCGACATGAGTGACGACCTGCTGGCCGAACCGCTGCAGATCCGTGACGGCCACCTGCACCGCTCGGCCGCGCCGGGCATCGGTTTCGAGATCGATCCGGACAAGCTCGAGCAGTACCGCACCGACAACTGAAAGCACCGCCCCCCAACACCTCTCGTGGCAGCCCCACGAACCCGGAGCAACAAGGAGAAGGACATGACCACCACCGAGCATCCCCAGCAAGTCGCCACCGCCGCCGCGTCCGGCGCCTCGGCGACCGAGCGGTTCCACGCGGACAAGTCGCCGTTCGAGGCCGTCAAGGATACTCCGCCCGAGCGTGTCTCCACCCTCATCAACGAGGTCCTCGCCGGCGTGCACGAGACCATCCGCAAGCACAAGGTCACCTACGACGAGTACAACGCCCTGAAGGCGTGGCTCATCAACGTCGGTGAGGACGGGGAGTGGCCGCTGTTCCTCGACGTGTGGGTCGAGCACGTCGTCGAGGACGTGGCCACCGAGCACCGGCAGGGCAACAAGGGCAGCATCGAGGGCCCGTACTACGTCCCGGACGCACCGGAACTCGGCGCCAAGGGCACCCTCCCGATGCGCGACGACGAATCCGGCGATCCACTCCTGTGGACCGGTCAGGTCCGGTCGTGTGATGGCACCGCACTGGCCGGCGCCACGGTCGAACTCTGGCACGCCGACGACGACGGCTTCTACTCCCAGTTCGCCCCGGGGATCCCGGAATGGAACCTCCGCGGCACCTTCACCGTCGACGACGACGGCCGGTTCGAGATCACCACCATTCGGCCCGCGCCGTACATGATCCCGACCGACGGCTCGTGCGGGAAGATGATCTCCGCGGCCGGCTGGCATCCGTGGCGTCCCGCGCACCTGCACCTCAAGGTGTCGGCGCCGGGCCACGAGCAGCTCACCGCGCAGCTGTACTTCCCGGGCGACCCGCACAACGACGACGACGTCGCCAGCGCCGTCAAGCCCGAACTCGTGCTCGATCCGCAGGCCGACGGCAAGGGTGGCTACACGGTCTCCTACGACTTCGTGCTCGACCCGGAGAAGTGATGCTGTTCCACGTACGGATGGACGTCTCCATTCCCGACGATCTCGACCCCGACGTGCGGGCCGACACCGTCGCGAGGGAGAAGGCGTACTCCCAGGATCTGCAGCGGGCGGGCAAGTGGCCGCACATCTGGCGGATCGTCGGCGAGTACTCCAACTTCTCGATCTTCGACGTCGAGTCGAACGACGAACTGCACGCGCTGCTGTCGGGCCTGCCGCTGTTCCCGTACATGCAGATCAAGGTCACCCCGCTGGCGACCCATCCGTCGGACATCAACGGCTGACCCGCCCTGCTCCCTAATCCGAGAGAATCACACACCCACTGGTCCACCCGCTCCCTGAGGAGCGCCCGGAGCTTGCGGAGGGCGCGTCACGAAGGGTTCGGCGACCGAGGCTGCTAAAACCCTTCGTGACGCTCGCAAGCTCGCTCCTCAGGGATCGGGGGTTCTTTTCGTGGTCCACGTCGGCCGCCAGGCCGCAGACCCTGAGGTGCGAGCGAAGCGAGACGGTCCTATAGCTTGTCAAGGGTTCCGAGGTCGGTGGTGAGGTCGCGGAAGACTTCGCGCGCGATGTATCGCTTGAGGCAGCGGATGATGTCTTTCTTCGTTTTGTGTTCCGCGGAGCGACGTTCGACGTAGGCGAGGGTGGGTGGATGGGATTTCATGCGTCCGACCGCGATCATGTGCAACGCGCTGTTGGCTTGACGGTCTCCGCCCCGGTTGAGTCGGTGCCGGCTGGTTTTGCCTGAGGATGCCGGGAGCGGTGCAGCGCCGACGAGCTTGGCGAACCTGGCTTCGCTACCCATCCGCTCGACGTTGTCACCGGCGGTGAGCACCAGGCGGGCGGCGGTGACCGGACCGATCTGCGGGCGCGACAACAGCGTCGGCACCACGGTGGTCAGCAATCGTTGCAGTTCACGGGTCAACGAACGGACCTCGGTCTGGGCGAGTCGGTGACGGTCGAGCAACGACCGCGCCGCGCGCACGAACGCCGCGGCCGGCGTGGACAGATCGGCCTTCTCCGCCGGTACAGGCAGGCCCTTGATGAACGCTGCTCGCTTGGCGGTGGTGCGTGCGTGGCGGGCCTGATCGGCGAACTCGGCGGGTGCGGTGGTGCACAGATCACGGATCTGGTTACCGATCCGGGTGGCCTCGTCGACAGCCGAAGTCCTTGCCACGGTGAGCCTTCGGACCGATTCGACCGCGCCGCGGGTGTCTTTGGCGACCGCGGTGGCGCGGCCGGTGATGACCGCCATCGCCGCCGCGTAGGCATCGAGTTGATCGGTCTTGCCCTGGGCGTAACGGCGCGGCAGGTCTGGGGCGTTGACCTCGATCACCGCCACACCGTGATCGGTGAGCATGCGGGTCAACCCGGCCCCGTAGGAGGCGCTCGATTCCACCGCGGCGGTCTCGATCCGGCCGAAGCCACACGCCCACTGCCACAATTCGGTGCAGCCGGCGGTGGTGGTCGGGAACTCCCGATCAGCCAGCGGTCGGCCGTCAGTGGCGACGATCGCGGCGTGGTGGGTGCGTTGATGGGTGTCGACACCGAGTACGACCACTTGCGTCGTCACTGCTGTCTCGGTCATCGTGGTGATGTCTCCTTCACACTCGTGTGGTGGATGACCTCACCGGGGCGGGTGGACAGGACAGTGAAGAGTCACGGCCCACCAGCCAGACAGGGTCCTAATCAGGTCACACCCGCCCCGGCCCTCACAGGTCACATGGCGCGGGTAGCCGACCGAGGATTCCGGCCGACACATCTCGCTCATGACAGCACCGTCAGCCACGAAGGGTCGAATTCTCGTCCACCTCACCCTGATCGAAGGGCATATTGCCCTTCGACGATGCTCACGTGGACGAGAATTCCCGAATCGCGCGGCACCATGCCGTCATGGCTGGACCGATCGCCGTAGGCGATCCGATTCTCGGGACAGATGGCCTCGACGGACCCTTCGAGGCTCGTCGCTGTCGCTCCTCGCACTCAGGGAGCAGGCGACGCCGATCGCAGGGTGAGCATCGTGATCTCCGGCGGGGCGAGGACCCGTACCGGGGGACCCCACGCCCCGGCGCCGCGGGTGGTGTACACGGCGGTGTCACCGACCTCGTCCAGGCCGGTGACGGTCGGCTGCTGGGCGCGTACCAGATAGCGGATGGGCCACATCTGCCCGCCATGGGTGTGGCCCGACAGCTGCAGGTCGACACCCAGATCGGAGGCCTCGAAGGCCTGCCGCGGCTGGTGGGCGAGCAACAGGACGAAGTCCTCGGCTGACGAACCCGACAGGGCGGCAGGCAGATCCGGTTCATACGGTTCCGGGGCGGTGTAGTCGTGGACCCCGGCCAGCTGGATCGTCGCGCCGTCGACCTCGAGGGGCACCCGGGCGTTGCGCAGCGTCCGCACGCCGAATTCTTCCCAGACGTCGAGCCACCGACCGCCGTCGTCGGCGTAGTACTCGTGGTTTCCGCTGACACCGAAGACGCCCAGCGGAGCCCGGAGATCGGCGAGCGGTTCGAGGGTGTCGCGGACGTACGGGATGGTCCCGTCGGTGAGGTCGCCGACGAGGACGACGAGGTCGGGCTTTTCCGCATTGACCTGATCGACGACGCGTTGCGTGAACGATGCGTCGCGGGCCGGACCCACGTGCAGATCCGACACCACGGCGATGCGCGTGCCATCGAACTGCGCGGGCAGTCCCGGCAGGGTGGCGTCGACGTCGACGACCTGCGGCCGGGATGCCTCGAACACCCCGTAACCGGTGATGGCGAGAGCGAGGACCACCACCGTCGCGGTGGCACCGCGGAGTCGGCCGAGCCGGCGGGCCGCGAGCGCGGGGGTGTCCTGCACACCCGACCGGCGTCGGCGGATCGACCGGACGACGTGCGCCGCGAACGAGACGAGGCCGATCACCGCGAGGCCCAGGAACAGATAGAGGACCGCCGCCATCCACACGAGGCCGACGAAGGCGAACGGCCGTGACCACGACGGGTCCACCGAGCGTCCGGCGGCGAAGCCGACGAGGACGAGTGCCCACAGCATCACCAGCAGTATGTCGGCGATGATCGACCACGGTCGGGGAAGTGCGGTGGCCCGGACGATGCGCCGGTGCAGCCAGAAGGTGATGAGTCCGAAGACGACGGCGGAGAACAGCGCCACGAACGGGACCCCCTGTTGTTGACGATGCTGTCGATGTCGACAGCGTTGACGTGAGTGCCCGGACTCGGGCGGTTCGTCCCATTCTTCCATCGCGGCCCGTTGGTACCCTCGCCGCCATGAGCGACGTCGTCATCGATCCACTCGACCTGGCCGAGATGCTGCTGGCGACGCCGCCGGTGCTGCTGGACGTGCGCTGGCAGTTGGGCGACTTCGACGGCCGGCGTGCGTATCGCGAGGGTCACATCCCCGGCGCGGTCTACGTCGACCTCGACTCCGAACTGGCGGCCCCGCCGTCGGGCCCGGTCGGCGGACGACACCCGCTGCCCGCCGTCGCCGACCTCCAGGACGCGGCCCGGCGATGGGGGATCGACGACGGCGTGCCGGTGGTGGTGTACGACGACTCCGGAAATCTCGCGGCCGCCCGCGCCTGGTGGCTGCTGCGCTGGGCCGGGATCGCCGACGTGCGACTCCTCGACGGCGGTCTGGCGGCATGGCGTGCCGAGGGCCTGCGGACGACGACAGGCGACGGCGGTCGGCCGCGACCCGGCAGAGTGACGCTCGCCGCCGGGCACCTGCCGGTCGCGACGATCGACGACGTGGCGGCCGGGCCGGAACACCTGCTCGACGCCCGCGCCGCCGAACGTTATCGGGGCGAGTCCGAACCGGTCGACCCGCGCGCGGGTCACATCCCCGGGGCCATCAGTGTCCCGACGGCGGACAACGTCGACGCGTCCGGGCGCTTCCGTCCGGCCGATGAGCTGCGGCGGCGATTCGCGGGTGTCGGCCTCCACCCGGAGACCGCGTCCGGCGCGGTGGTCTACTGCGGTTCCGGGATCAACGCGGCGCACCAGATCGCGGCGCTCGCCATCACCGGTATCGACGCAGCGCTGTTCCCGGGCTCGTTCTCGCAGTGGGCGTCGGACCCGCAGCGACACGTTGTCGAGGGTGACCGGCCAGGGCACTCCGGAGACCGGTCCGTCGGCCGACTCCCGGACTGACGCTGTCCACCGTCGGGACCACGGAGCGGAATCGCTGTTCCGAACCGGTCTCCGGGGCGTCGTGTGACGAACGACGGAGGAATCGGTCGGGGAGAGCCAGTTTGTGAACGGTGCGGAGCGCGAGCAGGTACTGATGTGCCAGGGAGCCCGTGGTGTAGGGAAGGTCGTAGCGCTCGCACAGCGCCTGCACGCGACGGGAGATCTGACGATAGCGATTGCTGGGCAGGTCGGGAAACAGGTGGTGCTCGATCTGATAGCACAGGTTGCCGCTCATGAACGCCATGACCGGTCCGGCACGAAAGTTCGCGCTGCCCAGCATTTGTCGTAGATACCAGAGCGGCCGGGTCTCGGATGCGAAGTCGCTCATGGTGAACTTCTCGGCGCCGTCGGGAAAATGTCCGCAGAAGATCACCACGTACGCCCACAGGTTGCGGAGCACGTTCGCGGTGAGGTTCGCGGTCATGGTCGAACGGAACGCGGGTCCGGTCAACGCGGGGAAGACTACGAAGTCCTTGAGGAGTTGCCTGCCGATCTTGCGGGAGAACTCGCGGCGGCTTCGCGCCCGTGGGGCCGGCAGTCTCGCGGGTGCCGCTTCCGCCGCCGCGGCCTCTCTGGCCTTCTCCGCGTCGAGGTCGTGCCTGGCGATGCCCCACTCGAATGTCAGTGCCAGCACGATGTTGGCGAGCGGTTGCAGCGCGTTGATCGGTCGCCATGGGACGTCGCGGGTCATGCGGATGACGCCGAATCCGATGTCGTCGTCCATTCCGACGATGTTGGTGTAGACGTGATGGGAGTAGTTGTGTGCCTGCTTCCACTGGGCGGACGGCCCGACCTGGTCCCATTCCCACTTGGCGCTGTGCAGTTCGGGATCGTTCATCCAATCCCACTGCCCGTGCATGATGTTGTGGCCCAGTTCCATGTTCTCGATGATCTTCGCGCATGCGAGCAGGCCCGTTCCGACGATCCATGCCGGCCGGCGTCTGGAGAAGACCAACACCGCCCGTCCGGCGACCTCCAGCGATCGCTGCAGCGCGACGGCGCGGTGGATGTAGCGCGCATCGCTCGCGCCCCGATCGGCTTCGACGTCGGACCGTATCGAGTCCAGTTCGCAAGCGAGCGAATCGATGTCGGCGTCAGAGAGGTGTGCGTACCCCGCGATGTCGGTGATGGCCATGTCTGCTCCAGTCTGCACCCGGCACACTCATCACCCCGGCTGCTCGCCCCAGGGTGCCTGAGCGGTGTGCAGGTGGCGGGTTCTCCCCATCACCAGTGCGTAGCGGTGGGGTACCCAGCCGACGGGCGGATGAACCCGGATCACGACGGATCGTCGGGAGTTCTCCGTCACAATGCGGTCTCGCCGGTCTCGGGGTACCCGGCGGTCGGGCCGAGATCTGTGACCGCCGGGTACCCGGCCGGTGGTGGCCGGGGAGGTTCAGGCCGCGAACACCGACAGACGTGCGGGTTCCTCGACGACCGAGTAGTGCGTCGCGTCGCCCTGGAGAATCTGGCTGGACTGACCGTGGACGTCCACCGGTACATCGCCGGCCAGCGTGATGCGGTGCAGTTCGCGCTTCTGGTTGCCGAAGTCGGCGATGCCGTAGTGCTGCGTGGCGCGGTTGTCCCAGATCGCCACGTCGCCGAGCTTCCAATTCCACCGGAAGGTGTTCTCCAGCTTCACGATGCGAGCCTGGAGGAGTTGGTAGAGGTCGGCGAACTCCGAACTCTTGAGGCCGCGGAACTCCTTGGCGAAGTGCCCGAGCAGCAGGCTGCGTTCGCCGGTCTCGGGATGGACTCGGACGACGGGGTGCAGCGTCTGGTACTCCGAGCTGGTGAACTCCTTGTAGTGATCGGCCTTGCGGCTGACGTCGATTCCCCCCGAAGGTTCCGACTGGCTGACGTAGTCGTACAGGTTGGTGTGGGTGGCCCACAGTTCCTCCGCCAGTGCGCGCAGCGGTTTCGGCAGCTGTTCGTAGGCCGCCACCGTCGACGCCCAGGTGGTCGCGCCGCCGTAGGCGGGCAGCGTCACGGCGCGGAGAATGGACGCCTTCGGGATGCGATCGACGAACGTCACGTCCGAGTGCCAGCTGTTCGCCGCACCCTCGATGGTCAGCAACTGCTCACCGCGTGAGGTCACCGTGGGATGAGGTGCGGTGGGATCGCCCAGGAGCTCGGCGAAGGCGTACTGGCTGGCGTCGTCGAGCTGATCCTGGCCTTCGAAGACGATCGTCTTGTTGATCGCGAGCGCCAGCCGGATCGCCTCCACCTGTTCCGGGGCGATGTCCCCGCCGAGCCGCACCTGTCCGACGCGGGCCCCGATGTGCTCGCCGAGCTTGTCGACGGTGATCCCCGCGTCGCGGTAGATCCGATGAGCCGCCTGCTCGCGCTCGGTCCGGTCCTCGATCTGCGCCAAGGTCATCTCGTGTCCTCTTCTCGATGTCGTTTCGTGGCAATCGGATTCATGAGATCACCACGATGGCGATGCGATCGAGGTAATCGCTCACGGTGATCGGAAGCGTCAGTCCGCCGAGGACTCGGCGGCCTGGTCGATCTCGCGCCGGACATCGGCGGGGACCCGCACCGTTCCGGGGCGGTAGGTCACCGCGCGAAGCGCTGGGCCGAACCGGAACACGCCCCGGCGCCTCCGGAGATCGGGATCCACCGGCCCGCGGGCGTCCACGCCCACCGAGATGCCCGTCCACGGCGCCATGCCGACCAGCTGCACCTGATCGTCGAGCTTCGCGATGACCGACGAATGTTCGCCGGCCGCCGCCTCGATCGTGAATCCCCAGCGCACCGAGGGCGTCGCGACGGCATGGACGACGAGCCGGGTGGTACCCGACGGCATCGGACCCGACACCCGGTGCCGGCGACCGTAGGCGTTGAACACGAAATGCGCCGAGCCCGACTCGACATACAGCAGGTACCCGCCCTGGGGGTCTCCATGCGCGACCACGACGCCCTCGGCGTCGGGAGTCCATCCGTCGAGTTCGGCCTCGATGTCGAAGTCGCGGTAGGCGATCAATCGACTCGAGCGGTACCGCTCCAGGGCCGGCGTGCCGGCGAGGATCCGCACCGGGTCGCTCAGGCGCTCCTCCGCGGGCCGGCGGCGGGACTGTGCCGCGGGCGAGTCGAACAGCGGGAACACCGTGTTGTGCCACGCCGCCTCGTCCCAGGCACGGGCCAGCTCGGTGACCTTGTCGGGATGCGTCGCAGCCAGATCGCGGGTCTCGGCGGGATCGTTCGTGACGTCGTACAGTTCCCAGACCGGATCGTCCACCGCCGCCGGATCCTGATGCAAGGACACCAGTTTCCAGCCGTCGCGATAGAACCCGCGATGTCCGCCGAACTCGGCGTACTGCTCGATGTGGGGAGACTCCGCAGACGGATTCCGGAGGAAATCCACGACACTCACGCCGTCCCGCTCCTGGGCGGGCCGTCCGTGCCGGTGAGTGGGGGTGTCCACCCCGGCGAGTTCGAGGAGCGTCGGGACGACGTCGGTCACGTACGAGAACTGCCGTCGCACGCCATTGTCCCGGGGGTCTCGCGACAGGCCGGCGGGCCACGAGATGACGAACGGCACCCGGACGCCGCCGGCGAAGGTCTGGCCCTTGTAGAAGCGGAACGGTGTGTTCGACGCCTGGCCCCAGCCACGCGGATAGTGCACCCCCAGCTCGGGTGACCCGATGAGATCCTCGTCGTGCGGTACGTCGCGCTCCCAGTCCGGCGGCACCGATCCGTGGACGAATTGACTGAAATACGAACGGGTCCCGGACGGGCCGCCTTCGGCGGTCCCGCCGTTGTCCGAGGTGAAGACGACGATGGTGTTGTCGAGCTCGCCGAGTTCGTCCAGCGTGTCCAGGACCCGGCCGACGCTCTGGTCGACGCTGTCGACCATGGCGGCGTAGACCTCCTGGTAGCGCTGGAAACGTCGCTTCTCCTCGACCGTGAGGTCCGCCCACGGCGGGGCGTCGTATCCCGGTTCGGTGTTGCGCTCGGCCATGCGGGTACCGGCGTCGAACAACCCCTCCGCTTTCTGGCGCTCGAAGCGTTGTTGTCGCACGACATCCCAGCCGTCGGCATACCGGCCGCGGTATCTGGCGAGATCGGACTCCTTCACCTGGTGCGGACCGTGCATCGCGATGTGGGCGAAGTACAGGAAGAACGGCTTGGTGGGGTCCTGTGCGCGCAGACTCTTGATCTGCCCGATGGCGCGATCGGTGAGGTCGTCGGTGACGTAGTAGTCCTCGGGATACGTCTCGACGTCGACGACCGAGTTGTCGGCGATGAGCTGATTGGGGTAGAAGAACGAGTTGAGGCCCTCGAGCGAACCGTAGTAACTGTCGAAACCGCGCTGCAGCGGCCATGATCCCCGGTCGCGTCCCGGACCCATGTTCGCGTCGCGGACCAGATGCCATTTCCCGACGGCGTAGGTCGCATAACCGGATTCACGGAGGATCTCCGGCAGCGCCAGCACGTCGTCGGCCAATTCGAGACGGAGGCCGGGAAAACCCGGGTCCGAGTTCGCGACGCTCCCGTAGCCCGCGCGATGCGGGTTGAGGCCGGTGAGCAGAGCGGCTCGTGCCGGTGAACACACCGGGGTGGTGTGGTAGTTGCTCAACCGGATTCCGTTGCGCGCCAGCCGATCGAGATTGGGTGTGTCGATCTCGGCGCCGAACGGCCCGATGTCCGAGTAACCCATGTCGTCGATGAGGACGACCACGATGTTGGGCGCACCGGGCGGCGCGGACTTCTCCTCGGGCCACCAGGGTTCCGACTGCGAGGTGGTCCGCCCGACCACACCGCCGAAACCCTGGTAACCGCGGGCATTCTCGGGAATCGTGGGCGGGTTGCGGTCGGCCACGTGGCGGTCCTCCTGTCGTCGCGTCCGGGTCGTCGGGACACCGGGCACGACGCACGGTGCCGTACGGCCCCACGGGTGTCAAGGGTTCCATCCCGGTGAAATCGAAGGACGCATCTCCGAGTGGCCGACGGCCAGAATGGGCGTCGAACATTCGCTCGTGGATGTCGACGCCCCACATCCCGGTCCGCGCTGCGGCGCACTTGCGCAGCCATCACAGAAACGCCGAAACCATATGCTCCGACGTCGAAGCGTCCGTGTGTGCTGCACACTGGTCGTGGTCATCGCGACTCTGTTCGCGGTGGCCGGTTGCCAGTCCGCCGTGTCCCGGCAACAGAACTCCACGGTCCGATCGCTGCAGCCGGGTGAACCCGTACCGCGCGGCGGCGAGCTGCGGGTCGGCGTGCTCAACGACCTGAGTCCGAAAGCCTTTCTGCAGATCGGAACCGGTGCGCTCAACGGTCATGTCGTGGCGAACACCTACGACACACTGATCCGCTACGCACGGGACTCGCTCACCGTCGAGCCCTCGCTGGCGACCGGCTGGCAGCTGTCCCCGGACGGACGGTCGCTGGCCCTGGATCTGCGCCGGGACGTGACGTTCCACGACGGCCGGCCGTTCGTGGCCACGGACGTGGAGCATTCGATCAGGGCATACGTCGGTGGGCCGTGGACCCCGCAGTTCAAACGAACGGCCGCGGCCATCACCGGCTTCGACACCACCGACCCGCACCGCATCGTGCTCGAATTCGCCCATCCGCTGAGCAACATCTTCGACCTGCTCGACTCGGCTCCCGTCATCGACGGGAACACGTTGGCAGACCTCAAGGCGGGCAAGCGGTTCAACGGCACCGGCCCGTTCCGGTTCGAGTCATGGCAACCGAATTCCGCGGTCCGCCTGGTGCGTAACGAACGGTATTGGGGCGGCGCGCCTCCTCTGGACGCCGTCCGGTTCGTGGTGGTCAAGGACCAGCAATCGTTGTCCACCCGCCTGCGGACGGGGCAGCTCGACGTGGCGGAGGGACTCAGCCACCACGACCAGCAACTGGTCACCTCGCGGTACGGCTTCGAGGAGATCACCCTGACCGGTGCCGAGTCTCAGCAGTATGTCGGCATCAATGTCACCAATCCGGTGCTGTCCGACGTCCGGGTCCGCCGCGCCATCGCGTACGCGATCGACCGGGAACGGATCATCTCGGATGTCTATCGGGGGAGTGGATACCCGGTGAACCTGCCGTGGCCGGAATGGTCGCCCGCCTTCCGGCCCGACGACAACGCGACCTACACCCGCGATCTCCCTCGGGCACGGGCCCTGCTCGCCGAAGTCGGTCCCATTCCTCCGCTGTCGCTGGACTTCTCGACCCAGGGCGTCGACCGGATCATCGCCGAGATCGTCCAGTCCAACCTCAAGGACATCGGGATCACCGTGGAGCTGGTACCCAACGACCGGACCCGGCAGGCGTCGAAGCTCATCGGCGGCGAGTTCGCCGGATTGTGGTTGCTGCAACACGGTTTCGCTCAGTTCACGCCGTCGACACTCGCGGTGTCGGCGTATCCGTTCAATGCGGCCAAGAACTCGTCGAACTATGTGAACGCGGCGTACGCGGCCGCGGCCGAGGCGGCGTGGACCGTTCCGGACGGCTCATCGCCGGAAGCCCTCGCCGCCTACCGGCAACTCGACGACATCTGGCTGCGTGACCTGTTCCTCGTCGAGGTGGGTGTCGTGCTGATGAAGGTGGCGACCGCGGCCTCCGTGGGCAACGTCGACTGGGACCGGCGCAACCAACTCCATCTCGCCAACGCATTTCTCACCTCGGCAGGGAAGCAGTAGACATGTTCGGATACCTGGCCCGTCGGCTGCCGACCGCCATCATCGTGCTCGCGGTCGCGTCGTTGCTCATCTTCTCCATCGTCCGACTCATCCCGGGTGGCCCCGAGGCGGCTCTCGCCGGGCCCGACGCGTCGCCGGAGGCACTCGAGGCCATCCGGCACGACCTCGGTCTGGACCGCGGCTTCATCGCGCAGTACGCCACCTGGATCGGCAGTCTCCTGACCCTCGACTTCGGCCAGAGCTATCAGGTCGGCGGCAGCATCGGCGACCTCATCGCCTACGGCCTGACGAACACACTGATCCTCACCGGTGCCGCGCTCGTCGTCGCGCTGGTGTTGGCCTTCGGGCTGAGCCTGGCGGCGACGCTGTGGGACAACAGGATCGTCAACGCCGTGCTCACGAGCGTGAACGCGGCCGCGATCGCATTGCCGACGTTCGTCGTCGGGACCGTGCTGATCCTGGTGTTCGGGGTCCGCCTCCGATGGCTGCCGGCCGGCGGAACACCACCCGACGGATTCACCGACAGTCTGCAGATCAGCGCGCAGTATCTGCTGCTGCCCGCACTCACGCTCGGCCTCCCGGCGGGCGCCATGCTGGCACGGTTCCTCACCGAGTCGATCCGCACCGAGTTGCGGCAGCCCTACGTGCTGACCGCCCGCGCGCTGGGGGTGTCGCATTCCGACATCGTCGTGAGACACGCTCTGCGCAATGCTCTTCCACCCACTCTCACCGCTCTCGGACTGACGGTCGGTGCGCTGCTCGGCGGCGCTGTGCTGGTCGAGTCGATTTTCGGGTGGCCCGGCCTCGGTCTCCTCACCGAGGAGGGGATCTTCTCGCGCGACTACCCCCTCGTCCAGGTGCTCGTCCTGCTCTCGGTGGCCGTTTTCGTGATCATCCAGTTGCTGGCCGACATCGCGCATGCCTGGCTCGACCCCCGTATCCGTCTGGCAGGTGAATAGACATGTCCCACAGCCTCACCGGGTTCTCCGGTGCGTCGACGACCGGCGCCACGCCGGACCCCGACCTCGCGCCCGGGCTGCTGCCCGAGAGTCCGGATGACCGCGAGGCCCACGGTTCCCGATCCCCGTTGTGGCGCAGCCTGTTCCGTGGCACCGGACTGGTCGGCAGTGTGCTCGTCGGTGTCGTAGTGCTGCTGGCGGTGTTCGGCCCCTTCGTCACCTCTTTCGGACCCGATCAGCAGATCGACGGCGCGTATCTGTTGTCGCCGAACGCAGAACACTGGCTGGGTACCGACGAGGTCAACCGCGACCTGCTGACGCGCGTGATCCACGGGATCCGGATCGACCTGCTGATCATCTTCACCGCCGTCCCGGTGGGTGCCGCGATCGGCATCCTCGCCGGGCTGATCACCGTCTCGAGTCCCGTCAGCGATGTCGTCGCTCAGCGGGTGTTCGACGTGATCCTGGCGTTCCCCGCCCTGATCCTCGGCATCACGCTCACCGCGATCCTCGGCCCCGGTGCGTTGACGGTGGGGATCGTCATCGCCGTCGCCGAGATCCCGATCTTCGGTCGGCTCACCCGCACCTCGGTGTTGCGAATCCGGGAGATGCCCTACGTCGAGGCGGCGCGGGTCAGCGGCGCGTCGACTCCCCGGGTGCTTCTGCGACATGTCCTGCCCAACTCGGTCGAGTCGCTCGCGGTCCAGTTCGCGCTGTCGCTGTCGCTGGCGGTGTTCATCGAAGGCGCACTGAGCTACCTCGGGGTCGGCGTGGTCGCGCCGACACCCTCGCTGGGATCGATCCTGGCGACCGGGAACGGATACCTGGAGACCAATCCGTGGTTCTCGCTGGGCCCCTTGCTGGTCGTGTCCGTCCTCGTCCTGGGGTTCTACCTGATCGCCCAATCCATTTCGCACGATCGGAGGGTAGGACGATGACCGTCACCAGCTCGAACACGACGTCCCGGGACGGCGGGTCCCCGGAGACCGGATCCGCGGCCCTCGTCGTCGACGATCTGCACGTCGACTTCTCGTATCCACGGCCGGCCGTCGCGGGCATCGACCTGAGGGTCGATCGGGGCGAGATCGTGGCGCTGGTGGGAGAGTCCGGGTCCGGCAAGAGCATCACCGCCCGTGCCGCCATCGGGCTGCTCCCCGACACCGCCCGCGCCACGGGATCGGTGCGGGTCGACGGCGTGGAGGTCCTCAACCGGCCCGACCGCGTGCTCGACGGCATCCGCGGCGCCCGGGTGGCGATGGTCTTCCAGGAACCGCAGACGGCGCTCAATCCGTCGCAGACCATCGGATGGCAACTGCGCCAGGCCCTGCGCGCGCACGGACGTGTCCCCCGGCAGCGGGCACGCGCCCGCGCCGTGGAACTCCTTGCGCTCGTCGACATCCCCGATCCCCAGACGCGGGTCGACCACTATCCGCACCAGTTGTCCGGCGGACAGAAGCAGCGAGTGGTGATCGCACTCGCGCTCGCGAACGATCCCGTCCTCCTGCTCGCCGACGAACCCACCACCGCCCTCGACGTCTCGGTCCAGCGCGAGATCCTCGACCTGCTCGTCCGCCTACGCGATCGCACCGGGGCCGGAATCCTGCTGATCACCCACAACCTCGGCGTCGTGGCGGACATCGCGGACCGTGTCGTCGTCGTCCAGCTCGGCGAGGTCGTGGAGACCGGGGATGTGTACGAGATCTTCGCGAATCCGCGGGAGCCGTACACCCGGCAGCTGCTGGCCGCCGTCCCGCGATTACCCGACGCCGAGGTCGGAGGGGAGGTCGGCGGCGACGGAAACGGGGCCGACGACGAGTCGAGAACCGGCGAGACGGTCGTCGCGGTCGAGGGGATCACCGTGCGTCACACCGGCCGGTTCGGGGCCCGGCCGCACACCGCACTGGCGGACGTGTCGCTGACCGTGCGGCGTGGCGAAGTGCTCGGCGTGGTCGGTGAATCCGGTTCGGGCAAGACCACACTCGGGCGTGCCATCGGGGGACTGGTACCCGTGCAGGCGGGCCGCATCCTCGTCGAAGGCGACGACATCGCGACGGTGTCGAAGTCCCGGCTGCGGGCGCTCCGGCGCCGGGTCGCCTTCGTCCCGCAGGACCCGACGGCGTCGCTGGATCCCCGGTTCAGCGTCGCCGAATCCATCCGGGAGCCATTGGACATCCAGGGCATCGGATCGCGCGCCGACCGGGCGGCGCGCGTGGCCGAACTCCTCTCGGCGGTCCAGCTGCCCACGTCGTTCGCGCAGCGCCTGCCGCACGAGCTGTCCGGTGGACAGCGGCAACGGGTCGCGCTCGCACGGGCACTGTCGGCGGACCCTCATCTGCTGATCGCGGACGAGCCGACGAGTGCCCTGGACGTCTCCGTGCAGGCTCGGGTACTCGACCTCTTCCTGCATCTGCAAAGCGAATTCGGGTTCGCGGCGATCTTCATCAGCCACGACCTGGCCGTCGTCGAGCAGGTCGCGGATCGCGTCGTCGTCCTGCGCAACGGCGGGGTCGTCGAGAGCGGGACGGCGCGGGATGTGCTCACCAGGCCCGAGGACCGGTACACGAGGGACCTGGTCGATGCCGTGCCGTTCCCCGACCCGATCGTGCAGCGGGCGCGGCGGGAACGGATTCGATGATTTTGTCTCAAGCGTCCACAACGGAACGGGTGGAGATGGTGTGATCGGGTGACCGACGATCCCGGGAGCCGTCATGAGCATCGCCCTGACCGAAGACCACGTCGAACTCGCATCGGTGGTGCGCGAATTCACCGTCGACCGCAAGGTGCGGGCGCAGGCGCGAGACCGTCTCGACGCAGCCGAGGAGGCCAGACCCACATTCTGGCCGGAGATCGCCGATCTGGGCTGGCTGGGGCTGCACGTCGCCGAGGAATACGGCGGCTCCGGTTTCGGTGTGGCCGAGTTGGTGGTCGTGACAGAGGAATTCGGCCGCGCGGTGGCGCCGGGCCCGTTCCTGCCGACCGTGATCGCCTCGGCGATCCTGAACCATGCCGATGACGACACGCGAGCCCGCTGGCTGAGGTCACTCGTCGACGGCACGATCACGGCGGGTGTCGCACTCGCGCCGGGACTGATCGAGTCCGGTGGTGTGATCTCCGGTGACGTCGACGCGGTGCTCGGCGCCCCACTGGCGGATCTGCTGGTGCTCATCGCCGACGACGACGTGCTGGTGGTGGAGTCGTCGGACTCCGGTGTCGAGGTGGGCGCGCACGCCGACCTCGACCCGACCCGACTGTCGGCGAGGGCGTCGCTGTCGGACGCCGCCGTCGTCCGTCTGCCGAGACTCGCCGCCACCGCGCTGGCCCTCGCCCGGACGCTGGTCGCGGCCGAAGCCGTGGGAGGGGCGCGTGATGCGCTGGACACCGCGGTGGCCTACGCGAAGGTCCGCGAGCAGTTCGGCCGGACGATCGGCTCGTTCCAGGCGGTCAAACACCACTGCGCGAACATGCTGGTCGGCGCCGAGGCCGCGACCGCGGTGGTGTGGGACGCCGCACGGGCAGCCGACGAGGGAGCCGACGCCTTCGGGCTGGTGGCGGCGTCGGCCGCAGCGCTGGCGATGCCCACGTACACGAGGAACGCGGAGCTGAACATCCAGGTGCACGGCGGCATCGGATTCACCTGGGAGCACGACGCGCACCTGCACCTGCGCCGCGCCACCGTGGTCGAGGCGCTGTTCGGCGGGCAGCGACCCGCCCGGGACGTGTACGAGTACTCCGCCTCCGGGATCGTCCGTGCCAACAGCCTCGACCTTCCGCCGGAAGCCGAGGAACTGCGGACCCGTGTACGCGCCGACATCGCCGAGATCGCGGCGCTCGACGATCCCGCCGCGCAACGGGAGAGGCTGATCGACACCGGGTATGTGATGCCGCACTGGCCCACCCCGTGGGGACGTGCCGCGGACTCCGTCGAACAACTCGTCATCGAGGAGGAGATGGCCGCGGCGGGCGTGCAGCGGCCCGACTACAGCATCACCGGGTGGGTCATCCTCACCCTCATCCAGCAGGGCACGCCGGACCAGATCGACCGGTTCGTGCGGCCGGCGCTGCTCGGGGACGAGGTGTGGTGTCAGTTGTTCTCCGAGCCGGGCGCGGGATCGGACGCGGCGGCGGTCAGCACGCGGGCCACGCGCGTCGACGGGGGCTGGCGCATCAACGGCCAGAAGGTCTGGACCAGCGGCGCACACCTGTGCCGACGGGGTCTGGCGACGGTTCGGACCGACCCGGAGGCCCCCAAACACAAGGGCATCACCGCCGTTGTGATCGACATGTCGGCACCCGGGGTCGAGGTGCGTCCGCTGCGTCAGATCACCGGCGGATCCGAGTTCAACGAAGTGTTCTTCACCGACGTCTTCGTCCCCGACGCCGACGTCGTGGGCACGCCGAACGACGGCTGGGCCGTCGCCCGCGCGACCCTCGGCAACGAGCGGGTCAGCATCGGCGGCGGTGCACCGGGCAGCGACGGGGCGGTGCGGCAGATGGTGGCGCTCGTCGCGGGCTACGGGGACCGGGTCGACGGGGCGGCGACGAAGGTCGGTGAGTTCTTCGCCGTCGAGGATGCGCTGCGACTGTTGAACCTGCGTCGTGCGGCCCGATCGGTCGTCGGCGCGGCCCCCGGACCCGAGGGCAATGTCACGAAACTGCTTCTCGCCGAACACCTCGGTGATCGCGCCCATCTCGCCGCGGAACTGCTCGGACCCGACGTCGCGTTCTCGGCGGGCCCCGGCAAGCTGGCCGGTCTGCTGATACTCGGCGCACGCGGGATGTCGATCGCGGGTGGGACCTCGGAGATCACCCGCAACCAGATCGCCGAACGCATCCTCGGGCTGCCACGGGACCCGCTGATCCGGTGAGGGTCGCGCTGATCCCTGGCGTTCACCGTCGCCCGGGCGGGCGGTCACCGGCCGGGCGCAACGCCCACGACGGCACCCAGTGGGTGACCTTCTCCTGCCGGTCCTTGGAGGTGATCGTGTAGGTGACCTTCCCGTACCAGGCACCCCATTCGTCCCGCCCCCACTCGGTGAGAACCCCGAGGTGCACGGACCGGATCTGCAGCCCGTCGGGGTGATACTCGCCGCTGAAATGCGGTGCGTTGGGATACAGCGCACCCAGATCGATCAGCACCGCCTTGTGGCCGACGCGGACAAAGGCCGGTCGGTGTGGCTGGCCGTTGTCACCGCCGATCCACTTCATGCCCACACGTCCAGTTTCGCACGTGTGTTCGAGCGGTGTCACTCGTGGTCGGCGGGCGTCCGTGTCTGAGTGGCGGGTAGGGCCATCGAGGTCAGGCTGCGGACGCGTCGGAGGGCGTCCTCGTTGCCGGTGATCGACACTGCGGTCGGTGCGGTGTGCTGTCCGGCCAGGAGGGCGAAGACGGCTTCCGAATCACCGCTGATCACTGCGTCGACCTCGGGATCGTCCGTGGCCGGCGATGTGTGCACGCCCGAGTCGCCCGCGACCAGGAGCAGGGAGTCGCCGTCGGTGTCGATCCGGAGTCGCACTGCCGGGAAAGCGGCGTCGTCGGGCAGTTCCCGCGGCTCGGGATACAGGGCCATGATCGCGAAGACGAGCCACCGGCCGCGGGTGTGGTCATCGCCGGAGCCGTCCATCATCAGGGGTGCCCCCCAGCGCGCCATCTCGATCAGTGGGCCGCGTAGTGCGTGGCCCCAGGCGGTCAGCGAGTACACCTTCGCCGAGACCGGCGCGGATTCGGCGCGACTGGTGATCACTCCGTCGTCCTCGAGCGTGCGCAACCGCTGAGCCAGGAGATTCGACGCGATTCCCGGCAGGGCGCGTTGCAGGTCCGAGTATCTGCTGGGGCTGATGAGGAGCTCGCGGACGATCAGCAGGCTCCATCGGTCGCCGATCACGTCCAGTGCGCGGGACAACGCGCAGAACTGGCGGTAGGACTTCACGCCCACATCCTACACTTGACTTTATCTACTGAGTACTTGAAATAATAAAGCAGTGACTCTTCCATTCCTGTCCCGCCGGCAGATGCCGCCGGCCCTGGTGCTGCTGGTGCTGTGTACTGCGACCCTCGCCATCAGTCTGGCCACCACC
Source organism: Gordonia sp. 11cp (assembly GCF_057767225.1). NCBI lineage: Bacteria > Bacillati > Actinomycetota > Actinomycetes > Mycobacteriales > Gordoniaceae > Gordonia > Gordonia sp. 11cp. The sequence continues at coordinate 897,774 of NZ_CM173437.1, read as the reverse complement.
GCGATCAACGTCGCCCTGCCGTCGCTCGCGGTGGAACTGGGCGCCGACAACCGGCAACTCCAGTGGATCGTCGACGCCTACAACCTGCTCTTCGCGACGTTCGTGCTCGCTTTCGGCAGCCTCAGTGACCGCTTCGGGCGCAAAGGGGCGTTGATCGGAGGGCTGGCCATCTTCGGTGGCGGCGCGGTGGGAGCGTCCTTCGCCGACAGCTCCGGCCAGCTGATCTTCTGGCAGGCGGTGATGGGCCTGGGTGCCGCATTCGTCTACCCCACCACGCTGTCGATCCTGTCGAACGTCTTCACCGAACGAGCCGAGAAGGCCAAGGCGATCGGTATCTGGGGCGCGACAACCGGTTTGGGGGTCGCCTGCGGGCCGATCCTCGGCGGATGGCTGCTCGAGTCGTTCTGGTGGGGGAGTGTGTTCCTCGCGCTCGCCGGGGCCGCGCTGATCTCCATCGTCGCCACGGTCGGGGTGGTCACCACGTCTCGGGATCCGGCCACGCCGCGTATCGACTACGGCGGGCTCGTGCTCTCGGTCCTGGCGGTCGGCACGCTGGTGTTCACCATCATCGAAGCCCCCGAACACGGATGGACCAGCCCGGCGTCACTGGTCGGCTTCGCCGTCACCGCGGCAGCGTTCATCGCTCTCGTGTTCTGGGAGCGCTCCCGGGCCGAGCCGATGATCGACGTCCGGCTGTTCACGAACATGAGGTTCACCGCTGCGAGCGCATCGGTCACCTTCGCCTACTTCGCACTGTTCGGCTTCATCTTCCTCATCACCCAGTACTTCCAGCTGGTGCGGGACTTCCCGCCGCTCGAGACCGGCCTGAAGTTCATCCCGGTCGCCGCGTCGATCGCCGTCGGTTCCGTGCTCGGCACGGCTCTGGCCGTCCGATACGGCAACAAAGTGGTGGTCAGCACCGGGCTGGTCTTGTTCACGGTGGCATTTCTGTGGATCTCGACGCTCAGTGCGTCGACCGGCTACCTCGAGATCGCCCTGCAGATGGTTCCGCTCGGACTCGGTCTGGGCCTCACGTCGGCCCCGGCGACGGAAGCCATCATGGGTGCGGTCCCGCGCGACAAGGCAGGCATCGGTTCGGCGATGAACGACGCGACGCGCGAAGTCGGCGGCACACTCGGCGTCGCCGTCATCGGCAGCGTGTACGCCTCCCTGTACGCATCGTCATTCGCCGAGTCCGACGTGGCCCGCGAGTTGCCGGCTCCGGTCGTCTCCGTCGCCGAGGAATCGGTGGGCTCGGCCACGGTCGCGGCCGACCGGCTCGCCGGCGCCGGTGCACCCGACCTCGGCCGATCCCTCTCCGCGGCCGCCGATTCCGCATTCCTGGATGGACTCACCGCCGGTTCCTATGTGGCCGCGGGCGTCACGTTGCTGGGCGCCGTCGTGGCAGCGCTGTTCCTTCCATCGAGGCCGAAAGACGAAGTGCGTCAACAGCATCCTGGAGCCGACGCGCTCACGCACCCCGCCCGGCCCCGGTGATTCCGGCCACCGGACGGACGCGCGTCACATCGGCTCGACAGTCGCTTCCCGTGCCAGACGGCCCGCGGAGGGAGACGCCAGGGTGATCTCGACATCGGACGCCGCCACTCCGGTTCCCGGGGCATACGCGCATGTCAGGCCGACGGACAGGCTGACCAACTCGGGTATGGAGTCGACCATCGCCGACACCCTCAGCAGAGCATCCACGAGTGCGTCGATGTCGATCGACGGCCGGTCGCCCATCCCCGCGAGAATCGCGTACCCGCGGAGGGAATGAACCATGTCCTCCGCGTCGCGATCGGTCAGCGGGGTGATCCGATACGAGATGTCGCCGTAGACCTGTGCGTAGCGGTCCGCCGGACCCAGCGCCATCACCGGACCGAAGATCGGGTCGTCGAGGACGCGCAACGTCATGTCCTGCCCCGACTCGAGTGTTCCGGTCTCGATCCCGAACGAAGCAAGCAGCGCGACCGCCTCCTCCTGTCGGACCTCGCCCGGACCCGAGGCCTCGACGTATTCGCGGGCCCTGTCCGGGAAGATGTCGGCGGGAACCCGGGACACGCCGCCGGGAAGCCGGAGCCAGTTGCCGTACCCGGCAGCGTTGCCCAGAGCCACCGCGGCGGCTTCGGGAAACCGGTAGGAGGGGATCGCCCGGTCGTTGCTCAGGCGCAGATCGTCGATGACTCCCTCGCGTGACAGGTAGCTCGCCAACACGGGCTTGTTCGGGAACGCCTGTGCGGCGTCGACGATTGCCCGAGCGATCTGGCGGGACTCCAGCACCAGCGGCGGTATGTACAGGACGATCACCGAATCGACGCCCGGGTCGCCCAGCAACGCAGTCAGAGCGGTGCGGTAGTCCTCTGCCGTCGCGTTGGGTGTCAGGTCGAGAGGATTGGTCATCGCGTCGCCACCGGCGCGCCCGACCGCATCGATCGTCGCGTCGCCGAGATCGGCGAGGACGAGACCGACGGCGCGACAGGCCCCGGCGGTCAGCGCGCCGGGACCTTCGGCGTTGGTGAGAATGGCGACCCGCGGACCAGGCGGCACCGGCTGATGAGCGACGGCCAGTGCGGTGTCGAACATCTCCTGCATCGAGCGTGTCCGGATGACACCGGTCTGCGCGAAGAGCGCGTTGAGCGTGGCGTCTGACGCCGTGGGACCTGCGTACGGCAGGGTGCCGACCGGTAGCGTGCGCAGACTTCCGGGGTGGACCGCGATCACCGGCTTGCGCACCGCCAGACGCCGTGCCACGCGTGCGAATCGACGAGGGTTGCCGAACGCGTCGAGGTGCAGGAGGACGACTCCGGTGGACCGGTCTGTCTCCCACCACTGCAGGAGATCGTTGGGCGAGACGTCCAGTGAGTCGCCGAGCGAGACGAAACCGCAGAAGCCCAGGCCGAGCTGGCGGGCGTGATCGAGAATCGCAAGACCCAGCGGACCGGACTGCGTGGCCATCGACACCCGCCCGGCTGCCGGGATGGCCGGAGAGAAGGTCGCCACGAGGTCGGTCTTGCCGCGTTTGCTGATGACGCCCATGCAGTTCGGCCCCACCATTCGCATCCCGTGCCCCCTGACCATGCGCAGGATCTCGTTGCGGTTCAGGGTTCCGCCAGATGTCATCTCCGTGCTCACGATGACCACTGCACCGACGTTCCGCTCGCCGCAGTCCCGCAGGACCTCGGGCACCGCCGCCGCCGGAACCGCGATGATGGCGAGGTCGAGTTCGGTCAGATCGCGCACCGATCCGACGGTCGCGACCCCGTCGATCTCGTCGGTGTGGGGATTGACCGCGTGGAGGACGCCGGTGAAACCCCCGTGGTGCAGATTCCGCAGGATCGAGTTCCCGACGTTCCGTTCCTCACGGCTCGCGCCGACGACCGCCACGGACCGCGGGGCGAAGATGGGATGCAGGGACGACTGAACCGCGGAACGCTCGCGCCGGTCGGACCGAGCGAGGACCTGGCGGCGGGGGTCGACCGCGAGTTCGATGTGCTGGGTGGAACCGGGCTCGCCGAATTCGACTCGGTATCCCGAACTCTGGAACGTCCGGATCATCGCCAGGTTCTCGTCGAGGACCTCGGCCTCGAACACCTCCACACCGCGTGCCCTCGCGGCGGCGGCCAGATGCTCGAGGAGCAGTCCGCCCAGGCCGAGCCCCTGGTAGGCGTCCTCGACGGTGAACGCGATCTCGGCCCGATCGGGTTCGGCCGCGGACCTCGCGTAGTCGGCGAGTCCGATCACGCTCTCGTCGAGGGTGGCCAAGAGGACCAGGCGGTCGTCGAAGTCGGTGTCGACGTACCGTTCGGCGGCCTCGCGCGTCATCGTGATGGTCGGGCCGAGTGACCGCATCGCCACGGTGCGGCGCGACAGCCGCCCGTTGAAGGCGAGGACGACTTCCGCGTCCTCCGTTGTCGCCGGGCGGATGTAGATCGATCGACCGTCGCGGAGCAGTCCGGGCCGCTCCAACTCCTCGGGATACTCGCCCATTCGGGAGACCCTACCGACCACGGTTGACCCCGACCAGTCGCCACGCTCTGCCGTTCAGACGAGTCACGCCGGCTGATCGGGTGATATGTACCCGGCACCGAGGAGGACGAAGTCCGCCAGCATGTGCTTGATGGTGTCGGGGTCGGTGTCCCGGGGAAAGAGATCGTTCCCGCTGAGGGTCGCGCCGAGGACCAGTGAGAGTGCCATCCGCACCGAGTCGGTGATCGCCCTGCTCGCCCGGGAGGTGCTGACCCCGATGTACTTGTTGACCCCGCGCACCAATGCGTTCAGACATTCCTCGAATGCCGGCTCGGTCCCCGCGGGTGATGAGCCGGCCGAGTGGACCGCCAGCGACAGCAGAATCCTGCGATTGTCCATGCACAGGTCGTAGAGCCCCGAGATGAACCGGAAGGTGACCGCCTCGGGTTGCTCATCAGCCCTGGTCGCCACGTTCGCCGCGAACTCGTACATGAACTGCACCAGAGGGCCGGCGGCGGTCGCCTGGAACAGCTCGTTCTTCGACGAGAAGTGCCGGAAGACCATCGATTCGGTGACGCCCGCACGTTCGGCCACGGAACGGATACTCGTCCCTTCCAGACCTGTCAGAGCGAACTCTTCGTAGGCCGCCGCGGTGATCAGCGCTCGGACCTGGGTCGACGAGCGGCGTTTGCGCGGCGGACTGGCGGTCATGCGCACATCGTCGCACAACCCGCACGACAAGGGAGCAACACTCCCTTGACGTGTGAGCCGCAGTACAGTTAACTGATTAATGAGATTCACTTCGCACCGGGGGCGGGGTCGCACCTGACGCCCCACAGCGGAGTCGCGATTCGCTCACAAACACATCCGAGGAGATCCCATGGCATTCGCACGGCCCGAGGGGCGGCTGTTCATCAACGGCGAATTCAGAGACGCCCGGTCCGGCAGGCGCTACCCGGTCATCAATCCCGCAGACGAGACGGTGATCGCCGAAGCCGCCGATGCCGGTGTCGAGGACGTCGACGATGCCATCGGCGCGGCGCGCGCCTTCGCCGACGAATCCGACTGGGCGGTCGATCACGAATTCCGCAAGCGCTGCATGATTCAGCTGCAGGACGGATTACGTTCTCGTATCGGCGATTTCGAGGACATACTGGTTGCGGAGGCCGGCGTGGCCCGAGCGAACATGACCACCCACGTCGGCTTCATGATCGAGGGGATGGACTTCTTCAACGACCTGATCACGTCGTTCACATGGGAAGAGGACCTCGGACCGTATGTGGTGTTGGGGAACAGCAGTGAGCGCCGCGTCCGTTACGAGCCGTACGGGGTCGTCGGCGCCATCACGCCGTGGAACGCGCCGTTCATGACCGCGCTCTGGAAGGTCCACCACGGTCTGGCGACCGGCAATGCGGTGGTGTTGAAGAGTGCTCCGGACACCCCGCTGACGGCTGCACTGTTGGCCGAGGTCGTCCGCGACGCGACCGACATCCCCGCCGGTGCGTTCCACACGCTGAGCGCCGCGGACAAGGCGATCGTGGGCGATGCCATGACCGCGGACCAGCGAATCGACCTCTACCACTTCACCGGATCGCCTGGTGTCGGCCAGCGGATCGCGGAACGGGCGGCGAACGGTATCCGGCACACCGTCCTCGAACTCGGCGGCAAGTCGGCGAACATCATCCTGCCCGACGCCGACCTCGACCTGGCGTGCGGTCTCGGGGTGGCGATGTGCATGTCCAACAGTGGTCAGGGGTGTGCTCTGGCGACCCGCATGGTGGTCCACGCCGACGTCTACGACGAGGTGCTCGCGCGGCTCGAGACCTATGTGGGGAACCTGCCGTGGGGTGACCCGAACGATCCGGGCAATCTGGTCGGGCCGATCATCCGCGAGGACCAACTCAAGCGGATGGAAGGTCTCGTCGAACGCGCTCGGACCGAGGGTGCCCGGGTGCTCGTCGGAGGCGAGCGCGCCAGCATCGACGGTCGCGGATTCTGGTATCTGCCAACGGTGGTCGCCGATGTCGACGAGAACTCGGAGATCGCACAAACGGAGGTCTTCGGGCCGGTGTTGTCGGTGATCCGGTACGACGGCGACGACGACGAGGCGGTACGGATCGCCAACAACTCGCGTTACGGACTCTCCGCATATGTCCAGTCCAGGGACGAGGAACGGGCCTGGGCGGTCGCCCGTCGCCTGCGTGCCGGGACGGTGAACATCAGCAACTCCTTCTACCTCTCACCGGACGCCCCCTTCGGCGGTTACGGCATCAGCGGTGACGGCGTCGAACACGGGGTTGCCGGATTCCGCGAATATCTCCGCATCAAATCCATCGCCAGCCCCTCGCACTGAAAGGCGAACTCGCACATGCGAATGAAGGACAAAGTAGTTGCCATCACCGGTAGTGGGTCCGGGCTCGGGCGAGAGGGCGCGCTCCTCTTCGCGTCCGAGGGCGCGACGGTCGTCGTCAGCGATCTCGTCCCCGGTCGCGCTCAGGCGGTGGCCACACAGATCGCCGACGCCGGCGGAACCGCGATCGGCATCGATGCCGATGTACGCGAGGCGAGCGACATGGAACGCCTCGTGGCGACCGCCGTCGACACCTACGGGCGAATCGACGTGATGTGGGGGAACGCCGGTATCCCCGAGCCCGGGTTCGGGATGCAGCCGCTGGCCCAATCGTCGCTCGACGACTGGAACAACATCTTCGCGGTCAACACGACGGGCGTCTACCTCGCGTGGAAGGCGGCCGCCGACTGGATGATCACCAACAAGCGACCGGGAGCCCTCCTCGCGACGTCGTCGGCGGCATCGTTCACGGCCTACCCGGGGTTCCCGATGTACACCGCATCCAAGGCCGCGGTCAACGGACTCGTCCGTGCGGCCGCGCTGGAATTCGGGAAGTTCGGGATCCGGGCGAATGCGCTGTGCCCGACCCACGGCATGTCGGTGAACTTCGCGCTTCCGTCCGAGGCGGAGGTGTTGGGCAAGTCGTACGAACAGATGCAGGAGTGGGACCCCGACAATCGGGCGATGCCGTTGCGTCTGGACGAACCACCGATCCTCCGGGACAACGCGAACCTCGCACTGTTCCTTGCATCCGACGAATCCCGCTACATGTCGGGGCAGTCGATAGCCTCCGGTGACGGCGGACAGTTCGCCCGCACCTCGATCATCTTCCCGACCGACCTCGGGGAGAGTGAGGACATCACCTCGGGCTCGATCCCGGACGATCTGCGCGACCAGATCGACCGCTGAATCCCCCAACTCCCCGGTCCACAATCCGATCCCACACCCCAAGGTGCGCAGAAGTTTTCGCGCGTTGACCTTGTCACTGGAAGGTGTCCATGAACTCCGTAACCCGATTCGACCCGCGGATCTCGGGCCTGTCACAACAGGTCAAGGATCTCGCCGAACCGCAGAGTGTCTACTCGGCGAAAGCCCGGGACGTCCGTGCCGAACGGATCGACGGGGCTCTGCACCTCTACCGCCACGAGGACATCCTCGCCATCAACAAACACCCCCAGGTGCTGGGCAACGGCGGCCGGGGCGGCAGTTTCGGGCATGACGGCAGACTGATCCCGCTCGAGATCGACGGCCCCGACCACAAGAAGTGGCGTCGACTCCTCGACCCGATGTTCGCGCCGAAGCGGATGGCGCGACTCGAAGACCAGATCCGTGCGCAGGCCCGCGGGATTCTGTTGCAGGCCAGTGCGGATGGTGGCTCCGAACTGTTCGGCAGCCTGTGCACTCCGTTGCCCTGCCAGACGTTTCTGGGTCTGGTCGGAGCGCCGGTCGAGGACCTCGAGTTCTTCCTCGAGTTCAAGGAGGGGGTCATCCATCCTCGTGGCGACACGACCGAGGAGATCGACGCCAACATGGCGATGGCCGGTGCGAAGTTGCTCGAGTACTTCGACGGATTCCTGAAGGAGAAGCGACATCGAGCCGATGACTCCGACGACGTCATCGCCCAGCTGATCCGCGCCGACGTCGACGGGGAACCGGTCGGCGAGTTCGACCTGATCAACGTCCTGTTCCTGCTCATGTTCGCCGGACTCGACACCGTGACCGCGTCGTTGTCCTGTCTGATCGCATGGCTGGGCAAGCATCCCGAAGCACGCGCCGAGCTGGCGGCGGACCCGGACGGACTCCGTTCGGCGATCGAAGAGCTTCTTCGTTTCGAGTCGCCGGTGCCGTCCGGGATGCGATACCCCGACGTCGACGTCGACCTCGGCGAGGGACTGGTCGTCTCCGCCGGCGAACAGGTGAACGCCTTCTGGGCCGCGGCGAACGTCGACCCCACGTACCACGACGACCCGCTGCGCGTGGATTTCAACCGCGACAAGGTCGCGCACATGACCTTCGCGAGTGGAATCCACCGTTGTCTGGGTTCGCATCTGGCCCGGCTCGAACTCCGGATCGTCCTCGAAGAGTTGCTGAGCATCGTGCCCGACTTCGTGATCGACCCGGACGCGCTTCGTTACGACAACGTGGCGGTCCGGACGGTCACCACGATTCCGGTGACTGTCCGCTGATCCGGGGACGAGCGCAGAGGGAGACACGTCATGAGGCTTCGGCTGGAGAAGGACCGATGTGTCGGTCACGCACAGTGTTTCAGCGTCGACGAAGAGCTGTTTCCCATCGACGATGACGGCTATTCGCTGGTCGAGGAGACCGAGGTGCCTGGTGCGCAGGCGGCGCGGGTGCGCAGGGGAGTGGGTGCGTGTCCCGAACAGGCACTGGTCATCGACGAGTAGCGCAAGGGCATGCAGGTGGTCGGGGGAGAGGAAGTGAATCGATGGTGATCGATCTGGTGGAGCCGATCGAGTACCTCGTCAGGGTGATCGCCTATGTCCTTCTGAGGCAACGACTGCCATGAAGGTCAAGATGATCTCCGTGGTCAGCGGGGTCGGGAACTTCTTCGAGTTGTGTTTCGAGACCTTCCGCGCCTGCGGACGGGCTCCGTTCCACTGGCGGGAGGCGCTGCGTCAGGCCTGGTTCATCGTGACGGTCGCGTTCGTCCCGACCGTACTCGTCGCCCTGCCGTTCACGGTGCTCGTGATCTTCACGCTCAACATCCTGCTCGTCGAGTTCGGCGCCGCCGATCTGGCCGGAGCAGGTGCCGCACTCGGCGCGGTCACGCAGATCGGACCGTTGGTGACGGTGCTGATCGTGGCCGGTGCGGGAGCCACGGCCATCTGTGCGGACCTGGGAGCCAGGACGATTCGGGAGGAGATCGACGCCATGCGGGTACTCGGCATCGATCCGATCCATCGTCTGGTGGTGCCCCGCGTGGTCGCGTCCTGCGTCGTCGCCCTTCTCCTGAACGGGATGGTCGTCGCCATCGGACTGGTCGGCGGGTTCTTCTTCTCGGTGTACGTCCAGAACGTGACGCCCGGATCGTACGTATCGAGCCTGACCCTGGTGACGGGGCTGTCGGAGGTCGTGCTCTCCGAGATCAAGGCGGGGGTCTTCGGACTCATCGCCGCCCTGGTCGCCTCGTATCGGGGTCTCACGGTCAGCGGAGGTCCGAAGGGAGTCGGCACGGCGGTGAACGAGACGGTCGTCTATGCCTTTGTCGCACTGTTCGCCGTCAACGTCGTACTCACCGCGGTCGGTGTGCGTGCGACCGGATGACCACATTCGCGGCGTCGAGAGGATTGGGGGTGATGGCATGACAACCATGAGTGTGTTGTCCGCGCGGTATCCGCGGGCCGTCGGCATGATCAGGCAACCGGTCGTCGGTTTGCGCACCGTGGGGCACCAGGCCGTCTTCTACCGGGATGTGCTGACGCAGATCCCGCATGCGGTGGTCCACTATCGACGGGACGCCCTCCGACTCATCGCCGAGATCGGCATGGGCACAGGCGCTCTGGCGGTTGTGGGTGGAACTGTCGTGATCGTCGGTTTCATGACGTTCTCGGCCGGGACCCTGTTGGCGATCCAGGGCTTCGCGTCCCTCGGAGACATCGGGGTCGAGGCCCTGACCGGATTCTTCGCCGCCTACATCAACGTTCGCATCGCCGCACCGGTCACCGCGGGAATCGCGCTCGCGGCGACGATCGGTGCGGGGTCCACCGCTCAACTGGGCGCCATGCGCATCGCCGAGGAGGTCGACGCGCTGGAGGTCATGGCGATCCGGTCCATGTCCTATCTGGTCTCCACCCGAGTGGTCGCCGGGATGATCGCGATCATCCCGCTCTACACCGTCGCGGTTCTCATGTCGTTCTTGGCGTCTCGCTTCTACACGATCGCCATCAACGGACAGTCCGCCGGCGTCTACGACCACTACTTCGCGACGTTCCTGCGTCCCACCGACCTCGTCTGGTCGTTCTTGCAGGCGATCGCCATGGGAATCGTGGTGATGGGTATTCACTGCTATCACGGCTATCACGCCTCCGGCGGACCTGCGGGTGTGGGTGAGGCGGTGGGCAAGGCGGTCCGGTCGTCGCTGATCGCTGTCGTGATGGTCTGCCTCCTCGTCTCGCTCGCGGTGTACGGGACGTCCGGCAACTTCAATCTGGCGGGTTGACGGAGATGACCCAGGTGCGATCCGGTCGTCGCGAACCCCACTACGCTCTTGCCGGAGCGGTACTGCTGACGGTGATCCTGGTGCTCGTGATCGTCGCGCTCGCTTCCTTCCGCGGCAGTTTCGACACCGCGCGCTCGCTGCGTGTCGTGTCGGATCGCGCGGGCCTTGTGATGCAATCGGGCGCGAAGGTGAAGATGAACGGCGTCACCATCGGGTCGGTCTCGACCGTCACGACGGACGGGCACCTGACCGCGCTGGACCTGCGCGTCGACCCGGCCGACTTCTCCCGGATTCCCGAGGGAACCGTTGCCGAGATCAGGTCGTCGACCGCGTTCGGCGCGAAGTACGTGGCACTCGTCGTCCCGGACGATCCCGGCGGACGGACCGTCGTCGACGGACAGACGATCGCGGCGACGAACGTGCCGACCGAGGTCAACACACTGTTCGAGAATCTCCAGGGCGTCATGGAGACCGTGGACCCCGCCAAGCTCAACGCCGCCCTGAGCGCCGTGGCGGGCGGGCTGCGGCAGCGAGGCGCGGTGCTCGCCGAGACCATCGACGACTCGGACGCGGTCCTGCGCGGAATCAATCCGATGTGGCCGCAGATCAGCCGGGACACACGACTGGCCGGCGCGGTGGCCGACACGTACGGAGACGCGGCGCAGTCGATCCTCGCCCTGCTCGACAACGCGACCGTCACAGCCGGGACAGTGGTGGACCGACAAGACGGTCTGGACGGGTTGCTCGCGTCCGCCGTGGGTCTGGGGAACACGGGCGCTCATGTTCTGCGCGTGAACGGTCCGGCGTTCGTGAACGCTTCGCGGTTGCTGGTACCGACCACGGCTTTGCTCGCCGAATACTCGCCGGAATACAAGTGCATCGCCGATCAGGCGACATACAACCTCAAATACGGGATGGGTCGCTTCGGGGGGAACACAACCGGGTACTCGATGGATCTGGATGTCGCATTGCTGCTCGGCGACAATGCTTATCGCTACCCTGACAATCTTCCCGAGATCGGCGCCGAGGGCGGCCCACGCGGTGCGCCGGGCTGTTATTCGCAGATCACCCGCACGAACTACCCCGCTCCGTATCTGGTCATGGACACCGGTGCGAGCAACGCCGACGCGACGTCGCTCGCACCCGGCACCCCGATCTTCATGCAGTACCTCGTCGCACAGATCACCGGGGGAGGTTCTCGATGAGCATCCGATCGGTCGGAGTCCGTTTCGGTGTCTTCGCCACGGTGATGGTGGTGGTCCTGGCGGCGATCGTGATCGTCTTCGGTCAGTTCCGATTCGGGGAATCCACCACCTACCGGGCGGAATTCACCTCCGCGTCGGGACTGGCCGTGGGGGACAAGGTACGTATCGCCGGAGTGGATGTCGGACGCGTCGCCGACGTCGCGGTGACGAACGACGAGTACGCGACCGTGTCCTTCTCGGTCGAGGCCTCGGTGGGGCTCACCGGTGGGACCCGGGCGTTGATCCGGTATCAGAACCTCATCGGAGACCGCTACCTCGAACTGGCGCAGGGCCCCGGCGACCCGCGGGAGATCACCGCGGGCACTGTGATCCCCCGCTCGCGCACGACGCCCGCGCTCGATCTCGATGCCCTCGTCGGTGGGTTCCGTCCGCTGCTGAAAGCGTTGGATCCCGAACAGGTGAACGGGATCTCGACGGCGTTGGTGAAGGTGTTCCAGGGTGAGGGCGGCACCGTGGCCGACATCCTGGAGCAGACCGGTGAGGCGACTGACGCACTTGCCGACCAAGACGCGCTCATCGGTGCGGTCATCGACAACCTGAACGGCGTCCTCGCGTCGGTGCAACGGCACAACGCGCAGTTCGATCTCGGAATCGACAAGCTGCAGCAGTTGGTCAGCGGTCTGGCGACCCGGTCGACCCAGATCGCCGACTCGGTCGCCGGCATGTCGAGGGCAAGTCGGTCCGTGGCGAGTCTCCTCGACCAGACGCGGCCGGACATCGCCGCGGATGTCGCCTTGACCAGAGAACTCGCCGCCAACATCAACGCCGACGAAGAGTACGTCGACAGACTGCTCGGCGAGCTACCCGAGAGCTATCGCACCCTGAGCAGGCTGGGGCTCTACGGGGCGTTCTTCACCTTCTACCTGTGCGACGCGACTCTCAAACTCAATGGGCCGAAGGGAGATCCGGTGTACATCGACATCATCGGACAACGAGCGGGCAGGTGCACGCCGCCATGAGGCGCCGCGGAGGGGGTTCCACGGCTTTTCGTACCGGTGTGATCGGAGTCGTGGTCATCACGATGGGGGTACTCACCGCTCAGTACTTCCAGCAGGTGCCACTGCTGGGCGCGCACCGAAGCTACGCGGGACTGTTCGCCGATACGGGTGGCCTGGCCGCCGGTGACGAGGTCCAGCTCGCCGGCGTGGGTGTCGGTGAGGTCGAGACCATCTCGATCGACGGTGACCGGGTCCGGATCTCGTTCTCCGCGGAGGGGGTCACGCTCGGGGACCGGACCGAGCTGGCGATCAAGACCAAGACCGCCCTGGGCACCAAATACCTCGACGTCAGGTCCCGCGGTCACACCTCGCTCGGATCCGCGGACGTGATCCCGCTGGAGAGGACCAGCACTCCCTACCTCCTGACCGATGCGCTCGGTGATCTCACGGAGACGTCGGCGGGACTCGAGAAACAGGATCTGACGGCAGCCATGGACACTCTGGCGCAGACGCTCGACAGGGCCGCACCCGATCTGGGCGTCGCGCTCGACGGCCTGAGCCGCTTCTCGGCGACGATCGGTTCCCGCGACGAACTCGTGCACGAGTTGTTGGGAAACGCCGAGGACGTGACGTCGGTGCTCGCCGACCGGAGCGCTCAGATCAACCAGATGATGTTGGACGGCGGCGCACTGTTCGCCGCGTTGTCGAGCCGGTCGCGTGCGGTGGACGAACTGCTGGTCGGCATCCGGACGGTGACCAATCAGGTCGGTGCCCTCGTCGACGAGAACCGGCAGCAGCTCCGTCCCGCCCTCGACGAGCTCAATCGTGTCGCGGCGATGCTGGACAGGCACCGTGATGACCTGCAGGCCTCGTTGAAGCCGTTGCAGCAGTACGCGACCTCGCTCGGGGAGTCCGTGGCCTCGGGCCCGTTCTTCAATGCCTACGTGATGAACATCCTTCCGGGACAGTTCCTCCAACCGTTCATCGACGCGGCCTTCGAGGATCAGGGCATCGACATCAGCAAGCTCGGCCAGACGACGTACCCGGTTCCGTGCGGTGCCAACACGCCGCCTGGAACGACACCGCCCGGCGGAGGGCCGCCCGCGGACACCGGCCGCTGTCCACAAGGGCTACCGGGAATCGGAGGTGGGTGACATGAGCGGTGTATTGCGCGGGTATCGCGACGACCTGGCCGCCGCCAGATCGTCGATGACACCGAAGCGAACGGTCGTCGCGGTCCTGACTCTCGTCGTGCTGGCGATGTCGATCGCCGGGTGGCAGGTGTACGAGAAGGTGACCACGGTCGCGGTCACCGCGCACTTCGCCAACACCAACGGTCTCTATCCCGGCGACGCGGTGAAGGTCATGGGTGTCACGATCGGGGAGATCAGCTCCATCGAGCCAGATGACCAGAGCATGCGTGTCCGCTTGGTCATCGACAGCCGCCACCAGGTCCCGGCGGGCGCCCAGGCGGTGATCATGTCCCCGACGCTCGTGTCCGCCAGGTTCGTTCAGCTGGCACCCGGATACACCGGTGGCCCGACTCTCGCCGACGGGTCGACGATTCCGATCGAACGGACGGCGGTTCCCGTTGAGTGGGATGACTTCCGCGACCAGCTCGAAGACCTCAGCAGCTCGTTGGGTAGTACGAAAGACGGGGAGCGAGGACCGATGTCGAAGTTCATATCGTCCGCTGCCGAGGCGATCGATGGTAAGGGCCGGGACATCAATCAGACACTCGAGCAGTTGTCCCGGGCGGCGACGACCCTCGGAGACGGACGGTCTGATCTGTTCGCGACGATCCGCAACCTCCAGGTGTTCTCCTCGGCGCTCAAGGGAAGCGGCGAGCAGATGGCACAGTTCAACCGTGACCTCGCAGAGGTCACGTCGGTCCTGACCGACACCGATGATGAACTGGCGCAGGCGATCGACGGCGTGGACGGGGTGCTCGAGCAGCTGACGACCTTTGTCGCCGACAACCGGGACGGAATCGCGACCGCGGTGTCCACACTCGCCCGCGTGACCTCGAGTCTCCGCGAGAGTGAACCCGACATCGAGCAACTCCTCCATGTCGGCCCGAACGCTTTCGCGAACTTCTACAACATCTATCAACCGGCGCAGGGAACCCTGACCGGTGCGCTGTCGGTCACGCAGTTCCAGAACCCCATCCAGTTCATCTGCGGAGCGATACAGGCGGCGTCGCAGGAGGGAGCGCAGGAGTCGGCGCGTAGATGCGCTCAGTATCTCGGGCCGGTCCTCAAGAACATCGCGTTCAACTACCCGCCGGTGGGCACCAACCCGATTCGGAGTGTGCAGATGCGGCCAGAGCAGATCGATTACAGCGAGACCGGACTTCGCCCGCCCGCGGGTATGACGAACACCTCTGTGCCAGGGGTCTTCTCGCCGAAGTCCGACTCGGGCAGGACAATGATCCGACAAGGCTCCGGCTTGTCCGGTCTGATGTCCGTTCCGGATGGAAGAGGGCGTCGATGACTCGCAGGATCAGCAGCGACCGGTGGCGGCAGTCGGTTGCCGAAACCTTCCGATCGTGTCGTGCCGTGCTCGTCGGTGCCGTGGTGATGGTCGTGCTGGCGTCGTGTTCGTCCTGGACCGGACCGAACTCGCTCCCACTTCCCGGCACACCGGGCAGGCAGGACGATGCGATCGTCGTGACCATCCAGATGGCCAATGTCAACGGCGTCGAGCAGAACTCAGAGGTTCTCGTCGACGACGTGAGCGTCGGCACGGTGACCGGGATCGCCCGGCAGGGGTGGCACGCACTGGTGACGGTGAGTCTCCTACCGTCGGTGGATCTTCCCGCCAATGCAACCGCCACCGTCGGTCAGACGAGCCTGCTGGGGACTCTCCACATCGCCCTGTCGGCGCCGGCCGGCGAAGAGCCGGCCGGCCGATTGACCAGCGGCGCGGTGATCCCGCTGGCGAGGTCCGGCGGGTACCCGACCACCGAACAGACCCTGGCGTCGGTGTCGACTGTGCTCAACGGAGGAGGCCTGGCCCAGCTCCAGGACATCAATCGGCAGGTCAACTCCGCCCTGGGTGGGCACGAGGAGCAAGCGCGATCGCTGATCAGGCAACTCGCGATCTTCACGCGGAACCTCAACGAACAGAAGTCGGCGATCATCGCGGCGACGCGCTCGACCAACGAACTCGCCGAGCAGATCAGCGCACGATCGGGAACCGTCGACCGAGCGCTGGAGACGATACCGGGGGCATTGGACGTGCTGGCCCGCGACCGGGAGAACCTCCGGAATGCGATCACCGCGATCGGTGAGTTCGCCGGCCTCGCCGATCAGGTCGTGCGGGCGAGTTCGTCATCGGTGACCGACAACCTGCGCGCCCTGCAGCCCACACTGCGTGAACTCGCCGCCGCCGGACCGAATCTGACCCGGTCCCTGGGTTTGCTGTCGACCTTTCCGTGGCCGCAGGACGGCATCCGCAAGTTCATCCGCGGAGACGCTGGAAACCTGAGCGCAACAATCGATCTCACTATTGGACGGGCGGACAACTCGTACTTGCAGATGACGGGGGCCGACGGCCGGCTGACGGCGTTCGAGACGCTTCTCGGCCGTACGATCGGGCGTCAACCCATGCCATCGACCAAGAACCCGTTGTCGGCCCCGATTCTGCGGGGTGGATCATGACACGGCTCGTGCGGTGGCAGCTACTCGTGTTCGCGACGGTCACCGTTCTGGGCGTGAGTGTCATGGCCGTCGGTTACATGCGGATCCCGGATGCGGTGGGCCTGGGGCGTTACAACGTGAAGGTCGAGCTGGCCGATACCGGCGGGCTGTATGCGACGTCCAACGTGACCTTCCGGGGCTCGACCGTCGGACGGGTGACGTCGGTCGAGGTGACCGGCACCGGGGCACGGGCGGTACTCGATCTCGATTCATCGATTCGTGTCCCGGCGGACAGCCGTGCGGATGTGCACAGCAGGTCGGCCATCGGCGAGCAGTATCTCGACCTGGTTCCCGGGTCCTCCAGCTCTCCGTATCTCGCTGACGGGGACACCATTCCGGTGGAACGCACGACCGTCCCCCAAGACATCGGCCCTCTGCTCGACACCGTCAACCGAAGCCTGCGAGACATTCCGCGCGATCAACTGGCGACGGTGATCGACACGGCGTACGAGGCGTTCGACGGGCAGGACCCGGCCCTTCGGCGGCTGTTGGACTCGGTTCACGCGCTGATGCGCGACGGTGAGGAGAACCTCGGCCAGACGACGGCGCTGCTGCGCGACATCGAACCCGTTCTGCGCTCGCAGGCCGACAGCAGCGAGTCCATTCGACGGTGGGCGAGCAGCCTGCAGGTGTTGTCGGACCAGGCCGCGGGACGAGACGCTGCGGTGCGTCGTGTCATCGACCGGTCGCCCGCGGCGCTTGGCCAGGTCAACGCGCTGTTTCAACAAGTGCGGCCAACCCTTCCGATCCTGCTCGCCAACGCGGTGAGTCTCGGACAGGTTGCGGTCACCTACAATCCGAGCCTCGAGCAGATTCTGGTCGTCATGCCACAGGGCATTTCCGCGCTGGCGACCATCGCGGTGCCCAACATGGACGGAACCGAGCGCGGATTCTTGTCGTTCAACACGACGACGCTGAACTCCAGCCCACCGTGCACGACCGGATTCTTGCCCGCCTCTGCGCGTCGGGACGGCTCGGCGGTCGACTCGCCGCCGCGGCCGGATCAAGCGCTGTACTGCGCCATCCCGCAGGATTCGCAGATCGCGGTCCGAGGGTCTCGCAACCTGCCCTGTATGGGTCGGCCGGGCAGACGCGCACCCACCGTCGAGATCTGCAAACGCGACGAGCCCTATCGGCCACTCGGCGACAACCCCTGGTTCGGTGAACCGGCCGCAGTCGAGGGCGATCCGACGCCCGGGGCGCCGATCTCACCGTCCTCGCACTCCGGCGGCGACGCCCCGGTTGCGGTGGCACCCTACGACCCCCGGACCGGAGTTGTGTCCACGCCTGGCGGAACCACCTTCGTGCGTGACGATCTCGGTTCGACATCCGGTGGAAGGAACGTGACATGGAAGCAGATGTTGACCCCGGCGCGATGATCGACGAATCGGCCGTCCGCACGGCGCGCGACCGCGCCGAGCGGGCGCGACGAGCGGCTCTGGCGGCGTCTGCGGCTGCCGCAGCCGCGGAAGAAGCCGTACGGGCTGCGGAAGTGGCTCTGGCGGAGTCCAACTCGGTGACCGACGACTCGGCGACAACCGATCCGGCGACAACCGGGCCGGCACCGACGTCGCCGGTCGTCGAGGACGACCCGGTCGTCGAAGCTGACGACGACACGGCCGTCGACGATGACGACGACACGGCCGTCGACGATGACGAACCGGACGGTGCGACGCCCGCGGACGCAGCGCCGGCGGTGGGCCTTCGGGCTCGGGGGCACGGCCTCCTGCATTGGCTGCGTTCGCATTTCGCCGCTGGGGCGCGGCGGCGCACGATCGGCGCGCTCGTCGTCCTCGCGCTCATCGCGGGCGGCGTCGGGGCGAGCCTGTGGATGTACTCGACCCATCGGGATCATGTCGCGGCGGAGAACCGTCGGGCCGCCTACGTCCAGGCAGCATCGCAAGCGGTGGTGAACATGACGTCGATCGACTTCGAGCATGCCGAGGCAGACGTCCAACGCGTTCTGGACGCGGCGACCGGCGAGTTCCGTGACGACTTCGACAAACGCGGGCCGGCGTTCGTGGAGGTCATCCGGAAATCGCGGGTGGCCACCGACGGGAAGATCGGTCTCGCCGGCGTGGAGCGGGTCGGTCCCGATGGCTCGATGGTGGTTCTCGTGGCCAGCAATTCCACCGTGAGCAACGCGGCCGGTGCGCAGAACGAGGATCGCGCATGGCGATTGCGGGTGACAGTGGTCCCGGTCGACGGCGACCTGAAGATCTCGAAGGTGGAGTTCGTCCCATGAGCAGCAAGGTCACAGAACACGACGTCTCAGAACAGGACGTCACAGAACAGAACGTCACAGAACAGAACGTCACAGAACAGGAGGTCACACAACAGGACGCCCCTGGACAGGACACCGACCACGGTGGGAAGGCGCCGGAGACGCCGCGGGCGCGCGGGATCGGGCGCTTCCGGGTCCGGAGCACTCGCCTGAAATGGATCGGAGCCGCGGTGGTCGTGGCCGCCCTGGTGAGTTGCCTCGCGTTTCAGTACTGGCAGTACGCGGAGCCGGAACGCGCAGCCGAGAGAGCGCGCCAGGAGGTCGGCGAGGTGGCCGCCGCCGGTGCCGTGGCGATCCTGTCGTACGAACACGCCAGCGTCGACCGTGATGTCGCCGCCGCTCGCGACCGGTTGACCGGCGAGTTCCTCGAGTACTACCGGGACTTCACCTCGAAGGTCGTGGTTCCCGCAGCCAAGGAGAAGTCGGTCGACACCAAGGCGTCCGTGGTGGGGACCGCGATCGCGTCCGCCTCCGCGGACCGGGCGGTGGTCCTGGCTTTCGTCAACCAGTCGACGGTGACCGCTGACAACGCTTCACCCACGCTGACGGCGAGCAGTGTGCGGGTCGAGCTGACCAAGGTGGACGGCGAGTGGTTGATCGAGCGATTCGATCCGGTGTGAAACCCCGCAGGGTGCCGCGTCACCCGATCTCTCAGTGGTGAAGGTTTCGGCCTTCGCCTACAACAGCCGAGATTCGCCACGAACAGGAGAACATCATCATGTCCGAGAAGTTCGATCTCACGGTGACCACGCCGGGCGGAAGGATCGCCGCCACCACGTTCCTGCCGGACCCGAGTGAACTCACCGATCATCCGGTCGCAGTGTTCGCGCTGCCGGGCGGCGGGTACTCGCGCGGCTATTTCGACATACACACGGATGGCGGTGGCGATTACAGCCAAGCCGAGTTCCACGCCGCGCGAGGTCGAATCTTCATCGCTCTCGACCACCTGGGCGTCGGGGACAGCTCCACTCAGGGTCTTGACTCGATGCGGATCGAGGACATCGCCGACACCAATGCGGATGCGGTGGGTCAGATAGCCGACATGTTGCGCTCGGGTGGCCTGCCCGTGGACTATCCGCCCCTGCCGAACGTGCGTCTGGTCGGGATCGGTCAGTCGATGGGTGGGGGAGTGACCGTACTGATGCAGGCGAGGCGATCGAGTTTCGACGCGATCGGCGTCCTCGGTTACAGCGCGCGCCACACGGTGCTCCCACAGCGGACCGAAGCCGAGCGTCAGAAAGGAATCACCGACCGTGGTCGACAGTCCGGACGTGACGCCGACGTGCAGACGCTGTCTCTCGCCGAGTCGGCGGCATCCACCGAGGACTACGTGTATCCGTTCCACTGGGAAGACGTCGACGCTGACCTGATCGCCGCAGACATGGGGAACGGGTATCCGATCCGGGAGGTGACGCCTCCATGGGGGAGCGCAACACTTCCCAACTGTGTCATCTCGATGTTGTCGCCCGGATTCATCGAAGACGAGGCAAACGCCATCACCGTGCCCGTCTTCATCGGTGTGGGTGAGCGCGACGTCGTTCCGGACCCGCGGCAAGAACCGAGTGCCTATGGCGCGGCATCCGACCTCACGCTCGCGCTCGTCCCGCGGATGGCGCACATGCACAACTTCGCGTCGACCCGACGGCAGCTGTGGGATCGAATCGAAAGGTGGATGACGGCCCTCGACCTGGAGGAGGCGCGACAGCCCATAAGGTAGATTATTAGTCTGATTGGTTCTGCGAGGCCGGCCGGTCGGACAGACTGCACCGAACAGCACAGCGGGTGAATGCAATGACGAGTCGTGCCATCTCTGATCTCCCCCTGCCCGGGGCTGCGCCGGTTGCCGGCCGAGCGTACGTCCGGGCGGGTGGAACCGATGTACCCCGGGAGGGGTCGTACGGGGCCACGATCGCAGGGAGGCTGTCGCTCGTCGCTGCCAGTCATCCCCGCCGAGACGCGATTCGGTGGGTCGACGGCGATGTACTGAAGTCGACGTCGTGGGAGGAACTGCACCGGCTTTCGGTGACGGTGGGTGCGGCGTTGCGCGGACTGCACCCGGCCGGCCGTCGGGTCGGCATCCTCGGCAACACTCGCACCGAGTGGATATACGCGATGTACGGCGCCGCCCGGGCCGGGCTCGGTGTGGTCGCGCTGCCGAATGACACGGACGGCACGATCGAGGAACTGTGTGACCGTCTGGGCCTCACGGTCGTGGTGATCACCTCCGACGTGGATCTGACGGTCGAGCCGACCCCGGGCGTCGAGTTCGTGCGGATCCGCGATCTCATCGAATCGCCTTTTCCCCCGGACGGTTTGAGTGCCGGCCCGGTCGACTCGAGAGATCCGTTCCTGTACCAGTTCACCTCCGGGACAACCGGCCGGCCGAAGGTCGCGGTGCTGTCACACCGTGCGGTCCTCGGATCGGCGGAGGCCTACATCCGCGGCGCGGGCGCCCAGGACGGATCGGTGGTGTTCAATCCGCTCCCGCTGCAGCACGTGGGCGGGTCCGTCGCCGGCGTGATCGCCGCGCTGACGATCAGCGGTTCCTACGTCTCGGTGGACCGGTTCGATGCAGCGACCGCGGGGGCCCTGATCCGGCGCACCGAGCCGACGGTGGTCGGTCTGGTGCCGACGATGATCATCGACATGCTGGACAGAGGTGCGGTCACCGCCGCTGATTTCGCCTCGGTGGTCTCGGTCGTCGGGGGCGCGACGAGTGTGGACCCGGCACTGATCGACAAGGTCGAACATGATCTCGGCATCCGTTTCCTCGTCGGGTACGGACAGAGCGAGGCCCCGTGCCTGACGCTGAGTGGGCGTGAGGACCCGACACTCCTCCGGACGCGAACGATAGGTCGCCCGCTGCGCGGCCGGGACTATCTCATCCTGGGCCGCGACGGCGTGCAAGCGGACGGCGAGGTCGGTGAGCTCTGCGTGAGGGGGCCGCTGATCATGACCGGCTATCTCGACGACGACACCGGGCAGGTCACCCCGGTGACCGACGAGCACGGTTGGCTGCGGACCGGGGACCTGTGTTCGATGGCAGGAGGCATCGTGACCTTCCATTCGCGGATCCGCGATGTCGTCGTGCGGGGCGGTGAGAATCTCTACCCGGCCGAGATCGAGCCGGTCATCGCCGGACATCAAGCGGTACAGGAGGTGTCGGTGTTCGGCTTGCCCGACGATCGCCTCGGGGAGCGGTTGGTCGCGGCGGTGCGAGCGGTACCCGGTGCCGAGCTCACGGAGGGACAGCTGGCCGCCTACTCCGCCGAGCACCTGCCGAGGCGCAAACAGCCCACCCAGTGGTTCCTCGTCGACGACTTCCCCCGGACCTCGACCGGGAAGGTGCGCAAACCCGACCTGGTCCGGCGGTTCGCCCACGGTGCTTGACGACGACGTGAGGCGGCCTGTTATATAGTTAACTAATTGGACTTTTTCGTCGGCGCTGGCCCGACGAGCCGAAGTGAGGAGAAGGTATGCGTGACGCGGTTGTGGTGGCAGTGGCCCGGACACCGATCGGCAAGCGGAACGGAGGGCTTGCGGGCGTGCATGCTGTCGACGCCTCGGCCCAGGTCCTGACGGCTCTGGCCGAGCGCGCCGGTATCGATCCGTCGATCGTCGACGACGTGCACTGGGGCAACGTGATCAGTGTCGGCCAGCAGTCCGGGAACATCGGTCGGATGGCCGTCCTGGGGGCCGGCTGGCCGGAGAGCGTGCCCGGATTTACCATCGATCGCCAGTGCGGGTCCTCGCAGCAGGCGATCTCCACCGCTGCCGCGACCGTGATCGCGGGACATGCCGACGTGGTCGTGGCCGGCGGCGTCGAGATGATGTCCGGCGTCCCGATGGGTGCGGCGACGGTCGAGGGCACCGGCGAAATGGGCGGCCCCGCGGTGACCCGATACGAGGACGAGCTCACCGCACCGGGTTTCGGTGGTCGATTCAACCAGGGTGCCGGTGCCGAACTGATCGCCCGCGAGTGGAAGCTCTCGCGGACGCAGCTCGACGAGTACTCCGTGCGTTCACATGAGCGGGCCGCCCAGGCGCAGGACGACGGCGCGTTCGTCGACGAGATCGTGCCCACCAAGGTCGGTGACCAGGTGCTCTCGGTCGACGAAGGAATCCGTCGCGGATCGACGGTCGAGAAGCTGTCGAACCTGAAGACGCCCTTCCTCGAGGACGGCGTCATCACGGCCGGCAACGCCTCGCAGATCTCCGACGGAGCCGCAGCTCTGCTCATCACCACGTCGGAGCGAGCCGCAGCGCTCGGCCTGACTCCGCTCGCGCGGATCCACACCGCAGTCGTCACCGGAGACGATCCGGTCAAGATGCTGACGGGTCCTATCCCGGCGACGGCGCTCGCGCTGAAGCGATCGGGCCTGTCGATCGCCGACATCGCTGCCTTCGAGGTCAACGAGGCGTTCGCGCCGGTGCCGCTGGCCTGGCAGGCCGAGACGGGTGCGCCGGACGAAGCGCTCAACCCCCTGGGCGGAGCGATCGCCCTGGGGCACCCGCTCGGCGGTTCGGGCGCACGGATCGCGGCGACCCTCATCTCGCACCTCGGACGTACGGGCGGCCGGTATGGCCTCCAGACGATGTGTGAGGGCGGCGGTACCGCCAACGCGACGATCTACGAGAACCTGCGTTGATCGGCCTCGGGGTCGCTCCGGCGCCCTCGGGCCGGACGGAGGGCCGTCGATGAAGGTCGGGCTGTACTTCGACATGCGCAACCCGTCCGGATGGCACACGGATCCGGCGAGGCTCTATTCCTTCACGCTGGAACTCTGTGAGGAAGCCGATCGGGCGGGGATCGACTCGCTCTGGTTCACCGAACATCACCTGTTCGACGACGGCTACCTGTCACAGCCGTTGACGATGGCGGCCGCTGCCGCCGCGCGTACGCGTGACTGTCGGATCGGGACCGGGATCGTCGTCGCCCCCTTGCACAACCCGGTCGAACTCGCCGAACAGGCCGCGATCGTGGATCTGGTGTCCGGCGGCCGCCTCGATCTCGGACTCGGTGCGGGCTATCGGATTCCCGAATTCGAGTTGTACGGCGCGTCGACGTCCCGGCGCTACGCCGAGACCGACCGCCGCGTCACCGAGATCAGGGAACTGTGGGGAGCCGGCGGTGTCACGCCTGCTCCGATCCAACAGCCGGTTCCGATCTGGCTCGGCTACCTCGGGCCGCAGGGCGCCGCGCGGGCGGGGCGGCTCGGCGCCAACCTGCTCACTCCCAATGCCGATATGTGGCCGGCGTACCGCGACGCGCTCGTCGAATCAGGACACGATCCGAACTCGGCGGCAATGGGCGGAGGCATTCAGGGCTGGGTGTCGGAGGATCCCGAGGCCGACTGGCCATTCGTCTCCGAACACCTTGCCTACCAACTCAACTCGTATCGTCGTCACATGGTCGAGGGCACCGAACACCCGGTGCCGCGGCTCGTGGATCCGGACGCGGTCGCCTCGCGCAGTCCTCGCGGAAGCCTGGACTACTTCTTCTACGGCACGCCGGAGGACGTCGCGGTGCGCGTTCGGGAACACACGGCAGGCGCACCGGTGGACACCGTGTACTTCTGGGCGTCGCTGGGCGGGATGCCCGAGGACCGGGTTCGCGACAACGTGTCGGTGATCTGCAATCGGTTGCGCCCCTTGCTTTCCGGAACCGGGGTCGACGAGGAAGGAAAATCGCGTGGGTGACAGATTGGCCGGGGAGGTCGCGCTCGTCACCGGGGCCGGACAGGGCATCGGGCGAGGCGTGGCCCGTGCCCTGGCGGGTGAGGGCGCGCTGGTCGCGCTCGCCGGGCGGACAGAGGCGAAATGCGTGGCCGTGGCCGATGAGATCGTCGCCGACGGCGGTCGCGCCATAGCCTTGAGATGCGATGTCGCCATCCCGGAGCAGATCGAGGAGACCGTGCGTCGGACGGTGGACTCGTTCGGGGGATTGAGCATCCTGGTCAACAACGCGCAGTCCACGATTCAGGGACCGCTCGAGAATCTCACCGCCGATGACGTTGCCCTCAGCTGGGAGACCGGGGCGATGGCGACGTTCAACGCCATGCAGGCGGCCTTGCCTCATCTGAAGGCCGCCGGCGGTGGCTCGATCGTCAACTTCGGCTCGAGTACGGCCATCGACGGCGCGGCCGGTTTCGGCGCGTATGCGATGGCGAAGGAGGCGATCCGCGGTCTGTCGCGCGTGGCAGCCCGCGAGTGGGGCCGGTACGGGGTGCGGGTCAACGTCGTGGTCCCCAATGCTCTGTCACCGTCGGCGGTCGAGTTCCGCGACGCCCAGCCGGAACGGTTCGAGAGGATGCGCAGGGGTATCCCATTGGGACGTGTCGGCGACCCGGAGGACGACATCGGGCGAGCCGTGGTGGCTCTGGTGAGCCCGGATCTCGACTACATGACGGGCGAGACCTTGATGCTGACAGGTGGTGCGTGAGATGGCCGGGGACCGCGACAGTGGAAGCGGCGACGACTCGGGGATCGGCACCGACACGACGGCCGGCAGCATCGAGGACAGGATCGAGCGGATCGAAGCCCGCCAGGACATCGGGCAGCTCCCTATCCGGTACGCCATGGCGGTGGATCAGCGCGACATGGATACCTGGGTCGGGCTCTTCGTCCCGGACGTCCGTGCCGGGAGATTCGGGAACGGCCGTGAAGCGCTGAAGCAGTTCATCAGCCCGCAGGTGGAACAGTTCTACCGGTCGATCCACTTCATCATGGGTCACCGGATAGTCCTCGACGATCGGGACTCCGCCCACGGACACGTCTACTGTCGTGCCGAGCACGAGGTCGGCGGCCGCTGGGTGGTCATGGCGATTCGCTACGACGACACATACCGTCGCGTCGACGGGGAATGGTTGTTCGCCACCCGGCGCGAAAGGCACTGGTACGCGGTCGACGCCGTCGACACCCCGCAGTCTGTCCAGTTCGACAGCTGGAAGACCTCCCCGCACCCACCGACGGTGCCCAGGGTGGATCCGACCACGTGGAGCGGATTCTGGACGGGCGTCGACACCTCGGAGATCACGTCGGCGCCGATCGTCGACTGAAGCGTCGTCCATCTCGATACACACCACAAACAGTCGAGCCCCGGTCCGATGGACCGGGGCTCGACTGTTTGTGTGGTTGTATGTCAGACGGTCGTCTTCGAGATGTCGGCCTTGCCGGGGTAACCGCCGCCGCCGAACGCCGCGTCGAGTGCGTCGTAGTCGGTCTGTCCACCCACGGTGGGGATGGAGTCGACGAACTCCACGTACTTCGGCTTCTTGTACGACGCGATGCGCTCCTTGCAGTACGCCCGGAGCTCCTCCTCGGTGACGGACTGCCCTTCTTCGAGGACCACGATCGCCTTGACCGATTGCACGAATGCGGGATCGGGTACACCGATGATCGCTGCCGACTTCACCGCGGGATGACTCCGCAGGCATCCCTCGACCTCGGGCGGATAGATGTTCTCCGCCGCCGACTTCACCATGCGTGTCATCGTGCCGAGGAACGACACGGTACCGTCGGCCTCCCGTCGGCCCGCATCGGTCGTGCGCCACCATCCCCCGTCGAGGAAGCGTGCGGCATTGATCTCCGGACGGTTCCAGTAACCGAGGTGGACCGTGTCACCGCGGATGACGATCTCGCCGATCTCACCGTCGGCGACCTCGACGCCCTCCGGATCGACGATCTTGACCTGGTCCACGGGCGAGGGGCGCCCGCCGTTGCCGGCGCCCGCGGGACCGAACGCCCGGAGGAGGGCCAGGCCGGTGACCTCGGTCTGACCGAACCCGCCCGGACGCTGTCCCCAGCCGGTGTTGTCGACCGGGAGGGTGTCACCCCAGACCGGGGCGAAGGCCCCGGCACGCAGGTGGGAGAGATCGAACTCGCCGTTCGCGTTGAGGGCCTTGATCTCCATGATCGTCGGCGGCATCAGGAAAGCGGAGGTCACCTTCTCCTCGGCGAGCACCCGGATGACGGTGGCGGCGTCCACGCGGCGGATGTAGACGTTGGTTCCACCCCGGACGAAGACCGGGAGTGAATCGAACTGGAAGTTACCGATGTGGAACAAGGGGCCCGAGTTGAGGAACACCGACTGATGGTCGGCTCCGGTCGCCTCGCCGGTCGCCAGTGCCATCGAGATCAGGTTGCGGTTGGTGAGCATCGATCCACCGGGACGGTCGACGATGGCAGCTGTGTAGATGACGAGCAGGGCGTCGTCGGCGGTCGCCTGTGATGTCCGCTCCTCGGACGAGGCCGACTGCAGCCGTGCGTCATAGCCGTCCGGGCCGTCACCGTCCGCCTGAATCCAGACAGCGCGCGACTGTGCCTTCGTACGTGCCGCGGTCACGACCTCGCCGATCTCCTCGGCCTGCCAGACGATGACGGTGGGATCGAAGTCTTCGATGACGAAGGCCATCTCGTCCGCCGACTGGCGCCAGTTCACCGGGCAGATCATCGCCCCCACGCGACTGGCGGCGACGAGGAGTTCGAGGAATCGGTACGACGACTGGGCCAGCCACATGACGCGATCGCCTCGGGAGACCCCGAGATCGGTCAGCAGGTTGGCGGACCTCGTGACCCGCGCCTCGAACTGTTTCCAGGTGAATCGGGTGTCGCCGTCGACGACCGCGGTGCGATCCGGGAAACGTCGACTGTTCTCGTGCGCTATGTCGGACAGAGTCACTTGGGTGGGCATGTCATTCTCCAGATCTGTTGGTAGGCGTGAAGACTGGCAGGGAGGCGTCTTCGACATCGAGGAAGGTCACGGAGACGGGCATGCCGATCGTGACCTCCGCCGGGTCGCAGCCGACGATGTTGGTCAGATAGGTCCATCCTTCGTCGAGTCGAACGACGGCAAGGACGTAAGGCGCTTCGATGTCGGGCGACGGTGACCGGTGCACGACGCTGAAGGTGAGGATCGTGCCAGTCCCGCCACTGGGCACATACGACCAGTCCGTCGACGCAGTTCCGGGGACGCATCGCTCCGGAGGAAAGAAGTATGTGCCGGTCCGGTTGCAGCGCGGCACCACGAAGCGATGCTCGCGTGCAGCCGTCCAGAACGGTTCCGACAGTGTTGACGGTTGCGCGGCCAGTCTTCTCACCGCTGCCCCTTCCCGAAGAGTGCGATTTCGTAATGGCTGGCCGCAGAACCGGCATTGGCTGCGAGCGTCACCTGGGCATCGGCCACTTGATGAACGGCGTCTGCGCGGAGTTGACGTACGCACTCGATCACTTTGAGCGTCATCTGTTGCGTCCCGTTCCAGGCGTACGAGAGGCAGCCGCCGTCGGTGTTCACCGGGTGCCGGCCGTCGAGCCCGATCGATTCGTCGGTGATGTACGCGCCGCCCTCGCCCTCGGCGCAGTACCCGAGGGTCTCGAGCTGACGGATGATCTCGAACGAGTTGGGGTCGTAGAGACTCAGGACGTCGACGTCTGCCGGGCCCAGCCCGGCCATCCGGAACGCTCGGGCAGCGGCGTCGGCGCCGAGGCGGCCGACCTCGGAGTACGACGGCGGCATCACGTAAGCCCCGCCCACGGACTCCATCGCGCCGCCGAGCACGGTCACCGGTACATGAGGCAGGTCGCGGGCTCTGTCCTTGCGCGCCAGGACGACTGCTGCGCCGCCCTCGCCGGCCAGGCACACGTCCAGTCGGTGCAGTGGCGTCGCGAGCATCGGCGAGTTGAGGACATCCTCGACCGTGTACGGCCCACGTCCGTACATGATCGCCTCGGGATTGGTGTGACCGTTGTTCCGGACTGTCGCGGCAACCGTGGCCAGGTGTTCCGAGGTGGTGCCGAAGCGGTGCATGTGTTCGGCGGCCACGAGGGCGAACAGGGGCACGACATACCCGCCCCAGACGTCGGTGAACTCCGCGGGCTCGGTCCCCGCTCCGATGCTGGCGCCCGCGCCGAAGACGCCGGCCATCCCGCCGCCGACGACCGCGACGTCACACAGTCCCGCATCGATGGCGGCGGCCGCCTTCAGCACGCCGCGCGCGCCCGACGTGTCGAGCAGGGAATCGGCGACCCATCGGACGGGACCGCCCAGGGCTCGCGCCCAGGAGAACCCCTCGGGTGGATGACCGCCCGGGCCCGGCCAGTCGGCGGCCACTCCATCGACATCCGACGGGGACAGGCCCGCGTCTGCAATGGCGCCGAACACCGCTTCCTGGGCGAGGTCGAGTGACGTGCGATGAGGGAGTTGTCGACCTTGCTCGGTCGCGTGTATCCCTACGATTGCGACGTCACTCAGACTCACGGTCGATCTCCTTCGATGTGGCGCGAGCTCTGGTCGACGTGACAGCCGCAGGCGATGGTGAGCATGTCAGAGCTTCCTTAATCCGCTTAATTGATTGGATGTTTCCGAATTGTGCCTCAGAGGGGTGTGCGTGTAAAGCGAGCGGAGGGGGCTGCGCGATGTCCGTTTCACCCGAACTCTAAAAAGTTCAATCAGTTTACTGTATGGTGTGCGTTGGGTCACGTTGACGGCGACAGTTGGCATCCAGGTGTGCGTCTGCGCGGTCACCAACATGATGGAGGAAGATTGATGACTCAAAGCGGACTCGAAGAGGCGAGTCGCACAAAGAACGACGGGGATCACGAATTGCTGGAGCCGGCGATCGAGCTGGCCTCGCGGGAGGAGATAGCGGCCGGCCAGGAGGCGGCGGTCGTCGAACTCGTCCGCTACGCCTGGGACCACTCGCCCCTCTACCGTTCGCTGTGGGGCGATGCCGGTGTGACCCCGGACGACATCAAGACGCTCGAGGATTTCACCACCAAGATCCCGACCCTGTCGAAGTCGGACATCCAGGCGTATCGCGAACGAACCGGCGACCCCTTCGGCGGACTGCTCTGCGTCGAGCCGAGCGAGCTGGTGTCGGTGACCACGACGTCGGGTACCACGTCCGAGCCCGAGCCGATTCCCGAGATCTGGACCCAGGCACCCCCGTTGTCGACGGCGTCGGCGCGCGATCTCTATGCGCACGGGTTGCGGCCGGGTGATCGAGTCGTCGTGCCGGTCGGTAGTTTCCGCAACTATTGGGACGACTTCTACCACTCGCTGGGCCTGACTCCGGTCTTCGCCGACAGCTGGCTCGGCCAGGGCGAAGGGCTCATCCGGGCGATCAAGGAGCACCAGGTCGCCTACATGCAGGTCCACCTCCCGGCCATCATGGAGTTCGAGAAGCTCGAGTCGAAGTACGACCTTCGTGAGGTCTTCTCGTCGGTCAAGTTCTTCTCCTTCGCCGGACAACCGATGGGCGCCGCGCTCAAGCGCAAGGTGACCGAGGACTGGGGCGTCAAGATCGTCACCTACACGAGCGCGGGTGATACCGGAACAGCTTGGGAGGGGCCGGGTTTCGACGGGTTCCAGCTCTGGGAGGACACCATTCTCCCCGAGGTCTTGGACACCGTGACGGGTCAGGCGGTGGGGGACAACGAGGTCGGTGAGCTCGTCGCGACCGACCTGGACAACCGGGCGGCACCCTACATCCGATTCCGGTCGGGCGATCTCGTCCGCCTGACGCGTGGGCCGTCCTCGATCGGCCGGCAGCACGCCCGTTTCTGGGTGGCCGGTCGCAAGGGTGACGAGACGGTCATCGACGGAAAGGCGATCGTCGTCAGCGATGTGTGGCGGTTGGTCGAGACGCTGCCCGAACTCAGCGACGGAATGTTCCAGATCATCAGGACAGACGGCCCGATGAAGCGTCTGCGTCTGCGCGTCGGTTACGCACCCGAACGGACCGACGACGTCGGTGATGTCGAACAACGGGTGGTCGAGATCTTGGAAGCGGAACTGGGCGTCGGTGTGGATGTCGCCATGCTGACCCTGGAAGAGATCTTGCAGTACAGCTCAAGTGTGGCCAAGTTTCCCAGGACGGTGAAGGAATGACACGACAGACCATGTTGGCGGCGGCGAGTGAACTGCCGCGTTCTCCGATCTACGGAATCGGGGTACTCCGTTCCGGCGACGACATCGTCGACTACGAGATCGGGTGGGACGACTTCGAACGCGACACCGACTGGGCTCTCGCCCAGCTGACCGAGGCCGGGGTCACCGCCACCGATCACGTGCTCGTCACCACGCCCAATCACGAAGCCCCCTGGCTGAGTCCGCTGGTCCACGCGCTGCGCCGGATCGGTGCCACGTACACCCCCGCCGAGACATACGGGTGGGACGCAGCTCGATTCGTCTCGGTGCTCGGCAGGATGCCGATCACCGTGGTCATCGGACTCGGCTCCGAGACCCTGACGACGGTCGCCTCCCAGCATGACGATCTGCGGGCGTTCTTCTCCGGGGTCCGGTTGATCTGGGCGCGTGACGACGCGTACGGCGAGCTGTCCGAAGCCGGGGTCGAGGGTGCCGCCGCGCTCGCACTCATCGGGCCCGCGCTGGGTCTCGCGCAGCCGGGCACTCCCGACCTCGTGCGGGTCAACGGTGCGGAGTGGGCGCTACGCGATGAGAACGGCAGTGTCGTCGTGTCGAGCGTCGGACCACGGCGTGCCCCGCTGACCGACATCGTCGCCGACATCGACGGCGTCACGGTGGGAGCGGACGCCGTCCGTCTTCACTCCTGACGAGTCGGACCGTGCGGGTCCGCGTGGAGGAGATTCTCCTCGACGCGGACCCGCAGTCCGTCGATGAGGGTGGCCACACCGAAGTCGTAGTAATCGGCGCCGTGCAGGGAACCCAGATGCGTGACCATTCGCGACAGGGTCGGGGGGAGCGGCGTCCCGGTCGTGGGATCAGCCGCTACGCCGACCTGATAGCGGCCGAACAGATAGGTGTGGATCATCGCGTAGGCGAGAAGCACCTGTTCCTCCGCCAGCCCGGCGGACACCATGATGGCCATGAGTGCGTCGACCAGCCTCAGGTCCGAGGACAGCATGCGCTGCAGCAGCACGCCGGCAAGACCGGGGTGCTGCCGCAACCGGGCGTCGATGCCGTCGATCAGCAGCCGTAGGCGGACGTCCCAGGGCCCGGCATCCGGACCGGGGATCTCGATCTCGGCGAGGGTACGTCGCGCGACCAGGTCCAGCAGCTCCTGCTTGTCGGCGACGTAGGAGTAGGCCGCCATCTGCGAGCGGCCCAGTTCCCGGGACAGGCGGCGCATCGACAGCGCGTCGATGCCGTCGGTTCGTACGATCTTGAGTGCCGCGTCCACGATCTGCGCCTCGGTGAGTGTGGAGGGACGCCCTCTGGTGCGTTTCGGTGCGGGGGCGTCCGACTCGACGCTCACAACCTCGGGGTTCGCTGCCACAGCGGCAGTGTACTCACCGGCCGGAGCACCTGAGCTCGTCGCGATGAGTGCACTGCCGCCGGGGGCGTCGGTGGGCAACCGTCAGATCCCGAGGCGTTCGAGCAACCGCTCGTGGGCGAGTGCCGGGCCCCCCAGGAGGAGGTCGGTGTAACGGGCGCCGTGCTGGATCCGCTCGCTGGTCTCGGCATCGATCTCGGTGGTGGCGGAGCTGAGATGCAGGGCCACCCGACGGGCGGCGTTCGAACAACCGATGTGGGCCATCGCAGCAGCTGTGCCCGCGGCGTCGATGTCGTCTTCGCCCTGGGAGCGGACCGCGCGGTACCACAATGCGGTCGCGCCGGCCCGTCGCACCTCGAGCTCGGCAACCTGCCGGGTGTAGCGCAACCACGACGCGTCGTCGGCACACGACGGCGGGACTGTGGACAGGTCCTTGAGTGCGCGATCGACGATGCCCATCTGCTCGCCGGCAAGTGTGGTGGTCGCCTTGTCGACGGTTCGGTTCATGGTGCGGCCGGCTGCTCCCTCACGGCCGATGAGACGGGCCGGCGCATCGGAGAACGTGATGCGGAACAGGGGTCGTTCCGGGTCGAGCGAGTCGAGTGCCTCGACGGTGACCCCGGGAGCATTGCGGTCGACGAGGTACAACGACGGTCCACCGGTAGTGCGAGCGATCACCAGCAGGATCTCGGCGCGGTCGGCACCGGGTACGTACCACTTCTCGCCGGTGATCTGCCATCCGTCGCCATCCGGAGTGGCCCGCGTCTTGACCAGGGCCGGGTCCCACGACCCGGTCTTCTCCGCCGCGGCGAGCGTGGACCGTTCCAGTTCGATGGACTCGGTGGGCGAAGCGGCGATCCGGAACGCTTGTGCCGCCAGGCCCGCCGAGGCGAAGTAGTCGGTGGTCGACAGGCTGTATCCGGCCGAGTACGAGACCTTCGCCAGGCCGAACGGCGACGCGTCGAATGCTCGCTCGGCCCATTTGTCCTCCGGCAGATTCGTCGCCAGGGATTCGTTCCGCTCGATCACCCGTCCGGTCACATCGGTCGCAACGGTGTCCAGAGCACGCTCCGCGGCCGACCACAGCGAACTCGTGGCCGAGACGAGCGGCAGCAGTGCCTCGCGGAACGGGTTGCCCGTGTCGGCGAGCAGCCGCGGTCCGAGGACTTCGGCGACGAATTCGCCGGCGGCGGCGAGAACACGCGATTCTGCTGTCTCCAGAACGGCCGCAGCGCATTCCACGTCTCCCACCCGCAGTTCGCGGACCGCGGCCAGATCGACCAGGAGCTCACTGAGCGCGCGGCGCAAGGCGCGGTCGTCCCATGTCCAGGTCGATCGCATCAGTGCGGACAGGTTCTCCGGCGTCAGCAACGCGAGCAGGTCCTCGCGTTGTGTGGCCGAGAGCTGGGTGACGTCGGTCATCGGGTCCATCGGGGGCCTCCTCGGGGCGTGTGATCAGCGTTCTGTCGAAGTTCTGCTACGCAGTACCGCTTATTTACGTTACAGTGTAAAGTATGTCGAGGAGAGAGGCCAGTGGCCTCCGTCGGCACAGTCGCTCAGCCGAATCACATAGCAGCCGCAATCACATAGAGGAGGACTCATGACCACTGTGATGCCCGCACCGGCGGGAGAAGCCACCGAGGAAAAGATCTTGGCCCACTCGGGTGACTCCCACCTGATGGAGCCCGAAGATCTGTGGACCTCGCGCCTGCCCAAGGCGCTGGCAGATCGGGCACCTCGATCCGAACGCGGTGAGAAGTACGAGATCGTCTACATCGACGGCACCCAGATCGACCGCCAGCTCAACGACTTCATGGACGCGATGCGTCCTCCGGGCTTCCTGGATCTGAAGATCCGGTTGCAGGACCTGGACCAGGAGGGCGTGCAGTCCCAGTTGGCCTTCCCGTCGATGGGATTCTGGGTCTGCAACATCCGGGACCCCGAGCTCGAGAACGCGGTCGCCAGGGCGTGGAACGACTGGGCGGTCGAAGAAGTGATGTCGGTCCAGGATCGCATCTTCGCCCCGGCGATCGTCCCGCTGATGGACGTCAAGAACGCGGTCGCGGAGGCCGAGCGTGCAGCGGAACTGGGATTCAAGGCGCTCTACTTCCCCTGCGGCATCTCCGACGATCGCGCGTGGGGACTGGACATCTGGGAGCCGCTGTGGGCCAAGGCCGAGGAACTCGCCCTGCCCCTGACCTTCCATATCGGGACCGGTGCCCAGAACGTGGTCTACCGGGGTCCCGGCGGCGCGGTGGTCAACTACATGGAGACCACGTACCCGGGCATGCGGGTCGTCACCCACCTCGTCGCGGGCGGCGCCCTCGATCGCCATCCGGATCTGAAGGTGCTGGTCGCCGAAGGTGGTGCGGGTTGGGTGCCGGCGATCGGCGACCGAATGGACGAGGCCTACCGTCAGCACGGGATGTTCGTGCGCCCGAGACTGTCCCGGTTGCCCAGTGAGATCGTGCGGCAGCAGGTCTTCGCCTCGTTCCAGCACGACATCAGTGCGGTCCAGGTCATCAAGGACACGAACTACGACAACGTGCTGTGGGGCGACGACTACCCCCACCTCGAAGGCACCTACGGGCACACCCAGCAGACTCTGCGGACGGTGTTCGACGGTGTCGAGGACAACATCCGTGATCGGGTCCTCCGCGGCTCGTTCGAGGAGCTGTTCCCCTCCGTCGTGAAGTAGTCCTCAGCCGGTACGGCCGCGGAGTCCTTTCTCCGCGGCCGTACCCACCTGGCAGTCGGTGACGAGGAGTTGCCGTCGTCTCGCAGGCAGCCGCCCGTCATCCAGTCGCCCGTCATCCAAAGGGGAAACACACGGTGTCCGAACGAATCGACCACATCAACGGCGCCGACGGTGCGATCGCCAACAGGCTCGACCCCTCATCGCCCTTCTACGCGCCACAGTCGCCCGGTGGTGTGAGTCTGTGCCATGGCTGCCACGCCCTCGGAGAATGTCGGTTCGGTATCCACTCGGAGGTCCTCGGTGACGACGGCACGATCGTCAGCGAGGTCGTGTGTCCCCCCGAAGAGGAAGGTGGGCCCCAGGTCGCGCACGGCGGTTGGACCGCGGGCGTGATGGACGAGTTGGTCGGGCACGCCCTCCTCGTCAGAGATGAGCTGGCGGTGACCGGCACCCTCACCGTGAAGTTCGTCAAGCCGGTCCCGGTCGAGTGGGACTTGATCGGCCGGAGTTGGATCGTCGAACGCGACGGAAGGAAGGTCTCGGTTCGCGCGACCCTTGAGCTCGCTGAATCCAAAGCCATTGTCGCAGAAGCTGATGCGATCATGATCAAACGGCCGGCGAACCACTTCGATGCGCACTACGAGTGGCTGAAGAGCCTTCCGTCAAATAGTTAAACAATGTTACTCTTTAGACCATGGCAGACTTCGTTTCACCGTCAGACCTGTACCGAGTGGACGACGACGGCGTCCATCTGCTGGCCTCCACGTCGTCGATTTCCGACTACCTGGTGTTCCCGGCCGAACCCGGACAGGAAATCCACGAACTGAGCCCCGAGGGGCCGCTGTTCACCTGGACCAGCCAGGAGTTCCCCCCGCCGTCCCCGCCCGCGGTCCGCGACGGCGAGTTCCGTTCCTACGGTGTCGGATACGTCGAGTTCCCGGAGGGCCTGCTGGTCGAGGGCCGGCTCACGACCTGCGATCCGGAGACCCTCGCGATCGGCACCCACATGAAGGTCGTGACGATCCCGTTCGCGGGTGGCGAGACCTTCGCCTTCGCGCCCGCCGACCTCATCGAGGAGAAGTCATGACAGATGCGGCAATCATCGGCGTCGGGATGCACCCGTTCGGCCGCTTCCCCGGGAAGTCGGCTCTGGACATGGGTGCGCATGCACTCAAGACGGCTCTCGACGACGCCGGGATCGCGTGGTCGGACGTCCAGATCGGCTTCGCCGGAAGCCTGGAGGTCTCGAACCCCGACTCGGTGATCGCGAAGGTGGGGCTTTCGGGCATTCCGGTGTACGGGGTGTTCAACGGGTGCGCCACGGCGAACACCGCGCTGTCGATGGCGGTCAAGGCGGTCGAGCACGGAGATGCCGACATCGCTGTCGCCGTCGGATTCGACAAGCATCCGAAGGGGGCGTTCGCCGCGGATCCCTCCGTTCTCGGTCTGCCCGACTGGTACGCCCAGACCGGGCTGTTCCTCACCACCCACTTCTTCGGGATGAAGATCAACCGGTACATGCACGACCACGGCATCTCCGCGCAGACGCTCGCGCGCGTGGCCGCGAAGAACCTCCGCAACGGTGCGCGAAACGAGCTGGCCTGGCGCCGGAAGCCGTTGACCGAGGACGAGATCCTGGCCGCGCCGTACCTCAATTACCCTCTGACGCAGTACATGTACTGTGCGCCGGATGAGGGCGCCGCGGCCATCGTCGTGTGCCGTGCGGATCGAGCAGCCCAGTATCAGAAGACGCCGATCCGGGTGGCGGCGTCGGTGCTGCGCACGCGTCGGGAGGGTGCTTTCGAGATGCAGGCACCGTCGCTGCCGATCACCGGGGCCCCGAGTCCGTCCGTGGACGCGTCGCGAGCCGCGTACGAAGCGGCCGGAGTCGCGCCGGCGGACGTGGGTGTGGCGCAGCTGCAGGACACCGACGCCGGCTCCGAGATCATGCACATGGCCGAGAACGGGTTCTGCGCGGACGGAGATCAGGAGAAGTTGATCGCCGACGGGCACACCGAGATCGGCGGCGCCCTGCCGGTGAACACCGACGGCGGGCTGATCGCGAACGGGGAACCCATCGGGGCGTCGGGGCTCCGACAGATCCACGAGGTGGTCCTCCAGATGCGCGGGCAGGCCGGTGACCGGCAGGTGCCCGAGATCCCGAAGGTCGGCTACACCCATCTGTACGGGTCGCCGGGAACCGGGGCAGTCACGATCCTGGTCCGATGACATCCACGACGGACATCTTCTCTCCCGAATGGTCTGATCGGACCGCGCTCGTCCTCGAGCCGGGCGGCGAGACGATCACCTTCGGAGAGTTGGAGGCTCTGTCGCATCGGGGCGCCCATTTTCTGCGGTCACAGGGCCTGCGGATCGGGGACACCGTGGCTCTGGTGCTGGAGAACCGGCTCGAACTACTCGTTCTCGCGTTCGCGGCACAGCGCAGCGGCCTGTACTACGCCGCTGTCAACACACACCTGACCGCGCCGGAGGCGAGCTACATCGTCGAGGACTGCGGATCAACGGTCGTCATCTCGTCGGCGCAATGCCTCGATCTGGTCGCCGGGACGAATGCCCGGAAGTTCAGCGTCGACGCGGTCGACGTCGACGGCTGGGCCCGTCTCGATCTCGAGTCGTATCCGGCGTCGCCGATCGACGATCAGGCCGAGGGTGACTTCCTGCTGTATTCGTCGGGGACCACCGGGCGGCCGAAGGGAATCGAGCGGAAGCTGGCCGGCGGTGACTTCGGGACCTACCCGGATCTGCCGGGCAAGTGGTTGTCCGGCTTGCTCGGGCTCGTTCCCGGAGATGTGTATCTGTGCCCGGCACCGCTGTACCACGCAGCCCCGCTGGCCTGGTCGATGGGCGCATTGCGCCACGGCGCGAGCGTGATCGTGATGCGCGGGTTCGACGCCGCCGAGGCGTTGGCACTCATCGAACGTCATCGCGTCACCCACAGTCAGTGGGTGCCCACGATGTTCGTCCGGATGCTCAAACTCGACCCCCGGGTGCGCGACCGGTACGACCTCTCGAGTCATCGCGTGGCGGTGCATGCCGCCGCGGCCTGTCCGATAGAGGTGAAGAAGCAGATGATCGCGTGGTGGGGTCCGATCCTCTTCGAGTTCTACTCGTCGACTGAGGGTGCCGGAGCGACCAGCATCTTCTCGCAGGAGTGGCTCGAGAGGCCGGGGTCGGTCGGTCGTCCACTGCTGGGGACGCCCGAGATACTCGACGACGACCACAATCCGCTGCCGGCCGGTGAGATCGGGGTCATCTGGTTCAGCGGTGGCACAGAGTTCCGCTATCACGGGGACGAGGCCAAGACCGCCGAAGCCTTCGATTCGAGGGGTAGGGCATCGGTCGGTGACATGGGTTGGCTCGACGACGACGGCTACCTCTACATCGCGGACCGACGCACCGACCTGATCATCACCGGCGGCGTCAATGTGTACCCGCGCGAGATCGAGGACACGCTGATCACTCATCCCGACGTGCTCGACGTCGCAGTCGTCGGGCTCGAGGATGCGGAGATGGGACGACGGGTCGTGGCCTTCGTCGAGCTCCGGCCGGGCACGGCGGCCGCCGAGGTACCCGCCCGGCTGACGGAGTTCTGTCGGAAGACGTTGGCGGGGTTCAAGATCCCGCGGGAGATCCGCGTCGTCGACTCGTTGCCGCGGACGCCGACGGGCAAACTGCGCAAGCATCGACTGGTGGGTTCGGCATGACCGGATGTTGCGCGGGCGGCATGTCTTTCCAGGGTCCGACAGCGCAACGAGGTGCGACCGGAGGCACACTGTGGCATTGACACCGACAGAAGAGCAGGGCGCGCTCCGCGACGTCATGCGGGCGTTCGTCGGGAAGTACTCGGCGGAAGCGCAGGTCCGGAGGCTGATCGACAGCGGTGAAAGCCACGATCACGATGCGTGGCTGGCGCTCTCGGGACAGATCGGTGCCCCGGCGCTGGCCGTTCCGGAGGAGTACGGCGGTGTCGGTTTCGGACTCGGGGAACTCGCGGTGATCCTCGAAGAAGCCGGGCGCGTGCTGTTCCCGTCGCCGTTTCTCGCGTCGAGCGTGCTCGCCACGTACGCGATCGTCGGCGCCGACGATCCGGTTCTGAGCCCAGAGCTGTTGCCGCAGATGGCCTCCGGCGATGTGCTGGCGACCGTTGCGGTCTCGGACACCGGCCTCGACCTGGTGGACGGTGGCGGGACCCGTGCCGACAGTCGCAACGGTCGATGGACGGTCACCGGGGTGAAGGAGTTCGTGCTCGCTGCCCCCGCTGCCGACTTCGCGGTCGTGTCGGCGACCGCGCCGTCAGGACTCTCGCTCTTCGTCGTCGATCTCCGCGACTCCGCTGCCGTCGTGCACCCGCGTGCCGGCGTCGATCCGACCCGTTCGTTCGGGCGACTCGTCCTGGACGACGCGCCCGCCAGGCTGCTGGGCGTCGAGGGGGCCGCGATCCCTGCCCTGTCCCGGCTCTCCGACATCGCCTCGGTCGCCCTCGCGTGCGAACAGGTGGGCGCAGCGTCGGCGGTCCTGGACGGCATCGTGGAGTACTTGAAGATGCGGCACCAGTTCGGCCGTCCGATCGGCTCATTCCAGGCGTTGAAACATCGCTGTGCCGATCTCCTGGTCGAACTCGAACAGTCGCGGTCGGCCGTGGTCTACGCCGTGACCGCCGTCGAGCGCGACGCCGACGACCTCTCCCTCGCCGCATCCATCGCCAACGTCACCTGTTCGGAAGCGCTGTACCACGTCGCGGCGGAGAGCATCCAGATGTACGGCGGGATCGGGTTCACCTGGGAGCACCCGGCTCACCTCTATTTCAAACGGGCCGAGCTCGACCGGGCGTTGTTCGGATCGCCCGATCAGCACCGGGCCCGCATCGCGCAACTGGTCGGCCTCGCGCCGTCGAACACCTAAGGAGAGCAATCGAATGCGTACATTCACCTCGACCGAGGACATCCTCGGCGCCGTCGGTACCGAGCTGGGCACCTCTGACTGGGTCGAGATCACCCAGGAGCGGATCAACACCTTTGCCGAGGCGACCGGCGATCACCAGTGGATCCATGTCGACGTCGAGCGGGCGACCGCCGAGAGCCCGTTCGGCGGACCCATCGCCCACGGGTACCTGTCGCTCTCCCTCCTCCCGATGCTCGGCTGGCAGATCTACACGATCCAGGGGGCTGCCATAGGAATCAACTACGGATCGAACAAGGTTCGGTTCATCAACCCGGTGCCCGCCGGGTCGCGGGTCCGCCTGCACGCCACGCTGAAAGAGGCGGAGTCGCTGCCGAACGGATCGCTGCAGATGATCGTCGCCCAGACCCTCGAGATCGACGGCATCACGAAGCCCGCTCTGGTGGCCGAGACCATCAGCCGGGTGACCTTCTGAGCCGGGTGGGAACCCGCACCGGACCGGCCGCACTGCGGTGCATGAGACAAGGAGCCCGAACAGGTGGATGAGCTGAAGGACAAGGTCGCGATCGTCACGGGTGGTGGCAGCGGGATCGGTGCGCGTACTGCCCGGATGTTCGCGCTGGAGGGGGCCACGGTGGTGGTCGCCGATCTGAATCAGCAAGCGGCGCAGGAAGTCGCGGACGGGATCACGGAGGCGGGCGGTCGAGCGGGTGCCGTCGCTTTCGATCTCGGCGACGAGGACTCGATCGCCGACATGATCGCGTCGGCGGTCTCCTTCGGCGGAGGCCTCGACGTCGTGTTCAACAACGCCGCGGCCACCCACCTCGCCGGTCAGCGAGACCAGCCGATCGCCGATGCCGATCCGTCGGTGTGGGACGACACCTTCCGGATCAACGTCCGGGGCACCATGCTGTGCACGAAACTCGCTGCACCCCATATCATTGCGCGCGGTGGTGGCTCCATCATCAACACGTCGTCGGACGCGGGGATGACGGGTGACATCGGGCACCCGGCGTACGGTGCCAGCAAGTCCGCCATCGTGCGGATGACGACCTACGTCGCGCTGGAGTACGGGAAGCAGGGCCTCCGCTGCAACGCGATCTCACCGGGCTTGATCGTCACCCCGGCGACCGAGTCGACGTGGGCGGCGGGACCGATGCGGGATCTGATGCTGCGGCAGCATCTGACACCTCGGTTGGGGTCGCCGGACGACGTCGCCAACGCGGCGGTCTTTCTCGCCTCGGACCGCTCCGGGTTCATCACCGGCCAGGTGATCGCCGTCGACGGCGGCCTGCTCTCGCATGCGCCCTACGCGGCTGACCTCACCGACTTGATGGCCGGCGCCCGGCAGTCCGGCTGATCCTGCCGGCTACCGCACGGGGATGCCCGGGTCGACAGGCGACCACGCACCCCCGCTGCGGGCATCCGCCCGGTTACTGTGAACGCGTGACGCCTTTCGAGCATGCGCCGTCGACGCGGCGGCGTGCGGACCGGGCCTCCGACCAGGTGGCCGCGGAGCTGAGGCGGCGGATCATCCTCGGCGAGGTGGGCGACGGTGACGCACTCACCCCGGAGCGCGATCTCCTCGACGAGTTCGGGGTCTCCCGCCCGACTCTGCGCGAAGCGATGCGCGTGCTCGAGGCCGAGTCGCTGATCGACATCCCCCGGGGCTCCCGCCGCGGCGCCCGCGCCCGGACCCCCAAGGTCGAGACCTCCGCGCGCTACCTGGCCATGGTCCTGGAATT
Source organism: Gordonia sp. 11cp (assembly GCF_057767225.1). Taxonomy (NCBI): domain Bacteria; kingdom Bacillati; phylum Actinomycetota; class Actinomycetes; order Mycobacteriales; family Gordoniaceae; genus Gordonia; species Gordonia sp. 11cp. Next base: position 856,474 of record NZ_CM173437.1, on the reverse strand, counting down.
CCGTTCGGTGACCGTCGCCGATGTGTTCGCCGCCGCCTGCGCTCTCGAGGCGCCGTGTGCGGCGGCGCTCGCCGACAACCGGGACCCCGACGACGTCGCCCGGTTACGGGAGACCGTGGCCGCGGAGAAGCAGGCCACCGGCGAGCCGGAGCGGCTCCTCGAGTTGCAGAACCTGTTCCATCGCCAGGTCGTCGAGCTGGCGGGTAACGAGACGCTCCTGGTCGTGATCGACATACTCCGCACGGTCATCGAGAGCGCCACCCACAGGTATCTCGTCGGTGCCGCCGAGTCCCCGCAGGAGCGAAACCGTGCTTCGCTGCGCGGAATTCGTGCCCATGACCGGTTGGTGGAGCTGATCGAGGCCGGTGACGCCGCGAACGCCGCGGCGCTGTGGCGCAGGCAGATACTCGCGACCGGCGAACACCTCCGCCGGTCCGGCGTCAACGTGTCGATCGCCGACCTGATGTTGTGACCCGGCACCCCGATTCCGTGCCGTAGATAGTGAGCTTGAGTAACGAACCTTGCCTTTCGTGAGCTGAGTCACTATACATATGAATCAGTTATCTGATTCATATGTATACGGAGACTTCATGACACTCGTTCGTCCTACCCGGACGGCCCATCCCGCACCGGCGAGGTGTACGCGATGACCGAACAGCTCACGTTCCTGTTGCTCGGGCTGGGCAGCGGGGCGGTCTACGGCGCGCTGGCGCTGGGCATCGTGCTGACCTACCGGAGTTCCGGAGTCGTGAACTTCGCCACCGGCTCGATCGCGCTGTTCGGTGCATACGTGTACGCGTACCTGCGCATGGGGCAGCTGATCATCCCGGTGCCAGGGCTCCCGGCGACGGTCGACATCGGCTACCGGCTGGACTTCGTGCCGGCTGCCCTCGTCGCCGTGGGGGCGTGTGCAGTGCTCGGCCTCCTGTTGTACGTCGTCGTCTTCCGTCCGCTCCGTACCGCGCCCGCGGTTGCCAAGGCCGTTGCCGCGCTGGGTGTTTCGTTGTTCATCGCCGCTCTGTTCGTGGTCCGTTTCGGTACCTCCGCGGTGACCGCGACCGGCATCTTCCCGGATGGGCTCTGGCGACTCGGCGACGCTGCCATCCCGCTGGACCGCATCTACTTCGCCGGCACGATCCTGGCGGTCTCGGTCCTGCTCTGGCTGGCCTTCAGGTACAGCCGCTTCGGACTCGCGACGCGCGCGGCGGCCGAGACCGAGCGCGGCGCCTATGTCAGCGGACTGTCCCCGGACCGCCTCGCGGCGCTCAACTGGGTGATCAGTTCGGCGGTGGCCGGGCTCGCGGGCATCCTGATCACGCCGATCGTCCCGGTCGTGCCGATCGCATACACGCTCTTCATCGTGCCCGCGCTGGCCGCGGCGGTTCTCGCGCGATTCGACATGGTGATCGTCGCGGTCGCTGCGGGACTGGCGATCGGGATGCTGCAGTCCTGGGTCCAGAACCTGGCCAGCTCGTATGACTTCCTACCGGGGTCGGGTCTGCCCGAGTTGGTCCCCCTGGTCCTCATCATGGCGGTCTTGTTCCTCCGGTCGAAACCACTCCCCGAGCGCGGGGCGATCGTCTTGCAGAACCTGGGCAAGGCTCCCCGGCCGAACCACATCACCGTCCCGGCGATCGTGCTCGGCATCGCCACCGTCGTCGCTCTGCTGCTCTTGAGTGAACGTCTGCGGGCCGGCCTCATCCTGTCGCTGATCATGGCGGTGATCGCATTGTCGATCGTGGTCGTCACCGGTTACGCGGGCCAGGTGTCGTTGGCGCAGTTGACGATTGCGGGCGTGGCCGGATTCCTGGTCGGCCCGATCACGCAGCACTGGCACCTGGGCTTTCCGTGGTCGCCGCTGCTGGCGGCCACCGTGGCCGCGGCGATAGGTCTCCTCATCGGACTACCGGCCCTGCGGATCAGAGGACTCGCGGTCGCCGTGGTGACGCTGGCGATGGCGTTCGCCGTCGAGGCGATCTGGTTCCGCAACGCCGACGTGGTCGGGTCCTCGGGCGTCGTGGTGCCGTCCCCGCAGCTGTTCGGTCTCGACCTCGGCATCGGAGTGGGCCAGGAGTATCCGCGGGTGACCTTCGGATTGCTGTGTCTGGTCGTCCTCGTCGCCGCCGGCGTGGGGGTCGCGCTGTTGCGGCGGAGCCGACTCGGCTCGCAGATGCTCGCGGTCCGGGCGAACGAGAAATCCGCCGCCGCCGCCGGCGTGCACGTCGTGCGGGTGAAGGTCCTCGCGTTCACCATCGGGGCCTTCCTCGCGGGACTCGGCGGATCGCTCCTCGCCTACCAGCAACAGACGGTCACCTTCGAGGCGTTCTCGGCGATGGCGTCCGTGGCATTCTTCGCGACGGTCTATCTGGCCGGTGCGACGTCGACCTCGGGTGGTCTGCTGGCCGGCTTCATCGCTGCGAACGGTGTGCTGTACATCGCCATCGACGAGGCCGTGGGAATCGGCGACTGGTACCCGGCGATCATGAGCCTTCTGCTCATCCTGACGGTGGTCCTCAACCCGGAGGGGATCGTCGGGCCGCCACAAGCCTGGTGGAGCAGGTATCGAGCATCTCGGGCCGCGGCTCATCCGCAGGACACCGATGATGCGGATCGTCCGGCCGAACCGGAGAACGCGCCGGCACCGGTGCCGACGGCGACGGCCCTGGAAGAGCGGACTGTTCTCGAATTACGGGATCTCTCCGTCCATTACGGTGGCGTCACCGCCGTCGACAAGGTCTCACTGAGTGTCGGGGCGGGCCAGCTGGTCGGACTGATCGGCCCCAACGGTGCGGGCAAGACCAGCGTCATCGACGCGATCAGCGGGTTCGCGAAGTGCGACGGCGAGGTGTTGCTCGACGGCGCCGACATCACTGCGAAGCCTCCGCACCGGCGTGTGCACGACGGTCTGTGCCGCACGTTCCAGGCGATCGAGCTGTACGAGGACATGTCCGTCCTGGAGAACGTGACGGTCGGGCTACAGACCTCGGACGGTGAGAAGCACGCGGACGCCCAGCGGCGGCTGGCCGATCTGCTCTCACGGCTCGGGCTGTGGGGTGACCGGGATCGACCCGCAGGTGAATTGTCGCAAGGACAGCGGCAATTGGTCTCCATCGCGCGCGCCATGGCGGGTGACCCCGCGGTCCTGCTCCTGGACGAGCCGGGCGGCGGCCTCGACACCACCGAGAGCCGTTGGCTGGGCGAGCGGTTGCGCGCCATCCGCGATGGCGGGGTGGGCATCCTCATGGTCGACCACGACATGGATCTCGTCTTCGGCGCGTGCGACCTCGTGTATGTCGTCGACTTCGGCAGCGTGATCGCCTGTGGCACACCGAGTGAGGTGTCGGCTCATCCGGCCGTCGCCGAAGCCTATCTGGGACGAAAGGCGGCCACCCATGGCTGAGGTCATCGCATCCGGACAGGATGCCGGGGCGCGGACGTCGTCCGTTCCGGTCCTCGAATGTCGTTCGCTCGGAGTCGGTTACGGCACTGTGCATGTCGCCCGCGACATCGACGTGTCGCTGGGCCGGGGGCAGATCCTCGCACTCCTGGGCCCGAACGGTGCGGGCAAGACCACGCTTCTCTCCTCGCTGGCCGGGCTCCTGCCCACGCTGGACGGCGAGATACTGCTCAACGGAACCCGTCTGCCATCCGGGCGTGCCCGGCTGGCGAACAAGCGCGGCGTGGTCCTGGTGCCCGACGACAGGGCGCTCTTCACCCGGCTGACGGTCCGCGAGAACCTCCGGGTGGCTCATTCGTCGGACAGGTTGACCTTCGACGACATCGTCGACCTGTTCCCCGGCCTGGGCCGCCGTGAGCATGTTCCCGCAGGCGCGCTGTCCGGTGGCGAGCAACAGATGCTCGCGGTCGCGAGGGCACTTGTACAGGACCCCGAGGTTCTGCTCATCGACGAGATGAGCATGGGTCTGGCGCCGGTGATCGTGGAGGACCTGTTGCCGGTGGTCCGCCGGATCGCCGACGAACTCGGCGCTGTGGTCGTTCTCGTCGAGCAACACGTCCATCTCGCCCTCGAGGTGGCCGACGAGGTCCTCGTCCTCGTCCACGGGGAGGTCCGGGATCGAGGGCGCGCGTCCGACTTCGTGACCGATCCCGATCGCCTGGAACGTGTCTACCTGGGCAGCACTTTCTGAATCGACACCCGCCCGAGGCCGACCGGCCGACGGGCACTCACACCACTGCGCAACCCACGACGGGAATCGTAGGGAAATCAAGGAGGATGGAATGAGAACTCGCTCGCTACAACGGAGATTGGTTGCTGTCGCGTCGTTGTCTGCGGTCGCGGTCCTCGGGATCGCCGGTTGCACATCGACCGACGAGCCGGCAGGGGGGTCGTCGGCGACAGTCGACGAATCGGTTCTGGGTACGCCGAACAAGGCCACCGGGACCCCGGTCACGATCGGTTTCATCAGCGAGGGCAAGGCCGCCGCGTACGACAACACCGAGGAGATCCGGTCCGCTCAAGTGGCGGCGAGCTACATCAACGACTATCTGGGTGGGATCAACGGCCATCCGGTGAACCTGAAGGTGTGTGAGGCGCAGGGCAATCCGGCGACGGCGACCGATTGCGCCAACCAGATGGTCAGCGCAGGCGTGCCGGCCGTGATCGAGGGCGCCCTGGGTACGGTCGATCAGACCGTCGACGTGCTGACCAAAGCGAACGTGCCGATGGTCCTGCACTTCACCTCATCGCCCAAGACGCTGCAGACGCCCGGTGTCTTCGGGCTCATGAACGGAACGGCCTCGATCTTCGGAACCCCCGCGGCGCTGGCGAAGGAGAACAACATCACGCAGGCCGCGATCGTGTCCATCGACGTGCCGGCGGCCGTCGCGGGTGCCAACCAACTGGGGAAGCTGACCTTCGGGAACGCGGGTGCGAAGGCGGAGGTCGTCGCGATCCCGCCGGGCACCCCGGACCCCACCCCGCAGATCACAGCGGCCAACAAGAACAAGCCCGGCCTGTATTCGGTGTTGGGTACGCCGGACTTCTGCACGCCGGTGTTCAAGTCCATTCGCTCCGTCGCGCCGGATGCTGAGATCGTGGCGATCGACCGTTGTGTCCAGCCAGGAGCGGGTGAGTCGATCCCGGGCGGTTACGAGGGCATCAAGGTCGGCACCACGTCGAACCTCGATCCGTCCACCGAGGACGTCAAACTGCTGACAGCCGCACTGGCCAAGTACTCCGACAGCACCGAGGTGACTTCCAACACCGGATATGGCTGGGCCCCGGTTCTGGCATTCGCGCGTGCGATGAACGCGGCGAAGGTCACCGATCTCACCCCTCAGACGGTGGCCGCGGGGATGAAGTCCGCACCCGCGCAGGAGTACCCGCTCACCAACGGGATCATGTTCCAGTGCAACGGCAAGGCCTTCCCGCTGTCGCCGAACGTCTGCAGTTCCGCGGGCATCGTGGCGACCGCCGACGAGAACGGGGACCTCTCGGACTACCAGATCGTCGATGATCCCAGTCTGTTCGTCCCGCCGAGTCGCTGACGAATTCGAGTGACTGACGGATTCGAGTGAGGGGACGTCGGGCCCGGGGGACGCTTCGGTGTCACCCGGGCCCGACCTCGGTTTCGACCGCCCGGGCAGGCGGATGGCCGTGCAGCGCCTAATCAGATAAACAATTAGGTTATATTGTGGGGGATCGAGCCGAGGAGTGGACATTGACGCAAACCCTGACCGACCTCACGGATCTGCTTCGAGCCGACCAGATCGACGAGTCGACGTTCGAGGCATGGCCCATGCGGTACGAGTTGCCGCGCGTGTTCGGGGGACAGGTCGCGGGGCTCGCGGTGGCCATCGCCTCGAGGACCGTGGACCGGGGTGCCGAGGTGCATTCTCTCCAGTGCCAGTTCCTCCGCGCGGGGCGCGCCGACGAGTCGATCAGATTCGTCGTCCGGCGAACCCGTGACGGCCGCTCGTTCGCCAATCGCGACGTGGACGCGTATCAGTCGGACAAGCTGATCTTCAGCGCCCGATTGTCGTTCCATCGCCCGGAGGACGGGTATGAGCACCAGATGCCCGCGCCGGTTGCTCCCGGGCCGGAGGGCTTGCCCTCCGTTGTCGACCTCTACCACGCCGAACCGGGGAACTGGCCGCCGTTCTACCTCGAGTGGGGGCCGTTGGACATCCGCGTGGTGCCACAGGATCAGGTGACCGCCACCGCGACGACGAGTGGACTCGGCTCTCGTGTGCAGACGTGGATGCGGGCCATGGGGGATCTCGGTCCCGAACAGTCCACGCACAGCGCGCTACTCGCCTGTGTGGCCGACCTTTTCATCCTCTCCGCCTCGGTGCTGCCGCATGGGATCCCCTCGTCCCACGCCGGCATCCAGATGGCCTCGCTGGACCACTGCGTATGGTTCCATCGGCCGGTCCGTCTGGATGACTGGCTGCTCTACGATCATCTGTCGCCGACTGCAAGCGGTGGGCGCGGTAGCTGTCGGGGCGAGTTCTACGACAGGCAGGGCCGGCACGTCGCCTCGGTGGTACAGGAAGGGCTCATCCGTCGGGTGGGGCCGACACCCACCGCCTGACGATCGACGCGGCACATGAGCGCGACAAGGCCGGAGCCCTGTCGCGCTCATGTCAGAGACGCCGATCCCGCACTGGTCCGCTCAGTGCTCGCGGTCCAGGTTGATCATGGGGTTGGCGGGTGCGGGCTGGTTGCGTCGGAGTAGCCAACCTCCGACTGTGAGCGCCACGCCGACTGCCAGCCACGCGAACACCACCCACAGATTCGACCAGACGGCCGCGCCGTCGAAGTACGCCAAGCGCTTGAGACCTTCGAACCCGTTCGACGTCGGCAGCACGGGATGCACTGCACGATAGAACGCCGGGGCCATGTCCATCCCCACCGCGATCCCGGATGCTGACACCCCGAGGAATATGAGGACGAGCAGGCTGACGAGCAGCATTCCGGGGCCGATCAGATACGAGCCGCCCAGCTGGATCAGCCCGCAGGTCACCGCGATCAGGAACAGTACTCCGGCGACCTGCCACTCGTTGGCGTGCAGAATGCCCAGCCACTGGTAGCTGATGAGCACCTGGGTGATCGCTGTGATCGCGGAGATCGTGAACACGGCGGCGACATGCCATCTGCGTCGCAGCGCACCCCCGAGCAGGAATGCCACCACGGCGCTGAGGAATCCGCCGAGTATCGCCCCGAGTCCGATGAACAGGACGCCGGAACCGAGCGCATCGCTGTGCGGCAACGGTGCGATGTCATCGATCTTCAGTTGCCGCCCGTTCTGCGCTGCCACCTCCGTGAAAGTGCGTGTCACCACCTGGGTGCTCTGGGCGTTGCCGGCGGATGCGACCGTGAGCTCTCCGGACTCGGGATCGTAGATGCCGCGAATGTCGAGCCGGCGCAGTTCGTCCTGGGCCGCCTCGGCATCCGGTACGTAACTGAACTCGAAGGAGTCGCCGGAGACCGCTTGGATGCCGGCCACCGACTTCTCGCCCGCGGCCGCGTCTTCGGCCACCACGGCCACTCGCATGTCGTGCGGGGTGGGGTTGTGGAACAGGCCGATGAACAGCAGCGGTAACGCGGTGACGAGGAACAGGGGCAGGACGCCGCCGCCGATGAGCTGTTTGCGGCGTGCCATCTGGGCAGGCGACGCGGTGTGGTTGTCGCCGAAGTAGTGACGGAGTCCCCGCTGATGGCGAGTGCCCGCGTCCGGATCGTCCGTGTGGCGAAGCGCGGCCAGACCGATCATCGCCGCGCCGACCAGCACCCAGAGCGCGAGTGTCGACACCGTCGCCCCGAGTCCGGAGTCGGGGAAGTAGACGACCCTACGCATACCGTCGAGTAGGGCGGGAGTCGGGAGAATGCGGCTGAGGGTGCCGAAGAAGCCGGGCACCATCTCGGCGGGAACGGCAGCTCCCGACGCCGGGATTCCCAACAGCACCATGATGGCGATCGTCGGTACCACGGCCGCGGGGCCGATGAGCCTGAGTGCGCCCAGATGGAAACAACCCACCGTCAGAACCCCTGCGTACAGCAGCAATCCGACCTTGACGAAGCCCTGATCGAATGTCCCGTAGAACGAGTACGCGATGAACAGTGGGATCACCGCCAGCGCGACCCCGATCGTTGCGAGAAGGAGCAATTCGACGCGCAGGCTGAGCGTCCCGACGGCCATCCTGAGCACTGTGGTCAGCGTGAACCCGCCTAGGATCGCGGCGATGCCGACGAACAGCACGGTATTGGCCAACCGATCGTCGCTCGTCGGCGGTACGACGTCGATGACGTTGGGCGGTGCGCCCGGATTCTGGGATGTGGCAACCTCTTTCAGGAATCCCTCTGCGGCGGTGCTCGCGATGAGCCCGCCGGCCGAGGCGACGTAGACGTTGTTGGTCGCGGGGTCCCATGCGCCCCGGATCTCCAGCCGGTCGATGGCGTCATGGGCCGCGGCGGGGTCGCGCACCGTCGACACCGCGAACGCTCCGTCGGACCGGGCGCTGAGTGCGCCGGCCATCTGCTGTGACTGGGCGGACTCGCCGATCACGGCGACCTTCATGTCGTTCGGGGACGGCGAGTGCAGGCCCCAGCTGTAGAGCAATGGCATCAACAGCATCATGAACAGCGGGAACACCATCGCGCCGAGAAAGAGCTTCTTCGATCCGGAAGAGGAGGCGGGCGGGTCGGTTGTCGGCGGCGCGTCGTCACCTGACCGCACGGCTTCGGTCGTATTCGTCATTGCAACCTCGAATGAGTTCGTCAGAGCTGTCGAAAAGGATTCAGGGACAGACCCGTCCGGTGGACCGACGTCGCCCTGCCAACCCGCGGATCGCAGGCTGTCTGATGACCGACGATAACAGGATTTCGTAGACAGGTGTAATCGAACTAGAGTGACGTGTATGACAAGCCGATCCAAGAGTTCCGATCCGCGGGCCGAGCGCGTGAGGCAGCTCATGAAGACCGCCGCATGGGAGCTGGTGCAGGAGCGTTCCATCGACACCATCTCGGTGAGCGACATCGTTCGGCGTGCGGAAACCAGCCGCCAGGCGTTCTATCAGCACTTCGCCGATCGTGACGACGCGGTCGTCGCGGCGATCGTCGACGACCTCGATGCCCGGGTGCTTCCCGGTGATCCTCCTCGACAACAGATCGAAAGCCTCATGCGCTTTGTGGGCGAGAACACCGTGGGTTACCGAAACATCCACCCCAGCATCGCATCTCAGCGATGCGGAACCGAGCTCAGGCAGCGTATGCGCCGTCCTTCCGAAGCGGTGGTCGACGAGCTCGCCGGGACGAACGAGGGGCTGACGGACACCGATCGGGCAGCGCTGACGACATTCCTGCTCGGGGGCTTCATGGAGATCGCGCTGGAGTGGCTGACGTCGACGACCGGGCCGTCCCCGGAGGCCAGTGCTGCCGACCTGCTGACCGCTCTGGGGCGGTTGCTGGCCCCTCCACCGAGTCCGAAGTGATTCGTGGGTCCGGGTCGACGGCCGCGGCGCGCAAACGCCGGTGAAAACGAGTCAGCCCTCGCGTGGGTACGCGAGGGCTGACGTCGACACCGGTTCACGGCCGGCGAGCCGGTGTCACACGATGCTCAGAATCCGAGCTTGCGGCCGATGAGGTCGAGCATGATCTCGTTGGTGCCGCCGTAGATGCGCTGGACGCGCGCATCGCGCCAGAGGCGCGCGATCTCGTACTCGTTCATGTAGCCGTATCCGCCGTGCAGCTGCAGGCAGCGATCCATGATCTTCCACTGTGTCTCGGTGGCCCACCACTTGGCGCCGGCGGCCTCTTCGGCGGTGAGTTCTCCCGAGTTGACGCCGAGGATGCACTGGTCGATGTAGGTCTGCATGACATCGATCTCGACGGTCATCTGGGCCAGAGCGTGCCGGTTCACCTGGAACGAACCGATCTCCTGGCCGAATGCCTTGCGCTCGTGGGCATAAGTGCTCGACAGCTCGACCGCGCGCCGTGCCTGAGCGGCCGCGTGGATGGCGATCCCCAGGCGTTCGGCGGGCAGGTTGCCCATCAGGTGGTAGAAGCCGCGGTTCTCCTCACCCAACAGGTTCTCGACCGGTACCCGGACACTGTCGAAGAACAGCTCCGCCGTGTCGGCGGCCTTCTGCCCGATCTTGTCGAGTTTGCGACCCCGGGTGAAACCCTCCATGCCGGTCTCGACGACGATGAGGCTGATTCCCTTGTGTGGCTTGTCGGCGTCCGGGTTGGTCCGGCAGACGACGACGACGAGGTCGGCGAGGAGCCCGTTCGAGATGAACGTCTTGGCGCCGTCGATGATGAAGTGGTCACCGTCGCGCCGTGCCGTGGTCTTGACGTTCGCCAGGTCCGACCCTGCGCCGGGCTCCGACATGGCGATCGCCGTGATGTATTCGCCCGTGACGTATTTGGGCAGCCACCGCTTCTTCTGCTCCTCGGTGGTGAGGTCGCGGAAGTATCCGGAGAGGATGTCGTTCTGCACGCCGAGGCCGATGCCCACCGAGCCGGTGGCGTGGTACTCCTCGTTCAGGATGGCGTTGAACCGGAAATCCTGGATGTCGGCGCCACCGTACTCCTCGGGCATCTCCCACCCGATCAGACCCAGTTTGCCTGCCTCGAGCCAGACATCTCGGTCGACGTGACCCTGCTCTTCCCACCTCTCGGTGTGCGGCACACACGCGGTCTGGAAGAACGAGCGTGCGGTCGCCCGGAACTCGTCGTGCTCCGGTTCGAAGATCTTTCTTTTCATCTGTGTACTCCTTCTGACGTGCTGACGATCCGAGGTAGCGGGTGTGGGCGGGTCATCGTCGAACGACGAACTCCCACAGCGTGTCCCCCGATTCGAGTGCGCGGCGACCCAGCTCCTTCTCCCAGAAGAGGGGCAGACCGAAGTCCCGGTTCCAGGCCAGGGCCCGGGACGTGAAATGGCGGAGCTGGTGGTCGAGGGTGAACCCGATCGCTCCATGGGCTTGGTGGACGTCTCGGCTCACCGACGCCGCGGCATGGCCGGCCTGGATCTTGGCGACTGCCACCGCATCTCGCGCGATCGGCGAGTCGAAACCATGGGCCTCGACGACCGCGGTGGCATGGGCGGAAGCCGCTTTGGCGGTGGTCAACGCACCTGCCGACCGCGCGATGAGCTCCTGTACCGCCTGGAACTTCCCGATGGGGCGACCGAACTGTTGCCGCTGCGTCACGTGGGCGATCGCGAGGTCGAGGGAGCGCTCGAGTGCTCCGCAGATCTGTGCCGACCGTGCCCAGGCACCGCGGACGATGAACTCGTCCCGGACATCCGCCGAGTCGTCGAGGACGTTCACGGCGTCGGGCTGGAGAAGTAGTCGTCCCCCGTGCTGTCCCGCGAGATCGCCCGCCGGGATCACCGAGTCCTTGTCGACGGCGGCCAGTGCGATCATTCCCGGACCGGCGACGACCACGTGGTCGGCGATCCGCAACCAGGGAGTCGGATCGAGCGTGGCCGCGTCTGAGCTCGACGTCGAGACGATCGCCGCCGTCATCGGTCCCGTCGGTATGTCGGCGTCACACCGGGCCAGGAGCCAGGAGGCGAGCAGGTCGGTCTCCGCCAGGGGAGCAGGTAGCGCGTGGTATCCCGAGCGCTCCAGGACGACGGCGGAATCGGTGACGCGAGCCCCGCTGCCACCGGCCGATTCGGGTGTCGTGAGGAGCGTCAGTCCCGACTCGGACAGAAGGCGCCAGGTGTCGGATGAGTACGGCAGCACGAGGTCCGGGACATTGAGCAGGGGATCGGCGATGGAGCCGAACAGATCGTCCGCGAGTTCGCGGAGGGCCGCGAGCTCGTCGCTGCCGGACGGCGATGTCGTGGCGCCCGTCATGGTGGTCCCAGAGGAAGTCATCGAAGTCCCAATCCCCGCGCGATCACGCCGCGCAGAATCTCACTTGTTCCGCCCCGCAGCGTGAATCCGGGTGCGTGGAGCAGGCCCTCGGCCAGGAGCCGGGGCAACAGATCCGGTGACTCTGGATCCGGGAAGACATCGGGGAGCAGCTGGGCGCATTCGGTGACGACCCGCTGCTCATAGGCGGTGCCGATCTCTTTCACCACCGCCGCGCTGAGGTCGGCCTTCTCGTCGTTGGAGAGTGCGCGGGCCACGGACCCGGAGAGCAGGCGGAGCGACGTCAGGTCGGCCACGATCCGGCCGAGGGCCGCCAGCGCGACGTCGTCGACCTCGACCTCGGGACGGGCGAGGTGTTCGGCGGTGGCATCGACCAGCGGCTGTGGCGACAGGATGCGCTCGGGACCGCTGCGCTCGAATCCGAGTTCGGCACCGACCTGCCGCCATCCTGCACCGGCTTCACCGACGACCATCTCGTCCGGGACGAAGACGCGATCGAGCACGACCTCGTTGAAATGGTGCTGGCCGGTGAGGAGTTTGATCGGCCGGATCTCGATTCCCGGGGAATCGAGAGGAATGAGGAACTGACTCAGACCCTCGTGCCGGTGCGCCGTGTCGAGGTCGGCCGTGCGGGCGAGGACGAAGAATGCCTCGCTGTGATGCGCGCCCGACGTCCACACCTTGGTACCGGTGACGACCCACCCGCCATCGGCGCGCACGCCACGGGTCCGCACCGCGGCCAGGTCCGAGCCGGCCTCCGGTTCACTCATCCCGATGGCGAAATAGCACTCGCCGGCGACGATTCTCGACAGGTATCGGTCGCGCTGCGTCGCGTTTCCGTGGCGGACCAGTGCGGGCGCGACCTGACGGTCGGACACCCAGTGTGCGGCCACCGGGGCCCCGTGGGCGAGCAGCTCCTCGGTGACGACGAAGCGCTCGATGTGCGAGCGGCCGTGCCCACCGAATTCCTCGGGGACGGTCATCCCCAGCCAACCGCGCTCGGCGAGCCGGCGGCTGAAACCCGGGTCCCACGACGAGATCCAGGAGTCGACGCGTGGTTCCCATCCGTGGGTCGCGCGGTCCGACCGGACGAAGTCCCGTACCGCGGCACGGAGTTCCTCGGTGTCCGACGGGAGCGGTGTGACTTCGGGGACGAGTCCGATCATGGCCGTGCGACCTCTCGATGATTGCTGTAACTCTGACGACGGGATTCGCCATCCATTAAATCATATAACTATATAGCCCAAGCTGGGCGAGAACGATCTCCGAGAGCCAGGAGATACGACGCCGGCGGCGCCCGACGGTGATCTCACCGACGAGCGCCGCTGGGTGGGTGTGCTCGCCGGGTCTAGGTGCCGTTGATGAGGTTCAACCCGTTCTCACGCAGGAAGAGCCGGCGCTTCTCGTCGCCGAGCCCCTCGACGCGGGTGAAGAAGTCGGCGGGCTCGCGCAGACCCTCGGCATGTGGCCAGTCCGAGCCCATGACCAGGCACTCGGTGGTGCCGAGCTTCTCGACCATGCCGATGGTGTCGTCCTCGGGGTAGGGCACCACGCGGATGTGCTTCTTGAACACGGCGCTCGGACGCTCGCTGAGCTGGCCGCCGAGCCAGCGGCCGTTTCGGGCCATGCCGCGGCTCTTGTCCATGTGACGGATGAAGTGAGGCACCCACTCGGCACCGAACTCGCTGACCAGGATCTTGATGTTCGGGAAGCGGCCGAACAGATTGTCGAAGATCAGGGCCGACAACGTGTCGGTGATGGGGCGTTCACCGTAGGTGTTCTGCCACTGCCACGCGGAGAACTGGAACGGCGGCACCAGGCCCCAGCCCCAGTGCGAGGCGACGTTGGCCTGGTAGTGGAACTCCGAGATGTGGTACGTGACAACGGCCTTGGCCTCGTTGATACGAGCCCAGAACGGGTCGAAGTACGGGTCACCGGGGGAGCGTCCGTATGCGGGTCCGGCCGGCAGCATGATGAAGCGGGCGCCGGCGTCGAGGACGCGGTCGAGCTCGGCGCAGGCGCGGTCGAGGTCGCGCAGGGACAGCATGGCCGGAGCGTAGATGGTGTCCTTGTACGCGAAGCCCCAGTCCTCGTCGATCCAGCGATTGAACGATTCGAGGTTGTCGTACAGCGGATCGATGCCGTCGAGGTAGGCCTCGGCGAGCAGGCCCCATCCACCGGGGTACATGATCGCCTTCTCGATCTGCTGTTCCCGGAGCTGGACGAGCCGCTTGTCCTTGTTCAGGTATTCCGGCTGGATCGGCTCGTAGAACCGCTCGGCGTCGGTGGCGTTGCCCGAGGCGCGCTGCTTGAGCATCTCGACGAGAGATCCCGGCACGTATGCCTGGTCGAGGTCGGCCTCGAGTGCGGTGACGATCCGGTCGTTGGCCAGCAGGACCTTGCGGTCGTAACCGGGTGCCTCGATCGGCCGGACGGCGGTGTGCAGCTTGTTCTTCGGCATGAAACGCGTGAACGCGTCGGGCGCTTCGTAGGAATGTTGGTCGAAGTCGGTCATCAGGTACGGGAGAGTTCCCACTGAGTTCTCGATGAGCGCCATGATTCACCTCCGGGTGCTGGGCTGGATGGGCGGCCGAGCTGACGACTCGGCCGTACGTGAGTTAGAGTATCAAACTGAGACTGAGTCGCACAATGTTTGGTTTGACGGCGCCGACCGGCGCTACCCTCGGGAGCATCGTTGCTATCGTCGGCGCGGCAAGAACGCAGCGGCTCTGCGGCCGGCGGAACAGGAGACAAGAACATGGCGTCGTTGCGTGAGCGAAATCGGACCAGGACTCGGCGCGACATCGAGACGGCCGCCCTCGAGCTCTTCGAGCGACAGGGTTACGACAACACCAACGTCGACGAGATCGCGGCGCAGGCGGGTATCTCGCGGGCCACGTTCTTCCGCTATTACCCCTCCAAAGAAGAGGTGTTGTTTACCAACGAGTCCGACGCGGTGCAGGAGCTGGTCTCGCATGTCGCCGGCCGCGATGATCGAGCGCGGTCCCTCGCTGCGCTCGCCGCGCCGATAGCGCTGTTCGGCTCCGGGCTGCTCGACGACGACTCCTCGGAGGGGCAACGCCTGACTCGGCTCGTGATGACCACGCGGGAGCTCGAGTCCCGCAGCATGCGGATGCGTCGTCGCTGGGAGCGTGCTCTCGCCCGGCAGCTCGCCGGCGAACGAGAACGGACCGCTCCCGAGCGCTCCGATGTGTTGCTGGGAAACCTCGCGGTCGGATGTCTCGCGGCAGCACTCTGGGAGTGGCAGGCGACCGCGGTTGCAGCCGACATCGGGCAGATCATCCACGCCGCCTTCGACGACGCCATCGCACTGTCGCGTCCGTGAGTCGCTGCGGAGTCCGGCCCTTTCAGTTGGTCGGAACCGCGAACCGCAGCGCGTGATCGCGCGCCCAGTCCTCGAAGCGCTGCAGGTCCGGCCCGAGTTCCCGTGCCTGCGTGAGGTCGACCCGATAACCCTCGACCGATGCCCACAGTTGGCTCTCGGCAACGCCGCGGTGTGTGCCCGCGGCCATCGTGTCCTCGAGCGAGAGGTGCTGGGCGGTGATGGTCGAACCGGTGACTCCGGAGATGGTTGCCGCGACCTCGGACATGGTGAGCGACTCCGCGGCGAGGTCCAGTTCACGACGGTCATAGCGGCCCGACGTGTCGTCGAAGGCGGCGGCGGCGACCCGCCCGATGTCGGCGGCGGCGATGAGGTCCAGGCGGGTGCCCGGGTCGAGTGCCGTGGTGATGAGGCCCGAGCGCATCCGGGGAAACATCGAGTCGACCTTCGGCGGAATGAAGTTGTCCATCATGAACGCGGGCTTGAGAATCGTCCAGCGTTCGACTGAACTCGACCGGACCGCATCGTTCGCCGCGGCCTTGCCCAACCAGTAACCCGGCCACCACCGCTCCTCCGCCCAGCCGACGAAGCTCTCGTGGTCGCCGGCCCGCGCGACCGAGGAATGCACGATCGTCCGGACGCCGGAGTCGACCGAGGTGCGGACCAGTAGGTCGGCGGCGCGACGTTCGCTGTCCAGATCTGTGGGACGCGGGGGCATCTGCATGGAGAAGACGCCCTCGGCGCCCGTCACCGCGGCTCGGATCGACGCCTGATCATCGAAGGTGCCTGGTCGCAGGTCGACGCCTCGGGCGGCCAAGGCGGTCGCGGACGGCGAGGCCGGGTCACGGACCAGAGCTCGCACGGTATGGCCGGCCCGAAGCAGCGCGTCGACGACCGCTCCGCCCTGAGCGCCGGTGGCGCCGACGACCAAGATCGCCTGGGAGCGCACTGTGTCGATATCCAAAGTCGTCCTTCTTGCCGGCGGCGTCACCGCGTGGGACGCAGGGCGGATCTGCGGACCTTTCCGCCGGTGGTTCGCGGGATGGCGTCCACCACGACGAGCTCTCGTGGCAGCTTGTATGTTGCGAGGCGCCCGGCCAATTCGCGCCGAACGAGGTCGAGGGTGACCGTCTGCCGCGCGGCGTCGGGTGACGCCGCGACCACGAAGGCAACCGGGATCTCACCGTATCGGTCGTCGCGCCTGCCGATGACCGCAACGTCCACGATGCCGGGAAGGCGAAGGAGTTCCTCCTCGACCTCGGTGGGTGCGACCTGGAACCCGGAGACCTTGATCATGTCTTTCAACCGGTCGGTGATCCAGAGGCGTCCGCGCGCGTCGATTCGGCCCGCGTCGCCGGTACGGAACCAGCCGTCGGCGGTGAAGGACTCGTCGTGTGCAGCCGGGTCCGCGCCGGCGTATCCGCGTGCGACGCTCACACCGCGGACCTCGATCTCGTCGTCGGTGCCGAGGCGTACCTCGGTGCCCGCGGCGGGGAACCCCGGCGAATCGGTCCGCCAGTCCTGCGGCTGGTCAACAGGATTGAAGGCGACGCCCATCGCCTCGGTCATGCCGTACGAGCACAGGAAGCGTTTCCCGGTCTTCGCGGTGATGGTGGATGCGAGGTCGGCCGGCAGTGCGCTGCCGCCCCAGATGAAGTACCGCAGTGCGGGGAAGTCGGCGGCCCCGATGTCCGGCAACGCGGCGAGATGATGCGCCACCGCGCCGGCAAGCGGCCAGATCGTGACGCCGTCGGAGCGGACGTGATCCAGGCACGTGGCGAGGTCGAAGCGTTCGAACAGGGTCACCTCGGCACCGGCGGCCACCGCCGCACCCATCATCGTGGTACCGAAGATGTGACAGAGCGGGAGGCTGAGTTGCAACCGGTCCTCGGCGGTCACGCCCAGGTGGGTGACCATCTGCGCCACCCCGCCGGAGAGGCTGCCGCGTGTGTGGACGACGCCTTTGGGCCGGCCGGTCGTCCCCGACGAGAAGGGTATGAAGGCCTCGGCGTCTGACGGGAAGGGGCCTGTGTCGCCGGCGATCTGTGATCGGTGCTCCAGTGTCCCTGTGCCCCGGCCGATCTCGTCGAAGGTCAGTTCGGTCGGCAGCATTCGCGCGGATGTCCCATGACGGTCACTACGGATGGCGGCTGTCGCCTGGACCGCGTCGAAGGCGGCATCCAGTTCGGGCGCGGTCCAGTACGGGTTCGGCGTGGCGAACACCGCGCCGACCCGTGCCAGTGCGAACTGGGCGACGACGTACTCCGGACTGTTCTCACCGAGGAGAGCGGTACGCGTGCCCGGGGTGACGCCCGCCGCCCGTAGGTGGTCCGCCGCACTCTGCACCGCCGCATCGAGCTCGCGATACGTCCACACCCGGTCGGCGAAGCGCAGCGCCACCCGCTCGGGCCACAACGCGGCGGCACGAGCGGGAAGCAAGGCGTACGGAAGGACCCTCACGGTCGGTGTGGGTTGGCGGTACGCAGTGGACCTGCGTTTCGCCAGTCCTCGATGTCCGGCCCGGGTTTGGCCGCGGGGAACTTGTCGTCGTGCAGCGCCGTCCAGTGCGCGTGTCCCAACTGGTGCAGCGCAAAGCTCTTCTGGAGTGACTCGGTGAATCCCATCGCATCCACTGCCCCGTTGACCGAGTCCTTGATCAGCAACCGGGCCATCGCCGGACGGTCGGCGATCCGTGCGGCGAACTCCACGGTCTTCTCGGCGAGCTCATCGCCGGAGAAGATCTTGGACACCATGCCCAGCCGAACGCCTTCCTCGGCATCGATCGCATCGCCGGTGAGAAGTAGTTCTTTCGCCTTGCGCGGACCGAATTCGAAGGGATGCGCGAAGTACTCGACACCCGGCATGCCCAGGCGCGTCGCCACCACATCGGCGAACAGGGTGTCCTCGGCAGCGACGATCAGATCGCACGACCACATGAGCATCAGGCCTGCCGAGATGACCTTCCCGTGGACCTGCGCGATGGTGATCTTCCGCAGTTCGCGCCACCGGCGTGTGCAGTCGTAGTAGTAGTGCCACTCCTGCAACATCCGGCGTTCGACATGTGAACTCGCGGTTCCACCGTTGATCCGGAAGGTCGGATGCTGATCGGGCCCCGGCAGTTCCTCGCGCGCCGCCACTTCCGAGCCCATGTCGTGGCCGGCGGAGAAGCTCGGTCCGTTGCCGGCGAGGATGATCACACTGACCGAATCATCGGCCTCGGCCTCGCGGAATGCGGCATCGAGTTCGACGAGCATGCCGCGGTTCTGCGCGTTCCTGGCCTCTGGCCGGTTCAGACTGATGCGGGCGATGTCACCGCGGCCAACCTTCTCGTAGGTGACGAAGTCACTCACCGCGTGCCCTCTCGGCGTTGCGCAGGGTCACCATGTGCGACGCTCACCGTTTCCGGGAACGGTCTCGCCCCAGGCCATCCAGACATCGGGCTTGCGCGTGTCGGACACACGGTGGATGAACCCCTCCTGCTGAGGATTCGGCACCTTGCCCAGGCCCTCCATGCGGCCGCGCGGGTCCGCCTCGCACACCCACTCCTCGCCGTCGATCACATAGTCGATGCGATCGTGCCAGTAGCCGTCCGGGTTTCGCTGGATCACCGCGTCCATGGTCGTCGCGCTGGTCACCGTGCCGTCGCTGTGGGCGACGACGCCGACGTGGAAGTCGCCGTTGCCGTACAGGAAGTGGCCGACCTCGCAGGTGCCGTCCTCGAAGTGGTTGGCCCACGAGTACCAGGTCGTGTACGCCGCATCGTGGAGCGGGTCCTTCTCGATGTAGAGCCGGGCGCCCTCGGGCATCCACGCTTCTTCCCAGAACAAGAAGCCGCGCACCCGTTTGCCCGTGATCTCACCTTCCACGAGCCAGGTCTGGGTGAGGTACAGCAACGAGGACTCGGGTCCGGGCAGGAACCATTGCAGAGGCGGTGTGACGATTGTCCCGGTCACGTCGATGACCTCGGACTCGGTGTAGCTCATGGTGTCCCGGGTGAGCGTCAGGGACATGGCACGACCGTGTTCGTTCGTCTCGGTGCTCAGTTCGACCGAGTCGGTGCCACTGACACGCCTGACGATGTCGTTGCTCTCCGGTGCGAAGCGCGGTTCCCGGCGCAACTGCAGCTGGGTGCCCTCGCCGTGGCTGGACACCAGGATCAATTTGCCGCCCAGGGAACGGATGTCGCCCGTGGCCTGCTGAGTGTCGCGGACGGCCGGGATACGACGCATGATCGAGTACAGACCGCCCTCGTCGTCGCGCAGGGTGCCCCAGATGTAACCGGCCTCGGCCTTGAGTCCATGGATGCGGGCCTCTTCGTCGAGAACCGCGGCGGGCTCGAATCGCCGCCCACTGGCCAGGGCCGCGTGGTTGAACGATCCGGTCGGAGAGAGGTTGGTGGTCGCTGTTGTCATCTGGTGCCTTTCGATTATCGAAGCCGAACTTGAGGGTGCATGGTCAGATCGCCTTGCTACGAACCAATTCCGCGATCTCGTCGGGGTCCTTGCCCAGGACGTCGCGCAGGACGTCGGCGGTGTCCGCGCCCAGCCCGGGCGGGGTGCGGTACTCGCTGACCGGCGTATCGGACAACCGAATCGGGTTGCGCAGGAGTGACAGTCCCTCGACGTCGGTGCGCAACTCGAGACCGCGATGGACCACCTGCGGATTCTCGAAGACGGCGGGGAGTGAGTTCACCGGACTACACGGTACGTCCGCGGATTCGAGCTGCTTGACCCAGTACTCGGCCGGCTGGGTGAGGAAGATTCCCGACAGTACTTCCAGAACGTGGTCTCGGTTGGCGATTCGCGACGACACGGTGGCGAAACGCGGATCGGACTCGAGTTCGGGCCGCCCCAGCGCATCGGCGAGTGCGGCGAATTGCTTCGGGGTGCTCGCCACCACGAAGATGTCCTCGCCGTCCGAGCAGCGAAACGCCTGTGACGGGATGCCTCCGAACCCGCCGTTGCCCCGGCGGGGAGCGGGCACCCCGGAGACGAGGTAGTTCTGGACGAAGTGGGACAGGGACGCGACCCCGCAGTCGAGCAGCGAGATGTCGATGAACTGCCCCAGCCCGTCGTGACTGTCCCGGTGGTGGAGCGCGGCGAGGATCGCGGTCGAGGTGTACAGACCGGTGAGGATGTCGACCATGGACACGCCGACCTTCATCGGTCCGGCCCCGGGTTCGCCGTCGGGAATGCCCGAGACACTCATCATGCCGCTCATCGCCTGGAACACGCCGTCGTATCCGGCTCGGTTCGCGTAGGGGCCGTCTTGCCCGAAACCGGTCACCGAGCAGTAGACGAGGCGTGGGTTGATCGCCCGGAGGCTGTCGTAGTCGAGGCCGTACCTGGCGAGGACCCCCGTGCGGAAGTTCTCGACGAGGACGTCGGATTCGCGTGCGAGTTGCCGGATGATCTCCGCGCCCTCCGGCCGCGAATGATCGACCGTGATGGAGCGCTTGTTGCGGTTCGCACTCAGGTAGAAGCCGGAGTTCTGGTCTGCGGGATCGCCGTGGAACGGCGGGCCGTACTGTCGGGCGTCGTCCCCGACGCCCGGCCGCTCGACCTTGATGACCTCCGCGCCGAGGTCGCCCAGCAGCTGGGTCGCGAACGGTGCGGCCAGGATGCGGCTCAGGTCCAGGATCCGCACACCCTCCAGCGCGCGAGTCGCGTGCTGTTCGGTGGATTCGTCGTGCGTCACCGGCGGGGCTCCTTCGGCAGCTTCAGAACTCGTTCGCTGATGATGTTCTTCTGGATCTCGCTGGCTCCGGCGTAGATGGTCTCGGCGCGTCCGCGGATGAACGCCCGCCGCAACGCGGTCTCGGCGTCGATCGCGGGTGCACCATCCTCGGAGAGGCCGGTGGACCAGTCCGTTCCCAGGAGAGCGTCGTCGCCCATGACGTCCATCGCGATCTCGGTGAACTGCTGGTGCCAGCGCGACCAGTAGTACTTGCCGATGGAAGCCTCCGGACCGAACTCGCCGTCACGCAGTGCGGTCGAGAGTGTGCGCAGGTTGTTGTACGCCATGATCTGCAATCCGATGTAGGAATTCACCAGGCGGTGTTTCAGGCTCGGATCGTCCAACGGCGCCCGACGCCGCGCGAGGGTCTTGAGGTGTTCCATCTCGCGGACGAACGAGAACTGGTAATTGAGAACCGATGTCGCCCGCTCGTGACCGAGTGTGGTCATCGCGGCGGTCCAGCCGGCGCCGGTCGGTCCGAGGACGTTGTCCACCGAGGTGCGTGCGTTGTCGAAGAAGACCTCGTTGAAGCCGCTGTCGCCGAGCATCGTCCGGATCGGTCGGACCGTGACCCCGGGTTGATCGAGCGGGATCAGCATGTAGGACAGACCCGCGTGCTTGCGGGACTCCGGATCGGTGCGGACGATGGCGAAGATCCAGTCCGCGTGGTGGGCGAAGGTGGTCCAGATCTTCTGTCCGTTGATCACCCACTCACCGTCGTCGAGCCGCGCACGCGTCGAGACGTTGGCCAGGTCGGAACCCGCGCCGGGTTCGGAGTAGCCCTGGCACCAGACGACCTCTGCCCGGGACATCGGCGGCAGCAGTCGCTGTTTCTGCTCCTCGGTTCCGTACGCGAGTGCGGTCGGCGCCATGAGGGTCTCGCCGTGGAAGGCGGCACGCGGCGGCGCCCCGGCGCGCGCGTACTCCATCGCGAAGACGATCTCCTGGGTCATCGATGCGCCGCGCCCGCCGTACTCGACCGGCCACGACATCCCCAGCCAGTTACCGGCGCCGAGCTCCTTCTCCCATGCTCGCCGGAGCTCCCAGTTGTCGTCGTCGTCCGGACCGCCGCGGTCGGCCTGGCCGGCGAATTCGCCGGTCAGGTGCTCGTCGAGCCACGTGCGAACCTCGTCCCGGAACTCCACGTCGGCGGCGGAGAGAGGTAGACCGGCAAAACCGTCCTCTGATGTAGCCATGCTCGTTATAGTACAATCAGTTATCGAATTAGACCATCATGTTCGAGAGTTCGCTGCTTCTCGGAATGCCCGCAAGATGTGAGGAGTGGCTCATGGACGAGATCCAATGGTCGGTCGACCGGGGCGTGGGCACGATCACGCTGAATCGCCCCGCGGCACGAAACGCGTTCACCTTCCCGATGATCCGGGAGTGGGAGCGCATGCTTCTCGACGCGGCCCGGGACGACGAGGTGAAGGTCGTGGTCTTGACCGGCGCCGGGGACAAGGCCTTCTGCTCGGGGGTCGACCTGGGGTCGATCTCGAACGCGAACCGAGACCTGACGCCGTTGGAACGCAAGCAGCAGCTGCACGTGGAGATCCACCGCGTGGCCCGTGCGATGGACGCGTTGGACAAGCCGGTGATAGCCGCCATCAACGGGGTCGCGGTCGGAGCCGGTCTGGACATGGCGCTCATGTGCGACATGCGGATCATGTCCTCCACCGCGAAGGTCTCCGAGGGCTACATCAAGGTCGGCCTGACGCCCGGCGACGGAGGCGCCTACTACCTGCCGCGCATCGTGGGGACCTCCAAGGCCCTGGAAATGCTGCTCACCGGCGACGCCGTCGACGCCGACGAGGCGCTGCGGATCGGGCTGGCCAACCGGGTGGCGCCGGCTGATCGATTCGCCGAGGAGGTGGACCGCTTCGCGCAGTCCATCGCCCAGCATGCGCCGGTGACGGTGCGGATGGTCAAGCGGGTCACCTACCAATCCGCCGATGCCGATCTGCGCACCGCTCTTGACCTGGCGTCGTCGCACTTCGCGGTCGTCGCGGCAACCGAGGACTCGGCGGAAGCGCTGGAAGCCATGAAACAGAAACGGACGCCGTCCTACCGCGGCCGATGACGGACCATCCAAGGAGTGAAGATGACCGAAGACACCCCCGCACACGAGCCCGATGTGTTCGACGCGTGGATCAACCTGCCGTACCTGCCGGGTGAAGTGACCCCGGACCCGTCCGTGGTCGCGCGGTTCAAGCGAGGCAACAGCGCCTACGAGGGCGGGGAGACGATCGAGGACGTCGTTGCCGAGATGGACAAGTTCGGTATCGCGGCCGGCGTGCTGACGAAGGTGCCGCGCGACATCACGCCGGCGTTCGTCCACGGCACCAAGTCGGGTGAACAGGTGCTGCGCGAGACCTGCGAGCGACTGGCCGGGATCCAGCGAGACCATCCCGGACGGTTCGTCACGTCCGTGGGCATCGATCCGCGTCTCGGGTACGAAGCCGCCAAGCACGTCCGGATCGCGGTCCGCGAGTACGGCATCAAGTGCATCCGCATCATCCCGATGTTCACCGGGATCGCGATCGACGACAAGCTCGCGTACCCGGCGTACACCGCGGCCTGCGATGAAGGTGCGGTCGTGTCGATCAACGTCGGGGTGCCCGGTCCGATGAAACCCGCCAAGTTGCAGCGGACGATCCTGATCGACGAGGTCGCCCTGGCGTTTCCCGAACTCAAGCTCGTCATGAGTCACCTCGGCGATCCCTGGATCAGTGAGACGATCGCCATGCTCATCAAGCACCCCAACGTCTTTGCGATGACCGCAGGCTGGGCGCCGAAGTACGTGCCCGCGGAGGTGCTGAACTTCGCGCAGAAGCGGAATCCCGGCAAGCTCATGTGGGCCTCGGACTATCCCATCCTGCCCATCGAGCGGACCATCGTCGAAGGTCGCGCGCTGCCGCTCACCGGAGCATCCCGTGAGGGCTACCTCGGCGCCAACGCGCTGAAGGTCTTCGGCGCACCGAACTGATCCAGATCCACACCCGTTCTCACGCAAGGAATCACCTTATGGACCTCGATCTCGCTCCCGGAGTGGCCGATTTCCGCGAAGAAGTGCGAACATGGCTCGCCGAGCACCTGGTGGGCGAATTCGCCGCGCACAAGGGGGTCGGGAGCCCGACCGACGACACCGCCTGGGACGTACGCGTCGAGTGGGAGCGCGAGTTGTCGGCAGGGGGTTGGCTGGGCCTGACCTGGCCGACCCGCTACGGCGGCCGCGGGCTCGGTCTTGCCGAGGAAATCGTGTTCGAGTACGAATACGCCCGTGCCGCGGCGCCGGCCCGGGTGAACACCCAGGCACTCGAACTCCTCGGGCCGACCCTGCTCGCCTGCGGCACCCAGGAGCAGTGCGATCGCTTTCTGCCCAGGATCCTCGCCGTCGAGGACATGTGGGGTCAGGGCTTCTCCGAACCCGGTGCGGGGTCCGACCTCGCGGACGTGCGCACCCGCGCCGTGCTCGGCGAGGATGGTCTCTGGCACGTCGACGGCCAGAAGATCTGGACCACCTTCGGGCATCACGCGGATTGGCTGTACGTCCTGTGCCGGACGCAACCGGACACCTCGCTGCGCCACCGGGGGCTGTCGCTCCTCCTGCTCGAGGTCGACCAGGACGGCGTCGAGATCCGCCCGATCGAGAACATCACCAGGTCCACCGAGTTCTCCGAGTGCTTCTTCAGTGACGCCCGCACCGCGGCCGATCTGGTTGTCGGCGAGGTCGACGGCGGGTGGAAGGTGGTCATGACGACGCTGGGTCTCGAACGCGGAAGCGCGCTGATGCCCATGCAACTCGGAATGCAGCGGGAACTCGACGACATGATCAGAATGGCGAAAGCCAATGGTGCAGTCGATGATCCGGCGATCCGAAACCGGCTTGTCGACGCCTACATCGACATCCGGCTGATGCGCGCGACCAACCTGCGCGTGGTCGCCGATCTGCTGGACGAGGAATGCCCGGACCCGGGCGCGGCGACCATGGCGGCGTCGATGACCACCAAACTCTTCGCCTCGACTCGTCACCAGCGGATGGGGGAGCTCGCGATGGACATCGTGGGTCCGCAGGCGCTGTTCACCACCGACGACGGCTTCGACGAGGTGACCGCCGTGCAGAAGTTGTTCCTGTTGTCGCGTGCCGAGACGATCTACGGCGGCACCTCCGAGATCCAGCGCAACATCGCCGCCGAGAGGATTCTCGGTCTGCCGCGATAGCGGCATCTGTCCTCACTCGAAACCCGATGCCCATGGCGGCATCGGGTTTCGTCGTCTCATGGGCCGGCTCCATCGCTGCCTTCCGAACGAGCGGGGATGCGGGTCGTCGCCGTGAGGGTTCGTCGGCCTGATGTTCCGCGGAGTACTCGGGCATGCCGCATGAGTTTCAGCCTGCGATCCAGGCGGATTCTCTGCCGGCCCGGGTCGGCCACTGACGGAATACGCGGTCTTGCAGCGACTTCGAGATGCCATCTTCGCCGCACTCCTTGACACGAAGATCATTGAATTATTAGGCTGATTGTGGGAAACGCCACAATTCGGGATAGGTGTGCGACAGCGCACTGAGGGTACCCGCCCGTGGCCATCAAAGGAGTAGTGCGTGGACAACGACAATGACGGCCTCAGGCGCTGGTTTCAGGCGAACTACAGTTCAGGGGCCGAGGTCCTCGAGTGTGACAAGAACTCGTCGGGGTTCTCCAACGAGACCTGGCTCCTGCGCGTTCGCGACGGGAGCGACGTCCGGCACCTCGTGTTGCGAAAGCCCAGTGAGCGTACGGAAATAGCATTCATGCCCGAATACGATCTCCGCTTCCAATACGACATGCTCAAGGCTCTTGCCGAAACACCGGTCCCAGCGCCCACTGCTCTGGAGTTCGAGACCGATGCCGGCTACATCGGGACGCCGTTCTACTTGATGGACAACATGGCGCCGGGGTACGGCATCGTCCCCGATGACGGTCCCCCGAGCGGTATCCACGGCGCGGGACTGTTCTTCGATGCCTCTGAGGAACGCCGAACCCGACTGTGGCACAACACTCTCGATACCGTTGCCGACATCCATGCGGTGGACATAGACACGGTTGGTCTCCCGTTCGAACGTCGGCCGCGCAACTTACGCGACGTGGTCGAGCAACAGCTCGAGCAGATCGACAAGTGGCACCGCCATGGACGCGCCGAACCGATTCCACTGCTGACCGAAGCGAGCTCCCTGCTGCGAGAAACTGTGCCCGATCAGGACAACATCGTGTTGTGCTGGGGTGACGTCAAACTGGGGAACCTCGTGTTCGTGGCCGACGCGGTCGCGGGGGTTCTGGACTGGGAGATGTCGTACCTGGGAACGCCGGAGATGGATCTGATGTATTTCGTCATCACCGACGAATCCAGTGCGTCGGCCTTCGGCCTCCCCCGACTACCAGGGTGCCTGTCGGAAGCGGAAACGCTGGACTACTACGAGCAACGAACCGGCCGCGAGCTACAGAATCTGGAATACCACCGTCTTTTTCAGACACTGCGCCTGGCTACCCTGCTGGTTCTCGCGGAGCGCGCGTTCGACCAGCTGGGCATGAGCAGCTTCTTTCCGGAGAACTTTGCGACCAACAACGACACGTACAGGACACTCGAAAGCCTCGTTCGTCAAGCCGTTTAGCTCCCGTCGATCGCCGCTACGGCGACTCTTGAGCCCCTGAGGCCGCCATCCAGCATTCTGCAAGTGTGGCGTCGACCGCGAGTCGCCTCGCGGATCGTGCTGTGCTGCAGCCGATGTACAACCAGTAAGCACCTTTCATTCGACATCGACAGGAAGTCGCAACATCATGGCAGTGAGTCCATACGACGAGTTTCTCATCCATCAGACCACCGCCACATTGGATCAACTGGCCAACTCTGATCCTCAGTGGACCGAGCGTGTATGGTTTTCGGCGTTCGAGAAGTCGGGTGCGTACCAGCTGCTTTTCGGACTGGGCAAGTATCACAACCGTAATGTGATGGACTGCTCGATTGCGCTCGTGGCCGACGGCGAGGTGCAGTACAACGTGCGAGCCTCTCGTAGGCTGTGGCCGGATCTCGACCGGTACGCTGTGGGGCCGATCGAATACAGCATCCCTGAGCCACTGCACTCCGTCCGAATCGTGACAGACAGAAACGAATCGGGCTTCAGCTGCGACGTCCGATTCATCGGCGAAACCGAGATATACCTACAAGATCCGCCGATGTTCCGACGTCGCGCCGGTCGCACGGTCAACGAGATGAATCGATATTTTCAGACTGGTGCCCTCGAAGGCTGGATCGAAATCGAGGGGCGCCGCATCGAGGTGAGCCGCGCCGACTGGTGGGCCTCGCGCGATCGTTCGTGGGGGCTGCGGTCCAACACGACGGAGCGGACCGACCCTGACGGCCGCAGCGAGAGCTCGGTGAACCTGACGGAACCGCCCGGGGATGGAATGCCCTATCGCTGGAGCTTCTTCACCATGCAGTTCGAGGACTGGAGCGCGTCCTTCGAGTTCGCGCAGACGCCAAGTGGCCAACGCCTCGGCCCGGCGCTCGGTCATCTGCAACACGCCCCGCACACGCAGCGAGCGCCCCAGAAGATCGTTCACGTCGACCATGTCTGGGACCACGCGTCGGACGGTCTTCGCCTGTTGGGCATCAAGAGCACACTGCACCTGGACGACGGGACCACGAAAGCGGTTTCCATGGAACCGATTTCAATCGGGTTCCGGCGACCCGGTGGTGGTCACTACGGCGGATACGGCGATTGGGTGCAGGGTGCGTGGCTCGGTGACCTGCGGGTCGAAGGCGACAAGATCGAGCTGACTGACGAGACAGCACGTGAGCTGCACATGGTGGAAGATTACGCGCTGAAGTTGAATCACGACGGGCACGTCGGTTGGGGCGTCGCGGAGCCTTTGATCCCGGGAGTCAGTGAGCTGTTGACCACGGGCTGACCACATCTGCTGCTCCCGGGCCCCGGGGTGGAATCTCTGCTTCACTTCGGATTCACTTCGGAGAGCGTCGCCTCACTGCGCCACGCGGCTGTCGGACACTCGACAACCGGTGGCGCAGTGTGGTCTGTTCGATGCGTCACACCAACCGCGGTGAACAGTGCGTTGCTGGTGTTACCGCCCCGTCCACACCGGTGATCGCTTCTCGGCGAACGCGATCGCCCCTTCTTTCGCGTCGTTCGACGCAAACACCGGGGCGATCAGGTCGCGCTGGCGGTCGAAGGCGCTCGAGGTCGGCCAATCCCTCGACTCGGTGATGACCTGCTTGCTGACCCGGATGGCCAGCGGGCCGTTCTTGGTGATCGCGGCGGCCAGCTCCAGTGCGGTCTCGAGTGCACGGCCCGGCTCGGCGAGACGGTTGACCAGCCCGAGTTCGCTTGCACGTGCTGCGCTGAGATTGTCGCCGGTGAGTGCGAGCTCCATGGCCAGCTGGTAGGGGATGCGTTGGGGCAGGCGGAGGAGACCTCCGCCCCCGGCGACGAGGCCACGCTTCACTTCCGGGATGCCGAAGGCAGCGTCCTTCGACGCGACGATGAGATCGGCCGCGAGCGCCAGTTCGGTGCCTCCCGCGAGCGCGAAACCCTCCACCGCGGCGATGACCGGTTTGGCCGGCGGACGTTCGGTGAATCCGAGACCCCGTCCCGGGACCGCGATGTCCTCGCCACGGGCGAACGCCTTCAGATCCATGCCGGCACAGAAGTTTCCTCCCGCACCGGTCAGGATCGCGATCGACAGCGACGGGTCGGAGTCCAGCTGATCCATCGCTTCGGCGAGGCCATAGCTGACCTCGCGATCGATGGCGTTGCGGGCGGAGGGCCGGTTGATGGTGATGAGAAGGGTGCGGTCCCGTCGTTCGAGGATGATCGACTGTTCGTTGGGCAAGGGGGTCTCCAATTGTCGTTGAGGAGTCGTCGGGGCGAGCTGTCGAGCCGATGCCCGGCTCGTCGTGGCCGGCACGCGGGCCCGGATGTACCGAGACTGCTGTTCAGGCTCGATTGAAAGTGTAATAATTAAGCTATAACTAGTAAATGCGCACGGCAGAAGGAGGACCGGTGACCGACTGGCAAGAACGTTTCGCCACTCTCGAGGTGCGATCGGTGGGTGCGGTGCGTGTTGTCACGATGAACCGGCCAGAGGCTCACAACGCCGCCGACGCGGTCATGCACCGTGAACTGGCAGAGATCTGGGAGCTGCTCTCCGCCGATGCCGAGTGCCGGGTGGTGGTGCTCACCGGCGCCGGCCGGTCGTTCAGCGCAGGTGGGGATTTCCCGCGAATGGTGGAGACGCAGGAAGACCAGGCCGTCCAGGACGAGGTCTTCGACGAGGCCCGCCGCACGGTGCTCGGCATGGTCGCGCTGCGCCAACCGCTGATCGCGGCCGTCAACGGCGCGGCGGTCGGTCTCGGCGCCAGCCTGGTGTCCCTCTGCGACATCGCGATCGCATCCGATCGGGCATTCCTCGCCGACCCTCATCTCGGAGTGGGACTGGTGCCCGCGGACGGGGCCGCGCTGCTGTGGCCACTCATCATGGGTGCCATGCGTGCCAAGGAGTACGTCTTCACCGGTGACCGGATTCCCGCGGCGACCGCCGTGGAGCTCGGCCTGGTCAACCGTGTCGTCCCGGGCGAGGAGCTGATGCCGACGGTGATGGCGCTGGCCGAGCGACTGGCGGCGGTGGCCCCGACTGCGTTGCAGGACACCAAGCGGCTCATGAACACTCATGTCTCACGAGCGATCTCCGGGTTGCTCGACGACGCGCTGCAGGCCGAACGGGCAAGTGTGAACTCGGCCGAACACCGCGACCTGTCGCGAGCCCTGATCGCGGCCGCGGCCCAGCGGGCGAAGTGATGACGGTCCCGCGATCGACGGGACATCGATACGGCGGAGGATGCTCATGACGGAACTTCACGGCAGAGTCGCGCTGGTCACCGGTGCAGCGGGCGCGGGGATCGGCAAGGCGATCGCCACCCGCCTCGCGGCCGACGGTGCCACGGTCATCGTGACCGATTCGCACGAGCGCCGGCTCGGTGAGGCGGTCGAGGAGATCCGCCGCGACACCGGCGGTGACGTGGCCGGCTACGTCCTCGACGTCGGTGTGCGAGAGCAGATCGTCGAGGTCACCGATGCGGTTCTCGGCGCGCACGGTCCGATCTCGATCTTGGTGAACAACGCGGCCGTCAACGTGCTCGGGCCGATCTTCACCTACGATCCCGAGACCTGGGACCGGGTCCTCAGCGTGAACCTCAGCGGCCCGTGGATGTTGTCCCGCCAGGCGATGTGCCAGATGAGAGATGCATCTGTGCCCGGCGTGATCCTGAACATCTCGACGTACGCCCCGGACGTGGGCGGGGCGGGAATCGAGGCGCCCTACGCGGTCAGCAAGGGCGGTCTGAACGTCCTGTCGCGGAGCTGCGCTCATGAGGGCGGCCCCTTCGGAATCCGTGCCAACACCCTGTCCATGGGCATGGTGACCGGAACGCGGTTCACCGATGCTCTCCATTCCGACATGCAGGACGCGGAACGGGCCAAGTCGCCACTCGGGCGGCTGTCGCACGTCGACGACATCGTCGAGGCGGCCGCGTTCCTCATCTCGGACCGCGCCAAGAACATCACCGGCGAGACCATCAACATCGCCGCCGGTACCCACATGCGCTACTGACCGACCCCACTGAAGATCCCGACAACAGTGGCCCCGGTCCCGGAGACCGGGGTCCGGAGGAAAACATGCCCGAAGCAGTCATCGTCGCCGCCGCACGTACGCCCATCGGCAGGGCGTACAAGGGGGCCCTGAAAGACGTCCGTCCCGACGACCTCGCCGTTCACGCGATCCGTGCCGCCGTCGAACAGGTGCCCGGACTCGATCCCGCGGACATCCGTGACCTGATGCTGGGATGCGGCGCCCCCGGTGGCGAGCAGGGCTTCAACATGGCCCGCGTCGTATCGGTGCTCCTGGGCTGGGATTCCGTGCCCGGCACCACGGTCACCCGCTACTGCGCCTCGAGCGTGCAGACGACCCGGATGGCTCTGCACGCGATCCGCGCGGGCGAAGGTGAGGTGTTCGTCGCGGCCGGCGTCGAGGCGATCAGTCGCGGCCGACGCGGGCATGCGGACACCCCGCCGGTAGCGCCCGACGCGGACCCGCGCGACCGGTCGAAGAACCCCTGGACGAATCCGCGTTTCGGATCCGCGCAGGAACGGACGGCAGCACGGAGCGGAGCCGGGACCTCGACGTGGACCGATCCCCGTGACGCGGGCGAGCTCCCCGACGTCTACATCGCGATGGGCCAGACGGCCGAGAACGTCGCGCAGATCCACGG
The DNA here is from genome assembly GCF_057767225.1 of Gordonia sp. 11cp. NCBI lineage: Bacteria > Bacillati > Actinomycetota > Actinomycetes > Mycobacteriales > Gordoniaceae > Gordonia > Gordonia sp. 11cp. The sequence continues at coordinate 825,231 of NZ_CM173437.1, read as the reverse complement.
GGTCTCGCGTCAGGAGCAGGACGAGTTCGCTCTGCGCTCGCAGCAGCTGTACCAGGAGGCGGCACAGGCAGGCTTCTGGCAGCGGGAGATCACACCGGTCGCGCTACCCGATGGTGGTGTCCTGGACCGGGACGAGAGCCCACGCGCGGGTACGACACTGGAGAAGCTCGCTTCGCTCGCACCGGTGTTCCGTCCCGACGGCACCGTGACCGCGGGCAACGCGTGTCCGCTCAACGACGGCGCGGCGGCACTGGTCGTCATGTCCGACCGCAAGGCCGCCGAACTCGGGCTCACCCCGCTGGCACGGATCGTGTCGACCGGTGTGTCCGGACTGTCGCCGGAGATCATGGGCCTGGGACCGGTCGCCGCGTCGAGGGATGCCTTGGCCAATGCCGGACTGTCCATCGACGACATCGATCTGGTCGAGATCAACGAGGCCTTCGCGGCGCAGGTGATCCCCTCCTACAAGGAGCTCGGGATCCCGCTGGACAAGCTCAACGTCAACGGCGGCGGGATCGCGGCAGGTCACCCCTTCGGGATGACCGGGGCGAGGATCGCCACCACTCTCATCAACTCGCTGCGTACCCACGACAAGCAGTTCGGTCTGGAGACCATGTGTGTCGGCGGTGGTCAGGGCATGGCCATGATCATCGAACGCCTCAGCTGAGGGGCTGCGGCTCCGCGGACGTGTAGCGGACCGGATGCTCGCACGCGGTGCCCCTGGGCACCGCGTGCGAGCATGTGATCACAGACCGGCGAGGACCGCGACGCGCTCGCGGTGGACGCCGGGCGAGCCCAGAAGGGTCTGCGATCCGCGGGCGCGCTTGAAGTACAGGTGGGCGGGATGCTCCCACGTGAAGCCGATGCCTCCGTGGATCTGAATGCTCTCGGCGGCAATGTGATAGAACGCCTCGGAGCAGTAGGCCTTCGCGATCGACGCCGCCAGTGACAGGTCATCTGCGTCGGCGTCGACGGCGCCGGCAGCGTAGTACGCCGCCGACCGGGCCGACTCCAACTCGACCAGCATGTCGGCGAGCTTGTGTTTGATCGCCTGGAACGATCCGATCGGGCGTCCGAACTGCTCGCGGATCTTCGCGTACTCCACGGTGGATTCCAGCACCTGTGCGGCACCGCCCACCTGCTCCATGGCCAGCGCGGAAGCCGCGACATCGGTGATCTTCGCGATGTACCCGGCGGCCTTGCCCGGGGTGCCGAGTGGCTCGGCCGGCGCGGCATCGAAGGTCAGGGTCGCCAGGTTTCTCGTCTGGTCGAGCGTCGGCAGCGGTTGCGCGGCGACGCCGGCGTCGGTCGCCGAGACCGTGAACAGCGACAGTCCGTGCTCGGTGTGTGCCGGGACGATGATCAGGTCGGCATCGGCACCGTCCAGAACGAACTCGGCGGTTCCGGTCAGAGTGGTCGTCTCGCCGGACACCGTGGCACGGACGCTGACCGCTTCGTCCACGGCCGGGCCGTTCTGCGTGGGTAGGGCGGTGGTGGCCACCGTCGTGCCCGCGGCGATACCCGGCAGGTGTCGACGCGCGGCAGCGTCATCGTCGGCGAGGAGCAGCGCCGAGGTCGCGAGCACGCACGTCGAGAGCAGCGGTGCACAGACCAGGGCGCGGCCGCTCTCCTCGATCACGACGGCGAGTTCGGCGAAACCGAAACCGGCGCCGCCATACTCTTCGGGAATGGCGAGTGACTGGACACCGACCTGCTCGGCCAGCATCTTCCACGTCGCGGTGTCGTAACCGGAGTCGGTGGTGAGGAACGATCGCACCCGGGACTCAGAGGAGTGTGTGGCGAACAGCTGTCGCATCACGGCGCGCAGCTCCTCGCGTTCGGCTGTCGGTGTCAGCATGAGGGCCCCTGTCGAGTGGTGTAAAGCGGTTAATTAGCTAACTGATTGTACATCAGGATGTCGTTGTTCCGCTTCCGCCCGGCGGATGGCAATGCGTCAGAGCCTTGAGTCGATTGAGCGGCTGCCGAGAGCTGAGGCCGACGTGTTGTTATATTGAGGCATTCGCCCGTGTCTGGGCCATATCGCGTGAACGGAGGGGTTGTGGCACGAGGTGTCGAGTACTCGGTTGTCAGGGTCCCCAAGGCGGGCGAGCTGGTGGCCGCGCAGTTGCGGCGCCAGATCGTCACCGGTGAGCTGAAGGCGGGCGACCCGTTGCCGAGCGAGACCACCTTGATGGAGCGCTACGGAGTGTCCCGTCCGACGATGCGCGAGGCATTCCGGATCCTGGAGTCCGAATCGATCATCGTGGTGCTCCGTGGTGCGCACGGGGGTGCCCGCGTGCTCGCCCCGAACGAGTCCGTGGCGGCTCGGCACATGGGTCTGCTCTTGCAGTACAAGGGAGTTCCGCTCGCCGACGTCTACAAGGCGCGGACTGAGATCGAGGTGGCGGCGTTGCGTGCCTGGGGCGGGAGCGTCGACGATCTCGACGTGCTGTCGGGGTTGGTCGCCGAGGCGGCCGAGCACATCGACGACGCCCCGCAATTCGCCAAGGTCGACACCCGCATCCACCAGGCAATCGTGGATCTGTCCGGCACGCAGACCCTGTCGGTGCTGGCCGGGATGATCCTGAACATCATGGATGCGCACAACACCCTGTTCATGTCGGTGCACGGCGACGATCACGAGCGCGCTGCGGACGAACTGGCTCTTCGCGCATACCGGCGATTGCTGAAACTGCTGACGGCGGGCGACGTCGACGGTGCGGTCGCCCACTGGCGCCGCCACCTGCGCAAGGTCGAGTCGTACATGGTCGGCGATTCCGACACCACGCTCGTCGAGATCCTCTCCTGACGCCGGTCCCTGTTCGGCCCGTTTTCCGGCTGCGTCCTTGGCGCACGTCTCCGGTTAGAGTATAAATAACTAACTGATTGAGTCGTATCGAGACGCTGGCGGCTGCCGTCGCGGCGACACCAGGTCGGCGATGCCGGAATCTGTGGTTCACGAACAAGGGACGAGGAAGCTGATGGGTTTGCATGACGACCGCGTGGTGATCGTGACCGGCGCTGCCGGCGGGATCGGGCGGGAGCACGCGCTGGAGTTCGCCCGCCAAGGTGCGAAGGTCGTCGTGAACGACCTCGGTCCGGCCGAGGACACGGTCGCCGAGATCCGGGCGCTGGGCGGCCAGGCCGTGGCGAACAAGGATGACATCTCCGATTGGGACGGTGCCGGGCGACTCATCCAGACCGCTCTCGACGAGTTCGGCGACCTCCACGTGCTCGTCAACAACGCCGGAATCCTGCGCGACAAGATGTTCGTGAACATGGATGTCGCGATGTGGGACGACGTGATCCGCGTGCACCTACGCGGCACGTTCTGTCCGACCCGCCACGCGGTGAACTACTGGCGGGCGAAGGACAAAGCGGGAGAACCGGTCTCGCATCCTCGCATCATCAACACCTCCTCACCCTCCGGGCTGTACGGCAATGTCGGGCAGTCCAATTACGGTGCGGCCAAAGCGGCCATCGCCGGTCTGACGGTCATCCTCGCCGACGAACTCTCTCGGCTCGGCGTCACGGTCAACGCCATCGCACCCAGTGCTCTCACCGGCATGACCGCCGGACTGGACGCCTATGTCGCGCAGCTGGAGAAGATCAAGGAAGAAACCGGGTTCGACTACGGGTCGCCGGCCAACATCGCGCCGCCAGTGGTGTGGCTCGCGTCGCCGGAAGCGGTTCACATCACCGGGCGTGTGTTCAACGTCAAGGGTGGTCGCATCGGCGTCGCCGAGACGTGGGTCGCGGGCCCGTCGGAAGAGAAGTTCGCGAAGTGGGACCCGGCCGAGCTGGGTGAAGTGATCCCGCGGCTCGTCGCCGAGGCACGACCGAATTCGGATGGTTCGGGCAAGCCTCGCCAGGAGTCCTGATGTCCCCGGTGAACGGGATCAGTGTCGAACGCCACGACCGCGTCGCGGTGGTGTGGCTCGACCGCCCGGACCGCGGGAACGGATTCATCTCCGACATGCAGGTCGAGCTGCACGAGCGTCTGAGCGAGCTCGACGGAGACGATGACGTCCGAGCGATCGTCGTCACCGGGCGCGGGCGGTTCTTCTCGACCGGGGCGGACATGGAACCGGGCGGTTCGAACTTCGCGTTCGATGCCGAGCAGACGCAGCGGGCACGGGTGATGATGCGGGATCGTCCGCGGCCGTGGAAGATGCGTACACCGGTGATCGCGGCGATGAACGGGGCGGCGGTCGGTCTCGGCCTGACCTTCGCTCTGCAGTGGGACATCCGGATCATGAACTCCTCGGCCAAGTACGGTTTCGTCTTCACCCGCCGCGGTCTGATCCCTGAGCAGAACTCGCTCTGGCTGTTGCCGAAGCTCGTCGGATTGGCAACGGCCACTGAACTTCTCCTCACCGGACGGTTGTTCACCGGTGACGAGGCGGTGCGGCTCGGCCTGGGCACGCATGCCGTTCCCGGTGACGAGGTCCTCGAGCGAGCCCTCGGGATCGCGAACGAGATCGCGGAGAACACGAGTCCGGCAGCGGTGGCGTTGACCAAGCAGCTGATCTACGAGTTCCTCGAGGAGCCCGATCGCGAACGCGCATTCCACCGCGAGTGGGAGCTGTTCCGGGACACCGGACGTCAGCCCGACGCAGCCGAGGGAGTCGCGTCGTTCATCGAGAAACGCGCACCCGAGTTCTCGCCCGACAAGGGACGACCGAGCACGGTGGCCGGGTCATCGTCCTGGGAGCGTGCCGATGTCTGACGACAGCGAAGTCCTCTACGAGGTCGACGACCACGGTGTCCTCGTCCTGACGCTCAATCGTCCTGATCGCCGGAACATGTGGTCCCTGGGAATGGAGACCGCGTTCTACGGAGGTCTGACCCGCGCCGTGACCGATGAGCGCGTGCGCGTCATCGTCGTCACCGGGGCGGGCAAGACATTCTGCCCCGGCCTGGATCCGCAGGTGCTCGACGACATCAAGGGTGGATCGCGCTACGCGACCAACAGGTTGCCCCAGACGTATGCGACGTCGATCCCGAAGATGGTGATCGGGGCCATCAACGGATCGTGCGCGGGGATCGGACTCGCCCAGGCACTGTGCCTGGACTACCGCTTCGCCTCGCGCGGTGCGAAGTTCACGACCGCGTTCTCCAAGCGCGGGTTGCCCGCCGAAGACGCTTCCGCGTGGATGCTCAGCCGGCTGGTGGGTCCCGCCCATGCGATGGACCTCATCGTCTCCGGCAGGGTGTTCCTCGCCGAGGAGGCCGCCGAACTCGGTGTCGTGCAACGACTCAGCGAACCGGGCGAGGTGCTCGCGGATGCCGTGGCCTATGCCCGCGGTATCGCCGAAGGGGTCTCGCCCACCTCGATGGCGATGATGAAGTCCCAGATCTGGCGTGATTCCGAGGCGACGATGGAGCAGGCGCGTATCCGTGCGCAGTACCTGCTCACACTCGCCAAGGGCCTGCCGGACTTCCGGGAGGGGGTCGACTCGCTGGTGCAGAAGCGCGCGGCGGCGTTCGAGCCCTACCGTGAGATCACCTTCTGAGACGTCGCCGAGCAGACCGGAGTCGACGGGTGACGACTAGCCGACCGGCCAGGTACCAACCGACCAGAGAGGACTCCCGATGACCATGAGCGACAGCCGCGGTGATGCGCCGGAGGAACCGCGGTCGGTGTTCGACCAGGCGCGTGCCGAGGCCGCGGTGCGGGAATTACTGCTGGCCGTCGGCGAGGACCCGGACCGGGAAGGTCTCCTCCGGACCCCGACGCGGGTGGCCAAGGCGTATCGGGAGATGTTCGCCGGTCTGTACAGCGACCCGGACGAGGTTCTCGCGACGACGTTCGACGAGGATCACGACGAGATGGTGCTGGTCAAGGACATCCCGATGTACTCGACCTGCGAGCACCATCTGGTGTCGTTCCACGGGGTCGCCCACGTCGGCTACATCCCTGGCGCGTCGGGTCGGGTCACCGGCCTGTCGAAGCTGGCCCGGCTCGTCGACCTGTACGCGAAGCGCCCGCAGGTGCAGGAGAGACTGACCAGCCAGGTCGCCGATGCCGTGATGCGCAGGCTCGAGCCGCGCGGAGTCATCGTGGTCGTCGAGGCGGAGCATCTGTGCATGGCGATGCGGGGGATCCGCAAGCCGGGCGCGACGACGACGACGTCGGCGGTGCGCGGCATCTTCAAGACCAGTGCGGTCTCCCGCGGCGAAGCCCTCGACCTGATCACCCGGTGACCGCGGCGGGCGTGATGTCCGCAGGAGTCGGCACGGGTCGTACGTATCCGACTTGGGGTCGAGGCCGGGGATCGGTCTGATTCTCGGCGGGCGAGTGGCCGGCTCCGACGGGGCGCCGGCCACTCGGCACCTCTCAGCGCGGTGCGAACCGCTGCGCGCCGTCGAGTCGGACGACCTCGCCGTTGATGTACCCGTTGGTCAGCAGCACGAGGGCCAGATCGGCGAACTCGTCGGGTTTGCCGAGCCGCTTCGGGAAGGGGACGTTCGAGCAGAACTTCTCGAGTGCCTCTTCGCCGACGGATTCCATCATCGCGGTGTGCATGGTGCCCGGCGCAATGGTGTTGAGGCGGACTCCGACCGAACTGAGGTCGCGGGCGCCGGCAAGCGTGAGGCCGATGACGCCGGCCTTGGCGGCCGCGTAAGCACTCTGGCCGATCTGCCCTTCGTAGCCGGCGATGGACGCGGTCTGGACCACCGCGCCACGTTCGCCGTCCTCGTTGGGCTCGTTCTTGGCCACCGCGGCACTCACGAGACGCAGGACGTTGTAAGTGCCTGTCAGATAGAGCTCCAGCGTCTTGGTGAAGCCTTCCAGGCTCGCCGGCTCACCCTTGCGGCTGACCACCCTCTCCGCGACGCCCCAGCCGCCGTGGGAGATGACCGCATACCGAAGGGTGCCGAGCTCCTGAGCGCGGGCGATCGTCGTGTTCACGCTGTCCGAGTCGGTGACATCGGTCCTCGAGTAGACCACGGAATCCCCGAGCTCCGCAGCGAGCGCATTGGCCTTCTCGTCGGCGAGATCGGCGATGACGACCGCCGCACCGGCTGAGTGCAGGCGCCGGACGACTGCCTCCCCGAGGCCTCCGGCGCCACCGGTCACGATCGCCGACGTTCCGGTCAAGTCTGTTGATGTCATACCAGTTCACTCCTGTTGTTCTTGCTGCGACGGCGCGAGACGAGCCCTCGAGCACAGCCTCCAAACAGATTAACTATCTATCTAATTGTCGAGCCAGTCAACGTCTGTTCGCGGCGATGTCCCCTCACCACGCCAGCGGCAGCCGGCGCCGTCCCCAGAAGTTGAAGGGTGTGATGCGTTCGGACTCGCCGTCGAGGCGGAGGTCGGGGAATCTGTCGAGCAGCTTCTCCATGGCGACGGTTGCCTCCAGGCGTGTCAACGGTGCGCCGGGACATGCATGTGTGCCTTTGCCGAATGCCAAGTGGCGCAGGACCTCCCCTCGAGTCCGGTCGAGCCGGAACTCGTCGGGGTCCTCGAACCGGTCGGGGTCGTGGTTGGCGGATCCGTAGGCCGCCATGATCTTGGTCTTGGGCGGGATGGTCACGTCGCCGACGGTCGTCTCCTCGACGCTGGTGCGGAACATTCCGAGTACGGGGGCGTCGAGCCGCAGACTCTCTTCGATGGCGATGGTGAGCAGCGACCGGTCCTCGAGCAACGCCTCCCATCGCGTTCGGTCCTCCAGGAGGCGCCAGACAAGGTTGGTCAACAGCGATGTGGTCGTCTCGTTGCCTGCGAGAAGCAGGTTCATCAGCGTGTTGTTGATCTCGAACTCCGACAGAGGCTGACCGTCGTCGTTGCGGAACAACAACAGCCGCGACATCATGTCGTCGGGCACGGTCGTGCCGAGGTGTTCCGGGGATGGTTCGTCGATGCCGGCCAGGGCATCTCGCCGCGGTGCCATCTGCTCGTTCCAGTAGGCGTCGAGCTCGTCGAGCACACGCAGGAACGCCGTCCCGTCGGAGTCGGCGTTGTTCATCCCCTCTTCCATCAAGGCATCGGACAGCTTCTTGAAGCGGCTGAGTTCGCCCGTGAGTCCCATCATCCGGGCGATGACGGCGATGGGGAGAGGCGAGGCGAACATGTCGTGGAAATCGCCGGATCTCACCGCGGCCATGTCATCGAGAAGGTCGTCGACGAGGTCGTTGACGGCCGGCGTGATGGCCTTCAGGTTGCGTGGCGTCATGCTCTCGACGACTGCCTTGCGGAACTTGCGGTGTTCGGGTCCGTCGGTGTTGAAACCGACTCCGCGCTGGAAGCTGGGGGAGATGCCGTACCTGGCCGTCCACACATCCGGTCGGCTGACGATCGACACGACGTCGTCGTACCGGAGTGCTGTGTAGAAGGGCGGGTCGAACTCCTCGAATCGGGGGACCGGGCACCGATCCCGTGCCTCGCGATAGGCGGGAAACGGGTCGGCGAGCACGTCGGAGTCGAATGGGTTGTAAGGGCATGTGGGCGAATCCGGCATGAGCTCACTTCCAATTAAGGTGCCAGTGTGGTCCTTAAAAGTATGTGGCGGTGCTCGGCTCCGTGTCAATGACAGACTGGGGACATGACACAGCCGAGTTCCGCGCGCGGGCGGCCCGTGGACGAGTCGTTGCGGCCACGAATTCTGACGGCCGCTCGTGCGGAGCTCGCCGATGCCGGTATCGACGGGTTCAGCATCCGTCGGGTCGCGGCCAGGGCCGGTGTGTCCAGGAACGCGATCACCGCGCGATGGTCCACCGCTGAATCGCTGCTGCAGGATTCGTTGGGCGAGATCGCGGCCATGGAGTTCGAATCGTCCGGCGATCTCCGCTCTGACCTGTTGACATTGGGTACGCGGTTCGTCGACGGCCTCGCGTCCGGCGCGCTCGACATCCAGTTGCGGGTGGCCGCTGATGCGCCACGACACCCGGAGCTGTATCAACGACTGCAAAGTCGTGTGCTGCAACCGATGTCAGATGCCGTCGTGAGTGCGTTCACGTCCGCTCAGAAGGCGGGGCAGATCCGGCAGGGCGATGTGACGTGGCTGGTTCGGGCTTTTGTCGGTGCCATCCTGGCGCGCACGTTTCAGCGGCCCGGTAGAGCCGCGCCGTCGGACAGGGACTTGCGAGAGCTCGTCGACGAGGTGGTTCGGTGGGCGAACGCGGGATGACCCGGTATTCGCGCAGTTGACCGGTCGCCGCCTGACTCGGTGTCGGGGGGCAGGGCCGGCGGGTGCCGGGCATGGCTCGGCTATGGCGCGATCATCGCACGCCACCGTGCTGATCCGCGCAGTTGATCGAGCTTGCGTTCGTCCTCGTCGGTCGATGGTTGATGCACGACGACCTTCACCGATGGACGATCGACAAGTCGGAACTGAAGGAGATCGGTGCACAGCAAGCCGACCGCGTGATGCCGGAAGGACTGCTGCCCCGTCGCCGACAACACGACTTCATGCGTCGCCCACCAGCGGCCGAATTCGTCACTCGCAGTTTCGAGTTCGGTGGCCATCGCCGCGTATTGCGGATCGTCGGGATGCGTTGCGGCCTCAGCTCGAAACTGACCGACCACCAGCCGCGCATGATTGTCCCAATCGACAAGTGATCGTCGTACGCCGGGAACCATGAACGTCGCCCACAACACGTTCCTTCGGTCCGGCGGTAGGTCGGTGATGTCGCAGAACACCGCCGACAACGCATCGTTCCATGCAAGGTATTCCGATCGGGGCCCCACCGCATAGGCCGGGGCCGGGAGCAGCTGCTCCAGCATTTTCCGAATCGGTTCGTCCACTCCGTGTCCGTCATCGACGCGATTGCCCAGGGACAGGCCGGACAACCGTCGCATATGACGATGTTCGGCCTCACTGAGGCGTAGTGCATACGCGATGCTGTCGATCACTTCGGCAGTGGCGCGGACATCGTGCCCTTGCTCCAGCCGCGTGTACCAGCTGTAGCTCACACCAGACAGATGGGCCACCTCTTCGCGGCGTAGACCCTGCACTCGCCGACGCCGACCCTCCGAACTCAGACCAACTTGTTCAGGGTGCACCTGGGCTCGGCGCGACCGAAGAAAAGCCGCGAGTTCGGTTCGTCGTTGGTTCGAGTCGGATGACGTCTTTGCCATCAAGCATTACTACCACTACGAGTGGTACCAGTGGCTCGGTCCTTGTCGGCGAACCGCCACACCGCAACACTGGGTGTCGTGACCTCACCTGTGCCGACATCCATTGCCGCTGCGCGGTATTCCGCGGGAATGTACGGCCCGCAGATGTTCTCGACGTGATGTTCCGACCCGATCTCGCCTGTTCACATTTCTTCTCAAGGTCATCGGAGGCACTTTGACGCAGACGACAGCCGGCCCTGCTGCGTGCGGGAGTGGGCGGTGACGACTCAGGGCAAGCGGGCCAAGGGAGAACGTGGAGTCCGCCGGGAACAGCACCTCGCCGCCTTGTCCGAGCGGCTCGCCACGTGGCTGCGTACCAAGTTGCCCGACGTGGCAGACCTGCAGATGACCGAACTGCGCGGCAGCGGTGAAGGGTTCTCCAACGAGACATATTTCTTCGAGCTGGCCTATCGCGAGGACGGCACACCCAGGCATGAGCGCCTGGTCATCCGGTGGCTTCCGAGTAGCGGGTCACTGTTCCCGGACAAGGAGCTGTACACCCAGTACTGCGTGATGAATGCGCTGCGAAACACGGCTGTGCCGGTGCCGAAGTTGAGGTGGTACGAGCATGATCCGGTGCATCTCGGCATGCCGTTCTTCGTCATGGAGCGGGTTGACGGTGAGGTCCCGGCGGGGCGGTTACGGTCCGAAGGTCTGTTCTTCGATGCCGACCCCGTGGCACGGCAACGTCTGTGGCACCGGGCCGTCGAGACGGTGGCCGACATTCACCGCCTGCCGTGGTCCGAGCTCGAGCTCCCGTGCCTCGACGTGCCCGGTCCAGGCAGCGACGCGCTCGATCGTCAGATCTCCGAATGCGAGAAGGTGCTGGCGTGGGCCAGCCCCGACCGCCGTTTCCCCGTGTATGAGCGTGCCCTGACTTGGCTGAAGGCCAACACCTTCACACCGCCCCGTGTTGCGCTGTGCTGGGGCGATGCCCGGCCCGGCAATCTGATCTACCGGGATGAGCAGGTCGTGGCCGTTCTGGACTGGGAGATGGCCTATCTGGGTGACCCAATTGCTGATCTGGCGTGGTTCATCGTGCTGGAACCCACCTATGCGTGGCCGTTCGGAGCGCCCGAGCTCGAGGGCATTCCTGGCGAGGACGAGACCGTGGCGCACTACGAGCTGGTCACGGGAAATCGGGTCGAGAACCTGTTCTTCCACAAAGTGCTCGAGACGCTTCGGCTGGGAGTGCTTCTGATTCCGCACGCGCGCAACATCGTCCGCGCCGGGATACGGGGCTATCCGTCGGATTTCGAGACCAACAACGTTGCGACCCAGGGTCTCGACAAGCTGCTGTCGCAGGCCTAGCGCGACCAGAACCTGACAAACCTGCGGCGTCCACAGGCGCCGATGACAATCCGGAGGATCGATGCCCATTCCCAGCGACGAGCTGCTCAACCACCAGGTCGTCTCCACCTTCGACCACGTCGACACCAGCGATCTGCAGTGGTGCGAACGCGTGTGGTTCAGTGCTTTTGACACCAGCGGTCGGTTCTTCATCGGCGCCGGTCTGGGGAAGTACACCAACCGCAACGTCATCGACGCCTACGTCTCGGTGGTCGAGGGCAGCGCCCAGCACAACGTGCGCGCGTCGCGGGAACTCCGGCCCGACGTCGACGGGCTCATCGTCGGCCCGATTGCTTATCGTATCTCCGCTGATTACTCGCAGGTCGGATTCCATCTCGGCAAGAACGAATACGGCATCAGCCTCGACGTGATGGCCGAGGGGATCGTGCCGGTCGTCGAGCAGCGGCCGCAGATGTTTCGGCGCAGTCGGGGACGGGTCGTGAACCACATGATCCGGTTCTTTCAGTACGGCCGCGCCCACGGCTGGCTGGAGATAGGCGGGACACGCTACGAGATAGATCCGGAGTCGTGGGTCACCCAGCGCGACCGCTCCTGGGGTATCCGGCGGTCGGCGGCCGAGTACCTCCCCCCGCCGGAGGGTGTGAATGTGGGGTTCGGGCTGCAGCCGCCGAAGCGTGAGCGCATCACCTACTACTGGCACTCGGCGACGCTGCAGTTCGACGACTTCGCGCTGCAGTACGAGGGTGCGGAGAGCCCGGAAGGAGAGCGTCTGGGCACCCACCACGGCGAGATGTGGTTCCCCCACGGCGACACGCGTAGGCCGCTCCGCGTCGTGGACGTCAAGCACGACTGGGATCTCGTCCCGCACACCACAACCAACGAGGTCGCCGGTGGCCGCGATCTGATCACACTGGAAGACGGCTCTACATTGGAGCTCGAATTCCGCGCGATGACACGCTACTCCCGTAAGACCGGCGGCTACTTCGGCTTCCGCGGATGGGCAAGTGGTGCCTGGATGGGCCCGCAATGGGTCGACGGGGAGACCCTTGATCTGTCTGATCCGGGCGTGCAGGCGGAACTCAAAGGCGGCGTGTGGGATTACGCCGTCGAATGCCGGTACGGCGATCAGGTGGGGTACGGCAACATCGAACCGTTCATCGAGGGGATCGGCTGACGGTCGGTCATCTTCTCTCGGCTGTCGGGGCCGTGCGAGCATGCATGGCCATTACGTCGACTTGACTGGACTCGAGCATGCGCTGCCGATCTGGACGGAGGCCAGATCGGGTGCCGGGTTCTGGGCCGGGGCGTGTACGGACGAACCTCCGGCCTGCGAAGCTCGCCGACCCATGTGACCATGGTGGGAACACTGGGGAAAGTGCAGGTGACGCCGATGTTGGATCAGTTCGTAGGCTGCCTGGTCGGTGGCGCGGCGGGGGACGCCCTCGGGGGATCGGTCGCGCTCATGTCCCGCGCGACGATCATCGAACGCTTCGGGCCCACGGGGATCACCTCGTACGCGGAGGCGTACGGCGGCGTCGGCACCATCACCGACGACACGCAGATGACGCTGTTCACCGCCGAGGGCCTGCTGCGCGCCTGGGCGCACGACTGCGCGGGCGGGATCTCCTGTTACGCGGCCACCACGGCGCGCGCCTACCTCCGCTGGTTCATCACCCAGGGCGGCCATCCGCGGCACGGTGTGCTGGCGACGACCGAACGGTCGAGCTGGCTGGCGGGACACCGGCAGCTGCACAGCCGGCGTGCACCCGGAACCACCTGCCTCGAGGCACTCCGGGTGACCACTCGTCCCGGCGAGCCCGCCGACAACGACAGCAAGGGGTGCGGCGGCGTCATGAGAGTGGCGCCCGTGGGGTTGTTCGCGGCCCGAGCCGAGTGGTCGGCCGGCGGGACCTTCGATCTCGCCGCCACGCTCGCGTCGCTCACGCACGGACACCCCTCCGGGTCGTTGCCCGCCGGTGTTCTCGCGGTCGTGATCCGCGATCTGATCGCCGGGGCGAGCCTGCCGGAGGCGGTGGCGGTGGCCAAGGACATTCTCCGGATGCGTGCCGGTCACGAGGAGACCCTTGTCGCGCTCGAAACCGCTGAGGGACTGGCCGGTTCGGGCCTGTCCCACGAGTCGGCGATCGAGCTGCTCGGTGGGGGTTGGGTCGGCGAGGAGGCGCTCGCGATCGCCGTCTATTCCGCGCTCGTGGCCGACGACCTCGAAGACGCGGTGATCATCGCGGTCAACCATGATGGCGACTCGGACTCCACGGGCGCCATCGCCGGCAATCTGCTGGGTGCCCGCGACGGTGTGGCAGCGATCCCGCAGCGCTGGCTGGAACCCCTCGAACTCCGCGACGTCATCGTCGAGATGGCAGGCGACCTCTACGACTTCGTGGACTGGGACATCGCCGAGACCGATGCGGACGCCGGGTCGCCCCGTTGGGTCGAGAAATACCGGGGATCGCGTCCGGGTTCGACCTCGGACCTCCGCCCGGTGGGTTGACCCCCCCGGCGCGATCGGCGTCGGGGACGTGTGTGGCAGCTGGTGCTCGCCGGCATCACCAGATGTGGTGTGCCGCCGGTAGCGTTGACGGCAACGGATTCGTGTACACCGGTGAGCATCGTGGCCGGCGTCGAATCCCCGGGACCCGTGGCCGGCCTTGACGCGGTCTCCAGCGCAGCTCAAGGGGAGTTGCGGCGTGAAACGGACACTTGCGCCTACGTTGGGACACATGACACCCACGCGTCTCTCCGGTCCGATCACCTGGCTCGCCGTGTTCCTCGCCGTGGCTCAGGTGCTCGCGCCCGTCGTCCCGTTCTCCGGATTCGGCGCCTCGCCCAACGAGTCGACGACCGATCTCCTGATCACCCCGGCGGGTTACACGTTCTCGATCTGGAGCCTCATCTACCTGCTGTCGATCGTGTTCGCCGTCGCGGTGGTCTGGAAGGGGTCCACCGGGACCGATGATCCGCGGCGCCTGCTCATCGACCTCGAAGTCGCGTTCGCAGGCGCGGCGGTGTGGATCCTGGTGTCGGCCGCCGAGTGGACGTGGGTGACCCCGCTCGTGCTGACGGTCATGACGGTGGCCCTGCTCGACGCGGCCCGGATCGCCGCGAGACCGGCCGACGGCTCGGCGCCGCGATGGCTCACGGCAGTGACCCGCATCCTCGTCGGAGTCTATGCGGCGTGGGCGACCGCAGCGGTCTTCCAGAACTGGGCCGCCGCGATCGGAGCCGACCTCGCCGACCCGCGATCCCTGGGCTGGCAGCTGGCCGTTCTGCTCGCGTGCGCCGTGGTCGGGCTGGCCGTCACGGCAGTCGTCGGGTCGGTGCTCGTCGCCTAACCGCTCACCCTGATCTGGGCGTTCGTCGGGATCATCGTGAACGCACAGGGCGAGACGACGGCCGTCGTCGGAGTGGCGGCCGGGACGATCGTGGCGCTGATCGTGACGACGGCAGCGATCACGGTGCTGCGGCGCCGGGCCGGTACGCCGGCGTCGGCTGAGGCACGATAGGCGGGACCGATACTGCGAAAGGCGGACCATGACCACCACCGTTGTCGCCGGGAACCCCAAACCCGGTTCGCGCACCCTCGATGCCGCCCGGCAGCTGGCGAAGGCGCTGACCGGAACCGAACCCGACCACGTCATCGACGTGATCGACTTCGGGGCAGGTCTGCTCGGGTGGGGCGACGCCGCAGTCCGGGGCGCCGTGGAGACCGTCGCCTCCTCGGATCTCGTCGTGGTCGCCAGCCCGACCTTCAAGGCGACCTACACCGGAGTCCTGAAGCTCTTTCTCGACCAGTTCGCCACGGGCGAGGGTCTACGAGATGTGACCGCCGTCCCGCTGATGCTCGGGGCGGGCCCCGCGCATGCCATGGCGCCCGACCTGCTGCTCAAACCGGTCCTGGTGGAACTCGGCGCCGTGTGCCCGGCACCGGGCCTCTACCTGATCGACTCGACCTACAGCACCGATTCGCGGATCGCCGACTACACCGAGCGGTGGTCGTCGACGCTCGTGCGACCCTCACCGTGACGCGCTGCGACGACCGGGTGTATCCCCGAGTGCGCGGCAGAGGCGATCATCCGCTCGGTGAGTTCGGAATCGGCCTGCGCGCGTACGGGATCGGCCACGTCGCGATGCCACACCGGCCGGCCGCCCACGATGACCTCGCGCAGGTTTCGCAGCCCGCATCCGAGAACATACGTGGCGACGGGGTCCCAGATCGGTCCGAGGTGGGGCGACCGTGGGTCGACGACGAGGAGGTCCGCGAACTTGCCCACCTCCAGCGAACCGACCTTGTCGGCCACCCCGATCGCCGATGCTGACCCGAGCGTGTGCAGCATCAGTACATCGAGCGGGGTCAGAATCGCGGCGTCGCTGTGCTTTCCGCGCTGGAGGAACAATCCGGTCCGCATGTTCTCGAACGGGTCCGACACGTCGGTGCACGACTGATCGTCGACACCCATGCCGACGGTGATCGAATCCCGAAGCAGGCGTGGCACATCGGCGATCCCCGAACCGAGCCGGCCGTTGGACATCGGTTGCCACACCACTGCCGACCCGGTCTCGCGCACCCTCGTGACCATGTTCTCGGTCGGATGCACGAAGTGCCCGAAGGCGAAGCCGGGCCCCAAGACGCCCGCGGCGTCGTACCAGTCGAACTTCGACTGCTGGATCTCGATCTGTTCGGCCGTCTCGACGAAGTGTGCCTGATTGGTGATCCCGTACCGGTCCATCAGGGCCCGTTCGCGCTCGGCGGTCGCCTGCGACGACGACCACTGCACCGACCCGTACACCGAGCCGCCCAGATCGAGTGCCGGGTCGACGGTGCTCAGGTGGGTCATGACCGCGTCGAAGCCCGCGAAGGCCGCGTCCTCGCCGAGCTGTTCGTCGTCGAGCCGCACGCTGGTGACGAAGCGGATGCCGGCGGCCGCCAGACCGTCCACCTGCGCGGTGACGAATTCGGGCGGGTGCACGCGCGCCGCCTTGAGGACGGACTCCTCGTAGTCGAACAGCGCGAGGACACGCGACTGGGTGAAGTTGTACACGGACGTGATGCCGGAGGACAGGTGGTCGAGCCCGCCCGCCAGCGTCATCCAGTACAGGTCCTCCGCCTCGGCGCCGAGCAGCATCGTGCTGTTGAGCGTGACCCATTCGTAGAGCGGACTGTTCGCGGCGACGCCTCGCATCCCGCCGGTGTAGATGTGGCTGTGGGCCGAGACGAAACCGGGTGCGAGGAAGGCTCCCTCGAGGTCATGGCGGGGGAGAGGTGCGTCGGCGGGTGGGGAACCCTCGCCGATCCCGGAGATCCGGCCGTCGGTCCCG
Source organism: Gordonia sp. 11cp (assembly GCF_057767225.1). NCBI lineage: Bacteria > Bacillati > Actinomycetota > Actinomycetes > Mycobacteriales > Gordoniaceae > Gordonia > Gordonia sp. 11cp. Next base: position 808,460 of record NZ_CM173437.1, on the reverse strand, counting down.
ACCGACAGCCATCCCCAGAACCACGGTTTCTCGCCGCTGACCGGCAGGATCAGCGCGTTGTGGTAAGTGCCGGTCATCCCGGTAGTACCTCCGATGTCCATTGATTGTCGTTGTGGGTGAACCGTACTCGTTGCGACGGACCGTCCGGGTCGCCCCGCCAGAAGGTGATCTCCCGCAGGTCGACGGCGTATCCGGTCCAGGTCGGCGGCGCCGAGAGTCGCGGGTGCGCCGTGTCGAAGTCGGCCCAGCGCCGCCGCCGCTCCTCGGGAGACAGCGCCGCGAGGTCGCCGTCGTTCATCCACGCCAGCAGCTGCAGGTAGCGAGAACGGCGTGAGAACGCCTGGTGCAGTTCGTCCTCCGGGGCGCGTCGGACGTCGCCGTGCGCGACGACCTGACGGCCCACCGCAGGCCAGGCGATCGCGACCGAGGCACGGGGGTTCTCGGTGAGTTCGGCGACCTTCGCCGATCTGGTGTCGGTATGGAAGTACACCGCCGTGTCGTCGGCTTCGGTGATGAGAACGTGTCGAACCCGGGGATAGCCGTCGCGGCCGCACGTCGCCAGTGCCATCAACGGACGGGGTTCTTCCGGTGCGGGCAGCCAATCTCGCAGTAGTGTCATCGGTTGGACCGTGAGCTGATCGGCGTTCGCGCAATCGGTTCCGAAGCCGGTCCCGCTGGTGATCAACGTCCGACCCGGCCCGGGTCGAACGTGGCGATCTCCGGAAGTGCGGCGACGAGGGCGTCGACCCGCTCGTCGAAGAGCTTCGCGCCGGTCGACGCGTCGGCGCCGGTGGGATCGCCGATGACGCCCGACTCGGCGAAATCGGTGGAGAGCCAGCCGAATCGGACCGTCCCGGCGAACCCGACGTGTGTCGCGTCGGCGACCGCGTCCGCGACCGTCGCGACCGCCTTGTCCATGTGCACCAGATCCGGTCGGAGGTGCAGCATCATCGAGGTCTCGGCCCACCCGGCGTGGATGCCGAGTCCGCGCTCGGTGGGACCGGGATGGCCCGGGCCGGAGGAGAAGAACGTCTGCAGGTCGAACCGTCGTCGGAGCTCGCGCGCCGCAACCTCGATCAGGGCGGAGTTGCCGCCGTGCGCGTTCAGGAAGAGCACACGTCGCGCGGGGGTCTGCGCCAGCGAGGCACCGATGTCGACGATCGTCTCGAACAGGGTCGTCGCCCGCAGCCAGATCGTGCCCGGCAGACGAGAGTGCTCGTCGGACTTGGTGTATCCCAGTGCGGGCAACAACCAGACGTCGTACCCCGCAGCGGTACCGCGTTCGACGACCGCCTCGGCGACGGCTTCGGCGACGATGAGGTCGGTGGCGAGCGGGAGGTGCGGTCCGTGCGGTTCGATTGCGCCCGTGGGCAGGACGAGAATGGAATCGCGCGACAGGGCGTCACCGACCTGTTCGGTGGTCAGCTCGGCGTAACGCCGATTCCCGGCCCGGTTCACGCTCGTCGTGTCCACGGCGTTCACATCCACCTTCCCGGGTTGAGCAGCCCCTTCGGATCGGTCCGCTGGGCCAGCGCGCGGACCCGTTCGGCGTCGAGGTCGACGTACCACTGATGCGGGGAGTGGACCCCGACCCCGAGTTCTTCGAGTGCGGCGACCCCGTCGATGACCTGCTGCGGACTGCGGTAGATGCCGTTGAGCATGCCGAACATCATCTCGTGGCCGACCTCGAGATGCAGCATGCCGCCCTCGTAGACCTGCTCGACCTCGTCGAGGCGGCTGACGAGTGCGTCGCCACGTACCTCCATGTGGAACCACTTGTCCGGCTGCGACTTCTGCAGCCACCACGTCGGGTGGTTGTAGGACAGCGTGGACAGTTTGACCGTCTCGGCGATGCCCTCACGGACCGCTTCGATGCGGCCGCCGGCGGCCGCGATGAGATCGGTGGTCTCCACCAGGGCCCGGGCGTCGATGATCCCGCGCACGCTGGCGCGTCCCCGGACGAGGGCGGGGTCGTCGGGCAGGGCCGCGGTGATGATCGGACCGTCCGCGGACAGCAGCCGCGGCTTCGGTTCGATCGCCGCCAACCGGAAGGCCGCGTCGAACGCCTCCCGGCCGGACTCGAAACTCGCATAGACACAACGCCATTGCTGCAGCGGCTCCACCCGGACCGTGGCCGCGACGATGATGCCGGCGACCCCGTAGGTGTGCACGAAGGGCGTCGCGTCGTCGCCGTCGAGGTGGACCACCTCGGCATCGCCGGTGGCGTGGACGACATCGAGCGCCTCGACGAAACCCTGGTGGTTGCGGCCGTGCACGATAGTGCCGGTACCGGCCGAGCCTCCCGCGAGGAAGCCGCCGAGGGTCGACTGGACCGTGGACGGGTACATCCACAGCTGGCTGTCATGAGCCCAGGCCGTCTGTTCCAGGTTGATCATCCGCGCGCCCGCCTGCGCGGTGACCGAACGTCCGGTGACGTCCCGTATCTCGGTCAGCGACGTCATGTCCAGGACGAGTCCGCCGAAGCGCGGGATGACCTGGCCGTAGTTACCGGTGCCCTTGCCGCGCGTGGTGATCGGCACCCCGCGGGCGACGGCCGCACGCACGATCTCGGGCACCGCGTCCGCTGTGCGCGGGTAGCACACGAGGTCCGGTTCGCCGAGGTCCTGCGCGGAGAGGATCGGGCTCATCCCGGAACCGTCGCGGGCCGCCCGTGCGAGTGCGCGGGGCAGCGAGCTGATGCCGCGCGGGCCGACGATCGCGAGTAGATCGTCGGCCAGCGCGTCGACGTCGTCGGGTCCGAAGTCGGGGCGTCCCTCATCCGTTCCGACGGCCACCACGGGCGCGGTCACTGGGGCAGGCCTATCGAGGTGTCGATGAAGCGGTTGGTCGCGATCGCCTCGGGGGTCAGGCCGTCGGCGGCCGGGGTGCCCTGTTCGGTGAAGATCGGTCCGGTCACCTCCATCACGCGGGCGACGCGGGCGGTGTCGAAGTTGCCGATGGTCGCGTCGGGGCCGTTGCTCACCAGGTTGAGCTCGGCCATCGTCTTACGGGCGTAGTCGGCGTTGCGCTGGGAGTACACCCAGCCCGTGTCGTACTGTTCGACGGCGTCGAGGATGACCTCGTCCGCCGCCTGGGGCGACGCCAGGTAGTCGACGGACCCGCGCTGCAACACGGGGACCAGCTGTTCGAGGCAGGCGGCGTTCTCCTCCAGTGCTGCCGAGCGCACCGCGACCGACGACTTGTAGGTGGGGAAGCCGACGTCGTGGATCAGCTGGTACTTCACCGGCTTCTGCCACCCCTCGACCTCCTCCTGATAGACCTGGGGCTCAGAGCTGGCGAATCCCTGCTGGGCGGTCTTGCCGCCGTCGGAGACGAAGTTGGCCGGCGATCCGTCGTAACTGCCGTCGACCTGACCGGGGGAGAGGACACCCGACCCGGTCAGGTAGTCCATGTACGTCGACCCCTCGAAGTAGAGCACGCGCGCGTTCGCGGGCTTGAGGTCGGCGATCTTCTGTACCTGCGGGTAGGTGGCGGGATCCCACATGATCATCTGCGGGCTGATGTCGAGCGGCGCCATGACCGCGGTCGTCGGATTGTCCTTCGAGTTCTGGATCGCCTGGTCGGTGTCCACGTACCCGAGGAGGATCTCCGGATCGGAGTACATCTGCGAGGTCACCGACTGGAAACCGATGGCGGGTCCGCCGGAACGGATCTCGATGTCGACGCCGGTGTACTCGCCGCGGTCGAACAGCGGACCGACGACGCGCTTGTTGCCGGCGTTGATCGTCGGGTCCGGGCCGAGGAGGTGGTAGAGGTGCCCGTGCTCGGCCTCCGGATTCCAGTCGGTCTGGACCACGATCTTGTCCGGGCAGTTGGCGCTCAAGTCGACCGGGCCGATAGCCCCGGTGTATCCGGAGGACTCGGTGCTCTCACCGGAACCGCATGCGGCGGTGAACGCGAGGGCGGCGGCCACGGCCGCGACACCGGTGGTCTTGGACAGGCGGCGCCAGACATGTGTGTTCATGGGTTCCTCTTTCGTGCAGGGAGATTCGGGCAGGACTGAAGGGACGAGAAGATCGGGTAAGGCGGGTACGACGACCGGGTCGGATCGGTGGGGGTCGGGTCAGTGCTGATACCAGCGTCCGACGATGCGGTTGCCGAGCCACCCGAACAACCAGAAGACGGCCACGCCGAGAAGTGAGGCGAGCACGATCGAGGCGAACAGTTCCTCGGCCTGCAGTCGCGAACGATAGTTGTCGATCAGGATGCCGATGCCGGGATTGCCCTGCTTGAAGAAGAAGTCGCCGACGATCGCACCGACCACCGACAAGCCCGCCGAGATCCGCAGGCCGGCGAAGATCGCCGGCATGGCGGCGGGGAACTCCAGCTTGCGCAGGACCGTGACGCGGCTCGGATGGTGCAGAGCGAACAGGTCACGCATCTGCCGGTCCACGGACCGCAGGCCGAACAGGGTGTTGGACACGATGGGGAACAACGAGATCAGCACGCAGACGAAGACGCGTGCGCTGAAGCCGAATCCGAACCAGAACCCGACCAGCGGAACGAGTGCGAGAATCGGGACACACTGCAGGACAACGGCGTAAGGGAACAGCGCGTTCTCCATCAGTCGCGACTGCGACATGATCACCGCCCAGGTGATGCCGATCACAGCGGCGATGGCCAAGCCCGTCAGCGCCACGGTTGCCGTGCGGCTCAGGGCCTCCCACATCTCCTGCGCGGCGTCGCCGAGCAGGCCGTCGGTGACGACCTGATGCGGTGGCGGCATGAGGAATCGGCGTCCGGGGTCGAGCACCGCGTAGCTCACGAGATACCACGCGCCGATGACCAGTGCCAGGACGACGAGCGGTGCGGCGATCCCGACCGCCTTCGAGCGAGCTCGGCCGCGTCGGCTCGTGCGCGTGGCCACGGCGAGTTCGGTGGTGGATCCCGGGTCCGGCGCACCGGCCTTGCCGGGCTTCGGGGTTCTCACGCTCGGTGTGGTGTCGGTGCCGGTATCGGGGGCGCTCATGAATGTGCCTCTCGGAGTGCGCGTGAGATCCTGCCCGCGATCGCGCCGAACTCCGGCTCGAAACGCAGGTCGGGTGCCCGGGGATAGTCGAACGGGACCTCGATCTCGTCGACGATGGTCCCCGGTCGCCCAGACATCACCAGGACCCGGGTGGACAGGAACGCGGCCTCGGCGACCGAGTGCGTGATGAACAGGCCGGCAAAGCGTTTGACGGCGAACAACTCTGTCAGATCGGTTCCGAGCCGCTCACGGGTGAGTTCGTCGAGGGCGGCGAAGGGCTCGTCGAACAGGAACAGGTCGGGGTCGAGGGTCAGTGACCGGGCCAGCGACACCCGCATCCGCATGCCGCCGGACAGCATGTGCGGCAGGTGCTTGTCGAAACCGGTCAGCCCGACCGTTTCGAGAGCGGCGCGAACTCGCTCGCGCCGTTCGGCTTTCGGCGCGCCATCCAGTTCGCCGAGCAAAGCGACGTTGTCGGCCACCGACCTCCACGGGAGCAGGGTCGCATCCTGGAACACGTACCCGATACGCGCGGCACCGCTCTGCAGGTAGCCGTCGGTGATCGTCTCCAGTCCCGATGACAAGCGCAGCAGGGTCGACTTGCCGCACCCCGATGGCCCGACGACGCTGACGAATTCGCCCTCACGCACGGTGAGGTTCACATCCCGGAGGGCATGGGTGCCGTCCGGGTAGGTGAGCTCCACGTGTTCGAAGCCGACGAGTGGGTGACCGAGTGCCGGCCTGGGGGTCGTTGCTGGTGAACTCATCATCTCTCCAAACCGACGGGGGATCTGCCCGGCGCGGACATCCCGGCTGGGTGTACTCCTGCTGGGGACAGTTCTGCTGGGGACGAAACGGGCGGCACCGGGAAACTGGTCCAGCTGGTGGTCTCGGTGCGCGCGACCGGGGCGCCGTTCACGATGACGACCCGGTCGGCCGGAGCGGTCGCGATGACCTCGGTGAGGTCGTTCCCGCGGATCGCGACGAGGTCGCCGCGCGCGCCGACAACCGGTCCAGCGGGCTCGAGTCCCAGCACGGCACGCGCCTCGGAGGTGACCATTTCCATTGCCGTGTGGGGATTCTGATGCGCCGCGGTGATCAGCAGGGCAGCTGTCTCCAGGTGGTCGGCCCGCCCGACGGGATTGAACGGGTCACGGATGTTGTCCGCGCCCCCGACGACACGGACGCCGTGGTCGCGCAGGACGTCGATCGGGGTGATTCCCCGGCGGCCGGCCGAAGGACCGTGGCGGCCTTGGAGATACAGGTTCGTCACCGGCAGTGCGACGACCGAGACGCGGGCGCGCGCGAGAGCCCGGGCGATCCGTTGCAGGTCGTCGGTGGCCAGGGTGTCGAGGCGGCAACAGTGGCCGGCCGTGCGAACACGGTCTTCCGGCCAGTCCGCCACCCGATCCGCGAAGGCCTCGATGGTCAGGTGGTCGCCGTCGAGGAACTCGTCGACGTGCAGGTCGGCGCCGATGCCGCGCGCCTCGGCCAGATCGAGCAGCCTCGTGAGTTCGAGGAGCGGATCGTCGGCGATGTGTGGGGCGCCGCCGACCAGATCGACGCCTGCGTCGAGCGCGGCCTCGATGTGCGCGGTGGGCGCCAGTGGGCTCGCCAGTACCGCGACCTGGATGTCCATCAGCCCGCGCAGGTGATCCCGGATCTCGGTGAGGACACGGACGGCGCGAAGTGGGTCCTCGTGCGGGAGCACGTCGGCGTGGGTGCGCACCGCGGTGATCCCGTTCCGCAGCATGGACGAGGTCGCCTGCAGCGCACGGGTCCGGAAGGAGTGCTCGTCCAGGGCGACACTGCCGGCCCGCCAGGAAGTGATCGCGTCGGCGAGATCGCCGCTCGGGGGCGACAATTCCGACCAGGACAGGGCCTTGTCGAGGTGGGCGTGGGGTTCCGCCGCGGGTGGCAGGAGTAGGTGCCCACGCAGATCGAGCCAGCCGGGACCGCGCAGTGTGTCGGGAGAGAACGGCGTGACGGCCCGGACCCGACGGATGCCGTCGGCATCGGCCGACAATTCGACGTCGACCACCGAGCCGTCGGGCAATGACCCGGTGATGCCCGGGACGGGCGCGGTCTGCGGAGCCTGCATACGGAAACTTCCTCGAGGACTTCGGTGGCGTGCAACGGTGCACGTGAGGTCGGTGGTCCCGCTGTGGCTGGGGTCGGCGGGGGTGGGGCGGTTCGTGATACTTGTTGATCACGTCAACACGACCGAATATAGGAACGCGCTGTTGCCGCGACGTTAACCAGCGCTGCGGGCGTGTAACCATCGATCCGACTTTCGCCGGAGGAAGGGTGTGGGCACATGGCGCTCGACGAGCCGGATCTCGCGCAGGCGTCGCTGGGTGCGGAGATTCGCAGACGACGCAAGCAACACGGTCTCACGCTGGCGAATCTGGCTGCGCAGGCCGGTATCTCGCACCCGTTCCTCTCGCAGCTCGAACGCGGTTACGCGCGTCCCAGCATGACGACCCTGGAACGGATCGCGCGGGCCCTGGACACGACCCAGGTGAGTCTCATGCTGGCCGCCGACCCCGCGCATGTGGCGGGTGTCCCGTCGTCGGCGCCCGTGGGTGCGCAGCTGGTGCGTGCGGGAGAAGGTGCGATCCTGCCGCAGGCCGGCGACAACGCCGGATATGCGCGCCTGCTCGTCCGGGGGGACGCCGCGTTCTTCCCCCAGGAGCAGTCGTTGAACAGACGGGACTACGGCGAGTACTTCCAGCACGAGCAGGACGAATGGCTGCACGTCGTCGACGGCGAGATCGAGGTCGATCTCGGTGACGGCAGTGTCCTCGAATTGCGAAGAGGCGACAGCCTTTACTACGCTGGCGGAATTCCCCACCGATGGCGGCTCATAGGTCGCGAGGCCGCTCGCCTGGTCGTCGTCCAGGCGTCGGCGAAGGTGTCCTGACCCGGGTCGGTGGGGGTGGTTCCCGTGGCTGGGAATCCCGGCGGAGATCATCGTATCGAGGAGATCTCCGATGTCTTTGTCAGCAACCGACTTCCAGGACACCGTGCGTGTATGCGTGGTGTCCCGGCGCCGACTCACCAGTCGGGTGGACGAATTCGTCCTCGCGCCGGTGGGGGGCGCGGCGCTCCCGCCGTGGACCGCCGGATCGCACGTCGATCTGCACACGCCCGCCGGGCCGGTGCGGCAGTACTCCCTGTGCTCGTCGCCCGACGACACGAGCACCTACCGAATCGCCGTCGAACGTCGCCTCGACAGCCGCGGCGGGTCGATCTCCGCGCACGACGACATCGAGGTGGGCGCCGAGGTGACGATCGGTCTGCCGCGCAACCACTTCGCGCTGACGCGCGCACTCGGCTACGTGTTCGTGGCCGGTGGTATCGGCATCACTCCGGTCCTCGCCCTCATGGAGCAGGCGCATCGATCCGGCCGGCCGTCGCGGCTCGTCTACGTCGGGCGGTCGCGGGCGGAGATGGCATTCGTCGACGAGATCGAGTCCGGGTACCCAGGGCTGGTCACCGTTCACGAGTCCGGTCGCTCGGGCCGCCTGGATCTCGGTGATGTGCTGGGCGGGTTGCCACGCGGTACCGCCGTGTACACATGTGGTCCGCCGTCGATGCTGGATGCGGTGGCGCGCGTGTGCGAACCGCAACCGGCGGTGGATTCGTTCGCCGAGACGTTCACCGCGACGACAACGGAATCCGCGGCGAACACCGACTTCGAACTCTCGCTGGCCTTCTCCGGCGTGACCGTGACGGTGCCGCACGACCGCACCATCCTCGACGTCCTGGACGGACGCGGGGTCGTGGCACCCTCGTCGTGTCGCGAGGGAATCTGCGGAACATGTGAGACGGGGGTGGTCAGCGGCGAGGTGGACCACCGGGACTCGATCCTGTCCCCGGAGGAGCGGTCCGAGAACGAATCCATGATGATCTGCGTGTCTCGTTGCACGAGTGGTCGTCTGGTGCTCGAACTGTGACCACCACCGTGCTCACCGGGGCGGCCGCGGTGATGCGCGACGCCTCGATGGTCACCCGCGACCCGGTCGTCGTCGAGGACGGACGGATCGGGGACGCGGCCGGCGAGCAGGCCCGAGCGGATGAGGTCGTCGACGTCTCGGGGTGCGTCGTCACACCCGGTCTCGTGAATGCCCATCACCATCTGTTGCAGACCGCCTTCCGGTCGCGCCCGGAGAGCCGGTCCGTCCCGATGCCGCAGTGGCTCGGCCTGATGGCGCAACGCTATTCGTCGGTCGGTGTCGATCCCGAGCTCACCGCCGCGGCAGCGGCAGTCGGACTCGCCGAATCACTGCTGTGCGGGGTGACCACGGTGGCCGATCACCATCTGACCTGGCCGCGCGATCAGGACCCGGTCGCGGTGGCCGGCGGGACGATCGGCGCCGCGGCGCGAGTCGGCGCGCGGTTGGTGTTCGTCCGGGGCACCGCCCGTGACGACCCGGATCTCGCTGCCGCGTCGGTCGAGGACATCCACGGCACGTACCTGGGCGCGGCGACCACGGGCACCGGCGCCGACGGCATGCTCCAGCTGGCCGTCGGCCCGTCCGGCGTACATGCCGACGGGCCGGAGACCTTCGCGGCACTCGCCGAGGTCGCGTCGAGCCTGGGTCTACGTCGCCGTACGCAGGCCAACGAGCAGGTCGACGTGCAGATCGCCGCGGAACGATACGGGCGCCGTCCCCTCGCACTGCTCGACGAGTGGGGTTGGCTCGACGACGACGTCACCGTGGCACACCTGTGCGACATCACCGACGACGAAGTGGCCCTCCTCGCGAGATCGGGAGTGTCGGCGACCCATGCTCCGGGATGCGACGTACCGATGGGATGGGGTGTCGCGCGGGTTGCCGCACTCATGTCCGCGGGCGTGCGGGTGGGTCTCGGCACCAGCGGCGGCGGTAGCAACGACGCCGGACACCTGATCGCCGATGCCCGTCTGGCCGTGCAGGTCTCGGGTTTGATCGGCGAACCCGTCACGGCCCGTGCGGTTCTCGCGATGGCCTCCGAGGGCTCGGCCATGGGCCTCGGCCGCAGCGAGCTGGGGCACCTGCGACCCGGCGCCGCCGCCGACCTCTGTGTGTGGGACTGCTCGGACGTCTTCGACGCCGGGGTTCCCGACCCACTCGACGGCCTCCTCTGGGCGGCCCCGGGACGGCGACCCCGCGACGTCATGGTCGGCGGGCGGTGGGTGGTGCGCGACGGTCGACTTGTCACCGCGGAATCCCGGACGCTCGCAACCGAACTCGGCGCCCTGCTCAGCCGGCGGCAGTGACCTGCTCACTGATCCGTGAGGTGCGCGAACCTGCTCCCTGAGGTGCGACGCGCCCCCTGCTCCCTGAGGTGCGAGCGACGCGGCCCCCTGCTCCCTGAGGTGCGAGCGACGCGGCCCCCTGCTCCCTGAGGTGCGAGCGAAGCGAGCCTCGAAGGGTCTTCGCGAGGCGGGTTGCGAGCCCCTTCGTGGCTCGTCGCTTGCGCTCCTCGCACCTCAGGGAGCGGAGGGGCGTCGCTTGCGCTCCTCGCACCTCAGGGAGCGGAGGGGCGTCGCTTGCCGTCAGGGAGTGGCCGTCGCGCACGGCGGCGCCGGCGCGTCCTCGGAGAGCGGCTTGTTCAGTGGCATCAGGTACAGGACGTCGAGGATGACCGGCGTGGTCCCGAGGTTGGTCCCCTCGTGGGTGTTTGCCTTGCCCCCGGGCTCCTGGATGATCTCCCCGGTCCGGTAGACGACCGGTTTGCAGTCGGAACCGGGATGGGTGAGCGTGCCCTGGCGAACCAGGCCGATGAGGGTGCCGTCGTGGTAGTGCCAGCCGGTGGTGCCACCGGGCGCGATGGTGATCTCGCGGACCTCGACGTGCACGCCGTCGGGTACGAAGGGCAGGAGGTCTGCCGGGATGTCCGCCTTCGCCAGGCTGACCGCCGAGATTCCGGACGAGGGCGTGGCATTCGCCGTCGTCGACGACATCGCGAGGGGTGTCAGGAGAGCGGCCGCGGCGGCGAGCGTCGCGACGGCGGTGCGCAGGAGAGGTGTCATCGTCCGACCGTACGTGGGCAGGGCGGAGGGCATAACCGATTCGTCCGATTCCGCTGTGGGACAGCTCTGGACGATTGACCAGAACTGTCCGGAGTACGCCGGTGATGTGCATACGATGACGGAGTCGGCTGGATGACCCGGCCCGAACCCAGGGAGCCATGGATGTCTCGCTTGTCCAACGCCGTGATCGCGGGTGGTGCCGCCGTTCTGTGCCTCCTGCTCGGCGTTGGGGGGCTGCTCGTGCCGTCGGCCGGTACCGCGGCCGCCGACACCCTCGCCGGGGTCGGCTACGCCAAGGCGACCGCGGGTGCGCCGTACCGGGAGACCTGGGTGTCGCCGCGGAACCTGGTGGTGTCGGTGTGGTCGCGGTCCATGCAGACCCAGGTCCCGTCGCTGGTGCAGACGCCTGCGAACCGCAACCAGGCCGCGCCGGTGATGTACCTGCTCAGTGGATCGTCGGGCGGCGAGGACGACGACGACTGGACGCACGCCACCGACGCCAACGCGTTCTATGCCAACAAGAACGTGTGGACCGTCACCCCGATCGGCGGTGCCGCGAGCTACTACGCCGACTGGCGCCGCGTCGACCCCGCCGCGAACTTCCGCTTCGGCGTGAAGACGTCCCGTCCCCTGCGGTGGGAGACCTTTCTGACCTCGGAGTTGCCGGCGGCCTTCGAGAACGCGCACGGGGGACGATCCGGGCCGTCACGCTCGCGCGGCGTCGCGGGTATCTCGATGGCGGGTACGGCGGTTCTCCGTATCGCCGAGAACCACCCGGGGTTCTATCGAGCGGTCGGCTCCTACTCGGGATGCGCCGACACCGCATCACCCACCGGACAGCTGCTGCTGCGCAACGTGGCGTTCGTCCCCGGACTCGCCGACGCCAGCAACATGTACGGTCCGCCCGGCGACCCGCAGTGGACGGCGCAGGACCCGGTGATCAACGCCTACAAGCTCGCTCGTCGCACCCCCGCCCTGTGGATCAGCGCGGCGACGGGCTTGCCCGGCGCACATGACAACCTGTCGGACCGGCGCGTTGCGGGCAACGTGGGGGAACTCGCCGAACAGGTCGCCGCCGGTGGTTTCGCCGAGGCCACTGCGCGTTCGTGCACGGTGGCGATGGCGAATCGCCTCGCCGCACTTCGCATCCCGGCCGTCGTCAGGCTCCCGGCGACCGGCACGCATTCCTGGGGGTACTGGGAGGACCAGATGCATGAGTCGTGGCCGATGTTCGCCCGCGCGCTCGGAGCGTGACACGGCCGACCGGACGACGTCCGGGGGACGATCCGCGATGACCGTGACGCGCCGCGGCCTGTGGCTCTCGCAACTGCTGCACCCTGAGGTCTCGCACGTCGTCGCATTCGGCCTGACCTTGCGCGGCCGGCTCGACGCCGATCGACTGCACCACGCTGCCGGCGCAGTGCTCGACCACGTCGGCTGGTGCGACGTGCGTCTGCACCCGGAACGCTCACCGGGCGAGGGTCATCCGCAGCCGCTGTGTCCCGCCGGTTCCGGGCTGGACCCGGTGGAGCGCGTGGACCTGTCCGCGTGTGCCGACCCGGCGGCCGCGAGCGAGTCGCGTGCGCAGCATTTTCTCGACGACCCCGCAGGTGCCGACCTCGGACTGCCGCTGTTCCGCAGCGAACTGCACGTTCTCGGTCCCGACTCCCACCGCTGGATCGTGCGCGTTCATCACGTGCTCACCGACGGCGCCGGAGCCCTGCGGGTGATGGCGCACATCGCCGGTGTCTACGCGGGAACCGCGCGGCCCGACGAACTGTTGCTCGCCGACGATCTCGAACTCGAAGCCGATGAGAAGGCATACCGCGACTCGCGACGACGAGTGACCGACGAGGAACACTGGGCGCGAGAACTCGACTGCCTCGAACCGTCCCTGCTGGCCGGCCCCGTCGCGCATCTCACGTCGTCGATCGCGCGGGTCACCGAGACCCTGAGCAGTCCGCGCGTCGCATCGGCGGCGGAGTTCGTCGCGGCCTTCGCAGGTCTGTGCGCCCGGCTCCTCGACACCCCGGACGTGGGGCTGAGTCTTCCGGTGGCCGTCCGAACGTCGGCGGCACGATCACGGGCGGTGCAGCCCGTCTCGAACGTCGTGCCGTTGCGCCTCGACGGAATCGGGGACCGTGACGCCGCGCAGGCGGTCGCCGATGTGTCGTCGGCCCTGATCGACGCACTCCGCCGTCAGCGTTACCCCCGCGAGAACATGCTGCGAAACCGGCAGGGGCTCAATGGTTTCGGTGCAGTGGTCAACCTCCTGCCGGGTTTCGAGTCGCCCGCTGTCGACGGCCTGCACTGGGGGCTCGAGCTGATGCGGACCGGACCGATCTCCGACGTCGCGGTGACCCTGCACCCCGCGGACCAGGACGGGCGTCAGGCGGTGACCTGGGAAGCCCCGGCGGCAGTCGTCGACGCCGACGCGCTGGCCACCCTTGCTCGGCGCTTCGACCGCCACCTCACCGCGACCCTGCACGAACTGGACGGCGGCGCCCGGGTTCCCGACGACTCGGTGTTCGTCGACGGGGAATGGGAGCGGTTCCGGTACCGGAGCGGACCGCCGGCGCCGCCGTTCGTGCCGACCGTGAGCCACCTCGAGGACTATCGGTCGTCGAATCCGGAGGCAGTCGCGATCATCGACGGCGAGGTGTCGGTGTCCCGGCGCGAGTTCGCCCTCCGGGTGGATCGGGGGACTCGGCTGCTCATGTCGGCCGGGGTCGGTGCGGGCGACCGCGTGGCGGTGTCGATCGACAGGTCGGTGGCCTCGATCGTTGCGTTCTGGTCGGTGCTGTGCGCGGGCGGCGTGTGGGTGCCCGTCGGCGACCCGTTCGCACCGGAGGCGAGGACGCGGGATCTCGTCGAACGCTCCGGCGCCGAAGTCGGGTTGTGCACGCCGGGCACCGCACGCCCGGGCTCGGTCCGGTGGCTCGACCTCGAGCACGACGACCCCGGCTCACCGATGGCAGGCCGGCCGCGCGGCCTGGAATGCGGGCCCGACGACGCCGCCTACCTGCTGTTCACCTCAGGATCCACGGGCACACCGAAAGGCGTGGTGATGCCGCACCGCGGCATTCCCGCCCTGGTCGCGGAGATCCGACAGACCTATGCGCTCGCACCCGGGTCGCGCATCCTGCACGCGTCGTCCCCGACCTTCGACACCGGCGTCGTGGAGATGCTGTGCGGGGTCGTCTGTGGGGCGACCGTCGTCGTCGCGCCGAACTCGGCGTCCGGTGGTGAGGCGCTCGCCCACCTGATCCGACGACACCGCGTCAGTCACCTCATCGTCACGCCGTCGGTCCTGGACACGCTGCCCGTCGACCTCGCCGACGACCTCGTGCAGGTGATCATCGGCGGTGAAGCCCCCTCGCGGCGCCTGGTCGACACGTGGTCGGGTCGTGTTCGACTGAGGAATGCCTACGGACCCACCGAAACCCGATGCAGCATCAACATCTCCGGACCGTTGGCCCCGGGCAGGGCGATCACCGTGGGTCCGCCGATGGTCGGGGTGAGCGAGGCGGTCCTGGACCGGCTGGGGCGGTCGCAGCCTCCGGGCGCGCTGGGCACACTCCACTGCGCGGGACCGCAGCTGGCCGACGGGTATCTCGACGACCCGGTGTCCACCGCGGAAGCTTTTGTCGCGTGCACGTTCTCGACCGGGGAGACGATGTACCGGACGGGAGACCTGGCGCAGTGGTCCGGCGCGGGTGAGATCCGCCTGCTGGGACGGCGTGACAATCAGGTCACCCTGCGCGGGCTGCGCATCGAACTCGCCGAGATCGACGCCGCGCTCGGGCGGTGCGCCGGCGTACGGAGCTCCGCGACGATTCTGCGGGAATTGCCCTCGGGCCGAACCGCATTGGTGTCGTTCGTCGTGCCGCGTGATTCCGGAACGGACCCCGACACACCCGGTCTACGCCGCGCGGTCGCCCGTGTGCTGCCGTCGTACATGGTCCCGGCCCTCGTCGTGCGCATCGACGCGCTGCCCCCCACCGGCAACGGCAAGCTCGACGTGCGAAAGCTGGCGGAGTACCCGCTCCCCCGCAGCCGGTCCGCGCGGGGACCGGTGGGGTCGCACGAGACCCTGCTGGTGCGGGTCGTGGGGGAGACCCTGGGCACAGATGCGGTGGATCTGTTCGCCGGCTTCCTCGAGCAGGGCGGCGACTCCCTGGCGGTCATGCGGGTCGTCGGCTTGCTCACGGCGGCAGGGCATTCCGAGATCGGCCCCGACGACGTGCTCACCGCGCCCGACCTGGAGACGCTGGCGCAGCGGATGGTCGAGCCGGTGGGCCCGGACGTCGACACACGTCGACCGGTCGCGCTCGACGAGGACCGTCCTCTCACGTCCGCGGAACGGACGGTCGAACGCGCGCCGGGACATCCGCACGGGCAGCTGATCCGCCTCGGCTGGGTTCCACCCGAGGCCGGGCGGCCCACTGCCGTCGAACTGCGAGAGTTGCTCCGGACGTTGGCCGATCGGCACCCCGCCCTGCGATCGATCTATCCGGACACCCCCGCCGGGCCGGTGCAGCGGGCGATGGCGGGCGGCGCCGACGCGGCCGTCGATGCCGCCGTGCAGATCGTTCCACTCGCCGAAGCCGGCCCGGACCCAGGGCGGGACGACCTGCGTGCGCTCGCCGAACAGATGTCGGCGTCGCTGGATGTGCGGGTGGCTCCACCGTTCTGCATGCGGATTCTGGCGGATGCCGACGGCGGTGTGACGGCTGCGGTCGCGGTGTTCCATCACATTGCCGTGGACGGGCACTCGCTCGGAGTGCTCGCCACTGAGGCCGACCTCATCGCTCGCGGAGTGAACATGCCCGCTGCGCAGTCGATCTCGTCGCCGACACGGACCGTCGACGACGCGGTCGACGGGCGGTGGTGGAAGGAACTGCTGGGTGCGCCGGCCGACCGGACCTTCACCCTGGACGGTCTGGACCCCGTCTCGTGCGAACAGTCCGCGGCCCTACGCCGTCGGGCTCTCGTCGACGCCGACACCTACGCGCAGTTCCGCACTGGTGCGTCCGAGCGCGGTATGACCCCGTTCGAAGCGTTCGGGAGCGCGGTGTCCGTGGCGCTGGCACGGCTCACCGGGCAACACCGGGTGATGGCCGCCACCGCGGCGTCGAAACGGCCGGCGGGTGCCGACGGCATCGTGGGCGATTTCGTCATATCCGCGATGACGCCGCTCGACGCCCGAGAGGATGTGCGCGACTCGGTGGAACGCACCCGCCGGTGTATCGCCGCGGCGACCGCGCCGATGGAAGACGTGCTGGACGTACTGGGAAAGCCGGTCGTCGACGGGCGGCTCTTCCCGGTTCCGGTCCTGCTCGGCTGGACCCCGACGATCACCCCGCCCCGTTCGGGCGGTGACCTGTACGTGTTCCCGCCGCCGACCTCGCGGTGGATGCTGCAGATCGAGGGCTCGCCGACCGCGCGAGGTGAGCTGCAGGTCATGGTGACCGGCGCGGCCGCCGCACTCGATGGCTCGCGGGTCGAGCAGGTGCTCGCCGAGGTCGTCGCCTGCGTTCGACAGGCATGACGCCAGCCGCGCCCAGAGTGCGGGATCGGTACCGGAAATCGGCACCCATACCGCGCTGTGGGCAATGACCGCCGGGTCGACGGAGTGCTGAACGCAGAACACCCCGCGGACAACGCGCCCGCGGGGTGTTCTGGGTTGCGACGGTGAGAGATCAGGCCAGATCGAACCGATCGTTGTTCGAGACCTTCACCCAGGCCTTGACGAAGTCGTCGACGAACCGCTCCGCCGAGTCGTCCTGGGCGTAGACCTCGGACAGTGCACGGAGCTGCGAGTGCGATCCGAACACGAGATCGGCCGCGGTCGCGGTCCACTTCTTCTCGCCGGTGGCGCGATCGGTTCCCTCGTAGACGTTTTCGTCGGAGCCGGTCTTCCACTCGATGTTCATGTCGACGATGGTGCGGAAGAAGTCCGTCGACAGAACCCCGGGTCGGTCGGTGAACACACCGTGCTTGGCGCCACCGTAGTTGGCATCGAGCACCCGGAGGCCGCCGATCAGGACGGTCAGCTCCGGCGCGGTGAGATCCAGCATGTACGCGCGGTCGAGCAACAGCGACTCCAGCGGTGTCTTCTCGCCACCCTTGCTGTAGTTGCGGAAGCCGTCGGCCCGGGGCTCGAGGACCTCGAACGAGTCGACGTCGGTGCTCTCCTGCGACGCGTCGGTGCGGCCGGGGGTGAAGGGCACGGTGACCGGGAATCCGGCTGCCTCGGCGGCCTTTTCGACCGCGGCCGCGCCGCCGAGGACGATGATGTCGGCGAGCGACACCTTCTTGCCTCCCGACGCCGAGTCGTTGAAGTCCTTCTGGACCTGCTCGAGGACCGGCAACACCTTGGCCAGTTCGCCGGGTTCGTTGATCTCCCAGTTCTTCTGCGGCTCCAGGCGGATGCGTGCGCCGTTGGCGCCGCCGCGCTTGTCGGTGCTGCGGAAGCTGGCGGCCGACGCCCACGCGGTCTTGAGGAGCTGCGTCGGCGAGAGCACCTCGAGCAGCTTTCCCTTCAGGGAGGCGATGTCGTCGGCGTCGATCAGCGGGTGGTCCACCTCCGGAACCGGGTCCTGCCAGATCTGCGGCTCGGGAACCCACGGGCCGA
Source organism: Gordonia sp. 11cp (assembly GCF_057767225.1). Taxonomy (NCBI): domain Bacteria; kingdom Bacillati; phylum Actinomycetota; class Actinomycetes; order Mycobacteriales; family Gordoniaceae; genus Gordonia; species Gordonia sp. 11cp. The sequence goes on along the minus strand of NZ_CM173437.1, from coordinate 790,811 downwards.
GGTATCGGCTGACGGGACCCATGTCGCGGTGGAGGAGCTTGTACCAGGCCTTGGCGAACGCCTCGGCGAGTTCCTCGGGATGGTCGAGCCAGCGACGGGTGATGTCGGCGTAGATCGGCGACTCACGCAGTGCGACATCGGTGACCAGCATCGTCGGGGCGCGCCCGGGACCGCCGAACGGATCGGGGATGGTGCCCGCTCCCGCACCGTCCTTGGCGACGTACTGCCACGCACCCGCGGGACTCTTGGTGAGTTCCCATTCGTAACCGTAGAGGTTCTGGAGGAACCCGTTGCCCCACTGGGTGGGGGTGGACGTCCAGACGACCTCGAGGCCGCTGGTGATGGTGTCCTCGGCCTTGCCCTTGCCGAAGGACGACTTCCAGCCCAGGCCCTGCTGCTCGATCGGAGCGCCCTCGGGCTCGGGGCCGACCAGATCGCCGTTGCCCGCGCCGTGGGTCTTGCCGAAGCTGTGACCGCCGATGATGAGCGCCGCGGTCTCCTCGTCGTTCATGGCCATCCGGCTGAAGGTCTCGCGGATGTCCTCGGCGGCGGCCAGCGGATCCGGCTTGCCCTCGGGTCCCTCGGGATTCACGTAGATGAGGCCCATGGTCGTCGCGCCGAGCGGCTTGGCCAGTTCGCGCTCACCGGAGTAGCGCTTGTCGGTGCCCAGCCACGCATCCTCCGGACCCCAGAACACCTCCTCGGGCTCCCAGATGTCCTCGCGGCCGAAGCCGAAGCCGAAGGTCTTGAAGCCCATGGACTCCAGGGCGACATTGCCCGCGTACACCAGCAGGTCGGCCCAAGACAGTTTGGTGCCGTACTTCTGCTTGATGGGCCAGAGCAGACGACGCGCCTTGTCCAGGTTGGCGTTGTCCGGCCAGCTGTTCAGCGGGGCGAATCGCTGTGCACCCTGACCACCGCCGCCGCGGCCGTCGTAGATGCGGTAGGTGCCGGCGGCGTGCCAGCTCATGCGGATGAAGAGGCCGCCGTAGTGACCGTAGTCGGCGGGCCACCAGTCCTGCGACGTGGTCATCAGCGAGATGAGGTCTGCCTTCAGTGCCTCGACATCGAGCTTGGCGAATTCCGTTGCGTAATCGAAGTCTTCGCCGAGCGGGTTGGAGAGCGAGGAATGCGCGTGCAGGATCGAGAGGTCGATCTGCTCGGGCCACCAGTCCTTGTTGGTCAGCGGCGCATGCGCTTTGGGCTCCGGCGACGAGATGACCGGGTTCTCGCTCTCGCTGTTGCTTCGCGTCTTGTCGTCGGGATTGGGTGGACGGCTGTCGGAGGTCACGACATTCCTTTCGAGGGGGAACAACTGACGGGCTGTGATCACACGGGTGTGATCAGGTCGGGGCTGTACTGAGGCACTCGGGGCATCGTCCCCAGAAGATGACCTCGGCCTCGTCGAGGACGAACCCGTGGTCATCGGATGGGGTCAGGCATGGGGCTTCCCCGATTGCGCAATCCACGTCGGCGATTGCGCCACAGGCGCGGCAGACGACGTGATGGTGATTGTCTCCGGTGCGAAACTCGTAGCGCGACAACGAACCCGACGGCTGGATCCGGCGGATGAGACCGCGCTCGGTCAGGGCGTGCAGCACATCGTAGACGGCCTGACGAGAGACCTTGGGGAGGGTTTCGCGTACCGCATGGTAGATCGTGTCCGTGTCGGCGTGTGGGTGATCGTCGACGGCGTGCATCACCGTCACCCGCGGCTGGGTGACACGAAGATCTGCGGCCCGGAGTTGCTGGGCGTAGTCCGATGTGGATGCCACGCCATTCACCATAGGGGCGTCGGCGCGGTCTCGCACGGTTTTTCTGGATCTGATCCAAACTTCTTTTTCAGTCCCGACACGACGACGGCCGCCATCAGGTGGATGGCGGCCGTCGGGTCGGTCGGTCCGGCAGATCAGCTGTCGATGCCGACCAGGTCCTTCGCGAGTTCGGCGAATCGGATCTCGATCGCCGAGACCACACGCTGGCGGTTCTTGTGCGCCTCTTCGTAGGCGAGGGTGACGCGCAGGTCGGCAGGCTTGGTCAGCTCCTTGACCGCGGCCACGGCGTCGGTGACGTTCAGGCCGACATAGCCGTCGATCGGGAGATCTTCGGCCTCAACGGTTCCGGTGATCTCGCGCAACTGGTGGAGCGCGTCGGCGGCACCCTGGGCACCGTTGTCGCGAGCGCTTTCCTCGACGGCTTCGAGTGCCGCGTCACGACCGGCGGCGACTGTCTTGGACACGGCTGCGCCGGCGTTGCCGACCGCGTCACCCGCTCGCGACGCGGTCTCGGTCGCGTCGTCGACCGCACGTCCGAAGCGGCTGCGGATCGAGTCCACGGGATCGGGCAACTGGCGGGCGAACTCGGCGGTGCGGTCGATGGCCCACGATGCTCCGAGTGCCGGTGCGGTGAGGGCGCGTGCCGCCAGCCCGCTGGCCCACTGCGAGGGTCCGCGACGCAGCGCAGCCGGACCGCCGAGCGCCTCCTCGGCGAGAACCGTGGTGAGCCAGTGAACTGTGGCCGTGTGCGCATCGATGAGCTGATCGGCCAGGTTGACGAGCGTCTGGTCTTCCTGACCGGTGGCCAGCGCCTTGAGGTAGGTGGCGCGTGCGACGAGTCGCTGCTCCAGGGCGAGGTCGTCGAGCAGGGCCTCGTCGAGCGGCTGGGTCTGTTCGGCCAGCGTCTTGGCGACGGCTCCGAAGCGGCCCAGCACGGGACGGACCACGTCGGCGAGGCCGCCGCGGTCACGCAGCGCCGTCTCGATGGTGAGCGCGCGCTCGCGCGCATGTTCGGCGTTCTGGGCGAGTTCCTTGCGGATCGCGTCGGTGCGGGCCTGGGCCTGCCGGGTCTCGGCGATCTGGATCTCGGTGTGCGTCAGCGCGAGGATCGCGCGAAGTTGCTGGTGGACGGTCGTGGTGGAGACGGTCATCGGTTCTTGCTCCCCTCTGGTGCGGTTCGTGATCGGGCTACAACCCGAGTGTTGCCACGACGAGGGCATATGTAACACCCCACTCGAAATCGGTTGCGGCTCGCGAGGCAAAGGTCAAGTGCCGCAACGCTTGCTATGCAATGTGATGCGGGTCACACTTTCCCGCGGGTTGACGAACCGTGTCCGATTACGGTGATTCGCGCGTTATCGCAGGCTGACCGACCGGATGCGCGCCCGGGTCGGCGCCATACGTCGAGGTTTGGTGGTGTCCGCACCACGGGTACCACGGCGCGATGAGCCCGGAGCGGAGTGTTCGCAGCGCGGACCTCGACCTGGGTGGACAGGTCACCGTCGCGCGTATCGCCGACCATCTCGGGGTGCCGGTCGTCGGCGCCGCCGACGCCGGTTCGGCGGTGGTCCGCGACGTCGAGGACGATTCCCGGACGATTCGTCGCGGGGACGCCTACCTGGCGATTCCGGGCAGCCGGTGGCACGGACTCGACTTCGAGCGGGAGGTGGCGGCGGCCGGAGCCGTACTGGTGATCAGCGATCGCCCGTCGTCCCTCCTGCCCACGCTGGTCGTCGACGATCCGCGACGAGTCATGGGACCGCTGGCGTCGTGGTTCCACGGGGAGCCGTCGCGAGACCTGCGTGTCTTCGGCGTCACCGGCACGAACGGAAAGACCAGTACCACCCACTTCGTCGATGCCGCCCTCGCCGCGGCGGGCGAGGCCGGCGGGCTCATCTCCGGCGCGCGTATCCGGGGTCCCGGATGCGACACCGTCCCGGTGCGCACGACGCCGGAGGCGCCGATGCTGCAACGGACACTGGCGACGTTCCGGCGCCACGGCGTCACCTGCTGCGCCATGGAGGTTTCCTCGCACGCGATCGACCAGGGGCGGGTCGACGGCACCGTGTTCCGGGTGATGGCGTTGACCAACCTCTCCGACGACCACCTGGACTACCACGAATCGATGGAGAACTATTTCGCCACCAAGGCGGCGATGTTCACCGCGGAGCGGACGCAGATCGCCGTGATCGACATCGACGACGACTGGGGTGCGCGACTGGCCGGCGACACGACGACCGAGACCTGGACCTGTTCGACCACCCGCAAGGACGCCGATGTCGTCGCCACCGGGATTCGGACCGGACGTCTCGGGACCGAGTTCACCGTGCACACGCCGAACGGGCGAACCCGGATCGGGCTCCAGGTGCTGGGTCCTCATCAGGTCGGCAATGCCCTGGTCGCGCTCACCTCCGTGGTGGCCGACGGCGTCGACCTCGCCGCGGCGGCCGAGGGGATCTCCTCGGTGACCGGGATCCCGGGCCGATGCGAACCCGTTCACGCCGGGCAGCCCTATCGGGCGATCGTGGACTACATGCACAACACCGCGGGACAGCACGCGATGCTCCCGTACCTGAGGTCGCTGACGCAGGGCGGGCGACTGATCGTGGTCATCGGCGCGACCGGCGGGCGTGACCCCGGAAAACGGGAACCCCTGGGAGAGGTCGCAGCACAGCACGCCGACGTCGTGATCGTCACCGACGAGAGTCCCGAGGACGAGGACCCGGCCGCGATCCGGGCCGCCGTGCTCAGGGGTGCGCGTCGCGCGGCATCCGCGGTGGTCATCGAGGAGGCGGACCGGCAGACGGCATTCTCGCTCGCCACCGCCATGGCCGGTGACCGCGACGTGGTCGTGGTCACCGGCCGGGGGAGCGACACCTTCCGGCGGTATGGACCGGACACGACGTTCTTCGACGACCACACCGAGCTGCGGCGTGCGATCCTCGAGACGCCGCGCGGGTGACGCGGCAGGCGTCAGTTCGTCCCGGACAGCACGGCGTCACGGGCGGCCGCGGCGGCGGCGAGTTCGCGCTGGTACAGGATTCCGTAGGTGAATCCGTTTTCTCCCTTGCGAGTTCCGGCTCCGGCCCCCAGCTCGCGTAGCGTGCGGGCCGCCACGGCGGCGTCTTGGTGTTCGCCCAGTACGGTCTGGATTCGCTTGTACCGCTTGGCCTGGCCCCGCCCGGTCGACCGGTCGACTACCGGCGCGGCCAGCTCACCGGCGTACCGGGCCCGTTTCGCCGCCTTGCGCGCCCGGTGGAGATCCTCCTCGTGGCCGGTCGCAAGCGCGTGCGCGAGGCGCTTGTCGGCCTTGCGCGCGGCCCGGGTGGCGATGCGCCGCAACTCTTTCTTCGTGATCTGGTCGTCGGCGAGCGGGATCGAGTCGTTCCAGGTCGCGAGTGTCGACAACAGCACGAGGTACCGGTCCGACCGCATCTCGTCGGTGACGCTCTGCCGATGGTGGTGCTGCTGCGCGGAGAGCTCTTCCTCGATCCGCGCCGCGACCGGTCCGAGAACCAGCTCGTCGGGGAGTTCTGCCACCGCGGAGGCGAATCGCGCACGCAGGACCTCACGGTCACGCACCTCGCCGAGTACACCGGCGAACCATCGGAGTTCGTCGTCGAGACCCGCGAGACCGTCCGGTTCGAAGAGCGGAGCGGCTGTTCGGAGGGTGCTGCGCAGCCGTCGGATGGCCACTCGAACGGCGTGCACCGGGTTCGCGCCCCGACGCAGGGCGACATCACCGGCGAAGATCGTCGAGATCTGCTCCCGGACGTAGTCCGCCACGGCGACGGCGGCCGGCGAGACCGACGCGGCACGGCGGGGCGCTTCGTGCCCGACCGCGCGTTCGAACGTCGACGATGCCGACGCCGGACGGGCGCCTGCCCCGACCAGCCGTTTGCGCACGCTCTTCGGGATGGTCGTCGAGCCGGACCCCGCTCGCACCCCGACCTCGCGCCACGACGTGGCGGTGGCGACCGGGCCGGTGGCGGTGGCCGAGACGGTGTCGTCGACCACGTCGTACGCGACCTCGCCGTTCGCGTCGAGGTGCCGGTGGCGGGTTCGGTGCGTGTGGACGATCGCCGCGACGCGTAACGGCTTTCCGCCGCTCAGACCCCACAGGGCGTCGGCGATCGCCGACGGCACGGCGGTGGAGGGTGCGTCGATCTGCTCGGTGATGTCCTCGCCGGCGGACGGGGTCGTGACCCGCCAGCCGGCGTGCCGATCCTCATCCCCGCCGTCGGAGTCCCCGCCGTCGGAGTGGACGACGATGGTGCCGTGGGCGAGCAGGTCCCGGTCCTCGGTGTCGTAGTAGGTGTCGCTGAAATCGATCGACGAGATCTCGACGTCGCCGGAGTCGCCGAGGTCGGGGATCGCGCTGTCCAGACCGAAGTCCCAGCTGTTCTCGCGCGTCGTGTCGGTGCCCATTCCTCGCTCCTCACTCTCGCTGATGTCGATGAACCTGCAGAGGGTGTCCGATCCGGACATCCGATAAACCTCCCCGGCCGGTGCGATCACCTCACGCGCGGTGGTAGACGCCGTCACCGGAGCGGGCGACCTGCCCGTGGCGCAGGAGCCGCTCGAGATGGAGTTCGGCGGTGCGCTTCTCCACCGCGTCGACGAAGGGCAGCTGCACATGCGGGCGGTAGACGAGCCGTTCGACGACGATCTCGTCGACGGTGCGCGGCCGCTGCAGCAGTTCCAGCAGCCGCTCGTCGCGCCGGTGGATGACGCCCTCGTAGTCCGCGAGGCGCGAGCGGAAGTCGTCGGCGCCGGTGACCACCCCCTTCTGATGGAAGGTGCCGTACCAGCGGGCGTCGATCTCCCGCACCCGCGCGATCGACGCCAGGTAATCGTCGACGCTGCTCCCCAGGTCGCCGTACATCGGTCCGAACGAGGTGAGGTCGATGTCGGCGAGGTAGAGGAAGCCGGTCGGCTCGACCAGCACACCGGAATGTCCCGCGGTGTGACCGGGCAGGTGGACGACCGTTGCCGTGACGTCGCCGAGTTCGAAGACGTGCCCGTCGTCGACTCCGGCGGCGTCGGGAAAGCCGGGCGTCAGGTCGAAGGTGTCGCCGATCTGGGCGTCGAGGCCGGCTCGCTGTTCGTCGGTCAAACCGTAGTTGTCGAGGAGGACCTGGAGGGATCGCACGCCGTCGACATCGGCGTGGTGGGCGAACTTGTCCGCGGCGAAGTGCCGGAGGCCGGCGATGTGGTCCTCGTGGGCGTGACTGATCATCACCGCGTCGGGGTGCGCGGGATCGTGGTCGACCTCGAGGGAGGGATCGATCACCATGGTCGCAGCGGAGCCGCGGACGACGACGGTGTTGCCGTAGGGAAACGCGCCGCCGTGTGACGACGCGAGCACGGTCACCTCGTCGTAGCGGTTCTCGATGAAACTCGGTGCGAGGGTCACTTCGTCTGGGTACCCCGGCGGGTGAACGCTGTCAACGCCGCGGGTCGTCGGCGGACTCCTGCGGCGAGCCGGTCGTCGCGCGCAGCCACAGCGGGACGATCAGCCAGGCGAGGGAGAACACGACGAGCGTGACGACTCCGGCGATCGCCGACGGGACCGGCCCGGCGGTCGCGCCGAAGACGACCGTGACCGCACCGGACAACGCCAGTCCCAGCAGTGTCAGACCGGCGAACGAGAGGTAGTGCGCATAGGAGACGATCAGCGCGAGCTGGTGCTGACGGAACAGCGCCCGGTGCAGGGCCACCGGCGCGGCGAGCAGGATCGCCGCACCGACGGCGCACGACACGGTGATCAGGTAGATGGTCCGCAGCACCCCGCCGAGTTCCTCGAACCCGTCGTGAAACGGCAGGGTGAGCAGGAACCCGGTCAGGATCTGCACGCCCGTCTGCACGACGCGGAGCTCCTGCAGGAGCGAGTTCCAGTTGCGGTCCAGCCGTTGGGTTTCCGTTTCGTCGCGCTGGGAGCGGTTCCACTCGGCGTCGTCGGAGCCGGTGCGGTCGGTGTCCGTGGGCCTGGTCACCTGCCCATCGTCGCACCGGTGGGTCTCGTCGGGGCGTCAACTCGAGTCTCGAAGCGGTCACTCGTTCGTGGCCGGTCAGGTGTGTACCGAGGCACGAAACGTGCCAGGAGTACAGCACCCGCCGCCGACAGACCGGACGCCGCGAACACCGCGACCGACAACGGTGCGACGGCGGCCAGCCCCGCGATGCTCAGCGGTCCCGCGAGGAATCCCGCATCGTGCGACAACCGCCAGACGGCGAGGAACTCCGCCCGACCGTCCGCCGGCGCCGCATCGGCCCCGATCGTCATGATCACCCCGTTGCCGAACCCATTGCCGATGCCGAGAACCAGCGCCACGATCGCAAACCACGTCAGCGACGTGGTGAACGGGATGAGGAAGTAGGACAGCGCCAGTAGAAGGATCGACGGAATGGCGACGAACGTCCGCCCGAACCGGTCCATCAGATGTCCGGCTGGATAAGCACACAGCACGTCGACGGCCGCTCCCGCGGCGAACACGAGACTCGCGGTCGCCGGTGAGAGTCCGAGGTGATCCGACCAGAGCGGCAGCACCGAGTCCCGTGCGGCCCGGGCCACGCCCAGCAGCAACGACCCCATCCCGAGGGTGGCGAGGAGCCGGCGATGCCTGCGCAACGTGGCCCCGAGACTCATCGCCTGCGCCGACCCTCCTGCACCCTCTGGGTCGGGGAGCCGCACCATGAGTGCGCCGGCGATCACCACGGCGACCAGCTGGACGACGAAGCCGCCGCGCACGCCGACGAGAGCGATGGCACCGGCCCCGATCAGCGGACCGACGAAGAATCCGAACCGCATCGCACCGCCGAACAGCGACATCGCCCGGGCACGCCATGCGAACGGCACTGCGAGCGAGAGATAGTTCTGACGTGCGAGGCCCCACACCGCGTTGGCCAGGCCGACCGCGAGGATGCCGCCGAGCAGCACGCCGATCGAGCCTGCGACCAGGCAGGTGATGACACCCGCAATGGCGATGGAACTCGCCAGGACGATCGACCACCGCTCGCCGAGCCGTGCGACGACCTGCCCCGACACCAGGTCGCCGAGCACCTGGCCGAGTCCGACGACCGCCACGGTGAGACCGGCCAGCGCGAACCCGGCCCCCATGTCGATGGCCGTCAGCACCATGACCGGCGCCGCGGCGCCCTGTCCGATTCCGTAGGCCGCGGCTGGGATGTAGACGGTCCATGCGAGCGACCGCAGTGGCCGGGACCCGATCTCTTCGGTATGTGGCCCGGAATCTGTCTCGGACAGTGCCTCTCGGCTCCGGTTGCCGACCGGGGTCATCCGCGCGCCGTGGTGACCACGTCCCCTTCGACTCCGTGGCGGGAACCTGGCACGCGCGAGTCCGACGCGGGTCGATAGTGGCCCGACAGAGTCGTCTCGGCGTAGTCGTCACGGAACACCCCGCGGCGCTGCAGGATCGGGACCACATGATCGACGAAGTCCTCGAGCCCGCCGGGCAGATACGGCGGCATGATGTTGAACCCGTCGGCTGCCCCGGCATCGAACCAGGAGATCAGGTCGTCGGCTATCTGTTCCGGCGTCCCGGCGATCGACCGGTGTCCGCGACCACCGCCGAGGCGTGCGACCAGCTCACGGATGGTCAGATCCGATTCCGCTGCCAGCTTGCGCACAAGTGTCGATCGGCTCTTCTGGCCCTCGATCTCCGACTCCGGCGGCAGTTCGGGCAATCTGGCGTCCAGCGAGATGCCGGACAGGTCGCGACCGAAGATCGACGACAGTTGTGCGAGCGCGTAGTCCGGAGATATCAGGTCGGTGAACTCCTGCTCGAGTTCGAGTGCGCGGGCCTCGGTGTCGGCGATGTACGGGACCAGACCCGGCAGGATTCGCACGTCACCCGGGTCCCGGCCGTGCCGGACCGCTCGGGCCTTCAGATCGTCGTAGAACTCCCGTCCCTCGCCGATCGTCCGTTGGGCGGTGAACACCACCTCGGCCACACGCGCGGCGAGTTCTTTCCCTGCCTCCGACGATCCGGCCTGCACCAGTACCGGTCTTCCCTGCGGTGAGCGCGGCGAGTTCAACGGCCCACGAACACCGAAGAACTCGCCCTGGTGATCGATGGTGTGCACGCGGGTCGGATCGGCGAAGATCGCGGCATCGGGATCAAGCACCACCGCATCGACGTCCCAGCTCTCCCACAGCTTCACCACGACGTCGACGAACTCTTCGGCCCGGGCGTACCGGTCGGCATGGGCCGGTGTGTCGGTGCCACCGAAGTTGCGGGCCTCGTCGAGTTGAGCGGATGTGACGATGTTCCAGCCGACCCGTCCACCACTGATGTGATCCAGCGAATTGAAGGCTCGCGCCAGCGAATACGGACTGTTGTAACTCGTCGACGCCGTGGCGATCAGACCGATGTTCCGAGTGTGGGACGCGACCGCGCTCAGCAGCGTCAGCGGTTCGAAGATCGACTGGGTGTTCCGGGCGACGTTGGGGCCGACGGCCAGTGTGTCCGCCAGGAAGATCGAGTCCAAGCGTCCCCGCTCGGCGATCTGTCCGAGCTCGACGAAATGGTTGACATCGTGCAACCGGTGCTGATCGGTCCGAGGGTGACGCCACGCGGCTTCATGGTGGCCGACGCCCATGACGAACGCGTTGAGGTGCAGTTGACGAGGCATGTGGGAGAAGTCCACCTTTCAGGCGGGTCGGAGGTGACGGGTGTGACGTGTCAGGCGGTGGGATCGACGCGCCACGTCGAGAGTCGACGCTCGATCTGGACCAGTACCACGTTGAAGACGACGCCGACGAGCGCGATGGTGAGGATTCCGGCGTACATCTCCGGGATCTGGAAGTTGAGTTGCGAAGCCATGATGAGAAAACCGAGACCTGCGTTCGCGCCGACCATCTCGGCGGCGATGAGAACGAGGATCGAGGCCGCGGCGGACAGCCGGAGGCCGGTGAACACGGTCGGCAACGCGGCGGGCAGCACCACCTTCTGGAACAGCCGGAAGGGCGACAGACCCAGACTGCGTGCCGATTTGATCAGCAGCGGATCGACATTGCGCACCCCGGAGATCGTGTTCAGCAGAATCGGGAAGACGCACGCATAGATCACCAGCGCTACCTTGGACGTCTCGCCGATGCCCAGGATGAGGACGAAGACGGGGAGCAGCGCGAGCGGTGCGGTGTTGCGGAAGAGTTCGAGCGCCGGATTGAGCCACTGCGCGACCGTGCGGTACCAACCGATGAGCAATCCGAGCGGGACGGCGATGATCACCGCCACGACGAACCCCTGGATCGCGCGACTCAGACTGGCCGAAACATGCTCCCACAGCTGGCCGTTGGCGGTCAGCTCGGCGAGTGTCTGGAGAACCGTCGAGAGCGGGGGAAGGAAGGTGGAGTCCACCACGCCGATCCTGGGTGCGACCTCCCAGATGATCGCCAGCACGACCAGTACGGCCGAGGACTGGACGACGACCCGGCCGATCGACAACCCGGTGCCACTCGCGGACCGGACGGTTCGGCCCCTTCGTGCGGAGGGCGCGGGTTCGGCGATCGCCGGCGATTCGACAGGCCCGGGTTCGTCGGCAGCGGTGACGGTCTCGTGCTCGATCGCGGTGGAACTAGACATGGGTGGCTCCGATCCGGTTGTGCTGCAGTGACTTGTCCACTTCGCCTGATGCGTCGGTCCGCTGTTCGGGACGCAACGAGAGCCAGATCCGGTGACGGTAGTCGCGGAACTGCTCCGTCGACCGGAGGTCCTCGACGTCGTCGCGATCCAGCTCGATCTGGAGGACCTCTTTGATGCGTCCCGGACGTTCGGTGAGCACCGCGACGCGGTTGCCGAGGTAGATCGCCTCGTCGATCCCGTGGGTGATGAACAGAATCGTCTTGCCGGTTGCGGTCCAGATCCGGCGCAGTTCGTCCTGCAGCGACTCCCGGGTCTGCGCGTCGAGGGCCGCGAACGGCTCGTCCATCAGCAGGACCTCGGGGTCGTAGGCGAGGCTCCGGGCGATTGCGACCCGCTGCTTCATGCCGCCGGACAATTCGTGCGGATGGTGGTCGCCGAAGCCCGAGAGTCCGACAAGTGCGAGGTACTCGTCGGCGATCGCCCTGCGCTCCCGGCGTCCCACGCCCTTCGCCTCGAGTCCGAACTCGATGTTGCCGCGAGCGGTCCGCCACGGCAGCAACGCATACTGCTGGAAGACGATGCCCCGGTCGAGGCCGGGTCCGACGATCCGCCTGCCGTCGAGGAGGATCTCGCCGGAGGTGGGTTGCGTGAGACCGCCGACCAGGTCCAGCAGCGTGGACTTGCCACTGCCACTGGGTCCGACCAGCACGAGGAACTCGCCCTCGGGCGCAGCGATGGACACGTCGTCGAGCGCCACGAATTCTTCACGGTCGGCCGAACGGAATGTCTTTCGCACCCCGCGGAGTTCGAGTTTCGCCGTCGGGGTGGGAGCCGCGAGCGGGTCCGGCAGGGCGCCGGTGGTGGCGGTCTGGGTTGTTCTCCCGGCTCGGGGTGTGGTCGTTGTGGTCATGGTGCGTCTGCCGCCTTCACAGGTTGTCCGTCGGGCCCCGACTCGGGCGGGTAGGTGCCGTTCGCGTAAGGGTTGTCGTCGTTGGTGTAGAGGTCCGATGCGGAGAGCTTGTCCTTCTCGAGTTCGCCGTTGCGGACCAGCCAGTCGATCCAGAGCTGGATCTCCTTGTCGGCGATCACGCCGCCGGCCGCGGGGATCGACGAGCTCTTCCAGTACTCGGCGAGCTCCGGGTCCTCACCCTTGCCTCGGCCGGCGATGATCTTCTTGAAACGCGCGACCACCTCCGACCGCGGGGTGACCTGGGTCCACCGGATCGCGCGCGCGGTGCCCTGGACGAAGTCCTTCACCGCGTCGGCGTTCTGTTGTTTGAAATCGTCGCGGACCACATAGGTGCCGTAGCTGAAGTCGCCGAAGATCTTGTCCGTGAACAACACCCGTAACCCCCCGCGGTCGAGCGCCCGGTCGCGGAAGATGCCGCTGAAGTTGCCCGCGTCGATCTGGCCCTGCCGCAGCGCCTCCTCGGTGTTGAGGGGTGGGACGACGACCAGCTCGACGGAGTCGATCTCGCTCTTGGACAGGCCCTCACGCGCCAACCATTCACGGATCACGAACTCCGAGTGCGCACCCAGCGTGTTGACACCCACCTTCTTTCCGATGAGGTCGCGGGCGCTGCGGACGGGACCGCCGTCGAGGACATAGAACCCGTTGAAGGTCTCGGCGTCCGCACCATACGAGTCGACCACCGAGGTGATCTTGGACCCGCCGGCCGCGAGCTTGACGATGGCCCCGTTGAACGCCGATCCGAACTCGGTCTCACCGGTGGCGACCGCCTGGATCGCCTGAGGGCCGCTTGTGCTGTCGCCCACCGACTCCAGCGCGACTTTCTGGAAGTAGCCGAGGTCGGCGGCGAGTTCGGGGTACTGCACCGAGGCTGGGGACGTCAGGAAACGGAGCACCGTTTTGCCGTCGGCGGTGGTGGCGGGTTCGCTACCGGAGCTGCCGCAGGCGGTCGCGATCACCGCCACCACGAGCAGACCGATCAGCGTCCGCAGACGTGCGGGCAGGCGGACGGGCATGGTTCTCTCCTCTGTTCGGTGTCGGGCTCGTGACGAGCCACGACTGCGCCGGCGGGACTGCCGGCGTCGGGGCGGGCCCGGCACCTCGGTCGGTGTTCCGGTGCGGCCCGCACATACGCTGTCACGCCCGATCGGGAATCGGGCGACTAATGTCCGGGCTGGTTCAAATGATCTGCGGTGAAGCCGTTCTCGCCGGCCTGCCGAGGACATGTCGAAGTCGCTCCGCGGTCGACCGCATGATCGGGTGGATCTGGGTGATGAGGTCGTCGCGCAAGCGTAAACTGTTGGCCTGCACGCCGATCGACGCCCGTACGCGTCCTTGGCCGTCGAACACCGGCACCGCGATCGCGGTGACACCCTGTGACGGAGCGGAGATCACGTAACCGCGGCGTCGGGCCTGGGCGGCACCCCTGGTCGACGTACCCGGTTCTCGGACAACGGTTGTGGCACGAGATCGACCGAACGCGACGATGGCCTGTCCCATCGCGCTGAGGTCGAGAGCGGTGCGGTCGTCGGGAATCTGCATCGTGCACCATCGAACGGGCGGGCGAGCCGAGTACAGGGTCACCGCCTCCGGCCCGTCGGTGATCCCGAGGCTCGCAGTGATCCCGATGGTGGCCGACAGAGCATGGAGATGTGGAGCGGCGGAATCGATGTCGAGGCCGGGTCCGCGGCGTTTGGCAAGGGTGGAGATCGTCTCTCCGACGGTGTACGTCCCGTGATCGGCGCGCTCGAGCATGCCGCCCCGGACGAGGGCGGTGACGATCCGGTGCGTGGTGCTCGCGGGTAACCCGCAACGTTCGGCGATCTCGGAAACGGTGAGCTGACCGCTGTCACAGTCGAACGCGTGCAACACCGCGACGGCGCGTTCCACCGCCTGTGCGCCGGACCGGCGCTGCTGCTCGAGATCGGCCATGTCGGCTCCTCGTCACCACATGACCGGTCGGGCGACTCGGCCGCTCCCAATCGTGGCGGGCGGTGCCTGGTCGCGGAAACCGTTGAGCCCAGGATGAACTTATCCGTGCGACTTTTCGGCCGTGCGCGGGTCGTGTTCCACATTGTGGGGCGAGGTCTTGCCGCGGGCCGTGGCGCCCGGTAATCCCCGATGGTGTCACCCCGTCCGACCCGGTCCGGCCGGCGGAGGCGAGTTCTGGTGACACTCAAGTAGACCAGGAGTTCTCACATGACCTCAGTCCTCGACCGTTCGCGGCCGTCATCTCAGCTCACCGTCGAACCCATCGCCGGTTACATCGGTGCGGAGGTCTCCGGCACGAATGTCTCGGAGCCGATCTCTGACGTCACCGCGGAGGCGTTACGCTCTGCCCTCTTCGAGTACAAGGTGCTCTTCTTCCGCGACCAACCGATCAGCCATGCCCAGCAGATCGAGTTCACGAGGGTCTTCGGTCCGGTCACCGACGCCCACCCACTCGGCTACACCGACAAGTCACCGGACGGGCATCCCGAGATCCTCGAGGTCGACTCCAGGACCTACGCACGACGTGGCGGTGCCCGGAAATACAGTTACGCGAGTTTTTGGCATCAGGATGTGACCGCGCTGGTCAATCCGCCGGCTGTCACGGTGCTGCGCGCCGAACTGGTGCCCGACTTCGGCGGCGACACCACGTGGGCCGATCTCGGTGCCGCTTACGACAACCTGCCGGCATCGTTACAGCGATTCCTCGAGGGGTTGTACGCCGAGAATCGCTTCGGCGGACGGACACCGAAGTGGACGTCCGACTCGGAAGCACAGTCGCTCACCGCGGAGGCCAACATCGTCAGCGAGCACCCGGTTGTCCGTGTCCACCCGGTCACCGGCCGTAAACTGCTCTACGTCAACCCTGGCTTCACCAGCCGCATCCTGGGAGTCAGTGCGAGCCAGAGCGACCGCCTGCTCGATCTGTTGTTCGCAGAGATCACCGATCCGGCCTACACCGTCCGGATCGGCTGGACCCCGAACAGCATCGGTGTCTGGGACAACCGCGCGACCATCCATCAGGCCCCGACCGATCTCGATCACCTCGACGTCGTCCGCGTGCTGCACAGGACCACGGTGGAAGGTGACATCCCGGTCGGCGTCGACGGCCGTCAGTCGCGATCGGTCTCCGGCGAACCCTTCCTGGCGCGCTGACCGCTCCCAGAACCATTGACCCCCAAACTCTTTCGAGAGGAACGAGCATGACCATCATCGACACCACCGACGCCGTCCGTACGGCCCCCTTCCACGTCCATCCGGCGGCCGGCCACATCGGCGCCTACATCGACGGCCTCGACCTGGCCGCACCGCTCGAGGGCGAGACCGCCGAAGCCCTCGTCGACGCGCTGCACCGCAACAAGGTGCTGTTCTTCCGCGACCAGCGACTCGGACACGCCGAGCACATCGCCTTCTCGCGGACCTTCGGTCGCGTCACCGCTTCACATCCCTATGACGATGACGCACCGACGGAGTTCCCGGAGATCCTGAAGGTCGACAATCGGGACTACGAGCGAAAGTTCGGCGTCAAGGCCGCCGGTTACACCAACGAGTGGCACACCGATGTCACCGCCCTCGTGAATCCGCCGGCGGTCACGATCCTGCGTGCCGACACCGCGCCGGACCGGGGCGGCGACACGAGTTGGACCAACCTGGCCGCTGCTTATGCCGGACTGCCGAAGTCGCTGCAGGAGTTGGCCGACGGGTTGCGTGCCGAGCACCGATTCGGGGGCCGGCACCCGATCTTCGCCGCCGACAGTTCCTACGGCCAAAAGGTGCAGAAGACCCCGCTGGTCACTGAACACCCCGTCGTACGGGTACACCCCGTCACCGGGGAGAAGCTCCTGTTCGTACAGCCCGGTTTCACAAGTCGCATCGTCGGATACAGCCGCAAACAGAGCGACGCGCTCCTGGACCTGCTTTTCGAGGAGGTCACCAATCCCGCGTACACGGTCCGGTTCCGTTGGCGCGACGGCAGTGTGGCGGTCTGGGACAACCGCGCCACCGCGCACCTGGCTCCCGGTGACATCAACCATCTGGACATCCACCGCACTCTCTACCGCACGACGGTCGAGGGCGACATTCCGGTCGGTCCCGACGGCTCACCGTCGGTGTCGGTCTCCGGCGGCCAGTTCGTCGGATCGTGACGTTTCACCCCACCTGAGAGGACAGCCCGACATGACCTTGCCGAGAAGACGATCGCCACTCACGGGTCTGACCATCGTCGTCGCCACCCTGGCGATCATCCTGACCGGTTGTGGTGGCGGTGGTGCCGTCACCGAGGACGGCAAGGTCGTCCTGCGATACCAGGGCACCCCCTCACAGGTGCGGTGGTACGAACTCGCAGAGTCGCTTGGGTATTTCGACGAGGTGTCACTCAAGTGGGTCGGTGACACGACCAGCGGACCGCAGGACATCCAGTCCGTCGCGACCGGGGAGATCGAGATCGGCGGGGCCTTCAACGGATCCGTCGCCAAATTGCAGGACGCCGGAGCTCCGATCGTATCGGTGATCTCCGACGTCGGCTCGGATGGCGACACCTTCCATGGTTACTACTCCCTGGAGGGCAGTGGGATCAGGACGGCCCGGGATCTGATAGGCAAGAAGGTCGGAATCAACACGCTCGGTGCGTACCACGAGTATGCGATCGTCGAGTGGCTGCACCGAGAAGGACTGACAGACAAAGAGATCAAATCGGTCCAGCTGACGGTGGTCCCGCCGATCAACACCGAGCAGGCCCTGCGATCCGGCCAGATCGATGCAGGCAACCTGGGCACCATCTTCAAGGACGTGGCCCTACATTCCGGTGGACTCCACGAGATCTTCCGAGACACCAGCCTGATCGGCGATCTCGCGATCTCCAGCACGGTCTTGCGGCGCGACTTCGTCGAGAAGAACAAGGCGGCCGTCGCCGATTTCGTCCAGGGGTACGCCCGGGCACTGCGGTGGGCCCAGTTGCATCCGCGCGAGGAGGTCGTGGCCGAGTTCGTCGAGATCATCGAGGGGCGTGGACGGAACGAGAACACCGACTTCGTGAAACAGTGGAAGAGCGCGGGCGTGCCGACCCCGGGCGGGGTGATCGATCCCAACGAGTTCACGGTCTGGATCGACGAGGCCGTCCGGCTGGGCGAACTGAAACCGGGCATCGACGCCAAGACGCTGTTCACGAACGAGTACAACCCCTACTCGAACGGGACCTATGCGCCCGACGCCGACGAGAACGGCAACAAGTCCGGGACCTGACACCATCGAGGCGCCCTCCCTTCAATCCGAAAGCACCGAAAGATCACGCCGTGCGCCGACGCCACAGGAGCGCTGGCGCGCGCGGCGTGATCGGAGGACGATCGGACCATGGCCACGTCGATGGACGAACTCACGATGTCCCAGCTCGGTTCGCTGCGCTGGGCGGACATGCGCCGGCGGGTGCGCGCTATGGTCGACGGGCAGGTCGTCGTCGACTCGGCGACGGCCCTCCAGGTCTGGGAGCCACATCGAGTGGTCGGGTGCTACGCCGTACCCGCTTCCGATGTTGTTGCGCGACTCGACAATCCACAGCAGACCGACGCTGCCGCCGAACATGCGTCGATCCTGACGCCCGACGATCCGTTCGCGCTCCACACCACGACCGGCACGGTCTACGACCTCCAGGCCGGCGGACGGACACTGCGCGGCGCCGGGTTTCGGCCGCAGGACCCGGACCTCGCCGATCACGTCCTGCTGGACTGGTCGGCTTTCGACGAGTGGCGGGAGGAGGACCAGACGGCGATCGGTCATCCACACGATCCGTTCCAGCGCATCGACTGTCTCGACACCAACCGGCATGTTGTGGTGACGGTGGGCGACACGGTCCTGGCGGAGAGTCGACGCCCGACGCTGTTACTCGAAACCCATCTGCCGCCCCGTCATTACCTTCCGCGCGAGGATGTCCGGATGGACCTGCTCGTCCCGTCGGACACCGTCACGGTGTGCGCGTACAAGGGTGAGGCGAGCTACTTCTCGGCGATCGTCGGCGACGACGTCGTGCCCGACGTGGCGTGGACCTACACCGATCCGCTGATCGACGCCGAGCCAGTGCGGGACCTCATCTGCTTCTACGACGAGCGGGTGGAACTGACCGTCGAGAACTGAAACCGTTCTGCTGTCCGGGGTTTCCCGAGTGCCGTCACAGCTCTCCGTGGTAGCGGTCCAGCCCCGAGCCGTTCGCCTTCTTGCTGCGTCCGGTCGGTGCCTCCTTGGCACTGCGCACCCACTTCCCGGTGCGGTCGAGAGTGGGCATCCGCTCGGAGAAGAATTTGCTGTAGCGGGTCGTCCCGTCGACCTTCAGCACACCGTCCTGCACATCGATGTGTGCAACCGTTGCCCAGAACGAGTTCTTGCTGTTGCCGACATGGACGAGGATCTCGTCGCTGTCCGGCTCGGGTAGGCCGTTCTTGCCCGGTCGTCCGTATCGGATCGCCACCCGCGGCCTGCCGAACTTGTCGATCGCACCGGCCCCGTTGTCGACGGATTGGTACACATTGACGAGGAGATCGCCGTTCTCCTTCGGTAGCACCGTGACCTGCTCGACGGCGGGCTTGTTCCCTCGTCCTGGACCGCGGCTGTCCCCGTGGTGCTCGATGAAGGGCCAACTGCGTAGGTCGCCACGGTGGCCCTGCTCGCCGCTGATGACCACATACTTGTGCGCGACCTCGTCGCGGCAGAAGAAGTACACGTCGAGGTCTCCCTGGCCGTACTGCTTGACCCGACCGTCGGCCTCGTACACGGCGCCGCGCCCGTCCCACTCGAGGCCGACGGTGAGAACCCAATCCGAGGATCCTTTGCGAAGGTCGATGGACGCGGTCTTTTCCGTCGAGTCCTTCGTGATCGAGACCTTGACCTTGGACATGTTGATCGGTGATCGTGCTTCCGGCGCCGGTTGGGCGGCAGGTGTCGGAGGGGCCGGCGTCGCGATCTGTGCAGTCTGCTGGTTCGGCGCGTCGTCGACCACGATTCCGAAGTCGGTGGCGAAGGCGGCCAACCCCTCGCGGTAACCCTGTCCGATCGCGTCCAGCTTCCAATCTCCGTCCCGGCGATAGAACGCCACCAACTGGAGAACTGTCTCGGGGCCCGGGTCCGGTGGGGTGAACGCCCATGTGCCCGAACCCGAGATGGTCACCGTCAGCGGGCCGATCTGTTCGACAGTCTTCCGCTGTGCCTCGGTACTTGCCGCAACGACTATCCGGTCGACGTCCGGGGGCGCCGACGGCAAGTCGACGACACAAGAACTCGAGCCCTGCAACCGGACTCCGGAGGAGCTGGGATTGTTGAAGAAGATCAGGTCGTCGTCCGTGCGGACCTTGTGCCCCGCGGTCAGGAGCACTGCGATGAGGTCGACGTCGTCGGGCGAACCGCTGTGCACCTCGACGAGGTGCGCGGTCGTGCTCAGGGCGGTCTTGGAGCCCTTGGTGAGCTCGTCCACAGGTACTCCTCGAAAGGTGGCGATGGGGCGGGCCAATGATATGCGGGGGCGCTGTCGGGGACCACGCAGCCAGCCGACGGACATCCGACCCCGTCGGTTCACGAAATGACAGCTGCCACTAGGATTGTCAGCCAACCGAATGACATTCGGCTCGATCAGCGCAGCGAGTAACGGACCGGCAGGTGCTTGAGTCCACCCACGAAGACGGTTGCGGCCAGCTCGGGCTTTCCAGCCGGTTCGATGGTGTCGAGCCGCGGGATCAACTCGGCGAAGAAGCTCCTCATCTCCATTCGAGCCAGTGCGGCGCCGAGGCAGAAGTGGACGCCGTAACCGAACGACAGGTGTTTGTTGGGGAAGCGGCCGACGTCGAAGGTGTGCGGATCGTCGAAGACCTCTTCGTCCCGGTTGCCCGATGTGTAGGCGAGATAGACGGATTCACCCTTGGCGATGGGGACACCCCGCACCGAGGTGTCCTCGGCCGCGGTGCGCATGAATTCCTTGACCGGCGTGGTCCATCGGATCATCTCCTCGACCGCGGTGCCGATGAGTTCGGGTCCGCGTCGGAGACGTTCGAGTTCACCGGGATTCTCGATCAGCGCCCGTAGCCCACCGGAGATCGCGTCCTTGGTGGTGTCGTGCCCGGCGCTCGCCACGATCACGTAGTACGACGCGGTGTCCACGTCGGAGAGGGGCTCGCCGTCGACGAGGCCGTTGGCGATGGCCGACGCGAGGTCCTCGGTCGGGTGAGCGCGCCGGGAGTCGGTCAGCTTGCCGAAGTAGGCGAAGAAGTCCAGGAGTGTCGCCATTCGCTCCTCGAGGGTTGCCCCTCGCCGGTACTCGGCGTCGTCGGCACCGAACATCTCCTGTGTGAGCTGGTGCATCCGCGGAAAGTCCGCTTCGGGGAGACCCAGCAGCGAGAGGATGACGTACAGCGGGAAACCGACCGCGATCTCCTCGACGAAGTCGCACTCCGGGCCGATGTCGCGCATCCGGTCGACGTAGCGCTCGGCGAGTTCGTCGACGCGCGACTGCAGATCCCGCAGGGCCTTCGGTCGGAACCAGTCGGCGCCGATCGCGCGGACCTTGCGGTGATGAGGGTCGTCCATGTGGATCAAGGTGCGCAGTCCCGCACCGGATTCGAGCTGCGCTCGTGCGGCGTCCTCGGCGGCCGCGGTGGTCAGCACCGGTCGCGGTTCACTGAGCCACAGGTTGTTGGCGCGCTCGATGTCCATGATGTCGGCGTGCCTGGTGATGGCGTAGAACGGCCGGTACGGACCGTGGTCGACGCGCGGCACCGGATCGTGCGCACGCAGGTACGCCATCGCGGCATGCAGTCGCGGCTCGTCGGTGTAGGCCTTGGCGTCGGCGAAGACGCTGGCGGCGTCGTCGGTCATGCTCGTGCCCGCACTGCTTGTCGCCACCGATGCTTCCTTCCGTCGAGAGGTGCTCCTCGCACCGAGTGTCCGATATCGGCGTGTTCGGGGTCGGCGGATTGGCGAACATGATCGCTTCACGCCGGCCCATCCGGGACGGGTCACGCGCCGAATGGCGGCCATGAGCACCGCGACCGAATCCGGCGAGGACGCCACCCCGACTTCCCGCTGCGACGGCGCGACGACTGCCGACTCCACCGGCGACTATCTGCCGATCGCCGACCACGGTGTCATCGGTGACCTCCGCACCGCGGCCGTCGTGGGAGTCGACGGGCGGATCGACTGGTTCTGCTGTCCGCGGTTCGACTCGCCGAGCGTGTTCGGCTCGTTGCTCGATGCGCACCGGGGCGGCGCCTGGATGGTGGAACCGGTCGACGGTGATGTCACCACCCGGCAGTTCTACCTTCCGGACTCCAACGTGCTCGTCACCCGCTTCCTGAGCGAGGACGGAGTCGCCGAGGTGCAGGACCTGATGCCGATCGCCAGACCACACGATCCCGACCACCGAACGCGGATCATCCGTCGGATCTCCTGTGTGCGGGGTTCCGTCCGGTTCCGCGTGACGGTCGCGCCGCGGTTCGACTACGGCCGTGCGGAGCATTCCCTCGTCGTCGAGGACGAATCCCGGGTTCGCTTCGAGACCGACGACCTGGTGCTGCATCTCGTCTCGACCGTCAGCGTCGACACGGTCGACGACCGGGATGCGCTGGCCGACTTCACCGTCGAGACCGGCGAATGCGTCACGTTCGTCCTCGCTCCCGACCCCATCGGGCCGGAACTACTCGACCACGACAGTTCTCCCGCGGTCGTCGCCGCGACCGTCGCGTTCTGGCAGGACTGGGTCTCTCGGTCCTCCTACACCGGCCGATGGCGGGAGATGGTGCATCGGTCGGCGCTCACACTCAAACTGCTGACGCATGAACCATCCGGGGCGGTGGTGTCCGCGGTCACCGCCGCACTTCCCGAAGAGATCGGTGGCGAACGGAACTGGGACTACCGCTATGTGTGGATCCGCGACGCGGCGTTCACGCTCTACGCGTTGCTCAGGCTGGGGTTCACCGACGAAGCGAGTGCGTTCATGGACTGGCTGACCTGCCGATTCGACGACGGCGCTGACGTGTCGGGAGATCTGGGGCCGCTGCGATTGATGTACACGCTCGACGGCGATCCACCACCGGCCGAGACCGAGCTCGATCATTGGGAGGGTTACCGGCAGACCTCGCCGGTGCTGATCGGGAACGCCGCCGCTGATCAACTCCAGCTCGACATCTACGGCGAACTCATCGACTCGGTGTACCTGTACAACAAGTACGGACCGGGCATCTCCTATGGATCGTGGACACATCTGTGCACGGTGGCCGGCTGGCTCGTCGACAACTGGGATCGCCCGGACCAGAGCATCTGGGAGGTGCGCAGCAAGCCGCAGGACTACGTCTACTCGCGCGTGATGTCGTGGGTGGCGCTGGAGCGGATGATCCGGATGAGCCGTCAGCGCGGACTGCCCGGTGACGTCGCCGGTTGGATGAAGGCCCGCGACGACATCTTCGTACAGATCATGGAGCGGGGTTGGAACGCCGAGGTGGGAGCGTTCGTCCAGACCCTCGATTCCGACCGCCTGGACGCGGCACTGTTGCTGATCCCCGCCGTGAAGTTGTTGTCGCCCACCGACGATCGGTTCCTCAGCACTCTCCAGCGGATCGAGGAAGAACTGGTGAGCGACTCCCTGGTGTTCCGGTACGACACCGACGGCGGGCACGACGGCATCGACGGATCCGAGGGCACTTTCTCGCTGTGCTCGTTCTGGTACGTCGAGGCGCTCACCCGGACCGGCCGTCTGGGCGACGCGCGTCTCGCGCTCGAGAAGATGTTCACCCACGCCAACCACCTCGGCCTGTACGCCGAGCAGGTGGGTCTGACCGGAGAACAACTGGGCAACATGCCGCAGGCGTTCACCCACCTAGCGCTGATCAGCGCGGCCATCAACCTCGATCGGCAGCTTGGTGATTGATGCAGGTGCCGCGGATCCGGTTGCGGTTTATCCCGGCAACCGGGAAAAACCGCAACCGGATCTGACTCTCGTCCTCAGATCCAGCCGGACCCGCCGCACAGGTCGCCGGCGGCCGCGGGGCCGGTCGACCCTGCCGGATATGGTTGCGGTGCAGGCGGATTCGTCAGTACCGGTGCCGCGACCTCCCAGACATGTGCGAGGCCGTCGGGCCGGGTGAACAGCGACCGGTCACCGCGCAGCACATCGACGATCAGTCGTGCATAAGGCGACAATCCGTCGGCCACCTCGTCGAGCTTCTCGGTCATGTGCGCGACGGACAGGTCGGTCCCCGAACCCGGTTCCTTGATCGTGACGGCGAGATCGATGGCACCGTCGCCGGCCAGGTCGAAGGTCAGCACGGTGCCGTCGGTCGGAGTGTCGGTCAGCGGACCGTCGGCGGGGGCGCGGAAGACCAGGCTGAGGCGTTGCGCGCTGTGGTCGAGCATCTTGCCGGTACGGAGCAGGAACGGGACACCGTGCCAGCGGTCGGTGTCGACCCACAGGCGTACCGCCGCGAACGTCTCGGTGGTGGAGTCGTCGGGGATGCCCTCGGTGTCGCGGTAGCCCTCGTATTGACCGAAGACCACCTCGGCGGGGTCGAGCGGCCGGAAGGCGGCGATGACCGACTCCCGGGCGCCGAGCAGGTCCTCGGCGCCGAGCGAGACCGGAGGTTCCATCGCGACTTCGGCCGCCACCTGGAACAGGTGCGTGACGATCATGTCCAGGAATGCCCCGGTGGCGTCGTAGAACGCGGCGCGGTCGGCGATGTCGAGGGTTTCCGGGACGTCGATCTGGACCTCCTCCACGTGCTCGCGGTTCCACACCCCGGCGAACAGGCCGTTGGCGAAACGCAGCACGTGCAGGTTCTGGGTGCTCTCCTTCCCCAGGAAATGGTCGATCCGGTAGATCTGGTCCTCGTCGAGGGATTCGTGGACCGCCTCGTCGAGGGTCCGGAATCCGTCGGGTGACGTACCGAACGGCTTCTCGTAGACGACGCGCGAGTTCTTCGCGAGACCGTGCGCGGCGATCGCTTCCGTGTAGTCGACGAAGGTGGTCGGCGGGAGGGCGAGATAGTGGACCAGCTGGGCCGTGCCGCCGATGGCGTCTCGGCCGGCGTCGATCACCTCCAGCAGGCGGCCGGGGTCGTCGGCGGTGAACCCGCCGCCGGCAAATCGAATGGTCTCGGCGAACGAGGCCCATTCGTCCGAGGACACCGACGCGTCCGAACCGAATTCCTCGATCGCGTCCTTCACGTGCTGCCGGAACTCGTCGTCAGTGCGGTCGCCCCGGCCGTTGCCGACGAGCTGCCACCCGTCCGGGAGCAGGCCGCGACGGTGGAGTTCGAACAGCGAGGGCAGGACCATCCGCTTGGCGAGGTCGCCGGTCGACCCGAAGAGAACGAAGATCACTGCCGCGTCCGTGGCGGCAGGGGCGTCGGACTGTGTCGCGTTCTCCCGGGCGGAGCTGTCTGCGGTCATGCATTCAATACTGCCGGTCGACGACGCGGCGGCACGGATAGTGTTCTAGATCACAAATCTAGTAGACCTGAGCGGAATGCACTCAACTCTAGTGGCGTTACAGACCTCGTAGGGCTCATACTTGAGCCTGTTGGACTAAAGAGAAAGGTGCACGCGAGTGGACAGCTTCACCCCCACCACCAAGACGCAGCAAGCATTGAGCTCTGCTGTGCAGGCGGCGGCCAGTGCTGGCAACCCCGACGTGCGACCGGCCCACATCCTCGTGGCACTGCTCGATCAGTCCGACGGCATCGCGTCGCCGCTGCTCAAGGCAGTGGGCGTGGACCCGTCGAGCGTTCGTGCGCAGGCCCAGGCTCTGGTCGATCGCATGCCGACGGTATCCGGCGCCAGCTCGACGCCTCAACTATCCCGCGAATCGATCGCGGCCGTCACCGCTGCCCAGCAACTGGCCGGCGAGCTCGACGACGAGTACGTCTCGACCGAGCACGTCGTCGTCGGTCTGGCGACCGGTGACTCCGATGTCGCCAAACTGCTGCACAACCTCGGTGCGACTCCGCAGGCCCTGCGCGAGGCGTTCGTCGCCGTGCGAGGCAGTGCGCGGGTCACCTCTGAGGACCCCGAATCGACCTACCAGGCTCTCGAGAAGTACTCGACCGACCTGACCGCGGCCGCCCGCGAGGGCAAGCTCGACCCGGTCATCGGCCGCGACACCGAGATCCGGCGCGTCGTGCAGGTCCTCAGCCGTCGGACCAAGAACAACCCGGTTCTCATCGGTGAACCCGGTGTCGGCAAGACCGCCATCGTCGAAGGACTCGCCCAGCGCATCGTCGCCGGCGACGTGCCGGAGTCGTTGCGCGGCAAGACAGTCATCTCCCTCGACATGGGTTCGATGGTCGCCGGTGCCAAGTACCGCGGTGAGTTCGAGGAACGCCTCAAGGCCGTGCTCGATGAGATCAAGGGATCGGCCGGCCAGGTCATCACCTTCATCGACGAGCTGCACACGATCGTCGGCGCCGGTGCGACAGGCGATTCCGCGATGGACGCGGGCAACATGATCAAGCCGATGCTCGCCCGTGGTGAGCTGCGGCTGGTCGGTGCCACGACCCTCGAGGAGTACCGCAAGTACATCGAGAAGGATGCCGCACTCGAGCGTCGGTTCCAGCAGGTGTACGTCGGCGAGCCGTCGGTCGAAGATGCCATCGGCATCCTCCGCGGCCTCAAGGACCGGTACGAGGTGCACCATGGTGTGCGCATCACCGACTCCGCATTGGTCGCCGCTGCAACGCTTTCCGATCGCTACATCACGTCGCGGTTCCTGCCCGACAAGGCCATCGACCTCGTCGACGAGGCCGCGTCGCGGTTGCGGATGGAGATCGACTCGCGCCCCGTCGAGATCGACGAGGTCGAGCGGATCGTCCGTCGGCTCGAGGTCGAGGAGGTCGCCTTGCAGAAGGAGACCGACGCGGCGTCGAAGGACCGGCTCGAGAAGCTGCGCGCCGAACTGGCCGACCAGAAGGAGAAGCTCAATGAGCTCTCCGCCCGGTGGCAGTCGGAGAAGACCGCGATCGACGCGGTTCGCGACCTCAAGGAGGAGCTGGAACGGCTTCGCGGCGAGGCCGATCGGGCCGAGCGTGACGGTGATCTCGGGCGCGCAGCCGAACTGCGGTACGGCAAGATCCCCGGCCTGGAGAAGGAACTCGAGGCCGCGATCGAGAAGACCGGCACCGATCCCTCGCAGGACGTGATGCTACAGGAGGAGGTCGGCCCCGACGACGTGGCGCAGGTCGTGTCGGCGTGGACCGGAATCCCGGCCGGACGCATGCTCGAGGGCGAGACCGCCAAGCTGCTGCGTATGGAAGAGGAACTGGGACACCGGGTCATCGGCCAGAAGGACGCGGTGCAGGCGGTGTCCGACGCGGTGCGTCGTGCACGCGCAGGCGTCGCCGACCCGAACAGGCCGCTGGGCTCGTTCATGTTCCTCGGCCCCACCGGCGTCGGCAAGACCGAGCTCGCCAAGGCGCTCGCCGAGTTCCTGTTCGACGACGAGCGGGCCATGGTCCGCATCGATATGAGCGAGTACGGCGAGAAGCACAGCGTGGCAAGGCTCGTCGGCGCTCCGCCCGGCTATGTCGGGTACGAGGCCGGTGGTCAGCTGACCGAGGCGGTGCGGCGTCGTCCGTACACGGTGGTCCTGTTTGACGAGATCGAGAAGGCCCATCCGGACGTCTTCGACGTGCTGCTGCAGGTGCTGGACGAGGGCCGCCTGACCGACGGACAGGGCCGGACGGTGGACTTCCGCAACACCATCCTGATCCTGACCTCCAACCTCGGCGCGGGCGGCGACAAGGACCACGTCATGATGGCCGTGCGCTCGGCGTTCAAGCCCGAGTTCATCAACCGTCTCGACGACGTCGTGATCTTCGACGCCCTGAGCCCGGAGGAGCTGGTGTCGATCGTCGACATCCAGCTCGGCCAGCTCAAGAAGCGGCTCGCGCAGCGCCGCCTCGACCTCGAGGTGTCGACCAAGGCCAAGGAATGGCTGGGCGCACGGGGATTCGACCCGCTGTACGGCGCCCGTCCGCTGCGCCGCCTGGTGCAGCAGGCCATCGGTGACCAGCTCGCGAGGCAACTGCTCGCCGGAGACATCCGCGACGGTGACGTGGTGCCGGTCAACGTCAGTGCCGATGGCGAGTCGTTGGTACTCGGCTGAGTTCAGCTCGACAGAGTTCATCGCAAGACAGGGGACCCATCCTTCGGGATGGGTCCCTTTGTCGTCGGTGGGTGATCGTCGATGTGGGGGCGCGGTTCAGTGGGTGGCCAGGAGCGTCATCAGGTGCGCTTCGACGAGGGAGGGTCGGGGTGGGGGTGGTCCGGGTCGGGGTGGTCGGACGTCGATGACGTGGCTGGTTGTCAACCATGAGCGGCGCGGGTCTTGGTGGTGTGGCTTCTCCGAGCGTGCTTGATCGCCGGGCCGGGTTGGTGGTCCGTGGATCTCGTCGCGCACGGTGTTCAGATGTTCTGCGAATCGCCGGGGTATGTCGGGTCGGCGGTTGATGTGTTCGGGGTTGGGTGGTGCGCCGGGTTCGGCGTTGAGTTTCCAGGCGCAGCGGCCTTCGTCGGGTCCGTCGCGCACGACCCGGGTGGTGTACTGGCCGGGGTTCTTGCCGACCATGCGGTTGTGTCGTGGGCATGCGGGTGCGAGGTCGTCGATGTCGGTGAGACCGCCCTTGGCCCAGTCCTTGTGGGCGTGATGGAGTTCGACGTGGGTGGCGGGTTGATCGCACCCGGGAGCGGAACAGACTTCGCCGTCGGGGCGGGCGAAGGAGACGAGGCGTTGTTCGCGTGTGGCGAGCCGTTTGCCCCTACCGAAGTGCAAAGGCACCGCGGTGTGATCTTTGAAGATCGCCAACCACGGCTGAATGTCGCCGGCCATTGCGATCAGGTCGCGGATGGGCAGCAGGGTTCCGGTGGCGGTCGTGGCGAGCCCGGCTTCGCGGACGAGGTCGCCGAGGTCGGCTTTGATGATCAACTGCACGGGCAGGCCGCGGTGCGAGGTGCCGAGCGTGCCGTCGGCAAAGCCCGCGGCGAGTGCGGCATCGAGAGCGTCGTGATTCGTCTGGGCCAGGGTGCGCCCGTCACGATCGGCTGCGGCTGCCACCGCATCGGGGTCGGCAGCTCCGGCCGGCCCGCGGGGCGAATCCGGGTCGTCGAGGTTGTTGAGTCCGGGTTTGCCCCAGACCGCGAACATCATCGTCATACGGGCGACGAGTTCGGGGGTGAGGGTGCCAGAGATCTTGGCGGTACCGTCGGCGCGCTGCCGGCCGATCCACAGGTTGCGGCGTCGTTTCTGGTCGGTGTCGTCGGCCAGGGTGCCGTCGGGGTCGAGGTGGGCGAGGAGCCGCGCGCCGAGTTGGGTGATGTCGGCGGGGGTGTGGGCTTCGGCGATCTCGGCCATCTGTCGTTCGGCGGCGACCCTCACGTCGTGGTCGACGGCCGTCGGGATGCGGTCGAGGACATCCAGTGCGGCCTGCAGGTGCGCGGTGCCGACCGTGCCTTGAGTGAAAGCCTCAGCCAGGCAGGGGTGTTCGGGTGGCAGGACGTCGCCGCCGAGGCTGGTCCGGTTGGTGGTGGCGTCCATCTGCTTACGGCGACGCATCGGATTCGACACTCGCAGCCGGTGGGTCATGAACTGCATGAGGGTTCGGCAGCCGGTCTTGCGGGGGAGGTCGCGGGCCTCGGCCTGGTCGATCTGCCGGTCACCGGCGACGGTCAGTCGTGCGATGGCGCGTTCGGTATCGACTGCGACGTCGATGAGTTCGGCATCGGTGCACGGCGACAGATCCACCGACTGCAGCTCGTCGAGCACGCGGTGGAGATCGGCGAGCAACGCGACCGCACGAGGCGACGGCACGTCGGTGCCGACGTCTCGTTGGGAATCGAACATGACCGTCACCCCCCGTGTGCGGTTCGAATATCGTTCAAGTGTACCTCAATGTCGACGCATGGCAATCCCAAACACCATGTTGTGCAACGCTATTCGGCGACCTCAACTTGTCGCTGCCGTGTGGTAGAGGGCTCGGGCGGGAGTGTTCTCTCGCGACTCACGGTGATCTGACCGACAGGCGGCCACCGCTCCACCGCTCAGGCGAAGATCGCCTGCAGGGCGCGTACGACGCCGTGGTGGTCCCGTATCGGCCGGCATCGCCCGTGGCCGATGAGCGCGAGGTCCTGGGCGAGTTCGGTGTCGTGTTCACCCGAGGTGTCGAGCAGCACGTCGAGGCGGGGGAGCCGTCCGGCCACGTCCCGGGGATCGGGTCCGGCGTTGTGGACGCAGTCGCTCAACAGGATCACGCGGGCATCGGCGGACGGTACACCGGCAAGCTGTTCGAGGGCGGTCTGAAGTGGGAAGGCCACATTGGTCAGGCCCTGCGCGGGCAGGGCGAGGAGTTCGTCGACGAGACGCTCGGTGGTCACCGGCCGGCCGAGGGGGACGATGAGCGCGGCGTCGGACCAGAAGGCGATAACGGCGAGATCGTCACGCCCGAGTTCACCGGCGAGAGCGCCGGCAGTCGCTGCCGCGGTGCGCACCTGTTCGCCACGGGTCGAGCCGGACACGTCGACCGCTAGCACGATCGAGCGCCGGCGCCGGACCCGCTCGCGCACGCGGATGTCGTCGTCCTCGGGGATCGGGTTGCCGATGAGTGCCTCGAGTGTCGCGTCGAGGTCGAGTTCGTCGGAGCCGCCACGCCACCGCTGGGTGGTGAGGGTTCCGTTGGCGCCGCGACGTGCCTTCTGTGTGTCCACCGGACGCGCGAGACGGAGCCGCCTCGCGAGCTGGACGGCTCGCTCGCGCGCGATCGGGTCCGGTTGTGTCGCGGCGGATTCGTCGTCACGGGCACCTGCGTCGTCGGTGACCGTGCCGATTCCTCGCGTCGAACCCGACGGTGCGTCTCGCGTCCTTCGGCGACGCCCCACCTCGGAGAGGGCTCCGCCACCACCGGAGGATTCGAGCAGCACGGGGTTCTCCGACAGCTGTTTGGGTCTGCGTCGCAGGGGTTTCCGGCGACGGGCCCGTGCGGTGACCGAATCACGCCGGAGCGGTGAGTCGGCCTCGACCTCTCTTCAACCCGGCTCAGCCGCCGCCGGCGCCAGCAGGAAGTGGTTCTGCCAGATCTCGGCGAGCACCTGCTCGGCAGTCGTGAACACGGTGTCGTCGAGGTGGATTCGGCCGGACAGGGCGACCTGCATGGCGTCGAGGAAGGTCGCGGTGTAGTCGGACGGCAGGTCGCGCGGCGGTGCGATATCGTCGTCGGCCGGAATGGTGATGCCGCGCATCTCGCACAGCTGATGCGCGAGCAGCGCGGTGTCGATGGCTCCGCGTACGCTGCTGCCCTGTCGGACGGCGTCGTGCCGGCGGGTATCCCGGGTGACACCCACGGCGTCCGCGACCACCCGCGTCGACGTCAAACCCGTCCTGCGCGAGACGATCTCCCGTTCGGCCGCATCGTCCTGGTAGTCGACGACCAGCCGGCACATCCGGTCGTAGACCGAGGTCGACAGGCGTGTCGTCCCGACGTTGTCGAAGGGGTTCATCGACGCAACGATGCGGAAACTCGGCTGTGCGGTGATGGTACCGACGCGTGGGACGGTGATGGTGCGCTCGGCCATCGCGGTGAGCAAGGTGTCGATGGTGTCCTCGGGTGCCCGATTGAATTCCTCGACGTAGAGGAACCCGCCGGCGCGCATGGCCTCGATCAGTGGGCCGTCGACGAAGTTGTCGGGCGAATAGTCCTCCCGCAGAACACGTGCCGGGTTGTGGTGACCCACGAGGCGACCAGGGGTCAGGTCGGCATTGCCCTCCACCAGTACAAGCGGAATGCCCCAGTCGGCGGTGATCGATCGCAGCAACGTGCTCTTGGACGTGCCCGGCGGGCCTTCCAGGATCAGGTCCCGACCGGCGGCGACCGCGGCCAGGACCAGATCGAGCTCGCGATCGCGGCCGACGACCTCGGCGGCGATCCGGGCCCGGATCGCCGCGAGGCCGTGGGTCTCCAGCGGCCGAAGTGAGGTCATCTGAACACGTCCTCCTTGAGTGCTGTGATGCCGTCGAGAAGTTCCACGCCCAGGGTTCTTCTAAAGTCGTCCGCCGGCGTCGACGACATGGGTGGTCCCGGTGACGTAGCGGCCGTCGTCGGAGACGAGGTAGAGGATCGCATTGGAGATGTCGACCGGCTCGACCATCGCGATCGGCAGCCGGTTCAGCTCGCGGGCGGCCTCTTCGAAGTCGGCACGCGACGGGTTCTCGAGGTCGGGACGGAAGAGCCGATAGGTGGCGTCGTTCAGGATCATCTCGGTCGCCACGGTGGTCGGGTGAATTGTGTTGACACGGATGCTCTGCGGCGCGAGCTCTTTGGCGAGGACCTGCATCATGCCGATGAGCCCGGCCTTGGCCGCGGAGTAGTGGGCGATGTTCTCGTTCGCCCACATCGCGGCGAGCGAACTGGTCAGGACGATCGAGCCGCCGCGCCCGCCCGCGACGATGTGTGGTGCCGCGGCGCGCACGGTCTTCCACACGCCGGTGAGGTTGATGTCGATCATGGTCTGCCACATCGTCTCGTCCATCTCGAGGGTGGGCGCCATGGTGTTGATGCCGGCGTTGGCGAGGACGATGTCGATACGTCCCAGTTGTGCCATCCCGTCGTCGGCGGCCTTCTGCAGGGCCGACAGGTCGCGAACATCGGCTTCGGCGGCGACGATCCGCCGGTCGAGTGCCTCCACTTGACGCACGGTCTCCTCGAGGTCGCCCGGCCGGGCGGTGTCATAGGGGACGGTGTCGACCTGCTGCGAGATGTCGACCGCGATGATGTCGGCCCCCTCCTGTGCCAGCCGAACCGCATGACTGCGTCCCTGACCGCGCGCTGCTCCGGTGATGAAGGCGACTTTGCCCTCCAGCTTGCCCATGGTGATCCCTTCGACATGACGCGCGACCAGTGATGCACGTCTCCCCGATGACGATATGTCACGGCGTGCCATAACGGTGGCGAAACAATCTTTTCGATGTCGGGTGGGTGCGGTCGGGGAGGGGTGACACGATGGCGGGCATGGAAACCGCACGGTCCTCGGAGGCGCGCCCCGACCGGGGTGGCCGTCCAGCGACGACCAGCGCACATGAACTCGCCGCCCGCGCTCAGGAACTGTTCCTCGAGCGGGGCTTCGAGAAGACGAGTGTGGGCGACATCGCCGACGCGGCGGGGGTCAGCCGCCGGACCTTCTTTCGCTACTTTCCGACCAAAGCCGACGTCGTGTGGGTCGAGTCGGCGGCCGAACTCGATCACTTCCGCCAACTCGTCGCCGCGGCGGCCACCGACACCCCTCCCCACTTGATCGTGACCGAGGCGTTCATCGCGGCAGTCGATCACGGCCGGGCCGAAGCGCGATGGGCGCGCCATCGGGCTCAGCTCATCCTCACGGTCCCCGCGGTGCAGGCGCAGGCGAACGTCGTATATCGGCAGTGGCGGACGGTCATCGCCGATCTCGTCCGGACTCACTCGGCCGGCCGTGGCGACGACGCGTACCCGACCGCGGTCGCATACGCGGTCATCGCGGGATCATCTGCCGCACACGAGATGTGGCTCGAGCGTGACGATCTGGAGCTCGGTGACTGTCTCCGACGCATGTTCGAGCTGATGGTGCCGGAGCCTCCGTCCGACCGGTGACCCGGTCGTGCGGATGTCCTCGGTCACCCCGACAGCGCCACGCTGATGTCGCGTGCCGTCGCCTGTCCGAGGTCGACGAGGAACGGAATGCGTTCGGGGCTCATGAGTTCGGTCGTACCGCGGATACCGAGCGCGAAACGTACGTCGCCATCGCCGGACGCCGGGAAGATCGGCAGGCCGATCGTGCGATACCCCGGAGCCAACTCCTCGTCGTTGAAGCCGTATCCCCGTTCCCGGGTCAAGGTGAGTTCTTTCGCCAGCTCGTCGGCGGTTCGGATGGCGCGGTCGGTGCCGTCGTCGTACGGCAGCCGTTCGAGTTCGTCTTGTCCGGTGTGGGAGAAGGCCAGTAGCGCCTTGCCCAGTGCGGACGCGTGCAGTGGCAACAGGACGCCTTGGAGCGCATGACCTTCGGCCTCGCGCCAGCGGCTCGTCCCGAGGAGTACGACCTCGTTGCCGTATCTCATGGCCACCGATGCCGACGCCCCGGTGGTCGCGGCGAGACGTTCCAGGTGCGGCTCGGTGAGGTAGATCCGGTGCTGGCGATAGGCGATCTGGCCGTACTGCGCCAGCGCGCCGCCGAGGCGATAACGGCTGCCCTCCGCGGTCTTCTCGAGAAATCCCGCGTCGACCAGCGCGGTCAGCAGACGGTGAGTCGTGCTGAGCGCGAGGCCCTGCGCGCGCGCCACGTCGGTGACCCCCAGCTCGTCCCCGCCGCGAAAGCAACCGAGAACGGCAAGCGCCCTCGACACGGTCTGCACACCAGCGCCCGCCATCTCCTCCGCCGCCTCCTCGCCTTCGGGGTGAACCCGGATTCGACAGTCCTGTTCCCGGCTGGGTCCGAGTAGGAATCGGCCTGATTCAGGAACTGGCCACTTTCCACTATTCGGAAGATACTCCTCGCCGAGAGGGCCGTCGACTTCAGGATCAGCGCGGTTCGAGACCGTGCAGTCGAACGATCGGGCGAGGAGACGCGTGACCGACGAGAATGAACCGGGTTGGCTTCGACGGCTCTGGACGTGGGTTCGCCCCTACCGCGGCCGGGTGTCCGTGGCGCTCGTGCTGGCGGTGGTCGGGCAGGGGTTGCTGGCCCTGGTCCCGCTGATCCAGCAGATCATCGTCGACGATGTGCTGCTCGACCCGACGCAATCCCTCGCCTTCTGGATCGCCGTCCTGTGCTCGATCGGTGTGCTGAGCTTCGTCTCCCACGCGCTGCGCCGATACATCGGCAGCCGGTGCGCGGTCGACGTGCAGCACGACCTCCGGGTCGCGGTTCATCGTCACCTGCATGCGCTCGACGCGCGGCGGCGGGCCGAACTCGCGGCGGGCGATGTCATCTCACGAGGGACGTCGGATCTGAACCTGATCCAGATGTTCATCTCCCAGGTGCCGCTGTTCGTCGCCAACCTGACGCTGCTCGCGGTCGGTCTGGTCGTGATGTTCTTCCTGTCCCCGCCGCTGTTCGTGGTCGTGGCGGTGAGCGTCCCGGTACTCTTCTGGGTCACCCGCCGACTCCGCCGCGAACTGTATCCCGCCTCGTTCGGCGACCAGGTGCTGCTCGGTCAGGTCGCCGCCGCGGTCGACGAGGAGATCGCCGGGGCCGAACTGATCCGGGCGTTCGGGCAGGAGGACGCGCGTCTGGACCGGTTCCGCGCCCGTGGGACCCGCCTGTTCGCGTCGCGGTTGCGCAGTGCGCGGATCTCGGCCCGCTGGAGCGCGGCGATGGTCGCGATACCGGTTTTCACCCAGCTCGGCGTGCTCGTCGTCGGGGGCTGGCTGGCCATGAACGAGCACGTGTCGGTGGGTGTCTTCCTCGCGTTCGCCTCGTACGTCCTGCAGTTCGCGCCACCGGCGAGGCTGCTCGCGGCGATGGTGACGACGATGCAGCTCGCGCGTTCGGGGGCGCGCCGGGTGTTCGCGCTGCTGGACACCGTGCCGGCGATGGACCCCACGGGTCCGGATCTCCCGTCGCCGCGCGGGACGATCGAGGTGGCCGCCGTCGACCTCGCACTCGGCGGCAGCCCCGTCCTGCGCGATGTGACCACGACGATCACCCCCGGCAGCCGGGTCGCGATCATCGGTCCGTCCGGCGCGGGCAAGACGACACTCGGGTCGCTCATCGCGCGCCAGTTCGACCCCGACCGGGGATCGGTGCGGATCGGCGGCACCGACCTGCGCGCCGTGTCGCCGAGGTCGGTGCGATCGGCGGTGATGATGGTGTTCGACGAGAGCCTGCTGTTCTCCGGCACCCTTCGCGAGAACATCGCGATGGGGTCTCCGGCCGACTACGCCGGAATCGCTGCCGCGGCCCGCGCCGCCGCGGCCGCCGAGTTCATCGAGCAGCTGCCCGCGGGCTACGACACCGTGATCGGGCCGGGCGGGATCTCGTTGTCGGGCGGCCAGCGCCAGCGGATCGCACTGGCCCGCGCCTTCTTCGCCGACCCGGCGGTGCTGATCCTCGACGACACGACATCGGCGCTCGACCCGACGACCGAGCGGGCGGTCCTGGCGAGCCTGGAGGAGCTGATGGTCGGCCGGACCACGATTCTGATCGCCCGGCGGCCCGCTACGACCGAGCTCGCCGACCAGGTCATCGTGCTCGAGGCGGGTCGCGTCACGCACGACGGTCCGCCGTCGGAGGTGCTGGCCGACCCGCGCGTCGCGGCGCTCCTGGTCGGTGGCGACGTTCGGGGAGTTCCCGGGAACGTGGCATCCGACGCTGCGCGTCCGGTGGCGTCGGACAGCTCGATCCCGAGTCCGGAGAGCTGGCCCGAAGTCGACGAGGCAGGTGCCGATCCCGTGGTCCGGGCCCGGTTGGGGCTCGACGCCGACGAGAGCGGCAAACAGGTCCAGCAGGTCGACTCGCAGCTCCGTGAGGCGCTGCTCGCACTCCCGCCGCTGACCGAGGCGCCCGCGCCGGGCGACGACCGTCCGCCACCGCGGTCGACGCGCACCAGGGTTTTCGGTTGGTCCGGGACCCTGCGGCCGTTGTGGCGGCCCGTCGTGCTGTGCGTCGCGCTCGTCCTCGTCGACGCGGCGACGACGCTGGCCATCCCGGCCCTCTTCCGCCACGGCATCGACAACGGTGTCGGTGCGGACGCGGCGACCGTGTTCTGGATGACCTGCGCGACCGTGCTGGTGATCGCGCTGGTGTCCTGGCTGAACTCGTGGGTGCTGGCCCTGCGGGCGGCGAGGGTCTTCGAGCGAGTGCTCTTCGCCCTGCGGCTCAGGCTGTTCAGGCACCTGCAGCGACTGCGCATCGACTATTTCGACGGACGTCAGTCGGGCCGCATCGTCACCCGGCTCACCAGCGACGTGGACGCGGTCGGACAACTGATGACGCAGGGGATGGTCAACGCGATCGTGAACGTGTGCACCTGTGCCGGGATCCTGGTGGTGATGGCCCTGCTCGACATCCGGCTGGCCGCCGCGATGCTCGTCACCATCCCGCTTCTCGCACTGGGGTCGTGGATCTTCGTCCGGGGTTCGAATCGCGCATACCTGCAGGCGCGTTCACGCATCGCGACCGTCACCGCGATGCTCTCCGAGCACCTGGGGCGGGTCCGGATCACCCAGGCGCACAACGCTGAGGAGTGGACGACCGATGCCTTTGCCGGCTCCTCGCGGGGCTACCGCGATGCGCGTCGCCGTTCGATGCTCTACATCTCGGTGTTCTTTCCGTTCCTGAATCTGCTTGCGGTCGTGGCGAAAGCGCTCATCCTGATCGTCGGAGCGCACCTCATGGACGCGGGCACGCTCACCACCGGTGTGCTGGTCGCCGCGCTCCTGTACGTGGATCTGTTCTTCACCCCGCTCCAGCAGTTGTCGATCGTGCTCGACCTGTGGATCCAGGCCCGGGTCGGTACCCAGCGGATGCGGGGGTTCCTCGACACCCCGGTCGACACCCCCGTCGACGAGGACTCCCGGCCGCGGCCGCCGGTGGCCACGAGGTCCGCCGGCGCGCGGACCCTCGGCACCACAGTCGAATTCGACAGCGTCGTGTTCGGCTACTCGTCGGCGACGCGGCCGCGTGGACGTCCCGCCCTCAACGGATTGGACCTTCTCATCCGCGACGGCGAGACCGCCGCCGTCGTCGGCACGACCGGCGCGGGCAAGAGCACCGTGATGAAACTGCTCCTGCGGTTCTACTCACCCGATTCCGGCGTCGTACGGGTCGGCGGCGTCGATCTGCGCGACGTCGACTCACACGACGGCCGCCCGGTGACCGCCTACGTGCCACAGGACCCCTACCTGTTCGGCGGAACGGTGGCGTCCAACATCGCGTTCGGACGTCCCGACGCCGGGCAGACCGAGATCGAGCGGGCGGCCAGGTCGGTCGGTGCACACGAGATCATCGCGGCGCTACCGCTCGGCTACCAGACGCCGGTGGGGCCGGGCCGGGCCACGTTGTCGGCGGGACAGCAGCAACTGATCTGTCTCGCCCGCGCCGAACTCGTCGAGCCGGATCTGCTGATCCTCGACGAGGCGACGTCGGACATCGATCCGGGTACCGAAGCCGCGGTCCTCGCGGCCTTGCAGGCGGTCGCACGCAGGCGCACAACGGTTCTCGTGGCGCATCGGCTCACCACAGCCGCCTGGGCGGATCGGGTCGTCGTGATGCGGGACGGCTGGGCCGTCCAGTCCGGTCGACATGCGGATCTGGTGTCGACACCGGGGCCGTACCGCGACCTGTGGCAGAGCTACGCGCCGACTGATCCAGCCCTGAACGAAGTTGTCAAGCTTTCCAACTGATGGAAACGCAGAGGTGTGCGGGGCGTCCACGTCCACATAACGTCTGCGGTAATCCAGTCCTCGTGTTCGTCCGAACACGGTCTCCACCTGTCGAACAGGAGCCCTTCATGCCCGGATCCCCACGATTTCGTCTCGCCGCCGCCGCGGTCGCAGCGGCAGCGCTGCTCACCGTCGCCACCGGGTGTGCGTCGGGCGACTCGGGCGGCGACGCCGCCACCGGCGGCGGCGGCGAACAGTACGTGCTCAAGGTGACCGACCCGGGCAACGCCGGACCGCTGGCCGTCGGCAAACGCGACGGGACCTTCGACGAGGCGCTGGCGCCGTTGGGCGCGAAGATCGAGTGGGTCAACTCCACACCGGGCTTCTCGTCGAACCTCAAGTTGTTCAACACCGGTCAGCTCGATGTGTCCGGCGGCGCCTACAGCCCCGTGGTGGGCGCGTTGTCGAAGAACGTCGGCGTCAAGATCATCGCCGTGGCCGATCCGGCCGGCAAGGACCAGAACGGCATCCTGGTCACCAAGGACTCCGGAGTCACCGATGTCGCAGGCCTCGTCGGCAAACGGATCGCGGTGAATCCGGCGGGCAAGGGTGAGTACATCACGCTGAAGGCGTTGAAGCAGGCCGGGATTCCGTTCGACAAGGTGGAGCGCGTGCCCCTGCAGCAGGCGGAGGCCGGTTCGGCGTTCTCCACCGGTCAGGTGGACGCCTGGGCGTCCTTCAACCAGCCGTACCAGGAGGCGAAGGCAGCCGGTGGGGTCGAGATCGCCACCGAGGAGAGCGTCGGTTCGGTCGACAACACCATCGTCGCCTTCCGGACCGAGGTGCTCGAAGAGCGGCCCGACGTCGCCGACGTGTACCTGAAGACGTTGCAGCAGCTGACCGATCAGCAGCGCGAGAATCCCGACGACTACGAGAACGTCTTCGAGAAGGCGGGTCCCCGGGCGCTCAGCGGAGACCGGCTCACCCGTGCCCTCGCACTCGGCGCCGACGCCTCGACGCCGCGTTACCCCACGGCGAAGGATGCCGAGGATCTCGAGTCGGTGTCGGCGCTGTTCGTCGAGGCCGGCGTGATCCAGAAGCCGATCACCGCCGAGGACGTGTTCTTCGACCTGCCCGCACAGTTGCAGAAGTACCAGAGCGGACAGAAATGACCTCGGCAACGGTCGCCAAGTCCACCACCGGAGACAATGCGTCGCAGCCGTTCTCACGGATCGGTCTGGAGACACCCCGTACTCGCAGGCAGCGCAACCGGCCCGTGTGGCTCTCGCTGCCGCTGCGGTTCCTGGTGCCCGGGGTCATCGTGGCGGTCTGGTGGATCGGCTCCGCCACCGGCGCGATCTCGCCGGCGGTACTGGCCTCGCCCGGCGCGGTCTTCGACGCGTTCGTCGAGCTCTACCGCACCGGTCAGCTCGTCGACTTCGCGCTGGCATCGCTGGAACGCGCGGCGCTCGGGGTGGGCCTCGGCGTCGGTGTCGGGCTGGTCCTCGGTGTGCTCGCCGGCCTGTACACGCTGGGCGAGGAACTCATCGACTCGACGATGCAGATCAACCGGGCCATCCCCTTTCTCGCGCTGGTGCCGTTGTTCATCGCCTGGTTCGGCATCGACAACACCTTCAAGGTGCTGCTGATCGCCATCGCCACGGTGTCGCCGATGTATGCCTACAGCTACCTCGGGGTCCGCAACGTCGACCGCAAGATGATCGAGGCCGCACAGGGTTTCGGGCTCACGGGGGGCCGTCTGATCCTCGGCGTGATCATTCCGGCGGCGCTGCCGGGAATCCTGATGGCACTGCGGATCTGCCTGTCGATCTCGATCACCGGTCTGATCGCCGCCGAGCAGGTCGGCACCCGT
The DNA here is from genome assembly GCF_057767225.1 of Gordonia sp. 11cp. Lineage (NCBI taxonomy): Bacteria > Bacillati > Actinomycetota > Actinomycetes > Mycobacteriales > Gordoniaceae > Gordonia > Gordonia sp. 11cp. Next base: position 751,239 of record NZ_CM173437.1, on the reverse strand, counting down.
GAGGGCATCGGCTACCTGGTGAGTCTGGCGCAGGAGTACAACCGCACGGACTACATGATCCTGTGTGTCGTGCTGTACGCGATCCTGGGTCTGTTCTTCGACCTGATCGTCCGCATCCTCGAGAAGTACTCGATGCCGTGGCGGGCGGGGGTGACCGTCCGATGAGCCCGGAGGCCCCCTTGCCCCCTCTCCTGGACCGGCAGCCGACGCAGGCCACGGCGCGCGAACGTCGTGCGGGCCAACCGGTCGCGGTCTCGCTGACCGGCGTGACCAAGAGCTTCGGCCCGAAAACGGTTCTGGAGTCGGTGGACCTGACCATCAGGCGCGGCGAGTTCGTGGTGCTGCTGGGCCCGTCGGGCACCGGGAAGACGACCCTGCTCCGGTTGCTTACCGGCCTCGAAGAACCCGACTCCGGTGAGATCCTCGTTCCGGCGGCGCGTACGACCGTGTACCAGGAGCCGCGGCTGGTGCCCTCGAAGCGGGCGCTGGCCAATGTGACCATCGGCCAGCGAGGTGGCAAGGCCACGAAGGACCGCGGCCGGGCCGCGCTGGCGGAGGTCAACCTCGCGGACAAGGCGGAGGCCTGGCCGGCGACCTTGTCGGGCGGTGAGGCGCAACGAGTCGCCCTGGCCCGGGCCCTCGTCCGCGAACCGGAACTGCTGCTGCTCGACGAGCCGTTCGCCGCGCTCGACGCCCTGACCCGGCTCCAGATGCAGGATCTGGTCGGCGATCTCGTGGCCCGGCACCAGCCCGCGGTGCTCCTCGTGACCCACGACGTCGACGAGGCGGTGCGGCTCGCGGACCGGGTGATCATCCTGTCGGACGGCACCTTCGGCGTCGACGAGGACATCGACCTGCCGCGCCCGCGTGACCGCTCCGACCCCGAATCGCTTCGCTACCGAGCCGAGTTCCTCCGCGAACTCGGCGTCGGCCGCATACATCCCGACACCGAGAGCTGAGGACGAAACCCCGATGACCATCGACAGCGCGACCACCGACCACACCCCTACCACCCCGGTGATCTCACCGGATTCCGACACCGTCTGGTACACCCGGTGCCCGGTCCCCACCGCGAGCGGTCTGGCCAACAGCCTGGGCTGGCTCGGCGAGCCGGCATCGGCTGCGGGGCTGGGCTTCTCGATCCTGCAAGATGCCGGCGCCGAGCTCGCCCCCCGCCACTTCGACCACCAGCTCTCGGGACTCATCCGTGAAGGCGGCAACGTGCCGGCGATCGTCGCCCGCGCGTCCGGATCGCCGACCCGGCTGATCGGACTCACCTGGATCGACGAGTCGCAGTCGATTCTCGTGGGACCCGACTCCGACATCGACGATGCCGCCGGGCTTCGCGGCAGACGGGTCGGGATTCCGGCGTGGGCGGTCGACCAGGCACGCAGCTTTCCCCGCGCGATGTCGTTGCACGGCTTCGCCTCCGCGCTGGCACTCAGTGGGCTGTCGTTCGCCGACGTCATCGTGGTCGAGACGGCGGGCAATTGGGAACCACGCGTACGCACCGCGGAGGCCGACCGGTTGCGATCGGTGCCGTCGGGATTTCCCGAACTCCTCAACGGCGACGTCGACGCCATCTACGTGAAGGGTGCGCGCGCTGCCGAGGCCGCCGCCGAGCACGGCCTGCGTGTCCTCGTCGATCTCGACTCGACCGAGTCGAGGCGGTCGCGGGTGAACAACGGCACCCCGCGGCCGATCACCGTGCACGAGTCCCTGCTGCAGGAGCATCCCGAGGTCGTCGTCGGCTTCCTCGCCGCGAGCCTCCGTGCGGCGGACTGGGCCGCCGGAAACCTGGGTAGGGTCCGCGAAGTGCTGGCGCGGGAGACCTTCTCGGGACCCGATGGTGTCGTGGCGGCATACGGGGACGACTTCCACACCTCGTTGCACCCGTCGCTGTCCGAGGAGCGGCTGGACCTGCTGGGAATCCAGAAGCGCTTCCTCTACACATACGGATTCCTCCCCGCCGACTTCGACATCGAGAGCTGGGTCGATCCGGAGCCGCTGCGTCGCGCGCTGGACGAGATCGGCTCCGCCACGGCGGCTGCGGCCGACTCCGGGGGAGAGTGATGGTCGCCTTCGAATGGGAGGTGCCCACCCGCGGAGACAGCCGGCACGTCGGCCCGGCCGCGCGTCACCGCGGTGGCTGGGCACCCGCGCCCGGGTCGCCGGTGGCCACCGACCTCCGTACGGGCGGCCGGTGGGATCCGTTCGACCCGACCGAGCAGGTCATCACCGCGATCGACACCGCCGGTTACGACACCGTGGTCGCCCCGTATGACCCCGCGGGCGAGGAATCGTGGATTCTCGCGGGAATCGCGTTGCGACGCACGCGGCATGCGCGCGTCGCCGTCGAGTTCCATCCCGGATTCGGGACGCCCGTCTACGCGGCCAAGGTGTCGGCGACCCTGCAGCGGAACTCGGGTGACCGGCTGCAGTGGCAGCTGCGTGTGCTGACCGACGCCGCGGACAATCGCGCTCGCGGAGATCGACTGACCGACGCGCAGCGATATCGTCGGGCGGCGGAGTTCCTGACCGTTGCCAAAGGCGTATGGGACGGCGCCGGAGCCCGCCAGGGCGGTTTCGACGGTGGCGAATTCAACCACGTGGGGGAGTTCTACGAGGTCACCGACGGCGGGTTGGACCGGTCGGTGCACGGCCACCGTTTCCCGACGGTCCGCCTGACCGGGGAGAGTGACGAGGCGCTAGCACTGTCGGCCGAACACGGCGACATCCATCTGTTCGAGTTGTCCTCGACGGGTGCGGCACCGCCGATCGGGCCGCTCGCCGACCGGGCATCAGCCCTCGGGCGGACAGTGGAGGCCGGCCTGTATCTACCGGTGATCGCGCGGGCGACGAAAGACGAGGCAGTGCAACGCCTCCGCCGCCAATGGCGGGACGCCTACGGCGACGACGCCGACACCCGCGCGGAGGATCTCTGGGTCGACGACCTCGCCTTCGCCGGGTTCGACCGGATCGGCCATCGGCACCCGATCGGTCTGGTCGGCTCGTATGACGATGTCGCGCAACGGATCGTCGACCTCACCGGACAGGGTTTCGTACGATTCGTCCTGTCCGGCATCCCGAATATCGAGGAACTCAACCGGAACACCGAGCACCTGCTCTTCCGGGCCGACGAACGCAATCGCGTCCTGTCCTGATCGACGAGCGGAGATCTCATGAGCATCGACTTCTACTGGCGGATAGGCATGGGTGGCGATCATGCCACCCTGCGGACGCCACGCCGGCTCAACCGTGGCGACTGGCGCGGAGTCCAGCCGGGCAACCTGACGCCGGCGATCCGTGCGGGAGAACGCGACTCCTACAGCTACATCGACCATATGGCGGCCGTGGCCAAGGCATCGGAGAGCGCGGGCTTCGTCGGCGGTCTGCTGCCGTCGTTCCCCGGGACCGACGATCCGTGGGCGGCAGCAGCGGCACTGGCACGGGAGACCAGCACCTATCGGTTCATGGTCGCGTTCCAGCCGGGTTTCCTGCATCCGCTGCAGGCCGCCCGGATGTCGGCCAGTCTGCAGCGCGCGACCGGGGGACGCCTCGTCTACAACATCATCAGCGGGGGCGGCGGCCCGGCTCAACTGTGGTGGGGTGACAAGGTCGCCCACGACGACCGTTACCGCCGGACCAGTGAGTTCCTCGACGTCCTCAAGGGCGTGTGGGGGAGTGAACCGTTCGACTACGACGGTGACTTCTTCTCCACCGAGGGCGCGCTCCTCCCACCGCAACTCGCACAGACGCCGTTCCCGGAGATCTATTTCTCCGGTTCGTCCGGCGCCGCGGTCAACGCCGCAGGCAGTCACGCCGACTACTACTTGTCCTGGCTCGAACCCTTCGCCGACCTGCGTGCCAAGTTCGACGGGGTGCGTGAGCACGCGGCGCGGCTGGGTCGCCGTCCACGCTTCGCGGTGCGCATCGACATCCTCGCCCGGCACACCGCCGAGGCGGCGTGGGCCGAGATCGCCGAAGGCTGGCAGCACGTCGACCGTGCCGCGGCAAACCGCCAGGCGCAGGGAGACTCCGTCGGCGCGGGCCGGATCAAGGGCTGGGTGCCCGAGAACATCACCGACTACACCGATCTCGAGGTCCAGCCCAACGTGTGGTGTGGTTTCAGCCTGATGCGCGGCGGGCCGGCGTTCGGACTGGTCGGCAGCTACGAACAGGTCGCCGAACGGCTCGACGAACTGATCGACCTCGGTGTCGACGCCTTCATCCTGGCGGGTAACCCGCACCTCGAGGAGGCCTATCGCGTGGGCGAAGAAGTCCTTCCGCTCCTTGGGCGGTCGCGGCTCGGCCGTGCCGAGAGCACGACCGATTCCGCCCTGGGCGTGGCCTGAAGCCCCTGCCACAGAACCCGCTGCCACACAACCCCTGCCGCACGACCCAACTCGAAGCCAGACAACCTATTTCATCGCAAGGAGAGATCATGACCACCGTAGAGACCGGACTCGACCGTGAGGTCGCCGAATTCGTCGCCGAGGCGACCGAGCACGCGCAGAAGGCGTTCGACGTGTTCCGTACCACCGGAACCGTGTCGGCGAACGGGACCGCGAACTTCGTCGAGCGTGTCCCCGGGCGCGAGATCGCCGTCGCGCTGAACGATCCGGGTCCCTGGGCCGACGACCTGACCGTGCACCCCGTGGTGGCGACCTTCGATGGCGAGATCCTGTCCGGTTCGGGCGCAGCGGGTTTCGTCACGTCCTATGCGCCGGTGTTCCGCGCCCACGAGGACATCACGACCGTCGTGCACATCCACACGCCGTGGCTGGGTGCCTGGGCGCAGACCCACCGGACGCTGCCGATCCGGTACGCGGCCTCCCAGCGGCTCACGCTGTCCCGGGCGATCCCGCCGCACATCAACCGTCACCAGCCGGCGTCGGAGTTCATCCTCGAGCGCCTACAGGAGGATCCGCATCTCGCCGCGATCTTCGAGGCCAATGGCGGCTCGAACGTCATCGGGCGAAAGGGTCTGCTCGACACCGCGAAGTTCATCGTCCTGCTGGAGGAGGGTGCCCAGTTCCAGGCGATCGCCGAAGGACTCGGTGGGTCGGCGGAGTTCCATCCCACCAACCTCGAGGTGCAGTGGAAGCGCAGCGGCCTGCTCCCCGAGGCGCGCGAGCGCGGTCTGATCCCCGAACTCTGAGCCGCGCCAGCCACCCCGAACACTCCCGAGGAGAGACAATGACCATACGAGTCGGGTACTTCCCGCACAACAACTCCCTGTTCGTACTCCGGCACCGGGGCATCCTCGAACAGCGCATCGACGTCGAGTGGGTCGACCTGCGCGGTCTGCCTGCGAGCCCGGAGCCGGACCCGACCACCGGCCTGCCCACCCTGCATTCGGACTGGCTGTTCACCGAGGGCGGCTATGACTTCATCGGCACGGGTTTCACGCCACCGATCACCGGCCTGGCGCAGGGGCGCGACCTCGTCTACGTCGGGGTGTCCGGACCGCGCACCGAGAACGGGCGTCTCGTGGTGAAGGCCGACTCCGACATCGACTCGGTGGCCGCACTGAAGGGCAAGCGGGTGGGCATCGCCCACGGTTCGTGGCAGACGACCCTGCTGCTGTTCGCGCTCGACTCGGTGGGGTTGGCGTGGCGCGACATCGTGCCCGTCAACACCTCGGTGACCGATGGTGCCGACCTCTTCCGCGACGGCACGATCGACGCCTGGGTCGGCGCCTACCCCGGTCTGGCCGCCGTCGAACGCGACCTCGAACTCCGGACATTGATCGACACCGAGGGACTGTTCAGTCACCCGTCGCTGTGGTTCACGCGGCGCGACTTCGCCGAACAGCGTCCCGAGGAACTGGCCGCGATCGTCGACGCGCTGCGTGAATCGGATCAATGGATCGTCGATCACCCACGCGAGGCGGCCGAGTATTTCGTCCGTGACGTGGTCGACCGCGGCGGGGACGCCAGTCTCGATGCCTGGGAGGCCGCGATCCGAAACCGGCCGTTCGGAATCGGGCCGGTCACGGAGGACTTCCTCGACGAGCAGCAGCGTGCCGCCGACCTCCTCCACGCGAACGGTCTGCTCCCGCAACAGGTCCGGGTGCGTGATGCCGTTCTGCCGTCCGTCGGGGCGGTCGTGGCGGGCTGAGGGCGTCCGACTCAGTGCTTCGCGGCCGTGACATCCGTGCCGCGAGGCACGAGCGCGAAAACGGCCACGGCGACGACGATGAGTGTGAGTCCGCCGATCAGGCTCGTCTCCTGCATGGCGTCGGTGAACGCCGTCGCCGCCCGCTCGGCGAGAGCAGGGGCGCCGGTCGACTCGGCCAGACCCATGGCAGCGCCGAGGGATTCGGCGGCCGCCTCGGTCGCCTCGGTGGGAACTCCGGGGATCGGGTCGGTCGTCAGCGTGGACCGGTACAGGATCGAGGCGACGCTGCCGAGGATGGCGACGCCGAGCACGTTGCCGAGGTCGTACGCGGTCTCCTCCAGCGCGGCGGCATTGCCCGCCTTGGCATCCGGGGTGCCGGCCATGATCATCGCCGACGCGATCGCCAGCGAGCCGATGCCGAATCCGACGAGCACCTGGGCGACGGCGACCGTGCCGTAGCCGAGGCCGTCTGAACCGACCGACATCAGCGCCATGCCGACACCGGCGATGCCGATGCCGCCGGCCACGACGGCGCGCGCGCCGACCATGCGGGACAGCGGGGCGGCGATCATCGAGGAGACCATCGCCGCCCCCGCCACCGGCAGCAAGCGGACACCGGCCGCGATCGGGGAGTGTCCCTCGACCAGCTGGAGCCATTGGGCCAGCAGCAGCAGTGCCGCGGCGAGTCCGAACATCGAACCGAGCGCGGCGAGGACGCCCGCGCTGAACGGGCGGCTGCGGAACAGGGAGATGTCGAGCAGTGGTTCCGTGCGACGCAGGCAGCGTCGCACGAACAGGGTCAGGATGAGGACCGCGCCGAGGAGGGCCGTCCAGGCGGCCGGCGCGAGGAGGCTCTCTTCTTTGGCGAACCGCTTGATCGCCCAGACCAGTGCGACCATGCCGGCGATCGACATCAGGGCACCGACGGCGTCCCACCGGCCGGGTTGCGGGTGCTTGGACTCGGGCAGGATCACCAGGGCGGCGACGATCGCGATGACCATCAGCGGGACGTTGACCAGGAACGCGGCTCGCCACGAGAAGTACTCGAGGAGAACACCGCCGACGATCGGGCCGACTGCGGCGCCGAGACCTGACACCGCGGCCCACAGCCCGAGGGCGGTGGCGCGCTCGGCGGGGTCGGTGAAGATGCTGCGCAGCAACGACAACGTGGTCGGCATGATCATCGCGCCGCCCACGCCCAGCAGCACCCGCACCGCGATCACCGCGCCGGGCGAATCAGCCAGCAGGACCAGTGCCGAGGCGCCGCCGAACACTGCGAAGCCGGTGACCAGCATCCGCTTTCGGCCCCACCGGTCGGCCAGCGAGCTCATAGAGAGCAGCAGGCCGGCCAGGACAAGAGAGTAGGCGTCGATGATCCACAGCTGCTGATCGGCGGTCGGGCGCAGGTCGGCGGCCAGATCGGGCAGCGCGACGTTGAGGATCGTCAGGTCGACCGTGATCACCAGCAGGCTGGCCGACAGCACAGCGGCCGACGCCCATCGGCGCCGGAAGGACAGGCCCGGTGCGGTGCCTTTCGACGAACTGGTCGTCGACGGGGGTTGCGTCATCATCGGCTCCGGTTCTCGTCGGTCGGAGAAATCAGCCCGGTGAGCGCTGTCAGGGCGGCGGTCAGGTCGTCGATGGACAGCGGTGTCCCGTAGAGGAGTGCGTGCATCGCCACCCCGTCGGTGTAGGCGGCGATCGCGCGGGCGGCCGTGTGACCGACGCGCGGCGCCAGCATCTCGACCAGTCCGTCGGGCCAGCGGACCGCGAGCGGACGCAGCGAGGGGTCGATCACCGCAGCCGACACGAGTGCGAGGTCGGCGCGGATCAGCCGTTCGTCGGACATGTACTCGTGGAGCGCCTCGGCGAAGACCGCGGCCGAGGGCCCGTGTTCGTCGAGTGTCTCCGCGACCTCGGCAAGTCCGGAGTCGATGTCATCGGCCAGGCGGGCGAGCGCTGCCTCGCGCAGATCGTCGAGCGTGGCGAAGTACTGCGTCGTCGAACCGAGTGGCACGCCGGCACGTCGGGCGACGAGTCGGTGTGTGAGACCGTCCGAGCCGACCTCGGTGATCAGGGTGGCGGCTGCCTCGATGATCGTCCGACGGCGTTCCTCGGGATCTCGGCGGCGGGCCGTGGCCTCCGTCATGACTGTCCTCTCGAGAATAATGTACGTATGTACATGTACAAAAGTACATTAATGCTTGTCGGTGTTCGTGGTCAAGTGCTGGCATCATGCGACCATGGCGGTACGCAGGATGGATGCGGTCGAGCTGCCCCGGACGGCCCTCGAGGCCTTCCTCTCGTCGTCGGCCTTCGCGGAGATGCTCGATCCGGACGACGAGCGGACGGCGTCGCGCGGTGCGGCGGCGCGACGTGCCGAGGTCGCCGACGTCGTGCGCGCCGTCGACCGTTTCGCCGGCCGGCGGTTCGTCGACCGGGAGCGAGCCGGTGAGGTCGTCTTCGGCGGGGTCACCGGCGGCGGGCTGGGCGTCCGGCCGTCGGTCGTCGACGAGGTGCTCGCCCTGTTGCGGCCGGTCGCGGTCCCGCCGCCCGGTCCGCCGAAGCCGGTTCCGCACGAGGCCCAGTCGGCTCTCGGGGTGTACGTGTACGCCCTCGTCGATCCGCGCGACGCCTCCTTGTTCCACGTCGGCGCGGGCCGCGGTGACCGCGTGCACCGCTACTCGGCTGCCGCGCTGGCGGGGGTCGTTCCCGATCCGGCCGACGTCGTCGGTGATGACGACCCGGCCGATATCGCGGACGCGATCTCCGAACGCATCCGCGACATCGATGCCGATGGGTTCGGCGTCGAGCACTGGATACTGCGATACGGCATCGGCAGCGCCGATTCGGCTGAACTGCATGCTCTTTCGCTGAGACGCTCCGGGCTCGACGTCGCCGCCCTGGCCGCATCGGACCTACCGGCCGCGCCGGATGCGCCCGGGCCCTGGCGCATCGAGGAGCTCGTCCTGCGATACGCGGCGCCGGTGTCGCCGCCGCTGCCGGACCCGTGCGTGCTGGTGAAGGTCGACGCATCGGCTCGTAGCGACGCGACCGCCGACGTCATCTACGAACATTCCCGCAGCGCCTGGCGCGCCGGGCCGCACCGGACCGTGCCCGACCTGCCCGTGCTGGTCTTCGCCGATGATCTCGTCCGCGCGGTCCACCGCGTCGACTACTGGGAGTCCTATCGCGACGCCGAGGGCAATCTCGACCCGAAGCGATGGGTGTACACCGGCAAACCCGACGCGGAGCTCGAAGCCCGATACGTGGGCACGAGTCTCCGGGAGGTGCGGCAGGAGCGCGGCGGGAAGTGGAACCCGTCCGGGTGGCACCCCTACGGACACGTTCCCTGAACCCCGGCCTCACCCCCGATGGAACAAATCCGCTTCGTCGTCCAGAGCCGGGGCGTGCGGCCTGGTAGAACTCGCGGCATCGTCCGTCGACAGAAGGCCACCCCATGTCACCAGATCGCCGCGCGACACCAGACCGCCGCACCGCCCTGATCACCGGCGCCTCCGCGGGTATCGGCAAGACGTTCGCAGCGCACCTCGCCGCGGAGGGATACGACCTCATGCTGGTTGCGCGTCGGGCGGACCGGCTCGACGAGTTGTCCGAGCGACTGGGTCGAGAACACGGTGTCCGATGCGAGGTCTTCGCCGGGGACCTGTCCGACCCCGCGACACCGGGCGCGATCATCGAGCACGCCGAGGAGGCCGGGCTGGGCATCGATGTGCTGATCAACAACGCCGGGATGTCCCTCAGCACCAAGTTCGCCGAGACGCCGTGGGAGGAGGTGGGAGGCCAGCTGCAGTTGATGCTGACCTCACTGACCGAACTGTCCCATCGAGTGCTTCCGGGGATGAAGGAGCGGCAGTGGGGGCGGATCGTGAACCTGTCCTCCATCACGGCGATGTTGCCTCCCGCGGAGGGCCTGCTCTACAGCGCCATCAAGTCCTATGTACTGCTGATGTCCCAATCCCTGGACATGGAACTGAAGCCGCACGGTATCCACGTGACGGCGCTCTGTCCCGGATTCACCAGGAGCGAGTTCCACGATGCGATGGGCGCGGAGACCCGTCAGACCGCCGATCGATTGCCGGGTGTGCTGTGGCAAGACCCCGAAGACGTCGTGGCCGAAGGGTGGAACGCGGTGATGAAAGGCGACGCGGTGTGCGTGACGGGGATGGTGAACAAGCTGGCCACTGCGGCCGTGCGGCCCATTCCGCCGGGTATCCAGTACTTCCTCGGCCGGACGCTCAACCCGTTCAAGTAGAACCAGCTCGCTACTTCTCGAGGCGTCGGCTCCCGCCGTGCCAGTCCTCCTCGGCGCCCGTCTCGTCATCGGTCACGCCGAAGGCACGCAACTGTGGCTTCTCCCGCAGGCTGCGCTTGAGCTCGGCGAAGCCGGGGAAACTCGCCAGTCCGATCACGTGATCCCACAACGTGATCGCCTCGTCGTCGCCGGGTAGGCGGCTGATCACGGGCCCGAAGAACGCAACTCCGTCCGGTGGCCGGAAGTGGATGATCGGCGTACCCACGTCGCGCCCGGTCAAGGTCAGGGCCTGATCGGTCTCGGCCTGGATCTCGGCGTCGAAGCCGGTGTCGTCGAGTGCGTTCAGGTGATGCGCGGGCAACTCGAGCTCGTCGAGGACCGGTCCGAGGAAGTCCGCGGTACCGCGGAAGTCGGTGTCGTCGACCGTGTAAGAACCGGTGTGTGCGTCGAAGATCCGCGTGCCCAGCGCCTCGTAGAGCGGGCCGATGGCAGCTCGCCCGTGGTCGCCGCGGATGCTCGCCGCGGCCCGCAGCAGTCGTAACCCGGCCGTGTGTCCGGCCTCGTACTCCGGTGGGAACTGAGCGTCGTAGTCGACGTGCGCATTCAGCAGGCGTAACGAGATGAACCGCCAGTCGACCGTGTAGTCGCGCTGGGACTGCACCTTTCGCACCCATTTGCTCGTCATCCACGCGAACGGGCAGACGGGGTCGAAGTAGAAGTTGACGTCGGCGTCGGTCATGCGTCCCGACGGTAGCCGACGAAGAAAGCCGACGCGGGCGGGAGAGGTGTCGTGACAACCTCTCCCGCCCGCGGCGGTACGACGATCAGCGCTGGGCGCTCGCGAGTGCCTCGTTGAACGTCGTGCTCGGACGCATGACGGCGGCGGTCTTGTCCCAGTCGGGGTAGTAGTAACCACCGATGTCGACCTGCTCACCCTGCACCGAGTTGAGCTCCTCGACGATCTTGTCCTCGTTGGCGGCGAGGGTCTCGGCCAGCGAGGCGAAGTGCTTCGCGAGGTCGGAATCCTCGGTCTGCGCGGCGAGTTCCTGTGCCCAGTAGAGCGCCAGGTAGAACTGGCTGCCGCGGTTGTCGAGTTCGCCGGTCTTGCGCGACGGTCCCTTGTCGTTCTCGAGCAGCTTGCCGGTGGCGGTGTCGAGGGCCTTCGCGAGGATGACGGCGCGCTTGTCGTCGAACTTCTTGCCCACGTCCTCCAGGCTCACCGCGAGCGCGAGGAACTCTCCGAGCGAGTCCCACCGGAGGTGGTTCTCCTCGATGAGCTGCTTGACGTGCTTGGGTGCCGAGCCGCCCGCGCCGGTCTCGTAGAGTCCGCCACCGGCCATCAGCGGGACGATGGACAGCATCTTGGCGCTGGTGCCCAGCTCCAGGATCGGGAACAGGTCGGTGAGGTAGTCGCGCAGGATGTTGCCCGTGGCCGAGATCGTGTCCAGGCCACGGACGACGCGCTCGAGGGTGTACCGCATCGCGCGGACCTGCGACATGATCTGGATGTCGAGGCCCTCGGTGTCGTGGTCGGGCAGGTACTTGTGAACCTTCTTGATCAGCTCGTTCTCGTGCGGGCGGTACGGGTCGAGCCAGAAGAGGACCGGCATCCCGGAATCGCGGCACCGGTTGACGGCCAGCTTGATCCAGTCCTGGATCGGGGCGTCCTTGACGATGCACAGACGCCAGATGTCACCCTCCTCGACGGTCTGGGTCAGCAGCACCTCGCCGGTCTCGAGATCGGTGATGTTGGCGGTGCCGCCCGCGGGGACCTCGAAGGTCTTGTCGTGTGAGCCGTACTCCTCGGCCTTCTGCGCCATCAGGCCGACGTTGGGGACAGTGCCCATCGTGGTGGGGTCGAACTGCCCGTTGGTCTTACAGAAGTTGATCATCTCCTGGTAGATGCGGGAGAAGGTCGACTCCGGGTTGACGGCCTTGGTGTCCTTGAGCCGTCCGTCGGCGCCGTACATCTTGCCGCCGGCGCGGATCATGGCCGGCATCGAGGCGTCGACGATGACGTCGCTGGGGGAGTGGAAGTTGGTGATGCCGCGGGCCGAGTCGACCATCGCCAGCTCGGGGCGATGCTCGTGGCACTTGTGCAGGTCGTCGATGATCTCCTCGCGCTGCGCGCTGGGCAGCGACTCGATCTTGCTGTAGAGATCCGACAGACCGTTGTTGACGTTGACGCCGAGCTCGTCGAAGAGTTCGCCGTGCTTCTCGAACGCCTCGCGGTAGAAGACCTTCACCGCATGCCCGAAGACGATGGGGTGCGAGACCCGCATCATGGTGGCCTTGACGTGCAGCGAGAACATCACGCCGGTCTTGTAGGCGTCCTCGATCTGCTCCTCGTAGAACGCGATCAGGGCCTTCTTGCTCATGAACATGCTGTCGATGACGTCACCGTCGGTCAGCGACACCTCGGGCTTGAGGACGAGGGTCTCGCCGGAGTCGGTGAGCAGCTCCATCTTGACCTTGCGGTCTCCGGAGACGGTCATCGACTTCTCGCCGTGGTAGAAATCGCCTTCACGCATGTGGGCGACGTGGGTGCGCGACGCCATCGACCACTCGCCCATGCTGTGCGGGTGCTTCCGGGCGTACTCCTTGACCGCCTTGGGTGCGCGGCGATCGGAATTACCCTCGCGCAGAACGGGATTGACCGCGCTGCCCAGGCACTTGGTGTACCGGTCGCGGATCGCGCGTTCTTCGTCGGTCTTCGGGTTGCCGGGGAAGTCGGGGAGGTCGTATCCCTTCTCCTGCAGTTCCTTGATGGCGGCGAGGAGCTGCGGAACCGACGCGCTGATGTTCGGGAGCTTGATGATGTTCGTGTCGGGAGCCTGTGTCAGTTTGCCGAGCTCACCGAGATTGTCGGTGACCTTCTGGTCGTCGGGCAGGAGGTCGGAGAACTCGGCGAGGATGCGAGCCGCGACCGAGATGTCACTCGTCTCGATGGCGATCCCAGCCGCTCCGGCGAACGTACGCACCACCGGCAGAAACGCGTGAGTGGCGAGCATGGGTGCCTCGTCGGTCAGCGTATAGATGATGGTCGGCTGTTCGGCACTCATGCGATGTGTTCTCGATTCTGTCTTGGTTGACGCTGCAGTGTGCGGCCTTGTGGGTCCGGCTTTACCGATATCACGACGGGGATGGACTCGTGTGACATCCACCCATGATTTTGCCTGTCCTCACCGGGCGACGGGAGACGTGGTGGGTGGAATCGGACAGAACGCGTGGTGCTAACGGCTGTGACCTGGCCTGAGTCCCAAATTTTGTGTGGCCGACGACACAGCGGTTTCTGTCCTGGTCTGGACATGAGTCGACCCCACTCGGGTGGCGTGGTCGCCGGCGAGCGGGGTCGGTCGGAACGGTGGAACGGGAGGTGTCAGGCGGCGCGGCCGGGGACGGTCTGCCGGAGCCGGATCAGGCCGTCGCGGATCCGGGACTTGACGGTCGGCAGGGCCACCTCGAGGTGTTCGGCGACCTCCCGGTAGGTGAGTCCGTGGAAGTAGGCGAGTTCGATCGCCTGTCGCTGCAGCGGGGTGAGTGTCTCCAGGCCGGTGTGGATGAGACGGGCGATCTCGCGCCGCTCCACCGACTCGCTGACCTCGTCGATCTCGCGGCCGGTGTCGGCGATGCCGTAGGCGACGGTGCGGCGGGTCGCGGCGGACTCCGACCGGACGCGGTCGACGGCGCGGCGGTGCGCGAGCGTCAGAATCCAGGAGAGTGCCGAACCGGAGGCGGCGTCGTAGGCATCGGCGTTGCGCCAGACCGCGAGGAAGGTTTCCTGCGTTGCCTCTTCGCTGTACCCCGGGTCGCGGAGCACGCGCAGCGTCATGCCGTAGACGCGGTCACAGGTTGCGTCGTAGAACTGCGCGAACGCGTCCATGTCGCCGGTCGCCACCCGGGCGAGGAGGGCGCTCAGATCGGTGTCTTTCATCACGAAGCTCCTTGCCGCAGATGTTGGTGACGCTCTCGGAGTCCGCTCCGGCGATCACTGCCCGGGGTGTCCTGCGATGCGATGTGTCCAACGCTAGGCGGGCCACCGTCGGAAGTGATCATCGCGAGACACAACGGGATGGATTCGCAATGCTTGGTAACGGTGAGATAACGGTGGCGATCGAGGCCTCATACCGGCGATGAGCAGGGATGTCGGCGTCGCGGAGTAGCCTCCTCGCGACGAGAGGGACATGCATGCCTGACGACACGATAACGATCGCCGACGGCCGGGCGCGCTGCTCGTGGGCGGCGCGCGAGCCGGAGACCACCTACCACGACACGGAGTGGGGTTTCCCGGTCGCGGGCGACACGGCGTTGTTCGAACGCGTCTGCCTCGAAGGTTTCCAGTCAGGGCTGAGCTGGCGGACCATCCTGATGAAGCGGGACAACTTCCGTGCGGCGTTCGCCGGATTCGACATCGAGCAGGTGGCACGGTTCACCGATGCCGACGTCACCCGGCTGCTCGGCGACGCCGGCATCATCCGGCACCGCGGCAAGATCGAGGCGTCGATCAACAATGCACGACGCGCCGTCGAACTCATCGATGAGCACGGGTCGTTGGAGTCGTACTTCTGGGGTCACGCGCCGAGCGGGGACCATGTGCCGGGCTCGATGACGACCTCACCCGAGTCGGTCGCGTTGTCGAAGGACTTGAAGAAACGCGGCTGGCGGTTCGTCGGTCCGACGACGATGTTCGCCCTCATGCAGGCGACGGGGATGGTGAACGACCACGCATACGGCTGCGTGATCCGTGCGGAGGTGGACGCGGCGCTGCGGGACGCGCACCCACAGAAATTGTAGACAATCCGACAATGTGTCATCATCCCTGCATGACGGCCCAGATCGGCATCGGGATGGTGTGTCCGTTCGACATGGCTCTCGATCGTGAGCTGTGGCGATGGATGCCGGATTCGGTGTCGTTGTATTTCACCCGCACCGGCTTCATCGACGCGCCGGTCGACGTCGAACTGTGTCGCGACCTGAACAATCACGCCGAGATCGCCGCTGCGGTGCGAGCCGTGTCGTCGGTTCGACCGCGTGCGTTCGGCTACGCCTGTGCGTCGGGCAGCTTCGTCTACGGGATGGCCGGTGCGCTCGAGATCTCGAACTGCATGGTCGCGGCCGGTGCCGACCGGGCGGTGACGACCTCCGAGGCATTGATCCGCGCACTCGACGCGCTGGACATCGGCACGCTCTCCGTCGCCACCCCGTACACCGCGGCTCTCACCGGATTGCTGTGTGACTTCCTCGCCGAGTCCGGCCGGAGCGTCGTGGCGCAGGCCGGACTCGGTCGAGACCACGAGATCTGGACGATCCCGTACCACGTGACCGCCGATCTCATCCGGGCCGCGGACCATCCCGACGCCGATGCCATCTTCGTGTCCTGCACCAACCTGTGGACCTACGACATCCTCGCCGGCCTCGAAGACGAGCTCGGCAAGCCGGTCCTGTCGGCGAATCAGGTCACCGCCTGGGCGACCCTCCGCGACGCCGGGGTTCTCGGAGAATTCACCGGGCCCGCAGGCTCGTCGAGCGGCCATGCGCAGGCACTGTTTGCCCGTAGCATTGCCGCATGACCTCGAGCGCGGCGACATTCGGCGAAGCAGGCACCGCCAAGTACGTGAACCTGACGACCTACCGCAAGGACGGAACCCCGGTGACCTCACCGTTGTGGGCGGCGCTCGACGGCGACCGCCTGGTCATGTGGACCGTCGCGGACTCCTGGAAGGTCAAGCGTCTGCGGCGCGACGCCCGTGTGGTCGTGCAGGCCTGTGATGTGCGGGGAAACAAGACCTTCGGCGCACCCGTCAGCGGTACCGCCGAGGTGCTCGACGAGGCCGGCAGCGACCGCGTGAAGCAGGCGATCGCTCGCAAGTACGGACTCCTCGGCAAGATCAGCATCTTCGGCAGCAAGATCCGCCGCGGCAAGCACGGCAGCGTCGGGATCGTGATCACGCCGGTTGCGTAGCCCCCGGACCCGGATCATTCGGCGCGGCAGCGAGAACCCGGGCGATTGACGTCTGAATTTTAAGGTCCTACCATAATACCGTTCAACGACGGAGGGACTGAGACGTGGCTGGTGTGTGGTTCGACGAGTTGGTCGTGGGGCAGACGTTCGAGCATCCGATCCGACGAACGGTGACCGAGACCGACAATGTCCTGTTCACCGCGATGACCCACAACCCCGCGCTGCTCCATCTCGACGAGGAGTACATGAAGGGGACCGAATTCGGTCAACGAGTCGTCAACAGCGCCTTCACTCTGGGTCTGATGGTCGGGATCTCGGTCGGCGACACCACCCTCGGTACCGCCGTGGCGAACCTGGGGTGGGATGAGGTCCGTTTCCCCAAGCCGCTGTTCCACGGTGACACCATCCACGTCGTGACCGAGGTACTCGAACTGCGCGAATCCAAGTCTCGGCCCGACCAGGGGATCGTCGTGTTCTTGCACAAGGCCTTCAATCAGCACGGCGATGTCGTGGCCTCGTGCAAGCGAAGTGGTCTGCAGCGAAAGCGTCCGGCATGACCAGGCCTCTTCGCTCGTTCCTGTTCGTACCCGGTGACAGCGAGAAAAAGCTCGCGAAGATCGAACAGTCGACCGCCGATGCGGTGATCCTCGACCTGGAGGACGCGGTCAGCGGAAGCCGGAAAGACGTTGCGCGCGAACTGGTCGCGGAGTTCATCCGGTCTCACCGGTCGGATGGCGGATCCCCCCAGCTGTGGGTGCGGATCAACCCGCTCGATTCCGGATTCGCGCTGGCGGACATCGCCGCGGTCGTGCCCTCGGCGCCGGCCGGACTGGTGATCCCCAAGATCGACGGGCCGGCCGACGTCGTGCGAATCCATCACTACCTGGAAGCCCTCGAATCAGCGAATTCCATTGCAAATGGCGCGATTCGGGTACTTCCGGTAGCGACCGAGACTGCCATCGCGCCGTTCCGGCTGGGGGACTTCGCGGCTGCCGGGCTGTCCCGCCTCTATGGACTCACCTGGGGCGCCGAGGACCTGAGTGCGGCCCTCGGCGCGTCGACGAACCTGGCGCCGAATGGTCAGTGGGAGAACACCTACCAACTCGTCCGGTCCCTGACGCTGATGGGTGCGCGGGCCGCCGACGTCGAGGCGGTCGAGACGTTGTATGTCGACATCCGTGACGATGAGGGCCTCGCCGAGACCTCGCGCCGCGCTCGTGCGGAAGGGTTCAGCGGCCGGATCGCGATCCATCCGGCGCAGGTGGACACCATCAACGCGGCCTTCACCCCGACCGCCGCCGAAGTGGAGTACGCGACACGCGTTGTCGAAGCCTTCGCCGCCGACGTCGGCACGGTGGCACTGGATGGGCGGATGCTCGATCTCCCTCATCTGAGGCAAGCGCAGCGTGTTCTGGCGCTACGTGCCGCGACCGACGCGTAGGAGAACCCGTGCCCCTCTGACGTGGTGGGCCGAATCGACAATGTGCGGGAGGTCGCGATGCGTGCGGTGATGATGACCCGGTTCGGCGGACCGGAGTCCTTGGTGTACGGGAACATCGACGCGCCCGCCGCGCGACCGGGCTGGGTCGACGTGGACCTGCGAGCCAGCGCGTTGAACTGGCACGACGTGCTCGTCCGACGGGGCCGTTACAACTCGCCGCTGCCCCATGTCCCGGGTGCCGACGGCGCGGGTGTCCGCGCCGACACCGGCGAAGAAGTTCTCGTTCTGCCATCCCTGTTCTGGGGCAATCGATCCCAGGCGCCTGGTGCGGAGTGGGAGATCCTCGGCGACACGACGAGAGGGACCTACGCCGAGCGTGTCAGTGTCCCCGAAGAATGTCTGGCACCCAAACCCGACTCCTATTCCTGGGAGCAGTCGGCCGCCCTGCCGCTGGTGGGGGTGACGTGTTTTCGAGCGCTGATCACGCGTGCGGGTCTCACGGCGGGAGAGTCGCTCCTCATCGTCGGCGCCGGCGGCGGGGTTGCGACGATGGCCGTGCACATAGCGGTGGCCGTGGGTGCGCACGTGATCGTGGCCGGCTCCACCGCGTCCAAGATCGAGCAGGCGCAGCACGCGGGCGCCGCCTCCGGCGTGCTGCACGGCGCCGACGACTGGCCGGCGCAGGCAAAGCGACTGTCGCCCGGGGGCGAGGGATTCGACGTGGTGCTTGATCCCGTCGGACTCTGGGATCGATCGGTCGACGCCCTTCGCCCCGGCGGGCGGTTGGTCGTGCTCGGCGCGAACGTCGCCGAAGAGGTGCGAATGGACGTGCGCGGCTTCTATTTCGGTCAGTACAGCCTGCTGGGCACGACCATGGGCGGTCCCCAGGATTTCCGCGGATTGCTCGATCTGGTCGCGGAGGGCGGGGTGCAACCGCCCCCCATCGCGCGCACATTCCCGCTCGCGGATGCGGCGGAAGCACATCGGGCGATGGAGGCCGGGTGGTCGTACGGGAAGATCATCCTGGTCCCGTGACCGGCAGGCCGACGCGCAGGGCGGTCACTCGTCGGCGTCAGTGCGCTCGCGCCCGAGGATCTGGATCAGATCCTCGTGCAACTCCATCCAGACATCGTGGTACGACCCCGACATCGGACGAGCCAGCGCGGCGGTGTCACCGGTCTCGAATGCTCCCAGGGCACGTTCGAACCGGGCCTTGTAGGTCGCCATTCGGGGAATCGCCTTCGCCGCCAGGTCGAGAACCTCATCGACGTTGGCGTTCAAAGCCTTCAAGTCGGGCAGCACGACCGTGATGTCCCCGTCCGCCTCGGTCTGCCACTTGGTGGTCAGTGCCTTGAAACCACGGTTCGGTCCGAGAAACGCCTCGTAGGTGGCACTGAGCTCGGTGAGATCGTCGGGAACATTGTCCGTTCGCAGGGACTGATGACGCTCACGGCCGGCGGCGGTGAGCATATAACCCTGCACCCTTCCACCGGTTCGGTGGCGGGCGCGCTCGTTCTCGACTGCCGCGCCGAGGATGTCGGTGACCAGATCGACCTCGAGGCCGGTCGACTCGGCGATCTCCTCGGGTTGGGTCATGCCCTTGATGCGGAGCGCGTGCAGGACCTCGAACTCGTCGTTCTCGTTGTAACTCATGAAGATTCCTCTCCGGTATTCCGGGTCGATGCTCGGTCGGTCAGTCGCGGTCGAGGGTGAGCGCGTTGCGCTCGCCGACACCGACCCCGTCGGTGCGGTGGTGTGCGATGTACTCCGGCGGCCATGCACATTCGATGTATCCGACGCCGTCCACGCCGTCGACCGTGGTGTACATCGCCGCCTCGTGGATCCAGAGCCGAGGACTGACCGGCCACTGCAGATCTGCGCCCTGACGGCAGGTGACCTCCGTGGTGCGGCCCTCGTCATCGTGGATCGTGGCGCGGACTTCGGTGTGCACGAACCGCTCGTCGAAGGTCATGTCCGCGTCCATGTCGGTGATCGTGGCGATCACCCCGTCCTTCTGGACGTAGCCATGCAGAGTGGTCTTGCCGAAGTACTGGAGTTCCATGGCGTGGATGGCGGTGTCGCCGTCGGTGAGGATGTTCCACCACTTCCAGTGCGTCGCGCCGCCCCAGTCGCGCATACCCCAGGAATGATCGCGGTGTGCGTTTCCGGCCAGCTTGTGCTCGACCCCGTCGATGGTGAGCGTGCCCACGACGTGGCCACCCTGTTCGGTGCGGTCCCAGGCCAGCCACTGCGGACAACCGTTGCGGTTGGCCGCGAAACCAAAGGACGGGTTGAGCCCTGTCCATTCGTAGTCGACCGCCACACGTTCGCCCCGGAACGCGATCGTCGACTTCATCATGTCGTCGGACAGGGTCAGACGTCCCGGGCCGACCTGCCAGTCGTCGAAGGTCATCGAGTCCGGCACACCGATGTTGTCGTGGACTTCGAAGATCGGATCGCCCACTCCGGGACCGAAGACGATCAATGCCGACCCCGCGCGGCCCTGGCCGTCGGGCCCGTTCGCGTGCACCCACGTGTAGAAGATGACGCCCAGTTGAGCGGACGGGATCGGGACGAGGTACGCGAGCGACTCGCGGACATCGGGGTGGGCGTCGGCGTCGAAGAAGATGTGTCGGCGCTCGGCGCCGTTGTCGAGCAGGTTGATTCCCATGTGATTCCTCTCGTCTACCGGCGGACGTTCGTCAAGGCTGTGTTCATCGGGGCTGCGTTCATCGCGGTTGGGGCGTGAGCACGACCCGTAGTGCCCGGCCACTCTGTTGTGCCTCGACCACCTCATTGATCTCGGACAGGTCTGCGGTTGCGGTGATCAGTTTCTCCACCGGTAGACGACCGGTGCGCCACAGCCCCACGAGCATCGGCAGGTCCCGGTGCATGCTGATGCCGCCGTGAAAACTACCGGTGAGCTTCTTGTCGTCGTGGAAGAGTTCGTAGGCATTGATCTCCACGACCTGATTCGGGCGCCCGGCACCGACCACGGTCACGGTGCCTCCTCGGCGGACAGCCTTCCACGCGCTGCTCACCGTCGCCGGGGACCCGACGGCGTCGATGACCACGTCGAGGCCGCTGAGCTCGTCGAGCCGGTCGGGGTCGATCCCCTCGGTGGCCCCGACCTCCTTCGCCAGAGCCTGCCGCTCCGGCATCGGGTCGATGGCGATCACACGCGCCGCGCCGGCGACCACCGCTCCCATGACCGCGTTGAGTCCGACTGCGCCACAACCGACCACGGCAACGTTGTCGCCCGGTTGGACGCGGGCGCTCCGGAGCGCCGCGCCGACGCCGGTCGGAACGGCACAACCCATCATCGCGGCGACGGGGAACGGAACGTCATCGTCGATGCGGACAACGGCGTTTGCCGGTACGACGGTCCGCTGGGCGAAGGTCGAGGTGGCCATGCCCTGATGGATCTCGGTTCCGCCGACGCTGAGCGGAGACGCCCAGGCCGCACCCTTGCCCGCACGCTTGTCCGCCGACGAGCGCCGGTTGGCGCACAAGTAGTCGTCGCCGCGGCGGCACGGCGCACACTTGCCGCACGGTGGAACCCACACCAGCACAACATGAGTGCCCACCTCGACGGAGTCGACGCCCGCACCCACGGCCGTCACGATCCCGGCGCCCTCGTGCCCGAGTACGACGGGGGTGGGCTGCCCGAACGCAGTCGTCAAGGAGAGGTCCGACGCACACACCCCGCAGCTGTGGAGGTCGACCGCAACCTGGCCCGGGGCGGGATCGGCGATCTCGATCTCCTGGACCTCGAACGGCTTGCCGGGGCCCCACATGACCGCTGCTCTCATTGCGTCTCTCTTTTCTCGAGAAGTTCAGGATTGGTAGTGGATCGAGGTGAACTGCAGGTAGGCGGCCAGGCCCTCGGCGGCGAACTCGGTACCCAACCCGCTGTCCTTGTGACCACCGAAGGGCGCTGCCGCATTCGAGCCGTAGTGGTTGATACCGACGTTCCCCGTCGCGAGTCGTTCGGCCACGGCGGTCGCACGTGTTTCGTCGGTGCCGAACACGGTGGCGGCCAGTCCATATGGCGAATCGTTGGCGATCGCCACGGCGTCGTCGATGTCACGGTAGGGAATCACCGACAGAACCGGTCCGAAGATCTCTTCACGCGCGATCGTCATCTGCGGGGTGACATGGGAGAAGACGGTGGGTTCGATGTAGAAGCCCCGGTCGAAGCGGGTGGACACGTCGCCACCGGTCACCGCCTTGGCGCCCTCGGCGTGACCGGCGCTCAGATAGCCCGCGACCCGATCGCGCTGTCGAGCCGAGACAACCGGACCGAAGAACGTGGCCGGATCGAACGGGTCACCCATCGGCGCCGCTGACACGATCTCGCCGGCCAGAGCGGCGATCTCGTCGTGCCGGTCCGCGGGAACCAGCAGGCGCGTGCACGCCTTACAGGTCTGACCGGTGTTGCGCATGGACACCCGCAACAGGTTGCGGGTGAACACATCGCGGTCGAAGTCGTCGAGGACGATCGCCGGCGACTTGCCGCCGAGTTCGAGGGTCACCGGTCGTAGGCGCTCGCCGCACGTACGGGCGATGACACGCCCCACATCGGTCGACCCCGTGAACGAGATCTTGTCCACGTCGGGATGCCCGACCAGCGCGGTACCTGCCGCCGTGGAACCGGTCACAAGATTGACGACGCCCTCAGGAAGGCCGGCTGCCGCAACAGCTTCCATCAGCGCGCGCATGGCCATCGGTGTCTCGGGGGCCGGTTTGATCACCACGGTGCAACCCGCCAGCAGTGCCGGACCGAGTTTGATGATGATCAGGCCGAGCGGGAAGTTCCACGGTGTGATCAGTCCGGCCACGCCCACCGGGACACGACGCACGACGGTATGACCGGGGGCCATCGGGTTCGGCCGGTCATCCACGGCGTCGAGCGTGGCGGCGAGTTCGGCGGTCAGCCGGAGATGCGCCGCGCTGTGCGACGGCGCTGCTCCGCTCTCCGCGATCGGGGTGCCGTTCTCGGTGGTGATGATCTGCGAGATCGCCACTGCGCGGGCGTCGAGCTCGTCTGCCAGCCGGCGCAGGACCGCAGCCCGGTCCGCCGGGCTGGTGGCAGACCAGGCGGGGAACGCACTCCGGGCGGCCCGGACGGCTCGATCCACGTCGTGCTCGTCACCGTCAGGGACCGAGGCCCACACTTCTTCGGTCGCCGGGTTGACCACCTCGGTGCGCGCGGCCGAGTTCGACCGAACCCATCGGCCACCGATGAAGACGTCGTCGTGAACATCCATGTTCTCGCTCTTCCGTAGACTGTTCAGGCGCTCGCCGCGGCCGCTGCATTGCGCTTGGCGGCGAAAGCCATGGCCGC
Organism: Gordonia sp. 11cp; assembly: GCF_057767225.1. NCBI lineage: Bacteria > Bacillati > Actinomycetota > Actinomycetes > Mycobacteriales > Gordoniaceae > Gordonia > Gordonia sp. 11cp. Next base: position 728,090 of record NZ_CM173437.1, on the reverse strand, counting down.
ATCCCAGCTTCCACGGCGGGAGATCTGCACGCGGTACTTCATGATGTCGCCGCGACGGTTGACGGCGAGGGCCCCGATCAGTCGATCGCCGTCGCGATACAGGGCGACGAGGTCGTCGGAATCCCAATCACCGCTGACGATGTGGGGTTCGCCGACAGGGAGTCCCGCGAACTGGATTCGGTGTCCGTACCAATCCGACCAGAAGTACGGCACGTGCTGATAGGCGGAGGCGTCCGCCGGGGCCAGCAGGTTCTCCATGGCGTGGACGGCCTGTTCGCCGGCGTTCGTCCAGTGCTCGAGCCGCATCGGCGCGTCGAACAGCGGATTGGTCCAGCGTGCCACATCGCCTGCAGCCCACACGTGTTCGTGTGCACGCAATGTCTCGTCGCAGACCACTCCGTTGTCGATCCGCAACCCGGAGCTGGCCAGCCAGTCCGTCGCCGGGTCGGCACCGATACCGACGACCACGAGGTCGGCCGGGATCTGCGTGCCGTCGGCCAGGCGAACGGCCTCCACGCGCTGGTCTCCGACGAGTTCGGCGACCGCGACTCCGCAGCGGAGATCCACCCCGTGACGCGCGTGCATTCTCGCCAGTCCGCTGCCGCCGGCCTCGCCGACCGCACGGACCAGCGGTGTCGGCGCTGCCTCGAGGATGATCGGCTCGAGCCCGCGTTTCACCGCGGCCGAGGCGACCTCGGCGCCGATGAAGCCGGCGCCGATGACGACGACTCTGGCGCCGGAGTCGAATCCGTCCCGGATGGCGCGCGCGTCGTCGAGGTCGCGCAGAACGTGCACCCCTGCCAGATGCTCGGTTCCGGGAAGTCGCCGGGCGCGGACACCGGTGGCGATCAGCAGGGCATCGAAACCGATGGGGCCGTCGCTCGTGTGGACTTCGCGGCCGTCTGGGTCGAGACCGGTTGCACGAGTGCCGATCCTGAGATCGAGTGCCAGCGTCTCGGCGAGGTCCTCGGTATCGGGGAACTCGTGCGCGGTGGTCAGTGGACCCGCCTCGAGATAATCCTTCGACAGCGGGGGACGGTCGTAGGGCAGGTGGATCTCGTCGCCGATCAGAGTGAGCTCGCCGGTGAACCCGACTTCACGGGCCGTCTGAACGGCCCGGAGCCCGGCAAGGGAGGCGCCGACGACGACGACGTGTTCGGGCTGTCCACCGGTCATGCGGGGGTCACCTCCTGTTCCCGCGCCCAGTCCTCTATGCGGAGAAGCTGCGGCAGACGTTCGGCGACAGCGCTTTCGGCTTCCTGCAGTGATCCCGAGACGGCGCCGATCCATACGCATCCGGCCGCGCCGTCGATGGTGATGACGTCGCCGGCACGGACGCTGAGGCCGTCGTCCGATCGGATCTCGTCGCCGGTGATCGTGAGGCTGTCCGCTCCGACGACGGCCGGGACACCCCAGCCGCGGGCGACGACCGCGGCGTGGCTGACGAGTCCACCGCGCGTGGTGAGAATCCCCACCGACGCCGACATGCCCGCGACGTCCTCGGGACTCGTGCTGGTGCGGACGAGGATGACGTCGTCGTCGGCACACATCGCGTCGTCCGCGGTGAGCACGACCCGTCCGGAGACCCGTCCGGGAGATGCGCCGAGTCCCGCGGTCAGCAGCGTGACGCCCTCCTCGGGTCGGTGAGCCTCGGCGGCCACCTCGGCGCGTGCACGGGCTCGAAGCGATTCGGGCACCCGGGCGAGAACCTCGGACGGACTGAGAGCGATCTCCGGATCATCAGCCAGATCGACGGCGATCCGCACGGCGGCTACCGCTCCGCGCTTGCCGATGCGGGTCTGCAGAAGCCAGAGTTTGCCGTTCTCCACGGTGAACTCCACGTCGCACACGTCGCGATAGTGCACTTCGAGCCTCCGGAGCGCCGTCAGCAGATCGTCGTACGCGTCGGGCTGGTGCTCGGCCAGGAAGACCAGGGGCTTGGTGCGAGAATTGCCCGCGACCACGTCCTCGCCCTGCGCGCAGGGAAGGTAGTCCCCGAACGGGGTGGCCTCACCGGTGGAGGGGTCACGGGTGAAGACGACCCCGGTGCCCGAATCGGTGCCGCGGTTGCCGAACACCATCGCCTGCACGTTGCACCCGGTGCCGATGTTCTCGTCGATGCCCTCGTGCCTGCGGTAGGCACGAGCCCGGTCGGAGCCCCACGAACGGAACACCGCCTCGATGGCCTCGCGAAGCTGCTGGACCGGGTCGCTCGGGACCGGACGTCCCGTCGCGGCGAGGATCTCCTCTTTCAGGCGCGCGACGTGCGCCTTCAGCTGGTCGGTGGTCGCCCCCGCGGGGGCCTCCGTCAGCGAGCCGTGACCCACCCCCATGACCGTGCCGGCGAACATCTCCAGGAAACGCCGGTAACTGTCCCAGGCGAAGTGATCGTCCCCCGAGCATCGCGCCAGGCCGACCACGGTCTCGTCGTTCATCCCCAGGTCGAGGACGGTGTCGAGCATGCCCGGCATCGAGACGGGGGCGCCGCTTCGCACCGCCACCAGCAGTGGGTCGACCGGATCGCCCAGGCGTCGTCCCATCAACCCGCCGAGCCGCTCGACGTGCGCGTTCAGCTCCGCGTCCAGGTCGGCGGGCCAGCCGTTGTCGAGGTACTCGCGGCATACCGGGACAGCGATGGTGAATCCCGGCGGCACGTTGAATCCCAGCGCGGCGGTCATCTCTGCCAGGCCGGCCCCCTTCCCCCCGAGTAGGTGGCCGAGGTCGCGGGCAGGCACATCATGGGCATGGTCGAAGGGGTAGACACCAGTCACCGTCGCCTCCATCTGGTTTGGTCAGACCGTTTGCACGTTGACCTGAACCTAGCGCGGGATGTCGCTCACCGGAAGCCGCAAGAGTGACCACGAGCACACTTCCCCCTTTCGAGGGATGTGCTCCACAATGCCGTCGGCGCACTCTGTGATCACGCGAATGGTCATTCACAGCGAACGATCAGACCTTTCAGAAGGAGCGAGATGACCGAGACGACCGACGAAGCAATCGACTTCGCCGCTTTCATCGAGAAGTTCATGGCCGAGATCCCGGGCGGTCCGGAAGGAGACGCGATCCTCCGGCAGCGGGATCCACACCCGTTCGTCGACACCACTGCCGCCGACATCCGGCCGGACAAGCTCGACGACGACCAGATCGACAGCTGGTTCGACTACATGGCCTGGAACCTGTGGGAACTCATCGCGTCGCGATCCACGGAGGGGGAGTCGGGACTGATCCCCCGCCAGGAATACGAAAGCCTGTCGTTCGTCCAGCAGTGGGACATCTATCCCGACGCGATGCGCGCGATCACCGAGAAGATCGGCGTCGACGGACTCGTCGAGCTCGGCACGGTGTCGAAGCGAGAGGTCGGCACCAAGGTCAACCATCTCCGCAACTACGCGTGCGCCCTGATGGCGATTCTCGGCCGCGGGGTCGGGGTGACCCTGGACCTCGTCGATCCGGCTGCACATCGCGAGGACATCGAGACCTGTATCCAGTTCGGACGACGCCTGTGGCACGGGACCTGGGGAGACGGACCGGGTCTCTCGTCCGGGCGAGGATTCAAGCTGCCGCACCTGGATCGCGATGTCCTCGATCCGCTTCTCGCGCAGGCGGTGTCGCTCGAAGATCCCGACCATCGCGCCGCCTTCCGTCGCTTCAACGCCACGACCGAGCTGTTCGGCTTCATGCTGCACTACGACAACCGGCTCGGCATGGGCGACACGGGTCCCTACCCACTTCCCGGGGGCGGATTCGCGCTTGTGCGTGTCCATTTCCTGCACGAGTCGAACTATGCGTGGGCGACGGTCGCCGAGGGGATGCCCTACGCGGTCACCGAGGTGATGATCTTCCGCGACGACTCGATCGACGTGACGATCAACGACATCGGCACGACCTTCACGACGCCGTCGACCTATCTCGACAGCCTTGAGAGCGTCGTCGTGTTCGCTCGCGACACCGCCGAGACGCCTATGTCACAGCTGCGGGTGCTCGATCGCGCGGAGATGAGTTCGATTGCCAGGCAAGCGGAGCGGGGCGTCCTGGATCTCTATCGGATGTACTCCAGGAAGAGCGTCGACGAGAAGATCTGGGACGGTATCACCGTCTACTCCCACGACTTCATCCGTCCCATCGCGCAACGCGCAGGACTGTGGGAGGACATCCGCCAAGGCGGCTTCGACGCGCCGACCGAACTGACCAAGAAGGCGTGGCCGCACCTGATCGACGGCAAGGCCGCAGCCGTGTTGGGGCCGGTGTTCATCACCGGCGCAGGCTTTCCCAGCATTCGTCCCGCCTGACGACATCGACGGTGCGCGGTGAGTGCGCGCACGCCCAGACAAAGGAGAACCATGCCGAACGACTACACATTGACCGACCGCGACGACCGGCGGCACACCCTGCAGAACACACCGCTCGAGCGCGAGAGTCTGATCTTCATCCTGTTCCTGCCCGATGAGGACATCGGGGTGATCGCTTACACGTGGGTCGACGGCGAGAGCACTGCCGGCTCGATGGGGCTCGTCTTCGGGCGGGACAACGAGCGTATCGCCCAGTTCCACACCGAGGGAGTCCCGATGCCGTGGGACACAGACTTCGACAACTGGACGGTGGGGCCGCTGACCGTGCGTCACGGCGACCATCACAAGGCTGCGCTGGTGACCTTCGAGCACGACGGGGTGGCCCTGCGCTACTCCTTCGAGGCGACGACTCTCCCGTTCACCTACCACGACAACGCGGACGGGTGCCCGTCGTGGCTGGCCGACAACCGGCTGGAGCAGAGCGGGCTCGCGAAAGGGACGCTGACCATCGGGGACCGGACGATCGAGTTCGACACCACCGGCCACCGCGACCACTCGTGGGGCCGCCGCGACTGGACCGCAATCCACCAGTACCGGTGGGTGAACGTGCAGGCCGGATCAGACATCGCCATCAACTTCCTCGAAGGCGCTGCGCTGGACCGGCATTATCAACTCGGGTACGTGGACCGCGACGGTGAACAGTCGCCGGTCAAGTCGGTCACCGTCGACATCGATCGCGACCCGGGGCACTACTCGTACACGGCTGCGCGCTTCGTGCTGGTCGACGAGTTGGACCGGACCACCGAGATCGTCGCCGACCACCGTGACGCCCTGGCGGTATGGCCCGCGGGTGGTCTGCAGTCGCACGACGCCGGCGGGCCGTGCGTGGTGGCGGGCCGGCCGGGTCGGATGCACATCGAAGAGGGGTGGCGCCCGGACTTCGTCGCGCAACAGAAGGCGATGTTGGCCGAATCGTTCGACTCAGATGAGGCGCGCGCGGTTCTGGCCACCAACAGGGGTGTCGGTGTCCTCGACGACTCCCTGACGAGATGACGGAAGACCCAGGATGACTCTGTATTCGAAGGAGAAGCTGCAATGACGACTGCCAAGGATTCGCTGACGTTCGTCCCGGTCGGGGTGGGCACGGCGGTCATCGAGGATTCCGCCCTCATCGAGGGACCCACCGTCTGGCTCGATTCGCCGGAAGCAGTTCTGGATTTCGTCGAGCGGGACGACGTCGACGAATGTGTCGTGATCGCCCGAGGCGGAACGACGACGTTCCTGACCCCTGCCCTGGTCGCCGGGCCCAAGGGCATCCTGACCCTTCAGGGCGCACCGTCGAGTCACCTGGGAATCGTGTCCCGGGAGTACGGCATCCCGTGCATCATGTCGGTGCAGTTCACGAGCGGCGAGACGAACGACCGCGGTGAGGTCGTACCGGTCGACGGCACGGTCGTACGCCTGGACATCGCCGATCCGCCCCGTGGCGTCGTGCTTGCCCTCGGAGAGGAGTCCGCGGCCGCCGAGACGAGCGGTCCGACCGACGCCGAGGTCGCCGACGAGAGCGCCTCGATCCCGACCAACGGCAACGGGGTGCCGGGTGGCAACGCCGGGCACGAGATCATGGCGGGGCAACTCACCACCGATGTGCTCACCCTCACCGACGAGTCCCTCGTGCGCGACCTCACCACCGCCGAGGCGAACGATCTGCTGGACTACTACGGCTGGAACCTGTGGGACATCCTGGCCGCTCGGATCAGTGAGGGCGAATCCGGCCTCATCCCCCGGCAGGAATACGAGGTGATGGGCACCTTCATGCAGTGGCAGCGGCATCCACGCTTTCACCGCATGATCACCGAAGCGGTCGGTGTCGACGGTCTGCGGGAGATCGGGGCGAAGGCCCGACACGAGATCGGGACCAAGGTCAACCCGCTGCACATCTGGGCGGCCGGGGTCCCGTCGGCATTGGGACGGGCGATCGCGGTCGAACTCGGGCTCCAGTCCCCGGGGGACCGCGCTGACGATCTGACCGGCGCGATGCAGTTCACCCGCCGTCTCTACCGCGGGATGTGGGACGACAACGGGCCGATGTTCACCTCGGCACGCAACTACCACGCCCCGCTCCTGGACGACGAGTGGGTCACCCGGTTCATCGACGAGAAGACGGTGCTGCCCGATGACCCGCAGGCACGTCGTGCGTTTCAGCGTTTCAACGGCAGCACACAGTTGGCGTCGTTCCTGCTCCACTTCGACTGCCGCAACGGGGTGGCCGACACGGGGCCTTACCCGCTGCCGAATGGCGGGTGGGCGCTGGTGCGCGATCACGTCCTGAACGATCCGGGTTATCCGTGGGCCGACGCGGTGGGCGACCTGCCGTGGTCGGTGACGCTCGTGATGTTCTTCGAGGGCGACCAGGCGATCGACAGCAGGGTCGTCGACATCGGCACGATGTTCACCGAACCGGCCAATTACCTGCGGCACCTGACGGGCTACGCGGTCTATGTCCGGGAGCGTGAGGACACACCGGTGAGTGAGATCCGGTTGCTGGGTGAGCAGGAACTCGAGCCGATCGCGATCCGTGCCGAAAAAGGCGCGGCGGCGCTGTATCCGCGTATCGCCGGCATGTCGAAACGAGAGAAGGTGCTCGCTGGAAGTCACGTCTACTACACGGACTTCGTCGGCACGATCGGCAAGGCGGCCGGTATCTGGGACCAGATGCTCGCGGAGGGTTTCTACGACCTGGACGAGACGATTGCGCAGGGTTACGGCCCGATCGTGGAAGAGGGCCGGGCGCTCGAACTGCTGGGCCGCTTCTGGGCCAGCAACGAAGGCATGATCCACCTCTAGACGCATCAACCGCTGCCCGAGGCCGACCCCGGTCTCGGGCAGCCCGGTGTCAGACGGCCTCGTCGGCGAGGTGGTGGAGCATCGCTCCCGCCTGCGATCGGTTCGAGACGCCCATCTTGCGCATCAGCTTCTTGACGTGGGTCTTCGTCGTCTCCTCGCTGATGTACAGCCGTGCCCCGATCTGGGCGTTGGTGAGCCCGGAGGCGAGAAGCCGGAGTACTTCGCGTTCACGATTGGTGAGCGAATCGAGCCAGTCCGAACGTAGTCCCCTCGGCAACTCGCCGGGGGTCGACGACGCGGCATCGATCAAGCGGTCGAGCGTCACCCCGACGTTCTCGCAGAACAGCGCGATCAGGTCTCGATCGAATTCGTCGTTGAGCCCCGTGTCGATGTTGCGATCCGCGTGCACCATCGCGGCGACCCGGTCGCGCGCGACCACCGGAGCGGCGACGTAGGTGACCGATTGCGAGATGGGCATGATCTTGGGGTGTGTGCGCGGGTTGGACAACGCGTCGAGGACAAGGATCGGGCGTCGATTCCGAACGACCGCGACCTCCATCAGCTCCCGGACCGGTTGATAGGGCGGTCCGCCTGCGGACAGCATCGCCCGGGATTCGCGTGGCCCGCTCATCGTGTGTGAGCTCCGCGGCACCCAGCGTTCGTCCTCGACCCAGGAGAACATGACACGTTCGTAGCCGAGTCCGGACGCTTCGAAGGGGACGCTGTCGGCGAGGTCGTCGATCGTGCGCGCCGACCGTATCCGGGCGATCTGACGGGTCATCTGCGACATGACCGATCGTTGACGTGCGGCCTGCATCGCCAGGATCTCGGTCCTGGCCGCGCGCAGGTCCAGCCTCACGGTGCGGTCGCGCGCGTCAGTCGACGAACCCGACAACACCTCCTCGAGCGCGGTGATGACCTCCATCGCCGATTCGGCAGTCGTGACACCGCGGGTGGCACCGACCGAGCTGACCGACAGGTGTCGTGCCGCCTGGTCGATCGCTTCGATGGCTCGTTGCACGGACAGATCGAGTTCGTCCCACTGCATGATGTCTCCTCCGGCCTGGCGGTTCCGACACCGGCGCCTACCCCGAAAGGGGGAATTCCGCGGTGAGTCGTACCGAACAGGTTGACGTCATTGTGACATCCGCTACATCATTTCCTCAATTGGTCCAACAGTTGGCCCCGGGGCCTGACTAGCAGGAGGAACAGAAATGACCAGCAGCAACACCGTGACCGGCAAGCAGATCGGCACCGGCATCAAGGCGTTCACCTCCGCCTCCGGAGCAACGGGCAAGATCCGGTTCCTCGATTCGCCGGAAGAGGTTCTGGACTTCATCGACGGACCGGACGTGGAGTCGACAGTGGTGATCTCCCGCGGCGGGACCACGACGTTCATGTCGCCGGCGCTCATGGCCGGGGTCGCCGGGCTCATCACCCTGCAGGGCGCGCCGGAGAGCCACCTCGGGATTCTCTCGCGCGAGTTCGGTATCCCGTGCGTGATGTCCACCGAATTCACCGAGGGCATCAAGACCTCGCGCGACGAGACGATCCCGGCCGACGGAACCACGGTCCGGCTGGACACGTCCGGAGACAGCGGGCTGGTCTTCCTGGTCGACGAAACGGCGTGAGGCGGTAACCGAGATGTCGACGACCGAGCCCGCAGAGGCGGCTTTCGACCCGACCCCGTTCCTCCAGGCGTTCAAGGCCGAGGTTCCACAGGGGATCGAGGGTGACCGGCAGATGCGCAAGCGTGTCGAGCTCCCGTTCATGGACACGACCTCGAGCGACGTCCGCCTCACGACCCTCGAGGATGAGCAGATCAACAGCTGGCTGGACTACGCGGCCTGGAATCTCTGGGATTTCATCCTCGGCCGGGCGTCCGAGGGCGAGTCCGGCCTGATCCCGCGCCAGGAGTACGAGACCGTCTCGTTCGTCCAGCAATGGAACAACTATCCGAAGTTCATCAGGATGCTCACCGAGGAGATCGGTGTGGACGGCATCCTGGACCTCGCGAAGACCTCGAGCCGTGAGATCGGCACGAAGATCAACGTCACGCGCAACTGGGCGGCCTCGGTGTGCCCGATCCTCGGCCGGGGTATCGGTATCGAACTCGAACAGGACACGCCAGGCGGTCGCCGAGAAGACGTCGAGACACTGATCCAGTTCGGACGCCGACTCCAGCACGGAACCTGGGGCGACGGACCGGGGTTCATCTCGGGCCGGGAGTACAGGGTGCCGGTTCTCGCGGCCGATGTCCTGCAGTCGCTCGTCGATCAGGTCCGACCCCTCGATGATCCGGCGGCGCTTCAGGCATTCCGGCAGTTCAATGCCCGGACCGAGCTGTTCGGCTTCATGCTGCATTACGACTGCCGTGCCGGGATGGCTGATACGGGTCCGTACCCGTTGCCGGGCAACAAGTTCGCGATCGTGCGTGACCACTTCTTGAACGAGACGGCCTATCCGTGGGCCGGAGTCGCCGAAGGGCTGCCGTACTGCGTGACCCAGGTGATGGTGTTCTCCGCCGACAAGGTCTCGGCCACCGTGAACGAGATCCAGACGACGTTCAGCGAGCCGTCGAACTATCTCGAGTACCTCGAGAGCGGCGTGGTCTTCGCCCGCGACACGATGACGACTCCGATGGCAGAACTCCGAGTGCTCGACGCCGCCGAGATGGGTCGGATCTCCCAGCAGTGCCAGAAGGGCACTCTCGAGATGTACAAGACCCTCGCCAAGAAGTCGACGGAGGAGAAGATCCGCGACGGCGTGATGGTGTACACGCGCGAGTTCCTGCTACCGCACGCGTCGCGTGTCGGCCTCTGGGACAAGTTCGTCGCCGAGGGTTTCGACGAGATGCATCCGAACGCGCAGGCGGCATGGCCGACCCTGACGAGTGCGCGTGCGGCCGAGATCCTCACTCCGGTACTGCTTTTCGGTAACGGCTTCCCCCATGTCTCCTCGAACTGACGGTGAGGACTGAATGACTGTCGAACAGCAGTCCATCGACCTGATGGACCTCGGACCGTTCATCGACGGCACCGAGAACGCCATGCTCGCTCGACTTCGCGAGCACGAACCGCTGCACTGGAACGACGAGGCCGACGGCCCCGGATTCTGGTCGGTCACCCGGTACGAGGACGTCATCCGTGTCGTCACCGATCCGGCGACCTTCATCAACGGCGACGGGACCCAGATCCTGAGCCGGAAGGTCGAGGGCGGTACCAGCACCGTCCACAACACCGATCCGCCGCGACACGGCAAGTTGCGCAAGCTGGCGGCCCCGCACCTGCGTGCGGTGAAGATCAAGGAGTGGCAGGACGTCATCGACCGTGCTGTCGACGCCATTCTCGACGACATCGAGGCACGGGGAGAGGTCGAGTTCGTCCACTCGGCCTCGGCTCTGCTTCCCATCCAAGCCCTCGGCCAGGTCCTGGGAGTTCCTTTGGAGGAGTGCGGACTGCTCCTCGACTGGACCAACCGGGTGGTGTCCGATGACCCCGAATACATGGTGCGTCCTGATGAGAAGGAACGCGCTCGTGCCGAGATGTTCGCCTACTTCAAGGAGTTGAGCGAGCAACGGCGGCGCGATCCGCGCAACGACATCGTGTCCAAGCTGGTGCAGGCCGAGCTGGATGGGGAGCCACTTCCCTGGGATGACCTGGCCGCGTACTACTTCGTCCTCGTGGGCGCCGGCAATGAGACCACCCGCAACCTGCTGACCGGAATGGTGCTGGCATTCGACGAGTTCCCCGACCAGTGGGACAAACTCGTCGACGATCGCTCGCTGCTGCGTCCCGCCATCGAGGAGATGCTGCGCTACATCACGCCGATCCGTGCCATGCGGCGGACCGCGACGACCGACGTGGAGTGGGGGGACAAGACGATCAAGGCCGGCGACAAGGTCGTCTGCTGGTTTCAGGCGGCCAACCGCGACCCGGCGGTGTTCGACGATCCCGACGTCGTGAAGATCGATCGCGAGGACAACGAGCACGTCGGCTTCGGCTGGGGAATTCACGCGTGCATGGGTTCGCACCTGGCGCGCGCGGAAGCGATCGCCTTCCTGACCAAGCTCCTGGATCGCGGCCTGCGGATTCGCCCGCTGTCGCCACCGGATCGGCTGCACACCAATCAGTTCCACGCGTTCAAGCGACTGAACGTGCGTGTCGAAAAGGAGTAGACGATGAAGGTTCTCGTTGACTGGGATCTGTGTGAGGGCCACGGACAATGCGAGTACGCCGCGCCCGATGTGTTCACCATCGACGACGACGGTGACCTCGAGGTCCTCGACGAGACGCCTGGTGAAGACCAGCGCAAGGCGGTCGAACAAGCCGTCCGCCGCTGTCCCGTGCGGGCACTGAAGATCGAAGGTTGACACGGACGGCATTCGGTTATTTGGTCTGGCCAAATAACGGAACGCTGGTTACAATGGTCTGGACACCGCATCGTCTTAGTGGGGATGACATGACAAAAGCACTGCACGACAACAGGAATGACGTCGCACGGGAGATGGCGGCGTTCCTCGAGCGCTGGGCGCCCTTCGGCGGCGGAGACGACGAGATCTTTCCTACTTTCGGCGTCAACCCGTCGGTGTTCTACTCGCGACTCGCCCACAGTCTGCGTGCCGACCCGACTCTCGCCGTCACCCACGATGTCGACCGACTGATCGCCTACTGCGTTCGCAAGGCCGGATTCTCCGCGGATGCTCACCCGCGATGACGGACACCGACCGCCGCGTGCGGGTCCCGGGGACATCGAACCTGCGTGACATCGGCGGGTACCGAACCCGAGACGGCCGGTTCGTCGCTAGGCGACGCGTCCTGCGTTCGGAGGCCCTGGTCATGCCGGGAGGCAGCACCTCGTACGCCATCTACGACGAGACCGCCGCCGACCACTACCGAAGTCTCGACCTGCGCACCGTGATAGACCTGCGCGCCGACAGCGAGATCCGACGGGCCCCCAGCGCCTGGGCCGGCGTGTGCGGGGCGGAGTTGGTGGAGATCCCGATCGCCGAAGGCGGCGAAGGTGCCGACACCAACTACATGCGGATGCTTCTCACGGGCGATATGGAGCGCTTCGGGATCGACGACATGACGCGGTTCTACATCGGACTCGTCGAGAGACGCGGTGATGTTCTGGGACAGGCGATCCGGGTTCTCTCCGATCCGGCCCGCCTGCCGGCCCTGGTCCATTGCGCGGCCGGCAAGGATCGGACCGGAGTTCTGATCGCGCTCCTGCTGTGCGCTCTCGACGTCCCGGAGGACGATGTGGTCGCCGACTTCGCGCTGACCGGCATCCTGCGTCCCAACCGGATCGACACCTACGCGCATCTGTTCGTCGCGGAGGACCGCGATCCGGAGATCGCGCGGGTGCTGTTCGAGTCACCACCCGAGTCCATGCGGGCTCTGTTGGCCCACCTGGACGACGAATATGGCTCAGTACGAGGCTATCTGGCGGAGCGGGCCGGCGTCGACGACGCGGTGGTCCACGATCTGAGACGAGCGCTGCTCACCGATTGAGGACGATCCTCGGTCGCCGCACCGGGCGAGCCGGGCAGAAGATGGAGCCAGTCACGATGGCGGGACTCGGGCACGAGGTCGACGGGGACAAGGTGGTGTCCCTCGCCGATCGCCATGCCCGCCTCCAGCGCCTCTACGACATCGAGATCAGACTTGCGGACAGCCTCGGGTCGGGCTGCGAGTTCGCCGAACTCTTCGGAGTGATCGCGGCACTGACCGACCGACCCCTGTGGTTGTTCGATCCCACCGGGCAACCGGTGATGTGGTCGGCTGAGCTGCCGGACCGTGAGACCCTCGACATCCGGTCGTCCTGTGCGGATCTCGCCGACCACGGGCAGGCAGTCCACCTGGTGATCGCTCGTACACGCGGAGGAGTCGCACGGAGGTGTCTTCTGACTCCGGTGCGCGACGCCGATTCCGGGGAGGTCACCGATTGGCTGATGCTGGAGGAGGGATCGCGACACTTCGGCGGATACGACCGGTGCCTTCTCGACCGGGGTGGCACGTATCTGGCGCGGCACCGCAATCTCCACCGCGCGATCCGCAGGTCCGCGTCCGAGCTCACACGTGGCATGGTCGAGCGTCTGCTGCGTCGGGCCCAGACAGATCCCGGCTCGGTGGACTATGCCGCGCAGATCGGAATACGTTCGGACAGCACCTGCGTGGTGGTCGCGATGGACGACTCCGCGCTCTCGACGGGTATTGGTGACATCGACGCGTTGATCGCTGACCTCGGCCACCTTGTCGAAGGTCGAATCCTCGGTGCCAGAACGGCGCGCGGCCCCGCGTTCATCGTCGACGCGGGTGTGTCTGAGCGCGTCGACGATTCTCGTCTGATCGAGGACGTCTGTCGCGCACTCAGTGTGTCGCTGCCTCCCGAGGGAGTCCAGTGTGGAGTGTCCGGTGCGGTCGCGGTCGCAGCGATCAGCGACGGTTACGAGGAGGCCCTCGAGGTGGTCGCGTGCCTCGACAGATTCACCGCCGAGCACACGCGCATCCTCAGCGTGCGTGACCTCGGACCCGCCCGAATCCTGGTGGCGAACGGGAACATCGCAGCGATCCGTCGGTACGTCGAGCACGTCTTCGGTCCGTTGTGGACCGAGAAGTCCGACAGCGACATGGAGACGCTGATGGCGACTCTCGCCCAGTTCTCGCGCGACGGACACAACGTGCGACGAACCGCCGCGGCGCTCTCGGTCCACGAGAACACCGTGCGGCAGCGTCTCGCCCGCGTGCGCAAGCAGACCGGTCTCGATGTTCTCAACGATCCGTTCGCGCAGTTGTCCGTCCATACCGCACTCGCGATCATCGCCCTCCGCAACCGGGCCCATCCGCTGTGGGATCCGCGTGCCCGCGGACTACAGCGCCTGGCGCGGATTCCCGACCACCGAGGCGATGTCGGTTAGCCCGTCGCCCGGCTCCCAGCCCATGCCGAGAAACATCGACCGATTGGCGTCGACCCGTTGCCGCTCGGAGCGCAGCAGTGCCGTCATCGCCGCGGATCGCAGGTCCTCGTCTCCGTCCTCGGCAGACGCCGCGACCATCGTCTCGATCGCCCGGCCCAACTCGTCGGTGCGTGCGCGCACGCCCGCCGCATCGAGAGGAGGTTCCCTCTGGAGAACCCCCGCCAGCGCTCGGCAGGCGGTCTCGACGTCCCGCTCACCGGCCGGACCTGCCTGTCGGCCACCGGCGGTATCGACCAGTGTTGTCGCGAGGCGCTCGTAGTTCGCGAGTTCGAACCGCTCGAATTGCGATGCCGTGTCGATCTGGGTGCGGATCACGCCCAGGTGCGCGATCGCCATCCGGAGTTGATCGGCGGCCCGCTCGTCGGCTCCGACGACGGGGAGGATCACCTCCTCGAGTGCACGGATGACGGAATCGATTCGGAGGTGAACGGACGGGTTCATCGGGGGCCTCTTTCGATCATGTCGATGATGTCTGCCGCGAACAGATAGCCGCACGAGGCGAGCCAGGCGAGCAGCACGTCCTGATGGCTCTGGCGATCCTGTGCGGCACGCACGGATGACGCGAGTGTCGCGACCAAACTCTTGTACGCGCACAGCACCTCGTAGAAGTGCAGGGTCTCGGGGTCGAGGAGATGGCCGGACAGCTGCTCATATCGAGTGAGCAGATCTTCACGGGGCATCAGGCCGGTCACGAGCCGGTCGCCGTTGGCGGCAACGGTGCTGTACATGCGCTGCACGCACCAGGCGAGGTCCTCGTGAGGATCTCCGACGTGTGCCAACTCCCAGTCGAGCACCGAGGTCACCTGATGAGTGCTCTCGTCGAAGAGGTAGTTGCCGGTCCGGTAGTCGCCGTGTACGACGACCAGACGCTCCTGTCGCGGGAGGTGCGAGCGCAGCCATGCCTGTATCCCCGCCACCAGTGGGAATGGCGCCCTCGAGTCGTCCCGCCAGACTCGCGACCACCAGTTCACCTGCCAGCGCGCGGCCTGCCGGGGATCGGCGTCGGGTACCCCGAGTGTCCCGAGTTCCGCTCGGTCGAGCGGAATGCTGTGTAGCAGGGCGAGATTCCGGACGAACTGATCGGCGAGGGCGTCCCGCAACCCGCCGGACAATGTCGTCTGCATTCCCGAGACACTCTCGCCGGCGCCCTGCGTCGGCGCGGTGACGCCGTCGACGAAACTCGTTGCGAGAAAGGGGCGGCCGAGGAACTCGCCACGTGGTTCGACCCAACGTGGTGTGGGGACGGGAAAGCGTGAAGCGAGGAAGGACAGCACATCGAATTCGCGCTGTCGGTCTGACTCCATGACGCCCGCCACCGCGTCTATCCGGAGAACCACTCGCTCCCGAGCGGGCCCGGTGTGTGCGGCGCCGGGAGCGAAGCGAGCGGGCCCGATGTGTGCGGGGTGCTCGAGTTCGACGATGTACTGCTCGTTCGATGCGCCGCCGCCGAGGGGCCGAACCAGGTGGACGCCGGCGGCCGTGCCTTCGCGAGCCAAGAAGCGCTCGAGTCCGGTGCGGACCTGGTCGACACCCACCGGGTGATAGTCGCCCCAGGTCCGGGTGGTCGCCTGTTTGCGATCGAGCATCGCGGTGATGGACGGTTCCATGTCTTCGGTCGTCGTGGTGACCGCGCTCGTCCGAGTTGTCATGATGTGCTCCTTGAGTTCGGCGGCAGAGGTCTGCGTGGACCGTGCCCCGCTGTACGGGCTGCTCAGACCATGCGTGGGCGCTGCGGTGGCCGCAACGATCGGCTCCTCACCACGATGGAGAAATCCACTGCCGAATGTGCTGCGTGTCACATCGTGGCGGCGATAGCTCGCGATTCCGCGACTGCGTGGTGCCGGTGAATGTAGATCTCTCCATCGCGACGTCTCGCGTTCGCGCCCACATCCCGCCGCCGGTGATTCCATCGGTCGGAGTAGCGCAGTCGGACCGTTCGGGCCCCGATGCACACAGATGGGAGAGCGACATGGCGGACATCGATTTCGAACTGATGCTGCAGAAGTACCGAGGGGTTCACCCGCTCGGCGGCGACGGCGACAAGAGCATCCTGGCGACCCTGACATCCAGCATCGTCGACACGACGGATGCGAACGTGAAACCGAACCGACTCACGGTCGCCGAGATCGACGACTACCTCACCTACTCGGGCTGGAATCTGTGGGACCTGCTCGCGCGCCGGTCCACCGAGGGGGAGTCGGGACTGATCCCGCGCCAGGAATACGAGACGGTGGCCTTCGTCCAGCAGTGGCTGAAGTTCCCGCATCTGTACGACCTCATCACCGAGGCGGCGGGCGGGGTCGACGGACTGGTCGAACTGGCCCGGACGCATTCCTCGCGCCCCGCGGACAAGCTGAACAACACGCGCGCCTGGGTGAACATCTGCACGCTCATGGGCCGCGGTCTGCTGACCTCGCTCGGGCTGTCGCGGCCGCACGACAGATTGCACGAACTCAACTCGGCCATCCAGTTCCAGCGCCGAATCCAGCACGGGGTTTATGGCCCCGGACGCGGTTTCATCTCGGGCCGCGACTACAAGCCCCGCGTCCTCGACCAGGAGTGGATCGACCGATTCTACGAGGAGCGACAAGCCGTGCCGGACGTCGAGGCGCGCGACTTCTGTCGCAAGTTCAACGCGGCGACGGAGGTGTTCGGGTTCCTGCTCATGTTCGACACGCGGTCGGCGACCAACACCAGCGGTCCGTATGAACTACCCGACGGAAGTGTGATGCTCGTCCGCGACCACTTCCTGCGCGAGCCGCTCTACCCGTGGATCGACGACGCCGCCGGCGAACTCCCGTACTGCGTGACCCAGGCGATGATCTTCGATTCGTCGGCACCCGAGTTCAACATCAACGACATCGGGACCACCTTCACCGTCGACCACGCGGACTACTGGAAGGCGCTCACGCACTTCTCGGTCTATCGCAAGGATCGGTGGGACAGTACGGAGTTGACGCCGATCGATGTCGACGAGCAACGCGAGATCACCAACAGTTCCCGTCGCGGCGTCGCCCGTCTGTACCGGCGTATCGCGGGTATGAGCCGCCGCGACCGCATCATGGCCGGCGTCCTGGTGTACACCCGCGAGATGATGGCGCCGTTTGCGCGCCCGGTGGGGCTGTGGGATCAGTTCGTGAACGAGGAGCAGTTCGACGAGCTCGATCCGCTGACCGCACAGGCGTACTTCCCGCTCACCAACGGCCAGGCCCAGGATCTCTTGCCGCCCGCCTTCGTGATGGGAGAGGCCTTCATGCCCGTCGGGCACAGCGCCACCTGGTGATCCGGCGTCCCGGAATCTGAACTTCTCGATCGAACAGCGAACGGAGACACAATGCCTTTGACACCTGCGGACCACCTTCGGCACGAGATCAGCGGGCAGTTCGCCCGTGAGAGTGTGGCCTACTGCCTGATCCTGCCCGAGCACGGGCTGATGGGCCACTGGTACACCTGGGTCAACGAGGCCGGTAAGGGCGGACGCGCGTTCGTGCTCCACGGCGCAGGACCCGATCCGGTCTTCTTCGACCACCGCGACGGGGTGGATGTCGGAACGCAGGACTTCGACGATTGGCACCTCGACGGGGCCTCGCTACGGGTGGGGGAACCATTGCAGACGGCTCGGGCCCGGTTCGAGTCCGAGGACCTGTCGGTCGAGTTCTCGTTCGAGGGTATCCACCCCGCGTTCGACTACGGGTCGAACGCAGACGGCACTCCTCGCTACCTCGCACGGAACCGGTATGAGCAGACCGGCCGGATCGTCGGCGAGTTGCGTTGGCGGGGAGAGACCTACGCATTCGACGGCCCCGGCCACCGGGACCATTCGTGGGGCACCCGGGACTGGGATGCGATCCATCACTACAAGTGGATCGCCGCGTCCGGAGTCGATTGTTCCACCAACCTCATGTGGACGATGGCCGAAGGGGAGGTCGACGTCAACGGGTACCTGTATGTCGACGGCGTCCAGTCGCCGGTAGTCAGCGCATCGATCGCGACCGACTACGGTCCCGGATTCGTTCAGGATGTCGTCCGAGCGGAGATCGTCGACGAGGCCGGTCGCACGGCGACGCTCGACCTCGATGAGCGACACACCCTCGCACGGTGGGACGTGAGCCCCACCTTCAACTTCTCCGACACCATGTTCACCGGCCGTCTCGACGGTCATGAGGTCCGCGCCTATGTCGAGTACACCTGGCCGCGTGCGTATCTGGACCATCTCCTGGCCCGTGACGGGGACGCCGGGGTCGACGTCGGGCGGGTGGCCCATGTCGGGTGACGTCGAGCCGGGTGACGTCGGGTCGGTTGGCGTCGAGCCGGGCCGGTCGCCGGCATTCACCGAAACTCGACACGCCCTGGACCCCGCGAGGCCACGACACCGTGAGTCGATCGTCTGGGTAATACCGCGAGTTGCCGACGGCGTGACTGCCTTCGTCTATACATGGGTCAACTCGAGCGGGGACGCCGGCGCGGCTCTCAGCGTGTTCGGGAACGCGTTCGGCGAGCAGATATTCGAGAAGGTCGACGGCATCCCGGTCCCCGCCTCCGCAGCGTTCGACGACTACCGCGTCGGCCCGTTGTCCTTGTCGTTGGACGACACCGGTATGTCGTCGACAGTGCGGTTCGACGGCGATCGGGTGTCGATGTCCGTCGACTTCGAAGGACTCCATCGTCCGTTCCGTTACGGCGAGCACCAAGACGGCTGTCCCGGCTTCTTCGCCGATGACCGGTTGGAACAGACGGGCATCGCGCGTGGGGTCCTGCGTGTCGACGAGAGGGTGTTCGCGTTCGACGAGATGTGCCAGCGCGATCACTCATGGGGTGAACGCGACTGGGAAGCAATGCATCACATGAAGTGGGTGAATGCGCTGAACCGGACGACCGCGGTGCACGCTGTCGAATTGCTCGCTTACGGCCAGCGGTTCCTTCGCGGCTATCTCTATCGCGACGGCCGATGCGTGCCCCTGCGTGATCTCGCCCTGCGGTACGAACTGGACTCCGAGCTCCTGCACACTCGGATGCATGCCACGTGGACAGACGAATCGGGTCGCGCCGCAGACGTCGACTTCACCGACGGCGGCCCGCATTTCGTGTGGGATGTGAGCGCCAACTTCACTCTCCGCGACACCGCGATGAGCGCGTCGATCGATGGGGAGGAGGCGGTCGCATATGTCGACATGTCCTGGGACCCCTCGTACATGAGCCGAACAACGGCGAAGTCGGGCCCCGTGTCGGTCTCATCGTGACGTGGTGATCAGTTGTAGAGCCTGGTGAAGTGCTGCAGATCGAGGAAATCGGTGCTGGTGCCGTACGCCGTCTTGTCTCCCATGGTCCACTTCGGGAGCACCATGAACGCCATCGAGCCCGGCCAGAACTGACAGGGGAACTGCGTCTGCGCCTCGCCGGACAGTTCCCACACGCGGTCGTCGGCATCCGTCAGGTGGAGATCGATTGTCTCCGCGTACATCCCGCGGCGCTGAATCGTCGCCCTGCCGTCCTTGAGACCGATGCCCCGTCCCTTGTTCATGATGTAACCGTGGGTGATGTCGGCGATCACCTCGGCATCGGGGCCGATGGTCGGATCGAAGGCGAACATCGAGTGGATCGCGAGATCGTGGTCGAAATGTGCCTGTAGCCAGGTCATGGTGCCCAGCTGCTTCTCCGTGCGTACGCCCCAGCTGTGGTCCATCGTCGACATCGAGTCGATCCGATGGGTCACGCCGTTCAGTGTCATCTCGCCCGTGATCTTGCCCGTCATGTCGAAGTGTCCGGCGTAGGCGGCGCTGCCGGAGAGATCGCCGGCCGAGTTCTTCGCACGGGGGTCCATCGCGGGGTCGTGGATGTCGAAACCGTCCATCAGGGCTTCGAATCGGACGCCGATAGTCAGCGACTCGCCGTTGTCATACGACAGGTCCCACACCTTGTTCGGTTCGAGACAGGTGACCGACAGGCCGTTGTCGAGCCGGTAGTCCAGCAGGCTCCCGGACTCGGGCAACGGAAGGTAGGCGCGGCTGTCCCAGTAGTCGATCTCCCACGCTGAGGTGACACGGCGGGAGTTGACGAAGATCGCCGAATTGACGACCCCGAGGTTGGGCCGGAACAGCGCATACAACCCGACGTGCAACGGGACTTCGGGAACTTCGAACCCGAAATAGTTGGTCTCCGTCCACATCCGATCGTCGGCGGCAGCGTGGAATTCGGCATCGACAGGTGTGATCATGACCTCAGTGTGTTCGCGCGCGGTCGTGTTCGGCTCCGGTTCGTGAACCCTTACCTCTTACGGGGTATTCGGACGTCGATCGCGAATCGTCATCGCGGTTCGTACCTACGCTCTCAGTCACCATCGATTGACAGAGGAGCACAGATGACCATCACGTGGCCTTGCGATGACACACCGAGCGAGAGATTCCCGATCTTCACACGCGCCAACACGGGAGAGGTGTTCAGTGATGCCGCGACGCCACTCACCTGGAGCACGTTCGGGCGTGGGGTCTACGACGCGGGCTACCGAGACGGCTTGTACCGCATCGGTGTGTTCACACCTGACGATTTCCGGCCCGAAGGCGAGTGCGAGGTCGTCGGTTGCTTCGGCGGATATGTGTACATCAATGTCTCCATTTCCCGGGTGCTGGCGGTCCGAACCCCCGGGATGACGGCCGAGGCGATCGACCGGTCCCTGTTCGGCGAGCACCCCGACGTCAGGCCGTACGCGCCGCATCCAGGTGACGAGAACGAGCACTGCACCGAGAACATGGTCGCCTGGATGGGTTCGCTGTTCAGCGCAACCGAGGTACCGGAACTCGCCGAGCACCGCGTCCGGATCGACACGGTCATCGCGGAGCGGCCGGATCTGACCGGACTGACCGACAAGGAATTGGTCCAGCGCTACCGGTCACTCGTTCCGGAGATGCGTCCGGTGTTCGCGACCCACATCGTTCACCTGTATGCCAGCAACATCATCACGGGCTTGCTCGCCCAGGTCGGTGAAGCGGTGGGGGAGGGCGAGCTGGTGGCGAAGACGACTTCCGGTCTGGGTGAGGTGGATTCAGCGCAACAGTCGTTCGACCTCTGGCGGTTGTCACGGGTGATCCGCGGTTCTGACCGGTTGTCGTCGACCTTCGACGCCGGTGTCGACGGTGTTCTCGACAGGGTCCGAGCCCTCGACGACGAGGACTCGGCCGCGTTCCTCGAGGGGTGGGAGAACTTCCTCGACGCCTGGGGATTCCTCGGACCCAGTGTGTGGGAGGGCCGCTCACCGACGTACCGGTCGCACCCCGCCATTCCCCTCCGGATGCTCGACCATGCACGCCGGGTGCCGGATGAGGGTTCGCCGTCGGTTCGCACCGCCGACGCCGAGGCCGATCGGGAGGCGGCCGTCGAGACGATCGCGGCCGAGCTGGATGAGGACACGAAGGCGCAGTTCCTGGCGGCCGCACATGCCGCGACCATCTTCTTGCCCGCCCGGGAGGCAACGAAGGTGCAGTGCACCCGTCTCTGCGAAGAAGCGCGTATGACCATGCGGGAACTCGGCGGGCGGTACGTCGATCGCGGAGTCCTGGTCCGGTGGGAGGACGTCCTGCTGCTCATGGACGACGAGGTCGATTCCTTTCTCGCGGACGCGGCTCCGTTCGCGGCGACCATTGCCGAGCGGAAGGCCACGCTGGAGGTGCTGGAGAGGAAATGGCCCCCGTTCATCCTGGAGGGCCGGCCGCCGGCCATCGAGGAGTTCGCCGATCGGGACGAGACCGTCGTCAATGCGGTCACCAGTGGCGAGATCCTCGGGGGTCTGGGTGTCGCTCCCGGGGTGCACACCGGCCCGGCTCGCGTCGTTCGGTCTCTGGTCGACGACGTCGAGATCGAACCCGGGGACGTTCTCGTCGCGATGACCACGGATTCCTCGTGGGGGCCGCTGTTCCTGGCCGCCGGTGCGGTGGTCTGCCAGACCGGTGCGGCGATCTCGCACGCAGCGATCGTCGCTCGCGAGCTGGGGATTCCCGCCGCGGTGTCGGTGCAGGACTGCACAACCCGGATCGAGAACGGCACCATCGTCACGGTCGACGGCAGCAGTGGCAAGGTGACCGTCAACTGACGCGGGGCGCTGTGTGCGGGCGGCGGCCCGTACACAGCGCATCCGATCCGGTGTCACGTGCCGACCGATTGTCGAGTCACGCAGGCATGCAACGGTTCAGTCTGTCTATGTCACGAGCTGAGCATCCGCTCGACATGGTTCGTCTCGTTCACGGACACGAGCTCGCGGTAGTCGTCCTCGCCGGTGACGATCCGTGTGACCGACGTGTAGGCGACGTCGACGAAGAACGACTTCGTCGTGCCCAGCACGTGCGAGAGATATGTACTGATGACACCTCCGTGACAGACCACAGCCACCCGGGTGCCCGGCTCGGAGGAGTTGATGATGCCGTCGAAGCCGGCGATCACCCGTGCGCGGAATGCGCTGAGGTCGAAGACGTTTCCGCCGAACGAGCCGGAATTCAGATCCTCCCAGCCGGCTCGCCGACTCGGGTAGTTGCCGATCGCGGTGCCGTAGTTCTTCCATCCGGAATCGACTTCGACGATGCGATCCTCGACTTCGAGCGGAAGGCCGAGAGAGCGCGAAAGGGGCTGCGCTGTCTCACGTGCGCGACGCATGGAACTACTCACGAGTCGATCGATCTCGCCGTACGGTTTCAGTGCCAGGTGGTCGGCGAGAACTCGCGCCTGCGCCTCGCCGTCGGCGGTCAGTCCGGGATCGGCGCCCGCGGGGTCATGGGCGATGGTGTGGGGCTGCGCGTGCCTGATCATCAACAACTCGACAGTCATGGACGCCAGCCTCTCATACCGGCATGCGAGGCTTCGTGTTGAGCCAATTCGCCACTGCCTCTGCGCGGTTCGCCGAACCCGTCTTCTTCAGTATTCGCTTGACATGAGACTTGACGGTGCCCTCGGTGATCGTCAGACGCCGACCGATCTGCAGGTTCGTCAATCCCTCGGCCAGGAGAGTGACAACTTCGATCTCCCTCAGCGACAGAACAGATCCCGGCTCGGACCGTGCGCTGTCGACGACGCGGAGGTACGGCGCGGGCGAAGACTCACCGGCAGCGACTCGCGGAAGGACGGCCGCCGGTACCGACGTGCCGGCTTTCCCGCGGGCGACAAGGGGAGACACCTGATGGCAGAACTCCTGCAGTGCGGCGATCTCGGCTTGGGTGGGGAGGCGGTCGGACAGGTGGCAATCTGCGTGGATCATTCCCACTATCCGCTGACGATCGATGAGCGGCATCATCCAGAAGCTCTTGGACTTGGACTGCTTCCAGAGCACGTACCCGAACTCGCGCTCCGGGTGTTCGAGCATGGTGCCGGCGTCGACCCGGACGGTGTGGCGATGTGTGGCGGCGGGCGGGAGGCGGTAGGTCGCCGCTCGGTCGGTGAGATACTTTGTCGCCCAGTCCGACCCGTCCCGGTTGTACACCGCGTACGGGTGCCAGGTGCCGGATGAGACCGTCGAGAACAGAACTCTGTCGAATCCGAGTTTCGACGCCTGGACCGGCAGGGAACGGAAGAGCTCATCCGTCGATGAGCTGCGCGAGACCGCGAACAACGCGTCCACACTCCGTTGATGCAGCGACGCTGCACTCGTTCGGCGATGCGAGATGGTGGCCGTCTCCAGGTCGCGCAGTCTGTTGAGGATGGTCACGAGATCGGTGACCTCGGCTGGTGTCAGGTCGCGCACGGAATTGAGTACTCGCGTCGTCTCGAGCCAGGATCGTGCGACGAAGCGATCGACTCCGGCGACATCATGCAGACGCTGGGAACTCAGCCATGCGTCGACGCGCCCCGGGGCCACGTGGCTCGCGACCCGGGTACGAACCATCCGCAAGGTGTCGAGTGCTTGGACGATGACGTCATCGGTGAGCCGTTCGGAGCCGTACAGGGGACGGGTGGCCTTCGTCTGAATCGGCCATACCGGTGAGCCTGCGACGGAGGTTGTTTCGGCGAGTTGCAGCATGGAGGGTTCCGATCGGCTGACGCCTTGCAGGCTGAGGGCGGTGTGAGGTGGTGTGGTCCGCGTGGAGTGGTCTACATCACTCTAAATATCAACCATAGAATGGTGTGACCAAATACGCAAGCGTGCGACGAAGCGAGGCGGATCACGTGCCGCTGGTGACAGGTGATCCGCCTCGAGGCGAGGATGTCAGGCTTCGGCGTACGGTTCCCGGGTCAGCAGATGATCCAGATACGAGCGCGGCCAGGTGTACTGGATGTACGCGCTGACCGGCCCGCCGGCCATCGTGCCCGTCATCCCGGTGTCGGTGAAGTTGAAGGTCGGGGAGATGTCCCAGCGTGCTGTGGCGTAATGATCGGGGAATTCGATGGGGGTCTTGCGGCCGGCCTCGTCGAGTACCTCCGCGATGATCGACTTCTGGAAGTACTGGTCGTCATAGGTGGTGCGGACATCGGCGGAGACGACCGGAGACAGCTTGTCGTCGACGAAGACGTACCCGTTGTAGATGGTCTCGCCTTCGACCAGCGCGACCATGATGTTCGCGGCTCGGTCCTCGCCGACGATGGACAGCCACTTGTAGTGGTGGATCGCGTCCCAGTCACGCCGGCCCCATGAGTGGTCGCGGTGGCCCGGAACCGAGAACTTCTCGGTCTCTCCCGATCGGGTGAGCTCGCCGCGGATCACTCCCGATTGCTCGTACCGGTTGGTGGCCTGATATCGCGGGCACCCGCCGAGGTTCGAGTCGTAGTCGAACGGGTCGTGGAAGGCCTCGAACTCGATCGAGATCGCGACCTCGTCGTCGTGGTAGGACGCTGTCGCGGTACGAAAATCGTTCCCCACGTGTACTTCGAGGTTGCCGACGCGGAAATCGTCGAAGTCCTGGCCGGCGACCGAAAGCCCCTCCTGCCGAGCGAAATAGGCGGGTTCGGGCCCATCGCCATAGATGGCGAACGCGTATCCGGCCACATCGTCGCTGTTGACCCACGTGTACAGCAGGTAGACGCCTTCTCCCGGCACTATCGCGCAGTAGGCCAGGCTCTCACGGGCGAAGCCGCCGGAGATGTCATGACGGAGACGGTCGTTGAGCTCGAGCATGGGGACCTTTCGAGAGGGTGTGGGATGTCGGTCATGCCGGGCGCTGGGGCCTCGGCGAGCAGTAGTCGACGGTCGTGGCGTCGTTGTCACCGCTGTGTTCGATGTGCGGCGGCGTGTTGGAGTGCTGGGTCATCAGCCGGTAGGCCGCGGCGGTGTCACGATTCTCGACCGCGCGGGTGACATCGAGATGGGCGCTCAGCGAGCGCTGCATGGCGGCCGGGTCCCGGTGGGCGGCGTGGTCGGTCTGGCGCAGGATCGCACGGGACACCGCCTCCATGAACGTGGAGAGGAGGTCGTTGTGACCCGCTGTGGCGATCGCAGTGTGCCATCGGATCTTGCAGTCGATGAAGCGGGACAGGTCAGAGGTGCTCGCCGCCGCCTCGTCGTTGATCAGGTGGAGGCGCCGCAGGTCGTCGCTGGTCCGTCGTTCGGCAGCGAAGTAGGCACACCAGGGCTCGATCACCTGCCGGGACTCGTACAGCATCTGGGTTCCCGGTGCCCACCCCTGCAGCTGTAGATCCACCGAACTCATGAACGCGGAGGGTGTCGGGCGGGACACGACCGAACCGCCCCCGCGTCCCGGCGTGGTGATGACGAGGCCTTGCCGTTGGAGGCGTGCCAGCGCCTCGCGGACGACCGATCGCGTGAGGCCGCTCTCCTGGACCAGGATGCGTTCGGGCGGTAGCTGTGTCCCGACAGCCAACTCTCCGCTGAGGATCTTGTCCCTGATGAGGTCCGCGTATACATCGGCGGGTCGAGGGATCTCGACGGCGCCGATGTTGAGTCGCGCTCGCTGTTCCATGAACTCAGTGAACCAGGACGGTCCCGTCGTCACCGTTCACCGTGACGACAGTGCCGTCGGCGATGAGTGACGTCGCGTTCGCGACCGACACAGCCGAGGGTAGGCCGAGTTCTCTGGAGACGATCGCCGCGTGGGAGATGGCGGCGCCGGTCTCACACACGATCGCCCCGGCCGTGAGGAACAGCGGCCCCCACGACGAATCCGTGGTCTTCGCGATCAGTACGTCCCCGGCCTCGAAGTCGCCTTCGTCGTCGAGGGAGGTGAGGATCCGTGCCGGGCCGGTGTAGGTGCCCGGGGACGCGCCGATGCCCGTGAGGACGGTTCCGTCTGCGGCTGCAGCCTTGTTCTCCCGGTGTCGAGGCGTGAAGTCCTCGAGAGACGGCGGCGTGCCCGCGAAGACGAACGGCGGTGACAGTGATTCGAGGAGGGTGAGCTTCTCCTTGCGTTCTGCGACGGTGTCCTTCCACCGTGACGGGTCGCGCAGGAAATCGTCGATCTCGTCGTTCATGAGCAGGAGGACGTCTTGCCAGCGGTCGAGAACTCCGTCGGCGGTGAGTCGCCCACCCAGTTCTCGCATCGTCTTGCGCGCCTCTTCGATCATCCGTGTGCACTGGACCTTGATCGCCTCCCGCGCCGGCATGA
The DNA here is from genome assembly GCF_057767225.1 of Gordonia sp. 11cp. Taxonomy (NCBI): domain Bacteria; kingdom Bacillati; phylum Actinomycetota; class Actinomycetes; order Mycobacteriales; family Gordoniaceae; genus Gordonia; species Gordonia sp. 11cp. The sequence goes on along the minus strand of NZ_CM173437.1, from coordinate 701,439 downwards.
AGACCGGAACGACCTGCGCCGCGGCCACGAATGCGTCGTGGAGTTCGGTTCCGACGAGCCGTTCGGTGACCACCTCGACGGCTCGGTTCCGCTCGGCCTCGAGTTCGCGAGCGCGTGATTCGGGCGACTTGTCGTCGGCGACCTTGCGTGCGCGGTCGATCATCCGGAGTGGGATCTCGGGGTTCTGCTCATGAGTCGGTGAGCGCAGTTCCCAGATACTGGGACCGAGGTATCCCCATTCGTCGAGGAACCGACGCCACGCGGTGAGGAACGCAGCGGCATCCGGGTCGGACGAGGTCTCGAGGCGGAGGAGCACATCCTCGATGCCCTGGTCGAATTCTGCTGCCACCGCGGGCTTCCCGGCGAGTCGGGACAGTTTCCAGATGTCGATGGACTGGACGACCGAATCGACGTTGCCGACTCCGGCGGTCAGGCTCGAGATCAGCTCGGGTGTGCCTGCGGCGATTGCCGATTGGGCGATCGTGCCGGTGACGATGTTGGACGCGTATGTCTGGGTCATGTGGGTGGCGAAGATGTCTCGCATCGTGGGGACGAGCCCGCGGAAGCGGGCGAGGAGATCTTCTGCGGACGACGAGGCGAGGTCGGGACGCTCGGCGATGATCCGGTCGATCTGTCGGCGGTGTTCGTCGATCTCGGGCACCGACGTCGCCGTGAACAGGGAGTTCATCCACGCGCCCATGCGCTCGGTGCACTCGGCGTTCTCGTCCAACGGGTGCGGTTGGTACGGCGGCACGTCGGGCTGATCGCCGAAGAACGACTGATCGATGGCCTCCCACGTCATACCGGGAGCGCGCACGGCGAGTACCCGAGAGGCGGAGACGTTGATGTAGACGTAGCCGCCGAAGCAGCCGACCATCTCGCCTTCCCACTCCGGCCGGAAGTCGTCGGGTGTGAAGACACCGATGCGGCACAACGCGTCTCGATATCCGTTCTCGTACACCCCGCGTCCGTACAGGCTCCACGTCAGTGGGGTGGCTGCATCCACGAAGACCTCGCCGGTGTTCGCGCGAGTGAAGATGGGGAACCGGTCGCCGGCTTCGTCGTCGCAGGGCCAGATCTTGTCCATGTGGGTCTCCTATGTCCCGATGTTCTCCCACCGTAAGTCCGTGGCGTAGACGATTTGTCGTCGTCGAGCGGGTTACCTCTTTCGGGGTACTTCTCGACTTGCGCTTCGGTTCGGGCGGCGCACGACTGTTTCAGACCCTGCTCCCCAGGCTCGTGGTCAGCCAGGTGATCAGGTCGTCGATTACGCCGGCCCGGTTGGTCTCGTTGAAGATCTCGTGCCGCGCCTCGGGGTAGATCTTGACGGTGACGTCGGTGAGGCCGGCAGAGCGGAGGCGTTCGACAAGGGGTTCGAACAGTGCCAGCCCGGCATTGACGGGATCCCGGTCGCCGACGGCGAGGTAGATGGGCAGGTCCTTGCGCAAATGGCCCAGAGCGCCCTGCGTTGCCACACCGCGTGCGCCGACGAACATCGCCCGTGCCGCCTCGGGATCGAGTCCGAACCCGCACAGCGGGTCCGCGATGTAGGCGTCGACGACGTCATCGTCGCGGCTGAGCCAGTCGAAGTCGGTGCGTGCCGGCTGGAATGGTGCATTGAACATTGCCAGGTCGAGCGGCGCGTCGAGGTCGAGTGCCGGTTCGAGGAGGTCGAGTGACGCCGTGCCGCTGAGAGCGACCGCGTCGAACGGTGGATTCTCGGACAGGAGTGCCTGTTGCGATGCGAACGAGCCCATGCTGTGTGCGACCAGTCCGACTGGCAGGCCGGGTTCGCGTTCGGTGATGTGACGGGCGAACTCGTCGATGTCGCGGACCAGGGCGGGCCACCCGTCGGTGCCGAGATGGCCGGGCTCACCGTCTCCGGTGGTGGCTCCATGCCCTCGCTGGTCGTAGCCGTACACCACGAAACCGGCATCCGTGAGCGCCTCGGCGAGGTGGCGGTAGCGGAGGAGATGTTCGCCCATCCCGTGGATGAGTTCGACGGCGGCGCGGGGAGTGGCTGACGGTCGCCACCGGTGGGCCGACAAGGTGACGCCGGTGCTGTCGGTGAAGTCGAACCTGTCGTGGACCATGGTGACTCCTCGTCGCTGCGGCGGGCAGATATCCGCAGGATAATCTCGGGGTCCGGTGGATCCATCAGATTGCGCAAATGGCCATACCGATTGATCGAACTGCGTGCCACCGCTGTGGTGGGTACCCGACCCCGCGGAATCGGAGGCGTCGCGGGGCCGGGTACCGGTGTGGCGAGCTCAGTGATCGTCGAAGACGAGAACAGGTTTGACGACATCGCCGTCGTGCTGTGCGGTCACGGCCCGGTTGATGTCGGCGAACGGGAAGGTGGTGACGAGTTTGTCCAAGGGAAGACGGCCGTCGCGATGGAGAGCGACGAGTTCCGGGATGAACTCGTCCGGCACACTGTCACCCTCGATGATGCCGATGACGGTCAGGCCCAGAGTCAGCGCGGTGATGATGTTCAGATCGACACCGGCCGCCGGATCCGACGGAACTCCGATGAGACCGATGGTGCCACGGACGGCCACGGCGCCGACGAGAGCCTGGATCACGGCGGGAATGCCGGTGGTGTCGATGACATAGTCCACACCCCTGCCCACGATGTCGCGGATCTGTTCGGCGACATCGCCGTTGGCAGGGTCCACGGCATGAGTTGCTCCGAGTTCGAGCGCGAGCTCCCGCCGCTTCTGGTTGGGTTCGACGACGATGACGGTCGCGCACTCGGCGACGACGGCCCCGAGTACGGCCGACAAGCCGACCGACCCACCACCGGTGACGGCGATGGCCGAGCCCTTCTCGGCTTTCAGCGATCGGGTCACCGCCCCGAACCCGGTCTGAACCCCGCATCCGAGCGGTGCGAGCAATGCGAACGGAATGTCGGCATCGACCTTCACCACATTGCGTTCGTTGGCCAATGCGACTCGGGCAAAGGATGATTGGCCGAAGAACAGACCACCGACCGGTGCGCCGTCTCTGCTGAGCGGCTTGCTGCCGTCGGAGCGGACGCCGCTGTAGTTCATCTCGTTGAACCGCTCGCAGTACGACTGCCGCCCCGTGGTGCAGGTGACGCATACGCCGCAGCTGTTGAACGTGATCCCGACCTTGTCGCCGACCTTCACCTTGGTGACGCCGTCTCCGACCTCGACGACGACCCCTGCTCCCTCGTGTCCGACGACCCCGGGGAACTCGATCGGCAGTACCCCGTCACGCGCCGCCAGATCGGTGTGGCAGATGCCGACGGCCTCGACCTGGACCAGGACTTCTCCGGCACGCGGGCCCTCGATGTCGATCTCGTCGACGGTGAAGTCGCTGCCCTGACCGGTAAGCAGTGCCGCTTGTGTTTTCATCGATTTCTCCTGTGGTGTGGTGTGGCGGGTGTCAGGAACTGGCCGGCGCCGGCGCGGTGACCTCGTGCAGCGACACCGATGGGTCGCCCAGTGCTGCCGGTGACACCGGAATCCGTTGCGAGATGAACTTCTTCCCCGCGATGAAGTCGGCCGGAGCGTTCGCGGCCTCCACTGCGCGGACGGTGTCGTCGGCATCGAGGTGGTACAGGGCGAACGAGCCGTCCTTCTTGCCGGGTCGGTGCACGACTCGGGCACGGGGCGTGACCAGTCCGGCGATCTTCAGTTTGATGTCGAACTGATCCGACCAGAACCAGGGAACCTCGGGCTCCGGTGGCGGTTGTCCCGTCAGGGCGGCGACGACCTGTTTGGCCTGCTCGGTCACATTCGGAATCGACTCGAGCCGCACGAGGGCCTCGGTACCGTCGATCGGCCTGCGAGCGACGTCACCGATCGCGAACACCGATGGATCGCTCGTCCGTCCGGACGCGTCGACCATCACGCCGTTCTCGCACGCGAGGCCCGCTGCGTGGGCGAGAGCGTCGTCGGGGACCGCGCCTATCCCCACCAGGACCGTGCCGGCAGATATCGTCGAACCGTCCGCGAGCTCGACTCCGGTTGCGCGGCCGCGGTGTTCACCGATGGCGGTCACCTGGGCGCCGGCCCGGACGTCGGTTCCGCGTTCGCGGTGACGATCGGTCATCATCTGTGACAGTTCAGGACTCGCCACTCTCGCCAAGATGCGGTTCTCGCGCTCGATGACGGTGACGGGTACGTCGTGGGACCGGGCGACCGCGGCCACCTCCATCCCGACGTACCCACCCCCGATGATGGCGAGGCCGTCACGGTTGTCGAGTGCCCGGCCGAGCTCGGTGGCGTCGTCGATCGTCCGCAAGGTCAGGACACCGGAGGCATCCGAGCCGGGTACCGCCAGTCGTCGCGGTGACGATCCGGTGGCCAGCACGAGGTGTGCGTACTCGATCCGTTCTCCGGTCGACAGATCCACTGTCTGCGCGACCCTGTCGATCGCGGTCACGGTGGTCGCGGTCCGCAGCTCGATGTCGTTGGCCGCGTAGAAATCACGAGGTCGGATGAACTGCTGCAACCCGGGTCCGCCGAACTTCTTCGACAGCGGCGGACGGTGGTACGGGGCGTGGGCCTCGGAGCCGATCAGCACGATGGGTTCGTCGTGACCGGACTGACGGAGCAACGCCGCGAGCGTGGAGCCGCCGTGGCCGGCCCCGACGATCACGACCGGACGTGCGACCGGACTCATCGGCCGGTGAACGTGAGTTCGACGGGCATGTTCTTCAGTCCGCCGACGAAGTTCGTCTGGATGAACTTGGTGTCGCCGGTGAGACGAACGGCGTCCAGGTGGGGCAGAAGCGTCTCGAACATGATGCGCAACTCGATCTTGGCCAGGTGCTGGCCGATGCACATGTGCGGTCCGTAGCCGAAGGCGATGTGCCTGTTGGGGCGACGGTCGATGTCGAAGACGTCCGGTTCGTCGAAGACCTCCGCGTCGCGGTTTCCCGACTGGTACAGCAGCATGAAGCGGTCGCCGGGCTGGATCGAACGTCCGCGCAACTCATAGGGTTCCAGCGCGGTCCGCATGAAGTGTTTGACCGGGGACGCCCACCGTAGAGCTTCGTTGACGAGGTTGGGCACCAGTGACAAGTCGTCCTTGATCCGCGCCAGGAGTTCGGGGCGCTGCGACAGGGCGTGGATGGCGCCGGCCATCGTCGATGACGTCGTGTCGTGTCCCGCAGTCGCGATGGCGATGAAGTAGCCGTAAGCGACCTCCTTCGGGAAGTACTCTCCCTGAGCTGTCTTCGCCACCGCGATGATCGACGCGAGATCGTCGGTCGGATTGCTGCGGCGGTCCATGAGGAGGGCGTCGAAGTAGGCGTAGAAGTCCTGGATCGTCGCGACCCACTGCTTGGCCGCCGCATCGGGCGTCAGCGGTTCGACATCAGCGCGAGCGGCGTCCGGGTCGGCGGTGCCGAAGAATTCCTGGGTGAGTGCCATCATCCGCGGCTCGTCGGATTCGGGCACTCCGAAAAGGCTCATGATCACATGCAGCGGGTACTGCAGCGCGAAGTCCTTGACGAAGTCGATCTTTCCGTCGCCGGAGAGGAGCCGCTCCACCGACTCCGCGGCGAGTTGACGGATGGTGTCCTCCCACTGCTTGAGGTTCGCGGGGCGGAACCAGTCGGCGGCGATGTCCTTGACGACGGTGTGCTCCGGCGGATCGAGGTAGGTCAGGGTCTCCAGGATGCGCAGGCTCCCGTTGTTGATGGACCTGGTGAACTCGTCGCCCGCCTGGTTCGCGAGAATGGGATTGAACCTGCCCTTGTCCTCGCCGCCGGCGCTGGAGAAGATGTGCGGTTGCCGCTCGATCTCCATGATGTCTGCGTGCTTGCTCACGAGGTTGATCGGGTCGTAGCCCTCGACGTGTGCGACCCCGAGCGGATTGTTCTCCCGCAGCCAGCGATACGCCTCGAACAGTCGGGCGTCATCGCGGTGGCCCTCGGGCAGGACGATCTGCTCTGCGATGTGCTGCGGGACGGTGTCGGTCGCCGATGGCTGCGTGGTGGAGGTCATGGGGCTCCTCGATGGAAGTGGGCTGGACCAACCCAGTCTGTTGTCCGCATCACACCGCGCGCATCCCCCTCGAAGGGTATTTCGGTGGTTCGAAGGGTGATCGGCGTGAGTTCTGTCGGTGACGTGTACCTCTGTCGGACAGCGGATTACACCCATGAGGGGGATGTGGTGGCGCAGCGATGGACCACACCATGGAGATCGGGCCGGTGGCCCGGTCAGCTCGATGGCACAACAGCTCGATGGCACAACAGGAGGTTCTTCGATGGCGCGAGTCGTTTATCACCTGCCCGACGGCACCGAACAGTCCGTCGAGGTCCCGGCGGGCCAGAGCGTGATGGATGGTTCCGTTCGCAACAACCTGCCGGGAATCGTGGCCGAGTGCGGCGGAAGCTGCTCGTGCGCAACGTGTCACGTGTTCCTCGAGGGGCCGGGAGCGGACCTGTTCGAACCACCGTCGGACGAGGAGACCGAACTCGTCGAATTCCTGGACGGCGCCCGCCCGAGTTCGCGGCTGTCATGCCAGCTCATCATCTCCGACCAGGACGAGGTGCACGTCGAGGTCGCCGACTCGTCTGCATGACCGCGCTCACATCGAGCGAGCGATCAACTCTGCCCGGTTCGTCGCTCCCATCTTGCGCAGGATGTGTTTGACGTGCGTCTTGACCGTCTCGATCGACAAGGTGTACTTCTCGGCGATGGCCGCGTTCGACGCGCCGGCCACGATCTGTTCGAGAACCTCGCGTTCACGCTGAGTGAGCAACGATGCCGAGATCGCCAGATCTGATGCGCCGACGTCATCGAAAACCTCGGACGCCGAGTCGAATCCGACGATTCTGAGCTTGTCGCCGAGTCGGCGAATCCGCTCCCGGTGTTCGACGACGAGATCTCGGCTCTCCAACCGGTCCAGTGCGGCGGTGGTGAGGTCGATCAGGAAACGACAGATCTGCTGTTCCTCCTCGCCGAGCACCTGATGCACGACCAAGATGATCTCCGGTGGTCCGGCGTGCACCGTGAACGTGGTGGTCGTCACTGCTGCCGATGCGCGTTCCGGGACGGTCCCGGCCGATCCTGCCCCCACGGAATCGGTTCCGTGGCTTGCGATCTCGGTACCGTCGGGGTCGAGCAGAACCACTTTCGGTGCGGCGACGGTCGTGGCCACGCTCTCGCACAGCGCGCGTGCCAGTTCGGCTCGGTCGGACGCCCCGAGCACCGCGGCGACGGCCAGGTCGAAGGTCGGACCAGCAGGCGAGTCCGGGTTCATCGGGCCGAAGCTGCCGCGACTCTGACTTCGCGGTGATAGGCCGCTGCCTCGGCGCGGGAACTGACACCGATCTTGCGGAATATCCGGCGCACATGGCATTTGACGGTGCCATCGGAGATGAACAGCCGATCGGCGATCTGTTGGTTGCTCGCACCGGTGGCGAGCAGCCGGAGTACTTCGTCTTCCCGATCGGTGAACTCGATCGCAGGGTGGTCGGATTGCTCGTCCGCGCGGGGAGGTGCCTCATCGACGAAGTGCGTCGCGTGCCGAGACGTCGACGCCGGCTGCGTCAGATCGTCGACGAGCGCGGTCAACTCCTGGACTTCTCGACGGACACGCCGACGGTTGTTCCGCGTGGCGATGACGGTCCCGGAGATGTGCGCCGCGAGAAGCAGGAGACGTACGTCCTCCTCACTGATCCCGTCACGGTTTCGATCGACGTGCAGTGTCGCCACGGTGCGACCATCGGCCACGACCGGTGCGGCGGCATACGCGGCGGGGTCGGAGAGGTCGATGAGTGGGCGGTAGGCCTCCCGGTGGAAGGCGTTGCGCGCGAGTACGTACGGACGACGGTGCCGGATGAGATCGGCCTCGCGCGGTGCACGGAGGAGCGGTACCGCCGTGCCGTCGACCGCATGACGGAGCTCCTCGTATTCGTCGCGGACGCTGTCGGCGACATGTACGTACTCCGGCGCCCATGACGCGCCACGGACCCACGAGAACATCGCTTTGGAGAACCCCAGGGACGTGCACGCCTCCCGGCACACGACGGCACCGGTCGCGGCGTCTTCGGCGCTCTGCAACTCGACCAGGAATCGACGTAGTCGTGTCGCCGTGGCAGCTGCGGTCTTCGATTCGGCCGATGTCATGTGGTCAGTTCTTTCGGATACTCCCTGATGAGGTGTGACGCGGAGCACACTCTATCAGGGTGCTCCGCGTCGACGTCACGGTCAGCCGGCCGGCGGTAGGTAGACGGTGTGCAGGTGCTGGAAGGCGTACAACCCCTCGGGTCCGAGTTCTCGTCCCATCCCGCTGCTCTTGATCCCCCCGAACGGGGCCACCGGATCATTCGTGTAGTGATTCACGCCCACCGTGCCGGACTTGACCCGGCCGGCGAGATCGGCGGCGCGTTCGACGTCGGAGGACCACACCGAGCCCCCGAGCCCGTACTCGCTGTCGTTCGCGATCGCCAGGGCCTCGGCTTCGTCGCTGAACGGGATGACGCTGAGGACGGGGCCGAAGATCTCCTCCCGCGCGATGGTCGCGGTGTTGTCCAGATCGGCGAACACGGTCGGTTGGACGAAATAGCCGCTGTCGAGTCCGGTTGGACGTCCGCCGCCGGTCGTCAGCCGTGCGCCCTCGCTCTTGCCCCTGGCGATGTATCCCTCGACGCGCTCACGCTGCCGCGCCGACACGAGCGGCCCCACCTTGGTCTCCGGGTCGAGAGGGTCGCCGACCTTCAGTGATTCGGCGAGACCGGTCAGTGCATCGACGACCTCGGAGTACCGGGACCTGGGTGCCAGTACGCGGGTGTTGAGCCAGCAGATCTGGCCGTTGTTCAGGAAGGTGACGCCGAACAGGGACTCCATCGATGCGTTCAGGTCGATGTCGTCGAGCAGGATCGCCGCCGACTTGCCGCCCAGCTCGAGCGTCACCGGGCGCAGCAGCCGCCCGCAGGTCTCGGCGATCGAACGGCCTGCTGCGGTCGAGCCGGTGAACGAGACCTTGTCGACGCCGGGATGTTCGACGAGGTAGGCGCCGATCTCGCGGCCACCGGGCACCACGTTGAGAACGCCGGGCGGCAAGCCCGCGGCGGCGGCTGCCTCGGCCATCAGAAAGGCGTCCAGCACGGTTTCCTCGGCGGGCTTGAGCACGACCGTACAACCGGCGGCCAGGGCCGGTGCGAGTTTCAGGAAGGTGATGGCCTGTGGGACGTTCCACGGAACGATCGCGGCGACGACGCCGATGGGTTGCCGCGTCACACGTGCGGTGCCGCCGAGCATGCCCGGGCGCTCGTCCACCTCGGGGGAATCGACCATCATCTGGCTGAAGTAGCGAACGAGGACGGCGGGGAAACCGCCTTCGAACTGTTCGGCCAGCCAGATCGGCATCCCGTTCTGGATCGACACCCGTCGGGACGTCTCGGCGGCCCGCGACTCCAGCTCGACCGCGAACCGTTCGAGGATCTCCGCGCGCTGCTTCGGGTGCAGCGTCGCCCAACCGTCCGGGGCGTCGAACGCTGTTCGGGCGGCGGCGACCGCGCGGTCGATGTCGGCAGTGGACGCCGACGGCACGCTTCCGATCGCAGCTTCGGTCGTCGGCGAGTGTACGTCGATCACGTCGGTCCCGGCCGGCTTCTGCCAGCCGCCGTCGATGTAGAACTCGCGGTAGTCGATGGTGGTCATCTCGCTCCTAGATCTGTGCCGTGGCGACATACGTCCGATGTGAACGGCGTCACTACAGAATCGTGGATTCAGCCCGATAAGGCAATGGTTTGTTTGGTAGGACCAAAAATGTCCCTCTACAGATATCTGCTGTTACCCCTTTCGGGTGATCTCGGGCGAAGTCGGGGCCCTCGCCCCTTCCGACCTGCTTCGATCGGTGGCGCAGGGGCTTGCAGATAAGGTCTAACCATTCTAGCCTTTTGCTGAAGTGCATGACCGATCAACGGAGGGCGGCGTCATGACGAGCGAACACAACCTCGGCCGATACACCACGGAGCAGGTCGAGCAGTTCTATGCGACCGGGCAGTGGACCAGCGAGAACTTCACGGAGTTGCTGAGGTCTCGTGTCGAGGCCAATCCGGACAAGGTGTTCGTCACCGACGGGGTCCACGCCCTGACGTACGCAGACCTGTACGACACCTCCCAGCGACTTGCGCTCGGACTCCACCGACGCGGGCTCGGGTCCGGAGACCGGGTGGCAGTGCAGCTCCCCAACTGGGCCGCATTCGTGGTCATCGCCGCGGCGTTGTCAAGGATCGGCGCGGTGATGGTCCCGATCATGCCGATCTACCGCAAAGACGAAGTCGCCCACGTTGTTTCGGACGCCTCGGTCAAGATGGCCATTGCCCCGACCGAGTTCAAGGGATTCGACTACATCTCCATGTTCGACGAGATCCGTCGGGACTCGGACACCCTGAGCTCCATCGTGGCCGTGCGCGCCCCCGACTCCCTCCACGATGCACTCGCCGAGCGCGATGTCCTGGTCTTGGAAGATCTTCTCGTGCCTGAGGTCTCGGTGGCGGACGTCGACGCCGAGCTGGACGTGCGTGTACATCCCGACGAGCCGTTCGTCATCGTCTACACGTCGGGAACGACGTCACGACCCAAGGGGTGCCTGCACACCTTCAACACCTACGCCTCCGGCGCTCGGGCACTGACCGTGGCGTTCGGGCACACCGAGGCCGATGTGCAGTTCGGGCCGTCACCCATCACACACACCACCGGACTGGTGACCAGCGTGTTGATCCCGCTGCTCGCGGGCGCGTCCACGCACGTCATGGCGGAGTGGAACCCGGTTCAGGGCCTCGCGGAGATCGAGAAGTTCGGCTGCACCGCCGCGGTGACCGCGACGACGTTCCTGCAGACGCTGCTGGCTGCGTCCGACGAGCATCCCGAAGCGGACCTCTCGTCGTTGCGCGTGTGGACCTGTGCAGGTTCGCCGATCCCGTCGTCGGTCGTGGAGAACGCGAGTTCGAAGCTTCCGGGGACCCGCATCCTGTCTCTGTACGGGCGCAGCGAGAACCTGTCGACCACCACCTGCACCGTCGACGACGACCCGCAGCGCGCCGTCACATCGGACGGCGCGGCGCTCCCGGGTGCGGAGGTCAGGGTCGTCGGCGAGGACGGTTACGAGGTGCCGCGCGGCAGCGAGGGAGACATCGCCTATCGCGGACCGTCGCACATGATCGAGTACATCAACCGGCCCGACGAGACCACCGAGCTGTTCACCCCGGAGGGGTTCTCTCGCTCCGGTGATGTCGGTGTGATGAATGACGACGGGTTCGTGCGGGTCACCGGACGGACCAAGGACATCGTCATCCGGGGCGGCATGAACATCAGCGTTCGCGAGGTCGAGGACAAGCTGGCCGATCACCCGGATCTGCTGGCGCTGGCCGTGGTCGGGATGCCCGACGAGAAGCTCGGCGAGAAGGTCTGTTGCTTTGTCGTCGCCAAGCCCGGACACGCCGCGCCGACCGTCGAGGAGCTTCGCGAGTATCTCACCAGTCGTGGTGTCGCGGTTCAGAAGACGCCGGAGCGGGTCATCGCGATCGACGAGTTGCCCATGACGGCGACGGGGAAGATCCAGAAGCATGTGCTTCGCAAGCGGGTTGCCGAGCAGCTCGGCCAGCCGTCCGCGGCGGGTGCACGCTGAGCTCGGTGCAGATCCCCACCGACGACTTCGTCGTCAGTGGGCCGGAGGTCCTCCTCGGGGTCACACCCGTGATCCTCACCTCGCAACGTGCCTCGTTGTTGATCGAGGCAGGGCCGAGGTTGGCCGACGAACGCGCCGGCAGCGTACGGAGTGCGCTGGCGGTACCTCTCGACGACGTGACGGGGTACATCGTCGCGGCCGGCGCGCCGGAGGGACGATGGCCCGTCAGTCTGGGAATCCGAGTCGATTTCCTGGGTGACCCGCCGTCGCAGGGGAGTCCGATGACCGTCAATGGCGAGCTGATCGCCAGGGACGACCGCGGCGGTACCACCAGGGGTGACGTGGTCGGTCCCGATGGCACGCGGATCGCGATCGTGGTGCAGCGGTCCCACCTCGTCTCTGTTCCGGCGCGTCCGACGAGTCGGGCGAACCTGCCCGCTCGTCCGCCCGAAGCGGTGACCATCCGGAACGCGCTGGGAATCCGCGAGTCGGCACCTGGTGTCGTGACCATGCCTCCGGCCCCTCTCGCGGCCAACGGGATGGACAACGTGCACGGCGGAATCCTGCTCTGCGGGGCAGAGTTCGCCGCGATGTCGGCGGTCGATGCCCGTGGCGAGTGGCGAGTCACCAGCGCGGACATCAACTACATCCGCCCCGCGTCGGCCGAGCACACCACTGCCTTCGCGGCCGACGTCGTGCATCGGGGCCGATCAACCGCGGTGGTTCACGTGATCGCGTCGGCGTCGTCCGGAAAGCCCTGTGCCACCGCCACGGTCACGCTTGCGCTGTTTGGCTGACCCGCCCCGCGCGGTCAGCTCGACGCCACCCGCGCCCGTGCGTGCGCAGAGACGACGACGCGCTCGCCGACGGCGGCTCGCAGGGACAATTCGGCGACCGGACTGTCGCCGAGGGTGCTGATCGACTCGACTTCGCCGGTGAGCGTGAGTGTCTCACCGATCTGGAGCGGCGACGCGAACCGAACCGAGAACCCGAGGAGGTGCTCGACGTGAACGAGATCGGCCACCCACGCGGCGAGCATCCCCGCCTGCATCTGACCCATCGAGATGACACCGGGCAGTCCCGCGCGGACCGCATACTCGGCATCGTGGTGCAGCGGGTTGAAATCTCCACCGGCGCCGGCGAACCTGACGATGTCGGTCTGCGTGATCGGGCCGATGGTCCGGGGTCCGAGGTCGTGGCCTTCGGTGAGAACGGCGGGTTCGCGCATTGTTCAGGCTCCCCTCTCGATCAGGACCTCGCGTTGTACGACGGCGGTGTCACCGGATGAGTCGACCCATGTGGTCTCCAGGGTCACCAGGCGCATGGTCCCGCCCCGCTTTCCCTCACGGGTGGTGTCGTCGACCACCCGCCGGGTGCCGGTCACCTGATCACCCGCGAGCAGCGGGCGGATGAACTCCCACTCCACCGATCCGACGACCACCCTCTCGATGGCAAGGCCAAGTGCGGCAACGAATTCGGCCTGGTTGCGATGGTGGCCGGCAACGACGACGTGTGTCGGGGTCGCGGGTACGCGATCGAACCCGGCCGCGCCGGCGGCTGCGGCGTCGACATACACCGGGTCGTCGGCGCGTGTTGCGCGGACGAACTCCCTGATCTTTCCCGACTCGACCTCGAACGAGACGACGTCGAGGACGCCGTCCTCCGACACTGCGCGTGGCATCGAAACCTCCCTTGGTTTTTTGGTCTGACCTATTGTAGCGTTGGTCCGTAACGATGTGGAGGTTCGAATGAATCTGAGCGATTCGCCCGAGGAAGCCCGCTTCCGGACCCGCGTCCGCGACTGGCTGACCGATGTGTTGCCGACGCTGGCCTGGCCGGAGCCGACCCGGCTCGAGGACAAGCGCGGGTTCTGGTCCGCATGGCAGCGACAGTTGTTCGACGCGGGGTTCGCCGGACTGTCGTGGCCCGAGGAGTTCGGCGGCGCAGGCGCCGATGCCAAGATCAAGGCGATCTTCAACGAAGAGATGGATCGCGCCGGCGCGCCCGAGCGACTCAACATCATCGGTGAGGACTTCGCCGGGCCGACGATCGTGACCTTCGGGAACAGCGAACAGAAGCAGCGCTACCTCGCTCCGATTCTGAAGGGCGAGGAGATCTGGTGCCAGCTCTTCTCCGAGCCCGAGTCCGGTTCAGACCTGGCCTCGCTGCGGACGAAGGCGACCAAGGTCGAGGGCGGCTGGAGCATTCAGGGTCAGAAGATCTGGACGTCGCGCGCGCAGATCGCGGACAACGCCATCCTGCTCGCCCGCACCGGGGGTGGCGACCGGCACAAGGGGATCACGTATTTCCTGCTGCCCATGGATGCGGCAGGTGTGACAGTGCGGCCACTGGAACACATGCTGGGGGAGGCGGAGTTCAACGAGGTGTTCCTCGACGATGTCTTCGTCCCCGATTCGGCTGTGGTCGGTGAGGTCGACGGGGGCTGGAAGGTGGCGATGGGCACGCTCGCCTTCGAGCGGGTGGGGATCGCCACGGGCCGGGTGAACACGACCCGCGCGGTCAAGGACCTCGTGGCGCAGGTGTCCTCGACAACCGACGAGAACGGTGCGCCGCTCTCCTCGGATCCGACAGTCCGGCAGACGATCGCCGATCTGTACGGTCGCGCGCTGACCCACTACCTGATCGGGCAGCGGGTCATTTCCGGCGCCGCATCCGGCGAACCACCCGGCCCGGTGGCGTCGATCGGGAAATTGTACTTCTGCCCGCTCGTGGAGGACATCGCCGATTTCGGGCTGTCGATTCGGGAGATGGGTGGTCAGTTGGGCCTGTCCGACGACTCGGCGGACCCCGTGCAGCAGAGATGGCTCCGCCTGGCGTATCAGGCGCGCGGCACCGCGATCGCCGGCGGTTCGACATTCATCCAACGCAACATCGCGTCCGAGCGTGTGCTCGGCATGCCCCGAAGCTGAGAGAGGTCGCGACATGAGTTCCTACGTGTGGAATCCGACCCCTGAGCACCTCGAGAGTGCCAATGTCATGCGGCTGGCGCGGCGTCACGGCGTCGAGTCGATCGACGAGTTGCGCAGCCGATCGACGCAGGACGTGTCCTGGTACTGGGATGCGGCGGTCGAGGATCTCGGCATCCCCTTTGCGGCTCCGTACGATGCTGTGCTCGACACCTCCCAGGGGATCCAATTCCCCGACTGGTTCGTCGGCGGCACGTTCAACGCCGTGGACGCCTGCATCGGGCGTTGGCTCACCGACGGCGCACAGCGCCCTGCCATCGTTCACGAACGTGAGGACGGGGCGGTCACGACCCTGACGTATGCCGAACTGGCAGAACGCGTGGGCCGGGTGGCCGCGGGCTTCGTCGGCCTCGGCATCGGCGAGGGCGACGCAGTCGCGATCTACATGCCGATGGTTCCGGAGGCGGTCATCGCGTGCTACGCAGCGGTCGGGATCGGGGCGATCATCGTTCCGTTGTTCTCCGGGTTCGCCGCGCCGGCCATCGCTTCCCGGCTGAACGACGCGGAGGTCTCCGCGGTGGTCGTGGCCGACGGTACGGTTCGTCGTGGTCGGACGGTCGCGATGTCCGGCGAGTTGACCAAGGCGCTCGCCCAGGCCCCGTCGGTGCGGTCGGTCATCTCTGTCGAGAATGTCGGTGTCGCAGATGATCTCGATGTCGACGGCGTTGCGGTCACCGTCACCGAGTGGGCGTCTCTCGTCGCCGACGGCAAGCCGGGACATGAATTCCGGGCTTTCCCGGCCATGCAGACGATGATGCTCGGTTACACCTCCGGTACCACCGGCAAACCGAAGGGCGCGGTTCACACGCACGCGGGCTTCACCATCAAGGTGGCCACCGAGGTCGCATACTCCTTCGACATCTCGCCTGGGGATTCGTTCTGCTGGATCACCGACATGGGATGGGTGATGGGCCCGCTCGCGGCCTTCGGCACGCATGCCAACGGCGCCACCCTCGTGTTGTACGAGGGCTCCCCGGATGTGCCTGACACGACCCGGCTGTGGGATCTCGTCGCACGCCACCGTGTGTCGATGCTCGGTGTGTCACCGACCTTGATCCGAGCTCTGAAATCCACTCCGCTCGAACAGATCTCCCAGCACGACCTAAGCTCCGTCCGAGTGCTCGGTTCCACCGGCGAACCCTGGGACCCGGATTCTTACGACTGGCTCGCGGCCGAGGTGTTCGGCGGTCGGGTTCCCGTGATCAACTTCTCCGGCGGTACCGAGGTGGGCGGGTCTTTCCTGGCCCCTTATCCCGTGGAGCCGATTCCGAGTTGTTCGCTGGGCGGTCCCTCGCTGGGGATGGACGTCGATGTCGTCTCCGACGACGGCTCGCCGTTGCGCGGAGCGATCGGTGAACTCGTGTGTCGCCAGCCCTGGCCGGCGATGACCCGCGGGGTCTGGCGGGACCGGGAACGGTATCTGGAGTCCTACTGGTCGACCTTCGAGGGTATGTGGTGCCACGGCGATTTCGCCTTGGTGGACGAGGACGGCAGGTGGTACATCCTCGGCCGTTCCGACGACGTCATGAACGTGGCGGGTAAGCGACTCGCACCCGCGGAGGTCGAGTCGGTGCTCACGACGCATCCGGCGGTCGCCGAAGCGGCGGCGGTGGGCATCCCCGACCCGAAGAAGGGTGAGACGGTGTGGGCCTTCTGGGTCCCCCGCCCGGGGGCCGACACCGAGCACGTGTCCGACGAGTTGCGTCGGCTGGTCGCCGACGGCTTGGGCAAACCCTTTGCGCCGTCTCTGGTCTGGATGGTCGATGCGCTGCCGAAGACGCGGTCGGCCAAGATCTTGCGCCGGGCGATCCGAGCGGCCGCCACGGACACCGAACCCGGCGACCTGTCCAGTGCCGAGAACCCCGGCGCGGTGGACGCAATTCGAGACGTCGTGCACGGCACGTCGGTGAGCTGAGGAGAAGCAGCATGCACTGGGAGTTGTCTGACGAGCAGGAGATGTTCGCCTCATCCCTGCGCGAATGGATCGGCGCGAAGTTCCCGACCGAGACCGTGCGTGAGCTGCAGTCCGGCGGCGACGCGGGGAGGTTCGGTTCCGCGCTCGTCGGCGAGGGGTGGTGGGGCGTCGGATATCCCGAAGAGGCCGGCGGCGAAGGCGGCGGCGTCCTGGAGCTCGCTCTGGCCGCACGCGAATTCGGCCGCGCGGCTGTGCCGAACTCCCGATGGCTGGCCGCGGCGCTGACCGTGCCCCTGCTGACCGAGACGGAGCTGGCCGCCCAGGTGTCCGGCGAGCGCAGGTACACGGTGGCGATCCCCGCCGACCGCGTGCCCGGCTGGAGTCCGCTGGCGACGGACGGTGCCGCCCTGAGCGGATCTGTCGCGCACGTCTTGGGCGCCGCGGACACCGACGTGTTCCTCGTCGGAGTCGACGGACCCGAAGGACCCGGGTACGCCCGTGTCGAGTCCTCGGAGGTGTCGGTGTCGGCGGACGATCTACTGGATCGTTCGCGCGCGACGGCAACCGTCGATTTCTCCGGCGCGCCGGTGACCGACGTCGTCGCCGGTGTCGAGGGCGTCGCGGTGACCGCGAACCTCGCTGCGGTGCTGGTGGCCGCCGACGCGCTCGGCAGCGCGGAGCGAATGCTCGAACTGGCCGTGGACTACAGCAAGCAGCGCAAGCAGTTCGGACAGTTCATCGGTTCCTTCCAGGCCGTGAAGCACGCCGCGGCGCAGATGCTGGTGACCGTGGAGTCCTCGTTCTCGATCGCCCTCTACGCCGCGGCCGCGGTCGACGCCGGCCTGGACGACGCCGCAACCGTTTCGGCGGTGGCCAAGGCGCAGGTGACCAAGTCGGTGGCGGACCTCGCGGACACCTCACTCACCGTGCACGGCGCGATCGGATACACGTGGGAGCACGATCTCCATCTGTTCTACAAGCGGGCGAAGCTCGACCGGACACTCTTCGGCGCGCCGAAGGTCTGGAACGAACGAATCGCCGCCGCGCTGCTGGACGGAGAGCAGTCGGCGTGACCGCCACACTTGTTTTTGGTCAGTCCATTGATATAGTTGCGAAAAATGTGAGAGACGGAGGACCGACGTGGATTTCGAGCTGACAGAAGATCAGGCCACGATCCGGGACGCGGTTGCCGAGCTGGCCGCCAAGTTCGACGACCAGTACTGGGCCGCCAAGGACGAGGCGCACGAGTTCCCCCGCGAGTTCTACGACGCCTTTGCCGAGGGGGGCTGGCTGGGTATCACCACTCCTGAGGAGTACGGCGGACACGGCTACGGCATCACCGAGGCGTCGATCCTGCTGGAGCAGGTCGCGGCGTCGGGTGCCGGGATGAACGGTGCGAGCTCGATGCACCTGTCCATCTTCGGCATGCACCCGGTGATCGTGCACGGCAGCGAGGAGCTGAAGAAGCGGACGCTGCCGCGCATCGTCAACGGCGATCTCCACGTGTGCTTCGGGGTGACAGAACCCGGCGCCGGACTCGACACCACCAAGATCACGACATTCGCCAAGCGCGACGGCGACAAGTACATCGTGAACGGCCGAAAGGTGTGGATCTCGAAGGCTGTCGAGTCGGAGAAGATCCTCCTGCTCACCCGGACTCAGAAACTGGACGAGTCGCCCCGGAAGACCGACGGGATGACGCTGTTCCTCACCGACCTCGACCGGGACAAGGTCGACATCCGGCCGATCAAGAAGATGGGCCGCAATGCGGTCACGTCCAACGAGCTGTTCATCGACGGGCTGGAGATCCCGGTCGAGGACCGCGTCGGCGAGGAGGGCGAGGGCTTCAAGTACATCCTCGACGGTCTGAACCCGGAGCGGATGCTGGTCGCCGCCGAGGCGCTCGGGATCGGCCGGGCCGCGATGCGCGCCGCGGTGCGGTACGGCAACGACCGCGAGGTCTTCGGCCGCCCGATCGGGAAGAACCAGGGCATCCAGTTCCCGCTCGCGGACTCGCTCGCCCGCCTCGACGCCGCCGAACTCGTGTTGCGCAAGGCGACGTGGCTCTACGACAACGGCAAACCCTGTGCCCGCGAGGCGAACACGGCCAAGTACCTGTGTGCTGACGCCGGCTTCGACGCCGCCGATCGGGCGCTTCAGACCCACGGCGGTATGGGTTACTCCGAGGAGTACAACGTGTCCCGCTACTTCCGCGAAGCGCGCCTGACGCGTATCGCCCCGATCAGCCAGGAGATGGTCTTGAACTACCTCGGTTCCCACGTCCTCGGCCTTCCCAGGAGCTACTGATGACCGCAGTCGACAAGGACGACCTGAACTCCGCGTACCCCACCTCGGCCGGCGTGTTCGGACTCGCGGGCCGAACAGCCCTGATCACCGGGGCCGGTGGCGGGGTGGGCGCGGCGGTGGCCGAGGCCTACGCCGCCGCGGGTGCCGCGGTCCTGGTGACCGACATCGACAAGGACGCCGCCGCCCAGGTCAGCCAGCGGATCACCGCCCGTGGCGGTGTGGCCGAGCCGTTCGCGCTGGACGTCTGCGACGGCGACAGCGCTCGTGATGCCGCGGCGGCCGCCGCGCAGCTCGGCGGTGGGACCCTGAACATCGTCGTGAACAATGCCGGTGTCATCGCTCCCGCCATGTTCCCGAAGATGGACGAGGCGCGTTTTCGCAAGGTCCTCGACACGCATCTGATGGGCAGCTACCACTGCAGTCATGCGGCACTGGACCACCTGCCCGACGACGGCACCGGCCGGATCATCAACGTGACGTCGGCCGCGGGACTCACCGGCACCATCGGCCAGGCCAACTACGGTGCGGCCAAGGCGGCGATCGTCGGGCTGACCAAGTCGCTCGCCCGGGAGCTCGCGAAGCAGTCGGTGACGGTCAACGCGGTTGCACCGCTGGCGGCCACCGCCATGACCGAGAACATCCGGTCCAACGAGAAGCTCGCAGCCAAGACCCTCGCCCGGATTCCACTTGCGCGCTGGGCCTTTCCCGAAGAGATCGCCCCGACGTTCGTCTTCCTGGCCTCGGACGCGGCAGGCTACATCACCGGCCAGATCCTGCCGGTCGACGGCGGGACGGTGATCTGAGATGGCACGTGTGACAGGACCTTTCGTGTCATCCGGCCGGGAGGTGGTGATCGCCGAGGCGGTGCGGACACCGATCGGCAGATCCCATCCGGAGAAGGGCTGGTTCCGCGACATCCACCCCAACGCGATGCTCGCCGCCTGCTACCAGGATCTGATCGGACGGTCAGGCCTCGATCCGAGCGTCGTCGAGGATCTGGTGATCGGGTGCACCGCACCGTTCGGAGAGCAGTCCCGCAACATCGGGCGTAATGCGTGGCTGCAGGCCGGGTATCCACCCGAGGTGCCCGCCACCACTCTCGACCGGCGGTGCGGATCCGCGCAGACGGCCGTCAATTTCGCGGCGTCCCTGGTGGCCTCGGGGGTCCACGACATCGTCATCGCGGGCGGTGTCGAACACATGGGACACGTGCCGATGAACTCGCCGGCGAAGATCAGCGAGCTCTACGGCGAGCCGTGGCCCGAAGAGTTGCGCGCACGCTACGACTTCGTGACGCAGGGTGAGAGCGCCGAACTCATCGCCGAGCGATGGGATCTCTCACGTGAGGAGATGGATCGTTTCGCCGTCCGCTCCCACGAACTGGCGGTCGCCGCGATCGCGGCGGGACGATTCGTCGACGAGATGGTCCCCATGGAGCTCGACGGGGAGGTACGGACCGGCGACCAGACAGTTCGCCCGGGCACCTCGATGGAGTCGCTGGCCGGGCTGAAGACCGTGTTCCGCGCCGAGAACGGACGGATCACCGCGGGGACGTCGAGTCCCATCTGCGACAGCGCGGCCGCGGTCCTGCTGTGCACGAGGGAAGCGGCCGAGCGTCACGGACTTCGGATCCGCGCGCGCATCGCCGACCAGACGACGGTCGGGGTGGACCCGATCATCATGCTGACGGGTCCCATCCCGGCGACGCGAAAACTGCTCGAGCGCAACGAACTCACGGTCGATGACATCGATCTGTTCGAGGTCAACGAGGCGTTCTCGTCGGTGGTGCTGGCATGGCAGCGCGAACTCAAGCCCGACGAGGACCGGGTCAACGTGAACGGCGGCGCAATCGCACTCGGCCACGCCGTGGGTGCGACCGGCGCGCGACTCATCGCATCTCTCCTCCACGAGATGGAGCGGCGCGACAGCCGGCTCGGACTGGTGACGATGTGCTGCGGCGGTGGTCTCGGTACCGGAACCCTCATCGAACGAGTCGATTGATGATCGACTTCGCGGCGTGGCTCCGGCCGGGGATGGGGGTGTGGTGGAGCCAGGCGGCCGCCGAACCCCGGCCTCTGGTCGACCAGCTGCTGGAACAGGCGCCGGATCTCGGACCACTCCGATTGTTCACCGGCCTGAGTTGGAACGACCAACTCGCGCACTCGCTCTCGCCTGCCGACATGATGGTGTCCTACGGCGGTCTCGGGGCGCTCCGGGACCTCGGTGCCACCGACCAGCTCGATGTCGTGCCCTGTCACTACTCGGCGCTGCCCCGGATGTTCGCCGAGCACCGGCTGCCGTGTGACGCCGGCCTGCTGCAGGTCTCCCCGCCCGATCGCGACGGGATGTGCTCGCTCGGGATCGGGGTGGACTACATGGCCGATGCCATCGAACACACGTCGCTGCTGTTCGCGGAGATCAACCGCCAGATGCCGGCCGTCGCCGGGTCGCCGCGGGTGCCGTTGAGCCGGTTCACCGCCACCATCGAGACCGACCGTCCGCTACAGGAAGAGGATCGCCGACCCGCCGGCGATCTCGACCGCGCCATCGCAGGCCATATCGCACACCTCATCGACGACGGTGACACCATCCAGGTGGGCATCGGGTCCACCGGTGCCGCCGTGTTCGATGCGCTGTCCGGACACAAGGATCTCGGTGTCCACACGGGTATGATCACCGATGGTGTGCTCCGTCTGATCGAGAAGGGCGTGCTCACCGGCGCCCGCAAGCAGATCGATGTCGGGATGGCCGTCGCGGGCACCGCGCTGGGTTCGGCGGAACTCTACGAACGGATCACCGATCTGCCGGTGTTGTTCCGGCCGACCAGCTACACGCACACTCCGCCGGTTCTCTCCCGCCTGTCCTCGCTCGTCGCGGTCAACTTCGCCATCGAGGTCGATCTCACCGGTCAGGTCGGCGCCGAGATGAGTCGCGGAACCTATCTGGGCGCCGTCGGTGGGCAGGTCGACTTCGCGCGTGCCGCGGCACTCACGGGCAAACGATCCATCGTCGCACTCCGATCGACGATGCGCGGCCGGTCCTCGATCAAGTTCTCCCTCGACGAGGGCGTGGTCACGACCGCTCGCGCCGACGTCGACTGCGTGGTCACCGAGCACGGTGTCGCACACCTGCGGGGTCAACCCCTCGCCGAGCGACGGCGACGCCTGATCGACGTCGCCGCACCCGAATTCCGTGATGAGCTCACCCGAGCGGTTCAGTCCGCAACCGGCTAGCTCGCACCGATCACCACATCAACCCCGAAAGGACACACCATGAGCAACCGAGTAGCACTCGTCACCGGCGGCGCACAGGGCATCGGCGAAGGGATCTCGCGCAGACTCGGCGCCGAGGGATTCCGCGTCGCGATCGCCGATCTCAACCTCGAGGTCGCGCAACAGACCGCCAAGGAGATCGTCGCCGCCGGTGGCGAGGCGATCGCCGTGCCGATCGACGTCACCGACACCGCCTCGGTGAAAGCGGCTGTCGAGCAGGTGACCGCAGAACTCGGTCCCGTCGAGATCGCGGTGAACAACGCCGGGTGGGATGACTTCATGAAGTTCGTCGACACCGACGAGGACTTCTGGGACAAGATCCTCGAGATCAACTTCAAGGGCTCGCTGCGGGTGAACCACACGGTGGTTCCGGGGATGGTCGAACGCGGATTCGGCCGGATCATCAACATCGGCTCCGACGCCGGTCGTGTCGGCTCGTCCCTCGAGGCGGTGTACTCGGGAGCCAAGGGCGGCACCATCGCCTTCACGAAGACCCTCGCGCGCGAGGTCGCCACCAAGGGTGTCACCGCGAACAGCGTGTGCCCGGGCCCCACCGACACGCCCGCGCTCCGCAAGTTCGCCGACAACTCCGGCCAGGACGCCGACAAGGTTCTCGGCGGGATGACCAAGGCCGTGCCGATGAAGCGCCTCGCAACGCCCGCGGACATCGCTGCCGCGGTGGCCTTCTTCGCATCCGACGATGCCGGATACATCACCGGGCAGACGCTGTCGGTCAGCGGCGGCCTGACGATGGCGTAGTCGATCGTGACCGACGTGTCCGTGGGGTGGTCGACGGTCCAGCGGTACGAGGACGTCGACTACTCCCGTACGGAGGACGGGATCGCCAAGATCACCATCTGCCGGCCCGAGGTGCACAATGCGTTCCGCCCGCAGACCCTGATCGAGATCTCCGACGCACTCACGCACGCGCGTGAGGACCCGTCCATCGGAGTCATCGTGCTGACCGGCGAGGGCGACAAGGCGTTCTGTTCGGGTGGCGATCAGCGGGTGCGCGGTGACACCGGTTATCTGACCGAACCGGACCGCCCGGGAGCGGTCGGGCGGTTCCATGTCACCGACCTCCAGGTGCAGATCCGACGCCTCCCGAAGCCGGTCGTGGCCATGGTCGCCGGTTACGCAATCGGCGGGGGGCATGTGCTGCAGATCGTCTGCGACCTCACGATCGCCGCCGACAACGCCCGGCTCGGACAGGTCGGCCCCCAGGTGGGCTCGTTCGACGGCGGTTTCGGCGCGGGACTGCTGGCGAACATCGTCGGCGCCCGTAAGGCCAAGGAGATCTGGTTCCTGTGCCGGCAGTACGACGCCGCGCAGGCGCTCGAGATGAACCTGGTCAACACCGTTGTGCCGCTGAAGGATCTGGAGTCGGAAACCGTCGCGTGGTGTCGCCGGATGCTGGAACTGTCACCGTTGGCGCTGCGGCTGATGAAGGCGAGTTTTCACGCTGCCGAGGACGGACTCGCCGGAATCCAGCAGCTCGCACACGACACCAATCTGCTCTTCTACTCGACCGACGAGGCCAAAGAGGGCCGCGAGGCCTTCAAGGCGAAGCGGACCCCGGACTTCGGTCGGTTTCCCCGGCGCTCCTGACCCCACGCGAAAGGCCCCACTCATGACGACGTTCGGCGTCAACGCTTTCGGTACCGGCACAGGTCCCGCGCGCTTCTCCTCGATGGTCGACCTCGCTCGCGAAGCCGAGGCGGCCGGGTGCGCGGCGATCTGGACCAGCGAACTCTACAGCCGGTCGGCAACCATCCCGATGGCCGCACTCGCCGCCGGCACCAGCACCATTGCGATCGGCTCGAACATCGCCTACGGCGTGGGTCGGAGCCCGCTGATGTGGGCGGCGGAGGCACGCGATCTGGATGAGATGTCAGGTGGGCGAATCATTCTCGGGCTGGGCAACGGAACACCCAAGATGATGGAGGCCTGGCACGGCGTGAGCGGCGAGGCGCCCGCGGCGAGGATGGCCGAACTCCTCTCCGTGCTGAAGGCGCTGTGGCGTCTCCACGAAGGTCCGGTGCACCATGACGGACGGTTCTACTCGATCCACATCACCCCGACCGCGGATGTGCCCGTACCGATACGGCCCGAGATCCCGATCTGGATCGCGGGAGTCAACAAGCACATGCTGCGCACCGCGGGGCGCCACGCCGACGGGCTCGTGGGTCACCCGATGTTCACCGCCGAGTACGTCCGGGGTCCGGTGCAGGACGAGATCTCGGTGGGAGCGCGGAGCGTCGACCGTGATCCGGCGGACGTGACGATCATGGGGATCCGGATGTGCGCGATCAACGACGACGTCGACCTGGCGCGTCGTCAGGCGGCGTTCGCCATCGGGCAATACGCCGCGTCCCGTGTCTACGATCGGTTGTTCGAGCTACACGGTTGGAGCAAGGACCAAGAGGTGATCCGACAGGCTGCACGCGACCGTGACGAGGAAGCCCTCGTGCGGGCGGTGACCGACGACATGATCGACACCATCACCATCGCCTGTGCTCCCTCGGAGTTCGCCGACGCGATCGCTCGTATCCCCGACGGGTTCGATCATCTCGACCTCATCGCGCCGCCATGGGGCCTGTCCGATGAACAGACCCGCGCCACCACGTCGGCGATCCTCGAGGGACTGCGCAAGCATCTGGCGACTCGACCGGTCTGAGGTCACGTTCCGACGGTCAGGCGTCGGACAGGTCGATCTCGGTTCGCTGCTCGACCTGCACGACGGCTTCGGCATAGCCGTGGACGTGCTTGGTCATCCGCCGCATCGCTGCCGCGGAATCGCCTGCCCGGATGGCGTCTGTGATGTTCTTGTGCGCACGGTGCGTGGTCTTTCGGACGTCGTCGTCGACGAATGCGGTGTTCTCGGTGGAGCTGTAGATCGCGGTCGACAGTGCCGTCATGAACCCGGTCAGCAATTCGTTGTGGCTGGCGATGGCGACGGCGAGGTGCCAGTCGACGTTCGCCTGCAGGAATGATTCGAGAGGCAGAGAAGTGTCCCCCAGCGTGGTGTTCGCGGAGTCGAGAGCTGCCAGGTCGTCGTCGGTCCGGTACTTCGCTGCCAAACTCGCACACGCGGGCTCGATGGCCTCTCGGGTCTCCAGGAGGGCCGTCAGCCGCAGTTGCTGACCGCGGATGAGGAGGCTGACCGAGGTGGCCACCGAGTCGCCGCCGGGCTGCTGGACGAAGGCGCCACCGGATCGGCCGGTTTTGATCGCGACCAGGCCCTGTACCTCGAGAATCCGCAGCGCCTCACGTACGGTCGTGCGACTCATCTTGGTCTGGGTGACCAGCTCCCGCTCCGGCGGCAATGCGGTTCCGGAGGGAAAATCACCCCGGAGGATTCGTTCGCGAAGGTCGTTGGCGAGAACATCGGATGCCTTGGGCACCTGCATCGGCTGGAGTTGAACGGGATGACGTGCAACCGTGCTCGACGAGGACGACTCGGGCATGAGACCTACTTCCTGTGCATTTGGTCGTACCTAATCTAACAGCAGAGCGAGTCCATATGCGACTCCTAGCTGCACAAGTGTGTCCATGGTATTTTGGTCATACCAAAGTAATGGTTGACTTGGAATGTGATGGATGGCTACGTTGCAGGAGAACCGCGGTCGAACGACGACTGCCGCGATGGATGCGAGGGACTGCCGATGACCGAGCGAGCCGACGACATTGTCACCTGGACGACGGTGAAGCCGGGCATCACCTCGGTCGTGCTGAACCGGCCACCCGCCAACGCGCTGGGGATTCGATTGCTGGAGGGACTGCACCTCGCCATCGACGCCGCGGAGAAGGCCGGCGATGTCAAGGTCATGGTGATCTCGTCCGCGCTGCCGAAGTTCTTCGCCGCCGGGGCCGACATCAAGCATCTGTCCTCGATCGACGCCGAGTCGTTCACCGCGTATGGCGACGAGATGCGGAAGGTGAACGACCGCCTGGCCGCAGCGAAATGGATCTCCATCGCCGCTGTGGACGGCGTCGCGCTCGGCGGCGGCCTCGAACTGGCGATGGCCTGCACGCTCCGCGTGTCCGGCAGCGGTGGAAGATTCGGCTTGCCGGAGGTGAAGTTGGGCCTGATCCCCGGCGCCGGCGGTACCCAGCGACTACCGCGTCTCGTGGGCCGCGGCCGCGCGCTCGACATCATGCTCACCGCCCGTCAGGTCGGAGCCGAGGAGGCCTACCGGATCGGATTGGTCGACCGCGTGACCGACGGGGATGTTCTCGAGGCGGGGCTGTCGTTCGCCGACGAGCTGGTCGGCCCGTCGCTACCGGCCCAGTTGTCCGTCGTCCGCACCGTCGACGCCGCCTTCGACCTCCCCATCGAGGAGGGCGCACGATTCGAGGTGTCCGAGATCCAGTCACTGTTCGAGCACGGCGAGGCGGCCGAGGGCATTACGGCATTCGTCGCCAAGCGCGCACCGCAGTTCCGCTGACACCCCACAGACCGACGTTCGACATTGCATCGATGACTAGGAGCCGGGCGATGAAAACTCTGGACGAGACCTTTGAGACCTTCCTCGCGGAGGAGGTGAAGCCGGGGATCGTGCTGGTCACGCTCAACCGTCCGGATCGCTACAACGCGATGACCAACACGATGTTCCTGGAACTCGAGCGTCTTGCCTGGGGTCTGGAGACCGAGGACAGCTGCCGAGTGGTCATCCTGACCGGCGCGGGCAAGGCGTTCTGTTCGGGTTACGATCTCGCCGATGCCGACGACCTGCCCAACCTGGGTGCTCTGGGCATGCTCGACCAGCAGGAACGCGCCGCCCGGGCGTTGTCCGCGATCCGGTCGCTGAGGGTGCCGGTCATCGCGGCGGTCAACGGCCCCGCCGCCGGCGGTGGACTCGCGTTGGCGCTCGCCGCCGACATCCGGCTCGCCGGTGCCGCTGCGAAATTCAATGCCGCGTTCGTCCGGATCGGGCTGTCCGCGGGAGATCTGGGGACTTCCTGGCTCCTGACCCGCCTGATCGGCCCGGCGAAGACCAGCGAGATCTGTTTCACCGGACGCATCGTCGAGGCCGAGGAAGCCGCGCAACTCGGCCTCGCCAATTCGGTGAGCGCCGATGACGTGGTCGCCGACGCCATCGGCCTGGCCGAGACGATCGTCACGAATTCGCCTGGCGGGGTGCAGTTGTCCAAGCGCGCCCTGCAGGCCAACCTCGAAGTCGGCTCGTACGCGGCAGCCCTCGAACTCGAGAACCGCGGGCAGGCTCTGCTGACGAGGAGTCCGGACATGGCCGAGGCGCTCAACGCCTTCAAGGAGAAGCGTGCGCCCGTCTTCCAGGGCCGATGAGCATCCGGTGTCCCCACAAGAGGCGAGGCAGGCGATCATGACATTCGAGTTCCCCGAACTGGAGACACTGACCTTCGACGAGCCGGAGCCCGGTGTCGGGGTGCTCCGGATCAACCGTCCTGATCGGATGAACTCGCAGACGGTGACGATGTTCCACGAGTACCTCGCCGCCGGACGCGCGCTGCGCGACAGCGGATTGCGCGCGCTCATCCTGACCGGAACGGGGGAGCGGGCCTTCTGTGCCGGATTCGATCTGGACGAGATCCACGTCATCACCGAGATGGGCGTCCGGGAGTTCCTGAAGTTCCAGGAGACCGCGACCGGCGGTATCCAGTCCCTCAGACACCTTCCCTTCCCGGTGATCGCCGCCATCCATGGCCCCGCCACCGGCGGTGGTCTGGCGCTCGCACTGGCCGCCGACATCCGACTGGCAGCCCCGACACTGAAGATGAGCGCGGCATTCGTCAAGGTCGGACTCTCGTGCGGCGAACTGGGCACCTCGTACAACCTCTCTCGATTGGTCAACCCGGCGCGGGCGGCCGAGATCGGTTACACGGCACGGATCGTCGAAGCCGACGAAGCGCTTGCCATCGGTCTGGTCAATCATGTCCATCCCACGGAGTCGTTGTTCGACGAGGCGTTGGCGATGGCCCGGCAGATCGCACAGAACTCCCCGGGGGGCGTGCGGATGTCGAAGCGGGCCATCCAGCGGAACACCGAGATCGGTTCGTACGAGGCCGCTCTGGAACTGGAGAACCGTGGACAGGCGCTCCTGACCCGTTCCGAGGACATGCCCGAAGCGCTGGCCGCCTTCAAGGAGAAGCGGACTCCCGAATTCACCGGGCGGTGACCGCGATGGCCTGGGACTGGACCGCCGAGACCCTGGCGTCGTTGCGCCGGTTTCTCGAGTCGCGCGGGATATTGACCGGTGACATCACGACGAAACCCATCGGCGACGGTCACTCGAACCTGACCTTTCTCGTCAGTGACGCGACGAGCAGCGTGGTGGTCCGGCGTCCCCCGCCTCCGCCCATTCCGCCCGGCGCTCACGACATGCTCAGGGAGGCGAAGCTGCTGTCGGCATTGGCTCCCAGTGCCGTACCGGTCCCCGAGGTGCTCGCCGTCGCACAGGCCGGCGAGGTGCTCGACGTCCCGTTCTACGTCATGAGCTTCGCCGACGGCCATGTGGTGACGACCACGA
Source organism: Gordonia sp. 11cp (assembly GCF_057767225.1). Lineage (NCBI taxonomy): Bacteria > Bacillati > Actinomycetota > Actinomycetes > Mycobacteriales > Gordoniaceae > Gordonia > Gordonia sp. 11cp. The sequence goes on along the minus strand of NZ_CM173437.1, from coordinate 672,830 downwards.
CGCCGTCCCCCCTCGACACCGCGGAATGCCGTCGCGCGATCGGGCACAGCATGATCGACACTCTCGCGGAACTCCACGCAGTGGACTGGCGCGCAGCCGGACTCGAGAAGATGGGCCGCCCAGAGGGTTTCAACAGTCGTCACCTCCAGCGGATGCGTCGTCTGGTGGTCGACGACAACGACCGCGTGCCGGAACAGTTCGCCGATGTCGATCAGTGGTTGCAGGAGAACGCACCGTCGGAATCCGGTGCCACGCTGATCCACTGCGACTTCCGGATCGGCAACGTCGTCGTCGCACCGGAAGCGCCGGGGCGCATCGCCGCGGTCCTCGACTGGGAACTCGCCACCATCGGCGACCCGCTGCTCGACGTGGGTTATCTGCTCGCGACGGTCCCGACGGCGGGCCTCCCGATGAATCCGACCGCGGAACTCAGTGCCGCGCTGCTCGAGGACGGTTATCCGTCGACAGACGAACTGGCGCAGCGGTACAGCGACCGGACGGGCCGGGACCTCAGCGGCCTCGCGTGGTACACGACGTTGTCGCTGTGGAAGCTCGCCGTGCTGTACGAATACAGCCGCCGCCGGGTCGTGGAGGGCATCGGGGATCCGTACTACACCGACCCGGCGCTCGTGGAGCGGTTCCTCGACGATGCGCGCCGGTCGTCAGGTCTCACCTGAGCCGGCTCAGGCCGGAGACGTGCGGCCGTCCCACGCGGCCGCCGCAACGTTGGAAAGGAACGCAGATGGCCGCAGACACGGATACGGCAAGCTTTCACGACCGCCTCGTCGGCCCGGAGGCAGTGGACCTGCCACGGGGATTCTTCGACCGACTGATGTTCAACATGCATCCGGTAGACGAGCGTTCGCCGTCGGTGATCATGGGGTACGGCATCTACCCGCCCCGGGGGACGAGTGACGGCTTCGTCGTCGTCACCGACGACGCCGAACAGCGTAATCTGCGCTTCTCCAGCGAGATCGAGGCCAGCGGACGACAGGGAGCCGGCCCGTTCTCCTTCGAGGTCGTCGAGCCGAACCAGGAATGGCGACTCACGCTGGCTCCCAACGACATCGCTGTCGAGTTCGATCTCACCTGGCGGGCGAGGACACCGGCCTGGTTCGGCGAGGTCGCGGTCGAGAACTCCTCGGCCACGCGCACCGCGTTCGATCATCTCTTCCAGTCCGGGCGCTACGAGGGATCGCTCCGGATCGACGGTCGCGAGACCTCGGTGGACGGTTGGTACGGACAGCGGGACAGGTCGCGCGGAGTCCGGACGATGTCCGGTGGTCAGGGACTCCACATCTGGTACCAGGCCCAGTTCCCGGATTTCGCGGTCGGTTTCCTGCTCGTCGAGACCCGCGACCACGACCGGTTGCTTCTCGAGGGTGCGGTGATGCACGAGGACGGAAGGCTCGACCCGATCGTCGACGTCCGGCATTCACTGGAGTTCACCGAGACCGGCGATCTCGTCGAGGGTGACGTTCAGGTCGCCACCGGTTCTGGTGAGAAGTACGTCGTGCACGCGGATGCCCGTGCGGGCGGCGGATACATGGCCGGCGCCGGATACGGTGGCCACCACGGTGAGTCCCACGGCATCGACCACATCGAGCACGACCGGTATCCGCTCGACGGTTCGGTGTCGCCGCGTTCCCTCGACTCCGCCCTCACCGATCGGTTGTGCTCGTTCAGCCTCGACGGTCTTCGCGGCAGCGGCGTCTTCGAGTTCGCTCTCACCCGCAGTTCGAAGTACACGTACCGACCCACCCTCTGAGGGTCTCGCTCGCCGACGTTCCACCCCATACAGAAGGGGCGCATCCGATGGATGCGCCCCTTCTGTTCTCTTCTGGGTCGGTGCGGTGTCACACGCTCCGCTGGGCCTTGCTCGATTCCGAGGCGGCCTTGCTCGTCTCCTTGATCTGCGCCCAGTCGGCGTCGGTCAGACTCGTCAGTCCGGCGAATGTCCCGGGGCCGGCCAGCATCTGGCCGCCGTCCATGGCGATCGTCTGTCCGGTGAGGTAGTCACAGGCGTCGGACAACAAGAACATGGTGAGGTTCGCGAGCTCCTCCATGGTTCCGGTGCGGCCCGCCGGGATCTGGTCGGCCTGCGTTGCGCCGACCGCGCTCTTGTCAGTGGGGTTGAGCATCTCCCACGCATAGTCGGTCGGGATGGGACCGGGGGCAAGGGCATTGACCCGGATGTTGTACTTCGCCCACTCGACGGCCAGTGACATCGTCATCGAATGGACCGCGGCCTTCGCCATCGCCGACGGGACCACGAATGCCGAACCGGTCCACACCCAGGTGGTGAGTGTCGACAGGACGGAACCGGGCAATCCGTCTGCGATCCAGCGTTTCCCGGCGGCATGGGTGGTGTGGAACGACCCGTTCATGACCGTGCTGGTGATGGCGGAGAATGCGCGCGGACTGAGATCCTTCGTCTGCGCGATGAAGTTGGCGGCCGCGTTGTTGACCACACCGGTCAGCGGTCCGTGGTCCGCCCAGATACGGCCCATCGTCTCGTCGACGTTGTCGTAGTCGCGGACATCCACCGTGTGATAGTGCACAGAGTCGGGTCGAGACGCCGATGCCTCGTCCGCAGCTTCGGCGAGGACTGCATCGCGGCGACCCCACAGATGGACGTCGGCGCCGTGCTCGACGAGGTGGCGGGCGACGCCGCGTCCCAGGCCGGTGCCGCCGCCGGTGATCAGGATCCGCTTACCCGACAGGAGTTGCGGCGAGAATGTGGGTTGTTGCTCGGTCATCGTGTTTCTCCATCTCTTGCACGGTCGTCGCCGGGGTGCGAATCACAATCCGACGTGGTTGGCGATGATCTCGCGCTGGATCTCGTTGGTACCGCCGTAGATCGGTGGGGCGAGTGCGCGTCGGACCTGCGCCTCCATGCCGTATTCGCGCGCATACCCGTAGCCACCCATCAACTGCATCGCTTCCAGACTGGTGTTCTTGGCGACTTCGGTGCACCGCATCTTCGCCATCGCGCTCTCGCGGGCCAGGTCATCTTCGAGGCCGGCGTCGATTTTCGCTGCCACGTCGTACACGAACACCCGCGCGAGCTCGACATCGGTTGCGAGATCCGCGATTCGATGGCGCAATGCCTGGAACGACGAGATCGGGACGCCGAACTGCTCGCGGCCGCGCGCGTAGGCGATGACGTCATCCAATGCACGACGAGCCGCGCCGACACTCATGGCGGCGATGATCAGTCGTTCGATGCTCAACCCGCGCATGAGCTGTTTCCACGCCTCGCGCGGTGTCCCGACCACGGCGTCTCGAGGGACTTCCACGTCGGTGAAGAACACGTCGTTGCAGGTGTGGGCTTCCATCGTCTCGATGGGGCGGATCTCCACGCCCGCGGCGGACGTCGGCACCATCAGCAGGGTCATGCCCTGGTGTTTCGTACCGGACGAATCCTCGCGCGCGAGCACCAGGATGTGTTCGGCGACGTGGGCGGCGGAGATCCACGTCTTCTGACCGTTGACGACATACCTGTCGCCGTCGCGCCGCGCACTCACCCGGAGGCCGGCGAGGTCCGAGCCGGCGCCCGGCTCGCTGAGCGCGATCGCCTCCAGCCTCCCGGACGTCAGGTTGGCGACCACGGTCTTCTTCTGATCGTCGGTGCCCCACCGCAGGTAGGTCTGGGCTGCGGTCAATCCCGTCGCGTACCCGGTGATGGGTGCGAGACCCCGGGCGGATTCCTCGAGGAAGATACACTCGTCGACGAATCCTGCTCCGCCGCCGCCGAAATCCTCCGGCAGGGACACGCCCAGCCATCCGTTGCGCGCCATGTCGGCGAGCACCGAGGGGCTGTTCGACAGCGTGCCCCCGTCGGTCACGGAGTCGCGCTGGGCGACAGTTGCCAGTTCGCGGCGACAGTACTCCTGCACTGCCGCCGCGAACTCACGTTGTTCGGGGGAGAACCGCACTCACTTGCCCCGGTACTTGGAGAAGTCGGGCTTGCGCTTCTCGTTGAAGGCGGTGATGCCTTCCTGGGCCTCGGGTGTGTCGCCGAAGATCTCGAGCGTGGAGTACGCCATGGTTCCGATGCTGACGAAGTGCTCGGTGTCGGTGTTCATCGACTGCTTGAGGACCTTGAGCGCGGTGGGCGAGAAGTCCAGCATCTGGTCGGCCCAGGCGCGCACCTCGTTGCGGAGCTCGGCTGCCGGGACGACCTTGTTGACCAGGCCCCAGTCCAGGGCCTCCTCGGCCGACAGGCGACGCAGCATGAACCAGATCTCCCGGGCCCGCTTCTCGCCGACGACGCGTGCGAGGTAGCCCGACCCGAGACCGGCGTCGAACGAGCCCACCCGCGGTCCGTTCTGACCGAACTGCGCGGTGTCGGCGGCGATGGTGAGGTCGCACAGCACGTGCAGCACGTGGCCGCCGCCGATGGCGAGTCCGTTCACCGCCGCGATGACCGGCTTCGGGGCGTCGCGGATGACGCGGTGCAGCGCCTCGACCTCGAAGAGGCCGCTGTTCGACGGCCCATAGTCACCGGTCTCCATCCGCTGCTTCTGATCGCCGCCGGCACAGAACGCCTTGTCGCCGGCGCCGGTGAGCGCGATGACTCCCACGTCACTGCTTGCCCACGCCCTCTTGAAAGCGAGGACGAGTTCGTCCACGGTCTGCGCGCGGAAGGCGTTGTAGCGCTCCGGACGGTTGATGGTGATCCATGCCAAACCGTTGTCGACTTCGTAGGTGATGTCACTGAACTCGGTCATCAGACTTCGGTGTCCTCTCGTGTCGTGGGCGCACCGCCCGCTCCTGGTCATTGGACTGACCATTTGCAAGAACCATAGACGTCTCGCCGGAAGTCGGCAACAGGCTCGTCGCCGAGGCAGTGGTCCGATCTTTACAATTGGACAGGCCATATGTTCAGATCATGTGACTCTCGGCACAGTGCCGACGAGGCGACTGGAGACGAACAAGGAGAAGCGGCCGATGACCGAGACCGCGAGCGACGCCGGCGCGTCCCCCACACGTCAGCTCAACCGGTGGTGGTTCGCCGTCACCGGGTTCCTCACCTTGCTGTTCGGAAGCAGCACGGTCAACGTGCTGTTCAATGTCCTGGGTAAGGAGATGGCCGACGATTTCGGCTGGAATCGGAGCGTCATCACCAACGGATTTTCCGTCGAGACGATCCTCACCGGCGTCAGCATCGTCGTCCTCGGAGTGCTGGTCGACCGCTACGGTCCCCGGGTTCCGGCCATTCCCATGACCCTCGGTTTCGGTGTCGGCTTGATGTCGATGGCTGCGCTGCCGAACAGTCAGGCCGTTTTCTACCTGCTGTGCATCATCATCGGCGCGTGCGCGGGCGCCTTGAACCCCGTGGCCCACGCGACGGTGGTGAGCGCCTGGTTCGCCGACCGCCGAGGCCTCGCGCTCGGTGTGCTCATGGCCGGGATGGGCGCGTGCGGCGTGCTGATCCCGTATCTGGCGAACTTCGTGTTCGGCCTGGTGGGCTGGCGGGGGACCTTCCTCGTCATCGGGGCCCTCTGCACGATCATCCCGACGGCTGTCTACCTTTTCGTGACGCGCATGCCTCCTCGCTTCGAGGAAGAGCGGGAACAGGCGCGAGCGGCCGGCCGGACCGCCGGCGAGTCGCTGTGGTCGATCGCGCGCCGGTCTCGCCAGTTCTGGCTGCTCAGCGCCGCGATCTTCCTCGTGTCGACGGCTACCTTCGGTCTGATGTCGCAGGTTGTCCCGATGACCACCGACAAGGGGATCGACCGGTCTGTCGCCGTTGCGGTGCTGTCGGTGTTGAGTCTGTCCTCGGTGTTCGCCCGGCTCCTCGTGGGTTACCTGCTGGATCGGGTGTTCGCCCCGGCGATCGGTTCGGTGATCTTCGCTCTCTGCGGTGTCGGCGTGGCAATACTCATCTCGTCGAACAGTCCGGCGCCGATGTTCCTCGGTGCCGTCCTGGTGGGGCTCGCGCTGGGTGCGGAGGGGGACATAGCCGCGTACATGATCAGCCGGTACTTCCCCAAGCATTCGTATGGCCGCGTGCTGGGATTCGTGTACTTCCTCTTCGCCATGGGCTCTGCCACCGGCGTGTTCATCCTCGGGCAGGTGTACGGATTCACCGGTTCGTATGGCGCCGGGATCGTCCCCATCGTCGCGATGGTGGTCGTCGCGATCGTGTGCCTGCTCGGCATGGGTAGGTACCGGTACTCGCTGGATCATCGTGAACTGGCCGACGACCAGTCAGGCCCCGGCCCGGGAGCCGACGCCGAATCCGTGCGCGACGACGCCTCCGAGGCCCGACGATGAGCGCGCGATCCGTTGTGTCCGTCGGTATGACGGCAATCGAGGTCGTCATCACCGCTCTGATCCTGATGGCCGGGCTCGTCGTGCTGGTCGTGGCCGAACTGGTCGGCTGGGTGTTCCGCTCGTGAGCGGGGCGCACCATGGTTCCACGTGCGCGTCTGAGTCAGCTCGGGGCCTCCACCACAGTCGCGAGTCAGAAGTGCAAACTGACTGACGCCGTGAGGAATTGGTCTCCGTCGCCGCTGACCCCGGGTGGATATCCGCGGACCGGCCGGTGTGCGGGTTGCGTCGTCGAGTCGTCGCGCTGTGGAAGGATCGCAGCATGTCGGAAATGGCCCCGGAGTTGTCGGCGCGTGAGTTGTCGGACCTGCTCGGGCCATGGCGGACGTCCGGGGGCACCCTCAGCATCGGACTGGCCACCGCCATCGCGCATCTCATCGACGCGGAGAGGTTGAGCACGGGGACACGGCTCCCGGCCCAGCGTGCTCTGGCCACCGAGCTGAACGTGTCCCGCGGAACCGTGACCACCGCTTACGAAATCCTCTCGGGCGGGGGATATGTCACCGCGGAGGTCGGGCGCGGCTCGACGGTGTCGATGAACCGCCGACGGCTGCGACAGCACCGCTCTGCGCAGGCCGGTGGCACCACACCGATCTCGATCGACCTGTCGACCCAATCTCTCCCGGCCGCACCGTCGTTGACGAAGATCCTGGACCTGGTGACGCCCAGCGCCCTGCGCCCGTACCTGGAGACCGACGGCCACACCGCCTATGGTCTGCCGGTCACCCGCGCCGCGATCGCACGGCATCTCACCGCAGCCGGATCACCGACCACGATGGACGAGATACTGGTCACCGCCGGCGCTCAGCAGGCTCTGTGGCTCACGGTGTTCGCCATGACCGAGCCCGGAGACACAGTCGTGGTCGAAGAGCCCACGTATCGAGGCATTCTCGCAGTTCTCGGTGGTGTCCAGCGTGGGCTGCGCGTCGAGGGTTACCCCGCAGGACCGGCAAACCTCGACGCCGGTTCGGTGTCACGTGCGCAGGTTGTGTACGTCCAGTCCTCGGTGCACAGCCCGACCGGGCAGGTGTGGACGTCGGAGATGCTCCGACATTTCGCCACCGTCGTGAACTCCGAAGGCGTGCTGGTGATCGACGACCGCAGTGCTGCCGATCTGGTGTACGACCCGGACATGCAGAACACCGGGTTGACGGGACTCATTCCGCCGGAACGCCTCGTGACTGTCGGGACCATGTCCAAGCTGTTCTGGGGTGGACTCCGTATCGGGTGGATCCGGGGCCACCCGCACACGATCGCGCGGATGGCCGACCTGAAACAGACGATGGACGTCACGACGTCGATCGTCGATCAATTCCTCACCGTCGAAGCGCTCGACACCGCGAACATCGCGGCGTCCCAGCGGCGTCAGCTCCTCGTCGAACACGTGGAGTCGACGATCCGGGTCGTGCGGGAAGTGTGCCCCGGATGGGAGCCGGCCACCCCCAGTGGGGGGAGTGGGCTGTGGGTCGATACCGGCTCCGACGCAATCGAATACGCCATGCGCGCGCAAGCCAGAGGCGTCCGGATAGCCGATGGCCCCTCCTTCTCGGCGTCGCACGGCTTCGAGACACACGTCCGGTTACCGGTGTGGAACGCCACCGACGATCTGCGCCGTGCGCTCGAAGCCATGACCTGAGCTCCTGCGCCTCGGCTCAACCGGCGCGGAGCAGTGTCCGGAGGTCACGCACCCCGGCCGGTTCAGGGTCGAATCCCATGGGCAGCAACCACGAACGGTCGAGCTCGAGGCGGCGCAGCGCGTGCTCGAGGATCAGTCGCTCGACCTCGGAACGCGTCTGGCCGTCTGTACTGTCGACCTGCTCGAGCACGATGGTGAGCTCCTCACCGAGGTGACGGATCAGGTCGGCGAGCTCTTCCGCCGTCGTGCCCGCGTCGTGCAGTCGCTTCAGCGACAAACGGTGGGTGTGCTCGAGAGCGGCGTGTACGCGAAGCCCGCGTACCGAATCCAGCTGCACGAGCGTTCCCACCAGTGCACTCAGGTCCGTGGCTTCGGTGCGTCGGCGGTCAGCGATGAGGTCGACCCGGTCGCGACAGAAGGTGATGGCATCCCAGACGAGATGTGCCTGTTCCAACGCCTGCCGTTGCCCGGCGTCCGCGAGCGCGGGGAGGACTGTGTCCTCCATGGCCTTTGCTGCCGCGGTGAGCGTGATGGCGGTGAAATCCATGGTCAGATCACTTCCTTCAACTGACGCCCGAGCTGTCCGAGCAAGATCGGGACGGTGCCTTCCAGGCGTGCCAGCAGCACGTCCTGGTGAGATCGACCCAGTTGCGCGATGCGCATCGAAGTGGCCAGGGTCTTGACCGTGGCCGAGTAACCGCAGAAGATCGAGTACCAGCGCATCCGTTCGGGGTCGACGGTGAGGCCGGATGCCTCTTCATATCGCTGGAAGAACTCGTCACGAGGCACGAGACCGGAGACCAGGAAGTTTTCGCCGGTCTCGTCGTAGTGACCGAAGAGGTCCTGCGAACAGTAGGCGAGGTCGTAGTGACGATCGCCGAGATGGGCTGACTCCCAGTCGAGCCAGGCGGTGATGTTCGTGGTCGACTCGTCGAACAAGAAGTTGCCGCTGCGAAAATCGCCGTGAACCACACTGACGCGATCCAGCACCGGCAGGTTCCGCGCGAGCCAGTTACCCGCCAGTTCCATGATCGGCGAGGCGTCGAGCTTGTCCAGCGCCCAGATCTGGCGATCGAAGTTGAGCCGGCGAGCGGCACTCTGGGTCGTGCCGGGCGCCGGAACCGGCAATGCCGGGGATGTCCACGACGACGGGTCGACCGTGTGGAGTGCCGCGAGGTGTTCGATGAGCTGGGTGCCCAATGGATCTCTCAGTGCCGGACCGAAATTCGTACCCAGTCCGCTGACCTGTCCGGACGAGGTCGCCGTTGGCTTGGTGACGCCCGGGGCGAAACCGCAGATGAGTCCGGGCTCGGGCAGGTGTCGGGCCTCGTCGTCGACCCACAGCACCTCCGGGGTCGGCAGCACGTCGGCGACCCGACGCAGCACCTCGAACTCGCTTGCCTTGATCGTGGCGTTCAAGGACTCCGGTGGGTCCATGCGAAGGAGGAGATGTCGGGGTTCGCTGTCTGGATCGGTGATCAGATCGAACGCCATCTGGATTTTCGACGCTCCGCCGGTGAGCCATCTGGAGTTGATGACCTCGAACTCCGTACCCTCGCCCAGTTCGGCGGTGATCAGCGCCTGCACGGCCGTGGTGAGCTGTTCGAGTGCGACGGGGGACCACCCTGCACCGCGCCGCCGCTCGTATTTCCGGTCGATGGCCAATTGGCCGGCGCCGTCCGTCGGGTAGCGATCCCTAACTGTCGCGACGGCGTCCGGACTGGGCGTGCCGGCGGGATCGATGGTGTGGATCATGGTTCATTCCTTGCTGATTCGTGTCAGAGACCGGGACCGGAAGATTGCGCGGTGAGACTTCCGTGGCGAGAAGTGCGGTCTGCGAGGAACTCGATCCCGTACGTGTCGGCCATCAGTCCATAGGCGTGTTTCCCGTCGAGCTCGTAGTGCATGAGGGACTGGAAGGTGACGTAAGAGGGGCTGAACGTGTACCACGGCGCCCCGGCGATCGCGGAGCCACGAACGGTGATCGTCCTCCCCGTCGAATCGGTGACGGTGATCTCGTTGTGAAACGGCCGCAGATCCTGCTGCACCCCGGTGAGGGTCGCGGCGGTGATCCCGTAGACGTTTCGCCCTTCCTGTACGTATCCGAAACGCAACGGACCGTAGACGGCCTCTCCATCGACGAGGTCGACACCGGTCACGAGGTGGATGCCGAAATCCTCGTCGAAGGGGACGTGGATGTAGGAGATCGCAGCCTGACCGAGTTCTGTTCGCGTACCCCAGCTTCGGTCCATGCCGCCCATGGCGTCGATGGCGTAGGTGCGCCCACGCAGGGTGAGTGTGCCGCGCACACGCCCGACGAAATCGAGATGGCCGCCGGCCCAGGCATCTCCGAGTCCTAGGTCCTTGGGGTCGTCCGGGGCTGCGAGGAGCGGATTCTCCTCGGGGTCGTTGGGGTCCCAGGCCGGCATGGCGCCGGTGAGCTGCATGTCGAAGGAGCAGGTGCCGGCCAGGTTCTCGTAGCGGAACCGGTAGTCGGTCGGCGGGCCCGTGACGTCCACGTCCAGGCCGTTGTGAAGCGAGAACTTCAACATCGAGTCCGGGCAGGGGCAGTGCATGTGCGGGTCGGTCATGTCGACGGTGAAGGGGTACCGGTTGATCCCCTGGACGACGTTGATCGAGGAGATCGCAGCGCCGACATTCGGCCGCGCGAGGACGTAGATGTTTCCGTAGATCTTCTCTTCGGGTATCGCGAACCAGAACCCGATCGTCTCGGTCCAGGTGGACACGGAGGGGTCGACGGGGTGCAGGTCGGCATCTTCTGGGCGGATCATGGTGCCTTTCGGTCAGGGTGGTCGGTCAGAGGGTGTCGGTCGGAAGTGGAAGACCGGCTCATGCATCGGGTACCAGGACGAGCTTGGTGACCTCGCCGCGTTCTTGTGCGGCCAGCGCCTCGTTGATCTTCGAGAACGGGTAGGTGGTGATCAGCCGTTCGAACGGAAAGCGCCCCGCGGCATGGTGTTCGAGCAGCTCGGGAATGAACGTCGACGGGTCGCTGTCGCCTTCGACGATCCCGCGGACGGTCAGTCCGCGTTGCATTGCGCCGACGATGTTGACGGGGAGGTCCACCGAGAAGTCGGACGGAACGCCGACGAGTCCCAGCGTGGCGTTCTGCGCCGCGGAGGCGAGGGCCGCGTTGATGACGTCGACCCGTCCGGTGGTGTCGAAGATGTAATCCACGCCGACGGTGGTCAGTGTCTCGAGCCGCTCGGTGATGTTCTCGTCGATTGGGTCGATCACGTGGGTGGCCCCGAGTTCGAGTGCGAGATCTCGGCGTGCCTCGATCGGTTCGACGACCACGATGGTGGAGCATTCGCGCAGGACCGCACCCATCACCGCCGCGAGGCCGACCGGCCCGCCGCCCAGGATCACCAGCGAACTGCCGGCCTCACATGCCATCGACAGCATCACCGCCCCGGCACCCGTCTGGATTCCGCACCCGAGTGGGCCGACCTGGGAGATGTCCAACGCGGTGTCGACCTTCACCGCGTTGCGTTCACGGACCAGGGCGTGCGACGCGAACGACGACTGGCCGAAGAAGTGAGCATGGACGACGGTGTCCGAGGCGGTCACGGTCGGCGACCCGTCGGGACGACTCCCGATGTAGTTCTCGGCGGTGAACTCCGCACAATATGCTGGGCGGCCGTTCGAACAGGGCCGGCACCGGCCGCAGCTGCTGAAGGAGACCGTGACCTCGTCGCCAGGCGCCAATGAGGTCACCGCCGATCCGATCTCGACCACGACGCCACTGCCCTCGTGTCCGAGGATGAGCGGATACGGCAGTCCGTACACCCCGTCTCGCGCGGCGATGTCCGTGTGGCACAACCCAACCCCACGAATCTCGACGATCACTTCGTCCTCGCGAGGGGGTGCCAGTTCGACCGTCTCGAGTGAGAAGTTCTCGTGTGGACCGTGAGCGACTGCCGCGGAGATCTGCATGGGAAACCTTCTTTCGAATTGGCTGGGCCAATCTAACCGGAGGAAGTCCTTTGTAAGGACGAATGGTTGGGCCAAATGTAGCCGATAGTGGCGTGCGACACAATAGGCCCTACGCGATCAACCATCAGCTGACCCGGATCCGGCGTCCAGAGTCAGCTCAGACCGGACAGACTGGCTGACCAACCCGCGGTGTGACACCGCAGGAGCGGCGATCATCGACTCCGGATCACCGGCATGCTGAGTTCGATCGCCGGGCCGCAGTCAGCGCACGAGTGAGCCGGGCCGGCCACGGGCTCGATCTCCACGTCGTCGAGATCCGTACTGGCCTCGCAGGTCTCCAGCGCCAGGAGTGCGGCACCGTAGGCGCCGGTGGTCTGGGGGTCCGACGGAACCGTGATCGGACCGCCGAGTGCGGTGCTCAGATAGTGGACCGCCGCGGCGTTCTTGGCCACGCCACCGGTCATGACGACGGGGGTGCGTTTACCCACCTGGGCGATGAGACCGAGTGTCCGGGCAGACACGGCCCGGTGGACCGACGCAGCAATGTCGGTGCGTTCGCAACCGCGCGCGAGGAGCGAGACGATCTCGGTCTCGGCGAACGTCGCGCACATGCTGCTGACCTCGAGATTGTTGTCACCGGACATGGCCAGGTCGGCCAGCTCGTGCACCTCGCACTCGATGGCGCGCGCCAGCACCTCGAAGAATCGTCCGGTGCCACTGGCACACCGGTCGTTCATCGCGAAGTCCTCGACGAGACCGTCGTCGTCGACCGCGATGACCTTGCTGTCCTGTCCGCCGATGTCGATGATCAGCGCCACCCCGGGGCACAGGGCTGCGACGCCCCGGGCGTGGCAGGTGATCTCGGTGAACGTGCGACCGGTGTCCGGTACGAGCCGGCGTCCGTACCCGGTGCTGACAGTTGCCGTGATCTCGTCCCGGCCGAGTGATGCCTGGGCCAATGCAGAGTCGATCGCACGATGCAGCCCGGCCCTGCTGACGGCTCCCATCTGTATCGCGCTGCGGGCGCACAGCCGTCCTGTGTCATCGAGGATGACCGCTTTCGCCGATGTCGAACCGAGGTCGACACCCATGAAGTGCTCCACCACGGTGGGTTCAGACCCTGCTTCGGCGGACATCGATACCTTCGAGCATCGCGGCGAGGCGGCTCTCGAGGATCTCGTCCTTGTAGAAGGATGCGTCGGCCACATCACCTTCGAAGAACATCGACGGGATGCCGAGCTCCTTCTGTGCGGACTTCGCCAACAGGTGCTGAGGGTTGGTGAACGCGCGGCAGGTCCGGGATGCATGGAAGACGATCCCGTCGATGCCGTAGTCGACACAGTCACGGTTGGTCAGGTGCTTGAGTGTCTTCACGCCATGATTCGTCGGGCAGAGCAGGTAGTGCTGAGCCATTCCCCGGATCGGATCGTCGGTGTCGATCAGATGCGGCTCCTGCCAGAACGCATTGTGGGTGTAGCGCCCGCACACCACGGCGACGCCGGCGTCGGCGAACTTCCGCGACAGCCATCCGAGCTTGTTCCAGTTCATGATTCCGTCGAAGTACAGGCGGTAGCGTTCGTCGCGTACCCCGGAGATGCCCTCGTCGAGGCGACGCTGTACCTCGGTCCGCACGTCGGTGAAGTACTGGACGAGTTCTGGGCCGGCGGGCATGAAGTTGATGTGGGCGATGCTGGCGATCCAGTCCCAGTACGTCGCCGGCGTCGGCGCGGCCTGGCACAGTGCCATCGCCTCACGCCGGAGCTCGGATGCTCGCTTGATGTAGAACATGTTCTGCCGCAGAGCATCCCAGTCAAACGGGCGTCCGGTCATCGATTCCAGGAACTCGATCAGCTTGTAGAGCTGGTCGGTGACATAGTTCGAGGCCTGCTCCCATTCCTCGCCTCGCAGGTAGCCGGCATCGGGCTTGTTGCCGGGGAGGAACGGGAGTGAGACGTTGAAGATGGGAACCTCTTTGCCGAACACACGGTACGAGATCTCGTCCCACTGCTGGCCGGTGCTGCATCCGGCGTAGGCGTTGACGAAGAAGTCGGGCGCCGGCAGGCGTGCGGCGAGTTCCTGTTGATCGACGAGTCCGACGATACCCGTCTCGTCCTCCGCCCTCGCCTGCTTGGTGAGCACCGCGCAGCCGAGGTGGGTTCTTGCGTACGAACACAATTCACCGATGTATCCGTACTCCTCGCCGGCCAGCTGGGCCGGCTTCTCGAGTTGCTGTGCGGCCAGGCGCGCCGAGAACGCCTCGCCGTGACACCATTCCAGGCCGGCTGCTTGGAAGATCGGGTTGACCGCCGACCCGTTGTACCAGACGACCTGCTTACCGCGTTCTTTCGCGGTGAAGAGGTTGTCCCAGTAGTCGCCGACCATGTTGGTGGCGGTGGGGATGACGATCTTGTTCGTGTTGGGGACAGTGGGTGCTGACACAGTTGTGGTCCTGACGTGTGGTGGGGAGGGGGGCGTCAAACGACGGTGAGCTGGTTGCGCCGGATTCGTTCGACGAGCGCTTCGATCCTCGTGCGAACCGACTCCATCGGGATTCCTTCGTGTTCGGTCTCGATGAGCAGCAAGGGGATCGAGTTGGCAGCCAGAGTTCTCCGGAGTTCGGGGTAGAACAGCATGTGTGGTTCGCAGAACTTCGCCATCAGCACGATGACGCCCTGCGCACCGCTGGCGTGCACCGAATCGACCAGAAAGCGATCCCAGTCGACATCGTGCTGCACCCGCGTCGGGCACGGCACGGTGGTGTTGCGGCGCAAGTAGGCCGACGCCAGGGCGGCCATCGGATCGTCGGTGCGCCCGATGTCGGTGGAGACGTACCGCGTTCCGTGGAACAGATCGTCGTCGACGACGATGGCGCCACTGTCCTCGATGATCTCCAGCAACTCCGGCCGCGGCGCATGACAGAAATGACCGGACAGGTGGATGCGAATCCGGTTGTCCCGGGGCGCCGGACCGAGGCCGGCCATCACTTCGCGCAGCAGGGCGGTGTGCTCCTGCTTGTCCATGACCATGCTGGACTTCACGAGGACCTGGATCTGATCCGGCGTGAGTGCCGCATCGCCGTGACGCCGCTGCTCGAACACGGATCGCAGCAGACGGCGGTTCTCGTCGAAGATCTCGATGCTGCGTGCGATGTCCGCGTCCGAGACCGTTCTGCCGGCGAACAGCTCTATCTCCGAACGAATCTCGTTCATCGTCTCTCGTACCTGGGGAAGGGTCCACTCGTCGCTCATCGAGGACATCAGCTGGCCGAAGTGCACCGGCTTGTCCGACTCGTACTCGCGTACGACGTCGACCGCGCCCAGCAGCTGGATGCAGTGGTCGGCGTGGAAGAACCCGTCGTACACCTCGAGCCGCCCGAGGGCCGCTTGGTCGGCGAGGTTGCGGGTGTATCCACAATTGAACTCGCTCAACAGATTCCGGCCCGCTGTGATGGGTTCACGGTCCTCCTGGATGAGCACCGGCAAGACCCCGGCGGCGTGGGCCAGCTCGGCCGGGAAGTTCATGGGGAGTATTCCCATCGCTTTGCGTCCGGTTCGCGTTTTCCACTGGGAGACATACTCGTTCGGTCTGTCAGCGACGGCGCGGAGGCTGAGCATGGCTTCGGTTGATGTCGACGGCATGATTGTGCTCGTCCTTCTGTCGGGAGGCGATGCGGTGTCGGACGCAGGCGGATCGGGCTGTGACCCACCTGACAGTGGCCATCATGCGCCGACGTTGGACAATTTGCAACCGATCGAGCGAAGTTGTGTACAACGTTGCAGCTGAAAGCTATGCTCGACGTGTCTGAGAAGCGTGGCATCGTGCCGCGCACGGGCTCTGTGTCATCGCCCGGTCGGCGTGGATGCGTTCTGGCGTCCACGCCCTCCGGTTGTGCAGCCACCGCTAAAGCATTGGTGCGCAGCGTATTACGGCACAGTCCGGGTGTTGACGAGATCCAGATCACACCCTATGGTCGTACCATTCGTGGCCGCTGACGAAGCTCCCGCGAAGCGCTCGAAATCAGCCTCCCGCCCCCCGTCACCCCCAGGAGCAACATGTCCACCTCCCTACCCGGCGCCCAGGCGCCGGCGCCCTCGAGAGCGGTCTCTCGCCGTGCGTCACTTGCCGCGTTCTCCGGCTCGGCGATCGAGTACTACGACCTCGTGGCCTACGGCACCGCTGCGGCGCTCGTGTTCGGCGACCTGTTCTTCCGCGACGTCAGCACCCACGTCGCCTTGCTGCTCTCCTTCGCGACCTTTGCGGCGGGTTATCTGGCCCGTCCCATCGGAGGTCTGCTGTTCGGTTACATCGGCGACAAACACGGCCGCCGGAAGGCGGTGTTGCTCACCATCGTGGTGATGGGCGTCGCGACCGTCGGTATCGGTCTCCTGCCGACGTACGACACCATCGGCGCTTTCGCGCCGATCCTCCTGGTGGTGCTCCGAGTGCTGCAGGGTCTGGCCGTCGGCGGTGAACTCGGCGGGGCGGTCCTCATCTCGGTGGAACACGCGCCACGTGACAAGCGCGGGTTCTACGGCAGTTTCTCGACCGCGGGTGCCCAGGGTGGCACGCTGTTGGCCACGATCGTCTTCGCGGTCGTCACCCTGATGCCCGACGATCAGTTCGATGCGTGGGGTTGGCGAGTGCCCTTCCTTCTCAGCATCGTCATCGTCGCCGTGGGGATGGTCATCCGGCGCGGACTCGACGAGACCCCCGACTTCAAGCAGAGTCAGGAAGACCGGGCGTCCGCGCCCGCCGATGTGGCGCACCGCCCCATCCGGGACGCTCTGATGAAGTACCCGATGACCATCGCGGGGATCACGTTCATCATGGCCGGCATGATGTCGATCTGGTACGTGATCACCGTCTACAGCCTCAGCTATGCGACCGACAACGCGGGTATCCCACGTACCAGCATGCTGTGGGTGGTCTCGGCAGCCACCCTCGTCGTCGTCCTGATGAATCCCGTGTGGGGTGCGTTGTCCGACCGGGTCAGCCGCAGCCGGCTCATCGTGTTCGGGTTGTTCGCGGAGGCGCTGCTGCTCTTCTTCTACTTCGCCATGCTCGGCGTCGGAAACCTGTTCCTCGTGTTCGTCTCGCTGATACTGGTCGCCGGGCTGGGCCACGCCGTCGTCAACGGGATCTTCCCCGCCTTCGTCGTCGAGAGTCTGCCTGCCGCGGTGCGATATACCGCCGGCTCGTTCGGCATGCAGCTGGCCGCGCTGGTCGCCGGCTTCGCCCCGCTCGTCGCCACGGCGCTCGAACCCACGACGGGAGGCGTGTGGACCACCTGCGCGCTGTGCCTCGCGATGTGCGCACTGGGTGCAGTGAGTGCCACTTACATCGTGAAAGTCCATAGCGGACAACGTGAATCCGATACCGTGGCGGTGTCGTCCGCCCACGCGACAGAAACGAGCAACGTCTGATGACCAACGCATCCCAGACCACCGCGACCTCACCACAGAGCGGGTATGACTTCAGCCGCACCGGCATCCTGATCGCCGGGGGCACCTCCGGGGTCGGCCTCTCCACGGCCCGATATTTCGCCGACTGCGGAGCGAAACGGCAGGTACTCGTCGGACGCAACGAGGCCCGGGGCAAGGACGCGGTGAGCGCCTTGGCGTCATCGCACCCCGACTGCGACGTGCTGTTCGTCGCGGCCGACGTCAACGAGACGGGTGCAGCGGAGGACGTCGTCCGGCAGGCACAGCAGCACCTCGGTGGCGTGGATGTCCTCGTCAACTCCACCGTCGCGCAGTATCAGCCGACGCTGCTGCACAACATCGCGGCGAAGGACCTGGCCGACATCCTGGTCCAGCAGTCGTTCGGACCGATTCTCATGAGCCGCGCGGTCGTCGAGATCATGCGCGAGCAAGGACACGGGTCCATCGTCACGATCGCCTCGGATGCCGCGAAGGTGCCGACCCCGGGTGAGACCGGGATCGGCGCGGCCATGGCGGCGCTCGTCACCTTCTCGCAGACCCTCGCCGTGGAAGCCAAGCGCTACGGGGTGCGGGTCAACGTGCTCACCCCATCACTGATCGTCAACACCGGCTCCTACGACCGCGCCATGAACGCCGAGTTCAGCAAGAAGATCTTCGACAAGATCGTGTCGCAGGCACAACTCGGGCTGACCGAGCCCGAGGACCTCGCCAACGCCATCATGTTCCTCGCCTCGCCGCTGTCGCGGCGTATCACCGGTCAGGTGATCAGTGTGAACGGTGGTATCTCCGTTGCCTGAGACGACAGCACGCCGTGTCGTGGAGCGGAGGCGGGTTCGCTCCGGGGCCGACATCCTCGACGTCGAGCGTCATGATCCCGCGGAACTGCTACCCGCGTCCACGGTGTTCGGGTGTCTGCTCGAGTCCGCCCGCAGGTTTCCGGACAAGGCGGCGATCATCCATCTCGAAGCTCCTGATTTCACGACCCCCAGTCGGAAGGTGACCTATCGTCAGCTCGCCGAGTCGGTGGAACAGGCGGCGTCGCTGTTCCTCGATCGGGCGGCGGGCGCCCCGAGCGTTGTCGCGGTGATGTTGCCGATGCTGCCCGAAGGACTCGTCGCGACATGGGGTGCACAGCGGGCCGGCATCGCGGTTCCGCTCAACCCGTTCCTCGAGATCAACTCGCTCGTGAACATCCTCAAGCGCACCGCGGCAACGCTTCTGGTGACGACCGAGCAGGTCCTGGCCGAGCGTGCCTCCGACGTCGCCTCGCTGCTCGCGGCGGTGCCGTCCCTCGTAGACGTCCTGGTGGTCGGCGGCGACGACACCTTCGGCAAGGCGCTGGAAAGCCATCGTGGACGGACCGTGACGGTCGACGACGATCCCCGACGCGACTGCATGGTGATGCCCACCGGAGGCACCACGGGTGCGCCGAAGCTGGTGCGGATGTCGCAGTACGGGCAGCTGGTCATCGCCTGGAACGTGGGTGCGCTCATGGGCTCGGAAGAGGACACCGTGATCGGCCACGGTATGCCGAACTTCCACTGTGGCGGCAGCATCGCGCTCGCGCTGCGCTCGGTGGTCTACGGGCAGACGTTGTTGACGCTGACCTCGGGCGGGTTCCGGTCACGTGAGGTCGTCGACAACTTCTGGGACATCGTCGAGCGATACCGCATGACCTCCACGATGGCCACTCCCACCACGGCGTTCGCCCTTCTGCACGCACGATCGGCGCCGAACGGACCCACCACGTTGACCGACTTCAACGTCGGTGGAAGCACCGTGTCGCCGGCGCTCATCAACGGCTTTCACGACCGGTTCGGCGTGTGGTTGCGAGAATGCTGGGGCGGCACGGAGTTTCACGGCACCATCACCGGCCACCCGAACGACGGACAACAACCCCGCGTGGGATCGGCCGGGCGGCCGCTGCCCCACTCGCGGGTACGCGCCGCGATCCTCGACAACGACGGGCGTTGGGTACGTGACTGCGCCGCAGGCGAACCGGGGGAGTTGCTGATCGGCGGTCCGACAGTCACCGAGGGCTACCTCGACGCCACTCTCGACGCGCAGTTCTTCGCCACGGGAGTGCCCGACGGGGGCATGTGGGGCCGCACCGGGGATCTCGGTGCGGTGGACGACGGCGGGTACATCTGGGTCTCCGGACGAAGCAAGGACCTGATCATCCGTGGCGGTCACAACATCGATCCGCGTGACATCGAAGAGGCGCTCGCCGCGCACCCAGCCGTGGAGATGGTCGCCGCCGTCGGCAGGCCCGACCGGATGAAAGGGGAGATGCCGGTCGCGTATGTCCAGCTCGAGGACGGCGCGGCCGTCGATTCGTCCGATCTGCTCGCGTTCTGCGGGAACGCGGTTCAGGAGAAGGCTGCCGTGCCGGTCCACGTGACGGTCCTGGACCGGCTACCGCTGACACCGGTCGGGAAGATCTCGAAACCGGTGCTCCGGACGCTAGCGCTGAAAGCCGAGATCGCCCAGGTGGTCGCCGATTGCAGTCGCGCGCAAGTCGACTGTGAGATCGATGTCGACGAGTCCGGGCTCAGACGAAAGGTGACCGTGTGGCTGGATCCGGCGGGCGCATCTCACGTCGACGTCGAGTCGCTGGAGGACAGGTTGAGTGCGTACGAGTTCCTCTCCCACGTCGAAGTGGGTAACTTGGTCAGCGAACCCTAGGAGGATCTCCGATGGTGGCCTATCACCGTTTTGCCCGACCTCCTCTTCCGCCGCCGAGCGCCCGCTCGATGCTGCTGACGGTCATCGGCGAGTTCCTGTTCGACTCCGACGAAGGGGCGTGGACCGCGGCGCTGATGAGAGTCCTCGGCGGCATGGGCATCGAGGAACACGCTGCGCGGCAACTGCTCGCGCGCGCCGCATCCGCCAAGTGGGTCGAGCGTGAACGCGTGGGGCGCGCAGTACGGTGGCACCTCGCCGATCACGGCCGGGCGCTGTCCGCTGACGGCATCAAACGATCGAATGCGTACCTCGACGGGCCGCTGCCCTGGGACAACGAATGGCTCGTGCTCACTGTGACGACGGCGCAGCGCAACGGCACTCTGCGTAACAGGCTCAACGGTGGTCTCACCTGGCTCGGAATGGGAAATGCGGCCCAGGGGGTGTGGCTCACCCCGCACATCGACCGTGAGCAGGAACTCGCGGAACTCCTCGGAACGCTCGGCTTGACCGATGCCGCACTCATTCTTCGCGGCGCGATCGCGCCGGGCGGTCTCGACAACTCCGAAATCGTATCGCGGGCATGGGATCTCACCGATCTCGCGGCGAGCTACCGGCTGCTGCTGGACCAAGACGGCGCGACCGAACCCGCCGATGACGACGAGGTCCTGTTCGCATTCGTCGAATTGGTGTCTCTCCAGCAACAGTTCATGCGCCTCGACCCCCAGTTACCCAAGGAGCTGCTGCCGGAGTGGATCGGCCTGGAGGGCGCGGCGCTCTTCCGCCGACGGAGGGAGCAGTGGTCCCAGCGGGCCCACGCCCGCTGGGAGACGCTCCTCGAGGAGTCCGCGTTTCGCTAGCGAGTACCCGGCACCGGGCGGTCTCACCGGTCCCGAGGCGCCTGCGCGTTCAAGGCGGCCGTCACGACGCAGTCGGCCAGTTCTGCGGGTGACCCGGGCGTCGCGACGACGGTGCACATGGTGACGCCGTCGAGGGATTCGCGCCCCGCGCGGGAACCGACCTCGACCACGACGCCCTCCCCGCGGGTGAGCATCTCCTCCCGCACGATGCGGCCCGCCTCGGTGCCGCCGGGTAGGTCGACGACGATGTCGGCGTCCCCGATCGCGCCGGACAGTTCCGCGACCATACGTCGCGCGTCGGAGGGCGAGGCGAGGTCGCCGGCGGCCGATATCGCCCAGATACCCGAGGCGGCGTTGAAGACCTCCTGCGCCAGTTCCTGTCCGCGCGTCTCGTCGGCGCTGATGATGCCGATCCGCTGTGATCCGGCCCTGACGAAGTGCAGTGCCACCATCCGTCCCAGGTCGCCGTCGTCGATGACGACGACGCCGGAGTCGGCGAGGTCGTCGGTGCTCACGATCCGGTGCGCAGTGTCAGCGGGACCGGGCCGTGGTCGTGATGCCCGTCGAGTTCACCGTTGCAACCCGCGCACTGCGGAACGATCCCGGCGGCCCGTTCGGCCAGCTGCGACCTCGCCGCGGAGTCACGGTTTACGGCGCGGCCGAGGTTGCCGCGGTGTTCATCGCGGGCGAGCAACCCCGCGCCGTACGCGCCGGCGATCTGCGGTTGGTCGAGCAGTTCCACCGGGTTACGAAGCGCCTTCTCGATGTGGTGGCGGGCCGCTTCGTTACGCGCGACCCCGCCGGTCATCACCGTCGGCGTGGCCTTGCCGACCTGTGCGACGAGACCGAGCGTCCGGGCGGCGACGGCCTTGTGGACCGACGCGGCGATGTCGGCCTTGTCCTGACCCTGTGCCAGCATCGAGATGACCTCGGTCTCGGCGAAGGTGGCGCACATACTGCTCACCTCGAGACCGTCGGTGCCCGACATCGCCAGCGGTCCCACCTCACTCACGTCGACCTCGAGTGCACGGGCGAGGACATCGAAGAATCGTCCGGTGCCACTTGCGCACCGATCGTTCATCGCGAACCGCTCGACGAGTCCCTCCTCGTCGACCGCGATCGCCTTGCTGTCCTGTCCGCCGATGTCGATGACCAGTCGAACGCCCGGGTGCATCGCGGCGGCGCCGCGTGCGTGGCAGGTGATCTCGGTGAACGACCGGTCCGCGCCCGGTACGAGTTTGCGGCCGTAGCCGGTGCTGATGGTACGAGCGATGTCCCCAGAATCCACTCCGGCATCGGACAGGGCCCGGTCCATCGCGACGACGACGGCGTCGCGGCTGACCGCGCCCATCTGGACGACACTCGATCCGACGAGCCGGCCGTCCTGGTCGACGACGGCCGCTTTCGCCGTCGTCGAGCCGAGGTCGACCCCCATCACATGCCAGGACATCAGATCAGGGACTTGGCGCGCTGCACGTCGATCGTCTCGAGCATCGCCTCGAGACGACTGTCGAAGAGCTCGTCGTTGTAGAAGGATGCGTCGGCCACGTCGCCCTCGAAGAAGAACGACTTCACGCCCCGCTCGCGTTCCGCGGTCTTGGCCAGCATGGTCTGCGGGTTCGTCATGGCCCGGCAGGTCCTGGTGGAATGGAAGGCGATGCCGTCGATCGAGTACTCGTCGAGGCGGCGGATCAACAACTCCTGCAGATTCTTCAAGCCGTGGTTCAGTGGGCACAGCAGGTAGTGCTGAGCCATACCGCGCAGTGGATTGTCGACGTCGATCAGTTGTGGTTCCTGCCAGAAGGATTCGTGGGTGTAGCGCCCGGCCACGACCGCCACGTCGTACTCGGCGAACTTTCTCGTGAGGAAGCCCAGCTTGTTCCAGTTCATGATCCCGTCGAAGTAGACGCGATAACGTTCGTTGGCCACTGCCGACTCACCGTCGACGATCCGTTGTTCGATCTCGGCCTTGACCCCGGCGAAGTAGTCGACGAGCGCCTGGTTCCCCGGCAGGAAGTTGATCGGGGCGATGCTCGCCACCCAGTCCCAGTAGGTCGCCGGAGTCGGCGCCATGGTGCACAGCTGCATCGCCTCCAGCCGCAGCTCCGAAGCCCGCTTGATATAGGACATGCTCTCGCTCAACGTATCCCAGTCGAATGGTCGCCCGGTCTGCTGTTCGAGGAAGCCGATCAGCTCGCGAAGCTGCCCCTCGGCATAGGTGCTGACGTCTTCCCATTCCTCGCCCCGCATGTAGCCCGCATCGGGCTTGTTGCCCCACAGCATCGGCAACGAGACGTTGAAGACCGGGAGTTCGCGGTTGAACACCCGGTAGGTCATGGCATCCCACTGCTGCCCGGTGCTGCATCCGGCGTATCCGTTGACGAAGAAGTCCGGAGCCGGCAGTTTGGCCGCCAGTTCCTGCTGGTCGAGCATACCCACGACACCGGATTCGCGTTCGGTCTGATTCTGTTGGGTCAACACCGCGCACCCGAGGTGGGTGCGGGCGTACGAACACAGTTCTCCGATGTAGCCGTATTCGGCTCCGGCTGCCTGTGCGGGTTCCTCGAGATGCTGGGCGGCCAGTCGGGCCGCGAACGCCTCGCCGTGGCACCATTCGAGACCCGCTGCCTGGAACAGCGGGTTCAAGGCGGCGCCGTTGTACCAGACGACGTGCTTGCCGCGTTCCTTGGCGGTGAAGATGTTCTCCCAGTAGTCGGCGGTCATCTTGCCGCCCACCCGGGTACTCCTCAGCTTGTTGGTCTTGTCCTTCTGGAATAGTTCGGTGCTCACGCCACGCTCCTCGTGTCGGCTGGGCTGGATCGGCTGTGATCGGTCGGGGGTTGGTCAGACCGTCACGGGCTGGCGACGGATGCGCTCGACGAAGGTCTCCATCTGGGTGCGCAGCTTCTCGATCGGGATGCCCTCGTGCTCGGTCTCGATGAGAAGTGAGGGAATGCCTCTGTTCTCGAGTGCTTTTCGTAACTCGGGGTAGTACAGCATGTGCGGTTCGCAGAACTTCGCCATCAGGATCAGCACCCCGGTGGCGCCGCTCCGGGCCACGGAATCCAGGAGATAGGTGTCCCAGTCGACCTCGCTCGTCACCCGAGTCGGGCACGGGGCATTCAGGTTTCGCTCGAGATACCAGGTGGAGAGTGCGTGCAGGGGATCCCCGGTCTCCGGGACGTCGGTGGAGATGTAGCGGAACCCGGTGTACAGGTCGTCGTCGACCACGATCGCCCCCGGTTCCTCGATCACGTCGAGGATCTCGGGGCGGGGGGCGTGACAGAAGTGTCCGGAGATGTGCAGGCGTACAACGTCATCGGGGTCCACTTCGCGAACGGGGAGTTCGGCGACGATGGATCGGAGGAGGGCGGTGTGCTCCTCGACATCCATCACCATGCTGGACTTCACCAGCACCTGCATGTCGCTGGGGGTGATACGTGCGCGCCCGGATCTCCGGAGCTCATAGAGATGGCGCAGCAATCGGCGATTGGTGTTGAAAGTCTTGATGCTCGCCAGGAGTTCGTCGTCGGTCACGACGTGACCCGTGACGAGTTCGACCTGCGACTTCAGCTCGGTCAATCGGCCGTCGACCCGCGGCTGGGTCCACGCGTCATCCATCGCGCTGGTGAACTGGGCGAAGTGGACGGGCTTCTCCGGTCGGGTGTATCGAATGGCGTCGACCGCCCCCAGGAGCTGGACGCAGTGGTCTGCGGTGACGAAGGCGTCGAACACATCCAACTCGCCGACGGCCGCCTGGTCCGCGACGCTCCTGGTGTACCCGCAATAGAACTCGGCGAGCAGGCTGCGGCCTTCGGTGATCGGTGTCCGGCTCTCCTGCACGATCACGGGCAGCGCACCGGACGCATGGATGAGTTCGGCGGGGAAGTTCATCGGGAACGACCCGATCACCGGTCGCTGATGAGTCTTCTTCCAGTCGTCGGCGTAGGTCACCGGATCGTCGGCGATCGTGCGGAGCAAGGCCATCGACTGTGCGTGCAGTTCGCTCACGGTAATCCTTTGGCTGAAGAGGAACGCCGCGAATCGTAGATGAGGGGCTGACTCATCAGCGGCGCGTAGATCAAATACTACAGATCACGCGTGTACGTGTCTAGAAATGTAAAACATCAAGGCCCGTCGCTGCTGTCGCGGGAGGGTGCGGACGGTTCAGTCCAGCCGGGCGACGGACAGCCAGTGCGCGTGTGCCGCCGGGGACCGCTCGGCCCGAAGGGCCTGGAGGCGGCCGATGACTTTGAGGCCCGGCCAGTCGGGCAGGAGCTCACTGGGGAGCTGCGGGTCCATGTAGGGGGTGTGGCGCAGGGCATCGACCAGCTCGATGTGTGCGACGAGCGCCTCTTTCCCGGTGAGATGCTCGTCGGTGTCGAACCGTTCCCGCAGCTCGTCGTATGCGACAGCGACCTTGCGGAGATCCCATGCACGGTGCACGAGTTCTGATTCGGGTATCCCGATTGCCGCGGGCGAGCCCACGAACGACAACGTGTTCTCGGACAACCCGAGCGACTCGATGACGGCCTGCGCCTCGGGGAGGCGTTCGACGTGCGGGGTCACCCAGACGCCCGCGCTGGGGTTGCCGAATCCCGCCCAGCGCAGGGCGGCATAGAGCTTCTTGCGGGTTGCGCGCTGGGACTCCGGGACGGGCACGATCAGGATGAGCCAGTTCCCGTCCCAGTGCCGACCGGCGGCATCGGGGAAGACCCGGTCGGCACCCTCGCGGAAGAGTTCGTAAGTGCGTTCGGTGACGGCCCATTTGGTCTCTCGGCCATCTCGTTCCGCGGAGATGAGCCCGGAGGCCCCTGCCCGGGCGATCGCCTGCCGGCTCGCTGATTCGCCGAAACCCACTCCGGTCAGGCCATACAGGAGCGCCGACGTCCGCACCGGGCGGCGGTACGGCGCGACCAGTTCGCCGAGGATCGAGATCAGGGCAGAGCGGGCGCTGCTGATCGAAGTCGTCGACCGCGCGGCCGTGTCGACGGCGGGATCGGTCATGGGCGTCATCGTAGCCATCGGCTACCGGGTTCTCGTCGACGTGGTCACGCGACGACGGGAGCGGGCAACGACTCGGCGAGCCGGCGGAGAATGGTGGCCGCGTCGGCAGCGGTCCTCGGAACGAAATCGGCGATGTCGATGATGTCATCGATCGCCGAGGCCACCTGACCGGCCAGGACCAGGCCGTTCTCGACGTCACCCGTGGTCTGCGCACTCTGCATCGACTCGATCTTCCAGCGGGTCAGCTCGACGGCGTCGACGACACCGCCGGATTCGGTCCCGCTGTGCTCGACCAGCTTCCGTGACGCCGCGTTTCGCAGTCCTCGGCAGGGTCCATACACGCCGTCGAAGGCGACGTCGTCACCTTCCTGGGCGTCGATGATGGCCTGGATGTAGGCCGGGTGCCAGTCGGTGTTGGCGGTGCTGGCGATGAATCGAGTGCCCATCGCCACGCCGTCGGCGCCCATGGCCAGAGCCGATGCGAGTCCCCGGCCGTCCCTCGCGCCGCCGGTGAGCAGCACCGGGACGTCGACCGCCTGGGTCACGCTCGGAGCGAGCACATAGGAATGGACCGCCTTGCTCGGTGCGTGGCCGCCCATCTCGAAGCCCGCGGCGATGACGACGTCGACCCCGGCCTCGGCCGCTTTGACGGCTTGTCGCGTGGAACCGACCTTGTGCTGGTGGATCATGCCCGCGTCCTTGATCGCGGCGATGTAGTCACCGGGAAAGCCCGCCGAGGTCGTGAGCACCGTGAGTTGCCGCGACAACGCCGCATCGGTCTTCCGTGCCTCGAGGACCATGCGGATGTAGACGTCGGTGAACGGGAGTACGTCCCCGTTGCTGTCGACACCGACCGGGATGTTCACCGCGAAGGGGCGGTCGGTCAGCGACAGGCATTCGTCGATGTGCGCGCGAAACGTGCGTGCACCTGCCTCGAGGTCGACGGGCATCCCGGGCATGGACACGGTGCCCAGACCGCCCGCATTCGACACGGCCGCGGCGAGTTTCGGCGTCCGAAACGGTCCGAGTCCCTCTTGCACGATCGGGTGGTCGATGCCGATGAGCCTGGTGTACCGATTCGCGATGGGGTGCATGTCATCTCCAGAGTTGAGAGGGGGTCTGGTGCGGCAGGGAACGGGAGGTGGTGCCCGCGCATTCAGACAATACAATTTTAGACATGACCGCGTCTATGGTGTAAAACGTTCTGTGTGAGTACCGGTGAGTGCCGGTAGCATCTGCCGACCCGTGATGGTTCGTGGTCGCGTCCACGAGAGGTGAGTCGATGTCAGAAACTCCGCTGGTTCGAACCTACGAGGAATCCGGGGCCATCATCGTCGGCGGTACGTCGGGGATCGGCCTCGCGACCGCACTCGGGTTCGCCGACGCCGGCGTGAAGCGCATGGTCCTCGTCGGGCGTGATCACACCCGCGGGGAGGACGCGCGACGTACGGTTCTCGACCGTCATCGCGATGTGGACGTCCAGTTCGTCTCGGCCGATTCGTCGAACATCGACGAGGTCGAGAGGTGTGTGTCCACGGCCCACTCGACGATGGGCACGGTGGACATCTGCGTCAATTCCACGACGACGGCCTACCGCCCCGAGTTGTTGCACCGCACACCGATGGGGGAACTTCCCGACATCCTCATGGGACAGGCGGTGCCGCCGATGCTGATGACTCGGGCCGTGTTGCCACTGATGCAGGCGCAGGGCGGCGGAAGCATCATCAACATCGCATCAGACGCGGCGAAGGTGCCGACGCCAGGCGAGAGTGCGCTGGGTGCGGCGATGGCCGCGATCGTGATGTTCTCGCGCGTCGCAGCGGTGGAGGCCAAGCGCAACGGGGTACGCGTCAACGCCGTCACCCCGTCGTTGGTGAAGGGCACGCGTACCGCGAACAATGTCCTCAGTGACGGGTTCAGTCGTTCACTCTTCGAAAAGGCTTCGCAGCAGGCACATCTCGGAGTCGCCGAGCCGGACGATCTGGCCTCACTGATCGTGTTTCTCGGAGGTCCGGCGGCAGCGCGTCTGACGGGGCAGACCATCAGCGTCAACGGCGGGATCTCTGCTTTCTGAGATTCTCTGCGGCCACCGCCGACCGATTCGCCGGGTGGGGCGTACTCCACTGTCCGTCAACTGATCCAGCGTCAGAAAAAACCTTCGACTGTGGGTCGCGAGTGCGCAGAGCCGAATCTCGTTCACTGACAATCGTATGCCGGGCGGGTGAGCCCGGCATTTGGTCGTTGTCGAAATTACTTTCAAGGCAACGTTTTTGGTGCCCGGGCGTGATGGCTGCGATCGAAAACGCAGGGTTGCGGACTAATGGTAAGACCGATAATATGTGATGCACAGCACGCAGATCGGTGGGTTGGCCGCCCCGCGCGACATCGCTCACATGCCCAAGGAGACACCATGCACCTCAACACTTCTCACTGGCCCGCGGTTCCGAGCGCGGGCGTGCGGGACATCACCTTGCCGGCACTTCTGGAGGAGTGCGCCTCTGTCGTACCCGACCGGGTGGCACTGGTCGATGCGGTACCCGAGAAGGACAAGCGGCGCACGTGGACCTACGCCGAGCTGCTCGACGACACGCGGCGATTCGCTCGCGCACTCCTCGGAGATTTCGCGCCCGGGGACCGGGTTGCGATCTTCGCTGCCAACAGTGCGGATTGGGTGATCATGCAGCAGGCGATCGCCATGGCGGGGATGGTCGTGGTCGCGGCCAACCCGGCCTACCGGCGAGATGAGCTCGCCTACGTCCTGCGGCAATCCGGAGCGGTTGGCGTCTTCTATCAACAGTCGTATCGCGGGGCGGATCTCGGCGCCATCGTGTCGGCCGCCGTGTCGGACGTCGACACCGTTCGAGTGACCGTGCCGGACCGCGACTGGGCCGCCTACGCGGAACGCGGGAACGCCGACGTGGCGCTGCCCCACGTCGCTCCCACGGACCCCGTGCAGATTCAGTACACGTCGGGAACGACCGGTTTTCCCAAAGGGGCCCTGCTGCATCACAAGGGCATAGTGAATGAGGCGTCGTTCGTCTTCGAGCGTGCCGGCATGGACGACGGCGGAGTGTGCATCAATGCGATGCCGATGTACCACATCGGCGGAGGTGCGGTCACCGAACTCGGCACGATGTCGGCGCGCGGCACCTACGTGGTGCTGCCCGGGTTCGACCCGGCCGGCGTTCTCGAGGCCTTCGAGACCTACCGGGGTACTCATGGACTTCTCGTTCCGACGATGCTGATCGCACTCCTGGATCACCCCGACAGTGCGACCCGTGATCTCACGAGCCTGCGGACCATCCTGTCGGGTGCGGCCACCGTGCCCGAGGCGCTCGTGCGCCGTGTCATGGACACCTGGGGCTGCAGCTTCTCGATCCTCTTCGGCCAGACAGAGATGCATGGCGTGATCAGCCAGACCAAGGTCACCGACTCGACGGAGGACCAGGCAACCACCGTCGGGCAGCCCCTTCCCGAACTCGAGGTCCGTCTTGTCGACCCGATCGACGGCAAGGTGGTGGCGATCGGTGAACAAGGCGAGATCTGCTGTCGCGGATACCAGAACATGCTCGGATACTTCGACATGCCGGAGGCGACGGCCGCGACCATCGACGCCGACGGGTGGCTGCACATGGGCGATCTCGCCAGCATGGACGAACGGGGCTTCCTGAAGATCACCGGCCGACTGAAGGAGATGATCATCCGCGGCGGGGTCAACATCTCCCCGCGCGAGATCGAAGACCTGCTGTTCGAGCACCCCGATGTCCACGATGTGACCGTCATCGGAGTTCCCGACGACTACTGGGGTGAGCAGATCGGAGCCGTCATCTGTGCCACGGATCAGGCCGCCCGCCCGGACCCGGACGCCCTCAAGGAATGGTGTCGTGAACGAATCTCGGCGCACAAGGTGCCGTCGATGTGGTTCTTCGCCGATTCGTTCCCCATGACGCCGACGGGAAAGATCCAGAAGTTCAAGATCCGTGACCAGATCGTCAAGGGAGAAATGACACCGGATGCGGTGACCGGAAGAAGCCCGTCGGTCACCGGTTAGCTCGACGGCTGAGTGGGTTCGGCATTCATCATCCCCGGGGGCGACTCCGGGGATGTTTGCGTCGGAGGGGTGCAGTCAATCGCCATTCCGTTAATCGAGTTTCTGCTGTCGGGGAAATTCATTGTGGGTAATGTTTATGGTCGCTGCACTCGAGGCGATATCGCCCGGCTGCTGAACCCGGTGCGTTCGAGAGATCTCGATATCTCCGCGATGATCACTCGCGAGTACTCGCTTGCCGAGATCAACCACGGTATCGGGATGTGCGCGCCGGCAGAAATGCTTGCGGCGTCATCCGGTTCTGAAAGTACGTAAGTCGGCGCCCGTTACCGTTTTTCGTGGGCCCGGGCGCCGTGCCTGAGGGTCGCCAGGCACGGTATGACTTCTTGCCCCTGTCTTTCTCATGATCCTGGAGGTGGTGTCGCCCGGGGGGCTGGTGGCGTCGACGGACCGCTGATGGGGACAGAGCCGCTGGTAGGTCGCTTCGTCACGTGGGTGCCGGGCTTCTGCGCCAGGATCGATCCGGTGACCGCCCGACCGAGCGCTTCGAGGCAGTTGAGGACCAAGCACGGTGACAAACCTCACGCAGTGTTCTGCGATGCTGGCCGTGCATGCATCGCAGTACCGGCGCGTGAACGCCGACGTGATCAAGGACGCACTTGCCGACGACGCGGAGGACCGAGGGCTCTACACGGATCTGCTGGACAAGAAGCCGGCCGATGGGAAGACCGCGTGGCGCCGCGTAAGCCCGCAACCCTGGTGCATGTCGAGTCGACCCAGATCTCAGATCCGCTGCGCCGCCATGTCCTCACGAGCGGTGAGCGGAGATCCCACCGGAGCACCCTGCCTGCCCGAGCATGGAAAGAGTTTGCTCACCGATCTCCAGGACACTGGCTACACGAAGTCCTGGGCCGGAAGGCTTAGCGGGGCAGGTGGTCGGGTTGGGGTGCAGCAACAGCGTCCAGGCGGCTGCGGTGGCTGAGGTGAGCCACAGCAGGGCGCGATGTCGTCGGTGGCGAACGTGGTTCCGCCGCGCAGGGCGTGGGCGGTTGGCGGGGGGGGGGGGCGGCAGGTGGCGTAACAGGTGGGCGAGGTCGTCGACGTCGGCCAGTTCACCCTCGGTGGTGTCGTAGATGTCGGTGTGCAGGGCGCGTAGCGCGGTGCGCAGGATATCGTTGCGCGCCCACACTGTTCGCCTAGGACTGTCCAGAACTCGTCTTTGGGTGCGCGCAGCGGCAGATAGGCGAGCAGGCGGCCGAGTTGGTAGACCGCGGCGTCGGGGTCGCTGCGCAGGTGGCCCTGGTGCACGGTGGCAGCGTCGACGTCGATCGACACCGTACTGAGTGAGGCTGCGATCAGGCTGGCGGCGGTGGCCGATTGTTGTTGGGTCAGTCCGGCGTCGCTGCGGGCGTGCTCGAAGGTAGGTGATCACTGGCCGTTGTACTCGCCGTCGCTGCCCTCACGGGGCTCGGGCGCCGGCAGTGGGGAGACGTCGATGGTCCAGCCGGTGCCGTCCGGGCCGCGCAGCACCATGCCTCGGGGTAGGTGTCGAGAACGTATTGGCGGCGGCGATCGCGGTGTCGGTGACGTCGCGTTTGCCGTCGAGGAAGGCGGTGCCGGCGCTGAGCGTGCCTGGCGTAGATCCTGCGCGAGAACGGGGTTTCTCGAACGGCCATGGTCGATGAGGATGCGGGTCTAGGTTGAACAGTGGAAGAACCACTGCCTGTTTGAACGACAAGTCTCTATTGATTCCAGACGGGGACGCACAGCCGTGGTCGCTGGCGGTCCTTGAAGCATGCTGGGCCGGTCGCATTCGCGACCGGCCCAGCCTTTTCGCATCCGCTTTGAGCGGCGCGAAGATCTCCAGCTATCTGATGTGTTTTCTGACTGCGGCCCCGAGCTGGAGGATAGGCAGGAGGGCGAGCCATCCGGCTATGACGACGAAAGTTGTCAGGGCACGTGCTCCCGCCAGCGATGCATCGAGAACGGTGCGGGTGGTCGACCTGTAATTCATTGGCAGATCCCGCAAGCCGGAGTGCTCCGCAACGGTGCGGCGCGGTGAGGGGGCGATGACATGGTGCAGGCTTTCATTCTGAAATGAGGCACGGACTTATCGGTTGCGCCATTGCGGGGGGCGTTTCTCGCCGAAAGCTGTCAGTCCCTCGATCATATCTTCGCTGACCATCAATTCGTCTATTGCGTCGGAGTGGTGGGAGACGGCGTCGACGATATCTGTGATCGGGGCGGTCTCGTTCATGATTGCCATCGACACCCGTACGGAGGTCGGTGATCCGGTCATGACTTCCTGTGCGAGTTCGCGTGCTTCGTCGAGTACCGCTCCGGGAGCTGAGATGCGGTTGACCAAACCCAAGCCGTGGGCTGTGTCTGCAGTGATCTGTTTGCCGGTGAGGATCATCTCGGTGGCGAGCTTCTCGGGCACCATCCTTGGCAGCCGAACGAGTCCACCGGCGCCGGCTACGAGCCCGACATTGACTTCCGACAGGGCGAAACGTGCCGAGGGGTCGGCAACCACCAGGTGGCATGCGAGGGCGATCTCACATCCGCCGCCCATGGCGAAACCGTTGACGGCAGCGATGACCGGTTTCGTCATGTTGCGACGGGACGTGAGGCCGGCGAAACCGTTCTTGGGCACCCACATCGGCTTCCCGCTCGCCGAGTACCGCAAGTCGTTGCCGGCGCTGAACGCTTTGTCACCCGCCCCGGTGAGGATTGCCACCCACAGGTCCGGATCATCGAAGAACGCGGTGAAGACCTCGTCGAGTTCGTCGTTTGCGTGCGGCGTCAACGCATTACGCGCTTCTGGCCGGTTGATGGTGACTTCGAGTAAGTGGCCGTCGCGGCGGAGGGACACGAACTCGTAGTCCGACCGTAGTCGGGGTGACCGTCGGGGAAGCAGTTTGTTTGCGCTGGAACGATCGGTGGTGATCCGGTTGCCCTGCGCGATCGACGTGACGTAGGCGGATTTCCCGATCGCATCTCCGGACTCGAGTAGTGCGAGGAACTCGTCGTCGCCGTCGATGGTGTTGGCGAGGAAGCGAAGCCCGTTGCCCAGGCGCCCTACGACGACCCCCAGCTTGCCCTGGCGGGTGTGTTTGATTGTGTAGGTTTCGATGGTGGCCTTGCCGTCGGCGACGACAGCGACCCCGACGCCGGGCTCCTCGTCGAGCTCGGCTTGGATGTGCGCGCTGCTGTCGTGCCGCCACTCGGTCGGGTTGGTGGAGTACACAGCTGCCGAATACTTGCTGAGCAAGCCGCCGTTGGCGCCGACGAAGCCGTAGGTTCCTGGCGCGCTACGCAGTCGGGACACTGTTTCGGCCAGCGCGTGCATCGAGTAGTTGTTGCCGGCGCCACCGAAGAACGGCAATCCGCCGGTGAGGGTGAGTCCCCGAGAGTCGCCGGGTTTGATTCCGAGTCCGTCGATGATGTTGAAGACCGCTATGGGAAAACAGCTGTAGAGGTCTATGGTGGCGAGCTCATCGGGGTCGAGACCGGCGAGTGCCAGTGCGTGTTCGGCGGCCCGCACCGAGGCGGGACTTCGACCGAGGTCGGGCCGCTCCAGGAGTGGCTTTTCGACGAGGTCGGCGTGCCCATGGACGAACACCCAGTTCTCGGTGGGGATGTTCAGCTCGCGTGCTGCCTGCACTGTGGTGATGAGCACGGCGGCTGCCTGATTGACCTGGTCACGAGCAACGACGAACCGCTGGTACGGGTCGGCGATCATACGATTGCGATCGGTGATCGTCGCCAGCTCTTCGGCGGTCCGCTCGACGGGCGCCGCCGAGAACGGGTTTTTCGCGGCCACCTGTGTAAACGGGGCGAACAGCTCGCCCATTGCCCGGGCGTATTCCTGGCTGGACATACCGAGGCGGGCTCGACGGGCATTCTCGAACAGGGCGTACTGACTGGGGGCATCGGTGAGTCCGTGCGCGGTGGGGTATCGCTGCACGAGCCCGTTCAAGCCGTAGCCCCGGTCTTCGAGTTGCCCTCCGCGGTGTTCGGTGAAGTCGGGCTTGTTCTCGGTAGAGGCGAGATGGCGAACCGTGGAAATGGCCTCTGATCCGACGACCAAGGCGAGATCAGAGACCTCTCCCGCGGCCATACGACGGCACAACTCGGTCACCAGGTGTTGGGGTGATTGGCCTCCGGCGACCTCCAGGATCGCGTGGGCCGGATCGGCCCCCACTCGGTCGGCGACGGACCGTGGGTAGTTGTCGGATCGTCCGAGTGGCGCCAGAGCGCCCGGGTTCGAGTTCTCGAACTGTCGAATGCCGGCGACCGTGCCGATCCGTTTCACCAGGGCACTATGATTACCCCCGGCATCGTCGATGGCGCGTGCGGCCGCTGCGGCGGCGAGATCGACGGCCGACAGCCCCTTGTAGTCATCGTCGTCGATCTTTTCCGCATACTGCCCGACGCCGACGATCACCGGTGTGCGGGGATCGAGTGACTCCAATGCGTGCATTGTGAAGCTCCTTAGCGAGTATGTGTCAGGACCGCCAGGTGATGACGGCGTCGAGTGCTTCGATGGTGTCGCCGTCGACCCGCAGCGGATTGATCTCGAGCGACTCGAGATCGTCGCCGAGCGCGTAGGCAAGGTTGCCGATGTCGGCCACGACTTTGGCCAGGGCGTCGAGATCTGCGGGGGCGGTGCCTCGCACACCGTCGAGGATCGCCGACCCGCGCAAGCTGGTCAGTAGGTTGCGAGCGCGGTCAGTGGTGATCGGGAGGGTGGCCAGCGCCGAGTCGGCGAGGACCTCAACGAAGATGCCGCCGATGGCCACAGCCAGGATGGGTCCCCACTGCGGATCCCGGACGACGCCGACGAGCAGCTCGGTCGCGGGGGCGCGCATGGGGGAGATCAGCACGCCTTCGATCGTGGCGTCCGGGGCCTTGTGCGCGGCTGCATCGCTGACAGCGGTGAACGCTTCTGCCACGTTGTGGTCGCCGCTGACGGCGAGGCGAACGCCACCGATGTCGCTCTTGTGCAGGATGTCAGGGGACGCGATCTTGATCGCGACGGGAGCGCCGAAGTCTTGCGCGATTGTGACTGCTTCGTCGGCGCTGGTGGCGAGCCGTGCCGGGACGACGGGAATTCCGGCGTCAGCCAGGACAGTGCGGGCTGCAGCTTCGGACAGGGAGCCGACGCGCTGGCCGGGCACCTCGACCTCAGGAATTGCGATGGGTTCGGCGGTTGTCTGGGTGGTGGCCTGCGACCACCACGCAATCTTGGCCAGCGCGACCACTGCCTGGCGGAGACCACCGATCACTGTGGTGATTCCGGTGTCCGCCATGACGGTGCGTGTGACATCGGTGATCGGTTGCATGACCTGGTTGACCAGGATCACGGGCGTCTGAGCCTGCGCGGAACCGATCGCCTTGAGGATCGGGGTGCCGGAGAAATTCTCACCGGTGCCTTCCCAGGGAAGTCCCATGATGACCGCGACCGCACCCACACCCGGATCTGCAGATATTGCTTCGATACCTCGGGTGAAGATGGTCGGATCGAACATCGCGGCGCCGGTGACATCAAGCGGATTCTGCACGGTGCCGTACTCGGGCATGATCTGGCGTAGCGCGGTCTCGGTCTCGTCGGTGAGAGCGGGCACCTGCGCGCCGATATCTTGTGCCCGGTCGGCCACGATGTCGCAGGCTCCGCCGGAGATCGACACGACGCCGAGCCCGGGGGTCTTGAGCCGGCCGGTCTTTGCCGCGGTGCCTGCCACGATCATCATGTCCTCGATGGAATCGACTCTGATGACACCGAGTTCGCGGAACACCGCGTCAATGGTGCGGTCGTCCCCGACCAGCGCACCGGTGTGGGCGGCCGCGGTGCGGGCCGAGAGTTCGCTGCTACCGGCCTTCAGCACGACGACAGGCTTACCCTTGGTGGCTGCACGGCGCGCGGCGTCTGCGAAGACGTCGGGGTCGCGGATGGTTTCCATGAAGATCGCGATGGCCTTGGTGTCCTCGTCATCGACCAGGAAGTCCAGGGCGTGACCGGCGGTGATCATGGCTTCGTTGCCCAGCGTGACCAGGTAGGACAGATCGGCGTCGGCTTGGTGCGCGAAGTCGACCATGGCGCTGGCGCTGGCGCCCGACTGCGACAGCAGACCGACATGGCCCGCTGAGCGCGGAAGACCGGGAATGGGCGTGACCGGCACCTGATCGATCAGGTTGGCGAAGCCGAGGTGATTGGGGCCAAGTACGACCATGTCCAGCTCTTCGGCGTGCTTGACCAGCGCGGCTTCGGCCTCACGGCCCGCGGGGCCTGCCTCGCCGTAGCCCGAGCTCAGAATCACTGCGTTGCGGATCCCCGCCTCGGCCGCCTCGGTCATCGCGTCCAGGGTCCCTGCCTGGGGCACCATCAGGAACGCCACGTCAACGTCGGCGTCGATGTCTTTGCAACTGGTGACGGTCTGTTGGCCATGGACCTCGACACCGCGTCGATTGACGAGATAGGTGTTCGCACCGTGTCCGAACTCGACGAGGTTGCGGTAGGCGGTCGTGGAGAATCCGGACTTGTCGGATGCGCCGACGAGCGCTACGGCGCGAGGTCGAAACAACGAGCCAAGCCGGTCGGCGGTGATCGGAGACTGAGACATCAGGGCAAGTTCCTCCTGCCGGACGTCGCGTTGCGGACGTCCGGCCTGCAGTGAAGACGGGTTGTGGACTGGTTGGGGTGGCTCAGGAGAATGTGAGGACGGGCTTGATGACCGTGTCGTGCATACCGGCGACCGCGTCGTTGATTTTTTCGAACGGGTAGACGTCGATGAGCTTTTCGACCGGGAACTTCCCGTCGGTGTGCCACTGAAGCAGCTGCGGGATCAGCTGATGTGGATCGGCGTCGCCTTCGATCGAACCGCGAATCGACTTGCCGTTGCCGATGAGGTCCATGATGTTGATGCTGATCTCGGGCATGCCGATCCCGACGGTGACGAGAGTGCCCAGGGCGCCCAACGCGGCCACGGCGTTCGTGATCACCGCAGGAACTGCGGTGGTGTCCAGTGCGTGCGTCGCACCGCCACTGGTGATCTCAACGATGCGGTCGACGAGAGCTGTGTCAGCTCCGTCGAGGGCGTGTGTTGCACCGACTTCGAGGGCGACTTCGCGGCGCCGCGGCGACAGGTCGACGGCGATGACCGTCGGCGCGCCCAGAGCCCGCGCTGCCATGATCGCCGCCATTCCAACGCCGCCGACACCGAAAACAACCACAGCAGAAGAGGAATCGGGACGCAGAACATTGGCAATCGCACCGGCGCCGGTCTGGAATCCGCACCCCATCGGTGCCGCGACCGTCAAATCCACATCGTCGGCAACGACGATGACGTTTTCGCGCGTCGCGATGGCGTGCTTGGCGAAGCTCGATTGCCCGAAGAACGACGAGTAGACAGGTGCGCCGTCGACGGTGACCGTTGTCGAACCGTCGGCCCGTGCGCCGGAGGCGTTGAGGACTGCGAAGTTCTCACAGTATGCGCGGTGGCCCGCGACGCAGCGGGCGCACGACCCGCAGCTGTTGTAGCTGATCAGAACCTTGTTGCCGACGGCGATGTCGGTCACCGCAGCCCCGACGGCCTCGACGATGCCGGCACCCTCGTGGCCGAACAGGGCAGGAGACCCGGGCGGGGAGAACTGCTTGGAGGACAGATCGGTATGGCAGATGCCGACCGCCTCGATACGAACCAGCACCTCGGTGTCCTGGAGTGGAGCCAGATCGACCTCGGTGAGTGCGAACGGGGTCTCCGGGCCGTTGGACAGTGCGGCTGTTGTGTGCATGTGTACTTCCTTTGATAGCCGATGCTTATTGTGCGAGTGGGCAATTCGTGGCGCCCTGGTGCGGTTCAGGTGGATGCGGTGGAGGTCGCAAGTGGGCGGACAGTGCCGGTCCGCAAGAGAATGGGGATCAGAAATATCGCCTCGATGAGCATCATGACGATGCCACCCAGCCGCTGGTCGAGCACCGGGTTCAAAGACGAGTCGTGATGGGCGTGCGCGGTGAGAATCGGCTCGGTGGCGATGATCAGCGCCAAACCGATCAACCCCGCGGGAAACCCGGCTACATAGATGGCGATGCGCTTGATGCGTGCATCCTCGGCGCGATCATCACTGAGAATCCCTGCCCAGAACAGCACGCCGACAGCCAGTGCCGCCACAGCCAGCAAGGATGCGGCGGCCCCCGACATCGACCACGGCGGTAGATGCCAGAGGACCATCACGGCTGCGTAGCCGAGAGCTACCGGCACAGCCGTCAGACGAATAAGGGCAGTTGACACCGAACCCGCCCACGAACCGATCGTGGGGGCCATCAGTGCCGGCGCGATGATGAGCAGCATCATCAGCTGCATCATCATCGCGACGTGCGAGCTCTCCGCGGCGGTGCGCACAACCGGCAGCATGGCGATGACGAGGACACCCACCCCACAGCTGAACGGCAGCGGCGAATCGGTACGAGACAACCGGGTTCGCTG
Source organism: Gordonia sp. 11cp (assembly GCF_057767225.1). Lineage (NCBI taxonomy): Bacteria > Bacillati > Actinomycetota > Actinomycetes > Mycobacteriales > Gordoniaceae > Gordonia > Gordonia sp. 11cp. Next base: position 634,374 of record NZ_CM173437.1, on the reverse strand, counting down.
CACGAACAGCCACACCGCGATACCCGCGAGACACCCGACCGCCAGGAACGCCCACGCCGCCGGTGTCGGCTGCTGGGCCAAGGCTGTGTCGACGGACGTGGCCGGAACAGACGGACCGTGAGTATGGGCGCCGTGCCCGCCATGGGATGTCACCGGATGTTCCACGGGTGCGGAAACATCAGTGTCGCGTTGCGACAGCGCCTTGCTCGCCCAGATGAAGCCCTGCACCACGAACCACGCCAACACCAACTCGGCGATCGCCGTGACACCCAAGACGACCAATCTGTACGTCGACGGCGCTTGCTGCTGACGGCCGAGAGGCTGATGGACCATGACACTTCCTAGCTTTGTGGTGGGCGGCGATGGACGAATATCGACGCCCTTCTCACTCCCCGGCGTTCCTGCGGACGGAGCGCGCGATCCCCGCGAAGGGGTCCGATGAACGATTAGGCGGAGGCGATGCGACCGTCGATCTCGGCTTTCGCCTGGGCGATCATGCCGGCGATCGCGTCAGCCTCGACCTCACCGGCGGGGGGCATCGCGAATTCTCCTGCGCCGTTTGGCCGTTCGCTTGCCGCAATGGTCCGCAGGTGACTGAAGGTGACGAATCCGGTGTACCCGGTGTACGCGCCCATTCCGCTGCGTCCGATGCCGCCCGACGGGGCGCCCTCGACACTCCAGTGCAGACCGATGTCGTTGCGCGATACACCGCCGGAAGTGGTCCGAGCAATGAAAGTGCGGTAGTCGGCGTCGTCGGGGCCAAACCAGTACGCCGCGAGGGGGCTGGGCCGCTGAATGATGTAACTGATCGCCTCGTCGAGATCGTCGTAAGGGAAGACGACGGTGACCGGGCCGAAGATCTCTTCCTCGGCGATTGCCATATCGTCGGTGACGTCGAGCAGCACGGTCGGGGCGATTCGCCGGGTGTTGCGATCGGGCAGGAGGTCGGCCTCGGAGGGGTTGGCGATGGTGACCGCAGTCGCACCCTTGGCCACCGCATCATCGATGAGTCCCTGCACGCGATCGAAGTTGCGCTCGTTGATCAGCGACGTCAGCGCGGGGTTGTCGGCGATGGTGGGAAAGAGTCCCTTGACTGCGCCGGTGTAGGCCTCGATGAAGGTGTCAACCTGTGGTCGCGGCACGAAGATGTAGTCGGGGCACAGACAGATCTGTCCGCCGTTGAAGAGTCGGAAGGCGGCGATACGCTTCGCCGATTCTTCCAAGTCGGCGTCGGGGGAGATGACGACGGGATTCTTGCCTCCGAGTTCGAGAGTCACCGGAACCAGATTGCGCCCGGCCGCCTCAGCCACGTGTGCGCCGACCCCGGGTGAGCCGGTGAAAAGGACGTGGTCGAAGTGCAGATTTGAGAACGCCTGAGCGGTTTCGAGTCCTCCGGTGACGACGGTGACTTCGGTCGGATCCATGGCCCCCGCGACGGCCCGCGCGAACACCTCGGCGGTGCGTTCGGGAATGTCGGAGAACTTGATCATCACTCGGTTACCGGCAGCCAATGCCTCGATCGTGGGTGCGGTCACCAGGCCGACCGGGAAGTTCCACGGACCAATGACACCCACGACGCCTTTGGGGCGAGTTTGCACGAACGCCGGTGTACCAGCGCTTGCCGACCCGTCTACCGCGCGGTCCTTCATCCAGTCGGCGAGGTTGGCGCGCATCGTGGCGGCGGTGCCGATGGCGCCCACCACGTCGCTCGCGAGGTTGGCGAGACGGGAGCGGTTGCCGAAGTCGGTATCGAGGGCTTCCGACAGTTCGTCGGCAGCGCCAAGTACTGCGGCGACGAACCGGTCGATGCGGTTGAGCCGGGTTTCCAGTGATGGAACCCCCTCAGCGAGGAACGCGGTCCGCGCCGCAGAAAGACCGTCGGCAAGTGCCTCCGGGGAGGGATTGTGCATCCGGGTGTCGTAGGTCGTCTCGACAACAGTCATGAGTGTTCATCCTTCTAATAATCGAAGTCAGCGTCCGTTGAGGCGCGGTGAGCAGTGCGTAGCCGACCGGGACCCGGGTGTGTGTCACCGGTGTCGAGTGAGCGGCGCTGTGACGTGAGTCTCGACCAGCTTAATACCGGCATCGTGTGTTGGCAATAGTCGGTTGGTTGGCGGTGGACACCGGTCCTTGTTAAGTAACCTCGTGATGTGCCCAACAGCCGTGCAGAAACACCCACCGACGTCGGCGGTGCCGGTCACCACGCGTCGGAATCCCGACCTGTCCGCAAGCGACGTCCGGGGGGCGGCCGAAAACGTAACCCCGCAATCGATGTCAGAATCCTCGCGGCGGGGCGCGAGGTCTACCTTCGTGATGGCTGGGCGGGATTCACTGTCGACGCGGTTGCGAAGCGGGCCCAGGTCAGTCGCGATGCGGTCAACCGGCGCTACGCGGACCTCTCAGAACTTCTGCACGCGGTCTGTCTGAGCGGGCAGCCGCCGATGCTCAACCCCGATGCTGAGGGCGACCTCGTCGACGTCATCTACGAGCACGTTGTCGCGCTCTATGACTACTTCGCAATCGGCGACGGTCCAATAGCGTTCAGGTTGCATCTCGAAGCCGGACGATTCCCAGATGTTTTCCGCACCTATCGCGACCGCGTCGTCGACCCTGGCAGACACCAATTCGAGGCGGCACTCAGCGGCTGCTTAAGTCGACGTGGCGTGGCCGTCGGCGATGACGAGGTCGCTATTCTCGCGGAATCTCTATCCGGAGCGGCAATGATGCATGCCCTGATCAATCAGGCCACCGAGGGAGATGACGATCGAACGAGATCAGCACGGGGGACACTCAGATTGCATGTGGCTCAGGCTCTGTCAGCAATCGGATTCAGTCGTCCCAGCCGCCCGTCGAGCGCGTAGCCGCCACGACGATGGTGTCACACCGGGGTTGTGAGGACAGCGGCGCATCCCGCCGTCTCGCTCGGCGTAGCAGATTGATTGCTGGTCTGTGACCCGCGATTTCGGCGACGGTTCGACGGCGGAGATCATCTCGGTTCAGTGTGTTCACGTCGTAATCGGCCACCTCCAGCAGTATCTCTGCGGCACGGGGCCGGGAGATCCCGAACTCGGCGAACCACTGCTCCGGCGACGGCCCACCAAACGGGCACCAGGCGAGGAAGAAATCTGCCAGTTCCGTTTCGAATCGTCCGATTTTCACAAGCACCTCGCTGGTTCAATTAGGCGGCAGAGCTATTCAGCCGCGGCTGGTGGCACGACATCGACACCGTCGATAGGGAAGGTTGTCAGATCTGCTGCCCCGTGCAATGGAAACGTTCCCTCCACACAATGTGGGGCCGTCGATGTTCATGACGGCCCCACACTGCAATCCAGGAACACTTGGCAACTGAATCTATCTGCTGGCGTTGAATTCTCGGACCGCGAGTCGGTTGAGCGGCTTGCCTGGCGTTAGGCCGATGGCCTTGATCAGGACGTACCATGCGGGCACGCTGATCCAGTTGTCGACGATCGCCCCCGCGGTGGAGTCGACTTTCTGTAGGGCCGCTCGAAGACGAGCGCCGGTGCTGGGCTTGGTTGGTTCCGACATGGGGTTTCCTTTTCCGTCAGAGGTGGGTGCGGTCATGAGGTCGTCACCGACGTGGTCGGCACCGGAGTGGCCTTGGCGGTACTCGTCGGGGACTTGCCGTTCTTCGAGCCCGTGATGACGGGCGTGACCCGCACCGGGGTTCGTCCCGCGAGAGTGATGGCGAAGGAGGCGGTTCCATCGTCGTCGGCAGATCCGGTGACTGTCGTCCCGCCGAGCTCGGCCACGTACTCCACGCCCGGGGTCAGTCGTGCGACCCGAACGGTGGTCGATGGTGAGTCGGCAACCGGGTAGAGCACGAAATCGAGATTGGTGCCGTCAGTTTCGGCGCGAGCCACCATCGCTTCGTCGAACTCGACGTGCTCGAGCAACGGACCGGTACGCCAGGCGTCCGGTAGGCCTTTCTCGATGAGATCGAGCCAACCGCTCTTGCGTGTGAAAAGGCCGCGCGCAAGGAATCCGTGGGACTCGAGCGAGGTACCAGGGAAGTACAACCGGTCGCCGTCCTGGGTGGGAGGCTCGGTCTCGAGGAGTTCCTCCCACGCCGCGCGGACGAGTTCCTCGTCACCGACTTCGCGCGCGGCGTCGATGATGCCGCCGTACTGCATGACTTTGCCTTCGCCGGCGTTCCCGACGTCGAAACCGCGTGGCATGTCTTTGAAAATGGTGCCGGTGGGCTTACCCGATTCGTCGTAACTCCAGATTCCGGCCTTCGTCAGCGCCCATCCGCGGTCGGCCAACTCCGGTGTGAGCGGACGCATTTCGACACTGGAGAACGGCATCGCCCCATTGCCGTATCCGGTTCTCGTGGACTTGAACGCGAGCGAGGTCCCGTCTGCGCGGTGGAACTCTTCGTCCAGAGTCTTGGTGAACCCATACTTGATCTGATCCCAGTAGTCGGTACCAAGCATCCGATCGTGAATCCGGAAGGTGTTCGCACCCGTCCCGTTACAGAACGGATAGAGCCAGTTGGGTTCACACACGATCATCGACCACGGTGATGCGTTGATGTCGGCGGCAATGGCATCGCACATCGTGGTAAGCGAGTAGTTGTACTGCTTGTCGTCGCTCCACCGGAATCGGAGGGACTCGGGCTCGGTGTATCGCAGGTCCCCGGTCGCCGACTGGTAGGTGGCGATCTGCAGTCCGTAGAACCCGGTGAGCATGATGTTCTGTCGACGGACGGGGTCAGGATTGTTTTCGAGGTTGCCCCAGAGATTCTCGAGCCACCAGTAACTCCAGACCTTGCGCTGGGTGTACTTAGCGATGAGTTTGCGCTGAGCCTCGCTCAGATATCCATGGAAAGCGGGCATCCGACCGTACTGCAGCAACGATAATGCCCAACCGATCTGGTTGATCTGATATCGCACGGCGCTCGGCTGGAACTGGTCGACGATATCGTAGTTCGACCAGTCATCATCGTCTTGTAGGGCAACGCTCAGGATGTGCCGGGCCAAAAGGAGTTCGTCGTGGGTGAGTTCTTCCCCCACGAACGGTTCCGGTCGATCATCGCCGCGAAGCGGCGGTGTGAAGTGTTCGAGGTACTTGTTTGTCTCGGCCGCCGCGCTCTGTTGCTTGCGCAGATCCTCGCGGGCTCGTTTGGTCATCCACGCCGTGGCGCCGGCAACGATCAGTGGGATGGCCACTCGGGCTGCATTGAGGGAGCGGCTCGACTCCTCGGCGCCCTTCGCCGACAGTGCCGCGCTACCGAGCCAAGTCAGCGGGGTCATCAGCATGTTGCCGTTGCCGATCCAGACAACGAGTCCGGCGGCACTCGTCACGCTGGACAGCAACGCACGTCCTGGCTTGCCGGAGTATGCGTAACCTCCGCCGGGCAGCATGAGACCCAGTCCCGCAGCGCGCGACTTCTTTCCCCGTCCGAAGGCGTTGAGTGCAAGGCCGGCGAGCTCGACTCCGCCCAGTATCAGAAAGGTGCGCTTCTGGCGAGAGCGTGTCAACGGGCCGTTTCGATAGGACCGCTCTGGAATAACGATGGTCGATGGGTAGATCGTGCCACTGCTGATTGGGGCGTCCTCGTCGGTTTTCCGCGCGTCGCGGGCCGGTGCGAGGGTGGCGGCCATGGCCATCGCGGTGCCTGCACCCAACGTCAGGGCCTTGCCAACGCTGAGTCGGCGGCGGGATTTTCTGTTCATGAGTCAACTCCAGTTGGGGAAGTAGGGATGAGGGAGAAGCGCCGAGTGGGAATCCGCTGTGTCACGTACCTGACATCGCACGGCGGCGCTCCGCGTCGATGACGAGATCGGTGAACGAGGGCCGGCCCCTGCGCGAGACCCGCGCACGCATCGTTGTAAACAACCCGGCCAGAAATAGACAGCACGCCATGATTTTTCCTCTCATCGGGCTAGCGCCCTATGTATCCGCCAGGAACATTGGTCCCATGCGGCAGGTGGCCTCTCGGGTCTTGAGAACCAGAGCAGTGGAACGAAAAAGAACCGTCCAGCGCCGGTAGGCGCAGGCGCCGAGGGGTGCCATCATCTAGCGGCCGTGGCGGTACTTGGTCATGGGTGCTCCTCGAGTGCAATGTGGTGGGTTGGCGGGAACTTGCTGCGGCGCGAGCCCTGTCCAGCACGCCATCTGGATGAGCTGGGGGACTGACGACCTTTCATGCCTGGCGTCACACCTTGCTGGTTGTGAGCGGCACGTCACTTCATACTATTGCCAACACGACGTGCTGGCAATAGTAGAGTCCATCCTTCCTCGCCTGGCGAACGGGTAGTCAGCATGAATGCCCCACGAGGCCAGCGCTCATGGTGCTTGCATAGCGATCACAAGCGAACGCCGTCGCCTCGCGACTTTCTCGTCGCCGCCCGGGTTCGGATTGCTTCCGAGTGGCATCGGGAGCGGAAGCATCAGTCCGCGGGATACGGTAGCCAGGATTCTGGAGAGTTGACGACGCGGTCGACGTCTATCTGGCTGGAACGGACAACGGCCTCAGTCACCTGGCTGTACGTGAGGTCCCTCGTGTCGCCGGGTTCCCCGACCCCGTCGATGGCGACGCGATGGCCCTTGCCCGCGGCGACGTGGCGGTCAACGCAGTTGTCCGAGACGCTGAGCTTGTCACCGTCGAACTACTTCGCGAACGGGGCGTCCGACCAGTCGAGGGTGTCGGTGAGAATCGGGGGCCCAGGTCCAGGCGGCGCGTCTATTCGGCCCAGAACTCGAGGCGATCACGGCACCCGCATGGTCGTACTTCTCGGCGGTCCCGTTGACCTGGGCGGCGACCTTCTTCCATGGCCGATAGGCCATCACATCTCGTGATCGCTCGACAATGCCGTTGCTCTTGATTTGATTACGCCAATTGAAGCGGTACCGGCCGCGGGACTTTTCAGAATCGGATGACGCCGCGAATGTTCTTGCCGGCGTGCAATCGGTGATCTTGAAGAGCTCCGGGCCCAGAATCGGCGCGTTGGTGTAGTCGCCGATGGGGTCGCTGGGGTCGGCGAACTCGATATGCGCGACTTCGTCACCGCCGTGGGGCGCCTCAACTAACCAGGGATCGTTGTCGTACCAAGAACATTCATTCCACCCCATTTCCTCATACTCGACGTCGAAGTCGAAGGGCGGCGCCCAGGACTGGTCCGCGTTCCCGCGACGTAGGTCTCTCAAAGTCATTGCCACGAGTCGCTTCTTGTTCGTACGAATATGCGAGTACAGCGCGTATGTAGGCGACGGGCAGTCAACGGTCGATGCCCAGTGAGCGCATTCGGTTGTAGAGCGTCGAGCGGCTGATCTCCAACAGCGTGGCGGCCCTGCTGCGATTGTTGTCAGAAGCCTTGAGTGCGTTCACGATGGCGAGTCGTTCGGCATCCTCGCGAGGGGAGAGTGGCCGATCGGCCTGGCGGTAGGCCTCGGGTAGGTCGTCGGCAGTCAGCACTCCTGCTCGCGTGCGGCCTGACGCGTACTCGACCACGCGTCTCAATTCGGCGAGATTGCCCGGCCATTGCTGACTCGCCAAGGCTCGCAGGGCCGCGGGGTCGAACCGGCGTGAATCGCCTCGCGACGACTCCTGCAGCATGTGCGCAGCGATCTGTGGAATGTCGGCTCGCCGTGCTCGCAGCGCGGGCACAGGCTCAAAGCGTCCGATCGTCGAGAAGATCGCCCCCTTGGTCTGCTCCCATCGCGGACCGGGCACACACGTCATCACAACCTGATGTGTACCGCGTTTGAGGTTCTGAGCCAACCGGATCACTTGAGGCTCCTCGAGGAGGTGCACATTCTCGACGAGAATCGCTCTGGTGTGCGGCTGCCGGAACGCCGCATCGAGCCTGCTGTCGAAGAGGTCGGTTCGGCCTGAATCGATGCCGTCCAGGACAAGGTGGTCGTTGTGGCGCAGGATCTCCAACGCGCGTCTGGTACGGCCCGATCCGTGTTCTCCCTGAACGAGAACCGGCCACGTTTCGAGTTCTGCTGTCTCACCGCTCGACGAGTCGACATGCTCCGCGTCGAGCGGAGCCAGCGTTGCGACCACTCCTGCTCGCTCGATCACCGTCCACTGCACTTCGACTGACGCGCCGGACGCCAACGTGATCACCCTCGTGCCGGTCATGCCCCGAAGGACGTCGTCGGCAAGTGCCCGTAGGCCCACATGATCGGAACTGTCGAGCAGATCCAGCGCCGCAGGCGTCGCGAGGACCGAGTTCTCGCCCAACGCGATACGGGCTGGGGCGGAACGAAAGCGTTGACCGGCGAACGCCGCGGCCAATGCCTGCTCCTTGCGAGGGCTGTACACGGCGAGTTCGGTCATGATGTCGTGCGCGACACGTCGAGCCAGCGATCGGAACAGAGGGTTGTCGGTCTCACGGTGGAAGCAGACGTTCAGGACGCCGATGGTGCGTTGCGTCGACGGATGAAGAATCGGCTCGCCGTGGCAACTGAAATCCTTGAACGTCTCGTGGAAGTGTTCTTCACCGAGAACCGAGATGCACCTGCGTATCTCGAGCGGCGTCCCGATCGCGTTGGTTCCTGCGTTGTCCTCCCCGAACCGCGCTCCGCGGACGGCGCCGAGGTCTTCCAGCCATGTCTGTACTGATCGGTTTCCCGCTTGTGTGGTGAAGATCCGGGCATCTCCGTCGGCGAGCACGAGTGCCGCCCCCGTGTCGGACAAGTCGTCGGCCAGAGAGTGCAGAACTCTCTCTGCGGCTGCAGCCAATCTCCCAGGGTGGATTTCGTCGGGACAGGCCACTTTGGGGGGCGACGTCGGACTGACCCCACTCAGCCGTGACCGAAGCCAGGACGACGCGATCTCTGGCCTCAGGGAGTCCGCGGAGGCGCCGCGGCGGACGGTCATAGCGGCCGACTACCCCAGGAGAACACAGGCACGAGTCTACCGTCTGAACGCAAATGGTCGGGCCGATTGAACGAGATGTCCAAGAACTTGGACAGTTCAGGCCATTGCTCCCCGCCTAGCGTGAATGAGGCCCATGTCACACGACCGTGACGGGCAGTATCACCGCATTCAGTACGAGGAGAGTCATGCGTGTTGACGCAGCAGTAGTTCGACAGCCAGGAGAACCTTTCCAGATCGAGCAGCTCGAACTAGAGGGCCCCGGCCCGACCGAGGTGCGCATCCGAGTGCACTCGGTGGGGATCTGCCACACAGACATCGGGGTGCAACGACAATGGTTGCCCGTTCCGCTGCCCCTCGTGCTCGGACACGAAGGCGCCGGAGTGATAGACGCAGTGGGCAGCGCGGTGGTGGGTCTCGCAGTGGGTGATCGAGTCGTCGCCACCTTCGACTCGTGCGGCGCATGCGTGACCTGCCGTAAGGGACTGCCGTCCTATTGCGTCGAGTTCACGACGAGAAACGTCAGTGGCGGGCGTGTGGATGGGACGAGTGCTCTGTCGACGGCCGGCGGGGAAAGGGTCAACGGCAACTTCTTCGCCCAGTCGACATTCGCGACCTTTGCCATCGCCTCCCAGAACAACGTGATCAAGGTGCCCGGCGACGTCGACCCGTCGCTCCTCGCGCCGCTGGGCTGCGGAATCCAGACAGGCGCGGGCACCGTGATGAACAGACTGCGGCCGCGCGCGGGCTCGAGTCTGGTCGTGTTCGGCGTCGGGGCTGTGGGGCTTTCCGCTGTGATGGCAGGTCGTGCCGTGGGTTGTGGCACGATAATCGCCGTCGATCTCGTCGATGCGCGCCTGCAGAAGGCGCGGGAAGTGGGAGCGACGCACGTCCTGCGTGGCGATGCTGACGAGTTGTCCGATGCCATTCGCGAAATCACCGGATTGGGTGCGGATTTCGCGGTTGACACGACTGCGTCCACCTCCGTGGTGCGAACCGCTGTCAGCTCTCTCGCTCCCGCCGGCACGTGTGCAGTTCTGGGCTTCGGACAGGCGGGCACCGAGGTCAGGGTGGACATGCTCGAGCTGCTGATGGCGGGTAGGTCCATCGTGGGGGTCACGGAGGGCGACTCGACGCCGCACGAGTTCATCCCCCGCCTGGTGGAGCTGTACCGACAGGGTCGTTTCCCGATAGACCAGCTGGTGTCCCGCTACTCGTTCGATGACATCAATCAGGCAGTTGCCGACCTCGAGTCAGGGGTCGCGATCAAGCCGGTCCTCGTGATCGAGGAATCCACCACCTCCGAAAAGGACGCAGAATGAGCTCATCCACCATTGCCGACTCCGCAGTCACCCCCGAAGAGCTGGACGCTCTCGTCGCTCGTCAACGGGCGGAATTCCGTCGCGAAGGCCATGTTTCGGCAGAAGTTCGCATCAGCAGGATCGACAGGTTGCTGCTTGCAGTCGTCGAGCACATCGACGAGATAGCGGAAAGCCTGGACCGTGAGTATGGGGGCCGACCACCTGCGCTGACCAAGGCATTGGACACGCTTCCGGTCGTGGGTAGCGCCCAAGAACTACGTGACGGCATCAGGGAATGGATGGAACCCGAGACCGTCCCCGGTGGGTATGTCGTGAAACAGCCGCTGGGCGTGGTCGGCGTCATCGGGGCTTGGAACTTCCCTCTCGAGTTGACCATCCACCCGGCCATCGATGCGCTCGCGGCCGGGAACAGGGTGATCATCAAGTTCCCCGACCTCCACCCGCGTACGGGCGCCATCCTGGCGCGCGCGGTTGCGAAGTACCTCTCACCCGACGAGGTTGCCGTGGTTGTCGGCGATGTGCGCACTGCCCAGGCTTTCTCGGAGTTGCCGTTGGACCACATCGTGTTCACCGGATCGCCGGCCATCGGGCGGAAGGTCGCCGAGGCCGCTGCTCGCAACCTCGTCCCCACCACCTTGGAACTGGGAGGCAAGAACCCCGCTGTGGTGTCGCGGTCTGCGGACATGGACCTGGCAGCCCACCGGATCGCGACCACCCGACTGCTCAACGGAGGTCAGGTGTGTCTGTGCCCGGACTATGTCTTCGTCCACGAGCAGGACGAAGAATTGTTCCTCGAGAAACTGGCAAGGGAAGTGGAGGCGTTGTTCCCGCCGGATGCAGGTGCCTCCGGAGCCGTGTCAATCGTCAACGACCGCAACTACAAACGTGTCAATGCGCTGATCGATGATGCGGTTGCCAGAGGGGCAGTGCGCGTTTCGTCCGGTGGGCGGGTCGACTCGGGGTCGGAGCCTGCGTCGGGCAACGGTGGTCGTGTCATTCCACCGACCATCTTGAAGGCGGTTCCCTCCGATGCTGCCATCTCCGACGAAGAGGTCTTCGGGCCGGTCATCGCTGTCTACACCTACGAGGCGATCGACGAAGTGATCGATTACGTGGCGTCGCGACCGTCGCCGCTCGGCGCCTATTGGTATGGCGATCGAGACGACGACTTCACCGAGTTCATGGAGTTCACCCGAAGTGGAGGCGTGACGATCAACGACGGCATCGCGCACGCTTTTCTGCCCGGGACCCCGTTCGGTGGAATAGGTGTGTCCGGCAATGGTGCTTACCACGGAAAGGCGGGTTTCGATCGACTGTCGCACAGCCGAACGGTGGCGGTCGCCGAGGGTGAACTCGGGCTGACGGACGGTCTCGTGGGAGCGTCGATCGGTTCGCCGGAAGTGGTGTCCGGCATCGACGCCAACCTTGCCGGCGCACTCCAGGATCTGCGGGCTCGGATCGCACGTTCCACGGGATAGAACCTCCTCGAGGTCCGTCCGCGCTGGTCCGGCTCCGCCTCGGCTGTCGGACCTGGGCTCCTGACGAACAACGACAACGCGGCGTCAATAATCCTGCGCATGGCGTATGGAATGCGTTAAGGACTCTCCCGCGGACCCTGGGGCTGCGTGATCCTTCGATGAGGCCACCGAACGGGTGGATGTCGAAGTGATCGGAGAGTGACTGCGTGGCGGACCTCGTCTACGTGCTGCTGGCGATCGCGGGGTTCGCCCTGTGTGTGCTGGCCGTGCGTGCTCTCGATGTCAGGACCAAGTCGTGACCGCCGACGGGGTGATCAACGTCGTGCTGCTGGCGCTCGCGGCCGCGACGGTCCTGTTCCTCCTCGGTGCGCTCGTGTTCCCGGAGAGGTACTGATCGGTGAACACAACTGTTGCGGGGCTGCTCCAGGTGGTCGCGCTCGTGACGATCCTTGCCGTGGCATACGTCCCGTTGGGCGACTACATGGCACGCGTGTACGCCGGTGGGAAGGACCTACGTGTCGAGCGCGTCCTCTACCGGATGGCGCGCGTGGACCCCAGCCGAGAACAGACTTCGACGGGATACGCCCTGGCGGTACTGGGCTTCTCGTTGATCTCGTTCCTCGTCGTCTACCTTCTGCAGCGACTCCAGGGGGTCCTGCCGTGGTCCGACGGCAAACCGGGCGTGTCCCCGTCGATGGCGTTCAACACCGCGATCTCCTTTGTCAGCAACACCAATTGGCAGTCCTTCTCGCCCGAAGTGGTGATGAGCAACCTGACGCAGATGATCGGGTTCGCCGTCCAGAACTTCGTCTCTGCGGCGGTGGGCATGGCGGTCGCGATGGCGGTCATCCGCGGCATCATGAGCCGACGCGGAACCGGTGAGATCGGGAACTTCTGGGTGGATCTCGTGCGTGGGTCGATCCGAATTCTGTTGCCGCTCAGTCTCGTCCTGGCGACACTGCTGGTCACCCAGGGTCTGGTGCAGTCCTGGCACTCCGGATTCGGCTGGACCACCCTCGACGGAGCCGATGCGCGGAGCGTGGTCGGTCCGTTCGCCTCCCAGGAGGCCATCAAGGAACTCGGCACCAACGGTGGCGGCACCCTGTCGGCGAACTCGGCGCACCCGTTCTCGAACCCCACGCCGCTGTCGAACCTCCTGGAGATCGTCGCACTCCTGCTGATCCCGGTCTGCCTGACGCGCACGTACGGGACGCTGGTCGGCGACCGGCGGCAGGGCCTGACGTTGCTCGCCGTGATGGCCGCAATCTGGTCGCTGATGCTCACGCTCGTGTGGGTCTTCGAGACCCGCACCGCCGGAAGCGCTTCCGCGGCCGCCGGGGCCATGATGGAAGGCAAGGAGGTCCGATTCGGGATTCCCGGATCGGCACTGTTCGCGGTCTCGACCACCGGCACGTCGACCGGCGCGGTGAACTCCGCGCACGACAGCTTCTCCGCGGTAGGCGGCGGCGCCGTCCTGTGGAACATGCTTCTCGGCGAGGTCGCGCCCGGCGGGGTGGGATCGGGTCTGTACGGCATCCTCGTGATGGCGATGATCACCGTCTTCGTCGGCGGTCTGCTCGTCGGGCGCTCGCCGGCCTTCCTCGGCAAGCGCATCGGGCAGCACGAGATCACGATGGCCGCGCTGTACGTGCTGGTGATGCCGGCACTGGTGCTGACCGGGGCCGGGATCTCCATGATCCTGGGTTCGACGACCGACGCGCAGGGCAACAGTGGGGATCCGGGCAGCCCGGGTTCGATCCACGGGTTCAGCGAAGTCCTCTACGCGTATGCCTCGGCAGCCAACAACAACGGCAGCGCCTTCGGCGGCCTCACGGCGACCGGTGACTGGTTCCAGGCCTCCCTCGGCATCGCGATGCTCCTGGGCCGATTCCTGCCCATCGTGCTCGTGCTCGCGCTTGCCGGCCTCCTGGCACGCCAGACCCCACGCGGCGGTGGCACGAGCACCGGTACCGCCTCGCCCGTTGCCGTTTCGCCCGTTGCTGTTTCGCCCGTTGCCGGTGCCGTGAACAGCGACGACCCAACGACAACCGCAGTCCTGCCTGCCCCCGCCGGCACCGCCCCGAATGCCGTGGAGCCGGACACGCGTTCGACGCTGCCCACCTCCGGGTTCCTGTTCGGATTCCTTCTGGCCGCGACCATCGTGCTCGTCGCCGGACTCACCTTCTTCCCGGCCATGGCGCTGGGACCGATCGCCGAGGCACTGCTGTGACCACTCAACTCATCTCGACCGGCGAACCCGCGAAGCGGCGCGTCGAGGACTCCGACGAACCGGGATCGGCGCTGGTGTCGCGAGGAGCCTTCGACGTCCGCTCCCTGGTGACGTCGATGCCGCTCGCCATACGGAAGCTCGACCCGCGAGATCAGGCCCGGAATCCGGTGATGTTCGTCGTGTTCCTCGGAGCCGTCGTCACCACCGTGCTCGCGGTGGTGCGTCCGTCCTGGTTCAGCTGGACCGTTGCCGCCTGGCTGTGGTTCACCGTCCTGTTCGCCAACCTCGCCGAGGCCGTCGCCGAGGGGCGTGGACGGGCGCAGGCCGACAGTCTGCGGAAGGTCAAGCGCGACACGGTCGCTCGTCGGCTGTGTGCCGACGACGACCTCGCCGGTACCGGGACGACCGAGGAGGTCGCCGGCAGCGACCTGCGGATCGGCGACCTCGTCGTGGTCGAGGCCGGCGAGATCATCGCCGGTGACGGTGACGTCGTGGACGGGATCGCCACCGTGGACGAGTCGGCGATCACCGGCGAGTCGGCGCCGGTCGTCCGCGAGTCCGGTGGGGACCGATCGGCGGTCACCGGTGGAACCGTGGTGCTCTCCGACCGCATCGTCGTCCGGATCACCACCACCCCGGGAGAGACCTTTGTCGACCGGATGATCGCGCTCGTCGAGGGGGCGGCCCGCAAGAAGACCCCCAACGAGATCGCTCTCGACATCCTGTTGACGAGCCTGACGGTGATCTTCCTGCTCGCGGTGGTGGCCGTCGCGCCGATGCAGGAGTACGCCGGACAGTCGCCCGACCCGGTGAAGCTGATCGCGTTGCTCGTGTGCCTCATACCGACGACCATCGGCGCCCTGCTCAGCTCGATCGGCATCGCCGGCATGGATCGTCTGGTGCAGCGCAACGTACTGGCCATGTCGGGGCGCGCGGTGGAGGCCGCCGGCGACATCGACACCCTGCTGATGGACAAGACCGGGACGATCACCTACGGCAACCGTCGAGCCACCGACCTGTACCCGGCGCCGGGAGTCCCCGTCGACGAACTGGCGCGGGTCGCCCACCGATGCAGCCTCGCCGACGACACACCCGAGGGACGCAGCATCGTCGACCTCTGCCGGTCGGCGTACGGGATCGCGCCGGACGGGGGAGTGAGCTCGGACCGAGCACACGACACGATCGTCCCGTTCACCGCCCAGACCCGGATGAGCGGGGTGGACTCGCCGACCGACGGCATCCTCGTCGAGTACCGCAAAGGCGCCGCCGATGCGGTCACCCGATGGGTCACGGCCGGGGAGGGGACGGTCGACGACACCGTCGCCGCCGACGTGGAACGGGTGTCGTCGGCGGGTGGGACACCGCTGGTGGTCGGCGTTCGCGCCGCCGGGGAACCGGCCCAGGTCATGGGTGTGATCGCCCTGTCCGATGTGGTGAAGCCGGGAATGACAACACGTTTCGCGCAGCTGCGCGCGATGGGCATCCGCACCGTGATGGTCACCGGCGACAATCCGCTCACCGCCCGGGCCATCGCGACCGAGGCCGGCGTCGACGATTTCGTCGCCGAGGCCACGCCCGAGCAGAAGCTCGACCTCATCCGCTCCGAGCAGGCCGCCGGGCGCCTGGTCGCGATGACCGGTGACGGCACCAACGACGCGCCCGCACTCGCGCAGGCCGATGTGGGGCTGGCGATGAACACGGGGACGTCGGCGGCCAAGGAAGCCGGCAACATGGTGGACCTCGACTCCGATCCGACGAAACTCATCGAGGTCGTCGGCATCGGCAAGCAGTTGCTCATCACCCGGGGTGCCTTGACGACGTTCTCCCTGGCCAACGATCTCGCGAAGTACTTCGCGATCCTCCCCGCGATGTTCACCGCCGTCTATCCGCAGCTCGACGCCCTCAACATCATGGGCCTGCATTCGGCGCAGTCGGCCATCGTCTCGGCGGTGATCTTCAATGCGCTGATCATCGTGGCACTGATCCCGCTGTCGTTGCGCGGGGTGCGCTACCGGCCGGACTCGGCGTCGAAGTTGTTGGGCCGCAACCTACTCCTGTACGGGGTCGGCGGGGTCATCACCCCGTTCGTCGGCATCTGGCTGATCGATCTCGTCGTTCGACTACTTCCGGGAATGGGATGACTCCATGAACACGATCTGGTCCGGCTTCGTCCGGCAATGTGTCGCCGCCGCAGGCATGATCCTGGGTCTCACGCTGATCCTGGGGGTCGCCTATCCCGCTGCGGTGTGGGCGATCTCGCGCGTGAACACCGACGGCGCGGAGGGCTCGCAGGTCTCCGACGCCGCGGGTTGTCGCGTCGGGTCCACGCTGATCGGTGTCGATCCCCGGGTCGAACCGGGTGCGCCCGACCCGTACCTGCATGCCCGGGTCCTGGGTGCTCCGGGCGAGCCGATGGCGACCGGCGACCCGTCGGCGTCGGCGGCGTCCAACCAGGGGCCCAACAGCGAGGTCCTGCTGACGAACGTCACCGCGCGTCGAGCGCTGATCGCAGAGCGGGAGAAGGTGGCGCCGTCGGCGGTGCCCGCCGACGCGGTGACCGGGTCGGGATCGGGACTCGACCCGCACATCAGTCCCGAATACGCCGAGCTACAGGTTGCCCGGCTGGCCCGCGAGAACGGTCGTACGCCGGCCGACATCCGGGAGATCATCGACGCCTCCACGCAGGGCAGGCAGTGGGGGTTCCTCGGTCAGCCCCGCGTGAACGTCCTCGAGGTGAACCTGGCGCTGGGGCACGCACCGGCCGAATGTCGGGCCCCGTGACCGAGGCTAGAATCGATCGATGAGCTCTGCGGCCGGACACCCCGAGGGACGGGGCAAGCTGCGAGTGTTCCTCGGTTGCGCGCCCGGCGTGGGGAAGACCTACGAGATGCTCGCGCAAGCCCGAACCCTCGTCGACGAGGGAACGGATGTCGTGATCGGTGTCGTCGAATCCCACGGCCGGGTGGCAACCGCCGCTCTCGTCGAGGGTTTGGAGACGATCCCGCGCATCAGCCGGTCGTACCGCGGGACGCCACTGGAGGACATGGACCTCGACGCGGTGCTGGCGCGCCGGCCGGCTGTGGCGCTCGTCGACGAACTCGCCCACACCAACATCCCCGGGTCTCGAAATCGCAAGCGGTGGGAGGACATCGAGGAACTGCTCGGCGCCGGCATCGACGTCTACTCGACGATCAACATCCAGCACCTGGCGAGCCTGAACGACGTCGTCGCGCAGATCACCGGCGTGGTGCAACGGGAGACCGTGCCCGACGACATCGTGCGCGGTGCCGACGAGATCGAACTCGTCGACATCGATCCACAAGCATTGCGGCAGCGACTGTCCGCGGGCAAGGTCTACCCGGGCGGACGCGTGGACGGCGCCCTGGCCAACTACTTCCGGCAGGGCAACCTCACCGCGCTACGCGAGCTCGCGCTGCTGTGGCTGGCCGACCAGGTCGACGACAAGCTCGCGGATTACCGTGCGGCACATTCCATCACCGAGACATGGGAAGCGCGTGAGCGGGTCGTCGTCGCCGTCACCGGTGGCGCCGAATCGCCGACGCTGCTCCGACGCGCGAGCCGGATCGCATCGCGTTCGAGCGCGGAACTGTTGGCCGTCCACGTGGTCCGGGGCGACGGGTTGACCGGTGTGGGGGTCGACCTCGCCGCGCTCAAAGAGCTCGCCGCGGGATTCGGGGCGCGGATCCACACCGTCGTCGGCGACGACATCCCGGACACGTTGTTGGAGTTCGCACGCGGGGTCAACGCCACCCAGCTCGTCCTCGGCACCTCACGGCGGCCGAGGTGGCAGCGGATCTTCGACGAGGGGGTCGGGGCGGCGGTGGTCAGCGACAGCGGCCGCATCGACGTGCACATGGTGACCCACGACGAGACGTCACGACGGTCGCGCCTGGACATCCGGGACACCCGTTTCCACCGGCCGTTGAGCTGGCTCTTCGCCGTGCTGGTGCCCGCGGGCGTCACCGGGGTGCTGCAGCTGCTCGACCCGTGGCTCGGGTTCGCCAGCCAGTCGGCATTGTACTTCGTTGCGGTGCTGGCGGTGTCGATGCTGGGCGGCATCCTGCCGGCAGCCCTGTCGGCGGTGATCTCCGGTCTGCTGCTGAACTTCTTCTTCACCGATCCGAGGTTCACGTTCACGATCAGCCAGCCTGACAACCTGATCACCATCCTGGTCATGCTGATGATCGCGATCGCGGTTGCCGCGCTGGTCGATTCGGCGACGGTACGGCGGGCGCAGGCGCAGGACGCCGCACGCGAGGCCGAACTGCTGGCGCTGTTCTCCAGCGTCGTACTCGGCGGCGCCGACGTCCCGGTTCTGCTCGAGCGGTTCCGGGAGACCTACGATCAGTCCGCGGTGTCGGTCGTGCGGCGGACCTCACGCGCCGGCCGCGTGGTCGAGGCCGCCGTCGGCGAGTCGCCTCCGGTGTCGCCGGAAGACGCCGACACCGTCTGTGTCGTGCCGGGTGAGAAGTTCGAACTGCTCTTGCGCGGACCGAAGCTCGGCGCGCGGGACCGGCGCGTCCTGGCAGCCGTGGCCGGGCAGGCCGCGGGCGCGGTACAACGCCACGCGCTGGAAGCAGAGGCGGCGACGGCCGAAGCCCTCGCGCGCACCGACGAGCTTCGGCGGGCACTGTTGTCAGCGGTCGGCCACGACCTCCGGACACCACTGGCCGCGGCGAAGGCCGCGGTGTCGAGTCTGCGCAGTGACGATGTCACGTTCAGTCCCGAGGACACCGCGGAACTGCTGGCGACCGTCGACGAGTCGGTCGACCACCTCACCTCGCTGGTGGGTAACCTGCTGGATTCATCGCGGCTCGCCGCAGGTGCGGTTCGGCCGCACCGGCAGCGGACCTTTCTTCCCGAGGTCGTCCACCGCGCCGCCGCGGCCGTGGCCCGAACCGACCGGGAGCCGGCCCTGACCTTCGATCTCGGTCACGCCTGGGCGTACACCGATCCCGGGTTGCTCGAGCGTGCCCTGGCGAACCTCATCGACAACGCGCGCCGTCACGGCGGTGGGCATGTGGAGGTCACCGCTCGGTTGACCCCCGCCGACCCGCCACGATGCGAGATCCGGGTCATCGACCACGGACCAGGGCTCCCGGTCGTGGACCGCGACCAGATCTTCGCGGCGTTCCACCAGGGCGGCGACACCAGCGGTGCGTCGTCGGGGGTGGGGCTGGGGCTGTCGGTGGCACAGGGGTTCGTCACGGCCATCGGGGGAGTGCTCGGCGTCGAGGACACGCCGGGCGGCGGCGCCACGATGGTCGTCGACCTGCCCGCGACCGACGACCTCGACGTCCCCGCCGAGACGGCAGGACCGGTCCGATGAGCACGGACAAGACACGCGTCCTGGTCGTCGACGACGAACCGCAGTTGTTGCGGGCCCTGCGCATCAACCTCAACGCGCGTGGCTTCGCGGTGACGACTGCCGCCACCGGTGCGGCCGCGCTGGCGGCAGCGGCTCGGGAGAACCCGCATGTGGTCGTGCTCGATCTGGGACTGCCCGACATCGACGGTCTGACGGTTCTCGAGGGACTGCGCGGATGGACGACGGTTCCGGTCATCGTCCTGTCGGCGCGGACCGATGCCGCCGAAAAGGTGGTGGCCCTGGATTCCGGGGCCGACGACTATGTCACCAAACCCTTCGGTATGGAGGAGTTCCTGGCCCGGCTGCGAGCCGCGCTCCGGCGCGGTGCCGCGTCGCACGCGACGTCGGAGTCGCCGGTGGTGGACGCGGGTGCGTTCGTCGTCGACCTCGCCGCCAAACAGGTGACGCGCGGGCAGGCGTCGGTCCATCTCACGCCGACCGAATGGGGCATCCTGGAGCTGCTGGTACGCAACGAGGGAAAGCTGGTGTCGCAGAGCGACATCCTGAGCGCGGTCTGGGGTCCGGGATATCTCGGGCAGAGCAACTACCTGCGCGTCTATCTGGCGAGTCTGCGGCGCAAGCTCGAAGAGGATCCGGCGCATCCCCGCCATCTCATCACCGAGGCGGGAATGGGTTACCGGTTCGTTCGCGGGGCGCCGTGATCGGCGCTGCCGGAGTGTCCCGATGATCACCGCGTCGGAGATCCCGGACGGACTGTCGGAGCAGGCCGCGCTCGGTCCGCTCTGGGCGGACTGGCTGCGGCGACTTCCGGGTGCCGTCTCGGCGCTCCTGGACGAGTGGGGTCTGCGCCGTGACGGCGAGGAGTTGTGGCACGGTTTCGAGTCGCTCGTGGTTCCGGTGATCGATCGGCACGGCACTCCCGCGGTCCTCAAGGTGGCGTTCGACGGTGACGACGAAGGCGCACAAGAAGCACTGGGACTGCACCATTGGCAGGGTCATGGGGCGGTACGCATGCTCCGCGCCGATCCCCGTCGCCGCGCACTGCTCCTCGAACGTCTCTCGCGGCGTGACCTGACGACCGTCGACGACGACGAGGCCTGCCTGGTGGTGGCTGATCTGTACGGCCGGCTGCACATTCCGGCACCGGGCCGGCTCACTCCGCTCACCGCGCATCTGGAGCGATGGCTGGGCGATCTGGCCAGTATCCCGCGCGACGCGCCGGTGCCGAGGCGCTTCGTCGAACAAGCGCTGTCTCTCGGACGAGACCTGCTGGCCGACAACGCGACCGTCGGTGTCATCGTGCACGGCGACCTGCACCACGAGAACGTCCTCGCCGATGCCGACGGGCAATGGGTAGCCATCGACCCCAGCCCGATGTCGGGTGACGCACACTACGAACTCGCCCCGATGCTGTGGAATCGTCTGGGCTCGCGCGCGTCCGACGTGCGCTACGACATCCGTCGGCGGTTCTACACCATCACCGACGCGGCCGACCTCGATCAGGATCGTGCACGCGACTGGGTCATCGTACGGATGATCCTCAACGCGTACTGGGCCATCGAGGATGCCGAACGCGCATCGCGCCCCCTTCGCCCGACCGACCGCGAGTGGATCACCACCTGCGTCACCGTTGCCAAAGCGGTGATCGACTGACCTGCGCCCGATGTCATTGACTGTGCGTCCAATTTTGTTGGCTGTGCGTCGGATCGCGTCGACTGTGCGTCGTGTGGCGAGCCTCCCGCTGGTTCGAGTGGGTGCCCTTCTCCGCTGGTTGAGCCGGCACCGAGCGAAGCGAGGGGCCGAGTCGAAACCACCTGGCGACCCGAGAAACTCAACTACCGAGAATCAGGCCGTCCCCGCCCCAACTACGTCGACCCGTGAATCCGCATGCGTCGCAACCCGTCACGACAATGATGCGATCTACTGTGGAGACTCATCCGGAATTGTCGGTGGTCGGGTCTAGATTGGTCGTAACAGATCACCCAGCTCGGGGTGGGTGATCGGTACAGCCGTCGGGGGGCGTGGTGAAGGTGTGGACCGATCTGCCAGGCGAGTTCGTCGCGGGGCCGATCCTGCCCACGCGACCGAGACCGACATGGTCACGTTGATGGGCGGCCTCGACGCCACCCGGCGCGGAGAGTCCTACCTGGCGTGGCATCGATATCAGACGATCGCGGCGATGGCCGACCGGCTGATCACCACCAGCGCATCGGGATTCGTCATGGACGGTCATGCTGACTGCGCCGCCCGCATCGCCCGCCGGGCCGGGGTGTCGCGTCGACAGGCAGAGATCCTGATCGATGAGGCGATCGCGCTCCGTGACCGCTTGCCCGAGGTTGCCGACACCCTGCGTGACGGGATCTTGTCGTTGTGGCAGGTCCGGTTGGTCATCTCCCGGACCGAGTTGATCCCTGCCGATGACCCGATCACCCCCGCGCTGGATGCCGAGATCGCCGATACTTTTCGCCGCCGCACAGGTGTGTGGGACCGGGCCCGACTACGGGACATGGTCGACCGCCTCGTCTTCCGCCACGACCCGGATGCGGTGCGGCAACGTCGCCGCGACGCTATGGACCAGCGTGGGGTGTGGACTCACGAACTGCCCGACGGCACCGCCGAACTCACCGCCGTGATGTCGGCGGAGAATGCACGGATCTCGGCGAAAGCCGTCGCCATCCTGGCCGACGCGGTGTGCAAGCGTGACGGCCGCACCAAAGGGATACGGCAGTCCGATGCGATGTTCGCCCTGTTGACCCGCACCAGCTTCGACTGCCAGTGTGACGACGAACAGGAGTGCACCGCCGTCATTCCGGACCCGCAAGATGTGCTCGACGCGGTGCGCACCGAGATCGTGATCCACGTGGTGACCGATGCCGCGACCCTGGCTGGGGCGCCGGGGGTGGGGTTCCTCGACGAGCACGGCATCATCTCCGATGAACATGTGCGGGACCTCGCCGCCCGCCCGGACGCCACCCTCACCACCGTCACTCCCGCCCGCACCCCACCCACTTATGTGGCCAGTAGTAGCGACGACGATGCGCAGCGGCGGAGCGCCCAGCGCCCGGCACCAGCCGAGTACACCCGAGCCGACAGCGAAGACGACCCCGCCACAACGCACTCTCACGACACCACCGCATCAGTGGCGGTGGTCTATCCGGCGACTCACCCCGGTAATGGGTATCGGCCGACCGCGTCGTGTGCCGATTTCGTGCGGGTCCGGGACGGGTATTGCACCGAACCTGGCTGCACCCGTTCAGCCTTCGCCTGCGATCTGGACCACGTCACCGAGTACGACCACACCGACCCTTCCCGGGGTGGTGCGACGTCGAGTGAGAACCTCAACGCCAAATGCCGGGCCGGTCACCTACTCAAGACCCATGGGGATTGGGTGGATGTGCAGTACCGCGACGGGGAGGGTCGCCTGGTCACCGAGTACGAGACCCCCGAAGGTGTCATCCTGCCCGGGGATGCCGAAACGCTGGAAGACACTTTCCCCAACCTGCGGCGTATCCGGTTCGAACAGGCCGCCCAAGCCCCACCCGCCCCGCGGGTGATCACCTCCGACAACCCGGAGCGCACCCACAGCCGACTGGACGCCAAGCTCGCCCGCCGGCGGAACGAACGCGCCCGCAACAAGAAAGCCCGCGAAGAACTCGACCGCCTCGACCCACCACCGTTTTGAGCGAGTGGGGGTCGCTCAACCGGCAGCGGGGGTGAACAGGCTCCCGAGTCGGGGAACGTCGACCGTGAGCCCGGTGAGTCGGAGCCCCTCCCACGCGGTGACCTGGTTCGCGGTCAGCACGGGTTTGCCGAACCTGGCCTCGAGGTCGGCGATCCACATCGCGGTGTGCAGCGCGGTGTCGGGAACCAGAATCGCCTGTGCTGATTCACAATCGGCGCGCGCCAGCATCTCGAACAGGCCGTCGCCGTCGAACGTCCCCGCCTCGGTCGCCGTCCCGATGTCGTTGGCGCGCAATGCCACCACCTCGACACCGGCGTCGGCGAGGAATCCGGTGAAGCGGGTCGCCAGCGGCTCCGGGTAAGTCGCGGCGATCGCGATCCGCGACAGGCCGAGATGCCGGCACGCCTCGGCGAACGCCAGTGACGTCGACGACGCCGGGCGACCCGCCCGTCGGGCGACGTCGGCCGCCTGGCGTCGGGCACCGTCGAAGCCG
Organism: Gordonia sp. 11cp; assembly: GCF_057767225.1. Lineage (NCBI taxonomy): Bacteria > Bacillati > Actinomycetota > Actinomycetes > Mycobacteriales > Gordoniaceae > Gordonia > Gordonia sp. 11cp. The sequence goes on along the minus strand of NZ_CM173437.1, from coordinate 610,971 downwards.
TAGACGAAACTGCCGGAGGTGCACGCCCACATCACGGCAGACGGGTGGAGATCATGCGCCCGCCGGACGCCGTCGGCGAGGCGGTCCTGCTCGCCGACCGCGGCCATGGCCTCGATGGTGTGGTCGTCGGAGTCCACCGCGGTGATGAGGACCGGCAGCCGGACATCGAGTACGGGTTCGGCGGCGCCGATGGCCGCCTCGATGAGTTCATAGTCGTCCTCGGCGGCGTGGCCGGGATAGAGCATCGCGACGGCAGTTGTCACGCCCACACCTCCGAGGTAGATTGTCAACAATCTACCAACTGTCTCCGAGGGGGCGCATGTCGGACGCCACGCGATGGCTCAGCGCCACGGAACTTGCCGAGGCCTACCGTACCGGTGCGCTCACACCGGAAACGGTGGCCACGGAACTGCTCGACGCCATCGAGGATGTCGATCCGTCGATCAATGCGTTCTGCCTGGTCGACCCCGACCGCACGATCGCCGAGGCCCGGGAATCCACTGTGAGGTTCGCTGCCGGGACACCCTTCGGCCCACTCGACGGCGTACCGGTCTCGATCAAGGATCTCCTCCTGACGGCGGGATGGCCGACACTGCGCGGCTCGTTGATGACCGAACCCGACCAGATGGTGTGGGACACCGACGCGCCCGCGGTGGCACGCCTGCGCGAAGCCGGCGCGGTGCTGCTCGGAAAGGTCACGACGCCGGAGTTCGGCTGGAAGGGTGTGACCGACAGCCCCCGTACCGGAATCACCCGCAATCCGTGGGACACCTCGTGCACGTCGGGTGGATCGAGTGGTGGCAGCGCCGCCGCGCTCGCCGCCGGCCTGGGACCGCTGTCGGTCGGCACCGACGGCGGCGGTTCCATCCGGATACCGGCCGCCTATTGCGGCGTCGTCGGATTCAAACCGACGCTGGGGCGGGTGCCGATGTATCCGCCGAGTCCGTTCGCGCCGGTCGCCCACGTCGGGCCGATGACGCGGACGGTATCGGATTGTGCTGCGCTGCTTGATGTCCTGAGTGGATTCGATGCCCGCGACTGGTCGGCTCTGCCTCCGCCGACGACAGGTGCGGTCGCAGCGATCGCCGATGTCCGCGACCTCGCGGACCTGCGTGTCGGTTACAGCGCCGATCTCGGGTTCGGCTCCAATGATCCTGGCGTGCAGGCCAACACCGATCGGGTGGCGTCGGTTCTCGAGCAGCTCGGCGCGACCGTGGAGAAGGTGGACCTCGGGTGGGATGACCCGGCCTGGGCGTACCACGTCATCTGGTACGCCGGGGCCGATGTCGTCGTCCGCGGGCTCGGGCCGCGTGCGGCCGAGAGCGTGGATCCACTGCTGATGGAGGCTCTGGAGCGACACCGCGATCTCAGGGCATCCGATGTCGTCGGCGCGACCGCCCTGCGGATGGAGATGGGTACCCAGATGAGCCTTCTCCACGAGGAATTCGATGTCCTGCTGACGCCGTCGATGCCCACCGTGGCATTCGGGGCCGGTCGCACCGTTCCGGATGGGTCGCCATCCCCCGAATGGACCTCGTGGACTCCGTACACCTACCCGTTCAATCTCACCGGACAGCCGGCGATCACCGTGCCGAGCGGATTCGCCGACGGCCTGCCGACCGGGGCGCAGTTCGTCGGCGCACGGCACCACGACGCCACGGTGCTGCGTGTCGCGGCGGCATACGAGGCCGCTGCCGGGTTCACCATGTTGGGGGACCGGGCGTGACCGATGAACAGCGGGGCGGCGTGCGGTCCCGGGATGACCGATTCATCACCGTGACACTGGAGAGGCGAGGCGTCCGCGCCGTGGCGCGGATGCTGGACACCGAGGCGCCGCGCACCGCCGCCGCGGTCTGGGACGCTCTGCCGCTGGGCGGGCAGGTCTTTCACGGGAAGTTCGCGCGCAATGAGATCTACACGTTGCTGCCGGCCTTCGCCCCGGCGGAACCGGGCATGGAGAACACCACCATCACCCCGATACCCGGTGACCTGTGCTACTTCACATTCGACGGGGTGCTCGAGAATCCGGCGTACGGCTACGAGCTCGGATCGGCGCCCGCCGAGCATCGGCTCCTCATCGACCTCGCCGTCTTCTACGGTCGCAACAACCTGCTGGTCAACGGCGACGTGGGCTGGGTTCCGGGCAACGTGTTCGCGACGATCGTCGAAGGACTCGACGAGTTCGCCGCTGCCTGCAACGACGTCTGGATGGGCGGCGCGCGCGGGGAAACACTGACTTATGCGCGCCATTCACGGTAAGAAAGAGGGGATGACGGTGACGATGAAGGTGGGGGCCGAGGCTCCGGGTCCGGAGGACCCGGGGACGGACAGAACCGTTGTCCACCAGCCCAAACAGGGTAAATCGCCACGTCGCCGGGTGTTGTCGCCGTTGGTTCAGGAATCGACACCGGCGATCATCGCGCGTAAGTTGCACGATGCGATCGCAAATGGGGACTTCGCACCCGGCTCGCAATTGACGGAGTCGGGCCTGGCGGCCGACCTGGGCGTCAGTCGTGGTCCCCTCCGCGAGGCCATGCAGCGTCTCACCGCTGAGGGGCTGCTGGTCAGCCACCGCAACCGCGGCCTGTTCGTGGTCTCGATGGAGGACGACGACATCCGGGACATGTACGTCGCGCGGACTGCCGTGGAACGCGCTGCCGTGCAGCAGGTGATCGCGCACGGCGAGCAGGAGACGGTACAGGCGCTGGCCGAGGCGGTCGACGCGATGCGTGACCACATCGAGGAGCCGAACGGCGCCGGGATGGCGGAGGCGGACATGGCCTTTCACCAGACCCTGGTGGAATATGCCGGAAGTCAGAGGCTTTCGCGTCTGCACGAGACGATTCTCGTGGAGACACGGATGTGCCTGCGAGCCATGCGAGGAACGTATTCCTCGGGAAAGGACCGGATCGACGAACACCAGGCGTTGGTGGACGCCATCGCCGCGGGAGATGCCGCGGCGGCGGATGCTCTGATGATCGAGCACATGGCTGACGGGTTGCGTCGCCTGATCGGTGACGGCGAGGACGCCGCCGGCCTTCAGGTGGCCAGGGGCTGATCGCCCGCGGCCGGAGGAAGCACGCAGCCGAGAACTCGCTGCCAGTGCACCTCGTGGGTCCACCGAGCGCTGCAAGACGAGCTCGACCCTCAGCGGCCCCACGAATCAGGAAGCGCAGATGAGCGATACGACGACAGCAGACACCTACGAGCAGCTCGCACCGGACCCGAACTCTCCCGAGGGCAGGAGACTCCTCCGCAAGGCCATCGGTGCCTCGGCGATCGGCAACGCCACCGAGTGGTACGACTACGGCGTCTACGCCGCGGCCTCGGTCTACCTGACACAGGCATTCTTCCCCGGCGAATTCGGAACCGTCGGCACCATGCTGGGTTTTGCGATCTCGTTTGTCCTGAGGCCGCTCGGCGGCATGGTCTGGGGTCCGATCGGGGATCGCATCGGACGCAAATCTGTTCTCGCGATGACGATCCTGCTCATCTCCGGGGCGACCGCGCTGATCGGTCTGCTGCCCACACACGCGTCGATCGGTTTCTGGGCGCCGGTACTGCTGATCCTGCTCCGCGTGATCCAGGGTTTCTCCACCGGCGGTGAATACGGCGGTGCCGCAACGTTCATGGCCGAGTACGCGCCCGACAACAAGCGCGGCAAGTACGGGTCGTTCCTCGAATTCGGAACCCTCGCCGGCTTCTGCGGCGGCACACTGTTCGTCCTGTTGCTACAGCTGGCGTTGACCGACAGCCAGATGGATCAGTGGGGTTGGCGTATCCCGTTCCTGCTCGCGCTGCCGATGGGCCTGATCGGCCTGTACCTGCGGTCGCAGATGGAAGACACACCCGTGTTCCAGGAACTGGAGCAGGACAACGAGATCAAGGGATCGGCCTACAGCCGATTCAAGGATCTGCTGGTCAACTACCGGCGTCCGATCATCACCATGTTCGGTCTCGTGATCGCGCTCAACGTCGCGAACTACACGCTGCTGGCGTACCAGCCGACCTACTTGCAGAACACGATCGATCTGTCCGAGACCTCGGCCAGCGTCGTCAACCTCATCGGCCAGCTCGTGATGATGTTGCTGATCCCGTTCTTCGGGTGGTGGTCGGATTCGACGGGCCGCAAACCCATGTGGTGGGGTTCGCTGATCGGCCTGTTCGTCCTCGCGCTACCGTTCTATTGGCTGATGGGACAGGGATTCGCCTGGGCCATCGTCGCATTCGTCATCCTGGGCGTGCTCTACATACCCCAGTTGGCGACCATCTCGGCGACGTTCCCGGCGATGTTCCCGACCCAGGTCCGCTATGCGGGTTTCGCGATCTCCTACAACGTCGCGACCGCCGCATTCGGCGGGACGGCGCCGCTGGTCAACGACGCTGTCGTGGAAAGCACCGACTGGAACCTGTTCCCCGCCGTCTACATGATGGGTGCGTGTGCCATCGGCATGGTCGCCCTGTGTTTCCTCAAGGAGACCGCGGGTGCTTCCCTCCGCGGCACCGAGATCCCGAGCCTCGAGGACGATTTCACGGCGCTGCAGAAGCAGGAGGCGAACTAGGACCCGAGCAGGCGCATCGCGGCGAGGGTGTAAGCCCGCGCCGCGGTGACCAGATCGGCGATGGCGACCGACTCGTCGGGCTGGTGGGCGTCGGTGTTGATATTGCCCGGTCCGAGCACGATCGACGGGACACCGAGGTCCCGGCTGACGAAACCGCCGTCGCAGGCAGCGGTCCACCCGCCGACGGAGGTGACGGCGCCGGCGTCGACGACCGAACCGACAGCCGTGGTGACGAGCGGATGCGCGGCGTCGGTCGCGAAACCGGGCATCTCCATGGTCACCTGGACGTCGACAGTGATGCCGTCGGTGTCGATCCCGCTGTCGCGGATGGCCGTTCGCAGGTCCTCGGCGATCCGATGCGGGTCCTCGTCGGGCATCAATCGCCGGTCGATGCCGAGTGAACAACCGGGTGCGACCACCGAGATGCCCTGTCCGCCCGCGATGGTCCCGACATTCCAGGTGCCGTGGCCGAGCAGATCGTCGGCGGACTCGGCCAGCCGCTCGCCGTCGGCCCGGATGATCTCGACGATGGCCGCCGCGGCGTCGATGGCACTGCGTCCGTCCGAGGGGCGCCCGGAGTGTGCGGCGCGTCCGGTCACCTCGATCTCGATGTACGACGCGCCCCGGCAGCCCCGGACCACCTGCATGTCGGTGGGTTCGGCCACCACGCAACCGAGGAACTCGTGGTCGGCGGGACGGCCCACGAAGTCCCGCACGCCGGTTCCGTGTTCCTCCTCGTCGACCGTGCACACCAGGCGGACCGGTCCGGAGAGTTCGATGCCGGCCTCGCCGGCCCGGCAGAGGGCGCTCATCGCCGCGACGACGGCGGCGAGTCCGCCCTTCATGTCGGTGGCACCGCGGCCGTAGATACGGCCGTCGCGGATACGGACCGTGTACGGATCGGCCGACCAATTCGGGCCCGCCGGGACCACATCCGAATGTCCGAGGAACATCAGCCCCGGTGCTGTCCCGGCGCGCACGGTGGCGACGAGATTGGGTCGCCCCGGGGACACTTCGTGCGTCGTGACGTCGAAACCGAGCGTGCGGCAGGCATTCTCGAGGACCGCGACGGCGGCCGACTCGGTGCCGCCGGGGTTCTCGCTGGGCGCCTCGACCAGGGCCGAGGTGAGCGAGGTGATGGCGGCCTCGTCGATGGAGCCGAGCACTGCGGACTCGGCTGCGGTCAGGTCTGGTTCACCACTCACCCGACCATCTTCTCAAGACTGGCCGTGAGACGCCGGACACCCTCGTCGATCCGCTCCGGGGTGCTCGATGCGAAGCAGAGGCGCATCGAGTTCCGGAAGCGTCCGCCCGGCGACAGCGCGGGGCCGGGGATGAACGCCACACCGTCGGCGAGCGCGATCTCGAAGAGCTCCCGGGTGTCGATCTCGGCGAATTCCTCGCGCAACGTGACCCACAGGAAGAACCCGCCCTCGGGGTTCGTGGTCACCACGCGATCGCCCAGATGACGCGCGATTGCGTCGAGCATGGCGTTCTTGCGCTCTCGGTACAGTACGCGGATCCCGGCGAGGTGGTCCTCGAGACCGCCGCGGGCGATGTACTCGGCGACGATGTGCTGATTGGGCACGTTGGTGCACGTGTCCATCGCCTGCTTGCCGTTGATCAACAGCTGGCGCAGCGACGGATCCGCATCGACCCAGCCGACCCGCCAGCCCGGGGCGAGGATCTTGGAGAAGGTGCGCACGGAGAAGATCAGCGGATCGCCGGGGCTCAGGGTCTGGAAGGTCGGGATGTCGGTGCCGGCGAACCGCAACAGCCCGTACGGATCGTCGTCGATGACGACCGAACCCCAGGTGTGCGCCAGCCGTAGCAGTTCGCGGCGTCGTTCCTCGGACATGGTGACGCCGGACGGATTCTGGAACGTGGGGATGGTGTAGATCGCCTTGGGCGTTTGACGGGTGCGCGCGACGAGCGCCTCCAGCTGGTCGACCTGCATACCGTCGTCGTCGACGGGGACCTCGAGCAGCTGCGCGCCATACGACAGCGCGGTGGCGCTGCCGTTGGTGTACGTGGGGGACTCCACGACGACCAGATCACCGGGGTCGACGAACAGCTTGCAGGCGAGGTCGAGTCCCTGCATCCCGCCGGTGGTGATGACCAGCCGATCCAGGGTGGATGGGTCGGGAGTCGTGGCGAGATAGTCCACGAGGAGTTGCAGCAGCCGTGGTTCGCCCTCGGTGGCCCCGTAGGTGAACGACGAGTTGTCCAGGATCTCACCGGCGATCTGACGGAACTCGTCGGCCGGCACCGCCTCGTCCGCCGGGGACCCCATCGCGAAGCGCACGATGTCGTGCGACTGCGCGGCCAGCAGCGAGGTCGACGAATCGATCATCGAACCGACCAGGTCCTTGGCACGGCCCGCCAACGGTAGTGTTGGTGCCGAATGCCGGGTCTGATAGGCGGTTTCGGTTGTGGTCACTTTCTTCACCTCGTCTCTCTGTGGCTACTTCTGGATCAGTTCGCGGGGGAAGTCGGTGAAGGTCTCGACGCCGGTCGGGCTGACGCGGACCGACTCGGACAGCTCGAAACCATAGTTGTCCATCCACATTCCGCAGACGATGTGAAACGTCATGTTGGTCTCGAGCACCGACTCGTCCTCGCTGCGGATGCTGATGGTCCGCTCGCCCCAGTCGGGCGGATACCCGATGCCGATCGAGTAGCCCAGCCGCGAGGGCTTCTCGAGGCCGTACTTCGCGAGCGTCCAGTTCCACGTGGACGCGAGTTCGCGCGTGGCCACGCCCGGTTTGATGGCCTCGAGCACATTGTTCAGTCCCTCGGCGGTGGCCTTGGCGACGTAGTCGAGGTCCTTGCTCGGAGTGCCGAGCGACACGGTTCGGGCTAGCGGGCAGTGATAGCGGTTGTGTGCACCGGTCAACTCGATGACGACTGCCTCGTTCTCCACGAAAGTGCCCTGGTGCCAGGTGAGGTGCGGGGTGTCGGCCGCCGCGCCGGTGGGCATCATCGGGACGATCGCCGGATAGTCGCCGCCGTACTCCGGGGTGCCGGTGATCTGCGCTTGCGAGATGGCCGCGGCCGCATCGCATTGCCGGACACCGATGTCGATGGTGTCGATGGCGGCGCGCATCGCCTTCGAGCACACCATTCCGGCCTGGCGCATCAGCTGCACCTCGGCGTCGGATTTGACCGAGCGTACCCAGTTGACGAGCTCGAAGCTGTCGACGAGCTTCCACTCCGGGATCGCGTTGAACAGAGCGCGGTAGGCCTTGGGGGAGAAGAAGTGTGAGTCCATCTCCAGACCCACCGACCCGGTGTTGGACGCCGGTGCGATGAGGTGTCGCTGGCGCAGTGACCAGGCGACCCAGTCGAACGGGTGCAGGTGCGGACGGTGCACGTAGCTCTCCGGATAGCCGACGATCTGATCGGCCGGCAACCACGTCGTCCGGTGTGCGCCATGCGCATCCATCTCGCGAGCGTAGAAGACCATCTCGCCGTCGATCGGCACGAACAGCATCTGCGGGGTGTAGAACGACCAGGCGTTGTAGCCGATCAGGTAGAAGATGTTGGCCGGATCGGTGACGATGATCGCCGACAGACCCTGACGGTCCATGAGCTCACGGACACGGGTCAGGCGCTGCTCGTACTCGCTGTCGGTGAACAGCTGAGCACCCAGGTACATGGTTTTCTCGCTCCTGCCTGTCTGAACCCAGACCGGTTCCGGAAATGTTGTCAGCGAAGGGGAATCGGCGTGGCCGTGTACTTCATGTCGAGAAACTCCTCGATGCCCACGCGTCCACCTTCGCGTCCGAGTCCCGATTCCTTGACCCCGCCGAACGGGGCCGCCGGATTGGACACGGCGCCGGTGTTGACCCCGACCATACCGGTTTCCAGCGCGGCCGACAGTCTGGCGCAACGGTCGACGTCCTGGCTGAACAGATAGCCGACCAGCCCCCACGGTGTGTCGTTGGCCAGCGCGATGACCTCGTCGTCGGCCGCGGGATCGTCCGGTTCGTCGGCATTGCCGAACGGGACGATCGCGGCCACCGGCCCGAAGATCTCGGTGCGCATGAGATCCGCGTCGAGTCCGACGCCGGTCAAGACGGTCGGTGGATAGAAAAAGCCTGGGCCCTCCGGGTTCTCACCTCCACAGACCACCGTTGCACCCTTGGCCACGGCGTCGGAGACCAGCGTCGAGACCTTCTCGACGGCCGCGCGTTCGACGAGCGGGCCGACCTGGACGTTGTCGGCCGCACCGTCGCCGACCCGCAGCCCGGCCATCTTCGCGGCGAAAGCGGCGGTGAACTCGTCGATCACGCTGCGGTGCACGAAGACCCGGTTGGCGGCGGTGCAGGCCTGACCGATGTTTCGCATCTTGGCGAACATCAGACCGTCGACGGCTCGTGGGATGTCAGCGTCGGCGCACACGATGAACGGCGCGTTGCCGCCCAGCTCCATCGATGTGCGCATGACCGTGCCTGCCGCCTGTCGCAGCAACAGTTTCCCGACCTCGGTCGACCCGGTGAAGCTGATCTTGCGGGCGAGGCCGCTCTCCATCCACTCGGTGACGACCGTCGACGGGTCGCTGGTGGTCACGACGTTCAGCACACTCGGTGGGAGGCCCGCCTCGACGAGGATGTCGGCCAGCAGCAGAGTGGTGAGCGGGGTGAGTTCGGCGGGTTTGATGACCATGGTGCATCCCGCCGCGATCGCCGGCCCGATCTTGCGGGTTCCCATGGCCAACGGAAAATTCCACGGCGTGATCAGGATGCACGGGCCCACGGGTTGCCTGGTCACCACGATCCGATGCGATCCGTCGCCGGTGGTGGTGGAATCGCCGCCGATGCGGACGGCCTCCTCGGCGAACCATCGGAAGAACTCGGCGCCGTAGGCGACCTCGCCCTTGGCCTCGGCGAGAGGCTTACCCATCTCGGCGGTCATCACCGCGGCGATCTCGTCGACCCGGTCCATGATGAGCCGATGTGCGCGATAGAGGATCTCGCTGCGGCTGCGCGGTGAGGTGGCCGCCCACCCGGCCTGATGCGCGGCCGCGGTCTCGAGCGCATGCCTGGCGTCGACGGCGTCGGCGTCGGCGACGCGGGCGAGCACGTCGCCCGTGGCCGGATTCACGACGTCGAAGCGCTCGCCGGAAGCGGCGGGAGTCCATGTGCCACCGATGAACAGGTCGGTGTGGACGCGGGACACGGCTTCGGGAGCGTTGTGCAGGGTCACGGGGGCGGGGGCCGTCATGGTCGTACTCCTCGGATGTCGGTGGCTGTATCGGGGGACGTGGCGAGCAGCTCGGCGAGATGGACTCCGCGTGGCCGCCCGTGGGAGAGGGCGTCGTCGACGGTCGCGAGGTGTTCGACGGCCATCGCGCAGCTGAAACCGTCGGTGACGACGGGCCGATGCGGGTCGTTGCGCAGTGCAGGCGCCAGGCCGTTTTCCGCGACGGCCATGCTGACCTCGTAGTGCCCCTTCTCGAAACCGAAGTTGCCGGCGACACCGCAACACCCGTCTGCAGTGTGCACGGTGACCCCGAGGGCCTCGAGAGCGGCGACGCCGACCCGCGCGCCGAAGACCGCGTACTCGTGGCAGTGGGTCTGCAGCGTCACCTCGTCGGGCAGGGCCGGTGGTCGCCAGCCCGCATCGAGCAGAGCGGGGAGGTGGGCGGCGAAACTCCGCACGCGTGCGGCCACGCGCCGCGCGGCCTCGGTCGGGATGAGTTCGGGAAGATCCTTCGCCAGCGCCGCTGCACAACTGGGTTCGACAACCACGATCGGCCTGTCCGTGCCGTCGTCGAGGTCGGCGACAGTGCGGCGCAGCACCTTTCGGGCGTGGCCCAGCTGCCCCGTCGAGATCCACGTGAGGCCGCAACAGTTGTCGGACGCACAGCCGACGGGATCGGACGCACGGTCGACGGGATCGGACGCACGGTCGACGGAGTGGGCAGCGCGGAGGACCTCGGCCACGGCGGTGGCCACATGCGGGCGGAATGCTCGGGTGAAGGAGTCGACGAACAACACGACCGAGGAACTCGCATCGACGGGGGCGAGAGGTCCGAGGTGGGTGCGCCGGGCCCGATGCGACGCGAACGCGGGCATGGTGCGTCGGGGATCGAGGCCGCCGGCGCGTGCGGCGAGACCGCTGAGCCGGGACCGCAGTGCGCGGTTGAGAACCGGTGCCGCGAGCCCCGCCGCCGACAACCACGCGGGCATCCACCCGAGGGAGTAGTGCGACAGCGGCCGGAGCCGCCGCCGATAGTGGTGGTCCAGGAACTCCGATTTGTAGGTGGCCATGTCGACCCCGGTCGGGCAGTCGGTGGAACACGCCTTGCACGACAGGCACAGTTCCAGGGCCTCGGCGACATCGGTGGACCGCCACCCGTCGTCGACGGTGGGAGCGGTGCGGACCATGTCCTGCAGCACGCGGGCTCGACCGCGAGTGGAGTCCTTCTCGTCGCGGGTGGCCTTGTAGCTCGGGCACATCACCCCGCCGGCATCCGCACGACACCGTCCGACACCGATGCACCCCTGCACCGCGTGGACGAACGGGTCGATGAGTGGGAGCTCCGCGGGATCCGGTCCGGCGGTGTCATGTCCGAGGGTGAAGCTGGTGGGCCAGCTCCGACGCGGCACGTCGGCGAGGGCGAGGTCGGTGGTGATGGGTGGCGGGTCGACGATGCTGCCCGGGTTGAGGATTCCGTGTGGATCCCAGATCGCCTTGAACCGGGCGAACGCCGACATCATCGCCGGGCTGTACATGATCGGCAGGAGTGCCGACCGGGCGCGTCCGTCACCGTGCTCGCCGGACAGCGAACCTCCGTGCCGCACCACGAGTTCCGCGGCCTCGGTACAGAAGCGCGCCATCACCGTGCGTCCCTCGGCGGAACGGAGGTCGAAGGTGATGCGGACGTGCATGCAGCCGGCGCCGAAGTGTCCGTACATGACGCCGGTGAGGCCGTGGTGGTCGAGCAGGCCGGCGAAGTCGTCGAGGTAGTCGGCGAGCCGCTCGGGCGCGACGGCTGCGTCTTCCCAGCCCGGCCAGGATTCGTAACCGTCACCGATGCTCTCGTCGTCGGGATCGGCCAGTCGTGACGAGAGACCCGCGCCGTCCTCGCGGACACGCCAGAGCGCCTTGCGGTGGACGGGGTCGTCGACCACGGCGGCGCCGATCATCCGCCCCTGCGCACGCAGGTGGTCCAGGAGCCGCTTGGCGGTGGCCGGCACATCGGATTCGGATTGTGCCGCGGCGCTGTGTTCGTCGAGGTCGACGAAGAGCCAGGCCGATCCCGCGGGCAGGCCCGCGACGGACTCGCGGCCACGCCGTGCCGCCATCGTGGCGACGATCTTGCGGTCGATGCCCTCGATGGCCGACGGCGCGAACGGCAGGATCGCCGGTACGTCCCGAGCGGCGTCGGCGGGGGAGCGGTAGCCGATGCACAGCAGGAGCTGCGATGTCGCGACCGGCACCAGCGCGACGCTCGCCGACACGACGATCGCGCAGGTTCCCTCACTGCCGACGAGGGCGCGCGCTACGTCGAAACCGTTCTCCGGCAGCAACTTGGCAAGGTGGTAGCCGGAGACCTGCCGCGGAATGGTCTCGAGCTGGGTCCGCAGGATGGCCAGGTTCGCAGCGGTCAGCTCCCGCAGCGATCCGGTGATCTCGGCTGCTCGCGTCACCGCCGCACCGTCGGCGGGATCGGCGGCCCGCAGTCCGTCGCGGGTTGCGGTGAGCAGCAACCCCTCCGCCGTCACGAGATGCAGTTCGACGATGTGATCGCTCGTGCGACCGTGGCGGACCGAGTGATTGCCGCAGGCGTCGTTGCCGATCGCACCGCCGAGGGTCGCACGCGACGCCGACGACGGATCCGGCGCGAACGTGAGTGTGCCGTCGGTCGCGGCCCGTGCCTCCGCGGCGAGGGAGGTCAGCACGATCCCCGCGCCCGCGACCGCGGTCGCGGATTCGGCGTCGACGGACAGGACCCGATCCAGATGCCGGGACAGGTCGATCACCACTCCGGGGCCGATCGCGTTGCCGCCCATCGAGGTGCCGCCACCGCGAGGGACGACGGGTACCCGGTGTTCGTGACACCATCCGACCACCGTCGCGACCTCCCGGGCGGTGCGCGGGAAGGTGACGGCCAGCGGTGGAACCCGGTAATTGGAAGCGTCGTAGGAGTATTCGGCGAGGCGACGCGTCGAGGAGTCTGCGTCGACGCCGAGTCTGGTGAGTTCGGCCGCGATGTCCACCGGAACCGGGCTAACCGAGCGCGGTGGCGAGTGCGGCCGCGAACCGGGCGACGCCGAGGTCGATCTCCTCGGCCGTGACCACCAGAGCGGGGATGAGACGCACGACGTTGGCAGAGGGCCCGCAGGTGAGGGACAGCAGCCCCTGGGCCGTGGTGGCCTGCTGGACGGCGAGCGCCGCCGCCGCGTCGGGCGTGGTGTTCCCGGCGGCATCCGTGGTGACGAACTCGATCCCGGCCATCAGTCCCAGGCCGCGCACGTCCCCGACCCCGGGGAACGCCGCACACACCTCTCGCAGGCCGGCGAGCAGCTGCTCACCGCGTACGCGCGCGTTCTCGACGAGACCCTCGGACTCGATCACGTCGAGGGTCGCGATCGCGGCGGCGGCCGCGACGGCGTTCCCGCCGTACGTGCCGCCCTGCGACCCCGGCCACGCCTTGCTCATCAGAGCCGTCGGCGCCGCGATCGCCGAGATCGGGAAGCCGGATGCCAGACCCTTGGCGGTGATGAGGATGTCGGGGATCAGTCCGTCGGCGTGCTGGTGACCCCAGAACCTGCCGGTGCGACCGAATCCCGCCTGCACCTCGTCGAGGACGAGGAGGATGCCGTGGCGGTCGGCTCGTTCCCGCAGACCCTGCAGGAACCGCGGCGGGGTGGGCAGGTATCCGCCGTCGCCGAGGACAGGTTCGATGAGGAACGCGGCGGTGTCGTTGGGTGCGACGCGCGACTGGAGCAGATAGTCGAGCTCGCGAAGCGCGAAGTCGACGGCGGTGTCGGTGTCCCAGCCGTATCGGTAGGCGTAGGGGAACGGCGCCATGTGCACGCCGCTCATCAGGGGGGAGAAGCCCGCCGAGAAGCGGGTCCCCGCGGTTGTCAGGCTGGCGGCCGCGACCGTCCGGCCGTGAAATCCGCCCTGGAAGACGATGATGTTGGGTTTCGCGGTGGCCATCCGTGCGAGGCGGATGGCGGCCTCGACGGCTTCGGAACCGGAGTTGGCGTAGAAGACGGAGTCGAGTCCGGCGGGCAGTACCGCCCCGAGACGAGCGGTGAGCTCCAGGAGCGGCGTGTGCATGACGGTGGTGTACTGCGCGTGGATGACCTTGGCGCACTGCGCCTGTGCGGCGGCGACGACGTGCGGGTGGCAGTGTCCGGTGCTGGTCACACCGATACCGGTCGTGAAGTCGAGGTAGTCGCGACCGTCGGTACCCCGGATCCACGAACCCGCCGCGGTGTCGACGACGACGGGCGTCGCCTGCTTCAGCGCCGGGCTCAGCGACGCGGTCTGGCTGTTGCGGATCGGGGAGTCAACGCTGGCGGTCATGCGTACACGGTGACGCCAGATCGTACGATTGTCAACAATTGGACATCAGCGCTGGCCGTCGAGTGTGTCGAGTGCGGCGCTGAGGTCCTGGAGTGCGTGCAATGCCTGTTCCCATCGGACGGGGTCGAGGACTGTCGCCAGTCGGTCGGCTGCTTCGCGGTGCCCGGGGTCGATGGCCCGCACGGCCGCGAGACCCGCCGCCGTGGGGGCGACGAGCTTGGCCCGCCGGTGGGCCGGATTGTCCCGGTATTCGGCCAGTCCGTCGGCGACGAGCAGGTCGGCGGTGCGCTGGACGCTCTGCCGCGTGATCCCCATCGCCCGCGCGACACCCGCGACCGGCAACGGTTCGTCGAGGACCGCGCCGAGTACCTGCCAGCGCGTGGCGGTCAGGGCGGCGGGTTCGGCGAGACGTTCGGCGAGCGCGAGGAACTGGCCGTTGAGGCGGAAGGCGGTCAGTGCCGAGGCCGACAGCAGATCTTGGTGGTCGCTCACTGCTCGCCGGCCAGGGCGTAGAAGCCGCTGGGGTCCTGGTGGCCGTAGAGCTGGTACCAGGCGTCGAGAACCGGCGGAGAGTAGATGCCGAGCAGTGCGAAGACCTCGCGTGCGAAATCGACGGGTGCGATGGCCGCGGCGGTGATGACTCCGCGATCGGTGACGGCAGGGGCGTCGACGTAGTGTGCGGCTCCGTCATAACCCGTAGGTGTCAGCTGCTCGGGCGCGTTGCTGGTGTGGCGTCGGTCGTCGAGCAGCCCCGCGCGTGCGAGGCCCATTGTGGCTCCGCAGATCCCGGCGACCGGAGTTCCGGCATCCGCCCAGCGCCGGGCGGCGTCGACGAAGGCGTCGTTGGACTCCCAGATCTGGGCGCCGGGCAGGACCAGCATCGCGCTGTCCTCGGGCTGGACGTCGTCGAGTGTGGTGTCGGGCACCATCGTGACCCCGCCGATGGTGCGGACCGGCTCCCGCGAGGCGCCGACGGTCACGATGCGGAACGACCCCGGCTCGGCCTGGTACTCGGGATTGTTGACACCCGATGCCACGTAGCCGAACTCCCAGTCCGCGAGGGTCGGGTACAGGGCGAGATGGACGGTTTTCATGATGCCTCCTCGAAACGACGATGACAGCATCCTGTCATTAAGACAGGATGCTGTCAATAGCGCCTCGGCTCAGCTCCGCGGACGCTGTCGTCGTGGCGGTCGTCCGGCGAGGGCCGGCGCGGTCTCCCGGATGACCATCAGGCAGCAGAGGCTGATCGCCATCAGTGCTGCCGCGTAGATCCCCACGGGGATCACACTGCCGGTGGCACTGACGATCCGGTTCGCGATCATCGGGGCCAGGCCGCCGCCCAGCACCGCGCCGACCTGGAAGCCGATCCCGATGCCGCTGTAGCGCTGCGTGATCGGGAACAGCTCCGCGAAGGTCGTCAGCATCGGACCGTAGACGAAGCCGGTGAGCGCGAACCCGATCGAGATGACCGTGATGCAGGCCGCCAGGGACCCGGACGCGGTGACCCAGAACAGGATCGGTGCGAACAGCAGTGACGTGATCATCCCGAATCCGATCACCGGTTTGCGGCCGAATCGGTCGGACAGGTGACTGCCGAGCACGACGGTCGCTGCGTGACAGGCGAGCGCCAGCGTACTGCCCAGGACCACCGGCGACCGCTCGAAGCCGCGTCCCGGATCGGTCTCGGTCAGGAAGGAGAGCATGAACGTGAACAACAGGAAGGCGTAACAGTTCTGACCGACGTTGATCCCGGCCGCCAGGGCGACACGACGCCAGTTCTGCCGGAGAACCGCGAAGGCCGGCGGCGAGTTCTCCTCTGCCCGCTTGGACTCGACGAAGTCCGGTGTCTCGCTGACCCGGGATCGCGTCCACACCCCGATCGCCAGTACGACGCCGCCGATGAGGAACGGGATGCGCCAGCCCCACGCCAGGACCTGCTCCATGGGCATCAGCAGCACGAGCGCGAACGACAGATTGGCCAGGATGCCGCCGACCGGCGAACCGAGGGTGACGAAACACCCGTACAGACCACGCCGGTGCGCCGGCGCGTGTTCGGCGGCGAGCAGGGCCGCGCCGCCGATCTCACCGCCTCGTGAGATGCCGTGCACCATGCGGAGGAAGATCAGGATGATCGGCGCCACGATCCCGATGGCCTGATAGTCGGGGAGGACGCCCATCGCCAGGGTCGACCCGCCCATGAGGAGGAAGGCCGCGGTCAGCGCCTTGCGCCGACCGAATCTGTCCCCGAAATGTCCGAAGATCAGGGCACCGATCGGCGCCATCACGAAACCGACCGCGAAGGTCGCGAATCCGAGGAAGGTGCCGAACCAGGGATCGTCGACGTTGAAGAAGATCTTGTTGAAGACCAGTGCCGTCGCGGTGCCGTAGATCGCGAAGTCGTAGAACTCCATGATCGTGCCGACGCCGGACGCGACGGCGACGCGCGTGGTGCGCTCCCGCCGGGGCGGGGCGGCACTCGGTGCCGACGGGTCGGGTGGTGCAGAGTTGTCGAGAGTTACCACGGATCACTCCTCATCGGTGGTCGAACGGGCCGTGGAGGCCGGCGTTCGTTGGCTGTACTCGTGGATGAATCGATTGTGTCGGACCCGCGGCTCGCGGGGAATCGGGAAAAGCTTTACCGCGCCGACTCATTGGACGCGACCGGGCGTGCTTCACCGCGCCGCCGGGGACTCCGGTGGCGGGACGTGGGCGTGTCTGGTCGGGTCAGTCGGCCTTGCTGAACTCCTCGTGGCGGGCGAGGCGTCCGACGGCGTCGAGCACTCGCGCGAAGTCGGCGATCCGCTGTGCCCGGTAGTCGGCGACGGTCGCCGGGTCGAACTCGTAAAAGCCTGCGCCGTCGGATATCCCACGGCGGCCGGACGTCATGTTCGTCTCGACCAGCGCTGCTGGTGCGAACCTCTCGCCGAGCTCTCGACGCAGGTAGTTCGACGCGTGGAAGAGGGTGTCGCAGCCGCCCCAGTCGATGAACTCGAGCAACCCGAGAACCGCGAAGCGCGAACCGAATCCGATGCGGACAGCGGTGTCGATGTCCGCGGCGCTCGCCACCCCCTCGGCCACCATGCGCGCGGCCTCGTTCATCACCAGCGCCTGGAGCCGGGGGACGATGTACCCGGGCGACGGGGCGCACACCACGGGGACCTTCCCGACCGCGACCAGCAGGTCGCGGGTGGCCTCGACGGCCCCGGGACTCGTCGCCGTGCCGGGCGCCACCTCGACGAGCGGCATGAGATCGGCCGGGTTGAGCCAGTGCGCGTTGAGGAATCGGGCCGGCGCCGCCAGCGAGCCGGCGAGTTCGTCGACGAGGAAACTCGACGTGGTCGACGCGATGGGGACGGTGTCGCCGACCATGGCCTCGATCCAGGTGAGCGTGTCGCGCTTGACCTCCGCGACCTCGGGCACGGCTTCGAAGACGAGATCCGCCCCGGCCATCGGGGCGAGGGCGTCGACCTCTCCGACGACCGTCACCAGAGCCGCGACGTTTTCGAGGTCCTCGACCGCCAGCAGGCCGAGCGTGACCTTGTGCGCGAGTGCCTGCCGAACCGATGCGCGGACCCCGTCGAGATAGGCCGATGCGCCGGCGCCGCGGTCGCGGAGGTCGACGACCGTCACCGCGACATTCCCGAAGGCCAGCGCAGCGGCGATGCCCTGGCCCATCCGGCCGGCGCCGACAACGGCGACGTGGCGGCCCGTCACTGCGCCGGCCCGTCGTGGAGAAATGCCCGCATGCCGGACGGGTCGAGGTCGGCCAGCCCCAGGTTCGCCAAGGTGCGCCCGCGGGTCGCGGCCGGGCGTCCGGTGACCGCCCCGGCGAGGGCGAGCAGGCCGTCGGCCACCGGAGACGGCACGTCCGCCCACGTCGCCACGGAACTCAGCAGCGCGAGGCCGATCTCGACGTCCTCGGTCATGTAGCGGTGGGTCCGCAGGTCGATGTTCTCGCGCCAGTCGCCGCTGTCGGTGAGCTTCTCGTGGGCGGCGTTGCCGTACATCCACTCGTCGCCGTCGGCGGTGTAGTGGTCGGCGAGCGGGAAGTGCGGCGCACCGTAGCCGAGTGCCTCCCGGACCGCGATGCGCTCGGCGTCGAGCGCGGAGGTGACCCGCCGGATGGAGTCCTGGGTACCCTCGTTGTGGATGTCCCATGACGGAAAGTGTTCCAGTGGACCGGCATTCATCAGGATGAGCGGCGGGTGGATGATGGGCCCGGCGTTCATCAGCGCGCCGCTGAGAGCGTCCTCGACGCGCTCGACGGCGGAGTAGACCTCGCCGAGAACCGCGAGCACCCGGTCGGTGTGCCGCGCCGGGAAGACCCCCGTGGGCAGGCGCGTGGCGTATCCGCTGACCACGACGCGGGTGTCACCGTGTTTGCGCGCGAGGTAGGGCAGGGTGCCGGTCTCGGCGAACGCGACGTCGGCGGGGTTGCCCGCCGCGCGCACCGCTTGCGCGAACACGATCGACCCGAAGCTGCCCGGCGGCAGGTAGACGATCTGACCGTCGCGCAGGTGCGGCGCGAGTTGCCGGGCGAGCGATTCGTGGGCGAAGGCGGGAACCGGCGCGACGACGACCTCGGCGTTGGACACCGCCTCGGCGAGATCGGCGACGATCGAGATTCCACCGCCGGTTCCACCGCCCGTGTCGCCGTCGCCGAGGTGCAGACCGTCGACACCGATCTGCCGCCGGCCGAGGTGATCGTCGATGTCGAGCGTCCCGCGCTCGACCAGCGACGAGAACGCCGCGGAGTCCCGTCGCCACCAGGTGACATGGTGGTCCTTCTCGCTGAGTTCCGCCGCAGCCGCGTAAGAGCCGTGACCTCCGCCGATGACGCAGACCTTCACTGATCGTCCTCCTCGTTTCCGGACCGCCCGTGCGGCCACTGGGTGTTGGGAGGAAACGTAGGAGCGCTGCCGCGGGCTGTCCCGGCGACTGCCGATACCGAAAAAAGTTCACCGCGTGATGCAGGATTGTTGCGTGCCGGACGACCTCGATTATCAGATCGTTCACGCTCTGCAGGTCGCGCCGCGGGCGCCCTGGGGCGTGGTCGGCGACGTCGTGGGCGTGAGCGCGGCGACCGCGGCCCGTCGCTGGGAGCGGCTCGTCGACAGTGGGCTCGCCTGGATCGTGACCTATCCCGGTGCCGCGTACCTCAACACCCGCTGCAGCGCCTTCGTCGAGGTCCAGGCGTCGTCGCGGCGAGAGGAGCTCGTCGAGCATCTCGCCGCCGACCGGCATGTGGCCACGATCCAGCGCACCGCGGGCGACGGCGACCTCCTGCTGACCGTGATGGTCCCGGACCTCGGTTTCCTCGGCGACTGGGTGCAGCGCCTCGCCGAGACCGAGGGCGTCGCCAGGACCCGGACGAGGGTGGTGATGCGGGTCTTCGGCGAGAGCGAACGCTGGCGGGTGCACACGCTCTCCGACGCCGACGAGTCGGTGCTCGGCGAGTACCGGCCCGAGCATCGTCCGCTGGTGCACGGACCCGACGAGATGGATCTGCGGCTCATCGCCGCGCTGGCCGAGGACGGTCGACGCTCGGCGGTCGACCTGGCTGCCGCGAGCGGACTGAGTGCTCCGACCGTCCGGCGTCGGCTGACCGCCCTCGTCGCCGAACGCGTTCTGTCGATCAGATGCGAAGTGGCCCATGTCATCAGCGGCTGGCCGGTCACGGCGAACGTGTGGGCGCGGGCGTCGTCGCGGTCGATCTCGGCGCTCGTAGACGCGCTCGACGACCTGCCCCAGGTGCGGGTGTGTTGCGAGGTGACCGGCACCGCGAACATCGTGATGGGCGTGTGGTTGCACACCATCGGCGAGCTGTCGGAGTTCGAGCAGCAACTCGAGAGCCGCGTACCGGGGCTCGTCGTCGCAGACCGTTCGGTCACGCTGGAGACCCCCAAGCGACTGGGCTCGCTGCTCGACCGGTCGGGCTGCCGCACGGGGTCGGTTCCCGTCGTCCTGTGAGGGTCCGTCAGCGGATGGATGATCCGATGCTGATGCCGCCGTCGACGTCGAGGACGATGCCGGTGATGTAGCGGGCGGCGGGGGAGCACAGGAATGCGGCGGCTTCGGCGATGTCCGCGGGGTCGCCGGTAGTGCGTTGGGGCACTTTGGAAACCAGCTTGTCGCGGGCTGAGGCGTCCATCGAGGCGAGCATCGGGGTTTCGATGAGTCCTGGTGCGATGGCGTTGGCGGTGATGCCCTCGCGTGCGGTTTCCAGTGCGAGGGTGCGGGTGAGTCCGACGATGCCGGCCTTGGCCGCGACGTAGTTGGACTGACCGAAGTTCCCGCGCCAGCTCATCGAGGAGAACGACAGTATCCGCCCGTACCGGTTGGCACGCATGTGGGGGAGCGCGGCGCGGGCGCAGAAGAAGGTGCCGGACAGGGAGACGTCGATCACCGCGTGCCAGTCGGCGTCGGAGATGTTCTCGGCACGGTTGTCGCGGATGATGCCGGCTGCGTTGACCAGGACGTCGATGCGGCCGTGCCTTTCGGCGATCGAGTCGATCCACTCGGTCACCCGAGTGGAGTCGGTGACATCGATGGCGTCGGCGTGGCATTCCCGGCCGACGGCGGTGGCGATCGTGTCGGCGGTGGCCCGGGCTGTGTCGGCATTGACGTCACCGATGACGACAGTGGCTCCCTCGGCGGCGAACTGCTGGGCCATGGCTGCTCCGAGTCCTTGGGCGCCGCCGGTGATGACGACCACCTGTGAGTCGAAACGGTTCATCGTCGTGCTCCTGTCTGAGATACCGCGGTCTGGGGTACTGCGGGTGCCGATGTTGTTTGGCGAGTGAGGAATTTCTTCAGTGCAGCGGGGACGTCGTGTGCGCGCCAGTGTGCGTCGAACGTGTCGAGCTCGAGGGCGAGGCCGGTGTGCGGGTCGACGGTGTCGAGGTCGAACAGCAGTCGTTTGTAGCGTGCCTGGGCGGGACCGTGCTGATCGGTGAGGATGCGTGCGGCCTCCGTGGCGGCGTCGACGAGGGTGTCCTCGGGTACCACGCTGTGCAACCAGCCCGTGGGCATGAGTTGTTGTGCGGCAACGAGTTCACCGGTCAAGGCCAGCCATCGGGCCATCGAGACGCCGAGTTTGCGCGGGAGTCGGACGCTGGCACCGCCGGCGGGAAGCAGGTTGTTGCGGACATGGCCGTCGCCGATGAGTGCGGTGTCGGCGGCGATCACCACGTCGCAGGCCAATGCCAGCTCCATGCCTCCGGCGACCGCGTGCCCGTGGATCGCGGCGATCACGGGTAGCCTGCTGGTCTCCAGTCGGGTGCACAGGGCGGAGACGTCGCGGAGGAACTCGATGGGTGACTCTCCGTGTTCGTCGAGCTCGAGGAAGTACTTCAGGTCCGCGCCTGCACAGAACGACGGGCCGGCCCCGGTGAGCACGATCGCGCCTGCGTCGGGATCGGCTTCGGCGTCGCTCAGTGCGCGGTCGAGATCGGCGATGAGTTCGGCGTTGAGCGCGTTACGACGACGCGGCCGGTTGAGGGTGAGGATCCGGATCGGTCCATCGGCGGCGACGAGAACGGTCGGGGTGTCTCCGGTGCCCAGGGGGTCTCCGGCGCTCACGACGGCGAGCCTTCGGTGGTCTGTTCGCGGCGCTGCTTGCGCAGTTCGGCGCGCTGGATCTTTCCGCTCGGGGTCTTGGGCAGGGCCGGGACCAGGTGTACTTGTCGCGGGTAGGCGTGGGCGGCGTAGTGGGTCTTGACCCATTGCTGCAGTTCGCTTTCCGTGGTCGCCCCGTCGACGGTCCAGTTCGATGCGAGCACGACGAAGGCCTCGACCACTTCCCCGCGGACGCGGTCGGGTGCGGCGATGACGGCGCATTCGGCGACGGCGGGATGGGTGAGCAGCACCGACTCGACGTCGAAGGGCCCGATCCGGTAGCCGGCCATCAGGATGACGTCGTCGTCGCGGGAGGAGAACCGGATGACGCCGTCGGAGTCGATCGTGGCGATGTCGCCGGTCAGGAAGTAGCGTCCGTCACCGCGGAAGCGCTTCGCGGTCGCCTCGGCGTTCCCGGCGTAAGCGGTGAAGGTCATGAAGTCGCTGGCGGTGACGTCGACGGCCAGCTGTCCCACCTCACCGAAGTCCGCCGCGACATCGGTGTCGGTCCGCAGGACGGTCATCTGCCAACCCGGTAGGGACACCCCCATGGCGCCGGCGACGATGGGCCGTTCGAGGAGCCGATGGTGGGGATAGCCGATCGGCATGCCCAGTTCGGTCTGCCCGTAATGGTCGTGGACCTGCAACCCGAGGACCTGTTGCGCCCACTCGTTGACCTCGGGTGTCAGTGGCTCGCCGGCGCTGGACAACCGCTTGAGGGACAACCCCTCCGGCGGGGCGTCCGACGAGGTCAACAGACCGCGATACACCGTCGGCGCGGCGGCGTAGTCGGTCACGCGCAGCTCGTCGAGCACTGCCCAGGTCGCCTGCGGGGAGAAACCTCCGCGGGTCAGCGTGGTGGTGATCCCAGCGGCCATCGGTGCCACGATCGCGGTGTAGAGCCCGTAGGCCCATCCCGGGTCCGCGCCGCACCAGAACACGCTCTCGGCGTCCACCCCGAGGCCGAACTCGAGGTAACTCTGCCACCCGGCGGCGTAGCGCACCGGGTGCACGACGCCCTTCGGCTTGCCGGTGGTTCCCGAGGTGAACATGTGGACCAGGGGTCCGTCGCCGCCGACGGCCACCGAGGTCTGCCCGGCCACGTCACCGGCGGACACCGCCTGCGTCAGCGCGGCCAAGGATCCGTCGGAGGCCTCGGCGGTGTTGACGACCAGTTCCCATGTGCCGTCGGGCACTTTGTGGGCCTGGCCCTCGTCGGCGATCACCACCGTCACGTCGGCATCGACCAGCCGTGAGGACACCGCGGCCTCCGCGAACGCGGTGAACAGCGGCGCGTACACCGCGCCCAGGCGCCAGATGCCCAGGACCACGGCCAGCAATTCCGGGCTCTTGCCCATCAGGGTCGCCACCCGGGACCCCTGACCGACCCCGCGCGCGGCGAGGACGGCGGCCACCCGCTTCGACGACTCGGCCAATTCGCCGAAGGTGACCTGCCGGATCGAACGGTCCGCGTCGACGAACGTGAGTGCCACGGCGTCTGCGGGGTGCCGGTCGCAGAGCAGGTGGGCGACATCGACGTCGTCGCCGGTGTAGGTGGCGAGGATCTCGCGCACGCGGGTGTCAACAGGGGATGCCATGGCCAACTCCAATGGTGAACTCGTGGGTACTTAAAGATATCACGTAGTACCCAACTTGGTACCACACGATTGTCATCCGGCATGGAGTTCGACTCGTGTGCCAGACTCGCGGCATGGCAGACGTGGCGAATCGTGGGCGTGCGCAGGTGAAGACGCCGCGCCGTCGACGGGTGGACACCGCGCGACGCGCGGATCTGCTCGACAGGATCGAAGCAATCTTCCTCGCCGAAGGATTCACCACTGTCACCGTCGGTGAGTTGACGGAACGTCTGCACTGCTCCCGGGCGACGCTCTACAGTGTGGCGCCGACCAAGGAACAGATGGTCGTGCTGGCAACCAAACGATTCTTCGGAACGTCGGCAGAGGTCATAGAGCAGCGTGTGTCCGAACACGACGAACCTCGCACGCGCATCCTGACCTATCTCGACGGTGTGGCCGAGGCGATGCGCCGCAACTCTCAAGCGTTCTACGACGACATGGTCGCTTTCGCTCCGACCGCCGAGATCTACGCGCGTAACACAGCACGCGCCGCCGAACGCGTGCGCGAGCTGATTGAAGAAGGCATCGAGTCCGGGGACTTCCGTTCGACCGACGGGAACTTCGCCGCCCAGCTGGTGGCGCTGGCCATTGAAGGTGTCCAGTCCGGAGTTCTTCTCGAGCGCACGGGGATGAGTGCCGCCGACGCTTTCGGCGAACTGGGAACCCTACTTCTCAACGGACTGCTGGCCGATCGGTGAAGGCGCCCTCGCGTTTTCGGAGCTGACTCCGCCGCCCAGGGTTCGCGCCCTACGCTGCTGGGTCGCCTGACGCCGAGGTCACGCTTACGGTGGGGGCATGCACCCGCATCCACCTGTCGTCGCACTGCTGACCTCGCCGGACACCCTCCCCCCGGGAAACCTGGCCGAGATCGAAGAACTCGCGACGGTACGACTCTGCACGGCAGACGATCTCGGCGCCGCCCTCCCGGGCGCGGACGTTCTCGTGCTGTGGGACTTCTTCTCCCGCGGGCTCGCCGAGCACTGGGGTGCGGCGACGACATCCCTGCGCTGGGTGCATGTGTGCGCCGCGGGGGTGGATTCGCTGCTCTTCGACGAACTGCGGTCCTCGGATGTCGTCGTCACCAATGCCCACGGCGTCTTCGACCGTCCCATCGCGGAATTCGTCCTCGCCGCGATCCTCGCCCATCACAAGGGTTTACACGAGTCGATGGCCTTGCAACGCGACCACGAGTGGCGACACCGCGAGACGGTGGCCACCCACCGCACCTCCGCGCTCGTGATCGGTACCGGCGGGATCGGTCGAGCGACCGCGAAACTGCTTCGCGCCGTGGGCATCCGGGTGGTGGGAGCGGGCCGGACCGCGCGCGCGTCGGATCCCGACTTCGGACACGTCGTCGCCACCGACGACCTCGCCGCGCACGTGGGCGGTTTCGACACCGTCGTCGCGATCGCTCCGCTGACCGAGCAGACCGCCGGGATGATCGACGCGGCGGTACTGGCGGCGATGAAACCCGGCGCGCACCTCGTCAACGTCGGACGCGGCGAACTGGTCGACGAGGCGGCCCTCGTCGCGTCGCTCCGGTCGGGGCATCTGGGGGCGGCCACGCTCGACGTCTTCGTCACCGAGCCGCTGCCCGCCGACAGCGAACTGTGGGACCTGCCCGGGGTCGCGATCTCGGCCCACATGAGCGGAGACGCCGTCGGATGGCGCGAGGCGCTGGCCGAGCAGGTCCTCGACAACCTCCGGCGCTACGTCGCGGCGGGCACCGAGGAGCCGGCCGACGTGCTGGTCAACGTCGTCGACAAGGAACGCGGGTACATCCGGGTAGGCGGATGACCTCACCGCGGGCCTGCCGATAGTAGGCTGTAGCGCGATGACCACCGTCTATTTCCTGATCGCCGCCGTGGCCCTACTGGGTGCGGGTGTCCTGTTGTGGCTCGACCGCCAGCGGTCGAGCGTTGCACGGCACCAGCGTGCGGTCTGGGGCGACGAGCACGAGTTCAAGTTCCGCGAGTCGGACACCAAGCTGCGCAAGGTCTTCCGTCGCGCCACCATGAATGTGGGCGACCACATCCCGGTGCAGGACGTCGCCTACGGACACTACGCCGGGGTGGAGGCCGTGGTCTTCGACCTCGCCGAGACCGCGACCGTGATCGCCGTCCGACGGTCCTCGCCGTCGCATGTCGTCGTCGACCTGCGGCACGAAGACGTCCTCGCCCCCGCGGAGGAAGACGTGGAACTGCTGGGCGCGATGGGTCCGCGTGTCATGTTCTCCAACAATCTCGACGTCGCCCGCCGCGTGTGCGACCGCCGGATGGTCGCGCTCGCCAACAAGGCGCCCGCGTTCGTCGAGGTCCTGTGGAACGAGGGCAACTGGGCGCTCGGTTCGATGCCGGTGACCAACGACCCGGCCAAGCTGAACACCGGCCTGGAGGTCGTCCGCCGGTTCGCCGACCTCCTCCGGGTGCTGCCGCCGACGCGGGAACCCGAGGACTCGCCGGATCCGCGCGACCCGCACGGACCCACCCGGGCCGAGCTCGCCGACGAGAAGACCGAGTCACTGCGGGACAAGCGCAGGCGACAGGCCGCGGGCGCGCCGACCGGCGGTGGGTCGCCGGCCGGGGAGTCCGAGAACCAGGCCGCGACGCGAAAGCCTCCCACTCCGTCCCCGGCGTCGCCGACGACCGGAGGCCGGCGGATGACCCCGATGCCCGTGCGTGGGTCCGGGACCCGCGGGTCGGCCGGAACGGCTGACGAGACACCTCGCCGGGACACCGGCGAACGGCCCAACCGCCACCGCAACTGATCGCGCCACCACCCCACGCAGCCGGAGATCGAATCCCGGCACGTCGATCGAGAGGGAAGTCGCATGTCCTCGTCCGCCCCGGTTCCCGCCGAGACCCCGCGGGTCGACCCGGCCGCGAAGGCACGGCTCGCCGAGCTCGTCCGCGAGCTCGCCGTCGTCCACGCCCGGGTGACGCTGTCGTCCGGTAAAGAGGCCGACTACTACGTCGACCTGCGCCGGGCGACCCTGCATCACGAGGCCTCGCGGCTCATCGGGCGGCTGATGCGCGAACTGACCGCGGACTGGGACTACGTCGCCGTCGGCGGCCTGACATTGGGTGCGGACCCCGTGGCGACGTCGATCATGCACGCCGACGGGAAGCCGGTCGATGCCTTCGTCGTCCGGAAAGCGGCCAAGACGCACGGCATGCAACGCCAGATCGAGGGGCCCGACATCGAAGGCCGAGACGTCCTCGTCGTCGAGGACACCAGCACTACCGGCGCCTCGCCGTCCGCGGCTGTCGAGGCCGTGCGCGGCGTCGGCGGCAACGTCGTCGGCGTGGCCACCGTCGTCGACCGCGCGACCGGCGCCGATGCGGTCATCACCGCGCTCGGCGTGCCGTACCGCTCCCTCCTGGATCTCGGCGATCTCGGGCTTGCCTGACGCCGGGTCGGGGGACCCCGACGATCTCCCAGCCCCGGATCCCGCCGAGGATCCCGAGGTCGTGCCCGG
Organism: Gordonia sp. 11cp; assembly: GCF_057767225.1. Taxonomy (NCBI): domain Bacteria; kingdom Bacillati; phylum Actinomycetota; class Actinomycetes; order Mycobacteriales; family Gordoniaceae; genus Gordonia; species Gordonia sp. 11cp. The sequence continues at coordinate 584,128 of NZ_CM173437.1, read as the reverse complement.
TCCCACCGAGTGGCAGACCGGGCCGACCGTCGGCGTGGGGCCGTGGGCCGACGAGCACCCCGGCCGTCCCGTTCCCGACGATCCGCGCCTCGACGCTGAGCTGCTCGCGCACGGTGACACGCGCAACGTCGTCGACGCCTATCGGTACTGGTCGCGGGAGGCGATCGTCGCCGACATCGACGCGCGCAGGCACCCGCTGCACGTCGCCATCGAGAACTTCGCACACGACGCGAACATCGGCACGGTGGTGCGCACCGCCAACGCCTTCGCGGTGGCCGCCGTCCACATCGTCGGACGACGCCGCTGGAACCGTCGCGGAGCGATGGTGACCGACCGCTATCAGCACCTGATGCACCACGAGACGGTGTCCGATCTCATCTCCTGGGCTCGCGACGAGGGGCTGACCGTGGTGGCGGTGGACAACACTCCCGGTGCTCGTCCGCTCGAGACAGCCGATCTACCGCGCGACTGCGTGCTGCTGTTCGGTCAGGAGGGCCCCGGGGTCAGCGACGATGCGCAACGCGAGGCCGATCTCACGGTGTCGATCGCCCAGTTCGGTTCGACGCGCAGCATCAACGCGGGCGTGGCCGCCGGAATCGCCATGCACGCATGGGTCCGGCAGCACGCCGACCTCGACGCCGCGTGGTGAGGGAAGCTCAGTTCTTGGCGTCGTCGGACGCGGGGAGGGGCTCCTCCTCGACGACCTTCTTGCGCGAGCGCAGGATGCGCTTGACGATCTCGGTGATGATCGGCAGAACCGAGATGAAGACGATGAACAGGAAGATGTAGTCGATGTTGTCGCGGATGAACTCGATCTGGCCCAGGAAATAGCCGAGCAGCGTGACTCCCGCACCCCAGGCGACCGCGCCGATGATGTTGTACGTGAGGAAGATCGGGTACCGCATCTTCGCGGCACCGGCGACCAGCGGGGCGTAGGTCCGCACGATGGGGACGAAGCGCGCGAGGATGATCGTCACCGGACCGTGCTTCTCGAAGAACTCGTGCGCTTCCTCGATGTAGACCTGCTTCAGGATCTTCGCGTCCGGCCGGAACAGCGAATACCCCGCCTTCTTGCCGATCCAGTACCCGACCTGGTCGCCGAGGAAGGCCGCGATGGGGATCAGGACGAGGAGCACCCACAGCGGGGCGAAGGGCTCGATCTCCGCCGACTTCGCCGCCACGATGAGCCCGGCGGTGAAGAGCAGCGAGTCGCCGGGGAGCAGCGGGAACAGCAGACCCGACTCGATGAACACGACCAACAGCAGACCGGCCAGCATCCACGTGCCGAACGAGTTGAGCAGGTTCACCGGATCCAGGAATCCCGGCAGGAGCGCCAGGTTGGTGGTCGTGGTGGCAAGCGCGGAGTCGATCACGGGGACCCAGAGTACCTGCGCGTGGGGCGAGGACAGAATCTCACGGGTCCGCCACCGCCGGTTTCCAGCAGGTCCGGGCATGAATGGTGCCCGCGCCGGGTGATGTGGCACCTGCCATACTGAGTGAAGTCCGGCCGCGGGAAGTCCGGCTGCTCGCCACCGAAGCATCAATCGACGGCGAGAGAACCCGAACACCAGAGCACATCAACACCCTGGAGGATCCGTCGATGCCCATTGCAACCCCGGAGCAGTACGCCGAGATGTTCGACAAGGCGAAGAAGGGCGGTTACGCATTCCCCGCGATCAACTGCACCTCGTCGTCGACGATCAACGCCGCCATCAAGGGTTTTGCCGACGCAGGCAGTGACGGGATCATCCAGTTCTCGACCGGTGGCGCCGAGTTCGGGTCCGGCCTGGGTGTCAAGGACATGGTGACCGGTGCGGTCGCGCTCGCCGAGTTCGCGCACGTCGTCGCCGAGAAGTACGACGTCCTCATCGGCCTGCACACCGACCACTGCCCCAAGGACAAGCTCGACACCTACGTCCGCCCCCTGCTGCAGGTGTCGCAGGAGCGCGTCGACGCCGGCCGCAACCCGCTCTTCCAGTCGCACATGTGGGACGGCAGCGCCGTGCCGCTCGACGAGAACCTGGAGATCGCCAAGGAGCTGCTGGCGAAGGCCGGCGCAGCCAACATCATCCTGGAGATCGAGATCGGCGTGGTCGGCGGCGAGGAGGACGGCGTCGAGAACGAGATCAACGACAAGCTGTTCACCACCCCCGAAGACTTCGAGAAGACCATCGAGGCCCTCGGTGCCAGCGACTCGGGCAACCGCTACCTGCTCGCCGCGACCTTCGGCAACGTGCACGGCGTCTACAAGCCGGGCAACGTGAAGCTGCGCCCCGATGTCCTCAACACCGGCCAGGAAGTCGCCGCGAAGAAGCTGGGCCTCGGTGACGGAGCCAAGCCCTTCGACTTCGTCTTCCACGGCGGATCGGGCTCGCTCAAGAGCGAGATCGACGAGGCCCTGAGCTACGGCGTCGTCAAGATGAACGTCGACACCGACACGCAGTACGCCTACACCCGTCCGGTCGCCGGCCACATGTTCAGCAACTACGACGGTGTGCTGAAGGTCGACGGCGACGTCGGCAACAAGAAGGTCTACGACCCGCGCAGCTGGTCGAAGAAGGCCGAGACCAACATGAGCGAGCGCGTCGTCGAGGCGTGTAACGACCTCAAGTCCAACGGCAAGTCCCTGACTGCCTGACGGAGAGTCCCACGATCGCTGCCCGCACCCCGAAAGAGGTGCGGGCAGTTGTCTTTTCGGTTTACCAGCCTGTCGGTGAATCCGGCGTCGGATCGCGTTCTGGCCACCACGTGCTCAGACGCCATACGGTCGCGCCGACGATCGGAACGATCCAGACGATGCTCAGCCAGGCCACACTGCGTTGCAGGCCGAGACGATGACCGACGACGTCGACCGTTGCAAACATCGACAGCGTGATCCATACGGAGAACAGGACGAGGGATGCGAAAGCTAAATAGACCAGACGGTTGAGATCCGCGCTGCACGCAGCGTCTGGAGCGCATTCTGAAAGTCCGGCCTCGGCAAGCAGCACAGGTGCAATCTACCCATCGCCGGTGGTTGAACACTGTCGCACAGGATGAAATTGCCGCGGTCCCTCGATGCTCGCAGCGTCGCGACATCTGTGTGTTCATCGATGAGGCCAAGCAGGCGAACCACCTACGTGTCCGTGCTGGAGCGCCTCAGGTGAGGGCGAGCCCGACGACGACCGCGGCGGCGAGCGCGACCATCACCAGCGCCGCGATGACGACGGCCGGGTCGACGCGCGACCGGGACCGTTGCGGCGAACCCACGTCGTAGGGACGGATTCGATTGCTTCGGACCCGGTTGTCCGGCACGGGACGGATGTCCGTCGAGAGACCCCGGCGTGGCGTCGTGCCCGCAGGTGGTGCCGGTCGGGACGGGGGCGTGAAGTAGCCCGGCGCAGAACGGTCACCCGGGCCGGCCGGCGGTGGGCCGGACCGATGTCCGCTCGTCACGTGGGGTTGCAGACCTTCCAGTCGTCGCCGTCGCGCTGCAGGTTCAGCGTGACGGTTTCGGGCTGATCGGGTGAATTGGTGTGTACCGCGACCACTTCGACGACGGCCTGGTCACCGCCTTCGACGACGCGGACCGCGTTGATCGCCTGCGTCTGCACGAGTTCGTTGCGGGCCCGCTGCGCCTCGTAGGTCCGCTGGTACGCGGCGTCGTCGAAATCGCTGTAGAAAGCGTTGAGCTCGCCGCAGGTGACCGACCGCAGGGTCGAGAGGTCACCCTCGTACAGTGCGGTCGTGTAATCCATGGCCACGGTCGCGGCCTCGTCGGCGGGCGCCGGTGCGCGCAGGCTGTTGTAGGCGAAGATGCCGCCGACGACGGCCACGATCACCACCACGACCGCTGCCGCCGCGATCAGCAGACCCTTGCCGCGCTTCTTCTTCGGTGACGTGGGGCCGCTACCCGGGATGACCTGCGGTTCGCGGTCGGTGGTCGTCCATCCCTCGGTCGATGCCGAAACGGCCGGCTCCGGTGTGGTCCGGGCCTCCTCCTCGGCCTGCGCGGACGTCTCGCTCCGCGCAGAGGCGGCGGCAGCGGCTGCCGCGGGGATCACGGTCGTCGCCGCGTCCGATCCGGAGTCCTCGGCGGCAGCCTCGGTCTCCGTGTCGGAGGTTTCCGTCTCGGTCGTGTCGGTGCTCCCACCGGCGGGGACGGCGATCGCCTCGGTCGGCGAGTCGGCCTCTGTCTCCGCCGTCTCGTCCGCCGCTGTCTCGTCCGCTGCTGCGTCGGGTGCCTCGTCCTCGAGAACCGCCGGCTCGGTCGTGTCGGTCGCGTCGGCCGGTTCGTCGTCCACCGGTTCCGCCTCGGCGTCCGGGTCGACGACGGGGTCCTGGTCTGCTTGTGATGCGACAACGGACTCGTCCGGTGCAGTCTCGTCCGGCGCGGATTCGTCCGTCGCCGTGTCGTCGTCCACCGGCTCGGCTTCGGCTTCGGCCTCCGCGTCGGCATCGGTCTCGTCGACGGTGTCGGTCTCGGCGTCGGAATCGGTCTCGTCGTCGGAATCGCCGGGCGTCGATCCGGCTGCCACCGCGGCCGCACCTGCCGCTGCCACACCGGCGCTGACCGCGGTACCCGTCGACGGGTCCGTGTCGTCGGGAAGGGTCGGTTCGGCGGTCGCCTCGGCATCCGAATCCGAATCCGAATCCGGCTCGGGCTCAGTGGATTCGGACTCGGGAGCCTCGGCGTCGGGCGGCCCGGACTCGGTGTCCGAGGCTGCTGTCTCAGAGTCGGCGAGCTCGGCTTCGGGGGATGCTGCGTCGGCCTCCGGGGCGGTCGGGTCGATGTCGTCGAGGTCCTCGAGCTCGGCGGCGTCGGGGAGATCCGACCGTTGGATGACGGTGGTCGCCGAGTCGCTCGGGCCGAGGCGCTTCGGTGCAGGAGTGGCGTCGTCGGGGGCGCTGTCGTCGGCAGCGGTCTCGCCGGTTTCCGCGGACTCGGGTTCCGCACTCAGCGGGTCGATGTCGTCCAGGTCCTCGAGGTCCTCGGCCGACGGCAGGCTGTCGCGGTTGATCACCTGGGTGGCGCCGTCGATCCCGCGCCCACCCTTCGGTTTCGGTGCTGCGGGCTTCTTCGCGGCACCGTCCGCCGTGGACGCGTCTGCCGTGGACTCCGCGGCGGTCGCCTCGGTCGTCGCGGCCTTGTCCTCGGCGGTCTCGTTCTTGGTGGAATCGTCCACAGCTGGCTCGCGGCCCTCTCTGCTGGTGCTGGGTGGAGTGGCGTCGGTGCCGGTCGGAGTGGTGCCGGGCACCGGTCGTGCACCCGTCCGGCGAGCGCGACGATCATCCCGAACCTGTTTCAGGGTCGACAATGCCCTGGTGACAGCAGCTCTCGGCCTCTCGGATCGCGCCATCGACTGTTTCACCCCGTATTCGCCATCGCACGACTTCGGTCCGGCCGCCCGACGACGCCGATCACCGGGGGCAGCAGGACCGATTGCGTCATTCACCCTAGCGAACGGCCCGACATTCCAGCACTAGGGCGTTTGATCGAACGGACGGCCCCGGGCGGCGCGATGCTTGAATAGAGGACATGACGTCTTTCGGAGATCTTCTCGGCCCGCAACCGGTTCTGCTCACCGGGGACGACGACGCCGAATCAGACCTGCTCAACGGTGCCGCCGCGGCGGAGGTCGCGGCCGCGCATCCGACCGCCTCGATCGCCTGGGCCTACCTTGCCGAGGCGGCTCTCGAGTCGTCGAAGACCGCCGCGGCCGGTGACGACATCGACTCTGCCGCGGTGATCGCGGCGTACGCCTATGCGCGCACCGGTTACCACCGCGGCCTCGATCAGCTGCGACGACACGGCTGGAAGGGTTTCGGGCCGGTGCCGTGGAGCCACGAACCCAATCGCGGCTTCCTACGGTGCGTCGGGGCGCTCGCCCGGGCCGCCGAACTGATCGGCGAGGAAGACGAACACCTGCGCTGCCTCGACCTGCTCAACGACAGCGATCCACGCGCGGCCGCCGAACTCGGCCTCGTGTGATCCGACCGGTCACCCGCGGATGACGTCCGCCTGATGGCAGCAAGAGCCGCGAACCCGTCGTATCCGCGCCGGGTGTTCAACGCGATGCCCGCGCCGCTGAAGAACCGGCTGCGCCGGCTACGCGTGTCGTTGGTGCCGATCGTCCAGTGTGCGCTGGCCGCCGGGGTGTCATGGTGGATCGCGGTGGAGGTCTTCGTCCATCCCGATCCGTTCTTCGCGCCCATCGCCGCGGTGATCTCCCTCGGCCTGTCCCTCGGGCAGCGGTGGCGCCGGGCCGCCGAACTCGTCGGCGGCGTCGCGATCGGCATCCTCGTCGGCGACCTGTTCATCAGCCTGGTCGGCGAGGGGGCCTGGCAGATCATGGTCGTCGTCGCCCTGGCGATGACGGTGGCGGTCTTCCTCGACGACGGCCCGCTCGTCCCCATGCAGGCGGCCTCGTCGGCCGCGCTGGTCGCGACGCTCCTCCCGCCCGGCGGCGTGGCGGGTTTCCATCGCGCGCTCGATGCGCTCATCGGCGGGCTGGTCGGCATCCTCGTGGGGGCGCTCCTGCCGGTGAATCCGGCGAGCCGGGCGCGCCGGGACGCGGCCGGCGTCCTCGCGACGGTCCGCGACGCCGCCCGCCAGCTGGCCACCGGACTGCGCGAGCGCGACGAGGAACTCATTGCCGCCGCACTCGAGTCCGGGCGCGGGACGCAGGCCGCGATCAACAAGATGCGGTCGGACATGACCGGCGGGCGCGAGGTCACGCGCATCTCACCGCTCTACTGGGGCTCCCGGATGCGGCTGGACCGGATCTCGGCGACCGCCGACCCCATCGACAACGCGGTCCGCAACTTCCGCATCATCGCGCGGCGTTCGCTCGGCATGACCCAGCGGGGTGTGCCGGTGCTCCCCGAGCTGATCGAGATCATCGACGATCTCGCCGGGGCCTTCGAGGTGCTGCGCGCGATGATGATGGCCGATCCCGGTGAGGAACCCGATCAGGCCGACGCGGCCCGGGTGATCCGCAGCATCGTGCGCAAGGCCCGCGTCGACCTGGTCACCAACAGCGAGTTGTCGGAGGCCGCGTTGCTCGCCGAGATCCGCTCGCTGCTCGTGGACCTGCTGATGACGGCGGGTCTGCGCAGGTCCTCCGCACTGGCGACCCTCCGGAGCTGACCAACCTGTTGCGACATATGCGAACTTCTGCATATATTGACCGGCATCATGGGGCACTCACATTCGCACTCGCACGCTCCCACGGCCGGGGGCCGGCGCCGCCTCTGGCCGATGGTGCTGGCCGTCGCGCTCATCGGCGGCTACTTCGTCGTCGAACTCGTCACCGGCATCCTGGTGAACTCGCTGGCGCTGATCGCCGACGCCGGACACATGCTGACCGACGTCGTCGCACTCGTCATGGGCCTGATCGCACTGCTGCTCGGCCGGCACGGGCGGACCACCGACACCCGTAGTTTCGGTTGGCACCGCGCGGAGGTGTTCACCGCGGTCGCCAACGCCGTACTGCTGATGGGCGTCGCCGTCTTCGTGCTCTACGAGGCGGTCGAGCGGATCGGCAGCGATCCGCAGGTCCCGGGCCTCACCCTGATCGTCGTGGCCCTGGTGGGCCTGCTGGTGAACCTCGGGGTCATGCTGCTGCTGCGGGCCGACGCGAAGGAATCGATCGCGGTCCGCGGCGCATATCTGGAGGTGCTGGCCGACGCCGTCGGCAGCGTCGGCGTACTGGTGGCCGGCATCGTCGCGATGACGACCGGATGGGGTTACGCCGACATCGTCGTCGCGGTACTGATCGCGCTGTGGGTGGTTCCGCGGGCGGTGCGACTGGCACTCGACGCGCTGCGCATCCTGAACCAGCAGGCGCCGGCCCACGTCGACGTCGAGGCATTACGGGCCGATCTGGCCGACATCCCGGTGGTCGACGACGTGCACGACCTCCATGTCTGGACGCTCACGACCGGGATGGATGTGGCCACCGTGCATCTCGGCAGCAGTCGGCCCAATGCCGAGGTGTTGCCTGCCGCGCAGGCCGTCCTGGCGCGCCACGGTCTCGAGCACGCGACGGTGCAGATCGATCCCGACGATCACCAGCGACGGTGCCGGGAGGAGATGACCTGGTGACCGCGCGCCGTCGAGCCGCGGACAGGCCCCACATCGCGGCCGGCTGACGCCCGAGCAGCGGTCGCAACTTTTCGTTCACGCTGATTCGTAGTCGCCGGATCGGGCGGCCGCGTCGTTACCGTGTGTCGGTCATGGCTACCTCCACACTCGCAGCTGCGCCGGTCGTCGAGACCGATGCCGAGCGTCGCAAGCGCCTCCGCACCGTCGTCGCGGCAAGTCTTCTCGGCACGACCGTCGAGTGGTACGACTTCTTCCTCTACGCGACCGCGGCGAGCCTCGTGTTCAACCAGCTGTTCTTCCCCGACCAGAGTTCGTTCGTCGGCACGCTGCTGTCCTTCGCCACGTTCGCGGTGGGCTTCGTGGTGCGTCCGATCGGCGGAATCGTGTTCGGGCACATCGGCGATCGCATCGGCCGCAAGCGCACACTCGCGATCACGATGGTGATGATGGGCGTCGCGACCGCCCTGATGGGCGTGCTGCCGACCGCGGCGTCGGTCGGTGTGCTCGCCCCGATCCTGCTGCTGCTCCTGCGGGTGGTGCAGGGGTTCGCGCTGGGCGGGGAGTGGGCGGGTGCGGTCCTGCTTTCGGTCGAGCACAGTCCGGACGGCAAACGCGGTCTGTTCGGGAGCATCCCCCAGATCGGTCTGGCGCTCGGACTCGCACTGGGTACCGGTGTGTTCGCCCTGCTGCAGGTGGTCCTCGACGAGCAGGCGTTCCTGACCTACGGCTGGCGCATCGCGTTCCTGGTGAGCATCGTCCTCGTGGTCATCGGCTTCGTCGTGCGCCTGAAGGTGGACGAGACGCCGGCGTTCGCCGAGGTCGCCGAACTCGCGAAGAAGTCCACGGCACCGCTGCGCGACGTCGTGGTCCCGCCGAACACGCGCAACACCGTCCTCGGTCTCCTCGCCCGGTGGGGTGAGGGCTCCGCCTTCAACACCTGGGGCGTCTTCGCGATCGCCTACGCCACCAGCGAACTCGACATGGAGAAGGTCCCGGTCCTGGTGGCCGTGACTATCGCCTCGCTGGTGATGGCGGCCCTGCTGCCGTTCTCCGGCCTGCTCACCGACCGCTATGGCGCCAAGACGATCTACCTCATCGGGATCACCGCCTACGGCGTGGCGGTCTATCCGGTGTTCGCCCTGTTCGGGACGGCGAACCTGCTGTGGTTCACCGTCGGGCTGGTGATCGTCTTCGGCGTGATCCATGCGCTCTTCTACGGCGCGCAGGGAACGTTGTTCGCGAGCCTGTACCCGACCCCGGTGCGCTACACGGGCCTGTCGGTGGTCTATCAGTTCTCCGGCATCTACGCCTCGGGACTGACGCCGCTGATCCTCACCGCACTGATCGGCGCGGCGAGCGGGTCGCCGTGGCTGGCCGCCGGATATCTCGTACTCACCGCGATCATCAGCGTCGTGGCGACCGCGCTCATCCGGCGCGACGACCTTCACCTCACGACAGGTTCGGAGGCACGGCCGGTCGCCTGACCCGCCGGGAATCGGTAGCGACAATGCGCGTCATATCCGCACTGACGCTACGGATTGCGGTCAGGGGCGAACGAGCAACAGATCGGTGACATGACGGTAGAACGTCGACCGCTTGAGGACGCGCGGGTTCACCACACCCTCACGTTCGACGACGACATTCGTGCCGCCGGTCTGGCAGGCACGTCCGGCGAACCACTTGCCCGGCAGCAACATCCGCTCGACCTGCGCGCGCAGCCCGGGCGCGGCGAGGGTCGGTTCGATGAGGATCGAGCGCACCTCGCCGTCGAACAGGCGCTCGTTGTCGACATAGGTCTCACCGTGCAGTTTCGCGCCCTCGGCGCCCAGGTGACGGGCGCTGCCGACCACGACCGTCGCGGCGTCGTCACGGATGAGCGGCACCGCGACCGCGGTGCCGTGCTCGGCCAGTTCGCGCGCGGGGCGTCCGTGCGGCAAGCCGTAGCGGCGCGTCGCCGGGGTGGCCTCGGCGGAGACGTACGCGACCTCGACGTCGAGTCGTTCGGTGACCATCAGTGCGGCGAGCACCTGGGACAGGAAGATGTCGTTCTCGTGGGGCACTGTGGGCGCGAACCGCTCGGCGACGCGCGGTTCGACGACGAGGCGAGAGACCGCGGGATCGGTCAGGGCATCGGCGACCGCGGCACGGACGGCCTTCCTGTCGTCGGCGCGGCTGGTCTGGCTGAGAAGGGCAAACGGCACGCGGATAGCGTATCGAGCGCGCGGACCCAGTAGTGTTGGTCGGGTTTGGTCCCAAGCGCGCCACACAAAGGAGTACCGGACATGGCCGCGATCGTGCTTATCGGAGCCCAGTGGGGTGACGAGGGCAAAGGCAAAGCGACCGACCTCCTCGGAGGCCGGATCAACTGGGTTGTCCGCTACCAGGGTGGCAACAACGCCGGGCACACCGTCGTACTGCCGAGCGGGGAATCCTTCGCGCTGCACCTCATCCCGTCCGGCATCCTGACGCCCGGCGTGCAGAACGTGATCGGCAACGGCGTGGTCGTCGACCCCGGCGTGCTCCTCACCGAGCTCGGTGGACTCGAGGACCGCGATGTCGACACCTCGGGCCTGCTGATCTCCGCCGACGCGCACCTGCTGATGCCGTACCACGTCGCGATCGACAAGGTCACCGAGCGCTTCCTGGGCAACAAGAAGATCGGCACCACGGGCCGCGGCATCGGCCCCTGCTATCAGGACAAGATCGCCCGCGTGGGGGTACGCGTCGCCGACGTCCTCGACGAGAAGATCCTGGCCCAGAAGGTCGAGGCCGCGCTCGAACTCAAGAACCAGATCCTGGTCAAGATCTACAACCGCAAGGCCCTCGACCCGGCGCAGGTCGTCGACGAGGTCCTCGGCCAGGCCGAGGGGTTCAAACACCGCATCGCCGACACCCGGCTGCTGCTCAACCAGGCACTCGAAAACGGCGAGACAGTGCTGCTCGAGGGTTCCCAAGGAACCCTGCTCGACGTCGACCACGGCACCTATCCGTATGTGACGTCGTCGAACCCGACGGCCGGCGGCGCGGCGGTGGGTGCCGGTATCGGCCCCAACAAGATCACCACCGTCCTGGGCATCCTGAAGGCCTACACCACACGGGTGGGCTCGGGGCCGTTCCCGACCGAGCTCTTCGACGAGTGGGGCGCCTACCTGGCCAAGACCGGCGGCGAGGTGGGTGTGACCACCGGACGTGCCCGTCGCTGCGGCTGGTTCGACGCCGTGATCGCCCGCTACGCCACCCGCGTCAACGGGATCACCGACTACTTCCTCACCAAACTCGACGTCCTCTCCAGCCTCGACACCGTGCCGATCTGCGTGGCCTACGAGGTCGACGGCGAACGGGTCGAGGAGATGCCGATGACCCAGACCGGTTTCCACCACGCGAAGCCGATCTACGAGGAGATGCCGGGCTGGTGGGAGGACATCTCCCAGTGCAAGACCTTCGAGGAACTGCCGCAGAACGCGCAGAACTACATCCTGCGGCTCGAGGAGCTCTCGGGTGCGCACATCTCGTGCGTGGGCGTGGGTCCCGGTCGCGACCAGACCATCGTGCGGCGCGAGATCGTCTGAGGGCCGACGCTCCGGCGGTGGCTCCGCGAAGCTCGTCGCGGATCCGGGCACGGCTCGTGATTAGCTAGTGCCCATGCGTGCCAAGCGGGGGAGTCGCGACTACGGTTCCATCCTGCTCGGATCCGTCGGCGAGAGCAGCATCAAGCAGCGGGTCCGGATTCAGACCCTGCTGACCGCGTCGATCGTGGTGGCCAACATGTTCGGCGCGATCGTCGCGGTCGCGCTCACCGCGGTAGGCATCCCGCAGCCGACCGTCTTCACCGCCGAACTCTGGTGGGTCAACTTCATCGTGGTGCCCGTCTACATCACCGTGGCCTTCGTGGTCGGGATCGGGTGGGGTACCTACGTCGGCGTCCGCGACCTGCGCTGGGCCATCCGCGACGTCCCGCCGACGAAACGTGACGCCCGGCGGACGATGCGGCTGCCGTGGCGGCTGTCGCTGGTCCAGGGTTTCCTGTGGGGTGTCGCCACCGTCATGCTCACGATCATGTACGGGATCGTCGACCCGCAGCTGATCCCGAAGACGCTGTTCGTGGTGAGCCTCAGTGGCGTCGTGGTGGTGGCGATCTCGTATCTCTTCATCGACTTCACGCTGCGTCCCGTTGCGGCGGACCTGATCTCGGCCGGGCATCGTAGGCGTAAGCGCACCGGTGTGAAGGCGCGCTCGGTCGTCTCGTGGATGGTGGGTTCGGCGATCCCGATCATCGGCATCCTGCTGGTGCTGGCCTTCGGGCTCGCACGGGACGAGACCTCCAAGCTCGACTTGTTCGTCGGTGCCACGGTCCTCGGGGTCACCGCCCTGTTCACCGGTCTGCTCCTGACGCTGCTGTCGAGCATGAGTGTGACCGGACCCATCCGCAGCGTGCGTGCCGGGATGAACCGCGTGAGCGACGGCGACCTCGAGAACGCCGACCTCGTCGTCTACGACGGCACCGAACTCGGCGACCTACAGGTCGGTTTCAACGCGATGGTCACCGGACTCCGTGAGCGAGAACGGATACGGGACCTCTTCGGCCGTCACGTGGGCCATGAGGTCGCCGAGGCGGCGATGTCGTCGAGTCCCGAACTCGGTGGCACCGAACGTCTGGCCGCCACGCTGTTCGTCGACGTCATCGGTTCGACGACGCTTGCCTCGCAACGACGACCGACCGAGGTCGTCGAGATCCTCAACAAGTTCTTCGCCGTCATCGTGCGGTCGGTCGAGGAACACGACGGCCTGGTGAACAAGTTCGAGGGCGACGCGGTGCTCGCCATCTTCGGCGCACCGATCGACCTCGACGACGCCGCCGGCAGCGCACTCGCCGCCGCCCGCGACATCGCCTCCGGTCTGGCCGAGGAGGTACCGGAGCTGTCGGCCGGGATCGGGGTCAGCCACGGGGCCGTGGTCGCCGGGAACGTCGGTGCCATCGAGAGATTCGAGTACACCGTCATCGGCGACCCGGTCAACGAGAGTGCCCGGCTGTCGGAACTGGCCAAGCGGGATCCGCGGCGCCCGTTGGCCTCCGGGCGTGCGGTCAAGGCCGCGCAACCGAGTGAGGCGGCGCGCTGGGAGGAACAGGAGACCACCTCGCTGCGCGGCCGTACGGAAGAGACCGCCGTGTTCGCCGCGTTCGTCGACGACGAATGACGTTCTCGCTCAGCCGATCGCGTCCTCGGAGCTGATCAGCAAGCCGTCGGGGCCGACGATGCTCAGGCCCAGTCCGTCGAAGACGGAGTACTTGTATCCGTTGTTGTAGGCGACGTAGTAGTAACGGCCACTGCCGTTCTCCTGCCGGTGCACTTCGGACACCGGGATGCACAGGGTGTTCCCGCTGGAGCGGGCGACACCCCGGTATTCGAGCGTGCCGTCGGTGCGCCACTGGCAGATCGACGCCGCCGACTGCGCGGTGACGACAGAGGTGACGGTCCGTTGCCCGGCATCGCAGGACGGTGCGGACGGAGCGGCGGCAGCGGTGGAGGTGCCGACGGCGAGAGCGCCGGCGGCGAGGACGAGGGAGGCGCCGGCGGTGGCCAGGCGGGTCATGGTCATGGTCATGGGAACCGAAGGTAGGGCAGGACTTCCGAACGCGGAATGGGCAGAACTCCCCGGGTTCGTTCGGGTGGGGGACCCTTCGAGACGCCCTCCGCAGGCTCCGGGCTCCTCAGGGGGCTACACGTCGCGGTCGCCTTGTCCCTCGGCGAAGTCGAGGCGGCGCAACGCGATCCGCAGTACTTCGTCGTCGATGCGGCCGGCGTCGCGTTCGGCGATGAACACCGCGCGCTGGATCTGCAGGATCTCCGTCCGCAGACGGGCCCCGGCCGACGTCGGACTCTCGCCGAGGTCCTCGGGTCCGCGGCCCAGCTCCTCCCACGCAACGTTGCGCTGCGTCGTGATCCACTTGCGCAGCATCGCCACCTGGAGGCGGCGCGGATCGTCGTCGGTCAGCTCGGTGGCGTATTCGTCGAGCCGGCGTTCGGCTTCGCGGGACGCCCGGTCTTGCGCGGACGCATAGGCCAGCCGGTCCTGGGCCCGCTCGTCGCCGCTGACGCCCAGGAACCGGATGACCCAGGGCAGCGTCGTGCCCTGGATCAACAGCGTGCCCACCACGACGACGAAGGTGAGGAACAGGATCTCCGCACGGGCGGGGAAGGGCTCGTTCGCCTCGGTGTACACGGGGATGGCGAACGCGGCGGCCAGCGACACCACGCCGCGCATGCCGGCCCAGGAGACGACGAAGACCGACGCCGGGGTGGGTGACGGTTCGCGGTCGCGGATCCGACGCGACAGCAGGCGGGGCAGATACGTCGCGGGGAAGACCCAGACGATCCGCACGAGGATCGTCGCCGCCAGGACCGCCGCGGCGTCGATGGCGATCTGCGTCCACGACTCGTTCTCGACGCCCTCGATGAGCATGGGCAGCTGCAGACCGATCAGCAGGAAGACGAACGACTCGAGGATGGTGTCGATCGACTTGCGCACCGCGTCGTCCTGCAGTCGCGTCGCGTAACCCAGCCGCACCGACCGGTGCCCGAGGTAGAGACCGGCGGTGACCACCGCGATGACACCCGAGCCGTGCAGTTCCTCCGCGGCGTAGTACGTGGCGAACGGGACGATGATGCCGATGGCGGTCTCCATCGGCGGGTCGGTCAGCCAGACGCGCACCCAGGACACCACCATCCCCACGACGAGCCCCGCGATCAGGCCGCCGAGGGCCGCCACCGCGAACGTCAGGACCCCTTCGCCGACCGTCGCGGTGGCGCCGACCGCCGCGGCAAGCGCTATCCGGAACGCGGTCAGGGCCGTAGCGTCGTTGAGCAGGCTCTCGCCGCCGAGCAGCGTCATCATCCGGCGCGGCAGACCCAGCCGCCGACCGATGGCCTGCGCCGAGACCGCGTCGGGCGGTGCGACGACGGCGCCGAGGACCAGCGCCGCGGCGAACGGGAGGTTGGGGACCACGAGATAGGCGACGTACCCCACCACCAGCGTCGTCACCAGCGGGAGTCCGACCGCCAGGAACCCGATCGCGCGCCAGTTGGCGCGGAACGCCTGGTACGAACTCTCCTGCGCGGCCGAGTACAGCAGCGGCGGCAGGATCAGGAACAGCACCAGCTCCGGCTCCAGGGCCACCGACGGCAGCTCGGGGATCCACCCGATCCCCAGGCCGACGGTGACCAGCACGAGCGGCGACGACAGTTCGTAGCGACGACACAGCGCGGCGACCGCCACGGCGATGACCGCGACCAGCAGTAGCGATGCGCCCATTCGAGCGACTCTAGTGGCGCCCTCCGCGGTGGATAATGTCGAGCATGCAAATCTTTCGCCGGAAGTCCTCGTCCCCGGTCGCGTCCGATCCACCGGAGGCCGGTTCCGACAGTTCGACGGCTGCCGCGCGCTGCGCTGAGCTGGAGGCGTTCGACGCCGCACCGGCCGGCGATCCGGCACCCGCGGGGGGCGACGCCCGCAGCTGCCAGGATTGCGTCGCGATCGGTGAGACCCACTGGGCCCACCTCCGGAAGTGCTTGACGTGCGGGCACATCGGGTGCTGCGATTCCAGTCCGCGCCGGCACGCGACGGGTCACTTCCACGACACAGGGCACCCGGTCATGCGTTCGGCCGAGCCGGGTGAGGTGTGGCGATGGTGCTTCGTCCACGAGGTGACGGGATGACCGCACGAGGTCGGCGGGTGTGTCGCATGTCTTGGGTGAGTGACATCAAGCCCGCTCCCGGCGCGACCGCGTCGGGATCTGTGCTGACGGCAAGTAGGATTTGAGGATGACGTCGAACAGCGAGAGCGCGACCAGCGCAGCCCAGCCGGCGCCGACGACCGGGCCTCCGGACGTCATCGGCACGCCGCTGAGTCCGACCGCGACCAAGGTGATGGTCCTCGGAGCCGGTGAACTCGGCAAAGAGGTCGTGATCGCGTTCCAGCGCCTCGGGGTCGAGGTCGTCGCCGTGGATCGGTACGCCGACGCACCCGGCCACCAGGTCGCCCATCACGCCGAGGTCATCGACATGACCGATGCCGATGCGCTGCACGCCGTCGTCGACAAGCATCGTCCCGCGTACGTGGTGCCCGAGATCGAGGCGATCGCCACCGAGGCCCTGGTCGACATCGCCGAACGCGGTATCGCCGAGGTCATCCCGACGGCGAGCGCGGTCGTCGCCACGATGAACCGCGAAGGGATCCGGCGCCTCGCCGACGAGGAGCTCGGCCTGCCGACGTCGCCGTATCTCTTCGCCGACACACTCGAGGAAGTCACCGTCGCAGCCCGCCAGATCGGGTTCCCGTGCGTGATCAAGCCGGTCATGTCCTCGTCGGGCAAGGGCCAGTCGGTCGTGCGCGGTCCCGAGGACCTGGCGTCGGCGTGGGAGACCGCGAACACCGGCGGTCGGGTGCGGGGCAGTCGGGTGATCGTCGAGGGCTTCGTCGAATTCGATTACGAGATCACCCTTCTCACCGTTCGGGCGATCGATCCGGCCACCGGCAGGCTCACGTCCCACTTCTGCGCGCCGATCGGTCACCGCCAGATCAACGGCGACTACGTTGAGAGTTGGCAGCCACACGAGATGAGCCCCGACGCGCACGCGTCGGCGACATCGATCGCAGCGCGCATCGCCACCGCCCTCGGCGACGGAAAGCTGGCCGGGCGAGGCGTTTTCGGCGTCGAGCTGTTCGTCAAGGGAGATGACGTCTACTTCTCCGAGGTCAGTCCCCGGCCACACGACACCGGTCTCGTCACGATGGCGACCCAGCGCTTGTCGGAGTTCGAGATGCACGCTCGGGCCATCCTCGGCCTCCCGGTCGATGTCACGCTCGCGTCCCCGGGGGCGTCGGCGGTCATCTACGGGCAGCTCGACCAGCCCGCCATCGGGTTCGAGAACGTGGCCGCGGCGCTCGCCGTGCCGGAGACCGACATCCGCCTGTTCGGCAAGCCCGAGAGCTTTCACCGCCGGCGGATGGGCGTGATCACGGCGACCGCCGACGACGTCCCGGCCGCCCGTGAGCGCGCCGTCCGCGCCGCGTCGCTGGTCACCCCGGTGCCCGGCCGCGCCGCCGTCCGCACGGTCTCCCCGCTCCCACCCGCCCCGGCCCCGGCGCCTCCGCGACGTCCCGGACCTCCGCCTGGACAGGCCGGTCCGCCGCGTGGACCCGCGGGGCCACCGCCCGGCGTGCCGAAGCCGGTGGGCGCGCCGCCGGGCCCGCCTCTCGGTCGTCCGGGTCCGCCGCCCGCACCCCGGCCCCCGGTCCCGCGGCCGGCAGGCGGTCCGCGCCCGATGCCCCCGGCCCCGAAGCCCCCGCTCCCGAAGTCCCCGTCCCCGATACCCCCATCAGGGCCCCCTCCGCGACCTGCTGGCCCGCCGCCACGGCCGGCGCCCACCACACACGCCCCGAACACCCAGGCTCCGAACCCGCACGGCCCGGACGATCAGGCCGACGCGATGACCTCGATGGTCAAGACCGGTGGCCGGTCCTCCTCCGATGCGCGCCCCGGCGCGTCGGGTTCCGGCGAGTGACCGGGCGACACTAGGTGCCACTCTGGGGTGAGCTGCTCGTCGCAGCCGTGATCGTGGTCGGTCTCGTGGGCATCGTCGTGCCGATCCTGCCCGGGACCCTGCTCATCGTGGGCGCCCTGTTCGTGTGGGCGCTGGTCGTCGGCGGCTGGGCCTGGTCGGTGTTCGCACTGGCGCTCCTGGTCATCGCCGCCGGCGAGGTGATCAAGTACCTGGTCGCCGGGCGTTCCCTGCGGTCGGACGCGATCCCCAACCGGACCATCGTGGTCGGCGGACTCGTCGGCATCGTCGGGTTCTTCGTCGTCCCGGTCGTCGGGCTGCTGCTCGGGTTCATCGTCGGCGCCCTCGTGTCGGAGCTGATCCGCACGCGGAGCATCGAACGTGCGTGGCGAGGCGCGTGGGCGGCGCTGAAGGCCGCCGCGAAGACCATCGGCATCGAATTGCTGTTCGCTCTGATCGCCACTGGCATCTGGACCGGCGGCGCGTTCGCGTGGTAACTGCCGGAGCGTCGCGCCACCGGCGATGACCTGGCATTATCGATTCTTGTGACCGCGGTCACCGATGAATGTGTACAGTCGTGCACCGAAGGGTAAATACCCGCCAGTAACTCCAGCCAAGGGGATTCCAGGGGAGGAGTCTGCGTGAACCTATTGAAGTGGAGCAAGCGGCCGGCCGCGGGTGTCGAGGCCCGCAAGCCGGAGGTCAACATCCTCCGGGGGCTGGTGGCCCGGGCCACCACGCCGCTGCTGCCGGACGACTATCTACATCTGATCAACCCACTGTGGAGCGCACGCGAACTGCGCGGCAAGGTGCTCGACGTCACCAAGGAGACCGACGACACCGCGACCGTCACGATCCGGACGGGCTGGGGTTTTCCCGACTCGTACAAACCGGGGCAGTACGTCGGCATCGGTCTGCAGATCGAGGGCAAGTGGCACTGGCGGTCGTACTCGCTGACGTCCATCGGAGCCGGCGAGAACAAGACCATCGCGATCACGGTGAAGGCCAACCCCGACGGGTTCCTGTCGTCGCATCTGGTCGACGGCGTCAGCCCCGGGACGATCATCCGGCTGCAGTCACCGAAGGGCGACTTCCACCTGCCCGAACCGGTTCCGGGCAAGATCTTGTTCGTCACCGCCGGCAGCGGGATAACGCCCGTGATGGCGATGCTGCGACAGCTGAGTGCGCACGGCCAGACCCCCGACATCGTGCACATCCACTCCGCGCCCACCCGCGACGACGTGATCTTCCTCGACGAGATGGAGAAGCTCGCCGACGAGGCCGACGACTACGACCTCAACCTCCAGCTGACCAAGGAGATGGGCAAGTTCGACGTCTCGCGGATGGACGAGTGGGCGCCGGACTGGCGTGAACGAGAATGCTGGGCCTGCGGGCCGGTGGCGCTGCTCGACGCGATGGAGGCCCATTACGAGGACGGCGGTCTGCGCGAGCGGCTGCACGTCGAACGTTTCGCCATCGCGCGTACCGACCACGGTGGCGAAGGTGGCACCGTGAAGTTCGCGATCTCGGACAAGGAAGCCGAGATCGACGGCGCCACAACGCTTCTGGAAGCAGGTGAGAACCTGGGAATCCAGATGGCGTTCGGATGCCGGATGGGCATCTGTCAGACCTGCGTCGTGCCGCTCGCCGGAGGTTACGTCCGTGACCTGCGCACCGGCGAGGAGCGTCGCGAAGGAGAACGAATCCAGACATGCATCAGCGCCGTGTCTGGTGAATGCACCCTCGATCTGTAGGAGGCTTCATGGCCATCACCGACATCGATCAGTACGCACATCTCACCGACAGCGACGTCGAGACCCTCGGCGCCGAACTCGACGCCATCCGGCGTGACATCGAGGAGTCTCGCGGCGAGGCCGACGCCAAGTACATCCGGCGGGCGATCACCATCCAGCGAAGTCTCGCGGCCGGCGGCCGCCTCGCCCTGATGTTCAGCAACAAGAAGGTCGCCTGGGCGGCCGGTACCGCGAT
This sequence comes from Gordonia sp. 11cp, assembly GCF_057767225.1. Taxonomy (NCBI): domain Bacteria; kingdom Bacillati; phylum Actinomycetota; class Actinomycetes; order Mycobacteriales; family Gordoniaceae; genus Gordonia; species Gordonia sp. 11cp. The sequence continues at coordinate 564,492 of NZ_CM173437.1, read as the reverse complement.
GCTCTCGCTGGCCAAGATCATCGAGAACATGGAACTGGGCCACAACGTGATGCACGGACAGTGGGACTGGATGAACGATCCGGAGGTCCACTCGGCGTCGTGGGAGTGGGACACCACCTGTCCGAGCGTGCAGTGGAAGCACTCGCACAACTTCGTCCATCACAAGTACACGAACGTCGTCGGGATGGACGACGACGTGGGCTACGGAATCCTCCGCGTCACCCGGGACCAGCCCTGGGAGTGGTGGAACGTCGGTAACCCGATCTACAACCTGACGCTGGGCACCTTCTTCGAATACGGTGTCGCGCTGCATCATCTGGAGACGGAGAAGCTGCGCAGCAAGGAGAAGACCTACCGCCAGGCGGCCAAGGATCTGCGGGTGATCGGTACCAAGGTCGGCAAGCAGGCCGCCAAGGACTACCTGATCTACCCCGTCCTGGCGGGTCCGAACTGGAAGACGACCCTGACGGCGAACTTCACGTCGAACATCATCCGCAACTACTGGGCGTACATGGTGATCTTCTGTGGTCACTTCCCCGACGGTGCCGAGAAGTTCACGGTCGAGGAGTTCGAGAACGAGGACCAGCCGCGCTGGTACCTGCGGCAGATGCTGGGATCGGCCAACTTCAAGGCGGGTCCCCTGATGCGGTTCATGAGCGGCAACCTCAGCCATCAGATCGAGCACCACCTGTTCCCCGACCTGCCCAGCAGCCGGTACGAGGAGATCGGGGTGCGCGTCCGCGAGCTCTGCGACAAGTACGACCTGCCGTACACGACGGGGACCCTCTTGGGTCAGTATGCGCAGTCGTTCCGGACGATCGCCAAACTGGCACTGCCGAATTCACTGTTGAAGGCGACATCCGACGATGCGCCGGAGACGGCGTCGGAGCTGCGGTTCGCGATCCGCGAGGGTATGACCGACCACTTCGGGGTCGACCCGGAGACCGGCAAGCGCCGCGGGTTGCGGACCGCGTTGCGCGAACTGAAGAACTCGCCGGTGCGGTCGGCGCATGTGGGACGGGCCGCGTCCGGTAGTCCGGGACGGAACCAGAACTGACACAACAGATGTCGCGCATCGTTGCGTTTCCCGCAACGATGCGCGACATCTGCGAAACCACGTCCGGGCGCCGGGCGTCCGTGCCAGAATGGCGCTCGTGCGCATCGGGATGACGATGCCCGTGATGGAGCCCGATCTCGACGCGGAGACGCTCCACTCGTGGGCCACCACCATCGACGACGGTCCGTTCAGCTCGCTGTGCTGGGGTGAACGCATCGCGTTCGACAACCCGGAATGTCTGACCTTCCTCGGGGCCCTGGCGGCGTGGACGCGCCGGGTGCCGCTGGTGATGACGGTCGTCGTGCCGCAGCTGCACGACCCGGTGCTGCTCGCCAAGTCGCTGGCGACCGGCGACATGCTGTCGGCCGGACGCCTCACCGTGGCGCTCGGAGTCGGTGGGCGACACGAGGACTACCGGGCGGTCGGCGCCGACCCGTCGACGCAGACGATGCGTCAACTGGCCGACCGGGCCGCGACGATGAAACGGGTGTGGGCCGGGGACAAGCTCACCGAGTCGGTCCTGCCGGTCGGTCCGCCGCCGCACCGGAAGGGCGGGCCGCAGTTGCATGTCGGCACCACCGGACCGAAGACCATCCGCAGCGCGGTCGACTGGGCCGACGGGATCGCCGGGGTCACCCTCGATCTCGACACCCGCAAGCAGAACGAACTCTTCGACGTCGCCCGGTCGGCGTGGGCAGACGCCGGCCGCGCGGCGCCGCACCTCGCGACCTCCTTCTGGTTCGCGATCGGTGACGGTGACGGACCCCGTGCCCAGGTGACCCGGCACCTGCACCACTACATGAACTGGATCCCGACGGAGTTCGTCGACGCGATCGCACCCACCACGGGGTGGGCGGGCACCGAAGCAGAGCTCACCGAGGTCCTCCGGCGCTTCGCCGACATCGGCACCGACGAGGTGCAACTCATCCCGACCAGTTCGGACCCCGAGCAGCTGAGACGCGCGGCAGACGTGGTCGCGGCATTCGCCTGACGAAACGGCGCCACCGGCTCTAGGGTGTGGCCGTGGCCTCCCTGCGCCGGATGCTCGGCATCGGCAAACTCCCCGACGACCTGCGCGGCGAAGTCGTCGCCGAGCACGCCCATCACATCGTCGAATTCGTGCCCGTGACATTGCGATTCAGCGGCCGGGTCCCGGGCCGGAAGGCGCAGGGCAACGTCCGTCCCTTCACCGGTGCCCTGGCGCTGACCCAGCGCCGCGTGCTGGCGACCATGTCGACCGTGCCCGGCCGGGCGGGTCGATCCGTCGACTGCGAGTGGACGGCCGTGCCGGGTTCGATGGTCTGCGCGCGTCTCGACACCGACGGACTCGTCATCGAGATCCGCGCGCTCGATCGTGTCGACCCCGACTTCTCCGGCACACTCAGCCTGACCTACACGACCGAGCTGCCGTCCTCGGTGCTGCAGTTGACACCGGCCCGCGAGGTCTGGTTCGACGTACCCGCGCGCTATGTCACCTCACTGGTCGGGGGGCGTCGGGGTTGACCCGACCGGCTGCTCCTCGACGGCCCGACCGGGACGCAGCATCACGAGGGCGAGGATCGCGGCACCCGCGGTGAGGACGCCGGAGAAGGTCAGGCACAGCTGCATGCCGTCGAGGAAGGCGTCGCCGACGGCGCCCATCACGGCGGGGGTGTCGGCGCCGAGATTCAGGCCGCTCGCGGCGGCAAGGCCGTCGGTGTCGACCGCGCCGACCACGCGGTCGCGCACAGGCTCGTCGACGCCGGCGTCGATGAGCTTCTGCGGCAACGAGTTCACCGCCCCGGCGGTCAGCAGGGCGCCGAGCACGGCCGGACCGAGCGCGCCGCCGACCTGACGGAAGGCGTTGTTGCCGGCCGCCGCCATACCCGACAGGTGATAGGGCACCGCCGACACCGCGGTCGCGGTCATCGGTGCCATCACCAGCCCCATTCCGAGTCCGAGCACGACCAGACGCCACGAGATGGCCGCGAACGAGGTGTCGGCATCGATGGTCAACAGTGCGAACTGCGCAACGGCGACCATGAGCAGGCCGCCGCCGATCAGGAACCGTGCGTGGACTCGATGCATCATCCTGCCGGCGAGGGCACCGACCAGCATCGAGGCGCCGTTCATGAGGGCCAACCGCCAACCCGCCTCGATGGTGCCCAGTTGCTGCACCAGGCCGAAGTACATGCTCAGCACGAAGATGAACCCGATCAGCGCCAGGAAGGTGATCATCGCCACCAGCGTGGTGGCGGTGAAGGCGCGACTGCGGAAGAGGTCGAGGTCGAGCATCGGACTCGCCGAACGCTTTTCGGTGATGACGAAGACGACTGCGGCGACGACGGCGATCAGCAGTGCGAGAACGACCCGGGTGTCGCCGAAACCGTAGACGCCGGCCTCGATGACGCCGAACACGAGCGCGGTGACCGAGACCGCGGCCGAGATCTGACCGGGCCAGTCGAGGCGGCGGGCTCGGGGCGCGCGGGATTCCGGCAGCGTCGCCACCGCCACCGCGAACGCGATCAGCGCCACCGGGATCGGCAGCAGGTAGATCCAGCGCCAGCCCGCGGACTCGGCGACCGGGCCCGCCACCAACGGCCCGACCGTCAGCGAGAGCATCAGCGCCGACGCCCAGATGCTGATGAACTTGCCGCGTTCGCGGACGTCGGGGACCGCGTGGCTGATCAGCGCCAGGGTGGTCGGCAACAGTGCGGCCGCGCCGGTGCCGGCGAGCGCCTGTCCGATCCACACCATGCTGATCGACTGCGCGGACAACGCCACCAGTGCGCCCAGTGCGGTGAGGCACAGACCGACCAGATACACCTTGCGTCGGCCGTGCACGTCACCGAAGACCCCCGCAGTGAGGATGAAAGCGGCCATCGGCAGCACGAAAGCGTCTTGGACCCAGGACAATTGAGCAGTCGTCGCGCCGAACGCAGTGCCGATCGCCGGTAGGGTCACGGCGACGCTGGTGATGGGCAGGTAGGCGACGAAGACGCCGAGGCAGGCCATCACGATGGTGGCCGTCCGGCGTTCCGGAGGTGCGGACACGTCGGTGATGACGGGAGAGGTGGTCGCGGTCACGCGCTCGCTTTCGCTGTCGGGGAAGGGAGGTCGCCGGTCGGCGCAGGAATCAATTGTCTGCACCACGTCCGCGAAACCGCGGACGGATTCGCTGAGGCGGATCGAATATCGCACCACGCCCTTACCGGCGGTAAGATTCCTCCACCATGGATGACATCGACGGCACGATCCTCCGCGCACTCCAGGTGTCACCCCGGGCGACGTTCCGACAACTAGGCGAGGTGGCGGGGGTCTCGGAACAGACGGCGGCGCGCCGCTACCAGGCGCTACGGCGAGCCGGGGTGATGAAGGTCGTCGGGATCATCAAGCCCTCCGTGCGCGGGCAGTCGGAGTGGGTGGCGCGAGTGCGATGCCGTCCGGACCGGATGGAACCGCTTGCGTCCTCGCTCGCCCGCCGCCGCGATGTCGCCTTCGCCTACGTCGCGTCCGGTGGTGCGGAGATCATATGCCTCATCCGGGCGCCGCTCGGCGCATCGGGCGAGGACGCGATCGCGAAGACGTTCCCGGCCCGCGCCTCGGTGACCGACGTCAGCATCGATCTCATCCTGCACGCCTTCGACCCCGGGCACCCGGCGTCGAGATGGACCGGATTCGGCGGACACCTCGACGGCCGGGACCGAGATCTACTCGCCTCCGCCGCGGCCGGTGCGGGCGACGACACGCCGGAGGACGCGGAGCAGGACGACTCGGCGTCGGATGCCCCGGCCGGCGGTGGGCGCCTCACGGCCGACGACGCGACCCTCATCGAGGCGCTGGTCCAGGACGGTCGGCGACCGCACCGCGAGCTGGCGCGTATCTGCGGATGGACGGTCGGACGGGTCCGTCGCCGGCTCCGCGCACTCGAACGCGCCGGGGCGCTGTTCTACGACGTCGAGATCCTGCCCGATCGCCTCGGCTTCGACCTGAGCGCCACCCTGTGGCTGACGGTGACGCCGTCGGCTCTCGATCAGGTGGGAACCGAGCTGGCGGCTCACGACGAGGTGGCGTTCGCGGCCGCGATCAGCGGCGAGCGAAACCTCATGGTGTCGGTGATCTGCCGGGACACCGCGCATTTCTACGACTACCTGCGTACCCGGGTCGCCGCCATCGACGGTCTCACCGGGTATTCGGTCAGCATCCGGATGCGCCGGCTGAAGCAGAATGCCTCGCTTGTGGTGCAGGGGCGGCTGATTCAGCCGGTGTGAGGCCTCGACGAGGGTCCGGCGGCGGACGGTCGGCAGTCGGCTCTCGGGAGCGGGCCCGGCGGGGTAGCGTCCACGTGTGACCTCGCCACATCGAGCCGACCGGGGCCTGGTGCGACTGTGTGTGCTGGCCGTCGTCGCCGGGCTTGCGACCGGGCTGCTGGGCGGCGCGTTCCGCTGGTGCCTCGGACACCTGGATCGCTGGCGCGTCGAGATGCTCGACTGGTCGGCGGGATTCGGTGTGCCCGGGTGGCTCGTCCCCATCGCGGTGACCGCGGCCGGCGCTGCGGTCGGCGCGCTCGCCGTCCGCCTGGTGCCGACCGCGGCGGGCAGCGGAATCCAACACGTGGAGGCGGTCGAGCGCGGCGAGGCGGTCCCGGCCCCGCTGCGGCTCATCCCGGCCAAATTCGTCGGTGCGCTCGCCGCGATCGGTTCGGGGCTCGTGCTCGGTCGCGAAGGGCCGACCGTGCACATGGGAGCCGTCGTCGGCTCGGAGACCGGCCGGCGCGGAGGACTCGACGACGTCGACGTCCGGGTGATGCAGACGTCGCTGAGCGGCGCGGGGCTGGCGGTGGCGTTCACCGCCCCGATCGGCGGCGCTCTGTTCGCGCTCGAGGAAGTGGGACGTTCGTTCCGGCTGCGCCTCGTGCTGCCGACGGTCTTCGCCGTGGTTGCCGCGGTCGCCGTCGGACGGGTCATCCTCGGCGACCGCCCGGAATTCGACGTACCGTCCCTCGACGTGCCGTCGGTGACGACGCTGCCCGTCTTCGTCGTGTTCGGGCTCGTGTCCGGACTCATCGGGATCGCCTACAGCCGAACGGTTCTCGGCACGCTGGGCTGGGTCGGCCGGTTCTCGCGGGTGCCCCCGATCACTCGCGCAGCCCTCATCGGCGCGGCGATCGGCGCGTTGCTGGCCATCGATGCACGCACCGCGGGCGGCGGCGACGGGCTCACCCAGGCGGTCGTCGACGGCGGTGTCGTGCTCCCGGCGCTCGTCGCGCTCTTCCTCGTCCGTTTCATCGCCGGCCCGCTGTCCTACGCCGCGGGCACGCCGGGTGGTCTGTTCGCGCCGCTGCTCGCACTGGGCGCGCTGTGGGGTGCGACCTTCGCCGAGGTCGCCGACATCGTTGTCCAGCAATCGGACCCCGGTGGATCGGGATTTCGGGGCGCGATGATCCTGGCGGGGATGGCGGCGCTGTTCGGCGCGGTCGTCCGGGCGCCGCTCACCGGGATGGTCGTGGTGATGGAGATGACCGCGACGACCACGGTCGCCCTCCCCATGCTGGCCGCGACGGCCGCCGCGGTCCTCGTCGCACATCTGTCCGGGTCGCCGCCGGTCTACGACTCGCTCCGCGAGCGGATGCTCTCGAATTCGGTTCGGCGGGAGGACGAACCGGGTCCGGACCCCGCTTCCTGAGGGGTGAGCTCGCGAGCGTCACGATGCTCAGGGAGCAGGAAGCAGGTCGTTCTCTCGGATCAGGGGGCGGGGGCTCGACTCACGACTTGGCGTGGGTCCGCGAGTCCAGCGGCACGATGAGCGGGCCGCCGGTGACCGGATCGGTCATGACGTGCGCCCGGAGGCCGAAGGCCGCGTCGAGGGTCTCGGCGTCGATGACCTCGCTGGGTGAGCCGGTGGTGACGATCGCGCCGTTGCGCATGACGAACAGCGAATCACTGTACCGCGCAGCCAGATTGAGATCGTGCAGCACCATGACGACGGTCTTGCCGTGCTCGTCGCGGAGCTTGCGGACCAGGTCGAGGACGTCGATGGAGTGCGCGAGGTCCAGGTAGGTCGTCGGCTCGTCGAGCAGGATGAGATCGGTGTCCTGGGCCAGGGTCAGCGCGATCCAGACCCGTTGCCGCTGCCCGCCCGACAGGGCGTCGAGGGTGCGGTCGGCGAGGTCGAGGGTGTCGGTCATCTCCATCGCCTGCGCGACCGCGGCCTCGTCGGCCGCGCTGGCCTGCGCGAACCAGCGCTGGTGCGGATGACGTCCGCGCCCGACCAGGTCGGCGACGGTGAGTCCTTCGGGCGCGATGGGATTCTGGGGCAGGATCGCGAGGGTGCGGGCGACCTGTTTGGGACGAACCGACGAGATGTCGTCACCGTCGAGGTAGACCGCGCCCGCCCGGGGCGGCAGCAGACGCGCGAGACACCGCAGCAGCGTCGACTTGCCGCATCCGTTCGACCCGATGATCGTGGTGACCTGCCCGTCGGGGATGTCGATGTCCAGGCCGTCGATGACGATCCGTTCGTCGTAGCCGACGGTGAGGCCGACGCCGCGCAGTCGCGCGGTGGTAGCCGAGGTTTCGAGGGAGGACGCGGTCATACGCTCGCCTTTCGGGACATGACGACCATCAGGTAGATCAGGAACGGCCCGCCGATCGCGGCGGTCACGATACCGACCGGCAGACCACCCGGCAGCACCGTGCGGCACAGCAGGTCGCCGCCCAGGACCAGCGACGAACCGATCACGCCCGACACCAGTGGCGTCGGCACAGCGGTACCGGCCAGCCGCAGGGCGATCTGCGGGGCGAGCAGTGCGACGAAGGCGATCGGGCCGGCCGCGGACACGCTCAGTGCGGCGACCAGGACCGCGGTCAGGAGCAGGGTCGTCGACACCGCGCCGGTGCGGACCCCGAGACCGCGGGCGAGATCGGGTCCGAGGCTGAGCATCCCGATCTGGCGGGCCAGCACAATCACGACGACGATGCTCGCGCAGACACCGGCGACGACCGGCCACACATTGGACCAGCCGACATTCGCCACCGATCCGACGATCCACACCTGTGCGCGGCCGACATCGCGGATGTCGGCGCGGGAGAGCAGGAACTGGGTCAGCGCCTGCAGCAACCACGTCATGCCGACGCCGATCAGCACGAGCCGGAACGGGTTGATGCCGCTGTTGGCCTTGCGCCCCGGCCACGCCAGGACGTACATCGCGACGGCGGTCGCCAACCCGCCGATCATCGCCGCCGCCGGGACACCGAGATCGCCGAGCCAGGCGCCCCAGCTGGTGGTCGAGAACGCGATCGCGGTCACCGCGGCCACGCTCGCGCCGGCTGTGATACCGAGCATGTCCGGTGTGGCCAGCGGGTTCTGGGCGATCAGCTGGGTCAGCGAACCGGCGAGGCCCAGACCGAATCCCACGAGCAGCGCGACCAGCGCGCGGGGGAGCGCGACGTCGAAGACGACGACGTTCTCGACCCGGGTCCCGCCTCCGAGCAGGATGCGCGCGACGTCGATCGGAGTCAGGGGGAAGTCGCTGACGCCGACGCTGGTGAGGAACAGGACGATCGTGATGGCCGTGGCCACCAGCGCCACGGCGAGCATGCGCGGCCGCACCACCATCGACATCGGCTCGATCGCGATCCGGTATCCGCCCGGATGAGGTGCGATCCGGGTCTTGGCCCTGATCCCGCTCTTCTCGGCGGTGTCGGTCTCGGTCTTGATGGAGGTCGGCGGGTTCACACGGTCCCCAATCTCTGTCGGCGGACCATGACGATGAGGAACGGGGCGCCGACCAGCGCCAGCATCACACCGACCTGCACTTCGCCGGGTCGGGCGACGATGCGGCCGAGGATGTCGCATCCGACGAGGAGGATGCCGCCCAGCAGAGCCGAGTACGGGATGATCCACCGGTAGTCGGCGCCCACGAACGCGCGCGCGATGTGCGGCACGACCAGACCGAGGAACACGATCGGCCCGCAGGCCGCGGTGGCGGCGCCGATGAGCAGCGTGATCGTCAGCACGCCGAGGGCGCGGATAAGCACGACCCGGGAACCGAGTGCCTTGGTCATGTCGTCGCCCAGGCTCAACACGTTGAGGAAGAACCCGCTCGCCAGGGCGAGGACGAGTCCCACCCCGATGAACGGCAGGCTGGCCCAGAACACGTCGATGCCCCGGCCCGCGGTGGAGCCGACGCTCCAGAAGCGCCACTGGTCCAGCGAATTGGTGTCGACGAGCACGATCGCGGATGTGATGGCGGTCAGCATCGCGGTCAGGCCGGTACCCGCGAGCACCAGGGTCAGCGGACTCGAGCCGCTCAGCGACGACAACCCGAACACGACGGTGGCCGCGATGATCGCGCCGATGAGTCCGAAGAACATGAAGGCGATCGGGCTGGTGATCCCGAGCAGGTAGATGCCGCCCACGACAGCACATGCGGCTCCGGCGTTGACGCCGAGCATTCCGGGGTCGGCGATCGGGTTGCGGGTGTGGCCCTGGGTGATGGCACCGGCCGCGCCGATCGCGAGCCCGGCGGTCAGGCCGAGCAGCGTGCGTGGGACCCGCAGATCCCACACGATCCCGTCGACGTCGGTGTCCTTCGGCACCTGCGGCATCCGCAGGTTGATCAGGGCGTTCCAGATCTCCTGGGCGCCGGCGGTGAAGCTGGGCCAGATCTCGTCGAGAGGGACCGGTCGGGTGCCGAAGAGCACGGACGCGACGACCAGCGCTGCAAGGGTCGCGAGCAGCAGCGGGATTCCGAGAACTCGGAGAGATCGACGCACAAAGGTAAACCTTACCAACCTTGGATTCGGCTCTTGCCCACCGTGTACCGATCGCGCGGAATGGGTGTCGTTCGGATAACGAATTGCTGACGAATCCTGAGGGAAGGCTGTGCGCGCGGTAACACTTCGCTCAGGCTGGGTCGATAATCCCGGTGTCGGTGAGCATCTCGGGCCGACAGCAGCAAGACCGGTTGCCGGTGGGACGGCATGAGCCGCTCCCACGATGGCGACGTCGGGAAACACAGCAGTGTCGCCTACGAACGAGGAGGATCGATGAAATCGCTGAAACGGGCTCTCACGGGGGTTCTGGTCGCCGCAGGAATCGCGGGTGGATCGCTGGTGGGTGCCGCGCCTGCGCACGCCGCCGTTCCCAACCTCCAGATGACGGGCGGGGTCTACTGCCAGTTCGGAGCACCGGGCACGCCGTGGAATCAGGCGTGGAGCATGACCCGGTTCATGCGGGTCACCGCGCGTGACGGCGACTTCCGAAACGTCACACTGCAGGAGATCAACGGCGCGACGAAGTTCAAGTCGCAGCTGAAGAAGAACGAGTCGCTCACGATCAAGACCGTCTGGTTCGGCTGCTTCCCGTCGTCCATCGCCGGATACGCGATCTCTGATTACGCCGAGAACCTGACCGACAATGCCGGTTTCTGGTGGAACGTCCGGCGCATCGACAACCCACTGGACAGGTTCGGAACGGGCTCGTCCGCGTCGTCTGCGGTTGCGCTGACCGGTGGCGGCACCGACGTCGAGGGCGTCCCCGCGATCCCGGGCCGCTGACCGTAATCCGCCACGACTGAGCGTCCACGACAAGACATTTCGCGTCGAGCGGGTGCGGGGAGGACGCCTCCGCACATCGCCCGGCGCATGCGAAAGAGCGGCGACCGAGAAAACTCGGCCGCCGCTCTTGTGGCTTCGACAGGCTCAGCCGGCAGGAGAGCCCGGTGTCACGCGGAGGGGCGTGACACCTTGTTCGGCTCGGAAGCGGCGAGCATGTCCTCGCGTTCGACGACCTTGACGCGTTCGCGGCCTTCGGCGGCGCCGAGCGCACGCTCGTGCTCGTCGAGCCGGTACCAGCCGTCCCAGGTGGTGAACGGGATGTTCTTGGACTCGAGGAGTTCGACGATGGCGTCCTCACCGGGGTGGGCGGGCTCGAGCAGCGCGCCCGCTTCCATGTCCTTGAGGATGCAGTCGACGGTCTCGTTGGCGTCGCCCTTGGTGTGGCCGATGAGGCCCACGGGTCCGCGCTTGACCCAGCCGGTCGTGTAGATGCCGGTCAGCTGCTGGCCCTCGTCGAAGACGCGTCCGGCCTCGTTCGGGATGACCCCGGCCTGCGAGTCGAACGGGATCTGCGGCAGGTTGTCCGAGAGGTAACCGACCGCGCGGTAGACCGCGCCGACCTCCCAGTCGGTGGTCTTGCCGGTGGGCTTGACGTTGCCGGTGCCGTCGAGCTGGGTGCGCTCGGTGCGCAGTCCGACGACCTTGCCGTCCTCACCGAGGATCTCGGTGGGGCTCTCGAAGAAGTGCAGGAACAGCTTGTGGATCGCGCCCTGCTTGGGTTCGCGGATCGCGTAGTTCTCGATGATCGTGGCGACCTGGTCGGTGATCTTCGACCCGCGGCGCGCGACGGCCGAACCCTCGTCGTAGTCGATGTCCTCGGGATTGACGATGACCTCGATGTTCGGCGAGTGGTCGAGCTCCTTGAGCTCGAGCGGGGTGAACTTGGCCTGCGCGGGTCCGCGACGGCCGAAGACGTGGACCTCGATCGCCTTGTTGGCCTTGAGGCCTTCGTAGACGTTCGCCGGGATCTCGGTGGGGAGCAGTTCGTCACCGGTCTTGGCGAGCACGCGCGCGACGTCGAGGGCGACGTTGCCGACGCCGATCACGGCGACCTTCTCCGCCTCGAGGGGCCACGTGCGGGGGAAGTCCGGGTGTCCGTCGTACCAGGCGACGAACTGGGCGGCGCCGTAGCTGCCGTCGAGGTCGACACCGGGGATGTCGAGCGCGCGGTCGTCGGTGGCGCCGGTGGAGAAGATCACCGCGTCGTAGTGGGCGCGCAACTCGTCGATGGTGATGTCGGTGCCGTAGTCGACGTTGCCGAGCAGGCGCACCTGTGGTTTGTCGAGGACCTTGTGCAGGGCGGTGATGATGCCCTTGATCCGCGGGTGGTCGGGTGCGACGCCGTAGCGGATCAGCCCGAACGGAGCGGGCATGCGCTCATACAGATCGATGCTGACGCCGCGGTCCTTGGCGGTGTCGGACTTCATCAACGCGTCGGCGGCGTAGATACCGGCGGGACCGGCACCGACGATCGCAACCCGCAGCGGGCGGCTGTTGTCGCTCATGGAGTAGGTGTCTTCCGTTGCTCAGCACGCGCGGACCAGTAATCTCGGCGACCCCCGGGTCCGCGCGTATGGATAAGGTCTATCCCTTCTACGGTAGGCGCTTGCTGTCCACGACCAAAATCCGTCTGTGAGGTAACCCTCACCTGGACGAGGGATGGACGGTCGAGGTCGCGGCGGCTCAGGCCTTGCCGGCGGCGGCCGCGATCGGTTCGACGGCCTGGTCGGCGACCCACGGGATCGTCAGGACCGTCGGCACCGACATCGCGCTGCCCACCTCCTGGGGGAGGTAGACGACGCGGCCCGACTGCGCCACGGCCAGGCGGTTGAATGCCGCGTTCGCCTTCAGCCGATCGTTGGAGCCCTCCCAGTCGACGGCGACGACGACGTCGGCGGAGTCGAGCAGATTGAGGCTCTCGGCCGGCAGTTCACCGTAGAAACCGCTGGTCACCGACGGTTGCAGCGCAGGCGGGAAGGTGAGTCCGTAACCGGCGACCGTCTGCCCGCGGCCATCGCCGGGGCCGTAGATCGACACGCCGCCGGTGGGGCTGGCGGTCACGACGACAGCGGTCTTGCCCGCCAGTTGCGGGTTCTGCTCGCGAACGCCCGCGAGGAACTGTTCGGTCTCGGCCACCTTGCGGTCGGCGAGCTCGGGAAGCCCCACGGCGGTGCCGATCTGGCGGGTCTGCGCCTCCCACGGCACCTGCCACGGCTGGAACTGGGCGGGCCGCAGGATCGTCGGTGCGGTCTTGCTCAACAGGTCGAACTGATCGCGGGTGGGATCCGCGCCGACCGCGGTGATGAGGTCGGGTTCGGTGGCGAGGGCCTTGGGGATCTCGTCGCCGAAGGCGCCCGAGACGTTGGGGAGGACCACCGGCGTCGAGTCCGCGAGCAGCTCGGCGTTCCACGGCGCCGAGGCCTGATCGGGGTCGGCGAAGGGTGCGATGGTCGTGGGCGTGACCCCCAGGGCGAGGAGGGTGTCGCCGTCGCCCACACCCATCGCCGCGATGCGCTTCGGCGCCTGTGCGACCGTCGCCGGTGCGTAGGCCTGCTGCACGGTCACCGGGATCGCGCCGGCCTCGGGTGCGGGTACCTGCGCCGTGCCGGAGTCGACCGTCTCGTCCGGCGGCGAACACGAGGTCGCCAGGAGAGCTGCTGTCAGCAGCCCGACGAGAAGGGTGAGTGTGCGGTGGGTGGTAGAGCGCATCCGGGGTCCTCGCTGGTCGTTGCGTTCGGCGTCGTTGTTCTCCGCGGTACTTAGGGCCACCTTACTCACGGCCCTCCGATCGTCGACCACGCGCCGGTCCGTCGTCCGGCAGGTCACGCGCGTCGACGCCGGTCTCAGCTGCCTCCGGGACGCTCGATAGACTCCCCGCCATGGCCGAAGCTGCAGGTGAGGGTGACCAGAGGCCCCCGTCGTGGAAGAACGCGTGGCCGTTCTTCGTCGCGGCGGGCGTCGTGGGCCTCGTCGTGCTCGGCGTCGTGCTGTCGAACGTGATCCGTCCTGCCGAGGATCGGGCCGGTGACTCGGCCCAGGTCCAGTACGCGATCAACGACGTCTACACCGCCCGCAACGGCCCGAACTACGCCGAGTACCGCGCCAACACCTGCGCGGCCGACGTCGAGGCGGCCGACTTCGTCTCCGAGGAACAATTCCTCGCCGACAACCGGGAGTCGCTGGTCGCCAACGGTCACATCGAGATCCCGGAGATCACCGAGCTGGTGGTCGACGGTGACCGCGCGACCGCGAAGGTTCATTGGCACTATGACAAGACCCCCGACGACGTGAATGTCGTCGACACGATCGTGGTGCGCGAGAACGGCGAATGGAAGGTGTGTTCCTCATGACCTATGCCGGAGATCTGACCCCCCGTGAGGCGTGGGAAAAGCTCGAGAACAACCCGGACGCGGTTCTGGTGGACTGTCGGACGCAGGCCGAATGGTCGTTCGTCGGCGTACCCGACCTCGAAGTCCTGGGGAAGCGCACGATCTTCGCCGAGTGGACCACCTTCCCCGAAGGTCGACGCAACGACGACTTCATCACGCAGCTGCGGGATTCGGGCGTCAGCGACGACCACGAGGTCATCTTCCTGTGCCGGTCCGGGCACCGTTCGATCGGCGCCGCGGAGGCTGCGACGGCGGACGGTATCGCCAAGGCCTACAACGTCGTCGACGGATTCGAGGGTGCCCTCGACGAGAACGACCATCGCGGGACGTCGGGCTGGCGTGCCGAGAACCTGCCGTGGAGGCAATCGTGACTTCTGATCTACCCGTGGGTCGTAAACTGCCCGAGGGGCTCTCGGCCGACACCATCGCGGTGCGCGGCGGGCTGGCCCGCTCGGGTTTCCACGAGACGGCCGAGGCGATGTACCTCACGAGCGGTTATGTCTACGACTCCGCCGAGGCCGCCGAACGCGCCTTCACCGGGGAGGACGAGCGATTCGTCTACTCGCGCTACGGCAATCCGACCGTCGAGATGTTCCAGGAACGTCTGCGTCGACTCGAGGGTGCCGAAGCGTGTTTCGCGACGGCCAGCGGGATGGCCGCGGTCTTCGTCGCGCTCGGTGCGCTGCTGAAGGCCGGCGATCGCCTGGTCGCCGCCCGCAGCCTGTTTGGTTCCTGCTTCGTGGTCTGCAACGAGATCCTGCCGCGCTGGGGGATCGAGACCGAGTTCGTCGACGGCGAGGACCTGGAACAGTGGGAGCGGGCGCTCTCCAAGCCCACCGACGCGGTGTTCTTCGAGACCCCGTCGAATCCGATGCAGAGCCTCGTCGACGTCGTCAAGGTGTCGGAGCTGGCGCACGCGGCGGGCGCACAGGTGGTGCTGGACAACGTCTTCGCCACCCCGCTCCTGCAGCGCGGTCTCGAACTCGGTGCCGACGTCATCGTGTACTCGGGCACCAAGCACATCGACGGCCAGGGACGTGTGATGGGCGGTGCGGTACTCGGAACCAAGGAGTACGTGGACGGACCGGTGCAGCAACTCATGCGGCACACCGGCCCGGCGTTGAGCCCGTTCAACGCCTGGACGCTGGTGAAGGGTCTGGAGACGCTGCGCCTGCGCGTCGACGCCTCGGTGTCCTCCGCGCTCCGGATCGCCGAGTTCCTCGAAGCCGATCCGCGGGTGCGATGGGTGAAATACCCGTTCCTGCAGTCCCATCCGCAGTACGAGCTGGCGCGGGCGCAGATGTCCGGCGGCGGCACCGTGGTGACCTTCGAGCTGAACGACCACGACGGCATCGACGGCAAGAAGCGGGCCTTCGAGGTCCTCAACGGCTTGCGGATCGTCGACATCTCCAACAATCTCGGTGATTCGAAGTCGCTGATCACGCACCCGGCGACCACCACGCACCGTGCGATGGGGCCCGACGGACGCGCGGCGATCGGTCTCAGCGACTCGGTCGTGCGGCTGTCGGTCGGTCTCGAAGGGGTCGACGACCTGCTCGGCGATCTGGATCAGGCGCTGGGCTGACCCGGTCGCGGTGATTCCCGCCGCGGTCTCAGTCGAGGCCGTCGATGCCCAGCGCGTTCAGGACCGTACGGAGTTTGAACGCGGTCTCCTCGAGCTCGCCCTGAGGGTCGGAGTGTTCGACGATGCCGCCACCCGCCCACGTTCGCAGACTGCGGCGATCGGCTTCGAGCTGGAGGCACCGGATGGTGACCATCCATTCGCCGTCGCCGGCGGCGTCGCACCAGCCGACGGCGCCCGCATAGAAGCCGCGTTCTCCCTCGACTTCCCGGATGATCTGCGCGGCAACATCACTGGGTGTACCGCAGACCGCGGGGGTCGGACCCAGCAGGAGGGCGAGATCCAGCGCGGTGGTCGACGGATCGCGAAGTGTCGCGCGGATGGGGGTGGCGAGATGCCACACCTCTCCGGTCGACTGCAATTGCGGGGTCGACGGCGCGTCGACGTCGTCGCACAGGTGCGCCAGCCGGTCTCGCAGGTGATCCACGACGAATGCGTGTTCGGCGAGATCCTTTGCCGAGGAAAACAATCCGTCGGCGACGGCGCGGTCGGCGACCGGATCCGGTGACCGCGGAGCTGAACCCGCGTACGGGTGGCAGGTGACGACCGACCCCGACTTGCGCAGCAGCACTTCGGGACTCGCGCCCAGCAGCCACGCGCCCGAGCCAGTGGCGGCACCGAGGTCGACGCCGAACGCGTTGTGCCCGGCGTTGCCGCCCGCCAGGGCGTCGAGGAGTTCGTGGGGCGCGACCTCGGCGTCGAGCACGATGTCGACGCTACGGGCGAGGACGACCTTGCCGACGTCGCCGGCGATGATCCGCTTGACCGCGTGCGCCACACGCTCGCGGTGCTCGTCGGCGGTCGGGTGCAGGGTCGTCGAGACCGGGGTGCGCGACAGCGGTGGCCCGCCCGTCAGCGGTGCGTCGTCGAAGTGCAGGACCTCGGGTACCACCAGCGCGGCCGGGTCGGAGAGGTCGAACGGGATCGCGCCGGTCAGCCCGTCGATCGTCCCGGAACGCAGCGCGGCCGAGGCCGCGTCGACATCGGTGAACCCACGGACGGCGCCCCGGCCCCGCACGGTGCCGTGCGGGCGGGACAACACGAACACATCAGTCGCTGACACCCCTGACACGCTACAGGTAAGTGTGCCCTAACTTTGGATCACGATGAGTGAAAATTGACACGCCCGCGCGGCTTCGGCGAGGCTTGCACATAGGTCATGAGTGCCAGTGACAAGCCCCGGCTCGCTGGTCGGCAACCCTCCTCCGCGGTGGGGTGCTCCGGGTGACGACCTGGCCGCGTACCGACCGGACGCGGCAAGCGCGGAATTTCAGAGGAGCTCCTGCCATGACTGCTGTCCTGTCAGCACCCGACACGACCGGCCACGAGACTGTCGACACCCCCGTCATCGATGCGACCCACCATGGGTATCCGGCCATCCCCGGGCTGGCCCCGGTCGTCGGCGCCGATGTGTCCGTACCGCTGGCCAACGGCGGCACAACGCGGTACGTCAACCTCGACTACGCGGCGAGCGCGCCGGCTCTGAGCTCGGTGGGCGCCGCGGTCGCCGTTGGACTCGGCGAATACGCGAGCGTCCATCGCGGCGCCGGTCATCTGTCGCAGGTGACCACCGCCCGGTACGAGGCCGCCCGGGACACCGTGCGCCGGTTCGTCCGCGGACGGGTCGACGACACCGTCGTCTTCACCCGCAACACCACCGATGCCATCAACCTCGCCGCTCACATCACCCCCGGGGACGTCGTCGTGCTCGACATCGAGCATCACGCCAACCTGCTGCCGTGGTGCGCGCCGCGCGACGGCCGCAACCGGGCCCGGATCGTCCGCACCTGCGACACGATCGAGGACACCCTGGTCGCGCTCGAGGCGGAGCTCGCGTCGGCGCCGGCAGCGCTGCTCGCGGTCACCGCGGCGTCGAACGTCACCGGCGAGGTGCTGCCGATCAGCCGGCTCGCCTCGATCGCGCACCGGCACGGGGCCCGGATCCTGGTCGACGCCGCGCAACTCGTCGCGCACCGGCCCGTCTCCGTCGTCAGTCACGGCATCGACTACCTGGCCTTCTCCGGGCACAAGGCATATGCGCCGTTCGGTGCCGGGGTCCTGATCGGCCGGACCGACTGGTTCGACGCCGCCGACCCCTATCTGGCCGGCGGTGGTGCGACCGCCGACGTCGACCTGAGTCCGCGCGCCGGCGGCGTGACCTGGCACACCGGAGCCGCGCGTCACGAGGCCGGTTCGCCGAACGTGCTCGGCGCGGTGTCGATCGCGGCGGCCTGCGAGGCGCTGGCCGACCTCGGGCCCGAGGCCATCGGCCTGCACGAACTGCGCCTGGCGCAACGCCTGGACTCCGGCCTGGCCGCCATCCCCGGGGTCGTGCCCCTGCGGATCTTCGCCGATTCCACCGACCGGGTGGGAATCGCGGGGTTCACCGTCGACGGGATCGCGCCGCGGGTCGTCGCCGAGTATCTCAGTGCGCAACACGGAATCGGCGTGCGCGACGGCCGGTTCTGCGCTCACCCGCTGCTCGAGCGCCTCGGACATCCGGCCGGCGCGGTCCGCGCGAGCTTCGGGGCGGGTACCACCTCCGACGACATCGACCGCCTCCTCGAGGCACTGCGCGCGCTGACCGAGCACGCACTGACCGAGCACGCACCGATCGACCATGCACTGACCGAACAGACCATCCGACCGAACTCGAATGAGGGGTGATGAGATGACCATCGAACTCGACGCACCGGCCGATCGCGCAACCGTGATCGCCGCACCGACTTCCGCTCCGACGGCCCCGATCAGCATCGGACGACCGGGGTTCCAGATCGCCATCGCCGGAGACGAACTGGCGCAGACGTTTCCGATCGTCGTGCGGCGTGAGACCCTCCGCGATGCGCAGCGTGCCCGCTCTCTGCTCCGGGCCGGCACCCACGATCAGGCGAAGTTCGTGGTCGCCCTCGAGGTGGAGGTGACCGTCGCGGCGGATGCCGCGTCGGCGCGTGCCGCGGCCGCTGCCGCGGTGGACGCATCGTCGGAGACAGGCTCCGGGACCATCCGCTACATCGGCACGACACACGGACTGATCACGCTGGTCCGGGACATCTACGCGGCCGAGGTCGCCGACGCCGTGATCCTCGTCCCGATCGACGGCGCAGCCACCGAACGCCGAATCCGCGAACAGATCCTGCCGGTTCTCGCCGAGCAGCGGCACCGCGTGGCCTGACGGGGCGGCCCGTCACAGAAGCGCGACTTCGGAACATGCGCGCTATCTGCAACTGCCGCAGTTGAACCTAAGTAGCGCATCTACGCCGTAGACACCCCCGCCGGCACCATCTCACGATGGTGCCGGCGGGGGTGTCTCGACGGTGATCCGTCAGCCGCGCGAGGGCTCGTTGGCAGCCTCGGGGTGCGATGCGAGGCGGTCGATCGCATCCTGCGCGATCTTCTCGGCCTGCTCGCGGCCGACCCAGCCGCCCGGCTGGACCTCCTTGCCGGGCTCGAGGTCCTTGTAGTGCTCGAAGAAGTGGGCGATCGGGCCCAACTCGTACTCGGACACGTCGGAGATGTCCTTGATGTGGTCCCACCGCACGTCCTTGGCCGGGACGCACAGCAGCTTGTCGTCGCCGCCGGCCTCGTCGGTCATGGTGTACATGCCGACGACCCGTGCGCGCACGATGATGCCGGGGAACACCGACTCGGGGAGCAGGACCAGCGCGTCGAGCGGGTCGCCGTCCTCACCGAGGGTGCCGTCGATGTACCCGTAGTCGGCCGGGTAGCCCATCGAGGTGTACAGGTAGCGGTCGAGGTAGACCTTGCCGGTCTCGTGGTCGACCTCGTACTTGTTGCGGCCACCTTTGGGGATCTCGATGGTCACATCGAATTCCACAGTTCCTCCTGGCAGTCTTGATCGGGGATGCCGCGTCGGGCCGAAACGCCCGCACGCTGCCCCAACGATACTGTTGGTCCGGCGACCTCGATGTTCGTACCCCTCATTGTGCGTACATCCGGCCGTTCCATCGACCGTGAACCGCGAGAGACCCGGAGGTTTTGTGGGCGCATCCACCCGAAACGGCGGTCGCCGCGGTCGGAGACTCCTGTGGTGGACGGTCACCGCGGTGGTGATCCTGGCCCTGGTCGCCGCGGCCTCGGTCGTGATCGCACTCCGCCTCGATCGGGAACCGGAGCTCCCGCCGGGAGTGCCACCGCAACCCGCCGCGGTCGCCGTCGATCCGCGGATCGACCCGGTGGCCGCCTCCGCGCCCGAGCCGACGCCGCAGGGTGTGTCACGCGCGATCGCTCCGGCACTGCGCAACCCCGCCCTCGGCGAACTCACCGGCATGATCAGCGACTCGCTCACCGGCGCGGTCCTGTGGACCAGCGACCCGGAGCGTCCGCGGATCCCCGCGTCGAACGCCAAGATCCTGACCGCCGCCGCCGTCCTCGACGCCGTGCCCCACGATCAGCGACTGACGACGACGGTGGTGGCCGGCAGCAACGGGCAGGTCATCCTCCGCGGTGCCGGTGATCCCACCCTGTCGGCCCAGCCCGCCGGGACCGACACCTTCTACACCGATCCGGGTCGCATCGCCGACCTCGCGCGCCAGATCGAGGAGACCGAGATCCCGGTGACCTCGGTGGCCGTCGACCTGAGCGCCTTCTCGGGACCCACGATGGACACCACCTGGGATCGCCGGGACATCCAGGGCGGCGACATCGCCCCGATCGAATCGCTGATGGCCGACGGTGCCCGGCTGGAACCGCTGGACGAATACTCGCCGCGTACCGCGACCCCGGGCCTCATGGCGGGGGAGGCGCTGGCCGCCGCCCTCGACGTCGAAGCGCCCGTCACCGAGGTGACCGGTACCGCGCCGACCGGGTCCGGGGACGAACGCGTGATCGCGAAGGTCCAGTCGGCCCCGCTGGTGACGCGGGTCAACGACATGCTGCGCTACAGCGACAACGTGCTCGCCGAGACGCTCGCCGTCGAACTCTCGGTGCACCGCGGCGGGCCGCCCACGCACGCCGGCGGCGTCGACGCGATCGAACAGGTGCTGTCGTCGATGTTCCCGGACCAGTGGGCCGGTACGACGCTGCACGACGCGTCGGGGATCTCCTACGCCAACCGGACCACGCCGGAGTTGCTCGACACGGTGATGACCGCGGCGAGCGGGCCGAGCAGGCCGGCGCTGCGCCCTATGCTCGACGGTCTGCCGATCGCCGGCGGTACCGGCACCCTCGCGGACCGGTTCGACGCCGCCGACAATCCCGGTGCGGGCTGGGCGCGGGCGAAGACCGGAACACTCACCGGGGTGAGTTCGTTGACCGGCATAGTGCAGACAGTCGACGGCCGCGTGCTGTCGTTCGCCCTGATGTCCGGCGGCACCTCGCCGGCGGACGCGCGACCCGCCCTCGATGCCGTGGTGGGCCAACTGAGAGAGTGCGGGTGCCGATGACCACGTCAGGAATCGCCGGGTCGGAGACCACGGACGCCGGGAACGCCGGAGCCGAGACCGGGACCGCTCCGGAATCGGGCGTCGAGGAATCCGCCGACCGGGAACGCCACCCGGGTATCGGCTCGCAGATCGACTGGTCGCTGGCGGCCTCGACGGCGAAACGACTCGCCCGGCCCGGCCCGAAGACGACGTCGTACACCTACGAGGCGGCCCGCGCGGAACTGGCCGATGCCGCCACCCGCGCCGAGGCCCCGGTGCGAGAGGTCACGGGCCTGGCCGACGGCCTGCGCGTACCGACCACCCGAGTCCTCGACCGGGCCGGCTGGATCGACGCGGCGTCCCTGTCGATGCGATCGATGCTCGGTTCGGACGACGAGTCCACCGACGCGGGATCGCCGGGGCTCGCGGCACGATTCGGCGGACTGCAGGCCGGTGGTCTGCTCGCGTTCCTCTCCACCGCGATCCTCGGTCAGTACGATCCGTTCACGCCCGATCCGGAGACCGGCGAGCCCGGTGTGCTGATGGTGGTGACGCCGAACATCATCAACGTCGAACGCCAGCTCAAGGTGATCCCGTCGGACTTCCGGCTGTGGGTGTGCCTCCACGAGGTCACCCACCGTGTGCAGTTCTCGGCCAACCCGTGGCTGCGGGACTACATGCAGGACAACGTCGCGGTGCTCACCTCCGACGCCGGCGAGTCGACGACCGAGATCGTCACTCGGATGACGAAGGCCCTCAAGGGTTCCGATGGTCCGCGCGAGAAGGGCGTGATCGGCGCGATGCAGCTGCTGCAGAGCCCCGAACAGCACGCCGCTTTCCAGCGCATGATGGTTCTCGGCACCTTGCTCGAGGGGCACGCCGACCACGTCATGGATGCGGTGGGCCCGGTGCATGTGCCGTCGGTGGCGCGCATCCGCACCGCCTTCGACAAACGACGCACCGCACCGCAGAATCCGGTGCAGCGGATCATCCGGGCCCTCATCGGGATGGACGCCAAGCTCGCGCAGTACATCCGGGGAAAGGCCTTCGTCGACGCGGTGGTCGAGGCAGTCGGGATGGAGCGGTTCAACACGGTCTGGACCTCGCCGGACACGATGCCGCTGCCGAACGAGATCGACGACCCGCAGGCATGGATTCAGCGGGTCTTGTGAGGCGGGCGGTCGCGGAATTCGCGGCCGCTCATCGGGTCGGGCCGGAGGTCTGCGTCGGACTCTCCGGCGGGCCGGACTCGCTCGCGCTGACCGCGGCCGCCGTCGGTGCCGGTCTCGACGTCACCGCGCTGATCGTCGATCACGGACTCCAGCCGGACTCCGCGCGGGTGGCAGTGGCCGCGGCCGACGCGGCGCGTGTCCTGGGCGCCCGAGTCCATGTCCTGCCGGTGCGCGTCGGACGTAGTGGAGGTCTCGAGGCCGCCGCTCGCGATGCTCGGTACGCAGCCCTCGACGAGGCCCGCGGTGGTCGGCCGGTTCTGCTCGGCCATACCGCCGACGACCAGGCCGAGACCGTGCTGCTCGGGCTGGCGCGCGGATCCGGCTCACGATCGATCGCCGGCATGCGTGCCTGGAACGACCCGTGGGCCAGACCGTTCCTCGGGGTCCGGAGGCAGCAGACGCTGGCGGCCTGTACCGAACTCGGTCTCGCACCCCATCACGACCCGCACAACCGCGATCCGCGGTTCACCCGCGTCCGTCTGCGATCCGAGGTCCTGCCGTTGCTGGAGGACGTGCTCCACGGCGGGGTCGTCGACGCGCTGGGTCGCACCGCCGAGGGGCTGCAGGCCGACAACGATGCACTCGACGAGTGGGCGGCCCGCGTCCTCGCCGAGGCCGCACGCGGCGACGTCCTGGCCGTCGGCCCGCTTCGCGACGCGCCACTCGCGGTTCGGACGCGAGCCCTGCGTGCCTGGCTGCTCGACATCGGGGCGACCGAGCCGACCCATCGGGTCGTCACGGCCGTGGCGGGCCTCCTGGACTCGGCCGCCGTCGCCGACCGGACCCAGATCGCCGTCGGCGGCGACCCCGACGTCCGCCGTGTCGTCGTCCGTACGGGCGAAACACTGACGGTCCGCCTCACCGCGAGGTGAGACGGACCGTCGTCGTGGAAGTACTACGTTCCCTCAGCGCCGAGGCGGCACGAAGGGCGAGTTGATCGTCTGGAAGTACTGGATCCCGGCACCGATCAGGGTGCCGCCGCCGCCGAGGGCGAGACCGGCGATGCCGCCGATCGCGGCGGCCGGCGCGACGCCCACCAGGCAGCCCACCACCGCGGCGGCCAGGCCGATGACGCACCCGATCACGCCGCCGACGATTCCGCCGACGACAGTACCGACCAATGTGCCGATCGAGGTTCCGGCCCGGAGTTGTGATTGGAATCGTTCGAGAGCCTGGTCGTCGCGTTCTTGTCGCGTCTGCGGCGCCGCGACATTGTGCCGGGCGATGCCGCGCAAACTCTCGACCTCGGTCGGATTGACCGCCGACGAACGCGAGACCTCACGGGACGGAATGAGGGTCACGGCGTTCCCCGCGATTCGCGCGTCGATGGGAAACTGTCGGAATTCGCTGCGGTAGTTCAGCGGCATGCGGAAGAGTTCTGCGCCGGCGGTATCCCGAACCGTCACATTCCCGTTCTCCGTGCTCACGGATGCGTTGTGCACCGTGAGGGTGAGCGCCGAGGCATTCCAGGACGCGTCATAAGTGGCCGCCGGGGCCTTCTGAGGTGCAGCTTCGGCGGTCGCGGCGAACACCGTGACGACTGCGGTGGCCAGACACAGAATCACGCTGAGGCGTTTTTTGCGCAGGGGGATACGCGAAGTGGGGAACACGAGTGCTCCTTCTTGTCCACACAGGACAGGGCGTGAGAAGGGAGGGGATATCAGAGGTCTGGTGCTCAGCTCTCTGTTTTCGAGAATGTCAGACGCTTGATCCGCATCGAAACGCAACCTCGAGGAATGGTGCCCGTGTGATGAGTTGTTATGTGACCGTTATCCGCATAGCAATTCCGCGAAATGTCGCCGTGAATGGCCATAAATGGTTTGAACTGGCAATTCAGCGAAAAACCGCAGGTAGGCCGCGGCCATTCCCGGCGTGCGTCCGCGGAGCCCCGGAGAGGTACCCCGTTCGCCGCGGCACCGCGAAAACATGACAAGCTGGGAGCGTGCAGTCTGCCGACCCGTACGCCGCTGACATCGACGCTGTGCTGATCACCGAAGAGGAGATCAAACAGCGAACCGCCGAACTCGCCCAGTCCGTGGCATCGCGCTACGCCGACATCGAAGAGGATCTGGTCCTCATCGGTGTCCTGAAGGGCGCCATCATGTTCATGACGGACTTCGCGCGGTCCCTGCCGATCCCGTCGCAGATGGAGTTCATGGCGGTGTCGAGCTACGGGTCGTCGACATCGTCGTCGGGCGTGGTCCGCATCCTCAAAGACCTCGACCGCGACATCGAGGGCCGGGACGTCCTGATCGTCGAGGACATCATCGACTCGGGCCTGACGCTGTCCTGGCTGATGAAGAACCTCGCGACGCGTTCGCCGCGCAGCCTCGAGGTGTGCGCCCTGCTGCGCAAACCCGACGCCGTTCGCTCCACGATCCGGGTCGCCGACGTCGGTTTCGACATCCCGAACGAGTTCGTCGTCGGCTACGGCCTCGACTATGCCGAGCGCTACCGCGACCTGCCGTACATCGGCCGACTGAAGCCGTCGGTGTACACGCACTGATGCTCCGGGGCGCCACACGTGCCCGACCTGCGAGGGAACGGTTTCACCAGCGCGATCGTTGACCGGTAGCCTCAATGTGTACGTCGACGGGAAGGACATGGGAACGGCGTCGGCACCGGGACTCGATCCCGCGAGCCCGCTCGACCCCCACCAACTGGCATGAACCGTAAGACAGTCTTCCGCAACCTCGCCATCCTGGCGCTCATCCTGCTCGCCCTGTGGGGCTGGAGCGTGATGAGCGACTCCGGCCGGGAGTACCGCGGCGTCGACACCTCCGTCGCACTGCAGCAACTCAACGACAAGAACACCAAGTTCGTCAGCATCGACGATCGCGAGCAGCAGCTCCGGATCGAGCTAAAGTCCCCGATCAAGGTCAACGACGCCGATGCCGGCAAGATCAGTGCCAAGTACCCGGCGCAGGCGGGTGACCAGGTCTTCGAGGCCGTCCAGGGCACGGGCGCGCCGTACACGACCAACGTCAACGAGCAGTCCGTCCTGTGGCAGATCCTCATCTTCGTGCTCCCGATGATCCTGCTGTTCGGCTTGTTCTTCTTCGTGATGAGCCGCATGCAGGGCGGTGGTCGCGGCGGCGTCATGGGCTTCGGCAAGTCGAAGGCCAAGCAGCTCAGCAAGGACATGCCGAAGACGACGTTCGCCGATGTCGCGGGCGCCGACGAGGCCGTCGAGGAGCTCTACGAGATCAAGGACTTCCTGCAGAATCCGGCGCGCTATCAGGCGCTGGGCGCGAAGATCCCCCGGGGTGTGCTGCTCTTCGGCCCACCCGGAACGGGCAAGACGCTGCTGGCCCGGGCGGTCGCCGGTGAGGCCGGGGTCCCGTTCTTCACGATCTCCGGTTCGGACTTCGTCGAGATGTTCGTCGGTGTGGGTGCATCCCGCGTGCGCGATCTGTTCGAGCAGGCCAAGAACAACAGTCCGTGCATCATCTTCGTCGACGAGATCGACGCCGTCGGACGCCAGCGCGGCGCGGGCCTCGGCGGTGGTCACGACGAACGCGAGCAGACCCTCAACCAGCTGCTCGTCGAGATGGACGGCTTCGGTGACCGCTCGGGCGTCATCCTGATCGCGGCGACGAACCGCCCCGACATCCTCGATCCGGCGCTCCTGCGCCCCGGCCGATTCGATCGCCAGATCCCGGTCGGCAATCCCGACATGGCCGGTCGCCGGGCGATCCTGAAAGTCCACGCCAAGGGCAAGCCGATCGATCCCGACGCCGACCTCGACGGTCTGGCCAAGCGCACGCCCGGGATGTCGGGCGCCGATCTGGCCAACGTCGTCAACGAGGCGGCGCTGCTCACCGCGCGCGAGAACAAGCAGACGATCACTGCCGAGGCCCTCGAGGAGGCGGTCGACCGGGTCATCGGCGGACCGCGCCGCAAGTCCCGGATCATCAGTGAGCACGAGCGCAAGGTGGTGGCCTACCACGAGGGCGGACACACCCTCGCCGCGTGGGCGATGCCCGATCTCGATCCGATCTACAAGGTCACGATCCTGGCGCGCGGGCGGACCGGCGGTCATGCGCTGGCCGTCCCCGAGCAGGACAAGGACCTGATGACCCGCTCGGAGATGATCGCGCGGCTGGTGATGGCCATGGGCGGTCGTGCGGCCGAGGAACTCGTGTTCCACGAACCGACGACCGGTGCGTCGTCGGACATCGACCAGGCGACGAAGATCGCGCGGGCGATGGTCACCGAGTACGGCATGAGTTCCAAGCTGGGTGCCGTCCGTTACGGCCAGGATCAGGGCGACCCGTTCCTCGGCCGGTCGATGGGCTCGCACACCGATTACTCCGCGGAGATCGCGAGCGAGATCGACGACGAGGTACGCCGGCTGATCGAGGCCGCGCACACCGAGGCGTGGGCCATCCTGACCGAGTACCGGGACACCCTCGACGTGCTCGCCACCCAGCTCCTCGAGAAGGAGACGCTGACCCGCAAGGATCTGGAGAAGATCTTCTCCGATGTGGACAAGCGTCCGCGGATCACCGCCTTCAACGACTTCGGCGAGCGCACTCCCAGCGACAAGCCGCCGGTGAAGACGCCGGGCGAGCTGGCCATCGAACGCGGTGAGCCGTGGCCGCCGCCGGAGCCGGCCAAGATCCCCGAACCGGTGGGAGCCGGTTATCCAGGTGCACCGCAGGTCCCGGGCCAGGTGCCGAACTATCCGCCGATGTACCCCGAACCGGGGACGTCGGGCGGACCGACACCACCGGTTCAGGGCAATCCGGAACCCCGGTACCCCGATCCCGGGTATCCGGATCAGCACCATCCCCCGCAGTATCCGAACCCCGGTTATCCGAACCCGAACTATCCGAACCCGGGTTACCCGAACCCCGGTAACCCGCAGTACCCGGATCCGGGATACCGCGACTCGGGCTCCGGTCGGACGCCGCCGGAGCCGGGCGGACCGTACGGCGGACGAACGCGTCCGGACTACGGCGCGCCACGAGACTGGTCCGCCCCCGGCTGGCCGCCCGAGTCGGCGCCGCGCCCGGGCCGTAACGGCGAGGCCAACGGGTGGGGACACCGCGCCGATGACGACGACTCCCGGCCGACTTCGTAAAGTGGCTGGATGAGCATCAACGAGCGGCAGGACGCCGAACTCGCCGGACCTCGAGGGGACTTCGACCAGGCGCGCGCCGAGGCCGCGGTCCGCGAATTGCTGCTGGCCGTCGGCGAGGACCCCGACCGGGAAGGTCTCCTCCGGACCCCGACGCGGGTGGCGAACGCATACCGGGAGATGTTCGCCGGTCTCTACACCGAGCCCGACGAAGTCCTCGCGACGACGTTCGACGAAGACCATGACGAGATGGTGCTGGTCAAGGACATCCCGATGTACTCGACCTGCGAGCACCATCTGGTCTCGTTCCACGGGGTCGCCCACGTCGGCTACATCCCCGGCGCCTCGGGTCGGGTCACCGGCCTGTCGAAGCTGGCCCGGCTCGTCGACCTGTACGCGAAGCGCCCGCAGGTCCAGGAACGGCTCACCAGTCAGATCGCCGACGCCATGATGCGCAGGCTCGAGCCCCGCGGGGTGATCGTGGTGATCGAGGCCGAGCATCTGTGCATGGCGATGCGGGGGATCCGCAAGCCGGGCGCGACGACGACGACGTCGGCGGTGCGCGGCATCTTCAAGACCAGTGCGGTCTCCCGCGGCGAAGCCCTCGACCTGATCACCCGGTGACGACGCCGCACGCGGTTCCCGCCCGCGGCGGAGTGCACCGGACCCTGGTGATGGGTGTCCTCAACGTCACCGCCGACTCGTTCTCCGACGGCGGTCGCTACCTCGACGCCGATGCGGCGATCGCGCACGGTCTCGAACTAATCGACCAGGGTGCCGACCTCATCGACGTCGGCGGCGAATCCACCCGCCCCGGCGCGGTCCGGGTCGACCCCGAACTCGAGACGGCTCGCGTCGTGCCGGTGATCAGCGAACTCGCCGCGCGCGGGGTGGCCGTGTCGGTCGACACGATGCGGGCGCCGGTGGCCGCCGCAGCGGTGGAAGCCGGTGCGGCCATCGTCAACGACGTCTCGGGCGGGCGGGCCGACGCCGACATGGCACGGGTCGTCGCGGACGCGGGGGTGCCGTGGATTCTCATGCACTGGCGCCCGGCCGGCGACACCGCCGACCGTCGGTTCACCCACCGCAGCGGAGATGTCGGGGGTTACCGGGATGTGGTCGCCGAGGTCAGTGGTGAACTGCTCGCCCAGGTCGACGCCGCGGTGTCGGCCGGGGTCGACGCCGACCGCCTCATCCTCGACCCGGGACTGGGCTTCGCCAAGACCGCCGAACACAACTGGGCCCTGCTGCACGCCTTGCCCACCTTCACCGGGCTGGGCTTCCCGATTCTGGTCGGGGCCTCCCGCAAACGTTTCCTCGGCACGCTGCTCAGCCGTGACGGCGCGGACCGCCCGCCCGCGGGGCGCGATGTCGCGACCGCGTCCGTCTCGGCACTCGCCGCCGCCGCGGGCGCGTGGGGCGTGCGCGTGCACGACGTGGCGAGCAGTCGCGACGCGGTCGCGGTCGCCGCGGCGTGGCGCGCAGGCGGTTCCCGAACCTCATCACCGGTAGGAGAGACGAATGGCTGATCGGATCGAACTGCGCGGGCTGAAGGTCCGGGGCAATCACGGTGTCTTCGACCACGAGCGCGCCGACGGCCAGGACTTCTTCATCGACGTCGTGCTCTGGCTGGATCTGCAGGCCGCAGGGGAGTCCGACGATCTCGCCGACACCGTCGACTACGGTGCGCTCGCGCAGCAGGTCGCCGGCATCGTCGGGGGCGAACCGCGCAACCTCATCGAGAAGGTGGGCGCCGAGGTGGCCGACTCGATCATGACCGACGAGCGCATCAGTGCGTGCGAGGTGACCGTGCACAAGCCCTCGGCGCCGATCCCGCTGACCTTCGACGACGTCGCGGTGGTGACCCGACGTTCCCGCAAGGGGACGCGATGAGCCGCGCGGTGCTCTCGGCGGGGTCCAACGTCGGTGACCCGACCGCGCACCTGCGTTCGGTCGTCGAGGGCTTCGCCGACGAGCTGGTCGCGGTGTCCGCGGTGTACTCGACGCCCCCATGGGGTGGGGTCGAGCAGGACGACTTCCGCAACATCACGCTCGTCGTCGACGGACCGTACGATGCCCGACAGTGGCTCGAGCGTGGTTTCGAACTAGAGCGGGCGGCCGAGCGGACGCGGGAGATCCGCTGGGGACCAAGAACTCTCGACGTCGACGTGATCAGTGTGTCTGATTCTGACGGAGTTGTCGTGACCGACGGACCGGACCTGACGCTGCCCCATCCCCGTGCGGCGCAACGGGCTTTCGTCCTCGTCCCGTGGCTGGAGATCGAGCCCGACGCCACCCTGTGGACGCCGGCCGGCGAACGCGCGGTCGCCGATCTCGTCGCCGGGCTCGACGCCGCCGAGCGGGATGCGGTGCAGCCGGTCGGCCGCCTGACCGGGGGCGAGCCGTGAGTGCACCGGATCCGCGCCGGCCGGAGCAGGACGACGAGGAGGCCGGCCTCGGCCCCACCCGGGTCCGTGATCTGGCCGCGATCGCGGCGGTCACCGCGATCGTCGCGTGGATCCTGGTGCGGTACAACTACTCCGATCTCCCGCCGTTACCGCTGCTCGCCGGTGTCGTGCTGTATGTGCTTGCGGCACTAGAGATCGTCATCGCCTTCGTCGTCCGCTCCCGGGTCGAATCCCGCGATGTGGGTCGCGCCCGGGGACAACTCCATCCGCTCACGGCCGCGCGAGTGCTGGCCCTGGCCAAGGCTTCTGCGATCCTCGGTGCGATCGCGGTCGGGGTCTGGCTGGGATTGCTCGCGTTCCTGCTCGGTCAACACGATCTGGCCGCGGCCGACCACGATCGGCCGGGTGCCATCGTCGGGCTGATCGGCGGGGCGGTCCTCGTCGGTGCCGCGCTGTGGCTCGAATACTGCTGCCGGGCCCCCGACGACCCGTCCGCGGTGGGCGATTCGTGACGGTTGCCGCGAGCGGCGGTCGTCCCGTCGACGCATCGCCTAACATGCGGACTATCTGAGAAACTCCGCACCCGCCTGACGTCCGAATGTACTCACAGCCTGTAAATTCACGATCATGACGACCTCGAACGGCCGTGCCGCCGACTCGCGCCGCTCGAGTCGGTCGCCGGCTCAGTGGTTGCTCGGCCTGTTGATCGTGCTCGCGCTGGTGGCCAGCATCCTCATGGTCTTCACCGACCGTTTGTCGATCACCGGCTCGCTGGCGGTCATCGCAGCGCTCTGGGCAGCCGTCATCGGCGCGATCCTGGTGACCAAGTTCCGGCGACAGGCCGAGAGTGCGGAGGCGAAGAGCCGGGACCTGCGACTCGTCTACGAATTGCAGCTGGAACGTGAGATCGCGGCACGACGTCAGTACGAGCTCGACGTCGAGACGACCATCCGCAAGGAGGTCACCGCAGAGTCGAACGAGGAACTCTCCGAACTGAAGGCCCAGGTCCTGGCGTTGCGGTCCAGCCTGGAGATGCTCCTCGGCGAACCGCTCCCGGACCAGCGGGCCGCGCTGTCCAGCGAGAAGATGCGCGAACTGGCCTCGGGCCTGAACGACGAATCCCGCACCGGCCGCCGATCCGGGACATTCGGCGGCGACTTCGGCGGCGTGTCCTCCTATGGCGCCACCTACGCCGACGACGGGGCGCTCGCCGCCCGCGACTTCGCGGCCACCGCACCCACCGCGGACGACGGTAGACACACGGGTTCGGTCGACCCCAACGAGATGACCGAGGTGATCCCGATCGTCACCGACGATCCGATCTCCGGCCGTATCGCGACCGAGGTCTCGCCCGACGAGGTGGCCGAGACGAACGCGTCGGCCGGTTCCACGGCCGGCGACCGGGCGTCAGGCGGCGAGGCCTCCCAGGCCGATGTGTCCGACGCCGATGTGTCCGACGCCGAGATCGTCGACACCGAACATTCCGACTCGACCACCGGGGACTCGGGTGCGGGTAAGGCGGAGTCCACGTCGCTGCCGTTCTCCGGCGGCTTCTACCTCGGAAACGAGGCCGAGGAGCCGACACCCCCATCCGCCGAGACCCGGGCGCGGGTCGACCCCGCGGACCAGCCGCTCTACACCGACGACACCCCGACCGACGAGTGGTCGACCGGGGCGCAGCCTGTCGTCACTCCGGAGACCGATGCCCCGCCCGTCACCGACGCCCCGCCCGTCACCGACGCCGACGAGGTGGAGCCCCCCGCGTTCCTCGGTGCCGCGGGGCGCCATGAGAACCAGCCCGGTGGCCGGGCCGTGGAGTCCTACGGCGGTGGCCGCCGACGCCGTGCGGCCGACGACGACGCGGAGTCCGCGCACTCGGCGGGGCTCCCGGTCTCCGAACTCCTGAACCAGTTGCGTTCGCAGACGGAGACGTCCGGGGGCGGGCGCCGGCGCCGGAACGGCTGAGGCCCGACACTCCGGGCGTTCTGGCGTGCGAGGACGCTCGCGGTCGATCCCTGTACGTTCTGTCATCCGTTCGGGTCACATCTGTGACGTCGCCACGGATTAGCCCGTGCGAGTTGGACGATCGCCCTAGTATTCCCGTATGAGCGAGACGCTCGCTGGTGGGGAGTTCGGTTTCGGGCCTGGGTCCGGTCCGTCCTTCGCCGCGATCCGCCACACCGACCGCGGGAACGCGGTCAAGCAGTCACTGGTGAGCGCCGCCCTGTTCCTGCCGGTGATCGCCTGGTGGCCGACTGTACTGTGGCTCTTCGCCTTCGACCCGCTCGACGGCACTCCGTTCCCCGAGTACTACGCGAACCTACAGGCCAACGGCCCCGAGGCCAGTCTGCTGCTCATCTGGTCGCTGACGGCGCTGATGCCGCTGTACATGGTTCTCGTGCTGGGGATCTGGGCGCGGAGCCCCCTTCGATCGGGTATTGCAGTGGTGATCGGTGCGGTCGGTGCACTCGGATTCTGGGGCGGGCAGGTGCCTGTCCTGGTGCGGTCGGGGGAGTACCCGATCCTCACCTTCTGTTCGGAGAACATGCCCGCCTTCGTCGTGATGCTGATCGTGGCGTGGTCGGTCGCGCGGCGGCGCGGATTCTGGTGGTTGCTCGCGATACCGGTCATCGCGCTGTTGGCGATCAACGCCTACGAGGGCTGGGCGTCGAATCCGGTCGATGCGATCGTCGACGGCACGGGGAGACTGCTCGACGTTCCGGCCTCGCAGGTACTGGATCCGTTCTCGCCGAGGTTCCGTTCACCGTTCGACGATGTGGTCGACGTCGTGGCGGGGATCGTGACCCTCTGGGTGGTGGATTCGGTGTTCGGTGCCCTGTCCCGGCAGGGGCGCGATCCGCAGCAGTCCCGGCCGGATCGCGACCCGCAGCAGACCCGTGTCGCCGATCATCGACGCTGACGAAAGCGCTGCTGTGACAACGAATCCTGGTCAGAACTGCATCGTGACGGCACGTCCGACGGTGAACACGATGAACCCCAGACTCAGGACGATGCCCAGCGCACACAGCGCCCGCGCGAGCCGTCCGGCCGAACTCGGCTGACCGCGACCGGCCAGATACCAACCGGCCACACCGACCGGCAGACCCATCCCGCCGACGACGCTCAACGGAACCGCCACCACACCGCAGGCGAGCGACGCGGTGGTCCGCCGGGACGCGCCGGCGCCGGCCGCAGGCGGGTCCAGTACCGGGAGATCGCGCGAGGCCCGCACCGTCGACGGAGTCGGATCATACTGTGGCACAGTGTGTCCCGGCAACTCGGAGTACGCCGTCGCGCGCAGGTGGGACGACGGCGGAGCGGGACCCGCCGGGTTGCTTCCCGGCGGGGTCGCGGCGGCCGTGGGAATCGCGGCGGTGGACGCGTGGACGGTCGGGGGAAGCGGAGCCGGGGTCGGTGCGGATGTCGGTGCGAGGGGGGCTCGGGCGCGCATCGTGCGGTCGGAGCGGGGGACGAACGTCGTGGTGTCGATCGCCGAACGGAGTTCGGCGGCAAACGCTCCGGCCGACGGTGGCCGGTCCGCGCGGTTCTTGGCGAGGCCGGAACGCACGACGTCGGACACCGCCCGGGGGACGTCGGGCCGGAGTGCGGACACCTCCGGGGGTGGCGTGCTGAGGTGGTGGTGGATCATCATCGCGGGCGTGCGTGCGCTGAAGGGTACTGTGCCGGTGAGTAATTCGAAGATGCTGCAGGACAGTGAGTACACGTCGCTGCGGGCATCGAGGGTCTGGGCGGAGAGTTGTTCGGGTGACGAATAGGGGAAGGACCCGATCACCAGATCCGTCGAGGTGAGTGAGGTCACGCCGCCGTCGGTCGACCGGGCGATACCGAAGTCGGCCAGACGGATTCGTCGTTGCACGGATCCACCCGGGAATCGCGGGCCGGGCTCTTCGGCGCTGATCAGGATGTTGGCCGGCTTGACGTCGCGATGGAGCAGGCCGGAACGGTGAGCGTGATCGAGGGCGGCACCGATGGCGTCGCCCACCGCCGCCACATCGGCGAGTGGAAGGCCGCCGGGAACGGTGGAGAGCAGCGCCGCCGCGTCGGTGCCGCGCACGTACTGCATCGAGATCCAGAGGCGTCCGTCCACCTCGCCACGGTCGTAGACGCTGACGATGCAGGGATGGTCGAGCTGGGCGGCGAGGTCGGCCTCGCGCGTGAACCGGGCGCGGAAGGTCGGATCGTTCGACACGTGCTCGGCCAGCACCTTGATGACGTCGTGGCGGGGCAGCCGAGGATGGCGGACGAGGTACACCTCGCCCATGCCGCCGGCACCGATCTTGCGCACGACCGTGTATCCGGCGAACTCTGTGCCCGGTTCCAAGCTCATGGCGGACCTTCGTGTGTGGGCGTGTCGGGGTGAACGGCGGCCGCCTCAGACTACGCCGCTTCGGCCCAGGTCACCGGGGGTTCGGTCGTTGGATCGACATGTCCGGGGTGCAGCTCGGGCCCACCACGGGGTGACACCTGTCACAGACATTGGCACCGTCCGCGGTGTCGGACCTACTCTTGCTCTGCAACGTCTGGTACCCGTGCCGACGCCGCCGCGATGAGTCCGCTCACGTGACGGTCGATCCGGCAGAGGCGGGACTGGAACGACACTCTGGAGGACAGCGGTGACCTCACCGAGCGGTGATGCCGGTATGCCGTCTGCGCGGCGGACCGGTGGCGATGACGCCTTCGGCGATGATCTGCACGCCCATCACCCGTTCGCGGACGACGCGTATCCCCGGTCCGCTTCCACCGATCCGTTTGCCGGCATGACGAACCTGCCGGCCCCCGCCCGACTCACCGTCGGTCTCGTGTCTGCCGGCCGCGTCGGAACGGCGTTGGGTGAGGCGCTGGAGAAGGCCGGGCACGTGGTCGGCGCCGTCGTCGCCCGCTCGCCCGAGTCCCGTGGCCGCGCTGCGCGCCGGCTCCCCGATTCCGAGATCCTCGATCTCGACGAGGTCGTCGCACGGTCCGAGCTGTTACTGGTCAGCGTGCCCGACGCGACCCTGGGTGCCGTCGTCGACGAGATCGCCGCGTCCGATTCGCTCCGGCCCGGGACGATCGTCGCGCACACCGCGGGCGCGCACGGAGTGGCCGTGCTGCAACCGCTGACCGATCGCGGGGCCCTCGCGATCGCCCTGCATCCCGCGATGACGTTCGTCGGCTCCGAGGACGACACGGCTCGCCTCACCAATGCGTGCTTCGCGATCACCGCCGCCGACGCGGTGGGTGAGGCGATCGCATCGTCGCTGGTCCTGGAGATGGGCGGTGACCCGGTTCGGATCGCCGAAGCCGATCGCACGCTCTACCACGCCGCCCTCGCGCACGGCGCCAACCATCTGATCGCCCTGATCTCCGACGCGGTCGTCGCGCTCAACGCCGCGATCGACCACTCCGGCCGTGACACCGCGACCGTCGACGGACACGGCAACCGCCTTGCCGAACGCATCCTCGGCCCGCTGGTCGCGGCGTCGCTGCGCAATGTGCTGGAACTGGGGCCGTCGGCACTGACCGGGCCGGTCGCACGTGGTGACGCGCCCGCGGTCACCCGGCACCTGGCAGCGCTGCGCACCGTTCCCGGCGGGACGGGACCGCACGGTATCGCCGACGCGTACCGCACACTCGCCCGACGCGCCGCGGACCACACCCATGCGCCGCAGGCGTTGATCGACGCACTGGAGGACCGATGACATCACCAAGCGGAGGAGGCGGCGTGAGCGGCCCGCTCGAGCAACAGCCCACCTACTCGGCCGGACGGATGACCGTGCATCGTGAGCCGGCGTCCCTGACCCGCGTCACCCGCGCGCTCCGCGCGTCGGGCAAGCGCGTCGTGCTCGTTCCGACCATGGGCGCCCTGCACGCCGGCCATCTCGAGCTCGTCCGGGCCGCCAAGGCGAAGGGCAACACGGTCGTCGTGGTGTCCATCTTCGTCAACCCCCTGCAATTCGGCGCCGGCGAGGACCTCGACGCGTATCCGCGCACTCTCGACGCCGACCTCGCGCTGCTCGAGCCGCTGGGCGTCGAGTTGGTGTTCGCGCCGTCCGCGTCGTCGATGTACCCGAACGGCCCGCGTACGACGGTCCACCCGGGAGAGGCGGGCGGAATCCTGGACGGGGTCTCGCGTCCGACGCACTTCTCGGGGATGCTGACCGTGGTCCTCAAGCTGCTCAACATCGTCGGACCGAACGCGGCGTTCTTCGGCGAGAAGGACTATCAGCAGCTGGTGCTCATCAAGCAGATGGTGACCGATCTGAACCTCGACGTCGACATCGTGGGGGTTCCGACCGTGCGCGAATCCGACGGGCTGGCCATGTCGTCGCGCAACCGCTACCTCACCCCGGAGCAGCGCGAGCTGGCGACGGCCATCTCGGCGTCGCTCGTCGCGGGCGCCCATGCGGCCGAGGGCGGCCGGGACGCCATTCTGGCTGCCGCGCAGTCGGTGCTGGCCACGGTGCCCGAGATCGAGGTCGACTATCTCGCCCTGCGCGGACGCCAGCTCGACGAACCGCCGGAGAAGGGACCGGGACGATTGCTCGTCGCGGCGCGGCTCGGCAACGCGCGCCTGATCGACAACGTCGGCGTGACGGTCGGCGGAGTCGCCGCGCTCGAAGAAGAACTTGCCTGGACCAATGCCACCACAACCACGACAGAGGGACGATGACCATGTTGCGCACCATGATGACCTCGAAGATCCACCGCGCCACCGTGACCCAGGCCGATCTGCACTATGTCGGTTCGGTCACCATCGACTCCGACCTGCTCGATGCCGCGGGCCTGCTCGAGGGCGAGCAGGTCACCATCGTCGACATCGACAACGGTGCCCGGTTGGTGACGTACGCGATCGCCGGTGAGCGTGGCAGCGGTGTCATCGGGATCAACGGCGCGGCAGCGCATCTCGTCCACCCGGGCGATCTCGTCATCATCATCGCCTACAGCATGCTCGACGCGGCCGAACTGCGTGAGTACTCGCCGAACGTCGTGTTCGTCGACGCGCAGAACCGCATCGTGACAACGGGCGACGACCCGGCCGACGTGCCCGAGGGGTCGGGTCTGCTGGACCCGCGTCACCTCGACAGTCCGATCTTCGCCGACGCCTCGCTCTGACGCGGCAACAACTTTCGATGCTGCTCACCGTCGACGTCGGGAACACCAACATCCATCTCGGCGTGTACGCGGGGGTGGGGGATCACGCACGTCTGGTGCGTGACTGGCGAATCCACACCGACCCGCACTACACCGCCGACGAACTGGCGTGGGCGTTCCGCGGCATGCTCGGCGACGACATCGACCAGGTCACCGGTGTGAGCGCGTTGTCGACGGTGCCGTCGCTCCTGCGCGAGCTCCGCGTCATGGTGCCGCGCTACTTCGGCAACGGTCCGCACGTGCTGCTCGAACCAGGCGTGCGCACCGGCGTTCCGCTCCTGGTCGACAATCCCAAGGAGGTCGGCACCGACCGGGTCTCCAATTGTCTGGCCGCACATCATGAATTCGGCGGGCCCTGCATCGTGGTCGCGTTCGGCACGGCAACGGTCGTCGACGCGGTGTCCGCGTCGGGCGAGTTCCTCGGCGGGGCGATCGCGCCCGGGGTGAATCTCGCTGTCGAGGCCCTCTCCGAGCACACGGTGACCGTTCGCAAGGTCGAGCTCATGCCGCCGCGCGGCGTGCTCGGCAAGAACACGGTCGAGGCGCTGCAGTCGGGCATCCTCTACGGCTTCGCCGGTCAGGTGGACGGCCTGGTCGACCGTGTCTGCGACACCGTCCCCGGATTCGACGGCGACGATGTGACCGTCGTCGCGACCGGCTACCTCGCACCGCTCATGTTCGACGAATGCCGTTCGCTCACCGATCATCACCCGCATCTGACCCTGGAGGGTCTGCGCCTGGTCCACGAACGGGCCAAGGCCAATCCGCGTCGCGGAAAGTGATCTCACGAACCGCGGTGATCACCGGTCCCCGCGGAGTGCGGCCTCGGTGTAGGCCGTGATGCGGTCGGTCAGTTCGCCGCCGGCCAGGTCGGTGCCGGCCAGCTGATGGACCTGGGCGTCGACCGCCGCGAACGCGAGCCGTAGGTCGGTGACCGCGGAGTCCGCCGTCCAGCCGTCGGCGACGAGATGAGCGCTCAGCCGCTCGATCAGGCTGTCCACGAGGGCGGTGTACCCGGCGGCGAGGCGTGCCGGGTCGGCCAGTTCACGCAGGCGTCCGTGGGCACGGCCGTGGGTCGAGTTCTCGTGCACCGCCACCTCGATCACCGCGCGCATCACCTCCGGCCACGGACGCGAACCGGCGGGGTGGGCGTCGAGAATCGCGGTGATCGCCTGGCCGGCGGCGTCCAGATGGCGGAGTGCGAGTTCGTCGAAGATCGCCTGCTTGTCGCCGAAGTACTGGTAGACCGAGCCGACCGACACCCCGGCCTTCTCGGCGATGCGGTTGGTCGTCAGTTCCGCGCCCTCGGTGTCGAGAAGTTGAGTGGTCGCCTCGAGGATCAGGTCGACGGTGAACGAGGAGCGTTGCTGCCGTGGCCTTTTGCGCATCTGCTCGATCCTGGTGAAATGCGAGTTGTCCCATGCCGCCACCGGTTCGACGATGGATGCATGAGCTGCGAATCCGGAACCCCCGAATCCTACCTTCGCTTCCTGCCCGAACCGTGGCGATCCGAAGCCGCCGGGGTCGCGGCCGAATCCACCTGGTGGGCGTGGCCGTCGAGCTCCGGGCGGCCGTGCGGGGACGTGGACGTGCACGTCCTGCGGGCGCGCCGAAGTGCCGCACCGCTGCGCGTGCTGCTGCTGCACGGAGGTGGCGGCCACAGCGCCCTGGTCTGGCCGCTGGGCGCGATCCTCGCGAACGAGGGGTTCGAGGTCCTCGCCCCCGATCTGCCGCAGTACGGGCGCACCCGGGTGAGCGATACCGGGCGGGTCCGCTATCAGGACTGGGTCGACCTGGTCGCCGACCTCGTGGCGGCGGAGACCGAGGACGACCCGCGTCCGCTCGTCGTGCTGGGCGCGAGCCTCGGCGGCATGCTCGCCTACGAGGTCGCCGACCGAACGGGGCGTGTCGCCGCGGTCGTCGCGACGTGCCTGCTGTATCTGGCCGGTGACCCGGCTGCGCGTCGAGCAGTTGCGCGCACGCCGGTGCTCGCCCGACTGGTCCCGCTGATGCCGGTGCTCGCACGGGTCGGGGCTCTCGCGCGCGTGCGGTTCCCGATCCGCTGGGTGGCGCCGATGTCGGCGATGAGTCTCGACCCGGAGCTGTCCCGGGCGTGCCTCGACGACCGGCTGGGTGCCGGATCGTCGGTGTCGCTGGGGTTCCTGTCGGACCTGATGACGCACGACGTGCCGGACCCAGAGGGGTACCGGGGTCCGCGCGTGCTGCTGGTCCACCCGGCGGCGGACTCCTGGACGCCGCCGGAGATCAGTGTGCGTTTCGCGCGACGGATGGCGGCGCGCACCGACATCCACCTGCTGACCGGGTGCGGGCACTTCCCGGTCGAACAGCCCGGCGTCGACGAGCTGGCCGAACACCTCCGCGCGCTGGCCGCCGATCTCGTCGGGACGGCCTGAATCCCCGTCGGTCAGCGGAACGCGCGGAGCAGGGGAGTGGGATCGTGGTCGGCGTCGGTGCCGTCGGAGTTGCGCAGCAGTGCGTCGAGGACCAGGCCGTCGAGCGCAGCCACCAGCTGCCGCGCCTCGCCGCGGGACAGTCCGCCGTTGACGAGCCCGTCGACGTAGCGGTCGCGGTGTCCGACCATGGCCCGTCGCAGCTCCTCGTCACGAGTCGACAGGAGCATGAGCTCGTAGCGGGCCCTGGTCCGGACTCGGTCGGCGCCCAGCCAACGGACGATCACCTCCTGCGTCGACTCGCCGTCGGCGGCCCGGTCGCCGAGAAAGACGTGTTCGACGAGCGCCGCGAGAAAGCCGCTCTGACCGCCGAAATGGTGACGAACGCTCCCGTGCGGCACGCCCGACGCGTCCTCGACGGCGCGCGCGGACGCCTGGCGGATCCCCACCGTGCCGATGAGGGTGATGCCGGCGTCGAGCAGCACGTCGCGCGTCGAGGCACCAGATGATTTCTCCACATGGAGAAGTCTATCTGCTATGGTTCTTCTCCATGTGGAGAAGAGACTCGTGAAGGTCGTGGTGGTGGGTGCGGGGATCGCCGGGCTGTGCACGACGGCCGGTCTGGCGTCGACGGGGGCGCGTGTCACGGTCGTCGAGCGGGCGCCGGAGGTTCGGGGCGGGGGCGCGGGATTGAGCATCTTCGCCAACGGGATCCGCGCGCTCGACTCGCTCGGGCTGCGATCGGTGATCGGTGAGGCCCCGGTGCCGACCCCGCCGGCAAGCGGAACGCGGACACCGGACGGACGCTGGCTCAGTCGCTTCGATCCGGCGTCGCTCACCGACATGCGCGTGGTCCGCCGTGCCGACCTCCACGCGGCCCTGCTCGGCGCCGTCGCAGGTGTCGCGGACATCCGGACGGGTTCCGGGGTCGAGGAGATCGCCCCCGGGAACAGTGTCGTACGCCTGGCCGACGGAACAGAGATCGACGGGTGCGACCTGATCGTCGGCGCGGACGGGTTGCGCAGTCGGGTGCGTGGCGCGATCGTCGCGGACCCGGGCGTCCGCAGGTGTGGATACGCCGCGTGGCGGGCGGTCACGTCGTCCCCGGTGGCGGTCGACGCGGCCGGCGAGACGACCGGTCGCGGAGCGCGCTTCGGGATCGCGCCGCTGGCTGACGGTCACGTCTACTGGTTCGCCTCGGTGTCGGTCGCCGGGGACCGCTCCGAAGGTGGTCTCGATGAAGTGCGGCAACGGTTTTCGGGTTGGCACCGGCCGATCGGCGAGCTTCTCGACGCCACCGACCCGGCGACCGTCGGGTACCTCCCGATCGAGGAGCTCGCCTCGCCGCTGCCGACCTTCGTGGGAGCGAGCGGACCATGTGGGAGCGTTCTCGTCGGCGACGCCGCGCATGCGATGACCCCGAATCTGGGCCAGGGGGCCAACCAGGCGATGGAGGACGCGGCCACCCTGGTGGCCTTGCTCCGACGGTCGGGACACAGCGGCCTCGACGACGCCCTGCGGGCCTACGACCGCCTGCGGCGCCCGCGG
Organism: Gordonia sp. 11cp; assembly: GCF_057767225.1. Lineage (NCBI taxonomy): Bacteria > Bacillati > Actinomycetota > Actinomycetes > Mycobacteriales > Gordoniaceae > Gordonia > Gordonia sp. 11cp. The sequence goes on along the minus strand of NZ_CM173437.1, from coordinate 523,590 downwards.
ACCCAGCGCATCGCACGGCAGGCGTCGATGATCGGGCGGGTCGGGCAGATGCGTGCCGCGCCCGCCGTCTGGGCCCGTGACCTCGCATTGCGGATGACGCCCGACGCCGTCCTGAATGCGCAGATGCGACGCGTGCAGCGGTGGCAGCCACCTGAGGTGTGACGGTGTCGGTCAAGTCGGGGTCTGGCCGGTGGGGCCGGGCTGTGGCATACTCGTCGCCGTGATCATGAGCTGTCAGGAGTGTTGTCGGGGCTAGTACCGCGTCTGCGGCTGCCCTACTTCGCGCTCCCCGCTCGATCTCGATCACTTTCAGGACTTCACATGACCGCTTCGGTTGTTTCTTCTGCTCTTGCCCCGTCGGCCACGTCGGTGTTCGCCGTCGCGCCGCCGACTGTCGCCCCGGCCCCGTCGGCGCCGCTGTCCCTGCGCGTCGAGGACTACGCGTCCGCGGTCGCCGCCGGCGCCACCCCCGTCGATGTCCGCTCCCACCGGCGCCGTCAGCTCGACGGCGCCCTGTTCGGCGCGCTGGCCATCGACGCCGTCGAGGTTCTCGACCGGCTCACGCCGGACACCCCGGATTCGCTGCGCACCGCGCGACCCGACTCCCGGTGGGTTCTCGTCAGCGAGGACGGGCACGAGGCGGAATGGCTCGCCTGGCACCTGCAGGCGCGTGGCGTGCACGGTGCGGTGTTCGTCGTCGGCGGGCACCGCCGGATGCGGTCGGCACGGGTCAACGGCCGGATTCGTCCCGACGACCTCGCCGTCATCTCAGCGCACGAGAGCTGAACCCGCCCAGCGCGACCCGATTGTGGCCGCGATCACGCCGAGGCGGTGAGTTGGGAGTCGATGACCGGCCCCGATAGGGTGCGTGGGGTGAGTGACAGCCCGACCAGCACCGCCACCCCCGAAGCGACCGACGAGCAGACTCCCGAGCAGTTGCGCATCCGCCGCGAGAAGCGTGAGCGGATCCTGGCCGAGGGCCGTGAGGCATACCCGGTCTCCATCCCGCGCACCCATAGTCTCGGCGAGATCCGCGCGGCCTATCCCGACCTCGAGGCCGGTACCGAGACCGGTCAGCACGTCGGCGTCACCGGGCGCGTGATCTTCCTGCGCAACAAGGGCAAGCTGTGCTTCGCGACGCTGCAGGAGGGCGACGGCACCCAGCTGCAGGCGATGGTCAGCTTCAACGGTGTCGGCGAGGAAGCGCTGGCGCGGTGGAAGTCCGAGGTGGACCTGGGTGACATCGTGTTCATCTCCGGCGAGGTCATCAGTTCGCGCACCGGTGAACTGTCGGTGATGGCCGACGGCTGGCAGATGGCATCGAAGTCGTTGCGTCCGTTGCCCATCGCCCACAAGGACATGAACGAGGAGACCCGGGTCCGGCAGCGTTACGTCGACCTCATCATGCGTCCGGAGGCGCGCAGCATCGCCCGCACCCGGATCTCGGTGATCGCCGAACTCCGTGCGGCTCTGGGGCGTCGGGGATTCCTCGAGGTCGAGACCCCGATGCTGCAGACCCTGCACGGCGGGGCGGCGGCACGGCCGTTCGTGACGCACTCCAACGCCTTCGACATCGATCTGTTCCTGCGCATCGCGCCGGAGCTGTTCCTGAAACGCTGCGTGGTCGGCGGCATCGAGCGCGTCTTCGAGATCAACCGCAACTTCCGCAACGAGGGTGCCGACTCCACCCATTCGCCGGAGTTCGCGATGCTCGAGACCTATCAGGCCTACGGCACCTACGACGACTCCGCGGTCATGATCCGCGAACTGGTGCAAGAGGTGTCGCAGGCCGCGCTCGGCACCCAGACGCCGACCATGCCGGACGGTTCCACCTATGACCTGTCCGGCGAGTGGACCGCGCTGGAGATGTACCCGTCGCTGTCCGAGGCGCTCGGCGAGCAGATCGTCCCCGCGGGCGCCGACGGTGAGACCACCGTCGAGGAGTTGCTCGCCATCGCGGCACGCGTCGGACTCGAGATCCCGAAGGACAAGGGTTACGGGCACGGCAAGCTCGTCGAGGAACTATGGGAACACATGGTCGGCGAGAAGCTGGACCGGCCGGTCTTCGTCCGTGACTTCCCGGTCGAGACCTCGCCGCTGGTCCGCGCGCACCGGTCGGTGACCGGCGTCGTCGAGAAGTGGGACCTGTACGTGCGCGGCTTCGAGCTGGCGACCGGATACTCCGAACTCGTCGACCCCGTCATCCAGCGCGAGCGCTTCGCCGACCAGGCCCGCCTGGCCGCCGCCGGCGATGACGAGGCGATGGTCCTCGACGAGGAGTTCCTCGCCGCGATGGAGTACGGCATGCCGCCGACCACCGGCACCGGTATGGGCATCGACCGCCTGCTGATGGCCCTCACCGGCCTCGGTATCCGCGACACCATCCTGTTCCCGCTGGTGAAGCCCCGCACCTAACCTCCCGGGATTTCGTAGCAACAACGCGCGCTATGGCCGTATTCACGCTACGGATTTCCGACGAAGGGCCGTCCGGACCTGTGCCAGCACCCAGGCCGGGCGGGCGGTCACGTCCTGCCAGGTGAAGCGCAGGACGGTCCAACCGTTCGCGACGAGGTCGTTCTGGCGGGTCCGGTCCCGTTGGAAGGCGACGGCGTCGCTGTGGAAGGCCATGCCGTCGATCTCGATGGCGATCTTCGACGCCATGAAGGCGAAGTCCAGGACATAACCGCAGGCGGGCGTGTTCGCCGACCATCCCGTCAGTCTGGAACCGCGCAGCAGTGTGGCGGTGATTCGTTCCGCCTCGGACCTTGCGCCCGAGGACATCGCCTCGAGCATCGCGCGCGCTCTCGGAGAGCCTCGACGCCCGGCGTTCCGACGCTGGACAACGTCGAGCGCGGCGACGGTGACCTTCTTGTTCAGCAGCGCGGAGTCCATCACTTTCACCCCCGATTCCACCGATGCGTCGAGAACCGTCAGCTCGAGCGCGGTCACGGCCAATCCGTCGACCTCTGTGAGGTCCCGGCGGTCGACGTTGCGATGCCAGATCCGCGCGCCGTCGACCGGTGACCCGTGCCGACCGTGCGGTGCGACCACCACGGGGGGCGCGGGGACCTGGGGGACGATGCCGTGCCACCACGCCGCGGCCGAGCTCGCAAGAGCGGCGTCCGGCCCGGCACGCAGCACGGCGAGCCGCATCCGCATCCTGTCATCGACCGTCCGGTCGCCGACTCGGAAGACACCCCTGGCGACCCGGACCCACTCGCCGGTGGCGACGCGATGTCGGATCCTGTCGGCGGACACGCCTACGTCGAGCAACTGCCGGGTCGTGAACACGCCGTCGTGGGCCGCGATCATCGCGCGTGGGTCCTCGGTCACAGAACTTCGACGCACCGCGGCCCCCACCGGTTCCCGCCGCGAGTCACGGGTCGATTCGGTAGCAAGAATGCGCTTATAGCGCGCGTTGTTGCTACGAAACGCCGCGGGGCTAGGTGAGGTTGCGCTTGAGGATCTTGCCCGACGCGTTGCGGGGGAACTCGTCGACGAAGACGACCGACCGGGGGATCTTGAAGTTGGCGAGGTGCTCTCTGGCGTATGCGATGACCTGCGCTTCGTCGAGGTCGGTGCCGGAGCGGACCGTCAGATAGGCGCGGCCCACCTCGCCGAGGCGATCGTCGGGTACGCCGACGACCGCCGATTCGGTGACGCCGTCGATCCGGGCGAGGGTCTGCTCGATCTCCGCGGGATAGACGTTGAACCCGCCGCAGATGTACATGTCCTTGAGTCGATCGGTGATCTTCAGATTGCCGCGCTCGTCGATGGTCCCGATGTCGCCGGTGTGGAGCCACCCGTCGGCGTCGATCGTCGCCGCGGTGGCGTCCGGGTCGTCGAGGTATCCGACCATCACCATGTCTCCGCGGGCCAGCACCTCACCGTCGTCGGAGAGCCTGATCTGCATGCCGGGGAACGCGCGTCCGCAGGTGTTGGCCACCGTCGTGTCGTCGTCGTCGGGCGTGCAGGTCGACACGAAGCCGCTCGCCTCGGTCAGGCCGTAGGCGGTGATGACGGTGTCGACACCCAGGTCGTGCTGCAGGCGTTCGACGAGGACGACGGGCACGATGGCGGCGCCGGTGATGACGATGCGCAGGCTCGAGAGGTCGTGGTCGGCGCGCTTCGGGTCGTCGAGGATGGTCTGGAAGATCGTGGGAGCGCCCGGGAAGACCGTCGCGCGTTCGTCGGACACGAGCTTCATCGCCTGCTCCGGCGAGTAGACGGCGAGCGGCAGCATGGTCACGCCGAACAGGACGCTCGGCAGGATGCCGGCCTTGTATCCGAACGTGTGGAAGTACGGGTTGACCATCAGATAGCGGTCATCGGGGTTCAGCCCCGCGTTCGCACCCCACCCGTGTGACCCGGTCAGGGTCTGCCGGTGTGTTGCCAGCACGCCCTTGGACTTCCCGGTCGTGCCGGAGGTGAAGAGGATGTCGGAGATGTCCTCCGGGGAGACGGCGTCGGCGCGACGGTCGGCATCTGCCCACGCGTCGTCGGTCGCGCGTTCGAGGAAATCGTGCCAGTCGACCGCACCGTCGGGTGCTGTCGCGCCGGGGGAGAGCGGCACCCGCACGACCACCGCGGGCATCGAGGCGCGGTGATCGCGTAGGAGTTCCGACGCGTGGTCGGCGCCGAGGAACTCGCCGGACACGACGACCGCCCGGGCCCCCGAACGTTCGATGATCTCGACTGCCTCGCCGGTGGTGTAGCGGGTGTTGAGCGGGACGAGTGTGGCGCCGGCGTAGTGGACTCCCAGCGCCGCGATCGGCCAGTGGAAGCTGTTCGGCGACCAGATGGCGACCCGGTCCCCGGCCTCGATGCCCGATGCCACGAGTGAACCGGCGAAGGCGCGGACCGCGCTGTGCAACTGGGCCCAGGTCAACTCGAGTCGCGGATGTGACGAAGGGTCCCACTGGCCGTCGACGAGAGCGATACGGTCGGGCCAGGTGCGCGCAGCGCGACGCAGTGCGGCCGGTGTGGTGGGAGAGGGGAGAGTCTCGTGCAGAGAGGTCTGCGCCATGCGCCCCAACCTAGCACTTGCTTGGTGCGTTATGCTAGCGCTCATGACCACGACGAATCTCGCCGATCGTGCCGTCGACCTGGGTGAATGGGCGAAATCGACACCGAACGCCGGCACCGAGTTCGCGGCCGCGGTGCGGGCGTGGCTCGACGAGAATCTGACTGGCGACTTCGCCGATCTGAAGGGCCGTGGCGGCCCGGGTAGCGAACACGAGTTCTTCGCCGAACGGCTCGAATGGGACCGCCATCTCGCCCGCGCCGGATGGACCTGCATCGGCTGGCCGGTCGAGTACGGCGGTCGTGGCGCGACACTCGAGCAGCGGATCATCTTCCACCGCGAGTACGCCCGCGCGAATGCGCCCGCCCGGGTCAACCACCTGGGCGAGGAACTGCTGGGCCCCACACTCATCGCCTACGGCACCGACGAGCAGAAGCGGCGTCTGCTGCCCGGGATCGTCGACGTCACCGAGTTGTGGTCGCAGGGTTACTCGGAACCGGGCGCCGGCTCCGACCTCGCGGGGGTCTCCACGACCGCGCGGCTCGACGAGTCGAGCGGATCGGCCAAGTGGATCATCAACGGCCAGAAGATCTGGACCTCGCTCGCGCATGTCGCGCAGTGGGTGTTCGTCATCGCGCGTACCGAGAAGGGATCGTCGCGGCACGCCGGGCTGAGTTTCCTGCTGGTCCCGCTCGATCAACCGGGAATCACCGTCCGGCCGATCCAACAGCTCACCGGCACATCGGAATTCAACGAGGTGTTCTTCGACGACGCAGAGACCGAAGCCGACCTGATCGTCGGCGACCCCGGCGACGGCTGGAAGGTCGCGATGGGGCTGTTGCAGTTCGAGCGCGGTGTCTCGACGCTGGGCCAGCAGGTCGGATTCGCGCGCGAGCTGGGCAATCTCACCGACCTCGCGCGAGCCAACGGGGCGGTCGACGATCCGGAGATCGCGTCACGACTCGCGCGCGCCGACATCGGGCTGAAGGTCATGCGGGCCCACGCCCAGCGGACGCTCGACGGTGACGTCACCTCCCAAGCGGGCGCGGCGTCGGTGTCGAAGTTGTTGTGGGCCAACTGGCATCGCGATCTCGGTGAACTCGCGATGGATGTCGTCGGTGCGCCGGCACTGATCGGTCCGGCCGCGACCGCCGAAGGCAAGGCCAACGACATCGCCGATCCGGAGAACGTCGAACTCGACGAATGGCAACGGCTCTACCTGTTCACCCGCGCCGACACGATCTACGGCGGATCGAACGAGGTGCAGCGCAACATCATCGCCGAGCGGGTGCTCGGCCTACCCCGAGAGGCACGCTGATGACCGGAGTCGACGTCAACGGGGCCCGCGCCACGGACCGAGCGGCCTCCCCGCTCGCCACTCCTCCCGCCGAGGTCGCCGGACACGACCTGTTGCTGGGCAAGAAGGTCGTGGTGACCGCCGCTGCCGGAACGGGTATCGGCTTCGCGTCGGCCCGCCGCGCGCTTCTCGAAGGCGCGGACGTGCTCATCAGCGACTGGCACGAACGGCGCCTCGGCGAGGCCGCCGAGAAGCTGGCCGCCGAGTTCCCCGGCCGCACGGTCACCCAGCGCACCTGCAATGTGCAGGTCACCGCGGAGGTCGACGCGCTGATCGACGACGCCGCAACGCAACTCGGACGCATTGATGTGCTGGTCAACAACGCCGGACTCGGCGGGGAGACCCCGGTCGCCGAGATGACCGACGAGGAATGGGACCGCGTCCTCGACATCACGCTCACCGGCACCTTCCGCGCCACCCGCGCGGCCCTGAGGTACTTCGGCTCGGTCGAGCACAACGGGGTCATCGTCAACAACGCCTCGGTGCTCGGCTGGCGGGCCCAGCGGGGACAGGCACACTACGCCGCGGCGAAGGCCGGGGTGATGGCGCTGACCCGGTGTTCGGCACTCGAAGCCGCCGACGTCGGGGTGCGCATCAACGCCATCGCGCCGTCGATAGCCAAACACCCGTTCCTCGCGAAGGTGACCAGCGACGACCTCCTCGACGAACTCGCCGCCCGGGAGGCCTACGGGCGCGCCGCCGAGGTCTGGGAGGTCGCCGCGACCGTCGCGATGCTCGCCAGCGACTACACCACCTACCTCACCGGCGAGGTCGTCTCGATCTCCAGTCAGCGCGCCTGACCGCCAACGACGTCCACCGATTCAAGGAGCACCGACCATGACCACCCCCCAGGCCTACATCGTCGACGCCGTCCGCACCCCGGTCGGCAAGCGCAACGGCTCACTGGCCAAGACCCACCCCGCCGACCTCGGCGCCCACATCATCTCCGCCCTCGTCGACCGCACCGGAATCGACCCGGCTGCCGTCGACGACGTGGTGTTCGGCTGCCTCGACACCATCGGTGGCCAGGCCGGCAACGTCGCCCGGACCGCTTGGCTCGCAGCCGGTCTCCCGCTGGAGGTGCCCGGCACCACCGTCGACCGGCAGTGCGGCTCCAGCCAGCAGGCGATTCACTTCGCCGCGCAGGGCGTCATGAGCGGCACCCAGGACATCGTCGTCGCCGGCGGGCTGCAGAACATGAGCGCCATCCCGATCTCGCAGGCGATGATCTCCGGCAAGGAGTTCGGATTCACCACGCCCACAGCCGAATCCGCGGGCTGGCAGGAGCGCTTCGGGGATGCGCAGATCTCCCAGTTCCTCGGCGCCGACATGATGGCCAAGAGGTGGGACATCAGTCGTGAGGACATGGAGCGCTGGGCGCTGCAGTCACATGAGCGTGCCCGGGCGGCGATCGCCGACGGCAGGTTCGACGCCGAGAACATCGCGCTCGGCGACTGCGTCGTCGACGAATGCCCGCGCGAGACCTCGATGGAGAAGATGGCCGGTCTGCAGGTGCTCGCCGAGGGGTCGCGGCTGACGGCGGCCGTCGCCTCGCAGATCGCCGACGGCTCCTCGGCGACACTCGTCGTCTCCGAACGCGCGCTGAAGGAGCACAACCTGACACCGCGCGCCCGCATCCATCACATGTCCGTGCGCGGCGACGACCCCGTGATGATGCTCTCCGCGCCCATCCCGGCCACCAAGTACGCGCTCGACAAGACCGGACTGTCGATCGACGACATCGACGTCGTCGAGATCAACGAGGCATTCGCGCCGGTCGTGCTCGCCTGGCTCAAGGAGACCGGCGCCGACCCCGCCAAGGTCAACCCCAACGGCGGCGCCATCGCACTCGGCCACCCCCTCGGCGCCACCGGCGCCAAGCTGTTCGCCACCCTGCTCAACGAACTCGAGCGCACCGGCGGCCGCTACGGCCTGCAGACCATGTGTGAAGGCGGCGGGACCGCCAACGTCACCATCATCGAGCGGCTCGGCTGAGAGTTCACCCCCTCGACGTTTCGGTCCCGGGGTCGTACCATTCTGACAACAGGCGTGCCCACATCACGGTGTGACCTGGCGCATACTATTGTGTGGGACAGGCGGACTGTTTTGTTCCAACGCCGCACGTCAGGTGCAGCACGACCTAGCTGAGGGGATCTCGATGACCAAGCCTGCTGAACACACCAGCACCGACACGATTTCGACGCGGGGTGTCTCGTCGGAGGCACACACGCTGACCGAACTGGTCGACATCCAGCGCGCGGCGTTCCTGCGCGACGGGATCCCCGACGCCGACACCCGCATCGACCGCATCACGCGGCTGGCGGCGCTGCTGCTCGACAACGCCGACGAGATCGCCGCCGCGTTGGCCGAGGATTTCGGTGCCCGTCCGCGTGAGCTGTCGCTGGCCGCCGATGTGGCCGGCTGCATGATCGACCTCGCTCACCAGCGCCGGGGCGTCAAGGACTGGATGGCCGAGTCCAAGGTCGCCAAGGTCCAGGGCCTGCTCGGATACAAGCAGAGCATCCGGCACGACCCGCTGGGTGTCGTCGGGATCATGGGGCCGTGGAACTTCCCGCTGCAGCTCACGATCGTGCCCGCGGGTTCGGCTTTCGCGGCCGGTAACCGGGTCATCCTGCGCCCGTCGTCGGTGACGGCGAAGACCACAGACGTGATCGCCAAGCACGCGCCGGACTACTTCTCGATCGAGGAGCTGGCGGTCGCCACGTCGAAGCACGGTTCGGGTTCGGACTTCGCCAAGCTCAAGGTCGATCACATGTTCTTCACCGGCTCGCCCGGCGTCGGTGCCTCGGTGGCTCAGGAGGCCGCGAAGAACCTCATCCCGGTCACTCTCGAACTCGGCGGGAAGAACCCGGCTGTCGTCGACATCGACGCCGACATCGACAAGGCCGCGACGATGCTCGCCGACGCCCGCATGGTCAACGGCGGCCAGGTGTGCCTGTGCCCGGACTACGTCTTCGTCCCCGAGGCCAAGCTCGGTGAGTTCACCGACAAGGTCGTCGCGCGGTGGACCAAGAACTTCCCGACGATCATCGACAACGACCAGTACACCTCGACGATCAACCAGAAGAACTACGAGCGCATCCTCGGGCTCATCGACGACGCCGAGCAGCTGGGCGCCACCAAGCGTCAGGTGATCCCCGGCGGCGAACCGCTGCCGGACGCCGCGCGCCGCAAGATCCCGCCGACGCTGCTGACCGGCGTGAAGGCGGGCATGAAGATCGAGGAGGACGAGGTCTTCGGTCCGGTGCTGACCGTGTACCCCTACCGCGACCTGTCCGAGGTCATCAGTCAGATCAGCTCGCACCCGCATCCGCTGACCATGTACTGGTGCGGCGACCAGAACGAGCGGTTCCAGAAGCTCGCCGACAACACGCGCAGCGGCTCGATCAACGGCAACGACTTCGCCATCCACCTGTTCAGCGGCGAGCTGCCGTTCGCGGGTGTCGGCAACAGCGGGATGGGCGGATACCACGGCCGCACCGGCTTCGAGACGTTCAGCCACGCGCGGGCCGTCGCGTTCTCGACGCTGCCGGTGAGTGTTGCCGAGATGATGTCGCCGCCGTTCCTGCCCAAGGACACGAAGCTGACGAACAATCAGCTCAAACTGTGGAAGTTCTTCAACAACCGCGCGATGAAGAAGGTGCGCAAGCGCCTCGGCGCATAAGATCGGTCGTCGTGGCCGGGATCGTCGACCGACGGTCCCGGCCAAGCGCTTGCTAGGGTGTGCGCAGACTCTCTCAGGAGGATGCGCTTGTCACCACGAGGCCAGACCAGGATCGATGCGAAAGGCAGATCCGACGCGACCGCGGCCGCCGCGGACGTCAAGCCGGCCGGCGGACAGCGGACCGATACGCCGGCCCGCTCGTCGCGCCGAGACGAGCTGCTGGCGACGGCCGGGCGGATGTTCGCCGAGCAGGGTCTGCGGTCGACGACGGTCCGGGACATCGCCGACGCCGCCGGCATCCTGTCCGGCAGCCTCTATCACCACTTCGACTCCAAGGAGTCGATGGTCGACGAGATCCTGCGGGGCTTCCTCGACGACCTGTTCGCCCGATACCGGCAGATCGCGGCGTCGAGCACGTCGGCGACCGAGACCCTGCGCGGACTCGTCATCGCGTCGTTCGAGTCCATCGATGCCGAACGCAACGCGGTCGCGATCTACCAGGACGAGGCGAAGCGTCTCTCCGGCCAGGAACGCTTCACCTACATCTCCGAACTGAACGTCGAGTTCCGGCAGCTGTGGCAGTCGGTGCTGCAACGCGGGGTCGAGAACGGGGAGTTCCGGGCAGATCTCGACGTCGAGCTCGTCTACCGGTTCATGCGCGACACCGTGTGGGTCGCCGTGCGGTGGTACCGGCCCGGCGGCACGATGTCGGTCGATTCGATCGCGGACCAGTATCTGTCGGTGGTCCTCGACGGCATCCTGCCGCGCTGACCACCGACGTCGAAGTTAGGGTAGCTTTCCTTTCCCAGCGTCCGGCCGTTATTGTGCGCATATGACAATTGGCGGAACCGATGTGTCCGCGCCGGCAGCAGTCTCCGACGTCGACGCCGAACCCGACGATCCGAAAGCCGCGCGCGCCCAGGCCAGATCCGAGTCCAAGGCGAAAGCCGCCGCACTCGCCGACGTCCTGGCCCCGGTGAAGACGCGCACGATGCTCGCCCAGTTCGTGCAGATCTTCGCCTCCGCCGCAACGGTGGTGCCGTTCATCGGGATCGTCGAACTCGGGCGCATCCTGCTCGAGCCGGGACCGATCGACTCGGGACGCGTGTGGCTGGTCGTGTGGCTGGTCGTCGCCGGTCTCGGTGCTCGCGCCGCCTTCAGTTTCCTCGCACTGGCGATCACCCACTTCGCCGATCTCGATCTACAGGCGCAACTCCGAATCCGCATCGCGGACAAGCTCGGTCGGTTGCCGCTGGGCTGGTTCAGCCGCACCAGCTCCGGTGCCGTCCGCAAGTCCGTGCAGAACGACGTCGCCGACCTGCACTACCTCGTCGCGCACGCGACGGTCGAGGCGACGGCGGCGATGCTGTCGCCGATCTTCGCATTGATCTACTGCTTCTACCTGGATTGGCGTCTCGGACTCCTCGCCGTCGCCACGGTGCCGCTGTACGCGTTGACCTACTCCTACATGGCCCGTGACCTCACGACCGAGATGGAGAAGATGGACAAGGGTGTGGCGCGGATCAGCGCCACCATCGTCGAGTTCATCTCGGGTGTCGCCGTCGTGAAGACGTTCGGCCAGACCGGTAAGGCGCACCGGCGGTTCGTCGACGCCGCCGACGAGTTCAACGACGACTTCGCCGGTTACATGGGCCCGATGCTGCGCGTCCAGGCGGTCACCACCGTCCTGATCAGCGCGCCGCTGATCCTGCTGGTCAACCTCGGGGTCGGGTACTGGCTCGTCGACAACGGCTGGGTGCAGCCCATCGAACTCGTCGGCTCGACGCTGATCGCGATGGTGCTGCCGACCGCGCTGCTCACCGTGTCCACCGCGGTGCACACCCGTCAGCAGGCCTCCGCCGCGGCGCTGCGCATCGCCGCGCTGCTCGCCGAACCGGAGCTGGTCGTCCCGGAGAATCCGCAGGTGCCTGCCGGTCACGACGTGCGTATCGAGAACGTGCACTTCACCTACCCGCCCCGTCTCGGGGTGCCGTCCGGGGTGAAGGCGCTCGACGACGTCAGTGTGGAGCTGGCCGAGGGCACCGTGACCGCGCTCGTCGGGCCGTCGGGAAGCGGGAAGTCGACGCTCGCGACGCTGCTCCCGCGTTTCGGTGATCCCGACTCCGGTGCGGTGCGTATCGGCGGGGTCGACGTGCGCGACATCGCACCCTCCGAGCTCTACCGCCACGTCGGTTTCGTGCTGCAGGACGTGCAGCTGCTGACGATGTCGGTGCGTGACAACATCCGCCTCGGCCGTCCGGACGCGAGCGACGAGCAGGTCCACGACGCCGCCCGGGCCGCGCAGATCCACGAGCGCATCCTGGAGCTGCCCGACGGCTACGACACCGTGGTCGGCGATGGTGCCCACTTCTCCGGCGGTGAGGCACAACGTGTCTCGATCGCGCGGGCACTGCTCGCCGACACGCCGATCCTCGTCCTCGACGAGGCCACCGCCTTCGCCGACCCCGAGTCCGAGGCCCAGATCCAGCAGGCCATCGGCGCGCTGATGACCGGGCGGACCGTACTCGTCATCGCCCACCGTCTCGGCTCGATCACGCACGCGGACAACATCGTCGTCCTCGACCGGGGCCGGGTCGTCGAACAGGGCCGCCAGGACGAACTGGTCGCCCGCGGCGGGCTGTACGCGTCGATGTGGGCCGCCTACGAGGCCGGGACCACCAGACAGGACGAGGAGATCGCGCGCGGCGCGGTCGCGAACAGCGAGGTGGCACGATGATCCGCGGTTTCTACACGATCCTGGGTTCCGAACGTGCACGCATGGTCGTCTTCCTGTCCTGGGTGGTCGTCTACGGCGTCGCGCAGGGGCTGGCGATGCTCACCCTGGTCCCGATCGTCGAGCATCTGCTGACCGGTGATCTGTCCGCCGCCGCGAACTGGTTGTGGCCGTTGGCCGTCCTCGTCGTCATCTGCGCGGTGAGCGCCTACGTGCAGTCACTCAAGGGCATGACGATGGCGCTCTACGCCATGCGCATGCTGCACCACCGGCTCGGCGATCACATGGTCACGCTGCCGCTCGGATGGTTCACCCGTGACCGGGTCGGCGACGTCTCCCAGATCGCGGTCAAGGGAACGATGTTCGTGGGCAGCACCGGGGCGCACTACATCACCCCGGTCGTGGTCAACACGGTCAGCTCCGTCGTGGTCGTCATCGGCATCTGCTTCTTCGACTGGCGCATCGGCCTTCTCATGGTCGCCGGCACGTTGCTCCTCATGTATGTCGGTAAGCTGTCGAGCTCGTTCCTCGCAAAGTCCGAGGGACGCAAGCGCGCCGAGGCCGTCAAGGTCAACAACCGCGTCCTGGAATTCGCCCGCTGCCAGGCGGTGCTGCGAGCCTTCGGCGATTCGGACTCCGCGCACAAGCCGCTCGCCGACGCCCTCGGACAGCAAGCACGCGTGGGCAAGTCGATGCTGTGGCGCTCGATCCTCGGCATCCTGCTGAACGGGTTGTCGGTGCAGGTCGTCTTCAGCGCCGTGCTCGCGCTCGGTGCGTGGCTGGCCGTGGCGGGACACATCGAGCCCGCCCTGCTGATCGCGGTCTTCGGTCTCGCGGCGCGCTTCTTCGGTCCCATCGGCGAACTCGCGGAACTGGGTTCGACGCTGCGCATGTCCACCGACGAGATCAACCGCATCACCGGCGTGCTCGACACCGACCGGATGCCCGCGCCCGATCAACCGGCGGAGATCACCGAACCGGGTGCCGTCGAACTCGACGGTGTCGCATTTGGATACGAGACCGGTGCGCAGGTCCTGCGCGACGTGTCGCTGCGGGCACGCCCGGGCACGATGACCGCTCTCGTCGGCCCGTCGGGCTCGGGTAAGTCGACGATCTTCCGCCTCATCGCCCGGTTCTACGACGTCGACGGCGGCGTCGTGAAGGTCGGCGGCGTCGACGTGCGCGAGCAGGAGACCGGTGCACTCATGGGCCAGTTGTCCCAGGTGTTCCAGGACGTCTACCTCTTCGACGACACGCTGTGGGAGAACATCAAACTCGGTCGCCCCGAGGCGACCGACGACGAGATCCGCGCGGCCGCCGAGACCGCCGGGGTCACCTCGATCGTCGACCGGTTGCCCGACGGCTGGCACACGGTCGTCGGCGAGGGCGGTTCGGCCCTGTCCGGCGGTGAGCGGCAACGTGTCTCGATCGCCCGCGCTCTGCTGAAGGGCGCGCCGATCGTGCTCTTCGACGAGGCGACCAGCGCTCTCGATCCCGAGAACGAGACCCACGTCGCCGAATCCATCCGCAGGCTCGCCGACCAGAGCACGGTGCTCGTCATCGCACACAAGCTGTCGACCGTGATCGCCGCCGACCAGATCGTCGTGCTCGACGACCACGGTGGCGTCGACGACATCGGCACCCACGACGAACTGCTCACCCGCGGTGGGCGTTACCGGGAGTTCTGGGACCAGCGGACCGCCGCGGCCGGATGGACGCTGACGCCATCGGCGTAGGCGGCGTCACCCTCCTCAGGGCGGTTTTCCTACTGCTGCCTGAGGTGTGAGCGTCCCCCCTGCTCCCTGAGGTGTGAGGAGCGATAGCGACGAGCCACGAAGGGCGCGTCGAGGTGCGTCACCATGCCCTTCGTGGCTCGCTGCGCTCGCACCTCAGGGAGCAGAGGGGTGGTCCTGAGGGCCGTCACCCCTGCTCCCTGAGGAGGTCCGGAGCTTGCGGAGGGCCGTCACGAAGGGTCAGTCGCGGGCGCCTCGCGCCGACCATCGCCCGTCGCGGTGGGTGATCTCGATGGGGTGGTCGAAGCACTCGGTCACCAGCGCGGTGGTCAGGACGTCGTGGACCGGGCCCGCGGCGAGGACCCGGCCGCCGGTCACCAGGACGGCGTGCGTCGTCGTCTCGGGCAGTTCCTCGAGGTGATGGGTGACGAGCACCGTCGCGAGGTCGTGGTGGGTCCGGTGGAGTCGGTCGACGGTCTGCAGGAGTCGCTCGCGGGCGGCGACGTCGAGACCGGTCGACGGCTCGTCGAGCAGCAGGAGGCGTGGATCGGGCAGCAGCGCGCGGGCGATCAGCGTCCGGCCGCGTTCGCCCTGCGACAGGTTCGTCCACGGCGCCGACGCGAGGGCGCTCAGGCCGAGCGTCTCGATCAACTCGTCGGCCCGGGCGAGAGTCTCCGGGGTCGGTTGCCTGCGATCCATCAGCTCGGTGGTTCCGGTAGCGCCGGTGAGCACGACCTCGCGGATCGTCAGCGGCGACCGCAGCGGATGCCTGGGATTGACGTGGCCGATGGACTCACGGAGCTTCCGGGTCTCGACCCGCCCCAGCTGGTGTCCGAGGACGTGAACGCTGCCGCGCGTCGGATGTTCCTGAGCGCCGCAGAGGCTCAGGATCGTCGACTTGCCCGCACCGTTCGGACCGATGAGCGCCCACCGCTCGCCGGCCCGGATGGTGAGGTCGATGTCGGTGAGGATCGCGCGGGACTGCCGCACGAAGTCGACCGAATCCAGGCGGAGGACATCGGGGTTCGTCACGATGCGAACCTACCGGCGGCACGCTCCGGGCCTCCTCAGGGGGCGCCTTCCGCTGCCTGAGGTGCGAGGAGCGATAGCGACGAGCCTCGAAGGCCTCGAAAGCCACCGGCCCTAACCCAGCGCCCCGAGGCCCTTCAGCCGTTCGTGCGCCTGGGTCATGATCGACTGGATCAGCTCGTCACAGCTCGGCAGGTCCTCGATCATCCCGACCACCTGGCCGGAGGCGAGCACCCCGGCGCGGGTGTCGCCCTCGACGAGGCCGGCCTTGAGCAACATGGGGGTGTTGCCGGCCATGATCACCTGCTGCCACGTGCGTTCGCCCGACTTCTTCATCGTGCGTCCGTCTTTGAGCATCGTCGTCCAGCGCATCCCGGTCATCTGCTTGAACTCGTTGGCGTTTCGGGCCGCGGCGACGAGTGCCTTGACCGGGCTCCCGTTCTCCAGCGCCTCCACCAACGGTGTACGCAACACCCGGTGCGGCATGCCGTCGACCTTCACCGAGACGACGGTGTCGTTGAGACCACGTGCGAGGTACTCCTGCTTGACCGAGTCGGGCACCGCGCTGTCCGACGTCAGCAGGAACCGGGTGCCCATCGCGACGCCTTGAGCGCCGTAGGCGAGCGCGGCGGCGAGTCCGCGACCGTCGAAGAACCCGCCTGCCGCCACCACCGGCATGTCGATACCCTTGGCGGCCAACGCATCCAGCACTGACGGCAGGAGCAGCGTGGTGGCGACCGGCCCGGTGTGGCCGCCGCCCTCGCCGCCCTGCACGATCACCGCGTCGGCACCCCAGGATGCGACCTTGACGGCGTGTTTGGCAGCACCGATCGACGGGATCACGACGATGCCGTGGTCCTTGAGTTTGGCGATGAGTTCGGGTTTGGGTGCGAGCGCGAAGGATGCGACCTTGACGCCCTCGCGGATCAGCAGGTCGATCCGAGCCGGGGCATCGGTGGCGTCGGCGCGCATGTTCACGCCGAACGGCTTGTCGGTCAACGACTTCGTCTTCCCGATGGCCGTTTCGAGTTCGGCGAAGGTCATCGTGGCCGACGCCAGGATTCCCAGCCCGCCCGCGTTCGAGGTGGCCGACGTCAGCGACGGGCCGGACACCCAGCCCATCCCGGTCTGGACGATCGGGTACTCGATCCCGACGAGCCGGGTGAACGGGGTCGACAGTCCCGCCGCGCGTGCCGGGCTCGGCTGCGCGGCGGTGGGGCCGCTCATCGGACCTCCTTGTTGCGGACGCCCTTCGGGTCGAGGACGTCCCGGATCAGGCCGAGCTCCTCCGCCGTCGGCCGGCGCGTTGCCGGTGCGTCGGCAAGACCCGCGATCTCGAAGCCGGTGTTCTCGGCCACCTCGTCGGCAACGACCCCGGGATGCAGCGACAGCGCGCGCATGGTGTGGCCCGGCCCGCCGAAGTCGAAGACGCCGAGATTGGTGACGACGCGGTGGATGTTCAGGTCGTCGAAGGCTGGGTTCTCCGGATCGACCTTGTCGAAGCCGACGCCCGACACGATGTCGACGGACTCGCCGAAGACGCGCGCCGTGTGGCGGGGCACCCAGTAGCTGGTGGGGTGGTTGATGGTGTTCCCGGGCGCGCCGCGCACACCGAACATCTGGCGGGTGGGACGTTGCAACGGGCCGAAGGCCGACAGATTCTGGTTTCCGTACCGGTCGATCTGGTTGGCGCCCATCACCACATGACGACGGCCCGACGCCACGACGTCGAAGACCTTCCGGAAGGGCATCCAGCCCTCGATCGGCCCGGTCTTGCCGATCGGCGGGGTGTCGGCGAGGATCAGCGCCTCGCCATCGGTGATCAGCAGGTCGGGTTCGGTGGTGAGGCGCGCCAGCCGGGCGCCGAGCAGGGGAGTGGGTGCCATCGGCGATGCCATGATCTCGCCGGCGCCGGCGAAGATGTCGGCACACGAGATGACGCAGTACTCGGCGCGTGTGGGTTCCTCCGGCGCGGGGGAATCGCCGGGCGTGGTCGCGGTTTCGGCGGTGCTCACTGTCCGGTCTCCTTCTGCTCGTCCTGCCACGCGGCCACTTCTCGCTGGTACGTCTGCTCGTCGACGTCGAGGAATCGGCGCGAGAACGCCTCCCACGTCTCGGGTTCCTTCGCGGACGCGACGTAGAACTGCTGGAATTTCTCGTCCCGCCCGTACTCCCCGGCGAACGTGAAGTGGGCCCCGTTGGGCGCTTGGACAACCCGGTCGACGGCCATGCGGTTGAGCAGGAGACGCTGATGCGGAACGGTCTTGACGAGCACCTCGGTCGAGACGATCTGATCGGCCTCGAGGTAGCGACGCTGAGCCGCGGCGCAGTAGAGATCGTCGAAGTACGGGTCGACACCGGTGTAGGCGGCGTTGCCGTGGACGTCGGCCAGATCCAGGTGCACGAAGGCGGCGTCGAGCGTCAGCGCCGGCATGGCGACCAGCGTCTGAGTACGACCGTCGGCGTCGGGATAGGGCGAGGTGACGGTCTTCAGCTCGCCTTCCCAGAAGTTGAGGACGTCGGAGCCGAGGCCGGCGCGGATGGGCAGGAACGGCACGCGCGCGGCGGCTGCCTCCAGGCCGCATTTCACCATTCCCTCGTCCATCTCGCGGACCTCGATCTCGCCGTTCGTGCGCGCCTTGGCGAACCACGGATCGTAGAACGGGGCCGAGTCGAGTGAGACGAAGCCGTAGTACGCGCGGCGCACCTTGCCTGCGGCGCAGAGCAATCCGAGGTCGGGTCCGCCGTAGGTGACCACGGTGAGGTCCTTGACGTCGGACCGGGCGAGTGCGCGCACGAGCGCCATCGGCTTACGGCGCGAACCCCATCCGCCGATGCCGATGGTCATGCCGTCGCGCAGCTCGGCGATGACGTCGTCGAAAGTGCTTGTCTTGTCGGTGGGCATCTCAGGCACGTCCTCCATCCGAAGCGGAATTCGCGGCGAGCGGCTTGCCGGTCGACACGAAGGCATCGCGGTGTTCGTCGGCGACACCGGCCAGGTTCAGCTCGAAGGTGTATCCCTGTTCGAGGCGGTAACTCGCCTTGACGTCGACGGGATCGATCTTGTTGATCGCCTCCTTGGCGGCGCGGATCACCCGGGTGTCCTTGGCGGCGATGGCCTCCGCGATCTCGAGTGCGGCGTCGAGCAGCTCCTCGCGGGGCACGACCCGATACACCGACCCGAAGTGCTCGAGTTGCTGGGCGGTGACGTTCTTGGCGGTGAAGTAGAGGGTTCGCATCATGTGCTGTGGCACGAGACGCGCGAGATGTGTTGCCGCGCCGAGCGCTCCGCGATCGACCTCGGGCAGACCGAAGACGGCGTCGTCGGACGCCACGATGACGTCGGCGTTCCCGACGAGTCCGATGCCCCCGCCCACGCAGAACCCGTTCACGGCGACGACGACGGGTACGGCGCAGTCGTAGACCGCACCGAACGCGGCGGCGCATCCGCGGTTGGCGCCGATCAACGCGTCGAATCCGTCGGTCGCCTGCATCTCCTTGATGTCGACGCCCGCGTTGAAGCCGCGACCCTCGGCACGCAGCACCACCACGTGGGTGGTCGGGTCCGATCCCGCGGCGGTGATGGCGTCGCCGAGTTCGAACCACGCGGCCGATGGCAGCGCGTTGACCGGCGGGTAGTCGACGGTGACCGTCACGATCCCGGTATCGGAACGTGTCGTGGTGATCGGCACGCGGGCTCCTCTCATGGGGCGGTTCGGACAGCCCAGAGGACTGCGGAAGCGCACCAAGCAAGTGCTTGGTTGTTTGGTAGGGTAGCACCCATGCAGACGCAGTCACAGGTCGAGCTGGGCCTGGTCGGAAAGGTCGTGTTGGTCACCGGCGGGGGTCGCGGGGTGGGTGCGGGGATCACCCGTGTCCTGGGCTCGCTCGGCGCCCGACCGGTGATCTGTGGCCGCAACGCCGACAACCTCGCCGACGACCTCCGCGACGTCGACTTCGTGTCCTGCGACGTTCGCGACGCGGATGCGGTCGAGGCGATGGTGGACGAGGTCATCCGGCGCGCCGGACGTCTCGATGGTGTCGTGAACAATGCCGGCGGCTCGCCCTTCGCGCTGGCCGCCGACGCATCGGTTCGATTCGCGAGCAAGATCGTCGACCTCAACCTGCTGGCCCCGCTGGCAGTGGCCCGCGCGGCCAACGCCGTGATGCAGACGCAGCCCGACGGCGGTGCCATCGTGAACATCTCGAGTGTCAGTGGCCACCGAGCGTCACCCGGGACATCGGCCTACGGGGCGGCGAAGGCCGGACTCGACAATCTGATGAGTTCACTCGCCGTCGAGTGGGCGCCACGGGTGCGGGTGAACTCGGTCGTGGCCGGCCCGGTCGTCACCGAGCAGTCGCATCTGCACTACGGGGATGACGCCGGAGTCGCGGCGGTCGGCGAGACCATCCCGATGGGCCGCATGGCCACGCCCGTCGATGTCGGCAACGCGGTGGCGTTCCTGTTGTCGCCGCTCGCCTGCTACATCAGCGGATCGACGCTGACCGTGCACGGGGGTGGCGAGAAACCGGCATTCCTCGACGCCGCGACCGCCGGCAATACAGTCTGAGACCCGGCGCGCGGATCGGGTCCGAGAGAAGTTCGGAAAGGAAAGAGTGTGACCAGCACAATGAATGAGGGTCGTGTCGTCATCGTGACCGGTGCCGGCCAGGGCATCGGCCGTGCCCATGCCCTCGCGTTCGCCGCCGACGGCGCGAAGGTCGTGGTCAACGACTACGCCGAGGATCCGGCGACCGAGGTGGTCGACGAGATCGTGGCCGCGGGCGGGCACGCTGTCGCGTCGGTGGGTGATGTCGCGGACTGGGACTCGGGTGCGGCCATGGTCGAGACCGCTCTCTCGGAGTTCGGCCGCCTCGACATCCTGGTCAACAACGCGGGTTTCGTGCGCGACCGGATGCTGGTCTCGCTGTCGGAGGAGGAATGGGATGCGGTCGTCCGCGTGCATCTCAAGGGACACTTCGTCGGCCTGCGCCACGCGGCGGCGCACTGGCGTGCCCAGGCCAAGGCCGGCGACGTCCCGCAGGCACGCATCATCAACACCAGTTCCGGTGCGGGCCTCTACGGTTCGGTGGGTCAGGGGAACTACGTCGCGGCCAAGGCCGGCATCGCGGCCCTCACGATCCAGGCGGCGGCGGAGCTGGGGTCCTATGGTGTCACCGTGAATGCGATCGCCCCGGCCGCCCGCACCCAGATGACGATGGGTGCCGGTGACGCGATGGCCGCTCAGATGGCCGCGCCCGCCGACGGTTCCTTCGACACGATGGATCCCGCGAACGTGTCGCCACTCGTGGTCTGGCTGGGTTCGCCCGAAGCGGGTTCGGTGAGCGGCCGGGTGTTCGAGGTCGAGGGCGGCAAGATCTCGGTCACCGACGGCTGGCAGCGAAGCATCGAGCGGGACAAGGGGTCTCGCTGGGAAGCTGCCGAGCTCGGCCCGGTGATCGAGGAGATCCTGGCGAAGGCGCCGGTTCCGATGCCGGTCTACGGCGCGCGATGACGCCACACGCCGACTTCTCGGCCGAACGGATCGCGGCGGCGCGGGCCTACGTCGACGCCCTGGTGAGTCACGATCCATCGGCGGTCGCGCTGCACCCCGACTGCACACGAGTGGAGTTCGGCGTCCGAACCGGTCGCAACGGCGCCCACATCGCCCGAAGCCTCGCCCGCGGTCCGCAATTCCGTCTCATCCATCGGATCTCGGACTTCACCGCGACGGTCGACGGCCACAGCGTGACCACGCGCTACGTCGTCCACGTCCGACCCAAGAGGCTACGGCTGGGTGCGACGGTGTCGGAGACCTTCGTCGTCGACGAGGACAATCGGATTCGCGCGATCGTCGCGCACTACGGGCTTCCACGGCCCCAGCGGGCCTGATCGCCGAGCGCACTCACCACGGATGGCCGTGTCCACCACCCGGGGGGGCGGTGGACATGCCCTCCGGGTGGAGGTGCGGGTCAGGCGCCCGGCGCGCGGACGACCATCGGTACGCCGGGGAAGTAGGCGGCCATCTCCGAACGGGATTTGCGCAGGGCAGCGGTGCCATACCCGGCCTTGCGGAACTGCGGATGAATCCAGATGCGCAGGTCGATCTCGCCGTCCTTCAGTTCGCCGAAGACGAAGCCGACCTTCGAGTCGCCCTCGACGGCGACCAGCCAGACCGCCTCTTCGGCGTCGACCCGGGCGGTGGCCGCGCTGATCTCGGCCGCGACATCCCCGGCGGGAGCCCCGGAACCGTCTCCGGCGGTGCCGATCTCGTTGGTGCGCGCCGAGAACAGCTCCGCGTCGGCGGACGGGTCGAACGGACGGAGGTCGAGGGTGTCACCGCTGCTCGCCGGCCGTTCGGCCAGCGTGAAGGTGAGCGCGCTGTTGAGGTCGTCGAGTTCGGCCTGGTTCTTTCGACGGTCGTCTTTGGTGAGCTGATCGAGCTTCATGTCCAGGATGGCCTCGGCACCGAGCCGGGACTTCCCGAGCAGCCCCACGATCGCGGTCACGGCCTCGTCGTGATTCTCGGCGTCGACGATGGCATCGAGGACCTCGTGCCGACGTTCGAGGGCGGTCAGCAGGGCGTCGGCGATGTCGCGACGGGTGGTGGCGAGGTCGAGGTCAGTCATGCTTCGATCCTAGGTCACCGGTCGTCACCATGTGGTGGACATCATGTCCGCCGGCGGCGGGCTCCGCCGGCCGATGCGGCCCGGGAATCTAGAACAGGTTCTACCGGTGTGTACGGCTGTTTTCGTGGAGATTCTTCCCTCTTGCTGTAACACGTCCTAGTCTGGTGGACATGACGAACGAGGGTACGACGACAGCAGCGGCCGACTTCGATCACCTGCGCGGGGGCACGCACATGGGCGACCTGATGGTCGCGGCGCTGCGGCGGCACGCCGACCGCACCGTCCTGTCCCTCGGCGACACCGAGATGACCGGCGGTGAGATGGCCGCGTCGATCAGCCGGTACATCCAGGCCTTCGAGGGATTGGGAGCCGGTACCGGGACCGCGGTGGGCCTGCTCGCGCTGAATCGTCCCGAGGTGCTGTTCGTGATCGGCGCCGGCCAGACCCAGGGGTGGCGCCGCACCGCACTGCATCCCCTCGGCTCGCTAGACGACCACGCATACGTGCTCTCCGATGCCGGCGTGTCGACCCTCATCATCGATCCGGTGCCCATGTTCGTCGAACGGGCCGCGGCCCTCCTCGAACGGGTGCCCGGCCTCAAGCAGGTGCTGACGCTCGGGCCGGTGCCCGAGCAGCTGGCCGCACATGCACGTGACGTGATCGCCGAGGCAGACGGCTTCGAGTCGAAGCCCCTTGTCGCGGCGCACCTCTCACCCGACCACGTCGTCTCCATCACCTACACGGGCGGGACCACCGGCAAGCCGAAGGGGGTCATCGGAACGGCGCGTGCGATGTCGACGATGACGCAGATCCAGCTCGCCGAATGGGAGTGGCCCGAGCATCCGCGATTCCTGCTCTGCACGCCCCTCTCGCATGCGGGTGCCGCGTTCTTCGTCCCGACCCTGATGAAGGGCGGATCGATGGTGGTCCTGTCCAAGTTCGACCCGGCCGAGGTGCTGCGCACCATCGAGGAGCAGAAGATCACCGCGACGATGCTGGTGCCGTCGATGCTGTACGCGCTGATGGACCACCCGGACTCGAAGACGCGTGACCTGTCGTCGCTGGAGACCGTGTATTACGGTGCGTCACCGATCAATCCGGTCCGCCTCGCCGAGGCCATCGAGCGCTTCGGGCCGATCTTCGCCCAGTACTACGGCCAGTCCGAGGCGCCGATGGTCATCAGCTACCTGGCCAAGGGAGACCATCCGGGTCCCGGTGAGGACCAGCGTCGGCTGAGCAGTTGCGGACGGCCGTCGGCCTTCCTGCGCACCGCCCTGCTCGGGCCCGACGACAAGCCCGTGCCCCAGGGTGAGCCCGGCGAGATCTGTGTCGCCGGCCCACTTCTCGCCGGTGGGTACCTGGGTCTCCCCGAGCAGACGGCGGACACCTTCCGCGACGGCTGGCTCCGCACCGGCGACGTCGCGCGCGAGGACGAGGACGGGTTCTGGTTCATCGTCGACCGCACCAAGGACATGATCGTCACCGGTGGGTTCAACGTGTTCCCGCGCGAGGTCGAGGATGTCGTCGCCGAACATCCGGCGGTCGGTCAGGTCGGTGTGATCGGTGTCCCGGACGAGAAGTGGGGTGAGGCGGTCACCGCGATCGTCGTCCTCCGCGGCGATGCCCCCGCCGACGACGCGGCGAAGGACCGCATCGTCACCGAGATTCAGCAGTCCGTGAAGGACCGCAAGGGGGCGGTGCAGTCACCCAAGCGCGTGATCTTCGCCGACGCATTGCCGTTGACCGCCCTCGGCAAGCCGGACAAGAAGGCGCTGCGGTCTCAGTACTGGGCCGACTCCGACCGCGGCGTCGGGTAGGTCCCGATTCGCATGGCCCCCGCCCCGTACGGACGGTCGGAGAACGCGGGTCACAGGTCGCAGCAGTCGCAACAATCGCAGCAGTCGCAGTCGTCGCAGACTGCGTCCTTGTACTTGTCGGTGAAGTGATTCCAGTGGTCCGTGCAGCAGGCCTTGCCGAAGCAGGAGACGCCGATGAACGGCAGAATCCGCTCGCCGAATGAACGATTGGGTTTGAACGGCGGCGGATAGGGCCACTCGGAGGGATATCCGAAGGGCCGGTGCGGAGGCCACTGGGTGCGCGAGTCGGCGGTGACGGAGATGGCGTCGGCGTGCGGATGCATGCGCTTGTGAATGGCATGCCGCAGGCCGTCGAGCAGAACCACGCGCAGCAAGCGGTCGTCGGCGAGGGAGAGGTCGGCATAGCGCGCCCGGATCGCGGCAGCGAGTCGTCGACACTGCTCGAGCGCGGTCTCCGGAGACGTGCCGGTCGCCCGGAGCGGATTGAATCGCCCCTCGGCGGCGTCGGAGTCGTAGTCGTCGACCGCGTCCAGCAGATGCGCGATCCGGCCGAAGTCGGCACCGATGTCGCGGAGCGGCTCCTGGTTGCCCGGGACCTCGGCCAGGACCGCCGAAGTGGCGAAGACCTGTGCGGCGGCGGCACCCGAAGGTTGCGTGAGGTCGTCGAGCACGACGCTCGTCGACTCGATCTCCGCCTGCCGGGACAGGGTCGTCATCATGGCGTCGATGTCGAGGCGGCCGGCGACCGTGGTGTCGGCCGCGGCGTGCCGACGCAGGTGGCCCCCGGCGTACTCCGCGAGCTTGGCGCGGACCGGACGCCGGGGTGCGAGCGCGTGATGTTGTTCGCTGCCGACATCGGCGGCCTTCGCGGCGGCCAGGGTGAGCGAGGCGGTCGTGGCGAGACGCACGCCCGGCTCGTCGGCGGACACGACCGTCGCCGTGCGCATTCCGCGCAGAGGGCAGCGTCCGGCCTCGGTGGACGCGCACTCCTTCGTCGACTGGGCGGCGGTGAGAATCGAGACCATCACCGCGTCGGTGTTGACCGTCAGCCTGCTCGACTGACCGTGGTTGTCTCGCAGCGAGAGGCAGACCCCACACAGGTGAGAGCGCCACTGGTCCATCAGGTCGTCGTCGAGTGCGTGCCGACATGGAGTGAGAACCCCGAACATCCGTGAATCAGACCACACGGCCCGAGGTGTCGCCAGGCGATTCATTCGTTCGGTGCAGGTGACGCCTCGTGCACGCCGTCACCCGCCGGTCGCCGCGCGGGCACGGGCCGTCAGCGCGGTCCGTAGCCAGTCCGGCTCGCGCACCACGAAGTCGTGATCGAACATCGTCGACCAGAGCGCGCGCACCGCGTGCCGGCGGTCGGCGAACCGGAGATCGAGACGGCACCGGCCGTCCGCGGATTCACCGAGATGTGTTGCCGAGGCGATCGATCCGATTCGTTCGGCGTCGTCGGCCGAGCAGTCGATCACGACGTCGACCGGTTCGAAGGAGCGCCGAAAGGCGTCACGGTGCCGCTCCCAGATCTCGGCCAGGTCGACCTCGTCGGAGCGATGAGCCGGCTCGTCGAGGATGTCCACATCGCTCATCCGGGAGAGCCGGAACATTCGTTCGGAAGGCGTCGCGGTCGCTTCTCGGCGTCGGGACCCCGCGACGAGGTACCAGGTGTCGCCCGCCACGATCAGGCCGATCGGATCGAGTACGTGCTCGCGCGCAGCGTCGGCTCCCCGGCTTCGGTAGCGGACACGGATCCGCCGGCCCTCGAAGACGGCGATCTGCACGGCCTGGAGGTTGTCGAGGACTTCGGGGGCCCGGACGAAACCCTCCGGACGGACCAGGATCCGCTGCGCGGCCCGCACGGCCTGGCTCCGGTGCGCTTCGGGTAGTGCCGCGGTGACCTTACGCATGGCGCTGGCGAACGCGGGGGAGTCGACCCGTCCGGTGCCGGCGAGGAGAGACGTCGCCTCGTCGACGGTCAGCCCCGTGAGGTCGGTGCGGTACCCCGGTAACAGCGCGAACCCGCCGTGTCGTCCGCGCTCGGCGTACACCGGCACGCCGGACAGCGACAGCGCATCGATGTCGCGGAGCACGGTTCGCTCGGAGACCCCGAGCTCGGCGGCCAGCTCGGCAGCCGTCACCCGCTCGTGCTTCTTCAGCAGCATCAGCAGGGCGATGAGACGTTCGGCGCGCACGGTTGAGATTCTTCCGGAAAAACATGACAGAAGGTGTCGTGTATTGAGACTTCACTGGTCCTCGTACCCGAAAGACACGAGAGGACATGCCATGAACGCACCGACCACGAACTCCGGACCGGCTCCTGAGACGACACCCGCCCTCGGCGATCCCCGGCCGGCGTTCCGCGCCGCCACCGCCTGGGTCGTGGAGTTGCTCGAGGGAGTGTCCGACGACCAGCTCGACTCGCCGACGCCCTGCGACGACTTCGACGTCCGGACCCTGTCGGCGCACCTCGTCGCCGTCGCGCATCGCGCCGCAGCGCTCGCCGAGGGTGCCGACATCCGCACGATGGCGTCGATCGCCGAGCAGTACGATGCCCAGACGTACGCGGCCCTCATCGACCAGGCGCTCGACTCGTGGTCGGATGACACCAAGCTCTCCGTGATGGTCCAGATGCCCTGGGGTGAGGTCCCGGGCGCCGGGGCCCTGTGGGGTTATGTCAGCGAAACCCTCGTCCACGCTTGGGATCTGGCGGTCGCCACCGGCCGGCCGGCCGAGGCCGACGCCGAACTCGCCGAGACGACCCTGGGGGTGGCCCGACAGTTCATCCCGGCCGCGATCCGCACCGACCCCGCCGTGCCCTTCGGGCCCGTCGTCGAACCCCGCCCCGAGGCCGGACCCACCGAGCGGCTCGCGAACTGGACCGGCCGCGACTCCGTCACCTGGGTGCGGCGGCAACCCTGACGATCGGGCCCCCGGCGGTCCTGTTGCCTCAGCGGGCCGGCTCGCAGATGACCACCGGGATCGTCCGTTCCGTCCAGGCGGCGTAGGTGTCGTAGTCGGCATAGGTGTCGACCAGATCGGGCCACAGGTCGGCGCGTTCGGAATCGGTGGCGGTGCGCGCCACGAGGTCGTACTTCTTCTTGCCGAGCTGGATGGTGACCTGCGGGTTGTCGCGGAGATTCAGATACCAGGCCGGATTCTTGGCCGAGCCGCCCTGCGACGCCACCACCACGAACGACTCACCCCGTCGCAGATAGATCAGCGGTGCGGTCCGCGGCTGGCCCGACTTGCGGCCGATCGTGGTGAGCAGGCACACCGGGGCGGGCTTGCGCAGGCCCGCCCCGACTCGCCAGGTTCCCCCGATCCGACCTCCGGTGGCCTTGTACAGCGCGGTGTTCGCCTTCGATCCCAGCTTGATGAACTTGCTGACGACGGGCGAATCCAGTCGTGCCGGCTTGTTGTCCGGATCGAAGGCCGGCATCAGATCCGCTCGATGATGGTGCCGGTGGCCATCGCGCCACCAGCGCACATCGTGACGAGCGCGGTCTGACCGTCCCGGCGCTCCAGCTCGTGCAGGGCCGTGGTGATCAGCCGAGAGCCGGTGCTGCCCACGGGATGTCCCAGCGCGATGGCCCCGCCGTTGACATTCACCTTGTCCAGGTCGGCGCCGTGGACCTGAGCCCAGCTGAGGACCACGGAGGCGAACGCCTCGTTGATCTCGACGATGTCGATGTCGGACAACGACATACCCGACTTCGCCAGGACGCGCCCGGTCGCCTGGACCGGACCGTCGAGATGGAAGTGCGGTTCCGAGCCGACCAGGGCCTGCGCCCTGATGCGCGCGCGGGGCGTCAGGCCCAGCTCGCGCGCCTTCGACTCGTCCATGATGAGCACGGCGGCCGCGCCGTCGGAGATCTGCGACGACGTCCCCGCGGTGTGGATGCCGCCCTCGAGAACGGGTTTGAGCGCGGACAGGGATTCGAGCGTGGTGTCGCGCAGGCCCTGATCGCGGCTCACGTCGAGGATGTTCCCGGTGAACTCGCCCTCTTTGGTGCGCTCGGGCGCCTTGAGGCTCAGGACCTCGCGATCGAAACGGCCCTCGTCCCACGCCTGGCGGGCATTGCGCTGACTACGCTCGCCGAGCGCGTCGATGTCGGCGCGCGTGATGCCCCGGCGCTTGGCGATGCGCTCGGCGGCCTCGAACTGGTTGGGCATGTCGATGTCCCACGAATCCGCGTGGTACGGGCCGGCATTCGTACCCACATTCGCGCCGAGCGGGACGACGGACATCGTCTCCACCCCGCAGGCGACGCCGATGTCGATCGCGTCGGAGGCGATCAGTCCGGCGATCAGGTGATTGGCCTGTTGTGCCGAGCCGCACTGGGCGTCGATGGTGGTGGCTCCGGTCGCCTCCGGGAGGCCCGCGGACAACCACGCCTTGCGCGTGATGTTGCCGGCCTGGGCGCCCGCCTGGGTCACGCAGCCGCCGATCGCCTGTTCGACGAGCGCGGGGTCGATGCCCGCCTTCTCGAGGAGACCTCGCTGGGTGAGGCCGAGCAATTCCTCGGCGTGCAACCCCGACAGCCATCCGCCGCGCTTGCCGATCGGCGTACGCGCCGCCTCCACGATGACCGGAACGCCCATGGCCACTCCTTCGTTAGTCCCAGTGAACTCCGTTGCCCACGGAGCATGGCCTGTCGACGGGACGTCGAGGCCGCTGAGATCCAAGCTAGAACACGTTCTATGTTTGCGTCTATGGTGGGGGCTCAACGTGTTCTGTAACCATCGCCCGACGGCTGTCGCGGAGGTCGTGTCCCTGCTGCACGCGGACAGATGTCTCGCGGTTCACGAGTCAACGTCGCAGGTGGGGACCATGGGGCGACCAGAGAACTAGAACAAGTTCTCATCCGGGGGTGTCGAATGGGTCACAGTGTGCTTGAATGTGATTGAAACAGGTTCTAAATCTCACAGCGAGGTGGTGTGACGTGACCCAGGCCCAGAGCGCCCCGATCGGCAGCGAGCCGACCCCGGCGGATTCTGCGCGCACGAGCCCTTCCGACGTAGTCGCGAAGTGCCCGTTCATGGAGCAGGAGGGGTGGGATTTCACCAACCCCGACCTGCTCGAGCAGGGAATTCCCGTGCAGGAGTTCGCGCAACTGCGCAAGACCGCGCCGGTCTGGTGGAATGCCCAGGCGCCCGGCAAGGGCGGTGGTTTCCACGACGGCGGCTACTGGGTGATCTCCAAGCACGCCCATGTCCGTGAGATCTCGAAGAACAACGAGGACTGGGAAACCAACGCCAACGGCGTCATCATGCGTTTCGACGACGAGATGACCGCCGATCAGATCGAGATCACCAAGGCCCTGCTGATCAACCATGATCCGCCGGAGCACACGCGTCTGCGCAAGCTGGTCTCCAAGCTGTTCACGCCCCGCGCGGTGCACTCGCTCGAGGAGAAGCTCGACGACGCCGCCCGTGAGATCGTCACCCGGGCCGCGGAAAAGGGCAGCGGCGACTTCGTCAAGGACGTCGCCGTCGACCTGCCGCTCCTGGCCATCGCCGACCTGCTCGGTGTGCCGGAGTCGGATCGGGAGAAGCTGTTCGACTGGTCGAACTCGATGATGAACGCCGACGATCCGGACTACACCACGGATCCCCAGCAGGCCAACGCCGAGATCCTCGGCTACGGCTACACGATGGCCGAGGAGAAGCGCAAGAACCCCGGCGAGGACATCGTCACCACGCTGGTGAACGCCGACATCGACGGGCAGTCGCTCGACGAGACCGAGTTCGGGTTCTTCTTCATCCTCCTGACCGTCGCGGGCAACGAGACCACCCGTAACGCCATCAGTCACGGGATGAATGCGTTCCTGGACAATCCCGACCAGTGGGAGCTGTTCAAGAAGCATCGTCCGGCGACGGCGGTCGACGAGATCGTCCGGTGGGCCACCCCGGTGAACTGCTTCCAGCGGACGGCCAAGCGGGACACGCAGATCGGCGGCGTCGACATCGCCAAGGGCGAGCGCGTCGGTATGTTCTACGGTTCGGCCAACTACGACGAGGACGTCTTCGACGATCCGTTCTCGTTCAACATCATGCGCGATCCCAACCCGCACGTCGGGTTCGGCGGCAACGGTGCGCATTTCTGCGTCGGCGCCAATCTCGCACGGATGGAGATCAACCTGATGTTCAACGCGCTGGCCGACACGGTGCCCGACATCACCAAGCTCGACGCCCCTCGCCGCCTGCGGCACGGCTGGATCAACGGGGTCAAGGAACTCCGCGTCGACTACGGCACCAAGTGACCGCGGCAGAAGACACCGCACCACGGGAGACGCCGGCGTACCTCGGCATCGACCGGGAGAACCATCCCGCAGTCGTGGCGGGACGTCGTTCGCGTGAGTTCGTGGCATCGCGGGACAAGCAGGCCTGGATCGACAACTTCGCGGCCGACGCGACGGTCGAGGACCCGGTCGGGCCGTCGATGTTCGATCCGGACGGCGTCGGATTCCGTGGGCACGAGCAGATCTCCGAGTTCTGGGACAAGTCGATCGGCACGACCGAGAGCATCGACTTCCGCTTCGACGAGGAGATCATCTGTGGGAACGAGGTCGCCTACATCGGCAGCATCGTCACCCACATCGCGGGTCACGTCTCCGAGGCGCGAGGGGTGTTCACCTACCGCGCCGACGCGGACGGGAAGCTGTCGGCATTGCGTGCCTTCTGGGAGGTCGAGAAGACGATCAACTCGGTGCGCAAGGCCTGAGGGTCGCACCACGGTCCGCCGCGGGCGGGACAGGTTCCTCACCTGTCCCGCCCGCCGTCGTCTGTGCGCCCAGCCGAGGAGGGCGCCCGAGTTCGCGCATCTGCCGTTACAGCCGGCCGCCCGTGCCGGAAGATGTATCGCAGGGTCCATGACGCCCGGGGCGTCGCCGACGGCCCACGGTGTCGATGGCGAAGGGGGGACGACTCGAAGTCGGGCGCGGTCGATCAGTTCGACGCGGTGTACCGCGAACACGTGGCGGGGGTCTGGCGCTACGTGCGAACCCGCGTGCCCGCGAATGTCGATGCCGACGACGTGACCGCGGAGGTCTTCGTGAAGGCGATGCGCTCCTGGGACCGATTCGACGATCGGCGCGGCACCGTCGGCGCCTGGCTGATAGGCATAGCCCGGCACGTCGTCGCGGACTGGTGGGCGCGGCAGTCCCGGGAGGTGCCGGTCGCCGAGGTCGACGTGGACGCCGCGGTGATGTCCGCTCCCGACGGCGACCCCGAGACCTCGATGTTGCGCGCCGCGGCGGCTGACGACGTGCGCAGCCGGCTGTGGGTGCTCACCGCGCGCGAACGCGAGGCCGTGGCCCTGCGGTTCGGCACCGAACTCAGCTCTGAGGAGATCGGGGTCGCGATGGGGATCTCGGCAACCGCCGCCCGGATGCTCGTCTATCGCGGGGTGGCGAAGTTGAGGGAGGTGATGCCGAGGTGACGCCAGAGGATCCGGCTGCGTCCGAGCAGTACGACCCTGCCGAGGTCGCGGCGGCCGAACTGCTCGACGCCAGGATCGCGGCCGTCCTCGACGGGCGCGAGATGCCGGGTGCCCGGACACCCGAACTCGAACTGCTCGCCGACGGCTTACGCCGTGATCCGCCCCCGTCGACCTACGCCGCGGTCGATCGGGGCCTGGAGTCCCGGCGTTCGGCCCGTCCGAGACGACGATGGTCGGCGTCGCAGGTGGCCGCGGCCGTGCTCGGCGCGGTCCTGGTCATCCATGGCATGGGGAACTTGGTTGCCGGGGAATGGATCTCGGCGTCGCTGGGCGAGCCGTACAACCAGCACGCGATGATCGACGGGGGACTGGCGTTCATCGCCCTGGGTGCGGCGATCGCGGTCGCCTCGACGCGCCGGCGGTGGTTGCCCGTCGCCGTCATCGTGGGCGTGCCGCTCGGACTCGTCATGGGTGGACGCGGCGTGCACGAGATCGGCGTGTTCGCCTGGGGTGCGGTCGCGCACGGTGCGGTCGGTGTGGCCGCGCTGGTGTTGCTGGTCACTTTCGTCCTGGGCGGGCGTTACAGCCGAGGGCGGGATGAGGAAGGACGGGTATGAGAGCACTGCATCGAATCCGGAATTACGTACGCGCCATGCGACGGGCACGACGCCACCGCACCGAGCTCGTCGGCCATCTGGCACGGCGGCCGCTGCTGGCCGGCGGGGTCGCCGGGATGGAGAGCGCGATGCTGCTGTCCAACCGGATGGACCCGAAGCTCAAGGAACTCGCCGAACTCAAGGCGGCAGGCATGGTCAGTTGCGAGTTCTGCCTCGACATCGGGTCGGCGCTCGCCTCCGGCGCGGGCATCACCGAGCAGCAGCTCCGCGACCTCCCGCGTTATCGGGAGTCGACGGCCTACACCGACCTGGAGAAGCTCGTCATCGGTTACGCCGAGGCGATGACGCGCACACCGGCCGTCGGGGAGGACCTCGCCGAGCTGCGTCGTGAGCTGGGCGAGCACCTGTCGGAGACCCAGATCGTCGAACTCGCCATGACCGTCGCCTGGGAGAACCAGCGGGCGCGCCTCAACCAGTCTCTGGGTGTCCGGCCCACCGGAATGTCCGACGGCCTCGCCTGCGCTGTGCCCGAACGAATTTCGTAGCATTCATGCGCATATGGCGCGCATGGATGCTACGAAATCCGCGTCAGTGCAAGGGTTTGTCGGCGCCGACGAGCCACATGGAGAAGTACTGGGAACCGCCGCCGTAGGCGTGGCCCAGGGCCTTGCGGGCGTCCGCGACCTGGTGGTCGCCGGCCTTGCCCATGACCTGGATCGCCGCCTCGGCGAACCGGATCATTCCCGACGCCCCGATCGGGTTCGACGACAGGACACCGCCGGACGCATTGAGCGGCAGGCGGCCGCCGATCTCGGTGTCACCGGATTCGGTGAGCTTCCAGCCCTCGCCCTCGGCCACGAAGCCGAGGTTCTCCAGCCACATCGGCTCGAACCACGAGAAGGGCACGTAGATCTCGGCGGCGTCGATCTCCTCGAGGGGATTGCTGATGCCGCCTGCCTTCCACAGGGCGGCGGCGGCGTCGCGACCGGCCTGCGGGCTGACGACGTTGCGGTGCGCGTACGACAGCGGCTCGGTGCGCATCGCCGTGGCATGAATCCACGCCACCGGATCGCCCGCGGCGATCGCCGCGTCGGCGACGTCTTCGCTGCCGATGACCACCGCGCACGCCCCGTCCGACGACGGGCAGGTCTCGTCGTAGCGGATCGGATCCCACAGCATCTGCGAGCTCATGACCTTCTCGACGGTCTGATCCGGCTGGTGCAGGTGCGCAAGCGGATTCAGCGCGCCGTTGCGACGGTCCTTGGCCGCGACCATCGCGCCGATGTGTTCGGGGGCTCCGGACTGCCGGATGTAGGCGCGCACGTGCGGGGCGAAGAAGCCGCCCGCGCCGGCGCCCACCGGTTTGGTGAACGGCACCGGGATCGACAGGGCCCACATCGCGTTGGACTCCGACTGCTTCTCCCAGGCGACGGCCAGGACCCGTTTGTGCACTCCGGCGAAGACGAGCGACGCCGCCACGTTGGCCGTCGAGCCGCCGACCGAACCCGCGGTGTGCACGCGGATGAGTCGTTTGCCGACCGCGCCGATGGCCTCGGCCATCGCGAGCTCGGGCATCATCGACCCCTCGAAGAGGTCCGGTGCCTTGCCGATGACGATCGCGTCGATGTCGTCGAGAGAGACGTTGGAGTCGAGGAGCGCGGCGTCGATGGCCTCGCGGACCATGCCGGCCATCGTGACATCGGACCGCTTGGCGACGTACCGCGTCTGTCCGGTTCCCAGCACCGCGGCTCGATTGTTGTGTCCCATCAGTTCTCGCCTCCCGAGTTCGTTTGGGCACTCAGGGTGACCACCATGTTCTGCTGCAGCAGCGGCCCGCTCGACGCGTGGGCGAGTGCGGTGCCCGCGTTCCCGCTGAGGATCTCGTGCGCCGCGTACCCGATGCGCTGGAGACCGGCGGAGAACAGCGAGTTGCCGGCCAGCGAGCCGCCGGACGGGTTGATCCGCACCGAGTCTGGCAACCCGAGCGCGTTGCGGACGATGATCTCCTGATGTGTGTACGACGCGTTGATCTCGGCGACGTCGACCGCTCGGCTCCGGTCGCCGAACGCGGTGTCGCCGGCGACCTTCGTGGAGGGCGACAGCGTGAGATCGCGTGCCCCGAAGTTGGGCGTGTCGATGCGGTGGTCCCACCCGGTGACGAACGCGGGATTGGCCACCAGCTCACGGGCCTTGCGCTCGCTCGCGATCACGACCGCGGCGGCGGCATCGGTGTAGGGCGCGATGTCGTGCTGCCGCAACGGGTTCGCGACGTACTCGCGGCCGAGCAGCTCGTCGACCGAACCGCCGAAGGTGCGTGCGCCGATCTCGGCCATGTCGGCCTCGGTCCACACGCCGGCGTCGATGCCGGCACGTGCCTGGAGGGCGCCGAGCGACCGCGCGTCCGGATGGAGCGGGGCGACGGTGTACGGGTCGGTCTGCAGGGTGAGGGTCTGGTCGGCGTTGCCCGCGGTGGCCTTGCCGAATCCGTAGGCGAGGGCGAGGTCGACCTCGCCGGTCGCGATCTTCACCCACGCCTCGTACAGAGCCCACGCGCCGTCCATCTCGACATGTGACTCGTTGATGGGCGGCATGGCGCCGATCGAGTCGATCGCGGAGATGAAGGAGAACGCGCGCCCGGCAAGGTAATCCGACGATCCGCTGCACCAGAACTCGATGTCGGTGCGGGCGATGCCGAGTTCGGCGTAGAGCTTGTCGAAACAGGGGATCAGCATCTCGACACCGTTGGTGGTGCCGTGGGTACCGGCGACATTCGGGCTGTGTGCGAAGCCGATGATCGCGATCGGTGGCAGTGTCATCAGAGGTGGTCCTTCATCACAGGTGGGCGCGGTAGGTGTCGTACTCGGCGTCGGGCTCTCCGGTGGGTGCGAAGTGACTGATGTTGCCGATCGAATACTCCCACTCGTCTTCGGGAAGCCAGACGGCCTTGACGCGCATACCCATTCGGACCTCGGAGGCCTCACAGTCCAGGATCAGGTGCAGGAACGGGATGTCAGCGCCGTCGAGGAGTACGTACGCCGCCACGTAGGGTGGCTTGATCCGCTGGCCCTGGAAGGGCACGTTGACGATGCAGAACGTGGTGACGATGCCGGTGTGGCCCAGCTCGACACGTTCGGACGCGGGCGAGCCGTCGGCGGGACTGACCCCGCGAGGTGGGAAGTAGACGCGTCCGGCGTCGACTCCCGAACCGATGCGCGTGCCGATCAGCTTGCCCGCCTTCAGTCCTTCGAGATAGACGGATTCTTCTTCGTTGGCCGAGTGCGTGATCTCGGTGCTGACCGGGGTGGGGATGACGACGAGCCCAGTCTCGGCGCCCTGGGGGGCCTCCGCGGTGTTGGCCGGAGCGGTGGCGGGCTCCTCGCCGGGCGCGAAGTACGCGATGTCGTCGATCCGGCCGATGCGTGCCGCGCCGAACACGGCGTGAACCCGCAGGCCGGTCGCCAACGCGTCGGGTGAGTCGGCCGAAACCGCGTGCAGCAGTGTGGTGTCCGCGCCGTCGAGACGGATCAGCGCCCACGCGAACGGCGTGTCCAGCGGCTGGCCCGGCGTCGGCTCGGGGTTCCACGTCCAGGTGGTCACCGTGCCGACCGTCGACACCTCGACGAACTCGGCGGACTGCGCGCCGGTGACGGGATCGAACTCGACCGGGGGCACCGACACCTTGCCGTCGCTGCCCTTGGACCCGATGATCCGGCCGTCGCGCAGCGCGAGCGCGAACTGACTCAGAACCGGGCCCAGCGACCGTGTGTAGTCGAAGGAGTTGGTCAGGGGAGCGGTCAGGATGGGGGACTTCGGCTCGGGCACCTCGGCGACGGGATGTGGCGTGTCGGGATTCGGGGCGGCCGGAGACGTTACGCTCATGCTCACATCTCGAGTAGAACACGTTCTAGTATTGGACACAAGGTGCATGTCAGGCCGTGGGAACGCGCGGCCGGGTGAGGAGGGAGTGCCGGTGAAGCTCGGTCTGCAACTGGGGTACTGGGGTGCCGATCCGATTCCGGGCGCGCCCGCGTTGATCGCGGCCGCAGAGGAGTGCGGGTTCGACGCGGTGTTCACCGCGGAGTCGTGGGGCTCCGACGCCTACACCCCGCTCGCGTGGTGGGGCGCGGCGACCTCGCGTGTCCGGCTGGGTACCGCGGTGGCCCAATTGTCGGCGCGTCCGCCGACCTCGCTCGCCATGCACGCGCTCACCCTCGACCACCTCTCCGGTGGCCGGCACATCATCGGACTCGGGGTGTCGGGTCCCCAGGTGGTGGAGGGCTGGTACGGCGAACCATTCGCAAAACCGCTGGCGCGCACGCGCGAATACGTGCGTGTCGTGCGGGATGTGCTGGCCCGGCAGGACAAGGTGACCAGCGCGGGTCCGCACTATCCGCTGCCGTACCCGGCCGACGCACCCGGGGCGACCGGACTCGGCAAACCGCTCAAACCGATCACCCACCCGCTGCGCGCCGACGTGCCGATCTGGCTCGGCGCCGAAGGGCCGAAGAACGTCGCGCAGACCGCGGAGATCGCCGACGGGTGGCTGGCCATCTTCTTCAGTCTCGGTCTCGCCGACCAGTACAACTCGTGGCTCGACGAGGGTTTCGCACGGCCGGGTGCGCGTCGCTCGCGGGAGGACTTCGAGGTGGCCGCGACCGTGCAGGTGGTGATCACCGACGACGTGGCCGCCGCCATCGACCGATACCGGCCGTCGACCGCGTTGTACGTCGGCGGAATGGGCGCGAAGGAGAAGAACTTCCACGCGGAGCTGTACAAGCGGATGGGCTACTCGGACGCGGTCGACGAGATCGTGAGCCTGTTCCTCGGCGGCAAGAAGGCCGAGGCGGTGGCCGCCGTGCCCGACGAGATGGTCCGCGAGACGATGCTGGTCGGCACGGCCGACGAGGTACGCGCCCAGATCAAGGAGTGGGAGGCGGCCGGCGTCACGATGCTGATGGTGACCGCTCGCGACGCCGAGACGATCCGCGAACTGGCGACGCTGGTCTGATCCCCCTCCCGAACGCGGGTGCCCGCCGAAATCCATCCTCGAGGCCTCGCCGGTCATAGAATTCTCCGCGTGCAGCACGATGACCACGACCCTCGTTGCGAGGACGCCGACCACGAACGGGGCGCCCTCCCGGCGAGGCGTCCGGACAAGACGTCCGACCGCATGCCGTCGGGAATCCGACGCATCGGCGACTTCCGCTTCTTCTACGAGGGTGAGAAGTGGGAGTGGTCCGATGAGGTCGCCGCGCTGCACGGCTACGGACCAGGTGAGGTGGAGCCGACCACCGAACTCATGCGCCGCCACAAGCACCCCGAGGATCGTGCCCACTTCGACGCGATGCTGGCCGAGATGCTCACCGATCACGCACCGTTCTCGAGTCGCCACCGCATCGTCGACACGTCGGGGCGGGTCCGCCCGGTCGCGGTCATCGCCCACTCCATCACCGACGCGACCGGGGAGACGATCGGCACGGAGGGCTTCTATCTCGATCTGACCGACGCCGAACTGGCCGTGGTACAACGGCGCGTCGACGACCAGGTGCGGGCCTTCCGCGACAGCAGCGGGGTGATAGAGCAGGCGAAGGGCATGCTCATGCTGGTCTACGGAGTCAACGCCGACCGCGCATTCGATGTGCTCCGGTGGCGGTCTCAGCAGGAGAACGTCAAGATCCGGGACGTCGCCGCGGCCCTCATTGTCGAGATCCAGGCGAGCCTGCCCCTGGAGAATCACCACCGTCGGCGCCTCGACGAGATCGTGCTGCGCGCCCGTAGGTCGTCGGGGAGTTCATCGGACGTCGTCCACTGAGCACCGACGCGCACCGGGCATGCTGCTCGACCGGACTGCCCGGTGGCGCTACTCCCCGGTGAACTCCGGCGCGCGCTTCTCGGCGAACGCGCGGGGTCCGACCTTGGCGTCTTTCGACTTGAAGACCGAGATGCCGATCTTCGCGTCGATCTCGAAGGCGTCGAGTTCGTGCAGGCCCTCGGTGTCGCGGATGGTCTTGAGGATGCCCTGCACCGCGAGAGGGCCGTTGGCCGCGATCTTCCCGGCGAGTTCGAGCGCCTTGTCCAGGGCGGTTCCGTCGTCGACGACGTGGCCGATGAGGCCGTACTCGAGCGCCTCGCGCGCGGTGATGTGGCGGCCGGTCAGCAGGATGTCGCAGGCCACGGTGTACGGGATCTGCCGGACGAGACGAACCGCGCTCCCGCCCATCGGGTAGAGGCCCCAACGAGCCTCGGAGACACCGAATTTGGCGCTCTCGCCGGCCACCCGGATGTCGGTGCCCTGCAGGATCTCGGTGCCGCCGGCGATCGCCGGCCCCTCCACCGCGGCGATGAGCGGCTTGGTGAGCCGGCGACCCTTCAGCAGAGCCGGCAACGAGGCCGGATTCCAGGCGCCGGAATCGACCGTGTCGCCGGGGGCGTTCTTGTTCATGCTCTTGAGGTCGGCGCCCGCGCAGAAGTATCCGCCCGCGCCGGTGAGGATGGCCACGCGGATGTCGGGGTCGGCATCGACCTGATCCCACGCCTCGGTCATGATCCGCATCATCTCGGTCGAGAGCGCGTTACGCGCCTCCGGGCGGTTCATCGTCACGATCAGGATGTGCCCGCGCTTCTCGACGAGGCACTCGGGCGCCTTCTCGGTGACGGACTCGGCGGGGGTTGCTGTGGTCATCGCTGCACTCCGGTGTCGCTGGGCTCGGGTGGTGTCACCGTGCTCAGGTGATCGCGGCGGCCGTGTTTTGCCGCTTGCCCAGAACGATAACACGTTCTAATTTTGAAGCCATGGCCTACACGATCGCCGACCTCATCGAGCATGCCGTCGACCTGGTTCCCGAGCGCATCGCGCTCGAGTCCGGTGACCGCACGCGCTCCTACGCCGAACTGGAGGCGCGGTCGAACGCCCTCGCCCACAAACTGCGGGAACTGGGCGTGCAGCCGGGCGACCGGGTGGGCCTGTACAGCAGGAACACCATCGAGTCGGTCGAGGCGATGGTCGCCATCTTCAAGGCGCGCGCGGTGATGGTCAACGTCAACTACCGCTACGTCGAAGCCGAGCTCGAACACATCTTCACCGACTCGGGGATGAAGGTGCTGATCCACGAACGCAGCTTCGCCACACGCGTCTGCAACACGTTGCCGAAATCGCCCGATCTCGAATACCGCATCGTCATCGAGGACGGGTCCGCCGAAGAGCTGTGCTGTGCGGGCCACAGCGATGCGGTCCGTTTCGAGGAGGCGATCGCGGCGTCGTCGGCCGAACGCGACTTCGACGAACGCAGCGACGATGACCTGTACATGCTCTACACCGGGGGTACCACCGGGAAGCCGAAGGGCGTGGTGTGGCGGCAGGTGGACGTGTGGCGCGTCCTCGGTGGCGGAATCGACTGGTACACCAGCGAACCCGTGCCCGACGAATGGCATCTCGCCAAGACCGGCGCCGAGGGCGGGCAGCTCGTCCGCTATCCGATCCCGCCGTTCATCCACGGCGGGTCACAGTGGGCGATCTTCCAGTCCCTGTTCGCCGGCGGAAAAGCGGTGGTGTACCCCGAGTTCAGCGGTTCCGCCGCGTGGGACATCGTCGAACGGCACAAGGTCAACGTCGTGTTCATCACCGGAGATGCGATGGGGCGACCCATGATCGAGGCCCTCGAGAACGGCGGCGAGCGCGATCTGTCGAGCGTGCTGTCGATCGCGTCGTCGGCCTGTCTCTTCTCGCCGAGTGTCAAAGAGCAGTTCCTCGACCGTTTCCCGAACTCGATCATCATCGACGCGATCGGGTCGTCGGAGACCGGTTTCGGCGGGATGGGCGTGGTCGCCAAGGGCACACCGCACACCGGGGGACCGCGGGTGAAGGCCGACAGCGAGACCCACGTCCTGCGGGAGGACGGCACACCGGTCGAGCCCGGCAGTGGTGAGGTCGGCGTCCTCGCCCGTTCCGGACATGTACCGCTGCGCTACCACAACGATCCGGAGAAGTCGGCCAAGACGTTCAGGATCTTCGACGGGGTGCGGTACTCGTTGCCCGGCGACAACGCCGTCCTCGAGGCCGACGGGACGATCACCATGCTCGGCCGAGGCTCGGTGTCGATCAACACCGGTGGCGAGAAGGTGTTCCCCGAGGAGGTGGAGGGGGCGCTCAAGGCCCACCCGGACGTGTTCGACACCGTCGTGGTCGGTGTGGCCGATGATCGGTGGGGCCAGCGCGTGGCTGCGGTCATCGCCACCCGGGACGGCGCGCGACCGTCACTCGCGA
The DNA here is from genome assembly GCF_057767225.1 of Gordonia sp. 11cp. Classification (NCBI taxonomy): domain Bacteria; kingdom Bacillati; phylum Actinomycetota; class Actinomycetes; order Mycobacteriales; family Gordoniaceae; genus Gordonia; species Gordonia sp. 11cp. The sequence goes on along the minus strand of NZ_CM173437.1, from coordinate 483,255 downwards.
GTCTCAACGACGTCGTCCGAAAAGAACTCGCGGGCTACAAATGTCCGCGCAGCGTGTGGTTCGTGGACGAGATCAAGCGTTCTCCCGCAGGCAAACCCGACTATCGATGGGGAGCGTCGGTCACCACCGGGCGTCCCGCCGACGAGGCGCAGTAGAGCGCCGGAAGCGAGCTGACATCATGCGTACTGAACTGGCCGAGAAGTTCGGCATCGAGTACCCGATCTTCGGATTCACCCCCAGCCAGGATGTGGCGGCGGCGATCAGTCGCGCCGGTGGGCTCGGGGTGCTGGGTTGTGTCCGCTTCAACGAGGCCGACGAGCTCGACGAGGTCCTGGAGTGGATGCACGAGAACACCGACGGCAAGCCGTTCGGCGTCGACGTGGTGATGCCCGCCAAGATCCCCACCGAGGGTTCCAAGGTCGACCTCGATTCCATGATCCCGCCGGAGCACCGCGCATTCGTCGAACGCACGCTGGACGATCTGGGTGTGCCGCCCCTTCCCGGTGGTGATCGGGTCGACGCCGGTGTGCTCGGCTGGCTGCACTCGGTCGCGCGGTCCCACGTCGACATCTCGATGGAGCATCGTCGTAAGTACGGGCAGATCAAGCTGATCGCCAACGCGCTGGGGTCCCCGCCGCCCGACGTCATTCAGACCGCGCACGACAACGGTGTGCTGGTGGCCGCACTGGCCGGCGCGAAAGACCATGCGCTGCACCACGTCGAGGCCGGCGTGGACATCGTCATCGCGCAGGGTTACGAAGGTGGCGGGCACACCGGCGAGGTCACCTCGATGATCCTGTGGCCCGAGCTCGTCGACGCGGTCGGCGACACCGCACCGGTTCTCGCGGCCGGTGGCGTCGGTAGTGGCCGCCAGATCGCCGCGGCCATCGCGCTCGGCGCCCAGGGGGTGTGGATGGGGACGTACTGGCTGACGGCCGCGGAGTACAAGCTCGGCGTGCCCGAGGGCTCCGACAAGCCGTCCACCGTCCAGCAGGCACTGCTCAAGGCGACGTCGCGCGACACCGTGCGCCGGCGAATCTACTCGGGAAAGCCTGCGCGACTGTTGAAGACGGCCTGGACCGATGCGTGGGACGCCGACAACGCGCCCGAACCCCTGCCGATGCCGCTGCAGAATCTCCTCGTCGCCGAGGCGCATGCGCGTATCTCGGCGGCCGACAATCCCGATGTCGTCGCGATGCCGGCCGGTCAGATCGTCGGGCGGTGCAACGCGATCACACCGGTCGCCGACCTCATCGCCGACCTCGTGAGCGAGTACGACGAGGCCGTCGGACGGATGAACAAGACGCTGGGCGGCTGAGGGGCTGAGCGCAACGTCATGTCAGCGGACATCGGCACGCAAGAATTTCGGATGATCCAGGCGCCACGTGATCGCCGCCGCGACAACCGCGACCACGGCCAAGGTCAGCAGCGAGTTCCGTTCGTCGAAGGCGTTGAACAGGAGGCCGCCGAATCCTGCGCCGGCCAGGAATCCCGCGTAGGTACTCAGGTGAGCGACCCATCCCCATCGTTTGACGCCGGCCACGTGTAACCCGGCACCCTGGCCGATTTTCACCAACGTGCCGGTCACATAAGACAAGGGCATGACGACCTCGCCCTTGCGGCTGATCGAGGTGTTGAGTGCGCCGAGACCGAAGGCCAAGCAGAGGACAGGGCCGGCGCCGAATTCGCGATTGCCGTTCTCCAGGCCGATGTCGATGAGCCATGCCGCGATCGTCGAACCCGCGGTCAGCATCGTCGCCCCGTGCCGGGCCTTGCGCCATATATACATCCGCGCCAAGGTGGCCACGAACACGCCGAGAACGAAGACGATCACGGTGACCAGAGCTGTGAAACCGAGACGATGCGCCCCCTTGATGTGCTCGAGCACCAGCCGTTCGCTGTTGCCCGTCATGAAGGTCACGTACCAGCCGGAGGAGTACAGCCACGCCGCGGCGCCGGTGGCGCCCGCCAACGCGGCGAGGACGGCTGCGAGAACCATCTCCCGCCCGTCGTAGAACGGGCCCAGCAGCTGTTTTCGGGTTGATTCGCCGCGGGAGTCGGCAGTGGATGCGGTGCGTTCGACAACGGTCATCGGTTGGGCTCCAGTCCTGCCAGTAGGGCTGTGGTCGCGATAGGCCTTCGAACGGGAATGTGTAACTCGGCAGCACCGGCGGTCGGTCCCGTCGGGGAAGCCCGAATTGGGCAGTTCCCAACTCCCAGAGCACCCTAAGTCGGCCGTCAGCGCCACGTGAGTCCAACCACATGCCGGTCCAACCGGGCAATACGTCACCAATCGAGGTGTCGGCGGAACCCCCGCATCGGAACGACCGTTGCGGCGAACGATGGTGACCGGTGCGACGGTCGAACTATGGCGAGGTGTACTCGCCCCACAGGTCGTCGACGATGTCAGCGACGTCGGGCGGGAGGCAGCTCGCATCGGGGCACGGCCCCGGCGGCATGGGGGTCGGTGCGACCAGGGTGCCGACTTCGGCGGGAAGTGTCAGCCGCGCGGTTCGCGCGGTCGACGGCTTTCCGGTCGGGCCCAGCGTGCCCCACTGTTCGACGCCGTCCACCCCCGGCACGGTCGTGCATCCCCAGTAGAGGTCGTAGGCGCCATCGGGAAGGGCGGTGGACCCGCTCGGGCCCTCGTCGGTGAACACCTCCAGTGCCACGGTCCGCGTGCCGCCCGGCGCGATCAGCGCGCGCGGGTCGACCGGGTTGACGTAGCCGAAGGGTGGCCGGGACTCGCTGTCGGCTACGGACCCGGCGGGCAGCCCGAACATCTTGCACCCGATCACCGCCGCGGACCTGTTCGTGATGGTCACGGTGGCGGAGTTCCCCGACGCCGACGGCGTGATCGTCACATCGCCGGGTGCGGCGTTCGCGGCTGTCGGAAGCAGCGCGATGGTGGCTGCGCATGCGAATGCGGCTCCCAGCGTGCGGAGCAGGTGTCGACCTTGCATGGAATCGGGGCCTCCCGTCGAGCGTGCTGGTGCCAGTGTCGCCACCGGGAGCGCAAGCCCGCCACCAATGGACACATTCCCCATCGTCTGACGGGCACAGGTGTCGAACCGTGGTGGGTGTGCGAGGCGGCGGTGTCGCTTCCTCAGACGCCGGCATACACGAGCAAACCCGCGAGAACCAGCACGTAAGTTAGGCTGCCGGCCACGAGGCCGGTGCCGATCTGGCGAGATGTGCCGGTGGCGACCATAATCGCCGCGCCTAGGACAAAGAGAAACAGAAACAGCAAGACGTTGGCAACCCACACGAACAGAAACGTGCACGGTGCCGCCACCAACGTCAGGATTGTTGTGAGCGGCGTTGTCGGCCCGAAGAATCGTGTATCGGGTGGCTCGTCACACGGCTTCACGTCCATCCCCCGTAGGGGATGACGGCCACACTCATGGTCACGGTAGCTGTGGCGATCGCGACCACCCAGCTGCGCGCAGCGGGACGTTTCGTGAGGGCTAGGACGCACGCGGTGGCTAGCGAAGTCGTCACGAGAACGGGGAGAACGCCTGGAGTGTAGGAATTGAGCGCGGCGAGAAAGATCGCGACGGCCAGAAGCAACGACACGAGTGTCTGTGCCGCGTAGCTCAATTGGGTTGTCCTGGGAGAGCCTTCAGACACGGAGGCGGCGTCGTCATTCACTTCAATGTGACGTCTTTGAGTTGGGCGGAGCCGACAAAGACGACGTCGTGGACGGGCCGTCGTCTGTCTTGAGATGTTCGACGAAGATCAAAATGCCAAGTGCGGCAACGAAGGTGAGGTACGCGACAGTGATCCCGGTGCCGACTTGCCGAGCCACCCCTCGATTCGCCATGAGCGCAATGCCGACGAATACGAACACGATATTGAGCAATATTCCGATCACCCACAGGTAATTCACCGCGATCAAAGCGAAAGCAATCGCGGCGACGGAGATGTAGGGCGTCACCGGTCCAAAGAACCTGCTGTCCAAGTGACGGTCGTCGGCATCTGTCACATCACACCTGCTATCAGGAACACGGGAACTGCGGCCGCGACGACTACGCCTCCCCATGACCGGGTGCGATGAGGTAGGGCAAGGGCGCATCCGATCAGTAAGGTCGCCGTTGCCAGCACCAACGCTACGGCCACTCGGTCATCGGCGAATAGGAACGGGATGCCGAAATTCGAACACAGAAGAGCGACCACGGTTGCCGTTTGGGCGGCGAACACGCGTTGACCAGCCTGGTCGATGGGTGTTGGGTCCGCGGTCGAATCTGCCATCGTCTCCCCCCGAGAGTGTGCGTAGAAGCTAGCACGGTCGGCGCGTACCGGACTGCGCGCTGTCAACGTAGTGCGTGACGATCGAGAATGGGGAACAGCATCCACAAGTACGCCGGAATCCGTATGACGTTGTGCCCGGAATCCGGGCACAACATCATACGGATCGCGGGGGTCGAGGCTCTACGTGCCGGCGCGGTAGGTCCCGCCGTCGCGCCGCCACGTGGGCGGGGTCGTGTCGGAGGCCAGCAGGCGCTTGACGGTCTTGAAGGTCGCCGTCTCAGGGAGTTCGGCGACGATCCGCACCCGGTGCGGCCACTGTTTCGGCCCGAGATCGTCCTGGGCGGAGAGGAACTCGGAGAGATCGTCGGCGGTGAGTCCGTCGGCGACGAGGACCGCCTCGATCTCGTCGCCGATCTCCACGGGCACGCCGTGCACGGCGGCCTGCCGGATGTCCGGATGCCGCAGCAGGATTCGCTCGATGGGTCCGGTGCCGATGTTCTCGCCGTCGACGCGCAACCAGTCGCCGAGGCGTCCGGCGAAGTGCAGGTACCCGTCGTCGTCGGCCCAGGCGAGGTCGCCGGTGTGATAGATCCCGTCGCGCAGGCGTTCGGCGGTGGCGCCGGGGTCGTTGTGGTAGCCGGCGAAGAGTCCGGGCCCCGAGAGGTTCACGATCTCACCGACCACGCCGGCCGGAACGGGCTCACCGGTCTCGACGTCGACGACCGCCGTCGGTGCACGCAGCGGGCCCAGGGCATCGTCGGGTGTGTCGGGGGTCCGGGTGATGGCCACCCCGCCCTCCGTGGACCCGAAACCGTCGACGACGCGGCAGCCGAAGCGCTCGGCGAACCGGCGCCGGTCGCGGGCCGACGCCTCGTTGCCGTACATGACCCGCAGTGAACTCGTGGCGTCGTCGGGGTGGGGCTCGGTCGCGAGGATGTAGTTCAACGGTTTGCCGACGTAGTTGGCATACGTCACGCCATACCGGTGGACGTCCGCGACGAACCCGCGCGCGGAGAAGCTGCGCCGCAACGCGATCGAGGCGCCGCCGGACACCGCGACGCACCACCCGGCGATCATCGCGTTGGAGTGGAACATCGGCATCGAGAGGTAGGCGACGTCATCCGGGCCGAGACCGAAACGTTCGGCGAGCATCGGGCCGCTGGTGGCGAAGGTCCGGTGCGTACATCGCACCGCCTTGGGATCGCCGGTGGTCCCTGAGGTGAAGATCAGCATCATGAGGTCGTCCGGTGCCGGTTCGGCGAGGGGCGCCGGGTCGCTCGCGGTCACCGCGGCCGTCCATTCGGGTGAATCGACGTCGACGACGCGAGCTTCGCCGAGCTCTAGGCCGTCGAGCAGATGCCGGGTGTCCCCGTCGCACAGCACGATCTGGCAGTCGGCGCGGGCGATGTCGGCGGCTAGGGCGTTGCCGCGGCGTGTGGTGTTGAGACCGACCAGCACGAATCCGTGGCGTGCCGCCGCGGCGAACAGCGCGCTGAACTCCGGGGTGTTGGCGAGCAGGACGCCCACGTGGCGTGGGCGATCATCCGACAACCGGCTGCGCAACACCCCGGCTCGCCGTGCCGCGCCGACGAGATGGTCTGCCCACGAACAGAACCCGCTCTCGAACCAGACCCCGCGATCCTCGACCGCGGCCAGTGGCGCGAGTAGGTCGGCGACCGTGCGGGCCCGCACCGCGACCGGCTGGTTCACGCCGGCGCGGCGGCCAGTTCGGCTCCGATGACCCGCACCGACGCGGTGGCCGAGCCGAACGCGAACTCGTTGTGCTTGGCGCGCAGGAAGTATCGGTGCACCGGGTGGCTGGTGTCGAGGCCGACGCCACCGTGCACGTGCACGGCCGTGTGCGCCACCCGGTGGCCGGCCTCGGCGGCCCAGAACTTGGCCGTCGCGACCGCGTTCTGCAGCTCCGGCGTGTGGCCGGTCGAGTGGTCGAGCAGCCAGGCCGCCTGCGTCGTCGTGAGTGCCAGCCCCTGCGCATCGATGTACCCGTCGGCGAGCCGCTGGGCCACCGCCTGGAACGACCCGATGGCGCGACCGAATTGCTCGCGCTCGCGGGCATACTCGGCGGTGAGTTCGAGTCCGCGTTCGACGATGCCGGTCTGTTCGGCGCAACACGCCAGGGTTGCGCGGGCCACGAGTGTCGCGGCCGTGTCGGCGCCGCCGGCGAGGACGGCGTCACCGGACACCGGCGTGCTGTCGAACTCGACCTGAGCCGAGGGGATCAGCCCGGTGGACGGGGTGGGGGTGACGACGACCCCCGGGGCATCGGCGGTCACGACCACCGCGACGACGCCGTCGGGTCCGGATACGGTGACCACGAACATGTCCGCGGCCTCGGCATAGGGAACGTCGACCTTGACCCCGGTGAGTGTTCCCTCCGTCGACAACGTGGCGGTGGGGGAGCGCAGGTCGGTGGCCAGGTCTTCCTCCACGGCTACCGTGAGCACCGCGTCACCGGTGGCTCCGGCGGCGAGGACCCGGTCGCGGAGCTGCGCCGAACCCTGGGCGGAGATCACCGGCAGGGCGGCGATCGCGTGGGGACCGAACGGCACGCGGGCCAGTGCCCGGCCGAGTTCGGTGGCCACGAGCGCGTTCTCGACGACGCCGAGATCGCCACCGGCATCACCGACGGCTTCGGACGACAGCTCGAGGCCGAGGAGTCCGGCACCGCCGAGTTCGCGCCACAGGTCCGCGTCGAGCGCGGCACGCGTGGCCTCCAGGTCGGCGACCCGTTCGGGGGTGCTGATCGACGTCGCGATGTCGCGCGCGAGGCCGCGGACGTCGGCGCCGGATTCGGGAAGCGAGAAATCCATGGTGTGTCTCCATGTTCGGGGTGCGGGGTGGTTTCGATACGCCGCGTGCTCGCTGCGCTCGCTCGTGGCTACTCAACCAGCGGGGCGGGCTCTGTCAGCGACGCTGGTGCGGCAGGCCGAGTGCGAGCATGGCGATGATGTCGCGCTGGATCTCGTTGGTGCCGCCTCCGAAAGTGAGGATGAGTGAGGTGCGCTGGAACCGTTCCAGGCGTCCGTTGAGGTGGGCGCCCGTGCTGCCGGTACGCAGCGTCGCGGCGGGTCCGACGACCTCCATCAGCAGTCGATAGGCCTCGGTGGCGAACTCGGTGCCGTAGACCTTCGTCGCCGAGGCATCGGCCGGACTCGGCGATCCGCCGGAGCTGGCGACCGAGGCGATCTTCCAGTTGATCAGCTTGAGGAACTCGACCTTGGCATGCACTCGGGCCAGATTCTGCTGCACCCAGGGGGCGTCGATGACCCGATGACCGTCGCCGGTCTTGGTCTGCTGTGCCCACGCGACCGTCTCGCGCAGCGCGGTCTGGATCGGTGCCGCGCTGCACAGCGCGACCCGCTCGTGATTGAGCTGGTTGGTGACCAGCGGCCACCCGCCACCCTCTTCGCCGACGATCGACGACGTGGGCACGCGGACGTCCTGGTAGTAGGTCGCGCTGGTGTCGACCCCCGACATGGTGTGGACCGGCGTGTAACTGAAGCCCTCGGCGGTGGTGGGCACGATGAGCATGGAGATGCCCTTGTGCTTCTTGCCGCCGGGTTCCAGCGTCGACGGATCGGTGCGGCAGGCGAGCCAGATGTAGTCGGCGTAGGCGACCAGGCTCGTCCACATCTTCTGACCGTTGATGACGTAGTCGTCGCCATCGCGCACCGCGGTGGTCCGCAGGGCGGCGAGATCGGTGCCGGCGCCCGGTTCGGAGTACCCGATCGAGAAGTGCAGCTTGCCGGCCGCGATCCGCGGCAGGAAGTACGCCTTCTGTTCGGCGGAGCCGTAGTTCATGATCGTCGGCGCCACCGAGTTGATGGTGAGGAACGGAACGGGCGCACCCGCGATCGCTGCCTCGTCGGTGAAGATCAGCTGGTCCATCATCGACCGGTTCTGACCGCCGAACTCGGTGGGCCAGCCCAGGGCGAGCCAGCCGTCGGCACCCATCTGGGCGACGACGTCGCGGTAGGCGTCGCCCTCGCCGAGTTCGCCGTCGCCGCCGGACAGGGCGGCCCGACGATCCTCGGTCATGAGGCCGGAGAAGTAGTCGCGGAGTTCCCTACGGAGCTCGGCTTGTTGGTCGGTATAGGCGATGCGCATCGACACTCCAAGGGGTGGATCGGCTAGCGTCCGGTCCCGGCTTATGGTCAAGTTGACAGTCGAAGTACTCGTGCACTTCTGAAACACGTTCTAACCTGTTCTCACAGCCCAGTCAACAGGCGACCCATCGACGAGGAGACGGTTCCGATGCGTATCAAGGCAGATTTCGACCTGTGTGAGTCCAACGCCATCTGTGTCGGGATGGCGCCGGACTTCTTCGACCTGGATGACAACGACTACCTGGTCATTCTTCAAGAGGACATCCCCGCCGACCGCGTCGAGGAACTGCGTCAGGTCGCCGCCAACTGTCCGAAGTCGGCGCTGGCCGTCGTGGAGGACTGATCCGGGCGAAAATGCGGTTCGGTTCCATCCGTTCGTGAATCATGCTAGAACAGGTTCTAGTTTTAGCTCAGGAGGATGTCGGGTGGGTTACTCGTTGGACGGTCGCGTCGCGGTCGTCACCGGTGCAGGTGCAGGACTCGGTCGCGCGGAGGCCATCGGATTGGCCGCCGAGGGGGCCGCGGTCGTCGTGAACGACCTCCCCGCGGCGCTCGAGCAGAGCGACGTGATCGACACGATCACCGCCGCGGGTGGCCGCGCGGTCGCGGTGGCCGGCGACATCGGCGAATCGGCCACGGCCACCGCGATCCTCGCGACGGCGACCGAACAACTCGGCTCGCTCGACATCGTCCTCAACAACGCGGGCGTCGTGCGCGACAAGATGCTGTTCAACATGACCGACGACGAGTGGGACCTGGTGATCCGCGTCCATCTGCGCGGTCACTTCCTGCTCACCCGAAACGCCGCGTCGCACTGGCGCGCGGAGTCGAAGAAGGCGGGCGGTCCGGTCTACGGCCGGATCATCAACACCGCGTCGGAGGCCGGCCTGCTCGGTCCCGAGGGGCAGGCCAACTACGGTGCGGCGAAGGCGGGTATCACCGCGCTCACGCTGTCGGCGTCGCGTGCCCTCAAGCGATACGGCGTGCGCGCCAACGCGATCTGCCCGCGGGCACGGACGGCGATGACCGCCTCGGTGTTCGGCGACGCCCCCACCGAGGGCGTGGATCCCCTCGACCCCGAGCACGTCGTGCGGCTGGTGTCCTACCTCGCCGGCCCCGACTCCGACGCGGTCACCGGCCAGGTGTTCGTCGTCTATGGCCCCAAGGTCACCCTGATGGCCGCGCCAACGGTCGACGAGGTCTTCGTCGCCGAGGGCGACGCGTGGTCTGCGGAGGACCTCGCGAAGACCCTGACGGGTCACTTCGCCGACCGCGATCCGGGACGCACATTCTCGGCAAGCGCTCTGGTCAACTGACCAATTCGGGTCAATTGTGCGTGATAGGTTTCGCGATGGTGCGAGGGTGAAGGGGGGCCGGAGGTGCTGAGCAAACTGGCCACACCCTTGAGCGGAATCGGGGATTTCGTCGCGCTCGGGGTCGAGTCGGCGCGCGAGTTGTTCCACCGACCGTTCCAGTGGCGGGAGACCGTCGAACAGTCCTGGGCGATCGCCCGCGTGTCGATGGTGCCCACGCTCCTGGTCGCCATCCCGTTCACGGTTCTCGTCAGCTTCACGCTGAACATCCTGTTGCGCGAGATCGGCGCTCAGGACCTCTCGGGTGCGGGTGCCGCGCTCGGCACGATCACCCAGATCGGTCCGATCGTCACCGTCCTGATCGTCGCCGGAGCGGGCGCGACCGCGATCTGCGCCGACCTCGGCGCCCGGACCATCCGCGAAGAGATCGACGCCATGAAGGTGCTCGGCATCAACCCGATCCACCGTCTGGTCGTGCCCCGCATCGTGGCCTCCACCGGGGTGGCGCTCCTGCTCAACAGTCTGGTCTGCACGATCGGCATCGGTGGCGGCTTCATCTTCTCCGTCTACCTCCAGGACGTGAATCCCGGTGCCTTCGTGGCCAATCTGACCCTGCTCACCGGCTTCGGCGAGTTGATGATCTCGATGGTCAAGGCCGCGCTGTTCGGCTTGTTCGCCGGGATGGTCGGCTGTTATCAGGGGCTCAACGTCAAGGGTGGCGCGAAGGGCGTCGGCGATGCCGTGAACGAGACCGTCGTGTACTCGTTCATGGCGCTGTTCGTCGTCAACGTCGTCGTCACCGCGGTCGGTCTCAAGGCAACGGCGGGCTGAGCGATGGTACTTCCGTTCACCACCCGGTTCCGGACCGCGCGCGTCGCGGTCAAGAGGGCCGGCGAGGACTGGGATCAGATCGGCGACCAGGCGCTGTTCTACTGGGACAGCGTCGTGTCGATACCCCGCGCGATCCAGCACTACAAGAAGGAGACGCTGCGGCTCATCGCCGAGATCTCCATGGGCACCGGCGCGCTGGCGATGATCGGCGGCACCGTCGTGGTCGTCGGATTCCTGACGCTGTTCACCGGCGGCACGATCGCGGTCCAGGGCTACAGCTCGCTGGCGAACATCGGCGTCGAGGCACTCACCGGCTTCTTCTCGGCGTTCATCAACGTGCGCATCGCCGTCCCGGTGATCTCCGGCATCGCGCTCGCCGCGACCATCGGTGCCGGTGCGACCGCACAGCTCGGTGCCATGCGGGTCTCGGAAGAGATCGACGCACTGGAGACGATGGCGATCTCCTCCATTCCCTATCTGGTGTCCACGCGCATCATCGCCGGCCTGATCGCGATCATCCCTCTTTACGCGCTGGCATCGCTGGCATCGTTCCTCGCGAGCCGGTCGGCGACGGTCTTCCTGTACGGACAGTCGCCCGGCGTCTACGACCACTACTTCGACACGTTCCTCATACCGTCGGACATCCTCTGGTCGTTCGTGCAGGCGATCTGCATGGCGGTCGCGGTCATGCTGATCCACACCTACTACGGCTACAACGCCTCGGGCGGGCCGGTCGGCGTCGGCGTCGCCGTCGGGAACGCGGTCCGCGCATCGCTCGTTGTTGTGGTCGTGATCACACTCTTGACCTCCCTCGCCATCTATGGCGCCGATGGCAAGTTCAACCTGGCGGGCTGAGTCATGAGCAGGAGACAAGAGCGTTCACGGGTCACCCGCCGAGCGGCGGCAGTCGCCATGGTCGCGGTGCTGCTGGCCCTGATCATCGGGGCGAGCGCGTCGTTCCTCGGTGCCTTCAAGGGCACCCAGCAGGTGACCCTCGTCGCGCCCCGAGCCGGGCTGGTGATGAACCCCGACGCCAAGGTGAAACTGCGTGGCGTCGAGGTGGGTCGGGTCGCCGAGATCTCCGAGCGCGGCGGCGACGCGATCCTGACCCTCGACATCGCCGACGGCGACATGGCGAAGATCCCCGCGAACGTGGCGGCCGACATCAAGTCGAACACGATCTTCGGCGCCAAGGCGGTCAACTTCGTGGTCCCCGGAGAACCCGAGGGCACGCTGACCGCGGGAGCCGAGATCCCCGCCGACCGGGTGGTCGTCGAACTGAACACCGTCTACCAGCAGCTCGTCTCGGTGCTCGCCCAACTCCAGCCGGAGAAGCTCAACGCAACCCTCGGCGCGATCAACACGGCTCTGCAGGGGCAGGGCGACGAGATCGGCGACGCCCTCGAGCAACTCACCGCGCTGCTCGGCAAGACCAACCCGCATCTGCCCGCCCTCAACCGGCTGTTCCGGGAAGGCGCGACCGTCACCAATGTGTACGCGGACTCGATGCCCGACCTGCTGCGGACCGTCGACAATTTCACCGTCGTCGGGAACACGTTGGTGGACAACACGTCCAACCTCGACGCGCTGCTCATCAACGCCACCGGGATGGCGAACACCATCGACGGGGTCATCGCGCCGTCGAAGAAGACACTCATCGGTGCGCTGTCGGACCTCGACCCCATCGCCGCGCTGCTGGGTTACAACGCCCCGGGGATCAAGTGCTTCCTCACCGCCAGCGCGATCGCCTCCGAGGTGGCGGCGCCGTTCCTCGGTGAGCGCAACGGCATGCTGATGCTCGACGCCGGCCTGCTGCCGGGCAAGGATCCCTACGCCTACCCCTACGACCTGCCGCGGGTCGGCGTCGAAGGGCCGCCGACGTGCCAGGGCGGGCTCAGCGATCCCTCCTCCGCGGTGCCGGCACCGTTCTACGTCGGCGACAACGCGCCGCAGCCCTATCAGCCCAGGACCAAGCCGAAGGCGAACTCGCAGAAGCTGTTCCAGATCCTGTTCGGAGAACCGCCCCGTGGATAACCGCGCTCGCGCGTTCCGCGCGACCCTGATCAAACTGGGTGCCTTCACCGTGGTGATGGTCCTGGTGTTCGTCGCGCTGGTCGTCGTCTTCAGCCGCTATCGTTCCGGCGCGTCGAACGAGTACAGTGCCGTCTTCACCAGCGCGTCGGCGATGAAGTCGGGCAGCAAGGTCAAGATCGCCGGCGTCGAGGTCGGATCGGTCGGTGACGTCGAACTGAACCGCGACAACGATGCCGTGATCACGTTCAGCGTCGACCAGAAGTATCCGCTCCCGGAGTCGGCCCGCGCGCTGATCCGGTACGAGAACCTCACCGGCGACCGGTATCTCGAGTTGCAGCAGGGGACGGGCAACACGTCGACCTTCCTCGCCGACGGTGCGCAGATCCCGGTCGGCCAGACCGAGCCCGCGCTCGACCTCGACAAGCTCGTCGGCGGCTTCAAACCGCTGTTCCGGACCTTGGACGCCGACGACGCCAACGCGCTCACCAGTTCGCTGATCGCGGTCTTCCAGGGGCAGGGCGGTGCGTTGAACACTTTGCTGGGCAACACCGCGTCGTTCACCGACTCGCTGGCCGACCGCGACCAGTTGATCGGCGACGTGATCAACAACCTCAACACGACCCTCGCCACGCTCGACGGCGACCGGGAAGGCCTGGACACCAGCGTCGACCTCCTGCAGCAACTGGTCACCGGGCTCGCCGAACAGAAGGCCACGGTCGGCAACGCACTGACGCAGACCTCGCGCGTCACCAACGGTCTCGCCGATCTGCTGGCCACCACCCGGCCGACCCTGCAGTCGATGGTGACCAACACCGGACGGGTCTCGGAGGAGTTGCTGGCCTCGGAACCCTTCATCCGCAACCTGATCTCGCGACTTCCCGAGGACTACAAGACGTTGTCGAACCTGGGCTCCTACGGTGCGTGGCTGCAGATCTACTTCTGTCGCATCCGCCTGATGCTCCCGGCGCCCGGGGGGCAGACGATCCTCTACACCTCGAACAACGTGATGGGCAACACCACGACGGCCGGCGGAAGGTGTGACGGCTCATGAGTCTTCCGTTCGGAGGTATGTTCTCGAGCCGCAGAGCCGAATCCGACGAGGCCGACGTCGCCCGCGAGGTGAAGCGCGGGCAGCGAAGCCGCGCGCAGGTCGGCGTCATCGGCATCGTCGTGATCGGTCTGGTGGTGATCACCGCGATGCAGATGGACAAGCTGCCCTACATCTCGCCGATCAGCACCTACACCGCCTATTTCGACGACGCGGGCGGACTCACCAAGGGCGACATCGTCACCGTCTCCGGTGTCCAGGTCGGCACGGTCGAGTCGATCGCACTGGCCGGCACCGACGCCGGGACCAAGGTCGAGGTCGGATTCCGCATGGACGACACCGTCCAGATGGGGGCGGACTCCCAGGCCGCGATCCGGACCGAGACCGTGCTCGGCCGACGCAATCTCACCGTCATCCCGCACGGCGGGGACCGGATCAAGCCCGGTGGCTCGATCCCGGTCGGCAACACGATCTCGCCGTATTCGCTGCAAGACGCGCTCGAGGGCGCGACGGACACCGTGGCCGAGACCGACACCGAGCAGCTCAACGAAGCGCTGAACACGCTGACCATCACCTTCTCCGAGACCCCGGATCAGGTGCAGGGAGCGGTCAACGGTGTGGCGCGACTGTCGAAGGCGGTCGCCGACCGCGACAACGAGTTACGGGCGCTGCTGGCCAAGGCCAACCAGGTCAGCAAGATCGTCGGCGACCGCAACGAGCAGATCAACCGCCTGCTCGTCGACGCCAACGCCCTCGTCGGCGAGATCGAGATGCGGCGCTACGCGCTCAACCAGTTGATCAAGGGAATCGGCGACGTCACCGCTCAACTGCGGGGTTTCATCGCCGAGAACAATGCGCAGCTGACGCCGGTCCTGCAGAAGTTCGACCGCGTCGCGACGATCCTCACCGATCAGGAGAAGGAACTGAAGGAGACGATCGACCGGCTGGGGCCGTTCGCCAACACGCTCGGCGAGGCGGTGGCGTCGGGTCCGAACTTCGATTCGCTGGTCGGACTCAACACCTTCGGCGACTACACCGCGGTCTTCCTCAACGCATTGCGCGGCCGGTACCCGCAGCTGTGGCAATCGTTCATGTACACCGCCTTCCCCCTCCTGCCGGATGGCTGGCAGCAGGGACCGCCGGTGGGCAGCGATCCGCCGCGCGGACCCCTGCCGAGGCCGACCTATCCCACGCCCGCGCCGACCACGAGGGGGAGGTGACATGACCGTCGGAAGTATGACCATCGGGCGCAAGGTGCTCTTCGGTGTGCTCGCCGTGGTTCTCGCGATCGCCCTGATCCTCGTGGGCTGGAAGGTGTTCACCAAATCCACGACGAACACCTTCACCGCCTATTTCGGCGGTGTCGCCAGTCTCTACAAGGGCGACCCGGTCCGGGTGCTCGGTGTGAACGTCGGCAGTGTCTCGGCGATCACCCCGCGCGAGAACGACGTGAAAGTCGAACTGCGCGTGGACAAGAGCGTCGACATCCCGCAGGACGCGAAAGCCGTCATCGTCGCACAGAGTCTGGTCTCGGGCCGGTTCGTGCAGCTGACGCCGGTCTACTCGGGCGGGCCGCAGATGTCCGACGGCGCCGACATCCCGATGGATCGCACCGCGGTGCCGATGGAGTGGGACGACATCAAGGCCCAGCTCACCCGGCTCACCGAGGCCATCGGGCCGGAGGGGGCCGATCCGGGGTCGGCGGCCAAGGCGGTCAACGTCTTCGACGAGAACCTCGAGGGCAACGGGGAGGCGATCAACGCCTCGATCCGCGAGGTGTCCGACGTGATCGGCACCCTCGCGGCCGGCAGCGGCGATCTGTTCGCCACCATCCAGAGCCTGCAGAAGCTCACCGACGCACTGTCGGGCAGCCACGAACAGCTGGTGCAGTTCAACGGCCGGATCGCCTCGGTCAGTTCGGTTCTCGCGGACAACACGACCGAACTCGATGAGGCGCTGAAAGGCCTCGACGCGGCGATGACCGACGTGCAGACCTTCATCGACACCAACCAGACGGCGCTGTCGTCGTCGGTGGAGCGCCTGGCGGCGAGTACGAAGATCGTGGCGGACAAGGACCAACAGGTGCGCGGCGTGTTGCATTCGGCGCCCAACCAGCTCGCGAACTTCTACAACATCTACAACCCGCTGTCGGGTTCGCTCTCGGGTGTGTTCGGTCTGGGCAACGGCACCAACCTGATCACGCTGCTGTGCGGGTCGATGGAATCGACCAAGCGACCCGGCACCACGATGGCCGACGTCGACAAGTGCGTGGAGATCCTCGCGCCCGTCCTGTCGTCGATCTCGATGAACTACCCACCGTTCCTGACCAATCCGGTGCAGGGCCGCAACGCGACACCGAGCCAGCTCCAATATCAGAACGCGAGCGTTCGCGCGCGTGCGAACGCCGGTGTCACCCGGTTGGACAACGAGACCCGGCGTGACAATCGGGGCAGTCCGCTCGAGGATCTGCTGGTCCCGTTCGGAGGTGACCGATGAGGCCGGCACGCCTGCGCGGCGGGCTGGTCACGGGCGCGGCATCCCTCGCGCTGATCCTGGCCGGATGTTCGTTCGACGGCCCCAACTCGCTGCCGGTCCCGGGCGCCGAGGGCACCGGTGGTGGTTCCTACGAGATCACCGCCCTGATCCCGTCGGCTGCCGGACTGGTCAACAACGCGCCGGTCCTCATCGACGACGCGACGGTCGGGAGCATCGGCGACATCGAGGTGGAGGACTGGAACGCGCTGGTCACCATCCGACTCAACGACGGTGTGATCGTCCCGCGCGGGTCGCACGTCATGGTGGGGCTGACGAGTGTGCTGGGTTCGACGCACCTGGAGATCGTGCAACCGGCCGAACCCGAGGGTGGCCGGCTCGAACCGGGCGACCAGATCCCCCTCACCAAGTGCCCGGAGCAATCCAACATCGTGCCGGACCCGTCAGTGCCCACGGTCCCCGACATCAATGCGGCACAACAGGTGTCGGCATGCACCTATCCCAGTACCGAACAGGTGCTGAGCTCACTGTCGGTGGTGCTCAACGGTGGTGGACTGTCGCAGATCGGCGACATCGTGCACGAGATGAGTGAGGTCTTCGGCGGACGCGAGGACCAGATCAAGGAACTCATCCCGCGGCTGAACACACTCGTCGCCGATCTGGATGCGCAGAAGGGCAACATCATCCGGGCCACCGAAGGACTCGACCGGTTGTCGCGCACCATGAACGAGCAGGCCGGCACCATCGAACGCGCGCTCGCCGACAGTCCCCAGATACTGCAGCTGCTCGTCGACCAGCGTCAGCAGTTCCTTGACACGCTCGGCTCGGTCGCGACACTGTCGAAGACCGCCAACGACATCCTCGATGCCAACTCCGAGAACATCGTGACGATCGTGGAGGGCATCGAACCGGCCCTCGATCAGCTCCAGGCCGCCGGTCCCGCGATGACGCAATCGCTGAACATCCTGCTGACCTTCCCGTTCTACGAACCGACGATCCGGACGATCGTCAAGGGTGACTACGTGAACTCGGACCTCGTCCTCGATCTGACCCTCGAACGCCTGAACAAGACGATGTTCGCCAGTCTCGGCGTCACCGGTCCCGAGGGCGTCTTCGGTCGTCCGGCCGGCGCCGCCGCGCGCGGGCTCGACCCGTTCATCGCGCCGCTGCAACCGGGTGGTGAGCGGTTGCCCGACTCGACCGAACCGGTTCCGGCGAACATGATCCCGCGGAGTCCGGCGGTCACGCCGGTCCCGGCGGCGGGAGGTGGCCGCTGATGAAGATCACGCGATTCGTCCGGATGCAGCTGATGCTCTTCGCCATCGTGACCGTGGTCGCGATGGTGGTGATGGCGCTGTTCTACATCCGCATCCCGTCGATGTTCGGGGTCGGTAGCTATCAGGTGCAGCTGCTGCTGCCCACCAGCGGTGGCCTGTACCAGAACGCGAACGTCAGCTATCGCGGCGTCTACGTCGGCAAGGTCGACTCGGTGCAGCTGACCGACACCGGTGTCGAGGCGATGCTCACCATCGAGAACGGTGCGGAGATCCCGGCGTCGTCGACCGCGTCGGTGCGCAGCGTCTCCGCGATCGGCGAGCAGTTCGTGGAGTTCACGCCGGACCCCGAGGCCGGTGAGTCCGGAGAATTGCTGCAGGACGGTGCCACGGTCTCGACCGACAAGGTGCCGGTGGAGATCTCCGCGATGCTCGATCAGGCCGACCGGTTGCTCGCCGAGATCGGTGACACTCGGCTGCGCTCGCTCATGGACGAGGCCTTCGTCGCGTTCAACGGCACGGGGGAAGCGCTCCAGCGGCTGCTCGACTCGATGGTCCTCTTCGTCGACGAGGCGAACAAGAACACCGACACGACGATCCAGCTGGTCGAACAGGGTGCGCCGCTGCTGGCCACCCAGTCGCGCACCGCCGACGCCATCCGATCCTGGACGCGGGACGTCACGGCGTTCACCGACCAGCTCCGCGCGAACCGGCCCGAGATCGGCGACATCCTGCGGAAGGGGCCGGCCACCGCGTCGAAGAGCCAGGAACTCTTCGAGTCCCTCGGTGCGTCGTACCCGCTGCTGGTCTCGAATCTGGGGACCATCGCCAAGACCCAGGTGGTGTACCTGCCGAACTGGAAGCAGGTGCTGGTTCTCTATCCGCGACTGGTCAGTTCGCTGATCACGGCGCTGAACACCGGAACCACGCGGTTCGGTCCCAACGTCAACTTCTCGCTGGCCTTCCAGGACCGGCCGCCGTGCAACATCGGCTTCCTGCCGAAGGAGGACTGGCGCTGGCCCTCGGAGCAGACCGCCCGTGAGTTGCCGCCGGGCATGCTGTGCCGGGTGCCGCAGAACTCTAACATCGCCGTCCGCGGCGCCCGCAATTACCCGTGCGCGGAGTTCCCGGGACGACGGGCGCCCACCCCGGCTGAGTGCGAAACCGGCTATGTACCCAAGCCGGGCTCGGTCGACCCGTTCCAGAGCGGACTGCCGTTCGGGCTGAAATGGCAGCCGGCCTCCTCCGGTACCGTGACACCGGGCACACCGAAGGACTTCGACGCGGAGCCCGCGGTGTACGCCACGACATACGACCCGGACTCGGGCAACTTCATCGGACCCGACGGGAAGACCTACAACGCCGGGGCCGGCAGCGATGAGCAGGGACAGAGCAGTACATGGCAGACGATGATCAGCGGGACGGTCGCCCCGTGACCCCGGACGGGCCCGGTACGGCATCCCCAGATCGCACCGGCACGGATCGCACCGGCACGGGTGACAGTCGGAATACGAAGCGGCCCGTGCGGTCGGCTCCGATCAGGCGTGGTCGTCCCGCCGGCAAGAAGCCGTCGAAGTCGTCGACGCCGACCGCGCCGGCTCCCGCACCCGACGACCCCGCAGCCACAGATGGGGACGCCGACAAGCCGTCGCCGGCCACCGGCGATTCCGCGCAGGACACGACGTCGACGGTGTCCCCGCCGGAGTCGAGCCAGCGGACCGACGCCGAACCACCGATCGCGCCCGACCCGTCCGAGGTCGAGAAGACCGTCAGCTACCGAGAGCGCCGACGAGCCCGGACGGCTGCGGCGTCGTCGAACGCCCGGGCACCGAAGGGCAAGCGCCGCATCCGTTATCGCGGTTCCGGCCGTCGCTCGCCGCGGACGATCGTGGGTGTCGTGGTGGCGCTCGTGGTCATCGTGGTGTGTGCCATCGCGTCGGTGGTGTTCGCGCTCGGTATCGCGCGACAGGACCGGACCGACGACCTGCGTGCCGAGTATTCGGCGTTCGCGTCGCAGGTGCTCGTGAACCTCACCAGCATGAACCCCGACACCGTCGACCAGACGCTGACCTCGGTGCAGGAGGACACCAGCGGCAAGGTCAAGCAGGAGGTGGAGACCAACATCCAGCAGGTCGCGGCACTCGTCCGGGACGGCAAGCTGGAAACACGGTCGCTCATCCTCAGCTCCGCGGTCACCAAGGCCGAACCCGACGAGGGCTCGGTCATCATGGTGTTCGGCTGGCACCAGCGGTCCCTCGACGGCGAGGTGCCGTCGCAGGAGAAGGTCTTCCGCTGGCGGGTCGACATGACACGGATCAACGGCGACCTCAAGATGACCGACTTCGAGTGGGTGGCGTGATGGCGTCGAAGTCGAAGTCGAAGTCGAAGTCGAAGTCGCGATTCACGGTGGGGAAGGGGCGTCTCGGGCTGATCGCGCTCGGTGTCGTGCTGGTCGCCGCGGTCGTGGCGACAGCGTTCCTCGGGTTCCGTTTCACCCAGGGCCGCGCCGTCGAGGATGCGCGTGCATCGTCACTCGTGGCGGCTCGTGAGTATGCGACGACGATGTTCGGCTACAACGCCGAGAACGTCACCGAGCACATCGATCAGTCGATGAGTGTGCTCACCGGGCCGGCCAAGCCGGAGTACACGAAACTGATCACCGACAACAACCTCGCCGCCGAGGTGCGCAAACAGTCGGTGGTGTCCGAGGTGACGATCCAGGACGCGGGCGTGGTGACCAACACGGCCGACACCTCGCAGGTCCTGATCTTCATGAACCAGTCGGTGACCCGCGGCAACAAGGAACTCGTCAGCATCAATCCGTCGCGGCTGACCTTCGACATGAAGCGCGAGGGCGACCGCTGGCTCATCAACGCCATCGAGGTCATCACCGACGACACGTTCCGATCGAAGATCGAGGTCGTCGAGTCGCTGCCCCCCGACGCGAAGCCGGTACCCGCCCCGAGTTCCGCGCCCACAGCGACGCCGTCGGGGACGCCATCGGTGGCCCCCGGCCCCGCCGGAGCGCCGGTGCCCACCCCCTGACCGCGTTAATCCGTTGCGGCGCGCCGCAATCGGGCGTACTTTCGCGGGTACACAAGGAAGGAGGTGGTCTGATAGTGATTTCTCATCGGACATGTGAGGTGACCATCCGCTAGCAGTTGACCGTGTGGCATACGTGTCGCACCGAGACGGGATCCATCCGTCGGTCGGCGCAAGCGAATACCAGGTGGTCACCCGGCCCCCGCATCCCGACCCGGTCCGGTCGGCGCAGGCCCCTCGTGGGCGATGCGGGGGCCGTTCCATGTCCGGCCGCGTTCGGTAAATACCCGTACGGGGTAGAAGTAGACCTGGCGCAGGTACCCCTGGGGGGTATATTCTCACCCGTATGGACACGCACCACGACCATCCACGCGCAGCGGCCTCGCCGACGACCGGCCACGCGGCGAGCCCCCACACCCCAGCCGGGCACGGCAACCACGGGGAGCACGACGGGCATGCCGACCACGGTGGGCATGCCGATCACAGCGGGCACGTCGACCGATTCCGGCGACTGTTCTGGATCATGCTCGTCCTGGCCATCCCGACCGTCGCCTTCAATGACATGTTCGCCGACATCCTCGGTTACGAGCTGCCCGACGCGGAGTGGGTGCGATGGGTGTCGCCGCTGTTCGGCACCGTTGTCTACCTGTGGGGCGGACGTCCGTTCCTCGTCGGTGCGGCAGAGGAGATCCGTACCCGTCGTCCGGGGATGATGCTCCTGATCTCGCTGGCCATCACCGTCGCGTTCGTCGCCTCCTGGGGTTCGACGCTGCACCTGTTCGACCATGAGCTGAACTTCTGGTGGGAGCTGGCCCTGCTCGTGGTGATCATGCTGCTCGGTCACTGGATCGAGATGCGTTCCCTGGCGCGGACGACGTCGGCGCTCGACTCACTCGCCGCACTCCTTCCGGACGAGGCCGAGAAGGTCGTGGGGGACGACATCGTCTCGGTGCCGCCCGACTCCCTGGTCGTCGGCGACGTGGTCGTCGTCCGGCCCGGAGCCTCCGTACCCGCCGACGGCACCATCGTCGACGGCTCCGCGAACATGGACGAATCGATGGTCACCGGGGAGTCGGCCCCCGTCCGGCGTGGGCTCGGCGACCTCGTCGTCGCCGGCACCGTCGCGACCGACTCCGGAGTGCGGGTCAGTGTGACCGCGACCGGCGACGACACCGCCCTGGCCGGCATCGGACGCCTCGTCGCCGATGCGCAGGCCTCCTCGTCGCGGGCTCAGCGGCTCGCCGACACTGCGGCCGGGTGGCTGTTCTGGTTCGCTCTCGGTGCCGCCGTGCTCACCGCGATCGTCTGGACCGCCGTCGGGTCGCCCGACGACGCCGTCGTCCGCGCCATCACGGTGCTGGTCATCGCGTGCCCGCATGCGCTGGGACTGGCGATCCCGCTCGTCGTCGCCATCGCGACCGAGCGAGCGGCCCGCGCCGGGGTCCTGGTCACGGACCGGCTCGCACTCGAGTCCATGCGCAACGTCGACGCCGTGTTGTTCGACAAGACCGGCACCCTGACCAAGGGGGAGCCGACCGTCGTCGAGATCGAACCCGCTCCGGGACACGACCGGCGTCGGGTGCTGAGCCTCGCGGCCGCCGCGGAGGCGGCCAGTGAGCACCCGTTGGCGTCGGCGATCACGCGTGCCGCCCGGGCCGACGGGGTCGACACGCTCGCCGCCCAGGACTTCTCCTCCTCGCCCGCGGTGGGGGTGTCCGCGTCCGTCGACGGGCACGAGGTCCGGGTGGGTGGTCCCAATCTGCTCAACGAACGGGGCCTCGACGAGCTGTCCGTCTCGGCGGCGTGGCGTGAGCAAGGTGCGATCATCCTCCACGTGCTCGTCGACGACCGCGTCGCCGGAGCGATCCGGCTCGCCGACGAGGTCCGGCCGGAGTCGCGCGAGGCCGTGGACGAACTCCACGCGCTCGGTGTCCAGGTCGTGATGATCACCGGAGACGCTCAGGCCGTCGCCGACGACGTCGCCGGTCGACTGGGCATCGATCGGGTGTACGCCGGGGTCCGGCCCGAGGACAAAGCTGCCATCGTCGGCGAGCTGCAGCGTGAGGGACATCGCGTCGCCATGGTCGGCGACGGGGTCAACGACGCCCCCGCCCTCGCGCAGGCCGACGTCGGAATCGCCATCGGCGCCGGTACCGACGTGGCGATCGGCTCGGCCGGCGTCGTCCTGGCCTCCTCCGATCCGCGATCGGTCCTGTCGGTCATCGAGCTGTCGCGCGCCGGCTACCGGAAGATGCGGCAGAACCTCTGGTGGGCAGCGGGATACAACCTCGTCTCGGTGCCCTTGGCGGCCGGAATCCTGGCGCCGGTCGGCTTCGTCCTGCCGATGAGCGTCGGTGCCATCCTGATGTCCGCGTCGACGGTGGTGGTGGCGCTGAACGCCCAGTTGCTGCGACGGCTCGACCTGCGTCCCGGTTCCGTCGGAACCCGCTCCGGGCGCAGGTAGGCCAGGCCGGCGCACCGGCGACGGACGTGGTGATCCGCGTAGCGCAGTACTCGCGAGATTTCGGCACCGAACAGCTGGAATGGTCACACACCAGAGTCCACGGCGCCCGTCGAGGCGTCGAGAGGGAGAAGGAGCGATGGTGGCCACATCTGTCGCCGCGGAGGTCGGAGAGTCGAACCGCAACCGGGATGAACCCGGCGTGGGCGAACGCTATTGGACCCCGGGCGATCCGGACTTCGGGACGGCGTCGCCACCCCGTTTCGAGTTCGCCGATCCCCGCGCCGCCGGGTTGTTCCACGCGGGGTCGTTCCACGCCGAAGGCACGTCCCACGACATCGGTGACCGCATCACCATCCACAACCGCGGCGTGCGCGATGCCGCCGCGGTGGTTCTGCTCGCCGACGGCACGTCGTATCTCGAACCGTTGACTCCCGGCTCGGATATCGTTCTGCCGGAATGTGATTCACTCACCTATGTGCAGGCGCCGCGCACCACCGGCGGGCGGCCGGTTCTGTACGGCGCGGTGTGGGTGCGGTCCGGACGGGTGATGCCGGTGACGCTGCCGATTCCCACTCGGCGCGAGTTTCTCGATGCCCGGTATCTCACCCCGTGGAGCGCGGAGTGGAACGGCGGTGTCTCCGGCAGGCAGATCCTCGACGCCGCTGCGGCGGGCATCTCGTATCAGTACCGGACGGGCGGCTCGACGTTCGTCGTGCGCAACTCGGGCCGCGACTGGATCGGCGTGGTGCATCGATCCGGGGCCGACATCACCTTCGTCGAGTGTCCACCGGGAGAACGCGTCTGCTTCGAACTGTCCCCACATGCCGCGCGGGCCGAGGTGTTCTCGGTCGTCGGGCGGCGTGTCGGTGGTACGGCCGGGCACGGACCGTACATGTCGCCGTCGGGGACGGTGCATCCCGGCTGGGCGGGACGTCCGGGCGAGGCCACCGCCTACGGGTCGGTCGTCGTCATGCTCGGGGCGCCGGTGTACAGCGCGCTACCGAAGCGGAATCTGTACATGGCGTTCTCGGATCGGCGACGCGGGGGTTCCGGCCCGATCAGCCGACGTGGCGGCGCAGCTTGGCGGACAGTCGCGGGGTGAGGTCCCCGTCGGCGTCGACGCGTTCCTCGACGTAGGCGAGGTCGCCATCGGCGACGAGGCCGTACAGGCGTTTGGCGCCGCCGGTGCGTCGGCCGGATTCGGCCTTGATGACGACGTCGGTGGCGAGTTCCCAGGTGGTCTGGTTCAGCGGGGTGCCGTAGAAGAGCTCGATCGATCCCTCGGCGTGCGCGAGGAGCAACTCGATGGAGTCGTCCTCACCGATCCGCCAGAATCCGGATTCGCGGAGATCGGGCTGTTGATAGGAGGCGTCCTCGTCGATCACCCACGAGCGGGACTCCCAGGCGAGGAAGTTCTGACCGTCGTGCGAGACGACGATCTGCTGTGCGAAGTGGTAATCGGTGTCCGTCTCGGGATCATGCCCTTCACCCTCTCCGCGCCACACACCCACGAGGGGGAGCAGGGCGAGGAGGCCGGGGTGGAGATCGGCACCCAGGCGGAGGTTGGCGGTGTCGGCGGGGAGCGGCAGATCATCCCAGGTGGGGATGTTGCGTTCCCGGCTGCCGGACTCCGCCGCACGGGCTTCGGCCTGACTGATCGCCTCGTCGCCGGACCGGCGGGGTTCGGCGTCGGCGACGAACCCGTCATCGGAGGGCTCCGGATGACCTGGATTGTCCGCGGCCGGACCTCCGGGTGCGGACGTCACGACTCGTCGGTCACCAGGCGGTACAGCGTGTAGACACCGAACCAGGTGATCAGCACAGCGGCCAGGATCAGCAGGATTTCGAAGAAGAGGACCACGAGAGAAATTCTAACCCCGGGCCGGCGGGTGGGCCTCCGCAGGGTCGCAACGAGACAGCCCGGTCACCGCGGATGCGGTGACCGGGCTGTCTGGTCGACATCGGCGTCACTTCGAGACGGTGATGTCCTTCTCGTGGATGCCGGGGCCCTCGGGACTGATCGTCACGTCGCCGTTGCCCACAGCGGACAGGGCGCGAAGCGTCCAGGTGCCGGGGGCGGCGAAGAAGCGGAAGTCACCGGTGGGCGAGGCAACGACCTCGGCGGTGAATTCACCGGTCGAGTCGAGCAGACGGACGAAGGCGCCGGCGACGGGCGAGCCCGAGCCGTCGGTGACCTGTCCGGTCAGGACGGTCTCCTTCTCCACGTCGACGCCCGCGGGCAGCTTCTGTCCCTGCTTGGGTGCAGCACACATATCTCTTACTTTCCTTCTCCGAGTTCGATCGGGACGCCGATCAGCGAGCCGTATTCGGTCCAGCTGCCGTCGTAGTTCTTGACGTTCTGGTGACCGAGCAGTTCCTTCAGGACGAACCAGGTGTGGCTCGAGCGCTCGCCGATACGGCAGTAGGCGATGGTGTCCTTCGAGCCGTCGAGGCCGGCCTCGCCGTAGAGCTCCTTGAGCTCCTCGTCGGACTTGAAGGTGCCGTCCTCGTTGGCGGCCTTGCTCCACGGCACGTTGATGGCGCTGGGGATGTGGCCGGGACGCTGGCTCTGCTCCTGCGGGAGGTGAGCCGGCGCGAGGATCTTGCCCGAGAACTCGTCAGGGCTGCGCACATCGACGAGGTTCTTGACGTTGATGGCGTCGACGACCTCGTCGCGGAAGGCGCGGATGCTGAGGTCCGGCTCGCCTGCCTTGTAGGTCGTGGCGGGGCGGCTGACGGCATCGCTGGACAGCGGGCGACCGTCGAGTTCCCACTTCTTGCGGCCGCCGTCGAGCAGCTTGACCTCGTTGTGGCCGTACAGCTTGAAGTACCAGTAGGCGTAGGCGGCGAACCAGTTGTTGTTGCCGCCGTAGAGGATCACGGTGTCGTCGTTGGCGATGCCGCGCTCGGAGAGCAGGGCGCCGAACTGCTCGGCGTCGACGAAGTCGCGGCGGACCGGATCCTGCAGGTCGGTCTTCCAGTCGAGCTTGACGGCGCCGGCGATGTGGCCGCCGTCGTAGGCCGAGGTGTCCTCGTCGACCTCGACGAAGACGGTCTTGTCGGCATTGAGGTTCTGCTCAGCCCATTCGGTGCTGACCAGGACGTCGGAACGTGCCATGGCGGTGTCCTTTCCAGTGGATCTGTGATGGTCGTCGATCAGATGGAGATGGTGGAGAGTGAGGCGCGGGACGGATTCCCGCGTTCTCGGCGGAGATGATGAGCGCGGGTGGCGGCGCATGGAATCGAGGATTCAGACCTCGGTGGAGACGCCCCCGTCCTCATCGACGGTGTGGGCGGCCGGCTGCTCACGCAGCACGGATGGTCACACCGTCAACGGCGAGTGCGACAACAACAGTCGGCGACACGACAGAAGTCGATCGCCCGGCGTCGTGTGAGCAAGTACTCACGGCGCTGCTGCATGCCCACGAGGGTACAACAGAGCCGATCTCGCACCCAACGGCCGGGGTGCTTTGGCGCCGACACCGCCAGAAACCCGTCTGAACTGCTCAGAGTCTCCTCGGACGGTCGTCTCAGAAGCGGTCGGGACGGACCGCGGCCGGGCCCGAATCGCCGACCAGCTGGACGTCCCCGCCGAAGCTCTCCGCGCGCTCGGCCGTGACATCCCAGGCCATCGGCAGGCGGGGGAGCGTCATGCTGAACCGGTCGAGCACCGCGGTGCGCATCTCGGGCGGGACCTCGGCGTCGACGTGGCGTTCGGGCCCGGTGTAGAAGCCGGTGGCCCGGATGTCCAGTGCGCCGTCGACGACGGCGAGGTCGACGGAGACACTGACTCGGACCTTCGGCCCGTCGTAGGCCGACGCCGACGGCGGGTCGGCGGGGTCGAGGCCGTCGCGCGGCGGCAGCGCGACCGTACCGGTGAACACCACGCCGCTCTGGCGACTGACGGTGCCGTCCTGGGGGCCGCCCGCACCGGCCTTGCCGTCCGGCCCCGGGGTGCTGACTGTCAGGTCGACGATGCGCAGATACCGGGCGAGGGTGACGGCGTCGAGGCGGGTGTATGCCGAGATCGAGCGGGTGTGGAGAACATCACTCGGGGAGAATCCGCTGCCGTCGGCGACGTCGAACGGGCCGAGCGAGGCGCCCAGCTCACCCCGGCAGACACCGCGAACGGGCTCGCATCCCGGTAGTTCGACGCCCCGCGCGGCGATGGTGGCACCCGCGAAGTGACCGGCGGATGACTGGGAGGTGAACGGGAAACCGGCGATGGTGACCTCGGGATCGAAAGTCACGCGGGGGGATTCGGCGATCGCGCGGGAGAGCTGGTATTCCCCGCGGACGGCGGCCCCGACGTCGACGCCGACGGCGACCCCCACTGCGGCAAGGGTGGCGACGATGCCGATGACGAGCACTTTCCGGATGCGCGGCATACTCGGCCGATCACCCTCCCCGTCGTCGTCATCCTGCGGTCGAGGTCGCCTTGTTAACAGCGAACCGCCCCGGTGGCGCTATTCTGTCACCTATCCCGCACACGTTGGTAAGGCGGCGTAAACAATCGCCGAGCGCATGTGGGGGTGGCGTTCACGTCGTGGTGAGCGATCTGGATGGTCCGGGACGGGGACGAACGAGATCGGAGTGCTTGGTGGATCTCTTGTTGTTGACGGCCGACCCCAATCCGGAGTCGGTCTTGCCGTCGTTGTCGCTCCTCGCGCATACGGTGAGGACCGCTCCGACCGAGGTGTCGTCACTCATGGAGGCGGGGAACGCCGATGTGGCGCTGGTCGACGCGCGCGCCGATCTGGCCGCAGCTCGTGGACTGTGCCGGCTGTTGGGCAGTACCGGCTCCTCGGTGCCGGTTGCGGCGGTGCTGACCGAGGGTGGGCTGGTCGCGGTCAACGCGGACTGGGGTATCGACGAATTCCTGCTGCCGGGGACCGGTCCCGCGGAGCTCGACGCCCGGCTGCGCCTGCTCGTGGTGCGCACCCGCGGTGTCGCGGCCGAGGAGTCCTCGGGCAAGGTCACCCTGGGTGAACTCGTGATCGACGAGGGGACCTACACCGCGCGGCTGCGCGGCCGTCCGCTCGACCTGACCTACAAGGAGTTCGAACTCCTCAAGTATCTGGCGCAGAACGCGGGTCGCGTGTTCACCAGGGCGCAGCTGCTCCAGGAGGTGTGGGGGTACGACTTCTTCGGCGGCACCCGCACCGTCGACGTGCACGTCCGTCGACTCCGCGCCAAGCTCGGCAGCGAGCACGAATCGCTGATCGGCACAGTGCGCAACGTGGGCTACAAGGCCGTGCGTCCGACGCGGGGCCGGGCGGCGGCGGCCGACACCGACCTGTCCGACGACGAGCCGGCGGGTCCTGGCCCGGTCGGTGCCGAGCAGGCGGACGCCGACGACTTCGACGGCGCTCTCGACGGTCCGGATCCCTTCGACGAGGAGTTCAGTGCAAGCGCCGGAAACTGATCAGGTGCAGGTGCATCGGGGCGCGCTGCCCGACGATGTCGCGGATTTCGCTCATCGCCTGGTGCGCGATGCGACAGCGGCCGACGGCGTCGCCCCGCTCTCGGAGGGCGCGGTGACGGCCATCGACGCTCCGGACGGATCGCCGGTCGTGCATGTCTGGTCGACTGCGGCCTATGCCGTCATCGTCCCGGGTCGCGACGGTGAGCCGGCGATGATCGAGGCGGTCGTCGATCCGGCCCATCGGCGCAAGGGGCACGGTCGGCAACTGCTCGACGCGGCCTTCGGTGCCGCACCCGTTCCCGAGTCGGGAGCCGGGGTGCGGGTGTGGGCGCACGGTGACCTGCCCGGCGCGGTGGCGCTCGCCGCATCCATGGGCCTGACGAAGCGTCGCGAACTGCTGCAACTGCGTCGTCCGGTCGGAGCCGGCCACGAACTCCCGGAACTCGTCGTCGACCCGACCGTCGAGCTCCGGACCTATGCCGGACCGTCCGACGATGCCGAGATCCTGCGCGTGAACAACGCGGCCTTCGACTGGCATCCGGAGCAGGGTGGCTGGTCCGCGGAGCAGATCCGCGAACGGGTGGGCGCCGACTGGTTCGATCCGGAGGGTCTGTTCCTCGCCTTCGACCGTTCCGGCGACGAGCCCGGCAGGCTCCTCGGGTTCCACTGGACCAAGCGGCACGACGCCGACCTCGGCGAGGTCTACATCGTCGGGGTCGATCCCGCCGCACAGGGCCGGGGGCTCGGCCGATTGCTGACGCTGGCCGGACTGCACCATCTCGCGCGCGCAGGTGTCTCGGAGATCAACCTCTACGTGGAGGGCGACAACGCCGCCGCGCTGCACACCTATGAGCGGCTCGGGTTCACCCGTTACGCCGTCGACGTCGCCTACGGCTGAGTCTCACCGGTCGCGCGTTCGCAGGACGGTGTCGATGGCGTCGACGATGTCGCCGATGTGGGGTTCGCGGACCACGGACAGGTGGTTGCAGTCGAGACGGAGGACGTCGACGTCCCCGGTCACGATGTGGCGCCGCCAGATCGACGGTTCGTCGCGGTTCTCGCTGCCCTGCACCACCAGGGCACGCCCGGAATAGGGGCGGGGACGATGCAGCCGCCCGACCCGGACGCCGAGTTCCTCGAGGGCCTGGGCGTCGGCGGTCGGCGAGGTCTTCACCACGCCCGCGAGCGGGACGCGAATGCGTCGGCGCCACAGTTCTTTCCGCGGAAGCGGCTCGTACACCGGAGTGGTGGTGAGGGACGGGTCGGCGCGTTTGGCGCGATGCAGGATCCGCGGCGGGACGAACGTGTCCACCACGACGACCAGGTCGACACGGTGCCCCTCGGCCTCGAGTCGCCGCGCGGTCTCCAGGGCGATGAACCCTCCCAGCGAGTGCCCGACGAGGACGTAGGGTCCCTCGGGCTGGATGCGGCGCAGGTCGCGCAGATGGCGACGCACGGCGGCGTTGACCGTCCAGTCGGGGATTCCGCGGGTGTCCAGGCCGTGCGGTGCGAACGCGAAAACCGGTCCGACGCCGTCGAGTTCGCCGACGCGGTCGGCGAACGGCACGAACGTGAGTGCCGAGGCGCCCGCGCCGGTGAAACAGAAGACCGGCCGCCCGTGTCCCCGGCGCAACGGGATCGTCGTCGGTGCCAGGCGTTCGCCTCGCCGATCCCGCGACCCCGTGCCCGAGCCGCCGGTGCGGGCGGCGATGATCGTCGCGAGCTCGGCGACGGTCGGCGCGGAGGCCATGTCGGACTGGGTGAGGCCCGCTCGGTGCGTCGAGTTGAGGCGCACCATGATCTGCTGGATCGTGAGCGAATCCGCACCCAGGGCATAGATGTTCTCGGTCCGCCCGACGACATCCAGCGAGAGTTCACCGGCCCAGGTCGCGGCGACGGATGACTCGAGTTCGCCGACAACGGGTTCGATGTGGCGCCGGGGTTCGGGCAGGGCGGTGCGGTCGATCTTGCCCCGGGCATTGCGGGGCAGGTCGGACAGTTCGACGATGTGCGCCGGGACCATCCAGGGGGGCAACGCCTCGCGGAGGCGCGCGCGCAGGGCGGCGGTCGGCGGTGTGCGCCGGTTTCCCTCCGGGACCACGTAGGCGATCAGTTCGATTGTCCGGCTCGCATTCTCGCGCGCGATGACGACGGCCTCGGAGAGATCGCCCTCGCGTAGGAGCGCGGCGCTCACCTCGGCCGGTTCGACGAGGTAACCCCGGATCTTCACCGCATCGTCGGCGCGGCCGAGCAGGACGAGGTCCTCGCCGTCGAACCGCCCGTTGTCTCCGGAGTGGAACGTGCGAATCCCGTTGTCGTCGACGGAGAACCGATCGACGTCGCCGGCCGGGTCGAGGTAGCCGAGAGCGATGTATCGCGAGGAGATCGACACCCGTCCGGACCGTTCGACCCTCACCGTCTTGTGGAGTGCCGGTGTGCCGGCGGGCAGCGGTCCTGTTCGCGCAGGGTCGCCGGCGCGGACGTCGAAGTGTCCGATCGCGTAGGTCTCCGAGGAGCCGGCCCAGTTGGTGACCGTCGCCTGGGGTGCCAACAACAGTGTGGCGGTCGCGGATTCACCGGTCAGCGGCTCACCGGTGGTGATGATCCGTCGCACCGTCGACCACGCGGGGTGGACGGTGCCGGCGGTACTCGAGCGAACGAGTGAACGCAGCAACGACGGGGTCAGGAAGACGGTGTGGATCTGCTCCGCCGCGATCATGTCGAGCAGGTCGGTCGGCGTGCCCTGCCTGGGGTCGGCCACGAGGACGTCGCAGCCGCTCAGCAGTGAACCCATCAAGACGTTCAACCCGCCGCCGAAACTGATCGGCATGCACAGGGCGACGCGCAAGCGCTCACCGAGCCCGAAGCGCTCCCGCATGAAGATCGAGTCACACAGCCACATCGCGCCCGGTTGCAGCACGCCCTTCGGCGTTCCGGTGGAACCGGACGTGAACTGGATGTTCGTGACCCCGAACGCGGCGTCGGATCCGGATCGGGTGTCCTCGGTCTCGATCGCCCGCGCCGCCGTGTCCGGTGCGGACGCCGCGTCGACGAGGAGGCCGGTCGTCTCGACGACCGGGAGATCACATCGGGTTCCGCAGTCGCGCAACCCGTCCATGTGTTCGGCGTCGGCGATGGCCAGTCCCGGTGGCCGACCGTGGGTGCGCAGCGAGGCGAGGATCGCGTCGATCCGCTCCGCGGGCAGGGCCGTGTCGAGCGTGACCAGGGGGCGCCGCGTCAGGAAGACGCCGAGGACCACGGCGACGGTGTCCGGCGACAGACCGAGCTGGACGACGACCGGGCCCTGATCAGTGGGCTGCAGGTCGCGGATGCGGGCGGCGACTCCCCGTGCGGCGCGGAGGAGTTCGCGGTAGCTGATCACGGTGTCCGACAAGCGGAGCGCGATCGCGTCCCCGAACCGGTCGGCCGCCGTCGCGAACGCGTGCGCCAGTCCGCCGGTCAGGTCCGGCTCGGGGGCGGAGACAGGCGTGGGCACCGCGGCCAGGGGGCCACGAGAGGTGTCGATGGTCATGGTGTGGTCGTCCTCGCCGAGAGCTCGGCAGCAGTGGTGGTGGGGGTCAGGGCCTGCCGGATGAGGCGCAGCCCGGGAACGAGCAGGAGGATCACGACGGCGACGTTGGCCGTGAGGTAGACGTAACCGACGCCGATGATGCCCCAGTGGTCGGCGCCGAAGACGATGCCGCACAGGACGATCACGCCGAACACGCCCTGCACGCCGACCGCGAGACGGAGTTTGCGGCGCACGCGGGCCAGAGCGGTGTAGATCGTCACGAACGACACCGTCGGCAGGGTGAGCGCCATCAAGCGGATCAGGTCGGTGCCCTCGTCGGCGTACTGCGGTCCCATGATCGCGAGAATCCAGGGCGCGGTGACGAACAGCACGACGCAGCCGATGACCCCGGCGCCGCCGCACAGGGCGATGAACCGGAGCGTTGCCGACCGGAGATCGGCGCCGGGCTCCGCGGCGGTGGCCACGAAGGGTGCCGACGTGGCGTGCAGGAGGATCGCCGCGGTGTTGACGACCAGCCAGCAGATCGAGAAGTAGGCGTTCATCTCGGTGCCCAGGCGCGCCACGATGACCAGCGGGACGATGAGCGGCACGACCACCCCGACGGCCGTGATCCCCAGTGAGCCGGCGTAGAACTGGGCGATCTCGCCGGGCCGCGGCAATGTGCCCGGCCCGGTCATCGAGCGTGCGGTTCGACGGATCGCGCCCAGACCCACCCACGCCGCGATCACCGCGGCGGGTAGGACCCAGGCCCAGAAGACGGCGAATCCGGTGGCGATCGGGATGAACGCCGTCACGAGGACCAGCTTGATGGTCGACTGGGAGATGTTCTTCGTGGCGACCGTTCGTGAACGGCCCAGGCCGATGAGGATCTGGTCCTGGATGGCGAAGATGCCGAGAACGGCCACGAACAGCGGGAAAAGCCAAGTCTCCCAGGGGCTCATGAACAGCGAGTCGACCGGTCCGAGGAGGACGAAACCGAGGCCGAGGAGAAGTGCGGCACCGATGATCACCATGCGCCCCGACGTGATCATTCGCGGTGCGTTGCCGCCCGCGACCGGCAGAAAGCGTTCGTAGAGACTGCCGATGCTCAGATTCGACAAGGTGGCCAGCAGCGTCGCCGAGGTGATGAGCGCCGACGCCCGACCCACTTCCGCGGTGGTGTAGCCGCGCGCGGCGATCGTCCAGAAGATGAACCCGAGCACGCCGGTCGCCAGACTCGACGTCATGACGGCCATGATGTTGAGGCCCACGCCCGTCTGGTCGCCGAGGAGTCCGCCCGGGTTTCTGGTGAGTCCCCGTCGCGTCCGGATGCGACGGTGGGTGACGGTCACCGTCGGAGTCCGGATCGGTGTGCGGTCGCCGAGATCCGCGGATGGGACCCGAGTCGGTCTTGCGATCGTCGAGACGGCGTGTGCGCGTCGAACACTGACATCTCCGATCCGATCCGGCGGCTGTAGATCTGGCGGGGCGCTCGGATCCGAGATGAGGGTAGCCTATCCTGAAGATTGCTTCCATTCGGTGGCGCCGGAGCCCTTTTCGGGTCGACGGCGCCCTGACCGGCGGGAAGTGCGGAAGGCGAGGACCCCGTGCACGTCTGCGAGTCCGTTTTGGGCGGTTCGTATGAAGCTGATCACAAAGTAAGAGAAGCCTAACCTTACTGGTTATGCTTCTTCTCGCTGAGCGTCGTGGGGGGCGCTTCATGGCTTATCGATGATGCGAATGCTCTGGAGGAATGGTGACCGACTTGATCGACGCTGGGAATGGCACGGGGAGTGCCGATCCGGCGGTGCTCGACGACTTGACGGAGTTCGAGAACGAACTGGGCGTCTCCGAAGCCGGGATCGTGGAGACGGCGAAACCGACTGTCACCGTGGTGATCCCGACCCGGAACGAAGCGCTCAACCTGCCGTATGTTGCCGAGCGGATGCCGCCCGTGGATCAGATCGTCGTCGTCGACGGTGCGTCGGTCGACGGAACGGTGGACGTCGCGCGGTCGTTGTGGCCCGACGCGACGATCGTCTCGCAGACCCGTTCCGGGAAGGGAAACGCGCTCGCCTGCGGGTTCGAGGTGGCGACCGGCGACATCATCGTCATGATCGATGCCGACGGGTCCACCGATCCCGCCGAGATCCCCGACTTCGTCGGAGCGCTCGTGGCCGGCTCGGACCTCGCCAAGGGCAGCCGCTTCTCCCTGGGTGGACACAGCGATGACATCACCGCCTTCCGCCGCGTCGGCAACAAGGGGCTCAACTGGCTCGTGAACCGGATCTTCGCCACCTCGTTCGCCGATCTCTGCTACGGCTACAACGCATTCTGGCGTCGGCACCTGGACGTCCTCGACCTTCCGCTCACCGACTTCGACGAACCCCAGTGGGGCGACGGATTCGAAATCGAGACGATCATCAACGTGCGGATGGCGCGCAGCGGCTTGACGATCCGGGAGGTCGGCAGCCGGGAGTCCAAGCGAATCCACGGACGCAGCAACCTCAACGCCCTGACCGACGGTATGCGCGTGCTCCGGACGATCGGCCTCGAGCGCCGTCTCCATCGCGACGCGAAGGCCTCAGCCGTCCGCTGAGCGGCATCGAAAGACGTTCGGCCGCCCCGCTGGACGGCTCGCGTGACAAGAACGCCGGCGACCGTGTGGTCGCCGGCGTTTCGCGCTCTACCGATGAACCTCAACTCGACTGATGGACTTCGATCGAAATCCATCAGTCGAGTTGAAGTTCATCGGTCGCGTGGGTGTTTGTCTGGACCCTTCGTGGCTCGTCGCTTGCGCTCCTCGCACCTCAGGGAGCAGGAAGCAGGTCGTTCTTTCGGATCAGGGAGCAGAGGCGGCGGGCTTCGGTTCGAAGACGAAGATCGCGGTGTCGCCGTCCTCGTGGACCAGCCGCCACCCGGGTGCGACCCGCAGGGCCGCCTCGAGTTCCGCTGCCGCACCGGGGCGGTAGGTGCCGTAGTACTCGGAGATCCGACGAGACTGCTCGGTGAAGGTGACGTAGGTCGGCTTGTCGGACTGGTCGACCTTCCAGAAGAGGTCGCCGAGTTGTTCGGGACTGGGGAACGTCATCCGGTCGCCCGCGAGGTCGAAACTGAGCGGGTAGTCGAAGTAGGGGTTCGCCAGCGTCATCGGGGCGTAGTTGCCGTTCGTCCGGGTGGGCATGCCCGCCGGATGCAGTGTGATGAACCGGGTTCCGGGCTCGGCGGTCTCGGTGATGGCGTCGATCGCCTCGTACTGCGCGCGCGTCTCGACGATCACCGGCCACAGCGCGACGTAGGAGTACATCCCGGCGAGAGTCGCCGCACAGACCAGGATCGCGGCACCGGCGGCGCGCAACCGGGCGCGGCCGCCGCGTGCGAAGCCGGTGAGCAACCACACGAGGGTGGGCGCGATGAGCAGCGCGCACCCGAGTAGCCCATAGAGATACACGCGGAAGATCGCCTCGCCGCCGTAACTCTGTCCCAGCAGCAGGGCGAGGGCGGAGAACGCGAGAACGGCCAGGGTGAGCCAGTGTGCGCGCCGGCGGCGCCAGCCGATCAGCGCGCAGATCCCCGCCGCCACCACGACGCCCGCCGACAGGGCGCGGCACACCGTCGACGTCGTCTCCTTGGCGGGGACACCGGCCATCGTGAAGTTGGTGGCCGCGTTGTCGATCGGGTTACCCCCGGAGAGGATGCCGTACGGCGCGACGGCTTCGAGATTGGCCAGGAGATAGGCGCCGGCGATGCCGAGCATGATGGCCACCGCCCACCACGGCCGCACCCGGCGCAGGACCACCAGTACGACGGCCGCACCCAGAACCCAGAACGGTGTCAGCTGATGACTCGGCACGATCGCCGCGAACGGGATGATCGCCAGGACTGCGGCTCGCGGGGCATGCCGGGACGCCAGCAGAAGGGCGATCGCACCGTAGGCCAGGACGAGTGCCCACGCCTGGGGCGCGAAGTAGTCCTGGCCGACCCAGTTGGCCGTCTCGACGATGAGAGCCGCGGTCAGTGCGACGACACGGCGCATCGACAACGTGCGGGCGGTGGCATAGACGACGACCGCGAGCAGGATGTGGACGACCGTGGCGAAGAGATGCGCCAGGACCATCGGATCGAGCCCGGTGGCGTCGCAGAACCATGCGGCGACCGCGAAGAAGGCGGGCCACTGGGCGTAGATGTCGGTGCCGCCTGGGGTGAGCGTGCCCGTGTCCTGGATGTAGTCGACGACCGCGAGGTGCTTGTAGGTCCAGTCGTAGAGCGGCATCTCGGTACCGAGCCAGGTGGTCACGCGGCTGACGACGATCGCGGTGCCGATGGTGACGACCAGCCCGGAGCTGCTGCGGGTGGCGATCGCGACGACGGCTGCGGCCGCCGTCAGCACCGTCGCCGGGATGAGTAGACGTCCGCTGCCGGAGAACAGCAGGCCGTAGTAGCTCGCGTCGACGCTCGGCAGCGTCGGCACGGCCACTGCCCAGCAGGTCAGCGCCGCAACGCACAATGCGACCGACACGCGAAATCCGGTGGAGCGCAGCGCCGGACTGCGGACCGCGGTGAGTCCGCGGGATGTGAGTCGACTCCGTAGCTCCCGGACGTCGGGTGCAGGGGTGTGTGTTCGCCGACGGTGGACGATGCCGGATGCCAAGACCGCCACGCTGCCTGCCACGAGGAGTGTGGTCGGATGCCACCACGACGACCAGAGCGCGGCGATGGTGACGAGGGTGGTCAGCGCCATGCCGAGCGTCGGTACCGCGGCGAGCACGGTGCGCCGCGGGAGTGTCACCCAGGTGCACACGGCGGCACCGGGTCCACAGAGAACGAAGAAGCCCACCAGCAGTGCGCTCGGCACCGACGGCAGGGGCAGGGCGCCGACGAGTCCGGCGATCGCGGCGACGAGGCTCAGGACCGCGACGGACCCCGACGGTCCGGCCGATGCCGGGGAGATCCCGGCCCGAGCGTCGGCGTCGGTGGGAGGTGACGGCGCGGCCTCCGCGGCGGCCGTCACGACCGCGCCTTCGCCAGAGGCCTGGCGCGCCGGCCGCGAAGCCGTTCGCGTGCAAGAGCGACGGGTCCGCCGACGACCGACAACACCTCACGCCGGCCTGCCTGCGCCGCAACGCCGTCCGCGATCCCCTCCGGTGGCCTGGTGATCGCGCCGT
Organism: Gordonia sp. 11cp; assembly: GCF_057767225.1. Taxonomy (NCBI): domain Bacteria; kingdom Bacillati; phylum Actinomycetota; class Actinomycetes; order Mycobacteriales; family Gordoniaceae; genus Gordonia; species Gordonia sp. 11cp. The sequence goes on along the minus strand of NZ_CM173437.1, from coordinate 446,277 downwards.
AGGCGGCACCGGCTCTCGCGACGGCTCGCGACCGACGCCGGAGTACGCGCAGCGCGAGCGCGAGATGATGCCGCTCGGTGGCGACCTTCGTCAGCCATGCACCGAGCCCGAGCCCGTAGCCCCGTGACTGTTCCAGGAGATCCTCGTCGGTGCTGCGATGCCGGTGCCAGATGATCGAATCCGGCTCGTTGGCCAGCGCATGGCCGGCCGTCAGGATGCGGAAGAACATGTCGATGTCCTCGCCTCCCCGCGTTCGTGTCCCGGCCCCTAGTGCCTCGTCGAATCCGCCCAGCGCCAGGGCGACGTCCCGGCGGATCGCGAAGTTCGCACCGGTGCCGTAGACGCCGATCTGGAAGGGGAACAACGGGAGATCCGACGGTGGGTCGGCGAGCGAGAAGACCCGTGCCCGCATGGAATCCGCCCAGGACACCCGCCAGTCGAAGTAGATCTGGGACCGCGTCCGCAATTCCCCGCTCGGCACCATTCCACACACACACGCGATCTCCGGTGACCGGCCGAAACCCTGGGCCAGGCCGAGCAGCCACCCGGTGTCGGCGACGACGTCGTCGTCGGTGTAGGCCACCAGGTCGTGAGCGGCGGCGAGCAGACCGGCGTTGCGCGCGTTGGACAGTCCGGCCACCGGCTCGGTCACGAGCCGGAACCGCGGATCGTCGAGCGCGTCCACCACGCGTCGCGTGCCGTCGGTGCGGGGTGCGTTGTCGACGACGACCACCTCGTAGTCGGGATAGTCGAGTCGTTGCAACGAGGACAGTGCATCGGCCAGCATGCCCGGCCGCTCATGCGTGCAGACGACGACGCTGATCGGCGGCAGTGTGGCACGAGATGGCAAGTCCGGCAGAGCGTACGGTGCGACCGGGACACGCACCAGGCCGTCGACGATCGGCGCGTCGACGAACCGGATGGGCGCGGACCCGTGCCGGAGGAGAACCCGGGCTCGCCCATAACCGGCGGCGTCGAGTGGGGCGCACGTGACCATTCCGTCGGAGACCGAATCGGGATCCCGGTCGTCGCCGGTGATCTCGGCGACATCGAGCATCCCTACCCAGGTGGCGCCCGGCCATTCGGGGGCGCCCTCGAGCGGCATCGCGGGATCGAGTGGGACGGGGTCCGGCTCGGCGGTGGCATCCGCCGCGTCGTGGGCGTAGTCGGTTGTCACGGTGCGGTCACCCGGACCCAGTCGACGAGCATGGTGTTCTCCGCAGGTGTCGTGTCGTCGGTCGGTCCGGGCCAGTTGCCCCCGACGGCGAGGTTGAGAAGTAGGTGGAAGGGCTGATCGAGTACCCACCGCGAGTCCGGTGCCAGATCCCCGGGCTCGACGACGAACAGCCGTTGGTCGTCGATCCCGCTCTCGATCCGGCCCGGGAGCTTGTTCACCCAGTAGGTACGGAAGGTCGAGGCCAGTGGCTGGGCGGGCACGCCCGACCGCGAGATGTTCTGTCCCCGTTCCGATGATGCCTGCGGGACGTGGACGCCGGTGTGGTACTCGGGTGCCTGGTTGAGTGTCTCGATGATGTCGATCTCCCCGGCCGCGGGCCAGCCGACCTCGTCGATGTCGTCGCCGAGCATCCAGAACGCGGGGTGTAGGCCGGTGCCGGCGGGTACGGCGATGCGGGCACTGACCCGGCCGTAGGTGACCGACAACCGGTCCTTCGTGGACAACCTGGCCGAGGTGTAACCGTCGGGTCCCCGTCGCGCGGTGATGGCCAGATGTCCCTCGCCGTCGATCCGGGCGTTGGCTGGCGAGTCGGTGTACACCTGCGCTTCGTCGTTGCCCCAGCCCCCGCCGCCGGTCATCATCTGCCAGGGGTCGTCCGGTGCACGCGCGGGGCCGTCGAACTCGTCGACGAAGATGACCTCGGGCCCGTTGTCGGGTTCGGCCAGGACGGTCGGTGCCGAACACGCCGACACCGCTGTCGCCACCACGGCGCCCATCGACGCCAGCAGCCGTCCGGGCCCCATCATCGGGACACACCCCGGTCGCGGCGGGCGAGGCCGGAAACGTATCCGGCGCAGGTGAACACGAAGCCCATGACGAGCGCGCCGACACGACTCGGGGTCCGGCGATGACGCCAGACCCCGGAGGGCAGCACCCGGGTGGTGTATCTCCGCTCGCTCGACAGGGCATCGCCGGTGCCGGCCAATTCGGACAGAATCGCCTTGGAGCGACCCTCTTGGTAGCACCTACGGGCAAAGTAGACGAACCGGGCGCGGTCGTCGGTCACCGCATGGGTGACCCCGAAAGTGGTGTCGCGCACGATCTTCGAGGAAGGATCGCGACGACGCAGGTCGATGCCCATGAGGGTTTCCTCGCATCCGGCGGGCATCGTGCCGCGTCGGCCGAGCCGCGTCGAGAATCCGCCGATGTCGGTCAGTGCGTCCCGGCGGACCGCCATCGCGGCGCCGATCGGGTTGCGGATGGCCGAGCCGTCGCCGGGCAGTCCTCGGTAGTCGCAACCGATCACCCATCCGAATTCTTCGGGAAACCACCGGGGCGCGGGCGAATCCCACTGCGCCACAACGGCTCCCCCCACCGCCACGATGTCGGCGTCCGCGCATCGGGTCCGAACGGCCGCGAGTGCACCCGGTGCCGGGCACGCGTCGTCGTCGATGAAGACGACGATGTCACCGCGGGCGGCGGCGGTGCCGGAGTTGCGCGCGTCGGAGAGCCCGCGGGATCCCTCGTTCGCGCACACGACCGCGTCGGGATGTGCGGCCGCGAGGTCGGCCCACAGGGTCTCGTTGTGATCGACGACGAGGACGAGTTCGTCACCGGGGCCGAGCTGTGCCCGGATCTCGGCGATCGCGATGTCGAGCAGCCGGCGCCTGCGTTCGGTGTAACAGCACACGACCACCGACAGGGTCGGATAGGGGCGGACCGGGGCGTCGGGGTCGGGGGCACCCGGAACGGGGGTCGCCTGGTCGGCCAGTGGATCGACAGGATGGGAGGACAGCACGGTTTCGGCCTTCGGTAGCTCGGGATCAGATGTGGTTCGGGGTGTGACCGGGGGAGTGATGGACGTCAGGGCACCCCGACGATCCGTGCGGCGTGCCCGGCGACGGCGTCCATCGCCGCGCGAATGCGCGCCGGGTCGAAGACGTCGTCGCGGAACGCCGCGGTCATCGAGACCGCGCCGCCCACGAAACCGGTCGTGACCGTGATCCCGGTTGCCGACGGCGGCGTGGCCACCCCGATGACCGCGGCGCGGGCGGGGTCGGACCATTGCCAGCCGCGTTGATGTCCGGGCAGGTGGCCGACACTCGAGTGGAGCAGTTCGGCACGGACCCGACCGTCGGCCGGGACGTGCTGGGCCGGCGACGCCGAGCCGCGGTCGTCGCGTGGACGGCGCAGGGTCTTGATCGTGGCGAGTGCCAGGTTGGCCGTCGGCCGTCCCATCCGGGCCGACGCGGTCATCGCGCGTTGCAGCGCGGCAGCCGAGGTGGCCTCGTCTACGGGGAAGCTCAGCCCGGCAGAGAAATTGGCGTAGGTCCGCATCGCGGATGGCAGGTATGTGCGGGCGTCGAAGGGCAACGTGACCATCGGGTCGAGCCGGACGCCCGCTTCGGTCAGCGCCGCGACCAGGGCAACTGTGTAGATGGCGAACAGCCCCGTTCCCGGCATGGACGACGTCCGCCCGGCCCGGATCGCGTCCACCGCGGGGGCCGCGATGTGGACGTTCGCGGAGACCGGCCGTCGTGGCGGAACCAGGCGTCGGGTGCGAGGCGGCTCGACGGGTTCGCGGTGCCGCTGGAAGCGCAGGAGCGAGGCGGCGCGGCGCGGGTCGGCCACCGTGATCGCCGACGCGACCAGCAGAGGGGGGAGAACAGGTCCCCGGCGCGGCAGCGTCGACGGGTCGACCGCGCCCACGATGACGTCGACGATGAGATTCAGCAGGGTGAGGTCGCCGAGTCCGTGGTCGTAGTCCAGGGCGAGATGGTCGCCGGCCAGCACGATCCGCAACGGCCGGTGGGGCAACGAGTACAGAACATCGAACAGGCGGGCCGGGTCTGTGCCGGGCGCCGGCGGTGACGCGTCGACGACCGAGTCGGCGGCGGCGTCGGGGTCGAAGACCCACTCGCGTCGATGGGGCGAGGGAAGGAGGCCGACGCGGGTGTGCGGCCCCACCCGCGCGAGGCGCACGATCCGGTCGGCGGCCACCGCGCGGGACGGGAGGTCGAGCGGGCCGATCACCAGTGCCGCCCGGTTGTGTCCGTGCAGCAGGTCGATCGCCGCGCAGCGGAAACGCGAAAGCGTGCCGGGTCGGGATGCCGGTGGGTCGACGTGCCGGGGGGTCGAAGCCGGGGTGGGTGAGGGCGTGGCCATGAGTGCGATCCGGGAAACTATAGCAAGGCTTGCCTAAGTCCCGAATGTCGGGTTATGCAGATCACGTACGCTCGCCCCGAAGTTGTTCTCACCCCGTCTGCCTTGGCCAGTTCACCCGCAGTTCATCTTTTGTAGGGGATCAGTCCACCACGCCCCCATAGCTTTCCATTCGGACACTCCGGACCCGACGCCAGTCGGGGCGGAGAACGCGAACGGAAAGGCAACACCAGCGGTGAAAATCAATCGGAACGGCGCCCTGGCGTCGGTGTCGGCGATCGCGGCACTGACTCTCGTGACGGCGTGCGGTGGGGGAAGCGAACAGACGGTCAGCGGCGAGGGCTCCACCGCGCAGCAGAAGGCCATGGAGCACTTCAGCCAGGTCCTGACCGACAACAGTGACATCGTGCTCGACTACACCGGCAGCGGCTCCGGTGACGGCATCAAGAAGTTCATCGCGGGTGACGTCGACTTCGCCGGGTCGGACTCCGCCCTCAAGGCCGACGAGGTCACCGAGGCCACCGCGCGCTGCAACGGCAACGCCCCGTGGCACCTGCCGCTGGTCGTCGGTCCCGTCGCGGTCGCCTACAACCTCGAAGGTGTCGACGACCTCAAGCTCAACCCGAGCGTCATCGCGAAGATCTTCAACGGCAAGATCACCAAGTGGAACGACCCGGCCGTGGCCGCGCTGAACCCGGGCGTGCAGCTGCCCGCCAGCGACATCGTCCCGGTGTACCGCTCGGACAGCTCCGGTACCACCGACAACTTCCAGCGCTTCCTGGAGAACTCGGCTCCCGCCGACTGGCCGTACGAGCACAGCAAGGAATTCGCTCCCAAGGGCGTCGGCTCGGGTGCCTCGAAGTCCACCGGCGTCGGCGACACCGTCAAGAAGACCCCCGGATCGATCACCTACGTCGAGTGGGGCTTCGCCACCGAGAACGACCTCGGAGTGGCGCAGGTCGACTTCGGTGCCGGCCCGGTCGCGCTGAACGCCGAGAGCGCCGGTACCGCCCTCGAGTCGCTGGCCTTCAAGGACCCGGCCAGCAAGGACCTCGTCGTCGACACCGACGCGCTGTTCGCCTCCAAGGCTCCGGGTGCGTACCCGCTGCTGCTGACCCCGTACTCGATCGTCTGCTCCGCGGGCTACGAGGACGAGGCCACCAGCCAGACCTTGAAGGACGCCTTCACCGGAATCCTCAACGACGGCCAGGCCGGCCTCGAGGAGATCGGCTACGTGCCGGTCCCCGACGCCTTCAAGGCCAAGCTGCAGGGAACCATCGATTCGCTGTCCGGTGGGTCCGGGAACGCCTGATCAACCCCATCTGATCGCGTGCGCGGGGCCGCTTCGGTTGCGGCCCCGCGCACGTGGTTGACACACTGACACGACATTTCGCGTGTCCACGAGACGGCGGGAAGTGCCCCAATGACCAGAGCCGAATCACAAGAAGGACGCATGACCTCGCTGAGCAAAGAGGGTGGCGCGATTCCGCCGGACACCGGTGAATCGAACGCCCCCGGGTCATCGCCAGACCAACCGGAATCCAAACTGCACGCAGCCGCGCATCACCGGGTCGCCGACAAGGTGTTCCGGAATCTGGCCGTCGGGTCGGGGTTCGTGGTCTCCCTCGTCATCGCGCTGATCGCGCTCTTCCTTCTCGCACAGGCGATCCCGTCGCTGGCGAAGAACGAGGAGAACTTCTTCACCTACACCGGTCAGTGGATCACCAGTGGAGATCAGCTCGCCTTCGGCATCCCGCAGCTCTTCTATGCGACGGTGGTCGTGTCGGTGATCGCGTTGCTGATCGCGATGCCCGTCGCACTCGGTATCTCGATCTTCCTGACCGAATACGCGCCCAAGCGATTCGTCGGCCCGATCACCTACACCGTCGACCTCCTGGCCGCTGTGCCCTCGATCGTCTACGGCCTCTGGGGCATCCTCGTGCTCGGCCCGGCGCTGGTGCCGGTGAACGAGTGGCTGGTCGCGAACCTCGGCTTCCTGCCCTTCTTCCAGCAGCCCACCCAGGTCGCCAACATGAGCACCGGCGGAACGCTGCTGACCGCGGGAATCGTGCTCGCCGTCATGATCCTGCCGATCATCACCGCGGTGACCCGCGAGGTCTTCATGCAGACCCCGAAGGGTCATCGTGAGGCGGCGCTCGCGCTGGGCGCCACCAAGTTCGAGGTCGTCAAGGTCGCGGTGCTGCCCTTCGGGTTCTCCGGTTACATCTCCGGGTCGATGCTCGGCCTGGGCCGCGCGCTCGGCGAGACGATGGCGCTGCTGCTCATCATCTCGACCGTCGGGCCGATGAACTTCAACCTGATGGAGAGCGGCGAGACCTTCGCCACGAAGATCGCCAACAACGCGGCCGAGTTCGACTCCCCGGCGAAGACCGGCGCCTACATCTCGGCCGGCCTGACCCTGTTCGTCCTGACCTTCATCGTCAACGCCGCCGCCCGCGCGGTCGTCGCCGGAAAGAAGTGACCATGTCTGTGACAACGACAACTTCCGCGGCCGACCCGGTCAAGAAGCCGTCGGGCTTCACCCCGATGTCCGGGCGCCGGCGTTTCACCGACGCCACCGTGCGTGTCGCCGTCGTCGCCGCCCTCCTGGTGGCGCTCGTCCCGCTCCTCTGGCTGGTCTTCACCCTGCTGTCGCGGGGTATCGAGACCATCCTCGACATCGACTGGTGGACCCAGGCCGAGCGGAAGGGCGGTGCGGCCAACGCGATCGTCGGCACCCTGATGCAGACCGCGCTCGCCGCCGTCATCTCCATTCCCCTGGGCATCTTCGTCGCCATCTACCTGGTGGAGTACGCGACCAAGAAATCGCTCCTGGCACGCGTCACCACCTTCATGGTCGACATCCTCTCCGGCGTGCCCTCGATCGTCGCCGCGCTGTTCGTCTACGCGGTATGGCGCACCACGCTCGGCCTGCCCCGCTCGGGATTCGTGGTGGCCATCGCGCTGGTGCTCCTGATGGTTCCGCTGGTGGTCCGCGCCACCGAGGAGATGCTGAAGATCGTGCCGCAGGACCTGCGGGAGGCGTCGTACGCGTTGGGCATCCCCAAGTGGAAGACCATCGTGAAGGTCGTCCTGCCGACGGCACTGTCGGGCATCGTCACCGGCGTCATGCTCGCGATCGCCCGGGTGATGGGTGAATCGGCACCGGTGCTGATCCTCGTCGGCGCCACGCGAGCGATGAACTTCAACCCGTTCGAGGGCAACCAGCAGTCGCTGCCGCTGATGATGGTGCAGCAGTACAACAACGGGCCGGGCGCCTTCGACCAGGTGTGGGGTGCGGCGCTGACGCTGGTGATCCTCGTCGCCATCGTCTACTTCGGTGCCAAGGCGGTGTCGAAGCTCTTCGCCCCCAAGACCTCCTGACCTCCCACCCATCTCGGGTCATCTTTCCCCAGAACGGACCACTGCCATGGCCAAGCGCCTCGACATCAAAGACCTGAACATCTACTACGGCGATTTCCACGCGGTCAAGGACGTCACCCTCGAGGTCCCGCCGCGGTGCATCACCGCCTTCATCGGCCCGTCGGGCTGTGGCAAGTCGACGGTGCTGCGAACCCTCAACCGCATGCACGAGGTGACCCCGGGCGCGTACGCCAAGGGGAGCGTCCTGCTCGACGGCGAGGACATCTACGGCAAGTCCGTGGACCCGGTGAGCGTGCGCGCGACCATCGGCATGGTGTTCCAGCGGCCGAACCCGTTCCCGACGATGTCGATCCGCGACAACGTCGTCGCCGGCCTCCGCCTGCAGGGTGTACGGAACCGGTCACAGCTCGACGACGTCGCGGAGAAGAGTCTCCGCGGCGCCAACCTCTGGGAAGAGGTCAAGGACCGTCTGGACAAGCCCGGTGGCGGCCTGTCGGGCGGCCAGCAGCAGCGTCTGTGCATCGCCCGTGCGATCGCGGTCTCGCCCGACGTCCTGCTCATGGACGAGCCGTGCTCGGCGCTGGACCCGATCTCCACACTGGCCATCGAGGATCTGATGGGTGAACTCAAGAAGGAGTACACCATCGTCATCGTGACCCACAACATGCAGCAGGCGGCCCGCGTCAGCGACCAGACCGCGTTCTTCAATCTCGAGGCGGTCGGCCAGCCCGGTCAGCTCGTCGAGATCAACGACACCGAGACGATGTTCTCGAACCCGACGAAGAAGGAAACCGAGGACTACATCTCGGGCCGCTTCGGCTGAATCGACCGCGACACCGACCAGGCCCGCTCACCCGTCCGGGGAGCGGGCCTCGTCGTGTCGGCGGGTGGTGGGTGCGGCGGGGTCCGGCAGTCGACGAGTCGCGGCGTCACATGTTGAGCACCAGGATCGCCAGCATGGCGACCAGTGACGCGGTCACACCCAGGTATGTCAGTATCTTGCGTCGATGGGCGGCAGCCTCTGCGTCCTCGTCGGTCACCGCATTGAAATCGGGCTCGGTCGGATAGTGCTGGGCCATGTCCGCCACCCTAACGACGAGCTGGACGCAACTGAAATCTCGCAGGACTCGGTCCGGGCACAGATCTTCACGGACATGAAAAAGAGGCCGAGTTCAGTGTGCGAAACTGAATTCTCGGCCTCTTTCGTGTGGTCCTCCGCTCGGCGATCAGCGCCAGCGAGGGAAATCACCCAAGGGTCTGGAACTGCTCCGGGGTCTTGCCGGTCGCGGTGAACACCACGCGGCGTCCGATCAGCACCGCATGGTCGGCGAACCGCTCGTAGTACCGGCCGAGCAGTGTCACGTCCACCGCGGCGGCGACGCCGTGCTTCCATTCGCGGTCCATGAGCACTGTGAACAGGTGGCGATGGAGGTCGTCCATCGCGTCGTCGTCCTCCTGGAGACGGAGCGCGGCCTGCGGGTCGCTGGTCACCAGGACCTCGTGCGCGTTCTTCGCCAGGGTCACCGCCAAGCGGCCCATCTCGGCGAAGTAGCCGTTGACCTCTTCGGGGAGGGCCTTCGCCGGGTGGCGACGACGTGCGACCTTCGCGACGTGCAGGGCCAGCGCACCCATGCGGTCGGCGTCGGCGACGATCTGGAATCCACTCACGACTCCGCGCAGGTCGCCGGCGACCGGGGCCTGTAGCGCGAGAAGCGCGAAGGACTGTTCCTCGGCGCGAGCCGTCAGCCGGCTCATCCGGTCGGTGTCCCCGATGACCTCTTCGGCGACGGCGAGATCGGCCTGCAGCAGGGCCTGCGTGGCGCGCGCCATCGCAGTGCCGGCGAGCTCGCACATCTCACCCAGTACCGAGGTCAGCGCCTCGAGTTGCTCTTGGTAGGCGGTACGCATGATGCCAGGATACGTGCGTGATCACACGACTCCGACTCCGACCGATGAACGCACAGTGAACGTCGGGTGCAGATCCGTCCACCCGGCCGGTCGCGGACGTTCGCCGATCACGTGCAGGTGGTGTCACCCGCGTTGGTGATCGCCAGGTCGTTGGGCAGATTGCCGGTGTTCTCGGCGGGTGCGAGCTGATTCGCGGTCAGCGTCGCCCCGGAGGCCGGCACGGACCCGAGGGTGCCGGCGAAATCCGCACCGACGATGAGCTCGACGCCCGATTTGACCGTTCGGTCGAGCTGGATGCTCGCGTTGGGGAACATCTCGGCGAGGGTCGCGGCGGCGTCGCGCTGCCCCGGCCCGTAGCGCACCACGGTGTCGTCGCGGTTCTCCGAGGCGTCGGCGACACCGCGGACGTCGAAGCCGTACGGGGTGAGTTGTTCGGACACCTCGGTGGCGAGACCGGTCTGATCGGTGCCGTTGAGCACCCGGACGCCCACGTTGCCGGGATTCTGTGCCGTGGCGGTGACGGGTCCGGGAGTGCCGGCGTCGGCGTTTGTGCTCGGTGCGTCAGAACTCGAAGCCGCCCTCGACGACGACGGCGGCTTCTTGCGTGCCTGCTCGCCCGGCAGGGGCAGGTCGTCGATGATGGCGTCGAAGATCGCGTCGATGTCGCTGGTGCGCGGGATCTCGTTGTTGGCCCCGTCGGTGGACGTACCCGAGGTCGGGATCGTCAGGAACGAGACGCGTCCGGCCTCGATGCCCTGCATCGATTCGGCCAGGCTGATCAGCGACTGGGTGTCGACTCCGTCGACATAGCTGTATTCGATGAAGGTGTTGACGATCCCGTTGAGCTTGTTGGGGTTCGACAGGACATTGCCCGACAGGCTCGACCGCAGCAGGGACGACATGAACAACTGCTGACGTTTGATCCGGCCGTAGTCGCCGTTGCCCTCCGAGGCGATGTTGCGGGCGCGCACGTAGTTCAGGGCGCGCCGGCCGGTGAGCTTCTGCTTGCCGGGCTTGCGCAGGATCTGCCCGATCTCGTAGTCGTAGAGCGGGACCGTCGAACAGACCTCGACGCCGCCGATCGCGCGGACGACCTTCTCGAAACCGTAGAAGTCCATCCCGATGAAGTGATTGATGTTGAGGCCACTCATCGCGGTGATCACGCGGACGAGGCACTGCGGGCCGCCGTAGAAGTAGACGCTGTTGAGCTTGACGCCGCTCTGGGCCGGCATCTCGGCGCCGTACTGGCCGGTCTCGTTGTCCCACGCATTGCACGCCGGCTGGTCCACCTGCAGGTCACGCGGGAACGACACCGCGACGACGCGACCGCGGTTGGCCGGGATGTTGACCAGGATGACGGTGTCCGAACGGGCGCCCTCGGCGTCGGCGGTGGTGCCGGCGCCGACCTTGGCGTTCTGTCCGCCCCGGGTGTCGGTTCCGACGATCAGATAGGTCTCGTCGCCGTACTGGGCGTCTTTGTTGCGGATGTTCTGGTCATCGGGATCGACGGCGGTGACATTGCGCCAGTTGCCGTTCCACGACTGCAGGTAGCCCCAGACGAATCCGGTGCCGACGAGGGCGAGCACGCACGCGATGGCGACCAGGATCCGTCCGGTCGCGGCGGTCTTGCGGAGCATCGCGCCCGGGCGGTCCTCGTCGCGCCCGGGATGGCGTCGGGGCGCCGAACGCAGGGCGAGGGGGCCGGTGAGGTCGGGAGTGCGCTCGAGCGGCGGCTGCACGGCCGGGGCGCCGGCCGGAGGCCCGGCGACCGGCTCCTGGGCACGGGATTCCTCGATGGCCCGCTTAGCGGTCGCGCGGTCGGACAGGTCCGGTGCGGAGTCGCCGACGGTCGGGATCTTCTGGGTGACGTCGTTGTCGAAGCGGTGGACCGTGGTGGGGCGGTCGTCGGGTGCCGGTTGCGGGCTGTCCGGCGCGCGACCGGGCGGAGCCGGCGGGGGCTCGGCGCCCGAACCGAACGGCTGGCCGAGGCGGCGGGCCCGTCCGCGGGTCGACGGCGGGGTCTCGGGCGTCCGTGACTCCGGACGTGGCGGCATCGCGCGGCGGGTGCCGGGCCGGCCGGGGCCCGCGGGCGGCTCGGCGGGTGCCGACTCCTCCGCGTTCATCTGCTCCATGAGCTGGCGGACCGTGAGCCGCGTTCGTCCGCGGACGAAACGATCCGCCGAGCGGGGCTCGCGGAGGCTGGGGTGTGCGGGCGGCTGAGTACCGGGATCGGCGGGGCCGGTCGCGTCCTGACCCGGCGCCGGGACGAAGTCGTCGCGGGAGCGTCCGGCGCGACGGCCACGACGAGAGCGATCGGCGTCGCCCGCCTCGGGGTCGTCCGGGCCCGGTGTCCTACGACTCAATGCACGTTCCTCATGCCCCGTGGTCTGGTTCGCAAGTCACCGCAGATCGGGGCTCGACCAGCGCGGTGCGCACAGATGTGAGGCCCCGGCGGCCGGGACCTCCGCGCAATAGTACTGATTGCACCTGAGAATGGGTCTCAGCCAGGCGGCGGTTGTGACGGTTTTCGCAGTTCGGTTCAACCGCCGGAGTGCATGATCTCGGCGCCGGCCGGGATGACGTCCTCGTCCGGATCGTCGAGCCACCCGTCCGGCAGTGCGACCTTGGCCGGCGAACCCTGCCGACCGCGCGGGCCGTGGCCGTCGGACGGGAAGGGGGCGTCGGCGGGCAACTCGGCGAGCAGCTCACGCAGCTCGTCGACGCTGCCGACCAGCGCCATCCGCCGGCGGATCTCCGAACCTGCCGGGAAGCCGCGCAGGTACCAGGCGACATGCTTGCGGATCTCGCGGCAGCCCTTCATCTCACCGTGGTGATCGACCAGGAGTTGGCAGTGCCGGACCATGATGTCGGCGACCTCGCCCAGGTTCGGCGGCGTGGGGGCCGCGAAACCACCGAGTTCGGCCGCGAGTTCGGCGAACAACCAGGGACGGCCGAGGCAGCCGCGGCCGACGACCACACCGTCGCAGCCCGTCTGGTTCATCATCGCGACCGCATCGGCGGGTTCGAAGATGTCGCCGTTGCCGAGCACGGGCACCGAGGTCACGTGCTCCTTGAGCCGGGCGATCTCGTCCCAGTCGGCCTCGCCGGAATAGCGCTGCGACGCGGTGCGCGCATGGAGGGCCACGGCGGCCGCGCCCTCCTCCGCGGCGATCCGGCCGGCGTCGAGGTGGGTGCGGTGCTCGTCGTCGATGCCGATGCGGAACTTCACCGTCACCGGGATATCGGTGCCCTCGGTGGCGCGGACGGCCGCGGCGACGATCTTGCGGAACAGGGTGCGCTTGTACGGGATCGCCGAACCGCCGCCCTTGCGCGTCACCTTGGGGACCGGGCAGCCGAAGTTCATGTCGATGTGGTCGGCGAGGTTCTCGTCGACGATCATCTTCGCGGCCTGGTACGTGTACTCCGGGTCGACGGTGTAGAGCTGCATCGACCGTGGATTCTCGTCGGGTCCGAAGGTCGTCATGTGCATCGTGACCGGATGCCGCTCGACGAGTGCGCGAGCCGTCACCATCTCGCAGACGTACAGCCCGGAGACGGTGCCGGTGCGGGCGAGTTCGAGTTCACGGCACAGCGTCCGGAACGCGACGTTCGTGACACCGGCCATGGGGGCGAGCACGACCGGGCTGGCCAGCTCGATCGAGCCGATGCGCAACCCCTTCGAGACGCTCGCAAGCTCGCTCCTCAGGGAGCTGGGACCGGCGCTCGCAAGCTCGCTCCTCAGGGAGCTGGGACCGGCGCCTTCGGTGGTCGAAGGCGCCGGGTGCGTCGAGAGGGTGGTGCTCAGGATGCCTGCTGCTCCCGCTTCTTGGCCTCGCGGGCGAGCGAACGGTCGCGCATCTCCTCGAAGCGGATGGTGTCCTTCTCGAGCTGCTCGAGGAAGGCGGCGAGCTCCTCGCGGGTCTTCTCGCCCTCGCTGGTGAAGTCGTCGCGCTCGAAGACGTTCCACTTGCGCAGGACCGGCATGACGACCTCTTCGAGGTGCTGGCGCAGGTCGTAGATGCCGTGCTTGGCCATGAGCACGCCGTGGCGACGGAAGTTGGGCATACCGGCGCCGGGCATCTGGAAGTTGGTCACGATGTCGGTGACCGCACGCAGCGTCTGGTCGGGGGAGATGTCGAAGCCCGCACCGCAGATGTTGCGATAGAAGATCATGTGCAGGTTCTCGTCGGCCGCGATGCGCTGGAGCATCTTGTCGGCGATCGGGTCGTTGCAGGCCTTGCCGGTGTTGCGGTGGCTGACGCGGGTCGCGAGTTCCTGGAAGGTCACGTAGGCCACGGAGTGCAGGATGCCCAGTTCGTCGGCGTGCTCTTCGAGCTCGTCCACGCGCCCGGCGGCGGCCAGCATCGGGTCGTAACCGTTGGTCATGTGGATCATCCGCGCCTCTTCGAGGGCGACGGGATCGACACCGCGGGTGACCACGAGGTAGTCGCGCATGACGATGCCGTGGCGGTTCTCCTCGGCGGTCCAGCGACCGACCCAGTGTCCCCAGGCGGAGTCGATGGAGAAGTTGTCGGCGATGACGCGGTGGTACGACGGCAGGTTGTCCTCGGTGAGGAGGTTCGTGATCATCGCGGCCTTGGCGACCTCGTCGAGCTGCGACTGCTCGGGGTCGTAGTCGACGCCACCGAGGGCGGCGAAGTTGCGGCCCTCGTCCCACGGCACGTAATCGTGGGGGTTCCAGTCCTTGGCGATCTTGAGGTGACGGTTGACGTTGTCCTCGGCAACCGGGGCCAGCTCCTTGAGAAGCTCGAGTTGCGTCAGCTCGCGTGCCATATAGATGTCCTCCGAACGGTGTCCGCGTATGTCATCGTGCGTGTGTCGTCGTCTGTATGTCGTCGTGGGTCGGTCCGCGTGCGCGGCCGGCTGCCACAGTCGTGGTTCCCGACGTCGTCGGTGGTACTCGCCGCCCCGGCGAGGGTGTGCGGTACCCGCCGGACCGTGGGTGAGCCGGGTGGGATGGTGCCACGGCCCCCGACGCCGATGGTCAAAGTCCTAGCGTACGGCACGCTCACCGGTGTCCCAAGTCCGTCGTGAGGGTGTCGTCGCAGCACCGGCGAACCGTTACCGACCGCCGGGGTGTCATCCGTCACCTCCGGAGCCCGCACCGGCGTCGCCGTATACGCCCAGCTCGGCGGGGTCAGCGCCGCGAGGCGAACATGGCGCCGGTGGTCTTCATCCAGGCCGCCGCGGATTCGTCGATGGTGCCCAGTTCGCGCGCTTTCTCACACCAGCGCATCGCCGCCCGCCCGAACTCCATCGGGTTGTACACGTCTTCCTCACAGCTCCAGCGCCCCTCACCGGCATAGGTGAGGATGGTGATGTTGGTGGCTGTGATGTGGGTCGAGTCACCGGGATCGCGCATCGGGTTGTCGACTTCGCAGATGACCCGGCCGGTCGGGGCGTCGACCACGTGCCACAGCGACGGGAAACCGGTCATGTGGCTGCCGGGAAAGGAGGTCATGGTCCGCCAGATCCAGGCCCGGATCTCCTCGCGACCGCGCATGGTGCCGAGCGCGTGTTCGATGTAGTCGGCGTCGTCGGTGAACAGCTCGGCGTAGCGGTCCCAGTCCCGGCTGACGGCGATCTCGGCGACCGTGCGCTGGAACTGCGCGAACGCCTCGTCGAGTTCGGCTGCCGTGAACTCGGCCGGTGTGGCTGCGGTGATCGGTGGAGTCGGTGTCTCGGTGGTGTCCATCGTCGCCGATCGTAGAGTCCGAGGCGGCGTCGTCCACCGGGTTTCGCGACACTCGGTACCATTCGTGCCCAGCACAAACACCGCACACGGATCGGTGAGGACGTCATGTACCAGGTAGGGGACCTGATAGCGGGGTACCGCGTCCTCGGCGTGCTCGGACGCGGCGGTATGGGTGAGGTCTACCAGGTCGCCCACCCTCGGTTGCCGCGCGCCGACGCCCTCAAGGTTCTCCGGTCGGTACACGCCACGGATCCGGTCTTCCGCGCGCGTTTCGAACGCGAGGCCGACATCGTGGCGCCCCTGCATCATCCCAACATCGTCGCCGTCTACGACCGTGGCGTGTTCGAGGGTCTGCTGTGGATCGCGATGGAATACGTGCCGGGTACCGACGCCGCTCGCATGCTCGCCCGGGAGTCCCCCCTCGACCCCGGGCTCGCGTGCACGATCATCGCCGGAGCGGCGGCGGGTCTGGATGCGGCGCACCGCCGCGGGGTCATGCACCGTGACATCAAACCGGCCAACATCCTGATCACGCCGGGCGAGGCAGGAGACGACGGCGGCGTCGGCGGCCCAGAGGCCATCAAGCTCACCGACTTCGGCATCGCGCAGGTCCTCGACGAGGTCACCCACCTGACCGGTACCGGCATCACGATCGGCACCATGCGTTACGCCTCGCCGGAACAGATCGAGGGGCTGCGCGTCGACGGCCGGAGCGACATCTACTCGCTGGCCGCCACCGCCTATGAATTGCTGACCGGTGCACCGCCTTTCGACTCGCCGTCGCTGCACGGGCTGATGACCGCGCACATGCACCACGAACCTCCGTCCGCCAGCGCGCGCAACCGGGCGCTGCCCGCGGCCGTCGACCGGGTGCTCGCCCGGGCGATCGCCAAGGAGCCGGGTCGCCGTCACCCGACGGCCGGGGAGTTCGCGGCCGCGCTGGCCGACGTCTTCGACTCCCGTGCGACGCTCATCGGCCCTGTGGTGCAGCCCCATCCGCCGGAGGCCTCCGCGACCCGGGGTCCGGATGACGACCCCCCGGCCGGGTCGGGGTACGCCGGAACCGGCGTCGATGTGGGTGTTCGCCCGGCGATCTCCGACCCCGGCCCGGGCGGGGCGCTGCACGCGCCGCCGTCCGGGGTCGCGCCGGAACCCCCGCCGGCGTGGCCGTCCGACGACGATGCGACGCAGCCGAATCCGGTCCGTCGGCCACGAAGCCTGATCGTGATCGGGATCGTGGCGATGCTCGTCGCCGGAATCCTGGGCGCCGGAATCGGTCTCGTGCGTATGTCGGCCACCGCGCTCGACACCCCGGACCCACCGGATGCGGAGGTCACCACCGCCGCCGTCGAACTGAGCTGGAACCACGTGGCCGGCGCCACCGGCTACGTGGTCACCCAGAACGACACCGTGATCTACTCCGGGCCGGCCACCGAGTTCACCGCGCCCCGGCCGGTGCCCGGCAGCTACACCTATCAGGTCGCCGCGCACGACGACGGCCGGATGTCGGACTTCTCGCGGAACTCCGAGCAGGTTGACGTGTTCATGACGTGGGGGCATCTGCAACCGATCGCCGACCTGTACCACGACCTGATCCCGGCGACACCGTTGAGCACCAACGGTTTCGACGCGATGCGCTGCTGGGGTGAGGACGGCGACCTCGCCTTCTCGTCGAGCAAGCGCACCGTCTCGTGCACCAGGGACGCCGACACCACGACCGGAGCCGGCAGTGCTGGACCGTCCGGTCCGGAGGTGGCCGCGTATCAGGTGATCGTCGACGCCTACGACACCCCGGAGGAGGCCGTAGCGTCGGCGAAGGTGACCGCCTACGACCTCCGCGGCGTCGACTACACGACGGCGCAGGGACACACCGGCACGCTGTACCTGTCGGACAAGCAACGCGAGCAGGGTCAGGCGATCCTCACGTTCGACGACGGCGACCATGCGCGGTCGGTGGTGTGGGTGGTCGTCCCGGGCAAGCCCGCGGCGGCCGCCGGGGATGTCCTGAAGAGGTTGCCGATCTGATGACTTCGCCGACTTCGCCGACTTCGCCGACTTCGCCGACCCCGCCGGCCGTCCCGGCCCGACCGCGGCGGACCGGCCCCGCGCCCTGGCTGATCGGACTGATCGTGCTGATCTCGGCGCTGGTGGCGGTCGGCGGATTCGCGGTGGTCCGTTCGGTGACGGCGCCGGACGCGCCGGACGCGCCCGGCGGGCTGACCCTGCAGGCGCGGCCCGGACGGGTGATCGCGACCTGGGATCCGGTCCCCGGGGCGTCGGCCTATCAGCTTCTCCGCGGCGACGGCTACGTCGTCCACCAGGGTCCGGAGACCACCGCCGAGGATGCGACCGTGAGTGCCGGGGAACATGCTTACCGGGTGGTCGCGATGCGCGGGGGCGTGTACTCCGAGGCCGGCCCGGTGCAGCGGGTGCGGACGGGAGCGAGCTGGGGAGAATTCGCTCCGCTCGTGGCGCAGTTTCCCGAGCTGCTCCCGCAGGCGCCCGACACCGCCGCGCAGTGGATGAACACCGAGTGCGTCCGCCGATACTCCGGGGGCCGGGACGAGGTCGGCCCCTCGGAGACCGGCGCGGGTCAGGTGCGCACCGTCTTTGTCGTCCGGTGTGCGGCGGGTTCGGTCGACCGGCCCTTCGGGGTGTTCTGGTTCGCGTCGAGGGATGCGCTGAACGCGGAGTACTCGCGTTCGTCATCGACCTCGCGACCGGTGCGGTGGCGGCACGGGACGGGGTTGATCGACGAGAACGGTCGCGGCGTCTTCAAGATCACCGACGACCCGTCACGCGAACTGGCGATGATCGTCGTGCTCGAGACCGACGGTCAGGACATTCTCGACATGGTGGACTCACTGCCACTCTGACGGCCCCGACGATCTGTCCCGATGTGGTGGTGGCGGTCGGCGGAACCGGCTCCGCGAGGGACACCGGGTGCGGCATGATGGCGTGGGGTGCCTGCGGGGTGGGTGCCCGACGCCGAGGAGAGGCTGAACTCATGCAGCGCTTGAGTGGACTGGACGCATCGTTTCTCTACCTCGAGACTCGTGCGCAACTGATGCACGTCATCGGCCTCTTCGAGATCGATCCGAGCACCATGCCGGACGAGTATCGGTTCGACAAGCTCCGGGCCGAGATGGAACGCCGCGTCGCCGCCATCCCGACGTTCCGGCGCAAGCTCGACAACTCGCTGCTCAACATCGACCACCCGGTGTGGATCGAGGACGAGGACTTCGACATCGAGCGTCACGTGCACCGTGTGGGTGTGCCGGCGCCCGGCGGCGCCGCAGAGGTCGCCGAACTGTGCGGTCATCTGGCCGGTCAGACCCTCGACCGCGGGAAGCCGCTGTGGGAGCTGTGGGTCATCGAGGGGCTCGCCAACGGCCGGGTGTGCGCGATGCTGCGGATGCACCATGCCGGGACCGACGGTGTCACCGGCGCCGACATGCTGGCCCAGATGTGCACGCTCACACCGGAACCCCCCGAGCTCGACGCCGAGAAGGTCGGCGAGTCGGCGGGGCCGTCGTCGCGGGCCGCGATGGCGGCAGGCGGCGCCGTCAACTTCTTCGTGCAACGGCCGCTTGCCATGGTCAAACTCCTGCCCCGGACGGTCGGCGTGCCCATCGGGTGGCTCCGTCGCGCGCAACAGGATTCGGCGATGCCCGC
The DNA here is from genome assembly GCF_057767225.1 of Gordonia sp. 11cp. NCBI lineage: Bacteria > Bacillati > Actinomycetota > Actinomycetes > Mycobacteriales > Gordoniaceae > Gordonia > Gordonia sp. 11cp. The sequence continues at coordinate 427,255 of NZ_CM173437.1, read as the reverse complement.
ACCGTTCCGTGCCCCGCGTACGCGCTTCAATGCGCCGATCACGCCGCATCGGAGCATCGCGGTGACGCAGTTGTCGCTCGACGACGTGAAGCGCGTGAAGGACCACTTCGACGTCAAGCTCAACGACGTCGTGCTCGCGATGGTCGGCGGTGCTCTACGTACCTACCTCCTCGGCCACGATGAGCTTCCCGACCGGCCGCTCGTCGGGATGGTGCCGGTGTCCGTGCACGGAGCCGACGAGAAGGACCTCGTCGTGAGCGGCACCAACAAGGTCACCGGCATGTTCACGCTGCTCTCCTCCGACGAGTCCGATCCTGTTGCCCGGCTGCGAAAGCAGGCCGAACTGAGTCGCACCTCGAAGGCGCATCACGCGGAGATCGATGCGAACATCCTGCGGTCCTGGGCCCAGTTCGCCCCCGGCACAACACTGTCCACCGTCATGAAGATCTACGGTGACCGCAACTGGGCGTCGGCCCACCCGCCGATCTTCAACGTCCTGGTGTCCAACGTCGCGGGACCGGACTTCCCGCTGTACTTCCTCGGCGCGCGCGTGACCGGCGTGTACCCGCTCGGCCCGATCATGCACGGACTCGGACTGAACATCACGGTCTTCTCCGCCGACGGCAACCTCAACATCGGCATCGTGGGGTGCACCGACCAGACCCCGGACCCCTCGGCCATCGCCGACGCGTTCGACGACGAGCTCAAGCAACTGCTCGCCGCCTGCGACTGACCGGCGGTGCGCCCGGCCTAGCTCCCGGGCGCACCGCCGGCCAGCTGGTCGAGCCAGACCCGCGCCGACGCATCCGACGGTGAACGCCAGTCGCCGCGCGGGGACAGGGACCCGCCCGAGCCGATCTTCGGCCCGTTGGGCATCGCCGAGCGCTTGAACTGGTTGCCCATGAAGCGCTTCAGAAACACTCCGAGCCAGTGCTCGATGGTCGCCTCGTCGTACTGGTTGCGTTTGTCCTCGGTCAGCAGATCCGACCACGGTCCGCGGGTGCGGTCATCCCACGCCTGCCGGGCGAGGTAGGCGATCTTCGTCGGGCGATAGCCGAACCGCGTCAGGTGGTAGAGGAAGAAGTCGTGCAGTTCGTAGGGGCCGACGGTGTCCTCGGTGCTCTGGATCCGGCCGTCGTCGCCGGCGGGCACGAGTTCGGGGGAGATGACGTCGTCGAGGATCTCGACCAGGGTCTCGGTGGTCTCCGCGGAGTGGTGCCCGCTGGTGATCATCCATCGGATCAGGTGCTGGATGAGCGTTTTCGGCACCGAGCCGTTGACGTTGTAGTGCGACATCTGGTCGCCGACGCCGTAGGTGCACCACCCGAGCGCGAGCTCGGACAGGTCGCCGGTCCCGAGCACGATGGCACCGTTGGAGTTCGCGAGGCGGAACAGGTGCGAGGTCCGTTCACCGGCCTGCACGTTCTCGAAGGTGACGTCGTAGACCTTCTCGCCGCGCGCGTACGGATGGTCGAGGTCGGCGAGCATCTGTTCGCACGACGGCCGGATGTCGATCTCCGTGCCGCTCACACCGAGGGAGTTCATCAGCGCGTGGGCCCGCCGGAGGGTCGGGCCGCCGGTTGCGAAGCCGGGCATCGTGTAACCGAGGATGTTGGTGCGCGGCAGCCCGAGTCGATCGAAGGTGTCGACGGCGACGAGGAGCGCGAGCGTGGAGTCCAGACCGCCCGAGACGCCGATGACGATCTTCTCCAGACCCGTGGAGCGCAGTCGCTGGGCAAGCCCTTGCACCTGGATGGAGCGGACCTCCGCGCAGCGTTCGTCGCGGTCGGCGGAATCCGCCGGTACGTACGGGAACCGGGGGACCACCCGCCGGACGACGTCGTCGTCGGACAGGTTTCCGAAGCTGAAGCCGATGCGGCGTAACGACTTCAGACGATCGGCGTGGTCGCCGACCTGGTCGCGCAGACTGATCATGCGCATACGTTCCTGCCGCAGCCGGTCGAGGTCGATGTCGGCGGAGATGATCTGGTCGGTCGTCGCGAACTGTTCGCTGCGGGCCAGGAGCGAGCCGTTCTCGGTGATGAGGGCGTCGCCGTCCCAGGCCAGATCGGTGGTCGATTCGCCGAACCCCGCGGCGACGTACACGTGGGCCGAGATGGTCCGCGCGGAATGTCCGGTGCAGAGATTGGTGCGGTAGCTCTCTTTGCCGATGGTGACCGGACTGCCCGACAGATTTGCCAGCACCGTGGCGCCGCCGAGAGCCGCCCACGTGCTCGGGGGGATCGCCACCCAGCCGTCCTCGCAGATCTCGACGAACAGTGCGAAGCCCGGGAGGTCGTGCGCCTCGAACACGAGGTCGGCGCCGAACGGCACCTCGTTGCCGCCGATCGACACGGTCGAAGGGATCGCGTCGCGTGCCGCGGCGAAGAAGCGCTGCTCGTAGAACTCCCGGTAGTTCGGCAGGTAGGACTTCGGGACCACTCCCAGCACGGCACCGTCGTGGATGACCGCGGCACAGTTGTACAGGCCGTCGCCGACCTGCACCGGCAGACCGACGCAGAGGACCGGCTTCAGTCCGGCGCTGGCGGCGACGATCTCATCGAGCGCGGCGCGACAGCCGTCGAGCAAGGCGTCCTGATGGAAGAGATCGTCGACGCTGTAACCGCACAGCCCGAGTTCGGGGAAGACGACCAGGCAGGCTCCGTCGTCGGCGGCCCGCGTCGCGAGCTCGATGGTGCGCGCGGCGTTGACCGCGGGCTCGGCGATCGTCAGGACGGGCACGGCTCCGGCGACCCGGGCGAATCCGTTTGCGTAGACAGACACTCCGACACCCTAATCGCGGGCGCGCCCCGATGCCTCCGCCGAGCGCATCGTCAGGAGCGCCACCAGGTGTCGTCGACCTCCACGGGGGTCGTGCGCTTGTGCCGGTTGCGGTGCCAGGCGGCCTCGATCTTCTCCGCGGCCTCGGCGGGGATCTCGCGACCCTCGAGGTAGTCGTCGATGTCGTCGTAGCGCAGGCCGAGCTCGTCCTCGTCGGTCTGACCGGCCTTCTCGTCGAGCAGGTCGGCGGTCGGGACCTTCTCCCACAGCTGCTGCGGCGCCCCGAGGTGACGCAGCAGCGCACGACCCTGCCGCTTGTCGAGTCCAGAAAGGGGCAGCACGTCGGCGGCGCCGTCGCCGTGTTTGGTGAAGAAGCCGGTGACGTTCTCCGACGCGTGGTCGGAGCCGATCACCAGCAGTCCCCGGTCGCCGGCCAGGGCGTACTGCGCGACCATCCGGTGCCGGGCCTTCGCGTTGCCCTTGGTGAAGTCGGACAGACCGGTGCCGGTGGCGCGTTCGATCTCGGCGTTGAGGGCGTCGACGCCGGGGGCCACGTTGACGGTCACGATCTCGTCGGCGGCCACGAACTCGAGAGCCGCGGCCGCGTCGTCCTCGTCGTGCTGCACCCGGTAGGGGAGCCGGACGCCGACGAACACGGCCTCGCCGCCGTCGGCACGGACGCGGTCGGCGGCCAACTGTGCCAGGCGTCCGGCCAGGGTGGAGTCCACCCCGCCGGAGATGCCCAGGACATAGCCTTTGGCGCCGGTCGCTCCGAGGTAGTCGGCGAGGAACCGGACGCGGCGTTCCACCTCCTCGTCGGGATCGATGGAGGGCTTCACCCCGAGGGCGTCGATGATGGTTCGCTGGATCTCACGCATGGTTCCAGTGTGCGTCATCGGTCAGTCCTCGCGCGGGATCCGCACGCCGACGAGGCGGGCCCCGGGGTCGGGGGCCATGCCGATGCGGTCCCACGGGTGGGTGACGGCGACAACCGCGTACGCCGAGGTGGGGAACCGTTCGATGAACCCGTCCGGATCGAGCGTCAGCGCGGTCTCGGGCATCCCGGGCGCGTGTCCGACGACGAGGATCGTCTGGGCGTCTGCCGGCGCGTGGAGGCGGATGGACTCGAGGATCTCCTCCGGCGCGCCGCCGTAGATGTCGTCGACGAAGGTCACCGGCGCGTCGATGCCGGTCCGGACCAGGGTCTGCCGCGTCCGCGTCGACGACGAGCAGAGCACCGCGTCGACCCGCAGGCCCTCATCGGCCATCCATCGCCCGGCGAGCGCGGCCTGCCGGTCGCCCCGCTCGGCCAGCGGGCGGCCATGGTCGGGCGTCCCGGGCGGGTAGCCCGACTTGCCGTGGCGCATGAGGATCAGCGTGCGGGCCCGGCTCATGCGGCGCCGTGCCGCCGGTCGCGGCTCCGGTGGCGCTGTCCGGACTCCGCATCCATCATCCGCAGCACTCGTACGGTGGCACGCCATGCCGCGGCCTCCTGGCGGAGGAAAGCCGCGTGCTCGTCGTCGCCGCGGGCCTCGGCCTCCTCGGCGGCGACATCGAACTCCAGATATTCGTCGACGGCACAGGCGATGAACTCGCCCACCGAGTCGCAGTCGGTGCAGGCCACCTCGATCGCGGCGGCGTCGAGGGTGGCCAGCCGTTCCAGATCTGACCGATAACGCATGGGTTCGAATCTACGTTGTCCGGGCAGGTGGTGGGTGTTCCGACACCGCGAACATCACCTCGGGCGGCTCCGGCCGCGACCGCGTGCGCGAGGAGCCGCCGTTACCCTGGGGATCGTGCACACCTGGGTACCCGCGCTCCTCGCGGTGTTCGCCGCGCTGATGATCGCGGCCGGCACCGTGTTGCGTCAGCGCGCCTCCCGGGTGAGCGGGGCCATCACCCCGGGCTGGTGGGCGGGTGCCGCGATCGCGCTGTGCGGCTTCGGTTTGCAGGCATCGGCGCTGGGGCTCGGCTCGATCCTGCTGGTGCAGCCGCTCGTCGTGCTGGCGGTGCTGTTCGCGCTGCCGCTGGAGGCGTGGGCCGATCATCGGCACCCGGCCCGCGTCGAATGGGCATGGGGCGGGGTGCTGGTGGCCTGCGTGGTCACCTTCCTCATCGTGGCGCGTCCCGAACCCTCGATGAGGCGGCCCGACGCACTGCTGCTCTGGAGCACGGTGGGGGCGGTGATCGGTGTCGTCGTCGCGTTGGTGATCCTCGCGCACCGCTCGAGTCCGCACTACAAGGCGTTGTTCTACGGGCTGGTGGCCGGCATCCTGTTCGGCGTGTCGGCGCTACTGGTGAAGACGGTGATCTACCAGGTCACCCACCATTTCTGGCGTACCTTCGTGCACCCGGAGATCTATCTGTTCGTGCTGGTCGTGGTCTGTGCGGTCATCGCGCAGCAGATGGGTTTCGGCGCCGGCGACCTGCAGACCTCGTTCCCGTCGATGACGGTGGCCGAGCCGGCCGTCGCGATGGTCCTCGGCGTGCTGCTGCTCGGCGAGAACCTGAAGGTGTCGGTGCCGACGGCGCTGTTCCTCGGGATCGTGCTCGCGATCATGGTCCGCGCGGTGTGCGAACTCGCGAAGCTGTCGGCCGTGCGCGGGTGGGAGCAGGCCGTGGCTGCGGAGGAATCCGCCGCAGAAGATGCCGCCGGGGATGCCGCTTCGGAGGGAGTCGCTGCGGAAGAGGCCGCGGCGGGGGAATCGGAAGCGGCGACGCGACGGCCGGTGGCCTGACCACCGGCCGCGTCGACGTCAGGCGTTCTCAGATCTCCTGCGAGATCCCCTCGGCCCACTCGGCGGCCTGCTTCGCCGGCTTGATCGGCGACGAGTTGTCGTGGCGGGCGTGCTCGCCCACCTGGACCGCGCCACGCTTGGTGAGCATCTCGGCGACGATCTCGCCACCGCGGTTGAACGTGTCGTAGATCGAGTCACCCAGACCGAACACCGCGAACCGCAGGCCGGTGAGGTCGGGGTCGACGCTCTCGAGTTCGTCGGCGAAGGGCTCGGCGCCCGTCGGCAGTTCGCCTTCGCCATAGGTCGAGCACACGATGACGAGGAAGTCCTCGGGGTCGAGGTCCTCGACCGCGAACTCGCTCATGTCGTAGATCGAGGGGTCGTGGTCGGCGGCCAGCGTGTCGGCGATGGCGTCCGCGACGAGCTCGCCGTTACCGGTTTCGGTTCCGTAGAGGATGACGACCGACATGTGAACTCCTCTCGACGTCGGCGTTTTCGCAAAGCGAGGGTAGCCTAACCGGCTCGCCGTCGCGAAATCGCTGGTGACAGGGGGTTGGAAGAAATACTTGGATGTCCTACTATGTGGTGACACCGGCCATACCCCCAACGAAGTCAAAGGTGATCTCCGTGTCCGCTCCTGCTGTCCCCTCGATCCCGCACTACCTGAACGGCAAGCGCGTTTCCGCCGAGGGCGGACGTTTCGCCGACGTCTTCAACCCGAGCACCGGCTCCGTGGCCGCCCAGGTCCCGCTCGCGTCCACCGACGAGGTCTCCGCCGCGATCGCGACCGCATCGGCCGCCCAGAAAGAGTGGGCCGCCTGGAACCCGCAGCGCCGCGCCCGCGTCATGATGCGGTTCGTCGACCTGATCAACAAGAACGCCGACGAGCTCGCGACCACGCTGTCGCTCGAGCACGGCAAGACCCACGCCGACGCACTCGGCGACATCCAGCGCGGTGTCGAGGTCATCGAGTTCGCGATCGGCATCCCGCACCTGATCAAGGGCGAGTTCACCGCCGGTGCCGGAGGCGGCATCGACGTGCACTCCATGCGCCAGCCGCTCGGCGTCGTCGCCGGCATCACCCCGTTCAACTTCCCGGCGATGATCCCGCTGTGGAAGGCCGGCCCCGCGCTGGCATGCGGCAACGCCTTCATCCTCAAGCCCAGTGAGCGGGATCCCTCCGTCCCGGTCCGGCTCGCCGAATTGTTCACCGAGGCAGGACTTCCCGACGGTGTCTTCCAGGTCGTGCACGGCGACAAGGAAGCCGTCGACGCGCTGCTGACCCACCCCGACGTCAAGGCTCTCGGCTTCGTCGGCAGCTCCGACATCGCGCAGTACATCTACTCGACCGCGGCCGCCCACGGGAAGCGCTCACAGTGCTTCGGTGGCGCCAAGAACCACGCGATCATCATGCCCGACGCCAACCTCGACCAGGTCGTCGACGCGCTGATCGGCGCGGGCTACGGCAGCGCCGGCGAGCGCTGCATGGCGATCAGCGTCGCCGTCCCGGTCGGCGAGCAGACCGCGGACCGGCTGCGCGCCAAGCTGATCGACAGGGTGAACGCGCTGCGCGTCGGCCACAGCCTGGACCCCAAGGCCGATTACGGGCCGCTGGTCACCGCCGCCGCCCTCGAGCGAGTCCGCGGATTCATCGACAAGGGAGCCGAGGAGGGTGCCGAGGTCGTCATCGACGGTCGCGACCGCACCAGCAACGAGCAGACCTTCGGCGACGAGGACATCTCGAAGGGCTTCTTCATCGGCCCGACGCTGTTCGACCACGTCACCAAGGACATGACCATCTACACCGAGGAGATCTTCGGACCGGTCCTGTCGATCGTGCGCGCCGGTGACTACGAGGAGGCGCTCGCGCTGGCGTCGGACCACCAGTACGGCAACGGTGTCGCGATCTTCACCCAGGACGGCGACGCTGCCCGTGACTTCACGGCCCGCGTCGACGTCGGCATGGTCGGCGTGAACGTGCCGATCCCGGTTCCGGTGGCGTACTACACCTTCGGCGGTTGGAAGCGCTCGGGCTTCGGCGATCTCAACCAGCACGGCCCGGCGTCGATCCAGTTCTACACCAAGACCAAGACGGTGACGACGCGCTGGCCGTCCGGCATCAAGGACGGCGCCGAGTTCGTCATCCCGACGATGGACTGATCGGCGTTGACCACCTTTGCCGACGCCGCGTTCGCCCGGCTCGACGGTGACGACCGCGTCATCGTCGAGACCGCGGCGGGTTTCGCGGCGAAGAAGCTGGCGCCGTTCGCGCTGGAGTGGGACGCCGCCAACCACTTCCCGGTCGACGAACTGCGCGAGGCGTCCGAGCTCGGGATGGGCGCCATCTACTGTTCGGAGGACGCCGGCGGCAGTGGCCTGCGTCGTCTCGACGGGGTGCGCATCTTCGAGCAACTGGCGTACGCCGATCCGGCCGTCGCGTCGTTCCTGTCCATCCACAACATGTGCACGTGGATGGTCGACAAGTACGGCACCGAGGAGCAGCGTTCGACCTGGGTGCCGCGCCTGGCGACCATGGAGACGGTCGCGAGTTACTGCCTGACCGAGCCGGGCGCCGGCTCGGACGCGGCCGCGCTGGCGACCCGCGCCGAGCGGTCCGGTGACGAGTACGTGCTCACCGGGGTGAAGCAGTTCATCTCCGGCGCCGGGTCGTCGGACCTGTACGTCATCATGGCCCGCACGGGCGACGCCGGTCCCAAGGGGATCTCCACGTTCCTGGTCGAAAAGGGCTCGCCCGGACTGAGTTTCGGAGCCCAGGAGCACAAGATGGGCTGGCATGCGCAGCCCACGGCGCAGGTCATCCTCGACGAGGTGCGGGTGCCGGCGACGAGCCTGCTCGGCGGCACCGAGGGCCTCGGCTTCGGTATCGCGATGAACGGACTGAACGGCGGCCGCATCAACATCGCGGCGTCGTCGCTCGGTGGCGCCCAGGCCGCGTTCGACAAGGCGGCCGCTTATGTCGCCAGTCGCCGTGCCTTCGGGCACGCGCTCATCGACGAGCCGACCATCCGGTTCACCCTCGCCGACATGGCGACCTCCCTGCAGGCGTCGCGGCTGATGTTGTGGCAGGCGGCGTCGGCGTTGGACGACGACGCGCCCGACAAGGTCGAGCAGTGTGCGATGGCCAAGCGTTTCGTCACCGACACCTGCTACGAGGTCGCCGACCAGGCGTTGCAGCTGCACGGCGGATACGGATATCTCACCGAGTACGGAATCGAGAAAATCGTCCGCGACCTCCGTGTGCACCGCATCCTGGAGGGGACCAACGAGATCATGCGGGTCGTGCTCGGCCGCTCGATCGCGACCCGCTACCGGGACAGCTGAATCCGCTCCACACAACCACTTTCGTAGGAAGCAGAGACAATGACGACGATCGCCTTCCTCGGCCTCGGCAACATGGGTGGCCCGATGGCCGCCAACCTGGTCAAAGCCGGCCACACCGTTCGCGGGTTCGATCCGGTTCCCGAGGCGGTGAAGACCGCCCAGGACAACGGCATCGAGACCTTCCCGGCCGCGATCGAGGCCGTGTCCGCCGCCGAGGTCGTGATCACGATGCTGCCCAACGGCGGCATCGTGAAGAAGCTGTACGACGACATCCTCCCGGCCACCCCGACCGGTGCGCTGTTCATCGACTCGTCGACGATCTCCGTCGACGATGCGCGAGAGATCCACCGGCTCGCCTCCGAGCACGGCTTCGCACAGGTCGACGCACCGGTGTCGGGTGGGGTCAAGGGAGCCGTCGCCGGCACGCTCGCGTTCATGGTCGGCGGTGAGGACGAGGCCTTCGCCGCCGCCCGCGGGACCCTGGATCCGATGGCGGGCAAGATCATCCACTGCGGCGCCGCCGGCGCCGGCCAGGCCGCCAAGGTGTGCAACAACATGGTCCTCGCCGTCCAGCAGATCGCGGTGGGGGAGGCCTTCGTCCTCGCCCAGAAGCTCGGGCTCGACGACCAGGCGCTCTACGACGTGATCACCGGCGCCACCGGCAACTGCTGGGCCGTGCAGACCAACTGCCCGGTCCCGGGGCCGGTCCCGACCTCGCCCGCGAACAACGACTTCAAGCCGGGCTTCGCGACCGCCCTGATGAACAAGGACCTCGGCCTGGCGATGGACGCCGTCGCCAGCACCGGGGCCCGCGCACCGCTGGGCACCCACGCCGCACAGCTCTACCGCAACTTCGCCGAACAGCACGCCGACCTCGACTTCAGCGCGATCATCACCTCGCTGCACTAGTCGTTCGACGCTCCCCTCAGATCCCGTTGCGTTTTGTCCCGGAAACCGGGACAAAGCACAACGGGATCGTTCGGTCCGTCAGGCGGCCAGCCGACGGAGGGCTTCTGAGACCGTCGCGACAACATGCTCGGGCCGTTCGATGAGGTCGGCCCAGGTGAAGTTGAGGACGGTCCAGCCCGCAGCGATGAGTGCGTTCCGCTTGGTGCGGTCGCGCTGAAAGGTCTGCGTGTCCCGGTGGAACGCGAAGCCGTCGATCTCGACCGCCAACGCACGTCGCTCGAAGGCGACGTCGATGACGTAACCGCATGACGGGACGTTGGACCGCCACCCGTCGACACCCGCATCTCGGAACAGTTCGACGACGAGGCGTTCGGCCTCGGATCGGGCTCCGTCGTCGAGTAGGTCCAGGTGACGCGACGTGGCCGGGGCACCATGCCTTTTCGGGTATCGCGCGTGGGCCGCTCGCAGGTCGGCGAGCTTCGTCGCACCGGTCAGGAGCGACGAGTCGAGGATGCTGATCCCGAGGTCCACCGAGGCGTCGAGGACGGTCAGGGCCGGGGCGGTGACCCGAAGGCCCTGGTGGGTCGTCACGTCCACATCCGCCAGAGTTCGGTGCCGCACCACCGCAGTCGCCGACGACCGGGCATGACGGCCACGTGACGCGGTCAGGACGAGATGCTTGCGCGGCTCCTTGGAGTGCAGTCCGTGCCACCATGCCGCCGCCACGCCACCGAGAACCGCGTCGTCGCCGATGGACATCACTGCGATGCGCGCCTGTGCCCGGGCCGACCGGTGATGACCGGCCACGAGGTAGACGGCCCGCGCGACGGGCACCCACTCCCCGGAGTCGAGCCGTCGCCCGATGGCCGATCTGCTCATTCCTGCTGTCATCGCCTGCGATGCCGAGACGACACCGTCCTGGGTGCTGATCAACTCGCGGAGATCTGTCATGCGCTTTGGACGCACGGGCAGCCGATTGGGTTGCACCGCCGCCACGAGTGGAAGCCGCCTGCCAGATCAGGTTGCGCTTTGGCCCGCTTTCCGGGACAAATCGCAACGTGATCGGACTGCGGCCCTCAGAAGTCCCCGTTGTGCTTCCGCAGTGACTGGATCGCGCCGACGAGCCCGGTCATCTCGTCGTCGGACATGCCGACGTCGCCGAAGACCTCGCTGTTGAGGGTCTCCGTCGCGTCGCTCACCGTCTTCTGTCCGAGCTCGGTGATCTCGACGAGTGTCGTGCGTCCGTCGGTGGGATGCGGGACGCGGCGGACGAGTCCGCCCTCTTCGAGCCGGCGGATCGCGTGGGTCACGCTGGTGACATGGACCTGGAGCCGGTCGCTCGCCTTGGTGATGGGCAGGGAGCCGTGTCGCGAGAACGCCAGCAGCCGGAGGAGTTCGAAGCGGGAGAAGCTGAGATCGTACGGCCGGAGAGCTGCCTCGACGCGGGCGAGCAGGATCTGGTGCGCACGCATCACCGAGGTGACCGCCACCATGCCGTCGGCGACCTCGCCCCACCCCGCCTGGGTCCAGTTCTCCCGTGCCTCGGCGATGGGGTCGAAATCCATGCTGCGCCCTGCCATACCGACACCCTAGTGGTGTGTCTCCGGGCCCGGCGACTGGTCTGCGGTGTTCGATCGGCGCCTGGCTGCGTTGTCGTCGGTCGAGATGGCTCCGCCATCCCTCTCTCCTCCGCCTTGGCAGATCACCGATCGCTCCACCGGATACCGGCCACCTGGTCCAGAGACACACCACTGGTGCTCGTCGCGGCTCGTCGCGGTCAGGCGCGAGGAGTGCGCCATCCGTCGATGACGGCGGTCACGGCCGCCGGGTCGGGAGCCGGCCGGCCCCGTGCCACGACACCGTCGTCGCATCGTGGTGTGCACGGGGCCCGGTCGGGCCGGGGACGGCCACCGCCGCCGGTCGTCTGGCTCGAAGTCGGCCGGATGTGGACTGTGTCGTATCAGTGAATGACGCTGCGAATTCGAGTGATTCACCGCGGTGATTAAATCAAAGTGTGACCGGGGTATTCGACGATATTCCGGCGTTTAGCGTGGGGAAGTTCTTCGTTAGCAATAGAACCTAACTGTACGTATGACCTTTCTGGGCGATTCGTGACCAATGCGTTCAATGGGACCGATGAGGTGAGGGCTCAAATATCAACTGTCGCTTGTAGTTTGACAATAAAGCCAAGAATGATGAATCCGCATTCGATTTTTTCGCTTGCGCAACTGAAAATCAGAGACATGGACGAAAATCCATGCTTTTCTGAAAACTCATCCGACTAGACCATTCGATGTTTCGTGACGTTTTCGAGACGTTATCCCAGGTCTCATTACCGCACCTTTACCCACATTTTGCCTTTGCCGAAAATTGATGTCGGCGAATGTTAATCGGGAGTAATGTTCCGATTTGTCGACGGGGCGACAGCTCTCCAGGGGGGCTTCTTGGCTTGATCTTGCGCGGGGTCGTGGAATTCTTCGTCCCGTGGTCTGCGGGGTCCGCTCGGGTCGTCCCGCCTCGGACGAGTGCGATCTATACGAACGCATGGAGGCCAAGTGACCATCTCCGACAAGGACCTCGTACACCCGTCCGCGCATGCCGCGACGACCCACCCCACAACCGACGGCCGTTCGCCGGGACCGGTCGGCGCCGACGCCCCGACGAGACCGGAGTCCGGCGTCGACTCGCTGCCGCTGTCCGCCGCGCAACGCGGGATCTGGTTCGCGCAGCACCTCGCCGGGGATCTGCCGATCTCGGTGGCGCAGTACGTCGACATCGACGGCGAGCTGGACACCGAGTTGCTGGCAAGGGTCTGCCGGATCACCGGACGGGAGTTCGGATCGGGGCACCTCCGTCTGATCGTCGTCGACGGCGAACCACGGCAGTACGTGGCCGAGCAGGGCGGCCCGGTGAGCACCGTGGACCTGCGGGACGAGGCCGATCCGATCGCCTCGGCTCATCGGCTGATGCTGCTCGACTACACGAGACCGCTCGATCTGCTCGCGGATCACCTGATGACGAGCATCGTCTACCGAGTCGGGGACGAGCACTACATCTGGTATCTCCGTGCCCATCACATCGCGCTCGACGGGTTCGCCGCCGTGACGATGGTCCGGCGGATCACCGAGTTGTACAACGCTGCCGTTCGCGGCGACGCGGCCCCGCCGTCGAAGGCGAGCGACATCGCCGACATCATCGCCCAGGATGCGTCGTATCCGGGGTCGACCCGTCACGACAACGACCGGAAGTACTGGAGCGAACACCTCGAGGGCGCCCCACCGGTCGTCACGCTGGCCGGGCGGCACGGCAAGCCGACGCTGCACCCGATCCTGGTGAGCGCGCCGATACCCGAGGACACGGCTCGACTCCTCGACGTCGCCGCGCACGAGGGAGGCGGCGTCACCCCGGTGATCGTCGCGGCCTTCGCCGCGTACCTCGCGCGGATGACCGGAAGTGCCGAGGTGCTCCTCAGTCTGCCGGTGTCCGGCAGGCACTCGGCCGTGCTGCGCAGGTCGGGCGGCATGGTGGCGAACGTGGTGCCGCTGCGCGTGCCCGTCGCCGGCCGCACCCTCGGCGACGTGGTGACCTCCGTGCAGGGCGAGCTCCTGAGCGCCCTGCGCCGCCAGCGGTACCGCCAGGAGGACATCTTCGCCGACATGGGGATGGCGCGCGACGAGTCGGCGGCGTTCGGGCCCGCGGTGAACCTCATGATGGTCGACAGCGAGGTCGTCCTGGGCGAGGTCACCGGGCGGTTGCATGTATTGACCTCCGGTCCGACGTCCGATCTGTTCGTCAACATCTACCCGGGCGCGGGTAAGAGCAGCACGCACATCGACCTGCAGGGCAATCCGAACATCTACACCCCCGACGAGCTCACCGCGCACCACCGTCGGTTCCTGATGTTCCTGCACGAGTTCCTCGGCGGGGCGCCCGACGACCACGTGGGACGACTCCCGCTGCTCGACGAGCAGGAGCGCGCGACGTTGCTCCCCGTCCGGGGCGCCCAGGCCGCCCGGCCACGGCTGCTGGCCGAGATACTCGCCGACACCGTTGCGCGCCACGGTGATTCGATCGCGGTCTGCGCTCCGGGGCGCTCGATGACCTATCGCGAACTCGATGCCGCCTCGTCGCGACTCGCGCATCGCCTGCTGGCCGCCGGCTGTGCGCCGGAGGAGTCGGTCGCCGTCCTGTTGCGGCGATCCCTGGACACCGTCGTGGCCGTCTGGGCGGTGGCGAAGACCGGGGCCGCGATCGTTCAGGTGGATCCCGAGTACCCGCGCAAGCGGATCGAGCACATCTTCGCCGACAGCGGCGCCCGGGCCGCGATCACCGTCGACGAGTTCGCCGATCGCGTCCCGCCGGCAGCAGTCCGGATCGACGTCGGTCACCTCGCGCAGGGCGACGGCGCCGACGACCTGGGCGCAGGTGCCGGCACCGACGGCGCGGTGCGTGCGCGGCTCGAGAACGTCGCGTACCTGACCTACACATCCGGCTCGACCGGTGTGCCGAAGGGTGTGCAGGTCACCCACTCCGGCCTGGCGAGTCTCATCGCCGACCGGACCGAGGCGTACGGGCTCGGGCCCGAGTCGCGGGTGTCCTATGCGCTGTCCCCGAGCTTCGACGCGTCGATGGAACAGCTCCTGACCTGCTTCGCGACCGGAGCCGCGCTGGTGATCGTGCCTCCGGAGATCATCGGCGGCGACCGACTCACCCGGTTGCTGGCCGACGAGCGCGTGACCCACCTGACCCTGACGCCCGCGATGCTGGCGACCGTCGAACCGGAGCCGCTGACCCGGCTGCAGACGGTCGTCGTCGGCGGCGACAGGTGCGCGCCGCACGTCGTCGAACGCTGGACGCGGTCGGCGACGATGATCAACGAGTACGGACCTACCGAGTCGACGATCACGGCCGCGAGTTCGGTTGTCGAGCCCACCGGGAACGTCACCGTGGGCGGCCCCATCCGTGGGACATCGGTGATGGTCCTCGACCACGCGCTGGAGCCGGTGCCGATGGGGACCGCGGGCGAGCTGTACCTCGCCGGCCCCGGGCTGGCGCGCGGCTACGCGCACCTGTCCGGTCAGACCGCGGCTCGATTCGTGGCCCATCCGCACGGCGCGCCCGGCGCTCGTATGTACCGGACCGGCGATCTCGCCCGCTGGGTGGGACCGTCGGCATCTCCGAGACTGGAGTTGTTGGGCCGCACCGACTTCCAGCTGAAGATCCGCGGCTACCGGATCGAGCCCGGCGAGATCGATGCCGCCCTCACCGGCCACGTCGCGGTGGACCAGTCCGTCACCGTGCCCGCACGCAACCACGCCGGCACGACCGTCCTGGCCTCGTACGTGATGCCGGCCGCGGGTGAGCGGGCCGAGCCGGCGGAGCTGGAGCGTTTCGCGCGCGAATGTCTGCCGCCGCACCTGGTCCCGGCTGTGATCACGACTCTCGACGCCCTTCCGCTGAACTCGTTCGGCAAGGTCGACCGGCGGGCCCTGCCCGCACCCGTGTTCGCCTCCGCGCGGTCTGGCCGGCCGCCGTCCACTCCCCGGGAATACCAACTGGCGCAGCTCTTCTCCGAAGTCCTGGGAGTGGCGGAGGTGGGTGCCGACGACAGCTTCTTCGTCCTCGGCGGGGACAGCATCCTGTCGATCCAGCTCGTGGCACGGGCGAAGACGAACGGACTGTCGTTCACCACCCAGGACGTGTTCGAGCACAAGACCGTCGCCGCCCTCGCCGCGATGGCGTCCGACGTCGCCGACGACACCGGACTGGGCGAGCTGCCCGGCGGTGCCATCGGGTCCCTACCGCTGTCGCCGATCATGCACGCGATGCTCGAACGCGGTCCCATCGACCGGTTCGGCCAGGCGGCGCTCGTCGAACTCCCGCCCGCCGTCGAACGCGACGAACTGGTGCGCACGCTCGGCGCCGTCCTGGATCGGCACGACATTCTCCGGGCCGCGCTGGTCGACGATCTCGCCGACCAGCCGCACGTGGTGGTCCGCCCGCCCGGCACGATCGACGCCGGCGAGGCGCTGGAGCACGTGTGGCTGGAACGACGCGACGCCGATGAGGTCGACCGGCACCTCCAGGCCGCCGCCGACCGGCTGGACCCGCGGGCCGGTGAGCTGGTGAGGTTCGTCTGGATGCAGGATCGGGACCGCACCGTCCCCGACCTGATGTGGCTCGTCATCCACCATCTGGCCGTCGACGGGGTCTCCTGGCGGATCATCCTCGCCGACCTGGCGATGGCCTCGCACCACGTCCGAGAGGGTTTAGCTCCGCGTTTCGGTCCGCCGACCACGTCGGTGCGGCGCTGGGTCCACGGCCTGGTGGAGCAGGCCCCCGCGCGCACCACGGCCGAACTCGATCGGTGGACAGAGGTCATGTCGCCGGACGACCGGTTGCTCGGTCGTCGCGCGCTCGACCCGGATCGCGACATCGTCGCCACCGCCGGCCGTCTGCGGATGCGGATTCCGGCGGACGTGACCGAGGCGGTGCTCACCACCATCCCGGCGCGCTTCCACGGGAGTGCCAACGATGCCCTGCTCGCGGCTCTGGCCCTGGCGCTCGCGCAGTGGCGACGCCGGCGCGGGCAGGACGACGGCAGTGAACTGATCGCACTCGAAGGTCACGGCCGTGAAGAGGCCGCGGTACCCGGTGCGGACCTCACCTCGACGGTCGGCTGGTTCACCTCACGCTTTCCCGTCCGGCTCGAGCTGCACGGCGTCGACGTCGAGGACGCCCTGACCGGTGGCGACGCCGCGGGGCGGGCGATCAAACAGGTCAAGGAACAGCTGCGCGCGGCACCCGATCACGGCGTCGGATACGGCATGGTCCGATACCTCGATCCGATCGGTCGCGACCGGCTCGGCAGCCGGCCCGAACCCCAAATCAGCCTCAATTACCTGGGCCGGATGGGGACCGGCGACCACACCGGTCCCTGGATGCCGGCACGCGGCTTCGACGCGCTGGCCGGGACCGGTGACCCCTGGATGGCCCTGCCCGCCGTCATCGACATCAATGCGATCGCCGAACAGGGGCCGGCCGGCCTCGAACTCGATGCCGGGTGGGACTACGCATCGCTGGTGCTCGACCGGGTCGACGTCGAGGAGCTCGCGGGCCTGTGGGTGCAAGCGCTCAAGGGCCTCGCCCAGCACGTGCGTTCCGGGACAGCCGGCGGGCACACGCCGTCGGACTTCCCGCTGGTCTCGGCCACCCAGGCGGAGGTGGACGGATGGACCCGGGCCCACCCCTCGATCGTCGACGTGTGGCCGCTGACCGCGCTGCAGTCCGGACTGCTGTTCCACGCCACCTACGACGACGCCGCCGACGGCTACACGGTGCAGGCCGAACTGCGGCTGGGCGGGCACCTGCGACCAGAACGGATGCGGCGTGCGGCGCAGGCGCTGATCGACCGGCACGACAGTCTCCGCGTCGCGTTCGTCGAGACGGGCGCCGGGCCGCGCCAGATCCTCCTCGACGACGTGTCCGTCGACTGGTCGGACTCCGACCTCACCGGCATCGCCGACACCGGCGACCGGGACCGCGCACTGCGTGGACTCATCGCCGAGTCGGCCGCGCCGTTCGACCTGGCCCGTCCGCCCCTGCTGCGTTTCCGGCTGGTCCGGACGGGCAGCGGCGAGACCGCGGACGCCGACGAGTACCTGCTCTCGATCACCAACCATCACATCGTGCTCGACGGGTGGTCGATGCCCGTGCTCATCTCCGAGCTGTTGGGCCTGTACCTCACCGACCGCGACGAGAAGGGAGACACCGGTCTACCGGCGCCCCGGACCTTCCGGGACTACCTGCAGTGGCTGCACACCCGCGACCACGATGCGACGACGCGCGCGTGGCAGGAGACCCTCGCCGGGATCGAGAGCCCGACGCGGCTCACCGGTGTCCCGGAACGCGGCGCCACCGGCGAGGTCGGCGAGACCGGCCTCGAACTCGACATCGCGACGACGGAGGCGATCGCGGGACTCGGACGTGCCCACGGCGTCACCGCCAACACCTCGATCCAGGTGGCCTGGGCGCTGCTGCTCTCGATCATGACCGGACGGTCCGACGTCGTGTTCGGCAACACGGTGTCCGATCGTCCCGCCTCCATCCCGGGCATCGAGCAGATGATCGGACTGTTCATCAACACCCTCCCGGTACGAATCCGGCTCGACCCGGACGAGCGCGTGGTCGACCTGCTCACCCGGGCGCAGTCCGAGCAGGCGGCGATGCTCGACCACCGCGACATCGGTCTGGCCGAGCTGCAGCGGGTGACCGGGGTGGCCGACATGTTCGACACCGCAACCGTGCTGGAGTCCTACCCCGTCGATCCCGACGAGATCAACCGCATGCTCGTTGACGCGGGGCTGCGCTGGAACGGCCTGACCGCGCACGACGCGACCCCGTATCCGGTCAGCCTCCAGGTCACACCGCCCCGGCCCGGTCGAGCCGACCATTCGGCCACCGATCGATCCGGCACCTATGAACTGGTGCTGAAGTACGCCGTCGACCGCCTCGACCGGGAGTCCGCCGATGTGCTGCTCGAGCGGTTCGTGCTGCTGCTGCGGCAGATCGCCGCCGAACCGGGCCGCAAGGTCGCCGCGCTGGGCTCGTGCTGGGACACCGAACGCAGCGCACTGTGCCCGATCGAGGGCCCGCCCGCGGTGTCGGCCCGCGTGCTCCGGGACATCCTCGCGGAGACCGCCCGGCTGTACCCCGAGGCGCCTGCGGTACGGGCCGACGGCCTCACCATGACTTACCGCGAACTGGAACGCCGCGGCGATCGGCTCGCGGGTGAACTCGCCGCTCGTGGCGTCGGTCCGGAAACCGCAGTGGCGCTGGCGGTCCCGCGATCGGCCGCCCTCATCGTGGCGATCTGGGCGGTCGCGCGGACCGGAGCTGCCTTCGTCGCCGTCGACCCGGGAAACCCGGCGTACCGCATCGCCGAGCTGCTCACCGACGCGAGATCCACCATCGGGGTGACCGTCGACGCCGTCGTCCCGAACCTCCCGGACACCGTCGAGTGGCTGACCCTGGTCGGCCCCGGCACGCTTCCGCTGGGGGAGGGCGTCGCGTTTTCAGACCGGCCGGACCGCTCGCGCCCGCTCCGGCCCGACAATGCGGCCTACCTCATCTTCACGTCCGGTTCCACCGGCCGGCCCAAGGCCGTCCACATCACCCACCGCGGTCTCGCCGACCGGGTCGTCGAGTACGCGGAATCGTTCGCCGTGCAACCGGATTCGACGATCCTGCAGGTCGCGTCGCCAGGTTTCGACGCCTGCGTCTCGGAAGTACTGGTCGCGCACAGCGCCGGCGCGTGCCTGGTCGTCGCGCCGCCGGAGGTCTACGGCGGGTCCGAGCTCGAGGACCTGTTGCGGACCGAGCGGGTCTCGCACGCGATCATCACGCCGACCGTGCTCAACACGATGGACCCGTCCCGCCTGCCGGCACTGCGGATCATCGCGGTGGTCGGCGAGGCGACGGGCGCGGACATCGTGAACCGGTGGTCGCCGGGGCGTCGTCTGATGAACCACTACGGACCCACCGAGACCACGATCTGGGCGACCGGGGCCAACGATCTCCGGCCCGGTGAGCCGGTCACGATCGGAGAGCCGATCCGGGGTGTGTCCGCGTTCGTGCTCGACACCTGGTTGCGCCCGGTGCCCGTCGGGGTGGTCGGCGAACTCTATCTCGGCGGTCCCGGCCTCGCCCGCGGCTACTTCGACCGCCCGGGCGTCAGCGCCACACGGTTCGTGGCGGATCCCGTCCGCGGTTCCGGCGAACGCCTGTACCGCACCGGCGATGCGGTGCGGTGGGTACGCGCGGAGGGCGCTCTCCGGCTGGAGTACCTGGGGCGCAACGATCATCAGGTGAAGATCCACGGCCTGCGGATCGAGACCGGGGACATCGATGCCCACCTCGCGCGCAACGCCGGTGTCGCCCAGACGGCCACGGTGCTCCAGCGCGGACCGGGGGGTCGACCGGTGATCGTGTCCTACGTCGTGGGCACGCCCGACGAGACGATGGACGTGCACGCACTGCACGACGAACTCGCGAACACACTGCCGCACTACATGGTTCCCGCGGCGATCGTCGAACTGGAGTCGATGCCCGTCACCCGATCCGGGAAGGTCGACACGAAAGCACTGCGGCAGTGCGACTTCCGGGCTGAGAGCAGCGGCGGACGGCCGCCGGAGACGGCCGCCGAGCGGATCATCGCCGCCCTGTTCGCCGAGGTGCTGCAGCTCGACGACGTCACCGCCGACGACAATTTCTTCACGCTCGGCGGTGACAGCATCGTCTCGATGCAGCTGGTCGCGTCGGCGAAGGCCGCCGGCCTGTCCATCACCCCGCGCGCGGTCTTCGAGGCGAAGACCGTGGCCGCACTCGCCGCCGTCGCGACCGGGACCGACGGTGTCCGGCGCTCGAGCGGAAGCGCGGAAGCCCCGGCCGCCGAGTCGGCCGCGCACCTGGAGGAGTTGCCGGACATCGACCTCGACGGCCTCCGGCACCGCTTCCCGCGGCTCGCGGATGTATGGCCGCTGTCGCCGACACAGTCGGGTATCCACTTCCATTCGACGCTCGATCCCGACGTCGTGGACGACTACACCGTGCAGTCGACCATCGCCCTGTCCGGTCCGGTCGACGCGGACCTGCTGCGCCGCGCGGCGCAGGCTCTCGTGGATCGGCACGACATCTTGCGGACGGCGTTCGTCCCGACGTCGCAGGGTCCCCGGCAGATCGTCGTCGGCGGCGTCGAGGTGCGTTTCCGGGCCGTCGACCTCGCCGGCGGGGACCGGGCAGCGGCCCGCCGGATCGCGGCCGACGACGCCGCCGCGGGTTTCGACCTCGCCGAGCCGTCGCTGATCCGTTTCACCCTCGTGCAGCTCGACCGCGATCGCTTCGCACTCCACGTCACCAATCACCACGTGATCCTCGACGGCTGGTCGATGCCTCTGCTGCTCGGCGAACTCCTGCAGTACTACGGCGATCCCGCGCAGATCGGCGCGGCCGGACCGGCGGCGTCGTACCGGGACTACCTCTCGTGGCTCGCCGATCAGGATCACGACGCCTCGGCGGCCGCGTGGGCGCGGGCCTACGCCGACGTCGACGGCCCCACCCGGGTGACCCGTCGCGGTGCCTCGACCACCGGGGTCGCCGCCGGCGAGATCACGGCCGAACTCCCCGGGCAGGAGTATGCGCGCCTGCGGTCGGCGGCCGCGGAGTCCGCCGTGACGGTCGGCACCGCGTTGTCGGCGGCATGGGCGCTCGTCCTGCGAACCCTCACCGGTGACACGGATGTGGTCCTGGGCTCCGCGGTGGCCGGACGACCACCGGAGCTGCCCGGCGTCGATCGGGCGCTGGGCATGTTCCTCAACACGGTGCCGATCCGCGTCCGTCTCGATCCATCGATGTCGTTGCGTGAGTTGCTGGTACACGTGCAGGACACGAATGCGCTGGTCCTCGACCACCACTACGTCGGACTCCCGGCCATCCATCGCGCGGTGGGCAGGCCGGACCTGTTCGACACCGCGCTGGCCTTCCAGTCGTTCCCGCTGCGCGAGGACGTGCTGCAACAGCTGGTCGCCTCGGCCGGACTGCACGTCGACGGCATCACCGGACTCGACGCCACGCCCTACCCGCTGAGCGTCGTCGTGGCGCCGAAGGTCGACGGTGGCGAGGGCGAACCGGGACTCGGGATCACGGTGCGGTTCCACCGGGACGAGTTCGACGAGAGCCGTGCGCGTGAGATCGTGGACCACTTCGTCGAGTGCCTGGCCCGAATCGCCGACGAGCCGGGCTCGCGGCTCGGCGACCTCCGCCCGGCCGGGCACGAGGCCGGCGCCGGTCGGATCGACGAGATGCCGCAACCGGCGACCCTTCTCGACATTCTCACCGCCGCGGCTGCGCACGACCCGGATGCGGGCGCGGTGACGTGCGGTGAGCGGTCGATGTCGTACCGGCAGCTGACAGACGAGTCCGACCGGGTGGCCCGGCAGATCCTGCGCCGTGCGGAGGGGCGCGTGGTGGCGTGCGCCCTGCCGCGGTCGGTCGAGGCGGTCATCGCGATCTGGGCCGCGGCGAAGGCGGGGGTGCCGTTCCTGCCGCTGGATCCGAACCTGCCTGCCGAACGCATCGAGTTCGTCCTCGCCGATTCCCGTGCCGGCCTGGGGATCACGGTCGGCGCGTGCCGGGCGGGACTGCCCGACAGCGTCGACTGGATCGTCCTCGACGATCCGCGGGCGGACCCCCGCTCCCTGAGGAGCGAGCTTGCGAGCGTCTCGGACCCCCGCTCCCTGAGGAGCGAGCTTGCGAGCGTCTCGAAGGGTCAACCCTCCGGCCCGGTCACCGACGCCGAACGGGGCGGCCCGATCCGGATCGGGGACAACGCCTACGTGATCTACACCTCGGGGTCCACGGGCACACCGAAGGGTGTGGTCGTCTCCCACCGTGGACTCGCGCATGTCGTCGAGGCCCAGCGCGCGGTCCTCGGCGTCGATCCCTCGTCGACGGTGCTCCAGGTGGCCTCGCCGAGCTTCGACGCCTTCGTGTTCGAGCTGTTGATGGCGCACGGTTCCGGGGGACGGCTGGTTGTGTCGCCGCCAGAGGTATACGGTGGCCCCGACCTCGCGAACCTGATACGGCGAGAGAAGATCTCACACGCGGTACTGACCCCGTCGGCTCTGGCCACGGTGCCGGCCGACGGTCTCGACGCCCTGCGCGTGCTGGCGACCGCGGGTGAACCGGTCGGTCCCGAGCTGGTCTCCCGCTGGGCTGGTGGACGCCGGATGGTCAACCTCTACGGACCGACCGAAGCCACCATCTGGGCCACCGCGAGCACGCCGTTGCGCGTGGGCGAACCGATCACGATCGGAACCGCGGTGGGGCCCGTCGGCACGTTGGTGCTCGACTCGTGGCTGCGCCCGGTCCCGCAGGGCGTCGTCGGCGAGTTGTACCTCGTGGGACCCGGACTGGCCGACAGCTACGTCAATCGCGCCGCGACGACCGCCGCGCGATTCGTGCCCTGCCCGGCCGATGGGCCCGGCACCCGGATGTACCGGACGGGTGATCTCGTCCGGATCTCCCGCGCCGGTGATCTGGAGTATCTGGGACGCAACGACTTCCAGGTGAAGGTGCGTGGCACTCGGGTCGAGGTCGCCGAGATAGACGCACGCCTCGGGTCGCGCGACGGCGTCGCGTACGCCGTGACCGTCCCACACGGGGGGAGCGGAACGCCGCAGTGTCTGGTGTCGTACGTGACCGCCGCCCCGGGGGTGTCGCTGTCCGGTGCCGAGCTTCGCAGGTCGCTCGAGCAGACGCTGCCCGCCTACATGGTTCCGGCCGCGGTCGTCGTACTGGACGAGATCCCACTCACCCCGACCGGCAAGCTGGATCGGCGTCGACTCCCCGAACCGGTCTTCGCCGCACGGGAATTCCGCGCGCCGTCCAACCGCGTCGAGGCCACGGTCGCCGCCGTCTTCGGGGAGGTCCTCGGGATTCGGCGAGTAGGCGCCGACGACGACTTCTTCGCCCTGGGCGGCGACTCGCTGAGCGCATCCGTGGTGACCGCGCGGCTGGGTGCGGAGCTCGGGGTCCGGATCCCGCTGCGATCGGTCTTCGAGGCGCCCGGCGTCGCGGCCCTGGCGGAGCTCGCCGCATCGTCGGTCGGCGCCCGGCGCACACCCTTGACGGCTGCTGTTCGTCCGAAGCGCATCCCGTTGTCGCTGGCGCAGCAGCGGATGTGGTTCCTCAACCGGATGGAGCCCGAGTCGCCGGCCTACAACATCCCGGTGGTCCTCGAGCTGACGGGACACGTGGACCTCTCGGCACTCGAGCAGGCACTGGGGGACGTCGTGGGGCGGCACGAGGTACTGCGGACGATCTATCCCGAGACCGACGGCGAGCCATGCCAACTCATCCTCGACGAGGCCCCGGTGATCCTGGAGTCGGTCCGGGCGTCTGTCGCCGAGGTCGAGGACGTCGTCGTCGGCTTCGTCCGTCGCGGCTTCGACGTGACCGCGTCGGTGCCGATGCGGGTGGCAGTGGTCGCGGTCGATCCGGACGGAGCCGGAGCGGTCCCGGGGTCGCGGGCCGACGGACGTTTCCTGCTGGTGCTCGTGGTCCATCACATCGCCGGGGACGGGCAGTCCATGGCGCCGCTGGCGCGAGATGTGATGACCGCCTACACCGCCCGGCTCGCCGGAGGCGAACCGTCCTGGGAGCCACTGGCGATCCAATACGCCGACTACGCCCTGTGGCAGCGAGAGGTTCTCGGCCGCAACGACGATCCGGACTCGCTGATGCGCAGCCAGCTCGACTTCTGGCGGTCGGCCATGGCCGACGCCCCCGACGTGCTCGATCTGCCCACCGACCGGCCGCGTCCGCCGGTGGCGACACTCGCCGGCGGGCAGGTGCCGGTCGCGATCGACGCCCGCCTGCACGGTCAGCTCCTCGCTCTGGCGCGCGCTCACGGCGCGTCGCTGTTCATGGTCCTGCATGCCGCGCTCGCGACGGTCCTCAACCGGCTGAGCGGCGGGGACGACGTCGTGATCGGCACACCCGTTGCCGGGCGCGGCGAACCGGGCCTGGAACCGATCGTCGGCATGTTCGTGAACACCCTCGCGCTCCGTACCGATCTCGACGCCGCGGAGTCGTTCGCCGGATTGCTCGACCGCGTCCGCGATGTCGACCTGGACGCCTTCGAGCACTCCGACGTACCGTTCGAGCGGATCGTCTCCGAACTCAATCCACAACGGTCCACCGCTCACCATCCGCTGTTCCAGGTCGCCCTCGCGTTCCAGGACCTGTCCGGCGTCGACCTCGAACTACCGGACATGCGCGTGTCCCGTGCGCAGGCGGACACCGGCATCTGCCAGTTCGACCTCCAGCTGGTGCTCGCCGAGTCGTACACGGACACCGGAGCGGCGCAGGGGATCTCCGGAACGATGATGTTCGCCCGCGATCTCTTCGACCCCGCGACCGTGGCGGTCTTCGTCCGCCGCCTGCAGCTCGTTCTCGATGCGATCGTCACCGACGCGTCGACCCCCGTCGGCGACATCGACTGGCTCGGTGGCACCGAGCGCGCCGAACTGCTGTCGGTCGTCGGATCGGGTGCGGTGACCGAGCCCAGGCTGCTGCCGGAGGTCTTCGCGAACGCCGTCGAGATCGATCCCGACGGTGCGGCGGTGATCGCCGGCGACGTCGAGCTGTCCTACGGTGACCTCGATCGCCGATCGAATCGTCTTGCTCGGCAGCTGATCCGGAGCGGAGCTGCACCGGAGCGGCCGGTGGTGGTGGCCGTCGAGCGGTCGGTCGACTCACTGGTGGCCTGGTGGGCCGTCGTGAAGTCGGGTGCCCCCTACGTTCCGGTCGATCCGCACTACCCGGCTGCACGCATCGAGCAGATGGTGTCCGATTCCGCTGCGTCACTGGGGATCACGACAGGCCAATCGCGGCCGGCGTTGTCCGGCGCGGTCGACTGGGTGGTCCTCGACGATCCCGCGACCACCACAGCGGTCGACGAACAGTCGTCCTCGCCGATCGAACAGTCCGATCGGGTGTGCCCGGTCCGACCCGCGAACACCGCGTGGGTCGTCTTCACATCCGGTTCGACCGGCGTGCCGAAGGGTGTCGCCGTCTCGCATGCGGGCGTCGCGGACTACCTCGCCACGCTGCACGCCGACCGATCCGGCGGAACAGCCCCGCGGGTCCTGCATTTCGCCTCCCCGTCCTTCGACGCATCGCTGCTGGAGATCCTGCTGGCCGTGAGCGCCGCGGGCACGCTGGTGGTGGCACCCACCGGGATGCGGGGCGGTCGGGAACTGGCCGACTTCCTCCGCAACCACCGCGTCTCCCACGCATTCGTCACCCCGGCCGCGCTGGCCTCGGTGGACCCGGACGGGCTCGACGACCTGCGGGTCGTCCTGTCGGGAGGTGACGAGGTGCCGACCGATCTGGTGAGCCGGTGGGTGGGTACCGATCCGGCCGGCGCCAGGCAGTTCCGCGTGCTGTACGGCCCCACCGAGGCGACCATCGTGGCCACCGCGACGGCTCCGATGCGGGTGGGGGAACGTTCGTCGATCGGGTCGGCGGTCGCCGGAATGCAGACACTCGTGCTCGACCCGCGCCTGCACCCGGTGCCGGACGGGGTCGCCGGCGAGCTCTACCTCTCCGGACCCGCGCTGGCGCGCGGTTATCTGAACCGCCCGGGGGTGTCGGCGGCCCGGTTCGTCGCCCACCCCGCCGGCCGTGCGGGAGAACGCGTGTACCGGACGGGTGACATCGTCCGCCGGAACTCTGCGGGGCGACTGGAATTTCTGGGACGCAACGACTTCCAGGTGAAGGTGCATGGTTTCCGGGTCGAACTCGGGGAGATCGACGCGGCGCTGGCCGACCGGGCCGCGGTGGCCTTCGCCGTCACCGTTCCGCGGCACGACCCCGGTATCGGCATGCGCCTGGTGTCCTACGTGGTGCCCGCGCCGGGCGTCGCCCTCGTCGGCGAGAAGTTGCGTGCCGGCCTCGGCGAGGTCCTGCCGTCGTACATGGTTCCGGCCGCGGTCGTGGTCCTCGACGAGATCCCGCTGACGCCGAGCGGGAAACTCGACCGGCGTGCCCTACCCGCACCCGTCGTCACCACCAGGAGCTTCCGTGCGCCGGCCACGCCGGTCGAGGAGATCGTCGCGGGAGTGTTCGCCGACGTCCTGTCCGCCGGCGCCGCGGTGGGTGCCGACGACGACTTCTTCGACCTCGGTGGGAACAGCCTCGCCGCCACCCGCGTGGTGGCGAGAATCGGTGCGGCGCTCGACACCACGATCCCGGTCGCGATGCTCTTCGAGGCGTCCACGGTGACGCGGCTGGCGGCGCGTGCGGAATCCCACGCGGACACCGGACGCGTCGGCCTGGTGGCGCACACTCGTCCGGAACGGGTCCCGCTGTCCTACGCCCAGCAGCGCATGTGGTTCCTGAACCGGATCGAACCCGAGTCGCCCGCGTACAGCATCCCGATCGTGGTGCGGCTGTCCGGCAGCCTCGATGTCGACGCGCTCCACCGGGCGATCGGCGACGTCGTCGACCGCCACGAGATCCTGCGTACCGTGTATCCCTTCGCCGAGGGGGAGCCGGCCCAGGTGATCCTCCCGGCCGAGGCCGACGTCGTCCCGATGGAGGTCACCCGGCTCGCCGAACACGAGGTGGACCAGGCGATCTCGGATCTGATCGGGACACCGTTCGATCTGACCGCCCAGGCGCCGACGCGCATCGTGCTCTTCGAGCTCGGCGGCGACGAATGGGTGCTCGCCGTCGTCCTGCACCACATCGGCGGAGACGGGTCGTCGTTGACGCCGCTCGCGCGGGACATCATGACGGCCTACGTCGCGCGTACGCAGGGGGAGGCGCCCGGATGGGAGCCGCTGCCGGTGCAGTATGCCGACTACGCGATCTGGCAACGCGCCGTCCTGGGTTCCGAGTCGGACCCGGACTCGTTGCTGCGCGCGCAGATCGACTATTGGGCGGAGCAGTTGGCCGACACACCACCGCTCCTCGAACTGCCCACCGACCGGCCGCGCCCGGCCACGCAGTCCTACGCCGGGGGCTCGGTCGGCCTCACCGTCGACGCCGATCTGCACGCCGGGCTCCAGCGGGTTGCCCGCGCGCACAACACGACCCTGTTCATGGTCTTCCACGCCGCGCTGGCGGCTGTGCTCGCCCGGCTCGCCGCGACCGACGACGTCGCCATCGGCACCCCGTACGCCGGACGCGGGGAACGCGAGCTCGACGAACTGATCGGCATGTTCGTCAACACCCTCGTCCTCCGCACGAGGGTGCGCAACGGGATGTCGTTCGGCGAGTTGATCGACGACGTGCGCGTCACCGACCTCGCGGCGTTCGGTCACGCCGACGTCCCGTTCGAGCGGCTCGTCTCCGAACTCAACCCCGTCCGCTCCGACGCCCACAACCCCCTGTTCCAGGTGATGCTGGCGTTCCAGAACATCTCCACCACCGACATCGAACTACCCGAACTGTCGGTGCGTGCTGTCGAACCGGACACCGGACTGGCCCTGTTCGACCTGCAGGTGACGGTGGCCGACACCTACGACGCGAACGGCGCGCCGGCCGGCATCACCGGCGGGGTCACCTTCGCGGCCGACCTCTTCGACGCCTCGACCGTGGAGCGGTTCGTCGAGCGGCTGGTGGGGATGCTCGAGGCCATGGCGACCGACGTCGATCGTCCCGTCCACGACGTCGAGTTGCTCGACGACGCCGAACGGTATGCGGCGCTGGAGGGTCCGAACGCGACGTCGCACGACGTGAACTCCGCCGAAACCCTGGCCTCGATGTTCGCCGCAGCCGCTCTCGCACACGCCGATGACATCGCGGTGGTCTCCGGGACGGTCTCGCAGAGCTATGCGGAGTTCTCCGGGCGGGTGAATCGGCTGGCCCGCTGGATGATCGCTCGGGGAGTGGGTCCGGACGCGCTGGTCGCTCTTCGCATGCGGCGCTCGCTCGACCAGCTCACCGCGATGTACGCGGTGCATGCCGCGGGCGGTGGCTATGTGCCGATCGACCCGGATCATCCCGCCGAACGGATCGACTACATGATCGAGTGCGCCGCGCCCGTGCTGGTGCTGTCCTCACTCGACGCCGTCGACCTGTCGGAGTTAGACGACTCGCCGGTGAGCGACGACGCCCGGATCAGACCGCTGAACCCGGATGCCCTCGCCTACGTGCTGTTCACCTCCGGTTCCACGGGCAGGCCCAAAGGTGTTGCCGTGTCGCATCGTTCGGTGGTCAACCAGGTGCGCTGGATCTGTGCCGAGTACGGCCTCGACCGGGCGGACGTGGTGTTGCAGAAGACCCCTGCGACGTTCGACGTGTCGGTGTGGGAACTGTTCGCGACTCTGGCGGTGGGTGCCCGGCTGGTCATCGCGCGACCGGATGGCCACACCGATCCGCGATACCTGGCCGAGGTCATGTCCGCGCATCGGGTCACCGTCACGTCGTTCGTGCCGTCGATGCTGGCGGTGTTCGCCGATGCCCTGCCCGTGGGCTCGGTGACGTCGCTGCGGGCACTGCTCGTGGCCGGTGAGGCATTCGGGCCCGATGTGGTGGACGCCGCCCGCCGCGCGCTGCCGGGGGTGGAGCTGCACAACCTCTACGGGCCGACGGAGTTCACGGTGCACGCGACCGCCTCCGCGGTGGGCACGGCCGACGACGGTGCGGTGCCGATGGGGGCGCCGGTGTGGAATGCCCGCGCCTACGTGCTGGATTCGCGGATGCGGCCGGTGCCGGTGGGTGTGACCGGAGACCTGTATCTGTCCGGTACGCAGGTGGCGCGCGGCTATCACGGACGCCCCGGTCTGACCGCCGATCGTTTCGTGGCCGATCCGTTCGCCGCCGGCGCCCGGATGTACCGCACCGGTGACCTGGTGCGTCGTCGCCGGAGCGGTGAGCTGGAGTACCTGGGACGCAGCGACTTCCAGGTCAAGCTCCGCGGATTGCGCATCGAACTCGGCGAGATCGAGGCGGTGTTCGCCGCGCATCCGGATGTCGCCCGTGCGG
Source organism: Gordonia sp. 11cp (assembly GCF_057767225.1). NCBI lineage: Bacteria > Bacillati > Actinomycetota > Actinomycetes > Mycobacteriales > Gordoniaceae > Gordonia > Gordonia sp. 11cp. Next base: position 397,931 of record NZ_CM173437.1, on the reverse strand, counting down.
CGGCCGCGGTCACCTCCACCGACGCGGTCGACTATCTCACCGTCTATCTGGTGCCGTCCGGGCCGGACCGCGGCGATGCGAGGGGATCGTTGGACACCGCCGAGGTCACCGCATTCGCCTCGGCAGCGCTTCCGGGATACATGATCCCCACGGCGGTGATGGTGCTCGACTCGCTGCCGCTCACCGCCTCGGGCAAGCTCGACCGGGCTCGGCTGCCGCAGCCGCCGCGCGACGCCTCCGGGTTCCGCGCACCGTCGTCGTGGCTGGAGACCGAGATCGCGCGGACATTCGAGCACGTGCTCGGCGTGCCCAGAGTCGGGGCCGATGACGACTTCTACGCCCTCGGCGGCAACTCGCTGAGATCGGTGCAGGTGGTCAACGATCTCGAGACCGAGTTGCACGTGGAGATCCCGATCCGGTGGATGCTCTCCGATTCGAGTCCGGCCGACCTCGCCCGGCGGATCGAGGCCGGGACAGGCACCGGGTTCGACCCCGAACACGACTCCGCGGCCGGGCCCGGTGGCCCCGGGTCGCGCAGTGTAGGACTCGACGTGCTGCTCCCGATCCGCCCGGACGGCGACCAGCCGCCGCTGTTCTGCATCCATCCCGCGTCGGGACTGGCCTGGTGCTACCAGACGCTGAGCCGACACATCCCGGCCGGCCGGCCGGTCTACGGCCTGCAGGCGCCGCAGATCGGTGGTGAGGTGCCCGGTCCCACGACGATGTCCGACATCGCGCGCAGGTACTTCGACGAGATCCGGGCGGTACAGGCCGACGGGCCGTATCACCTGCTGGGCTGGTCGTTGGGAGGTGTGATCGCCCACGCGGTGGCCGCCGAGATGCGCGCGGCCGGTCACGAGGTCGCGCTGCTGGCGATGCTCGACGCGGAGGCCGACGGCGTCGACACGTCGGCGATCACCGCCGTCACGGCGGGCGAACTGATCAGCAACCTCGGACCGGTGCTCGGCATCGACTTCGTGAGTTCGGACGCGACCGCCGAACGCGCCGCCGAGCAGATCGCCGAGCGTCTCGGAGACGGATTCGGCATCGATGCCGCGACGATCGAGCGGCTGACCGACGCCTACAACCTGTTGATCCGTGCGACCGGTGAGTGGCACCCGCCGGTCGTCGATGCCGACGTGCTCTACTTCACCGCCGTGCGCGATCGACGACCGGATGCGGTGGGTGCCGACGGGTGGGGTCGCCACATCCGGGGAAGCATCACGAATGTCGACGTGGACTCCCACCACCTGGGGATGACCGAGAACGAGGCGATCGTGCAGATCGCCGCCGTGCTCGACGAGCACCTGACGCCCGAAAGTGCCACGCGGAAGGCCGGTTCGGGGTTAGCGTTTTCTCACGATGATCGGTTCACCATCAAGAAATGAGGTCGTCCATGGACAAGATCGGCAAATCCGGCGCACACCGGTGCCCACGTCCGCGCGGTCGCCGCCCGGCCGGCGCCCTGCTCGGCTGCGCATTGGCCGCATCGCTCACGGTGACGGTTCCGGCCCTCGCCCAGGCGGCCTCGCCCGGTGTCGCCCTGCCCGTCCCGCTGATACCCACGACATCGACTCCAGGGGAACAAGCGCTGTCCGGCAACGCCTTCCGGATCGCGCGCGTCGACGCCTCGTTGGTGTCGGACGCCGCCCCCGTGGTGGTCGGTCAGTGGCCGGAAGCGGGCTCGGCCGTCGGATCGCCGGCTCCGAGGCACCTGCGGCCGCTGGGTCAGGTCGTGGTGCCGGTCGCTGCCGCCGATGCCGGAGACCGGGTCCGGGTCGGCAACCTCGACATGACCCGTCCGAATGCGGTGTCGCCGGAACTGGCGGCGCAGATCTCGGCGGGTTCCGGTGAGATCGTGCAGGGAATCTCGGATGTGTTGCGCAGCAATGGTGTTTCGGCCGATCGAGCGGACCGGGTGGCCGAGCAGATGGTCGGCGACGCGGCGGTCGGCGGGGTCATCGGTGCAGGCGTGGCAGCGCCCCTCGCCCTCGCGGTCGGTGGCGTTGTGGGTGCCCCACTGGGTCTGATCCTCACATTGCCGTTGTGGCCCACCGGACTCGTCGTCGGGCCGTTGGTGGGGACGGCCGTGGTCGCCACCCTCGTCGCGCTGCCCGCGGTCGCCGCCGGTGTCGCGATCGGCGCCGCGCACGGCTACGACAAGGGCTGGAAGGTACCGATCAGCGGGCCGCGGCATCTGCGCCCGGACACCGGGGAGGTGGCGACCGAACGGTCCGTCGTCCCGCATCAGGCAAAGCATGCCGCATCCGCGCCGGTCGTCGCCCCGGAGGTCACCGGGCCCGTCTCCCGCCGGCCGGCCCCGACTCCCGCCGTCAAGCGGGTGGAGCCCATGGGGTCTGCCGGGAGTGGTCCGGCGGACTGCTCGATCGTGCGCAAGATGGAGGTGGCGCTGCGGGGAGGCGTGATCGGGACCTGCTAGTCGTCGAGCCTCCCGGGATTCCGTAGCGACAATGCGCGCCAGATACGCACTGCTGCTACAGAATCCGCGAGATTGCGTCGATCACGGTGTCGGCGAGACCGGCGGCGGTGTGCTCGCCGAGTTCGCCGCGCTGCTCGTCGGCGCGCATCATGATGACGGACTCCACCAACCGGAAGGGGAGCAGCGTGCGCTTGTCGGTGTCGTCGCCGAGCGCCGCAGCCGCCAGTGCGGCATACGAAACGGCCAATTCCTGTCGAGCCGAACGGAATTCGACGAATCGCTGATCGGCGACCTCGGGTAGGAGATAGAGCGCACCGAGGTTCCAGCGCGACCGCGCCAGCTGATCGATGTCGAATCGCGCGAGTTCGAGGAGTCGCGCCCGGGCGGGTTCGTCGCCGTCGAGGAGCCCCCGCGCGCGTTCGAGGGAGGCGACCACGGTCGTCTCCAGCAGCGTTGCGAGGATGTCGTCCTTGGTGCCGAAGTAGTGGTACATCGACGCCTGTCGGATGCCCACCGCCTCGGCGATCATCCGCGTCGACGTCCCGGTGTACCCGTGGCGGGTGAACAATTCTGCGGCGGCGTCGAGGATCTCCTCGCGGGCGGTCTGCCCGCGTCGCCGGGCCGGTACCAGGCGCGGTCGGCCGCGACCGATCGGAGTCGGGGGCGCGCTCGAGCCGGTGGGCATGCTCGTCTCCTCAGTGCGGTCGGGGCGATTTCTCGACCCTAGCCGACGAATCGCGTGCTTCTGCCGCGCGTGAACCCGCAGGTCGGGGAAGCCCAGGGCGTGTAACGAGGACGTAACCGGAGTTTTCACGACCGGAACATTTCTGTCAATTGATAGAAATCAGCGAGGGCTTACCTATCAGGTGACAGGAAACAGTGCCTGACTCACACCGTGCTCAACGTGGAGCTTCTTCTCCGAAAGGAAGACCGCGCATGACCTCCACCCCCGAAGTGGCTCCCGCGACGCCCTCCTCGCCCGCCGGCGTCCCGGACGCCGACGCCCATGACCTCTCGGCACTCGGCTACGACCAGCAACTCCACCGTTCGCTCGGCAAGTTCGCGTCCTTCGCTGCCGGGTTCTCCTTCGTCTCCATCCTGACCACCATCTTCCAGCTGTTCGGCCTGGGGTTCGGCTTCGGCGGCCCGGCCTTCTTCTGGACCTGGCCGATCGTCTACGCCGGCCAGTTCCTGGTCGCCCTGTGCTTCGCCGAAATCGCTGCGCGGTACCCGATCTCGGGTGCGATCTACCAGTGGTCGCGGCGCATGGGCGGCGAGGTCGTCGGCTGGTTCGGCGGCTGGTTCATGATGATCGCGCAGATCGTCACCGCGGCCGCGGCCGCGATCGCCCTGCAGGTCGTCCTGCCGTCGATCTGGATCGGCTTCCAGATCATCGGCGACGACCCGACCCTCACCACCACGAGCGGCGCGGCGAACGCGGTCCTGCTCGGCTCGGTCCTGCTCGTCATCGTGACCGCGATCAACTGTGTCGGTGTCCGGTGGATGAGCCGCGTCAACAGCATCGGTGTCGTCTGTGAACTCGTCGGCGTCGTGGCGGTCATCCTGGCACTGTTCACCCATGCGCAGCGCGGCCCCGACGTCGTCTTCGACACCGGCGTTCCCGGTCAGCAACCCGGCTACATCTGGGCGTTCATCGTCTCCGGACTCATGGCCGCCTACGTCATGGTCGGGTTCGGGTCGGCAGGCGAACTGGCCGAGGAGACCCGGGACCCGCGCCGCGTCGCACCCCGCACCATCCGGATGGCGCTGACCGTCTCGGCCATCGGCGGCGGGCTGATGCTGCTCGGCACCCTCATGGCGGCCCCGACCCTCGACGAGCAACTCGCAACCGGCGGACTGCCCTACGTGCTCGACTCGGTTCTCGGGAGCTTCTGGGGCAAGGTCCTGCTCTGCGACGTCGCGATCGCGATCTTCATCTGCACCCTCGCGATCCAGACCGCCTGCTCGCGGCTGATGTTCTCGATGGCGCGCGACGGCCGGCTCCCGTTCTCGGCGCAGCTGTCCCACGTCAACAGCCGCACCGGGACACCGATCCTGCCGTCGATCCTGATCGGTGTGCTGTGCATCGGCATCCTGCTGGTCAACGTCGGCAACTCCGCGATCTTCGCGACCCTCGCCAGCGTGTGCATCATCCTCATCTACCTCGCCTACCTGGCCGTCACCGGTCCGATGATCTACCGACGGTTCCAGGGCTGGCCGCATCGCGGCGGAGACACCCCGGCCGTCGACGCCGGCGGGCGAAAGTTGTTCAGCCTCGGCCGTTTCGGAATCGTGGTGAACGCCCTGGCGGTGCTCTACGGCGCCCTGATGGTGATCAACCTGGCGTGGCCGCGGGCCGAGGTCTTCGACCCCTCCGGTGAGATGCCGATCCTGCGCTGGGCCGGACCCATCTGCATCGTGGCGACCGTCCTCGTCGGGATCGCCTGCTACCCCCGCGGCAAGGAGCATCCGCGACCGGTGAGCACCCGCCTGTCCGCGTAATCCAGGTCGCGACCCTTCGAGGCTCGCTTCGCTCGCACCTCAGGGAGCAGGGAGTTGGTTGCTTCGCTCGCACCTCAGGGAGCAGGGAGTTGGTCGCTTCGCTCGCACCTCAGGGAGCGGATTATTCCGAGGAGCGCAAGCGACGAGCCTCGAAGGGGCACGCCGAACACCCACTACGACAAAGGAGTTCCCATGAGCACGATCACCGCTCCCGGTACCGGGACCACCTCCGGTGCCCGCGAACACGCCCGCGCACAAGCCGGCGCGATCACCGACAGCATGCCGGTGGTGCCGGCATCGGCCTGGCCGAACCCGCCCGCTGACGTGCCGGCCGCATCGTTGACCTGGGCGGAGACCGTTCCCGGCGGCCGGTACACCAGCAAGGTCCTGGCACGGGGGACCCGGCTGCGGTTCACCGACGTCGCGGGGGCGGCCTGCGCGCACCTGCTGCTGTGGCGCGCCGACGCGCCGTGGGAGCGTCTCAACGTCGCCGACACCGTCAAGGTGCCCTGGCAGGCGTATCTGGGTGCGGGGCATCCGCTTCTCAGCGATCAGGGGCGGGTGCTGGCGACCGTCGTCGCCGACGACTCGGGCCACCATGACGCGCTGTGCGGCACCTCGACTCTCGCCGGAAACGCTGCGAAATACGGAGCTGGCGAGGTGCATTCGGCGAGTCCGGCGGGCCGTGAACTGTTCACCCTGGCGGCGGCGAAGCACGGTCTGGCACCCGCGGATGTCGCCCCGTCGTTGTCGTTCTTCCACGGCGTCACCGTCGACGCCGACGGGTCGCTGCGCTCGACCGGGAGCGCCGGACCGGGCCGGACGGTGGACCTCATCCTGCACCTGCCGTGCACGGTGGCGGTCGTCAACACCGCGCATCCGCTCGACCCGTCGCCCGACTTCGGCACCACCTCGCTGGAAGTGCTGGCGTGGCAGGCGCAGAGCGATCTCGACGCCCTGCTGGCCGACGTCGCCGGGACCGACCCCGAGTACCAGCGCGCCGCCGCCAACTCCGAAGACGTCTGGGCCGCGGCTCATCACTGAGCCGTCCAACAGAGAGGACACCATCGTGACCGAGACAAGCACCGCAGTCATCACCGATTTCACCTCGGCGCCCGCCGCCGAACTCGCCCTCGTCCCCGGCGCCGTCGTCGACGACGCGCAGGTGGGCGAGCGCGCACCGTGGTCGGGTGTCGTCGCCGCCGGCGACGTCCTCACCATCGTCGACCTCCACGGCAACCAGGCCGTCGACACGCTGTTCTACGCGGCCGCCGACACGTCCCGACGGTATTCGGCCCAGGCGACCATCGCCGCGCAGGGCAACATCTTCCTGACCACCGGCAGTGTGATCCGCGATCACGACTCCGCAGCGCTGATGACGATCGTCGCCGACGAGGTCGGCAACCACGACACCCTCGGCGGCGCATGCTCGCAGGAGTCGAACACGCTGCGTTACGGGCACCACACCAAACATCAGCACGCGTGCGTCGAGAACTTCCTCATCGAGGGCAGCCGCCACGGGCTCGGCAAGGCCGACCTCGTCGGCAACGTCAATTTCTTCATGAACGTGCCCGTCGACCCCGACGGCTCGCTGGGGATCGTCGACGGGTTGTCCGCACCTGGTAAGCGTCTGGCGTTGCGTGCCGAGGTCGACACCCTGGTGCTCATCTCCAACTGCCCGCAGATCAACAACCCCTGCAACGGATTCGACCCCACCGCGGTCCGGGTCATCGTCACCCGGCCGTTCTGAGAATCCGCTCCCACCGCGCGCCGACCGAGTCCGACGAGGAATCCACCATCATGACTGCCACCACCCCGGGTGCCGTGACCGTAATCCGGTCCGGTCCGCTCACCACGATCCAGGACTGGCCCGGCCGGGTCGGGTACTGGAAGGTCGGCGTGCCGCCGTCCGGCCCGATGGACGACCTGTCCTTCCGGCTCGCCAACCTCGCCGTCGGCAACCCGGAGACCGCCGCCGGCCTGGAGATCACGCTCATGGGACCCGCACTGCGGTTCGACCGGCCCGCGGTCGTCGCCGTCACCGGCGCGCCGGTGCCCGTGACCGTGAACGGAGCGGCTGTGCCGCAGTGGGTCCCGCTCACTGTCGCCGAGGGTGACGTCCTCGACATCGGTTCGACCGGTGTCCTGGGCATGCGGGCCTACGTCGCGGTCGCCGGCGGGCTCGACGCCGCCGATCATCTCGGCAGCCGGTCGACCTTCACCATGGGCCGGTTCGGCGGACTCGACGGCCGGGCGCTCGTCGCCGGCGACCGCCTCGAACTGCTCGGCGCGCCGGCCGGGGCGCCGCGTCGGATTCTCGGAGACGAGCAGCCGGCCTTCACCAACAGGTGGCAGCTGGCCGTGACCGTGGGGCCCCACGGAGCGCCGGAGTTCTTCACCGACGAGGACATCGCCGACCTGTTCGCGACCGACTACGAGGTGCACTTCAACTCCGACCGGACCGGAATCCGATTGATCGGCCCCAAACCGCGATGGGCACGCGACGACGGCGGTGAGGCCGGACTGCACCCGTCGAACATCCACGACACCGCCTACTCCGTCGGCGCTCTCGACTTCACCGGGGACACGCCCATCCTCCTCGGTCCGGACGGCCCGAGTCTCGGTGGATTCGTCTGTCCGGTGACCGTGACGACCGCGCAACGGTGGAAGCTCGGCCAGCTGAAGCCGGGCGACACGATCAGGTTCGTCGCGGTACGCGGCGACCGGGCCGCCTCACCCTCCGAGCTCGGTCTGGGCCGGCGGGCCAGCTTCGTCGACGTCTGGTCGTCGGGTGGCGATCCCGACAACGGAATCCTCGGGACCACGATGACCGCGGACGGATCGACCTCTGTGACCTACCGCCGTTCCGGTGACGACAACATCCTCGTCGAATACGGCGAGATGCATCTCGACCTCGCCCTGCGTGCCCGGGTGCACGCGCTGGGCGAGCGGATCGCCGCGGAGAAGCCGCGCGGACTCATCGACCTCACCCCGGGCATACGTTCGCTGCAGGTGAAGGCGGATCCCGACGTGTGGTCGCAGGCGCAGATGCTGGAGTGGCTGACCGAATGCGAGAGCCAGCTGCCGGCCGCCGAGGACCTCGTGGTGCCGAGTCGTACTGTGCACCTGCCGTTGTCGTGGGACGATCCCGCCACCCGGGAGGCGATCGAACGCTACATGCTGGGCGTGCGATCCGATGCGCCGTGGTGCCCGTGGAACATCGAGTTCATCCGGCGGATGAACGGCCTGGACTCCGTCGACGACGTGTACCGTACCGTCTTCGATGCGAGCTACCTCGTGCTCGGCCTCGGGGACGTCTATCTCGGTGCGCCGGTTGCGGTCCCGCTCGACCCGCGGCATCGCCTCGTCACCACCAAGTACAACCCCGCCCGCACCTGGACGCCGGAGAACGCGGTGGGGATCGGCGGCGCCTACCTCTGCATCTACGGCATGGAGGGGCCGGGCGGTTACCAGTTCGTCGGCCGCACCACGCAGGTGTGGAACCACCGGCATCCGCTGCCGGCACCGGCGTTCGACCCCGAGCATCCGTGGCTGCTGCGGTTCTTCGACCGGATCCATTGGTACCCGGTGAGTTCGGAGGAACTCCTCGACATGCGGGCCGACGTCGCCGCCGGGCGTGGTGAGAGCACGAAGATCGTCGACGGTGAATTCTCGCTGGCCGCGCACCAGCGATTCCTCGACGAGCATGCCGCCGACATCGCGACCCGGCGGGAGAAGATGGAGACCGCCCGGGCCGAAGAGCGCGAACGGTGGTCGGTGCAAGGCGAATTCGCGGCGAAAGCCGCCGGGGCAGAGCTCGCCGGCACCGGGGCAGCGGGGATCAGAGAGGACGAGGAGCAGGTGGCATGAGCAGGATCGACGAGCTGTATGCGCGGATCGCCGAGGCAGACCGTCCGGAGGTGTTCATCACCCTGCGACCCGCCGGTGAGGTCGCAGCCGAGTACGAGCGGTCCGTCGCCGCGGGCGGCCCCTTGGCCGGCGTGCTTCTCGCCGTGAAGGACAACGTCGACGTCGGCGGTCTGCCGACCACCGCGGGATGTCCCGGTTTCGCCTTCACCCCCGAGTCCGATGCGCCCGCGGTCGCCGCATTGCGCGCGGCCGGCGCGGTGGTGGTGGGCAAGACCAACCTCGACCAGTTCGCAACCGGTCTGGTGGGCACTCGTAGTCCGTATGGCGCGGTGCGGGATTCGCGACGTCCCGACCGCATCTCGGGCGGGTCGAGTTCCGGGTCGGCGGTGGCGGTCGCCCTCGGATTCGCCGACATCGCGATCGGAACCGACACCGCCGGATCGGGTCGGGTGCCGGCCGGCCTGCAGGGCATCGTCGGCATCAAGCCGACCGTCGGTGTGGTCTCGACCGCCGGAGTGGTGCCCGCCTGCGCGAGCTATGACGTCGTCACCGTCTTCGCCGCCGACCTCGCGCTGGCCGACCGTGCGATGGCGGCCATGGCCGGGGCGCAGGGCCTGCGACCCTTCCCGACGTCGATCCCGTACGCCGCGCCCGAGCGCCCGGTCGTCGCGGTGCCCACCGAGCTGCCCGGGCTCGACGACCGGTGGCGGGCCGCGTTCGACGAGGCGGTGCTGCGTGCCGAGGCGGCGGGGCTCATGGTCAAGACCATCGACCTGTCGCCGTTCCTCGAGGCCGCCCGGCTCCTGTACGACGACGCGCTCGTGGCCGAGCGGTTCGACGCGGTGGGGGACTTTCTCGGCTCCGTCGCCGATCCCGATGACGCCGGCATCGACCCGACCGTGTCGACGATCATCGGTGCCGCGGCGAGGTTTTCGGCCGTCGACCTGTTGCGGGCTCGTCGTCGGCTCGCGGACCTGCGGTCCGAGGCGATGGAGCAGTGGGGCGACGCCACGGTTCTGATGGTGCCGACCGCGCCGGCGCACCCGACCCTCGCCGAGGTGGCCGCCGACCCGGTGGGCGTCAACTCGCGGATGGGCACCTACACCAACTTCTGCAACCTCTTCGACCTGTGCGGCCTCGCGGTACCGGCCGGGACGGTCGTCGACGAGGACGGCAGCACAGCACAATTCGGCATCACACTGCTGGGCCGCGCGCATGCCGACGCTGTCGTCGTCGATGTGGCCCGCCGGTTTCTGGGCGACGACACGGTGGCGCCGTCCTGGGCGGAGCGCGGCGACGCGATCGAGCTCGCGGTCTTCGGCGCACACATGCGGGGCGGACCGCTGACCCACGAGCTCGGCGAACGCGGCGCCCGATGGGCGGGTGAGGTCACCACGACCCCGTCGTACCGCCTGGTCGCGCTGGACACGACCCCGCCGAAGCCGGGGCTGATCCGAGATCCGGTTGCCGGCCGCGCGATCCGGGGCGAGGTCTGGACGGTGCCTTCCGCAGCGCTCGGGGATTTCCTGGCCGCCCTCCCCGAACCGATGATGCTGGGCAAGGTCGAGATCGCCGTCGGCGAGACCGGACCTGCCCGCTGGATCGTCGGCTTCGGATGCGCCGCCGACGCCGGCGCCTCCGGGCAGAGTCTCGACCGCGATCGCTGGTAGCCCGGTCACCGGGTTCGTCTGCGCCGGAACCCGTGCGCCGGAACCCGTCTCACGCCCAGTCTGGGACGTCTGTCCAGAACGGCCGCCTCGTGCCATTTCCACCGATCTGACCTCTGGTCGCCGACCGTGATGATTCACTTACTCAGCTCGGGCGGTCGGGGAGAGAGAGTTGGGACGGATGACCAGGGTGGGGCGCAACGGGATTCGACGATCGGACAAGGTCGCACGACGCGAGAACCGGACGCAGCGGCGGCAACACCGCGCGATCGCGGGGGCGGCGGCGCTGGCGACCGTCGCCGCGATCGGCGCGGGGCAGGTGGCGGAACCGGCGGTGGCCGACGCGGCGCTGGTCCCGGCGATCCCGTCCGAGATCGACGACCTGCGGAACTGGTCGAACGGTTTCGACAGTGCCAATCCGCTGGGAGGTCTGGTGACCACGATCGGAAACGGCGCCCTCGCCGACATCGCGGAGCAGTGGCGGATCCAGAGCTGCATGTCCGGCGCCGTCCGGGACGGGGCCGACTGCTCTGCGTCGAGCACGGAGTACGGCGGCATCGGACTCGCCGTCGTCCTGCCCGACCGCATCGAGGTCGTACCCGTCGCCGTCTACGATCCGGTCAAGCAGGTGTTCGACGGGTTGTCCGGGTCGGTCCTCGGGGACATCATCCGCCGGCTCGGCATCGATCTGCCGCCGACGATGATCGACGGCCCCGCAACCGAGGGTTCGGCGACGGTCGCCGGGAACGGCTTCCAGTTCGCGCTGGCCTACCGCGGCGGCGACGCGAGCGCGACGTCCTACCTCCCGTTGAGCATCGCGACCGCGGGTGCGAGCGACGGACGGACGGCGAGGTCGTTCGCGCTGATCGGGATGGCCCATGCATGGAACACCGGTCCGCTCGACGTCACTGTCCTCGGCGAGAAGATCGGAACAATCCCCGGTGTCACGGGCGTCGGCTGCTACGGCGGACTCACCGGCGCCTATGCAGAGGGCGTCGGGGCCTGTGCGAATGTGCTGGGCACATTCGACTTCCGCTACCAGCAAACAGATGGCGAACTGCAGTTCGCGCTCACCGATCCGACGGCACTGATCGCCGATCCGGGCGGGGTTCTCGGTGGCCTCGGTGCGGAGGTCCTCGAGGGTCTGCTCGCCGGCATCCTGAGCGGCTCCGGCATCGACTTCGACAGCGACTGGATGTCCCTCTCCAAGGACTTCGCCCGCCTGAGCATCGGCGGCGACCACGATCTGTTCAGCGGCAACTTCCTCCGGCTGACGAGCGATTACGGATTCACCGGTCCGATCACGGTCGACTGGCTGGGTTCGACGGTCACCTTCCGGCCGCTGGTCGAGGTCAACGGCGAGCTCCGGCCGAATCGCCTCGGGTTGCCGGTCATCGAGTTGGGTCAGCTCGACACCGGCGAGTTCATCCCGGCCATCCGCATCCCGGCGTACGAGTTCCCGTTCGGTCTGCCCGCGACCGATCCGATCGACACCGGTGCGTCGAACACGCTGGTGTCCGCGAGCCGTTCGGCGGAAGAGGCGCCTGTCGAACGGGTCAGCATCGCGTCGCACGACACGCCCGAGGCGGCGGCCGGCCCGGAGGCCGTCGACGCGGAGAGCTACGTCGGCAAGCACCGCGCGGCAGACGAGGACAGCTACGTCGGCAGGCACCGGACGCCGCAACCCTCCGACGACAGCGGCGCGGGGGAGTCGCACGCTCCGGAATCCGACAGCCCGGACGATGACACCACGGACGACGACAGCACGGAGGCGGGCGACGTCGACGCGGGCAGCGCCGACGAGTCCTCTGCTCCCTGAGGTGTGAGGAGCGTTAGCGACGAGTCCCCTGCTCCCTAATCCGAAAGAACCACAGACCCGCTGGCCGGCCCTGCTCCCTGAGGAGCGCCCGGAGCTTGCGGAGGGCGCGTCACGAAGGGTCTGGCGACCGAGGCTGCGAAACCCTTCGTGACGCTCGCAAGCTCGCTCCTCAGGGAGCAGAGCGTGACGCTCGCAAGCTCGCTCCTCAAGGAGCGGGGCGTGACGCTCGCAAGCTCGCACCTCAGGGAGCAGAGCGTGAAGCTCGCTCCTCAGGCGGCAACAACTCGGGCGACATGCTTCAGCGCAACGGTTCCGCCCTCGGACGGGACTACGCTGGGCACACGACCCCGGGCCGGTTGTGCAGGGCGGGCGGGGCGACCGACCAGGGAGGGCCTCATGGCGATCGATCGGGACAAGAGCAGAGCGGTGTCGGAGGTCGTGCGCGAGCACCCGGTGATGAGCCTGGTCGCGGTGTCCCCGGGCATCGCCGTGTTCGCGGCGTTGCTGTTGCTCGACCAGACCTTTCTGGCGATCCTGTTCCTCATCCTCGCCGTCGGCGGGGGTGCATACCTGCTGACCCGCAAGCGCTGACGGTGTCGCCCGTTCGGAGCCCGCGTCGAGGTATTCGTCGCGGCTACAGTGGTGCGCAATGAGTCCCGCCGGCGCCAAGCAAGCGCGGTGAACGGGTCGAGGAGAGCGGTGAAGGGAGTCGGCGTCGTGGTCGCTGAACCGGGTCGAGACGCTCCGGCCGGACGTGTTCTCGCGTTCGGGACGAATCGGCTGGGCGGCTGATCGTGTCCACCCGCGTCGACGCCTACATCTGGGCCATCCGACTGACCAAGACGAGGTCGGCTGCGGGCGCTGCCTGCCGTGGCGGGCACGTCCGGGTCAACGGGGTCACCGCCAAACCCGCGCAGCCGGTGGTGCCGGGCGACGAGATCCGGGTGCGGCTCGCCGGGCACGAGCGCATCGTCGAGGTCACCCGGACGATCAGCAAACGGGTGTCCGCGCCGATGGCCGCGGAGTGCTTCATCGACCGGTCTCCGCCACCCCCGCCCAGAGAGATCCTGGCCAGTCAGCCGCGTCGCGACCGGGGTGCCGGCCGGCCGACGAAACGTGAACGGCGCCAGCTGGACCGGCTGCGCGACAGCACCTTCCTCGTCGCGGCGCTGGCCGCGGTCGCGCTTGTCGTCGGCGCATGTTCCGGCGACGAGCCGACGGCCGACCCGAACAAGCCGAACACGCCCGAGGCGCCCGCGCAGGCAGGTTCCGGACCGTTCTTCGGCGAATGCGGCGGGGTGTCCCTCGACGAGGTCGTCCGCATCACCGGTTTCGGTGGGCTCACCGAAACCGTGAACAACACCTCGGTGTGCGAATGGGACACGACCGGTTCCAGGACCGGTGCCGTCGCCTCGTTCAACTGGTATCGCGGGTCGCCGATCGGTCGCGAGGAAGCGAACGTGAAGCTCTCGCGCGACGTGACCGACAAACTCGAGATCGACGGTCACGAGGGGTTCATCGGCCACACGCAGTCAGGTCAGATCTGTGAGGTCGGCATCGGTTTCGGTGCGGACTTCTTCGAGTGGTCGATCCGGGGCGACGCCGCGACACCGCGACCGATCGAAGAGATCTGCGATGCCGCGCGTGAACTGGCGACCCTGTCGATCGAGCGTGCGTCATGAAGCGGCTCGCCGTCCTGATCGCGGCCGTGCTGGTGGGCCTGTCCGTCCTCGCCGGGTGCGCACGGACCGTCGACGGTGAGCCGGTGCCCGTGGGTGCCGCGGACCAGTCCGGCAGCAGCGACATCGACACCGACCAGTTCGACCGCCTGCTGCTCGAATGCGACGTGTTGCCCGACGCCATGATCGCCGACGTCGTCGCCGGCGGCGGATTCGCCGAGCGCTCCTTCAGCGGCGCCATCTGCCGCTGGCTGGTCTCCGGTACCACCGACGTGGTCAGCGTGACGTTCAACTGGTTCGAGTGGGGCAACGTCAACGTCGAGAAGGAGACGGCGAAAAAGCTGGGCTTCGAGACCGAGAACATCAAGGTCGCCAGTCAGTCGGCATTCACCCAGCGCAGCCCCGAACGTCCCGGGGTCTGCGGGGTGACGGCCAGGGCGCCGAGCCGCGGCATCTTCACCTGGTTCGTCGAGCCCCGCGGTGCGCCCCAGGGCGACCCGTGCGAGGCGCCGATCAAACTGATGGAGCTACTGCTCCAGGGCGGTCAGTGAGCCTGTCGAAACCCATCACTCCGGGATCGGCCCGACGACGACGCTGGCCGCGACCACGAGTTCGTCGCCGGTACCCGGGATCATCAGCCACACGGTCAGCCGGTCGCCCTCGCGCACCCGCCGCAGGATGAGCCGGGTGCCGGGCACGATGGGCCGCAGGTACTCGATCACCACGCGGTGCGGACCGTCGACCAGGTCGGGATGTTCGACGAGTTCGTCTTCGATCGCCTCGAGGTAGGCGGCGTTGTTCAGGTGTTTGAAGGGGTCGAAGTCGGTGATCCGCAGAACGTGTTCGCGGTCGGGGAAGTCGATCTCGGCGGGGTCGGGGGCCTTCTCCGGGTTCATCGACCGCCAGCGCAGGCGGTGCTCGTCGGTCATCGAGGACAGCATCGAGAACGCCTCGTCGGACAGCCGCGACGGCATGCCCTTCTCGTTGACGTTGATCCAGAACGCCTCGGTCTCGATCAGCCCCGGAGGGCGAGGCCGCGGGTTGAACCGGTTCGTCTCGTGGTCGGCGGTGAGGCGCACGCGCATGTTGGTCCAGCGGGTCGACAGTGCGCCGCACCAGCGCTGCGCGGTGACCGCGGCCGGCCATGTCAGGGGCTCGATGACGTCGATGATGGTGCGCCGGACGATCCAGAACGGATCGGTGTCACCGAACGATGTGGCCTCGATGTTGTCGTTGGCCACGTCCTGGAGGTATCGCGCAACGGCGTCGAGCCGCACCCGCATGTCCTGGTCGACGTCGCCGGTGCGGACCCGATATCCCACCTCGTAGAACTGGGATCCAGGCTTGCGGTCCGGAAGTGATGCACCGGACACTGCTGGCGTAACCTGGCTCACTCGAGTCCCTTCGGTAGGTCGCCGGTATCTTTGCAGCTAAGATACATTCAATCGAAAAAATAGAACACGTTCTACGTGTCGGATCACGAGGAAACAGCAGATGGCGCATGTGATTACCCGCCCATGTTGCAACGATGCCAGTTGCGTGAGCGTGTGTCCGGTGAACTGCATCCACCCCACGCCCGACGAGCCGGAGTTCCTGACGGCGGAGGCCCTCTACATCGATCCGGAGACGTGTATCGACTGCGGTGCCTGCATCGACGAGTGCCCGGTGGAGGCGATCATCCCCGACGATCAGCTGGAGGCGCGCGACGAGCCGTACCTGCAGATCAACGCGGACTACTACAAGGACCACGACGTCGAGGGCGGGCTCGTCCCGCCGCGCAAGGCGCCGCCGCTGCCCGACAAGGAACTGCACGTGGCCATCGTCGGTGCCGGGCCCGCCGCGTTCTACGCCGCCGAGGAACTCGTCCGCAAGCCGAGCATCAAGGTCGACATGTTCGATCGCCTGCCGACGCCCTACGGACTCGTACGCGCCGGGGTGGCACCCGACCACAGCGCCACCAAGGGCGTGGAGAAGACCTTCGCTTCGGTCGCGGCCAAGAAGAACTTCTCGTACTACCTCAATGTCGAGGTGGGCAAGCACATCAGCCACGACGAACTCGTGGCGCGCTACCACGCGGTGATCTACGCGGTGGGTGCCTCGACCGACAAGCGGCTGGGCATCGACGGCGAGGACCTGTCCAACTCGGTTGCCGCGACGCAGTTCGTCGCCTGGTACAACGGCCATCCCGACTTCGCCGAACTCGACGTCGACCTGTCCGGTGAGCGGGCGGTCGTGGTCGGCAACGGCAACGTCGCGCTCGACGTCGCACGCATCCTGGTCACCGATCCCGACGAGCTCGCCAAGACCGACATCGCCGATCACGCACTCGCGAAACTGCGGGAGTCGAAGGTCTCCGAGGTCGTGCTGCTCGGTCGCCGCGGTGTCGCGCAGGCCGCCTACACCAACAGCGAATTCCTGGCACTCGGTGAGGTCGAGGGCGTGGACGTGGTCATCGATCCCGACGAGCTGGTCCTCGACCCGGCCACCGAGGCGGCGCTGTCCGACGACACGCTCGACTCGACGATCGCCACCAAGATCCGGCTCGCCCGCGAGTTCGCCGAGCGGCCGCAGACCGAGGGGAACAAGCGCATCGTGTTCCGGTTCCTCGCGTCTCCCGTCGAAATTGCCGGTGACGGGGAAGTGGCTAGTCTTACCTGCGTGCGCAATGCCTACGCCGACGCGACCGGGAAAGTCGCGGTGACACCCACCGACGAGCGTTTCGACCTCGAGACCGGCCTGGTACTCCGGGCCATCGGATACCGCGGTGTGCCCGTCACAGACCTGCCCTTCGACGAGGGACACGGCGTGGTCCCGAACAGCGAAGGGCGCGTCCAGACCGCGGCAGGCGGTGAGGTGATGCCGGGCCTTTATGTGACGGGATGGATCAAACGAGGGGCGACGGGGGGTATCGGCATGAACCGCATCTGCGGCCAGGAGACCGCGCAGGCGGTCATCGCCGACTTCGTCGCCGCGGCCTTCGACGATCCGTCGACCTCTCGGGACGATGTCGACGCCCTCGTGGCCGATCGTGGTGCCAACCGCATCGATCTCACCGGGTGGAAGGCGATCGACGCGGCCGAGAAGTCCGCAGGCAAGGCCGCCGGCCGGGTGCGCGCGAAGTTCGTCAGTGTCTCCGAGTTCGAGGCGGCCGCCACCGCCGGGGCGCGGTGACCGTGCGCATCGCACTGCTGTCCTACCGCAGCAAGCCGCACTGTGGCGGACAGGGCGTCTACGTCCGCCATCTCTCCCGCGAACTCGCCCTCCTGGGCCACAGCGTCGAGATCTTCTCGGGTCAGCCCTATCCGGAACTGGATCAGGTGGCCATCGATGCCGGCGTCACCGTCACCAAGGTGCCGAGCCTGGGACTCTACGACGAGCCGGACCCGTTCCGCACGCCCCGGCCGTCGGAGTACCGCGACTGGATCGACGTCCTCGAGGTCGGTTCGATGTGGACGGCGAGCTTCGGCGAGCCGCTCACCTTCAGCCTCCGGGTGGCCCGTCTCCTCAAGGAGCGTCGCGACGACTTCGACATCGTCCACGACAACCAGTGTCTCGGTTACGGATTGCTCGACATCCAGAAGGCGGGTTTCCCGCTGATCGCGACGATCCACCACCCCATCACGCGCGACCGCACGCTGGCGGTGAAGGCGGCCAAGGGATGGCGCAAGATCAGCGCATGGCGGTGGCATTCGTTCCTGCGCATGCAGGGTCGCGTGTCCCGCCGGATCCCTGAGCTGCTCACCGTTTCCCGGAGCAGTGAGGTCGACATCCGCAAGGCATTCGACATCCCGTCGGGCCGTATCACGACGATCCCGCTGGGAGTCGACACCGAGATCTTCACGCCGGCTGCCACGCGGGTGCCGGGTCGCATCGTGTGTGTCGCCAGTGCCGACGCTCCGTTGAAGGGCGTGTCCTACCTCCTCGAGGCGGTCGCCAAGCTGTCGTCCGAGCGCGACGTCGAACTGGTACTGGTGTCCAAGTTGGACCCGAACGGTCCGTCCGCCGAGATGATCGAGGACCTGGCGATCTCCGATCGGGTCACGGTGGTGTCCGGACTCGAGGACACCGAGCTCGCCGGTCTGCTCGCTTCTGCCGAGGTCGCGTGCGTGCCCTCGCTCTACGAGGGCTTCTCGCTGCCCGCGGTGGAGGCGATGAGCTGTGGCACGCCGCTCGTCGCCACCCGGGCCGGCGCGATCCCGGAGGTCGTCGGAACCGCCGAGGAGGCCGCATTGCTGGTGCCGCCGAGGGATTCCGGACGTCTGGCCCAGGCCATCGGCCGGCTCCTCGACGACGCGGACCTGCGGACGCGACTCGGTGACGGCGGTCGTCGCCGCGCCGAGGAGAACTACAGCTGGGCAGCGGTGGCCGCGAAGACGGCGGCGCACTACGAAACCGTGCTCGCCGGACACCGGCGGGCAACAGAAGGGACAGTGAGTGCTCACAGTTGATTTCGACCGGCTGGGCGTTGGACCGGGGACCAAGGCGATCGACATCGGGGCGGGGCAGGGTAGGCACTCGTTCGAGATGTTCCGTCGCGGCGCTGAGGTCATCGCATTCGACATGTCCGAGAGCGACATGTCCGACGTCGGTGAGATGTTCGACGCGATGATGGCCGAAGGGCATGTGCCCGCGTCGGCCAAGGCTCGCGCCGAGGTCGGGGATGCGCTTCGTCTCCCGTACTCGGACAACAGTTTCGACGTCGTGCTGATGAGTGAGATCCTCGAGCACATCCCGAGCGATGAAGGCGCGATCACCGAGATGGTGCGCGTGCTCAAGCCGGGTGGCGTCGCGGCGGTCACCGTGCCCCGGTACTGGCCGGAGAAGGTGTGCTGGGCCCTGTCCGACGAGTACCACGAGGTCGAGGGTGGGCACGTTCGCATCTACAAGGCCTCCGAGCTCGCGGACAAGTTGCGCCGCGCCGGACTGGAGGTCACCGGCACCGACCACGCCCACGCCCTGCATGCCCCGTACTGGTGGCTGAAATGCGCGGTGGGAGTCGAGAACAACGACAACGTCCTGGTGAAGGGTTATCACCAGCTGCTCGTCTGGGACATGATGAGCAAGCCGTGGCTGACCCGCGTCGGGGAGCAGGTGCTCAACCCGCTCATCGGCAAGTCGGTGGCCCTCTACCTGCGTAAGCCCGAGACCGCCACCGCGTCTTCATGACCGGGCCCTCCAGGACGGGAGCTCCATGACGGCCGCTCCGGCGGTCCCCGGTGTGGTCACGGCCGACGAGATGCACGCCACGGGTGCCGCGATCGTCGGCATGCAGGAAGAGTCCGGGGCACTGCCCTGGTTCCCGGGCGGTCAGACCGACCCGTGGGACCACATCGAATCCGCGATGGCGTTGTCGGTGACCGGGTTTCACGCCGAGGCCGAGGCTGCGTACGAGTGGTCGCGCCGCAAACAGCGCGATGACGGTTCGTGGCCCATCCGCACCGTCGGTGGCAAGGTGGAGGACGCGGGCACCGACAGCAACTTCTGCGCCTACATCGCGGTCGGGGTGTGGCACCACTACCTGATCACCGGTGACGACGCCTTCCTGCAGAAGATGTGGCCGGTGGTCTGGTCGGCGATCGACTGTGTGCTCCGCTTCCAGCGAGACGACGGTGCGTTCCGCTGGGGCGGCGACCACCGGACCGGGGCGATGTTCGGGGAGGCGCTGATCACGGGCAATGCCAGCATCTTCCAGGCCCTGGACTGCGCCATCCGGATCGCCGGGGAGATGGACCAGCCCGACGACGCCTGGATCGCGGCTCACAGTGTGCTCGGCGACGCCATCCGTACCGACGTCGCGCGCGACGAGTGGCAGATCTTCACCCCGCCGTCCGAACACTCGATGGACTGGTACTACCCGATCCTCGGCGGCGCGGTCCGCGGTCGCGACGGTCAGGAGCTCATCGCTCGCCGGTGGGAGCAGTTCGTCGTGCCGGGCAAGGGGGTTCGATGCGTGGACCACCGTCCGTGGGTCACCGGCGCCGAAACATGTGAACTCGCACTGGCACTCGATGCGCTCGGCGACACCGCCGACGCCGTCGAGCTCATCGCGTCCATCCAGCACCTGCGCGACCCCGATGGATCGTATTGGACCGGACTGGTTTTCGCCGACGGCAAACGCTGGCCGGTGGAGAAGAGCTGCTGGACCTCGGCGGCGGTCGTGCTGGCGGCCGACGCGGTGAGCCGTACGAGTGTGGCCAACGGGATCTTCCGGGATGTGCGGCAGAGGCTCGTGGCACCGACGCCCTGATCGGTCATCGCTCGGAAGATCATTCCTCGATCGACAAGCGCGGGTCGGTCTGCTCGGCGAGGGCCCGACGCGCTTCGTCGTGCAGCACTTCACGCAGATCTCCCTCGAGCGCGACGAACTCGGGGGAGGTCTGAACCGCCAGTTCCCGCGGTCGTGGGAGGTCGACGCGTGTTTCCCGGACGACGGTCGCCGGACGGGCGGACAGCACGATCACCCGGTCGGAGAGGTAGACGGCCTCACGGATGTCGTGGGTGATCATCAGCACGGTCCAGCGGTAGCGTTGCCACACCGACTGCAGCCACGACTGCATCTCGGTCCGGGTCAGCGAGTCGAGCGCGCCGAACGGCTCGTCGAGCAGCAGGAGATTGCGATTCTGCACGACCGTGCGGAGCAGTGCCGCCCGCTGCCGCATCCCGCCGGACAGCTGAGACGGACGCGCGTCCTCGAACCCGGACAGTCCGAAGGTGGGGAACAGTTCGGCGGCCCGGCGCCGGGCCTCGGCTGTCGACACACCGTGCACCTGGAGGCCGAGGATCGTGTTGTCGAGGATCGTGCGCCACGGGAACAGCAGGTCTTTCTGCGGCATGTACGCGCAGTGCCCGGCCACTGCGGTGTCGGAGCCGACGGTGACGCTGCCCGAGTCGGGGACGTCGAGCCCGGCGAGCATGCTGAAGATCGTGCTCTTGCCGCATCCACTCGGCCCGATGACGGAGACGAATTCGCCGGGTTCGGCCGTGAACGAGACCGCGTCGAGGACATGCCGCCGGGGACGACCTCGGCCGGGCTGAGGGAAGGATTTCGTCAGCCGGTCCACGACGAGCCGGCGGGTCTCGTCGGTCATGACGGCGCCTTCTCGGCTCGCGCCCACGGTGCGACGACCCGTTCGACCGCGAAGGTCAGCAGGTAGAGGGACACACTGACGAGTGCCGTCACCAGGACCGCGGCGAGCACGAGGTCGGTGCGGAACGAGTTCTTCTGCAGGCTCATGTAGATGCCGAGCCCTTGCGTGGCGCCGACGTACTCGGCGAACACGGCACCGACCACCGCGTAGGTGATGCCGATCCGCAGCGCGGTGAAGAACCGGGGCAGCGCGGAGGGGAGGCGGACGTAGCGAAAGATCTGGCGGCGAGTGGCACCCATGCTCCGCAGGAGTGCGCCGGCCTCGCGGTCGGCGGCCGCGAATCCCTCGATCAGCCCGATCGCCATCGGAAAGAAGGTGACCAGGGCGATGACCAGGACTTTGGGCAGTACGCCGAATCCGAACCAGATGACCATCAGCGGCGCGATCGCGATGATCGGCAACGTCTGCGACGCGACGAACAGGGGTACGAACGCCCGGCGCAGTACGGGGGAGAAGTCGACGATGATCGCCAGCACCCATGCCAGTACCAGCGACACCCCGAATCCGATCAGTGTGACCTGGAGAGTCGCCGCGGCATGCACCCCGATCTCGCTCCGGTGCGCCCACCCCTGCTCCGCGACACGCGACGGTGACGGCAGGAGCTGGGGCCGGATTCCGCTGAGCTCGACGTAGATCTGCCAGACCGCGACGAGGGCCGCCACCGTCACGATCGCGGGTGCCGCCCGCCGGAGACCGGTGCTAGCGGGCGGGGCCACGGCACTCAGCCCAGGTACTCATTGGTGAAGTAGGTCGACCAGTCCGGTTCGGCCGTGAGCGGAGCGCCGTCCGGACCGGTGAGAAGTCCACTGCGGTAGAGGAATCCGGAGTTGCCGGCCCATTGTTCCAGCGTTTGCGTGCCGACCTTGCCGTCGGCATCCTTCATGTACCGGTCGGCGAGCATCCGCTGGCTCTCGATCACCAGCTGTTCGTCGTTGAACGCGCCGGGGTTGGCCTCGATGAGGTCGCGTGCGGCCGCGTCTGGGTCGTCCGCCGCGGCCTGGTAGCCGCGTTGCAGCGCCCGTACGAACTTCGCCGCACGCTCCGGATTCTCCGCCAGCCAGTCCTCGTTGGCGTCGACGACGATCGCGTAGGCCTCCGGGAATCCGAAGTCGGTGTAGTGGAAGTACTTCATCGGGGTTCCGTGATGCTCGGCCTCGATGCCCTCCCAGGCGAGGTAGGAGACGGTGAAGTCCGCCCGCCCCGAGTAGACGGCCTCGTACGCGGAGGTGCCGAGGGTCACCGACGTGAAATCTCCTGTGCCGCCGTCGTTCCGGATCACCTGCTTGAGGGTCTCTTCCTCGCCGGGGTCGCCGAACCCGGCATATGTCCTGCCGTCGAGGTCCTTCGGGCTCGCGATGTCGTCACGACCGGCCCGAACCCCGATACCCGTCGCCCATCGCTGCAGCGGCGCGAGCACGGAGATCGTGTGCGCGCCCGAGGCCCGGGAGAAGGTGGACGAGTTGTGGGTGCTGATCCCGAACTGGGCGTTCCCCGCGTCCACCACGGTGTCGACGGCGGTGTTGTTGTAGGGCAGTATCTCGACGTCCAGTCCGGACTCGGCGAAGAAGCCGCGCTGTTGCGCCACGAACAGTCCCGTGTGGTTGGTGTTCGGGGTCCAGTCGAGCGCGAATCGGATGGTGTCGTCGGAGGCGGAGTCCGACCCGCACGCGGTGGCTGTCGACAACACCGCGATCGCGACGACGAACCCGGCGAGGGTGCGGTGCACGCGGCCGATCATGCGGCGGGCCATGCGTAGGGGTGCAACGCGGTGTCCCAGAACATGAGCTCGTACCGGGTGGCGACGGTGAACGCCGCGGTCATCGCGGCCTGCTCGTCCGCGCCGGCGGACGCCGCTGCCGCATCCACCAATTCCCTTGCCCGAGCGGCGGACTCCTGGAACTCCGGGGCGTCGTAGGTGGTCACCCACTGTGCATAGGGATGGTTCGGGTCGGCGGCGAGAACCGCGGCGGCGCTCGCGGCAAGTCCTCGGCCGACATCGGCGTAGATCCAGAAGCAGGGCAGTGCGGCGGCCGCGCCGACCGCGTACGACTCGGTCGCGGCGGTGGCGATCAGATAGGACACGTACCCGAGGCAGGCGGTCGACGGCTCGGGTTCACCCTGCCGCGGCGGCAACTGGCCTCCCTCGAGCAGGTCGCCGTGCAGGGTGACCTCGACGGCGGCCGCGGTTGCCGACGAATTCGCCCAGAACGCCGCGGTCTGCGGATCCGGCGACTTCGACGCCAGGATCGCGAGTGCTCTCGAGTACCCGGCCAGGTACAGGGAATCCTGTTCCAGGTAGGTGCGGAACACCTCCAGGGGCAACGTCCCGTCCCCGAGGCGGCGCAGGAACTCGAGATCGTCGATCGCCGCCCTCAGGCCGGAGGTGTGGTCCCACAGCTGATCGGTGAAGCGGCCGGTATCGGACAAAAGCGTACGCAAAGACATGACATCCCTTCGCCAGCATTACCTGGACAGGTTCTCGGGTCTCATCTCAGCCCCGCGGTCGCGGAGCACCCCGTGTCAGAACGGAACCAGGCTAGCAGAAGGGAGCAGGGGGCCTAGACGACCGCGGGCTCGATGCCCAGCTTGCCGGCCAGCTTCGCGAGGTATCCGGTCGCGCGCTCGACCGAGTCGTCGGGCAGGCCGTACAGCACTGTCGTGACCCCGATCTCGCGCCACTTCTCGAGCTTCTCGGGGACCGGCCGGAAGTCGAGCACGACGATCTCGGGCTCGCCGTCGCGGCCGGCGTCGGACCAGATCTGCTTGAGCAGGGACACCGATCCCTCGATGTCCTCCTCGCCGGGGGTGGTGATCCACCCATCGGCACTGCGCGCGATCCACTTGAAGTTCTTCTCGTTGCCCGCCGCGCCCACCTGCACCGGGATGTGCGACTGGGTCGACTTGGGCCACGCCCAGCTGGGGCCGAAGTTCACGAACTCGCCGGCGAACTCGGCCTCTTCCTGCGTCCAGAGAGCGGTCATCGCCTCGAGGTATTCACGGAGCATGGTCCGCCGCCGCTTCGGCGGCACGTCGTGGTCGGCGAGTTCGTCGAGATTCCAGCCGAATCCGACACCGAGAGTGACTCTTCCGTCGGAGATGTGATCGAGCGTCGCGATGGTCTTGGCGAGAGTGATGGGGTCGGACTGCACCGGCAGCGCCACCGCGGTGGCGAGCCGGATGCGTTCGGTCACGGCTGCGGCGGCGGCGAGTGACGTCCAGGGGTCCAGGGTGCGCATGTAGCGCTCGTCGGGAAGGGTCTCGTCGCCGGTGCGGGGGTGTGCGGCGTCGCGTCGCGTCGGAATGTGTCCGTGTTCGGGGACGTAGTACGACGCGAACCCCGCATCCTCGATGAGCGGAGCCAGGACATGGGGCTTGAGCCCCCGGTCACTGGTGAACTGCACGATCCCGAAATCCATGTGGCCCTCCGACGGCGTCGTTCGGTCGTCCGCACGATCCGGACGGTTGACTGGACACCAGTCTAGGTGATCGGCGTCACTCAGGCCAGGGGTGCCGGTGGGCGCCGGCCGTTCGATCACGCGGATGTGTGGACAGCGCCGGCATGACGAAGAGGTCGAGGTGACGCCGGATCTGCGCGGCGTCGTCGATGTCGAGTGCCTCGCCGGGCGAGGTGCCGAGGCTGATCAGCACGCGCGCAACCCATTCGGACACCTCGCGCAGATCGTGCGCGGGGTGTATCTCGCCCCGGTCGACGGCCTGCTCGACGAAGGGGAGCCAGAACGCCGCGAGGTCGGGGATCAGTTTGACGACGCCGACGCCCGCGCATTCGGCGAACTCGGTCGGCTCCTCGGTGCGGAGCCTCAACAGCAGCGTGCCCGGGTCGTCGTAGGCGCCTCGACCGATACGCACCCCGGCGGTGAGCTGGCCGGCCAGGTCGCCGATGGCGTCGAGCTCGGCACGGGCGTCGCGCCAGAACGATTCGGTCAGGCGGACGATCGTCGCGCCGATCATGGACGGTTTGTCCGGATAGTGCCGATACAGCCACGCGCGGGACACGCCCGCCGACTCCGCGACCTGTTGCATGGTGGTCGCCCGGATGCCCTTGTCCGCGAGCAACTTCTGCGTGGCGTCGAGCAACCGCTCGTGGACCGTCGTGGTCGAGGCTTCGGTCACCGGCATCTCCTGCGTTCGGGGTCGTCGCGCGCCGTGTGTCCGGGTGTCCGCTCGGGGTGGGAAGCAGATACGTCGTAGACAGTTCGCGGATTCTGTGTACACGATACGTCCCGTCGTGTAGACACAAATCAGATTGTGTCTACATCCACATCGTGACCACAGCGGGTCCATCGAGGGGGCAGTGTGCCTTTACCAACAACCGCGATCATCGGCGCCGGAATCAGCGGGCTGACCGCCGGGAAGATGCTCACCGACTACGGCGTCCCGTACACCTGTTTCGAGAGTTCGGACAGGGTGGGCGGCAACTGGGCGTTCGGGAACCCGAACGGTCACAGCAGCGCCTACCGGTCGCTGCACATCGACACCTCGAAGCATCAGTTGTCGTTCCGGGATTTCCCGATGCCCGACGACTACCCCGACTTCCCGCACCACACCCAGGTGAAGGCGTATCTCGATTCGTATGCCGAGGCCTTCGATCTGTACTCGTCGATCGAGTTCACCAACGGGATCGAGCACGCGGCCCGGTTGGACGGCGGCGGTTGGGAACTGGAGACCCAGCACGGCGAACGTCGACGGTTCGACCTGCTGGTGGTGGCGAACGGTCATCACTGGGATCCGCGGTGGCCCGACTTCCCCGGCGACTTCGACGGCATCGAGATGCATGCCCACCACTACATCGATCCGCGTACCCCGCACGACTTCACGGGCAAGCGCATCCTGGTGGTCGGGCTGGGCAACAGCGCGGCCGACATCGCCGTCGAACTGTCGTCGAAGGCGCTGGACAACAAGCTGACCCTCTCCACGCGGTCGGGTGCGTGGATCGTGCCGAAGTACTTCGGCGGCAAACCGGCGGACAAGTACTACCGGTCGACGCCGTACCTGCCCACGTCCTGGCAGCGGAAGTTCGTCCAGGTCATGCAGCCGGTGACCGCGGGCCGCCCAGAGGATTACGGCCTGCCGACGCCGAATCACAAGTTCTTCGAGGCGCATCCGACCCAGTCGGTGGAACTGCCGCTACGCCTGGGGTCGGGCGATGTCATCCCCAAACCCAACATCAGTCGATTCGACGGGTCCACGGTCCATTTCGACGACGGGACGGCCGACGACTTCGACATCATCATCTACGCGACGGGGTACAACATCACGTTCCCGTTCTTCGACCCGGACTTCATCAGTGCGCCCGACAACCGGATCGACCTCTACAAGCGGATGTTCTACCCGGGGATCGACGACCTCGTCTTCGCCGGGTTCGCACAGGCGGTTCCGACCCTGTTCCCGTTCGTGGAGTGCCAGGCGCGGCTGATCGGGGCCTACGCGACGGGACACTACCGGCTTCCCTCGGTGCCGGAGATGCGACAGACGATCGAGGCGGACATGCAGTACTACACGGGGCACATGCTCGACCGGCCGCGACACACACAGCAGCTCGATCACTATCTCTACGAACACAACATGCGGACCAAGGAGATCCCGGCCGGCATCCGCCGTGCCCGGCAGCAGGGGCCGCCGACCTGGGCGGGGATCACCGCGGACCTGGTCACGAAGGGAGTCTCCGCATGAGCACCCCCGACGGCGCGACCACCGTACGTTTCCGCTCGACCGACGCCGAATGCGATGCCTGGTTCTTCCCGGGCGCGGAGTCGTCGGCATTCGAGATCGACGGCAAGCGCCCCGTCGTCGTCATGGCACACGGCTTCGCCGGGACGAAGGACTCGGGCCTGGCCCCGTACGCACAGCGTTTCGCGGCCGCCGGTCTGGCGGTCCTCGCGTTCGACTACCGCGGCTTCGGATTGTCCGGAGGTGATCCGCGACAACAGATCTCACTGGAACGCCAGGCCGACGACTATCGCGCGGCGGTCACCGCGGCCAGCGAGCAGCCGGGAGCGGATCCCGAGCGGATCATCCTCTGGGGTGTGTCCCAGTCCGGCGGGCACGCGCTCACCGTCGCCGCCGATCGCACCGACGTGGTCGCGGTCATCGCGGTGGTCCCGCTGGTCAACGGTCTCGCTGCCGGTCGTGTCGCTTATGCGCAGGTCGGTGGGGCGGCCATCGCCCGATCCACCGCCACCGCGGTGGCCAGTTTGGTGGCGCGGCGGTTCGGCCGCGCGCCCAAGATGATGCGGGTCGTCGGCGAACCCGGCGACGTGGGTGCCGCGCTGACCGCGCCCGGGTTCCTGGAGAGTTATCGCGCCATCGCCGGGCCGTCGTGGCGTAACGAGGTCGACGCATCGGTCGGGCTCGAGATCGGATCGTTCCGGGTCGACAAGTACGCCACCCGTGTCCATGCCCCGGTGCTCTTCCAGATCGCCGACTTCGACTCCGCCGCACCGCCGCACGCGGCGTCGAAGACCGCGTTCAAGGCGCGCGCCGAGGTTCGCCATTACCCGTGCGACCACTTCGACGTCTTTGCGGGCAACGATTACTTCGAACCATGCGTCGCACACGAGATCGGCTTCCTGACCAGGCATCTGGTGTCGAGGTCCGAGGTCGTGGGGACCGGGACGCGATGAGCCGGGCGATTGTGATCGGGGGTGCCTCCGGCATCGGTCTCGCCACGGTCGACGCGTTCGTCGAGCAAGGTGTGCAGGTGATCGTGGCCGACCGCGACACCGAACGTGCCGACCAGGTCGCGGCCGCGCGCGACGGGGTGGCGGCGGTGCACCTCGACGTGACCGACGAGGCTTCGGTCGCAGCGACTTTCGCCGATGCCGGCGAGTTCGACACCGTGGTGAACTGCGCCGGTCTGTCGAATCCTGGTGCACTGACCGAACTCGAACTCGATGCGTGGCGAAACACCGTCGACACCTGCCTCACCGGCACGTTCCTCGTGATCAAGCATGCCGGACGCCGGATCGCCGACGGCGGGTCGATCATCTGTGTCGCGTCGCTCAACGGGCGTCAGCCGGGCGCGGGCATGGGGGCGTACTGCGCGTCGAAAGCCGGTGTGCTGATGCTCGTCGAAGTGGCCGCCCTCGAGCTCGCGGATCGTCGGGTGCGGGTCAATGCGGTGTCGCCGGGACTGGTCATGACGCCGTTGACCGAGGGCATCGGCTTCGTGCCGGGCCTCACCGAGGACTATCTCGACAACACCCCGCTGGGCAGGAGCGGGGAACCCGCCGAGATCGCCGACACGATAACGTTTCTCGCCTCGGACAAGGCGCGCTGGATCACCGGTGCCGCCTTCGACGTCAACGGTGGTGCGCACCTTAAGCGCTACCCCGACGTGCTCGGCAAGGTGCGCGCGCTGGCCGGGGAGGGGTAGTACCGCGCCCCTCTGCTCGCCGAGGTGTCAGACCTTCGGTGCCAGTGGCGCGCCGACCTCGCCCGAGTCGCGGCGGAGGACACGCAAAGAGCCTTCGGCGCGAACTTCCGTGAACTGCCCGGTTTCCAGCGCCTGGCAATAGATCTCATACGGTGGCCGACCGCCGTCGGCCGGGTCGGGGAAGACGTCGTGGATGAGCAGCGCGCCACCGATCCGCACCCACGGCGC
Source organism: Gordonia sp. 11cp (assembly GCF_057767225.1). Classification (NCBI taxonomy): domain Bacteria; kingdom Bacillati; phylum Actinomycetota; class Actinomycetes; order Mycobacteriales; family Gordoniaceae; genus Gordonia; species Gordonia sp. 11cp. The sequence continues at coordinate 369,185 of NZ_CM173437.1, read as the reverse complement.
CCAGCCGTCGAGGTCGGTCTGCGCCGCCTCCATGCTGTGCCCGCCGTCGATGAAGACGAAGTCGGCCGGGCGGCCCCAGATCTTCGCGGCGACAGCCGACGGCGCGAGCAGTCCGACGACGGTGTTCTCGAGCCCGGCGTCGAACATGGTGCGGCGGAACCGTGCCGACGTGTCGAGTGTTCCGGTGTGCGCGTCGACCAGGGACTCGTCGTGATACTCCCAGCCGGGCTGGTGTTCCTCGGAGCCGCGGTGATGGTCGACCGTCACGATGACGGCGTCGTGCGCCTCGCCGGCCGAACCGAGGAAGACGGTCGACTTCCCGCAGTACGTTCCGATCTCCACGCCGACCTTCGTCGAATCGGGTTGCGAGAGATACTCTCCGGCGATCTCGAAGAGTGTCTGGGCCTCGTCGAGCGGCATGAATCCGGGTGCCTCGTCGGCGACGCGGAGGCGGTCGGTGGAGGGTGCGTTGGGCGACGGTGCCGCGGGTTGTGACATGGCACCAGATCCTATCGGGTGTGTGAGGGTCGCCGCGTAGGGTGAGCCGTATGAAAGCTCAGGTGCTCACCGCAGAGACAGGACCCTCCGGACTCGAGTTGACCGACGTCCCCGACCCCACGCCGGCCGACGGTCAGGTGATCGTCGACGTGAAGTCGTGCGGCGTGTGCTTCCCCGACGTGCTGATGAGTCAGGGCAAGTACCAGCTGCGCGTCCCGACCCCGTTCACCCCCGGCACCGAGGTCGCCGGCGTGGTGCGCTCGGCACCCGAGGGGTCGTCGGTCGCGGTCGGGGACAAGGTCCTCGTGGCGTCGATCGTCGGCGGATTCGCCGAGCAGGTCGCGGCCGCACCCGAACAGCTCCTCCCGCTCCCCGAAGGGCTGACCTTCGAGCAGGGTTCGGCGATGGGGATCAACTATCAGACCGCGCTGTTCGCGCTCAAGACGCGGGCACACACCCAGCCGGGTGAGGTCGTGGGCGTGCTCGGCGCCGCCGGCGGTGTCGGGACCGCGTCGATCATGGTCGCCAAGGCGATGGGCGCGAGGGTCATCGCCATCGTGCACCGCAAGGGCGCCGAGGAACTCCTGCGCAGTGCCGGGGCCGACGAGATCGTGCAGCTCGAGGAGGGATGGGGCACCAAGCTCAAGGACATCGTCCCCAGGGGCGTCGACGTCATGATCGACCCGTCGGGTGGCGAGGTGTTCGACGAGGCGCTGCGGCAGGTGGCGCCCGACGGCCGGTACGTCGTGGTGGGCTTCGCGGCGGGCGGTATCCCGACCGTCAAACTCAACCGGGTCCTGTTCCGCAACATCGCGGTCGTCGGTGCCGCGTGGGGCGAATACGTGCGCACCCACCCGGAGCTGAATCTGCCCGCGAAGCTGCACGAGGAGCTGTCGCAGATGATCGCCGACGGCCTGGAACCCCAGGTGAACGTGACTTATACGCTCGATCAGCTGCCCGAGGCGTTGACCGATCTCGCCGAAGGGCGGATCCTGGGCAAAGCGGTCGTCAAGATCGGTGACTGAGGTCCCCACCTGAGTGCGGTCCCGGCGGCGACCCTCACGAGCATCCGACCGAAGGGATCTGCCATGTGCCGCAACATCACCGAACTCCGTGGACTGGAACCGCCGGCGACGGGGGACGAGATCGAGGCGGCCGCTCGGCAGTACGTGCGCAAGGTGAGCGGGGTCCGCCACCCGTCGGCGGCGAACGCCGAGGCGTTCGAGGCGGCGGTCACCGCGGTCACCGCTGCCACGCGCACACTCCTCGACGTCCTGCCGGAGCGTCGTCAGCCGCCGAAGACAGTGCCCCCGCTCCGGCGCCCCGAGGTCCAGGCGCGTATCGCCGCCCGAGGCTGAACCCCCGGCCTGCATACAGGTTCAGCAGTAGGTATCGCCTGGCGATACCTACTGCTGAACCATTTCGGCTCGCAGAGGAATCTACGACCCGGCGGCTTCGTCGCTTCCGGTGACGATTGTTTCCGCGATGTCCCAGAGCAGGTTGTCGAAGGCCTCGATTGCGTAGAAGATTGCTGACAGCATGGTTTTTCCAGCTTTCGTTTCGAATTCGACGGAGGATGGAAGCCGCGGCGTAACAGCACGTCAACGGCCGTCGGGAGAGCGAGACAATCGTCGAATGAATCGCAACATGCGCGATTCCGACGCGGTCGAGAATGGATGTTACAAATCCCGTTTCCCTGTATCATTGGTAGCACGGCCATCAGAAGCCGACAAGCAAATCGAGAATTCACACAGACAATTCACGTAGGCGCGCACGGTCGGTCGGGGACGGTGACGCGTTGTACCGGCGGGCGCCGCGTCCCGGGCTCGTAGTTCGGTGGCGGTCGACGAGAACGCGCAGCTCCGCGGGATTAAACCCACCGGCGAGCAAAAATTTGGGACACCTCTCGTGCGTCCGGATAGTGTCGACACGGTGTCCAACCACCGATCCCATCGCGCCCACGGGGCCGCGCCGCGCGCTGTTCGCGTCGTAGCGCTGGCCCTGACGGCCGCCATCGTCGGCCTGTTGACCATCCTCGGCGGACCGGCGCCCCGTGCGCAGGCCGCCCCCGCCGACAGCTGTGCGCCGGCCGGCCTCGCGTCGGCGTCGGCGGCGCCGGTCAACCTCGCCGCCGCAGATCAGGGGGGTGAAGACCGCTACACCACCGAGTCGACCACGCCGCTCGACCAGATCGACGTCGGTCAGCTGGAGCTGCTGTCGCCCGGCAAGATCTCCGTCGGCACCCTGTCCGATGCCGGGCCGAGCATCTGTGTGAACAGTGCGGGCGACTTCACCGGCTTCGACAACGAACTCCTCAAGGCCGTCGCCGCGAAGCTTGGTCTGCAGGTCGAGTTCAACGGCACCGAGTTCGCGGGTCTTCTGTCGCAGGTGGCCAATAACCGTTTCGACGTCGGATCGTCGTCGATCACCACCACCGACGACCGCCGCAAGACCGTCGACTTCACCAACGGCTACGACTTCGGGTACTTCTCCCTCGTGGCGCCGACCGCCGGCCCGATCAAGGGATTCGGCGACCTCTCCGACTCGACGCGGATCGCTGTCGTGCAGGGCACCGTCCAGGACGACTACGTCGTCAACACCCTGGGTCTCGACCCGGTGAAGTTCCCGGACTACGCCACCGCGTACGCGAATCTGAAGAGTGGCCAGGTCGACGCCTGGGTCGCTCCGTCGCAGCAGGCGGAGGGGGCGGTCCGCGAGGGCGACGGCACCGCGATCGTCGAGAACACCTTCAGCGTGAACAACTTCGTCGCCTGGGCCGTGGGCAAGAACAAGCCGCGGCTCACCGAGGCCCTCAACTCCGGACTCGACGCCATCATCGCCGACGGCACGTACGCCGATCTCTACGTCGACTGGGTGCCCCGCGAACTGCCCGAGGGATGGAAGCCCGGCAGCAAGGCCGCGCCCGCCCCGGACCTGCCCGACATCGCCGCCATCGCGGCCGAGAATGCCGAGAAGGCCGGCCCGGCGGAGGAGACCGCGCCCAAGAGCACCCTGGAGCAACTCGGCGACACCTTCTTCAACTGGGACCTCTACAAGGAATCATTCCCCGAGCTGATCAAGACCGGTCTCGTCAACACCCTGATCCTGTCGCTGGTCTCGGGAGTGCTCGGCACCATCCTGGGCATGATCCTGGCGATCTGCGGGATCTCGCGGTCGCGGTGGCTGCGCTGGCCGGCGCGGGTCTACACCGACATCTTCCGCGGGCTGCCCGCGGTCGTCGTCATCCTGATCGTCGGTCTCGGTGTGGGTCCGGTCGTCAAGGGCATCACCGGCAACAACCCGTACTGGCTCGGCGCGGTCGCGCTCGCCCTGCTCGCCGCGGCCTACATCGGCGAGATCTTCCGGTCGGGAATCCAGAGCGTCGACGACGGGCAGCTCGAGGCCTCGCGTGCCATCGGCTTCAGCTACCGGGAGTCGATGCGGCTCGTCGTCGTCCCGCAGGGCGTCCGGCGGGTGCTCCCGGCGTTGATGAACCAGTTCATCAGCCTGATCAAGGACAGTTCGCTGGTGTACTTCCTCGGGCTGCTGGCCAGCCAGCGGGAGCTGTTCGCGGTCGGCCGAGACCTGAACGCGCAGACGGGCAACCTCTCGCCGCTCGTCGCCGCGGGAATCATGTACCTCATCCTGACGATCCCGTTGACACACCTGGTCAACTACATCGACCGGCGCCTGCGCACCGGACGGCCCGCCGAGGTCCAGGACGACCCGCTGCCCCCGACCGTCGTCGAGAAGGGATAGGCCCGTGCCCGATCTCAGCAAGTCCGAGTCACCGTCCCCGAATGCCGCCGTCGTCCGGGAAGCCGTCTCGCTGACCGGTACCGATCTCCACCTGTCGTTCGGCAAACAGCACGTGTTGCGGGGTGTCGACATCCAGGTCGACGCCGGCACCACCACGACCGTCATCGGGCCGTCGGGGTCGGGTAAGTCGACCCTGCTGCGTGTGCTGAACCGGTTGTACGAACCCGATCAGGGAGACATCCTGCTCGACGGACGGTCCGTCCTCAAGGACAACCCGGACGAGCTCCGGCGGCGGATCGGCATGGTGTTCCAGCAGTTCAATCTGTTCCCGCACAAGACCGTCGTCGACAACGTCGCGCTCGGACCGCGAAAGCTGAAGGGGCTGAGCAAGGACGAGGCCCGCGAGGTCGCTCTCCGGCAACTCGAGATCGTCGGGCTCACCAACAAGGCCGACGTGCGTCCGGCACGGCTCTCTGGCGGTCAGCAGCAGCGGGTGGCGATCGCGCGAGCGCTCGCCATGACTCCGGAGGTCATGTTCTTCGACGAGGCGACCTCCGCGCTGGACCCCGAACTCGTCAAGGGAGTCCTCTCGCTCATGGCGGATCTGGCCACCGAGGGGATGACCATGGTGGTCGTCACCCACGAGATGGGTTTCGCCCGCAACGTCTCCGACAACGTGCTGTTCATGGACCACGGAGCCGTCGTGGAGACCGGCCGGCCGGAACAGGTCTTCGACGACGCGAAGTCCGACCGGTTGCGGACTTTCCTGTCCCAGGTCCTGTAGCCGGGGTTCTTGTCGACGGGGGTCTCGCCGACCGCTGGCTCAGCCGATCCCGAAGAGCCTGGAGCCGTTGCGGTAGAACACGTCTCGGAGCCAGTCGGCACCGAGGTCGAGGCGGATGATCGCCTCGAGCGCATGGGTGTAGCCGTAGGGGATGTTCGGGAAATCGCTGCCGAAGAGGATCTTCTCGCCGGCGTCGGCCAGACGCGGCAGGTAGTCCGCCGGGAACGGGGCGTCTTCCTCGGCGAAGTCGGTGAACGCCATCGTGGTGTCCAGGTGCACATTCGGGTACTCCAGCGCGAGGTCGAGGAACGCGGTGTACTCGGGCATCCCCATGTGCGCGACGATCAGCGGCAACGACGGGAACCGGTGCAGGAGTTCGCGGATCGGCTCGGGGCCGGTGAAGGTGCCGGGCGCGGGCCCCGACCCGCAGTGGATGATGACGGGGACCTGCGAATCGGCGATCTGGGACCACACGCCGTCGAGGAGCGAATCGGTGGGGGAGAAGTCGCCGACCTGGATGTGGCACTTGAACACCCGGGTTCCCGCCTGGATGGCGCGGGAGACGTAGGAGTGGGCGGACTCCTCCGGATAGAAGGTCGCGGTGTGCAGGCAGTCGTCATGGCCGGCGGCGAAGTCGTGCGCCCAGCCGTTCAGCCACTCGGCCATGTTCGGCTTGTGGGGGTACACCAGCGACGAGTAGGCCCGCACCCCGAACTCGCGCAGCGTGGCCACCCGGACGTCCTCGTCGGCGCGGTAGGTGATCGGCCACTCGCGTCCCACCAGCGGCCCGACCGAGTCGAAGTAGGCCCAGACCTTGTCCATGACCGGACGCGGCATGAAGTGGGTGTGGACGTCGATGATGCCGGGCAGGTCCAGCTCTGACCAGATCGCGCGCACCCGCTGCGCCTCGTCGGTACTGAACGGCTCGGGGGTCACGGGAACGGCACTGTTCACCCCAGAGACCGTACGCCGGGTGCGCCGCCGGCCGCGAGTGCCACCTCAGCCGGCGGACGACACCGTCGGTGAGATGAGCACCTTTCGGTGGTCGTTGGGCACGGAGAGTTCGCGGAAGACGCGGTCGGCCTCGTCGAGCCCGACGATCTCGCTGACCAGCGCCGACGACCCGATCGCGCCCTTGCTCAACTCGGCTGCCGCGGTGCGGAATTCGCTCGCGGTGTAGTAGGAGACGAAGTGCATCGTGGTCTCTTTCACGACCCCGGCCACCGGCATGAACGAGTCGTCGCTCAAGCAGACGCCCGCGATGACGATGGTGCCGTGGGTGGCGACCGCGTCCAGGGCGGCGGCGATCATGCCCGGCTTGCCCACGCATTCGATGACGACGTCGAAGCCCGGTCCGACGTGCGCAAGGAGTTCGTCGGGGATGCACACCGCGGACGCACCGAGATCGAGTGCCGCCGCACGCCTGCCCGGGGACGGGTCCGAACAGACCAGGTCGGTGGCCACGCCGCGCGACAACCAGTGCAGCGCGGCGAGACCGACCGGACCCGCGCCCAGCACCAGCACCCGGTCCCCGGGACGGACGGACGCGCGGGTGACCGCGTGCAGTCCCACGGCCAGTGGTTCGACCAGGGCGCCGTCGACCGGATCGATGCCCTCGAGAAGAACGCTCTCGGCCGCCCCGACCAGGACGTACTCGGCCAGCCCGCCCGGGAGGACACCGAGTCCCAGGGTGCGCGCCGACCTGCATCGCGCGACGTCACCGGTGAGACAGGCGCGGCACCGGTGGCATCCGATCACCGGCATGGCGGCCACGGTATCGCCGACCCGGAAGGAGTGCGCCGGATCGGCGCGGCCCCGGCCGGCGTCGTCTGGGTCTGCCGGCCCGACGCCGACGACCTCGCCGGCGAATTCGTGACCCATGATCGTCCCGTGCGGGAGCAACGGCGCGGTGGACAGGTCGGAACCGCAGATGCCGTTCGCCGCCACGCGCAGGACGAGCTCGCCGGGGCCCGGCGTCGGGTCCGGTAGGTCGGCGACGAGGAATCGGCCTGCGCCGAACTCTCCTGGGCCGGTCACCGCGGCGCGCATCAGCCCGCCGACCAGCGGACGGACGGGACGTCGTCCGCCGCGCGGGGCACGATGAACACGCCCTCGGCCTCGCAGGTCACCCCCTGCGCATCGGAGATCGTGCCGCGGACGATGCGCTTGCGTCCGTTCCGCTCGGTCACCCACGCCCGCGCGACCAGCGCGCCGAGGGGAGTCGGCCGCCCGTACCGGACGGTGAGGGTCCCGGTGTAGCAGGGGCCCTCGACGCTGGCCGCATTCCCCAGGACGTGGTCGAGGACCATCGCGCACACACCGCCGTGGACCTGGCCGGGCGGTCCCTCGTAGGCCGCCCCGAGGGTGAAGGCGCTGCGCACGCCGTCGTCGACGTGGACGACGTCGAGCGGCGGGGCCAGCGCGTTGCGCACCCCGATCACCGCGTTTCCCCAGGCCATCCCGGTGTTTTCGCGCGTGTGTCGCACCCCGAACGCGCCGTCCATCTGGCGACTCCGCAGGTCGGCCACCACCTCGGCGATCCGCCGTCGTGCCTCGTCGAGGTCCTCATCGGCCACCTCGGTGCGGATCACCGCGTCGACCAGATCCCGAACGGTGTCGGTGAGAGGGGTGTAGACCGCGCGGCGACGCGCGACCTCGTCTTCGGAGATGTCCTCCAGGGTGAACTCCATGTGGCTACCGATCAGTCAGTTGTGGCATAGGTAACGAACAGTGGCGACGCAAATTAGAACGTGTTCTAATTCAACCACTAGAACGTGTTCTCATTTTGCGGTTTCGAGGACATCGACCCCGGGTCGGACGTCGTGCTCCAGCCGATCGAGCGGTGATCCGATCGAACCGCACGAGCGATCCACAGGAGATGTGACCGATGAGCGCGAAGACCTTCGACCTCACCGCACGCGACGAGACCTGGGTGAAGCGGGTGCTGCCCGTCCTGAAACTCGTGGCGAAGACCTATTTCCGCTCCGAGGTCCGGGGCATGGACAAGGTGCCCGACGGCGGCGCGCTCCTGGTGTCGAACCACTCCGGCGGATTGCTGGCGTTCGATGTCCCGGTCATCAGCGTGGCCTTTGCCGACGAGTTCGGTGCCGACCGTCCGCTCTACACCCTCGCCCACGACCTCATCTTCACCGGATCAGGCAAGCAGATCTTCGGCAAGGTCGGCTTCCTCCCCGCCCATCCCAAGAACGCGGTCGCCGCGCTGCGGTCGGGTGCCACGACGATCGTGTTCCCCGGCGGGGAGTGGGAGGCGCTGCGGCCGAGCAGCCAGAGCGCGACCATCGACTTCCACGGTCGAACCGGTTACATCCGCACGGCGCTCGAGGCGGGCGTCCCGATCGTCCCCATCGTCACCATCGGCGGCCAGGAGACGCAGCTGTTCCTCAATCGCGGCGACACGCTGGCGCGTTTCCTCCGTCTCGACAAACTCCTGCGCACCGACACCGCGCCGTTCGCATTCGGCTTCCCGTTCGGCCTGACCGCCCACCTCCCGCCGAACATCCCGCTGCCGTCGAAGCTCGTGACGGAGGTCCTCGACCCGATCGACATCACCGCCGAGTTCGGCAACAACCCCGAACACGACGAGGTCGATCAGATGGTGCGCAAACGGATGCAACACGCTCTCGACGACCTCGCCCGCGCCCGCCGGTTCCCGGTTCTGGGCTGACCACGAGGAGACGACGATGATCTCGCAACTCCGCGATCGCGTCACCACCGCGTTGTGGCTCGTTCGCACCCTGATCCGCAGTGGATTCCTCGGCTCGCTCAGGGTCGACCGATATATCCGCATGGGGCTCAACCTGCGTCGGCACGGCGGTGCGTCGCCGGTGAGCGGTATCGGCCTCGCCGCGGCGCGCGATCCCGACGGCATCGCGCTCATCGACGAGGCGGGTCAGCTCACCTGGCGTGAACTCGACGCCCGCTGCGATGCGCTCGCCGTCGGATTGCGCGACGCTGCCGGCACATCCGTCGCGACCGTCGCCATCCTCTGCCGCAACCACCGCGGCCTCGTCGAGGCCCTCGCCGCGACGTCGCGGCTCGGCGCCGACGCGGTGCTCCTCAACACCGGCTTCGCCGCACCTCAGCTCGCCGATGTACTCGAACGCGAGCACGCCGACGTGCTCATCGCCGACGAGGAGTTCGATGCGGTCGTCGCGCCTGCGGCGCAACGCCTCCCGAGCATGCGGCTGATCCACGCGTGGACGGAGGGCGACCCGTCGCCCCGGGGCGCGACCGTCGACGGCCTGATCGACGCGAACAGCGGCTCGCGACCCGGCCGGCCCCCACGCGCCGGACGTATCGTGTTGCTGACCTCGGGGACCACCGGGATGCCCAAGGGCGCCCGTCGCGGCGGAAGCACCGACGTCGCCTCCCTCGCCGCCATGCTGGACAGGATTCCCTGGCGCGCAGGCGAATCGATCGTGATAGCCGCGCCGGCGTTCCACGCGTGGGGCTTCGGACAGGTGGCCATCGCGGCGACGATGTCGTGCACGATGATCATGCGGCGTCGGTTCGATCCGGAGGCGACACTCGAGCTGGTCCGCGACCACAGGGCCACCGGACTCGCGGTGGTGCCGGTGATGCTCGAACGCATCACCGATCTTCCCGACGAGGTCCTCGACGACCATCCGATGCCGACACTGCGCTTTGTCACCGCGAGCGGGTCGCGGATGCGCTCCGATGCGCTCGTCGCGTTCCTCGATCGATACGGCGACGTGGTCTACAACAGCTACAACGCCACCGAGGCCGGCCTCATCACCACCGCGACCCCGGCCGATCTGCGCGTCGCGCCGGACACGGCCGGGCGACCGCTCACCGGTACCAGCGTCCGCATCCTCGACGACGACGACCGGGAAGTGCCCGTCGGCGAGGTCGGCCGCATCGTGGTCGCGAACAATTCGGGATTCGACGGTTACACCAGCTCGGACACCAAGGCTTTCAGCGACGGGCACATGGTGTCGGGCGACGTCGGCCGCTTCGACGAGAACGGGCTTCTCTTCGTCGTCGGCCGGGACGACGAGATGATCGTGTCCGGCGGGGAGAACGTCTATCCGCTCGAGGTCGAGCAGGCCATCGACGCGCTCGACGAGGTACTCGAGGTCGCGGTGACCGGTGTCGACGACGACAGGTTCGGTCAGCGACTCGTCGCCCACGTGGTGCGTGCGCCGCGAGCCCAGATCGGTGCCGACGACATCCGAGAACACGTGCGCGACCAGTTGGCCGGGTTCAAGGTCCCGCGCGACGTGTACTTCCTCGACGAACTGCCGCGCAACGCCACCGGGAAGATTCTCAAGCGCGAACTCGGCGCCGGACCCTCGACCGAACGGAAGGTGAGCTGACACATGAACTCCGTCCAGCAGATCGACCGATCCGCCGGTGGTGCGGACGCCGAACGGATGTCCGGACCCGATGCGCTGATGCTCAACATGGAGTCGGCGTCGAATCCGATGCACACGCTGAAGGTCGCGATTCTCGACACCGCGCGGCGCGGACGACCCCTCGACCTCGCCGAGCTCGCCGACGTCCTGCCCGACCACCTCGGGATGTTCCCGCGCGCAACCCAGCGTCTCGCGTGGGCGCGCGGACACCGTGCCCGTCCCTTCTGGGTGCGCGACAACGACTTCGACGTGACCCGGCACCTGGACGAGCGATGGGTCGCCGCCCCGGGGGGACGTGCCGAGCTCGACGAGATCCTCTCCGAACTCGCGGTCCGGCAACTCGACCGTCGCCGGCCGCTGTGGGGACTGACGCTCGTCCACGGTCTCGCCGGCGGTCGGCAGGCGGTCGTCGTACGTGTCCACCATGCCGTCGCCGACGGTCTGGCCGCACTCAACACCTTCATGGCCGCCACCGCCGGACCGGACGAGCGGGTCTGTCGTGCGCCGATCGACCGGACCCGGGTCGAGCACGACGAGCGGGAGCTCACACGCGCGGCGCGTGCGGAATCCTGGCGCATGGTCCGCGATCTCCCGGCCGCGGCGTCGGCCCTGGCACGCGCGTTCTCGGCAAAACGCAAGGCGGGTCACGCCGAACTCATCCCGAAACCACTGACCGTCCGCCGGACGAGTTTCAACGCGCGCAGCGGCGCCGAACGCGTCTGCGCGTCCGGTGACATCCCGCTCGCCGCCGTCCAGCGGCTCGCGCTCGCCACCGGCACCACCGTGAACGGGGCACTGCACGGCGTCATCGCGGGGGCGATCCGGGCGGAACTGATCGCCCGCGGTGAGGAGCCGGGCGTCGCGGTGTCCATCTTCGGAGTGTGCCGGGACCTGGCCTCGACGCGCGTCCACGGCAACGAGATCGCCACGGCGATGGCGTATCTGAGGTCGGACCTGGCCGATCCGGTCGAGCGGATCGCCGCCACCGGGGAGAGCTGCGCCGCCACCGTGCGATGTCGGCGCGAGGTCGGGTTCGAACTGACCGACGCACTGGCCACCTACACCGGCCGCCTCGGACCGGCTTTCCGCGGTCTGGCCGCGCACCGCGCGCCGTTGGTGATGAACAACATCACCACGGCCAACATGCCCGGTCCGCGCACCACTCGGTGGGTCGGGGACATCGAGGTCGTCGACTGGATCTCGTTCGCCCTGGCGATCGCACCCGCCGACGTCAACCTCACCACGTACAGCTACGCCGGAAAACTCAGCATGGGGCTCATCGCGACGCCGGAGTCCATGCCCGACCCGGCCCGGTTCCTGCGGCGGGTGGCCGACGCGGCCGTCGAAGCCGCCGACGCGCTCGGGCGGCCGACCGAGGACACCGACGATGCCGTGCTGGCGCGGGAGGCGAGTTGATCGACTGGGAGTCCGGCGCAGCGCGACTGGGACTGTTCGCGAAAGTGCTGCCACGCGCGATCGGCAGTTCGCGTGCGGCCGGTCGCGGCGACCCGGCGGCGGGAGTGCCACCGGCGGAATGCGGTCCGCGCATGGTCGGGGAGACCGCCGTCGACGAGCTGTTCATCGCGATCAACTCGGTGATCCGGGACATCCCGCCGATCGAGTTCGTGGAACAGTGCGTGCAACGATGCGCCGGCGTCGCCGAGGAACTGGCCGCGCTGGGGCCGTCGGGAATCCACCTCGACCCCGGGCCGCCCGGCATCGTGTCCCGTGATCGGAAGACCTTCGGGACGACCTCGTTCGATCACATCGACTACTCGGTCGCCGTTCCTCTCCCGGAGTCCATCGCCGCCGCCGACCCCTACGCCGACGGGATCGCCTCGGTCCGCGTGCTCTCGCGACGACGAACCGGCCGTCGCTGGTTGATCTGGGTGCACGGGGCGGCCCAGGGGCGCGCCGACGATCTCTATGCGTTCCGCGCTGCCAACCTGTACAACAAGCTCGGCTACGACGTGGTGTTCCCCGTCCTGCCGGCGCACGGCTCGCGGCGGGTGGAGAAGGTCGCCTACCCGGGTTTCGACCCGCTGGTCAACACCGTCATCACCATCCGGGCGATCGCCGAGATCCGCTCGCTCATCACCTGGATCGAGGGCCAGGAGCCGGCCGACATCGCGATCGCGGGTACGTCGCTCGGCGGTCCGATCGCGGCGATGGTCGCCTCGATGGATCCCCGGATCAGCTCGGTCCTGGCCGTCGTCCCGATGCTGGAGATGCACGCCACCCTCGCCCACCACATGGAACGCGGCGGGTCCAAGGGGCGTCACCTCGCGTCGCTGATGCGCAGCGACCCGGTTCGCGCGGTCTCGTCGGTGATCAATCCGCTGGCGGTGCAACCCATCCCGACGCCCGAACGCCGGATGGTGGTCGCGGCGCTCAACGATCGGGTCACCTCGGTGTCCGCCGCCCAACAGCTACACCGACACTGGGGCGGGCAGGTCCACTGGTACTCCGGTAGCCATGTCGGACACGCCATCTCGGGCAGCATCCGGCAGGCCACGGACGAGTTCCTGCGTGCCTCCCCGCCGCCTGATTCTCGGTTCGACAGCGAAGCCGGCCTGCGTTCGTTGATGTAGGAAAACCGTTGCTCCCTGAGGTGCGCGGAGCGGTGCGGCCTGCCCCCGCTCCTTGAGGTGCGCGGAGCGGTGCGGCCTGCCTCCGCTCCCTGGGGTGCGAGGAGCGGTGCGGCCTGCCTCCGCTCCCTGAGGTGCGCGGAGCGGTGCGGCCTCCCCCCGCTCCCTGAGGTGCGAGGAGCGCAAGCGACGAGCCTCGAAGGGTCAGCCTCCCGGCACGGCGACAACCGCTCCCAGACGCTCGTGCACGCGCGGGATCACTTCCGCGGCAAAGCGTTCCATCTCGGCCTCGAAGGGCTGGAACTGCAGCATGAATGTCTCGATCCCGGCCCGGTGGAAGTCCGCGATCCGATCGGCCACCTCGTCGTAGGACCCGACGAGTCCGGCCGCGGTACCGCCGTTCGTGCCGATCGCGGGGTAGCGCGCGAACGTCTGGAACATCACCGCCTTCTCGTCGGCCCCGCCGGCGATGTTCGCCAGGACGGGCTGATCGAGTTCGTTGAGCTTCCAGTGGTGATCGAGCTCGCGCTGAGCGGACTCGGCGTCGTCACGGGCGATGACGAAGGCCGACAGTCCGTAACGGACCGGCGGGCCGGTCCGTTCGCGCCGGCCGACATCGGCGATGAGTTCTCGGACCCGCTCGATCGGTTGTCCGTTGATGAACCACACGTCGCCCTGCGCCGCCACCAGATCGCGGGCCTGATCGGATTCACCGCCGACGTAGATCTGCGGACGGGACCGGAAGCGGCCGGTGGGGTTGATCTCGTAGTCGTCGACGGTGAAGTACCGCCCGGCGTGGGAGACCTTCTCCCCGTTGAGCAGCCCGCGGACGATCCCGAGCCATTCGGCCCCGTACCCGTAGCGGTCGTCGTGCTCGGGGAACGCGATCCCGGCCTTCTCGAGCTCTGGACGGAACCACGCGTTGACGACGTTCAGGGACAGCCGGCCGCCCGAGATCTCCTCGATGTTGGCGGCCTGTTTGGCCAGCACCACCGGATGGAACAGCAGCGGCTTGATGGCGGCGATCAGTTCGATCGTGGACGTCGACGCTGCGAGTGCGGCTGCCGAGGTCCATGTCTCGAGCTGATCCCATTCCGACGAGAACGGATTGATCACGTGCTGGGCGATCAGTGTGCTGTGGTACCCGAGTTCCTCCGCGCGCCGGACCAGTGCCAGGTTGCGTTCCCAGGACGCGTCGACCGGGTCGTCGGGATGGTGCGCCGAGGCCCACGTGCCGTAGACATTGGCCCACACACCGAATCGGGGGCCGGTCACGGGTTCGGTCCGGTCGAGGGCCGCTGCAGCCAGGAGTCGAGTTCGAAGTCGTCTTCGATGCTGCCCTGTTCGACGAGGAATGCCTTGGTACCGGTGAGCAAGTCGACGGCGCGGGCCGGGAACGGCTCCTCGGAGTACCCCTCCGGGTTGGCCGCGGCACGGACCGCGGCTTCGGGCGCCTTGGAGTTGCCGAGTTCGAAGCGCAGGTATTCCTCCCAGTTCGCCTTCGCATAGCGGACCGACGACGCGTGCAGTTGCTGCCAGGTCGCGGCGAAGTCCGGGTTCTTCTCGAGGAACTGGTCACTGCTCACCGTCACGCTGGTGCCCGCGAGGTCGGGATGGTCCCGGTACACCGAGTCGACCAGGTGGAACCCCTTGCCCTCGAAGGTCTGCAGTGCCACCGACGGGATGACGCCCGGCAGCGCCGCTGCGTCGATCTCACCGGAGTTCAGCGGAGCCTCCTGATCGGCCGGATACAGATGGATCAGGTTCGCGGTGATACCCCGTTCGGCCAGCGCGCCTTGGAGATAGCGGTCGATGTAGGAGCCCTTCGGCACGCCGATGTTCTTGCCGGCCAGGTCGGCCAGCGACCGGATCGACGGGTCCTTGGCCACCACACCCGCATCGTTGTCGAACTGGTTGATCGACAGCAGACGGGTCTGTAGACCCGAGCCACGGGCGACGAGCGCGGGCGTGTCACCGTAGCTCGCGACGTCGAGACGTCCGCCGATGAGCGCCTGATTGAGATCGGGTCCGTTCGGGAAGCTGAAGACCTCGACCTTGTTGACGCCCAGCGGGGCGAAGGCCTCGATGAGTTCCCCGCGGCTGTGGGCGAAGCCGACGGGACCCGAGATGACATTGCTCGAGCCGATGACCCCGATCCGGAGTGTGTCGATGACGTCGCGCTGCGCCGACGATGCGTCGTCGGAACCGCACGCGGCCACCGCCGCGAGTGCGACGCCTGCCGAGAGGACGGCGATGGCGCGTCTGATCCGGCGCAGCGGGGATCCGAATGATGTTGTGGTGGGCATGGTTCTCTGTCCTGGAGATCTCGAGGGGTTGGTGAACGAGGTGAGCTGGTCAGTCCGTGCGTCGGTCGACGAGCCGTGGTGGCGGGTCTCCGTGCGGGATCGGTGGTCCGACGGCGGTCAGGCTTCCGGGCGCGCGGCCCTTGCCCCAGCCGAGCCGTTCCCGGTAGCTGCCGATCAGTTCGAGCGGCACGGCGTCCCCGGCGCCGAGTGGGGAGGACTCGGGGCTCACGTAGAGAGCGTCGGTGGGGCAATATGCCTCGCACATGAAGCATGTCTGACAATCCGATTGCCGGGCGATCGTCGGCACGCCGTCGGGTCCGGTGTCGAAGACGTTGGTGGGACAGGCGTTGACGCATTTGTCGCAGGCGATGCACGCCGACGCGACGACGAGCTCGATCATGCGGGAATCCCGACGGCGAGGCCAGGAGCCGGGTCCTCGATACGTCCCACGGCCGACCCGGGTACCGCGACCCAGACGTCGGTGAGTCCTCCCGTGCGGACGTGATCACCGAACGCCGGGTCGAGCCGGGGGTGGTCGGCGCGCTTGCTCATCCCGCGGGATTCGGTGCGGGCGAGTGCAGATCGGTAGATCCATCGTCCGACGGCGGTGATCGCGGCCGCCTCCCGTGCCCGCACGCGCCCCGCCGGTGTCCGGGCGCCATAGGCCGGTCCGGCGATCTCGTCCCACAGCGCGTCCAATGTGTTCAGGGCCGGAGTCATCCGGTCGCCGTGACGCAGGTAGTTCTTCTCGAACGGGATCAGCTCGCGCTGCGCGGCGGTCACCAGCTCGTCGGGTGTGATCCCGCCCCGGGCCGTGCCCAGCCCGACGGTGCCGGCGCCGGTGAGCACGTCGAGCGGGGACGCCCCGCCGGCGTCGCGGGCCGCTCGTGCCGCGGCAGTTCCGGCGAAGCTGCCCGACGACATCGCCCACGCGGAGTTGTGACTGCCACCGCCGGTGAAGCCGCCGCAGATGCGCTCGCGGGTGGCGGCGTCCCCGGCCGCATAGAGCCCCGGGACGCCGGTCCAGCAGTCCGCATCGACGATGTCGATGCCACCGGTTCCGCGAACGGTGCCCTCGGCGAGCAGGTCGACCTCGAACCGGTCGGTGAACGGGTTGATCCCCCGACGGTCGAACTGGAGGAAGAAGTTGGGCTGGCCTCGGCGCATCTGCGCCGCCACCCGCTCGTCGGCCCGGTCGAGTTGCGCATAGACCTTCTCCTGCAACAGAGTGCGTGCGATCACCGACCGTCCCTTCGTCGACCCCGCGCCCTCGACGATGCGTCCGTCGGCATGGAAGAAGGTGGCGTAGCCGTAATACGCCGTCTTGGTGACCGTGGAGCCCTTCGGCACGATCGCGTACGCGTTGGCGAATTCCATTCCCGAGAACGAGGCACCGACCTCGGCGGCCATCAGGGCGCCGTCGCCCGTGTCGACGTTGCTGCCCAATGCCTTTGACAGGAATGCGCAGCCGCCGGTCGCGACGACCACTGCGCCGGCGGACACACGAAAGTCGCGGCCGGTCTGTCGCTGGTGTCCGGCGGCACCCCGTACGGCGCCCTCGCGGTCGGTGAGGAGTTCCAGGACAGGGGAGTGGTCGAGGATTCGCACACCGCGGCGTCGTACCCATGCGCGCATGCGGCGCATGTACTCCGGGCCCTGCACTCCCGTGCGGATGGGCTCGCCGGTGTGCTCGTCGACCGGGAACGGGTAGCGCCCTTCGGTGCCCAACCGGTGCATGTTCGCGTAGGTCTTGTCGAGGACCCGGTCCATCCAGCCGTGGTCCGCGAGATACCCGCCGAGGGCTTCACGGCTCGCCTTCGCCGCCGAGCGCTTCTCCGGGTCCGGGGCGACGTACCAGACCCCGGTCCCGGAAGGGGCCGTCGTACCCGACGCTCCGCAGTATCCCTTGTCCGCGATGATCACCTCGGCTCCGGCATCGCGAGCGTGGATGGCGGCCCAGGTGGCGGCGGGGCCGCCGCCGATCACCAGCACGTCCGTGGACAGGGTCAGTACGTCAGACATGGGTGAACTCCTGGGGTGTCGATGCCGGTGTCGGTGTCGTTGTGGGGCCGGTGGATTCGGCGTCGCTTCCGCTGACGCCGAGTCCGGCGAGCAGTTGCGAACGCAGGGCGACGAACGCGGGGTCGGTGACCCGGCGCGGACGAGGTAGGTCGACGACGATCTCCTGCGCGATCCGACCGGCCCGCAGGATCAGTGCGCGATCCGCGAGAAGCAGGGCCTCCTCGACGTCGTGCGTCACCAGCAAGGTGGCCGGCCGGTGCGCTTCCCACAGTCGCGCCACGAGGCGCTGGGCATTGATCCGGGTGAGGGCATCGAGTGCCCCGAAGGGTTCGTCGAGCAGCAGAATGTCGGGCTCCCGGACGAGTGCGCGGGCCAGCGCGGTGCGTTGGGCTTCGCCGCCCGAGAGCGTGGACGGCCAGGCTCCGGATTTGGCCGCCAGTCCGACCTCGTCGAGTGCGCGGAGTGCGCGGGCCTCGGTGTCGCCGCCTCGCAACCCGAGGGCGACGTTGCGCCACACCGGCATCCAGGGCATGAGCCGGTGTTCCTGGAACACGATCGCCTTGGCCGACGGTGCCTCGATCGTGCCGGTGAACCCGCGGTCGAGGCCGCCGATCCCACGCAGCAGCGTGCTCTTCCCGGAACCGCTCGCACCGAGCAGCGCCACGAATTCGCCTCGGTCGATGGTCAGGTCGACGTGGTCGAGCACCCGCCGGCCGTCGAACTCGCGTGCGGCCCCGGTGACCCGGACACCGTCGATGTGGTCTGCGGACATCAGGTCACCGTCCTTCGAATCCGTTGCGCCACGACAGGAATCGACGCTCGAGTATCCGTACGCCGATGTCGGTGAGTAGTCCGAGTACCGCATAGATGACCAGGACCAGGAAGATCTGATCGGTGCGGAGGTACTCCTTGGCGTCGTTCATCAGAAAGCCCAATCCGACCGGGGTGGTCTGCATCTCCGCGACGACGAGGACCAGCCAGCCGATGCCCAGCGCCTGCCGCAGGCCGACGAAGATCTGCGGTAGCGCACCCGGCAGGACCACGTACCGCACGAGCTCGAAGCGCGTCAGCTCCAGTGATTCGGCGGCTTCGATGAGTTTCTGGTCGACGCCCCGGATTCCGGCGAGGAAGTTGAGATAGATGGGGAAGATCGGGGCGACGATGATCAGGGCGATCTTGAACGAGTCGCCGATCCCGAACCAGATGATGAAGACCGGGACGAGGGCGACGGCGGGCATCATCCGCAGCACCTGGACCGGTGCGTTGACCAGGTCTTCGGCGACCTTGAAGAGGCCGGCGGCCGCGCCCAGCACCGCGCCGACGGCGATTCCGATCGCCAGTCCGATCGCGACGCGGCGCCCGGAGGCGGCCAGGTGTGTCCAGAGTTCGCCGGTACTGATCAGTTCCCATCCCGCCTCGACCACCTCGGTGGGCGCGGGAGTGGTGGCGCCGAGCCATCCGCGCGCACCGAGCTGCCAGATGACGACCACCAGGATCAAGCCGATGGACTGACGGAGAGTGCGTATGGCGGCCTGGCGGGAGAACCGTCGCCGACGCGCTTGTGCCGCTGGAGCGTCGGACGGTGCGTCGACGGTCCCGGCCGCCGACGGGCCGGGGGCGACACCGACCGGTGTCGTGAGTTCTAGGGTCATCGAAATCCGCCTGAGAGAGGGCTGGGCAGGACTTCTGGGACGCTACTGAGCTCTGGGCGCCGGCGGCACCGTTGGAGTCATGGTGATTTTCAAATACGCAGCGCGCCGCGCTGATCGGCGAACCGTCAGTTCGGGATCAGCTCCGGATTGGCGTCGGCGAGCAACTCGTCGCGGTCCTCGGCGAGGACGAACCCACCCGCGATGGCGATGTCTGCGGCGTCCCGGTAGTGCTTCTCGTACTCGTCGCGCGTTCCGTACCGGGCCACGAGTTCGTCGGTGGGGACCGGAGAGGTCGTTCCGAACAGCAGACAGATCCGGGACACCGGGTCGGCGACGATCCCGCTGAGGATCTGGGTCGGCGCGTCGACGCACGGTGTGCGGACCCCGCCCCGGACGTTGCCGATGTCGTCGAGCTCGAACACGGGCTCGGCACCGCCGGCGTCCCGGAGGGCCAGCGGGTCGGCCACCGGAGGCGGGGGACCTCCCTCGGCCCAGGATCGCAGGTGCCGCAACGCCGATCGCAGAACGAACCTCTGCTGGCCCCGATTGACCGGGTCGGGGCAGCCGAGGAACTCCTCGAAGTCACCGACCTGGTGGAGATCGGCGTGTGCCGTGCCCGCCATCTCCCAGACCCGGAGTCGATCCGAATCGGGTTGCCGCACGGCGTGATAGCGGAAGTTGGTCAGGACGTCGGTCTCGGTCTGGACAACGAACACCGGTGCGTCGAGATCGGCGCGGATCGTGGTGGGCTCGCTCCCGAAGACGCTCGCCACGTCGATCCCCGAACCGACCTCACCGGGGGGCAACCCGGCGGCCGCACGGCTGTGGATGAGGTACCCGTCGAACGGTGCCCCGTCCGGACCGATGGTGTTGACGTAGGTCGTCAGGGCCATGGCCGACTGTGATTCGCCGATCCCGAGAACGGTGGAGACCGTCAGACCCGCGAGCGGATGACCGGCGGCGTCGGTCTCGCGGACTGCTCGGCCCACCGAAGTGAAGATGTCGTAGCAGTACGCGTCGCCGGGGTGTCGCAGTCCGGCATAACGTTCCGGGTCTTTGGCGGCGAGGCTCTGCGGGGCGCCGGTCGCCACGCCGACCGAACCCGCCCCGCCCTCGACGCCGACGAACTGTGCCGACACGCCCACCCACGCGTGGCCCGCGCGGACGAGCTCGGCCGCCACATAGGAGTATTCGGGCGCGGCGTCGGCGCCGCTGCTGACGTTCAGCCACTCGACGACCACGCAGCCGCTGAAGGCCGCGGCCTCCGTCGGGCGTCGGACGACGATCCGGGTCGTGAACTCGGCGGTGGGCGCGCCGGTGTCACCGACGACCGGGTCGGCGGCCCCCGAAGCCGCGTACTCGGTGTCGGTGTAACCGGCCGCGGTGAGGTCGGGTAAGGGTGAGGCGCTCAGCAACGAACACCCGTTTCCACCGCGGAGGACACGGAATCGCATGGCCTGACTCACTTCTTCTTCCGATGCTGCTTGATCACCTCACCGAACATGAAGTGCATCTTGGTGCCCTGCGGCCAGCCGACGTAATAGCAGAGGAAGAGGCTGATCTCCTCGAGCTGTTCGGGAGTGAGCTCGCCGTTCCCGAGGGCGGCGCCGGCCTGGATCTCGGCGACGTCGATGTTGTTGCTCGCGGCGAGCGCACCGAGCAGGAGCAATCGGCGATCGCGGTTGGACAGACCGTCGCGCGCCCAGACGTTGCCGAACACCTGGTCGGCGGTGTGCGCGAAGTAATCGCCCGGGCCGTCGCTCACCTCCCAGCCGTAGACCTCGGACATCTTCGCGAGTCCGCGCCTGCGCACCTCGTCGGGTGCGTCGCCGGAGATGTCGGATCGGGTCATGCTGGTTCTCCTTCGAGGTGGGGGACACCGAGCCCGGCGGCCAGATTCCGCAACGCGAGCTGCCCGAGAGGCAGATCGACACCGAGTTCTTCGCCGAGAGCGAGTGCGAGCGTCAGGTCCTTCTCCCCCAGGGTACGGACGCCGGTGAGGATTCCGTACCAGGGATCGTCGGCCGCGACCGGAGCGGTGGTGTCACGCAACATGATCGCCCCGGGCCCACCGGTCACGGCGTCGGAGTGCCGGACCACCTTGCCGAGCTTGGCGATGTCAATGCCGGCGGCCTCGGCCAGTCGCGCGGCCTCGGTGGTCGCGGTGAACGAGATGAAGTGGAGGAGGTTGCGCGCCAGCTTCATCCGGGTGCCCGAGCCGACCTCGGGTCCCGCGTGGACGAGCATGTCGGCGGTGAGCGCGAACGGTTCCTTCAGTTTCTCGTACGCCTCACGCGGCCCGCCGACCATGATCGCGAGCCGGCCCGACGCCGCACCCATCGCGCCACCGGAGATGGGGGCGTCGAGCAATGTCACCTCGCGCGCCGTGCATTGTTCGGCGAGTTCGGCGGCGGTCTCCGGCGCGATCGTCGAGTGGACGGTGATGATGGTGCCCGGGCGAGCCTCGGACAGCAGGCCGTCCGGCCCGGCGACCACCGTTCGGACCTGGGCGTCGTCGAGGACGCAGATGCCGATGATGTCGGCCGACGCGGCGAGATCGGCGAGCGAACCCGCGGCCGCGGCACCTTTCTCGACGACCTTCGCGATGGCCTCGGACGAGAGGTCGAACACCGTCAGACCGCCGCGCCACGCGGCCAGACTCCCGGCCATCGGACCACCGATGTTGCCGAGTCCGACATATCCCAGCCGAATCGGGTCCGGCGGGCCGGGCGTCGATTCGCTCATGAGCGGATGACCTGGCCGCCGTCGACGTTGAAGATCTGCCCGGTGATCCACCCGGCTTCGTCGGACAGGAGAAACAGGCACATGCCGACGAGATCCTCCGGCGTGCCGAAGCGCTTCAGCGGCAGACGATTCACGATGTCGGCGACCATCTCCTTGGGTGTCGTGGTCCGAGTCGCCTCGGTGTCGATGGGGCCGGGGGCGATCGCGTTGACGCGGATGTTCTGCCCGCCGAGTTCGGTGGCGAGTTGCTGTGTCAGACCGTTCACCCCGACCTTGGCCAGACCGTAGAAGCCGCTGTACAGCCACGCGGCGGTGGAGGACTGGTTGACGATGGCGCCACCACCATTGGTCATGTGCGGGTAGACCGCCCGGGTCACGTTGAGCGCACCGTCGAGGTTCACGCTCATGAACTTCTTGTAGTAGTCCCAGGGCACGGTGATGAGGAAGTCGAGCTTCATCCCGCCGTAGATCGCCGCGTTGTTGACCAGGCCGTCGACCGAGCCGTAGGCGTCGACGGTGGCCGCGGCGAGCGCCTTCGCCGAATCCTCGTCGGCGACATCGGTGTTGACGTACAGTCCGCCGATGTCGGCCGCGACCTGCTTGCCCTTGTCGTCGGCGAGGTCGGCGACCACGACGTTCGCGCCCTCGGCGGCGAGCCCGCGGGCGTACGCCTCACCGATCCCTCCTGCCGCGCCGGTGACGATGATGGTCTTGTTCTCGAAACGCTTGGAACTCATTGTCCTGCTTTCTGTGTGGTCAGTGTTCTGTTCCCTGAGGAGCGATAGCGGGGGCTTCTCTGTTCCCTGAGGTGCGAGGAGCGATAGCCGCCGGGCCGAGCAAGCGACGAAAGAGCGCGTCGAGGTCGACGAGCCTCGAAGGGTCACGCCGGACGCGCGACGGCCTTGGTCTCCAGGTACTCCTCGAAACCGGCGACTCCCATCTCGCGGCCGATGCCCGACTGTTTGAAGCCGCCGAACGGGACATCGGCGGAGTACCAGATGCCGCCGTTGACGCCCATCGTCCCGGTGCGTACTCCGTCGACGACCTTGTTGATCCGCTCCTCGTCGGATCCGTAGACCATGCCCGACAGGCCGTACGGCGAGTCGTTGGCGATGCGGATCGCGTCGTCGTCGCCGTCGTGGGGAATGATCACCAGCACCGGACCGAAGATCTCCTCCTGCGCGACTCGCGCCGAGTTGTCCAGGCCCGAGATCAGGGTCGGCTCGACGAAGTAGCCGGCGGGCTTGTCGGCGGGACGTCCGCCACCGATCTCGATGGTGCCGCCCTCGCTGGTGGCTAGTTCGATGTAGGACTCGATGCGCTGACGCTGCCGGGCGGAGATGACCGGTCCGCAGATGGTGCCGCCGTCGGTGGGGTCTCCGGCGGGCAGGCCGGCCATCGCGTCGCGGGTGGCGGAGATCGCCTCGTCGAGTCTGCTGCGCGGCACCACCAGGCGCGTGGTGATGGCGCACCCCTGACCGGCATGGGTGACGACGTTGAATGCGGCCATGGCGCAGGCAGATCCGATGTCGGCATCGTCGAGGACGATGAAGGCCGACTTGCCGCCCAGCTCCAGGAACACCTTCTTGAGCGACTCGGACGCGGCGGCCATCACCTTCTTGCCGGTCGCGGTGGAGCCGGTGAACGACACCAGGTCGACGCGGGGGTCGGTGCTGAGCTGGGCGCCGAGCTGGTGGTCGGTCGAGGTGACGATGTTGAGAACACCGGGCGGGAAGTCCGTCTCCTCGGCGACGACCCGGCCGACGAGCGCGGCACACCACGGGGTGTCGGGTGCGGGCTTGAGCACGACCGTGCACCCGGCGGCCAGGGCGGGGCCGATCTTGGCGAAGTTGATCTGGTGCGGGAAGTTCCACGGCGTGATCGCGCCGACGACGCCCACGGCCTCCGAGCGCAGCTCGCGACGGTTCTTGAGGCCCATGGGTTTGGCGGTGCCGAGGTCACGGGTCCACTCGTAGCTTTCGGCGAGGTCGGCGAAATAGCCGAGATCGGTGACCGGTCCCTCGAACTGCGGGCCGTGGGTGAGGAAGGACGGGCAACCCACCTCGGCGATGGTGAGTTCGCGGAGCTCGTCACCGTGGGCGAGCAGGGCGTCGCGCAGCTGACGGAGACAACGGGCGCGGAAGGCGTGGTCGCGCGACCAGTCGGTGGTGTCGAAGGCGGTGCGTGCGGCCGTGATGGCGGCGTCCATGTCGGCCGAGGTGGCGTCGGCCGCCTGCCCGATGACCTCCTCGGTCGCGGGATTGACGACGTCGAAGACGCCACCGCTCCCGGGGGTGAGTTTGCCGTCGATCAACAGATCCGACGCGGATTCGGGGCGAAGAGGCATGAGCTGGAACTCCATCTGGACAGGTGTCTGGACTCGCGTTCAAAGCTAGTGTAGCGTGGCTCACATGTCCAGCCCCGTGTCTCAGGAATCCACTCGCCGCAGGCTGACCCAGCAGCAGGCGGAAACGGTCACGCGCCTCACCGATGCCGCAGTCGATGTGCTGAACGCAGAGGGTTTCGACGGTCTCACCGTGCGGACGGTGGCCAAGATCGCCGGGGTCGCGCCGGCCACCGCCTACACCTACTTCTCGTCGAAGAGTCACCTGGTCGCCGAGGTGTTCTGGCGTCGACTCTCGGCCGGTGTGCTGGAACCGGATCCCGCTGCGCCACGGAGCGAGCGCGTCGCGCAGGTGCTCCGCGAGGTCGCGCTGGTCGTGGCCGGCGAGGGGCAACTGGGCGGTGCGGTGACGGTGGCCCTGCTGGGCAGTGATCCCGACGTCGAACACCTGCGCGTGCGGATCGGCGCTTTCATCCGACGTCGCCTCGCCGCGGCACTCGAAGAGGACCCGGAGAATCCGGGCCCGCTCCTGGACACCCTGGAGATGATCTACTCCGGCGGCCTGGTCTACGCCGGCATGGGGCACATGACCTACGAGCAGACCTCCGAACGTCTTGTCGCAGCCGCACATCTACTGATGGAGAAGTGATGACCGAATCGACGACGGTGTCGGGGATGGAGCACGAACTCCCCTTCGACCCGTATGCCTATGGTTTCCACGAGGATCCGTACCCCACCTATCACCGCCTCCGGACGGAATCGCCGGTGTACTACCACAGCGGGATGGACTTCTGGGCACTGGCCGGACATGCCGACGTCCGTGCGGCTTTCCGTGACACACAACGACTCTCGAACAGCTGGGGCGTGTCGATGGACCCCTCGGCGTACGGTCCCGACGCACACAAGTCGATGTCCTTCCTCGCCATGGACGACCCCAAACACATGCGCATCCGCAAACTGGTCTCCAAGGGTTTCACTCCTCGCCGGGTCAACGAACTCACCGGCCGGATCACCGCCCTCACGCACCAGCACTGGAGCAAGTGTCTCGACAAGGGGGAGTTCGACTTCGTCCACGACTTCGCCGCGCTGCTCCCGATGGACGTGGTGTCCGAGCTGCTGGGAGTCCCCGAGGCCGATCGCACCAGGCTGCGCCATCAGTCCGACCTGCTCCTCCACCGCGAGGACGGCGACCTCGACCTTCCCGAGGCGGCGGTCTACGCCTACATCGAACTGCACAACTACTATTCGGAGCTCATCGCCGACCGCCGCAAGAACCCCGGCGAGGATCTGGTCTCGGCCCTCATCGCGGCCGAGATCGACGACGACGAGACCGGCGAGAAGACACGGCTCACCGAGGACGAGATCGTCGGCTTCATGGTCCTGATGGTGGTGGCGGGCAACGAGACCACGACCAAACTCCTTGCCAACGCCCTGTATTGGGGCTGGCGCAATCCCGACGAACTCGCGAAGGTCTTCGCCGACCCGGAGGTCGTCGTCCCGGACTGGACCGAGGAGACGTTGCGCTACGACAACTCGACGCAGATCGTCGTGCGACGGGTGGTCGAGGACGCCCCGTACGGCGACTTCGTGATCCCGGCGGGCGATCGCGTGCTCCTCCTCGTCGGTTCGGCGAATCGCGACGTCGAGGTGTTCGGCGCCGATGCCGACCGGTACGAGATCGGCCGCGACTGCGGCCAGGCCCTGATGAGCTTCGGGCTGGGAGCGCACTTCTGCCTCGGCGCGCACCTCGCACGCCTGGAGGCGAACATCGGCCTGACCGAGGTCGTCAAATCGATCCGGGCGGTGGACATCGACGCCGACAAGGCGGTCCGGGTCCATTCGGTGAACGTGCGCGGCTTCGCCGAACTCCCGGTGAAGGTGACGGTGCGCTGATGGCCTTCCGTCCCCATCCCGAGCGGCGACCGGTCCTCGTCGCCGGCGCCTCGTCGGGCATCGGTGCCGCCACCGCCGAATTCCTCTCCACCGCCGGTCATCCCGTCGCCCTCGCGGCCCGCCGGGTGGACAAGCTGCAGGAACTGGCCGACACGATCACGGCGCGGGGCGGCGAGGCCGTCGCGGTGCCGTTGGACGTCACCGACGAACAGTCCGTGCTCGACTGCGTGGCGAAGGCCGAGGCCGCTCTGGGGCCGCTGGAGATCGTCGTCGCCGGTGCCGGCGACCTCGCGGTCGGGCTCTCCTATGAGACCGGGACCGACCATTTCGCCGACCAGATCAACATCCATCTCACCGGCGCCTACCGGATCTACCGCGCGGTCATCAGTGGCATGATCGAGCGCGCCCGAGGTGATTTCGTGTTCATCGGGTCCGATGTGGCGATCCATCCGCGACCCTGGTCGTCGGCGTATGTCGCCGCGAAATCCGGTATCGACGGGCTCGTTGCGACCATTCAGCTCGAACTCGAGGGCACCGGTGTGCGGGCCGGGGTCGTCCGCCCCGGGCAGACGCTCACCGGTATGGGGATGAACCTCGATCCGACGACGACCGAACACATGCTCAACGACTGGATCACACACGGTCTGGCCCGCCACGGCAATTTCCTCTCGCCCGAACACATCGCGCAGGCCGTCGCGGCCATGGTGTCCATGCCGCGCGGCGCGCACATGCGGTCGGTCGAGGTGGAGGCCGAAGGCGCGGTCAGCGACAAGAAACGACAGGCAGCACAGGAGAAGGGGACGGACAAATGACCGCCATCACCGAATCAGGCCTGAGACAACCGAATCGCGTCTCGGGTGGCGAGGGCGAACACGGGCATCTCGACGAACTCGCGACCGACCCGATCTCGCTGTTCTGGCGCGTCCGCGAGGAGTGCGGGGACGTCGGCATGTTCCAGCTCGCCGATCGGGAGGTGGTGCTGGTCTCGGGGTCGGCCGCGAACGAGGAGTTCTTCCGCGCGCCCGAGGAGGATCTCGACCAGGCCGCCGCCTACCCGTTCATGACGCCGGTCTTCGGCGAAGGCGTCGTGTTCGACACGAGCCCCGAGGAGCGGTCCAAGGCGATCCACAACTCGGCGCTCAAGGGCGCACACATGAAGCAGCACGCGGTGACCATCCCGAACGAGGTCGAGCGGATCATCGCGGGGTGGGGTGACGAGGGGGAGATCGATCTCCTCGACTTCTTCGCCGAGCTGACTCTCTACACGTCGTCGTCGTGCCTCATCGGGCGGAAGTTCCGGGAGCGGCTCAACGGGCACATCGCGCACCTGTTCCACGACCTGGAGAAGGGCACGGACCCGATCGCGTACGTGGACTACAAGGCCGACATCGAGAGCTTCCGCAAACGTGACGAGGCCCGGGCCGAGCTGGTCGAGTTCATCCAGGGCGTGATGGACGAGCGGATCGCGAATCCGACCGAGGACAAGGAAGATCGCGACCTGATGGACGTCCTGGTCCAGGTCGGATTCGACGCGAACACCGTCACCGGCATGTTCATCTCGATGATGTTCGCCGGCCACCACACGACGTCGGGCACCGCCGCGTGGACCCTCATCGAACTGTTGCGCAACCCCGACTACATGCGACGGGTGTACGACGAGCTCGACGAGATCTACGGCGAGACGCCGCCCGGTGAACGTCCGGAGTACACCTTCGCGCACACCCGTCAGATGCCGCAGCTCGAGAACGCACTCAAAGAGGCGCTTCGGTTGCACCCGCCGCTGATCATCCTCATGCGAGTGGTGCAGAACGACTTCCACGTCGAGGACTTCGAGGTCAAGGCCGGACAGTCGATCGCCGTCTCGCCGGCGATCTCCAATCGGCTGCCCGAGGACTTCCCCGGCGCAGACAGCTTCGACCCGGACCGCTACGACAAGCCGCGGCAGGAGGACCTGGTCAACCGGTGGACCTGGATTCCCTTCGGCGCCGGCCGCCATCGTTGCGTCGGCGCGCAATTCGCGATCATGCAGTTGAAGGCGATCTTCTCGGTGCTCTTCCAGAACTACGAGTTCGAGATGCTGCAGCCCCCGGAGAGCTACCGCAACGACCACTCGAAGATGGTGGTCCAACTGCAGCAGCCCTGCCGCGTCGCCTATCGCAAGCGTCAGGACGCCTGATGCGCGTCGAGGTGGACCTGGACCTCTGCCAGGGGCATGGGATGTGCGAGCTCGAGGCGCCTGAGGTCTTCGCCGCGCACACCGACCATGTCGAGATCCTCGACGCGACCCCCGACGAATCCCGGCGCGCCGAGGTCGAGGCCGGCGTGCACTACTGCCCGACGCAAGCTCTCCGGATCATCGAGGGCTGAGTTCTGAACACGTCGCCCTCGCAATACCAGAACGACCGAATGAAGGTGGAAGACATGTCTTTTGACCGTGCGGAACTCGACGAGATGAAGGAGCGGTGGCTCGCCGCCAACATCGAGGCCGAGAAAGCGGGGGACTGGAAACCCCTGGCCGACTTCTACACCGAGGACGCCACCTACGGGTGGAACTACGGCCCTGAGAAGGATTTCATGGCCGTGGGTCGCGAGGAGATCCGCGAGCTCGCCCTCGGCCAGGAGATGGAGGGCCTGCAGGGGTGGGAATATCCCTACCAGGCGTGGGTGATCGACGACCAGACCGGCGACATGATCGGACTCTGGAAGCAGATCTACGAGGGCACGCGCGAGGACGGCAGCCATTACGCACTCGAGGGTATCCAGGGCAGCTGGTTCAAGTACGGCGGGAACTTCCAGTTCCGCTGGCAGCGCGACTTCTTCGACTACGGGAACGTGTCGGCGCTGTTCATCGAGATGATGAAGAACAACGCGATGAGCGAGCCGATGCTGAAGCGGGTGGAGAAGTCGGCGCCGGGAAACCTGCCGGGGTGGTACGACTTCGGCAAGGCCCCGGTCAAGTTCTGGTGACCTGAGATGACTTCCACAGCCCCGGCCTACCAAGGTCTGAGTCAGGATCAGCTCGCCGTTCTCGTACCCGAACTGCTGCTGTCGGGTCAGATGATCGACCGCAGCGGGATGGCTCACCTCATCAGTGCCTTCGGCCGGGACGTGATGGGCAAGGTCGCCATCGAGGAGTGGATGGCGGCGAGCCCGGTCTACACGCACCGGATGCGCACCGCCCTCGGGATCGACGGTGACGGCGTCGAGGACATGTTCAAGTGCCTGCAGCTCGACATCGGCGCGCCACCACAGTTCATGGACTTCCGGTACCGCATCGACGACGAGTACCACGGTTCGTTCGTCCTCGATCACTGCGGCGCATTGCTCGACGTCGAACCTCTCGGTGACGACTACGTGACGACCATGTGCCACGACATCGAGGACCCCACCTTCGACGCGACGGCCATCGCCACCAATCGGCGGGCGCGGATCCGGCCGGTCCATCGGCCACCGCGCCGGCCGGTCGATCGAACGCCGCACTGCGAGTGGACGGTCACGATCGAGCCGGATCGTGACGAGTTGCCGCTGCCCCCGGACTCCGTGGACATGTTCGGCACCCGGGCCGGGCAGCTGGTCCTGTCGCCGATCGACACCACGGAGACCGACGGCTGGGTCGACTACCGCGGCCCGCTCGTCGAGGACCTCCAGTTCGCGGAATGGTCGACGTCGGCCCTCGTCCGCGTCGCCGAAGAGGTTGCGCTGCAACATCAGCTGCTGTCGCTGGGCTTCCTCGTCAGTCTGCGCAGGTCCGCCGAGAGCGAGGCGCAGGTCACCGAGATCTTCCGCAAGCAGTTGACCGGCATCGCCGGGCTCGCCGCCGACCGGATTCGCGTCGCGCTTGGATTGTCCGCCGACGCCGCAGGTCTCGCCGGGGTACTCGCCCTGCACCCGTGCTTCGGCCCGGTCCAGTACACGGGACTGAGCGCCGAGGCCGACGGGGACACCGTCGTCGTCCGCATCCCGCAAGAATCCGATGCGATGACCGACTGCGGCTGGGTGTCGATCCTGGACGCCGATCACGTCGAGCCGCTCCAGGCCGCGGCCACCGCCGTCGACCCGTATCTCGCAGTCGCGGATGCGACGGAGGCAGGCGGCGATCTGGTCGTCCGGATCGTCAAGACGGACAGCCCGCGGAAGGAATACGGCGAGGTGGCCGTCGCACGATTCAGCGGGGGAGCGAGTTTCGAGTTCGTCGACCGCGGGCGGTCGATCCCGATCACGCCGGTGGGCAGCTCGGCGTGACCCCCGGCGGTGGCTGGTCACCCGGCGGCGCTGGACTCGGGGGCCGGGTCGCCGTGGTCGCCGGGGCCACGCGGGGCATCGGTCTCGCGGTCTCGTACGCGCTGGCCGGCCAGGGGGTCTCGGTCGTGGTCAACGGACGCGACCCGCAGGCGGTCGCCGACACGGTCGCCGAGATCCGCGGGGGCGGGGGCTACGCCGTGGGCGTCCCCGGCTCCGCGGGTGACGACGGAGTGGCCCAGACGATGGTCGAGACGGCACTGGCGGAATTCGGTGCCCTCGACATCGCCATCAACTGTGCCGGGATCGCCGAACCGTCCGGTTCGACGGTCCTCACGATCTCCCCGGACGAGTTCCGTGCCCAGGTCGACGCCCACCTGATGAGTGCGTTCCACCTGCTGCAAGCTGCCGGGCGGGTGTTCGTCGAGCAGGGTTCCGGGTCGATCGTCCTGACCGGTTCGGCGGCGTCACTCGGAATGTTCGGCGGCAGCGGGTACCCCGCCGCCAAGGGCGGTGTCAATGCGCTCGCTCTCGCCGCGGCCGCCGACCTTCGGGACCACCGGGTGCGTGTCAACGTGGTGATGCCCGGTGCGAAGTCGCGGTTGTCCTCCGGTGAGGACTACATCGCCCACATCGAAGGACTCCATCGCCGCGGGATACTCGACGACCTCACGCGCGACGCTGCTCTCGATCCCGCCCCGCCCGAGTACGTCGCGCCGCTGTACGTGTTCCTGGCCGGTGACGCGGCCGAACACATCACCGGTGAGATCTTCAGTGCTGCCGGTGGATTCATCGGCCGCTTCGAGTCGCAGCAGGCGAGCTTCGTGGCCTACCGCGACCACAAGGACACCTCGCCCTACAGCCTCGACGAGCTCGCCGGCATCCTGGCCGGGCCTGCCTCGCCCTGAGCGGGTCGCGTCACCCATTCTCTGAGGAGCGAGCGGTGACCCCCGCTTTCTGAGGAGCTAGCGGTGACCCCTTTCGTTCCCTGAGGAGCGAGCGGTGACCCCTTCTGATCCCTGAGGAGCGAGCTTGCGAGCGTCACGAAGGGTCTGGCGCGGCGCCGTGCGGGACCCTTCGTGGCTCGTCGCTTGCGCTCCTCGCACCTCAGGGAGCGGAAGGGTTGTTGCTTGCGCTCCTCGCACCTCAGGGAGCGGAAGGGTTGTTGCTTGCGCTCCTCGCACCTCAGGGAGCGGAAGGGTTGTTGCTTGCGCTCCTCGCACCTCAGGGAG
The DNA here is from genome assembly GCF_057767225.1 of Gordonia sp. 11cp. Taxonomy (NCBI): domain Bacteria; kingdom Bacillati; phylum Actinomycetota; class Actinomycetes; order Mycobacteriales; family Gordoniaceae; genus Gordonia; species Gordonia sp. 11cp. The sequence goes on along the minus strand of NZ_CM173437.1, from coordinate 337,727 downwards.
CGGAAGGGCGTCGCTTGCGCTCCTCGCACCTCAGGGAGCGGTGGGGTTGTCGCTTGCGGTTCTCTCACCTCAGGGGTGCCGGCTCAACCAGCGGGGGTGGTGCCGCTCAAACAGCGCGGCGCGCGACGCGGCGATCGAGACAGAACCGGGCACCGTCGGCGATGGCCTCGGTCACCGGGCGTGGTTGCCAACCGAGGTCGCGTTCGGCCTTGCCGTGGTCCATCTCGGACATGAAGTGCATCAACCGGACCGAGGGGATCGTCAACTGCACCGGCTTGCGGGTCAGCGCCGCCCGCGCGGAACCCACTGCCCCGAAGGTGTAGAGGGCGGCGCGGTTGAGAACCAGACGCGGGGCCGGCCGGCCTGCGGTCGCGGCTGCGATGGAGACGATCTCACCGGTGTCGATGGATCTCTCGGAGACGATGTAGCGTTCGCCGACCTCGCCGCGGTCCGCGGCGAGGAGCAGCGCGTGCGCGGCGTCGTCGATGCCGACCGACTCGGCGCGACAACCGCGAACGGTGAACGGCAACCTGCCAAGCGCCGCGCCCGCCACGAACGCGCCGTGCGGGGTGGGTTGCCAGTCGCCGGGGCCGTAGGTGTTGGCAACGCACATCGCGACCGCGGGCACCGCGCCGTCCTGCGCTCGGTTCACCACCAGGTCTTCGGCGGCCACGCGGCTCTTCACATACTCAGGAGCCCTCGCGGCCCAGTTGAACTCGTCGTCCTCGGTCGCTTGACGGCCGTCCACCCGGCCGATGGTCGCCGCGGTGCTGGTGAACACGAACTTCCGCAGTGGCATCCGAGCCGCGACGTCGAGCACCGAGCGCAGGGCTTCACATTCGTCCGGTACAGCGGTGCGGGGTCGCGCAGCCACGCGCGCGTGTCGACCGCACAGTGGAACACCACGTCGCACCCGTTCATCGCTCGCGCGACCGCGTCGGCGTCGAAGAGGTCGCCCGTCACGTGGTCGATGCCGAGGCCGGCCAGGGTACGGAGGTCGCTGGTGGGTCGTGTCAGCACTCGCACCTCGTCACCCGCGTCCACGAGCTGCCGCACGAGACGGGAACCCAGAAACCCGTTGCCTCCGATGACGAGTGACGGCACGGTTCAGAGTCCTCCGGGCGCGAGGTCGTCGATCGCCGCCGCGCTCCGGGACAGCATCGCGTCGAACATCGCGTTGCCCCGCTCGGTCGGTTGCGCCGCCGCGGAGCCGAACACGATGATCAGCGGCGCCTGGATGAGGTTTCCGACGTAGTCGTCCCAGCATTCGTCGAGCGTGTAACCGCTCACGCCTGCGATCGTCAGTGCTCGATGGTACGAGGCGACGATGCCGCGCTCGTGTCGGCGCCGGTCGTCGGTGTTCAGACTGGTACTCAGGAGAAAGGCGATGTCGCGCAACGGGTTACCGGTCGTGATCGTCTGCCAGTCGATCACCGTGACCTCCCCGGAGGGTCCGAACAGGACGTTGTCCACACGGAGGTCGCCGTGGATCAGGGTGGCGTTGTCCAGCGGGGCGACCAGCCACTCACCGGCCTCGCGGACGAGCCAGTCGACGGCCGCCGACGACGGGCCGTCGGGGGAGAAGCGTTCGCGGTACACCTCGGCCATCGGGGCGAGGATCGATTCCATCACCTCCCGGTCGGCGTCGGTGGGCAACGGCATGTCGGCCAGGAGGGTCGGATCGTTCCATCGGGGAGCGTGCAGACCGGCGGCCGCGACGGCGATCGACTCGGCCTGCGCCGGTGTGCAGCCGGCGATCTGGTCACCCTGGACAGCGGCGCCCATGTCCTCGAGCAGGAGAACGAACTCGGTGCCCGGATCAGAGATCGTCGCGGCGAAGCAGGTGGGTATGGGGACAGTGAACGAGGAGGCGAGGTCGCGGTAGAACCGCACCTCGTTGCGGAACACCCCGGATCCGAACTCGCGCTGGTCCGGTGTTCCGGTGGCGAGTTTCGCGATGACCGTGTCGGGCAACGCCGCTGCGTTCTCGTGGTCGAGATGCAGCCGATACGACCCGGCCATCTGCCCGGTGCCGACCGGCTCGGTCCGGACCGAGCCGATGTGGACGTCGTGTCCGTTGGCGGCGAGAAACGCGGTCAACCACTCCGGGCTGAGTTCGTCTACGCGGGTGGGGATTCCGACGGTGTCCGGCACGGTCACGCCCTTTCGGTTTAGCGGTACGGATCGGGCCGATGTGACCGGGCTCACCCAGGCCGCTGGTCGCGACACTACCGAGGAAATGGACTGGTGTCCAGGGAGGCGGACGACGGTTCCGGTGTGTGGTGGATTCTTGCCTCACGACGGCTCCGAGAGCAGCAAATCCATTCCGCCACAGTACGGATCGTGCTCGACTAGGCTGCGCGCAGACGCGGTGACCCGAGTCGCGGTCGCCGGGAGAGGGGAAGTGCGAGTGAACACCAGACTCGACGGAAAGGTCGCCCTCGTGACGGGCGCGGCGCGCGGCCAGGGCCGCAGCCACGCCGTGCGGATGGCCGAAGAGGGCGCCGACATCATCGCGATCGACATCTGCGATCAGATCACCACGGTCAACTACGCGATGAGCACTCCGGACGACCTGCAGCAGACCGCCAAGATGGTCGACGCCACGGACCGCAGGGTGATCGCCAAGATCGCCGATGTCCGCAGCCGCGATGCGCTGCAGGCCGCGATCGACGATGCAGTGGCGCAATTCGGCAGGCTCGACATCGTCGTGGCCAACGCCGGGATCAGTCCCCTCGGACCCGAGAGTCCCTCGGTCACATGGATGAACACCGTGTCGGTCAACCTCGGTGGCGTGATCAACACCCTCGAGCTGTCCTTGCCTCACCTCGAGGCGGGTGCGTCGATCGTCTGCATCGGGTCGATGTCCGCGTTCATGCCGTCGTTCGAGTCCGCGCAGGCCGGACCGGGCGCGGGCGGGTACGGCCACTCGAAACGGGCGGTGGCGCGACTCGTCAACGACCTCGCACGTCTTCTGGCGCCGAAAGGCATCCGCGTCAACGCGATCCATCCCGGCAACGTCGACACCGCGATGGTGCATCACGACGAGATCTACCGGTTGTTCCGTCCCGACCTGGAGAAGCCGGACTACGCGGACGTGAAGGATGTCTTCGCCTCGCTGCACGCGATGCCGGTGGATCTGCTCGCACCCGAGGATGTCACCGAGGCGGTCCTCTACCTGGTGTCCGATGCTGCGCGATATGTGACCGGGCAGCAGCTTCGGGTGGAGGCGGGCGCGTTGCTCAACTCGGTTCCGCCCGGCGTGCCCGACTGAGCGCGCGCCGATCAGGTCACCCCGCAACAGAACCCGGGTTCACGGGCAATTGTCGCCTGGCGGGCCGGATCGAGCGATACGCACTCAGTACCGACAACAGTTCCGACGGTGCGGCGCCGTGCATGATGACCGAGTCGACACCGAGGTCGAACTGCCGAGCCACGGTGGCCGCACAGCGCGCGGCGGTCCCGACCGCGCTGTCGGCGACCCAGGACGCCGGGATGACCTCGGCGAGCTGTGCGAGTTCGTCAGCGGTCGCGGTGGCGTCGATCGGTCCGCGTGCGCCGGCGAAAGCCGGACTCTCCCTGATCCGGTCGAGATCCTCTCGGTGCCAACCATTGGCGCGCATGAGAACATCCGGATACCCCTGGAGATAGGTCGCGAGCCGGCCGTACAGGCGACGCAGCCGATCGTCCTCGGCGAGTTGATCGGGCACGGTCGCCACCACAGACCAGATACGCACCGAAGCCGGGTCCCGGCCGGCCTCCTCGGCCGCCCCTCGCACCGTCTCGACCGCAGCGGTCGTGGCGGCGTCGGAGAAGAAGGTGTGCAGGACCACCCCGTCCGCGATTCGTCCGGCGAGACGCAAGGTGTTGGGCGACATGGTCACCAGCAGGATGGGGACCGGTGGGACGGCGACCCCGAGGTTGAGGTAGTCGTAGGTGCCGAGCGGTCCGTCGTGCCCGAGGACCATCTCGCCCCGCCAGAGGGTGCGCAACACCGAAGCCGCGTCGGTGAGTTGGGCACTCGTGACATCGGGGACGCCGAGAACTTGCCACTGCATGGCGAATCCGCGCCCGAGGCCGAGTGCGAACCGCCCACCTGTCATCGCCGACAACGTGGCGCCCATGGACGCGGTGATGATGGGATGACGGGTGTTGTGGTTGGTCGCGGCCGTGGCGACGCCCATGCGGCGAGTCGCTGCTGCCAGACCTCCCGCGAGCACGGCGGCATCCTTGACGTTGAAGCGCTCGGAGACGAAGGCGGCGCCGAAGCCCTCGTGGTCGGCCAGCCGCGCCTCGTCGGCGAGCTCGGCGGGATCGACCGGATGCCGGGACAGGGCGTAGTAACCGATCTCCGGGAGTGTCTGGTGTGCGGTCGAATCGGGAGACGACACCGCCGCGGGCGACGTCATGCCTGTGCGGCCACCGCTTGCCGGTACACGCGGGTCCGGGCTTCGCGCACCCAGAGCCGGCCCGATCCGGGCGTGGCGCCCTCGGCCTTGAGGGTCCGTTTCAGGATCTTGTTCGTCGCGGTCGTCGGGAGGTCGTCCTCGATCCGGACGTAGGTCGGCCACGCCTTCGGTGACAGGTCCGGTTGCGCAGCAAGCTGTTCGGCGAATGACTCCGGTGTGAGTTCGACGCCGTCCTGCAGGACCACCGCGGCCATCACCGCGTCGCCGACGTGTTCGTCCGGAACGGCGTAGACCGCAACGCGATTGATCTCCGGAACACGCAGCAGCACGCGTTCGATCGGACCGGCAGCGAGATTCTCGCCGTCGACGCGCATCCAGTCGCCGGTTCGGCCGGCCAGGTAGATCCAGTCGTCGGAGTCCTTGTAGGCCAGGTCGCCCGACCAGTACATCCCGTGGCGGAGTCGTTCGCTCGTGGCGTCGGCGTCGTTGTAGTAGCCCATGAACATGCCGCCGCCCTCGATGTTCACCAGCTCGCCGATCGCGTCGTCGGCGTTGAGAAGTGCGCCATTGGAGTCGAATTCGGCCCGCGGGCACTCGGTCAGCGTCGACGAGTTGTATACGGCGACATTCGGGAAGCCCTTGCCGATCGAACCGTGCGGGGTGCCGGGCTCTCGGGTGATGATGATCGCCAGTTCCGTCGAGCCGAATCCGTCCCACACGGTGCAACCGAAACGGCGGGAGAAGTCGTCGATGTCGCGGTCGGTGGCCTCGTTGCCGAACGCCACCCGAAGTGGGTTGTCGGCGTCGTCGGGCTTCTCCTCGGTCGCCAGGATGTAGGCGAGCGGCTTGCCGACGTAATTCATGTATGTCGCGTTGTAGCGGCGGATGTCGTCGAGGAAGGTCGACGCGGAGAACTTGGCCGGTGCGATCGCTGCACCACCGCACAGCGCCACGCAGTAGCCACCCATGAGTGCGGCGCTGTGGAACAGGGGCATCGAGAGGTAACACACGTCGCCGGGGCCGATGTCGTACTTGTCGGCGAGCACCGGGCCGGCGAAAGGCATCATCAGATGCGCGAACTGGACGGGCTTGGGATTGCCACTGGTGCCCGAGGTGAAGATGAGCATGAACGTGTCCATCGCCCCGGGTACCGAATGGGGCGTCAGTTCGCCTGCGCCGGAGATCATGTCGGCCCACTGCTGGGTGGAGGTGTCCAGTACCGTCACGCCGGGCAACTCCAGGCCGTCGAGGAGTGGTCGGTGTTCGGCGTCGGTGAGGAGGATCTGACAGTCGGCTCGCAGGATGTCGGCGGCGAGGCCGTCACCGCGGCGGGTGTTGTTGATACCCGCCGTCACGTATCCGCCGAGTGCGCCGGCCGCCAGAGCGATCAGCATGTCCGGGGTGTTCCCGAGCAGTGCGCCCACGTGGAGTGGGCGCTGCGGGTCGGCGACCCCGAGGATCGCCGACGCCGCCCGCTCGGCATCGCGTATGTACTCGCGCCAGGTCCATTGCCGGCCCTCGAAGGTGATCGCGAGGTTGTCGTCGTCGGCGCGTGCCTGCAGGAGCTGGGTGACTGTCTCGGCCATGCGGCAAATCTAGAACGTGTTCACCCCACGTGTGTACAGATTTGCAGAATTGTCTACTCGGTTCTGGAGAGCCCGCTCAGCCCCGGGGAAGAACGTTGAAGAATCAACGCGTGAACGATCCGCTGCCCGGCACGACCGTGAAGGTCTGATCGCTCTTTCCGAGGATCGTCGTCGTGAATTCGACCGACCCGGTCCCGGTGGTGACAGCGACACCGTCCGACGGACGCCCGTCCGTGCACGCCGCAAAGACTTCGTCTCCGGATGTCCTGGACGACGTGTTCTTCCAAGTGATCCCGACTCGTGCGTCCTTGAGGTTGGTGGCGCAGGCCTCGGTGGGAGTGGTGTCGAGTGAGATCCGCGTGACCCCGGGTTCGGTGGCCGAGGCGAGAATGCTCGCCACGAATCCGCCGGTGACGCCCTGGGAGCCGACGGTGACGCCGGCATTGGGGATCTGCTCCACGCTGAGCGGCCGCTCCGCGGGTTCCGCGACGGCGGTGCCCGCTCCGGCTCCGAACGCTCCCACTGCCACAATCGCCCCGATTGTTGCCACAGTCTTGCGTCGCATCTGTCTCTCCCGTCACTTTGGACACGTACGAACCCAGAGTACGGGAGTGAGATTGGACTCTCCAACGTGAGATCGGCTGCACTTCGCTGATACAAGGGATTTCATGAGCGAGCCGCACGATCCACTGTCCGCATTCCACCTCGGCGACATCACGGTGTCGGAGTCGGGGGTGCGGGCCTCGCAGCAGCTGTGCACGCGTTTCGTTGATCATCGCGGACTGATCGAGTTGCCGGCCCTCGCGGTGCTGTTCGACCACTGCGGCGGCATCCCGTTCCATGGCGTCCACGACGACCCCGCCGCAGCGACCCTGCAGGCGCGCCTGACGATGTCGACCCATGGGCGCGCGGAGATCGGGGACCTCCTCGCGGCGCGCGCCGAGGTGGTCATGCACGACGACGCGTGGGGCTCGACGTCGGTCGAGATCCGCACCGGAGCCGGGGATCTGTGCTGTGTGGGGACTGCGCGAAACGTTCGCGTCGGCCGTGCGCCGACCGGTGCCACGCCGTCGGCCGAGCTGGGCCTTCCGACACCACGGTGCGCCGACGCCGACCAGTCCGTCCTGCCCGAACCGATCCCGGCCACGCTGTCCGGGCGCGAAGTGGTCGATGAGATCGCGTCGAAGATTCGGGAGCCCGGCCCGCTCACCGACATGCTCAACGGCCGCGTCGAGGTCATCGACGGTACCTCCGACCGCGAGTCCGGTATCCGCTTCCGCAGTGCCACCGAACCCTGGATGGGCAACATGTTCGGCACCATGCACGGCGGTGTCATCGCCACGATCGTCGGTCAGGCCGCGTCGTTCGCCGGACATCTTCATGCCGGTGCCGGCCAGGAGTACTCGATCGGGGACATGGCGATCGGCTTCTACCGCTCACCTGCTGTCGACGGCAGTGAAGTGGTGGTCGAGGTGACGCCGATCAAGCTCGGCAGGCGCATCTCGTCCTTCGAGGCGACGATGACCTCCTACGACGACGTCCTGCTGAGCCGGGCCACGGTCGACATCCACTACCGCTGACCGCAGCTGGGTCTCGGGCTGGCCGAGCAGCGTCGACCGAGCGTAGCGAGGCCGCGTGGTGCTCCTGCTGGCCGAGCAGCGTCGACCGAGCGTAGCGAGGCCGCCGCGTCCGTCGAGGTCACTTTCTCATGCTCGGGTCGCCAGGTGGCTTCGACTCGGCGCCTCGCTTCGCTCGGTGCCGGCTCAACCAGCGGTGGGAGCGTCGATCGACGAGCCTGGGGCTGTTTGCTCTACCGGCGGTGGGTCGCTGGCTCAACCAGCGGTGGGAGCGTCGATCGACGAGCGGTGGGGCTGCCGGCTCAACCAGCGGAGGGGGGGTCGATCGACGAGCGGTGGGCTACAGAAACAATCAAGCGTGCTTGATTTCTTCTGCGGTCGTGTGTGAGGGTGATCGCATGTCTGATGGACGCACCGCCGTGATCGGCGTCGTCGCCGATCTCGAGGCCGAATCCGCGCAGCTCGACACCGTGGTCGCCGGTCTCGACGACGCGGGCTGGGCCACGCCGACACCCGCGCCGGGATGGACCGTCGCCCACCAGATCGCGCATCTGGCGTGGACCGATGAGGTCGCCGCTGTCGCGGCCACCGATCCCGATCGCTTCGCCGAACTCCTCGGCGAGGCGGCGGACAGCGTGGCGACCTTCGTCGACGACGCGGCCGAGGCCGGCGCGGCCGCACCGGTCGGGGAGATCCTCGCCGGGTGGCGAGCCGCGCGTGAGCGTCTCGCCGACGCCCTGCGTGAAATTCCCGCCGGCGTCAAGATCCCATGGTTCGGCCCGCCGATGTCCGCGGCGTCGATGGCCACCGCGCGACTCATGGAGACCTGGGCACACGGCCTCGACGTCGCCGATGCCCTCGGTGTTTCCCTGCCGCCCACCGACCGGATTCGCGGGGTCGCGCACATCGGTGTGCGCACCCGCGACTTCGCGTACGTGATCAACGGCCGGACCCCGCCCGCCGAGCCCTTCCACTACGCGCTCACCGCGCCGTCGGGTGAACTGTGGACTTGGGGGCCGGCGGACGCGTCGAACAGCGTGCGAGGACCGGCGCTCGACTTCTGCCTCCTGGTGACGCAGCGGCGCGCACTCGCCGACCTCGACCTCGAACTCACCGGCTCCGACGCGGTCGAATGGTCCAGCATCGCACAGTGTTTCGCGGGGCCGCCCGGACCGGGTCGCGAACCACGCGGGCGCTGAGACGCCCCGACCCCGCCGAGGCCCGGCGGACAGAGACCGATCGCCGTCGAATCACCGATCGCACGCAGTCCCGACAGGAGAACACGATGCCCATCGCCAACCCGCTCTGGGAGACACCGGAACGTCTCGAATTGCGTTCCACTGTGCGGCGATTCGTCGACAAGCACATCCTCCCGCACCAGGACGACTGGGAGCGGGACGGAGCGATCCCGCGTGAACTGCACGTCGAGGCAGCCAAACTGGGCCTGTTCGGGCTCGGGGTTCCCGAGGAGGTGGGCGGCTCCGGCGGCGACCTGATCGACAGCACGATCCTCGGCGAGGAACTGCACTACGCCGGTGCGGCCGGCGGCGTCTTCGCGTCGTTGTTCACCCACGGCATCGCGCTGCCGCATCTGATCGCGGCCGGCGACCCCGACCAGATCGACCGCTGGGTGCGGCCGACGCTGGCGGGCGAGAAGATCGGGAGCCTGGCGATCACCGAGCCGGGCGGCGGCAGCGACGTCGGTCATCTGACGACCAAGGCCGAGCGCGACGGGGATGAGTACGTCGTCAACGGTTCGAAGACCTACATCACCTCCGCGGTCCGGGCCGACTTCGTCGTCGTCGCCGTCCGCACCGGAGGTCCCGGGGCAGGCGGTGTCTCGCTGCTGGTCGTCGAGAAGGGCACGCCCGGCTTCTCCGTCACCCGCAAGCTGGACAAGATGGGCTGGCGCAGTTCCGACACCGCCGAACTGTCCTTCGTCGACGCCCGGGTGCCGGTCGGCAATCTCGTCGGACCCGAGAACTCCGGATTCGCCCAGATCGCCACGGCTTTCGTCACCGAACGGTCCGGCCTCGCGGTCCAGGCCTACGCCAGCGCGCAACGGTGTCTCGACCTGACCCTGCACTGGGCGCGTGATCGGGAGACCTTCGGCAAGCCGATCATCGCCCGGCAATCGGTGCAGGACACGCTGATCGAGATGGCCCGGCGCATCGACATCGCGCGGACCTACACGCGCGCTCTCGTGGAGCGCAAGGTCAGCTCCACCGACGACCTCATCGCCGAGGTGTGTTTCGCGAAGAACACCGCGGTCGAGGCGGGGGAGTGGGTGGCCAACAAGGCCGTTCAGCTGCACGGCGGCCTCGGTTACATGACCGGCACCGAGGTCGAACGGCAGTACCGCGACATGCGCATCATCGGAATCGGTGGCGGCACCACCGAGATCCTCAACGGACTGGCCGCCAAGCGGCTCGGCTACCAGGCCTGATCGGCCCGCTGGAACGCCCGCCCGCGGGACCATTCCGCCGACGAACCACATCGACGACTGACAGGGAGTATCGAGATGACCGTGGACACCAATCCGTTCGTGGAGACCACCGAACGAGCCGAACTGCGCGCCGCGGTCGCCGGACTGGCGGCGAAGTACGGACAGGAGTATTTCCGCGAGTGCGCGCGAACCGGTCGTAAGACCGACGAGTTGTGGGCCGAAGCGGGCAAGCTCGGCTTCATCGGGGTCAATCTCCCCGAGGAGTACGGCGGGGGCGGTGCCGGGATGTACGAGCTCGCGATCGTGATGGAGGAGATCGCCGCGTCGGGTACCGGACTGCTCATGCTCGTCGTCTCACCGGCCATCTGCGGCAACGTGATCGCGCGGTTCGGCACCGACGAGCAGAAGCAACGCTGGCTGCCGGGTCTCGCCGACGGGTCGATCACGATGGCGTTCGGGATCACCGAACCCGATGCCGGCTCCAATTCCCACCAGATCACCACCACGGCCCGCCGGGACGGTTCGGACTGGCTGCTCACCGGCCAGAAGGTCTACATCTCCGGCGTCGACCAGGCTCAGGCGGTGCTGATCGTCGCACGCACCGAAGACGCCAAGACCGGCAACCTCAAGCCCGCGCTCTTCATCGTCCCCACCGACTCCGAGAACTTCTCGTACACCATGATCGACATGGAACTGCAGAACCCGGAGAAGCAGTTCCAGCTCTTCCTCGACGACGTGCGGCTGCCGGCCGACGCGCTCGTCGGCTCCGACGACGCCGCACTCAGTCAGCTGTTCGCGGGACTCAATCCGGAACGGATCATGGCCGCGGCGTCGGCCGTCGGGATGGGCCGCTTCGCGCTCGACAAGGCGGTGTCGTACGTCAAGGAGCGCACGGTGTGGAAGACGCCGATCGGCGCGCACCAGGCGATCGCGCATCCGCTCGCGCAGGGCAAGGTGGAACTCGAGATGGCCAAGCTGATGATGCAGAAGGCCGCGACCCTCTACGACGCCGGCGACGACTGGGGCGCCGCCGAACCGGCCAACATGGCGAAGTACGCGGCCGCCGAGGCCTGCGTGAAGGTCGTCGACCAGGCCGTGCACTCCCTGGGCGGCAACGGACTGACCACCGAGTACGGACTGGCGCCGATGTTGAGTCTGGCCCGGATCGCCCGCATCGCACCGGTGAGCCGGGAGATGATCCTCAACTTCGTCGCGCAGACCAGCCTCGGGCTGCCGAAGTCCTACTGAGGCCCTCGGTGACCGCATCCTCGGCGAATGTCCGCTCACCGCAACAGGAACGCTCGCGACTGACCCGCGAGCGCCTGTTGCGGTCGACGATCGACGCGCTGGCCGCGGACGGCTGGGCCGCTGCGACCGTGGCCGCGGTCGCCGAACGCGCCGGCGTGTCCCGCGGCGCGGCGCAACATCATTTCCCGACGCGCGAGACCCTCATCACCGCGGCGCTCGAGCAGGTCTTCGAGGACATGACGCGTGCGGCCGGCCAGGACCCCGGGGCATCGTCGGAGCCGGCTGACGAGGTGACCCCCGACCGGGTCATCCGTGCCGTGCGGAGGGCCGTGGACGTCTACACCGGCACCGAATTCAAGGCCGCACTCCAGGTGTGGGCGGCCGCCGCGTCCGATCCCGCACTGCGGCGGCTCATCCTGCCGCTCGAGGCGAAGTTCGCGCGGGCGGCTCACCAACGCACCATGGCCGCGATGGGGGTGTCCCCGGACGACGAGACCGGTTACCGGCTCGTGCAGGCGACACTCGACATGGCGCGCGGACTGGGTCTGGCGGACACGCTGTCCGACGATTCGGCTCGACGCGCGCTGGTCGTCGACACATGGTCGGCGCAGCTCGTCGCCGCGTTCGGGACCGGGTCCGCGGACCGGCCGGGTTAGACCCGTTTGGAGGCGGGGTGTTCGGGGTCCGGGTGTTCGGGCTCTGGCGGGCCGGGTCGCCGGCCACGGGTGCCTGCCCAGTAGACACCGAACGACATGAACGCCATGCCGACGAACACGACGACGAGTGAGATCGTCATCGACAGATAGCCCTGTTCGCGCGGATCGATGAACGGGTAGGGATACCAGTTCACGATCGGCCCGCGGATCAGCGTGTAGACGCCGTACACGAACGGGATCGCGAGCCAGGTCAGCCATGAGCGCTCCGGTAGTCGGCGGGCGCGCACCACGATCCAGTCCAGGAGCATCACCAGCGGGATGACGCGGTGCAGCACGTCGTTCACCCAGGCATAGGTGACGTCGACGTCGATCCCCTGCAGCAGAAGTGCGTAGACGATCCCGGTGATGACCATGCATGTGGTTGCCGCTCCGCGAAGCCACTCCCACACCGGTGTCCCGGGCGCGAGGAGGCCCCCGGCGAGCAGGACGATTGCGGCGAAGATGTTGCTCAGCACCGTGAAATAGCTGAAGAAGTTGGCGAGGGTGAACCCGGCGTCGCCGTAGCGCAGCGCTGCCTGGTAGACGAGGGCGCTGATGCCGAGCGCGGCAAAGGCGATGCGGAGCAGACGTATCCACCAGGTTGCGGTCACGTCAGCAATTCAAGCACCTCCGCCCAGGGTGACCCGGGTGAATCGCTCGCCGACATGGGTGGCCGGTTCGCCCGAGGGAGACGACACCTCGGGCGAACCGACCGGGTCTCACTCCGCGTGGATGATGACCCCGCGGATGTTCTTGCCGTCCCGCAGATCCTGGTACCCGTCGTTGACCTGGTCGAGGGTGTAGGTCTGCGTGATGAGTTCGTCGAGCTTGAGCTGCCCGGCGTCGTAGAGACGCAGCAGTTTGACGATGTCGTACTGGGGGTTCGCCGACCCGAACAAGCTGCCCTTGATCGTCTTCTGGTTCAGGGTCAGGTCGGTTCCGGAGACCTGCACGGTCAGCTTCGTCGGATCGGCGAGACCCGTGATCACGACCGTCCCGCCCTTGCCCACCACGGCGGTCGCGTTCGCCACCACCTCCGCGTCGACCGTTCCGACGAGGATCAGAGCCTGATCGGCGCCTTGTCCCCAAGTCAGCTCGTTGACCTTCTCCGCAGCCTCGGCAGCGTCGGCGAAAGCATGTGTCGCACCGAATTTCAGCGCCGTGTCCCGCTTGAGGGCGACCGGGTCGACGACCACGACGTACTTGGCTCCCGCCGAGACCGCACCCTGTACCGCGTTGATACCCAGGCCGCCGATGCCGTAGATCACCACTGTGTCGCCGGCACGGACACCGCCGGCATACACCGACGTGCCCCAGCCGGAGGGCACGCCGCAGCCGACGAGCACCGCCTTCTCGAGCGGCAGCCACTCGTCGACCTTGACCACCGAATGCTGCGAGATCGTCGCGCGTTCGGCGAAGGTGCCGAGCATGCACATGGCGCCGAAATCATCGCTGCCGGAATGGAACCGGAACGTGCCGTCGGGCATCGACCCCTCGAGGATGGTGGCGCCCATGTCGCAGAGGTTCTGCCGACCGGTGGAGCAGTAGCGGCAGGTGCCGCAATTCGGGATGAAGCTGCAGACCACGTGGTCGCCGGGCTTCACCTTGGTGACCCCGGGGCCCACGGCTTCGATGATCCCCGAACCCTCGTGGCCGCCGACGATGGGGTAGCGGGGCGGGAGATCGCCGTCCGTGAGATGCAGGTCGGAGTGGCAGAGGCCGGCCGCGGTGTACTTGATCAGCACCTCGCCCTCGCGGGGCTCGTCGAGGTCGAGTTCGACGATCTCGAAGGGCTTTCCGGGTGCGGTGAGGACGGCGGCCTTGGTGGTGAGAGACATGAGGTTGTGCTCCTTGGGTATACGGGAAGGGGGCGTGCGGCCGGGCGGAGATGCGCTGTGGGTCAGAGCGAGATGTTGACGGCCTTGGTCTGGGTGTAGAGCTCGATGGCCGACGATCCGAGTTCGCGTCCCCAGCCCGACTGCTTGTAGCCACCGAACGGCATGGCCGTGTCGAAGCCGTTGTACTGGTTCACCCACACCGATCCGGCCTTGATCTGGCGGGCAGTCCGGTGCGCCTTGGACAGGTCGGTGGTCCAGATGCCCGCGGCGAGTCCGTAGATCGAATCGTTGGCCGCGGCCGCGACGCCGGTGTCGGCATCGAAGGGCATCGCGGCGACGACGGGACCGAAGATCTCCTCCTGCACGATCGAGAAGCTCGGCTCGACGTCGACGAACACGGTCGGTTCGATGAAGAAACCCTCATCGCCCCAACGTTTCCCACCGGTCAGTGCCCGTGCGCCGTCGGCGAGGCCCGCCGCGAGATACCCCGAGACGCGATCGAACTGTTCCTGGCTGACCAGCGGTCCGAGTTCGGTCGTCGGATCGAGGCCGGGTCCGATCTTGGCCTGGGATGCGGCCTCGGCGACAGCCGCGGTGAAGTCGTCGAAGATGGGGCGTTCGACGAAAAGCCTTGTCCCGGCGACACAGCACTGGCCGTGGTTGAACATCCAGGCCGCCACCGATCCGGCCACCGCCTTCTCGAAGTCCGCGTCGGCGAACACGATGTTGGGGCTCTTGCCACCCAGCTCCAGCGACACCTTCTTGAGGTTGCCCTTCGCGGCGTCGACGATCTTCTTGCCGACCTCGGTCGAACCGGTGAACGCGATCTTGTCGACGTCGTCGTGCGCGGCGAGCGCCGCTCCGGCCTCGCCGTACCCGGTGACGATGTTGACCACACCCGGCGGGAAGCCGGCCTCGGTGAACACCTCGCCGAGGAGCAGGGCCGTCAGCGGGGTCTGCTCGGCAGGCTTGAGGATCACGGTGTTGCCGGCCGCCAGTGCGGGCGCCAGCTTGAACGCGGCCATCAGCAGCGGGAAGTTCCACGGCACGATCAGGCCGCACACCCCGACCGGTTCGCGCAGCGTGTACGCGTGGAACTCGCCGCCGGGCACGAACGGCATCGAGACGTCGACCGTCGACCCGGTGATCTTGGTGGCCAGCCCCGCGTTGTAGCGGAAGATGTCGGCGGACCAGTTGGTGTCGACCGCGGCGGCGATGGTGGCCGCCTTGCCGTTGTCGAGCGCCTCGAGCTGACCGAACTCCTCGGCGCGTTCGGTGAGGATGTCGCCGACCCGCCAGAGCAGGCGTTCACGCTCGTTCGGCTTCATCCGGGTCCACGGGCCGTCGTCGAAAGCACGGCGTGCGGCGCGGACCGCCAGGTCGATGTCTGCCGCGTCGCCGTGCGCGACCGAGGTGATCGGGCGTGCGGTGGCGGGGTCGATGGTCTCGAAGGTGCGGCCCGAGGCCGACCACACCCATTCGCCGTCGATCAGCATGGGACGGTCGGCGGAGATGAAATCGCGGACACGCTGATGCAGGGCGGTGTGGTGGGCGGTGTCGGGTGCGACGGCGGTCATGTGGCCTCCTGGTCGGAACGGTGTCGACAGGGATGTGTCCTGGAGTGATCTGGGTCATATGCGACCTGACTCATTTCTCTCACCGTTCCGGGCCGCCGCCGTGTCCAGAAACTGAACACCTGGGCTGTACAGGGGCCGCGGCGGCCGGGCGCGCCCGCATGGCTACGGTGAGACGCCGACGAGTCAGTCAGATTCAGAGTTGGGGATCCCCGGAGGAGCAGAGTGAACGTGCGCCCAGCGGGCAGGGCCGGCGCCGCCCTGCGCGGCCTCGGCCCGGTGGCCGGGGGTCTCTCGGTCCGTGAGGCGATCCGGGCCGGGACGGGTGCCGGAGTCGCGCTCGGACTCGTCGGCCTGGTGCTCGCGGCGTCGGGGGTCGACCTGCGGCTCGGGCTCTTCCTGATAGCGCCGTTCGGGGCGACCGCCGTGCTCGTCTTCGCCGCGCCGAACAGTCCGCTGGCACAACCGTGGCCCGCGACCGTCGGCAACGTGGTGTCGGCCGTCGTGGGGGTGGCGACGACCCTCACCATCCCGCTGCCGGCCCTCCGGGTGGCGCTCGCGGTGGGCCTGTCCGTGGGCCTGATGATCGGGTGCCACGCGGTGCATCCGCCCGCCGGCGCGGTGGCGATGACGGCCGCGCTCAGTCCGGAGACGATCCACTCGCTGGGATTCCGGTTCGTCCTCGCGCCGGTCCTCGCGGGCACACTCCTCCTGGTCGTCCTCGCCGCCGGATACGCAGGGCTGACCGGGCGGCGTTATCCGTATCGCCGGTTCGACGACGCGTCTCCGCCGGCGGCGCGGCTCGGTCTCGACGAAGACGAACTGACCGGTCTCCTCGATCGCTACGAGCAGTCGCTCAACCTCGGCGTCGCCGATCTCGCCCGCCTGATCGGGGCAGCAGAGCTCCAGGCCGCCGGGCATCGGGCGGGTCCGCTCGCCGCCTCGGATGTGATGTCCCGCGACCTGGTGACGGTGGGCTCCGAGACGCCGCTACGGGACGTCGCGACCCTCTTCGACGAGTACGGCTTCACCTCGCTTCCGGTGATCTCGGACGAGGGCACGTTCGCCGGGGTTGTCTTCCAGATCCATCTCGTGCGCCGGTTGATGCGTCCCGACGAGGTCGAGTTGCGCGCCGCGGACGTGATGTCGCCGGAACCGGCCGTCGCGACCCCGGGTACGCCGGTCGGCGCCCTGCTGCCGCTGCTCGCCGAGAGCGGATGCGACGCGGTTCCGGTGCTGCAGGGCCGGACCCTGGTCGGCATCGTCACCCGGACCGACCTCATCGCGGCGCTCGCTCGGCGGACGCTGCGGGACCCGCTGCCGCCCAGCTCGGTGCCGGAGTAGCCGGCCGGTTCAGATGTCCAGCGCGCGCATCCGCGAGTACAGCGTCGTGCGGCTGATGCCGAGATCCTTCGCGGCGTGCACCTTGTTGCCGCGGGCCCGGTCGAGTGCCTCGACGATGGCCGTGCGCTCGGCCTGCTCCCGGCCGGACAGGTGTGCGGCCCGGCTGGTCGTCCGATATGCGGGTGGCAGGTCGCTCGACTCGACGACACGCGCCGCGCGGGCCCGGCAGGCCGCCGCGGCCTGTCGGAGTACGGAGTTGAGCTCGGTGAGGTTGCCGGGCCAGTCGTCGCACAGCAGCGCATCCGTCGCCGATCCGGACAGCGAGAGCTCCGGGTCGATGCCGGTCAGCGCGCTGCTCGCGATCGCCGCCAGCTCCGAGGTCCGATGACGCAGCGGCGCGAGGTCGACCCGCGTCGCACACCGCGCCAGCAGGGCGGCCACACCCGGGCTCGCCTGGTCTCGAGGCCCGCCGACGACGATCAGCGGCGACTCCCGCGAACTCGAGACCGCCACGCGGCCGAGCAGCGCGACCGACTGTGCGTCGAGCAGGTCGACGCCGTCGATGACCAGCGGAGTGTTCATCGATCGGGCACGTCCGACATACGCGGGGATGTCGGGCCGCCGTCCGCTGATGAGTTCGTCGGCCACATCGACGATCACCGCCGACCGATCGGCCTCCGCGGCGAGCGCGGCCGCGTGGGTGCTGCGTCCGGTGCCCGGTTCGCCGGTGATCGCGACGCTCGTGCGGGACGGGGCGGTCGGCGGTGCGGACCGCGTCGTGGGCGGCTCGCTGACCGGCCGGAACCGGAACAACGCTGCGCCGCAGGCGCCCGGCACGGGTTCGACCGCGATCTCCACCTCGGCGCCGGACACGAGCGTCAGCGGGAGCACCGTCGCCCGCAGAGCGGGATCGGTCGCGACGATCCGTAGGGCGCCGATGTCGGTGGGGGAGAGCAGTTCGGCGGCAAGGGCATTCGTGAGCTGGAGGTCGTCGCCGATGGCGGCGACGGCCAGGTCGCGCCGTGGCGCGGCACGCTGGAACGCGTCGAGGACGCACCGTTGGTGGGCGCGCGAGCGGTCGAGCAGACGGTCGGCGATGTCGGCGACGATCCCGTTCACCACGGGGATCGCCAGCGGGTTGATGCGGTCGGCGATCTCGGACATGCAGATGATCCCGGCGAGCCTGCGGGTGGCCGGATGGATGATCGGCTGCCCGAAACAACTGATCGACTTGAACTGCTCGAGGTAGTGCTCGGCTCCGTTGACGACGATCCCGCCCCGGGTCTCCGCCGGGGTGCCGAGGGCCGTGGTCCCGACGACGTCCTCGCCGAACGGCACACCCGGCGACGCGCCGATCGCGTCGAGTCTGCGCTCCACCGTCGTGCCGAACGCCACCCGTGTCACCATCCGGCACTCGTGGTCCACGAGCAGCAGCGAGACGTCGGTGCCGGCGAGTCGGGCGGCGGCATCGTCGAGTACCGGGCGCGCGGCGTCGAGCAGCGGATCGGCGGCGGCGATGTCCTGGACCTGCGTCGGGGTCCGGTCCCCGGGGCGGACCCCGGACAGCGCCGAGCGGCGCCACGAGTGCTCGATGACGGCTCGTCGAGGCGCGGAATCGGAGGTGCGGTGCAGCGTGTCGATGCCACCAACGTGACATACATCACCGTGGAAGGAAAGGTCGGGTCCCTGCTCCGCGGTCTCGGGGGCCTGGTCCGAGCGTACTACCGTGGTCACATGCGCGTGGCGACCTGGAATGTGAACTCGGTGAAGCAGCGCATCCCGCGCCTGCTGCCGTGGCTGGACGAACGTCGACCCGACGTGGTGTGCCTGCAGGAGACCAAACTCTCCGACGCGGCCTTCCGCGAGTCGCTGGGCACCGAGCTCGCCGAACGCGGATACGAGATCGCGCACGCCGGACAGGGGCAGTGGAACGGGGTGGCGCTGCTGTCGCGGGTCGGACTCGACGACGTCCGCATCGGGTTCGACGGCATGCCCGGATATCCCGACCCGTCGACCCTCGAGGCGCGGGCGGTGTCGGCGGTGTGCGGGGGACTGCGCATCCACTCGCTGTACGTACCCAACGGCCGCTCGCCGGACTCGGACCACTACGGCTACAAACTCGAATGGCTGGCGGCGCTTGCCCGCGCGGTCGACGACCCCGCCACGACGCTCCTGTGCGGCGACATGAACATCGCGCCCGCCGACGCCGACGTGTTCGATCCCGGCGCGTACGTGGGACACACCCATGTGACCCCGCCCGAACGCGCCGCGCTGGCGACCTTCGCATCGATGGGCCTGCGCGACGTGGTCCGGGACCGGTGGCCCGACGACCGCGTGTTCAGCTACTGGGATTACCGCGCCGGGATGTTCCACAAGGACCTCGGGATGCGCATCGACCTGATCCTGGCCGGCGAATCGGCCGCCGATCGGGTGACGGCCGCCTGGATCGACCGGAAAGCGCGCAAGGGCAGCAAGCCCAGCGACCACGCGCCCGTCATCGTCGACCTCGACGAGGCCCCCGACGGAGACATCGGCCCGGTGGTCCCGCCGCCGTCGAACCCGGCGAAACCCGGTGCGGCGAAGGTGAAACTGCCGCAGACGCCGGAGTGACCCGCTCGACGGCCGACCCTCGCCTCCGTCGTCCGGTCGTCGCGGTCGCGAGGACTTACGGACGATTGCTCGGCGCGGTGCTGTCCGTCGCGAAACGGTGCGGTGCCGGACGACTCGGCGGGGGTCCGGCGGCCACGGCCGGTGTCCTCGTCTCGGTTCACCTGCTGGCGGTGACCATGTGGTTCGGCCCGCTCGGGATCGGCGCGGCGCTCGGCGCGGGCCTGGTGTCGGCGGCCGTCGTCCGACGCCGCGTGCGGTACCGCGGGCTGACCGAGGTCGAACGCCGCACCGCCGAGGAGGTGTTCGGGACAGCGAGCTGGCTCGACGACGTGGTCCTCACCGATCTGGCCGGTCGCGGTCGGCGCGCGTTCACCCTGCCCGCGGTCGACGGACGCGTCCTGTGCAACCTCGGAACGGCGTTCGACGCGCCCCTGGGCACCGGCACCGGGGCATATCCGGCGCCGGCGCAGCTGCTGATCCACGAGCTGGTCCACGCCTGGCAGATCACGGCCGCGACCTCGCCCGGGGAGTTCCTCGCCGACGCGCTGGCCGACCAGGCCCGGTACGAACTGGGCGAGGACGTCTACGGCATGCACGACGCCGGCGCCACCCACCGCGCGCTGCGCCGGGGCGACGTGGAACGGCAGGCGACCGTCGTCGACCGGTGGTTCGCCGGCCAGTCCTCGCCCACCCGGCGTCCGCGCGATCCGAACAGCCCGTACCTGCACGAGATCGAGCAGCTCAGGAGTCCCCGCCGACGCCGATGACCGTGCCACCCGGCCGGCCGCTCTCCGCCCTCGACGCCTGCGGTTTCGAGGTGTATGAAGTGAGAGGGGTGCGCCGTGCACGAGCGTCACCCGGAGCCGATCGCACACAACCCGTTCACCTGCTGGTTGCGCGCAGGATCCGTTTTTTGACCTGTGTAAACCCGATCGGTAGAGTGGATCGTCGGTGCCCGGCCCATGCTGGGCCAGTCCGCATGCCTGCCCAACGGCTCTCGAGCCGCCGAGTTTCTCGGGGTACGGCCGGCAGAGGGACTGACAGGCGAATCCGCTGTCGAGTGTATGACACGCCCGACCTCGGGGTAGCGAAAATGTACTGACCAGCACATACGTGCTGGTGGGGCGAGTTGTGGAAGCCACGAAAACAGGCTGCGAGCCGGTTTTCGTGCTTGCCCGGAGCACCAACCACAACCGATGACAAAGAGGAACGAACACCTAGTGCCAACCATCAATCAGCTGGTCCGCAAGGGCCGTCATGACAAGGCCGCCAAGACCAAGACCGCGGCCCTCAAGGGAAGCCCGCAGCGTCGTGGCGTGTGCACCCGCGTCTACACCACCACCCCCAAGAAGCCGAACTCGGCGCTGCGCAAGGTCGCCCGTGTGCGCCTGACCAGCTCGGTCGAGGTCACCGCGTACATCCCCGGCGAAGGCCACAACCTGCAGGAGCACTCGATGGTGCTCGTCCGCGGCGGTCGTGTGAAGGACCTCCCGGGTGTGCGCTACAAGATCATCCGCGGCTCGCTCGACACCCAGGGTGTCAAGGACCGCAAGCAGGCTCGCAGCCGCTACGGCGCAAAGAAGGGGAACTGATAAGTCATGCCACGTAAAGGACCCGCGCCGAAGCGCCCCCTCATCAACGACCCCGTCTACGGTTCGCCGCTGGTGACCCAGCTGGTCAACAAGATCCTGCTGGACGGCAAGAAGTCGACCGCCGAGCGCATCGTCTACGGCGCACTCGAGCAGGCTCGCGACAAGACCGGCACCGATCCGGTCGTCACCCTCAAGCGCGCCCTCGACAACGTGAAGCCCACCCTCGAGGTGAAGAGCCGCCGCGTCGGTGGTGCCACCTACCAGGTGCCGATCGAGGTCAAGCCGAACCGTGCCAACACCCTCGCGCTCCGCTGGCTCGTCAGCTTCAGCCGTCAGCGTCGTGAGAAGACCATGGTCGAGCGTCTCGCCAACGAGCTGCTGGACGCGTCCAACGGTCTCGGTGCTTCGGTGAAGCGCCGCGAGGACACCCACAAGATGGCCGAGGCCAACCGGGCGTTCGCGCACTACCGCTGGTGACACCTGCCGTCCGCGGCGTCGGCGAACACCGACGCCGCGGACGGTCCCACCCCCAGACCCAACAGCTCTAGCGAAAATGCGAGGCGATTAAGTGGCACAGGAAGTGCTCAGCGACCTGAACAAGGTGCGCAACATCGGCATCATGGCCCACATCGATGCCGGCAAGACCACCGCCACCGAGCGAATCCTCTTCTACACCGGTGTGAACTACAAGATCGGTGAAACCCACGACGGTGCCTCGACCACCGACTGGATGGAGCAGGAGAAGGAGCGGGGGATCACCATCACCTCCGCGGCGGTGACGTGTTTCTGGAACAAGAACCAGATCAACATCATCGACACCCCCGGCCACGTCGACTTCACCGTCGAGGTGGAGCGCAGCCTCCGCGTGCTCGACGGCGCGGTCGCCGTGTTCGACGGCAAGGAAGGCGTCGAACCGCAGTCCGAGCAGGTCTGGCGTCAGGCGGAGAAGTACGACGTCCCGCGCATCTGCTTCGTCAACAAGATGGACAAGCTCGGTGCGGACTTCTTCTTCACCGTGCGCACCATCGAGGAGCGCCTCGGCGCCAAGCCGCTGGTCCTCCAGCTGCCGATCGGTGCCGAGGACAACTTCGACGGTGTCGTCGACCTCATCGAGCAGAAGGCCATCACCTGGCGCGGAACCGTCGAGATCGGCGCCGAGCCGACCATCGAGGAGATCCCCGCGGACCTGGCCGACCAGGCTGCGGAGTACCGCGAGAAGCTCCTCGAGACGGTCGCCGAGACCGACGAGGCGCTGCTCGAGAAGTACTTCGGCGGCGAAGAGCTGACCGTCGCGGAGATCAAGGCCGCGATCCGCAAGCTCACGATCGCCCGCGAGTACTACCCGGTGATCTGTGGTTCGGCGTTCAAGAACAAGGGCGTCCAGCCCATGCTCGACGCGATCATCGACTACCTGCCGTCCCCGCTGGACGTGCCGTCGGTCGAGGGTCACGCCGTGGGCGACGAGGAGGAGATCCTCTCGCGCAAGCCGTCCGCGGACGAGCCGTTCTCGGCTCTCGCGTTCAAGATCGCGGCTCACCCGTTCTTCGGCAAGCTCACCTTCGTGCGTGTCTACTCGGGCCACATCACGGCGGGCACCCAGGTGCTCAACGCGACCAAGGGCAAGAAAGAGCGCATCGGCAAGCTCTTCCAGATGCACGCCAACAAGGAGATGCCGGTCGAGGACGCCACCGCGGGTCACATCTACGCGATGATCGGACTCAAGGACACCACCACCGGTGACACCCTGTGCGATTCGGCCGCGCCGATCGTGCTCGAGTCCATGAGCTTCCCGGACCCGGTCATCAACGTCTCGATCGAGCCGAAGACCAAGTCCGACCAGGAGAAGCTGGGCACCGCGATCCAGAAGCTCGCCGAAGAGGACCCCACCTTCTCGGTGAAGCTCGACGAGGAGACCGGCCAGACCGTCATCGGCGGTATGGGCGAGCTCCACCTCGACATCCTGGTCGACCGCATGAAGCGCGAGTTCAAGGTCGAGGCCAACGTCGGCAAGCCGCAGGTCGCCTACCGCGAGACCATCCGCAAGACGGTCGAGAAGCACGAGTTCACCCACAAGAAGCAGACCGGTGGGTCGGGCCAGTTCGCGAAGGTCATCATCAAGCTCGAGCCCCTCGTGGACGCCGAGGACGGTGCGACCTACGAGTTCGCCAACGCCGTCACCGGTGGTCGCGTCCCGCGCGAGTACATCCCGTCGGTGGACGCCGGCGCCCAGGACGCCATGCAGTACGGTGTCCTCGCCGGTTACCCGCTGGTCAACCTGAAGGTCACCCTGCTCGACGGTCAGTACCACGACGTCGACTCCTCGGAGATGGCGTTCAAGATCGCCGGCTCGCAGGCCCTGAAGGAAGCTGCGCGGATGGCCAGTCCGGTCATCCTCGAGCCCATCATGGCCGTCGAGGTCACGACACCCGAGGACTACATGGGTGACGTGATCGGCGACCTGAACTCCCGCCGTGGCCAGATCCAGGCCATGGAGGAGCGCAGTGGTGCGCGTGTCGTCAAGGCACAGGTGCCGCTGTCGGAGATGTTCGGCTACATCGGAGACCTCCGGTCGAAGACCCAGGGCCGGGCAAACTACTCCATGGTGTTCGATTCGTACGCGGAGGTTCCCGCGAACGTGTCGAAGGAAATCATCGCGAAGGCCACCGGCGAGTAAATCCGGTCCTAGCGACATGCGCCGACCCGTTCTGCGCACCAACGTAAGAAGAAAACCCCTGCTGGGATCCGCCCAGTAGAGCAACAACAGTCCAGGAGGACAATCAAGTGGCGAAGGCGAAGTTCGAGCGGACCAAGCCGCACGTGAACATCGGCACCATCGGTCACGTCGACCACGGCAAGACCACGCTGACCGCGGCCATCACCAAGGTGCTGCACGACAAGTACCCGGACCTCAACAAGAGCTTCGCGTTCGATCAGATCGACAAGGCTCCCGAGGAAAAAGCTCGCGGTATCACGATCAACATCTCGCACGTCGAGTACGAGACCGAGAAGCGTCACTACGCCCACGTCGACGCCCCCGGTCACGCCGACTACATCAAGAACATGATCACCGGTGCTGCCCAGATGGACGGCGCGATCCTCGTGGTCGCCGCCACCGACGGCCCGATGCCGCAGACCCGCGAGCACGTGCTGCTGGCCCGCCAGGTCGGTGTGCCCTACATCCTGGTCGCCCTGAACAAGGCCGACATGGTCGACGACGAGGAGATCATCGAGCTCGTCGAGATGGAGGTCCGCGAACTGCTGGCCGCCCAGGAGTTCGACGAGGAAGCCCCGGTCGTCAAGGTCTCGGCTCTCAAGGCCCTCGAGGGTGACCCCGAGTGGACCAAGTCGGTCGAAGAGCTCATGGCTGCCGTCGACGAGTCGATCCCGGACCCGGTCCGCGAGACCGAGAAGCCGTTCCTCATGCCCGTCGAGGACGTCTTCACCATCACCGGCCGTGGCACCGTTGTCACCGGTCGTGTGGAGCGCGGCGAGGTCAACGTGAACGAGGAAGTCGAGATCGTCGGCATCCGCGAGAAGAGCACCAAGACCACCGTCACCGGTATCGAGATGTTCCACAAGCTCCTCGATTCGGCACAGGCAGGCGACAACGCCGGTCTGCTGCTCCGCGGCCTCAAGCGTGAGGACGTCGAGCGCGGTCAGGTCATCGTGAAGCCGGGCACCACGACCCCGCACACCGAGTTCGAGGGCCAGGCCTACATCCTGTCCAAGGACGAGGGCGGCCGTCACACCCCGTTCTTCAACAACTACCGTCCGCAGTTCTACTTCCGCACCACGGACGTGACCGGCGTCGTGACCCTCCCCGAGGGCACCGAGATGGTCATGCCGGGCGACAACACCGAGATGAGCGTCAAGCTCATCCAGCCGGTCGCCATGGACGAGGGCCTGCGTTTCGCCATCCGCGAGGGTGGCCGCACCGTCGGTGCGGGTCGAGTCACCAAGATCACCAAGTGATCTTGTCCTGACGCACTGACTCTCTGAGTCGACAAAGGCGCCCGGTCACGACAGTGGCCGGGCGCCTTTGTCGTCGGCCCATTCCGACGGGGGTCGGCTCCTACTTATGGACCCAGGCGTAGATCTCGTCCATCGACCCGGTACCTGTGGCGGTTCCTCCGCCGAGAGTCGGTGTGCTGGCGAGTACGAAATAGGTATTGGGCTGGCCGGCGTCGACGACTGCGATCGAGTACTTTCCGATGTCCTGCGAGGCCGTCATCTGACCGTGCAGGACCTTGAACAGGTCGGGGAGTCCACCGGTGTACTTCACGACATGGAAGTGTCGCTTCGAATTAGGGGTCTTCGCGGGATCGACGTTCAGGATGACGTCGGTCTTCGTCCATGCGTACAGGTTCGTCTCGGGCTGCGGGATGGCTCTTAGATCGCGCAGTGTGCCGGGGTACACCTGGGCCATGTGGAGATGGAGTTGGTCCTGGCCCCGCTTCTCGACCGAGTTCACCCCGATGGCAAGGGGTTTGGCCGGATCCTTGGCGACGCGCTTGCCGCCCTGCCACCACGCGGCGCTCCACAGATTCAGCTGCGAGCCGTCCCACAGGTAGGGGCATTCGATGCCGCGTACGCGGTTGGTGGGCACGACCAGGAAGTCGTCGTTGACCCCTTTGCTGTCGCCGCCGTGGCGAACCGCGTAGTACTTCGGCTTCTTCGGATTCGGTTGTACCTGTGCCGCGGGTTGGACGACTTCGAGGTTGCTGCCGAGTTTCTTGGGTGTCGTGTTCTTCACCTGCCCCCACAGCCAGAGTCGGTTGTCGGTTTTCGGATTGTCGCCGGCTTGGCCGCAGAGTTTCTGAGTGGGCGTCGGTGGTGCGGCCGAGGCGACCCCGCCTCCACTCAGGGCCGTACTCGCGACGACGGCCGTGCTGACGGCCAAGGTCGTGAGGAGCCGGGTGAACCGATGCGAGTGGGTGTCGTGCATGGGGAACCTCTCAATTGTGAGCTCGGCGTGCTCATCTGAGCGCAGAGTGTGCCACCCGACTCGCCCGGGTTGGGCGAGAACGTGCAGATCAGGCACGTTCTGCTCGAGCGAAGTGCCGCGAAACACGCGTTTCCGGCGCGGATTCCGAATGATGTGTGAACGTGTCGTTCCATGGCGGGACGCGATGGACTTCAGGCTTCCCCGGAGGAGGTCCGCGAATTAGAGTTCGCGCATGACCATGTTCGGAGAGTCGGGGACCGGACCTCGTGTTCCTGCCCACGTGTGGAGTGCCGTGGGCACTTTCGCCTTTGTCATGCTGTGCGGGATCGTCGGGCCGATCTTCCTCGTCGCCTACTTCGTGATCGATGCGCCCGACACCGAGTGGATGCTGTGGACCGGGATCGGCGTCACCGTTCTCGATGTCCTTCTCGGCGTGGGAATCGCGTGGTTCAACTACCGCGGCGGCGCCAAGCTCGAACGGCTGCGTGCCGCGGGGGTATTCGGCATCGCCGAGATCACCTCCATCGGTCAGACGGGTGTCGAGATCAACGACCAGCCGATGATGAAGCTGGGGTTGCGGATCCGGGCAGACGGGCTGGTGCCCTTCGAGGTGTCGACCCGGAAGGTCGTCCCGTACTACCAGCAGCCGTTGCTGTCTGCCCGGCGGCTGGCGGTGATGGTCGACCCCGACACCCAGGACTTCGAGATCGATTGGCAGGCAACGGCCTTGCTCGCCGGGACGGTGCCCGCCAGGTTCACCTCGGAAGAAGACGGTCGTACCTACGATCTCACCGGTCAGGCGGAGCCGCTGAGCGAGATCCTGCAGATCCTCGGGCGACACGGGGTGGCGGGGAGCGGCGTCATCGATCTGCGTTCGAATCCCGCGGCGCGCGCGGAGGTCATGGACGTCGTCCGCGGCTGGGCCGGCGTCCGGACGGACTCGGCGACGCCGTCCCGGACGGACTCGCCGTTCTTCGCCAAGCCCGGCGCCGGGTCGGGCCGGGTGGCCGACGCCGGTCGATCGCCGGCGGAGCGGCTTGCCTCGCTCGACGAACTGCGCCGTGCCGGAACGATCACCGAGGAGGAGTACGCGCGGGCGCGACAGCGCATCGTCGACGATCTCTGATGGTCAGCACACCTTCTGCGGCGTGGTGAACCGGTTGTCACATCAGCAACTTTGATCACTATAGCCACTGTGGTCACCGCCCGGTATCGATGTCGATGCCCTCTGGTCACAGCTGTGGCATCGCGAATCGCCGTCGAATTACTGTTCGTCAGTGCAGTTCTCACTACGGCCTCGCCGTCTCGCCCGTCGACGACGAGCCCTGGCTCTCTCCTTGACGCTTCTTGCCGTGGTCGGTGTGATCACCTTCGGATCGGGCAATGCATCCGCCTCCGCGACGTTCAGCAGGTTCCACGTGACCGGCTGCGGCATGCCGACCACCCCGGTGGACACCTGGACCCGCTGGGGCAACTACAAGACCGTGATCGCGCTCGACGGCCTCCGTGCGACCGGCGACATCAGCGGGTGGCGACGAGACACCCGTATCCAGCGCATCGCCGACGCCGGCGTCAACGTGGTCCAGCCCGTCGGTGGGCTCGCGAGCTTCTACACCGACTGGGAAGCGGCCAGTCCGGCCAACAAGATCGGTTATCGGTACCGATGGACGTGCCGGCTGAACACGATCGTGCGCGAACTCGACGCACGCGGTCTCGCCGTCGGCGCGGCAGGCAAGTACGCGATGATGGGTATCTCCATGGGCGGCAACGCCGCGATGGTCTACGGGGCGTATCACCGCAAGCGCATATCGCACGTGTTCTCGATGTCCGGTTACCTGAACCTGTCCGCACCCACCATGCGGGAGGCCGTGCGGCTCGCGTTGATCGACGCCGGGATCGGCGCGGGCGTCGGCCCGTTCAGCGCCGACGCCATGTGGGGGCCGCCGTGGAGTGACCGGTGGGCCCGTAACGACGCCCTCGTCCAACTGCCCCGGATGCGTGGGATGAAGATCCGCATCGGCTCGGGATCGGCGACGTGGGGTCCGCACAACGCCGACGCCGTCGCCTCGGTCAAGGGCACCCCGCTTGAGGTCGTGTCGCTGGCGCAGACCCGGTCGTTCGAGGTCGCCGCCGCGCTGCAGGGCATCCCGGTCACGACGGACTTCCCGTCGGTGGGGACCCATACCTGGGGGTACTGGGAGGACATGGTGTGGCGTGCCACGAACAGCGGCTGGTTCCGCGACCGATGAGAACCGGTCCGTCCGGGACCCACGCGCTGGTGTGGACTGTGACGGCGACCGCACCGCCGACGCTCGTAAGCTGACGGTCATGCGTGTTCTGCGTCGAAGCGGCGCCCCCGACCTGGCGGTCCGGGTCGCGGGCGAAGCCGACCGTGGCGTGCCCGTCGTCCTCGTGCACGGCATGGCGTCGGATCATTCGACCTGGCGTCGCCTCGCGGCGGCTCTCCGCGCCCGCGGGCGCGCGGTGATCAGCGTCGACCTCCGCGGACACGGACGCAGCGGGCGGGCCCGAGATGTCTATCGGCTCGACGACTTCCGCGACGATCTGGCCTACGTCCTCGACACCCTCGGCATCGCGGTCGCCGACGTGGTCGGCCACTCTCTCGGGGCCCACACCGCGCTACGTTTCGCCATGCTCGAGCCGTCCCGGATCCGGCGCCTGGTCCTCGAGGAGGTGCCGCCGATGCCCCGTGACGAGGCCGACCTGTCCGAGGGCATCGCGATGCGCGCCACGCTGGGTGAGCAGGTTCGTGGACTGATCGCGTTGGCGCGCAATCCCTTTCCGGTCATCCGATTCGATGGACGGATGGGCGACCAGATCGTCGCCGAATTCGATGTCTGTGCACCGCACTGGTGGTCGGAACTGCCGGATGTGCAGGCCGCCGCCCTGGTCATCTCCGGTGGCGAGAAGAGTTTCCTGCCCCCGCGCCACCTGCAGACCCTCAGCGAGGCCCTGCCGGACTCGCGGTTCGTCACCATCGAGGCGGGTCACAGCGTCCACCGTGATCGCGCTGCGGAGTTCGTCGCACACGTCGACGGATTTCTCGGGCACTGACCCTTCGAGACGCTCGCACGCTCGCTCCTCAGGGAGCGGGAGAGGTGAGGCCCCCTGCTCGCGGTGTGGTCCCGGGGTGCCGGAGGCGCCCTGCTCCCTGAGGAGGCCCGGAGCTTGCGGAGGGTCTGGAAGGGTTATCGCGCGGGCTTGTTGTGCAGCGGCCTCGGGTCGATCCCGACCTTGCGCCAGGCGTCGTAGGCCCACGGGACGTAGAGGTACTTGAGCGGCAACTTGTTGATCAGCGGATTGGCGGCCCGCATGAGGGCGGCGAAACGCTGGAAGTTCTTCTCGCGTCGCTCGTTCCACTCCAGATCGCAGACCGCGCGCATCTGTGGGGGCAGCGTCCCGACGACGACCGTTCGGATGAAGGCGTTCAACGGAAGCGACACGATCTTCCACACGGGTGCGAGAATCTTCTTGGGCCGCGGGAGCCCCTGCCGGATGTAACCGGTGGCGTAGACGATCGTCTTGTGCGGCACGAAGCGGTCGAGCATGTCGTCCCAGTACTGGACGAACTCCTCGTAGGTCTGCGGCTGACCGCGGTCGCTGACCCCGTAGAGCTGGTACCAGGTCTTGCTCTCCTCGAAGATCTGGACCTTCTCGGCGTAGGACAGGCGGCGGATGAAGGTGTCGGTGATGTAGAGGACCTGGTCGACGAAGGTCGCGTGCGCCCAGTAGAACAGTTCCGGATTGAGTGCGTGGTAGCGCGATCCATCGCTGATGGTGCCCTTGATGTCCTTGTGGAAGTCGCGCACCGTGCGTCCCCACTTCTCCGGCTCGGTGCTGTAGACGGTCCGCATGACCGGCGGCCCGGTGCGCTTGGCCCGACCGAGGAAGTCGCTGAAGATGACCGAATGGTCGAGCACGGCCTGGCCGAGCTGCTCGATGCAGTTCTCCGTGCCGGCCAGGCGCTGGAAGCCGAGCAGGCCCCGGTTGTCGCCGTAGAACTTCCACACGAGCGAGTCGGCACCGAGGCGCGGCGAGGCGATCTCGCCCGCGGTGTCCGGAGTGTCGTCGACGATCATCGGTTCCGCCTCGCGGATGCCGGCGTCGAATCCCTGGTTGACTGACATGGCGGCGAGAATATCGCACTTGGAACAAACTTGGAAGGTTGTTTCAACGACGCGGGTGATCCGCATGCGAGAGGGAGGTCCGATGACGCGCGGCCGACAACGGGAGACGGGACGGCAGGAGTGGGCGCTTCCCGACGTCGAGGACGTCCTCGCCTCCGCGGTCGCGGTACGGCTGCCGATGCGCACGAGGTTCCGCGGACTGACCGCCCGGGAGACGATGATCTTCGCCGGGCCGGCGGGATGGGGTGAGTTCGGGCCGTTCGTCGAATACGACGACAAAGAGGCGTCGTCGTGGTTGCGGGCCGGCCTCGAAGCCGCCTGGGTCGGGCCCCCTGGCGCCGTTCGCGAGACCGTCCCGGTCAATGCGACCGTGCCCGCGATCCCCGCCGACGAGGTCGCCACTCTGCTGGAGCGTTACCCCGGCGCGGGTACCGCGAAGGTCAAGGTCGCCGAACCCGGTCAGACGCTCGACGACGACGTCGCGCGGGTCGCGGCGACGCGAGCGGTCATCGACCGGGTCCGCGTCGATGCGAACGGGGGCTGGACCGTCGACGAGGCCGTCGCCGCGTTGCGTGCCATCGGAGACGTCGAGTACGCCGAACAGCCTTGTCGCACAGTCGAGGAATTGGCTGCGGTGCGTCGAGCGGTGTCGGTGCCGGTCGCCGCCGACGAATCGATCAGAAAAGCCGAGGATCCGTATCGAGTGGTGGCCGCCGACGCCGCGGACGTCGCCGTGGTCAAGGTGGCTCCGCTCGGCGGGATGCGGGCGACCCTCGACCTCGCCGACGACCTCGGACTCGAGATCGTGGTCTCGAGCGCCCTCGACAGCGCGGTCGGGATGGCCGCGGGCGTCGCCGCCGCTGCTGCCCTGCCGCGCCTGGAACTCGCGTGCGGACTGGGAACCGGATCGCTGCTCACCGCGGATGTCGCGGCGTCGTTCCTGATGGTCGACGGCACGGTCGGAGTTCGATGGTTCGGCCCCGGCGCCTCGGTGGAGACGGCCGAGCTCGCCGTCGGGCCGGATCGGCAGCACTGGTGGCGGGAGCGTGTGCGGCGGTGCCATCGGCTGCTCGCGGCGCGCTGGAACGTCGACGCCCACACCGCTCGATAGGAACGCTTTTTCCGATCTGTCTCATCATGGTCTAGGATGCGATGTGGGTCACAGTGTGGCCGACGCTTCACGGACAGCTCGAGCGGGAGAGGGATGAGCATGGCTTCGGATCTGGCGGCTGCGCCGGCGGGGATGGGTCTGCCCGGTACCTCCTGCTCGGACCGAGTCGTGGCGATGGCTGCGGGCGGCGCTCTCGGCGACCGCGTGCACGCAAGCCCCGGGTTGTATTTTGACCAGATGGAGATCACGACGATCACGCAGCGCAGGCTGGGCGGCAACCAGTGGCCGGTACCCGCGGAGGACGAGCTCCCTGTCACGGTGTGGCGGCGATGACCGTGGCAGACACCGGAACGAAGACCGACAGCAGGGCCAGGACGTCGACACGGAAGGTTCGCAACACCGCCAGCCCGGCCGACCAGGAAGCGGCGATCCTCGCCGCTGCCGGGGCCG
Organism: Gordonia sp. 11cp; assembly: GCF_057767225.1. Lineage (NCBI taxonomy): Bacteria > Bacillati > Actinomycetota > Actinomycetes > Mycobacteriales > Gordoniaceae > Gordonia > Gordonia sp. 11cp. Next base: position 306,154 of record NZ_CM173437.1, on the reverse strand, counting down.
AGTTCGCCGAGGTCGGCGTCCGACGCGCCAACATCGACGAGGTCGCCGCACGCGCGGGGGTGAGCCGCAGTACGTTGTACCGTCGCTTCCCCAACAAGGACGCGCTGCTCTACGCGGTGGCGAACGACGCCTACGAGACCGGCATGCAGAAGCTGGAGGCCTCGGTGAAGGGCCTCGGCCCGAAGGCCGCGCTGGTGGAGGCATTCGCCGTCGGCGCCGAGTGGGTCAACTCCGACCCGTTGCTCAGCCGCATCGTCCTCACCGACTCCGAGATCAAGAGCGTCACCGCGAAGATGACGTCGCTGTTCATCGACATGGTCACCGACCGGGTTGCCGCCACACTCCGCGACGAGGGCGCGCAGATGCCCGTCGAAGATCTGCTGGAAGCAGTGGAGATCCATGTACGGCTGGTGATCTCGCTCCTGGAGACGCCGCCCTCGGACCCCGCCCGTAACGAGCCGCAGCGCGTTCGGGACTTCGCGTCGAAGTTCCTGGCGCCGATGATCTGGTGAACCCCGGCCGGGGATGAACGGGCCCGGTCCGTCGCACCCCGCGCCCGCTGTTCGAAGTCCGCACCCACCGAAGGAGATCCAATGAGTCTGCGCGACAGGCTGTCCCGAACACCCGATCACGACGCCATCCGCGCCGCGTTACGGGACAAGGTCGTGGTCGTCACCGGTGGCGCACGCGGCATCGGATTCGAGACCGCGACCCAGCTGTTCGACGCGGGCGCCAAGGTGGCCATCGGCGATGTGGATTCGGAAGCCGTGGGCAAGGCCGCCGCCGACCTCGGCATCGAGGGCATCGAGGTGGACGTGACCAAGCGCGAGTCCTTCGACGCCTTCCTGACCGAGGTCGAGGCGCGGCTGGGACCGATCAACGTGCTCGTGAACAACGCGGGGATCATGCCGGTCGGCCCGTTCCTGTCCTACGACGACACGATCATCCGCCGCACCTACGAGATCGACGTGCTCGGCGTGATCATCGGCTGCCAGGAGGCGGCCCGCCGGATGGCGCCGCGCCGCACCGGTCACATCGTGAACATCGCATCGACGGCCGGACGCATCCCGACCCCCGGTCTCACGATCTACAACGGCGCCAAGGCGGCCGTCATCGAGTTCTCCGAGGCGCTCGGCGCCGAACTCGAACCGCAGGGCGTCACGGTCAGCGCGGTACTCCCGACATTCACCCGTACCGCCCTGATCTCGGGCCTGCAGACCAACAAGTTCATCCAGACCGTCGAGCCCGGCGAGGTGGCCTCGATCGTCGTGCAGACGATCGCGCGGCCGGTCACCCGGGTCTACGCGCCGCGGTCGATGCGATGGGCCGAGTCGAGTCCGCTGTTCCCGCAGGCGATGAAGCGCCTCTCGCGCAAGCTGACCAAGCTCGACTCGATCTTCCTGAGCCCCGACCAACAGGCCCGCGCCGCATACTCCAGCCGGATCCGCGGCGAGAAGGTCGACACCAGGGCGGTGGGCGCGAGCCTGACGCAGCCCCAGGAGAGCACGCCCCTGTCGTCGTGAAGGTGGCGGACACGAGAGGTCGGCCGGCGGCCTCGTCCGGGGCGCGCGACATCGCTGCCGAGCGGGCGGCCAGACGCGAGCTGCGCGAGGCACTGGACGAATTGCACAGGATCGAGGTGGACGCCGGACTCCGGCGTCGCCTTCCCCGGCGGCGGTGGGTCGTCGCGGTCCTCGTACTCGTCGTGGCCCTCGCGCTGGCCGCGGTCGCGGTGACCGCGTGGACGCGAGACCATGCGCGCTACTCCGACGCCGAACTCCAGTCGGCCGCAGCCGAACGGGTCGAAGTGCTCATCGCGCCGGACAGCCGCGATGACCGGCGAGCCCAGCGGATCCTCGCCGGTGCCACAGGGGCCTTCTATGACGAGTTCGCCCAGTCCGCGGACAGCTACACCGAATTCGTCCGTGCCAACGGCACTGTCGCGGAGTCCTCGGTCGACGGCACCGGGATATCGGCCCGGGACGGGGACTCCGCCACGGTCCTCATCGCCGCCACCGTTGTGTTCGCGCGCCCCGGCCCACCGGATGAGACCGACGACCAGACACGCAGATTCCGGTTGCGGGTCCTTGTCACACCGGACGACGGCAGCCTCAAACTCGGGGCGGTGCAGTACCTCCCATGAGATCGACGACGACATCCGGAGCGGCCGGAGGACACGCGGGACGGGCGACGGCGCGGACCGTCTCCGCGCGCGTCGCAGCTGTCCGCATCGTGATCGCGACGGTCGTTCTGGTGACGACGCTCGTCGTCGTGCTCGCGCTGTGGGATTCGCAGCGAGCGGGCGCCGATGTCGCGGAGAGCCGGGACGAGCTGCGGACGCAGGCCGGTGCGATCGTCTCGGAGGTCTTCTCCGTCGACGCGGAAAGGTGGCAACAGGACCGGGCCCGGGCGCGAGCCCTGGTCGCCGAGGACTTCACGGACAGCTACGGTGCCCAGCTCGATCGACCGCCGCCCGAGGGGACGTCTTCGGTCACCTGGCGACCCGAGATCGTCAGCATCGTCGGGGCCGACGCGCAGGAGGGGGAAGCGTTGTTACGCGTCGCGGTGACCGTTCGCCCCGCCGACCGGCCGGCGACGACGGTGCGCCGTTCGGTCCTCGCCCGGTTCGTGCGCTCGGGCGACGCGTGGCGTCTCTCCGCCGCGGATGTGATCGGATGACCGCGCTCCACGGCCGCCGGGGGTGGCGGCGATGAACGAGACCGGCGCCACCAGAGTCGAACTCGCCCGTGAGCGGGTCGACACGGCGGTGCGCCGGGCGCGCACCGCCCGGATCGCCGCCGCCCCGGCCCTTCGGTCGCGTGCGATACGTCGGACACGCCTGCTGCGCCGGACCCTCGTCGCAGCGGCACTCGCCGTGCTGGTCCTGGTCGCGGTGGCCGGCGTGCTGAGCTGGCAGATCCGCGGGCAGCACGAGGTGACGGAGCTGACGAACGACGTGCTCGCGTCCGCACGCGGCGCCGTGACCGTCATGCTCACCGCCGACCCGGCCGATCCCGATGGTTACGTGACCGCTGTCGCCGAGGTGAGCACCGGAGCCCAGCGGGAGCGGATCGAGGCAGCCCGCGACGCCCTGGTCGCGGAGGTGGGCGGGCAGACGGGTTCGAGTGTCGGACAGGTGGTGTCGGCGGGACTCGTCACGGACCCGACATCCGACGAGATCGGTGCCGACGTCGACGTGCTGGTGGTCGCCGACGCGACGAATCCGGCCCTCCTGGGTGAGTCGGGGGACGGGTCCGGGGTCGACACCACCGGCGAGCGGGTCACGGCGCTGGTCACGATGACCCTCACCGAAGACGGCTGGAAGATCGCCCAGGCGAGGCGTCCGTGACCGCCACCGGAGACCGCGAGTTGCTACCGCCACTCCCGGCCAGACGCGAGCGCACCCGGATACGGCTTCTGGCCGCCGCGTCGGTGCTGCTGCTCGCGGTCGCGGTGATCGCCGGCGCGGGCGCGCTGCGTCCTGACTCCGATCCGACCGAGGAGCAACGCGCCGAGATCCTGACGGCCGCGGCGGCGGCGGTCGGTGCGGTTCTCACCTATTCGCCGGATGAGCCCGCAGACCGGCGTCGAGCGACCGACGCGTTGCTCACCGACCCGCTCCGCCTGGAGTACCGCAACCGCGGAGCCGATGTCGTGGTGCCGGGTGTCCGTGCGTCGGCGGTCTCGGTGACGGGTGAGGTCGTCGGTGCCGGCCTGCACGAGAGCGGTCCCGACCGGGCGCGGGTGCTCGTGTTCGTGAACGAGATAATCGCGACCGCGCCTGGTGAATCTACAGGCTTTAGGCTGCCCGCCGATGCGAAACCGGCGCGGACCCCTACCGCGCGGTGGGCACTTATGCGTAAGGTCGACGGGAATTGGCTGCTGTCCGACCTGCAACCGGTCGGCGATGTGACCCGTTGAGACACGAGTTGTCCCCGGGCGGTCCGCGCGACCGCCGGGCGCAGACGGCTGTCGACCGGGAGAGACGACGAAGGGTACGAGAGATGAGTGGATCGAGCGCGGGCGTGGTCGTCGTCGGTGCCGGGCTGGGCGGAATCCGGGTCGCGGAGAACCTGCGGAACAACGGTTTCACGGACCCGATCACGCTCGTGGGGGCCGAAGCCCACCCGCCGTACGATCGTCCGCCGCTGTCGAAGTCGGTGCTGCTGGGCAAGGACGACCGCGTCGACCTCAAGCCCGCGGAGTTCTATGACGAAGCCGGTATCACGCTGCGGCTGGGTGAGGCGGTGACCGCGGTGTCACCGGCAGATCAGACGCTCACGCTGGCCTCGGGCGCCACCGTCGCCTACGACACCCTGGTGCTGGCCACCGGCCTCGATCCGCGGCCGTTTCCCGGTCTCACCGAGAACGTCCGGGGCGTACACGTGCTCCGCACCTACGACGACGCGGTCGCGCTGCGCGACGAGATCGATTCCGCGAGCACCGCGGTCGTCATCGGTGCCGGCTTCATCGGATGTGAGGTGGCCGCCGGGCTCACCGCGCGCGGTGTGGCCGTCAGCCTCGTCGAACCGGCTCCGACGCCGCTCGCCGTGGCGCTGGGCGAACAGATCGGCGCGCTGGTGTCGCGTCTGCACGTCGCGAACGGCGTCGATCTCCGGACCGGCGTCGGAGTCGGGAACATCGTCGTCTCCGACGGCCGGGTGCATGCCGTCGAACTCACCGACGGCACCACGTTGCCCGCTGACATCGTGGTCGTCGGCATCGGTTCGACGCCGGTGACGGGATACCTCGAGGGCTCCGGCATCGAGCTCGCCCCGCGCGACGTCGGGGGTGGCATCGCCTGCGACGCAACCGGACACACCAGTGCCGAGAACATCTACGCACTCGGCGACGTCGCCAACTGGCTCGACGAGGACGGCACTCCACACCGCGTCGAACACTGGAATCACACGGTCGAGCAGGCGTCGGTCGTCGCCCACCAGATCACCGGGGGCGACGCGGTCACCGCGTCGGTCGCGTACTTCTGGAGCGACCAGTTCGACGTCAAGATCCAGGTGCTCGGCGCACCGCGCGCCGATGACGACGTCCACGTCGTCGACGACGACGGCAAGAAGTTCGTCGCGTACTACAGCCGGGACGGTGTCCTCACCGGGGTGGTGGGCGCGGGCAAGGTGGGCGCGGTGATGAAGACCCGGCCGAAACTTCAGACCCCGACGCCCGTGGCGGATCTGCTCTAGACCTCTCATGTCGCACGCGCCCACCGCCGCGCAGGTACGCGACGCGGCGGCCGAGGTGGCGGATCCAGAGCTCGCGCGCGGACAGGCCGCGTTCTTCCAAGCCCGACCGGGTGGATACGGGGAAGGCGACGAATTCCTCGGAATCCGGGTACCCGTGCAACGCAAGATCGCGAAGAGGTTCCGCGGTATCGCGCCGGATCAGGTCGTCGAGCTGCTCGACTCACCGGTGCACGAGCACCGTCTGATCGCGCTGTTCCTCCTCCGCGAGGAGTTCGACAGCGAGCTGCGTCGCGGTGGCGACGGGCGGGCCTGGGTCGACCTCTATCTCGACGCCGTGTGTCGGGGCCGGGTCGACAACTGGGATCTCGTCGACTCCTCCGCCGATCCGGTCCTCGGCGAATACTGCAGGCGCACCGGAGAACTCGACCTCGTCACGCAGCACGCGCGGGACCCCGACCTCTGGCGACGACGTGTCGGGATCATCGCGACCTTCGCGTTCATCAAGCACGGGGATGCGACGGCACTGCTCGCCGTGGCACCGTTCGTCCGCGACGACCGTCGCGATCTGATCCAGAAGGCATTCGGCTGGATGCTGCGCGAGGTCGGCAAGCGGGTCGACGAGACCGTGCTGCTCGGCTACCTGGACGACAATGCGGCTCGGATGGGCCGTACCGCTCTGACGTACGCGCTCGAGCACCGGACTCCGGAAGAACGCACGCACTATCGCGGCCTCCGTTGACCGGCTCCGTGCTCGAATCCGGCAGCGCCGCAGAGCCTACTGCTACTTGGGGTGCGTGGCGCGTCGCCAACCCTTCGTGACGCTCGCAAGCTCGCTCCTCAGGGGGCAAAAACACGGCCGAGCAAGCGACGACGGAGCGCGTCGAGGTCGACGACCTGCCCTCCGCTCCCTGAGGTGCGAGGAGCGATAGCCGCCGGGCCGAGCAAGCGACGAAGGAGCGCGTCGAGGTCGACGAGCCTCGAAGGGTCAGCCCTCGCGCGCGACCTTCGCGGCAGCCCAGATCATCGGCAGCTGGAAGGGCAACCGGGCGAGGGCCACGATCTTGTAGGGCAGCGGCTTGTCCCACCAGAGGCGGACCATGTTGATGTTCGCGGGGTACACGGCCAGGAACAGCAGCACCGACGCCGCGCCCGCGGCACGCCGGGTCTTCGGCGCGAGAAGTGCTGCGCCCAGCCCGATCTCGGCGACACCGGAGGCGTAGGTCAGTGTCCGGGGGTCGCCCGGGATCTCCTCGGGGATGATCTCGTCGAACGGCTTGGGCGCGACGAAGTGCAGCACGCCGATGCTGATGAGCATGGCGGCGAGGCCACGTGCGAGCTGGACGGGGTCGAGCCGGGAACCACGGAGGGTGTTCACGTCGTCGTACTCCTTCGGTAGACCTGCGACTGCACGAACTCAACCCACTCTGTCAGAATTCGATCTTCAGCGTGTCCGATGTGGGATGCGCCTGGCAGCCCAGGATGTAGCCGTCCTCGATGTCCTCGGGGTCGAGCGCGCCCGCGTTGTCCATGTCGACGCTGCCCTCGGTGAGAGTGCAAGCACACGAACCGCATTCGCCCTCCTGGCAGGAATACGGCGCATCGAGTCCGGCGGCCAGCATGATGTCGATGAGAGTGCGTGACCGCGGCCAGGTCAGGGTGTGGGTCTCACCGTCGAGTTCCACCTCGACGGTGGCGGCCGCCGCCTGCTCCTCGTCGCTGACCTCGTCGAGTTCGACGTCGGCGAACGGATCGCCGGACAGCGAGTTGTAGACCTCGGTGTGCACGTTGTGATGCGGGAAATCAGCGTCGGCGAGGCCCTTGTGCACGGCATCCATGAAGGGCCCCGGCCCGCACATGTAGGCGACGTGCGAGGCCGCGTACGGGGCGAAGGCCGTCGACAGCGCGGCGGCACTCGGCAGGCCCTGCAGTGACTCGAGCCAGTGGATGACGGTGAGCCGGCCGGGGTGGGCGGTGAGGAGTTCGCGGAGCTCGGCGGCGAAGATGACGTCGGCGACATCGCGATTGGCATAGAAGAAGACGATCGGCGCATCACCCTTCGCGAGGGCGGCCTTGAGGATCGACATCACCGGTGTCACACCGCTGCCGGCAGCGATGAGCAGGAGCGGGTCGTCGTAGGACCTGGGGGTGAACACCCCGGACGGCGGCAGCACCTCGACCTGGGTGCCGGGGGAGAGGTGGTCGCACACCCAATTCGATCCGTACCCGTCGGCCGTGCGCTTCACGGTCACCTTCGGCTGCGGGTCGGTGAACGGCGACGATGCGAGCGAGTAGCAGCGCGCGACCGATCCGGTCTGCTCGCTCGGAATCCGGAGCGTCAGGAACTGCCCCGGTTTGTAGTCGGTGAACGCCTTCGCCGAGGCCTCCGGCACCTCGAAGGCGATGGACTTGGCCTGGGCCGTCTCGTCGATCACCTCGGACACCGTGAGGATCACGCTGCGTGAACCGTGAGGGGTCAGGTCAGACATGTGCGCAGTCTCCGCCGTCGAGGACCGGCACCCCGGCCCAAATTAGAACACGTTCTACTTCAGCCTAGCGCAACTGCCTCGGGTCCCACGAGGGGCTCCGGCGACACCTGGGCGACCGTTGCCAGCGTAGTCATGCCAGGGAGGCCACGCCGTCGGCCATGGTCCGTGCGCCGGACTCGATGAGCGCCTCCAGGTCGGCGTCGGGGTCGTCGAGCCACTTCTCATATGCAGCGAGTGCGGCGCCCAGGCACAGCCAGCCGACGGTCTGCGGCAGGTGGTCGCCGACTCCCACGCCCAGTCGGGCGGCGCAGAACTCGGCGATGACCTGCCGCCAGTCGGCGTAGACGATCATCGAATGTGCCTGCAGTGCAGGCACGCCGAGCAGGAGTGACATGCGCCGGCGGTGATTGTCGAGTTCCTCGGCGGGTACCCGGTTGAACGAGACGAGCGCGTCGACGAGTGCTTGTGCGATGGGCGTCTCCGGCGGGGTTCCGGCGAGGAGCGCTCGGAGTCCGTCGAGGTGGTCGTCGAATTCGCCCCAGGGGATCTCGTTCTTCGACGAGTAGTAGCGGAACAGCGTGCGCCGGGCTATGCCGGCCGCCTCGGCGATGTCGTCGACGCTCGTGTCCTCGAAGCCCTGGATGGTGAAGAGATGAATCGCCAGTGCGCTGATCTGCGCGCGTGACGTGATCGGTCGCCGCCCCGGCGGCGTGCGTGCGGGCGGATCGTCGTGCGGCGTCGTCGTCATCGGAACCTCACCCTATGGGACCGGTGTCGTGTGGGGCGAGGCAACCGTTCACCTGGCCGTTCGGACAGTTGTCGCGCGTCCTCTGGATTTCTGCACCGAGTGCCACTATAGTCTGTCGTGATCCGCATCACTACCCGATCAACCAGGAGGTATGGATCATGGCAGATCAGTCCGCCGCGACAGCCCACGGCTCGAACGACACCGAGCTCCTCGCCGAGTCGCTCGTCGAAGAGGTCTCGATCGACGGGATGTGCGGGGTCTACTGATGTCAGCCCCGACATCGAATCCGATCTCCGGCGACCGTTCCGCGGTCGCCGGGGTCCGGTTCGACACCCCAGCCGACGCCCCGGGTTTCGACACGCTCGAGCCGTGGCAGCTCAATCCGAAGGTGGCGCTGCGGCCGGAACCGTTCGGCGCGCTGCTGTACCACTTCGGCACTCGCAAGCTGTCGTTCCTCAAGAACCTGACCGTCGTGGGCATCGTGAAATCCCTCGCCGACCACGACTCCGCAGAGGCCGCGCTCCTCGCCGCCGGGATCTCGCCGGCCCAGCGTCCCCTGTATCTGCAGGCGCTGACCGCGCTCGCCGACAGCGGCATGATCGTGCCGCGCCCCGCCTGACCCCGGCCACTCGGACGACCCCCGCACGACGATGTCGACCGGCAGCAGCCCCGTTCGATCCGCATCGGTGCGACCGGTGCCCGCCCCGACCGCCCGGCCTGGCGCCCCAGCCCTGAACTGCCAGCCCCGAACGCAAGGACCTCAACGATGACGACCATCGAGATGCCGCCCACCGCAGTCGAATTCGCGAATTCGCTTCGCGCACCCGCGCCGACAGCCGGCGAGGTGCCGAAAGTCGGTCGGCTCGTCGACCAGTTCGAGAAGGGCCTGGATGCGCCCATCTGCCTCACCTGGGAACTGACCTACGCGTGCAATCTCGCGTGTGTGCACTGCCTGTCGTCGTCGGGCAAGCGGGACCCGCGCGAGCTGTCCACCGAACAGTGCAAGGCGATCATCGACGAGCTGCAGCGCATGCAGGTCTTCTACGTCAACATCGGTGGCGGCGAACCGACGGTGCGTCCCGACTTCTGGGAACTCGTCGACTACGCGACCAGTCACCAGGTGGGAGTGAAGTTCTCGACCAACGGTCTGCGGATCGACAAGAAGGTGGCCGCGCGACTCGCGGCGTCGGACTACGTCGACGTCCAGATCTCGCTCGACGGTGCCACCGCGGAGGTCAACGACGCGGTCCGCGGTCCCGGTTCCTTCGACATGGCGGTCCGCGCGCTCGAGAACCTGTCCGAGGCCGGTTTCGCCGACGCCAAGATCAGCGTCGTCATGACACGGCAGAACGTCAGCCAGCTCGACGAGTTCAAGGCGCTGGCCGACCGCTACAACGCCACTCTGCGCATCACGCGACTGCGCCCGTCCGGCCGTGGCGCCGACGTGTGGGACGACCTGCACCCGCTGCCGCAGCAGCAGCGCGAACTCTACGACTGGCTTGTCGCACACGGTGATCGGGTGCTCACGGGCGATTCGTTCTTCCACCTGTCGGCGTTCGGCTCGGACTCCGGCGGAGGCCTGCCGGGACTCAACCTCTGTGGTGCGGGACGCGTGGTCTGCCTGATCGATCCGGTCGGCGACGTGTACGCGTGCCCGTTCGCGATCCACGAGAACTTCCTCGCCGGCAACATCCTCTCCGACGGCGGCTTCCAGGAGATCTGGCAGCGGTCGGATCTGTTCACCGAGTTGCGCGAGCCGCAGAATGCCGGGGCGTGCACGAAGTGCGCGCATTTCGACGCCTGCCGCGGCGGGTGCATGGCGGCGAAGTTCTTCACCGGGTTGCCGCTGGCCGGACCCGACCCGGAGTGCGTCCAGGGATACGGCGAAGAACTCCTCGCCGGAGACCGCATGAAACCGACTGCGAACAAGGACCATTCGCGTGGAACGCCGCTGACCCTGATGACCCGTCGTCCCGACGGTGACCTGACGCCGGTGGCCTCGCGCCCCACGAAGTCCTGTGACGAGAACCCGCTCGCCGGGTTCACCCCTGCCGCGCGGTAGTCCGCCCGCGGTACACCACGGGCGCGCCGTCCTCACCGATCGGCGCCCCGTCTCCATGAGTGCCGGGTAGGCGCTCATGCCAGATGAATGAGTAGGAAAGATCATGGTTGCCAACCCCTGGGCGAGAAACCCCTGGTTCGAGACCGTCACCGAGGCACAACGACGGGCCAAGAAGCGTCTGCCGAAGTCGGTGTACTTGTCACTGGTCGCCGGCACCCAGGCCGGCATCACCGTCGACGACAACGTCCGTGCCTTCTCCGAACTCGGCTGGGCACCGCACGTCGTCGGCGCACAGGCCGAGCGTGAGATGGCGACAACGGTCATGGGGCAGGAGATCTCGTTCCCGGTGATGATCTCGCCGACCGGTGTGCAGGCGGTCGACCCCGAGGGCGAGGTCGCGGTCTCCCGCGCCGCGGCCGCCCGGGGTACCGCGATGGGGTTGTCGAGCTTCGCGTCGCACTCGGTCGAGGAGGTGACCGCGGTCAACGACAAGGTCTTCTTCCAGATCTATTGGCTCGGCAGCCGGGACGACATCCTCGCCCGCGCGGAGCGCGCGAAGGCGGCAGGCGCCAAGGGCCTGATCGTCACGACCGACTGGGTGTTCAACGTCGGACGGGACTGGGGCAGCCCGGAGATCCCGGAGAAGGTGAACCTGAAGGCGTTGGTGCGTCTGGGGCCGGAGATCGCGGTGAAGCCGCGCTATGCACTCGACTGGGTCAAGGGCGGCAAGATCAACATCCCCGATCTGTCCGCGCCCAACCTCACGCCGCAGGGTGTGCCGGGGCCGACCTTCTTCGGGGCGTACGGGTCCTGGATGAACACCCCGCCCCCCACGTGGGAAGACCTGCAGTGGCTGCGCGAGCAGTGGGATGGGCCGTTCATGGTCAAGGGCATCACCCGCCTCGACGACGCCAAGCGCGCCGTGGACATCGGTGCGACGGCGCTGTCGGTCTCCAACCACGGCGGCAACAACCTCGACGGCACCCCGGCCACGATCCGTCTTCTGCCCGACATCGCGGCAGCGGTGGGCAACGACATCGAGGTCCTACTCGACGGCGGCATCCGGCGCGGCAGTGACGTCGCGAAGGCGCTGGCGCTCGGCGCCCGCGCGGTCATGATCGGCCGTGCCTACCTCTGGGGTCTCGCGGCCAACGGCCAGGCCGGTGTCGAGAACGTGCTCGATCTCCTGCGCATGGGACTCGACGGCGTACTGATGGGGCTGGGACACAAGAGCGTGCACGAGCTCTCGGCCGGCGATCTCGTCATCCCGGACGGGTTCAAGCGGTCGTTCGGCGACGCCTGACCCGTGCTCTGCGCGGCCGAGATCGTGCCGGTGAGAACGCTGGGGAACCATAACTAGAACGTGTTACAGTTCTGCCATGGGACAGTTCGACGGCAAGGTCGTCTACATCACCGGCATCGCCCGAGGTCAAGGTCGCAATCATGCGATCCGGTTCGCCCGCGAGGGGGCTGTGATCGTCGGCCTGGACATCGCGGGTCCGATCATCGATCACGCGACCTACCCCGCGGCCACCGCCGACGACCTCGCCGAGACAGTCCGTCTCGTCGAGGGCGTCGGCGGCAAGATCATTGCGCGGCAAGGTGACACGCGTGATCTCGCGTTCCAGCAGCAGCTCGTGGCCGACGCCGTCGAGCAGTTCGGTCGTCTCGACCACGTGGTCGCCAACGCCGGTGTGCTGACGTGGGGCAAGGTGTGGGAGCTCACCGAGGAACAGTTCACCGACGTCATCGACATCAACCTCGTCGGTGCGTGGAAGACGTTGAGGGCCACCATCCCGGCGATGCTCGAGGCGGGCAACGGGGGATCGATCACCGTCATCAGCTCGGTTGCCGGCCTCAAGGCGATGCCGCTGCAGGCGTCGTACTCGGCGTCGAAGTACGGACTCGTCGGACTGACGCAGACGACGGCCAAAGAGCTCGGGCACCATCGCATCCGGGTGAACAGCGTGCATCCCTACGCGGTGGACACCCCGATGGGCGTGGCCGACACCGAGGCCCACCGGATCTTCGGGATCCCCTGGGTCAACCCGCATTTCACGTCGATCCTCGACTACCACCCGGTCGCCGCCCTCGACGAGATCTCCGACGCGGTGCTCTACCTGGCCTCCGACAGCGCCAAGGGCATCACCGCTGCCGAGTTCCAGATCGACATGGGGCACTCGAAGGTCTGACGCGCGCGGCCGCCGGTTGCTCACTTGGTGCGCGCGAAGCGAGCCACGAAGCGGCTTCCGAGTGTGCCTCGCGAAGCCCTTCGTGGCTCGTCGCTTGCGCTCCTCGCACCTCAGGGGGCAGGGGTGGGTCGCTTGCACTCCTCGCACCTCAGGGGGCGGGGGTGGGTCGCTTGCGCTCCCGGCTCCCCCGGGGAGCAGACGTGTCAGTCGGCCCAGAGCGTCGACGGGTCGGTCGCCTCGGTGGTCGGGCCCGCCGGAGTCTCCGGCTTGGTGCGCGAGAAGCGCGGAGCCACCTGGGCCTGGGTCACGCCGTCGATGTCGACGAGGTTGGCACGCGCGGCCATGTGGGCGTCGGCGGGCGCCTCGGCGAAGGTGAGGACCGGCGACGTGCAGGCGTCGGTTCCCTCGAAGACCGCGGCCCAGTCGTCGCGGGTGCGGGACTTGAAGGTCTCGGCGAAGACCTCCTTCAGCTTGGGCCACTGGGCGATGTCGTTCTGCTCGGGCAGGTCGGCGTCGGCGAGTTCGAGCCCCTTGAGGAGTTCGGCGTAGAACTGCGGCTCGATCGCGCCGACCGCCATGTACTTGCCGTCGGAGGTCTCGTAGACCTCGTAGTACGGGGCGCCGGTGTCGAGGAGGTTCACGCCGCGGGTGTCGCTCCACAGGCCGGTACCGCGGAACGCCCAGATCATCTGTCCGAGAACGGAAGCGCCGTCGACCATGGCGGCGTCGACCACCTGTCCGCGGCCGGAGATCCCGCGCTCGAGCAGCGCCGCGAGCACGCCGACGACGAGGAACATCGACCCGCCGCCGAAGTCGCCGGCCAGGTTGAGCGGCGGCACCGGGCGATCGTCTGCGCGTCCGATGGCGTGCAGCATTCCGGTCAGCGAGATGTAGTTGATGTCGTGCCCGGCCAGCTCCGCGCGCGGCCCGTCCTGACCCCAGCCGGTCATGCGTCCGTAGACCAGTCCCGGGTTCACCTTCTCCAGATCATCGGGTCCGAGCCCGAGCCGCTCCATCACACCGGGGCGGAAACCCTCGACGATCACATCGGCCTTGGCGACGAGGCCGAGGATGGTCTCCCGGTCGTTCTCGTCCTTGAGGTTCGCCTCGACGACGCGTCGGCCACGAAGGAGGGCATCGGCGTTGCGGCCCGGCTTGGGCAGCGAACCGGGCCGCTGGACGCGCACGACGTCGGCGCCGAGATCGGCCAGCAGCATGGCGGCGTGCGGGCCGGGCCCGATGCCGGCGAACTCGATGACCCGGATCGAACTCAGTGGGCCGGCCTTGCCGCTGTTGCGTGGTGTGGCACTGCTCATGGGGTGTCGTCCTCCCGATCGTTGTACTGCGCACTGTGTCAGGTGTCACTGGATGCACCAAGCATTCCATAACCGATCGAACGCTCGTCAGAGTGGTCCTGGGCGGGATCCGGGCGCGTTTTTCGCTTCGTTTTTCGGGCGAGGCCGACATACGCGCAAGCACCATCGCTAGCATTGGTCGAATGACAGGGCCATCGATGTTGGGGCAGTGCAACTGGCCAGACCTCGATGGGCAGGTGGTCACCCTGCTGGTGCCCCTCGGCTCGGTCGAGCAACACGGTCCGCACCTACCGCTCGACACCGACACGCGCATCGCGGCTGCCATCGCGGACCGCGTGTGCGGACGATCGGACCATCTGGGACTCCTGCGGGCCCCGGACCTCAACTACGGCGCCAGCGGCGAGCACGAGGGCTTCGCCGGCACCATCTCCATCGGGCACGAGGCGCTGCGCGGGCTCCTCGTCGAATACGGCCGCAGTGCGTGCCGCTGGGCGGCGCGTGTGGTGTTCGTCAACGGGCACGGCGGAAACACCCGGACCCTGATCGAGGCGGTGACCCGTCTGCGGTACGAAGGCCGGGACGTCGCCTGGTTCCCGTGCGCCTTCGACGGCGCCGATGCGCACGCAGGTTTCACCGAAACTTCTGTGCTGCTGCATGTCTCGCCGTCGGTTGTCGATCCCGACCGCGCTGTCGCGGGCAATCGGGAGCCGGTGGGCGCGCTGCTGGGTGCGATGCGGTCCGGTGGTGTCGCCGCCGTGAGTCCCAACGGCGTCCTCGGTGACCCGGGGGGCGCGAACCCCGACGACGGTGCGCGGCTGGTCGGCGACGTCACCGAACGTCTGTCGGCCGCCCTCGAGTCGTGGCAGGTCGACGATCAGGGGCGTCTGGGATGACCGCCCTCGACGACTCGGCTCCACGTCGGTGGGCCGAGAACCAGGACGCGGGCGCCGACGGCCCGGCCCCCGGCGACGACTCCGGCGCCGCCGACCGCGAGAGCGATGCGGTCGCGGACGCCCCGGCGGTGACGCACACCGGTCTGCCCGACGGGTTCCAGGTGCAGATCGACCTCCGGTGCGCGAAGGCCGGTGACTTCCGCTACCTGGTCGGCGGATCGCCGACCCGACTGCTGCGCATGTCCGACACCGCACTCGGAATGACCTCCGAGGACGGACGAATCGAAGTGTGCGACAACGTGACCCGGCGTCTGGCGCGCGCCCTGCTGGACGCGGGGATCGCCAACCCCCGGCCGATGTTCGGCCCGCAGCCCGAGGACGTGACCGTCGTCATCCCGGTGCGGGACAATCAGAGTGGGGTCGACCGCCTCCTCGAGGCCCTCGATGGGCTGGCGGTCATCGTCGTCGACGACGGCTCCATGACACCCATCGAGGTGGACCGGCCGACCGCCCGGGTCCTACGCTTCGACGACAATCGTGGCCCGTCCGCGGCGCGCAACGCTGGCGCGGCGGCGGCGACAACCGACTTCGTGGCGTTCCTCGACTCCGACGTCGTGCCCGACCCGGACTGGCTCACGATCCTGCTCACGCACTTCTCCGATCCGACCGTGGGTCTCGTCGCGCCGCGGATCGTCGGACTGCAGTCCGAGGCGATGACGGCATCGCTGGCCGAGCGATACGAAAACGGCTGGTCGTCGCTGGACATGGGGCCAGAGGAGTCCGCGGTGGCGCCGTCGACCAGGACTCCGTATGTGCCCAGTGCCGCGATGGTCGTGCGGCGCAGCGCTTTCTGCGGATTCGACGAGTCATTGCGCGTCGCCGAGGACGTCGACGCCTGCTGGCGGATGCATGCCGACGGGTGGCGGATTCGGTACGACCCGGTGGCACGTGTGGCCCACGAGCACCGCACCGACCTGCGCTCGGTGCTGTCGCGCCGGTGCTTCTACGGCACCGGTGCGGCGCACCTTGCCTCCCGGCACGGTGACCGCGCGGCGCCGATGAAGATGTCGGTCCCGATGGCCGCCGCGGTCGTCGCGCTGCTGTCCCGGACCCGCTTCGGTGCCGCGCTGGCGATGATCATCCTCACCCACCTCGCGGTCCGGATGCGGCGCCGGCTCGGTGACCTGCCCTCGGCGCCGCTGGTGTCCGCGCAGATGACCGGACGGGCGGCCGGGTTCGGGTTGCTGCAGGCCGCCGATGCGATCTGCCGTCACTACTGGCCGCTGGCGTTGGTGCTCGCCCTGGTGTCGAAGCGATTCCGCGTCCTCGCCGTGCAGGTGGCGATCGTGGAGGGGGTGGTGTCCTGGGTCCGGGACCTGCTCGCCGATCCGACCAGTCCGCCCACGCTCGGCCCGCTGCGGTACATCCTCATGCACCGGCTCGACGACCTCGCCTACGGTGCCGGCCTCTGGCAGGGAGTCATCGCCCACCGAGACCCGGAAGCGTTGCGCCCGGTCATCTCTCGATGACAGCGGCCGAACGGCCGATCACCGCCGACGTCGTCATCGTCGGTGCCGGTAGCGCCGGATGCGTGCTCGCCGAGAGGCTCTCCCGTGAGCCCGGTCGCACGGTCGCCCTCCTGGAACGTGGGCCCGCGGGGCTGCCCACGCCGGCGGATCTGGACCTGCGGCGACTACCGATCGACGACGCCGCGCCGCATGCGGTCCGCCACGACACCGACCTCGGGGTGTCCGCGGCCCGGGGGTCGGCGCTCGGCGGCTCGTCGGCGGTGAACGGCGGCTACTTTCTGAGGTGGCATCGAGACGACTTCGGCTCCTGGCCGGCCGGATGGGAGCCCGACGCCATCGCCGGCGCCTACGACGAACTGGACGCCCCGACGGGCACCATGGGTGTCGGACCCGTGCCCGACAGCGAACTCGGGGACGCCGGAAGCGCTTTCGAACGTTACTGGTCGGTGCGGGCGCCGGTGCGTCCGATCGCGCAGCGGTGGCCGATGGTGGGCCTGAACCGGGTGCTCACCAACCGGAGCGGACTCGCGCGCCGCTCGGCCGCGGACGCCTATCTCGTCCCCGCTCTGTCCCGCCCCAACCTGCGGGTGGTGACCGGATGTGCGGTCGACCGTCTGGTCGCGGTCCGGGGCGCGACGGTGACGGGAGTGCGTGCGGGACCGCTGGAGGTGAGCGCAGGGGAGGTGATCCTCGCTGCGGGCACGCTCGGGACCGCGGGAATCCTGCTCCGATCGGAACTCGGGGACCTGCCGTGGCCGGACGCGGCCGGCCGCTCGGATGTGCGGTCGCTGACCGCCGGGGAACATCGGGGTCTGGCGGTGTCGTACTCGAGACGATCGCCGGCGGATGCGGGCATGGTCCTGCCGACGGTGCTGCACACCGACGAAGGCCTCGAGATACGCTGCTACCGAGATGATTTCGCCACCTACATCCGCGGGCTTCCCGCGGGTGGGCCGATTGTCGAGGTGACCGCGATGCGGCACTCGCCGGTACGTCTCGTCGCGGAGCGCGCCGGGGTGCGGATGGCGTTCGACGAACCCGACCCGGACACGGCCACGGCACTGAGGGCCGGAGCCGCCGGGGTCGTGAAGATGCTGCAGGCGCCCGAGTTCGCCGACATCGTCGTACCGGGGAGCGTGCGGATCGCCGATCGGGCCGGGTTCTCCCAGCACGCCTGGGGGACCATGCCGATGGGGGACCGGACCGATTGGCTGGGTGGCGTCTTCGGGGTCCGTGGACTGCGGATCGTCGACGGGTCCATCCTGCCGAGCAGCGGTCGCAGTGGTCCGCACGCGACGATCATGATGATGGCGTGCCGGATCGGCGGCGTGCTCGCGCAACGGTGAGTCGACGAGGCCGAACGCTCGCGGTCCGGTCCCATCCTTATCTACGCTGAGAACATGTCTGCCCCCACGCTGTCCGATCCCGCCGTCCGCGCTTTTCTCACCGACGGCACCAAGACCGGGCACCTCGGATACACCGCCGCCGACGGACGACCGCTCGTCGTTCCGGTGTGGTTCGTGCTCGACGGTGACCGGATCGCCTTCAACACCGGTGCCACCACCGCCAAAGGCCGCGCGCTGCTTCGTGATCCACGGGTCGTGATGTCGATCGACCTGCCCGAGCCGCCCTACGGCTTCGTGCAGGTGCAGGGCCTGGCGCGTATCACCGAGGACCTGGACGAAGTGCGTCGCATCGCGTCGCTGTGCGGGGCCCGGTACATGGGCGCCGAGCGGGCCGAGGAGTTCGGGGCGCGCAACGGCGTGCCCGGCGAGCTGGGCATCTGGATCGAGCCGAGCAAGGTCATCGCGAGCCTCGATGTCACCGCGTGAGCGCTCGCCCGCGTTCCTGACGCCGACGCTGTCCAAACAGTGCTGGGGGTTCATGATCGGGTCGGCGCTGTTCGCGCTGGGCTCGGCTCCCGGGCTGGCGCACGTGGTGGGTGCCGGGTTCGCCAACGGCTGTTACTTCGTCGGCGCGTGGTTCTTCACCGGGGCCGGGTTCATCCAGCTGGTTCGCAGCGGAACCGTGGCCGAGCTGCAGTCCTCGGCGCCGGGGTCGGTGATCCGTGCCGAATGGCTGAGCGCGGCAACGCAGTCGGTCGGCACTATTCTCTTCAACGTGTCGACCACGGGAGCACTCCTCGCACACACGATCTGGGGAGACCGGCACCTCGTCTGGACCCCCGACGCCGGCGGTTCGGTCGCCTTCCTCATCAGCGGTGCGGTCGCCTTCGTCGGGTACTCCCGCGCCACGGGGCGTCGATGGGATGTCCGCGACCGCGACTGGTGGTCGGTGCTGATCAACTGGATCGGGTGCGTGGCCTTCGGGGTGTCGGCAGTCGGGGCGTTCGTGACCAAGGGCGGCGTCACCGCCGACGCCGTGGCGGCCACGGCCGGCACGTTCGTCGGTGCGATCTGCTTCTTCCTCGCGTCGCTCGTCGTACTCCCGAAGCGGCACAACGTCTCCCGCTGAGTGCGTCAGCCCGGGTTCAGTCCGGCTGCGGCGCGTCGGCGTCCGCACGTTCGTCGACGGCGCTCTGGTGGGCAGAGAGCTCCCGGTCCAGTGCCGTGTCGAGAGCGCGGTCGAGGGCGGCGTGCGCGTTCTCGGTCCCGACGCGCCGCATCACGCCCAGCAGGTTCACCGCCCAGGCCACGTCGTCGTCGTTCTCGGGCAGCCAGCCCGGGCCCTTGCGCCGGTCGACCTCGTCGTGAGCGGCCGCGAGCAGGATCTCGGCCGCCTCGTTGATCTTGCCGGTGAACCGTTCGTGGACGTCGGCGAGGGTGGAGATCTGCATGCCCCGTCGTACGAGCCTGGCCAGGTTCCCGATGATGCGCTGATCGACGGCCTCGTACACCCCGTCGCGCGCGGTCTCGGCGATCACCCCGG
The DNA here is from genome assembly GCF_057767225.1 of Gordonia sp. 11cp. NCBI lineage: Bacteria > Bacillati > Actinomycetota > Actinomycetes > Mycobacteriales > Gordoniaceae > Gordonia > Gordonia sp. 11cp. The sequence goes on along the minus strand of NZ_CM173437.1, from coordinate 286,841 downwards.
CGCTCACCAGCGCGGCGACCTCCGCGTCGTCCAGCAGGCCGAACCGATCGTCGAGCTCGGCGCGGGTGATCTCCGGACGCGACGTACTCGACCAGTGCTCGTCAAGGATCTCGTTGAGTTCCAACGCATCCCCGATGCGAGCACCCGGATTGGTCATGAACGTGGCGATGTGTTTGAGCGTGAACCCGCTGCCGAGCAGCTTGTTGATGGCCCGCAGATTGCGAAGGTGCTTCTCGGTGTAGATGGCGACGCGTCCGCGGCGGAGCGGCTGGGGGAGCAGCCCCCGTTCCTGGTAGCCACGGATGTTCCGGGTCGTGGTGCCGGACACGCGCGCCAGGTCGTCGATCCGGTACTCTGTCATCCCCTCACTGTAACGCTGCGGCGGCCGGAGTCCGAGCCCCCTCGTGGACGAGGATCCGGTAGTCGCGCAACTCGACGCGGCGCAGCTGGCCGACATACTGCGAGGCGAACCCCGGGTACATCGTCGCGTTGAACCCGTCCTCCGTCAGGTACCAGCTCTGGCAGCCCGAATTCCACGTCGTCGAGGTCAGCCGGCGCTGGATGTCCCGGTTGTATCGGTCCTGCGCCTCGGCGCGGACGTCGAGCGCCTTCCACCCGTTGTCGAGCAGTTGGGCGACGGCCCCGGTGATGTAGTCGATCTGTGCCTCCATGTAGACCAGTGCCGAGCTGTGGCCGGGACCGGAGTTGGGACCGAACGTGAAGAACAGGTTGGGGTAGCCGGACACGGCGACGCTGCGGTAGGCGAACGCGCCTCGCTCCCACTCCGATGCCAGCTCCCGCCCGTCGAGACCGGTGATCGGGATCGGCGTCCCGGTCTTGGAAACGTCGAACCCGGTCGCGAACACGATGCAATCGAACTGATGCTCAACACCTTCCACGGTGCGGATGCCGCGTTCGGCGAACCGGGCGATCGGCCAGGTGACCAACTTGCAGTTGGGTCGCTGTAGGGCCGGGTAGTAGTCGCTGGTCATGAGCAGTCGCTTGCATCCCGCGGCGAAGTCCGGAGTGAGTTGCCTGCGCAGCCACGGGTCGTCGACCTGGGACCGCAGGTGCAGTTTGCTCACCGCCTCGACGACGCGGGTCAGGGGCGTGTTCCAGACGACGCCCAGTGCCACCGTCTCGTGACCCCAGAACCAGAGCGAACGCGCGAGACGCTGGGTGCCCGGTATCGAGCGATAGAGCCGTTTGGTGGCCTCGCGGGTCCGGGCGTCGGCACGGGGCAGGACCCAGCCCGGCGTGCGCTGGAAGACCTTCACCGAGGCGGCCCGGTCCACCAGCTCCGGAACGATCTGCACCGCGCTGGCCCCGGTGCCCACGACAGCGACCTTCTTCCCGGTGAAGTCATAGTCGTGATCCCAACGCGCGCTGTGGATCTTGTGGCCCGCGTAGTCCTCGATGCCGGGGATGTCGGGGAACGAGACGTTCGCGAGCGGCCCGGAGGCGAGGACGACGGCGCGTGCCCGTACCGGCTCGCGTCCCTCGGCGAAGGTGACGGTCCACAGACCTTCCTCGGCGGAGTACTCCAGCCCCGACACCGTGTGGCCGAACCGGATGTGGCGGCCGATCCCGGAGTCGTCGACCATCGAGCGGATGTAGTCGAGGATCTCGGCACTCCGCGAGTAGGTGTGTGACCACTCCGGATTGGGGGCGAAGCTGTAGGAGTACAGGCGCGACGGGATGTCGCACGCGGCCCCCGGGTAGGTGTTGTCGCGCCAGGTACCGCCGACCCGGTCGTCGCGTTCGAAGATCGCGAAGTCGTCGATCCCGCGATCCCGGAGGCGGATTCCCGCGCCGATGCCGGCGAAACCGGCGCCGATGACGGCCACCGAGGTGTGCATCGCCATCCCCTCAGGCCGTCGGCTCATAGGTCAGTTCCTGCGACCACGTCGGTGTTCGGTGGACCAGGCCGAACGGGATGCGGTCGGTCAGCTTCACCATCGAGTCGGCGAACAGGTGGTAGGGCACATTTCGCCGGTTGATCACCGCCGCGCCGTGGTACGCGACCACCTGGAACATGGGCAGACGCCGCACGTATTCACTTCGATCGCCCACTGCCCGATAGCGCTTCATCGCGCTGTAGAGCCGTTCCTCGTCGACCCCCATCGCGACGATGTTGTCGCGCATCTTGTTCAGCAGCGGTACGTAGCTGAGTGCGCCGATCAGGAACGTCGGCTTCACCCATCCGCCGACGAAGTCGATCGTCCGCTTGCGCAGCCCCGCATGCCCGAGGATCTCCATGACCTCGAAGTCGACTGCCAGGTGGCGGGATTCGTCAGAGTTGATCCGCTTGAACACCTCCTGGGCCACCGGGTCCTTGACCTCGTCGGTGATGAACTTGATGAGGGCACCGTCGAGCGCGACCTCGAGCATCGGGATCACGGTTCCCAGGAAGGACAGGGACATGTCGTCGGAGTGCCGGTCGAGCCAGTTGATCACCAACTGCACGTTCACATTCGGCGACGGGATCTCGTCACCGTCCAGCATCCCCCACCGCCGCATCAGTGCCAGTTCGGCATTGGCGTGTTTCTGCTCCTCGGCGTGGAAATGCTCGTAGATGCTCTTGAGTGTCGGGGTCGGCGCCTTCTTCGCCATCGCCGCGAAGCCCCGCGCACCGACGTTCTCGATCCACATGAGGTCACTCATGAAGGGTTTGAGCTTGGCGTGCAGGTCCGGTTCGATGAGTTCGGCCCCCGGTGCATCCCAGTCGATGTCGGCCAGAGCCCATTGACGGTCCTTGATCTTCTGCAGCATGTTGTCGAGGTCGATGGCCATGACAAGTCCTTTCGAGTGGTCGTTCGGCTGAGGTCTGACGCGTCAGGACGACGGCAGGAGACGGTTGAGGAGTCCGAGCCCGCGGACGTAGGACGCGGGGAAGTGTCGTTTGAGATGCCAGATGACCCGGGCATCCAGCTGAGGCAGGACGTACAGTCGGCCGAGATCGTGGGCATCGAGTGTCGACGCGGCCACCCCGGCCGCCGACACCCCGGTCCAGCGCATCAGCGCCCCTGCGAGATCCTGTGCGTCAGAGGTGATCCGGCCGTCCCGCGCCACGTTGGTCTTCACGAAGGTCGGGCACAACACCGTCACACCGACGCCGGAGTGTGCCAGTTCCGCCGCGAGCGTCTCGCTCAACGAGACCACGCCTGCCTTCGACACGTTGTAGGGCGCCATCACGGGCGCTGCGGCGAAACCCGCCGCCGACGCGACGTTGATGATCCCGCCGCGGCCTGCCGCGCGCAGCAGGGGTGCGAAGAGTTCGCATCCGTACACGACGCCCCAGAGGTTGATCCCGAGAGCCCAGTCCCAGTCGTCGAACCCGATGTCGCCGACCGGGCGGCCGCCGATGCCGACCCCCGCGTTGTTGATGACGAGTGTCGGCGGACCGTCGAAGGTGTCACGGGTGAACGCCACCAGTGAGGCCATCGCATTCCGGTCCGCGACGTCGCAGCCGAAGGCGTGGGCCACGCGGCCGGTCCGGCTGGTGACGAGGGACGCGGTCTCGTCGGCGCTTCTCTCGTCGATGTCGGCGCAGATGACCTCGCCTCCGCGCCGGCCGAGTTCGAGTGCGAACGCGCGACCGATGCCGCTCCCGGCGCCGGTCACGACAGCTCTGGCGTTCTGCGACAACGGGTTCCGGACGAATCGGTGCCGGATGCCGTCGACTGCGGTGATCATGACGCGTCCGACACGATGCGCACAGCCGAGGTGGCCGGCGCCGGTGCGTGCCGGTCCGCCGCTCGGTCGGTCAGGAACTCGCCGACCCGCCGCAGCGCGGCGTCGGCCTCGGGGCCCAGGCGAGGGAGGGCCTGGAAGACGTGCATCATGCCCGGCCAGATCTCCAGCCGGCTGTCACCGCCGTGCGCGCGGAGTTCGTCGTGCAGGTGGCGCGCGTCGGCGCTGAGCATCTCGGCACCACCGGTCTGGACGAGAAACGGCGGAAGGTGTCGCGCCGGTGTGAAGTCGAGCGAGAGTCGTGGGTCGTCGGCGGCCGCGTCACGGGCGTAGAGGCCCACCAGGCGCGCCGCTGCCGCCGCGGTGATCGCCGGGTCCCGCCGGATACGCTCCTGATCGCGCGCCAGGCCGAAGGTGAGGTCGATGAGCGGAGAGAACAGGATGACCGCCGAGGGTTGCTCGACGTCGGCGACCGCCCGCCGGAGGGTCAGATCACAGGCCAGGTGTCCACCCGCGGAGTCGCCGGCGACGACGATGTCCCCGGGTGCGAAGCCCTGTCGGAGCAGCCAGTCGAATCCGTCGGCGACGTCGTCGGCGGCCGCGGGAAAGCGGTGCTCGGGTGCCAGTCGGTAGTCGACGACGAACACCGGCAGATCGGTGGCCAGCGACAGCCGCGCGGCGAGAGAGCGGTGCGTGCGTGCCGAACAGATCGTGAACGCGCTGCCGTGGATGTAGTAGATCGCGGCTCGCCCGCGTCGGACTCCCGGACCAAGGACCCATTCCCCGGAGATCCCGTTCTCCTCGACGTTCAGCACGGTCGTCCCGGACGGGGTACGCCCGAGCGTGCGCATGATCGCGGCGATGAGTCCACGCGAGAGGCGGATACCCAGTGGGTTCAGCGGGATCACCCCGGTGAACGTGCCCAGACCCCACCTCGTCGCGTGGGCGGTGAGCGTTGCCCGCGTGGAGGCCTCGCTCGGCAACGGGGTGGGCGTCGACGTGGTGTGCATCAACTCACACCATCAGCAACTGTGCCATTTGTCAATGGCATGGTTGCTGCGGTGACGAGGTGGTGCCCGGTCGACATCACACGGACACCGACAAAAGACCGGGCCGCGCGATGTCCTCGCGCGGCCCGGTCGTTCACCTGTGCGTCAGCTGCGTGCGCTGCCCTCCGGAACGGCGGACGCGGACTCCGCGGCCACCGGGGCGTCGGGGGCGGCCTGCGTGTCGGTCACCTCGATGTCGCCGGTCATCCGCGCGATCGCCGCGCGTCCGTAGATCAGGTGCGCCGGCACGAATTTCATCCCGAGCCAGTAGAGGACCATGCCCGCAGCGGCGCCCATGAACCAGGTGAAGCTGGCCTGGTACACCGTGCCGAAGATGACGACGCTGATGGGGAGCACCGACGCGATGATGGTGGCGCCCACGGCAACCGGGTTCCAGCCGTTGCGGTACCAGTAGGTGCCCTCGGGCTCCATAGTGAACAGATCGTCGACCTCGATCCGTTGCTTCTTGATGAGGTAGAAGTCGGCGATCAGGATGCCGAACAGCGGACCGATGACCGCGCCGAGGGTGTCCATCGTGTAGTGGATGGCGGTGGGATTGTTGAAGAGATTCCACGGGGTGATCAGCACCGAGCCGACCGCGGCGATCATGCCGCCGGTCCGCCAGCTGATCTTGGTGGGCGCCACATTCGAGAAGTCGAAGGCAGGCGAGACGAAGTTCGCGACGATGTTGATGCCGATCGTGGCGATGGCGAAGGTGAGCACGCCGAGCACCGCCGCGGTGGTGTTGTCGATGCGATCGACGATGTGGACCGGATCGGTGATGATGTTGCCGTCCTCGTCGGTACCGATCACGGTGACCGCGGCAGACACCGTGCACACCACCAGGAGTGAGAAGAAGAGGAAATTGACCGGGAGTCCCCAGAAGTTGCCCTTCTTGACCTCGCCGAAGGTGCGGCCGTAGCGCGAGAAGTCGCCGAAGTTGAGCATCGGTCCGGAGAAGTACGAGACCACGAGCGCGAACGCGCTGATCATCATCGTGATCGACGACCAGCCGGAGAGCCCGTCGCCGACCGACAGGTCGAGGCTCACGTTGTCCCACCCGGCCTCGACGACGAGGTAGGCCGCCAGCGCGATCATCACGACATACACTGCGGGACCGCAGAAGTCGATGAACTTGCGGATCGTCTCCATGCCGTTCCAGAAGACGAGGGCCTGCAGGACCCACATGAGGATGAAGCCGGCCCAGCCCAGCGCGGACAGGCCCAGGAAGCCGTGCTGCTCGACGTCGCCCCAGGGTTCGAGGCCCGGCCAGAACTTCAGCGCCAGCAGGCCGAAGGCGACCGACGCCAAGTAGGTCTGGATGCCGTACCAGACGACCGCGATCACGCCGCGGATGATCGCCGGGATGTTCGCGCCCTTGACGCCGAAGGACACCCGGGTGGTCACGGGGTAGGGGACGCCGGCCAGCTGCGAGGGCTTGGCGACCAGGTTGCACAGGAGGTTGACGGCGATGATGCCCACCAGGAGTGCGACGAGGACCTGCCACGCCGCGATGCCCAGGGCGAAGAGGCTGCCCGCGAACACGTATCCACCGACGCTGTGCACGTCGGACATCCAGAAGGCGAAGATGTTGTACCACGTCCACTTCTGTTCTTTCAGTGGCGCGAGATCGGTGTTGGTGAGCCGGTCGTCATACGTGGACTTGATGACGCTCTCGCCGGCGGCGCCGGAGTGGGACGCAACCGACGGGGCCGCAGGCGACGGCCCGGGGTTCCCGGTGGGCGGTGTGGACATGGGTGCTCCTGGTCTTCCGATCAGCGGTGGGGGTCGGATGTCGTGCTGGCGGCGCTGATGGGAAGAATGTAGGAACGCTTTGTTACCCCACGATGAACGGGCAGATATATTCCGCCGGGGATGACCCGGGTGTCAGTCGTGGCGGACGTCGAGGAGTGCGGCGGTCTCGATGACGGCGCTCTCGAGGCGCTGGTGATGACGACGGGCGACGTCGAGGACCGACGCGGTGTCACGGTCGGCGAACGCCGCGAGCAGGTCGGCGTGGTCGGTGTTGAGTGCGTTCTGGGTATCGGCTGTCACCGATCTCATCACCTGGAACGGTTCGGTGAGGTTCCAGGTCGCCTCGAACATGTTGAGCAGGCGTGGCATCGCGCACGGCGCGGTCAGCGCGCGGTGGAACTCCCGGGAGATGTCGTGAAACGCCTTGCCGTCGTTGAACTTCACCGCGGCCAGCAATTCCGCGTGACGGGCGCGGGCGGTCTGCAACGACGACTCGTCGATGAGGCCGACCGATCGGGCGAGCGCGGCCTGTTCCAGGGTGCCACGGACGAAGTAGATCTCGCGCAGCTCCTCGGTGGACAGTTGACTCACGCGATATCCGACCCCCTGCCGGTGGACCACGAGGCCCTCGCCGACAAGGGTTTTCAGCGCCTCGCGGACCGGGATCGGGCTGACGTCGAAAGCGTCGGCGATCTCGCCGGGTGGGAGCTGGGTACCAGGCGGCGCGCCGCCGGACAGGATCAGCCGACGCAGCTCCTCCAGCACGTTCGCACGTGCGTTGCCGGTGCGCGTCTCGGCGAGCTGATCCAGCAACCGGTCGGTCATGCGCCGGTTCATCGCGACGATCCGGGGCGGGACGGGTGGCGGGCGATCCAGTCGGCCACCGCCTCGGTGAGCCGATGCTGATTGTGTCGCTTGACGATCTCGTGACCTTCGTCGTCGAACATCAGCATCTCGGCCACCGCCCCGCGTGCCTGGAGTTCGGCGACGATCTGCTGCGACTCGCTCACCGGGACGTTGGTGTCGTGCGCCCCGTGGACGACGAGCAGTGGCGCGCGGACCGCGTCGATCCGGTGGATCGGCGAGAGGTCGGCGAGAAGTTCCCGGTCGGACTCGGGATGCCCGTACTTGGTGTAGGCCGCGACCGCGATCCACGGTTCGGTGTTGCGGAAGAACGATTCGAGGTCGCTCATGCCGCAGATCGCGATCCCGGCGGCGAACAGCTCGGGGTGGAACGTGAGGCATGCCAGCGTGAGATAGCCGCCGTAGGAACGACCCGAGCAGTACACCGCATCGGGGTCGGCGATTCCCTGCCGGCACAGGAACTCCGCGCAGTCCGCGGCGTCGTTGATCCCGGCGTACCGCCCGTATCGGTCGTCGGCATGGGCGAACAGCCGGCCGTATCCCGACGACCCGCGGACGTTCGCGGCGAAGACCGTGATCCCGGCGTCGACGAGCGGGCCGAACAGGAACTGGTAATCCGGTCGCGACTGCCCCTCGGGGCCGCCGTGGAAGTACAGGAGGGTGGGACCCGGCGTCACCGAACCCGTCTTGTCTCGCGCGCGGAACAGGAAGCCGGACAGCGGCATACCGTCGCGCGCGGAGAACTCGAGGAGATCGGGCCGGAGCAGGCACGAGGGTCCCTCACCCGTGATGACGTCGTCGCGGACGGGATACACGGCCCGGTTGGCGACATCGACGAGGTGGACCAGGGGGGAATGTTGGGGACTCGACACCGTCACGGTCACCACCGAACCCGCCGCACTGATGGAGAGGTCGGAGGCCACCTCGCCGGGCAGGTCGATGGGTGGGTGCAGGGTCTGATCGGGCAGGGTCATGATCTGCAGCTCGCTGCGCCCCTGGACATTCCACAGCAGCGCGACGGTCGACTGGTCGTGGCTGACCGCGAACTCGTCGAGTCCGATGTCGACGCGCTGGGCCATCACCCGGAACCGCACCCCGAACTTGCTGACCTCGACACCGAGGAGTCGTGGGAACTTGGCGTCGAAGTCGCTGCGCACCAGCGCCTGGACGCTGTCGAGGTCGCGTGTCGGTTCGTTCGGGGCGTGCACGAAGACCAGTGAGGAGTGGTCGAAACCCTGATCGAGGACGTAACCCTGATCGGTGACCGCGCCTGGATCCTGCGGTAGGAGAGGGGTCATCGAGATCTCGTCGTCGCCCGAGTCGGGCTGACGGCGCAGCAGCAACATGTCGTGGTAACCGCGCGGACCGACCCGGACTAGGGTGGCGCCCTTCCACGAGTCGATGAGCACACTGCCGACGCGCTGATCCAGGGTGAGTGTCGTCGCGGTTCCCGGATGGACGCGTAGGGCGTGGGAGGTGCCGTCGGTGTCGATGGCCGTGATGAGAACCCAATCGGTGTCCCATCCGACGAGACCCACGGTGCCGAACGAGCGGCCGTCGGGCCGCGTCGCCGCGATGCGGTGGGCGGTGTCGTCGTCGGGATCTGTCGTGACGACCCAGACCTGGTGGTGCTCGCCGCCGCTGGGGGCGATCTCCACGGCCAGCCAGCGACCGTCGGTCGAGTGCACCACCTTCCGGACGGGCCCGGTGGACCGCAGCTTGACCCACCGCAACTCGCCGACACCGTCCCGGGAGAGCGAGCGCTGCGCGGCCCGTGGATACCCCGTCCCTTCGTCGACGATGTAGGCGAACGCGCTCCCGTCAGGCGAGAGCGAGGCGCCGTAGGTCTTCCATCCGCGGTCGTCGAAACGCAGCGAGGTCACCGTCGTGCGTTCGCTTCCATGGTCTGCAACCACATCTCGAGGAGCGCGACCTGCCACAGCTCGTTGCCGTCGAGCCTGGTGCGAATCCCGTTGGGGTCGGCGAAGAGTCGATCGAGCGCCGCCGGCCGGTACAGCCCGCGGTCACGGGCGGCCTTGGATCGCAGCGTGTCCGAGACGAGGTCGAGGACACCGCCGGTGAGGTGGCGGATCCCCGGCACCGGGAAGTAACCCTTCGTGCGGTCGATGACGGCCGACGGCAGCAGCGCTCGGCTCGCCTCCTTGAGAACGCCCTTGCCGCCGTGCGCGAGCTTGAGATCGGGGGGACAGGTGGCGGCCAGTTCGACGAACTCGTGATCGAGGAACGGGACGCGGGCTTCGAGTCCCCACGCCATCGTCATCGTGTCGACGCGCTTCACCGGGTCGTCGACGAGCATGACGGTGGTGTCGAGGCGAAGCGCCGCGTCGACGGCGGTCGCGGCGCCCGGTGCGGACTGATGGGCCGAGGCGAACTCGAAGCTGGGGTCGTAACCGGCCTCGGGGAGATAGTCGTCGGCGAGGATGCCGCGGATGTCGACGTCGTCGCGGTCGAAGAAGACGTCGGCATAGGCGCGCGTCGTCTTCTCGCGGGTCACGTCGAGCAGTGGGGGATACCAGCTGTACCCGCCGAGGATCTCGTCGGCGCCCTGCCCGGACTGGACGACCTTGATGGACTTGCTGACCTCCTGCGAGAGGAGATAGAACGCGACGCAGTCGTGGCTGACCATCGGTTCACCCATGGCCGCGACCGTGTCCGGGATCGCGGGCAACAACCGGTCGGTCCCGATGTGGATCTTGTGGTGGTCGGTGCCGAAGGTGTCTGCGATGAGATCGGAATAGGCGTACTCATCTCCCGATTCTCCGGCCGCGGAGTCGAATCCGATGCTGAAGGTGGCGAGGTCGGTCTGGCCCTGCTCGGCGAGGAGGGCGACGACGAGTGAGGAGTCGACGCCGCCGGACAACAGCACCCCGACGGGTACGTCGGCGACCATGCGCCTGCGCACCGAGGTCCGCAGCGAGTCGAGCAGCTCGTGCTGCCACCGCTTCTCGTCCCAGTCCCGGCGGTCGGGGTGCGGCTCGAATGCCGGTTCCCAGTAGCGGCGTTCGGTACGCCGGCCGTCGGGCCGGATCGTCAGAACCGTCGCCGGCGGGAGCTTTCGGATGCCGTTGTAGATCGTGTGGGGCGCCGGCACGACGGCGTGGAAGCTGAAGTAGTGGTGCAGCGCCACGCGATCGATCGAGGTGTCGACGTCACCGGCGCGCAGCAGCGCCTGCACCGACGAGGCGAACCGGAGGCGCCCGGGGGTGTCGGCGAGGTAGAGCGGCTTGATGCCGAGCCGGTCGCGGCCGAGAGTGACCACGCCGGTGTCGGTGTCGACGATCGCGAAGGCGAACATGCCCATGAAGTGGTCGACGCAATCGGGACCCCAGGCGTGGAACGCCTTGAGGATGACCTCGCTGTCGGCGTGGGAGAAGAAGGTGTAACCCTTGCCCTCCAGTTCGGCGCGCAGTTCGTGGTGGTTGTAGATGCAGCCGTTGAACACCAGGGCGAGGCCGAGCGTCGGGTCGATCATCGGCTGACTGCCCTTCTCGGTCAGGTCGATGATCTTCAGGCGCCGATGACCCAGCGCGACAGGACCTTTCGAGAAGACGCCGGAGCCGTCGGGGCCTCGGCGGCTCATCTCGCAGGTCATGGCATCGACAGCCGAGACATCCGGGGCCGTGCCGTCGAACCGGATCTCACCGCAGATTCCGCACATGGGTCGCTGGTCCTCCTCGTCGCTGCCGCACTCCGATGCCACTGGTGCTCTGGCGCACCGGGCGGAGGCATCCTCCCACCCTAGGAGGCCGGAGGCCCGACGGCACCCCGGGCGGGGGCCGCTACTTCGGGGTCACCCACGTGGTGATGTCGCAGTGCACGACCTCCACGCCCCTGGTGTCGACGATGCTCACCGACACGGTGACGTCGGTGCCGGCGGTGATGGCATCGAAGTCGACGGGCTCGGCGAGCCGCGCCTCGGCGATCAAGCGCGTCGTCGCCTTGGTCAGGTAGCTCGTCTGCATCGCCTTGGGTATCCAGCGATGGGACGTCGGTGTGGTGGCCTCCATCAGCATCCCCATCGCGGCCTCGGCGAGATTGCAGGCGGCGATCGCGTGGAAGGTGCCGATGTGGTTGTGGACACCGAACCAGTTGGGCGCGGTGACCTTGCAGTAGCCGGGCTCCATCTCCTGGACGAGCGGTAGGACGGTGCCGAAGTAGGGGACCTTCGCGACCATCCCGAGGGAGAACAGAACGTTCCCGAGAGGATTGGCCGGCAGCCTCTTGCGCAGGGCGAAGGTGGGGTTCGTCGAACTCATGCCGGTATCTTACTCATGAGTCAGTTCATTCCCCGGTGTCGGCGTCCGGCGTGGATTTGATCGTGCTCCCGACCTGATGCATACTGTTCGGGTTGCCTTGACCGGCGGACGCAGGTTGTGCCGTGTGCCAGCCCAGCGGTCGCGGACAGGTGAATGACTCCCAGGCCCGGTCTACGGGGACTGGGCGTGTAACGCGTGCGCCGATATCGGTTCACGGTCCCGACACGCCCGACCGCGGGTGCCGGAGCAACCAGGCTCGTACAGGTACGAGCCAACGTACAACGACAGATGAACAGCGTCGATTGCCGTATCTCACACGGTGGTCATGTGCTCAGCCGGCGAGAGCTCGGTCCGGATCACGCGGTGTTTGTCTGTCGAGAACAACTGACGGAAGAGGACACAGCGTGGCGGGACAAAAGATCCGCATCAGGCTCAAGGCCTACGACCACGAGGCGATCGACGCTTCGGCGCGCAAGATCGTGGAGACCGTGACCCGTACCGGGGCACGCGTCGTCGGCCCGGTGCCATTGCCCACCGAGAAGAACGTGTACTGCGTCATCCGTTCGCCGCACAAGTACAAGGACAGCCGCGAACATTTCGAGATGCGTACCCACAAGCGACTCATCGACATCCTCGACCCGACACCGAAGACGGTCGACGCGCTGATGCGCATCGACCTCCCGGCCAGCGTCGACGTCAACATCCAGTAGGACGGGGGCGAGATAAATCATGAGCAATCAGAGTTCGACCAAGGGAATCCTGGGCACCAAGCTCGGCATGACCCAGGTCTTCGACGAGAACAACCGCGTCGTCCCGGTCACTGTCATCCAGGCCGGCCCGAACGTGATCACCCAGCTCCGCAGCGCGGATCGTGACGGCTACACCGCCGTCCAGCTCGCCTACGGCGCGATCGATCCCCGCAAGGTGACCAAGCCGGTCGCCGGCCAGTACAGCAAGGCCGGGGTCACCCCGCGCCGCCACCTGGCCGAGATCCGCGTCAACGACATCAGCGAGTTCGAGGTCGGTCAGGAACTGACCGCCGAGATCTTCGCCGACGGCGCGCTGGTCGATGTCACCGGCACCTCGAAGGGCAAGGGTTTCGCCGGCGTCATGAAGCGCCACGGCTTCGCCGGTCTGGGCGCCAGCCACGGTGCCCACCGCGTGCACCGCGCACCGGGCTCGATCGGTGGCTGCGCCACCCCGGGTCGTGTGTTCAAGGGCATGCGCATGGCAGGCCGCATGGGTAACGACAAGGTGACCACGCAGAACCTCACCGTCCACAAGGTGGACGCCGAGGCCGGTCTCCTGCTGATCAAGGGAGCGATCCCGGGTCGCAAGGGCGGCATCGTGATGGTTCGCGACGCAGTGAAGGGTGGTGCCAAGTGAGCACCGAGACCGCTACGAAGCTGACGCTGGACGTCAAGACTGCCGACGGCAAGACCAACGGAACCGTTGACCTGCCCGCCGCACTCTTCGACGCCCCGGCCAACATCGCGCTGATGCACCAGGTCGTCGTGGCCCAGCAGGCCGCGGCACGCCAGGGCACGCACTCCACCAAGACCCGCGGCGAGGTCCGCGGCGGTGGCGCCAAGCCGTACCGCCAGAAGGGCACCGGCCGTGCGCGTCAGGGCTCGAACCGCGCGCCGCAGTTCACCGGTGGTGGCACCGTCCACGGCCCGCAGCCGCGCGACTACAGCCAGCGCACACCGAAGAAGATGAAGGCGGCCGCCCTGCGCGGTGCGCTGAGCGACCGCGCTCGCAACGAGCGCATCCACGTGATCACCGAACTGGTCTCGGGGCAGCAGCCCTCGACCAAGTCGGCGCGCCAGTTCCTGGAGAGCCTCTCCGATCGTCGCAAGTTCCTGGTCGTCCTCGGCCGCGAGGACCTGACGGCGTGGCTGAGCGTGGCGAACCTGCAGAACGTGCTGCCGATCGCGCCGGATCAGCTCAACACCTACGACGTCCTCGACTCGGACGAGGTGGTGTTCAGCGTCGAGACGCTCAATGCCTTCATCGAGCAGAACACGGCGGATGCCAAGGCTGCCGTCGAGAAGACAGCAGAGGAGGCCTGACATGTCGACCATTGCCGACCCGCGCGACATCATCCTGGCGCCCGTGATCTCGGAGAAGTCCTACGGGCTCATGGAGGACAACGTGTACACCTTCCTGGTGCACCCGGAGTCCAACAAGACCGAGATCAAGATCGCGATCGAGAAGATCTTCGGCGTCAGTGTTGCCAGCGTCAACACCGCGAACCGACAGGGCAAGCGCAAGCGGACCCGCTCCGGCTACGGCCAGCGCAAGTCCACCAAGCGCGCCATCGTGTCGCTGACCGCAGACAGCAAGCCCATCGAGATCTTCGGGGGCTCGGTCAGCTGACCGGGGCCTTCGAGAAGGACTAGAGACTCATGGCTATTCGTAAGTACAAGCCGACGACCCCGGGTCGTCGTGGGGCCAGCGGCTCCGACTTCGCCGAGGTCACCCGTGACCACCCGGAGAAGTCGCTGGTGCGTCCGCTGCACGGGCGTGGTGGCCGAAACGCTCACGGCCGCATCACCACTCGTCACAAGGGTGGCGGCCACAAGCGTGCCTACCGTCTGATCGACTTCCGTCGTAACGACAAGGACGGCATCAACGCCAAGGTCGCTCACATCGAGTACGACCCGAACCGCACCGCGCGGATCGCGTTGCTGCACTACGTCGACGGCGAGAAGCGCTACATCATCGCGCCCAAGGGCCTGAAGCAGGGCGACGTCGTCGAGAGCGGCTCGACCGCCGACATCAAGCCCGGCAACAACCTGCCGCTGCGCAACATCCCGACCGGTACCCAGGTCCACGCAGTGGAGCTGCGCCCGGGCGGCGGCGCGAAGATGGCCCGCAGTGCGGGTTCGTCGATCCAGCTGCTGGGCAAGGAAGGCAGCTACGCCACCCTGCGTATGCCCTCCGGCGAGATCCGTCGCGTCGACGTGCGCTGCCGCGCCACCGTCGGCGAGGTGGGCAACGCCGAGCAGAGCAACATCAACTGGGGCAAGGCCGGCCGTATGCGCTGGAAGGGCAAGCGCCCGACCGTCCGCGGTGTCGTGATGAACCCCGTCGACCACCCGCACGGTGGTGGTGAGGGCAAGACCTCCGGTGGTCGCCACCCGGTCAGCCCGTGGGGTAAGCCCGAGGGCCGCACCCGCAAGAACAAGGCCAGCGACAAGCTGATCGTCCGTCGCCGTCGTACCGGCAAGAACAAGCGATAACAGGAGGAGGTAAGAGAATGCCACGCAGCCTCAAGAAGGGCCCGTTCGTCGACGACCACCTCCTGAAGAAGGTGGATGTCCAGAACGAGAAGGGCACCAAGCAGGTCATCAAGACCTGGTCCCGTCGTTCGACCATCATTCCCGACTTCATCGGTCACACCTTTGCCGTCCACGACGGACGCAAGCACGTGCCGGTGTTCATCTCGGATTCGATGGTCGGGCACAAGCTGGGCGAGTTCGCCCCCACCCGTACCTTCAAGGGTCACATCAAGGATGACCGGAAAGCGAAGCGCCGGTAATGACTACGCAGACCGATAATCCGACAGCAAAGGCGACCGCCAAGTTCGTGCGCGTCACGCCGATGAAGGCTCGTCGTGTCCTGGACCTGGTCCGCGGCAAGAACGTGGACGAGGCCCTCGACATCCTGCGGTTCGCCCCGCAGTCGGCGTCCGAGCCCGTGTACAAGGTCCTGGCAAGTGCCGTCGCCAACGCGGAGAACAACCTGGATCTGGATCGCCGGACCCTGGTCGTCGCCACCGCGTTCGCCGATGAGGGTCCGACCCTCAAGCGCTTCCAGCCGCGCGCACAGGGTCGCGCGTTCCGTATCCGCAAGCGCACCAGCCACATCACCGTGGTCGTGGAGAGCTTGCCGGAGAAGGCAGCCGGCGGCCGTGGCCGTTCGCGTCAGCCGAAGAAGAAGGGAGCCTAGACAGTGGGCCAGAAAATCAACCCGCACGGCTTCCGTCTGGGCATCACCACCGACTGGAAGTCGCGGTGGTACGCCGACAAGCAGTACGCGGACTACGTCAAAGAGGATGTCGCCATCCGCAAGCTCCTCTCCACGGGGCTCGAGCGGGCCGGCATCGCGAAGGTGGAGATCGAGCGCACCCGTGACCGGGTTCGCGTCGACATCCACACCGCGCGTCCGGGCATCGTCATCGGACGCCGTGGCGCCGAGGCCGATCGCATCCGCGGCGACCTGGAGAAGCTGACCGGCAAGCAGGTCCAGCTGAACATCCTCGAGGTCAAGAACGCCGAGTCCGAGGCCCAGCTGGTGGCCCAGGGCGTCGCCGAGCAGCTGAGCAACCGTGTGGCGTTCCGCCGCGCGATGCGCAAGGCGATCCAGTCGGCGATGCGTCAGCCGAACGTGAAGGGCATCCGGGTCCAGTGCTCGGGTCGTCTGGGCGGCGCAGAGATGAGCCGCAGTGAGTTCTACCGCGAGGGTCGCGTGCCGCTGCACACGCTGCGCGCCGACATCGACTACGGACTCTACGAAGCCAAGACCACCTTCGGCCGGATCGGCGTGAAGGTGTGGATCTACAAGGGCGACATCGTCGGTGGACGTCGTGAGCTGGCCGCGGCCGCTCCGGCGGCCGAGGATCGCCGTCCGCGCCGGCCCAGCCGGCCCCGGCGTAGCGGTGCCTCGGGCACCACTGCGACGAGCACCGACGCCGCTCGCGCGGCCGAGGCCGCTCCCGCCGAGGCCACCGCTGGTGCGGCTGAGAAGCAGGAGGGCTAGGCCATGTTGATCCCCCGTCGGGTCAAGCACCGCAAGCAGCACCACCCCAGCCTCAAGGGGCAGGCCAAGGGCGGCACCAAGGTGACGTTCGGCGATTACGGCATCCAGGCTCTGGAAGGCGCGTACATCACCAACCGTCAGATCGAGTCCGCTCGTATCGCGATCAACCGGCACATCAAGCGTGGCGGCAAGGTCTGGATCAACATCTTCCCGGACCGCCCGCTGACCAAGAAGCCGGCCGAAACCCGCATGGGTTCGGGTAAGGGTTCGCCCGAGTGGTGGGTCGCCCCGGTCAAGCCGGGTCGCGTGCTGTTCGAGATGACCTACCCGAATGAGGAGATCGCTCGCGAGGCCCTGCGTCGCGCGCAGCACAAGCTCCCCATCAAGACCAGGATCGTGACCAGAGAGGAGCAGTTCTGATGGCACTCGGAGTTGCTGCGAACGAGCTTCGTGAGCTCAACGACGCTGATCTGGTCGATCGCCTGAAAGAGTCGAAGGAAGAACTGTTCAACCTTCGGTTCCAGATGGCCACCGGCCAGCTCGACAACAACCGTCGCCTGCGGACCGTGCGTCGCGAGATCGCGCGTATCTACACCGTGATGCGTGAGCGGGAGCTGGGCCTGGCGTCCGGACCGGATGGTGATGACGCATGAGTGAGGACCAGAAGGTGACCGAAACCCAGACCGAGGAGCGCGCACGCCGCAAGGAGCGCATCGGCTACGTGGTCAGCGACAAGATGCAGAAGACCATCGTGGTCGAGCTGGAAGATCGTAAGAGCCACAAGCTCTACGGCAAGATCATCCGGACCACGAGCAAGGTCAAGGCCCACGACGAGAACGGCGATGCCGGCGTCGGCGACCGTGTGCGGATCATGGAGACCCGCCCGCTGTCGGCGACCAAGCACTGGCGTCTCGTCGAGGTGCTGGAGAAGGCCAAGTAGGCCTTCTCCCAACGAGATCTACCGACACCGGCCCGTTCCCCCTGGGGAGCGGGCCGGTTGTCGTCTGGGCCGATCCCTGAGGAGCTCCGGAGCCTGCGGAGGTCGGCCAGTGATCCCTGAGGAGCTCCGGAGCCTGCGGAGGAGCGTCACGAAGGGTGGTCTCAACGGGGGATTGACCGGCTGAGCCGAACGGTGTGAGGGTGAGATGCGATGCCCACCACCGATCTCGCGACAGCCGAATCCCGCGCACGACCCGCCTGGGTCCGGCGCGCATTCGAATCCGACTCGGCGGAGCCGGACCTGGATCGCGTTCGCCGGGTGGGGGCACGGTTCCTGGGTCTGGGTTTCATCGGTTACCCGGTGGTCTCCGTGGCGGCGATTCTCGCCTCGGCGCCGCTCACCGACGCCTGGTGGCCACCGTTGAGCATCCTGCTGTCGGTCGGACCCGGAATCCTGTTGATCGCGGCGACCTTTCGGCCGGGCACGGCATGGCTCACGCCGCTGGCGCTGACGTCGTGGGTCGGTTACATCCTCGGGCTCGGGTTGTGGTTCGTCGCATGGAACGGCTCGACGCTGGCGGATCCGGGTGGCACGGCCCAGTGGATGGTCGCCTTCTGCGGCATGCCGAGCATGGTCCTGATGCTCGTGCACCCGCGTCTGGCCGTGCTCGGTCTCGTCGCGTCCTCGACCCTCGCGCATCTCTCGCAGCAGCTCGGCCGGTTCGGCGAGGTGACCTCCGACGCGCCGGTGGAGATCCTGTGGTCGCTGATGTTCACCGGCGTCTTCCTCGCGGTGGTGCTGGTGGCCACCCGGACCGGGCGCGAACTCGACGAGACACGCGAAGAGACCTACCGCACCGCGGCCAACGTCGCCGCCGCCTCGGCCCGCGAGGTGGAGAAGGAGCGATTCGACGCCATCGTCCATGACCGGGTCATCGCGTCACTGCTCGCCGTCCGGCCCGGCCGTCCCGATGATCGGCTGGCGGCGCAGGCCGCGTCGGCTCTCGAAGAACTCGCGCGTGTCCCGGGGCCGGATGATCCGGTTGCCGCGAGCGAGGTCGAGGTGATCCGACGCATACGGTCGGCGGCCGCAGACGTCTCGGAACGGTTCGACGTCGAGGTCGTGGACGGCGACGCGGACGGGGACGGGGACGAGCGGTGGCCCGAGGCGGCGGCCTCCTATCCGGTCGAGGTGCTCGACGCGGTCGTCGAGGCGATGTCGGAGGCGCTGCGGAACGTCGCCGGGCACGCCGGGGACGATGCCGAATGCGCCGTCATCGTGCAGCTCGGACCCGACTCGCTGAGCATGGCGGTCGTCGACAACGGTGTCGGGTTCGACCCCGACGCGGTGGCGGCCGGCCGGCTCGGCATCGCCGTCAGCATCCGTGGCCGTCTCGCACGACTACCGGGCGGCCATGCGCGGGTGCAGAGCCGCGCCGGCCGGGGGACCACGGTGCAGATCCTGTGGGAGCGGCCGTGAGACGCGACTGCGCCAGGGGCGTCGACAGCGCTCAGCGCGGCGAGGTCGTGAACGCCTTCGGGATCGGCTCCCGGCCCCTGTGGCTGATGATGGGGGTCCTCGCCTGCGGCTACTTCGCCGTGACGCTGTACGCCGACTCGACCGTCTCCGGGTGGTGGCAGTGGATCGGACTGTTCGCCGGTTTCGTGTTGTTCGTCGTCGCGGGGGTGTCGATTCTCGACTCCCCGGGCGATCCGCTGCCCACGTCGACGACCATCGCCGTCGCCGGGCTGGCCGTCGCGGCGGTGGCTGCCACGCTGTTCTCGCTGCCGTTTCCGCCATCGCACGTGATGCAGACCGGGCCGCCGATGGGCGCGTCGGTGATCATCCTGGCCTTCGTCGCGGTGCGCGGCCGTCCCCTGGCCGCGTGGCTCGCCAGCGCCTGCATCTCGGTCATCGCGGCCGTGTGGGGCGCGGTCTCGACGGCGGGGGCGCTCTGGGGACTGTCCATCACCCTGCCCGGCTACGCGATCATGATCATGGGTTCGCTGTTCTCCGTCATGCTGCGCCCCATGGCCAGGCAGATCTACGAACTCCGGGAGGCCAACGAACGTCAGGTGGCACTCGACGCCGCCGCGGCGGCGGCCACCGAGGTGCGGGACCGCCGACTCGCCGCCCTCGACGAACGGGCGCGTCCCGTCCTCACCCGTATCGCCAACCGTGAGTCCTTCACCGCGGACGAGGTCGTCATGGCCCGCCTGCTCGAGGCGCAGTTACGCGACGGCATCCGTGCCTCCGGGCTCGACCTCCCGGTGGTCCGGGATGCGGCGTGGCGCGCACGACAGCGCGGGGTTCGCGTGGTCCTTCTCGACGACGGTGGGCTCGCGGCGCTCGACGAAGCGAATGCGGCGACGGCGCGCGAACGGCTCGCCGTCGCCGTCGCCGAACTGCTGGACGAGGTCGACGACGGGCGGGTGACGATCCGCATCCAGCCGCCGGGGCGCGACGTGCTCGCCTCGGTCGGCGTGGACGCCGACCATCGCACCGACCGGATCGAGTTCGACCACCGCATGATCGTCTCCGCCGATACGGCGCGGGAGACGCCGGCCTCGGGCAGGTGACGCCGCGGGTCAGGCGTTGCCGGTACGCAGCCATTCCAGGACGGCGGGAGTCACCGGTGCGGTGGCGTCGGCGTACTCCGGATGTTTCTTGAGGAATGCGGCGACCAGCGGGCACACACCCACGATCGTGAGGTCGCGTGCGCGGGCGTCGTCGAGGGCCTCGGTCACCAGGATCGTCGCGAGGCCGCGTCCGCCGAAGTCGGGGTCGACCTCGGTGTGGAAGAACACCCGCGCGGTCAACGGGGCGTCCTGAGTGCCGGAGACACGGTCGCGGTACTCGGCGAAGCCGGCCAACGTCTCGCCGCCGGGCGCCTGGACCAGGATGTCGTAC
This sequence comes from Gordonia sp. 11cp, assembly GCF_057767225.1. Classification (NCBI taxonomy): domain Bacteria; kingdom Bacillati; phylum Actinomycetota; class Actinomycetes; order Mycobacteriales; family Gordoniaceae; genus Gordonia; species Gordonia sp. 11cp. The sequence continues at coordinate 266,589 of NZ_CM173437.1, read as the reverse complement.
CGGTTCTCCGCGGGATTGTCGCGCACCGTGGTCTCCGCGCCGGTCTTGTCCGCGGTCATCGCTGCACCGTCACGATCGGGCCCTGCACCGACCAGGGGAAGTTGATCCACTTGTCGGTGGTACGCCAGGTGTAGTCGGGGACCGTGATGGTGTGCGGCTTCTTGTAGAGCACGGCGTTGCGGACCTCGGCGACCCGGCCCTGCTCCTGACAGAAGTCGTTGACCAGTTTGAGGGTCTTGCCGGTGTCGGCCACGTCGTCGACGACGAGAACACGCTGGTCGGTGAGGCCGCTCGACTCGAGAAGCGACGGCAACATCACGGGTTCGGACAGTGTCTCGCCGACGCCGGTGTAGAACTCGACGTTCAGAGAGATCATCAGCTTGCAGTCCAGGGCGTAGGCGAGGGCGCCGGCCGGGATCAGGCCGCCCCGGGCGATGCCGAGGATGATGTCCGGGGCGAACGCGTCGTCGGCGACCTGCTGGGCGAGCTCACGGCACGCCACGCCGTTGAGCTCCCACGTCAGGATCTCGCGCTCGGGAGATGTGGTGGTCATGAGAACACTCTTCCAGAGGGTGCGCGACGACGCGTGACCGAAGTCCATGTCGGCGCAGTCGTGCGGCTCGTCGGTCGAGCGATACACGCACCGCGGGTGCGTCGAACGCGGCGAGGAGGCGGAAACGCCACGTCGTGCGAGGTCGCGGACACGACGTAACCATTCGACCCCGACCGCACGACATATTCGTGGAGGACAGACCGAGTCAAATTCGTCGGGAACTCTGATTCGTGCGTAAGTTTGTTGTCGTGGATGCCTAGCGTCAGATCCTTGCCGCCGTCCCATCGGTGGCCGACGACGTGCGACGCTCTGGTTGTCCATGTTGCCGCCCTGTTGTCGACGCGTAGAGGAAGACATGTCCGAGGCCAGTGGTCAGCGACCCTCCGTCGCGTCCTACGCGCCGCGTCATCAACGGCAGGATTCGCCTCTTGCGTCGCTGCCCGAAGACCCGTTCGTACTCCCGGACCCGGTCGAGGAGCAGCTACGACGCTGGCGCGCCGAGCGGTCGAATCCCGCGCCCCCCACCGCCGAGGACGGTGATGCGGCCGAGCCGTCGCCCAACGGGCACGTGACCGTCCCGACCGAAGAGTCCGCACCCACCGACTCCGCACCCACCGGCTCCGCACCCACCGGCTCCGCACCCACCGGCTCCGCACCCACCGACGGCCCGCCCGTCGACTCCGAGCCGGCCGATCCCGCGTCCGCCGACGCGGCACCCACTGCCGAGGCGCGCGCTGCTGACGCACCCACAGCCGCGGGCCCGCCGGTGAGCACGCGCCCCGTCGAGTCGCCGCTGGATCCGTCGCCCGTCGCCCGTGCTTACGCGCCACCGCCGGTCTCGACGACCCCGCCGCCCCCACCCGCCGAACGGAACGGACATGTCGTCCGGCCGGCGCCGAACGGCGTGGCGGGACGGGTGGTCCCCGAGTGGCAGAGGGGACCCGTCGACGGGTCGGAGTCGCAGACCGTCGCATTCCCGGTGGCCGACCCGGTGCGTGAACCTGCGCCCGGTGACTCCGCAGGCATCGCCATCGAGGCGAGGAACCTGCACAAGAAGTTCAAGGACATGGTCGCGGTCGAGGATGTGAGCTTCACCGTCCCCGCGGGCAGCATCGTCGCGTTGCTCGGACCCAACGGCGCAGGCAAGACCACGACGGTGAACATGCTCTGCACGCTGCTCAAGCCCGACGGCGGGAGCGCCACGGTCAACGGCCACGACGTCTCGCACGACGCGGCCTCGGTCCGGAAGTCGATCATGCTCACCGGCCAGTTCGCCGCACTCGACGAGGCGCTCACGGGCCGCGAGAACCTGGTGCTGTTCGGACGCCTCCTGGGCCTGGAGAAGTCGGCCGCGCGGGTACGCGCCGACGAACTGCTCGATGCGTTCTCGTTGACCGACGTCGGCGGCAAACGTGTCCGCGAGTACTCGGGCGGCATGCGCCGCCGGATCGACATCGCCTGCGGCCTGGTCACCGCACCGAGGATCGTGTTCCTCGACGAGCCGACGACGGGGCTGGATCCGCGCAGCAGGCTGGAGGTGTGGTCGCTCGTCGAGAAGCTCCGCGACTCCGGCGTCACCATCCTGCTGACCACCCAGTACCTCGAAGAGGCCGACGTCCTGTCCGACAACATCGTCGTCATCGACAAGGGCCGGGTCATCGCCGAGGGAACCTCCGACGAGCTGAAGGCATCGACCGGTGCGGCCTACTGTGAGGTCACGCCGGCCGACCCCGCCGACCGTGCCCGACTCCGCGACACCCTGGCCGACCTCATCGCCGACCACGTGCAGAGCGCCGACGACCACTTCGTCGCGGTGCCGGCCCCCGATGGTCCGGAGACGCTCGTCGAGGTCATCCAACGCACGGCAGCCGCGGGTATCCCCCTCTCCGACGTCGCGATGCGCCGGCCTTCGCTGGACGAGGTGTTCCTGGCGTTGACCGACCCGCGGCGGGACCGGAGTTCCACCTGACATGACGACATCTGACGTACTGCGGTCGGGTGCGACGTCGGGGTCTCCGACGACCACGCTGATCGAGCCACGCGTGCGACCCGTGCAGCAATGGTGGGCGCTGTCGGGGCGCGGGATCTCCAAGGTCTTCCGGGGCGGCGAGGTCATCTTCGCCTTCATCTCGCCGGCGTTTCTCGCCATCTGTTTCTACGTGCCGCTGCGGAGCATCGTCGAGGTCGCGCCCGGCGTGAACTACGGCCAGTTCCTGATGCCCATCATCGTGCTGCAGTCGGTGAACTTCGCCGCGTCCTCGGCGGCGATGCGCGCGGCCTTCGACGGGGTGCAGGGAATCAACACCCGCTTCCGGGTGATGCCGATGTCGCCGCTGATCCCGATGCTGGCGCGGACCGCGACCAACGGTGTGCTGCTGGTGATCTCGCTCATATGCGCGGCCGTCGCCTGTCTGATCATCGACTGGCGGCCGGGCGGTGGGGTCTGGGGGACGCTCGGTCTGTTCGGCCTGGCCTTCCTGATCGGAGCCCTGTTCTCGTGGGCGGCCGACGGTCTCGGGCTCGTCGCCGGCAGCCCGGAGGCCACCAGCCAGGCCCTGGCCCTGCCGACCCTGATCCTGGGCATGATGTCCACCGGATTCGTGCCGCTGGAGCAGTTCCCGGAGTGGATTCAGCCGTTCGTGCGCAACCAGCCCATCTCGCAGTTCGCCGACTCGATGCGTGCCCTCGACGCCGGGACCGCCACCTGGCACCAGTTGCAGCCGTCGCTGTGGTGGTGCGCGGGGCTGGCCGCGACCGCACTGGCGTTGCTGGCCGTCAGCACGCGGAGGACTCGCTGATGAGCGCCGCCGGAGTGGGCGCCTCCACTGCGGAATCGACCGCGCAGCGGCATTTTCTGACGACCGCGCCCACCGACGTGCCGACGGAGTCCTCGTTCCGGGCGTGGTGGCGTCAGAGTCTGCCGCTGGCCGGCAGACAGATCGTGGTGTTCGTCCGCGACGTCCCGACGCTGATGCAGGCGTTGCTGTTCCCGGCGCTCAGCATGCTCATGTTCAAGGTCGTGCTCGGCGACGCGATCGGGTCGGCGACGGGTCAGAACAGTGCGTACGGCACTGTGCCGCTGGTCATCCTCGTCGGCGCGATGTTCGGCTCGATCGCCTCGGCGACCCGACTGAACCGGGAGCGGGCGACCGGACTGCTCGCCCGGCTGTATGTCCTGCCGATCCACCGGGCGGCGGACCTCACCTCGCGGGTGATGTCCGAATTGGTGCGGATCCTGGTCACGACGCTCATCCTCCTCGCCGCCGGCCACCTCATCGGATTCCGATTCACGCAGGGGCTGGGTTCGGCGATCGGGCTCGTGCTGGTCGCGCTGGCCTACGGCACCGCCTTCGCGACCCTGACGCTGGCACTCGCCGTCAGCGCGCGCCCGGGCGCGCCGATCGTGCCGTATCTCGGTCTGGCCTCGAGTCTGTTGATGTTCTTCAACTCCGGCTTCTCCCCGATCAGTGCTTATCCGGAGTGGCTGCAACCGATCGTCGCGAATCAGCCCATGACACCGGCCATCGAGACGATGCGGGCGTTCGCGGCGGGTGGCCCCCTCGCCGAGAATCTCACGAAAGTCGCTGTTTGGACCGTGCTGATTCTGGTCATTTCCATTTATCCGGCTCTTCGCGGTTATCGGAAAGCCGCGAGGGACCGATGATCACGAACCGATCCCATACCGTCGGGGTAACGAATGACACCCGGTATGGCCCCAATGGGGTCGATGCCGAGCGTGTCAACATCCCCCGTCGGCACATCGGCGCTGGTCAGTGGCTCTTGTGCGGGATCGGACGGGATATCGGCGCCGTCCCCTCGCCACGCGCGGGCACGCCGAAGGGCGTAACAAGGAAGGTGGGTACGGCGATGGCATTCACAGAGGCTGGCCCTGCATCCCGGTTTCATCAGACCCCCTCGCGTGAAATAGGATGGAGATTCTGTGTCGGCGTCCGATGTGGAGGGTCTGAACGATTACCAACGGCAGTGTCGTGAGGTCTAATCGACTGCAGGACTAGCGAGGGAGTGTTCAGAGGACGTGGCAATCGCCGATTACCGTGCTGATACGCCGGGTGACGTGGACGAGACCATTGCGGTCCTTCCGCTCACCGCGGCGCAGCGCGGCATGTGGTTCGCCGAGTCGCTGTCGTCCGAGTACTCGGTCAACATCGCTCAGTATGTGGACATCCGCCATGCGCCGGGCGGATTGGACGTCGAACTCTTCGCACAGTGCTGTGTGGAGGTCGGCAAACTCGTCGAGTCGCCGTTCGTCCGTCTGACCGAGATCGACGGCATCCCGATGCAGTACGTCGACGTCGACTTCGACCAGACCGTGGACATCCTGGACTTCCGTGGCGAGCCCGACCCGGTCGCGGCGGCGATGGAATGGATGCAGGCGGAGTACCGGCAGCCGGTCGATCTCCTCAACGACCAGTTCATCATCGTCTCGATCCTGCTCATCTCGGACGAGCGCACGTTCTGGTACAACCGTGCCCACCACATCATCATCGACGGCTATGCCGCACTGTCGATCATGCGTCGCACCGTCGACCGCTACAACGCTCTCCGCCGGGGCGAGGAGCCGCGCGACAAGCCGCCGGCCACCATGGCCGACATCGTCGCCTATGAAGAGGCCTACCAGGGCAGCACACGGCGGGAGACCGACCGCGCACACTGGCTCGAACGCGTCGCGGATCTGCCGGAGCGGGTGACACTGTCGAAGGTCGGGACCTCCGGGTCGCTGTCCTTCGACAACGTCGTCGCCGGCGCCGCCCTGGACCCGGATCGGCAGCGCCGGTACGAGGCCCTCGCCGGGGAGTTGAACAGTTCCCTCGCGGTCGTGATGACCTCGGCGTTCGGCGCGTTCCTCGCGCGGATGAGCAACCACGACGACATCGTCCTGAGTCTTCCGGTCACCGGCCGTGCCACCGCCAAGATCAAGATCTCCGGTGGCATGGTGTCCAACATCCTGCCGATCCGGCTGCGCGAGGTGTCGTCGAAGTCGGTCCGCGAGCTGATCGCGACCGCGCAGCTCGAACTGACCGGCGCGCTGCGCCACCAGCGGTACCGGTCCGACGACATCCGTCGCGACGCCGGTCTCGACCAGAGTTCGGTCTCCTTCGGACCCACCATCAACATGGTGTTCTTCGACGAGCAGGTCGCCATCGACGGCACCGACATGGAGTACCGCATCCTCACGTCGGGCATCCTCGAGGACCTCCTGATCAACCTGTATCAGTCGAGTCCCGGTTCCCCGCTCGTCGTCGACCTGCACGGCAACCCGCACCTGTACTCACCGGCCGAACTCGAAGCGCTGCACGGGCGATTCCTGACGTTCCTCGACCGGTTCCTGTCGAGCGAGGCGCTCGACACCCCCGTCGCCGATGTCGACTTGCTCGTGGACAGCGATCACCGGCTCCTCGACGCACTCCCGCAGTCACTGCCGCGGGCGACCACACCGACCCTGGTCGAGGTGTTCGACGAGGTCGCGACCGCCCACCGTCATCGGGGTGCGGTCTCCGACGCCGACGGTGTGACCCTGAGTTACGCCGAACTCGCGAGCCGTTCGGACGCGATGGCGCGATCGCTCGTCGCACGTGGGATCGGGGCGGGCGATCTGGTGGGTGTGGCGACGGCGCGCGACACGAGCCTCGTGGTCGTCATGCTGGCCGTGCTCAAGGCCGGCGCGGGATACCTGCCGCTGGACACCGGCAACCCGGAAGAACGCCTGCGCTACATCATCGACGACGCCGCCCCGGCGTGCCTGGTCGTCTCCGACGGCGACCGGCCCGGATGGGCAGGGGAGTGCGAGGTCGTCGAGACCGGCCGGCTCCTCGCCGAGGCGCAGACACCGGGAGCCGTCGCGGTCGAAGTGCCGCGCGGTCCGGCGACGCCCGAGGCGACGGCCTATGTCATCTACACCTCCGGATCGACCGGGGCGCCCAAGGGCGTCGAGATCGTGCACCGCAACGTGGTCACGCTGCTCGACGCGGCGTCGGCCGACTTCGACTTCACGCCCGAGGACGTCTGGTCGGTCTTCCACTCCTACGCCTTCGACTTCTCCGTGTGGGAGATCTTCGGGCCATTGCTCACCGGTGGACGCGCGGTGATCGTGGATCGGATGGTCGCCCGCGCGCCCGCCGAGTTCCTGCAGCTGCTCGCCGACGAGCAGATCACGGTCGCATCCCTGACGCCCTCGGCGTTCAGCATCGTGGCCGACGTCCGCCGCCGGACCGGGACGCCATTGGCGTTGCGCTACATCGTCTTCGGCGGCGAGGAACTGCGCTTCGACGAGGTGCACAACTGGTACGAGTCGTTCGGCGACGAGATCGAACTCGTCAACATGTACGGCATCACCGAGACGACGGTCCATGTCACCTACCGTCCGCTCGATCCCGATCTCGTGCGCGGCGAGAGCGCCAGCCTCATCGGCCGTCCGTTGAACTCGTTGGGCGTTCGGGTTCTCGACAACCGCCTGCGTCCGGTGCCCGAGGGCGCCGTCGGCGAGATCTACGTCGTCGGTGACCAACTCGCGCGCGGATATCGTCATCGCCACGGACTCACCGCAACCCGGTTCGTCGCCGACCCGCACGGGACCGGCGGGCGGATGTACCGCTCCGGCGACCTCGGCCGGCGGATCGGTACCGACGTGCAGTATCTGGGGCGCGCCGACACGCAGGTGCAGCTGCGGGGCTTCCGGGTCGAGCTGGGAGAGGTCGAGACGGCGCTGCGCGCGGTCGACGGGGTCACCGCGGCGGCCGCGGTCGTCACCGACGCGGCCTCGGCGGGCGGGGCGAAGCTCGTCGGTTACGCGGTCACCGAAATCGGTGGCGGGCTCGACGAATCCGCCATCCGTGAGCAGGTCCGCGCCCATGTGCCCGGGTACATGGTGCCCGATGTCGTCATGTTGATCGACGAGCTGCCCCTCACCGCGAACGGCAAGCTGAACCGGCACGCGCTGCCCGCTCCGGTGTTCGCGCGTGACGAACGGATCGCCTACGTCGCGCCGTCGACCCCGCGTGAACGCGAAGTGGTCGCGATCGTCGAAGAGCTGCTCGACATCGAACCGATCGGGTTGCAGGACAACATCTTCGCGCTCGGTGCCGATTCGCTGACCGCGGCCCGGCTGGCATCGCGGCTGCGTACCGTCGCCGGCCTCGACATCAAGCTGGCCAACGTCTTCGAGAGTCAGAGCCTCGGCGACATCATCCGGGTCGCGACACCGGTCACCGAGGACGCCGCCGGCCGCCGGCCGGAGCTCCTGCCGCAGCGGCGCCCGGACCGGATTCCGTTGGCATTCAGCCAGCGTCGTCTCTGGTTCATCAACCGGCTCGACCCGACCTCGGCGGCCTACAACATCCCGGGAGCGGTCCGGCTCGGCGCCGACGTCGACGCCGCCGCGCTGGCCGCCGCGATCGACGACGTCATCGCGCGACACGAGCCGTTGCGGACCACGTTCCCGGACGAGGACGGGGAGACCTTCCAGTTCATCCACTCGGCGGAGGCGGCCGCCGCGGCCCGACTGTTCGACGTGGTCGACGTGGCGCCGGTGGACACCGAACGCCGACTCGCCGACTTCGCCGTGACCGGCTTCGACCTGAACTACGAATATCCGGTCCGCGCACGACTTTTCCGCGCCGTGGCGCCCGACGGAACGCTCGACCACGTCCTGATCGTCGTCATGCACCACATCATCGGCGACGGTGCCTCGCTCGGTCCGCTGATCACCGACGTCCTGACTGCGTACGCCGCCCGGCTCGCCCACCAGCAGCCCGCCTGGCGTCCGCTGCCGGTGCAGTACGCCGACTACGCGTTGTGGCAGCGCGAGGTCCTGGGGGAGGCCGCCGACGAGACCTCGCTGATGTCGGCGCAGCTCGACTTCTGGCGCACCGAACTGGCGGGGATGCCCGAACTCATCTCCTTGCCCACCGACCGGGCACGACCGATCCGGCCCTCCGGTGCAGGCGGTTTCGTCGACACCTTGCTCGACGCCGACACCGTCGCCCGGCTGCACGCGGTGGCCGCCCAGCACGGTGTGACCGTCTTCGCGATCTTCCACGCCGCGCTCGCCGTGGTGCTGTCGCGCCTCAGCGGCAGCGACGACGTGGCCATCGGCACCGCGATCGCGGGTCGGGACGAGCCGGAGCTCACCGACCTGATCGGCATGTTCGTCAACACCCTCGTGCTGCGCACCCGGGTGCACCCCGACACCGATCTCACCAGTCTGCTCAACGAGGCCAATCACACTCGCGCGCAAGCTCTCAGCAACGCCGACGTCCCCTTCGAGCAGGTCGTCGACGCGGTGGGGGCCCGGCGCTCCACGGCCCATTCCCCGCTCTTCCAGGTCGAACTGGTGATGCAGCACGACCAGGTCGAGCGGCTCTTCGAGGACGAGGCAGGCATCAGCCTCATCGACGCGCGTGCCCCGTTCGCCAAGTACGACCTCTCACTCAGCGTCGTCGAGTACTCCGACACCGGTGACCACGCCGGCCAGATCTCGGTGGCGTTCGGATACGCGCGTGATCTCTTCGACGAGTCCACCATCGAACGGTTCGCGCGTTACCTCCACGACGTTCTCGCCGCGATGGCCGGCTCGCTCGAGGCCGACGATGCGGGCCGGACACTGCGCGTCGACGACCTCTTCGCGTTCCCCGAGGCCGAGGTGGACACGGTTCGGGGGTGGTCACGCGGCGCTTCGCACGAGCTGACCGCGCCCGATCTGGCTTCCGCGCTGCTCGCCGGGTACCGGCAGGACCCCGACGCGGTTGCGCTGGTGTTCGCCGACCGTGAACTCACCTACGCCGAATTCGCCACGCGGGCAACGGCTCTGGCCCGTCAGCTCATCGACGACGGCGTTGGTCCGGATGTCGCGGTGGCCGTGTGCATCCCGCGTTCGGTGGAACTGCTGGTCGCGGTGCACGCGATCGTGCTCGCCGGTGGCCAGTACGTGCCGCTCGACACCGAGGCGCCGGTCGATCGTGCCGACTACATGCTCGAGACCGCCGGTGCACGGCGCGTACTGGTCGGGCCGGGGACTCGCCCCGCAGTGATCGACGACCTCGCCGACCGCGTGACCGTCACCTCGGTCGACGCCTCGGTCGATGCGGATGCGCAGGGCGGAACCTTCACGCCGGACGAGCGTCGCGGAATCCTTGGACCGGAGAACGCCGCGTACACGATCTTCACCTCCGGCTCCACCGGACGGCCCAAGGGCGTCGTCGTGTCGCATCGCGCGATCGTCAACCGACTCGACTGGATGCAGGAGCACTACACCCTCACCCAGCGCGACGTGGTGCTGCAGAAGACGCCGGTGACATTCGACGTGTCGGTCTGGGAGCTGTTCTGGCCCTTCATCTCCGGGTCCCGACTCGTGGTCGCGGTGCCCGGCGGACACGGCGACCCGTCCTATCTCGTCGACATCATCCAGCGCGAGGACGTCACGACGCTGCACTTCGTGCCGTCGATGCTGTCCACCTTCCTCGACGTCGTCGGCGCGGACCGGCTCGCCGAGCTGAGCTCGTTGCGTCAGGTGTTCACCTCAGGTGAGGCCCTGACCGCCGCGACCGCGGGTGGTCTGCGCACCGCCTTGCCCGCCGTCGGGCTGCACAACCTGTACGGGCCGACCGAAGCCGCCGTCGACGTCACCGAACACAACGTCCGCGGCTCGGAGACCGTCGTACCGATCGGTCGGCCGGTGCCGAACACGACGATCCACATCCTCGACCACCGGCTGCGGCCCCTGCCGGTCGGTGTGCCCGGCGAGATCTACCTCGGCGGCGTCCAGCTGGCCCGCGGATACGTGTCGCAGGGCCGGCTCAGTGCCGAACGCTTCGTCGCCGACCCGTACGGCCCGCCCGGGTCGCGGCTGTACCGCACCGGCGATCTCGGCAAGTGGAACCCGGCAGGGGAGATCGAGTACCTGGGCCGCAACGACTTCCAGGTGAAGTTGCGCGGTCAGCGACTGGAGCTCGGCGAGATCGAGTCGGCGCTGATGTCGGTACCCGGCATCGTCCACACGGCGGTGACGGTCGCCGATCTGGCCGCCGGACAGAGCCTCGTGGCCTACTACTCGCCCGACTCCGTCACCCCCGCCGACGCCCAGGCGCACCTGAACGGCACCGTGCCGGAGTTCATGGTGCCGACGATCTGGATGCCGCTGTCGACCATGCCGCTGAACTCGGCGGGCAAGGTCGATCGCAAGGCGCTGCCCGCCCCGGTGATCGAGACCGCCGAATTCGTGCCGCCGAGCACCGAGACCGAACGGGTGATCGCGCGGGTGTTCGCCGACGTGCTCGGCGTCGATCGGATCAGCGTGGCCGAGTCGTTCTTCGACCTCGGCGGCAACTCGCTGAGCGCGACGAAGGTGGCGGCTCGGTTGTCAGCCGACCTGGAGGTCGACATCCCGGTCGCCGCGGTGTTCGACGCGCCGTCCGTGCGGGCGATGGCGACGTTCGCCAGCGACCACGGGACCCCGTCGCGCCGCCCGCGTCTGGCAGCACGCGCGCACGGAGACCGGGCGCCGCTGTCCGCAGTGCAGCGCGGGATGTGGCTGATCAACCGCGCCGATCCGGCGTCGCCGGCCTACAACGTCGCGATGGCGCTGCGCTTGTCCGGACAGCTGGACACCGACGCGATCGGCGCCGCGATCGAGGACCTCATCGAGCGCCACGAGTCGATGCGGACGCGTTATCCGCTCGTCGACGGCGAGCCGATCCAGCTCGTGCTCGATCGGGATGCCGCGCTGGAGTTGCTCGAGCGCAGCGTCGTCGACGTCGACGGCGATCCGGTCCCGGTGATCGCGGACTTCACCGGACGCGGTTTCGACGTCACCGTCGCACCGCCGCTGCGGATGATGTTGCTGCGGCTCACCGAGACCGAGCACATCCTGGTGTTCGTCGTGCATCACATCACCGCCGACGGCGCCTCGATGCTGCCGCTGGCCACCGATGTGATGACCGCGTACTCCGCGCGGGTGGCCGGTCGTCGACCGGATTGGCCGCCGCTCGCGGTCCAATACCTGGACTACACGCTGTGGCAGCAGGAGGCCCTCGCCGTTTCCGGACCCGACGGGACGACCGAGGCGGGCCGCCAGCTCGCGTACTGGACCGACCGGCTCCGCAACGCGCCGGCCCGGCTGGAGTTGCCGACCGATCGCCCCCGCCCGCGGACACCGTCCTTCGTCGGCGAGGAGGTGCGGTTCGACATCGACGGCGGCCTGGTGCACAAGCTGGAGGCCGTCGCGCGCCAGCACAACGCGACGCTGTTCATGGTGATGCAGACCGCACTGGTGGTGTTGCTGAGCCGGCTGACCACCCAGCGCGACATCGTGATCGGCACGCCGTTCGCCGGGCGGGGTCAGCCCGAACTCGACGGCGTGGTCGGCATGTTCGTGAACACCCTGGCCCTGCGGTCGCGACTCCAGGACGAGGAGAAGTTCGCCGAGCTCCTGCAGCGTGTCCGCGACGAGGATCTGGCCGACATGGCGAACGCCGAAATCGCGTTCGATACGATCGTGTCATCTGTACTTCCCTCGCCGCCCACCAGTTACAACCCGATCTATCAGGTGATGTTCGCCTACCAGAACTTCACCATCCCCACGCTCGACATGGATTCGATGACGATCGCGCCGGTATCCGAGCAGTTGACCCCAGCCAAGGTGGATCTCCAGCTCACATTGTTCCCGGACGACTTCGTTGCACCGGCAGCAAAGGACGCTGATTCAATGACGGGCCAGTTGATCTACGCCGCCGACATCTTCACCAAGGGCACTGTCGAGACGTACGCGCAGCGCTATCTGCGCGTCCTCGAGGAGGTGTCGGAGAACCCGCAGGTGTTGGTGGGGGACATCGACATCGCCACCGCCGCCGAGCAGACCGCGGCCAGTGCGGTCGCCGACGCCGAACTCGCCGTCGCACTGCCCGATCTCGTCGCCCGGGCCGTGGCCGCACAGCCCGATGCGGTCGCCGCCGCGCACCAGGGGGCAGAGGTAACGTTCGCGGTGCTGTCGTCGATCAGTGATGCGATGGCTGCCGCTCTCCCCGACCCGGACTCTGCCCTCACCACCGCGCTGATGAGCCTGTTGCCGGGCCTGGCGGTGTCGGGGCCCGATGCGCTCGGTGATGTGCTGGGCGAACTCCGCGCCAACGCACTCCGAGTGGTGGACGGCGCGATGTCGGGAGCCGGGTCCCGCGGGAACGAAGCAGTGCAGTCGACCAAAGGAATGACTCAGACGTGACCGATGTCGATTCAACGGCCTCCAACATCTCTCTCACCTGGGGCTCGCGGCCTTCGACACTGCACCTGATCGCCTTCTCGGCCGGCGTCGCACCCTCCGAGACCGCCTACGAGGCGGCGTCCGGCCCGGTCACGTTCGGCGAGCTGTATGCGCGCGTGTCGGCGACGGCCGGCGTCTTCATCGCCCAGGGACTCGACACCGAGGCCGCGGTCGGCGCCGGGGTCACCCAGACCGAGGCCGCGCCCGGACGTGCGCCGGCCGAGATCGCCGACGCCACCCGGCGCGCGATCGCGCTGATCCGCGAGCGGGCGCTCGGACTGATCGGCAGCACCGATCTCGGTTCCCTGCCCGGACTGTTCCGCTCCGCCGTCGCGCGCCACGCCGCGCGGCCCGCGGTCAGCGACGCGACCGGCGCCGTGCTGTCCTACCGCGAGCTCGACGAGCGGTCCGACGCGCTGGCCGACGGACTCCGCACGGCCGGTGCCGGCCCGGGCAGCCTCGTCGGCGTCGCGCTCCCACGCCGGACAGACCTGATCGTGGCCCTGCTGGCCGTCCTCAAGACCGGAGCGGCGTACCTGCCGCTCGACCGCTCCCAGCCGGTCGCCCGCGCACAGTCGATCATCGACGACGCGGCGCCGCTGCTGGTGCTCGCCGACCCCGAGCTCGCCGCGACGTGGGATGTCATCGACGTCCGGTTCGTCACGACCGAGGACGTGATCCGAGCAGAGGGGGGACGGCTCTCCGCAGGCTCCGGGGCTCCTCAGGGAGCAGAGGGGGCAGCACGGACCGACTCGCTCGACGACCGGCTGCCGGCCTACCTGATCTACACCTCTGGTTCGACGGGCAAGCCGAAGGGCGTGGTCGTGTCGCACCGCGAGGTCGTCGCGCTGATGAAGGCCGCGTCCGAGGAGTTCTCGTTCGGCCCGGACGACGTCTGGACGCTGTTCCACTCCTACGCCTTCGACTTCTCGGTCTGGGAGATCTGGGGTCCCCTCGTCACCGGCGGACGCGTCGTCGTGGTCGAGCAGGACACCACGAGGGACCCGGAGGCCTTCGTCGATCTCCTCGAGACCGAGCGGGTAACGGTGCTGAGTCAGACGCCGTCGGCCTTCTACCAGCTCATCGCCGCACAGCGACACAGGCAGGCGTCACTCGCATTGCGCTACATCGTGTTCGGTGGCGAGGCGCTGAGTTTCGAGCAGGTCCGGCGCTGGTTCGACGACAATCCGGCAGATCCCGCGCAGCTGGTCAACATGTACGGCATCACCGAGACCACGGTGCATGTCAGCTACCGCGCGCTGGACCGCGACGCGGTGTCGGCCGGTGACGCGTCGTTCATCGGGCGACCGCTGTCGTCGCTGGACATCCACATCCTCGACTCGCGACTGCGACCGGTGCCCGAGGGTGTCATCGGCGAGATGTACGTCACCGGAACACAACTCGCGCAGGGCTATCTCCGGCGGGCCGGGCTCAGTGCCACGCGCTTCGTCGCGAACCCGTTCGCGCCCGACGGTTCCGGTGATCGCATGTACCGGACCGGCGACCTGGCGCGTCGCGTCGGTGACGACATCGAGTACCTCGGTCGCGGCGACGCCCAGGTCCAGCTCCGCGGCTTCCGCATCGAATACGGCGAGATCGAGGCCGCGCTCGTCGGCCTCGACGGGATCTCGGCCGGTGCGGCCAGCGTCGTGGACCTGTCCGACCGGGGTGAGATCCTCGCCGCCTACGTGGTTCCCGAGCCGGGCGTCGAGGTCGACGAACAACTCGTGCGTCGGCGTGTGGCGACCCTGGTGCCGGAGTACATGGTCCCCGACGTCGTCATGGCGGTCGAGCGGCTGCCGCTGACCCAGAACGGCAAGCTCGATCGCGGCGCACTCCCGCGCCCCGTACTCGCGTCGACAACCGAATTCGTGGCGCCCGAGAACGACACCGAGGCAGCCCTGCGGGACATCTTCGCGGAGGTGCTCGGTCTCGAGGACATCAGCGTCGTCGAGTCGGTGTTCGACGTCGGCGGCAACTCGCTGCTGGCCGCCCGCATCGTCGGCCGCGCCGCGGAGACGCTCGGCGTGGACCTCACGGTCCGTGACCTCTTCGACGCCCCGACGGTGCGCGACCTCGCGCTCGCCGCAGCCTCGAAGCGGCCGGGACTGCCCCCGATCGAACCCGTCGCCTCCCGCCCGGACCGCATCCCGCTGTCGCTCGCACAGCAGCGGATGTGGTTCATCAACCGGTTCGATCCGGCATCGCCCGCCTACAACATCCCGATGGTCCTGCGGCTGCAGGGCGGCGTCGACGCCGACGCCCTGCGCCAGGCGCTGCTCGACGTCATGACCCGCCACGAGGTCCTGCGTACCACCTATCCCGAAGCCGGCGGCGACGCCGCTCAGCTCGTCCACGAGCCGTCGTCGGCGGCCGCGATGCTCGACTGGCGCGAGGTGCCGGAATCGGCCCTGCCCGAGGTGATGCTCGGCGGATTCGATCTCGTCTCCGAACTGCCTGTGCGCGTGGGCTTCTCCCAGATCTCAGATTCCGAGGCGGTCCTCGGGATGGTCGTGCACCACATCGCGTGCGACGGTGAATCCCTCGCACCGCTGGTGACCGATCTGATCACCGCGTACACCGCGCGGGTGGCCGGGAACGCGCCCGACTTCCGGCCGCTGCCGGTCCAGATGGCCGACGTCGCCCTGTGGCAGCGCCGGGTGTTCGGCTCCGCGACCGACGACTCGTCGCTCATCGGTGCGCAGTTGCAGTACTGGGCGCGGCAGCTCGACGGGGCGCCCGACGTGCTGGAGTTGCCGACCGACCGACCGCGTCCGGCGGTGGCCTCGCAGCGCGGCGCGCGCATCGAGTTCAGTGTGCCGCAGGATGTTTCGGAGCGTGTCGCCCGTCTGGCGCGCGATCGCGGGCTGACCCCGTTCATGGTGGCGCATGCGGCGCTCGCGGTGCTGCTGTCGCGGCTGTCGGCGACCGAGGACGTCACCGTCGGCACGCCGATCGCCGGTCGCGGGCAGTCGATCCTCGACCCGATGGTCGGCATGTTCGTCAACACGCTGGTCCTCCGGACCGGGGTCGACCCGGCGGCCGGTTTCGGACGGTTGCTCGACGACGTCCGCCGGACCGATCTCGAGGCCTTCGCCAACGCGGACATCCCGTTCGAGGCGGTCGTCGAACGGGTGAACCCGTTGCGCACGGAGGCCTATGCACCGCTGGCCCAGGTGTGGCTCGCGTTCGACCAGTCGGCCATCGCCGATCTGGCCTCCCAGACGCTGACGATCGGGGAGGGCGGCGGACTGGCCGTGACCCCCGTCGAACCGCAGGATCTGTCCGCGCGGGTCGATCTGACCGTCGGGATCGCCGACAACGGGGACAACTGGCAGGGATCGGTGCTCTATGCGACCGACCTGTACGATGCCGGGTCGGTGCGTCTCTTCGCCGACCGGTTCGTTCGCCTCCTCGACACCCTGACTGCGGACCCCTCGGCTCCCGTCGGCGATGCGGACCTGATGACCGCAGCCGAACACGAGGCGCTCGCGCGCTGGGGCGGCGGTGCCGACACCGCTGCTCTGCCGGAGCCGGCCGTCACGGTCGCCGATGCACTGGCAGAGTCCTTCGCTCGCAATGCTTCCCGGGTGGCGATCCGGGCACACGGCCGCACTCTGGACTATGCCGAGTACGGTGCACTGGTCCACGCCTTCGCGCGGCGCCTCGTCGCCGACGGGGTCGGACCCGACGTGCCCGTCGCGGTCGGCGTGCCGCGATCGGTCGAGATGCTGGTGGCGATCCACGGGATCGTGCTCGCCGGCGGCACATACGTGCCGCTCGATCCGGAGGCGCCGGCGGATGTCGTGCGTCGGCAGCTCGCGCTCTCCGGGGCGTCGACGGTCGTCGTCGGCGGCGAGATCCCGGGCTGGGCCGAGTCACTGTCGCACCCGGGGACTCTCGTCACGGTCGATCTCGACTCGCTCGCCACCGCCGGCTCGGCTCGCGTGACAACTGCCGACCGTGTGGCACCCCTGCGCGGCGGACATCCGGTGTACACGTTGTTCACGTCCGGATCGACCGGGCAGCCCAAGGGCGTGACGGTCACGCATCGCGGCCTGCACGACATGCTGTCCTGGTTCGGTGCCTACACCGGCGACCCGGCGGACGAACGGGTGCTGGTCAAGACGCCGTACACCTTCGATGCGTCGGTCTGGGAGTTGTTCTGGCCCTTCGTCGCCGGCGCGACCGCCGTTGTCGCCGCGCCCGACGGCCACCGGGACCCGGCTCATCTGGCCCGCGTCATCGCCGACGAGCGGGTGACCTCCGTGCAGTTCGTCCCGTCGTTGCTCGCGGTGTTCCTCGACGAGACCTTCGATCCCGCCACCGGTCTGTCCTCGGTGCGCCAGATCTTCACCGGCGGTGAGGCACTCACCCCCGCGGTGGCCCAGCAGACCCTCGCGGCCGCCCCGCACGCGGTGATCGTGAACCAGTACGGCCCCACCGAGATGACCGTCGACGCGACGATCGCGACGCTGACCGAGCCGGTCGACGTCGTGACCGTCGGCCGGCCCGCGTCCGGCCTGACCGCACGCATCCTCGACGCACGTCTGCGCCCGGTCGCGCCCGGTGTGCCGGGCGAGCTGTACCTCGGTGGCGCGCAGATGGCCCGCGGCTATGCGTCCGCACCGGCCCTCACCGCCCAGTCGTTCGTCGCGGACCCGGCCGGACCCGCCGGTGCGCGGTTGTACCGCACCGGCGACCTCGCCCGCTGGCGCGCGGACGGAGACATCGAGTACCTCGGTCGGACCGACTTCCAGGTGAAGATCCACGGTCAGCGCATCGAACTCGGCGAGACCGAGGCCGTGCTGGCGGCGGCGCCGGGCGTGGTCTCGGTGGCCGCGGCGGTCACCACGACTCCCGCGGGCGATGCGCTCGTGGCCTACCTGACCGGTCACCCGGGTGACACCGTGGACGTCGAGGCCATCCGTGCCTTCGCGGGCGAGAGACTGCTCGCGCATCTGCGCCCCACGTTGTGGGTCGTCCTCGACGAGATGCCACGCAATGCCTCCGGCAAGGTGGACCGCCGGTCGCTGCCCGCACCGACCGTCGTCGAGTCCGAGGTCGTCGAGCCGGCGACCCCCGCCGAGCGCGCTCTCGCCGACGTCGTCGCGGAAGTGCTCGGAGCCGACCGGATCTCGGTGGTGGACTCCTTCTTCGACCTCGGCGGCAACTCGCTTGCCGCGATGCGGGTGGCGGCCCGGGCCGGTGCCGCTCTTGGCGTCGAGGTCAGTGTTCGCGACCTGTTCGACGCTCCCAGCGTGCGCGAACTGGCGCAGCGTGTCGCCGACCGCGTGCCCGGCCTCCCGCCGGTGACGGCGGTCTCCCCGCGACCGGACGCGATCCCGCTGTCGTATGCGCAGCAACGGATCTGGTTCATCAACCAGTTCGACACCGCGTCCGCGGCCTACAACATCCCGATCGCCCTGCGCCTGCGCGGCAAGCTCGATCTCGCGGCCCTGCGTGCGGCGATGGTCGACGTCGTCGAGCGTCAGGAAGTACTCCGGACGGTGTTCCCGTCGATCGACGGTGCTCCGCGACAGGTCATCGGGGACGTCGCCGGGGTCGGGGCCGAACTCGACTGGGCCATCGTCGACGACGAATCCGAGCTCTTCGCGGCTGCCGCCGGCGGCTTCGACGTCGCAGTGCAGCGACCCATCCGGATCCGGGTCCACCGCGTCGACGACCTCGAACACATCGTCCTCATCGTGATCCACCACATCGCCGGCGACGGCGAGTCGATGCGTCCGCTGGTCACCGACGTCGTGACGGCGTATGTCGCGCGCTCACAGGGGCGTTCGCCGGACTTCGCCGAGCTCGAGGTGCAGTTCGCCGATGTCGCGCTCTGGCAGCGTCGTGAACTCGGCTCGATCGACGACCCGGACTCGCGGGTGTCGGCTCAGGTCGACTACTGGCGCTCTGCGCTGGCCGGACTCCCCGAGGTGCTCGAGCTGCCCGCCGACCGCCCGCGTCCCAGGGTCGCGTCCATGGCAGGCGCCGAGGTGGGCTTCGAGATCGACTCGGCGACAGCGGGTCTCGTCCGCGAGCTCGCTGCCCAGCGCGGCGTGACCGAGTTCATGGTCATCCATGCGGCACTCGCGGTGCTGCTGTCGCGGCTCTCGGCCACCGACGACATCGCCATCGGCACCCCGATCGCCGGTCGCGGCGACGCCGCTCTGGACCCGCTGGTCGGGATGTTCGTGAACACGCTGGTCCTGCGTACCGTGGTCGACCCGGCGCAACGGTTCGCCGACCTCCTCGACGTGGTGCGGGTCACCGATCTCGATGCGTTCGCACATGCCGACGCGCCCTTCGAGGCGGTCGTCGACGCGCTCGCACCGTCCCGGTCCGAGGCGTTCGCCCCGCTCACCCAGATCCTGCTGACCGTCGACCCCACGCCCGCGGATCCGTCCACGCTCGTCGCCGACATCGACGACCTGGCCGTCGAAGTGGTGGAGACCGAGGAGAACTCGGCGAAGGTGGACCTGACGGTCGGTCTGCGCGGCGGACGCGGCGGGTCTTGGATCGGTCGCGTCAACTACGCCACCGACCTGTTCGACGAGGCGACGGTCGCGCGGATGATGGACCGTTTCGCCCGGTTGCTGCACGAGCTGGTCGCCGATCCGACCGTGCCGGTCGGGGACGCCGACCTGCTCGACACCGCCGAGCGCGACATGATCACCCCGGTCGGCCGCCGACCCGCGATCCCGGCCGTGCCGCTGGCGGAGCTGTTCGCCGCCGCGGTCCGGCGTGGCGGAACCGACCGCACCGCGGTCGTCGACCCCGACCGCACCCTCACCTACGGTGAACTCGACTCGGCGTCGAACCGGCTGGCTCGTCACCTGCTGGACCAGGGCATCGGCCGCGGAACGCTGGTGGCACTGGTGATCCCGCGTTCGGTCGACCTCATGGAGGCGATCTGGGCAGTCGCCAAGACCGGTGCCGGATACGTGCCGATCGACCCGGACTACCCGGCCGACCGTGTCGCACACATGATCTCGGACTCGGGTGCGACCATCGGGCTCACCCGGACCGGTGTTGCCGACGTGAGTGCTTTCGGGGGGCGCTGGATCGACCTCGACGCCGACGCGGACGCCGTGTCGGCGCACGACGACGCACCGGTCACCGACCTGGATCGCGGCGCCGCGGTGCGTACCGACGACACCGCCTACGTGATCTACACGTCGGGGTCGACCGGCTTGCCCAAGGGTGTGGCCGTGACCCACGGCGGCCTCGCGAACTTCGGTGCCGAGGCGGTCAAGAGGTCCGGGGTCACGCGGGAATCGCGTGTGCTCGGGTTCGCCTCACCGAGTTTCGACGCCTTCGTCCTCGAGTATCTGCTGGCCTTCACCGCGGGCGCGGCGGTCGTCTACCGCCACCGTGACGCGGTGGCCGGCGCGCCGCTCGCGGAGTTCATGCGCGAACAGCGGATCACCCACACGTTCCTGACCCCGACGGTGCTGTCGTCACTCGATCCCGCCGAACTCCCGCACCTGGAATCGGTGTGGGCGGGCGGCGAGGCCGTACCGGAGACGTTGCGCGACCGCTGGAGTCGATTCGTCGCCTTCCGCAATGTGTACGGCCCGACCGAGACCACGATCGTGATCACCGTCGCCCCGCCGACGCACGCCGGCGAACCGTTGTACATCGGGCCTCCCATCGACGGCATCGACCTGCTGGTGCTCGACGGTCGGCTCCGTCCCGTGCCGGTCGGGGTGGCGGGCGAACTCTACGTCAGCGGACCGGCTCTCGCGCGCGGCTACCTCGACCGCGCGAGTCTGACCGCCGAGCGGTTCGTCGCCGATCCCCACGGCGAGCCGGGGGAGCGGATGTACCGCACCGGCGACATCGTGCGGTGGGCTCGTGACCGAGACGGCGCGCTGACGGTCGACTACGTCGGACGCAGCGACGACCAGATCAAGCTCCGCGGTCTGCGCATCGAACTCGGTGAGATCGAGAACGTCCTGACCGATCACCCGTCCGTGGCCTCCGCGGTCGTCGTGGGGGTCGACGCCGACGGCGGACTCGCCGCGAGCGGACAGTCGGTGGTGGCCGCGCTGGCCGCCTACGTGGTGCCCCGCGACACCGTCGAGATCGCTTCGCTGCGCGAGCATCTCGCGGATCGGCTGCCCCTGTTCATGGTGCCCGCGAGCATCACCGTCCTCGACGCGCTCCCGCTGACCCCGGTGGGCAAGCTGGACCGCCGTGCGTTGCCCGCGCCCACGATCGAGGTCGAATCCGACCACGTGGAGCCCGAGAACGCGGTCGAGCAGCAGCTCGCCTCGATCATCGCCGGCCTGCTGGGGCTCGAACGCGTCAGCGTCACCGACTCGTTCTTCGCCCTCGGCGGCGACTCGATCATGTCCATCCAGGTCGCGTCGGCCTGTCGCGCGGCGGGTATCGACGTCTCACCGCGGGACATCTTCGAGCACAAGACGGTTCGCGCCATTGCCCGTGCCGTCGGCGCCCGCGGCGACCGGGTACCCGCCCTGGCGGAACTGCCCGGTGGCGGCGTCGGTCCGATGACCGTCCCGCCGGTGGTCTCCTGGGTCCTGGAACACACCGACGACGTCTCGGACTTCGCCGACTTCTCCCAGTCGATGGTGCTGACCGCACCCGAGGGGCTCACCGTCGAGATCGCGCAGGAACTCCTGGCGCAGGTGGTCGACGTCCACCCCATGCTGGGTGCCTCGGTCGAACCCGGCGGGAGCGCGGGCGACTGGCGGATGCGCACCGGCGTCGCGCCGCTGCATCCCGGTGCGGTGACCGCGATGACGAGTCCGGCGCCCGTCGGCGAACCCGGCTTCTCCGACACCGTCGTCGCCGCCTTCGAGGACGCCTCCGGCCGCCTCGACCCGACCGCCGGGCGGCTCGTCGCAGCCGTGCTGGTCAGCGCCCCGGACGGCGATGCGCGTCTCGTGGTCGTCATCCATCACCTCGGTGTCGACGCCGTCTCGTGGCGGGTGATCATCGAGGACCTGCTGACCGCCTGGGCGCAGCATCAAGGGGGCCAGGCGTATTCGCTGCGACCGGAGACGACCTCGGCGCGTGCGTTCACCGCGGCGCTCGACGCCCAGCGGGCCGGACGCTCGGACGAGTTGCGCTATTGGCTGGATCGGTCGCCGGAACGGGTCACCGACCTCGGTGGTGCCCTCGACCGTGCACGTGACCGCATGTCGACCACCGACACCGTCGTGCACACCGTCGGCTCGGCGGTCACCGAGGCGCTGCTGACGACGGTGCCGACCGCCTTCCGCGGCAACGTCAACGACGCCCTCGTCGCGGCGCTGGCGCGCGCGGTCCGGTCCTGGCAGCAGGCCCGGGAGATCGCTGATGACCAGCCGGTGACGTTGCTGCTCGAGGGCCACGGCCGGTACGAAGAAGCTCTGCTGCACGGAACCGATCCGCGGACCGTGGACCTGTCCCGGACCGTCGGGTGGTTCACCACCATCGCGCCGCTGGCCATCGACGTGCGCGGCGACTCCGTGCACACGGTCAAGGTCGCCAAGGAAGAGCGGGTCGGACAGCCCGACAACGGAATCGGCTACGGACTGCTGCGCTACGGCGACACCGAGCTGTCCCGTCGGCCGTTGCCGAGCATCGGGTTCAACTACCTCGGCAACGTCGCCGGGACCGCATCCACCGGCGAGAACGCCGCCGCGGACGATGCGGGCATGCCGTTCCTGCCCGACCCGGCGGCACCGCGACTCCCGGGCACGGTCACCGGCGCCATGGTCGTCCCGAATGTGTTGAGCATCAACGCCGGTACCGCGATCGGCCAGGACGGCCGGGAGTTCGTCGCCGGCTTCACCTTCCCGCGCGGGGTGCTCACCGCCGGCGATGTCGACGACCTCGCACGGCGCTGGGACTCCGAACTCGCGACGATCGTCGACGAGGTCGCCCGCGTCGGCGACCCGGGGCTCTCGCCGTCGGATGTCCTCGGCGCACGCGTCACCCAGGACGATCTCGATCACCTCGCCCGGCGGTATCCGGGTGCCGACGTGTGGCCGCTCTCGCCGTTGCAGCGGGGCCTGCAGTTCCAGGCCGAGCTCGCCGCGGCGGGCCGCGAGGCCGGGGCGGTGGATGTCTACACCGCGCAGGCGGTCGTCACGCTCAAGGGCGACGTCGACGCCGACCGTCTCGCCGAGGCCGTGCGCGAGGTCTTCGTCCGCCACCGTGTGCTGCGGTCCAGCTTCGTGCGCGTCCCCAGCGGTGAGGTCGTCGCGGTTGTTCCGGATACGGTCGACATCCCTTGGCGGACAGTTGATATCGAATCGACTGACACGCCGGGGGCCGGTGCCGGCCGGGACGGCGACAGCGGTGTCGCCGCGGTGGCCCAGGCCGAGCGCGTCACGCCGTTCGATCTCGAATCCGGCCCGCTCATGCGGTTCGTCCTCGTCCGCAGTGGCGCGCGGTCGACGCTGGTCGTCACCAGCCACCACATCCTGATCGACGGCTGGTCGAGCCCGCTGATCATGGCCGATCTGTTCGCGCTGTATGCCACCGGTCAGACCTACACCGGCACCGTCGCCGCCGAGGCCGGTGCGCAGGGGGACTATCTCGACTACCTGCGGTACATCGCCGCATCCGACACCGACGCGGGTCTGGCGGCGTGGCGCTCGGTACTGGCCGCGGTCGACGAGCCGACGCTTGTCGGCGCGGGCCGTGAGGCGACTTCCGATCAGCTGCCGCGCGACCACAGCGTACTGCTCCCGGCCGAGATCACCTCTGCCGTCGAGGATCTCACGCGTGCACGAGGGGTCACCGTCTCGACGGTGATGCAGTTCGCCTGGGCGGTGCTGCTGTCGCGCATCACCGGGCAGCAGTCGGTCGTCTTCGGCGAGACCGTCTCCGGTCGCCCAGCCGATCTGGACGGCGTCGAGACGATGGTCGGCCTCTTCATCAACACGCTGCCCGCCGTCGCGGATGTCGATCCGAACGCGCGGGCCGCCGACGTCCTCGACGCGCTGCAGGCCTCGAAGGTCGCGGTGCTCGACCACCAGCACCTCGGCTTGCCCGAGCTGACGGCCCTCGTCGGCCGCGGACAACTGTTCGACACCCTCGCGGTGCACGAGTCCTACCCGGTCGACGCCCAGTCGCTGAAGCAGGGGGCCGACGCGGGCGGCATCGGGATCGAGGATCTCGACGCGACCGACTCGACCCACTATCCGCTGAACCTGGTGACCGGCGTGGTCGGCGACCGCATCGAGCTCAAACTGAAGTACCTGCCCGCGGCCTTCGACGAGCGACAGGTGCAGGTGTACTCCGATGCGCTGGTCCAAATCCTGACCGGTGTCGTCGCGGATCCGGCCATCGAGGTCGGGGCGATCTCGCTGCTCGACGACGCGGAGTACCGCCGCGAGATCACACCGCCGGTCACCCGCACGGCGAACACGGACTCGTCGCTGGTGGAACTGTTCGGCCGTTCGGTGCTGGCACATGCCGACCGTCCGGCCGTCACCGACACCGAGACCTCGGTCGACTACCGCGAACTCGGCCGGCGGTCGGCGGCGATCGCCGCGTCCCTGCGGGCGCGAGGCGTCCGGTCCGGGGATCTCGTCGCCGTGGCGACGTCCCGGGGCGTCGATCTCGTCGCGTCGATCCTGGGTGTGCTGCGTTGCGGCGCGGGCTACCTGCCGCTGGACACCACCAACCCGGTCGACCGTCTGCGCTTCATCGTCGACGATTCCGCACCGAGCGCGGTGATCGTCGACGACACGACCGCGGACCTCGAGCTGTGGTCGCAACTGGGGGCGACACCGGTGGTGCCGGTCGGGCAGCTCGTGGCCGACGGTGCCGGTGCGAATCCGGAAACCGCTGCGGTTCATCCCGATTCGCGCGCCTACGTGATCTACACGTCGGGCTCCACGGGGCGCCCCAAGGGCGTCGAGGTCACCCATCGCGATGTCGTCACGCTGATGGACACCGCCGCTGGTGATTTCGAGTTCGACGAGACCGACGTGTGGACGATGTTCCATTCGTACGCGTTCGACTTCTCGGTCTGGGAGTTGTGGGGACCGCTGCTGACCGGCGGCCGTCTCGTGCTCGTGGACCGTGACCTGGCCCGGGCTCCGGAGGAGTTCCTCGACCTGCTGGCGCGCGAACACGTGACCGTGCTGAGCCAGACGCCGTCGGCGTTCTATCAGCTCGCCGAGGCCCGCCGGCGCCGCAGGACCGCACTGTCGTTGCGCTACATCGTGTTCGGCGGCGAGGCGCTCAGTTTCGAACAGGTCCGCCGCTGGTTCGACGACCATCCGGGCGAGACCACGTCGCTGGTCAACATGTACGGCATCACCGAGACGACCGTGCACGTCAGCTTCCGTCCGCTCGACCCGCAGTCGGTGGCGGCCGACGACGCGAGCTTCATCGGCCGCCCGCTCGGCTCGCTGGCCATCCACGTACTCGACGACCGTCTGCGTCCGGTGCCCGAGGGCATCGTCGGCGAGATGTACGTCACCGGTGGGCAACTCGCGCAGGGGTACCTGAAACGTGCCGGGCTGTCGTCGACACGTTTCGTGGCCTCGCCCTACGGTGAGCCCGGATCCCGGATGTACCGCACGGGCGATCTGGCCCGCCGCGTGGGCGAGGACATCGAGTACCTCGGCCGCGGTGACGCTCAGGTCCAGTTGCGTGGCTACCGGATCGAGTTCGGTGAGATCGAGGCGGCGCTCCTGGCCGTGCCGGGTGTGAGTGCGGCGGCCGCGCGTGTCGTCGACATCCCCGGCCGCGGGGAGCAACTGATCGGCTACCTCGTCCGCGACACGGAGAACGCGGTCGAGGTCGCCGAGGTCCGGCGAATCGCCGGCCGTGCGGTGCCGTCGTACATGGTCCCGGACCAGATCGTCGACCTCGAGACCCTGCCCCTGACGGCGAACGGCAAGCTCGATCGTGAGGCCCTGCCGGTACCCGACTCGGCCACCGTCGTCGAGGATGTCGTCGCGCCCGCCGGCCCGCAGGAGACCGCGGTCGCGCAGGTCTTCGCCGAGGTGCTCGGCGTCGACGAGATCGGGGTCACGACAAGCTTCTTCGACCTCGGCGGCAATTCGCTGTCGGCGACCCGCCTCGCCTCCCGCGTCGCCGATGCGCTCGGCGCCGAGGTGTCGGTCCGGGACGTGTTCGAGGCGCCGTCGGTCCGTGATCTGGTGACGGCCGTGTCCGGACGCGGATCCGGTCTGCCGCCGGTGACGGTCGTGTCGCCGCGCCCGGAGCGGGTCCCGCTGTCGTTCGCACAGCAACGCCTGTGGTTCATCAACAGGTTCGAGCCCGCGTCGTCGGCCTACAACATCCCGATCGCACTGCGGTTGCGCGGCGACCTCGACACCGACGCGCTGCGGGCCGCGGTGGCCGACCTCGTCGCACGACAAGCCGTGTTGCGCACCACCTTCCCCGAGATCGACGGCGTCCCCCACCAGCGCATCGACGGACCGGACGAGGTCGACCGGCTGGACTGGGCGGTCGTCGGCTCCCAGTCCGAGATCGAGTCCGCGGTGACCGACGGCTTCGATGTCACCGTCGACTGGCCGATCCGCGCCCGCCTGTGGCCGGTGAGCGCGGGCGAATTCGTCTTCGTGGTGGTCGTCCACCACATCGCCGCCGACGGCGAGTCGATGAAACCGATGCTCGCCGACCTGCTCACCGCGTACGGCGCCCGCGCCGAGGGCCGCGATCCGGTGTTCGCCCCGCTGGAGGTGGAGTTCGCCGACTACGCGCTCTGGCAGCACGACGTCTTCGGCTCGGCCGGCGACCCCGACTCGCTCATCGCCGCCCAGCTCGACCACTGGATCAGCAGGCTCTCCGGTGCGCCGGATCTGCTCGAACTGCCCACTGACCGTCCGCGTCCGGCCGTGGCGTCGCAGCGCGGCGCCCGGTTCGACTTCGAGATCCCGACCGAGGTCGGGACCGCGATCGAACGGGTGGCGGCCGAGCGGGCGGTCACCCCGTTCATGGTCGTGCACGCGGCCCTCGCAGTCCTGCTCGCGCGGCTCTCGTCCGGCGACGACATCGTCATCGGTACCCCGATCGCCGGGCGCGGGAAGGCGTCCCTCGACCCGCTCGTGGGCATGTTCGTGAACACGCTCGTCCTCCGGGTCCCGGTCGACGGCACCGAGTCCTTCGAGTCCCTGCTGGACCGCGTGCGAACGACCGATCTGGATGCCTTCGCGAACGCCGACGTTCCGTTCGAGACGCTCGTGGAGAAGCTGAACCCGGTCCGGACGGAGGCCTTCGCCCCGCTCGCCCAGGTGAATCTCACGTTCGACCAGTCGGCCTCGGCCGACTTCGCGATCGACGCCGAACAGGGCGGATCCGTCGGCGACCTGAGCTTCGAACCGCTGCCGCAGGAGGCTCCGGGCGCGAAGGTCGACCTGAACTTCGCGATCGACCGCGGGGACGACGGACGCCGGTGGGCCGGTTCGGTGATCTACGCGACCGACCTCTTCGACCCCTCGACGATCGACACCCTCACCCAGCGGCTCGTCGCGATTCTGACCGGTGTGCTGAGCGCACCGTCTCGTCCCGTCGGCGACACCGAACTCGTGCTGCCTGCCGAGTCGTCGCGTCTCGACGACTTCGCGGTGGGCGCGCGGGTCGAGGTGGGGGCACCGCAGACCGTCGCCGATCTCGTGGCGGCGAACGCCGCGTCGGCTCCCGATGCGCCCGCGGTCATCTTCGACGACCGCGTGGTCGACCAGACCGAATTCGCGGCGCGCGTCTCGCTGCTGGCCCGCGAGCTCGTCGACGCGGGTGTCGGTCCCGATGTCGCCGTCGGCG
This sequence comes from Gordonia sp. 11cp, assembly GCF_057767225.1. Classification (NCBI taxonomy): domain Bacteria; kingdom Bacillati; phylum Actinomycetota; class Actinomycetes; order Mycobacteriales; family Gordoniaceae; genus Gordonia; species Gordonia sp. 11cp. Next base: position 238,996 of record NZ_CM173437.1, on the reverse strand, counting down.
TCTGTCTCGACCGTTCGGTGGAGATCATGGTCGCGGTGCACGGAATCGTCGCGGCCGGTGGCCAATACGTTCCCATCGACACGGAGAGCCCGGCCGAACGCGGGCAGTACATCCTCGACACCGCTCGTGTGTCGACCGTCGTCGTCGGCGCCGGGCCGGTCCCCGCCGTCCTCGACGACTTCCGGGGCCGGATCCTGCGCGTCGACGCCTCGGCCGCGCTGCCGGATGCGCCCGTGCCTCCGGTGACCGATGCCGACCGTCTCGGTGTCGTGCATCCGGACAACGCCGTCTACACGATCTTCACGTCCGGATCGACGGGACGGCCGAAGGGCGTCACCGTCACCCATGGTGCGCTGCGCAACACCCTCGCATGGTTCAGCGACTCGAACGGCGAAGGGCCGCATCGGTTCCTGCTCAAGACCCCGTACACCTTCGACGCCTCGGTCTGGGAGTTCTTCGGTCCGGTGTTCACCGCCTCGGCGGTTGTCGTCGCCGAACCGGGCGGACACCGCGACCCGCGTCACCTCGCCGGGCTCATCGAGCGCCACGGTGTCACCACGGTCAAATTCGTGCCCTCCATGCTCGCCGCCTTCCTCGACGGCGCCACCGGTGTCGGCATCGAGAGGCTCGCCGGCCTGCGCCGCATCTTCTCCGGTGGCGAGGCGCTCCTCCCGGGTCTCGCGTCGGGACTGGCCGCCGCGCTCCCGGATGCGTTGCTGGTCAACCAGTACGGCCCCACCGAAGCCGTCGTCGACATCACCTATGGCGCCGTCACCCGGCCGCCGGCCCAGAACATCCCGATCGGTACCCCGGTCTGGAATTCGACGGTGCGCGTACTCGACGCACGCCTGCGTCCGGTCCCCGTCGGAGTGGCCGGCGAGCTGTACCTGGGCGGGGTCCAGCTGGCGCGTGGGTACGCCTCACGGCCCGGGCTCACCGCCCAGACCTTCGTCGCCGACCCGTTCGGGCCGGCGGGCGCGAGGCTGTACCGCACCGGTGACCGTGGGCGCTGGAACGCCGCGGGTGAGCTCGAATACCTGGGCCGCAACGACTTCCAGGTGAAGCTGCGTGGTCAGCGCATCGAACTGGGCGAGATCGAGTCGGTGCTGGGATCGGCGCCGGGTGTCGTGCACACCGCCGTGACCGTCGCCGCCCCGGCCGGGGGCGGCGAGCAGCTGGTCGCCTACCTGGCGGCCGGACCGGGCGTCGAGCTCGACGCCGACACGGTCAAGGACGTCGCGCGGCGCGGGCTCCCGGAGTTCATGGTGCCGACGACGTGGATGGTCGTGGACCGGATGCCGCTGACCACCTCGGGCAAGGTCGATCGTCGTGCGCTTCCGGCACCGGAGTTCACCGCCGGCGAGTACGTGCCCCCGGCCGAGGGCCAGGAGTCCGAGGTCGCCGAGATCTTCGCCGGGCTGCTCGACGTCGCCCGGGTCGGCGCGACCGACGACTTCTTCGCCATCGGTGGCACATCCCTGTCCGCGATGCGGCTGGCCGCCCGGATCTCCGACGCCCTCGGGGTCGACGTGTCGGTGCGGGACATCTTCGACGCTCCGACGGTGCGCGAGCTGGTGGCGCGCACCCGCGAGCGCGGCCGGGCCCTGCCGCCGGTCGTCGCGGCGTCCCCGCGGCCGGACCGCATCCCGCTGTCCTTCGCCCAGCAACGGATGTGGTTCATCAACCAGTTCGATCCGACGTTGCCGACGTACAACATCCCGACCGTCGTCCGGATGGTGGGTGACCTCGACGTGGCGGCACTGCGCGCGGCGATCGTCGACGTCGTGGTCCGTCACGAGGTCCTGCGCACCACGTTCGCCCAGGACGACAACGGCCCGTTCCAACGCGTCTCGGCTGCCGACGAGGTCCCCGCGCGGCTCGAGTTCTCCGTTGTCACGACGGCCGAGGACTTCGAGCGCACGGTCACCCGCGGGTTCGACGTGTCCCGGGAGTGGCCGGTTCGGGCCTGCCTGTGGCAGGTCGACGCCGAGACCCACGTGCTGGGCGTCGTCACCCACCACATCGCCTCCGACGGTGAATCCCGCAAGCCGCTCGTCGCCGATGTCGTGACCGCCTACGTCGCCCGAAGTGCCGGGGACGCACCGGTTTTCGAGCCTCTGGAGATCCAGTTCGCCGACTACGCGATCTGGCAGCACGAGGTGCTCGGTTCGGCCGACGACCCCGATTCGGTCCTCGGCCGGCAGCTCGCCCACTGGACCGGACGCCTGGCCGGACTGCCCGACGTCCTGGAACTGCCGACCGATCACGACCGCCCGGCCGTCGCCTCCACACGGGGCGGGCGCATCGCGTTCGAGATCCCCGCCGAGGTCGCCGACGCGGTGAACTCCGCGGCACGTGCCCACGGCGTCACGCCGTTCATGGTCGTGCACGCCGCGCTCGCGGTGCTGCTGGCGCGACTGTCCGCCACCGACGACATCGCGATCGCCACCCCGGTGGCCGGTCGTGGATCGCGCGTCCTCGACCCGGTCGTCGGCATGTTCGTCAACACCTTGGTGCTCCGCTCCCGCATCGTCCCGGGAATGACGGTCGACGAGGTGCTCGCCCAGGTGCGCGCAACCGATCTCGACGCGTTCACCAACGCCGACATCCCGTTCGAGACCCTCGTCGAACACCTCGACCCCATCCGTTCCGAGGCCTTCGCGCCGCTCGCGCAGGTCCTGTTCACCCTGGACCAGTCCGGGCCCGTAGCCGGCGGCGCCTCCGGTTCCGACGCGGCAGTCCTGTCCGGACTCACGATCACACCGGTCGAGCCACCCGAGGTGTCGGCACAGCTCGACCTGGCCTTCGCGGTCGCCGCCGACGTGCCCGGCCGGCCGTGGACGGGAACCGTCATCTACGCGCGCGATCTCTTCGAGGCCGACACGGTGAGCGAACTCGCCGGTCGGCTGGTGGCCCTGCTGCGGGACATGACCGATTCCGGCCGTGCGACGCGCGCGGTCGGGGATCTCGCACTCGTCTCCGGGACCGACCGCGCACAGGTCGACGACTGGTCCGTCGGTGCGACACAGGAGTTCGGCGAACCCGTCATCCCCGCGGCCGTCGCCGCGCGGATCGCCGCCGACCCCGCCACGGTCGCGATCGAGTTCGAGGGCCGCCGGCTCACCTATGGGGAATTCGGTTCGCGTGTGGCCGATCTCGCACGCACACTCATCGGGCTCGGGGTCGGGCCCGAGGTGGCGGTCGGGATCTGCATCGACCGGTCGGTCGAGATGGTCGTCGCCGTACACGCCGTGCACGCCGCAGGCGGACAGTACGTCCCGATCGACACCGCGGCTCCCGCCGACCGCGTGCAGTACATGATCGACACCGCGCGGGTGCGGCTCGTGCTGTCGGCGTCGGGTGCCCGACCGTCGGCCATCGAGGGTCTCGGCGATCTGGTCACCGTCCTCGACGTCGATGCCTCGAAGGCGGTCGGTGAGGCCGAGCCGGTCACCGACGCCGAACGGCTGGCCCCGCTCCGTGGCGACCACGCCGCGTACACGCTGTTCACGTCCGGGTCCACCGGTCGCCCCAAGGGCGTGACGGTCTCGCACGCATCCGTGATGAACCGCCTCTGGTGGGGACTCGGTGAGTTCCCGTGGGCGGTCGGCGACCGGATCGTGCAGAAGACGCCGTACACCTTCGATGTCTCGGTGCCCGAGCTCTTCGGTCCGTTGCTGACCGGGGCGACCATGGTCGTCGCCCGCCCGGGTGGCCACACCGATCCGGACTATCTCGCGGACCTGATCGTGTCCACCGAGGCCACCTCGGTCCACTTCGTGCCGTCGATGATGTCGATCTTCCTCGATCTCGTACCGGCTGCTCGGTTTGCCGAGATGTCCTCGCTGCGATGGGTTTTCGCCTCCGGTGAGGCACTGCCGCCGGCGGTCGTCGCGAAGGTCGCGGCAGTGTTGCCGGGCGTCGCGATCGTCAACCTCTTCGGTCCCACCGAGGCGGCGGTCGAGGTGGCCGTCGCCGACGTCTCGTCGGCGCCCGCGCTCATCCCGATCGGGACCCCCGTGGCGAACACGTCCACCTGGGTGCTCGATGCCCGGTTGCGGCCCGTCCCGGCCGGGGTTCCCGGCGAGCTCTACCTCGGTGGCGTCCAGCTCGCGCGCGGCTACGCGGCGCGTCCCGACCTGTCCGCCGAGCGGTTCGTCGCAGACCCGTTCGGGGCGCCCGGTTCACGCCTGTACCGCACCGGCGACCTCGTGCGGTGGCGTGCCGACGGGACCCTGGAATACTTGGGCCGCACCGACTTCCAGGTGAAGTTGCGCGGCCAGCGTATCGAGCTCGGCGAGATCGAATCGGTGATCGCGACCGTCGCGGGTGTCGTGCACACCGCGGTGACCGTGGCCAAGGCGCCCACCGGCGCCGATCACCTCGTCGGCTACGTCGCCCCTGCGGACGTCGACCTCGACCTGGTCAAGTCGACCGTGGCCGCCGAACTGCCCGAGTACATGCGGCCGACGATCTGGGTGCGGCTGCCGCACCTCGAACTCAACACCGCCGGCAAGATCGACCGGAAGGCGCTGCCGGAACCGGACTTCGGGGTCCACACCGACGTCCACGTGGCACCCGCGACCGCGACCGAGGAAGTCCTCGCGTCCATCGTCGCCCACCTGATCGGGCTCGATCGGGTGTCGGTCACCGAGTCCTTCTTCGCTCTCGGCGGCGACTCGATCATGTCGATCCAGCTCGCGTCGGCGGCCCGCGCCGCCGGACTCGACCTGTCGCCGCGGGAGATCTTCGAGCACCGCACCATCCGCGCGATGGCCGCGGCCGCCGACGACGATGCGGCGCGGCTGCCGATGCTGGAGGAGTCCGAGCAGGCTGGCGCCGGTTCGCTCGCGGTGTCGCCGGTCGTGCACTGGATGATCGAACACGCCCAGGACGCAGCCGACTTCGCCGATTTCGTGCAGGCCGCGGTTCTGCGGGCGCCGGCCGGACTCGACGTCGCGTCGCTGGCCGGCCTGCTCTCGGCGGTCGTCGAGAGCCACCCGATGCTCAGCGCGAGCCTGGAACTCGTCGAGGGGGAGTGGCGATCGTCGGCCGGTGGCCGGTTCGACGCCGCGGACGCGGTCATCGAGGCCACCAGCACCGCCGCGACCGGCACCGAGGCGTTCGACGCCGATGTCCGCACCGCATTCGAGACCGTCTCGGCCACCCTGGATCCGAGTTCCGGGCGCCTGGTGCGTGCCGCGCTGATCCACGATCGGGACGGCGTCGGCCGGGTCCTGCTCGTCATCCACCACCTCGGTGTCGATGCCGTGTCGTGGCCCATCCTCATCGAGGACCTGATCACCGGGTGGGCGCAGCTCTCCGACGGTCGGGACATCGAGCTGCGCGCCGAACAGACCAGCGCGCAGGCGTGGACGAACACCCTCGCCGCGAAGTCCGGATCGTGGTCCGATCAGGTGGATCACTGGCTGGACCGGTTGCCCGCGCGACCCACCCCGCTCGGCGTCACGCTGGACCGCGACCAGGACCGGATGGCGACCGAACGGCACATCTCGCACGAGATCTCGCCGACGGTCACCCGGTCGGTGTTGACCACGGTGCCGGAAGCGTTCGGCGGCAACGTCAACGACGTGTTGCTCGGCGCCTTCGCGCGGGCGGTCCGATCGTGGCAGTCGCGCCGCGAGATCAACGACACCGCACCGGTCACCGTCCTCACCGAGGGACACGGCCGATACGAAGAGGTGCTCGCCACCGGCGAGGCAGCGCGCCGCGCGGACCTGTCCCGGACGGTCGGCTGGTTCACGACGCTCGTACCGGTGCGCCTCGACCCCGGCGCCGACGTCGTGCACGCGGTGAAGGCGGCGAAGGAGGAGCGACTCGCGCAGCCGGACAACGGGATCGGCTTCGGTTGGCTCCGGTACGGACAGTCCGCCGAGCTGGCCGCACGTCCACTCCCGAGCATCTCCTTCAACTACTTCGGGGCCGGCGGCGGCGCTGCCGCTTCCGAATCCGAGCCCCTGCCGTTCACCAATGCGCCGGACGCTCCGATCCTCGGGTCGTCGGCGTCCGGACGGATGGTGGCGCTGAGTGCTCTGGGGGTCAGCGTGACCACGGCGCACGACGAGCAGGGAAACCGCCGGCTCGTCGCCGGGGCGAGTTTCCCGCAGGCGCTGTTCGCGGCCGACGAGGTCGCGGACCTGCTGGAGCTGTGGGCGGCCGAACTGTCGGCTCTCACGGACCTGGTGAACCGCGGCACCCGGATCGGTCTGTCCCCGTCGGACGTCCCGGGTACGCACGTGACCCAGCGCGATCTCGACGACCTGGCCCGCACGTACCCGGGCTCGGCGGTGTGGCCGCTGACCCCGTTGCAGCAGGGTCTGTACTTCCAGGCCCAGCTGGCAGCCGCCGGCGCGGACGCCGGTGCGGTCGACGTCTACGTGACCCAGGTCGTCCTGACGCTCGGCGGCCGGGTCGACGGCGAGCGCCTGCGCGGCGCAGCCGAGCAGTTGTTCGCCCGGCACCGGGTCATGCGCTCGGCCTACCTCCGCACCGGTGGCGGTGCCGTCGTCGCGGTGATTCCCGCGGAGGTCGAGATCCCCTGGCGGGTCGTCGAACTCCCGGCAGACGAACCGGGTGACACGGTGGCCGCGGAGATCCAGCGGATCGTCGACGCCGAACGCCTCACGCGTTTCGATCTGGGTCGCCCGCCGCTGGTGCGATTCGTGCTGGTGTGGCACGGCGATCAGGCGCATCTCGTGGTGACCAACCACCACATCCTGATGGACGGGTGGTCGGGTCCGCTCGTCCTGGCCGACCTCCTCGCGCTCTACGCCACCGGCGAGACCTACACCGGCCAGACCGGCGCGACCGGTCTCGACTTCGCCGATCACGTGCGGCGACTGGCTGCTTCGGATCGCGATGCGGGACTTGCCGTCTGGCGAGAGGTGCTCGAACCCGTCGAGGGACCGACCCTCGTGGCGCCCGGCCTGGAGGCGACCGACGACGAACTCCCCCGTCAGTACCGGGTGATGCTCGACGAGGAGACCACCGCGGGTCTCGAGGAACTGACCCGGACCGAGGGCGTCACCGTCGCGACGGTGATGCAGTTCGCGTGGGCCGTGCTCCTGTCGCGGATGACCGGCAGTCGCGTCGTCGTCTTCGGCGAGACCGTCTCCGGGCGCCCGGCCGATCTGCCCGGTGTCGAGACCATGGTCGGTCTGTTCATCAACACGCTGCCCAGCGTCGTCGACGTCGACCCGGCGTCGACCATCGTCGAGGTGCTCCGCCGGCTGCAGTCGTCGAAGGTGGCGGTGATGGACCACCAGCACCTCGGTCTGGCGGAGCTGACCGCCCTCACCGGGACGAACCAGCTGTTCGACACGCTGACCGTGCACGAGTCGTTCCCCATCGACACCGACGCGCTGTCGTCGCCGGACACGGTGCCCGACGGGCTGACCGATGGCCTGGTCGTCGCGGACGTCGACTCGCGCAGCACCACGCACTACCCGATCAACCTGATCACCGCCGCGGCGGGCGGCCGGGTGTCGCTCCAGCTCAAGTACCTGCCCGCGGCCTTCGGCGACGACCAGATCCGGGTCTTCGGCGATGTGCTGGTGCACATCCTGGAGACGGTCGCCCGTCGGCCCCGCGAGCTCACCGCCGACCTCGCGCTGGTGTCGGAGACCCAGGGCCTCGACGTCGCGGCGTGGTCTCGCGGAACCGAGGTCGAGATCAGCGGCGACCACACCGTGGTCGACCTGGTCGCCGACGCCCGCGCGCGTGCGGCCGACCGGCCCGCGATCCTCTTCGGCGATCGCGTCGTCGACTACACCGAGTTCTCGGCACGCGTGAGCACGCTTGCGCGCGAACTGATCTCGCTCGGAGTCGGTCCGGATGTCGCGGTCGGCGTCTGCATCGACCGATCGGTCGAGGTGATGGTGGCCGTGCACGCGATCGTGGCGGCCGGCGGCCAGTACGTGCCGATCGACACCGAGTCCCCGGTCGAGCGGACCCGGTACATGCTCGACACGGCCGGCGTCGCCCTGGTCCTGACCGGTCGGGACCGGCCGGAAGCGCTCGCGGACATCGACCTGCCGGTGGTCGTTGTCGACGCCTCGGGACCCGTCGACCTCGCGGTCGCGCCGGTCGGAGCCCGCGACCGGAGTCGGCGCGTGCTGCCGGGTCACGCCGTCTACACGATCTTCACGTCCGGTTCGACGGGACGTCCGAAGGGCGTCACCGTCACCCACGGCGCACTCCGCAACACCCTGGAGTGGTTCAGCGAATCGAACGGACCGGGCGAGCACGTCTTCCTCCTGAAGACGCCCTACACCTTCGACGCATCCGTGTGGGATTACTTCGGCGGCATCCACGCCGCATCCCCCGTGGTCGTCGCCGAACCCGGTGGGCACCGGGACCCCGTCTACATGGCCCGGCTCATCGAACGTCACCGCGTGACGACCGCGAAGTTCGTCCCGTCGATGCTCGCGGCGTTCCTCGACGGTGCCACCGGCGCCGGCGACGCCGACCTCGGATCGATGCGACGGATCTTCTCCGGCGGCGAGGCGTTGAGCCCCGCGCTGGCCGGCGGCCTGCTGCGGTTGCTCCCGGAACTCGGGTTGTACAACCAGTACGGTCCGACCGAGGCGACCGTGGACATCACCTACGGCCGCGTGGACGCGCCGGCGCCGAACATCCCGATCGGCTCACCGGTGTGGAACTCGACGGTGTACGTCCTCGATGATCGACTGCGTCCGGTACCTCCCGGCGTTCCGGGCGAGATGTACCTCGGCGGACCGCAGCTGGCACGCGGCTATGCCTCCCGGCCGGGCCTCACCGCCGAGACCTTCGTCGCCGATCCCTTCGACCCGCGCGGTGGACGGCTCTACCGCACCGGGGACCGGGCACGGTGGAACACCGACGGCGTCCTGGAGTACCTGGGACGCGCCGACTTCCAGGTGAAACTCCGCGGACAGCGGATCGAGCTGGGCGAGATCGAGTCGGTGCTGGCCTCCGCACCCGGTGTCGTACACGTTGCGGTGGTCGTCGCGACCGCCCCCGGCGGGGGCGAGCAACTGGTCGCCTACGTCGCCGGCCGCCCGGGCGAGGACGTCGATCTCGACTCCGTGCGGAACGCCGCGGTGCGGGGACTGCCCGAGTTCATGCGCCCGACCGTCTGGATGGCGCTGCCCGAGATGCCCCGGACGACCTCGGGCAAGGTGGACCGACGGGCGCTGCCGCAGCCCGAGTTCGCCGCGGGCGAGTACGTGGCCCCAGAGTCTCCCGAGGAGACCGCGGTCGCCGGCGTGTTCGCCGAACTGTTGCAGGTCGACCGTGTCGGTGTCACCGACAGCTTCTTCGACCTGGGCGGGAACTCCCTGTCGGCCATGCGGGTGAGCGCCCGCGTCGGCGACGCCCTGGGGGTCGAGGTCTCGGTCCGCGACGTCTTCGAGGCGCCCTCGGTCCGCGAGCTGGTGGCGGCGCTGACCGGTCGCGGCTCCCGGATCGCGCCCGTGGTGGCGGTGTCACCACGGCCCGAACGGATTCCGCTGTCGTTCGCGCAGCAGCGCATGTGGTTCCTCAACCGCCTGCATCCGAGTGCACCCACCCACAACATGACCATCGTGCTGCGGCTGTCCGGCGACCTCGACGTCGAGGCGCTGCGTACCGCACTGGGCGACGTCGTACGTCGGCATGAGGTCCTCCGTACGACGTTCCCCGATGTCGAGGGTGTGCCCTACCAGCTCGTGCATCCGCAGGACTCGGTCGCGGGCCGGCTCGACTGGCAGGTCGTCGACTCCGAGGACGAGATCTTCGCCGCGGTGACAAGGGGATTCGACGTCACCGAGGAATGGCCGCTGCGCACGCGCCTGTGGCCGGTCGAGCCCGGCGAGTTCGTGCTCGCCGTGGTGTTCCACCACATCGGCGCCGACGGCGAGTCCATGGCACCGCTGGTGTCCGACCTCGTCACCGCCTACAGCGCCCGCGTCGCCGGGCACGAGCCGCAGTTCCCGCCTTTCGCCGTGCAATTCGCGGACTACGCGATCTGGCAGCACACCGTGCTGGGCTCGGTCGAGGACCCGGACTCGGTCGTCGGTCGTCAATTGGCCTACTGGGCAGAGCAACTCGCCGGTGTTCCGGACGTGCTCGAACTGCCCGCGGATCGTCCGCGACCGCCGGTGGCCTCCGGACGGGGCGCCCGCGCGCGGGTCGAGATCCCGGCCGCGATCGGCGAGCGGATCACCGAGGTGGCACGTGGCGCCGACGTCACGCCGTTCATGGTGCTCCACGCCGGGGTGGCGGTCCTGCTGGCACGGCTGTCGGCCACCGACGACATCGTCGTCAGCACCCCGATCGCCGGGCGTGGCCAGGCCGAGCTCGACCCGCTGGTCGGCATGTTCGTGAACACGCTGGTGCTGCGCACCCTGATCGACGGCGCGCAGCCGTTCGAGCAGCTCCTGTCGGCGGTTCGCGACGTCGACCTGAACGCGTTCGCCAACGCCGACGTCCCCTTCGAGACGGTGGTCGACCGGCTCAGTCCCGTGCGCTCGGAGGCCTTCGCCCCGCTCGCTCAGGTCATGTTCTCGTTCAGTCCGTCGGCAACCGCCGCCGAGGCGCTCGGCGACGCGGCGGGGATCACGGTGACCCCGTATGCGGACGTGATGGTCTCCTCACAGATCGACCTCTGGATCACGGTCTCCTCCCGGCCCGCCGGGGAGACCTGGCCGGTCAACCTCGACTACGCGACAGATCTGTTCGACGAGCCGACGATGCTGGAATTCGGCGGACGCTTCATCCGCCTGCTCGACGCGCTGACCTCGGCGCCCGACAAGGCGGTGGGCGATGCGCCGTTCGTCGCGGCCGAGACGACGGCCACCACCGAGTCCGCGGAATGGGGCGAGCGGGTGGACCTGCCACCCGTGCAGACGGTCAGTGACGCCGTCGCGGCACAGGCGCGGCGCACCCCCGAGGCCACCGCGCTCGTCTTCGGCGACCGCGAGGTCTCCTACGCCGAGTTCGCCGCCCGGGTCAACACGCTCGCCCGCGATCTGATCGCCGCCGGAGTCGGCCCCGATGTCGCTGTGGCCCTGTGTGTCCCGCGTTCGGTGGAGATGATGGTCGCGATCCACGCGGTCGTCGCGGCCGGTGGACAGTACGTCCCCGTCGACGTGGCCGCACCCGCCGATCGCGTGCGGTACATGTACGAGACCGCCGGTGCCAAGGTGCTGCTGGTCGCCGACGCGCACGGGGTCCGGAACGCGGTGGGCGCCGCGACCGAGGTCGGTGTGCAGGTCATGACCGTCGATGCCTCGGCGCTCCTGGACGTCGATTCGGCGGCCGCGTCCCCGGTGTCCGACGACGACCGTCTCGCGCCACTGCGCGCCGACGACGCCGCCTACACACTGTTCACCTCGGGGTCCACCGGACGTCCGAAGGGCGTGACGCTGTCGCATGCGGCCGTGCTGAACCGACTGTGGTGGGGTCTGGACGCCCTGCCGATCGGCCCGGACGACGTCGTGATGCAGAAGACGCCGTACACCTTCGACTGTTCGGTGCCGGAACTGTTCGCGCCGTTGGCGATCGGCGCGCGCGTCGTCGTCCTCGCCGACGGCGGCCATCTCAACCCGCGGCAGGTCGCCGACGAGATCGCCCGCACCGGTACGACGATGGTGCACTTCGTGCCGTCGATGCTCTCGGTCTTCCTCGAGGTCGTCGACCGCGAGCAGCTCGCCGCACTCGACACCATCCGCATCGTGTCCACCACCGGTGAGGCGTTGCCGCCCGCGGTCGCGGCGCCGGTGCGCGAGTTGTGGCCCGACGCCTGGTTCTTCAACCTGTACGGCCCGACCGAGGCCGCGGTGGAGATCACCTTCGAGCGCATTCACTCCGTCGCCGCCGACGACCCGACCGTGCCCATCGGCATCCCGGTCTGGAATTCGTCTGCCGTGGTGCTGGATTCGCGGTTGCGGCGGGTGCCGCCCGGCGTGCCCGGGGAGCTCTACCTCGGCGGTGTGCAGCTGGCCCGCGGCTACGCCGCGCGCCCGGATCTGACCGCGGAGCGGTTCGTCGCCGATCCCTACGGTGAGCCCGGCACTCGCCTGTACCGCACGGGCGACCTGGTGCGCCGCCGCCCCGATGGCGTCCTGGAGTACCTGGGCCGCACCGACTTCCAGGTGAAGTTGCGCGGCCAGCGCATCGAGCTCGGCGAGATCGAGGCGGTCATCGCCTCCGCACCGGGCGTCGTGCACGCCGCGGCCACCGTGGCGACCGTGCCCGGTGGTGGCGAACACCTCGTCGGCTACCTCGCCGGCGCGCCGGGTGAGAGCATCGACCTCGATGCGGTGAAGGCGGTTGTCGCCGAGTCGCTCCCGGGATACATGCGGCCGACGGTGTGGATGCCCGTGGAGGACATCGCACTCAACACGGCGGGCAAGATCGATCGCCGCGCGCTGCCCGAACCGGTGTTCACCGCGGGCGAGTACGTCGCGCCGGCCGACGAGTCGGAGGCCGCGGTGGCGGAGGTCTTCGCCGACATCCTCGGGGTGGACCGCGTCAGCGTGACCGACTCGTTCTTCGATCTCGGCGGCAACTCGCTGGCGGCGATGCGACTCGTGGCACGAGTCGGCGAGGTCACGGGTGCCGAGATCGCGGTGCGCGACCTGTTCAACGCCCCGAGCGTCCGCGAACTGCTCCGTGCCAGCACCGATCTCGGTGCGGCGCGAGCACCGATCGTCCCCGTCGCACCGCGGCCGGAGCGGGTGCCGCTGGCATTCGCCCAGCAGCGGATGTGGTTCGTCAACCAGGCCGACACCACCTCGTCGGCGTACAACCTCCCGGTCGTGCTGCGACTGTCCGGGGCACTCGACACCGAGGCGCTGCACGCCGCGCTGATCGACGTGGTCTCCCGGCATGAGTCGCTGCGGACCACGTTCCCGTCGGCCGACGGCATGCCGTACCAGAAGATCAACCGGGCATCGTCGGTCGCCGCACGTCTCGACTGGCAGGAGGTGTCCTCGCAGGCGGAGATCGAGGCCGCGGTGTCCGCGGGCTTCGACGTCTCCACCGAGTGGCCCATCCGCGCACGGATCTGGGAGGTGGCCCCGGACGAGCACGTCTTCGCCGTCATCACCCACCACATCGCCTCGGACGGTCAGTCGATGACGCCGCTGGTGACCGATGTGGTCACGGCCTATCTCGCCGAGTCGGCCGACACCGATCCCGAGTTCGGGGAGCTGGAGGTCCAGTTCGCCGACTTCGCGATCTGGCAGCACGAGGTGCTCGGCTCGCCGGACGACCCGGACTCCGTCGTCGGCCGCCAGCTCGCCTACTGGACCGATCGTCTGGCCGGGCTGCCCGACGTGATCGAGCTGCCGACCGACCGGCCGCGCCCGGCACGTGCCGGCCGGCGCGGTGGTCGCGTGTCGTTCGCCGTGCCGGCCGCCGTCGGTGACCGGATCGCGGGCGTCGCGCAGGAAACCGGCACGACACCGTTCATGGTCGTGCACGCGGCGCTCGCCGCACTGCTCTCGCGGCTGTCGGCGACCGAGGACATCGCGATCGGTACCCCGATCGCGGGTCGTGGTCAGCGCGTTCTGGATCCGCTGATCGGCATGTTCGTCAACACGCTCGTGCTGCGGACCCGGGTCGACCGGGCCCGCGGTTTCGCCGACCTGCTCGAGGCGGCCAGGGACGCCGACCTCGAGGCCTTCGCCAACGCCGACGTCCCCTTCGAGGTGGTCGCCGACGCCGCGGGGGCGCAACGCTCCGCCGCGTTCGCGCCGTTCACCCAGGTGTGGTTGACCTTCGACCGATCCACCCTGCCCGAACTCGCCGGTTCCGATCTGTCGGTGGGCGAGATCGCCGGCCTGCAGGTGAGTCCGGTGACCACCGAGCGGATCCCGGCACGCGTCGACCTGCTCGTCGGGATCTCCCAGCCGGAGGGGTCGGGCACGGACTGGTCGGGCACCATCACTTATGCGGCCGACCTGTTCGACGAGTCGACGGTGTCGCGGATGGCCGATCAGCTCACCGCCCTGCTGGACGGAGCGCTGACCGACCTGGAGGCCCCGCTGGCCAAGATCGCGCTCGGTGACACCGTGTCGCCGGCCGAACTGGCCCGCGCGGCAGCGCAATCCGAGCCGCAACGGGAGACGGTGTCGATCGCCGACTCCGACGCGGTCGTGACCGGGGGACCGGGAACCGAGCCGGTCGTCCTGGGCGAACTGTTCGCCCGGGCCGCCGCGAAGTGGGGACCCCGCCAGGCCGTCGTCGACGCCGACAACGTCTGGTTGTCCTACGCGGACCTCGACGCGCGGTCGAACCGCTTGGCGCGCTGGCTGATCGGTCAGGGCATCGGCCCGGAGAAGCTGGTCGCGCTGGCGATCGGCCGGTCCGCCGATCTGCTCACCGCGATCTGGGCGGTGGCCAAGACCGGTGGTGGCTATGTGCCGATCGACCCGGACTACCCCGCCGAGCGGGTGGCGAACATGGTCGAGGACTCGGGCGCGATCCTGGGACTGGCCGTTCAGGCGTCGGGAACGCTTCCCGGCGAACGCTTCTCGTGGCTCCGTCTTGACGATGCGACGCTGTCCGCGGAGATCGCGGCGCTCTCCGACGCGCCGATCACCTCATCGGATCGTCGTGCACCGGTGCGGGTGGACAACGTCGCCTACGTCATCTACACCTCCGGCTCCACCGGGCGCCCCAAGGGTGTCGCCGTGACGCATTCGGGTCTGGCGAACTTCGCCGCCGAGGAGATCCGCCGCTCGGGTGCCGACGAGTACTCACGGGTGCTCGGATTCGCCTCGCCCAGCTTCGACGCGTCGGTGCTCGAGTACCTGCTCGCGACCGTCTCGGGCGGCGTGCTGATCTATCGTCCCGCCGACGCCGTCGGCGGTCCGCCGCTGCAGGACCTCATGATGCGGCAGGCGATCACCCACACGTTCCTGACGCCGACGGTGCTCGCGACCATCGAACCGCAGGCGGTCCCGGCGCTCCGGGTCGTCTACGCCGGTGGCGAGGCCGTGCCGCAGACGTTGAAGGACAGCTGGGCACCGTTCCGGCGCATCCAGAACCTGTACGGCCCGACCGAGACCACGATCGGCGTCACCATCAGTGCGCCGATGGCCGTGGGGGAGCCGGTCTCGCTCGGCGGCCCGCTCGCCGGCGTTGGCCTGATGGTGCTCGACGCGCAGTTGCGTCCGGTGCCCGTCGGTGTGACGGGTGAGCTGTACGTCAACGGCGGCGCCCTGTCGCGCGGATACCTCGACCGCCCCGGTCTGACCGCCGATCGGTTCGTGGCGAACCCGCACGGTCACCCCGGCGACCGGATGTACCGCACCGGCGACGTCGTCCGCTGGAAGCAGGACTCCACCGGCGCGCCGGTCATCGAATACTCCGGCCGTAGCGACGACCAGGTGAAGTTGCGCGGTCTGCGCATCGAACTCGGTGAGATCGAGGCGGTACTCGCCGAGCACCCGGCGGTCCGCTCGGCCGTGGTCGTCGGTGTCGGCGGTTCAGTCGCGACCGCGCTGGCGGCCTACGTGGTCGGGGCCCGGACACCGGCTGGACCCGACGTCGATCCGGCGGAGCTGAGAGCATTTGTCGGCGAACGACTCCCGGCGCACATGGTGCCGGCCTCGGTCGCGGTGCTCGACGAGCTCCCGCTCACCCCGGTCGGCAAGCTCGACAAGGCGGCGCTGCCCGAGCCGGTCATCGAGGTCGGCGAGATCGTCGCACCGGAGACCGACGAGGAAGCCGCGGTCGCCGCGGTGTTCGCCGACGTCCTGGGGATCGAGCAGGTCAGTGTCACCGAGTCGTTCTTCGACCTCGGTGGCAACTCGCTGTCGGCGACCCGCGTCGCCGCCCGGGTGGGCGAGGTGCTCGGCGTCGAGACCTCGGTGCGCGACCTGTTCGAGGCGCCGACGGTGCGTGCGCTGGTGGCCGAGGTGTCCGGACACGCCGAGGCACTGCCGCCGGTCGTCGCCCGTCCGGACCGTCCGGAACTCGTACCGCTGTCCTTCGCCCAGCAGCGGATGTGGTTCATCAACCAGTTCGATCCTTCGTTGCCCACGTACAACATCCCGTTCGTGTTGCAGGTGCGGGGCACTCTCGACACCGAGGCGCTGCGCCGCGCCATCGTCGACGTCGTCGAACGGCACGAGGTCCTGCGGACCACCTTCCCGTCCGTCGACGGGGTCGCCCATCAGCTGGTCCATCCGGCCGACCAGATCGCCGACCGCCTGGACTGGGGCATCGCCGAAGATCAGCGCGGACTCGAGACCGCCGTCATGTCCGGGTTCGACGTCGCCGCCGACTGGCCGATCCGCGTGCGGGTCTGGCACGTCGATGCCGAGCGTGCCGTGGTCGCGGTCGTCGTCCACCACATCGCCGCCGACGGCGAGTCGATGAATCCGTTGCTCGTCGACGTCCTGGCCGCCTACGACGCCCGGGTGTCGGGAACCGAACCCGACTTCGAGCCCCTCGAGGTCCAGTTCGCGGACTACGCCCTCTGGCAGCACGAGGTGCTCGGCGACGGGACCGATCCGAGCTCGGTCGTCGGGTCCCAATTGGCCTACTGGACAGACAGACTCGCCGATCTCCCCGAGGTGCTGAACCTGCCGTTCGACCGGCCGCGGCCGCTGCAGGCCTCGCAGCGCGGCGGCCGCGTCGGTGCCGCGATCCCGGCCGAGATCGGGGAGCGCGTCCGCGAACTCGCACGCGAGGTCGACGCGACCCCGTTCATCGTCGTGCACGCGGCACTGGCCGTGCTGCTCGCGCGTCTGTCGGCCGGCGAGGACGTGGCGATCGCCACCCCGGTGGCCGGACGCGGTCAGCGTGTCCTCGACCCGCTCGTGGGCATGTTCGTCAACACCCTCGTCCTGCGGGCCCGGGTGGACCCGTCGATGTCGTTCGCCGAGCTGTTGGAGCAGGCGCGCGACACCGACCTGGAAGCCTTCGCCCACGCCGACGTGGCCTTCGAGATGCTCGTCGAGAGGCTCAACCCGGTCCGGTCCGAGGCGTTCGCCCCGCTGGCCCAGGTGATGCTCACGTTCGGCCAGACGGCGCTGCCCGAGATGGGTGCGGACACCGCGCCGGCCTCGGTCGCGGGTCTCGAGATCGAACCGATGCCACCGGCCGACCCGCCGGCGAAACTGGACCTGACGATCGGCGTGTCCGTTCCGGACGGCGACGGGGACTGGCCGCTGTCGCTGGTGTTCGCACGGGACCTCTTCGACGAGGACACCGTCGCCCAGCTGGCGCGCAGGTTCGTCGGGTTGCTCGACCAACTCACCGCGCACACCGACGATCCGGTGGCCGACGCCGCACTCCTCGAACCCGCCGAGGTCGAGGAGATACTCCGGAGGTCACGGGGTACGGAGACCGCCATACCGGCGGGATCGGTGGCCGATGCGCTCTCGTTTCGCGGGGCGCGGTCGCTCGACTCGATCGCGCTGACCTTCGCCGACCGTGAGCTCACCTACCGCGAATTCGGCGCCCGGGTCGCCGATCTCGCCCGCGAACTCCTCGGGCTGGGCGTGGGACCCGATGTCGCGGTGGCGGTCTGCATCGATCGCTCCGTGGAGATGGTGGTCGCCGTCCACGCGGTGACCGCGGCGGGCGGCCGGTACGTGCCCATCGACACCTCGGCTCCGGGTGACCGCGTGCGCTACATGGTCGAGACCGCGGGTGTGCGGGTCCTCCTCGTCGGACCGCGTCCCGTGGCGGCCGACCTGTCCGGCCTCGACGACGGGATCCGGCGTGTCACCGTCGATTCCGGGCGTGCGGTGGATCCGGCGACGCCGCCGGTCACCGACGCCGAACGCGTCCGGCCGATCCGCGGCGACGATGCGCTGTACACCCTCTTCACCTCCGGTTCGACCGGGCGGCCGAAGGGCGTGACCGTCAGCCACGCCGCCGTGGCCAACCGGCTGTGGTGGGGACTCGACGAGTACCCCTGGACCGTGGGCGACCGGATCATCCAGAAGACGCCCTACACGTTCGACGTCTCGGTGCCGGAGCTGTTCGCGCCGTTGCTGACCGGGGCCACGATGGTGATGGCCGAACCGGGCGGTCACGCCGACCCGCTCTACATCGCCGACCTGATCGCCCGCAGCGGTGCCACCTCGGTGCACTTCGTCCCGTCGATGCTGTCGGTGTTCCTCGATGTCGTGCCGGCCGAGACGATCTCCCGCCTGGGGACCCTCCGGTGGCTCTTCGCCTCCGGTGAGGCGCTTCCACCGGCGGTGGTGGCCCGCGCGCACCAGCTGCTGCCACACGTCCGGATCGTGAACCTGTTCGGTCCCACCGAGGCGGCGGTCGAGGTGGCCTACGCCGACGTGACCCGGGCACCGTCGATCGTGCCGATCGGCGTGCCGGTGTGGAACACGACCACGCATGTGCTCGACGCGCGACTGAACCCCGTCCCGACGGGAGTCCCGGGCGAGCTGTATCTCGGTGGCGACCAGGTGGCACGCGGGTACGCCGCGCAACCGGGACTGTCCGCCGAGCGCTTCGTGGCCGACCCGTTCGGCCGGCCCGGCTCACGGCTCTACCGAACCGGCGACCTCGTGCGGTGGAACACCGACGGGGAGATCGAGTACCTGGGCCGCACCGACTTCCAGGTGAAGCTGCGCGGCCAGCGCATCGAACTCGGCGAGATCGAGTCCGTCGTCGCGGCCGCCCCCGGCGTCGTGCACGCCGCGGTGACGGTGGCCGACGCACCGGGTGGCGGACAGCATCTGGTCGCCTATGTCGCGCCGTCGACCGTGGACCTCGAGGTCCTGCGAGACGCGGTGGCGCAGGCACTTCCGGAGTACATGCGTCCGACACTGTGGATGCCGATCGACGACGTGGTCCTGAACAGCGCGGGCAAGCTCGACCGCCGTGCCCTGCCCGCACCCGACTTCGCGGGGCTCGATGCCGACTATGTCGCACCGGCCAACGCGACCGAGGAGACCCTGGCGACCATCGTGTCCGGCCTGCTCGGGCTGGAACGCGTCTCGGTCACCCAGTCGTTCTTCGCGCTCGGCGGCGACTCGATCATGTCGATCCAGCTCGCCTCGGCGGTTCGCGCCGCCGGGTTCACGCTCACGCCACGAGACATCTTCGAGCAGCGCACCATCCGGGCGATGGCCCGGATCGTGGCCGGGGAGGCACATCGCCTGCCGGCGCTCGACGAACCCGCCGGCGGTGGGCACGGCGACCTGCCGCTGCTGCCGGTGATGTCGTGGATGATCGAGCATTCGGCGGATCCCGCCGACTACGCGGACTTCTCGCAGTACCGGGTGCTCCACGCGCCGGCGGGTCTCACCGTGGACGCGTTGTCGGAGTTGCTGTCCGAGCTCGTCGCGGTGCACCCGATGCTGTCCGCGCGTCTCACCCGTGACGGCGATCGCCCGCGGCTGGTCGCCGGCTCGGACGAGACCCCAGATGGTCGCATCGCGCCGTATGTGTTCGCCGAGTCCTCGGCCGCACCGGTGGGCAGTCCCGGCCACGACGCCGATCTGCGTGCCGCGCATGCCGAGGCGCTGGCACACCTCGATCCGTCGACCGGTGCGCTCGTCGCGGCGGGCATCGTCACCGACGTCGACGGCGTCGGCCGGATCGTCCTGGCGATCCACCACCTCGGTGTCGACGCGGTGTCCTGGCCGATCATCGTCGAGGACCTGGTGACCGGATGGGCGCAGCGGTCGGCGGGGCAGCCGATCGCCCTGCGTGCCGAGGCGACGTCCGAGCGGGCGTGGGCCCACGCGGTCGGCGCGCAGACCGACCGGCGGTCCGCCGAGCTGGCCTACTGGCTCGACCGGCTCCCGGCCCGGCCCACCGATCTCGGGGTCACCTTCGACCCGTCGCGGGACCGGTTCGCCACCGAGGTGTCGGTGGTCCACGCGTTCGACGCGGAGGTGACCGAGGCGGCGCTGACCTCGGTGCCGGAAGCGTTCCGCGGCAACGCCAACGACGTCCTGCTCGGTACGTTCGCACGTGCGGTCCGGGCGTGGCAGGCCGCGCGCGGCATCGCCGACGTCGCACCCGTCACGGTGCTGGTCGAGGGACACGGTCGCAAGGACGAGATCGTCACCGCCGACGGCGAACGCGCGGTCGACCTGTCCCGCACGGTCGGCTGGTTCACCACCATCGCCCCGGTCGCCGTCGATCCGTCCACCGACGTCACCCACGCGGTGAAGTCGGCCAAGGAGGAACGCCTCGGGCAGCCCGACGGCGGTCTCGGTTTCGGTGTGCTGCGCTACGGCGCGGACACCGAGCTCGCGCAGCGTCCGCTGCCGAGCATCGGGTTCAACTTCTTCGGCGCCGGCCGTGCCGGACGCCCCGCCGCCGAACCCACGCACGACGTCATCCCGTTCACCGGTGCGCCGGGCGTACCGGGGATGCCGCCGTCGGTGTCCGGCGCGATGATCGCGCTGAACCCGTTGAGCGTCAACGTCGGTACGCGAAGCGACGGCGATGCCCGGCGCCTCACGGCCAACTTCACGTTCCCGTCGGCACTGTTCGGGACCGACGACATCACCGCGCTCGCCGAGTTGTGGGCCGACGAGCTCACCGCGCTCGCGCAGCACGTCGCCGTCGTCGGCGACCCGGGCCGGTCACCGTCGGATGTACCGGGTACGCCCGTCACCCAGACCGAGCTCGACGCACTCGCGGTGCGGTTCCCGGGCGCGGACGTCTGGCCGCTCACCCCGCTGCAGGCCGGTCTGTACTTCCAGTCGCAGATGGCGGTCCGGGACGCGGTGGGAGCCGACGACGGTGCCGCGGGTGTGGACGTCTATGTCACCCAGGCGGTGCTGCATCTCGGCGGGGACGTCGACCGGGCGCGCTTGCGTTCGGCGGCAGAGGAACTCGTCGCACATCATCGCGTGCTGCGCAGCGGATACCTGCGCACGGCGGGCGGCGCCCTGGTGGCCGTCGTGCCGCCGCGCGTCGACCTCCCGTGGTCCGAGGTGTCCCTGGAGCCCGGGTGTGACGGTGACGAGGCCGCGCGACGAGTACGCGAGATCGCCGACGCCGAACGGATCACGCCGTTCGATCTCGAGGAGCCGCCGCTCGTGCGGTTCGTGAGTGTCGAGCACGGCGCCGGGTCCGACACGACGCTGAGCCTGATCGTGACCAACCACCACATCCTGCTCGACGGCTGGTCCGGTCCGTTGGTTCTCGCCGACCTGCTCGCGCTGTACGCCGGGGTCGGCCCGTACACCGCGACCATCGCCGCCGACACCGACTTCGGTGACCATGTCCGTCGTCTCGCCGCCGCCGACCCGGCCGCGGGTCTCGCCGCCTGGCGCGACGTCCTCGCGCCGTTGGAGGAGCCGACGCTGGTGTCCGGGGTCGAGGAGGCCACGACCACCTCGCTGCCGCGTGACCACGAGGAGTGGATCGACGCCGGCACGACGGCGGCGATCAACCGGCTCGCCCGCGAACGCGGCGTCACCGTCAGCACGATCCTCCAGTTCGCCTGGGCGGTGTTGCTGTCGCGGATGACCGGCAATCGGGTGGTCGCCTTCGGCGAGACCGTGTCGGGACGGCCGTCGGACCTCGACGGCGTCGAGGGCATGGTCGGCCTGTTCATCAACACGGTCCCGAGCGTCGTCGACGTCGACCCGGCCGCCCCGATCGGCGACGTACTCGCCGCGATGCAGGCCGACAAGGTCGCGGTCCTCGACCATCAGCACGTCGGCCTCGCCGACCTCACCGCGCTGGCCGGGATCGGGGCCCTCTTCGACACGCTGACCGTGTTCGAGTCGTTCCCGGTGGACTCCGACTCGCTGTCCACGGCGGACACGTCGCTGGCCGGCGGACTGCAGATCGTCGGCGTGGACGCGGGCGACTCGACGCATTACCCGCTCAACCTAGCTTCCTCGCCGTCCGGCGACCGCCTGCTGTTGAAGCTCAAGTACCTGCCGTCGGCCTTCAGCGACGACCAGGTGCGGGTCTTCGGTGCGGCGCTGCGCGAGATCCTGCGGACGACCGTCGACGATGCGGATCTGCCGACCTCGGCGATCGCACTGCTCGACGCCTCCGCCGCGGCCGAACTCACGCCGGTGAACGGTCCGGCGGCGCCGCAACCGCGTCTGCTCGGCGAGGTGTTCGCCGACGTCGCGGCCGAGCACGCGGACATCGTCGCGGTCACCGACGGCAGCGGCGCGTCCCTCACCTACGCCGAACTCGATGAGCGCTCGAACCGACTCGCGCGGTGGATGATCGGTCGCGGGATCGGTGTGGACACGGTCGTGGGACTGGCGCTCGGTCGCACCGTCGACCGCCTGGTGGGGCAGTGGGCGCTGGCGAAGCTGGGCGCGGCATACCTGTCCGTCGATCCGACGCTGCCCGCCGACCGCATCGCCCACATGGTCACCGATTCCGGTGTGCGCCTGGTGATCGCCTCTGGACAGGGAGCTCCGGAACAGGGCACCGCCGCCCCCGGTGACGTCGAGTGGATCGAGATCTCCGCTCTCGCCGAGGCCGTCCGCGACATCGAGGGCGGTCCGCTCGCGCCCGGTGAGATGGTGGGGATCCCACGCCTCGATGCGCTCGCCTACGTCATCTACACCTCCGGGTCGACCGGTGTCCCCAAGGGGGTCGCGGTCACCCAGCGCGGTGCGCACGCCTTCGCGGTCGCCGAGACGCAGCGGTTCGGCATCCACCCGGGTTCGCGCGTACTCGGTTATGCCTCACCGAGTTTCGACGCCTCGGTGCTGGAATGGCTGCTCGCCTCGACCTCGGGTTCGACGCTGGTCTACCGCCCGGACGAGGTCGTCGGCGGTGAAGTGCTGACCGGTTTCCTCCGCGAGCACGAGCTGACGCACGTGTTCCTGACACCGAGCGTGCTGGCGACCGTCGACCCCGACGATCTGCCCGTACTGCGGATGCTCGCCTCGGGTGGCGAAGCGGTCTCGGCCGCACTCGTCCGCACCTGGGCGCGCCGGGTCGCGTTCCACAACGCCTACGGACCGACGGAGACGTCGGTGGCCGTCACGATCAGTGGTCCGCTCGACCCGGACGAGCCGGTGACGATCGGCGGCCCGGTCGCGGGCACCGGCCTGCTGGTCCTCGACCAGCGCCTCTCCCCGGTGCCCGTCGGGATGGCCGGCGAGCTGTACGCCACCGGTGTGTCGACGGCACGTGGATACCTGCGCCGCCCGCAGCTGACCGCCGAACGGTTCGTCGCGTCTCCGTTCGGCGAGCCCGGCGATCGCATGTACCGCACCGGCGACCGCGTCCGGTGGGTGCGCTCGGCATCCGGCGAGCTGGTTCTGGAGTACCTCGGACGTTCCGACGACCAGGTGAAGCTGCGCGGCCTGCGCATCGAACTCGGCGAGATCGAGAACGCGCTGTCCTCTCATCCCGCGGTGAAGACCGCGGTGGTCCTCGGGGTCGGCGGATCGGTCGCGACCGCACTGGCCGCCTACGTCGTCCCGGCGTCGGATGAACCGGGTGCCGGGACCGCGACACCGGCTCTCGACACCGGCGAACTCCGGGATCACCTCGCGGAACGACTGCCGTCGTACATGATCCCGGCGACGATCACGGTCCTGGCGAACCTGCCGCTCACTCCGACCGGCAAGCTGGACAAGCGGGCGCTGCCGGCACCGGACATCGAGGCCGACGACCTCGTCGCACCGGAGACCGCGGCCGAGGCACGTGTCGTCGCCGTCTTCGCGGACCTGCTGGGCGTCGACGCGGTGTCGGTGACCGGTGACTTCTTCGCCCTCGGCGGCAACTCGCTGTCGGCGACCCGGCTGGCGGCACGCGTCGGTGACGCGCTGAACGCCGACATCGGCGTGCGGGACGTGTTCGAGTCCCCGACTCCGCGCGCACTGGCCGCCCTCGGCGAGCATCGCGGCGGTCTGCGCGCACCGGTCACCCGGGTCGAGCCGAGACCGGCGGAGATCCCGCTGTCGTTCGCACAGCAGCGGATCTGGTTCATCAACCGCCTCGACCCGGCATCGGCGGCGTACAACCTGCCGATCGGCGTCGAACTCGGCGGGCAGCTCGACGTCGAGGCACTCGGCGCGGCGATCGGCGACGTCGTCGCGCGGCACGAGATCCTGCGGACCACGTTCCCGGCCGTCGACGGTCGGCCGACGCAGGTCGTCCACGACGCCGACGGTCCGGCGGCACTGCCCACGCTCGTCGAATGCGCCACGGAGGCAGAGCTACTCGACGCGCTGTCCGCCGGCTTCGACGTGACCACCGAGGTGCCGGCGCGGATCCGGCTGTGGCGACGCGGTGAGGGCTCCTGGGTGCTGCTCGCCGTGCTGCACCACATCGTCGGTGACGGCGAGTCGATGCGGCCGCTGATGGCCGACGTGGTGACCGCCTACCGGGACCGTGCCGCCGGCCGGACACCGGAGCTGCCGCCGTTGCCGGTCCAGTTCGCCGACTATGCGCTGTGGCAGCAACGCGAGCTCGGCGCGGTCGACGACCCCACGTCGGTGGTCGGCCGGCAGCTGTCGTACTGGCTGCGACAGCTCTCCGGGGTGCCCGATGTGCTGGAGCTGCCCGCCGACCGGCCTCGCCCGACCGTGGCGTCGATGCGGGGGGCGCGGGTGGACTTCGAGATCCCGCACGAGGTCGCCACGCGGATCACGGCACTGGCGCGTGAGCGCGGGATGACGCCGTTCATGGTGGTGCACGCGGGACTGTCGGTGCTGCTGGCCCGTGTTACCGCAACCGACGACATCGCGGTCGCCACCCCCATCGCGGGTCGGGGGCGCGCCGAGATCGACCAGCTGATCGGCATGTTCGTCAACACCCTGGTCCTGCGCGCCGAGGTCGACCCCGCGATGAGCTTCGCGGAACTGCTCGAGGACACCAGGGTCATCGACCTCGATGCGTTCACCAACGCCGACGTGCCGTTCGAGACACTGGTCGAACGTCTGAACCCGACCCGGTCGAGGGCGTTCTCGCCACTCGCGCAGGTCATGCTCACGCTGACCAACGCGGGCAACGCCGCCCCGGTGTTCGAGGCGGAGGGTCTGCGGGTGGCGGCGCTCGAATCGCCGGTCACGACGGCCCAGCTCGACCTGACGGTCGCGGTGGTCGCCCGTCCGGACCGGTCCTGGTCGGCGTCGATGGTGTACGCGACGGACCTGTTCGACGAGGGGACCGTCGAGCTGCTCGCGCAGCGCCTGGTTACGCTCCTCGACGGGCTCACCGCCCGGCCGGACGCCGCGGTCGGGGAGTGTCCCCTGGTGACGCCCGCCGAACGCGACCGCGTACTGGCATGGTCGGCGGGCGCCGCGACGCGGCCGACGGGCGCCACCCTGCCGGGCATCATCGGTTCGCGGCAGGCCGCCGTCACGCAGGCGGGAAGCGGCGAGAACGGTGCCGTCGACGGCGAGGTCGGGTACAACAGTCGCGGTGGGTACGACGGTCGCTACGGTGACGGTGGTTCCGGTGGCGATGGTGCCGGTGGGGATGACTGACCGAACAGAACACTCGGGGGGAATGGGGAACGCAGGACGAGACGGCAGGCGACGAGGCGAGATGGAGGCCCAACGGTGACCGATGTGGTGCATGTGGCGACGAGGTCCGACGTACCGGCCATCGTGTTCGGTTCGCGTCGCGTCAGCTACGCCGAGTTCGGGGCGCGGGTCGACTCACTGGCACGTCATCTGATCTCGATCGGTGTCGGACCCGACGTCGCCGTGGCGGTCGCCATCCCGCGTTCGGTCGAGCTGCTCGTCGCCGTTCACGGCGTCGTCGCCGCCGGCGGTCACTATGTGCCGCTCGACATCGACGCGCCGCACGACCGCACCCGGTACATGCTCGAGACCGCGGGCGCACGGTTGGCCCTCGTCACCGCCGACTCGGCCGTCGAGTTGCCGGCCGATGTCACCGCGGTCGTGGTCGACACGACCACCGAGATCGACCTCGCCACCCCACCGGTGACCGACGACGAACGTCGCGCGCCACTACAGTCCGCCGACGCCGCCTACACGCTGTTCACCTCGGGGTCGACCGGTCGGCCGAAGGGTGTCACCGTGTCGCATTCGGCGATCGTGAATCGCCTGGAATGGATGCGGGACTGGTACTCGATCAAGGATTCCGATGTCTTCGTGCAGAAGACGCCGGTGACGTTCGACGTGTCGGTGTGGGAGCTGTTCCTGCCGTTCGCGGTCGGGGCCACCCTGGTGGTGGCCGAACCCGAACGTCACGGTGATCCGCGATATCTGGCGGAGGTGATCACGGCCGAGAAGGTGTCGGTCATCCACTTCGTGCCGTCGATGCTGTCGGTCTTCCTGGACGTACTCGGCGACCGCGTGAGCGATCTGTCGTCCCTGCGGTTGACGTTCACCTCCGGTGAGGCGCTGACCGCCCCGGTGGCGCAGGCGCTGGTGGCGGCGTTGCCGCACAACGAGGTCCACAACCTGTACGGCCCCACCGAGGCGGCCGTGGACGTGACCGCCCATCAGGTGCGGGCGGGGGAGACGTCGGTGCCGATCGGCGTCCCGGTCCCGAGCACCACGACCTTCGTCCTCGACTCGCGGCTGCAGCTCGTGCCCTCGGGCGTGCCCGGCGAGCTGTACCTCGGGGGAGTGCAGCTCGCGCGCGGCTACGCCTCACAACCCGCGCTGACCGCCGAACGTTTCGTCGCCAGCCCCTTCGCGGCTCCCGCACGCGGTGATGCGGCGGGAAGCGCCGACGGTTTCGGCGAACCCGGAGAGCGTCTGTACCGCACCGGCGACCTTGTGCGCTGGAATGCGCGCGGGCAGCTGGAGTACCTGGGCCGTACGGACTTCCAGGTGAAACTGCGCGGACAGCGACTCGAGCTGGGGGAGGTCGAGTCCGTCCTCATGTCGGCGCCGGGCGTCCTGCATGCGGCCGCCACCGTGGCGAAGGTCTCCGGACAATCCCATCTCGTCGCCTATGTCTCGCCCGCATCGGTCGACGTCGACGCGGTGAAAACGGTTGTCGCGCAGGCGCTGCCGGCCTACATGCGGCCCACGGTGTGGATGACGATGGAGCATCTGCCGCTGAACAGCGCGGGCAAGGTCGCCCGCCGGCAGCTGCCGGTGCCCGAACTCACGGTCGAGGAGTTCGCGGCGCCCGAGTCCGACGCCGAGACCTCGATCGCGGCCATCGTCGCCGATGTGCTCGGCGTCGACCGCGTCAGCGTGACGCAGTCGTTCTTCGACCTCGGCGGCAACTCGCTGTCCGCGGCCCGGGTGGCGGCGCGCGTGGCCGACCTGCTCGACGTCGACGTGTCGGTGGGCGACCTGTTCGACGCCCCGTCGGTGCGGGATCTGGCCGGCCTGGTGTCCGGGCGCGGGCGGAGCGTCCCGCGCGTCGCCGCCATGCCGCGACCCGCGCGGCTGCCGTTGTCGACGGCGCAGAGTCGGATGTGGTTCATCAACCAGTTCGACACCGCCTCTCCCGCCTACAACATCCCGATGGCGTTGCGTCTGACCGGAACCCTCGATCTCGACGCGCTCGAGGCCGCGGTCGGTGACGTGGTCGCCAACCACGAGATCCTGCGCACCACCTATCCCAGTGACGAGCACGGCCCGATCCAGCTCGTCACCGATCCCGACACGGCCCGCGCACGCCTCGACTGGCGGGCGGCGGACACCGAAGAGGACCTGTTCGTCTCGGCGACGACCGGCTTCGACGTCGCCACCGACCCGCCGCTCCGGGTCCGGTACCTGCGTCGGGACGAGACCGTGGTGGACGTGGTGGTCACCGTGCACCACATCGCCTTCGACGGCGAGTCGACCCCGGTGTTCGTGCGCGACCTGCTGGGCGCGTACCTGCACCGTACGAACGGCGCGCCAGCGGTCGCCGCGCCCGCGGTCCAGTACGCGGACTTCGCCCTGTGGCAACGCGAATACCTCGGCGCCGCCGACGATCCGGGCACGCCGATGGGTCGTCAGCTCGCACACTGGCGTACCGTCCTCGCGGACCTCCCCGCGGTGACCGATCTGCCGATGGATCGCCCGCGACCGGCCGTCCTCGACACCGCGGCGGCGGTCGAGTCGGTGACCGTGGACGACGCACTCGCCACCGCCCTGGACGACCTCGCGCGCAGCCGCGACGTCACGCTCTTCATGGTTCTGCACGCCGCGCTCGCCGTCACCGTCGCCCGGCTCGCCTCGACCCGGGACGTCGTGATCGGTACCCCGATCGCGGGCCGTCCCGACGCCGCGCTCCACGACCTCGTCGGCATGTTCGTCAACACCCTCGTGCTGCGCACGGCCGTCGACCCGGCGTCGACGACGGACGATCTCATCGCCACGATCCGCGCCGCAGACCTGGACGCCTTCGCGCACGCGGACGTGCAGTTCGACGATCTGATCGAGGAACTCGCGCCGGAGCGGTCCACGGCCTACCCGCCGCTGGTGCAGATCGCCTACACCCTCGTCGCCGCCGGCGGACGGCCGGAGGAGATCGACCGGGTGGAGCTGTCGGGTCTGAACGCCGAGCCGCTCGGGGTCGCCTCACCGATCGCCAAGTTCGACCTCACGGTCTCGGTGTCCGAACGCACCGGATCGTCGCCGATGAGGGCCGACTTCCTGTATGCCACCTCGTTGTTCGACGCCGCGACCATCCGCCGCTTCACCGAGGTCTGGCTGCAGGTGATCGCCGCGATGGCGACCGGTCCCGCGCTGCCCGTCGGTGACATCGACATCGTCGGCATCGACGCCGCCACGCTCAGCGCACCGAGCCGGAACTCCGTCGGCGAGGCCGTGCCCGCCGCGGACGGCGGGGTGACCGAACCGCTGACCCTCACCGAGCTCCTCTCGCGGCGGGACCTCGACCCCCACCGCCCGGCGCTGGTCCACGACGGTGCGGAGGTCTCCTACGCGGAGTTCGAGGAGCGTACCAATCGTCTGGCGCGACAGCTGATCTCGCGTGGAGTCGGCCCCGGTGACGTGGTGGCCGTCGGACTCGAGCGATCCATCGGATCGGTGGTCGCGGTGTTCGGTGTGATCAAGGCGGGTGCCGCCTACGTGCCGATCGACCCCGCCTACCCGAGCGATCGCATCGCGTTCATGGTGTCCGATTCCGGTGTCCGGCTCGGTCTCACCGACGCGTCGACGCGGAGCCGGCTGGGCGAATCATCCTGCGAATGGCTCGAACTCGCCTCGCTCGACGACCCGGCCGTCCCGGGCGGACCCGTCACCGACGCCGAACGTCGCGGGCCGGTGCGACTCGACGACCTGGCCTACCTCGTCTACACCTCCGGCTCCACCGGCCGCCCGAAGGCCGTCGGCGTGCCCCACCGCGGCATCGCGAATTTCGTCGCCGCGCTGACCGAGGTCACCGGGACACCCGCGCAGGCCCCCGACACCCGTGTCCTCCACGTCGCCTCACCGAGCTTCGACGCGTCGGTGCTGGAGATGATGTGGTCGATCGCGGTCGGGCACACCCTCGTCGTCGCACCTGCCTCGGAATACGCCGGCGACGCACTCGGGCGCATCCTCGAACGTGACCGGGTCACCGACACCCTCATCACCCCCACCGTGCTGGCGACCGTCGACCCGCGGCGGGGCCGCTTCGTCCGGAACCTCGTCACCGGGGGCGAGGCATGCCCGCCCGAGCTGATAGCACGGTGGGTCACACCGGAATCCACGCGCCGGATGTTCAACTTCTACGGGCCGTCGGAGGCCACCGTCTGGGCGACCACCGGACGATCCGAGCCCGGCGCGCCGGTGACCATCGGGCGACCGGTCCGCGGCTTCGCCGCCTATGTCCTCGACGGCCGTCTGCATCCGGTCCCACAGGGTGTGGTGGGTGAGCTCTACCTGTCGACCGGCGACTCGCTCGCGCGCGGTTACTTCGGCCGGCCCGGCCTCACCGCATCGTCCTTCGTGGCCGACCCGTTCGCCCGCGAGCCGGGCCGGCGGATGTACGCAACCGGCGACCTGGTGCGGATCACCGCGGCCGGCGAGATCGAGTTCGCCGGGCGCGCCGATCATCAGGTCAAGATCAACGGGCAGCGAGTCGAACTCGGCGAGATCGAGTCCGTTCTCGGCGATCAGCCGGGCGTCGGCTCGGTCGTCGTGACCGGCGTCGACGACGAACACGGGCGCACACGTCTCGTCGCCTATCTCGTGGGCGACGACACCGCGGGCGACGGGCGCCTCGATGCCGACGCGGTCCTCGCCGGGGCGTCGGACCGCCTTGCCGGACACATGATCCCGCACTCCGCGATGGTGCTCGACGAGCTGCCCGTGACCCCGGGCGGCAAGCTCGACCGGCGCGCGCTGCCGGTGCCCGAGTTCACCACACCCGCCGACGGGTACGTCGCACCGGCGACGACCGCCGAGGAGACCCTCGCCGCGATCGTCGCGGGACTGCTGGGCCTCGACACCGTCTCGGTGACCGAGTCCTTCTTCGCGCTCGGCGGCGACTCGATCATGTCCATCCAGCTGGCCTCCGCCGCGAAGGCGGCCGGATTGCCTCTGTCGCCTCGAGGGATCTTCGAACAGAAGACCATCCGCGCGATGGCGCGTGTGGCGTCGGCGGGCGGGGACCGCGCCCCGATGCTGGCCGAGCCCGCCGGGGAACCCGCTGGACGGGTCGACCTCCCGCCGATCGTCTCCTGGCTCGTCGACGCCGCGCGGACACCGGCCGACTTCGCCGACTTCAACCAGTCGATGGTGCTCACCGCGCCCCCGGGACTCACCGTCGAGCATCTCGGCGAGGTGCTCGGGGCGGTCGTGGCCGCACATCCGATGCTCGGTGCACGCCTGGAGTCCGTCGGTGACACCTGGATCCTCACCGCCGGAACGCCGTTCGACGCCGACGCCTCGATCGTCGCGTCCACCACCGGCGCGGCCGCCGGCGAGCCCGGGTTCGCCGAGGCACTGGTCGAGGCGCATGCCGAGGCGGCCCGGCGCCTCGACCCGGCCGCCGGGCGACTCGTCGCCGCCACGATCGTCACCGGCGCCGCACCCGCGGACTCCGACCACGCGGAGTCGAGCCGACCCGCACGAATCGTGCTCGTACTCCACCACCTCGGCGTCGACGCGGTGTCGTGGCCGATCCTGATCGAGGATCTGCTCACCGTCCACGCGCAACTGACCGCCGGGCAACCGGTGGCGGTGCGTGCCGAGGAGACCTCGCAACGTGCCTGGCAACGGGCCCTCACCTCGCAGCTCGGCGCCCGCCGGGCCGAAGCCGGGTACTGGCTGGACCGCTCGCCGGTCGCCCCCACCGACTTCGGTGCGGCGCTCGAGCCCGACCGCGATCGGTACGGCACCCTGACCTCGATCGTCCACCGCGTCGATCCGGCGATCGTCGATCCGTTGACCACGACCGTGCCCGAAGCATTCTCGTCGTCGGTGGTCGACGTCCTGCTCGCCACGCTGGCCCGCGCGGTCCGCTCCTGGCAGCGCGATCGCGGTATCGCCGACACCGCACCCGTCACCGTGCTCACCGAGGGGCACGGCCGATACGAGGACGTCCTGCTGGCCGGCCCCGAGCCGCGTCGCGCGGACCTGTCGCGCACGGTCGGCTGGTTCACCTCGCTCGCCCCGCTCGCCATCGATCCCGCCGACGACGTCGTCCACGCGGTCAAGGCGGCCAAGGAAGAACGCCTCGGCATGCCCGACTCCGGCATCGGCTATGGCCTCCTGCGGTACGCCGCCGGCGATGACACCACCGATGATGCGGCCGCACAACTGCATTCGCGTCCGCTGCCGACGATCGCGTTCAACTACCTCGGAACCCGCGGCACGACCGGACGGAGCGAGTCGCCGACGACGCCCGACGTGGCCGCAGCGCCCGGCACGCCGTTCCTGCCCGCACCCGACGCACCGTTCCTGCCCGCCACCGTGTCCGACGGGGTGGCCGCGATGAGCGTGCTGACGGTCAACGCGAGCACCGGCGCGTCCCCGGCCGGGCGAGTGCTCTCCGCGGATCTGCAGTTCCCCGCGGCGATCCTGTCGCCGGCAGACGTCGGCGACATCGCGCAACGGTGGACGGCCGAACTCGCCGACGTCGTCCGCCTCGTCGCCGACGGCGTCGACGTCGGTCTCTCACCGGCGGATGTCCCGGGTGCCGAGGTGACGCAGCACGACCTCGACACGGTGGCGGAGCGATTCCCCGGCGCTGCGGTCTGGGCCCTGTCGCCACTGCAGCGCGGACTCTACTTCCAGTCGCAACTCGCCGGTACCGACCAGCTCGATGTGTATGTGACCCAAGCGGTCCTGCACCTCGACGGGGACGTCGACCTCGAGCGGCTGCGAACCGCCGTGGTCGCACTGCTCGATCACCACCGCGCCCTGAAGTCGGGCTTCGTGCGCGTGCCCAGCGGGCACGTGGTGACCGTCGTGCCCGAAACGGTGCCGTTGCGCTGGCGCGTGATCGACGTGCCCGCCACCGACGCCGAAGGTCTCCGGGCCGCCGTCCACGAAGTCTCGGCGAGCGAGCGGACCGAGCCGTTCGACCTCGCCGATCCGCCGCTGTTGCGTGCGGTGGTCGTGCGGCACGCGCAGGGGACCAGCGTGGTCATCACCAACCACCACATCCTCTTCGACGGCTGGTCGGGTCCGCTCGTGCTGGCCGACCTGCTCGCGTTGTACGCCACCGGCAGCCCCTTCACCGGTCGGGGAACCGGCGAGCGCACCGACTTCGCGGACTACCTCGCGCGCATCGCCGATGCCGATCTCGACGCCGGTCTCGCCGCGTGGACACGGATCCTCGAGCCGGTCGACGAGCCCACCCTGGTCGCCCCCGGCCTCACCGCTGCCTCCGTCGAGGACGACGGAAACGACACCGCGGCAGCGCATCTGCCGCGCGAGCACCGCTGGGTCCTCGAACCCGAGCTGGTCTCGGGGCTCGAGCGCACGGCGCGGCAGTCGGGGTCGACCATGGCCACGGCACTCCAGCTCGCGTGGGCGGTACTGCTGTCCCGGCTCACCGACAATCGGGTGGTCACCTTCGGCGAGACCGTCTCCGGGCGTCCCGCCGGGCTCGACGGCGTCGAGTCGATGGTCGGCCTGTTCATCAACACCCTGCCCGCCGTCGTCGACGTCGATCCGGACGCCACGATCGCGGAGGTCCTCGGCCGGCTGCAGTCGGACAAGACCGCCGTCCTCGATCATCAGCACATCGGCCTGCCCGAGATCCTCACCGCCGTCGGGCGTCCGCAGCTGTTCGACACCCTGACCGTGCACGAGTCCTATCCCGTGGACAACGACTCCCTGGCCGACGGCGCCGCCAGCGCCGCGGTGGGGCTGTCGATCCGGGACGTCGAGGTCTCCGACGCCACGCACTATCCCCTCAACCTGGCGACCTCACCGACCGCATCGGGTATCGCGGTCCGACTGACCTACCTGCCCGACGCTTTCGCCGACGACCAGGTCGCCGTCTTCGCGCGGTCCCTCGTGCGGATCCTGCGGACGATCGCCGACGATGCGCAGACGCGTATCGCCGACATCCCGCCGATGTCGGCGGACGACGAGGCCCGCCTCGACACCTGGTCGACCGGCCCGGAACTGAGTCCGGCCGGTTCGCATGTCGCCGATCTCCTCCTCGAGCGCGTCGCCGCGTCACCCGATGCGATCGCGGTGGTGGGTCCGGCAGGGGAGTCGACCTACGCCGAATTGGGAAGCCGGGTGAGCGTTCTCGCCCGGCGGCTGGTCGGTCTCGGGGTCGGCCCGGAGGTCGCGGTCGGGGTCTGCATCCCGCGGTCGGTGGAGATGATCGTCGCCGTCCACGCGATCCTCGTCGCCGGTGGGCAGTTCGTGCCGATGGACCCCGCCGCACCGGCCGACCGCATCGACTACCTGGCGCGTACCGCCGGTGTCGCGGCGGTCCTGATCGGTCCGGGACAGACCCCGGTGGGTATCGAGGCGCTCGACCCCGGTGTGCCCGTGGTGACCGTCGACGACGACACGGACGGGTCGGCACTGCTCTTCGGCTCCGCCGAACGCGCCTCGGCGGTCGACGGGGCGAATCCGGCCTACACCATCTTCACCTCGGGCTCGACCGGTCGGCCCAAGGGCGTCACGGTGAGCCACGAGACGCTGCGCGCACACCTCGACTACGACCGCGGCGCCTACGATTTCGGGCCCGACGACGTGTTCCTGCAGGTGTTGGAGCTGACCTTCGATCCGTCGGTCGGCGAGATCCTGCGCCCGCTGCTGTCCGGAGGCCGTCTCGTGGTCATGGAGCCGGGTGCGCACCGGGATCCGGTCGCCGTACTGCGGTATCTCGCCGACTTCGGCGTGACGTCGGCGACGCTGGTGCCCTCGATGCTCGCGGTACTGACCGAGGTCGCCGATCCCGAACAGCTGCGGGGGCTCTCACGGCTGCGTTTCCTGCACACGGGTGGCGAGGCGCTCCCGCAGAGCGTGGCCGAGACCGTGCGGGAGCTGATCCCGCATGCCCCGATCCACAACCAGTACGGGCCGACCGAGGCGACGATCTACGCGACCGTCGCACGGGTGTCGGGTGACTCGGTCTCCATCGGGCGACCCGTCGCGAACACCACGGCGTTGGTCCTCGACCACCGGTTGCGGCCGGTGGCACCGGGATTCACCGGCGAGCTGTACCTCGGCGGCATCCAGCTGGCACGTGGATACACCTCGCGGCCCGCTCTCACCGCCGAACGCTTCGTGCCGAACCCGTACGGCGAGCCGGGTTCTCGCCTGTACCGGACCGGTGACCTGGTCCGCTGGTGGGCCGACGGCGAGCTGGAATACCAGGGCCGCACCGACTTCCAGGTGAAGCTGCGCGGCCAGCGGATCGAGCTCGGCGAGATCGAGTCGGCGCTCACCTCGGCGCCGGGGGTCGTGTACGCCGCGGCCGCCGTCGTCGAGACTCCGGCCGGCCAGCAGCTGGTGGCCTACCTGACGCCGGCCTCGGTGGACCTCGACACGGTCAAACACTCGGTGGCGCAAGCGCTTCCGGAGTTCATGCGGCCCGGGATGTGGATGCTGCTGGACGAGATGCCGCTCAGCAGCGCGGGCAAGGTCGTGCGACAGCAGCTGCCCGCGCCGACCGTCGACGCCGCCGCGATCGTGCCGCTCGTCGGTGCGCGGGAGACGGCAGTGGCGGCGGTCTTCGCCGAACTGCTGTCGATGTCGGAGGAGAACGTCGGCGCCACCACGAACTTCTTCGAGATCGGCGGCAACTCGCTGTCGGCGATGCGGGCGGCCGCCCGCATCGGTGACGCCCTCGGTGCCGACGTGACGGTGCGTGACGTCTTCGAGGCGCCGACGCCGCGACTGCTGGCCGAACGCCTCGGCGACCGTACCGGCGGACTCCCGCCGATCGTCGCGGTGAGCCCGCGTCCCGACCGGATTCCGTTGTCGTACGCCCAACAGCGGATGTGGTTCATCAACCGGTTCGACCCGACGCTGGCGGCCTACAACATCCCGGCCGTGATGCGTCTGACCGGCGCCCTTGATCCCGCGGCACTCGGCGCGGCGATCGCCGACGTCGTCGCGCGTCACGACATCCTCCGCACCACCTACCCCGAGGCCGGTGGCCGGCCGGTCCAGTCGATCGCCCCGGTCGCCGACATCGCGGGTCGGCTCGACCACGAGTTCGTACCGGCTGCCGACGGTCGCGACGGGGGTGAGGTCGTACTCTCCGCGGTCACCGGCGGGTTCGACCTGACCGTCGACTGGCCGGTGCGGACCCGGTTGATCGAGGCCGGAACCGAGTCCGGGACAACGGAGTACATCCTCGCGGTGGTCCTGCACCACGTGGCCTCCGACGGTGAATCCCTGGGTCCGCTCGTCTCCGACCTCACCACCGCCTACCTGGCGCGGGCCGCCGGGGCGCCGCCGCGGTTCGAGCCGCTGCCCGTCCAGTACGCCGACTACGCCATCTGGCAGCGCCGCGCCCTCGGCGACGTCGACGACGCGGAGTCGGTGATGGGCGCCCAGTTGGACTACTGGGCCGCACAACTGGCCGGCATGCCGGACCTGCTCGAACTGCCGACCGACCGGCCTCGTCCCGCGGTCGCCTCGCAGCGCGGCGCACGCGGGCCCTTCACGATCCCGGCGGACGTCACCGCGCGGATCGACACCATCGCCGACGAGTTCGGGGTCACCCCGTTCATGGTGCTGCACGCGGTGCTGGCGATCCTGCTCGCCGACCTGTCGGGGACCGACGACGTGGCGATCGGCACGCCGATCGCCGGCCGGGGTGCCGCGGTGCTCGACCCGCTCGTCGGAATGTTCGTGAACACCCTCGTCCTCCGGACCGCACACTCGGGGGCCGACACGTTCGCCGACGTACTCGGTCGCGTCCGCCGCGTCGACCTCGACGCCTTCGCGCACGCCGACCTTCCGTTCGAGACCCTCGTGGACCGGCTCAACCCGGTCCGTTCCGAGGCCTTCGCCCCGCTCACGCAGGTGTGGCTCACCCTGGATCGCAGCGTGGTGCCCGAGCTCGCCGGACAGGCGCTGTCGGCCGATCTCGGCGAC
Source organism: Gordonia sp. 11cp (assembly GCF_057767225.1). Taxonomy (NCBI): domain Bacteria; kingdom Bacillati; phylum Actinomycetota; class Actinomycetes; order Mycobacteriales; family Gordoniaceae; genus Gordonia; species Gordonia sp. 11cp. The sequence goes on along the minus strand of NZ_CM173437.1, from coordinate 202,631 downwards.
ATCTCGGTCACCGCCCTCGATGCGGGCGAAGTGCCGGCGAAGGTCGATCTGCTGTTCTCGGTCGCGAAGGCCGGATCGGGCGAGAGTTGGTCGGGTGCACTGCAATACGCCACCGACCTGTTCGCGGACTCGACTGCCGCCGGGTTGACGGCCCGGTTCGTCAACCTGCTCGACGCGCTCACGGCGACCCCGACCGCTCCGGTGGCCGCGGCGCCGATCCTGCTGCCGGGGGAGGCCGAGTCCCTGGTGCCGGTGCACGGTGGCGAGGCGGCCGACGCCGTGTTGCTCGGCGAGCTGTTCACCGAGGCCGGTACGCGGTACCGGCGTCGTACCGCGGTGGTCGACGCCACCGGCGCGACGTTGTCGTACTCCGCGCTGCACGCCCGGTCCAACCGCCTGGCGCGCTGGCTGATCGGCCGTGGGGTCGGTCCGGAAACGCTGGTGGCACTGGCGATTCCCCGGTCCGTCGACCTTCTGGTCGCGATCTGGGCGGTCGCCAAGACCGGCGGAGGTTACGTCCCGATCGATCCGGATTACCCCGCCGAACGGGTGGCGACGATGGTGGAGGACTCCGGCGCCCGGATGGGTCTGTCGGTCGCCGGCGTCGGGGCGCTGCCGGACGAGGGCTTCGAGTGGACCCGGCTCGACGACGCCTCGGTGCTGGCCGAACTCGACGCCACCCCGGACGTCACGGTGGAGCCGGCCGGTCCGGTCCGCATCGACAACGTCGCCTACGTCATCTACACCTCGGGGTCGACAGGTCGCCCCAAGGGCGTCGCGGTGTCGCACTCGGGACTGCGGAATTTCGCCGTCGCGAAGTCGCGGGCGATGGGCACCGAAGACGGGGCGGTCGTCCTGGGATTCGCGTCCCCGAGTTTCGACGCCTCCGTGCTCGAATACCTGCTCGCGACGATCAACGGTGGGACGCTCGTCTACCGCCCGTCGACGGCGGTCGGCGGTGCGGAGCTGCAGGAGTTCATGCAGCGACACGAAGTCGCCACGACCTTCCTCACCCCGTCGGTGCTGTCCACGCTCGACCCGGCTGCGCTGCCGAGCCTGCAGGCGGTGTCCGCGGGCGGCGAGGCGGTTCCGCAGTCGGTGATGGACGAGTGGTCATCGCACACCCGCATCCACAACGGCTACGGCCCGACCGAGACGACGATCATGATCGCGGTCGGCGAGGCGGCGACACCGGGCGACCCGGTCCGCCTCGGCGGCCCGCTGCCCGGCGTCGAGTTCCTGGTGCTCGACGCACACCTGCGACCGGTGCCGGTCGGCGTGGCCGGGGAACTCTACGTCCTCGGACCCGCCCTCTCGCGCGGCTACCTCGACAAGCCCGACCTGACCGCCTCGCGATTCGTCGCCAGTCCGTACGCGGGGTCCGGACGCCGGATGTACCGGACCGGCGACGTCGTGCGGTGGCGTGAGTCGCGCTCGGGCGCACTCACGCTCGAGTACTCCGGTCGGAGCGACGACCAGGTGAAGCTCCGCGGACTCCGCATCGAGCTCGGCGAGATCGAGGCGGTGCTGCGGTCGGCGCCCGAGGTGCGTTCGGCGGTCGTCGTCGGCGTCGGGGCGACGGGGACACCGAGTTCGGTGGCGTCGAGCCTGGCCGCCTATGTCGTCGGTGACGGCGTCCAGGTGGACGCTCTGCGGGACCTGCTGGCCGCGCAGCTCCCCGCGCACATGGTGCCCGCGTCGATCACGGTGCTCGACGAGTTCCCGCTGACCCCGGTCGGCAAGCTCGACCGCGCGGCGCTGCCCGCACCCGAGGTGGCCACCGTCGAGTTCGTCGCGCCGGCCACCCCGGTCGAGCAGGCGATCGCCGACGCCTATGCCGAGATCCTCGGCGTCGAGCGGGTCGGGGCCACCGACAGCTTCTTCGACCTCGGCGGCAATTCCCTGTCGGCCACTCGCGTCGCGGCCGCGCTGCGCGACCACAACGGCTTCGACATCGAGCTCGCGTGGCTGTTCAACGACCCGACCGTGCATGGTCTGGCCCGACGACTGGCCGACGGCAACTCGGTGAGCAGCGACGTCGTGATCACCCTCCGCGGCGAGGGATCGCGGCCGCCGCTGTTCTGTGTGCACCCCGCCGGCGGCCTCGCCTGGTTCTATGGTGGGCTCGCACCCCACCTCCGGGATCGGCCGATCTACGGGCTGCAGGACCCGCACGTGGTGACCGGAGAACCGAGCGTGACCGACGCGCGGGCACTGGCCCGGCGCTACGTCGAGGAGATCCGCCGCGTCCAGCCGAGCGGCCCGTACCACCTGCTCGGCTGGTCCGTCGGCGGTGTCATCGCGCACGCCATGGCCACCCACCTCGTCGAACTCGGTGAGAGCGTCGCCTACCTGGGGATCATGGACTCGCGGCCGGAAGACGAGCCCGTGATCGTCGGTCACGAGCGTCCGTCGACCGACGAGGACGCGTCCGGGAGGGTCGCCGAGTCCGGCGCCGCACCGGGGTCCACCGTCGCCGAGACCATCGAGCCCGACGCGTCGACGGTGGCGGACGTCCTGGGCGGCTGGCGGGATCTCTTCGATCTCGGCGACGACGTGCAGGCGTCCACCTCCGAGGAGGTCACCGCCATCATCCGGCAGCAGATCTCCGGCATGGGTCTGCTGGCGGAGGATCAGGTGGAGCGCATCATGGACAGCTTCGATTCCTCCACCCAGGTGGTCCTCGACTACCGGCCGGACGTCTTCGCGGGCGACATGCACGTCTTCACGGCCACGGAGGACAAGGACGACCCGTCCCTGCTGGCCGGTGCCTGGCGGCCGTTCGTGACCGGTGCGATCGACAACGTCGACGTCGCCACACACCACCTCGGGATGGCGAACGCCGACGCGCTGGCGGTCATCGGGCCGACTCTCGACGCCCAGCTGTCGCGGATCGACGCCACGGACGGTCGGGGACCGGAATGAGGGGATTTGCGTGACATCATCGACCTGACCTCGCCGACGTCCCGGCCGAGAGCCATTACGTTCGACAACAACAAATGCAGGCGGGTGACGACAGTCGCCGCGCCAACGGAGAAAGGACACCCATGACGAACCCATTCGACGACGAGGACGGCCGCTTCTACGTGCTCGTCAACGACGAGAACCAGCACTCGCTGTGGCCGACCTTCGCGGACATCCCCGCCGGATGGACCAAGGTCTTCGGCGAGGACAGCCGGGCGGCGTGCCTGGAGTATGTGGAGCAGAACTGGACCGACCTCCGGCCCAAGAGCCTCATCGAGGCCATGGAGGCGGACAAGGGCGGCGACGCCTGAGCCTCGGTTCGGGGGTTCGACACTCGCGATCTGCAAAGTCGGACTAGCTTGAATGTCGGGACAGTTGCATGTGGATAACAGGTAACGAAGCAACTCACTGGGTTCCTGTTTCAACTGCAGTCACAGCCGTAACATCGAAGTACAGCAGAGTTACGGGAATTGTTGTGGAATATCCCACACATGTTGAGCCAGTGTTCTACTACTTGAATGAGGTAGGGCACACTGGGTTGGAGGATCGCTCGGTGCCAACGTCAGGGGAGGCGCGGACACGGCGATCGACGCTCCACGGGCGGGAAGGCAGTAATCATGGACCAGCTACTTCTGGACGACATCCAGAACCGAGGGGCGATCACGCCCCACCTGACAGCAGTTCGGCTGGGCGATGAGGCTCTCACCTATGGTGAACTCGCCGATCGCGTCGAAGACTACGGAAACGTGCTCGCCGAGTACGGCATGTCGCCGACCTCGGCGTTCTACGCCGCTCTGATGCACTGCATGCCGTCGCTCGCCGACATCGACCCGGTGGACGCCAGGCTGCAGGTCATCGGCGAGATCCAGGCCTGGCTCGGGCGCGAACGCGGCGAAGTGGCCTCGGTCAGGCCGCGGCTGCGCGCAGTCAGCTAAGTCCCCGACACACACGGACACCACGACGAGACCCGCCGAACGGCGGGTCTCGTCATTTTTGTGGTGTCCATCCGCCCGCCAGCCGAGGCGCGGGCGTTCTTGTGACTACAGTCCGGCGAGGAAGAGGACGAGAAGCAGGATCGGGCCACCGACGACCATGCTGCCGGCGCCGGTCACGATGCCGGTGATTGCGCGGCCGGTTCCCTTGCGCTCCGCGGGGGCGCGACGGACCTGTCTCACGGCGACGGCGCCGGAGACCACGGCGACCAGACCGAGAACCGCGCCCAGGCCGAGGACGAGCGTCAGGGGAATCGAGATCAGGCCGGTGGTCAGCGCCAGCGATGCGGCCGGAGCGACGGGACGGCCGCCGACGGGCCGGGTCAGGTAGGGCGCCGGGCGGGGCGGAACCGGTCCGGCCGGCAACGGCATCGCGGCCAGGGACACCGGGCCGACATTCTGCAGGTCCCAGAAGTCGCCCACTGGCGGTAACGCGGCATGTTCGCGTGCGGGAAGCCTGGTCTGCACCCGGGTCGCCGCCCGCGGAGTCGGTCTCGCCGCGGTGTCGATCCTGGTCGGGACCGGTGAGTCCGGCGCGGAAGCGCTCGCGACGACGACGCGCTCGGGCTCCGGCTCGGTCGCGTTCGGGAGTTCGGTGTCGTCGAGATCGTTGACCAGTGGCCACCGCTCATGCCGTTCGGTCACCGGCGGAGCGAACGGTTGGGTGGGATGATCGGTACGCACGTACACCTCCTCGCCGTCCGGCGCCGGGGCGGAACCGCACCCGTCCGAGTGTAGGCGAGGAGGCGACGTGGGCCGGGGGTCTAGTTGCCCTCTTGCTGGCCGCTACCCATGCTGATCAGCTGCTGGATGGCGTCACCACTGAGCTTCCAGTCGCCGTCGACCTTGACGAAGGAGAGCTGGATGTCGACCGGTGCCGGCGAATGCGGGCTCTTCACGGCGACGGTGGCGGTCGCCTTGTCATCTCCGTTCTCGGTCACCTCTTTGACCGAGAACGCGTCCGGGGTGTAACCGGCCGCGGACGCGCCCTTCGCGAACGCCATCGCGGCGGGCTTGGTCGCCGGGTTGGTGACGTCGATGACCTGGTCGAGCTCCTCGGATGAGGTGGCCGGATCGATGGCCTGGCGGAGGGTTTCCTGCGCGTCGTCGTTGCTGAGGCCGGTGACCTCGTCGACCGCGTCACTGGCGGCGGTCTCGGCCTGGCTGGCAGCGGACTCGACGGCCGTCGACACCGCACTCGTGGCCTCGTCGACGGTGTCGGTGGACTCCGAACAACCGGCGACGACGAACAACGCGGCCCCGGCGAGGGTGACGGCAGCGACGGACTTCCGGATCTTCATGCGACTCTCCTGAATGCTGTATCTCTTGGCGTCTCTCGGCCCGCTCGCTTCGCTCCCGGCGCCGGTCCGCGGCGCTTCCCCGCAGTAAGCCAACACTAACCCACCGGCCTCCGGAATTAATCGGACCGCGGTCCGGTTAGAGTGTGTGTAACCACGACAAGGAGGCGCGAAATGCAGTTCGGACTCTTCAGCGTCAGCGACATCACCGTCGACCCCACCACGGGTACGACGCCGACCGAGCACGAGCGGATCAAGGCGATCGTCGAGATCGCGAAGAAGGCCGAGGACATCGGACTCGACGTGTTCGCACTCGGCGAGCACCACAACGAGCCGTTCTTCTCGTCGTCGCCCACCACGACCCTCGCCTACATCGCGGCGCAGACCCAGCGCCTGCAACTGAGTACTGGGACCACGCTGATCACCACCAACGACCCGGTGAAGATCGCCGAGGACTTCGCCATGCTGCAGCACCTCGCCGACGGGCGTGTCGACCTGATGCTCGGGCGCGGCAACACCGGTCCGGTGTATCCGTGGTTCGGACAGGACATCAGGCAGGGCATTCCACTCGCGATCGAGAACTACCACCTGCTGCACCGGTTGTGGACCGAGCACGTCGTCGACTGGGAGGGACAGTTCCGCACTCCGCTGACGTCCTTCACCTCGACCCCTCGTCCGCTCGACGATGTGGCACCGTTCGTCTGGCACGGCTCGATCCGGAGTCCCGAGATCGCCGAACAGGCCGCCTACTACGGCGACGGCTTCTTCGCGAACAACATCTTCTGGCCGAATGAGCACTTCCAGCGGTTGATCAACTTCTATCGCGAACGGTACGAGCACTACGGACACGGCAAGGCCCATCAGGCCATCGTCGGACTCGGCGGGCAGTTCTTCATCCGGCCGAAGTCGCAGGACGCGGTGCGGGAATTCCGTCCGTACTTCGACAACGCGCCGGTGTACGGCCACGGGCCGTCGCTCGAGGACTTCACCTCGCAGACGCCGCTGACCGTCGGCAGCCCGGCCGAGTTCGTCGACAAGACGCTGACCTTCCGGGAGACCTTCGGCGACTACCAGCGTCAGTTGTTCCTCGTCGACCATGCGGGACTTCCGCTCAAGACCGTGCTGGAGCAGCTCGACCTGCTCGGCGAGGTGTTGCCGGACCTGCGGGCCGGATTCGCCGAGGGTCGCCCCGCCGACGTTCCCGATGCGCCGACGCACGCGTCGCTCGTCGCCGCGCGCCGGGATGTCGAGGAAGGTGTGGAGGTGTCGTCGTGACCGCACTGCGGATCGTTGCGGTGAACGCGGGCCTGTCCGAACCGTCGTCGACGCGACTGCTCATCGACCGGATGGTCGCGGCGGTCACCGAACGACTCGGGCCGGGGCGCGCGGACGTCCAAATCGTCGACCTGCGTGACCTCGCCGGGGACCTCGGCCAGGCGATGACGGTCGGCTTCGCCTCGGGCGGGGCCCGCACGGCGCTCGACGCGGTCGAGGGCGCGGACGCCCTGATCGTGGCGACGCCGGTGTTCAACGCCTCTTACAGCGGGCTGTTCAAGATGTTCTTCGATCTCGTCGACATCGATGCGATGGCGGGTAAGCCGGTGCTGATCGGCGCGACCGGTGGCAGCCCAAGACACTCGATGGTGCTCGATCACGCACTGCGACCGCTGTTCGCCTACCTGCGCACCGTCGTCCTGCCGACCGGTGTCTACGCCGCATCGGCGGACTGGGCGGGCGCCGGCGGGGACACCGCCTCGCTGAACGACCGGATCGCCCGCGCCGCAGCCGAACTCGCGTCGCTTCTCACGCCGCGGGGCGGTGCGGGTCCGGTGGACGCCCCCGCCCGGGGACCGTCGATCGCATCCGATGCGGCCGGCGGCCGGCAGCAGGCGGTCGAGGCCGCGGGAATCGCGAACTTCGCGAGGCTGCTCGGCACGGCGTGATCGCCGGCTGAGAGTCTCCCGGTGGACAAACCCACCACAGATGGACAGACGCGCCCCCGAATCGGGAGCGCGTTTGTGCATCCGTGGTGGGTTTGCGGTCTGTTCGGTTCAGGGGGTGGCGCGCCCGGGTGTGTTGGTCCGGGCGCGCAGACGCGAATGCGGTAGCGGCGGAGCGGGCAGGTGCTGGGTCGATCCGACGTAACCGTGGACCTGCCCGAATCGCTCGCTGTGGGCTTCCCACTGGTCCCGGTAGGCGACGATCTCCTCGTGCGTGCGACCGATGAAGTTCCACCACATGACGATGTCCTCCGACAGCGGTGCGCCGCCGAGGAAGACGACGCGCGCGTCGGTGTCGGCGACGTTGGTCAGTGTGATCCGTCGCGCGCCGAGCCCGAGGTAGCCCAGTTCGGTGCGGGACAGCGGTGCCGCATCGGTTCCGGCGACCTGTATGGCCCCGGTGTCGACCAGGATGCCGTGTTCGTGGGTGGGATCGACGTCGATGTCGACCGTGGCGCCGGGCGCGAAGTCCAGCTGGGCGCCGCTCAGCGGCGTGAACGTGTGCACCGGCGAGCGCGTGCCGAACAGGTCTCCGAGGAAGACCTTGGCGGTCACTCCGCCGAGGTCGAGCGCGTCGGGCCGGTGGTGCGCGAAGTCGCGTGGGGTGTCGGCCTTGTCGGCCGGCAGGGCGACCCACAGCTGCACGCCGTGCAGAGTCGTGGTGTCGGGTGTCGAGACCTCCGTGTGCGCGATCCCGTGTCCGGCGGTCATCAGGTTGATCTCGCCGGGGCGGACCATCGCGTGGTTGCCCATCGTGTCCCGGTGCTCGACCTCCCCGGTGAACAACCAGCTGACCGTCTGGAGTCCGGTGTGGGGGTGCGGCGGAACGTCCATCCCGCCGCTGCTCGCGACGTCGTCGGGACCGTAGTGGTCGATAAAACACCAGGCCCCGATCAGCGACCGGGACCGCTGCGGCAGCGTCCGGTGCACGGTCATCGCGCGCGGCCCGCCGAGCGGTACGTCGCGGGCGGCGAGTACGTCCATGTGGAGGAGGCCCGAACCCGAGGCGATGCCGGCCCCGGCGCGGCATTCGACCTCGACGGGGTCCGTTTCCAGATTGCTCATGGGGCCATTGTCCGCGACCGCGGCCCGGGCGTCCGCAGACCCGCGTCCACGGGAGCCGCCGGCCCGGTCAGACGAGCGTGGGGTCCTCGAAACGCATCGTGATCCGGTCCACCGAGCTGGACATGAGCGCATGTCGGCCGAGCCGCAGCGACCGCAGTTCGTCGGCGATCGGGTGGTCGCCGAGGGTCAGGCGCGCACCGCCGATCCGCGTGCGGGTTCCGCCGGTGGAGGTCAGGCGCCACGGTGTCATCCGGGTGATGCCGTCGAGCTGCGAGTAGGCGTGCAACACGGTGTCGGCGGTGGAGTCGGGGACCTTGATCCCCGGCTTCACGCTCAGGTCGGCGATGAGCGCGTCATCGGCGACGAGCCGGCCGTGTCTCGTGGCCGAGGAGTGGTCGACGTCGAACTCGGCGAGCGTCTTGGGGAAGCCCCAGATGCCTCGGCCGGCGGCCAGGGTGAACTCGCCGTCGACCGGGAGGCGGTGCACGAGCGCACGCGCGTCGCCTTTCAGCAGGGAACGCAGCGCCCGGACCGGTGAGGCGGGCGGAACGGTCGGGTCCTCGACGAGGAAACACACCCCGAACTCGTTGTACGGTCCGAGATCGCCGTCGACGTAGTCGACGAACACGAGCATGCACATCGTGCGACCGGGCCGGATGCGCAGCGGCCGGAGGATGCCGGGCCGCGCCGACTGGGCGTCGATGGCCCGGGTGACGGCCGCGGTGTCGGCGGTGAACCCGGCGACGAAGCACCGGGCGTGCCGGATCTCGACCGGCATCGTCACCGTGGTGCCGAGTACGTCGTGGGTCGAAGGTGCGCTCACCTGTTCTCCTTCTCGGGGTGGGATCACGACCGGTCGACGGCGCGGACGGGCCTGAATCGCGATTTCTAGAACATGTTCTAGTCTTGCACGTGTCGGTCGCGGATGTCGCGAGGTGGCGATGTCCCCAAGAATGTGGACACAAACGGTTCCAGATTGGGACAGATCGTCGCTGGTGAGGTCGACGACGGGGGAATGTGTCCGACTCGTCGGATACGTTCGCTGAGTACAACGTCGCAAAACGCTGTGTACTTGCTGAGAACCGGGTCGTCGTGAGACAGGCACAGCTGTCGCGGCCGATCGCGCCGACGGGTTCCGAGGGGGTGAACGCGATGACGACAGGACCGTCGGAGGATGGCGGGTCGCTCGTCCGCGTCGGGATGGTCGACGACCATCGATCGCCGATCTGGGGGATAGAGCGCGTACTCGACCCGATCGCCGACATCTCGCTGGTCTGCGCTGCCTCGACAGTCGACGGTGTCCTCGGCGGGATGCCCCTCGACGTCGTCCTCCTGGACCTGCGCCTCGACGACGGCACGACGCCGCGCGAGAATGTCACCGCCTTGTCGGCCGCCGGGGTCGCCACTGTCGTCTACACGTCCGGCGAGCATCCGGCGCTGTTGCGATCGGCGGCTCGGGCCGGAGCGCTCGGCGTGGTCCTCAAATCGGCCGACGAGTCGGTCATCATCGATGCGATCCGGTCGGCGGCCCGGGGCAGGGCGGTTCTCACCACGGAGTGGGCCGCAGCCATCGACGGCGATCCGGAGCTCGCCGCGGTGGACCTGTCTCCTCAGTTGCAGAAGGTCTTGGCGCTCTACGCATCCGGGGAGACCTCGGCTCGGGTCGGCGCCGCCCTGGGGGTGTCCGCCGAGACGGTCAACGAATACCTCAAGCGGATTCGCCAGAAATACGCGGATGCGGGGAGGCCTACGCACACCAAGGTGGACCTGTTCAAACGTGCGGTCGAAGACGGCTGGTTGCCGGTGCCGCAGCGGCGCCGACGGACCAGCGGAGCGGTCTCCGACGACTCTCGGGGGCGCCGGCGGTGAGCGGAGTGCGAACCGCCCGCGAGCGGTGACACTGCCCGGACGTCGGGGATGCCGACCGGAAGACAGAGGAGGGGAGCGAATGGGGAATCGGATGCGAGATCGGTTGGGGCGGGCCGAGGTCCCCAGTTCTGGGTCTACCGACCAACACCACGGCCGACCTACCGTGGGACAACGATGAGAACGCGTGGAGCGTGCGGCGCGGGGGACGTCAGCGATGCGCTGATCGAAAAGGGGATGGGATCAATGACGGCGACCACACAGATCTTCGCGACCGGCGCCCTGCCGGCACCACGCCGTGCCGATGGGCCGGACACGATGGGGCACAAGCCCGTTGCGCGTCTGGCGGACTACCGGGGGAGCGGGGAGGTGGCCGCCGCGATCCCTCGACCGAGCCTGTCCGACCGCGAGATCGAGGTCTTGCTGGCATGGCTCGCCGCCGACTCCAAGGAGGATGCCGCGGCCCGCCTGTTCATCTCGGCGTCGACGGTCAGCACGCACCTTGCACGAATCCGTGCCAAGTACACAGCCGTCGGACGGGGTGCGCCGACCAAGACTCATCTCTTCGCTCGCGCTCTGCAGGACGGATACACGGGCCTCGACGCGTGGTGAGTTCCCGACCGATGGGCCGAGTCGGGTGACGCGGACGCCGGCCGGACCTCATCGCAGGTCGCGTTCGATCCGCGGCCAGGTCTGGTACAGGTCGTCCTGCCAGTAGCCCCATGAGTGGGTGCCGGCCGGGCGGAAGTTGACGTGCACCGGGACGTCGAGCGAACGCATGCGCTCGACCATCTGCCGCGTGCAGATGTCGATCGCGACCTCGATCCCGCCGCCCACGATCGCCTGGTTGGCCAGTGTGAAGCCGTCGCCCGCGATGCTCGGGTCGGCCAGCTGTTCGTGAACTCCCGGCGCTCCCGTGCCGGTGGTCATGTAGACCTTGCTGCCACGGAGTTTCGCCGCGTTCAGGTAGGGGTCGTTGGCCCGCCATCCGGGACCGTCGAGAGGCCCCCACATGTTGGTCATGTCCGCCTGGCCCCGGTCCTCGACAACCAGCCGGATGTACTGCTGCCCGGCGGGATCACTGGTCCGGGCGCACCCGCTGAAGGCGGCCACGGACCGGTACAGCCCGGGGGCCGCGATGGCGAGGTTGAGCACCGAGGTCCCCGCCATGGAGATCCCGGCGATCGCGTTGACCCCGGTGGTGTCGAATTCGTCGTCGACGAGCGGCGGGAGTTCCTTGGTGAGGAAGGTCTGCCACTTGTTGCGGCCCAGCGCCGGGTCGTCGCGTTGCCAGTCGGTGTAGTACGAGTAGGCGCCACCGATCGGCGTGACGACGTAGGCGTGCCTGCCGGCGAAGTACCGCTTGTAGGTGGTCCGCGCGTCCCAGGTCGCGGAGTCCTCACCGCCGCCTGCGCCGTTCAGCAGATAGAAGGTGGGGGCCGGCCGGGAGCGGTCCCGGGGAGTGAGAACGGTGACCGGAACCGTTCGGTTCATGGCCGCGGAGTGGACCAGCAGGGTCACCTGTTGTGCGTCGTCGCGGTAGGAGTCGACGATGCGGGAACCGTCGGGAGCCGACGGCGGTGCCGCGGAAGCCCGCGCCCCGGGCGCGGTCGCGAGGCCCGCGATGACCGCACACACCGTCATCATCCCGGCGAGCAGCTTCCAACCGTCGAGAGGTCGACGACCGTTTCCGTTCACACCGCACCCACTCGTTCTCGAGACGCACCCGTTCGCCGACGCACCGAACGGCTCCTCAGTCTATGGATCGTCGTCGGGGAACAGAACGCTACGACTGTCACCCGAAGGATCGAATCACGCCGGGACTAGAGGGCGACCTGGGCGAGGATCGGCGTCGTCGGCTGTGGCGAGCCGCCGGCCGGTTCGATGGTCACCGCGAGCACGCTCGACCCGCCCACGTCGTTCACCACCACGGGGGCGGTGTCGTCGCCGGGGATCAGGCCGGCCGGCACGGGTTGGTCGGCACCGCCGACCAACCACAACTGGTAGGTGCTGTCGGCCGGGATCGGAGTGCGCAGATCCCGCAGGAGCGCGACGGCCTGATCGGCGGACTCGGACGTCACCACCGCGATGGTCCCGCGGTCGTCGGCGAGTGGTTCGACGGTCACCGACGCGTCGGCTGCGGTGAGCACTCCGAGCACCTCGCGCTGGGAGTCGCTGAGCGCCGTCGTCGACGTGGAGGTTTCCGGGGCGGTGGTGCGACCGATGAGCACGCCCGCTCCCAGCGCCACTGCCACCGTCACGGCCGCCGCCGCCAGGATCGCGGTGGCGCGTGCCGGACGCGGTGCGGTGCCACCGGCCCGGTGTTGGCCGCGGGATGATTCGCGGGGCCGCAGTTCGATCGGTGTCGGTGGCACGAGGTCGGTCTCCCCGGATCGATCCGTGCCGGCCGGAGCGGCAGCGGGCTCCGGGTCGATGGCGGCGCCGCTCGCGTTCGGCGGGCCGGGATCGATGCCCGCGGGCATGTAGGCGTCCGGGTTGAGCGCCGCGCCCTCGAAGACGTGATGCAACACCCGGTCCCGGAGTTCGGGCGGCGCGTCGAGCGCATAGGTCGTCGCGAAACCGGCCATGGCCGCGTGGATGTCGGTGATCTGCGCGTCGTAGGCCGCGCGCCGCTGCGGAGGCAGGGCGGCTAGTTCCTGTTCGGCTCGGGTCGTCTCGTCGGGGGTCAGCGCGCCGACCGCGAAGAGCTCGACGTGATCGTCGAGCCAGGCGGACCCGCGGTCCCCGGACGTCGTATCGGGTGTGGTCATTGTGGGTTCAGGCGTCCTCGTGCGTCCTCAGGCAATTTCTCAACCGACGCAGGCCATCTCGAATCCGAGACTTGATGGTGGGTAAGGGGGTGTCGGTGTGCCGGGCGACCTCGGGATAGGTCAGGCCTCCGAAGTACGACATCTCGATGCAGCTCCGTTGCAGTTCCGTGAGCGTACCGAGACATGTTCGTAGCGTACGCGCCTCGTCGGTCTGTACAACGACCTCGAGCGGAATGTTCCGCGGTGTCTCCACCGACACCGCGCCGTACTGCGACATCCGCTGTTGTTGCAGCTCCTCGGAGCGCACACGATCGACGGCCCGCCGGTGGGCGATGGTCATCATCCAGGTGATGACCGACCCGCGCCCGGGCTGGTACTCGGCAGCCTTCTGCCAGTACTGCAGGTACGCCTCCTGGACGATCTCCTCGGCGTACTGGCGGTCGCGCACGACCCGGAACGCGAGACCGTAGATGCGCGAACTCGTGAGGTCGTACAGAGTGGAGAACGCGGTTCGGTCGCCCGCCGCGGCCGCGGCCAGCAGCTCCCGCAACATCCCTGCCTCGCCCCCGCGTCCGTGGTGCGCGTGGGCGGCCGCGCTGCCATCGTCCGGTGTCACTGGTCCACGGTAACGAACACATGGGGATTTCTCGGCCGATCGTTGATCGCGGGTATGCCGATCGTGAATTCGCACAGCGCTGACGCGGAGGTCATCGATTCGCGGAGCGGCGGTACAGGATGAGCGACGCAGGTATGCACACCGCCAGTATGACCAGGGCCGAACCGACCGAGTAGCCGACCGCGTGGTCGGCGACCCATCCGGTGGCCTCGGGGAAGGTCGGGGGCGCCTCGTTGCCGAAGAGCTGCCGGGAGGCGGTCGCCACTGCGGTCACCGGATTCCACTCGGCGATCGCACGCAACGGCCCGGGCAGGCTCTGGGCGGAGATGAAGGCGCTCGACAGGAAGGTGACGGGGAACATCCACAGGAAGCCGATGCTCTGCGCGGCTTCGACATTCGGCGCGGCGAGACCGGTCACCGCACCCACCCACGCCATGGCGAGCGCGAACAGGCCGATGATGCCGAAGGCGAGGGCGGCGTCGCCCGCGCTGCCGTACACGCGCCATCCGATCGCCAGGCCGCAGGCGACCATCACCGCGAGACCGACCACGCCCAGGAGCATGTCGGAGGTGACCCGACCGCTGATGACGCCCAGCCGGGACATCGGCAGCGACCGCAGCCGGTCGACGATGCCGTCGGAGGTGTCGTTCGCCAGACCGACGGTGGTGAAGGCCGCGTTGAACACCACGGTCTGGGTGAAGATGCCGGCCATCAGGAATTCGCGGTAGGAGCCCCCGCCGAAGGTCGCGCCGAAGACGTAGGCGAACAGGAACACGAACATCAGCGGCTGGATGGTGGCACTGATGAGCAGTGTGGGAATTCGCTTGACGGTGAGCAGGTTCCGCTCGACCAGTACTGCGGTGTCAGTGAGCATGGAGTCGATCCGATCGGGTCGTCGGGGCGTGGGAGAGGTCGGGATCGGCGTCGGACACCTTCGGGATGACGGTGGTGTCGGCGTCGGCCGTCGCCTGTGCTCCGGCACCGCGGTCACCGCTGCCGTCGCTCGCCTGCGTGTTCCGCTCCGTGAGCGCCAGGAACACGTCGTCGAGGGTCGGGGTCGCGACGGTGGCGTCGACGACGTCGATGCCGACGGCATCCAGTGCCCGGACGGCGGAGACCGCGCTGCGCGTTCCCTCGTCGACCGGTACCGACCACTTCGTGACTCCGGCAGCCGTCTGCTCGGCGAGGGGTGCGTCGGTGCGGTCCGGGTCCTCGAGTCGTTCGGGCATCCCGAGTCCGACCTCGGCGAGTGTGGTGGCGACCAGCTCGTCGTGGCGGCCGTCGTCCGAACGCACCTCGATGGTGAGAATCGAGGCGCCGGTGGAGGCCTTGAGAGCGGCGGCGCTACCCTGTGCCCGGATGCTGCCGTGGTCGATGACGGTGATCTCGTCCGCCAGCGCATCGGCCTCCTCGAGGTACTGCGTCGTCAGCAGTACGGTCGCACCGCCCGCGACCTGTTCGGTGATGACCTCCCACATCTGTCGGCGACCTCGCGGATCCAGCCCGGTGGTCGGCTCGTCGAGGATCACCAGTGACGGCCGGTTGATGAGGGCACCGGCGAGGTCGAGCCGCCGGCGCATACCGCCGGAGTAGGTGCGCATCGGTCGGTCGGCCGCGTCCTGGAGCGCGAGGTCGGCGATCAGTTCGCGCGCCCGCCCGGAGGCCTCGGCCCGCGACAGTCCGTAGAGCTGCCCGACCATCCGCAGGTTCTCGAAACCGGTCAGGTTCCCGTCGACGGCCGCGTACTGGCCGGAGACGCCGATGATCTTGCGGGCGGCACCGGGATCGGCGATGGCGTCGACCCCGTCGACGAGGACGGTGCCCTCGTCGGGCTTCATCAGGGTCGCCACGGCGCGGACGGTCGTGGTCTTGCCCGCCCCGTTGGGTCCGAGCAGCGCGTGCACGGTGCCCGCGGGCACCGTGAGGTCCAGGCCGTCGAGGGCCTGAACGCGGCGGCCACGGCCGAACAGGCCGGTGCGGAATGTCTTTCGTAGGCCGCGCAGTTCGAGGGCGTTCGGCGCGGGGGTGACCGTGTCGGTGGACATTCCGCCGGGAGTCGTGTCCGGCGATGCGGTGTCCGCCGAGGTCGTGTCAGCCATACTGTGCCGCCCCATGTGTGACCTCCCTTTCAGTGTTCTGCGAACGTTCCATCGACCGGATCAGACTGGCGGGCCTCATGTCTCGCCAGTTCTCCTCGACGTACTCCAGGCACTCGTCGTGACCCGACGGACCGAACACGACGCGCCAGCCGTCGGGAACGGGGGCGAAGTCCGGCCACAGGGAATGCTGGTTCTCGTGATTGACGAGGACGCGAAAGGTCCCCTCGGTGTCGTCGAACGGGTTCGTCATGATTCCTCCTCCTGTGCTGCGATTCCCGGTGTGCCCGGGCCAGCCTCGATTGCGGTCATCCACTCGGAGACGTTCTCCGGCAGCAACATCCGCGCGTGGGTACTGGTGGCCTCGATCTCGACCACGCGACCGGTGACCTTGGTGTGCCAGCCGGCGACGGCCGGTGGACTGTCGTGGGCGTCCACGGTCGCGGTGACGAAGGTGAGGTCACCGTCGAAGACGCGGGGCTGCCAGTTCCGCGCCAGCGGTGACGCGTGCCGGAACACCTCGTGGACGGTGGTGAGGGTCTCCTCGGACAGACCGCCGAGTGCTCCGCCCGCGGCGGAGATGATCCGGAACGCGTCGGCGACCGTGGGTTCGGCGGAGTCGCCGTCCGGGGTGACGTCGTCGGGGACGTCGAGTCCGAACTCGCGCATCAGCTCCGCGATCGACGCCTCGGTGTCGAGGTCGGGCCGTTCGGCGACGACATAGCTGTCGAGCAGGACGAGTTGCTCGACGGTCTCGCCCGCCTCCTGCAGCTGAACGGCCATCTCGTGGGCGATCAACCCGCCCAGCGACCAGCCGAGCAGGTGGTAGGGCCCCTCGGGTGCGACCGTGCGCAAGCGCGCGACGTAGACCTCGGCGAGGTCGGCGATCGTGCGCGGGCACGGGTCGCCGGCCAGCGCCGGATGCTGCAGGCCGTAGACCGCGCGGTCGGCGGGCAGGTGGGGAAGCAGCGAGGTGAAGCTCCAGGACAGGCCGATCGCCGGATGCACCACGAACAGTGGTGCAGGAGCGTCGTTTCCGGCGTCATCCTGGACGCGGCGCAGCGGCAGCAGTGTGTCGAGGCCCGACGTCGACGGACCGTCGGTCCGGTTCGGATCCGCCTCCCCGTCGAGCAGGTCGGCGAGTTCGGCGGGACTCGGAGCCCCGAACAGCGTCTGCGCCGCGACGTGGTGCCCGGTGAGTTCGGTCAGTCTGCTGGTCACCGCGGTCGCCATCAGTGAGTTGCCGCCCAGGTCGAAGAACCCGTCGTCGGCGCCGACGACGTCGATGTCGACCTCGAGGACCTCGGCGAAGACGCGGGCGACGGTCGCCTCGGTCCCGGGTGCCGGTGCTCTCCCCGAGGCGGACACGGCCGGCGTCGGCAGCGCCGCCCGGTCGAGTTTGCCGGTCGGGGTCAGCGGGATGTCGTCGAGCACGGAGACCGACACGGGCACCATGTGCCGCGGCAGACGACGCGCCACCCGGCGCCGCAGATCCGCGGGGTCCGGATCGGACCCGCGGGTCGCGGTCACGTAGCTGCGCAGGATCGCCGCGGTTCCGGTGCCGTCCACCAGCGTGACGGCGAAGTCGACGTCGGGTTCGGCGGCGAGCGCGTCGTCGATCTCACCCAGTTCGATGCGGAACCCGCGGACCTGGACCTGGGTGTCACTGCGGCCGACGTAGGCGAGCTGCCCGTCGGCGGTCCAGCGGACCAGGTCACCGGTGCGGTACATCCGCTGCCCGGCGAACCGCGGCCCGGTGACCATCGGAGCCGGGACGAAACGCACGGCGGTGAGCCCGGGTCGACGGTGATAACCGCGCGTGAGCTGCACGCCGGTCAGGTACAGATCGCCGGTGACGCCGGGCGGCACCGGGTGCAGCCGATCGTCGAGGACGAGTGCGCCGACGCCGTTGTTCGGGGTGCCGATCGTCAGCGGCGTGTTCGGGGTCAGCGAACGGCTGCCGGTCGTGATGATCGTCGTCTCGGTGGGGCCGTAGACGTTGATCATCGTGCGACCTGGCGACCAGCGCCGCACGAGATCGGCCCCGTAGGCCTCGCCACCGACTGCGAGAGCGCGCAGGGACGGCACAGCGGCGGGATCCATGCTGGCGACCGCGGCGGGGGTGATGAACGCATGCGTCGCCTGGCGCGCACTGATCACGTCGCTGAGCGCGGTACCGCCGTAGACGTGCGGTTCCACGATGGTCAGCGCCGACGAACCGGCCAGCGCGAGGAGCATTTCCAGCACCGAGGCATCGAAACTCGGTGAGGCGAAGTGCAACACGCGTGACGTGGGTCCGGGATTCATGCGCTCGGCGAGCTCGTCGTGCACGGCACGCAAGCCGCTGTGCGGGACCAGCACGCCCTTGGGCTTACCGGTCGACCCCGATGTGTAGATGATGTACGCCAACTGATCCGGACGGATCGTCGACTCCCGCTCGGCGTCGGTGATCGGTGCCGGTGACGAGTGCTTCATGCGGGTCCGGGTCGGCGCCGCGTCGAGGACCAGGGTCGGTACGTCGTCTCCGGCCGAGCTCTCCCGGATGCGTTCCCAGGCGGACGACGTCGTCACGAGCAGCTGCGCGCCGCTGTCGTCGAGCATGTGCGCGATCCGGTCGGCGGGATACTCCGGGTCGATCGGGACATACGCGGCGCCGGCCTTCACGATCGCCCAGATCGCCACCAGGGAATCGATGGAACGGCTGATCGCCATCGCGACCACCGGCTCCCGGGACGACCGGACGTCGGGACCCACGGTTCCCGGCTCGTCGTCCGTCCGTGCGTAGGCGCCGACCCCGCGGCCGAGCAGCACCCGGGCCAGCCGGTTCGAGCGGGCGTCGAGTTCGGCATACGTGAGTGTCTCGGGGGCGTCGCCGTCCCCGGTGGGCTGCCCGATGACGGCGAGTCCGTCCGGGTGACGTCGCACGGCGTCGGCGATCAGCATGTCCAGCGTCGTCGGCGCCTGGCCGCGCGGGCCCAGAGCGGGGGTGCGCTCGGCGACCTCGAGTGGGTCGGTGATGCGGATGTCGCCGATCGCGCGCCCGGGATCGCCGAGCATCCCGCGCAGCACACGCATCAGACGTGTCCCCAGCATCTGGGCGTCGTCGTGGCCGTATCGGGCGGCGTCATAGGTGATCTGGACGGCGGCGTCGGTGTCGGCATCGGTGGCACCCAGGCCGGTGACGGTGAACTGCAGGTCGAACTTGGCCGCGAGCGAATCGAATTCGGCCACCTCGGCGAGGAGTCCGTCGTCCATCGGGACGGCGGCCCCGGCGAGGGAGTCCGCGCCGCCGACCGGCGTCGGTGCGCCGCCGGCGAAGTCGTGCACCGACAGCGCCACCTGGAAGATCGGGTGACGTCCGTGTGCGCGTTCGGGATTGAGCGCGGACACCACGTCATCGAACGGCACGCCCCGGTGATCGAGGGCGTCGATGTCGGAGTCGCGGGTACGGCGGACGAGCGCGGCGACGGTCTCCGCGCTGCGCAGGTGGCTGCGCAGCGGCACCATGTTCACGAACATGCCGACCACGCCGCTGTAGTCGCGGTCGACGCCGGCCATCCCGGTGCGGTTGTCGACGGGGCTGCCGATCACCAGATCGTCACCGACCCCGAGGCGGTGCAGCAGGATCGCGAGCGCGGTGTGCATGACGGAGAACGGAGTCGTCGACTGCTCCCGGGCGAAGGCGGTCAGGCCCGCCCTGGTGTGTGCCGGAAGCTTGAGGCTCACCGACCGGGCGCCGGATTCGCGTCGCCCACCGGTCACCGGTTCGACCGTGCTCTCGGCGGGCGCACCCGCGAGGTGCTCGGTCCAGAACCCCAGCTCTTCTCCGCCCGCGGGCGCTGCCGCACTCTCGACGGCGTGGTCGCGGTAGTCGAGTTCGGCTGCCGCCCAGGGCTCGGCGCGGCCGGCGCGTCGTTCGCGGTAGGCCTGGGCCAGGTCGCCGACGAGGATCGGCAGCGACGCGCCGTCGGCCGCGATGTGGTGCACGACGAGCATCAGGACATGCGCGGGATCGTCGTCCCGGGTGCCGGGCTCGACGAGGAGGGACGCCCGGAGCGGGGCCTCGGTGGTCGGGTCGATCGGCGTCGATGCGAGACGCGCGATCTCGCTCATGAGAGCGTCCGTGTCCGCGGGAGCGACCGGGGTCAGCGCGCCGACGACGGCCTCGGGGTCGTCGAGCACCCGGCCGGACGGGGTGCCGTCCGCGGCCTCGAAGACCGTCCGCAGGCTCGTGTGCCGTGCGACGACATCGGTCAGTGCCCCTCGGAGGGAGTCGACGTCGACGTCGCCGGCGAGTCGCAGGACGAAGGGCATGAGGTATTCGGTCGACGCGGGGTCGGCGACCGCCAGCGACCACAGGCGGCGCTGGACCGGTGCGAGCGGGAACTCGTCCCGTCGGACCGGGCGGCCGGTCGCGTCGTCGGCGACGGCTTCCCAGTCCTCGGGCAGGCTGATGAGGCCGGCGAGCGCCTCGGCGGTCGGGTTGTCGAACACGTCCCGGACGCGGAGCCGGCCGTCGATCGACGCCCGGTTGATCCGGCTGACCAGCGTCGTCGCCTGCAGCGAGGTGCCGCCCAGCAGGAAGAAGTCGTCGGTGGCCCCCACCTCGTCAGGGGCGAGCCCGAGCACGTCGGCGACGATCTCGACCAGCGCGGTCTCGGCGTCGGTCCGCGGCGCGCGGCCGGCGGACGAGATGCTGCTCGCCGAGGGTTCCGGCAGCGCCCGGCGGTCGAGCTTGCCGTTGCCGGTCAAGGGGATCTCGTCGAGCACGACGATCGCGGACGGGACCATGTGGCGGGGGAGCCTGCGGCGCATGTCCTCGAGAACCGTTGCGGTGTCCAGGGTCCCGCCCGAGCTGGTGACGTATCCGACCAGGGTGGCCGATGCGCTCTCGCCGCGGACGACGGTGGTGGCGAAGTCGACCCCGTCGACGGCCGCCAGCGCGGCGCTCACCTCGTCGAGTTCGATGCGGAAACCGCGAACCTTCACCTGGTTGTCGCTGCGTCCGTGGTAGGTCAGCGCGCCCGCGGCATCGCGGTGGACGATGTCGCCGGTGCGGTACATGACGGTTCCGCGGCCGACCGGGGACGCCACGAATCGTCCGGCGGTCAGGCTCCGCCGGCCCAGGTAGCCGCGTGCCACTCCCGGTCCGGCGAGGTAGAGCTCGCCGGGGACGTGGTCGGGCAGCGGGCGCAGCCGGTGGTCGAGGACGAGTGCGGTGCACTCGTGGACCGGTGTGCCGATGGTGATCGGGTCACCCGGGTGCAGTGGCGTCGACATCGCGGCGACGATGGTCGTCTCGGTGGGTCCGTAGCAGTTGATGTAGCGTCGGCCGGTTCCCCAGCGCGCCACCAGCTCCGGGGTGCTCGCCTCGCCGCCCACACCCAGGGTCCGCAGGTGGGGCAGCGGATGCGGCGCGGCGGCGGCGAGCGCCGACGGGGTGATGAACGCGTGGGTCACCTCCCGTTCGTCGAGGAACTCGACGAGTTCGTCTCCGCCGTAGATCGTGGTCGGCGCGACCACCATCGTCGCGCCGGACTCGACCGCGAGGAGGAACTCCAGCATCGATGCGTCGAACGAGGGGGAGGCGAACAGCAGGGTGCGGTCACCCGGGCCGACCTCGTACCGTTCCCGCTGGCTCGCCGCGAAGGCGGCCAGGCCGCGATGGGTCACGCTGACGCCCTTGGGTTTTCCGGTGGATCCCGAGGTGTAGACGATGTAGGCGACCGAATCCGGGTGCCGCACCGGGGAACCCAACGCCGAGCGCTCGCTCGTGCACAGGTCCTGCGGGGTGAGCCACCAGATGTCGTGCGGCACATCGCGGCGGTGATCGGAGCCGCTGATGCCGAGGATGGCCCCGGAATCGGCGATCATGTGCGCGATCCGCTCGGCCGGGTAGCGCATGTCGACCGGCAGGGCGGCGGCACCGGACTTGGCCACCGCCCATGTGGCGATCACCGACTCCAGGCTGCGATCGACGGCGATCGCGATCACGTCCTCCGGTCCGACCCCGAGATCGCGCAGCACGCGGGCCCAGCGAGCGGAGATCTGGTCGATCTCGGCGTAGGTGAGGGTGCGGTCGCCGTCCTCGATGGCGACTCGATCGGAGTGATCGATGACGGTGTCGGCGATGATGTCGGCGAGGTGTCTCGGCTCGACGGTCCGGTCGTCGTGGACCTCGGCGTCGATGGTGTTCGCGAGATCGTCGCCGACGGCGA
The DNA here is from genome assembly GCF_057767225.1 of Gordonia sp. 11cp. Lineage (NCBI taxonomy): Bacteria > Bacillati > Actinomycetota > Actinomycetes > Mycobacteriales > Gordoniaceae > Gordonia > Gordonia sp. 11cp. Next base: position 180,745 of record NZ_CM173437.1, on the reverse strand, counting down.
GGTCGTCGAGAGGTGTGGACGGGTCCGCGGCGACCGTACGCGCGAGGTCGACGAACATCCGGGCCAGTTCGGTGACACGCTCGGAACTGTGGACGTCGGTCGCATAGGTGAACCGCGCGCGCCCGTTGCGGATTCGCAGCTCGAGGTCGAAGCGCACACCCTCGGTGTCGATCTCCTCGGCGACGATCTGCAGGCCGGGCAGGTCCACTCTGGTGTGGTCCGGCTCGAGGGTGTCGGAGACTCCGGCGTCGAAGGCCAGGGCGATCTGGAACACCGGATGCCGGTCCGTCCGAGGCGGATTGAGCATCGAGACGATCTGCTCGAACGGCATGTCGGCGGCCGAGAGTGCTTCGAGATCACGGTTGCGGACGGAGTCGAGCAATGTCGCGAACCCCTGACTCCCGTCGACCGGGGTCCGGAGGACGACGGAGTTCACGAACATGCCGACGATCTCGGCCAGGCGGGGATCGGCGCGTCCGGCGACCGGGGTGCCGATGACGATGTCCGATGCCGAGCCGGCGACGTGCACCTGGGGGTCGGCATTCAGCCGGTGCAGCAGGGCGGCGAACACCGCGTGCACGCACATGAACTCGGTCGCCCGGCCGTTGCCCAGGGCGCTGAGGCGGTTGCGCAGCCCGGCGTCGAACTCGACCTCGACGACACCCGCGGTCCGGGTGGCCCCGGCCGGTGCGTCGGGTACGAGGATCGGTCCGACATCGAGGCCGTCGAGGTCCTCTCGCCACCGGTCGGCCAGATCCGGCCGGGTGTCGAGGTACTGTGCCTGCCAGCGCAGGTAGTCACGGTAGTCCAGGGCCCCGGGGTTGGCGGTGACCGTGGGTTCGGTGCCGTTCTCGGCGGCGGTATGCAGCTCGGCGTACGCGCGGGTGATGTCGCGGTGCAGCGGCACCATCGACCAGCCGTCGGCGGCGATGTGGTGGATGACGAGGGTCAGCTTGTGGTGTGCCGCGTCGCCGTCGATCCGGTGCAGCGCGACCCGCAGCGGCACGTCGGCGGTGAGGTCGAACGGACGGCGGGCCAGCGCCTGCGCGAGCTCCGGCCAGTCGGTCGCGGTCGTCTCGGCGACGGTGAGGTCGGTGTGCGCCTCGTCGACGGGACGCACGTCGAGGACGGGTCGTCCGTCGTGTTCGGGGTAGACCGTGCGCAGCATCTCGTGGCGTCCGACGGCGTACCGGAGTGCGCCGGACAGCGCTGCCACGTCGAGGTCGCCGCGGAGATCCAGAGCGAAGGCGATGGCGTAATCGGCGGTCGGCGAGCCGTTCTCGACCTCCATGCGGCGTTCACCGGCGTCGGAACCGGCCGCGAGCTGGTTGAGGAACCACAACTGCTGCTGGGCGGGCCCGGGATGGGCCGGGCGGTCCGGATCGTGCCGCAGGTCGGGCAGGGTGTGCGTTTCGACGACAGATGTGTCGCCCGTGTCGGCGCCGCCGAGCCGGGCGATGCCGGCGACGGTCGAGTGGTCGAAGACCTCGCGGACGGGGATGCGACGCCCGGTGAGGTTCTCGAGCGCGCCGACGATCTGGGTGGCCAGCAGCGAGTTGCCGCCGAGATCGAAGAAGTCGTGATCGCGCCCGATGGTGCCGGGTTCGAGCTCGAGACGCTCGGCGATGAGGTCGGCGACGGCCCGCTCGATCGGGGTTCGCGGCGCGACGAACGCGACGTCTCCGCCGACCGACGCGGCTTCCGGCGCCGGCAGTGCCCGGAGGTCGACCTTGCCGATCGGGGTCGTGGGGATCTCGTCGAGTTCGATGATGGCGGACGGGATCATGTGCCGAGGGAGCCGTTGCGCCAACCGGTCCCGCACCGCCGCGGCCTGACCGTGCTCGCCGTCGGTGACCGTCACGTACGACACGAGATGCGCGCGGTCGCCTTCGCCGTGCGTGGTGGTGACGGCGGCACGGACAGCATCGTCGGCGACGAGGGCGGCATCGATCTCACCGAGTTCGATGCGATGCCCGCGGATCTTTGTCTGGTGGTCGGCGCGCCCGCGGAACTCGAGTTCGTGGTCGGGGGTCCAGCGCACGAGGTCGCCGGTGCGGTACATCCGCTCACCGGGATCGCCGTACGGGTTGGCGATGAACCGCTTCGACGTCAAGGGCCGGACACCGTGGTAACCGCGGGCGAGATGCTCACCGGCGATGTACAACTCGCCGATCGCGCCGGGGGCCACCGGGCGCAGGCGCTCGTCGAGCACCACCGCGGAGATTCCGCGGATGGGCCGGCCGATCGTGAGCGTCGTGTAGTCGGGGCTGATCGGCGACGACACCGCGGCGACGACGGTGGTCTCGGTGGGACCGTAGGCGTTGAACAGCTGCGGGCCGCTCGACCAGGTGCGCACCACCTCGGAGTTCGGGTGCTCGCCGCCGATGACGAGAGCCTCCAGGTCGGGGACGTCGTCCGGGGACATGGTCGTCAGCACCGACGGGGTCAGGAACGCGTGCGTGATCCGCGCGTCGCGCATGAGCTCGGCGAGCTCGGCGCCGCCGACGATTCCCGGCGGGACGATGTGCATCGTCGAGCCGGCGGAGACGGCCATCAGGATCTCCAGCACCGACGCGTCGAAGCTCGGCGAGGCCATGTGCATGGTCCGGCTCCGGGGGGTGATCCCGTACTGGGTGACCTGCTGCGCGCCGAAGTCGGCGAGTCCGCGGTGGCTGACCACCACGCCCTTCGGTGTGCCGGTGGTGCCGGAGGTGTAGATCAGGTAGGCGGGCTGGTCGACGTCGAGGACACCGAGGCGGTCCGAATCGGCCACGGGGGCGGGCGATTCGGCGTCGATGCGGTCGCGGGTGGCCGGGTCGTCGAGCACGACGGTCGTGATCTCGCCCCCGGCGCGTGGATCGGACGCGCTGTCGGTGACGAGCAGCTGCGTCCCTGAGTCGGTCAGCATGTGTTCGATGCGAGCCGCCGGGTAGGCGGGATCGACCGGGACCCAGGCTGCGCCGGTGCGGGCGATCGCCCACATCGTGGTCATCCACTCCACGCCTCGCGGGAGGGCCACGGCCACATGACGTTCGGGACCGGCCCCGCCCTCGATGAGCAACCGCGCCAGCCGGTTCGACGCCGCGTCGAGCTCTCGATAGGTCAGCGACCGGGTGCCGTCGGTGACCGCGATGCGGTGCGTCGAGGACTCCGCGGCCGCGGACAGCAGCCGCGTCAGGTGCTCCACGGGGCGGCTGCCCTCGCCGACGGCCGGCACGAGGTCGAGACGCTCGTGCAGGTCGAGGACGGGCAGGTCGCCGACGGGTGTGCCCGGGTCGGCGGTCGCGGCGTCGAGCAGACGGATCAGGCGCGAGCCCAGCCCGGCCACCGTGTCCCGGTCGAACAGTGCGGTGGCATAGCCGATCTCGAGGGTGAGACCCGTCGGCTCGCCGGTCGCCCCGCGCACCTCGGTGAAGGTGAACTGCAGGTCGAAGGTGGTGCGGCCGGTGTCCACACGGGACGCGGTCGCCGCGAGCCCGGCGAAGTCGAGGCGGATCGCGGAGCGGTCCTCCAGGGCCAGCGACACCTGGAAGAACGGGTGGACGTTGCCCGACCGGACCGGATTCAGCTCCGTCACGAGACGGTCGAACGGCATGTCGGCGTTGTCGAACGCGTTCAGGTCGGTGTTCCGTACCCGGGCGACCAGATCCGCGAACGGCAAGTCCTTGTCGACGTCGGTGCGCAACGCGAGCGTGTTGACGAACATGCCGACGAGGTCGTCGAGGTCGGCCTCGCCGCGCCCGGACACCGGTGTGCCGACGATGACATCGGAGGTCTGCGCGAGGGATCGCAGCAGGAGCGCGACCGATGCGTGGAGCACCATGAACACGGTGGCGTCGGCATCGGCGGCGACGGTCCGGATCGCGCCGTAGGTGTCGGTGTCGATCGTCGACGTCACCGACGAGCCGGACCGGCCGGTGACCTCGGAGTCCCGGGTCCGGGGCCGGTCGAGGGGCAGTTCGGTCTCGCCCGGCGCCCCGTCGAGCGTGGTGCGCCAGAAGTCGAGTTCGGCCGCGGCGTGGGGACTCTCGTCGAGCCAGGCGTGACGCGCGGCGCTGGTCTGCGAGTAGCTGACCGGCAGTTCGGCCCAGGTGGGCTCGTTCCCGTCGCGACGTGCTCGATAGGCGGTGGCCAGGTCACCGGCGAGGGGTGCCAGCGACCAGCCGTCGGCCGCGATGTGATGGACGACCATCGTCAGGCGGTGATCGTCGTCGGCGGTGCGGACGAGGCGCGCGCGAACGGGGATCTCGGCGGCCAGGTCGAAGGGGATCGAGGCGTAGTCGCGATCCGGGCACTGCGCGATGTCGGCGGTCGCGAGGACCGGCAGGTCGACGTCGACCGTATCCGGATCGGCCGCGGAGATGCATGCCACACCGTCGATCTCGGCGACGACGCTGCGCAGCGGCTCGTGTCGGCGGACCACGTCGACGAGCGCCGCGCGGAGCGCATCGGTGTCGAGGGCGCCGACGAAGCGGACGGTGAACGGCATGTTGTAGGTGGCCGCGGACGCCGGGTCCAGTCGGGTCGCCAGCCACAGGCGGTGCTGGGCGGGGGACAGCGGCACGGCTCCGGACGCGGTCCGGCCGGCGGTGTCGTCGGCCCCGGTGGGACCCGTGGCGGCCGGATGGTCGGAGTCGACGCCGAGGTCGGTGAGCGTGGCGACGATGCCGGCGAGGTCGTCGGCGTCGAACACCGTGCGGATCCCGATCCGGTTGCCGGTCGCCCGGGACAGGCGCGACGCCATCCGCGTGGCCGACAGCGACGATCCGCCGATCTCGAAGAAGTTGTCGCTCAGCGAGACCGACGCCGACCCGGCATGCGGGGAACGCCCGGACCGGCGGTCGGATGCGTCGTCCTGCAGATCCAGCACATCGGCGACGGTGGTGACGACGAGGCGTTCGAGCGCGGTACGGGCGGGGACGAACTCGCGGTGGGTCCGTAGGTCCGGCCGGGGCAGGGCGCGGCGGTCGAGCTTGCCGTTGGCGGTGGTGGGCAGGGAGTCGAGGACCATGATCGCGGTGGGGATCATGTGATCCGGTAGCGCGGTGCGGAGTTCGGTGCGCAGGTCACGGTCGGCGAGTCCGGTGCCGGTGACGTAGCCGACGATCGCGGCTTCGCCGGCGACCAGGTCGTCGCGGATCACCACGCCGGCGGCGGTGACGTCGTCGAGGGCACTGAGCGTCGATTCGATCTCACCCAGCTCGACGCGCTGGCCGCGGATCTTCACCTGGGAGTCGGTGCGGCCGAGGTACTCCAGCTCGCCCGTGGCGTTGAGGCGGACGAGATCTCCGGTGCGGTAGAGCCGTTCGCCCGGGGTCTCGGGCGAGGCGACGAAACGCGACGCGGTCAGGTCCGCGCGTGACCGGTAGCCGCGGGCCAGCTGGACACCGCCGAGATAGAGTTCGCCGATCGCGCCGGGCGGCTGCGGCCGCAGGTGGTGGTCGAGCACGTGGACGCTGGTGTTCCACACCGGGGAACCGATGGGGATCACCGAGAGGTCCGCGCGGCAGTCGTCGTGATGGGTGACATCGATCGCGGCTTCGGTGGGACCGTAGAGGTTGTGGATCGGCGCGGCGGTCAGCGTCGCCGTGGCGCCGACGGTCGAGGGCGTCAGTGCCTCACCGCTGGTGAAGATCTGACGCAGGCTCGTCAGCATCGAGGAGTCGTCGGCGTCGAGAGCCGCGGTGAAGGCGGCCAGCATCGAGGGGACGAAGTGCACGGTGGTGACGCGGTGTTCGGCGATCACGTCGCGCAGGTACCACGGGTCGCGGTGTCCGTCGGCACTCGGCACGACGAGTGTGGCGCCGGTGGTGAAGGGCCAGAAGAACTCCCACACCGACACGTCGAAGGTGGACGGGGTCTTCTGCAGCACCCGATCATCGGCGTCGAGTGCATAGCGGGACTGCATCCACGCGAGGCGGTTGACGATGGCGCGGTGGGTGATGACCACGCCCTTGGGCTTTCCGGTGGAGCCCGAGGTGAACAGCACATATGCGGCCGCGTCGGGACCCGGGCGCGCCGGAGCGGCCCCATCGGCGTCCTCGTCGGCGCGCAGGTCGGCGAGCACCGCGTCGGTGATGACGAGATCGGGCGAGGCCACCTCGAGAATGTGGCCGAGGCGATCGGAGGGTTCGGCCGGGTCGATCGGCAGGAACGCGGCGCCGGCACGGATGACGGCGTGCAGAGCCAGGACCTGGTCGGTGCTGCGGTGCAGTTGGACACCGACGACGCTCTCGGGGCCGATCCCGCGACGCGTGAGCGCTGCAGCGATCTGTGTTGCTGCGCGGGCGAACTCGCGATGGGTGAGCGAGTGCCCATCCTGTGCATCGGTCACCGCGGTGGCGTCGGGGTGGGCGGCGGCTCCCCCGTCGAGCAGGTCGACGAGCGTGGTGTCGCCGTGGTCGACCTGTTCCCCGGTCATGTGCTCGGGGAGCGTCGCGCGCTCGGCGTCGGTGAGAACGTGCAGGTGCGACACCCTCGTGTCGTCCGGCGCGCTGACGAACGCCGTCACGAAGTCCACCAGGCGCCGGTGATGGGTGGTGATCTCCTCGGCCGGGTAGATGTTCGGGTTCGCCTCGAGGTCCAGGGTCATGCCGCCGTCGAGGCTGTCGTAGACGTTGACCGACAGGTCCTCGATCGGGCCGGTGGACAGGACGTGCAGTTCCCCCTCCAGCGGGCCGAAGTCGATGTGCTGGAAGAACAGCATGACGTTGACGAGCGGGCCGAAGAAGCCCCGTCGCGCGCCGGCCGCCCCGAGGATCTGAGAGGTGATGTCCTCATGCCGGAACTTCTGGTGCCGGACGGCGACCTTGATCTCGGAGTTGGCCGATCTCAGCAGATCGGCCAGCGTGGCCGTGTCGTCGTCGAGCGCGATGCGCAGCGGGATGACGTTGGAGGTCAGACCCGCCGAGGTGCGGAGGACATCGCGATCGCGAGCCGCGACCGGGAGACTCAACATCGCTTCGTCGCGGTCGGTGTACCGCGCGACGTAGGCGGCGACGGCGGCGGTGATGACCGAGGCCGGCCGTACCCGGTGGGTGCGGCCCAGCTCGCGGATGCGGGCGACGAGCGTGTCGTCGAGGACCGCCGAGCGAACGTCCGACAGCGGGGCGGCCGATGCCGAAAGGTTGGTGAGAGTGGTCATTTCGGGCATGTCGGCCAGATGCGACGCCCAGTGCTCACGGTCCTCGACGAACTTGGCCGACGCGCGGTACTCACGGTCGAATTCGGCGATGTCGAGCATCGACGCGGTGTCCGCGATCGGGGGAGGAGTTCCGTTCACGATCGCCGTGTAGTGCGCGGCGACGCGCAACATCATGTACATCGCGGCATAACCGTCGAAGCCGATGTGGTGACCGTGGCAGTACCAGATCGAGTGTCCCGGGCCGATTTTGAGCAGATGGGTCTCGAGGATCCGATCGGCGAACACGTCTGAACTGGCGCTTCGTCTGCGATCGATCCAGGCCAGCGCAGCCGCGCGCGGGTCCGCCGCGTCGGAGAAGTCCTGCCGTCCGAGCACCACGCCCTGCGACCGGTCGATCACCATCAGCGGTTCGCCGTCGTCGGTGGGGATGAGCCTCAGCATGGGGGCTTCGGTCTCGCGCTCGGTCAGCGTGACCGCCCGCTGCATGATGTCCGGATCGACGTCCACGAGGGGGTCGGCACCGTCCTCGGCCCGCGGACCCGATGTGTCGCCGCGGAATTCGACGTACGCGTCGATGGTCATCGGCACGTCCGGCTCGAGTTGCTGGGCGTAGAAGATGCCGCGCTGTGCGGCTGTCATCGGGATCGTCAGGCCGGTGTCGATGTCGGTAGCAATGGTGTTCCGGACCGCGTCGTCTGTGGTCACGCGTGCCTCCCCTGTGAGTGCGCCCGCACGGCAGCGTCGAACCCGGATGTGAGTGGGTTTCGAACTCCGGTCCACGAACTCGGGGCGGGTGGCCCGGAGTCGTGAACTCGCCGTCAGGCCCGCGGTTGTCGGACTGAACTGCGGAGCCGGGGAGCCTGGTGATCGTTCGGCTCACGATCGGCAGCCGAGATACCCCCGGTGCTGACACGCCCCCCGTGTTTCGCTCCCTCCCGGCGCGCGCTGGTTGCGCCGGGAGGGCTTGTATCTTTGGTCGATCTCGTCTCATGGGTGCTTCGCGTGGCGGTGCACCGCAGATGGGTCAGTGACCGAAAAAACTTTCCCGGCCCGGCGCCATCCGAAACCCGGGGCCGATGACAGGGGCATCGATTTGGCCCGGACCTGGGCATTCCCCTACACTTGTGGGGTTGCCTGCGGCACCGATGTGTCGCGAATCGGCTCACGAACCCACTGGGGCGGACGGTCCAGTTGTCACAGTCTGGCCAAAACCCCAGGCAGGCGTGTGTTCGGTGGCAACAGACCGTGTGCGTCGGGTCGGAAATCCGCCGTACATAAGAAGCCAGGTCAAGGAGACTAACGAGTGATTCAGCAGGAATCCCGCCTGCGAGTCGCCGACAACACCGGTGCCAAGGAGATCTTGTGCATCCGCGTGCTCGGCGGTTCCTCGCGGCGCTACGCCGGCATTGGCGACGTCATCGTCGCCACTGTCAAGGACGCCATCCCGGGCGGCAACGTCAAAAAGGGTGAGGTCGTCAAGGCCGTCATCGTGCGCACCACCAAGGAGCGCCGTCGTGCGGACGGAAGCTACATCCGCTTCGACGAGAACGCCGCCGTCATCCTCAAGGGTGAGAGCGACCCCCGCGGTACCCGCATCTTCGGCCCGGTCGGCCGCGAGCTGCGCGAGAAGAAGTTCATGAAGATCGTGTCGCTGGCACCGGAGGTGATCTGACATGAAGGTTCACAAGGGTGACACCGTGATCGTCATCTCGGGCAAGGACAAGGGCGCCAAGGGCAAGGTCATCCAGGCCTTCCCGAAGACGCAGCGAGTTCTCGTCGAGGGCGTCAACCGAATCAAGAAGCACACCGCCGCGTCGGCCAACGAGCGCGGTGCCTCCTCCGGCGGCATCGTGACCCAGGAAGCCTCGATCCACGTCTCGAACGTGATGGTCGTGGATTCCGACGGCAACCCGACCCGCGTCGGCTACCGCGTCGACGAAGAAACGGGCAAGAAGGTCCGGATCTCGCGCAAGAGCGGGAAGGACATCTGACATGACCACTTCTGAGAAGATCCAGCCGCGCCTGAAGACTCGCTACCGCGAGGAGATCAAGGACACGCTGAACAAAGAGTTCGACTACCCCAACGTGATGCTGATCCCGGGCGTCGTGAAGGTCGTCGTGAACATGGGCGTCGGCGACGCCGCCCGTGACGCGAAGCTGATCAACGGCGCCGTCGAGGATCTGGCCAAGATCACCGGTCAGCGTCCGGAGATCCGCCGGGCACGCAAGTCCATCGCACAGTTCAAGCTGCGCGAGGGCATGCCGATCGGTGCCCGCGCCACGCTGCGCGGCGACCGTATGTGGGAGTTCCTGGACCGCCTCGTGTCCATCGCGCTCCCGCGTATCCGCGACTTCCGCGGCCTGTCGGACCGTCAGTTCGACGGCAACGGCAACTACACGTTCGGCCTGAACGAGCAGTCGATGTTCCACGAGATCAACATCGACAACATCGACCGGCCCCGCGGTATGGACATCACCGTCGTGACGTCGGCCACCACGGACGAGGAAGGCCGCGCGCTGCTGCGTGCCCTGGGCTTCCCGTTCAAGGACAACAACGTTAAGGACAACTGACATGGCAAAGAAGGCTCTGGTCAACAAGGCCAACAAGAAGCCCAAGTTCGCCGTGCGGGGCTACACCCGGTGCAACAAGTGCGGTCGTCCGCACTCGGTGTTCCGCAAGTTCGGCTTGTGCCGTATCTGCCTGCGCGAAATGGCACACGCCGGCGAGCTGCCGGGTGTGCAGAAGTCCAGCTGGTGACTTTCACCTCTCGGATTTCGTAGCATCGATGCGCTCATAGCGCGCATTCCAGCTGCCGATTCGGCAACAGCCCCACCTCGCTCACGCGAAGTGGGGCTGTTGCTGTCAGCGGGTCGCGGCCCATTCGTCGACGAGGCGCGGAAGCTTCTTCGCGTTCGCGGACAGGGACCGCTGATAGGCGCGGATCGCCAACGCGTCGGCGACCTTCCCGACCGCCCCGCCGATGCCGGCGTTGCGAATGCGGTAGGTGAGTTCGACGCCGCGGCGAACCTCCTCGAAGGTCGCCGAGATGGCGAACTCGAGCGGTGACTCCGTCGAGGAGAACTCGGTGGCCGCGTGCGCATCCACCCGCGTGAACTCGCCGCTCCAGTCGACCGCGCGGCCGAGGCCCTTCATCTGCCCCCGCCACACGGTCCCCACCGCGACCGGCCCGTCGGTGACGGTCTCGACGCCGATCACGCCGGGAGTCAGCGCCGCCACGTGCTCCGGGATGAGGCAGTACTCCCACACGGTGGCGAGGGGCTGTCGGACGAGGACGGTCGCGCTTGCTTCGGGCATGGCGTCGACGTTACCCTCCCGTCGGATTCGGTAGCGAAAGATGGTGTATAGCACCGATTCTCGCTACGAAATCCCGGTTGGTCAGCGGCCGAGGATGCCGCCCAGCATGCCGCCGGCGCCGGACCCCGCAGAGCCTCCGCCACCGGTGCCGCCGACGAATCCGCCGGGCGGCAGTTCGGACGGTTGGACGACGACGAAACCGCGCCCGGAGAACTCGAGGGTGAACCGCTCGCCGGTGCTCCGACCCATGAGGGTGCCCAGGTTGAACGAGTCGTTGGACTTCACCGATGTGCGCAGGCTCGATGACCACGCGACCGCGGCCTGCGGGTCGGCGTAGGTCGCGGCGTCGACGTTCAGGACGACCGGGGTGCCGTCGGTGGTGATGGCGATCCGGCCGCGACCGGTGAACACGCAGTTGAACAGGCCGGCGTTGCTCATCGCCCCGGCCCCCTGCACGCGGGCGATGTCGTAGGAGAGCGACGAGTCGAAGGCGAGCACGTTGGCGCCGTTGATGGTGAGGCCGTCCGACCCGTCGAGGTCGATGAGGTGCACGTCCGACGCGGCGTCGGCGAGGAACAGGTCGCCCTGCCCGGTGACCTTCATCAGCGGGACGCCCTCACCGGTCACCGCCTGACGCATCATCCGGCCGAGCCCGCCGGAGCCGAGCGCCTCGAACTTCAGGTTTCCCTGATAGGCCACCATCGAGCCGGTCCTGGCCATCACCTCACCGGAGAGTCCGACCCGACACATCTTGCTGCCCTGCTTCTGGATCCCCTGCCCGGTGACCTCGGCGTGGGACGGCGCGAACAGATCGCTGTGCATGGGGACTCCCTGTGGTTGGGCGGTGACCGGAGGCGGCGGTGTGGACGGTGAATTCCATTGCGACGCCGGCGGTCCGGGCGTCGAAGGTGGTGCGGTCGCAGGCGCTGCCGTCGAAGGCGGCCAGGGTTGCGGATCGGTCACGTGCGGGGGTTGGCCGGGCGGAGGTGGTGGAGCGGGCTCGTCGTCGACGGTTATGCCGAAGGCTGTCGCCAGTCCGGCGAGACCGGAGTCGTAACCCTGTCCGACGGCTCGTACCTTCCAGACGTCGTTGCGACGATAGATCTCCAGACACACGACCGCCGCTTCGCTCGTGAGGCCGGCGGGGCTGAAGGTGAGGTCGGTGCCGCCGCCGGTCACCGTTGCGGTGAGCGCACCGGCGGTGGCGAAACTGGTGGGTCCCGTGCCGTCGAGGCTCGCGGCCACGACCACCCGCGCGATCTCGCGGGGCAGGGCAGCGGTGTCGATGGAGACGATGTCGGCGGAGCCGTCGGAGCGATAGCCGACGCCGGGTCCGGCGGGCTGGTTGTAGAAGATGAGGTCGGCATCGGAGCGGACCCGCCCGGCGTCGGTCAGCAGGATCGCCGAGGTGTTGACCGGCGATGCCGAGCGCACCGAGACGGTCACCGCCGGCGAGGGCAGTGGACGGTTCTCTCCGGCGGTCAGCGTGAGCACGGTGTCCATTGTGCCAACTCTTCCCATGTCGGGGTGCCTGCTGGTCGATCGACACAAGGCTGGGACGCCCGCCTCGGTCCGGACCGACGTTTGTGGTTCGTGTCGCCCCCGTCGCCCCGCCGACTGTCGCCCGAGTAGATGCACCCCGAGAAAAACCAGTGGCGCCGGCAGGCGCCGTCGCGACACCATGAGCGGGCAATCGAGTCCACGGATGCCCGCAGGCATCCTCCACCATCACGTGATCGGCGAATGAACCGCCGGCACACCGTGTTCGAGCGTCAGGAGGTCGCCATGACCGCACTGGTCCTTGCCATCGTCAGCGGGATCATCCTGCTCGCCGTCGTCACCCGCACCCTGATCGTCACCGTCCGGGATGACCGGGGGCGCATGCCTTATCGCGCGGGTTATGACACCCGGCGTCCCTCGCCCTGAGTGCGCGTCGTCTGATCTGGGTGTGGCCCAGCCTCACTCCGCCTTCTTCAGCACCGCCAGCACGGTCAGGAGCAGGATCTTGATGTCGAGCCACAGCGACCAGTTCTCGATGTAGTAGTTGTCCCACTCGGCGCGGTCGGCGATCGAGGTCTGGCCGCGAAGGCCGTGCACCTGCGCCCACCCGGTGACCCCGGCTTTCACCCGGTGGCGTTCGCCGTACCGCCGGATCTGCACCTCGAACAACGAGACGTACTCGGGACGCTCGGGTCGTGGACCGACGAGACTCATGTCCCCGCGGATCACGTTGAGCAACTGGGGCAGTTCGTCCATCGACGTCGAACGCATGATCTTGCCGATCTTGGTGCGCCGGTCGACCCCCTCGACGCCGCCGGGAGCGCTGCCCTCGGTGGGGCGGAATTTCTCCGCGTCGGGGTCCTCGGGCCGCATCGAACGGAACTTCAGGCAGTCGAACACCCGCGCGTTGCGACCCACCCTGGGTTGCGCGAAGAAGATCGGCCCGGGTGAGCTCAACCGGACCAGCAGCATGAGGGCGAGGAACAGCGGTGAGATCGCTGCCAGGATCAGGGCCCCGGCCACCCGGTCGCCGATGTGTTTGGTCCGGTACTGCCACCCGCGCGGGTTGGTGTGTGGGACCGACATCAGGGGCAGGCCGCCGATGTGGTCCACCCTGCTGCGTCGACCGACGACGTCGAACATCCGCGGCACGATCCACACCTTGACGCCGTGCCGATGGGCGATACGGACAGCGGCGGTGAGTCTTTCGACATTGGTGACCGCGAAGGCCACCACCAGGACCTCGGCCTTCGTGGCACGGATCGCCTGGTCGAGTTCGTCCACTCCACCGAGCTGCGCGATCTCGTTGGTCGGGCCCTCGTCCCGATCGGCGCGGGGCGGCGCGCCGGCCGCCAGGATCCCCACCGGCCGGAGGCCGTGCTCGGGTGCCGACACCATCCGGCCCACGACCTGTGCGGTGATCGGCCCGTCGCCGATGATCAAGGTGGGGGACAGCAGGTGGCCGCTCTTGCGCAGACTCCGCTGGATGGTGTCGCGGATGAGACGGCCGAACGGAACCCAGAACAGCGCCGACACCCACACCTTGGTGACCGCGGCGCCGGGCCGGTCGTCGGAGAAGGAGAGGAGCAGCGAGCAGAGCAGGATCATCGCGGCGATCGTGCACCCGGTCATCACCCCGCCGACCTCGTCGAGGAAGCGGCGGTTGAGTCCTCGCCGGTACACCCCGCGCAACGTGAAGATGACGACGAGGATCGGCACGAAGAGGACGAGCGTCCAGAGCGGCGGGCTCGCGCCGGCGCCGCTGTTGACCCACCAGATCCCCATGGCCACTGCGATCGACGCGGAGACCACGTCGATCGACACGGTGACGATCGTGCTCAGGGGATCGTCGCGGATCAGCTCATGGAAAGTGCGTCTCGTTCCCGCGGTCGCGGGCACCGGGGCGCGCGTCGTCGTCTGCGGGATCTCGGCCTGCGAAACACGGGTCGACAAGTCCACTCCATCCGAACAGCCCCCCGTGCCGACGATTGTAGGTGCACCGGACCGTCTCGCGTGCGCCTACCGGCCACGTGTTGGGCATCGGATGCTCACCGGCAGGTCAGCAGGCATCGGGGGGCGCTCACTTCCCGAAGATGAGTTCCTGAACCAGGATCGAGAGATCGGACATGAGCTGTACTTCCGCGGAGGACCAGTGGTGCGGTTCGGAATCCCAGGCGCAGAACGTGCCGATGACATGTCCGTCGTCGTCGGCGAGCGGGATGCCGAGGTAGGCGGTCACCTCGCCGCTGACGGCGGTCGGGTGGTCGGCGAGGAGGGCGTGGTCGGCGATGTCGTCGATGATGAGGGGTGAGCCGCTGACCACCGGAAGGACGCAGAGCGAGTTGACCAGCGTCCGGGTGCTGGGGCCGTCGGGTGTCCCGGACCGGAACGCGATCGCCGCAGTTGCCTGTTCCTCAGGGGTGATGAGATTGACGGCGACATGGGGAACGCCCACGGCGTCGATCGTGAGTCGGATGGTCTCGTCGAGGCCGTGGGTCGGCGGGTCGTCGAGGAGCCCGCTGTCCTTCAGGGCGCGCATGCGCTCGGGATCGGACAGGACCGCGTGGAGCGACCTGGCCATGTCGGGATTGCGCCCGCGGACCGCCTCGAGCACGGCGAGAAGGCCGGCCTCGGGTGAGGTGTCGAAGAGCGCGGCCAGCTGGTCGGCGTCCGCGGTCGTCTCGGAGTCAGGAGTGGGGTCGTCGACGGGGTTCACCGTGTCGTCACCGTCCTCGGTGCTCGCGCTCATCGTCACTCCTCTCGCAGCCCGGTTCGACCGGGCAGAACATCCAGCTCACGCGCACGTGTTCGGCGGTCGCTGTCCTGATCGCACGGCGCCGACCCAGTCGGTGGCCGCGGAACCGATGTCGAGTATGCCGTGCGGCTGGTTGCGGACCCTGAGCGCAGTGATGTCATCACCCAGACGGCAGGCCCGGTCGATGGCCGCCGCGGTCCACGGGGCCGGGATGACATCGTCGGAGTCGCTGTAGGCCACGAGCATCGGGGCCGATGCCCGCCCCCGGGGCAGACTCACCTCGCGCAGCCACGTCCGGAGGGACTCGGTGGCCGCGTCGTCGACCGGCCGGTAGTCCTCGGGTCGGGTCCGTTCGACGACGGCCTGTTTCTGCACGAGCGCGGCGTCGTTGCACTCGAGGAACACCCCGAAGGCCTGTTGCAGCGGTCCGTGGACGTAGTCGTCGATGACCAGTTCGGGGTGGATCGTCTTCAGCCCGGTCAGTACGAGCGGGAGGAACGCGATCTGCTCGGGCGTGAGGGTGCCGGCGGCCATCGAGTCCGCCAGCGGCGCGACGTCGAGCGCGGGACTCATGCTCACCGTGCCGCGCAGGCGTAGCCCACGACCGTAGGTGTCCGCGATCTCGTTGGCGTGGAACACCGCATGACCGCCCTGCGACACCCCGAAACCCCACCACCGGTCGCTCGTGCCGTCGACGACCGTGCGGGTCGCCCGGACCGAATCGATGATGTTGTCGGCGGCCGGCGCCGGGTCGAGATAGCGGTGGGGTCCAGGGGTTCCGAGTCCCTGGTAGTCGGTCTGCACGACGACGAAACCCTGCTCGAGCAGCGACGCGATGAGATCGATGGTGCCCAGCAGGTTCCCGTAGAGCGAGGGGGCGCAGTTGCCCGCGGTGCCGGTCGTCGGGTGCCCGACCGCCAGGATCTCCCGGCCACCAGCCGGTGCGCGGCCGCGCGGCACGAAGGCCGCGGCCGAGACCGGAACCAGTCGATCGCCGGCCGGATCGGTCGACAGATAGCGGAAGCGAACGGTGCGATCGACGAGGCGCCGCAGCGCGATGTAGGCGTCGGTCGGTACGGGTGCGCCGACGAGGTCGCCCGCCGATGCCCCGACCGGTGCCGCGAACTCTCGCGACCCGCCGTCGGAGGCAGGACCGGGAGCCGACGAGCACGCGGCGGCGACCAGCACGGTGACGACGAGGAGGGCCACGAGCACGGGCGTGCGCCCGACGTGCCGCGACGCCACCGTCATGACCGTGTGAGCAGTCGATCCAGCAGCGACACCGGATCTTCACAGAGGTGGTCGAGGGCCGCTTCGATCATCGGGCGCCCGACGAAGTCGCTGCAGAACGTCGTCGTGAAGCTCCGTGAACCGTCGATCTCGCTGACGAGCATGCTCGCCGCGTCCGGCCCGTCGGGTTCGACGTAGGCGAACAGGTGGTGCGACGCCGATGCGGGCTCCCACGGCAGGTCGCCGAAGATCCCGACCCGGCCCAGATCGCTGACCGACAGACGTAACCGGTCGGGCACCTCGACCCGGGATGGGACCGTGCCCTCGCCCGGTGTCGACGGGCGCAGCCGCATCCGCAGTTCACCGGCGGCCAGGATGGCCGCGGGCCAGCCGGATTCGGCGACCGCGCGGATACGGTCCCCGATCTCCATCGGCGTCGCGTCGGGCGGGAAGAGCAGCGGGATGCCCACGGCGAAGTTCCCGTGGTCCTCGGCGTGCTCGGCGTCGAGATAGCGGCGGCAGTCGAAGAGGATCTGGGTGCGGTCGTCGAGGGGTACGCCCTGCGCGGCCAGCGCGGCGCGCCACAGTCCGACGGTCACCGCCGCCGACGACATCCGGACGCCCGTGTCGGCGATCGCACGCTTGAGTTCGGCGGTCTGACCCGGACGCATCGCGGCGGTGACGGCGGAGCGGGTGGAGCGCCAGTCGGTGATCGTGCGCAGCGGTGCGTCGGTGGGCGGCGCGGCGTTGGCTGCGCGCAGGCGCACGATGTCGCGGAGACGTCGCGGATGCCGCAGCACGTACCGGCGCAGTGCCTGCCACGCCGCGTCGGACGGCAAGGACCGTTCGAAGCGTTCGGTCATCGGGAACTCGTGGCGGCTGGCCACACCGGCGATCTGTTCGACGCCGAGGCGGCCGTCACCCATCCCGTGGGTGTGGTCGATGACCAGCCACTGTCCGCACACCAGCACCTCGAGCCGGGGCAGCGGTTCGGGACGATTGCGCAGGTGCGTCATGATGTCGCCGACCGGCAGGTCGGCGAGGTCGGGACGCTCGCAGACCTGCGGCCGGGTCTCGACGTCGTGCGCCCAGGTGGCCGACGCTGGGTCGGGGACGAGGCTGAGTCTCGAGTTCGGCGTCCACGCCCGTGCCAGGCGGCTGCGGATGACATCGAGGTCCAGCGGCGCCATCGGACCGGTCACCGAGATCGTGCGGGACGTGGCCAGCGCACGGTCCAGGACGGAAGCGCGCTGGAGCCCGGCTGCCCCGGGGTTCCTAGATCGCCGCATCGACGACCTCGCGCATCTCGTCGCGGAACCGTTCGCGCCGGAACCGTTCGGCCCAGGCCCGGATCTCGGAACGGTCGTAGTCGTCGACGTCGAAGTCGCGCAACGAGGCCGCCAGGCGCTCGACGATCTCGTCGTCGCTGCCCGGTTGGATGAGCAGACCGGTCGAGCCGGGCACGACGGTGTCGAGCGCGCCGCCCTCCCCGAGCGCGATGACGGGGGTGCCGGTGGCCATCGCCTCGACGGGCACGATCCCGAAATCCTCGATTCCCGGCATCAGGACCGCCCGGGCGCTCCGATGCAGGTTCAGCAGGGTGTCGTGGGGGACGCGGCCGAGGAACGTCGTCTTCGGCCCGGCGAGTTCTCGGCACTGCTCCATGGCCCGGCCGTCCCCGGCGACCACGAGCCGCACGTCGGCGCGGGCGGCGGCCGCGATCGCGAGGTCGGGCCGCTTGTACGGGACCAGCCGGCCGGCGAGGAGGTAGAAGTCCTCGCGGGGGACGGCGGGATCGGGGGTGAAGCCGTCGAGGTCGACCGGTGGGTGCACGACGACCGACTCGCGTCCCCAGTGCTCGCGGATGCGCTCGGCGACCGCGGAGGAGTTCGCGACGACGGTGTGCAGGCGGGGAGCGGCCCCGACCTCACAGCGCCGGGCGGCGACCGACAGCGCCGACAGGATCGCGGCGCCGGCGGCGCCACCACCTTCGCCGGCTCGCAGCGACGGGTCCCACGCCCAGCGGGCCGGACTGTGCACGTAGGCGATGACGGGGGCCTGCGTCGCGTGCACCGCCTGCGTGGCGAAGGCGTGATGGCTGGTGACGACCGCGTCGGCATCCCGTAACGGCATCCGCCGGAACGCCAGCGGCATCAGCGGGAGCAGCGGCGCGTAGCTGCGTTCACCGAGCAGGCGGTAGGCACGATTCAGCGACGAGGTGATCGGCGGCTCGGTCAACCCGGCCGGGACACCCGCGGGCCGGGCGATCGGCGCATGGACCTCGACGCGTGGCCACGTCGCGGCCAGCTGTTCGACGACGTGCTCGGATCCGGCTATCTCGGTGAGTCGTTCGTGGACGACGGCGATGCGGTCACCGGGCATTGCTGCCCACATCTCCCGAAGCGGTTCGGAACCGGTCGGAATCGTGTGACGTCGTTCCGGGATCGTCATGCGATGCGGCAGGTGACATGGGTGTGGCGGCCTCGGTTCTGGGTGCTGCGCTGTCCCCGGCGGTCTCGCCCCCGACGCTCTCGTCGGGTACCGCGTCGGCGGGGCTGGACAAGGCAGGCGCGGAAGGTTGCTTCCCCGTGCGCTGCACGATCAGATGTCGGGTCGACCCGATGGTCGCGAACTGGGACAGGGCCTGGTCGGCGGCCTTGCGATCGCGCCCGGACGACGACACGACGACGACGGCGAGCGCGAGGTCTCCCGGGTCGACGCGCTGCCACCAGGCGTCGGTGAGAGGGTGCTGCGCGACGCGTAGATGATGCCCGGTCGCCGCGTCGTCCGCGGGCGGGACGAGATCGCCGACCAGGCGATCGGCGTCGACGTGCTCACCGGTGAGGATCAGTGCGATCTGTGCTCGGCGGTGACGCTGTGCGAACGCGGGCAGCAGCGTCGACGGCAACGCCGGTTCACCTCGCCGTCCGTAGGTGAGTTGCGCGCCGTACCGGTGCGCGGCGCGGCGCGCCCAGATCGGATTCGGTTTACGGCCGACCCGCCCACGGAACAGCACCAGCAGTTCGGCCGCGATGATCGTCGCGGCGATCCCGGCGACCGCGCCCTCCTGTGCGGGCTTGGGACTGACGGGAACCTCGCTCGCCGACGGTGCCGCGAGGATCGTCAGCGTGTCCGTCGACGAGTTCTGCAGGCGGGTGAGCTGGGAGTCCAGATCGGCGAGGGTGGCATCCGATTCGACCTTCGCGTCACTGCGGTCGGGCAGCGCGCGGTTGCGGACGCGCTCGGCGGTCACCTGCGCGCGCAGCTGGTCGATCTGCCGGGTGATGTCGCGCGCGTGGGTGGAGAGGGATGCGGCGGAGATGGCGGTGACCATCGCGCGGGCGACGTCCTCGGCCTGCTGGCTCGTCGGCGCCGTGGCGGTGAAGTCCAAGAGCGTGGGTGCCGTGCCCGGAGTCGTGGTGACATGCGAGCTCAACTCGCCTGTGGTCCACCCGGTGTCGACTTGGGTCAGCACCTGCTGCAGGACGTTCTCGTCGGTGGACAGCGCCACGAACGGGGCGCGTAACTGTTCGACGAATGCGTCGCCGGGGATGATCGTGCCTGCGGGCGTGATCTCGGTGACGACCGTGGCCGAATACTCCTTCGGGACAAGTGCGGTCCGCAAAGCGAACACCGAGGCGCCGACGATGATGCCGATCAGGATCGCGGGGACGGCTACGCGGATGAGATCACGGAAGTGCCCGAACAGGTCGACCGAGGGCGGCGCATCGCGTCGCCCGGCGGCATCGAAGCTGGAGGTCACGCGCGTAACTCCTGTGGTGTCGGATACCCCCCGACCATCCCCGGACATTGCAGTGCTCGATCAGCTGTCAGTTCACCATAACCAACGACCCGGATGACGGTGGTCGAGGCGGACGGGCGTGGCGTGTGGGCGACAGCCGATCTCGCCGGTCATCGCGACGCGAGCATCGTGTACGCCTGCTTCGGAGACCAGTCGCGTCGTACCAGTCCGAAGTTGTGTTCGAGATTGTTCGGGTCGGTGCCGGCGTCCCGCAGCGAGTACACGAACAACGGCCCCAGCCACGGCGCGTCGGTCTGGGCGCCGATGGCGATCGCGATGCTCTGCGCCTGAACGTCTTCGGAGACCGCGTTGGTGCCGGTACCGGTCGGCGCGCCGAACTCGGTCATCCAGATCTTCTTGTCGCCGTCACCCGCCGCGACCATCACATCGCGCATGTCCCACATCCGCGCCGCGGTGCTCCACGACGCCGCGGCCGGGTCGTTGGGCAGCGCCGGATAGGTGTAGGGATGCACGCCCAGCGCATCCAGAGACCGGTTGAACCCGCTCTGGTAGATGGTGCGCACGAATGTCAACGGCGCGATGTCGCGGCCGTTGTCGACGCCCGGCGCGAGACCACCGGAGACCACCGCGGCGCCCGGGACCGCGCTCTTGATGGCCGCGTACGACGCGGCGAGCAGGCGGCCGTACTCTCCTGCGTTCGCACGCGGAAGCCAGTAGTTCGCCAGGTTCGGCTCGTTCCAGATCTCCCAGACCGCTATCGATTCGGCGTACCGCTGCGCCGCCGCTGCGGCGAAGGACGCGAAGACGTTGGGGTCGGCCGGGCGGTAGTGACTGTTGCGTGGGAAGTCGGACGCGCGCGCTGCCCACAACGGGGTGTAGGTCACCAGGCCCAGCGGGCACATGCCGTGGGCGACGACGGCGTTGACCACCCGGTCGACGGGGGCCCAGTTGCGTTGGCCGCGGCGGGGTTCGACGACCGACCAGTCGACGTCGAGGCGCACCGCCCACATGCCGAGATCCTTGGCCACCGACAGCTCTCGGTTCAGATCGGCGTCGGACGCGGCGAGCAGAGCGGCTCCGGGGGAGGCCGCCACCTTGTGATCGCCACCCGCGAGTGAGCACGCGGCCGGTGCCGAATGGGCGTCGCTGCGCACCCATACGATGGCGGTGAGGGTTGCAACGAGGATGCACACGTACGTGAGTGCCGATCGGGTGGCCCGACCGTGCAGGGACCGTGTCATGGATGGTGCCTATCTGACGAGATGCGCATCGCGCGTCACAGGTGCCGGCCGCGGACTTCTTCTCGGCCGGACAACAACTCGTCGAGCATACGCGGTAAGGTCGCCGATTTGTCGTGTCCGTCCGCGATACGGCGCCGAGCCTCTGCGATCAACGAGCGGCGGAGGTCGGCGTCGTCGAGGACGCGTCTGATCGCCGCGGTGAGCGCGGGGGGATCCGACGGCGGGACGAGGACCCCGGCACCATTGCGCAGGAACTCGGTGGTGCCGCCGTGGTCGGTGCCGATCACAGGTTTTCCGAAGGCCATCGCCTCGAGTACCGACAGCGGCCCGGCCTCCGGTGTCACACTCGCCGAGAGCACCACATCCCACCGCTGCAGCGCGGTCCGCAGGTCGGTGTGGCCGAGGAACCGGACGCGGCCGGCGAGATCTGGTTTTCCGGCCCGATCTCGTAGTGCGGCAACATGATCGGCGTCGCCGGGGAACGATCCGCCGGCGAACTCGAGTTCGACATCCGGTAGCGCGGCGACGGCGTCGAGCGCGACGGCATGCCCCTTCCAGGGCGTGAGCAGGGCCAGCATGCCGACGACCGGCGGGTCGTGCAGATCGGTCGGGAGCGCGGGGACCGGCCAGGTCACCCCGTTGTGGGCGACGACGACCGGCAGGCCGAGTTCGGTGAGAGGTGCCGCGGTCGCCTCCGACACCGCCACCGCGCGCCTGATCACCGGTGCGCCGGCGCGGACGACCGCGTGTTGCCGGCCCGACGAAAGGGTGTCGTGCACGAGCCAGGAGATCCTTCCCGCGGGTCGCGCGATGCGTGCGGCGGGGAGTGCGAACAACGAGTTGACGATGGTCGACGTGCCGGCGGGCCGTGACACCCGGCGCAGGATGCGCCCGGCCCGTATCCAATCGAGCACGAGCCGGCCCGCACCCGCGAGACGTGCCAGGCCGCGCTCCCCACTCAGACCGAGCGGGGGAATGGCCACGTGGTCCACCCCGGCCGGGAGTCGTCCGGGCAGCGGGCCGTCGGGACTGACGACCCGCACGGGGTGACCACGATCGACCGCGACGTCGATCAGATCGAGCATCACCTTCTCCGCCCCGGAGACCTGGCCGGTGTGCGCGACGAAGACGATCGGGCGTTCAGATGCGGAACCGGTCATCGGACCACCTTCGTGTGTCGGCCGGGAGGCGCGGTCGCCGCCCGGATCAGCAGGACGGCGGGCCCGGCGACGATCAGCGCCGCGCCGGCCGAGACGACCGGCCACGGCACCGAATCGGTCAACCGGACCCCGAGTGCGCAGGATGCCGCGGTGAGCGCGATCAACACGATGAGCGTGCCGAGCGGGAGCAGACCGGTGATCGGCAGTGTCCGGCCGATCACCACCCAGAGCGCCACCGCCGCGACGGCGAAGGTGATCACGGTGGCGACCGCCGCTCCGTCGTAGGAGTACCGCGGGATGAGGGCGACGTTGAGTCCGACGTTGAGGGCCACTCCGCCGACCGCGATCCACGGGTAGCGGTTCGCGTGACCGGTCGACGCCAGCAGGAAGATGCCGAGCACGATGAAGGCGGTGATCGCCGCGCCCAGGACGAGGAACCGGGCGGCGTTCGCACCGACGACGAACCGGTCGCCGTACAGGAGTCCGATGATGGGCCCGGCGCTCGGCCAGAAGGTGGCCACGGCGACCGCGCCACTCGCGGCGAAGACGGCGGCCGCACTTCGGCATCGCTGACGCAGGACCGCCGGTTGGCTCGGCCACGCGGCCACCAGCAGAGTGCTGACGGGGCCGATCGCGGCGAGGATGAGGGTGTCCATGATGTCGGAGAACTTGTACCCGATGCTGTAGATGCCGACCGCGTCGAGCGAGTCGAGCAGGCTCAGCAGCAGGACGTCGACCTTCTGCAGTGCGATGGTCAGCGCGAGACCGAGTGCCAGCGGAAGCGCGTCGGAGAGCATCGGTTTCCAGCGCGACCATTCGACGATCCGCGACGGCCGCAGCCTCGACGACCGGCGCACGATGCCGACGACCTTGATGATCAGCGAGAGGATCTCGTTCGCGACCGGGGCGAGGACGAACACCAGCAGCACCGGCGCGACCAATACGGCGGCGATCGTCAGGGCCAGCTGCAACACCTGCCCCAGGCTCTCGGCGATCGCGGTGAGCAGGAGGCGGTGCCTGCTCTGGAAGATGACCGTGAGTGCCTGTGCGGGCGTGGCGAACACGACGACGAGACCCGCGACGGCGGTCGCGCGGATGACGTCACCGGGGTACTGCAGCACGATCACGTAGGCGACGGCGATCAGGTAGCCGAGGAAGCCGAGTACCACCCGTAGTGCGATGAACGCCGACGATGTCTTCGCCACGTCGTCGGGATCGTCGGAGATGAGCCGGGCCATCACCGCGCGGCCGACCCCCAGATCGGTGAAGATCGCGGTCAGACCGAGCAGGGCGAACACGAACGAATATGTGCCCCAGTCCTCCGGCGACAGGGTGCGCGCGACGAGAACGCTTCCGGCCCAGCCGAGCGCGGCGATCACGAGGCGACTCACCAGCATCGCGATCGTCGCCCGGGTGGCGGCCCGCGCATCCGAGGCGGGGTGCGGGCCGGTGTCGTCGGTTGGCGCGGTCTTCGGCCCGCTCCCGGCGTCGGTTGCCCGGGTCTGCCATTCGGCTTCGGCCTGCTGTTCGACCACCACATCGGACGGCAGTGGGCCGGTGACATCAGGGCTCACGGCACCCCCGGAGCGGGTGGGTCGATGCCCGCAGCGCGGTAGGCCTCGACCGTCCGGCGGGCGGTGGTGTCCCAGGTCAGCGCCGACGCGACCGCGGTACCGGCGGCGACGAGCTCGGCGCGGGCGGCATCGTCGCGGACGAGGGGTTCGACGGCGCGGACCCAGTCGTCCTCGTCGTGGCCCTCGACCAGGGTCGCGCCGTTCCCCACGACCTGCGGAAGCGCGCCGACCGCGCTCGCGACGACGGCGCCCCCACACGCCATCGCCTCGACCGGTGGCAGGCCGTAACCCTCGTAGAAGGAGGCGTAGGCGGTCACGGTCGCCGCGGCGTAGAGCGACGGCAGGTCCTCGACGTCGACGTAGCCGAGCCCCACCGCCGACGACGGCGCATCGGGCCCCGTCGAACCGGCGCCACCCAGCACACACGGGATGTCGAGGCGCCGCGCCACCGCCGCCACCAGCTCGACGTTCTTGCGGGGTTCGACGGTGCCGATCTGCATCACGAAGCGTTCGGGCAGATCGTATTTCGCCCGGACGCGCTCGACGTCGGCGTCCGACGGCGGCCGGGCCCACTCGGCGGGCGCGAGTTCGGTGACGTACGCCTCCCGCCCGCACGTCTCGCGGATCCGTTCGGCGGTGAACTCGGAGACGGCGATCAGGACGTCGGCACGACGAAGTGTCGTGCGGACGAGTACGGATTCGCCCGCGGCGCGGAACCTGCTCGACGCGGACGGCATGTCGAGCACCGACAGGTCGTGGACGGTCGCGACCGACGTGTCCGGACCGATGATCGGCAGGTCGACGTCGAGGCCGTGGAACACCCCGCCGGACCGGGTGGGCAGTACACCGAACAGTGCGCGCCGGACACCGTCGGCGACCGGACGCTCCACCGGTGCGATCGACGCCGGCAGTTCACCGACCGCGTCCGTCTGGACTACCGCGGACAAGGGGGTGCCGTTCAGATGGTTCGGCAGCGCCCTCAGGAGTTCGCGGATGTAGGTCTGGACTCCGCTCCCTCCGGGACGAAGTGCAAGCGCACCGTACGTGATTCGTGTTGTGCCGTCGCGCATCCAGCAGCTCCCAACAGTAACCAGAAGTAGAAGTCGAGCGGGAAGATCTCGAAGTAGGTGGCCACCAGGCACGCCACCATCGCCGCGACCATCGACGCACTGACACCCAGGACGAAGGCTCCATCCGGGTCGGGCATCCGGCGCGAGTACTGCACGCACCAGATCACCGCGGTCACGATCAGCGCCAGGAACAACCACAATCCGATCGGCCCGAGTTCGAGGAGGAGCTTCACGTAGTAGTTGTCCGGCTGATAGTTCTTCGACAATTGCTGCACGGTACCGCCGGCGCCCGCGGTGATCGTCTGGGACGTGTCGCCCCGGGCTGCCGACAGCGCGTCGGCGGCCGACCCGCTGGACGCGAGACCGGTTCCGAGCGGGTGTACCCCGATGCTCGCGAAGATCTCACCCCACCCGGAGCCACGCTCACTGAGGCTGCTCGAGGAGAAGAACACCTTGGTGATGCTCGAGGGCAGGAACGGCAGCGAGATGACGGCGACGACGCCGAGTGCGAGGAGCGGGGCGATGAGGCGGCGAAAGCGCAGTGCGGCGAGCCAGACCACCCCCACGACGAGGCCGAGGATCGCCGCCCGCACCACCGACGTGGCCATCGTGATCGCCATGACCGGCCAGCAGACGAGAAACAACTGGTTGCGCCGGCGTCCGGTGTCGGACAAAGCGACCGCCCCGCCGACCAGCAGGGCGAGCATGACGAAGAGTCCGAAGCCGAAGGGCTGATTGAACGTGCTGAAGGTGCGGAACAGCGGGCCGCTCGACCTGACCTGCTCGCCGTAGGTGTAGCCGAGTTCGACCAGCCGCGCCGGACCCAGGATCTGCTGCCCGATGCCCACGACGGTGGTGAGGACACCGAGCGCCATGATGATCGAGACCAGCCGGTCGCGATCGAGCGCGTCGAACGGGGTCAGCCAGAGGGCGAGGACCACGAACAGGTAGAAGAACGTGACCTTGACGCCGTACAGCCCGATGGGTCCGTAGACGTAGAGCGCCGAGACCACCCCGAACGCGACCAGCACGGCCGCGGCCGGCCACCATGGCATGTGCAGCGGCGGGCCCGTGCGCTCGGTGGGCCGGACGCGACGGTTGACCGCGCAGATGAGGGTGAGGGCGAGGACGCCTTCTTTCCACGCGGAGGCGATGCCGGGCACCGGAGCGACGTCGAGGAGGCCATCGAGGGGTGTGAGTGCGGCCAGCACCAGGAGCCCGCGCTGCGGGCGCCGGTAGATGACGGCGACGAAGGCGAGGGCGAGGACCAGGGCGACGAGGACAGCGACCACGACGGGGAGGTACGCCACGCCGACCTGCCTTTCCACGTGCCCCCGTGGTCTGTTCTGGCCCCCCGGCCATCCATGGTGGCACCTCGGAGGTCCGTTTGTCCGGGGCAACACGGACACACCTCGCCCCGGACGCCGCCGGACCCCCTCGGCCGCAGGTCAGTGACCCGAGATACGACGACCCTTTCGTGGGCGGGCCCGGTCCGGCCCGTATTCGGTTGTGAGAAGGCGCGGTTCCCCGAACGGGGGATCGAGGAGCTGCGGCATCCCCTTCACCGGTTGATGCATCGGCAGCAGGGTGTAACCGTCTTCCCACGGCAGGTGGCCGTGGTCGTCGGGCCAGACGACCTGCAGTTTCGGATGGTCCGGGAACAGGAGATTGGCCAGGAGGAGCTCGTCGTGATCGAGTTGCTCGATGAGTCGAACGGTCACGGCGACCGTCTGCAGCGGGATGTCGGTCTGCGCGGCGACGAGATCCCGCCAGTCCTCCCGGTGCAGGAGTGCGCCCAGCTCGTTC
The DNA here is from genome assembly GCF_057767225.1 of Gordonia sp. 11cp. Taxonomy (NCBI): domain Bacteria; kingdom Bacillati; phylum Actinomycetota; class Actinomycetes; order Mycobacteriales; family Gordoniaceae; genus Gordonia; species Gordonia sp. 11cp. The sequence continues at coordinate 154,186 of NZ_CM173437.1, read as the reverse complement.
AGGATGTGGGTCGCCGTCAGCGGATCGACACCGTAGATCGAGAGCTCGGGAATCGAGTGCAGCGACAGTCCGGCGGTATAGGAGTAGCCGCACTCCGGCAGAGACTGTTCGGCACCGGACCGGGTCCTCACGTCGAACCCGTCGTCCACCTCGCCGACCGATGTCACCTGCCAGCCGCAGCGCCGGATGGTCTCGATGGTCGATCGGATGAGCGGATTGGGATGCCACCGGGGCAGACCTCGGATCGCGGCAGCGTGGTCTGACATGGATCGCTCCTTTGTTCGACGGGTGCGATCATCAGAACACGAGGCCCCGACAATTCTCCTCGGGCCGCGGCGGGAGGCGAGCGGTCAGGTGTCCGCCGTGCGTCGGATGCCGAACACGGTGAACAACGCCGCGCACGTGGCGAACACGACGAGCAGAGCGAGCCCGATCGTGTAACTGTGCGTTGTCGCGTCGTAGGTGGCACCCATGATCATGGGTGGGAAGAATCCGCCGAGACCGCCGAGCGCGCCCACGATCCCGGTGACCGAGCCGACCCGCTCGGCGGGGGCGGCCTGGGCGACCCAGCTGAAGACCGACCCGGAACCGAGACCCATGCAGACCGCCATCAGGACGAAGTCGAGTCCGGCGGGTATCTCCAGTGGCGGCTTCGTGATCATCCAGACGGCGAGCACGGCGGCACCGCCGCACGAGATCACGGTGATGATGCGGGGCCCGAACCGATCCGACAGGATCCCGCCGAGCGGACGCGCGATGACGGCGGCGATCGCGAACCCGGCCGTACGGGTGCCGGCTGCCTGTAGGTCGAAGTCGTACACGTCCTTGAGATAGGTCGGCAGGTAGGTGCTGAAGGCGACGAACCCGCCGAAAGCGGCGGCGTAGAGGAAGCCCAACTGCCAGGTGACCGGAAGCTTCGCGGCGCCGATGAGCTTGGGCACCACCGAATCATGGGAAGGAGTCCATCGGGGCGAGTCCCGCATGAACAGCCAGCAGATGACCGCCACCACGGCCAGCGACACGGCGATGATCAGGTGTGTGGCGATGTAACCGAACCACGACACGAATCGCGGGGTGAAGAAGGCGGACAGCGCGGTCCCGCCCATCCCGGCCCCGAAGACGCCGGTGGCGAAGCCACGCCGCGACTTGTCGTACCACGCGTTCACGAACGGGATGCCCACGGCGAACGTGGTACCGCCGACGCCGAGGAAGAATCCGGCGACGAGCAGGAGCGGATAGCTCGCGAAATGCCCGGCGGCTGCGACCAGCAGCACGAACGGGATGGTGACCACCAGCAGCACGGTGAACATGAGGCGACCGCCGAAGCGGTCGGTGAGTGCGCCGGTGAGGATTCGGCCCAGCGAGCCGACCAGGATGGGGATGGCGACGAGCACCGACTTCTGCGTCGCGGAGAGGTCCAGCTGATCGGTGTAGACGACTCCCAGCGGGCCGATGAGATTCCACGCCCAGAAGCTGATGGTGAACGCGAGTGTTGCCAGAGCGAGATTCGTCGTCTGCGCACGCGAGCTGATGGCGGTCGTCGTGGTGTCGGTGGTCATCGATCACGATCCTTCACTCCTACGGGCGCCCATCCGGGGCGGTACGGCTGATTCCCCGGCATCGACCTCTGGTCGCGACTGCGGTACACGATGTAGGGACGGAACAGGTAGTGCACCGGAGCGGTGAAGATGTGCACGAGCCTGGTGAACGGCACCATCGCGAAGAGCAGCATCCCGATCAGGATGTGCACGTGAAAGCGCAACGGCGCCTCGGCCATCGCCGAGACATCGGGGTGCAGGACGAACAGTGAGCGGAACCACGGCGACACCGTCTCGCGGTAGTCCACTCCTTCGGCATGCGGATCGAGGGTCCCGATCAGGGTGATGTAGGTGCCCGCCACCAGAGCCGTGACCAGCACGAGGTACATCGCCTTGTCGTTGCGTGTGGTCGCCATGAACACCGGCCCCACCGTGCGTCGCCGGTACACCAGCATGCCGACCCCGACGAGCGTCGCGACCGCGGCGAGGAGTCCGAAGCCGCCCGCGCCCCAGTGGTATACGGTCTCCGAGACGCCGATGGCCTCGGTCCACGACTCGGGGATCAGCAGTCCGATCGCGTGACCGATGATCACCACGAGCACGCCGTAGTGGAACAGGGGTGAGGCGATCCGCAACAGCCGGGACTCATAGAGCTCCGACGACCGCGTCGTCCACCCGAACTTGTCGTAGCGATAGCGCCAGATGGTGCCGCCGATGAGCAGTCCGAGCGTCGCGTAGGGCACCACGCCCCACAGGAAGATGTCCACGCGTCACCTCTCGTTCGGTCGGTCGGTCAAGCCGGGTCGGGCATGTGGCGGGTCACGTCGGGTCCAGGGGCAGAAGTCGCGGGTCGTACGGTTCGAGTCCCACCGTCTCGGTGGGGACGGGCCGCGACATCGCCATCGCCGATTCGCGGTCCGGCGGAGACGGACTGGGCAGCGTTCTGCACACGGCATCGAGCGTCGCCGCATACGGGGATTCGCGTTCGAGCAGTGAGAACTTGATGAGTTCGAGTGCTGCACGGTGCTTCTCGAGTATCTCGACGCCGCGCTGCGGATCGGCGCGGGCGCTGAACTCGAGCACGATGGGCAGGTGGTCGGGCAGCTCCCCGTGGAGATCGACGAGGAACCCGCTGTCCCGGTAGGCCTGCTTGAACTCACCGAGAGAGGTGCCGCGCCGGCGGGTGTCGCCGTCGGTCCAGTACGACAGGTAGAGGGTGTGCCGCTTCGACAGGTCGAACAGATCGATGTACTCGCGTCGGAGGTCCCCGGGATCGCCCGCCGCCAGGTGATCGACCGTGATCCGCATCCGTTGGGCCGCTGCGTATTCGTTGCGCTCGTCGAGCGCGGCACGCATCAGGTCGACTCGTGCGAGGACGTCGTCGTCGGGATAACCCAGGCACCACGAAGCGATCTGGTGGATCACGCGGGCGTCGGCCGGTTGCCGTCGACGGGTGGCCGAACGGCGGTCGAGGGCGCGCAGAGCCTTCACGGGGCACCGCCGCCATCTCGGAGTTCGCGTTCGGGGAACATGCCTGCGGGAACGCCGTTTCCGTCCCAGTTGAGCAGGTTGGTCCGGCCGGCCATCGTGTGCTCGCCCGCCGCGGTGTCGGTGGTCTGGCGCTGTTTGAGCGCGTGGAAGGTTTCGACCGAAACCGGTGCGGGCCGCCCACTGGCCTCGCCGAAGGCCGACGAGTCGAACATGCCCGGTCCGTCCTCGTGGTCCAGCGAGCACGCCATCTCGTCGAGCTTCTCGGCCTGCTCGAGGTGGGCGGTCGGAATCACGTAACGAGCATCGTATTTCGCGATCGCCATCAGGCGGTACATCTCGTAGACCTGTTCCTCGTCCATGCCCACGGCGGCCGGGATGCCTGGGTCGGTCTCCCGGCCCAGGGTGACGTCACGCATGTAGGCGCGCATCGCGGCCAGGCGCCGGAGCACGCCGTCGATGACGTCGGTGTCTCCCGCACTGAACAGCTCCGCCAGGTACTCGACGGGGATCCGGAGTGCCTCGATCGCGCCGAACAGTGTTCCCGGACTCTCGGCGTCGTGCCCCTGTTCGGTGAGCAGGTCGACGATCGGCGACAAGGGCGGTACGTACCAGACCATCGGCATGGTGCGGTATTCCGGGTGCAGCGGGAGTGCGACCCGGTACTTCTTGGCCAGCGCGTAGACCGGTGATCGACGTGCCGCCTCGAGCCAGTCGTCCGGTATCCCGTCGGCGGTGGCCGCGGCGATGACCTCCGGGTCCTCGGGGTCGAGCATCAGGTCGAGCTGGGCCTCGTACAGATCTCGTTCATCAGGGGTCGACGCCGCCGCGGTCACCGCGTCGGCGTCGTAGAGGAAGATGCCGAGATAGCGCAGTCGGCCGACGCATGTCTCCGAACACACCGTCGGCTGACCGACCTCGATGCGCGGATAGCAGAGGGTGCACTTCTCGGCCTTGCCCGACTTGTGGTTGAAATAGATCTTCTTGTAGGGACATCCGGTGATGCACTGTCGCCAGCCGCGGCAGCGGTCCTGGTCGACGAGCACGATGCCGTCCTCGCTGCGCTTGTAGATCGCGCCGGACGGGCACGACGCCATGCAGCTGGGATTGAGACAGTGCTCGCAGATCCGCGGCAGATAGAACATGAACGTCTGCTCGAAGCCGAACTTGACGGCGTCCTCGGACTCGCGTCGCAGCTTCTCGACGACGGGATCGTGCGGTGCGAGTTCCGGTCCGCCGCCGAGGTTGTCGTCCCAGTTCGCCGACCAGGTCACTTTCGTGTCCTTGCCCGTCAGCAAGGATTTGGGCCGGGCGACGGGGAAGTCGTCGCCGAGCGGGGCGTCGATCAGGGTCTGGTAGTCATACGTCCACGGTTCGTAATAGTCGTCGATGGTGGGTTGGACCGGACTCGCGAAGAGCGTCAGCAGTTTCTGCAGTCGTCCGCCGGCTCGGAGTCGCAACTTGCCGTTGCGGTTGAGCCGCCAACCGCCACGCCACGTGTCCTGGTCCTCGTAACGGCGCGGATAGCCCTGTCCCGGGCGGGTTTCGACATTGTTGAACCAGACGTACTCCGTACCCGATCGATTGGTCCACGCCTGTTTGCAGGTCACCGAGCAGGTGTGGCAACCGATGCACTTGTCGAGATTCATCACCATCCCGACCTGAGCCATCACTCGCATCAGTACGTCACCTCCTGCGCGCGTTTGCGGATCGTCGACACCATGTCGCGCTGATTGCCGGTGGGGCCGAGATAGTTGAAGGCGTAGGACAACTGGGCGTACCCGCCGATGAGGTGCGTCGGTTTCACGAGCAACCGCGTCGGTGAATTGTGGATGCCGCCACGGCGTCCCGTCGCCTCCGACTTCGGTACGTCGATGGTGCGTTCCTGCGCGTGGTGGACGTAGCAGACCCCGGCCGGCATGCGGTGACTGACGATCGCCCGGCAGACGAACACCCCATTGGCGTTGACGCATTCGATCCAGTCGTTGTCGGACACCTCGATCGAGGCCGCGTCCTGGGGGCTGAGCCACGCGGTCGGGCCGCCCCGCGACAGCGACAGCATGAACAGGTTGTCCTGGTATTCACTGTGAATGGACCATTTGGAGTGCGGGGTGAGGTAGCGGACCGTGATCTCCCGGGAGCCGTCGGGGCCGAGTTTGGGTTCGCCGAACAGCCTGTGCATGTCCAGCGGCGGCCGGTAGATGGGGAACGACTCGCCCATGTCGATCATCCAGTCGTGATCGAGGTAGAAGTGCATCCGTCCGGTGAGGGTGTGAAAAGGCTTGAGGCGTTCGATGTTCACGGTGAACGGCGCATACCGGCGCCCGCCGGTCTCCGACCCCGACCACTCGGGGGAGGTGATCACCGGCACCGGTGCCTTCTGGGTGTCGGCGAAACTGATCCGCTTCTCCTCGGAACCGCGTGCGAGATCGTCGAGCCGCACGCCGACACGTTCCTGGAGTTGCTCGAAACCGGCAACCGCGAGTTCGCCGTTCGTGGTACCCGACAGCGTGAGGATGGCCTCGGCGAGTTTCTCGTCGGTGTCGATGGCCGGCCGGCCGTCGCCGGCCCCGCCCAGCATCACCCCGTTGGATTCGGCGAGTCGCCGCGTCTGCTCCTCGAGTGGGTAGGTGACGTTCTTGACGGTGAAACCGAGCGAGTCGGCCAGTGGACCGACGGTCGCCAGCTTGTCCGCGATCGTCGTGTAATCCCGTTCGACGACACTGAAATTGGGCATGTTGCGGCCCGGCTGCCCGCGAGCTCCGTCCCGCTGCCAGTCGACCACCCGACCGTGCGGTTGAGCCGTCTCGCCGGGAGTGTCGTGCTGCAGCGGCACGCTCACCAGGTCGTGGCGCGTCCCCAGGTGGGTGCGGGCCATCTCGGACAGTCGGCGTGCGAGCCGATGAAACAACTCGAAATCGGACTTCGCCTCCCACGGCGGGTCGATCGCCGGGGTGAAGGCGTGGACGAACGGGTGCATGTCCGTCGACGACAGGTCGTACTTCTCGTACCACGTGGCCGCCGGGAGCACGATGTCGGACAGCAGCGTCGTCGAGGTCATCCGGAAATCCGCGGACAGCAGCAGATCGAGTTTGCCCTCGGGAATGTCGTCGCGCCAACGGATCTCGGCGGGACGCGGTGTGTCGGGATTCTCCGTGCCGAGGACGTTGTGGTGCGTGCCGAGCAGCGTGCGGAGGAAGTACTCGTTGCCCTTGGCCGACGAGCCGAGCAGGTTCGACCGCCAGAGCACCAGCGTCCGCGGCCAGTTCTCGGGGGCGTCGACGTCGGAGATCGCCGGGGTCAGGTCACCGCTCTGCAGACGTTCGGCGACGTAGCCGGCGACATCGGTGGCCGTACCGTCGTCGATCGCAGCCGCCGCGGCCTCGCCGACGTCGAGCGGGTTGGCGGAGAACTGGGGATAGAAGGGCATCCACCCGAGTCGTGCCGACTGTGCGATGGCGTCGGCGGTGTGTTCGTGGTCCATCGTGCCGCGGGCGAGGGGAGAGGCGAGTGAGGCCGTCGAATACCCGTCGTTCCGCCACTGACCGGTGTGCATGTACCAGTACGACGTACCGGTCATCGTGCGCGGCGGACGCGTCCAGTCCAGCGCGTTCGCCAGCGAGATCCACCCGGTGATGGGGCGGCATTTCTCCTGTCCGACGTAGTGCGCCCAGCCTCCGCCGTTGCGGCCCATGCACCCGGTGAGAATCAGCAGGGACAGGATCGCGCGATAGGTCGCGTCGCCGTGGAACCACTGGCAGATACCGGCCCCCATGATGATCATCGACCGGCCCTGTGACTCCTCGGCATTCGCGGCGAACTCGCGCGCGACGCGGATCGCGGCGGCCGCCGGGACGCCGGTGATCTCGGCCTGCCATGCCGGGGTGTAGGGCGCCGAGACGTCGTCGTAACCGGTGGGCCACTCGCCGGGGAGTCCGTCGCGGGCGACGCCGTACTGGGCGAGCATCAGGTCGTAGACGGTGGTGACGAGCCGACCGCCGATGCGTCGCGCGGGGACGCCGCGCCGGATCACCGTGCCGCTGCCGTCGGGCGCGTCGAACAGGGGGAAGGCCACGGTGACGTGCTCGGCGGCATCGCCGAGCAGGGTCAGCGCCGGACGCGCGCCTTCGAGATCGAGGTTCCACCGACCCTTGCCCGACTCGGCATACCGGAAGCCCATCGAACCGTTGGGAATCGCCGGTCCGTCCTGCTCGGAGTCCCAGAAGACGGTCTTCCACACGTCCTCGTCGGCGGGTGCACGGCCTCCCGGGTCGAGTTCGTCGGCGGTGACGAACTTTCCCGCGACGAACTGGCCCGGGTGCTCGTCGCCCTGCTCGTCGAGGTGGATCAGGAACGGGAGGTCGGTGTAACGCCGCACATAGTCGTCGAAGAAGCCGGTCGAGCGCTGCACGAAGAACTCGGTGAGGATGACGTGCCCCATCGCCATCGCGAGGGCGCCGTCGGTGCCGGCCTGGGCCGGCAGCCATTCGTCGGCGAACTTCGTGTTGTCGGCGTAGTCGGGGCTGACGGTCACCACCTTGGTGCCCCGGTATCGCACCTCGGCCATCCAGTGGGCGTCCGGGGTCCGCGTGACGGGGACGTTGGAACCCCACATCATCAGGTAGGTCGCATCCCACCAGTCGCCGGATTCGGGAACGTCGGTCTGGTCGCCGAAGACCTGCGGGCTCGCCACCGGGAGGTCGGCGTACCAGTCGTAGAACGACGTCATCACCCCGCCGATGAGCTGGATGAACCGGGTGCCGACGCAGTGGCTGACCATCGACATCGCCGGGATGGGTGAGAAGCCCGCACAGCGGTCGGGGCCGTACGTCTTGATCGTGTGCACGTGTGCGGCGGCCGCCATCTCGATGGCCTCGTCCCAGTTCACCCGTACCAGTCCGCCCTTGCCGCGAGCCTGCTGATACGAGCGCCGCCGAAGCGGATCGCCCACCACATCGGCCCAGGCCTCGACGGGATCGTGGAGGCGCTTCTTGGCCTCGCGGTACATCTCGACGAGGACACCACGCGCGTACGGATGCCGCACGCGCGTGGGGGAGTAGGTGTACCACGAGAAGGCGGCCCCGCGCGGGCACCCGCGCGGCTCGTACTCGGGACGGTCCGGGCCGACCGACGGATAGTCGGTCTCCTGGGTCTCCCAGGTGATGATGCCGTCCTTGACGTAGACCTTCCAGGAGCAGGAACCCGTGCAGTTCACCCCGTGCGTGGAGCGCACGATCTTGTCGTGGCTCCACCGATCGCGGTAGAACACGTCGCCTGCGCGGCCACCCTCGCGGAAGACCGCTCGACGGTCGTCCGTCTCGTCCCAACGGGTGAAGAATTTTCCGATGTCCAACAGGGCTGTGGCTGCAGTGCCCTGGATGTCGTCAGACCGGGCCATGTGCGTCACCCTACGGACGGTATGGCGAACTTTCTTAGCGAATCGAAAAGTCGATCAAATGCGGCGCACAATGTTTCCGCAGAATACATTCGTGGCATGTGGACAACTCCAATGTGATCGGCACGGTCACCGTGTCGCGACGGTCAGCAGGATCGCGGAATCCTCTTCGGCGGTCAGGCCATGGCGTTTCGAGGGAATCGTCACCAGGTCGCCCTGCGCACCTTCCCAGCGGCCACTCTGGTCGCCATCCGCCTCGGTCAGGACGACGCGTCCGCGGAGGACCTGCACCGTGGCCTCGGTGGGACTGTCGTGATCCGACAGCGCGGCGCCCGCGACCAGTGCGATCACCGTCTGCCGCAGGTGACGAGACGAGTTGCCGTGCAACGTATGAGAGGCTCGCCGGCTCGACGCCTCACGCGCGGAGGAGAGGAGCTGGTCGACGAGTTCGGGCAGATGAGTCGAATCCACGTGTACACCATGGCATCGCGACACGACGCCGATACGGCAATCGGGTGGATCGGGTCCGGTTCGTTGTCCATTTCGATCGCGCCTGGGACGACCGGCAGAAATAGATCACGCAATCATTGCGGAAATAGGCCCACAACGCAGCGGGCGGCATTCTCCGAAATGCCGAATGAGACGTTCTCGTGAATGCGTTCCGCGTGACGTCGGAAACCGCGCGGTGTCGTGTCAACCCAGTCGCATGCGGAGCAGACGATCGTCGCCGTCCGTCGGCCTGCCCCGACCGTCGGTGTTGCTGGTGCCGAACCACAGGGAGCCGTCCGGTGCCGCGGCCACGAGTCGCAGGCGTCCGAACTCGTCGGCGAAGCGGCCGACCGGCTCGCCGGCGAGGAGGCTCGCGGGCACGTCGGAGGTGCCCTCGGGTGAGTCGGCCAGCGGTATCTCCCACAGCCGCCGACCGCGGAGTGCCGCCATGTACGCGCGGTCGCCGACTATGGCGAGCCCGGCCGGGGAGGCCTCACGCGTGGTCCAGGTGGCGGCGGGGGCGACGAACCGCGGATCGTCGGAGTCGCCTTCGGCCTCCGGCCACCCGTAGTTGCCGCCCGGGCGGATCAGATTGAGCTCGTCGCGGCTGTTCTGTCCGAACTCGCTCGCCCACAGCCGCCCCGCACCGTCGAAGGCCAGACCCTCCACGTTGCGGTGCCCGTACGAATAGACCTCGTTGCCGAACGGGTTGCCCGGCCACGGACGGCCGTCGCGGTCGACCCGCAGGATCTTGCCGTTGAGCGCTGCGCGATCCTGGGCGACCTCCGGCACCGCGGCATCGCCGACCGCGACGAACAAGCTGCCGTCGGGACCGAAGGCCAGGGCTCCGCCGTGATGGTTGTAGGCCGCGTCGAGTCCGGTGATCAGGGGGCGGGCGCCGGTGAGCCGGGTCCCGTCGAACTGCAGGCGCACCAGCCGGTTGTCGGCGGCCGTCGTGTAGTAGACGAACACCGCGCTCTCGTCGCCCGGCGCCATCGCGATGCCCTGCAGCCCGCCCTCGCCGAGCGGCGCGGCGTCGCCGAACTCGCCGACCGTCCGCACCTCGCCGCGAGGGGACACCCGCACGACGGTCGCGTCGTCACGCTGGGTGACCAGCGCGTCGCCGCCGTTCAGGAAGGCCAGCGCCCAGGGCACGTTCAGTCCCGACGCGACGGTCTCGACGTTCGACACGCCCCCCGGTGGGACCGTCGCCGCGGACCGGTTCGGTCCGCCGCGTGGTGTGGTGGTCGTCTCCTCGTCGCCGGAGCAGCCGGCCAGTACCGTGGTGCCGGTGACTCCGAGGAGCCCGGCCCCGAGGAGTCCTGATCTGAGTAGCTGACGCCGGTCCATACCCTCGATGGTGCCCGAGGTCCGCGGCCGATGACCGGCGCCGATTTGGGTCTACGCTGCGAGTTCCCTACACTAGACCGGTTGCCTGTGCACCTCAGGTGTCCGGGACACAACTGAATAGTCTCCGGTGCCGGCGAAAAGCCAAGGGCATCGGCGGCGAGAACCTTCAGAAACAACTATCCACTTCGTGGAAGGCCCACCGCAGGTCACGGGGATGTCCCCGCGTCCGGCGCTGTATGGGAACCGCTACGAGAAAGGTTGACGGTCACCCATGACCATGACTGACCCGATCGCAGACTTCTTGACGCGTCTGCGTAACGCCAACTCGGCGTACCACGACGAGGTGACACTGCCCTCGTCGAAGATCAAGGTGAACATCGCCGAGATCCTCAAGCGCGAGGGCTACATCACCGACTACCGCACCGAAGACGCGGAGGTCGGCAAGAGCCTCGTCGTCTCCCTGAAGTACGGCCCGAGTCGTGAGCGCTCCATCGCCGGCCTGCGCCGCGTCTCCAAGCCCGGCCTCCGGGTCTATGCAAAGTCCACCAACCTGCCCAAGGTTCTGGGCGGCCTCGGCGTGGCCATCATCTCCACGTCGTCGGGCCTGCTCACCGATCGCCAGGCAGCCAACCAGGGCGTGGGCGGCGAAGTCCTCGCCTACGTCTGGTAGGGGAGGTAACACAATGTCGCGTATCGGAAAGAACCCCATCGAGATCCCCGCGGGCGTGGACGTCACCATCGACGGCCAGAACGTCACCGTGAAGGGCCCCAAGGGTGAGCTCTCGCTCACCGTCTCCGAGCCCATCGTGGTCGCCAAGGAGGACAACTCCATCGTCGTGACCCGCCCCAACGACGAGCGTCGCAGCCGCGCGCTCCACGGCCTGAGCCGTTCACTCGTGAACAACCTCGTCGTGGGCGTCACGCAGGGCTACACCAAGAAGATGGAGATCTTCGGTGTCGGCTACCGCGTGCAGGCCAAGGGCAGCGACCTCGAGTTCGCGCTCGGTTACAGCCATCCCGTGCCGATCGAGGCCCCGGCGGGCATCACGTTCGCCGTGGAGTCCCCGACCAAGTTCTCGGTGTCGGGTATCGACAAGCAGCAAGTCGGCGAGATCTCGGCGGTCATCCGCCGCCTGCGTCGTCCGGACCCCTACAAGGGCAAGGGCATTCGCTACGAGGGTGAGCAGATCCGTCGCAAGGTCGGAAAGACGGGTAAGTAAGCCATGAGTGAGACAGCTACCAAGACAGTTCGCAAGCCCGTCGGCAAGGACGTGTCGACGCGTCGTCGCAAGGCGACCGCCAACCGCCACTTCCGCCTCCGCAAGAAGGTCAGCGGAACCCCGGCCCGTCCGCGTCTCGTGGTCAAGCGCAGCTCGCGCCACATCCACGTCCAGCTCATCGACGACCTGGCCGGCAAGACGCTGGCCGCGGCATCGTCGATCGAGGCCGACGTGCGTGCCGCAGGCGGCGACAAGTCGGCGCAGGCCCGCAAGGTCGGCGAGCTGATCGCCGCCCGCGCCAAGGCCGCCGGCGTCGACGCCGTCGTGTTCGACCGTGGCGGCAAGGACTACCACGGCCGGATCGCAGCGCTCGCCGATGCCGCCCGCGAGGGAGGCCTGAGCTTCTGATGACCATCTTCACCAGCTACACCCACATGACCGGAGGGAACCTCTGATGCCCGGACGTCAGCGTGACGGCGGAAACGGACCCGCCGGTAACGACAACAACCAGAACAACCAGGGCGGCGGCAACGACCGTCGCGGCGGTGGCCGCGGCGACCGTCGCGATCGCGGCGGCCGCGACCAGGACCGCAACCAGCTCGAGCGCGTGGTGACCATCAACCGCGTCTCGAAGGTGGTCAAGGGCGGACGCCGTTTCTCGTTCACCGCTCTCGTGGTCGTCGGCGACGGCCAGGGCATGGTCGGTGTCGGCTACGGCAAGGCCAAGGAAGTCCCGGCGGCGATCCAGAAGGGCGTCGAGGAAGCTCGCAAGAACTTCTTCCGCGTGCCGATGATCGGCGCGACCGTCACCCACCCGGTCCAGGGTGAGGCGGCCGCCGGTGTCGTCATGCTGCGCCCGGCCAGCCCCGGTACCGGTGTCATCGCCGGTGGCGCGGTGCGTGCCGTGCTCGAGTGCGCGGGCGTCCACGACGTCCTCGCCAAGAGCCTCGGCTCGGACAACGCCATCAACGTCGTGCACGCCACCGTTGCCGCACTCAAGATGCTGCAGCGTCCCGAAGAGGTCGCGGCCCGCCGCGGTCTGCCGATCGAGGACGTCGCTCCGGCCGGTATGTTGCGCGCCCGTGCAGGACAGGGAGTCTGATCATGGCAGAGCTGAAGATCACCCAGGTCAAGGGCACCATCGGTACCAAGAAGAATCAGCGTGACAGCCTGCGGACCCTCGGACTCCGGGGCATCCGCCAGACCGTCACCCGCGAGGACACGCCGATCAACCGCGGCCTCATCAACGCGGTTCGTCACCTCGTGACAGTCGAAGAGGTTCAAGCATGACCATCAAACTCCATCACCTTCGCCCCGCACCGGGGTCGAAGACCGACAAGACCCGCGTGGGTCGCGGTGAGGGGTCCAAGGGTAAGACCGCCGGTCGCGGCACCAAGGGCACCAAGGCACGCAAGAACGTGCCCGCCGGGTTCGAGGGTGGCCAGATGCCGATCCACATGCGGCTGCCGAAGCTCAAGGGCTTCACCAACCGCAACCGGATCGAGTACCAGGTCGTCAACGTCGGCGACATCGCGCGCCTGTTCCCGCAGGGCGGCACCATCGGCGTCGACGAGCTCGTCGCGGCCGGCGCCGTTCGCAAGAACAAGCTGGTGAAGGTTCTCGGCGACGGCGACCTGTCGGTCAAGGTCGACATCACCGCCGACAAGTTCACCGCTTCCGCCAAGGAGAAGATCGCCGCTGCCGGCGGCAGCGTCACCGAACTCTGACGGACACACACCGCGGTCGGGCGGCAGCATCGCTGCCGCCCGACCGGGGCGTTTCGGTGTGACTGTTAGAGTCTCAGACGTTGTCCCGCCGGACACCGCAAGATCGCCGCATCCCGAAAGATCATCGTCGATTGCCGAGCACACGGGGACCGGGTCGCATCGACCCGGGACGTACGCCTCGCGTGGTCGTTCCTAGGAGGAGTTAGTGCTTTCCCCCCTCTTCGCGGCCATTCGGACGCCGGACCTGAGGAAGAAGATCCTCTTCGTTCTCGGCATCATCGTCCTGTATCGGCTGGGTGCGACGGTCCCGTCCCCGGGCGTGGACTACCAGGCCGTGCGGGCGTGTCTCGACGAGGTCTCCTCGGGTGAGTCGAGCTCGGTCTACTCACTGATCAACCTGTTCTCCGGTGGCGCACTGCTCCAGCTGTCGGTGTTCGCGATCGGCATCATGCCGTACATCACCGCGGCCATCATCGTGCAGCTGCTCACCGTGGTCATCCCGCGGTTCGAGCAGCTCCGCAAGGAGGGCCAGGCCGGCCAGGCCAAGATGACGCAGTACACGCGTTATCTCGCCGTCGCCCTGGCATTGCTGCAGTCGACCGGCATCGTGGCCCTCGCCGATCGCGGCCAGCTCCTTCCGCAGTCCTGTGCGACCAGCGGCGAGGTGCTCAACGACTCGAGCATCTTCGGTCTGTCGATCATCGTGCTCGTCATGACCGCCGGCGCCTGTGTCGTCATGTGGTTCGGTGAGCTCATCACCGAGCGCGGCATCGGCAACGGCATGTCGCTCCTGATCTTCGCCGGTATCGCCGCCCGCATCCCGGCCGAGGGTCGCTCCATCCTGAACAGCCGCGGCGGACTCGTCTTCGCGCTGGTGTGTGTCGCCGTGCTGATCATCATCGCCGGCGTGGTCTTCATCGAGCAGGGCCAGCGGCGCATCCCGGTGCAGTACGCCAAGCGCATGGTCGGCCGGAAGATGTACGGCGGGTCGTCGACGTACCTGCCGCTGAAGGTCAACCAGGCCGGCGTCATCCCGGTGATCTTCGCCTCGTCTCTGCTGTACCTGCCCCAGCTGATCGTCGAACTCACGCGCAATCCCGATGGGACGCAATCGACCTGGCAGGAGTACGTCACCAGGTATCTGACCGACCCCAGCAACGGCGTCTACATCGCCGTGTACTTCCTGATGATCATCTTCTTCACGTACTTCTACGTGGCTGTGACGTTCAATCCAGAAGAGCGCGCCGACGAGATGAAGAAGTACGGTGGGTTCATCCCGGGCATCCGACCGGGCGCCCCGACCGCCGAATATCTCGGGTATGTGCTCAGTCGCATCACTCTGCCGGGCTCGATCTACCTCGGTATCATCGCGGTACTCCCGAACCTGTTCCTCGAGATCGGCAACAGCGGCAACGTCCAGAACCTGCCGTTCGGTGGTACGGCCGTGTTGATCATGGTCGGCGTGGGTCTGGACACGATGAAACAGATCAACAGTCAGTTGATGCAACGCAAGTACGAAGGGTTCCTGAAGTGAGACTTGTCATCCTCGGCCCGCCCGGAGCAGGTAAAGGCACCCAGGCGGAACTCTTGAGCGAAGCACTCGGGATTCCCCACATCTCGACCGGCGATCTCTTCCGCGCCAACATCTCCCAGGGCACCGCCGTGGGTGTGGAAGCCAAGAAGTACCTCGACGCCGGCAACCTCGTCCCGTCCGAGATCACCGTGGACATGGTCCGCGCCCGCGTCGGTGAGCCGGACGCGGCGAAGGGCTTCATCCTCGACGGCTTCCCGCGCTCGACCGAGCAGGCCGACGCCCTCAACGACATCCTGGCGAACCTCGACGCCTCGCTCGACGCGGTGCTCTCGTTCGTCGTCGACACCGACGTCGTCGTGGAGCGCATGCTGGCGCGTGGTCGCGCCGACGACACCGAAGAGGTCATCCGCAACCGGATGGACGTCTACACCCGTGAGACCGCGCCGTTGCTCGCCTACTACGGCGACCAGGTCAAGACCATCGACGCGGTCGGCGACATCCAGGGCGTCCACCAGCGCGTCCTGAGCGCGCTCGGTGCCGGCGTCTCCTGACCCGCGTTTCCTGACAAACGAGGAATCGCTGTAACGCATGGGGTTTCGTAAGCGCAAGCGTGTCGTCCCGTTCCGCAGCGCGGGCGAGCTCGACGCCATGGCTGCCGCCGGTGCGGTCGTCGGGGCCGCTCTGGTCGCGGTACGCGATGCGGCGAAACCGGGGGTGAGCACCCTCGATCTCGACGAGGTGGCCGAGTCCGTGATCCGGGGAGCCGGCGCGGTGCCGTCGTTCAAGGGCTACCACGGCTTCCCCGGCTCCATCTGCAGCTCGGTGAACGAGGTGGTCGTCCACGGGATCCCGTCTGCGGAGGTCGTTCTGGCCGACGGCGATCTGGTGTCGATCGACTGCGGTGCGATCCTCGACGGATGGCACGGCGACTCGGCCTGGACCTTCGGTGTGGGCGCACTCTCCGCCGCGGACGAGGAACTGTCCGAGGCGACGCGCCTGTCGATGGAGGCGGGTATCGCGGCGATGGTCGACGGTGCGCGTCTCACCGACATCTCCCATGCCATCGAACTCGGCACTCGCGCCGCCGAGAAGAAGTACGGTCGGGCATTCGGCATCGTGGACGGCTATGGCGGACACGGGATCGGCCGCGAGATGCACATGGACCCGTTCCTGGCCAACGAGGGTGAGCCGGGTAAGGGGCCGACGCTCGTCATCGGGTCCACGCTCGCCATCGAGCCGATGCTGACGCTCGGCACCACCGAGACCACCGTCCTCGACGACGACTGGACCGTCGTCACCGATGACGGATCGCGCTCCGCACATTGGGAACACACCGTCGCGGTCACCGCCGACGGCCCGCGGATCCTCACCACTCGCCCCGCCTGAGTCTGAGCGCCACGCGCAGGATGGCCGTCGGCTCCGCGACCGGCAGACGTCAACTCGACCGACAGACTTCGATCGTGGTCTGGGAGTCGAGTTCAGGTCTGGGGCTCGATCCGGGTGTCCTCCACATCCACGACGAGGCCGTCGTCTGGCGCCGGTATGACGAACGCTGGTGTGCGACACCCGCGGAGTACTGTTCATGTGCGATGACCGTGTGGGCGCGGCCGTCTCGTCGTACCGTTGACCATGCATTCTGACGTGTCCTGGCTCATCGTCGTGCGCCGGCTTCCGTTCACCATCGCCCTCGCGACGGCCCTGCTGATCGTCGGTGCGACGACCGGCTCGCTGTGGGGCCGGGCATCGGACAAATCCTGGTATCGGGATGTCGCGTTCGGGCTGCCCGCTGTTCGGGAGGGGCGATGGTGGACGCCCGTCACGTCCGCGTTCGTCGAGCCCGGGCCCTGGCTGTACCTGCTGGCTGTGGTGGCCGTGATCGTCGGGATGGGTTGGGCCGAGTGGCAATTGGGCACGGTGCGGGCCGTTCTGGTCGGTGTCGCTGGCCACCTGGTCTCGTGTCTGCTGACGGTCCTGCTGTTGTGGTTGCTGTCGTCGGAGGTCACGTCCTGGCGCTGGGCGGAACAACTGGCGGACTCGCGTGCCACCGGCGTTGGGGCGCTGGTCGTGTCGGCCGTGGCCGTGGCCTCGGCGACCGTCCGTTCGCCGTGGCGGCTGCGTGTCCGGGTCCTGCTGGGGGCGATCGTCTCGATCGCGTTCCTGTTCGAGGGAACCCTCGCCTCGGTCGAATACGTCCTCGCAACGGTCATCATGATGGTCGTCGGGGAGAAGTTCTTCGCCACCAACGAGCGCGGCTGGGTTCCCCGCACGCGGCGTGAGGTCCGCATGCTGGGGTGCGCCGCGCTGCTGGTCATCGCGGGCGCGAACCTCCTGGTCTTCCTGTTTCCGGGCAGCGGGCCGCTGGGACCCACCGACTCCGGTGACGACTCGCTGTTCACGATGCTGATCGGCCTCGTCGTCAACGTGCTCATCGCCGACCAGCTGCGGCGCGGCAAACGATGGGCATGGTGGGTGGCCGTCGTCCTCGGTGCGCTCAACGTCCTCGCGACTGTGCTCGCGGTGGTCCTCGTCGTCTTCACCGACGTGTCGTCGGAAGGCGCGGTGACGCTCGGGACCACGCTCCTGTGGGTGGTGGTCCTCGCGATCCTCATACCCGGCCGGTTCGCCTTCGCGGTGCCGTGGCGCGTACGTCAGGTCGGTACCTCCGGCCAGGTCGACGACCCGGTCGGCCGCGTCGGGGAGCTGCTCCGCGTGCACGGCGGCGGCACCATGTCGTGGATGACGACGTGGCCGGGCAACAGCTACCAATTCACCGGGGACGCACGCGACCTCGACGATCAGTCCGTGGTGACCTACCGCAAGCATGTCGGCACGATGGTGGCGCTCGCCGATCCGGTGTGTGCGCCCGACCGGCTGCGTGACGCGGTCGACGCCTTCGTCGAACTCGCCGAAGGTGCCGGCGCCACGCCCTGCTGGTTCTCGATCGGTTCGGCGACGTCGGAGATCGTCACCGAGCGCGGGTGGCTCAGTGTGCAGATCGCGGAGGACACGATCGTCGACCTGCCGGGCCTGGAGTTCAAGGGCAAGCCGTGGCAACACGTGCGGTCGGCGATGAACAAGGCTGCCAAGCAGGACATCTCGATGCGGATGGTCTCGCTCGCCGACGAGTCGTTCGCCGTCAAGACCCAGGTGCGCGCCATCTCGGAGGAATGGGTGGGGGACAAGGGCCTACCCGAGATGGGTTTCACCCTGGGCAGTGTCGAGGAGGCCATGGATCCCGCGGTGAGGGTGGCACTCGCGGTGGACCCGACGGGCAACGTGCACGGCGTGCTCTCGTGGTTGCCGGTGTTCGCTCCGGGCGGCGACATCGCGGGCTGGACACTCGACATCATGAGGCGCCGGACCGACGGGTTCGGGCCGGTCGTCGAATATCTCATCGCATCGTCGGCGGTCGCTTTCAAAGACGAAGGTGCGCAGTTCATCTCGCTGTCGGGCGCCCCGCTGGCCCGGACCGGCGACTTCGAGGCCGAGCCGTTGGACAAACTGCTCGACACGCTGGGGGCCGCACTCGAGCCGTACTACGGGTTCCGGTCGCTGCACACCTTCAAGAAGAAGTTCAACCCCCGGTACGAGCCGGTCTACCTGGCGTTCCGTGACGAATCCGACCTCCCACGTATCGGTGTCGCCATCTCGCGGGCCTACCTGCCGGACGCCACCACGGGCCAGCTCGTCCGGTTGGCGGCGTCACGAGGGGAGTGACGGTGTGTTTCCGCTGGCATGCAGTGCCGCGAGGTATCCGAAGACCAGTGCGGGACCGATCGTCGCGCCGGGTCCTGCGTACGTGTGACCCATGAGTGCTGCGGAGGCGTTCCCGACGGCGTACAGGCCCGGGATCGGTCTTCCGTCGGAGTCGAGAGCCCGCGCGTGGGTGTCGGTGACGATTCCACCCTTGGTCCCCAGATCGGCAGGGACCATCCGCGCCGCGTAGAAAGGCCCCCGATCGATGGCGCCCAGGCTCGGATTGGGCTTGTTGGTGGGATCGGAATAGTAGCGATCTCAGGCGGATTCGCCCCTACGGAACTCGCTGTCGTGCCCCGCGTGGGCCGCGCGGTTGAACGTTGCGACGGTCGTCGAGAGATTCGCCGCCGGCACGCCGATGGCGTGGGCGAGCTCGACGATCGAGTCGGCCCTCGTCACGGCTCCGCTCTCGAACCAGGACCGGGGCAGCGTGGTTCGCGCGGGCTTACCTGCGAACATGTAGCGATCGCGGTACGTCTGATCGAAGACGAGCCAGCACGGCAGATTGGCGGCCGGGCCGTCTCCCCGTCCCCATCGACCGCCGAACATGCGGTGGGTTGCCTCGATGTACGGCAGTGACTCGTTCATGAAGCGTCGACCGGCCGAGTTCACGATCATGCTGCGAGGCAGGGACCGTTCCGCCAGGGCGAACCACGGTCCCTTGGGCAACGGGATCGACGGCGCCCACCACGCGTCGTCCATCAGGGCGGTGGCTGCACCCGCCGCGATCGCCGCCCGGATGCCATCTCCCGTGTTGCTCGACGCGCCCAGGGACAGGGCGGGCCCCGCCGGCGGCCGGTGGTGCTCGGCCCTCATCTGGGCGTCGTGGTCGAAGCCGCCGCTCGCGATGATCACCCCACTGCGCGCGGTGAACGCCCTCCCGTCAGCGCAACGGACACCCGTCACCCTGCCGTCTGTGAGGATGAGCTCTTCTGCGGCCGTGTCGAGATGAACGGGGACACCGGCTTGCCGGACGCCGATCATCAGTGAGCCCGCCAACGCGCCGCCGAGACCGAGCAGTCTGGCTCCGCGAGCCCGCCCGACTGCTGTCCGGGTCGCGACTCGCACAGCGCGGGTCGGCCCGCGCCAGTGTCGGGTGCCCAGGCTCAACCAGCGGTAATCCGATTGCTGGACCACGACGTTCATGGGCGTCGCGGTGTAGAACGGCTGCAGTGTCGCCAGGTCGTCGCCGAGTCTGCGACCGTCGAACGGACGTGGCTCGCATGACCGTCCGTCGCTCTGCCCACCCGGGCATTCGGGCAGGTAGTCGCTGTAACCGCGAACCCACTCCAGGTCCAGAGCACTGTGTGCGGTCAGGTACCGGAGAGCCTCGGCCCCGCGATCGATGAATGCGTCGATCCGACGAGGATCCGCATCGGGTCCGACGATCGCGCGCAAGTAGATGCGGGCGTCTTCCACATCACGAGCCGGAAGGTGACTGCGCAGCACGTCGTTTCCGGGTACCCACACCCCGCCTCCCGAACGCGCTGTCGATCCACCCCAGAATCGAGACTTCTCCAGGACCACCGTCGAGAGACCCTGTCCTGCGGCGGTGATGGCCGCAGCCATCCCGCCCGCGCCGGACCCAACTACCACCACGTCGACAACGTCCATGTTCCATCCAATTCGATAGTAGGTGTCGATATGACAGTTACTATCAGATTGGTTCTGGGTCGCACAAGATGGCAGGATGACCGGCATGGGATCGACGCTCCGCGCCAAACAGCGGGAACAGGTACGCCGCGACATCGACGCGGCCGCTCTGAAGCTCTTCGCCGAACGTGGGTACGAGCGCGTGACGACCGACGAAATCGCTTACGCCGCAGGGGTGTCGGCGAGTACGTACTACAGATATGTCCCGACGAAGGAAGACCTGCTTCTCCGCCCGATGCGGGCCAGTAGTGCGGCCATCGTCGCCGGCTTCGAATCCCAGGACGCCGACTTGGAGGTGGGCGCTGCTCTCATCGGTGCGGTCCGCACGCAGACCTCGGAAGTCGATGTCGCCGAACTGCGGCAGTGGCGGTCGGTGGTGGCAGAGGTGCCCGAGGTCGTGACACGGGTGGCCCTCATCGCCGACAAGGATCGTGCACGGCTCATCGACCTGGCAGGGGCGCGGATGGCCCTGGATCCCGACGTCGACTTCCGGCCCGGCGTGGTGGTGTGCACCGTTCTGGCCGTTGTCGAGTATGCGTACCGCCGGTGGTTGCTGAATATCGATCCGGCTGTCTCGTTGCTGGATCTCATCGACGCCGCGATCGCGGCAGCCCCCTTCGGCAGCTGAGTCGGGACGGCCCAAGTCGGGATCGCCCGTCCGGTACCACGGGCCGGGTCGACGCGGCGGCCCCGCAGGCCGGGACCCTGGCGGCGACGGTGGATCTGGTCGAAGAGCTGGGCGCCGAGCAGGTCGTCTACTGCCGCGCGGACCTGCGACTGCGCGGCACCCGCGTCGTCGTGCGGGTCGATCGTCGCCGGTCCATCGGGGCCGGTGACGTGCTCGTGCTGACCCCGGAGGTCGACGAGACGTACTGGTTCGATCCGAGCAGCGGTGTCGCCCTCGACGACCCGCGGCGCCACGACCTCAGTGCGGGACCGAAGCGATTTCGGTGACCGCGGCGCCCGTCTCGTGGGAGATCCGGTCGGGTCGCGAGTAGATCACCATCGACTCGCCGCGGGAGAAGCCGACGAGGGTGATGCCGAGATCGTCGGCGGCGTCGGCCGCGAGTGACGAGGGCGCCGACACCGCGCAGAGCATCGGGATTCCCGCCATCGCGGCCTTCTGGACGAGTTCGAAGCTCGCGCGTCCGGAGACCTGCAGAATCGTGTTCGACAGCGGCAACCGGTCGGCGAGGACAGCCCAGCCGATCACCTTGTCCACCGCGTTGTGCCGGCCGACGTCCTCGCGCACGGCGAGGAGCTGCCCGTCGCTGCCGAAGAGCGCGGCGGCGTGCAGGCCGCCGGTCTTGTCGAAGACGTTCTGTTCGGCGCGCAACCGGTCGGGGAGGTCGAGAACGGTGCCGGCGGCGACGGTCATGGTGTCCGCGGCGGGGTCGTGGACGGAGGCGGTGGTCACCGCGGCGATGGAGTCCTTGCCGCAGATCCCGCATGCGCTCGTGACGGTGTTGACGCGGACCAGATCGGGTCCGGGAGGCGGGACGTGGGTGGCGAGCGTGGCGTCGACGACGTTGTAGGTGTTGGCGCCCTGGGCGTCGGTGCCTGCGCAGTAGCGCGCCGTGGAGAAGTCCGCGCCGGTGGTCACGACGCCCTCGGAGACGAGGTAACCGGCGACGAGTTCGAAGTCGTCGCCGGGCGTGCGCATGGTGACCGTGAGTGAGCGCCCGCCGACTCGGATCTCGAGCGGTTCCTCGACGGCCAGGGTGTCGGCACGGTGCGTCGGTTCCGCATCGCGACGGATGCGGGTGACGCGGCGGCGTGCGGTGATTCGTCCCACGACTCCGACGATAGTCGTGAGACCGTCCGTCCCGGCGGTCTCAGACGTCGAGCACGAGCGTGACCGGACCGTCGTTGACGAGACTGACCTCCATGTGCGCGCCGAAGCGTCCGGTGGCGACGGTGGCGCCCAGAGCCCGCAATGCCTCGACGACCCCCTCGACCAGCGGTTCGGCGACGGCGCCGGGCGCGGCTGCGTTCCACGACGGTCGACGGCCCTTGGCGGTGTTGGCGTAGAGCGTGAACTGGCTGATGACGAGGATCGGTGCGTCGAGGTCGGCGGCGGCTCGTTCGGGCCCGTCGCCGCCGTCGAAGATCCGCAGCCGCCAGATCTTGTCGGCGAGCCGGAGCGCGTGGTCGGCGGTGTCGTCGTGCGTGACACCCACGAGGGCGACGAGGCCCGCCGTGCCCGACGGGATGTCGAGCTCACCCACGATCTCGCCGTCGACGCTCACACTGGCTCGGCTGACTCGCTGGAGAACGGCACGCATCGGTCCAGGATGTCAGGGCACGACCGCCGGACGGGCCGCGGTGTCAGTCGAGGGCGAACGTGACCGTGACGGTGAAGGTGAGCTCCTGCTCGCCGGGTTCGACGGGAACGGGTGCAGCCGCCACATCCCGCTCGAACGTGCCCGGCGCGACGGGCTGCTCCTGGCCGCTCGTGCTCTCCTTGATCGTGAGGACATCGCCGAGGGAGTCGCCGGCAAGACCGGCGTACTGCTCGGCTCGGCCCCGCGCATCGGTGAACGCGGCCTCCCGGGCCTTCTCGAGGAGCTCGGAGTCGTCGTCGATGGCGAAAGCGACGTTGTTGATGCGTGTGTTGTCCCCGCCGGCCGTCGCGGCGGCGCTCAGCACGGTCGACGCCGTCGAGATGTCGCGGATGGTCACCCGGATCGTGTTGGTGGCGAGGTATCCGCTGATCTGGCTCGAGCCGCCGGGGGCGGGACTCGAGTACTGCGGGTTCACCGACACCTGCTGGGTGGCGACGTCCTTGCGCTCGACCCCGGCAGCCACGACCGCGTCGGTGACCGCGGTGACCTTGGCGCTCGTCTCGTTCAGCGCCGTCGTCACGTCGGACGCGCTCGCCTCGACACCGATGTCGGCACGCAGGGTGTCCGGTACGCCACTGACCTGTCCCGACCCGACGACGGTCACCGATCGTGGTTCGCCGCCGGTGTCGCTGCCACACCCCGCCGCCACCGAGACCACGGCGGCGAGGGCCGCGAGAGCCGACATCGTCCGGAGAGCGGGGCGTCGTGCCGCACCGCGAGATGCGCCGTTCATCGGTCGACCGGATCCCGCATCAGCAGCGCCAGCAGCCAGCCGACCACCGACACGACGATCGCGCCGAAGATCGCCGACCAGAAGAAGTCGTCGACCTCCAGCCCCCAGTGTGTGGTGTTGCGGGTGATCCATGCGGTGAGTTCGAGCATCAACGCGTTGATGACGATGTGGATCAATCCGAGCGTCAGAATGTAGAAGGGGATGGCGATGATCTGCACGATGGGTTTGATGATCGCGTTGAGGACACCGAAGACCACGGCGACGACCAGCGCGATTCCGACCTTCTCGGCGGTCGTCGAACCGCCCACGAAGTCGATACCGGGAACGATCAGCGTCGCGACCCACAGGGCCACCGCGGTGAGCACGGTACGCACCAGGAAGGCAGGCATGGCGGACAGTCTGCCAGCAACGTCCGTTCATCCGTCGATCTGATCGCGACGGAACGCCATCATCGCGCGGATCGCGTCGTCGGGCGGCGGGGTCCGGGGCTGAAAACGCACGGTGCCCTTCTCCACGTCGAACCCGGCGAGGTGCGGCCGTCCGGCGTCCACCGCCTCCGGGCTGAACGGGTACAGCCCGATGTGCTTCTTCGTGCGCATCACGGACAGGAGCGGGCTCCCGTGATAGGTGAGGGCCGGCATTCCGTATCCCTTGCCCTGAACGGTGTCGGGGACCGTACCGCGAGCCACGTCGTAGATGCGACCGATCACGTCGCGGTCGGCGGGGTCGAGGCCGTCGAGATAATCGTCGACAGTGCCCATCCGGGGCGGCCCCTCTCGGTGGCGCGAAGCACGCATTTGGCCTGGCCTGCTCGTTCGCGTAACATGGACCGTCGGTGCGCATCGCGTGCCGGGCCTCAGCGTGTCAGCACGTGGGTCCGGGCCGGCGTACACCGGGTGCAGGTCCTCGCGGACCGGT
The DNA here is from genome assembly GCF_057767225.1 of Gordonia sp. 11cp. NCBI lineage: Bacteria > Bacillati > Actinomycetota > Actinomycetes > Mycobacteriales > Gordoniaceae > Gordonia > Gordonia sp. 11cp. Next base: position 130,040 of record NZ_CM173437.1, on the reverse strand, counting down.
GCCCACACCCTAACGGACAAACACTGATTCAATCCGGCCAACCGCCGCAGCATCATCAGATGTCGCGGACGCGGCCAGGAATCGCGGAGGACATGGCGAAGAAAGACGGGGCCATCGAGGTCGAGGGTCGAGTGATCGAACCCCTGCCCAATGCGATGTTTCGTATTGAGCTGGAAAACGGACACAAGGTTCTCGCCCACATCAGCGGCAAGATGCGGCAGCACTACATCCGCATCCTGCCCGAGGACCGGGTCGTCGTGGAACTCTCGCCCTACGACCTGGCTCGTGGGCGAATCGTGTACCGCTACAAGTAGGACTTTCCCGGCGTTGCCGGGGACAAACTTCTCGGACATCCGTCCGGGAGGAGACCGACACCCACGTGTACGGCCGTTTCGGCGTGCGCGCGGGCGAGCCGAGCAGGAGAGATTGACGTGAAGGTTCAGCCGAGCGTCAAGCCGATCTGCGAGAAGTGCAAGGTGATCCGCCGCAACGGTCGGGTCATGGTGATCTGCGAGAACCTGCGTCACAAGCAGCGTCAGGGCTGATCACGCGCACCCTCCGGGTCGCTTGAGTCAGAACAACTGAAGATCGACAACTGAACACCCAAGGATCTCCCAGCACCAGCGGCGACAGACGCGTCACCGCCTACCTCCGGATCAGAGGCCGGAGCCCACGAGGCCGGACATACGGTTCGGCACCAGCTCGCGGGACGGACTGGGAGCAGACCTCTGAGAAATCGAAAAGGAAATCCGCCACATGGCACGTGTTGCTGGTGTGGATCTCCCCCGCGAGAAGCGGCTGGAGATCGCACTGACCTACATCTACGGAGTTGGGCGCACCACCTCCAAGGAGATCCTCGAGGGGACCGGCCTCAGCCCGGACCTGCGAGCCAAGGATCTCACCGACGCAGACGTCTCGAAGCTGCGTGAATACATCGAAGCCTCGGTGAAGGTCGAAGGTGACCTGCGTCGCGAGGTGCAGGCCGACATCCGTCGCAAGATCGAGATCGGCTGCTACCAGGGTCTGCGCCACCGCCGTGGCCTGCCTGTCCGCGGACAGCGCACCAAGACCAATGCCCGCACTCGCAAGGGCCCGAAGAAGACCATCGCCGGGAAGAAGAAGTAATGCCTCCGAAGTCACGTAGCGCAGGCCCGAAGAAGGGCACCCGCCGTCGCGATAAGAAGAACGTCCCGCACGGCCACGCGCACATCAAGTCGACGTTCAACAACACCATCGTGTCGATCAGCGACCCCAGCGGAAACATCATCAGCTGGGCGTCGTCGGGCCACGTCGGTTTCAAGGGCTCGCGCAAGAGCACCCCGTTCGCGGCTCAGCTCGCGGCCGAGAACGCTGCGCGCAAGGCCCAGGAGCACGGCGTCAAGAAGGTCGACGTGTTCGTCAAGGGACCGGGTTCGGGTCGTGAGACCGCGATCCGCTCCCTGCAGGCAGCCGGCCTCGAGGTCGGCACCATTTCCGATGTCACCCCGCAGCCGCACAACGGTTGCCGTCCGCCCAAGCGGCGTCGGGTCTAGCGGGAAAGGGAGGAACAGAGAAACATGGCTCGTTATACCGGCCCCGCAACCAAGAAGTCTCGTCGTCTTCGCGTCGACCTGATCGGTGGAGACGCTGCATTCGAGCGTCGCCCCTACCCGCCCGGCCAGCACGGCCGCTCGCGGATCAAGGAGAGCGAATACCTGCTCCAGCTCCAGGAGAAGCAGAAGGCCCGCTTCACCTACGGCGTCATGGAGAAGCAGTTCCGCCGCTACTACGAAGAGGCGAACCGTCGCAACGGCAAGACCGGTGACGAACTGCTGAAGATCCTCGAGACCCGTCTCGACAACGTCGTGTACCGCTCGGGCATCGCGCGGACCCGTCGTCAGGCCCGCCAGCTGGTCAGCCACGGCCACTTCACCGTCAACGGTGTGAAGGTCGACGTGCCCAGCTACCGCGTCAGCCAGTACGACATCATCGACGTCCGCCCGAAGTCGCTGCAGACCGTCCCGTTCCAGATCGCCAAGGAGCTCGTCGGCGATCGTCCGGTCCCGGGTTGGCTCCAGGTCGTGCCGTCGACCCTGCGCATCCTCGTGCACAGCGTGCCCGAGCGTGCTCAGATCGATGTCCCGCTGACCGAGCAGCTCATCGTCGAGTTCTACTCGAAGTAAGACACACCGCCCGACAGCAACAGCTGTTCGGTTCACCCTCGAGGCCGTCATATAGCGGTCGGCCAAAGGAGATATCCAAGAAATGCTCATCTCACAGCGACCCACCCTCACCGAGGATGTCCTTGCCGAGAACCGCTCGAAGTTCGTCATCGAGCCGCTCGAGCCGGGCTTCGGCTACACCCTCGGCAACTCGCTGCGTCGTACCCTGCTCAGCTCGATCCCGGGTGCTGCCATCACCAGCATCCGCATCGACGGTGTGCTCCACGAGTTCACCACCGTGGCCGGGGTCAAGGAAGACGTCACCGACATCATCCTGAACCTCAAGGGCCTCGTGGTCAGCTCGGATGAGGACGAGCCGGTCACCATGTACGTGCGCAAGCAGGGTCCGGGCACCGTCACCGGAGCCGACATCGTGCCCCCGGCCGGTGTCACCGTGCACAACCCCGATCTGCACATCGCCACCCTGAACGACAAGGGCAAGCTCGAGATCGAGCTCGTCGTCGAGCGGGGCCGCGGCTACGTGCCGGCCGTGCAGAACAAGGCGTCGGGTGCCGAGATCGGCCGCATCCCGGTCGACTCGATCTACTCGCCGGTGCTCAAGGTGACCTACAAGGTCGAGGCCACCCGTGTCGAGCAGCGCACCGACTTCGATCGTCTGGTGCTCGACGTGGAGACCAAGAACTCGATCAGTGCGCGTGACGCGCTGGCATCGGCGGGCAAGACCCTGGTGGAGCTGTTCGGGCTCGCCCGGGAGCTCAACGTCGAGGCCGAGGGCATCGAGATCGGACCTTCGCCGGCGGAGGCCGACCACATCGCGTCGTTCAGCCTGCCGATCGAGGATCTCGAGCTGACCGTTCGTTCCTACAACTGCCTCAAGCGCGAGGGTGTGCACACCGTCGGCGAGCTGGTTGCCCGGACCGAGTCGGATCTGCTCGACATCCGCAACTTCGGCCAGAAGTCGATCGACGAGGTCAAGGTCAAGCTGCACGCGCTCGGTCTGTCCCTCAAGGACAGCCCGGCCAGCTTCGATCCGTCGCAGGTCGCGGGTTACGACCCGGCCACCGGCACGTGGTCGGAAGACGCGTCGTTCGACGCCGATTCCGGTGAGGATTTCGCGGAGACCGAGCAGCTGTAGTCGCTTCGACGCGGCGGTAGCTGTCACTGCCCAACCCTGACTTCCGCATCGAGTGATGCGGGGTCCTCCTAGGAGAAGACAATGCCCAAGCCCACCAAGGGTGCCCGCCTCGGCGGGTCGGCCAGCCACCAGAAGGCGATGCTGGCGAATCTCGCCACCTCGCTCTTCGAGCACGGCCGCATCACCACCACGGAAGCCAAGGCCAAGCGCCTGCGTCCGTACGCGGAGAAGATCATCACCCACGCCAAGGCCGGCAAGCTGGCCAACCGTCGTGAGGTGCTGAAGGACATCCGTGACAAGGACGTCGTCCACACGCTGTTCGACGAGATCGGCCCGTTCTTCGCCGATCGTCCCGGTGGCTACACCCGCATCATCAAGACGCTGCCGCGCAAGGGCGACAATGCCCCCATGGCCGTGATCGAGCTGGTGCGCGAGACCACCGCCTCGAGCGAGGCAAGCCGCGCGACTCGCGTCGCCGCCTCCAAGAAGGCCGCCGAGGACAAGCTCGACGCCACCGAAGAGGTCGTCGGCGACGACACCGCAGCGGCCACCGACGGCTCGGAGAACGTGGTGGAGGCCGTCGAGGCCGACGCCACCGATGCCGAGGTCGCCAATGCCGAGGCCGTGGCCGAGGCTGTCGACGACGAGTCGACCGCGGCGACCGCTCCCGATGCCGAGGCAGCCGGAGCCGACGTCGACGGTGACAAGAAGTAGTCGACTGACTCGAGAATCGCAGACCGAACCCGTCGGCCCGGATCCCGGTGCCGGCGGGTTCTGTCGTCTCCGCTTCGACATCTCCTACGACGGAACCGACTTCGCCGGGTGGGCACGGCAGATCGGTCAGCGCAGCGTCTGCGAGGAGATCGAGACCCGTTTGTCGACGGTGCTGCGGGTACCGGTGCGGTTGACCGTGGCGGGCCGCACCGACGCCGGTGTCCATGCGTCGGGGCAGGTCGCACACGCCGACGTCCCGCGGTCGGCGCTGGAGACGAGATCGATCGCCGGCGACCCCGCGACGCTCGTCGGGCGTCTCGCGAAGATGTGTCCCGACGATGTCCGGGTGAGGGCGGTGCGCGTTGTCCCGACGGATTTCGACGCCCGGTTCTCGGCGTTACGTCGGCACTATCGCTACCGGCTGACCGATGCGCGGTGGGGTGCCGAGCCGGTGGTCGCACGCACGACCGCCACCTGGCGCCGGCCGCTCGATGTCGACGCACTGAACGCCGCGTCGTCGGAGTTGTTGGGACTCAACGACTTCGCGGCCTTCTGTCGTCGGCGCGAGGGGGCGACGACCATCCGGGATCTGCAACGGTTCGCCTGGGCCCGCGACGCCGACGGTGTGCTCGTCGGTGAGGTCAGCGCCGATGCGTTCTGCTGGTCGATGGTGCGCTCGCTCGTGGGGGCCGTCGCGAGCGTCGGCGACGGCCGGCGCGACATCGCCTGGTGCCGTGGGCTTCTCGAGGAGCGCGAACGCAGCAGTCAGGTGCCCGTCGCCGAGGCCCGCGGGCTGTGCCTGGTCGGCGTCGACTATCCCGCCGACGACGAACTCGCCACACGCAACACGGTGACCCGCGACGTACGCGGCTCCATCGGTTGCTGCGGGGGTTGACGCACGCCGCCCCTGAAATCCGCCCTCTAGGAACCGACCGGCGACGATATGTCGGCCGTGGCTCTCTGGTGGGCGGGCTTCAGGGGCGGTTCTGCTCGATGTGGCGAGCCCGGCTCAGTTGCCGAGTTTGAGACCGTTCTTGTCCCGTACGTTGCCGGTCAGCATCATGATGCCGTCGATCAGCGCCCACACGGCGACACCGAAGACGATGAAGATCCCGACGATGAAGATCGCGGTGATGTAGCCGAGGATGGTCAGGCCGAGCTGGATCGCGCCGGTGGTGTTGTCGCCGATGTAGAAACGGCCGACGCCGAGGCTGCCGAGGAAGATCTGTAGCAGGCCGGCGACCAGCTTGGACTTGTCGGACAGCGGTTCACCGGTGGCCGGGTCCCGGCCGTAGGGCGCGGTCGGGTCGGGTGCGCCGCCGTACCCGTAGCCCGGTGCCGCGGGGTATCCGCCCTGCGGCGCACCGAACTGCTGGGGTGTTCCGTACTGCTGGGGTGCCCCGTATTGCTGGCCCCCGTACTGGGGTGCCCCGTACTGCTGACCCCCGTACTGCTGGTTGCCGTACTGCTGGTCGCCGTACTGGGGACTTTCGAACCCGGGTTGCGATGTTCCGGCCGTACCGAAGTCGGTGTTCCCCGGCTGCCCGGCGGCGGGGTCGGTGCCGTAGGTCGGTGCCGGGTCGGCGGGTGGTGGCTGCTTCACGAACGGATCGTCGGGCTTGTTGCCGGAGTTCTCTGGTGTGGTCATCGGGTGGATCCTCCTCGTGACTTGGGTGGAACGTCGTGCTCGGGTCGAACGGGTGGGCGGGCAGCCGGTCAGGCGACCCGACTCATGCGACGGCGGCCAGTTGGCGTGCGTAGTACACGCGACCGGACACGTCGCTCATCACCCAGGGCGAGGTCGCCGGGATGTTGGTGACGTGCATCGCGCCGCCCGCGCCCCGGACTCGTACCTGGATGTGGCCCGTCGTGCGCCGTTCTTTCATCAACAAGAACAGCAGACTCAGAAAGCAGACCAGAAAGAAGCCGACGAGCGCCAGCACCAGGCCCGTTTGTGACATCTGTTCGGAGGACACGGACATGTCGGTGACCTCCCACTGCGAACCCGCCAGCGGGAACGTGCCCGACGGCGTGACCACGTAGTGCTGCGTGCAGGTGATGTCTCCGATGACCACGAGTGGCGGTTCGGGCAGCGCCGCCGCGCCCGCGTCGGGGTAGGGCCAGCCGTACCCGGGAGAGACACCCGGGCTCGCGAAGTGGTTGGGAGCCGGGTAGTCGGCGGGGGCAGGCACGAATCCAGGACTGGAGTCGTAGGCATTCGGCTGGTGCGGCAACGGACGTGTGCCGTGATCGCCACTACCCGGGTAGGTCATCCAGCAATGGTGGCATACGCGTGTGTGTTTCGGGTCAGGTGGCGTTGCGCTCGTCTTCGAAGGCCTCGAGCACTTCGTCGACCGTGTCGTCGTCGCCGACGAACTGTTCGGGATGGGCGCCCTCGGACATCAGATGCCGCCAGTTGAGGGGGTCGAATTCCACCGGCGCGTGCCGTGAGATGAAGTCGATGACGATCCGGCAGAACCGATCCGGGTCGTCGTGGAACGGGAAATGCCCGGAGCCGGCGAAGGTCTCGAATTCGGAGTGCGGGATCGCCGAATGCGCCAGCTCGCCGTGGTGGTAGGGGATCACGATGTCCTGATCGCCCCACACGAGCAGGACAGGCAGTCGCTCGGTGAGGTAGCAGCGGTCGAGCATCGTCACGGATTGTCCCCGCCAGTCGACGACCGCGCGCAGCGTGCGGAGGAAAGCCGCCGACGCGGTGGGGTCGGCGAGCCCGCCGAGAACCCGCATGAGGTCCTCATGGTCGGCCAGGAGATGCTCGGGTGTCGCCGCAGAGGGAAACACCGACGGCAACGGTGCGGCGACGATCGCCTTCGCGAGCGTCGTGAGACCCGGGACCACACCGGGGACGCGAAGCACCGACAGCACCTGCGGAACGACCGGCAGCGAGAACAGACGCAGGACCGGATTGACGTCGCGGGTGACCCCGCCTGCCGCGACCAGGACGAGTCGCTCGACGAAGCGCGGGAACTGATAGCAGAACTGCATCGCGACGCCGCCGCCCAGCGAGTGGCCGACGACCGTCACCTTGCTGATCCCCAGGACGACGAGGAGGTCACGCATGCCGTTGGCGAAGGCCGGCACCGAGTAGTCGGCGCGAGGCTTGTCGGAGTGCCCGTGCCCGAGGAGATCGGGCGCGATGACGGTGTAGTGCTGCGCCAGGATCGGGATGACCTCGTCCCAGGTCGACGAATTGTCGCCGATACCGTGGATGAGCAGCAGGGCGGGACCGCTGCCCGCGATCCGGTAGGCGCGGCGGTAGCCGTGGATGGTGTGGTACTCGATGCGGACGTCGGTGTCGGACACCGGACGCAGCGTCGGACCGGAAGTCGTGTTCGGGGACGGATCCCGGTGCTTCGTGGGCACTGTCTCTCCCCTCGGTGTCGCTCGTGCGGTTGGCAGATCGCGTGTCGGCGACGGGCCGGTACGTAGCAACGTCCGTTGTACGCCTCAGGGGTCGAGTAAACCGCATCCTCGGCCGTCGTGCGCGTCGGGTCCGGACGCGGTGGTGGTGACGGGGGGTTACCGGGAACTGAATGCTCGGCGACGCGTTGCGCGCCGCGACGCCGCGGGACTTCGACGTACCGGCCACGACACTACTGTTGGATTCGATGAATCCCTTCGACATCGAGTCCTTCGTGGCCACCGGCGGCCTCATCGGTCTCTGCGTGCTGATCTTCGTGGAGACCGGCATCCTCGTCGGGTTCATCTTCCCCGGCGACTCGGTGCTCTTCACCGCAGGTGTGTTCGCCGCGCAGCCCGAGCCGTTCGCACCACTCTGGCTGTTGTGCCTCGCCGTGCCGCTGGCAGCGATCCTCGGCGACCAGTGCGGCTACTTCATCGGACGACGTGTGGGTCGCAGTGTGGTCGAGGGCAAGCTGATGCGCACCATCGGGCCGGAGTACCTCGCGAAGACGAACCACTACTTCGACCGCTTCGGGCCGCTCACCGTGTTCTTCGGCAGGTTCATCGGGATCGTCCGCACGCTGACCCCGCTGGTCGCCGGGTTCAGCGGGATGTCGCACCGGACGTTCACCCTCTTCAGCGTGCTGGGCAGCTTCACCTGGGCCGCCGGGATCATCCTGCTCGGCTACTTCCTCGGCAACGTCCCCCTCATCCGCGACAACATCGAGATATTCATCATCGCCTCGGTGCTCACGATCGTCGTGCCGACGTTCATCCACCTGGCGCGGCGATGGCGGACGGCGCGCCGAGACCGGCGGGCCGGGGCGTCCTGAGACGGCCGGAGTCAGGCGCCGGTCATCGGAGGAACGGCTCCTCCCGAAATCCGGGTCCGCCGGAGAAGTCGTCGGCGATGGTCGCTGCCAGTTCGACGAACGACCGCTTGGTCGGCTTCGACATCAGTTCCAGATCGACATCCGCGCCCTCGGCGAGATGGTCGTCGAACGGGATCTTGTGGACGGCGCGGCATCGCGTGAGGAAGTGCTGGCCCAGCTGATCGGTGTCGATGGTCGACGAACCGGGTCGCGACGAACTCAGGACGACGACGGCGCGAGAGACGAGGTGTCCGAACCCGTGCGCCTCCAGCCAGTCGAGGGTTGCCCCCGCGCTGCGAGCACCATCGAGAGCCGGTGAGCTGACGAGGATGATCGTGTTCGCGAGGTCGAGGACGCCGTTCATCGCCGAGTGGCTCAGGCCGGTACCGCAGTCGGTGATGATGATGTTGTAGAAGCGCTGCAACACGGTGATGACGCCGCGGTACTCCTCCTCGTTGAACGCCTCTGCCATCGCCGGGTCTCGTTCGGAGGCAAGGACTTCGAGACGGCTCGGTGCCTGCGAGGTGTGTGCCCGGACATCGGAGTACCGGTAGACGTTCTCGTCGGCGAGCAGGTCGCGGACCGTCGACCGGGTCTGCTGCGGAATCCGCTGTGCGAGAGTGCCGAGATCGGGATTGGCGTCGACGGCGATCACGCGGTCACCGCGCAACGACGCGAAGGTCGAGCCGAGACCGACTGTGGTCGTCGTCTTGCCGACGCCGCCCTTCAGGGACAGCACGGCGATGCGGTAGTCCCCGCGAACCGGTCGGTTCACCCGCTCGAGCAGTTGCTGGAATTCGATGTCGCCCTGCGACTCACCGGGATTGATGGCACCGGCCGACAGCGTGTGCACCGCCCGGCGCCACCCGCGGCTCGGTGCGCGACGAGCCTTGCGGATCAGGGCCACCTCGTCGAGCGACGGGCCTCCGGGAGGCGGCCCGTATCCGTGCTGCATCGGCTGTCCGGGAAAGGCAGGCGCGGGGCCTGGTCCCACCGGCACGGGACCGGCGTGCGGCGGCGGTTGATGACCGACCGGGGTCGGCACCGACTGGTGAGCCGGCCCCGGATCGCCGGGATGCGGGGCGGGCGGGGCGGGCACGGGTGAACCGGGTGGAGCGAAACGTGGGTCGACGTGGTGCGGCGACATTCCGGGCGTCGGTGCCGGGCCGGTGAACTGGTCTGGGCCGAACTGGTCTGGGCCGAACTGGTTTGGGCCGAAGTGATCCGATCTGGGGCCCGGGGGTACGTGAGGCGGCCACGGGGGAGCGGTGGGATTGGTGGCCGGTGGGACCTCGGGACGGAACTCCGGCGGAACGGTCCCGTTGGCCGGACGGGGATCGGTGGGCGCACCACCGGGGTGCATCGACGGGCCGAATGCGCCGGTCGGCGGTGGCGGGGACACGGGCTGATCGGACATCGGCGGTACGCGATCGGTGTCGACGTCTGGATGTGGAGGTGCCGGCCGGCCGGCCGGCGATCCGCTGCCATTCGGAGGAGCAGACGCCTGGAACTGTGGCGGCGGGCCGGGATCGGCGGGCGGCGGCGCGAACTGCAGCCACGGCGGCGGGGCCGGCGCATCGGCATTCGGGCCCTCGGGCCCTGTTCGGTCGGGCCTCGTGGAGTTCTCGTACGTCATCGGGGAATCCTCTGGTCAAGCGGCCGGGCGCCGATCGCGTAGCTGCGAGTTCGGCGAGGCGAGCAGCGAATCCACCCCGTTTGTCGATCAACCCCGGCTGCGTCCTGCGGGAGTCTACCGAAGGCCGCGGTCCAGGTCCGGACGACATCCACAGACCGTCTCACCGCACACGTTTGGCATCCCGCATCGCTGGTGTGGTGGCGTTCACGCGAGTATGGCAGTATCAGGCACTCCACACATGTGCGCAGCGGGGTGCGCGGTTCTTCACGGATCCGCATGTGGGAGGTGTGGTTCCATCGAACGAGAATTCGATGGAACCGAAAGGGGCCCCGGCTGCGTCTTATTCGGCGTGAAGGGGGTGCAGCTTTCCATGACCTACTCCGATGATCCTCGGGATTCCGTCGACGGTGACGCCGGCGACCCGTGGGCCGTGATGCACGAGTTCACGACCGCACGGTCCCGATCCGGCGGCCTCGGCGTCCGGACCACGGCACAGGGGTTGCCCGTTGCGGTCCGTATCGAGCCGTCCGAGCTCGACAAGGACCCGGCGCTGCTCGCCGGTGACATCCTTCGGCTGTGTCAGCAGGCGGCGATGTCCGCCGGTATCCGACTTCGGGAGAACCTCCTGGCGTCCGGCATCGACCGTGACCTCGTGCAGGAGATGCAGCTGCCGCGTCCGGACGATCTCGCGCGAGCCGAATGGCGCGACGACGAGGAAGCCGACGCACCCGCGTCGTGGTTGCAGCGATGAACTGGGCAATGGACGAACTCGAGGCGCGCGCGCAGCGTCAGCTCGACGGCCTGCACGATTACCAGGAGAAGTTGCGTGCCATCACGGTGCGTGAGACGTCCGCCGACGGACTGGTCACCGCGGAGGTGGACGGAAAGGGCGCGCTCGTCGATCTGCGATTCGCCCACGGCGCCAACGAACTCGGCGCGAGCCGCCTCGCCGACCAGGTTGTGACGACCGCCGCCCTGGCCGCGCAGAAGGTCTACGCCCGGATCGCCGCGGTGACCGAGGAGTTCAACGAATCGTTCGGCGACATGCTGGCCGCTCGTCCGGCCGAATGACGGACCCGGCCGATACAAGATCGTTCCATCAGACTGACAACCACGAGGGGGTTCGAGAATGACGAACGTCAAGGTGACGCCGGAGGTGCTCGAGGGCTTCGCCGCCACGAATGCCGCGATGGCGACCGCCGTCGGTACCGCGGGGTCCATCGACGCCGCGGCCAACACCGCGGCGATGGTTCCCGTCTTCGGACTCATCGGTCAGGAGTTCCTCGCCGCGTTCATCGCGGCGCAGGCCAGTCACCTGATGTCGGTGGGACAACTCGCCGCCGTACACGCCGCCACGGCCGCGTCGACTGCCGCGGGCCTCGCCGAGTTCGAGGGCACTGACGCCTCGAGCGCCGCGGCGATCCGCTCGGTGCTGTGACGGTCCCACCGCCGATGCCGGCACCACTGCCGGGTATCCCGGATGTGCCGGCGCTGAATCACATGACGGTCCAACAGATGATCGAGGCGACGCCCCTCGGGCCGATCCTGGACCGAACCGTCGCCGACGTGCTCGGCGGGATGGGGCTGCCGCCGCTTCCTGTCCTGCCGCCGCTGCCGCCGATGCCGGGCCTGCCTCCGCTGCAACCGCCGAATCTCGACATGTTCATCAAACCCATGACCGATCTGCTGGGCGGATTCGGCACGGGTGATCTCTCCGGCGGGGGCTTCGATCCGACGATCATCTTCGAGAGCCTCACCAAGGTGCTCGAGACATCGATGACGATGGGGCAGAGTGCCCTCAAGCTCGCCGATCAGCTGTGGACCGGGCAGGGCGCGGTCAGCGCCGGCGCCAAGACCGCCGAGGCAGGGGCCAACAGCTCGGCTCTGGCGACGCAGGGATCGGGGATCTCGCTGGACACCAAGACCGCCGCCGCGATCGTCGCCAAGGGACTCGCGGTGGTGCAGGGGATCATTGCGGCCACCATCGCGAAGATCACCAGTATGGCGGTCCCGATGATGATGACACCGGCAGTCGGTGCGGGCTTCGCGGCCGCGGCCGGATTCGCCTCCATCGGACTGTCTCAGGCGACCGCCGCGGTCGCAGTCACACGGGCGGAGCTACTCGGCCCGACAACCGCGATGGCGGTGAACGGGGCGCCGGTCGCGGTCACCGGTGCACCCACCGCCGGCGCCGGACAATCGCCGTTCACGCTGGCGAGCTCGATTCTCGACGTCGTGTCGCCGGCCATGTCCACGGCCACCGAACTGCCGACGTCCCTGATGCAACCGATCAGCAAGATGCTGAACGTCGACCACGAGTCGCCCGCCGTTGTCCCGGCAGCGCTGACACCGAAAGCCAAGGGCGGCGGTGGTGGCGGTGGGGGAGGCGGTGGCGGTGGTGGCGGCGGCGTCGGCGGCGTCGGCGGAGTCATGACGCCGCTCAGCGCTTCCCGCCCGACCGTCCCGACGAACTTCTCGCTCTCCGAACCCGCGCTCGGCGGCGCGTCGAGCGCCCGGCCGATGACTTCGACGCCCGCGGCGATGCCGATGGGCGGTGCCCCGATGGGCGCGGCCGGAGCCCGCGGCGCGGGCGCGTCGGACGATCAGCACGCCGTACCCGACTATCTCGTGACCGAGGACAACGGCCGCCGCGTGGTCGGCGACTCGCCGGAGGTCGCGCCGGCGGTCATCGGCTACGAGGAAGCTGCCGAGAGCGATCCGAGTCCGGACATCGAACTCCGACTGGGTGTGCCCGGTCCGAAACGAAACGAGGAAGTATGAGTAGCTCGCAACTCCGCGTCGAACCCGCCGAATTGATCTCGGCGGCAAGCGACCTCGACCGGATCGCGGATCGTCTGGAACTGGCGCTCACCGGCGCCGGCCACTCGCTGACGGTCGCGGCGCAGGGCCGCGACGAGGTGTCGGCCGCGGCCGCGGCGAGTTTCAGTGCGGTTGCCGCGAGTTTCGAAAAGGACACCTCGACCGGCGTTCTCGAGATGCGGAAGATCGCGGCCGTGCTGCGTGCACAGGCTGCCGGCTTCATCGAGGGCGACGCCGAGGCGTCGGACGCCTTCCGAGTGGCGCTGTAGGCGTCGTTCGAACCACCCGCTCAGCAACGTCGCTCGCCACCGACATCGCACCGGCGCCCGAAGGGAGGCACTCGTGATCGGTTTCACCGGAGTCAACTGGGACGCACGTCCGACCGAACAACTGGCCGCCGACCTCGGTGCCGGCCCCGGCCCCGCACCGTTGGCGGAGGCCGGTATGGCGTGGGCGGCCCTCGCGACCGAGATCGGGGAGGCCGGGGTCGAATTCACCGCCGTACTGGCACGCCTCGGCGTGCACTGGCAGTCCGCGCACTCCAGTGCGGCATTCGAGAAGCTCACACGGCTGGCACCGTGGTTTGCCGAAGTCGCGTCCGAGGCGGTCGAGAATGCCGCGCGTGCTGAATCCCAGGCCGCGGCAATCACCGTCGCGCGGCTGAACATGCCCGACCTCGCCGAGGTCGACGTCGTCGAGAAGCTCCACACGATTGCCACCACGGCCACCGCGATCGCTCCCATCATCGCCGGGGCAGCCGCCCAGGCCGAGCGTGCGGTCGCGCACCAACGTATGCGCGCCGCACGCGTGATGCAGACCTATGAGAGTGCCGCCGAACCGGTTGCCACGCCATGGAAATCGGCGCGGCCGGCACCGGGGCTCGTGTCCGGTGACGCACTCGCGGCCGAACAGGCGGCGGCGACGCGCGAGTCGGCACCACCTCCGGCTCCGGTGTCCACCGCGCCGCCGATCGCCGCGATGCCCGTGGGCGTCGGGGGAGTGTTCACACCACCGCCCGAGAAGCTGAGGTACGCACCGACGATCGTGGCCGGCGTCCAACCGCAGGTGGCCACGACGACTCCCGGGGGCGCACCGGTAACGTCGGCACCCGGCTCGGGTCCCGGCGTGCCACCGCCCGTGGCCCCGGGCGTCGCGACCGCGGACCGCGGGGCGGTCGTCCGCACGATCAGCGCGGACGCCGCTGATCTCGACTCGCCTGACGAGTCGACGTCCTCGGCGACCGAATCCACCGAACAGGGGGCCACGTGGGCCGACCTGGCCACGTCGGATCGCCCTGCCGCGCACTATGTCTCGGCCCCGGACAGAGACGACCACGCCGACGTCGATCCGCGATATCTGTCGGAGACACTGATGCTCGGCGCCCCGGGTGAACACCGATGATGCCCGTGACGTACGACGCCGGGATGGCGTTCGACGCCGCGATTCTGCGTCGGCTCGGCGAACGTTTCGGAGTCCAGACCTGGCCGGTCGTCCTCGACCTCGGCGACCTCGGCGAGATTCCCGGCGCCGACACGGAATCCGGCGCACTCGCCGAAGCCGAAGCCGAAGCCGACGCAGACGCAGACGCGACGATCGCGTCGCTCGACCTCGTCGAGCACGGTGAACCGACCCCGTGGGCCTCCACGGTGCTGCGCGTGCTGGCACAACCGCAGCGCGAGATCGAGATCCGTTCCTACTCCGACGGGTTCGTCCGACGAATCTGTCTGGCGCGCAACGGTCACGACCACGTACTCGCGGCGCGGACCGGCTCTCGCGTCGACGTCACGGTCGTCGATGTCCCGGACGTCGACGCGCTCGCGACTGCCGTTCGAGCGCAATTCGCCTCATCCGGATCCGACGAGGCGTCGCCGGCCGACTTCACAGCCTTCTCGGCTCCGTCCGACGAGGTCATCGACAGGCTCGGACGGTGCCGGACCGGCGTCGAGACGACCGACGCCCTGCACGCGCTGGGCGCCAACCCGGCCGACGCCGCCATCGTGTCGGCCGCCTTCGCGTCCTGCCGGACGCGCACCGAGATCGTCGCCTCGATGAACGAGGATGGACGATTCGCTCAATCTTCTGGAGCTGTGGCAATTTTCGACACCGAACGGGGTCGAATCGTGTCCAGTCCCAGCAAGTCCCCGGACGGTCGGGTGTGGACCACCTTCTCGCCGGGAACGGGTCATCGAATCGCACAGGCGATCAGCCTGTTGATAGAGACCCTGCCCGACGGGAAATGGATGCCATGATCCGCATCGGGGGATTCCGCGGAACAGACCGCCGCGGGAATCAACTGTCAGGGGTATCTGTGTCACGGATACCAACGGGGGCATCGCCAAACGGTGCCGTTACACAGGAGGAGCACTCATGCTGAACTTGCCCGGAGCAGGCGGCGGCGCCGGCGTCACCGTGAACGTCGCGGACGGACAGGCCACCGCGGCCAAGGTAGGCAGTCTTGTCGAGGACATGAAGGCTGTCATCAACCAGATCGCCCAGCACGCCGGCAATGCGACGCCGACATGGCAGGGCTCGGCCGGTGTCGCGTTCGACGGTACGCACACCGACTGGAACAAGGCCGCGCTGACGATGAACCAGCTGCTGGAACAGATCAAGACCCAGCTCACCAACGGCTTCGCCGGGTACGAGGACCAGGACGCGGCGGCGGCGCGCGGACTGAACACCAGCGTCTGACACCGGCCCGCATCCCGCACTTCACGTTCTGCGAAAGGAACCACCATGAACGGCTCGATCAACTACGACTTCGCCGCTCTCGGCGATCTCAGTGGCGGCCTCCGGGCTGCCTTCACCCGGCTCGAGGACCTCAACACCCAGCTGAAGGCGCAGGTCGCCGCACTCGACGGGAACTGGAACTCGCAGCAGGCGAAAGCCGCCTACGTCGACGCGCAGGGCGCATTCGATCGGATCTTCACCCAGTCCCGTGACTCGCTGACCTCGCTCGAGCATGGTGTCACCAACGCCAGCCGCGTCATGCAGGACACCGACGCCGCGATCGGCACGGGTTTCCGCGGTCTCGTCTGATCGACGGACCATCCCACCGTTCGACGCCGGACGGGGACCCCTCAGTGCTCGATGCCGTGGGGTCCCCGTTCGCATCGGTACCCGTCCGGTTCGGCGGCGTGCCGCCCCGCCGGGCTGTCCGGGGAGTTTCCGGTGACGGGTTTCCGGTACCGGGTCGATGGGAACAGAACCCCACTGCCGTCAGACACGCATTCGCGGATGCGCTTCGTTCCGAACATCGTTCGGATAGCGTAGGTACCCGCTTCGTGCGCGTTCGTCGCGAGGACCGCGGCGGGCAGTGACCCTGTTCCCGCCGGACCATGGGAGGACCCGATGACCAGCCCGTTCAGGCGCGTCAAGTCGGTCGAGCAATCGATCACCGACACCGACGAACCAGACACCAAACTCCGTAAAGACCTCACCTCGTGGGATCTCACCGTTTTCGGTGTGGCCGTCGTGGTCGGTGCCGGAATCTTCACCCTCACCGCGCGCACCGCGGGCAACCTGGCCGGACCGTCGGTCTCGCTCGCGTTCGTCCTCGCTGCGATCGCGTGCGCGCTCGCAGCGCTCTGCTACGCCGAGTTCGCCTCGACCGTGCCAGTGGCCGGCAGTGCGTACACCTTCACGTTCGCGACGTTCGGCGAGTTCATCGCGTGGATCATCGGCTGGGACCTCATTCTGGAGTTCGCCCTGGCCGCCTCGGTGGTCGCCAAGGGATGGTCGCTCTACCTCGGGAACATCATCGGCACGTCGGCGTCGATACAGATCAGCGATTCGATCAGTTTCGACTGGGGTGCGGTCCTGCTGATCGCGGTCCTGACAGTGCTGCTGGCCCTGGGTACCAAGTTGTCGTCGCGAGTGTCGCTGGTCATCACCACGATCAAGGTGTTCGTCGTGCTCCTGGTGATCGTCGTCGGCGCCTTCTACATCTCCGCGGAGAACTACGACCCCTTCGTCCCGCCTGCTGCCCCGCCCGCCGAGGGTGAGGCGGGTCTGCATCAGACGCTGTTCTCGGCGCTCACCGGTGCCGAGGGAAGCACATTCGGGTGGTACGGCCTTCTCGCCGCCGCGTCGCTCGTGTTCTTCGCCTTCATCGGTTTCGACGTCGTGGCCACCACCGCGGAGGAGACCAAGAACCCGCAGAAGGCAATGCCGCGTGGCATCCTCGGGTCGCTGGCGATCGTGACCGTTCTGTATGTGGGCGTCAGCCTCGTCGTGTCGGGCATGGTGCCCTACCCGGAGTTGGCCGACCAGACGGATCCGGCGACCGGGGAGGTGACCGGTTCGACCCTGACCACCGCCTTCGAGTACCACGGCGTGACGTGGGCGGGCTGGGTCATCGATTTCGGTGCCCTCGCCGGTCTGACAACGGTGGTGATGGTGCTGATGCTCGGTCAGACCCGCGTCGGATTCGCCATGGCACGCGACGGATTGCTGCCCCGGTCGCTCGCGCACACCGGCAAGCGGGGGACACCGGTGCGGTTCACCATCCTCGTCGGCGTCGTGTCGGGTGTGCTGGCGGCCTTCTTCCCGATGGGGACCTTGGAAGAGATGGTCAACATCGGCACGCTCTTCGCGTTCGTGTTGGTGAGTGTCGGAGTGATCGTGCTGCGCCGGACGCGGCCCGATCTCGAGCGCGGCTTCCGCGTACCGCTCGTTCCGCTGGTGCCGATCCTGTCGATCCTCGCGTGCCTGTGGCTGATGCTGAATCTCTCGGTGGAGACCTGGATTCGATTCGTGGTGTGGATGGTCCTCGGTGTGGTCCTGTATTTCGCCTACGGGTACCGCAAGTCGGTCTTCGCGCGACGCGAACGCGGCGAGCTCATCGGGCAGACCGCCGGGTCTGCCGGCGGGGAGCCCGCCGCCGAGGACAGTCCGTCCCGCGACGCCTGAGCTCCGACGCCCCTGCCCCTCGGAACCGCCAGGTCGTTCCGATAGCCTGGATCGAACGCATACGCGCCTGCATCGCCGGGCGCCCGACGCGAACGACAAGGGGATCAGATGACGACTGCTCAGGACGAGCTGAAGGCCGACAGCCGCAACGGAATCGACTACAAGGTGGCCGACCTGTCCCTCGCGGACTTCGGCCGCAAGGAGATCGAGCTCGCCGAGCACGAGATGCCCGGACTCATGGCACTGCGTCGCGAGTACGCAGACGTGTTGCCGCTGAAGGGTGCTCGCATCTCCGGCTCGCTGCACATGACCGTGCAGACCGCCGTTCTCATCGAGACCCTGACCGCGCTCGGTGCGGAGGTCCGCTGGGCGTCGTGCAACATCTTCTCCACCCAGGACCACGCCGCCGCGGCGATCGTGGTCGGCCCCAACGGCACCCCGGAGGAGCCGAAGGGTGTACCGGTCTTCGCCTGGAAGGGCGAGACTCTGGAGGAGTACTGGTGGGCGGCCGAGGAGATGCTGACCTGGCCCGGTGAGCCGGCGAACATGATCCTCGACGACGGCGGTGACGCGACGATGCTCGTGCTGCGCGGCGCCGAGTTCGAGAAGGCCGGCGTGGTCCCGCCCGCGGAAGACGATCATCCGGCCGAGTACAAGGTGTTCCTCGAACTGCTGCGCAAGCGATTCGAGACCGACAAGGGCAAGTGGACCGCGATCTCCGAATCGGTCCAGGGAGTCACCGAGGAGACCACCACAGGCGTCCTGCGGTTGTACCAGTTCGCCGCTGCCGGCGACCTCGCGTTCCCCGCGATCAACGTCAACGACTCGGTCACCAAGTCGAAGTTCGACAACAAGTACGGCACCCGTCACTCGCTGATCGACGGCATCAACCGCGGCACCGATGTCCTCATCGGCGGCAAGAAGGTGCTGATCTGCGGCTACGGCGACGTGGGCAAGGGATGCGCCGAGTCGCTCGCCGGCCAGGGCGCCCGTGTCCAGGTCACCGAGATCGACCCGATCAACGCGCTGCAGGCGCTCATGGACGGCTTCGACGTCGTCACCGTCGAGGATGCGATCGGCAACGCCGACATCGTCATCACCTCGACCGGCAACCTCGGCATCATCACCCTCGAGCACATGCGAGCGATGAAGCACCAGGCGATCCTCGGCAACATCGGTCACTTCGACAACGAGATCGACATGGCCGGACTCGAGCGGTCGGGCGCCAAGCGCATCACCGTCAAGCCGCAGGTCGATCAGTGGATCTTCGAGAACGGCAAGTCGATCATCGTGCTGTCCGAGGGGCGACTGCTCAACCTCGGCAACGCGACCGGCCATCCGTCGTTCGTGATGAGCAACAGCTTCTCGAACCAGGTCATCGCCCAGATCGAGCTGTGGACCAAGAACGACGAATACGACAACGAGGTCTACCGACTGCCCAAGCATCTCGACGAGAAGGTCGCGCGGATCCACGTCGAGGCGCTCGGCGGCAAGCTCACCAAGCTCACCAAGGAGCAGGCCGAGTACATCAACGTCGACGTCGAGGGTCCGTACAAGCCCGAGCACTACCGCTACTGATCCAGTAGATAGAAAGGGGAGCCCCACCGTGCCGGTGGGGCTCCCTTTTTCGGTTCGGTGCCGACAACCGAGGCGGCGATCGAGGTGCCGGTGATCAGGTACCGATGATTCAGGCGCCGATGTCGGGTTCGGCGTCGGGGCAGTAGATCCACGAACCCTGCTCCTTGAGGAACCGCTCCCGCGACTTCTCCGAAGCCGTTCTCTCCGTGCCCTTCTCGAGGTGGGATACGACCTCGGACTGGGCGACGTCGCCGTCGAAGACCGTGTCGAGGAACCCGTCGAGGACGATGTCTCCGCCGTCCGAGGGTGGTGCACCGGTGATCCGGTCCCGAGACTGGGTGCACACCGCGGCGCGCATTCGGCCGACGTCGCGCGCGTTGCGGGCGGTGATGTAGGCGAGGAGGGCCGCGCGGATCTCCGTCAGCGCGGCGGAATCGGCCGACTCCGGCTCCGACCCGGTCCCGCTCGGGGACGGGTCGCTCGACGTCGAGGTCGGGTCCGACGACCGGGTCGACGCACCGGCGACCACGGAGTCGTCCGACGACGACCTGGTCACGACGACCGTCACCACCAGTGCGATCACCGCCACCACCGCGACGCCGCCGAGCACCCACGCGACGATCACGCCGGTGTTGCGGGGAGGCCGCGGCGGAGGCCCGGGCGGGCCCCCGAAGCCAGGGCCCCCGGGCCCGTGCGGGCCGTACTGTCCGGGGACGAACGGGGGACGGCCATACGAGGCGCCGGGAGGCGGCACCGGTCCGCGGCCGGGTGGGCCGTACCCACCGGGTCCCGGTGGGCCGGGGTGGCGACGTCCGAATCCCTGCTGACCCGGACCCTGCTGACCTGAACCCTGCTGACCCGGCCCCTGCCGCCCGGGGCCTCGCGGACCGTACGGCGGCGGTCCGCCACCGGGTGGAGGTGGCTGATAGGTCATCGAACGCCTTCCGAGATCGTTGGCCCAAGGCTATCGAAACGGTGCGGCGAGAGCATCGAACGTGTCATTCGGTCGGTGCCGTCCGGCCGGTGCCGAGATCATCGGCCAAGTCGTCGATGTTCTCTCCGTCGAACCGGTACCAGGGCGACATCCAGGCGGAGTCGGCGAGCTCGCGGTAGACGGCGTCGACGCGGCGCTGGAGTGCGTCGTCGCGTTCGTAGGCGTCCCGGGCGCGAGTGGCGTCCTGCTCGGCGCGCGCCGCGGCGCGGCTCATCGCCACCTCCGGTGAGACGCCGAGCAGCACCTGGCGGTCGGGGACGGGCATGCCGAATCGCCCGAACTCCAGATCGACGACCCAGCGCACCACCTCACCGCCGGCGTCCTGCCCGAGCCGCGCCGCGTTGTAGGCGGCGTTGGAAGCGACATAGCGGTCGAGGATCACGATGTCGTGGGTCTCGGTGGCGGCACGGATGTCGTCGGCCGCGCCCGCCCGGTCGAGGGCGAACAGCAAGGCCATCGCGTACACGCTGTCGCGGAGGTCACCGTGCGAACCGTGGAGGGCTTCGGCGGCGATGTCGGCGGTCGCGGACCGGCCGTAGCGCGGAAAGGTGAATGTCGCGACCCGCAGTCCGGCCGTCGACCACCGGTCGATCAGACCGGTGACCAGAGTGTTCTTGCCGGCGCCGTCGAGTCCTTCGACGGCTATCAAATGACCCACGCGGGGGAGTCTAGGTGCGAGTGACCAATCGGGTCAGAAGGCCGGTCCCGGCGCGTCGATCACCACGGTTTCATCACGGTGATGTCACCATTGACAACATGAAGCCCCGCATCCTTGTCGTCGACGACGACGCCGCGCTCGCCGAGATGCTGACGATCGTGCTGCGCGGAGAGGGTTTCGAGCCCTTCGTGGTGGGCGACGGGACGCAGGCCCTGACCGCCGTCCGGGAGATCCGTCCGGACCTCGTGCTCCTCGACCTCATGCTGCCCGGCATGAACGGCATCGACGTGTGCCGGGTGCTGCGCGCCGATTCCGGTGTGCCGATCGTGATGCTGACCGCGAAATCCGACACCGTCGACGTCGTGCTGGGCCTCGAGTCCGGCGCCGACGACTACATGGTGAAGCCGTTCAAGCCGAAGGAACTGGTGGCCCGGGTGCGCGCTCGACTGCGCCGGACCGACGAGGAACCAGCCGAATTGCTGTCCATCGGACCGGTGGAGATCGACGTGCCCGCGCACAAGGTCACCCGCGACGGTGTGCCGATCTCGCTGACCCCTCTCGAGTTCGACCTGCTCGTCGCCCTCGCCCGCAAACCGCGGCAGGTGTTCACGCGCGATGTCCTCTTGGAACAGGTGTGGGGATACCGGCATCCGGCGGACACTAGACTCGTCAACGTGCATGTCCAGCGGTTACGCGCCAAGGTCGAAACCGACCCGGAGAACCCCGAGGTCGTCCTGACGGTGAGGGGGGTCGGCTACAAGGCCGGCCCGCCGTGATCGGGCGATCTCGACGACGGGTCAACAGCACTCTCGGACGCTTCACCCGCACCGCCGGCGCTGTCGGACGTGCCTTCGGGCACATCTGGCGGCGCTCGCTGCAGTTGCGGGTCGTCGTGTCCACGTTGGTGCTGTCGGTCGTCGTGCTCCTGGTACTCGGATTCGTGTTGGTCTCTCAGATCACCGACCGGTTGCTCGACGTGAAGCTGGCGGCGGCGACCGAGGAGATCGACCGCGCCCGCATATCCGTGGAGCGTGATCTCTCGAGCGGCGCGGGGAACATGTCGGTACAGAACCGCCTGCGCCAGACTCGATCACTGCTCACCGACCGGGATGCCGACACCGGCCAGGCGTCGGGCACTGTCGGCGCGTTCGACACCGTGCTGCTGGTGCCGGGCGGCTCGGACAACGGCGTCGCCAGCGGCGTCGGGCCGACCGCGGAGGTGCCGTCGAACCTGCGCGACATGGTGCGCGGCGGGCAGGTGGCCTATCAGTACACCCAGGTTCCCGACGGCACCGGCGGGCGGGCGCCCGCGCTGATCGTCGGCACGCCGACCAATGCGTCGGTCCCGGGCTTGGAGCTGTATCTGGTGTTCCCGCTGACCGCCGAGCAGAACACCCTCGACCTCGTCCGCGGGACCCTGCTGACGGGCGGCATCGTGCTGCTCGGGCTCCTCGCCGCGATCGCCTGGCTGGTCTCGCGGCAGGTCGTCATCCCGGTGCGTTCGGCCTCCCGGATCGCGGTGCGCTTCGCCGACGGGCGGCTCAAGGAACGAATGCCGGTTCGCGGCGAGGACGACATGGCACGCCTGGCCATGTCGTTCAACGACATGGCCGAGAGCCTGTCCAAGCAGATCACCCACCTCGAGGAGTTCGGCGGTCTGCAGCGCCAGTTCACCTCCGACGTCAGTCACGAGCTGCGCACCCCGCTGACGACGGTGCGGATGGCCTCCGACGTGCTCTACGAGGGCCGAGACGAACTCGACCCGGTCCGTAAGCGCTCGGTGGAGCTGCTCGACAAGGAACTCGATCGATTCGAGACGCTGCTCAACGAGCTGCTCGAGATCTCCCGCCACGACGCCGGTATGGCCGAACTGGCCGCCGAGCGAATGGACATGGCGATCCCGATCGACGGTGCGTTGGCCACGGTCGGCCATCTCGCCGAGGAGACCGGCACCGAGCTCATCCTCGACCTCCCGGCCGAACCGGTCCTGGCCGAGATCGACCCGCGTCGCGTCGAGCGCATCCTGCGCAACCTACTTGCCAACGCCATCGACCACGGTGAGCGGAAACCGGTCACGCTCACCATGCGTTCGGATGGTGACGCGGTGGCGATCACCGTGCGCGACCAGGGCATCGGCCTGCGTCCGGGGGAGGAGAAGCTGGTGTTCAACCGATTCTGGCGTTCCGACCCGTCCCGGTTCCGACGCTCGGGCGGTACCGGGCTCGGGTTGGCCATCAGCATCGAGGACGCCCGCCTGCATCAGGGTCGGCTCGAGGCGTGGGGCGAGCCGGGCAAGGGTGCGTGCTTCCGGTTGACCCTGCCGCTCGTGCGGGGTCACAAGGTCCTCGGCTCGCCGTTGCCCCTGAAGTCGGTGGGCACTGTGCAACGCACGTCCACCCCGAAGACCACCGGGCGCGCTCCGGCGGGGCCAGGAGTGGGTGCCGAATGACCCGGTCATCGCGCGGAGTTCTCGCGGTGGCACTGGCCGTCGCGGCCCTGCTCCTGGTCGCCGCATGCGGTGCGATCCCCAACGACTCCTCACCGCAGCCCATCAAGTCGTTCGAGCGGGAGGGCGCGACCAACGCGGTCCCGGTGCCCCAGTCCGACATGGATCCCGAGGCGCTGGTCCGGGCCTTCCTCAAGTCCACCGTCGACCCCGAGTCGGCGCATCGCGCCGCACGGGCGTTTCTCACCCCGGTCGCGTCCCAGCAGTGGGACGACCGCGGGGACGCGCTGATCGTCGACGAGATCAACACGTTCGTCGACCAGCGCAACGAGGACTCGGTGCGGATGCGGTTGATCGGCGACAACGTCGGGACCCTCAAGTCCGACGGCCAGCTGCTGCCCGCCTCGGGGCGCGTGGAGACCAGCATCAGCCTCACCCGCTCGGGAGACCAGTGGCGGATCGACGGACCGCTGCCGACCGGCACGATGATCGACCGCGACCAGTTCGACAACACCTATCGCCCGGTGTCGCTGTACTTCAGCGACCGCACGGGGCGCCGGCTGGTGCCCGACCCGCGCTGGCTCTACGCCGGACAGGCCACCGACCCGACCGTCCTGGTGAACCGGCTGATCGCCGGTCCCGCAACGGATCTCGCGGCGGCCGTGGACAGCGGCTTCCCCAACGACGCCGCACTGCGGGGCCCGGTGGTGGGCCTGGCCGGCGGCGGGGTGCGGGTGGACCTCGACGGTATCGGGAGCGCGCCGGCCCGCGACCGGACCGTGCTCGCGGCACAGATCATCTGGACCCTTGACGGCGCGGACATCTCCGGGCCGTATGTCATCGACGCCGACGGCGCCCCGCTGGCCGCCGAGCGCGCCTCGGGCTGGCAGACCGCCGACGTGCGCGCCTTCGACCCGAACTCCGTGCCGACGACCGACGTCGGACTCAACATCGTCGCCGGCGGGGCCCTGCGCGCGGTGACCGACACCGCGACCGTGGCCGTCCAGGGACCGTTGGGGGCCGCACGCGACGTGCGTTCGGCGACCATCTCCGACACCGGCGTACGGGTTGCCGCGGTCCGTGGCCCGTCCGGTCCCGACCGCAGGCTCGAGCTGGTGATCGGCGACTACGGCGGCGACGTCGGGCCGATCGTCGGTGGCTCCTCCATCACCCGGCCGTCGTTCGGTTCCGACGAGAACACCGTCTGGGTCGTCGTCGACGGCAGGCCGGTTCAGTGGCAACGCGACGACGACGGCACCCAGACGGTGCCCGTCGAGGCGTCGTCGATCCCGACGGTGGCGCGCGGGGCGATCACCGAGATGCAGGTGGCACCGGACGGTGTGCGCGCCGCGCTGGTGGTCGGCGGCCAGATCGTCTTCGCCGTCCTGTCGACCAACGCCGAGGGCCAGGTGTCGCTGACGAGCCCGCGGATCGCGGCCTACAACATCGGCAATCGCGCGGTCTCGGTGGACTGGGCGTCGCCGACGACGCTGATGATCGCGCGGGAGGCGCCGGAATCGCCGGTCGTGCAGCTGTCGATCGACGGCACCCCGGCGGTGGGCCTGCTGAGCGGGAACGTGTCGCCGCCGGTGCGCGCGGTGGTCGCCAACACGTCCACGATCTACGTGGGCGATCAACGTGGGGTGCTCCGGCTCGGCAGCAGCAACGGACAACCAGACCAGTACTGGACCGAGGTCGAGCCGGCGATGATCGAGGGCGCGATCCCGGTCCTGCCCTGAGGCGCAGGTCGCCCCTAGCGCGGATCCATGTCAGGTGGCGCTCCTGTCGCGCCGACGCGAGTCAGGCCGCCGCCAGCACGACGACGGCCACGACGTCGAACCCGTTCTCGGACAGCACGCGCACGGACTCGGCCGCGGTCGCGCCGGTGGTCAGCACGTCGTCGACCAGGATGGCGGCGGCCCCGCGGGTGGGTGCGACGCCCGCGCGCAGTCGCACGGCGCCGCGGAGATTGCGGGCACGCTCCCGGGCGTCGAGTCCGGCGGAGTCCCGTGCCGTCGCCGAGGTCCTCAGCAGCGGTGCCACCTGTACGCGTCGGCCGAGCGCCGGTGCCGCATGCGTCGCCACCGAGGTGACCGGGTCTCCACCGCGGCGTCGGGCGGTCATGCGGCGCGTCGGGGCCGGGATCAACAGCATCCGGTCGGCGTCGGGCAGCTCACCCCAGCCGGCGAGCACGCGGATACCGCGTGCGAGTGCGGCGCCGAGTGGCCGCGCGAGATCGCGCCGGTCGTGTTCCTTGATCGCGATGATCGCCTGCCGGTGCGGACCGCGGTACCGGCCCAGCGCCCACACCGCGACGCCCGCCTCCACCCGCGGATGGGCGGCGACCGGCACGTCGGACAACGCCGCCTCGCACCGCCGACACCACCCGGATCCCGGGCGTCCGCACCCGCCGCAGAGCACGGGGAACACCAGATCGGCACCCGCGTCGAAGACCTCCCGCCGCCATGTCACGCGCCGACGGTAGAACACCTCGCAACGGTGTGACGGGATCCCGGCTCGGGTGTGGACAACCGGCGCCGGGGCTCGGCCGGAGCACGAAACCGTCGCCGATCCGGATCGACTGAGACCCGGCGACCCCGATCGTCCCGACATGCCGACGCGGCACCGGCAAAACGTGGCCGATACCGGAACTTGCGGCTACGGTCGGGGGTACAGCAGGTTGCCGGTGGCCCTCGAGGCCGGTGCCGGCCACGACCGCTTCTGCCGGAGGTGATGCCCCTGTCGCCAGAGTGTCAGCTGTCAGCTGACATGGACACATCCTCGATGCTGTTCGAATCATCAGTGCGACAACAGATCACGATGGTTCAACCGGTTTCGGGACAATTCAGGAGGTAGTTGAATGTCCACAGTCATCCACCGCAAAGGCCAGCGCGAACCGAAAACCGCCGACCCACGACCGACCGTGGAGGAGGGCCTCGCGCCCGACCGCCGGCAAGCCGAGAACGATTCCTACGACCCAGAGTTCGCCTTCGTCCGCCCACCGGGAACGAAGGAATCCGACGATCCAGCCGAACCAACAGCGAAGGTCGTGTTCAGCGGCCGCAACGTCGAGATCCCCGACCACTACCGCATCTACGTCGGTGACAAGCTCGCTCGCCTCGAGCGATTCGATCCGACCATCTACCGATTCGACGTCGAGCTGAACCACGAACGCAACCGGAGACAGTCCAAGGTCTGTCAGCAGGTGGAGATCACCGCGACGGGCAAGGGGCCGATCGTGCGAGCGCAGGCCTGTGGCGAGAACTTCTACGCCGCGCTCGAGCACGCGCTGGACAAGGTCGAATCCCGACTACGACGGGTCAAGGACCGGCGGCGTGTCCACCACGGCAACCGCCGGCCGCTCTCCGTCGCCGAAGCCACCGAGATCGGTGCCCCGCCCCTGCGCGACAATCAGCTCTCCGTCGACGGCTTCGTCGGTGATCCCGGGGCCGATTCCGCACGTGCCGCCGATCAGTGGGACGACGGCGTTGAGGATCACACGCCAGGTCAGATCGTCCGCGTGAAGGAACACACCGCGGTACCGATGACCGTCGACGACGCGCTCTACGAGATGGAGCTGGTCGGTCACGACTTCTTCCTGTTCCACGACAAGGAGACCGACAAGGCGTCCGTGGTCTACCGCAGACACGCCTTCGACTACGGGCTCATCAGGTTGACGTGAACCCCGGGCGGGCACCCGTCGGCGGTCACCCGGTGGGCATCCGACGTCCACCTCGTCGACCCACCTGACGGTCCGATCAGGGTCTGCTCAGCTCACATCGCTACCATGGGATCCGGTCTGTGCGTTCGCGCGGGCCGGATTCCGTGTGTTTTCTACAGGTGAGGGACTCGATCCACGGTGCTGAACAAGCTGTTGCGTGTCGGCGAAGGCCGCATGGTCAAGCGACTCGATGCGATCGCATCGCACGTCGAGACGCTGTCCGATGACGTCGAGGCGTTGACCGACGCCGAGTTGCGTGCCAAGACAGACGAGTTCAAGGAGCGGATCGCCGACGGGGCGTCGCTCGACGAGCTTCTGCCCGAGGCGTTCGCGGTGGCCCGCGAGGCCGCGTGGCGAGTCCTGGACCAGAAGCACTTCCACGTCCAGATCATGGGTGGCGCGGCGCTGCACTACGGAAACATCGCCGAGATGAAGACCGGTGAGGGCAAGACGCTCACCTGTGTGCTCCCGGCGTACCTGAACGCACTCGCCGGGGACGGCGTCCACGTCGTCACCGTCAACGACTACCTGGCCAAACGTGACTCCGAGTGGATGGGTCGCGTGCACCGGTTCCTGGGTCTGGACACCGCGGTGATCCTGACCGGCATGAGTTCGGCCGCACGTCGCGAGGCCTACGCCGCCGACATCACCTACGGCACGAACAACGAGTTCGGCTTCGACTACCTGCGCGACAACATGGCGCATTCCCTCGAGGACCTCGTCCAGCGCGGCCACGCCTTCGCGATCGTCGACGAGGTCGACTCGATCCTCGTCGACGAGGCCCGCACGCCGCTGATCATCTCCGGCCCGGCCGAGGGGTCGAGCAAGTGGTACACCGAGTTCGCACGGATCGCGCCGCTCCTCGAGCGCGATGTGCACTACGAGGTCGACATCAAGAAGAAGACGGTCGGCGTCCACGAGGCCGGCGTCGAGTTCGTCGAGGATCGCCTCGGCATCGACAATCTGTACGAGGCCGCCAATTCGCCCCTGGTCAGCTATCTGAACAACGCGATCAAGGTCAAGGAGCTGTTCCAGCGCGACAAGGACTACATCGTCCGCAACGGCAACGTGATGATCGTCGACGAGTTCACCGGACGTGTGCTCGACGGGCGTCGCTTCAACGAGGGCCTGCACCAGGCCATCGAGGCGAAGGAGGGCGTCGAGATCAAGGCCGAGAACCAGACGCTGGCCACGATCACGCTGCAGAACTACTTCCGCCTCTACGAGAAGCTGTCCGGCATGACCGGTACCGCCGAGACCGAGGCCGCCGAGTTCGACCAGATCTACAAGCTCGGGGTGCTGCCGATCCCGACGAACAAGCCGATGATCCGCAAGGACCAGGGTGACCTGATCTACAAGACCGAAGAGGCGAAGTTCGCCGCAGTGGTCGACGACGTCACCGAGCGCCATGAGGCGGGCCAGCCCGTCCTGATCGGTACGACGAGCGTCGAACGTTCCGAGTACCTGTCACGCCAGCTCAAGAAGCGCGAGGTGCCGCACAGCGTCCTGAACGCGAAGTTCCACGAGCAGGAAGCGCAGATCATCGCCGAGGCGGGTCGGCTCGGTGCGGTCACCGTGGCCACCAACATGGCCGGTCGCGGCACCGACGTGGTGCTCGGCGGCAACCCCGACATCATCGCCGACACCCGGCTGCGCAAGGCCGGACTCGACCCGGTCCACACCCCGGACGAGTACGAGGCGGCGTGGGACGAGGCCATCGAGGTCGCCCGCAACGATGCTGCGAAGGACGCCGAGAAGGTCCGCGCGGCGGGCGGGCTCTACGTGCTCGGCACCGAACGCCACGAGTCGCGCCGTATCGACAACCAGCTGCGCGGTCGCTCCGGCCGTCAGGGCGACCCGGGCGAGTCACGGTTCTACCTGTCGGTCGCCGACGAACTCATGCGCCGGTTCAACGGCGGCGCGCTCGAGGCGATCATGAACCGCCTTCCCGACGACGTGCCCATCGAGGCCAAGATGGTCACCAAGGCCATCCGCAGCGCTCAGACGCAGGTCGAGCAGCAGAACTTCGAGATGCGCAAGAACGTGCTCAAGTACGACGAGGTGATGAACGAGCAGCGCAAGGTCATCTACGCCGAGCGCCGCACGATCCTCGAGGGCGAGGATCACCACGAGCAGGTCAAGGAGATGGTCTCCGACGTCGTCGGGGCCTACGTCGACGGCGCGACGGCCGAGGGCTACGCCGAGGACTGGGATCTCGACGAGTTGTGGTCCGCCCTGCGCGCGCTGTATCCGATCGAACTCGAGCCGAAAGATGTCGTCGGCGAGTCCGAATACGGTGAGCGCGATGACATCTCGGCCGAAGAGTTGCGGGAGAGGCTCGTCGCCGACGCGCGCGCCGCCTACGACGCCCGTGAGAAGCAGATCGACTCGATCGCCGGTGAGGGTGCGATGCGCCAGCTCGAGCGCAGCGTGCTGCTGAGCGTGCTCGACCGCAAATGGCGAGACCACCTGTACGAGATGGACTACCTGCGCGAGGGCATCCACCTGCGTTCGATGGCCCAGCGCGACCCGGTCGTCGAGTACCAGCGCGAGGGCTTCGACATGTTCCACGGCATGCTCGAGGGCCTGAAGGAAGAAGCGCTGACCATCCTGTTCAACGCGCAGGTGCAGACCGAGCAGCCGGCCCAGCAGCAACCGCTCCCGAGCGCGGCGGATCTGCGAGCGGCAGTCGGCGCGGGCGCCCCGGCGCCCGTCCCCGCGGCCCCGGTCGCGGACTCGGGTGCGCAGGCCCCGGCCGCCCTGCGGGCTCCGTCCCAGTCCGGTGACCCGGCGGTCACGTACTCCGGTCCGGGGGAGGGCGGCGGTACGGTCGTCCATTCCGAGGAAGAAGAGCTCTCGGGCGCGGCGGAATCCGCCAGCCGCCGTGAGCGTCGCGCCGCGGCCCGCGCGAAGGGGG
Organism: Gordonia sp. 11cp; assembly: GCF_057767225.1. Lineage (NCBI taxonomy): Bacteria > Bacillati > Actinomycetota > Actinomycetes > Mycobacteriales > Gordoniaceae > Gordonia > Gordonia sp. 11cp. The sequence goes on along the minus strand of NZ_CM173437.1, from coordinate 100,053 downwards.
CACGGCCCAAGCCCCCGAAGTCGAAGAAACAGCGCCGCTGACGAGCAGTCGGCCGCCGGTGGCCGGTCCCGGATTCTCCGAGGGTCGACCGCCGGCGGTTTTTTCGTACTTGATGGAACCGGGACGACGCCTGGTGCGTCCAATCCCCATGCGTCCACTCCTCACGGGTCCTGAACTCGCCCACACAGGCACATCCGGGCCACACGAGCCCCGGCCGATGCAGACACCGCGGGTCCGGGTTCGTCCGGCCCCGCCGTACGAGCCCGACGGTCCGGTGGTGACGGCAGTCCGCACGGCTGCCCATGTCCCCTCGCCCCGTCCGTATCCGGCAGCCGCCCCCGGCACGACGTCGGCACGCAAGACCGCGTCGGCCGCCGCCGAGGCCCGCCGCTTCACCGTGGCGGTGTCCCGGGTGCTCTTCGAGGTGCTCGACCGACGCCGCTCGATCACCCACCTCGGCGATGTCGTGGCGCCGGCGGTCGCCGACCAGATCGCGGCGCTCGTGCGGCACGACGCCTTCCGCATTCCCGAGGCGTCCGTGCCCGGTGCATCCGGGACCGGCCCGGCGCCCTCGACGACGCAGGTCCCGACCGGCAACGTGCTGCGGCGGGTGCATGTCCAGCTGTGCGATCCCAGCGCTGCCGAGGTGTTCGGGTCGTATGAGGGCGGTGGACGGACCCGGGCGTTCGCCGGACGTATCGAGCGCAAGCCGATCCGGGTCCGAGGTGCCGTGCCCGTGGGCCGGCGCTCGCTGGTTCGCGTCGAGTACCGCTGGCAACTGGTCGCGCTCGAGTTCAGCTGACAGTGCGCGTGGCCGAACGTTCATGGCGCGGCCATCGCGCTGCGCCGACCACGAAACCGAGCATCGGCGATTAGGATCGGCGACGTGGTCACCCGTCTGTCGCCCCGCGACGCGATGTACTACTTCCTCGACGATTCGCGTTCGACGACCCACCTCGGGGCATTGCTGATCGTCGATCCCGTGGCCGAGCGCGACACCGCGAGCGGTCCCGAGCCGTCCGGCCATGCGGCGCGCGAGTCGATGTTCGACTACTCGCGTCTGGTGTCGCTGGTGGAGAACCGTCTGCAGCTCATCCCGCGGTACCGCCAGACGGTTCGCGAGGTGACCCTCGGACTCGCACGCCCGGTCTGGGTCGACGACCGCGACTTCGACATCAACTTCCACATCCGTCGTGCCGGCCTGCCCCGTCGAGGTGAGAGTGTCGACCTCGACGACTTGGTCGCCCGCGTGATGTCCCGGCCCCTCGACCGCACCCGACCGCTGTGGGAGATGTACCTCATCGAGGGTCTCGCCGACGGCCGGCTGGCGATCCTCACCAAGTCGCACCGATGCCTCATCGACGAGCACGGGAGTCGCGAGATCAGCGAGGTCATCTGCGACGGCGCCGAGGCGGCCGAGCCGCTGCCCGAGGAGTTGTGGATGCCCGGGTCGCCACCGGGGGGCACCAACCTCGTCGTCGGCGCGCTGGCCGAGGCGCTCGCGCGGCCGGGCGACCTGGTGGACACGATGCTGCACGGCAACGGGATCGTGTCCGAGATGCGCGCCGCGATGGGCACGACCGTGCGACGCGTCGGAGATGTGGTGTCGCAGCTGAGCGACTCCGCACCGCGCAGCCCGCTGAACAATCCGGGCACGACGACCCGGTCCATCACGACCGCCCGGTTGCCGCGTCGGGGATGTGCGAAGGTCGCCGAACACCACGGGTGCACGATCAACGACGTCGAGCTCGCGATCATCTCCGGGGTCATGCGCAAATGGATGCTGTCGTTCGATCCGGCGGAGGTACCCGCCGACACCGTGCGCGTCGTGGTCCCGTTGTCCGCGCGCGATCCGGGAGTGGAGCGCACCGCCGAGCCCGAACCCGGGTGGATCGGCGTGGGCAAGCCGAGTTTCGTGACGGATCTGCCGGTGGGAGAGAGCAATCCGGTGGTTCGGCTGTCCCAGGTGGCGGGACTGGCGGATCGGTACGCGCAGTCGTCACGACGGATGACCCTCGGCCCGAGTCCGTTGTTCCCGGAGCTCGGTGCAGTGCCCTTCCCGGAGTTCAGTTCGCGGGCGTTCCGGTCGCTGAACAGTCGTGCCTACAACGTGCCGGTGGCGATGAGCACCGCCCCCGTCCCGGACCGGTTCGTCCTCGGCGCACCGGTGTCGCAGATGTTCTCGATCCCCACCCTCGTGTCGCAGCGTGCACTGGCGATCAGCATCGTCGAGTACCGTGACCAACTGCACTTCGCCTTCGTCGCCGACCGCGGTGTCATCGCCGATCTGCCGGCGATGGCCGATTACGTGTACGAGTCCTACGAAGAGCTGACCCAGCCCTACCGCGAGCCGACAGGAGCAATCGACGAATGAGGGTGTACCTGCCGGCGACGTTGGCGATGGTGTCGCGACTGACCACTGACGGCGAGTTCCGTCCGCTCGGTGGTACCGGCTTCGCGCTGACGCCCGCGCTCCGGGAGGCCTTCGTGTCCGGGGACGACGAGGAGCTGTCCGAGGTCGCGTTGCGCGAGGCCGCGCGGGCATCGCTGCGCCTGCTCGCCGGGGAGGCGCCGGAGCCGGGCGATGTGGATGCCGACGCCGATCTCGCCGCCGACGAGGCGGTCACCTCGCCGGGCGACACCCCGCGCCTGCCGCCGCGGCGGGTGGTCGTCGCGGCCGATGTCGAGGACGTGACACCGCGTCCCGATCTCGACGACGCGGTGGTCAAGATCTCCGGTGCCGTACCGCTGTCGGCGATCGCGTCCGTTCACGTCGACGTCGCCGAGGCGGAGCCGAAGGTCCGGGCCGCGGTCGTGGTGATCGACGCCGCCGACATGGGTGACCTCGATGCCGAACTCGCCGTCGGTGACGTCGAGGACTTCGACCTCGCGTGGTACGCCACCCAGGAGCTGCCTTTCCTCCTCGAACTGCTCTGAGCCGGCACGCCAACCTACGGTTCCGTAGGTTACTGTGTGTCCGACACGCTCCCGACGTCGAAGGCGGTTAGTGAGATGGGCTTGCTCGAGCGATTCGAGGAACCGGTTTCGGGGGTCGCGGCCCGCAGCCGCGGCGCGCAATGGGCGCGAGCCGCGCTCACCCGGATCACGACGCCGCTGCTTCCCGACGACTACCTCCACCTGGCGAATCCGCTGTGGTCGGCCCGCGAACTGCGCGGCAAGGTCGTCTCGGTGACCCGGGAGACCGAGGACACCGCGACGATCCGCATCCGGCCGGGATGGGGCTTCTCCTTCGACTACGTGCCCGGACAGTACGTCGGCATCGGCGTGCTGATGGAGGGTCGCTGGGCATGGCGGTCCTATTCCCTCACCTCGACCCCCGATTCGTCGGCGAACGACAAGACGATCTCGATCACGGTCAAGGCGATGCCCGAGGGATTCCTGTCCAGCCACCTGGTCAACGGCCTGACGCCCGGTACGGTCGTTCGTCTCGCCGCACCTCGCGGCGAGTTCGTACTGCCCGACCCGCTGCCGGAGAAGGTCCTCTTCGTGACTGCGGGAAGTGGTCTCACGCCGATCATCTCGATGCTGCGCACCGTCCGGCACCGGGGCCAGCACACCGACATCCGGCTCATCCACTCGACGCCGACTCCGGCCGACCTGCTGTTCGCCGACGAGCTCGGTGGCCTGGCGGCCGACGGCATCGTCGACCTGCACGTGCAGTACACGCGCTCGGACGGGCAGATCACGCCGGAGGTCCTGCCGTCCCTCTGCGCGGACTGGCGCGAGCGCCAGACCTGGGCGTGCGGACCCGCCGGGTTCCTGGACGGCTTGCAGCGCCTGTACTCGGAGGCCCATCTGGCCGAACGCCTGCACATCGAGCGGTTCGCGCTCGAACGCGGCGTCGTCGGGGCCCAGGGCGGCACCGTGACGTTCTCGCGGTCGGGGAAGTCGGCGGCCGTCGACGGTGCGACCACACTGCTCGAGGCGGGGGAGTCGGCGGGCGCGATCATGCCGTTCGGGTGCCGGATGGGGATCTGTCAGAGCTGCGTGGTCATGCTCGACAAAGGATGTGTGCGCGATCTGCGTTCGGGCGTCGAGCATGTCGAGGGCGAACGGATCCAGACCTGCGTCAGCGCCGCGGCGGGGGATTGCACCCTCGACGTCTGACCGGGGAGTTCGTCGCGAGCCGCTCGTACCGACCGGTGACCCGGTAGGGTGAACGACGTGCGTGGCGAGAGGACACCGGCCCGTGGAAACGCCGGCGAAGGCACCCGTGAGAGCTGAGGCTTCGGTCCCCAGCCAGATCCCCGTCCTGAGTGACGGTGGGGTCATGTTGCGGCCGCATGAGCCCCGCGATCTCGATCGCATGGTGGAGCTGGCGGCAGATCCGGCCATGATGCGGTGGACCCCGATCCCGGCACCGTACAGCCGCGCGGCGGCGGAGCGGTTCGCGCTCGACTATGCGCCCCGGAGCTGGTCGGACGGAACCCGGATGCTGTGGGCCGTCGAGTTCGACGGCCGGTTCGTCGGCACCGTCGACATCGAGGGCGAGGGCCCGCTCACCCGACTCAGCTACGACCTGCACCCCGACGCCCGGGGATGGGGCGTGATGAAGCGCGCCGTCCTGCTGGCCGTGAACTACGCGTTCGGTGAGGCCGGCAAAGAGGTCGTCCGCTGGACGACGGTGGCCGGCAACATCGACGCGCTGCGGGTGGCCCATTCGTGTGGATTCCGCCTCGACGCCGCGGTACAGAACGGTGTCGAGGTCCGTGGTCACATCCGCGACGCCTGGGTGGGATCGCTCCACGCAAACGACCCGCAGCACCCGAAAACCGACTGGCGGACAGACGTTTTCGAGACCGATCGGTTCCGTCTCCGGCCGCTGGCGGAGACCGACGACCCGCGGATCCGGGAGACGCTCGACGACCCGGCATCGCGCAAGTACCTGTTCGCACGCCCCGATCCGTTGGAACTCGAGCATGCCGCCGCCGAGCGGCTCCGCAAGTGGTGGACCGCCGCGCAGGGTACGACGTGCACCTGGGCGGTGGCCGACCGCGAGACCGACGCCTATCTGGGCGACATCACGCTGCTGCACATCGACGAGGTCACCGGGGCCGAGGCCGGCTTCTACACGCATCCGGAGGCTCGGGGGAAAGGTGTTCTCGCCGAGGCATTCCCGGCTGCGGTCCGGTACGCCTTCGACAAGCTGGGCTTCCGTCGCCTCACCCTCTTCGCCGCAGACAGCAACGAGGGCAGCAAGAAGCTCGCCCGCAACGCAGGCTTCCGGGAGTTCGGCACCCAGAAGCTCGCCGCCCGATCCGCAGGCGTCTTCGAGGACCTCATCGGCTTCGAGCTGTTCCGCGACGATTACGAGGCCAACCGCAACAAGTGACGGCCCCTGCCTGAGGCCCCTTCGTCGACTGGGCGTCGTTTTTCGTTGACTGGGCGTCGATCCCCGTCGACTGTGCGTCAGTTCGCGTCGACTGGGCCTTGACCCGTCCCGCGGCCGGATGTCCCGGGCCGGCTGAGCCCGTCGAAGCCCTCGTCACACTCACTGGACACATCGCCGTCGCTAACCTACGCTTGCGTAAGTTACGGAAACGTAGGCGTAGGCAGCGGTCACCGGCGCACCTCGAATGCGCGCGACCGACCACCGGCGAAGGGAACCACACATGGCGATCTCCGACATCCCCGAATACGCACATCTGACCGAATCCGACGTGGCCGCTCTGGGAGCGGAGCTCGACGCGATCCGCGCCGACATCGAAGCCGACCGCGGCGAGCGAGATGCGCGATACCTGCGCAACACGATTCGCTTCCAGCGCGGCCTGGAGGTCGCCGGTCGTGCCCTGCTCTTCGGCTCGACCCGTCGATCGGCGTGGTGGGCGGGTGCCTGCACGCTGGGCGTCGCCAAGATCGTGGAGAACATGGAGCTCGGGCACAACGTGATGCACGGGCAGTGGGACTGGATGAACGACCCGGAGGTGCACAGCACCACCTGGGAGTGGGACAACACCGACCCGTCGGCGCACTGGAAGCACACCCACAACTACATCCACCACAAGTACACGAACGTGCTCGGCATGGACGACGACGTGGGCTACGGTCTGCTGCGCGTCACCCGCGATCAGCGGTGGCGTCCGTTCAACTACGGAAACCTGGTCTACAACACCATTCTCGCGCTGGCCTTCCAGTACGGGGTCGCCGTGCAGCACCTCGAGCTGGGCAAGAAGCGCAAGACCCCCGAGGCGCAGGAGGAGTTCCGGCGCAATCGCAACGATGTGCTGTCGAAGATCGGCAAGCAGGTCGCCAAGGACTATCTCGCGTATCCGGCGCTGGTGAGTGCCGCCACCGGGCACAAGGTCGGGTACGGCCGCGCGTACGCCAAGGCCGCGACCGCGACCGCGCTCGGCAACGTGATCCGCAACGTGTGGAGCAACGCCGTCATCTTCTGCGGACACTTCCCCGACGGCGCGGAGAAGTTCACCAGGCAGGACATCGACAACGAGACGCAGGCCGAGTGGTACCTGCGCCAGATGCTCGGCAGCGCCAACTTCGACGCCGGATTCGCCCTCGCCTTCATGAGCGGCAACCTGTCGTACCAGATCGAGCACCACATCTTCCCGGACCTGCCCAGCAACCGGTACGCCGAGATCGCGGTGCGGGTGCGGGCACTGTGCGACAAGTACGACCTGCCCTACACCTCGGGACCGTTCCCGGTGCAGTACGCGAAGGCATGGCGGACGATCGCCAAACTGTCGCTCCCGGACAAGTACCTCTCCGCGACCGCAGACGATGCGCCCGAGACGGCGTCGGAACGTCGCTTCAAGCAGGGGCTCCCCGACGGTGCCCGACTGCAGGCGACGGTCGACGAGACGACCGGCGCCCGCCGCGGGCTGCGCTCGGCGATCGACAGCCTGCGCTCTCGTCGACGCGACAAGCTGGTCCGCTCGCTGCGCAGCCGTCCGGGCCGTGTCGATGTGTCCGAGGACAACGTCCGCCGCGACGACGAGGCCGCCTGATCCGCGCAGGTCAGACGGTTGCAGTTGTCGGACGAACCGCTTGTGCGGACGGCGAGGGCATAATGAGGCGTAATGGCAATCACTGACATCAACGAGTACGCGCACCTGACCGACGCCGACGTGGAAGCACTCGGCGCCGAGCTCGACGCGCTCCGTCGCGAGATCGAGGCGGACCGCGGGATGCGTGACGTCCGATACCTCCGGCGGACGATCTTCGCGCATCGCGCCCTCGAGGTCGCGGGTCGCGCCGCGCTGCTGGGCAGCCGCTCCCGGCCCCTCTGGCTGCTCGGTACCGGCGCCCTCGCGCTCTCGAAGATCATCGAGAACATGGAGCTCGGGCACAACGTGATGCACGGGCAGTGGGACTGGATGAACGACCCGGAGGTCCACTCGACCACCTGGGAGTGGGACATGGTGTGTGCCTCCCCGCACTGGAAGCACTCGCACAACTACATCCATCACAAGTACACCAACGTCCTCGACATGGATCACGACGTCGGGTACAAGACGTTGCGCGTCACTCGCGACGAGCCCTGGCAGCCCAAGATGCTGTTCCAGCCGCTCACCAACATCGTGCTCGCCGCGTTGTTCGAGTGGGGCATCGGCCTGCACGACCTCGACCTGAAGGACGCGCTCACCGGGAAGAAGTCCCGAGAGGTGGCTCTCCCGCAGCTGAAGGTCTTCGCACGCAAGGTCGGTAAGCAGCTGGCGAAGGACTACCTCCTGTTCCCGACGCTGTCGGGCCCGAACTTCAAGCACACGCTGACGGCGAACCTCACCGCGAATCTGATCCGCAACCTGTGGGCCTATGTGGTGATCTTCTGCGGGCATTTCCCGGACGGCGCGGAGAAGTTCACCGCGGACACGCTCGAGAACGAGACGCAGGGTCAGTGGTACCTGCGGCAGATGCTCGGCACGGCGAACTTCAACGCCGGCCCCGCCATGGCGTTCTTCAGCGGCAACCTGTGCTATCAGATCGAACACCATCTGTATCCGGACCTGCCGAGCAACCGGTACGCCGAGATCGGCGTCCGGGTGCGCGAGCTGTGCGACAAGTACGACCTCCCGTACACGACCGGATCGATTGTCGTGCAATATCTTCAGACGTTGCGCACGATCAACAAGCTCTCGCTGCCCGATTCGTTCCTACGCGCGACGCCCGACGACGCGCCGGAAACCGCGTCGGAGAAGCGTTTCGCGGGGATGACACCGCGCGCGAACGGCCTCAAGACCGCCATCCGCGAGCTGCGCGCCCGTCGACGTCGGCGCTGACGGCTCGCACCGTCAGTGCGGCTGCTGTGACTCCGGGGACCGGGGCTCCTCGACCGGGTCACCTTCGCCGCCGCTGACCGCCACCAGTAGGTGGCGCACCGCCATGGCGCGTCGGTACGAGTGACCGGTGAGCTCGTCCAGTCTGCACTCCGGGTCCGCCGGCGGGCCCAGATGGGTACAGCCCCTGGGGCATTCGGCGATGGCGGACTGCAGATCATCGAAGGCGGCGACGATGTCGTCGGGTCCGACGTGCGCGAGTCCGAAGGACCGGATGCCGGGTGTGTCGATCACCCAGCCGCGCGGGCCGGTGTCCTCGGGCAGTGCCAGTGCCACCGACTGTGTCGAGGTGTGCCGGCCCTTGCCGACTCCCGACACCACGCCGGTCGCTCGATACGCATCCGGCACAAGGCGATTGACCAGTGTCGACTTGCCCACCCCGGAATGGCCGATGAACGCGGTGATCCGGCCGCGCAACGTCGCGAGGATCTCGTCGAGCGGGTCGTCGCGACCCGCGCACACCACCGGTAGGTCGAGATCGGCGAAGGCCGCGGTGAACTCGGTCGGATCGGCGAGGTCCGACTTGGTCAGGCACAGGATGGGGGACAGGCCGCCCACATACGCCGCTGCCAGCGCGCGTTCGACGAACCCGGTGCGCGGCGGCGGATCCGCCATGGCGGTCACGATGAGGAGCTGGTCGGCGTTCGCCACGACGATCCGCTCATAGGGATCGGAGTCATCTGCGGTGCGACGCAACACAGTTCGACGATCAGCGACCCGGACGATCCGCGCCAGCGAGTCGGGACGGCCGGACAGGTCGCCCACCACGGACACGTCGTCGCCGACGACGATCGGCGTGCGCCCCAGCTCGCGAGCCCGCATGGTGACGACGCGTCGGGCCGGGTCGCCGCCGAGTACCACGCCCCAGCGGCCGCGATCGACCGACACCACCATCCCCTGCTCGGCGTCGTCATGCGAGGGCCGCTGTTTGGTGCGCGGCCTGGTGCCTTTGCCCGGACGGACCCGGACATCGGATTCGTCGTAACTCGCGGCCCGGCGACTCACCGGGAGGCCCGTTCCCGTCGGGTCATAGGCCCTCGATCATTTTCTGCCACATGGCCGGGAAGTCGGGCAGCGTCTTGCTCGTCGTCTCGATGTCGGCGACGATCACGCCGGGCGTCACGAGGCCGATGATGGCGCCCGCGGTCGCCATCCGGTGATCGGCATAGGACTCCCATGTGCCCCCGTGTAAGCGGGCGCCGGCGGTGCCGGTGATGCGGAGGCCGTCGTCGGTCTCGGCACACGTCCCACCCAGGCGGGTGATCTCCGTGGTGAGTGCGGCGAGCCGATCGGTCTCGTGCCCGCGGAGATGGGCGATCCCCGACAGCACCGACTGCCCGTCGGCCAGCGCGCACAGCGCGGCGATGGTGGGGGTGAGCTCGCCGATGTCACGGAGGTCGAGGTCGACCGCCTTGAGTACCTCGGGTCCGCGAACCGACAGCGTGCCGTCGAGATGCTCCACGGCGCAACCCATCGCGGCCAGCACGTCCGCGATCCGCGCGCCGGGTTGGGTGGTCACGGCGGGCCAGTACGGCACCCGGACGGTTCCGCCGGTCACCGCCGCCGCGGCGAGGAATGCGGCGGCGTTCGAGAGGTCGGGTTCGACCGTCCAGTCGACGGCCGCGATCGGTCCGGGTGCGACACTCCAGACATCGGGTCGCGAGGTGTCGACGACGACTCCGGCCGTCGCCAGCATGTCCACGGTCATGTCGATGTGCGGGGTCGACGGGACGGCCGGCCCGACATGCCGGACCACGACGCCGGCGTCGAACCGGGCCGCCGACAACAGGAGTCCCGACACGAACTGCGAGGACCCGGACGCGTCGATGGTGACCTCGCCGCCGGGAACGGTCCCACTGCCGTCGATGGTGAACGGCAGCCGATCACCGTCGACGGCGACGCCGAGCCGGCGCAGTGCGTCGAGGATCGTGGTCTGTGGCCGCTCGCGCGCATGAGGGTCGCCGTCGAAGAACACTCGGCCGGTGGCCAGGGCGGCGGCCGGAGGTAGGAAACGCATCACGGTCCCGGCGAGGCCGCAGTCCACCGCGGCACCGTGGAGGGGTCCGGGTACGACAGAGACGGTGGTCTCGCGGGCGGGGTCGATCCTGATCTCGGCGCCCAGTGCCTCCAGCGCGGCCAGCATCAGATCGGTGTCGCGGCTCCGGAGCGTTCCGCGGACGGTGGACGGTCCATCGGCGAGGGCGGCGAGGACGAGTGCACGGTTGGTGATCGACTTCGAACCCGGCAGCTCCACCGTCGCGTCCAGGCCGCGTCCGGCGGGCGCATCGTGTCCTCCGGTGACCGTCGGCGCGTTCCAGGAACTCATGGCGTCCAGTCTGTCATGGTGCGTGCGCGGCCTCGGTCGCCGATCGACCCGGAGGCCCGGGTCCGCCGGACGTCCTGCCGCGTGCGGTGAGCGGTGTGGACGGCTATCGCGTGTCCTTGCGCAACGGGTGATCGGCGGGGATCTGGACGACGATGAGGGTGCGGCCGTCCGGATCGCTCGCGTGCATCTCGATCAGACCCCAGGGCTCGGTGCGCGGTTCGCGGGTGACGGGGACGCCGCGCTCCCGAAACTGCTCGGCGACGGCCTCGGCGTCGCGGACTTGCAGCCAGAGAACGGAATCGCTCGTCGCAGGGGGTGCGTCGGTCGCCATGTGTGTCGAGATCTCGATGAGTCCGTTGCCCGCGAAGAAGACGACGCCACCCGGATACTCGCGGTGCACCGGCAGCTCGAGCCGGTCGCGGTAGAAGGACTGCAGGCGTTCGGGATCGGCCGAGAGCAGGAGCACCCGGCTGGACAACACCTCCATCTACTGCCCCTCGGTGCTGCCGGCCGAACCGCCGAGCGCGTGGCCACGATTGACGTCGCTTCCGTGACTCGCCGCGTCGTAGGCCGCGCGTTCGCGAGCGAGTCGGTCGGTCTCGCCGATCGGTGCCGAATCGCCGAACGCGAACGCGGAATCGTGGGGCCACTCGTGCGGGAGATCGGGGTCGACGATGTCCGCATCGTCGTGTGCCGGGTCGGGATCTTGTCTGGAGGACATGGCTTCCACGATAGGCCGAACCGGAGCCCTCGCGGGGGATCCACGACCGACGTGCTTCGATGCGCGATCGTGCGGTCGTCGCAGTACAACCGCAAGGTCGCGGGCCTAGCGTTGTCCTGGTCGGGCGTCCAGCACGCGATCACCGGGAGGGATCATGACCAGCACCGAGCACCGAACCGAACACCGAGCCTTCGCCGAACCCGACGAGGTACGCACGTTCGGGCACGGCCAGATAGACATAGTCAGCGTGGGGCATTCGGACATCGGCCGGATGACCCTGCAGCCCGGCTGGAGGTGGTCGGTCGACGTCAAACCGATCGCCGGCACCGAGCTCTGCGAGGCGCCCCACTTCCAGTACCACGCTGCCGGCGTCCTGCACGTCGTGATGGCCGACGGAACCGAGTTCGACGCGGAACCCGGGGAGATCACGTCCCTGCCCTCCGGTCACGACGCCTGGGTGGTCGGCGACGATCCCGTGGTCCTCGTCGACTTCTACGGCGCCAGCAACTACGCCAAGCAGCAGCACGGGTGACGCCCGTGCCTCGGGGGACGAAGCCGGGTCAGGACCCGCGCCGGGAGAATCCGCCTGAGGTGTAACCGTCCCAGGTGTCGAAGAGCCGCAACACCTTCGGGTCGCCGAGGCTCTTGATGTGGTCGGCCAGGTCCTTGGGCGTCGCCGGATTGGTGACGATGAACGGGTGCAGCGACGGGTCGTGTTCGGCCAGATAGCGGAGGGTGTCCGCCGGGGTGTCGGGGTCTGCGGCCGCCAGCGCGTCCCGGGGGTCGAAGGCGGCGGCACGAACGCCGTCGGCGCCGGAGAGGTCGGTTGTTCCATCGGGAGTGCCGACCACCGCGATGTCCCCGGTGTTGTGGTAGTCGACCGGATCGGCGGAGACACTCCGCGTGTTCAACAGGAGGTTCAGCACGATCGCGGTGAGGGCGCCGGCGGAGATCCCTGAATGGAAGATGGTCTGGAACCAGTCGGGGAACTGGGCGTACAGATCGAGGACGACGTTGACCGGCTCCTCACCGAGTTCGCGGTCGGTGTAGTAGATCTTGGCCTCGGTCAGCATCGCCACACCCACGGAGATGGCGACGACCAGGATGTTGGTGTTGTTGAGCTTCGCCTTGGCGAGCGTCCGGATGCCGCTGGCCGCGACCATGCCGAACAGGGCGACCCCGGCGCCGCCGAGCACCGGCAGGGGTATGCCCTCGATGACCGCTGCCATCTTCGGCAGGAGGCCGAGGACGACCAGGATGATGCCCGCGCAGGTCGCGACGTGGCGGGTCTTCACGCCGGTGATCGCGACGAGGCCGACGTTCTGGGCGAACGCCGTGTACGGGAAGGTGTTGAACACGCCGCCGAGCGCGGTGCCCAGGCCGTCGGCGCGCATGCCGTCGGCGAGCTTGCGGGGTGTGATCTTCTTGTCGACGATCTCGCCGACGGCGACGATGTCCCCGGTGGTCTCGGTCATGATCACGACGCCGACGATGATCATCGAGACGATCGCGCTGATCTCGAAGGTGGGTGCGCCGAACTGGAACGGCTGCGGGATGCCGAGCCAGGGGTACTCGCCGACCTGATCCCAGTGCGTCATCCCGAACGGGATCGAGATCAGGGTGCCGGCCGCCAGGCCGAGCAGGATCGACACCCGCCGGATCGCCGGGGGCGCGAATCGCTCGATGCCGATGATGACGGCAAGGGTGAGGAAGCCGAAGGCGATGTTCTTCGGGTCGCCGAAGTCGGGACCCGCGGCGGTGCCCCCGCCGAACCAGCCTGCCGCCACCCGCATCAGGGACACCCCGATGATGAGGATGATGGTCCCGGTGACCAGCGGCGGGAAGAAGCGGATCAGTCGTCCGACGATCGGTGCGACCGCGATCATGAACACGCCGCACGCGATCACCGAACCGTAGATGGCGGTGATGCCGTACGACGTCCCGATGGTGATCATCGGTCCGACGGCGGCGAAGGTCACACCCTGCATCAGCGGGAGGCGCACCCCGAACCGCCAGAAGCCGACCGCCTGCAGGATCGTCGCGATGCCGGCGACGAAGAGGTCGGCCATGATCAGGTGCACGATGTCGCCCTGTTGGAGCTGACCCGCGCTCACCATCGCCCCACCGACGATGAGCGGTACCGCCACCGCTCCGGCGTACATGGCCAGCACATGCTGCAGGCCGAGGGGGAAGAGACGAACGAAGGGTGGGATCTCGTCCACCGGATGCGCGGCGGTCTTCCCGTTCTTGATGACGCCCAGAACCGACATGGGTCGATTTCTACGGCTCGCAGGTTTCCGGAATTGAGCAGCCGTGTATCGGCGGCGTTTCCGGCAAGATATATCGGTGACCGCAACCGCTTCCCGCCGCAGCGCGGGCATTCTGCTCTATCGCCGGGCGCCCGCGGACCGCGCCGGCGTCGAGGTCCTCCTCGTGTTCCCCGGTGGCCCGATCTGGGCGCGCAAGCCGGATGCGGGGTCGTGGTCGTTGCCCAAGGGGCTCGTCGAACCGGGGGAGGACGAGTGGGCCGCCGCCCGGCGTGAGTATGCCGAGGAGATCGGGAGCCCGGTACCGGATGGCCGGCCGATCGAACTCGGCGAGGTGACGCTCAAGAGCGGCAAGCGGGTGATCGGTTTCGGCGTGGCGGGTGACCTCGACGTCGCGTCTGTCGTCAGCAACACGTTCGATCTGATGTGGCCGCCCCGGTCGGGCCGGATGCGGGCGTTCCCGGAGATCGATCGCGCTGAGTGGTGTTCGACCGATCTCGCGCGGACCAGGCTCAATCCCGCTCAGGTCCCGTTCGTCGACCGGCTGCTCGAGGCGCTGGCATCGTCCGGGGACGTGGCGGACTCGGGGGACCCGGCGGCCCCGGCGGACTGAGGCGACGACTCGGCGGACCGGGTGGCCCCGGCGTCGCCGAGGAGGTACACGCGGGTGAGGTCCCGCCACAGGGGGAGGTGGGGATCGGTCGTCGGGTCGCGCCGGTCGATGAGGTAGGTCGTCGCCGCGCCGCGCATGCTGGTCAGGAGCAGCGGATACAGATCGGCGTAACGCGGCGACGCGGTGAGCTCGGGACCGAGGAAACCGGCCACCGCGCGTCGCACGGTCTGGCCGATCTCACGCTCGGTCGGTAGCAGCGCCGTACGCAGATTGGCATTGGTCCGCGCGGCCACCCACAGTTCCATCGACGCGACGAAATACGGCTGGTGGAAGGTCGACCACCCGACGTCGGTGGCCAGCGCGATGCGCTGGATCGGATCTGCCGGCCAGTCCACGCGACTGGGCAGTTCGGCGATCCGGGTACGGGCGAGGTGTCCGACGGCCGCCATCAGCAGCGCGTCGCGCGAGGGATAGTGGTGCAACAACCTGCCCCGGCTGACGCCCGCCTCGTTCTGGATCGCGACCGTACTGGCGGCGGCGTACCCGCTGTCGACGAGGACGCGGATCGCGGCATCGAGGATGCGGGTCTGGGTGACCCCGCTGCGTTGCTGCCGCGCGCGCCGGGCGGCGCCGGGGGAGGTGGTCACGGAGGCATCGTAGTTCGGAGCGTCGCTGATTATCGACGGCCTCAGACGTCGAGGATGTGCGGGAGTCCCGCCCGGTAGCGATCGCGATCGATCTGTTTCAGCGGCTCGAGCATCGGCAGCTCCCAGAGCGGGAACACGGTGGCCGCGCGGGCGGGGCTGTCGGCGGCCGCGATGATCGCGTTGGTCACCCGACGCCCGGATTCGTTGGCGCCTTCCATCGTGGCGAGATCGATGTTGCTCCGGACGTGGTCGCCGCCGATGAACAGATTCGGGATGGATGTGTAGGCGTTCGGCCGATTCGTGTACGAGCCGGCGGTGTTCACCATCAGCGGGGTGGCGTTGGCGATCGACGGCGACCAGGTGATGCCCGGGTCGAGGGACCAGGTGACGATCTCCTCCGACCGCAGGATCTTTCGCGACCCGGAGTTCATCGCGCGGCTCATCTGTGCCCACACCTCGCGCGCGATCTCGTTCCGGGTGCATTGCCTGGCGGGTTTGCCGTAGAGGATGCCCGGCTTCTCCCATTCCGAGATGTCGATGGACAGACAGTCGTTCACCCGGCCGTCCCCGTAGGTACGCGCGAAGTCGACGTTCCACGGACGGGCCTGGAAGAGCCCGGTCAGCGCCCACGGAGTACCCAGCGCCGCGATGTGGCTCGGCGGCATGTCGGCGCGCCGGGAGAGGAAGTACTGGATGCCGACCATCCAGTCGTCTTTCAGGGCATGAATCCCGGCCAGCGACGGGTCGGCGCTGATCAGCTCGGGCGACAGCAGCGGACGGAGCCGGTCGATCGGCATCGCGGCGACGTACCAGTCGGCATCCACCGACGCGCCCGAAGCGAGTTGCGCACCGCTGATCCGGCCGCGGGCGAGAGTCAGCCGCGCCAGACCGGTCCCCATCTCGAACCGGACGCCACGACGGCGGAGGTGGGCGACCCAGGGATCGATCCACGCATGGTTGGTGGGGCGGTTGAGGATCCGGTCGACTCCGCCGTGCACGAGCCCGGCGTCGTAGCCGCTGACCAGTCCGGTCGCCGACGTGGCGAGGGCGAGTCCGATCTGGCCGATGGTGCGGGCCGACGCGGTGTCGGGTTTGGCCGCGACGAGTGCTCGCGTGAGCGCTCCGACGAGGTATCGCTGGTAGGCCCGGGACTTGCCCTTGGACTTCACGAACTGCATCCAGGACTGGTTCTCCCACTGGCCGATCCGGCGCTCGGTGCAGCTCGTCGCGATGATCAGCTCGCGGGTGACGAAGAAGGCGAGTTCGGGAGGCGGGACATCGACGACGAACTTCAGCCCCGTCATGAACGCGTTGCGCAGGTTGTCCAGCGTCACTATCTCGGACGCGTGTTGGACGAAACCCATGATCGATGCCGGGGCGGTGGTCGGCGCGTATCCGGCATCGTCGAAAGCGATCACCGCCGACTCGACGTCGACGAGATGACGATCCCGAACATTGCTCGCGCCCAGCGGAATTCGCTCCATTGTGTCCGGCACGTGCTGGTAGCAGCCGGGGAAGAAGCGGAAACCGTGCTCGCCGGGGAGCGCGAGGCGCTCGCCCCGCGCGGTGCCCGGGACGTCGTGGCTGTAGGCCTTGCCCCCGAGCCGGGACGGTTCGTAGACCGTGACCGCGAAGCCCCGTTCGACGAGATCATGTGCCGCGGACAAGCCGGCCATCCCGCCGCCGAAGATCGCGACGTCGCGACCGCGCCCGCGGCCGTGACGTGGCACCGCCCGTGCGGTGGGTACGCCGACGCCCGGCAACGCCACCGCGGTTCCGGCGAGCACCGCGGCGGCCGCCGACCCGCGCAACACGGATCGACGCGGAAAACCGTTCGGAGAGTTGAGTTTCGAGTTGGAATTGGCGTCCGTCATCCCCACGACCCCTTCGTCGACACGATCTCGGCCGACCGAGAACAGTCAGCGTTGACTCATCTGGTGTGATGTCTACCACAGCGCGAAAGCGGGTCGGACGGTTTTGGCGAATCGTCTCAGTCGGTCGGTGTCGGCGTCCCGGCGGTGGGATCGCGGTCGGCCTACGCCGGCGGCTGGTCGCGCACGATGGTGAGGTGCGGCCGGGTTCCGGCGGTGGGTGCCGGGTCGGTGTCGATGCAGTCGGGACAGAAGTCGGTCAGGCCGGTGGTCGACCATCCGGCCGCTCCGAGCACTGCGTCGATGCGTGCGGCGCGCTGAACTGCGGATATCCCTCGTCCGCCGGTGATCCTCACCGATATCTCGGCCCCGCATCCGTCACAGCGCACCCGTAGTGTTTCCCCCATGAATGCAGGATGGCACACTAGAAGATGCAGTTGATCGAACTTTTCGGGGGAAGAGAGCGCGATGTTCGTCACCACGCCGGCCGAGATCTTCACGGCCGCAGACCGGTCACGAGTGGCCGCGGCTCAGCGTCGGCGGCCGGAGGTGCGTCTCGACGGGGACCTCTGTGCGCGCATGCCGGCCGCCGCGTGGGCGGTCTATCTCGAGGCGCTGGACCTGCCGGACCTGGCGCAGCGGGTACGCACCCGGCTGCCCCTGTCCTACTCGGACCTGGCCGACCCTCCCGATGCACGGCGAGCAGGGTCCACGAGGCACCGGCGGGCATCGTGAGTGCCACTCGGAAGCGGTCTGTGCATCTACCACGACCGCGCCCCGTGGAGCACTCGCTCACGACGGTTCGCGGCCGGTGAGGGTGCGCTGGCGGTAGTACTCGTACAGGCCGTCGAAGATGGCGTCGGCGACCTGGAGTGTCCGGGTGTCGTCGCCGGAGAGTGACAACCCGCGGAGGACGACGTCGAGTCCCGGTGCCTCCGGGGCGTCGTACCGGTCGTCTTCGATGTCGGCCTCGTGGACGATCTCGGCGATCGCCCACAGGACGGGGTCGCTCAGGTCGTGCCTGCGCAGGATTGTCTCGAAGGTGCAGTCGCCGTCGTGATGGCCCAGCTCGACCCCGCGCATGTCGAAAGGGGTGGCATCCGAGGGGATTTCGGTGGGATCGGTGACGAAGACGAACTCCGCGGCGGGATCGACGTAACGGCGGATGAGCCATGCGCAGGCCGCCCGGTCGATGTGGACGCCGGCGCGCGTCGCCCACCTCATGACGGCCGCGCCGGTTCGGCCTCGACGACCTGGTCGGCCAGGGTGCGGAGCGCTTGGCGGGCGGTCTCGCGCGATTCGGTCGGAAAATGATCCCGGCGGGTGATCTCGCGGAACCTGCGACGCAGCGCGCCCAGCTGTTTGGCTGGGTCGGCGTGCTCGGCCACGTGTTGTGCCTCGGCCACGATCTCGGCGTACTCGGCGCCGCGCGCCTCCTGGAGTTCGGTCCGGATCCGTTCGAGCTCAGCCGGATTGGTGGGCGCGGCCTCCCAGACCTCGCCCGAGCCGCCGGCGCTGACCGCGTCCTCGGCCACCCATTCGAGTTGTTCGCGGGTTCGGGGGCTCGCGGGCAGCAGGACCACCCCGTCGGTCAGCTGGTATGCGCCGTACCTGCGGAGTTTGCGCCAGATCGCGATTCGCGGCGTCGACGGCTCCCGCGGTACCCGGTACACGAGCATCACCCAGGCTTCGGTCACCGATCACCTCCTCGACATGTCCATCAGATCATGCAACGGCAACCGATGTCGTGACCCGTCGCTCACCGTGCATCAAAACCTGGACAACTCGATTGTAACCGTGGTTGCATCTGCTGGAGTTGCACGACGGCCGTGGCACCAGAAGCCCGCGGCACGCGAGAGAGGGTTGGGTGTGGCGATGTCGGAGAGATCCGGTCTGCCCGGAGGTTCGGATTCGTCGAGGCGGTCGGAGGTGCCGTCGGAGCCGGTGGCCGGTGAGTCGGCTGCCGGTGGGACGGGCGCAGTGGTCGACCCGTCGGCGGGTGTGTCGTTGCGCACCGCGACCTGGGCGTGGTTCCTGATCTCGCTGCAGACCTTCGGAGGCCCCGCGGGCCAGATCGCGGTGATGCAGCGCGCGCTGGTCGACGACCGGCGCTGGATCGGTCAGCGCCGGTTCCTGCACGCTCTCAACTACTGCATGCTGCTGCCGGGACCCGAGGCGCAGCAACTCGCCATCTACGTCGGCTGGCTGCTCAACGGCACCGCCGGGGGATTGATCGCCGGCATCCTCTTCGTCTTGCCGGGCGCGATCGCGATCCTGGGACTCTCGGCCGTCTACGTCGCGTTCGGGGCAACCACCATCGTGGCCGCGCTGTTCGCCGGTATCGGCCCGGCAGTGCTGGCGATCGTCGCCCAGGCGGTCACCCGGGTCAGCAAGCGGGCACTCACCGGGCGTATCCAGATCGCCATCGCCGTCGCCGCATTCATCGCGCTCGCGGTCTTCGCCCTTCCCTTCCCGATCGTCATCGCGGTGGCCGGCCTCGTCGGCTGGTTGACCGGCCGCCACCATGTCACCGCCCGTGCCGAGACATCGGACGACGGGCCGGCGCCGGTCATCGCCGACGACGCGATCCACACGGCGTCCCCGAGCTGGCGTCGCGCCGCGATCGTGCTCGGCGTCGGTGTGCTGGCCTGGGTCATCCCGATGGGCATCGTCGTGGCAACCACCGGGACGGGCAGTGTGTTCACCCAGCAGGGCACGTTCTTCACCTGGACCGCCCTCATCACCTTTGGCGGTGCCTATGCCGTCCTGGCCTACATCGCCCAGCAGGCGGTCGACGTCTACGGCTGGGTCACCCCCGGTGAGATGGTGCGCGGACTGGGACTGGCCGAGACGACGCCCGGCCCCCTCATCATGGTCGTCCAGTTCGTCGCGTTCCTCGGCGCCTACCGCGATCCCGGCGGACTCGATCCCTGGGTCGCGGCGACCATCGGCGCGCTGTTGACCACCTGGGTCACCTTCGTGCCGAGTTTCGTGTTCATCTTCCTCGGTGCACCGTTCATCGAAAAGCTGCGCAACAACCGGCATCTCACGTCCGCGCTGAACGGCGTCACCGCGGCGGTGGTGGGCGTGATCGCGAACCTCGCCCTCTACTTCGCCCTGCACACGCTCTTCCGCGACACCACGGTCGTCACCGCCGGACCGCTGCACCTCGCGGTTCCGCACCTCGACACGCTGCGGCCGCTCGCGGTCGTGATCACGGTGATCGCCTTCGTCCTCATCTATCCGCTCAAGCAGTCCGTGCTCCGCACCCTCGGCGTCTGCGCGGTGCTCGGATTGCTCGCCGCCGCGGCCGGCCTGCCCCTGTACTGACCGTCGAGGTCAGCGTGTGAGGAACGGGCGGATCCAGTCGGGCGAGACGTCGTGGGCCACGGCCGCCGCGGTCTCCTCCTCGACGTCGACGAGCGCGTAGTGCTCGGCGCCCGCGGCCGTGGCGAGGATCAGCGTGGTCACGCCGCCCCGGCGTTGGAAGAGCGACGTGCGGCTGGCCCAGCCGATCACGCCGTCCCGGTCGACGACCACGCGTTGCCGGGCGACGCTCGGCGGGGCGATGACCACCGAGCGAGCCGTCAACCGATGTCCGAGATGACGGGCGCGGACGACGCCGAGTGCGGTCGAGGAGAGGACTGCGACGACTCCCACCACGAGCCAGGGTGCCGGGATGGCGCGGGTGACGACGGCGATGCCGATGACGACGAGTGCGGCGGCCCCGCACAGGAATCCGCGGTTGAGGCGGCGCAACCGGGCGGTGGTGCCGTGTCCGACGAGCGGTGTGGTCAGCTCGGCCCGTTCGTGGGTGACGAGTCCCGCGACGCGCATGGCCTCGTCGATGGGTGCCGGCGGGAGCAGCAGCGGGTGTTTGGTGCTGCCGGTGGCGATCGCCTGCAGCCGAGCACCTTTCAGTGGCCGCATGAGTACCGGCTCGGTGAGGTGACTGCCACGGATACGCCGCTCGTCGAAGCTGATCGCGTTGGTGGTGAGCAGTCCGCGTTCGGTGCGCAGGGTCCCGTCGGGGTGGCGGAGGAGCCGAAAGTTCCAGTAGTTCAGGACGTACCCCAGGACCGACAGGACGCCGCCGACGATGATCACGAGGAGGCATGCCCCCAGGACGACGAATCCGATCGCGGTGTCGCGCACCGCGTCGACGGCGTCGCGCGCGATGCCGATCCCCTCGTCGAAGACCCCGGCGTCGTTGGCGATCTGCGCGGTGAGGCCGGCCGCGCCGGCGGCCAGCGCGAGCCCGGCGACCGAGAAGGGGGAGTAGCGCAGCCAGGAGGTCTGGAACCGGGCCAGCACCTCGGCTTCGGGTTCCGCGGCGGCCGGATCGTCGGGATGTGTCCCGTCGGCCGGCGATGACGGTCCCCGGTGGGTGCGCGTCGCCATCAGGTTGTCGTGCAGTGCCCGCGCCTGGTCCACGGGGAGAGCGGTGAGGACGACCGTCGACGACTCGTCGTCACCGCCGGTGCCGATCTTGACCTTCTGCAGTTTCAGCACGCGGTGCACCGGGGAGGCCGTGAGGTCGACACTGCGGATCCGGTCCCGGCGCGCGGTCGCGACCTTGCGGGTGATCAGTCCGCTGCGCACCCGGACGTGTTCATCGGTGACCTGGTAGCGCGTGGTCAGCCAGGGCACCACCGTCACGAACGGCACGATCACCGCCGTGGCGATCAGGGTGAAGAGCGGTGCGCCCGAACCGGCGAAGACCAGCGCGATCACGACCGGCACCAGTGAGGGCAGGAGTTCGACGGGTTTGACCGCCATCATCCACGGCGACAACCGGTGCCAGTCGTCGGGCCCGTCGACGGCGAACGGCTCAGGTCGCGTCATCGGTGAAAGCCTGTGTGCGGATGGTCAGGTCGGCGGCGGTCGTCCGCGCGACCTCGGCGTCGAGGCCGGCGATGTGGATGGTGCCGGCCGATGACGCCGTGGTGACGGTGAGCGTCGCCAGCCCGAGGAACTGCTCGAACGGGCCGGCCTCGGTGTCCACCACCTGTATTCGGGCGATCGGGATGATCACGCGGTGCCGGACGAACCAGCCCGATTGCGAGTACACCGCGTCGTCGCTGACCTCCCACCGGTGAAAACGGTAGCGCCACACCGGGACGACAGCGGTGTAGACGACGGCGAGCACGGCGATGAGAATGGCCCCGAGCACCGCGGCCCAACGCGCCTCGTCGACGACCACGGCCACGACGACGGCGGCGACGACGCCGAGGGCACCGAGGACGAGAGGGCCGATGCGCCACAGGGTCTTGGCGCGCGGATCGACCCGGTTCGCCGGCTCGCGCAGGGTCGGGTGTACCTCGGAGTGCGCCGGCAGCGGTGGATCAGATGAGGGGTCCATTGCCGTCAGTCTAGGTGTGGAAAAGCCGGTGTCGCCGTCGGACCGACGTCGCGCTAGGTGACCGTGATCCCGCCGTCGACGGGGAGTGTCTGGCCGGTGACGTATCCGGCGGCGGCCGAGGCCAGCCAGATCGCGGTGGCCGCGAGCTCTTCCCCGTGTCCGGTCCGGCCGAGCAGGACCCGTGGCATCTGGGAGTCGAGGTACCCCGGCTGATAGGTGTCGGTCATCTCGCTCTCGAAGAAACCGGGGGCGATGGCGTTGACGCGAATGCCCTTGCGCGCGCCCCACTGCTGGGCGAGATCGCGGGTGAGACCGATGACTCCTGCCTTGCTCGCGGCGTAGGCCGCCTGCGGCAAGCCGGCCGTGGTGATGCCCAGGATCGACGAGATGTTGATGATCGCGCTACCCGGCTGCATGACCCGCCCGCAGGCCTGGGCCATCCAGTAGGAGCCGTTGAGGTTGACGTCGATGACCCCGCGGAACTGTTCGGGTGTCTCGCGGGTCGCGGGGAATGCCGTCCCGACACCGGCGTTGTTGATGAGCACATCGACCCTGCCGAAGGTTTCCATCGCGGCGTCGACGACGCGCTGACACTGGTCGGGGTCGGCCACGTCGGCGGGCACCACCAGCGCCTTGCGTCCCAGCGCCTCGACCGCCGCGGCGGTGTCGGCGAGCTTCTCCGCCCGTCGGGCGGCGAGCACCACGTCCGCGCCGGCCTCGGCGAAGCCACGCGCGAACGAGACCCCCAGCCCGGACGAGGCGCCGGTCACGATGACCACCTTGCCGGTGGTGTCGAACAGATCCATCACGGACATCGTTGTCTCCCTTGGGTACTCGGCAAGACGTCCGACGCGGTGCGCCGGCCGGCAGGAAAAGGCGTCAGAACCAGGCGGGTTCGACGTCGAGAGTCGTGCGGTCGAGGGCGGTCAGCAGGTCGAGCTGGGGACCGGTCTTGGGGAGCTCATACCGGAAGAAGTACTGCGCGGCAGCACGTTTCCCGTCGTAGAAATCGCCGGTCCGGGTGCCGACCGCGAGGAGCTGCTCGAGCCACATCCAGGCGATCACGATGTGTCCGGCCGTCTCCAGGTAGACGGTCGCGTTGGCCAGTGACAGTTTGGGGTCGCCTGCCGACCAGATGTGCGCGGTCACCTTCATCAGGCGGTCCACCGCGGAGTGCAGCGCCTCGGCGTGATCGGCGAGTCCGTCGACCCCACGTGCGCGTCCGACGGTGGTCTCGATGGTCTGGGCCAGGCCGGCGAGTCCGGCGCCGCCCTGCATGATCACCTTGCGCCCGAGGAGGTCGAGTCCATGGATGCCGTGTGCGCCTTCGTGTATCGGGTTGAGCCGGTTGTCCCGGTAGTACTGCTCGACGTCGAATTCGCGGGTGTAGCCGTAACCACCGTGGACCTGGATCGCGAGGCTGTTGGCCTCGAGACACCATTGGGAGGGCCAGCTCTTCGCGATCGGGGTGAGCACCTCGAGCAACAGGTTCAACCGATCGCGTTCGGCGGGGTCGGCCGCGGTCGCCGCCTCGTCGACGAGGGTGCTGCAGTACAGCCCGAACGCGAGAGAGCCCTCGACATAGGACTTCTGGGCGAGCAGCATGCGGCGCACGTCGGCGTGTTCGATGATCGGGACCGGCTTGGTCGAGGGGTCTTTCTGGTCGACGGGCCGGCCTTGCGTGCGCACTTTCGCGTACTCGAGTGAGGCCCGGTAACCGGCGTAACCCAGTGCGGTGGCGAGGAATCCGACACCGATGCGCGCCTCGTTCATCATGTGGAACATGTAGGAGAGGCCGCGGTGCTCCTCGCCGACCAGGTAACCAACAGCGCCGGATGTCGGGTCGGCGGCGAACGTGCCGTCGCCGAAGTTGAGCAGGGTGTTGGTGGTGGCGCGGTTGCCCATCTTGTGGTTGAGGCCGACGAGCGCGACGTCGTTGCGGGTCCCGTCGGCGAGGTACTTGGGCACGATGAACAGTGAGATGCCCTTGACGCCGGGGCCACCACCGGGGATCTTCGCCAAGACGAGGTGGACGATGTTCTCGGTGAGTTCGTGGTCGCCGGCCGAGATCCACATCTTGGTGCCGGTGATCCGGTAGGTGCCGTCGCCTGCGGGTTCGGCCTTGGTGGTGATGTCGGCCAGCGACGACCCGGCCTGCGGTTCGGACAGGCACATGGTGCCGGAGAAGCGGCCTTCGACGAGGGGACGGACCCAGGTCTCGCGCTGCTCCTCGGTGGCGTATTCGGCGAGCAGGTTGGCGTTGCCCATGGTGAGGAAGTTGTACGACGACATGGCGGCGTTGGCGGCCTGGAACCACACGGCCGATGCCTGGCGGATGACGGTCGGCAATTGCATGCCGCCGAGTTCCTCGTCGAAGGAGGCGGAGATCAGGCCTGCCTTGCGGTACTCGGCGAGCCCGGCGACGATTTCGTCGGGTAGCACGACCTTGCCGTCGTCGCCGATGTAGGGCTCGTTGGCGTCGCCGATCTTGTTGGCGGGTGCGAAGCACTTCATCGCGATGTCGGCGCTGAGTTCGAGTACGGCGTCGAAGGTCTCGCGTGAGTGCGCGGCGAACCGGTCGCGCGAGGTCAGGGACTCGACATCGAGCCATTCGTACAGCAGGAACTCGAGGTCCCGGCGGGACATGGGTGTGCTCATCGCAAATTCCTCGTCGATCGGGCGGCGGGCGCCGGTATCTGAATGTCCGCCGCTCGTCCATCATGCCCCGGCCGGACCAGGACACGACGACACACCCCGGCTCGGCTCGGCGGCGGGCTGCGTGCGGACCGACGACGCGGTGCCTGGACGGCTACTGCACGCCGTCAGTAGACGCGAACGACCCGGACGGCAACAGCGGATCGTTGAGGCGCTGGGCGTACTGGTCGAAGTAGATCCGCGCGATCAGTTCGCGTCTGCTGCGGACGCCGGCCTTGTCGAAGATGGATTTCAGGTGATCCTGCACCGTGTAGGCCGACACGTGCAGGGCGGTGGCGATGTCCTTGGTGGCCACACTCTGCAGCACCATCTGGGTGACGTCACGCTCGCGGGCGGTGAGTCCGAACGCCTCGACGACCAGCGGGATGATCTCGGGCGGACGCGCTTCCTCGATCGTCACCACGACCTCGCCCACACGGCCGTCGGCCGACGACAGGGGAGATGCGTGGATGACGAGCCACATGCCCGAGGCGCCCCGCACCCGCAGACGCGGCGGAACGGTGGACTCACCCGAGCCGTAGCGGCGTGCGGCCCCGATCAGGCCGTAGATCGGGTTCATCACCGCCGCGCCGTTCGGGCCGGACGCGAGGTCGGCGATGCGTTCCTGACTCCCGGCACTCATCTGGACGATCTCGTTGTTGCGGTCGATGATGAGCACCGCCGGGCCGTGACCCGCCGCCGGTGACACGCTCGGTCCGCTTCGCTCGGGCCCGCTCACCACACTGCTCAACAACCCCACGCGGACGCCGTAGGCGAGAGTGCGGGAGAGCGATCCCAGGAAGGCGACCTCGTCCGCATCGAACGGCCGGCACCCCGCGCCGCTGCGGAACATCGCGATCCCGGCCCACGCCCGATCGCCGTCCCGCAACACGAGCCGGGCCTCGTCGTGGAAGCAGTATTCAGGAATCATCAACTGCGACATCCGGTTCGACCGTTCGGTTGCGCCCCGGTTGAGCAGATTGAGTCCGACCGCGTCACGCTTGGCGGAAACCATCTCCCGGAACGCCGACGGCTCGACCTGCCCGTATTCGAGGAGCCCCCAGTCCGGATCCCGGTGATCCTCGCCGAGAAGCGAACCGTATTTGCGGGCGCTGGTGAGCAGCACGGTGTTGGGATCGAAGGTGCCGATGCAGACCGCGTCGACCGGCACCGCGCGGCGCAGCGACGCGACGGTTTCGGCGAAGAAGTCGTCGAGACCGAGGCCGGCGTGGGCCACGACCTCGATGTCGCGACGCACACGCTCGGCGGTCAGACTCGATGTCATCCGACAATTGTGGCCGTGAGCTGCGGCGGATGTCTATCCCACAATAGTGGGGTCGCCCGGTCGGAGGACGCCGGTCGGATCGTGCCGCCGGCGGATGGTCTCCAACCGGGTTCGCTGGTCTGCCGACCAGAGCGCGTCGCGTTCGGCGGCGGTCCGCCCGGAGAGGTTCAGCAGAGCTCCGCACGAGTGGGCGGCGAGCGCCTGGTTCACGGCGGCGAGATGCTCACCGACCTGGTCACCCAACGGGCCCGCGGGCACGCCGATGGCGATGACGGAGAACGCGCCGTCGCGACCGACGACGGCGTTGGGCACACGCTGCGGCGCCCGCAACCGGCCGCCGAGGAGTCGGATCTCGACGATGGCCAGCGGGCTCGCCACCTGGGGGCCGGCGACCGCGAGCAATGCGTCCACGGCCGACGCCGGGAAACCGGTGAGCAGGCAGCCGCGTTCAGCGCTCGGCATCGGGCCGGGCGGGTCCATGTGCACCGCGTCGAGCGCGGCTGTCGGCAGGACGTCGACGTTCTCGAGCAGGACCGGCCCCGCCGATCGCATCGGCGCCAGCAGCGCGGCCGCAGTGGCCGGGTCGCCGGTGTGCGTGTAACGCACGTGGACGGCGAGTTGGCCCTGCAGGGGCGGGGGCAGGTTGGGGTCCGGCGGAAGCCGGAGGATGGCCACCGAGGTGCCGGCCTCCTCGGGCAGGGTCGGTGCCCACTCACGCCACGCATGCAGGACGTCGCCCGCCGACGAACCGGCGAAGAAGATCCCGCCGCCGTAGACCGTGGGCAGATCGAACAATTCGAACTCGAGTGCGGTGACGATGCCGAAGCCGTCGCGTCCGCCGAGCAGTGCCCAGAACAGGTCCGAACCCGCGGACGCGTCGACCGTGCGGACGATTCCATCGGCCGTGACGAGCTCGATCGACCGGACATGGTCGGCGGCGTAACCGAATTGCCGACCGAGGGGACTCAGGCCACCGCCGAGCGTGTACCCGACGACGCCCACCGACGACGAGGAGCCGACGAGCCCGGTGAGGCCGTGTGGCGCGGTCGCCGCGGCCACGTCGCGCCACCGCACGCCGGCGCCGACGCGAGCGGTCCTGGTGACCGGGTCGACGCTGATCTCGGTCATCCGGGAGGTGGTGACGACCACCGTGCCGCGGCCCTCGATGGGCGAACCGTGCCCGGTGGCCCGCGCGCTGACACGCAATCCGTTGGAGCGCGCGTACCGCACGGCGGCGGCGACGTCGGCGGCATTCGTCGCACCGACGACCACGTCGGCCGCCGGGATCGCCGCGAGGTTGAAGCCGGACAGTTCGCCCGTGTAACCCTCGTCGGCCGCGGTGAGGACAGGGCCGGCGACCGCGGACAGCAGGGCGTCGAAGTCGGTGGAGTCGATGGGTTCGGAGGTGATGGACACGATGGTTCCTTCGGGATCGGGGCGTGGGGATGAACGCTGTGCGTGTGTCGGTGGAGCGCCGGGACCGGCTGCTCCATGGGACTCAGAATGGCTGAGCCCCTTTTGTTCCCGCCATCCCTCGAACGCGGGAAATCCGCGCGCCAGAGTTCTGGGCCCGCGAGCGTCCCAGAATTCTGGGGGGGGGCGGCGGTCAGTCGACCCGACCCCGATGGTTGAGCCGGTACCGAGCGAAGCGACCCCCGCTGGTGAGCTGCCGTCGAACTCCCGCTGGTTGAGCCGGCATTCGACCCCCATTGGTCGAGCCCGCGCCCGACCCCCCGCTGGTTGAGCCGGCACCGAGCGAAGCGAGGAGCCGAGTCGAAGCCACTTGGTGACGTGACTCCCAAACCGGTAACTGTCTTACGTCCGACTGGCCACTGACTCGCCCCAGAAGCGATTCCCCACCAGTTCGAGCGAACCCAGAATCACCACTGTTCACCACATTTTCCGAAAACGAATGTGACTGGAGTTCATCACGGTCAACGGTCAAGGCACAGTCAACGAAATACACCGCACAGTCAACGGAATATGCTGCACAGTCAACGGTTTCGCGACATCTCGCCTGTGGAGATCCCTCGGAATCGAACGCATGTTCCGGTACCTTGGAGTCATGCCCGAGCTAGTCACTCTCCTCGATCAGCTCATCGAGACCACCCCGCCCGCCGACGACCCCACAGGCAGAGCGACATTCGACGCCCTTGAGACCCTGCGACTGATCCGGAACCTAGTCGATCACCAGATCGTCACCCACACAGCACAACTCGACAGCCTCGGCGTCGCACAGGGAGCCGGAAGCACCACCACGAAGTTGCTGATCGAGACCGGCCACGCGCCCGCCGCTGCCCACCGCACCATGCGAAGCGTCAACGCGCTGCCCGCGCTACCCACACTCGTTCGTCATGCTGCCGACGGAAGACTGGCCTGCGAGATGGTCGACGCCATCGTCCGCGGCTTGAACGAGATGGAGAGACGACGCCCCGAGCCCATTTCCGAAGACGAGCGCGCCCGGTACGAGATCGAACTCCTCGGCCAAGCACTCTCCGGTGCGACGCCGACGCAAGTGCTCAAACATGCTCGGGCCATCGGCAACAGGCTCATCGACGCCACCGACACCGGTATTCCCGCCGCCGACGACTCGTCGTTGAACACCGTCAACGTCCATGCCGCCGACGACGGCCGCATCGACATCCGCGTCGACGTCACTCAGATGATCGGCGAGAAGTTCTTGTCGATGATCGACGAACGCTCCTGCCCACGACCCGAACCCGACGGAGCCGACGACCGACGCACCGCCGACCAACGACGCGCCGACGCCTTCGAACTCATCCTCGACCAAGCCGCGTTGGGTGCGAGCATCGACAGCATCGGCTCCCCGCGGACGCAACTCATGCTGACCATCCCCGCCACTGGCGCCGACCCAGCAAACTTGCCGTGGACCGGATCTGTCAGCCATGCCAGCGCGAAACAGATGTCGTGCGACGGGTCGCTGACCGAAATCGTCCTCGACGCCGCCGCCTGACGCCACCCCCCCAGACCGCCAGACCTTTGCGTAGCACCTTCCGCACCCGGACCTCGTTCGGGACCGCAGTGGTCCTTTGACAACTCCACAGTGACGACTCGTTCCGATTCGGCACAGAAGTCGCCCCGCGAGGTCAGTCCGTCAGGGCCCGGTACGTGGCGGCTTCGAAGTCGAGGTATCCGTCGACCGACGCAGGATCGAAGAACGGGAAGATCTGCGTCGCCCAGAAGCCGCCGAGCCGGGTGTGGGGATCGATCCAGTAGTAGAGGTTGGCCAGCCCGGCCCACGACTGGGACCCGGCCGGGCGCCCGGTAGGCGCGTCGGCATCGTTGATCATGAACGGGTACGACCACGATTTCGGTGTGCCGGGGAAGAATTCGACGTCGTGGCTCAGCGGCGGTATCACTCCGGGGAGTCGTCTGACGGCGAGGTCCCCGATCTGATTGCGTAGCGCGAGCTCGACGGTGTCGGGGCGCAGGATCTGCTCCCCGCCGTCGGATAGGCCGCCGCGCAACCACATCCGCAGGAAGGTCAGATAGTCGGGGACCGTCGACCAGAGGCCCTGCCCGCCCATGTCGATCTCGGGGTCGGCGGGCTGTTCCCAACGGTGGTTGGGCACGAGCTCGCCCCGCTTGCGCATGTGGAGGACGGCACGTCTGCTCCGGGCGTCGTCGGAGAGCGCGAAGCCGGTGTCGGACATGCCGAGTGGGGCGAGGACCCGCTCGTGCATGGCCTCGCGGAGTCGACGCCCGGCGACGGCCTCGATGACCTGTCCGACCCAGTCCAGGCCGGAGCCGTACTCCCAGTCCGTGCCGGGGTCGAACAGCAGGGGGGTTCGCAGTGACGCCCCGGTCGCCGTGGCGACGGCGGGCACGCCGTGGTCCGAGGTCAGTCGGCGGTAGGTCTCGTTGAAGAAGTCGTAGCCGAAACCGGCGGTGTGCGTGAGCAACTGGTGTGTCGTGACATCGGAGGCCGGCGGGCGGAGGCGGGGTTGGCCGTCGTCGTCGAAGCCCTCGATCACCTGCAGCTCGCCGATGTCCGGTACATAAGAACGCGCCGGTGCGTGGAGGTCGAGGTCCCCGTCCTCGACGAGCTGCAGCGCCACCGTCGCGGTGACCGCCTTGGTCGCGGAGAACAGTGCGAACACCGAGTCGACGGTCATCGGCTGGGGGTCGTCGAGGGCACGTACGCCGGCCGCGCCCAGGAACACCGTCTCGTCGTCGGTCGTCACGCCCGCGACCACACCCGGGACCCGCGGATCGCCCTCGGTGCGCGCCGTCAGGATCGGAGCCACCGCCTCGGCGAGGAGGTCGGAACGGACGGTGCCCGGGAGTCGGGTGTTCATGTGACGGCTTCTCCTCATCGACGTGGTTCGCGACCGGCGCCGACGAACGTGCGAAGCCGTTCGAGGGCGAGGGACAGGTCATCGGTGGATGCGGCGTAGGACAGCCGGACGTATCGGTCCGCGGCCGCGACCCCGAAGTCATTGCCCGGGGTCATGGCGACGTGGGCTTCGGCGAGCGCCCGGTCGCAGAACTCGGTCGACGTCAGCCCGGTGGAGCTGACGTCGAGATAGACGTAGAACGCGCCGTCGGGGATGACCGGCACATCGAGACCGATGTCGGCGAGTCCGTCGACGACGAGTTGCCTGCGCCGCGTGAACTCGCGGCGGTTGTGTTCGGCGACCGCGAGCGAGTCCGGGGTGAAGCACGCCAACGCCGCGTACTGCGACGGTGTCGGTGGGCACACGTAGAAGTTCTGCGCCAGCCGTTCCAGCACTCCCACCAGTTCGTCGGGGACGATGCACCATCCCAGCCGCCACCCGGTCATCCCGAAGTACTTGGAGAAGCTGTTGACCACCACGGTCTGGGCGATCCCTGGCGACTCGGTGGCCAGGACGCTGCGCGGCGGCCGCCCGTCCGCGGCGGGATCGGACAGGCCGAGGTAGATCTCGTCGACGATCGACCATCCGTCCCGCGCGGCAGCCAGGTCGCACATCGCCACGAGTTCCTCGTAGGGCATCGACGTGCCGGTGGGGTTCGACGGCGTCGCCACGATGACCCCGCGGGTGGAGTCAGTCCACGCCTCGTCGACCTCGGCGGTGGTGAGCTGGAACCGATTGGCGGGGGTCGTCGGCAGGAGCCTCACCCGCGCGCCGAAGGCGTGCGCGAACTGGCGGTTGCACGGATAGGACGGGTCGCCGATGAGGACCTCGTCGCCCGGGTCGATCAGTGCCGCGCAGGCCATCAGGAGTGCCGCCGACGCGCCCGCGGTGACCGCCACCCGCGCCGGGTCCACCGGGGCCCCGAAATGGTGGCCGTAGAAGTCCGCGATGGCCTCCCGCAATTCCGGTAGTCCGAGGGCGCCGGTGTACGCCAGCGACCGCCCGGTCGCCTCGCGGGCTGCGGCGAGGACCGCAGGCGGCGCCCCGAAGTCGGGCTCGCCGATGTTCAGTTTCACGACGGAATGACCGGCCGCCTCGAGTTCGGCGGCCCGTTTCGCGAACTCCATCGCCTGGAACGGTGCGATCCCTGCGGCGCGTCGAGAGATCCTCATGCGTCACATTGTGCGCGGCGCGGAATTCGCGGTCCGACCCGCACCACCCGGCGATCTCCGACCTCGACGGGCAGGATGTGGGGGTGCCCATCCCCGAATTCATCCGCGATCTGCGAGTACAGGTCGGTCACCGCGAACTCTGGCTGTCCGGCGTCAGCGTCGTCGTCCTCGACGACTCCGGGCGGGTGCTGCTGACCCGGCGCGTCGACAACGGGCAGTGGGCCGTCGTGTCCGGCGTCCTCGAACCGGGCGAGGAACCGGCGCGGGCCGCCCTGCGCGAGGTACGCGAAGAGACCGCGGTCACCGCCGAGATCGTCCGACTGACCAGTATCGACGTCACCCCGCTGATCACCTACCCGAACGGCGACCAGACCCGCTATCTCGACGTCTGCTTCCTCGCGCGGTACGTCGACGGCGATGCCCGGCCCGCCGACGACGAGAACTCCGACGTCGCGTGGTTCGCACCCGATGAACTGCCGTCGGATCTGACCGACACGTCCGCGCTGCGCATCGAGAAGGCCCTCAGCGGCAACGCCGAGGCCTGGTTCGCGCGGTAGGGGTTCCACCGGTAGGGGCTCCCTCAGGGAAGTCCCTGAAGTTCGCCCCAGAAGTGCCGCCGACCATCGCTTTCCGTCTTCGGCGAGCGCAGACTGGGCCCATGAGCACATCGACGAACACCACCGGCATGACCTTCTGGAAGGTCCTGGGAGTCATCGCGGTCGCGCTGATCGCGCTGGCCGTCCTCGGCCCGCTACTCGAGGGACTCTTCTGGATCGCTCTCATCGCACTCGCCCTCTACGGCGGCTACATGCTGTTCCGTTCGAACAAGAAGGGCACGCCGCCGACCGCCTACTGACCTCGGCCCTATCCCCCGAACAGCAGGTACAGGCCGAGGAACGTGTAGCTGACCATCGTCACCATCATGGTGAGCTGTCCGGTCAGCTGGTGCCGGCGGGGTAGGAGCCGCAACGACGCGTCGTGCGCCGCGGCGACTCCGAGCAGGTGTCCGCCGAGCACGAACGCCACCTTGAGTGTCACGGTGACGGTCGGGTGATCCGACATCACATAGACCGGGTGGGCATCGGTGAGCCACAACACATTCCAGCCCCGGCCGAGCGGATCGCCCAGCGCGAGGACGGCCTCCTGGCCTTGCTCGACCAGCGACTGCAGGTAGTGCGCGAGGATGTAGCCGATCACGATCGGGACGAGCGAGTGCGCCATCAGTCCCGGCAGGCGGCGTCGGAGGTCCGGTTGCACGCCGCCCACCGCACGGGCGGCCGTCCAGAACGTCACCGCGACGACACCGACGAACACCAGCAGACCGGCGGTCGCGTACAGCGTGGCGATCATCTGACTGCCGTCGGCTCCCTCGGCGACGAGGTCCTGCCACAGCGGGATCGCCGAGAAACTGTCGAATGCGGTGGAGCCGAGCAGGATCGCGAGGACCGTCACGGTGCCCGGGAGCACCGGCAGCGTGGGCAGCGAGTTCATCGGACTCCGCGCGATCACCCGGCCCTCGCTGTTCCGGGCGAATGGCGAGAGTCGCGACGCCACTGTGCTGTACACCGCGAACGGGTCCGCGTCCGCTGTCCAGCGCAGCCCGTAGACGACGCCACCGGCGAGCGTGATCACGAGATAACAGATCAGCCAGATCCGCACCGACGACACCGAACTCGGGTCGGGGGACGCCAGTTCCAGCCAGACGAAGGCGAACAGGCCCGCCGCCGCAGGCCACCACCCCAGCCGGCGCGGATAATCCGTGAGCCCGACGACTCGTGGGCCGGCGACCTTCCGGACCACCCGCAGAACGGTCCGGACCGGCGACAGCAGTCGCCAGACCGGTCCGAGAAGCGCCGACAGCACGGTCATTCCGACCCAGAGCAGCACATAGAATGCGCCGGGCAGGGGATTGTCGTCGGTGTCAGGCCCGAAGGCGGACACGATCAGCCACACCGTGAGAACCAGGGCGATGCCGCTGATCACGCCGCGAACCCAGCGGTTGTCGACGGTCCTCGTCACCCATGGCGGCAGCTCTCGACCGGCGTCCGGTCGCCCGTAACGTGGTGTGCGCCAGGCGAAGGCGATGACCGCGAACGAGATCGTCAACGCCCAGGCGCCGCCGATCAACACCGCGGTCAGCGGAACCGGCAGGTACTCCGAACCACCCAGCCCGTGGGCGAGCAGAGCGTCAGTCGGCCTCGCGGGCGGGGTCATCGGCCTCGTTCCGGGTCGGGGGAGCGGTGGGCTCGGGGTGGGTGGCGCGATCGGCAGCGGTGTCGTCGGGTGCGTCGTCGTCGGTGTCGTCCTCGTCCCCTCGGCGGCGGTCGATGATCGCGATCGTGACGATGACACCCACCACCAGGAACGCGGGGATCACCGCCGGCAGGGCCAGCACGAGTGGATGCGTTGCGAGGTGGTGGACGGCGGGGCCGGCCGCGGAACCGATCACGGCTGCGGCTGGAGTTCTGGCTTCCGCGCGCCCGAGGTCGCCTCACGCGCGTTCACCCGGCCGGCTCCCCAGGACAGCGCAGCGATGAGCAGGAGTGAACACACGAGCACCACCAGGGACGCGGCGCCGAACAGCCACGACGGGTAGTCGAAGGTGCGCTCGCGCTGCAGGATCGAGATCTCGGCGACGAACGGTTTCGTCGACGATTGCTGCGCGGGTTCACCTTCCGCACCGATGGCGGGGTCCGCCGGCAGGTACACCGGGACGCCGGCCATGGTGGTCCCGTCCTGCACGCGCAGGATGGTCTTCCACGAACCCGACACCGGCATCGGTTCGGTGGACCGGAACCGGTTGGGACCCACGCGCTCGAGCCGGTCGATGACGATGCCGCGGTCGTTGTCGATCCCGCCCTGCCAGGACATCAACGTGACCCACTCGGGGTCGTCGCTGAGCGCATCGGTGGGCTCGAGGAAGACCTCGGCCGTGACGTTCTGGTCGGCCGCCGCGTTCGGGCCGGCCGGGGTCAGGACGATGCGTGCAGTGGTGTCCGCGGGGACGGAAACCCGCAGTCCGTTGGCGACGGCGCCGCCGATCACCAGCACCGAGAGCACGACGGCGGTGACGCTGATCCAACGGCGAGGGAGTCGCTCGCCGACGCTGACGATGCCGAGCATTCCGCCGCACAGACCGGCGACGACGCCCACCGGGACGGCCATCATCAGTGCCTCGCCCCACATGCCGGTGACCCACGGGAACGGATAGGCCGCGGCGATCCACCAGGACTCGATCCAGAGTCCGAGAGTCGCGACGCCCAGACCGGCCACCGCGCCGAAGAGCACCCGGCGCTTGAGCAGCGGGGTCAGCGCAAGCAGTTCGACGACCACCGCCGCGCCCAGGTAGAGCGGGAACACGTTGATCGGCGCGCCCAGAGCCGGTCCGACGACGACGGCGACGACTCCTCGCAGCAGGATCGCGAACACCGCCGCGACGAGTGCCGCACCCGGCCCGAGGCTGATCCGGGCGGCGACGAGGGCGAACGCCCCGGCGCCGGCGATCATCATGGGCTGCAGGACGAGGCGGAACTGCTCGACGCCGAAGTCGTATTCGATCTGGAAGACCGACATGCCGATCACCAGGCCGCCGAACGCCAGGCAGCGGACGAGCCACTGACCCCGTCCGTCCTGCGGCGCATCCGGACCCATCGCGGCCCGGCCCTCACGGTCGAGGATCACGACAGCGATGAGCGACAGACCCGCACCACCGATCAGCATCAGGTGCGTCGGGCCCCACAGCGTGACGTCCTGGCCGAAGATCCGGTGCCAGACGTCGTCGAGCGGGAATCCGAGCAACGCGTAGAAACCGCAGCCGGCCAACAGGATTCCGCCGACCGGGGCGTACCAGTTGCGGGTGATCCGGATCGCCGAGCGGCCGGGTTTGTCGAACGGCAGGAACACCGACAGCATGCCGGAGATGAACAGCAGGAACAGGCCCACCAGGATGAAGTAGTGCGCGGGGTTCGCGAGCGGCCCCTCGTCGCGGCCGTCGCCGATGTGCAGGCTGACGTCCCAGAGAAAGCCGAACAGCGCGCAGATGATCGTGCTGGTGAACAGAAAGATCGGCAGGGCAGCCCACGGCGGGCGGTTCACGCGGCGCCCGGCCCACTCCGACAGCGTGGTCAGCCAGGTGATCTTACGAGTGCGGTGCAGGTAACCGATCCAGAGCAGACCGATCGACACGACGGCGGCCACCGCGGACATCAGGAAGACCTGGTCGAGAGCCGCCCCGCCACCTTCGGCGGCGAGATGTAGAGGCGTGACATCGGTTGTTGACATGGTCGAAGTATGCACAACCGCACCCGGGTACCGGAAGTGCTATGCCCAAACCGGCGGTCACGCCGGGCGGGTCAGCCGATGGGAACGCAGGACGAGGTCGTGCAGATCTCTTCCGGCAACTCGATCTCGGGGAGTCCGGGGATGGCCGGCAGTCCGGGGATGATCGGCTGACCGGGAGTCGCCGGTGCATCGGGACCCGGGGCCGGGGGTGTTGCCGCGCCGCCCGGCACCGTCACCCGGATCGGTGCGGCGACCGTCGGGGTCATGCCGGTCAGGGGCGGGTTCGTGCCCCAGAACTCCTCGGTGGCGCCCGTGCCCGGCGGCAACGTGATCGTGGTGCAGCCCCAGTAGATGTCGTAGGTGCCGTCCGGGATCGTCGTCGATCCGATGGGGGCGGGTGGCGTGCCCTGAGAAATTCGCAGCGGCAACGACTTCGACGACCCGGGGGTGATGAGCGCGCCGAGCTCCTCGGGGGTCTGGTACCCGAAGACGACGTTCGTCGGGGCGCCGCCCGCCGGGACGCCGACGATCTCGCAGCCGATGCGTTTCGCGGCCTTGTTCGTGACCGTCAGGGTGACCGAGTTCCCGGCCGCGGACGCTGTCGCGGTGACGTCGGTCGGCGCGGCCACGGCATCGGGTGTGTGGGCGGCGCCGATCGCCGCCGCGGCGCAGACCGCCAGGCCGGCGGTGACCTTTCGGACTCGGATGCTCATGCGGTTGTCCTTTCGCGTGGGTTCTGAGCCCGGGCCGAGCTCAACGTGCGGGGTGATCTCGGTCGAGACAATCGAGATGCATGGTCGTCGGTGTTCGCGGGATATCGCATTCCGGCGAATTCTCATGAATATGTGTCGAGTGAGTTTCTCACTGTGCTTCTGAATCGGCCGACCCATTTCATGGATATCGCCGGTCAATGCTCACCGAATCATTGTTACAGATCATCGGAATACCCGCAGAATGAGGGTGTACATCGAGATGGTCGTCTATTTCGCACGTTGCGGGTACGTCGACGTCGGATGGCGCGGAAGCGAACACCCGGTGGCCTCGGCACGGGATCGGTAATCTGACTCGCGACCCAGGACGACCGAACAGACCGGGGACACCATGCCGACGGTGATCGCGACCATCAGCCTCAAGGGCGGGGTCGGGAAGACCACGCTCACCGGGGGCCTCGCCGACTTCCTCGCCGGTGTCTTCGGCAAGAAGGTCCTGCTCGTCGACCTGGACGCGCAGACCAATCTGACGACCATGACGATCGGCCAGGAGCGTTGGCTCGCGTGCAACGCCAGGCGTCAGACCGTCGCCACGCTGTTCGCCGATGTGCTCGACGGCACCCGGACCTTCGATCTCGAGGGCAGCGTGCAACGCGATGTCTCGACCGTGAGTGGACTCACCGGAATCGACCTGCTGCCGTCCTCGCTGGACCTCATCGAGCTGGCCGAGGAGCTGAGCGCCCATCGGGTCACCGCCGACGACCACCTGGCGGCCGTGGAGGTCCTGCGGAGCGCGCTGGAACCGATCGCCGGGAATTACGACTACATCCTCATCGACTGTCCGCCCAATGTCGGACCGTTCAGCCTCAACGGATTGGCGATGGCCGCCGGCTATCTGATCCCGACCATCCCGGATGTGCTGTCCACCTATGCGATTCCGCACATCCAGCGTCAGGTCGCGGATTTCGGTGCCGAACTGGGACGCGACATCGTCGAACTGGGGGTCGTCATCAGCAAGTACCGGGCGTCGTCGGCTCTCCATCAGGACACGGTGCGGCGACTGCGGCGGGATGCCACGATCCAGAACGTCCTGCCGACCTATGTGCACGAGGGCAATGCGATCGGCGCGGCAGCCGACTTCACGTCCTGGCCCAGCCTGCACGCGAAATACGGTTACCACGGACACTACGAACAGCTCCGCGACCTCACTCGCGCGGTCATGGTCGAGGCCGGCGCCAAACTCTCCGCGACCCTCCCGAGTTCCCGCGTCCCATTCGGTCAACTGACGCCGAAGCCCAGCTCAAGCGTCTAAATTCGTCTCAGCCGACCGACCGGGCGGCGTCTCGATTCCTCCTCAAGGGGTTCCCACCATGCGTAAAGTCCACATCACTTCGGTTCTCGGCGCCGCGGCACTGGCCGTCGCCCTCACCGCGTGCGGTTCCGACGACTCGGACTCGGCATCGGCAGGCACCGACGCGGAGGCGACGGTGACCGTCGACGGTCAGGAACTGGAACTGGCGGACAAGACGGTCGGGTGCACGGACGCCGCCGGCAAGGTGACGATCGGGATCGGTGCGGGCTCGGGGGCCTCGGGTATCGGGGTCGTGCTGACGTCGGGCGATTCCCCCGAGGTGGAGTCCGTGGGTCTCGGCTCACTCGACGGAGTCACCCTGGGCTACCAGAAAGGCGCAGGCGGCGGCAGTGCAGACGTCACCAAGGACGGCGACACCTACACGGTGACCGGCGAGGCATCCGGTGTCGATCTCGCCAACCCGACCGAACCGGTCACGAAGTCGTACGAGATCAAGGTGACCTGCCCCTGAGAAGGATTCCCCGGTGCCGGGTCTCGATCCGGTGACAGGACCGGTCTCGATGTGTACACGTTTCTCTCGGTGCCGGTTTGAGCGTCGCCGTTCTGGGTACGTTGACGGATGTAGCAGATCGAACGATCTTGCGATCGGATGATTCGCTCATCGGATCAACGACGACCTCAGGAGGCAGTAATGCTGGGAATTGGCATCATCGCGTGGATCATCATCGGCGGATTGGCCGGCTGGATCGCCAGCAAGATCATGAAGACCGATGCACAGCAGGGGATCATCCTCAACATCGTGGTCGGTGTCATCGGCGGGCTCCTCGGCGGCTGGCTGCTGACCCTGTTCGGGGTCGACGTGGAAGGTGCCGGTTGGATCTTCAGCTTCATCACCTGTCTGGCGGGTGCGTGCATCCTGCTGTTCCTCGTCAAGTTGGTGACCGGGCGGCGCGGACACACCCGCGTCTGAGGTCACCCGGACCCACACCGCTCGACTCCGCCCCGGCCCGCGTTCCCTCGGAACGCCGGCGCCGGGGCGGAGTCGTGTCGGTGCCCGGTGCATGTGCGTACGTTGGATTGGGTACGAGGACATGGCGACCGCACAAGTGAGCAACCGAAAGTGAGCATCCAGTGACTCGAGTGGCGATCATCGGCGGACACGGCAAGATCGCACTGCGGCTGGCCCGGATACTGACCGCCCGCGGTGACGAGGTGACCTCGATCATCAGGAACCCCGAACACGCCGAGGACGTCGCGGACACCGGCGCCGTGCCCGTGGTCGCCGACGTCGAGACGCTCGACACCACCGGGATCGCCACCGCGATCTCCGGCCACGACGCGGTGGTGTGGACCGCGGGCGCCGGCGGCGGGGATCCGGCACGGACGTACTCCGTCGATCGTGATGCCGCGATCCGGTCCATGGACGCCGCCGTCCGCGCGGGGGTGCACCGCTACGTGATGGTGTCCTACTTCGGCGCGGGCCCCGACCACGGCGTGCCCGAAGACAATTCGTTCCACGCCTATGCGGAGGCGAAGGCGGCCGCGGACACGTATCTGAAGTCCACCGAGCTCCGGTGGACGATCCTCGGACCCAGCCGGCTGACCGACGAAACCGGGACCGGCAGTATCACTCTGGGTGGCGATCGGGTCGAGGGGGACGAGGTGAGCCGTGACAACGTCGCCCAGGTGGCGGCGGCCGTCCTCGACCATCCCGCCGCCGTGCACGAGGTGATCGAGTTCAACGACGGCGACACCCCGATCCTCGATGCCTTCCCGCGATCGTGAGGACCTCGGTCCTCCTGGGATCGGTTCCGGCCCGCGACATCCGGCGGACATCTCCGGCGTCCTGACCTCCCTTCGCGAGATCGTCGGCGATGCGAATGTCCTGACCGACGCCGACGCGACGGCGGGTTTCCTGACCGACTGGACCGGCCGGTACCGCGGTGAGGCCGACGCGGTCGTCCGGCCCCGCACCACCGGCGAGGTCTCGCGCGTGATCGCCGAATGCGACCGCTCGGGCATCCGGATCTGCGTGCAGGGCGGTAACACCGGGCTCGTCGGCGGTTCCGTCCCGCCGCCCGGTGACGGGACGACCGATCCGCGGATCGTGCTGTCGACGGTGCGGATGACCGACATCGACGAAGTGGACACCGTGGGCCGGTGCGTCGGCGTCCAGGCGGGCGCGACCGTCGAGTCCATCGACCGGCGTGCGGGGGAGTCCGGTCTCTCCTTCGGCATCGATCTCGCCTCGCGCCAGAGCGCGACCGCGGGCGGGGTCGTGGCGACCAATGCCGGTGGGACACGGATGATCCGCCGGGGCAACGCGAGGTCGCAGATCCTCGGGATCGAGGCGGTCCTCGCCGACGGCAGTGTTCTCCGCCGGTGGACCTCGCTGGTCAAGGACAACGTGGGATACGACCTGCCGTCCCTGCTCGCCGGCAGCGAAGGAACCCTGGCGGTGATCACCCGCGTCCTGTTCAGGCTCGTCACGCCGCCGACGGCCGCCACGGTCGCGGTCGCGTCGGTCGAGCGGGTCGAGAACGCCATCGACCTGATCGGCGCCGCGTCATCGGCGGGGCTGACCGTCGAAGCCGCCGAACTGATGACCGAAGCGGGTGTCGCACTCGTCTCCGACCACGGGCACCGGCGGCCGACCGCCACGCCGGGCCCCTACTACATGCTCGTGGAGCTGTCGGGGACCGGTGACATCGAGTCGGCGGCAGCCGAACTCCTCGCCGCCGCCCCCGGGATCATCGACGCCGTCCTGGAACCGGCGCCGGCCCGCGCGCTCTGGGCGGCCCGCGAAGGCCACACCGAGGCCATCGCCCGGTCGAGTTCGACGCCGGTCGTCAAGCTCGACATCTCGGTGCCCATCAGAGCACTGCCCGAGGCGTTCGCGGAACTGTCCCGAGTCGGTACGGACGGCGCGTTCCCTTGCCGGCCAATCCTCTTCGGGCACGTCGGGGACGGCAACATCCACGTCAACCTGCTCGACGTTCCGCCCGAGCACGCGACCGCGGTGACCGACTCCGTGTTCGGGATCGTGGCCGCCAACGGGGGCAGCATCAGTGCCGAGCACGGAATCGGGCGCGCGAAAGTGGCCTGGACGCACCTCGGCCGCGACGCCACCGACCTCGCGACCATGCGGGCGATCAAGGCGGCGCTCGACCCGCGGGGTCTGCTGAATCCCGGGGTGCTGTTCGGGTGAGCGCCGTGCCTCGGGCGGGAACCGCGCGGCGCGCACGGCGAGCGCGTGGAAATGCTGCGATCATGCACGGGTGGCTGATGTGAACCTCGATCGGTTGACCGCACTCGCTCACCGCTACGGCGTCGCCACCAGCTACGTCGGCTGGGGCGAGAAGCATCACGACGTGGACCCCGAGACACTGGTCGCGGTCCTGCGGGCGCTCGAGGTGCCCGCAGGGTCGCCCGAGGAGATCGAGGAGTCGATCCGCGAGATCGACGAACAGCCGTGGCGCGAGTTCGTCCCGGCGGTGACGGTCGTGACCGAGGGCTCGGGCGCCACGTTCGCCGTCCACGTCCCGCACGGTCATCTGGTGAAGGTGTGGATCGTCAGCGAGACCGGCGAGGACGTCGCGGCTCCACAGCTCGACGTCTGGGTCGAACCGCGCGAGGTCGACGACGCCCTCGTCGGCCGCGCGACGTTCGCCGTGCCCGATGACCTGCCGCCCGGGTATCACCAGATCAAGGCACTCGACCTCGACGACTCGTCGGCGTCGAGTGCGCCGCTGATCGTCACGCCGCGTCGCCTGCACACCGCGGACCGGTTGATCGGCCGCAAACGGTGGGGACTCGCCGCGCAGCTGTACTCGATCCGATCGGCGGATTCGTGGGGCGTGGGCGACTTCGCGGATCTCGCCGGCATCTGCGAGGTGGCCGCGAGCGCGTACGGCGCCGACTTCGTCCAGGTCAATCCGCTGCATGCGGCCCAGCCGCAGGCGCCGATCGAGGCGTCCCCGTATCTGCCGGTGACGAGGCGCTTCGTCAATCCGCTCTACATCCGGATCACCGACATCCCCGAACTGGACGGGCTGTCGAAGTCGCAGCGCAAGTGGGTCAAGGCACTGGGTCGCAGTTTCCTCACCGAGAACACCGCGACCGACAAGATCCGGCGCAACAAGTCCTTCCGCGCCAAGATGGAGGCGCTCGAACTGATCTACGGCGTCCCGCTCGCACCCGCGCGTGCAAGCGCCTACCGCGACTTTCGGCGTCGGGAGGGCAAGGGCCTCAAGCGTTTCGCGACGTGGTGCGCACTCGCCGAACGCTACGACGCCGACGACCCGCGCTGGCACGGAAAGTTCCTCGACCGCGCGTACGTGAAGAAGAAGCGCCGAAAGCTGGCCCGGCGCATCGACTTCTACATGTGGCTGCAGTGGATCTGCGACGAACAGCTCGCCACCGCCGCGCATGCGGCGCGCTCCGCGGGCATGGGGATCGGCGTGATGGCCGATCTCGCGGTGGGTGTCGCACGGCACAGCGCCGACGCGTGGGCGCTGGGCGACGTGCTCGCCTCCGGGGCGACCGTGGGAGCGCCGCCCGACGGCTTCAACCAGCAGGGACAGGACTGGGACCAGCCGCCGTGGCATCCCCGGCGCCTCGCCGAGGCCGAGTACGAGCCGTACCGCGACATGATCCGCACCGTCCTGCGACATGCGGGAGGTGTGCGCGTCGACCACATCCTCGGACTGTTCCGGCTCTGGTGGATTCCCGACGGGAGCAGTCCGGCTCACGGGACCTACGTGCACTACGACAGCGAAGCACTGATCGGCATCCTGGCGCTCGAGGCGCAACGCGCCGACGCGGTCGTCGTCGGCGAGGATCTCGGGGTCTTCGAGCCGTCGGTGCAGGACTCGCTCCG
This sequence comes from Gordonia sp. 11cp, assembly GCF_057767225.1. Lineage (NCBI taxonomy): Bacteria > Bacillati > Actinomycetota > Actinomycetes > Mycobacteriales > Gordoniaceae > Gordonia > Gordonia sp. 11cp. Next base: position 57,243 of record NZ_CM173437.1, on the reverse strand, counting down.
CGAGCGCGGAATCCTCGGCACCTCGATCCTCTGGTTCGAACAGGGACCCGACGCGGCGATCCCGCCCGAGGACTACCGCGAGCTGTGCCTGACCTCGGTGACGACGCACGACCTGCCGCCGACCGTGGGATATCTGGCGGGCGACCACATCACGCTGCGATCGCGGCTGGGCCTGCTCGCCTCCGGCGAGGACGCCGAGCGGGCCCGGGACGCGCGCGAACGCGACGCGGTACTCGAACTGGCCTACGAGCGCGGACTGCTCTCCCGGGACGCCCCGCTGACAGATCCCAAGGTCGTCGACGCCCTGTACGCGGTGATCGCACGGACCCCGTCGGTGCTGCTGAGCGTCGCTCTGGTGGACGCGGTGGGGGAGCGGCGGATTCAGAACCAGCCGGGCACCGACAGCAGCCAGTATCCGAACTGGTGTGTCCCGCTGGCCAATACCGAGGGCGACGTCGTCCTCGTCGAGGATCTCGTCAGCAGCGTGCGGTTCCGCAGGCTGGTGTCGGTGCTCAACGAGTCGGGCGTGCCAGGTTCCTGACGGACACGATGGTCAGCACGAGCGCGACGAGGGCCAGCACGGCGACACCGATGTTGAAGGCGATCCCGGCGGGCCGGAGACCCCAGTACTGCGCGGTGATCCCCTGGCCGACGATCGGTATGGAGATCGCCACGTAGGCGACGACGAAGTAGGTCGAGGTGACCTCGGCCTTGCGTCCGGCCGGTGTCGCGGCGACCACCGACGCCAGGCCCTTGCTGAACGACATGCCCTGCCCCACACCGCAGATCACCGCGCCGCCGAGCAGCGCCGGGGTCGACGCGGCGACCAGCCCCAGGATCGACAGGCCCGTTCCGAGGATGAGGAGGGCGCAGCCGGCGATCAGCGCCGGCTCGGTGGGCATCCGACGTATGACGATCTGGGTGAGCGCCGAGGACGCGAACAGCACGAACACGAGGAATCCGGTGAACGCGTGGTCGTCGATGCCGAGGATGTTCGTGACGAAGGAGGGCATCACGCCGGTGAAGGTGCCCATCACCGCGAACCCGGCGAAGGCCGCGATCGACGCCCGGACGAACACGCCGCGGATGTCGGCGGGCACCGACAGTCTCTGCACGCTCAGCCGGGCGCCCGGCACGACGTCGACGGTCTCGGGGAGTCGCCAGATGCCGACGAAGACGAGGACCAGCAAGGCGAGATCGAGCACGAACGGGGTGTGCAGCGGGGACGGTGCGTACTCGGCGAGGAGGCCGGCGATCAGCGGACCCAGGCCCAGGCCGCCGATGTTGGCGGCGGTCGCCACCGCCGGCGCGCGTCCCCGCCAGGACGCCGGGGCGAGTTCGATGACCGCGGTGGTGGCGGCGCCGGCATAGATGCCGGCGGACAACCCGGACAGCACGCGGCCCAGCAGCAACTGCCAGACGGGGCCCGCGGTCAGGAACACCACGGCGCTGACCGCCGACAGGATCGCACCGGCGATGAGCATCTTGCGGCGACCGATGACGTCGGACCAGCGTCCGAAACCGATCAGCGCGGCGATGACCCCGGCCGCGTACACGGCGAAGATCACGGTCGTGGTGGTGACGCCGAAGCCGAGTTCCTCGCCGTAGATCGCGTAGAGCGGCGTGGGGAGCGTGGTGCCCAGCATGATCACCGTGAAGGCGTAGACGGCCGCGGCGAACGATGCACCGGAAGGGGCGGAGGAAGAGGCGGGGACACTCGAACGGTCAGACATGGCAGCCGACACGCTACCGCCGCGGCCCTGGTCCAGCGCTGTGTGCTGAGTTACAGTTACTGGTGGTAACAGTTAACTTCCGCAGTGCAGCAAGTTGGGGGTGTCGGATGCAACCAGAACTCGACGTCGTGATCGTCGGTGCCGGCTTCGGCGGGATGGGCGCCGCGATCGAACTCAAGCGTCAGGGCTTGGACAACATCGCGATCCTCGAGCGCGAAGACGATCTGGGCGGCACGTGGCACGTGAACCACTACCCCGGACTGGCCGTCGACATCGCCTCGGTCACCTACTCCTATTCGTTCGAACCCAATCCGTACTGGTCCCGACTGTTCGCGCCGGGCGCCGAGCTCAAGCGCTACGCCCACCACGTCGCGGACAAATACGATCTCAAGCGGCACATGGAGTTCGGCACCCTCGTCGAGTCCGCGTCATGGGACCCCGAGGATCAGCTGTGGCGAGTCCGGACAGGTGACGGCGGTGAGCGGACCGCCCGCTACCTGGTGACCGCGACGGGATTCCTGTCACAGCCGCACGTCCCCGACTTCCCCGGGATCGAGAACTTCGCGGGCACCATCCTGCACACCGCCGCCTGGGACGACGGATTCGACTTCGCGGGCAAGAAGGTCGCCGTGATCGGCACCGGCGCCACCGCCGTCCAGCTCATCCCGGAGATCGCCGCCCGTGCCGACACCCTGACCGTCTTCCAGCGCACCGCCATCTGGGTGGTCCCCAAGATAGACTTCGCGATCCCCGCGGTCGTGCAGCGGCTGTTCCGCCGGATCCCGCTCACCCAACGCGCTGCGCGACTGGTCAATTCGTCGCTGCTGGAACTGTTGATGGTGTTCGGCGTCCTGCACTACAAGCAGGTCAAGCCGGGCAACAAGCTGGCCGCCCGACTGGCCAAGGCCCACCTGCGCGCGCAGATCGACGACCCGGAGCTGCGGCGGAAGCTCACTCCGGACTACGACTTCGGATGCAAACGCCCGACCTTCTCCAACACCTACTTCGCCAGCTTCGCCAAGCCGAACGTGACGCTGGAGACCAGCGGCATCGCCGGTCTCGAAGCCGATGCCATCCTGGCCGCCGACGGCACGCGCACCGAGATCGACACCCTCGTCCTCGCCACCGGGTTCAACCTCTGGGACGTCAACTTCCCGGCATTCGACATCATCGGCCGGGACGGGCGCAACCTCGGGAAGTTTTGGCGCGAGAACCGTTTCCAGGCCTACGAGGGCGTGACTGTCCCCAAGTTCCCGAACCTGCTGTCCCTCAACAGCCCGTACTCCTACAGCGGGTTGTCGTACTTCACGACCATCGAGGGACAGATGAAGCACATCGCGCGACTGTTCGGTGAGCTCCGTCGCCGCGGGCAACGCACCTTCGAGGTCACCGAGGCGGCCAACGATGCCTTCCTCGACGAGGTGACCGACCGCCTGCAGTCGTCGGTGTTCTACAACGGGGACTGCGCGACCTCGCGCAGTTACTACTTCAACCAGCACGGCGAGGCGACGCTCCTGCGGCCGGCATCGACGTTGCGGACCCTGCGCGAGATGAACTCGTTCCCGTTGCGCGACTACGAGTTCAGCTGAGCGAACCGGGGCGCGCCGGCGGGAGGGCTTGTCTCACAACAGCTCCCTGAGGAGCGAGCTTGCGAGCGTCACGAAGGGTTGAGCAACTCCGGTCCGTTGTTCGCGACCCGGTTGACCAGCGGGGCGACCTCGCGGATCGCGATGGCGTCGACCAATGACCGGGCGGGTGGGGCGAACAGTTCGTCGGGCGCCCGGCCATCCGGATCGAGCCAGGCATCCCAGCTGTCGTACGGCATGATCAGCGGCATCCGGTCGTGGACGTCGCGCAGCTCGCCGACCGCATCGGTGGTGAGGATGGAGCAGCTGAGCAGCGGCGGGGCCGGTTCGGCCGTGTCGGCGTCGGTCTTGGGATGCCAGACCGACCACAGGCCCGCCATGAAGAGCCGGGTCCCGTCCTGCGGGGACATGAAGAACGGGATCTTGGTGGGTTTGCCCTTGCTGTCGACCGGACCCTTCTTCCACTCGTACCACCCGTCCATCGGTACGAGGCAGCGCCGCGACTTGACCGACGAACGGAACGAACTCTTCTCCGCCGCACTCTCGGCGCGGGCGTTGAACAGCAGCGGCCCCTTGCCGACCTCTTTGGCCCACGGCGGCACCAGTCCCCAGCGCATCGCCCGCACCCGCAACAACGGATCGTCGTCGGGATCGTCGGGCGAGTGGCGCTTGACGACGGTCATCACCGTCGTCGTCGGTGCCACGTTGTAGTTCACGCCGGGCGGGCGGGGAGTGGCATCGAGATCGGTGGAGTCCTCACCCGCCGGTTCGGGTACCTCGTTGACGGCCTCGATCTCCGCCGCGAGCTTCGCCGGGTCGGTGGTCACCGCATAGCGTCCGCACATGGTGTCCATGCTGCCCTAGTGGGGGCGACTAGGCGGCGGCGATGTCGGCGACCACGGCCTCGGTGACCGACACCAGATCCGCCGGGGCCAGTTCGATCTCGAGCCCGCGCTTGCCTGCGCTGCACAGCACGCGGTCGAACCCCGTGGCCGAGGAGTCGATCACCGTGGGCAGCAGGGTGCGCTGACCGACGGGCGAGACACCGCCGAGGACATAACCGGTGGTCCGGGTGACCGCCTTGGCCTCGGCCATCGTCGCCTTCGACGCACCGAGCGCGGCCGCCGCCGACTTGAGTGACAGCTTGCCGGGCACCGGGACCACCGCGACGGCCAGACCGGATCGCCCGCCGCCGGAGAGTTCGATGACCAAGGTCTTGAAGATCTGCTCGGGCCGCACGCCGAGGGTGTCGGCGAGTGCGGCGACGGCCTCCGCGCCGTAGGCCTCCGAACGCGGGTCGTGCGCGTACCGGTGTACGGAGTGGGCGATCCGAGCACGTTCGAGTGCGGCGATCGCCGGGGTGGATGCCATCGTCGGTTACCTCCTGGTGGTGAGCGGGGGCGCGGGGGTGGCGCGAGAGGCCTCCGCCGGGATCGGCCCGCCGCGATCGCAACGGCGACCCGGGAACAAACCGCCCGTCGCGCTCTGTTGGGACTGTTCGGACAGCGGACGTAGGGAAACGGACACGAAGGAGGTCGGGAGGCATATGAGCACAGCGGCCGTGATGGAGCTCCCGCAGCGCACCGAGCCGAGGTCACTCTCGGTGGGGGACGGGTCGGTAAGCTTGATCGACAACATCTCCGTGATGCCTCCCATCGAAGGGATCGTAGTGTCCGACACAGAAGCATCCGACACAGAGTCGTCCGGCCCGGGGTCGTCCGGCCCGGCGCAGTCGGCGACCGGCCGGTCCGGTACCGCCAAGGCACCCCGCCGGGCCGATCCGAGCGAATCGCCGGAGCAGCTGACCGAGCGGTTCGAGCGCGACGCGCTGCCGCTGCTCGACCAGATGTACGGTGCCGCGCTGCGGATGACCCGCAATCCCGCCGACGCCGAGGATCTGGTCCAGGAGACCTACATCAAGGCGTTCACCGCGTTCGCCTCGTTCCGGGAGGGCACCAACCTCAAGGCCTGGCTCTACCGGATTCTCACCAACACCTACATCAACGGCTACCGCAAGAAGCAGCGTCAGCCCGCGCAGTACCCGACCGACGAGATCACCGACTGGCAGATCGCCGCGACCGCCGAACACACCTCACAGGGGTTGCGGTCGGCGGAGATCGAGGCGCTCGACGCCCTTCCCGACGACGAGATCAAGGCCGCGCTGCAAGAACTGCCGGAAGACTTCCGGATGGCCGTGTACTACGCCGATGTGGAAGGCCTGCCGTACAAGGAGATCGCCGAGATCATGGACACCCCGATCGGTACCGTCATGTCCCGACTGCATCGCGGACGCCGACAGCTGCGTGAGCTGCTGGCCGACGTGGCGCGCGAGCGCGGGTTCAACCGTTCCGCACGTGCGACGGATGCGGAGGTGGCCCGATGAGCGACGTCGATCCGGAGCTGACCCAGCTCGACTGCTCCGCCGTCATCGCCGACGTCTGGCTCCTGCTGGACAACGAGTGCGACCAGAACGCCCGCGAACGACTCCAGGGCCACCTCGACTCCTGCCCGTCCTGCCTGGCGCATTACGGCATCGAGCAGCAGCTCAAGGCGCTCGTCAATCGCAAGTGCGGCGGCGATCAGGCCCCGCAGGGTCTGCGCGACCGTTTGCGCATCGAGATCCGCAAGACCGTCATCGTGCACGAGGTCTCGGAATCCGAGCGCTGACCCCGACGAACACCGGACAACGCAGAACACAGGAAAAAGCCCGGGCGGCCTGATGGCCGTTCCCGGGCTTTTTTCTGCTCGATCGCCGAGACCGCGGTGAGCGGTGATCAGGCGTTGGGGCGCTTGCCGTGGTTGGCAGCGCTCTTCTTACGAGCGCGCTTCTTGCGTCCACGCTTTCCCATGACGCATCTCCTTCGTTGCGGGGCGGGTGCCGCCTGGGGCGGGTCCGCCGTGTACGGGTTTCAGCCGTGTGCTGAGACAACCCTGGCATCGGCCGGGGAGGACATCCCTGGTGTCATCCGGGGAAGACATCCCTGGTGATCGGGACATCACAGTGTCTCAGGGATTCTCCCATGCGCCAAAAACACCTCCGCGCACGCCCCCGGCACCGGACCGTCCGGGTACGACGCCGTGGGCTAATTTAGGTGCATGGCAGAAGACGTGGTGGCAGAGATCGTCGCGAGTGTCCTCGAGGTGCGCGTCGCTGCGGGCGAGCAGATCGAGGTCGGCGACACGCTCGTCCTGCTCGAGTCGATGAAGATGGAGATCCCCGTGCTGGCCGAGGAGCCGGGCACGATCGCCGAGGTCAAGGTCGAGGTCGGCGATGTCATCCAGGCCGGCGACGTGATCGCCGTCTTCGAGTGACCGTGTCGCGCCCCCGCCGGCCGGTCGACGTCGCCGTCTCCTGAGATGTCGACCCTCTCCGACCTCCTCGCCGAGCACACCACGCTGTCCGACTCGGCCGCCGCGCACCTGCAGCGACTCGTCGCCGAATGGCAACTCCTCGCCGATCTGTCCTTCGCGGACTTCCTGCTGTCGGTGCGCACGGAGGCCGGGGCGGTGGTCACCGTCGCGCAGTGCCGTCCCAACACGGCCTCGACGGTCTTCCCGACCGATGAGGTCGGCCGCGTCATCGACACCGAGGCGCACCCGCAGGTCCTGCGCGCTTTCACCTCCTCCCGCATCCTGCGCGACGAGGACCCGACCTGGTCCGGTGCGACGGCCATGCGTCAGGAAGCCGTCCCGGTCGGTTACGACGGCGAGGTGATCGCCGTGGCGACCCGGGCGGTGGATCTCACGCACCCACGCCTGCCGTCGCCGCTCGAACTCGCATACCAGGACTCCGCCGACGACCTGTGCCAGATGGTGGCCGACGGCACGTTCCCGCACGAGGAGGGCAACCCGCGCGGATTGTCGACTCCGCGGGCCGGTGACGGATTCGTGCGGCTCGACGGCCAGGGCATGGTCACCTACACCAGCCCGAACGCGCTGTCGGCATTCCACCGGATGGGGTGGACCGCCGAACTCAACCACACGCACCTGTCCGACGTCGTCAAACAGCTCATCACCGAGCCGTTCGAAGCCGACGACGTCGCCCTGATGCTCGACATCGCGGCCGGGGTGACCGAGGTCCCGACCGGTCCCTACCGCGACATCGGGATGCGGGTGGAGGCCGATGCGCGACGCGCGACGGCCCTGATACGCGCTGTACCGCTCCGTCCACGGGGGGACGTCACCGGAACCGTGGTCCTGATCCGGGACGTCACCGAGGTCAAGAGGCGCGATCGCGCACTGATCAGCAAGGACGCGACCATCCGCGAGATCCACCACCGGGTGAAGAACAATCTGCAGTCGGTGTCGGCACTGCTGCGACTACAGGCGCGGCGCACATCCAACTCCGACGCACGCGAGGCCCTCAACGAGGCGGTCCGGCGAGTGGCGTCCATCGCACTCGTCCACGAGCTGCTGTCGGGCAGTGTCGACGAGGAGGTCGACCTCGACGAGGTCGTCGACCGGCTCGTCCCGATCCTGATCGATGTCGCGTCGGGGGAGGCGAGGGTGGCTGTGCGCCATCGTGATCGGCTCGGCGTGCTGACCGCCGAACTCGCGATGCCACTGGTGATGGTCCTCACCGAACTCATCCAGAATGCGATCGAACACGGCTTCGACGGGGCGCCGCCCGACGACGCCGAGATCTCGGTCGTCGCCGAACGGGATGTACGTGGTCTGCGAATAGCCGTCCGCGACAACGGTTCCGGGCTACCCGAGCACTTCGACCTGGCCACCTCGGATCATCTCGGCCTGCAGATCGTGAAGACCCTGGTGTCGATCGAACTCGGAGGCGAACTGGACATCCGCGCCAATCCTGGCGGGGCGGGAACCGAAGTGGGTGTGTACATTCCGCTGCGCTCCTGAGCGCGGAAATCGCGAAGCGGTTGGGCGGCACCGGCTTCGCCGGACGCAGCGAGGCGCGAACACGAAAAAACCCGGCCGTGGCCGGGTTTTTTCGAATCCGGAACAGGGCCGGCCGCGAGGGCCTAGACGCTGCTCCGGGTACGCGTACGTGCGGTACGGCGCTTGAGTGCGCGTCGCTCGTCCTCGCTCATGCCGCCCCAGACCCCGGCATCCTGACCGGACTCGAGAGCCCACGACAGGCAGTCGGCGGTGACGGGGCACCGTGCGCAGACGAGCTTCGCGTCGGCGACCTGCGCGATGGCCGGGCCGCTGGTCCCCACGGGGAAGAACAGTTCCGGATCCTCGTCGCGACAGATGGCCTTGTGACGCCAGTCCATTCCACTACTCCTTCGGGCGCGTTTGCACCACTCGATCGTCTAACTGGTGATTGTTGGCTGTAACTCTCAGTTCACGCGGCGCACCAAATGTTTCCGCGTTGTTGCTTGTGAATACTTTCACGAATCGAGCCGAAGTCAATGGGTTTGCTTAACACGTGGGCAACATCACGTCGCTCGCCTAGCACTTCGGTCTCGGACTCCCGGAGGGGGGTCCAGGCTGTCTGTCTCACGGCCTTGTAGTAGCCTACTCGTCTCGCGCCGGTGCTGTCGATGACTTTCTGCTGGTCGCGCCCCTGTCGCCGGCGAAAATTGCCCGTGACGTGGTCGGACGCTCCGGGGTATTCTTCACCACATGCGCCGACGATGTTGATCCACACCGCATGAACGGACCCGCCGCAGGCTGACAGCCGCGGCGGTGGGTGCCGCCCTCCTCGAAGACCTCATCCCGTTCTACCCGCTCTATGCCGTCCTCTTCGCCGACCCCGGCGTCCCGGGTGCCGGCCTCGGGTCCGCCGAGATCTCGGCACTGTTCGTCGTCTGGTCGGTCTCGTCGGTGATCGTCGAGGTCCCCACCGGTGTGCTGGCCGACCGGATGTCCCGACGGAAGCTGCTGATCGCCGGTCCGCTGATCACAGCTTCCGGCTTCGCGCTGTGGACGGCGGCGCCGTCGTTTCTCGCCTTCGCCGCCGGATTCGTCCTGTGGGCCCTCGGCGGTTCGCTGCGCTCCGGCACGACCCAGGCCCTGGTCTACGACGAGCTCGCCGGTCTCGGGCGCGCGCGTGACTACGCGCGTCTGTCCGGACTCATGCGGGCCGCCGCGGCCCTCGGGGTGATCGGCGGCACCGCCCTGGCCGCGCCGTTGTTCTCCTGGGGCGGCTACGAGGCGGTGGGCATCGCCAGTGTCGTCTCCTGCCTGCTGTGCTCGCTGATGTCGGCGATGCTGCCCGAGACGCGCACCGGCCGGGGCGGTACCCCGGCGGACACGTCGGACTCCGATGGACCCGACCCCGGCGATGCGGACCCGGGAGCGGGCTGGCTCGCGATCGTGCGCAGTGGCAGGCGTTCGCTGCGGACACAACCCGTGGCGCGGCGGATGTTGCTGCTGGGTGTGGCCCTGACCTGGGTCGCTGCGCTGGACGAGTACCTGCCGTTGCTGATCGGGGCGTTCGTGGGCGAGGCGGAGAACGCCGACGCGGTCGGCGCCCCGGGGATCGATCCGGGCGCGATCGCGCTGCTGATGATCGTGGTCTCGATCGGCGACATCGGGGGAGCGCTCGCCGCGGGACGGTTCCGGTCGGTCGCGGCGATCGGGCCCGCCGTGGGTCTGGGCGCGATCATGCTGATCGGGGCGTCGCTGTGGGGGCATCCGGTGGGTGCGCTGGGTATCGCCGTCGCGTTCGGGATCCTGGGCTGGGCGCGGGTCGTCGCCGACGCCGCGCTGCAGGACCGACTGAGTTCGACGTCGCGGGCCACCGTCACCTCGCTGGCGGGGATGGGCGAGGAAGTCGTCGCGATCCTGGCCTATGCCGGCTGGGCGCTGGGGTCGGTGTGGCTCGGGCCGGCCGGACTGTTCGCCGTCGCCGCGCTGCCCTACGTCGTGGTGTCGGCGCTGCTGATCGGCGGTGCGATGACCGTGAGGGCCTCGCGGCGATGACGAAACCGCAAGTCGCGGAACGCCCCGATGTAGTCGCCGTCCATCTGCACATCGATCGGCGCCTCGGCGCGGAAGCACACCTCGTCGACATCGTCGTCCCGAAAGAGGTGGCGCGCCTTGGGATCTGCCTGGGACAGGAGTCGGGTTGCCAGCGGGAGATTGCGGAGCACGCCGGTGGAGGTCGCCACGAACACGCCGAGTCCGGTGTGGAAACCGGTGTCGGGATTGGTGCGGATCTCGCGCGGTCCGAGGTAGGTCCAGGGGCTGGTGTTCGACACGAAACCGAAACGGGCGCCGGTGATCCGGTCGCGCCCGGGGATCTCGACGTCGAACGTGGCCGACGACCCGGACTGTTTCAGGAAGCTGCTGATCGTGGTCCACAGGTATCGGGCCGGTGTCGCGGTCTTGCCCGCGTGGCGTTTGTCCTCCATCGCGTGGATGACGACCGCATCCATGCCCATGCCCGTGTTGAACAGGAACCACCGGTCGTCGGTGTGCCCGAGACCGATGCGGCGGCTCTGTCCGGCGTCGAGCAGCGAGATGATCTGCTGCGTCGCGAGAAGTGGATCGGGGTCGATCCCCAACGTCCGGGCGAAGACGTTGGCGCTGCCGCCGGGGATCACGGCCAGCGACGGGCGTCGACCGTCGGGGTCGCTCGTCGACGGCGGGTCGAGGAGTCCGTTGGCGGCCTCGTTCACCGATCCGTCGCCGCCGTGCACGATGACGGTGTCGAAGTCCTCGGCGACGGCGCGCGCGGCGAGTTCGAAGGCGTGCCCGCGGTGGGTGGTGAGTTCGACGTCGAGGTGGAAGTGCGCGCTCAGGGTGTGCGCGAGCGCGTCGCGGCCCGCGGGACTGGTCGCGGTGGCGAACGGATTGACGATGAGCATGACGCGCACGACACCCGAGGATATGGGGTCGGCCCCGCCTGCGCGTAATCGCGGCGGTGTCGCAGCGTGATCGGACCGGTGTGCACACCCGGGGCGGGGCGTGCGAGCGCACCAAATATCCTGGGGCGGTGAGCACCGAGAACGGCCGTCCGGAGTCCGACACCGATCCATCGGTGACCCCGCGCCAGATCAAGATCGCGGGTGCGGTGACCACGGTCCAGGGTCTGGTCGGAATTGTGGTCGCGGTGATCCTGGTGGTGCGCGGTCTGGCCGGGCACGAGGAGGCCACGATCAGTGGCTATGGCACCGCGGCCTGGTTCGGCATCATCGGCGGTGGAGTGCTCGTGGGCGGGCTCGCACTGCTCGCCGGGCGGCGCTGGGGACGCTCGATCGCGATGGTGGCCCAGATCTTGTTGCTGCCGGTCGCGTATTACCTGTTCACGAGCGGGTGGCCGGTGTTCGGGGTGCCGCTGGCGCTCGCGGCGCTGGCCGTCCTGGTGATGCTGTTCAGCCCGGCGTCCATCCGCTGGCTCGCCGACGACCTCGAACCCGACCGCTGACGGACCGCTCCCTACCTGACGTCGTCCACGAGGGCGGCCCCACAGACCGGGGAGCCGTGGCGAAGCCGCCGCGCAATCGGCCCGGACTCTCATCCGACGATCCCGGCCCGGGCGGTCGTACAGTAGGGCGCATGACGCGCATCCTCGCGATTGCCAACCAAAAGGGTGGGGTCGCCAAGACCACCACGGTGGAGTCCCTCGGCGCCGCCCTCGCCGACCTCGACGTCTCGGTGCTCGTCGTCGACCTCGACCCGCAAGGCTGTCTCACCTTCTCGCTCGGGCACGAGCCCGACCAGCTCACCTCCTCGGTTCACGACGTGCTGCTCGGCGACGAGGAGATCGCCGACGTCCTCCTCGACACCGAGGACAAGGTCACCCTGCTGCCGGCGACCATCGATCTCGCCGGAGCCGAGGCGCTGCTGCTGATGCGTCCGGGGCGGGAGTACGCGCTCAAGCGGGCGCTCGCGGAGGTGAGCGAGGATTTCGACGTCGTCATCGTCGACTGCCCGCCGTCGCTCGGTGTGCTGACCCTGAACGGTCTCACCGCGGCCGACGAGGTGATCGTGCCGCTGCAGTGCGAGACCCTCGCCCATCGTGGTGTCGGTCAGCTGTTGCGGACCGTCCGGGAGGTTCAGCAGATCACCAACCCGAACCTCACGATGCTGGGCGCGGTGGCCACCCTGTTCGACGCCCGGACCACGCACAGTCGTGACGTCCTCGCGGACGTGTCGGACCGCTATGACCTGCCGGTGCTCGACCCGCCGATCCCGCGCACCGTGCGTTTCGCGGAGTCCTCGGCTTCCGGGACATCGGTCATGCGGGGCCGAAAGAACAAGGGCGCCACGGCATATCGCGCGCTCGCCGAGAATCTGTGGAAGCACTGGGAGGCCGGCGAGAAGGTCGGTACCTTCGAGGTCTGAGGTCGCCGATCAGCCCGGACCGAAGGCCTCGATGCGCGGTCCGTGCTGTTCGATCACGGAGTCGCCGAGAACACGAAGACTCACCACCGGCGCCGCCGGTTCGCTTCGTGCCAGCGGGATGGACCGTATCTCACGGCCGGTCGCCACGTCCCGGACGCTGATCCCCGTCGCGCTCGGCAGCAGGAGTTGCCCGGCCATCACCTGGCCGGGCCCCAGAGTGCCGGGGACCTGATAGATCGGGTTGAGCGTCTGGGCGTTGAGGACGACCGTCGCCTTGCCGGTCCAGTAGGTGACGATCCCGTCGGAGGAGATCGGGACACTCCCGGCCGGCGGCGTCGCGTCGCCCGCGACGGTGTTGGTCCCGGCCGCGTTGCCGTCGGTGTCGAAACGCCGGATCGCCGGTCCGCTCTCGGCGCCGATCGTCGGTGGTTCGGCCGGCGTGGCCCCGCCGTCGTAGACGGCGATACCCGACGACGACATCGCGATCAGTACCGGCGGCGGTCCGCTCACGTCCCCGGTGATCAGGGTCGACCCGTACTGCTCGACGTTCTCATCGCTCCCGAGCACCGCGCCGAGGACCGTCAGCCGGTACCCGGGGTCGTCGGCGCAGCGTTCGATGACGGCGACGCGATCTCCGGACACCGCCGAGGAGAACAACTCGCAGTCTTCGCGGTCGGGCGCGTCCTCCGGACGTACAGGTGCCTCGACCCGCCCGTACTCGATACCGCGGACGAGGTTGGAACCCCAGGTCTCCATCCGCCGGGACCCCTGCGCGACGACGTACCCCGAGTCGGTCGCGAGCCGGATGTCCGGGTCGGCGTCGCTGGTGCGTGCGCCCTCCCGGCTCCCGGTGCCCGCGTCGAGTGCGGTCACCTCCGAGCATCCCCGGCTGTTGCGGTACACGGCCAGCGCCAGGTCCGAACTCGCCGTCCAGGCGGTGCCGACGGTACACAGATCGAGATCGCGGCTGTACGACCAGAGTTCACGGCCGGTGGCCGGGTCGTGCCCGACCACCCGACCGCCGTTGCCGGTGACCACGGCCGAGGTGCCGATGGCCGGGGCGCTGGTGGCGTCGGAGTCGGCCCGCCACCGGGCGACGAAGCGCTCCGGCACGGTATCCGCCTGCGCGACCGCGGCGGGCTCGTCCTCGGCCTGCACGCTCGTCGTGTGGCGGACCGGACTGAGGGCCCAGGCGGTGACGCACAGGGCGGCGACGACGACCACGATGGCCGCGGTGACCGCGAGATCGATCGGTCGGCGCCGCTCGGGCCTGACTCGTGCCACGCGGGTCAGCCGGTGGTCAGTCGGCGACCGCTGCGGTGGACTCGGACCCGCCGGGACGATTGGCACCCCCGCGACGGCGGCGACGCCGACGCGGTTTCGTGGTGCCGTCAGCGGCCGGCGCGGCGTCGTCGGCGGGCGTCGCGTCGGTGGAGGCGGCGGACTCGGTCGAGGTGGACTCGGCACCCGACTCCGCGGTCGTCGTGTCGCCACCCGGCTTCCCGGCACGGGTGCGTCGCCGGGTGCGGTTCGAGCGCTTGCGGGGCTCCCGGTCCTCGCGGGTCTCCCTGGTCTCGTCGGGGTCACGCGGTGGCTTGGGTGCGGCGATGCGGCCGGTCTTCGACTCGGGGATCGACAGATCCGCACGGAGGTGTTCCGACGTCGAGTAGGTCTCCGGCGGGTCCGGGATACCGAGGTTCAAGGCCTTGTCGATGAGCTCCCAGCGGTGCAGTTCGTCCCAGTCGACGAGGGTCACCGCGATACCCGTGCGGCCCGCGCGACCGGTACGGCCGATGCGGTGCACGTAGGTCTTGTCGTCTTCGGGGCACTGGTAGTTGATGACATGGGTGACGTCGTCGATGTCGATGCCGCGGGCGGCCACATCGGTGGCGACCAGCACGTCGATGGTGCCGTCGCGGAAGCGGTTGAGCGCCTTCTCGCGAGCGACCTGACCGAGGTCGCCGTGGACGGCGCCGACCTTGAAGCCGCGCTCGGCGAGATCGTCGGCGACCTTCTGCGCGGTGCGCTTGGTTCGGGTGAAGACCATCGTCGCGCCGCGGCCGTCGGCCTGCAGGATGCGGGCGACGAGTTCGGCCTTGTCCAGGGCGTGTGCCCGGTAGGCGTACTGCTTGGTGCGGTCGTGGACCGCGGAGTCGTTGGCGTTCTCGGCCCGGATGTGGGTCGGCCGGTTCAGGAAGGTGCGGGCCAGGGTGACGATGGGGCCGGGCATGGTCGCCGAGAACAGCATGGTCTGCCGAGGTGTCGGCAGTGCGGACATGATGCGCTCGATGTCGGGCAGGAAGCCGAGGTCGAGCATCTCGTCGGCCTCGTCGAGCACCAGGATCGACACCTTGCCGAGGACGAGGTGACCCTGCTGGGCGAGGTCGAGGAGGCGGCCGGGCGTGCCGACGACGACGTCGACGCCCGACTGCAGTTCGGCGATCTGGGCCTCGTAGGGACGTCCGCCGTAGATCGAGGTGATCTTCAGCGGGCGGGTGGTGCCGTCGGCCAGCGTGACGTCGAGAGCGGGTGCGATGACCTGGAGATCGCCGGTCACCTGGACGCACAGCTCACGCGTCGGCACGATGATCAGCGCACGCGGGGTGTTGTCCAGGGGCCGCACGCCCGAAGTGGCGGCGTGGGCGAGGCGGTGCACCAGCGGGATGCCGAAGCCGAACGTCTTGCCCATGCCCGTGCGGGCCTGACCGATCAGGTCGTGTCCCTCGAGGGCGAGCGGCAGGGTGAGTTCCTGGATCGCGAAGGAGTGGGTCTTGCCGTCTGCGGCGAGGGCGGAGACGATGCGCTCGTCGACGCCGAGTTCGGCGAAGGTGGGTGCGGTATGGGTGTCGTCGACGATGGTCGTCTGCACGGCGGAATCGCTCATGTGCGGTTGTGTGCCTTTCTGGGCCGGTCTGCGCGCGATGTGTTTCGGTGCGCGCACGGAGAGGGCTCGAAAGTGCACGCGCATATGTCGTAGTGGCACCGGGGATGTGACCGGGTATCGCGAGAGGGAACTCGCACGTCCCGCGAGTCGACTCGCGAGCAACGCCGTCGCCACATCCACACGCTCGCTCCGGCGAGCACGCGCTCTCGCGCAGCTCAGCGGGCAAGCGACGGGGGGTCCCGTCGGAGTGCACCGCCGTCGAGTGTACTTGGTGCCCGCCCGTGGCCCGCTACCATCACCTCATGGCGCCTGCATCCGACCCTTCCGAGTCGATCCCGTCACCTGCGACGTCCACCTCGGTGGCGTCGGTCGAGATGCGGGATTCGGCGATCGGGAAGCTGTTCGCCGTGCTGCTCGCCGGCGAGTTCGCCGCGTTCCACCGGCTCATCGAGGAGTCGGCGATGGCGCCGGATGTGCCCAGCCGGATCGCGATCGCCCGGATGGCGGCGTCGGAGGTCGGACACTTCGACCGGCTCGCCGAGCGGGTGGAGGCGATGACCGGGCTCGGCGCCGCGGAGGCCGTCGAGCGCTATCGCTCGGTGTTCGACCAGTACCACCGCGCGACCACGCCGAAGACCTGGTACGAGGCGCTGGTCAAGGCCTATGTCGGCGACGGACTGGCCGCCGATTTCTACGCCGAACTCGCCGACATGCTGCCGCCGGACTCGCAGGCCGTGATGGCCGAGGTGATGTCGGAGACCGTCAATTCGCAGTTCGCTCGGGAGCAGGTCCGTGCGGCGGTCGAGGCCGACCCGTCGATCAAGTCGGCGCTCGTCCTGTGGGGCCGTCGGCTGCTCGGCGAGGCGATCACGCACGCGCAATGGGTCCTCGCCGCCGAGGAAGAGGTCACCGATCTGCTCTTCGCCGGCGCCAGCTCGCTGACCGGCGTCGCGGGATTCTTCGACGTCGTCGCGAGCAAACACGCCGACCGGATGGCCGATCTCGGACTCGATTGAGCCGCACCTGACCTCCGTGGTTCCGGCCGGTGGCGTTTCGCTCTCAGCGGAGTGCCTGTCCGGCCGTGGCCCGGCTGCACTAGCCTTGTGCGGCAAGCGTTGTTAGACCAGCGTTGATGACACACCGAGGAGGGCGGCACATGGCCGTGGAAGTGAAGATCGGCATCACCGACAGCCCGCGGGAGCTGACCATCGCGTCGACCCTGACCAGCGACAAGGCCTTTGCGGAGGTCGAGGCGGCACTGGGTGGCAAGCAGCAACTGCTGTCCCTCGTGGACGACAAGGGCGCCCGCTACCTCATCCCGGTCACCAAGATCGCCTATGTCGAGGTGGGCGCATCGGAGAACCGGCGCGTCGGGTTCGGTTCCTGACCGGCCGGCAATAGCTCGACGAGAAAGGGGCCTGTACGCCGATGGCGTACAGGCCCCTTTCTCGTGTCGTCGGCCGGCGTCAGGCGCCGTTCGAGTCAGGCCCGCTCCCGGCGCCGCCCGCCTCGGGATCGGTGGGCTCCGCGTCGGCAGCGGCGGTCTGGCGCGGGAAATGCGACAACCCGCCCCACAGCAGGGCGACCGTCGTGTCGACCGCGGTCTGCTTGTCGACCGGGCGCTTGGCCTCCAGCCAGTAGCGGGCGTTGACCTGGCTGGCGCCGACGAGCCCCGACGCGAGCATGCGCGAACGATAGGGGTCGAGTCCGGAGTCGTGCATGACCAGCCCGTACACCGCGTCGACACAGGCCTCGGTCGCGCCCTCCACCCGGCGGATGACGGCGGGGTCGGAGGCGTCGGAGGAGAAGATCAGCCGGTAGCCCGAGTTGTCCTGGTCGATGAAATCGAAGAATGCCTGGACCGCTGCGCGGACGCGGCGGCGGTTGTCCGTCGTCGTCCGCAGGGCGGTGTTGACGTCGCTGACCAGCTTCTCGGCATGCGAATCGACGACCGCGATGTACAGGTCGAGCTTGGATGGAAAGTGTTGGTACAGAACGGGTTTGCTCACTCCCGCGTGCACGGCGATCTCATCCATGCCCGCGGCGTGGTAACCGCGTTCGACGAAGATCTCACTGGCCGCGTCGAGCAACTGCATACGTCGTGCGCTGCGCGGCAGGCGGGTGCTGCGTCCCGGCACGGCGGATGCGTTGGTTGCGGTCGACATGCCCAAGAGAGTACTCGGGGGAGCTTCTTGCGCAGTATCGGTGGTCTGCTGTGAGAAAGTTGACCGGTGAGCCGCACTGAGGACGGTGGCCCCGGACCCGAACGCGGCCGGGTGCGTGCCAAGGACGTCGGCCCGAGATCGTCGGGACGCCCCAGACCGGACCAGCCGCTACGAGCGCGCTGGGACCCGACCGACGACAGCGGACGACCCCGCGTCGACCGCGATGCGCAGCCCGGATACAAGAAGCAGTCGGCGCTCGGGCGATTCGTCTCGACCTACGGCTGGCGCGCGTACGCCATCCCGGTGCTCTCGATCCTGACGATCGCACTGATCGTCGTCACCGTCCGGGACGGCCGTACCGATGCGCTCGAGCCGGCCGCCGCCGCCAGCCCGGACTCCGCGGCACGCAACACCGACATCAGCAAGGAGACCCGCCCGATCGGCGCGCCTACCGGCGACATCCAGGCGGCCGCGCTGCCCGCCGGGACGCTGCCGCAGGGTGGTCCGTTCACCGAGCGGGCCCGCAAGACCTATCGGGTCCTGCGTGGGGGCGGTCCGCCCATCGGTTCCGGCGGGCAGGTGTACACCTACACGGTGGAGGTCGAGAACGGTCTCGACCCGCAGGACTACGGCGGTGACCCGACCTTCGCGAAGATGGTCGACACGACGCTGGCCAACCCGCGCAGCTGGATCGGTGACGGCCGCGTGTCCTTCCGTCGGGTCGACCGCGGCGAGCCCGACCTGCGCATCACCCTCACCTCCACCGGCACGACCCGAGAGCTCTGCGGCTATCAGATCCGGCTGGAGACCTCGTGTTACTACCCGCCGCAGGCCCGGGTCGCGCTCAACGAGGCCCGCTGGGTGCGCGGCGCCCTGTCGTATCAGGGGGACGACGTCGCCTACCGGCAATACCTCATCAACCACGAGGTCGGGCACGGCATCGGTTACGAGTCCCACGAGGCGTGCCGCGAGGACGGTGCGCTCGCGCCAATCATGATGCAGCAGTCCTTCGGCGTCGCGAACTCCGAGATCATGGCCCTCGATCCGCAGATGAAGGCCAACCGCACCTTCGTGTGCCGACCCAACCCGTGGCCTTTCCCGACCCGCTGACCCGGGAATGCCGCTGCGGGCCCGGTCGTTGTGCCAGGAGTCCGTAGTCACCTGAACAATGGAGGCGTTCGTGTCGTCGCAAGGGTCGCCCACAGGGTCGCTGCCGCCGCTGGTGGAACCGGCCGCGGAGCTGAGCAACGAAGAGGTGGCCCGCTACAGCCGTCACCTGATCATCCCCGATGTGGGAATGGACGGTCAGAAACGTCTGAAGAACGCCAAGGTGCTGGTGATCGGTGCCGGCGGCCTCGGCTCGCCGACGCTGCTCTACCTCGCCGCGGCCGGGGTCGGCACGATCGGCATCGTCGAATTCGACATCGTCGACGAATCCAATCTGCAGCGGCAGGTCATCCACGGCCAGTCCGACATCGGCCGGCCGAAGGCCGAGAGCGCACGGGACTCCATCCTGGAGATCAATCCGTTCGTCACCGTCAACCTGCACGACCAGCGGCTGGAGCCCGAGGGTGCGATCGAACTGTTCTCGCAGTACGACCTCATCCTCGACGGCACCGACAACTTCGCGACCCGGTACCTGGTGAACGACGCCGCGGTCCTCGCGCACAAGCCCTACGTGTGGGGTTCGATCTACCGCTTCGAGGGCCAGGCATCGGTCTTCTGGGAGGACGCCCCGGACGGTCGCGGACTCAACTACCGCGATCTCTACCCGCAGGCGCCGCCGCCCGGGATGGTGCCGTCGTGCGCCGAGGGCGGTGTCCTCGGCATCCTCTGCGCCTCGATCGGCTCGATCATGGGCACCGAGGCGATCAAGTTGATCTGCGGTATCGGTGAACCGCTGCTCGGCCGTCTGATGGTGTACGACGCGCTGGACATGACCTACCGGACCATCAAGATCCGCAAGGATCCCGAAGGTGAACGCGTCGCCGGTCTGATCGACTACGACGATTTCTGCGGTGTCGTCTCCTCGGAGGCGTCCGACGCCGCGGCCGGGTCGACGCTGACCGCCGTCGAACTCAAGTCGAAGATCGACGCGGGGGAGAAGCTGGCGATCATCGACGTCCGGGAGCCCGTCGAATGGGACATCGTCCGCATCGACGGCGCCACGCTCGTCCCGAAGGGCGACATCCTCTCCGGCGAAGGTCTCGCCAAGGTGCCCCACGACCGCCCCACGGTCCTGTACTGCAAGACCGGTATCCGGTCCGCGGAGGCACTCGCCGCGCTCAAGCGAGCCGGCTTCGCCGACGCGACGCATCTGCAGGGTGGCGTGACCGCGTGGGCCAACCAGGTCGACAAGACGCTCCCGGTCTACTGATCTCGGTCATCGATCCGGGTGTCTGCGCACGTGACTGCCGCGTGCCTTCCGGAAACGGACACCCGCGCTCGGTAATCTGGCCAACGTGAACACCGTCGAGCCGCCCGAACATGTGCTGAACACGTTCGGGCTCACCGCCCACCCGCCCATCGCGATGGGGGAATCGTGGGCCGGTGGGTGGCGTGTCGGCGAAGTCGTGCTGTCGCTGGTCCCCGACCACGCGCGTGCCGCGTGGTCGGCGTCGGTCCGGGAGTCCCTCTTCGTCGAGGGCATGCGGATCGCGCGTCCTTTCCGCGCCACGGACGGCCGATACGTGGTGTCCGGGTGGCGGGCGGACACCTACATCGCGGGGACACCCGAGCCGCGGCACGACGAGGTCGTCCTGGTCGCCGACCGCCTGCACGAGGCGACCGCCTCGCTCGAGCGGCCCCGGTTCCTGCTGCAGCCGCCGGCCCCGCCGCACACCGACGTCGATGTCTTCACCGCCGCCGACCGCGCCGCCTGGGAGGACGTGCCCCTGCGGTCGGCCCGCGCCGCGGGCATGGCCGAGCCGACCGCGCCGGACGGCGTGCAGAGCGTCGAGATGCTGAAAACCCTTGCGAAACTCCGCAAGCCGGTGGATCTGCCGTCCCAGGTCGTGCACGGTGATCTGTTCGGCACGGTCCTCTTCGCGGGCGCCGCGGCTCCCGGGATCACCGACATCGTCCCGTATTGGCGACCGGCCCCGTGGGCGGCGGCGGTCGCGGTCGTCGACGCCCTCGCCTGGGGCGGCGCCGACACCGAACTCATCCAGCGATGGTCCGATCAGCCCGAGTGGCCGCAGATGATGCTGCGGGCGACGATGTTCCGGCTGGCCGTCCACGCCCTGCACCCGCGGTCGACCTCGGGCGCACTGCCCGGGTTGCAGCGAGTCGTCGAACATGTACGTTTACTCGTATAATCGCAGCTCACAGCCCTGACTGATTGCTGACAGGGTTCTCACACCGTCGTTGTGACGGAGTGAGGACAACGTGACCATGCGGTCACCTCGCGGCAAATCCGCGCAACACGCCCCCTCCACACTTGGTCTCGAGTCGCACGACATCGGTGTCGGCGTCCCACACGACAGCCACCACTGCACGTCCAGCTCAGTGCACGGCAGTGACACCAGAGACCACCACAGCATCGGAGGCGGAGCCTTGGCATTCGCAGACCTCAAAGCCCAACTGAGACGAGACCACACCATCACCGACTGGGATCCCGAGGATCGGGAGGCCTGGGACAACGGCAACGCCGCGGTCGCCAAGCGCAACCTGATCTGGTCGGTGATCTGCGAGCACGTCGGCTTCTCGATCTGGTCGCTGTTCTCGGTGATGGCCCTGTTCATGGGTCCCGAGTACGGCATCAGCATGGACCAGAAGTTCATCATCGCCGCCACCGCGACCCTCGTCGGTTCGTGCCTGCGGATTCCCTACACGCAGGCCACCGCCCGGTTCGGCGGCCGCAACTGGGCCATCTTCTCCGCGGTCGTGCTGCTCATCCCGACCGGACTCACGATGATGCTGATGATGAATCCGGGCGAGTTCGGATTCGGCTGGTTCCTCGCCGTCGCGGCGATCACCGGCTTCGGTGGCGGCAACTTCGCGTCGTCGATGACCAACATCAACGCGTTCTACCCGCAGCGGCTCAAGGGCTGGGCCCTCGGACTCAACGCCGGCGGCGGCAACATCGGCGTCCCGGTCGTCCAGGTCATCGGTCTGCTGGTCATCTGGCTCTTCGCCGACAAGCCGGAGATCGTGTGCGCGATCTACCTCGTCGCATTGGCGGTCGCCGGCGTCGGCGCCGCGATCTACATGGACAACCTCGACCATCAGACCGCCAGCGGACGCGCGATGATCGACTGTCTGAAGCACCGCGACACCTGGCTGATCTGTCTGCTCTACGTCGGCACGTTCGGCTCGTTCATCGGTTTCGGCTTCGCGTTCAGCCAGGTCCTCAACATCAGCTTCACCTCGGCGGGGGCGGCCAAGCCGGCCCTGGCCGCAGCCCAGATCGCCTGGATCGGACCGCTTCTCGGATCGGTGGTGCGACCCTACGGCGGCAAGCTCGCCGACCGTATCGGCGGCGGCAAGGTGACGCTGTACTGCTTCATCGCGATGGCCGCGTCGGCCTCCATCCTGGTGGTCGCCGGCATGTCTGCCGACGCCAACGGCAAGGTCATCAGCGGTGGCGTGCTCGCTGCGTTCATCGTCGGGTTCATCCTCCTGTTCCTGCTGTCCGGGATCGCCAACGGGTCGGTGTACAAGATCATCCCGACGATCTGGGAACACAAGGCGCAGTCCTTGAGCGGCCTCAACTCGCACGGCAGGACCAAGTGGTCGCGCAGCATGTCCGGCGCGCTGATCGGGATCGCGGGCGCGGCCGGTGGCCTGGGTGGCGTCGGCATCAACCTCGTGTTGCGCGCGAGCTACAAGTCCAATCAGTCGGCAACACAAGCCTTCTGGGTGTTCCTCAGCTTCTACGTGATGGCGGCGGTGGTGACCTGGTGGTTCTACGCCCGTCGGCCGATCGTCATCGGGGAGACCACGGATCTGCCGGTCGCGGGTACCCCGGAGGGCGTTCCCGCCGCAGGCGACGAGGTCCGACCCAGCGGTGTCGCATCGGAGGGCACCGACAAGCAGGCAACCAAAGAAGCGCTGGCCTGATCCGTCGAGGACACGGGTACCGGCGAGGCAAGGGAGTCAAGAGCAGTGAACAGCGAAACCGCAACGCGCACCACCAAAACGGTGGTGGTGGTGGGCCATGGCATGGTCGGCCACCGCTTCGTCCAGGCGCTCCGCGAGCGTGACGCGACCGACCGGTGGCGGATCGAGATCGTCAGCGAGGAGCTCGATCCGGCCTACGACCGTGTCGGACTGTCCTCGTACGTCGGTGCCTGGCTACGTGATTCGCTCGCCCTCGAGGGGAACACGTATGCCGGCGACGATCGTGTGGTCACCCATCTGGGCGAGACCGTCACCGACATCGATCGGTCCGCCCGGCGGGTGGTCACCTCGAGCGGTCGCGAGATCGACTACGACGCGGTGGTTCTCGCCACCGGCTCTTACGCCTTCGTCCCGCCGGTTCCCGGCCACGACAACGATCGGTGTTTCGTCTACCGCACTCTCGACGACCTCGACGCCATCCGGGCCGCGGCAGAGGCCGCCGGTCCGGGCGCGACGGGCGTCGTGGTCGGGGGTGGGCTGCTCGGGCTCGAGGCCGCCAACGCCCTCAAGCTCCTGGGCATGACCCCGCATGTCGTGGAGTTCGCTCCGCGTCTGATGCCCATGCAGGTCGACGAGGGCGGTGGCGCGATCCTGAAGAATCTCGTGACCGATCTGGGGCTCGAGGTCCACACCGGGGTCGGCACGTCGGAGATCGCCGACGCCGAGGACGGCGGCCTGCGGGTGACGCTGTCCGACGAGTCGTCGATCGAGGCGTCGCTGGTCGTCTTCTCGGCGGGCGTGCGGCCGCGCGATCAGCTGGCCCGGGACGCGGGCCTGGCCGTCGGCGAGCGCGGCGGCGTGCTCGTCGACGCCGGCTGCGTCACCGACGACGAGAACATCTACGCCATCGGTGAGGTAGCCGCCGTCGACGGCCGCTGCTACGGACTCGTCGCCCCCGGGTACTCGACCGCCGAGGTGGTCGCCGACCGCCTGCTCGGCGGCACGGCCGAGTTCCCCGGCGCCGACCTGTCCACCAAGCTCAAGCTCCTCGGCGTCGACGTCGCCAGCTTCGGCGATGCGTTCGGCGCCGCCGAGAACGCGCTCGAGATCACCTATCACGACGCGGTCGCGGGCAAGTACGCCAAGATCGTCGTCAGCGACGACGCGAAGACGCTCCTCGGCGGAATCCTGGTCGGCGACGCATCGGCCTACGCCATGCTCAAGCCGATGGTCGGCCGGGAGATCCCGGGTGACCCGGCAGCTCTCATCGCGCCCGAGGGCGGCGCGGCGGTGGGCATGGACGCACTGCCCGACGACGCGGAGATCTGCTCGTGCAACGGTGTCTCGAAGGGCACGATCTGCTCGGCGATCGCGGCGGGTGCGTGCGAGATCGCCGACATCAAGAAGGAGACCTGCGCCGGCACCACCTGTGGTGGCTGCCTGCCGAGCATCAAGCCGCTGCTCGCCGCGTCCGGGGTCGAACTGAGCAAATCGCTGTGCGACCACTTCGCCCAGTCGCGCGCCGAACTGTTCGAGATCGTCGCGGTCACGGGCATCCGGACGTTCTCCGAACTCATCGAGCGATACGGCACCGGTCAGGGTTGTGAGATCTGCAAGCCGACGGTCGCCTCCATCCTGGCCTCGACCTCCAGCGAGCACATCCTCGACGGCGAGCAGGCCGCCCTGCAGGACACCAACGACCACTTCCTCGCGAACATGCAGAAGAACGGGTCGTACTCGGTCGTGCCGCGGATGCCCGGCGGCGAGGTCACACCCGAGCAGCTGATCGTCATCGGTGAGATCGCCCGCGACTTCGGTCTCTACACGAAGGTCACCGGTGGTCAGCGCATCGACCTGTTCGGCGCGCGCGTCGACCAGCTGCCCGAGATCTGGCGTCGCCTCGTCGACGCGGGCATGGAGTCGGGGCAGGCGTACGGCAAGAGCCTGCGGACGGTGAAGAGCTGCGTCGGGTCGACCTGGTGCCGGTACGGCGTACAGGACTCGGTCGGGATGGCCGTGCTGCTGGAGAAGCGGTACCGCGGGTTGCGTTCGCCCCACAAGATCAAGTTCGGCGTGTCGGGATGTGCCCGCGAGTGCGCCGAGGCCCGGGGCAAGGACGTCGGCGTGATCGCCACCGAGCACGGCTGGAACCTGTACGTGGGCGGTAACGGAGGCCAGAGCCCCAAGCATGCGGTCCTGCTCGCCAGCGGAGTGGATGACGAGACCCTCGTCGCCTACATTGATCGGTACCTCATGTTCTACATCCGAACCGCCGATCGACTGCAGCGCACAGCGCCGTGGCTGGAGTCGCTCGAGGGTGGCCTCGACCATCTGAAGGACGTCGTCTGCGAGGACAGCCTGGGACTCGCCGCCGAACTCGAGGACGCGATGGCCCGCCACGTCGGCGGTTACCAGGACGAGTGGGCGGCAGTGCTCGCGGACGAGGACAAGCTGAAGCGGTTCGTCTCGTTCGTGAACGCGCCGGACGTCGTCGACCCGACCATCCGGTTCTCCGAGTACGAACGGAAGGCGCCGGTGCTGCTCGACATGCCGTCGGTCCGACCGGGGACGGATGCATCGGGCACCGATGTGGCGAGCACCGAACCGGTGAGAGAAGGAGTGCCCACATGACCATCGCGCCAGGGGAGGCCGACACCATGTCCGCAGAGACCACGTCCGCCGACGCCACCGTCGGGGTGCGCGAGGGGAGCTGGGTGCGTGCCTGTCCGATCGACGACCTGATCGTCGGACGCGGAGTCGCCGTGCTCGGTCCGGAGGGTGTGCAGGCCGCGCTGTTCCGCCTGCCGGCCGCCGAGACGGATCGCGAGGCGGCCCCCGGCCGCTCACGCCTGTACGCCATCGGCAACATCGACCCCTTCGGCCGCGCCGCGGTGCTGTCGCGGGGGCTCACCGGCGATCGAGGGGGAGAACCCACCGTCGCCTCGCCGCTGGGCAAGCAGATCTTCGCGCTGCGCACCGGCGTCTGCCTGGACGACGAGACGGTGTCGGTCCCGAGTTACGGAGTGCGTGTCGTCAACCGCATCGTCGAGGTGTTCTTCCCGGCGTGAACACCATGACCCCCACCGGTGCAGACCCCGCCGGCGCAGGCTCCCCGGAAGCGGATCCGCTCCCGCTCGCCGGCTTCACGATCGGCATCACCGCGGCACGACGCGCGGAGGAATTCGCCGCGTTGCTCCAACGACGCGGTGCCGAGGTGATGCTCGCCCCGACCATCCGCATCCTGCCGCTGGTCGACGACACCGAACTCGAGCGGGTGACCGAGGAACTCATCGGCAACCCGCCGGAGGTGATGGTCGCGACGACCGGCATCGGCTTCCGCGGCTGGGTCGAGGCGGCCGACGGCTGGGGCAACGCCGAGGCCGTCCTGCGTGCGCTGTCCGAGAGCCGGCTCATCGCCCGCGGCCCGAAGGCCAAGGGGGCGATCCGTGCGGCGGGGTTGCGTGAGGAGTGGTCGCCGGAGAGCGAGTCCTCCTCCGAGGTGCTCGACAAGCTGCTCGAAGAGGGCGTCGAGGGTGTGCGGATCGCCGTGCAGTTACACGGCGCCACCAGCGAATGGGAACCGCTGCCGGACTTCTGCACGGTGCTGCGCGCCGCCGGTGCGCAGGTGGTGCCGATTCCGGTGTACCGCTGGCACATGCATCCCGACGTGGCCGGCATCGACAAGATGATCGCGGCGGTGATCCGCGGGGACCTCGACGCGATCACCTTCACCAGTGCCCCCGCGGCGGCATCGATCCTGACCCGCGCCAAGGAACTCGGCAAGCTGCAACAGTTCATCCATGCGCTGCGGACCGCGGTGCCGGTCATGTGTGTGGGTTCGGTCACGGCCAGTCCGCTGGAGGCGTTGCAGATCCCCACGATCTACCCGCGCCGGTTCCGGCTCGGTGCTCTCGCGCGCCTGATCACCGACGAGTTGCCGCGGCGCAGCCACCTGCTGCGGGTCGCCGGTCACGACACCGCCATTCGCGGACAGGCCGTGGTGGTCGACGGCGAGCTCCGCGACATGTCGGCGACGAGCCTGCTCCTGCTCAAGCTGCTGGCCCGCAACCCGGGCCGCGTGGTGTCCCGCCAGGAGATGCTCGCCGGGTTGCCCGGCGACAGCTCCGACACCCATGCGGTCGAGGTCGCCGTCGCGAGACTCCGCGCCGCGCTGGGTGATTCGAAGATGGTCCAGACCGTGGTCAAACGAGGATACCGACTGGCCGTCGACCTCGAGTACGACGCCGAAGACGAGTGAGGAAGGGAGCGAGAACACATGCACGACAACCATGTACGGCTTCCGCACGGTGACCGGTTGCAGGGGTACAGTCCCGTCCTGGTCGCGCACGGCACCCGCAATCCGCACGGCGTCAACGTGATCGCCCAGATCGCCGAGGCGGTCAGCGACCGGATCGGACTGACCCGCACCGCGTTCGTCGACGTCCTCGGGCCGACGCCGAGCGAGGTCATCGCCGATCTGGATCGCCCGGCCGTCCTGGTCCCGGCATTCCTGGCCTCGGGGTATCACGTCCGCAAGGACCTGCCCGAACACGTCTCGGCTGCCGGCCGGGACGACACGGTGGTCACCCGGGCGCTGGGACCCGATCCGGCGATCGCCTCGGTCGCCCGCCTCCGCCTGGTCGAAGCGGGCTGGGAACCGGGCGATGCGGTCGTCCTCGCCGCCGCCGGTTCGTCGGACGAGAGTGCCTGCGGCCAGGTTCATCTGGCCGCGCGGCAACTGGAGTCGCTCATCGGCGGGCGGGTCGAGGTCGGGTTCATCACGACCGCGACGCCGACGGTCCCCGACGCCGTCGAGCGGGCCCGGCGGACGGGCCGCCGAGTCGTGATCGCCAGTCACCTCCTCGCCCCGGGTCTGTTCCACCAGCGTCTGAGCACCTACGGCGCGGACGCGGTCGCCGCACCGCTCGGACCGGACCCGCGGATCGTCGACCTGATCGTGACGCGGATGCGCGCGGCGATCAGTCCGTACCGGCGGACCGCCGCGACCCGGCGGGGATAGTGCGCGTCACACCGAGATGTCCCAGCGACACTCGCGGAGGCGGATCCGCCCGTCGGTGATCGGAACTCCCTCCGCCCGTAGACGTTCGAGCTGTCGGTGCGCCAGGTGAGGAGCCGGCCGGCCGCTGGCGGGCACCACCCGGTGCCAGGGCAGATCGGCGGTGTCGGTCCGCATGATCCAGCCGACGATCCGGGGGCTGGACAACCCGGCCGCGGCGGCCAGGTCGCCGTAGGTGCTCACCCGGCCGGCCGGGATCGCCGACACCAGTGTGCGGATCTGTTCCACCTGCTCCTCGGTGATGGCCGCCATCGTCGCCACCCTCCCCTCGCCCGTCGAGCCGGTCGCGACACGACCGTCGCGAAAGATGCTGTCTCAGAGCAGCGATCGGATCAGTGAGGCGCAGCGCTCGGGTTCGAGGAACGGCACCATGTGCCCGCAGTCGGCATGGTGGACGGTGACCTCGGTGCCGCGTTCGCTCGCGCACGCATCCAAGAAGGCCGGCCGCACGAACGGAGGCTGCACCTGGTCGGCGACCACCACATGGGTCGGTGTCCCGGGCGGCGGAAGAACCGCGGGTCTGGCCATCTCGCTCCACGACGCCGCCGCGGCAGGTGCGCTGACCCGCCATCCGACCCGGCCCCGCGGCCGGGGGACGAGGTGTTCGGCGAGCTCGGCCTCCATGAGGGCGTCGGGCACGGCCGCCCAGCCCTCGGCACGTTTCGCGGACCGAGCGGCGTCGGTGTCGGCGTAGTCCCAGTTGTCGAGACTGTCGGTGGCCGCCTCGAGTGCGAATTCGGGGTCGAGGCCTTGCGCGGGGTCGAGCAGCACGAGGCCCTTGACCGCGTCCGGGCGGCGGTTGGCCAGGTGCAGCGCCAGCGCGCCGCCGAAGGAGTGACCCACGACAACCACCGGCTGCTCGTCGGTGGGGATGTGGTCGTCGATCACGGCGGACAGCGCCCGCACCTGATGTTCGATGCTCCACGGCGGGCGCCACGGCGACCGGCCGTGACCGATCAGGTCCGGCGCGACGAGACGGACGCCGGGGAGGTGGTCCGTCAGCGCTGCCCAGCGGCGGCCGTGACCGGTGAGCCCGTGAATGGCGAGAACCGCAGGACCGCTGCCGAAGACATGGGTGTTGAGAGCTGCCACCCGTCCATCCTGCCGTACGGCGTGCGGCGGGATCCGACGCAGGTGGCGGGCGCGTCGGGAACAGCGTCGGTGGGCCGTGATTCGATGGGGACATGAGTCGGAGACCGGGCGCCCAGACCCAGCGCAGCGCGCTGCGTGCGCGACTCGTCGCGGCCCCCGACCAGACGGATCGGCCCCGGCACTGGCCGCCGTCGGTGACCCAGGTCATCGACCCGCCCACGAGCCGACCGGCGGACGAGGAACAGGCCTGGCGTCCGGTGCGGGTGCACGGCGGTCCGGGGAGCGGGAAGACGGCGCTGATCGTCGATGCCGCGGTGGCCCGCCTGCTCGACCCGTCCACCGATCCGGAGTCCGTCCTCGTCCTGGCGTCGAGCCGGCGCGCCGCGGTCGCATTGCGCGAGGAGATCACCCGGCGCGTGCTCTCCGCCGGGTCGAGCGGCCGCCGGGTCCTCGGCGGTGCCTTGCGCGAGCCGCTCGTGCGGACCGTGCACTCCTATGCCTTCGCGATCCTCCGTCTACAGGCCCAAGCGCACAACAACCCGCCGCCACGACTCATCACGGGCTCCGAGCAGGACGTCGTCCTGCGTGAACTGCTCGCCGGCGACATCGAGGACGGCGCCGGGTACTGGCCTTCGCACCTGCGGCCCGCGCTGGGCACCGACGGTTTCGCCCAGGCCCTGCGCGACCTGATGATGCGGGCCGCCGAACGCGGCGTGGGTCCCGAAGAGCTTGCCGCATTGGGACGCACGCACAAGCGCCCGGAGTGGGTCGCGGCCGCTCGTGCGTATGCGCAGTACGAGCAGAACATGTTGTTGCGCGGGGCCGTCGGCCTCGAGACCCCAGGTGCCTCGGCGCCCGCGGTCGACGCGGCCGAGCTGATCGGCTCGGCCCTCTCGGCCTTCGCCACCGATCCCGAGCTGCTGAGCGGTGAGCGCCGCCGTATCCGGCACCTGCTCGTCGACGACGCGCAACATCTCGATCCGCAAGCGGCGCAGCTCATCACGCTCGTCGGCACCGGTACGCTGTCGACGATCATCGCGGCCGACACCGACCAGTCCGTCTTCGGGTTCCGGGGTGCGAGTCCGCGCTTCGCCGACGGCCTGGCCGAACCGGGCAGCCCGCACGACATCCTCCTCGAGGACGACTTCCGCGCCCGACCCGAACTGTCCCGGCTCGGTCGCGCGATCGCCGCCCGATTGCCCGGTGCCCGCCCGCATCCCTATCCCCGGCCGGTGGCAGATGCGGATGTCCAGGAACCCGATGCGCCGGGCCGGACACCCACGGACGGGGGCGGCGCGGCCGCCGTGCGGGTGTACGGGTCCGCGGCCAAGGAGGCCACCGCGATCGCCGACCTCCTGCGGCGTGCCCATCTCTTCGACGGTGTGCCGTGGTCGCAGATGGCGGTCGTCGTGCGGTCGGTGTCGCTGGCGCTACCGCCGCTGCGCCGCGCCTTCCGATCCGCGGGCGTGCCCTTGACGACTCCCGCGAGCGACCTGCCGCTGCACCGGCAACGTGCGGTCATCGGTTTGATGCTCGTGCTGCGCGCGGTCGCCGCACGCACTGCATCGGGGGCGGCCGCCGAACTGTCCGACCCCGGCACGCCGGACCCCGCGCCGTCCGCACCAGAGCCATCCACGTCCGCACCGTTCACGGCCGACCTGTTCACCACGGAGGACACGCTGACCCTGCTGTCGGGTCCGATCGGCGCCGCCGACCCGGGCGCGATGCGCCGGCTCCGGCGCGGTGTGCGACGCCTCGACGACGCCGACGACCCGGCGGGACAACCGGATTCACTCACGTCGCTCACCCGCGCGATCCTCGATCCGGACGTCGGCGCGCGCTATCGCCGCAGGCTCACCGAGACCGAGGCGGCGCCGCTGGCCCGCGTGCTCGACGTCGTCGGCGCGGCGCAGCGTGTCCACGACGCGCGTCGTGGGATCGAGGAGACCCTGTGGGCGGCGTGGCAGGCCACCGGACTCGAGCGGCGATGGGCGGCGTCGGCGGTTCGCGGCGGTCCGGCCGGCGAGCAGGCCGACCGCGACCTCGACGCGGTCATGGCGATGTTCGAATCCGCCGCGGACTTCTCCGACACACTGCCCGCGGCCGGGCCCGCCGGATTCGTGCACTACCTCTCCCAGCTCCAGATCCCGCGTGACACCCGGACAGCCACCGCGACGACCGACTCGGTGACGGTGCTGTCCGCACACGCCGCGGTCGGACGCGAATGGGAGGTCGTCGCCGTCGCCGGCGTCCAGGACGGGCTGTGGCCGTCGTTGCGCAGCCGCGGCGGTGTTCTCCAGACCGGGCAACTCGTCGACATCCTCGACGGCATGGCCGCCGACGCCGTGGACACCGTTGCCCGCGGGGCGACGGCGCTCGCCGACGAGCGCCGGCTCTTCCTCGTCGCCTGCACCCGGGCGCGTGGCCGGTTGCTCGTGACCGCGGTCGAGGACGGCAGCGGGGACGCGTCGCCGTCGCGGTTCATCACCGAACTCGCGGACCTGGTGGGTGATGCCGACGATCCGGCCGAGTCCGCCCGCGCCGAGATCCGACTCGATCCCGGGGTCGACCGGGTGCTCTCGTTGCCCTCGTTGGTCGCCACGCTGCGATCGGCGGTGATCGCCGGGGCCGACGAGCCCGACGCGCCTCGCACCGAGGCCGCGGCGCGCCTGCTGGCCGAGCTGGCCGATTCCGACATCCCGGGCGCGCATCCGCGCGACTGGTTCGGGCTCGCCGCGCCCAGCACCGACGAGCCGCTGTGGACGCCGGAGTCGGGGGCGCTGACGCTGTCCCCGTCGAATGTCGATGCGCTGACCCGCTGTTCACTGCGCTGGGTGCTCGAACGCAATGGCGGCCGCGACGGCGACGGCACCCCGGCACTGACCGGCAGCCTCGTGCACACACTCGTGCAGGCAGTCGCCGGTCAACTCGACCCGGCCGAGGTGACCGCGGCGCTGCGCGGCATCTGGGAGCGGGTCGACACCGGGGCGGGTTGGTACTCGGCTCGCGAACTCGAACGCGCGGAGAGCATGCTCGGGCACTTCCGGGAGTGGCTGCGCATCTCACGCACCGAGCTCGAGGAGGTGGGTGTCGAACTGCCGGTCGACGCAACCATTCCCGCTGACCCCGGGTCGGAGTCCGACGAGCCCGCGGTCCGTCTCCGCGGGCGCGTCGACCGCCTCGAGACCGATGCCGAC
The DNA here is from genome assembly GCF_057767225.1 of Gordonia sp. 11cp. Classification (NCBI taxonomy): domain Bacteria; kingdom Bacillati; phylum Actinomycetota; class Actinomycetes; order Mycobacteriales; family Gordoniaceae; genus Gordonia; species Gordonia sp. 11cp. The sequence continues at coordinate 25,187 of NZ_CM173437.1, read as the reverse complement.
GGCCGGCCGGTCGTCGTCGACGTGAAGACCTCCAAGAACCCGATCACCAAGGCCGACGCCGACGAGCACGCCCAGATGGCGGCCTACCAGGTGGCGTTGGCGCACGGCGGGGTGCCGCAGTTCGGCGATGCCGCCCCGGGCGGCGCGCGACTGGTCTACGTGTCTACTGCGAACCGCAATTCCGGTGCGGCCGAACGTGTTCAGCCGCCGCTCACGCCGGAGTTGCTCGACGAGTGGATCGGGGTGGTGCGCCGCGCGGCGCGGGCGAGCATCGGACCGACGTACACCGCGACACCCAATCCCGGTTGTGTGCACTGCAACCTCACCACCAGTTGTCCCGCGCAGATCCCCGGGAAGGCGGTGACCGATGACTGACCTCCAGGACCGGACCGAGCGTCCGATCGTCGGGGCGAAGTCACTGGCGGCGGCGCTGGGCCTGCCCGATCCCACGCCCGAGCAGGTCGCGGTGATCGAGGCACCCATGGAACCGATGCTCGTCGTCGCCGGCGCCGGTGCCGGCAAGACCGAGACGATGGCCTCGCGTGTGGTGTGGCTGGTGGCCAACCAGCTCGTGGCCCCCGACGAGATCCTCGGCCTCACGTTCACGCGCAAAGCCGCGAGCGAACTCGGTGCCCGTATCCGGCGCCGGCTCTCGATGCTCGCCGGGTCGCCGGCGCTGCGGAACTGGGATCCCGACGGCGCGTTGGCCGCCCGGCTGCGCGGTGCCGACCCCGAGGTGAGCACCTACCATGCCTACGCCGGCCGGCTGATCGCCGACTACGGGCTGCTCCTGCCGGTGGAACCGTCGTCGACCCTGCTCACCGAGACCGAGCTCTGGCAGCTGGCGTTCTCACTCGTGTCCGCCTGGCCGGGCGAACTGAACACCAAGAAGGTGCCGGCGAGTGTCACCGAGGCGGTCCTCAAGCTGTACGGCGAGATGTCGGAGCACCTCGTCGACATCGCCGACCTCGCGCAGGCGGGTTCCACGCTGTACGACCTCGTCGACACCCTTCCGAAAGGTCCCAAGCAGCGCGACAAACCGACTCAGGCGCTGCTGAAGGTCAAGGAGGTCATCGACGAGCGCCGCGAGCTGATCCCGATGGTGATCGCGCTGGGGGAGACGATGCGCTCACAGTCCGCGCTCGACTTCGGCAGCCAGATGTCGCTCGCCGCGCGGCTGGTGGTGTCCAATCCCGAAGTCGTGACGGCCGAACGGACCGCCTTCCGCGCGGTCCTGCTCGACGAGTACCAGGACACCGGTCACTCGCAACGGGTGCTGCTGTCGACGCTGTTCGGCGGGCACGGGCGCGCACCGGTCGCGGTCACCTCGGTCGGCGATCCCATCCAGTCCATCTACGGGTGGCGAGGTGCCTCGGCGGCCAACCTGCCGCGGTTCGCGCGTGACTTCCCGCGTCCCGACGGGACCCCGGCCCGGCGCCTGGAACTCCTCACCAGCTGGCGGAATGCGGCCCAGGGCCTGCGGCTGGCCAACCAGATCTCCGAAGAGCTCCGACGCCGCGGTATCCCGGTCAGCGTGCTCCGGCCCCGCCCCGACGCCCCGCACGGAACGGCGACGATCGCCCTGACCGAGACCGTCGTCGACGAACGGAACTGGATCGCCGACGCGATCGAGGAACGGTACCGAGCGGCGGAGGCCGCGGAGGTGGCACCTCCGACCACCGCGATCCTGGTGCGGCGCAACGAGGATTCGGCACCACTGGCCGCCGAGCTCGAGAGTCGGGGCATCCCCACCGAGGTGGTCGGCATCGGCGGGCTGCTGCATGTCCCGGAGATCGAGGACATCGTCGCGACCCTGCGCGTGATGGCCGACCCGATGGCCGGGACCGCGGTCATGCGCCTGCTCACCGGGGCACGCTGGCGGCTGGGCGCCAAGGACCTCGCCGCGCTGTGGCGGCGGGCCACCACCCTGGCGGCGGAGAGTTTCGCCGAGGCGGGCGGGGTGGTCACCAGCAGAGAGGCGCTCGACGCGGCCCTCGACGCCGTGCTGCCCACCGAGATCGTCGACCGGGCCGGCATCGCCGACGCCGTCGTCGACCCGGGCGAGCCGACCGACTACAGCCCGGAGGGCTATGCGCGCATCCGGGCCTTCGGCGCGCAGCTGGAGTCACTGCGCCGCCGCATCGGTCAGCCGCTGCCCGAACTCGTCGCCGACGTGGAGAACACGATCGGTGTCGGCGTCGAGGCGCAGATCCGCGCGCGCCGCATGCGGGGTGCGATCACCGGTCGCGAGCACCTCGACGCCTTCGCCGACTACGTCAGTCACTACGCCGATCGCCAGGGCGCGAACCTGCCCGGTCTGCTGGCTTTCCTCGATGCCGCCGAGACCATCGAGAAGGGCCTGGAACCGGGACGCATCGAGGTGGCCGAGCAGCGCGTGCAGATCCTCACCGTGCATGCCGCCAAGGGGCTCGAATGGGATGTCGTCGCGATCCCGCACCTGGCGAAGGGCATCTTCCCCAGCGCCAAGGCCGACACCACGTGGCTGGGCAGCGCGCGTGAACTCCCAGCCGACCTGCGCGGCGATCTGGCCATCCCGGCCGAATCGGCCGACGGTGCGCCGGAAGGATTTCCGCTCCTGAAGATCGACACCGTCGCCGACCGCAAACAGCTCGAGGACGCCCTGACCGACCACAAGGCCGCGATCGGTGAACGGCGACTCGAGGAGGATCGGCGGCTGCTGTACGTGGCCCTCACCCGAGCTCGGCACGACCTGCTGGTCTCGGCGCACCACTGGTCGGAGACCGGTGACAAACCGCGCGGCGGATCGGACTTCTTCGAGGAGCTGATGGTCGGGATCGACGAGGCCATCACCGACCCGAGCGTCGATTCGACCGGTCTGTCGGTCGCGGTGCGCACGCCGCCACCCGAACCGGACAGCCCGAACCCGTTGGCCGAGCGCGCGATCGCGGCGCCGTGGCCGCGCGATCCGCTCGGCGGACGCCGCGACTCGGTGCAGCGGGCGGCCGACCTGGTCACCGACGCCATCACCGCACGCGCAGCGCCCGCCCTGTTCGACGCCCCGGCCGGTGACGCCGGGTCCGCCACCGCTCCGCCGCCCGATCCGGCGGACGAGATCGGCGCATGGGAAGCGGAGGTGTCGGCCCTGCTCGCCGAGCACCACCAGGCCAATCAGGCACTTGTCGAGGTGTCCCTGCCGACCCACCTGTCGGTCAGCCAGCTCGTCGAACTCGACGCCGACGAGGCCGAGTTCGCCCGTCGGCTGCGCCGCCCGACACCGTTCCGGCCCAACCCGATGGCGCGGCGCGGCACCGCCTTCCACGCGTGGGTGGAACGCTGGTTCGGGGCGACACGACTCCTCGACATCGACGAGTTGCCCGGCGCGGCAGACGCGACCGCGAGTCCGGACGCCGATCTCGAGGAGCTGCGGGCGGCGTTCCTGTCCTCGCCCTGGGCGAATCGCAGTCCCACCGAGGTGGAGGTGCCGTTCGAAACCGTCATCGGCGGGATCGTGGTGCGTGGCCGGATCGACGCGGTCTTCGCCGAGAAGGACGGTTCGTGGACGGTGGTGGACTGGAAGACCGGCGTCGTCCCCGAGCCCGCCCGCCGGGAGTCGCTGTTCATCCAGCTGGCCGCGTATCGCCTGGCGTGGGCGCAACTGGCCGGGGTGGAGACGACCAAGGTGCGGGCCGCGTTCCACTACGTGCGCGACGGGCACACCCTGGAGGCCGACGATCTGCCCGACGAGGCCACCCTCGCCGCCAAGCTCGCCCGATGAGGTCCGCGTCGAGAGGTTGGTCCCGCCAGATGAGTTGCGATGCGCCGCGGTGGGCTACATTGCAGCGTGTGAGCGAACTCGACGGGCGCGAGCGCGCCGGTGGCTAGCCGCCTGCGCCGACGTTTCGGCGGTACCGAGCTGGCCAACCGGCCCGACCATGCACTGGTCGGTGTCGTCCGTATCCCCGAACTGCAGCAGAGTCCGAGCCGGGCGATCGGCCGGCGCGTCTTTTGGGCAACCCTCGCGCTGCTGTTCACCTCGGTGGTCGTCTGGCTGGATCGCGCCGGTTATCGCGACGCCCAGGACAACGAGCTGTCGTATCTGGATGCGCTGTACTACTCGGCGGTGACCCTCTCCACGACCGGCTACGGCGACATCACGCCGATCACGCCGTTCGCCCGTTTCATCAACCTCGTCATCATCACGCCCTTGCGCGTGCTGTTCCTGATCGTGCTGATCGGTACCACCCTCGAGGTGCTCACCGAACGGTCGCGGCAGGCGCTCAAGATCCAGCGTTGGAGGAATACCGTGCGCAATCACACCGTGGTCATCGGTTATGGCACCAAGGGCCGCACCGCGGTTGACGCGATGCGGGGTGACGGCATCAAGCCCTCCGAGATCGTCGTCGTCGACGCCGACGCCACCGTGCTCGAGGCGGCCGCCTCCGACGGGCTGGTCACGGTGCGCGGCGACGCCACCAAGTCCGACGTCCTCCGGCTGGCCGGTGTCGCCCACGCGACGAGCATCGTCGTGGCCACCAGCCGCGACGACACCGCGGTCCTCGCCACGCTCACCGCCCGCGAACTCAATCCGCGGGCGAAGATCGTCGCGTCGATCCGGGAGTCGGAGAACACCCATCTGATGCGTCAGTCCGGCGCCAACTCGGTCGTGGTGTCGTCGGAGACCGCCGGCCGCCTGCTCGGGATCGCGACGATGACCCCGTCGGTGGTCGAGGTGATCGAGGATCTCCTCACCCCGGACGCCGGGTATGCCATCGCCGAACGGGAGGTCGACCCGACCGAGACCGGCGGATCGCCCAGCCACACCCGCGACATCGTCCTCGGCGTCGTACGGAACGGTGTGCTGCACCGCGTCGACGACAGCGCGGTTGAGCAGATCGAGGTCGGCGACCGTCTGCTGTACGTCCGCAAGAGCCCCAACGACGACTGACCGATCCGCTGCATCCGAGAAAGGATTGTGCGACAGTGCATTTCGAGCTGCCCGAACCGCCCCTGCTGTCGCGAGCGGTGTTCGACCGCGCGGACGCGATCCGCGACGACGCGCCACGGATGGCCGCCGGCTGGCCGACGGCGAAGGTGCTGCTGATCGACGCGGCCGGTCGCTACCCGGTGACCGATGCCGGTGCGCTGCACTGGGTCGCCGCCACCACCGTCGCCCAGGCGCCGCCCGCGGACGCGGTCATCCTCGGGTTCGACGCAGCGGACGGCGACGGGGGAGCCGACCTGTGGACACGGCGGGTGGACCACATCGACGGACCGACCGATGACGCCCGACGCGGTGCGACGCGGCTGTCCGCCGACGAGGCGGGCCTGCTCGCCACCGCGCTGGGAATCCTGAACTGGCACGAGACCGCCCGTCATTCACCGGTCGACGGTTCGGTCACCCAGCCCGCGCGAGGCGGCTGGGTCCGGCGCAGCGTCGACTCCGGACGGGACGAGTTCCCGCGGACCGACCCGGCGATCATCACCGTCGTCCACGACGGCGCCGATCGGATCCTGCTCGGCCGGCAGGCGGTGTGGCCGGCCGGCTGGTATTCGACGCTGGCCGGTTTCGTCGAGCCGGGGGAGTCGCTCGAACAGTGTGTGCTGCGGGAGGTGCACGAGGAGGTCGGGATCGTGGTGCGCGAACCGCGCTACCTGGGAAGCCAGCCGTGGCCGTTCCCGCGATCGCTCATGCTGGGTTTCGCGGCGATCGGCGACCCGGCCGACGAGCTGGCATTCCTCGACGGCGAGATCGGCGACGCGCAGTGGTTCCGCCGCGACGAGGTCCGGGAAGCACTGGCCCGCGGCGACGGCTGGTCGCGCGCCGAGGCGCCGGGTTCCGACGACGCCGACCGCCTGCGTCTCCCCGGGTCGATCTCCATCGCGCGGTCGATGATCGAGGCCTGGGCGGCCGGATAGCGCGGACTCTGGCGACAGCCGCCCGCCCTTGACGACCGACAGACTTCAACTCGACTGATGGACCTCGATCGAAGTCCATCAGTCGAGTTGAGGTCTGCCGGTGCCAAATCGGAGCGAAGGGCTGGGCGAGATGCCCAGCGTGTCAGACGCCCAGCTTGGCCTTGACGTCGGCGATGGAGGGGTTGGTGGCGGTGGTGCCGTCGGCGTAGAGGACGGTGGGCACCACGTGATTGCCACCGTTGACACTGCCCACGAACTCCGCGGCGTCGGGGTTCAGCTCGATGTCGATCTCCTGCCAGCTGATGCCGCTGCTCTTCAGGCCGGTCTTGAGGCGGGCACAGAATCCGCACCACGACGTCGTGTACATGGTCAGTTCGCCGGTGTCGGAGGTGCGGGCGCCGGCCTCGTCGTCGATCACGTTGCTCATGGGTCTCATAACACCATGTCCGGGCCGGCTGTTCCCGGTTGCGTCGTTCTCCCCTGCGGGCGGCGTCGGTGGTTGGTGACATAGTGGACGCCGTGCCTCACCCGACTTCTGCTGCGAACCCCGAGTCCTCGCCTCGTGCCTCGTCGCCGGTGAGTCGAGGCGCGGTCGAGGGGCTCGACCCCGAACAGAGTGCCGCGGTCCTGGCGCCGCGCGGACCGGTGTGTGTGCTGGCCGGGGCGGGTACGGGCAAGACGCGGACCATCACCCGACGGATCGCCCACCTCATCGACACCGGGCAGGTGAATCCCGGTCAGGTGCTCGCGGTCACGTTCACCGCACGGGCAGCCGGGGAGATGCGGACCCGGTTGCGCGGTCTCGGTGTCAGCGGCGGTTCGGGGGGCAGCGTCGCGGCCCAGACCTTTCACGCCGCTGCGATGCGCCAGTTGCGGTATTTCTGGCCGCGGGCGTTCGGCGACGCACGGTGGGAGCTCCTCGACAACAAGTTCCCGCTCATCTCGCGCGCGGCCCGGCGCTCCGGTCTCGACACCGCCACCGACACCCTGCGCGACCTGTCGTCGGAGATCGAGTGGGCGAAGGCCTCGCTGATCTCACCGGAGAACTATGTCGAGGCCGTCGGCCGGCTCGGCCGCGAGTCCCCCGCGCCGCCGGCGAAGGTCGCTGCCGTGTACGGGCATTACGAGGACGCCAAGGTCTCACCCGACGGCGACCGGTTGCTCGACTTCGACGACATGCTCATCTACATGACGCAGATCCTCACCGCCGAACCGGGAGCGGCGGACGAGTTCCGTGCGCGGTACCGGTGTTTCGTCGTCGACGAGTACCAGGACGTGACCCCGGTGCAGCAGGGTCTGCTCGACGCCTGGCTCGGCGAGCGCGACGATCTGACGGTCGTCGGTGACGCCAACCAGACGATCTACACCTTCACCGGCGCGTCCCCCAACCATCTGCTGGACTTCAGCCGCCGGTTCCCCGAGGCGACGGTCGTCCGCCTGGAGCGGGACTATCGGTCGACTCCGCAGGTCGTCGACCTCGCGAACCGGGTCATCGGTGCGGCCCGAGGACGGATCGCGGGTACCCGCCTCCGGCTCGTCGGACAACGACCCGCCGGCCCGGCACCGCAGTTCGCCGAGTACGACGACGAGCCCGCCGCGGCAACGGCTGTCGCCATCGAGATCAAACACCTCATCCGTGCCGGGGTCGCGCCCGCGGAGATCGCGATCCTGTACCGCGTCAACGCGCAGTCGGAGAACTACGAGCAGGCGCTGACCGAGGCGGGCATCCCGTACCAGGTCCGCGGCGGCGAGGCGTTCTTCGCGCGCACGGAGGTCCGGCAGGCCATGCGGCAGCTCGCCACGGTCGCCGGTCGCGAGGTCAGGCCCGACGTGGAGATCCTCGACGTCGTGCGAGCAGTCCTCGGCGAACTCGGGCTCACGGCGGAAGAGCCGTCGGGTACGCAGGCGCGCAGCCGCTGGGAGTCGCTGAAGGCGCTGGTCCAGCTGACCGAGGACATGGTGGCCGAGAACCCCGGGCTGACACTGCCGCAGCTGTCGGCGGAGCTCGCGGCCCGCGCCGAGGCGCGCCATCCGCCGACCGTGCAGGGCGTGACGCTGTCGTCGCTGCATGCGGCCAAGGGACTCGAATGGGATGCGGTGTTCCTCGTCGGACTCACCGACGGGTCGCTGCCCATCAGTCAGGCGATCAAGGGGTCGTGGGAGGAGGTCGAGGAGGAACGCCGGCTGTTCTACGTCGGCGTCACCCGCGCCCGCGAGCGCCTGCACCTGTCGTGGGCGCTGGCCCGCAACGAGGGAGGCCGCGCCCGGCGGCGGTCACGGTTCCTCGCCGACCTCGTTCCCGACGACTCGCCCGCCTCGCCGATCGCGAAGGAGCGCACACCCCGCCGCGGACCGACGTGCCGGGTCTGCGGTTCACGGCTGATGGATTCGACCGCGACACTGCTCGGCCGGTGCGCCGGATGCCCGTCGGACCTCGACGAGGGGCTGTTGGTCTCGCTCAAGGAGTGGCGTCGCGAGCGGGCCCTGGAGAAGAAGGTTCCGGCGTTCGTCGTCTTCTCCGACAAGACGCTCACCGCGATCGCCGAGCAGCGTCCCACCGATACCGCTGCGCTGGTGGCGATCTCGGGGATCGGGGCCAAGAAGGTCGACGAGTACGGCGAGGACATCCTCGACCTCGTCAAAACTGCAGGTCAAAAATAGGTTGTGCGTGTTTCTGCCCAGCGTCTAGTCTGATTCCCGTCAGTACGGGGATCGGCCGAGTGCGTCCGTCACACGGCCCCAGCAGAATCACCGACGACCGACGACAACGCGGAAAGCCACGAGACCAGAAAGGAGCGGATCAGTGAACGGAATCATCGTGCGCCAGGCCGGCATCTGCCAGTCTGCGGCGAAACTGAGCGCGGCGAGCGCGTATGCGACCACATCGCATGCGGCGACGCCGAACCAGCCCGCCATCGCGCGTACCGGTCGCACCCGCTCCTGGATGCCGGTCGCCCGAGCGTGCACGAGCTTTGCACGCCCGGTCGCCGTCCCTCCGGCGGCTCTGCACCTGGCAGCCGAAGCGCGCGTAGCGCGAATCGCACCGCCCGCAGCAGTAGCACCCGCGCCGCGTCGGTTCCCCGTTCTGTTCCGAAGTTCCCGGAGTTAGATCTCCGAGACAATCCGGGCCACGGGCGAATCGCAGAGGCGACACCCGTGGCCCTCTTTTTTCTGTCATCCGAATCTCCGCCCCGCTAGGGGTCTCGGACACAGAGCCACATCGAGGACTCGGGTTCAACACCCCAAACGAGCAGATGTGGAGAATCCCAATGACTGTCGAATGCGTACTCGAGTCCTGTATGTCGGCGGACCGCGCAGCGACCGCCCGGCTCGACCTGCCCTGCCAGGTCGCCGACGCAGATCTGTGGTTCGCCGAAGACCCCCGTGACCTCGAGCGTGCGAAGGCGATGTGCGCCGAGTGCCCGCTGCGGACCCAGTGCCTGCAGGCCGCACTCGATCGGTCCGAACCCTGGGGGGTCTGGGGCGGCGAGATCTTCGAGCGAGGCGCTGTCATCGCACGCAAGCGCCCCCGCGGCCGCCCGCGCAAGAACGTTGCGTGACAACGAACGAAACGACACCGACGCCGTGAGCAGTGATGCTCGCGGCGTCGGTGCCGTTTCTGCGTGTCGTGTCTGCCGGGGGGCGGGGTCAGTCGCCCAGGCCGGGTACCCACTCCTCCATGATGGCGCGGTAGGGAGCGTGCGCCTCGAGTTGCGAGGCGATGCCGACGCAACCGCCGAGCACGCGGAAGACCATCACGAAACGCTTGGGCACGTTGAGGTTTCGTGACGTCTTGTACACCTCGCCCCGCACGTCGGTGGCCTTGCCCGCGGCCCGTTGCATCCACTTCCGCGTGAAGTGGAACGACTCGGAGAAGAGCGGGTCGACGTACGGACGCAGGTAGGCCTCGAGGTCGGCACTCGTCACCTTGTTCGCGTGGGACGGACGGATGAACTCGGCCGAGATCATGAGTTCTTTGAGCTCGTCGTACTTCTGGTCGCGCGCCAGTCGCAGGATCGGACCGGTCTCGGGCGGGAGACCGTCCGGATAGTGACCCACCGCACCGAAGTCGAGGACACCGAAACGTCCGTCGGTGGCCAGGAAGAAATTGCCCGGATGCGGGTCGCCGTGCAGGAGCCCGACCCGATACGGGGAGCTGACCTCGAACTCGGCCATCTTCGCGGCGGCATCGTCGCGGGTCTTCTGGTCACCGGTGGTGATGACCTTCGACAGAGGAACGCCGTCCACCCACTCCGAGACGACGACCTTGGGTGCGCTCGCGACGACCTTGGGGACGAGGAAATCGGGATGACCGTCGTAGGCCTTGGCGAAGGCGCGCTGGTTGTCGGCTTCACCGAGGTAGTCGAGTTCGGCCTCGGTCCGGTCGATGAGTTCGTCCATCATCGCCTTGACATCGGTGCCGGGGGACAGGCGCTGCAGGAGTCCGGACATGCGGGACAGGGTCTTCAGGTCGGCCTTCAGGGCGTGATCGGCGCCGGGATACTGCACCTTGACCGCGACCTCGCGACCGTCGGACCAGACCCCCTTGTGGACCTGTCCGATGGACGCAGAGGCAGCCGGCACATCGGAGAAGTCCTGGAAACGCTCGCGCCAGCGGGTACCGAGCTGCTGGTCGAGCACCTTGTGGACCTTGTCCGCCGGCATCGGCGGGGCGTCGGCCTGCAATTTGGTGAGGGCTTCGCGGAAGGGCTCGCCGAATTCGTCGGGGATGGCGGCTTCCATGATCGAGAGCGCCTGCCCGACCTTCATGGCGCCGCCCTTGAGTTCGCCGAGGACGGCGAAAAGCTGTTCGGCGGATTTCTCCAGGAGCTCTTGGTTGACCTCGTCTCGGTCCCTGCCGACCATGCGCTTGCCGAAACCGGCAGCGGCCCGACCGGCCATACCGATCGGAAGAGAAGCCAGTTTCGCGTTTCGGCGACCCTGTCCTTTGGTGATGTCGGTCATAGCATCCTTTCCGCGTCACACATTAGACGACCTGGCTCGTGAATCCGGTACGGGACGACAATCGCAGTCCGGGTGCGGCGACCACCGCTTGATGTCCAGTCGAGTCGGGTCGTCGCGCACCTCCAGCACGCGATCCAGCAGCTGCGGGACCGGCGGCGGACCCGAACTCGGCCGCTCGTCGTGCACGGCGGCCACCAGCCGTTCGATCTGGGAGTGCGCGATGGCGGTGGTCATCGCCAGGATGGTCGGACTCGCCTGTCCCGACGTTCGGATCAGTTGCACGGCCAATGCCGGCCACTCCGGGTCCGCGTCGGACCGGTGCCGGTCGGCGCACATCAGGCAGCTGGACAGACCGGGCAACACCAGCGGCCCGACTATGCCCACCCCGTCTCGCACCCGGACCAGCAGGTGGGGGATCCGGGCGCGGGTCAGCGCGAAGACGACCCGCGGGTCGTGGACGACGAAGTCGGTCAGGATCACCAGGTCGGTGTCGATGGCGTCGAGCGAGCCGTCGGGGAGTCGGCGCATGGTCCGCCGGGCAGATCTGCCCGTGCCACCCAACGAACTCGTCAGCTGCTCGCTGATCGGTCCCTGACCGTGGATCAGGATGCGGAATTCCGGCGTGCGGCGATCGACATCGACGACCGCGCGGCCGGCCGCCACCAGACTGCTCAGGACGAGGTCGAGGTCGTCGTCGTGCAGGCCCGCGCGGCGGGCGCGGCGGGCGAAGGTGTCCGTCGTGCACGTGTCCTCCAGCGACCGCAGCAGCGCGGCAACGGAATGCGCCGACACCGCGGCGTCGAACTCGAGGAGCAGGCTGTCGGCCGGATCGATCCCGACCCGGACCGAGTTCCCGGGCTGGACGAGAATCGGCGTACCCGGTAGCAGCCGGGGCAGAGCGGTCGAACGATCCGCGCGGGTGGGAGCCGAGATGGCGCTGGAACTCGTCCGGGCTGGCGACATGCGGCAACTCTGCCAGCCGGACGCCTTCAGTGACGTTCGGTGAGCAGGTTATCCACAACACGGCCGGATCAACCGAGGGTGTGGATCTACGATCCGCCTTGCGCCGAGTCGTCACCGGGGTCGCCTCCGGATTCGGGTGTCTGGGGACCGGGGCGCTTGCGCTCATCGCCGCGCGCCTTCTCGTCGGCGATGGTCTTCTCGAGTTGTGCGATCGGGTCGTCGAGTTCGTCGCCGGCCAGGAGACGATCGATGAAACCGGCGGGATTGTCGAGGTCGTCGGAATCGGGCAGCAGATCCGGGTGAGCCCACACGCCGTCCCTGGTCGCGACGTCGGTCGCCTCCAGCGTGCGACGCCACAGCTCCGACGCCTCGCGGACCTTGCGGGGTCGGAGCTCGAGACCGACGAGGGTCGCGAACGTCTGCTCGGCCGGCCCGCCCGAGGCGCGCCGGCGGCGCATGGTCTCGGTGAGTGCGCCGGTGCTCGGGATCCGATCGCCGAGTGCTCGCGTCACGACCTGCTCCACCCAGCCCTCGATGAGGGCGAGCAGGGTCTCGAGGCGGCCGAGCGCTGCCTTCTGCTCAGGGGTCGTGGTCGGCTCGAACGACGTCGACGAGTTGATGAGCTCCTCGAGTTTCGAAGGGTCGGAGAGCAATTGGGTCGGGTCGATCCCGGCGGTGGCGTCGGTGATCCCGCTGAAGTCGATACTGATTCCGCGGGCGTATTCCTCGACGGTGGTCAGCAGTCGCTGACGCAACCAGCCGACGTGGGTGAACAGGCGCACATGTGCGGCCTCACGCGCGGCGAGGAAGACGATGATCTCCTGCGCCGGCTGCTCGAGACCTTCGGCGAACTTCGCGATCGCCTCGGGAAGCAGGACGGCGATGCCCTCGGGCGCCAGCGGCAGGCCGACGTCGGTCGACGTCAGTACTTCCTTGGCGAGCTGTCCGAGGCCCTGGCCGAGCTGCGTGCCGAACGCCATGCCGCTCATCTGGGTGAGCATCCCGATCATCGGGCCGGCGAACTGTGCGGCCTCGGCGGGGAGGTTGTCCTGCCAGGTCCGGGCCAGCTGTTCGGCGACCGGATCGCACAGACCCTTCCACGTGTCCATGGACTCCTCGAGCCACTGGACCGGGGTCCACGCCACGGTCTGGGTGACCCCGCTGGGGAAGTTCGTCGCGTCGTCGAGCCAGACGTCGGCGAGGCGGACGGCGTCGGCCGACGCGGTGTTCTCCTTCTCGAGGATGGGGGTGAACGAACCGATCTGCTGCCGAGCCAGATTGGTCGCCACCGAGTAGTTCACCGGGCCGTCCCCGCCGCCGGCCATTCCCGCCCCCATGCCGCTGAACATGTTGCCCAGTTGCGAGAACATCTGGCCGATCATGTTGGGGTCGAAGTTCGACGGGTCGAACTCGCCGCCCGGCCCGCCCCCGAACCCCTGGCCGCCCCCGAATCCGAACGGATTGGACCCGCCGAACGGGTTGCCGCCGGGATTGTCGCCCGGCTTGTTCTTGTCACCGCTGTTCTTGGCGCGGTCGTCGTCGCCGTCATCGGACGACGAGAAGCCGAAGGGCAGATCACTCATGGGTTCCACCGTACCGCCCGGTGAGGCGCGCAAACGGCGACGACTGTTCGCCCTGCGCGTAGTCGGCTCATGCTGCCTCGGCGCGGCAGGCTCGTCGTCGCCGCGGGGCACTATCGTGTGCGGAATGAGTTCGAGCCCCCGCTTCCGGAGAATCGCCGCGGCCGCGGTCTCCACCGTGGTCCTGCTGGCGTTGCTGGTGGTGGGCACACAGGTGCAGGTGCCCTACGCCGCACTCGGACCCGGACCGACGCTGAACACGCTCGGCACGACGAAGGTGGAGGACGACGGCGCGGTCGTCGAGCGCAAGGTCGTGCAGATCGACGGGGCGGCAACCGATCCGACGACCGGGCACCTGAATCTCACCACCGTCTCAGTCCGGGACGGGCTGTCGCTCTTCGACGCGCTGGGCATGTGGTTGTCGGGCACCTACTCCCTCACTCCCCGTGATCAGGTCTATCCGCCCGACCGCACCACCGAACAGGTGCAGCAGGAGAACGCCCAGCAGATGACGGGTTCGGAGGAGAACGCGACGGTCGCCGCGCTCCGCTACCTGGACCGGCCGACGGCGCTGCGCGTCGCGAGCGTCGGACCCGACGGGCCCGCGGTCGGGGTGCTGCGCGCCGGTGACGAGGTCGTGGCGGCCGGGGGTGTGCCGGTGGAGACCGGCGAACAGCTCCGGAAGGTCGTCGGTGACAACCCGCCCGGAACCGTGCTCCCGCTCGAGATCATCCGTGCCGGCGCCCGGCAGACCGTGTCGGTCACGCTCGGCAAGCATCCCGCGAACCCCGACGACGGGTATCTCGGTGTCGTCCCGGAGGTCGTCAACGCCGATCCCCGGCTCGAGGTCACCTACACGGTGGGGGACATCGGCGGGCCGTCGGCCGGGATGATGCTGGCACTCGCGGTCATCGACCAGCTGAGTCCCGGCGAATTGACCTCCGGCAAGTTCATCGCCGGCACCGGCACCATCACCGACGAGGGTGCGGTCGGACCGATCGGCGGCATCACGCACAAGACCCGCGCCGCACGCGACGCCGGCGCGACGGTGTTCCTCGTCCCGGCCCGCAACTGTGCCGAAGCGGTCTCCGAGCGACCGGACGGACTCGAGCTGGTCAAGGTCGACACCCTCGACGGCGCGGTCGACGCGCTGGGTGCGATCGGCGCGGGACGTCCCGCGCCGACCTGCTGACGCGGCACCGGCAACCGCGGGTCAGCTCCGCCCGGGTGTCTCCGGCTCATCGGGGGCGAAGGTGTCGTGCAGTGCTTCCCGCAGTTCGAGGGCCAGCTGCGGATGGGTGAGCAGCTCGGGTTCCTCGTCGGGGATCGGACGTAGCCGCATCAGGGCCAGGTCGGTGCCATTGCGCAGTACCCCGACGACCAGGCGGGCGACCTCCTCGTCCGGGTGCTGGTCGCCGGTCTCGGTGACGACGTAGCGGGGCGTGAGGTCATCGTCGTCCTCGGGCTCGACGATGATGATCTCGATGGCCACCGCGGCGCCGGCGACCGCCGGGGGCCAGATCGCCGACGCCAGGAACTCGTCGAGGTCGGCGACATCCTCCTCCACGGGCGTGAAGACCGGGCCGTCCGCGGAGATGACGTCGGGAAGACGTTCGGCGAGAAGCGCGGTGGGCGCCAGCGCGAACACCGACGGTGGCTGTCCCCAGCCGCGCGTGTCGACGTGTTCCATGATCTCGCTCAGGGCACTGCCGAGGTCGTCGGTGGAAAAGGCACGAGGGGTGTTCGAGTCGCCGGGCACGTGCTCATCTTGCCTCGCAGTGCCGGACGACGACGACCCCGCCGTGCCGCGAGGGAACCACCGACGTGTCGCGATCGTTGAGCGGGCGCCCCGAGTGAGTTGGTCACCCGGGTGGTGCCAGTACAGTGGGCACCACGCCCAGCAGGCAATCGTGTGCGGGTGGTGTCCGGGTTGAGAGCTTTGGAGAGTGGGTCTGGTGGGCGTCCGAGGGCCGGCGGGAATGCCGACACTGTCACGCAGGAGCAAGATCATCATCGGGCTCGGCGTGGCCGTCCTGGTGCTGCTGCTCGTCGGGCCACGCCTGGTCGGTCTCGCGACCGACTGGCTCTGGTTCTCCAACGTCGGGTATTCCGGCGTCTTCACCAAGGTGATCTGGACCCGTGTGATCCTCTTCGCGGTCACCACGATCGTCGTCGGGGCCATCATCTTCGGCGCGGTGTCCCTGGCGTACCGCAGCCGTCCGGTGTTCGCCCCGACCGCGGGACCGAACGATCCGCTCGCGCGCTACCGCACCGCCATCATGAGCAAGGTCCGCTGGTTCGCGATCGTCCCGGCGGTGATCATCGGCGCGCTGGCCGGCCTGGTCGCGCAGGGATCCTGGGCGACGGTGCAGATGTTCCTGCACGGGCAGTCGTTCGGGCGGACCGATCCCCAGTTCAACCTGGACATCGGGTTCTACGCCTTCGACCTGCCGTTCTACCGGTTCGTGTTGAACCTGTTGTTCGTCGTGGTCGTGGTCGCCTTCCTGGCGAACCTGGTCACCCACTACCTCTTCGGCGGAATCCGTCTGGGCCAGGGCGGCGGTACGGTCACCACCGCGGCGCGAATCCAGCTGGCGGTGCTGGCCGGCACCTTCCTGCTGTTGAAGGCGGCCGCCTACTGGCTGGACAGATACTCCTTGTTGTCGAGTCAACGAAAAGCCGAGATCTTCCCCGGCGCGAGCTACACCGACATCAATGCGGTGCTGCCGTCGAAACTCATCCTGATGGCGATCGCGGTCATCTGTGCGGTCGCGTTCTTCGCCGGGATCGTGCTCCGCGACCTCCGGGTGCCGGCACTCGCCACCGTCCTGATGCTGTTCTCCGCGTTGCTCATCGGGGTCGGCTGGCCGCTCACGATGGAGCAGTTCTCGGTCAAGCCGAACGCGGCGCAGAAAGAAGCCGAATACATAGACCGCGCGATCACGTCGACGCGCGAGGCGTACGGGATCGGGCCGGACAAGGTCGTCACCCAGAACGACTGGACTTCCCGACCGGCCACACCGGCACTCGTGAACAGCGACGTGCCGACACTGTCGAACGTCCGCGTCCTGGACCCGAACGTCGTGTCGCCGACATTCATCCAGCAGCAGCAGCGGCAGAACTTCTACGGGTTCCCGACCCAACTTGCGGTCGACCGCTATCGCATCGACGGCGAGCTGCGTGACTTCGTTGTCGCGGTGCGCGAGCTGGATCCCAGTCGCTACCTCGAGAACCAGCAGAACTGGCTGAACAAGCACCTCGTCTACACCCACGGGGACGGGTTCGTTGCAGCGCCCGCCAACCGGGTGAACGAGTCGCGCGACGTCAACGACATCGACGGCGGCGGCGACCCGTTCTACTACGTCAGCGACACCTCGAACTACCAGTCCGAGGAGTACAAGCGCGACGCCCCGATCAAGGTGGCGCAGCCCCGCATCTACTTCGGTGAGCTGCTCGCGAAGATCGACCCTGACTACGCGATCGTCGGTTCCGACGACGGACAGGCGCGTGAGCACGACATCGGTGACGACAAGTACACCTATCAGGGGCCGGCCGGGGTGTCCCTGGGCAACTGGTTCAACCGGGTGCTCTACATGGCCAAATACGCGGAGCGCAACTTCCTGCTGTCGGGGGAGATCAACTCGGCGTCGAAGATCATCTACAACCGCGACCCCCGCGACCGCGTCGAACAGGTCGCGCCGTGGTTGACGGTGGATTCGAAGACGTACCCCGCGGTCATGGAGGACGGCTCGATCAAGTGGATCGTCGACGGTTACACCACTCTCGACAACTACCCGTATTCGCAGCCGACCTCGCTGCAGAGTGCGACCGCCGACGCCCAGGACCTCAATCCCGGGCAGACCGGCCGCACCCAGGTCAACAAGACCGTGTCCTACGTGCGCAACTCGGTGAAGGCGACCGTCGACGCCTACACCGGTGAGGTGGAGCTGTACCAGTTCGACACCGAGGACCCGGTGCTGAAGACGTGGATGGAGGTCTTCCCGGGAACGGTGAAGTCTCGCGCCGACTTCGACGCGCAGACGTCGCTGCGGGAACACGTCCGCTACCCCGAGGACATCTTCAAGATCCAGCGGTCGCTGCTGACCCGCTACCACGTCGATTCGCCGCAGACGTTCTTCCAGGCGAGCGACTTCTGGTCGGTGCCCTCGGATCCGACCGATCCCGATGCCGATCAGCGCGGACTCGATCAGCCGCCGTACTACTTCGTGGCGTCCGACCCGGAGAGCGGACAGCCGACGTTCCAGTTGACCTCGGTTCTCACCCGACTCAACCGGCCGATCCTCGGTGCATACGTGACGGTGTCGTCGAACCCCGAGAACTACGGGCAGATGACGGTCAAGCAGCTGCCCGGGAACGCGCAACGGTCGGGTCCGAAACAGGCCTTCAACCCGATGAAGACGGACCGCAAGGTCGCCGATTCGCTGAAGCCCCTTGAGAACAATGCGACAGTGACGTTCGGCAACCTGCTCACTCTTCCGGTCGGAGACAACGGGATTCTGCACGTCGTCCCGGTCTATGCACAGGCGCAGGGCCAGGAAGCTTTCCCCCGCCTGTTCCGGGTGATCACCCGGTACGAACCAGCTGAACGAGTGGCAAGTATCGGTTACGCGCCGACTACTGCGGCCGCACTGCGGCAGGTCGGCATCACACCCGCCTTGGGAGTGATCCCCGACGACCAGGAGCCGACCGAGCCGGACCAGGCCGGGTCGCCCGACACAGGCACCCCGACTCCGAATGAGCCACCGCAGCAGGGTGATTCGCCGGAGCGCGATGCTGCCGCGAAGGCCATCGGAGATGCGATCACGGCCTTGCGCCAAGCTCAGCAGGGTGGGGATTTCGCCGCATACGGTCAGGCGCTCGACCAGTTGAGCCAGGCTGTTGCCCGGTACGAGTCACTGGCGGCGCCCAACTAGTCGAGGATCGCCCTGTCACCGAGCGCTACGTGTGCGAGGTATCGCTAGCCGCGATATTTCCGCAGGTAGCGCTCGGTTTCGTTGGGGGTGTTGTCGGGGAGTACCGGACTGTGGTGGTGTCGATGACCCAGCGAGAAGAAGATCGACACCGCGGCGGCGAACGCGGCGACCATCAACAGGCCGCAGACGATCGCGGTACCCACGTTGCCGACGGCCATGTGGACGAGCCAGAGTGCGGCCATGGCGAACCCGCCCAGTGCGAGGACGAAACCGACGAAGCTCATCGGATGATTGCCGTGGCTCTCGTGGTGGAAACGGTGAGTGTTCATGGTTCCTCCTCGGCGGTGGCCTCTCGTGTGCCGAGTGTACGCCCGATGTGATCGGCATCACATTCAAGGACCCACGCCGGCGGCCTCCGGCGACCTCGCGCCGACCTGGGGCTACGTGCCGGAAGTGACCGCCGTCACGGGCGTTTGCCCAGGTCGCGACAGGTTGGGGTATCGATTTGCATCGCTGACGAACCGCTGTGTAACGTTGTGTTCACCAACGCGGGGTGGAGCAGCTCGGTAGCTCGCTGGGCTCATAACCCAGAGGTCGCAGGTTCAAATCCTGTCCCCGCTACCAACACCAAGAACCCCCGCCCGGGACTCCCGGGCGGGGGTTCTTGCTATCTGCCGACACCTCGGTGGGCGAAGTCCTCTCGGCGAAGACGATCCCTCGAGGGAGGCCGGCGCACTCACACCGGTCGACTCGCCGACCGGACTCGAGGTGCTTCGAGTCGAGGTCGGGTGATCCGATCTGCTGATCCCGGTCGACGGCGAGAAGGCCGCCGCCGATCACGTGCCCAGCCGCCCCGGGGTGCCGATCGACCGGTTTGGCGGGGACAGCCGCACGAAGTCTGCACGGGTATGCCGGTGACACGAGCTCCAGACCGCCTGTGACCAGGCGATTTGACGTCGAGTGGAGTGGTGCGTAACTTATGTCGAGTCAGCGCGCCACGGCGCCGCCCCGGAGGGCCTGGAAGGGTCTGGTTCGGGGAGTGGAGACCGGGTTTGTGGCTGACCGCCCCTGATTGTTTTGGTTGAGGCTTTGTGTCTTGGCTGGGTTGGTTGGGGTTGCCAGATCTCCTTCAGTCCGGAATTTCTTCGGGGTTGCGGGCTGGGGTTGGGGTCTGGTAGGTTGGAAGAGTTGCCTCGGAGACGGGGTGGCTTGGTAGGTTGACATGCAAGTCTGCTGGTGAGAGTCCCTTTGTTGGGGTGGGTAGCTGGTGGGTGTGTGTTCTTTGAGAACTCGATAGTGTGATGATGAATTGTCTGATGCCAATTTTTTGGCATTGTGCATCTTTTGTGGATGTAGATGTTTGTTTTGTGTGGCGCTCGGCCCCGTCTGGGTGTCACATTTTGCTAGGTTTATTTTGGTCAGGTTGTGCTTTCCTGATTTTTGTTGAAACGCTGGCCCTTTTGTGGGGTTGGTTTTGTTTCGCTGTTTTTTCATGGAGAGTTTGATCCTGGCTCAGGACGAACGCTGGCGGCGTGCTTAACACATGCAAGTCGAACGGAAAGGCCCAGCTTGCTGGGTACTCGAGTGGCGAACGGGTGAGTAACACGTGGGTGATCTGCCCTGCACTCTGGGATAAGCCTGGGAAACTGGGTCTAATACCGGATATGACCAACTGTCGCATGGTGGTTGGTGGAAAGCTTTTGCGGTGTGGGATGGGCCCGCGGCCTATCAGCTTGTTGGTGGGGTAATGGCCTACCAAGGCGACGACGGGTAGCCGACCTGAGAGGGTGATCGGCCACACTGGGACTGAGACACGGCCCAGACTCCTACGGGAGGCAGCAGTGGGGAATATTGCACAATGGGCGCAAGCCTGATGCAGCGACGCCGCGTGAGGGATGACGGCCTTCGGGTTGTAAACCTCTTTCACCAGGGACGAAGCGTGAGTGACGGTACCTGGAGAAGAAGCACCGGCCAACTACGTGCCAGCAGCCGCGGTAATACGTAGGGTGCGAGCGTTGTCCGGAATTACTGGGCGTAAAGAGCTCGTAGGCGGTTTGTCGCGTCGTCTGTGAAATTCTGCAACTCAATTGTAGGCGTGCAGGCGATACGGGCAGACTTGAGTACTACAGGGGAGACTGGAATTCCTGGTGTAGCGGTGAAATGCGCAGATATCAGGAGGAACACCGGTGGCGAAGGCGGGTCTCTGGGTAGTAACTGACGCTGAGGAGCGAAAGCGTGGGTAGCGAACAGGATTAGATACCCTGGTAGTCCACGCCGTAAACGGTGGGTACTAGGTGTGGGTTCCTTTTCACGGGATCCGTGCCGTAGCTAACGCATTAAGTACCCCGCCTGGGGAGTACGGCCGCAAGGCTAAAACTCAAAGGAATTGACGGGGGCCCGCACAAGCGGCGGAGCATGTGGATTAATTCGATGCAACGCGAAGAACCTTACCTGGGTTTGACATACACCAGACGCGGCTAGAGATAGTCGTTCCCTTGTGGTTGGTGTACAGGTGGTGCATGGCTGTCGTCAGCTCGTGTCGTGAGATGTTGGGTTAAGTCCCGCAACGAGCGCAACCCTTGTCCTGTATTGCCAGCGGGTTATGCCGGGGACTTGCAGGAGACTGCCGGGGTCAACTCGGAGGAAGGTGGGGATGACGTCAAGTCATCATGCCCCTTATGTCCAGGGCTTCACACATGCTACAATGGCTGGTACAGAGGGCTGCGATACCGTGAGGTGGAGCGAATCCCTTAAAGCCAGTCTCAGTTCGGATTGGGGTCTGCAACTCGACCCCATGAAGTCGGAGTCGCTAGTAATCGCAGATCAGCAACGCTGCGGTGAATACGTTCCCGGGCCTTGTACACACCGCCCGTCACGTCATGAAAGTCGGTAACACCCGAAGCCGGTGGCCTAACCCCTTGTGGGAGGGAGCTGTCGAAGGTGGGATCGGCGATTGGGACGAAGTCGTAACAAGGTAGCCGTACCGGAAGGTGCGGCTGGATCACCTCCTTTCTAAGGAGCACACAACAACACATGTTTCAGCAGGCGTTTGTTCTGCGGCGTGTGTGTGTTCGAGGGTGAAACATCAGACACATCCATGCTCGGCGCTTTCTGGTGCCGGTGCGGGGTGACTGCCAGTGCTCGTGAGGGCCGGCGGGTTCATCGTCACGCTATCGGGGTTCTGAGGGAACACACCAGTGTTGTCTCTGACCTAGCTCATGATGCGGGTTCGGGTGGTGATCGTGACTGTGATGGTTGCGGGAGCACGGATTCGTGGGTGGGTGTGTGTTGTTTGAGAAGTGCATAGTGGATGCGAGCATCTTTATTTCAAACCAATGCTCCAACGTTGTTGGGGTGCTTGGTCTGTGATTTAGCAGAAAATGATTTGTTTGTTGTGGTGATGTCTACATTCGGTCCTCGCGGCGTGACTCTTTGGGGTTGTGTGGTGGGGGTTGTTTGTAGGTGTTGTTGTAAGTGTGTAAGGGCGTTCGGTGGATGCCTTGGTACCAGGAGCCGATGAAGGACGTGGTAGGCCGCGATAGTCCTCGGGGAGTTGTCAAACGAGCTGTGATCCGAGGGTGTCCGAATGGGGAAACCCAGCACGAGTGATGTCGTGTTACCACCAGCTGAATGTATAGGCTGTGTGGGGGGAACGTGGGGAAGTGAAACATCTCAGTACCCATAGGAAGAGAAAACAATTGTGATTCCGTGAGTAGTGGCGAGCGAAAGCGGATGAGGCTAAACCATGCGCATGTGATACCGGGTAGGGGTTGTGTGTGTGGGGTTGTGGGGTTCGTCTTCTTCCATCTGCCTGTGGAAGCG
This sequence comes from Gordonia sp. 11cp, assembly GCF_057767225.1. Lineage (NCBI taxonomy): Bacteria > Bacillati > Actinomycetota > Actinomycetes > Mycobacteriales > Gordoniaceae > Gordonia > Gordonia sp. 11cp. Next base: position 3,025 of record NZ_CM173437.1, on the reverse strand, counting down.
TGAGTCAGAAAATCGTGTGTTAGGTGAAGTGGCCTGGAATGGTCTGCCGTAGTCGGTGAGAGTCCGGTAGCTGAAAACACATGGTCTTGCGTGACGGTGTCCCCAAGTAGCAGCGGGCTCGTGGAATCTGCTGTGAATCTGCCGGGACCACCCGGTAAGCCTGAATACTTCCTGGTGACCGATAGCGGACTAGTACCGTGAGGGAAAGGTGAAAAGTACCCCGGGAGGGGAGTGAAATAGTACCTGAAACCGGACGCTTACAATCCGTCAAAGCCTGTGCACCCTTGTGGTGGTGGGTGATGGCGTGCCTTTTGAAGAATGAGCCTGCGAGTTAGTGCTCGGTGGCGAGGTTAACCCGTGTGGGGTAGCCGTAGCGAAAGCGAGTCTGAATAGGGCGTTTGAGTCGCCGGGTCTAGACCCGAAGCGGAGTGATCTACCCATGGCCAGGGTGAAGCGTCGGTAAGACGTCGTGGAGGCCCGAACCCACTTCAGTTGAAAATGGAGGGGATGAGTTGTGGGTAGGGGTGAAAGGCCAATCAAACTCCGTGATAGCTGGTTCTCCCCGAAATGCATTTAGGTGCAGCGTCACATGTTTCTTACTGGAGGTAGAGCTACTGGATGGCCGATGGGCCCCACAGGGTTACTGACGTCAGCCAAACTCCGAATGCCGGTAAGTGAGAGTGTGGCAGTGAGACTGCGGGCGATAAGGTTCGTAGTCGAGAGGGAAACAGCCCAGATCGCCGGCTAAGGCCCCTAAGCGTGTACTAAGTGGAAAAGGATGTGGGGTCGCGAAGACAACCAGGAGGTTGGCTTAGAAGCAGCCACCCTTGAAAGAGTGCGTAATAGCTCACTGGTCAAGTGATCCTGCGCCGACAATGTAGCGGGGCTCAAGTACACCGCCGAAGCCGCGGCACTCACATTTTGCCCGTCGGAGCCTTACGGGGTTCCGGCCAGGTGTGTGGGTGGGTAGGGGAGCGTCCTGCATCCGTGGAAGCTACAGAGTGATCTAGTGGTGGAGGGTGTGGGAGTGAGAATGCAGGCATGAGTAGCGAAAGCAGAGTGAGAAACTCTGCCGCCGAATGACCAAGGGTTCCTGGGCCAGGCTAATCCGCCCAGGGTGAGTCGGGACCTAAGGCGAGGCCGACAGGCGTAGTCGATGGACAACGGGTTGATATTCCCGTACCCGTGTATCCGCGCCCATGCTGAATCAGTTGTACTAACCATCCTGATCCTCACGAGAGTGCCTTCGGGTGCCGAGTTGGGGTGATGCATGGGACCTTGGCTGGTAGTAGGCAAGCGATGGGGTGACGCAGGAAGGTAGTGGGGCCAGTCAGTGGTTGTACTGGTGTAAGCCTGTAGGGCGAGCGATAGGCAAATCCGTCGTTCATGAAGCCTGAGAGGTGATGCGTAGCCGTTGCGGTGAATTCCATGATCCTATGCTGCCGAGAAAAGCCTCTAGTGAGTTGGTACACGGCCCGTACCCCAAACCAACACAGGTGGTCAGGTAGAGAATACTAAGGCGATCGAGAGAACTGTGGTTAAGGAACTCGGCAAAATGCCCCCGTAACTTCGGGAGAAGGGGGACCCATTCTGGTGACGGCATGTACTGCCTGAGCTGGTGTGGGTCGCAGAGACCAGAGAGAAGCGACTGTTTACTAAAAACACAGGTCCGTGCGAAGTCGTAAGACGATGTATACGGACTGACGCCTGCCCGGTGCTGGAAGGTTAAGAGGACCGGTTAGTCACTTTGGTGGCGAAGCTGAGAATTTAAGCCCCAGTAAACGGCGGTGGTAACTATAACCATCCTAAGGTAGCGAAATTCCTTGTCGGGTAAGTTCCGACCTGCACGAATGGCGTAACGACTTCTCTGCTGTCTCAACCACAGACTCGGCGAAATTGCAGTACGAGTAAAGATGCTCGTTACGCGCGGCAGGACGAAAAGACCCCGGGACCTTCACTATAGCTTGGTATTGGTGTTCGGTTCGGTTTGTGTAGGATAGGTGGGAGACTGTGAAGTGGGCACGCCAGTGTTCATGGAGTCGTTGTTGAAATACCACTCTGATCGTATTGGACTTCTAACCTCGGACCCTGATCGGGTTCAGGGACAGTGCCTGGTGGGTAGTTTAACTGGGGCGGTTGCCTCCTAAAAGGTAACGGAGGCGCCCAAAGGTTCCCTCAGCCTGGTTGGCAATCAGGTGTTGAGTGTAAGTGCACAAGGGAGCTTGACTGTGAGACGTACATGTCGAGCAGGGACGAAAGTCGGGACTAGTGATCCGGCACCGGCAAGTGGAAGCGGTGTCGCTCAACGGATAAAAGGTACCCCGGGGATAACAGGCTGATCTTCCCCAAGAGTCCATATCGACGGGATGGTTTGGCACCTCGATGTCGGCTCGTCGCATCCTGGGGCTGGAGTAGGTCCCAAGGGTTGGGCTGTTCGCCCATTAAAGCGGCACGCGAGCTGGGTTTAGAACGTCGTGAGACAGTTCGGTCTCTATCCGCCGCGCGCGTAAGAAACTTGAGGAAACCTGTCCCTAGTACGAGAGGACCGGGACGGACGAACCTCTGGTGTGCCAGTTGTCCCGCCAGGGGCACTGCTGGTTAGCTACGTTCGGAAGGGATAACCGCTGAAAGCATCTAAGCGGGAAGCCTGTTCCAAGATGAGGTTTCTCACCCCCTTTTGCGGGGTTAAGGCCCCCTACAGACCATGGGGTTGATAGGCCAGAACTGTACGCACAGCAATGTGTTCAGGTGACTGGTACTAATCGGCCGAGGACTTACCAACAACACCCACAACATCACCAGACCATTCATTGGTTTCTGGTTGTGTTCGCATCCACTATGTACTTCTGAAACAACACACGAAAGCTATAAACAAGCAATCGTGTGTGGTTGTTTCACAAAGTTACGGCGGCTATAGCGGAGGGGAAACGCCCGGCCCCATTCCGAACCCGGAAGCTAAGCCCTCCAGCGCCGATGGTACTGCACCTTAATCAGTGTGGGAGAGTAGGACACCGCCGAACACAAC